>NZ_FNEQ01000020.1:1905-4796 GCF_900100205.1 Duganella sp. OV510 | reverse complement strand
AAGGTTATAGGGACAAGCCGTACGGGCAATTAGTATCAGTTAGCTTAATGCATTACTGCACTTCCACACCTGACCTATCAACGTCCTGGTCTCGAACGACCCTTCAAGGAGCTCAAGGCTCCGGGAAATCTCATCTTAAGGCAAGTTTCCCGCTTAGATGCTTTCAGCGGTTATCTCTTCCGAACTTAGCTACCCGGCAATGCCACTGGCGTGACAACCGGTACACCAGAGGTTCGTCCACTCCGGTCCTCTCGTACTAGGAGCAGCCCCCTTCAAATTTCCAACGCCCACGGCAGATAGGGACCAAACTGTCTCACGACGTTTTAAACCCAGCTCACGTACCACTTTAAATGGCGAACAGCCATACCCTTGGGACCGGCTACAGCCCCAGGATGTGATGAGCCGACATCGAGGTGCCAAACTCCCCCGTCGATATGAACTCTTGGGAGGAATCAGCCTGTTATCCCCAGAGTACCTTTTATCCGTTGAGCGATGGCCCTTCCATACAGAACCACCGGATCACTATGTCCTACTTTCGTACCTGCTCGACTTGTCAGTCTCGCAGTTAAGCACGCTTATGCCATTGCACTATCATCACGATGTCCGACCGTAATTAGCGTACCTTCGAACTCCTCCGTTACACTTTAGGAGGAGACCGCCCCAGTCAAACTGCCTACCATGCACTGTCCCCGATCCGGATAACGGACCAAGGTTAGAACCTCAAACAAACCAGGGTGGTATTTCAAGGTTGGCTCCACAGAAACTGGCGTTCCTGCTTCAAAGCCTCCCACCTATCCTACACAGATTGGTTCAAAGTCCAATGCAAAGCTACAGTAAAGGTTCATGGGGTCTTTCCGTCTAGCCGCGGGTAGATTGCATCATCACAAACATTTCAACTTCGCTGAGTCTCGGGAGGAGACAGTGTGGCCATCGTTACGCCATTCGTGCAGGTCGGAACTTACCCGACAAGGAATTTCGCTACCTTAGGACCGTTATAGTTACGGCCGCCGTTTACTGGGACTTCAATCAAGAGCTTGCACCCCATCATTTAATCTTCCAGCACCGGGCAGGCGTCACACCCTATACGTCCACTTTCGTGTTTGCAGAGTGCTGTGTTTTTATTAAACAGTCGCAGCCACCATTTTATTGCAACCTTTTCGCCCTATCACAGTAAAGTGACCAAGCTACCGAGGCGTACCTTTTCCCGAAGTTACGGTACCAATTTGCCGAGTTCCTTCTCCCGAGTTCTCTCAAGCGCCTTAGAATACTCATCTCGCCCACCTGTGTCGGTTTGCGGTACGGTCTCGTATGACTGAAGCTTAGAGGCTTTTCTTGGAACCACTTCCGATTGCTACGTGCACAAGTGCACTCGTCCCACTCCCTTGAATTACGCGCCCGGATTTGCCTAAGCGCCTTCTATGAAGCAGAAACTGACTATTCCAACAGTCAGACAACCTTCCGCGATCCGTCCCCCCATCGCATCATACGACGGTGCAGGAATATTAACCTGCTTCCCATCAGCTACGCATCTCTGCCTCGCCTTAGGGGCCGACTCACCCTGCTCCGATGAACGTTGAACAGGAAACCTTGGGCTTACGGCGTGGGGGCTTTTCACCCCCATTATCGCTACTCATGTCAGCATTCGCACTTCTGATACCTCCAGCATCCTTTACAAGACACCTTCGCAGGCTTACAGAACGCTCTCCTACCATATCCTTACGGATATCCGCAGCTTCGGTGACTGGCTTAGCCCCGTTACATCTTCCGCGCAGGACGACTCGATCAGTGAGCTATTACGCTTTCTTTAAATGATGGCTGCTTCTAAGCCAACATCCTGACTGTTTTAGCCTTCCCACTTCGTTTTCCACTTAGCCAATCTTTGGGACCTTAGCTGGCGGTCTGGGTTGTTTCCCTCTTGACGCCGGACGTTAGCACCCGACGTCTGTCTCCCAAGCTCGCACTCATCGGTATTCGGAGTTTGCAATGGTTTGGTAAGTCGCGATGACCCCCTAGCCATAACAGTGCTCTACCCCCGATGGTGATACTTGAGGCACTACCTAAATAGTTTTCGGAGAGAACCAGCTATTTCCAAGTTTGTTTAGCCTTTCACCCCTACCCACAGCTCATCCCCTAATTTTTCAACATTAGTGGGTTCGGACCTCCAGTGCGTGTTACCGCACCTTCATCCTGGCCATGAGTAGATCACTTGGTTTCGGGTCTACACCCAGCGACTATCGCCCTGTTCGGACTCGATTTCTCTACGGCTTCCCTATTCGGTTAACCTTGCCACTGAATGTAAGTCGCTGACCCATTATACAAAAGGTACGCAGTCACCCCACAAGGAGGCTCCTACTGTTTGTATGCACACGGTTTCAGGATCTATTTCACTCCCCTCCCGGGGTTCTTTTCGCCTTTCCCTCACGGTACTGGTTCACTATCGGTCGATTACGAGTATTTAGCCTTGGAGGATGGTCCCCCCATATTCAGACAGGATTTCTCGTGTCCCGCCCTACTTGTCGTACGCTTAGTACCACCGGTCTGATTTCATGTACGGGGCTATCACCCGCTATGGCTGCCATTTCCAGAGCATTCCACTATCAGTCCGACTATCACGTACAGGCTCTTCCCATTTCGCTCGCCACTACTTTGGGAATCTCGGTTGATTTATTTTCCTGCAGCTACTTAGATGTTTCAGTTCGCCGCGTTCGCCTCACACACCTATGTATTCAGTGAGTGATACCCTAAAAGGGTGGGTTTCCCCATTCGGAAATCTGCGGATCAAAGCTTGTTTGCTAGCTCCCCGCAGCTTATCGCAAGCTACTACGTCCTTCATCGCCTGTAATCGCCAAGGCATCCGCCATGTGCACTTATTCACTTGTCCCTATAACGTT
>NZ_FNEQ01000020.1:0-1655 GCF_900100205.1 Duganella sp. OV510 | reverse complement strand
CGTGCAAACTCTAGAAAGGAGGTGATCCAGCCGCACCTTCCGATACGGCTACCTTGTTACGACTTCACCCCAGTCACGAATCCTACCGTGGTAAGCGCCCTCCTTGCGGTTAAGCTACCTACTTCTGGTAAAACCCGCTCCCATGGTGTGACGGGCGGTGTGTACAAGACCCGGGAACGTATTCACCGCGACATGCTGATCCGCGATTACTAGCGATTCCAACTTCATGCAGTCGAGTTGCAGACTACAATCCGGACTACGATACACTTTCTGCGATTAGCTCCCCCTCGCGGGTTGGCGGCGCTCTGTATGTACCATTGTATGACGTGTGAAGCCCTACCCATAAGGGCCATGAGGACTTGACGTCATCCCCACCTTCCTCCGGTTTGTCACCGGCAGTCTCATTAGAGTGCTCTTGCGTAGCAACTAATGACAAGGGTTGCGCTCGTTGCGGGACTTAACCCAACATCTCACGACACGAGCTGACGACAGCCATGCAGCACCTGTGTAATGGTTCCCTTTCGGGCACTCTCCAATCTCTCAAAGATTCCATCCATGTCAAGGGTAGGTAAGGTTTTTCGCGTTGCATCGAATTAATCCACATCATCCACCGCTTGTGCGGGTCCCCGTCAATTCCTTTGAGTTTTAATCTTGCGACCGTACTCCCCAGGCGGTCTACTTCACGCGTTAGCTGCGTTACCAAGTCAATTAAGACCCGACAACTAGTAGACATCGTTTAGGGCGTGGACTACCAGGGTATCTAATCCTGTTTGCTCCCCACGCTTTCGTGCATGAGCGTCAGTTTTGACCCAGGGGGCTGCCTTCGCCATCGGTGTTCCTCCACATATCTACGCATTTCACTGCTACACGTGGAATTCTACCCCCCTCTGCCAAACTCTAGCCTTGCAGTCACCATCGCCATTCCCAGGTTGAGCCCGGGGATTTCACGACAGTCTTACAAAACCGCCTGCGCACGCTTTACGCCCAGTAATTCCGATTAACGCTTGCACCCTACGTATTACCGCGGCTGCTGGCACGTAGTTAGCCGGTGCTTATTCTTCAGGTACCGTCATGAGCCACAGGTATTATCCATAGCCTTTTCTTCCCTGACAAAAGAGCTTTACAACCCGAAGGCCTTCTTCACTCACGCGGCATTGCTGGATCAGGGTTGCCCCCATTGTCCAAAATTCCCCACTGCTGCCTCCCGTAGGAGTCTGGACCGTGTCTCAGTTCCAGTGTGGCTGGTCGTCCTCTCAGACCAGCTACTGATCGATGCCTTGGTAGGCTTTTACCCTACCAACTAGCTAATCAGATATCGGCCGCTCCAGGAGCACAAGGCCTTGCGGTCCCCTGCTTTCATCCTTAGATCGTATGCGGTATTAGCGTAACTTTCGCTACGTTATCCCCCACTCCAGGGTACGTTCCGATATATTACTCACCCGTTCGCCACTCGCCACCAGAGCAAGCTCCGTGCTGCCGTTCGACTTGCATGTGTAAGGCATGCCGCCAGCGTTCAATCTGAGCCAGGATCAAACTCTTTAGTTTAATCTCTGTTTGTGACCACTGCTGGTCACTGGTTCGCTCTTCTCAAAAATACTGACAGTATTTCTACTGAATATTTCTTTGTTGAGCATTTAATGCTTTTTGTTGCAGCA
>NZ_FNEQ01000002.1 GCF_900100205.1 Duganella sp. OV510 | reverse complement strand
TGCGCATACGGTGTCTTGCGTGAATCACCTGTCGGTGTGCCTGAATACGCCTGATTAGAGTATGTTCGCCATGGGGTTGGCTGTAACTGCTCCCTATCCAATGTCCGCTGCTGGCCGAGTGCTGTCAACCGGCCGGTTTGTCACCAATGTGCCATGACAACCCCGCAATCAGTCCGAGCCCCAAGAGCAGTAATGATGCCATGCCCTTGCTTAGGGCGAAGGCGATTATTTGAAATCCGACGCTGTTTGCATAGAGGTCTGAAGAGGGATTCACTCGTAGCGCTTCCATCGTGCGGTAGATATCCACGCATCCATAAATCAATACGCCGAGAAGCCAAGTACAGAACACTGTAAGTAATGTGTATTTTCGCTGCATTTCAAATCTTCTCGTGAATGCTAGTCCGGCTCTGGCCGTGAGCAGCGCAGTCTTACGATTATCAGTAGGGCTCACCTTCGTCTCCCAGAACATGGGCACCCAGCCTCGACGCTAGCTCCTTCATCTTCTCGATCGCACTCTCGCTGGGATTCTTGACCGAAATTTTGCCGCGCCAGTAATAGAAATAGTGTTTTTCGTTCGTCTTTGGATCAACCCACGACGCCATCAATGGATTACTGATTTGGATGATTTCGTGTGTTTGAGGATTTATAGCGATAGCAGTTGTATCCATTTGCAGCCGTCCATCAGCAGCAACTGCAGCCTTCCATTCAATCTCCGAAATTGGATTTGCAGAACTCTGTGACCACTCAGCCGCTTTTGAAATGTGTAGATCGTAACCCATAGCCATAATTGGAAAGGTAAAGGACAAGAGGCCTGTGAGCCGAACACAAAATCTCTTCATAATTTTAGTAAAAAAGCATTTTCCGGATTCCGACTGCTAATGGCCGGTCTCGTCATCATCTTCATCATGTCGTTAGCCATAACGGCGACCAAAGCATCGTGCCGTGACGTTAGATGATGATCATCTACTTCAGCAGGCCGGCCAGTTCGACGGCGGTTTTGACTTGCATCTTGTCGAAGATGTGGGCGCGGTGGACTTCGACGGTGCGCATGCTGATGCCCAGCTGGTCGGCCACTACCTTGTTCATTTTTCCGGCCAGGATCAGGTCCAGCACTTCGCGTTCGCGCGTTGACAGCGTCGCCAGGCGGGCGTGCACCGCTGCGGTTTCGCCGGCGCGGCGCGAGTTGGCCAGCGCTTCCTGCACGCGGTCCATCAGCTGGTTGTCGTTGAACGGTTTCTCGCAGAAGTCGAAAGCGCCGCGTTTCAGGGTGTCCACCGCCATTGGCACGTCGCCGTGGCCGGTCAGGAAGATTACCGGCATGCGCTGCGCCACGCCGCGCACCAGCAACTGGTCGAATACGGCGACGCCGTTCATGTCCGGCATGCGCACGTCCAGCAGCACGCAGTCGCCATCGGTGTCGAATTCGCCCTTGCCGACTTGTTGCAGGAAGGCGGTGCCTGATTCGTAGGCGCGTGCGGGGATGGCGCGGGATGTGGCCAGCCAGCTTAGTGCGTCGCGCACGACCGCTTCATCGTCGACGATATGCAGCATGTTATGAAGTCTCCTGTTCCGTGGCTGCCGGCAGCACGAAGGTAAATATGGTCCCGCCTTGCGGGTTGGCGCGGAATGTCAGCGCGCCACCATGGAATTCTATCGCAGTCCGGCAGATGTTGAGGCCCATGCCCATGCCTTCGGCCTTGGTCGAGAAAAATGGCGAGAACAAACGCGCCGCCACTTCCTCCGGTATGCCATGTCCCTGATCGATCACCGCCACACTGACCTGCGCCGTGACGGCGTCGTAGTCGGCCACCACTTTGAGGATGCGCCGCTGCGGCTGCACATGCTGCATCGCTTCGATGCCGTTGCGGGTCAGGTTCAGCAGCACCTGTTCGATCATCACCCGGTCGGCGCGCACCGGCGGCAGGTCGGGCGGGATCTCGGTGCGGTACGAAACGTAGCTCTGGCGTGCCTGCAATTCGATCAGCGCGCGGATGCCGTCCAGCAGCGAAGCGATCGCCACCGCCTGCCGCAGCGGCTCGCGCTTCTTGACGAATTCGTGCACGCTGCGGATGATCTGGCCGGCGCGCTGCGCCTGCGTGCTGGCCTGTTCCAGCGCCGGCTTCAGTATCGAGCGGTCGAGCGGGCCGTCGCGATCCAGCACATTCAGCGCGCCGGTGGTGTAGCTGGAAATCGCCGCCAGCGGCTGATTCAGTTCGTGCGCCAGCATCGACGCAATCTCGCCCATGGTGGCCAGGCGCGCCGAGGCTTGCAGCTTTTCCTGCTGCTGGCGATTGACTTCCTCGATGCGCTTGCGGTCGGAGATGTCGAGGATGGAGCCCATCCAGCCGGTCTGCTTGCCGTTGTTGTCGACCAGCGGCGCTTCGAACACCAGCACCGGCACCCGGTCGCCATTCGGCCGCTGGAAGAAGGTTTCGAACTGCGGTGTCACCTTGCCGGCCAATACCGAGGCAAAACGCGCCTCGTATTCCGACATCGCCTCGGTGGCCCAGTAGGGCATCGGCGGCAGCTTGCCGACGATTTCCTCGGCCGGATAGCCGACGATCTGGCAGAACGCCGGATTGACGTAGGTGATGCGGCCTTCAAGGTCGCGCGCGCGCAGGCCGGTCACCAGCGAGTTCTCCATCGCGGTGCGGAACAGCATCTGCTGGCGCAGCGCGCCTTCTGCTGCCAGGCGCTTGGAGATGTGGCCCCACAGCGCCAACAGGCTCCATAGCAGGCCGAGCGACAGCACGATCACCGAGCCGACCAGCAGGTTGGGCAGCAGCTTCGGTTCGCTCTTGACGCTGTCGGTCACCAGCATGACCGAGGCGCCGGGCAGGTCGAGCGCGCGCTTGTGGGTGTAGACGCCGTGGCCTGGACCGGCGGCGGCGCGGCGCGCCAGCACCTTGTCGTCGCGGTCGACCAGCGAGACCTGGTTGTCTTGCGCGAACCACCATGGCACCATTTCATCCAGCAGGGCGCTGGTCTGGAAGGTGGCCATCAGGTCGCCCAGGTATTCGTCGCCGCGGAACAGCGGCACGTGGTAATCCATCAGCACCGCTGACGGCGCGGCGTTGGCCACCTGCGTCTGCGCCTCCGGCTGGGTGTACATCGGGCGGTGCGTCTTGCGCGTGATGTCGGCGGTTTCGCGCGAGGCCGGCGACAGTTCGACCGGATTGGCCAGCGGATCGCTGGTGGCGGCCAGCTCGCCATTCGGCTTGAGCCACACCACGCGTACCAGCTCCTGGCCGTTCTTCAGCAGCCGCGCCATGCGTTCGTGCAGCTGCCGGGTATTCAGATTGCCGGCCGAGATTTCCACGCCCAGCGAACGCAGGCTCTCCTCGTCGCGCGCCATCTGGAAGCGGATGGTCTGTTCCACCCACAGCGTATCGGCAATCAGCTGTTCCTGACGCTCATTGCTCTCCATCTGGCGTGCCTGCCACGGCAGCCAGATCAAAATCGCGAGGAAAAACAACACCAGCATGATGGGCAGCAGCCAGCGCAGCGAGGTGTTCGACAGGGGGCGGCGGCGCGGCGCCGGGGCTTGGGTGGGTTCGGTCGTCATGGGCGCACAGGGTAGCCGGGCCGGGCGGGGACGGCATTGTGGTTATCCACAGTTGCCAGTGTTGCACCTCGGCCCAAGAATCGTTCAGAATAGAACAATAACCTAATTTACCCACCAGGAGACTCCATGAAACTGAAAGCCGCTTTGCTCGTCCTCAGCGCCGCCCTGAGCTTCAATGCCTTTGCCCAGGCGCCGATCGTCATCAAATTCAGCCACGTGGTGGCCACCGACACGCCGAAAGGCCAGGCGGCGGAGCGTTTCAAGCAGTTGGCCGAGAAGGCCACCAATGGCCGCGTCAAGGTCGAGGTCTATCCGAACAGCCAGCTGTACAAGGACAAGGAAGAGCTGGAAGCGCTGCAACTGGGCGCGGTGCAGATGCTGGCGCCATCGCTGGCCAAATTCGGCCCGCTGGGCGTCAAGGAGTTCGAGGTATTCGACCTGCCATACATTTTCCCGTCCAAGACTGCGCTGTATAACGTCACCGAAGGCGAAATCGGCAAATCGCTGCTGAAGAAGCTGGAGCCGAAGGGCATCACCGGCCTGGCTTACTGGGACAACGGCTTCAAGGTCATGTCGGCCAACAAGCCGCTGCGCAATCCGGCCGACTTCCGCGGCCTGAAGATGCGTATCCAGTCGTCCAAGGTGCTGGATGCGCAGATGCGTGCGCTGGGCGCCAATCCGCAGGTGCTGGCCTTCTCCGAGGTGTACCAGGCGCTGCAGACCGGCGTGGTCGACGGCACCGAGAATCCGCCATCGAATATGTACACGCAGAAGATGCATGAGGTGCAGAAGTATGTGAGCGTGTCCAACCACGGCTACCTGGGCTACGCCGTCATCGTCAACAAGAAGTTCTGGGATGGCCTGCCGGCCGACATCCGCACCGCGCTGGACAAGGCGATGAAAGAGGCCACCACCTTCGAGAAAGCCATCGCCCAGCGTGACAACGACCTGGCGCTGGAAGCGATCAGGAAAGCCGGCAAGACTGAAATCTACACGCTCAGCGTGCAGGAACAGGCGGCGTGGCGCAAGGCCATGCTGCCGGTGCAGCAGCAGATGGAAAGCCGTATCGGCGCCGGGCTGATCTCGGCCATCAATAAAGAAGCAGCAAAATAAGCTGACTGTGTAAGCTGGACACGGGGCGGCGCTAGATCGCCCCGTTACTTACAATCTGGAGACACACCATGAAATTCCTCGATCATCTCGAAGAATGGATCATTGCGTCCTTGATGGCCGCAGCGACCCTTCTTATCTTTGTCGCGGTGATCCACCGCTATCTGTCTGGATTGCCCATCCCCGGCCTGCAGGACTACCTGCTGCAAATGAACCTGAGCTGGGCGCAGGAAGCCTGCATTTATATGTTTGTGTGGATGGCCAAGTTTGGCGCGGCATATGGCGTGCGCACCGGCATCCACGTCGGCGTCGATGTGCTGATCAACCGCATGAATCCTTCGACACGCAACAAGTTTATCGTATTCGGCCTGCTGGCTGGCGCACTGTTCACCGGCATTGTCGGCACGCTGGGCGCCAGTTTCGTGTGGGAGATCGGTCATACCGAACAGACGTCGGCCGACCTGGAAATGCCGATGTGGATTGTCTACCTGGCGGTGCCGGCCGGCTCCTACCTGATGTGCTTCCGCTTCCTGCAGGTGATGGTGGGCTTCCTGCGCACCGGCCACCTGCCCAAGCATGACCATGCCCACGTTGAAGGCCTGGACGAGGAAGTCAATCAAGGAGTCAAAGCATGAACGCGCTGATTATCTTCGTGCTGCTGCTGGCATTGATGCTGACCGGGATGCCGATCTCGATCTCGCTTGGCCTGACGGTGCTGACCTTTTTGTTCACCATGACCACGGTGCCGATCGAATCGGTGGCGCTGAAGCTGTTCACCGGCATCGAGAAGTTCGAGATCATGGCGATTCCGTTCTTTATCCTGGCCGGTAACTTCCTCACCCACGGCGGCGTGGCGCGGCGCATGATCAACTTTGCCAGCTCGATGGTCGGCCACTGGCACGGCGGCCTGGCGCTGGCTGGCGTGATGGCGTGCGCGCTGTTTGCCGCAGTGTCAGGTTCGTCGCCGGCCACGGTGGTGGCGATTGGCTCCATCATCCTGCCGGCCATGGTGCGCCAGGGCTATCCGAAGCGTTTCGGCGCCGGCGTCATCACCACCTCCGGCGCGCTTGGCATCCTGATCCCGCCGTCGATTGTGATGGTGATGTATTCCGTGACCACCAACACCTCGGTCGGCAAGCTGTTCATGGCAGGCGTGGTGCCGGGCCTGATGCTGGCCTTCCTGCTCGGCCTGACCACCTGGTATCTGGCGCGCAAGCATGGCTATCCGCGCATGGCCAAGGCCAGCTGGGGCGAGCGCTGGAGCACCTTCCGCAAGAGCGCCTGGGGCCTGATCCTGATCGTCATCGTCATGGGCGGCATCTACACCGGTATGTTTACGCCGACCGAGGCGGCGGCGGTGTCGGCGGTGTATGCCTTCATCATCGCGGTGTTCGTCTACAAGGACCTGAAACTGAAACAGGTGGGCAAGGTGCTGCTGGATTCGGCGGCGATGTCGGCCATGCTGCTGTACATCATCACCAACGCCGTGCTGTTCTCGTTCCTGATGACCAGCGAGAATATCCCGCAGACGATGGCGGAGTGGATCACCGGCCAGGGCCTGGGCGTGATCAGCTTCCTGCTGGTGGTGAACATCCTGCTGCTGTTGGCGGGGAATGTGATGGAGCCGTCGTCGATCGTGCTGATCATGGCGCCGATCCTGTTCCCGGTGGCGATGAAACTGGGCATCGACCCCATCCACTTCGGCATCCTGATCGTGGTGAATATGGAAGTCGGCATGTGCCATCCGCCGGTCGGCCTGAACCTGTATGTCGCCTCCGGCATTACCAAGATGGGCATCACCGAACTGACCATCGCGGTGTGGCCGTGGCTGCTCACGATGCTGGCGTTTTTGGTGGCGGTGACCTACATACCACAAATTTCCTTGTGGTTGCCGAATTTGATTTACTCTTAAAGTAGTTGGGCGCGACGCCTGAAAAAAGTTGAGAAAAAGCTTAACGAATACGTTATGATGGCGTCGCTCTCAGGGAAACATGCATATCGATATGCGTCCCGGTTAGAAGCCAGAATTGTAGGTGGGGAGTGTGTATAGAAACGGTAATCAATACCGGCAATAGATCGAGGAGACACACGTTTTACAGAATGTCGCTGTTATAGGGTCTGCAGGCCGCCACAAGCGTGCTACGGAACCAGGCAAGTGACCGGGAACGTGAAGCAAGTTTGAAAACGCACCGTAGGGTGCGTTTTTTTTTGCCGAGGGCATTTACAATGCACTCGGCGTGGTTTTTTTGCTGTAGCAGCGACGCAACAAAATGGTGCGCATGGACAATGGAAACCCGGAAAAGGACCTTTTTTGGTGCAAGTAACTGTGATGAAAATACAACAAGGCAGCGAGCTGTTTTCCGCTGTGGGGGCTTTCCCGTTTGGTAATCTGGGCGTGCGCACGGCCCATGGCGTGATTACCGAGCTGTGCTATTTGCCGCCCCAATTTGAGGCGAAAGCGCCGCAGGACGCGGCGGCCGAACTGGCGATGTATCAGGTCGGCAAATACTGCGAGGATGCGGATTTCCAGTTCACGCTGCCGTTGAAGCGCGCCGGCACCGACTTCCAGCAGAAGGTCTGGGACGAACTGTGCGCGATTCCGCGCGGCAGCACGCGCACCTATGGCGAGCTGGCCAGGCATCTCGGCTCGGCGGCGCGCGCGGTCGGCCAGGCTTGCGGCGCCAACTGGTTCCCGGTGGTGGTGCCGTGTCACCGCGTCACCGCCGCCAGCGGCCTGGGCGGCTTCTCCAACAGTGACGATCCGAACGGCTATCTGCTGGGCATCAAGCGCTGGCTGCTGGCGCATGAAGGATCGAGCGAATACGCATGGCAGCAGACAACCTTGCTCTGATCGACGAGTTCTGCGACAGCCTGTGGCTGGAGGACGGACTGTCGAAGAACACGCTGGAAGCCTACCGGCGCGACATGCGCCTGTTCGCCACCTGGCTGGAGAAGATGCGCCCGGATGTGGCCGGCTTGCTGGCGGTGGCGGCGCATGACATCCACGGCTATATCGCCGCGCGCCACCAGGACAGCGGCAAAGCCACCTCGTCCAACCGGCGGCTGTCGGTCATCAAGCGCTTCTATCAGATGCTGTTGCGGCAGCGGCGCATCAGCGAAGATCCGAGCCTGAAGCTGGTGTCGGCCAAGCAGCCGCAGCGCTTCGTGCATACGCTGAGCGAAACGCAGGTGGAAGCCTTGCTGGCGGCGGCCGATGTCAATACCCCGTTAGGGTTGCGCGACCGCACCATGCTGGAACTGATGTACGCCAGCGGCCTGCGCGTGTCGGAACTGGTCGACCTGAAGATGCTGGAGCTGAGCCTGAACGATGGCGTGCTGCGCGTCACAGGCAAAGGTTCGAAGACGCGGCTGGTGCCGTTCGGCCAGCAGGCACGGCTGTGGATCGAGCGCTACGTCAAGGACGCGCGTGGCATCATACTGAATGGACAGCAGGACGACGCGCTGTTCGTCACCGGGCGCGGCTCCGCCATGACGCGCCAGATGTTCTGGGTCTTGATTAAAAAGCATGCATTAAAAGCTGGCATTACGGCGCCGCTGTCGCCGCACACCTTGCGGCATGCGTTTGCCACGCATTTGCTGAACCATGGCGCCGACTTGCGTGTTGTCCAATTACTATTGGGGCACTCGGATATTTCGACGACGCAAATCTACACCCATGTGGCGCGGGAGCGCCTGAAGCATTTGCATGCGCAACATCATCCTCGTGGTTGATGAACTTGGTACATAATGAAGCCTGCGCAGCGCAGCCCTTTAACTTGAAGAGGTAGCAAATGGCCAAGACGAACTTTGCGTACGAAAAACGGCAGCGTGAGTTGGAAAAGAAGAAAAAGCAGGAAGAGAAAGCCCGGCGCAAGGCCGAGCTGAAGAGTAACCCCGACCTGGGCGAGGAAAGCGAGGCCGACATCGCCGACGGCGAACCCTCCGGCCTCGCCCCCGACGACGAATAAAACCGGTGTCAGGTCTGACTTTGGTACATGAGCCCGTGTGCGATTGTCAGACCTGACACCGGAGTTTTTCAGGCGACTTCGCGCAGCGGGTGGGGTTCTTCGGCGTGCTTGCGTTTGAACCAGCGGGCGGCGCGCTTGCCCCAGCTGTCGAGGTAGGTGTAGGCGACTGGCACCACCACCAGCGTCAGCAGCGTGGAGGTGATGACGCCGCCGATCACCGCGCGGCCCATCGGCGCCTGCGTCTCGCCGCCTTCGCCCATGCCGATTGCCATCGGCAACATGCCGAACACCATCGCCAGCGTGGTCATCAGGATCGGGCGCAATCGCACCTGGCCGGCGTTCATAATGGCTTCCAGCTGGCCCTGGCCTTCCTTCTGCGCATGGTTGGTGAAGTCCACCAGCAGAATGGCGTTCTTGGTCACCAGGCCCATCAGCATGATGAAGCCGATCACCGAGAAGATGTTCAGCGTGCTGCCTGTGACCAGCAGCGCCACCAGCACGCCGATCAGCGACAGCGGCAAGGACATCATGATCGCCACCGGTTGCAGGAAGCTGCCGAACTGCGATGCCAGCACCAGGTAGATGAAAATCACCGCGATGCCCAGCGCGATCAGGGCCGAAGTCATCGACTCTTCCATCTCCTGCGCGTTGCCGCCGACGTCGAAGCGCACGCCGGCCGGCAGTTCGATTTCCTTCATGGCTTTCTTCACGTCGCTGTCGACGTCGCCGCCCGGACGGCCTTCGGTACTGGCGTACACCGCCACGCGGCGTTGCAGCGCCTGGCGCTTCAGTACCTGCGGGCTGAAGGCCGGCACGAATTCCACTACCTGGCGCAGCGGCACCATGATCGGGCGACCGTCAGGACCAAGCTTGCTGGACGCCAGCGACAGGTCGGCCAGATCGGTCACTTTCTGCCGGCCGGACTTCGGCAACTGCACGTTGACTTCGTAGTTCTGGCCATCGGCAGCCAGGAAGTGCGAGGTGGTGTCGCCGGCCACGAACGGCCGCAGCGCGCTGCCGATCTGCTGCGTGGTCAGGCCAAGGTCGCTGGCCAGCTCGTTGTTGATCTTGATGTTGGTCGACGGGTTGGCGCCTTCCTGGCTGTATTCCAGGTCGGCGATGCCCTTGATCTTGCGCATCTTGTCCATCAGCCGGTGCGCCACGTCATCCAGCTTGGCTTCGTCGGTGCCGAGGATGGCGATGAAGATCGGCTTCATGCCCATGGTCAGCGTGATGCCGGCGATCTTGTTCAGGCGCGCGCGGATCGCCGCTTCCATCTCTTGCTGCGTGCGGCGCTTGTGCAGCTTGCGGTCGATCAGCTTCATGTCCAGCTGCGCGGTGTTGCGGCCATCCCAGGTGCCGACCACGGTGATGACGCTGGCGATCTCCGGGAACTCCTTCAGCGCCGCTTCCACCTGGTGGATCTTGTTGTCGGTGTATTCGAGGCTGGAGCCGACTGGCGTCTTGATCAGGAAGTTGACCCAGCCGTTGTCCTGCTCCGGCATCATTTCGCCGCCGATTTTCGGCACCAGCAGGATGCTGCCGGCGAACAGCGCGAAGGCCAGCAGCAGCGTCATTTTCTTCCAGCGCAGCGCCAGTCCCAGCACCTTGCCATACACCACGTGCAGCCATTCGACGCCGCCTTCCAGCCAGTGCATCAATCGGCCCAGCCATGGCAGGTATTTGAAGCGGTCCTGTACCGGATCGGGCCATACCGACGACAGCATCGGGTCCAGCGTGAACGAGACGAACAGCGATACCAGCACCGCCACCGCCACGGTAATCCCGAACTGCAGGAAGAAGCGGCCGATGATGCCATCCATGAAGGCGACCGGGATGAACACTGCGACAATCGCGAAGGTGGTGGCCATCACCGCCAGGCCAATTTCGTTGGTGCCGTCTTCCGCCGCCTTGTGGTGGTTCTTGCCCATGCCGAGGTGGCGCACGATGTTCTCGCGCACCACGATCGCATCGTCAATCAGCAGGCCGATACATAGCGACAGCGCCATCAGGGTCAGGAAGTTCAGCGTGAAACCGAAAGCCTTCATGGCGATGAAGCTGGCCAGCACCGAAATCGGCAGCGTCAGGCCGGTGATGATGGTCGAGCGCCACGAGTGCAGGAACAGGAACACGATCACCATGGTCAGCACCGCGCCTTCGATGATGGTCTTCTTGACGTTGTCCAGCTGCGCCTGCACCTTGGTCGATTCGTCGTTCAGCACTTCGACCTTGATGTCGGCCGGCAGCGTTTTCTTCAGATCGGCGGCCACCTGCTGGATGCGGCGGCCCACTTCGACCACGTTGGCGTCCTGGATCTTGGTGATGTCCAGCGTGACCGAACGCACGCCGTCTATCCGCGAGATCGACAGTTCTTCCTGCGCGCCATCTTCCACCGTCGCCACCTGCTCCAGGTAGACCGGGCCATTGGCGCGGCGCGCGACGATGATCTTGTTGAAGTCGCGCGGGTCTTTCATCTTGCCTTCAACGCGCACCAGCCGTTCGCTGGCGCCGTAGCTGATGAAGCCGGCCGGCAGGTTGGTGTTGGTGTTCTGGATCGCGGCCAGCACTTCATCGACGCCAACCGCCTGCGCGGTCAGGTCGTTGGGACGCAGCTGGATCAGGATCTGGCGCGCCGCCATGCCGTTGATGCGCACCTGGCCGACGCCGGCCACGCCCTGGAAGCGCTTGGCGATGATCTGGTCGGCCATGGTCGACAGGTCGCGCAGCGAGTGCTCGCTGGCGGTCAGGCCGATGGTGGCGATCGGGCGCGCGTTCTCGCCCTCGAAGCGGATGATGAACGGGTCTTTGGCCTCGCGCGGGAAGCGCGGCCGCACCTGCGCCACCTTGTCGCGCAAGTCCTGCATGGCGCGGTCCATATCGGTCGACAGTTCGAAGTCGACGTAGACGCCGGCGCGGCCTTCCCACGAGTTGGCGCGCAGCGTCTTGATGCCGCTGACGGTGTTGACCGCTTCCTCGATCGGGCGGGTGATGTCGTTCTCCACCGCCTCGGGCGAAGCGCCCGGATATTGCACCTCGATGGCGGCGCCGGGAATGTCGACGTTGGGCATGGCTTCCAGGCCCAGGCCGCGATACGAGAACAGGCCCAGCACCATCAGCGCCACCATCACCATGGTGGCGAAGACCGGATTCTGGATGCTGACTTTAGTGATCCACATGGTCAGCCTTTCGCCGGTTCAGCTGCCTTGGCCTGCGCCGACGGCGGCAGCTTGACCAGCGCGCCGGGCTTCAGGCTGTCCAGCCGCGAGACGATGACGTGCGCGCCTTGCACCAGGCCTTCGTGGACTTCGGCATAGCCTTCCTCTTCATTGCGCAAGCCGATCTTGACCGGTTGCGACACCAGCTTGCCCTGGTCCACCTTGTAGACGATCTGCTTGCCTTCCTTGTCGGTGCGGATGGCTGCCAACGGCACGATGGGCGCCACTGCCGAACGGTCGGTGACGATGGTGCCCTTGGCGAACATGCCGGCGCGCAGTGCGCTGTCCTCGTTCTTCACCGTGATGTAGACCAGCATGGCGCGCGAGCCTGCTTCGGTCGATGGATTGATGCGCGCCACCTGGCCGTGGAAAGCGCGCTGGGCGAAACCGTCAACGCGGAACTTGACGTCCTGGCCGACTTTCACGCGCGGGATTTCCGAAGCCGGCACCTGCGCTTCCAGGATCAGCTCCGACAGGTTGACGATGCTGTACACCGGCATGTCCAGCGCCAGCTTTTCGCCGGCCTGTACGTGGCGCTTGCTGATGACGCCGTCAATCGGCGCCTTGATCACGCCGTCGTTGAGCGCGATCCGTGCCAGTTCCACCATGGCCGACGCTGACTTGACATTGGCGCGCGCCAGGTCGACCGTGTTCTGGGTCGCGTCGTAGGCATTCTGCGAGATGTATTTCTGTTGCAGCAGCGCCTGGCTATTGGTTTCGTTCTTGCTTGCCATGGCCAGCCTGGCCTGGGCTTCATCCAGCTGCGCCTGCTGTTGTTGCAAGCGTGCGCGCAGGTCGGCCTGGTCGATGCGCGCCAGCACCTGGCCGGCGTGTACCGCCATGCCTTCCTGCAAGGTGGTAGCCTCCACCACGCCCGAGACCTTGGACTTGATGGTGGCGGAACTCAGGGGCGCCAGCGAGCCCGACAGGGGCAAGCTGACCGCCAATGAACGGGCGTCGACAGCGGCGATGTCGCCGCTCGACAATTCGAAGATGTCTTTTTTCTCGGCCGCAGCAGCGGCGGGGGCGGCGGCAGGGGCAGGGGCGGGCTTGCTGCGCAGGACAGTCCAGCCGCCGCCAGCGATGGCGACCACCACCAGCGCGATAGCCGGCAAGCGCCAGTTGCGCGGACGCACGGTGGGTTGTGACATAGGGGGCAAAGTTTCCAGTTTCATATCGTTTTTCTAGCCTGAAGGGAGGTGCGCATGGTGACACTTTAGGTAGTTCCAAGCGTCACGGCCAGAAAAATGCGATAAGCGGTGCAAAACTGCACCTGAAATGCAGAAAACTTAGTACAAGCGCAGCGTCGCCAGCACCTGGCCGTGGTCGGAGGCGGCAGGTGTGGCGTCGATCAGGTGTTGGTTCAGGTATGTAACATCGACCACCTCGCCGATGGCGTGGTGTGAAGCGGGGTTGAATTCCTCCGACACCAGCACATGGTCGATGGTGGCGTGGCGGCCTTCGTGGGCGATGGTATAGCCGGCGTCGCGGCGGCGTTCGCGGCCGGACTGGATCTGGCGGCAGTCGAACAGCTGGCCGTGCAGTTCCTCGCCCGGCTCGCAGGCGGCGCCGGCGCCCATGACGATGTGGGTGGTGACTGCATCCACGGTATCGTTGAAATCGCCCAGCACGATGCGCGGGCGGCGGATTGCCTTGTCCATTGCGCTTAACAGCGCGCGCAGCGCCACCGCCTCGGTGCCACGGCGGATCAGCGAGCGCAGGTTGGCCTGGGCGTGCAGCATCGGCGCGTCGCCGCTGTCGCCTTGCTGATAGTCGGGACGCTTGGATTTCAGGTGCACCACGATGACATCGACAATGCGCTCGTCCGGCAGCACGATCTGCGCGTGCAGCGGCGCTCGGGCGAAGCGGTCGGCGTCGCGGCTGCCGTCGGGCAGCGCCACGCCATCGGGAAACATAATGTAGGCCTGGGCCGGCGCCGCCAGCGGCAGGCGCGAGATCAGCGCCAGCTCCGGCGTCACGCGCGGCAGGCCGGTGGCCGGATCGGCCGGCGGCTCGAAGCCGGCCAGCGTGGCGTGACGGTAGCGTTCGCTATGCGCCAGCACATCGCGCAGCGCGTCCAGCGAGAAGATTTCCTGCAGGCCGATGACGTCGGCGTTCAGCTGGTCCAGCTGTTGCGCCGTCCAGGCGACTTTCGCTGCATACTCGGCCTCGGTCAGCGGGGCCAGATTGTCGTACAATTTCGCCCCAGGCTGGGAAAGATTGCAAACATTGAAAGTGGCAAAGCGAATTTCCTGCTGCATAATGGACAACTCCGATCTCACCATGGCTAAAAAAGAGCATATCTCCGAAACCCCTGCCACCCAGATGCTGCGCAAGCACAAGGTGGCGTTCACCGAGCACCCGTATGACTACGAGGAGCACGGCGGCACCGGCGTGTCCTCGCGCGAGCTGGCCGTCGACGAGCATCACGTGGTCAAAACCCTGGTGATGCAGGACGAAGCCGCCAAACCTTTAATTGTGCTGATGCACGGCGATTGCAAGGTGTCGACCAAGAATCTGGCGCGCAACATCGGCTGCAAGTCCGTCGAACCGTGCAAGCCGGAAGTGGCGTCACGCCACAGCGGCTACATGATCGGCGGCACCTCGCCATTCGGCACCAGGAAGACCATGCCGGTGTATGTAGAGGATAGCATTCTTGCGCTGGAAACGATTTATATCAATGGCGGACGGCGCGGCTACCTGGTCGGCATCGCACCGCAGGTGCTGACCGAGCTGCTGAACGCCAGGGCCGTGCATTGCGCACTGGCCGAGTAAGGCTGTATATTCAGCGGCTGCCCTGATGGGCTTATGACAATAATTTGAGGAAAAGATGAATACAGTTTGGATGACCGTGGCCGCCTACCTGATCGGCTCGATCTCGTTTGCCGTTGTCAGCAGCAAGTTGTTCGGCCTGGCCGACCCGCGCACCTATGGCTCGAAAAACCCGGGTGCCACCAATGTGTTGCGCAGCGGCAACAAGGCTGCCGCCATCGTCACGCTGATCGGCGACGCTTTCAAAGGCTGGCTGGCAGTCTGGCTGGCGATCCACTTCCAGGACCGCTTGCAGGTTGGCGACGCCACCATCGCGCTGGTGGCGATCGCGGTCTTCCTCGGCCACCTGTGGCCGGTGTTTTTCCGTTTTGTCGGCGGCAAGGGTGTGGCCACTGCAGCGGGTGTGCTGCTGGGCTTGAATGTTTGGCTGGGCGTCGCCACCTTGGTGACCTGGGTGGTGGTGGCGTTCGCCTTCCGCTATTCGTCGCTGGCGGCGCTGGTGGCAGCGGTGTTCGCGCCGTTTTATTATGGTTTATTGTTTGGCGTGGAGCCGCAGCTGGCGGCGGTCTTCCTGATGAGCGTGCTGTTGGTATTCCGTCACAGCGGCAACATCGCCAAACTGATTGCGGGCAAGGAAAGCCGCATCGGCAGCAAATCGAAAGGCAAAAATGGCAACTCCTCTCAAAATTGATTTCGTTTCCGACGTCTCGTGCCCATGGTGCGCGATCGGCCTGAAGTCGCTGGACCAGGCGCTGGCCGCCATCGGCGACGAAGCCGACGTTGACATCCACTTCCAGCCGTTCGAGCTGAACGCGGCCATGCCGCCGGAAGGCCAGGACATCGGCGAGCATTTGACCGAGAAATACGGCTCGACCGCCGAGCAGCAGCAACAGGCGCGCGAGATGATACGCGCGCGCGGCGCCGCCGTCGGCTTCGATTTCGCGATGGACAAGCGCGGCCGCATCTACAACACCTTCGACGCCCACCGCCTGCTGCATTGGGCCGGGCTGGAAGGCAAGCAGAAAGTGCTGAAGGAAGCGCTGTTCAAGGCCTACTTCACGCAGGGGCTGGACCCAAGCGCGCACGAAGTGCTGATCTACGTCGCCGGTGAAGTCGGTCTGGACAAGGAGCGTGCGCGCCAGGTGCTGCACAGCGGTGAATACGCCGGCGACGTGCGCCAGGCGGAGGAATTCTTCCACCGTCACGGCATCAACTCGGTGCCGGCCGTCATCATCAACGAGCGTCACCTGGTGTCCGGCGGCCAACCGGCCGAGGTGTTTGAAAAAGTGCTGCGCGAGATTCTGGCCAAATCGGCATAAAAATTGCTGGCCCCGGCGGGAGGGATGCTCCCGCCGCTCTTGTTTTGCTATAAACTCTCCGGGTAAAAGTTGTCATTACTCAGGGAGGCCCATGCTGGCCGAAGAAAAAGTACACACGCTGATTACCGCCAATTCGCAGGCCGATAACTTCCGTCTGGCTGCGCTGCACCGCTATCACATCCTCGATACTCCCGCCTGCGAAGATTTCAGCTTCCTCACCGAGCTGGCGAGCAGAATCTGCGAGGTGCCTTACGCTTTCATATCGCTGGTGGACGCCGAGCGCGTCTGGATAAAGTCCTGCGCCGGCATGCACATGGGCGAGCTGCCGCGCGGCGAGAGCTACTGTTCGCTGGCCGTGCTGGGCGACGCGGCCACGGAAATTCCCGACCTGACGCAAGACCCGCGCACCGCCAACATGCGGCTGACCGTCAACGCGCCGCACATGCGCATGTACAGCAGCGTGGCGCTGACCTCGTCGGACGGCTTTGCCATCGGTACGCTGTGCGTGCTGGACACCAGGCCGGGCCGCCTGAGCGACGACAAGCGCGCCATGTTGGTCAAGCTGGCACGCCAGGTGATGGCGCTGATCGAGCTGCGCGCCAACGAGAAAACGCTGGAAGCGACGGTGCGCGAGCTGGAAATGCTGGCCACCACCGACGAGCTGACCGGTCTGCACAACCGCCGTTCGCTGCTGCACCGGCTGAAGTTCGAAGTGGCGCGTGCGCGGCGTTTCCGCTCGCCGCTGTCGGCGGTGATGATCGACCTCGATCACTTCAAAAAAATCAACGACGAACATGGCCATGCGGTCGGCGACCAGGTGCTGACCACGCTGGGCAAGCTGTTGCGCGAGAACGTGCGGGTGATCGATATTCCGGGCCGCTACGGCGGCGAGGAATTGTGCGTGATCCTGCCGAACACGCCGCTGGAAGGCGCCTGCAAATTTGCCGAAACGCTGCGCGCCAAGGTTGAAGCGCAGATTCATTACGCTGGCCAGCGGCCGTTGCACGTTACGGCCAGCATGGGCGTCGGCACTTTTAATCACATGGAAATCGACGATATCGAAAGCCTGCTGCGCCAGGCCGACGCCGCGCTGTACCGCGCCAAGCACGGCGGCCGTAACCGTGTCGAGTGCGGAACCTGACAGGAGACAGATCATGCCGAGCGCCAGCTGGAATGGCGTCGTCATCGCCGAGGCGAACGACGACGAAGTGCAAATTGTCGAAAACAACGTCTACTTCCCGCCATCGAGCGTGAAGCGGGAATACCTGCAACACAGCGATCACACCTCGCGCTGCCCATGGAAAGGCCTGGCCAGCTACTACACGCTGAACGTCAACGGCAAGACCAACGAAAACGCCGCCTGGTACTACCCGGAGCCGTCCGAGAAGGCGGCGCAGATCAAGGACCATGTGGCTTTCTGGCGCGGCGTCGAGGTGCAGCGCTAGTGCGCTTGCAGGCCAAGCCCTACCTGCAACGCATCACGGCGCTGTTCGGCGAGGACGTCGACTGGGACAGCCATCCCTACCGCGTACCGGCGGTGCGTGATTTGTCGACGCTGGATTTTCATCCGGACGTCACCTTCTTCATCGGCGAGAACGGCGCCGGCAAGTCCACCTTGCTGGAAGCGATCGCACTGGCGCTGGGCTTCAGCATGGATGGCGGCAGCCGCAATGTCAGCCAGCTGAATACGGCGCAGGAGAGCGCGCCGCTGTACCAGTCGCTGCGCCTGTCGAAAAGCTTCAAGACGCCGCGCGACCGCTACTTCTTCCGCGCCGAAAGCTTCCACAACGTCGCCACGCGCATGGACGAATATTACGACCGGACCGCGTCGCGTTCCGACTCGCTGCACGCGCGCTCGCACGGCGAAGCCTTCATGTCGGTGCTGCTGGAGACGTTTCGCGGCAACGGCCTGTATTTGCTGGACGAACCGGAGGCGGCGCTGTCGCCCAACCGCCAGTTGGCGGCGCTGAGCGTCATGCATCAGCTGGTGCAGCAGGATTCGCAATTCATCATCGCCACCCATTCGCCGATTTTGCTGGCCTACCCGAACGCCAAGATCCTGCTGTTCGACGGCAGCGGCATCACCGAAGTCGCGTATGAAGACACCGAACACTACGCCGTCACGCGCGATTTTCTCAACCACTACCCGAAGCGGCTGGCGCAGCTGCTAGACCCGGATGGATAACATCACGCACAGCATCATCGGCTTTGGCGTTGGCGAAGTCGTGCACCGCAGCTTGCCGGCCGAGGCAGAGCCGCAATCTCAGCGCGTGCGTCACCGGCTGCTGCTGGTGGCGTGCGCCTTGGCCAGCAATTTTCCTGACCTGGATCTATTCCTGACCAAGCTGCTGCCGGCGCCGCTGGGCTATCTGCTGCACCATCGCGGACACACGCATACAGCGCTGTGGGCGATACCGCAAGCCTTGCTGCTAGCCGGCCTGCTATGGCTGCTGTGGCCATCGGCGCGTGCGCTGTTAAAAGCCAGCCGCCCGGCGCGGTTAGGCCTGGCGCTGAGCATCGCGCTGGGCTTTGCGCTGCACCTGGCGATGGACTTTACCAATTCGTATGGCGTGCATCCCTGGTATCCGTTCGACGGACGCTGGTTCTATGGCGACATGATCTTCATCATCGAACCGCTGTTCTGGGTAGCGATCGGCGTGCCGATGGCGCTGATTATGCGCTGGCGTATCTTGCGCCTCGCCGGCCTCGTGGCGCTGTTTGCCGCGCTGGTCTTCTTTGCCGCGCGTGGCTACCTGGGCTGGCCATCGTTTGCCGCGCTGCTGCTGATCGCCCTGATCTGCGGCGCGGCGCAATGGCGCGCTGGCCCGCAAGGACGCGCCGGCCTGCTGCTGGCGCTGGGCATCAGCCTGGCGTTTATCGGCGTGCAGCATATGACGTCGCAAGCCGGCAGGGCGCAGATCACCGCGACGCTGGAAGCCGCGTCGCCCGGCACGCGCGTGCTGGACGTGGCAATGACCGCCTTCCCCTCGCAGCCGCTATGCTGGAGCTACGTCAGCATCGAAACCGATGGCGGGCAATACCGCCTGCAACGCGGCATCACCCGTCTGGCCGAAGTGACATGCCCGGCCGGCCTGACGGTAGAGCCGCAAACGCTGACCGGCAGCCTGCAAGAACTGCGCGCACTGAAAGCCAGCGACTGCAACGTCGACGCCTGGCTGCGTTTCGGCCGCATGCCGCTACTGCAAGACGGCGCACTGTCCGACTACCGTTTCGCCACCACACCACGCGGCAACTTCACCACCTTACACATCGCTCCCGCGCCATGTCCCGCCAACGTCCCCACTTGGACCTACCCCCGCGCCGACCTCTTCTAAAATCCGGGGTCAGTTCTGCCAAACGTACACGAGCTCATGTACATTTGGCAGAACTGACCCCGGAATATTAATCGTGGTCGGTGGAGAGGGCGAGGTCCAGCCATTCAGTCAGTTCTTTTTCGACGAACTGGTTTTTGGCGCGCACGCGCTGGACGGTGTCGGAGCCAAGTTGCAGGCGGATTGGCGGCTCGGCGCTGTCCGCCAGCTTCAGCAGGGCGTCGGCCAGCTTCAGCGGGTCACCGGGCTGGGCGTGGTTGGCGTCGGCGGCGAAGTCGCGCATCTTGCCGACCGTGGCGGCGTAGGCGTCTAGACGGTCGCGTGTGGTCACCAGCGAGTTGGTGTCGAGGAAGTCGGTGCGGAAGAAGCCTGGTTCCACCACCGTCACCCGGATGTTCAGCGGCTCCAGTTCCATCGCCAGCGCTTCGCTCAGGCCTTCGACCGCGAACTTGGTCGAGCCGTACACGCCCCAGCCGGCATAGCCGGAGTAGCCGCCGATCGAGGAGATGTTGATGACGTGGCCGCTGCCCTGGCGGCGCATCAGCGGCAGCACGGCGCGGGTGACGTTGAGCAGGCCGAAGACGTTGGTGTCGTACACGGCGCGCACTTCGTCGCCGCTGGATTCTTCCACCGCGCCCAGCAGGCCGTAGCCGGCGTTGTTGACCAGCACGTCGATGCGGCCGAAACGCGCCACCGCTTGCTGCGCGGCGGTGATCGCTTGCGCTTCCAGCTTGACGTCCAGCCGCAGCGCCAGCAAGTTGGGATGCTCGCCCAGCGCGGCAATCACCGTTTGCGGATCACGCGCGGTGGCCGCCACCAGGTCGCCGCGCGCCAGCGCTTTTTGTGCCGTCAGCAGGCCGAAACCACGCGATGCGCCAGTGATGAACCATACTTTTTGTGCAGTGCCAGTCATGATGTGTTTCCTTTCAAAGTTGAGTTGATGGAGACCAGTTTAGGCTGTCGCGATCTGCTACACTAGCCATAGGAAAGCTGTTTGATTTTCATCTACTGGTTGATAATATGGATAAAGCCCGAGTCATCAGTCTGTTCATCGGCGTGGTGCGCGCCAAGAGCTTCAGCCAGGCGGCAGTGGATGCCGGCCTGACGCCGCAGGCAGTCAGCAAGGCAGTGCGGCAGCTGGAGGATCATCTGGGTGTGCGTCTGTTCCATCGCACCACCCGCAGCCTCAGCCTGACCGACGAGGGCACGCGCTTGTTCGAGCTGGCCAATCCCGGCCTGCGCCTGCTGGATGAGGCGCTGGACCAGATCCAGAGCAGCCGGCTGGAAGTCGATGGCCTGATCCGCATCGCCGCGCCCACGTCGATCGGCAATGCGATCATCGTGCCGCTGCTGCAGGCATTCCAGCAGCGCTATCCCGGCGCCCACTTCGATATGCAGCTGGATGACCATTTCACCGATCTGGTGGAAAGCCGCATCGACGTCGGCTTCCGCGCCGGCAGCCCGCCCGAGCGCAACCTGATTTCCCGCAAGCTGGGCGAGATTACGCTGCTGACCTGCGCCGCGCCGTCCTACCTGGACCGTTACGGCACGCCGAAGAAGCTGGCCGACCTGGCCGCGCATCGCTGCACCGGTTTCCGCCAGCCGAATACCGGCCGCCTGCTGCCGTGGGAATTCCATGTCGACGGCGCCACCGTCTACCAGGACGTGCCGACCGTGGCCAGCTTCAATACGGTGGAGGGGGAGTTGATGGCGGTGCTGAATGGCATGGGCATCGGCCAGATGCCGGTGTTCATGATCGAGAAGGAACTGGCCAGCGGTGAGCTGGTGCCGCTGCTGACCACCACCATCACCGCCAACAATGGCGTATTCATGTCCTACCAGCAGCGCACGCAGATGCCGTTGCGGGTGCGCCATTTCATCGATTTTGTCTCCGAGCAGGCGCCGCCGCGTTTGCAGGCCCAGCGCCGGGCTGTCAATGCGGCGAAAGCAAGATAAGTTGATTGAGCGTGCGTGTGTGCACGGTTTCAGTGCCTGGCGCGTTGTATTGTGTGGCAACTTCACCACAAACGCGCCTAGAATCAAGCTGTATAGGCCAATTACTGCTTATTTGGTTGGCACAACAATTGCATTGCCCTCAAGAAAGGACGATGATCGATTTACATGGAGGCTGTTATGAATACCGTCACTGAAAAAGACAAGCAAACCGCTGTACACGAGTCGCCTGCCGATGAGCATCGCCTGCGCAGCGAGCGCATTGCCGCCCGTGGCGTGAGCCTGGGCCAGGGCAAGGCCAAGTTCTGGATTCCGCTGGTCGGCCTGGCTGTGCTGGCCGGCATGGCGTTCGCCTCGAATTAAATTACTTTCAACTCGTCAAGCGGCCAGCGTGGCCGCACGTTGAACGCGTAATCCTTTTTTGCCGCGTCCGGGTTGATCATCAAGCGCATCGCCCCGGCGAAGGCGATCATCGCGCCGTTATCGGTGCAAAACTCCAACTCCGGGTAGTAGACCTTGAAGCGCTTCTTGGCGGCTGCCGCGTTAAGCGATTCGCGCAGCTGCTGGTTGGCGCCCACGCCGCCGGCGATCACCAGCCGCTTCAGGCCGGTGTGCTTGATGGCGGATACGCACTTGGACGTCAGCACGTCGACAATCGCGTCGACAAAGCCGCGCGCGATGTTGGCCTTGTCCTGCTCGCAGATGTTGGCGATCACTTTCTCTTCGTGGTTCTTCACCACCGTCAGCACCGCCGTTTTCAGGCCGGAGAAGCTGAAGTTGAAATCCTTGGTGTGCTTCATCGGGCGCGGAAGCTGGTAGGCGTCCGGATCGCCGAATTCGGCCAGGCGCGAAATCGCCGGGCCGCCGGGATAGCCGAGGCCAAGCAGCTTGGCCGACTTGTCGAAGGCTTCGCCGGCCGCGTCGTCCAGCGTTTCGCCCAGCAGCGTATATTGGCCGACGCCGTCGACGCGCATCAGCTGCGTGTGGCCGCCCGATACCAGCAGCGCGATGAACGGGAACTCCGGCGGCTCGGACGCCAGCAACGGCGACAGCAGGTGGCCTTCCAGGTGGTGCACGCCCAGCACCGGCTTGTCCAGCGACAGGCCGAGGCTGCACGCCACCGACGAGCCGACCAGCAGCGCACCGGCCAGGCCGGGGCCTTGGGTGTAGGCGATGGCGTCGATATCGTCCGGCGTCTTGCCGGCTTTTGCCAGCGTCTGCTCCAGCAGCGGGATGGCGCGGCGGATGTGGTCGCGCGAGGCCAGCTCGGGCACGACACCGCCATATTCCTCATGCATGGCGACCTGCGAATGCAGGGCATGGGACAGCAGGCCGTGTTGCGTGTCGTACAAGGCCAGGCCGGTTTCGTCACAGGAGGATTCAACGCCAAGAACGATCATGGAAGCAGCATATTTCTAAAGGGGAATCCGCCATTGTAATGTAAACCGGGTGCAAGCATGCACTGGCCTGGGTCCGGACCGCACTGGCCGGGTGCGATTTTTTGCCAAATGGCCAGATTTTCGGTGGCATCGCTTTTGCTTATTAAAGAGGCAAAGCGAGGAGGGAGCGATGTCTGCAAACTGGAAAGTGATCTGCAAACTGAAGGATGTGCCGGTGGAAAGCGGGGCGCGTCTGGTGCCGCGCGGGCTGGCGTGGCAGGAGCTGCCGGGCGTGGCCTTGTTCCGCAGCGGCGAGGAAAGCGTGCACGCGGTGCTCGATTGTCGCGGCGTGGACCCACGCTGCAGTAGCGCGCGCCGTTATTCGGTGAAGGTGGAAGGATTCAAGGTCTACCTGGACCTGGATGAACTGAGCGCCCCGGCCAGCAAGGCCGAGGCGGCGCTGGCGGGGCAGTTCGGCGTCGCCACCAGCCTGGTGGCGTACTGCTATTAAGGACGGTTGAGCAGTTGCTGGTGCGCTTCGCGCAGCATCTTCTCGGTGGTGTCCCAGTCGATGCAGCCGTCGGTCACCGAGCAGCCATACACCAGCTGGCTCAGGTCGGCCGGGATCTTCTGGTTGCCGCCAACGATGTTGGACTCGATCATCACGCCGACCAGCGACTTGTTGCCCTGCACGATCTGGTGGATGACATCGGCCATCACCAGCGGTTGCAGCTCAGGCTTCTTGTAGCTGTTGGCGTGCGAGCAGTCAACCACCAGGTTGGCCGGCAGCTTGGCCTTGGCCAGCGACTGTTCGGCAATCGCGATCGACACCGAGTCGTAGTTCGGCCGGCCATCGCCACCGCGCAGCACCACGTGGCCGTAGCCATTGCCACGGGTACGCACGATCGCCACATTGCCCTGCGCGTTGATGCCGAGGAAGGAGTGCGGGTGCGCCGACGACAGAATCGCGTTGATGGCGATGCTGATGTCGCCATCGGTGCCGTTCTTGAAGCCCACCGGCGTCGACAGGCCGGACGACATTTCGCGGTGGGTCTGCGATTCGGTGGTGCGGGCGCCGATGGCGGTCCAGGCGATCAAATCGCCCAGGTATTGCGGCGAGATCGGGTCCAGCGCTTCGGTGGCGGTCGGCAGGCCCAGTTCGCACACGTCCAGCAGGAACTGGCGCGCCTTTTCCATGCCGACGTTGACGCGGAACGAGTCGTCCATGTCCGGATCATTGATATAGCCCTTCCAGCCGGTGGTGGTGCGCGGCTTTTCGAAATACACGCGCATCACCAGCAGCATGGTGTCGGCCACTTCGGCCTGCAGCGCCTTCAGGCGGCGCGCATAGTCCAGGCCGGCCACCGGGTCGTGGATCGAGCAGGGGCCGACCACCACGAACAGGCGCTTGTCCTGGCGGTCGATGATGTTGCGCAGGGCTTCGCGGCCCTTCATCACGGTCTCGGAAGCCAGATCGGTCAGCGGCAGCTTGCTATGCAAGGCTTCCGGCGACGGCATCGGAGCAAACGAGGTGACGTTGACGTTTTCAATGTCTGGGGAAATCATGATCTCTGTTATGTTTTCATTTTGGGAACCAGATAGTGTAGCCGAAATGCGGGCGGGTGGTTTAAGCTGGCGTCATGACCACATATGAACCTTTCCCAGCCGCGCGTTTCATTAAAGAAATCGGCCGCGGCAAAGACGGCGCCCGCAGCATGACCCAGGACGACGCCCACGATCTGTACCAGGCGATGCTGGATGGCCGCGTTTCCGACCTGGAACTGGGCGGGATTCTGCTGTCGATGCGCATCAAGGGCGAGTCGGTGGAGGAGATTGCCGGCTTTCTTGATGCGGCCGAGGCGTCCTTCGAACCGTTCAACGCGCCGCCGGGCCAGTTTGCGCCGGTGGTGATTCCTTCGTATAACGGCGCCCGCAAGATGGCCAACCTGACGCCGCTGCTGGCGCTGCTGCTGGCGCGCGAGGGTGTGCCGGTGCTGGTGCACGGCGTGGCCGACGATCCGGGCCGGGTCACCACGGCCGAGGTACTGGCTGCGCTGGGTGTGGCGCAGGCGCGGCATCGCTCGGAAGCGGAGGAGGCCATGTCGCAGGGCAAGCCGGCGTTCATCACCATCGATGCGATGGCGCCGAAGCTGGCGCATCTGCTGTCGCTGCGCCGTATTCTCGGTGTGCGCAACTCGACGCACACGCTGGTCAAGATCATGCAGCCGTTTGCCGGGCCGGCGCTGCGGCTGGTGTCGTACACGCATCCGGAGTATCTGGAGATGCTGGGCGAATACTTCACCACGGCGGCGCTGCACGAGCGCGGCGATGCTTTCCTGATGCGCGGCACCGAGGGCGAAACGGTGGCCAACGCCAACAAGGCGCAGCAGATCGACTGGTTCCACGGCGGCCTGCGGACGACGCTGGTGCCGAAGCAGACGCTGGTGGGCGAACTGCCGCTGCTGCCGGAAAACAAGGATGCGGCGACCACTGCTGCGTGGATCAAGTCGGTGTTGGACGGCGACGTGGCGGTGCCGCCACCGATCGCCGAGCAGGTGGCGCAATGCCTGCTGGTTTCGCGCACCGTGGCCTCGCGCCAGCATGTGAGCGAGCCGATCGAGTAAAATCTCGCCCCTTCACGGATCTGATCGGAACAACATGGCAAAGTTTGATGTAGCGGTAATCGGCGCCGGCGCGGCCGGAATGATGTGCGCGGCGACGGCAGCCCAGCGCGGCCTGCGCGTGGTGCTGATCGACCACGCCGCCAAGCTGGCCGAGAAAATCCGTATTTCCGGCGGCGGCCGCTGCAACTTCACCAATGTGAACGCCGGCCCGGCCAACTTCCTGTCGGAGAATCCGCACTTCTGCAAGAGTGCCTTGTCGCGCTACACGCCGGCGGATTTCGTCGCGCTGGTGAAGAAACACCGCATCGGCTACCACGAGAAGCATCGCGGCCAGCTGTTCTGCGACGACTCGGCCGAGCAGATCATCGAGATGCTGAAAGACGAGTGTGCCGGCGGCGACGTCCACTGGCGCATGCCGTGCAAGGTTGAATCGCTGCAGCAGGGGACAGAAGGCTTTGTGTTGGAAACCGATAGCGGCACGATCGAAGCGCCCAGCGTGGTGATCGCCACCGGTGGCCTGTCGATCCCGAAAATCGGCGCCACCGATTTCGGCTACCGCATCGCCCAGCAATTCGAGCTGCGCATGGTCGAACCGCGCCCGGCGCTGGTGCCGCTGACCTTTGACGCCCAGCAGTGGGCGCCATTTGTCGAAATGGCCGGCATTGCGCTGGAAGTCGATGTCGAGACCGGTTCGCTGAAAGGCCGCAACCCGACCGGCGCGCGCTTCCGCGAAGACTTGCTGTTCACCCATCGCGGCCTGTCCGGTCCGGCAATCTTGCAAATTTCATCATACTGGCAGCCGGGCACGCCGATCGTCATCAACCTGCTGCCGGAACTGGACCTGGCGGCCACGCTGATCGAAGGCAAAGGGACGATCAAAAAGCAGTTGGGCAATGTGCTGTCGCAATGGCTGCCGGCCCGCCTGGCCGAAGGCTTGCTGTTGGCCCACGGTTTCGCGCTGGACGCCCGCCTGGCCGACTTGCCGGATACGCAACTGCGCAAGCTGGGCGCCGCCATCAACCAGTGGACGCTGACGCCGAACGGTTCCGAAGGCTACAAAAAGGCCGAAGTCACCCGTGGCGGCATCGACACCCGTGAGCTGTCGCAGCAGACCATGATGGCCAGCAAGGTGCCGGGCCTGTACTTCATCGGCGAAACGGTGGATGTGACCGGCTGGCTGGGCGGCTACAATTTCCAATGGGCGTGGGCCTCGGGTGTGGCGGCAGGGCAGGCAGTCTGATATACTGGCAGTCTGCACGTTGTTGTTTTTCCTACGCAAGCCGCATGCCTGGCTGTTTCCAACAGCCCATGGCTTCCATTTTCCGGAAAAAGCTGCTATAGTCTCTGTCTCCCTATAACCTCCAACGGTTTGAATTTTTACATGACCACTATTCGCCTTAAAGAAAACGAGCCGTTCGAAGTCGCAATGCGTCGCTTCAAACGCACCATCGAAAAAACCGGTCTGCTGACCGAACTGCGCGCACGCGAGTTCTACGAAAAGCCAACGGCTGAGCGTAAGCGCAAGCTGGCTGCTGCTGTTAAGCGTCACTACAAACGCATCCGCAGCCAACAGCTGCCGAAAAAACTCTTCTAAGATTGCTTACGCAGGCCAACCTGGCATATGCCGGTTGCGTTTAGCGGCATCTAAGAGAACACCCGCTCCGGCTTGGCCCGCAGCGGGTTTTCGCATTTTTACTCCACAATTCTCTGAAAGAAACGCTATGGCCTTGAAAGACCAAATCACCGAAGACATGAAAAACGCGATGCGCGCCAAGGAAGCCGGCCGCCTGGCAACCATTCGTCTGATCCTGGCTGACATCAAGCGCAAGGAAGTGGACGAACAGATTACCGTGAGCGACGAGCAAACCATCGCCATCATCGAAAAAATGATCAAGCAGCGCAAGGATTCGATCACCCAGTTCGAAGCCGGCGGCCGCGCCGACCTGGCCGACATCGAAAAAGCTGAACTGGCAGTGCTGAGCACCTATATGCCGGCCGGCCTGTCGGACGAGGAAATCGCCGCTGAAGTAGCTGCCGCCGTGGCTGCCTCGGGCGCCGCCGGCCCGCAGGACATGGGCAAGGTCATGGGCATCGTCAAGCCGAAGCTGGCTGGCCGCGCCGATATGACGGTGGTGTCCGCGCTGGTCAAAAAAGCGCTGACCCCAGCCTGAGTAACACCGCTGCCGCAGTTTGATGCGCATCAAGGCGCATCGGCTGCTGCGGTATAGTCTGATTAACACCAAGGCCGCTTAACGCTGTGATCCCACAAACTTTTATCGCCGATTTGCTGAACCGTGTCGATATCGTCGACGTGGTTGGCCGTTACGTGCAGCTCAAGAAGGGCGGCGCGAACTACATGGGTTTGTGCCCGTTTCACAATGAAAAATCGCCCAGCTTCACGGTCAGCCCGACCAAGCAGTTTTACCATTGCTTCGGCTGCGGCGCGCATGGCACCTCGATCGGTTTCATGATCGAGTATTCCGGCATGGGCTTTGTCGATGCCGTCAAGGACCTGGCGCAAAGCGTTGGCATGGTAGTGCCCGAACAGGATGACAAGATTCCGCCGGCGCAACGCGCGCAGATGCAGGCGCAAAGCCTGGCGCTGACGGAAGCCATGACGCGCGCCAGCGATTTCTACAAGCTGCAACTGCGCAGCGCGCCGAACGCCATCGCCTATCTGAAGAACCGTGGTCTGACCGGCGAAATCGCCGCCCGCTTCGGCCTCGGCTACGCGCCGCCCGGCTGGGACAACCTGCGCTCGCAGTTCCCGGATTACGAGGCGGTGGTGCTGGCCGAGTCCGGCCTGGTGATTGACAAGGTGGACGAGGACGGCAATAACCGCAAGCGCTACGACCGTTTCCGCGAGCGCGTGATGTTCCCGATCCGCAATACCAAGGGCCAAGTGATCGCCTTTGGCGGCCGGGTGCTCGACCAAGGCGAGCCCAAGTACTTGAATTCCCCGGAAACGCCGTTATTTTCTAAGGGTTTCGAGCTGTATGGCTTGTTCGAGGCGCGCCAGGCGATCCGCGATGCGGGCTATGTGCTGGTGACCGAAGGCTATATGGATGTGGTGGCGCTGGCGCAGATGGGCTTCCCGCAAGCGGTAGCCACCCTGGGCACGGCTTGCACCACCAATCACGTGCAGAAGCTGTTGCGCCAGACCGACACAGTGATCTTCAGTTTTGACGGCGACAAGGCCGGCCGCCGCGCTGCACGGCGCGCGCTGGAAGCCTGTCTGCCGCACGTAACGGATAACAAGACCATCAAGTTCCTGTTCCTGCCTACCGAGCACGACCCGGACAGCTATGTGCGCGAATACGGCAAGGAAGCGTTCGAGCAGGAAATTCACGAGGCCATGCCGCTGTCGCAGTTCCTCGTCAAGGAAGCGTGTGGCGAGCATGACCTGAACAGTCCGGAAGGCCGGGCGCGGGCGCAGTTTGACGCCAAGCCGATGCTGCAGGCGATGACGCCGACCGCGCTGCGCTTGCAGATCGTCCGTGGCCTGGCGCAGCTGACGCAGACCTCGCCGTCGGAGATCGAGGTGCTGTTCGAGCTGGCCAAGCCGGTGGCGGTGCACAAGATTGCGCCGCCGCGTGGCGGCCGGCCGCAGCCGAAAGGGCTGGAGTTGCAGATCATGCGCGTGCTGGTGGCGCATCCGTCGCTGGCGCTGGAGGTCGATGCGCAGGCGCAGGCGGCGTTCCAGTTCTTCGGCCAGGAGTCGGCCGAGCGGCTGGCGCAGTTGCTGACCGAGGCCCTGGCCTTGGGTGAAAGCGGCACGTTTGCCTCGTTCGCCCAGCACCTGAAGTCGCTCAGCGACGAGTACGATGGCATCATTGGCGAAATCGTCAAGGAGCCGGAAACCGAGCGCGACACCGAGCGTGTTGTATTGCGGGCGGCGATCCGCCAGGTCAAGCACGACGCGCTGAAGCAGGAGCTGAGCCAGCTGTTTGCGGCCGGCCTGTCGTCGGACGAGATCGGCGTGCGCTACCGCGAGCTGACTGCGCAGCAGGACCAGTTGTTGCGCGAGGCGCAGGCGGAGTTGTCGATACGCTAAGGTTGATCACAGTTTTGCATCGTAATGTTTCTGTCATTATTCCAGGGGAAGCACCCATCGGTCTTCCCTCTGGAAATTGAAAAGTGACGTGCTATAATAAAACGCTAAGTGTTGTATGTTTTGGCATCGTTTTTCTGTTCAGAGTGTGTTTGTTTTCAGTGAGTTAGGCTCTTGATCGACGCGGAAGGACGGGTGTCGGCGGCCAGGGCCAGCTACGGTTCAGCAAATAGTCTGTTTGCTATCTAACCGAGTCATGGTTTCTTGCCCCCACGCACGTGTCTGATGCAGTAGAATTCTTGGGAGTTCTAGAGAGAGACTCGGTCGGCCTGACCCAGGTGTAAGTAAGTCGTAGTATTGTCGGACTTGTGTAGTCGGCAAGTTCGAAGACGTAGTGATCCCAGAAGGATCGAAACTTTATCCGTAATCGAAAGCGCCTGTGCCAATCAAGAAACCTGAATCCAAAGCGGCTGTAAAGCCGACTAAAGTGAGCGCAAAATCCGCTAAAACGGCGGACAAACCGGAGACGCGCGTCGCCAGCAACCCGCCGGCGGTCAGCCAGACCACGGATGCGGCTGCATTAGCGGCGATCGACACGTCCGGTTACGTGCTGCCTTCGGTCAAAGTGCCGGGCCGGCGCGGGCGCAAACCGAAAGAATTCCAGCCTGAGAACGACGAAGTCGCCGCGCTCAACGCGGTCGAGCGCGCCGAAATGAAGGCGGTCGACAAGGCCAAGGCCAAGGACCGCAAGGCCAAGGAAAAAGCGCTGCTGAAAGACGCGTTCTCGTCGGACACCGAAGCGACCGAAGAAGAACTCGAACGCCGCCGCCAGAAGCTCAAGACCCTGATCAAGTTCGGCAAGGAACGTGGTTTCCTCACGTATGCCGAGATCAACGACCATCTGCCTGACAATATCGTCGATCCGGAAGCGATCGAAGGCATTATCGGCACCTTCAACGACATGGGCATTGCCGTCTACGAGCACGCGCCCGACGCCGAGACGCTGCTGCTGTCCGACAATGTCGCCACCGTCACCAGCGATGACGAAGCCGAGGCGGCTGCCGAAGCGGCGCTGTCCACCGTCGATTCCGATTTCGGCCGCACCACCGACCCGGTCCGCATGTATATGCGCGAAATGGGCTCGGTCGAGCTGCTGACCCGTGAAGGCGAGATCGAAATCGCCAAACGCATCGAAGACGGCCTCAAAGACATGATCCAGGCGATCTCCGCCTGCCCGGTGACGATTGCGGAAATCATCGCTGCTTCCGATCGTATCCGCGCCGATGAAATCAAGATCGACGAAATTGTTGACGGTCTGGTAGACGATAACGAAGATGCCTCCGCGCAAGCGCCAGCCGGCGGGTCCGACGATGAAGAGGACGAAGAGGAAGAGGAAGAAGAGGAAGAAGAGGAAGAGGAAGAAGCCAGCCCTTCGGGTGCTGCGGCGGGCTACTCGGCCGAACAGCTGGAAGCGATGAAAAACGCTGCGCTGGGAAAATTCGACACCATCTCGCTACAATTCGACAAGATGCGCCGTGCCTTCGAGAAAGAAGGCTACAACTCGAAAGCCTACGTCAAGGCGCAGGAAGCCATCTCGGCAGAGCTGCTGGGCATCCGCTTCACCGCCAAAGTGGTCGAGAAGCTGTGCGACACGCTGCGCGGCCAGGTGGACGAAGTGCGCCACATCGAGAAACAGATCCTGGACGTGGCGGTGAACAAGTGCGGCATGCCGCGCGCCCACTTCATCAAAGTGTTCCCAGGCAATGAAACCAACCTGGAATGGGTTGATGGCGAAGTCGCTGCCGGCCACGCCTACAGCGCCATCCTGGGCCGTAACATCCCGACTATCAAGGAGCTGCAACAGCGCCTGATCGATTTGCAAGCCCGCGTGGTGCTGCCGCTGCCGGACCTGCGCAACATCAACCGCCAGATGGCGGCTGGCGAAATGAAGGCGCGCAAGGCCAAGCGCGAAATGACCGAGGCCAACTTGCGCCTGGTGATTTCGATCGCCAAGAAATACACCAACCGCGGCCTGCAGTTCCTCGACCTGATCCAGGAAGGCAATATCGGCCTGATGAAGGCGGTGGACAAGTTTGAATACCGTCGCGGCTACAAGTTCTCGACCTATGCAACGTGGTGGATCCGTCAGGCCATCACCCGCTCGATCGCCGACCAGGCGCGCACCATCCGTATTCCGGTGCACATGATCGAAACCATCAACAAGATGAACCGCATCTCTCGCCAGATTTTGCAAGAGACGGGCGCCGAGCCGGACCCGGCAACGCTGGCCATCAAGATGGAGATGCCCGAGGATAAGATCCGCAAGATCATGAAGATCGCCAAGGAACCGATATCGATGGAGACGCCAATCGGCGACGACGACGATTCGCATCTGGGCGACTTCATCGAGGACAACAACACGCTGGCGCCATCCGACGCCGCGCTGCACGCCTCGATGCGCGGTGTGGTCAAGGACGTGCTGGACTCGCTGACGCCGCGCGAAGCCAAGGTGCTGCGCATGCGTTTCGGCATCGAAATGTCGACCGACCACACGCTGGAAGAAGTCGGCAAACAGTTCGACGTGACGCGCGAGCGCATCCGCCAGATCGAAGCCAAGGCCTTGCGCAAGCTGCGTCATCCAAGCCGATCGGACAAGTTGAAGAGCTTCCTGGAAGCCAACTAAGACTTGACTGGTGTAGGGCTAGCCTTTATGCTCGCGTGTTCGTTTTCTTAACGGATGCGTATCAGAGAGGCTAGACAGACTCCAGCGCAGTAACACCCTCAGGGCCCTTAGCTCATGCTTGGTTAGAGCAGAGGACTCATAATCCTTTGGTGCGCGGTTCGACTCCGCGAGGGCCTACCAATAAAATCAAGGACTTAGGTGAAAGCCTAAGTCCTTTTTTCTTGACGGTGTGCAATCCGTTGTGCAATTCTATTGCACATGACCAATAACTGGATTGCCGGATGTCCATTCTTATACTTCCCAACGGAAAATTCCGTGTTCAAATCCGCCGCAAAGGCTATCCGAAGTACGACAAGGTTTTCCCTACCAGAGAGGCTGCGGAGGCTGCTGAAGCCGGTGTGAAAGGCGAGCAAAAGGCGGTTGAGCAGCCTCAGGACTTGACCCTGTCCGATGTTTGGGAGCGTTACAAAAACTCGCAGTCCTTTCTTCAGAAAGCAGAGAATACACGCGATACAGAGGCAGGTTGTTCGTTTGCTCGATGAATTGACCCACTCAGTTTGACCCGCCTTCCACTGCCTGGCAAACGCTGCTACGCGGTCGTACGATCCTTCATATCCCAGCTCTTTCAGATCCGCGTGGATCTGTTTCAAACTACGGCGCTGCTTACGCGGCTTGCTCGTCTCGGCCTTGAGCCATCCTGACAATTGCACAGAATATTTATCCAGCCCGCTCGCTATACGGCGTTCCGCATAGGTAGGCTCTGTGGTCTCCGAGCGCAAATAGCGCCGGACGGTGTTACGTGAGATGCCCAGCCGTCTGGAAATCTCCCGTAGGGGAATCTGGTCACGAATGTGCCAGCGTCGAATTATGCCTAGTAATGCCACGTTGATCACTCCGTTCTCCTGCCGATGAGACAGGTCGAATTGTGCTCTTCACGTGGGTCAGATTCAGTTGCAAATTACTGGGGAAAGTGGGTCAATTTTCGGCGCAAATCAACATTACGAAAGGACTGACAGCAGCCCGAAGGGTAACGGGGAAGGTAGTTTTGCTTTCCTTGACCGGTCGGCTCGGCCAGAGTTTGAAGTGGTCCGCAACTTCGTGGAAGAGCTGCTTGCTCAGTACCCAGCAAAGGGCATTGATGAAGTGGTGGCTCGGCTCACTCGTGGCAATGAAGTAGATTTTCGGTCTGCGAGTTTTGAGGTTTTGATCTTCAATTTCCTCAGTCGTCTTGGTTACACTCTTGAGCCTCATCCTGAACTGAAGAACGGCTCAAAGAAGCAACCGGACTTCCATGTAGTTGCGTCTGATGGAAGCGAGTTCTTACTTGAAGCTGTGCTTTCAAAAGAGGACAAGGGAGAGAACCTAGCAGTGAAGGCCATGATGGGTACCGTCATGGATAAGCTCAACACTCGGCCGCATGATAATTTTCGTGTGACGTTCTCAACTAGGGGAGTTCCGACTACTCAACCTTCAGGCAAAAAAATTCTTCATGAGGTTCACACCTGGTTGAACACTCTCGATCCTGACCAGATCCAGGCGGAACACCACGCCAGCTTTTTTGCCACTGCTCCGAAGCGTGAAATCCCTCATGAAGATTGGACGGTTTCATTCCAGCCGATCCCGATCCCTCGTGAAAAAAGAGGAACAGCAAAGCAGCTCATTGGACTCATTGATGGTGGGGGCGGCGTAGTGGATTCATGGACTCCATTGAAAGAGTCATTGAAGGAGAAGGGACAGCGATATGGTGAGCTGGAGCTTCCCCTTCTGGTCGCTGTGAACTTCTCTGCGTTCAACCTATCGGACATTGATGAAATGCAGGCACTGTTCGGTCAAGAACAGTTTCACTTTCCGGTTGAGGGCGAAGGAGAACCGGACTTCAGCAGAGCCAATAATGGTTTGTGGATTGGTCCGAAAGGTCCGCAAGCGACAAGGGTAAGTGGTGCTTGGTTCTTCAATGATCTGAGCTTTCATACCGCCGCGCGCCGCAAGGGAACTTTGTATTTCAACCCTTGGTCGTTGTATGCCTTACCTACGAACTTGGATCAGTTCCCTCATGCTAGGGTCTGCGGCGATATGAAGATAGAGCGAGGTGGTGACGTTACTATTGCTGATGTCTTCAAGCTCTCCAGTGACTGGCCTAACTAACTGCGTTTGTTGATAAGCCAGCGAATGAGGCCAGCATTTATAACGAGGTCTGCAATGCGGACATCGTCAATGACGTTGATTCGCCTGTCGGTACTGGTGTAGTTGCGAATGCTGGCGTCGGGTAAGCGTAAAGCCAGCACCGTCTGGACTCCACATCGCCATGTATCCATGATCTAATTTTGGCACAGCAGTTGTGCCCACAAATTAAATTATGGACACAAATTTTCAATCAGCGGCCAAACGCGGACCACGCGGAAAATATCGTCAGCATTCGCAGGAGTTCAAACGCAAGGTTGTCGAGCTGGCGATGCAGCCTGGTACCTCGGTGACGCGCGTAGCGCGCGACCATGGCATCAATGCCAACCAGGTGTTCACCTGGCGCAGGCAACACGCAGCGGGACAGCTGGCCGGCGGATGTGCGGTGGAGTCCCGCGAGTTTCTGTCGGTCGTGGTGAGGCCATCCCCAACGCCGTCGTTAGCGGGGCCGGAGCAGTTGGGCACCATCACATTGGAACATGGCAAAGTGCGGCTGTGCATCGAAGGTCCAGCCGATCCCGCCACGTTGGCACTGGTATTGGACCGGGTACTGCGATGATTGGCCTTCCCGCAGGCACCAAGGTCTGGTTGGCAGCCGGTACCACCGACATGCGGTCAGGCTTTAATGGGCTGGCTGCAAAAGTGCAGACAGCACTGGAGGAAGATCCGTTCAGCGGTCACGTGTTCGTCTTCCGGGGCCGACGTGGCGACCTCATTAAATTGTTGTGGTGGACCGGCGATGGCTTGTGTCTGTTGGCCAAGCGGCTGGAGCGGGGACGCTTCGTCTGGCCGCAGGCGACCAGCGGTTCGGTAGCGCTGACGCAGGCGCAACTGTCGATGCTGCTCGAAGGCATAGACTGGCGTCGGCCAGAACGCACCTGGAAGCCAACGTCGGCCTTGTAAACGTGGCAAGCCTGACGTAAACTTGGCGCATGCTCATCTCCGCCGACCTGCCCAACGACATTGCCGCTTTGAAGGCGCTGCTGCTCGCGCAAGACGCAGTTGTTGAAGGTCTGCGCGATCAACTGAACACACGCGCCGTCGAGATCGAACACCTCAAGCTGCAGATTGCCAAGTTGCGGCGCATGCAGTTCGGCCGTAAGTCGGAAAAGCTGGACCACCAGATTGAACAACTGGAGCTGCAGCTGGAAGACCTACAGGCCGATGAGGCCGAGGCCGATCGCGAGATGCCAGCGGCCGACCAGGCACCGCGCAAGAAGTCGGTACGCCGGCCTTTGCCTGACCATCTGCCACGCGACGAGATAGTGTATGCCCCCACGTGCGATGCCTGCCCGGCCTGTGGTGGCGGCCTGCGGCCGCTGGGCGACGATGTAGCTGAGCAACTTGAATTCGTACCGGCCAGCTTCCGCGTGATTCGCCATGTGCGCCCTAAGTTGGCTTGTTCCTGCTGCGACGCCATCGTTCAGGCACCGGCACCAAGCCGGCCGATAGAGCGCGGCATCGCTGGCCCTGGGCTGCTGGCGCACATTCTGGTGGCGAAATTCGCCGATCATTTGCCGCTGTACCGCCAGTCTGCCATCTACGCTCGCGAGGGCGTTGACCTGGACCGCGCGCTGCTGGCGAGCTGGGTGGGTGCGGCCAGCTCGCTGTTGCGTCCTTTAGTCGACGCCATTCGGCGTCACGTGCTGGCGGCATCGAAACTGCATGCCGACGACACTCCGATCCCGGTCCTGGCGCCCGGCAACGGCAAAACCAAAACCGCACGCCTGTGGACCTACGTGCGTGACGACCGGCCCGCTGGCGATGCCACACCGCCAGCCGTCTGGTTTGCTTACACGCCTGACCGCAAGGGCATCCATCCACAAACGCACCTGGCCAAGTTCGAGGGCGTGCTGCAAGCCGATGCCTACGCCGGCTTCAACGCCTTGTTCGAAGGCGGCACGATTCAGGAAGCTGCCTGCTGGGCGCACGCGCGGCGAAAATTCCACGATCTGCACGCGGCGCGGGCAACGCCGCTGACCACCGAGGCGTTGCGCCGGATCGCTGAGCTCTATGTGATCGAGGCCGATATCCGAGGCAAACCGCCAGACGAACGAAGGCAAATTCGGCAAACGCGTTCGCGTCCGCTGCTCGATGACCTGGAGCGCTGGCTGCGCACCACACTCGATACCTTGTCACGCAAGTCCGACACGGCGGCCGCGATCCTGTACGCGCTTAAGTTGTGGCCGGCGCTGCTGCGCTACTGCGACGACGGCACCATCGAGATTGATAACTCGGCGGCCGAACGCGCCTTGCGTGGCGTCGCCATTGGGCGCCGCAACTACCTATTTGCTGGTGCCGACAGCGGCGGCGAACGCGCTGCCGCGATCTACTCGCTGATCGGCACGGCCAAGCTGAACGGTGTCGACCCCGAAGCCTGGTTGCGTCACGTGCTGACGCATATCGCCGATCATCCCGTCAACCGGGTTGATGATTTCTTGCCTTGGAACTGCAACCTACCGGCAGCCCTTTGAGATGACGCCGCTTCCCAGCGGTGTGATGCCATCATCGATTAAACGAACGCCCATGGAGCAGGTTGCCAATGACTGACCAGCTCGTCAATAAAGAAACGGATTTTTGGAGATATATGCCGTTTGCTAGGATAAACGACACGGATGGGTTCTGGCTCCTCGGAAAATTCGGCCAACACCGTTTGCAGCGATCCGTTGCGCAGCTCTTCTGCCACGATGTAGCTGGGTAGTTTCGCGATGCCAAGGCCAGCCATGACTGCAACTTTGATCGCTTCCGCGTTATCCAGATGCAGTGCTCCCTCATTGACGAGGGAAACTTTCGTGTCAGCGTAGCGGAAGTTCCATGGTAAAACTCGTCCCTCTGCAACAAAATGCAGGCATCGGAATGCTTGCAGATCCTTCGGCGATAACGGTTGTCCATGGCGAAGCAGGTACTCCGGTGCGGCGCAGGTGATCATCTGCTGGTGCGCAACGGTGCGCGTCAACAGTCGAGAATCATCCTTGGGGATGCCGATCCTGACTGCCAGATCGAACCGCTCATCAATTAAATCCACTACGCGATCGGACAGACTCGCGTCGATCGTAACCGTTTCCCATTTTTTCAGGAACGTGGCAATCACTGGCATGACATGCAAGCGGCCCAGGGCGACCGGCAGACTGATACGCAGCTGACCTTGGGGCGTGCCGCTACGTTGTGCCAGCGCGCTCTCCACCGCTTCTAACTCCTCCAAAATGGTGACACACGTCTCGTATAGCATCCTGCCGTCATCGGTCAAACTCAGACTCCTGGTGGTCCGGTTGAGCAGCCGGACCTGCAGGCGCTGCTCCAGACGCACCACCGATTTTCCGATGGCCGAGCGGGTCAGACCTAATTGCTTAGCCGCCATCGTATAGCTGCCATGCTTCACCACGCTGGCGAAGGCGGCAATGTCATTCAGGTTAGTCACTTCCATGGATAGGCCTTTCCAGCCACGGTGTATGGGCGATGCGGCAAGGCCGCTGTGTGGGGAAGCACATTCCCCAATCCTTTGGATAATATCTCAATTCGTTTCGATTGGAAGCAAATAACCGAGGATAATGATGAATCAACCATTAACACAAGCAATGAGCGGCTGGGCAGACAGCCTGGTCAACCTGGTGCCGGTCCTGAGCGGCAGCGACGAAACTGCATCAATGGGCCAGGTGCGCGCTTCGTACACCGCATTTCAGGCGCAGCAGAAGCCGCCGCAAGGCGTGCGGTTTGAAGAGGTCGACATGGGGGGCGTGCCGGCTACGCTGGTGCTGCCCGAGGTACAAGATTCCGACCTTGTCCTGGTCTATATTCATGGCGGCGCCTATATAGTCGGTGAGCCGGCCGGATATCGCGGCATCGGCGGCAACTACGCCAAGCTGCTCGGCGCCCGCGTCTACATCCCCGATTACCGCCTCGCCCCAGAGCATCCCTTCCCTGCGGCAATTGACGATGGTCTGCGCGCCTACGAATGGTTGCTGGAACAAGGTATCCCGGCACGGAAAATTGCCTTCGCGGGTGAGTCTGCTGGTGGCGCCATGGTGGTCAGCGTGATGGTCGCTGCCAAGCAAAAGGGACTGCCGCTACCGGCCGCTGGCGTCGCCATTTCGCCTTGGGCCAACCTGGAGCACACTGGTGCGTCAATGACGAATCGTGAAGGTCTCGATCCGCTCAACACCAAGCCGTTGCTGGACCTGCTGGCCCGGACCTTCCTCGCAGGGGCGTTGCCGAACCACCCATTGGCCTCGCCGGTATTCGCCGACGTCACCGGACTGCCACCGATCCTGGTACAGATCGGCGAGAACGAACTGATGCTTAGCGATGCCATGCGCCTGGCCAGTCACTTGGCCGAGAACCGTGTGCGGGTCAATCTGGAAGTGTGGCCACATATGCCCCATGCCTGGCATTTTTTCCAGAGCTTCTTGCCGGAAGCAGAGCAAGCACTGCGCGAGTCTGCACGGTTTATTTCTGAAACCGTAAGCCCCAACCAATAACCGGGGACACCTGCTTTTTCAACGCCGGGCAAGACCGACCTGCGCAATCGCACCGACACCGACCGAGATCATCATGCCATCCAATCCGCTGTTTTCGACATTCCGCAACAAGACACTCTCATTGGAAAACCGCATCGTCATGGCGCCCATGACCCGTGCCCGGTCGCCGAACGGTGTGCCGACGGATGAGGTAGCTGCATACTACCGCCGCCGTGTAGAAGGTGGTGTCGGGCTCATCATCACAGAAGGTACGACCATCAACCGGCCAAGCGCGTCGAACGACACGGCTATCCCTAACTTTCACACACGCGAAAGCCTGGACGCCTGGGCGCGCGTGGTTGGGGAAGTTCATGCAGCCGGTGGCAAAATTGCGCCGCAACTGTGGCATATGGGCATGGCGCGAGAGCCTGGTTCCGGCCCCAATCCCGGCAGTCCATCCGAAGGACCTTCTGGTTTGTCAGCCTCCGGCGATGAGGTGTCGGCGCCAATGACCGACGCTGACATCGCCGACACGATCAGTGCCTTTGCCAGTGCCGCAGCGAAGGCCAAGGAAATTGGTTTCGACGCAATCGAATTACATGGCGCCCATGGTTATCTGCTCGACCAGTTCTTCTGGGCGCAATCCAATCGACGCACTGATCGATATGGCGGCGACATCGTTGACCGCACCAGATTCGCAAGGGAAGTTGTCCATGCGGTGCGCCAACGCGTTGGATCGGACTTCAACATCATATTTCGCGTTTCGCAGTGGAAACAGCAGGACTACCACGCCAGACTGGCGACGAATCCCTTGGAACTGTCCGCGTTACTGGAGCCGCTGGCGTTGGCCGGCGTGGACATCTTTCACTGCTCTACGCGCCGCTTCTGGGAGCCGGAGTTCAATCGCTCCCACCTCAATCTGGCAGGTTGGGCCAAGAAGATCACAGGCAAGCCCACCATCACGGTTGGCTCTGTGGGACTACAGGGTAAGGACTTTACCCATGCGTTCAAGGGGGAAAGTGCAGCGGTCAGCGACCTTGGTGACCTGGAAAGACGACTGCAACGTCGTGAATTCGATTTGGTCGCTGTCGGCCGGGCGCTAATTGCCGATGCTGATTGGCCGACAAAGATCCGGCGCGATAAGTTCTCTGAGATTATGCCGTTTAACCCGGCTTCGTTGGCTTGTCTTTAGCCTGCAGGGGTAGCGTTTCAGTGGAAAGCGGCTATTTCGCAGACAGAAGTTGCGGTAGCTTCTGCATCCTGAATGCCTCGACCACAAAATCAACAAAGACACGCGTCTTCGCTGGCAGCAGTTTCTGACTGGTGAAATACAGCGAGATCGGTCCGACGTCGCCATACCAGCCTGGCAGCAAACGCACCAGCGCACCGCTTTCCAGATGGGGCGCTGCGTGTGGCACCGGTATCAGCCCGACCCCGAGACCCAGCACTACGGCGCGGCTGAGTGCATCCGGATCGTTGACCAGCATGACAGCGCGCTGTTTCGCTGTGACTTCGACGCCGGCGTGGTTGCGCATGACTTGCGTCCGCATGCGGCCGGTCGATGGTGAGCGCATCACGACGCCGGGCAACTCAGCAAGTCCGGCGGGGTCTTTCGGACGACGCTGGCCTTGTAACAGCGCTGGCGCTGCCACGGCAATCAGATGGATGCGCGCCAGTTCACGCGCCACCATCCCCGGAGGCAGCTCGAATCCCGCGCCGATGGCTGCATCAAAACCACCCGCGATCAGGTCCATCGGCCGGCTGTCGAAAACCCAGTCGGGCGTGACGCCTGGATAGCGTTCGAGAAACGCCGGCATCAGCGGTAACAAAAAATCCATCCCAAATCCTGGCGCTGCGCTCAGCTTCAACACCCCGGCCGGTTGTCCAGCATTGACCTTGATGTCGGCGATGGCTTCCTCAATGCTGTCGAGTCCTCTCTGTACGGAGAGTCGAAAACGCTCACCCGCTTCACTCAACGTCAGACCGCGCGTGCTGCGCGCGAAGAGGCGCACGCCAAGGTTGCGCTCCAACAGCGCAACATTGCGACTGACCGCTGCCGGCGTCAGGCCCAGTCGGCGGGCTGCAGCAGAAAAGCTGCCACTCTCGGCACTGCGTACAAATGATTCCAGATTGGCGAGGGTTTCCATAGCATGGCTTCAAGAAAAATTTGAAACTGATTATAGTCGATTGCTACTAACGCCATCAGCAATGGAGCCCTAGAATGGAACTCAGCAAACGGTTCATTCACTTAACTTTAAAGGAAACATCATGACGATCGGCATCATTGGCTCAGGCGCTCTCGGCTCCAACTTCGCCCGCATTCTCGCCAAAAAGGGGCTCTCGGCCACCATCTCCAACAGCCGTGGTCCGGCTTCGCTGGCGGAGCTGGTCAAGGAGCTCGGTCCATCAATCAAAGCTGGCACCGTGGAAGAGGCAGCAAGTGCCGACATGGTGCTGATTGCGGTGCGTTGGATCGATACGGAAAAAGTCTTGGGCAAGCTGCCCGCCTGGAACGGTCGGATTGTGATTGACGGCACCAACCCGGTGGAGTTCTTCGATCCTGCAACCTCGCCGGACGCGAACGACCCGAGCAATCCGCTGGCAGCGTACGGGATCAAAGCGGTTGATCTCGGCGGCAAGCACTCGAGCCAGATCATCCAACAATTCGTTCCAGGCGCACGCGTGGTCAAAGCATTTAACCACAACGACGTCAACGTGCTAACGGAACCGGAAGCCGCTGGTGGCCAGCGCGTATTGTTCTACTCGGGTGACGATACGGCGGCAAAGGCCGAGGTACGCGCCGTCATGGAAGCTGCCGGTTTCTTCCCGGTTGACCTCGGCTCCCTCGATGTCGGCGGCCCGCTAGCGTCGTTGCCGTTCGGCGCGCTGTCAACGCACAACTTCATCCGTGCCTGAGGAATACAAGTTGTTGCAAGCGCCGGCTAGCATTCAACCACCTTGGCGGTCCTCTTCCCAGGCTGCCAGCAGGTCAACGAAGGCGCGGACCTTGGCCGGCCGGTAGCGTGCTGCAGGAAATACCGCATGGATGCCACCGGACGGCAGCAGCCATTGCGGCAGCACCTGGATCAGACGGCCTGCTGAAAGATCGTCTGCAATCGCAAAATCGGGCAACACTGACAGTCCCATTCCGCAGCAAACGGCTTCACGTACCGCGAGGGTGGCGTCCAGATAAACTTCTGCCTCGACAGTGACATCTTGAGGTTCACTTCCTTGGCGCGAGAAGCGCCATTTCCGATGTTCATGGAGCGCAGTATTGGCAATAAACGGCAGCGTGACAATCTCCTGCGGCTGCTGGAGCTGCGCGACGCGCGGCGCCATGCTGGCAGACGCCACCAGCAACTGCCTGAACGTGCCCACCTGTCGCGCCTGAAGGCTGGTATCGGCCAGCCAGCCGACGCGGATCGCCAGTTCGATATTGCTGTTCATAACATTCAGCGTCTGGTCGCTGAGGATGGCGTCGACTTTGCATGCGGGGTAGCGTTGCCGGAAGGCCGCGATGACAGGCACCACCACGCCCACGCCGTAGTCAAAGGGCGCAGTCAGTCGCAGTGTGCCGGACGGCTCCGCCGCGCCTTCGGCCAGCTCGTCAAAGGCCTCCTCGGCCTGGCGCAAGATGAGCGCGCAACGCAAGTAGAAGGCCTGTCCCGCTTCAGTCGGCTGCACCCTGCGCGTGGTCCGCACCAGCAGTGAAGTGCGGAACTCACTTTCTAACCGGGCAACCTGTTGGCTGACCACTGCTTTGGTAATCCCGAGGCGCTCTGCAGCCGCCGTGAACGAGCCGGTCTCCACTACGGCGACAAAGTAGGTGAGGCGCCGAAGATTGCCTAACCCACCTTGGGCGGCAGCAGAGTCATTGTATGTTTTAGGCATACATTATGTTAGGCGTAGATGTATTTTCCAGTCAATACATACTGCGTAGAATGGGTTCATCAACTATGGAGGTCAGATGGACAAAACCGTGCACTACTTGTTCGACCCGCTGTGCGGATGGTGCTACGGCGCTGCGCCCCTCGTGTCGCCGTTGCTGAAGGTCCCCGGCCTGAACGTCAGGCTACAGCCGACCGGTCTCTTTTCCGGCGCTGGCGCCAGACCGATGGACGCGGCCTTCGCCGCCTTTGCCTGGTCCAACGATCAGCGCATTCTGAGCATGACCGGGCAGCCTTTTTCAGCGCAATATCGTGAGCATGTCCTGTCTGGACGGTCTCAGATGTTTGATAGCGGACCAGCGACGCTGGCGCTCACCGCCGTGTCCCAGAGCGCCCCGGCGCAAGTGTTCCACGCACTGAAGGCGATCCAGCATGCACGTTACGTCGATGGCAGCGACGTTACTTCGCTGGCGGTTCTAGCGGATTTGCTACGGGCGTTGGGACTTGAAGATGCCGCCGCGCAGCTATCGCAGCCTGATGCTGCTCTGCTCAATGCATATCGATCCAGCGTAGCGCAGGGGCAGCGACTGATGCAGGAGTTGGGTGCCCGTGGCGTACCTACCCTGGTGCTTGAATCCGGTGGCAGGCGCCAGCTGCTCAATCTTGATCCGGGAAATTCAGATCCACAGGCGCTACTGCGCCAAATCGAAGCAGCCTAACCGCAACCATCAACCAGGAGGATATCTCATGACTGCAACTACCGAACTGACCTGGAAGCATTTTCCCGCTGGCGAGCACGGCTTTTTCCGCGCGCCTGTACTGATTTCCGGCACACGCGAGGCGGTGCTGATCGATGGCGGCTTCACGCTGTCTGACGGTCTGGCCGTGGCCGATGCCATCAAGGCCAGCGGCAAGCAACTCACCACCATCTACATCAGCCAAAGCGATCCCGACTACTACTTCAGCCTGCAGCCTATCCTGGCGGCCTTTCCTGAAGCGAGGGTCATCGCAGCGTCGCCGACCATCGCTGCTATCCAGGCCAACGTCGAAAAGAAACTGGCGACCTGGGGGCCGCAGCTGAAACAAAACGGCCCTCAGAGCCTCAAGGATATTGTGATGCCGGAAGCCTTTGACGGCGCGACGCTGACGCTGGAAGGGCAGACGATGGAGATCGTCGATGCCGACGGTATGGCAAATCGCCGCTACCTCTGGGTGCCTTCGCTGAATGCCATCTTTGGCGGCGTGCTGGTGTTTTCCGGCGTTCATGTGTGGACTGCGGATACCCAAGGCACTGCGGCCCGTGCTGCGTGGCGGCAGAATCTCGATACCATGGCAGTGCGCCTGCCTGCCGTCGTCGTGCCAGGCCACATGGCCCAGGGTGGGGCGGCGGACGCCAGCGCGATCAGCTATACCCGCGACTATCTGGTGGCATTCGAGGAGGAGTTGCGCAAAGCCGCCGATAGCAGCGCGCTGATTGCCGCCATGACCCAACGCTACCCGAACGCTGGCATGGCCGTTGCGCTGCAGATCGGCGCCAAGGTCGCCACCGGCGAAATGCAGTGGGGATGATCCAATGAAAACCAATATTGACATTGTTCGTTCGCATTACGAAGCATCGGCACGAGGGGATATCGACGCCATGATGGCCGATGTGTCGCCGCAGGTGCGCTGGACCGAGATGGCAGGCTTTCCGTGCGCCGGTACCTGGGTCGGTCCGCAAGCGGTGGTAGAGAACGTGTTCGCCGTGCTGGGCAAGGAATGGATCGGCTATCGCTTCGCACTGCAAAGCCTGATCGACGGCGGCGACCACGTTATCGGGGTAGGAACTTACCACGGTATCTACCGAGCCACGGCCAAAGCAATGCAAGCGCGCGTGGTCCACCTGTGGACACTGAAGGAGGGGCAAGTGATGCTCTTTGAGCAGTTCACGGATACCTTGCTAGTCAACCAGGCGATGCTGGCGGAGCAGGACTAATACCGTCCAGTTACCGTCGCGCTGTATGGAGGGGAAGTTCGGTTAAAATCCTGCTTCCATAAATTCAATGAGCGCGCGAACGCGCGGATGGATGTGCTTGCGTTCCTGAAAAAGTAGATACAGAGGTTCCTTGGCAGGCGGGCGGAAGTTTTCCAGCACCGCTACAAGACGTCCTGTGTGGAGGTCATCGCGAATAATATGGGAGCGTGCTGTGGCTGCCTGGGCCAGAAACAAAAACAGCACTCGAAAAGAGTGCTTCTCTGTATGGGGGAGGGCCGAGGCGGAAATGGAACCAGCACGCCTTACGGCGGGGGATTTTCGTACCTACCACGCCTTTTGCCCCCTGCACACGCAGTTTGGGTCTGGAGCACGCCTTCACCACGCGTAGGTGCCCGCCGTATCCTCTCTATACCTTCCGGCTTGGCCCGGTCATCGTCCGAGGGCCGTCGTCCTGCCGCCTGCGGATGCCGTTCTTGGGCTTCTGAGTGTTGCAATGGAGCGACGCTGTCGTGGCCCTGAAACCGTGTGCAGAGCGCGTGCACATAAGCTCTGTGTGCGAAGCCTATGTGCAAATTTGTATTGGCTAAGTATTTGAAAAATAAGGATAAAATAATTAAATATCAGGCGGCAAATAACTCATAATCCTTTGGTGCGCGGTTCGACTCCGCGAGGGCCTACCATCTTTCAATAGCTGCTCTTGAGCAGCTATTATTTTTTGCGCTACGAACAGCATCGTTAGTGGAGGCGCAGATAGCGACCTAGCTTTGCCAATACCAAGTCTTTATCCAATCCTTGACGGGCTTTGTCATTGAAATAAATGACAGGAATACGGGTCTCGCCCAGCGACTGGCTCCAGTCGCGCTTGTATTGGTAGTCACCCGTGCCAAAGCAGAACACACTTTTTTCGTCGAACGATTGCTTCAGCATGTGCGCCAGCAGCACTTTGGACGGCGAGTGACGGGCAAATTTCTGATCGTAAGCGGCCAGGTACAGTGAGCGCCGGCCTGGTTGGAGGAAGCACAGCGCCGATGCAATCACCCGACCGTTGAAGCGCAAGGTCGATACTTCCGCCAAACCCTGCGGCACGAGCTGGCACGCCAGCATAGCCAGGTAGTCTTTCCATTCGGGATGCTGGCGATAGTAGTTAATTTCAGAGAACTGCTCCTCATTTCTACCGCATAGCTCCAGCACAATGGCTGCCAGTTCATCGCTGTGATCGCCCACCCGGATGTCCACCTCGCCCATCCTGCGCAGACGCCGCTCCTCGTAGCGCGCCGCTGGCAAGGTCAGCGATTTTTTGCGACGGAAATAGGCATCAAAGGATTGCCCTCGGGTTTCGATTTCACTTAGCGAGTCTGGGTTGCCGATAATTTTCAACTGATCCCGGGACATATCCTGTAGCAGCACTGTGAACAGTGGCGAGGATTCGTGCAAGGGACCGAGCAGTGCTACGTCACACTTCAAATGTTCGGTGAGCACCAGGTTGAGCATGGCCAGGACCTGCCGCCGCTGATGACTCACCACGGCGAAGTCGAAGTAAGCCGCGTAAGTCGTGGACAACGGTTTGCAGGCGCGATAGAGCGTACCCTCGGACTTGATATTGAAAAACGATAACGGGAAAATACCCAGTAATTCCGATTGGTCGCCGTTGTAAATCGCCGCCACGATCCAGTGTGATGGCTGATGGAATTCCAGATAGAGACGCAGGTAGGAATAAGTGGAGAAAAATCCGGTATTTTCAGGTAACTGCGCACATAACTCTTGCCATCTACTCTTAAGGTTATCCAGGCCTTCTAACGTGCTGATCACTTCTACGTGGTAAGACATGGTTGCTAAATCCGCAGTGCCCTGACAAAAACGTCAGGAAGGGCATATTCTCCCTAGATTTTTATTATTTTGCAATGATCATAAGATAACAGCGGGGTGCATTTGAATATTTTCCGTTACCATGATTTTCTGCCTTGCTCTTAGACTAAAATTGTCGCTACATCCACAAAAAAAGAGGAGCAGGAGATGATTGATATCAATCGACGCGGGCTGGTGATTGCTGCTGGTAGCGCTATCACGGCGACGGCGGTGGGACTGCCGGCGATGGCGGCGCCAGCCGGGCGCAAGCTGGGCTACGCGATTGTCGGGCTGGGCGGTTATGGACTGGGGATTATCATTCCGCAGTTTAAGAACTGCGAGCACAGCAAGCTGGTGGCGCTGGTCAGCGGCGACCCGGCCAAGGCCAGGCGCGTGGCGGCCGAGTATGGCGTGCCGGAGACCGGCATCTACGATTACAAGAATTTCGATAGCATCAAGGACAATCCAGAGATCGATATCGTCTACGTCTGCCTGCCGGTGTCGATGCATGCCGAGTACACCATCCGCGCCGCCCAGGCCGGCAAGCACGTGATGTGCGAGAAGCCGATGGCGGTGTCGTCGAAAGAGTGCGAGGCGATGATCGCCGCCTGCAAGAAGGCCGGCAAGAAGCTGATGATCGGTTACCGCTGCCACTTCGAGGCGCATAATCTGGAAGCAGTTCGTCTGGCGCGTTCAGGGGCGATCGGCAAGCTGCGCTATTTCCGCTCCGAGCACGGCTTCACCGCCGGCAATCCGAACGCCTGGCGCTTGAAGAAGGCCATGTCTGGCGGCGGTTCGATGATGGATATCGGCATTTACGCGCTGAACGCGGCACGTTATATGACGGGAGAGGAACCGATCTCGGTCTACGCCAAGGAAACCACGGACCGCAACGATCCACGCTTCAAGGAAGTGGAGGACATGATCGAATTCCAGCTGGAATTCCCGTCCGGGGTTATCGGTTCCTGCATGTCGATGTACAGCGCCAACCAGAACCATATCCTGCTGATGGGCGACAAGGGCCGCATCGACCTGGAGCCTGGTACGCGCTACGACGGCAACAAGCTGTGGGTAGGCCAGGACCGCAGCAAGCAGGTCGATCCGCCGCCGGGACCAGGCAAGACCCAGTGGGCTGGACAGCTGGATCACCTGTCACAGTGCATCATCAATAACAAGGAGCCGATCGTCGCCGGCGAAGAGGGCTTGCGCGATATCCGTATCATCGAGGCGGTGTACCGCTCGGCGCGCGAGCAGAAACGGATCGTGCTGGCGTAAGCAATCCTCGACAGCGCGGGCGGCTAGTCCGCCCCGCGTTGCTCTGCTGAGCGCACGTCCAGCATCGCCACCACCAGGTCGGCCACGTCCAGGGTTTCTTTCAGCGGGAAGCCGTCTTCCATCGCGACCACGGCGCCTTCGCTGATGGCGGGTTGGTCGCCGGCAGGTGGATTCGGTGTGTGCGGCATATAGGCGAATTGCGGGAAGCGCGTCTGGCCGCGCTGGGCGATGTCGTTCAGCGTGCGCGGCGCGGCGCGCAGCAGGCCGTTGCGCACGCGGCGCTGGCGTTCTTCGGCGCGCTGCTTCAGCTGCGCGCTCAGATAGGCGATTTCTTCGGTGAGGCGGTCGGCTTCCGCTTGCTGGCTTTGCAGCTCGTCATCGCTCAGCGCTTCTTCCCATTGCGTCAGTTTCAGCAGGCCGCGCTTGTGCATGGCCTGGCGCTGCAAGTCGATTTCCAGCGTGCCCAGCCGGGTCTTGTGTTGCTCCAGTGTTTGCAGCACGCTGGCGTCGCCATTGGCGCGGTGCCATTTGTCGTTGAAGTCGAACACCAGGCCGTCGAAGTAGAAATACATCGGCAGCGCGTGGGGCGATTCCAGCACCTGCTGCGGGCTAAGGTTCCAGCGTCCGGCCAGTTCGGCCAGCGTGAGGGTCAGAGGTTCAATAGTAGGCATGCCGCCATTTTCTCATAGCGCGCAGCGCTTGCGCATGAAGATGGTGGCTTGAGGGTTGTCGTTATAGCGTGCGCAGCGCTCGTAGCCGAGCCGGTCGTACAGCTTGATGGCGCCGATCAGGTCGTCCTTGGTGTCAAGGTAGACGGTCTCATGGCCATCCTGCGCCGCATGGCTTTCCAGCGCAGCCATCAGTAATTCGGCCAGGCCGAGGCGGCGGAAGGCGGGTTGCACATACAGCCGCTTGCATTCGGTGGCGCCGGCGATGCCGGCCAGCGGCCGCATGGCCACGCAGGCTGCAGGTACGTGGTCGACGTAGGCGATCCACATGGCAGAGCTGGCATCGTTGAGAAAAGCCCGGATGGCGTCGTCATCGTCGCGCAACACGACGTTAACGGCGTCGAAATACTCGTGCAGCAGCTGGCGGGCGTGGTCCAGGTCGGCGCCGGTGGCGCGGTGTATGCGGTTCATATAGGCCAATATAAGCGCCAGCCAGTAAAATGACAATCTTGCTGTCGCGGAGTGATTTCAAATGATGTTTTTAAAAGTGCCGTTCGCGGAAAAAGATGAAGCCAAGGCGCTCGGCGCGCGCTGGAACAATGAGCGCAAGTCCTGGTACGTGCCGGAAGGGAAGGACGCCGGCGCCTTCGCCCGCTGGCTGCCACCCGGCGGCGCCGATTTCGTGCCGGCCATCGCCAAGCCGTCGCTGAAGGCGCGCCCGGTGATGACCGACTCGTATGCCGGCAAGCCGGTCATTGGCCGCTACTACACCGAGTTGCAGCATGACTGCGACCCCTTCGCCGTCTGTCCGGTGTGCGCGCCCAAATTGGCCGACTCCGGCTGGCAGGCCCACTATGATGATGTTGTAAAGATGCTAAAACCGTTGCGCCCGGCGTGATGTTCTATTTACAAAAAAGTCGGGAGATGCAATCCTCGTTCCGATGAATAGCACGACCTTCCGTACAGTAAACCTTCCTGCCACACCGGTGCAGCGCGTCCGCCAGCCGGCCGATATTTTCGAAGCGCTGCTGCAAAGCATACAGGGTGGCGAGTCGCATGCCCGTCCGACGCTGGAACTGACGCCGGATTCGCCTTTCATGCCTTTCCTGGAAATTGGCTATGCGTTGCGCGCCTGCATGGAAAGGCCGGCGCGTCACGATTATCTGTTGCAGCGCCTGCGCCCGCATCTGAGCGTGATGGTCGGCACGCTGCCGGCCAGCATCCAGCCGATGGGCATGTTGCCCAAGCTGGCGCCGCTGCCGTCCTTCCGCCAGCTGGAAGAGATTTCCGACGATGAAATCCATCACTGGCTGATCCAGGAGGGTGGGCTGATCTACGGCGAAATGCAACGCTTCGAGCTGGAAAACTATTTCGACGCGGTCAAGGCTTATCTGGCGCCGGGCGGCATCATGGTCGATCTCGGCAGTGGGCTGGGCAAGGTGGTGATGACCGCCGCGCTGAGCTTCCCGTTCACCCGCTGCATCGGCGTGGAGTTGATGAATTACCGGCACCGGCTGGCGCAGGAGCGCCTGGTGCGCGTGCTGACGCTGACCCGCCAGGGGCTGGAAGCCTTGTCCGAACCGCTGAAACCGGAGACGCCGCTGCGGCTGCCAACCGGTATCACGGTGAATGGCCGCCATCTGCTGGAATTGGGCGCGCGCATCGTCTTCATCGAAAACGATATGTTCAAGGTGGACCTGCGCGGTGCCAGCCTGGTTTTCCTGTATAGCACCTGCTTCGGACCGCTGATGGATGCGCTCAGCAACAAGCTGGCGCGCGAACTTCCGGAAGGGGCGGTGGTAACCACTACCACCTATTCCATCCGTCATCCTGCTTTCCAATTGCTGGAATCACATCCGCCAGGCACCTTGTCGTGGACCAGCGTCATGATTTACCGGCGTGTTGGCCCGCCGATGAGCGAGCCGGCGGCCGAGACGCGCTACCTGCACCAGCCTGACGTGGAGGCGTGGGAAACGCGGGCGCGCGAGGAATTAGGTAGCTAAAGCAGCCATTTGCGCGCAGTAGCGATCAGATTATCCGACAATGCGCGCGTGAACGGTGTCTGGATATCCCACATATGCCATACCAGCGGCACATCCAGCCAGGCGCCTGGCGCCAGGTCGATCAGTGTGCCGTCCCGTAGCTGGCGTTCGCATTGCTGCGTCGGCAGCATGCCATAGCCCAGGCCTGCTTCGATAAAACGCACATATCCTTCCGAACTGGACAGCGCATGATGGGGATAGCGGCCGGTGTAGCCGGTGCGCTGGGCGATGAAGCGGGTTTGCAGCATGTCCTTGCGGTCGAAATTCAGCGCCGGTGCGCGCTGGACAGCCTGCGCTGTCATGCCGTCCGGGAACCAGCGCGTGGCAAAGGCCGGGCTGGCCACACATACATACCGCATCGTGCCCAGCGAGGTGACGGTGGTGCCGGGCACCTGCGCGGTTTCGCTGGTGACGCAGCCGACTACCCGGCCTTCGCGCAGCATGGTCAGTGTGTGATCCTGATCATCCAGGCGGATGTGCAGCATGCAGTTGCCGTCGCTCATCAGGGGCGTGACGGCTTCCTGTAGCCAAGTGGCGGCGCTGTCGGCATTCACCGCGATGGCGATTTCGGCCGGTGCGCCGCTGTCGCCGGGGCGCTTGTCCAGCGCCGATTCCAGCAGCCGCACCTGGCGGTAATGGGCGATCAGGCGTTGGCCGGCTTCGGTCGGCGAGGGCGGCTGGCTGCGCACGATCAGCAATTCGCCGGCGCTGTTTTCCAGCATGCGGATGCGTTGCGACACCGCCGACTGGGTGATCGACAAGGCGGCTGCGGCCTTGTCAAAGCTGCCATAATCGATCACCGCGTCCAGTGCGGCCAGTCCCCGGTAGTCCACGCGGCTCATTAGCTCACCTAATATTTGGCAAATAATATTAATTATACTTATCTTTGCGCGGGCCGTAATCTGGCGTTTTTCGTTCGGAGAAAGCCATGGAAGGCACTGCTTTTTTGAAAGGTATCGGACTCGGCGGCAGCCTGATAGTTGCCATCGGTTCACAAAACGCTTATTTGCTGAGACAGGCGTTAAAACGTGAATTTGTTTTTACCTGCATCGCCATTTGTATTATTTGCGATGTCGCATTGATTGGCGCAGGCGTGGCAGGCATGGGAAAACTGATTACTGAAGCACCTGTGCTTTTATTCTGGATAAAGATTGGCGGTGCTGGATTTTTATTCTGGTATGGATTGCGTGCCGCGCGTTCGGCGATGCATCCATCAGCCCTGGTGACCAAAGATAATAATACTGAGCCAGACCGCAAGAAAGTCGTCGCAGCGATGCTGGCATTCAGCCTTTTAAATCCCCATGTTTATCTGGACACCGTGGTGCTATTAGGTTCGATTGGCGGCCAGCAGCCAGGCAATGGTCGGCTGTATTTTGCCCTGGGCGCCATGCTGGCATCGGCGGTATGGTTTAGCAGCCTGGGTTTGGGCGCACGCTATTTGACGCCGGTATTCGCGCGCCCCAATGCCTGGCGGATTTTGGACGGCATTATCGCCATCGTCATGTGGAGCCTCGCCATTTCGTTGTTTCTCTAGGGAGGTATGCTCAAAAATGGCGGGTATATGCTAATTGTTGGCATGATCTGATGAGTTCGGCTTACAATGGCAAGGTCAAATTAAGCCGCGCCACTCGGCGCCAACGCTGATGAGCGCAGATCCGAGCTACCTCACCGCCATGGTGGTGGAATTTACCGCCGACGCAATATTAAGCGTGTTATTGATTTTCCTTTGGCTGATGCAGCGTAAGGAAAAGCATGCACTATTCTGGGGTGCTGGCCAATTATCAGTAATGGCCGGCGGGGTGGTGTGGTTCAAGGCTGGTAATCTGGTTTCTTTGCAGTGGCAATTATATTTATGCGCGCTGTTTTTAACCGTCGGCATGGCTGGCTATTGGGCCGGCATGCAGTTCTTTATCGGTCGCTTGCGTCGCAGCCATATGCGCTGGCTGGCGCCGGGCGTTTTAATTTGCAGCGGCGTATTCTATTTTTTATGGTGGACTAATAATACTTGGCTGGTGCCTGGCAGCGCCTCCGCGCTGGGTCTGGTGATGTTATGGATAGGCTCACGCCTGGCCAGTGTACATAATCGTTATCGCCTGCTTGGCCTGACATTGATACTGCGCGGCGGATTTAATTTATTAACTGCCGCCAGCCTCAGTCCGGAAATGTATGGCATCTGGTTTGTTGGCACCAGCGTGCTCAAGATGCTGTCGATGCTGGGCCTGATCTACGCGGTTCAGGATGAAATCCAGCAGCGATATGCCCACACCATCGACAGCCTCAGCCACGGTTTTCTGATACGCGACCGGCGTGGCTACATCCACGTCGCCAATGAACGTTGTGCAAAATTGCTGGGATTTAACAACGCCCAGGAACTCATCGGCTTGCATAGTTCCGACCTGCTGCCGGGCCTGACCCGCGACATGGCCGACCAGTATTTCCAGCGCTTCGAAGCCGAGGGCGTGCAGTATCCCATTGCCGATACGGCAATATTGAATCTGCGCAATGGCAACCGCCTGCCGGTCGAACTGCTTGGCTCACCATACATCGAACGCGGACAACTGTACTGTCTGGTACAGCTGCTGGACGTCAGCGAACGCAAGAAGAAGGATGATTTGCTGTACCAGGCCGCCCGCATCGACCCGGTGACCGGCTGCTTCAACCGTCACGCCCTGTCGACCCGCCTGGCCCAGGAAGTTGAGAAAGCCGCTAGCAAGGGCCGCGAGTGCGCCGTGCTGTTCATCGATCTGGACAAGTTCAAGCGCGTCAACGATTCCTTCGGGCATGCTGCTGGCGACGAACTGCTGCGCAGCGCCGCCAGCCGCCTGCACAGCCTGCTGCGTCCGGACGATGTGCTGGCCCGCTTCGGTGGCGATGAATTCATCGTCATCATCCCCGACCTGGCGCGCGACAGCGCCGAGTGGATGGCCACTGATTGCGCCAACGAAATCATCGCCGCCATGGCCAAGGGTTTTGAAGTGTCCTATCACGCCTTGAGCGTGACGGCCAGCATCGGCATCGCCTACTATCCGCAGCACGGCCACGACAGCGACACGCTGATACGCAACGCCGACATCGCCATGTACGAGGCCAAGAAAGCCGGCCGCGGCGAGCAGCGCATCTTCCACGATGCCATGAACGCGGTCGCCAAGGATGGACTGGTCATCGACGGCGCCTTGCGCGGCGCCATCGAGGCCAACGAGTTCTACCTGGTCTACCAGGCCATCACCAATGCCCATTCCGGCAAGCTGACCAAGGTGGAGGCGCTGCTGCGCTGGAATAGTTCGCTGCTGGGGCAGGTAACGCCGGACCGTTTCATCCCGGTGGCGGAAGACAGCGGCATGATCATCGCGCTCGGCACCTGGGTGCTGGAGCAGGCCTGCCGTCAGCTGGGCGCGTGGAAGAAAAGCGTGCTGGACGATGTGACGATCAGCATCAACGTCTCTGCCTGGCAACTAGCCGATCCGCAGTTTGTCACGCTGGTGTCGCAGGCGCTGATCCAGAATGGCCTGTCACCGCACCAGCTGGAACTGGAAATGACCGAGCGCGTGCTGATCGAGGACACAGCCAATGTGCAAACCGTGCTGGCGCAGTTGCGCGCGCTGGGCGTCGGCATTTCGCTGGACGATTTCGGTACCGGCTACTCGTCGCTCAGCTACCTGACCCAGTTCCACCTCAACACGCTGAAGATCGACCGCGCCTTTGTCATGGATATCGAGCATAGCGAGCGCAGCAACAGCCTGGTGCACGCCATCATCGCCATGGGACACAGCCTGGGCCTGCAACTGGTGGCCGAGGGCGTCGAGACCGAGGGTCAGGCAGCCATCCTGGAAAAGATGGGCTGCCACTACCTGCAGGGCTATCACATCGCGCGGCCGATCCCGCCGGACGAGCTGCTGCGCTTTGCCGGCGAACGCGCCCACGCGACCCAGCCGGCCTATACCGACTACGCTATTTGACGGCAGCCGCCGATGGCACTTTCTGCGCCGCTTCCTCGGCGGTGAGTATCCAGATGCGATCGATATAGCCCATGCCGTCCACCGTGTAATTGACCACGATGTCCTTGCCACGCAGCGTGGCTGGCATGTCGATGCGGTTGTCCTCGTTGAAAATACGCGCCGCTGGCGACAACTGGCGCTGCTTGCCGTCCAGCGTGATGTCGGGGAAATAGCCGGGCGTGAATTTTCCGCGCAGAATGTTGGGCGGGAATAGCCGCTCGACTGCGAAGGCGGGCAGGGCCATGGTGGCAACGAGCAGCAGCGCAAGCAGTCGAGACATCGCACCTCCCGGAAAACCTCAGCTTACTCCAGCTACTCCAGCGTGGCAAACATCGCCAGCGCCGCCAGCGTCATGACGGCGGTGCACAGCCAGCCCAGCACGCGCAGGCGGCGCGAGATGACCAGCGTGCCCATGACGGCGGGACGTGTCGCCAGCAGCATCACCACCGCCATCACCGGCACGGCGATCACGCCATTGACCACCGCGCTCCAGTACAGCGCGCGCATCGGGTCGATCGAGGTGAAGCACAGCGCCGTGCCCACCAGCGTGGCGCCGATGATGATGGCGTAGAACTTGCGGGCGCCGGACAGTTGCAGCTCCAGGCTGTTCTTCCAGCGCATCGCGCCAGCGATGGCGTAGGCGGCCGAGCCGGCCAGCACCGGCACCGCCAGCAGCCCGGTGCCGATGATGCCGATGCTGAACAATGCGAACGCGAAGTCGCCGGCGATCGGGCGCAGCGCCTCGGCCGCCTGCGCCGACGACGTAATCTGCGTCACGCCATGCGCGCCCAGCGTGGCTGCCGCCGTCATGACGATGAACATGGCAACCAGGTTGGAGAAGCCCATGCCGATCACGGTGTCGATCTTGATGCGGCGGAACTGCGCCGGCGCCTGTTGCGGCGCCCGCTTCAGCGCTTGCGCACTGTCGTCGGCGCGCAAGTCTTCCACCTCCTGCGAAGCCTGCCAGAAGAATAGATACGGACTGATGGTGGTGCCAAAGATGGCCACCACGGTGGTGATGTAATCCTTGTCCCATGATAGCGACGGCAGCACCGCCGCATGCAGCACCTGCAGCCACGGCAGCTTCAGCGACAGCGCGGTGGCCACATACGCCAGCAGCGCCAGCGTCAGCCATTTCAGCACGCGCACATAGCTGCGATAGGGCAGCATTACTTGCAGCACCGCCGACAGCACGCCAGCTGCCGCCGCGTACCAGTGCGCACCGCCGCCCAGCACCAGGCTGGCGGCCTGCCCCATGGCAGCGATGTCGGCAGCGATGTTGATGGTGTTGGCCAGCAGTAGCAGGCCGACGATGGTGTATAGCAGCCAGGCCGGGAAGTGGCGGCGGATATTGGTCGCCAGCCCGTGGCCGCTGACGCGCCCGATGTGGGCGCTGATGGCCTGGATGCCGATCATCAGCGGATAGGCCAGCGCCAGCGTCCATAGCGTGCCGTAGCCGAACTGGGCACCAGCTTGCGTGTAAGTGGCGATGCCGCTTGGATCATCGTCGGCGGCGCCGGTAATCAGGCCTGGGCCGAGCTTGCTGAGCCAGCCTTTGCTGGCGCTTGCCGGCTTTGTCTGCGTTGCTGTTTCGGCGTCCGCGCGAGGGCGCAAGTCTGTGTCCATGTTTGCCTCCTTGCTAGCCATGCTAGTGCGGCAGCAGAGGTGGCACTGTACGCACGCGTACTCAAAAGTGTTGCTGTGTCACAAAGATGTCATGCGCGAGTCATCGCTTGGTCACATGGGATTTCTACAATTCTGCAAGTTAAATTTCCACCAACCTAGCAAGAAAGTATACCGACCATGCCACAGCGCTTCCCTCTGAAACCTTTGTGCTTGCTGGTGCTGCAAGCCCTGGCTTGCCAAGCCTACGCCGCCGAAACCGACGCAGCCGAAGATGCCACCGTTGCCGCCATGGCCGGTCCGGTGCAGACGGTGGAAATCACCGGCCGCGGCCAGTCGCGCCAGGTGCAAAACATCAACAAGGCCGACCTGGCCGAAGCGCTGCCGGGCACCAGCCCGCTGAAAGTGCTGGAGAAACTGCCTGGCGTGAACTTCCAGTCGGCCGACCCGTTCGGCGCCTACGAATGGTCGACCAGCTTCAGCGTGCGTGGCTTCAACCAGAGCCAGCTGGGCTACACGCTGGACGGCGTGCCGCTGGGCGACATGAGCTACGCCAACAACAACGGCCTGCACATCAGCCGCGCCATCTCGTCGGAAAACATCGGCAGCGTCGCGCTGTCGCAGGGCGCCGGTTCGCTGGGCACTGCGTCGTCGAGCAACCTGGGCGGCACCGTGCAATTCTTCACGCTGGCACCAACCGATGAGCGCGGCCTGACCTTCGCACAAACCTTCGGCAGCGATTCGACCGCGCGCACCTTTGTCCGCGTCGATACCGGCCTGATCAACGGCGCCGTCAAGGCCTTCATCAGCGGCACCCGTCAGCGCACCGACAAGTGGAAAGGCGACGGCGGCCAGGACCAGGATCAGTGGAACTCGCGCTTCGTCTACAACTTCGGCGAAAACAACAGCCTGACCGGCTTCCTGAACTATTCGGACCGCAAGGAAATCGACTACCAGGATTTGTCGAAAGAAATGATCGGCCGCCTCGGCTACAACTGGGACAACTACCAGCCTGACTGGCAGCGCGCCATCAACGCTGCCAAGGGCGTCTACAGCGGCGGCGTCACCAGCCTGGACGACGCCTACTACTCGGCTGGCGGCCTGCGCAAGGATACGCTCAGCGGCCTGACGCTGGACCTGAACCTGGCCAGCGGCGTCGGCCTGAAAACCACCATCTACCACCACGACAACGAAGGCCAGGGCCATTGGTACACGCCTTACGTGCCGACCAACGCCGCCAACCCGATCTCGATCCGCACCACCGAGTACACGATCGGCCGCGACGGCGTCACCAGCGATTTGACGTGGGAAATCGGCAGCCACACCATCAACGCCGGCCTGTGGGGCGAGCGCAGCAATCACACCGGCACCCGCGCCTACTACGGCGCCACCGGCCCCGGCGACACCATGTACTACCTGCGCAATCCGTTCCAGGTGGACTGGAAGCAGAACTTCATCACCACCACCTCGCAGTACTACCTGCAGGACACGCTGGCGCTGATGGACGGCAAGCTGAAAATCAACGCCGGCTTCAAGTCGCTGGACGTCGACATCGCCGCCCGCAACCTGGTCGGCACGCGCGCCGCCGGCCAGTTGAGCGCCGAGAAGAAATTCCTGCCGCAGGCCGGCTTCAATTACGCCATCAGCCAGGACGACGAAGTGTTCGGTTCGGCGTCGAAAAACATGCGCGCCCACCAGCCAGGCGTCGGCGGTCCGTTCTCGCAGACGCAACAGGCCTACAACGCCGGCATCGCCAGCCTGAAACCGGAAACCTCGACCAATGTCGACCTCGGCTACCGCTTCAAGCGCGCCAGTTTCCAGGGGTCGCTGGCGGTGTACAACGCGCGCTTCGATGACCGTCAACTGAGCGTCGCCACCTGCGCCGGCATCGTTGGCTGCCCATCGACCTTCGTCAACGTCGGCAAGGTCGATACCAAGGGTGCGGAAGCGATCGCCGTGTGGAAGTTCAACCGCGAATTCAGCTGGTTCAACTCCTACACCTACAACGACTCCAAGTACAAGTCGAACTACACGGACGGCACCACGCTGGTGGCGGTCAGCGGCAAGACGGTAGTGAACTCGCCGAAGCAGCTGTTCAACACCGAAGTATCGTATGACGGCGGCCCGTTCTTCGCGCGCGTCGGCGGCAAGTACACCGCCAAGCGCTACTACACCTACCTGAACGACAACGCGGTGGACGCCTACTGGGTAGCTAACCTGTCGGCCGGCTACAAGCTGAAGTCCCTGGGCTGGGCGAAAGAATTGTCGCTGCAAGTCAACGTTACCAACCTGCTGGACAAACAGTACATCAGCACCATCGGCACCAACGGCTTCCAGGCCAGCGATCCGAAAGGCACGGCGCAAACCTTGCTGAACGGCGCCCCACGCCAGTTCTTCGTCACCCTGAACGGCAAGCTGTAAGCCGTCCCTGGCGTCACGCTGTTGCTTGAAAAATACAGGCATGGCGTGGCGCTGGCATGGCGCTCCACATAGTTGCATACTGGATAGCCAGCCCGCAGCGATGAGGAGATGCGCCATGAAATGGTTTTACGATCTGAAAATAGCCACTAAGCTGATCGTTTCGTTTGGAGCCGTCCTGCTGTTGACCCTGATACTGGGCGTCAGCAACATGATATCGATGGATCGCGTCAACCAGGCCTCGACCGACCTGGCGGACAACTGGATGCCCAGTGTGCGCGCGGTGATGGACCTGCGCACCGATGTGGGCGAGCTGCGCCGCTGGGAGCTGGCGCATTTGCTCAATGACGAGCCGGCCGCCATGGCCGACTATGAAAAGCGCATGGACACGGTGCTGGCCACGCTCAAGCAACACCGTGATGTCTACGAAAAACTGATTTCCAGCCCGGAAGAGAAAGCCATTGCCGCCGAGTTCGACAAGGGGCTGGCGGCTTTCATGATCGATCACGACAAGATGATTGCCATGTCGCGCAGCGGCAACAAGGCTGACGGGCGTAAATTATCCGCCTCCACCTCGGCGCAGGCGCTGACGGTGATTACCGAGAATGTCAACAAGCTGGTCAAGCTGAACGTCGATGGCGGCGACGAGGCCAGCGAGCTGGCGTCGGCCATCTACACCAGTGCGCGCATGACTTCGATTGCCCTGCTGGTGGTGAACATCGGCATCGGCATGGTGCTGGCGCTGTGGGTGGCGCGCATCGTCGCCTCGCCGTTGCAGGAAGCGGTATCGCTGGCGCGCGATGTCGCCGATGGCGACCTGACGCGCTCGATCAACGTCAAGAGCGCGTGCGAAACCGGGCAGCTGATGCAAGCGCTGAAAGACATGACCGGCAACCTGCAAAACCTGGTCAGCCAGGTGCGGCATGGCACGGATACGATTGCCACCGCCTCGTCGGAGATCGCCAGCGGCAACCAGGACCTGTCGTCGCGTACCGAAGAGCAGGCCAGTTCGCTGGAAGAGACGGCATCGTCGATGGAAGAGCTGACCTCGACCGTCAAGCAGAACGCCGACAACGCGCGCCAGGCGAATCAGCTGGCGCAATCGGCTTCCGGCATCGCGCTGAAGGGTGGCGACGTGGTGGGGCAGGTGGTGGGCACGATGGCGTCGATCAACGAATCATCGCGCAAGATCGTCGACATTATTTCGGTAATTGACGGCATCGCCTTCCAGACCAATATTCTCGCGCTGAACGCGGCGGTGGAAGCAGCGCGCGCCGGCGAGCAGGGGCGTGGCTTCGCCGTGGTGGCAGGCGAAGTGCGCAACCTGGCGCACCGATCGGCGGCGGCGGCCAAGGACATCAAGCTGCTGATCAGCGATTCGGTGGAAAAGGTGGAGACTGGTTCGGCGCTGGTCAACCAGGCCGGCGAGACGATGAACGAAATCGTCACCAGCATCACGCGGGTGACCGACATCATGAGCGAGATCACGTCGGCCAGCGCGGAGCAGAGTTCCGGCATCGAACAAGTCAACACCGCCATTGTGCAGATGGACCAGGTAACGCAGCAGAACGCCGCGCTGGTGGAAGAAGCCGCCGCAGCGGCCGAATCGATGCAGGAGCAGGCGGCGCGGCTGAGCGAAGTGGTAAGCGTCTTCAAGCTGCTGGCAAGTGCGCCGGCACGTCCTGCGCCGCCCCCGCGCAAGCCAACGGTACCAGCCGCAGTAGTCGCCACCGCCAAAGCCCCACCCGCCCGCGTCGCAATCAAGAAACCTGTCAAGGAAACGGTTGGCGGCGACGAATGGGAAGCCTTCTAATCTAAACCCTGGGGGTCAGTTCTGCCAAACGTACACGAACTCAACCGTTATGGTTATTACGGCTGAGCTCCTGTACGTTTGGCGGAACTGACCCCGGAGTTTGGCGGGACTCCCAGGCTTTGAGGGCTTCGCGGTAGCGGTCCAGTTCTTCCTGGTACAGGTCTTCCACGCAGTAGGTGCAGCCGCTGTGGCAGCAGTCGCCCGGCTCGGGCGGGACAGGTGGTTGCGGTGTCGGGTCGTCCATTGTTCTTCATTCTGGCGCCAGTAGCGCCATATTGCGTCCTTGTTCCTTGGCCTGGTACAGCGCGCGGTCGGCGCGCTCCACCAGTTGCTGCGGCGAGCTGTCGTCGCTTGGCGCCATCACTGCCACGCCGATGCTGATCGTCATGATACCAAACGGCGACTGTTCGTGCGGCAAGGCCCGCCACGCCAGCTCGCTACAGATTCCTTGTGCCACACCCAGCGCGTCGATGCCGTCGGTGGCGCTGGCCAGTAGGGCGAACTCTTCGCCGCCATAGCGCGCCACCAGGTCGCTGGTGCGGCGGCCGTGCGCGGTGATCAGCTCGGCCACGCTGCGCAGCGCGGCGTCGCCGGCCAGGTGGCCGTAGTGGTCGTTGTAGCGCTTGAAGTAGTCGACGTCCAGCATCAGCAGCGCCAGCTTCTGGCCGCTGCGGGCGGCGCGCCGCCATTCGGCGTCCAGCGCGGCGTCGAAGCCGCGCCGGTTGCTGACACCCGTTAAGCCGTCGGTGGTGCTCAAGGCGGCCAGCTTGCGGTTGGATTCTTCCAGCTCGACCGTACGCGCCGCCACCGTCTGTTCCAGCTCGGCCTGGTGGCGCGTCAGGCGGTTGATGCGGATCTTGTAGGCCAGCGCCAGCGAGCCAACCACCAGCGCCGCCAGGCCGGAGCGGAACCACCAGCTCTGCCAGAACGGCGGCGTGATGGTGATGTTGAGCGTGGCCGGCACCTCGTTCCACACGCCCAGGTGGTTGGCGGCCTTGACGCGGAATACGTAGTTGCCGGGATTCAGGTTGGTGTAGCTGGCTACGCGGCGGCTGGCGTCGGTCTCGACCCAGTCGCGGTCGAAACCCTGCAACTGATACGCGTAGCGGTTGCCGGATGGTTCGGTGTAGTGCAGCGCGGCGAACTCCAGCGCGAACACCGAGGCCTGCGACGACAAGGTCAGCGCGGTCGGCGCCGTCACCGGGCCGTCGGCCTTGACGTTCTCGGCCGGCTGGCCGTTTTGCAGCGAATGGTTGAACACGGTGATGTCGGTGATCGCCACCTGCGGCGGCACCGAACTGGTCTTCACTTTCGCTGGCGTCACCGCCGTCATGCCGTGCACGCCGCCGAAGTACAGCGTGCCGTCCGCGCCCAGCGACGAAGAATTGACGGTGAAACCTTCGGTCAGGCCGTCGGAGGGGGAGAAGTGGTGAACCTGGCCACTGGCAGGGTCCAGCCGGTACAGGCCGGCAATCGTGCTGCACCAGATCTTGCCGTCCAGGTCGTGCTGGATGGCGAGGATCTTCGGCGCCCGCATCGCCGCTGCATAGGACTTGAAGGCGATCTTGCCATCCGCCTGGAACACCACCAGGTCCAGCCCCTTGCTGGTGCCGACCCAGATGCGGCCTTGCGCATCCTCATGCAGGCTGGCGATGTTGTCGTCGCTGAGACTGCTGGTGTCCCTGGGCGCGTGGCGGAAGTTGCGGAACTTGCCGGTGGAAGGGTCCAGCAGGTCGAGCCCGCCGCCATTCCATTCCGAGCCAGCCCACACGCGGCCCTGGCGGTCTTCCAGCACTGCCGAGGTGCCGTTGACGCTGCGCGAGCCGGGGTCCTGCGGATCGTTGTAATAAATCTTGCGGGCGTCGGTCTTGCTGTCGTAGCGTATCAGGCTGTTGCCGGTGGCCAGCCACAGCACGCCGCCGGCGCCCGGCGCGATGGCGTTGATGTAGTCGCTGGCGGTGTTGCCGAAGTGGATGGCCTGGAACGCGCTGTCCGGTGTGTCCAGCCGGTTCAGGCCGTTCGAGGTGCCCAGCCACAACGGGCCTTTGCCGTCGTCGTCCTGGTACATGCTGTAGACGATGGCGTGCGACAGCTTGCCCGGTGTCTGGTCGTCCGCATGGTAGCTGCGCAGCACTTTGCTGCTGGCCGGATCGTACAAGCTCATGCCGACATTGCCGCCCAGCCAGATCTTGCCGTTCGGCGCGCGTGCCAGGCTCAGCAGCGCATTGCTGGCCGGCGCCGCGCGGTTGTCGATGCGGAACGGCACGTGGCGCGTGAAACCTTCGCTGCTCAGGTTGGCCAGCGCGATGCCGTCGGTGAAGGAGGCGATCCACAGCATGCCACTGCGGTCCTGCATCACCGCGCGCAGGTTGTCGCCCGGCAGGCTGTACGGATCGTCGGCGGCGTGCACGAACTGGTCGAATTCCTTGTTGGCTTCATTCCAGCGCAGCAGGCCGGCCGACAGCGTGGTGCTCCACAGCACGCCCTTGTTGTCGAGGCCGAAGTTGGTGATGCGGCTGGCAGGCGAGCGTATCGGCGCGCGCGTGTCCCAGTCGCGCTTGCCGTCCCAGCGGATGACGCCGGACTCGGTGCCGATCCACAGCGCGCCCTGCTGGTCGAATTGCAGCGCGCGGACGATGTTGATGCGCGCGTCCGGCTTCGGCGATGGATCGACCGCATAGTGCATGAAGCGGCTGGCGCCCGGCGCCAGGTAGTCCAGCCCGCCCGGCCAGGTGGCGATCCAGACGCCGCCCTTGCTGTCCAGCGCCAGCGCGTTCAGGTCGTTGCTGGCCAGGCTGGCGGGATCTTTTTCATCGTGGGCGTAGATGGCGTCGAACTTGCCCTTGCTTGGGTCGAAGTGTTGCAGGCCGCCCCAGGTGCCGATCCACAAGCCGTCCTTGCCGTCGGAAATGATGTTCTTGACAATGCGGTGGTTCTTCGGCGCCTTGTCGGTGGTGAAGGTGGTGAAGTTGTTGGTCTCGGGATTGAAGCGCGCCAGGCCGTTCTGCGTGGCGGCCCAGATGCGGCCCTGGCGGTCCTCGTAGATGGACGACACACGGTCATGCGGCAGGCTGTGCGGGTCGGACGGGTTATGGCTGTACTTGACCGCCTGGTAGCCGTTGTAGCGGTACAAGCCGTTGGTATGGGTGCCGACCCACACAAAGCCCTTGCGGTCCTGCAGCAGCGACAGCATCGAAGGATCGTCGGCGCCCAGCGGGCCGAGTTTCTTGAAGCGCAGCGACGGGGCGGGGGCGGCCTGGGCGGCGGTCAGCGCCAGCAGCAGGCAAAGGAGAAGCAAGCGGCGCAAAAAGGCCGGTAGGTCGGCTAGCATGTGGAACGCACATTCATCTGGTTTCTGAGGAGAGTGCAGATTATACATGCCATTGAGGCAATAAAATCGGCATAAAACTGCCGTTTTTTAGCGCAGTTGCCAGAAATTAGGGTATAGTTTACGGCGCTTCACCATCCGTCCACATTATGTCCGATACCGAAATCACCACTCCCTCCGTCCCCGAGCAGACCGTTGATGCTCCCGCCCAGGTTCGTTTCGCCGATTTTGGCCTGTCGGCCGACATCCTGCGCGCATTGAACGACCAGGGCTATGAGCACCCGACGCCGATCCAGGCCCAGGCCATTCCTGTGCTGCTGCAAGGCCGCGACGTCATGGGCGCGGCCCAGACCGGTACCGGCAAGACCGCCAGCTTCTCGCTGCCGATCATCCAGATGCTGCTGGCGCATGCCAGCAGCAGCACCTCGCCGGCGCGCCACCCGGTGCGCGCGCTGATCCTGACGCCGACCCGCGAACTGGCGGTGCAGGTGGCCGAGAACGTCAAGGCCTACGCCCAGCACACGCCGCTGCGCTCGACCGTGGTGTTCGGCGGCATGGACATGAAGCCGCAGACGGTGATCCTGAAAGCCGGCGTGGAAATCGTCATCGCCACCCCGGGCCGTTTGCTGGACCACGTGGAGCAAAAGAATATCAGCCTGGGCCAGGTGCAGATGCTGGTCATGGACGAGGCCGACCGCATGCTGGACATGGGCTTCCTGCCGGACCTGCAGCGCATCATCAACCTGCTGCCGAAGAAACGCCAGAACCTGATGTTCTCGGCCACCTTCTCGCCGGAAATCAAGAAGCTGGCCAACACCTTCCTGACCGACCCGATCACCATCGAAGTGGCGCGCAGCAACCAGACCGCCGACAAGGTCACCCAGGTGGTGTACAAGATCGCCGAGAACCAGAAGCACGCGCTGACCGCGCACCTGCTGCGCCAGCGCGAGCTGAAGCAGGTGATCATCTTCTCCAACACCAAGCTGGGCGCGTCGCGCCTGGCGCGCGAGCTGGAGCGTGAAGGCATGAAGGCGGTCGCCATCCACGGCGACAAGACCCAGCAGGAACGCATGGCCGCGCTGGACGCGTTCAAGAAAAACGAGATCGATATCCTGGTGGCGACCGACGTCGCCGCGCGCGGCCTCGACATCTCCGACCTGCCGTGCGTGATCAACTACGACCTGCCGTACAACGCCGAAGATTATGTGCACCGCATCGGCCGCACCGGCCGCGCCGGCGCTTCGGGCGACGCCATTTCGATCTACTCGGACAAGGACGAGCGCCTGCTGGCCGATATCGAAAAACTGATCAAGCAGACCATCAAGCGCGGCGAGCCGCAAGGCTTCGACCCGGCGCCGGCCTTTGCCGACGAGCGCGGCGAACGCCGTCCGCGCCGCAGCGAAGACGCCGGCCGTGGCCCGCGCACCAGCGCCGAGCGCCCACCGCGCAGCTTGGGCGGCGGTGGCCCGCCGCGTCGCGAAAAGGTCGATCCGTGGTTCCTCAAGCCGTACGAGCCGGCCAAGGCCGCAGTACCTGCACCAGCGGCGCCAGCTGCTGGCGGCGCCATCACCAAGGCCAAGCCTAAACTGGCCTTCCTGCTGGGCGGCGCGCCCAAGCAGTAGACATGTCAGGCGTGTCCCTGCATCCGGCCTATCGGGCGGACATCGATGGCCTGCGCGCGATCGCCGTGCTATCGGTCGTGGTGTTTCATGCGTTTCCGACGCTGCTGCCCGGTGGTTTCATCGGGGTCGACATATTCTTTGTCATCTCGGGTTACCTGATCGGCAGTATCTTGCTGAAGGGCATGGCAACGCAACAGTTCAGTTTTGCCGACTTCTACGCACGCCGCGTGCGCCGTATTTTCCCGGCATTGGCGCTGGTTCTGACCAGTTGTGCTGTGCTCGGCTGGTTTGGACTGTTCCCGGACGAGTACCAGCAGCTTGGCAAACATATGTTCGCAGGCGCGAGCTTTGTCTCGAATTTCTTCCTGTGGGGAGAGGTTGGTTATTTCGATACGGCCGCCGATACCAAGCCGCTGCTGCACCTCTGGTCACTGGCGGTCGAAGAGCAGTTTTACATTGTCTGGCCGCCGCTGCTATTGCTGGCTTTCCGACGCCGCTGGGCGCCGTGGAAGTTGGTGCTGCTGTTGATGACCGTCTCATTCCTGATTAATCTCGGCGGTGTCAGGCACTATGCCACTGCGACGTTTTACTCGCCGCTCAGCCGTATGTGGGAATTGCTGCTTGGTGCGTTGCTGGCCCATCTGAGCGTTTACCGCATCGGCTTGCTGGCCGGCGTGCGCCATGCTGATGGCGATCACTTGATCGACCTGGCCGCTCCCCGTGCCCGTCAGTGGCTGGCCGCCGGCGGCCTGCTGTTGATTGTGCTGGGCCTGCTGCTGGCCGCTCCCGGCAAGCGCTTCCCCGGCTGGTGGGCATTGCTGCCGGTGCTAGGGGCGACGCTGCTGATTGGCGCCGGGCCCGCCACCTGGATCAACCGCAAGCTGCTGGCCAACCAACTGCTGGTATGGTTCGGCCTGATTAGTTATCCACTTTACCTGTGGCACTGGCCGATCCTGTCTTACCTGCATATTCTCGAAGGCGATGTGCTCGGTCGCAAAGTACGCGTGGCCGCGCTGGGTGTTGCCGTGCTGCTGGCCTGGCTGACCTACCAGTTGCTTGAACGTCCGCTCCGCAAACCCGTTAATGGTGGGCGCAAGGTCGCCATCCTGGTGCTGGCGGTGGCTGCCTTGGGCGGCTTCGGTGGGTGGGTCTACTGGCAGGATGGATTGCCGATGCGCCGTTCGGTGGTGGACAACGCCGCCCAGACCAAGGCGCTGGTGTTGGTCGAAGACGTCGCCAATGCTGCCGCCTGCAAGCGCCGCTACCAGTTCAACACCTTGGCAGAATATTGCTTGCTGGATCAACCTGACAAGCCACCGACTGTGGCGCTGGTGGGCGACAGTCACGCGTATCACATTGCCGCAGGCCTCGGCCGTCATTACCGGGCGGAAGGTGACAACCTGTGGTATCTGGGGACCCGTGAGCCCGTCTATGGCTTGCCGGCTGGCGATGATCCTTATCAGCAAGCCACACCGCGCATGCTCGATGCTGCGCTATTGACGGCCAGCGTCCACACAGTGATTTTTTCTACCGCAGCAAAATTCGGGAATGAAACGCCGGATGGCCGCGCACGCGTGGCACTGTTGCGCGCCACGCTGCGTCGCTTTGTCGAGAGTGGCCGCACGGTGATTTGGGTCAATGACTTGCCGGCATTGGACTTTGATCCGCGCAGTTGTATTACGCGTGCCGGCCTGCCAACCTCGAAAACGCGGATCGACTGCAGTATTCCGCGTGCTGAGTTCGAACAGAAAACCGCCGCCCATCGGGCGGCGGTGGCGCAGGTGCTGAAGGATGTCCCGCAAGTCCAGCTGCTGGACAGCGCGGCGCCTTTGTGTGACGCCAGCCGATGCCACGCCATCATCAACGGCAAGCTGATGTACCGCGATACGCATCACCTGAGCTACGACGGCGATTTATACGTTGGCGATTATTTCAACCGCCAACTGCGCGCGCATCGCTGAGCCGGTTCATAACGACGGTGTCTGCCCGAGGAACTGCAGGCCAAACAGCGAAACACCAAGCGCGCGATTATCGCCCGATTTGCCGTCGTCCGACGGACGGGTCGGATTGGCGATCTCCAGCACTACCTGAGACACACCTTGCTTGCAGTTGGAGGGCGGCACAGTAAAGCGGATGTCGGCGCCGCCGGCACGTAACGGGCCTTGCCACAGCACTTGTTCACCGGCGCGCAGCGTCAGTGCTTGTTGGCCATAGGGTTCCATCTTCAGCGCGACGTCAAAGGGCTGGTCAACCCGGTAGAACTGTTCGCCGCTGCAGGGGAAGTTCAGTTCGGCGCGTTTGCCAACCGACCATACGCCCCAAGGCTCTTGCTGGCCCCAGCCACGCCCCAGTACAAAGCCACCGCTATCCTGCAAGCCCAGCTTGTAAGGCGCCGGCGACACGCTCAGCAGCATGCCCATGGCCTGTGCATCGCTCAGGTAGACGTAGCCATAAGGCTGGGGGACCTGGGCCTGGACCGCACGCCGGTAGGCGCTCAGCTTATCGTTGTCGAACAGGCAGCGGTTGGGTGACATGGCACCCGGTGTGTTGACGTGGTAAATCAGCAGCATCTTGCGGCAATCAGGGCCGACGATCAGATCATACGCACGCTCCTCACCATGACCGGAGTAACGTTCCATGAAGATTTCCGGGGCCGGATTGTACCAGGTAGGCAGCTTGCTCTGCAGCAGGTATGACAGCCGCGACGGCGTCACATATTGTTCCGGCGTATGTGGGTTGTAGCGCTGCAGTGCGGCGCCGGTCAACAGCAGCACGCCCAGTGCCAGGGCGTAGCCGCGCGCCGTGCGCCAGGGGCACTGCGCGCTGATCCATAACAGCAAGCTGAATGCCAGCGGCATATACCACAGCGCATAGCGCGCCAGCCCGGGGGTGGCGCCGGAATTAAGGTTGCTGGTCGACGATTGCGCGTAGAAATTGATCAGCACATAGGCCAGCAGAAACGCCGCTTCAGGCCAGTTGCTGCCCTGGCGTGGCGCTGCTGGCTGCGCTTGCGGGAAACGGCGGCGCCAGTACCACAGGGCCCCGGCCGCCAGCAGTGCTGCCGTGCCCAGCGGCCAGTTCGGCAGCAGACCGAGGTCGGGATCAAGTATCCACACATAAAAGCTCGACAGGTTGCTGCCAAGCGCGGCCCCACCCGCCAGCAACTGCGGCGTGACCACCCCATAGCGCATTTCGTAATACAGCGGATGCAGCAGCACGGTGACCGCCGCCAGTGCCAGCAGCAGCAATTCACTGCCGCTGAAGCGCTGGCGCCACTGCAGCAGCACGCGGTAGGCCCACGGGATGCCGGCAATCAGCGCAAAGCTGGGGTTTTGCGTCGACACCAGCGCAAACAGCCATGCGGCAGCAGCGTAACGGGCGCGATGCATCTGCATCATGCCGATAAACAGCAGGCACAAGGTAAATGGCTCGGTGTGCACCTTATCCAGATACCACAGTAGCGGCGAGGCAAAAATCAGCAGCAGCATGACCAGCATGCCACGCAGGCGGTAGTAGTGATAAGCAGCTGCCACGGTGGTGCCTATCAGCACCCCATGCAGCGCCAGGAAGCTGGCATGGATCGATAGTTTGATGCCCAGCAACATGGCCAGTTTCTGGCACACTAATGCCAGCAGGCTGTAGAACCAAAAATGGTTGAAATCAGTCGTGTTGCCGACCCTTAACTCGCTGAACGCCTCGTAGAACCATGGCCGGGGCACCAGGCCTACCACCTCGGTGCTACGCTGTAACTTGTCATAGGCTGCGTTGGCGGCAGTGTCCATCCACGGGCGCTGACCTTCGTCCCAGGCATAAAACATGGCGTAATACTCGGAGCCGTCGCCGACGCGTTCGCCAGGACGTTTGCCCAGCCAGCAGAATAGCAAGATGGTGGCTACCGCGATCAGCAGATACGGCGCCGCGCGGCGCCAGGCGCCCTGGGGCAGCAGTCCGGTCATGGTTCAGGCTCCCAGCCGCTGGATCAGCTCGGCCGCGACGGACTTGCCTTCGCGGATGGCGTAGTTGGTGCCGCGGTCTTCCGGATAAATCTGCGCCATGGTGCTGATGGTGGCGTTGCTGAACGGCGTGCTGCGGCCGGGCACATAGTCGGAGTAGCCGCGCTCGGTGATCGGTTGTGCATAGTCGGCGCGCCAGACCCGGTATTCGGCAATCCACTCGCGCTTGAACTCGGGGAACATGCGCTGCACATGGGTCAGCGCGAACGCCAGGTAGTCAGCGTCGCTGTAGTGCCACAGCGGATCGGCTTTCGGCAGGTAGCGTGACAGGAACACGATGTGCTTGCCGTCATAGTTGGCCGGGCTGTCAAAGTTGGTGTGCTCGATCACGCCGACAAACGGGAAGCCCGGGTCGTTGACGTTGATCCAGTACGTATCGGACAGGCTGCGGTCCAGCTCCAGCACCAGGCACAGATTGGCCAGATAGCCGACCCGGCGCAGCGAGGCCAGCCAGGCGTCGTCGGCCTGGCCCTGCAAGATGTCGGCAACGATCGGGAATGCCGGCGTCAGCAGGTATTCGCGCGCGCTGACGCTGGCAGCCGGGGTGTGCATGGCGGTAATGCGGCCATCTGCTGCCGTAACGCCGGTCACCGGCGTGCTGTAGCGGACCTCGCCGCCGAGGCGAGTGATCTCATCTGCCATCGCCTGTGCCAGGCGACCGAAGCCGCCCTTGAAGTAGGCCAGTTGCTCGCCGCCCTTGGCGTCGCGGGTGCTGCCGCGCAGCACCAGCTTCTTCCACATCCAGACCGCATTGACCGCGTCGGCCACCACCGAGAACTTGTTCTCGATCAAGGGTTGCCAGACTACCCGATAAGCATTTTTGCCGCACAGCGGCTCCAGCCATTCACGAATGGTCAGGTGTTCGATCGACTTCCAGTCCTTGACCTTGCGCACCTTGAACACCATCAGGCCGAGGCGGATGCGGTCGATGAATGGCAGCGGGGTGAAGCGCAGCAGGTCCAGCGGGGTCGACAAACGCCAGTGGCGGCCATTGAAATACATGCCGGTTTTGGACGGCATGATCACCACGTCGCCCTCCATGCCCAGTTCGCGCACCAGTTGTGGCACATAGACATCGTTGTCAAACCAGTGGTGGTAGAACTTCTCGATGGTCACGCCATCCTTGAAGTCAAAGGTGCCGGCCAGGCCGCCGGGTACGCTGTCGGCTTCCAGCACCAGCACCCGTTTGCCGGCGCGCGCCAGTTGCAGGGCGGAGGTCAGGCCGGTAAAGCCGGCGCCAACGATTACAGCATCAAAATTGTTCGTCATATCAGTCTCAGTCGGAGCGCGCGGCACGGTGCGCGGCGTTAAAGGTAAGTCGGCGGTTCAGGCTGAATTGCAGCACCACTACCAGCGGCAGCGTCAGCAACTTGGCAATGCGGGGATCGACATCCAGCAGTTGCACCAGCACCCATAGCAGCGCAGCCGAGGCGCAGAAACCCACGGCTGCCACGCCGAGGAACATGAGCAGGCGCTGTGCCACGCGATCGCGCATCTTGAAGGTCAGCACGCGGTTCAGCGCAAAACTCAGCAGTGTGCCGGCCAGGTAGCCCAGCAGGTTGGCGCCCTGGTACCACAGGCCGGCCGTCACGCTCAGGTAAAACACCAGGTAGTCGGTACTGACGCCGAGCCCGCCGCACAGGCAGTACAGAAGAAATTGCTGCATCAGACAGGGTCCTCCGCTTGCTTGGCCAGGCCGACCGTTTCGCCGATCACGTACTGCGGCCGCGAGTTCAGCGTCAGCAGCACGCGTCCCAGGTATTCTCCCAGCATGCCCAGCGCCACCAGCTGCACGCCGCCGATCATCAGGATGGTGACGATCAGCGACGACCAGCCGGTCGGCATGGCATCCAGCGTGAATTTCTGGATCACCAGCAGCACCGCCATCAGGAAGCCGGCACCTGCCATCGCCAGTCCGGCAAACGAGGTCAGCCGTAATGGCACGATCGAGAAGTTGGTGGCCATTTTCAGCCACAGCGAAATCGACTTGCGCAGGCTGTAACCGCTATCGCCGGCAAAGCGGTCGTGGTGTTCCACTTCGACAGTGCCGATATTGCGCGTCATCGACAGGATCAGGCCGTCAACATACACATACGGCCCGGTGTAGCGCAGAATGTCACGCACGATGGCAGCGCGCATGGCGCGGAACGGCGACAGGTAAAGGTTGGCGGGCTTGTTCATCAGGTAGCCAGCCACCTTGTCATTCAGGCGGCTGCCCCAGATCTTCCAGCTGGCGTGCTGGCGGTTTTTGAAGCGCGCGTAGACCACGTCACGTCCCTTTGCCAGCTCGGCCAGCAGCGTCGGGATATCGGACGGCGAATGCTGCAGGTCGTCGTCCATGGTCATGATGATCTGGCCGCGCGCCTCGGCAAACCCGGCCATCTGCGCATTGTGCTGACCGGCATTCATCCGCAGCAGGATGCCGCGCACCCACGGATGTTGCGCCGACAGTTGCTGGATCACCTGCCAGCTGCGGTCCGGCGACTGGTCGCAGACGAAAATGACTTCGTAGTTCTGGCGCGTTTCCGGCATCTCTTGCATGACGTCATTCAGGCGCGACACCAGCTCTGGCAGCACTTTTTCGCTGCCATATACCGGGATCACGAACGACAGGTATGGGGCGGTCTCAGTCGGCATAGTATTTCCGTATCAGTTGGTTGATATAGTTGTCATCGATGATGATACCGGCCTCGGCGGCGGCAGACATGGCCAGCGCAACGTCGATCTGGTAGCTGCCGCCCGATTCGATCAGGTCGAAGTAGGCGCGACGGTCCATGACTGCCTCGAAGATGCGCACCAGATCAAGAATCGCCACCGAGTAAGGGCAGGCGATATTGGTGACGCGGTTGTTGGCGTCGCCACGTTGCAGCAGCCGCGCGCCGATCGCCGCCACGTCGTCGACGTCGATCAGGTTGCGGCGCGCCTTGGTCCAGACGTGGAAGACGTCGCCGCTGGAAATGGTCTGGTACAGGTAGTTGGTCAGCGTGTGCGGGTTGTCGATCCGGCCGACGACCTGCGGCAGCCGGAAAATCGCATAGCGGCTGGCGCGCTCGGCGATCAGTTGCTCTTGCGCCTGCTTGTGCAGCACATAGGGGGCGTTGGCCTGATCCGGATCGGCAATCGAGCAACTGCTGAAGTACACCAGCTGCTTGCCCTGGGCCAGCGCTTTTTCCAGCATGCGACGTTCGCGCGCGAATTCTTCCGGATCGGTCTCGCGCGAGTTCGATACGCCCGAGGCGAACACAAGCACGTCCTGGTTGTCTGCTAAGTAAGGAGCATAAGCCCGGGCCAGTAAGCCGTTACCGATAATCATATAGTCTTCTTCAGTTGGGTGCAGCGGTATGTGCCGGCGCAGCAATTTCGCCGACTTCAAGGTAAATCAGGGCCATGCCCAGTTCGCGGGTATCGCCGCCCTGGCCCAGTTGCGAAGGCGACACCGGCTGCGGTATTTCAATCACCAGGGTGTGCTGCAAGCCATCGCTGGTGAGCCGGAAAGTATGCTCGCTCAACTGGCCGGCCAGCCTGAAGCTGCGCTGTTGCGGGCCGACCTGCAGCGTGAATTCCTGGCCGGCGTTGGGGCCAAAGGCACTGGCGTTGAGAAACACGGTCATATTGCGCGGCAGCGCCCTGGTGAAATGCAGCACCACGCGCTTGCCATTGGACCAGCTGCCCCACGGTTCGCGCTCGAACAGTCCTTCGAATCCGCTCAATGTGTCATCGCGCGCTGGCAGCGCAAACACCACCTGCTGCACCACGCGGGATGCCGGCAGATAGGTCAGCGTATAGTCGGCGGTTTGCACCTGCGGGGCCAGTTCGGGCGGCAACTGGTGCTGGCCGATCACCATCAGGTGTTCGATGCCGCGTGGCAGCAGACTGGCTTGCAGTGGTGTACCAGGCGGCAGCGGCATGATCTGGGTGTCGGCGCGGTCGATATGGAACAGGGCGCGTGGCAAACCAGCGCCCTCGTCGCCGACCAGCATCAGGCGGTCGCGCTGCGACGGCGTCAGTTGCTGCTGCGCTGCCACGCCGGCGCGGTCATAGCTGTCGGCCTTGCGGGCTTGCGCCAGGCGCAGCGCACTGGCCTGCATGGCGCACAGGACAAAGGCCGGCAGCACCAGCCACAGGTAGCCGGCGCGGCCGAGCTGCGGACGATAGCACCAGGCGCCGATGACAGCCAGTTGCAGCAACACCAGCTGGTGCAGCGTGCTGCGGGTGGCGCCAGCGCTGGCCAGTTCCGGGCTGTCGACATACGACAGCTGGAAGGTTGGCAATAATTTGAAGGTGGCGGCAAGCAGCAATCCGCCGCCCAGCAGCGCCAGCAGCCAGCGCCAGCGGCGCTGTAGTTGCGTGCCCAGCAGCGGCGAGGCGGCAGCGATCGCCAGCAGCGGGAAGGTGAAATCGTAATAGCGCAGATGCAGGCGCACGCCTTCCAGTGGACCGGCGTCGGCAATCGAGGCGGTGTAGACCACGGTCATGCCCAGCGTGGCGCCCAGCGTCAGGACGGTGTAGACCAGCGCGGCGCGGCCGTGCGCAGCGCTGGCAGTACGGGCCAGCGGGCTGATGGCGGCGACAGCAAACGCCAGCAAGGGCAAAGCAAACAGCACCATCAGCGCCATTGCGTGGCCGTACAGATTCCACAGCGCCGGCGTGAGCAGGCGTTCCAGCATGCTACCGCTCTTGTTACTGGCATGACTGCCGTAGAACGCACCCCACAGATCGAGACCGGCCTGGCCGGCCAGCAGCCAGCCCAGTGCATACTTGGTGGCCAGCATGGCGGCGCTCAGCACCAGCGCGCAGCGTAGTCCGGTTAACAGGCTGCCGTCGCGCCAGCCGCGCCACAGCGCATAGACGAACAGCGCCGGCAGCAGGAACAGTGCATGCACCTTCACCAGGCTCATCATCCCTAGCAGCACGCCGGTAACCAGGCCGCCTACCATGCCGGTGCCGCCAATGCGCATCAGCACGGCCCAGCTCAGCACCCAGAAGCACAGGAAGTACATGGCCTCCGGCATGAAATACGCCGTGTAGGAATTCACCGCGCCGAGGATGCTGGCCACCGCCACCGCCATGCCGGCAGGGCGCCCGGTGATCGGCCGCGCCACCAGGTAAATGAAGGGCGCGGCCAGCACGAACAGCGCGGCATTGCCGAGGCGGGCGCAGCCAAGGAAGCCGGCGCCGCAGGCTGAGGTGGCGCTGAACAGGCCCAGGTAGAGGTAGGATGGCAGCGTGCTCTCGGCCAGCGGGCGCAGGCGGGCGAACTGGCTGTACAACCATTCGTCGGCAAACACCATCGGCAGTGCACCGCGGTTGCGCAGCACCAGGTAGACGAAAACCGCCAGCAGCACGGCGCCAAATATCAGCAAGGATTGCCGTTCGGCGCGCCGTTCGGTGTGAACAGTGGTGGCAGGTGCGTTCATGCGCTGGCGTCCTTGGCAAAGACCCAATGCTTGCCCAGCAAATAGCCATTCGCAGCCACCAGTGGCAGCGCCACCAGCTTGCCGGCCAGGGCGCTGCCGCCCAGGCCCAAAGCCAGCGCCACAATCGCCATGGTCAGCAAATAATTGGCGCCGACCAGCAAGATGTAGCGCACGAAGGCCGTGCGGCTGGCGTGGCGGAAGGTCAGCCGGGCGTGAAAGCTGTAGTTAAACAGGAAGCCGGCGATGAAGCCCAGGCTGACTGCCAGCAGTTGCGCCATGCCGCCGATGATCAGCAACTGCATCAGGCCGACGTCCAGTGCGGCGCTCAGCACGCCACCGATCAGGTAGAGCACAAACTGGCGCGGTGGTCGCAGCAGATCAATCACGGCGATACCCCGTCAGGCGATGGATGGCGCGGCGTGGCACGGCAGCGATGTCGTACGCAAGGAAGGCCAGCACCAGCTGCGCGCCCATCAGTACCGGCAGGGCCGACAACATGACGGTGCCGGGCGCGGTGGCAATCCCGGCCTTGGCCGAAGCGATCCAGTGGCTGATGCCATAGACGGTGCCCCAGCCTAGCAGGCCCAGCCCCAGCGGCAGCTCCAGCGACGCCAGCGACATGTCGCGCAGATAGTAGTTATAGAACAGCCGTTTGATGAAATTGCGGCTGTGTTTGGCGAGGAACTCGGTGACGATCCTGGAGATCTTCAGATTGCTGACTTCATCGCCGTACTGCGCGTCCATCGGCACGTCCTGCACCACCGCGCGCAAGGTATTCAGGCGAAACAGGATATCGGTTTCAAAAAAATAGCGCTGGCTGATCTTGCTGAACGGCAGATGGCGGGCGACATCAGCGTGGATGGCCGTGTAGCCGTTGGTGGGATCGAACAAGTCCCAGTAGCCGGACGACAGCTTGGTCATCAGCGATAGCACGGCGTTCCCAAACAGGCGCATCTTGGGCATCTGGTGGATTTGTTCCAGGTCGAAGAAACGGTTGCCCTTGGTGTAGTCGGCTTCGCCGTTGAGGATCGGGGCAACAAAGCGCGGGACCAGGCGCGGGTCCATCTGGCCGTCGCCGTCGACCTTGACGATGACTTGCATGCCGTCGTCAATCGCCGCCCGGTAACCGCTCATGACAGCGCCGCCGACGCCCTGATTCTGTGCGTGGCACAGCACCGTCACGCGCGGGTCGCGGCATTGCTCGCGCACCAGCGCACCGGAACCATCCGGGCAAAGGTCGTCCACCACGTAGATGCGGCTCACCTCCGGGCCGATGGCGGCCAGCACGCCAAGAATGTGGGCGGTGACACGGTAGCTGGGAATCACCACGGCGATACCGCCGTGGACTGAAGTAAGCTGGCTCATACGGTTCCTGTGGTGGCGGGTGCCAAGTGGCGATACCAGCGCTGTTGCGTCACCGCCTGCAGCAGTTGCTGCGTGCTGTCTTTCCAGGTCAACCACGGCATGCCGGCCGACTGCGGCGCCTCGCCAGCGGCGTGCAACGCCAGCCAGTCCTTGAGGGTGGCAGCCAGTGCGGCAGCGTCAGCGGCGTCGAAGTAATACGCGTGCTGGCCGCCGACTTCCCGGAAGACCGGCAGATCGCGGGCGATGATCGGCAGGCCGTGCTGTGCTGCCTCGATCAGCGGCAGGCCGAAGCCTTCCCCGATCGAGGCAGCCAGCAGCGCCGAGCAGGACTGGTATAACTTCAGCAGCATCTCATCGGAGACGCCCGCCAGCCAGAACAGGCGTTGCTGGCTTTCCGGATGCTGGCGCAACTGCTCAGCCAGCGCGTCCATCATCCAGCCTTGCTTGCCGACGATCACCAGGTTGGCGTCGACGCCTTGTTGCCACAACAGGTTGAAGGCTTCGACTGCCTGCGCCTGGCCCTTGCGCGGCTCGATAGTGCCGACCATCAGCAGACTCGGGCGGGCAGCAATATGGGCCAGTACCTGCGCGGCGTTGTCCGGCAGGCCGAAACTCGGCGCACTGGCGTCGATATCGGCACCCAAGTGGAAATAAGCCAGTTGCAAGGGATCGCGGCGGCTGCGGTTGGGGCGTGTCGCCAGCCAGTCGTGCAGCTCATCGGCCACGGCGCGCGAGATGCACAGCAGGCCGTCGGAGACGGCGCCGATGGTGTCGAGGTAGTCGGCAAAATAGCCTTGTGCACCGAGCGGGAAGACGTCCGGACGCAACACCGGCAGCAGGTCGTAGACCACGAAATACATCTGCACACCGCGGCGGCGCATGTCGAGCAGACGCGCGTGGTTTTGCGCGGTGCCATTGGTAAACAGGTCGAGGCCGAGGAACATGTCGCCAGTCCGCACTTCCAGCGGCGCGTCTTCCAGCGCCATCGGCGGGCAGCCCAGCAGGTCGAGCGTGTAGCGGCGGGCGTAGCGGTACGGACGGTTGCCGCCGTCGCTATAGACCGGCTCGATGCGGTAGCCTGGCGGCGGCGTCTCGATCAGGCCCAGCAGGATGCTGCGCACCACCCGCTGGATGCCGGTCTTCAGGTCGGCCTGTACCAGCGCGGAAATATCGACGAACATCTGGCGCGGCGCGCTGGGCAGACGGTTGGCGGCGATCGCTTCGGCCGCATCCATCAATTCCGTTTCGCCCGGGGGCGGCAGACGGCGCAATGCCTCGACCAGCGTGGCGTAGTGGTTCAGCGGGCTTGCGGCAGTCAGTTGCTCGATGGCGTCGCGGAACCGTGGGCCGACTTGCTGCGGCGCATGGTGCGCCTGCAGATAAGCGCGCGCGCGCGCCGCCAGTGCCTGGCGGCCGGCGGCGTCGCCGTGCAGTCGGGTCAGGGCGGCGCCCAGTGCGGCACTGCTGCATTCATCGTCCAGCTTGACCAGCACACTGTCTGGCAGGTCGGCGCTGGAGCCGTGGGCGTTGACCACCGTCGGCAGGCCATACAGCAGACAATCCAGTACCGAGGCTGAGGTTTCGCCGCGGGTCTTGCTGCGCAGCTGTACGGCGGCGTCCGCTGCCGCCAGGTAGGTGGCGTATTGCTCGGTGCTGACGAAGCCGGTAATGTGCACGCGGCCGGCCACCGCACTGGCGGCAATGCTGCGACCGATCTCGCGCCCATACAGGCCCGGATCGGCAGCCCCGACAAAGACCAGCTGGCAGCGCGGATCGGCCGCCAGCGGCGACGCCAGGAAGGCTTCCAGCAATACATCGTTGAGCTTGGTCACGCCCATCATGCCAAAGCTGCAGATCATGAAGCTGTCGTCGGCCAGGGCCAGGTCCGCGCGCGCCTGCTGGCGCGCCTGCGCGGGCTGATGGCCGGCCGGCAAGCCCCGGATCAGCGGTACGCTGCGCCACAAGACGTCGGTGTCGCTGCCGTACCACTGCTGTGCCAGTCGGCGCGAGAACTCGGAGTGGACGATGACGCCGGTGGCGTGATCCAGCACGCCCTTGTTGCAAGGGAATTGCCAGATCGATGGATTGCGCCCCTGGCGCTGATGTGTTTGCAGACCGGTGTAGCCGTGCGACTCGTACAGGGCGTTGAGGAAGGCCTGCGGCAAATAGCCGTCACGCTCCATATTATCCAGCACGCCGCTGAGGAAAAAGTCGTGCAGCACCACCACGCCGGGATAGCGGCGCAGCAGCTCGAACATGTGCTGATGCACGCCGTTGTTGCCAAAGTGGTAGAGCACGCGTTGGTACTGCTGTGCGTGGGCCTCGAACCAGGCGACGTCGCGCAGCGTATAGCAGGCTTGCAGGTGGGGCGCGCAGGCATCGGGCTGTTCGACGATCAGTTCGATGTCATAGAATTGTTCCAGCTGCGCCACCAGTTCCACGCTGTAGTCGGCAATGCCGGATTGTTGCGGCGGCAGCGGCGACAGATAGGCCAGGCGCGGCTTGCCCGGCGGCGCGGTCACGCTGGCGGCCGGCACTGCGGCAAAGGCTTGCAACAGCGCTTCGGCAGTGGCCGCCTGCACCACCTTGACGCCAGGCGCCGCAGCGCGCAGGGCCTCGGCGGTGGCAGCGTCGGCAGCGGTCAGCAGCTGCGCCTGGCGCAGCGCCTGTTGCTGGCGGTAGAAGGCTGCGGTGGCTGGCGCGTCGCTGGCTGGCGGCGCCGCCAGCGCAGCCGCCGAGGCCACTGTGTAAACAGCCGGCGCGCTGCAGCCGGTCACCGTTGGCAGCAGGGCGGCGGCACCGCAGTCGAACACCCCGGGGGTCCACACCAGGTCGGCGCGCAGGTCGGCCAGCAGCGTGTCGCGCAGGGCGTCGGCAGCACGCTGGCTCCAGACGCTGTGGCCGGCCGGTGCTTCAAAGATGCACAGCTGTTCGGCTGGCAGCAGCGGCCCGAAGGCCAGCCGCAGGGCGTCGATGCTGGCGCCATAGCGGGCGTGCATCAGCAGGATGATGGTGTGGCTGGTGGCGGCGCGCACCACCGCCTGCGCCAGCGCCACCACGGCGGCGGGATCGGCGGCAGCGCCGTTCTGGCTGGCCTGCAAGTCAATAACGATACGCATAATCGGTGCTCAGGAGTTGGATCGGGAACGCTGCAGGTCGGCCAGCACGCGGCGCGCCGACTGCGACATCATGGCCTGTGCCGGCGGCACACCCGGTGGCACAGGCGCCAGGCTGCTGCTGCCGCGCAGGCGGGAATACCAGCCGACGACGCGCTGGTCCAGCGCTGGAAAGCGGCGCAACACGGCCAGCACCAGACGCCGTACGGCGGGGCGCTTGGCCAGCGACACCAGGCTGGCGCGCAGCACGCGCCGCAGTGGTGGCACGAGCGCTTCCAGCTTGCTGTAGCGGCCAACCAGGCGCAGTGGCTTGGTCAGTTTCCACGACAGGCTGGCGTAGGTTGCGTTCAACTGGTCTTGCAGCTGCAGCGCCCAGGCGGCGGTGTCGCGGCGGCTGATTTCGGCCGCATCGGCGTGGTCCTGCACCAGCTTGCTGGCGCGTTCGGCTTCCTGCAATGCGGCGGCCAGCGCATGGTACTGCTCTTGCGCGGCGGCGGTCTGGGCGCGGGCGTCGGCCAGCAAGGCGCGCGCCTGCGCCAGTTCAGCCTCGGCAGCCTCGGCGCGCTGGCTGGCGTCGGCGGTACTCAGGTCGGCGGCGGTGGCGCGGCGCCAGGCCTTGTCGAGGTGGTGGAAGATGTAGTCGTCGAACACATTGGCCTGCACGCTGAGCGCGGCCAGCAGTTCCGGGTGTTCCTGCGCCACGTAGTAGCGGTTGAGGCCGTCGAAGTAAGCGAATTGATAGCCGTGGGGCGTGACCAGCGGCTCCCAGCTGGCGTGGTTGGTGACGCGGCTGTTGGGCAGGGTCGCTTCAATCACCAGCAGCCAAGGGCGCCAGCGTTGCAGGTCCATGCCGCGCAGCACTTCGCCCTCAAAGCCTTCCACATCGATTTTGAGGAAGTGGATCGGTCCTGGCGCGTGCTCGGCGCAGATGCCTGCCAGCGTGCGCAGCGGCACTTGTACTTCGACCACCTCGATGCCTTCGTCACGGTGGGCGCGGGCAGTGCTGGCATCGGTCGAGGCCCAGCCGTTGACCGAAGGCGTATCGAACAGCGTGATGCGACCTTCTTCGGCGCCGCAGGCGACCGCCAGGTTGATGTCGCGCGGACGGGCTTGCAGGAAAATTTCGTGATACGACGGCATCGGCTCGATATTGATACCGTGCCAGCCGGCGTCGTAGAACGCCTTGGTGACCGAATGCTCTTCCGGATCGTTGGCGCCGACGTCGATGTAAAAGCCGGCCGGGACGTGCTTGAGCGCGCGCCACAGCAGGACGTCTTCAGCGTTTTGGGCGTAGGAGATAAAGCTCATGGATGATGGATTTCTATAACCGGATCGAGGAAGGCCGTGCCCTCGAAATGCGGACGGCGCATGTTCACCACCGTGAACACCAGCGCCAGGTCGCGCCATTCGTAGTTGTTGACCAGATGCGTGTCGGTGCTGACGAGGGCGGTGGCCACCGAATAGGTGCCCGCGCCCAGGTTCATCGGGAAGCTGAAGCGGTACGTGATCCGCTGACCCGGCTGTACATCGTCCAGCGGCAACTGCTTCAGGTCGGTATTGGTGCCGTACATGACCTGGCCCAGGCGGTCCTTGATCATATAGCCCAGCACCAGACGCGGAATGGCGGCGCGCGCAGCCACGGTCACCTGCAGTGTGACGGCGGCGCCGACATCCACGACTTCCACGGCCGCACCGCCATCGTCCAGCAGGGCGATGGCGCTGACGGTGGCTTCGCCGGTGCCCGAGGTCGTCTGCTTCTTGCCATCTTCCAGCTCTGCCACGCGCACGGTGGCATTCTCGCGCTCGGCAATCATGGCGTTGTAGTAATCCATGATTTCTTCCGGCGGACCCTGACGGCTGAGGCGTCCGCCGTCCAGCAGGATGGCGCGGTCGCAGACCGACTGGATCGCCTGTTTGTCGTGCGACACCAGCAGCAGCGTGGTACCGGCCGCACGATACTGGCGAATCCGCTCAAAGCTCTTGTGCTGGAAATAGGTGTCGCCAACCGACAGTGCTTCGTCGACGATCAGGATGTCCGGACGGCGTGCAGTGGCGACACTGAACGCCAGCCGCATCTGCATGCCGCTGGAATACACGCGCACCGGCTGGTCGATGTAATCGCCGATTTCGGCAAAGGCCTCGATCGCCGGCATCAGCTGGTGAATCTCCTCCACGCGCAGACCCAGCAGCTGGCCGGCCATGATCACGTTCTGGCGGCCGCTGAAGTCCGGGTGGAAACCCATGCCCAGTTCCAGCAGGGCGGCGACCCGGCCTTCCATGTAGACGCTGCCGGTGGTCGGCTGGGTAGTGCCGGTGATCAGCTTGAGCAGCGTGCTTTTGCCGGCGCCATTGACACCGATCAGGCCGACTGCCTCGCCTGCTGCCACATGGAATTCGATGTCCTGCAAAATCCACTTCAGCTGGTGTTGCGGACGATGCTGGGGCAACAGCCATTCGGCCAGTCGGGCCCAACGGTTCGGATATTGTTTATAGGCTTTGCCCAGTTTGCTAACGGTAATCGCGCCCATCAGAGTTCATCCACCATTTCGCCAGCACGTTTGCGGAACAGGCGCATGCCCAGTGCGCACAACAGCACTGCCAGCACGGCAGCTGGCAGCAGGGTGTCCCACGCCGGTGCGCTGCCGGTCAGCAGGATGTTGTGGTAGCCCTGGATCACGGCAGCCATCGGATTCCAGGCCAGCCAGGGACGCAACTCGGCCGGCAAGATGCTGGCCGGGTAGACGATGGGCGTGAACCAGAACCAGAACTGGATAAAGATCTGGAAAAACTGGCCGATGTCACGGAAAAAAACATTCAGTACGCCGAGGATCAGACCGAGACCGATGGCCAGCGCCACCTGCAACAGCAGCAAGGGCAGCACCAGCAGGAAGACGGCGCCCGGAAACTGGCCGGTGACCATCAGGAAAACCGTGAACAGGCTGAAAATGATGCCGAAATTGACCAGCGCATTCAGCACCACGATGACCGGCAGGCAGATGCGCGGGAAGCTGATTTTCTTTAACAGATTGGCCTGTTCCAGAAACATGTTCTGGCCGCGGCTGGTGATTTCTGCAAACAGCCCCCAACTCAGCACACCGGCGCACAGGTAGATGCTATAGCCGTAGCGGCTGGCGTCGCCGGGCAGACGGCTCTGCATCACCTGGGAGAAGATCAGCGTGTAGACCAGGATCATGGCCAGCGGATTCAGCACGGTCCACGCCGCACCGAGCATGGTGTTGCGATATTTGGACTGGAATTCCCGTTGTACGCTGCCGAACACGAAGCTGCGGTGGTGCCACAGGGCACGGAGCATGGCGCTCATGCGCCGTTCAGCCGGGCGCGCGGCTGGAGGAAGAGTACAGGAAAAGTCATAGTGATCTGCAAAGGTAAGCGACGGATTATAACGCATGCCCTTGCAAGCTTGATATTTTGTAACAGCTTGTTACGCTGTCTGCTAGCTGACGGTTTGGCCCAATTTCTGCAGTGCCGGCAAGTCGAGAATCAGCAGCCGGTGGGCTTCCTTGCGCACCACGCCTTGCTGGATCAACATCAGCAGCGTGCGCGTGACGGTTTCGCGACTGGTATTGATCATATTGGCCACATCCTGGTGGGTGGGCATGTTATCGACGATATCCTCGCCGTTGATATGGGTGCGCAACAGCAGCAGATAATTGTAAATCCGGCGCGCGGTGTTGTTGATGCTGAGCAGGGCGCGGAACTCGGAGTCGCGCTGGATCTTCTGCGCCAGGTGTTGCAGCATTTTTTGCGCCACGGACGGCGAGTGCGAGAACAGATGCATGGCCAGCGGCGCTGGCAGAAAGGCCACCAGCACGTCGGTGGTTGCCACCACCGAGGCAGAGCGGGTGGAATTGTTAATCAGGGCAATTTCGCCAAAAAAATCGCCCGGCGCCAGCATGCGCAGGCCAATGGCGCGGCCGTCTTCGGTGATGTCGACCACTTGCAACTGGCCGGCCAGCAAGAACAGCAGGCCGTCGCCGCTGCCGCCCTTGTGCAGCACCATATCGCGCTTGTTATGGCCGCGCAGGCGCAACTGCGCCTTGACCATCGTCATTTCGTCGTCGTTCAGGTGCTCCAGCAGATGGATTTTGCGCAGGTGAATGTGCAAATCGGGCGGCCGCTGCGCTGCCGGTAGCTCGGCTGCTGTCGCCAATGTAGCCTGATCAACCATGTTTTCTTTCATTACGGACTCAACCATTGCCAGCTCAACTGCAGTTGGCGGTCATTGTACTGAAAGATCGAAATATTTTCCTGATTTTGCACCCGCCGCACTTCCACCAGCAAATTCTGGTTGGCGGTGAGCGGGTAGGTCAGGCCGGCGCGCCACACTTGCATGGCCTGGCTGCGCACCTGATCGATCAGGCCCGGGGCGTAGGCGCTCTGGCTCTGCCAGGTTTGGCGCGTGTAGCCCAGTTCCCCGGTGGTGGCGGCCGGCAGCAGCCAGCGCCATTGCAGCGCCAGGCTGCTGCCATGGCGGTTGCCGCCCGGCCGGTTCTGGCTGGCGCGGTCGTTCAACAGACCCAGGCTGGCGCTGGCGTAATGGTTGCCGGCGCGGTAGACCAGCTGGCCACGTAATTCTGCGGTATTGCCGCGGAAATTGGCCAGCGTCTGGTAATCGACGTGCGTAATGCCGCTGGTCACCGAAAACTGCAGCGTGTCAGGCAAGGGTACCGGCGGCGTCAGCTGCCCCTGCAACTGCAGCTGCTTCTGATACATGGCGCCGCCCAACGTGGTCACGCCGACGGTAACGGTGGTGCGCAGCTTCCAGTCGCGATACCGCCATGGGGTGTCAACGCCAGCAAACAGCGTCGCGCTGTTGTAGCTGCTCAGGGTATCGTTGCGGCGATCCTGGGCCAGCAGGAAACCCTGGGTGCCGTTCGGCGTCAGGTCGCGGATATAGTCTGCCGAGACCAGGCTGTACTGGTCGTGCTGGGGCAGAAAGTCCGGCAGCAACACCAGGCCGCCGTCGGACGACCCTGGTGGCAGATAGGTGGCGCTATCGGCGCCCTGATTGACGTTCTGGTCGATGCCGCGCGCCAGCGTGATGCTGTACTGTGAGCGTGGCGTCCAGCCCTGGCAGCCGGCTGCGCGCGATTGCGCGATCAGCTCGCGGATCGCCGGCGGTGGCGCAAAACGCTCTTCGGTGGCGCGGAATAGGCGCTCGGCTTCGGCCGCATGGCCCAGTGCGCATTGGATCAGTGCCAGGTCCAGCCAGGCGCCGGCGTGCAGTGGTTCCTGCTCGATCACGCGGCGCAGGGTGTCGCTGGCGTCGTCGCGACGGCCCTCGGCAATCGACCGCAGCGCGTCGCGATAAAGATCCCGGGTGCCGTCGCCGTCATCCTGGGCGTGAGCGGCCAGCGGCGGCAGCAGCATGGCCAGCAGCGCGGCGCTGCGAAGGAGGCGGCGCATCATGCTGACGGCGCCTTGACAGGTAAAACTGCAGTATTCATGCTGGGCGTAATGGTATAAAGAGTCGTCGTTTTTTCCTTGCCGCGCAGCTGACGTTCACCGAGTAGCATAAACTGATGGCGGCGTGCCCGCGCGACCGTGCCGGCGCCCACAATGACATCGTGCGCAAAATCGCGTGCTGCCTGTTCCAGCCGGGATGCGGTGTTGACGCTGTCGCCGACCGCAGTATAAATGCTGCGGAAGCTGGTGCCAAAATCCCCTGCCATGGCAGGGCCGCTTTCAATCCCTATCCTGACCCGTAGTGGCGCATGCCCTGCTGCTTCGCGCTGCTGGCTGAAGCTGCGCACGCGGCGCAAGATGTCCTCGGCGGCATCGAGTGCCAGATCGGCATGCTGGTCTTGCGGCAGCGGCGCGCCCCAGAACGCGACCAGGCCGTCGCCGGTGTACTTGTCCAGCGTCCCCTGGTGGGCGATTACCGGCTCTGTCAGGCAGGCCAGGAAGCTGCGGGTCAGCAATGCGCCCTGTTCCAGTGGCAGCGATTCGACGTGGCTGGTATAGCCCTCCATATCGGCAATCAGGGTGGTGACATCCAGGTGGCGCGGTTGCAGCGGGTCCTTGAGGTCCTGCCGCAGCAACTGCAGCACCACGGATGGCGCCACGTATTGACGCAGCGTGCCCAGCAGGTGATGCGAGCGGCGCTGGGCCTGCTGCCATTGATAGGGTACTGCCACTGCCAGCAGGAAAGCCAGACTGGCCAGCGGCCCGGTCGTGACCAGCATCGGGTCGTGCGGCGTGATCAGATACGCCAGCCCCAGCCACAGCAGCGCCGCCGCCGCCAGCGCGGCCACGCCGGCGCTGGCGGACAGCCGCTGCAAGGCGGCCATCACCAGCAGTGTGCTGAGTCCGGCATACAGTGCCGCCAGCAGCCGGCCGGGCAATGGCGTCGGCTGCTGGCCGGCCTGCACGTCCAGTAGCGCAGACAGCAGTTCCGCCTGCACCCCGAGACCGGGGCGGTTGGGCGCCAGCGGGGTCGCCACGCGGTCGCCGAGGCCCAGCGCGGAGGAGCCAACCAGCACCATGCGCCCGCTTGCACTATGCGCAGCAATGCGTTCGGCCAGGATGTCGGCGGCGGACACCACCGTGTAAGCATTCCAGTCGCGCCGGTAGGGGACACGCAACACCGCGCCCTGGCCCAGGCTGGCTGGCGCCTGGCAGCAGCTTTGCAGCAGCGCCAGCGCCAGCGCGGGATACGCCTGGCCCTGGTAGCTGGTCAGCAAGGGCACCCGGCGCAACACGCCGTCGGCGTCGGGAATAAAGCCGATATTGCCAACATGGGGGGCGGCTTGCCAACCGGGCTGGTTGGCAATGTAGCCGGTGGCGACCAGTGCCGAGGCGCCGGGCGGCAAGGGCTGTGCACCAGCCGGATGGCCTTCGCGCAGCGGATCGGGGCGGGTGCTGCTGTAATCGAAGGCTTGCGCCAGCACCAGCGGCGCGTGCATGGCCAGCAATTCCAGCCGGGTATCGCCTTCAACGTCGGCCGCGCGCGGCAGCACAATGTCCAGCCCGACCGCGCGCGCGCTGTAGCCGGTCAGCAGGGTTTCCGCCAGCTGCGCCAGACGGGCGCGCGGCCACGGCCATGGCCCCAGTTCGGCCATGCTGTCCTGGTCGATGTCCACCACCAGAATGCGCTGCTCGGGCGCAGCGCTGACTTGCAGGCGAAGGAATTGGTCGCGCAGCCAGTTGTCCGCCAAAAAGGAGCTTCCTGATGGCGTCATCCACTGCGCCCATAGCGTCAACAACAGCGCGCCCAGCGCGATACTGCCGCGTATCAGCTGAACTGCCGTCGGACGGCCGGCAAGAAGTCTCGGAAATGTCATTTATGCAATTATGGCGCCGCCAGGAATCATGAAGTATAGCTTGATTGCAACGAATTACGTAGGGCAGCGGGGGCGAAACGCCCGTGCTTTGCTACAAAGTGTAACGCCGGCAAGCCCGGGTTGGGTATTTGGTTAGAATTGTGACCGTCATCACGGCAGCGTGCGCCTTGCGCCGGATAATGACATCTGGAAAAAGGAGTTTCATATGTTGCGTCATTTTGTCTTCACCGCTGCTGCCGCCCTGATGGCCGGCCAGGCTCTTGCCGCCGAGGCTGGCAAGGTCATTTTTGTTGCCGGTGCTGCGCAGGTGGGCGGGAAGGCGGCGCAACTGAACGGCACGGTGCAGGAGGGCGACCTGCTGCACACGGGTGCCGACGGCTATGTCTATGTCAAGACGCTCGATAACGGCCTGTTCATCCTGCGCCCCAATACCGAGGCGCGCATTGTTAGTTACCACATTGACGCTGCCAACCCGAGCAATACTCGCATCAAGCTGGAATTGCTGAACGGCGTGGCGCGCAGCCAGTCGGGCGATGCAGTCAAGCTGGCGCGCCAGAATTTCCGTTTTAATACGCCGGTCGCCGCGATCGGCGTGCGCGGCACCGATTTTACCGTGTTCACCGACAAGGATACCTCGCGGGTAGCGGTGGTCGCAGGGGCGATTACCATCAGTGGCTTTGTCGGCGGCTGCCGTGCTGAAGGCAGTGGTCCCTGCGAAGGGGCAGCCGCGCGTGAGCTATCTGCCGCCCAGAAGGGGCAGCTACTGCAGATCCAGCGCGGCCAGGGGGCTGCGCAGTTGTTGAACAGCCCGTCGCTGCTGCCGGATGTGGTAGCGCCGCCACATGTGGACGAGCCGTCTGGCAAGGGCAGTAGTACCGTGGGCGCCACCGAGCCCAGCCTGGACGCTAAAAAGAACCTGACCCTGCAAGCGCAACTTCCGCTGATTAATTCTTCGGTCCCGCAACCGCCAGTGACGCCGGTATTGCCGGTCACGCCGCCGCCAGTGGTGGAAGTGCAGGCGCCGCAGGTGGTGAGTTGGGGACGCTGGGAAAAGGTCATCGATAAAGCACCGAACAGCACATTGGACAAGGCCGGGGCCACCCGGGTAGCGTCCAACGAGGTGTATGTGCTGTTCCGTAGCGACGCCGGCGCCCCGTATGTGTTGCCGGAACGCGGCAACGCCGGCTTTGCATTGAGCAGCAGCGAGGCTTATGTGCGCGATACCGTGACACTGGCGCGCACCGCAGCCTCACTCAGCAATGGTCAGCTGAATGTGGATTTCGGCAGAGCCAGTTATACCACCAGTTTCGATGTGCTGGACCAGGGTAGCAGTTATAAAATGGCCACCTTCGGGAATGTCGCCAAGGACGGCACGTTCAACTCCAGCAATCAGTTTGCGCTGCCCAGTAATATGCAGATTAATGGCGCGCTGAGTGGCGACGGCACTGCCAGCTATCTGTTCCAGGGACTGTTAACCTCACGCCGGGTCATTTCCGGCGTCACGGTGTGGGCGCCGACCGTCGCCAGATAGCACCCAAGCAACTCAGGCAGGCGCCAGCGGGCCGGCGATTTGTGTATATTTTAAAATGCACAGATTGCCGGCCCTTGTTTTATGCGTATTCAGAAGTTTTATGCTGATTAAATAGGCTGGAAAAGATAATTTGTTTATATTCGCAGCGAATATACACACATTCTCACAGTCTCTAATGTCGCGGGCAATATTGCTTGAATCAGTAAACTTATTGATTTCCAGCTCACCATCTCTGATAATGGCCCGCGTGGTAATTTATGTCGTTAAAACGTCAAAAATAAGAGGATATTCAGGGATTTTTGTGACGCCCGTCACATTGCTCCCCCAAGTCATCTGCCATTATTCGGTACACACTAGCCGCAACAGGCAAATCGTTGCCGATAGTCAACTTTCGAAAACATCTAGGAGCTTTACAACATGGCTACAACCGCACAGATCTCGGCGATTCAACAACTGTACGTCGCATACTTCAACCGTCCTGCTGACGCAGCTGGCCTGGATTTCTGGGCTAAGCAAGTCACCAACGGTGCTTCGCTGGCTGCCATCAGCGCCACCTTCGCTGCTACCCCAGAATACAAAGCCCTGTTCGCTGGTCAAAGCAACGACCAGATCGTCGCTACCATCTACCAGAACCTGTTCAACCGTGCTCCAGATGCTTCCGGCCTGAAATTCTGGTCCGACAAGCTGACCAACAAAGACCTGACCATTGACAACGTGGTAGAAGCTGTTGCTGCTTCGGCACAACAAGACCCAGCCAAGGGTCCAGACACCGTCGCTATCCAGAGCAAAGTTGCTGCTGCTGTCGCCTTCACCGACTTCCTGAACACCGACGTTGAATCGCGTATCGCTTACTCGAGCGGCACCGTGAACTCGGTCGGCGTGAACTACATCCACGGCGTAACCGACGCAGCAACCCTGGCTGCTGCCCAATCGTCGCTGCCAACTTCGATCCAGACCGCACTGGAAACCGGCAACCAGGCCGTAGGCACCACCTACAACCTGACCCTGAACGTCGACACCCTGACCGGCACCTCGTCGAACGACCTGTTCATCGCTTCGGCCGATGCAGCCACCGGCAAGCACACCCTGGGCGCACTGGACTCGATCGACGGCGGCCTGGGTAACGACACCCTGACCGTGACCGACGCTGTTGGCGCCCTGATCGACCTGAGCAAAGCTTCGGTCAAAAACGTTGAAACCCTGAACGTTGTCACCGTTGACGACCTGGCTGCCGCTGCAGTCAGCGTGAAAGGCTTCACCGGCCTGACCCAAGCTAACTTCACCACTGCTTCGACCGCTGCTCAAACCTTCACCGGCGCGACCACCACCGGCCTGAGCGTGACCAACGACAGCGCCTTCGGCGTGACCGTAGTTGGCTTCGGCGGTAAAGTTGCTATCGAAACCGGCGCTGCCGCTGTTAAAGTCGGCGACGCTGCCTCCCTGATCGCAGCCAACGCTAACGCCATCACCGAAGTATCGGTAACGGGCGGCACCACCGTTGACATCACCGACCAGTCGGGCAAATCGGGCGCCATCGGCACCAAGCTGACCGCTGTTACCGTTGACGGCGCAACCGGCGCAGTTACCCTGACCGGCGACGCACTGGCCACCGTGAGCCTGGCTAACCTGGCCGGCGATGATGGTGTGGCTGTTGGCGTAGTCAACACCAAAGCACACGCACTGACCGTGAACCTGGACACCGTTGAAGTGGGCACCACTGCAACCGACGTAACCGTTGTGACCGACACCACCGCCACCTCGGCTGTTGTGAACGCCACCGGCGACGACTCCGCTATCGCTCTGGTTGTTGCTAAAGCCACCAAGATCACCGTTGGCGGCGACGCTGGCGTGACCCTGGAAGCCACCAAGGCTGACTACACCAAGCTGACCTCGGTTTCGTACACCGGTTCGGGCAGCCTGACCGCCAACCTGGCTGGCGCCGCTGAACTGGTATCGATCGATTCGTCGACCGCTACCGGCGCTCTGGACATCACCATCAAGGGCACCAACGCTGCTGCTACCCCAGCCGCACAAAGCGTGACCGGCGGTGCAGGCGACGACAAAGTCACCATCACCGGCACCCTGGGCAAAGGTTCGGTCCTGAACCTGGGCGCTGGTTCGGACACCGTTGCTGTTGACGGCGGCGTGATCCTGGGCGATGCGGTTGTGGACGCTGGCGCTGGCATCGACACCCTGAGCCTGTCGGTTGTTGACGCAACCAACGTGGGCGCGTTCAAAAACTTCGAACTGTTCGACGTTGCTAACGCCACCGGCGTGTTCGACCAAGCAATTCTGGACACCAAAAACGACGTTACCGGCTTCGTCGGCACCGGCGCTCTGGCTGGCGCACTGACCGTGCAAAACCTGGGTGCGGGCGTTGGCTTCACCATTCTGGGCGACATGGGCAATGCTGCCGCACTGACCCTGACCCAAGCTACCGCTGGCGCGCTGACCATCACCTCGAACGTTGACCAAGCTAAAGCTGTTGAAGCGGCACAAGTTTCGGAAGCTGCCATCATCGCTACCAACGCTACCTCGCTGAAACTGGTCTTCGACAACAACAACATCGACAAGCTGGCTGACTACGCTAACACCGCGACCATCGCTGTGACCGCCAACACCGCAACCTCGGTGTCGATCGTTTCGGGTGGTGATGAAGTCAACAACATCGCCAACATCACCGGCAAAATCATCTCGAGCGGCAATGACGCGCTGACCAGCATCACCGTTACCGGCGACCAGCACCTGACCCTGGATTACACCAAAGAAGGCACGCTGAAACTGGCAACCGTGGACGCTTCGGGTCAAACCGATGGCGGCCTGAGCTTCAACCTGGCTGACCTGACCGCTGGCGGCACCATCAAGCTGGGCGCAGGCGACGACGTGCTGGCCACCACCGTGGTGAACACCACCGGCATCACCGCTGCAACCGCGCTGACCGTGCAGACCATCAACGGCCTGGAAAAAGCTGCTGCTGAAGATCAGACCACCGTGAGCGGCTTCGACGTTCTGTCGATCACCGGCGCTGCTCAAGCCGCTGATCACGATGCAGCTTCGGCTGGTGCATACTCCATCAAGGATGGCGTGTACACCCTGGGCAGCGGCGTGACCACCCTGGCTGGCGCAGTTGCTCAGATCGCTGCAAACCTGACCGTCAACGGTTCGACCGTGGTGTTCAACTACACCGGCACCACCTACGTCTACAGCCAAGGTGCTGATGCTGCAGTTGGTACCGACGACGTTCTGGTTAAAGTGACCGGCACCACCGGCATCACCGGCCTGGACGACGACGGCGCAGGCCACATCTACCTGATCGGCTAATATTGCTTCGGAGCCGGGATGTGGCAACATATTCCGGTCCTGACGTAGTAAAGTCAGGCGGCCCCGCTTTCTTCGGAAAGCGGGGCCGTTTTTTTATTTGCGCCTGCCTTTAAGGATGAGTATGAGCAATGACTGGAGTAGTGGTTATGTGGCCGACATCGGCTACACCTATGGTTATTACAATGAACTGAATCCCTTGCGCATGCAGTTGGCGTTCCTGAGTGCCGGCCTGGTGGCGCCGCAAGTGGGCACCGCCTGCGAACTGGGCTTCGGCCAGGGGATGAGTACCAATCTGCACGCCGCAGCCACTGTCACCCGCTGGTACGGCACCGATTTCAATCCCGCCCAGGCCGGCTTCGCCCAGGACCTGGCGAACAGCACCGGCACCCAGGCCAAAATGTACGACGAGGCCTTTGCCGAATTCGCCCAGCGCGGCGACCTGCCGGACTTCGACTACATCGGCCTGCACGGCATCTGGACCTGGATTTCCGACGAAAACCGGGCGATCGTGGTGGACTTCATCCGCCGCAAGCTCAAGGTGGGCGGCGTGCTATATATCAGCTACAACACCCAGCCAGGCTGGGCCCAGTTCGCGCCGGTTCGCCACTTGTTGGCTGAACATGCCGGCGTCCTTGGCGCCGAGGGACAGGGTGCGGTCGCCCGGGTGGAGGGCGCGCTGGCGTTTACCGACAAACTGCTGGCCACGCAGCCCTTGTTTGCGCGTGCCAATCCGCACGTGGCCGATCGCTTCGCCAAACTGAAGGACCAGAACCGCGCGTATCTGGCGCATGAATACTTCAACCGCGACTGGCATCCGATGTATTACGCCAACATGGCCAAATGGCTGGAGCCAGCCAAGCTGACCTTTGCCTGCTCGGCGCACTTGCTGGACCACGTTGAAACGCTGAACCTGACGCCCGAGCAGCAAAGCTTTATGGCCGAGATCCCGGATGCGGGCTTGCGGCAGACGGTCCGAGACTTCATGGTCAATATGCAGTTCCGCCGTGATTACTGGGTCAAGGGCGCGCGCCGGCTGACGCCGCTGGAGCAGCTGGAGGCAATACGCCTGCAGCGGGTGATCCTGGTGGCGCACCGACCATCGATTCCGCTGACCGTCAAGGGCGCGTTGGGCGAAGGAAATATGTCACCGCAGATCTACGGACCGCTGCTCGACCTGTTGTCGGACTACCAGCCGCATACGCTGCATAGCCTGGAGCAGGCGATGGCACGCCATGAGGTGACGTTTGCCGTGGTGTTGCAGGCCGTCGTGGTGCTGTCCGGTGCCCTGCATCTCGAGGTGGCGCAGGACGAGGCGGCGGTGACGCGGAGCAAGCCGCAGACCGACCGTGTCAACGCCTGGTTGCTGAACAAGTCGCGCAGCATGGTGGAGCTGAGCTATCTGGCCAGCCCGGTCACTGGCGGCGGCGTGCGCGTATCGCGTTTCCAGCAGCTGTTTATCCTGGCGCGCCAGCAAGGACTGCAAACGCCCAATGAATGGGCGCAGTTTGCCTGGGATCTGATGCGCTCGCAGGGGCAGCGTGCGGTCAAGGCGGACAAGGTGCTGACCACGCCGGAGGAGAACCTGGCGGAGCTGCAATCCGAGGCGACTTTCTTCGTCGAAAAAGGTCTGCCGATCTTGCAAGGTTTGCAAATCGTGTAAAAAAATGGGGGCTTGCGTAAATTTTCGCTGGCCAATGTGGCAAATATATGCTTTCAAGTTAAAATTTGTGATGTGCATCACAAATTTTGGCTTTTTTGAGCGATAATGTGCGAAGTCTGGACGGTGGGAAACATCGTCCATGGTTCGATTTGCCGCCAAAGCGGCCATATTTGCGTAAGCACCCCATGAAAAAATTCCTCAATCCTAAAAACGAGATCGCTGAGGTCTTGTCGACGTTGAAGCGCACCTTCGTCACAGTCGGCGTCTTCAGCGCGATCACCAATCTGCTGATGCTGACGCCGTCGCTGTACATGTTGCAGGTGTACGACCGCGTGCTGACCAGCCGAAATGAAACCACGCTGTGGATGTTGACGCTGATGATGCTGGGCGTCTACCTGCTGGTCAGCGGCCTGGAGCTGATACGCAGCTTCATCCTGGTGCGCGTGGGCGCGCGCTTTGACATGGAACTGAACAAGCGCGTCTACACCGCCGCGTTTGAACAAAATCTGAAAAAAGCCGGCGGCAATGCCGGCCAGGCGCTGAGCGACCTGACCAATGTGCGCCAGTTCCTGACCGGCAACGCGTTGTTTGCCTTCTTCGACGCGCCGTGGTTCCCGATTTATCTGGCCGTGATTTTCATGTTTGAGCCTAGCCTCGGCGTGTTCGCGCTGTGCGGCACGGTGGTGTTGATGGTGCTGGCCTATGTCAACGAGCGCGTGACCAAAAAGCCGCTGGCGGAAGCGAACACGATGGCGATTGCCGGCAACAGCCTGGCGACCAACAATCTGCGCAATGCGGAAGTGATCGAAGCGATGGGCATGCTGCCTAATCTGCTGGGCCGCTGGTTCAAGCTGCACGGAAAATTCCTGCATTTGCAGGCCGAGGCCAGCGAGAAAGCCGGCATCGTGACTGCCACCACCAAGTTCGTGCAGGTGTCGCTGCAATCGCTGGTGCTGGGCATCGGTGCGCTGCTGGTGCTGGAAAACAAAATGTCGCCGGGTATGATGATTGCCGCCTCGGTGCTGGTCGGCCGCGCGCTGCAACCGGTGCAGCAGGTGATCGGCGTGTGGAAGGGTTTCGCCGGCGTGCGTAGTTCCTACAATCGCCTGAGCGAGCTGCTGGAGAAAAATCCGCAGCGTCCGGTCGGCATGGAACTGCCAAAGCCAACCGGCCTGCTGACGGTTGAAGGTGTCAGCGCGGCAGCGCCTGGCGGTAATGTGACGCTACTGAAAAATCTGAGCTTCGGCATTCAGGCCGGCGATGTGCTGGGCGTGATTGGCCCTAGCGGTTCCGGCAAGTCGACGCTGGCGCGCCTGCTGGTCGGCGTGTGGCCGGCTGGCCTGGGCAAGGTGCGCCTGGATGGCGCCGACATCTACCAGTGGAACAAGGGTGAACTGGGTCCGCACCTGGGTTATCTGCCACAGGATATCGAGTTGTTTGGCGGCTCGGTCAGCGAAAACATTGCCCGCTTCGGTGAAGTGGATGCGGACAAAGTGGTGTTGGCGGCCAAGCGCGCCGGCGTGCACGACATGATTTTGCACTTGCCGAACGGCTACGACACACTGCTGGGTGATGGCGGCGCAGGTCTGTCCGGCGGTCAGAAACAGCGCCTCGGCCTGGCCCGCGCGATGTACGGCGATCCGTCCGTGCTGGTGCTGGATGAACCGAATTCCAACCTGGACGATATGGGCGAGGCGGCGCTGGTCGCTTCCATCAACGATCTGCGCGCACGGGGCAAAACCATTGTGCTGATCACCCACCGCACCAGCGCGCTGGCGGCCACCACCAAGCTGTTGCTGCTGCGCGATGGCGCAGTTGAAATGTTCGGCCCGACCGCGCAAGTCTTGCAGGAGTTGCAGAAGCGTAATCAGCAACAGGTCCAGGCACAGCAGGCTGCCAAAGCGCAAGCGCAAGCCGCTGCGCCAACGGCGCCAGTTGCACCCGCCGCCGCACCCGCCGCCGCACCCGCCGCCCCTGCAGCCTCGAATCAGGAGTAACCATGAAAGCCCTCAGTAACACACCAAGCACCACCAAGACTGATCTGGCGACCGACGTCATCACGCATGACGTATCGCCATTGACCGTGCATACCGATACCAGCGGCTACGGCAAGCTGGGCTGGCTGATCGTGCTGGTCGGCGTCGGCGGCTTCCTGCTGTGGGCGCTGCTGGCGCCGCTGGACAAGGGCGTGCCGATGCCCGGCACCGTCGCCAAGGAAGGCAACCGCAAGGCCGTGCAATACCAGCCGGGCGGCACCGTCCGTGAAATCCTGGCGCGCGATGGCGACATCGTCAAGGCCGGCCAGGTGGTGGCGCGCATGAGCGATGTGGTGGCCAAGTCGCAGCTGGAAATCGCCCGCGTGCAGTATTACACCGCGCGTTCGGCCGAAGCGCGCCTGACCGCAGAGCGCGACGGCAAGGCGATCGTGTTCCCGGAAGAGCTGAACGCCTACAGCGGCGATCCGCGCGCCAAGGAAGCGTTTGAAGGCCAGAAGCAGCTGATGTCGGCACGCCAGGGCTCGCTGAAGAATGAGCTGGCGGCAGTGGACGAAAACATCGCCGGTCTGAAGGCGCAGACTGCCGGCCTGATCGAGTCGCGCGACAGCAAGAAGCAGCAACTGGCCTTCCTCAAGGAACAACTGGCAGGCATGCGTGATCTGTCCAAGGATGGCTATGTGGCGCGTAACCGCCTGCTCGACCTGGAGCGTACCTACGCCCAGATCAGCGGCGCGATTTCGGAAGACATCGGCAACATCAGCCGTGGCCAGCGGCAGGTGATGGAACTGACCTTGCGCCGCATCCAGCGCATCGAGGATTACCAGAAGGAAGTGCGTACCCAGCTGTCGGACGCCTCCAAGGAAGCGGAAGCCACCGCCGGCCGCATCAAGGCACTTGACTATGACGTGGCCAACACCGACGTCAAGTCGCCGGTGGCCGGTATTGTGGTGGGTTCGACCGTGTTCACCGAAGGCGGCGTGGTCGCCCCTGGCGCGCATCTGATGGATGTGGTGCCGGTTGAAGATGGCCTGGTCGTCGAAGGTCAGCTGGCGGTCAATCTGGTGGACCGCGTGCATCCGAACCTGCCGGTGGAGTTGATGTTCTCGGCCTTTAACACCAACCGCACGCCGCACATTCCGGGCGTGGTGGAGCAGGTGGCGGCTGACCGCACGGTGGATGAACGCAACGGCACTGCCAGCTACAAGGTACGCGTCAAGGTGACGCCGGAAGGCGCGCGCATGATCGCCCAGCACAAACTGGACATCCGTCCCGGCATGCCGGTGGAAGTGTTCGTCAAGACTGGCGAGCGCACCATGATGAGCTACCTGATGAAGCCGGTGATCGACCGTGCCAATTCGTCGCTGACGGAGGATTAAGCGTGAGCCAGACGACTTCTTTTGCGCCACGCCTGGCCGCGCTGGCTGGCGCGGTAGCGCTGATGCTGGCCGGCAGCGCCGGCGCTACCAGCCTGTTGCAGGCATATGATGCGGCGTTGCAGAACGATCCGACCTTCCGCAGCGCCCGTCATGAAAATGAGGCGGGTCAGGAAAACCGCATTCTCGGCCGTTCTGCTCTGCTACCTACCGTGCAGGCCAGCTACTCCAACAGCAAGGTGCGGGCGGATATCAGTACCGTTTACGGTTCGGGTACTGGCCAGCCCGCCACCCATCCAGAGTATCTGAGCCGTTCGGCAGTCGTGCAGCTGCGCCAGCCGGTGATCAATCTGGACGGCGTGGCGCGCTACCGCCAGGGTATCGCCCAGACCAATTATGCTGATGCGCAGTTTGACTTCCGCAAGCAGGATCTGATCTTGCGCCTGTCATCGGCCTACACCGATGCGCTGTTTGCCAGCACCCAGCTGCGCCTGGCGGAAGTGCAGCGCGATGTCTACAGCGAACAGCAAAGCGTCAACAACCGCATGTTCGAAAAAGGCGAGGGCACCAAGACTGACATGCTGGAAACCCAGGCCCGCCTGGATCTGGCCGAGGCGCAGGTGCTGGAAGCCAAGGACAACGTTGCCACCACGCGCGCCACGCTGGCCGGTATTACCGGGCTGGAAGTGGAGGTGCTGGATGACGTCAAGGATGACTTCCGTATCGCCCCGGCGGCCGGCATGAGTTTTGCTGAATGGCGCGAGATCGCCATCAAGCAAAATCCGGAACTGGTGGCGCAGCAATTCACTATCGAATCCGCGCGCCAGGAAGTGAACAAGAATCGTGCCGGCCACGCGCCACGTCTGGACTTCATTGCCAGTTACAGCAAGAGCACTTCGGACTCGATCAACACCTACACGCAGGAATCGACCCAGCGCGCGGTCGGTATCCAGCTGACGGTGCCGCTGTACTCGGGCGGTTCGGTGAGCGCGGCCACGCGTCAGGCGGTGGCTAATCAGGAGAAGGCGAAGTCGGACCTGGAAGCCTACACCGACAAGGTGCTGATCGAACTGCGCAAGCAGCACGCGACGGTGCAGAGCAGCGTCGCACGCGTGCGCGCGCTGGACAAGGCGGTGGCCTCCGGTACCGAACTGGTCAAGGCGACCGAGCAAAGCATCAAGGGCGGCGTGCGCATCAACCTCGACTTGCTGAACGCGCAGCAGCAGCTGTACACCAGCAAGCGCGATCAGGCACAGGCACGCTACAACTACCTGCTGGCGATGTTGCGTCTGAACGCGGCAGCGGGCACGCTGGATATCGACACGCTGCGCGAAGTGGCAGCCTATTTCAAGTAATCCGAAGCAGGCATGAAAAAGCCGGCCGCGCTGTATAGCGGGCCGGCTTTTTTATTGGCGGGTGTAGCTTACTCTTTGTTGTAGCAGGCCGGGCAGGATTGCTCGTAGACGTATTCCGGCGCCAGTTGCTGGCGCGGCGTCACCACCGCGCGGCAGACGAAGCACTGCACGGTTTCGGTCGGCTGCAACTGTGGATTGAGTGCGGTGCGGTAGTCGAACACGAAGCAGTCGCCGGTGTAGTGGGCGCCGCCGACTTCTTCGAAATACTTGAGAATGCCGCCTTCCAGCTGGTAGACGTTGTCGTAGCCGATGTTCTGCATGTGGATCGCGGCTTTTTCGCAGCGGATGCCGCCGGTGCAGAAGGTCACCACGGTCTTGCCGGCGAAGTCGTCCTTGTGCGCGGCGATCAGGTCTGGAAATTCGGTGAACTTCTTGATGCGGTAATCGACCGTATTGTCGAAGGTACCGACATCGACTTCGAAGTCGTTGCGGGTATCGACCATCACCACCGGCTTGCCGTTGTCATCGACGCCGTTGTCCAGCCAGCGCTTCAGCGTGTGCGCTTCGACAAACGGCGCGCGGCCGTCTTCCGGCTTGATCAGCGGCATGCGCATGGTGATGATTTCTTTTTTGATCTTGACCAGCATGCGCTTGTGCGACTGCTCGGCCGACAGGCTTTCCTTCACTTCCAGGTCGGCGAAGCGGGCGTCGCTGCGCACCCAGGCGAGGAACTCGTCGATATTGGCGCGCGGGCCGGACAGGAACATATTGATGCCTTCCGGCGTCAGCAGGATCGTGCCTTTCAGGTCCAGGCGGTTGCAGATGTCCTGGTACTGTGGGCGCATCGCTTCCGTGTTATCGAAAGTGATGAATTTATAGGCGGCGATGTTGACGTGCTGAGCAGCGCCAGCATGTGCTTCAGCTTGTAAAGCGGTATTAGCTTGCATGATGGTGAAGGATCAAAAAAGGGAAAGGCGACATTATACGCGCTCCGGTGCTAAGATTCTTACTACAAATGTGGTAACGGAGGTTGTGATGGCCGGAAGTACATCTATTCGTATTAATCAGGAACTGTATGAACAGGCGAAATAGGACGCGGCGATTGAGCACAGGTCCATCGCCGGGCGAATTGAGTTTTGGGCGCGGGTAGGGCGCGCGGCGCTGGATAATCCCGACTTGCCCGTGAGTTTCATCGCGGAATCGCTGGCCTCGTTGGCCGAGCCGCGCGAATATGCCCAGCCTTTTTTGCCGCGTAGTGGCCGGGGCAAGTAATGTGGGCAGTCCGGCAGAAAGCGGTGGGGCCGCACGAGAATTTTTATCGCGATATCAAGCGCCCAGGCTGAATCAGATTTATCGGTCCGGGCCGCTGCGCGGTAAAATAGGCGGTTATTGAACCTGCATTGAGCCGCGTATGAATATGGTAGCAAACGAACAAGCATTGACCAGCACCGCCGTGGTGCCGGCCGGACCGTCTTTTGTCCATCTGCGCGTGCACTCGGAGTATTCCATCGTCGACGGCCTGGTCCGCATCGACGACCTGATCAAGCAGGCGGTCAAGGACAAGCAGGGCGCGCTGGCGGTCACCGACCTGGCCAATATGTTCGGCATGGTCAAGTTCTACAAGGCAGCGCGCGGCAAGGGCATCAAGCCGGTGGTTGGCGTCGATGTCTGGATCAGCAACGATGAAAACCGCGACAAGCCGTCGCGGCTGATGCTGCTGGCGAAAAACCGCATGGGCTATTTGCAGCTGTGCGAGCTGCTGTCGCAAGCCTGGCTGACCAACCAGTACAAGGGCCGTGCCGAGATCCGCACCGAGTGGCTGCAGGAACTGACCAGCAAGACTTATCCATTGCTGCCGGATGATAATCCGGCCAACGGCCTGATCGCGCTGTCCGGTGCGCATTTCGGCGACATCGGCACGGCCATCGAAAACGGCAACCCGGCACTGGCCGAAGCCAACGCGCGCAAGTGGGCGCAGATTTTCCCCGGCCATTTCTATATCGAGATCCAGCGCGCCGGCCAGGCCAACCAGGAAATGCAGGTGCGCCATGCCATCGCGCTGGCGTCCAAACTGGGCCTGCCGGTGGTGGCCACCCATCCGGTGCAATTCATCTCGAAGGAAGAGTTCATCGCGCACGAGGCGCGTATCTGTATCGCTGAAGGCGAGATGCTGGCCAACGCCAAGCGCGTCAAGCGCTTCAACGAGCAGATGCGTTTCCTGACCCAGGCCGAGATGCAGCAGCTGTTCCATGATTTACCAGCGGCGCTGCAAAACTCGGTGGAAATCGCCAAGCGCTGCAACCTGACGCTAACGCTGGGCAAGCCGCAACTGCCGAACTTCCCGACGCCAGGCATGACCATCGATGACTTCCTGCGCGCCGAAACCAGGAAGGGCCTGGAAGAACGATTGATCCAGCTGTACCCGGACCCGGACAAGCGCGAGGCCAACCGCAAGCGCTACGAGGACCGGCTGGAGTTCGAGAACAACACCATCATCAACATGAAGTTCCCCGGCTACTTCCTGATCGTGGCGGAGTTTATCCAGTGGGGCAAGAACAACGATGTACCGATCGGCCCTGGGCGTGGTTCGGGCGCCGGCTCGCTGGTGGCCTATGCGCTGAAAATTACCGACCTGGATCCGCTGAAGTACAACCTGCTGTTCGAGCGTTTCCTGAATCCGGAGCGGGTATCGATGCCCGACTTCGATATTGACTTCTGCCAGGAAAAGCGCGAGCTGGTGATCCAGCACGTGAAAGACCTGTACGGCCGCGATGCGGTGTCGCAGATCGCCACCTTCGGTACCATGGCGGCCAAGGGCGCGATCCGCGACGTCGGCCGCGTGATGGACTTCGGCTATAACTTCTGCGACGGCGTCTCCAAGCTGATTCCGTTCAAGCCGGGCAAGCCGGTGTCGATTGCCGAGGCGATCGAGGAAGAACCGATGCTGAAGGAGCGCCAGCAGAACGAGGAAGAAGTGGCGCAGCTGCTGGACCTGGCGCAGCAGGTGGAAGGCATCACGCGTAACATCGGCATGCACGCCGGTGGCGTGCTGATCGCACCAGGCAAGCTGACCGATTTCTGCCCGCTGTACACGCAGGGCGGCGACGGCGGCGTGGTGTCGCAGTACGATAAGGATGACGTCGAGGCCGTCGGCCTGGTGAAGTTCGACTTTTTGGGCCTGACCACGCTGACCATCCTGGACCGCGCGGTTCGCTACATCAAGGCGCTCGATCCGGAAGAAAAAGACTTCGACCTGGCCAAGCTGCCGCTGAACGACCGCCCATCCTACGAGCTGCTGACCAAGGCCAAGACGGTCGCGGTATTCCAGCTGGAGTCGCGCGGCATGCAGGGCATGCTGAAAGACGCGCGTCCCGACCGCTTCGAGGACATCATCGCGCTGGTGGCGCTGTACCGTCCGGGTCCGATGGACCTGATACCGGACTTCTGCAAGCGCAAGCACGGCGAGAAATTCGATTATCCCGATCCGCGCACCGAATCGATTCTGTCCGAAACCTACGGCATCATGGTGTACCAGGAGCAGGTGATGCAGATGGCGCAGATCGTCGGCGGCTATTCGCTGGGCGGCGCCGACATGCTGCGCCGCGCGATGGGCAAGAAGAAAGCCGAAGAGATGGCCGAGCACCGCGAGATCTTCCGCGCCGGCGCTGCCAAGGACGGCCTGAGCGCGCAGAAGGCCGACGAGATCTTCGACTTGATGGAGAAGTTCGCCGGCTATGGCTTCAACAAGTCGCACGCGGCCGCGTATGCGCTGCTGTCGTACCACACCGCCTACCTGAAGGCGCACCATCCGGCCGCGTTCATGGCAGCCAATATGTCGCTGGCGATGGAGGACACCGAGAAGGTCAAGATCCTGGTGGAAGACGCGATTGATATCTGCGGCCTGACCATCCTGCCGCCGGACATCAACAAGTCCGAGTTCCGCTTTGTGCCGGATGGCCCGGCGCCGTCGGTCACCGGCAAGAAGGTGACGCAGATCCGCTACGGCCTTGGCGCCTGCAAGGGCGCCGGCCAGAACGCCATCGAGGCGATCATCGCGGCGCGCACGGCAGATGGCCCGTTCACCAGCCTGTTCGATTTCTGCAAGCGCGTCGACAAGAAACAGATCAACCGCCGCACGATTGAATCGCTGATACGCGCCGGTGCCTTCGACTGCCTCGACATCGACCGCGCAGTGTTGCTGGCCTCGGTCAGCTTTGCGATGGAGTATGCCGACCAGCAGGCCAAGTCGGCCAACCAGGTCAGCCTGTTCGGCGGCGATGATTCCGACCTGGAGCCGCCGCCGGATTACGTCAAGGCCGCGCCGTTCACCGACCGCCAGAAGCTGGCGGAAGAGAAGATCGCGCTGGGCTTCTACCTGTCCGGCCACATGTTCGATTCGTTTGCGCCGGAAGCGCGCCGCTTCGCGCGCACCAAGCTGGCCGACCTGGAGCCGTCGCGCGATCCGCGCATGTTGTGCGGCGTGATCACCGGCATCCGGCCGCAGATGACGCAGCGCGGCAAGCTGCTGATCGTCACGCTGGACGACAAGAGCGCGGTGGTCGAGGTGACCGTGTATGCCGAGGTGTTCGAGGAACACAAGCATATGTTCAAGGAAGATGAATTCCTGGCGGTGATCGGCAAGGTGTCGGAAGACCGCTTCTCGGGCGGCTTGCGGATTTCAGCGGAGAAGGTGTTCGACATCATCAGCTCGCGCGTCAAGCACGGCAAGCAGCTGGGCATGGCGTTGCCGACCACGGTGGATGCGAAGAAGGTGGCCGAAGTGCTGGCGCCGTATCGCCAGGCTGACGGCCTGCCGATCTCCGCGCGCATCCAGCCGCAGGGCATCAGCTGCGTGATCCAGCTTGGGGAAGGATGGCGCGTGGCGCCGTCGGACGAGCTGCAACTGGCGCTCCAGCAGGTGCTGGGCGCCAAAGAAGTCGCGGTCGAGTATTAAAACTGCTGGCTGACGCCAGTGATGGCGTAGCCTTTGGCGCCTATCTGCGCCAAGGGATGTTCAATGTGGTAGGCGGCGAGTTCGTCGCGCTCATCGTCGACTTCAACGTGTTGCGCCTCAGCGTGCCAGTCGGTATTGGTCGCTTCTTCAGGAATCGGCTTGCCCTCAGGCACGGCCAAATAAGTATGCTTGCCTTGTGCTTCATCTCGGCAATAAATATCCACACGCATGGTATTTCTCCTCTGACGAAAATTCCATGGTACTCGTTTTTTTTACGCGAGTGCGTACTTATCCTCTTGCTCTGCCGTAGGACTGAAGGCCGGCTCCTCCACCTGCACCGGCACGGCTTCAATGCGCGGCGCACGCAGGCTGACGCCGACCGCCTGCGCCAGCGCGCACAGCGTCTCGTGGCGTTTGCGCGCCTCCGAGCGTTTTTTCGAGGCGATCAGCGCCAGGTCGGGTTCGCAGATCGGCTCGCTGGCCAGGCGGAAATCGCCGTCGGCGCGTTGCAGCGCGCCCAGTTCCAGCCATAGCGCATCGTAATCGGCGTGCACCTTGCCCTGGCGGGTGGCGCCGCACACCGCGCGGTTGGCGTTGCCGACCAGGCGCAACTCGGCGCAGTCGAAATCGTGGGCAATCTGGCTCAGCAGCTTGACCATCAGGTTCTTCGGCCGCAGGCCGTGCAGCTCGCGGGTGGCGTCCTTGATCAGTTGCAGGCCGCGTTCGCCCCTCGGACCCTGCATGCAGCCCACGCCCAGCGCCATGCCGCTGTCGCCGTCGATGAAGGCAAAGGCGCAGCTGGTCACCAGTTCCTCGCCCTGCATCAGTTGCAGCACCAGTTCGCCTTCGCGTTCCATCGGCTCGATGGCGCGCAATTGCAGCTGGTAGGGCAGGCCGCTCTTGCCATCGATCCGCGCCACCACCACCGGGGCGCGCGCCGCTTGCACCGTCAGCGGGCCCAGGCCGTGACGGAAGATGTGGCGATAGTGCGCAGCCAGCATGGCCACGCGGTGGTGGATGTCGCCGGTGTTGCTCAGGTAAGGACGATAGATTTTGTAGACCAGGCGCGGGCGCGCCTTGACCAGCTCGGCAAACATCGGATGCGAGTTCAGCAGTTGCAGCCAGCCAAAGGTGGCGCGCTGGTGCAGGCGGGCACGCATGGCCAGCTTGACGCGCTCGCGCAGACGCTTGAAACCGGAAAAACCTGCTGCGCCGGAGCGGATAGTGACGGACTGCGACATCGGAACTCTTCCAAAAGGGGGCCTTGTGGGCGAGTCGCGATAGTAGAGTCAGTGTAACGCAATGTAAATTAGTGTAAAGATCTACGGATCTCCCTTAATAATTGCTGTCCGGATAACTCAGCTGTTGTATAGATGAGATGGGCATCCCTACGTGTTGCCCCTAGTGAGTAAAAAGCAATGCAAGATGAATAGCCGCAATGCATAATGATACATTGCGATACAAACCGGCCCGTATGAGCGCCCCAACCCTGCCCCGTTACCTGTCATTCCCGGCGTTTATTGCCTTGTATGTACTGTTTGACTGGGCAACTTATATCGATCCGCTGTACGGCCTGAACATCACGCCGTGGAATCCCGATCCGGCGCTGGGACTGGTGTTGTGGCTGCTGCATGGCTGGCGCGCGGCGCTGCCATGGTATGTGGCGCTGGTGCTGGGCGAGTGGGTGGTGCGTGGCATGCCGGCCGGGTTGCCGCTGACGCTGCTGCTGTCGCTGTGGCTGGTGTGCGGCTACGGCATGCTGGGCGCGGTGCTGCGGCGCAAGTTCGGCAAGGGTGGCGTGTTCGATAGCCGCAGCAGGCTGTTCGAATGGGTATTGATCGTGGTGGCCGGCACGCTGCTGAACGACGTGGTGTACATGTCGCTGCTGTCGCTGGCCGGGCTGATCCCGTCGGGTGAATGGCTGGCGGTGGTGCTGCGCTTTGGTATCGGCGACATCGTCGGCGTGCTGGTGTCGATGCCGCTGGTGTGGATGCTGTCCAGCGCGCAGGGACGCAGCAGGCTGAGGTCAACGGTGTGGCGCTATGAAACGTTGGGCTACCTGGCGTTGGCGATCTGCGTGCTGACGTTTGTGTTCGGCACCATCGCCACCTCGGAGTTCAAGCATTTCTACTTCCTGTTCATGCCGGTGATCTGGGCGGCCTCGCGTCAGGGCCTGTACGGCACGGCGCTGATGGTGTTTGTGCTGCAGCTGGGTATCGGCGCCCTGGTCAAGTGGAACAACGCGGTCAATATCGAGGTGGCGCAGTTGCAGATGCTGGATGCGATGCTGGCGCTGGTGGGTTTTTCGCTGGGCATCGTGGTCGACGAGCTGCGCCAGGTGTCGAACGATTTGAAGCAGTCGCTGCGGCTGGCGGCGGCCGGCGAAATGGCTGCCGCGCTGGCGCACGAACTGAACCAGCCACTGACGGCGCTGGGCGCCTATGGCAAGGCCTGCGAATTCCTGATTGAGCGCGGCGAGGCGGGGCAGGGCGGCGAGATGCTGAAAAATGCCGTGCAGCGGATGATCGCCGAGTCGGGCCGGGCGGCGGAAGTGGTGCGCCGGCTGCGCGATTTCTTCCGCACCGGCGCGATGAAGCTGGAGCCGGTCGAGGCCGGGCAGCTGGTGTCGTCGGTCAGCCAGCAGTTCTTCACGCAGCTGCGCCAGCATGGCGTGGTGTTGCAGGTGGAGGAGATGCCGCCGCTGGCGATGCTGGCCGACCGCCTGCAGATCGAGCTGGTGCTGCGCAACTTGCTGGCCAATGCGCTGGACGCGGTGCAGGAGCAGCCGGAAGGACAGCGCCGCATCACCGTGTCGCTGCAGCAGCTGGATAGCAAGAAGCATGGCAAGGGCAGCTGCGTGCAGCTGACGGTGGAAGACAGTGGCAAGGGCGTGTCGGAGGCATTGCTGGCGCGCCTGTTTGAACCTTTTGTATCGTCCAAGGCTTCCGGCCTGGGACTGGGCCTGGTGCTGAGCCGGTCCATCATGGAAGCGCACGGCGGCTCCCTGTGGGCCGAAGTGGGCGATCACGGCATATTCAGGATGGCGCTGCCGCTGGCGCGGGACACAGTAGAAGAACAGGAAAACTATGCAGCATGATTTGACCGTATTCATCGTCGATGACGATCCCGCCGTGCGCGATGCGCTGGGCTTGCTGCTGGGCGTGCGCGGCTATCGCACCGCCGTGTTCGCCAGCGCAGAGGCTTTCCTGCAAGGCTGGCAGCCGGCCTGGAGCGGTTGCCTGCTGATCGACATCCGCATGTCCGGCATGGACGGGCTGAGCTTGCAGCAGGAGCTGTTGCGGCGCGGCTGCAAGATCCCGGTGATCATCATGAGCGGCCATGGCGATGTCAGCACGGCGCGTGCGGCGTTCAAGGCCGACGCTGTAGATTTCCTGGAAAAGCCGTTTGACGATGCCAAGCTGATCGGCGCGATCGATGAAGCGCTGTCGCGCGCCCGCGTCAACCAGAGCGAGCTGCAGCGGCGTTCACGCAGCGCCAGCCTGCTGAGCGAGCTGACGCCGCGCGAGCGCGAAGTGATGCAGCTGGTGGTGGTGGGGCGGCACAACCGCGATATCGGCCCGGCGCTGGGCATCAGCGTGCGCACGGTGGAAGTGCACAAGGCGCGGCTGATGAGCAAGCTGGGCGTCGACAACGTCGCTGACCTGGTCCGCATCAGCATGCTCGACCAGCAATAACTTAGTCGCAATAAATTAGTCGCAATAAATTAGTCGCAATAAATTAGTCGCAATAACTTAACGCCAGCTGCGGATCACGTCGTAGACCTGCTGCGGTGTGATAGCCAGCATGCAGCTGCATTTGGCCGGGTCGGCGCAATGTCCGCAGCCGGTCGGCTGCACCAGGTTGGTGGCGCGCGGGCCGAGCGCCGCCCAGCGTGCCGGATCGATCGGCTTCAGCGGCGGGAACAAGCCCGCCACCGGCCGTCCCAGCGCCGCCGCCAGGTGCAGCGGGCCGGTGCCGCTGGCCACCAGGCCGTCGCAACCGCCGATCAGCGCGGTGAAGCCGGCCAGGTCCAGTTTGCCGCACAGGTTTTCCACATTCGGCAAGGACAGCAATTCAGGCGCCTGCTGCGCCAGCAATTCTCCCTCGGATGGGCTGCCGGTCACCAGCACCCGCACGCTGCGGTCATCCGCCAGCATGCGCGCCAGCGTGGTGTAATGTTCCAGCGGCCATTCGCGGCCGTTGCCGTTGGACTTCGGATGCAGGATCAGCTTGAATTCGGGACCGGCCAGCACGGCGTCGGCGGCCGGATGGCGCGGCGTGTTCAGGCCATACAGCTTCCAGATCTCGTCCAGCGGCGGCTCGTAGTCGACTCCCAGCGGCAGCAGCAGCTTGAAGCTGAGCTGCGCTTCGTGCAGGCGTTTCAGCGGACTGCTGAAGTTCACCAGGCGGTTACAGGTCAGCCAGTGGTAGACGCGGCGCGTGCTGCCGACTCGGCGGCCGATGCCGGCACGGCGCGCGGCGTAGGCCAGTTCGCGCCGCGGGAAGGCAAACAGCACGGTGTCGCAGTCCGCCTGGCGCAGGCTGGCGGCAACGTCCTTGCCCAGTTCCTCCACTGTCAGCACCCGGTCCACATGGCGGCACTGCGCCACCACGGCAGCCGCGTACAGGCGGCACAGGAAAACGATCTCGGCTTGCGGATACAGCTGTTTCAGATAGCCGGCCAGCGGCAGCGTCAGCACCACGTCGCCGATATTGTCGGTGCGGGTGATCAGGATGCGGCGCGGCGTCGGCGCACGGTGGCGCACCGCCAGGCACATGCCGATCAGGCTGCACAGCATCATCACGTAAAACACTTTCGGCATCATCAGCCAGAACATCGCTTCGGTCAGGCCGAAACCGATGAAGGCCACCACCAGCACCACGCCGGCCAGCGCCAGGCTGTGCTGGCCCTGGTCCGGACGACGCAGCTCGCCAATGAAGTAGCGCAGCGGCGCAATGTACATGAACAGCAGCAGCGAGGCGTCCAGCAGGCCGCCGGTGGCCAGGCAATACAGCAGGTCATTCTGCGCACTGCTGAAGGCCAGCGCCGGCGATGCGGCCTGCAACTGGCCGGAGGCGGCCAGCGCGTGCAGGGCGGCGTCGAAGTTGTCGCGGCCGACGCCCAGCCACGGATGCTCGGCAAACATCATCAGCGCGGCGCGCCACAGTTCCAGCCGGATGCCGAAGCTGGTGGTAGGCACGCCGCCATGCAGGTAGCCTTGCACATCGCTGATAGTCAGCACGATGCGCTGCGCCACGCCGGTGGCCGGGATGACACAGGCCAGCGCCACCATGCCCAGCATCAGCGCCAGTATCAGCAGCAGCGGACGGCCGTACATGCGTCGGCCATAAGTCAGCAGCGGCACCAGGACCAGCGGCAGCGTCATCCAGTTGCCGTAGGCGCCGGACAGGATGGTGGACAGCATGCCGGCCAGTAGCGCCACGCCGGGCAGCCAGCGCAGCCGCACCAGGCGTGGATCGCGGAAGGCGCCCAGGCAGCACACCGCCATCAGGCCCGACACCAGCGACAGGTCGCCAAAGGTGATCGCATGGTGGGTGAAGCCGACCGCCTGCGGCATCTCGCCGCTGAACACTTGCCAGCAGGCCACCAGCGCCGCCACGATGGTGGTCACGCACAGGCCGAGGCAGAAGTAGCGGATGCGCGGCCGCAGGTAGAACATCACGCCGATACAGCTGAGGCCAAGCAGCAGCCGCGCCGGGCCGTCCAGCGTGCGCAGCGCCTGCTCATCGAGCACCATGCGCAGCAGCGACACCAGGAAATACAGGAAGAATGCCAGCGTCACGCCGCGCAGCTCGCCCCAGTGCTGCAGGTGGCCGCCCAGCACCGCGCGCGGATGGCGCAGGAAGATCAGCAGGATGATGCATAGCACCAGTCCCAGGCCTACCTTGCTGGTCAGCGCCAGCGCCGGCAAGGCAAACAACAGGGTGGAGGACAGGGGACTGCCGCGCTCGGCGATGAGGGGCGAAGTGCTGGCGGTGGTCATGGGCAATTCAGGGCGGGAGCAGGGTTGAAATGGGTGAATTTTTATTATACCAGCGGCAATAATATCGGCATATTATGTACCCGCCTGACAACTGCCGCGCAAGCCCTTGACCGCCATGATGGTGCGGTCGACTGCGCGCTGCAGCACTGCAGCGCGGTTGCTGCTGGCCTGGTCGCGCGGATTCTCGCGATGCCACAGGTGGAACACTTCGGTGGCATAGGCGCCCTCCTTGCGCATCACGCCGGCATTGAACAGGCGCAACACCAGGTCGGCGTCTTCATGCCCCCAGCCGAGGAAGCTCTCGTCGAAGCCATTAACCTTGTCCAGATCGGCGCGCCACACTGCCAGGTTGCAGCTCTTGATGCGGCGCCAGGTAAAACGGCGGCGCGCACGGCCCATGTCAGGCAAGGTCAGCAGCAGCGGCATCACCTTGTTGAGCGCGCCGCTGCTGCGCCAGGCGAGTTTGTCGGCCGCGCCCAGCGCGTGCAGGTCCAGGTGCTGGCCGAGCACGCGGCGGGTGGCTTGTTCATTGAGCAAGATGCGGCTGCCTTGCACCAGATAGCCGCAGCGCGCCAGTTTGCGGTGCTGACTGATAAAATTCCGCTGCGGCACGCAATCGCCGTCAAGGAAGATGATGTAGTCGCCCTTGGCGTCCAGCGTGCCGAGGTTGCGCGCGCGGGCGGCGCGGAAGCCCAGGTCTTCCTGCCACACATGGCGCAGCGGCACCGGCGCGCGCGCCTGCAGCGCGGCGACGGCCTGCCGCGTGTTGTCGCCCGAGCCGTCATCAGCGATAATGATTTCGAACCCGAGATCGTCCTGGGCAAAGCAGGCTTCGACGACGGCGGTGAGCGCATCCGGCCGGTTATAAGTGGTAATGACAACTGAAATGAGGGCGGCTGGCATGGTTGTGCGAACTTCTGTGGCGGATTGCCAATTTGCAATGAACGATTATATGAATGAATAATACCACCCAGTCCCGCGCCAGCACTGTCCTGATCCACAGCCTGATTTTCCTGTTTCCCTTCCTGCTGCTGATCACCAATTTTGGTGTCGGCCTATGCAGTTTTGCCTTTCTGGTCACCGCCTTCGTGTATCGGCGCCGGGGCTGGCCGGAACTGGTGCGCCATCTTACTGACATTCGCGGCGTATTGATAGCGTTCAGCGCGGTCTTGCTGCTGGCCGTGCTGCTGGGCCTGATGAACGGCGACGGCCGCATGCGCGATCTGGAAAAGCCGTTGCGCATGCTGGCTGCCAGCAGCGTCATGCTGACCGTGCTGGCCTGCCGTCCCAGCCGCAAGGCGCTGTGGTGGGGGCTGATCGCCGGCGCGGTGGCCGGCTGCCTGTTCATCGCCTACCAGCGCTGGGGCATGGGCGTCGATCGTCCCGGCGGCCTGATTAATTCGATCACCTTTGGCGACATCATGCTGTGCCTGGGCCTGATGTGCCTGGCGGCGACGCTGGACTTTGCCGGCCGCAGCGCGGCGTGGCCGGCGCTGGGCGCGCTGGCCGGGCTGACCGGCTCGATCGCCACCGGCACCCGCGGCGGCTGGCTGGCGATCGGCTTTTCGGTACTGCTGCTGGTGCGCTTCGGCCACGTGCTGCACGGCCGCTGGCGCAAGGCGCTGGCGCTGCTGGCGCTGGCCTTGGTGGTGAGCACTTACTTCATTCCCCAGACCGGCGCCCGCGAGCGCATCGACGAAGGCATCAGCGATGTGCAGCACTACTTCAACGGCGGCCCAAGCTACACCAGCGTCGGCATCCGCCTGGAGCTGTGGCGCAGCGCGCTGCAATTGATCGAAAAGCATCCGCTGGCCGGCGCCAGCGTCCCGACCGTGCGCGCCGAACTGGAACAGCTGGTGGCCGAAGGCCGCGCCCATCCGTATGTGCTGGATTTCGACCACTTCCACAACGACCTGCTGCAGGTATTGGTGTACGGCGGCGTTGTCGGGCTGCTGGCCTGGGGTTCGACGCTGGTGGCACCGTTCCTGTTCTTCCGCCGCCAGTTGCAATGCGGCGACCACCTGAACGCGCCGGCACTGGCCGGCATGCTGCTGGTGTTGAGTTACTTTAGTTTTGGCCTGACGGAAGTGATCTTCTGGTCGATGCGCAGCAATTTGTTTTACGCGATGATGTTGTTCCTGCTGGCGGGACTGTGCCTGAACGCGAAGGAGAACCAGCAGTGACTGCATTGCGTACCCTGATTATTTCCCCCAACTGGATCGGCGACGCCGTCATGGCGCAGCCGCTGCTGCAACTGCTGCGCGCCGCCCATCCGGAGCGGCCGATCGACGTGCTGGCGCCGCCAGCCGTGTCGCCGGTGTGGCGCCAGGTGGCGGAAGTCGACGAAGTGCTGGAGACGCCGTTCCGCCACGGCGCGCTGCAACTGAAGCAGCGCTGGAAGTTCGCCCGCATGCTGCGCAAGCGCGGTTATGCCGATGCTTACGTACTGCCGAATACCATCAAGTACGCGCTGATCCCGTGGCTGGCCGGCATCCGCAAGCGGGTCGGCTACAAGGGCGAAAGCCGCTACGGCATGATCAACCTGATGCATCACGACGAAGCGCCGCCACGGCCGATGGTGGCCTTCTACGCGGCGCTGGCGAAGCCGCCGGTGACGGTGCAGGGGCCGGGATTGCGCGCCGCCTTGCCGCGCCCGAGGCTGGTGGCCAGCGCGGCGCAGATTGCAGCAGTGCTGGAACGCTGCGGCCTCGATCCGGCGCGGCCGGTGGTGGCGATGGCGCCCGGCGCCGAATTCGGCGGCGCCAAGCGCTGGCCAGCGCGCCATTTCGCCGGCCTGGCGCAAGCGGTGCTGGCGCGCGATGCCACCACCCAGATCGCGCTGCTCGGCTCGCCCAAGGATAAGCAAGCCTGCGAGGAAGTGGCGGCGGACTTGCCGGCTGGCGCCTCGGTGTTCAACCTGGCCGGCACCACCAGCCTGGCCGAAGCAATCGCGCTGATCGCCCGCGCGGCGGCGGTGGTGGCCAACGACTCCGGCCTGCTGCACATCGCTTCGGCGCTGAACCGTCCGGTGCTGGCGCTGTACGGCCCGACCGACCCGGATCACGCGCCGCCGTTCTCCGACCTGGCGGCATCGATTTCATTGCGCCTCGATTGCTCGCCATGCAAGCAGCGCGAGTGCCCGCTGGGCCACCAGGATTGCATGGTCAAGCTGACGCCGGATCTGGCGTGGCAGCATTTGCAACCGATGCTGGCCGCAGGCTGAACGGCACAGGCGCCGGTTTTGTTGTATAAAGCAGGGAGTGCCACGCCCTGCATGCCACCTTATGTTCAAGCGTTTCCCCATCACGTTCTGGGCCACGGTTTTTGTCAGCGTGGTCTGTTTGTCGCTGGTCGGCGTCGACGTCTGGCGTAGCTTCCACGCCCGTACCGAACAACTACAGGAGATGGAGCGGCAGGGCGCCAACCTGGCGCGTGCGATGGCGCAGCAGGCCGACGACACCATCAAGGCCGCCGATATCGCGCTGGCCGACATCGTGGAGCGTATCGAAACCGACGGCCAGAGTGACAAGGTGCTGGCGCGCCTGCAACAGCAGATGCGCGCGCAGGTGGACAACCTGCCGCAACTGGTCGGGCTGTTCGTCTACGACGAGCATGGGCGCTGGATCGTCAATTCACGCGGTGTGCTGAGCCAGGCCTACAACAACGCCGACCGCGAGTACTTTATCCACCATCGCACGCACACGCAGCGCGGCCCGCATGTGGGGCGGCCGGTGATCAGCCGCTCCACCGGCAAGTGGATCATGCCGGTGTCGCGCCGCCTGGACAAGCCAGACGGCAGTTTTGGCGGCGTGGTGCTGGCGACGCTGGACATCGACTACTTCCGCCGCTTCTATGAAAGCTTTGACCTGGGCGCGCGCGGCGCCGTGGCCCTGTTGTCCAGCGACGGCGTGCTGATGCTGCGCCAGCCGTTTGACAGCACGCGCATCGGCGGCAGCATGCATGACAGCGACTTGTTCCGCCACTATTCGCGCCTGGCGGGACCGGCGCGCACCGGCAACGCCTTCTTCCGCTCCTTCCATGACGGCGACGTGCGGCTGAACAGCTTCCGCCCGCTGGAACATTATCCGCTGTTCGTCACGGCGGCGCTGTCACGCGAGGAGATGCTGGAGCGCTGGCGGCGCGATACGTTTACGCGTTCAGCTGCGGTGGTGCTGCTGGCGGCGTTCATCGGCTTTTTCGGCAAGCGCCTGGTCGACCAGATCAAGCTGCGCGCGCAGGCCGAAGCGGAACTGCGCCAGGCGCGCGATGCGCTGGAAAGCGCCAACCGCACGCTGGAGCGGCAGGCGATGTCGGACGGCCTGACCGGGCTGGCCAACCGGCGCCAGTTCGATGTCACGCTTGGCAATGAGTTCAGCCGCGCGATGCGGCACCAGAATACGCTGGCGTTCATCATGATTGATGTCGACTACTTCAAGCAGTATAACGACCTGTATGGCCACAGCGCCGGCGACGAGGTGCTGCGTGCGGTCAGCAAATTGATACGCGCGCTGACGCCGAAGCGCCCCGGCGATCTGACCGCGCGCTATGGCGGCGAGGAGGTGGGCATCCTGCTGCCGAATACCGATATCCACGGTGCGCAGGCGGTGGCCGAGCGTATCCGTCACGCGGTGGAGCAGCTGCACATGCCGCACAACGGCAGCCCGTTTGGCGAGGTGACATTGAGCGCCGGCGTGGCCACCATTTCACCGCAGCGCGGCGTGCACCTGGCCAGCATGCTGGTGGAGGCCGCCGACAAGGCGCTGTACGTGGCCAAGTCGGAAGGCCGCAATCGCGTCTGCCTGGCCTGAGCGTCTACTCCGTCAGCCGGTGCAGGGCCGCGCGTGCGATGGGCGGCGAGACGATGTGGGCGCCGTCGAATGCTTCATACGTCACGTCATAGCCCTCCTGCGCCAGCTGTTGCGCGATGTCGTGGCCGCGCTTGACCGACAGCACCTGATCCTCCTTGCCATGCGAGACGAACACGCGCGGCTGCCCCTCGCGCCGCAACGGCGCCATGAAGCCCGGCGAAAACGCCAGGATATCGCTGAACAGATGGCCATTCATCAGCCCCACCGACAGCGCATACGAAGCGCCATCGGAGAAGCCGGCAATCGCCATCGCCTGTTCGTCGACCTCGTAGCGCTGCATGGTCCACAACAGCGCGCGGTCGATGAACGCCAGGTCGGCGCCAAATCCGCCGCGCAAAAAATCCCAGCTGCTTGACAGCGCATCGGGAATCAGCAGCAGCGAACCATGGCGTATCGCATGCGCCAGCGCGATATGATCGCCGCCGCCATGTTGGCCAGCGGCGCCGTGCAGCAGCAACAGCAGGTGCAGCCCTGCGCCATGCGCGCCGGCGCCGGAGTCCAGGTGCGGCGGCACATGCAGCACCGCCTTGCGGCCATCGGCAAACGACAACTGGTGCGTGCCAGCGTTCAGCGCCGGCTGGCGCTGGTGAGCGATCTGCCGCAGCAGGTCGGGCCGCGCGTGCAGGCGGCCGTCGGCATATGGCACTGGCTGCGGTTCTGGCTGCGCTGGCGCGGGCGGCTGGCTGTCCATGGCTGGGCTTTAGTCGACGACGGTGTAGCTGGTTTGCGTGACGGTGCCGTTGGGCGTGGTCACGGTGATGGTCAGCGCGCCGCGGCCGATCGGATTGCTGCAACCCAGATTGGAATCCTGCACCGCATCGCTGACCATCAGCACCTCGTAGATCCAGGCGCTGGAATCAGCCTCGCTGGTGTTCTGCACCACGTAGTTCACCGGGCTGACCAGCGTGCCGTTGGTGGAGGCAAAGGCAATCCGCGTGCCGGCCGGCAGCGGATTGCCGGGGCGGTCGGCCAGCCATTCCGCATCGTTTGGATGGTCGGCGCGGCGGTTGGTGGCGAACACCGTCGGGTTGTTGTCGCGGATGGCGAACTTGAACGACAAGGTGGTGGGCGTGTAGGGAGTGCTGTTCACGCAGGACAGCAGTTGCAAGACCGGCGTGGCGCTGTTGCTGGTGATTAGCTGGATGCTTGGCGTGCTGTTGGACAGCACCATTACCAGCGATTGCCGCACATGCACGGTGTTGGTATTGCCGGTGTTGACGTTGGGCGCGGTTTGCAGCACGCCGTTGTAGACGCCATTGCCGTTCTGGTCCCAGCTGCTGTTGGCGTTGGAATCGATGTACTGCTCGCCGCTGGCGCGTACCGCGTTGCCGGTGGTGTAGGCATCGTCGCGGCCATTGGCATTCGCATCGGTGACGGCGCGGTCATTGCGGAAGGTCTCGCCCAGGTCGGTGTACGGCTCGCCGGCGTCATAGCGGTTGTTGCCGTTGCTGTCGCTGAAGCTTTCCTCGCCCAGCGCGTAGGCCAGGATGGTGACACGGCCATCGGCAGGGCGTGGATTGCCGGCGCAGAAGCGCACCGTGCACTCGCCCGGCGAGCCTTTGGTGGTCAGCACGCTGCCATCCGGCTGGGTGGTCTGGATCAGGCCAGTCAGGCAGGAGGCGTCGATGCTGCCGCCTTCGGCAGTGAAGCTGACCGCAGTGCCGTCCGGCGCCGGGTTGTGGAAGTGATCGGCCAGGCGCGCGGTGATGACGGTGCCGGTCGGCGCGGTACAGCCGTTGAACTGGCCGCCCTCGATATTCTTGATGACGGCGCTGAGCGAGAAGCTGTTCTGCTCCGGCACGCCGGTCGACACCACCAGCTGGTCGGACAGGCTGGTGATGCTGCCGTTGAGCGTGGCGGTAACGCGCACCGGCGTGTTGATCGTGCCCGACGATACGGTGGTCGACACCAATCCGGCGGCGTTGCTGCTGGCGCTGGCTGGCGTGAAGGTGATGCCGCCGACCGTGGTGTTGAGCGCGAAGCTGACATTCTGGCCGGCGACCGGATTGCCGCCGCTGTCCAGCACCTTGAAGGTGACGATGGCGCTTTCCTGGCGGCCGGCGCCGCCGGTGCCCTTCAGCGCGATGGTTTGCGGCGTTGCCGAGACAAAGGTCAGCTGGCTGCCGCTGGTGCCGGGCGAGGAGCCGACCGTGTAGTTGGCGCTGGCCGACAGCGGGATGGTGCTGACAGTGGCGCTGGCGGTAATCACATAGCTGCCGGCGCTGGTGGCGGCGCCAGGGCTCAGTTGTACCGTGGCCTTGCCGTTGCTGTCGCTGACCACGCTGCCGTTGGCGGCCGAGAAAACGGCGCTCTTGTCGGTGCTGGTGAAGGTCACCACCACATTCGGCGCGGCCAGGTTGCTGGCGTCTTTCAGCACGGCGGTCAGCGTGGCGCCGCCGCCCGGCGCGATGCTGGTCAGTGGTGCACCGCTGGTATCGGTGACGGTCAGCGTGATGGTCGGCTTGCCGGTGCTGCCACCGCCATTGGTGCCGCAGCCGGGCAGGTTGGGATCGCGGTTCGGATCGATGGTGGTGCAGCCGTTGCTGCCGCCACCACCGCCGCCGCAGGCGGCCAGCAGCATGGCGCAGAACAGAGCCAACAGGTAGCGGTACAGCGTATCGATCCGGCGGACGATCATAATCACTCCTGGTCAGTTGCTACCGGCCATGGCCGGCAGCAGGTTGCGGTACAGATTGAGCATGGCGGGACCCAGCAGCACCACCAGCAGGCTCGGAAAGATAAAGAAGATCAGCGGGAACAGCAGCTTCAGCGAAATCTTCGCCGCGTGTTCCTCGGCGCGCTGGCGGCGCTTGGTGCGCAGCTGTTCCGACTGCACCCGCAACGAGTCGGCGATGCTGGTGCCGAAGCGGTCGGCCTGGATCAGCATCGTCACCAGCGCGTCGACATCCTCGACGCCGGTGCGCAGCGCCAGGTTGCGCAAGGCCTTGTCCTTGGCGCTGCCGGCGCGCAGCTCCAGCGTCACCAGCTGCATCTCCTCGGCCAGCACCACGCTTTTCAGGCCGATCTCGTTGGCTACGCGGGCCAGTGCGGCATCCATCGCCAGACCAGCTTCAACGCACACCGTCATCAGGTCCAGCGCATCGGGGAAGGATTCGAAGATGTCGCGCTGGCGCGTCTTCACCACGTGGTTCAGCACCACGTTGGGCAGGTAGTAGCCGAGGCCACCGGACACCACCATCCACAGCAGCTTGACGTTGCCGTCGGTGGCCACTGCCTTGCTGCTCAGGTAGAGGAAGACGATCAGCGGCAGCAGCACCGCCAGCCCGGTTTTACCGGCGAAGAACAGCGCCGGCGTTGATGGCGTGCGCCAGCCGGCATTGATGAAGCGCATGCGTACCGGCGAGTTTTCCCAGCCCTCGGTGGGCAACGACAGCCTGGCCAGCGGCGCCGCCAGGTTGACCACATGCTCGATCCAGACGGCGCTCTTGCGCGTCACCTGGCTACGGTCGTGCAGCGCTTCCAGCCTGTCCTTGACCGGGTTGGCGGTGAACAGGCGGATCGCCAGCACCACGCCGCCAAACACGGCGATGAAGACGACAAGCAGGAACATGATCTGGATGATGGTCATGGTGCGCGCCTCATATCCGGATGGTGGTGATCTTGCGGATCGCCAGCATGCCGATCAACATCAGCGCGGCCGACACCCCCAGCATCTTGCGCCCGCCGGGATCGGTGAACAGCACTTCCAGCGAGCCGGGATTCACCACCGACACCAGGCCGCCGACGGCAAACGGCATCAGTCCCAGCACCCAGGCCGACATGCGGCCCTCGGCCGACATCACCTTGACCTGGCCGAGCAGCTTGAGGCGGTCGCGGATGATGGCGCTGATCGACGCCAGCAGGTCGGTCAGGTTGCCGCCGGTCTCGCGCTGGATCAGCACGGCGATAACAAAGTAGCGCAGGTCGGTGCTGGGCACGCGCAGCGCCAGGTTCATCAGCGCGTCCGGCATCGACACGCCGAAGTTGACTTCATCGAAGACGATGCGGAACTCGGCGCCCAGCGGGTCGGGGATTTCCTCGCCCACCATTTTCAGCGCGGTGGGGAAGGCGTGGCCGGCGCGCATGGCGCGGCCCATCATGTCAAGCGCGTCCGGCAGCAGCGATTCGATGCGCAGGATGCGCTTGCGCTTGGCGCGCATGGCTTCCAGCACCGGCAGTGCGGCGATGCCGGCACCCAGCAACAGGCGGCCGAACCACGGCAGGCGCATGCCGCTGGCGATAATGAAGCCGATCAGAAAGCAGCCGGCTATCAGTGCACACAGCTGTGCGGCGGTCATGCCACGCCCGGTTTGCAGCAGTAGCCGGTCGAGCTTCTGGATGCCGGGAATGGCGGACAGGAATTGCTGCATGCCGGCGTCCTGCGCCAGTGTGCGTTCCTTGGTGATCGACACCGCCAGCTCGCTGCCGCTGTCGCCGATGGCATTGCGCAGGCGGCGTGCGATGCGTTCGGCCTCGGGACCGCGCGCATTGTTCCAGCCGGTGTAGGCGCCCCACACCAGCAGCGCCACGGCGGCGAAGATCAGCAGAATAAACAGCGGCAGCCGCAGGTCCATGATCAGTGCCCCGATGGATCGAACACGGTGGTGCCGATGTTGACGCCGAAATTGCGCAGCCGCTCGATGAAGCGCGGACGGATGCCGGTGGCGGTGTGGTGGCCCAGCACCTTGCCATCCTCCGCCAGGCCGGTCTGCTTGAAGGCGAAAATTTCCTGCATGGTGATGATTTCGCCTTCCATGCCGGTGACTTCCTGGATCGACATCACCTTGCGCTTGCCGTCGGTCAGGCGCGACACCTGGATCACCACGCCAACCGCGCTGCTGATCTGCTGGCGCATGGCCTTGGTCGGCAGGCTGGCAGCCGCCATCGACACCATGTTCTCCAGCCGTGTCAGGCCATCGCGCGGTGTGTTGGCGTGGATGGTGGCCATCGAGCCTTCGTGGCCGGTGTTCATCGCGCCCAGCATGTCCAGCGCTTCGGCACCGCGCACCTCGCCGAGGATGATGCGGTCAGGGCGCATGCGCAGCGCATTGCGCACCAGCGCGCGCTGCGTGACTTCGCCCTTGCCTTCGATATTCGGCGGCCGCGTTTCCAGCCGCACCACGTGTGGCTGTTGCAGTTGCAGCTCGGCCGCATCCTCGATCGTGACTACCCGTTCGGTTGGATTGATGAAGCCGGAGATCACATTCAGCATGGTGGTCTTGCCGGAACCGGTGCCGCCGGAGATGACGATGTTGACCTTGGCCTTGCCCAGCCCTTGCAGCACTTCGGCCATGTCGGCGGTCATCGAGCCATAGGCCACCAGGTCGGCCAGCCGCAGCGGGTCGGCCGAGAAACGGCGGATCGACATGATCGGGCCATCAATCGCCAGCGGCGGGATGATGGCGTTGACCCGTGAGCCATCCGGCAGCCGGGCGTCGACCATCGGACTGGATTCATCGATGCGGCGGCCGACGCGCGAGACGATCTTGTCGATGATCTTCATCAGGTGGGCGTCATCGCTGAAGGTGACGTCGGTGAGTTCCAGCTTGCCGCGCCGCTCGACGTAAATCTGGCGGTAGGTGTTGACCAGGATGTCGGATACGGTGGGATCTTCCAGCAGCGGCTCCAGCGGGCCGAAGCCCAGCATTTCGTTCTGGATGTCGCGCGTCAGCGTCTTGCGTTCGGCATCGTTGATGACCACCGCGTCTTCTTCCAGCAGCTTTTCCACCAGGTTGCGCAGCTCGACGCGGATCTGGTCAGGCGTCAGCCGCTGCATGCTTTCCAGGTCGACGCGGTCAAGCAGGGCGGCGTGCAGTCGCTGCTTCAGCTTCTGGTAGGCGCGGTTGTCGATGCCGCCCTGCACGCGCTGGCCGGAGCCGCGAATGTCGGTGTTTTCAAGGCGTTCACGCAGGGAGACCGGGGTGCTCATGATGCGTTCCTTTTATTTACGTGCGCGCAGCTTCGCCAGCCAGCCGCCTTGCTGCACCGGCGCCGCTTCGCCGGACAGTTTGCGCGCCAGCTCGGCCAGCGACTGGCTGATCGGCGCAGTCGGTTCCAGCTGCAGCACCGGCACGCCCTGGTTGACCGAGGCGGCGGCGGAGTCGTAGTTGTTGGGGATGGTGAAGGCGATTTCTGCATCGAAGGCGCTTTCCAGGTCCTTCAGGCGGATCTCGCTGTTCCTGTCGTGGCGGTTGACGATCAGCTGGATCTTCTCCTTGCCGTATTCCAGCGAGCGGAATACGTTCAGCAGGCGCTTGCTGTCACGGATGTAGGGCAGCGTGGTTTGCAGGATGGGAAAGATCATGTCGGCGTGATCGAGTGCGCGGATGCTGACAGCGTCCAGGCTGCGGCCCACGTCCAGCACCACGAAGTCATACTGGCGGCGTGCCAGCTTGAGGATGGCGTCGATGTGGTCGGGCTTGACGTCGTTGGCATGCGCCGGGTCGGACGGCGCCGCCAGCACGCCGTAGTTGGGCGTGATGCTCAGCATCGACGAGGCCAGGAAAGAGGGATCAAGACGGTGGATCTGTTGCGCGACATCGCTCAGCGTGGCCAGCGGCTTGTGGTCGGAGACGAACAGCGAAGCGTCGCCGAACTGTAGATTCATGTCGATCAGCGCCACCTTCTGCTTGCCGCTGGCGGCCAGCGCGTAGGCCAGGTTGGTGGCGAGGAAGGTGGCGCCGCTGCCGCCTTTGCAAGAGATGAAGGCCAGCACCTTGCCGCTGGTCTGGCCGCGTCGTTCCAGCTTCTCGGCGATGCGCTCCATCGCCGGATACAGCGCGCTGCTGGTGACTGGCGACGGCAGCACCTCGCGCACGCCGGCGCGCATCGCCTGCAGCAGGAATTGCGGGTCCTGCTCAATGCATAGCGCCACGCAGGCGATGTTGGGATGTTGGGCCGAGAAGCGCTCCAGGTTGTCCAGGTCGTCGTCCGCCACTTGCGGACGGTCGATGATCAGCACGTCCGGCATCTGTTCGTCGGTCAGCACCGAGGTGCGCGCGACGTTGCCGAGCAGGTGATCGATTTCGTCGGACGGCGAGCGTGCGCGCAGCAGGCGCATCAGGTCGGCGATTTGCCGTTCGTCGCGGGATATGACGGTGATCTTCAAGTGTGCCGCTCCTTAGCGTGTTTCAGCGGTTTTTGCCGACGCCGATGCTGAAGGCGTTGCTCTGGTCTTCCTTGGTGCTGAAAGACTGCTGGTAGTTCTGGTAGGCCGCCGCTGCTGCCTGCGCATCCAGACCGTTGACCGGGCTGCGGTTGTCGATGGCGTGCTTGTCCAGCGTCTGCTGGCTGTGCAGCTGGCGCACGCTGCTGCCGAATTGTTCGTCCAGGCGCGGCGTGGTGCCGCAGGCGGTCAGCGTCAGCAGGGCGGCAACAATGATGATGGCTCGCATGGCGTCTCCTATTCAATGCCGCCGGGGACGCTGGATGGCGCGGTCCGCACGGCGGGAGTGGCCGGCATCGCGCCCGGCTGCTGCTGCTGCTGCTGCTGCTGCTGCTGCTGCTGCGGAAGCGGCTCGGCGGCGGGCTGCGGATTGCGGGCCGGCGCGCCACCTTCCATCTTCCCGTTCAGGAAGAAGTCAAAGCGGCTCGGTTGCACATAGTCGTCGGTTGGCAGCTTGGGATTCGGCGGCAGCGGTTGCGCCAGGTGTGGCGTCACGATGAACACCAGTTCGGTGCGGTCATTCTGGAAATCGCTGCTGCGGAATAGCGCGCCCAGTATCGGAATCTCGCCGAGGCCGGGGAAAGCCTTGATGCTGCTGGTGACGTTATTTTTAATCAGCCCGCCGATGGCGAAGCTCTGGCCATCAAACAGCTGCACCGTGGTGCTGGCGCGGCGCGTGGTGAATGATGGCAGCACAGCGGTGGCGGTACTGCCGGTGGCGCTGATGCCGATGCCTTCGCGATTCAGCTCGGACACCTCGGGCGCCACGCGCAGGTTGATACGGCCGTTGTCCAGCACCGTCGGCGTGAACCTGACCGCGATGCCGTATTCCTTTTCCTCCAGCGACACGCGGTTGCTGCCGCCGGTGCTGTCCTGCGCCACCGGAATGAAGATCTTGCCACCGGCGAGGAAGCTGGCTTCCTGGCCGCTGATCGCCATCACGGTCGGCTCGGCCAGCACCTTGACCAGGCCATCGTTTTTTTGCGCGTCCAGCGTGACGAACTTGCCGCTGCCGTTGTTGAAAGCGTCGATCTTGGACGGATTGCCGCTGAGCAGATTCGACAGCATGGTATAGGTCCAGCTGCCGCGCGTGCCGTTCAGGCCAACACTGGCGCCCAGCTGGTCGACCAGGGTTTTTGACACCTCGGCGATTTTCACTTCCAGCATCACCTGCTGCGGGGCCGCCACCGACAACATGTTGACGACGCGTCCGCTGCTGCCGCCTTGCGACAGGCCGGACATCGGGTCCATCGCCGCCTGGAACGCAGCGCCTGCGGCGGCGCCGGAGGCGGCAGTTGGCGCACCAGAGCCGGCTGCGGCTTGTGCCGCCTGCGCTGCCGCATCCGGCGCTGCTGCGGCGCCGGTATTGCCGCTGCGCGCTGTGCGCTGCAGATAGGCGGTAGCTACTGCCACCACCTGCGCCGCGCGCACCGAGTCGGCTACGCTGCCGGACAGGATCAGCGAGTTGCCGGAGACGGTGATGCGGATCTCGCGTTCATTCGGGAACAGCTCGCTGAATTGCTGGCGCAGGCCGGCCGTGTCCAGCCCGACCGTGATGTCGATGACGCTGGCCTGATTGCTGCGGTTCCAGACGATCAGGTTGGTCGAGCCGGTGGTCTTGCCCAGCATGTAGATTTCGCTGGCATTGAGCAGGATGACGTCAGCGATCTTGGCATCCCCCACCGCCACCCGCGCGGCCGGGAAGGGGAGGCGCATCAGTGAGGACTTGCCGGCAGAGAGCGTCACCTCGCGCGCCAGTTCGACACTGGGCGCCGCGCTGGCGGCTGGCGCGACAGCTGCTGCGACTGCCACCTTTGGCGTGCCGGCCTTGCCGGCTGCCACGACGGCTGCTGCGACTGCCACCTTCGGCGTGCCGGCCTTGCCGGCTGCCGCACTGGCGGTTGAGGTGGCAGTTGAGGTGGCAATTGAGGTGGCCGCCTGTTGCTGGGCGGCGAACAGGGCCGGCGGCGCGGCGCTCAGCAATATCGCCAGGGCGGTTGCCCGCAGCGGCACGGAATGGCATGGCGCAGAAGATACGTTGCTCAAGTCGCGTTCTCCCAATGCTTAAAATTGTTGTGAACTACGCTCCAGACCTTTGATGACTTCCACCTTGTCGCCCTGCTTTTCCACACGTGGCGGTGGCCGTGGTGTTGCTGGCGCCGGTGCTGGTGCCCCTGATGGCGGCGTCGGCAAGGTGGTGGTGTTACGCACCGGCGCCGTGGCGATCGCGCTTTCACCGAGCAAGCTGGTTTTGGTGGCGCCCTCGGTATGGGCGGACTGCGGATCAATCTGATTGCGCAGCACCAGCGACAAGGTGCCGACGCTGCGCGCCAGGTCCAGCTTTTCCACCTGGTCCGGCGTCAGTTCCAGCGTGACGGCGTTGACCACTTTCGGCTTGGTATCGTCGCGGCTGGATTCCTGCGCGATCGCCAGCACCAGGATGCGCTCCAATACAATCTTCGAGATCGCCTGTTCACGCGCCAGGTGATCGCCATTGCTGTCGCTTTGCGTGTTGACCAGGATGTCGACGTAGTTGCCAGGCAGCGCGAAGCCGGCCACGCCGACCACATCGTTGACGCGCACCGTCATCGCCCGCTTGCCTTCCGAGACCACCGACGACAATCCGCCTTGCGTGCCGGCCGGCGCCAGCTTGCCTTCACTGATCGGTTCACCGCGCTGGATGTTGGCGCGCGTGATGCGGCCTTCCAGTGTCTTGATGTCGGTGGCCGCACCCGGCGGCACCGAGCTGGCCGGCCAGTCGACCATGTGCACCAGTTCCGGCGTGATGCGTGCGCCCATGCTGATGTCCAGCAGCGCCACTGCCACCTTGTTGCTGTTGCTGGCCGATTGCCCGGCGATCCATTGCGCCGCCACCACCACGGCGGCCAGCGCCAGGAAGAGCGCCACACCTATCATTGTCAGAGCACGGGTATTTCTCATCCTTGCCTTCCTTGACTGAGCGGGTTCGATTGCTGTTCGCGGCGTTCGCGTTCCTTCTTCTGCTGGTCGGCGGCGACGCGCCGGGCGCCGGCGCCGGCAAAGTAGTTTTGCCAGGCCCAGTCCAGCGAGCGCTGGTTCAATGTGGGCGGCGTGCTTTCGTAGCGGGCCAGATCGCGCACCTGGCGGATCAGGTCGCGCGGGTAGCAGGCCAGCAGCGGTGTCTCGTCCTTGGCATGCAGGCCGCTCAGCAGGTAGTCGAAGGCGGCGGCGTCAAATGCAATGCCGTACTGCGCGCAGGCCTGGCGGAACAGTTGCTGATATTCGGCGGGCGTTTGCGGCGGTACTTCTATCTTGTATCCCAGCCGGCGCAGGAAGGCGCCATCGGATAAGCGTTCCGGCAGGAAGTTAGACGAGAATACCACGACCACATCAAAAGGCACCTGAAAAACCAGGCCCGTGTGCAAGGAAAGATAATCAACGCCACGGTCCATCGGCACGATCCAGCGGTTCATCAATTCCAGCGGCGAGCAGCGCTGGCGGCCAAGGTCGTCGATGATGAAAATGCCGTTGTTGGCTTTCAGATGAGGAGGCGCCTGATACAGCCGCGTATTGGGATCGAAGCGCAGGTCGAGCATCTCCAGCGTCAGCTCGCCGCCGGTCAGCGCGGTGGGCCGTTGCAGGCCGCGCACCCAGCGCGCGTCAAGCGTGCGCAGCAGGTCAATGCCATCTTCCTGCGGTGCCGCACCGGCGATCGGCCGATGCTGCACCGGGTCGTAGAACGGCACGACTTCGCCGTCAATCATGATGGCGTACGGTACAGCGATGGCGCCGTGCAGCAGGTTGCACAAGCGCTCGGCCAGAAAGGTTTTGCCGCTGCCGGCGTGGCCGTAGATGAAGATCGCGCGGCCCGAGTTCATCGCCGCGCCCAGCTGGTCCAGCACGTGATCGCTGGCGACGACATCCTGGAAGGCGGTCTTGACGTGATCGCGCGTGACGTGCAGATCGCGCACGCTTTGCGCTTCCATCTGCGCCACGTAGGCCGCCAGCGTTACTGGCGCCGGGCCGGCGTAGGAGTTGCGATTGAGGCAGGCGGTGGCGCGCAGCATGCCAGCTTCGGTCAGGTGGTAGGTGAGATCGGCATCGGTGCCGCTGCCGCCGCTGCGTGTTACCTCGCACAATTTTTCGTTGCGTAAATGCGTCACCAGCGGCGTGATGACGCTGATACTCAGTTTCAGATGGGAAGCCAGTTCAGGCAGGCGCACCTGGCCGCGCTGGAATAACACCTTGGACAACAGCTCGACCAGGAACAGAAACGGCAAACCCGTTTCGTCCGTGGTGCGCGGCGCGCGCGCATCGGCGGGGGATTCTGTCGTCTGCTGGGTGTGCATGCTTCCCTTTAGAAGAACAGGCTGCGGCCGGTGGCGGCGCCGTAGATCAGGTACGGCGCGGCGCCGGCGGCGATCGCCACCGCGTAGGGCAGGCGGCCGCTGGGCGTGGCCGGCGCATCCATCTTCGGCACCTCGCCGGCGAGCGAGCGCAGCATGCTGTATTTGATCAAATGCCAGGTGTTGAACAGCATCGGCTTGAGGCGGCCGTTGAAGCCGGCCACCACCAGTGCCAGCACACCGCCGGCCAGCAGCGTCAGTAGCGTGATGCCAGCCACGGCGCCGGGGCCGGTGAAGGCGCCGATCATCGCCATCAGCTTGACGTCGCCGGCGCCCAGTGCGCGCATCGCATACATCGGCAACAGCAGGAGCAAGCCAACGGCCAGGCCGGCCAAGGCCTTCACGATGCCGATGCCGCCGAACACCTGGATGAACAGGCCATCACCTTCAGGCAGCGCTGCATTGAACAGCAGACCCAGCACGGCGCCGCCGAACACCAGCGCGTTGGGTATGCGGCGTGTGCGCAAATCGTTCCATACGGCCAGTGCTAAAAAGCAGCACAAGATAATGAGCGGCAAAAAGGTCATGAATCGCCTTTATCAAAAGGGAGCAGACAATTTAGTTTATAGAAAATTTCCGGAACGGCGTACACCATTCCGGAAATTTTTTTAACTTGCAAATCAGGTGTGACAGCGTAGGGCGACTGGATCAGGTACGCGAGCCGAGGATTGCCAGGATGGCGATGATGGCGATGACGGAAGCCAGGGCAGCGATCAGCGCATATTCCAGCAGCGTGGCGCCGTCGTTATCGCTGACGAAACGGGCAAGACTGCGTTTGATGAAAGAACTGCGCATTGCTACTCCTGTGCTGGAAAGGGATACAGCTATCAGTCTATTGGGCTGGCATCGTTTTCACATCGGATAAACGTCATGATGTGTAGTGACATTTGTAATTGTTTAGTTTCAGGCAAAAAAAATCCGGAACCTGGGTTCCGGATAAATAACTACTAGGAGCTTACAACGAGGAGACTGGAATCAGGAGGACTTGATCAGGCCGGAGATATAGGTCAGCGAAGCGGTGATCTTAGGGCCCAGGATGGCCAGGCCGGCGGTGATCGCGGCGGCGATGGCTGCTGCCATCAGGGCGTATTCGATGGCGGTGATGCCGTCTTCGTTGCGGATGAAGTTGGTGATTGCGTTCATGATGAGCCTCGTAAAAGTTAGTTGAGTAAAGGGTTACTGCATCAACTAAAACGGGGTTCAGGTTTTAGGTACTGCGTTACTGCTTGTGTGCTGCCAATGAAGGTCATTCTACGCAGCTCGTTGATGCCGCGCACCGGAGAAACGTCACGATATGCGATGACATTTGTCACCTGTCGTGTGCTAAATTCTGTCGGAATGCTTGCTAGGGATGAGGCGATGAGGGATCTATTGGGAGTGTTCGCGCTGGCTGTCGTGGCGCCGCTGGTCATGCTGGCACTGTGTACCAGCGTTGTTATGTTCGTGCGCTCTGTATGGTCGGGAAGGCGGCCGAATTACTGGAAGGTGCTGAAGGCTGTGGGTATCGCGCTGGTGGTGGCCCTGTTGTTCCCCTTGCTCTTCACTTTTACTATCGGCTTGCTATTCGCACGCGAGCTTGGGTATGGTTACGCCATCGTGGTGTTGCTGTCGACGGCGGTGGCAACACTGGGTAGTTATGCATACGTTGTAGTACGAGATAAAAAAAATCCGGCGCGAAGGCCGGATTTTCGTGAAGCGGGGCGCTGATTACGACGACTTGATCAGGCCCGAGATGTAGGTCAGCGAAGCGGTGATCTTAGGGCCAAGGATGGCCAGGCCGGCGGTGATCGCGGCGGCGATGGCGGCGGCCATCAGGGCGTATTCGATGGCGGTGATGCCGTCTTCGTTGCGGATGAAGTTGGTGATTGCGTTCATGATGAGTCTCGTAAAAGTTAGTTGAGTAAGGGGTTACTGCATCAACTAAAACGGGGTTCAGGTTTTAGGTATTGTGTTCCAATGAAAGTCATTCTACGCAGCTAATCTGTGCAACGCACCGGAGGAACGTCACGATCTGTCGTGACATTTATCACCGTGACCTGCGGCCAGCGCGCGGTGTAGTTCTTTTGTGCGACGCGCTGCTGATACGTCTCCACGCTCACGCGCACCGGGTTGCGCCGCACCACGCAGTTGAATAAATCATCCAGGCCGTGTGGTGCGATCACTTCCAGCCTGTCGTCTGCGTGCAGGCACAGGCCCACCGAGGTGGCGTACTCCGGCCACGAAGCCACGGCTTCTTCCAGCGACGTCAACGGCGCCACTGCATGGCCGAAATAGCCGGCAAACCAGTGATGCACGGCTGCCTGATTGGTCACTTCCCACGGTATTTGCGGCATCGCTTCGGACAACCGCCGCTGCAAGCGCGCATCGCGCTCAGGCGATAAGTCGGACGCGTCGAAGTAGGCGATATCGAGATCGGGTAGCTGTGATGGCGTCGCATAGCCGTGCAGCGCGTCCCACACGAGGTTGCGCACCGCACCGGCACCCAGGCACCAGGATGGCAGTTCCAGCGCACGCGCCGCACGCAAGGCCAGCATGAACCATGGCGATGAACGGGCGATCTGACGCAAGCTTTCTTCCATTGCAATCCTTGCAGAACAATAAGGATGCATATCGTAACAGGCAAAAAAAATCCGGCGCAAGGCCGGATTGTCAGGTGAAGGGTGACAACGATCAGGACGATTTGATCAGGCCGGAGATATAGGTCAGCGAGGCGGTGATCTTCGGGCCGAGGATGGTCAGGCCGGCAGTGATTGCGGCGGCGATGGCGGCGGCCATCAGGGCGTATTCGATCGCGGTGATGCCGTCTTCGTCGCGCAGGAAGTGGTGGATGGCGTTCATGATGCGTCTCCTTCTGTGTGGTGTATAGAAACCATTCTAGGCAGCCGCCACGCAGAGTACAGTGTACAAACGTCACTATCTCACATTACATTTGTCACCAATTCTCACACTGCCTGCAGGCCGTGTTTGGTCGCATACACATACAGTTCCAGCCGGTTGGCTACGCCCAGCTTCTGGTAGATGGTGGTGAGGTTGTTGCGCAGCGTCGGCTCGGCGATGAACAGGCGCGACGCCAGCTCCTTGTTTGGTGCGCCATTGCCTTCGACGATCACGGCGACGATCTTGCGCTCCTTCGGCGTCAGCGAGGCGATGCGTGCAGCTTCGGGATTGATCTTGACCGGCGCCGACAACTGCCCCAGCAGCGCGTTCATCAACGCCGGATCGAGCACCGTTTCGCCGCGCTGCACGGCGCGCAGGCTGTTCAGCACCACGTCGGCCGGCGCCTCCTTGCTGACCACACCGCGCGCGCCCAGCTTGACCGCCTGCGTCAGCAAGCCCTGGTCGCGATTGCCGCTCAGGATCATCACCTTGACGCCGGGATTTTCCTGCAACAGCTGCGGCAGGATCTCGATCGAGCTGCGCCCCTCCAGGTCAAGATCCAGCACGATGACGTCCGGCTTCAGCGCGCTGGCCTGCTGCAAGGCGGTGTCGTTGTTGCTGGCGGTGCCGACCAGTTGCAGGTCGCTGCCGCCGCCTTCAATCAGTTTTTCCAGTCCCCACAACATGGTCTTGTGGTCGTCTACCAGCATGATGCGGACAGGTGTGCTCATGGTCTTGCCTCGGTCAGTTATACCGGGATGGCGATGCTGACTGCCGTGACGCCTGGCGTGTCGCAATCGACCGCTATCGTGCCGCCTAGCGCTGTGCTGCGTTCAGCCAGCGATCCCGGCAGGAATGGCGCCGTTGGACCTTCCGGCGTTTCGTTTTCGATGCGTATCCGCAGCTGGCCGTCAGCGTTGCTCAGGCTGATCGAGCCGGTACGGGCGCGGGTGTGCTTGCGTATATTGTGCATGCCTTCATTCACGATCTGGAACACTTCCGCAGCCAGCCGGTCGCTGATCGACAAGCCATCCTGCGCCTGTATCGTAATCTGGATATCGTAGAACTGTTGCACTTGCTGCGCCTGCCGGCGCAATGCCACCAGCAACTCGGCATCGGTCTGCGCCGCCCCTTGCCGCACATTGCGCGCGAACTGCCGCATGTCGCCGATGACCTGGGTGGTCATGTCGAGCAGTTTATCAAGTTCGGCCGACAGCGGGTGGTCCGATTGCAAGGTTTGCCGCACCGCGCTGATACCATGCCGCAAGCCGATATACGGCTGGATGGTGGTGTCGTGCAGGTCGCGGGCGATCTTCTGCCGCTCGCGGAAGGCGGCGTCCGAGGCCAGCCGATCGAGCAGCACGATGTTTTCAATTACCGGGAACACCTGCGCCGCCAGCTGTTGCAAAAATACCGCATCGTTGCGGCTGAAGCGGTGCCGGTCCGACACCACGTAGATGCGTCCCTCGCCCTTGCGCAGCGGCAGCGGCGCGCTGACAAAGGAACTGGCATCGAGCAAGTCGGTCAGCTGTTCCAGCTGCTCCGGCGGCAGCGAGTGCCAGCGCGATTCGCCGGGCGCGCGGGTGCGCGCCTCCAGCGTGCGCGGCAGGCGCGGATGCAGCGCGGCCGCAAATTGCACCAGTGCCTGCGGCTCGAATACCAGTAGCGGCGCGGCTGCGCCCTCCGGCAGGCGCGACAGCGAGGAGCGGCCATCCGGCGCGCCGGACGAGTGCAGCTGCCACAGTTCTTCGCCGCTGTCGCGCATCAGCAGCACGCAGTTGCTGGCGTGGTAAAAGTCGCGCGTCTGCTTGAGCATGGTGGCGATGCTCTGGTCAACGCCGAAGCGCGGATTGGACAGACGGCTGACATCGCGCAGCAGGCTCAGGCGGCGGCGCTGCGCCACACCCAGGCCGCCCCAGTAGGCGATCATATAGCCCAGCGCCAGCACGAAGGCGGTGCGCAGCAGCAGGTGGCCGTGATTGATATGGCTGTCGGTGAGCCAGGTCGCCAGCGTCAGCGCAAAGGTGGCGCCCAGCGTGATGCGCGCGCCCTCGTCAAAGCCCCACTGGAATGACGAGGTCAGGATCACAAAGAAGAAGAAGGGGAAGAAGAAGCTGTTGCCGCCGCCGGTGCAATACACCATCAGCGCAAACCAGCCGAGGTCGATCCAGTACACCAGCTTGCCGTGCCAGAAGGGATTGCGGTAGCGTCGCGCCGCCAGCAGCAACGCCAGTGCGTGCAGCAGGTAGCCGCCGAAGATCAGCGCGTTGAGCAGGCTGCGCGCGCCATGCCGGTTGCCCAGGTCGCCCGGCGCGACCAGCAGGGTCAGGATGGCGGTCAGCGCCAGCACCAGGCGCATGATGAACACCATCGAGGCGCCGACGGCGTCGCCGCCGGTCTGCAGCGCGGCGGCAGGGGGGCTGTGTGGAATCAAGCGGTGTCTCCTGGCCGCCCGTGCCGGCGGCTTTCGGCATGCAATAAAACTAAACGAAATTGCGATTCGATAGTTGTTGCTAACGCAATCGAGTCTACGCAGTCATTGCTGCAATGTCTAGCCGGAGCGTGATACGCTGCAACCATGATTCACGCCTGCGACGTCGAAGCACGCCAGCAGGCGCCGCGTTTTTGATGCTTTTTCAGAACATTAAATAACCAGGCGAAAGAGAATGAATCGGACTACAATGTATTATCGTCACCTCATTCCTGTGGCGCTGCGACCGGCACTCCCTCTGCCGGCCAGCCAGTCAACAGCGCCGCGCCATCTGCGCTTCCGCCTGTTTTCGCAACTTCACCGTACCACGGACGCAACACCATGAGAGTGCCCGCCTTCCTGCGCCGCCAGCGCGGCTCGGCCGTCGTCGAGATGGCCATCATCGCCCCGGTGGCGTTTCTGCTGCTGATTGGCGTGATCGAATTCAGCCTGGTGTTTTTCACCACATTGACCATGCAGTATGCGGTGCGCGAAGGCGCGCGCTACGCCATCACCGGCCGCACCGATCCCAACAGCTCGCAACTGACCTCGGTGATGAATGTCATCCGCACCAATTCCGCCGGCTACCTGGATTCGGTATGCCCGAAATTTTCGGTCAACGGCACGGTGTCGTCGTCCGGCAACGCCAGCACGCTGCTGGGCGCGCCGGGCGACATCATCGTGCTGCGGCTGGACTGCACGTGGAAGCTGGCCACGCCCATCGTCGCTGCCGTGTTCCCCAATGGCGAATACAAGTTCGCCGTCGCCGCCACCATGCAGAACGATGCCGGGAGCGGGCAATGAGGCCGCTGCCTAGCCGACGAAGCCGTGGCCGTGGCCTGGCGGCGGTGGAGTTCGCGCTGCTGCTGCCGGTGCTGCTGGTGCTGATGATCGGCCTGGTGGATGTGGCGCGCGCGTTGCAGGCGCAGATGATCCTGGTTAACCTGAGCCGTGAGGCCGCCAACCTGTCGTCGCGCGGCAAGCTGCAACTGTCGGAAAACGCCCAGACCATCATCGGCCAGGTAGCAGCGTCGGCGCCACCGCTCGACATGAACAAGCTGGGCATGATTTATGTCACCCGCATCATGGGCTCGACCAGCGGCGGCACCACGCGCAGCATCGTGCTGGAGCAGTACCGCTGGGACGATCCCAGCAACAATCGCGGCTACCGCGCCAGCGGCTATGCGCCGCTCAGCAAGGTCTGGACATGCAGCAACTGGGCCAGCGGCACGGCCGGCACCTGCCTGGTGCCGACTGGCAGCACGGCGCCGGTGGTGTCGATGATGAGCGGCCAGTTGCTGGATGGCGAGGTGATCTATGTGGTCGAGGCCTACTACAAATTCAATATGCTGTTCCAGACCTTCAGCTTTGGCAGCTTCAGCACGCCGACGCTGGCGAGCGACTTCTATTCGATGACGGTGTTCTGACATGCGCAATTACCGAAAACAAGATGGCGGCATTCTGGTGATGGTGGTGATATCGCTGGTGACCTTGCTGGCGGTGGTGGGCCTGGCCTTCAGCGCCGGGCTTAGCTACCTGGTCCGTTCCAAGCTGAACGCCGCCACCGACGCCGCCGGCCTGGCCGCCGCGCGTGCCATCAGCAACGGCAACAACCAGACCGAGCAGACTGCCAACGCCAAGGCCGCCGCGCGGCGTTTCTTCAACGCTAATTTCCCGGCCAACTACATGATGTCCAGTGCCACGCTGAACGATGTTGGCGTGTCCTTCAGCGGCAGCGAGGTGACGATCACGGTCAGCGCCTCGGCCACGTTGCCGACCGCGCTGTTTGGCGGTTTCTCGTCGGGCGTGTTGTCGCCATCGGTGCTGACTGAAACCAAGCGCAAGGATCTGGACATGATACTGGTCCTGGATACCTCCGGCTCGCTGGCAGGCTCGGCTACCAACGTGCGCAGTTCTGCCATCACTTTCCTCAACCAATTCAATGTCACGCGCGACCGCGTGGGCCTGGTGCGCTTTGCCTTTGGCGGCATCGTTGACGATCCGATCCAGCGCACCGCGCGCGGTTTTGACCGCACCAGCATGACCAACCACATCAAGGCCTACCAGTTCAGTGGCGCGACCGCGTCGGCTGAAGGGATGTACTGGGCGCGCTCGGAGATCAATGACGTGCCGACGGCCAACCTGAACCGTTCCAACCTGCGCGTGATCGTGTTTTTCTCGGATGGCACGCCGAACTCGATCGGCGCCTATCTGAACTGGAAAAGTCCGGCGACGTCCTGCCAGACGCCGGGCGTGGTCTACACGGACGACGATGGCTCCGGCGCCCCGGCCGGCTTGTACAAGCTGGGCGAACAATACGACGATATTGGCGGCAATTGCACACCGTCCGACCTGCCAAGCAAGGTGGCGTCGTTGCCGGACTGGTACAACGCTCACAACAAAGGCGGCTACCTGTTCGCCAACGATCCGCTGCAGCGCGAATTCCCCCTTGTCACCAACTCGCCACGCGTGGTGACCAACACGCTGAACTACCAGAACGTCAACCGCGCCGCGCGCAACCTGGTGGAAGCGATGGCGTCGAAATCGCGCGACGAAGGGATTTATATTTTCACGCTGGGACTGGGCTCCAGCCTGAAAGCCGCCACCGGCTACGATGGCGAGAAGGGCGAGGACACGCTGAAGTGCATGGCCAACTCGGTGGATGCACCGGCGCGCTGCTACAACGCGGCCAAGCCGGTGGGCGTGTACTGCTTCGCCGCCACACAATCCGACCTGACGCCCTGCTTTTCCAAGCTGGCGTCGGCCATCCTGCGCATCTCCAAATAATCAGCGGCTGGCGCCAAGGCGGACGGCTGCCAGTGGTGGTGCTGACTTGTGGGTGTAGGCGGTCAGTTCCCAGCTGTCGCGGCTGTAGAGGCGGCCCTGGGCGTCGCTGTCCTGGTACTCCAGCTTGACGTAGTGATTGAGCGCCGGTACGAACCAGACGGTTTCGGTCAGATGGCCACCTGGCGTGCCGCTGTCGGCGGCGCCGTAATCGGCGTTAACCACAATTTTCAGCGCCTCGAACTCGCCCGCCGGCACGCGCACTTTTTCCCAATCCATCACCTTGCCCTTGATCTGGTAACGCCATTGCTTGCCGGCCTTGCTGTTGTCACCGACTACCTCGCTATGCCATTCCTTGCCCGGCGTGAGCGGGAAAGCGTAGCGCGCAAACGACGGTGCGAAGTGCATGCCGCCACGGTCGATCGGATTCATCTCGGGACTGAACAGCTGGGTGCTGATCAGCGAACCGCTGGCGGCGCGCTTGATCGCCACATGCACGCCGGCTTCATCGATGGAAGCGACTTCCATCCGGTTGATGTTGCCCTTGGCGCCTTTCCACACATCGGTATATTGATAGGTCCATGAATCACCCACCGCTGGCGCCGGAGCCGACACCGATTCATGGTTGCCCGCCTGCGCGAGTGCGCAGGGCAGGATGAAACAGAGCACTGCAAACGAACGTTTGAAAGTCATGCTGTCTCCTTTATTGTGAATTGTTCATTGAATATATAGCCAACATTGAAAGAGTGCTAGCGGCAGTGCAGCATTTATATTTAGGACTCTTGACTATTTGCGAAAAGCTGCTATTCTGCGGTCTCGGCAGTATATATTTAGGAATCCTACTTAATTGGAGATAGTCATGAAAGCACTCGCAGCAGTCATTTTCAGCCTCACCGCCCTGGCGGCGCACGCCCACGACGGTCACAAGGGCGGCATCGCCAGCGCGCCGGTCAAAGCGGTCAAGGCGCCGTTCGACATCGTCCACACCAAGATCACCACCGAGGGGAATCTGGCGGTGTTCCACATGGCGGTGTCCGGCAAGGCAGGCGCCTCGAAGCCTTCCAAGGTCGGCAAGCTGGCCGGTAGCAATGTGTTCTCGTATGTTTGGCCGACCACGATGGACCCGTCGGTGGTGGGCTTCGAGCAGGGCGCCGGCATCCTGGCGTTTGCCGTGACCTCGCACCCTGACTTCGACGATACGCCGCTGTACGATGAAAACGGCGATGGCAACCTGGCCAACGACGGCGACCTGTGGCACTCGCACTGGGTGGTGCTGAAACCGGACGAGGCCTGCGGGCCCGGCGCACTGAAAGTGGTGGACATTCCAGCAGGCGCCAAGCCCAAGCTGCCGCGCACCTGGCCCGGCCTGCCGCTGCTGATTGACAGCCCCGGCTACACGCCGGTATTCAAGGGCGAAACGGTGGAAGTCAAAGTGCCGTTCGATGACATCGGCGTGGTCAACGCCGCCGGCTTCGACGGCGTGACCTCGGCGCTGCGCGTCAACGCCAGCGTGCACAGCCCACTGCTGTGCGTGGTGGATGTGTTCAAGGTCGCCTCCGGCAAGCTGACGCTGCCGGGCAAGGTCAACCAGTAATCACCAGCGTGCGGCCTGGATGAAGTCGACAAAGGCGCGCAGCGGCGCCGGCAGGTAGCGGCGGCCCGGATAGTACAGCGACGGGCCGCTGAATGAGGGCCACCAGCGCTCCAGCACCGGCTCCAGGTCGCCGCGTGCGAAGTGCGGCGCCAGCCAGTCTTCGAACAGGTAGACCAGGCCGCTGCCGGCCAGCGCCGCATCGACCGCGAGCTCGGCGCCGCCGCCAAGGCTGACGATCAGCGGCCCGTTCGGCTCGATCACCACCTTGCGGCCCTTGTGCTCAAATTCCCAGGCCGGCATGAAGCCGCTGCTGAAACGGCCGCGCAGACAGATGTGTTGCAGCAGGTCCTGCGGCTTCTTTGGCCGGCCATGCTGTTCCAGATAGGACGGCGATGCCGCCAGGCCGAAGCGCTGGCGCTTCGGCCCGATCGGGATCGCCACCATGTCCTGCTCCATGCGTTCCTCATAGCGGATACCGGCGTCGCAGCCGGAGCGTAGCAGGTCGACAAAGCTGTCTTCCACTGTCACCTCGACCACAATGTCGGGATAGGCCGCCATGAACGGTGGCAGGATGCGCGGAAGGATCAGCTTGGCCGCGCTCAAGGGCACGTTCAGCCGCAGCCGTCCCACCGGGCGATCGCGAAAGCCATTAACCACATCCAGTGCCGATTCGACCGCGCCCAGCGCCGGCTCCAGTTGTTCCAGCAGGCGCTGGCCGGCATCGGTGGCTGCTACGCTGCGGGTGGTGCGGTTCAGCAGGCGCACGCCGAGCTCCGCCTCCAGCCGCCGCACCGCCTCGCTGAGTTGCGATGGACTGCTGCCGCTTTGCCGCGCGGCTTCGCGAAAGCCGCCATGCCGCGCCACTGCCACGAAGGCGCCGATATCCTGCAGGTTGTTCATATTTGATTGTCCTGAATTCCGCACAAGCTGTGTGATTGTGCTGTATTGTCGCACAGTGTTCTTGCGCCTAGACTGTGTTCATCAACCACAAGGAGAACACCATGAACACCTTCCAACTCGGCGACCTGACTGTTAACCGCATGGGCTACGGCGCCATGCAACTGGCCGGCCCGCACGTCTTCGGCCCGCCAAAGGATCGTGAACAGGCGTTGGCCGTGCTGCGCGAACTGGCGGCACTGGGCATCAATCACATCGATACCAGCGACTTCTACGGCCCGCACGTGACCAACCAGTTGATCCGGGAGGCGCTGCATCCGTATGCGGACGACCTCACCATCGTCACCAAGGTTGGCGCCACGCGCGGCGCCGATGCCTCCTGGCTGCCGGCGCAATCGCCGGCGGAACTGGAGAAGGCGGTGCATGACAACCTGCGCAACCTTGGCCTGGACGTGCTGGACGTGGTCAACATGCGGCTGATGTTCGACGTCATGGGCCCGGCGGAAGGCGATATCGAAGCGCACATTACTGCGCTGGCGCAGCTGCAACAGCAGGGCCTGATACGCCACATCGGCCTGAGCAACGCGACCGCGCAGCAGGTGCGGCAGGCGCGCACGATTGCTCCCATCGTCTGCGTGCAGAACCAGTACAACCTGGCGCACCGGCATGACGATGCGCTGATCGATGAACTCGCGCGCGACGGCGTCGCTTATGTGCCTTTCTTCCCGCTAGGTGGTTTCTCGCCGCTGCAATCGTCGCAGCTGGAGGAGGTGGCGGCCAGTCTGGAGGCGACGCCGATGCAGGTGGCGCTGGCATGGCTATTGCAACGCTCGCCGAATATCCTGCTGATCCCTGGCACCTCGTCGCTGGCCCACCTGCGCCAGAACGTTGCCGCCGCCACGCTGGTGCTGCCGCCGACAGCGCTGGAAAAACTGAATGGCATCAAAGGCTGAAAAAGCCTTCCACATTGTGATATGCGGCATGACGGACTGCCGCATGATTTTTCTCATTTTTTGAAAAGACGTTTCATATCAAGAAAAATGATCTCTATCCTATTGAAAAATAACGAATAAATTTAAGTTATATGTCTTATATAAGACTTGGTGCAACGCATCAGAATGTCCTACTATTTAGTCATGCGGTTTTGCTTATTCGTGTTTTTCTTTAGGAGATAAAAATGTCCCAATACCAAGACGACATCAAGGCAGTTGGCGCTTTGAAAGAGCAACAAGGTTCCGCCTGGAACGCCATCAATCCCGAGTCCGCTGCCCGCATGCGCGCGCAGAACAAGTTCAAGACCGGCCTGGACATTGCCAAATACACCGCCAAAATCATGCGCGCCGACATGGCCGCGTATGACAAGGATCCGTCCAAGTACACCCAGTCGCTGGGCTGCTGGCACGGCTTCATTGGCCAGCAGAAGATGATCTCGATTAAGAAGCATTTCAACAGCACTGACCGCCGCTACCTGTACCTGTCCGGCTGGATGGTGGCCGCGCTGCGTTCCGAATTCGGCCCACTGCCGGACCAGTCGATGCACGAAAAAACTGCCGTCTCGGCGCTGATCAAGGAGCTGTACACCTTCCTGCGCCAGGCCGATGCGCGTGAGCTGGGCGGCCTGTTCCGCCAGCTGGACGAGGCTGAAGGCGCCGCCAAGGCCGCCATCCAGGACAAGATCGACAACCACATCACCCACGTGGTGCCGATCATCGCCGACATCGACGCCGGTTTCGGCAATGCGGAAGCCACCTACTTGCTGGCCAAGCAATTCATCGAAGCGGGCGCTTGCTGCATCCAGATCGAGAATCAGGTGTCGGATGAAAAGCAATGCGGCCACCAGGACGGCAAGGTCACCGTGCCGCACGAAGACTTCCTGGCCAAGATCCGCGCCATCCGCTACGCCTTCCTGGAACTGGGCGTGGACGACGGCATCATCGTCGCCCGCACCGACTCGCTGGGCGCCGGCCTGACCAAGCAGATCGCCGTCACCAGCCAGCCGGGCGACCTGGGTGACCAGTACAACGCCTTCCTCGATTGCGACGAAGTGTCGGCCGAGGCGTTGGGCAATGGCGACGTCATCATCAAGCGCGATGGCAAGCTGCTGCGTCCAAAGCGCCTGCCAAGCAACCTGTTCCAGTTCCGTTCCGGCACCGGCGAAGCGCGTTGCGTGCTCGACTGCATCACCTCGCTCCAAAACGGCGCCGACCTGCTGTGGATCGAAACCGAAAAACCGCACATCGCGCAGATTGGCGGCATGGTCAGCGAAATCCGCAAGGTCATCCCGAATGCCAAGCTGGTGTATAACAACAGCCCATCGTTCAACTGGACGCTGAACTTCCGCCAGCAGGTGTACGACGGCTTCAAGGCCGAAGGCAAGGACGTCTCCGCCTACGAGCGCGGCCAGCTGATGAGCGTGGAGTACGACGAGACCGAACTGGCCAAGCTGGCCGATGAAAAGATCCGCACCTTCCAGGCCGACGCGGCGCGCGAAGCCGGCATCTTCCATCACCTGATCACGCTGCCGACCTACCACACGGCCGCGCTGTCGACCGACAACCTGGCCAAGGAATACTTCGGCGACCAGGGCATGCTGGGTTACGTGGCGGGTGTGCAGCGCAAGGAAATCCGCCAGGGCATCGCCTGCGTCAAGCACCAGAACATGTCCGGCTCCGACATTGGCGACGACCACAAAGACTACTTCAGCGGCGAAGCTGCCCTGAAGGCCGGCGGCAAGGACAACACCATGAATCAGTTCCACTGATCCGCTTCACCACCACTCAAGCCCGCCTCGGCGGGCTTTTTTACGTTGACCTTGCTCAAAGGCGCGATAACGGAAGTTGAACATACTGTTTGTTCCAATCTCCCCGGACAGCTATCGTGCAAACTTCCAACTACGTGGGCCGCTTTGGTGAGGATGTCGTTTCCCGGCTGCTGCATCGCAGGGCGGGCGGCAGAATCCGGTTTACTGCGCGGCACCTGGGAGATAAAGCTCAGTTGCTTGATTTCATTGTCAACTTGGTGGATGAGTTTGGAAAGGAACATGGTCCCTTCTTTTTTTTGCAGGTAAGAACGACGGAAGTGGTTGCGCGCCAGAGGCAGGGAATTCGTGCTAACTTCAGCCCTCTAGAAGTGAAGTTTGTGCAGGCGCGCAAAGTGCCAGTTGGCAGTCAAGAGGTCAATGACTATTTCGAGTCGGGCCTGAAAATATTTGTGTCGAGACTGACCAAGGGGAGAAAAACATGACTATCTCTGACAAGTTTGCGGTCTCACTGGTATCGCTGGCGCTATTGAAGAAAGGCTACAGTACCTACAAAGGTGTTCCGCCGGGAATGGGAGCGGAGGCCGATATTCTGGTGGTCGGCAACGGAGAGCGGTTTGCGGTTGAGGTAAAGGTCCTTGATCACATAAAGGCGATGCCACGCCGGTTGGAAGAATTGCGCGAGCAGTTGCAAACAGAGCTTGGCGCAACGACGTACTTTGCTTTTTTGGTCGATCAGGAAACACGATTGCTGGTCGATCGGGAACTCCTCAAGCGAATGCATTTCCATGATAAGGAAGTTAGGCTTGAAGAGCTCCCGATGGCGATTGAAGCTACATCAAAATCACGTCGTACTGTTCCTGATGGTAGGCGGTTTCCACCTGTAGCGAAATCTTCTTGCCGATGAAGTCGCCCAGCATGGCGAGGTGCTGCGATTCTTCTTCCAGGAACATGTCGACCACTTCCTGCGAGGCGAGGATGCGGAATTCGCGCGGGTTGAATTGTTTGGCTTCGCGCAGCAGCTCGCGCAGGATTTCGTAGCAGATGGTGCGCGAGGTTTTGACCTGGCCCTTGCCGTTGCAGGCCGGACAGGGCTCGCACAGGATATGCGCCAGCGATTCGCGCGTGCGCTTGCGCGTCATCTCCACCAGTCCCAGCGCCGAGAAGCTGCTGACCGATACCTTGGTGCGGTCGCGCGACAGGGCTTTCTTCAACTCGCCGAGCACGGCGGTGCGGTGTTCGGTGTTCTCCATGTCGATGAAGTCGAGGATGATGATGCCGCCCAGGTTGCGCAGCCGCAGCTGGCGTGCAATCGCATGCGCCGCTTCCAGATTGGTCTTGAAGATGGTGTCGGCAAAATTTCGCCCGCCGACAAAGCCGCCGGTGTTGACGTCGATGGTGGTCATCGCCTCGGTCTGGTCGACGATCAGGTAGCCGCCCGACTTGAGGTCGACGCGCCGGCCCAGCGCGCGCAGGATTTCTTCTTCCACGCCATACAGGTCGAACAGCGGCCGCTCGCCGGTGTAGTGGTGCAGCCGTGGCAGCACGCCGGGCGTGTAGGCCTGGCCGAACTCCTGCAGGTTCACATAATTCTCGCGCGAGTCGACCTGGATGGTGGCCGTCTCTTCGTGCACGAAGTCGCGCAGCACGCGCTGCGCCAGGCTCAAGTCCTGATGCAGCAGCGTGGTGGCCGGCCGGGTGCGCGCGCCGTGGGTGATCGCGGCCCAGGTCTTGCGCAGGTATTCGACGTCGCCGGCGATGTCGGCATCCGACGCATCCTCGGCCTGGGTGCGGATGATGTAGCCGCCTTTTTCTTCCTTCGGCAGCAGGCTTTGCAAACGCGTGCGCAGCGCTTCGCGCTCCGACTCTTTCTCGATTTTCTGCGATACTCCGATATGCCCATCCTGCGGCAAATACACCAGCATGCGGCCGGCGATCGAGATCTGCGTCGACAGGCGTGCGCCCTTGGTGCCGATCGGGTCCTTGATCACCTGCACCGTCAGCACCTGGCCGTCAAACAGCAGCTTTTCGATCGGCGTCGGCGTGGCATTCGAGCCGCCATCGTGCGGGCGCGCCTCCCAGATGTCGGCGACGTGCAGGAAGGCCGCCCGTTCCAGGCCGATGTCGATAAAGGCCGACTGCATGCCGGGCAGCACCCGCACTACCTTGCCGGAATAGACATTGCCGGCCAAGCCGCGCGTCAGCGTGCGTTCTATGTGCAGTTCCTGCACGGCGCCCTGCATGATCAGGGCGACGCGGGTTTCCTGCGGTGTGATGTTAATCAGGATATCTTCGTTCATGCCCCGATCATACACGGGCGTTTGCGGGGCGGCAAACCTCAGTCAACCAGGCGCGCCTGAGCGGCAATGTCGGCCGGCAGCGTGATGCGATGGCGCTGCAATTGCGCGCGGCTGAAGACGAAGCGGCCGCGCTGCGCGGTTACTGGATAGATGTTGCGCGGCGCCGCGCCGCCCAGGATGCGCAGCGCGATGTCGGCCGCTGCCATGCCTTGTTCGCGGCCGTCCAGCACCAGGCCACCGGCCACGCGGTCGGCGCCAACGTAAAAGTCCCACAGGCCGAAGAGCGGAACCGGCGTGTTCTCCGAACTCCAGCGCAGCATGCCGGTTTCCGAATGTGGCAAGGTGGCGTCGCCGCGCACTGCCTGGTAGGTGCCGAGGAAGATGGCGTCGTAGCCGTTGCCGCGTGCACCCAGCACTTCGGCTTTCCAGTCGCGCCATTCGGTTATCAGCTTGATGTCGACGTCCAGGCCCTCGATACGCTGCCGCGCATGGCCCTGGAAAACCTCGCTGAACAACACGGTGGAGGTGGTGCTGGTATCGAACAGGAACAGCACCCGCCTTGCCGCCGGCAGCAGCTTGCGCAACTGCGCCACGTTGCGCTTGACCAGCGGCCGTTCCAGAACGCCGGTGATATTACTGACCTTGGCAGGGTCGTAATAGGCGCGTGGGTTGTTGTTGATGCCGAGGTAGATCACCGGCGTGCTGGTTGCGCCCAGCCGGCCGGCCAGCATGCTGAGCGCGGCGTCGTCGCCGAGGATCACCAGTGCCGGCTTGAGTTTCAGGTAGGTGGCCCAGGCCTGGTCCGCCATCGCGGCGTGGCGCTCGGGCGGCAGACGCTTGGTATCGAGTTCAAAGCTGACCAGCCGGCAGGCCGGCTCCAGGCGCGCCTGCAAGGCTGTCTTGTAGCCGGCATCCCATTCAAAGCCGGCGTGGTAGCTTTCGATCAGCAGGATGATGGGGGCGGGAACTTGCGCCGACGACGGCAACGCCGCCGTGGCGGCCAGTGCGGCCAGCAGGCGCCACGCGGTACGACGTTCCATGTGATGCATGTGTCCTCCCGCTGGCGGTGATGAAACTCAGGGTAGTGGCAGTCCGGCCTGGCGCAGCAGTTGCACTGTTTCGTAGATGGGCAGGCCCATGATGCCGGAATGGCTGCCGGAGATATGTTCGATGAATTGCGCGGCCGGCCCCTGGATGCCGTAGCCGCCGGCCTTGTCGTAAGGCTCGGACGAGGCGCAATAGGCGGCGATGGCGGCTGGCGACAGCACGCCGAAGCGGACTTCAGACACTTGCGTGATCTGCGCCGAGAAGCTGGCGGTTTGCACCGCGATCGCGGTCAGCACCTGGTGCGTGCGGCCCGACAGCTGTTGCAGCATGGCGGTGGCTTCGGCGGCGTTGGCCGGCTTGCCGAGGATGGCGCCGTCGATGGTGACGGTGGTGTCGGCCGACAGCACCGGGCGCGGCGCCATGCGGCGCTTGACCACCAGCTCAGCCGCACAAACGGCTTTTTCCTTGGCCACGCGGGCGACGTAGTCAAGCGGCGCTTCGCCGGGCAGCACTTCTTCGGTCACATCCGGGCCGCGCGGGCCGTCGCTGCGCAGCAGCAGCAGTTCGAAGTCGATGCCGACCTGGCGCAGCAGCTCACGCCGGCGCGGACTTTTCGATGCAAGGTAAATCTTCTTTTCAACCGGCTTCATATTGTTATACGCGGTGATAAGGGTGGTTCTGCGTGATGGTCCAGGCGCGGTACAGCTGCTCGGCCAGCATCACCCGCACCATGCCATGCGGCAGCGTCATGCTGGAGATGCGGATCAGCCCTTCGGCACGTGCCTTCAGCGCCGGATCGAGGCCGTCGGCGCCGCCGATCAGGAAGGCGGTGTCGCGGCCGTCCTGCTGCCAGGCTTCCAGCTGCTGCGACAGACCCACCGAAGTCAGGTCCTTGCCGCGTTCATCCAGCGCGATGATGCGCACCGATTTCGGCAGCGCCGCCTCGATGCGCTCGCGTTCCAGCGCCATCGCAGTGGCGGCAGTCTTGCTGCCGGAGCGCTCGACCGGCTTGATTTCCTTCAGCACGATCTTCAGTTCCGGCGGCATGCGCTTCACGTACTCGGCGTAGCCGGTTTCGATCCAGGCCGGCATCTTGTGCCCGACCGCAGCGATGATCAGCTGCATCCCGGATTACTCTTCGGTCTTCTTGATGCGCTTGATGACCGTCTTGGCCGGTGCTTCTTCCGCCTTAGGCTTGGTTGAGCGTGGCTTCGGCGCTGCCTTCAGTGCTTTCACAGCGGCGACGGTGGCCTTCGGTGCGCCAACCTTGATCTTCTTGCCGGCCGGGATAGCGGCTGGCTTGGCGGCGGTTTTCTTGGTCGCGGCGGTAGCAGTGGTCTTGGCGGCGGCCGGCTTGCGCGCGGCTGGCTTCTTCTCGACCACAGCTTCGGCAGCAGCGGCTTTCTTGCCGGCGGCCAGGTGGCTGCTGATCTTTTTCGGTTCGGCTTCTTCGGCTTCCTTGGTGCCCTTGCGCTTGGCGGCGCCCAGTTTCACCGGCTTGTCGCCCCAGATTTCTTCCAGGCGGTAGTAGGCGCGGATCGGCGCCTGCATGATGTGGACGATCATGTCGCCCAGGTCGACCAGCACCCATTCACCGGTGTCCTCGCCTTCCATGCCGTAGACGTCGCCGCCGGCAGCCTTGACCTTGTCGCGCACCGAGGCGGCCAGCGCCTTGGTCTGACGGTTGGAGGTGCCGGAAGCGATCGCGATGCGGTCGAACAGGCTGGTGAGGTGGGTCGTGTCGAACAGGACGATGTCTTGGGCCTTGACGTCTTCGAGGGCGTCAACGACCAGGGTTTGCAGTTTTTTGATGTCCATTAGCTTTTATATAAATTGTGTTGTTCAATATAGTCTAGCACTAGCGGCGGGATAAGCGAGTCCGCCTTCTCCCCCCGTTGTAATGCCGCACGTATCCGGGTGGCAGAGATATCCACCGCGAAGTCCTGTGCCAGATACGTCAGACCATGCGGCGTGTTACGGATTTGTTCAGGCGTTCCCAGTCGGCTGGAAAACGCCTCGGCCACTACCGGCGGCAGGCCGGCGGTGGCAATGTCATAGCCTGGGCGGGCGGCCACGCAGAAATGCGCGTAGCTGAACAGCGCTTGCCATTCGTGCCAGGTGTCGAGCCGCTGCAGCTGGTCGGCGCCCATCAAAAAGCTGATGGAGGCCTGAGGTCCCAGTTCGGCGCGGATCTGGCGCAGCGTATCGATGGAATACGTCGGCAGCCCCTGGGCGCCACGCGCAATCTCCTGCATGTCGACCGCGACGCTGAACGGGCGGCCGGCAAACGCCAGCGCCACCATGTCGGCGCGCTGTTGCGCCGACGCTTTCAGCGAGGCTTTCTGCCACGGCAGCCCGGTGGGGATCACGCGCAACTGGTCGACTTGCAGCAGATTGGCGAAATATTCGCCCAACGCGACATGACCTCGATGCACCGGATCGTAGCTGCCTCCCAGCAGTGCGGTTCGGTAGACCATCAGAAGGCCATCCTTATGCGGCGAGCCAGTCGCGATGCGGCAGGAAGTCGGTGTACAGCGCCGCTTCCGGCGAACCGGCTTCAGGTTCCCAGCGATAGCGCCATTTGACGATCGGCGGCATCGACATCAGGATCGCTTCGGTGCGGCCGCCCGATTGCAGGCCAAACAGCGTGCCACGGTCGAATACCAGATTGAATTCGACATAGCGGCCGCGCCGGTAAGCCTGGAAGTCGCGTTCGCGCTCGCCGTATGGCGTGTCCTTGCGCGCGTCCAGTATCGGCAGGTAGGCCTTGAGGAAGGCATCGCCGACGCTTTGCGCCATGGCGTAGCTTTGCTCGAAACCAGCGGTGTTGTAGTCATCAAAGAAGATGCCGCCGACGCCGCGCGCCTCCTGGCGGTGTTTCAGGTAAAAGTATTCGTCGCACCACTTTTTAAACTTCGCATGCAGCTCGTCGCCGAACGGGGCGAGGGCGTCATGGCAGGTCTGGTGGAAGTGCTTCACGTCTTGCTGGTTGCCGTAGTACGGCGTCAGGTCCATGCCGCCGCCGAACCACCAGACCGGCTCGCCGGCTGCATTGGTGGTGCTGAAGAAGCGCACGTTCATGTGCACCGTCGGCGCATACGGATTGCGCGGATGGATCACCAGCGACACACCCATCGCTTCCCATGGCTGGCCGCCCAGGTCCGGGCGGTGTGCCGACGCCGACGGCGGCAGCCTGGCGCCCATCACGTGCGAGAAGTTGACGCCACCGCGCTCGATCACATTGCCTTCTTCCACCAGGCGCGAAATGCCGCCGCCACCTTCGGCGCGTTGCCATTCATCGCGCAGGAATGGCGTGCCGTCGACGGCTTCCAGTCCCTGCACGATGCGGGCTTGCAGGTCAAGCAGCCAGGCTTTGACTGCCGAAGGATGGGGGGCGCTGGACATCTTAGTGCTTCAGTCCACGCCAGCCGATGTCGCGGCGGCACTGCATGCCTTCAAAGCTGATCTGGTCGACCACTTCATAAGCCTGTTTCTGCGCCAGCTTGATGCTGTCGCCCAGGCCGACCACGCATAGGACGCGGCCACCGGTGACTTGCAGCCGGCCGTCCACATCGGCGGTGCCGGCGTGGAAGCTCACCGATTCCGGCGTCTCAGCCGGGATGCCGTCGATGACGGCGCCTTTCAGCGGCGCGTCCGGATAGCCGGCGGCGGCCAGCACCACGCCAACGGCGGTGCGGCGGTCCCATTCCAGCTCGATCTGGTCCAACGTGCCGTTGACGGCGTGTTCCATCACCGTCACCAGGTCGGTCTTCAGGCGCGACATGATAGGCTGGGTTTCCGGATCGCCCATGCGGCAGTTGAATTCCAGCGTGCGCGGGTTGCCGGCAGCGTCGATCATCAGGCCGGCGTACAGGAAGCCGGTGAAGACGATGCCGTCCTTGGCCATGCCGGCGACGGTCGGGTTGATGATCTCGCGCATCACGCGGGCGTGCATGGCCGGCGTGACGATAGGTGCAGGCGAGTAGGCGCCCATGCCGCCGGTGTTCGGGCCTTCGTCGTTGTCCTTCAGGCGCTTGTGATCCTGGCTGGTGGCCAGCGGCAGGATGTTTTTGCCGTCGCACATGACGATGAAGCTGGCTTCTTCGCCGGCCAGGAATTCTTCGATGACGATGCGTGCGCCGGCGTCGCCGAAGCGGTTATCGGCCAGCATGTCGTCCACTGCGCGATGCGCTTCTTCCAGCGACATCGCCACCACCACGCCTTTGCCGGCGGCCAGGCCGTCGGCCTTGATGACGATCGGCGCGCCGTTGGCATCGATGTAGGCGTGCGCTTGCGCCACGTCCGAGAAGGTCTGGTATTTGGCGGTCGGAATGCCGTGGCGCTGCATGAAGGCCTTGGCGAAGTCTTTCGACGACTCCAGCTGCGCCGCTTCCTTGCTCGGGCCGAAGACTTTCAGGCCGCGTGCGCGGAACAGGTTGACGATGCCGCCGGCCAGCGGCGTCTCCGGACCCACCACGGTCAGGCTGATGCCTTCGCTCTCGACGAAGTTGGCCAGCTCGTGCAGGTCGGTGATATTGACGTTGACCAGGCGCGCGTCGCGCGCGGTGCCGCCATTACCTGGGGCCACGTACACCATCTGGATGCGCTCGGACTGCGCCAGTTTCCAGGCCAGCGCATGTTCACGGCCGCCGGAGCCGACTACCAAAATTTTCATAAGTCCTCAGTCTTCGCTCAGTCTTCGATCTCTACGTTGGAATACACTTCCTGCACATCGTCCAGGGCTTCCAGCGCATCCAGCAGCTTTTGCATCTTGATCGCGTTGTCGCCGGTGACGCCGGTGACAGCGTCAGGCTTCATGATGATCTCGGCCACTTCGGCCTTGAAGCCCTTGGCTTCCAGCGCATCCTTGACGCCAGCGAAATCGTGCGGGCCGCACAACACTTCGATGCCGCCTTCTTCATCGGTCAGCACGTCTTCGGCGCCGGCTTCCAGCGCGGCTTCCATCAGCGCGTCCTCATTGGTGCCCGGCGCGAACAGGAACTGGCCAACGTGCTTGAACATGAAGGCCACCGAACCCTCGGTGCCCATGTTGCCGCCGTTCTTGTTGAAGGCGTTGCGGACTTCGGCCACGGTGCGTACGCGGTTGTCGGTCATGCAGTCGACGATGACCGCCGCGCCGCCGATGCCGTAGCCTTCGTAGCGGACCTCTTCGTATGACGCGCCATCTTCGCCGCCGGTGCCGCGGGTGATCGCGCGTTGCACGTTATCCTTCGGCATATTGGCGTCGGCTGCCTTGTCGATGGCCAGGCGCAGGCGCGGGTTGGTCGCCGCGTCGCCGCCGCCCATGCGCGCAGCAACGGTGATTTCCTTGATCAGGCGAGTCCAGATCTTGCCGCGTTTCGCGTCAGTTGCTGCCTTTTTATGCTTGATGTTGGCCCATTTGCTGTGTCCAGCCATGTTCGGTCTTCCTTCGGCGGTATTTCGTTGGAGAATGCGGTGAGGGCGGTATTCTAGCATAAGAGGCTAGTCAAAAACCGCCGTCGCCTCCCCGGGCCACGGCTAGAGGCCAACCTCCACTTTTTGTAGAGAAGCTGTCACATGCCGCTGTTAGTGTTTACTTTTTTGACATTATTACATCGGCGGGAGCGAACATGGACAGACGGCAGTTTCTCAAATTCGGCAGCTTTATCACGGTTTCGGCAGCGGCGGGCACCGCGCTGACGGCCTGCGGCGGCAGCGATGGCCCGGCGGACAGCGGCCTGGCACTGGCCAGCGGCGCGTGGAAATTCCCGCAAAGCGTGGCCTCGGGCGACCCGCGCGCCGACAGCATCCTGCTGTGGACGCGCGCCGTGCCGGCATCGTTCGACAACGTCGCCGCCGTGGCGGCCGGCACCGACACGGCAATCCGCCTGATCGTCACCGCTGTCGACAATGCTTCGGCGCTGGGCAGCAGCACGGCGCTCAACGGCGCCACCGTAGCCGATGTGCGCCTGTCATTGCAGACGCAATACGACAACACCATCCGCCACAAGCTGACCGGCCTGACGGCGGGCACCACCTACTATTACCAGTTCATCGCCGGCGATAACCGTTCCAACGTGGGCCGCTTCAAGACCGCGCCGGCGGCAGATGCCGACGTCGCGCAGCTGCAATTCGTCTACATGACCTGCCAGGACTGGAGCGTCAACCACTGGGGCGCGATGACCTCGATCGCCGCCGAGCAGCTGGACTTCATCGTCCACCTGGGCGACTACATCTACGAAACCGTGGGCGAGGACTTCCAGCTGGGCGCCGTCGAAAGCCGCCACGACGCGCTGGTGCTGCCGGACGGCGTGTTCAAGAGCGGCAATGCTGGCGCCAAGTATGCCAACTCGCTGAACGACTACCGCTACCTGTACAAGAAATACCGCACCGACACGCGCCTGCAAGCGCTGCACGAGCGCTTCGCCTTCATCGCCGTGTGGGACGACCACGAGTTCACCGACGATGCGTGGCAGGATGCGCAGACCTACGATAACTCCTTCAACGCCGACGGCTCGGACCTGCATCAGTCGTCGCGCCGCCGCAATGCCAACCAGGCGTGGTTCGAGTTCATGCCGGCCGACGTCACGCTGGACGCGGCCAACACCACCTTCCAGAACATCAAGATCTACCGCGACTTCCAGTTCGGTAAGCTGATGCAGCTGGTGATGACCGATGAGCGCCTGTACCGCTCGGATCACGTGATTCCGGAATCGTCGGTGAATCCCGCCACCGGCAAGCCGCTGGGCCGCATCGGCTCGCGCTACCTGGTGCCGCAGGATCTGTTCAACAGCGTGGAAGCGCAGAAGATGGCTGGCGCCAAGACCATCGGCCTCGATCCGCTGACCACCGCCACCATCCTCGGCAACACGCAGCGCCAGTGGTGGATGGACAAGATGAAGTCCGCCACCTCGACCTGGAAATTGTGGGGCAATGAAGTATCGCTGCTGCGCATGGGGATGAACGGCGTAGACGCTGTCGCCACGCTGCTGGCGTTGAACGCCGTATCGTCGCTGGCCACCTCGGTCGGCACCACGGCGGCTTCGGCGGGCGGTAATTTTGCCGTGGCTGGCGCGATCGTGGCGGCGGTAACGGCTGGCGCTGCGGCGGCTGTTGCGCAAGCTGGCGCTACCGCCATCGCCACCTCGGCCGCCACCGGCGGCCCGGTAGATGCGCAGGCTGCTGCCGGCATCAAGGCTGGCCTGACTGCCGCGCAGGCGTCGATTGCGGTCGGTACGTTCGCCAAGGTCGTGGCGGCTTCGAGCGCTGGCCAGACTGGCGCCGCGCTGGCCGCCGTGGCCGGGCAGACCATCGCCTTTGGCTACATCAAGCCCGAGGTGCAGCAGAATAAAGCCAATTCCGTGTTCGTCGCGGCTTCGGGCAAGAAGGATGCGCTGGCCTCGTTCTTCACCAAATTCCTGCTCAACTGCGACCAGTGGGATGGCTACAACAGCGAGCGCAAGGCGCTGATGGCGCACCTGAAGAGCAATAGCGTCAAGAACGTGGTGGCGCTTACCGGCGACATTCACGCCTTCTTCGCCGGCACGGTCAGCGATGATTTCGACGCGACGGGCGGCGGCACACCGGTGATGGTGGACCTGGTATCAGCCGGCATCAGCTCCGACTCGTTCTTCAGCTACCTGCGTGATGCGGCGGCATCGCTGGGCGATATCGGTACGCTGGTGTCCTACCCGCTGGTGGTGCCGGTGCCAGGTATCGGCACGGTCAACCTCAGCTTCAATCTGCTTGACTACACGATGGGCAAGGCATCGCCAACGGTGGCCGCGCTGGCCGAGCAGACGCGCGTGCAGTTGCGTGGCGCGCTGGCGGCGAAGGGCGTGCCGGAAGCGCAGCTGGAAGCGACGGTAGGTGCCGTGCTGGCCGGCCTGCAATCGAATGCCGACTTCAGCACCAGCCTGCTGGCGTTGGCGCAGCAGTTGGCGGCGCTGGGCAACAACCCGTGGCTCAAGCATTTGAACACCGATGCGCAGGGCTACACGCTGGTGACGCTCACGCCCGGCAAACTGACCGCGCAGTTCAAGCAGGCCAACAAACTGGTCGGCACCGCCGCCCCCGCAACCTTGATCGCCCGCACGACGACCGCGACGGTGACAGCGGGGACTCCTGCGGTAACTATCAGCTAGCAGCTACACGTAACGCCAGTTTGAGCGCTTTTGTCATAACCTTCAAACTGGCGGTATCAGGGGAGATTTTCTGCGAAAGCATATATTGCAAGGATAGACTAGACGTGGCTAATGATTTTGCTAGGGTATCAAATCCAACAGTGGCGGTGATTAGTACCCTCAGCATGCCCTGGGCTGGTTCACGTTCACCTTCTGATATTAATTCATCTAGCTCATCAAGCAGAATGTTTGTAAATGTTTGATCATTCCGGATCTGTTCAATAAGTTCGGCTTCAAAGTCAACGGTCAGCTCCATAATTCCCCTCCGTCGTTTGTCTTTTTACGCAATTTGAATTCCTCGTGCATGCTCTTGGCTCGAGTAATGTCGATTTGCTGGCGTTGCTTGGTCCCGCCACCAAATAATAAAATCACTGTGTCGCCGTCGCGGGCCAAATAAATGCGATAACCAGGCCCCCAGTCGATAACGTATTCTCCTATACCAGCGAACCATTTAACTCGCGAGAGATTCCCCTTTTGGAGACGAAATATCGCGGTTGAAACTTTCGCCATTGCTCGTTTGTCCAAGCGAACGTACCACTGCTGAAAAGGCACGGAATGATCCGCTCGCATGTATTTTTTTATTGTGAGGTCCATCGAAGAATGCTCACACAGCCTATCACCAATCGGTTTGATGCGGCTCACGTGGGCGAAGAAAAAGAGGCGCTAAGCGGTTGGCGGCGATAGCCGCTACAATTTGCTTATGGATAAAAGCATCACACATGGCGCTTCGGCGCGGGCTGCCTATTTGGGCGGGTTGGGCATCGCTGTTGGTGGCGCGGTGCTGTTTTCCACCAAGGCGATTGTCGCCAAGCTGCTGTACCGCTATCAGATTGATGCGGTGACGCTGATCGCGTTTCGCATGCTGTTCTCGCTGCCGGTATTTGCCGCTGTCGCCATCTGGAAATCGCGCAACGCTGCGCCGCTCTCGGCTGGCGACCGCTGGCGCATCGTTGGCCTTGGCCTGGTCGGCTACTACCTATCCAGCTTCCTCGACTTCCTCGGCCTGCAATACATCTCGGTCGGCCTCGAACGTCTGATCCTGTTCCTGACGCCCACCTTCGTGCTGCTGATCAGCTCCACCGTGCTGAAGCACCGCATCAACCGCAAGCAATGGATGGCGCTGCTGATTTCCTATCTCGGCATCGTGCTCGTGTTCCTGCACGACCTGCAAGGCGGCGGCAATGTCGCACTGGGCGCGGGCCTGGTTACCGGCTCGGCTGCCGCTTACGCCGCCTACCTGCTGCTGTCCGGCGAGATGGTCAAGCGGCTGGGATCGCTGCGGCTGGTGTCGTATGCGATGTGCGTGTCGACCGTCGCCTGCGTCGGCCAGTTCTTCCTGCTGCGCCCGGCATCCGGGCTGCTGCAACCGCTGCCGGTGTACGGCCTGTCGCTGGTCAACGGCATCCTGTGCACGGTGGCGCCGGTGTTCATGACCATGATCGCGGTCGAACGGATCGGTGCTGGCACCGCCTCGCAGGCTGGTATGATCGGTCCCGTCTCAACGCTGTTCCTGGGCGCGCTGCTGCTGGGCGAGCCTGTTACCTCCTGGCAGCTGGGCGGCACCGCCCTCGTGTTGGCCGGGATCTATCTGCTGTCTAAAAAATAAAAGGGATCCAGAATGAAGTTCCGCATCGCGCTGATTGCGCACGACAAGAAAAAAGACGACATGATCACGCTGGCCAGCGAATACAAGGCCTTCCTGTCGACCTGCGCGCTGGTTGCCACCGGCACTACCGGCGGCCGCCTGCAAAACGAAGTCGGCCTGGAAGTCGACCGCAAGCATTCCGGTCCGTTCGGCGGCGATTTGCAGATCGGCTCGCTGCTGGTGGAAGGGCAGATCGACTGCGTGATCTTCCTGCGCGACCCGATGACGCCGCAGCCGCACGAACCGGACATCAACGCCCTGGTGCGCGCCTGCGACGTGCACAATACGCCGTGCGCCACCAACGTCTCATCCGCACATCTGGTACTGTCTCAGCTGCAGCAACGCATCGCTCAATAATTATTGGAGGAAGGAAATGGTCAAGGCGATCCGCATCAACCGCGTCGGCGGTCCCGAGGTGATGGAACTGGTGGACGTCGACTTGCCGCCGCCTGGCCCCGGCGAAGTGCGCATGCGCCATGAAGCCATCGGCCTGAACTACATCGACGTTTACCACCGCACCGGCCTGTACCAGCAGCCGCTGCCGGGGGCGCTGGGCGTGGAGGGCGCGGGCGTGGTGGAAGAGCTGGGTGAGGGCGTCACCGACCTGCAGGTGGGCGACCGCGTCGCCTACGGCGGCCGGCCGCTGGGCGCATATGCCGAGGCGCGCAACATCCCTGCCTCGCAACTGCTGGTGCTGCCCAAGCAGATCGAATTCGACACTGCCGCCGCCATGATGCTGCAAGGGCTGACGGTGCAATACCTGTTCCACCGCACGGTGCCGCTGAAGGCCGGCGACACCATCCTGTTCCACGCGGCGGCCGGCGGTGTTGGCCTGATCGCCTGCCAGTGGGCGCGGGTGATGGGCATCAACCTGATCGGCACGGTCGGCTCGGAAGAGAAGGCGGCGCTGGCGATTGAAAACGGCGCCAGCCACGTCATCAACTACAACCGGGAAAACTTCACCGAACGGGTGAAAGAACTGACTGACGGCAAGGGCGTCTCGGCCGTGTACGACTCGATCGGCAAGGACACCTTCATCGGCTCGCTGGACTGTTTGCAGCCGCTGGGCACGATGGTCAGCTTCGGCAACGCCTCCGGCCCGGTGCCGCCGTTCAGCCTGACGGAACTGGCCAGCCGCGGCTCGCTATTCATCACGCGGCCGACGCTGATGTCATACACCGCCAGGCGCGAGGATCTGGAAGCGATGGCCAAGTCGCTGTTCGGCGTGGTCAGCAGCGGCGAGGTGAAAATCGACATCCGCCAACGCTACGCCCTGGCCGACGTGCAACAAGCGCACCGCGACCTGGAAGCGCGCAAAACCACCGGCTCGACGATCCTGGTGCCATGAGCGAGCGCCCCGACTACGACGAGGAAAACGACCGCGAAGGGGATGGCGACTTCTCCGACATGCTGAGCGAGATGCGCATCCTGTTGCCAGGTGCGCAGATGCTGTCGGCGTTTCTGGTGATACTGCCATTTAATTCCGGCTTCGCGCAGATCGTCCACATGGAAAAGCTGTTGTTCCTGGCGACCTTCTTCTTCGCGCTGACCAGCCTGGTGCTGCTGAGCGCACCGGCGATCCAGCACCGCGTGATGCGGCCGCTGAAGGACCGCGTGCGTTTCAAGCGCATCGCCACGCGCCAGATTGTCGCCGGCGCGTTTGCGCTGGCGATCGCCCTGGTACTGGGCACGGACCTGGTGATATCGGAAGTCTTCGGCGCCACCGTCGGCCTGATCGTCGCCAGCGTGATGGCGCTGCTGATCCTGATCATCTGGTGGCTAATGCCCGTCTACCTCAAGCGCCACCTATAAAACCCCGGAATTTAGTTCGCGGCTTGCAGCGTGGTGGTCTTCGGCTCGATGGTGATGTCGATCGTGCGCGGGACGCCGTTCTCGCCGGGGAAACCGGCGAAGGCGCTCTGCACCAGCGCTGGCATCACGTGCGGCGTCGCCTGGATGCCACTGGTGTTTTGCACCGTGACGTCATACAGCTTGCGGCCGGAAACGTTGTTGATGGTCACGCGCAGCTGACGCTGGTACTGGTGCTTGATGCGCTCCTCCACCCGGGCAGGATAGAAGAACGGGTCGTAGTAGAACGGACGATATGCCCAGCGCGAATAGCCCCAGCCATAACGGCCGTAGTAGCCCGGCCCCCAGTACGGACCCATGAACGGATCTTCCTGCACCACCCGCACCGGATGGTCGATGGTGAAGAATTTCATGCCTACGAGTAACTTCGGCTGCTGACCATCGGCCACCTGCTGGAAGCCCAGCTTGCCCAGCTCGTTCGCTACCAGCACCTGATAGTTGCGGTACTCCAGCGTGTCGTCAGCGCCCTGTGGCGCTTCGAAGGCGAAGGACTTATCCTCGATATCGCCCCTCCAGTCGTTGAACGCGGTCACATTGCTGCTGATGGTGGTGGCGCAGCCGCTCAGCAGCAGGACGGCGGCAGTAGCCAGCGTGGCGAGATATTTCATGATGATGCCCTCTCAGATAAGACGGTATTTTCCAGAGCTAAGTGTATGTCGCACCCCTGGAGCTTGCACGATTATTACAGAATGTTACCGCATCGTGGAAAGTGGCAACTTACGGGTTGGAAAGCTTGACTGAAATGACAATTCCGCGCGTCCCCCGGCCCCGTATTGGTAAAATATGCTTTTGCCTACGTCCTTTCAGAGTCTCCAATGCGCACAGACAGCAGCCCCACGACGATTTACCGCAAAGATTACACCCCTCCGGCCTTCCTGGTGGATACCGTAGAACTGGGTTTCGACCTGTCTCCGGCCCGCACCGTGGTCGCCAACCGCGTCACGCTGCAGCACAATCCAGCCTCGAAGAGCCATGACATCGTGCTGCACGGCGAGGAAATCGAACTGGTGCAACTGCGCCTCAACGGCCAACTGCTGGTCGCCGGTGACTACGAGCTGACCGAATCCACGCTGACCATCCGCAACGCCCCGGCCGATGTCGTGCTGGAAATCGAAACCCTGTGCGCGCCGGTGGAAAACACCACGCTGTCCGGCCTCTACGTTTCCAACGGCAATTTCTTCACCCAGTGCGAAGCCGAAGGCTTCCGCCGCATCACCTTCTTCCCCGACCGTCCCGACGTCATGGCCAAGTTCACCGTGATGCTGCGCGCCGACAAGGCCGCCTATCCGGTACTGCTGTCCAACGGTAACCTGATCGAGGAAGGCGAGCTCGGCGATGGCCGCCACTACGCCAAGTGGGAAGACCCGTTCAAGAAGCCAGCCTACCTGTTCGCCCTGGTTGCTGCCAGGTTGGTGTGCCAGGAGGAGAAATTCAAGCTGGCCGATGGCCGCGAAGTGCTGTTGCAGGTGTGGGTGGAGGAGGGCAACCTCGACAAGACCGACTACGCCATGCAGTCGCTCAAGCACTCGATCCGCTGGGACGAGGAACGCTTCAATCTGGAACTCGACCTTGACCGCTTCATGATTGTCGCCGTCGGCGATTTCAACATGGGCGCGATGGAAAACAAGGGCCTGAACATCTTCAACACCAAGTTCGTGCTGGCCAACCCGCGCACGGCCACCGACATCGACTATGCCGGCATTGAGGCGGTGGTGGGCCATGAATACTTCCACAACTGGACCGGCAACCGCGTCACCTGCCGCGACTGGTTCCAGCTATCGCTGAAAGAAGGCCTGACAGTGTTCCGCGATCAGGAATTCAGCGCCGACATGATCGGCACCGACAGCGGCCGCGCCGTCACCCGCATCGACCAGGTGCGCACACTGCGCCAGGCGCAGTTCCCGGAAGACGCCGGCCCGATGTCGCACCCGGTGCGCCCGGACTCCTTCGTCGAAATCAACAACTTCTACACGGTGACCGTGTACGAAAAAGGCGCCGAAGTCGTGCGCATGTACCAGACCCTGCTGGGCCGCGACGGCTTCCGTAAGGGCATGGACCTGTACTTCGAACGCCACGACGGCCAGGCCGTCACCTGCGATGATTTCCGCGCCGCCATGGCCGACGCCAACCAGCGCGACCTGGCGCAATTCGAGCGCTGGTACTCGCAGGCCGGCACACCGGTCGTCACCGCGCGCACCCGCTACGATACGGCCAGGGGCAACTTCGACATCATCCTGTCGCAGCGCGGCAAGCCTGACCAACTGCCGTTCCACATTCCGGTGGCGGTTGGCCTGCTGGACGCCCACGGCAAGGACCTGCCGCTGACGCTGGAAGGCGGCAAGCATGAGAAATGCGCCACCACGGTGGTGCTGGAGTTGACCGAACAAGAGCAGATCTTCCGCTTCCGCAACGTCGAGGAACGGCCGATTCCATCGATCCTGCGCGATTTCTCGGCGCCGGTGATCCTCGAACACGACTATACCGACGACGAACTGCTGCACCTGTTCAAGCACGATAGCGACCCGGTCAACCGCTGGGAAGCCGGTCAGCGCCTGGCAATGGAACGCCTGCTGAAGCTGACCTCGCAAGTGGCGGCGCACGGTGGCAGCAACCTCAAGCTGGACCAGACCTTCATTAACGCCCTGCGCACTGTGCTGACCGATGAAACGCTGGACCCGGCCTTCCGCGAGCTGGCGCTGATCCTGCCGTCGGAAACCATCATCGCCGAGCAGATGGACGTGGTCGACCCGCAAGCCATCCACACCGCACGCCAGTTCATGCGCCGCACCATCGGCGCCGCGCTGAAGAGCGAACTGCTGGCGCAATACCACGCCAACCAGACGCCGGGCGACTACAGCCCGGACGCGCTGTCGGCCGGCAAGCGCGCGCTGAAGAACCTGTGCCTGTCCTACCTCCTGGTGGCGCCGTCCGAAGAGGAATTCACACTGGCGCAGCAACAGTTCGACCAGGCCACCAATATGACCGACCGCGCCGCCGCACTGGTGGCGCTGATCCACAGCGGCACCGAAGCCGGCAACTACCTGAGCGCCTTCTACAACGACTTCGACAACGAAGCGCTGGTCATCGACAAATGGTTTGCCATGCAGGCCTCCGCGCCGACCACCAATGTGGCGGCCGTGCGCCAGCTGATGCAGCATCCAGCCTTCACGCTGAAGACGCCGAACCGCGCCCGCGCACTGATCTTCAACTTCACCAACGCCAACCCGTCGCAATTCCACGCGGCCGATGGCAGTGCCTACGAATTCTGGGCCGAGTACGTCATCAAGCTGGACGCCATCAACCCACAAGTGGCGGCCCGCCTGGCGCGCGCCATGGACCGCTGGCGCCGTTACGCGCCGGCGCTGCAGGCGAAGATGAAACAGGCGCTGGAAAAGGTCGCCGCGCAAAAACTGTCGAACGACGTCTCCGAAGTCATTACCAAAGCGCTGGCCAACTAATCACAATCAACCAAGGGCACACATGAAACGAGTCAGTCTCACCCAATACCTGGTGGAAGAACAACGCCAGCACAACACGATCCCGGCCGAGCTGCGCCTGCTGATCGAAGTCGTCGCGCGCGCCTGCAAAACCATCAGCCACTCGGTCGGCAAGGGCGCACTGGGCGAAGTGCTGGGCACCGCCGAGACCGAAAACATCCAGGGCGAAGTGCAGAAGAAGCTGGACATCATCTCCAACGAGATTCTGCTGGAAGCTAATGAATGGGGCGGCCACCTGGCGGCGATGGCGTCGGAAGAGATGGAATCGATCCACCCGATCCCGAACCGCTATCCAAAGGGCGAATACATGCTGTTGTTCGATCCGCTGGACGGCTCGTCGAACATCGACGTCAACGTCTCGATCGGCACCATCTTCTCCGTGCTGAAAGCACCGGAAGGCATGGGCCAGCCAAGCGAGGCCGACTTCATGCAGGCCGGCACCAAACAGGTCGCCGCCGGCTACGCTGTCTATGGCCCGCAGACCATGCTGGTGCTGACCACCGGCCACGGCGTCAACTGCTTCACGCTGGACCGTGAGATGGGCTCGTGGGTGCTGACCCAGCGCGACATCCAGATTCCGGCCAAGACCAAGGAATTCGCCATCAATATGTCGAACCAGCGCCACTGGCATCCGCCGGTGCAGCGCTACATCAGCGAACTGCTGGCCGGCGACACCGGCCCGCGCGGCACCAACTTCAACATGCGCTGGATCGCCTCGATGGTGGCCGACGTGCACCGCATCCTGAATCGCGGCGGCATCTTCATGTACCCGGCCGACACCCGCGACACCTCGATGCCCGGCAAGCTGCGCCTGATGTACGAAGCGAATCCGATGGCCTTTATCGTCGAACAGGCGGGCGGCGCGGCCACCGACGGCAAGCAGCGCATCATGGACATCCAGCCGCACAAGCTGCACCAGCGCGTGCCGGTTTTCCTCGGCTCGCGCGACGAAGTTGCGGTGGTCACCGGCTACCACAACGAGGGCTGACAAGCCTCAGATCCGCGCAAGGCAATGAATTTGTAGCAACTAGGCTAAAATTTATCGTTTTGGGGCTGGTTGGAGTGCAGGTTCTTTGTTAAAATGCGGGTCGTCGCCGCTTTAGCTCAGTTGGTAGAGCAGTTCATTCGTAATGAAAAGGTCGCCAGTTCGATTCCGGCAAGCGGCACCAGGAACAAGCAAAAACCCGTTTTTCTCGTTGAGAAAAGCGGGTTTTTTTGTTTTGAGATCAAATTCGACGGCGGATCATAAATCTACACTTTTTGACGGCAAAGTCGTCAGATACTTCCTCGAGCGCTTGGCAGTCGACATCATTGTCAAAGTTCTGGCGTAGGCAAAGGCGTATTGGTAGTGAATTGCGTACTAGGAATCATGCCCGCTTACCAGTTTTGCCTCTTTTTGAGCCTACTCAACTATCGACAACTAGCTGGAAAGTCGTTTTTTATTACCTTTCACGGAATTTCCAGATAACAGTGCGTCTTTCAGCAGCTGACATTTTTTGGCATTTTTAAAAAGTGCACCTAGATAAGCATCAGGATAGTTTTGAGCAATTGCAATCATGAGTCTATTATGGATGTCTTGGATTAAGGCAATACTTGGGCTAGACTTAGTGGAGGTTATTGCAATGTGCTCAATGAATCTATTTCCATAAACCGCTAATTGCAGATCCCGCCCGGCCTGTTTAGATGCGAAACTAGAAAGAATTTTTGTGGCCTTTCTGTGTTTCTGTACTACAGCCCATGCATTTTTTACGTCAATGTTGTTTGAAAATATTTTTGGATAATATGCATTTCTATCAGTTAACTCGCCTACATTACTTTTCGCCGTCACGACATCAACCATATTGGAGCTTGAAACCGCAAGAGTTAATGCTAATTCTTGAACGTCTAATCCAGTTTTTTCATCAGTGACGGGGTCACCGCGACGGAAACAATATTGAACATTGTTTCTCTTGAAAGATTCAGCTAACCCATTCTGCAATTCATCTAGCGCTAGAAAATCTTTGGCTTCTACTTTATTTTGTGTATTCGTAGCCGTTGTAATATTGCTGGATAAATTTAACGACGAGTTTTCGAGTGAAATTATTTTTATTTGTACATATCCTCTTTTCACAATAGTAGGTTTTTTAATAGAAGCGGCGTATATGGAGCTAGTTGTTTGAGCTCCGTTAACAATTTTTAAGTTGCTAACTTTCCAAAGCGAACTTTCCTTTTTTGCTCCTAGCCCGACTCGGGCGCGTTTGATGTCGTTTGCTATGGCAGTCAGACCATTATTTAGATACCAAAATTCCTCTGGATTTCGTAATAGACTATTTTCTATCTGTAAGTTTATTTCGCTGTCAGATAATGTTCCACGTATGTTTTCAGAAAAAAGTAAATCTTCGTGTGTAGAATACCATTCGGCGATATCTGCACAAGATATCTTCCCATATATTGAGTAATATGGCTCAATTTGCTCTCCCCATTGTAATAAACTCAGTTCTACATCGGTGCTAGCTCCTGTTTGAGCAGCTTTAATTGTCCTTACTATTTTTCGCAAATCAAACTTGCTAAATGTAACTACCTCCTGCGAGTCGGAGTTGTTTTCGTTAAGGAATTGAGCGATTATTTCTTTGCAGTCTGGGCTAAGGTCATTGTCACTGTTAAATGCAGTTATAATAACTACCTCTGGGTCATTTTGTAGTCCGCTGGATATTTCTGAGCTTATGGATTTGAAACGCAAGTTGAATTTCTTCCATTCTTCATTGAGTAATAGATAAATACCCGCGATAAATTTTCTTAAGTCGCCTGTGTCGATTGTCCCAGTGCCTTTTGTAGACCATTTTGCTTGAATTATATATAATTTATTTTTTTTATCGTCATAGTAAACTCCGTCTATCCCATTGTCTTTGGTTCCATCGGTAATGTAATTTGCCAAATTCTCGTAACCTAATCCCGATAGCCCGGCTAAAGTAATCGCAACAAGTCCTCTTGACATCAACTTTTGTTCGTCACCCAAGCAGTCTTTAAGAAAAATATGCTCTTTTATAGCATTGTTTATATGATTTTTTACTCTACTAGTAAGTATTGGACTCATTACTTTCCTTTTGGATTAATCTTAATAATAAATATTTACAACGGGGGAATCTTAACCAACGCGTTTCGATTGGCTTGCTGCTAAGAATAGCATCTTGCATTTGTGACATATTCACCAAATGTCACACTCCATGCGATAGCGACAAAGTGGCGTTATTCTTTGTATCTGCCTCGCGCAGATTGCCCTATACGTGCGAATCGATTGATTAGCGAAGCTTGTAGGAATGCTGAGCTAGCCCCTTGCCAGCCGATGACTTTTTTACGTCGCGCGCTGCTCACCACGACAGCAGTTCGGCGAAGGATGTGGCGAGTGTGAGCACCGTGATCGGATATTTATCGCATCACCCAACACCTTATCTCATCGCCAGGCCTTACGCCGTGCCGATAGGATGCTGGTGATTTTTTGAGGTGAACAGGGCCATTCGCTTGCATTATCCCGTTTGGTAGCTGTTAGGATAACATTTGCACAGATGCAAACTCCTTCATTTCTATGACGCGCAGCCCTTTAACCATCCTGGTAGTGGAAGACCATCCGACGATCGCCCGTCAGGTGGTGGATTTCCTCGACGGTTTGCAGTGGCACACCGATCACGCGGCCAGCGGCGCGCTGGCGATCGAGCTGGCGACGCGTGAGGCTTATGATGTGGTGCTGCTCGATTTGAATCTGCCGGATATGGACGGGCTGGAGGTGTGCCGCGCTATCAAGCAGCGCGCGCCGCGCAATGTGCCGGTGTTGATGCTGACCGCGCGCGATGCCTTTGAGGACAAGGCGCGCGGCTTCAACGAGGGGGCGGATGATTATCTGACCAAGCCTTTCGATTTGCGCGAACTGGCCTTGCGCTGTGAAGCGCTGGCGCGTCGCAGTCAGCTGCACGTCAGCCAGGAGATACAGCTTGGACCGCTGATGCTGCTGCAACGCGAGAAGCGTGCGCTGTACCACAACACGCCGCTCTCACTGACGCAGATTGGTTTCAAGCTGCTGCTGAAGCTGTGCAGCGCCTACCCGCAATCCGTGTCGCGCTCGGCGCTGACGCACGAGGTATGGGGCACCAGTCCGCCGGATAGCGATGCTCTGAAGTCGCACATCTATGCCCTGCGCAAGCAGCTGGAGCAGGCTGGCGCGGAGCAGCTCATTGTGACCATTCCGCACCTGGGCTACCGCCTGGTGCTGCCGGATGTTTAGCTCGATCCGGCATGGCCTGTTTGCCGCACTGGCTGGCTTCACGATTCTGATCTGCCTCGCGTACACCGCACTGGCGCTGGTCATTTCCTATGTGACGGAAGATATGCTGGTGGACCGCCTGCTGGAGCGCGAGGCCGCTGGCATGTCGGCGCATTTCCGTGCGCACGGCGAGATCAAACTGCCGGCGAGCGATTTCATTCGTGCGTATCGCAGCGTGGATGCCTTGCCGCCAGCGGTGCGTGAGCCGGTCGTTGCTGGACGCGAGCGTGCCGAGATTTCCACCGGCACTGGCCAGCACTATCATCTTCGCGCGCTGAATCTGCCGTCGCAGAAAATATATCTGTTGGCGGATGTGCAGCCGTTGCTGGTGGTCTCCAAGCTGTTCCAGGAGGTCGGCGGTTTTCTGACGGCGGTGGCATTCGGCTTGATTGCGCTGGCGTTATTGCTGGCTTACTGGCTGTCGCGGCGGCTGGTGTCTCCGCTGCTGGTGCTGGCGGATGAGGTGCGCAGTCAAACGCCGGCGTTCAGTGCGGCACATCGGCGCGATGAAATCGGTTATCTGGCGCAGAAGCTGGACACGACGATCAGCGAATTACAGGCATCGCTGGATCGGGAGCATGCCTTTACGCGCGATGTTAGCCACGAGCTGCGCACGCCGCTGACGGTGATGAATAATGCACTGGCCGTTCAGGATCTGGCGCAGTTGCAGGCCGGGCTGGCGGAGATCGGCAATACCGTTGATGTGCTGTTTGCGCTGGCGCGGGCGGAGCATGTTGCGCAGGAGGTGGTCGATCTGCGCGGCTGTATCGAGGATAGCTTGCTGCGGCTGATGACGGATGATGTGCAGCTGACGCTCGAACTGCCCGAACGGTTGCCTGTGCTGGGTAATCGCCATCTGATCGCGCTGCTGGTCAATAACTGCCTTGGCAATGCCTTGTTCCACGGTGGGCCTGCGTGCCGGCTGGCGCTGTCGTTTGATGATGGTGTTCTGAGCATCGGCAATACCGTGAACCGGGCTGCCACAATGCAGGGCTTCCAGCATGGTCAGAATCTGCTGCAGCGGATTGCGACGGCAATGCGCTGGGAAATCAGCTTCCATGCCGGCGACATGGCGTACCGTGTCGATATCGTGCCGCGCCAATAATCGGAAAATTTCACCGCGATTTCACCGGCGGTTTTTTATGCTGCGTGCTCGATAACTTTTCTCGGGTGTGCATTATGAAAATCCTCATCAGTTTCCTGACTCTGGTGTGTTTGTCTTTGCCGGCGTTCGCGCAGGTGAAGTCACTTGTCTACAAAGAGGAGAAGCGGCGCTATCTGGTGTATACGCCCACGTCGTATGGCGAACAGCCACAGAAGGCGTTTCCGCTGGTGTTCAATTTTCATGGCAGCGGCATGACGATGGCGGAGCAAATGTTGTACACGCAAATGAACCGCGCGGCGGACCGGCATCAGTTCATCGTCGTTTATCCGCTAGGGATCAAGCAGGATTGGAACGTGGGCTTTGGCATGTCATATCTTGAAGGGACGGATGATATCGGCTTTACCGAGGCGCTGCTGGCCAGGTTGAAGCAGGATTATCGCGTGGACGCCCGGCGGGTGTATGCGACCGGCTTGTCGCGCGGTGGCTTCTTCTCGTTGCGGATCGCGGCGGAGCTGCCGCAGTTGTTCGCGGCGGTGGCCTCGGTGGGTGGGCCGATGCCGGAGCCGGTGGTGCAGCATCATACCAAGCCTGGCAATGTTGGCGTATTGCTGATACATGGTACGGCGGACCAGGTGGTGGCGTATGGCGGCAAGGCTGGCGGCTATCTGTCGGCGGAAGATACCTATAGCTATTGGTTGAAGCGGAATGGCAGCGCGGCCGGTACGGCAAGCCAGCGCGCCATTGGCACGGAGGTGACGTGGAAGGAGCAGGACAATGTGGCGCTGGCGACGGTCAAGGATGGCGGACATACCTGGCCGGGCGCGGATCCGTTCAATGTCGGCCTGCCGATCGGTAAGACGACGCGCGATATCGATGCCAATGAGGTAATCTGGCAGTTCTTCTCAAAGCACAGCCGATAAAAAAAATCCGGCGCGAAGGCCGGATTTCTTGAAGCAGGCGCTGATTACGACGATTTGATCAGGCCGGAGATGTAGGTCAGCGAAGCGGTGATCTTAGGGCCCAGGATGGCCAGGCCGGCGGTGATCGCGGCGGCGATGGCTGCTGCCATCAGGGCGTATTCAATAGCGGTGATGCCGTCTTCGTTGTTGATGAAGTTTTTGATTGCGTTCATGATTGAATCCTCGTTAAAGTTGGTTAAATGGCTTGTTGCATCAACTAAAACGGGGTTCAGGTTTTAGGTACTGCGTTACTGCTTGTGTTCCGATGTAAGACATTCTACGCACCCGATCCGCGCCACACATCGGACAAACGTCACGATCTGCGGTGACATATGTCATGGAGATCCATATGGCTGAGAACAAGACCAGGCCGACCGCATCCAGCGTCGACGATTATCTTGCCGCCAAGGGCAGCCCGCAGCAGGTGGCGGATTGCCGCGCGCTGATGCAGCTGTTCGAGAAGGTCAGCGGCCAGCCGCCGGTGATGTGGGGCGTGGGCATCGTGGGCCACGGCGCCTATCGCTACACCTATGAAAGCGGCCGCACCGGCGAGGCACCCTTGCTGGGCTTTGCCCTTCGCAGCAAGGAGATCGTGGCGTATCTGATGCTGGACGGCGCAGTGCAGGATGCCTTGCTTGCAAGGTTGGGCAAGCATAAAGTCGGCAAGTCCTGCCTGTACTTCAAGCAGCTGGCGGATCTGGACCCGGCTGCGCTGGAGCTATTGGCCCTCGCCTCCGTTTCCGAGATCAGGCGGCGATACGGCTGACCGATCACGCAGGCTTGGCTTTCCTGCTCAGCAGCAGCGCGGCGGCTGCGGTGCCAACCACGCCCAGTACTAGCGCGGCGGTGCTGCCGGAAAAGCCGACTGCGGTTTCCATGGCGATCTTGCCGGCTTTCGGGCCGACCAGTTCCAGGCGGCGCCTTGTCATCGCCGCGCCCAGTTCACTGAGGCGGTCCTTGCCCAGCAGGCGCTCGGCGTGCGGCAGCAGCACGGTTTCTTCGTCAGCGACGTGGTGGATCACGTCGCGCATCAGCTCTTGCAGCAGCTGGCCATGCCGGATATCGGTGGCTGGCGTGGCACGCAACTCGGCGATCAGGCGGCGCATCTCATTATGTTCAGGTACGCTCTTCTGCAGTACCGGCTCGTTGCTGTCGATGCTGCGCATGGCCGGGTAAAAAATCTCTTCTTCCAGCGTGGCGTGGATTTCCAGCGCGTCGCAGATGGTTTCTGCCAGCGCTTTCTTGACCTTCGGCTTGGCGTCCGCCGTGTATTGATGGAAGGTGACCAGCACGTGCGAGTGGTCGAAGCGGATCATGTCGGTAATGGTCGGGCTGAGTTTCTTAAGCGAAAACATAACGATGTCTCCTGGCTGGGGGCTGGGAGTTCCATCATAGCGGCGACGCCGCGCCACTTGCGTAGGATGACGCCGATTTGCGTGTCAGACAGCGCCGCGTTTCAGCAGCTTATCCGTCAGCGGCCACAGTACCAGCGTGGCGGCGATGGCGATCGCGCTGCCGAGCAGGTTGTTTTCCAGCCGCGCCAGCGCGTAGTTGTAATCAATGGCCGGCATGGCGTAATCGGCCACCAGCACGAAGGAGGGCGTCAGGAAGGCGACGAACACGCTGTAGCCCACCGGCCGCAAGGCCATCGTCAAACCGATCAGCAGGAACACCGCCAGCGCGATCTGCAGCGGCGTTTGTGCCAGGCCGCTGATGGCAATCGCAATCAGGGTGCCAACCACCGTGCCCAGTGCGCGCTCGACGCTGCGCGGCAGCGTGCCGGAAGCGGACGGTTGAAGGATCAGCAGCACCGCCATGGTGGCCCAGTAGCCGCAGGGCAGATCAAGAATATGCACGGTCAGGTAGGCGGTGGTGGTGGCGATGCCGAGACGCAGCGCGAAGTGCATGCCGTCGCTGGACAGCGAGGTGTGTTCGCGCAGTTGGGCGATGGCGTCGCGCACCGTCTGCACGGCGGCCTGCTGCCAGCTGGTGTTGTGATACTCCGGCGCGAAAGGACGGATCTGCCAGATCACCATGCTCAGCGCGGTGGCGAACAGGCAGCCCAGCAGGTACAGGCCGAGGTAGGCCATGTCGCCGGCTGCCGCCGATGGATGGTCGATCATCACCACGCAGGCGGTGGCCGCCAGGATCGCCACTTGATACGGGCGCTCGCCCCAGATACGCGTCAGGCCGGCCATCGTGACGAAGATCAGGATGGCCAGCGCACCGGCGGTCGGGCTCAGTGCGGCCGTGTAGGTCACCAGCGCGCCGCCCACCGTCGACAGCAGGGCGAACGACAGCATCGACGCCAGGCGGCTGCGCGCGGTGTCCGGCGCTGTGGCCAGCGAGGTCCAGAAGGCGCCGATGGCGGCCCAGGAGAAATCCGGCACGTTCAGCGCGCAGCCCACCAGCAGCATGATGGCGGAAGCCGAGGCGGCACGCATCCCGTCCAGCAGGTTGGCTTTGGCGGCGGTGGTGGTGATGAGGGTCTTGAACATGACGATAGATTAAAAGACCGGCATCGGCAAATCCAATATTTCGTGGTAGTCTCTTCAAGACGAAAAAGATATCGATACGTAAGGAGTCATATGGAATTTCGCCAGTTGCGTTACTTCCTGGCGGTGGCCGAACATCTGCATTTCACCGTGGCGGCCGAGCGGCTGGGCATCGCACAGCCGCCATTGAGCCAGCAGATCATCAAGCTGGAACGGGAGATCGGCGCCAAGCTGTTCATCCGCCATCCGCGCCGGGTGGAGCTGACCGAGGCGGGCGTGATCTTCAAGGAGCGCGCCCAGCGCGTGCTGGAAGATGCCAACGACGCGCTGGAACATGTCAAGATGGCGGCGCGCGGCGAGAGTGGCCATTTGTCGATCGGCTTTGCCGGTTCCACAGTATTTCATCCGACGGTGGCGCGGTTGCTGCGCCGCTTCCGCGAGGACTATCCGGGCGTGAAGATCCGTACCGAGGAAAGCAACGCCGCCGCGCTGGTCGGCAAGCTGGCGGATGCGCAGGTGGATTGCGCGATGATACGCCTGCCGCTGGACTGCGGCGATGCCGTGGTCACCACATTGGTGCAGGAGAAAATGATCGCGGTGCTGCCGAATGGCCATGCGCTGGGCCGTCGCCGCACCATCGACCTGAAGCAGCTGGCTGCCGATCCGTTCATCCTGTATCCCCGCGCGATCGGGCCGGAGCTGTATGACGCCATCATCAGCGCCTGCCGCACGGCCGGCTTCTCGCCGAAGATCGAGATGGAGTCGCCGCAGATTTCTTCCGGCGTCAACATGGTGGCAGCGGGCTTCGGCGTGGCCATCATTCCGGAATCGATTGGCCAGTTCCGCGCCGAGGGCGTGACTTATCAGGACATCAGCAACAAAGACCTGGGCACGGCGATTGCGCTGATTACGCGGCCGCGCGAGAAGTCTGTCACCGTGAATAACTTCCGCGAACTGGTCAAGCAGTTTCACCGGCGTTGAGGTCGAAGCTGTGCAGCGGGCCTGAGTGCTCGCCAGCCGCCATCGCCTCCGACAAGGTGCGCATGTCGATTTCCAGCCGCTTGCGCATGGCGCCCAGCATCTGCCGCACAAAGGGCGACGCCGGCTGCGCGGCGGGTTGCACCGTCAGCGAGGTGTAGGTCAGCCGTTCGGAGAAAGGACGGAACACCAGCCCGGCGTGCAGGTAGTCGCAAGCGGTGATGGGATTCACGACGGCGATGCCGACCTGGTTGCGTACCAGCTCGCACTGGCTGATGGTGAACGGGCATTCGACCACCGTGCGCAGTTCCACGCCGTGATTGCGGCAGATGCGGTCCAGCCGCAGGCTGACGCTGTCCTCGGGATTCAGCGCGATGAATGGATACCTCGCCAGCATGGCGGGCGTTATCCGCTTGTGCCGCGCCAGCGCATGGCTGGCGGGCAGGGCAACCACGCCGAAGTAATGTGCGAATAAAGTTGTTTCGATCCCGCTGGTGGAGACATCGTCCGCCACCACGCCCAGCTCCGCCTCGTTGCCGAGGATACGTTTGCGGACATCGGCCGAGCCCATAATCTGTAGTGATACCAGCGTGCGTTCGCGCTGCTGCGTCAGATCCGCCAGCACGCGTGGCAGAAAGCCGACGCCAACGCCGGGAAAGCTGGCAATGCGGATGCGGCCTTCGCCGAACTGCCGCAGCGCGCGCAGGCGCTGTTCGATCACTTCCATGCCCACAAAATGCCGCTCCACTTCCGCCAGTAATGCTTTGGCTTCCTGCGTCGGTTGCAGCTTGCCGCCGGTGCGCAGGAACAAGGCCAGGCCGGCGCTGTTTTCCAGCCGGCGCAGCGACTGGCTGATGGCGGGCTGTGTCAGGTTCATCAACCGGGCAGCCTTGGTGGCCGAGCCGGTGGTCATCACTACCCGAAAGATCTCTATTTCGCGGCTCAGCATGGCGGCACCTATAACTGGAATTTATGGAATGATAAATCATGCGCCATGCACGATGATGGCCAATCTCTATACTGGTCTGCAATATCAACTCTGTGGAGGTGCGGGATGGATGGATTTCAGGCTGGCCGGCGCAAGCTGCTTGGGGCGGCTGTAGGCATGACGGCATTGACGGCGGCAGGTGCGTCACGCGCTGCACCGGCAAGCGGCGCCGATTGGGACGCAATCGCGCAGAGTTACGATATCGCCGGCGACTTCGTCAACCTGGAGAATGCCTACTACGGCATCATGGCGCGGCCGGTGGCGGAGGACTTCAAGCGCAATATCGATTACCTGAATCGCTATAACTCCTACCACCTGCGGCGGCAGTTCGACCGCGCCGGCATGGATCAGCTGCGCACGCTGCTGGCAGCGCACACCGGCGTGGCGCCGGAAGAACTGGCGATCACGCGCGGCGCCACTGAGTCGCTGCAAAACCTGATCTGCAATTACAAGTTGCTGAAGCGTGGCGACAGCATCATGTACGCCAATCTGGATTATGACGCCATGCAGTACGCGATGAACGACCTGGCGCAACGCAGCGGCGCCAAGGTGGCAGTGGTGCAGTTGCCGGATCAGCTTAACCGCCAGGCCGCCGTCGACACCTATGACAAGGCGCTGCGCGCCAATCCACGTACGCGGCTGCTGCTGCTTACCCACATCAACCACCGCACCGGCTTTGTGCTACCGGTGGTGGAGATTATCAAGCTGGCCAAGGCGCGCGGCGTCGATGTGATTCTAGACGTGGCGCAGTCGTGGGGACAGCTGGATTACAAGCTGCCGGACCTGGGCGCGGACTTCATTGGCGCCAACCTGCACAAGTGGGTGGGAGCGCCGCTGGGCACCGGTTTCCTGTACATCCGCAAGGAGCGGCTGGCGGATATCGGCATCGAACGCGGTGACGAGGATTACGCCGTCACCGACATCCGTTCGCGCGTCCATTCCGGCACGGTGAACGCCGCCGCGCTGATGACCATCCCCGCTGCGCTCAAGCTGCACGACGATATCGGCGTGGCGAATCGCGGCCGCCGCCTGCGTGCGCTGCGCGACCACTGGGTAAGTCAGCTGCGCGGCCATGACGGTGTGCAGATCCTGACGCCGGACGAGGAGGGCAGCTACGGCGCTGTCACCTCGTTCCGCCTGAAGGGCCACACCAGCTTCGAGCAGAACGTGGCGCTGGTGAACCGGCTGGTGGAGCAGTACCGCATCTTTACCGTTGCCCGCAAAGGCCCGGCGGGCGGCGCCTGTATCCGCGTGACGCCGGGGCTGTTCACGCGCACCGCAGATCTGGATCAGCTGGTCGCCGCCATCCGCAACCTCGCCTAGAATGCCTGGCGAAGTTGCAGCTCGTAGCGCCGGTCCGCACCGAGCAGCCATTGGGCGCTGTTGTAGTAGGCGGTCTGCGCGTAGCGCTTGTCGAAGACATTGAAGCCACGCGCAGTCAGCGCGGTGCGGTCGGCCAACTGCCAACGCAGGCCCAGGTCGACGGTGGTGTAGGCCGGCATCTTCAGCGTATTGGCGCTGTCGGCGTTGAGTTCGCCGACATAGTGGGCGCTGGCGAGTGCCGTCCATTGCGGCGCGATGCGGTAGCTGCCGAAGATATTCGCCATCCGTTCAGGGACATCTGCCGGCGTATTGCCGGCGCGCGACACCAGCTTGCCGCCGCTGTTCTCGTTGAATTCATCGTACTGCGCGCGCAGCGCGGTGGCATTCGCCTCCAGTCGCCACAGTGCGCCGTGGCTGAATACCACGGTCGCTTCCAGGCCGCGCGACGACTGTTCGCCGACCTGAATGCTGCGGCTGATATTGCTCGGGTCGCGCGTCAGCAGATTGTTCTTGACGATGCGGTAGGCGGATAGCGTCCACTCGCCATCGCCGCCCCAGAATGTCTGCTTGGCGCCGGCTTCGATCTGCTTGCCCTTGGCCAGGTCGAACGCGGCGCGCGTGGTATTGGTGAACAGCAGCGGGCCGAGCGGATCGTGCGCCACCGAATACTGCGCATACAACGCGGTATGTTCGTTCAGCGCGCGCACCGCGCCGAGGCGGTAGCCGGTGTTGCTGAAGGTTTTATCGAACGATGACGATGGCGTCACCAGGTCGCGCTTTTCCACTTCGTCGCGGTCGTGGCGCAGGCCGGCCACCAGCGATAGCTTGTCGTCCAGTTGCAGGCGATTCTCGATGAAGCCGGCGTACTGGCGCGCACGCACCTGGTACTTGAGGAAGGCGTTGTCAGGGCTGAAGAATTCGCCTGCCAGCGGTTGATCGATATCGACCACGCTGCTGCCTGAGTAGGGCGAGTTATTGGTGTGGCCGAAGCGGCTGCGATTGAATTCCACACCGCCGGAGAAGGTGTTGCGCATGCCGAACAGCAGACCGTTCAGCGTGGCCACGGTCATATTGCCGGACTGCTCCTGGTTGTGGCGGATCTCGGTGTAGTCGGAGCGTTCGATTTGCGTGGTGCCGGGCAGCCAGCTGTAGCTCTCGGCGTTGCGCCATTGACGCCTGCTGCGGATGTGATACAGCGTGCTGCTGACCGATACGCCATCCACAGGCTGCCAGTGCAGCGCGGCGCTGGTCTGCTGGTCGCGATATTGAATCACGCCGTCGGCCACGTTGTAGTTCTTGTCATAGGTGCGCGGCGAGAACTGGCCGTCAATCAGCGGTACGCCAAAGTAGCGCATCGGATGCTGGTCGCTCTGCGCGTGCGAGAGCACCACATTCAGCGTCGGGCTGATGTCGTAGCGCAGCGCGGCGGAGATATTGTTATCGCGCGATTCGCCATTGGCCATCCAGTTGTCGCTGCGGTTGCCGCTGACGTCCAGCCGGTAGGACAGCTGTTCGCTGATGCCGCCGCCGCTGCCGAAGCCGTAGCGCCGCGTGTCATGGCTGCCTGCGCCCAGCATGATCTCGTTCTGTATCGCTCCGGCGCCGGGCTTGCGTGGAATGATGTTGACCACACCGCCAATGGCGCCGGCGCCGTAGATCACCGAGGCCGGGCCGCGCAGAACTTCGATGCGCTCGACCGACCAGGTGTCGAACGGGAAGGTCAGCGCGCCGCTGCCGTACTGCTTCATGCCGTCATACAGCTGGGTGACGGAGGCCAGGTCGGTGAAGCCGCGCGCCGCCAGCGCCGAGCCGCCGTTGCCCGGATGCGGGAAAACATTGAGGCCGGCGGCACGGCTCAAGGCATCCACGATACGGGCGTCGCCGCGATCGACCAGTTGCGCGCGGCTGATGCTTTCGATGCTGGCCGGCGTTTCCAGCGGCGTCAGTCCGAGGTTGCTGCCGGTGCTGGTGTTGCGTTCCAGGCTAGCTTGTTGTGCGCCCTTGATTTCCACGGTGGGCAGGTCTTCCGCATACGCGTTCATGTTCATTGCGGCGGCGATAAAAATAACAGGATGGATTTTCATGATGTATCTGCGTTGAGTGCCGCGCGCACGCGGCGAAGCAGCCCAAGCGCGCAAAGGCGTCGGGCGATAAGGCACTGCTGGAACTCAAGCGGAGAAAGGTGGCGCGCGCGGGTTGGCCGTGGACCAGGCGAACAGCGGCTTTGGGGCGTGATAGAACAGCGCGGGGAAAACCGCCTGGCCGGAAGGCAGCGGGAAATGCCAGGCAGATGGTGGCGGTAGCGACGGTGGCGTCGCATGCGCGGCGCAATACGGGCAGTGCTCGAAGGCGTGGACGATGGCGTCCGACAGCGACTTGCCCTTCAGCGGCTGCTGACCGCTGACCGTACACATCTCCAGCCCAGGAATTGTCGAGGCGGCTGTCACCGCGTGCGAAACGGAAGGTGCGATGGCACTGAACAGGAGCGCCAGGATGGCGATCCACAAGTGCAGTACATTCCGTTTATCCGATAAGCGCATCCACGAATTATAGCCAGCGCGGGGCGCCCCGGTCTACAAGCTGCGTCAATAATCCGCCAGCCTGGCCCGATCGACTGTCCTTGCTGATGAGTGCGCGGCGATTTTCCGCGATGAGGTAAATTGTATTTATAACATCAACGAGGAAATCTGCCTATGAAACGTCACGCCACTGTTGCGGCCATGCTGCTGGCCGCGCTGCTCACCGCTTGCCACAAGAAGGAAAAGACCGAGGAGGCGGTGCCTGTCGCCGCACCAGTTCCGGCTCAGGCCACCGCTCCGGTACCGGCCGCTGATACGCCGCCCGCCGAGCAAACACCTGAACAGCGTGAACAGGCTCGCAAGAAATCACAGCTGGAATATGGCGTGATGGAGGACAAGTACATCAATGATGCGCGCGCCCAGTGGGCCACGCAGGCCAAGGCCAGCTCGGTGTTCGGCGGCGCCGACAAGCGCAAGCCCGGCGATAGCAACACGCCGGAGCGTGCCACCGGTCCGGCGGACGGCAATTCCTGGACCAACGAAAACATCGACAAGGGCTTCGACTGGCTGGAGCTGGAGTACGCCACCCCGGTCAACGCCACCGAGGTGCGGGTGGTGATTGACAGCGGCCAAGGCGTCGAAGCGATCAACAAGGTCGAATTGCAGGACACCGATGGCAAGTGGAGCACCGTGTGGGAAGGCGTCAACGACGTCAAGCGCGACTATCGCGGCAACCGCACCTGGTTTGTGCGCAGCTTCGACAAGACCGCCAACAAGATCAAGGCAGTCAAGCTAACCTACGCCAACAACCTGCAACATGACTACAAGGTGGTCGACGCGGTGCAACTGGTCGGGGACAAGTAAGCGCGCTATGATCGCGGCATGAACAAGAAATTGCTTGCGCTTGCCGCTGTCGTCCTGATTGTCGTCGTTATCAACCTGGTCGGACGTGCTCAGCCTGAAGTGCAACGGGTGCCGTTCGCGGCGCTGCTGACGCCAGCCAGCTGCGCGCAACCGCAGTGGCCGGCCGAAGCGGTCCGCTACGAAATCACCGGCACCACCATCATCAGCTTCCAGATCGGCCAGGACGGCAAGGTGCGCAAGCCCACCGTCAGCAAAAGCAGCGGCTGGCAGATACTCGACGCCGCCGCCATCGCCGGCATCACGCAATGCGTGTTCCGGTCGGGGCTGAAGGAGGCGCGTGACGGCGCCGTCTTCCCTTTGCAATACGAATGGAAATTCAGCGATGCGCCGGCGCTGCGGCCGCTGCTGGTGAAGGATAGTTGTCAGCCATCGGCGCAGTTTGCCGGCTTCCGCGAAGCCGATCAGCGATCGAGCGGTCCGGATGGCATTCTGCTGCGCTTCCTGCTTAACGCCGATAGCGCGCCGGTGCGCGTGGTGGCAGAGCCCAACGGCCAGCCGCAGGCGCTGGTGGGGCAGGCGATCGCTTATCTGCAAACCTGCCGCTTCGCCTACGACGCGCAATTGAGCGGCGAACGCACCGATACCGCTTTCGGCCGCGTGTTGCTGAAATAGCTAGCGCAGGTCGCCGGCACGACGCTGTTCGGCGTCGTTCAGCACGCGGGCGATGACAGCCAGCGGCAGGCCGGCGTCTTCAAGGAACAGGGCAGCCGCTTCGCGGCCTTGTTTTTGCTTCATGGCAATGCCGGCATTGACGGCGATCGCCTTGTCGCGGTCGGGGCGGGTACGTCTCTCAAGCATGATGACACCTCCTGTCTGACCTCAGACAGTATCACAAAAGCAATTACACTGCCTCGCTGAGGGCAGCCGTGCAGAGTTGCTCACGCTTGGCCAGCGCATTGCGCACGGCGGCCAGAATACGGTCCAGGTTGGCCGGCTTGATGACATGTTCGTCAAAGCCGGTATCGACCACGCGCTGGCGGGTGACTACGTCGCCCCAGGCGGTGAAGGCGATCAGCGCGACGTCATCGTAGTCCGGCACAGCGCGCAGCGCAGCCGCCACCTGGTAGCCGTCCATGCCCGGCATGCCGAGATCGAGCAGCACCGCGTGCGGCTGGAAAGTGCGTACCGCTTCCAGGCCGGCCAGGCCAGCATAGGCGACGGCGGTGCGGTAACCCTGCAGTTCCAGCAGCTCGGCGGAGATATCGGCCGCTTCGTTGTTGTCGTCTACGACTAAAATACGTTGGATGGGTTTGGTCTGGTCCATGATCTCGGAACGGTAAAAAAACACGACGTTCGGCTGGGTCCAGGCCGGGGAATTGGTAGCGCGACAAACTAGGGGGCACGCGTGAAGGGAGCTAATTGGCTTTCCTAACGTCAATTATAGTGGGATTTCAGGTATTTGCTTGAAGAAATATGTATCTGTCTCCAAATTGAGCAAGAACATTTATGGAAAGGAATTCAATATGACGACCAAAACAGAGAGGGCCATCCTGGCTGGCGGCTGCTTCTGGGGCATGCAGGACCTGATCCGCAAGCAGCCGGGCGTGGTCAGTACCCGTGTCGGTTACAGCGGCGGCGATGTGGCCAACGCCACTTACCGCAACCATGGCACGCACGCCGAGGCGATCGAGATTGTCTTCGATCCGGCCGTCACCAGCTACCGCAAGATGCTGGAATTTTTCTTCCAGATCCACGATCCGAGCACCAGCAACCGCCAGGGCAACGACATCGGCACCAGTTATCGTTCTGCCATCTTCTACGCCAGTGACGAACAGAAGGCGGTGGCTGAGGACACCATCGCCGACGTCAACGCTTCCGGCTTGTGGCCGGGCAAAGTGGCGACCGAACTGGCGCCGGAAGGCCCGTTCTGGGAGGCGGAACCCGAGCATCAGGACTATCTGGAGCGCATTCCGAACGGCTACACCTGCCATTACATCCGTCCGGACTGGGTTTTGCCTAAGCGATAAAATTGTTGTTAATCAGTGGCTTAGTCATCTGAAGGTATTCGGAAGGACACTTTTCAGCGGCACACCTAGAGTGAAGACCTGTTCCACATCTTCACTTTAGGAAATGCCATGAGTCAGTTATTTGCCGCCGTCTATGAAATCCGCAGCGCCTCCCAGAGCCGTCCTGTTTTGCGCCTGAACCTGGTGGTCAACCGGGTCAACGGCAGCGTGGTTGGCACCGCGATGGTTGAAACCGTTACCGGCGATATTCACGAAATATCGGTGCGCGGCCACCATCTGGAAATCGAAAGTGCCGAGTCTTTGCAGGCCATCGTGCTGGCTGGCACGCCGCCGATTTTTGCCGTGCTGGACGAGCAGCCGGATTCCTTCCAGGCGCTGATGGTGTTGCCTTCGGCTAACAAAACCGGCCAGGCTTATTTCAAGATGAGTGTGGGCAAGATCTATCCGCGCGTCATCGATGTGCGTGACGGTGTCGCCCGCGCGGTGTTGCCGGAGACCGTCTACTAGTATACCGTGTAGCCTGAACCTGATATGTAGGAAAGGGCAACCCGGATGAACCAGCAGGACGCGGCGCCGGCCGTGGAGGTCAACGATTCCTGGCGCGGATGGATCGCCGAAAACCTGATCCTGGGCGGCCATCCCGAGCAGCTGGCCGGCATCATGGTTGCCTCCGGCATTGCCGAGGCTTCGGCGCGCGCTGAAGTCGATGCTGCCCTGCGCAGTCCCTACCTGAGTGGCGTATCGCGCCTGCACAACCGGCTGGCCAAGCGCGACTGGGTGCTGGGCATTCAGTCGCGGCTGAACCGGCTGGCGCAGGCCGAGGTGCCGCGCCGCGCGCGCCTGTCGGGCGACGCCTTTCTGCACGACTATTACCGCCGCAACCAGCCGGTGATCATCACCGGCATGCTGGAGGATTGTCAGGCGAGCAACAAATGGAGCTTTGACTACCTGTCCACTGCGCTGGGCGGGCGCGAGGTCGAAGTGCAGTTTGGCCGCGATGCCGACGCCGACTATGAGCTGAACAGCGTCGCCCACCGCCGCCGCCTGCCGTTTGCCGATTACGTGGAACTGGTGCGCAACGCCGGCGTCACCAACGATTTCTACATGACCGCCAATAACGACGGCCATAACCAGGACGCATTGCGCCAGCTGATGGCGGATCTGCCGCCGCTGTCCGAGTACCTGAGCGAAGCTGGCGGCTTTTTCTGGTTTGGCCCGGCCGGCACCATCACGCCCTTCCACCACGACCTGACCAATAACTTCATGATCCAGGTGGCGGGGCGCAAGCGGGTGCGGCTGATCGCCCCGTGCGACACGCCCAATATCTACAACCAGCGTCACTGCTTCTCGCAAGTCGACGGCCGCGCCATCGACTTGCAGCGCTTCCCGCTGATGGCCAATGTGACCGTCATCGACTGCGTGCTGGCGCCGGGCGAAATCCTGTTCCTGCCGGTGGGCTGGTGGCATTTCGTCGAGGCGCTGGACGTCAGCATCACGGTTTCCACCACCCGTTTCCGGTGGGACAACGACTTTTACAGCCATTATCCGAGCAACCAGGATTACTGACGCGCGAGGCCGCCCATGCCCATGCATTACCTGCGGAGCTACGCCAGCCCGCAACGCGACGACACCGGCAACCGCCGACTCGGGTTATCGCTGGCCTTCGTCGCCGGCGCGGTCAACGCCGGCGGCTTCTTCGCGGTAGGCGAGTACACCTCGCATATGTCGGGCGTGGTGTCGGCGCTGGCGGACAATCTGGTGCTGGGCAAATTCACGCTGCTGCTGGCCGGACTGGGTTCGCTGCTGGCGTTCTTTTTCGGCGCCGCCACCTCGGCCATCCTGATCAACTGGGGCCGGCGGCGCCAGGCGCACAGCCGCTATGCGCTGCCGCTGATGCTGGAGGCGGCGCTGCTGCTGGTGTTCGGGCTGCTGGGCGCGCGGCTGGCGGCGAACGGCCACATTGCCGCCACGGTGGCGCTGCTGTGCTTTGTCATGGGGCTGCAGAACGCCATTGTCAGCAAGGCGTCGCGCTCGGAGATCCGCACCACCCACGTCACCGGCCTGGTGACCGACATCGGCATCGAGCTGGGCAAGCTGTTTTACTGGAACCGCGACCACGCCGCCGACGGCCGTGTCACCGCCGACCGCCGCCGCCTGTCGCTGCTCAGCGCCCTGCTGGCGATGTTCCTGGCCGGCGGGCTGGCCGGTGCTTTCGGCTTCCAGTGGCTGGGCTTCAGCGCCACCGTGCCGCTGGCCTGCGCGCTGCTGTTATTGGCGGTGGTGCCGCTGCTGGACGATGTGCGGCGCGGCGGCTAGTCGTCTATACTCGCCTCCATGAACGATACCCACACCACCCCCGCAGCCAACCACCAGAAGCGTGCCGGCATCGAACGCCGCGAGCGTACCCGCGCGCTGTTGATACGCAGCGCCATCGACGTCTTTGCCCGGCTGGGGCCGGATGCGCCGGTGGTCGACGATTTTATCGCCGCCGCCGGCGTTGCGCGCGGCACCTTCTACAACTACTTCAAGACCGCGCACGAACTGCTGGCCGCCGTCACCGAGGAGTTGAACGAGGAGGTGCTGGGCATGGTCGATCCGCTGGTGCTGCGCTATGACGACCCGGCCGTGCGCTTCTGCGTCGGCACCCGGCTGTACGTGCATTTCGCGCTGCGCTACCCGGTGTGGGGCGCCTTCCTGACCCGCATCGGGCCGGCCCATGCGGTGCGTGGCCGGCGCATGGACCGCTACCTGCTGCGCGACCTGGCGCTGGGCCTGTCCAGCGGCCGCTTTACCGCCGGCAGCGCGCTGGTGGTGCGCGACATGATATTGGGCTCGCTGTTCTTCGGCATCGAGACGCTGCTGACCGAAGGCGGCAGCGACCAGCACATCGAGGACATGCTGTACACGGTGCTGCACGGTATCGGTCTGCCGGCCGAGGAGGCGCGCGCCATTGCCTACATGCCGCTGCCGGCGCTCGGACCGGTGGCGTCGCCGGTGTTTGCCACCCTGAAAACGGTCCAGGACAACTAAGTGTTTCGTGCGGCGGAAGATGGCAGAGCTTGGTATGATGCAGGCCTGATAATTCAGGATTCTTCCGTCCCCGCCATGCCCCAGGACAGCACCGCCATCGATATCGCCAGCTGCGAGCGCGAACCCATACGCACGCCTGGCGCGGCGCAGCCGCATGGCTTTTTGCTGGCGCTGGCCGGTGGCGCGCAGCCGCAGGTGGTGCAAGTCAGCGACAACCTGGCGCAGTTCACCGGCCTGATGCCGGAAGCGGCGCTGCAACGCCCGCTGGCAGACATCATCGGCGCAGCTGGTGCGGCGGTGCTGGCGCAGCTGCTGGTGGACGGCGAGCTGCGTGAGCGTCCGGCTTACCTGACCACTCTCAGCGTGGGCGACACGGCATTCGACGTGCTGGCGCATGCGTGGGATGGCTTGCAGATCCTGGAGTTCGAGCCGGCGCGCGACGATCACGGCGCCGAGTTGCAGCGCTTGTATCCACTGGTCGGCGACTTCCTCAACAAGATCAATGATGCCGACAGCATTGAAGCATTGTGCGCGCTGGCCGCCGCCGACATCCGCGCACTGACCGGCTTTGGCCGGGTGCTGGTCTACAGCTTCGACGAAGACGGCCACGGCAATGTGCTGGCCGAATCGCTGGCCGATGGTTACGACAGCTATGTCGGCCAGCGCTTCCCCGCCAGCGATATCCCGCGCCAGGCGCGCGAACTGTATATCGCCAACCGCGTGCGCATCATCCAGGACGCCAACTACACGCCGTCCCTGCTGACGCCAGCGAGCAACCCGCTCAGCGGCAAGGCCAGCGACCTGTCGTTTGCCGCGCTGCGCAGCGTCTCGCCGGTACACCTGCAATACATGCGCAATATGGGCACGCTGGCGTCGATGTCGGTGTCGCTGGTGGTCAAGGGCAAGCTGTGGGGACTGATCTCCTGCCACCATGCGGAGCCGCGCATGCTCAGCTTCCACCAGCGCACCGTGTGCGAGCAACTGGGGCAGATTCTGGCGCTGCACATCAAGAATCGCGGCGATGCAGATGAGCTGCAATTCCGCCTGGAGGTGCGGCGTTCGATGGTGCGCATCCTCGGTGGCCTGACGCAGGGCGCCGACTTTATCGAAAACCTGCGCAGCGTGCTGCCCGAACTGCTGCACTTCGCCCGCGCCGGCGGCGTCGCCATCGTCATCGACGACAGGCTGACCACCTTTGGCGACACTCCGTCCGATGAACAGATCCGCGCACTGTCCGACTGGCTGGGCGCCAACGTCCACGAGGAGGTGTTCCACAGCGGCCACCTGTCGGCACAGTATCCGCCGGCACTGGAATTCACCGACAGCGCCAGCGGCCTGCTGGCGATGCAGATCTCGCGCATCCACCAGCACTACCTGCTGTGGTTCCGTCCCGAACACGTCTACCACATCGACTGGGCCGGCCGGCCGGATGGCAAGGAACTGCGCGCCGGCCAGCTGACGCCGCGCACCAGCTTCCAGCTGTGGCGCGAAACCATACATGGCAGCAGCACGCCGTGGCGCGAAGGCGAGGTGGAACTGGCGGTGGAGTTCCGCACCGCGCTGCTGGGCATCGCACTGGAACGCGCCGAGCAGATGGCCGATCTGGCCGAGGAACTGGGCCGCGCCAACAAGGAGCTGGAGGCGTTCTCGTATTCGGTGTCGCACGACTTGCGCGCGCCGTTGCGCCACATCGTCGGCTTCTCCGACCTGCTGATGGAAACCGCCGGCACTGACAGCCCGGAGCGGCGCCAGCGCTTCCTCGCCAACATCAAGGATGCGGCCCGCCTGGCCGGCAAGCTGGTTGACGATCTATTGAGTTTTTCGCAGATGGGCCGCGCCGCGCTGCGGCCGATCCGCGTGCGCATGGACGACCTGGTGCAGGGCTGCATCGACAAGCTGGCGCCGGACCTGCCGCAGCACCGCATCGACTGGCAGGTCGGGCCGCTGCCGGAGATCATCGCCGATCCCGCCTTCCTGCAGCTGGCCTTGTATAATCTGTTGTCGAACGCGGTCAAGTTCACGGCAGGGAGCAATCCGGCGGTGATACGCATCAGCAGCGAACAGCTGCCGGGCGAGACGGCGTTTCACATTGCCGACAATGGTGTCGGTTTCAACATGGAATATGCCCATAAGCTGTTTGGCGTATTCCAGCGCCTGCACCGCATGGAAGATTTCCAGGGCACGGGCATTGGTCTTGCCAATGTGCGCCGCATCATCGAGCGCCATGGCGGCCGTGTCTGGGCCACTTCCGTGCCGGGGGAGGGCGCAACGTTTTCGTTCGCTTTGCCGCATCATGATTGAGAGTACCCATGTTAAAGCCCATACTGCTGGTAGAAGATAATCCCAACGATCTGGAACTGACCCTGATCGCGCTGGAGCGCAGCCAGTTGGCCAATGAAGTAATCATCGTGCGCGACGGCGCCGAGGCGCTGGACTACCTGCATGCGCGCGGCGCGTATGCCACGCGCGAGCAAGGCAATCCGGCGGTGGTGCTGCTCGACCTGAAACTGCCGAAAGTCGACGGCCTGGAAGTGCTGGCCGAGATCCGCGCCTCAGCCACGCTGAAAAGCATGCCGGTGGTGATGCTGACCTCGTCCAGGGAAGAACAGGACCTGGTGCGCAGCTATGAGCTGGGCGTCAATGCCTATGTGGTCAAGCCGGTGGACTTCGCCGAATTCGTGCGTGCCATCGCCGACCTGGGCATCTTCTGGGCGGTGCTGAATGAACCGCCGCCAGGTTCGCATCGCTACATCAAGCCGCAGTAATCGACGGCGTGTTCCGCCGCAGCAGGTGGCGGATGCGCGCGCTCAGCACCTCGGCGGTATAAGGCTTGTGTAGCAGGTGCACATTCGGCGGCAGCTTGCCATCGTGCGCCAGCACGCCTTCGGCGTAGCCTGAGGTGAACAGCACCTGCGCCGTGGGCTGCTTGCGCTGCACCAGCTCACTGAGTTCCAGGCTGCTGACTTTGCCGGGCATGATGACGTCGGTGAACAGCAGGTCGATATGGACGCCATCCTCAATCAGTTGCGCCGCCTGTTCGGCGTCGGCGCTGCTCAATACCTTATAGCCCAGCGCGGCCAGCAGGTCGACGGTGGCGACGCGTACTTCCTCTTCATCTTCCACCACCAGGATGGTTTCCACGCCGCCGCTCAGCGGTTGCACCGGTACAGGCATCAGTACCTGTGGCGTGCCCTCGCTGCGGCGCAGGCAGATCTGCACGCAGGTACCTTTGCCGACCGTGCTTTGCAGCGCGATCTCGCCGCCGGACTGCTTGACGAAGCCATAGGCCATGCTTAATCCAAGGCCGGTACCCTGGCCGGTTGGCTTGGTGGTGAAGAATGGTTCAAAGGCACGCAGGCGTACCTCCTCCGGCATGCCTTCGCCGGTGTCGGCAATGTCGATCAAGACGTAGTCGGCGCTGCTTTCACCATGGTTGTCCGGCAGCGGCGAGCCGGCCGGCAGGTTGCGTGCGCGGATGGTCAGCGTGCCTTCGCCATTCATGGCATCGCGCGCGTTGATGGCCAGGTTGAGGATGACGTTGTTGAACTGGCCGATATCCACCTCGGTGTTCCACAACTGCGGCGCGATGTCGGTGATGACCACCGCGCGCGGTCCCAGCACGCGGCGCAGCATGTCGTCCATATTCGCCAGCACCGGTTCCAGCGCCACCACCGCGTTTTGCAGCGGCTGGCGGCGCGCGAACGCCAGCAGGTGCTGCGCCAGACGCGCGCCGCGTTCGACGCCGCCGAGTGCATTGTCGATCCGCGCCATGCCTTGCGGGTTGACGCCGCCGATCATCTTCACCAGTTGCAGGTTGCCGCCGATGATCTGCAGCACGTTGTTGAAATCGTGCGCCACACCGCCGGTCAGCTGGCCGATGGCTTCCATCTTCTGCGACTGCTGCAGCGCCGCCTGGCTGGCGCGCAGTTCTTCCTCGCGCTGGCGCAGTTCGAGGAAGGCGGCGTCGCGCTCGCAGCGCGCCCGGTAGGCCGCGCTGTGGTAGCGGATGCGTGCTTCCAGTTCGCGCGCGTCCGGCCATTTCACCAGGTAGTCATTGGCGCCCAATGCGAAGGCGCGCGCCTTGATGTCGGCGTCGTCCTCGGACGAGAGCAGGATGATGGGCACATGCTCGGTCTCCGGCGTGGCGCGCAGCATGCGGATCACGTCGAAGCCATCGGCGCCGGGCATGCGCAGGTCGACCAGCACCACCGTGGCCTCGGTTTCACGGCACAGCGTGGGCGCGTGCTCGGCGCGCTTGTCGTAGCGCAGGCGGATGCCGTCCTGACGTGACAGGTGGTAGCCGATCAGGTCTTCAGCCATGGCTTCGTCGTCAATCAGCAGGACCGAGCAGGGTGGGGCGGTAATATTGTTCATAGGCAGCAGATAATGAGTACGGAAATTCTACCCGAGCATGGGAATCGGCGAATGTGCTGTTGCGTACCGTGCGCATAAAGCGCGTGTGTACAATCATCAAATCATGTTGAGTTAGGGGAACAAGTTGGATGTATTGACCGCCTTGCGGGCCGCTACTGCGGCGCGCCACGCCGCGCTGGATACACGCACGCCACTGGCGGCCGAGGCGCCCGATTTGCGCGCCTACCGCGATCATTTGTCTTTGCTGGAGGCGTGGCTGGCGCCGCTGCAACCGGTGCTGGCTGATGCGCAAGCCGGCCTGCCGGCGCGCGATTACCTGTCGCTGATCCGTGCCGACCTGGCGCATCCGGCGCTGGCCGGCTTGCCGGCGTTGCCCGTATTGCAGCCGGCGTCGTTGACGCAGCTGGACGATGCAGCGTATCGCTGGGGCGTGGCGTATGTGGTCGAGGGATCGCAACTGGGCGGCGCGGTGCTATACAAGCGCCTGGCGGAGCGGCTGGCGCCGCATCCGCTGGCTTATCTGCGCGGCGAGGGTGCGCCGGGCCCGCGTTGGCAACAGTTCCTGGCCGCGCTACGTGCCGCCGTGGTGACAGAACGCCAGATTGAGCAGGCTTGCCGGGGCGCCCAGCAAGCCTTCGACAGCCTGATCGGCCTGGTCGACAGCCTTAATAGCTCGTCAGCGCAAGCGGCTGGCCGGCCTTGAAGGTGAAGATGGTCACTGGCGACTGCTTCATATCGCCCTTGGCATCAAACGCGTAGGTGCCGGCCACGCCCTGGTAGGCACCGGCGCTGATGACTTGCTGCACTTTTTGTGCATCGGTCGAATTCGCCTTTTGCATCGCCTGGGCGTACATCATGGTGGCGTCGTAGTAGGCGGCCGCGTAGACGTCGGCATCCTGCTTGAAGCGGGCCTTGAACTTGGCCTTGAAGGCCGGGCCTGCCGTGGCTTTTTCCAGGATGGCGCCGCCTTGCGAGCACAGCACGTTGTCGCCGACGGCATCGCCGCCCAGCTTGCCCATTTCGGCGGTGCAGATGGTATCGCCGCCCAGCAGCTTGGCGGTGATGCCCAGCTGTTTCATCTGGCGCGCCATCGGTGCGGCTTGTGGTGCATAGCCACCGAAGAAGATCGCTTCGACCTTTTTGGTTTTCAGCTTGGTCAGGATGGCGGTGAAGTCGAACGCCTTGTCATTGGTGAACTCGTGGCCGACCACATTCATGCCGGCGGCCTTGGCTGATTTCTTGAATTCTTCCGCCACACCCTGGCCGAAGGCGGTGCGATCGTCAATCACGGCCACGGTCTTGAATTTCAGTTCCTTGGCGGCGTACAGCGCCATTTTCGAGCCCAGCTGGCTATCGCTGGCGTTGACGCGGTACAGGCCCTTGTAGCCTTGCTGGGTCAGCTTTGGATTGGTGGCGACGGTGGCGATCAGTGCGCCGGCGTCGTTGTAAGCGCGCGATGCGGGAATCGCCACGCCCGAGTTGTACGGGCCGACCACGAAGTGCACGCCTTTGTCGATCAGTTTCTGGGCGGCTGCCATGCCGGCTTTCGGATCGCCCTGGTCGTCTTCCGACAGCAATTCGAACTTGATTTTTTTACCAGCCACGGTGATCGGCTTGGCATTCAGCTCTTCTACCGCCAGGCGGGCGCCGCTTTCATTGTCTTTGCCCGAGAAGGCCTGGGAGCCGGACAACGGTCCGCTATGGCCGATTTTGACGACGGAGTCCTGGGCGTGGGCGCCAAAGGCTGCCATCAGTGCCAGTGCGGCGGCGGTGTGCTGCAATTTCATGCGATCTCCTGAGTGACTATAGTTGTGTGATTATTCCCGAAAACACAGAATATTATCGTGTGAGTTGGGGCTGTAAACCATAGCCAATCAGAATTTAATTTGGTGCGGCCGCCCCACGATGGGGCGGCGCCAGTCGGCGGCATCAAGGGGCGTTGCCGATGCCGCGCGCAGGTGTTGTTGCATTGACAGCGCCGACACGTGGAATGGCGGCCTGTGCTGCTTGTGCCGCGCGACCGCTGGTACCGGCTACATTGTTGATGTTGTAGGCGGCGATGGCGGCTGCCAGCGCCGGGTTGCTGCGCAGGTCGGACGGGGCATTGGCGGCAGCCTGGGCGGCTGCGGCTTGTGCGGCATTGACCTGTTCGGCATTGGCCTGGGCGGCCGCCTGTGCAGCTGCTGCCTGCTGGGCGGCGTTGGATGCAGCGGTGGCTTGTTGTGCTGCATCAGCGGCAGCGGCGTTGGCTGCTGCCAGGCTGGTCGCGGTTTGCTGCGCGGCGGCCGCCTGTTGCGCAGCGACGCTGGCCGCCGTGGCGGCGGCATCGGCGGTGCCAGCGTTGTTCTGGGCGGCGCGCGCCTGGGCGACGGCGGCATTGGCAGCGGCGTTCTGCGCAGCCATGGCGTCCGCCGCATTTTGCGCCGCTTGAGCCTGTACCGAGGCCGCCTGTGCCGCAGCGTTGGCGATCGCCACCTGGGCGGTGGCATTTTCCGTGGCTTGTGCCTGCTGCGCCTGCGTGGCGTTGGCAGGCAGCGTGACGCTTTGCGCGGCGTTCTGTGCTGCGACTGCCTGCTGCTGCGCCAGCTGTGCGGCCGAGTTGGCGCTGTTCACTGTGGTGGTGGCTTGTTGGCGCGCGGTCTGGGCCTGGGCGGTGGCTTGCGCTTGTTCGGCAGCGCTCTGTGTCGCAGCTTCTTCTGCTTGCGCCTGTTCAGCAGCCTGCGCTTCATTAGCCGCCTGCGTCTGATTCGCGGCCTGCGTTTGGTCAGCCTGAGCTTGGTTTGCTGCTTGCACTTGGGCTGCCGTCTGTGCGGTGGCCTGTGCGTTGGCAGTCTGTTGCGCGGATTGCGTGCCGCTGAGCTGTTGCTGCGCTTCTCGGGCGTCGGCAGCCTGTTGCGCGCGCTCGGCAGCGGCCTGGTTCAGGGCTTGCGTTTGCAGCAGCGAAGAAACGCCGGCGGCTTGCGCCTGCTGGAAGTTCTGCTGCTGGATGGCGGCTTGCTGAAGCTGCGTTTGTTGCGCGGCCTGCGCCTGTTCGAGCTGCGTCTGGCGATCCAGCGCGGCCTGTGTTTGCTGCGTCTGCGTCAGATTGGCTTGCTGCGTGGCGCCCTGCAAGAGCTGGGCGCGTTGCGCATCGGCCGCCTGGTCGGCTTGCGCCAGCTGTGCCGCTTGCAATTGATCGCTCTGTGCTTGCAGCTGCTGCGCGTTGGTCTGCTGTGCGGCCTGGGCCTGTTGCGCAGCGGTCTGATTGGCTTGCAGCTGCTGCGCATTGGCCTGCTGCGCGTCTTGCGCCTGCTGGGCTGCCAGTTGTTGTTGGTTGACGATAGGTGACGGCGTCTCCGGTTGCTGAGTGTTGGTGGCTTGTTCCAGCTGCGCGCGCTGCGCCGCGAGGCGGTCGGCGGCGGTTTCCGGCAGCGGATTCTGCGACAGGTTATCGATCGCCGCGCGCGCCAGGTCCAGCCGAGCGTTGGCCGCCAGGTCGGCCGGCGTCAGCGCCGGCTGCTGGAACGCACTCAGCGTCTGGAATGGATTGCTGTTCAAGCCCGGAATCTGTGAACTGCCCGATGCGCTCAGCCGCTCGGCAAACTGCGTCGCCTGATCACGGAAATTGCCTAAAGTATTCTGCAACGTCTGCGTGGTTTGCTGATCGTCGACATTCAGCGCCGCCCGCAGTAACTCCGGCTCCAGCGACAGCCCGCCAGTCAGATCCGACAGCAACGGCGGTTGCAAGGTCAGCCCCAGCCGCGCCAGATTCTGCGCCTGCGTATTCGCCCCATCATTGGGCTGCTGGTTCAGGTTGTTGACCAGATTATTCAGCAGCGAAGCCTCCAGCGGCTGACCCTGATCGAAATCCACGGTTGGCAGCAGATTAAACGCGTTGACCACATTCTGCACCGCCGAGTTCACCGTATCCGACCGCTGCGCCTGCGTCCCTTGCGCCTGAGCAATCTGCTGCTGTGCATTGGTTACTGACAGCAGGAAACTCGCTACCGGCGACAAATCTACCTGCACAGAGGCCGCAGGCGGCGCATCCAGCGCCGAGCCCACCGCATTCACGGTAGCGCTATTAACTGCCGCCGCCTCCGCAGCGCGATTAACCGGTTGCAATTCCGTCGTCGACGACGGTGTCAGGGATGAGATAGGGAACATGCCGCTCTCCAGAAATAGTCTATGCGTCACTCATAGCATGCGCCGCAGAGACGGCCGCGTCCGTGTGTCACTTCACATAAGCGGGCTTTTTCGCGACCGTGCGCTTCCGCACGGTCAGCCGTGGCCGAAGCGCTTATCGTGACAGTTCCTGCACCGCAAACCCAAACGAGAGGATCGCATCATGGAAAACAGCATCGACAGCAAAATCAACAACACCCGCGACGGCGTCACCCAAATCGGCAAGGACCTGCGCGCTGACGCGCACGCCACGATCGACAAAGTCGCTGAAAAAATTCCGCCAGCGACCGAGCGCCTGGCAGCCCAAGCCCACACCGGCGTCGACAAAGTAGCCGACACCGCAGAAAGCACCTCCGAGCGCTTGGCCGCGCGCGGCAAGCAAGCGGTGGAAACCTACAAAAACCTCACCGAATCGAGCCGCAGCCACGTCAGCGCCAATCCGCTGATCTCGGTGCTGGTGGCGGCTGCCGCAGGCTACGGTATCTCCAAGCTGCTGGGCTCGCGCAGCAGCAAATAAATCTGTTTCGCCCGGCCGGTATCGCAGCCGGGACGACCGGCAGTGTCCCGTACCGGGCTCCGTTCGTCTCTTTAGAGGATATCCATGGCAAACAGCAAGCAATCGCCGGCCTCCGTCATGGGGGCCGGTTCTGTACTCAGCACCGTCTCCGGACCATCGACGGCCTCCACCCCGGACACCCTGGGCGGCGCCAGCCCGCATGAGCAAACCCTGATCGACAAAGTCGCCGGCGGCCAGCAAACCGCAGCCGGCATGCCATTCAACGCCAACAAGGAAGGCGAGCATGGCGACGCCGCACGCACGCCGCAGCCAGGCAAGACCTGCCCGCTGCCGCATCCCGTCGCCAGCGCCAGCACTGCTGCTGAAACCAACGCCTCGCCGAAAGTCGGCAGCGGCGTACCGCCGCTGGGCGTGTGCCCGGCCGGCCATCTGGACCGCGTGCGCGCCGACGGCAGCGATCAGCGCCTGACCACCAACCAGGGCGTGCCTGTTGCGGACAACCAGAATTCGTTGAAAGTCGGCCTGCGCGGGCCGACCGCGATGGAAGACTTCATCCTGCGCGAAAAGCTCACGCACTTCGACCATGAGCGCATTCCTGAACGCGTGGTGCACGCGCGTGGTTCGGCCGCACACGGCTATTTCGAAGCTTATGAAGACCTGAGCGCGATCACCCGCGCCGCGCCGTTTGCCGCCGCCGGCAAGCGCACGCCGGTGTTTGTGCGCTTCTCCACCGTCGCCGGCGAGCGCGGCTCGGCCGATACCGTGCGCGATGTGCGCGGCTTCGCCGTCAAGTTCTACACCGACGAAGGCAACTGGGACCTGGTCGGCAACAATATGCCGGTATTCTTCATCCAGGATGCGATGAAGTTCCCGGACCTGGTGCACGCCGTGAAGCCGGAGCCGCATCACGCCATGCCACAGGCATCCAGCGCGCACGACACCTTCTGGGACTTCGTCTCGCTGATGCCGGAATCGACCCACATGCTGATGTGGCAGATGTCCGACCGCGCCATCCCGCGCAGCTACCGCACCATGCAGGGCTTCGGCGTGCATACCTTCCGCCTGGTGAATGCGCAGGGCGAGTCGGTGTTCGTCAAATTCCATTGGAACCCCGTCGGTGGCACGCACTCGCTGGTGTGGGATGAAGCAGCCAAGATTGTCGGCGCCGATCCGGACTTCCATCGCCGCGATTTGTGGGAAGCGATTGAAGCCGGCGCCTATCCCGAGTGGGAACTGGGCCTGCAGATCTTCACCGAAGAACAGGCCGACGAATTCCCGTTCGACGTGCTTGATCCGACCAAGATCGTGCCGGAAGAACTGATCCCGCTGCGCATCGTCGGCAAGATGACGCTGAACCGCAACCCGGACAACTTCTTCGCCGAGACCGAGCAGGTGGCGTTCTGCACCGCGCACATTGTGCCGGGCATCGACTTCACCAACGACCCGCTGCTGCAAGGCCGTATCCACTCCTACCTGGATACGCAGATCAGCCGTCTCGGCGGGCCGAACTTCCACGAGATCCCGGTCAACGCGCCGCTGGCGCCGGTGCACAACAACCAGCGCGACGGCATGCATCGCCAGGCCGTGCATCGCGGCCGCGTATCGTATGAGCCGAATTCGCTGGGTGGCGGCTGCCCGTTCCAGGCTGGCATGGCCGGCTTCACCACCGCCTTCCGCCAGCAAGCGCAGCCACCGGAAGACAAGGTGCGCGGCAAGCCGGAGCTGTTTGCCGAACACTACGCGCAGGCGCGCCTGTTCTGGATCAGCCAGAGCCCGGCCGAGCAGGCGCACATCGTCAACGCTTTCCGCTTCGAGCTGACGCGGGTGCAGACGCCGGCGGTACGCGAACGGCTGCTGTCGATGCTGGCGAATGTCGATCCTATCCTGGTCGAAGGCGTGGCGCAGGGCCTGGGCGTGGAAGTGCCGGCTCCGATGCCGCTGGCGCTGGATGTGCCGGCGCCGCATTACCAGCCTTCGTCGGCGCTGTCGCTGCTGTCGCGTCCCGGCGCCATCGGGCCGAAGACGCGCAAGGTCGCCATCCTGGCCGGCCATGGTGTCGAGGCGGACAGCCTGAAAGCCATCTATGCCGACCTGCTGGCCGCCGGCGCCGCGCCGCGTGTGGTGGCGCCGCAACTGGGGCAACTGGTGGCCGCCGACCGCAGCCGCCTGGATGTCGAGATCTCCATCGACGCCGGACCGGGCGTGCTGTACGACGCAGTGGTGATTGCCGATGGCGCAGCCAGCGTCAAGATGCTGGTGGAGGATGCCGATGCGCGCGAGTTCGTGCGTCATCAATACCGCCATTGCAAACCGATACTGGCGGTAGGCGCCGGCAAGGAGCTGCTGCTGGCGGTGGGCATTCCTGCGACCCGGCCGGACGGCTCGCCTGACCTGGCGCTGTGGACGGTGGAGGCCAGCGCGCTGGCTGGTACGCTGGCCACGTTCAAGCAGGCGCTGGGCGACCATCGCAACTTCCAGCGGGAAAACGACGCCTTGCCGGTGTAAGAGCTCCTATCACCATCGAAGTATGCAACGATGGCGAGCATAGTGATATGCTCGCCATAATGCATTTTAGGACCTTTGACGCATGGACGTTTACGCCCCTCAAGCCTGGCAACCGCACGAGCGTCCCACCTTGCCTGGATCGCCGTCCAATCCGCATCACTCTTTTCCGAAACGGATCGCGTTCCTGGTGGTCGGCTTCATCGTCGCCATCACCGGTGGCCTGGGGAATGCGCTGGTGTCGGTCAACCTGCTGTACGCACAGGGATCGCTGGGTGTCTACCTGACCGAGATCCAGTGGCTGCCGGCCGCCTATGTGATGACCAATGTGACGATGAACCTGTTGCTGGTGAAGTTCCGCCAGCAGTACGGGCTGCGGCTGTTCACCGAGTTGTTCCTAGTGCTGTATGCGCTGGTCACGGTGGCGCACTTGTTCGTACACGGCCTGGGTTCAGCCATCGCGGTGCGGGCGGCACACGGCATGAGCGGCGCGGCGCTGACCACACTGGGCCTGTACTACACGCTGCAGGCATTCCCTGCGCAGCACCGGCTGAAAGGCGCGGTGCTGGGCATCGGCTTTTCGCAACTGGCGATTCCGATGGCGCGGCTGTTCTCGTCGGACCTGATGGAGATCGGCGAGTGGCGCGGCCTGTACTTCTTTGAACTCGGCCTGGCGCTGGTGTCGCTGGCCTGCGTGCTGTGGCTTAAGCTGCCGCCGGGCGACCGCATCAAGGTGTTCGAGAAAATGGACTTCCTCACTTTCGGGCTGTTCGCACCGGGCGTGGCGCTGCTGTCGGCGGTGCTGGCGCTGGGCCGCACCGTATGGTGGCTGGAAGCGCCGTGGGTCGGCTATGCGCTGGCCGGTTCGATCGTGCTGATCGCCGCCGCGTTGGCGGTGGAGCATAACCGCGCGCGGCCGCTGATCAATACGCGCTGGCTATCGAACGCCAATATGGCGCGGCTGGCGCTGTCGGTGCTGCTGATCCGCGTGGTGCAGTCGGAGGCCAGCGGCACGGTGGGTTTCATGCAGGCGCTGGGCTTGAACAATGATCAGATGATGCTGTTGTGGTGGATCGTGATGTTCGGCGCAGTGGCTGGTATGGTGATCAGCGCGCTGACGATCACGCCGGCGCGCGGCACGGCGCAGCTACTGTTTTCGCTGGCGGTGATGGCCATCGGCGCCTTCATGGATTCGCATGCCAGCAATCTGACGCGGCCGCATGAGCTGTATCTGAGCCAGTTCCTGCTGGCGTTTGGCGGTGCGATGTTTGTCGGCCCGACCTTCATTTCCGGATTTGGTGCGGTGATCGCCGCGCCGAATAACCTGATCAGCTTCTCGGTGATGTTCAGCATCACGCAGACGCTGGGCAGTTTGCTGGGCACCGCGCTGACCGGCACCTTCCAGGTGTGGCGCGAGAAGTACCACTCCAGCATTCTGGTCGAGCATCTGACGCTGCTCGATCCGCAGGTGGCGGCGCGCATCCAGTCCGGCGGCCTGGCGTCGCTCAGCGGCGCGGCCACGCGTGAGGCCAATATCCTTGCGTATAACGATCTGTTCTTCGCCATCACCGTGCTGGCGCTGGTGACGATGGCGTGGCTGCTGGCACGCTGGCTGTGGACCGAGTGTGTGGTGTGTCAGGGTAAAGCCGGGCCGAATGCGCAGACGGGTATCGCCAATGTCTCTCTTAATAATTCTGGATCTCGCTAAAACATGGATAACAATACGCCAGACAACGCATCCTCTTCAGACAGCCGTGTCGCGGCAGTCGCCGCTGCGGCAGCGGCGGCCGCAGTCGCCGCATCGGCGCCCGCAGCGCCGGTGCCGGACCGGCGGGCACAGATCATTTCGTCGATTATCTTCGCACTGGTGGCGCTGATCGGCGTGCTGATTGTGCTGTACGCGTGGCGGCTGCCGCCGTTCAGCAGCGCCATCGTCTCCACCGAGAATGCGCTGGTGCGTGGACAGGTGACGCTGATCGGCACGCAATTGCCTGGCTATGTGGTGGAGGTGAGGGTGCAGGACTTCCAGTACGTGAAACAGGGCGAGTTGCTGGCGCTGATCGATGACCGTATTTATCAGCAGCGTTATGAACAGGCGCAGGCGCAAGTGGCGGCGCAGAAGGCGGCGCTGGAGAACTGGGCGCAGTCCCATCGGTCGGCGCAGGCGGGCGTGCTGCTGAACGAAGCTACGCTGGCCAATGCGCAGGCGCAGGCGGCCAAGTCGCTGGCGGACCTGAAGCGCGTGGACGCGCTGGCGGCGGATGGCTCATTGTCGCAGCGCGAGCAGGATGCAACCAGGGCGGCGCGCACGCAGACGGTGGCGGCGGTCGAGCAGGCGCGCGCAAACCTGGAGATTTCGAAACAGCAGGTACGCACGGTGACCGTCAACAAGCTGTCGCTGGAGGCGGCGGTGGCGAATGCGGAAGCGGCGCTGAAGGCGGCCAGGGTGGATCTGGATAACACGCGCATCACGGCGCCGGAGGATGGTCAGCTGGGGCAGGTAACGGTGCGCAAGGGCGCCTATGTGAACACTGGCGCGCAGTTGATGGGATTGGTGCCGAAGCAGTTGTGGGTGATCGCCAATCTGAAAGAGACGCAGATGAACCATGTGCAGGTGGGACAGCCGGCGACCTTCAAGGTCGATGCACTGGACGGCGCCAAGCTGACTGGCGTGGTGGAGCAGATTTCGCCTGCCACCGGCTCGGAGTTCAGTGTGCTGCCGGCGGATAATGCGACTGGCAATTTCGTCAAGATCGCGCAGCGTATTCCGGTGCGCATCCGCATCGACCAGGGCCAGGCCAACGCGCGTCGCCTGGCGCCGGGCATGTCAGTCATCGTCAGCATCGATACCTCGGTGAAGGTGCGCGAAACCAGCCACACCAACGCCCCGACCGCCGGAGCAACCGCCGTCGCGCCAACGTCACCCACTGCCGCATCGGCCGCTCGCACCATCGCGCCACCGGTGCCTGTTGCCGCACCGGCCGCTCGCGCCGCTGCGCCGGCTTCCGCACCGGTCGCCATCGGGGCCAAGCCATGAGCAGCGGCGTCGTATCTGGACGCGCGACGGCTGGCGCTGTGGCGGCGGCTCTGCTGCTGGCCGGCTGCGCTGCGACCGTCGCACCGCCACCGGCATCGACTGTTCAGGTGCCGACTGCCTGGCGCACTGCCGTTGAAGGGCAGGGCAGCGGCCCGGTGGCGCAGCAGTGGTGGCAAAGCTTCGGCGATCCCGCGCTGACCGCGCTGGTCAACAAAGCATTGCAAAACAACGGCGACCTGCGCGTCGCCCGCGCCCGCGTTGCCCAGTACCGCGCGCAGATCGGCGTGGCCGAAGCGGGCCAGAAACCCACGGTCAGCGTCGACAGCGCACCCTCGCGCGCGCGCCAGCTGGCCTACACCGGCGCCCCGTACGTGACCAACATCTACCAGGCCGAATTCCAGGCCAGCTACGAGATCGACGTGTGGGGCCGCCTGGCCGCGCTGACCGACGCCGCCACCGCCAGCTACCAGGCGGAACAAGCCAACGCCGATGCTGCTGCACTGTCCATCGCCGCCACAGTCGCCTCGGGCTATCTCAACCTGCGCGGCCTCGACGCCCAACTGGCGCTGACCGAAGCCACGCTCAAGCTGCGTGAAGAATCCGCCCGGCTGGCGCAGCGGCAGTTCGAAGTGGGCTACAGCTCCCGCCTCGAATGGCTGCAGGCGCAAGCTGAATACCAGACAACCGCCGAACAGGTGCCGCAACTGAAACGCCAGATATTCGAACAGGAAAACGCGCTATCGATCCTCACCGGTGGCAATCCTGGCCCGATCGCGCGCGGCACCGAACTCGCGGACCTGCAAGCGCCGGCAGTGCCGGAAGGCCTGCCCTCCGAACTGCTGCGCCGTCGTCCCGACATCGCCCGCGCCGAATACAACCTGGTCGCCATCAACGCCAACCTGCAAGCCACGCGCGACCAGTTGCTGCCTTCGTTCAAGCTGACGGCAACCGGTGGCATACAAAACCTGAAATGGCACGACTTCGTCAACGCCCCGACAGCGTTGTGGCGCCTGAGCGGCATCGTTGCCGCACCAGTATTTGAAGGAGGCCGCGTGCAAAGCCAGACCGACGCGCTGGCGGCGCAGCGCGACCAGACCATCTTCGCTTACGAGAGCGCTGTACGCAGCGCGTTTTCGGAAACCGAGAATGGCCTTGGCGCCATCGTGCGGCTGAGAGAGCAGGCGATCCAGAACGACGCGCGCCGCGCCACCGCAGCCGAAACGCTGCGCATCGCGCACAACCGCTATCGCAATGGTTACGCCTCGTATCTGGAAGAACTGGACGCCCAACGCACACTGTACAGCGCGGACGTCGGGCGCCTGCAATTGAAGACGCGCATCCTGGTCGCCTCGGTCGACCTGTATCGCGTCATGGGTGGTGGCTGGACTAGGCCTTGACCGGAATGCAGAGCTCTGCGGTGAAGATCCCGGTAGCGGGATCCATCGCATAGTCGGCAGGGTAGCGCTCGAAGCACAAGCCTTCGTCGACCTTGCCTTCGGCCGACAACTGGCCAAAGAACGCACCCCAAGCCTTGGGCACATCGCCGGCAGTCCCTTTGAATGGCGCCACTGCATAGCGGCCCGCCGGCAGGTGGGTTTCCTTTGCCGGCGGCTTGAGCACGTAGTCCGGCGCGATCTCGACGCAGGCATCGTAGCGGCATTCCGATGGCGGCGTGCTGGCCGGATCATCCTGCGCCACGCCATAGGTCACCTTGCCGGTCAGGCCAAAAGCCTGCTGCCATGGCGTGAACACTTCCTTCCAGAACTCGCCCAGCGCAGGCCCGAACGGGCCTTTGTAACGCAGGTAGGCCACACGGACTTCAGGCAGTTCTTTTATCTCGTAGTGCATGCGTGTCTCCTTGTTCCACCGGTTGGCGGCGCAGCTTGCGCATCATGCGCTTCAGCCAGTGTTCAAAGTCGTCGACATAGGTGAACACCGCCGGCACCACCAACAAGCTCAATAGCGTTGAGGTAATCAGGCCGCCAATCACGGTGATCGCCATCGGTGAACGGAAGCTCGGGTCGGCGCCCCAGCCCAGGGCCAGCGGCATCATGCCCGCGCCCATCGCGATGGTGGTCATCAGGATCGGACGGCTACGTTTGTGGCAGGCATCGACCAGCGCTTCGAAACGCCCCATGCCCGCCTGGCGCGCCAGAATAGCATAATCAACCAGCAGGATTGAGTTCTTGGTGACGATCCCCATCAGCATGATCAGGCCGATCATCGACGGCATCGACAGCGCGCTGTTGGTAATCAGCAGCGCTACAAACGCGCCGCCAATCGACAGCGGCAGCGCTGCCAGAATCGTCGCTGGCTGCATGAAGTCCTTGAATAGCAGCACCAGCACGCAGTAGATGCACAGCACGCCGATCAGCATGGCGATGCCGAAGCTGGCGAACAGCGCGGCCATCTCCTGCGTGTCGCCCAGTTCCGCAATCTTCACCGATGGCGGCAGGTTTTTCAGCGAGGGCAGCGCGCGTGCTTCGGCGTTGACTTCACCCAGCGTGCGCTTGCCCAGTTCCACCTCCAGCGTAACGTTGCGGCTACGGTTCAAGCGATTGATCTGTGCCGGACCGCTTTCCATCGTGATGTCGGCCACGGTGGCCAGCAGTACCGGGCCGTTCTTGCCTGGCACGGTGAGGCGGCCGATGGCGTCCAGGTCAGCGCGGACGGCGTCCGGCAGCTTGACGCGGATCGGCACCTGGCGCTCCGGCAGATTCATCTTGGTCAGGTCGGTGTCGTAGTCGCCAGCGGTTGCCACGCGTACCGTCTGGCCGATCGCGGAGGCCGTGACGCCCAGGTCCGCCGCCTTGGCGAAGTCCGGCTTGACGATGATCTCCGGACGCACCAGCGAAGCGGTCGAGCGTACGTTGCCGACGCCTTGCAGCGTGCGCAGTTCGCGTTCGGCTTTCTGCGCCGCTTCCTTCAGTGCTACCGGATCTTCGCTGCGTAACACCAGCTGCATCTTGACGCCGTTGTCCGGCGGGCCGACCTTGAAGCGGGCGCCGGCGATGGCGTCCAGCTTGTGACGGATTTCCGATTCCAGGTCGGCCATCGATTCCTTGCGGTCGGTGCGGTGCACAGTGGTCAGCGTCAGCACGGCGCTGCGCGCTTCGGCTGCGGCGCCGGGTGCAAAGGCATCGCCACTGGAACCGCCGCCGATGGAACTGAACACCGATGTGATGCCCTTGACTTCCATCGCCGCCTTGCGTGCCTGCTCGGCGATGACGCTGGTTTCAGCCAGCGTGGAACCTGGCGGCAGTTCGAGGTTGATCTGCGTTTGCGCGCGGTCGGCGGCCGGTACGAAGCCGGTCGGCAGCAGGCCGGTGAGCATGATGGAGCTGATGAAGAAGGCGCCAGCCGCCAGCGCGGTCACCAGGCGATGGCGCAGGCACCATTTCATCACCCGCATGTAGCGCGACATCAGCCAGCCGTCCTGCTCTTCGCGGTGAATCGCGGGCTTGAGCAGGTAGGCGGCCATCATCGGCGTCAGCAGGCGTGCCACCACCAGCGAAGCCAGCACCGCGATCACGGCGGTCCAGCCGAACTGCTTGAAGAACAAGCCGGGGATACCGCTCATGAAGGCGGTCGGCAGGAACACGGCCACCAGCGCGAAAGTGGTGGCGATGACCGCCATGCCGATTTCGTCGGCCGCTTCCAGCGCCGCTTCCATCGGCGTTTTGCCCATTCTTAGGTGGCGCTCGATGTTTTCGATTTCAACGATGGCGTCATCCACCAGCACGCCAACCACCAGGGCCAGCGACAGCAGCGTTACGGTGTTCAGCGTATAGCCGAACAGGTAGATGCCGAGGAAGGCCGGCAGCACCGACAGCGGCAGCGCGGCGGCGGCCACCAGGGTGGCGCGCCAGTCGCGCAGGAACCACCACACCACCAGCACGGCGAGGATGGCGCCTTCATACAGCAGCTCCATTGAACCTTCAAAGTTTTCTTCGACCGGATGGGCGTTGTCGATTACCTGTTTCAGATCCACGCGCGGATTGGCTTTTTGCAGTTCGGCGACCGCATCGCGCGCACCCTTGGCGACGGCGGTTTCGCTGGCGCCCTTGGTGCGGAAGATTTCGAAGCCGATCACCGGTACGCCGTCCTGTAGTGCCACGGCGCGTGGTTCGGATACGGTATCGGTCACGGTCGCTACCTGATCGAGGCGCACGTGACGGCCGTCCAGCAGCGGCAGATCCATGGCTGCCAGTTCGGCGGCCGTCTGCACGGTGGCGATGGTGCGCACCGATTGCTCGGCGCCGCTGACATCACCGCGTCCGCCCGGCGCTTCCTTTTGCACCAGGCGCAGTTGGCGCGACACGTCCAGCGCGGAGACACGCAAGGCGGCCATGCGCGCTTCGTCCAGCTCCACGCGGATTTCGCGATACACGCCGCCGACACGCTTGACCGCGCCGACGCCGGGCACCGCCAGCAGGCGCTTGGCAACGGTGTTGTCGACGAACCAGCTGATTTCCTGGCTATCCAGCTTTTCGCCCGGCGCCTGCGAGGCGGCAGCAGTGAAGGTCAGCACCACGCGGCCAGCGGTGGAAGCCTTGGTGACGCTTGGGTCGCGCAGCTCGGCCGGCATGTCGGCCTTGACGCGGGCCACGGCGTCGCGCACATCGTTCACCGCGTCGGAGATGTTCTTCTCCAGGATGAATTCGACAGTGGTGGTGGAGACGCCATCGAGCACGGTGGTGTAGATGTTCTTCACACCTTGCAGCGTAGCGACCGAGTCTTCGATCTTGCGCGAGACTTCGGTTTCCAGCTGCGCCGGCGCGCTGCCGTCCAGCGTGGCGGTGACGGTCACGATCGGCAGTTCGATGTCCGGAAAGTCCTGCACCGGATTGGCCTTGTAGGCCATGAAGCCCGCCAGCGACAGCAATACAAACAGCATGATCGCCGGGATCGGGTTCCTGATAGAGAGGGCGGAGAAATTCATGGACTGTCCTTATTTGGCGACGACATTAACCAGGTCGCCGTCGTTGAGGAAGCCGGCGCCGCGCACCACGATCTGCGTGTTGGCGTCCAGGCCGCCCAGCACTTCGATGCGGTCGCCCAGGCGGCGGCCCGGCTGCACTTTCAGCTGGCTGACATGCTTGTCGCCGTTAAGGCGGAACACGAAGCTGAAGCCGTCGCGCACGACGATGGCTTGCTGCGGCACGGTCATGGCGTCCGATGCGCCCAGCTGGAACTGGCCGCTGGCGAACATGCCGGCTTTGAACGGCGCGTCCTTGGTACTGGCGCTTTGCGGCAGGTCGACGTAGACCAGTGCGGAGCGGGTTTGCGGATCGACAGTCGGTGCGATCATGCGCACCTTGCCGGTGGTTTCGCTGCCGTTGGCCGCTTTCACCACGGCGCTGATGCCGGGCTTGAGGTGGCGCAGGTCGGCGGCGACGACTTCGGCGCGCCATTCCAGGCGGCCCTGGCGAATCATGCGGAACAGTTCCGTGCCGGCGCCCGACACGGCGCCGACGGTGGCGCTGCGTGCGGAGATGACGCCGCTGTCCGGCGCCACCACTTTGGTGTACTTGAGGCGCAGCTGCTGGCTGGCCAGTGCGGCCTTGGCCGAGGCAATGCGGGCGTTGGCGGTCTGTTCGGCGGTGTTGTACTGGCTGATCTGCTGGACGCTCAGGGCGCCGGAGTTTTGCAGCGTGCGGGCGCGGGCGGCGTTGGCGGCAGCATCGGCGGCATTGGCTTCGGCTTCGTGCAGTGCGGCTTGCGCCTGCGCCAGATCGGCGTTGACGGTGTCGGCGGAGAACACGGCCAGCACTTCGCCGGCCTTGACCACATCGCCAACGTTGACGCGCACTTCGGTCAGCCGCAGACCGTTCGATTCGCTGGAGACGCTGGCTTCCTGCCAGGCGGCGACGTTGCCATTTGCGGCTAGCTTGATCGGCAGGCTGGCGTTGCTTGGCTTGGTGATGGTGACGGTCAATGCTGCCTTGGCGGTCGCTTCAGGTTTCTTTTCGTCGGCGGCCTGCGAGTAGGCGGCGATGCTGGCGGCGCTCACTGCAAAAGCGGCGGCCAGGATATAGGCGAGTGGTTTCAGTTTTGCGTTCATGATGGGCGGATGGTTTAGTTGGCGGCCGGCGCGGCGTGCACGGTGGACTGCGATGGCGCGGTGGCGTCTGTGGTTGGCGGCGTGAAGCCGCCGCCGGCGGCGCGGTATAGCGCGACCCAGGCGGCGCTGCGTTCGCGTTGCAGGTTGATGACGGTTTGTTCGGCGGCCAGGCGGGTGCGGCGCGCGTCTTCCAGCTCGAACAGGCTGGCCATGCCGTTCTTGTAGCGCTCGTCGACAGCGGTGTAGTTGGCGCGGTAGCCTTCCAGCGAGGTTTGCGCGTCGTTGGCGCGCGCGGCCGTGCTGTCCAGGTTCACCAGCGCCTGTTCGGTTTCGCTGACCGCCTGGCGCACAGTGGCTCGGTAGCTGATGACGGCAGTGTCGTAGCGGACCTTGGCGGAATCCACGTTGGCGCGGCGGCGGCCGGCGTCGAACACCGGCACCGACAGCGATACCGGGCCGATGGTCCAGGTATCGGTCTTGGTGTTTTCGCCGCCAGCACGGAAGTTGGCGATGCCGACGGAGCCAGACAGCGAAAGGCGCGGATAGCGCTGCGCCTCGGCGTTGCCGACATCGGCGCTGGCCGCAGCGACTTCGCGTTCAGCGGTGAACACGTCCGGCCGCTGGCTGATGGTGCGCGCTGGCAGTTCTGCGATCGCCATGGCTGGCGGTGCGAACGAAGCATAGACGCCTTGTGGCGACGCGGCGGCAAGCTGGCGGCGCAATTCCGGTTCGGCGATGGCAGTCAGCGCGGACAGCACTTTGACGTCGATGTCGCACGCCGCGCGTTGCGAGATGTAGCGGCTGTTGCCATCGGCGGCGCTGGCGCGGGCCAGGGCCAGGCTGGCGGGCGACTGGAAGCCCGCAGTGGCGCTCAGCTCCGTCAGCCGCGCGGTATCGGCGCGTGACGATGCATCCTGCTGCGCCACGGCCAGCAACTGCTCACAGGCGCGCAAGCCGTAATACTGATTGGCCACTTCCGCCGCCACCGACACACGTGCATCATGCCAGCCGGCGTGCGCGCTTTCCAGGCGTGCCTGCGCCGCATCGCGCGCCGCGCGGTTGGCGCCGAAAATATCGAGCTCCCACGAAGCGTTGAAAGCCGCCTGCGACGTGGTCCCCATCGGCAGCGCTGATTGCTGGTTGGAGCGGTTCACCGACGCCGCCGCATCCACATTCGGCGCCAGCGCCGCACCGGCCGCCACGCGTTCCGCACGCGACTGCGCAATGCGCGACGCCGCCGAGGCCACGGTCGGGCTGACTGCCTGCGCCGATTCGATCAGTTGCGCCAGCAAGCCATCCGACTGGCCGCGCCACCATGTGGCGAGATCGGCCTGGCTGCCGTTATGCGGCAACGGTGCCTGCCATTGCTGGGGCGCCAGCGCATCCACCTGCTTTGCCGGCCCCTGCACAGCGCAGCCGCCCAGCGTCGCCGCAACGGCCAACGCCATCGCGCGTAAAAAGAGTCTCATGCTTTCCCTTGTTGAAGTTTGATTTTTTCTGCCACGACCAGCGTCTCCGCAAAGCCGCTCAACTGCTCAACCCATGCCGCAATCGCCTCCGGGCTGGACATCAGGTTGGGCGTGATCGCATTGACCACGTCGCGCCCGATCAGCATCTGCACGCACATCGCGGCCACCGCATACGCCAGCAGGTGTACGCGTTCGTCCGGCTCCTGCAAGCCGAGGTGGCGGCACAGCACACCCGCCAGCGCCATGTGTTCCGGCTTGATGTTGGTCTGGATTTCCTGCTGCCAGAAGCCGGTCGGCTCCAGCATCTCGCGGTAGAACAGCTTGAGCAGCACTTCGGCGTCCGCGCCGGCCATCAACGGCGCCGTCATCTGCTGGTAGAAACCGCGTAGCGATTCGCGCAGCGTGAAGTGCGGCTGGTCGAACATGGCGATGTTGTTTTCCACCGGCGTGCAGATGGCGCTGAAGCAGGCCTGGTACAAGCCGGCCTTGTCGCCGAAGTAGTAGCTGATGGCGGCCACGTTGGCGCCGGCTGCCTGGGCGATCTCACGCGTCGAGGTCTTGGAGAAGCCCTGTTCGCCGAACAGGCGCATGGCCGCATGCAGCAGCCGCTCGCGTGACTGCTCGCCGTCCGAACGGGACTTGCGGCCGTCGTCGGCTGGCTGGCTGGCATCGTGTTGGGTAGGTTTAGCGTTCATGGCGGCGATTACATCACATAATTTAAACAAATGATATAACTAAATCGTTTGTTTAACTTATTGCTGGGTTGTGGTTCAGCGGTGTAGACGTTAGCCGTTTGAAAATATTGCAGCGCGGTTGAAAATTTCAGGCAAAAAAAAACCCGCGACCTCGAAGGTGGCGGGTTGAATTCCAATGTTCAGCGAACGGTTGGAGGAGACAGTTCCAACTATACCTCTCTTTATGTTGCACTGCAATACCGTAGAATTACGTTGTTATTATAGTCATCTTTGGAAATGATAAAAGCGTCATTTCGCCGTCAGCGCCAGCGTGAAGGTACTGCCGTGGCCGAAGTCGCTCTTGAAGAACAGCGTGCCGCCGATCAGGTTGGCCAGGTTCTGGCACAGGTACAGGCCGAGGCCGGCGCCTTCAGCGTGGCGGGTCGACGTCGAGTCCAGTTGCGAGAAGGCCTGGAACAGCTTGGCCTGGTCTTCCTCGCGAATGCCGGCACCGCTGTCGGCCACCGAGAATTCGATGACGTTCTTGCCGCCGTTCTCGCCCGGCTTTTCCGCCAGCGTCACGCGCACGGTGCCGGTTTCGGTAAATTTGATGGCGTTGTTGCCGAGGTTGAGCAGAATCTGCGTCAGCGCACGGCGGTCGGTTTCCAGCACGATGGCCGGATTGGCCAGTTCCATCTCCAGCGTCAGATTCTTTTGCACTGCGAGAGGGCGCAGCGTATCCACCACATCCTTGACCAGATCCTGGCACTGCACCGATTCCAGCTCCAGCGTGACCTTGCCGGCTTCGATCTTGGCGACGTCGAGGATGTCGTTGATCAGCGAGAGCAGGTGGCGCGCGCTGGTGCGGATGGTGTTCAGCTGCTTGTCCTGTTCCGGCGTCAGCGGTCCGGGAAGTTTCATCAGCAGCGCGCCGGTGAAGCCGATGATGGCGTTCAGCGGCGTGCGCAGCTCGTGCGACATATTGGCGATGAAGGCCGACTTCATGCGGCTGGCTTCCGCCAGCTCCAGGTTCTTCAGCGCGATTTCACGGTTGATGGTTTCCAGCTCGCCGGCGTGGTGCGCCAGCCGCATATTCAGCTCGATCACCTGGCGCTCGCGCGCCTGCAGTTCGCTGTTGACCTGCACCGCCTGTTCGTAGGTGGAGATCAGCAAGTCAAGGATCTGCTGGCGGTCGGCGTTGATGAAGTGCTTCTGCTCGCCCAGGTAGAGAGCGATGCCGATCTCCATGTTCTGGTTCTTGCGCAGCTTCTGGTTCATCAGCATGTGGCCGATGCGGTTCAGCAGATAGTCTTCCGCGTACGGCTTGCGGATGAAGTTATCGGCGCCGCATTCGATGCCGCGGATGATGTCCTTCGGATCCATCAGCGACGTCACCAGGATTACCGGGATGTCGCGCAGTTCCGGGTCGGCCTTGATGGCGCGGCACAGCGTGTAGCCGTCCATCTCCGGCATGACGATGTCGGACAGCACCAGGTGCGGCTTGCGCTCGCGGATCGCTTCCAGCGCCAGGCGGCCGTTCGGCGCCACGCGGGCGTTGTAGCGCATCGACTGGATCAGCCGGCGCAGACGTTCGGCCTGGGTGGGGCTGTCTTCGACGATCAGGATTTCTATTTCATCGGGCTGTATTTCGTAGCTGGTGTCCACAGACCACCCTCCTGGTGCATAGTTAGCAGCACAAACTATATCGGATTACCCCCTCAAGGGGAAGTTTCCTGACCCTGGAATCCGCCCGCGCGCCAGGTCAGCACCAGCGTGTCGCGGTGGCCATGCCGCGCCAGTGGCTGAATCGGCGTGGATTCATGTATGACAGTCGCGTCGTCGAGCAACAACATGGTCCATGGCGCGGTCATGGTGAAGCGCTTGCCGTTCGGTCCATCGGCTTCGAACACGCGTGTTTCGCCGCCCTTGATGCCGTCGCGCGCGATCAGGATCACGGCGACGAAATCAACGCCGTCGCGGTGCGCGCCTTCCGGCGTCGGCCGGCCGATGCCGTCGGTGGTGTCGATGCGGAACTGGTGCGCCTCAACATACCATGGCGCGTTGTTTTGACGCGCCGCGCTGCACAGCTGGCCGACGGCGGTGATCAGCGCCGGCCAGGCCGGCTGCGCCACGGTGGCTGGCTGCACCGGCTCGAACAGCCGGTTCATGCCGCCGTGCAGCGCGTTGTATTCAAGCGGCTGCCAGTGCGCGCGGTGCGGCGTCTGCGCCAGCTCGCGGCCCTGCTGCACGAAGCAGGAATGGCGGCGACGGCGATAGCGGCCGCCGTCCTTCAGATAGTTGTCCAGCTCCAGCTGGTCCCAGCCTGGAATCAGCGCATCGAGCGTGTCCAGTGGCAGTCCGGCCAGCGCCGCCACGTCCTGTGGTTGCAGCAGCGCGTAGCCCTGTTCCCGCAGCGCGCTGGCGGCGTCGGCCAGCGGCGTGTAGATCGGCGTCGTCATGCGGAGGCCATCAGGCTGGCGCGCAGTTCGTCCAGCTGCTGCTTCATGCCGACCACCTGGTCCAGCGTGCATTGCGTCGCTTGCAGGATTGAAGGTGGCAGCTTGGCCGCTTCGTGGCGCAGCGCGTCGCCGTGCGGCGTCAGCTTGATGATGACCTGGCGTTCGTCGGCGGCGGCGCGGGTGCGGGTCAGCAGCTCGGCCGCTTCCATGCGCTTCAGCAGCGGCGTCAGCGTGGCGGAGTCGAGGAACAGGCGTTCGCCCACTTCCGAGACGGTCAGTTCGTTCTTCTCCCACAGCACCATCATGACGAGGTATTGGGAGTAGGTCAGCCCCAGGCCGCGCAATAGTTTGCGGTAGAGCTTGCTCATCGCCAGTGAAGTCGAATACAGGGCGAAGCAGAGTTGGGCGTCCAGTTGCGGGACGCCAGCGTTGGGTTGAGTTTGCGTTTCCATGTACCTAGTATAGGTAGCGTGCTATATAATTGCAAGCTAGGGCGGCGAAAATAGTTTTGGCAGGCAAATCCGCTCGGTTATGATGATGGTAAGAACCTACAGGGAGCAGCGGCGCATGAATGTCAAAAAAGCCATCGTACTGATCGTCGATGATGCTTCGGACAACCTGATCCAGATGAACAGCATGCTGGAGGAGCAGTACGAAGTCCGGCTGGCCAACAGTGGCCGCGCCGCGCTGGACATCATGCAGCATGTGCCGCGCCCGCACCTGGTGGTGCTGGATGCGGATTTGCCGATCGTCGATGGCTATAGCGTTTGCCAGCAACTCAAGTCCAGCCCCGACACGGCTGAAATTCCCGTCATCTTTTTACAACGCACGCTGGACGAGCAGCGTGCCTTTGAACATGGCGCCGCCGACGTTGTGGCCAAGCCGGTGCTTGCCGAGGTATTGCGCGCGCGCGTCGACACCCACCTGCAACTGCGCCACTCGCGCGAGCTGCTGAAGCAGCAGCGCAACTTGCTGGAACATGTGGTGGAAGAGGTCACGCTGGAATTGAGCCAGATGCTCGACGCGATGATCTGGGCGCTGGCCTCGCTGGCCGAGACGCGCGAATACGAAACCGCCAACCACCTGCGCCGCGTGCAGCATTATGTGTCCGCGCTGGCGCGCCAGCTGCAATCGCACAAGCGCTTCGAGGAAGAACTGAGCGAGGCGAATATCAAGGCGCTGTTCAAGGCGGCGCCGCTGCACGATATCGGCAAGGTGTCGATACCGGATGCGATCCTGTTGAAGCCCGACCGCCTGACCGACGCCGAATTCGACGTCATGAAGATGCACACGGTGTATGGCCGCGACGCCATCGCCAACGTCGAGAACGCGCTGGGCTACACCAATGCCTTCCTGCGCTACGCGCGCGAAATCGCCTACTCGCACCAGGAGAAGTTCGACGGCTCCGGCTATCCGCAAGGACTGGCCGGCGACGCGATTCCGATGTCGGCACGGCTGATGGCAGTGGCCGATGTGTACGACGCGCTGATTTCCAGGCGCGTCTACAAGCCAGCGTTTACCCACGAAACCGCAATGGAGATGATACGGCAGGGCAGCGGGGAGCACTTCGATCCCGACGTGGTCGATGCGATGCTGACGGTGGAGGAGGAGTTCATGGCCATCGCCAACCGTTACAGCGACGCTGCCGGCTAATCATGCGCGGGCGCGGCTACCTGGCTTTCTTTGTCGGGATATGCCTGACGGCCTGGACCTGCTATTTTGTGATGGAAGAGCAGCAGAAGCTGCAAATCCGCGCCGGCTTCCAGCGCGACACCGAGAAGGTGGCACGCGACACGCAAACCCGCTTGCAGATCTACGCCGATTCACTGCATGGCATGAAGGGTATGTATGCCATCAACGACCATATCAGCCGGCAGCAATTCCACCGTTTCGTCAATGCGCTGAAGATCGAAAAACGCTATCCGGGCTACCAGGCCTTGCAGTTTGTGCGCATGGTGCCGGAAGACGGATTGCCGGCGTTTGTGGAAGGCGTCAGGCGTGAAGGCTATCCGGAGTTTCATGTGCATCCGGCCAGTCGCCGTCCGCTGCATTACATCATCGAATACACCGAACCGATGAAGGGTAACGAGAATGCCTTCGGCCTGAACCTGGCGGCGCTGCCGCCGCACCTGAAGGCGCTGGAACTGGGGCGCGACAGCGGCGAAATCGTCGCCACCGAGCGCATCACGCTGGCGCAGGACGCCAGTGGCGAACCAGGATTTGTGGCGCGCGCGCCGGTGTACCGCAATGGCGAGCCGCTGGAGACCACGGCGCAGCGGCGCGAGGCGCTGGTGGGTTTCGTGGCCATCGTCTTCCGCGTCAATGCGCTGATGCGCGAAGTGATCGATCCGGCGCTGCTGGAACATCTGCACGTGCGTATCGAGGACGGCGGCTTCCAGGGTGGCAAGGCGCCGCCGCCGGGCACCGACACGCTGCTGTTCGACAGCGATGGCAAGGTGGAGACGCACCAGCAACGCGCCGACGCCGTGCCGGGGCTGAGCGGGCAAACCGTGCTGCCGGTGGGACAGCGCAACTGGATCATCAAGTTCGAAGGGCGCTCCGGTGCACGCTATGGCCGCTCGCAACTGCCGGTGGTGTTGATCGGTATCGCCGGTGTCATCATCAGCGCGCTGATCGCCGCGCTGCTGGTGACCAACCGCCGTGAGTCGGATGCGCGCCATGGACTGGAAAGCAGCCTGAAAGAGCTGGAGCGGCAGAAGAGTCAGGCGGAGCAGGCGCGCAACGATTTGTCGCGCGTGGTGGCGACGCTGAAACAGGCACAGACCAATCTGCAAACGTCGGAGAAGATGGCGTCGCTGGGCGCGCTGGTGGCCGGCGTCGCGCATGAATTAAACACACCGATCGGCAACAGCCTGTTGACGGCAACCGCGCTGGGTGACATGGTGCGCGACTTCGAGCGCCGCCTGAAGGACGACGGCGGCCTGAAACGCTCGGCGCTGGAAGCGCTGCTGACCGATGGCCGCAAGGCATGCGACATCATGGCCAGTTCGCTGACGCGCGCGGCCGACCTGATTACCTCGTTCAAGCAGGTGGCAGTGGACCAGGCCAGTGGCCAGCGGCGCCGCTTCCGCCTCGACGAAGTGCTGCACGATACGCTGGCCACGTATGCGGCGCAACTGCGGCGTGCTTCCTGCACGGTGACGGTGGATGTGCCGGCCGACCTGGTATTCGATTCCTATCCGGGCAGCTTGAGCCAGGTGCTCAGCAACCTGATAGGCAATGCGCTGCTGCATGGCTTCGATGGTCGCGAGAGCGGTGTGCTGACCATCAGCGCGCGGCGCGAGGGACGTGATCTGGTGGTGCTGCAAATGAAGGATAACGGCATCGGCATGACCGACGTGGTGCTGCACAAGATATTCGATCCGTTCTTCACCACCAAGATGGGGCAGGGCGGTTCCGGGCTGGGAATGAATATCGTTTATAACATTGTGACCGGTGTGCTGAAAGGGACGATACGCGTGGAGTCGGTGCCGGCGACAGGCACCAGCGTGCTGCTGGTGCTGCCCTTGTCGCCGGCACAGGAAGAGCAGACGGCTCAGGCGTAGCGCTGGCGCAGCAGCTGCAACATGGCGACGTTGAGTTCCCACGCGTTCGACACTTCCTTCTGCGTGTAGGGCAGCGTTTGCGTGTAGGGCACCGGGCCGAATTCCGGCGTCAGCGTCATCAACTGCGCGCCGGCGGCACGGCGCAGGCGTATCACTTCATCCCACCACGACAGGTGCGCTTCCAGCGCCGCTTGCGATTCCGGCGCGCGGAAGTCGGCCACCTGCGGGCCTTGCGCGTGACCGACGCGGGCATGGATGTGGCGCACGTGCGGCAGCGTTTGGGCCAGCGTGTCCGGCTGGTCTTCCAGCAGCGATTCGCAGGCGCAGCACCAGTGCGACAGGTCGGCGGTCAGTTGCAGTTGCGGCATCTGCTGCAAGTAGGGCAGCAGCAGCATCGGGTGGCCGCTGAAGCGGCTGCGGTGGATCTCGTGATAAATCGGCACGCCGTGCTGGCGCGCGATGTCGTCGGCGAGTTCCAGCAGTTCGCGGTTCTGCTCCGGCGTGAAGTAGTCCTTGCCGGTGTGCGAGTTCACGTGCAGCGGCTTGGCGGCGCAGGCGTTGTGCAGCAGTTCGGCCAGCGCAGCCTTGTGCGGCGCGAACGTCGGATGGAATACCGTCTCCCATTGGGCGACGATCAGGCCCAGGCCGGCGTCGGCGATCTGCCGCGTCCAGGCGTCGCGCTCGGCGGCGTCCAGCGGCAGCGACATCTCGATGCCATCGAAACCGGCGGCCTTCACGCGCTCGATGAACACCGGCGCCGGCAGCTCGTTATTGCCCCACTGGGCGGCGAAAATCTGAATGCGCATTACAGGAAGCCTCGCACCGGCAGCTTGTCGTCGCGCTGTATCCAGTTCTGTGGCGAGTATTTTGTCGCACCGTCGGTGACGTGCAGCGTGTAGGCGTGGCGCGATACCGCAGAGCGGTTCGGCGCGCTGTAGTGTGGCAGCAGGCCGTGGAAGCATACCAGGCTGCCGGCCTTGCATTCCAGCGGCACGGCGGTGCTGTTGTCCGGCCATGGCATCTCGCTCAGTTTTTCCATGCGCACGTCGTCACCGTTGCGCAGGAAGCGCTCGCGCATCGGGCCGCGATGGCCGCCCGGTTCTGCCCACATGCAGCCGTTGTCCAGCGTCGCGTCTTCCAGCGCAAACCAGAAGGTGGTGACGCTGACTGGATCGGTGTCGAAATAGGTGGCGTCCTGGTGCCAGCGCACTTCGCCGCCGATGCCAGGCTGCTTGAAGATGTACATCGATTGCCAGACTTGTGGATCGCTCAGGCCCAGTTCACGCGCCAGTTCTTCGAGGCGGGCGTCGGCGGTGAAGGCGCGGAAGGCTGGTTCCAGGTCGTGCATGGCGTGGCCGATCTTGTTGATCGACAGTTGCTTGGCCTGTTTCAGTTTGCCGTCCGGGCCGAAGGCTTCTTCTTCAAAGAAGCAGCGGACGGTGTTGTCGGAGCCAAGGAAGTAATCGTCGGTGGTCTTTTCCTGCTCGATGGTGCTGAAGATGCCGGATTGGGCGCTCGGGTCGAAATCGTTGACAATCTCGGCAGCGCGGGCGCGCAGCCTGGCGATTTCGTCGGCGGACTTGAAACCGGGGATCACAATAAAACCATCACGTTGATATTGTTGTTTTTGTGCGTCTGTCAGCATTTCTGGCTCCATGGCGGGATATTTGATCTATCGCATTTTACGGGCCGCGCCGGGGCGTCACAATCCGCAAAAGGTTGACACATTGTCGCTGAAATGGAGACAATCATCGTATGGATCAGTTACGGGCGATGGAAATCTTTGTGGAAGTGGCAAGGCTGCGCAGTTTTAGCGAGGCCGGACGGCGCCTGGGCCTGACGCGCGCCATGGTCAGCAAGCATATCCTGCAACTGGAAGAAAAGCTGGGCGCCCGGCTGCTGCACCGCTCGACGCGCGAGGTTAGCCTGACTGATGTCGGCCAGGCTTATCTGGCGCCGTGCATGGCGACCGTGTCGCAGGCGCAGGAAGCGGCAAGGGTGGTGGCGCAGGCCGGCGACGACCTGGCCGGGCCGCTGCGGATACAGGCGCCGTCGAGTTTCGGCAGCGAGTGGCTGGCTGGCGCGCTGGCGCGCTTCGCCTTGCAGCATCCACTGCTGGAACCGATGCTGTTTGTCGATGACGCGCTGCTCGATCCGATCCAGCATGGCTTCGACCTGACGATACGGGTGGGCGGCATCCCGGATGTCCATGCGCTGGCCATGCGTCCGCTGGCGCCATGCCGCGCCGTGCTGTGCGCATCGCCATCGTATATCGCGCGGCACGGCATGCCGGCCACGCCGCAGGAATTGCAGCAGCACCGCTGCCTGCATTTCAGCCACCTGACCGACGGCACCCAATGGCACTTCACGCGCGGCGACGCGCAGCAATCGGTGCGCGTGCCGGCTGCCTTCACCGCCAACAACGGCCTGGTGCTGCAACAGGCGGCGCAGCAAGGCCTGGGCATCGTCTACAACACCACCTTCCTTGCCTGGCGCAGCCTGATGGAAGGCACGCTGGTGCCGGTGCTGGGCGACTGGGAACTGCCGCTGAACCATCTCAGCGCGCTGTATCCCGCCAGCCGCCAGCCATCGCCGAAAGTTCGTGCGTTGATCGATTTCCTGGTCGCTGAATACCATCCTGTCCCGCCATGGGACCGCGCGCTGGCGGGCCTGGTGTAACCGGCACTGGCCGGGTCAGGCCGCCTACATAGAATTCGAAAAAGCGGCGGTTGTCGAAGCGCGCCTCGCGAGATTTATGACTGCCAAGCTATGCAGGAACAAGTTCGATTTTAATTTTCTTTCCCAATGCTGCCGCTGCGCTCGTCAGGGTAGTGAGTGTGAGGCTCGCATCGTTTTCGTCCAGGAGGCGGTTCAGTGAGGCCCTGCTCGTACGCATTTTTTCGGCCAAGCTGGTCTTGGTCAGGTTTTGGCCTTTCATCTCTTCGGCAATCTGCCATGCGATGACGCGTTTTACAGCCACGGCTTCCGCTTCTTCAAGCATGCCTTCTTCCTTGAGGAAGTCGTCAAAATTGCTACCGATATTCTTCGTTTTCATATAGGACTCCACAATTATTTCATGCGTTGCTTTGCGATACGGATGTCTGCCAACGGTGTTTGTTGAGACTTTTTGATAAAACCGTGGAGTAGCACCATGTCTCCACCTTCGATCGTAAATAGTACTCTTGCTGTGCGGCCCTGTAGCGAAGTTCGTACTTCCCATAAGCGCTGGTCCATTTTTCGTACAAGTGGCATTCCCAAGGGCCAACCGTATTGGACGGTTTTGATATCGTCGCCGATGCGCTTTCTGTCGCTTACTTCTAGCGATTTTAGCCAGTCCCGAACTGGTTCGGTACCGGCATTCGTCACGTAAAAGTGGACACTGAGCGTGGTCGACGGCATGCGCTCAGTGTATTAAATCAGCTACGTCTCACAAGTCCGTTTAAGCGGTTTTCGCCGCACTTTTGCGGTGCATCAGTTTATTGGATGGGTAGGTCCCAGGCGCCGTCGCGATAAATGCGCTCGTCGTCCAGATAGACGCCGTCGGTGAGGGCGAAGACGTCGATGTGGTAGCGGGCGTCCTTGCGCTTCAGTTGCGGCTTGCTGTAGACGCCGTGCTTGGCGCCCAGCGACAGGTGGATGCCGCACATGCGTTCATAGGTGCCGATGTCGTCCACCATGCAATCGCGCGAGAAGGCGCGGTTCATGCCGAAGCCGAGTTCGCGCAGCCATACTTCACCTTCGTGCTCGCGGATGATCGATAGCATCTGCTCAAACTCCGGCGTGCTGTTTTCTGTGCCGACCACGCGGCCTTGGTCGACGATGATGGTGATCGGCGTGGCCGGCTTGTTGACCAGGAATTTGGTGTCGCCAAACACGAAGATGCGCGCACGGCCGCTGACTGCTTCCAGGTCCTGCGCTTCGGTGAACACCTCTCCCAGCGGGAACTGGCCACCGATATTGGTCATGCCGCTGTAGTCGCCGATATTCAGCTTGGCCGATTCGAACGGCGACTCGAACACCAGCTGTGCGCCGTCGCCGCTATCCACCACGCCACGTTGGGCGCGGTCGATGCGCGCCTTCAGCGCGTGGCCGACGCCGCGATAGTAGGACGGGTCGTAGGCCAGCGAGGCGATGTAGTGCAGTCCCTGCTCGCCCGGCATGCGCGACAGGTGCACGTGCTCGATCACTTTCAGCCCGCGCTTGAACAGTTCGATGCGGATGCGGTAGGCGTCCATGCGGAAGCTGGTCGATTGCACCAGTACCACCAGGTCGCCGGCCTGCATGCGGTCGAAGGTGGCCAGGATGACGTCCGGTGTGGTGCTGTCGAAATCGATGAACCCGGCGTCCGGCGCGGCGCGGCGATAGGCTTCGGTCAGCGCGCGATTCAGGTCGGTGCGGGTGTCGTAGACGATCAGCGCCGCGTGTGGCGCGCGGTGCTCAAGTGCGATGGTCAGCGTGTCGCGCAAGTTGCGTTCGGCCAGGTCGACTGCGGTTTCGGGAATGTCGCCGAAACGGGAGGGGGAGGACATCATGGTGAGGCATTTTATGGGATCAGCCCGCATTATAAGGCAGTTGCCGGGTGCGCCACGCCGCTGCGCATTCTCCTTGTAATGGACAAGTTGGCGATATAGAATTAAAAAAATAGCCTAGCAGCAACTCCGTGGCGACAACGACAGGAAGCGTGATGAGCAGAGTGATGGGACAGGATTTGCCGCTGGAGCGACCGGATACGACCGGCCGCGCAGCATTGTTTGTGCCGACGTCGGCGATCAAGGGCGACGTGCTGGAAACGGTGCGCATGGGCGCGGCAATTGTCGGTTATGGCAATCATGACCGAACGCTCACCATTTATTACGAAAGTAATCGCTTCAACGAAGCCCACCTGAACAAATGGGAGCAGAAGGCGCGCAAGGCGTTTGAACGGCTGGCGGAGAATTTGCCGACCGTGTCCAAGATGGTCAGCAAGCCGGAAAACTTCGAGCAGGTCGGTTACATCAGCAACAAGGGCATCCTGATCCGCCGCATGGAGAAGTTGCAGGACTGGCTGGCACAATCCGACATGCTCGATAGCGGACCGGCTTCCGAAACCGTCGACTTCGCGCCCCCACCACCACCCAAGAAAATCGTCGCCGAGTAAGCAGCGCCAACTGGATGCGCTGCTTCATTTTATCGGGCGGTAGAAGTCGGCGATCTTCGGGATGAAGCGTTGCGGATTGGCGCCGGCCAGATTGGTCAGCATGACGATCGCCAGCTTCTGCTCCGGATAGACGATGAAGGCGGCGCGGGCGCCGCCGATGCCGGCCACGCGCAGCTCGGGCGTCGTTTGCAACACCGGCCAGCCGGCCGCCCATTCGCCATCACTGCCGTTGTTGAGCTTTTCCACTGTCCACATGCGGCGCAGCGAGGCAGGCTGGATCAGGCGCCCTTCCGACAAGGCAATCAGCCAGCGCGCCACTTCGCTGGCGGTGGTTTGCATGCCGCCGCCGGCCCACAGGCTGTAGGGCATATCGTAGTACCAGTGCGACAGGCGGTTGTTGTCGTCCGGCGCCAGCGTGCCGCGCGGTGTGCGGGCGTAGATGGTGGCGGCGTTCGGCACCAGGTCGTAGCTGTCGCCAAAGGTTGATAGCGGCATGCCGACCGGCTGGAACTGGCGCTCGGCAATGAAACGCTCATACGGCAGCTTGCTCTGTTTTGTGATGATCTGCGACAGCAGGCCGTAGTTGGTCTGGTTATAGGCGAAGCGTTCGCCGGCTGGCGCGACCAGCGGCTGCGCCTTGACCGCTTTCCAGGTCTCGGCCTCGGTGCCGTGCTGGTCGATGATGTCCGGCAGACCGGAGGTGTGACCCAACAGCTGGCGCACGCGGATGGTGCGCCAGGCTGACGGCAGATCGTCCAGGTAGCGTGAGACCGGTGCGTCCAGGTCCACCAGGCCCGCTTCGGCCAGCTGCATTATCGCCACACCGGTGAAGGACTTGGTGGCGGAGTTGATCGGGAAGCGCGTGGCCGGCGTCGCCGCCACCTGGTTCTCGACGTTGGCCAGGCCGTAGGTTTCGGACAGCACCACCTTGCCGTCCTTGATGATCGCGAGCTGCACGCCCGGAATATGCTGTTCCTGCATGGTCTGCTGCACCCATTGCCGCGTTTCGCGGTTGGCGTCTTCCAGCGTGGTGGCGGCGCTGGCGCTGGCGCATAGGCCCAGCAGCAGTGCGAATAGCGTAGTGGTTTTTATCATCATGTCAGATAGTCTAGCAAAACGTGCGCTGCGGCGATACGGACTTATGTATGCTGTTGGAAACAACTCATTCTTCAGGAGATGAACATGATGATGCGTTATATCGTAGTGACGTTGACGGCGCTGGCGCTGCTGGGCGGCTGCCAGAAGAAGGAAGATCCTAGCGAAGCCGGTCCGGCTGAACGCGCCGGACGCAAGGTGGATCAGGCGACCGAGCAGGCCGGCGCGCGTCTGGACAGCGCCGCCAAGCAGGCCAATGAACAGTTGAGCGACGCCGCCAAGGAAACCAGCCAGCGTCTGGACAAGGCGGCCGACAAGGCCGGCGAAACGTTGAACAACGCCACCAGGGAAGCCGGCCGCAAGCTGGAACAGGCCGGCGAGAAAATGCAGACCTCGGCCGAGGAGCGCGAGTCCCGGAAGTAAGCCTCAGTGCTGGTGCGCCGCCTGCTTGATCGACACCACATTGGTGTGTTCATCGGGCGTTGGCGGATGCACTTCCGGATCGCCACCCAGCACCACGCTGAGGTCGACGAAGCCGGCACGCCAGGCGCGTTCCAGGTCCTGCTCGATCGCCTCCATCGTGGTCAGGTGGAAGTTCTCGAAGCCGCGCACGCCGTAGGCGCGGTTGCGGCCATGCGCCTTGGCCAGATATAGCGCCATGTCGACCAGGTTGACCGCGCGCTCCCACGGCAGCGGCTCGCTGCCGGGCGCCAGCGGGAAGGGCGAGAAGCCCACCGACACATTCACCGAGATCTGCTGCTCCTGATAGGTCAGCGTCTGCGACGAAATGCCAAGCAGGATGCGCCGCGCCACTTCGTCGACGCCCTGGCGCGGTATCGCCGGCAGGAAGGCGAGGAATTCCTCGCCGCCCCAGCGCACGATCATGTCGGTTTCGCGCAGCGCCACGCGCAGGCTTTCGGCGATCATCTTCAGCACCGCATCACCGGCGGCATGGCCGTAGTTGTCGTTGATATGCTTGAAGTGGTCGACGTCCAGCAAGAACAGCGCGCCGACCATATCGTCCTGGCGTTCCTGCGTATTCAGGCAGCGCATGAAGTCCTGGAAGTGGCGGCGGTTGTACAGCGATGTCAGCGGATCGAGCGTCGACTGTGCCTTCAGCTCCAGGTTCTTCACCTCCAGCTGCGCGTTGGTATGGCGCACCTTGCGGTACAACAGGCCGACCACGGCGGCAGCCAGCGCGAACACCAGGGCCAGCAGCCACCACACGCGCTGTTGCAGGCGGCGGTTGTCGATCTCCGCGCCCTTGGCCTGGTTCTCGTGGCTGAGCAGTTCGATCTGGCGCTGCTTCTTCTCGCCCTCGTACTTTTCCTGTAATTCCAGCATCGCTTGCTGGCGGCGTTTCTCGAACAGCTCGTTGGAGATGTCGCGCTCGCGGTGATAGGCTTCCACCGCGCCAGCCAGGTCGCCGGCGCGCTCCAGCGCTTCGCCGTATTCGCGCAGCGCCACTTGCAGGTCCGGCTTGTTGTTCTCCTGCTGGTAGCGCGCCAGTCCCAGCTCGTACTGCTTCTTGCCTTCGGCCAGCCGGCCCATGCCGAGGTAGGCCTGGCCCAGATTGAGGCGGCCGGTGGCTTCGGTGGACTTGTCGTTGGTCTTCTGCGCTGACTGCAGCGACTCCTGCGCGTACTGCACCGCGCGCGCAAAGTCGTGCTGCTTCAGGTAGCTGTCGGACAGGTTGACCAGTGTGATGCCGACCATGCGTTCTGCGCCCATGCGGCGCTCTAGCGCCAGGCTTTCCTGCAGCACGCGCAAGGCGCGCTTCGGCTGGCCGGAATCGATCGCCAGGCCGTACTCGGTGTTCTTGGCCATTGCCATGCGGCCGGGCGAATCGAGTTTTTCGGTTTCGCTCAGCAGTTCGGCCAGCGTTTCGGCGGCGTTCTCGTATTCCTTCATCTGCGTGTGCAGCTTGGCCAGCGCGTTCAGTGCGGCCACCAGGCTGAGACTGTCGCCGGCTGGCGGCCGCGCCATGTCGACCGCGCGTTGCAGCGTCGACAGCGCTGAAGGGAAGTTGCCTTGCTCGGCATAGGTCTGGCCGGCGGTGATGGTGGCCTGTACCTTGAGCGGATTGTCGCTGGTGGTCAGCGCCAGCTTTTCCGCCTCGAAGGCCAGGCGGTGGGCGGCATCCACTTCAGCCTGGGCGAACAGCACATAAGTCTTGGCCAGCATGCCCTTGGCGATGATGGCGTTATCGTGCAGCGATTTGCCGAAGGCGATCACCTGTTCGGCCGCTTCCAGCGCCACGTCGTTCTGCCCCAGGCGCATGCGCGCGGCGCTCATCTGGATGAGGAATTCGGCGCGGGTGTAGGAAGAGGCGGCGGCCAGCTCGGGCTGCAGTTTCAGCAGTTGCACCAGCGCCTTGTCGGGGACGAAGCGGCTTTGTTCGCGGACGTCGAGGATGCGTTCATCCAGCGTCGCCTGGCCCAGCGCCCAGGCGGGCGCCAGCGTCAACGCAACAGCTGCCATCATGGCGCGCCGCTGCGTGTGCCACCAGCTGTTGTTTCTTGATCCTGCCAACTTGACGCCCTCGCTATTGCCATGCAATGTCCAGACAATTATATGCCTGTTGCAGGCGAGAAAGCCCCGGAGCGCGTGATTTTTCCTCAAAATCGCACAGTTTCCGGGCGCTTTACAACTACATTAACTTGCTAGTTGCTGCAAAAGATATAGGCGTTGATACAAGCCGCCATCGATCTGCATCAACTGCTCGTGCGGACCGGTTTCGGTGATGCGGCCGTGATTGAGCACGATGATGCGGTCGGCATCGCGGATGGTCGACAGGCGGTGGGCGATGGCGATCACCGTCACCTTGCCGCGCAGCTCATCCAGCGCGGTCTGCACGATCTGCTCTGTTTGCGAATCGATGTGCGACGTGGCTTCATCCAGCAGCAGGATGCGTGGCGAGCCGGCCAGCGCGCGGGCGATGGCGATCAGCTGTTTCTGGCCGACCGACAGGCGCGAGCCGCCTTCGCCCAGCGGCGTGTCGTAGCCCTGCTCCAGCGCCGTGATGAAGTCGTGCGCGTGAGCGGCGCGGGCAGCCGCTTCGATCTGCTGCTGCGTCAGGCCGCGGCCCATGTCGATATTCTCGCGCGCGGACGCGGCCAGCAGGAACGGGTCCTGCGGCACCAGGCCCACTTCGGCGCGGAAGCGTTCATTGTCGATGTCGTCCAGCGGCACGCCGTGCATCAGGATGCTGCCGTGCGGCGCCGGATAGAAGCGCAGCAGCAGCGACAGCAGCGTCGACTTGCCGCTGCCGGTGTGGCCGACGATGCCGACAAAATCGCCCTGCGGGATCTCCAGCGACAGGTCGTGCAGCACCGGCTGGCCTTCGTTGTAGGCGAAGTTGAGATGGCGGATGGCGACTGCCGGGGCGTGGACATCGTCTGCCGTCGTGGCGCGTGTGCCAGCGCCGCTATGTTCCTTGGCAGGGCCTTCATCCAGCAGCGTCGCCACGCGCGCGGTGGCCACTACCGATTGCTGCAACTGGCTGAACTGCATGGTGATCTGGATCAGCGGCTCGATCACGCGCGCCAGGTAGCTGATGAAGGCATACAGCACGCCGACCTCGGTGGCGGTCATTTCGCGCTGGCCGAACAGGAAGATCACCGCTGCCAGCAGCACGATGTTGAACAGGTCCAGCGCGGGACGCAGCAGCCAGGCGTTGGCGCGCAGCTCGGCCAGGCGCGCCGTGTAGTGGTTGTCGTTGGTGGTGGCGAAGCGCTGGCCGAAGCGCTGCTCGGCGTTGCTGGCCTGGAGCACGCTCATGCCGCCGATCGATTCCGCCATCTGGCCATTGATCTCGCTGCGCAGCGCGCGCGCGCGCGTCACCGCCGGCGCGCTCCAGCGCTGGTACAGCCAGACGATCAGCAGCACCGCCGGCAGCAGCGCCAGCACGATCAGCATCAGACGCCAGTCGAGGAAGGCCATGGCGCACACGGTGCCGACCAGTACGATGGTCGAATCGAGCATCACGAACAATACCTGGATGTACAGGCTCTTGACCGCTTCGGTGTCGTTGGTGACGCGCGATACCAGCTGGCCGGTGATGGCGCGGTCGAAGAAGGACATCGGCAGCAGCAGCACGTGGCTGTAGACCATTTCGCGCAGCCGCATCACCGAGCGCATGGCCAGGCCGGACAGGCGCACCAGTTGCAGGTAGCGCAGGCCGCTGGCGATCCAGCCGGTCAGCACCAGGCCGGCCAGCAGACCGGCCATGCGCGGCCAGTCCAGGTGGTGCGGCAGCAGGTGCTCGTCGATCAGCGCCTTGCCCATGATGGGACCCATCACTTCCAGCAGCGCGGCGACGATCAGCCACAGAACCGCCCAGGACAGGTGGTGGCGGTCGGGCAGGGCGGCGCGATGCAGCAGCGCGAATGCCTGCCGCATCTGGCCGCCGGTGGATTTCTCTTCAGGCTTCATCAAGACTTGCTTCCAATTGTTGATAGCGCCACTGGCTGGCGTACCAGCCATCCAGCGCGAGCAGCTGTTCGTGGCTGCCGGTTTCGGTGATGCGGCCTTCGCGCAGCACGATGATCAGGTCGGCGCTGACCACGGAGCTGAGGCGGTGGCTGGCGATGACCGCGCTGCGGCCCTGGCGCTGTTCGCGCAGCTCTTCCAGGTGTTGCAGGATGCGCGTCTCGGTGCCGGTATCGACGGCGGACAGCGCATCGTCAAGCAGCAGCAGATCGTTGTCCGCCAACAGCGCGCGGGCGATGGCGACGCGCTGGCGCTGGCCGCCCGACAGCGTGATGCCTTTTTCGCCGACCTGGGTATCGTAACCGTCGGCGAACAGCAGGATATCGTCGTGGATGGCGGCCAGGTTGGCGGCGTGTTCAATCTGCGCGCGCGTCGCGCCCGGCTTGGCAAGCGCGATGTTATCGGCGATCGAGGCCGAGAACAGGAAGGACTCCTGCGGCACCCAGCTGATGGCCGCGCGCAACGCGTGCAGCTTGTATGCGTCAAGTGCGTGGCCGCTCCATTGCGCGCTGCCGTGTTGCGGCGTCAGCTGGCGCAGCAGCACGCGCAGCAGCGTCGACTTGCCGCTGCCGGTGGGGCCGACCAGGCCGAGGGTCTGGCCCGGCTTCAGCACCAGCGAGATATCGCTGATGGCTGGCGCGCTCTGCGCGGAGTAGGCGTAGCTGATATCGCGCAGCGTGATCGGGCCGCTGGGGATATTGGTCAGCGTGCCGTGATCGTCGATGGCCAGCGGCGCTTCCAGCATCGGGTGCAGGCGCTGCCAGGCGGCGCGGCCGCGCTCGATCAGCGACAGCACCCAGCCGGCGGCGAACATCGGCCAGATCAGCTGGCCGAGGTACATGGTGAACGCGGTCAGCGAACCGACTGTCAGTTGACCGTGCCAGATCAGGTAGCCGCCGAGGCCCAATGTCAGGCCGCTGGCGGCGGTCAGCGTCAGGCCGACAGCGGGTTCGTAGGCGGCCTCCCATACCTGCGCGCGCAGACTGGCGTCCGAGGCCTGGCCGGCCAGGTCGGAGAATTGTTGGGCGCTACGCTGTTCCAGGCCAAGCGCGCGCAAGGTGCGCACGCCAGACAGCGTTTCCTGCACATGGTCATTTAATGCGCTGAAGCGCTTCAGCGAGTCGGCGGAAGCGGTGTGGATATGTCCGGAGATATACCAGAACGCCCACGCCATCAGCGGGAAGGGCAATAGCGCGATGCACGCCAGGCGCCAGTCGACGCCGAGCAGCATCACGCCCAGTACCATCACCAGCGTCAGGGCGCCGTCGAAGCCGGCCAGCATGGCCTCGCCGGCGGCCATCTCGATGGCGTCGATATCGTTGGTGGCCAGCGCCATCAGGTCGCCGGTGCGCTGGCGCTGGTAGAAGGCAGGGCCTTGCAGCGTCATGCGGGTATACAAGCGGGTGCGCAGCGACACGCCGAGCCGGTAGGCGGCGCCGTACAGAATTTGTCGCCAGGCGACGCGCAGGAAGTAGATGCCGAGGCCGATCAGCAGCAGCGAACCGATTTCCATCAGCAGCGCGTTGCCGGACAGAGTGTGATTGGCCAGTCCATCGATCATGGCGCCGACCTTGCGCGGCACCCAGACGCTAAGGGTGGCGACGCCGGCCAGCATGGCGCCGGACACGATATAGGCGCGGCTGTGCTGGCGGACAAACCCGCCGATCAGCCGTGAGAGTTTAGACATGCATGTTGCCTCGAAAAGCGTGTAGCCCGCTAGGATACAGCATGCACAAAAACTTCGGGTTCAGTGCCGACATTCGGACATTTCGCGCGCGAAATGTCCGAATGTCGGCACTGACCCTGAAGTTTATTTCTTGGCTTTGGGGGCGGATTTTTCTGGCTTGGGTGGCGGGGCCGGGAACGAGGGCTTGAGGTCGGCTTTGACTTCGATGAAGTCTTGCTGATCGGGGATCGGTGCGGCCAGCGGCTTGGCTTTCGGCACCTTGGGCGCGGCTGGCGCGACGACGGCTAACGGTTCGTTGGCGGCAGTAACGGCGGCGCTGACTGCGGCGGCCAGCGCTGGCGGTGTGGCTTTGACCTTGGTGACGGCCGGCTCGCTGACATTCTTGAAGCTGCTCTGGGCACTCTTGACCAGCTCGCTCTGGGCACTGGAGGCGATGCTGAACAGTTCGCGTCCGTAGGCCAGCAGCGCGTCAAAGCTGGGCGGCTGGGAGGCGCTCAGGCTGAAGAATTCTTGCGGGTCCTTGATCGCCAGCAACTGCCTGGCGGCGGCCGACGATTTCTCGACCGAAGCCTTGGTGGTGTTGATGTTGAGCGCGATGAATTTTTCGGCGCTGTCGACAGCCGTGCTGGCCAAGGTGTTGAAGATCTGGAACTGCACTTCCAGTTGCGATTTCGTGGCTGCGGAAAACTGTTCAGTAATCGATGACATAATTTCTCCTGAGATTATGATGCAACGCAATAAGACCATTCTAGCCACCATTGACGGTGAAGGAAAGTTATTTTTTCTACCATGCGCATGCGGGAACGGCATATCACTTAGTGCAGCGCAATAATTGGTGAATTTTATTGAATGTGCCTACAATGAGCCTTACTTCAAATCAACGGGAGCGCAGATGGATGTCGTGATACGCAACGCCAATCTGGCGGATGGGCAGCAGGGCGTGGACGTCGCCATCCAGCACGGCCGTATCGCTGCCGTCGGCCCGCATTTGCCACTGCAGGCGGCGCAGGAGATCGACGCCACCGGTGATCTGCTGAGTACGCCTTTTGTCGATGCGCACTTTCACATGGACGCCACCCTGAGCTACGGTCTGCCGCGCGTCAACGCCTCCGGCACGCTGCTGGAGGGCATCGCGCTATGGGGCGAGCTGAAGCCGCAGCTGACCCAGCAGGCGCTGATCGACCGTGCCTTGCAGTATTGCGACTGGGCGGTGGCGCGCGGCCTGCTGGCCATCCGCTCCCACGTCGATGTCTGCGACGACCGCTTGCTGGCAGTGGAGGCGCTGCTGGAGGTGAAGCGCCTGGTCGCGCCTTACCTGGACCTGCAACTGGTGGCCTTCCCGCAGGACGGCGTGCTGCGTGCGCCGAATGCGCTGCTGAACCTGAAGCGCGCCATCGCCATGGGCGTCGATGTGGTGGGCGGGATTCCGCACTTCGAGCGCACCATGGCGGAGGGCACCGAGTCGGTGCGCATCCTGTGCGAGTACGCCGCCGACCAGGGCCTGATGGTCGACATGCATTGCGACGAGTCCGATGATCCGTTGTCGCGCCACATCGAAACGCTGGCCTATCAGAGCAACCGCCTGGGCCTGCACGGCCGCGTCACCGGCTCGCACCTGACTTCGATGCATTCGATGGACAATTATTACGTCAGCAAGCTGCTGCCGCTGATACGCGAGGCCGGCGTCAACGCCATCGCCAATCCGCTGATTAACATCACCTTGCAGGGCCGGCACGATACCTATCCGAAGCGGCGCGGCATGACGCGCGTGCCGGAACTGCTGGCAGCCGGCATCCCGGTCGCCTTCGGCCACGATTGCGTGATGGACCCGTGGTACAGCCTGGGTTCGGGCGATATGCTGGAAGTGGCGCAGATGGGCCTGCATGTGGCGCAGATGACCGGCCAGGACGCCATGCGTGATTGCTTCCGCGCCGTCACCAGCACGCCGGCCGCCATCCTCGGCCTGGAGGGCTATGGCATCGCGCCCGGCTGCCACGCCGACCTGGTGCTGCTGGACGCCGGCGATCCGGTGGAAGCGATCCGGTTGCGCGCCGCACGCCGAATGGTGATGCGTCGAGGAAAAATTATTGCGGAATCGCCACGCGCACATGCACGCCTGGCGCTGCCGGGACGGCCGGAGCAGGTGAATTTCCGTCTCGGGCGCTAAGCCTCAAGCTGGACTTGCTTGCGGAAATACATGACAATTGGACACTGTTAAATCCGCCCGGAGTTGCCTTGAAAGAAATCGCCATCCGACCCGCAACGGAAGCCGACTTTGCCGCCATGTGGGAAATATTTCAGGCGCTGATCGCCAGCGGCGATACCTATTATTTTGCCGCCGATACCAGCCGTGAAGATTGCCACGCCTACTGGTTCGGCCCCGGCATCCAGAGTTTTGTTGCCGTGCTCAACGGCGAGCGCCTGGTCGGCATGTACCGCCTGATCCCCAATCAGCGCGACCGTGGCGCGCATGTCGCCAACGCCTCCTTCATGGTGAGCCCTGCGGCGCAGGGCGTCGGTGTCGGCAAGCTGCTCGGCGCTGATTGCCTGGACCGCGCCCGCGCCCAGGGCTATCTGGCAATGCAGTTCAACTATGTGGTCAGCTCGAATATGCCGGCGGTGCTGCTGTGGAAGAAGCTGGGCTTCTCCATCGTCGGCACCTTGCCGCGCGCTTACCGTCATCAATATCTGGGCTACGTCGACGTTTACGTGATGTATCAGCTGCTTGAAGATCCAACCCATTGGCCGGACGCATGAAAATACTGGAAACCGAACGCCTGACGCTGCGCACCATTCAGCCGGATGATGCGGCTTTTTACTACGAACTGGTCAACGATCCCACCTGGCTGGAACATATCGGCGACAAGGGCATCCGCAGTGTCGAGGGGGCGCGTGCCGCCATCATCGACGGTCCCTGTGTAATGCAGGAGCGCCACGGCCATTCGCTGTATGTGATGGAGCGCAAGAGCGACGGCAAGCCGCTGGGCTTGTGCGGCCTGATCAAGCGCGACACCTTGCCTGACGTCGATATCGGCTATGCCATCCGCCCGGCGTACTTCGGCCAGGGCTACACCTATGAGGCGGCGGTGGCGGTGGTGGCGTATGCGCGCGATGTGCTGCGCCTGAAGCGGCTGATGGGCATTACGAATCCGGCGAACACGGTGTCGATCAGCTTGCTTGGCAAGCTGGGCCTGACGTTTATGGAACACAAAGCGATGCCGCCTGATGATCGTCCTACCAATATTTACCAGCTTGACTTGCAATAAGCTGTTGTAATTTCCGCGTCCTCCTTGGCATTTGTGCACCACACGTGCATGATGGATCACATCCCTTGCCGAGGAGGAAACGATGAAACTCGCCAATCTCAAGATAGGCGTGCGCCTGGCGCTGCTAGGAGCATTCTTCTTTGTCGCACTCGCGATTGTGGCCTTCGCTGGCTGGCGCGCGCTGGAAAACAGCAATGTGCGCAGCGCCGACGCGATGGCGCGCTCGATCGCCTTGAGCCAGGCGATCGATACGGCGCGCAGCGCGCAGGTCGAGTTCAAGATCCAGGTGCAGGAATGGAAGAACATTCTGATACGCGGCAATGATACGGCGCAGCTGGACCGCTACAGCCAGGCCTTCGTCAAGGGCGGCGCAAGCACCCGTAGCGAGTTGCAGAAGCTGGATGGCCTGCTTGGCAAGCTGGATCTGAAAACGCCACTGGTGGGCGAAGCCATCAGCACCCAGAACGAGCTGGTCGCGCGCTACCTGGAGGCGCTGAAGAAATACGATCCCGCCAATCCGGAAAGCGCACAGGTGGTCGATGCGCTGGTCAAGGGCATGGACCGCGAACCCACCAGGAAAATCGATGATATCGTCGACTTCATCGGCAAGGAGTCGGTGCGCCTGACCGCTGCCATGGAAGCGGAGAATGCTGCCGCCCACGCCCGCACGCTGGCCACCATGGGCGTGACGCTGCTGGTGACGCTGGTGGTCGGCTGCGTTACCGTGATGTCGCTGATACGCAGCATCACGCGGCCGCTGGATGCGGCGGTCAGCATGGCGCAGACGGTGGCATCCGGCGATTTGAGCAGCGAGGTGCGGGTCAGCACCCGGGATGAGATTGGCGATTTGCTGGGCGCCTTGAAGGCCATGCAGCACAACTTGAGCAATATCGTCGGCCAGGTGCGCTCGGGGACGGAGACGATACATCTGGCGGCGACCGAAATCGCTGCCGGCAATCTGGATCTGTCGGGCCGCACCGAAGAACAGGCCAGCTCGCTGGAGCAGACCGCCGCTGCGATGGTTGAACTGACCACCACTGTGCAGCAGAATAACGCCAACGCCAGCGAGGCGTGCAAGCTGGCCGATACCGCTTCCTCGGTTGCCGCCAAGGGCGGCGATGCGGTGGCGCAGATGGTGCAGACCATGGGCGAGATCAATGACAGCTCACGCAAGATTGTCGACATCATCGGCGTTATCGACGGCATCGCTTTTCAGACCAATATCCTGGCGCTGAATGCGGCGGTGGAGGCGGCGCGCGCCGGTGAGCAGGGACGCGGCTTTGCCGTGGTGGCGTCCGAGGTGCGCAATCTGGCGCAGCGCTCGGCTGCGGCAGCCAAGGAGATCAAGGAGCTGATCGGCACGTCGGTGGGCCGGGTGGAGGAGGGCAGCCGGCTGGTGGGTCGCGCTGGCGAGACGATGACCGAGGTGGTGGCCAGCGTGCAGCGCGTGACGGCCATCATTGGCGAGATTTCGGTGGCCAGCGTGGAGCAGCGCGATGGCATCGAGCAGATCAGCATTGCCATCAGCCAGATGGATAGCGTGACGCAGCAGAATGCCGCGCTGGTGGAGGAGGCGGCGGCTGCCGCCGATTCGCTGGAGCAGCAGGCGGCGGGGCTGCGCGATGCGGTCAGCATCTTCAAGCTGAATGAGCAGGCTGGCGCGGCTTCCTTGCCGCGCTCGCGCAGCCGCGCCTTGCAGCTTACTTCCTGAAGAACCAGGTCAGCGGAATGTCGACGCGCGCGGCCCACGATTTTTCATTGTGGATGCCGCCTTCGGCTTCGTGGTAGTACAGGTCATAGCCTTTGGCCTGCATGGCGTCGCGCATTTTTCGGGTGTCTTCGATGCCGTCGTTGTTGGTGCCGGCGTCGAGGTAGAACTTGACCGGTGAGCGCGGCGGCAGCTGTTTGATGAACATCTGCTCATTCCACCAGAACGAACTGGATACGCCGGCGGCCTTGGAGAATACCTGCGGGTATTTCTGGCCGATGTACACCGAGGCGATGCCGCCCAGTGAGGAGCCCATGATCGCGGTGTGCTCGCGGTCCTTCAGCGTGCGCAGTTGGGTATCGGCCCAGGGCTTGACCGTGTCGACGATGAAGGCGGCGTAGGCGTCGATCTTGCCGCCGCCGTATTGCTTGTCGCAGCAGGGCGTGTATTCGTTGATGCGCTGTTCGCCGGCGTTGTCGATGCCGACCACGATGATCGGTTCGATGGCGCCGGTGGCGATCAGCTTGTCGACGGTGGTGCCGATTTCCCAGGCGGCGCCGAAGGCGGCGGTCTTGGGATCGAACAGGTTCTGGCCGTCGTGCAAGTAGAGCACCGGATAGCGCTGTTGCGGGTTGGCGTCGTAGCCGGGCGGCAGGTAGATGCGCAGCTTGCGGCTGTTGCCCAGTTGCGGCGAGGCGAAGTTGTCGACGATGCGCAGCGTGCCGGTGCCGATGGCCTTGTTTGCGGCCTCACTTTTCGGTACGGGCATAATGCGCACGCCCTGGATGTCGAACTTGTTGGATGGGCCTTTGACGCCGCCCGCATCGCTGTAGGTGGCGTTGTTCTTCATGTAGCTCATGTTGTAGAAGTCGTCCAGTTGCAGCGTGTAGCTGCCTGGCTTCAGGTTGGCGCGCAGCGGCGTCGAATACTTGGCGCCTTCTTCGGCCGGTGAGTGCGGCAGTTGCACGACGGCGTTGGCGACGGTGTTGCCGCTGCTGTCTTTCAGCGCTGCCCATTTGACGCCGCCACTGACGCCCAGGTTGATCTGGTGGGCGGTGTTGCGGTATTTGATCTGGATGGCGTAGCTGCCTTCGCGGTCGATCTTGAGTTCTTGTGCGAAGGTGTCGGCAGGGGCGCCCCAGGCCGGGCGCTCGACGGCGATTTCCTGGCCGTTGTTCAGGCAGACCGGCATGCTGTGGTGGCTGCGGTTGCCGGAGCGGACGTAGACTGCTTCGACGGCGTAGCAAAGATTGTCTGCAGCGACAGCGTTGCGATCAGCCCACGTCGCCGCCGAAATGCGCGCGCCGACCAGTTGGCCGTTGCGGTAAATGTTGTACACGATGCCGCCGGTGCCCGCAGCTGCCGCCCCCGCCGTCGCGTCCGGGGTGGCGCCTGCGTTGCCGCTGGCGATATGCAGCGTCGGCAAGCCGTAGCTGCCGCGTTCCAGTTGGGTGATGCGCGGCTCGGCCGGCGCGTAGACTGCCGCATCCTGCACCAGCGGCTTGCCGCTGACGCTGCGCTTGGTCTGCTGGCCGGCCGCCAGCTTGCCGAGACGGATCTCGACCACGTTGTCCTCGCCGAGCGCTTCCCACGCCAGCGACGCGCCGGCCGGCTTGCCGTTCAGCGTGATGCGGTCCACCGTGTAGTAGCCGTTGCCCTTGGCCGCAGCCGGCAGCGCGATACGCACGCTGATGCGCTTGCCGCGCAGCGCCAGATTATTCAGTGTAATCGCATCGCTGCCGGCAAACGCTTCGCGCCGCAGCTTGGCGGTAATGAATGGCCGCAGCGCGATGCCTTCGTTGGTGGTCTGCACGCCAAACACGCTGCCGACCACCATGCCGAGATAGCCACCGACAGACCACAACTGACGACGCGAGTTGACCACCGGGCCACTCAGCTTGCCATCATCCAGCATTGGCTGGCCGGACAGCCATTCCAGGTTTTCCATATTGGACAGATTGGTGGCGGCGCCGCGCATCAGCGTATCGTAAGCCGCATCGGCCACGGCGACGTTGCCGCCAAGCGCCGCTGCCTTCAGGCCGTAGGCGGTAACGAATGGCCACATCGCGCGGTTGTGATATACGGCGGTATCCGACTGCTGCGGCCAGATGACCGGCGCGCCCAGCGGGCCATGCGGATAATGCGCAAGAATGCTCTGCGCCTGTCGCTGATCGGCGATGCCGGTAACGATCGCCAGCGACTGGCCCAGCCAGTCGTACTTGTACATGGCCGCGCCGTCGAAGTGGCCGGCCGTCACGCTGCTGTACATGCCGCTGTCGGCTTGCCAGAAGCGTTTGTTGATGGCGGCTTTCAAGGCAGTCGCCCAGCCGCCATAACGTGCTGCGGCGGCGCGGTCGCCCTGTTCGGCGGCCAGTTGCGCGGCCAGCGTCAGCGCCTTGTAGTGCGCCGCATTGGTGGACAGCGCTTTCGAGGTCGCCATGAAGGACAGCTCGTTCGGCATCCACGCAGCATAAGTCTGGTCGCGCCAGTCGAGGAAGGATTCTTCGCCGTTGTACAAACCGTCGGCAGCGTCCCAGATGGCAATGCGGTCATTCTCCAGCGTGTTGCGCAGCGCGCGCAGGGCTTTTTCGGCGAAGACTTTGCGTTCTGCTGGCGGCAGCGCTTTCAAGGCTTCGTCGGCGCCAAAGGCCCAGGTGACGCGGTCGGTGCTGACTGGCCAGCTGCCGCCGCTGCCGGTGTCCTGCACGATCTGATAGCCGTTGTCGTTGTTGACGGCGTGCAGGCCGCCTTGCACGCCGTCGCGGTAGCCGGCCATTTTGAACTCCAGTGAATTGCGGGTGCGCTGCGGGTCCAGCATGCCCAGGCCCAGCGAAGCAGCGTAGGACAGGTCGCGCGTCCAGACGTAGTGCCACAACTCGCCGGTTTCAAAGCACTCGCAAGGGATGGCGTTGCCGCCGTTATAGCTGCCGTCGCGGATTTCGCTGACCGAGTCCAGTTTCATCTCGGCGCCGGCCAGCGCGAACAGCGCATCAAAGGCCAGGTTGCCGCTGCGGACCGTTGGCAGCGCGGCAGATTCCGTGTAGCTGATTTCCTGCTTGCCGCCTTCGCGCACGCGCATGGTGGTGGATTGCGTATAGCTGCGCAGTGCGGCGCCGTCATCCGGCGTGGCGTAGCGGACGGTTTCCTGCTTGCCGTCCCAGGTGGGATAGCTTGCATTGGCGGTGCCCGGTGTGGCGTGTGCGGTCAATGCGAGCGAGCCGATGGCCAGCGCCACAGCGCGCATCACGGCAGACGGGCGGAGCGCGGCAAGCGGGGCAGGGTGGCGTTGTGTGCGCGCGGTGGTTTGCTTCATTGTTCGATCTCCAGTATCAGTGCGGAACGTGCCGGCAATGTCACTTGTCCGTCCAGCGATACACGCTGGCCGCTGATGACATCCACACCTGCGCGCGCGCCATTCAGCATTTCATGGAAGCGCGCGGTTGGCAGCGTGGTGTCGGTCTTGTTCTTATTCAGCGCCACCATCACTTTTTTGGCACCGTCGTAGCGGAAATACACATAGGTGTTCTGTTCCGGCCCATAGTGCATCAGCTTCCCGTGATGAATCACGCCGGCGGTTTTGCGCCAGTTGAGCAGCTTGCGGATGTAGGCCTGCGCGCTGGCCTGCTGCTGCGTCAGTCCCTCGCCGGTGAAGGCGTTCACCTTGTCGCCCGCCCAGCCGCCAGGGAAGTCGCGGCGATAGGAAGCGTCGTCGCGGCCCTTGGTGGTGCTGGTCATCTGGATCTCGGTGCCCGCGTAGAACTGCGGAATGCGCGGCAGCGTCGCCACCACCGCCATCGCCATGCGGAACAGATCCTGGTCTTCGTCGAGCGCGTTGTAGATGCGCGACAGGTCATGGTTGCCTTCAAACAGGACCAGATTGGCCGCATCCGGATACAGATAATCCTGTGACAGCGTTTCGTACAGCGTGGTCAGGCTTTGCTCGGCGCCGTCCGGCGCCACCAGCGCGCGGCGCAAGGCGTCGTTCAGGGGGAAGTCCATCATGCTTGGCATGTGCGACACGTAGCCGTCGAAATTCCGCTTGCCGCGCTGCCAGTGCGCCACCACCGGTATCAGCGGGCTCCATTCCTCGCCCACCAGGTTCAGTTGCGGATACTCGGCCATCACCGCGCCGGACCAGCGGCTGAGGAAGTCGGTATTCGAATAGCCGTAGGTATCCACGCGCAGGCCGGACAGGCCGGCGTATTCGATCCACCAGATGCTGTTCTGGATCAGGTAGTTGGCCACGTAGGGATTGGCCTGGTTCAGGTCCGGCATGCCCTGCACGAACCAGCCCTGCGTGAAGTTGCGCTTGTCCTCGTCCGATGCATACGGGTCCTGCACCGCCACGCGGTGGTGCGCAGTCGGCACATACTTGCCCTGGTAGGTCAGCCAGTCCGGCATCGGCATGTCCTGCATCCACCAGTGCTTGTTGCCGATGTGGTTCAGCACCACGTCCTGTATCACGCCGATGCCTTTGGCGCGCGCCTGCGTCACCAGCTGGCGGAAACCTTGGTTGCTGCCGTAGCGCGGGTCGATGCGGTAATGGTCGGTGGAGGCGTAGCCGTGGTAGGAGCCGTGCGGCATATTCGATTCCAGCAGCGGCGTCGGCCACAGCTGGGTGAAGCCCATGCCGGCCACATAGTCCAGATGATTGATGATGCCCTGTATGTCGCCGCCGTGCCGTCCCGAGCCATCGGCGCGATTCAGCTGGTCGGCATAGCGGGCCACGCTGTCGTTGCCCTGGTCGCCGTTGGCAAAGCGGTCCGGCATCACTTGATAAATGGCGTCGGCGCTGTTGAAGCCGGCGCGCTGCGCCGAGCCGGCTGCCCGCGCCAGCAGTTCATACGGGTAGCGGATGCTTTGCGTACCGCGCTGGAATACCAGCTCCAGCTTGCCAGGCCTGGCCTCGGGGGCGATCTCCAGATCGATAAACAGGTAATTACGGCTGGCCACGCGCGATACGCTGGCGATGCGCACGCCCGGATAGTTCAGTGCCGGGTCCAGATCCGCAATTTGCGGACCGTGTACCATCAGTTGCAGCTTGCTGTTGTGCATGCCGGTCCACCACAGCGGCGGATCCATGTGATCGATGCGGTAGGGGTGTGGTGCGGCGCCGGCGATGGCGGGCGTGAGGGCGGCGAATAAGGTCGCCAGCAGGGCTTTTTTCATGCGGTCTCCGTTTTAGGTAGTCGTACTACATGCCCGTATTTTTTTGCTTGATCAGGCTTAGTGCGTTGATTTTTCGAGAGAATACGCGTAAATCGCTGCGATATCAAACGCATTCACGACGATAAAATTTACTCCAGATACATATTCTTCGTTATTTTCCTTCAAAATTAGTTTCACGTCGGAAAATCCTGTCAATTTGCTTGCCTGAACCTGGTTGTAGCGTGAGTTTTGTTTTCATAAAAGCTGCTATTTGGTGTGTGGCCTGTAGTTCTACTACAAGTTGGCGATCATTCTCTTGTAGCCGAAATACAACGTCAATGCGGCTATCGTAGGGCAAGCCTTGATGTGCGAGGCTTGTAATCCGTAGTGGCAGGGAAGTTTGATTGACACACAATCTAGTTTTAGTACAGAATTCTTCCCCAGAACGTCTTTAGAACGTCGTCATTCCTTGGTTCCCGTGTAGTGCAGCTCTTTGCGGGACTTAAATTTTGTGTCATGAGAGGGGACATTAAATGAACATCTTCGCAAATAAGCGTAGCCACACCGCATTCCCATTGAAACCTGTCGCCGCTGGTTGCGCCCTGCTGATCGCTGCTGCCGCCGCGCCAGCCTATGCGCAAACCACCGCCGCCGAAGCGCCAGCCGCCGAAGAGCCGAAAGTCATGTCGGTCACCGTGGCCGGTATCCGCCGCGGTATCGAAGACGCGATCTCGGTCAAGAAAGACGCCAGCTCGATCGTCGAAGCCATTTCGGCCGAAGACATCGGCAAGCTGCCGGACGTCTCGATCGCTGAATCGATCTCGCGCCTGCCAGGCCTGGCCGCCCAGCGCGTTGCCGGCCGTGCGCAAGTGATCTCGGTGCGCGGCCTGTCGCCGGACTTCGCCACCACCCTGCTGAATGGCCGCGAGCAAGTCTCGACCGGCGACAACCGCAGCGTCGAGTTCGACCAGTACCCATCGGAACTGATGGCTGGCGTCACCGTCTACAAAACTCCGGACGCCAGCCTGGTTGGCCAGGGCCTGTCCGGCACCATCGACATGCAAACCGTGCGCCCACTGAACTTCAGCGGCCGCACCGTGGCGCTGAACGCCCGTGGCGAGAAGAACTCGCTGGGCAAGATCGCCAACGCCAAGGACACCGGCACCCGCTTCAGCGCCAGCTACATCGACCAGTTCGCCAACCGCACGATCGGTATCGCACTGGGCTACGCCCGCCTGGAAACGCCTATCCTGTCCAATGAAACCGGCTTGTATGAGCCATGGACGCTGGACTCGCGCACCGGCCTGCCGGCCAACACCTTCTCCGCCAACGGCATCAAGGCGGTGGCGCGCAGCGGCCGCAACGAACGTGATGGCCTGATGGGCGTGCTGCAATACCGTCCGAACAAGCAATGGACCAGCACTCTGGATGTCTACGCGTCGCGCTTCAAGGCTGAAGAAACCGCCAACCAGCTGGAGATTTCGCTGTCGCAGGGCGAGTCCAGCTACAATCCGGTCACCGTCGCCGACGGCACCATCGCCAGCGGCACGATGAACAATGTGCGTCCGCTGGTGCGCGGCATGTACAACAAGCGCAAGGATGATATCCGCGCGATCGGCTGGAACAATGAATTCAAGACCCAGGACTTCAGCGTTGTCGCCGACCTGAGCTACTCCAAGGCCAAGCGCGATGAGCTGAGCCTGGAAAACAATCTGCAATACAGCAACGGCGGCGCCTCGGCCCTGCTGGACAAGGTCAACCTGGTGTACGGCAATGGCGGCTTCTCGCAGATGACTCCAGGCCTGAACTATGGCAACGCCAGCAACCTGTACATCGGTAATACGATCTATGGTTCCGGCTACGGCAAGACGCCGAGCATCGAAGATGAACTGAAGAGCGCCAAGCTGGCCATCAACGTGCCGATCACCGGCTCGTGGGAAAAGGCGTTCTCCAGCGTCGACTTCGGCATCAACTACGCCGACCGCAGCAAGAGCAAACGCCAGCCTGAGGGTTCGATCAATCTGGTGGGCGCGGACGTTTCCGTGCCGGGCAACCTGCAATACGGCCTGGCCGACCTCGGCTTCGCCGGCGCCGGTTCGATTCCAACCTGGAACGTGCCAGCCATGGTCAGCCAGTATATGTCGTTTGCACCGGTCGACGACCTGAACTACCTGATTCCGAAAACCTGGGTCGTGAACGAGAAGATCGCCACCACCTACGCCAAGGCCAATATCGATGCTGAACTGAGCCCATCGGTCAGCCTGCGCGGCAACATCGGCGTGCAGATCCAGCACACCAACCAGTCGTCGGATTCGCGTTACTACGACAATACTGCGGCAGCCGGCACCAACCCGGTCAAGCCTGTGCATGACGGCAAGAGCTATACCGACTACCTGCCAAGCATGAACCTGGCGTTCGGCTTCGAGAACCAGCAGACCGTACGTGTGGCACTGGCCAAGCAACTGGCTCGCCCACGTATCGATCAGCTGCGCTCGGCACTGGAAATCGGCATCGACAACACCAAGCGTGAACCTGGCGCCAGCGGCGGCAACGCCCGTCTGGATCCATGGCGCGCCAAGGCGTTCGATATCTCGTACGAGAAATACTTCGACAAGAAGGCGTACTTCGCTGTGGCGGGCTTCTTCAAGAAGCTGGATACCTACATCTTCACCCAGGGCCGTCCATATGACTTCTCGGCCTATCTGCCAACCACCTACCCAACCGGCACGCTGCCACCGCTGACCAACATCGGTACCTACACCGCTGCGTACAACGGCAAGGGCGGTATCCTGAAGGGTGTTGAACTGTCGGGCTCGATGCCGCTGAACATGATCAGCAAATCGCTGGACGGCTTCGGCATCAGCGCCAGCACCACCTACACCGAAAGCGCGATCTCGATCCAGGACCCGAGCAGCAATATCGGCTCGAACATTCCGCTGCCAGGCCTGTCGAAGCGTACGACCAACCTGACCGCTTACTACGAGAAAGATGGTTTCGAAACCCGTGTCAGCCAGCGTCGCCGTTCGGACTTCGTCGGTGAGATCGGCAACTTCTCCAACGACCGCACGCTGCGTTATGTCGTCGGTGAAAACGTGATCGACTTCCAGGTTGGTTACACCTTCAACAGCGGCGCGATGAAGGGTGTCGGCCTGGTGCTGCAGATTAACAACCTGCGCAACGCCGCCTACGAGACCTACAACGGCGACCGTTCGCAACAGCTGGAATACGCGAAATACGGCCGCACCGTGCTGGCCGGCCTGAACTACAAGTTCTAAGCTGATTTAGCCGGAAACAAGAATGGCGTCCCAGGGGACGCCATTTTTTTCATGGGTATCAAGGTATGGCTCTCTGTACCGCCTCCCTGTGGTAAACCTTCTGCTTCGCCTTCTCTTTTCTTCTCTTTTCCTCTTTTTTGAACTCTTTTCGCTTCTGCAGATCTAAATAGGAGAAAAGAGAAGAAAAGAGAGGAGAAAAAAGAATGTTTACCACAGTGAGTGTGCAGCTACCTACGGACACCCTGCTCAGTCTTGTTGAACAACTGAAACGCCGCCAGGGCACGCAAGACATCTCGGAGGCCATTACTACGGCGGTAGAGTTGTGGTTGGCCGACCTGACGCAACGCCACAAGACTGCCGATCCGAATGGACTACACGGCTACCAATGGAAAAGCGTGTTTCTTCCGGAAGGCACTGTTGTGCGTTCATGGAGCTACGGAGAGCACAATTACGCGTGCGTTGAGGGCGATCAGCTTGTCCACCAAGGCAAGGTAATGTCACCAAACCAATTCGCTCGCTCGTTTGCGCGCTCGAATCGAAATGCCTGGAGCGACCTCTATATCCGACGGCCTGGCGACAAGCAGTTCAAGCTGGCTTGTGTGCTGCGCAGAGAAATCTTCCGTGAACAGGAAGAAGTGCGCAAAGCACATCCTGCTGCGGCAATCGCGCCGCAGCAGGACGTGGTCGCGGTGACAGCGGTAACATCAACTGCGGCACCGGTTCCCGCCGCCCCGCGCGATACGTCTCCCGGTGAAGGCTGGACGCTGCCGGAGCGCCGCAAGTTCCGCTTCCGTCTTGAAGACGTCGCTTTTGAATAAACAGAACAGGGCAGCAGAGCTGCTGCCCTGGTGGAGGCTTACTTCTTCTCGGCCGCTGCGAAAGCAGCGTTTTGCTGATCCAGCCAGGTCTTCAGCGGTGCGAAGTATTCGAGCAGCGCGTTGCCGTCGATCTTGTCTTCGCCCGAGATGGCTTTCAACGCTTCCGGCCATGGCTTCGACGCGCCCAGTTCCAGCAGCTGTTGCAGCTTGGCGCCAGCCTTGGCATTGCCGTAGACCGAGCAGCGGTTCAGCGGGCCGCTATAGCCGGCCTCGCGGCACAGCGCACGGTGGAACTGGAATTGCAGCATGTCGGCCAGGAAGTAGCGTGCGTACGAAACGTCAGCGGCCACATGGTACTTGGCGCCGGCGTCAAAGCCCTTGGCGTCATCACCGGGCGCCGGGCGCTTCATGCCCATGTACTCCTCGCGCAGCTGCCACCAGCGCTTGTCGTAATCAGCAGGCTTGGTCTTGCCGGCGTAGACATCCCAGCGCCATTTGTCCATGGTGTAGGCAAACGGCAGGATCGCCACCTTGGACAGCGCACGTTCCAGCAGTTGCGGGATATCGGCGTTGACGTCCGGCTCCTGGTCCATCAGGCCGACCTGCTTCAGATAGGCTGGCGTGATCGACAGCGCCACGGTGTCGCCGATGGCTTCATGGAAGCCATCGTTGGCGCCATTGCGGAACAGGAAAGGCTGCCTGGTGTAGCCGAGGAAGTAGTAGACGTGGCCCAGTTCGTGGTGAATGGTGGTGAAGTCTTCCGCAGTCGGCGTGATGCACATCTTGATGCGCACATCATCCTTTTCGTTCATCGGCCAGGCGGAGGCGTGGCACACCACGTCACGGTCGCGCGGCTTGGTCAGCAGCGAGCGCTCCCAGAACGTCGCCGGCAGCTTTTGCATGCCCAGCGAAGTGTAGAAGCCCTCGGCATACTTGGTCATCTGTTTGGCGTCGGTCTTGCGCTGTTCCAGCACTTTGCCCAGGTCGTAGCTGCTGGTGCTGTTGGCCGGCTTCAGGATCGGGTACAGATTGTTCCAGCTCTGGCTCCACATATTGCCGAACAGGTGGGACGGAATCGGGCCGGTCAGCGGCACCACGTCGGCGCCGTAGGTGGCGCGCAGCTTGTAGCGGGTGTAGGTGTGCAGCGAATCGTACAGCGGTTTGACCTGCTGCCACAGGCGCTCCATCTCGGCCGAGAAAGCCTCAGGCGGCATGTCGTACTGCGAGCGCCACAGGGCGCCGGTGTCGGCAAAGCCCATCTGTTGCGCGCCCTTGTTGGACAGGGCAATGTAGTCGGCGTATTTCTGCTTGTAGTCTTGCGCCTGCGCGTGCCAGCCCAGCCACATCTCTTTCAGCTTGGCCTCATCGCGGCTGGTGGCCAGCACTTTTTCCATTTCGCCCAGCGCCATGCAGTCGCCGGTTTGCGGGCAGTATTTGGCTTTGCCGTAGGCGCCGTTCAGCGCCGCTTGCAGCGTGGCGAACTGCTCGCGTTCCTTCGGATCGGCAAATACCACGGTCTGTTGCAGCAGCATCAGCTTGCGTGCCGATGCTGTTGACAGCTTCAGGCCATTGAAGCGGCGCGCGCCGATGGCGGCTTCGCCGGAAGCGCTGAGGTAGCGTTCGGCGAAGTAGGAAGCGATCGCTTCGGTATCGTCGGTGATGAAATTCGAGCCGACCCACGCGGCGCGGGCCTGTTCATTGTTCAGCTTATTGAGTTTGGCTTCGGTGTCGGCGAGGAAGCGTTCGGCTTCGGCGGCGGTCGGTTTGGCGGTGGGGGCGGCCAGCGCGGTGGCGCTGGCGGCTGCGAGGGCGGTGGCCAGCAGCGTGCTGATAATTTTTGGTGTCACAGACATCTCCCTGGGGTTTTATCTAAGCCATCGAACCGATTGTTCGATAGCGCACAATCATACCCGGAGTTGGTTTTACAATAGGCTTTTTATTACGGCGTTCACCATATGGCTCATCTTCACCCTACTGGCTGGCAAGAGATGTCGGCAACCGGCGCGGCGGCGCGTGAGATTGAAACGCTGGCCTACCTGAATGCGACCTTGGCGGAGGCGCCGTATCACATCTACCACGGCGTCCACTGGACCAATGTGGAGAAGGGCTACTCGGCCTTCGATCAGGTGGACTTCGTCATCGTGGCGCCGAATGGGCGCGTGCTGCTGATCGAGCAGATCGCTGGCTTCCTCAACGAGACGCCGGACGGCCTGGTGAAGCAGTACGCCGGCAAGCCGCGCAGGGTGGCGCAGCACATCATGCGTTCCATCAGCGTGCTGACCGAGCGTTTCGGCGCCGAGCTGTCGATCGACTATGTGCTGTACTGCCCTGACTACATCGTGCGCGAGCCGCATCTGGCCGGGCTGGACCCGCGTCACATCATTGACGCCAACAGCAAGCACAACCTGGCGCAGATGGTACGCGACATCTTGCCGGTCACCGATCCCAAGCCGGACGCGCAGTTCGACAAGGTAACGCGCTTCCTTGGCAATATGCTTAGCCTGCGTCCCGATCCCAGCGCGATGATCGGTAATGCCGCGCGCATGGTGGCGCGGCTGTCGGGCGGCCTGGCGACATGGGCACACCGGCTGGAGTTCGAGCCGTTCCGCCTGCGCGTGGTGGGCACGGCCGGCAGCGGCAAGACGCAGCTGGCGCTATCGGAATACGGCGCCGCCATCGACGCCGGTCTGCGTCCGCTATACGTGTGCTACAACCGGCCGCTGGCCGATCATATCGAAAGCCTGATGCCGCCTGGCGGCCGGGTAACCAGTTTCCATTCGCTGAGCGACGCCTTTGCCCGCCAGCGCGGACAGATCCCGAATTACGCCGCGCCGGATGTGTGGAGCGAAATCGAAGCGCAGATGGCGTCCTCCGAGCTGCCGGAAGACTGGCGGTACGACGTGCTGATCGTCGACGAGGGCCAGGACTTCTCCGAGACCTGGCGCGACATCCTGCTGCGCATGTTGAAGGAGGACGGCCGCGCGATCTGGCTGGAAGACCCGAACCAGAACCTGTACGGCAAAGACAGCGTGGCGCTGCCCGGCTGGGTCACGATGCACTCCGACACCAACTACCGCAGCCCGCGCCAGATCGTCGACATCCTGGCCTCAATCGGCGCAACGCAAACGCCGGTGGAAGCGGGCAGCCCGTTCAAAGGCGCGGACATCGAAGAACTGGTGTATCCGCACGGCGATACCGAAGCGATGCTGGCGCAGACGCGCAAGGCCATCACCTCATGCCTGTCGGCCGGCTTCGCGCGGCATGACATCGCGATCGCATCGTTCCGCGGGCGCGAGAAGTCGGTGATCCTGCATCTCGACCAGCTAAGCGAGGTGCATACGCTGAAGTCCTTCACCGGCGAATACGACTTGTTCGGCAATCCGCAGTACCGCGATGGCGGCTTGCTGGCGGAATCGGTCTACCGCTTCAAGGGCCAGTCCGCGCCCGCCATCATCTTTACCGAAATCGATTTCGAAAACATGAACCAGCTGGTGCTGCGCAAACTCTTCGTCGGCATGACGCGCGCGCGCCTCAAACTGGTGCTGGTGTTGAGCGACCGCGCCGAACAGCAACTGCTGGACCGTCTTTGAGCTTGCGCAAGATTGGTAAGATCGCCAGAAAAATCCCAATCCTGAGGCAGGGAGGTAACTCGTCAATCTGGAAGGATGTAGGTAGTTGGATTGTAGTCGCCATACTCCGCAACAATGATGTGCTTGCTTGGTACCTCAACTACGGTGTTGTTGTACCAGAACAGGGAGGTAAGGTACAGCACATCCTTCTCGCTATGCAGTAAACGCGCATAGTATTTGTGTCCCTGATATTTTGGAACGTTGTTCGATATGTCGAATCGTGACGTGATCACATAGGGGGTGTCCTTGTCGAATTCTATACGCATGACAGGGAAGTCTCCGCCACCCAATGCAAGAGGAATGCGTGGGTAGACAGCTGTACTAAAAGCCAGGAGCGACACCAGGACGCTAATTGATAGCCTGACGAGTACGCTGAGAGTGGTGATGCCTTGTTTTACTTTCAGATGAGCTGAAAGCGAATGAAAAGCGATCGATGCCGCTAGAAAGAAAAATAGCCCTTCGCCTTTGTCGAAGACAATCAAGGAGAAATGACTATTGGGTATATGCGTGCCATTGTGTCCCATGAGGTAGGCCAGCTGATTGAGAAACTGCTTATCGAAGATTAGCAGTATCGCTGCTGCCAACTGAATCAACCAGCCAATGACTGAGCGCACTCCCAGTCGCGCTGGAACAAGCAGGGTCAGTCCAGTGAGTACAAGATAAAGTCCGCCAAGGAATATCTGTTGTACGCTGACAGGCTCGAACGGGCGAAGCGAAACGGAGGCAAAGTAGAAGGAGGTGCACAGTAGTCCAATGGCGAAGCAGACAGCCGATATCGCAGATACGCACTTCGCCAGTTGTTCAAGTGAGAATTTTGCGTGCAGATGTTTTGCCGTGCGAACTTTATCTACCGCGAAAATGGTCTTGAGAAAGTCGATCCAAGTCAGGTGACTCGTGTCCGAAGCATTTGGATGTGAATTTTTTGATGTCGCCAAAGCGCCCTCTTGCGTAAAAGATTCGGTAATGGCGACATTCTAGCTTCCCCGTTTCGTGAGCGGGGAACTGGATTACAGCGCTATGTTTATGCTGCGGTTGGCGGCATCACTGGCTGGAAGCTCCACCGTGAGCTGGAAGGTATTTTCATTCCAGGCGAAGACCACGACCTTGCCGTCCACGCGCACCGACGATGGTGCCGAGGTGACATTGTGCACGGTCAGCGCGATCGCCCGTTCCGGACGCTGATACTGCTTGCCGACTTCCGACGCTACCCGCAGTGACAGCGCCTTGCCTTGCAGCTTGCTGCTGAAGCGTACCAGCTCGTACTTGCCTTGCTCGTAGGCTTGCGCGGTCAGTCCATCGTCGTCATACAGCTTGCCGGCAGCGCTGCGCACGGAAGCGTCGTGCCAGTAATGCAGTTCGAGATTGCGGGTGTTGTAGTCGCGCGTGGTCTGGACTACTTTCACCATCGGGATGAATGCGCCGGCGCGGACGTAGACCGGCACATGGTCCGGCGTCAGCGTAACGGCGCGCGTGGCGCCACCGGCCTGCTGCTCGCCGGTGTAGAAATCGAACCACGCGCTGCGGGCAGGGAAGTAGACCTCAGCCGTCTTCTGACCCCGCTTCAACACCGGCGTCACCAGCATGTCCTTGCCCCACAGGTAGGTCGATGACATTGCGCGTACCTTGGCGTTGCCCGGTTCCTCGTACAGCATCGGACGCATCAGCGGCAAGCCTTGCTGGTTGTTGTCGAAGCCCAGCGTGTAGTTATACGGCAGCAGGCGATAGCGCAGGCGGATCGCTTCGCGCGCCAGCGCCTTGGTCTTCTCTTCGCGATACACCGGCTCCGACGGCACTTCTTCCTGCGCGTGCGGACGGAACACCGGCTGGAACACGCCGTACTGCAACCAGCGCTGATACAGCTCGTCGTCCCGCACCGGATTGGCGAAGCCGCCCAGGTCCGAGTGCATATAGCCCAGGCCCTGCATGCCCATCTGCAGCGCGATCTCCGGCTGCGATTGCAATCCATCCCAGCCGCGATTGACATCGCCAGACCACGGCAGGATGCCGTAGCGCTGCGTGCCCGAGTAACCGGCGCGCATCAGGATGAATGGCCGCTCGGCCGGGAAGTCTTTCTGATAGCCCTCCGCTACCAGGCCAGCCCACTGGTGGCCGTAGATGTTGTGCAGCTGGTCGGCCGTGCCGGTGGCGTGACGCAGCTCGGTCGGGTGCACTTCCGGCTCCCCGAGATCGCCCCACACGCCGGCCACGCCCTGCTGGCGCAAGCCTTTGTAGATATCCCAGAACCAGTCCTTGCCCGGCTGGCTGAAAATATCGATCAGCCCAGTGTGGCCGAAGAAGAAGTCATACGCCAGTGGCTTGCCATCCGCGCCGGTGCCCAGCACTTTCTTGTCGACGGCTTCCTGCCAGCGCTTCGAGGTGTCGACCACAAACGGCTCGGTAATCACCACCGTCTGCACACCTTTGTTGCGGAAGTCGGCAATCATCGCCTCCGGCTGCGGGAAGCTATCCTTGTCCCAGGCCAGGTTGCCCATCGTGCCTTTGACTTCCTTGCCGAACCAGTACAGGTCAAACACGATCGCATCCAGCGGGATATCGTCGGCGATGAACTTGTCGACCGTGTCGCGCGCTTCCTTCTCGTTGTGATAGCCGAAGCGCATGGCGAAATTGCCGAAGGCCCAGCGCGGCGGCAATGGCTGCTTGCCGGTCAGGCTGGTGTAGTTGCCGACTACGTCTTCCCACGTGTCGCCAGCGATCACCTGATAGGTCTTGCGGCCGCCAATGGCTTCATAGGTCAGGCTGTTGTTCTTCTTGCTGTCGAAATCGAGGTAGCCGATCTGCGGATTGTCGAAGTGGATCGCGTACAGTTTCGACGACAGCGCGACCGGCATCGTATAGCCCATCAGCTCCGAACGGTCGCCGTAGCCGTAGTGCGCCTTGTTATACAGCGTGAAGCGATGGCCGCGACGGTCCATGCCGACCGCGCGCGAACCAGCGCCGTACAAGGCCTCGTTCTTGTCCAGCGCGAACTCGATGGCTTCCAGTTCGCGCGCCTCGCCTTTGTTGATATCCTTGCTGCCGGTGGCCACATCGTCCTTGACGCGGATGTAGCCGCGCTTCTCGGCGACCAGCGGCTTGCCCTTGTATGCATAAGCGATGCGGAAGGGCGACTTGGTAATGGTGACCACCAGCCCAGGTGTGGCATATTCGATGCTGCCGGCTTTTTGCTTGAGCGAGGTCTTGACGGCTTGCGGCGCCAGCACCACGGCGTGCGACGCCGGATCGGCGCTTTCGCCGTTCGGCACGAAGGTGGTTTCGATGATGCCGGCAGAGTAGGGCTTGATCAGGTAGCTGCCGTCGCTGGTGCGGACTTCCAGGTGGCCGTCGCGCTGGGCGACGCTGTCGAACTTGCGGTCGGCGTTTTGCGCCAGCGCGGTCTGGCTGGCCAGCAGCGTAACGGCGGCCATTGTTGCAAAGGAGTTAATGGTCATGAACTCGGTCTCAGTGGTTGTCTGGGGTTTTGTTGTTTGGCTACATTTGACACCATAGCCAGCCCTCTGAACAGGCTTTTCCCTTTATTTTACTAGGAAGTTCTTGAGATTGACACGCATAGGTCAGCGTGTTATTTTGCTACAAATTTTTAAAATCGGGACGCGCAGCATGCATTCTTCCAGCCACAACAAGCCCATCCTGTCGTTCTGGCAGCTGTGGAATATGAGCCTCGGCTTCTTCGGCATTCAATTTGGCTTTGCGCTGCAAAACGCCAACGTCAGCCGGATTTTCTCCACGCTGGGCGCGAATCCCGACGAGCTCTCGCTGTTCTGGCTGGCCGCGCCGGTCACCGGCCTGCTGGTGCAGCCGATCATCGGCCACCTGAGCGACAACACCTGGCACCCGACCTGGGGCCGCCGCCGCCCATTCTTCTTCATCGGCGCCTTGCTGGCGTCGATCGCGCTGTTCCTGATGCCGAATTCCACGTCGCTGTGGATGGCGGTGGTGGTCCTGTGGCTGCTGGATGGCGCCATCAACGTTTCGATGGAACCGTTCCGCGCCTTCGTCGGCGACAAGCTGGGTCCACGCCAGCAGACCGCCGGCTTCGCGATGCAAACCTTCTTCATTGGCTGGGGCGCGGTGATCGCCTCGCTGCTGCCAACCATCTTCACCCACTTTGGCGTCAGCAATGAAGCCATCAACGGCACGATTCCAGAGACCGTGCGCTATTCCTTCTACGCCGGCGGCGCCGTCTACTTCCTGGCGGTGTTGTGGACCGTGCTGACCGCCAAGGAACTGCCACCGCAAGACCTGGCCGCGTTCCGCGCCGCGCAGCAGCGCAACAAGGGGCTGGGCAAGGCGCTGACCGAAATCTTCAGCGGCTTCACCAAAATGCCGAAGACCATGGTGCAACTGGCTGTGGTGCAGTTCTTCACCTGGATCGCCCTGTTCGCGATGTGGATCTACACCACCAACGCCGTCAGCGAAAACGTCTTCGGCACCGCCGACGCGCAATCGACCGCCTTCCAGGAAGCCGGCAACCATGTGGGCGTGATGTTTGCCGTGTACGGTGGCGTCTCGGCGCTGGCGGCGTTCATCCTGCCGGTGTTCGCGCGCTACACCAGCCGCAAGTTCGTGCACCTGGCCTGCCTGGTCATCGGTGGCGTCAGCCTGTTCAGCATCTATGCGATTCACGACCTGAACACGCTGTTCTACCCGATGATCGGCGTCGGCATCGCCTGGGCCAGCATCCTGACCATGCCGTACGCGATCCTGGCCGGCTCGCTGCCGTCGGACCGCATGGGCTACTACATGGGCGTGTTCAATTTCTTCATCGTCATCCCGCAGATCGTCAGCGGCCTGGTGCTCGGCTTTGTCACCAAACACTGGTTTGCGGGGCATAGCGTCAAGACGCTGATGCTGGGCGGCGTGTGCATGGTCATTGCCGGTGTGTTGACCCTCATAGTGCGCGACGAAGCGGACCCTGTCTGATGTAATATTGTTCGCGAGATAAGGCATTCACCTACCTATGCGGAGCGAACATGAGCATCACGACGATCAATACTACTTCTTTCCCCGGCCAGCGGCCGGGTACTTCCGGCCTGCGCAAGAAAGTCACGGTTTTCCAGCAGGCCCACTATCTTGAAAACTTCGTCCAGAGCGTGTTCGACACGCTGGGCGATGTGCAAGGCAAGACGCTGGTGCTGGGCGGCGATGGCCGTTTCCATAACCGCAGCGCGGTGCAGACCATCCTGCGCATGGCGGCGGCGCACGGCTTTGCCAGGGTGCTGGTGGGGCAGGGCGGCATCCTGTCGACGCCGGCCGTCAGCTGCGTGATCCGCAAGCACGGCGCGCTGGGCGGCATCGTGCTGTCGGCCAGCCACAATCCCGGAGGCCCGGACGGCGACTTCGGCATCAAGTACAACATCGCCAATGGCGGCCCGGCGCCGGAGAACGTCACCGAAGCGATTTTCCACCGCACCGAAACCATCAGCGCCTACCGCATCAGCGATGCGGCCGAGATCGACCTGAATCGCCTCGGCGCCACCCGCGTCGAAGACACCGAGGTCGAGGTGATCGATCCGGTAGCCGACTATGCGGACCTGATGCAGCAGCTGTTTGATTTCGACGCCATCCGCAAGCTGTTCGCCGGCGGTTTCCGCATGTGCTTCGACGGCATGCACGCCGTCTCCGGCCCGTATGCCAAGGCCATCATCGAAGACGAGCTTGGCGCGCCGGCAGGCACCGTCATCAACGCCGTGCCGCTGGAAGATTTCGGCGGCCACCACCCGGACCCGAATCCGGTCAACGCCGCCCAGCTGATCGACATCATGGCCGCCGATAATGCGCCGGACTTCGGCGCCGCCTCCGATGGCGACGGCGACCGCAACATGATCCTCGGCCGCAAGTTCGACGTCACGCCATCCGACAGTCTGGCCGTGCTGGCCGCACATGCGACCGTGGCGCCGGGCTACCGCGCCGGCCTGAAAGGCATTGCCCGTTCGATGCCAACCTCGCAGGCGGCCGACCGCGTGGCGCAGGCGCTGAGCATCCCGTGCTTCGAAACGCCGACCGGCTGGAAGTTCTTCGGCAACCTGCTGGACGCCGGCAAGGCCACGCTATGCGGCGAGGAAAGCTACGGCACCGGCTCGGATCACATCCGCGAAAAGGACGGCCTGTGGGCAGTGCTGTTCTGGCTTAACCTGCTGGCGGCCAGCGGCAAATCGGTCGAGCAGCTGGTCAGCGAGCATTGGGCACGCTTCGGCCGCAATTACTATTCGCGCCACGACTACGAGGCGGTGGAAACCCACGCCGCCAATGAACTGATGGCTTCCCTGCGCGTCAAGCTCGCCACGCTGGTGGGGCAGGACCTGGGCCACTACGTGGTGGCGCTGGCGGACGATTTTGAATACACCGATCCGGTCGACGGTTCGGTATCGAAGCAGCAGGGCGTGCGCATCGTGATGACCAACGGTTCGCGCGTGGTGTTCCGCCTGTCGGGCACCGGCACCGAAGGGGCGACGCTGCGCGTCTACCTGGAACGCTATGAACCTGATCCGGCCTTCCACCATCTGCCGACGCAGCAGGCGCTGTATCCGCTGATATTGATCGCCGAGCAGGTCGCCGGCATTGCCGACTGGACCGGCCGCGCCCATCCCACCGTAACAACATAAAGGACGACAGCATGAAATTGACGACACTCGCATTGACCCTGGCACTGGCCACGACCTCGGCATACGCCGCCGAAAAGCCGAAGCCATTCCTGTGGGAGAATGCGACCGTCTATTTCTTGCTGACCGACCGTTTCAGCAATGCCTTCACCGGCAACGACCTGGCCTACGACCGCCAGAAGGATGCTGCGCCGCTGCGCGGCTACATGGGCGGCGACCTGGCCGGCGTCATCAACAAGATCAACGAAGGCTATTTCGACAGCCTGGGCGTGAACGCCATCTGGATCACGCCGCCGGTGGAGCAGATCCATGCCGGCACCGATGAAGGCACCGGCAAATCCTACGGCTTCCACGGTTACTGGGCATCCGACTTCACCGCCGTCGACGCCAACCTCGGCACCGAGAACGACTTCCGCAACCTGGTCGACGCGGCGCACGCGCGCGGCATCCGCGTGCTGCTGGATGTGGTGATGAACCACACCGGCCCGGTCACCGACGTCGATCCGGTATGGCCAAAAGAGTGGGTGCGCACCGCGCCGCAATGCACCTACAAGGATGCCAGGACCACCATCGAATGCACGCTGGTGAAGAACCTGCCGGACTTCCTGACCGAGAGCGACCAGCCGGTCGAACTGCCGGAACGACTGATGGCCAAGTGGCAGCAGGAAGGCCGTTTCGAGCAGGAGATCAAGAGCCTCAACGAATTCTTCGCCCGCACCGGCTACCCGCGCGCGCCGCGCTACTACCTGATCAAGTGGCACACCGACTGGATCCGCAAATACGGCGTCGATGGCTTCCGCGCGGACACCGTCAAGCACGTGGAAGCGAAAGTATGGAAGGAACTGCAGAAGGAAGCCGCCATCGCCTTCGAGGACTGGAAGAAGGCCAACCCGGACAAGAAGCTGGGCGATGACAAGTTCTACACCACAGCGGAAGTCTACAACTACAAGATCAGCGACGGTCTGTATCACGACCTGGGCGGCGGCCAGAGCGTCAACTACTATCAGGCCAACTTCAACAGCATGATCAATTTCTCGCTGGTGAAGGATGCGGAGAAGGACTACGAAAGCATTTTCAGCAGCTACTCGAACGCGCTGCACGGCGGACGCCTGAACGGCTATTCGGTGCTGAACTATCTGGATTCGCATGACGACGGTGCGCCATTTGACCCGTCGCGCAAGAAGCCGTTTGAAAGCGCCACCAAGCTGCTGCTGGCGCCGGGCGCCGCGCAGATCTACTACGGCGACGAAACCGCACGCAAGCTGGATATCGCGGAAGCCAGCGGCGACGCCAAGCTGCGCTCCTTCATGAACTGGAATGAACTGGCGCAAAACGTCGTGCGCGATGGCTACAGGATCGGCGATGTGCGCGCACACTGGGCCAAGCTGGGGCAGTTCCGCAAGGCGCACGTTTCAGTCGGCGCCGGCGTGCACCAGCAGCTGCAAGCGAAACCGTATGTTTTCAAGCGCACCTACGACAAGGACGGCCTGCGCGACAAGGTAGTGGTGGCGCTCGACCTGCCAACCAACAAATCCACCACCATCAAGCTGCATGGCGTATTCGCCAATGGCCAGCGGGTGAAGGACTACTACTCCGGCAAGACCGCCGTGGTACGCGGCGACAGCGTCAACTTCGGCACGCGCAATGCGCTGGTGCTGATCGGGCAGGAATAAGCGGCAAAATCCGCCGCTTCCAGCGGGGCGGCAAACAGGTAGCCCTGCGCCTCCTCGCAACCGGCGTGGCGCAGGAACGCCAGCACCGCATCGCTTTCCACGCCTTCGGCCACCACGCGGTGGCCGAGATCCTGCGACAGCGTAATCATCGCCGTCACCAGCGCCTGCTGGCGCGTATCGCGCTCCAGGTTGCGGATGAAGGACTGGTCGATCTTGACCACGTCGGCCGGCATCTTCTGCAAATAGGACAGGCTGCTGTAGCCGGTGCCGAAATCGTCGATGGCCAGGCCGACGCCCAGCGCGGCGATTTCCGCCAGCGTCGCATGCGCTTTCACCGGTTGTTCCATGATGGCGCTTTCGGTGATTTCCAGTTCCAAACAATCTGCCGGCAGATGATGACGCGCCAGGCAGGCCGCCACGCTGGCGGCAAAACCGTTCTCGGTCAGGTTGGCCGCCGATACGTTCACCGACACCTGCAACGCCAGGCCGGCGTGCCGCCAGGCCTGCTGGTGGCGCAGCGCCTCTTCCAGCACCCAGGCGGTGGTGGCCTGTGCCAGTCCCGAACGTTCGACGATGGGAATGAATTCGGCCGGACCGATGGCGCCCAACGTCGGATGAATCCAGCGCAGCAGCGCTTCTGCGCCGATGCACTCGCCGCTGGCGACATCGATACGCGGCTGGAACACCAGACGCAACTGATCGCGACTTTGCAGCGCCGCGCTAAAGTCGTTGAGCAGGCTGAATCGGCGCTGGTACAGCGCATCCTCTTCCTGCGAATATACCGCCACGTGATTGGGGCTGGCCATGGCGTCAAAGGCGGCGCTGCGCGCCTTGCGCAACACCGACAGGGCGTCGTCATGGTTGACATCAAACGGCACCACGCCGGCCGATGGCGTGGCCATGTGATGCGAGCGGGCGATGATCTGCGCCTTCTGCATGCGTGCTTCCACGCGCGGCAGCCAGCTTGCCAGCGTTTCGCCGGGTGACGACAGCAGCATGAACTGCGCGGTGGCGACGTGATACATGCGGTGGCCCGGACCGATTTCCGCACGCAGCCAGCGCGCGCCCTCGGTCACCAGCTCGTCCAGGTAGGTCGACTTCATGGCGCGTGCGGCGTGCGTCAGCTGGTCCGGCGTGGCCAGGTTGAGCAGCACTGCCAGCCGCTGTTCGCCTTCGCCGGCGTCCAGTTGCAGGTCGTCGAAGTCCTCGATGAACTGGTGGCGGTTGGGCAGGCCGCTGACGGCGTCGACGCGGCCCAGCGCGTGCTGCAATTCGATCTGCGCCATCACCATGCCGGCCAGATCGCATAGCGCTGTCAGTTCCTCGGGCGTGGTGTCGCGCGGTTCGGTGCCAAGCACGCACATGGCGCCGAGGCAATGGCCGTCGGTGGTGGTCAGCGGAGCACCTGCGTAGTAGCGGATGCCTTTTTCCGCCAGCACGCTGTTGCGATAATAATCGTCCTGCGCCAGGTCGGGGATCACCAATACATCGCTGCTGTCGGCCACCTGGCCGCACGGTGCGCGCATGCGCGGAATCGAATCATGTTCGACACCGACGCGCGACTTGAACCACTGGCGATCGGCATCGGTCAGCGAGATGGCGGCAATTGGCAGCTTGAACAGGTTGGCTGCCATGCGCGTGATGCGATCAAAAGCTTCGCTGGCGGGTGTGTCCAGCAAATTCAGTTTGTACAGTGCGTCGAGGCGGCGTGCCTCGACAGTTAAACAGGAAGTCGGCATATGCGGGTCCGTAAAGCAGGTCAGGCGCAATGCGGGGCGGGGCACTGTCGAGGATCGGGAGCGGGATAAGGCTCAGGATGGTGAAAATATAAACTTTATTTCCACAAGGAAATCACATGGTATCACGAGACGGATTTGCGCGCTTGAAACCAGTTTCAATCATGCTCATAAAAATTTACAATCGACAGCTTTGTCACCCGCCTGATGGTGCCGACATCGAATAAGGCGCATCTGCCGGCGCGGTGCCGCGCTTCTGGTTGGGCTGTGCGCGCATGTCGAAGTCCAGTACCGCGCCTTTTTGCAGCGCGGTGTGATCGAGCCAGTTGTGGGCATACGGTTTGCCATTCACCTTCAGTGTGTTCACGTAGCGGCGTTCGTCGCTGTTGGACGGCGCGTTGATGGTGATGGTGTTACCGTTCTCCAGATGCAGCGTGGCTTTCTTGAACAGCGGTGCACCCACCACATACTGCGGCACCGCCGGCGTGACCGGATAGAAGCCCAGCGCGGAGAACACATACCAAGCCGAGGTCTGGCCGTTGTCTTCATCACCACAGTAGCCGTCCGGTGTCGGCTTGTACATGCGGTTCATGGTTTCGCGCGCCCAGTATTGCGTCTTCCACGGCGCGCCGGCATAGCCATACAGGTAGATCATGTGCTGGATAGGCTGGTTGCCGTGCGCGTACTGGCCCATGTTCGCAATCTGCATTTCGCGGATTTCGTGGATCACCTGTCCGTAATAGCTCTCGTCGTAGATGGGCGGCAGCGTGAACACCTGATCCAGCTTGGCGACGAACTTTTCGCGCCCGCCCATCAGCTCCATCAGGCCGTTGATGTCCTGGAAGACCGACCAGGTGTAGTGCCAGCTATTCCCCTCGGTGAAAGCATCGCCCCACTTGAAGGGATTGAATGGCGACTGGAAGCTGCCATCCTGGTTCTTGCCGCGCATGAGGCCAGACTCCGGATCGAACAGCTTCTTGTAGTTCATGGCGCGCTGCTTGTAGATGCCGATTTCCGATTCCGGCTTGCCCAGCGCTTTGCCCAGCTGCCAGATGGCGAAATCGTCGTAGGCATATTCCAGCGTGCGCGCAGCGTTCTCGTTGATCTTGACGTCGTAGGGCACGTAACCCAGCTCGTTATAGTAGCTGACGCCCTTGCGGCCGACGGCGTCCATCGGCCCCTCGTTGTTGGCGCCGTGCTTGAGCGCCTGCCACAAGGTGTCGATATCGTAGCCGCGCAGGCCCTTGATGTAGGCTTCCGCCACCACCGAGGCCGAGTTATTGCCGATCATGACATTGGCCAGGCCGGGACTGGACCATTCCGGCAACCAGCCGCCTTCCTTGAAGTCATTGGCCAGGCCTTCCTGCATCTCCTTGTTGATCGACGGGTACATCAGGTTGAGGAAGGGATAGAGCGCGCGGAAGGTGTCCCAGAAGCCGGTGCCGGCAAACATATAGCCGGGCAGGATCTCGCCGTTGTAAGGGCTCCAGTGGACGATCTGGTTGTTGGCGTTGATCTCGTACAGCTTGTTCGGGAAGAACAGCATGCGGTACAAGCTGGAATAGAAGGTGCGCGTCTGATCGACGCTGCCGCCTTCAACGCTGATGCGGCTCAGCGTCTTGTTCCAGATATCCTTGCCCTTTTGCGCGGTGGTGTCGAAGCTGTCGCTGGCCAGTTCGCGCCTCAGGTTCAGCTCCGCCTGTTCTTCGCTGATGAAGGACGAGGCAACCCGCATGCCAACCTTCTCGCCTTTTTCGGTCTTGAAGCCGACCACCGCGCCACTGTGTGCGCTGGCCAGTTCGGTCACACCTTCCACCAGCTTGTCGCCGCTCCAGATGTGGGTGGACGTAAATGGCTTGTCAAAGTAGATGACGAAGTAGTTCTTGAAGTTCTTCGGCAGCGGGCCGCGTGCATAGCGGGTGCTGTAGCCGACGATCTTGCGCTGCTCCGGCAGCACCTTGATATAAGAGCCCTTGTCGTAGGCGTCCACCACCACCCAGGCCTCATCGGTCTTCGGCCAGGTGAAGCGAAACTGTGCGGCGCGTTCGGTCGGCGTGATTTCGGTGGTGACGTCGGCGTCCGCCAGATAGACGCTGTAGTAGTAAGGCTTGGCCACTTCCGCCTTGTGCGAGAACCAGCTGGCGCGATCGTCCTGATTGAAGCGCAGCTTGCCCGTCACCGGCATGATGGCGAACTGGCCGTAATCATTCATCCATGGCGATGGCTGGTGCGTCTGCTTGAAGCCACGCAGCTTGTCGGCGTCGTAGGTATAGGTCCAGCCATGGCCCATCTTGCCGGTTTGCGGCGTCCAGAAATTCATCCCCCATGGCAGGGCGATGGTGGGATAGGTATTGCCGTTGGAGAGTTCCGGCTTGCTTGCTGTGCCCATCAGCGGATTGACCCATTCGACCGGATCTTTGACAGGCTCGGCGAAGGCGGTGAGCGTGACCAGCAAGGCTGGCAGTACAAGCGTATACAGTTTCAACAGTTTCATATCCGGGACAAGAGGCGGCTGGCGACGGACCAGTGTAGCAGCCTCGCGCCGCCGCCTGGGCGGAATGTCCTTGTTTAGCACCTTCCACTAAACATCTGGACGCCTTGCGGTCATCAATGTTCGACGAAAACCACCGCGCTGCGTGCAGGGATCGTGTAGCTTCCGCTGGTCTTGTCATACCTGGCTTCCGAGGCCACGCGTTTGTCCGCTGCGGCGATGCCGGTGTGAACAGGATGCAGCGCGTAGTTGCGATTCTTTTCTTCCGCCACGGTGATCGTCTGCGCTGTTTTGTCGACGTTGATCAGGTAGATGATCGACTTGAAGCGCGCGCCTGGATAGCCCTTGCCGTCGATGTGCGCCGCGATCACGGTCGCCACCTGCTGCGGGCCGTTATTGAAGAAGCGCAGGCGCTGCTTGATGTCTTCGGAACTGCGCAGGCGGAACAGCGTGCTGCTGGAGCGGATGGACAGCAGGTCGCGGAAGGCGTCGCGCGCCCAGGCGATGTCCGCTGGCGCTGGCTTGATGGCGGCGTTGCGCAGGATAGGCTTGATCAGCGCATAGTCCTTGCTGTTGTCGGCGGCCGGCGGCAGGCCGGTTCCGTAGTAGTTGTCCTGATAGGTCCAGTCTAGCCGATTGAACCAGTCGCCGGACTCGAAGCTGTTGCGGTCCAGCGATTTGGAACGCAGGATGTCGAAGCCTGCGTGGAAGTAAGCCACGCCCTGGCTGAAGGCGTTGATGGCGGCGCCCAGCATCTGCACCTGCGCGCGTTCGCGTGCGGTGGTGGCTTGCGGCAGCTTGAAGGCGTTGATGTCGTACAGCGTCTGGTTGTCGTGGTTCTCGACGTAGTTGACGGTTTCACCCGGCTCGCTGGCGTATCCGGCCGGCTGGTTGCCACCGTAGACGATGTCTTGCAGTGCGACGGTGCGGCCATCGGTGGTGGTGAGCGGATAGCTGCGGATGGTGCCGGCCAGGCCGGCCTTCACCATGTCCGAGGCTTGCAGCAGGTCCGCCAGCGGACGCCTGGAAGCCTGTTCGTTGGCGTCGTAGACCAGGCCATTGATGTAGCCTTGCTGCGTGATGAGCTGCACACCGCTGTCGCCGGCGCCACCACCACGCACGGCGTCGCGCCCGCGGTCGCTGAAGGTGCCGATGCCGCTGCCGTTCAGCGACAGCTGCGACGCTTGCACGAAGCGCGCGCCATCGGCCACTTCGCCGAAGTTCCAGCCTTCGCCGATCAGGTTGATCTGCTTGCCGACGCGGGCTTGCAACTGTTCCATCGTCGCGCGCGGCTGATGGCCCATCAGGTCGAAGCGGAAGGAGTCGATCTTGTAGTGCTTGACCCACAGCGCAGTCGAATCCACCATCAGCTTGCCCATCATGAGGTTTTCGGTGGCGGTGTTGTCGCAGCAGGTCGAGCGTTCGATGTCGCCCTTGGCGTTGAGGCGGTGGTAGTAGCCGGGCACCACGCGGTCCAATACCGATTTCTCGTTCTGGCCGGCGATGTAGGTGTGGTTGTAGACCACGTCCATGCCAACGCGCAGGCCGGCCTTGTGCAGCGCCTGCACCATCTGGCGGAATTCGATGATGCGCTTGGCGCCGTTGGCGGGATCGGTGCTGTAGCTGCCTTCAGGCGCGTTGTAGTGGTAAGGGTCGTAGCCCCAGTTGTAGCAGTCCTGGAACTTTACCTTTTCGACGGCGGCTTGCTGCGTGTCGCTGTCCGGCGCGGCCGGGGGGATCTGCGGCACGACGCAGCCTTGTTCCGGCACGCTGCCGATGTCGTACACCGGCAGCAGGTGGATGTCGGTCATGCCGGCTTTGCTCAGCGCTGCCAGGTGCTTCATGCCGTTCGACTTCGTCTCGGTGAACGCTGTGTACTTGCCGCGATTGGCCGCGCTGACGGTGTGGTCGTTGATCGAGAAGTCGCGCACATGCAGTTCGTAGACCGTCATGTCGGTTTGCGCGGCGACTTTCGCTGGTGCGGCTGTCTTGTCCCAGCCGGCGGGCTTGAGTTTCGCGGCGTTCAGGTCGACGATGTAGCTGCGTTTGGAGTCTGTCGTCAGGCTGACGGAATAAGGATCGGTGACCAGATTGCGCACCAAACCAGCCGATGGCGCAACCACGTCGACAAGGTATTGATAATACTGGCCATCGCGGCCGGCGCTTGCGGACCAGATGCCGGTGGCGGCGTCGCGCGTCATCGGCGTGATGGCGGCGGCCTTGCTGCTGCCGCTGTCGTAGGTGCACAGCGCGACGTTTTGCGCGGTTGGCGCCCACAGCTTGAAGCCGGCGTCACGCTTGCCGACGGTGACGCCGAGATCATCGGCTTGTGCCGCGCCAGCATAGATATCATCCAGCGCGCCGGCGATTTGCAGCGAAGTCGCATCGCGCACGGTGCCATCGGCGGCTTCCTGCACCAGCAGCACCTGCTGCGTCAGCAAACGGGCGACATCGGCTTGCGCGGCCGCCAGCACCGGGCCGGCGCCGACGAACTTGAAGCGCTGGGCGGCATCCGCTGGCACCGCGCCCTCAAAGCGCGACAGCGTGACGGCGCCATCCGCGCCAGTGACGCGCGCACCGCGCGCAGCACGCAACTGCGCGCCAGCGGAGTAATACAGCTTGAAGACGCCATCGGTGGCAGCGGACGGCCATTTGATCAACTGACGGTTCAACCAATAAGCCCGCGCATCGACGGCCGGCGCAGCGTTCAGCGTGGTCGCAAACGCCCCGTCGCACTCCGCCAGCGATGGCGCCGCTACCGCCGTCAAACAAGACAGCGCCAGCGCGCCCCCCAAACCAACCACCGCCACGTGTTTACCAGCCATACCGTCTCCCAAATCGTCTATATTGAGTAGTGCAGTTACAAAATCTGCAAAATACTCGTGAATTTGGTGATTATGGTACTCCAGAATCTGTAGTTTTACTACTTTGTTGGCGGTTTATCGATACACCTTCCCTCTATGGCCGATGTTAATAACGAGGATGCGTAATACGCTATCTTGTATGTCGCAGATAATGCGGTAATCGCCCACGCGGTAGCGCCAGTAGCTGCCGAGTTTTTGGCCAACTAGCGCTTTGCCGAACAGCGAGGATCGGACTGGAGTCCGACTTGCTGATCCATATAGTCAAGGATTCGCCGCGCGACGGCCTTGTCCAGCTTTGCTAGCTGGCGCTGTGCCTGACGGGTGTAGTCAATCTGCCAGGCCAAGATTTTTCCTGACCTGGGCTGATGAGTAAATGGGTTCTTTTCCGCTAGCAACACGCTGCATTGTGGACTTGGCTAGATAAAGATCTTCCAGATCCTCGATGCCATGCGCGATAAGTTCCTGAAGATGGAAGTCGGGCGTTTTGCCGGTGCGCTTGGCCAGCTCCTTCAAGCGCTGTTCTGTTTCCGAATCAAGCTCAAATGAAATGGCCATAGCTACCTCTCTGTTGTTATGCCGATTTCCGGTAATTATCCACCATCTTGTAGCGCGTGGCGTACAGGGCGAAGATGGCGGTGACGACGGCGGCGAAGGCGGCGAAGAAGAACATCTGGAAGGCGATCGGGCTCAGGCCGCTGCTGGCGATCCAGCCGCCGACCACGTCATTCTTGACCGCCGAATTGACGATCAGCACCCACAGGTTGCCAACCGTAACGGCCAGATACCAGAAGCTCAAGATGATGCCTTTCATCGACGCCGGCGCCTGGCTGTAGGCGAACTCCAGCCCGGTGGCGGACACCAGCACTTCACCCAGCGTCAGCAAGGCATACGGCAGCAGCTGCCACAGGATCGACACGTGATCGCCACCGTCCATCCACAGCTGGATCATGCCAATCACCACCCATGACGAAGCCGACAGCGCAATGCCCAGGCCCATGCGGCGCAGCGGCGTCGGCGTGATGCCGATTGCGCGCATCAGCGGGAACAGCAGCACGTTGTTCAGCGGGATCAGCAGCATCACCAGGATGGGATTGACCGCCTGCATCTGCGCCGGCAGCAGCTTGAATTCCCAGCCAAAGATCGACAACAGCGGGCTGTCCATCGTATTGGCCTGCACGATCCAGGTCGACGCCTTCTGGTCGAACAGCGACCAGAACGGCGTAATCATGGCGAACACGATCAGGATGCGCAGCACCGCGCGCACGCCTTCCACCGCCGCATCGGTATGCACGCCGCGCGCACGATCCAGCTGCATCGACACGCCGATGCCGCCAAACGCCAGCAACAGCACCAGCGCCGTGCAGGCGGCAATGACGAAGCCCCAGGCCGGCGTCATGCACAGCGAGATCAGTGCGGCGACAGCGCCCGCGCCAGCCACCATCAGGCCAGGACGCGATTGGCCCGGTGCGCGTGCCAGCAGGGCAGTGCGGGCGACGCTGCTGAACGAATCCGGATTCGGCGCCGCCGGCGGCACGTGCACATACTTCTTGCGGCCCATCCAGAACACCACGGTGGCAATCGCCATCAGCAGGCCAGGGATGCCGAAGGCAACACTTGGGCCGTAATCGCGCAACAACACCGGCATCAGCAGCGAGGCAAAGAAGGAGCCGAAGTTGATGATCCAGTAGAAAGCGTCGAACACCAGCTTGGCGCGGTTCTTGTTGGTCTGATCGAACTGGTCGCCGACAAAGGCCACCACCAGCGGCTTGATGCCGCCCGAGCCGAAGGCGATCAGCGCCAGGCCGAAGTAGAAGCCTTCCAGGTTGTGCTCAAAGATGGCCAGGCAGGCATGGCCGGCCACGTAGATCAGCGAAAACCAGAACACTGTCTTGTACTTGCCCCAGAAACGGTCGGCGATCCAGCCGCCCAGCAGCGGGAAGAAATACACGCCGATGACGAAGGTGTGGAAGATGTGCTTGGCTTCGGCAGTGCGGTCGCCGATCGGAATGAATAACAGCAGTGTACTGAGCAAGAAAGGCGTCAGGATATTGCGCATGCCATAGAAGCTGAAACGTTCGCAGCCTTCGTTGGCGATGATGTAGGGAATTTGCCGGGGCATCGGCCCGTTGCCGTTGTTGCTCACTATATTCACTCCTGTATTTGTGTAGTTTGACTACTATTTTTATCTTGAAAATTCCGGTAAAAATTCCCAAGAGTTTGTTTTTAAACGATTATTTATGATAATCGCCTAGCGGGTCCATGATTGAAAAAACTGTTTTCGTGATGTATATTCTCTACAAAATCAAATACACCAGACAGCCAACCCCGGATTCTCTTATGACTAAGCAACTTACTCAAGTCTCCCCGCACTCTCCAGACTGGTATCGCGATGCGATCATCTACCAGGTTTACCCACGTAGTTACATGGATAGCAATGGCGATGGCGTGGGCGATCTTCCGGGGATTACGGCAAAGCTGGACTATATCGCATCGCTGGGCGTGGACATCGTGTGGATTTCGCCTTTCTTCAAATCACCGATGAAAGATTTTGGCTACGACATCGCCGATTACTGCGACGTCGATCCGTTGTTCGGCACGCTGGCCGATTTCGACACGCTGGTCGCCACGGCGCATAGCCTCGGCCTGAAGATCATGATCGACCAGGTGATGGCGCACACCGCCGAAGATCACGCCTGGTTCAAGGAAAGCCGTTCCAGCCGCGACAATCCGAAAGCCGACTGGTACGTCTGGGCCGATCCGAAAGCCGATGGCAACCCACCGAACAACTGGCTGTCGGTGTTTGGTGGCTCGGCCTGGCAGTGGGACACGCGCCGCCGCCAGTACTATATGCACAACTTCCTGACCAGCCAGCCGCAACTGAACTTCCACAACCCGGCCGTGCAACAGGCGCACCTGGACGCGCTGCGTTTCTGGCTGGAGCGCGGCGTCGACGGCATCCGTCTGGATGCCAGCAACTACCACTTCCACGACCGCCAGCTGCGTGACAACCCGCCGGCCACCAACCGCGACTCGATCACTGTCACCGACGTCAATCCATACGGCATGCAGGCGCACAACTTCGACAAGACCCAGCCGGAGAACGTGCCCTTCCTGCAAAAGCTGCGCGCGCTGCTGGATGAGTACAAGGCGGTATCGATCGGCGAAGTCGGCTCCGACGATTCGCTGGCGACGATGGCCGAGTACACCGAAGGCGGCGACAAGCTGCACATGGCGTACAGCTTCAACCTGCTGGTCAACCTGCTGTCGTCGCACTACATCCGCGAGCAGGTCGAGCAGTTCGAGAAACGTGTGAAGGGCGGCTGGGCCTCGTGGTCGGTCGGCAATCACGACGTGCCGCGCGTAGCGTCGCGCTGGGGCGGCCCGAGCGCGCCACAGGCGTTTGCCAAGCTGGCGCTGGCGATGCAGCTGTCGCTGAAAGGCACGCCGTGCCTGTACCAGGGCGATGAGCTGGCCTTCGCCGAAGCGGACGTGCCGTTCGAGCTGCTGCAAGATCCGTATGGCATCACCTTCTGGCCGGAGTTCAAGGGCCGCGATGGCTGCCGCACGCCGATCGCGTGGACCGATGAAGCCAATGGCGGCTTCACCACCGGCAAGCCGTGGTTGCCGGTATCGCCGGATCACCTGGCCAAGGCGGCTTCGGTGCAGGAGGCGGATGCGCAATCGTCGCTGGCCTTCACCCGTGCATTCACCGCGTGGCGCCGCCAGCATCCGCAACTGCTGCGCGGCGAGATCGCCTTCTTCGATACGCAGGACAGCGTGCTGGCGCTGCGCCGCGATCTGGCGGGTGAGCGCAGCATCCTAGCGGTGTTCAACCTGAGTGGCGAGGCACAGACGGTGGACCTGCCGGCATCGCAGGACGCCGAAGCGCTGCAAGGCCACGGCCTGCCGGGCAGCGCCGCCGGCGGCAAAGTACAGCTGCCGCCATACGGCGCCTGGTTCGGCTACGCGCAGTAATCCGTCATTCCGCCCACTGGGCGAAATGACTTGCGGCGTAGTGGTAAATCAACATTTCGGGTATGCTTCCGCCAACTGTTTTGACTGAATCGATGATGAAACAAGCTGAAGTGGATCAAAAACTCAACCGTACCGCCTTTGCCGACGGCCCGCGCCTGCTGGCCGACATCGGCGCCACCCACGCCCGCTTTGCCTTGCAGACCGCCCCCGGCGAGTTCCGCGCCGTGCGCGTGCTGAAGTGCGACGACTATCCAGACATCGTCGCCATGCTGCGCTCCTACCTGTCGGACCATGCTGGCGTCAATCTGAATCACGCGGCGCTGGCTGTGGCCAACCCGGTCAGCGGCGACTACATCCGCATGACCAACCGCGACTGGGAATTTTCCACCGACGAAGTGCGCCGCGCGCTTGGCCTGCACACGCTGCTGGTGGTGAACGACTTCACTGCGCTGGCAATGTCGCTGCCGGGCCTGAAGCCGGCCGACCTGATGCAGGTCGGCGGCGGCAAGCCGGCATCGAATTCCGTCATTGGCGTGCTTGGCCCCGGCACCGGCCTCGGCGTGTCGGGCGTGATCCCGACGGTCGACGGTTTCGTCACGCTGGGCTCGGAAGGTGGTCACACCAACTTCGCGCCAGCCGACGAGCGCGAATACGCGATCCTGCAATACGCCTGGCAAACCTGGTCGCACGTATCGACCGAGCGTTTGATCTCCGGCCCTGGCATGGAAATCATCTACCGCGCGATTGCCAAGCGCAACGGCCGCCAGGTGCGCGACCTGAGCTCGCAGGAAATCATCTCCGGCGCATTGACCGACAAAGACCCGCTGTGCCTGGAAGTGCTGGAATGCTTCTGCGCCATGCTGGGCGGCGCCACCGCCAACCTGGCGGTGACATTGGGCGCATTCGGCGGCATGTTCATCGGCGGCGGCATCGTGCCGCGCCTGGGCGACTGGTTCACCACCTCGCCGTTCCGCGCACGCTTCGAAGCCAAGGGCCGCTTCACCAGTTACCTGGCGGAGATTCCGACTTACGTGATTACCACGCCGAATCCGGCGTTCTACGGCGTCGCAACGATACTATCCGAGCACCTGCGCGGACGCAGCGGCGCCAATACGCTGATGGAGCGCGTGCAGCATCTGCAACACGAGCTGACGCCGGCCGAGCAGCGCGTCGCGCAACTGGTGCTGGAACAGCCGCGCCTGGTGCTGAACGAGCCGATTGCCGACATCGCGCGTCTGGCCGAAGTCAGCCAGCCGACCGTGATTCGTTTCTGCCGCTCGCTGGGCTTCCTCGGACTGGCCGACTTCAAGCTGAAGTTCGCCAGCAGCCTGACCGGCGCGATACCGGTGCGGCACAGCCAGGTGCGCGTCAGCGACAGCACGCACGACCTCAGCGCGAAGGTGATCGACAATACCGTTTCGGCGATCCTGAAATTCCGCGATCAGCTGGACGTGCGTTCGCTGGACAAGGCGATTGCGCTGGTGGCCAAGGCCAAGCGGGTCGAGTTCTATGCGATGGGCAATTCGCGCGTGGTGGCGCTGGACGGCCAGCACAAATTCTTCCGCTTCCGCATTCCGACTTCGGCGTATGGTGATTCGCATCTGCTGACGCTGGCCGCCGAGCTGCTGAATCCAGGCGATGTGGTGATCGCGATTTCGAATTCCGGCAAGCTGCCGGACCTGCTGGCGGCGGTGGATGCCGCGCGTGCGGCCGGCGCCGACGTCATCGCCATCACCGCCAGCAACTCGCCGCTGGCCAAGAAGGCCAGCGTTTGCCTGGCGGTCGATCATACGGAGGACAGCACCACCTTCCTGTCGATGATCTCGCGCATCCTGCAACTGCTGCTGATCGACATCCTGTCGGTCGGCATCTCGCTGGACGCGCAGAATTCGCGCCTGGTGGTCGAGCACAAGAGCAGCAACGGCGAGACCGACAATCGCCGCCTGCTGATCTCACACCTCGACGGTTGAATCACGCTGGGTGGCCGCCGCCCGGCGTGCCGCCAGTTCCGAAAACACCAGCGCCACCACGATCAGCGCGGCGCCGATGAAACCAAGGGCGTGCGCGCCCAGCGCATTCACGCCGGCGGCGCCGATCACCCCGGCGGTGGTTACGCCGAGATAAGTGCCGGCGGTGTTAAGCCCCAACAGGACCGGCGCGATCGATGGCGCCAGACTTACCAGCCGGTGCTGCTGCGGCACCAGCACACCCCAGCCCAGGCCACCCCACACCGCCACCGCGATCGCCGCGCTCCACAGATGCGCACTGGTGAAAGGCAGCGTGCCAACCACCAGCACCAGCGCGATCAATAAGCGTTGCACTACCTTGCGTGCATCGGCGCGATCAATCAGGCGGCCGGCGAACAGATTGGCCGCCGTGCCTGCCACACCCCAGGCCGCAAGCAGGCCGCCCAGCACATAAGCATCGCCGGCGATGGCGCGGTCGAACGCTACAGCGAAGTAGTTGTAGACGGTGAAAGTGCCGGCCATGGCGATCAGCGTAGTCATCAGCAACAGCCCGGCGCGCACATCTGCCAGTGGCGCCAGCCGCTGGCGCAGCGTGACTTTCGGCGGCAGCGGGATGTCGGCCAGGAAGGCCCAGATCCCCAGGCCGGACAGGCCCCCGAGCACGCTCACCAGCACCATGGTCCAGCGCCAGTCACCGACGCCGCCGACGACGGCGCCGATCGGCGAGCCGAGCGCCGTGGCGGCGCTGAAGCCGGCCATTACCACCGACAGCGCAGTAAACGGTGGTCATCTGGCCAGCTGCGGCGATGCTGACGCCATAGTTGACGGCAATCTGTGGCAGCACGCCTGCCATCACATAGCTGTCCGTGCCGAGCGCGAACATGCCGACCGCCAGCACGATTAAACGTGGGTCCATGGGTGTTCCTTAATTGGTTTCGTTACGCAACTATATTTTACCGAGTTGCGTAACGCAACTAATTTTGCTAAACTTTTTGCATGACACGAAAAAGCCTGGATGCAATGAACTGTTCGATCGCCAAGTCGCTGGATCAGGTTGGTGATGCGTGGACGCTTTTAATCGTGCGCGAATGCACGATGGGCAAGACGCGCTTTGACGAATTTCAGCATGGCCTGGGAATCGCACGCAACATCCTGACCAACCGGCTCAACCAGCTGGTGGCGGATGGGATACTGGAAACTTTTCCGGCGCCGGACCGGGTCAACACCAATGGATATCGCCTCACGCGCAAGGGAGAGGAACTGTATCCGGTGCTGGTGGCTTTGATGCAGTGGGGCGACCGCTGGCGCACCGCTCATGGCAAACCGCTATTGACGCTGGCCGACAAGCGCACCGGGCAAGCGGTGCAGCCGGTGGATATCCGTTCGGCCGATGGCGCGCTACTTTCGTACCGCGACATCCGCCTGCTGCCCGGCCCCGGCGCAACCGACAGCACGCTTGCTGTCATCGACAGCCGCAATCAGCGCGTGCTGGGCGAGGAATAAGCTGTAATGGCCTACAGCTTGTAGCGCAGCGTCAGCGCGATGCTGCGTGGTGCGCCTGGCTGGCTCAGGTTGGGGCTGGAACCGTGACCGGAGACGATGTAGCCGGTGTCGCCGATGTTATTCAGATTCAGCTGCACTTCATACTTCGCCGCCTGGTAGGCCAGCATCGCGTCAGCCGTCACATAACCCGCCAGCGTCACCGTGTTGCCCGGATTGGCGAAACGGCTGCCGACTGCGTTGATGCCGCCACCGGTGCGGAAGCCATAGCCCAGTTCTTTCGTCAGCCACAGATTGCCGCTGTTGCGCGAGGTCAGCGTCGCACGTTTGCCTTGCACCGGTATGCGCGCGGCCGTCGTCGTGCCAGCCTGGTTGACGCTGGTGTCGATCGCCAACGATTCTATAATGGTGGCGTCGGTATAGGCGTAGCCGGCCATGACCTTCCATGCGTTGCCGAGGTCGGCGTTGAAGGTCAGCTCCAGGCCATCCGAGCGCTGCTTGCCGATCGGGACGATGCGGTTGGTCAGCGGATCGGTCACCTTGATGTTGTCGCGCTCCAGGCGGTACAGCGATACGGTCGCATTCGCGCGACCGCCCCACAAATCGTATTTGCCGCCGAGTTCGGCGTTGCGGGTGATTTCCGGCGCCAGATCGGCATTGTTGGCGGCCAGCGCGAAGTTTTCGCCGCTCGGCTGGAATGAGCGGCTCCACGAGGCGTAATACGATTGTTGCTGGTCCGGCTGCCATACCAGGCCGGCGCGAGGGCTCCAGGCGGTGTCGATGCGGCTCAGGTTGGCGGTGGTGACGCCGGCGGCATTTTGCAGACGCGATTGCTGTTCAAAGCGGTCATAGCGGGCGCCGAGCAGGGCTTTCCATTGGTCGCTGAACACCAGCGCATCCTGCACATAGCCGGCCGAGGTCTTGTACGTGCCGTAGGTGTCGGTGCGCGGGCCGAGGCGAGCCGGATCGACCACCGGCAGCACCGGCCTGAAGATGGAGACGTTGCTCGCGACCGCCACGGCGGCATTGGTGAACGCGTCCTTGCTTTGCTCGCCGTATTCGATGCCGTACAGGACTTCATGCTGCACGCTGCCGGTGGCCAGTTTCTGCGTCAGCTCGGTCTGGTTGGACCAGCCATGTTCCTTGCGCACCAGCCTGGCGTGGCCGAGCGACATGGTGCCGGCCACTTCGTTGACGGTGCCGGAGATGTTGGTGTTGTTGCGATCCAGCGTGTAGTCGTAGAAGCGGAAGCCGTTGCGCAGCGACAGGGCAGGGCTGAATTTATGCGTCAGCGTGGCGGCGTAGGATGTCACGCGCGACTGGCTGTAATCGGCCAGGCTGGCGTTGGCGGCGCCGTAGTATTGGCCGGCGTCGACATCGACCGGGCGGCCGTTGTACGACGGAATGCCGAAGTCGGTCAGGCGGCGGTCTTCCAGATAGTCGGCCTGCAACAGCAGCCTGGTGTCGGCCGAGATGCGCAGCGCGAGCGATGGCGCAATCGCGCTGCGGTCGAGGAATTGCTGGTCGCGGTAGCTGTCGGCTTTTTCGCGCGCACCGGTCAGACGCCACGAGACGGTTTCACCGGCGCGGCCAAAGTCGATTTCGCCACGGCGGCCCGCATGGTCGCTCAGGCTGAGGCTGATGTCATTGATGTCGGCGCCCGGTTTCCTGGTGACGCGGTTGACCAGGCCGCCCGAGGAGCCGCGGCCATACAGCACTGCCGCCGGGCCTTTCACCACTTCCAGTTGCTCGATGTTGGACAGGTCGCGGAAGTACAGCGCGTCATCGCGGAAGCCGTCGACGAACTGGTCGCCAATCGCGGTGAAGCCACGGATGAACACCTGGTCGCGCTGGCCATCGCCGGTGGACAGGCCGACGCCCGGCACCGTCTTCAGCACGTCTTGCAGCGAGGTGGCGTGCATGTCCTTGATGACTGCGGCAGGGATGACGTTGACGGTTTGCGGCACGTCCTTCAGGTCCATATCGGTTTTGGTGGCGCCGCCCGAGCTGCGTGGCACGTAGCTATTGGTATTCTCCTTGGCGCCGGTTACTTTCACCACCTGCAACTGCTCATCTTCCGCATGTGCCGCCAGTGCCAGTGCGGACATGACCGCAACGCTTACCGCCTTCCTGCTTAAACTCATTTCATCCTCGATTGCAAAACGTAAAGATTGGATTCTAGTCGCAAATGAGAATCAATCGCAATAAAAAGTTACAAATGTATGCTTGAGATTTGCAAGAGATGAGTTAAGATATATCTAAACAAGTTATATCTTAAGGAGTTTTACATGTTCCATCGTCACCATCATCATCACCCGCATGGCCCACATGGGCATCATCCTCATCCGGGCGGCCACGGTCCGCGCGGTCGCGGCCCGAAAATGTTCGACGCTGGCGCCATGCGCTATGTCGTGCTGCAACTGATTGCCGAGAAGCCGCGTCATGGCTACGAGATCATCAAGGAGCTGGAGCAGCGTTCCGGTGGCGGCTATACGCCTAGCCCGGGCGCCATTTATCCGCTGCTGTCCATGCTGCTGGACATGGGCCACGTGGTCGCTACGCCGGACGGCAACAAGAAGCTGCACACCATCACGCCGGAAGGCGAGGCTTTCCTGGCCGAGAACCGTCAGTTTGTCGATGCCATCCTGGCCCGCCTGGCCGATCCCGACGAGCACCGCGAAGGCCTGCGCAGCGCCATGCATGATCTGAAGCATGCAGCCATCGAGCAGGCGCGCGCCAGCAATCACCATCCGGAACGCATCGAGCAGATCCGCGCCATTCTGCGCAAGGCGGTCGAGGAGATCAACGCCTTATGAGTGTGCCACTGACTCCGGCGCGCGAGCGCCTGGTGCTGTGGCTGTTGGCGCTGACGCAGTTCACCGTCATCATGGATTTCATGGTGATGATGCCGCTGGCGCCGCAGCTGATGCGCGCCTTCGCCATCGAACCGGCCGCCGTGTCGGGTGCGGTGTCGGCCTATGCCTGGTGCGCCGGCCTGTCCGGCCTGGCCGCCGCCATGTATATCGACCGCTTCGACCGCCGCAAGCTGCTGCTGACGGTGTTTGCGTTGTTCACGCTGTCCAACCTGGCCTGCGCCGCCGCGCCGAACTTCCATGTGCTGGTGCTGTCGCGCGCCTTTGCCGGATTGTCCGGCGGCATCCTCGGCGCCATCGTCATGGCCATCATTGGCGACCTGATTCCGGCCAACCGCCGTGGCGCCGCCACCGGCATTGTGATGACCTCGTTCAGCCTGGCGTCGGTGGCTGGCGTGCCGACCGGCGTGATGCTGGCTGCGCATTACGGCTGGGCGTCGCCGTTCTATATCCTGGTGCTGTGCTCGCTGCCTATCCTGCTGTTGGCGGCGCGCGTGCTGCCCGCGCTGGACAGTCACCTGCCGAACCACACGCCGCTGTCGCAGGCGCTGCCCGGCCTGATCGCGCTGTACAAGCAGCCGATGCACCTGAAAGCCTTCTTCCTATCGGTGGTCAACATGATGACCGGCATGATGGTGATTCCCTTCATTTCGCCGGTGCTGGTGAATAACGTCGGCCTGCAGCCGGCCGAGATCACCTATGTCTACCTGGCCGGCGGCCTGGCGACCTTCTTCACCGCGCGCATGATCGGCAAATGGTCGGACCGCTATGGCGCGCAGAAGGTATACCGCATCGTCTCGCTGCTGTTTATCCTGCCGGTGCTGTTCATCACCCACATGCCGGTGATGCCGCTGGCAGGCGTGATGCTGTTCTTCCCGTTCTTCATGGTGCTAGCCTCGGGCCGCAATATTCCGATGCAGGCGCTGATGACCACAGTGCCGGAACCGGGCCGGCGCGGCGCCTTCCTCAGCGCTAACGCCGCCATCCAGCAGGTGGGCACTGGCGTCGGAGCCTTGCTGGGCGGACTAACCTTGCACACGGAAGCCTCCGGCCATATCGCCGGCTACGGGCTGAATGGCTGGATCGCGGCCGGGATGGCCGTCATGACGGTGTGGTGGGTAGGGCGGGTACGCGGCGCCGCGCCAGTAGCGGCGGCGCCGGTGGTGAAGGCGGCTTAGTTGTCGACCGCAGTGCGCTTGCCGGGATGCTTCTCGCGGCGCCAGCGGCCCAGGCTGATGGCCTCGTCGCTGCTGGCGTCTTCCACCAGGATTTCCTCGTCGCTGGACGAGACCAGGAAGCTTTCCCAGCGCAGCGCCGCTTCGGTGCTGTTTTCGACGAAGCTGAACTGCCAGTAACTTTTGCCATTCAGCTTGCGCGGCGTCGGATCGTATTCCAGCAGGCCGCCGTGGGCTTTGCCGCCGGAGTTCTTTTCGATGGCGGCCGACCAGGTTTGCAGCTCAGGCAGCGCCATCAGCGCGGCGGCGCCTTGCTCCTTGGTGCGGATGGCTGGTGGTTCAGTTGGCGGCGGCGGGTCCTTGATCTCCGGCTGACGCTGTGGCACGGCGGCCGGCGCCGGCTTCTTCACCGAGGCCGAACTGCTGGCGCTGGCCGGCGGCGTCACCGGCGCCTTGACCGTGACCTGGGTTTCGACCGATGGGGCGCGGCTGAACCAGGCGGCCAAACCCAGCGCGACGACTGTCGTTGCCACGCCGGCGATAACCAGTTTGCGGGAGGACTGCTTGCTTAATTCCATGAGGTGGATAGCTGAGACTATTTTATTGTCGGCCATACTAAACTAAAGGCATCACAGGGGCAACTTTAGCCCCTTTTTTACGCCTTTTCACTTGTTTGTTTGGCATGAAAACGTGGCTATCCTATACTATTTTGGTATTACTCCGTTGAGATAATTCATTGGCTGTTGAGGGCGCTTTTCCGTACCATCGACGCAGCACGAGTAAAGGACACGCCTGTGAACAAGCATATTTTGGGGATAGATTGGGGCACCAGCAACCGACGCGCCTATCTGATAGATCAATCCGGCGCCTGTCTGGCCGAGCATGACGATGGCCAGGGCATGCTGGCGGTCGGCGGCCGCGAGCAGTTCGGCGCCTCGCTGGCCGGCCTGCTGGCGGCGATGAAGCTGCCGGCCGACGTGCCTGTGATCATGTCCGGCATGGTCGGCAGCGCCTCCGGCTGGCAGGAGGTCGACTACCTCGACGCCTCAGTGCCGCTGGAAGAACTGCCGCGCCACCTGGCGGCCGTCACCGATCCAGCCTGGGCCGGTCGCGCCACCATCGTGCCCGGCTATGTCTACCGCAACGGTACTTCCGCCGACGTCATGCGCGGCGAGGAAACCCAGCTTCTGGGCGCGGTCGCGCTTGGCCATCGCGATGGCTGGATTGTGCTGCCAGGCACCCACAGCAAGTGGGTGCTGCTGCGCGACGGCGTGATCCAGTCGATTGCCACCTATATGACCGGCGAACTGTTCGCCATGCTGTCGAAGGGCGGCACGCTGTCGGCGATGCTGACCGGCGACGCCGCCGACGCTGCCGGCTTTGCCACCGGCCTGGCCCAGGCGGCGCGCAATGAGCCGCTATCGAATTCGCTGTTCCGCGTGCGCGCCGGTGTGGTGTCGCGCTCGGCGCCAGCCGGGCAGGCGGCCGCCACCATCAGCGGCCTGCTGATCGGCGCCGAATTTGCCGCCGCAGCGCGCGCGGCCGAAGGGCAGGGCATCACCGTCATCGGTTCGCCGGCGCTGGCGGCGCGTTATGAGATCGCCGCCCAACATTTCGGCTTGAAGTGCGCGGTGCTCGACCCACATCAGGTGTATTGCACCGCTGTTTCCCAATTCCTCAAGGATAGACCATGACTACTTTATCCCACCCGACCACGCCGCTGGTTGCCATTCTGCGCGGCCTGGCCCCTGCCGAGGCGGTTGATGTCGCCAAAGTGCTGTACAACGCCGGCTTCCGCGCGCTGGAAGTGCCGCTGAACCGCCCTGGCGCGCTGGAAGCGATTGCCTCCATCGTCGAACTGGACCTGCCGGACACGCTGGTCGGCGGCGGCACCATGCTGAATGTCGGCCACGTCGACGCCGTTTTCGAAGCGGGCGGCCGTTTGCTGGTGTCGCCGAACTGCGTACCGGCGGTGATCCGCCGCGCCGCCGACCTGGGCATGTACTGCTCGCCAGGCGTGGCCACGCCGAGCGAAGCATTTGCAGCGCTGGACGCTGGCGCGCATGCGCTGAAGATTTTCCCGGCCGAGTCGGTTGGCCACGGTGGCGTCAAGGCGCTGAAGAGCGTGCTGCCGGCCGGTACGCCGGTATGGCCGGTGGGCGGTGTGACGCCGGAGACGATGGCCGACTGGGTCAAGGCGGGCGCCACCGGCTTCGGCATTGGCGGCGCGCTGTACACGCCGGGCGTCACGCTGGAACAACTGAAGGAACGCGCGGAAGCCTTCGTCAACACCTGGCGTGCCTTGGCCGTCTAACTACGGAATCGAACTGATGAGCAAGCATGATGTGCAGTGCCTGTGGCAAGCGGGCGCGCAACTGGGCGAAGGCCCGCTGTGGGTGGCGGAACAGAACCGTCTGTACTTTGTCGACCTGAAAAACCAGACGCTGCATGCGATTGAAGTCGGCAGCGGCGAGCGCCGCAGCTGGGCGATGCCGGACTTCATCTGCTGGCTGATCGCGCGCCGCGACGGTGACGGCTTCATGGCCGGCCTGCGTGACGGTATCGCCCGCGTGTGGCTGGAGCCGGAACTGCGCATCGAATACCTGCATCGTCCGTTTGCCGAAGGCAGCGGCCTGCGCATGAACGACGCCAAGGTCGACAGCACCGGCCGCATCTGGGCCGGTTCCATGCACAACACCGATTACGCGCAGGCGGTGGGCAAGCTGTTCCGCCTGGAGAAAGATCACTCGCTGCATGTGGCCGATGACGGCTACCATATCTGCAATGGCCCGACCTTCAGCCTCGATGGCGCGACCATGTACCACACCGACAGCTACGAAGGCCGCACCTACGCCTATCCGCTGTCGGCCGACGGCACGCTGGGCGAGCCGCGCGTGTGGCGCCAGTTCGGCGAAGGCGAAGGTTCGCCGGATGGCATGACGGTCGACAGCGAAGGCTGCGTGTGGATCGCGCAATGGGGCGGCAGCCGCGTCTGCCGCTACTCGCCGGCTGGCGAGTTGCTGGACACGATACCCGTACCAGTTCGCAATCCCGCCTCCTGCACGTTCGGCGGCGCCGACCTGAAGACGCTGTACATCACCACCGCCAGCGAAGACAACACGCCGGAACAGCTAGCCGCCCATCCGCTGACCGGCGCCGTATTCGCAGTCCGCGTCGACGTGCCAGGCCTGCCAGCCGCCCGCTTCGGCTAAAATGCGGGCTTTAGCAATCGCGTTACGCCATGCAAAGCCCAGCTCCCAAATATCTTCACCTTAGCCCTGACGCAGACCTTCCCATACTGGAAGGCCTGCGCCAGTTCAAAACCGTTGTCGTTGCCGAAGCCGATGTGCAGGAGACGATGATGTGGGACATCAGCCGCTGGCTGATCGAATCCGGCTGCCTGTATGCGCTGACGTGGGGCAAGGACAGCGAGCAGTGGCGCGAAGCGCTGGAAGATGCCGCCCTGGAAGCCGTCAACTATGAAGACGTGCCTGAAGAGCGCCGCGTGCTGATTACCGCACATGACGATGACGACCTGGAAGAAGTCTTCTGGTTCGCCCGACACCGCGCCTCGCACCCGGCCGACTTGCAAGAAACCCTGATTCTCCATATCGCCGACACCCCACGCCGCGAAGAACTCGAAGCCCAATACCGCGACGCTTGATGGTTTGAGGTGACGGAATGCGCGCCGTCATCCGGTAGTTCACACGCCTAGAACGTAATCTGCACCGATGGCGCGCTGCGTTTGGCGTCGCCGTGGAAGACGGCTTCGATGTTGTTGCCGTCCGGGTCCAGCACGAAGGCGGCGTAGTAGCCGGGATGGTAGGGGCGTTCGCCCGGCGCACCGTTGTCCTTGCCGCCGGCGGCCAGCGCGGCCTGGTGGAAGGCTTCTACTGTCGCGCGGTCTTTTGCCTGAAACGCCAGGTGATGACGGCCGGTCAGCACACCCAGCGCCGCTTCGCTGTCCGCCGTGGAGACAAACAGCTCATCCGCCCAGAAATAGGTGTCGCCAGTGCCGCCGATAGGAATGTCGAGCACCTCCAGCACAGCGGTATAAAATTTTTGCGAAGCAGGCAGGTCGCGCACGACCAGCTGAAGATGGTCGATCAGACGACCGCGATGCAATTCCTGTGTTTCCATGCTGCACTCCTGAAGGAAGTCCATGGGAGCGCAGATTTTAGCGCACAAGCGCCTTCTGCACGCGCCACGATAGCGGCAGCGTCAGAAGCAGAAGTGCTGCCAGCGCGCACAGCGCTACCGATACGCCCATCGCATCGCCGAGACGCCCGAATAACACCGGCGACAATGCGCCCGCGCCAATGGTGCCGGTATAGAACCAGGCAAACGCCTGCTCGTGCTTGCCTGCTGCGGCCAGTTCCGGCACCACGCCATACAGCACCGACGAGGTGCCATTCAACGCCAGTCCCAGCACTGGCAGCATGACCATCACGCCGCTTAACGGCAGCCACACCGCCAGCACGATGCACAGCGAGGTCAGCGACTCGGTCGCCCACACCGTCTTCATCATGCCGATACGCGCACCCAGGTAGCCGCAGAACAGCTTGCCAAACGCGCCACCAACAAACAGCAGCGATAAGGCCATGCCGATGCCGGCCGTGCCGGCACCCTTGTTCTTCAACAGGAAAGGCAGGAAGGTCAGGAAGCCCATGCGCACGGCGCTGTCCAGCGTGCCGGTCGCCAGCAGTGCGCGCAGACCGCTGACGGAGCCTTTGCCATGCGATACACGGTTGGCCTTTTCGCTTCCGGCGGTGGGGCGCGACGGCAGCAGCCACCATAGCAGCAACGCTGCCCCCAGGCCGAGCGCGCCGATCAGCATCACGCTGGTCTGCCAGCTGAGCACCACCAATAGCAAGCCGACCGCGCCAGGTATCAAGGTCTTGCCGATATCGCCGGCAAAGTTGTACTGAGATAGCGCCTCCTTGACGTTGCCGCCAGCTGCGTACGCATCCGTCACCAGCGACGAGGCCAGCGGATGCTGCGTGCTGGCGCCCAGGCCGCCGAGCATCAGCGCAAACAACAGCAGCGGCAGGCCGCCGCCCACGCCGGCAATCAGGTAGGCGATGCCGGCCAGCGCCGTGCCGCCGATCAGCATGCGTTCGCGTCCCCAGCGCCGCGCCAGCCGGCTGGCCAGCAGCTGAAAGCCGGCCATCACGCCGGAATACGACGCGCGCAACAAGCCGATCATCGCATAGCTGATGGCAAACTGCGCCTGCCAGATCGGCAGCAAAACGTAGATCAGATCAGTGGGGCCGTCATGCACGGCATGGGCGCTGCTGGCGGCGATCAGGGAGCGTCGGCGGGAGGACATCTTGCGAGTGTACAAGAAAAAAGCCCGCATCGCCGAAGCGATCGCGGGCTTTGATAGCAGGCTGGTTTAGCCGGCCGGCGTGATTACATCATGCCGTCCATGCCACCCATGCCGCCCATGCCACCCATACCGCCCATGCCGCCGGCTGGTTTGTCTTCGGTGACTTCAGCAACCATGCAGTCGGTGGTCAGCATCAGGCCAGCGATCGATGCTGCGTTTTGCAGTGCCGAACGGGTGACTTTAGCTGGGTCCAGAACGCCCATTTCGACCATGTCACCGTACGTGCCGTTGGCAGCGTTGTAGCCGTAGTTGCCCGAACCGGCCAGCACAGCTGCTACCACCACCGACGATTCTTCGCCGGCGTTTTGCACGATCATGCGCAGTGGCTCTTCCATGGCGCGCAGAACGATCTTGATACCTGCGTCCTGGTCTGGGTTGTCGCCTTTCAGACCCTGGATTTGCGCGCGGGCGCGCAGCAGGGCAACGCCGCCGCCTGGCACGATGCCTTCTTCCACAGCAGCGCGGGTAGCGTGCAGAGCATCTTCCACGCGGGCTTTTTTCTCTTTCATTTCAACTTCGGTGGCAGCACCGACTTTGATCACGGCAACACCGCCAGCCAGCTTGGCCACGCGCTCTTGCAGTTTTTCGCGGTCGTAGTCCGAGGTCGCTTCTTCGATCTGCACGCGGATTTGCTTGACGCGGGCTTCGATGTTGGCGGCCTGGCCAGCACCGTCGATGACGATGGTGTTTTCTTTGCCGACTTCGATACGCTTGGCTTGGCCCAGTTCTTCCAGCGATACTTTTTCCAGGGTCAGGCCGACTTCTTCAGCAACCACTTGACCACCGGTCAGGATAGCGATGTCTTCCAGCATGGCTTTACGACGGTCGCCGAAGCCTGGGGCTTTCACGGCAACGGTTTTCAGGATGCCGCGGATGTTGTTGACCACCAGGGTAGCCAGCGCTTCGCCTTCGATGTCTTCAGCGATGATCAGCAGTGGACGGCCCGATTTGGCGATCTGTTCCAGGATAGGCAGCAGGTCACGGATGTTCGAGATTTTCTTGTCGCACAGCAGAACGAACGGGTTGTCCAGAGCGGCAACTTGTTTGTCCTGGTTGTTGATGAAGTATGGCGACAGGTAGCCGCGGTCGAACTGCATACCTTCAACGATGTCCAGCTCGTCGTTCAGCGATTTGCCGTCTTCAACGGTGATGACGCCTTCCTTGCCGACTTTTTCCATCGCTTCAGCGATGCGCTCGCCGATCGACGAATCCGAGTTGGCCGAAATCGAACCAACCTGGGCGATTTCCTTGGTGGTGGTGCATGGACGGGCGATGGCAGCGATCTGCTCAACGGTTGCAGCAACCGCTTTGTCGATGCCGCGTTTCAGGTCCATCGGGTTCATGCCGGCGGCAACGAACTTCATGCCTTCGCGCACGATGGCTTGTGCCAGCACGGTGGCGGTGGTGGTGCCGTCGCCGGCGTTGTCGCTGGTGCGGGAAGCAACTTCCTTGACCATTTGCGCGCCCATGTTTTGCAGCTTGTCTTTCAGCTCGACTTCTTTGGCAACGGATACGCCGTCCTTGGTGACGGTAGGGGCGCCGAACGAACGTTCCAGCACAACGTTGCGGCCTTTCGGGCCCAGGGTGACTTTAACGGCGTTGGCCAGTACATTTACGCCTTCAACCATTTTGGCGCGCGCTGCGTCGCCGAAGATAACTTCTTTAGCTGCCATGTTTATTACTCCTTGAGGTGTTGGGTGGGATCAGTCGGACCAGTAATTACTTGGTGACGATCGCCATGATGTCTTCTTCGCGCATGACCATCAGTTCCTGGCCGTCGATCTTGACGGTCTGGCCGGCGTATTTGCCGAACAGGACGCGGTCGCCTACTTTGACATCCAGAGGACGTACTTTGCCGTCTTCCAGGATCTTGCCATTGCCAACCGCCAGGACTTCGCCTTGATCTGGTTTTTCAGCGGCCGCATCAGGGATGATCAGGCCGGACGCAGTTTTGGTTTCCTGGTCGAGGCGTTTGACGATTACGCGATCGTTCAAAGGGCGAAGGTTCATACAAAACTCCTTAATTATTAACAATGGTACAGTTTGTTTAACAGAGGATTGTTAGCACTCCTCCGTATCGAGTGCTAATTATAGGGTCGACCTTGGGGCATTTCAAGGCACCCGGGCTTGAGTATCATCAAAAAGACGTCAAAATAGTATCGATATGACTACAGCGCATGATCTGCACCGGGAATTTGAGCCACCTGAAGCGCTGCGAGGCACCATCAGATGCTTCTGGCATACCCGCCGGGAATTCCATGGACGGGACTTCGAGATCATTCCAGATGGGTATGCGGAGATTATTTTCTACGTCGGCAATTGTTATCTTGAAGGCAATTCTTTGCCGTCGCCCTTCCTGATGGGACTACTGAATCAGCCGGTGGTGCTGAGCACCGATGGCCGGCTGGATGTGATCGGCATCCGCTGTTATCCATGGACGGTGTTTGATTTGCTCGGCCTGCCGCCCGGCAAAGATGGCTTGCGCCTGCTAGCGCATCCGGTGGCGCAGCTGCAGGACGCTTTCCAGGCGCAGGTCGCAGCCGGCCGCATTGAGGACGCAGTGGCGCTGCTGGCACAGTATTTTCTGCACACGCAACCTGCGTCGGTGGACAGCACGATCTATAAAGCCGGGTTGGCGATGCTTGCGGCGCAGGGGGCGCTGGCCGTCAGCGAGGTAGCAGCCGCCGCCCACGCGACGGTGCGCACGCTGGAGCGCAAGTTCAAGCAGTCGTCCGGGCATACGGTGAAGGACGTGGCGGGCCTGATGCGCTTCGAGCAGGCGCGTAACCGCTTGTGGACCGAGCCGGAGACCAGCCTGGCCGCGTTGGCGCAGGCGCTCGGCTATACGGATCAGTCTCACCTGAGCCGGGAATTCAAGCGCTACAGCGGCATGACGCCAGCGGCATTCGCGCGCGAGCGGCAACGCTGATTTGTCGCGTTTATACAAGCCGTCGCCCCGCTGTGGTCCTTAGACTGGCGGCATGAATACTACTTACGATGTGATGATTTCAGGCGCCGGCCCGGTCGGCTTGTTCCTGGCTGGCGAACTGGCCTCGGCCGGCTGCTCGGTGCTGATACTGGAGAAAGCGGAAGATCCTTATTCGCCGTTGAAGCAAATGCCGTTCGGCATACGCGGCCTGTCGGCGCCGACGATTGCGGCGTTCGCGCAGCGTGGGCTGCTTGATCAGCTGGAGGTACCCAAGCGTGTCAAGAATCCGTTCGGCCATGTGGCCTCTGCGCAGGCTGGACACTTTGCCGGCTTGCCGTTCTTGTACGGCGACATCGATACTTCGCGCTGGTCGAATGCACTGCCTACCAATCTGATTTCGGAGATGGCGGAGACGGAAGCCGTGCTGACCCGCCGAGCGCTGGCGCTGGGCGTCGAGATACGGCGCGGTGTCGCCGTCACCGGCGTGGAACAGTGTGCAGACGTGGTCAAGGTGCAGACTGCGGAGCAAAAGTTTGCGGGCCGCTGGCTGGTCGGCTGCGATGGCGCGCGCAGCGTAGTGCGCAAGGCTGGCGGCTTTGAGTTTGCCGGCACGGAACCGGAGTTCACCGGTTACACCGTGCAGGTGGCGTTTGCCGATCCCGGCACGCTGAAGCCCGGCCGCAACCTGACGCCCGACGGCATGTACTTCCAATCGCAGCCTGGCTATCTCGCCATGCTGGATTTCGATGGCGGCGCGTTCCATCAAAGTGGCGCGCCGCTGACGCTGGAGCATGTGCAAACGGTACTGCGCCGCATCTCGCAAACTGACGTGACGCTCCACGCGCTGCATGTGGCCACCACCTGGACCGACCGTGCGCGCCAGGTCACCAGTTACCGCAACGGCCGCATCCTGCTGGCAGGCGATGCCGCGCATATCCATTCGCCGCTGGGCGGGCAGGGACTGAACCTGGGCATCGGCGACGCGGTGAGTCTGGGCTGGAAGCTGGCGGCGACCTTACGCGGCGATGCGCCGGAAGGGCTGCTGGATACGTACCACGCCGAACGGCATCCGATAGGCGCGCAGGTGCTGGACTGGTCGCGCGCGCAGGTGGCCATCATGCGTCCAAGCGCGGAGGCGCGCGCCTTGCGCGCCATCTTCAGCGATCTGCTGAAGACACGCGACGGCGCGACTTATATCGCCGGCCGCGTGTGGGGCGTGTCCTGACTCAGCGGCGCTCGCCGCGTGTCTTGAGCTGGTCCAGCAGCACAGCGACCAGCAGAATCAGGCCGCGCATCAGGTACTGATAGAAGGCGTCGACGTCGAGCAGATTCATGACGTTTTCCACCGTGCCCATAATCAGCACGCCGATCAGCACGCCGAAGATGCGCGCCTTGCCGCCTTGTAGCGAGACGCCGCCAAGCACGCAGGCGGAGATGACATCCAGCTCAAAGCCCTGCGCGGCATTCGGCTGTCCACTGGTGATGCGCGAGGCGAGGATCAGGCCGGCCATCGCGGTAATCAAGCCTTGCAGCAGGAAGATCCACACGCGCAGCCGTTCGACGCGCACGCCGGCCAGCCGCGCGGCTTCGGGATTGCCGCCGATGGCCAGCGTGTTGCGGCCAAATACCGTCTGGTTGAGCAGGACGCCGAACACGATGAAGCAGGCGCCTGCCACCAGTACCGGCAGCGGCATGCCGAAGATGCGCGTATCGCCGAAGTCGATGAAGTTGTCGTCGTTGATGCCGACCGCCTGGCCCTTGGAGACGATGAAGGCCAGGCCGCGCACCATCAGCATGGTGGCCAGCGTGGCGATCAGCGCGTTGACGCGCAGGTAAGCGATCAGCACGCCGTTCAGCGCGCCGATCAAGGCGCCGGCACCCAGGCCGGCGGCTACGGCGATGGTGACGCTGCCGCTTTGCTCCAGCACGATGGCGCCCAGCACGCCGGCAAAGGCGATGGTGGAGCCCACCGACAGGTCGAAGTCACGCGAGGCGAGGCAGAACATCATGGTGCAGGCGACCATGCCGATCTGCGCCACCGAAAGCATCAGTCCGACCACATTGGTCACGGAGAAGAAGTTGTCCACCGTCGCCGACAGCACGGCGAACAGCACCAGGTAGGCCAGCGGCATGCTGTAGTCCGACAGCCATTGGCGCGAGATCAGCGGCGAGGCCTCAGCGGCAGGATTGAGTTGGGTCGCGCTCATGCGATGCTCCGTGTAGGTTGGGCAGGCGTTTCGATATAAGTCGGCGCGGTGGCGATGTTTGCGCCATGTGCGGGGATCGGGGCCGGGCTGGCGGACGTGGCGCCGTCGGGCAGGGCGAGGCGCAGCACTTCGGTTTCGTTGGCCATGGCGCGTGGCAGCTCGCCGCAGATGGCGCCTTCGCGCATGACGATCACGCGGTCGGAAATGCCCAGCACTTCGGGCAGCTCGCTGGACACCACGATGACGCAGCAGCCGCGTTCCGCCACTTCGTGGATGATACGGTAGATATCGTTCTTGGCGCCGACGTCGATGCCGCGCGTCGGCTCGTCCAGTATCAACACCTTTAGCCCCGGCTCGGCCAGCCAGCGCGCCAGGATGACTTTCTGCTGATTGCCGCCGGAGAGCAGGCGTATCTCCTGCTGGCGGTTGGGCGTCTTGATGCGCAGGCGGGCGATGAATTCATCGGCCAGCGCGGCCTCGCGCTTGTGGCGCAGGAATACGCCGCCGCGCAGGTCGTTGCGGCGCACGCTGATGTTGATGTTTTCCGCCACCGAGGCGGTGGCCAGGATGCCTTGCTCCTTGCGGTCCTCCGGGCACAGCACGATGCCGGCGGCGATGGCGTCGGCCGGGCCGCCTGTGGCGACAGGCACGCCATCCAGTAGCACTGTGCCTGCGGTGCGCGCATCAGCGTTGTACAGCAGCCGCATCAACTCGCTGCGTCCGGCACCGACCAAGCCAAAAAAGCCCAGTACCTCGCCGCCGTGGACGGCGAAGCTTTGCGGGCCTTTGACGTGCTTGCCATTCAGTCCTTGTACCTGCAAGCGCGCTTCGGTGTGCGGGCGCTCGCGGTAATCGTAAATATCGCTCAGTTCACGGCCGACCATGTCGCTGATCAGGCGGTCGCGCGGCACATCGGCCATCACCTCATGCGTGATGATCTTGCGGCCATCACGGAAGATGGTGCAGGCGTCGCACAGTTCGTACAGTTCTTCCAGCCGATGCGAGATGTAGATCAGGGTGCGGCCATCGGCACGCAACTCCTTCACCAGGCGGAACAGGATGTCGGTCTCGCGGTGCGACAGCGAGGAGGTGGGTTCGTCGAAGGCGATCACCTGTGCGTCTTGCATGATGGCCTTGCAGATCTCCACCATCTGCCGCTGCGCGATCGACAGGTCCGCCAGCCGCGCGGACGGCGACAGGTCGACGCCGATCGCGGTCAGCTTCTCCGCCACCAGGCGATGCGCGCGGGCCTTGTCGAGAAAGCCGAAACGCGTTGGCATGCGGCCCAGTAGCACGTTCTCCGCCACCGTCAGTTCCGGCACGTATTGCAGTTCCTGGTGAATGATGGCGACAGCGGCGCGGATGGCGTCCTTGGCGCTGGTGAAATGACGTTCCGTGCCATCGACCAGCAGGCGCCCGCCATCCGGCTTGTACTGGCCGCCGAGGATCTTCAACAGCGTCGACTTGCCCGCGCCGTTCTCTCCCAGCAGGCCATGCACCTGCCCGGCGTGGGCCGCGAAGCTCACGCCGTTCAGCGCCTTCACGCCGGGGAAGAATTTGCAGACCTGGTCGAATTCCAGATATGCGGCCATGATTACTGGCCCATCGCCTTGCGTACCTGCGCCTGGTTGGCGCGGGTCATCAGCATGCCTTTCGTCAGAACTTCTGCCGGCGGCACGCCTTTGCCGTTGATCCAGTTGACCAGGTTGATCGAGGTCTGATAACCGTGTTCTTTGGCGCTGATCATGATCGAGCCAAAGAAGCCGGTCGGCTGCGGCTTGTTCAGCTCACTCTCGGCAGCCTTGGCGCCGCCGATGCCGATGCCGATCATGTTGTCGGCCTTGATGCCACGGCCCTCAGCGGCGCGCACGGCGCCCAGCACCGCTTCATCGTTCAGGCCTACGGCCACCCAGTATTTGAACTTGGCGTTCTTGGTCAGCGCGATGTTGGCGGCGTTGAAGGCGTTTTCGGTATCGGTCTTGGCTTGCGGTGCATCGATGATGTTCGCGGCCGGGAAGCCTGCAGCTTTCAGCGCATCGATGGCGCCGGTGGTGCGGTCCTTGCCGGTCGGTAGCTGGTCGTAGGCGACGCGGATGGCGCCCACTTCGGCCATATTCCATTTGCGCGCCTTGATCTCGGCGACGATGCCTTCGCCGACCTGCTTGCCGATCTGGTAGCCGGAGATGCCCATGTGCGGGATCGATGCGATCGGCTTGCCGCTGCCGTCGACCAGGCGGTCGTCGACAGAAACGACTTTGAGGTTGTTGCGCCTGGCGGCGCGTTCAATCGCCTTGCCCAGCTTGACGTCCGGCGCGCAAATGACGAAGCCCTGCGCCTTCTGCGCCGCCAGGTTGTCGATCGCGGCCATGGTTTTTTCGCCGTTCGGGATGCCGATCTTCACCAGTGTGAAGCCTTTCTCCTTGGCGGCGACTTCCGCGTAGCGCCACTCTTCCTGGAACCACGGCTCCTCGACCTGCTTGACCAGGAAGCCAATTTTTACCGGTTCAGCGGCATGTGCCCAGGCTGCGGCGCACAGCGCCGCAGCTGCCAACAAAGTACGTTTCATATCGTGTCTCCATGCGATTTATATCGTTATTATGGGTTGATACGTAGTTGATACACTGGAATCACCGTCACACCGCGCACGGTTGCCATCTGCTTGGCGCCGCCGAAATCGGGGCGTGCCTCTTTGGGCAGGTAGATGGGCGCATCGGCGCGCAGCGGCAGTACGGAGACGGTCAAGGGCTGGTCGAGCAGCGCGGCCTGCTGTTTCAGACCGAACTGCCATTGATAGCCGCTGTAATACCAGTCGTCCAGCATGCGGGTGCCGGAGTACAGGCGGCCGATGTCGCCGACAAAGTCGATTTGCAGCAGGGCGTCATCGAGGCCTTTCAGCTGCTCGCGCGGGACGTTGATCTGCCATGCGCCGGCGGCCTTGAAATTCTCCGGCAGTGGCTGGATCGCTGACTTGGCGTTGCCGCCAATGGTGATCGGCGCCGCTTCCTGCGCTTCGCGCGTTTGCGTAACGGTGGCTTTCACCTCGCGCGCCGGCAGTGTCGCTTCAAAGACCTGGAAGATGCCGTCGTTGCCTGCTGCCTGCACGGCAACGGTGGCCGACTGTGCATCGCCTGCCGCGTACGCGCCGGCATTGGATGGTGCGCCTGACGCTGCGCGCGCGGCGGCTGCCGATGCCTTGGCGGCCGGAGCGCTCCACGCTGCGCCGGTGCTGGTGGCCTTGGGGGCGCTGGCCAGCGCCGGATAGACGGCGAAGCGGAACTTGCTGTCGCCAACCGAACGCAGTTGCAGCGCGTTGCCGTCGGCGTAAGCCTGATCGGCGCTGAGCAGCAGGCGCTTCTGGCCAGCCAGTTGCACCACGCTCAGTTGCTGCGATTGTTCCGGCGTCAGCACCACGATGGTCAGCGGGCGCTTGCCGGCACGCTGCACGGTGACTGCCGTACCGGCGCCGGGTTGCACGCCAGTGACCAGCGTATGGCCGCTGACAGTGGCGATCTGCGCACCTGGCGCGGCAAGCTTGGCGCCCGCGTCAAACGACAGCTCGACCGGCACGCCGGCGCTGGCGGCAAACACCGCCAGCATGCCTGCCTTGCCCTGATCCAGCAGCGTCACCGGCTGCGCGGTGGCGTAGTGCAGGTTGGTGCCATCCAGATCCAGGTTCAGCGGCCAGATGAAGTAGGCGCCGTCAGCGATGTCCACCGGCTTGCTTGGCAGCGTGATGCTCTGGCCTGGCAGCTTGACGGCAAACTGCGTCGCTTTCTGCGCCGCCATCGGATACTGGCGCACATGGTTATTCACGAACAGGAAGCCGCGATCTCCTTCGCTGCGCACGGCAAAGCGCGCGGTCTTCAGGTCATCCGGCTTGGCTGGCGATACCTCCGGCTTACGCACCGTCATCGGCGCGAGGCGCGAGCCAAAGGCTTGCGTGAACAGGTGGAACGGGCGCAGCTTCTCCAGCACCTTGCGCTGCTGGCCGTCCGGGCCGAGCGGCGCCTGGAAGTCGTAGCTGATCATGGTGGTGTCGTTGTAGCCGCCGCTCAGCGTGCTTTCTTCCATGCCGGTGCCGCCGATGGACAGCGGATTGCGACCGCCATGGAACATGTAGTAGCCCATCAGGTTGACGCCGGAACCCAGCTGCACCGGCAGCATGGAGGCGATATCGTCAGCCGATACCACGGTGCGGCGGCGGTACATGAACGGCAGGCCGCCGCCATATTCGGCGCCGAGGAAAGGCGTGACTTCCTTGTCGGTTTCGGCGGTGCCCGGCGCGTGGGCAGCGGTTTGCGCACCCAGGTCACCGCTGACGCGCGTGTCGAAGCGGAAGGCGTAAGTCTCTTTCGGCGGCAGCTCCTTGGTGCTGACGCCCCACGGTTCATCAGGGTAGCCGCCAAATACCGGCGTTACTTCGCCCGCTGGATAAATGGTGCCGTCCCAGCCGGTGACGGTGTAGTAGGGCACATCCATGCCCGCCTTCAGCGCCAGCTTTTTCAGCGCGCTGATATGCGCGGCGCCCTTGCCGGGGCCATCGATGTTGTATTCGTTTTCCAGCTGGATGCCGATGACGCGGCCGCCATCCTTCCATAGCTGGCCTTTCAGTTGCTGACCGATCTGCTGGTACAGGCGGTCGACGAAGGCCATGTATTGCGGGTCGTTGCCGCGCGATGGCATGGTGTTGACCACCCAGTCCGGAATGCCGCCGTAGCGGACTTCCGCGTGCACCCACGGGCCGACGCGCACCACCACGTCCAGCCCGGCCTTGCTGGCCAGCTGGATGAAGCGGCGCAGGTCGCGGTTGCCGGACCAGTCGAATTTGCCTTCCTGTTCTTCGTGGTGATTCCACATGACGTAGCTGGCGACGATGTCGATGCCGGCCGCTTTCATCTTGCGCAGTTCCGCATCCCACTGCGAGGCGGGCGTGCGGCTGTAGTGGAATTCGCCCATGATCGGCAGCCATGGGGCGCCGTTGCGGGTCAGGTAGCGGGCGTTGGCGCCGAGGGTGTCGCCATTGGGGGCGGTGGCGCTGCCGAGGCGCAGCGCGGCGGCGAGCGGGGCGGGTGTAGCGGCGCTGGCGTCGATGGACAGGGTGTCAGCGTTGGCAGCGGCGGCTGCCAACACACCAGCCACCACCGCCGCCACCACCGCCGCGCAAGTGCGGAGGCGGAGCGACATTACCATTCCGCGACGCTGCCGTCTTCGTGGCGCCACACCGGGTTGCGCCAGTCCGGCGCGTTCTTGCTGGCTTCAATGACGCGCGCTTCATCCACTTCCACGCCCAGACCTGGTTTCGGCAGCGGGTTGCAGTAGCCGTCGATGATCTTGAAGTCTTCCTTGTTGATGACGTAGTCCAGCAGTTCGCCACCCTTGTTGTAGTGGATGCCCATGCTTTGCTCTTGCAGCACGGCGTTGTACGACACGAAGTCCACTTGCAGACAGGCCGCCAGCGCGACCGGGCCCAATGGGCAGTGAGGCGCCAGCGTGATGTCGTAGGCTTCGGCCATCGAGGCGATCTTCAGGCATTCGGTGATGCCGCCGGCGTGCGACAGGTCTGGCTGCACAATCGACAGGCCACCGGCCGCGAACACGTTCTTGAATTCGAAGCGCGAGTACATGCGTTCGCCTGCCGCCAGCGGGATGGCGGTCATCTCGGCCAGGCGCGGGTAGTATTCGGCCTGTTCGGCCAGCACCGGTTCTTCGACGAACAGCGGACGGAATTGTTCCAGCTCGCGCAGCAGCATCTTGGCCATCGGCGCGGCCACGCGGCCGTGGAAGTCCAGGCCGAATTCGATGGTGGTGCCAAAGGCGGCGCGGATCTCGGCCACGCGGGCCACCGCTTCATCGACCTTGGCCGAGGTGTCCAGCATGCCCAGTTCCTCGGTGCCGTTCATCTTGAAGGTGTTGAAGCCGCCTTTTTGCAGCGTGCGGATCTGTTCGATGATGTCCGACGGACGGTCGCCGCCGACCCAGCTGTACATCTTCATGCGGTCGCGCACCAGGCCGCCCAGCAGTTCGTACACCGGCTTGCCCAGCACCTTGCCCTTGATGTCCCACAGCGCCTGGTCGATACCGGCGATCGCGCTCATCAGGATGGCGCCGCCGCGATAGAAGCCGGCGCGGTACATGGTTTGCCACAGGTCGTTGATGCGCGACGGGTCCTGGCCGATCAGATACGGTTCCATTTCCTGTACCGCAGTCTCCACGGTGCGGGCGCGGCCTTCGATGACCGGTTCACCCCAGCCGACGACGCCTTCATCGGTTTCGATTTTCAGCAGCATCCAGCGCGGTGGAACACGGTAGGTCGTCAGTTTTGTGATTTTCATAGGGTCAGGTCTGGGTGGAGTTCGGGGAACAGCGCTCAGTCTAAGGCCGGTCGCTAGACTGGAAATATGATTAATTCGCAAGGAGCCATATCATTATCGGATAGCTGCCGGAAGCCGCAGCTATCCGATATCGGCATGGCTGGCGGCGGTTTATTCATAGCTGTGGCATGGCGCATTCCCTTAGACTTTCCGATGTCTAAAACCGTTGCAGGACTTCCATGAATGTAGCCACTACTGTCACCTCCACGCCCGGCATCATGTTGCTGCGGGTGGGACAGGCCGGTTGTGCACTGCGATGGGATGCTATGCGGCAATGTTGGCGCTGGCCGGACCCCTCAGGCAGCCAACTATACGCCTGGCCGGCGCCTCCAGCGATGCCTAGTGGCTTGCGTATGTTGGAAAGCGCACGCGTGATGGCATGCTGCGCATCCGGGCGTTTGCTGCTGGGACTGGGTAAGCGGCTGGGCATGGTTGACCTGCCGCAGCCGGGCCAGCCGAGCCGACCGTTGCAGGCCCAGGTATTGATTACCGTCGACGCCGCCGAGCCGCGCACCAGCATCAGCGACGGCTGCGCCGACCGCCATGGCAATTTCGTCTTCGGCACCGCCAACACGGCGCAGGACCAGCGGCCGATCGGCAGCTTTTACCAGTATTCACAGCGCCACGGCCTGCGCCGGCTGGCGCTGCCGGCGGTGGTCAAGGCCGCCAGCATCGCCCTCAGTCCGGACGGCCGCCGCCTGTATTGTGCCGACGCCGCCGCTGGCGCCATCCTGCAATGCGACTATGACGCCGAACGCGCCAAGGTCAGCAACACGACAACGTTTACCGATCTGTTGGAACCAGGCGCCGGCGCCGCCATCGCGGACAGCCAGGGCAATATCTGGAGCGTGCAGGGCGGCGTACTGGTGCAGTACGACAGCGCTGGCCAGGTCCAGCAGCAGATCGCGCTGGCGCGCGAAGCGGCCGCGTCAGTGGCGTTTGGCGGCGAGGGACTGGCGCAATTGCTGGTGCTGGGCGAGCAGGGCGGCCTGTATGGCTTGCCGCCGGATCTGGCGCGCGGCCTGGCGCCCGGTGTCGCGGATGGCTTGTTTATTGACAGCGGTAGCGCTTCCACGGCGCCTTCGCACGCATAGCGGTGATTGACGCTGGTTCAGCCCGCATTTATGATGGGCAATCAAACCAATCAACAATATGACTGATTCCCGCTCGGACCGCTTTGTTCGCTCCCACCTGAAAACCCGCCACCTGGTCCTGCTGGTCGAACTGGGCCGGCATGGTTCCATCGCGCACGCGGCGCAAGCCGCCAACCTGACGCAGCCTGGCGCCTCCAAATTGCTGGGGGAGCTGGAGCACGCGCTCGGGGTGCAGCTGTTCGAGCGCCTGTCGCGCGGCGTGTCGCCGACCTGGTATGGCAAGGTGCTGATACGCCGCGCCGGCGCTGCGCTGGCGGAGATGGACGCGGCGCATCAGGAGGTGATGGAGCTGCTGTCCGGTCTGCGCGGCCGCGTTGGTCTGGGCACCGTGCTGGCGCCGGCCACCGGCCTGGTGCCGAAGGCCATCAAGCTGCTGAAGCAGCGTCACGCGCGCGTGCATGTCGCAGTGAATATGTCGACCAGCAAGGTGCTGGTCGAGCGCCTGCGCGGCGGCGAGCTGGATCTGGTGGTCGGCCGCATCCTCGATACCGAGGCGGCTGATGAACTGAATTTCGAGCCGCTGACCGACGAGCCGCATTTGCTGATCGCGCGTGCCAGCCATCCGCTGATGTCGCGCACCAATCTCAAGCTGGACGACCTGATGGACCAGTGCTGGATACTGCCGCCGGCCGGCTCGATCCTGCGCGACCGCCTGACCGCGCTGTTCCTGTCGCACGGACTGGAGCAGCCGCCGGAAACCGTGGAGACGCTGGACATGCCGGTGGTCGCCAGCCTGCTGCTGAATGACGACATGATCGTCGCGCTGCCGGCCGAAGCGGTGCAGCCCTATCTGGATGCCGGGCTGCTGAAGATACTGCCGTTCGACCTCGGCGTCAGCATGGATTCCTTCGGCATTGTGACGCGTAAGCGACATCAGTTGTCGCCCGGCGCCGACGCCATGCTGCTGGCGCTGCGCGACGCTGCAGCCAGCATCTATCCTCACTATCGCGCGCCAACGCAGGGCTGACTTGCAGGCTGATATACGAACTTGGTATGGCCTGCGTTAAATAAGCTATTGGTTGGAAAATCAACGTTTCGTTAGCATCCAGCGTATCCGTCCACATCCTCAACAGAGACGGGACTAATACAAACACTGGAGATGCACAATGAAACATAAAAAAATGAGCTGGCTGATTGCCACGCTCTTCACTTCGCCGCTTCTGGTCCAGGAAGCATTCGCACAGCAGGCAGCCGCACCAGCAGCCACCGACGAAATCCAGCAAGTGAACGTGACCGGTATCCGCGCCTCCGTGCGCAACGCGCTGGCGGCGAAGGAAGCGTCGAACAGCATCGTGGAAGTCGTATCGTCGGAAGACATCGGCAAGCTGCCGGATACCACCATTGCCGAATCGCTGGCGCGCCTGCCGGGCCTGTCGTCAGGCCTGGATCGCGGCAACGCCTCGCAGATCGTCGCCCGTGGCATGGGCCCGCGCTTCATCGGCGCGACGCTGAACGGCCGTGAGCTGGCATCGTCGGAGCCTAACCGCGCCGTGCGTTTCGAGCAGTTCCCGTCGGAGTCGATCAGCGGCGCGACCGTGTATAAAACGCAGAACGCCGACCTGGTGGAAGGCGGCGTCGCCACCACCATCGACCTGCAAACGGTATCGCCACTGCGCTACAACGGCCGCCAGATCAATCTGAAAGCCGACGCGCTGTACTACCCGATCTCGAAAGACATTCCTGGCGCCGACAAGACTGCGCCACGCGTGGGCGGCATTTATATCGACCAGTTCCTGAACAAGACGCTGGGCGCGGCAATCGCCTTCAGCTACCAGGACCAGCCATCGGTGCAGAAGAACGTGCGCCACTGGGGCTTTGACGAAAGCGCCGCCACCAACCGCACGCCCTGGGGCTTCCAGGATGACGTGCGCCGTGGCGACAACAAGCGTAGCAGCGTGCTGGGTAAAGTCGAGTGGAAACCGAACAGCGATGTGCTGATCACCGCCGACACCTACTACGCGCAGACCAAGATCGATGAAGACCAGTTGCAGCACTGGACCGAAGGCTTGGCCAATTTTGGCAACTACACCAACGTCAACCTGATCGATGGCTACGTTGCCGGCGCCACCGCCGACTGGACCAAGGTAGTCAACAACCACTCGCGCTGGAAGCAGGATGCCAGCGTGGCCGCCACCGGTTTGAATGGCAAGTTCACCGCAGGCGACTGGAAAGTGGAAACCGACCTGTCGACTTCGCACGCGCTGCGCAGTAGCCAGTGGATCGATGTGCGCCAATGGAGCAACGACTACACCAAGACCACCTGGAACTTCACCGGCAACGAGAACCAGTCCTATAGCTTCGGCATGGACACCGGCAATCCAGCCAACTTCAGTGCCGCCACGCTGTATGTCGACACTGACGGCCACGTGAAGGATCTGTTGAACGCCGTGTCGGTCAGCGCTGCCCGTCCGATCGACAACAGCATCGTCAGCCGCCTGAAGATCGGTATCCGCGCCACCGACCGCGAGAAGAGCTACCGCCAGACCACCTGGGATATGGGCTCGCAGGCGATTCCAACGTCGGCCTTCGAGACCGTCAAGGTGGACGGCTTCCCTGCCTACGTCGGCCTGAAAGACTTCGACGGCACCATCGCGTCGGTCTACGGCGCCAATGCCACCAACCCGACCGGCCGCGTGCAGACCTTTAACGACCTGCTGTCCGGCTGGAAGGTCAAGGAGCGCAGCACCTCGGCTTATGTACAGGGCGACCTGGATGGCGAAGCCTTCGGCAAAACCTATCGCGGCAATGTCGGCGTGCGCCTGGTGCACACCAGGACCGACAGCTACGGCATGCAGTCGATTGGCGGCGCCACGCCTGCGCCGGTGGAAGGCGGCACCTCGTACACCGAGATCCTGCCTAGCCTGAACCTGATCTTCAACCTGGACGAAGCACAGGAACACCAGCTGCGTTTCAGCCTGGCGCGCGCCATGTCGCGTCCTCCGCTGGACGAGTTGCGTGCCTCGCGTTCGCTGAGCCTGGCGGGCACCGGCCAGCCGCAGACCGGCAGCGCCGGTAATCCAGACCTGAAGCCGATGATGGCCAACCAGCTGGACCTGGCTTACCAATGGTACTTCGCCAAAGGTTCGCTGCTGTCGGCCGGCCTGTTCTACAAACAGGTACAGCGTTACATTGCCATCACCCAGAGCGAGAACATCACCCGTTCGGTGAACGGCGAAGGCGGCAATATCCGTGGCCTGGAACTGGCCTACCAGCAGCAATTCACCTCGCTGCCGGCGCCGTTCGATGGCCTGGGCATCGCCAGCAACTACGCTTACACCAACAGCTCGATCCGTGAACAGGTGCCAGTCGGTAATCCGTTCCCGGTCGAGGGCCTGATGAAGCACAACGGCGGCATCACCCTGTGGTACGAGAAGGCAGGCTACGAAGCGCGCCTGTCGGCCAACTACCACAGCGAATTCGTGCGCAACCCGACCTGGAGCGCCGGCCAGCTGCTGGTCAACGACGCCGAAACCTATGTGACGCTGAACCTGGCCAAGCAACTGACGCCTAACATCCAGCTGCGCTTCGGCATCGACAACCTGACCAACCAGAAGGCTGTCTACACCAGCGCCAACAATCCGCTGCAACAGGAAGTGACCGAGTTCGGCCGCCGCTACAACCTGGGCCTGTCCTTCAAGCTGTAAAGCGCGCTGAAAAGTTTTTATCGTGGTTTTGCGGAGCGGTGCGTGATGGCGCTGCTCCGCTTTTTTTATCAGGGAGACTGATTTGAAAATAAGATTATTCGCCACCATCCTGCTGATGCTGGCCTGCACGCTCAACGCCCAGGCGGCCACGCGTGAGCGCCTGTCGCTGGATCGGGGCTGGCTGTTCCACCAGGGCGATCTCGTCGAACCGCCTATCGTCGGCCACGAGGAATCCTATAGCAACGCCAAAGCCGGCAACGCCAGCGGCGCCGCCGGCAATGAATACGACGATTCGGACTGGCGCCGCCTCAACCTGCCGCACGACTGGGCGGTGGAAGGCCCGTTCGATCCGAAGGCCAATGTGTCGCAGGGCTACCGTCCGCGCGGCATCGGCTGGTATCGCCGCTACCTGAAAGTCGATCCGGCCGATCGCGGCAAGCACTTCGAATTGCAGTTCGACGCCATCGCCACCCACGCCACCGTCTGGGTCAACGGCAATGTGGTCAACCGCAACTGGTCCGGCTACAACGCCAGCTATATCGACATCACGCCTTACCTGCGCTACGGCGATTCGCTGAACACCATCGCCATCCGCGTTGATGCGGAAGCGATGGAAGGCTGGTGGTATGAAGGCGCCGGCATTTACCGCCACAGCTGGCTGGTGAAGCGCAGCCCGGTGCACGTGATCACCGATGGCGTGCACGCCACGCCGCGCCAGGTGAAAGGCAAGCAGTGGAGCATTCCGGTTGAAATCACGCTGAACAACAGCGGCAAGACTGCCGGCGATGTACTGGTGGAAGTGACCGTGTACGACCCGTCGGGCAAGCAGGTAGCCAGGCGTACCGAGCGCGCCAACATCAACGTGCTGGCCACCAGCGCCGTCAAGCTGCCGGTTACCATCAACGATCCGGCCCTGTGGTCGATCGAGAAGACCAATCTGTATCGCGTGACCACGCGCGTGCTGCAAGCCGGCAAGGTGGTGGACGAGACTTCGCTGCACACCGGCTTCCGCACCATCCACTTTGATGCCGCCAAGGGCTTCTTCCTGAATGGCGTGCACGTCAAGCTGCAAGGCGTATGTATTCACCAGGACCACGCCGGTGTTGGCGTGGCGGTGCCGATCTCGGTGTGGGAATACCGCCTGCGCCGCCTGAAGGAAATGGGCGTCAACGCCATCCGCTTCTCGCACAACGCCGTGGCTTCGGAGGTGCTGGACATGGTGGACCGCATGGGATTTGTCGTCATGGACGAGAACCGCAACTTCAATCCATCGCCGGATTACATGAAACAGCTGGAGTGGATGGTCAAGCGCGACCGTCACCATCCTGGCATCGTCCTGTGGTCGGTGTTTAACGAAGAGCCGGTGCAGGCCAGCGAAGTCGGTTACGAGATGGTGCGCCGCATGGCGGCAGTGGTGAAGGCCCTGGATGATACCCGCCCGGTCACCGCTGCGATGAACGGTGGCTTCCTGACCGAGCTGAATGTCTCGCACGCGGTGGACGTGGTGGGCTCCAACTACCAGGTGCCGGATTACGACCGCTATCACAAGGCCAATCCGAACAAGCCGTTCACCAGCTCGGAAGATACCTCCGCCTTCATGACGCGCGGCGAGTACAAGACGGTCAAAGAGAAGAACATCATCGCCAGCTACGACGATGACGCCGCACAGTGGGGCAACACCCACCGCGATGCCTGGCAGGCGATCGACACCCGCCCGTTTGTCGCCGGCGGTTTCGTCTGGACCGGTTTTGATTATCGCGGTGAGCCGACGCCAAACGACTGGCCTTCGGTCAGCTCGGTGTTCGGCATCATGGACCTGAACGGCTTTGCCAAGACCGCGTACTACATCCACCAGGTACAGTGGATCAAGAACAAGCCGCTGATCCACATCGCGCCGCACTGGAACTGGAAGCAGGGCGAGAATGTGCGCGTGATGGTGATGGCGAATGTCGAAATCATCAAGCTGCTGCTGAACGGCCGTGAACTGGGCGAGCAGAAGGTTGATCCCTACCGCATGAATAACTTCAACGTCGCTTTCGAGCCGGGCAAGCTGGAAGCCATCGGCTACCAGGGCGGCAAGGAAGTGGTGCGCACGGCGGTGGAGACCACCGGCGAGGCGGTATCGCTGGAGCTGGTGCCGGATCGCGGGCAACTGACCGGCGACGGCTTCGACGCACTGCCGATCACCGTGCGTGCGCTGGACGCGCAAGGCCGCGCCGTGCCGCTGGCGCAGAATGAAGTGACCTTCGCCGTGACTGGCGGCGGCCGCTCCATTGGCCATGGCAATGGCGATCCGAATTCGCACGAGGACGAAAAGGGCGCCACCCGCCGTCTGTTCAACGGCCTGGCGCAGCTGATCGTGCAGACCAGCTACGAGGCAAGCGATGACATTACCGTCAGCGCCACCGCTGCCGGCCTGAACGCCGCGCGCGTGACGATTCCGGTCAAGCGCGTGGCCGCCGTGCCGTATGTGGAACTGGCCGATGCGCCGCTGACCTTTGTGCGCAGCTGGCGTATTGCGCCGGATGGCGATGCGCGTCCCGATCCGAACCAGAAGCTGGCCGGTTTCGACATGAATACCTGGGGCTGGGGCTCGCCGCCAATGCGCGCGGCCGCCGGCAGCAAGTATCACCTGTACCGCGCCAGCTTCACGCCGCGCAAGAACCTGGCTGACGGCACGGGCCTGATCCGCTTTGCGGCGATCAAGGGCAAGGCGGAAATCTGGCTGAACGGCCAGTTGATCGGCAAGAAGGACAGCTACGCCGCCGCGCCGCTGGACGTCAGGCTGCCAGCCGGTGCCAGCAAGCGGGAGATCAATGTGCTGATCGAGGCGGAGGCCGGGCAGGGTAGCGGGATCGAAGGCAACGTCACCATCGAATCGTCGAAGTAGTTGACGATGAGGAAATAAATCGCGGGCTTGCCGCTTGCAAACACGCGATTCGGTTGACGGCATCCCGCGCGCTGCCTATAGTGGCGGGATGATTTCAGAATTCCACGACCTCTCCGACAAAATCGACCAGTTGGCCGAGATGACCGCGCAACTGCGCCGTGAAAACGCACAGCTGCGCCAGGCTAACGCCGCCCTCGTGGTGGAAAATATGGGCTATCAGCGCCGTCTGAGCGAGGCGTCCACGCGGGTCGAGGCTTTGCTGGAACAAATCCCTGCCCTCGACGCCGACACCGAAGAAGAAAAACAGCCTGAAAACGAGGAAGCACGATGATCCAGGTGGACGTAACCATCATGGGCAACAGCTATAAGCTGGCCTGCAAGGAAGACGAGGAAACGGCGCTGCGCAAGGCGGCATCGGTCGTCGACCGGAAAATGTGTTCGATTCGTGACGCCGGCAAGATCAAAGGCAACGACCGTATCGCCGTGATGGCGGCGCTGGCTGTGGCGGCGGAATTCCTGACGGTGAAAGCACCGCAAGGTCCGTTGTCTGACATGTCGCTGCTGGAGGTGCAAACCAGGATCGCCGCCATGCATAAAGTGCTGGACGCCGCGTTGACGCCACAGGAAGCGCTGTTTTAATCAGTTTTTAATTGGATCAGCCCTTCCTTTGCGGCGCACATCGGAGTAAACTAGTCTCACCCTGCAGTGTTCGAGACTTGTCATATATTCCTTGAACCATTTTTTTGCACCGGTTACGGAAATTTGTTCGATGGGCGAGAGCGTCGCTAGTCCGATGAACCCGAAATTGAACTAACTGTGACCACCTGAGCCTTTTGGTTCGGGATGCCGGCAAGACGGCACACGTGGGGCCCTATTCAACTAGAAAGCGGTTGCAAGCATGTGAATGCGCAGCCGCTTTTTTTCGTCTGGAGTATCCGATGCAATATTGGTTGATGAAGTCCGAGCCGGATGAGGTGAGTATCGACGACGTCATGGCGTCGAAGGACCAGACGACAGCGTGGTTTGGCGTGCGCAACTACCAGGCGCGCAATTTCATGCGCGACCAGATGCAAGTTGGTGATGGCGTGCTGTTTTATCACTCCAGCTGCCCGGAGCCCGGCATTGCCGGCCTGGCGGAGATCGTCAGCACTCCTTATCCGGACGCCTCGCAGTTCGACAGCAAAAGCAAATACCACGACGCCAAGGCCACGCAGGAGCAGCCGCGCTGGATTTCGATCGATGTGAAAGGCACGCGCAAAACGCGCCTGCTGTCGCTGGCCGAGATGCGCACCATCCCGGCGCTGGAAGACATGGTGGTGCTGCAGAAGGGCAGCCGCCTGTCCATCACGCCGGTCACACCGGCGCAATGGAAAGCTGTCGTCAAGCTTTTGAAGGAATAAGCGGCGCGCGGCCGCGTTGCTTCACTTTGTAGGCCCACACCAGCATGGCGATGGCGGCGACGATCATTGGCAGCGACAGCACCTGGCCGGAGGTGATCGGCAGGCCCAGCACCGTGGTTTCCCAGTCCGGCGTGCGGAACCACTCGGTGAAGAAACGCGCGCAGCCGTACAGCAGCGTGTAGAACGCGCCGACCGCCAGGCGCGGACGCTCCTTGCGCGAGAACAGCCATAGCAGCACAAACACCAGCAAGCCGTCGATCAGCATCTGGTACAGCGGCGATGGATGACGCAGCCCTTGCAGGAATACCGGGTCCGGATGCAGCGGGTAGCGGATATCCGGCCACAGCATCGCCCATGGCAGCGACTGGTCGCTGACCACGCGGCCCGGCAGCTCGGCGTTGATGAAGTTGCCCATGCGGCCTGCGGCGTAACCCAGCGGCACCAGCGGCGCGATGAAGTCGTAGACATCGAGGATGTTGCGGCCGACCTTGCGCGCCCACAGCGACATCGCCACCAGCACGCCGATAAAGCCGCCATGGAACGACATGCCGCCATGCCATACCTTGAAGATCTCGATCGGATCGGCGAAGTATTTGGCCGGCTCGTAGAACAGCACCTCACCCAGACGGCCGCCGATGATGACGCCCATCATGCCGTAGAACAGCATGTCGTCCAGATCCTCCTTCTTCCACTGCTGCGCGGCGATGTGCGGCTGCTTGATGCGCACGCGGCCCAGCGCGATGAATAGCGCAAAAGCCAGTACATACATCAGGCCATACCAGTGGATGGCGACTGGGCCCAGCTGCAGGGCGATCGGATCGGGCATCGGGTGTATCAGCATATGAGGTTCTTTCGTAGTAATTCCAAAAAGCCGTGCAGCACCGGCGAGGTGTTGTCGCGCCGCCAGGCCAGGCCGGTTTCGACCAGTGGCGTGGCATCCGCCAGCGCCCGGTATTCTACCCCGGTCCGCATCAGGTTGGAGACCGACTGCGGCACCAGCGCCATGCCGATGCCGGCCGATACCAGGCTGACAATGGTTTGCATCTGGATCGCTTCCTGGCCGATCTGCGGCGTGATGCCGGCGTCGTGGAATACGGACAGGATGGTGTCGTGCAGCGCCGGCGAGATCGTGCGCGGGAAGATGATCAGTGGCAGCGGCGGCAGGGCGGACAAGGCCAGCTTGCCTTTCTTCTTCAGCGCCGGCAGGCCGGAGGGCAGCGCCAGCACCAGCGCTTCGTTCAGCACCGGCAGGTAGTCGAGCGTCTCGCGCGCCTTGTCAGGCAATGGCGGGATCAGCAGGCCGGCGTCGATGCGCTTGTGCAGCAGGTCGTCCAGCTGCAAATCCGACGTGGCCTCCTGCAGTGTGATCTGTACTTGCGGATAGGCGGCGCGGTAGGCGCGCAGGAAGGGCGGCAGTACGCTGTAATCGGCCGAGGAGACGAAGGCCAGCGTCAGCCGGCCCACTTCGCCGCTGGCGGCGCGTTGCACCAGTTGCGGCAGTTCCTGCGCCTGCGCCAGCATCCGCCGCGCCTCCGGCAGCAGTGCGGCGCCGGCCGGCGTCAGCGCGACGCCACGGCGGTTGCGGTCGAACAGCGCCGCGCCCAGTTCTTCCTCCAGCGCCTGGATGGTTTGCGACAGCGGCGGCTGCGTCATGTGCAAGCGTAGCGCGGCCTTGCCGAAGTGGAGTTCTTCGGCGACGGTGACGAAGTAGCGCAGCTGTCGTAATTCCATGTGGTTAGCCCTCTGTGATATTTTATACGACTCACCGAGGCGTGAATCATATATTTGACACTAGGGTAGGGACGTCGCAAACTATGATACTAAGCCAGCATAGTTAAGCTCGCCTTAGCAGTCGAGCAACACCAGGAGAAAGCATCATGCCGCAATACCGTTCCCGCACCACCACCCACGGCCGCAACATGGCCGGCGCCCGCGCCCTGTGGCGCGCCACTGGCATGAAAGACGGCGATTTCGACAAGCCGATCGTTGCCGTGGTCAATTCCTTTACCCAGTTCGTGCCGGGCCACGTGCACCTGAAGGACCTGGGCCAGCTGGTCGCGCGCGAGATTGAAAAAGCCGGCGGCGTGGCGAAAGAATTCAATACCATCGCGGTCGATGACGGCATCGCCATGGGCCACGGCGGCATGCTGTACTCGCTGCCGTCGCGCGACCTGATCGCCGACTCGGTCGAGTACATGGTCAACGCCCACTGTGCCGATGCGATGGTGTGCATCTCCAACTGCGACAAGATCACGCCGGGCATGCTGATGGCTGCGATGCGCCTGAACATTCCGGTGATCTTTGTTTCCGGCGGCCCGATGGAAGCCGGCAAGGTGGTCAAGGTCGTCAATGGCGGCCAGAAGATCATCAAGCTGGATCTGGTGGATGCGATGATCAAGGCTGGCGACACCACCGTCAGCGATGCCGATGTGGCGGAGATCGAGCGTTCGGCCTGTCCGACCTGCGGTTCGTGCTCGGGCATGTTCACCGCCAACTCGATGAACTGCCTGACCGAGGCGCTGGGCCTGTCGCTGCCGGGTAATGGCACCATCGTCGCCACCCACGCCGACCGCGAACAACTGTTCCTGCGCGCCGGCCGCCTGATCGTTGAACTGGCCAAGCGCCACTACGAGCAGGACGACTACACCATTCTGCCGCGTTCCATTGCCACCAAGGCGACCTGGGAAAATGCGATGGCGCTGGACGTGTCGATGGGCGGTTCGACCAACACCGTGCTGCACCTGCTGGCGGCCGCGCACGAAGCAGGCGTGGATTTCACCATGGCCGATATCGACCGCATCTCGCGCAACGTGCCATGCCTGTGCAAGGTGGCGCCAATGACCGACAAGTTCCATATCGAAGACGTGCACCGCGCCGGCGGCATCATCTCGATCCTCGGCGAACTGGCGCGCGCCGGTTTGCTGGATACCTCCCGTCCTACGATCCACGCGCCAACGCTGGCCGACGCCATCGAACGCAACGACATCAAGCGTAGCGACGATCCGGCCGTACACAAGCTGTTCAGCGCCGCGCCGGGCGGTGTGCCGACGCAGGTGGCCTTCTCGCAGTCGGAGCGATTTGCGTCGCTGGATCTGGACCGCAGCACCGGCTGCATCCGCGACAAGGAACACGCTTACTCGCAGGATGGCGGCCTTGCTGTCTTGTACGGCAACCTTGCGGAGAAGGGCTGCATCGTCAAGACTGCTGGCGTGGACGAGAGCATCCTGAAGTTCAGCGGCAAGGCGCGCGTGTTTGAATCGCAGGACGCGGCGGTTGAAGCGATCCTCGGCGATACCGTGCATGCCGGCGACGTGGTCATCATCCGCTACGAAGGCCCGAAAGGCGGCCCTGGCATGCAGGAGATGCTGTACCCGACTTCGTACATCAAGTCGAAGGGCCTGGGCAAGGCATGCGCGCTGTTCACCGATGGGCGTTTCTCGGGTGGTTCGTCGGGGCTGGTGATTGGTCATGCGTCGCCGGAAGCAGCGGAGGGCGGTGCCATCGGCCTGGTGGAAGAGGGCGATATGATCGATATCGACATCCCTAACCGCAGCATCGCCCTGCGCGTTACTGATGCGGAGCTGGCGGCGCGCCGCGCAGCGATGGAAGCCAAGGGTGCCGATGCGTGGCAGCCGGTCAACCGCGACCGCTACGTCTCGCAAGCGCTGCAAGCCTACGCCGCGCTGACCACCTCCGCTGATCGCGGCGCGGTGCGCGACCTGTCGCAGCTGAAGCGCTGATTATTTCTTGTCGAAGGTCTGCTTGACGCGTTCCTTGCGGCGTTTTTCGTCTTCGTTATGGGCTTTGCGCTTGTCAAAGCCCAGCATCGGTTCGAGGAATTCAAACCACAGGAACGCTATCACCATCAGGGCGCCGATCGCCCACCATGACAGCTCGGCAAACTTCCACACTTCAAAGTAGCGCAGCGCAACCAGCGCAACGATCAACAGGATCAGCGGCATGATGTTCTCCTTTGGCGTTATCTTACCTCACGTAGTCAACCTTTAACTTGACTTAAGCGTTAAATGCATAAGGGCAAAACGCGGTAGAATGCCCAAGCAGCATTTAGTCGCATTTACCTGGAGAACAGACAATGAAACGCAATTTGATGATGGTTGGTGTTGTAGTCGCCTCGGCCTTCGCCTCGCAAGCCGCCATGGCGGACGCAGGCTCGGATCTGGCCAAGGCAAAAAATTGCATGGCTTGCCACGCCGTTGCCACCAAGCTGGTCGGTCCTGCCTACAAGGACGTGGCCGCCAAATATGCTGGCCAGAAAGACGCTGAAGCGAAACTGGTCACCAAAGTGATGAAGGGCGGTTCGGGCACCTGGGGCGCGATCCCGATGCCGGCCAATCCACAGGTGAGCGAGGCCGAGGCCAAGACGCTGGTGAAATGGGTATTGGCACAGAAATGACCTGTGCGCTGGCTTGAAAAAAGCCCCGTCGGCACTGAGCGCGATCTTGAGCGCGTTCAGGCTGACGGGGCTTTTTCATTAGTGGATCACTTCGATCTTGGTCTTCTTGCCGTCCTTGTAGGTGAACAAGGTTAGCGCGCCGTCCTTGATGTCGCCCTTGGCGTCAAACGTGATCAGGCCGGTCACGCCCTGATACTTGATCTTCTGCAGGAAGGGCAGGTACTTGGCCGGCTGAGAGGACTTGGCTTCCTGCATCGCGGTGGCCAGCGTCATGACCGCGTCGTACACATACGGCGAGTAGATCTGCACATCGGCGTTGTACTTCTTCTTGTAGCGGGCGACGAAGTCGTCCATGCCCTTCTGCTGCTCGGCGCTGACGCCGCCGGCTTCCGCGCAGGTGACGATGCCGTTGGCGTTGGCTGCACCGGCCAGCTTAGGCATCGATTCGGTGCAGATGCCGTCGCCGCCCATGTACTTGGCGTTGATGCCCAGCGCTTTCATCTGGCGCAGCAGCGGGCCGCCGACCGAATCCATGCCACCGAAGAACACCAGGTCCGGATTCTTGGCCTTGATCTTGGTCAGGATGGCGTTGAAGTCGGTGGCCTTGTCGTTGGTGAATTCCTTGGCGACGATCTGCACGCCTGGCGAGGCTTTCTTGGCGCCCTTGACGAACTCGTCCGCCACGCCCTGGCCGTAGGCGGTGCGGTCGTCGATCACCGCGATATTTTTGGCGCCCAGTTTGCTGATGGCGTAGCTGCCCAGCGAACCGCCGAGCTTGGCGTCATTGGCGACCACGCGGAAGGCCGACTTGAAGCCTTGTTGCGTGTACTTGGTCTGGGTGGTGGCTGGCGAAATTTGCGGGATGCCGGCGTCGTGGTAAATCTTGGAGGCAGGGATGGAGGTGCCGGAGTTCAGGTGGCCGATCACGCCGTTGACCTTGGCGTCGACCAGCTTCTGCGCGACCGCCGTGCCTTGCTTCGGATCGCTGCCGTCGTCTTCCAGTTGCAGCACAAATTTGACCGGTTTGCCGTCGATGGTGAAGCCCTTGGCGTTCAAATCTTCCACCGCCATCTTGGCGCCATTTTCGTTGTCCTTGCCCAGGTGCGCCGATGGACCGGAGACGGGGCCGACGTGGCCGATCTTGATCACTTCTTGCGCGCCGGCGCTGCCGGCAAACGCCAGGGCCAGGGCCAGAGGAATGAATTTGAACCGCATGTGCCATCTCCAAAAGTTATATGCAAGGCCACCAAGGTACAACAAAAAAATCGCCGCGCAAAGCGGCAAACAGGTGGTTTTGAACTTTTTTGGAGCGTTTCCCTGATTTGATGCAAGGCTGCTTCAGGAGAGTGCGGTCCGTGCACACGATGGGTGCGCGGACCGGGGGGGGGCTTACTTCTTCTGCGCTTGCAGATGGGTGAGTTCCTGCGTGACGGCGCGCGAGACGATCTTCTCGATCGTGTCATGCAGGCCGATGCGGATTTCGTTGGTCAGGTCATGCAGCGCGTGGCTCAGCACTTCAGCCATGCTGTCCTTGATGCGCTGCTCCAGCACGAAGTCGACGCGCGATTGCAGCTGGTGCATGATGCGCACCGACAGGCGGTGCTCCATGACCGCCCATTCGGCGTCGGTCCAGCCGTCGATGGCCTCGGCTTCGAGCTGGGCGGCGGCGGCGAGCGGCGGCGGTGGCGCTCCTTCGTCGCCCAGCGGTTCCGCCTTCAATACTTCGGTCAGTACAGGGATGCTTGCGTCAAACGATGCTTGGCTCATGATTTACCTGCGACAAAGTGGGTAAGTGGATAGTCTTGCTGCTTGTATGCGACGTAACGCTTGCGGCCGGCAGCCGCATCATCTTCTTCAGAAGAAATCACTTCGATCATGCGCGCAAACTGCGTCATCTGCGAGGGTGCGCGGCGCGACAGATTAACCAATAATTCTTTGTGCGTGTGTGGTAATTCCGCCTCATCATTGTCCGTCAGCAGGATCGGCGTGTGCGCCGCCAGCGCATCGTCCGCCAACACGTGCGGCAGGAAGTCGGTGGCGGAAAAAGTCCACATCGCCGCGTCAAGTTCCGCCAGTTGCGCCGCATCGTCGGTCATCAGCACCACGCGGTTGTTGGCGGCCCAGGCCTTGCGCACGAGGCGGCAGGCGTAGGCTACTTTGTCCGGGACATTGGTGTGGAAGTCGATGCGTGTCATGGTAAATCCAGTGTAGGCGAAAACGCCGGAAACCGCTGGCATCGATGTTGCTACCGAACGGTTCCCGGCGTCGGGAGAAGTGTGACTTGTTACGCGGCCATGCCGCTGTGGCGCAGCAATGCGTCGATGCTCGGCTCGCGGCCGCGGAAGGCGGTGAACGATTCCAGCGCCGGACGCGAACCGCCGACCGACAGGATTTCCGCCAGGTAGCGTTTGCCGGTTTCCGACACGGCGGCCGGGCCCAGCTTTTGCGCTTCCTCGAAGGCGGCATAGGCGTCGGCCGACAATACCTCTGCCCACTTGTAGCTGTAGTAGCCCGCTGCGTAGCCGCCGGCGAAGATGTGGCCGAACGAGTTCTGGAAGCGGTTGAACGATGGCGGTATCACCAGCGAGAACTGGCGGCGCACGTCGTCGATCAGCTGCTGCACGGTCTGGCCGGTGCTGGCGTCGTAGTCGTAGTGCAAGTGCATGTCCAGCAGCGAGAACTCGACCTGGCGCAGCGTTTGCAGGCCGGACTGGAAGTTCTTGGCGGCCAGCATCTTGTCGTACAGCGCGCGTGGCAGCGGCTCGCCGGTGACGGCGTGCGAGGTCATGTGCTGCAGCACTTCCCATTCCCAGCAGAAGTTTTCCATGAACTGCGATGGCAGCTCGACCGCGTCCCATTCAACGCCGGAGATGCCGGATACGCCCAGCTCGTCCACCTGCGTCAGCATGTGGTGCAGGCCGTGGCCGAACTCGTGGAACAGCGTGATCACTTCATCGTGGGTGAACAGCGATGGCCTGGTGACACCGTCCTCCACTGCAGGTTCGGTGAAATTGCAGGTCAGGTAGGCGACTGGCGTTTGTACCTCAGTTGCGTCACCCCTGGCATCGGCGCGGCGGCCACGGGCGTCGTCCATCCAGGCGCCGCCGGACTTGCCGGGACGGGCGTACAAATCCAAATAGAACTGGCCGATCAGCTTGCCGTCGCGTTCGATGCGGAAGAAGCGCACGTCCTTGTGCCATACCGGGGCGTCGTCCGGCTTGATCTCGACGTTGAACAGGTTCTGGATCTGGCGGAACAGGCCGTCGACCACTTTGTGTTCAGGGAAGTATTGCTTCACTTCCTGTGCCGAGAAGGCGTAGCGCGCTTCCTGCAGTTTTTCGGAGGCGTAGGCAATGTCCCAGGCTTTCAGGTCATCGATGCCAAGTTCGTCCTCGGCGAAGTTGCGCAGCTCTTCCAGGTCTTTCTCGGCGAACGGGCGGGCGCGCTTGGCCAGGTCCTCAAGGAAGGCGATCACTTCGTCTGGCGACTTGGCCATCTTCGGCACCAGCGAAACTTCGGCGAAGTTGTTATAGCCGAGCAGCTTGGCTTCTTCGTCGCGCAGCTTGAGCAGGGTGACAATGTTGTGCGTGTTGTCCCAGTCTTCCTTCTTGCTGAACACCTCGCCTTGCTCGGAAGCTTTGGTGGCGTTGGCACGGTAGATGGTTTCGCGCAGTTCGCGCTTGTCGGCGAATTGCAGGATGGGGTAGTAGGACGGGAAGTGCAGCGAGAATTCCCAGCCTTGTTTTTCGGCTTTCTCGGCGGCGGCGCGGGCGGCGGCCTTGACGTCGTCCGGCAGACCGGCCAGGTCGGCTTCATCGGTCACCAGCAGCTTGTAGTCATTGGTGGCGTCCAGCACGTTTTCCGAGAAGCGCGTGGAGGTCATCGCGTGTTCTTCCTGGATGGCGGCAAAGCGCAGCTTTTTATCTTCCGGCAGCTCGGCACCGCCCATGCGGAAGTCGCGGATGGCGTTTTCAATGATGCGCTTGCGGGCTGGCGACAGCGTGTCGAATTCGGCCGAGGCGCGCAGGGCCTTGTATTTGGCGAACAGCGCTTCGTTCTGGCTGACTTCGGTCCAGAATTCGGTCAGTTTCGGTTGGTTCTCGTTGTAGACGGCGCGCAGTTCGGGCGTGTCCACCACGTTGTTCAGATGACTGACGATGCCCCAGGCGCGGCCCAGCAGCTCGGTGACGTTTTCCAGCGGGGTGACGAAGCTGTCCCAGCTGACGTTGTCGGATGGCGCTTGCAGCTGCTCGACCACGGCGCGGCTTTTGGCCAGCAACTGGTCGATGGCCGGCGTGACGTGCTCCGGTTGGATGGCGTCAAAACGCGGCAGGCCTCTGAAGTCGAGCAGGGGATTTTTGTCAGTCATCTTGTGGTCCTATAAGGTTATGCGGTGCGCTCGGCCGCTTCCACCGTGTTCATCAGCAGCATGGTGATGGTCATCGGGCCCACGCCGCCTGGGACGGGCGTGATGTGCGATGCCACTTCCTTGATGCCGTCGAAGTCGACGTCGCCGCACAGCTTGCCCTCGTCGTTACGGTTGATGCCGACGTCGATCACGATCGCGCCCGGCTTGACCATATCAGCAGTCAGGGTATTGCGGCGGCCGGTTGCGGCCACGACCACGTCCGCCTGGCGGGTGTACACGCCGATGTCCGGGGTCGCACTATGGCAGATGGTGACGGTGGCGTTGGCTTGCAAGAGCAGCAGCGCCATTGGTTTGCCGACCGTGTTGGAACGGCCGATCACCACCGCATGCTTGCCGCGCAGGTCCACGCCGGTGCTTTCGATCAGTTTCATGCAGCCATACGGCGTGCATGGACGGAAACCTTCCAGGCCGGTCATCAGCTCGCCCGCGCTCAGCACCGCATAGCCGTCCACGTCCTTCTTGACCGAAATCGCTTCGATGACCTTGTGCGGATCAATGTGCTTCGGCAGCGGCATCTGCACCAGGATGCCGTGGATCGCCGGATCGGCGTTCAACTCGGCAATACGGGCCAGCAGCGCGGCTTCGCTCAGCTCGGCAGGGTACTGGTCCTTCAGCGAGTAGAAGCCAGCGTCCTCGCACGCCTTGACCTTGTTGCGCACGTACACATGGCTGGCCGGGTCGTCGCCGACGATGATCACGGCCAGGCCCGGCTGCTTGCCGGCGGCGGTGAGTTTTTCAGCACGTGCAGCAATTTCCGCGCGCAGTTTTTTGGAGAGGGCGATTCCGTCGATCAGTTGTGCAGACATGATTTAACCAGGGTGGTAGAGGGAGAACAGCATTATAAGGCCGTCCAGCCCATCCCGCCGCGTTTTCCACATCGGCCGCATGCTGCACTGCACAAGGTTTTCATAGGGAAATTTCACTATACGAAATGCCTTATCGCAATTTGAAAAAGGCAAAATAGGCTGCTAGAATCCCCACACGTCATCAAAGTAATAGTAAATAATCAGCAAACTCTCAACCCGGAAGCCGCATGGTTCGGGGCACAATCTCAACTCAGGAGACTTAATAAATGTCAGCTCAACTTGACCAGGTAACGGCAAACACCGACCCGGATTCGCAAGAAACTAAAGAATGGTTGGATTCCCTGGCCTCTGTGCTGGAACAAGAGGGTCCTGAGCGTGCTCACTACCTGCTGGAGCGTCTGATTGACCTGGCCCGCCAAAGCGGCTCGGACATCCCGTTCTCGGCGAATACCGCTTACGTCAACACGATTCCATTGTCGCAGGAGCAACACTGCCCAGGCAATCTGGAATACGAAGAAAAACTGCGCTCGTGGATGCGCTGGAACGCCATGGCGATGGTGGTCAAGGCCAACCGCGTGGACGGCGACCTGGGTGGTCACCTGTCCTCGTTCGCCTCGCTGGCCAACATGCTGGGCATCGGCTTCAACCACTTCTGGAAAGCGCCAAGCGAAAACCACGGCGGCGACCTGCTGTACATCCAGGGCCACTCGTCGCCTGGCGTCTACGCACGCGCCTTCCTGGAAGGCCGCCTGAGCGAAGACCAGCTGCTGCACTTCCGTCGCGAAGTTGACGGTGGCGGCCTGTCGTCGTACCCGCACCCGAAACTGATGCCGAACTTCTGGCAGTTCCCGACCGTGTCGATGGGCCTGGGCCCGCTGATGGCCATCTATCAGGCGCGCTTCCTGAAGTACCTGCACGCACGCTCGATCGCCGACACCACCGACCGCAAGGTCTGGGCATTCTGCGGCGATGGCGAGATGGACGAGCCGGAATCGCTGGGCGCGATCGGCATGGCCGCACGCGAGAAGCTGGACAACCTGGTCATCGTGGTCAACTGCAACCTGCAACGCCTGGACGGTCCGGTACGCGGCAACGGCAAGATCATCCAGGAACTGGAAGGCGAATTCCGTGGCGCCGGCTGGAACGTGGTCAAGGTCATCTGGGGCCCAGGCTGGGACGCGCTGCTGCAACAGGATAAAGAAGGCATCCTGCGCAAAGTGATGATGGAAACCGTCGACGGCGAATACCAGAACTACAAGGCCAAAGACGGCGCGTACGTGCGCAAGCACTTCTTCGGCAAGCATCCGAAGCTGCTGGAGATGGTTGCCAACATGACCGACGACGACATCTGGCGCCTGACCCGTGGCGGTCACGATCCGCACAAGATCTACGCTGCGTTCAAGGTCGCACAGGAACACAAAGGCCAACCGACCGTGCTGCTGGTGAAAACCATCAAGGGCTTCGGCATGGGCAAGCACGGCGAAGCACGCAACACCGCGCACAACACCAAGAAACTGACCGACGAAGCCGTGCGCGAAATGCGCGACCGCTACTCGATCCCGATTCCGGACGATCAACTGGCCGATATCCCGTTCTACAAGCCAGCCGATGACGCGCCTGAGATCAAGTACCTGCACGAGCGCCGCGCCGCGCTGGGCGGCTACCTGCCGGCCCGTCGCCAGCAGGCTGACGAGAAGCTGACCGTGCCGCCACTGACGGCATTCCAGAACGTGCTGGACGCCACCGCCGAAGGCCGCGAAGTGTCGTCGACCCAGGCTTACGTGCGTATCCTGACCACGCTGCTGAAAGACCAGAGCGTCGGCCCGCGTATCGTGCCAGTGCTGGTCGATGAATCGCGTACCTTCGGTATGGAAGGCCTGTTCCGCCAGGTCGGTATCTTCAACCAGCAAGGCCAGTTGTACGAGCCGGTCGACAAGGACCAGGTGATGTACTACCGCGAAGACAAGGCCGGCCAGATTCTGCAGGAAGGTATCAATGAAGCGGGTGGCATGAGCTCGTGGATCGCTGCGGCGACTTCGTACTCGACCAACAACCGCGTGATGATCCCGTTCTATACCTACTACTCGATGTTCGGTATGCAGCGTATCGGCGATCTGGTGTGGGCTGCTGCCGACATGCGCGCCCGTGGCTTCCTGATGGGCGGCACCGCCGGCCGTACCACGCTGAACGGCGAAGGCCTGCAGCACGAAGATGGTCATAGCCATCTGTTCGCAGCCGCTGTGCCAAACTGCATGCCGTACGACCCGACCTTCGGTCACGAGCTGGCAGTCATCATCCAGGACGGTATGCGCCGCATGGTGGAAGAACAGGAAGACGTGTTCTACTACATCACCATCATGAACGAGAACTATCCGCACCCGGGCATCAAGCCAGGCCAGGAAGAGGGCATCCTGAAGGGCATGTACCTACTGCAAGAGGGCGACAAGAAAGCCAAGCAGCGCGTGCAGCTGATCGGTTCCGGCACCATCCTGCGCGAATCGATCTTCGCCCAGGAACTGCTGCTGAACGATTGGGGCATCGCTGCCGACGTGTGGTCCGCTCCGTCGCTGACGCTGGTAGCGCGCGACGGCCAGGACGCCGAGCGCTGGAACCTGGTCAATCCTACCCAGCCACAGCGCGTGCCTTACGTCGCTCAGCTGCTGAAGGACACCAAGGGCCCGATCGTCGCGACCACCGACTACATGCGTGCGTTTGCTGAGCAGATCCGCGCTTTCATTCCGAAAGACCGCACCTACCGCGTGCTGGGTACCGATGGCTTCGGCCGTTCGGACAGCCGCGCCAAGCTGCGCGAGTTCTTTGAGGTGAACCGTTACTACATCACGGTTGCCGCACTGAAGTCGCTGTCGGAAGAAGGCAAGATCGATGTGAAGATCGTGGAACAGGCGATCGCCAAGTACAACCTCGATCCGAACAAACCAAATCCGGTGACCCAATAATCCGCTTAGAAAAAATACGGAGCAAACGCTATGAGCATTGTGGAAGTTAAAGTCCCGGATATCGGCGATTTCAAGGAAGTTGAGATCATCGAGGTGATGGTCAAGGTCGGCGACACCATCAAGGTGGACCAGTCGCTGATCACCGTTGAATCGGATAAGGCCAGCATGGAGATCCCTTCGTCCGCCGCCGGCGTGGTGAAAGAGATCAAGGTGAAGGTTGGTGAGAAGGTTGCCATGGGTTCGCTGGTGCTGCTGGTGGAGGCTGACGGCGCTGCTGCTGCCCCTGCTGCTGCCCCGGCCGCCGCTGCACCGGCGCCTGCGCCAGCCGCTGTATCTGCACCTGCCGCTGCGCCAGCTGCCTCGGTCGGCCCGGTTGAAATCAAGGTGCCGGACATCGGCGACTTCAAGGAAGTGGAAGTCATCGAAGTCATGGTCAAGGTGGGCGACACCATCAAGGTCGACCAGTCGCTGCTGACCGTTGAATCGGACAAGGCTTCGATGGAGATTCCATCGTCGCACGCCGGCGTGGTCAAGGAAGTCAAAGTCAAGGTTGGCGACAAGGTTGCCATGGGCTCGATCGTGTTCGTGGTTGAAGCTACCGGTGGTCCGGTGAGCGCTGCTGCCGCACCGGCATCGGCTGCGCCATCGCCAGCCACTGCTGCCGCACCGGCGCCTGCGCCTGCCGCAGCACCGTCGCCAGCGCCTGCCGCTGCTGCGCCGGCTGCCTCGCAAGGCTCGGTCCAAACCGGCAAGCTGGCGCACGCTTCGCCATCGATCCGCAAGTTCGCCCGCGAACTGGGCGTGGATCTGGGCAAAGTGCCAGGCTCCGGTGCGAAAGGCCGCATCACCCAGATCGACGTGCAGAACTACGTCAAGGGCGTGATCGCCGGCACCGTCGCCTCGCCAGCTGCTGCTGGTGGCGCGGTCGGTGGCGGCGGCAACTTCAGCGTGCTGCCATGGCCGTCGCTGGACTTCAGCAAATTCGGTGAAACCGAACTGCTGCCGCTGTCGCGCATCAAGAAGATCTCCGGTCCTAACCTGCACCGCAACTGGGTGCAGATCCCGCACGTCACGCAATTCGATGACGCGGACATCACCGACCTGGAAGCCTTCCGCGTTGAATCCAACGCCGCTACCGCCAAGAACAAGGACGCGACCAAGCTGACCATGCTGGCCTTCGTCATCAAGGCATCGGTGGCCGCGCTGAAGAAATTCCCGACCTTCAATTCGTCGCTGGACGCGAAGGGCGAGAACCTGATACTGAAGAAGTACTACAACATTGGCTTCGCGGCGGATACGCCAAACGGCCTGGTGGTGCCAGTGATCAAAAACGCCGACCAGAAATCGGTGACGCAGATCGCCAAGGAAATGACCGAGCTGTCGCTGCAAGCACGCGAAGGCAAGCTGAAACCGGCCGACATGCAGGGCGCGACCTTCACCATTTCGTCGCTGGGCGGTATCGGCGGCACGCACTTCACGCCGATCGTGAATGCGCCGGAAGTGGCGATCCTGGGCCTGTCCAAGGCATCGCTGAAGCCGGTCTGGGATGGCAAGGCCTTCCAGCCTCGCCTGCTGATGGGTACTTCGCTGTCCTACGATCACCGCGTGGTCGATGGCGCGATGGGTGCCCGCTTCTCCGTGTATCTGAGCGAAGTGCTCGGCGACATGCGCAAAATTCTGCTGTAAGGAGCTACGATGAGCACAGAAGTGAAAGTGCCGAATATCGGCGACTTCGCAGAAGTAGAAGTGATCGAGGTGATGGTCAAGGTGGGCGATACGATCAAGGTCGATCAGTCGCTGATTACCGTTGAATCGGACAAGGCCAGCATGGAAATCCCGTCGTCGCATAGCGGTGTGGTGAAGGAAGTGCGCGTCAAGGTTGGCGACAAGGTCAAGGAAGGCGTGGCGCTGCTGGTGGTGGAAGCCACCGACGGAGCCGCCGCCGCTCCTGCCGCTGCCGCGCCGGCGCCTGCTGCTTCGGCGTCCGCCGCCGCAGCGCCGGCACCCGCTGCGGCTCCAGCCGCACCGATCGCCGCGCCAGCCGGTAGCAGCTACACCGGCCAGGTCGACATCGACTGCGACATGATGGTGCTGGGCTCCGGCCCTGGCGGCTACTCGGCTGCCTTCCGCGCGTCCGACCTGGGCCTGAACACGGTGCTGGTGGAGCGCTACGATGTGCTGGGCGGCGTCTGCCTGAACGTCGGCTGCATCCCGTCGAAAGCGCTGCTGCACGTGGCTGCTGTGATCGACGAGACCTCGCACATGGCCAAGACCGGGGTGACCTTCGCCAAGCCGACCATCGACATCGACCAGGTGCGCAAGCACAAGGAAAGCGTCATCAAGAACATGACCAACGGTCTGGCCGGCATGGCCAAGGCGCGCAAGACGCAAGTGGTCACCGGCGTCGGCCAGTTCCTGAGCGCTAACCACATCGAAGTCACCGCCAATGATGGCTCGAAAAAAGTGGTGCAGTTCAAGCAGGCGATCATCGCTGCTGGTTCGTCGGTGGTAAAGCTGCCGTTCGTGCCGGAAGATCCGCGCATCGTCGATTCGACCGGCGCGCTGGAACTGCGCCAGATCCCGAAACGCATGCTGGTCATCGGCGGCGGTATCATCGGCCTGGAAATGGCGACTGTCTACTCGACTTTCGGCGCGCGCATCGACGTGGTCGAAATGATGGACGGCCTGATGCAAGGCGCGGATCGCGATGCGGTCAAGGTCTGGCAGAAGTACAACGAAGCGCGCTTCGACAACATCATGACCAAGACCAAAACCGTTGGCGTTGAAGCGCTGCCGGAAGGTATCAAGGTTACGTTTGAAGCCGCAGAAGCCGGCGCGCCAGCGCCTGCGCCGCAGGTCTACGATCTGGTGCTGGTGGCCGTCGGCCGCAGCCCGAACGGCAAGAAGATCGCTGCCGACAAGGCTGGCGTGATCGTCACCGATCGCGGCTTCATCCCGGTCGACAGCCAGATGCGCACCAACGTGCCTAACATCTTCGCCATCGGCGACCTGGTGGGCCAGCCGATGCTGGCGCACAAGGCGGTGCACGAAGGCCACGTGGCGGCGGAAGCTGCGGCCGGCCAGAAGTCGCACTTCGACGTCAAGGTGATTCCATCGGTGGCGTACACCGATCCGGAAGTGGCGTGGGTCGGCATTACCGAGGACGAAGCCAAAGCCAAGGGCATCAAGATCGAGAAAGGTCACTTCCCTTGGGCGGCGAGCGGCCGCGCTGTGGCCAATGGCCGCGCCGAAGGCTTCACCAAGCTGCTGTTCGATGCTGAGACGCACCGCATCATCGGCGGCACCATGGTCGGCACGCACGCCGGCGACATGATTGGTGAAATCGCGCTGGCGATCGAAATGGGCGCCGACGGCACCGACATCGGCAAGACCATCCACCCGCACCCAACGCTGGGCGAGTCGATCGGCATGGCGGCCGAAGTCTACGAAGGCGTCTGCACCGACCTGCCACCACCGCGCAAGCGCTAAGCAGGTAGTTGTCAGCAAAACCGGGACATGTTCCCGGTTTTTTTACGTCCTCAGCGCAGCACGGTCACCGGTGGCAGCAATCCCAAAGCCGCTACCCGCCGCGCGAACTTGCGATCATCAAAAGACGCCATGCTGTCGCAGTTGCTGTAACTGGCATGATGGAGCGCATCGCCAAACGCAACACCGCTTTTGTACGAGGCTAGTGCGCGAGTAACGGTTTGAGTGTCCTCAATCAGGACATTAGTGCGGCTTAGCAGGTGGTGCAACACAGTAAGGACTTGCGCGCGATCATGTTGATAGTAGCCGCGCAACAACCATTCAAGCTCCAGAATCACGGTCTTGCTGACTGCGAGTTTTTTATCTGATTCGATCAGCCTTTGTGCCAAGGGCCGCTGACGCACAGCCTCCGCGTCGCTCTGATCGATGACGTAGTAGCGCGCTAAAACATTTGTATCGAGTCCGATCATCATTTCAATACTGCTGCTGGATCGAAATCCACAGGGGCCGGAGGGCGATTGCTCTTTAGCATCCCGTAGCCGCTTGAAGGCATGCTAGGCGGGGTGGCATCTATTGCTCCTTGAACTAGCATTTCAAGCTGGCGGCCAAAGATGACGAATTCCACGGAGGCACCCATATGGATGCCTAGTTTTTCGCAGATTTCCTTTGGCACCGTTACGGTGCCGTCTTCGTTGACTGAAGCAGTTGTCATGGCTTCCTCCTACGCGATTCAGCCATGGTAGCACTGGATACTCTTGCAGAGTTTGATCTATCTCCCGCTTAACGCGTCAGGCGGTAGAGCAAGATGGCGGTGCGGATGGTGGCGCGTTCGATCGAGGCGATTTCCAGGTCTTCGTCCGGCGAGTGGGCGCCGTTGCCGGTGGCGCCGAGGCCGTCCAGGCTGTCCAGCAGCGGGGCGACGAACTGCACGTCGCCGGCGCCGCGCTGGCCCGGTGGAAGCGCGGGGATCTCGCCCAGGCCGGCGTCCTTGCTGGCTTGCGAATAGACCTTCAATACCGCCAGGTTGCCGGCGCTCGGCGACATCGGCGGATAGGCATCGCGGAAGCTGATGCTGGCGCTGGTGCCTGGCAGGTGCTGCGCGACGATCGCCTTCATCTTCGCATGCGCGCGGTCGCGCTGTTCGAAGCTCAGGTAGCGCAGGTCGCCTTCCACCGTCGCTGTGCGGGCGATGACGTTGCTCTTGCCGGACGCCTGGCCGGCCGTGCCCAGCGCGTCGGCGCCGGCATCGGTGCCGCCAACGATCAGGCCAGGGCTGAAAGTCAGATCAGGTTCGATTACCTGCTGGCGGAAGCCATCGATGATCCGCGCCGCCTCGTAGATGGCGCCATAGCCGGCGCCGTCGCTGAAGATGCCGCTGGAATGCCCCTGCTTGCCACTGACTTTCAATTCCCACGACGATGCCGCGCGGCGGCCGATGGTGCCGGTGTCGCGGCCGTCCTTGTCGCGCACCGTCGCCTCGAAGGCGAGCGCGATGTCGCTGCGCTTGGCGGCGTTGACCATGTCCGCGCGCGAGACCGCAATCGGCTCGCCGGCGTTTTCCTCGTCGCCGGTGAATACCACCGTAATGCTTGTGTTATCCAGCGCGCCGACGCGATGCAACGCGCGTAGCGCTTCAATGATGATGACGTCGCCGCCCTTCATATCGTTGACGCCCTGGCCGCGCACGCGGTCGCCAATGCGTTGCCACAGCTGTACCGGGCTGTCCTTCTCGAACACCGTATCCAGATGGCCGATCAGCAGCAAGCGCTTGCCCTGCTTGCCTTCGCGCGTGGCGACCAGGTGGCCGGCGCGCTGCATCGCCGGCGGCATCTCGGACCAGCGTGTGGCAAAGCCCAACTGCGCGAACTGCTCGCCAAACAGCTTGCCGACCGCGCGCACGCCCTCGTGGTTCATGGTGCCGCTGTTGATGTTGACCGATTGCTCCAGCAGCGCCAGTCCCTGCGCTGAATGCGCCTTCACCTCGGCGACGATTTTCTGCTCGGCCGGCGACAAGCCCTCGGCGCGCGCGGCGCCCAGCGCCAAGGTCAGGATTGCGAAAGCAAGCGGTTGCAACTTCATATGGGCTCCAGGTGATCGTCTGCCATCGATTGTAGCTCAGCCCTGCGCCGATGCGGGCAGGCCGAAGATGCGGTCGAAGCTCAGGCTGAACAGATAGGTGTAGACCATGAAGAACAGCAGCAGGCCGAGGTCCAGCAGCAGCGCTTCCCACAGCGAGATATTCAGCCACCAGGCGAACAGCGGCACCAGCAGCAGTACCAGTCCGCCCTCGAAGCCGATCGCGTGGGCCAGGCGGCGCTTCCAGTTGCGCCCGCGCGTGGCCTGGCGCTTTTCCCATGCTTCAAACGCGTAGTTGAAGACGAAGTTCCAGATGAAGGCGATGCTTGACGAGGCCACCGCCGCCACGCCTGCATGGCCGGCATTGTGGCCGGCGCCGAACATCAGCAGGCTGCTGGTCAGGCCGATGGCGATCAGTTCAAACAGGGAGGCGTAGACGATTTTGCGTTTCAAACCTTGCATGAGCGTTCCTTTCTTGTGACAACATTCAACATGGTATGAAAGTTTTTCTGATTGAAAAAGTCGGCAGCTATCAGTTTTTCTGATAGGCTAACTGACATGGCTTTTTCATCCGATAACATCGCGGTCTTCCTGGCCGTCCTCGACCACGGCTCCTTCTCGGCTGCCGCGCGGGCGCTGGGCAGGGTGCCGTCGGCGATCAGCATGACCATCGCCCACCTGGAGGCGGAACTGGGCATCGAGCTGTTTGAGCGCAGTTCGCGCGAGGTGCGGCCGACCGAATCGGCGCGGGCGCTGGAGGCGGAGGCTCGGCAGATGGCCGGCCAGCTGCGCCGCCTGCAGGCGCACGCGCTGTCGCTGCATCAGGGACTGGAGCGGCGCCTGACGCTGGCGGTGGCGCCGGAGCTGCTGTCGGCGCCGTGGAGCGATCCGCTGGCGCGGCTGGCGCAGGAGTTCCCGTCGCTGGAGGTGGAAGTGCTGTCGGCGCCGCAGGACGATGCGCTGCGCCTGCTGCACGATGGCGCCGCCCAGCTGGCATTGCTCTACGAGCGACCCAGCGTCGACGAGCACGAAAGCTTCCAGGAGCTGGGCAGCGAGGTGCTGGTGCCGGTGATCTCGCCGCGCCATCCGCTGGCGCTGGAACGCAACGGCAGCTTCCGGCTGGAAGACCTGGTCGACCTGCGCCAGGTCGCCATCTTCAGCCGCGCGGTGCAGGAGGCCGATCAGCGCGTGCTGATCTCGCGCAAGCTGTGGCGCACCGACAGCCATCTGGCCACGCTGGGCCTGGTGCGCGCCGGCCTCGGCTGGGCCTACCTGCCGCGCCGCCTGGCGCAGCCGCTGATGGACAGCGGCGAGCTATTGGGCATCCGCTTTGAACACATGAGCAGCGAGCTGCGGCTGTGGGTCGACCTGGTGTGGGCCAACGACCGCCCGCAGGGCCTGGGGGCCAGGCGGCTGATCGCGCTGATGCAGGATATTGCAGGTTTGGAGGCGCGCCCGCCGCAGAAGTGATACTCTGCTGTTTTTGCACCTTTGGAGTTTCCGACATGCGTTTGATGAAGATTGCCCTGGTGGTGGCCGGCCTGTGCGCCGCTACCGCGTTTGCCTCGCCAACCGCGCCGCGCAACGGCGCCGAATACACCACCCTGAAAACCCCGCAGCCGGTGCAGGCACAGGGCAAGAAGGTCGAGGTGATCGAGTTCTTCATGTACCACTGCCCGGCCTGCTACGCGCTGGAAGCGGACATGGTGGCCTGGGTGAAGAAGCAGGGCGACGGCATCACCTTCCGCCGCATCCACCTGCCGCTGACCGGCGAGAACGATCCGGAAGCGCACCTGTTCCTGACGCTGGAAGCGATGAAGCTGGAAGAGCAGCTGCACGCCAAGGTACTGAGCACCTGGCACGTGGAGCGCAAGCGCCTGAAGTCGGACGCCGACAATATCGACTGGGCGGTCAAGAACGGCATCGATAAAGAGAAGTTCACCGCCACCTACAATTCGTTCGCAGTGATCACCCGCCTGAAGAATGCCGGCCGTGTGGCGGCCACCTATGAAGTCAACAGCACCCCGACCATCATCGTCGACGGCCGCTATCTGACCACGCCGTCGCAGGTGGATGGCGCCAATCCGGGCACGCCGCGCGCGCAGCTGAACGCTGCCACGCTGCAGGTGCTGGATGCGCTGGTGGCGCAGGCGCGCGCCAGCAAGAAGTAAGCCTTACAGGTGACACTGGTACAGGTGGGACGTGTGCGCGGCACCGTTCACCTGGACCACATGCGGCGCCGCCAGGGCGTCGCGGCTAAAACCACATTTCTCCAGGATGCGCCGCGAACCGAGGTTGTGCGGCGAGATCCACGCGTTCAGCATGCGCAGGCCGTACTGCTGGCGCGCCACTTCCATCAGATGCGCCAGCGCCAGGCTGCCTAGCCCCTGGCGTGCATGGCTGTGGGCGATGCGGTAGCCGACTTCGCCGCTGCCGGCCGCGCGCTCGATGCGGCGCAGGTTGGCGCGGCCGAGGATGACGGCGCCGTCGTCGCTGGTCAGCACGCACGGATGCATGCGGCCGGCCGCGTGGCTGTCCAGGCAATCGGCGATGTGCGCCTGGACCCCGTCCGCCGAATAAAACGCCGGGTCGCGCGCTTCCACATGCTGTTCGAACCAGCTACGGTTGTCCAGTTCGAAGGCCAGCAGGCGTGTGTCGTCGTCAGCTTGCAACAGACGGATGTTCATCGTGGGCCGTCCGGCAGCTGCATGATCCGGTGGACGGCGCGCATGCTTAGTTGACGGTGAAGCGGGCAGGGATTTCGATGCCACCGCTGCGCGCTGCTTCGGCGTACGCCTGCAGTTCCGCGACAACGGCATCCAGCTGCTCCTGGCCGGGATTGGCCTGGAAGTGTTTGATGCGCTCGTTCATGAGCGTGATTTGCTTGCTCCAGTCGAGACGATTCGTTTTGCTCATGTGTACTCCGATTTGCAAAAAATCAGTATAGAACAAATGGCAAAACTGTGGCGAGTTTTAGTGTGCGCTGGCGAACTTAGCGGCGCACTGCGTGCAGGAACAGGTCCAGCCCTTCGGCGGCGCGCTGGCGCAGCTCGGCGCCGCGCAGCGGTGCGTCGGCCGGGAACAGCAGGCGCGACATGTAGTCGCCCATCAGGCAGTTGATCAGGAATACCGGCACCATCTCGGGACGCAGGTCGGGGCGCAGCTGCGCCTGGATGTCGGGACGGGCGAAGAAGCGCCCCAGTTCCTCGCGCGTCAGCTGCGGACCTGCCTTGAAGAAGGTTTCGGCCAGCTCCGGTGTGCTCTTGGCTTCGGCCACCACCATGCGGTGCAGATTGTTGAAGGTCGGCAGCGACACCAGTTCGAGGAAGCGCAGCGCGAAGTCGCCGAGGATTTCTTCCATCGGGCGCGGGTCGGTTTCCATGCACGCCATGCCGGACATATAGTGCTCGCGGCCGTTGGCGATGATGGCGTTCAGCAGCCCGGCCTTGCCGCCGAACTTGACGTAGATGGTGCGCACCGCCACGTGGGCTTCGCGCGCGATCATTTCCAGGCTGACCTTGCTATAGCCTTTTTCCAGGAACAGCTGGCCGGCGGTGGCCAGCAGTGCTTCGCGGCGGGCTGCCTTGTCGGCGGCGCGTGGGCGGCCGGCCGCCTTGCCGAAGCAGGGCGAGTCGGAGGAGTAATTGCCTTCCGGACAATCTTGCTCGTCCAGCGGGGCAGCGTCGGTAAGGTCGGTAGAAGTCATGGGCGGAAATGATAACCAATGCCACCATGCTAGTCCACAATAAAATGAAATGCAATCGTTTCATTTCTTGACTTTGCGCAGAAACCAGCGATAATGCTCCTATCTCATTTCATTTCTCTGGAGCTACTCCATGTCCACCCAAGAACAAAAACTCAGCGCCGTGCAGGCTCCGGCAGCGGCCGCCTCGGCGCCGCCGCAGCAACCGAACCGCCGCGTGCTGGTGGTGGCTGCCATCGTGGCGCTGGCCGCGCTGGCGACCGGCGGCCGCATGTGGTATCGCAGCCATTACTATGTCGAGACCGACAATGCTTACGTGGCGGGACACGTGCATCCGGTGTCGTCGCGCATCGCCGGCGTGGTCACCAAGGTGCTGATCGATGACAACCAGCTGGTCAAGGAGGGCGATGTCATCGCCGAGCTGGACCCGTTCGACCAGGGCGTGAAAGTGGAACAGATCCAGGCGCAGATCGCCTCGGCCCAGCAGCAGGTGCTGCAGGCTGACGCGCAGATCGCCCAGGTGCAGGCGCAGGCCAGCGCCGCCGCCGCCCAGGTGGCGCAGTCGGAAGCGCAGCTGGTGCGCGCCAAGCAGGACGCCGAACGTTTCGGCCAGCTGTATAACAGCCAGATGAAAGCCGTGTCGAAAGCGGAACTGGACGCTGCTGTCGCCACGCGCGCCAGCGCCACCGCCGATGTCGCCGCGCGCAAGGACAGCGCCACCGCCGCCAAGGCGCAAATCGCCTCGGCAAGGTCGGCGCGTGAAGTGCTGAACGCGCAGATCGGCGTGCTCCAGGTGCAGCTGAAGGACGCCAGACAACAGCTGGCCTATAACAAGATCCTGGCGCCGGTGTCGGGCCGCATCGGCAAGCGCTCCATCGAGGTGGGCCAGCGCGTGCAGCCGGGCCAGTCGCTGACCGCCATCGTGCAGGAAAACGTCTGGCTGACCGCCAACTTCAAGGAAACCCAGCTGGCCGAGCTGAAAAAAGGCCAGCCGGTGCATGTGTCGGTCGATGCGCTGCCGGGCAGGGAACTGATGGGCACCGTGGACAGCTTCTCGCCAGCGTCAGGCGCGCAATTCGCGCTGCTGCCGGCCGATAACGCCACCGGCAACTTCACCAAGATCGTCCAGCGCGTGCCGGTCAAGATCACCTTCAAGCCGGAAGACGTCAAGGCGCTCAACGGCCGCCTGGTGCCGGGCATGTCGGCGATCGCCGAAGTGTCGCTGAAGTCTGACGCTGCCCACTAAGGAGCCGCGTCATGGCTAGCACCACAATCGATACCGGCGTCGACACGCCGGGCGGCGGCAAGCCGCTCGCGCCGGCGATGCCAAGCGAGAAAGTCTCCGGCCGCACCTGGCTGGCGGTGGCTGCCGGCATGCTGGGCGCCTTCATGGCAGTGCTGGATATCCAGATCACCAATTCGTCGCTGAAGGATATTCTCGGCGCGCTGTCGGCCACCCAGGAAGAGGGCTCGTGGATCGCCACCGCCTACCTGGTGGCGGAGATCATCGTCATTCCGATGACCGGCCTGTTCGTGCGCGTGTTCGGCATGCGCAGCTACATGATGGGCACCACCGCGCTGTTCCTGCTGTTCTCGACGCTATGCGGCTTCGCCTGGAACCTGGAAAGCATGATCGCCTTCCGCATGTTGCAGGGCTTTACCGGCGGCGCGCTGATCCCGATGGCGATGACGCTGGTGATGGCCAAGCTGCCGCCATCCAAGCGCGCCACCGGCATGGCCATCTTCGGCCTGACCGCCACGCTGGCGCCGTCGATGGGGCCGACCCTGGGCGGCTACCTGAGCGAGCTGTATGGCTGGCCGTCGATCTTCTACATCAACTGGGTGCCCGGCCTGCTGCTGATCGGCGGCATCGCCGTCGGCCTGGACAAGGAAAAGTCGAATCTGTCGCTGCTGTATAACGCCGACTGGCTGGGCATCGCCTTCATGGCGATGGGCCTCGGCAGCCTGACGGTATTCCTCGAAGAGGGCAATACCAAGGACTGGTTCGACTCGGCCTTCATCAACATCTTTGCCGCGCTGGCCGTCATCGGCCTGCTGGGCTGGGTGGTGACCGGCGCCACGCGCAAGCAGCCGTTTGTCAACCTGGCCCTGTACGGCCAGCGCAACTTCGCTGCCGCCACCGCGCTGTCGATGGCGATGGGCATGGGCTTGTACGGCTCGGCCTTCATCCTGCCGCTGTTCCTGGCGCAGATCCCCGGCTACTCGCCGATGCAGATCGGTGAGGTCATCATGTGGGCCGGCCTGCCGCAGCTGTTCATCATGCCGTTTGTCGCCAAGCTGTCGTCGAAGGTCGACAACCGCATCCTGTGCACCTTCGGCCTGCTGCTGTTCGGCGGCTCGTGCATGATGAATGCCTATATGGACGCCACCACCGGCTACGATCAGCTGCTGCTGTCGCAGATCGTGCGCGCGCTGGGCCAGCCCTTCGTCATGCTGACGCTGTCGAACTTCGCCATGAATGGCATCCAGCCGAAGGACATGCCGTCGGCATCGAGCCTGATCAACATGACCCGTAACCTGGGCGGTTCGATCGGCATCGCGCTGCTGGCGACTTCGCTGACCAACCGCGAGCACTTCCACTCGGTGCGCATCGGCGAATCGGTCAGCAGCTTTGCGCTGGCCACGCAGGAACGCCTGGACACGCTGACCTCGTCGTTCATCGGCAAGGGCTTCGATAGCGCCACCGCAGCGGACATGGCGCTGAAGGCGGTCGACGGCATCGTGCGCCGCGAGTCGTATGTGATGGCCTATAACGACGGCTTCTTCCTGGTGGCGATGGTGCTGTTTGCCTGCATCGGCGTGCTGTGGTTCTCGGACAAAGTCAAAGCCCCCTCCGGTGGTGGCGGCGGCGGCGCCCACTAACAAAATCAAACAAGAGGTAATCATGTTGAATTCAGCTCTGAAGCGCCTGACGCTCGCTGTTTCCGTCACCCTGGCCGTGACCGGCTGCGCTACCGTGGGTAGCGATTTCAAGGCGCCGGCGAATGTCGCCGATACGTCGTTCCGCCACCTGCCGCAAGCCGGCGCCAGTGAAGCGCGCCTGCCGGCGCAATGGTGGACCGTGTTTAACGATGCGACGCTGAACCGCCTGGAAGACACCGCGCTGCGCGACAATCCCAGCGTCAAGGCGGCCGCGCAACGGCTGGTGCAGGCGCTGGAACAGGCCGGTGTCACCCGCGCCAACCAGCAGCCGCAGCTGAGCGTCAACGCCGGCATCTCGAATGCGCGCACTTCCGCCGAGACCTCGCAAGGGCTGGCGCTGGGCGGCCGTTCGATCAAGGGTAACAACTATTCGGTCGGCTCCAATTTCTCCTACGAAGTCGACCTGCTGGGGCGCGTGCGCCGCCTGGTCGAAGCCTCGGACGCGCAAGCGCTGGTGGCTGAAGCCGACCGCGATGGCGTGCTGCTGATGCTGTCGTCGCAACTGGCCACCACCTACTGGCAGCTGCGCGGCCTGGATGCGGAAATCGCCATCCTCAACGGCGCGCTGGATACCCGCCGCGAAAGCGAGGAGCTGGTCACCGCGCGCTTCGACGCCGGCCTGTCGAATGAGCTGGACGTGTCGCGCGCCCGCATCGAGCGCGCCAATGCGCAGGCCGACCTGCATGAGGTGCAGCGTCAGCGCAACCTGCTGGAACACAGCCTGGCGACGCTGGTCGGCGCTTCGCCGTCGGCCATGCTGACTGCGTCGAATGCTGACGCCTCGTCGCTGCCGCTGCCGCCGGCGATTCCGGTCGGCCTGCCGGCCAGCCTGCTGTCGCACCGTCCCGACCTGGCCGGCAGCGTGGCGACGCTGCGCGCCAACAATGCGCAGATCGGCGTAGCGGAAGGCGCCTTCTATCCATCGCTGTCGCTGACCGGCAACTTCGGCTTTGCGTCGGAGAGCCTGAGCAATCTGTCCAAGGGCGATGCGCGCCAGTTCAGCGCTGGTCCGCTGGCGCTGTCGCTGCCGATCTTTGACGGCGGCCGCAACAAGGCCAATCTGGCCATCGCCAAGGCGCGCTACGAAGAAGCGCTGGCCAATCATCAGAGCAAGCTGCTGACCGCGTTGCGCGAAGTGGATGATGCGCTGTCGGATGTGCAGCAGCGCCAGTTGCAGGGCGATGCGCAGCAAGCGTCGCAGGTGGCTGCTGCGCGCGGCTATCTGGTGGCGCGGGCACGCTATGAACGTGGCGTCTCGACCTATCTCGATGTGACCGATGCGCAGCGCAGCGCGCTGGCGGCCGACCGCGCGGCGGTGCAGATCAACACCCAGCGCCTACTGGCGGCGGTGTCGGTGGCGCGCGCGCTGGGCGCTGGCTGGCAGCCATCGCCACAGCTGGCGCAGGTCGCGCAGTAACGCGGCAACGCAGCAGCGCGGCAACGCAGCAACGCAGCAACGCAGCAACGCGGCAACGCAGCAACGCAGCAACGCAGCAACGCAGCAACGCAGCAAAGCAGTAACGCCGCGCTGCGCCAACGATTACGCGGAAGAGGCCAGCGGCAACGATGCCGCTGGTCCGAGGCGTTCCACCATGAAGTCGATGAAGGTGGTCAGCTTGGGCGTGGCCCGGCGGTCGCGCGGGTAGACCAGATTCATCGGACGCGGTGCCGGCAAATGCTCGCGCAATATCGGCACCAGCCGGCCGGCCGCCATGTCCTGCGCCAGCAGCACCTCGGCCTGCATCACAATCCCGAAATCATGCAGTGCCGCCTGGCGCAAGGCCTGGCCGCTATTGGCGCGCAAGCGGCTTGCTTGCAGCGGGCGCTTGCCGTGCACCGATTGCAGCCGCCAGCTGATACCTACATCTCCCACCACAAAATCCAGGCACTCATGCTCGGCCAGGTCGGCCGGCGTGCGTGGCGTGCCGCGTGCTTGCAGGTAGCCGGGCGAGGCACAGATCGCCATCGTGTACGGCCGCAGCGGGCGCGCGATCATGCTGGAGTCTTCCGGCGCGCCAATGCGGATGGCGGCGTCGTAGCCTTCGTCCACCAGGTCGACCATGCGGTCGTTGAGGTTCAGGTCCACGCTGACTTCGGGATGCAGGCGCAGGTAGTCGGTCAGCGCCGGCGCCAACCACTCGTTGCCGAACGAGGTGGAGGCGGTCAGGCGCAGACGGCCGCGCGGCACGCTGCGCATCGCTTCGGCGCCACGCTCGGCCGCTGCGATCTGCGCCAGGATGATGCGGCACTGCTCGGCGTACTGGGCGCCGATTTCGGTCAGGCTTTGCCGGCGCGTGGTGCGGGCCAGCAGCCGTGCGCCCAGTGTCGCTTCCAGTTGCGCGATGTGCTTGCCGACCATGACCGGCGAGATGTTGAAGCGCGCGGCGGCGGCGGTGAAGTTGCCGGCGTCAACCACGGCGACGAAGATTTCCATGCTGCGCAGCTTGTCCATCGATTGCTAACTGTGGGTTGGTAATGTTCTTCATCTTAGCGCATTTATTCTTTGGATGAAGCAGAACATACTGCTGTTTTCTGAAAGGAGCACAGCATGAAAGTCATCGTGATAGGCGCAACGGGCGCCGTGGGCAAGGCGGTCGTCTCGGAACTGGGGCAGCGGCATGAGGTGGTGACGGTGGGCGCGCGCGGCGGCCAGCATCAGGTGGATTTTGCGGATATTGCGTCGGTGCGTGCCTTGTTCGCCAAGGTGGGCAAGGTGGATGCGGTGGTGGTGGCTGCCGGCAAACTGCACTTCGCGCCGCTGACGTCGTTCACGCCGGAACAGTTTTACATTGGCTTGAACAGCAAGTTGATGGGGCAGGTGCATGTGGCGCTGGTGGCGCAGGAGTACCTGAACGATGGCGGTTCGATTACGCTGACCAGTGGCATCGTGGCGGATGAACCGATACGTCACGGCGCCAGCGCCACCATGGTCAATGCAGCCATCGAAGGCTTTGTGCGCGGCGCTGCCATTGAGCTGCCGCGTGGCCTGCGCATCAATGTAGTCAGCCCGACGGTGCTGCAGGAATCGATGGACAGCTACGGCCCATTCTTCGTCGGCTTCGAACCCATCGCCGCCAGCCGCGCCGCCTTGTCTTACGCCCGCAGCGTCGACGGCGCGCAAACCGGACAGATCTACCGCGCCTGGTAAGGGAGCATACCCCTTCTATATTTTTTCGGACTCTAAAAACTCTAAAAGCTCTATTTCGCTCTATTTCACTCTAAAACAGAGGGGCTTTTAGAGGAAATAGAAAAAATAGAGCGAAATAGAGTGTGCAACTTTCTATTTTTAGAACGTTTTCTAACGTTCTATAACGATTTAGAGCGAAATAGAGTTTTTAGAGCTTTTAGAGGAGAGAAAAAATGGACCACCCTATAGGCGGCCTGTATTTGCCGAGCAAAGTATTCTGCGCGCTGACTGAGCACAGCGGTGAAGGCTACTATGGCCCCAAAACCGAAGCCATACTAAGCAGTCTGGTCCTGCACTGGATCGCCACAGCGAAAGCCTCGCCTCGCCCCTGGCTAGGCGAAAGCGATGCTGACGACAGCGAGCCGGCCGCCGCGCCGCTGGACGCTGACGCTCCAGTACTCACATCGAACACCAGCGAGCCCTCCGCCAGCCGTGGCTACCAATGGAAGCAGGTCTTCCTGCCCAACGGCACCGAGCTGCGCGTCATCCACGGCGGCCGCTCCACCTATGCCAAAGTAGAAGCTGAACAAATCATCAGCGATGGCATCCAGACCACGCCATCGCGGCTGGCCAATGCCAGCGGCTGTGGCACATGCAATGCCTGGCAAGCCATTCGGCTGCGCTTCCCGGGCAGCACGCGCTGGCAGCGGGCCGCCGGGTGCCGGCGCTGACCGGCTGGATTACAATGTGGCCCTCACTCCACAAGAGGACCCCATGAAAAAAATCCTGCTCCCGTTGACGCTGGCGATTGCCTGCGCCACCGCCTATGCCGCACCGGCCGACGTCAATCAACTCAACCAGATGAGCAAGCGTTATGCGCCGGTCGCGCTGACCGCCGACACCAGCCACCTGTCCGCCGGCGACAAGCAAGCCATCGCCAAGCTGATCGAGGCGGCCAAGATCATCGACGTGCTGCAACTGCGCCAGCGCTGGTCCGGCAACGAAGCGCTGTGGGCCGCGCTGCAAAAAGACACGACACCGCTGGGCAAGGCACGCCTGAACTACTTCTGGCTGAACAAAGGCCCGTGGTCCATCCTCGACGATCACCTATCCTTCCTGCCGGCGGAAGTGGCCGGCATCAAGGTGCCAAACAAGAAACCGGAAGGCGGCAACTTCTATCCTGAAGGCGCCACCAAGGCCGAACTGGAAACCTGGATCAACGCGCTGCCGGCGGTGGATAAAGAGCAGGCACAATGGTTCTTCACCACCATCCGCAAGAACAAGGACGGCCTGTTCACCACCGTCAAGTATTCCGATGAATATAAAGCCGACCTGGAAAAAGCCGCCGCGCTGCTGAAGCAGGCTGCCGCCGACACCGACAACGCCTCGCTGAGGAAATTCCTGCAACTGCGCGCCGACGCCTTCCTCAGCAACGACTACCTGGCTTCCGACTTCGCCTGGATGGACCTGGAAGCGCCGGTCGACATCACCATCGGCCCGTACGAAACCTATAACGACGAGCTGTTCGGCTACAAGGCCGCGTTTGAAGCCTACGTCAACATCCGCGACCAGAAGGAAACGCAGAAACTGGACTTCTTCGCCAAGCACATGCAGGAGCTGGAAGACAATCTGCCGCTGGACGCGCAATACCGCAACCCGAAAGTCGGCGCGCTGGCGCCAATGGTAGTGGTGAACCAGGTGTACGGCGCTGGCGACGGCAATATGGGCGTGCAGACCGCCGCCTACAACCTGCCGAACGACGAGCGTATCATCAGCCAGCGCGGCTCCAAGCGCGTGATGCTGAAGAATGTGCAGCAGGCCAAATTCAAATCGACGCTGACGCCGATCGCCAAGCTGGTGCTGCGCCCCGCCGACCAGAAGGATGTCGACTTCGACTCTTTCTTCACCCACATCCTGGCGCACGAAATCACCCACGGCCTCGGCCCGCACATCACCCGCCAGGACGGCAAGGAATCGACGCCGCGCCAGGACCTGAAAGAAGCTTATTCGACCATCGAGGAAGCCAAGGCCGACATCACCGGCCTGTACGCGCTGGCCTACATGATGGACAAGGGCCAGCTGCAAGGCACGCTGGGGCAGGGCGCGGCCGCCGAGCGCAAGCTGTACACCACCTTCCTGGCATCGGCCTTCCGCACGCTGCACTTCGGCCTGACCGACTCGCACGCGCGCGGCATGGCGATCCAGGTCAACTACATCCTCGATAAAGGCGGTTTCATCTCGCACGGCGACGGCACTTTCGCGGTTGACTTCAAGCAGATCAGGCAGGCCGTGACCGACCTGGACCGCGAGTTCCTGACCATCGAAGCCACCGGCGACTACGCGCGCGCCAAGGCGATGATGAGCAAGTACGTGGTGATCCGCCCGGACGTGCAGAAGGCCTTGGATAAAATGAAAGCTGTACCAAACGATATCCGTCCCGAGTTCAAAACGGCAAACACCTTGTTGGCACAGTAAGCATTCCTGTTTTTCTACGTAGTAATTTACCTGCCACCGGGCAATAATTCTTGCCCGGTGCATGCTACAGTTTGATCACCATGATCAAGCGCACCTTACTCCTCCTGCTGTTGTTGAGCGCCAATCTGGCCGCCGCCGCCGAGCTGACCGAGATGGAAATCCGCTGGCTGAAAGCCGGTTCCGCCGTGCTGAACTACGCCAAGCAGCAGCTGAAGCTGCCGATCGATATCACCGTGCAACCGCAGGCGCGCGCCAACGACGTGCCGCTGGCGCTGGGCTACGACAAGGGCCGCTGCAAACTGGTGCTGTCGATGCGCGGCAACCCGAACGCCGAAGACATCCTCAACCATGTACCAGCCACGCAACAAGCGCTGATGATCGAAGCCATGGTGGCGCACGAGATCGGTCATTGCTGGCGGTATGCGCAAGGCAGCTGGCACGCCGTGCCAGCCGGCTTCGAGGAACGACCGGCACCTGCCGGCGCCGAGGAAGAGCTGCGCGACACCCGCCGCGAAGAGGGCTTTGCCGACCTGGTGGCGCTGGCCTGGATCCACCAGCAGCATCCGCAGCAGTACGCCAGCGTGGCGGCGTGGATGCGCTCGGTGCGCGAACCGTCAGCGGCAGCCGGCACAGCCGGCTCATACGGCACGCACAGCACGCTGAGCTGGTTGCAACTGGCGCCCACCGGCGCCGCCTTCACGCCCGGCCTGCCTATCTTCGAGCAAGCCAGTGTGGTGTGGCGCCAGGGGCTGTTGCGCGACCAGTAAATGGCGCCAGTGTACGTTTGCGCACGGAGCCGATAGCCCGGCAGGCGTTTAATGTGTCCACCAACCACCACAAAGAGGGACACATACCATGAACAAATTACTCTGCTTCGTGCTGGCCACCGCCGCTAGCGCAGCCTTCGCCGCCACCCCTGCCAACGACACGGTTGCCTACAAAGCCGCCATCAACAAATCGGACGCCGACTACAAGACCGCCAAGGCTGCCTGCGATGCACAATCGGGTAATGCCAAGGATGTCTGCGAAGCCCAGGCCAAAGTGGCCCGCGCCAACGCCGAATCGAACGCGGTCATGCAATTCAAGAACGACAAGAAATCGGTGGAAAAAGCCCAGACCAATGTGGCTGACGCCAACTATGACCTGGCCAAGGAACAGTGCGACAACCGCAGCGGCGCCGACAAGGACAGCTGCCTGAGCGGCGCGAAACAGCAGCACACCGCCTGGGTCAATGACGCCAAGGCCGGCAAGAAAGCCGCCGATGTGGCGCAGACCGGCATCGACTGCAGCAGCATGAGCGGCACCGACAAGGCCTCGTGCGAAGCCCGTTCGAAAACCGAGCTGGCCAAGGACGCGATCGCCGACACCACCATCACCACCAAGGTCAAAACCGAGCTGATGGCCGAGCCAGCACTGAAATCGCTGGACGTGCACGTGGAAACCAACAACGGCACCGTCATGCTGAGCGGCTTCGTGCCATCGCAGGCTGAAGTCGACAAAGCGGTCGACGTGGCGCGCAATGTCAAGGGCGTCAACAAAGTACAAAGCTCGCTGCGCATCAAGTAAAGGGTAGGGCGGAACTCCCCCTCCGCCCGCTCCCCGGCGCCCGGCGCGTTTGCGAACGCCCCGGGCGCCGCCTTTTTGGTTGTATTCATGATGATCATCATTTAAAATGGACGCAAGCGTGCTTCCGCGCGCATTGCCATCGTGAGGACCTGATGTTTGCACAAGCTTTATCCAACTGGCTGCACCGCCGCGGCCTGCACTTTTCGTGGGTGATCGTCACCCTGACCTTTTTAACCGCGTTGAGCTCGTCGGCGGCGCTGGGCTTGCCGGGCGCGCTGCTGCTACCCTTGTCGAAGGAATTCGGCTGGGACGTCGAACAGATCTCGTCGGCGCTGGCGCTGCGCTTCGCGCTGTTCGGCCTGATGGGGCCGTTTGCCGCCATCCTGATGGAGCGCTTCGGCCTGCGCAATGTCGTGGTCACGGCGCTGGCGCTGGTGGCGGCCGGCATGGCGCTGGCCACGCAGATGACACAGTTCTGGCACCTGGTGCTGTTCTGGGGGATCATGCTGGGCGTCGGTTCCGGGCTGACCGCGCTGGTGCTGAGCGCAGTGGTGTCGAACCGCTGGTTCGACAGCCATCGCGGCCTGGTGATCGGCCTGCTGACCGCCAGCTCGGCCACCGGCCAGCTGATCTTCCTGCCGGTGGGGGCGTGGCTGGTCGAACACTACGGCTGGCGGCTGGCGGTGCTGCCGGTGTTTGCCGCCTGCGCGCTGGTGGCGCTGGCGGTCTACCTGCTGATGCGCAACCGCCCGGCCGATGTCGGCCTGGCGCCCTTTGGCGCGGTGCCGGGCGCGCCGGTGACCGCTGCCGCGCCGGCCATGCGCATCACCTTTGCCACGCCGTTCAAGGTGCTGCAAGAGGCGGCGCGCCACCGCGTGTTCTGGGTGCTGGCCGGCACCTTCTTCATCTGCGGCCTCAGCACCAACGGCCTGATCCAGACCCACTTCATCTCGCTGTGCGGCGACGCCGGCCTCGGCCCGGTGCCGGCCGCTTCGGTGCTGGCGATGATGGGCGCGTTCGACCTGGTTGGCACGATCGCCTCCGGCTGGCTGTCGGACCGCTACGACAACCGCAAGCTGCTGTTCGTCTACTACGGCTTGCGCGGCCTGTCGCTGCTGTGGCTGCCGTACTCCGAATTCACGCTGTACGGGCTGTCGCTGTTTGCCATGTTCTACGGCCTCGACTGGATTGCCACCGTGCCGCCGACGGTGCGCCTGGCTGCCGCCACGTTCGGCAAGGAAAAAGCCGGCATGGTGTTTGGCTGGATCTTTGCCGCCCACCAGCTGGGCGCGGCGGTGGCGGCCTACGGCGCCGGCCGCGTGCGCACGCTGCTACTGACCTACGATCCGGCGCTGTTCGCCGCCGGTGCCGCCTGCCTGGTGGCAGCCGCGACGATCTGGCTGATCCGCAAGCCGGCCCCCGCCAGCGCCAGCGCCACGCCAGCCGTCGCCAAGGCGGCATAAAAAGTTTGGTAACGCTTCCAAAATGTAATCAGGCGGTCATTTGCCGGTGTGACAATGCGCGGTTTTCAACCAGCCTGATGGAGTTTTGCATGCGTTACGCCTTTCCTGCGGCGGCCCTGGCGGCCGCCGCCACCCTGCTGGCCGCCTGCGGCAGCGATCACGAAGCGGCGCCGGTGGCCGACACCAGGCCGCCGGCCGACACGGTCAACAGCACCGCAGTCGCCTTCATGAGCGACGTCCACTTCGAGAACATCTACGGCGACCTGAAGAGCAGCCAGTTCGCCGGCATCCCGACCAAGGATGGCAAGAACGCCACCATCCGCACCATGTACGCGCAGCTGACGTCGACGCGGCTGTTCAACGAGAACTACTTCGCCTTCCGCGCCGCGCTGGACGACGCCTACGGCAAGGGCATTCGCCTGGTCGCGCTGCCGGGCGATATTTCGGACGACGCCCAGCCGGTCAACATCGACGGCCTGGCCGACATCCTGCACGAATACCAGGCCAAGGGCATGCGCTTCTTCATCGCGCCGGGCAACCACGATCCGAACGAACCGTATGACGACGACGAAGCCGGCAAGAACGACTTCCTGACCAAGGACGGCAAGGAACAAAAGATCTACGCCGTCAACAACAGCGCCTGCAAGGCCAAGGACCCGGCAGTGGTGTGCACCAACCAGCTGATGGAGCAAGGCTATGACAAGCTGCTGACCAAGCTGGCCGAATTCGGCTACGCGCCGAACAAGAACGACGTCTACTGGGAAACCCCGTTCACCAGCTACACCGACGGCAAGTACAGCTACGAAGCAGCCACGGCAGCGGCCGACCTCGGCAAGCGCCAGTTCGAAATCTGCAGCGAAGGCGAGGGCGGCAAATACAAGGTGGCCGGCAAGACCTACAGCCGCTGTACCAACATCATCGACGCCAGCTACCTGGTGGAGCCGGTCAAAGGCATCTGGCTGCTGGCGCTGGACGCCAATGTGCACGTACCGAACGCCAACTTCGACCCGGCCAGGCCAACCTACTTCAAAGGCTTCGACAACGCCGGCGACGCCGGCTGGAACAAGGTGCAGACGCACAAGATCCACCAGATGGAATGGATCAAATCGGTGGCGGCGCGCGCCAAGGCGCAGGGCAAGCAGCTGATGTCGTTCTCGCACTACCCGACCATGGACTTCTACGCCAACCAGACCGACGCCATGAAAGCCGTATTCAAATCGGGCGCCTTCCAGGTGACGCGCATGCCGGCTGCCGCCACCACTGCCGCCATGGTCGCCACCGGTCTGCCGCTGCACGTCGGTGGCCACATGCACTTCAACGGCACCAACGACGTCAAGGACGCCGCCGGCAACTACCTGGTCAACGTGCAATCGCCGTCGCTGGCGGTGTTTGGCGCCGCGTACAAGATCGTCAGCTACCAGAGCGAGGACCTGATCGACGTGCAGACGGTCGGCCTGAACACGGTGGCACGCCACAACGAACTGTTCCCCCACTACCAGGTTGAATACGACTACCTGCAAGGCAGCACGGCTGCCGGCGACGTCGCCAAGCGCTGGAACCGCAGCATCCTGGACAGCAAATCGTATGGCGAATTCACCCGCACCTACTTCGGCGAACTGTCGCGCCTGCGCTTCATGGGCGACTACTGGCCGTGCGAGATGAAGGAAGCGGCGATGGCGCTGGACCTGCGCCAGATGCTGATCCTGTCGCAGCTGCAAACCAAGGTCACGCTGGCGCAGCTGAAGGACAACCCATCGGTGCTGCCGCTGACGGCCAGTTGCGCCGCCAAAGGCACGCCAGGCAGCGACGTGGTAGCCGCCAGCCAGCTGACAGCTGACTGGGCCGCCGCCACCGCCAGGGCCGAGCAAGTAGCGGCCGCCGCCAACCTCAAGCTGGCCGACTTCGCCAAGGTCAGCGCCTACGAGTTCTACGGCGACTTCCACCGCACCACCTACGCTGGCGAACTGGCGCTGCGCGACATGGGCACTGAACGCGTAGCACAGTACAAGGTGCTGATGAGCGCCTTCCCGGCCTCGCCTGCGGTGATCGTCAAGGTGGGTGAACAGCTGTCCGACCAGAACCCGGTGCAGGTAGCGTTCCAGTCGCAGTTCAAGCAAGTGTTCGCGATCCTGAAAGGGCTGGGCTCAGGCAAGCCAAGCGACCACTTCACGATCGACCTGAAAGCGCAAAAGCTGAACAACGTCAGCAACAGCGGCCTCAGCTTCAACTAAAAAACCGGGGTCAGTTCTGCCAAACGTACACGGGCTCAACTGCGTAGCAGTTGAGCCCGTGTACGTTTGGCAGAACTGACCCCGGAGTTTATTTCAGGTACTTGGCCAGCCAGCCGTGGACTTCGCTGTAGAAGTAGCGGCTATTTTCGCCTTTTAACACCCAGTGGTTTTCGTCGGGGAAGACGATCAGCTTGCTCGGGACGTTCAGGCGCTGTTGCGTGGCGAAGTTCATCAGCGCGTTGTTGGCGGGGACGCGGTAGTCCAGCTCGCCCACCGAGATCAGGATCGGCGAGGTGAAGCCGGTGCCTTTGGCGTGATTGCCGCCCTGTAGCACCGGGCTCTGTTCGCGCCACACAGCCTTGTCGCCCCACACCGGGCCGCCGCTGTTGACTTCACGGCCCCAGACGCTGTCGCTGCTGCCCCATTGCATGATCAGGTCCATCTCGCCGGCGTGCGAGACGATGGCCTTGTAGCGCGTGGTGGTGGCCTGTAGCCAGTTGGCCAGGTGGCCGCCGTAGCTGGCGCCGCCGGCCGCCAGCTTGCTGCTGTCGATGTAGCTGTATTTTCTGATCGCTTCGTCGACCGCTTCGTTGATTTCGTCGGCCGGGCCTTTCAGCGGATCGCCCTGGATGGCGCGGGCGAATTCTTCGCCGTAGCCGGTCGAGCCCTTGTAGTCGGTCAGCAGCACCACGTAGCCCGGCTGCGCCAGCAGGTGGTAGTTCCAGCGGATGACGAACTGGTCGCGCCACATATTGGCGGCGCCGCCGTGGATGACGGCAAACAGCGGGTATTTTTTCGCTGGATCAAAGCCGGCCGGCTTGATCACCATGTTGTGGATCATGCGGCCGTCGCTGGCCTTGAACCAGAAGTGCTCCGGCGCCTGCCAGTCGATGCCGGCCGCGCGCTCGGTGTTGAAGGCGGTCAGGCGCTTTGGCGCGCCGTTGCCGAAGGCGTAGATTTCCGGCGGATTGATCGACGATTCCCACACGCCCACCAGCGCCTTGCCGCCCGCGTTCAGCGCGCCGATCGAACCGGTCGGCAGCGATGGTTCGTCGCGCAGGTCGGCGCCGGCGTAATTGATCGAATGCAGCTGCTCCAGGCCGGCGTGCTCGTAGCTGAACACCACGCGGTTGCTGCCGGCCGGCAGCGCGTAGCGCGAGATCGAGCGGTCCAGCGAGGCGGTCAGCATCTTCGGCGTGGTGTTGACCAGCGGCCAGGCAAAGCTGGCGAGGCGGCTGACGTCGTAGACCTTGCCTGCTTCTTCCGCTTCGGTCAGCGTGAACAGCGTCTTGCCGTCGGCGCTGAATTTCAGGTTGCCGTAGCTGTGCTGGTCGGCGGTCAGCTGGGTGCTGTCGCCGCCGGCCACCGGCACGCTGAAGATTTGCGTGTAGGCCGAGTTGCGCGCCAGTTCGTCGCGGTTGGTCGAGGCGGCAAACACGATGGCCTTGCCGTCCGGTGCCCAGATGGCGTCCAGCGACTGGCCTTCATCGCCCTGGCCGCCGCCGAAGCCCGGCAGCGCGGCCAGCCGGGTGCCGCTCAGCAGGTCGCGCGGCTTGGCGCCGATGGCGGCGTCCATGACGAACAGGCGGACTTTTTTATCATCCAGCCATTTGTCGAAATAGCGCGGCGGGAAGCTTTCATAGGCGCGTGCCGAATATTTGCGGTCCTTGCGCTCCTTGGCGGTTTTTTTGACGTCGTCTTCGCTGACGTTGCCGGGGAAGATGTCGCTGACGAACAGGATCTGCTTGCCGTCCGGGCTGAACTTCGGCGTGCGCGCACCCAGCGTCAGCGTGGTCAGGCGCTGCGCCTCGCCGCCGCCAGCGATGTCGATGCGGTAGATCTGGCCAGCCTCGTCGCCATCCCGCTTGGCGACGAAGATTAGTTGCTTGCTGTCTGGTGACCAGTTGATCGCTCCTTCGCCACCCTTGCTGAAGGTCAGGCGCCGCGCCGGCGTATCGTCGCCCAGCGCCTTGATCCACAGGTCCGACCATTGTTCCTTGCTGTCGTAGGCCGGATCGGTGACCGAGAACACGGCCCAGCGGCCATCCGGGCTCGGCTGCGGTGCGCCGACGCGCTTCATCAGCCACACATCTTCATGGGTGATGGCGTGCCTGGTCGGCACGGCGTCCACCGCCAGCGCATGGCCCGCCAACTGGGCCGAAATGATGAAGGCAAGAATCGAAAGTCGCGGTATAGTCATGGCGAATATGCGTAAAAGTCAGTGAAACAAAGATAGTGGCCACAACCGTCATTGCTGTCAATAAAGTTTTCCCCAAGGAGACAAGATGCAGACCATTACCAAGGTTCACAAGGTTGCAGCATTTACAGCAGGTGAGCAGGGCGGCAATCCGGCCGGCGTGATGATACGCGCGGCCTTGCCGGAGGAGCCGGCGATGCAGCGCATCGCCGCCGAGATGGGCTATTCCGAAACCGTGTTTGCCGCGCCGCATGAAGACGGCTGGCGCGTGCGCTATTTCTCGCCGGATGGCGAGGTGCCGTTCTGCGGCCATGCGACCATCGCGCTGGGCGCGGTGCTGGCGCAGCAGAATGGCGACGGCATTTTCCCGCTGACCACCAACCATGCGCGCGTCACCGTCGAGGGCCACGCCCTGGGCAATGGCGCGCATGCGGCGCTACAGTCGCCAGCGACGTCCAGCGCGCCAGCCACGCCGGCGCTGGTGCAGGAAGCACTGGCGCTGTTCGGCTACAGGCTGGCCGACTTGGATGACCGCATCCCGCCAGCAGTGGCCAACGGCGGCGCGCAGCACCTGGTGCTGGCGCTGAACAGCCGCGATAAGTTGCGCGCGATGCGCTACGACCTGGCCGTCGGCCGCGAGCTGATGCGCCGTCATGGCTTTGCCACCATTTCGCTGCTGTATGCGGAAACCCCGCAGCGCTTCCATGCGCGTAATGCGTTTGCCTCGGGCGGCGTGTATGAGGACCCGGCCACCGGCGCGGCGGCCGCGGCACTGGCAGGCTATTTGCGCGACCTCGACTGGCCGCATGGCGGCGCCATCGACATCCTCCAGGGCGAGGACATGGGCGCGCCGTGCCACCTGCAAGTGCAGATCGGCGATGAACCAGGCAGCTCGATCCGGGTTGCGGGTCACGCCCGCATGATCGCCGACTGAGTCAGTCCCACTTCTTCAGCATGCGCTGCAGCTCGCCGCTGCGGTTGAGCTGTTCGATCGCGCGCTGCACGCGCAGCCGCACGGCAGGATCGACGTGGGTGCCCATCGCCATGTAGACATTGGTGGTGGCCATCACCGTCGGCAGGATCTTGACCTTGCCGGCCAGGCCGGCGCGGTCGATGAAGCCCTGGGCGCCGGGCGCGCGGTGCAGGAAGAAGCGGCCGCGCCCGGCCGCCAGCTTCTCCAGGTTGTCAGCCGGCGTGTTGGCGCTGGCGTCGATCTGCAAGCCGCCGATCTGCTCCAGCATGATCGGCGTGATGTAGCCGCTGTTGGTCAGCAGCACGCCTTGCGCGCCGAGCTTGCGCACATCGTTCCAGTTGTTGATGACGGCGGAGTCGCCGGTGCGGGCGATCAGCTGGTAGCGCAGCTGGAACAGCGGTGGTTCGAGGAACACATACTGGCGCGTGCGTTCGTCGGTGCGCAGCACGGCGCACAGCGCGTCGTGCTGGTGCGCGGCCAGTTCGAAGTGGGCACGCAGCAGCGGCAGCCAGGTCTGGTCGCCGACAAACTGGATGCCGGGATCGACCCGCTCGATGGCGCGGTACAGGTCGACGCACAGTCCGACCACGCGGCCGATGCCGGCCGGGATGAACTTGGGCTCGGTGCCTTCCTGCGCCACCACTTTCAACACGGTGGGGGCGGCCAGCACAGGCGCGCCCAGCAACGCACACAGCAGCGTCAGCCCGCAGCGCAATCCCTTCAGCCCCATCGCACTCCCTCTCCGTGTGTAGAAACGGCCAGTATAAATCAGTCCCACTTGCGCATCAAACGCTCCAGCTCGCCTTTGCGTTCGAGCTGGTACAGCGCGGCGGCCAGGCGTTCGCTGACGCGGCGGTCGAGTTGCCGGCTGGTGGCGAAATACAGCCGGGCGCTGAACATCACCTGCGGCAGTATCCTGACCTTGTCGGCGGTGCCGGTGCGTTGCAGCAGTTGCTGCAGGCCGGGACCGCGATGGAAGTACAGGCGGCCCCGGCCGGCGATCAGTTTCTGCAGGTTGAGGTCCTGGCTGGTGGAGCTGGCGTCAACCTCGATGCCGCCCATGGCGGTGAGGATATCCCCGGCGGCAAAGCCACGGTTGACCAGCACCACATTGTTCGGCGCCAGCCGCCGCACATCGTCCCAATTTTGGATGGTCACGGGGTCGTTGGCGCGGACCAGGAAATGGTATTCGATGGTGTACAGCGGCGGGCCGATGAAATGGAAGCGCTTGCCGCGCTCAGGCGTGTGCTGGACCGCGCACTGCACATCCTCGATGCCGCTTTCCAGTTCGGAGTAGGCGCGGATCAACGGCTTCCAGCGCTGGTCGCCGACAAAGCGCAGGCCGGGATCTGCCTGTTCGACAGCGCGCATGATGTCGATGCATAGCCCGGTGATGCGGTCCTTGCCGGCGGCGATGAATTTCGGATCGGTGCCTTCCTGCGCGGCGGTGCGCAGCACGATGGCCTGAGCGGGCTCGGCGGCCAGCAAAGGGGTGCAGCACGCTGCCAGCAGCAGCGCCGTCACCATGCTGTACATGCCTCGCATAACGTCCCCAAAAGTCCGGCGCCTCGCGCTCTTGCCCCCTAGCTTACACCAGCGGCCGCTTGTGAGGAAGTCAAGGATACTGTTGGCGTGCGTGTAGCACGGAAAGTATTTCGATATAGGTAGTTCGAAGGCGGTAGACAATGATGTAATGGTGATGTACCACTATTTCACGAGTGCCAGGCATTTTCCCTCGCCGGTAGAGGAGGGGATGATGTGGGAGTCTGTTGGTCGTATCAACCAGTTCTGCGTGCAGAGCGGCAGCAGCCGAGGGGCTTCGCTCGGCAATGTACTGAATGATGAGTTTCAGCTTAGCCCTCGCTATCGGACTCCAGATTACCGGAAGCATGGGCACGCAGCTTAGCCTCAATGATCGCCAGCATCTCCGCCATGACGACCTCGTTTGGGATACCTGGGCGTGTATCGTCAATCGCTTGCTGAACTTGGGCGCGATACCAGCGGTCGTAGGCCTCGGCTTCTTCGGCCGATGCGTATCCTTCGTGGTCTTGGGCGGGAAGTGAGGACATGATGAACGATTATATGCCGGCAGCGGATGCCCGCTTTGATGTGCGTCAGGCGAAAAAAAAGCTCCCTTGAGGAAGCTTTTTTAGGAATTCGGTGGTAGGCCGTGCGGGATTCGAACCTGCGACCAACGGATTAAAAGTCCGCTGCTCTACCAGCTGAGCTAACGACCCCCGAAAGAGGCCGTATTATATACACATCGGCGATCATTGCAAAGAGGTTTTTATTTCATCCCCAGCGCTGCCGTTACTTTGAGCACTTCGTCGGCGGTGGTGACGCCTTCCTGGATCTTCAGCGCGCCAGCGATGCGCAGCGGTTTCATGCCATCGGCGACGCTCTGCCGGCGCAGCGCCTGGATATCGGTTTGCTCGCGCACCTGGGAACTGAACGCTTCGCTCACGGTCAGCAGCTCGTACAGGCCGGTGCGGCCGCGATAGCCGGTCTGGCGGCATTCGGGACAGCCGACCGGCTTGTACACCTGCTCCGGCCTGGGGAGATCCCATTCACCAGCCAGGCTGTGCCAGATCTCGTCGCTCAGTTCGCCGCCGGCGACCTTGCAGTCCGGGCACAGCGTGCGCACCAGGCGCTGCGCCATGATGCCGATCAGCGTCGCTTCCAGCAGGTAGTAGGGCACGCCCAGCTCCAGCAGCCGCATCACGGCGGACGGCGCGTCGTTGGTGTGCAGCGTCGACAGCACCAGGTGGCCGGTCAGCGCCGCCTGGATGGCCATTTCGGCGGTGGCCAGGTCGCGGATCTCGCCGACCATGATGATGTCGGGGTCCTGCCGCATCAGCGCCCGCATGCCGTCGGCAAACGATAGCTCGATGCCGGGCTGCACCTGCATCTGGTTGAAGGCCGGCTCCACCATCTCGATCGGATCTTCCACCGTGCAGACATTGACCTCGGAGGTGGCCAGCGCCTTCAGCGTGGTGTACAACGTGGTGGTCTTGCCGGAACCGGTCGGGCCGGTGACCAGAATGATGCCGTGCGGGTGCTGCGTCAGCGCGTCCCAGCGCTGGGCGTCGTCCAGCGGGAAGCCCAGCTCAGGCAGCGTCTTGACCACCACGTCCGGATCGAATATGCGCATCACCAGCTTTTCGCCAAAGGCGGTCGGCAGCGTCGACAGACGCAGCTCGACTTCCTGGCCGCCGGCGGTGCGGGTCTTGATGCGGCCGTCCTGCGGCCGGCGTTTCTCGATCACGTCCATGCGCCCGAGCAGCTTGATGCGCGCGGTCATGGCGATCATCACCACCGCCGGCACCTGATAGACCTGGTGCAGCACGCCGTCGATGCGGAAGCGGATCGCCGCGATGTCGCGCTTGGGTTCGAGATGGATGTCGGACGCGCGCTGCTCAAACGCGTACTGCCACAGCCAGTCGACGATGTTGATGACGTGTTGGTCGTTGGCGTCGACCTGCTTGTTGCTCTTGCCCAGCTCCACCAGCTGCTCAAAGTTGTTGCGCAGCGTCAGGTCGTTGCTGTTGGACTTGTTGGCCTTCTTGATCGACTTGGCCAGGCTGAAGAACTGCGTGATGTACTGCGCGATGTCGAGCGGGTTGGCGATCACCCGGCGCACCGCGCGGCGCGAGATCTTGGCGATCTCCGCCTCCCATTCCTGGGCGTTGGGATCGGCGGTGGCCACCACCAGCGTGTCGTGCGTCAGCTCCACCGGCAGGATGTTGAAGCGGGCGGCGTAGTTGGCCGACATCACGTCGGCCACCTTGGTGAAATCGATCTTCAGCGGATCGATGCGGATGAAGGGCAGGTTGGCGCGCGCGGCCAGCCATTCGCATAGCGCGTCCAGCGTCAGCAGCTTGTGCGGCGGCTTGGCCGACAGCAGCTTGGCGTGCGCGACCGCGCACAAGGGATGCATATAACCGCTGGTGTTCTTCAGGATGGCGGAACTTTGCGCGTACAGGTCCTTGACTTCGGCCTTGCGTATCATGCCGTCGGCCAGCAGCCAGGTGTAAATCTGTTGCAGATCGAGCGGTGTCATCGTCCAGCCACCTTTCAGCAGAGTTACTTCGTCGTGATGCCCTTGACCCAGGATTTCGCCGGCAATTTGGTGTCGGCAACGATGTGCGCGGCGCGCGCTTTCAGCGCTTCGACATCGATGTCGCGGGCGCGCTTGAAGGCGATCGCAACCACGTTACCATCATGTACCTCCGGCAGGCAAATCAGCTGGGCGAAAGCGAACTTGATGGCCTTGAGATTGCGAGCGTAGCTTGGATGGTCGCCGAACAGGTTGACCGTCATCACGCCATCGTCAGTCAGGCAGGCATTGCAGGCCTGGTAGAACTCCGGCGTGTCCAGCACCGGGCCGCGCGCGGTGGCGTCATAGAGGTCGACTTGCAGCGCATCCAGCGTGTTGACGTTAGCCTTGTCGTTGACAAAGGCCAGCGCATCCATTTCCAGCACCTGCAGGCGCTCATCGTTGGGCGGCAGCTTGAACATCGATTCGCAGATGGTGATGACCGACGGATTCAGTTCCACCGCCGTCACCTGCGCCTGCGGGAAGGTGGCGTAGCAGAACTTGGTCAGCGCTGCCGTGCCCAGGCCCAGCTGGGCAATGCGGCGCGGCTGCTCGATCCACAGCATCCAGCTCATCATCTGTTGCGCGTATTCCAGCTCCGGCCAGTTTGGCTTGCGGATGCGCATCGCGCCTTGCACCCATTCGGTGCCGAAGTGCAGATAACGCACGCCGTCGAATTCCGACAGCGTCACCGGCGCATACTTCGGCTTGCGCGCCGGCTTGGCGGCAGCTGACGCCGAGGCCGAGGCCGGCCGGGAGGATTCTTCTTTTTCGATGGATTTGCGTTTGATCAGCATGGGATGTGAAGACAGGGAATGAACAGGCATTATCCCGCGAGGCCTTCCTGCTAGGCAAGGCCCGACTAATATTAGGGCGTTGCCAGCAATTGCATTTCGATGCGTAAGCCTGCTGCGGCGGCCATATTGACCAGTGTGTCAATGGTAAAGAGATTGATTTTTCCGCGCACCAGATCAGAGATACGTGGCTGGGTCACGTTGAACACCTTGGCAGCTTCAGTCTGACTCAATGCCGTGCTAGTGATGTATTGCCGCAGTTGAGTCATTAGCTGGGACCGCAACTTCATGTTTTCCGCCTCTTCAGAAGTGTCCTCAATGGCATCCCAGACGCTACTAAATCGTTTAATCTTCATTTCCCCAACTCCCGCCGTAGTTCGTGATAACGCTGCTTCGCCAAGTTGAGATCCGATACCCTGGTCTGCTGCGTTTTTTTGTGAAAGCAATGTAGAACGTAAATGGTATCGGCAAACTTGGCGACATAAATGATCCGAAATGCGCCCAGTGCGTCGCGAATGCGGATCTCCTTCACACCTGGCCCTATTGTGGACACGGGCTTCCAGTCGTCTGGGTTTTCTCCGTTTTGCACGCGGTCGATCTGATATCCTGCCTCGCGCCTCATCAGTAGGGGAAAGGCGCGTAAGTCGTCAAGGGAACTACCGCGAAACTCTACCTGTTTGGAGGCACTCATTATTTGAATATACAAAATTTTGTATATTCAAACAAGCGCCCAAATGCAACAAAGCCCCGTTGCCGGGGCTTTGTTTGAGCCGGATCAACGCTGCATCGGTTCCACGACCACGCGCAGGCGGACGCGCTCGCCCGGGTCATACGACATGACGTTGGTGTAGTTGCGGCCACGGTAGTCGTAGGTGACTTCGTAGCCGGAAGTGCGCGATTCCCAGTGGTCGACGGTGCGGCATTGCTTGACCGCTTGCTCCTGCACGCCGCCGCTGCTTGGCGTGTTGGCGTTGTCGACGCGGTCGCCGACCAGCGCGCCGGCGATGGCGCCCGCTGCGGTGGCCACCGAACGGCCGCTGCCGCCGCCGACCTGGTTACCGGCCAGGCCGCCAACGATGCCGCCCAGGATGGCGCCACCCACGCCGCGCTCCGGCGGCGGCGCCTGCACCTGCACGTACTCGGTGCGGCATTCCTGGCGCGGACGGTTGATCTGTTCCACTTGCGGGGTCACGCGCACCACGCGGCCGTAGTCCTCGAAATCGGCAGCCTGGGCGAAAGGCAGGGCGCTCAGGCACAGGGCCGATGCGATCAGTTTGGCTTGCAAGTTCATTTGATACCTCGTTTTCGTTCAGGGTGTCTATCAGGGGGATTCTGATATTGCATGAACGTATGGTAATCCGGCCGCCCTCCGGCGACTAGTAGCCGGGCGGTATCTGTGGCAACAAATTGTAACAGCCCGCCGCGCCCGAGCGAATTGTGCCGATTTAGCCCCTAAAACCAGCAAAAACCTTCTGTTTTTAACAAATATTGCGTGGAATATCATATACGTGTTGATCTGAGAGGAACAACACGTTACCCTAATATGCGTATGGGAATCGATGGCCGGCACCGACCTGCAGGCCATTTTAGTGGACAGGTGCTCAAATTATTTACTCATTAATTCACAAGTTAGGCACTCCCGACAGCAAAGTGGATACACCGTACATACCAGGTCAGATTGACGGAGACGAAAGCCTGCTGGCCAGTGTGCCGGCTAACCTTGTGCAGTCGATCCGCGCCTTCCGCGTTGGTGAGCTGCAGGAGGAGGCGGCCCGTTTGGGGCAGCATTTCCTGTACGCGCACTGCATCGCCGGCGCGACCAAGCAGCAGGTGCTGGGCATTATTTCGGAATCGTTCCAGTTTCCCAAGGGCGTGGGCAAGAATTTTGACGGTCTGCGCACCACGCTGACCGACACCATGTTGCAGGCCGAAGGCAGCCACACCGGCTTCCTGGTGGTGCTGGAACAATTGCCGAACACGCAAAAATTTGACAAGGAAGCACGGGAAACACTGCTGGATGTCTTCCGCGACGCGGCCGACTACTGGGCTGATAAAAAAGTTCCGTTCCGGGTGTTTTACTCCTTCGAGTAGCCGGAAGCCGCCCGCGCGCCCGCGCAGACTCGGCCTGGCTCGGCCGGCTCAAGTCTGCTGCAATGCAGCAATTGTTGCCGTAACAGTGGCTCTGTGCCTGTGGACAAGGTACAATGGCGGGCTATGAAAAACATCGTCATCCTGATTTCTGGTCGCGGCAGCAATATGGAAGCCATCGTCCGGGCGCTGCAGTCTGAGCGCTGGCCGGCCCGCATTGCCGCCGTCATCAGCAACCGGGCTGACGCCTCCGGACTGGCGTTTGCTGCCGAGCATGGCATCCCGACAGCCATCGTGCCAAACAAGGATTACGCCAGCCGCGCGGAATTCGACGCCGCCCTGCAAACCGTGATCGACCGCCATGCGCCCGATCTGGTGGTGCTGGCCGGCTTCATGCGCATCCTGACCGAGCAGTTCGTCACGCATTACGCGGGCCGCATGCTCAATATTCATCCGTCGCTGCTGCCGCTGTTTCCTGGGCTGGCGACGCATGCGCAGGCGCTGGCCGCCGGCGTGCAGGAGCATGGCGCGACGGTGCATTTCGTAACGGCCGAACTCGACCACGGGCCGATGGTGCTGCAGGCCGCCGTGCCTGTGCTGCCGGATGATACGGTCGAAACCCTGTCGGCCCGCGTGCTGGAACAGGAGCATGTCATCTACCCGCGCGCGGTGCGCTGGTTTGTGGAAGACAGGCTGAACATAGCGCAGGGCGCGGTCCAGGTGGACCACAGTAAGTAAAAACTAACCAAGGAATTCCATGAGATTGCCTCCAGCGATACTCGCCAACGCCGAAGAAGTGTTGCGCGAGATTTTGCGCTTTGCCGCGCCAGCCGACACCACCCTGTCGCGCTATTTCAAAGACCACCCGCGCCTGGGCGGCCGCGAGCGCGGCGCCATTGCCGAGTCCGTTTATAACGTGCTGCGCAATAAAAACTTCTACACCGATTTCTCGGAAGCCGGCGGCGGCGCCACCATGCGCCGTCTGACGCTGCTGGGCATGGCCGACGCGGTCGGCCTGGAATCGCTGGGCGGCCTGACCGAAGACGAAGTGGCATGGGTCACCCGCATCCTGGAAATCGACCGCAAGCTGATGCACAAGTCGAGCCGCTCGAATATGCCGCTGTGGCTATTTGAGAAACTGGTGGCGCAATACGGCGAAGAAGAAACGCTGGAACTGGCCGACAGCCTGAACAAGCCGGCGCCGCTGGACCTGCGCGTCAACACGCTGAAGGCCAACCGCGACGAAGTCATCGCCAAGCTGGCGGAGGCGCCGATCCGCGCCACGCCGACGCCGTTCGCACCGCAGGGCCTGCGCGTGCTGCAAAAACCGCAGCTGCAAAACCTGCCGCTGTTCAAGGACGGCCACATCGAAGTGCAGGACGAGGGCAGCCAGATCCTGTCGGCGCTGGTGGCTGCCAAGCGCGGCGAGATGGTGGTCGACTTCTGCGCCGGCGCCGGCGGCAAAACGCTGTCGCTGGGCGCCATCATGCGCAACACCGGTCGCCTGTATGCGTTTGACGTGTCTGAGAAGCGCCTGACCAAGCTGAAGCCGCGCCTGGCGCGCAGCGGCCTGTCGAACGTGCATCCGGTGGTGATCGCGCATGAACGCGATGCCAAGATCAAGCGCCTGGCCGGCAAGATCGACCGCGTGCTGGTGGACGCCCCATGCTCGGGCCTGGGCACCTTGCGCCGCAATCCGGACGTCAAATGGCGTCAGAAGCCGGATGCCGTGGCTGAACTGCAAGTCAAGCAGGCCGCCATCCTGGACGGCGCCGCGCGCCTGGTCAAAGGCGGCGGCCGCCTGGTATACGCCACCTGCTCGGTACTGGACGACGAGAACGAATTCATCGCCAAGCAATTCCTGGACACCCATCCGGACTTCGAACTGGTGCCCATGAGCAAAGCGCTGGCCGAGCAGAAGATCGAACTGGAAATGGGCGACTACCTCAAGCTGCTGCCGCACAAGCATCAGACCGACGGCTTCTTCGCCGCCGTGTTCGAGCGCAAGCCGATGGCCAAGAAGGTCAAGGAAGACGTCACGGAAGCAACAGAAGAAGAGTAATCCAACAGGCCGGTGATCCCGGCCTGTTTTACGTTAATCTACGCATCTCATTATTTAGCCAGAAAGCACAATGTCCCGACAACAACCCCTGCTCAACCTGATCGACGACCTGATCGCCGGCGATATCCACGACGTCAGCCTGATGTGGCAGCTGGCTGCCATCATCCTGTCGGTGGCGATCGGCTTTGGCGTGGCGCGCCTGCTGAAGAAGCGTTTCGGCCGTCCGCATGAGGTGCAGACCGGCGTACTGGGTTTCGGTGTGGAAAGTTTCGGCCGCGTGATGGCGCCGCTGGCGGTGGTCGGGCTGCTCTTCCTGTCGCGTATTTTGCTGGAGAAGTATCGCATCCATGTCAACCTGGTGCTGGTGGCGATTCCGATCTTCAGCTCGCTGGTGGTGATACGCTTCTTCTTCTACGTGCTGCGGCGCGTGTTCGGCCGCAATGGCCGCGTCTTCAGCCCGGCGATGCTGGCGTTTGAGAAAGTCTTCCAGCTGTTGGTCTGGCTGGCCTTTGTGCTGTATGTGACCGGCCTGTGGAACGATGTCTTCCTGTTCATGGAAAACACCGTGCTGCCGATTGGCAAATACAAGGTGTCGATCGCTGACATCCTGCAGGCAACGCTGTCGGTGATCGTGCTGCTGATGCTGGCGCTGTGGGCCGGCGCGGCGCTGGAAGAATCACTGATGAAAGTGCAGGGCATGCACACCAACCTGCGGGTGGTGGTGTCACGCACGGCGCGCGCAGTGCTGATCCTGGTGGCGGTGCTGATGAGCTTGTCGCTGGTGGGGATCGACCTGACCGTGTTGTCGGTGTTTGGTGGCGCGCTTGGCGTCGGCCTCGGCCTGGGCTTGCAGAAGATCGCCAGCAACTATGTGTCGGGCTTCGTCATCCTGCTGGACCGCTCGCTGACCATCGGCGACATGATCACGGTCGATAAATACAGCGGCAAGGTCACGCAGATCAATACCCGCTATACCGTGATCCAGAGCCTGGACGGCATGGAATCCATCGTGCCGAACGAGATGCTGGTGTCGGGCGCGGTGCAGAACTCGTCGCTGTCCAACAGCCTGGTGAATATCTCGACCAAGGTGTCGGTGGCTTACGATACCGATGTCGATTTCGTCATCCAGCTGCTGACCGACGCGGCGCTGACCGTGCCGCGTGTACTGAAAGACAAGGCGCCGTCAGCCAACCTGACCAGCTTTGGCGCCGACGGGCTGGACTTGTCGGTCAGCTTCTGGATCAACGATCCGGAGAACGGCCGCGGCGGCGTGACGTCGGACGTCAACCGGGCGATCTGGCGGGCGCTGAAGGAAAACGATATTTCTGTGCCATTCCCGCAACGGGAGATGCGCATCCTGGGACCGGTGCCGGGCGCCCTGGCCGAACAGGAAAGCACGACCGTGCCTAAGGAATAGTCAGTGGCGGAAGGAAAAGCTTCGTCAAATCGGCTTTAAATCATCGTACAATATCGTCCAAAAGTCGGACGCGGCAGGCGATGAACGCCTGTAAAAAACACAATCTTGGTTGGAGTGGTAATGGATTTATACGCAGTATTGGATTTTCTGGCGAACGGAGTGACCCGCTTCACCGGCTGGCAAGTATTCTTTTACACGATGGTGGTCACCCACATCACCATTGCGGCAGTGACGATTTACCTGCACCGTTGCCAGGCGCACCGCGCGCTGGACCTGCATCCTGTCGTCAGTCACTTCTTCCGTTTCTGGCTGTGGCTGACCACTGGCCAGGTGACCAAGGAGTGGGCGTCGATCCACCGCAAGCACCACGCCAAGTGCGATACCGAGGAAGATCCGCACAGCCCGGTCACGCGCGGCATCAAGAAAGTATTCTGGGAAGGCGCCGAGCTGTACCGTGCTGAGTCGAAAAACAAGGAAACCATGGAGAAGTATGGCCATGGCACGCCGGACGACTGGATCGAGCGCAATGTCTACACGCGCCACAGCGCGGCGGGCGTTGTTTCGTTGCTGGTGATTAACGTCGCGCTGTTCGGCGTGATCGGCATTACCGTGTGGGCGGTGCAGATGCTGTGGATACCGATTACCGCCGCCGGCATCATCAACGGCATCGGCCACTACTGGGGCTACCGCAACTATGATTGCGCGGACGCGGCTACCAACATCATCCCGTTCGGCCTGCTGATCGGCGGCGAAGAACTGCATAACAACCACCATACCTTTGCCACCTCGGCCAAGCTGTCGTCGAAATGGTATGAGTTCGACATCGGCTGGGGCTATATCCGCGCACTGGAAATGGTCGGCCTGGCGAAAGTGAAAAAACGCGCGCCGGAGCCGAAGTTCGCCAAAGGCAAGGTGGAAGCTGACTTCGACACGCTGCAATCGGTGATCGCCAACCGCTACGACGTCATGGCCAAGTACGCCAACTCGATCAAGAGCGCCTGGAAGGAAGAGCTGGAGCACCTGAAAGACAAGGCGCAGCTGGAAGCGCGCTTCCTGAAATCGTCGCGCAAGCTGCTGCAGCGCGAGCCGGGCAAGCTGGAAGCGCCGCAACAGCAGCAACTGTCGGAACTGTTCCAGCACAGCAAAGCGCTGGAAACCATGCACAATATGCGCGTGGAACTGGGCGTGATCTGGGAGCGTTCGCACTTTACGCGCGACCAGCTGCTGCACAAGCTGCAAGACTGGTGCAACCGCGCCGAAGCGTCGGGCATCAAGTCCCTGCAAGACTTCTCGCTGCGACTGCGCAGCTACGCATAAACAACTCCGGGGTCAGTTCCGCCAAACGTACACGGGCTCAGCTGCGCAGCAGCTGAGCCCGTGTACGTTTGGCGGAACTGACCCCGGAGTTGGGGTAATAAAAAAGCCACTCGATGAGTGGCTTTTTCGTAGAAGCAAAGATCGATTACTTGATCTTGGTTTCTTTGTAGATCACGTGCTTGCGTGCTTTAGGATCAAACTTGGTGATCTCCATTTTAGCAGGCATCGTGCGCTTGTTTTTGGTGGTGGTGTAGAAGTGACCCGTACCTGCAGTCGATTCCAGCTTGATTTTGTCGCGACCAGTTTTTGCCATGGTGAGAGCTCCCTAATTAGACTTTTTCGCCACGGGCGCGCATGTCGGCCAGAACGGCATCGATGCCGACCTTGTCGATTACGCGCAGACCAGCGTTGGACAGACGCAGGGAGACCCAGCGGTTTTCAGATTCAACAAAAATACGACGGTTCTGCAGGTTAGGCAGGAAACGACGTTTGGTTTTGTTGTTTGCGTGGGAAACATTGTTGCCGACCATCGGCTTCTTCCCAGTAACTTGGCAAACACGTGCCATAACGCACTCCTTAAAAGACATTCCAAAATTGGAAAAACAAGAGTATATCCAAAAAAATCAGGTTTTTCAATCACTTACGAAAAACAATTGTGTCTTGAATATCTCAAAAAAATTAACAATTGTGAATTCGCTTGTAAACCCTTGAGCGCATAGGGGTAAACCTATAGCTGTCCATGCTCGGCAAACGAGTGCACCTGATGTCCGGCCACCACAAAATGGTCGAGGATGCGGATATCCACCAGCGCCAGCGCCTGCATCAGGGCGCGCGTCAGCAGCAGGTCGGACTCGCTGGGATCGGGCGTACCGGACGGGTGATTGTGGGCCAGCATGACGCTGGCGGCGTTGCGCGCCAGCGCTTCCTTGACCACTTCGCGCGGATACACCGCCGTATGCGTCAGGGGGCCGCGAAACATTTCCTTGGCGTCGATCAGCCGGTTCTTCACATCGAGGAACAGCACATGGAAGGATTCGAAGGGCTTGCCGGCAAACGTGGTGCGCAGGTATTCCTTGACCGCGCGCGGTGAGCTGAGCATGTCGCCGGCGGTGACTTCCTCCAGGATGGCACGTCGCGCCAGCTCCATGACCGCCTGCAGTTGCGCAAACTTGGCCGGTCCCAGGCCGTGCATGGCGGCGAACTCCGGCAGCGTGGCGCCGAACAGTCTTTGCAATGACCCAAAATGGTGCATCATGTGCTGGCCCAGCTGGACTGCGTCCTGCCCGGCGACGCCGACGCGCAGGAAGATCGCCAGCAGCTCCGCATCGGACAGCGCCTGCGCGCCTTCCCGTATCAACCGCTCGCGCGGACGTTTTTCCTGCGGCCAGTCGATGATCGCCATGATGCTCTCCTTGAAATCAGCATTTACTTTGCATCAGCCGTGAGCGGAGAAGGCGAGGAGGATCAAAGGTGGCTTACAATATGGCCTTTCTCTGTCCAACAAAGCTGAAGTCATGTCTAACGAGCAACCTGTCGTCACCGCGTCGTCGTATCTCACCCTGAACTACCGTCTGGCCTCGCTGGATGGCAACGATATTGTTACCACCTTCGGCACCACGCCTGCCACGCTGCTGATGGGCCAGGGCCAGCTGGCGCCGGTGCTGGAAGAATTGCTGCTCGGCCTGCCTGAAGGCACGCACAAGACTTTCGACCTGGAACCGGGCGTCGGTTTTGGCCCGCGCAACCCCGAGCTGATCCGCGAAGTCAGCCGCGCCACGCTGGACCAGAATTCGTCGCCGGATGCTGAATACAAGATCGGCGACCTGGTCGATTTCGCTGCGCCGGGCGGCGGCCGCTTTGCCGGCATTCTGCGCGAACTGGGCGAGGAAACCTGCTTGTTCGACTTCAACCACCCGCTGGCCGGCCAGCCGTTGAAGTTTGAAGTTCAACTGATTTCGGTGCTGTGAGGATTGCATGAGCGATAAAGAACTCCTGTTGGCCCAGCCGCGCGGCTTTTGCGCCGGCGTCGACCGCGCCATCGAAATCGTCGAGCGCGCGTTGCAGCAGTTCGGCGCGCCGATTTATGTGCGCCACGAAATCGTCCACAACGCCTATGTGGTGGCCGACCTGCGCGCCAAGGGCGCCATCTTTATCGAGGAATTGAGCGAAGTCCCGGCCGGCAATACGCTGGTGTTCTCGGCGCACGGCGTGTCGAAGGCGGTGCGCGCGGAAGCGGATGCGCGCGGCTTCAGCATCTTTGACGCCACCTGCCCGCTGGTCACGAAAGTGCACGTGGAAGTGGCCAAGATGCGCAAGCAAGGCTGCGAGATCGTCATGATCGGCCACGACGGCCACCCGGAAGTTGAAGGCACGATGGGCCAGACCGAAGAGGGCATGTACCTGGTGGAAACCGTCGAGGACGTGGCCAGGCTGGAAGTGACCAAGCCGGATCAGCTGGCCTACGTGTCGCAAACCACGCTGTCGGTGGACGATACCGCCGACATCATCGCCGCGCTGAAGGCACGCTATCCAGCCATTATCGAGCCGAAGAAGGGCGATATCTGCTACGCCACCACCAATCGCCAGGAAGCCGTCAAATTCATGGCGCCGCAGGTGGAAGTGGTGATCGTGGTGGGCAGCCCGAACAGCTCCAACTCGAACCGCCTGCGCGAAGTGGCGGAAAAGAAAGGCACGCCGGCCTTCATGGTCGACAATGCCACGCAGATCAAACCGGAATGGCTGGAAGGCAAGCTGCGTGTTGGCGTGACCGCCGGCGCATCGGCGCCTGAAGTGCTGGTGCAGGCGGTGATCGACCGGCTGAAGGAACTGGGCGTGCGCAGCGTGCGTCCGCTGGACGGCGTCGAAGAAAATGTCACCTTCCCGCTACCGAAGGGACTGGATGGCGTACAAAAAACTGCACCAATCGAGGGCGCAATCTGATCCATTTGCCCTGGAGCGGAATATAATTCAGCTCCGGTAGCGTTATTCCGGCATTAGTTTTTCGGAAATCTCGTTATTATTTGCCTCGCTCTAAAAAATTGTCGTTTCGGCTTAATAATCCGGGGCGATGGAGACACCGATCAGGCATGAAACTTGCAACGTGATTGTGTAGTCAACGGCGGCACTACGGGGACACCCGGGTGCCGTTTTTGTTACATGACCACGCATAACAAAGGGCAAAACATGGATACTTTTATCCAACAAATTATTAACGGGCTGGTGCTGGGCAGCATGTACGCACTGGTCGCGCTGGGCTACACCATGGTGTACGGCGTTCTCAACCTGATCAACTTCGCCCACGGCGACGTGCTGATGATCGGCGCGATGACAGGCCTGACCATCCTCAACATCCTCAATACCCATTTTCCTGAACTGGCCGGGCCGATCAAGCTGGCAATCGCCATCGGCGGCGCAATTCCAGTCTGCATGATCGTCAACATCATCATCGAGCGCGTCGCCTATCGCCGCCTGCGCAATGCGCCGCGCCTGGCGCCGCTGATTACCGCGATCGGCGTCTCGACGCTGCTGAACACCTTTGCGATGATGATCTGGGGCCGCAATCCGCTGCCGTTCCCGCAAATGCTGCCGTCCGACCCGATCCTGATCGGCGGCGCGGTGATTACGCCGACGCAGATCCTGCTGCTGGCGCTGGCCCTGGTGTCGATGGCCGGCCTGGTGCTGCTGGTGGAAAAAACCAAGATGGGCCGCGCCATGCGCGCGACGGCGGAAAACCCGCGCGTCGCCGGCCTGATGGGCGTCGATTCGAACAAGGTCATCATCGCCACCTTCGCGCTGGGCGCGGCACTGGCGGCGGTGGCTGGCGTGATGTGGGGCGCGAATTACGCGTCGATCCAGTTCTCGATGGGCTTCCTGCCTGGCCTGAAAGCGTTCTGCGCGGCGGTGCTGGGCGGTATCGGCAATATTTATGGCGCCATGATCGGCGGCATTGCGCTGGGCATTATCGAAAGCCTGGGCGCCGGTTACATCGGCGACCTGACCGGTGGCTTCCTGGGCAGCCACTACCAGGACATCTTCGCGTTTGTGGTGCTGATCCTGGTGCTGACGGTGCGTCCGTCCGGCATCATGGGCGAACGCGTCGCCGACCGGGCCTGAGGAGCACAACATGACCTTGATGAGCTTCGACTTCAAACGCAATCCGCGTCAGGCGTATGTCAGCATGGCCTTGTTGACCGTGCTGCTGCTGGCGTTCCCGTTCTTCGCGCAGAACTACGGCAATTCGTGGGTGCGCATCGCCGACATGGCACTGCTGTACATCATGCTGGCACTGGGCCTGAACATCGTGGTCGGTTTTGCCGGCCTGCTGGACCTGGGCTATATCGCCTTCTACGCGGTGGGCGCCTACCTGGCCGGCCTGCTGGCTTCGCCGCAGTTTGCAGCCTTGCTGGAATCGGTGATTTACCAGTATCCGGCGCTGGGCGAGACGCTGATCGCCATTCTCGGTCCGGAAATCCAGCAAAACGGCATCCACCTGTCGGTATGGGTGATTGTGCCGCTGGCGGCCGCCGTGGCGGCGCTGTGCGGCGCGGTGCTGGGTGCGCCGACGCTGAAGCTGCGCGGCGACTATCTGGCCATCGTCACGCTGGGCTTCGGCGAGATCATCCGCATCTTCATGAACAACCTGAACGAGCCGATCAACTTCACCAACGGTCCGCAGGGTATCAATATGATCGATCCGATCAGGGTATTCGGCGTCAACCTGTCAGGTGAGGCGGGATCGCGCGCAACCGTGTTTATCGGTGATTACGGCATGCCGTCGGTGAACGCCTATTACTTCCTGTTCCTGTTCCTGTGCGTGGCGGTGGTGTTCATCACCTCGCGTCTGCAACACTCGCGCCTGGGCCGTGCCTGGGTGGCGATCCGCGAGGATGAGATTGCCGCCAAGGCAATGGGCATCAACACCCGCAACGTCAAGCTGCTGGCGTTCTCGATGGGCGCCTCGTTTGGCGGCGTGGCTGGCGCGATGTTCGGTTCGTTCCAGGGCTTTGTCTCGCCGGAATCGTTCTCGCTGACCGAATCGATTGCCGTGCTGGCGATGGTGGTGCTGGGCGGTATCGGCCACATTCCTGGCGTGATCATGGGCGGCGCGCTGCTGGCGGCCTTGCCGGAGGTGCTGCGCCACGTGGTCGAGCCGCTGCAAGAGAAACTGTTCGGCCACGTGCTGATCGAAGCGGAAGTGCTGCGTCAGCTGTTGTACGGCCTGGCCATGGTGCTGATCATGCTGAATCGCCCGGCCGGCCTGTGGCCCGCGCCCAAGCATGAAGATCGTCCGGATGGCGATTCCGACAGCAAGAATCAATCGACCGGCGTGATGGCGGCTTGACGAAGAGGCAATAATGACTGAACAGGTAATTCTCCATATCGCCGGCGTCAACAAGCGTTTCGGTGGCTTGCAGGCGCTGACCGATGTTGGCATCAAGATCATGCAAGGCCAGATTTATGGCCTGATCGGCCCGAATGGCGCCGGCAAGACGACGTTCTTCAATGTGATCACCGGCTTGTACCAGCCGGACACCGGCACCTTCGAACTGGCCGGCAAGCCGTATTCGCCGTCGGCGCCGCATGAGGTGGCCAAGGCGGGCATCGCCCGGACGTTCCAGAACATCCGCCTGTTTGGCGAGATGACGGCGCTGGAAAATGTCATGGTGGGCCGTCACGTGCGCTCGAAGCAGGGTGTGTTTGGCGCAATCTTCCGTCACAAGGCGGCACGCGAGGAAGAGGCGTCGATCCGCCAGCGCGCGCAGGAGTTGCTGGATTTCGTCGGGATTGGCCAGTTTGCCAACCGCACGTCCAAATTCCTGTCCTACGGCGACCAGCGCCGGCTGGAAATCGCCCGTGCGCTGGCGACCGATCCGCAACTGCTGGCACTGGACGAACCGGCGGCCGGCATGAACGCCACCGAGAAACTGGCACTGCGCGAACTGTTGATCAAGATCAAAGAGCAGGGCAGGACGGTGTTGTTAATTGAACACGATGTCAAGATGATGATGAGCTTGTGCGACCGGATGATGGTGCTGGAATACGGCAAACCGATCGCCGAAGGCCTGCCGGCGGAAATACAAAGTAATCAGGCGGTGATTGACGCCTACCTGGGAGGATCGCATTAATGAGCGGCAATGTTCTAAAAGTATCGGGACTGAAAGTCGCGTATGGCGGCATTAAAGCCGTCAAGGGTATTGATCTCGAAGTGAATCAGGGCGAGTTAATCGCCTTGATCGGCGCAAATGGCGCCGGTAAAACCACCACGCTGAAAGCGATTACCGGCACTTTGCCGCCCTGTAAAGTTGAAGGGACGATTACTTATCAGGGCGAATCCCTGAAAGGTTCCAAATCTTTTCATCTGGTTGAAAAGAAACTGGCGATGGTGCCGGAAGGTCGTGGCGTATTTACCCGCATGTCGATTCACGAGAATCTGATGATGGGGGCATATACGCGCAATGATAAAGCCGGTATTGAATCGGATATTGCCAAGTGGTTTGATGTATTCCCGCGTTTAAAAGAACGCGCGCAGCAATTGGCCGGTACTTTATCTGGTGGTGAACAGCAAATGCTGGCCATGGCGCGGGCATTAATGTCGCATCCAAAACTGTTGCTGCTGGATGAACCATCGATGGGTTTATCGCCGATTATGGTGGAAAAGATTTTCGAAGTGATTCGGAATGTTTCGAAAGAGGGTATTACCATTCTGCTGGTGGAACAGAATGCGAAACTCGCTTTACAAGCCGCGCATCGCGGTTATGTAATGGACTCCGGCAGCATCACCATGACCGGCGCTGCCAGCGACATGCTGGACGACCCGCGCGTCAAGGCCGCCTACCTGGGCGAATAAACCTTCGCGCGCCCGCAAGAGCCGCCAGCGCAAGCTGTGCGGCTTTTTTATTGCGCCCCACATGCTAAAAATTAGCGTGTTCAAGCCGGTTTCTGGCAGAAACCCGGTGTCAGGTCTGACAATCGCACACAGACTCATGTACCAAAGTCAGACCTGACACCGGCTTTGTATTTTGGAATAAAAAAAGCCTCGGATTAACCGAGGCTTTTACGGAATAAATCGGCACCCTACCGTGCCGAATAATCCATGTTTATTTTTTAGCTGGAGCAGCTTTTGCAGCGGCAGCGTTGAATTGATTTACTGCGGCGCTGACGTTGGTTTCAAACGATTCAGCAGCTTGTTTAGCGGTCTTGGTGAATTGCTCGTAGCCAGCGGTGGCATTGCCGATTGCCGATTTAAACAGGGCGACAGCATTTTCGGTGCCGGCTGGTGCGTTTTTGCTGACTTCATCGACCAGCGAAATAACCTTGCGGTTGGTTTCTGCGATTTGGGTTTCAGCGGCTTTGCTGAATTCCGCGCCGGTGCTGGTGGCGATGGTTGCCAGGTGACGGCCATAAGCGATGGTTTTTTCAGCGCTTGGCTGTGCTTGCGCGGTTGCCAGCGAGAAGAATTCTTGCGGGTCTTTAGCCGACAGCAATTGCTTGGTGGTGGCCGACGTTTCTTCCAGCGATGCCTTGGCAGCGGTCAGGTTCAGGTCGACAAACTTCTCAACGCCTTCAAACGCTTTATTGGTCAGGGCCGAGAAAATAGCGAATTGAGCTTCGAAATTAGCTTTGGTCGCATTGGAAAATTGCTCAGGAATCGAAAACATGTAGATCTCCAGAAATAATAGTCGTTGATTGAATTACTGCTCGTGTTTCTACCGTCGGTGAGAAACAGGCAAACTACGTTTCAGACCGAACAACATATTGTGCAACGCAACAAACCAAATTTTACGGCCTTCAAAAATTAAGTCAAGCGCTTTTTTGTGCGTTGCATCAAAGAATCCTCATTTAGGTGCATGGGGTAGTTCTCCATGGGAAGTTGTCTGACGTGTTAGACTCGCCTGATGCCCGACATCTCCCCAGCAGCGCCATCCGCGCGGCACGCCAGCTTCTGGTCGCCGATACCGATGTTTTTCGTGCTGCTATGGAGCAGCGGCTTCATTGTGGCCAAATTCGGCCTGCCCTATGCGCCGCCGCTGACGTTTATCCTGATACGGTTTATTGGTGTGCTGGCGGTGCTGGTGCCGACGGTCCTGTTCCTGAGAGCCCCTTGGCCGGACATGGGCAAGATCCGCCACATCGCGGTGGCCGGTCTGCTGGTGCAGGCCGGCTATCTGATTGGTGTCTGGTGCGCCATTAAACAGGGCATGCCGGCTGGCTTGTCCGCACTGATTGTGGGCATGCAGCCCATTCTGACCGCTTTTGCCGCGCCGTTAATCGGTGAAAAAGTGCTGCCCCGCCAATGGCTGGGCTTGCTGTTTGGCATCGGTGGCGTGGCGCTGGTGGTGGCGGCCAAGATTCAACTGGTCGGCCTGTCGGTGCCGGCTATCTTGCTGTGTGTAATGGCGCTGGTCAGCATCACCGCCGGCACGCTGTACCAGAAGCACCATTGTCCGCAGTTCGACCTGCGCGTGGGCACGGTGATCCAGTTTGCTGCATCGGCGGTGCTGGTGCTGCCACTGGCCATGATCTTCGAAGGACTTGGCCCGGATTTTGCTGCAGTGCATTGGACGCCGCGCTTTATTGGTGCCTTGCTGTGGTCGATTTTTGGCGTGTCGATCTGCGCGATTTTCCTGTTGTTTGCCTTGATCCGCAGAAATGACGCCACCCAGGTCACCAGTTTGCTGTACCTGACGCCGCCCACTACCGCTATCATGGCCTGGTTGATGTTTGGCGAAGCTTTCAACGCCCTCGGCATGGCTGGCATGGTGCTGGCGGTGACCGGTGTGATATTCGTGGTCAGGAAACCAAAGTGAGCAAGAACGCATGATTTCTACTGCCGAACAGCAGGCTGTTGACGCCGCCATCACGACGCGCCGCTCGATCCGCGCGTATTTGCCGACGCCGGTGGCGCGCGAAGACATCGAGCAGATTTTGCAGGTGGCGGGCAGGGCGCCGTCCGGCACCAATACGCAGCCGTGGAAAGTCTATGTGCTGCAAGGCGAAAGAAAGCAGCAGTTGACATCGGCGATTCTGGCCGCACATAACGATCCAGGGCAGGCGCAACAGCATCAGGAAGAATACGCCTACTATCCGCAGGAATGGGTGTCGCCGTATATCGACCGCCGCCGCAAGGTGGGCTGGGATTTATACGCGCTGCTCGGGCTGACGCGCGACAACAAGGCTGGCATGGCCGCGCAGCACGGCAAGAACTACGATTTCTTCGGCGCACCAGTCGGCCTGATTTTCACCATCGACCGCATCATGGAGCAGGGCTCGTGGCTGGACTACGGCATGTTCCTGCAGAACATCATGGTGGCCGCGCGTGGACGCGGCCTGGATACCTGTCCACAAGCAGCTTTTACCCAATATCACCGCATCATCGCCGCCCAGTTGGCGCTGCCGGACAGCGAAACCGTGGTGTGCGGCATGGCGCTCGGTGTTGCAGATTTGAGCAAGATCGAAAACTCTCTTGTCACTGAGCGCATGGCGCTCGAAGAATTTGTTAAATTTGTCGATTAGGACTACCTTGTTTTTTCCTATATTGCGCGGACACAACCATTGATGCTGCGAGTGTTAAATTTGCTTGCGCTGGCTCAGCGTTTTGCTACACTGCAACCGGTTTGGTGAACTTTTTTGGGGATACGAATGGTTAAAATCGCATTAAGCGCGCTGATTTCGCTGATGTTTGCCTCTGCAGCGATTGCTGCACCGGCAACTGACAAAAGCGGCGCCGCGCCCAAAAAACTGGTGCTGAAGAAGCGCCAACCGGTGCGCGTTGCCGCCGCTGACGCCAGCGACCGCGTGGTCAAGCGTGTGATCAAGGTCAATGGCAAGCGCAAGGTGGTGTACCAGCGTGTGCTGGCTGCCGCGCCAGCGGCGCCGACCATGGGCGATCTCGCCGGCCTGAACAAAACCAATGATCCGCTGTCGCTGGCCTCCAACGTGGCGCTGGTGCTGGATCAGGCCAACTCGGAAGTGCTGTTCGAGAAGAATTCCAATGTCGCCCTGCCGATCGCCTCCATCACCAAGATGATGACCGGCCTGATCGTGGTGGAAGCCAAGCAGGACATGGACGAAATCCTCACCGTCACCGATGAGGACGTCGACCGCGAAAAATTCAGCAGCTCGCGCCTGAAGGTCGGCACGCAGATGAGCCGCGCCAGCATGCTGCACATCGCGCTGATGAGTTCGGAAAACCGCGCCGCTTCGGCGCTGGGCCGCAACTATCCAGGCGGCAGGCCAGCCTTTGTGGAAGCGATGAACGCCAAGGCGCGCGAGTTGGGTATGAGCGACACGCACTACGTCGATTCCAACGGCCTGTCGAAAATGAATGTGGCCAGCGCGCGCGACCTTGCCAAGCTGGCGATGGCGGCGTATCAGCAGCCGATGCTGCGCCAGTTCTCCACCGATCCGAAAGCCATCGTGGAAACCAGCAATGGCCGTCCGATGCAGTTTGGCACCACCAACCACCTGGTGGCCAGCCCGGACTGGGCGATCGGCTTGCAGAAAACCGGCTTTATCAATGAGGCGGGACGCTGCCTGCTGATGCAGGCGGTGATCGAAGGCCGCTCGGTGATCATGGTGTTCCTGGATTCCAAGGGCAAGCAATCGCGGACGGCCGACGCCGGCCGCATGCGCAAATGGCTGGAAGCGCTGCGCCCGGCCAGCCTGGTGGGCGGCGGCGTGACCAGCGCGCCTTATTCGACCGGGATGTAACCGAGGGTGACGGAGATCTGGCGCGCAGTCAGCACCAGGTCTTCCAGCCAGTCTTCCTGCAGACGGTCGGCCGGCGCCGAGATCGACAGCCCGGCAATCAGCTTGCCGCCATCGTCATAGATGCCGGCAGCCATGCAGCGCACGCCTAGTTCCAGCTCTTCATTATCCCGCGAGTAGCCGCGCGACTTCACCAGGCTCAGCTCGCGTTCCAGCTTGCCCAGATCAGTAATCGAGTTCTTGTTGTGCCCGGCGAGGCCGGTGCGCGTGGCATACGCGCGGATGGCTTTCGGCTCGTCCACCGACAGGAACAGCTTGCCGGTCGAGGTCAGGTGCAGCGGGCCGCGGCCGCCGATGGCGCGCACCACCTGCATGCCCGAGCGCTCCGAGAAGGCACGGTCGATGTAGACGATCTCGTCGCCCTGGCGCACGGACAGGTTGATGGTTTGCTGGGTTTTTTTGTGCAGTGCACGCATAAAGTCCAGCGCCGCTTCGCGCACCGACAGCCGGCTCTTGACCACATTGCCCAGTTCCAGCAGCCGCATGCCGAGCCGGTAGGTGCCAGGCTCGACCCGGTCGACAAAGCGGGTGACCACCATGTCGTTCAGAATCCGGTGGGCGGTGGAAGGGTGTAGCCCCGAGACCTTGGACAATTCCTTGAGGCTGACGGGATCGGGATACTTGGCCAGGGCATCGAGCAGCGCCACCATGCGCTCGATCACCTGGATAGTGGTCTTTTGCTCGGGAACGGTTTCGATTTTCATGATGTGGTTGGTGCAATGCGGAATTCGATAATTGATTTATACCATAATGTGGAAAAAAGCGGAATTCCATGCATAATATGCTATTGACGATTACCACAGCTACCATGGAACAACCTGTCAGCGAATTCAAGAGCAAGAGCGGCCTCAAGCGGATTTACACGGCGTTTCGCTACTCATTAGATGGTTTCCGCGCGGCGTGGCAGAATGAACACGCCTTCCGCCAGGAGGTCAGCGTGTTCGCGGTGGGCGTGGTCATCGCGCTGCTGCTGAAGGTGTCGGCGTTTGAAAAGCTGGTGCTGATCGGCGTGTTGCTGCTGATACTGATCGTCGAACTGATTAACTCCTCGATCGAGGCGGTGGTGGACCGGGTGTCGCTGGAACGCCATCCTTTATCGAAGAACGCCAAGGATTTCGGCAGCGCGGCGGTGTTGCTGACCTGTTTGCTGGCGATCGCCACCTGGGCGGTGGTCCTGTATAACAGGTTCATATGATTTTCCGGTATATAGAACTGATAAAAGCTTAGTTCTCATTTATAAAGGACAGCATTAATCTGGAGACCTTCACTACTAGGGGAATCAAATGCTGTCCAAAAAAATTATTGCTGCTGCCGTTCTCGCTGTTACCGCCATCGCCCCAGCCCTGGCTGCGGACATTTCGCTGCTGAACGTGTCGTACGACCCGACCCGCGAGCTGTACCAGGACGTCAACACCGCATTCGCCAAAGAGTGGAAAGCCAAAACCGGCGACAACGTCAAGATCAAGCAGTCGCACGGCGGTTCGGGCAAACAAGGCCGCGCTGTGATCGACGGCCTGGAAGCCGACGTCGTTTCGCTGGCGCTGGCCTACGACATCGACGCCATCGCCGAACACAAGCTGCTGACGCCTGAATGGCAGAAGAAGCTGCCGCACAACAGCACCCCATACACTTCAACCATCGTGTTCCTGGTCCGCAAGGGCAATCCCAAGGGCATCAAGGACTGGGCTGACCTGGTCAAGCCAGGCGTGTCGGTGATCACCCCGAATCCAAAAACCTCAGGCGGTGCGCGCTGGAACCACCTGGCCGCCTATGGCTACGCGCTGCGCCAGCCCGGCGGCAGCGAAGCCACCGCCAAGGAATACCTGACCAAGCTGTACAAGAACGTGCCGGTGCTGGATTCCGGCGCGCGCGGCGCCACCACCACCTTCGTCGAACGCGGCATTGGTGACGTGCTGATCGCCTGGGAAAACGAAGCGCTGCTGGCGATCAAGGAACTGGGCCCGACCAAGTTCGACATCGTCGCGCCGTCGGTATCGATCCTGGCCGAACCGCCAGTGGCTGTGGTCGACAAAGTGGTCGACAAGCGCGGCACCCGCAAGGTGGCCGAGGCTTACCTGAACTTCCTGTACACCGATGAAGCGCAGGACATCATCGCCAAGAACTACTACCGTCCAGCCACCGAGAAAGCAGCCAAGAAATACGCGTCGCAATTCCCGAACGTGAAGCTGTTCACCATCGCGGAAGTGGCCGGCGGCTGGACCAAGGCACAGAAGGCCCACTTTGCCGACGGCGGCCTGTTCGACCAGATCTACCAGCCTAGCAAGTAAGTACGGAAGCAACTTATGACCAGCGCCTTTGAACAGTTTCGCGTGTTGATTGCGCCCGGTCTGCATAACAGCGGACCGGATCATTGGCAAAGCCGCTGGCAACGCCTGTTCCCCGCTTTCGAGCGGGTGCAGCAGGATGATTGGGAAGCCCCGGACCTGCCGCGCTGGTCGGCCAGGGTGGACCAGTTGCGCCAGCGCGATCCGCGTCCCACGCTGATCGTCGGCCACAGCTTCGGCGCGCTGGCCACCGTGCACAGCGTGGCGCGCGATCCGGAAAACGTGGTGGGCGTGCTGCTGGTGGCGCCCGCCGATCCGGACAAGTTCAACGTGGCCTCACTGCTGCCGCAGCAAGCGTTGCCGGTGCCGTCGATCATGGTCGGCAGCACCAACGATCCGTGGATGGCGGCCCCGCGTGCCGCGTTGTGGGCACGCCGCTGGCAAAGCCGCTTCATCAACGGCGGGCCGCTCGGTCACATCAATGCGGAGTCCGGCTTGGGCGACTGGCCCGAAGGGCTGGAAACCTTGTATTTTCTGGCAGAGCAAGCGCACAATGGCGTGACCTTTTCTACCCTGGAGACCCTACCATGACCATCCGTCTGGGCGATACCGCGCCCGATTTCGAACAAGACTCTTCCATCGGCCCACTGAAGTTCCATGAATGGGCTGGCAATTCGTGGGTGGTGCTGTTCTCGCACCCGGCCGACTTTACGCCGGTCTGCACCACCGAGCTGGGCCTGACCGCCAAGCTGAAACCGGAATTTGACAAGCGCAATGTGAAAGCGATTGCGCTGTCGGTCGACCCGGCTGAATCGCACAAGAACTGGATCAAGGATATCGAGGAAACACAGAAGACCGTGGTGGGTTTCCCGATCGTTGCCGATGCCGACCGCAAGGTATCGACCTTGTACGACATGATCCACCCGGAAGCGTCGGCCACCGCCACCGTGCGTTCGCTGTTCGTCATTGATCCGAACAAGAAAGTGCGTCTGACCATCACCTATCCGATGAGCACCGGCCGCAACTTCGACGAAGTGCTGCGCGTCATCGATGCACTGCAACTGACCGACGGTTACACGGTAGCCACGCCAGGCAACTGGAAAGATGGCGATGACGTCATCATCCCGCTGACCGTGCAAGACCCGGAAGTGCTGAAGCAGAAATACCCGAAAGGCTTTACCGCCGAGCGTCCGTATCTGCGCGTCACCCCGCAACCGAACAAATAAGCTTATAAGTTTTCCGTTGTTTGGATCTTTCCCTGGAATAGGTAACCTTCGGGCCTCCTACTTTAGGGAAACTTTATGGATGTCCAGTTTGTTGCGTCAGGATTTGGGGTTGGCCTGCTGGTCGGCATGACCGGCGTCGGCGGCGGCTCGCTGATGACGCCGCTACTGACCTTGATGTTTGGCGTCACGCCTGCCGTGGCCGTTGGCACCGACCTGGCATTTGCCTCGCTGACCAAGGGCGTCGGCACCTTCACCCATCGTTTGCGCGGCACGGTCCACTGGGACATCGTCGGCCGCCTGTGCCTCGGCGCGTTGCCGGCCGCCTTGCTGGCCAGCGTGGCGCTCAGCCATTTCGGCACCCTCAGCCACCAGATGGGCCAGATCATCCGCTACACGATTGCCGGCTCGGTGATGCTGACCGTCGTGGCCTTGCTATTCAAGCGCAAGATGCTGGCCTGGATCACCGCCCATCCCGAGCGGCAACTTCAGGGCGGGGCGCTGCGCAACGCCACTGTCTTCACCGGTGCTGTGCTGGGCGTGTTGGTGACGATTTCCTCGATCGGCGCTGGCGCGATTGGCGCCACCGTGCTGGTGATGCTCTATCCGCGCCTGACGGCCGCAGAAGTGGCCGGCACCGACATCGCCTACGCCGTGCCGCTGACCGCGATTGCTGCCGTCGGCCACTGGTGGCTGGGCTCGATCAACTGGACTCTGCTGCTGACCTTGCTGGTCGGGTCGGTGCCCGGCATCACCCTGGGCGCTTACGCCGCCCGCGCCGTACCCGAGCGCCTGTTGCGCGCTATCCTCGCGGTAACGCTCGTTGCTGTGGCGGTCAAGCTGGTATATAGCTGAATCATCTAATCAAATGACTAATGCTTCGTTTGTATTATGAGGCATTGATGAGAACATGCAGCCCTTATAGAAGGTTTTGTAATAAGGGAGCATCCATGTCTGCTGTTCTTGCAGCGTCCGCAGCCGCCACGCCAGTGGCCAAACGGGGCGCGCCATTCCGCGTTATGCCGGGATTCCGGCTGTCGCTGGGCTTCACCATTTTCTACCTGACGCTGATCGTGCTGATCCCGCTGTCGGCCGTATTTCTGAAAACGTTCACCCTGACCTGGGATTCGTTCTGGACCACGGTGACGTCGGCACGCGTGATGGCTTCCTACAAGCTGACGTTTGGCGCCTCGCTGATCGGCGCCTTCATCAACGTCATCTTCGGCGGCATCGTCGCCTGGGTGCTGGTGCGCTATGAATTTCCCGGCAAGCGCATCGTTGATGCGCTGGTCGACCTGCCATTCGCGCTGCCGACCGCCGTGGCCGGCATCACGCTGACCGCGCTGTATTCGGCCAACGGCTGGCTGGGCCAGTTCATCGAAGGCTACCTCGGTATCAAGGTGGCGTTCACGCCGCTGGGCGTGGTGATCGCATTGACCTTCATCGGCCTGCCGTTTGTCGTGCGGACCGTGCAGCCGGTGCTGGAGGACGCCGAGCGTGAGCTGGAAGAGGCTGCCGCCAGCCTGGGCGCCAACGCCTGGCAGACCTTTTCGCGCGTGGTGTTCCCGACCATCCTGCCGTCGCTGATGACAGGCTTTGCGCTGGCCTTCGCGCGCGCCACCGGCGAGTTCGGTTCGGTGATTTTCATCGCCGGCAATATGCCGATGGTGTCGGAAATCACGCCGCTGTTCATTATTACCAAGCTGGAGCAGTACGACTATGCCGGCGCCACCGCGATTGCACTGGTGATGCTGGTGGTGTCCTTCATTCTGCTGTTGGCCATCAACCTGTTGCAAGCCTGGGCGCGCGGAAAGTCGGGGAAATAAGATGAGTGGAGCTCCTGTGACACCTGTTACGCAAGTCCGTCGCGGCGAACTGCCGTCGAAGGCCGATATCCTGGAACCGCGCTGGGTGCGCGGCGTGCTGGTTGCCATCGCGCTGCTGTTCCTGACGCTGTTCCTGTTCATACCGCTGGTGGCAGTGTTCTTCGAGGCGCTGAAAAAAGGCTGGGATGCCTACGTCACCGCCATCGTCGAAGAAGATGCGATCTCGGCCATCAAGCTGACGCTGATTACCGCCGCCATCGCCGTGCCGCTGAACCTGGTGTTTGGCGTGGCGGCATCGTGGTGTATCGCCAAGTTTGAATTCTGGGGCAAAAGCTTCCTGCTGACCTTGATCGACCTGCCGTTCTCGGTGTCGCCGGTGATCTCCGGCCTGATCTACGTGCTGCTGTTCGGCGCGCAGGGCTGGTTCGGTCCGTGGCTGATGGAACACGACATCAAGATCCTGTTCGCGGTGCCGGGCATTGTGCTGGCCACCATCTTCGTCACCTTCCCGTTTGTGGCGCGCGAACTGATCCCGCTGATGCAGGCGCAGGGCAGCGAAGAAGAAGAGGCCGCCATCGTGCTGGGCGCGTCCGGCTGGGACACTTTCCGCCGCGTGACGCTACCCAACATCAAGTGGGGCCTGCTGTATGGCGTGATCCTGTGTAACGCCCGCGCCATGGGCGAGTTTGGCGCGGTGTCGGTGGTGTCCGGCCACATCCGTGGCGAGACCAACACCATGCCGCTGCAAGTCGAGATTCTGTACAACGAATACAACTTTGCCGCCGCCTTTGCCGTGGCGTCGCTGCTGGCGCTGCTGGCCCTGGTGACGCTGGTGGTGAAATCCTTTATCGCCTGGCGCCTGAACGAGTCCATCGCCGACGACAAACGTACTTCGGAGTAATACCATGACGATCCAAGTTAAAAATATCAACAAGCGTTTCGGCGATTTCGTCGCGCTCAATAATGTCTCGCTGGATTTTCCGCAAGGCGAACTGACCGCGCTGCTGGGCCCGTCGGGCTGCGGCAAGACCACGCTGCTGCGTTGCATCGCCGGGCTGGAGCATCCGGATTCCGGCCAGGTGGTGCTCGACGGGAACGATGCGTCGGACCGCCATGTGCGCGAACGCCAGGTTGGTTTCGTGTTCCAGCACTACGCGCTGTTCAAGCACATGACTGTGTTCGAGAACGTTGCTTTCGGCTTGCGCGTCAAGCCACGCAGCGAGCGTCCGTCGGAAGAGCAGATTCGCCGCAAGGTGAAAGACCTTCTGGAACTGGTGCAGCTGGATTGGCTGGCGGACCGCTATCCACCGCAACTGTCGGGCGGCCAGCGTCAGCGTATCGCGCTGGCGCGCGCGCTGGCGGTCGAGCCGCGCGTGCTGCTGCTGGACGAGCCGTTCGGTGCGCTGGACGCCAAGGTGCGCAAGGAACTGCGCCGCTGGTTGCGTCGCCTGCACGATGAGTTGCATGTCACCTCGATCTTCGTCACCCATGACCAGGAAGAAGCATTGGAGGTGGCCGACCAGGTGGTGCTGATGAACAAGGGGAACGTCGAACAGATCGGCGCGCCGGACGAGGTGTACAACCACCCGGCCTCGCCGTTTGTCTACGGCTTCCTCGGCAACGTCAACGTCTTCCACGGCCGCGTGCAGGATGGCGTGCTGGCCACCGGCGATACCAGTTTCAACGTGCCCGCCGAGCCAGGCGCGGCAGGCAAGGGCACAGCCTATGTGCGTCCGCACGAGCTGGACGTGGACCGCTACACACCGGGCGCCGAAGGCATCGTGGTCAAGCTGCGCCGCGCGCATGCGATCGGCCCGCTGGCACAGCTAGACCTGGAGCGCGGCGACAACGCCGAACTGATCGAAGCCGTCATTCCGAACGAGCGCTTTAGCAGCCTCGGCCTGAAGGAGGGCGAAACCCTGGTAGTCCGTCCGAAGCGCGTGCGCGTGTTCGTTGACGAAGGAGCATCCATATGAATTTCCAGCAGCTGCGGTCCATCCGCGAAGCCGCGCGTCGCGGCTACAACCTGACCGAAGTGGCAAATGCCCTGTTCACCTCGCAGCCTGGCGTGTCGCGCCAGATCCGCGAGCTGGAAGACGAACTGGGCGTGGTCATCTTCGAACGCAACGGCAAGCGCCTGACCGGCATGACCGAGCCGGGCAAGGGCATCCTGAAGATCATCGACCGCCTGCTGATCGAGGCCGAGAACCTGCAACAGGCCAGCCTGGAATACACCGGCCAGCAAAGCGGCACGCTGAGCGTGGCAGCCACCCACACGCAGGCGCGCTATGCGCTGCCGAAAGTGGTGCAGAGCTTCCGCAGCGCGTATCCGGATGTGCGCATCGCCCTGCAGCAGAGCGCGCCCGAGCACATCGCCGAGTGGATCTTGTCCGGCAAGACCGATATCGGCATCGCTACCGAGGGCCTGTCGCAGTTCCCCGACCTGGTGTCCTTCCCGTGCTACCGCTGGAGCCATTTGATCGTGGTGCCGGACGGCCACCCGCTGCTGTCGCGCTCGCCGATCAGGCTGGAAGACCTGGCCGAGTTCCCGCTGATTACCTATGACGTCGGCTTCACCGGCCGCGGCCACATCGACGCCGCGTTCGCGCAGGCCGGCGTGCGCCCGGACATCGTGCTGACCGCGATGGATTCGGACGTCATCAAGCAGTATGTGTCGCTGGGCCTTGGCGTGGGCATTGTCGCCTCGATGGCGTTTGACCATGGCCGCGACAAGGGCATGCGCGCGGTGGAAGCGTCGCACCTGTTCGCGCAGAACACCACGCGACTGGCAGTCCGCAAGGGAGCTTATCTGCGTTCCTATGCCTACCATTTCATCCAGCAATTCGCGCCGGACCTGAGCCGTGCCGACATTGACGCCGCCCTCAACGGCGGGGAACTGTCCTGATCCTGTTGATGATATTGCCGCCGCTACATGACTGTGGCGGCGGCAAAACAGTCATTCATTTTTTCTAATTTTCATGCCGGAATAACCATATACTGAATCCCTGTCACCAACACCGGGGAGCGCGTCATGGGTTTCGGTAATTGGAAAATCGGCTACCGTCTGGCAGCTGGTCTGGGCGTGGCCATCATCTTCATGATCGGCATTTCCGTCGAAGGCATCGCCAAGCTTGGTCGTCTGAACGACAACACCAAGGATCTGGCGGTCGATAAGGTTCCCAAGGTCATCCTGGCTTACGAAACGATAGGCGGTCTGAACGACGTGGCCCGCGCCATGCGCAACGCCATGCTGTCGACCGATCCGGCGGTGGTCAAGGCCGAACTGGAACGGGTGGAGAAGCGCCGCGTGGAAAATGGCGAGCGCCTCGACAAGCTAGGCAAGCTGATTGCTGACGACAACGATGCCCAGGGAAGCGCCAAGCTGCAAGCCGTGCTGGATGCGCGCGAAAAATACGCCGTGGTACAGGGCGCTTTTCTGAAAATGTCACCGGATGCCAGCCGGCGCGACGAGTCCGTCAAGTATCTGCTGACCACGGTGCGCAAGGAACAGACGGCTTACCTGAATGCGCTGACCGAGATGGTCAAGTATCAGACGGCGGCGGTGGAGGCAACCGCTGCGGTGGCCGAGCAATCCTACGCCAGTTCGCGCACCACGATGATTTTGCTGACGGTGGCGGCGGCTGCATTGGCGGCGTGGGTGCTGTTTGTGATTACGCGCAGCATCACCCAGCCTTTGAATCGCGCGGTGGGCATGGCGCAGGCGGTGGCCGGCGGCGACCTGACCATGCGCATGGAGTGCCACACCACCGACGAAACCGGCCAGTTGCTGCGCGCGCTGATCGACATGAATGCGTCGCTGGCGCGCACGGTCGGGCAGGTGCGCTCGGGCACGGACACCATCGCCACGGCGTCGAACGAGATTGCCAGCGGCAATATGGATTTGTCGTCGCGCACCGAGCAGCAGGCGTCCAGCCTGGAAGAGACGGCGTCGTCGATGGAGGAGCTGACCTCGACCGTGACGCAGAATGCGGAGAACGCGCGCCAGGCCACGCAGCTGGTGGTGGCGGCGTCCGACTATGCGACCAGGGGCGGCAAGGTGGTGGGCGAGGTGGTCACGACCATGGGAGCGATCAAGGAGAGTTCCAGCAAGATCGTCGACATCATCAGCGTGATCGACGGGATTGCGTTCCAGACCAATATCCTCGCTTTGAATGCAGCGGTGGAGGCTGCGCGCGCTGGCGAGCAGGGCCGAGGCTTTGCGGTGGTGGCGTCCGAGGTGCGTAACCTGGCGCAGCGTTCGGCCTCGGCGGCCAAGGAGATCAAGGAGTTGATCGGGCGTTCGGTGGAGACGGTGGATGCCGGCGCGGCGCTGGTCGATCAGGCGGGCAGCACCATGCAGAGTATCGTGCAGTCGGTGCGGCAGGTGGCGGAGATCATGCAGCAGATCAGCGCCGCCAGCAGCGAGCAGAGCACCGGCATTGAGCAGGTGAACCAGGCGATTGTATCGATTGATGATGTGACGCAGCAGAATGCGGCGCTGGTGGAGGAAGCTGCTGCTGCCGCGCAGAGCATGCGCGACCAGGCGGACTTGCTGGCGCAGGCGGTCAGCGTGTTCAAGCTGGCGGGAAGCCCGCCGCCAGCCAAGCCACCAGCGCGCCGGCTGGCGGTGGCGTGAGCCTCACCGGGTTGAGCGTTGAGGCGGGCCGCCGTGCGGGGGAGGGTTTTTACCAGCTGAAGCCGGCCTTGGCGTAGTAGTAGCGGCCGTTGAAGCCATTCGGCGCCCAGCCGCTATACGGGTTGATGCCGTTGTTGTTCAGATTGGCCACCGACGTGACCTGGTCCGGATAACGGTTGGTGGCGTTGTCGATGCCCACCGTCAGGCGCCAGTTCTTGCCCAGCTTGACGCTGGTCGACAGGTCCAGCACCCATTGCGGATCGTAAGTCTGGTCCTGTACCGGGTTGTTCTGCGGCACAGTGAAGCTGCCGTAGCGCGTGACCACCGCCCGCACGCCCCAGTTTGCCAATGACCAGTCGGTCGCCAGGCTGAACTTGTCCTTCGGCGAACCCACGGTGATGCGGTTGATGGTCTGGCGATCGATCAGGGTCAGGTTATTGGCGCTGAGGATCGCCGGGTTGGCGTTGACATGCTCCAGCGAGGTCTTGTTGTGGTTGTAGGCGGCGGTGAAGTCGAAGCGGCCGGCGTCGCGCGTCTCCCAGCGATAGGTGCTGAGGATGTCGACGCCGGTGGTGCGGGTGTCGATGGCGTTGGTGAAGTAGCGGCCGGCGCCAACCAGGATGCCTTGCGCGGCCAGCGTGTTTTGCAGCGCCGTGTTCAAGGTCATATTGGCTGACAGCGCGATGCGGTCGTCGATGTCGATGCGGTAGGCGTCGATCGACGCGGTCCAGTTGCGGCTCGGCTGGAATTGCAGGCCGAGGCTGTAGTTGCGGGCTTTCTCGGCCTTCAGCGGAGTCGCGCCCAGCGCTGCTGCTGCGGCGCTGCCGACGGCGAAGGTGCCGGTTTCGATCGGCGTGTTGACACCGTTGACCACCGAGAAATTGGTGGTGGTGATGGTGTAGAACTGCTGCGCCAGCGACGGCGCGCGGAAGCCGGACGAGGCCGTGGCGCGCAGCGATACCGCGTCGTTGAAGGCGTAACGGGTCGAGGCCTTGGCCGAGGTGGTGTTGCCGAAGTCGCTGTAGCGTTCATGCCGCAGCGCGGCGGAGGCGGAGAACTGCTTGGTGATCTCGGCCTCGAAGTTGGCATAGATCGATTCGTTGTGGCGAGTGTTGCTGCCAGCGTTCACCGGCCGGAAGCCGGAGAAGCCTTGCGCGCCGCTGCCGGTGTACGAGGCTTCATCGCCGGCGCCGATCTCATACTTCTCGTGGCGGTATTCGGCGCCCAGCGCCACCGTCAGCGGGCCGCTGAAGCCGTCGATCGGGAGTTCCCTGGCGACGTCGAAGTTCAGCAGCGCTTGCGTGTTCTTCAGCTTGCCGGCGTAGAAATGGGTCGGGCTCTTGTCCGCCAGCGTCAGGTTGACGGTATTGTCCAGGTCCAGCTTGAATTCATTGCTGCCGTAGTTGGCGCTCAGGTCCCAGCGCCAGCCGCTGGCTTCGCCACGCAGGCCGGTCACCAGCGAGGTGTCGGTCGATTTGCTGTTCTCCAGCGGCAGGAAGCCTTCCGGGAAGATGCTGCTGCGGCCGAAGCTGCGCCAGGTGGCAGCCGCCGAGGTTTCGCGCTGGCCGTAGTTGGCGAAGGCGTACCAGTCGATATCGTCGCTGACGCGGTACTGGCCGTTGACGAACAGCACGCGCGGCTTGGTTTCAGGATCGCCGAAGCGCTGGTTGACTTTGCCGTAGCGTGGATCGGTCGGGTAGCGGTAGTCGGCGCCGGCGCGGTTGGTCGGATCGCGGTCGGCGGCGTCGACTGCGATGCGCACCCAGCCATCGTCGCCGAGGTTGAAACCGGTGGAGCCGCGCAGCGACACTTGCTTGCCATCGCGCTCCTGGTATTCGCCGAAACCGATCTCGGCATCGCCACCGGCCGCGCCTTTTTTCAGGATGATGTTGATGACACCGGCAATAGCGTCGGAGCCGTACTGGGCGGCGGCGCCGTCACGCAGCACCTCGATATGGTCGATGGCCGACAGCGGGATCGCGTTCAGGTCAACCGGCGCCGAGCCGCGTCCCTGCGTGCCGTTGACATTGACCACCGACGAGGCATGGCGGCGCTTGCCATTGACCAGCACCAGCACCTGGTCCGGCGACAGGCCGCGCAGCTGCGCCGGGCGCACCGCGTCGGAGGCATCGGCGCCGGAAGGGCGCGGGAAATTCAGCGACGGCAGCACGCGGCCCAGCACGGTGGCCAGTTCGGTCGAACCGCTGGCTTGCAGCTCGCGCGCGCCGATGATGTCGACCGGCGATTCGGTATCGATGGTGCGGCGGTTCTTGGCGTAGGTGCCGGTCACAACGATGGATTGCAGTTCACCGTCGACAGCTTGCTCTTGGGCGAACGCGGGGATGACGATGGAGGAAATCAGGCTGGTCAGCAGCAGTGGACGTAACATCGGTTGTCTCTTAAAGTATGGATAGCAAAAAGCATATCAGCAGGTGCTGATGCTGCCCACTAATCGTTATGACTAATCATATTCAAGTTTTAGATATCGTGTCGCATCCGGGGTCAGTTCTGCCAAACGTACACGGGCTCAACTGCTACGCAGTTGAGCCCGTGTACGTTTGGCAGAACTGACCCCGGATTTTTATTGGCCGGGGTTGGTGATCTCGGCGTGGATCTGGTCGACTTGTTTGATGAGGTCGAGCGGCAGCTCTACAGCGTAGGCGTCGATGTTGTGCTTCAGCTGCTCCAGATTCGTTGCGCCGATGATGGTCGAGGCCACAAACCAGCGCGAGTAGCACCAGGCCAGCGCCAGTTGCGTTGGCGTCAGGCCGTTGTCGCGCGCCAGCTGGGCGTAGCGTGTCGCCGCCGCCACCGTGGCCGGACGCACGTAGCGCGGGCTCCAGTTGGACGGGAAGATGGTCAGGCGGCCATGCGCCTTCGCATCGTCGATGTACTTGCCGGTTAGCTGGCCGAAAGCCAGCGGGCTGTACGCCAGCAGGCTGACGTTCTCGCGGTAGCAGGTTTCGTCCAGCAGGCTGGTTTCGTAGTGGCGCGCGGTCAGGTTGTACAGGTTCTGGATGGTGGCGATGCGCGGCAGGCTGTTCATCTCGGATTGCTTGATGAATTCGTTGACGCCCCAGCATGATTCGTTCGACACGCCGATCGCGCCGATCTTGCCGGCCTTGATCAGGTCGTCCAGCGCGGCCAGCGTTTCCTCGATCGGCACACAGGCGCGCTCGTGCTTGGGATTGAACACATTGTTGCCGAACACCGGCACGTTGCGGCTGGGCCAGTGCAATTGGTATAAATCGATATGCTCGGTTTGCAGCCGCTGCAGGCTGCTGTCCACCGCCGCCTTCAGGTTGGCGGCGTCGAAGTTGCGCGCGCGGCCGCCGCGTATCCAGCCGATGCTGGCGTTGGGCCCGGCGGCCTTGGTGGCCAGCACCACCTGGTCGCGCAGGCCGGTCTTTTTCAGCCAGCTGCCGATGTGGCGCTCGGTCGCGCCCTGCGTTTCCGCGCGCGTCATCACCGGGTACATTTCCGCCGTGTCGATGAAGTTGATGCCGCGCTCGAACGCGTAGTCGAGCTGCGCGTGCGCTTCCGCTTCGCTGTTCTGCTCGCCCCAGGTCATGCTGCCAAGGCAGATCTTGCTGACGTTCAGGTGGCTGTTACCCAGTTGTACCTTGTCCATCGGGACTCCTGTTAGCGGCCGCGTACGGCGTCGGCGCAATCCTTGATCAGCGCCGGGCCGGCGTAGATCAGGCCGCTGTACAGCTGCACCAGCTGCGCACCGCATTCCATTTTCACGCGCGCATCGGCGCCCTGCATGATGCCGCCGACGCCGATGATCGGCAATGCGTCGCCCAGCTCGGCCTTCAGCAAACGGATCACGTTGTTGGAGAACTGGAACACTGGCGCGCCCGACAGGCCGCCCGCTTCCGCACCATGCAGCATGCCGGTGACGGCGTCGCGGTTGAGCGTGGTGTTGGTGGCGATGACGCCGTCGATCTTGTGGCGTATCAGTGCGTCGGCGATATTCTTGACCTGGTCGCCGTCCATGTCCGGTGCAATCTTCAGCGCCAGCGGCACGTAGCGCTGGTGCTGGTCGGCCAGGCGCAGCTGGGCGTCCTTCAGCGTGCTCAGCAGGCCGTCCAGTTCCGAGCCGCCTTGCAGCTGGCGCAGGTTCTTGGTGTTGGGCGACGAGATGTTGACGGTGACGTAGCTGGCGTAGGGATAGACTTTCTGCAGGCAGTGCAGGTAGTCGTCCGTGGCGTTCTCGATTGGCGTGGCGGCGTTCTTGCCGATGTTCAGGCCCAGCACGCCTTCCTTGTTCTGGTAGAAGCGCGAAGCCTGCACATTGGCGACAAAGGCGTCGACGCCGCCGTTGTTGAAGCCCATGCGGTTGATGATGGCGTGCGCCTCCGGCAGGCGGAACATGCGCGGCTTGGGATTGCCCGGCTGCGCGCGCGGCGTCACGGTGCCGACTTCGATCGAGCCGAAGCCGAGGTCGGCCAGCGCGTCGATGTAGGCGCCGTCCTTGTCCAGGCCGGCAGCCAGGCCGACCGGGTTCTTGAAGGTGATGCCCATCACGGTGCGCGGATCGGCCTGCGGCTGGCTGACCAGCTTGGTCAGGCCCAGTGCGGCGGCGCGTTTCAGGGTGGGCAGGGTGAAGTGGTGGGCGGCTTCGGCGTCCATCGAGAACAGCATCGGACGGGCCAGGGAATACAGGAATTTGGACATGGGCGGGCGTGTGGTGTGTAATTCGCCCGTATTTTATCAGGCGTCCAGCACGCTCCACACGCCTTTTACCCGCGCTTCCAGCGGCTTGAAGTTGGTTTTGTAGGACATTTTCGGGCTTTCCCTGATCCAGTAGCCCAGGTAGACATACGGCAGCTTGAGCTCACGGGCTTGTTCGATTTGCCACAGCACGTTGAAGGTGCCATACGACGCGCCCTCGACGTCCGGATCGAAGAAGGTGTACACCGACGACAGGCCGTCCGACAGCACGTCGATGATGCTGACCATGCGCAGCGTGCCGCCCGGCTCGCGGAATTCCACCAGCCGCGTGTTGACGCGGCTTTGCAGCAGGAACTGCGCGTACTGGTCGCGGCTGTCCTGATCCATGCCGCCGCCGGCGTGGCGCTTGCTCTGGTAGCGCAGGTAGAGATCGTAATGCTCGTCGGAGAAGGACAGCGTGGCGACGCCGGCACGCAGGTCGCCATGTTTCATCCACGCGCGGCGCTGGGTGCGGCTGGGCTTGAATTCGTCGGTCACCACGCGCACCGGGATGCACGCCTGGCAGCCGTCGCAATATGGACGATAAGTAAAGATGCCGCTGCGGCGGAAGCCGTTCTTGACCAGCTCCGAGTAGACGTCCGCGTTGATCAGGTGCGATGGCGTCGCCACCTGCGAGCGCGCCTGGCGGGCGTCGAGGTAGCTGCAAGGGTAGGGCGCCGTCGTGTAAAACTGCAGCGTCGCGAAAGGCAGGTCGTTCAGGTACGTCATGCACGTCCTATCGGCTTTGGTTGAGTCTCTATGTTAGCTTAACTGGCCGGGGCCAGCGGTGCAATCGCTTCCCATGCGGTGATCTGCGGCAACTCAATACTGTTGCGCAGATGCGCCAGGAATTCGGCGCGCGGGATCGGCGCTGCGCCCAGCGAGGCCAGGTGGCCGGTCTCCTGTTGGCAATCGATCATCTGCACGCCGTGCTGGCGCAGGAAGCGCACCAGGTAGGACAAGGCGATCTTCGAGCCGTCCGTGACCCGCGCGAACATCGATTCGCCGTAGAACATGCGGCCGATGCTGACGCCGTAGGCGCCGCCGACCAGTTCGCCATCCAGCCACACTTCGGCCGAGTGGGCGTAACCCATCTGGTGCAGGCCGGTGTAGCCGGCAATGATGTCTTCCGAAATCCAGGTGCCGGGGCCGTCGCGGCGTGGCGCGGCGCAGGCGCGCATCACTTGCTCGAAGGCGCTGTCGAAGCGCACTTGCCAGCGGCCGCCTTCATCCATGCTGCGTTGGACTTTGCGCAAGGTTTTCTTTAATGAATCCGTGATGCGGAAGTTTTCTGTCATCAGCACCATGCGCGGATCGGTGCTCCACCACAGGATGGGCTGGCCTTCGGAGAACCACGGGAAGATGCCGCGCCTGTAGGCCATCAGCAGGCGCTGCGGCGACAGGTCGGCGCCGGCCGCGAGCAGGCCGGGCGCGTCCGTCGTCAAGGCTTCGGAGACGTCGGGAAACGGCGTGTGGGTGTCGAGCCACGGAATCATAGGGGATGCGTCACGCGGCCGGTTCGATGTCGGCGCGCATGGCGCGTGTGATGTCCTGCGTGTGGAAGCCGTAGCTGCCGCCTTCCCGGATCTTGATGCGGTCGGCGAAGAACAGTTCCAGCGTGGTGCGGATGGTGGGGAAGGCCAGGTCGTCCCACGGAATGTCCTTTTCGCTGAACAGCTGGACTTCCAGGCTTTCCTCGCCGGGCTGGAAATCAAGGTCGAGCAGTTCGGCCAGGTAGAACATATGCACCTGGTGGACGTGGGCGACGTTGAGCAGCGTGAACAGATTGCCAAGCTTGATATGGGCGCCAGCTTCTTCCTCGGTTTCGCGGATCGCGGCTTCGGCGGTGGTCTCATTGTTTTCCATGAAGCCGGCCGGCAGCGTCCAGTAGCCGTAGCGCGGTTCGATGGCGCGCTTGCACAGCAATACCTGCAGTTCGCCGTCGCGCTGCCATACCGGGATCGAGCCCAGCACCATTTTCGGATTCTGGTAATGGATGGCGGCGCAGTTGGCGCACACATAGCGGGGACGGTTATCGCCAGCCGGAATGCTGAGGCTGACGGGGGAAGCGCATTCGGAACAGTATTTCATAAACAAGTGGTCAGGTCGGTTTTATGCTTACTTTACACCGATTGCCGCCTGCGCGGCATGCGTGCGGACGGGTTGGCACGGCATTTATTCGATCTATCGCGATTCTTTCTGGGATTGATATTGCCTAAGCGGGGGATTTGCCCTATAATAACGGCACAGACGCGGGGTGGAGCAGTCTGGCAGCTCGTCGGGCTCATAACCCGAAGGTCACAGGTTCAAATCCTGTCCCCGCAACCAAATTCTAAAGCCGTTGATACCGTTAAGGTTCAACGGCTTTTTCGTTTTTGCCGGGATAAAAACTGCGGTCAAGTAATTGGTCGGTGGTGTATGGGATCGTCGGTGGGAAGGCCGAGATCGGCAGATGTGTTGCTTCGGCCGCATCCCTGACGGCTTTGGGGTAGGCATCTTCCGCCGGATGCGGGTCGCCACCTCGCGCTTGTCTTTTCGCACTTGATACGCCAGCTCGGAAATGATGTTCTCCACATCCAGCTGATCGAATTTTCCTGCGCGCAGCAGGGCAATCTGGGTGTCGGTCCAGATCAGGGCGTCGGCTTCGTAGCGGCTGTTGAGATGATCGTCCATAGGGCACCATCGTAGAGCGGGAATCGGTAGTTCACTTTATGCTGGATCAAGCTTGTTCGCAAGCGGCCACGGCTTGACGGATATAGGCGAGGGTGGCCGGGCTGACCCATGTGCCTTTCAGCAGCTCCGGCTCGCTTTCGTGTGCGAGGCGGATGCGTGACTGGGTGTCAGGATGGCTACCGGCACGCGCACGGAACAGGCGCATCCATTCACGCGCCAGCGCTTGCATTTCCGGATGGTTCGCCGCGACACCGCTTTCCATCTGCGCGTGTACCTTGACCAGCAAGGCCAGCCATTCGTGAAAATATTTGCGGCTGTTGACGCGGATGTACTGCATCTCCTCAGCGTTTAAATACTTTGCGTACAAGGTCATCTTGCGTTCGTTGAACGACTCGCCGATGTATTGCTGAACATCCTGCGGAATCGGTGAATGGCGTTGGCTTAAGCGATCATCCTGCATCATTATCGTCATGCGCCGCGCGAACTCGGGGTTGGCGGCGGTATCGTGTTCCAGCGTTTCCATCCAGCGTAGGGCAAGCGCGCCGGCTTCCGCGCTGCTGAAAGGAACGCCATGCGCTATCAGTGTTTTCACCTCGTCGACCATGCCGCGCCAGACAGCGTTGCGACGTGCTTCCTGCTGCCAGAACGGCAGCCGCTTCAATTCTTCCGGCGTGAAATACTGTTCATATAATTTCATGTGCTCCAGCGCGCCGATCCAGCTTTCCAGTGCCGGCGCGTGGTCGCTGTTCATTTGTTGTTGCAGGCGCGTGAGTTGTTCGCGCAGCGTGCTGGCTTGTTTGATCTGCTGATCGAGGGCGGCGATCTGCTGCGAGACCACGTCGGCAAAGGGCGCGTCGGGGCTGGCGAGGAAGGTGGCGATGTCGGCCAGCGACATGCCGAATTTGCGCAGCGCCTGGATCTTGTGCAGGCGTTCGACGTCGTCGCGGTTGTACAAACGGTAGCCGGAATCGGCGCGCGCCGATGGCTTCAGCAGGCCGATGTCGTCATAGTGGTGCAGCGCGCGCACGGTGAGGCCGGAGCGCGCGGCCAGTGCGCCGATTTTAAGTACGGTTTTTTCCATGCCGCCTAGTTTAAACCGTGGCGCGGATCAGGCGGAAAATGCCGCTCAGTTTTGCGCCATAAAGCGCCTCCAGCTGCGGCGCGCCGAAGTGTTCGATGTGACGGTAGCCGTAGTGGCGCAGCATGTGCTCCAGCAGTTGCGGTTCAAAGCTGCTGTGCAGTTGCTCACCTTGTGCGGCCAGCGACGCGGCGATCACGTCTAGCCCCGCGCATTCCTGTTCGCTGAGATGCTGGCGATGTACGCAGTAGTCGAACACGATGCTGCTGCCCAGTGCGCAGTCGGCGATCTCGCCGAGCGTGCGCATGACTACATCCGGCTTCAGGTACATGCTGACGCCCAGCCACGAGAAGCACGCGGGCAGCGCGGCGTTGAAGCCGGCCTGCTGCAGGTCTTCCAGCAGCGATGGGGCGGTGAAGTCGGTGGCGACGTAGCGCGCGTGTGACGGTTCGCTGATGCCGGCGGCGCGCAGGCAGTCGCGCTTCCATTGCCGCATGGCCGGCAGGTCGACTTCGTAGACTTGCGCACTGTGGCTGCGATAGGCGCAGGTGTCCAGGCCGGCGCCGAGGATGACGTATTGCTGTACGCCTTCTTGCTGCGCGGTGTGCCAGCTATCTTCGGCAAGACGGGCGCGGACGGCCATGGTGGCGCGCATCGCGGCAGCCAGTGGATGTTGCTGGCGCTGGACGTCGGCGCGTAGTTCGGCTTCGCGTTCGGCGCCGAGGATACGCAATGCCAGCGGGTCGTCGAAGATGCGTGGTGTGTCGTACAGCTGGTGCGCGGCGCGCGCGGTGGCGGTGATCCAGGCGCTGGGCTTGGGCGGGGTGGGATGTGGCATATGCTCTCCTGGTTGATGTGATGGAGAGCGTAAAGCCTCACGTAGCGTGAGGCTCAAGCGGTTTTTAGTCGCGTGGGTGGAGGCTGGCCCACAGGTGGGCGGCGGCCATGGTGCGGTGAGGGCTGTAGCGGGCGAGGATTTCCTCGGTGCGCTTGATGTCCGGCTTGACCTCTTCGCCGAGCAGCGTTTGCAGCGCCGCACGGACGGCGACGTCGCCATGCAGCGAGCAGTCGGCATAGCCGTAGCCGCGCAGCAGGCCATAATTGACGGTCCATGGGCCGATGCCTTTGACGGCCAGCAGCGCGGCGGAGATTTGTTCGATGCTGTTGTCGTCGGCAAGGTCGAGCCGCAGCGTGCCGTCGGCAACCAGCGTGGCCAGGCGCAGCAGGGTTTCGGCTTTGGCGCGCGAGAATTTTCGGCTGGCGAGGTCGTCCACCGACAATGCGGCGGCGCTGCTGGCGTCCGGGTAGCACCACAAGCCGCTGCTGTGCTGGCGGCCAGCTTGCAGGATGAAGGTGCGGCGCAGCGCGATGGCGAATGAGAGGTTGATCTGTTGGCCGATGATCGCCCAGGTCAGCGCTTCAAACACCGTGGCTGACTGGACGATGCGCAGACCGGGCTGGCGGCGTGCCAGTGCGGCAAACAGTTTGTCTTTTTTGACGAAGGCATAAAATGGTGCGGGGTCGATGCGCAGGCCGAGGATGTTCAGCGCCGCGTCGCCTGCCTGTTCGCGGCCCGCTGCGCTGAGCATGCCGTCCGCGTGGATAGCGATGTTTGCGCAGGCCGCAGCGTGGTCTGCGTGGGCGGAGGTGCCGACACGCGCGGGCGCGTCGGTGACCGGCAACGCAATGTCCAGCACGACGGGCACGCCGTCCAGCAGCACGCCTTTGCGCAGGCGTTCGGCGCTGACTTCTTCGGCGATGCTTTCGGCGTCGCGGCGGTGGAAGGCCAGCACGTCATCCAGGCGATAGTCTGCTGGCAGTTCCAGCGCGTAGGGCTTCATGTGGCGCGCCTGCTGAAGCGGAAGCCGGTGACCAGCGCGGTGCCGGTGATGACGATGGCGGCGCCGGCGAAGGTGTACCAGCCGACTGTCTCGCCGAGGAACAGCACGCCCCACAGAATGCCGAACAGCGGGCTAAGGAAGGTCACCGTAAGCGCCGACGATGGGCCGACGTCCTGGATCAAGCGGAAGTAGATCAGGTAAGCGACGCCACTGCACAGCACCGCCAGCGCGATCACTGCGCCCATGATGCCGACAGTGTGCTCGCCCGGCGCCGGGAAGAACGGCACCACCGGCAGCACCATCAGCGCTGACGCCCACATCGAGCCGTGCGCGTTGGCGAATGGCTCGACCGCCTTGGCCTGCCTGGCGTAGTTGCTGGCAATGCCGTAATTGAAGGAGGCGAACAGCACCGCTGCAATCGCGATGCCGGCGCCCGGCTTGGAACTGACGTGGTCAAAGCCGACCAGCAGCGAGACGCCGCAAGTGCCCAGCAGCAGGCCAAGCATCACTTTGCCGCTGACCATGGTTCGCGACCAGACAGCCGCGATCAAGGTGCCCCACAGCGGCGTGGTGGCGTTCAGTACCGCCAGCACGGAAGCCGACAGCGTGCGCGCAGCGAAGGCGAACATCAAAAAGGGCAGGGCGGAGTTGAACAGGCCAAGGATGAAGTAGTGCTTCCAGTGCTGTTTCCAGTCCAGCGACTTTTTCAGGAACAGGCCAACCACGGCGAGGAAGATGGCGGCAAACAGCACGCGGTATTCGATCAGCACGGCGGCACCCAGCACAGGCGCGGCAATGCGCATGAACAGGAAGGAGCCGCCCCAGATGGCGGCTAGCAGGATGAGGCGTAACAGGTTGGCGGTGCTCATGCGGAATCCAGAATGTGAGGCGGCAGTGCGGAATGGCGCGTCCGTCCGCTATTGTCGCGTATCCGTGCGCGCGGTACTAGCCGATTCTTGCGCTGGAATTCGTTGGCACTGCCCGCCGGCGGCCTAGACGGCGCCGCTTTCCACCACGCAGGCCGCGTCGCCTGGTTTGGTCGGAGCGGAGGCGTGCGGCACGATCAGGTTGGTGGGCACGCCGTTTTTGATGGCGGTCATCTCGGCCAGGATGGAGATGGCGATTTCCGACGGTGTCTTGCTGCCGATGTACAGGCCGATCGGTCCGTGCAGGCGCGCCAGCTGTTCCGGCGTCAGGTCGAATTCCAGCAGCCGCTCGCGGCGCTTGTTGTTGTTCAGCCGCGAACCAATGGCACCGACGTAGAAGGCTTCCGATTTCAGCGCCTCCATCAGCGCCAGGTCATCCAGCTTGGGATCATGGGTCAATGCGACCACCGCGCTGCGACGGTCGAGGTTCATCGCCAGCACCACGTCGTCCGGCATCTCGTGCACCAGCTGCACGCCGTCGACATGCCAGCCGGCGCGGTATTCCTCGCGCGGATCGCAGACAATCACGCTGTAGTCCATCGCCAGCGCGATCTGCGACAGGAAACGCGACAACTGGCCTGCGCCGATAATCAGCAGCCGCCAGCGTGGCCCGTGCAGCGTCACCATCGCCTGCTCGCTGACCTGCATCTGCGCGCCCGGTGCCGCCTTGGACAGCTCCACCTCGCCGCTGCGCAGGTCGAGACGGCGCTGCACCAGCTCATGGCGCTCCAGCCGCTCCAGCAGTTCGCCGATACGGCTGCGTTGCGACAGCGGTTCAATCGACAGTTCGATGGTGCCGCCGCAAGGCAGGCCGAAACGGTGCGCCTCATCGGCGGTGATGCCGTAGCTGACGATTTCCGGGATGGCGCGGCTGATGCCCTGGTCGCGCACGCGCGCGATCAGGTCGTCCTCGATGCAGCCGCCCGACACCGAGCCGACCACCGTGCCGTCTTCGCAGATGGCCAGCGTGGCGCCGACCGGCCGCGGGCTGGAACCCCAGGTCTTGATGACAGTGATCAGTTCACAGCGGCGGCCCGCCGCGATCCACGCGGCGCTGGTTTTTAATACTTCGAGGTCGATAGAGTCCATGAATGGAATATACTACGGCTCATTAAACCTTGCAGGGATCGGACATGCCTCAGAAGGAAGATGACGGATCACCCAAATTCGGTCGTTTACTGATCGTGCTGATTTGTGCAGTGCTGCTGTGCGCCGGTCTCACATGGTTGATGGCGACGGTATTCCCGAACTTTCCCAACTAAGTTCCCCAACTAGTCCTTGCAGGCTGCAAGCAGTACGCTGTCGAAGGCGCTGTCGGGCACGATGTCTTCCGGGGTGAATTTCTCGAACTTGTAATTCTCCACCGGCTCGCCCTTGCCCATCGCTTCCGGGTAGTAGACTTGTGCCAGCAGGGTAGTGGTGTGCGCCTCGCACGCGTACACGTGCAGCATTTTCACCGAGCGATACAGCTTGCCATCAGGCGTCTTCTGCATGCGGGTAAAGGTTTGCATCGACCAGGCCTTGCGCGTCTTGTCGGTCTTGATGACGCTGGCCTTGTCCATGTAATAGGTGACGTTGCGGGTGCCGCCCACCTTCAGCCATACTGCGGCCTGCGCCCAGCCGGCCGTCAACATCAGTGCGATTGCAATCAGGCCGGACTTGTTCATGGCGCTCTCTCAGTCATCAAGGGACCAGCGGCTGCTTGGCGGCCTGCTTGCTTCGGATCGCGGACACGGTCTTGTCGATCACGCTCAGGCGATAACTCACGGCCGGGTGGTTGGCAGTATAGCCGTTCAACACCGAGGCCGGATATTGGGTGGCCAGGCGCTGCCAGAAGGCGCGTGCGCCCTGCACGTTGTAGCCGGCGCGGGCCACCATGTACAGCGACAGGTTGTCGGCCGCCGCATCCAGCTCCTGCGGCATCGGCTTGACGCCGGCGGTGCCGATCAGCATCGACAGATCGGGACGCACCGCCACCAGGTTGTCGATGATGCCGCCCACCGTGTAAGCCTGCTTGGTGGTGGCCGCGTGGCCCAGCACATTGTGGGCGATATCCTTGGCCAGCACGTAGGCGATGGCCTCGTCGCTCTGCGCGAAGTTGACCATGCCGCGCGTGATCATCACGCGCTGACCATCGGAATAGGCGTTGACGTTGTCGGCGTTGCCGATGTCGATCTTGAAGGCGCAGGCGCGCGTGACCGGCACGCGCAGCTGCTGATTGGCGCCGCCGCGCTGCACCGTCAGGTTGAGGAATTTGTTGTTGCTGACCAACGGGCCCAGAACGGCAGCCGCTTCGGTTTCCGCGTTGGCGCCGACCGGCAGCAGCTTGCCGTCGGCAGCGATCAGGATGTCGCCCTTGCGCAGGCCGGCGCGGGCTGCGCCGCTGCCCGCCAGCACGGTGGCGACTTCCAGGCGGTCGCTGTAATTCAGCACCGCCGCTGCGGCGTCACCGAATTCGCCAGGGTAGGAGTATTTGTTCTTGGCGGTGAAGCCGAGCAGGTTGCGCGCCTGCGTGCGGCACAGGTCCGCGTTATTGATCAGCAGCGGGCCGGCGACGCGATACAGGCGATCCTGCAGCGCCACCACCTGGCTCAGTTGCTGGCGCGCGGCGGCCATTTTGGCGGTGACCTGCGGTGCGGCTTCGGTTGCAGTGCTGACCACCGAAGGCGCCGGCTCCGGCGCGGCCGGCTGTGATTGGAAAGTGGAGCAGCCGGTCAGCGTGGCAGCTGCTGCCGCCATCGCCAGGGATAAAGTGCCAAATGTATTCGTCTTGTTCATCCCTGCGCTCCGTCTCCGTTCTTAGTGTTTGCCGGTGCTGCCGAAACCACCGGTGCCCCGTTCGCTGCCATTAAATTCTTCTACTACATTAAAGCCGACCTGCAGCACCGGCACGATGATCAGCTGCGCCAGGCGATCCATCGGCTGCAGCGTGAAGGCGCTGTGGCCGCGGTTCCAGGTCGAGATCATCAACTGGCCCTGATAGTCGGAGTCGATCAAGCCTACCAGATTACCCAGCACGATGCCGTTTTTGTGGCCCATGCCGCTGCGCGGCAGGATCATGGCGGCGTAGCCGGGATCGCCGACGTGGATCGCCAGGCCGGTTGGAATCAGCACGGTCTGGCCGGCCTCGATCACCATTGGCGCATCGATACAGGCGCGCAGGTCCAGGCCCGCCGAGCCAGGCGTTGCATACGCCGGCAGCTGGTCTTTCATGCGCGGGTCGAGAATTTTTACATCTACAGTTTTCATTTATTTGGCGAACAAGGAGTGTTGGGAGATCCGCTTGGAGATCTCGGAAATCAGTTGGCGCGCCAGTGTCAGCTTGTCGGCGCGCGGCAAAATGGTGTGGCCGTTCTCGTCGAACAGGATGATGGTGTTGTCATCCTGGCCGAAGGTATGGTGGCCGATATTCCCTACTAGCAGAGGGATGCCTTTTTTCTCGCGCTTGTCGGCGCCGAACTGCACCAGGTTTTCCGATTCGGCGGCAAAGCCGACGCAGTACGGATGGCCGGCCAGGTTGGTGCGTGCAGCCACCGACGCCAGGATGTCCGGGTTCTGCTCGAACTTCAGGTCCGGCGCGGTGCCGTTCGGGTTCTTTTTCAGTTTCTGGTCGCTGGCGTTGGCGATGCGCCAGTCAGCGACTGCCGCCACCGCGATGAAGATGTGCTGCTGTTCGACATCGGCCATCACCGCGTCATACATCTGCTGCGCGCTTTGCACGCTGATGCGCTGCACGCCGAACGGCACCGGCAGCGTCACCGGGCCGGACACCAGCACCACTTCGGCGCCGGCTTCGCGCGCGGCGCGCGCCACGGCATAGCCCATCTTGCCCGACGACAGATTGGTGATGCCGCGCACCGGGTCGATCGGTTCGAAGGTCGGGCCGGCGGTAATCATGATGCGCTTGCCGGCCAGGACTTTCGGCTGGAAGGCGGCAATCACTTCTTCCAGCAGCTGTTCCGGCTCCAGCATGCGGCCGAAACCGACTTCGCCGCAGGCCTGGTCGCCGGCCGCCGGGCCGAAGATGACGATGCCGTCCTCGCGCAGCTGTTCGACGTTGCGCTGGGTGGCAGGGTTCTGCCACATCTCGACGTTCATGGCCGGTGCGATCAGCAGCGGCACATGGCGTGGACGCGCCACGCACATGGTCGACAGCAGGTCGTCGCACGCGCCGTGCGCCAGCTTGCGGATAAAGTCCGTCGAGCAGGGGGCGATGATGATGGCGTCCGCATCGCGGGTAACGTCGATGTGGGCCATGTTGTTGTTGACGCGCGCGTCCCACTGGTCGGTGTACACCGGGCGGCCCGACAGGGCTTGCATGGTGACCGCCGTGATGAAGTGGGTGGCCGCTTCGGTCATCACCACTTGCACGGTGGCGCCAGCCTTGGTGAAGGCGCGGCACAGTTCCGCCGCCTTGTAGCAGGCCACGCCGCCGGAAAGGCCGAGGACGATTTTTTTACCAGTCAGTTCCATCATGGTGCAGCTCCGTTATTTGTTCACCCGGCGCAGTTCGTCCAGGATGAACAGGGCGGCGCCGACACAGATGGCCGAATCGGCCACGTTAAACGCCGGGAAGTGGCCAAGGCCTGGCCAATGGAAGTCGAGGAAATCGACCACGTGACCGTACAGCAGGCGGTCGATGACGTTGCCGACCGCGCCGCCAAGGATCAGCGCCAGCGCCCACGAGAACATGCGCTGGCCGCTGTGCTTTTTCAGCAGATAGATGATGAAGATCGCCGCGCCGATGCCGATGGCGGTGAAGAAGTAACGCTGCCAGCCGCCACTGTTGCTGAGGAAGCTGAAGGCCGCGCCCTTGTTATACGCCAGCACCAGGTTGAAGAAGGAGGTGATGACTTTCTCTTCGCCGTACTGGAAGGTCTTGTTGATGGTGATCTTGGTCAGCTGGTCGATCAGGATCACCAGCGCGGCGATACCCAGCCATGGCGTGATGCTGGACGAGGATTTGGTCGGGAAGATTTTTTTGGTGGCCATAGGTCAGGTATGTGCGTCAACATGGGGCGCTCCCTCACGGGAGCGCCGGCGGTATATTAAGCGAACTTGCGTTTTTCGCCCGCACCAAACAGGTTGCTGTAGCAGCGGCCGCACAGGGTAGGGTGGTCCGCGTGCGCACCGACGTCGGCGCGGTAGTGCCAGCAGCGCTCGCACTTCTCGGCGGTGGATGCGGCCACGTTGACCGCTTCTTCTGCTTCCGAGGCCACTTCCGTCACCGAGGCCAGCGAGGTGATGAAGATGAACTTCAAGTCATCCTCCAGGCTCGCCAGCACCTTGAACTTGTCGCCGGTGGCCTTGATGCTCAGTTCCGCTTGCAGCGAGGAGCCGATCGCACCCGAGGTGCGCAAGTCTTCCAGTTGCTTGGTGACGTCGGTACGCACGGTGCGCAGCGCGCTGTACCTGGTCAGCAGGGCTTCGCTGTCGGCCAGTTCCGGCAGTTGCCACCAGGTCTGCGTGAAGATGGTTTCGTCGCTGGCTTTCCAGCCCTCGGCGCCGGCGAAGATTTCCCATGCTTCTTCGGCGGTGAAGGACAGCGCCGGCGCCATCAGGCGCAGCAGGCTTTGCGTCAGGTGGTACAGCGCGGTCTGCGCCGAGCGGCGCGACACCGACGTCACGCCGGTGGTGTACAGGCGGTCCTTCAGGATGTCGAGGTAGAAGCCGCCCAGGTCTTCCGAGCAGTAGTTCTGCAGCTTGGACATCACCGGCTGGAATTCGTACTGCAGGTAGTGCGCTTCGATTTCCTTTTGCAGCTGCGCCATGTTGGCGATGGCGTAACGGTCGATCTCCAGCAGCTCGGCCACCGGCACCGCGTCTTTCGCGTAATCGAAGTCCGACAGGTTGGCCAGCAGGAAGCGCAGTGTGTTGCGGATGCGGCGATACGATTCGGTGACGCGCTTGAGGATCTCGTCGGAGATCGACAGCTCGCCGGTGTAGTCGGTCGATGCGACCCACAGGCGCAGCATGTCGGCGCCCAGCTTGTTCCAGACGTCTTGCGGCGCGACCGTGTTGCCGATCGATTTGGACATCTTCTTGCCTTCGCCATCGACCACGAAGCCGTGGGTCAGCAGCGCCTTGTACGGCGGGGCGCCGTTCAGCATCGAGGAGGTCAGCAGCGACGAGTGGAACCAGCCGCGGTGCTGGTCCGAGCCTTCCAGGTACAGGTCGGCCGGGAACGCGGATTGTTCCTTGTGCGAGCCGCGCAGCACCGTCTGGTGGGTGGTGCCGGAGTCGAACCAGACGTCCAGCGTGTCCTTGTTCTTCTCGTATTGCGCTGCTTCGTCGCCGAGCAGGTCTTGCAGGTCAAGCGCCTGCCAGGCGTCGATGCCGCCCTTTTCGATCAGCTGCGCCACTTGTTCCAGCAGCTCGGGCGTGCGTGGGTGCAGCGCGCCGGTCTCCTTGTGAACGATGAAGGCCATCGGCACGCCCCACTGGCGCTGGCGCGACAGGGTCCAGTCAGGACGGTTGGCGATCATGCCGTGCAGGCGCGCCTTGCCCCAGTCCGGGAAGAACTGCGTCGCTTCGATGCCTTGCAGCGCGGTTTCGCGCAGTGTGTGGCCGCCGTCTTTCGGCTTCACATCCATGCCGGCAAACCACTGCGAGGTGGCGCGGTAGATGATCGGCGATTTGTGGCGCCAGCAGTGCATATAGCTGTGGTCGAACATCTTCAGTTCGAACAAGGCGCCGGCTTCTTTCAGCGCGTTGCAGATTGGCTTCGACGCTTCCCAGATGGTCAGGCCGCCGAACAGCGGCAGCGTCGAGGCGTATTTACCGTCGCCCATCACCGGGGTCAGGATGTTGGCGTCCTTCATGCCGTGCGCGCGGCAGGAGATAAAGTCGTCCAGGCCGTAGGCAGGGGCCGAGTGGACCACGCCGGTGCCGCTGTCGGTGGTGACGTAATCGGCCATGTAGACCGGCGACAGGCGGTCGTAGAACGGATCGGCGGCGTGCAGCGGGTGACGGAAGCTGATGCCGTCGAAGGCGGCGCCGTGGGCGGTGGCGATGGTGGTGCCTTCCAGCTTGAAGCGCGCCAGCGAGGCTTCCACCAGGTCTTGCGCCAGGATCAGCAGCAGCGGCTGGCCATCACGCTCGGTTTGCACCAGCGAGTAGATGACTTCCGGGTGCACGTTCAGCGCCTGGTTGGACGGGATGGTCCATGGCGTCGTGGTCCAGATGACGATGAAGCCGTTTTCGGTCGGCAGCTCAGGCAGATTGAAAGCCTTGGCCAGCTTGTCGAATTCGGTGAACTTGAAGCCGACGTCGATGGCTGGATCGCGCTTGTCCTTGTACTCCACTTCCGCTTCGGCCAGCGCCGACTGGCAGTCGAAGCACCAGTTGACCGGCTTCAGGCCGCGATACACATAGCCTTTTTCCAGCAGCTTGCCGAGCGCGCGCAGTTCGTCGGCCTCGTTGGAGAAGTTCATGGTCAGGTAAGGGTTCTGCCATTCGCCCAGCACGCCCAGGCGGATGAAGTCCTTGCGCTGGCGGTCGACCTGCTCGTAAGCGTAGGCGCGCGCCTTGGTCAGCACTTCGCCGGTCGGCAGGTTCTTGCCGTACTGTTTTTCGATCTGGATCTCGATCGGCATGCCGTGGCAATCCCAGCCCGGCACGTAAGGTGCGTCGTAGCCGGCGAAGGTGCGCGCCTTGACCACCATATCCTTCAGGATCTTGTTGACGGCGTGGCCGATGTGGATGTCGCCGTTGGCGTACGGCGGACCGTCGTGCAGGATGAATTTAGGACGGCCGGCGGCGGCCTTGCGCACGCGCTCGTAGATTTTCTTGGTCTGCCATTGCTGGACCCAGTTCGGCTCGCGCTTGGCCATATCGCCGCGCATCGGGAACGGGGTGTCGGTCATGTTGACCGGGTATTTACTCTCTGGCTTCTTTGCTGGTTTGTTTTCGGACATGGTATGCGTTCAGTGATTTATTCGGGTGTCTGTGTAGCCGGCGCTCGTAGCTGATCGCGCGGTCAAATTCGGTCGGTGGCGCGCTTGGCGAAGAAGCTGCGGGCGATGTCGGCGTCGCGGTGGATGGCGGCCGTCAGCGTCGGCAGGTCGACGTATTTTTCCTCGTCGCGGATCTTTTGCAGGAATTCGACGCGCACCTGCTTGCCGTAGCAGTGCTGCGCGAAGTCGAACACGTGCACTTCCAGCAGCACGCGGCCGCTGTCGTCGACGGTCGGGCGCACGCCCAGGCTGGCGACTGCCGGCAAGGGCTGTTCGCCCAGGCCGTGCACCTGCACGATGAAGATGCCGGACAGCGCCGGGCGGTGCGGCACGCGCAGGTTCAGCGTCGGGAAGCCCAGTGTGCGGCCCAGCTTCTGGCCGTGGATCACATGGCCGGAGATGGCGTACGGGTGGCCCAGCAGCGCTTCGGCGTGCGGGAAATCGCCCTCGGCCAGCGCGGCGCGCACGGCGGAGGAGGAGATGCGGGTGCTGCCATTCATCACGGTCGGCAGCGTCTCGACGTGGAAGCCGTATTTCTGGCCGGCGTCCAGCAGCATCTGCACATTGCCGGCGCGGCGGGCGCCGTAGCAGAAGTCGTCGCCGACCATCAGCCATTTGACGTGCAGGCCTTCGACCAGCACTTTTTCCGTGAATTCCTGCGGCGTCAGCGCGGCGAAGGAATCGGAGAAGTGTTCGACGATGACGCGGTCGATGCCGTTGTCGGACAGCGATTGCAGCTTGTCGCGCAGGTTGGCGATGCGTGCTGGTGCGCGCGACAGGTCGCCGGCCTTGCGGGCGAAGAATTCGCGCGGATGCGGTTCGAAGGTCATCACGGCTGCTTCCAGTCCCAGGCCGGTGGCGGCGGCGCGCACGCGGGCCAGCAAGGCCTGGTGGCCGAGGTGGACGCCGTCGAAGTTGCCGATCGTGAGCGCGCAGGGCGCACGTGCCGCTGCATTGGGAAGACCTCGAAATACCTTCATGGGAATCTGGGAAAAACTTGTCGCAAATAAGAGATTATACGGGGAATCCCTCAAAGCGAAAAAAAAGCGCTGTCCGGCGGGGCCGGGACAGCGCTTTGCGCATTGACCTGCCCGAATTACATCGGGTGGTTAATGTTCAGCGTCCAGTAGCGGGCCAGATCGGCGGTGCCGTCGGTGCCTTTAACGGTTTTCAGGGTCGCCAGCGCAGCAGCTTTCTTGCCAGCGACGCTTTGAGCGATGCCGTAGTGCAGCTTGATCGCTTCAGGATTGCGGCCGGTGCCCAGCTTGACTGCCTGGTCCATCAGCGGCAGGCCCTTGTCAGCCTTGCCAGCCGATACCAGGCCGTAGCCCAGGTTGGCCAGCGCGTCGGCATCCTTGGCTTTGACAGCTTCGGCTTCCACGGTGGCGGCTTTGGCGTCGAACTCGGTCTGGGTCTTGGCGGCCAGGTCTTTCAGGCGCTGGTGACGGGCAGCGTCGGAACCGGTGCCCAGTGCGCCTTTCTTGTAGCCCTGGTCGATGATCTTGATCGCTTCAGCCGGGTTGTTAGCCTGCAGCGACAGCTGGGCCATTTCCATGTATTCGGCTGGCTTGGTCAGCAGGCCGTTGGCCAGGCGCAGGCGCAGCACGTCCAGCGACAGCGACGACGAGAAGCCTGGCTTGCCGGCAACGCGGTTCAGCAGGTCAGCCCAGTAGCTCGACTTTGGATACGAACCCGCCAGCTTTTCCAGCGTCTGCACGTAGCCGGCCTTGTCGTTCTGCTTCAGCTGGATATTGGCCAGCATCTGCAGCGACTGCTCGGAAGCGTTCTTCGACGATTGCAGTTCCTTGGCCGCTTCGGCGTATTTGCCGCTGATGTAGTAGGTCTGGATCAGCAGTTCACGCATCTGGCCGTCGTTTGGATTGTCTTTCAGCGCGCGCTGAATCCAGGTGATGGCTTTTGGATAGTCCTTGGCGCGGTAGTAGATGCCGGCCAGGGCCTGGGTGAATTTTGGTTGTTCGGCAGCCGACAGCTTGCCGGAGTTGATCACCGATTCGAAGGCCTTGGCGGCAGCGTCGTTATCGCCGGCAGCAGCAGCTGCCGAAGCGCGGGTGCGCTCGATCAAATAGGTTTCGTTGGCGGATTTGCCGCCGACGGAGTCGGTTTCTTTCAGTTTGGCAAGTGCTTCCTTGTTCTTGCCGGCCGCGGCCAGTTTCTGTGCTTCTTGCAATGGTTTGCCGATTTCTGCGCGCACCGTTTCTGCTGCGTAGGCGACCGACGAGAAACCTGCGATGGGGGCTGCTGCAGTAAAACCAATAGCGGCCATTACCAGGCCGAGATGAGCGAGACGAAACTTGGTCATGGGTGAGTTTTCTTTCTTCAAAAAAGCAAATAGGCAGGAATGGTCCTGCCTATTATTGTACATGGGACTAATTACTGGAACTGTTCGTTACCGACCAGACCAATTTTGGTCACGCCCAGACGCTGGGCCGAAGCCATCACGCCTGCGACGACTTTGTACGAGACCAGCTTGTTCGGACGCAGATGCACTTCCGGCTGATCCGCTTGCGCGGCGACATCGGTCAGTTTCGCTTCCAGGGTGCCGCGGTCAGGTACAACCACGTTATCCCACAGAATCGTACCGTCGAAGTCAACGTCAATCGTCACGACCACTGGTTCCTTGGTTGGCGGCGGCGGGGTACCGACCGGCATGTTCAGGTTGACCGAGTGATTGGCTTTAGGAATCGTAATGATCATCATGATAATCAGCACCAGCATCACGTCGATGAGGGGCGTCATATTCATTTCCATCATTGGTTCCGGATCCGCGCCTGCGGATGGGGAGCCGACATTCATACTCATGATGTTTCCTTTTAAGAAGGGCAGGCCCGGACTTCAGGCCTGCAATGCACTGTGGGAATTAACCCTTATCAGGCGGTTCGGTGATGAAGCCGACCTTCTGAATACCAGCACGCTGGGTAGTGTAAATAACCTTGCCGATCGATTCGTACTTGGTTTCTTGGTCACCACGTACGTGTACTTCCGGCTGAGGCAATTTAACAGCTTCCACCTTCAGATTGTCGAACAGTTCGTTCGCATCGCGCATCTTCCGCTGATTCCAGTAGATGTCGCCATCTTTGCTCACGACAATGTTCACGTCTTCCGGTTTGGTCTGAATAACCTGGTTGGTTTCTTCTGGCAGCTGGATCTTGATCAGCTTCAGAACAACCGGGCTCGTGATCAGGAAGATAATCAGCAGAACCAACATGATGTCCACCAGGGGCGTCGTGTTGATTTCTGACATGACTTGATCTTCGTCTCCGCTATCGGAGCCTACGGACATGGACATGGTTAATTAGCCTACTTTTTTGGAGCCGGTAGCGGTCGACATTGCGCCCGAGATCAGCACCGAGTGAACGTCAGCCGAGAAAGCACGTACGTCTTCCATTGCCGACTTGTTACGACGTACCAGCCAGTTGTAACCCAGAACGGCTGGAACTGCCACGAACAGACCGAAAGCGGTCATGATCAGCGCTTCACCCACCGGACCTGCCACTTTGTCGATCGATGCGTTACCCGACATGCCGATGGCGATCAGTGCATTGTAAATACCCCAAACGGTACCGAACAGACCGATGAACGGCGAGGTCGAACCAACGGTTGCCAGGAACGACAGGCCGTCTTGCAGACGCGATTGAACTTTGTCCACAGCGCGCTGGATCGACATGGTGACCCAGGTCGACAGGTCGATTTGTTCCAGCAGGGCGCCGTCGTGGTGCTGGGTAGCCTTGGTGCCGGTTTCAGCGATGAAGCGGAATGGCGAGCCTTCGGTCAGGGTAGCCGAACCAGCAGCGATCGACGAAGCTTTCCAGAACTTGGCCGAAGTTTCTTTCGACTGTTTGAAGATCTTGGTCTGGTCGATCAGTTTGGTGATGATGATGTACCACGAACCCATCGACATCAGCGACAGAATGATCAGGGTAGCGCGCGATACGAAACCTGCATCCCACACTGCTTTGAAGCCGTATGGGTTTTCCACTTCTTCTGCACCGTGAGCTGCTGGCGCTGCTGGAGCTGCAGCGTCGGCTGCAGGTGCTGCTGCCGCATCTGCTGCTGGCGCTGGCGCTGCTGCATCAGCTGCTGGGGCTGCAGCAGGTGCCGAGGCTTGCTCTTGCGCGAAGGCAGGAGCGCTCACCAGGGCGGTTGCTGCGGTCACCGAGAACAGCACAGCGGCCAGTACAGCGGACAAACGGGTATTCTTAAACATGCTTCCTCCAAATTGATAAAATAATCAGATCGCTGGCGTAATGACAACGAAAATTACTAATTGAGACGGTGATTTGTCTCGGTTTTACTCCAGCGTCCAGACGTATTGCATCTGCTGCCAGCCTTCTCTTGGTACGCCATCTTCCGTCGCCGGTTTGAACCGGCACTTCGTAATACCAGCAACCGCAGCTTTGTCGAGATCCCTGAAACCACTCGACTTAACTACTTTACCTTCGGCAACGCGGCCATCGGCTGCGATCAGGAAGGACAGCTGCACAGTGCCGGTTTCCTCATTACGCAGCGACGACTTCGGCCATTCCGGCTTGGCGCAAGTGCTGAAGTCGACGACTGCCGCAGTACGCACACCGGTCTTCGGAGGGCCTGGAGGTGCTGCCGGCGGAGCTGGCGGCGCCTTCTGGATCTCGGTGGTTGCCGGTTTAACGTTGGTCGCGTTAGCGATCACGTTTTGTGGTGGTGGCGGCTGCTGCACGTTCACCTCAACTGGCGGGATGAATGGCGGTGGTGGTGCCTTCATCTCTGGCGGTGGTGGCGGTGGTGGGAGCTCTTTCGGTGGAGGAGGTTTGACCTCCTCGATGATCTTGGTCTCCACTGGTGCGATCATCTTATGCACCAGACGTGTTCCCAAGCCCGTCACGATCCCATAAGCGACCAGCAAGTGCAACAAAACGACAATCGTTATGCCTGTAAAGTTCTTCCCGGTGCTTTTCTCGTTGTGCGTGAAATTCATGCCTGCTTTCTCCAATACCAACTCTCTTTGGTGCTACTTAAACCCCAAAATGGCGACACAAAACAACAGCCGCATCCGGGACGTCGGCGAATTATACATACGAATTCTTGATTTTACATAGAATTTTCATCCCTAAAACCGGTTAAATTTCATAGGGTTTTCCTATATGGTAGCGCTCCCTTTGCACCGTTCTGGCTCAACTTGCAAGTCTCTTCGGCGCATTTTTGGGCGCTCACGCACCACGACGTTACTTAGTTTTCCCTTAAGGCCAAAAACGGAATTTTATCAGCGTAGCTTTACTACGCGCAGTTGATAATTTGGCCGCTAAAGTTTCTTTCATGAAATTCTTGCGAGCACTCCTATACAAGCAGCCTCAGAAAAACATTGACTTCCCTGCCGTGCCATGCATCCCGTAAAAAAAACCGGGATCAGTGCGCCGTCACTGACCCCGGTTCGGACTCTTGCAAGAGCCGTGCCCGAAGCACACGGCGCAAAAAAAGCCTTATATATTAGTTGGTCAGGAATTCCGGCCGCGTTTCTCCCGTTTGACTTCCAGGGAACTGACAACTTCGCCGCTCGGCCCCACCGTTTCCAGGTGGACGTCGAAGCCCCATAAGCGTGCAACATGCTTCAGCACCTCACCGGCCTGCTGGTTCAGCGGGCGGCGCTGGAACTGGGTATGGCGCAAGGTCAGCGCGCGGTCGTCCTGGGTGTTGACCGACCATACCTGGATGTTGGGCTCACGGTTGCCCAGATTATATTGTTCTGCAAGCTGCTGGCGCACGTATCGATAACCGCTGTCATCGTGGATGGCGGAGACATTCAGCTTCTCGTTGTCGTCGTCGTCGAGCACGGCGAAGAAGTGGAACTCGCGTATCAGCTTGGGCGACAGATACTGGGCGATAAAGCTCTCGTCCTTGAAATTGCGCATGGCGAAGTCCAGCGTCTTGCGCCAGTCGCTGCCGGCGATGTCGGGGAACCATTCGCGGTCTTCGTCGGTCGGATGCTCGCAGATGCGGCGGATGTCGGTCATCATCGCAAAGCCCAGCGCATACGGATTGATGCCGCTGTAGTAGGGGCTGTTGACCGGCGGCTGGTAGACCACATTGGTATGGCTCTTCAGGAACTCCATCATGAAGCCGTCGCCGATCACACCCTCATCGTACAACTGGTTGAGGATGGTGTAATGCCAAAAGGTAGCCCAGCCCTCGTTCATCACCTGGGTCTGGCGCTGTGGGTAGAAATACTGAGAGATCTTGCGTACTATCCGCACCATCTCGCGCTGCCATGGTTCCAGCAGCGGCGCATACTTCTCGATGAAGTACAGCAGGTTTTCTTCCGGCTCGACCGGGAAGCGCTTGACTGCCTTGGCGGTTTCCTCTTCCTCGCGGCGCGGCAAGGTGCGCCACAGGTCGTTGAGCTGCGATTGCACATAGGCCTCACGTTCCTTCTGCCGGGCGCGTTCTTCCATCAGCGACAGCTTGGCCGGCCGCTTGTAGCGGTCGACGCCGTAGTTCTGGATCGCGTGGCAGGAATCCAGCAGCAGCTCGACCGCATCGATGCCGTGGCGCTGCTCGCATTCGGCGATGTAGTTCTTGGCGAAGACCATGTAGTCGACAATGGCGTCGGCGTCGGTCCAGGTGCGGAACAGGTAGTTACCCTTGAAGAAGGAGTTGTGTCCGTAGGCAGCGTGGGCGATGACCAGCGACTGCATGGTCAGGCTGTTCTCCTCCATCAGGTAGGCGATGCAGGGATTGGAGTTGATGACGATTTCGTAGGCCAGCCCCATCTGCCCGCGCTTGTAGCCCTTCTCGGTGCTGAGGAAGTGCTTGCCGAACGACCAGTGGTTGTACGACACCGGCATGCCGACCGAGGTGTAGGCATCCATCATCTGCTCGGCAGTGATGATTTCCAGCTGGTTCGGATAAGTATCCAGCCCGAAGCCTTCGGCCACACGGCGGATTTCCTGGTGTATCTGCTCGATCAGCTCGAACGTCCATTCGGATTGTTGCGGCAGCGCGTTCGGGTGTTTCGGCTTGGGCGTGGTCATGTCGTTCATTTCGGCTGCTTCTTGAACAGTTCACGGAATACCGGATAGATATCGGCCGGCGTCACTATCTTCTGCATGGCGAAGTGCGGATGGTGGTCCGGCACCTGCGAATATTGTTCCCACAGGTTTTGCGGCGGGCCGTCGGTGATCTCGACATAGGTGTAGTACTGCACCTTGGGCATGATGGTGTTGACCAGCAACTGGCGGCACAGCACCGAGTCGTTGTCCCAGTTGTCGCCGTCGGACGCTTGCGCCACGTAGGAGTTGTAGCTGCCGGCGCCGTAGCGCTCGTCGATGATCTTGTCCAGCAGGTGCAGCGCCGACGATACCACCGTGCCGCCCGATTCGCGCGAGTGGAAGAATTCCTCCTCGTCCACCTCGGCCGCAGCCGTGTGGTGGCGGATGAAGACCACATCGATCTTGTCGTACACGCGCTTGAGGAACAGGTAGAGCAGGATGAAGAAGCGCTTGGCGGTGTCCTTGCGCGTTTCGTCCATCGAGCCGGAAACGTCCATGATGCAGAACATCACCGCCTGCGTCATCGGCTTCGGCACCTTGATGCGGTTGGTGTAGCGCAGGTCGAAGGGATCGATGAAGGGGATGGCCAGCAGCCGCGTGTGCAGGTGGTGGATCAGTTTTTTCAGCTCGACCACGCGCGGGTCCTGTAGCGGCACGCCGTCCAGCAGCAGTGCTTCCAGTTCCTGCTCGGCTACGCTGACGCGCTTGCGCGAGCCGCCGCCAACGGCGATGCGCCGGCCCAGCGCGCCCCGCAGCGAGCGCAGCACGTGGATGTTCGATGGCGTGCCGGACATATTGTAGCCGGCGCGCTGGTTCTTGAAATCGGTGCTGGCGGTCAATTGCGTCTTGACCATGTGCGGCAGTTCCAGGTCTTCGAAGAAGTAGTTCATGAATTCTTCGCGCGACAGCTCGAAGATGAAGTCGTCTTCGGTCAGCTGGTCGCTATTGCCAGCCTTGCCGCGGCCGGCGCCGCCACCGCCTTTGGGGCGGTTGATCTGGTCGCCTTTCTGGTATTCCTGGTTGCCGGGATTGACCACTTCCCAGATGCCGCCGTGGGCGTGGCCAAACGAGGGCTCGCTCACATCCTTGACCGGGATGGAGACTTTTTCGCCGTTCTCAACGTCGGTGATGGAGCGGCCCTTGATGGCGCGGCCCACCGCGTCCTTGATCTGCGACTTGTAGCGCCGCAAGAAACGCTCGCGGTTGACTGCGGACTTGTTCTTGCCCTGCAAACGTCGGTCGATGAGGTAAGTCAAAAGATGCCTCCTGCTGCTATTGGTCGGCGGCGCGCCGCGCCTGCACAAGCGGCGCGCGGATGCTGCTTAGGACGACTTCCTCACGCGCAGATACCATTCGCACAGCAAGCGTACCTGCTTGGCCGTATAGCCTTTCTCCACCATGCGCGCGACAAAGTCGGCGTGCTTGTTGGCGTCCTCCGCGCTGGCCTTGGCGTTGAAGGAAATCACTGGCAGCAGTTCTTCCGTATTGGAGAACATCTTCTTCTCGATCACGGTGCGGAACTTCTCATAGCTGGTCCACGCCGGATTCTTGCCGCCGTTGTTGGCGCGCGCGCGCAAGCCGAAGTTGACGATCTCGTTGCGGAAGTCCTTGGGATTGGAAATCCCGGCCGGCTTCTCGATTTTCTCCAGCTCGTTGTTCAGCGACTCGCGGTCGAAGCTCTCGCCGGTATCCGGATCGCGGTATTCCTGATCCTGTATCCAGAAGTCGGCAAAGGTGACGTAGCGGTCGAAGATATTCTGGCCGTACTCGGAATACGATTCCAGATAGGCCGTCTGAATTTCCTTGCCGATGAACTCGACATAGCGCTGCGCCAGGTGCTCCTTGATATACGAGAAGTATTTCTGCTCCAGCTCAGGCGGGAACTGCTCGCGCTCAACCTGCTGCTCCAGCACATACAGCAGGTGCACCGGATTGGCTGCCACCTCGGTATTGTCGAAGTTGAACACCTTGGACAGGATCTTGAAGGCGAAGCGCGTCGACAGCCCGTTCATGCCCTCATCCACGCCGGCATAGTCGACATATTCGTGGATCGACTTGGCCTTGGGATCGGTGTCCTTCAGATTGTCGCCATCGTAGACCAGCATCTTGCTGAAGATGCTGGAGTTCTCCGGATCTTTCAGCCGCGACAGGATGGCGAACTGCGCCATCATGCGCAAGGTGCCTGGCGCGCAAGGCGCGCTCGACAGCGACGAGTTGAACAGCAGCTTGTCGTAAATCTTGATCTCGTCGGTGACGCGCAGGCAGTACGGCACCTTGACGATGTAAATACGGTCGAGGAAGGCCTCGTTGTTGCGGTTGTTCTTGAAGGTTTTCCACTCGGACTCATTCGAGTGCGCCAGTACCACGCCGTCAAACGGAATCGCGCCGAAGCCTTCGGTGCCCTTGTAGTTGCCTTCCTGCGTGGCGGTCAGCAATGGGTGCAGCACCTTGATCGGCGCCTTGAACATCTCGACGAATTCCATCAGGCCCTGGTTGGCCAGGCACAGTCCGCCGGAGTAGCTGTACGCGTCCGGATCGTCCTGCGAATAATCTTCCAGCTTGCGGATGTCGACCTTGCCGACCAGCGAGGAAATATCCTGGTTGTTTTCGTCGCCCGGCTCGGTCTTGGAAATGCCGATCTGCTTCAGCACGGAAGGGTAGCGCTTGACCACGCGGAACTGGTTGATATCGCCGTTGAATTCGTGCAGACGCTTGACCGCCCATGGCGACGGAATATTGCGCAGGTAGCGGCGCGGGATGCCGTAGTCCTCTTCGAGAATGGTGCCATCCTCGTCCTCGTTGAACAGGCCCAGCGGCGACTCGTTGACCGGCGAACCCTTCAGGCAATAGAAGGGCACATGTTCCATCAGCGACTTCAGCTTTTCCGCGATCGACGATTTGCCGCCGCCAACCGGACCCAGCAGATACAGGATCTGCTTGCGTTCCTCCAGCCCCTGCGCCGCGTGACGGAAATAAGAGACCACCTGCTCGATTACTTCCTCGGTGCCGTAGAACTCACGGAAAGCCGGATAAATCTTGATGACCTTGTTGGCGAAGATGCGCGACAGCCGGGTGTCGTTGCGCGTGTCGATCAGGGTGGGTTCGCCAATCGCTGCCAGCATGCGCTCGGCAGCGCTGGCGTAGGTAAGCCGGTCTTTCTTGCAAAGTTCGAGATATTCCTTCATGGACATCTCTTCTTCTTTGGTCCGTTCGTATCGTGCGGCGTAGTTGTCAAAAATGGTCATGTTTGAATGTCCTTTAATGATGAAAACCTGCATGTCACGAGTCACCGGCAGTTCGCCTGCCCTGGCTCTGGTTCGTATAATTCCTCTCTGTCTTATTTTTCTTGTGGTCAGCTTCCTTGGGTGGCGCGGATTGCCCGTACCTTTGAGCTGGCTTTATGGCCGGATGGCGGCTTTATGTGTTGGTCGTAACGCTTCTTACGTCTATGAAATTGATTATTGCGCTATTGGTGAAGGAAGTCAAAAGGTATGTCGTCATATCGTTAATACCCTTTTGTAACTTGTTTTATAGTCCTTAAACACCACAGTAACACGCCTTGCGAAGATGTGCTGACACGCTATCCGCCGCATGAGATAAGATGCCTCATCAAGTCACCCAAGTAACAGGAAAAATCACTATGTTGAACGATCAATTACGCCGTGTTTTGCAGCAGATGCCGAAAGCCGAGCTGCACATCCACATCGAAGGCTCGCTGGAGCCGGAACTGATCTTCGCGCTGGCCGAACGTAACGGCGTCAAGCTGGCTTACGCATCGGTGGAAGCGCTGCGCGCGGCGTATGCCTTCACCGACCTGCAATCCTTCCTCGACATTTACTACGCTGGCGCCAGCGTACTGCTGAAGGAGCAGGATTTCTATGACATGACCGCCGCTTACCTGAAGCGCGCCGAAGAAGACAATGTGCGTCACACGGAAATCTTCTTCGATCCGCAAACGCATACGCACCGTGGCGTGCCGATGGATGTCATCATCAATGGCATCTACCGCGCCTGCCAGGACAGCCCGGTCAGCGCCACGCTGATCCTGTGCTTCCTGCGCCATCTGTCGGAAGAAGACGCGATCGCCACGCTGGAGGCGGCGCTGCCGTACCGCGACAAGTTCATCGGCGTTGGCCTGGATTCCTCGGAAGTCGGCAACCCGCCGGAGAAGTTCGCGCGCGTGTTTGCCCGCAGCCGCGAATTGGGATTGCACCTGGTGGCGCACGCTGGCGAAGAAGGCCCGCCAGCCTACATCTACACCGCGCTGGATACGCTGAAGGTCGAGCGCATCGACCACGGCGTGCGCTGCCTGGAGGACCAGGCGCTGACCGAGCGCCTGGTGCGCGAGCAGATGGCGCTGACGGTGTGCCCGCTGTCCAACATCAAGCTGTGCGTGTTCGACAAGATGGATCAGCATAACCTGCTGGAGCTGCTGGACGCCGGCATCGTCGCCACCGTCAACTCGGACGACCCGGCCTATTTCGGCGGCTACATGAACGACAATTTCATCGCCACGTTCGAAGCGCTGCCATTGGGCTTGTCGCACGCGCAGCGGCTGGCGCGCAACGGCTTCTCAGCGGCCTTCCTGCCGGCTGAACAGAAGCAAAAATTCATCGACGAAGTAGACGCGTTTTTCGCCAAGGTTTAAATGTTCAAACTCGCCCTCAACATGACGGCGCGCGACTGGCGCGCCGGCCAACTGCGCTTTCTGCTGATCGCGCTGACGGTGGCGGTGGCCGCCTTGTCCGCCACCGGCTTCTTCATCGACCGCCTGCGCAGCGGTCTGGATCGCGACGCGCACCAGCTACTGGGCGCCGACGTGGTGGTCAGCGCCGACTTGCCGGTGCGCGCCGACTGGCGCGCGCAAACCGTGCAGCGCGGCCTGGTGGTGACCGACACCATCAGCTTCCCCAGCATGGCGCAGGCGGGCGAGGGCGAGCAATCGACATCGGTATTGTCGGCACTGAAAGCGGTCGGCCCCGGCTACCCGCTGCGTGGCAAGGTCAAGACCACCACCGATGCGGCGCAGGCGGAGCAGAGCATCGGCGCCGCTGCCAGCAGCGTGCCCGCACCCGGCACCGTGTGGGTGGAGCCGGGCTTGCTGGGCAGCCTGGATACCCGCGTCGGCCAGCAGATCCAGCTGGGCGACAAAAAATTCACCATCACGCAACTGATCGCGGCGGAGCCGGATCGTGGCGCCAACTTCCTGGCCTTCGCGCCGCGCGTGATGTTCGCGCTGGCGGATCTGGAAGCCACCAACCTGATCCAGCCCGGCTCGCGCGTCAACTACCGCATGCTGATCGGCGCGCCGCCGTCGCTGAAGAATGGCGCCCAGGCCGCCAAGGATTACGAAGAATGGCTGAAGGCGCAAATCAAGAACAACAATATCAAGGGCGTGCGCGTGGAATCGCTGGATGGCCGCCCTGAAATGGAAACCACGCTGGAACGCGCCGACCGCTTCCTGTCACTGGTCGGCCTGCTGTCGGCGATGCTGGCGGCGGTGGCCGTGGCGATGGCGGCGCGCCGCTTCATGCAGCGCCACCTGGACGCCTGCGCCATGCTGCGCTGCCTGGGCCTGACGCAGAACCAGGTCACCGCCATGTACCTGATCGAATTCCTGCTGGTCGGCGTGGTTGGCAGCGCACTCGGCGTAGCAGTCGGCTTTGGCGCGCACTATGTGCTGCTGGAGGTGCTGGGTTCGCTGGTATCGGCAGAGCTGCCGCCGCCAACCATCTTCCCGGCACTGCAAGGCATGGCGATCGGCATCCTGCTACTGGCCGCCTTCGCGCTGCCGCCGATACTGCAACTGCGCAAGGTGCCACACAACCGCGTGATCCGCCGCGAACAGGAGCCGCCGAAAGCCAGCGCGCTGGCCACTTACGGCATCGGCATGGCCGGCTTTGTCGCGCTGCTGCTGTGGCAGGCCGGCGATCCGAAAATGGCGCTGTACACGGCGCTCGGTTTCTTTGGCGCGTTCGCGGTGTTCGGCCTGGTGGCCTGGCTGGGACTGCGCTCGCTGCGTTCGCTGCGCGGTGCCATCGACCATCAAAGTTGGCGCTTCGCGGTGACGTCGCTGCAGCGCCGCCCCGGCGCCACGATTGTGCAGGTGGTGTCGCTGGCGCTGGGCATGATGGCGCTGCTGGTGCTGACCGTGGTGCGCGGCGACCTGATGACCGCCTGGCGCAACGCCACGCCGGCTGATGCGCCAAACCGCTTCATCATCAACATCCAGCCGGAGCAGGGCGCGGATATCGCCAGGCGGCTGAAGGCGGCGAACGTTGATTACGCGCCGCAGTACCCGATGATACGCGGCCGCCTGACGCAGGTGAATGGCCAGCCAGTCACCGCCGAAACCTATACCGAGGACCGTGCGCGCGGCCTCGCCGACCGCGAGTTCAACCTGTCGACCATGGCGCAGATGCAGGCCGGGAACAAGATCGTCGACGGCAAATGGTTCGAGGACAAGCCAGGCTCCCCTGAAGTGTCGGTGGAAGAGGGCATAGCCAAGACGTTGCGCTGGAAGCTGGGCGACAAGCTGCGTTTCGATATCGCTGGTTCGCCGGTGGATGTCACCATCACCAGCATCCGCAAGCTGGATTGGGGCTCGATGCGGGTCAACTTCTTCGCCATCATCAACCCGGCAGCGATGACCGATATCTCGCAAAGCTGGATCACCGCCTTCCACCTGCCGCAAGGGCAGGGCGCGGTGATGAACGCGCTGACGCGTGATTATCCGAACCTGACCATCGTCGATGTTGGCGGCATCCTGCGCCAGGTGCAGGCAGTGCTGGACCAGGTAATTACGGCGGTGGAGTTCCTGTTCATCTTCACGCTGGCTTCCGGTGTGCTGGTGCTGTATGCGGCGCTGATGGGTTCCCAGGACGAGCGCACACGTGAAGCGGGCCTGTTGCGCGCACTGGGCGCCACGCGCAAGCAGCTGTCGCAGGCGCAGCTGATCGAATTTACGCTGGTCGGCGCGCTGTCCGGCGTGCTCGCGGCGACCGGCGCGGCGGCCATGGGCTGGGCGCTGGCCACCTACCAGTTCAAGTTTGCCTGGGAGTTCAGTCCTGCCGTGTGGCTGGTCGGTCTTGTGGCCGGCGCCGTGTGCGCCATCGCCGGTGGCTGGCTGGGACTGCGCAACGTGCTGCGCCAGCCACCGCTGCAAACACTGCGCGAAGCCTGATCGCCTGTCAGGCGGCTGCGGATATCGGTTGCTGCGCCTGGACGAACTGCGCGTAGGCATAGGGGCGCTGATCGAAGTAGTGGCCGGGCAGGTCGAACAGCGCCCAGTAATATGTTTCCTTGCCGTGGCAGATGTGCGGCGCCGCGCTGTAGCGGTGCCAGTTCTCTGCCATGCCGCTGCTGTACATGCCATCACCGAAAGGCGCGCTGAAGAAAGTCAGCACGCGCCGCTCCAGCAAGGCGCGCAGCAGCGAGCGCGGCGCCTCGCTGTCGCGCGCGATCTCATACTGCGACTGCATGCTTTGCTCGGTTTCGATCGCCATCAACGTGGCTTTGCCATGCTGGTCGAGGAACAGCACACCAGTGGGATTGGGGAAGATGTAGTGCTCGACAAAGCCCAGTGAACGTTTGAGTTCCCGCACCACTTCCGCCAGCGCCGCATCGGTCAGGAAGCGGTAATCGTGCAGCGCCACCATCTCGCGCAATATGTCGGAACGGCTGTCGAAGTAGCAGTCCTGCATGGTGGCGATTTCCATCTCCAGAATATCCAGCGCATGGTCGTCGCTCTTCTTGATGTAGCGGTCGATCAGGCCCCGGTTGAAGGCGCTGACCGCGACCTTCTCGTCAGCCGCGCCGGTGAACAGGATCTTCTTGCACGGCAGGTGCGCCACCGCTGCGCAGAATTCCAGCCCATTCATTTGCGGCATCGAGTAATCCACCACCAGCACCGATGGCGTGGCGAAACGCTCGCGCTGCTCGGCGATGCGGTAGATGCGCTCCAGATCGAGCGCCACATTGCATTGATCGGCCGGCAGGTTCTGCATGTCGAAATTGACATGCAGCGGCACCGCGCTGTCCGGTGCGCTGGCGCGCAGCCAGTGCAGTGCCTCGGTGGTGTCGTGGAAGGTTTTGTTGGCCAGCATGGGATCGAGCTGGAACGACAAGCTGCGCAAAAATGAATCGCTGTCGTCGACCAGCACGGTCAGCGTCGGATGGGCGTAGACGGGTAGATGCATGATTCACCTCAAGGGGAATTCAAGAATGAAAATGGCGTAGGCGCTCTCGCGCGATACGCAACGGATATGGGCGCGCCACGCGTCCATGATCTCCTTGCACAGCGCCAGCCCGATGCCGGCGCCGTTGTGTGGCGGATGCGAGTAGAAACGCTGGAAGATCATCGACAACTGCGACGCCGCAATGCCGCAGCCGGTGTCGATGAACAGCAGTCGTGGCGGCTGATGGCCGCCATCAATGACAATGCGCACGCGCCCCTTGCCGGCGCGCTGCACGGCGCGCAGCGCATTGCGCAACAGGTTGAGCAGCACCACCACCGCCAGTTCGGTCTGTCCGGCGAACTGGAAGTTGTGGCGCATTTCCAGCTTGACCATCTTTTGCTGCTTGGTGCTGACGAAGGGATAGCGCTTCAGCACTGCCTCCACTACCGTCTCCATCGACACCGTCTCTACCGGACGAAGGTTTTGCCGCACCGCCGTGGCGCTCAGCAGGAACAGATCGATCATGTGGTTCATGTGGCGCACCTCGAACTGGATGCGCGCCAGCGCGTCGATGATGGTCAGGCGATCCTCCGCGCTCTGGCCCTGGGCGTCGGCCATCTTGCGCAGCAGGCCGCGCACATTGGCGTCAACACTGGTGAGCGGCGTGCGCAGTTCGTGTGCCACCGTGGCCAGACCGGCGCCCATGCCGGCCAGCTTTTCCTGCGCCAGCACGTGGCGGCTGATCTTGGCCACCGACAGCACAGCGATGGTGAACCAGTGGATCGGCAACTGCTGCAGCGCCGCGCGGCTGGACAGCATGTCGCCGGCGCCCATCGCCACCGCCGCCACGCAGGCCAGCGCGGTGCCGATGGCATAGGCGCGCAGCGCCAGGCCGGTATCGAAGTGGAACAGCACCACCAGCCCAATCAGCAGCGATTCACTCCACACACCCGAGGCGTGGTTCATCAGGAACATGAAAGTGAAGAAGAACGGGAAGATGTAGCTGAGCGCGACCAGCAGGTACAGATTGAGCATCTGGCGGCTGAACTGGCGCGCGAACAGGCCGAGCGCGCACAGCAGGATGCCGACCAGGCGTAGCGGCAGCGACTCGTATTCCTGCGGGAAGAAATGCTGCCAGATCACGTAGTACAGCGGCATGCCCACCGTGCCGATGCAGGCCAGCAGCAGCACGCGCACGGTCGCATGGTCTTCGCGGCCGTGGTATTGCAGCAGCGACTGGACCAGTCCGTGCTGCCAGCGCTTCCAGGGTTCGTGCGGCGGGAGCCTCATGGTGACGTTTGATTTTTATCAAGTTGCCATCATCGCCTTAATTTACAACGTGTTCTGGAATATCAAAACAGTAATTGATCCGTATCAATCTCAATGAGTTTTTTTGGCCGCATGGTGGGGGCTGTAGTTCACAAAAAAACAACCTTTTTTGTCCAGACCACAAGGAGATTTACCATGACGCACGCGATTGCCCAACACCAATTCCCAGCACATTTCCCTGATTTCGTCAGCCGCAGGATGGACCTGCATTACGTCACCCGCATCGCCGAACTGCTGGGTGGCGAGCATCCGCACGCCTGGCAGCCGACGCCTGCCAGCGCAGTGTTCCTTGCCGGGAACGATTATCTGTGTCTGGCCGGCGAGCCGGCGCTGGTAGGCGCGCAGGTGAAGGCGCTGCAAAGCAGCCAGGGCGAGCTGCTGATGTCGGCTGTCTACCTGCAAGAAGGCAGCGCGCAACACCAGCTGGAGCGCAAGCTGGCGCACTTCATGGGCGCGGAGGACGGCATCCTTGCGCAATCCGGCTGGGCCGCCAATGTGGGACTGGTGCAGACGCTGGCCGGGCCCGGCATCCCGGTGTATCTGGACATGCAGGCGCATGCCTCGCTGTGGGAGGGCGTGCAGTCGGCTGGTGCCTTGCCGGTGTCCTTCCTGCACAACGACATGGAACATTTGCAGAAGCAGTTGCAGCGTCACGGGCGCGGCTTGATCGTGGTCGACGCGCTGTACAGCACCAACGGCAGCGTCGCGCCGCTGGCGGAGCTGGTGCAGCTCGCCGAGCGCAATGGCTGCATGCTGATTGTCGATGAATCGCATTCGCTGGGCACGCACGGGCCGCGCGGCGCCGGCCTGGTGGCGGCACTGGGCTTGAGCGACAGGGTGCATTTCCGCACGGCGTCACTGGCCAAGGCGTTTGCCGGGCGCGCCGGTTTTATTACGTGCAGCAGCTATTTCAAGGGCTACTTTCTGTCGGAATCGCGACCGGCGATTTTCAGTTCCTGCCTGCTGGGGCACGAACTGGCGTGGTTCGACGCTGCCATCGATTTCATCGCCGCCGCCGATGAGCGCCGCGCCGCACTGCACCGGCACTCACGCGCCTTGCGCGAGGAACTGGGCGCGCTGGGCTACAACGTCAGCGACGGCACGGAGCAGATCATCGCGCTGGAGCCGGGGCCGGAACCGAAGACACTGGCGCTGCGCAAGCTGCTGGAACGGCACGGTATCTACGGCGCCATGTTCTGCGCGCCGGCCACGCCCAAGAACCGCTCGCTGGTGCGGCTGACACTCAATTCCGGCCTGGACCGCGCACAGCTGGCGCGCATCGTCGATGCCTGCGATGCGATCCGTGGCGAGGCTGATCTGGACAACTGGTCGTCCACGCGGCGCTTGCGCAAGCTGGCGCTGGTATAAGCTATCATTGCGGGTATGACTGAAGAATCCCGCACCCTCTACGAAGTAATCGGCGGCGAATCGACCATCCGCGAGATGGTCAACCGCTTTTATGATTTGATGGAACTCGAACCCGAGTTTCAATTGCTGCGCTCTGTGCATGGCCCATCGCTGGATAATGCCAACCAGCGCCTGTTCATGTTCCTTAGCGGCTGGATGGGCGGTCCGGACCTGTACCAGCAGGCGCACGGCCATCCACGCCTGCGCATGCGGCACATGCCGTTCGCCATCGGCACGCAGGAGCGCGACCAGTGGCTGCGCTGCATGGCGTGGGCGATGGAAGATGTCGGCATCGACACCGAACTGCGCGTACGCCTGATGAATTCCTTCTTCCAGACTGCGGACTGGATGCGTAACAAACCGGATTGATGCCATGAGCCAGATCGAGTTCTTCGTGTTGCTGGCGGCGCTGATCGCCGTCATCGTATTGCAGGTGATGGCGATGCTGCGCTCGCGCAGCGGGCCAGCGGGTGATCTGGCCGAACGCATCGAGCGGGTCGAGCGTGAGGTACGCATGCAATTGCAAACCACCGCGCAGGCCAGCAACGCCGCGTCGGTGCAGCAGTTCGACGCGATGCGCCGCCAGCTGGAAGCGCAGGGACTGGTGGGCCGCAACGAACAGGCGCGCAGCCTGAAGCAGTTCTCCGACACCATGCATCAGCGCATGGAGGAAATCCGCGCCACGCTGGAACTGAAGATCAAGGATCTGCAAGCCGACAACGGTGCGCGTCTCGAAGAGATGCGCAAGACGGTGGATGAGAAGCTGCACGCCACGCTGGAGTCGCGGCTGACCGCGTCGTTCCAGCAGGTGTCCGAACGGCTGGAACGCGTGCACCAGGGACTGGGCGAGATGCAGCAGCTGGCGCTGGGCGTCGGCGACCTGAAACGTGTGCTGACCAATGTGAAAACGCGCGGCACCTGGGGCGAAGTGCAGCTGGAAATGCTGCTGGAGCAGGTGCTCACGCCCGATCAGTATGCGAAGAACGTCGAGACGATCGCCGGCAGCGGCGCGCGCGTGGAGTTTGCGCTCAAGCTGCCGGGCCATAACGACAATGGTGTGCCAGTGTGGATGCCGATCGACGCCAAGTTCCCGAAAGAGCAGTACGAGCGCCTGCTGGAAGCGGCTGATAGCGCCGATGCCGAAGGCGTGACGCAGGCCGGCCGCGAACTGGAACGCGCGGTGCGCAACGAGGCGCGCACCATCTCCGAGAAATATGTCTCGCCGCCGCACACCACCGATTTCGCGATCCTGTTCCTGCCCACCGAGGGCCTGTATGCGGAAGTGATGCGCCGTCCCGGCCTGGCCGATGAACTGCAACGCGTGAATCGCATCAGCATCGCCGGCCCGTCGACGCTGACCGCGTTGCTGAATAGCCTGCAGATGGGCTTCCGCACACTGGCGCTGGAAAAGCGTTCGTCGGAAGTGTGGCAGGTGCTGGGCGCGGTAAAAACCGAGTTCTCCAAATTCGGCGACGTGCTGGCCGCAACCAAGTTGACGCTGGAGCGCGCCGCCAAGAATATCGAGTCGGCCGAAACGCGCAGCCGCGTCATGGCGCGCAAGCTGAAAACCGTGGAGGCGCTGCCGAGTGAGCAGGCGCAATTGCTGATGGGCGCAGAACTGGACAAGAGCGACCTCGATACCGATTAAGGAGCACGGCATGAACGGCAAGGTGGTCAGCGCAGCGCATGCGGTCAGCCTGATACGCGACGGCGACACCATCGCCACCGGCGGCTTTGTCGGCGTCGGCTTTGCCGAGAACCTGGCGGTGGCGCTGGAGCAGCGCTTCCTGACGACCGCCGCACCGCGCGACCTGACGCTGATTTATGCCGCAGGACAGGGCGACGGCAAGCAGCGCGGCCTCAATCACCTCGGGCATGAAGGGCTGGTCCGGCGCATCATCGGCGGCCACTGGAGCCTGGTACCCAAGTTGCAGCAGCTGGCCATCAGCGGCAAGGTGGAAGCTTACAACCTGCCGCAGGGCGTTATCTCCCAGCTGTTTCGCGATACCGCCGCAGGCAAGCCGGGATTGCTGACGCATGTGGGCCTGGGCACCTTCGTCGATCCGCGTCACGGTGGCGGCAAGATCAATCAGCGCACCACCGAAGACCTGGTCGAGCTGACCACGCTGGGCGGCAAGGAACACCTTTTCTACAAAACGCATCCGATACAGGTGGCGCTGATACGCGGCACTACGGCTGACGCCAATGGCAATATCAGCATGGAGCGCGAGGCGTTGACGCTGGAGGCGCTGGCCATCGCCATGGCCGCGCATAACTCTGGCGGCATGGTGATCGTACAGGTCGAACGCGTGGTCGAACGCGGCGCGTTGAATGCGCGCCAGGTCAAGATACCCGGCATCCTGGTGGACCATGTGGTGGTGGCCGAGCAGCCGGAATATCACATGCAGACTTTTGCCGAAGCGTACAGCGCGGCCTTTGCCAGCGAAACGCGGGTAGCGCTGTCGGCGCTGGGCGAGATGCCGCTGTCGGATCGCAAGGTCATCGCGCGCCGTGCGCTGATGGAGCTGCGGCCGGGTGACGTGGTCAATCTCGGCATCGGCATGCCGGAGGGCGTGGCCGTGGTGGCGGCCGAAGAGCGGATGCTGGAGCAGGTGACGCTGACGGCGGAAGCGGGCGTCATCGGCGGCATGCCGGCGTCCGGCCTGAACTTCGGTGCTGCCACCAATGCGGATGCGGTCATCGACCAGCCTTACCAGTTTGATTTCTACGACGGTGGCGGGCTGGATGTCGCCATTCTCGGGTTGGCGCAGGCGGATCGCATGGGTAATTTGAATGTCAGCAAATTCGGCAGCAAGCTGGCTGGCGCAGGAGGTTTCATCAACATCAGCCAGAATGCGCGCAAAGTGGTGTTTGTCGGCACCTTCACCGCTGCCGGCGGCACGACGCGCAAATTCGTCCATGAAGTCGAGCATCGCACCTACAGCGGCGAGTATGCCGCGCGGCGCGGCCAGCAAGCGCTGTTCGTGACCGAGCGCTGCGTGTTCCGGCTGGTGCTGCGCGATGGCGTGTCGGGACTGGAACTGATCGAGATCGCACCGGATATTGATGTCGAACGCGACATCCTGGCGCAGATGGACTTCCGGCCAGCCATCAGCCCTGAACTCAAAATGATGGATGCGCGTTTGTTCGCGCCAGGGATTATGAATCCATAATTATGCGTGTTTATGCGTATTTGTGTACAATGCACGCATGAAAACCGAACCTCTCCTGCTGCCCGAGCGGCATGCATTGATACTAAAGCAACTCGCTGCGGATGGCCGTGTGCTGGCTGCCGCGCTGGCGCGTCAGCTTAACGTCACCGAAGACACCATCCGCCGCGACCTGCGCGACCTGGCGGCCGCTGGCTTGTGCCAGAAGGTCTATGGCGGCGCAGTGCGCCTGTCCGCCGTGCCGGAAAGCGGCACGCTGGTGCAGCGGATGGAGCGTGGGCGGGACGGCAAGTCGCGCCTGGCCACTGCCGCCGCCAGGCTGGTGGCGCCCGGTAGCACCATCTTCCTTGACGCCGGCTCCAGCAACCTCGCCATCGCCGAAGCGCTGCCGCTGGCGCCGCTGACAGTGCTGACCAACGCACCATCGATCGCCGCGCGGCTGCTGGACAAGCCGCATGTGGACCTGATCATGATTGGTGGCCGCATCAAGCAAAGCCTTGGCGGCAGTGTCGGCGCCACCGCGATGCGCGAGCTGGAGCTGATTCATCCCGACCTGTATTTCGTCGGCGCCTGCGGCGTTGATTTGCAGGCCGGCGTTACAGCGGTAGATTACGAAGAGGCGGAATTCAAGCGGCGCCTGGCCGCGCAAAGCAAGGCCACCGCTGTTGTCGCCACGGCCGCCAAGATTGGCACGGTAGCGTCGTACCGCGTGCTGCCAATTTCCCAACTAACCCACCTGATCGTCGAAGCGGAGATGGCCGAGGATGTGGCGGAGGAATATGCCGCCGCCGGCACCCGCCTGCTGCGCGCCGACGCATGAATGCTATGAAAACTACTGGTTTAAAACAGCGCGTCTCGACGCGCCTGGCTTTCCTCGCGGCCGGCATGGCCATGTCTTCCTGGGCGCCGCTGGTGCCGTATGCGCAAGCGCGCACCGGCGTCGAAGCCGCGCAACTGGGGCTGCTGCTGCTGTGCCTCGGCATCGGTTCGCTGATGGCGATGCCGGTAACTGGCGTACTGGCGGCGCGCTTCGGCTGCCGTCGCGTGATCATGTTGTCCGGTCTGGGCTGCTGTGCAGTGTTCCCCTTTTTGGCGATCGCGCCCAGCGCACCCTTGCTGGGACTGAGCTTGTTCCTGTTCGGCGCCACCATCGGCACGCTGGATGTGGCGATGAATGTGCAGGCGGTGATCGTCGAGAAGGATTACGGCGGCGCGCTGATGTCCGGCTTCCATGGCATGTTCAGCGTCGGCGGTATCGTAGGCGCTGGCGGCATGAGTCTGATGCTGTGGCAGGGCATGGACATCATCAGCGCTTCGGTGGCGATGACCATCAGCGTGGCGCTGGTGCTGCTGGCGGCGGGCCCCAGCTTGCTGCGCGAGGCGCCGGCGTCCGAGCGCGACGCGCCGTTGCTGGTGGTGCCGCGCGGCGCCGTGGTGCTGATCGGCGTGCTGTGCATGTTTGTGTTCCTGGCCGAGGGCGCGGTGCTCGACTGGAGCGCGGTGATGCTGACCAACAGCGGCATGAGTGGCGCGCAAGGCGGCCTGGGTTACGCGGCGTTCGCGGTGGCGATGACGATTGGCCGCCTGAATGGCGACAAGATCGTGCAGCGCTGGGGCGGCCGCCGCATCCTGCTGCTGGGCGGACTCGCCTCCGCTGCGGGCTTTCTGATCGTGGTGCTGGCGCCGTCGGCGTGGCTGGCGCTGCTGGGCTTTGTGCTGATCGGCTGCGGTGCGTCGAATATCGTGCCGGTGCTGTTCACGGCGGCGGGCAGCCAGCGCGACATGCCGGCCAGCCTGGCGGTCAGCGCGATTTCAACTATCGGCTATGCCGGCATCCTGGCGGGACCGGGGCTGATCGGTTTTGTCGCGCATGCCATCGGTTTGCAGTGGGCCTTTGCGGCGCTGGCCTGCGGCATGCTGCTGGTGGCTACACAAGCCCGTCGAACAGCATAACATCAACCAGTTGGCCGGCGGCGACGCTGGCCTGGTCGTGGTGCAGAACGACGATGCAGTTCGCTTCGGTCATGGAACTGAGGATGCCGGAACCTTGCGCACCGGTCAGCCGCACCTGCGGCATGCCGTCTTCGCTTTGGCTGACAATCCCGCGCTGGAACTCGGTGCGGCCGGGGCGCTTGCGGATGGCGTCCGTGGCGCGTGCGCGCATCGTTTGTAGCGTGCTGTCGCTGCCCATCATGCGCAGCAGGGCGGGGCGGGCAAACATGTAGAACGAGACCATCACCGCGACCGGATTGCCGGGCAGGCCAAATAGCCAGGCGCTGTCCTGCTCCGTTTGCACTTTGCCGAAGGCCAGAGGACGGCCAGGGCGCATGGCCAGCTTCCAGAAGGCGACATCGCCTATCAGCGCCATGATGTCGCGCGTGTAGTCGGCCGCGCCTTCGGAGACGCCGCCGGAGGTGATGATGGCGTCGGCCTTGCTGCTGGCTTCACGCAGCGCCGCTTCCAGCGCCTGCGGATCATCGCGCACCACGCCCAGGTCGATCACTTCGCAGCCGAGGCGTTGCAGCATGCCGAACAGGGTGTAGCGGTTGCTGTCATAGACGCAGCCTTCTTCGAGTTTCTCGCCAAGCGAGCGCAGTTCGTCGCCGGTGGAGAAGAAGGCAACCTTCAGCTTGCGCCTGACCGTCACTTCGCTGATGCCGAGCGAGGCGATCAGGCCGAGATCAGCGGGGCGCAGCAGCTTGCTTTTGGCGATGGCGACGCCGCCGGCTCGCAGGTCTTCGCCAGCGCGGCGCAGGTTGGCGCCGGTGCGGATGGCGTTGTGGGCGATGGTGACTTCGTCGCCGTTGATGCTGGCGGCCAGTTCCTGCGGCAGCACGCTGTCACAGCCGGGCGGAATGGCGGCGCCGGTCATGATGCGCACGCATTCATGGGCCTGCGGCGCTTGCGTGAAAGGGTGGCCGGCGTAGGCGATGCCGATGGTCTTGAAGGTGGCCGTTGCGCCGGCGGCGGGCAGATCCTGGCCGCGCAGCGCATAGCCGTCCATGGCGGAGTTGTCGTAGGCGGGGACGTTGATTGGCGAGATGATGTCTTCGGCCAGCACGCGGCCGAGGGCGTCCAGCAGGGCAAGCTTCTCGGTCGCTTCGACCGGCGTGATGCGCCCGCAGATCAGGCGCTGCGCCTCATCGACCGGCAGCGCGGCCGGATCGCCATCCGGCGTGCGGGCGCTGGCCGCAGCAGCGGGCGGCTGCGGTGCTGGCGCCGCATCGAGGCCCGCTGTTGCGGCCAAGCCTGCGGCGGCGGCCAGGCCGGCGCTCGGCAGCGTGGCGGCCGAGGCCTTAGCGGTGTCGCCTTGCGCGACGGCCGGCGCTGGCGCCAGCGTGGCGCGTTCGTGGTGGTGCAGGTCTTCCAGCGTATTGATGTTGCCGAAGGCGGCGCTGTCGTCGAACAGCACCTCCGCCACGCGCAGCGATTTGTAGAAGCCCTCCATGCGGCGCGCCCCGGTCTCCAGATACGCTTCCAGCTGCGGCAGCACGCTGGCTTTCACCAGGCTGAAGACGGGATGCGGCTGGCGGAACGGCGGCGCGTCGGGCTGTTCCGGATCGCGCTCCATGGTGACCGCCATTGCCAGGTCGGCGCCTTCGGCCTGCATTGCCGCGTACAGGCGTTCCCCCATATCCAGTGGGAAGAACGGCGAATCGCACGGCGCCGTCAGCAGCAACTCGGTCGGGCAGAATTGCAAGCCCACCTGAAGGCCGGCCAGCGGCCCGGCAAAGCCATCGAGGTAATCCGGCAGCACCGGCAACGCGCCGGCCACCGCCTGATACTGCGGCAGGTTGCGGTTGGCGTTGACTGCCAGCGATGCCACCTGCGGCGCCAGCCGCGCCAGCACATGCGCCACCAGCGTCGCGCCGCGAAACGGCTGCAAACCTTTATCCACGCGGCCCATGCGTGTGCCGCGACCGCCCGCCAGTATCAGTCCGGTGACCTTGCTCTTCAAAGACAAAACTAACCCCCGATATAAGACATTTCCACTTTGTTCGCACTGCGCCGCAGCGCTGCCGTCTGGCTGGTGCGCAGTTCCGAATAGCGGTCGCCGCGCGCGCGCCACAGATGCGCCAGCGCGCTGCTGATCTCTGCGTCGCTGCGGCCTTCGCGCAGCAATGCACGCAGATCGTGGCCGCTGGTGGCAAACAGACAGGTGTACAGTTTACCCTCAGTTGACAGCCGCGCGCGCGTACAGTCCGAGCAGAAGGCCTGGGATACACTGGAAATCACGCCGATTTCGCCGCTGCCGTCGGCATAGCGCCAGCGCGCCGCCGTCTCGCCGCTGTAATTGGCGCTCAGCGGCTCCAGCGGCATGTCGGCGCTGATGCGGCGCACCACTTCTGCCGATGGTATCACCTCATCCATTTTCCAGCCGTTGGAGGCGCCCACGTCCATGTATTCGATGAAGCGCAAGATGTAAGGCGAGCCACGGAAATGGCGTGCCATCGGCAGGATTTCCTGGTCGTTCATGCCGCCCTTGACCACCATATTGATCTTGATCGGTCCCAGTCCCACCTGGTGCGCGACGTCTATGCCGTGCAGCACGTCGTCCACCGAAAAATCGACATCGTTCATGCGCTGGAAGGTGGCGTTGTCCAGCGCGTCCAGCGATACCGTCACGCGTTGCAGGCCGGCGTCCTTCAGCGATTGCGCCTTGCGCGCCAGCAGCGAGGCGTTGGTGGTCAGCGTCAGGTCCAGCGGCTTGCCGCTGACGGTCTTCAATTCGGCCAGCATGCCGACCAGCCGTTCGATATGCTTGCGCAGCAGCGGCTCGCCGCCGGTCAGGCGGATCTTTTCCACGCCGTGCGCGATGAACAGTTTGGCAATGCGGGTGATTTCTTCAAACGACAGCAGCGAGGTGTGCGGCAGGTATTGGTAGTCGCTATCGAACACCGCTTTCGGCATGCAGTAGACGCAGCGGAAGTTGCAGCGGTCGGTGACCGAAATACGCAGGTCGTGCAGCGGCCGCGCCAGCTGATCGCTCAGCAGGCCGGTGGGTGTTTCCAGCGTGGAGGGAATAACCGGCACGTCGCCACGTTGCTCGGTCATCATGATGATTTTTTCTGCCATGGGTAGTGCAATCTTGCTGTTTTTGAAAACCTGGGCGCACCCTCGCGCGCCCAACCAGCTACGATACCACGGGCAGCAATTCCGTGCCCTGTCCAGAGGCTAGAAGCCCGCCTCGCGCCAGGCCACTGAAGCGGCGGTGCGCAGGAAGCGCAGCGCCGGCGCTTCCCACTGCCCGGCGATGGCGACATGGCCGCGCCATTCCGGGCTGGATGGCGGCAGTTCGGCATCCGCCTGCAGCAGCACGCGGTACACCGCATGCTCGGGATACAGCACGCCATTCTTCTCGCGCACCAGCACATCGCCGCCGAACAGCGCCGCCAGCGCCGGTTCGCCCAGCACCCGGCTGGCGTCGCGGTCGATGGCGGCCACGGTCAGGCGCAGCGCTGGCCCCCCCATGCCGCCGGCGATGAACAGCGCGCGGTCGCCTTTGGCGATGCGCCGCACCGCCTCTTCGTCGACGTAGGTGACGACCTGCCATTTGCCGGCGGCGACCAGCGAGCCCAGATACTCCTGGTTCTTCAGCCATTCGCCAGGGCGCAGATCGGGATCGACGTCGACCAGCATGCCGGCATACGGCGCCTGCGGCCGATAGCGTTGCTGGTCGGCGCCGACGGTGGCGCGTTCGGCGCTGGCGTAGGATAGCTGGTCGTTGAGCACCTGCCAGTCCTTGCGGCTGCCGGCATCCAGCCCGGCGGCGGCGGATTGCCAGGCCAGCGCTTCGTGGCGCGCACCGGTTTCGTCTTCGCGCAGCGCCAGTTCCGGCGACGACAGGCGCAGCAGCGGCGCGCCGGCGGCGACCTGCTGGCCGTTCGTCACCGGCAGCGCTTCGAGTGCCGCATGCGGCGGCGCATACAACGCCAGGCGCTGTTGCGGTTGCAGCAGGCCGGAGGTCAGCACGCGGTTGGGCCATGGCAGTACGAACAGCGCGGCCAGCAGCAACAGCAGCAGGGCGCTGCGTTTGCTGCGGCGGCCATGGGGCAGGTCACGCCAGACTTTGATCTCGCGCCACACCGGCAGCGCGACGAACCAGCAGATCTCGACGATGAACAGCAAAATGCCGACCGCCTTGATGAAGAAGTGGTAGACCAGCGCCGCAATCCCGAGGAACAGCACCAGCCGGTAAATCCACACTGCCCACGCAAACAGGATCAGGCCAGTGTGCAGGCGCGGCGGGAATGGTTCCGGCGCCGGCTCGCCGAGCGCAAACAGGCGTTCGCGCAAATCCCAGCGCGCCAGCGCGAACGAGCGGTTGTGCAGGTTGGGCAGGCCCAGATAGTCGGACAGCAGGAAGTAGCCGTCAAAGCGCATGAAGGGACTGGCGTTGATCGCCAGTGTGGTGATCCAGGTGGTGGTCGACAGCAGGAAGGCCACCTGCTGCGGCCCGCCTTCCGGCAGCCACACCCAGGCCAGCGTGGCCCAGCAGGCGATCATCAATTCGGTCATGATGCCGGCGCCGGCTACCGCCAGCCGCTGCTCGCGGCGTGCCAGCTTCCACACTTCGTTGGTATCGGTGTAGGCCACCGGCCACATGACCAGGAAGGCCAGGCCCATGGTCGGCACGCGGCAGCCATAGCGCTTGGCGGTCAGCGCGTGGCCCATTTCGTGACACACTTTGGCGAAGGTGATGGCGCAGCCGTACAGCAGCGCGCCTTGCCAGCTCAGTGTGTCCATCAGCGTGGCGCTGAAGCGGTCCCACTCGCGCCAGGCGCCGGCCAGGCCGAAGACGCCGGCGGCCAGTGTCAGCCAGCGGAACAAGGGCGAAAACAGGAAGCCCAGTTGCGGCGTGATGCGGTCCAGCCAGCGGTCCGGCCGCACCAGCGGAATGCGGAAGAACAGATAGTTATGCAGCAGCCATTGGTGCCAGCTGCCGCGCTGCTTGTCGCGCATGGCCGCCAGTGTGGCCGCCGAGCCGCGCGCCGGTTGCAGCAATTGCTGGTCGCGCAGGAAGGCCAGTAGGCGATCGAGGTCGCCGAGGTCCAGTTGCAGCGTGGTGTCGCGGTTGATCTGCTCCAGCATCGCGTGCGGGTTTTTCAGATCCCAGCGGCTCAGCATTTCAAAGCTGGGCCAGTCGAGCTGGAAGAACTGGTTGCGTACCGGATCGTGCAGCGTCCAGCTGGGCTGACCGTCGGTCAGGCGCGGGCCGGCGTCGATGGCGAGTTCCTGGCGCAGCAGGGGCAGTTGCAGCAGCATGGTTCAGAACGCGATGAACTGGCGGATCGCGGCCAGCGGACGGCGCACCACCCAGTAAATCAGCGGTACCCGTTCGCCGCCCAGCTTGGCCGTGCCTTTGAGGCCGATGCGCTGGCCGGCCGGCGCGTCCAGTGTGGCGCGCACGCGGTAGGCGTAACTGCCGTCGGGACGGGCGGTGGCGCGGTGGCTCATGTAGCGCAGCGTGCCGCTCAGCGGCGTCAGCGGCGAGGACGCCAGGTACAGTTGCAGCGGTGCGCGGTCTGTCAGCGGGATGGCGTCGCCGATCGGTATCCAGGCTTCGATTTCCACATCGTCAGCGGCTGCCACCTGCATGATGCGTTCGCCGGTCTGCACCGGCCGGCCGATCCATTCGGAGGGATCGTCGAACAGCACGATGCCGGCTTGTGGCGCCAGCACGCGCGAACGCTGTGCCTGGCCTTCGAGGAAATCGGCCTGGGCCTGCTTCTCGGCCATCTTGCCCAACGTGGCCGCCAGTTGGGTGCGCACACGCTGATCGTTCAGCATCAGCTGGGCGTTCTGGCGGTACTCGGCCTGCGCGGTCGATAGCGCTTCGCGGGCGACGTCCAGCCGGCTGCCAATTGGCGCCTGGTCGAACGAGAACAGCGGCTGGCCGGCCGCCACCACCTGGTTCGGCCGCACCGAGAATTCAGCGATTACGCCCTCCAGCGGCGCGCGGATGGTGGCCGGCTTGGACGGCACCAGTTCGCCCGGCGCCAGCACCGTCATCCGCACCGGGAACAGCAGCACCGCCAGCAGTACCAGCGCGACACCGGCGCGGCGGCGCCAGCGCTGATGTTGGGCGCCGCTTTGCCACCAGTCGCGCAACAGCGTGGGCGTGCGCGCCAGCGACCAGCGTGGCGGTGGATGGGCGGCACGCCAGGCGTGCTGCCAGATGTCCATCCATTCGGCCAGCAGCGCCAGTTGATTCGGCGGCAGCGAGGCGTCGCCGGCCAGCAGCAGGCCACCGCTGGCAGGGCTGGTGGACGCGGCGGCATCGGATCGACGCGTTGCCCCAGGCTGCACGCCGCGCAGCGGCAGCCAGACGGCGTGCGTCGGCAGCCAGTCGTCCCACTCGGCCTTGATGGCCGGCGGCAGCGTGGACGGATCGATCGTCAGCGGGGTATCGGCGCTGTGCTGTGTGGTCAGCGTGCGGCACAGCTGGTCCAGCCATTGCGCATACGGTGCGTTGCTTTCTACCGCGACCACGCCGGACAGCGTGTGCACGCCGCTGCTGCGGAACCACAGCGCGGCCTGGCGGTAGGGCGCCAGGCCGCGCGTTTCGTTGACGGCCAAAAAGGCCAGTTCGTTACTGCTGGCCGCAGCGCGGGCGCGCTGGGCCAGTTCCAGCAGGGAGATCAGGGGATTGGTCGGTGCGCCATCGTTCATGACGACAATGCTACCAGACGGGCAGCGGCGCTGCTACGCGCGCTGCGCATCTGTTCCCCCAGGCTGGCGCGGCCGACCGGGTCGGCCGGCTCGCTCTGCCAGTAACCGGTCTTGGCGCCGTCCTTACTCACCACGATCTTGAACACTTGCGTCGCCACCCGGCCCTGGCTGTCGCGCGCCGTCACGCGGAAACTCAGCGTGCCTTCAAAGGCCTGTGGCGGCGTGCCTTCAAAGCGTGCGGTGCGGCCGTCGAAGCGTAGCCAGCCCGGCAGCGTGGTGCCGTCGGCCATTTGCGCGCTCAGCGTGACATTGGCGCTGTCGCCCGAGTGGGCAAACGCGTCGCTGCCGATCTGCACCGAGATCCGTTCACCGCTGACGCTGGCGATGTCGGGGATCGGCGTGTACGCCACCAGCGCGGCGCCACCCGGCAGTTCGGGCAGGGTGAGGATCTGGAACGCGTTGCCGGTCAGGGACTGGATTTCCGGCATCGGCTGCAACGTGACGAAGGTGGGCAAGGTGTCGATCACCGTCGGTGGCGCCTGGCCTGGCCAGGTGGTGGTGATGTCATTGCCGCTGCCGAGCGGCGGCAGCACTGTCGGCGCCACCGGTTGCGTCTGGGCCGGCAAGCCCGGCGCCCCTGACGTTTCGCCTGTGGGCGTGAGCACCGTGCCCGGTCCGGCCGTCGTCGGTTGCTGCGGCGCCTCCGGCTGCACCGGCGTTTCCGGCCGCACCGGTGGTGGCACTTCCGGCTCGGTCGGCGTGGTGGGGAGGGCGCTGACAGTCAGCGTGCGGCCGGCATTGCCGGCGGCGTCACGTACTTGCAGCAGTGCGCTGCTGGCGCCATTCAGGCTGAGCGACCACGTCTGGCCGCTGCTACTGAGCGTACTCCAGGTGCTGCCGTTGTCGCGCGATACCAGCACGCTTTCGCCGCTGCCCAACGGCGCCGACAGTGAGCCGCTGATGGCGCCGTCCGCCGTCTGCGTGCTCAGCACTGGCGTGGCAACCGGCGCGGTAGTGTCCAGCACATAGGCGCGCGCCAGCGAGGCGCCGTTGCCGCCGGCGCTGCTGACGCGCGCCACCAGCGTGTTACTGCCGCTGAGCGCGACGCTGGCGCTCCAGCTGGTGCCGCTGACGCTGGCATTCTGCCAGGTGGCGCCGCCATCCAGCGACAGCTGTACCGTCTGGCCGGCAGCCAGTGGCGCCGACAAGCCGCCGCTGACAATTTGTGCGGCGACATTGGTGATGAAATCGCTGTTGCTGCTGCCGCTGTCGGCCGACAGCGCCATGCTGGTGACGCCGGGCAGCGTGTTGATGGTCAGCGTGCCGCTGCCGCTGCTGCGGTTGCCGGCCAGGTCGGTCACGGTGGCCACCACGCTGTAGCTGCCGCCGGCGGTCAGTGACAAGGTGCCGCTGGCCGGTGTGGCGCTGGCCAGGTCCAGCGTCCAGCGGCCGTTGACGACGCTGACCGCATAGTTGGCGCCGCCCACCGCGACGCTGAGGGTTTCGCCATCGGCCAGCGTGGCGGCGCCGTTCAGCACCGGCGTCAGCGAGCTGCTGCTGAATGCATCGGCCAGCGGGGCTGCCGGCGGCGTGGTGTCCAGCGTATAGGCGCGGCTGTAGACGGCGCCGTTGCCGCCGTCGCCGCTGACGCGCACCTGCAAGCTGCCGCTGCCTGCCAGTGTGGCGCTGAACGACCAGCTACTGCCGCTGGCAGAGGCATTGCTCCAGCTGGTGCCGCCATCAAGCGACACCTCGACCCGTTCCCCCGCCTGCAACGGCGCCGACAGGCTGCCGCTGATGGTTTGCTGCGCGATATTGGTGATGAAGTCGCTGTTGCTGGCGCCGCTGTCGTTGGACAGCGTCGCGCCGCCCGCCGTGGTGGTTGGCGGCGTCGCCGGTTGCGCGAGCGTGCCAACGATCAGTTCACCGCTGGTGGTGTCGTTGCTGCTGTTGCCGGCGGTGTCGGTGATGGTGGCGGTGACGTTGTACTGATTGTTCAGCACCAGCGTTAGCGCGCCGGTGGCCGGCACGGCGCTGGCCAGGTCCAGCGTCCAGGCGCCGGCCACCGGGGTGACGTCGTAGGTGGCGCCGCCGACGGTGACGGTCATGCTGTCGCCGGGCGCCAGCGTGGCGCTGCCACTCAGCACCGGTGTCAGGCTTTGCGTGGTCAGTGGCGTGACGGTGGCGGCGGCCGGTGGCGTGCTGACGTAGGAGTAGACCTGGCCGGCGATTGCCGCATCGTTGCCGGCGGTGTCGCTGACTTTGACCTGCAGCGTGTCAGTGCCGGGGGTGAGCGTAAGGTTGGCGATCGACCAGCCATCCAGGCCGTCGCTGGTGGCGAGGCTCCACGAACCGCCATTGTCGGTCGAGACATAGACCATTTCGCCGGCCTGCAGGTTGGCTGATAGCGTGCCGCGGATGGTCTGGCTACCGATGTTGGTGATGAAGTCGCTCTTGCTGCTGCCGCTGTCGTCGGAAAACTCGATGCTGGCGATGGTGGTGGTCGGCGCGGTGGTGTCCAGCACGTAGGATTTATAGGAAATGGTGCCGTTATTGCCGGCGACGTCGCGGACGTAGAATTGCAGCGTGTTGCTGGACGCCAGCGTTACGCCGTCCCAGCTCAGCGTGGTGCCGCTGACCTTGCTCGTGATGTCGTCCCAGTTATGGCCGCCGTCGTACGAGCCGATCACCAGTTCACCGCTGGCCAGCGCGCTGCTCAGCGTGGCGCTGACGGTTTGCGCAGTGGCGTTGGTGATGAGATCGGTCTTGCTGCTGCCGGTGTCGTTGGAGAAGCCGATGCTGCCGAAGGTGGTGCTGGGGCCGGTCTGATCCAGCACATAATCAAACGTGGCGGTGCTGCCGTTGTTGCCGGCGGCGTCCTTGACGTACACCTTGATGGTGTTGCTGCCGCTCAGCGTGCGGGCGTCGATGGTCCAGTTGCTGCCGGCGGCCACGGCGATGATCCAGCTGGCGCCGTTGTCCAGCGACACCATGACGGTTTCGTTGCTGGCCAGCATGCCATTCAGCGTGCCGCGGATTTCGGTCTGGCTGGCCTGTTTCGTGATGAGGTCGGTGGCGGAACTGCCGGTATCGTTCGAGAACACCACGGTGCTGCCGGTGATGGCGGGCGCGGTGGTGTCGATGACGATGTTGCGGTTGGCGCCCAGCGAGCCGGCGGTGCCTGGCGTCAGCAGTGTCACCGAGGCGTTGCGGCCGGCGCCGTTGCTTTCGTAGATCAGGGCGTTATTCAGCGACAGCGCGGCGCTGCTGGCGTAATCGAGGTCGGCGCTGTTCTGGCCGGCGGCGACGGTGTAGTGGAACACCAGCGTGTTGCTGCCGCCGCCGCTGAAGTAGGTGGCGGTGCCGCCGCTGCTGAGCGCCAGCGTCGGGATGCCGCCGGTGGTGTTGACTTCCACTGCAGCGCTGAACGAGACGGTGATGCTGATCGTGCTGCCGGCGCCGTAGCTGCCGTTGGCGGTGCTGCTGACGTTGGTGATGCTCGGCTGCGAGCCGTCGATCAGCACGCCGGCGGTACTGCCCTTGCTGTTGAGCGTGTTGACGCTGTCGTTGCCGGCAAGGTCGGTCAGCGCGCCGTTGTTGACGCTCAGGGCGCCGATGGTGATGCCGTCGGCGTCGGTGTCGCCGTTGACCACGATGTAGCGGAACACCAGTGTGCTGCTGCCGGAGCCGGAGAAATAGCTGGCGTAGCGGGTGACGCCGCCGACGTCCAGCGCGATGCGCGGCGTGCCGCCGCCGGTGTCGACGTACACCGCTTCGTTGAAGTTGACGCTGAAGTCGAGCGATTCGCCGCTGTAATACGTGGCGTTGAGCGGCACCGACACCGAGGTCACGGTGGGCGCGGTGGTATCGATGGTGACTGTCTTGTCGCCCGAGGCGGCCGAGACGTTGCCGGCGACATCGGTGGCGGTGACGGTGATGCTGTGGCTGCCCTGGGTCAGCACCCCGGTGGTGTAGCTCCACGTGCCGCCGCTGGTGATGGTGGTGCCGAGCTTGGTGGCGCCGTCGTAGATGGTGACGGTGCTGCCGTCTTCGGCGGTGCCGTTCAGCGTCGGCGTGTTGTCGTAGGTGACGCCGTCGCTTGACGAGACGCCGGTTTCGCTGACGAGCGTGGGCGTCGGCGGCGCCGCCGGCGTGCTGGTGTCCAGCACATAGGCCTTGCTCTGCACGGTGCCGATGTTGCCGGCCTGGTCCAGCACCTTGACCTGCAGCGAATTGCTGCCGCTCAGCGTAACGCCGGTCCAGGTGAGGGTGGTGCCGCTGACCTTGCTGGTGATGTCGTTCCAGCTGGTGCCGCCGTCGGTGGAGCCTTGCACCGTGTCGAAAGCGGCCAGCGTCGTGCTCAGCGTTACGGTCACGGTCTGGCTGGCCACGTTGGTGATGAAGTCGCTGTTGCTGGCGCCGTTGTCGGTGTTGAGCGCCCAGCTGACAGCGCTGTGCGGCGGCGCCGTGGTGTCGTAGACATAGGTCTGGGTCCTGGCGGTACCGTCGTTGCCGGCCAGGTCGGTGACCTTGACCTTCAGCGTGTCGCTGGCGGCGAGCGTGACGCCGCTCAGCGAGAAGCTGTTCTGGCCGACGGCGGCGCTGGCGGCGCTCCAGCTTGTGCCGTTGTCGAGCGAGACGTACACCGATTCACCGCTGGCGACATTGGCCGACAGCGTGCCGGTGACGGTTTGCGAGGCAATGTTGGTATAGAAGTCGCCGACGATGTTGCTGTCGTTGGAGAACGCCAGCGTCGACACCGTGGTGCCGGGCGCGACGGTGTCCAGGACATAAGCCTTGCTGCTGGCAACGCCGTCGTTGCCGGCCAGGTCGGTCACCTTGAGCTTCACCACCTGGGTGCCGGCCGCGCTCAGCGTGGCGCCGTTCCAGGTCAGCGCGGTGCCGCTGACCTTGCTGGTGACATCGGTCCAGTTGACGCCGTCGTCGGTCGAGGCCCATACCGCATCGCCGCTGTCGAGCGGGCTGCTGAGGGTGGCGTTGATGGTCTGGCTGGCGTTCTTGGTGACCAGGTCGGTGGCGCTGGCGCCGGTGTCGTTGTTGAAGCTGTAGTTGCTGAAGGTGGTGGTGGGCGGGCTCTGGTCCAGCTGATAAGCCTGGGTGTGAGCGGTGCTGGTGGCGCCGGTCGCGCTGATGGTGCGCACCTGGAAGGTATTGCTGCCGGCAATGGTGACGCCGGTGTCTTTCCAGGCATTGCTGCCGGCCGTGTAGTTGCTGGCGTCGCGCCAGTTGGCGCCATTGTCGTAGGACACCTGGACGCGGGCGCCGGTGTCGAGGTTGGCCGTCAGCGTGCCGCTGAATTCCTGGCTGGCGACGTTGGTGATGAAGTCGCCGGGGGTGCCGCTGTCGTATTTCATCGTGGCGTTGTTGGCCATCGCCACCGGCGGCGCCGCCTTGACGTCGTTGATGACGATATCCTGCAGCGTTGTGTAGCCGGCGGCCTTGATGGTGACGCTGCGGACGTCGTCGAGCACGGGGGTGAAGCCGTTGATGAGTGTCAGTATGCCAAAGGTGCCGACGCCGCTGAAGCCAAACGTGACCGGGGTATTGCTGCTGGCGAACGTTACAGTGATGGTGCCGGCGGAGGAATCGCCCTGGGCGCGGAACGAGGTCAGATCGAACGAATAGCCGGCGGCGACGCTGATGGTCAGCGCAATCGTCTGGTGGTCCGCCGACAAGGGGTAAATGCCGAGGCCGTCGCCGTAATCAAAGATCTCGGCGGAGCTGAAGGTGAACGCCTGACCGCCGATGGTGCGGTTGATAACCGACACCAACCCGTTGTCGTCGGCGTCGACGCCGTAGGTGAAATGGATGGTGTCGAGCACGCCGTCGTACTGCACCAGCGCCAGCTCGCGGCTGTCGATGGTGCCCGCCTGCGCTTCCAGCGTCCAGTTGCCGCCCAGGCGGGCGGCGCCGGTCAGGTCGGTGGAGGCGGCGACGTCGGCGCCGGTGGCCTGCGCCAGGCCGGCCAGCAGCGCGCCGTTGTCGCCGACATCGCAGCCGTACAGCAGCAGGTCGCCGTCGGCGCTTAGCGCGCGGCCCAGTTGCGCCAGTTCGGCCTGGGTGTGGTTGTCGGCCAGCGCGGCGGTGTCGAGCCGGGTGACGCCGAGCAGCAGTGCGCCGTCGCTGCCGTGCGACAGGATGTGGATGGTGTCGTAGCCGCCTTCGGCCGCCGCCCACTGGGCGATCTGCGCCAGGCCGTCCTTGCTGCCGTCGAACTCGACGATGCCGACGCCGTCGCGCACGCCGGCTTCCAGCGTCTTGTAGTTGGCCAGCGAGGTATCCACCAGCACCACTTCCTTCTTGCCCTCGTCCTTGGCCGGTTCGGCGGCGCGCACCAGCACCGCCGGCGGTACGGCCGCCGCGACAGCGGCGTCGTGCACCTGGGCGGCGTGGGCGGCGTCGGCCAGCGCGCCGTCAAACATGAAGCGCTGCTCCAGCGGCAGCAGTTGCGAGGCGCGGCGCAGCGGACGGCGGCGAGTTTGAGTTTGGGCGGGGAAGTAGGGATGGTTCATGTCAGACTCCTGGGGACGCGCCGTTGGCGCGGGGTAAGGCAAACTTGGCAAGATGGGTGGCGACGCGGGCGTCCAGCGCCGGCCGCCAGTCGGCTGGCATCACGGCCAGTACGCTGGTCAGCAATTGCTCGGCGGCGGCGGCCAGTGCGCTGTCCGGCGGCAGGCTGGCCTTGGCGGCGCTGGCCCACAAATAGGTTTTGGCCAGATGCTCGGCGCTCAGCGCGCCGCTGTCCGGCTGCGGCGGCTGGTGCGCGTACAGCACGGCGGTCGGCAGGTAGGCCGCCACATGGCCTTCGGCGGCCAGGCTTTCCATGCCGGCCAGCGCCGCCTCGACATCCACCGCGCCGCCGTCGCCCTGCGACTGCATGATAGCCAGCTGGTAGCGCGCTTCGCTGACGTTGCGCTCGGCCGCCAGCCGATACCAGTGGCGCGCGCCGGCCAGGTCGACCGGTACGTTGGCGTCGTGTTGCAGGTACTGGGCCAGCCGCAGCATGGCCGGCGGCGAATTGGCCTGGGCGGCGGCGGCGCACAGCGCCAGCCCATGCGCGACGTCGCTGGCGACGTAACGGCCGCGGATGTAGAACTCGGCGGCCATGCACAGTGAAATTTTGTGGCCGTTGTCGGCGGCGGCCAGGTAGCTGGCCAGCGCGCTGGCGGCGTGGCCGGGCGCATCCGGCGTACGCATCAGGCAGTCGCCGTGGTAATGCAGCGCGGTCGGCACCTTGCGGCCAGCGGCCTTGGCGAACCAGGCGCAGGCGGCGTCGCGGTCGACTGGACGGCCCCAGCCGTTTTGATGGAACTGGCCCAGTGTGAATTGCGCCAGCGGGTTGGCGGCGGCCTGACGCTGGAACGCGCTGTAGGCGCGGCTGTAATCGCCGCTGGCCAGCAGGCTGTAGGCGTGCTTCAGCTGGCCGGCGTAATCCGGCGCGGGCGCAGCAGCTGCCAGCGGCGCCAGCAGCGCGGTCAACAACACCAGCAATAAAAAGCGGATCGACTGCATGTTATTCAGGCGGCCGCGCACTGGGCGCGGCCGCACCTTGCTTTAGTTGGAGCTTGGGAAAATACCCTGCACGGCGATGAAGTAATACATCGCCAGGTAAGGCTGCATATTGCTGAATGGCTGGCTGCCGCCGGCAATCGCGGTGTTGGTGGCTGGCAGCGTGCCGTTGACACCCGAGTTCACCGAACCGCTCAGCGTGACCGGCGCGGTCGAGGTCGACGTGACCGCAATGCTGCCCGCCAGACTGGTTGCGGCCAGGTTGACGTCCGGCGCCGCCGAGCTGTAGATGCGGTTGGCCGGGCCGGCCGGCACGGACAGCGCGGCGTCGGTCGGGGTGCCGATGGTGGCGTTGGCATTGGCGGCGCGCACGCGCAACTGGCTGGTGTCGACGTTGAACTGGGCGCCGCTCAGCGCGGCGGTGCCGGTCGCCTTGCTGAGGTCGAGCGTGGTGGTGACATTGGTCAGCGGTACCGCCGCGATGCCGTGGACGTGTTGCGGCATCTGGTTGGGCAGCAGCGTCACACTGGCGTTACCGGCGGCCTGGCCGACCGCATAGCTGATGCCGTCGATGCCGGTGCCGGCGCCGATGATGGTGCGGCCGCGCAGGTCGGGCAGCTGGAAGGTGCTCTGGCCGTTGCCGCCATAGGTGAGGCCGAGTAGCGAGAACAGCGCGCTGTTCTGGGAAATCGACAGGGTCTGGCCATTGGCCGGCAGGTAGCCGCGCAAGTCGTTGCGGCTCCAGGCCAGGACGCAGACAGTGGATAGATAGGTATCCGAGGCGCCGCAGGCATAGCTCGGCGTGACCCAGGCGCAGGAGGCGGCGGCGACGGCCAGGGCCAGGTAGCGGTGGCAGCGGTTGGTGCGTGACTTCATTTGATCCCCTTTGCTTTTAGTGTGGGTGGAAAAAACTACTTTGGTGGCGGCACCATCAACACTTTGCCGCTCATGCCGGCGACCAGCTCGCCGAATCGGCCATCGATGACAGCGCTCAGCTTGACCGACTGGCTGACCGGATCGACGCGGGCGCCGATGCGCTGCACCTTGGCCGGATACGTTTTGCCGGTCTCGTCGATGCTGACCTGGAACGGCGCGCCGCTGCGCACCCATGCCAGCCAGCGCGACGGCACAATGAACTCCAGCTCCAGTTGGCTGTCGTCGAGGATTTCCATCAGCGCCTGGCCGGGCTGCACGTATTGCTGTTCGCGCGCCTTCTGCTCGGCGATACGGCCGGAAAACGGTGCGGCAATGCTGCACTTGCCCAGCAGCGCGCGGTTGGCCGCCACCTCTGCCTGGGCTTTTTGCGCTTCGGCCTTCGAGACGTCCAGCTCGACCTGGCCAACCGAATTCAGCTGCGCCAGCTTCTGGTTGCCTTTCCAGTTGGTCTCGGCCGCCATCAGCGCGGCGTCGGCCTTGGCCAGCTGCGCCTGCTGCAGCACGCAGTCGAACTGCACCAGCAACTGGCCCTGGCGGAACGACGCGCCCTCGGCCAGCGGCAGGCGGTTGATCTTGGCGCCGATTTCGGCGGCCAGCGTGGTGTAGCGGCGCGGCGCCAGCTGGGCGCGGATTTCACGGCTGTCCAGCGCACCGGCAGCCGGTGCTGCTGGCTGCGGTGCTGCGTGGAGCGGCAGCACAGACGACAAGGTCAGACTCAACAGGGACAGACTCAACAGGGACAGCACATGCTTCATTGACCGCCCTCGATGGCCGGCAACTGGCCGCGATTCCAGGCTTGCAAGGACTGGCCGACTGCGCTGGTCAGTTGGTCCAGCGGCATGCTGGATGAGCCGGTGATGGCGGGTTCCATGCCCAGCGTGGCTTGCAGCCGCGATGCGGCGGCCTGGGCGTTGGACAGCGCCTGATAGCGGCGCAGTTGCGACAGCACGGCCGTGCTTTGCTGCGAAATACGGTCCAGCGCCGACTGTTTCTGCGCTTCGGCCTGGTTGGTGATGTGGTTGGCGATGCGGGTGTCAACGCCGGCGATGGCGTCGGCGCGCTGGTACTGGCGCGCAGTGTTGGCGTATTGCAGGCGGGCGATGTGCAGCTGGCTCAGCACCGCCATCTGGGTCGCCATGCGGCGCTGGTTGGCCAGCGACACGCCGGCATCGGCCAGGCGCAGCTGCGCCGGTGCCGACAGCAGGCCCAGCAGGTTGAACGAGATCTGCGCGCCGGCTTCGTTCCAGTTCTGGTGGATCAGATAGTCGTCATTGCTGTGCTTGACGCCATAATTGAACGACAGGCCAGGGAAGATCTTCAGCAGCGCGCGGCGGGTTTCCTGCTGGGCGATGCGGGCGTTGTAGATGCCTTCGCGCAGATCCGGATTGCGCAGCAGTGCATATTCTTCCAGCCGGTCGACCGGCTGCTCCAGCCACACGGTGCTGAGTTCGCTGGACGGCTCGACCACGGTATAGTCGGCGGTCAGCGGCAGGTTGGCCAGCGTTGCCAGTTCAATCTTGCCAGTCGACAATTCCTGTTCGATGGTTTCCAGCAGGCGCAGGTTTTCCAGCAGCTGGCGCTGGTAGCGCAATGGCTCCAGCGGCGAGCGGATGCGGTCATCTTCGGCCTTGCGCGCGTCTTTCAGTGCGGCTTCGGAGTCGGCGATGGTCTGGCGCAGCTGCGGCAGCAGCTTTTGCGCCGCCACCACGCGCCAGTAAGCCGAGCGCACATCCTGTACCAGGTTGTTCAGCGCCTTGCGGTGGCGTTCGCTGGCGATCAGCACGCGGTCGGCGTTTTGCTGGGCCGCATAGTAGCTCTGGCCGAAGTCGAGCAGGCTCCAGGAGATGCCGACTTCAGTGGTCAGCACTTCGCGGCTGGAGGAAATGTATGGGTTGGCCAGCGACGGCGCACCGGTGACGGAATCGACGCTGCGGGTTACCAGGTCGTTATTGCGGTCGCGGTAGCCGGCCGAGGCGACCAGCTTGGGCAGCATGTCGAACTTGCCGGCCTCGAAAGTGCCGAGGGCAACCGCTTCTTCCATCGCGCGGAAGCGGCGGTCGGCATTGTATTTGATGGCGCGGGCGATGGCGTTATCCAGCGTCAGTGGGCCGGTCAGCGGTTCGACGTCCTTGGTCAACGCGGCTTTATCTTCTTGCAATGTGGCGCGGACTTCGGGCAGCGTCAGTTTGGCGTTTTCCACATTCAGCGTCGAGCAGCCGCTGAGTACCAGCAGACTGACGGCGGCCAGGCCTAGCGTTTTGGCGGTGGAGCCATGATTAAGTTTTTGGTTTGAGCGCATTAATAGTGGCGTGAATCTAGTTAATGATGGTCAATAAGAGTTTGCCAGTGTAACCGGCGTAGTTGCCCCGGAAATCGCGATATTGGCTACTGTTGCTGATTTGGTACTGCAACTGTATCCTATCATCAATTTACAATCCTTCGGGAAACCTTCTGAATTCTTCTTCATGTGGCTGTAGGCTTACTTTCGTATGCTGCGTGATTATTCGTGACAATTGAATTAATATTTAATTAATAAAATATTCAATTAATGTGATTGTTGGCGATAATTTCCGGACTGAGCAATTGCTCGGAAATAAAAAAGGGAAGCATCAAGCTTCCCTTTTTTATTTGCTGGACCGGATTATCGGCGCGTATCGACCTGGATCAATGGCTCGTCAATTTGCGGTGGCAGCGGCTTGCGTTCGCGTGGTACGCGGGCAGGTTGCACGACCTGCGCAGCGGCGTCCTGGGCGGCGCGCAGCTTGGCTGGATCGGTTGCTGCCAGCGTCAGGCCGGCGGAACCAAGCACTGCTTGCAGGTCAACCGGCGCAGCTGGCGCTGGTGCTGCCACAGGCGCCGGTGCTGGCTGGGCTGCAACTGGCGCCGGGGCCGGCGCTTCCACGACCGGGGCGGCAGCCGCTACAGCGACTGGCTCGGCCGGGGCAACTGGCGCCACCGGAGCGGCTATTGGCTCAGCAACCGGCTCGACAACCGCGACTTCCGCCACGGCTGGCTTGGCTGCCGGTGCTGCCAGCGCTGGTGCGGCTTCCACTGGAGCAACTGCCACGGCAGCGACCGGTTCGGCGGCCACGACTGGCGCTGCGGTTGCCACAGGGGTGGCGGCTGCCACTGGTTCGGCAGCGATTACAGGCTCGGCAGCGACCACCGGTTCGGTGGTGACGACCGGCGCGGACGCAGCGACTGGTTCAGCGGCGACGACTGCTTCGGCGGCGGCAACTGGCGCGGTGGCTGCCGGCTCAGCGGCGGCGACTGGCTCGGCGGCAGCAACGGATTCCGCTGCGGCAACCGGTTCAGCGGCAGGGGCGGCAACTGGCTCGGCCACGGCAGCCGGTGCTGCGCTGACGACTGGCTCGGCGACTGGTGTGGCTGGCGCCACTTCCGCTGCGGCGGTCACGGTCTCGGCAGCAGCTACTGCAGTGGTTGCGACTGGCGGAGCAAAGCTCAGTTCAGTCTGCTCACCCGCTTCGCCTGCGACTTCTTCCTGACCTTCAACGCCTTCAACGCCTTCGCGTTCACGGCGATTGCGGTTGCGGCCACCACGGCGACGGCGACGGCGTGGCTCATCGCCTTCACCTACGACGTCGTTCTCATCCCCCTCAGGACCGGCGTTTGGCGCCGATTTCAGGATGCTGGCGGCAGCGTCAGTTGCCGGACCGGTCGATGCGACGGCGGCGTTCAGTGCCAACTCTTCCACTTTGGCTTCGACGGGTGCCTTGTCGCCGCGCGGTTCGCGTGGCTGACGTGGTGGGCGCTCACCGCGCTCTGGACGCTCGGCGCGTTCCGCACGCTCGCGGCCCTGGCCTTCGACGGCCGGGTCACGCGGCTCGCGCGGTTCACGTGCCTCGCGGCCCTCGCGTGGTTCACGGCCTTCGCGTGGCTCGCGTGGTGGACGCGGCTGACGTGGTGGACAGCCATTGGCGTCCGCTGCCTTGCCTTCTTCCTGGCCAGCAGCAGCACCAGCGCGGGTAGCGCCGGCTTCTTTCTCGTCGCGCTCGCCACGGCCACCTTTGCCATTACGGCTGCGGCCGCGTGGGCCACGGGCGTTGCGGTCGCCACGCTCGCCGCCAGCAGGCGCCTTGACCACGATGGTCGGCTGCTGCGGCAGGGCAGGGGTGGCTGGCTTGCCGGTGAAGAAACCGATCAGCTTGGCGAAGAAGCCTTGCTCGGCTGGCGCTGGCACTGGGGCCGGCGCTGGCTTGATGACGGTGTCGCTCGGCTTGCGCTCGACCAGCGGTGCTGGCTGCTCAGGGGTGATGGTCTTGACCATGGCTTCCTGGCGTGGCTTGGTTTCTTCCTTCTGGCGCTTGCTATAGGCCATATCGGTTTCCGCCTGCTCGGCCAGCGAGTAGCTGGCGGCGCTGTCTTCCAGGCGCGGATCGTCGTGCTTGATGCGCTCCAGCTTGTAGTGCGGGGTTTCCAGGTGCTTGTTCGGCACCAGGATGACGTTGATGCGGTGGCGCGTCTCGATCTTCAGCACTTCGCTGCGCTTTTCGTTCAGCAGGAAGGCTGCCACATCCACCGGCACTTGCACGTGGATGGTGGCCGAGTTTTCCTTCATCGCCTCTTCCTGGATGATGCGCAGCACTTGCAGTGCCGACGATTCGGTATCGCGGATGTGGCCAGTGCCCGAGCAGCGTGGGCAGGCAACGTGCGAACCTTCCGACAGCGACGGACGCAGGCGCTGACGCGACAGTTCCATCAGGCCGAAGCGGGAAATCTTGCCCATCTGAACGCGGGCACGGTCGTGGTGCAGCGCGTCTTTCAGGCGCTGTTCGACTTCGCGCTGGTTCTTGGCCACTTCCATGTCGATGAAGTCGATCACGATCAGGCCGCCCAGGTCGCGCAGGCGCAGCTGGCGGGCGACTTCTTCAGCCGCTTCGCAGTTGGTGTTGAAAGCGGTGGTTTCGATGTCGGAACCGCGGGTGGCGCGGGCCGAGTTGACGTCGACCGAGACCAGCGCCTCGGTGTGGTCGATGACGATGGCGCCGCCGGATGGCAACGGCACGGTGCGGCTGTAGGCGGTTTCGATCTGGTGTTCAATCTGGAAACGCGAGAACAGCGGCACGTCGTCGCTGTAGCGTTTTACACGGTGCACCATGTCGGGCATCACGTGGCTCATGAACTGGTGGGCCTGCTCGTAGATCTCGTCGGTGTCGATCAGGATCTCGCCGATGTCCGGCTGGAAGTAGTCGCGGATCGCGCGGATTACCAGCGACGATTCCTGGTAGATCAGGAAGGCGCCCGACGCCGACTTGCCGGCGCCTTCGATGGCGCGCCACAGTTGCATCAGGTAGTTCAAGTCCCACTGCAGTTCATCGACATTGCGGCCGATGCCGGCGGTGCGGGCAATTACCGACATGCCTGGTGGCAGGTCCAGCTTGTCCATGGTTTCGCGCAGTTCCTGGCGCTCTTCACCTTCGACACGGCGGGAAACACCACCACCGCGCGGGTTGTTCGGCATCAGCACCAGGTAACGGCCGGCCAGCGAGACGAAGGAGGTCAGGGCGGCGCCCTTGTTACCGCGTTCTTCCTTTTCCACCTGGACCATGATTTCCTGGCCCTCGCGCAGCGCATCCTTGATGGTGGCGTTGCGCACATCCACACCTTCACGGAAGTAAGTACGTGCTACTTCCTTGAAGGGCAGGAAACCGTGGCGATCTTCGCCATAGCTGACGAAGCAAGCTTCCAGCGACGGTTCGATGCGGGTGATCACGCCTTTGTAGATGTTGGACTTGCGCTGTTCGCGTCCGGCGGTTTCGATGTCGATATCGATCAGTTTCTGACCATCGACAATCGCTACGCGCAGTTCTTCTTGCTGCGTAGCGTTAAATAACATGCGTTTCATTTTTATTAACTCCGCGACCCTTGGGCCATCGATGCCGTCCGGTTTCTTAGGACCGGTGCGGCAAGCTACAGGGATATACGCGAGAATCGGAATGATTATGGTGGGTATGCCCATCCTGTGCGGCCGCGCAGGCAGCCGCAACTGGGCGCATGAGGTTGATCGACATGCCGAGTGCTCGCTTCATCTGTAGTTCTCCATGCGGCCCCGACGGACGGCAGAAAAGAACAGACGGAGAGCAGCGTCTAAATGGCCAGATCTCGACCAGGCTTACATTACAAGTATTGCAACTTCGGTAACAGGCTGGGTTTCAGCCTTCCGTCGAGCTTGCAGTGAGCATGGGGTCTGGCAAAAACGGCAAGCGTTATCAACTTCTCATCAACCGGCCAGCCCAAACCTATGATCTGGCTGACCGGACTTTATCCTTACTATCCAATCAATCTTTTTCAGCATCCCTGTCGCCATCCGATTACAACTACGGTGCAACCCTGACTCGGACAGGGGTGGTGCGTATACATTTTTTCCTCTGAATTTGCAATTTGGCGAGGCCAGTGGAGACGCCCCTGTGTAAAATATGCTTTTATTCTTACACTTGCCGCAGTTTGAACCGCAGCGTAACGATTATATATTCAAAATGAAGGACTTAGAGAGATTTCTGGGAAGACAGAGCAAATGAAGATGCAAAAAGATGTTGTTCCCGCTTCAACGTCCGCCCCGCTGCAAGCCCAATTCGTCACCATCACTGAAGAAGAAGCCGGTCAACGGATCGATAACTACCTGTTGCGTGTTTGCAAAGGCGTGCCGAAAAGCCACGTCTATCGCATCCTGCGCTCGGGAGAAGTGCGCGTTAACAAAGGTCGTATCGACCAGCTGTACCGTCTGGTACAAGGCGATGTCGTGCGGATTCCGCCTATCCGCCTGGCGGAAAAACCGGAGCATCACGTTCCGGCCGCCGAATTCAAGATTATTTTCGAGGACAGCCATCTGCTGGTGATCGACAAGCCGGCCGGCGTGGCCGTGCATGGCGGCTCCGGCGTGTCGTTTGGCGTCATCGAGCAGTTGCGGGCGTCGCGCCCGGACGCCAAGTTCCTCGAACTGGTGCACCGCCTGGACCGCGAAACCTCGGGGCTGCTGTTGCTGGCAAAGAAACGCTCAGCGCTGACCAGCCTGCATGAGCAGATGCGCGACGGCGACACCGACAAGCGTTACCTGACCATGGTGGCCGGCGACTGGAAAAACACCCGTCAGCACATCAAGCTGGCGCTGCACAAGTACACCACGGCCGACGGCGAACGCCGCGTCACTGTGTCGGACGAGGGCGGCCAGCCATCGCACACGATCTTCTCGCTGCTGAAGAAATTCGACGGCTATGCGCTGCTGGAGGCCGAACTGAAGACCGGCCGCACGCACCAGATCCGCGTTCATCTGTCATCTTCCGGCTTCCCCATCCTGGGTGACGACAAGTACGGCGATTTCCCGCTGAATAAGGCGCTGCAAAAAGCCAGCGATACGCGCGGCGCGCTGAAGCGCATGTTCCTGCACGCCCATCAGATTACGTTTACCCATCCGGAATCCGGCAAAAAGATGACGCTCAATGCGCCTTTGGCCGCCGAATGTGAGCGATTCTTGGTAAGCTTGGGCAAACCTCTTAACTAATCGCAAACACATGGCAAGAAAGCAATTTGATCTGATCGTCTTCGATTGGGATGGCACCTTGATGGATTCGACGTCTACCATCGTCAAGTGCATCCAGGCTGCCGCGCGCGACCTGTCGCTGCCGGTGCCGCGCGACGAGATGGCGGCGCATGTCATCGGCCTCGGCCTGCATGAGGCGATGCAGGCGGTGTTGCCGGAAATTGATCCGTCCTACTATCCGCGCATGGTGGAACGCTACCGTTATCACTTCCTGTCGCGCGACCACGAGATCAGTCTGTTCCCCGGCGTGCACGACATGCTGGAAGACCTGTCGCAGAACGGTTATTTCCTGGCGGTTGCCACCGGCAAGAGCCGGGTGGGCCTGAACCGTGCCATGAATGATGTCAAGGTACTGTCGCTGTTCGACGCCACGCGCTGCGCCGACGAAACTTTTTCCAAGCCACATCCGGCCATGTTGCAAGAGCTGACGCGGGAATTGGGGCAGGATATGCGGCGTACCGTGATGATCGGCGATACTACCCATGATCTGCTGATGGCCAGCAACGCTGGTGCGGCCGGTATTGCGGTCGAGTACGGTGCGCATCCGGTCGAGCAGCTGCACGCCTGCGCGCCGCTGTATTCGGCGCGGACGGTGGCCGAGCTGCACCAATGGCTAAGCGAGCACGCCTGATGGATGAGATCCTGATCTGTGCCTCGGACGCCATCGAGAACGGCGGCAAGGGTGTGCGTTTCGCACTGACGGCCGGCGGCGATGATGCCACCGGCTTTGTGGTGCGCCACGGTGACAAGGCGTATGCCTACCTGAACCGCTGCGCCCACGTGCCGATCGAACTCGACTGGGCCGAAGGCGAGTTCTTTGAATCCAGCAAGCTGTACCTGATGTGTTCGACCCATGGCGCCGTGTACGTTCCGGAAACCGGGCAGTGCGCCGGCGGCCCCTGCCGTGGCGGACGGCTGCGTCCGATCGCGGTGGTCGAGCATGATCAGCAGATTTACTGGCAACCGGATGAGTACGTGCGCCCAGCGCGCGCCTGATTAAAAACCAACAAGAAGCACGCCATGAGCGATAACCTCGATACCAATCCGCCATCCCCGCCACCACTACCATTGCCGCCACCGGGCAAGCCGGCCGCTGCCAACTGGGAGCGCGACGTGCTGGAAAAACTGGTGTTTGCCACGCTAAAAGAGCAAAAGGCATCGCGCCGCTGGAGCATCTTCTTCAAGGCGATGACGCTGCTGGTGATCGTGTTTGCGCTGAGCGCCTATTTCGACATCAGCTGGACCGGTTCGGACAGCGAAACGCTGGGCCGCCACACGGCACTGATTGAAGTCGAAGGCGCCATCGAATCGGAGGGCAGCGGCTCGGCTGGCGTGGTGATTCCGGCGCTGAACAAGGCCTTTTCAGACACTGGCTCGGTGGCCGTGGTGCTGCATATTAATAGTCCCGGCGGCAGCCCGGTGCAGGCCGGCATGATCGTCGACGAGATGGTGCGCCTGCGCAAGGGCTATCCGGGCAAGCCGCTGTACGTGGTGGTGGACGAGATCTGCGCGTCCGGCTGCTACTACATTGCCGCCGGCGCCGACCGCATTTACGTCAACAAGGCCAGCATCATCGGCTCGATCGGCGTGCTGATGGACGGCTTCGGCTTCACCGGCGCGATGGACAAGCTGGGCGTCGAGCGCCGCCTGCTGACCGCCGGCGAGAACAAGGGTTTCATGGATCCGTTCAGCCCGGTCACCGAAAAGCACAAGCAGCACGCCCAGGAAATGCTGAACGAAATCCACCAGCAATTCATCGACGTGGTGCGCACCGGCCGCGGCAAACGCCTGAAAGAAACCCCGGACATGTTCTCCGGCCTGTTCTGGACCGGCGCCCATTCGATCGACATGGGCCTGGCCGATGCCTATGGCACGGTCGACTCGGTGGCGCGCGACGTCGTCAAGGCCGAGGACATTGTCGACTACACCACGCACGAAGGCTTGCAGGAACGCGTGCTGAAGAAATTCGGCGCCGCCATGGGCGCTGGCGCGATGAAATCGGCGGTGGACGCGGTGCGTCCGGCACTGCGTTAGCCTGCGTTACAGGACCACTGGCTCAGCGATTAACATTATCAATACAGCCTCCTTTTTACTTGCATATCCGATGTGGTGAACTATATTGGTGTTGTAGTTCTTTCCAAGGGGGGCCGATATAAACACTAACATGTTGTCAGCACGTTCTTGCTTCAAGATGATTTGACGGAACTACTCAACCGCATCGTCGATGCGGACCAGAGAGAATTTAAATTCCTCTTTCGAGTCCCTTTGTGGGGCTGAAAACAGCGGCTCTGTGCCGCTGTTTTCTTTTTCAGCCTCGGCTTGCGTAAAGCCGCCGGCGTCCAGCCAGGCCAGGAATAGCGTTTGCTGGGAGTTGTGCCACAGCGACTGGGCGCTGAAAGGCGCCTGGCCATTGCGGCAGCGCTCCAGCAGCAACTCGGTACGGTGGAGGGCGGCCTGGGCTTGCGCCGCTGGGTTGGCAATAGAAGTCATGGTTAGTCCTGCTGAGTATTCCGATGTGCAGTAGGCGAATTCCTAATGCAGTTTCAGTCTATCAATAGAAACTGAGCATGGCTTGATGTACGTCAATGATGCATACATCCTGTAAAATCGCGCCCATGAGTAAATTATCCTTGGACCGCATCCTGCAATCGCAGGGCTATGGCACCCGCAAATACTGCCGCTCCCTGATTGAGGACGGCGAAGTCACCATCAATGGCGTGGTGCACGACAACTTTAAAGAATCCATCGAGACCGACGGCCTGGTGTTCAAGCTGTTCGACGAAGAGGTGGTGTACCGTGAACACGTCTACATCGCGCTGTTCAAGCCGCAGAATTATGAGTGCTCGCGCAAGCCCAGCCACCATCCGGGCGTGCTGACCTTGCTGCCGGAAGAGTTCACCTGGCGCGAAGTGCAGCCGGTTGGCCGGCTCGACCACGACACCACCGGCATGCTGCTGATGTCCGACGATGGCGCCTTTATCCACGCACAATCGTCGCCGAAGCGCCATGTGCCGAAGATTTACCAGGCCACCACCGCCGAGCCGGTGACCGATGCGCTGATCGCTGAATTGCTGGCCGGCGTCAAGCTGCACGACGAGCCGGCGCCGCTGGCGGCGCAAACCTGCATCAAGCGCGGCGAGCATCAGCTGGAAATCGTGCTGGAGCAGGGCAAGTATCACCAGGTCAAGCGCATGCTGGCGGCTGCCGGCAACCATTGCTCGGCCCTGCACCGCTCCGCCATCGGTGGCCTGGAGCTGTCTGCGCTGAACCTCGAAGAGGGCGACTGGTGCTACCTCAGCCCCGAACAACTAGCCCTGCTGGCCCCCGCATGAAACTCGCTACCCTGAAAGACGGCACCCGTGACGGCCAGCTGATGGTGGTCTCGCGCGACCTGAAAACCGCGCAGCTGGCCGACGGCGTCGCCCGCACGCTGCAACACGCGCTGGACGACTGGACCTTTATCTCGCCGCAACTGGACGCCATCTATCAGGAACTGAATCGCGGTGGCGGCCGCCGTAGCTTCGACTTTGAAGCGCAGAACTGCATGGCGCCGCTACCGCGCGCCTACCAGTGGGCCGACGGCTCGGCCTACGTCAACCACGTCGAGCTGGTGCGCAAGGCGCGCGGCGCCGAGATGCCGGCCTCGTTCTGGGAGGAGCCGCTGATGTACCAGGGCGGCAGCGACGATTTCCTCGGCCCGACCGACGACATCATGCTGGCGCGCGAGGAGTGGGGCATCGATTTCGAAGCGGAAGTGTGCGTGATCACCGACGATGTGCCGATGGGCGCAACGGCCGACCAGGCGCACCAGCGCATCCGCCTGCTGATGCTGGCGAATGACGTATCGCTGCGCAACCTGATTCCGGACGAGCTGGCGAAAGGTTTCGGCTTCCTGCAATCCAAGCCAGCCACCAGCTTCTCGCCGGTGGCGGTGACGCCGGACGAACTGGGCGACGCCTGGAAGGGCGGCAAGGTGCACCTGCCGCTGCTGTCCACCTGGAACGACAAGCTGGTCGGCAAGCCGCAGGCCGGCGTCGACATGGTGTTCAATTTCCCACAACTGATTGCCCACCTGGCCAAGACGCGCAATGTGCGCGCCGGTGCCATCATCGGTTCCGGCACGGTGTCCAACAAGGACGCCAAACGTGGTTATTCCTGCATCGCCGAGCAGCGCTGCCTGGAAATGATCGCCGGCGGCGCGCCGGTGACGCCTTTCATGGCCTTCGGCGACACCATCCGCATCGAGATGCTGGACGACGGCAAGTCGGTGTTCGGCGCCATCGAGCAGACCGTCAAAGCGATTTAATTTCCCCATGGAATCGTGGATATGGCGGTGAAAACCCGCCGTATTCCACCGATGCTCCTGTCCTGCCGCCATCGATAATGGCACTGTCGAAGATTAACCTACGCAGCAGGCAGACCCAACATGGCAGAAGACAGCGACGCAGAAAAAACAGAACCCGCGTCAGCGAAGCGCCTTGAGCAGGCGCGTGAAGAAGGCGACGTTCCGCGCTCGCGGGAAGTGGCGACGTTTACCGTGCTGATGGCGGCCGGCGCCGGCCTGTGGATGATGGGTGACTCGGTGATCCGCCAGCTGGAGGCGGTGCTGGTGTCCGGCCTGACGCTGGACCAGGAACAGATCTTCAATGCCGAGGTGCTTTTTCGTCGCATTACCAGGGACCTGGTGCAAGTGCTGATCGCCTGCCTGCCGCTGGGTGTGGCGGTGATGGTGGTGGCGCTGGCGTCGCCGCTGGTGGTGGGCGGCTGGCTGTTCAGTTCCAAGTCGTTTATGCCGAATTTCAACAAGCTCAATCCGGTCAGCGGCATCAGCAATATGTTCTCGAAGAACGCGCTGGTCGAGCTGGTCAAGGCCATCCTGAAGACGGTGGTGGTCGGCTTTGTCGCCTGGCTGGTGGTGCTCAAGTACAAGGATGCGGTGATCGGCCTGTCGGTCGAGCCGCTCAAGCTGGGCATCGCCCACACCGCCAATATGCTGGCGGCCGCCTTCATGTTCATCGTCGGCGCGCTGGGCCTGATCGCCGCCATCGATGCGCCGTACCAGATGTGGCACTACGCCGACAAGCTGAAGATGACGCGCCAGGAACTGATCCAGGAATCCAAGGAATCCGACGGCAATCCGCAGATCAAGGGCAAGATCCGCCAGTTGCAGCGCGAGATGGCGAAACGCCGCATGATGGCCGATGTGCCGACCGCCGATGTCATCGTCACCAACCCGACCCACTATGCGGTGGCGTTGAAGTACGACGACAATATGCGCGGCGCGCCGAAAGTGGTGGCCAAGGGCACCGACGAAGTGGCGGCAAGAATCCGCGAAATCGGCAAGGAAAACAAGGTGGCCTTGCTGGAGGCGCCGGCGCTGGCGCGTGCGCTGCACAAGCATACCGAGATCGGCGACGAGATTCCGGAGCAGCTGTACGCTGCGGTGGCGGAAGTGCTGGCCTATGTGTTCCAGCTGCGGCTGTTCAACCGCAGCGGCGGCAACCGTCCGGAAGAACCGAAGAAACTCGATGTGCCGCCGACCATGGACCCGCTGAATCCAGCCTTCATCCCCAAGCACGGCGCCCAACCAGATTTGAATAACGGAGCATCCGCATGAACGCCCTCAGCAACGTGAAGTTACCACCATGGCTGCAAAGCCTGGCCTCGTCGCAGAACAAGGCCAGCCTGGCGGCGCCTGTCCTGATCATCATGCTGCTGGCGATGATGATCCTGCCGTTGCCGGCGTTCGTGCTGGACCTGTTCTTCAGTTTTAACATCGCCCTGTCGGTGATCGTGCTGCTGACCGCGCTGTACACGATCAAGCCGCTGGACTTCATGTCCTTCCCGACCATCCTGCTGGTATCGACCATGTTGCGCCTGTCGCTGAACGTGGCCTCGACCCGTATTGTGCTGACCGAAGGCCATACCGGCGCCGATGCGGCCGGCAAGGTGATCGAAGCCTTCGGCCACTTCCTGATCGGCGGTAACTACACGGTCGGTATCGTGGTGTTCATCATCCTGACCATCATCAACTTTGTGGTGGTGACCAAGGGTGCGGGGCGTATTGCCGAGGTGGGCGCGCGCTTCGCCCTGGACGCGATGCCAGGCAAGCAGATGGCGATTGACGCCGACCTGAACGCCGGCCTGATCGGCGAAGCCGAGGCGAAAAAGCGCCGCAGCGAAGTGTCGATGGAAGCGGAATTCTACGGCGCGATGGACGGTGCTTCGAAGTATGTGCGCGGCGACGCGGTGGCCGGTATTCTGGTGACGGTGATTAACGTGGTCGGCGGCCTGCTGGTCGGCGTGATCCAGCACGACATGCCGTTTGCCGACGCCACCAAGAACTACACGCTGCTGGCCATCGGTGACGGCCTGGTGGCGCAGATTCCTTCGCTGATCATTTCGATCGCGGCCGGTATCGTGGTGTCGCGCGTGGCGAATGACCAGGACATCGGCGGCCAGTTGGTGGGCGAGCTGTTTGCCAAGCCGGAAGTGCTGTACATCACGGCTGGCATCATCGGTGGCATGGGCCTGATTCCCGGCATGCCGAATCTGGTGTTCCTGGCACTGGCCGGTGCACTGGGCGGCTCGGCTTATCTGATGTCGAAGAAAAAAGTCAGCAAGGTGGCGGCCGAGACGGCGGCGGCCGAAGCTGCCGCGCCGGCTGCTGCTGCGGCGGCCGAGCAGGAAGAAGCCAGCTGGCAGGACATCATGCCGGTCGATACGCTGGGCCTGGAGGTCGGCTATCGCCTGATTCCGCTGGTGGATAAAACCCAGGGCGGCGAGCTGCTGAAGCGCATCAAGGGCATTCGCAAGAAGTTTGCGCAGGAGGTGGGCTTCCTGGCGCCGCCGGTGCACATCCGTGACAACCTGGAGCTGAAGCCATCGGCCTACCGTATCGCATTGAAGGGCGTGGAAGTGGGTGCCGGCGAGGCGTTCAACGGCCAGTTCCTGGCGATTAATCCGGGCATGGCGACCGGCACGCTGCAGGGCATGGTGACCACCGATCCGGCGTTCGGCCTGCCGGCGGTGTGGATCGACGCCAGCTTGCGCGATCAGGCGCAGGGCTTGGGCTACACCGTGGTGGACGCCGGCACGGTGGTGGCGACCCACCTGAATCACCTGATCACCACCCACGCGTCGGAGCTGCTGGGCCGGGCGGAGGTGCAGTCGCTGCTGGATCACCTGGGCAAGGAGTCGCCGAAGCTGGTGGAGGACCTGGTGCCGAAGATGGTGTCGATTTCGACGCTGCAGAAGGTGCTGCAAAACCTGCTGACGGAAGGCGTGCATATCCGCGACATGCGCACCATCATCGAGACGCTGGCCGAGCACGCGGTGCACACGCAGGACCCGGGCGACCTGACCGCGCTGGTGCGGATCGCGCTGGGCCGGGCCATCGTGCAGCAGCTATTCCCTGGCGCCGGCGAGCTGTCGGTGATGACGCTGGATAACCGCCTGGAACGCCTGCTGATGCAGGCACTGGCGGCCAGCGGCCCGGATGGCGCCGGCATCGAGCCGGGGCTGGCGGACACCATCGCGCAGCAGGCCGCCTCGGCGACGCAACAACAGGAAGCGCTGGGCCTGACGCCGGTGCTGCTGGTGCCGGGACCGTTGCGTGCCTTGCTGTCGCGCTTCCTGCGCCGCTCACTGCCGCAGCTGAAGGTGTTGTCGCACGCCGAAATCCCGGAAAGCAAAACCATCCGCGTTACCGCACTGGTGGGCCAGCAGCCGGCTTGATCCAGCTCGTTACGCATCCATGCAGGCGGCCTAGACTACCTGCATGGATGACGATTACGACACGCCATGGAAGGAAGCGGTGGCCGGCCATTTCCCTGAATTGTTTATCACTACCGGGTGTATGACCGTTACCGCCGGCCCCTTGCTAGCATGGCCGTGCTGGCGGATAAAGGCGCACGATGGCGGCCGTCGTCGTATGCCTACGAATTGCTGGGCTGTGAAATGCGGCTGTCTTTTCCCATTGCTAAGCTGCAGGATTATGCTGGGCGCATCCAGGAATTGCTGGCGCATCATAATCCGTTTGCATTGCTTACTGCGGCGCATTTGCTGACGCAGCAGACCAGGCATAGCGTTCATCAGCGCCGGATTGCCAAATGGCGGTTGACCAAGCTTTTGTACGCACGCCAATGGGATAGGCAGCGTATCATCAATTTTTTCAAAGTGATTGATTGGATGATGCGCTTGCCAGAGGGCTTGCAAAACTTGTATATGCGCGGTGCGGTGGCTCTGCAAAGGAGAGAAAGCATGACTTATCTGACTATTCTTGAACGCCAGGCAATCGGTAAAGGCTTGCGCCAAGGACGGCGGAAGGGACTGAAGGAAGGACGACAAGAGGGAAGACAAGAGGGACTGGCTGAGTTGCTGTTGTCGCAGCTGGCTAGCGCTTCGGGCCGCTGGATGTGGTGGTGGCTGAGCGGGTGGCGCAGGCGGATTTGCAGCAGCTGTCGGCATGGGCGCTGAGCTTCGTCGATGCGTGATCGCTCGGTGAGGTTTTCGGCGACTGAAATACGGCCCATTTCTGCCCCTGTTCATCAGATCGTTTCCAGAGTGCATCGTCAATAATGGAATCATTGGAGTAAGGCGCTTGCGATTGGCAGGCGTGCTGCTCAACCTGGTTCCCTTGAGAGACGGTCATGAACGTTAAAAAATTTACCGCACCGACTTCCCGCGAAGCGCTGCGCAAAGTCCGCGAATCCCTCGGCCCCGACGCCGTGATCCTGTCCAACCGTCAATCCGACGGCATCGTTGAAATCCTCGCGCTGGCGAATGACGACGCCGCCTCGCTGGCGATGCCAGCACCGCACTCGCCGATGGCCGAGCCAGCGCCATCGCTGGACCTGGGCGCTCCGATCACCGCCAGCCGCGTCGAGCCGCGTTTCGAAGAGGAATTGCCGCATATGTCGCCGCCGGTCGCTGCGTCTGTTGCACCACGTCCGGCCAGCCTGCCGCAACAGCCGCAGCGCCGCGTGGTCGCCTCGCACTCGTCGCTGGCCACCAAGGTCGCCGCCGCTGCGCCTGCGCCTGCGCCAGCGCCACAGCCGAAAGCCGCGCCGGCCATCGATGCCAGCCAGATCGCCGCCATGGTCAGCGCTGCTGTCGCCAGCGCCAAGGAATCCGCTGCCGTCGAGATGAGCGGCATGATGAGTGAAATCCGCGCCATGCGCGGCATGATGGAAACCCAGCTGGCCGAGCTGTCGTGGGGCGCGACGCAAGCGCGCGAACCGCAGAAGACCGCCGTGCTGCGCGAAATGCTGGCGGCCGGTTTCTCGGCCAGCCTCGCGCGCTACCTGATCGAAAAACTGCCGGCCGGCCGCGACGCCGCCGACAGCCTGCGCTGGATCAAGACCGTCCTCACGCGCAACCTGCAGACCATGGCCAATGAAGACGCGCTGATCGACCAGGGCGGCGTGTTCGCGCTGGTCGGCCCGACCGGCGTTGGCAAGACCACCAGCACCGCCAAGCTGGCGGCGCGCTGCGTGATGCGCCACGGCCCGGACAAGCTGGCGCTGATCACCACCGATGCCTACCGTATCGGCGCGCATGAACAACTGCGCATCTACGGCAAGATCCTCGGCGTGATGGTGCATTCGGTGAAAGACGAAGCCGACCTGCGCATCGCCTTGAAAGAACTGAGGAACAAGCACACTGTGCTGATCGATACCGTTGGCGTCAGCCAGCGCGACCAGATGGTCACCGAGCAGGTATCGATGCTGCAAGGCGCCGGCAGCAACGTCAAGCGTCTGCTGTGCCTGAACGCCACCGCCACCCAGGAAACCCTGAGCGAAGTGGTGCGCGCCTACCAGGGCAGCGGCCTGGCCGGCTGCATCATGACCAAGCTGGACGAGGCGGCCGCGATCGGCAATGCGCTGGACGTGGTGATCCGCCACAAGCTGAACCTGTTCTACGTGTCCAACGGCCAGCGCGTGCCGGAAGACCTGCACCTGGCCGATCCGGCCTACCTGATCGACCGCGCCTTCAAGCTGAAGCGCGACATCGTCAACACCCAGTATCAGGACGCGGAACTGCCGCTGCTGATGAGTGGAGCAGGTTTCGGCCTCGCCGCCGAGCGCGAGGTGCACCTTGGCTAACTTCAATTTTGACCAGGCGGAGGGACTGCGCCGCATGCTGGCGGGGCCGCAGCCCCGCATCGTCACCTTCCTGTCGGCGGCGCCGCAGGATGACAAGGGTTCCATGCTGGTCAACCTGGGCGCCTCGCTGTCCCGCGCCGGCAACGACGTGCTGATCGTCGACGCCTGCGCCAGTGCCCACGGCGTCGCCAGCCGGCTTGGCGTCGATGGCGGCCACAGCCTGTTGAACGTGGCGCGCCAGGAATGTGCGCTGAACCAGGTGATCCACCAGGTGCCGCAGGGTTTCGCGGTGGCCTCGATGACGCGCGGCACGTCGCGCTCCGGCCCGGACGACACCCGGCGCCTGGCCAAGGCCTTCGATGTGCTGGCCAAGCAGACCGGCATGGTGCTGGTCGACGGCGAATTCGACGGCGACGCCTTCCCGGTGCCGATCATGGCCAGCTCGGATATCGTGGTGCAAGTTTCCAATAGCGCTACCTCGATCAAGGCGGCGTACAGTATGATTAAGCGGCTGAACCAGGAACTTGGCCGCCGGCCGTTCGGAATTCTGGTCACCGGGGCGTCTGAAGACGAAGCAACAGTGGTTTACGATAATATGGCACAGGCGGCAAGTCGTTACCTGGCCGTCAACCTGGTGTCGATGGGATCGGTGCCGGCGGATGAGTACCTGCAACGCGCAGCGCGCTTGGGGCGTGCGGTGGTCGATGCGTTTCCGCTGGCTGGGGCTTCTGTCGCGTTCCGTCAACTGGCGGGCCGCTTTGCGCTGGGGGGAAACAACCAACTGCGCGCTTGATTAAATAATAAATATTCGAATGTATACGGTAAAAGGGAAAGCGGACAAGGACACCTTGCTGACGGAGCATATGCCGTTGGTCAAGCGCCTGGCCCACCACATGAAGGCGAAACTGCCGCCCAGCGTCGAAGTCGACGATCTGGTGCAAGCCGGGATGATCGGCCTGTTGGACGCCATCAGCCGTTACGAAGAAACCCACGGCGCACAATTCGAGACCTACGCGGTGCTGCGCATCCGTGGCGCCATGCTGGATGAGTTGCGCAGCAGCGACTGGCTGCCGCGGTCGCTGCGGCAGAATATGCGCAAGGTCGAGGCGGCGATGTCGACGCTGCAGCAGCGCCTGGGCCGGCCGCCAAGCGAATCGGAAGTGGCCAAATCGCTCAAGCTGTCGCTGGCCGACTACCAGGAACTGCTGGGCGACGGCGGCGGCCACCAGCTGGTGTACTACGAGGATTTCCATGACGACGACGGCAACGATAGCTTCCTCGACCGTTACGCCACGGATGAAGACGCTGACCCGCTGCGCTCGCTGCTGGACGGCGACTTCCGCCAGGCGGTGATCGATGCCATCGACATGTTGCCGGAGCGCGAGAAGATGCTGATGGGCTTGTACTACGAAGAGGAGCTCAACTTGAAAGAAATTGGCGCCGTGATGGGCGTATCCGAATCGCGCGTATCGCAATTGCATACGCAAGCTGTGGCGCGTCTGCGCGCCTCACTCCGGGAGCGGTCTTGGACTGGGCCAGTGTAGCCGGCGTCCTGCTGGCGCTGGCCGGCATCATTGTCGGCCAGACCATGGAGGGGGGCAAGCTCAGCTCCCTGTTGCAGCCGGCGGCGTTCGCCATCGTGGTGATCGGCACCTTTGGCGCCGTGCTGCTGCAAACCCGCTTCAAGACGTTTGTGCGCGGCATCCGCATGCTGCGTCTGGTGTTCGCGCCGCCCAAGGATAGCCGCGCCGCGCTGGCGCGCGACATCAACGCCTGGAACCAGGCGGCGCGCCGCGACGGCCTGCTGTCGCTGGAGCGCTATATGCTGGCTTCCAAGGACCAGTTCAACGTCAAGGGCCTGCGCCTGATCGTCGACGGCATCGCGCCGGAGAAACTGCGCCAGTTGCTGGACACCGAAATCACCGCCTATGAAACGGCGGAGCGGCAGGCGGTGCGCATCTGGGAATCGGCGGCCGGCTATTCGCCGACCATCGGCATCCTCGGCGCGGTGCTGGGCCTGATCCATGTGATGGAAAACCTCACCGATCCCAGCAAGCTGGGTTCCGGCATCGCCATCGCGTTTGTCTCGACCATCTACGGCGTTGGCCTGGCCAATCTGTTCTTCTACCCGATCGCCAACAAGCTGAAGGCCATCGTCACCCAGGCCGTGCACCAGCAGGAGATTGCGGCGCAGGTGTTCTACGATATCGCCACCGGCGACCACACGCGCGTCATCGACGAGCGCATCGCCACGCTGATGCGGGAGCATTGACATGCAATACCGCCGCGCCCGCCGGAAGTTCGACGATGAACCGGAGAACCATGAACGCTGGCTGATTTCCTACGCGGATTTCATCACGCTGCTGTTTGCCTTCTTTGTCGTCATGTATGCGATTTCGGCGGTCAACATCGGCAAGTACAAGGTGTTTTCCGATGCGCTGGGTAATGCCTTCGGCGGCCAGGGTTCGGCCACGCCGGTCAATACCCAGGTGCAGAACCTGCCCATTCCGAATCCCGGCCTGAAGCGCCGCACCGAGATGCTGCGCAAGGAAAAAGAACACATGACCAGGCTGGCGCAGGATCTGCTGTCGACCATGGCGCCGCTGGTCAAAGAGGGTAAGGTGCGGGTGACGCAGAACAGTCGCGGCGTCAGCGTCGAGATCAACGCCTCGGTGCTGTTCGATCCGGGCGATGCGCGGCTGATGCCGCAATCGGTGGAAGCCTTGCGCGCGGTGGCCAGCCTGCTGGCGGCCGACAGCCACAATGTGCAGGTGGAAGGGCACACCGACAATCAGCCGATTGCCAATCCACGTTTTCCCTCCAACTGGGAGTTGTCGGCGGTGCGCGCCAGCAGTGTCGTGCGGCTGTTCATTGATGCCGGCGTGGCGCCAGGGCGCTTGAGCGCAGTCGGCTTCAGCGCCAACCAGCCGGTGGCCGGCAATGATACGGCCGAGGGGCGTGCGCGCAACCGGCGCGTGGCGGTGACGATACTTTCGGGGATTCCCGATCCTGCAACGGAATTGCCAACGCCGTAACCCTGCGCCTGCGAGTGTCAGACCCTGGCATGCGCGGGGGGAGTTAGCCGGCGAGGAAGCCGCGGCTGCGCGGGACGGAAGTGGAGATGCCGCTCGGGCCGTAGAAATTGTTGGCGCTGGCGTTGTGCGGACGCAGCGTTTGCAGCGCGTCCTGGGTGTGGCCCATCTGCTTGTTGATCAGCATGCCGTTGATGCGGTTCAGTTCCTTGGCTTCGCGCGTATGTTGCAGCAGCGCCTGCCACAGGCTGGCCGATTCGTCGCGCGCCTCGCCGCTGGCCCCGATCCACGCGTCCATGCCGGCTTCCTCTGCGGGATAGCCGCATTTGCCCAGCGAGCGGTGACGTTGCGCGGACAACAGGGTCATTTGCGTGACCAGCGCGGTCTTGCGGGTGGTGATGGCCGGCAGGCCTTCGATTTCCGCCGTCACCAGCAGTTGCTGTTCCTGGCGCAGCAAGTCCAGCAAGGTGGACATGATTTGCTCTTCTTCGCGCAGGCTGTTCAGCGGGGTGACGGTGGTCATGGTAATCCTATCGTTTTCTTGAGTGCAGCAGATCCTTGACGGTATCCAGCAAGCCATCCGCTACTTTTTCCGAGTTGACCTGGAACTGGCCATCGGCGATTGCCAACTTGATGCGTTCGACTTTTTTGGTGTCGAACACGGCGTTGGCGCCGCTGGCAGAACTGGCCGCCATTGCCTGGCCTTGCGAGGACAGGCGCACATTGTCCGATGCGACATTGGTCGACGCGGTTTGCGCCGCTTTTTCCGCGCCGCGCGCGGTCGCACCATTGGCTGCCGGCGTCGATGGCAGGCCTGGGGTGCTCTTTAATGAGTCGTTGACTTTCACAGCATTTCCTTCTCAGCGAGGAGTACGAAACTCCGGGATCTGAGTCGGTAACGGCGGCCTGGCCGGAAACTTTAGGCAGGTCTTGCTCAAAATGCTACCTCAACCATGCCGCCACGCTTGGCAATGCCGGTAATCTGCTGGCCATTGCCGGTCCTTACCTGCACCACCTGGCCGTCGCCGGCCGTGCTCATCGCCCGGCCCTCGGCCGACACGCTGAAATTGCTGCCGCTGGACACCAGCCGCACCAGCTGGCCGGACTGCACCACCGGCTTGCTGCGCAAGGTATCCAGCCGCAAAGGCGTTCCAGGAGGCAACGATACCGTGGCGCTGCGGCCGATCACCTGGCTCGCGTCGGTGGCTACACCTGCTGGCAACATTGTCAGATCGCCCTTCAGCACGGTCAGCTGGCTGGCGTCAATCGGCTGGCCCTGGACCAGCGGCGCGGCGGCGGCGATGTAGTCGCCGACCACCGTGACGTTGGCCTGAATATATACCGTCCACGTGGAAGGCGTCGCACAGCGCACGCCAACCGTGGTCTTGCCCCAGGCGCGCGCGCCTGGCATGAAGAAGGCTTGCGGGTCGGCGCAGGCGGCCAGGTTGAGGCGCGGATCAATCGCACCAACGGTGACCGTGACCTGGCCCGGCAGGCCGCCGGCCTGCACCTGCAGGAATTGCTCGACCGTGCTCTTCAGCGCGGCCACTTCCTGGCGCCCCGGCTGGGCGGCGGCGTTGGCGCTGAGTGCGGCAGCCAACAGCGTGGTAATCAGCAGACGTGGTTTCATGGTGTGGGTTTCCCGTTCAATGTTGCCATCATAGAGGGACGGGGTGAACTTGAAGCGTGGAATAAGGCAGGAAAAACCGGGCTTATCGGTCGATGGCAGCGCAGGGCAACTCCGTATCATCGAACCTGTCATCAATGTGGAAGGGGAGCGAATCATGCTCGGCAGCAAGTTAGACGATTATATGCGCTTCAATGAGAACGCCTTGAGCCTGCGCTCGGCGCGCCAGAGTGTCATTGCCTCCAATATTGCCAACGCTGACACACCGAATTACAAGGCGCGCGATATCGACTTCAGCAGCGCGCTGCAGGCGGCCATGGACAAGGCCGATCCGAACGCGCAGCAAAGCCTGAAGACCACCGCGCCCAAGCATTTCCCCAACCCCCTGCAAGTCGCCGGTACGCTGGCCGATGGCACGCCGCTGCTGTATCGCGGCGTGGTGCAGGGCGCGGTGGACGGCAACACGGTGGACATGGATGTCGAGCGTAACCAGTTTGCCGACAACGCGCTGCGCTACGAGGCCGGGATTAATGCGATTAATGGCCAGATCAAATCGATGCTGGCCGCCATCCAGCCAGGGAATTAATCATGTCGCTATTTAAAATCTTTGATGTGTCGGGTTCGGCGATGAGCGCGCAAGCGCAGCGCCTGAACGTAGTGGCCTCCAACCTGGCCAATGCCGACTCCGCCACCAGCGCCAGCGGTGAGGCGTACCGCGCGCGCCAGGTGGTGTTCGAGGCGCAGACGCCGACCAACGGCGGCACCTCCACCGGCGTGCGGGTCAAGCAGGTGGTGGAAGACCAGTCGCCGATGAAAATGATGTATGACCCCAAGCATCCGGCCGCCGACGAAAACGGCTATGTGACGATGCCGAATGTGAACGTGGTGGACGAGATGGTCAATATGCTGTCGGCCTCGCGCTCCTACCAGACCAATGTGGAAACCATGAACGCGGCCAAGTCGCTGCTGTTGAAAACCCTGACCATCGGTCAAAACTAATCCAATAACAAGAGGCCATCATGAGCGTTAGCGGCATTATCGATACCCCGGTCAACCTGAACAGCACGACCACCACCAGCACCACCACCTCGACCGACAGCGTGCAGGCGGACCAGGATAAATTCATGAAGCTGCTGGTGACGCAGCTGAAGAACCAGGACCCGCTGAATCCGATGGACAACGCGGCCATGACCAGCCAGCTGGCGCAGCTGTCGACCGTGACCGGCATCAACAAGGTCAACGCCACGCTGGAGTCGCTGCGCAGCGACATCGCCAGCACCCAGTCGTCCACCGCCATCAGCATGATCGGCAAGGGCGTGCTGGTGGAAGGCAAGGGCATCACGCTGAGCAGCACCACCGATGAAGACGGCAAGACCACCAGCTCCAGCGTGTTTGGCGTTGAACTGGCGTCCGATTCGCAAGAGGTGACAATCGAAATCAAGGACAGCGCCGGCAAGACCGTGCGCACCATGAGCATGACCAACGCCGAGGCCGGTACCTACCCGATCACCTGGGACGGCCTGAAGGACGACAAGACCACCTACGCGGCGGCCGGCAACTATACCTTTGCCGTCACCGCCAAGACTGCCGGCAGCGCACTGACCGCGACGCCGCTGCAACTGGCCGCAGTGGCCAGCGTGTCGACCGGCGCCAGCGGCGTCAAACTGAATACTTCGCTCGGCCATTTCAGCATGAGCGAAATCAAGGAAGTTCTGTAAGCAGTATCACACCTAGATAGGGGAATACCATGTTCCAACAAGGGCTGAGCGGCTTGAATGCTGCATCCAAATCGCTGGACGTCATTGGCAACAATATCGCCAATGCCAGCACCGTGGGCTTCAAGAGCTCGCAAGCACAGTTTGCCGACCTGTACGCCAACTCGCTGAACGGCGTTTCCGGCAACAACCCGGGTATCGGTGTGACCGTATCCAAGCTGGCGCAGCAATTCACGCAAGGTAATCTTGAGAGCAGCAGCAATCCGCTGGACGTGGCGATCAATGGCGGCGGCTTCTTCCGCCTGGTGGTCAACGGCGCGGTACAGTATTCGCGCAACGGCCAGTTCCACGAAGACAATACCCACACGCTGGTCAATGCGCAGGGCGCTGTGCTGACCGGTTACCTGGCGAATACCGCCGGCGTGATCCAGTTGGGCGCACCCGTGCCGCTGACGCTGGACAAGTCCGACCTGAAACCGGTGGAAACCACCGAGGCCAACTTCCAGCTGAACCTGAGCTCGGCTGAAAAAGTCCCGGAAACCGTGCCGTTCGACGCCAACGATCCGACCAGCTACAACAAGCAGACCGTGCTGAACGTGTACGATTCGCTGGGCACCTCGCACGTCATGACCACTTACTACGTCAAGACCGATGCCAACCAGTGGGATGTGTACGCCGCCGCCGACAACAAGGAAATCGTTTCGGCCGGCGTCGCCGCCTCGGTCAATAGCGATGAGACCGTGGTCGCCGCGCGCCTGGAATACAACAATGCCGTCAAGGCGGTGCCGCCGGTGCCGGAAACCATTGCTGCCGCCGCTGGCGCCTATGCGGCTGCCGCGCGCGACGCCATGATCAATGCCGCTGGCGCGGCTGGCGCCACGGAAGACCAGATCGCGGGCATTACCGCCGCCTATGACGCGATCGATCCGGGTGCCACCGGCTCGATCACCGGCAAGACGCCGGACCAGATCAACGGTCTGCTGGCCGCCTCCATCACCGTGCCAGCGGTCAAGGTCGGCACGCTGGTGTTCACCAAGACCGGCGCGCTGGATCCGCAGGCAATGGCCTTGATGGAGCCGCCGCAGACGCTGCCGTTCCAGATCCAGCTGCCGATCTTCCCGGACACCGGCGCGCAGGAGCCGATGACCATCGCCACCACCTTTGACAAGACCACCCAGTACGGTAGCGTCACCAACGACCTGGGCTCGGTCCAGAACGGTTACTCGGCCGGCTCCTGGCAGCGTTACTCGATCGACGAGAACGGCGTCATCCTGGGCCAGTACAGCAACGGCAAGTCGCGCGCGATGGGTCAGATCGCCATGGCCAACTTCGCCAGCGTCGACGGCCTGACGCCACTCGGCAACAATGCCTGGTCGGAAAGCGCGGCCTCCGGTCCGCCAACCGTGGGCGTGCCCAACGCGGGTTCGATGGGCCAGCTGCGTTCCAGCATGGTGGAAACCTCGAACACCGACCTGACGGCCGAACTGGTCAACATGATCACCGCGCAGCGCGTCTACCAGGCGAATGCGCAGACCATCAAGACCGAGGACTCGATCCTGCAAACGCTGGTCAATCTGCGTTAATAGAGGGGTAGGCCATGGACCGTCTCGTCTATACGGCAATGACTGGTGCGCGACACGTGATGGAGCAGCAGGCCACCGTGTCGAACAACCTGGCCAATGCCACCACCACCGGCTTCCGCGCCCAGCTGGACAGCTTCCGCGCGGTGCCGGTGGTGTCGGAGGGCTTGCCGACGCGCGCCTTCGTGGTCGATTCCACGGTCGGCTCGGACTTCCGTTCCGGGCCGATGGAAACCACTGGCCGCGCGCTCGACATTGCCGTGCGCGACCAGGGCTGGCTGGCGGTGCAATCGGCCGACGGTTCGGAAGCCTACACCCGCAACGGCAGTTTGAAGATCACCGAAAACGGCATCCTGCAGACTACCAGCGGGCAAACGCTGATCGGCGACGGCGGCCCGATCGCGGTGCCGCCGGACACCAAGATCACCATCGCCAGCGATGGCACGGTGAGCGTGGTCAACGACAATTTCGAGCCAGGCCCTTCCAACGTGCTGGGGCGGCTGAAACTGGTCAATCCGGACGTCAAGGGCCTGATCCGCGGCGATGACGGCCTGTTCCGCCAGGCCGATGGCACGCCGGCCGAGAACGACCCGAATGTGCGCGTGGTCGATGGCGTGCTGGAAGGCAGCAATGTCAATCCGGTGGATTCCATGGTCAACATGATCAGCCTGGCAAGGCAGTTTGAAATGCAAATGAGCCTGATGAAGAACGCCGAGAATAACGCCGCAAAAGCCACCCAGATCCTCGCTTTGAGTTGACGTCCTCTCCCGCATAATGCTTGCATGGGATGAACAGGTGTATGTTCATCCGGCATTGGGAGAAGCAACATGATACGTTCGTTATGGATCGCCAAGACTGGCATGGAAGCGCAGCAGACGCAGATGGACGTCACGTCCAATAATCTGGCCAACGTCAGCACCAACGGTTTCAAAAAGTCACGCGCCGTCTTCGAGGATCTGCTGTACCAGAATATCCGCCAGCCGGGCGCGCTGTCGTCGCAGCAGACCAATCTGCCCTCCGGCATGCAGCTCGGTACCGGCGTGCGCCCGGTCGCCATCGAGCGCATCCACACCCAGGGCAATCCCCAGTCCACCGGCAACGACAAGGACATCATGGTCAACGGCAGCGGCTTCTTCACCGTGCTGCTGCCGGATGGCACCACCGCCTACACCCGCGACGGCTCGTTCCAGCGCGATAACAACGGCCAGATGGTGACCTCGGAAGGCTTTGTGCTGCAACCGGCCATCACCATCCCGATCACCGCGCAATCGATCACCGTGGCGCGCGATGGCACCGTCTCGGTCAACATCTCCGGCGCCAACGGCGCCACCACCACCCAGCAGCTGGGCAGCTTGCAGCTGGCCACCTTCATCAATCCGACCGGCCTGGAATCCAAGGGCGAGAACCTGTACGTGGAAACCACCGCTTCCGGTGCGCCGCAGCAGAACACGCCGGGTACCAATGGCACCGGCCTGATCCTGCAAGGCTATGTGGAAACCTCCAACGTCAACGTGGTGGAGGAGATGGTCAATATGATCCAGACCCAGCGCGCCTACGAAATCAACTCCAAGGCCATCACCACCTCCGACCAGATGCTGCAGAAGCTGTCGCAAATGTAAGGAACAGATCATGAAACACGCCATCTCCCTGTTTATCGCCGCCGCCGTGCTCAGCGGTTGCGCCGCCACTCCCAGCTCCATCGTTTCCGGTCCGAAGAGCGCGCGCCCGCTGACCAGCGAGCAGTTGCAGGCGGTGCCGAACAACGGCGCCATCTACCAGGCATCGGCATTCCGCCCGGTGTTCGAAGACCGCCGTGCGCGCCATATCGGTGACGTGCTGACGCTGGTGATCACCGAACGCACTTCGGCCAACAAGAGCGGCACGGCGTCCGGCAACAAGTCGGGCAGCGTATCGGCCGCCTTGCCGAAGAAGCTGCAAAGCACTTTCGGTAATCCGCTGTCGGTGTCGAGCGAAAACACGTATACGGATGGCGATGCGCAGACCGCCAGCAATGCCTTCACCGGCACCATGGGCATCACTGTGGTGGAGGTGCTGAGCAACGGCAACCTGATCGTCGCCGGCGAGAAGCAGGTCGGCATGAACAAGGGCACCGAGTACATCCGCTTCTCCGGCATGATTAACCCGGACAGCATCGCCACCGGCAACACCGTGTCGTCGACCGCAGTGGCTGACGCCCGCGTCGAATACCGCACCGCCAACTCCATCGACCGCGCTGAAGTGTCGTCGATGGCGTCGCGCTTCTTCCAAAGCCTGCTGCCGTTCTGATGATCATGAAAACTTCACTCAAAGCTGCGCTGCTGGTGTGCCTGACGCTGTTGGCGCCGCTGAGCCAGGCCGAGCGCATCAAGGACCTGGCCAGCATCGCCGGCGTGCGTAACAACCAGTTGCTGGGCTACGGCCTGGTGGTCGGCCTCGACGGTTCGGGCGACCAGACCACGCAAACCCCGTTCACCGTGCAAAGCGTGATTTCCATGCTGCAGCAACTGGGCGTCAACCTGCCGCAGGGCGGCAGCCAGTTACAGCTGAAGAACGTCGCCGCCGTGATGGTGACCGCGACGCTGCCGCCGTTTGCCCAGCCTGGGCAACAGCTGGACATCACGGTATCGTCGATGGGTAATGCCAAGAGTTTGCGTGGCGGCACGTTGCTGATGACGCCACTGAAAGGTGCGGACGGCCAGGTGTACGGCATGGCACAAGGCAATGTGCTGGTCGGCGGCGTAGGCGTGCAAGCCGGCGGCGGTGGCGGCGGCAGCTCGCTGACCGTCAACCACCTGAGCGTGGGCAAGATTTCCGGCGGTGCTACCGTCGAGCGCGCGGTGGCCACCAGCCTGGGCGAAGGGAATATGATCAAGCTGGAGCTCAACAACGCCGACTTCGCCACCGCCAGCCGCATGGTCGAAGCCATCAACGACAAATACGGCGCCGGCATCGCCTATGCGCTGGACAGCCGCGTGATCCGCGTGCAGGCGCCCAGCAGCAGCGACCAGCGCGTGACTTTCATCGGCACCTTGCAGGACATGCAGGTGAATCCGGCCGAGCAGCCGGCCAAGGTCATCATGAACGCCCGCACCGGCTCGGTAGTGATGAACCGCGCTGTGACGCTGGAGACGTGCGCCATTTCCCACGGCAATCTGTCAGTATCAGTCAACGCCGACACCCAGGTGAGCCAGCCGAACCCGCTGTCCGGCGGCCGCACGGTGGTCACGCAGAATCCGCAAGTTGGCATCAAGCAAGATGCTGGCAAGGTCATGCTGGTCAAGGGCGGCGCCTCGCTGGCTGAGGTGGTGAAGGCGCTCAACGCCATCGGCGCCACGCCGCAAGACCTGCTGTCGATCTTGCAGGCAATGAAGGCCGCAGGTTCGCTGCGTGCCGAACTGGAAATTATTTAAGCGGGTGAACCATGGCCAGCCAAACTTCCACCTCCAATGACCTGAGCGGCAAATTCGCGCTGGACCTGCGCGATATGGGCAGCCTCAAGCAGTCGGCGCGCGCCGGCAGCCCGGAGGCGCTGAAAACCGCGTCGACCCAGTTCGAAGCCATGTTCGTCAACATGATGCTGAAGAGCATGCGTGAAGCCACGCCGCAGGACGGCATGATGGACAGCCAGCAGAGCAAGACCTTCCAGACCATGCTGGACCAGCAGACCAGCCAGAACATCGCCAAGAAGGGCATCGGCCTGGCCGACATGCTGGTGCGTCAGCTGTCCAGGCAGACCGACAACCAGGCGCTGGCCATCGGCGGCGAGGCCGCCGACAAGAGCAGCGGCGCCAACGGCGGCAGCTTTGCCGGCATGGCCAGCCTGATGGATGCCAAGCTGCAGCGCGCAATCGCCGCCGCCGGCGGCAATGCGGCCGCCACCGCCACCAGCAGCACCGACGCCGCTGCCAGCGCCAACAAAGGCTCGCAGGCGCCGCATGTGCGCAGCTTCCAGGAAAAACTGGCGTCGCACGCGGAAGAGGCCAGCAAGGCCACCGGCATCCCGGCCAAGTTCATGCTGGGCCAGGCGGCGCTGGAGTCCGGCTGGGGCCGGCGCGAGATCAAGGCGCGCGACGGCAGCAGCAGCCACAACCTGTTTGGCATCAAGGCCAGCGCCGACTGGAAAGGCAAGGTGGTCGAGGCCACCACCACCGAATACGTGAACGGCAAGGCGCAAACCAAGGTCGAGCGTTTCCGCGCCTACGACAGCTATGCGGACAGTTTCAAGGATTATGCAAAGTTGATTACTAGCAACCCCCGCTATGAAAAAGTGCTGGCCAGCGCCGGTGACGCCGCCAGTTTCGCCCAGGGTTTGCAGAAGGCTGGCTACGCCACCGACCCCAACTATGCCAACAAGTTGACCAGCATCATCAAGCGCTCGCTGGCTGGATGATCAAGTTTCGGCAAATGCTGCCGTAAACCTCACTACTTAAAGCGAATTTATTATGAGTCTACTCAGCATCGGTAAAAGCGGTTTGTTGGCAGCCCAGGTGGGTTTATCGACCACCGGCAACAATATTACCAACGCCAATACCGCCGGCTACAACCGCCAGGTGGCCATCCAGGGCGATACCGGTACCCAGTACCAGGGCTTCGGCTTTGTTGGCACGGGCACCGAGATTCAGGCTGTGCGCCGCTATTACGACAACTTCCTGGCCACCTCGCTGCGTAATGCCGAGGCCAACCAGGCGGCGCTGAACACTTATAGCCAACAAATCAGCCAGATCGACAATCTGCTGGCCGATCCGACCGCCGGCCTGTCGCCGGCGCTGCAGGACTTCTTCGCCGGTGTGCAGGACGCCACCGCCAACCCGGCGTCGGTGGCGGCGCGCCAGTCGCTGCTGTCGAACGCGGAATCGCTGGCGGCGCGTTTCCAGGGCATGAGCGCCCGGCTGAACGAGATGCAGGCTGGCGTCAATAGCACCATCACTTCCAGCGTCAACGAGATCAACGCCTACGCCAAGCAGATTGCTGACATCAATAACACGATCGCCGGGCTGACCACCAGCACCGCCGCGCCGAACGACCTGCTGGACAAGCGCGACCAGATGCTGACCGAGCTGAACAAGCTGGTCAAGATCAACGTCACGCAAGGCGACAACAATATGCTGAACGTCCAGTTCGGCACCGGCCAGCCGCTGGTGGTGGGCAACAGCGCTTTCCAGCTGACGACGGCGAACTCGCCGACCGATGCCGGCCGCGTCACCATCGGCTACCAGACACCCAGCGGCAGCTTCAGTGAACTGCCGGATTCGGTGTTTACAGGCGGCCAGCTGGGCGGCATCCTGGAATTCCGCAACGACGCGCTGGACAAGGCGCAAAACGCGCTAGGCCAGGTGGCAGCCGGCCTGGCCACCGCCTTCAATGCCCAGCACGTGCTGGGCCAGGACCAGAACGATGCGCTGGGCACCAACTTCTTCAATCCGATCGAAGCCTATGTCGGCCCGAGCACGCGCAATTCCGGCGCCAGCACAGCAGAAGTGAAGGCGGTGATCACCGACGCCAGCGCGCTGACCGCCAGCGACTACAGCGTCGATTACGACGGCACCAACTTCAACGTCACCCGCAAGAGCGACGGCAAAGTCACGCAGATCAATCCGTTCCCGCAGACCGAACCGCAGGTGATCGACGGCGTCTCCTACAGCATCAGCGGTACGCCGGCCGCCAAGGACAACTTCCTGGTGCGGCCGACCTACAACGCCGCCGGCAGCCTGACGGTGGCGATCAAGGACCCGGCCAAGATCGCGCTGGCGGCGCCGGTCACCACCGCCGCGCCGACCACCAATGCCGGCAACGGCAAGATCACGGCCGGCACGGTCGACCAGAATTATTTGACGCCCGGCAATGCGCTGACGGCGCCGGTGACGCTGACCTTCGACAAGGCCGCCGGCACGCTGTCCGGCTTCCCGGCCGACCAGGACGTCACGGTCACCGTCAATGGCACGGCGACCGTGTATCCGGCCGGCACGCCGGTGCCGTACACCGACGGCGCCAACATCAGCGTCGGCGGCGTCAGCTTCGCGATCAGCGGCACGCCGGCCGACCAGGATACTTTCACCGTCGGCCCCAATACCAGCGGCGTCGGCGACAGCCGCAATGGTGCCTTGCTGGCCGCATTGCAGACCAAGAACGTCCTGAACAACGGCAAGGCGACTTTCCAGTCGACTTACGCACAGATGGTCAACGTGGTCGGCACCAAGGCGCGCGAATCGCAGATCGCCGGCACGGCAGCCGACGCCGCCGTCAAGCAGGCCACCAATTCGCAACAGGCGGTCTCCGGCGTCAACCTGGACGAGGAAGCGGCCAACCTGCTGCGCTATCAGCAGGCCTACCAGGCCAGCGGCAAGGTGATGCAGGTGGCCAGCCAGCTGTTTGACACCTTGCTCAGCCTGGGCAACTAAGGCAACTAAGGCAACCAAAGGAAGAGGCTAGTACCATGATTATGCGCATCAGCACCAAAACGATATTCGACATCGGCTCGACGCAGATTACGTCGCTGTCGTCCTCGATGGCGCGCACGCAGCAGCAACTGTCGACCGGGCGCAAGAACCTGACGGCGGCCGACGACCCGATCGCCAGCGCGCGGGCGCTGGAAGTAACGCAGTCGCAATCGCTGAATACACAACTGGCCACCAACCGTTCCAACGCCAAGGCCTTGCTGACGGCGGAAACCACGGCGCTGGCCAGCACCACCTCCATTCTGCAGGACATCAAGGACCTGGCGGTGAAGGCTGGCAACGGCTCCTACACGCCGTCCGACCTGGCCTCGGTGGCGACCGAACTGGAAGCGCGGCTGGCCGATCTGCTGGGCGTGGCCAACACCAGTGATGGCGTTGGCGGCTATGTGTTCGCCGGCTACAAATCGACCACGCTGCCGTTCACCAAGACCGCCACTGGCGCTGACTATTCAGGCGACCAGGGCCAGCGTTCGCTGCAAGTGGGTTCGACCCGCAGCATTGCCATCACCGATTCCGGCACCTCGGTATTTGAAACCAATCCGACCGGCAACGGCAAGTTCGTCACCACGCCGGACGCCGGCAATTACGAGCGTGGCGGCACCGGCATCATCAGCGCCGGCTCGGTCAAGGATCCCACGCTGCTGACCGGCCACAAATACCAGATCAATTTTCAGGTGGTGCCGGAAACGCCGGGCGTGCCGAAGCAGACCACCTACACGATTACCGACATGACCACCGGCGACCTGGTGCCGCCAACGCCGATACCGGCCGAGCCGCAGCCCTACGTTAGCGGCCAGAACATCAGCTTTGACGGCGTGCAATTTGACGTCAAGGGCGACCCGGCCGATGGCGACAGCTTTGCGGTGGAGCCGTCGACCAAGCAATCGATCTTCACCACGGTACAGAGCTTCATCGACGCCTTGCGCTCGCCGGGCGATGGGCCGCCTGGCAACTCGCAGATCAACAATATGCTGAACCAGTTGCAGGTCAACATCGACAACGCCACCGACAATGTGCTGTCGGTGCAGGCGGCGGTCGGCTCGCGGCTGAAGGAGCTGGACTACCTGGACAGCTCCGGCGACGATCTGGGCCTGCAATACGCGACCACCTTGTCCAACCTGCAGGACCTGGATTACACGGCCGCGATCTCGCTGTTCACCCAGCAGCAGACCACGCTGACAGCGGCGCAGAAATCGTTCACCACGATGTCCGGCCTATCGCTGTTCAACTACATCAGCTAACTCCGCCTCCGCGCACAAAAAAGCCAGCTTGCAAGCTGGCTTTTTTTTATCCATCCGGGGTCAGTTCTGCCAAATGTACATGAGCTCGTGTACGTTTGGCAGAACTGACCCCCGGATGGGGGTTACTTGGCGGCGGCGAGGAGGCCTTGGCTGGCGCTGGTTTGCTTGCGCAGCCAGTCGTCGTGCTGGGCCGTCGCGGCGCCGCTGAGCGCGCTTGCGGCGTGGTATTGCTGCAGCTGCGCGGCCAGTGCGGCGACGTTGCCACCCAAGCTGCTTGTCGGCTTGCTGTTCAGCGTCAGCTGGCCGGCTGCGGTGCTGGTGCTGTCGGCTTGCTGGGCGTAGCTGCCGATCGCTGAACTGAGGGCGCTGGCGTCGCTGGCGCGGCCGGCCTGGAACCAGACGTCGGCCACCTGGTGCGTGCTGCCGTCGGTGCTGGTGTAGCTGGAACGCAGGCCAATCCAGTTGCCGTTGTCGAAGTCGTTCGAGGCTTGCGCCGGCACCGTCAGGCTGGCGATGTTCAACGAGGCCAGCGTCTTCAGTTCGTCGGCCTGGCTGATGCCGTCGGCGTTGGCGTCCACCCATACACGCAGGTCGCCGTACTGCGCGTCCTGGCTGTCGATGATGCCGTCATGGTTGGTGTCCAGCTCGCCCAGCGCGGCGAAGCCGTTGGCGCTCTTGCCGCCGGCGCCGCTGTTGGTCGAGGTGCCGAACAGCTCGCTGCCGTCGTTGATCTGGCCATCGCCGTTGCGATCCAGTGCCAGCAGGCCGTCGCCGGAACCGACCCAGCCGGTGTTGACCTTGCTGCCATTGGCGCGGATGTCGAAACGCACACCGGCGTTGATGCTTAGCGTACTGATGCCGTTGCCGTCCAGGTCGAGCACCAGCGGGCTGGCCGTCAGCGTGGCGATCTGGTCCGACGACAGTGCGGCTTTCTGCGGACTGGTCAGCAGGGTGGTCATCTGCGCCTGGTTGAGCGCGGCCAACTGGTCGGTCGACAGCGCTTTCAGCTGTGTCGCCACCATCGACTTCAGCTGGCCGGTAGTGAAGGTGGCCACCTGGTCGGCGCTGAGCAGGCCGATCAGCGGCGCTTTCAGCGCGATGATCTGCGTCGTCTTCAACGCGGCCAGGTCGGTGGCGTCCAGCGCCGCCACCTGGTCGGAATTCAGCGCGTTCAGCGCGGCGGTCGACAGCGACGCCATGTCGCGCGTGCTGAGCGTGTTGATCTGGCCGGTGGTCAGGCCCAGCGCCTGCGCCGACGTCAGCACGCCCAGCTGGCGCGTGCTCAGCGTATCGAACAGGTCGTCGCCAAGCGCGGCAATCTGTGCCGAGGTCAGCCCAGGTAGCTGCGCCGTGGTGAAACCGCTCAGCGTCGAGAAGCCGGAAATCTGGTCGGTGGTCAGGCCCTTGATCTGGGTCTGCGACAACGACGCCAGCGCACGGGTCGACAGCGCGTTCAACTGGTCGGCGGTCAGCGCGCCCAGTTGGGTGGATTTCAGCGCGGCGATCTGCGTGGTGGTGAGGCCTTTCACGGAAGTCAGGCTCAGCAGGGGAATCTGATCGGTGGTCAGGTAGGTCAGCTGCAGCCCGCTGATCTGGGCAGTGGTCAGGTTGCTCAGTTGGTCGGTTGACAGTGCTGCCACCTGCTTGGTGTTCAGTCCCGCCATCTGCGCCGATCGCAGCGACTGGAAACTGTCCTCGTCCAGTACACTCAGCTGATCGGTGGTCAGCGCGGCGACTTGCGCGGCGTTCAGCGTGCCCAGCGTGGACAGCGCATTCAGCTGGTCGGTGCCGAAGGCCTTGATGTCGTTGGCGGTCAGGCCCGGCAGTTGCGCCGATTTCAGGCCTGCCAGCTGTTCCAGCGTCAGCGAGGTGATTTGCAGCGTGTTCAGCGTGCCCAATTGGGCCGAGCTCAGCGCCTGCACGTCTTCCAGTTCCATGACGGTCACCTGGTCGCTGGTCAGGCCGGTGATCGAGGCCAGCGCCAGCGAACGCACTTGCGCGGTGGTCAGCGCCACCACTTGCTCGGTGCCGAGGTTCTGCACCTGCGACTTGGTCAGCGAGGCAATCTGGCGTGTCTGCAACGTGGCGATGTGGGCGGCGTCCAGCGATTGCAACTGGGTGCTGGTCAGCGAGCTGAATTGCAGCGTGGTCAGCGGATTCAGGGTGCTCAGACCGGCCAGCTGGTCGGTGCTCAGGGCCTTGATCTGCGCTGCGGTCATCGAGGCGATTTCCTGCGTGGTCAGCTGGCCCATCTGGTCTAGTGACAGCAACTGGATCTGCGCCGTGGTCAGCGCGGCAAACTGCTTGCTGCTCAGCGCTTTCAGGTCGTCCTCTTCCAGCGCGCCTAGCTGGTCGGCACTCAGCGTGCGGATGCCGTTGGTGCTCATGGCCTTCCATTGCTGCACACTCAACAACTGGATCTGGTGCGTGGTCAGCGAGGCGACCTGCTTGGTGGACAGCGCGGCAATTTGCACGGTAGTCAGCGCCGCTACCTGGGCGTCGTCCAGCAACTCGATGTTGCCGGTGGTCAGGCCAGGCAGTTGCTTGGTGGTTAGCCAGCCGAGCGGGAACAGCGCCAGTTGCGCCTGCGTCAGCGTGCTGACCTGAGCGGTCGTGAGGGCGCGTACCTGGGCCGAAGTCAGCCCTTGCAGTTGCTCGTCGGTGATGCTCAGCATGTCGGCCGTGCCCAGTGCGACGATTTGCGCGGTGCTCAGGCTGGCCATATCGGCTGCTTCGATGGCCTGGAACTGGGTCGGGTCCAGCGCGGCGATGGCCTTGGTGCTCAGCGCACGCAACTGGCCGCCGGTCATGGCGATGATCTGATCCGGCGTCAGTACATGGATCTGGTTAACCGTCAGGCCGGCCACGGCGCTGCTGCTCAGGAAACCAAACTGGTCGGTCGTCAGCCAGGTCAGCTGGTCGTTGGTCAGCGCGGCGATCTGCGCCGATTTCAGCGCGGCCAGGTCTTCGCCCTCGATGGCGGCGATCTGCTCCTGCAGCAGCGCCTGCAGCGCGCGGGTGTTCATGGCGATCAGGTCGGCGGTTTGCAGCGCGATGATCTGGTCCGACGTCAGCAGCGGCGTTTGCGTGTTGCTCAGCGCGGCGATCTGCCTGGTGTTGAGCGCGGCGATCTGTGCCTGCGACAGTTCAGGCAGCTGGGTGGCGCTCAGGGCGCGAATTTGCGCCGTGTTCAGCATGCCGATGTAGCTCAGCGCGTTCAACTGCTCGCCGGTCAGCGTCGGGATCTGCGAGGCTTTCAGGCCGGCCGTACCCTGGCTGCTGAGCGCGGCGATCTGGTCGCTGGTGATGGTGGCCAGTTGGGCGGCGCTGAGGGTGGCTACTTGCGCCGATTTCAGCGCGGCGAAGTCCTCGGCGTCGATGGCGCCAATATTGGCCGCGTCGAGGCCGGTGATGGCTTTGGTCGTCAGCGCGCCGAACTGTGCACCGCTTAGCGCGGTCAGCTGGTTAGGCAGCAACACCGATACTTGCAGCGAGGTCAGCGCGGCGATCTGCCTGGTGCTCAGCGAGGCGATGTCGTCGTCAGTCAGCGCCTGGATCTCGGTGGTCGACATCGTGGCGATCTGTGCCGTGGTGTAGTCCACCAGTTCGGGCAGGAAGGCTTTTTTCTGATCGTCGGTCATCGCCGCCAGTTGTGCTGGCGTGAACGCCGCCACCTGGGCGGTGGTCAGTGCGTGCAGCTGGTCGGTCAGCAGGAACGGCATCTGCGTCAGCGTCAGCGCGCGCAGCTGGGTGGTGCTCATGGCGGCAAAGTCTTCCACCTCGACGGCGTTCAGCTTGCCTTGGTCCAGCTGCGACAGGGCGGCGGTCGACAGCGCGCGGAATTGCGCGGTGTTGAGCGCGATCAGCTGGTCATTGGTCAGGCCGGCGGCCTGACTGCTGACCAGCGCCGCCAGCTGGCTGGTCTTGAAGCCGGCAAAGGTGCCGGTCGCCATATTGGTCAGCTGGGTGGGCGCGAGGGCGCGAATCTGGGCGGTGGTCAGCACCGCCAGGCTGCTCAGCGCGGCCAACTGGTTGTCCGCCAGGTAGGTGATCTGGCGCGTGGTCAGCGCGGCGATTTCCTGGGTGGTCAGCACGCCATATTTGAGCACGTCCAGCGCCGCCATCTGCACGCTGTTCAGTGCGCCGATCTGGGCGCTGGTAAAGGCGCGCAGGTCAACGTCTTCCAGTGCATTCAGCTGATCGCCCGACAATGCGCCGATCGCGCGCGTCGACAGCGAACGGATCTGCGCGGTGGACAGCGCCGGAATCTGATCCGTGGTCAGCCAGGTGATCTGCTGGCTGTTCAGCGCCGCCAGCTGGTTGGTCTTCAGCGCGGCGATCTGCGCCAGCGACAGTGCCTGAATCTGCGCCTGCGACATGCCGGCGATCTGCTTAGTGCCGAGATTGCCCAGCGAACCCAGTGCGGCAAACTGGTCGGTGTTCATCACACTCAGTTGTTTGGTGGTCAGCGCCGCCACTTCCTGCGCGGTGAAGGCCGACAACTGGTCGGTCGTCAGCACCTGGATCTGGTCGGTGCGCAGTGCCGCCACCTGTGCGGTGGACAGCGCGGCAATGTCGATCAGCTCGATGGCGGTGATTTGATCGAGGGTCAGCGTGGCCAGCGCCGCGCTGCCCAGGCCGCGAATCTGCGCGGTGCTTAGTGCCACCACCTGGTCGGTGGTCAGCGCCTGCGCCTGGGTGCTGGTGAACGCGGTCAGCTGGTTGGTTTTCAGTGTGGCGATCTGCGACAGCAGCAGGTTGCTGATCTGGTCGGAGTGGAGCGCCCTGATTTGCGCCGTGGTGAGCGGCGACAGCGAAGCCAGGCTGTCGATCTGGTCGGTGGACAAGGCTGCCACCTGGCGCGTGGTCAGCGCCGACAGGATCTTGGTGCTGATGGCGGCGAACTGCGTTGCGGTCAGTGCGCCCAGCTGGTTACTGGTCAGGGCAACGATCTGGTTGCTGGCCAGCGCGGCAATGTCGATCGCTTCGATGGCGGCCACCTGCTCGGTCGACAACGCGCCCAGCGTGGCCGAACTCAGGCTGCGCACCTGGGCGGTGGACAGCGCGATGATCTGATCGGTGGTGATGGCGCCGATCTGCACGCTGGTGAGACCGGCGATCTGGTTGGTCTTCAGCGTGGTGATGCTGGTCAGGCTGGCGATCTGCTCGGTGGTCAGGGCGCCGATCTGGCGGCTGGTCAGCGGCGCCAGCGTCGGCAGTGCTGCCATTTGCTCGGTAGTCAGCGCATGTACCTGTGCAGTGCTCAGGCTGCTGATGATTTGCGTGCTGAGGATGCCGATCTGGGTTTGCAGCAAATGACTGATCTGGTCGGTGGTGAGGGCGACGATCTGCTTGCTAGTCAACGTGCGCAGGTCGACATCTTCCATGTGGACCAGTTGATCGGTGGTCAGCGCCGCCAGTTGCCTGGTGCTCAAGGCGCGTACCTGGCCGGTGGTCAGTGCGACGATCTGGTCGGTGGTCAGCACCGAAGCCTGATCGGTGGTCATCGCGCCGATCTGCGCGGTGTTCAGGCTGGCCAGCGTGGCCAGCGACAGCGAGATGATCTGCTCGGTGGTCATCGCCGCAATGGCGGCGGTCGAGAAGCTGGCCAGCGACGGCAGCGCGGTGATCTGGTCGGTGGTCAGCGCGGCTTTCTGCCCCGGCGTCAGCGCCGCCACTTCGGCGGTGGTCATGGCGTTGATCTGGCGGGTGCTCAGCGACATCACCTGTTCGGTGGTCAGCGAGGCCACCTGGCGCGTGGTGAGGCTGGCGATTTCAGCCGGGCTGAGGCCGCTCAATTGTTCGGTGCTCAGCGCGCGCAGGGCCAGCGTGCTGAGCGCGCGCAACTGTTCGCTGGCCATGCTGAACAGCTGTTCGGTGGTCAGCGCCTGCGCCTGGTCGGTGCTCAGCGCAGCGATCTGGTTGGTCTTCAGCGAGCGCAGGTCGGCGGTGTTGAGGTGGGCCACCTGCTCGGTGTTGAGCGCCTGCAATTGGCGCGTGCTCAGCGCGGCCAGTGTCAGCAGCGCGTCCAGCTGGCTGTCGTTCAGCGTGCTCAGTTGCGACTGCGTCAGCGCGGCGATTTCCTGCGTGGTCAGCGCGCGCAGCTGTTCGGTGCGCAGCCCCAGCAGTTGCTCGCTGGTCAGCACGGCGATCTGGCGCGTGTTCAGCAAGGCCAGGTCGCTATTGCTCAACACATTGATGCGGTCGACGCCCAGCGCGGCGATCACGCTGGTGCTCAAGGCGCGCAGCTGGTGCGTGTCGAGCGCAATCATCTGGTCGCTGGTGATGGCGCCGGCCTGGGCCGAATTCAGCGCGCCGATCTGGGCGGTGGTCAGGTGGCCGAAGTCGTCGCTGCTCATCAGCGCGATCTGCTCGCTGGTCAAGGCGTTGATTTGTTTCGTGCCCAGCGGCGCCAGTTGCAGGGCCGCCAGCTGGTCGCTGGTCAGCACGGCGATCTGCGCAGAGGTCAGTGCGCGCACTTCAGCGGTGGTGAAGGCACCCATCTGGTCCGAGGTCATGAGTCTGATCTGGTCGGTGCTCAGGGCGGCGATCTGCGCGGTGCGCATGAAGCGGATGTCGCGCGTTTCGATGGCGGCGACCACGGTCGGGTCCAGCGAGGCGAGGGCGGCGGTGCTCAACGCGGCGATCTGGTCGCCGGTCAGGGCGACGGCCTGCTCGGTGTTCAGCAATTGCAGCTGATCGCTGGTGAAGGCGGCCACCTGGCGGGTGGTCAGCGTGATCAGGTCGGCCGAGGTGATGCCGCTGATCTGCTCCGACGACAGGGCGACGATCTGCTGCGTGGTCAGCACATTCAGGCTGCGCAGGGCATCGATCTGCTCGCTGCTCAGCACGGCGATCTGGGCCGAGCTCAGCGCCACGGTTTCCGCCGTGGTCAGCGCCCACATCTGGTCGGTCTTCAGTGCCACCACCTGGTCGGTGGTCAGGCGGCTGACCTGGGCGGTGTTGAGTGCGGCGATATCGCGCGTCTCGATCGCCTGCACCTGTTCGGTGCTCAGCGCGCTGATGCCGGCGGTGCCGAGTCCCTGGAACTGGCCGCCGCTGAGGGCGACGATCTGGTCGGTGGTCAGGGCCAGCAACTGGTCGCTGCCAAGGATGCCCAACTGGTTGCTGGCCAGCGTGCCCAGGTTGCGGGTCGACAGCGCGGACATCTGATCAGTGGTGAACGCAGCCAGCTGGCGGCTGCTCATGCCGGCCAGCGTGGCCATGGCGTTCAGCTGGTCGGAGGTCAGTACCTGGATCTGGTCGGTGCCCAGGGCACCGACTGCAGCGCTGGACAGCGCGGTGAACTGGTCGGTTTGCAGCGATACCAACTGATCGGTGGACAGGCGCGCCACCTGCGCGGTGCGCAGCGCGGCGATGTCGCGCGTTTCAATCAGGCGCAGCTGGTCGGTGGTCAGCGTGTTGAGCATGGTGGTGCTCATGTCCGCGTACTGGGCGGTGGTCAGCAGCACGATCTGGTCCGAGGTCAGCACCTGGATCTGGTCGCTGTTCAGCGCCGATAACTGGGCGCTGGTCAGGGCGATGACATCCTTGGTTTCGATCGCCACCAGCTGGCTGGTGGTCATCGCCTGGATTTGCGCGGTGGTCAGCGGCACCAGGGTTTTCAGCGCGATGATCTGGTCGGTGCCGAGGGCGGCAAACTGCTCGGGCGTCAGCGCGCGCTCGGCATCGGTGTTGAGTGCGCTGACCTGATCGGTGGTCAGCGCCACCAGCTGCTCGGTCGACAGCGCACGGACTTGTCCTGAGCTCAGCACGGCAACGTCGCGCGTTTCGAGCGCCTGCATCTGCAGCGTGGTCAGTTCGCTCAAAGTGGTGGTGTTCAGCGCCACCACCTGGGCGGTGCTCAGCGCCACCAGCTGGTCGCTGGTCAGCGCCTGCACCTGGTCCAGGTTCAGCGAGGCCAGTTGGCTGTTGCTCAGGGCAAGGATGGTGGCGGTGCTCAGCGCGGCGACCTGCGCGGTGGTCAGCGAGGAGATCTGGGTAGTGGTCAGTGGCAGCAGCGACTTGATCGCGACGATCTGGTCGGTGGTCAGCACCGCCAACTGGTCCGGGCGCAGCGCCTGGGCGTCGGCGGTGGTCAGCGAGTAGATCTGGTCGGTGGTCAGGGCGATCAGCTGGTCGCTGGTCAGCGCCTGCATCTGGGCGGTGGTCAGCGCGCGGATGTCGCGCGTTTCGATCGCCTGGATCTGTTCAGTGCTCAGCTGGGCGAACACGCTGGTGGTCAATGCGCCCACCTGGGCGGTGGTCAGCAGCGCCACCTGCTCGGTGGTCAGCGCCAGGATCTGCTCCGGCGTCAGCGACGCCAGCTGGTTGCTGGTCAGCGCCACCAGGTCCTTGGTTTCCAGCGAGACCACCTGGCCGGTGGTCAGCGCGGCAAACTGCGCGGTGGTCATCAGCAGCAGGTTTTTCAGTGCGGCGATCTGATCCGTGCCCAAGGCGCTGATCTGGTCGGCGCGCAGGTTGGGCAGCATATCGCTGGCCAGTGCCGCCATCTGGCTGGTGCTCAGGGCCACCAACTGGTCGCTGTTCAGCGTGCGCAGCTGGGCGCTGTTGAGGCCGATCAGGTCGCGCGTTTCGATCGCTTGTACCTGCTCGGTGCTCAACAGGCTCAACATGTTGGTGCTCAGGTTGGCCACCTGGGCGGTGGTCAGCAGCGCCACTTGTTCGGTGGTCAGCGCCAGGATCTGGTCCGGCGTCAGCGATGCCAGCTGGCTGCTGGTCAGCGCTACCAGGTCCTGGGTGTCCAGCGCCACCAGCTGTTCGGTGGTCAGGCCCTGGATTTGCAGCGTGGTCAGCGTCAGCAGCGATTTCAGCGCGGAGATCTGCTCGGTGCTCAGCACGGCCAACTGGTCCGGGCGCAGCGTGGGCAGCAGGGCGGTGCTCAACATGGCGACCTGGGCGGTGGTGAGCGCTTGCAACTGGTCGCTATTCAGCGTGCGCAGCTGGCTGCTGCCCAGCGCGGCGATGTCGCGCGTTTCGATCGCCTGCACCTGCAGCGCGGTGAGCTGGCTCAACATATTGGTGGTCAGCGCGGCGACCTGCTGCGTGGACAGGGCGACTACCTGGTCGGTGGTCAGTGCCAGCACCTGGTCGGGATTCAGCGCAGCCAGCTGGGCGCTGGTGAGGACGGCGACGGTTTGCGTGCGCAGCGCGCCGACCTGGTCGGTGGTCAGGGCATTCACCTGGGCCGAATTCAGCGTGGCCAGCGACGTCAGCGACACCAACTGGTCGGTGCTCAACACCGCCAGCTGGTCGGGCCGCAGCGCGGCGATTTCATTGCTGCGCAGCGCGTGCGTTTGCTCGGTGCTCAGGCCCGACAACTGTTCGCCGGTCAGCGCGCGGATTTGCTGGCTGGACAGCCAGATCAGGTCGCGCGTTTCGATGGCGGCGATCTGCTCGCTGGACAGCGCCTGCAACGAGGCGGTGGCCAGCAAGGCGATTTGCTGCGTGCTCAACCAGGCGATCTGGTCGGTGGTCATGACGTTCAGCTGGCCGGCTCTCAACGTGTTCAGCTGCTGGCTGCTCAACGCTTGCAGCGAGGTCGAGTTCAGCACCACCAGCTGGTCGGCGGTCAGCGCGGTGACCGCGCTGGTGCTGATGGCGTTGATCTGGGCGGTCGACAGCGCGACCACCTGGTCGCTGCTCAGGTTGCCGATCTGGTTGGAGCCGATGCCGGCGATCTGCTGCGTGCGCAGCGCGCGTACATCGTTGGTTTCCAGCGCAGCAAACTGTTGCGGCAGCAGGGCGTTCAGCTGGCGGCTGGACAGCGCGGTGATCTCGGCGGTGGTCAGCGCGACGATCTGGTCGGTATTGAAGGCGGGCAGCTGGGCGGTGCCGAGCGCCATGATCTGGTTGGTGGTGAGCGCCTGGATGCCGTCAGTGTTGAGGCCGCTCAGGCCGTCATTGGTCAGATAGGTGATACTGCGCGTGGTCAATGCGCGCACCTGGGCTGTACTGAACCAGCTGAGCTGGTCAGACGTCAGCACCTGCATGTCTTCGGTGGTCAGGCCGCCTATCTGCTGGGTGGTCAGGCTAGCGATCTGGTCCGAGTTGAAGCCAACTAAAATCGAAGTCATTGCAAAGTCTCCAGGAAGCTTCCCATGATACGCATCAAATTGCCACAAGGAAACCAAAATTCAAAAAGATGAGGCTATTGCGCCAAAGGTTGCAGCTCCGGTGGCCGAACCGGCATGCTTGCCGGTTTGCTTACTTCCGGTCGCTGCGACCAGGTGCGCGGCATCAGCCGTGCGCGTTCTATCCCATCCAGAAACAGGTTTTGTATCGGCATGCCGAGGTAGGGCAAAGTGACCGCCACCACCAGCAGACCGACACCCAGCGTGATCGGAAAGCCAATACCAAACAAATTCAACTGCGGTGCCGCGCGTGTCAGGATGCCGAGCGCCACGTTGGTAATCAATAAAGCTGCAACAATCGGCAACGACAGTTGAACGCCGACGCTGAACACAATGCCGCCCCAGTCGGCCATCTGTTTGAAGCCGCCGCTGTAGACCGGTATCGACGATACCGGCAGCGTGGTAAAACTCTCCACCAGCGCCGACAGCAACACCAGGTGGCCGTTGACCGCCAGGAAAGCCATGGTCGCCACCAGCGACAGAAACTGGCTGATGGCTGACGAACGGCCCTGGGTATTCGGATCGAAGAACGTTGCAAAGCCCAGGCCCATGGTCAAACTGGAAATCTCCCCCGCCATTTCCACCGCCGCGAAGATCACGCGGATGCTGAACCCCATGGCCAGCCCGATCAACATTTCCTGCATCACAATCAGCAAACCGGCATACGACATCGGGTCGACAGCTGGCCAGGCCGGCACCGCCGGCGCCACGATGACCGCGATCGCCACGCCCAGCGCCACCTTGATGCGCGCCGGCACCGCCTTGTTGCCCAGGATCGGGGCAGCGGTGATCAGCGCCAGGATGCGGGTCAGCGGCCACAACAGGCCAGCAATCCACATATTGATATCGGCGGACGACAGGGTAATCATGAGCTTTTAGCGGCCACTGTTACATTTCCGTGTGGCATCACTTTCAATATTCTAAGCGAACTAATTTGCAAAGCGGAAAATGTTACAAATTAATAAGAAGGCTAGCCGACCAGCAGCGGGATGCCGGTGAAAACCTCGCGCATGTAGTCGAGCATGATCGACAAGATCCACGGCCCGGCCACCACCAGCGCGACAAACACTCCGACCAGCTTGGGGATGAAGGACAGCGTCTGTTCGTTGATCTGGGTGGCGGCCTGGAAGATGCTGACCACCAGGCCGATCACCAGCGCCACCAGCAGCATCGGCGCGGCCACCATCAGGGTCACTTCCATGGCGTGCTTGCCCATGGTCATTACGGTTTCGGGCGTCATTGCGGCCTCCTAGTAGAAGCTCTGGGCCAGCGAGCCGAGCAATAGTTGCCAGCCATCCACCAGCACGAACAGCATCAGCTTGAACGGCAGTGAAATCACCGCCGGCGACATCATCATCATGCCCATCGACATCAGTACAGAGGCGACCACCATGTCGATAATCAGAAATGGAATGAAGATGGCAAAGCCGATCTGGAACGCGGTTTTCAGCTCGCTGGTGACGAAGGCCGGCACCAGGATGCGCAGCGGCACGTCTTCCGGCCCTTGCAGCGCCGGGCTGCGTGACAGCTTGACGAACAGTGCCAGGTCGGCCTCGCGGGTCTGCTTCAGCATGAAGGTTTTTAATGGTGCCGCGCCCTTGTCCAGCGCCTGGCTCATGTTGAGCTTGTTTTCCTGCAAGGGCAGGTAGGCTTCGTTATAGATCTTGTCGAAGGTCGGGCCCATGACAAACAGCGTCAGGAACAGTGCCAGGCCGATCATCACCTGGTTGGGCGGCGCCGATTGCGTGCCCAGCGCCTGCCGCAGCAGCGACAGCACGATGATGATGCGGGTGAAACAGGTCATCAGCAACAGCGCCGCCGGGATGAAGGTCAGCGCCGTCATCAGCAGCATGGTCTGGATCGGCAGCGTGTAGTTGGTGCCGCCGCCTGGCGCCGGGGTGGCGGTCAGGGCAGGGATGCCGATGCTGGATTGCGCGGCTGCCGCCAGTGGCAGCGCCAGCAGGGCCAGCGCCAGCAGCGGCGCTGCCTTGGAAACGCCTGCGGACAACTTATTTGCCATTGCGTTTGTCTATAGTTTGTTTGAACCATTCAGCGAAGTTGGCGGTCGGCAGGGTCGCCTGTTGCAACGGTTCGCTGCTTTCCTGGCGCGGCATGGTGGCCAGCGCGTTCATGCGGCCCGGCGAGGCGCCGACCACGATCCATTGCTCGCCGACTTCGACCACCAGGATGCGCTCGCGCGTACCGACGCTCAGCGTGCCGACCAGCTTGACGTTGCTGCCGGCGCCGCCGAGGCCGCGCGGGTTGATGCGCTTGGTCAACCAGGCCAGGCCCAGCATCAGGGCGATGACGAAGATCAGCGCCAGCGAGGTTTGCAACAGGCTGCCGCCGGCCGACGGTGTCGGCGCCGGCGTCGGGATGGTCATCGCCATCGCGCCCGGCTGCGCGGCTGGCGCCGGGGCGGGCGCTGGCGCGGCGGCTGCCGGCGCGGCTTCATCCGCTGCTGGTGTCGTGCCGGCTTCGCTGGCGGCAGGCGCTGTCGCTGGGGGCGTGGCGGGGGCAGGGGGCGAGGCCTGGGCTGGCGCGGCAGCGGCGGCCGGCGTGGCCGCGTGGGCGCCGCCGATGGTGCCGGACACCGTGCGTTGCGCCATCGCAGGCGCGGCGGCCAAGGCCGCCGCGATCAGAAGGGAAGAAATCAGTCCGTGCTTCATTTATTCAATTTTCGGATACGTTCGGAAGGCGTGATGATATCGGTCAGGCGGATACCAAACTTGTCGTTCACCACCACCACCTCGCCTTGGGCGATCAGGCAACCGTTGACCAGCACGTCCATTGGTTCACCAGCCAGGCCATCCAGTTCGACCACCGAACCCTGCGCAAGTTGCAGCAGGTTCTTGATGGCGATCTTGGTGCGCCCCAGTTCCACCGTCAGCTGGACCGGGATATCGAGGATGAAGTCGATATCGTTATGTGTTTCAGTCTTGCTGGGGGTGCTGGAAAAGTCCTTGAATACGGCAGCGCTGGCCGCTTGCGAGGTAGCCTGCTGCTTTTCCAGCGCGGCAGCTTCGGCCTGCGCCTGTTCGGCGATCGCCGCACCCCATGGATCGTCTTCGTCCAGCGCTTGATCGTCTTGGTTATCCGACATGTTTCTCTCCGGTTTTATTTAAGGTTATCGGCATTGGCCAGCAGTTTTTCGACCTTCAGCGCGTATTGTCCGTTCATCACGCCATAGGTGCAATCCATGACCGGCACACCGTCCACCGTGGCGGCGATGAATTCCGGGATTTGCAGCGGGATGATGTCACCGACGCGCATATTCAGGATCTCGTCGAAATTCACCTTGGCCGTGCCCAGCGAGGCCACCAGCTCGACTTCGGCGATCTGGATCTGCTGCGTCATCAGGCGTATCCAGCGCTTGTCGACTTCCAGCGCCTCGCCCTGCAGGCTGGAGGTCAGCGAGTCGCGGATCGGCTCGATCATCGAGTATGGCATGCAGAAGTGGATCTGGCCCGACACCGAGCCCAGCTCCACCGTGAAGGTCGACGCCACCACCACCTCGTTCGGCGTAGCGATGTTGGCGAACTGCGTATTCATTTCCGAGCGGATGTATTCGAACTCGACCGGATAAACCGGTTCCCACGACTTGGTGTAGGCCTCGAACACGATGTCCAGGATGCGCAGGATGATGCGCTGCTCGGTCTGGGTAAAGTCGCGGCCCTCGACGCGGGTGTGGAAGCGGCCGTCGCCGCCAAACAGATTGTCCACCAGCAGGAACACCAGGCCCGGATCGAACACCATCAGCGCCGTGCCGCGCAGCGGCTTCATGTGTACCAGGTTCAGATTGGTCGGCACCACCAGGTTGCGGATGAACTCGGAATACTTGGAGACCCGCACCGAGCCGACCGACACCTCGGCGCTGCGGCGCAGGAAGTTGAACAGGCCGACGCGCAGCAAACGGGCGAAGCGCTCGTTGATAATTTCCAGCGTCGGCATCCGGCCGCGGACGATACGTTCCTGGGTGGCCAGGTTATACGTTCGTACCCCGGCGACGTCTTCCTGCGCCGCGACGTCGTCCTGGTCGCCGTTGACGCCCTTCAGAAGGGCATCGACTTCTTCCTGGGAGAGAAAATTATCAGCCATGGCTTATCTGCTTCTGTGCTTACTGAATGATGAATGACGTGAACAGCACGTCCTCGATGTCCTGCTGCGAGCCACGGTCTTCGAATGGCTCGCGCAGCTGGGTGACGATGTCCTTGGCCAGCTGGATCTTGCCTTCCGGCGTATTGATCTCGGCCGCGCGCTTGCTCGACAGCAGCAACAGCATGCGGCTGCGCACCTTGGCCATATTGTCCTTGACGTTGGCCATTTCCTCGACGCCGCCGACTTGCAGCGTGAAGGCGATCTGCAGATATTGGTCGGCGCCGTCTTCGCCCGGCTGCAGGTTGACGGTGAACGGCTCGACCGGCACGTATTCCGGCTTGACTGCGGCTTTCTTGGCTTTCTTTTTCTTCGGCGAGTCGTCATGCTCTTCCGCATCAGCCTTGCCGTGCATCAGGAACCAGGCCGCACCGGCGCCACCGCCGCCCAGCAGCAGGACCAGTACCACGATGATGATGATCAGTTTTTTGCTGCCACCGCCTGCTGGCGCTTCAACTTTCTGATCGGCTTTCATTTTTGGATTCGCTTTCAAAATAGCCCTTCATGCTGCGGAATGGATTACGCCGTCATTATGTCATTATCGGTTGTGCCAGGGCAGACGGAAGCGCCGAAAAGAGGGCGGTTCCCGGTGCTGCTTGACATTTCCCTAGTGTAACAGACAACAAAACCGGGAGGGCAGGGGCGCCGATCCCGGTTTTCGGTGCACTGACGCGTATCAGGCGAAGGTGTCGACCGCGCCGGCCGGCAGGCGACGCTGTGGCGGCGCGCTGCGCGCCGCTTCGGCTTCGTTGCCGCCGCTGTCACGGCCATAGCTGCCGCCCGAGCGTCCGCCATTGCCGCTATGGGCGGCGCCGGCCTGCTGGCTGAAGCCGCTGTTGCCCTGGTCCGACATGCCGGCCGAGACGGTGGCGCTGCCCAGCTGGATGCCGGCGTCGCTCATCATTTCCTTCAGTTTCGGCAAGGCGTTTTCCAGCGCCTGGCGCACTTCCGGCGCGGCCGAGCTGAAGGCGGCGGTGGCCTGGTCCTTGTTAATGCTGAGCACCACTTGCAGCGGGCCCAGGTCCGGCGGGTTCAGTTCCATGGTGGCGCTTTGCTCGCCGCCAGCCGCCATGAAGATGATTTTCTGGCCCAGTTGCTGGTCCCAGGCTTGCGTGCCGACGCGGCTGCTGAGCTTGTCGGTCGGCACCGCAGTGGCGGCCTTGGCGATTTCCTGCGCCGCGTGGCTGGCAGTCGGGGCGATGGTGATGCTGGCCTGTTCCTTCAGCGTCGCCGCAGCTTCGGCGTTCAGCGTGGTGGCCTTGGGCGCGGCGGCCAGTTGGGCCGGGTCGGCGTCAGCCTGCTGTTGTTGCTGGGTCGACGAGACCTGCGGCTGCGTGTCGCTGGCTGGCGCGGCCTTGACTTCGATGTGGCTGAGGGCATCGGCGCCGCGCTTCCCGGTCGCATCGGTGGCGCTGGCGGTGCTATCGCTGGCCTGGCTGCCGGCCGCTTGCGCCAGCGCGGCATCGGTGCTGGCGGTCGCGGTCGCCGGTTTGAATTCGGTGGCGCCGTCGGCCTTGCCGGCGGTGGTTTTGGCTGCGGCAGCAGCGGCTGCCAATGCTGCGGCATCGGCGGCGGTTTGCGTGGTGGTGCCGGCCTTGGCCAGCGCATCCTTGAAATCGGTGGCGCCGGCGGCCTGGTCTTGCGCTGCTTTCAGTGCGGCAGCGTCGGCATCGGCGGTTTCGCTGCTGGCGGCAGCGGCCAGCGCGGCAGCGGTAGCATCCGGATCGGCGGCGGCCGCGTCGTTTGCGGCGGCGCCGGCTGCTGCCGCAGCAGTTGCGGCTGCGGTGGCGGCGGCCAGGGCGGCGTCATCGGCGCTCAGTGCGTCGGCGCCAGCGGCGGCCACGCCGACGGCGGTGCTGCTGGCATCGGTGCTGGCGGTGGCGGCCGGCGCGGCTGGTGCCACCGGCTGGTTGAAGGCGGCGACCAGGGCCAGCATGTCGGCCATCGGATCAGCGCTTTGCGCGGTCTGGGTTTCGCTGGTTTCGTTGTCCTGGCTGCTTTCGCTGTCGGTGGATGCGCTCTTGGCCGGCGCGGGCGCGGGCGCCTGGGCTGCAGCGGCGTTGCCATTGGCGCTGACCGGCTTGGCGTCGTCGTTCTGCGCCTGCTTTGCGGGCGCGGCCTGCTGCTGCTTCGGCGCGGACGCGCGCGATGCGTTCGGACGCTCGGCAGCCTTGGCCGGCTGGTTGGCGCTGCTGGCGTTGCCGGACTGGCGCTGATCCATTTCGCGTGACAGCGCCTGCTTGAAAGCATTGTTGTCGCCGCCGGCGCTCAGGTTCAGGTTGACTTTGGGCGCTGCCACTGCATTGGCATTAAGGTTAGGAATTTGAATGTTTTGCATGGTTGGCGCCGTATGGTATGGTTAATGCGTCATCGTTTGTAGAACGCCCCGCGTGCCGCGTGTTCGTCCATTGCTTTCTGGTCACGCTTGTTCTCCAGCTTGAGCGCCGCCGCGTCAGCGCGGTCGTTCAGCGTGGAGTAGGACATGCGCTTGCGCTCGCTGGCCTGCCAGGCGGCCTTTTCCTGCTCGCTGCGGTATTCGGCGTGCTTGATCATGTCCAGCTGGCCCTTGACCGCAGTGTCCAGCTTTTCAATGAAAGCCACGAAATTGCGGTATGCCATCGGCGTAATCCCGGCCGCCTGCGCCGCTTCGAACTTCTTGATGTATTCCTCTTGGAAACCCACCAGCATCTGGTGCTTCTGCTTTGCCTCGTCAACCTGCTTGAGGGACGCGCCCAGCCGCTTGGCAGCGTCGTCTGTTTCACGCTGCGCCAGGTCCATCAGGGTTTCTAATTGCGCTTTGGAAGCCATGGTGACAATTATAAGTAGCGTGCTGCCAGGTCAATCAGTCGAATAGAGAGGTCAATTGCCCTAAACTCTCGCCCATGGTGACGCGTTCCGTGATTTGTTGCTGCAAGAAATTTTCTATCTGATCATGCAATTGGATAGCCTGGTCGAGTACCGGGTCGGTGCCAGCGGCGTAGGCGCCCACACTGATCAGGTCGCGGCTGCGCTCGAAGCGTGAGAACAGCTGCTTCAGCTGGCGCGCCTTGGTCTGGTGCTCGTGCGAGGTGATCGAGTGCATTGCCCGGCTGATCGATTGCTCGATGTCAATGGCCGGGTAGTGGCCGGCTTCGGCCAGGCGGCGATTCAGCACGATGTGGCCGTCCAGGATCGCCCGCGCCGAGTCGGCGATCGGGTCTTGCTGGTCGTCGCCCTCGGTCAGCACGGTGTAGAAGGCGGTGATCGAGCCACCGCCCAGCTCGCCATTGCCGGCGCGCTCGACCAGCACCGGCAGCTTGGCGAACACCGATGGCGGATAGCCCTTGGTGGCTGGCGGTTCGCCGATCGCCAGCGCGATCTCGCGCTGTGCCATCGCGTAGCGGGTCAGCGAATCCATGATCAGCAGCACGTTCTGGCCCTTGTCGCGGAAGTGCTCGGCAATCGCGGTGGAATACGCGGCGCCCTGCAGGCGCATCAGCGGCGGCGTGTCGGCCGGCGCCGCCACCACCACCGAACGCGCCAGGCCCTCGTCGCCGAGGATCTGCTCGATGAATTCTTTGACCTCGCGGCCACGTTCGCCGATCAGGCCGACGATGATGATGTCGGCCTCCGTGTAACGCGCCATCATGCCCAGCAGCACGGATTTGCCGACGCCCGAGCCGGCGAACAGGCCCATGCGCTGGCCACGGCCGACGGTCAGCATGGCATTGATGCAGCGCACGCCGACATCCAGCGTCTCGACGATGGGCGCGCGGCCCAGCGGATTGGCCGGGCGGGTGTTGATTGGCGCGCTGTCGATGGCGTTGATCGGGCCTTTGCCATCCAGCGGGCGGCCGGCGGCGTCCACCACGCGGCCCAGCAGTTCGGGACCGACCGGCAGGTGGCGCGCGCGGTCGCTGGGGCGGCGGCGCGGGTGGGCCACGCTGCCCGGCTTCGGTATGGCCGGCTCGACCGGGAAGACGCGCGTGCCGGGCACCACGCCTTCGACGTCCGACTGCGGCATCAGGAACAGCTTGTCGCCCTCGAAACCAACCACTTCGGCCTCGATCTTGCCGCCGTTGGGCAGCGGCACGGTACAGGCGGCGCCCACTGCCAGGCGCAGCCCGACCGCCTCCATCACCAGGCCGGCGACGCGCGTGACGCGGCCCGACACCTGCATCGGCTCGACCATGGCGGTCAGCGCGGCGCAATCGCTCAGATAGGATTTCCAGCGTCCGGCATGCGGGTTGGCCGGGGTGATAGGGCTGTGTTCGACGGTATCCATGGCGTCAGTCCAGCCAGTCGACTTCCTTGCCGAGCGCATGGCTCAGGCGCTGCCAGCGGGCGGCGGCGGTGGCATCGATGGTGTTGCTGGCGGTGTCGACCTTGCAGCCGCCACGGCCGACCGACGGGTCTTCAACCACGCGCCAGCCGCCCTTGTTCAGTTCTTCGCCGATGCCGCCACGCACGGTGGGGGCGTCGTCCGGATGCAATACCAGCAGCGCCGGCTGTTGCAGCACCGGCAGGTATTCGATGGCGTCGCGGACGATCGGCAGTATCAGTTCCGGCTTGACCTGCAAGGCGTTTTTCAACATGCCCTTGGCCAGTTGCAGCGCCAGTTCCAGCACTTCATTGGCGATCAGCTGGTCGGCATCGTGCAACGCATTGCTGAAGTTGTCGGCCAGCAGGCGGACTTGCTGCAACTCCTGTTGCAGCGCCTCGTCGGCGATCTTGCGCACTTCTTCGCTGGCGTCGGCATGGCCGGCCGCATGGCCCTCGTCATAGCCGTCCTTGCGCGCTTCCTCGCGGATCTGCTCCAGCTCCTCGACGGTCGGGTAGACGATGGGCGGCGGCAACGGCGGCCCCATGTCGAGTTGTTCTTGCTGCGCTTCCAGCTCTGTCTGCAAGCGTTGCTCGGCTTCGATGCGGGCGTTGTCGGCGTCGATCTCGCGCTGTTCGGCTTCGCGCAGCGCTACCGTGCTGGGACGCTCGTCGCCAAACGAGGTCATTTCCCAGCGCTTGAATGCCGGCTGCGCGTCTTTCGAATGAATAACCATTAAACGAAGGAATCCTCACCTTTGCCACCAAGCACGATCTGGCCTTCGTCGGACAGGCGGCGCACGATTTGCAGAATTTGCTTTTGCTGGGTTTCCACTTCCGACAGGCGGACCGGGCCTTTCGACTCCAGGTCTTCGCGCATCATTTCCGATGCACGTGCCGACATATTCTTGAAGATCTTGTCGCGCAGTTCCTGCGACGCGCCTTTCAGCGCGATGATCAGCATTTCCGACTGCACTTCGCGCAGCAGCAGCTGGATGCCGCGGTCGTCGATATCGATCAGGTTGTCGAACACGAACATCTCGTCCATGATCTTCTGCGCCATGTCGTTGTCGTAGTTCTTGATATTGTCCATGACCGAGCTTTCCTGCTCGCCGGACATGAAGTTGAGGATCTCGGCGGCCGCACGGACGCCGCCCAGCGTCGATTTCTTGATGTTCTCGTTACCCGACAGCAGCTTGGTCAGCACGTCGTTCAGCTCGCGCAGCGCGGCCGGCTGCACGCCGTCCAGCGTGGCGATCCGCAGCACCACGTCGTTGCGCAGCCGGTCGGTGAAGTTGCCGAGGATTTCGCAAGCCTGATCGCGCTCCAGGTGGACCAGGATGGTGGCGATGATCTGCGGGTGTTCGTTGCGGATCAGCTCGGCCACGGATTGCGAATCCATCCATTTCAGCGACTCGATGCCGGACGCATCCTTGCCGCCCAGAATCCGTGACAGCAGCACCGAGGCCTTGTCGTCGCCCAGCGCCTTGGTCAGCACCTGGCGGATGTATTCGTCGGAGTCGAGGCCGACGGTGGAGGCGGCTGCCACCATGTCGCGGAAATTGTCCAGCGTGCCGACCACTTCCTCGTGCGGCACGTTCTTCATGGTCGCCATGGCCGCGCCCAGCTTCAGCACCTCGCGCGGGCCGAGGAATTTCATCACCTCGGCGGCCTCGGTTTCGCCCATCGCCAGCATCAGGATGGCGGCTTTCTGCAGTCCGGTATTCTCAGTCATTTGCGCCTATCCATTCCTTGATCACGTTGGCCACAATGCGTGGGTCTTCGACCGCCAGTTTCTTGGCCATGGCCAGGTTTTCGCGGTAGCCGCGCGCGGTGTTTTCTTCCATTTTGCGCAGTTCTTCTTCGGCGATGAGCGCTTCGTCCGGACCTTCTTCGATCTCTTCTTCCGGTACTTCCGGTTCCTGCTCCGGCGCGTTGATCTCGTCGATTTTCTTGAAGACCGGGCGCATCATCGGACGCACGATGCGCATCACAATATACAGCAGGATCAGGGCGGTGATCAGGAACTTGGCCAGATCCTTGGCCATCGGCAAGTTTGCCGGATCGCGCCACCAGTCCGGCGGTGGTTCGAATGGCTTGTCGACGCCGTCGAATGGCGAGTTGGCCACGCTGACAGCGTCGCCACGGTCCTGGTTGTAGCCCATGGCCTGCTTGACCAGATCATTGATCTTGGCCATTTCTTCAGGAGTATAGGCTTTTACCGTAACTTTGCCGTCCTTGTCGACCAGGCGCTTGTAATTGATCACCACCGCCACCGTCATGCGGCGCAGGCCGCCCATGCCGCGTTGCTCATAACGGACAGTCTTGTCGACTTCGTAATTGGTGGTCGATTCCTTGTGGCTTTGGCCGGCGCCTGCGCCGGTGGCCGGCAGCGCGCCCGGCGGCGTGCCTGGGGCAGGGGCGTTGGGGCCGTTTTCGGCAGCGGTCTGGTTCAGCGGCGCGGTGGCGGTACCCGGCGGCTGGTTGGACAATGCGCCCGGAATGCCGCCTGGATTGTTGTTATTGCCATTGCCGTTGGTTTCGCTGGTCTGCTGGCTGCGGATCGCCGAGGCGGCCGGCGGCGAGTTCGGCTTGTAGTTTTCCGACGCCTGCTCGATCTGCGCGAAATCGACATCGGCCACCGCCTCGGCGCGCACATTGCCTTCGCCGACGATAGGGATGATGATCGATTCAACCTGCTTGATCACCTGCGTCTGCATATTCTTGACATACTTCAGCTGCTGCTCGTCCAGCTTGGCGTTGTTGGCTCCGGCCTTTTCCTGGTCGGAAATCAGGTTGCCGGCCTGGTCGACCACGGTGACGTTGGATGGCAACAGTTCCGGCACGCTGGAGGCCACCAGGTGGACGATGGCACCGGTTTGCGCGCGGTCCAGCATGCGGTTCGGGTGCAGCGTGACAATCACCGAGGCGGTTGGTTTCTGCTGGTCGCGCACGAATACCGACGGTTTTGGCAGCGCCAGGTGGACGCGGGCGTTCTCGACCGGCGCCAGCGACATCACCGAGCGTGCCAGTTCGCCTTCCAGCGCGCGCTGGTAGTTGACCTGTTCGAGGAACTGGGACACGCCCAGCTTCTGGTTTTCCATCAGTTCGAAGCCGACATTGCCGCCTTTCGGCAAGCCCTGCGCCGCCAGTTTCAGACGAATGTCGTGCACCTGCTCGGCTGGCACCAGGATGGCAGTGCCGTTGTCGGCGAACTTGTGCTTGACCTGCAGCTTGTCCAGCTCGGCCGTGATGGCGCCGCCGTCGCGGTCGGTGTAATTGGAGAACAGCACCGCATATTCAGGCGGCTTGTTCCACAGCCACAGGCCGATCAGGATGGCGACAACCGCTGCGGCGCCGGCGGCGCGCAGGAAGTTGCGGCCCATCGGCGTCTGGATGAAGGGCAGTTTCTCGGCGCCGTCTTCGGCTGCCTCGGCTGCTGTGGCGTTATTGATTTCTTCCGCTACGGCCATGATGGTGTGGTCCCGAATACGAGGGTTCTTGAAGGAATACGGCCATTATTACTTGTAATGAGGAAATTCAATAGCCCGAACAGCGCGCCCTTTACGGCTTTGCTCGGGGCAGGAGGCTGGACTTTCCCTTGGTATTCTGTCAGCACTGATAAAGCCTTGCCGTATTGTAACAAGAGGAGTAGCAATGAGAACAGGTGGAATAGACAGCAGCCAGATCCAGTCGATGATCGCGCAGCTGAAGGCCCACGCCACGCGGCCCAGCCTGACGCCGCCGGTCATCCAGACCGAGGCGCCGGCCCAGCCCAAGGCGGAATTTACCGACGCCCTGAAGACGGCGCTGGATTCGGTCAATGCCAGCCAGCGCACGGCGGAGGGCATGAGCAAGCAGTTTGCGTCGGGGGATGACTCGGTCAGCCTGTCGGACGTCATGATTGCGCAGCAAAAAGCCAGCATCAACTTCCAGGCCACCATCCAGGTGCGCAACAAGCTGGTGTCGGCCTACCACGACATCATGAATATGCAGGTATAAAAAAAAGGAGCCCGGCTCCTTTTTGTTTAGCTGAGGCCGGCGATGCGGGCGTTGCGTTCGCGCTCCAGTTTGGTGATGAAGCGTTGCACCGATGCCAGGTTGCCGCGCGAGATGTCGACAAACTCGCAGCCCAGGCGGCGGTTGGTCTTGTTGTTCAGCAGCGTCAGGTCCAGCGAGTTGCGGACCTGTAGCGTGGTGCTTACCTGGCCGATTTCCGGCAGGTCGATGCGGCAGTCCGGGTACTCCTTGCCGATTGCGTTCCCCAGGATCATTTTGTTATCGAGGATGGCAATGCCGCCGCAGCTGATGTCGGCCAGCGGGAAGGTGGTCGGGCCGCCCAGCTCGGCCGGCAACGGGATCTGCACCCGCACCGGGTTGGTCACCGGCGTCGCGATGCGGTAGAACTCGCGCCGCTGCAAGCGCACCAGCGTCGCTGGCATGGCGATCTTGAAGGCCGGATTGCCTTCAAACGTGGCGGCCTCGACCTGCTCGGCGGCAAACAGGATGCGCACCTTGTCCAGCGTGGTTTCAAACGACAGCCGGCGCGACGCCAGTATGCGCTTGTTTTGCTCGGGATCGATGGAACAGTCGAGGTAGACGGCGTTGGCGGTTTCGTCAACGTCCAGGATGGAGGTCACGCAGACATCGGCCTCGCCGGTGATCAACATGCGGATCAGCTGGTTTTTTTCGCCGATGCCGCGCAGCAGGGCATAAATCTCCCGTCGCGACTCAACTTCAAAATCATGCCAGTTTTCCAAGTCCGCATCCTGAAAGTGTGAAAACATCTAGTGCCAGTCGAGTCAAATTTCGGTAAGTGGGATGCTGGTATCCGGTGCCGGAGGCAGGGGCAGGCCAGACTTTTGCGCTGCTTCAATATGATATAGCCAGGCCAATAGTTCCGCAATCGTCCGGTACAACATCGGGGGAATCTGTTGATCTAAGTCAACATCCATGAGCAGCGAGACAAGCTCCTTGGACTCGTGGATGGCAACGCCGGCCTCCTGCGCCACGTGGATGATCTGCTCGGCGATCAGGCCGCGGCCCTTGGCCACCACCTTGGGCGCCGGCTGGCCGTTGTCGTAGGCCAGCGCCACCGCCTGCTGCAGCGGCTTGCGCGGGGCGTCGTCGCTCATGGCTGGGCCTCGTCGTCCTGGCTGATGGTTAGCGACGACAGCTGGGCGCCGGCCGCTTCCATCGCGCTTTCCAGCTGGCCGGCCCAGGCGCGCAGCGTGACGGCGCTGTTTTCGCTGTCGGTCTGTACCTGGATGTGGACCTGGTCGCCGATCAGCGTCACCGCTGCCGACACCGCGCCCAGCAGCGGCAGGCGGAAGCGCACGCCGCTGCGCCACATCGGTTCGGCGCCGGCTTCGGCGTCGCCGCCGCCCTTGCTGCCTTCGCGTTCGTCGCGCCGCACTTCCCATTGCATCTGCTGGCCGGGCCAGGCCTGGCCGTTCCACAGGACGCGGTTCTGCTCCTGCGTGTGCAGCTGCTGGTTGATCATCTGCGCGGCGCTCAGGTCGGGACCGCTGGCGGCGGCGCGGGCAGCGCTTTCCTGGCCTTGCTGCAACAGGCGCTGCATCTGCGGCTCGCGCATCAGCTCGGCCAGCGGGCGCTCGCCCTTGACCCATTCTGCCACGTGGGATTCGTAGAACAGGCCGCTCTTGGAGATGGTGTCCTGCAGCTTTTGCGCCAGGTCGGCGGTGTCCGGCGCGGCGTTGCCAAACAGCGCAGTCTTGCCGATCAGCGCCAGTTGCGCCGCCTGGCCGGCCTGGCCGGCCATGGCCGTGCTGAGCACATTGGTCAGCACGCGGGCGGCGCTGCTCAGCGTCGGCTGCGGTGTGTTGGCGCCCAGTTCCGGCAACTCGTGCGCCGGCGTCAGCGGCGCCTTGCCGAGCAGCGTGGCAGCCAGGGTTTGCGGCTTGACGCCATCGGCCGGGGCCGGATTGCCAGCGGCCAGCGCTGCTGCCGCCGACTGAGCCTGGCCGGCGGGCGTGGCCAGCGCAGCGGCGGGATTCGGCGTGGCGGCCGCAGCGCCAGCAAGCGCCGGCCGGGCCGCTGCTGCGCCAGGCGCGTCCGGCAGTTCGGCCGCCGCGCCAGCTGGCAAGCCGGGACGACCGGCGGCTGCTGTGTTGGCAGGCGTGCTGGCAGGCTGGCTGGTGGCACCGGGCCGGGTTTGGCCGGGCACGGCGTCGCCGTCGGCGGCTGCTTCAGCGCCATCGGCTGGTGCGCCCGGCAATGCCGGATTGCCCGGCGTGGCGCCGCTGGCCGGCTTGCCGCTGCCTGGCACATACACCGCCGCGCCTTGCGACGGCAGGGTAGTGGCGGGTTCGCCTTCGGTAGCGCCACCCTCGGTGTACAGCACGGTGGGAGCGCTGCCCGGTGGCGCATTGCCCAACTGAAAAGTCGGGCGCGGCTGGGCGCTGAGCACGGTCAGCGGCACATTGCTGCCGACTTGCGTGTCGCCCGGCAGCATCATGCGCACGGAATTCTCGGCCACCTTGACCAGGTAGCTGCCATCCTTCAGCTTGGACAGCACTTCGGCGCTGACGGTCTGGCCGACCAGGCTCTGCAAGGTACGCTGGAAGGCGGCCTGGCGGCCGTCGCCGATGGCAACGCCAACGCCGTCAGCCGGCTTGACCGGCGTGAGTCCAGCGTCCAGGCGCGGCAACATGGCGCGCCCCTGCTTTAGACGCTACCGTAGGCGTTGACGACGCGCCGTTCAGTGCCGGTGGAGTTGATCAGTTTGGACAGCTGCGCCATCCATGGCATGGTCAGGTCGCGGATCTGGCGGTCGGCGTTCAGCATCTGGCGGATCAGTTCAATCTTGCGTTCGCGCTCGGCGCCGCTCATCGGCTGCTGCGCTTCCTGCTCGCGCAGCGCCTGCACGTGGGCGGCGCAGCGCTGCTCCAGCAAGGCCAGGGTATCCCAGTCGCTGCGCGTGGCGGCTTGCACCATCTGCTCGGTGAGGTCGGCCATGGCGGCGTACACGGATAAAACGTCTTGAATCGTCATCATAAATCAGGCGCTCGCGAGGTTGGGTTGGGGAATGCCGCCAGCGGCGGGGGTGTCGGCGATGGCGTTCCAGGCGTCGCGCAATTCGGTCAGCAAGCGCTGGACTTCCTCGATGATGCCGGGATCGTTGTTGATATTCGCCGTCAGCAGACGGCTGCTCATATACTCGTACAGCGCGTCCAGTCCTTCGGCGATCTCGCCGCCGGCCTTCTTGTCGAGCGCGGCGCGCAGGCCGCTGTCGATGATCATGATGGCCTTGGAGATCGATTTGCCTTTCTCGCCGATATTGCCACTGCGCATGCCGCTTAATGCGGTGCTCAGCGCGACCAGCGCGCCGTCGAACAGCATCACGATCAGCTTGTGGGGGCTGGCTGCCACGACACCGGTTTCCATGCCTACCTTGGCATAGGCGTTAGCGCCAGTTTGTCGAGATCCGAACATACTTTCTCTCCTGTTATGCGTTCCGTCAGGTGTTGGCCGACAAGGCGGCCAACTGCTGCGTCAGGAACTGCTGAGTGGTGGTCATGCTGGCGATCGCCGTATCGAGCGCCGTGTATTGTTTGCGGTAGCGTGCTTCGATGTCGACCAGGCGCAGGCTGAAGGCGTCGCGCTGTTTGGTGATGTCTTTCACGGTGTTATTCAGGCCGGTTGTGCGGCTGGCAATCGCACCGCTGGAGCCCAGATAACCTGCTGCCAGCGTATTGAGCTGGTAAGCGTAGCCCTGCGAGAAGCCGAAGCTGCCGCGCGAGCCTATCTCATCGCCGGTAATGGACAGCTTAAGCCCTTCGACCGGCGCCCCTGGCGCACCGGTCAGCGTTTGGCCATCGCCAGTCGCGGTATAGCCGCCGATGGTGCCTGCCACGTCTTTGCCATCGACCGAGGCACCGCCGCCAAACACGGTGGAGACCGCCGTGCCGTTGGCGCTGCTGACGTGAATATTCGATTTGGAGCCGTAGCGGGTCGACGTCAGCGATAATTTGCCATCTTCGCCGACCGTGGCGCTGACGGTGGCGCCAGCGGTGGAAAACGCGCTGACGCCATTGATGGCTGACTGCAACATGGTGGCCAGCTGGCTGGGATTGTACGTACCTGCCGGCAACGAAATGGTGGCCGTATTGGCCAGCGTGGCGGGCTTGGTGTCGTTCAGCGTGACGGTCCACTTGGTATCGCTGTCGATCGTGGTTTCCGTCGGCAGCACCAGATCACCTGCCAGCGTGCCCTTGGTGGCCAGTTGAGTGATATTGATATTGTAGTCGCCAGCCTGGGTCTTGCTGGTCGAGCTGACGAATTTGATGTCGGGATCGGTGCCACGGCCGACCGCCGCAAACAGGCCGGGAATGTCGTTGATGTTGTTGTTGACCGCGTTCTGGAACTTGGTGGTATCCAATGCCAGCGTGCCATCCTTCTGGAAGGAAATGCCGATCTGCGACAGATTGGTCAGCGAGGTGCCTTGCAGGCCGGCGATGGAGCTGGATAACTGCCGCCGCAGCGATGATTGCAGGTTGCGCAGGGTCGAGTCGCCTAACAGCGGCCCACCGCTCTTGGTTTCCGCGTCATAACCACCCAGGCTGTTAATCTGGGTGCTCAGGTCGTTATACGCCTTGATGAAGCTGTTGACCGAGCCGGTAAGTCCCGAGGTGTCGGAGGCCACGCTGATCGTGCTGCTGCCGGTCTTGATGGCGGTGATGGACACGCCAGGAACGGCGCCGGTAATACTGGTGCCAGCGCTGGTGACGGCAATGCCGTTGACGGTCGCCTTGGTATCGCTGGCCGCTGCGGTTTGCGATAAATTCTGTGTGCCGGCCGGATCGTAGGACAGCAACTTCACCAGATCCGCATCCGGCGGATTGCCGCCGGAGCCGGACAGCGTGATTTTCATGGTGGAGGTGGCACCGGTCGAGGTCGACGTCAGAATCAGGTGATTCGGCGTTGCGCCAGTGCCGGTGCTGCCGTCCGAGACGATGCTGGCGGTGACGCCAAAGCCCCCTTTGTTGATGGCGGCAACAATGCCTTGCAAGGTATTGTTGGAACTGTCGATGACAATGTTGCCGCTGGTGCGGGTGGCGTCGGCGGCAAAGCCAGCGTCAAGATACGCCCCGCCGGTGCCTGCTGTTAAACCGGCCCCGGCCGGATTGGTGCCGGCCACGGTGATCGGGCTGCCGTCAGCGGAAATCAGCGAAATCGAGCCGATCGCCGTGGTGGTGGAGCCGATGTTGGCAGTACCGCTGTTGCCGATGCCGCCCGTCACGTCGCCGGTAACGCCTTCGGCGATGGCGATGTTATTGCCGTCCGCATTCTTGAACTGCAGATCGCCGCCGGCCGCTGTGCCGGTGACCGTGATGTTGGCATCCGCCAGCGCCCGGCTGACGGCGGTGTCGCCGCTCAGCGCCGCGTCCAGTGCAGCGGCGGTCACGCCATCGCCGCCAGCCACGCCGGCCTGCTGGACGGCGATTTCCACGCCGCCCACCGACAATGTGTAGCTGCCGCCGCCGCTGGTGTCGACATTGCCGAAGCTGGAGGTGCCGCCGCTACCGAACAGCGTGGCGCTGGTGACGGTGGTGCTTGCCTTGGCCGATACACCAGTGGTGGTGCTCTTGGCGTTGATGGCGTCCGCCAGCAGGCGAGCACTGCGGGTGCTGCCATCGGTGGCGATTGCGGTGCCGTTAATGGAGAGCGATCCCGGCGTCAGGCCGCTGGTATTCAGGCTGGCGCCCAGCTGGGTGCCGGTGACGCCGAACATGCCGCCGCTGACGGTACCGAGGGAAAAACTGACCGTGGTTTTGCTGCCAAGGCCGATCGCCGCCGTGGTGCTCTTGTAGCCACCGGAGGCCAGCGTCTGGGCTTGCGCCACCTGCGAGATGTTCACCCGGTAGCTGCCGGGCAGCGCCTCGCCGCTGGCGGTAGCGGTCAGCACCGAGGTATCGCTGGGCGTTGCGGTGCGGGTCTGGAAGCTCCCCAGCGAAGTCAGGCTGGACAAGGAAGACTGAAATGAGCCCAGCGCGCTCGACAAGTTGCCAAACGCGGACACCTGGCCCAGATAACTGGCCGACTTCTTGTCGAAGTTCGTCAGTGGCTGCGACTCGACCGCCATCAGCTTGCTGACGATGTCGTTGACGTTCAGGCCTGAACCGATGCCGGGAGTTGAGATGCCCACTTTGTGCTCCTGTGTAAAACAATAATATAAGTCAATATCGGCAAAATCAAACCGGACTTGAGAGGGGAGATTACCAGCCAGTTCGCACTAAGCTGAAAAACAGGCAGTTGTTGACAGGCTGATACTGCGCTGTGATTCGCAGCAATGAGGGGAGGGCTCCTGAAGTCAGGATGCCACAGATGGGAGAAAAGCGGCGCGCGGGGCGCGCACCGCTTCAGGCGGTCTGCTGGATCAGCAGGCCGGTGCTGCTGGACTTGGATTCCAGCGCCTTGGCGATTTCCAGGGCTTCCGGGGTCGGAATCTGGCGCAAGACTTCCTTGGTGCTTTGATCGATCACTTTGACCACGGTGCGCTTGGTATCGCTGTCGACCGAAAATTCCAAACCTTGCGACTTGGCCTGGGCCGATTTGTTAAGTTGCGATACGGCTTCGTTGACCTGGTCCAGCGACGGTACCGCAGCGTTGCCCTTGACGGCGTTAGCGGTGTCGACCGCGGTGGCTGGCGCACGCGCCACACCCGCTGCCACGCTGGCATCGCCGCTGACCGGGGCCCGGTCAGCGGTGCGGCTGGTGGTGGCAGTGCCTATGCTATCGATAGTCATGATGCTTCCTTTACGAAAAATCCCCGGCTGAATAAATCAGCCGGGGAACCTGGTCAGAGCGCTAGGTTGTTCCTAAATTAGCTCATTCCGGGGCTTGCTTAGCCACGCAGCAGCGACAGCACGCCGTTCGGCAGCGAGTTGGCTTGCGCCAGCATCGCGGTACCAGCTTGTTGCAGGATCTGGCCGCGGGTCAGGCTTGCGGTCTCTGCAGCGAAGTCGGTATCCTGGATACGGCTACGCGAGGCAGACAAGTTCTCGGTAGCGGTGTTCAGGTTCGAAATGGTCGAGGCGAAACGGTTCTGGATCGCACCCAGCGAAGCGCGGTTGCTGTTGATCTGGTTCAGCGCCGCATCGATGGTTTTCAGTGCTGCGTTCGAACCGTCGACGGTGCTGACGTCCAGTTTGGCGACCGATTGCAGCGAGCTTGCCTGGGTGGCAGTGACGATCGTCGCGGAGGTGCTGCTGACCGAGAAACCGCTGTCTGCCGAGAAGTCCAGGTGGCCGCCCACACTGATCGACGAACCGGCACCCGCATTGACTACCGGGGTAGTGCCGCTGTTGTCAACGGTGTCTGCAGCACCGCCGGCGCCGAAGGTTTGACCAGTGGCGATGGTGGCTGCCGTGGTGCCCGACGCAGGCTTGTCGGCGCCGCGCATGAAAGCAGTAGCCAGACCATCATCCGTTGCCGTGTTGGTGTTCTGGATCTGGATGTCGTCGCCAGTGCCGTTGGTCAGAACGATTTCCTTGGCGGTACCCGCCGAGTTCATCTTGACCGACGCGCTGACACCAGTGGTGCCGCTCTGGGCATTGATGGCCTGGGCCAGCGACGACACGTCGCCGCCTTTGACCTGAGCCGAGATCGTCACTGCCGCCGACTCGCTGTCGTTGGCTACCGAATTGCTGCCGCGCAGGGTGAACTGGTAGGAACCGTCCTTCATCGCGGTGGCGGTTGCGCCGGCCGTTGGATCGCTGCCCGACAGGGTAGCGGTGGTGGTCGCAGAGGCTTTGACGCCGCTGGAACCGCTTTGGCCGTTGACTGCTGCAGCGATTGCCTTGGCGCTGTCGTTGGCCTTGACCGCGACATTGGTGGTGACGCCCGAGCCGGAATTCAGCGTCAGGGTTTGCGCGTCAACATTGTTTTTATTGCCTGCGATGGATTCCGAAATTGCCGTGCCGCCGTAAGCCGAGGTCGCGGTGTTGTTACCCAGATCAGTTGCCTTGGCCGAGCCGACGCCGATGTTGATGGTCTGGCCGGAGTTGGCGCCTACCTGGAACTGGGCCGAGGTCAGCGAGCCGTCGAGTACGTTCTGGCCGTTGAACTGGGTGGTGTTGGCAACGCGGTCCAGCTCTTGCGACAGGGCGGAAACCTCGTTCTGGATCGATTTGCGGTCGGAATCCGAGTTGGTGCCGTTGGCCGATTGCACGGCCAGTTCGCGGATACGCTGCAGCAGGTCGCCGGCGGTGCTCAAGCCACCCTCGGCCGTTTGAGCCAGCGAAATACCGTCGTTGGCGTTACGAGCAGCGGTCGTGTTACCGCGGATTTGCGACGTGAAACGCTCGGAAATAGCCAGACCAGCAGCATCGTCTTTTGCGCTGTTGATACGCAGGCCGGACGACAGACGTTGCAGCGAGGTCGACAAGTTGGCTTGCGACGAGGTCAGATTACGTTGCGAATTCAGCGATGCTACGTTGGTGTTGATGACTTGTGCCATGATGTTTCTCCAAACTGGTACTACTTCATTGTGGGCCAGGTGCCTCAGTTAGCCTTGGTCTGCCGCTCTGTTACGCGACAATCAAACCGCAGTTATTACCGGTAACGGGTTCCCATGTGGAAAGTTTAGAGCTGGAAATGCGGTAAATTTTTGATTTTAGGCCTAAAGTTCGCTATGGATGAGCGTCTAAACGACGCCTGAAAACGAAACTTTAGGGCGAAAAATAATTTATTTTGGGCGTAAAAAAGCCCGGCGCAGGGCCGGGCTCGGGGCGGCAGCGGAGAAATCTGGCTTAATCAGCCACGACTACCCGGTTCTTGCCGGTCTGTTTGGCGGTGTACATGGCCTTGTCGGCCCGTTTGACCAGCTCGGTCTGCTCTTCGTTCGGGCGGCGCAGCGCCACGCCGGCCGAGAAGGTGATCAGCACTTTCTCATTATCGTGCAGGAAGAAGTGCTTGGTCAGCTCGCGCTGCAAACGGGTCATCGTCGATGCTGCTGCTTCGACCGTGGTTTCCGGCATCAGAATCAGGAATTCCTCGCCGCCGAAGCGGGCGATCACGTCCATCGAGCGCAGCGTGTCCTTGACGATCTTGACCAGGTGCTTGAGCGCGGCGTCGCCGGCGATGTGGCCGTAGGTGTCGTTGAGCTTCTTGAAATCGTCCAGGTCCAGCACGGCGATGCACAGCGGCGTGCCGCGGCGGTCGGAGCGCGCGGTTTCGCGCTCGAACACATCGTCCAGGCCGCGACGGTTGAGGCTGCCGGTCAGCTGGTCTTCGCGCACCAGCTCGCTCAGGTGCTGCAATTTGGCTTCCAGCGTGTGGATGCGCGCCTCGGCGTCCTGCACTTCCTGCTTGGCCAGCATCATCTTGTCGCGCGCCTTCAGCGCTTCGCTCTGCACCAGCCGGGTTTCCTTCAGCACCTCGTCGAGGATGCTGTTGAGTTCGGAGATATTGTCGGCCTTGCTGATCTTGTCCGAATAGCCGCCGATCTTCTCGTGGAAGTCGCCGGTCGACGCGGCCACCTGGCTGAGGCGGTCGATAAAGGTCATCATCATGTTCTTGACGGTGAGCTTGACGTCCGCCAGGCTGTGCTTCAGCTGGCCTTGCTTGTAGATGACTTCCTTCAGGCTGCGCGTGGCTTCTTCCAGCGCGCGCACGTCCAGCGGGCCGGCGATCAGGTTCTGCACCGCCTCGATCTGGCCGCGCAGCCAGCTGTCGTCGTCCAGCAGCTCGCTGACGTTTTCCAGCAGCAGCTTGAACAGGCGCAGCAGCAGTTCCTGCTGCTCGCCGCTGTCGCCGCCGCGCACTTCGATCTGGTAGCACAGCTGTTTCAGCCGCGCGGCGATCTCGGCCAGCGCTTCCTCGCTGTGCGCCAGCTTGGTGGCGGCGCCCAGCGATTCAGCCTCGGCCGCCAGCACCGGCGCGCCGGCCAGCAGCGAGGCCACCGCGAAGGTCAGCGTGCGCGACAGCAGATCGCGCAGGCTGCGCGCCTGTTCGCTTTCCTCGCCCGGCATGCCGGCGACCTCGATGCCTTTTTTCGGCGCCACCATATGCTTTTCCACCAGCTGCGACAAGTTGCGCGCATAGGCTTCCCAATCGCGCGACTTGACTGCGCGGTTGAAGCGGCGGCCGAATTCGCCCAGCTCGCCGCTGCTTTCGGTCATGCGCGTGGCGAACTGGCTCAGCACCGATTCCGGTCCCGGGTCGTTGCTGCCCAGCGGTGCGGCGGCGGGCGCCACCGGCTCGGGCGCGATGCCGGCAATCTCGTTATAGATCTCGCGATAGGCTTCTGGCGTCGGCGCAATGCGGCGCACCGCCAGGCGACGGAACGCCTCGCGCGCGATATCGGCCGGGTTTTGCTCGGGCGTGGTGGGTTTGCTGGACATGATGACGCGCGTACCTCTTAATGGATTACCAATTACGGCAATGATAAGCGCGCCGCCCGGATGGCATTGCCTGAATAAGGAGGGGGAAGGTGGCTTTCATCAAGGCATTAACTATTTTTCTTTGGGCAACTATGAATACATGAATGTATTGCTATATTACCCGCGCTTATTCAATGAGTTGATTTTTTATTGCGTAATGCGTCAGTTCGGCGCTGTTTTTCAGCTTCATCTTGACCAGCAGGCGGGCGCGGTACTCGCTGACCGTCTTCACCGACAGCGACAATTCCTTGGCGATGGTGCCGACCGTCTTGCCGGAGGCGATCATGGTCAGCGTCTGGTATTCGCGGTCGGACAGGGTTTCGTGCAGGGGCGCCTCGTGGTCGTCGCCGACGTGGTTGGCCAGTTCCTGCGCCAGCGCCGGGCTGATGTACTTGAGGCCGCCGCCTACCTGGCGGATCGCCGTCACCAGTTCCTTCGGGGCGCTCTGCTTGGTCAGGTAGCCGGCCGCACCGGCCTTCAGCGCGCGGATCGCGTACTGGTCCTCGCGGTGCATCGACAGCATCAGCACCGACAGTTCCGGCTTTTCCTTCTTCAGCTGCTTGAGCACCTCGATGCCGTTGCGGTCCGGCAGCGATATGTCGAGCAGCATCACCTGGCAATCGGACTTGCGGAACAGCTTGATGGCGTCCAAGCCGTTCTCGGCCTCGCCGGCGACCACGATGTCGCGGGTTTCGGCGAGGATTTGCTTCAAGCCTTCGCGCACAATGGCGTGGTCGTCGGCGATGAAGACCTTGATGATGGCTTTTTCTGTCATGAATCTGTTTACCCTGTTGTGTCCTGCTAGTGTGCTCTCAGACACATTATTTCGCAGCAGAAATGTTTTCTTCCGCTATTGTAGCGCCAGCCGATGGCGCCATGACGCTGTCCTGAACAGTATCTCGCTTAATTTTGATGGAAACCACGGTACCGCCGCCGCTGGCGTGGCTCAAGCTCAACGTGCCACCCAGCGCGCGCGCGCGTTCGGCCATGCCGCGCAGGCCGAACGAGGCTGGTTTGCTGCGGTCGGCCTGCGCGATGCCGTCGCCGTTGTCGCTGATTTTCAGGCTGACGTGGTAGCGCAGCCGCGCCAGCTTGACGCTCACCTTGCTGGCGTTGGCGTGCTTGGCGATATTGGTCAGCGCTTCCTGGGCGATGCGGAACAGCGCGGTGGCGTGGTCGGTGTCGAGGCCGATATCGCGCTGGTTGGCGCTGAAGCTGGCGTCGATGCCGGTCTGCTTGGCGAATTCCTTGACCTGCCATTCCAGCGCCGCCACCAGGCCCAGGTCTAGCAGCGCCGGCCGCAGGTCCAGCGAAATGCGGTGAATGGCGTCGATGGTGCGGTCGACCAGCGCGTCGACGTAATCGGTTTTCTCGCGCAGTGCCGGCTCGGCGCCGTCCAGGCGCGCGGCCAGCATCGCCACCGCCATCTTGATCGCGGTCAGGTTGCCGCCCAGCTCATCATGGATTTCGCGGGCGATGCGGGTGCGCTCCTGTTCCTTGACGCGGTCGGTGTGCGCGCTCAGCTCGGCCAGGCGGGCGCGCGAGTGGCGCACTTCCAGCTGCTCCAGCTTGCTGTCGGTGATATTCGTCATGATGCCGTCCCAGCGGATGGACCCGTCTGCCAGCGTGTGCGGCGTGCTGCGCAAGTTGATCCACTTGACGTCCTTCCACGCCTCGACCCAGATGCGGCCCTCCCAGTTCCAGCTCCACAGCGCCTTGGCCGAGGCCTGCATGGCGTCCAGATAGGACTGGCGGTCGACTTCCAGGATCAGCGCCAGGAAGCGCTGCGGTTCGGCGTGCAGCTCGGTGGCGGGCAGGCCCAGCAGCGCCAGGCAGCCGTCGCTCAGGTAAGGAAAGCTGACCTGGCCGTCCGGGTGCAGCACGAACTGGTACACCAGGCCGGGCGTATTGGAAACAATGGCGGCAAAACGTGCGCGCACCTGTTCCAGTTCGGCGATCAAATCCTGGCTATCGTGATGGGAGTGGTGAAGGGCGCTCATGGGCTTGCCATTCTATCGTGTGTGCCAGCGGCTGCGGAAGCGCTTTAGCAGGCGGCGGAAGCGCGCCACCCAGCTGCGCGGCTGCGGCACGGCGTGCTGGCGCCAGTGGTGCAAGGCGCTGCGCAGTGCCGCCACCTTTTGCCAGGCGCGGGTGGCGCGCAGTTTCTCGATCCAGCGCTCCTTCAGCGCCAGGAACCAGGCCAGCAGCGCGGCGAACCAGACGATGGTCATCAGTACCGGCCGCGTCAGCAAATACAGCCGCGCCACCGCCGCCGCGCCGCCCAGCTTGGCCAGCACGATGACGGCCACGCCGGTCAGCGGATAGCCATGCGCCATCGCCCACAGTGCCAGCAGCTTGACCGGAAACAGCAGCGTGGCCGGCGCCACGAACAGCACCAGCGCCGCCTTCGGGCCAAGGCGGCAGATCCAGTCCTCCAGCCGGTGCAGCGGCGGCCATTGCGCCAGCCGGTTCATCAGCCGCGAGCCGATATTCCACAACCAGTCTTCCAGCAAAAGCAGCAGCGCAGCCAGATAGACCAGCGGCGCGAGCAGCCAGCGTTGAAAGCGATTCAGTAGTCTCATGGGCGTTCCCTTGCCAGCATGATACGTGAAAGCCGTTACAATAGGCCGCATGAATAAAGCATTTGTCAAAGAGAGCGACCAGGACGGTGACGACGAAGCCGCAGCGCTGGCGTTGGCGATTCCGGCTGGCTCGAAGAACTACATTCGTCCCGAAGGCTATCAGCGCATCAAGGATGAATTGCTGCAACTGATCGATGTCGACCGGCCGGAAGTGGTGAGAATTGTCCATTGGGCCGCATCCAACGGCGACCGTTCGGAAAACGGCGACTACATCTACGGCAAGCGTCGGCTGCGCGAGATCGACCGCCGCATCCGTTTCCTCACCAAGCGCCTGGATTCAGCCGCGATTGTCGACCCGAGCGCGCACTACGGCAGCGACCAGGTGTTTTTTGGCGCCACCGTCACCTATAGCAACCAGAATGGCGAAGAGCGCACCATCACCATCGTCGGCATTGACGAGCTGGACCCGCTGAACGGCAAGATCAGCTGGGTGGCGCCGGTGGCGCGCGCGCTGACCAAGGCGCGCGAGGGCGACACCATCACCTTCCAGGCGCCGCACGGCGTCGAAGAGCTGGACATCCTGGAGGTGCGCTATCCCGCGCCGGCCGCTGATTGACAAAACCGGCCTGCTCAAGCGCCGCAGACCTCGCTCGCCAACAAAGCCTGTTGGTACGAGCCACGATAAATCCGGGGTCAGTTCTGCCAAACGTACACGGGCTCAACTGCTACGCAGTTGAGCCCGTGTACGTTTGGCAGAACTGACCCCGGATGTTAGCTGCGCTCGCGCAGGATGCGGTTGACGCCGGACACGCGGCGTACATTGCGCAGCAAGCCCGCCAGGTGCACACGGTCCTTGACCTGCACCGTGAAGCGCAGCTGGTGCAGCACATTGTCCTTGTCTTCGTCCATGCCGACATAGGTGATGTTGGCGTCCGATTCGCCGATCTCGGCCGCCACCCGCGCCAGGATGCCTTTTTCATTGTTGATCAGCAGCTTGATGCGGCTATCAAAGCGGCGGTTCAACTCCGCCCCCCACTTGACCGCGATCCAGCGATCCGGCTCCTTGGCCTTCTGGCGCTTGGCCTGCGTGCAGTCCGACGTATGTACCAGCAGGCCCTGGTCGCGGCGCAACTGGCCGATGATGGCGTCGCCGGGAATCGGCAGGCAGCACGGCGCCAGCTGCACCGACACGCCTTCGCTGCCGCAGATGGTGACCGGGTCCAGCTCCGCCGAACTATTGTGGTCCACCGGCGCGCTGACCGATTCGCCGCCGCGCAGGCCGAAGATATGCCGCGCCACCAGCGCCGCCATGCGCTTGCCGACGCCGATGTCGGCATACAGCTCGTCCAGCGACTTGGCGCTGGATTCCTTCAGCAGCCGTTCGACCAGATGTTCTTCCAGCTCGGGACTGATGCCCAGCGACGACAGCGCCTGCGACAGCAATTGCTCGCCCAGCGCGATCGATTCCGGCAGGTTGATGGTGCGCAGGTGATGGCGGATCGCCGAACGCGCCTTGCCGGTGCGGACGAACGACAGCCAGCTCGGACTAGGCCGCGAGGCGGAATCCGTGACAATCTCGACGATGTCGCCATTGCGCAATTCGGTCCGCAGCGACGCCGGCTCGTTGTTGATGGTGACCGATACCGTGTGATCGCCAATGCCGGTGTGGATCGCATAGGCGAAGTCGATCGGCGTGGCGCCGCGCGGCAGCGCGATGATCTTCGATTTCGGCGTGAACACGTACACCGAATCCGGGAACAGGTCGACCTTGACGTGTTCCAGGAATTCAGCCGAGTCGCCAGTCTGCTGCTGGATATCCAGCAGCGATTGCAGCCAGGCGTGGGTGCGCTGCTGCAGGTCCGACATATTGGCGTCGCCATTCTTGTACAGCCAGTGCGCCGCCACGCCCGATTCGGCGGTGCGGTGCATTTCCTGCGTGCGGATCTGGAATTCGACCGGCGTGCCGTAAGGACCAATCAGCGTGGTGTGCAGCGACTGGTAGCCATTCAGCTTGCGGATGGCGATGTAGTCCTTGAACTTGCCCGGCATCGGCTTGTACAGCGAGTGCAACGTGCCCAGCGCCACATAGCAATTCGGGAAGCTGTCGACCACCACGCGGAAGCCGTACACGTCCAGCACCTGCGAGAACGACAGGTGCTTGCTGCGCATCTTCTTGTAGATGCCGTACAGCGTCTTCTCGCGGCCGTAGACTTCCGCCTCGATATTCGCCATGCCCAGCGTGTTCTTCACCGACTCAAGGATCTTGGTGACCACTTCGCGGCGGTTGCCGCGCGCCGCCTTGACCGCCTTGGCCAGCGTGCGGTAGCGCAGCGGGAACAGGTGGGCAAACGACAGGTCCTGCAGCTCGCGGTAGATGTTGTTCAGGCCGAGGCGATGCGCGATCGGCACGTACACTTCCATGGTCTCCTTGGAGATGCGGGCCTTGGCGGCCGGCTTCATCACTTCCATGGTGCGCATATTGTGCAGGCGGTCGGCCAGCTTGATCAGGATCACCCGCACGTCCGAGGCCATGGCCAGCAGCATCTTGCGGAAGTTTTCCGCCTGCGCTTCGATCTGGCTCTGGAACTCGATTTTTTCCAGCTTCGACAAGCCGTCCACCAGGTTGGCCACCGGCGCGCCGAAGCGTTCGATCAGTTCGTCCTTCTTGACGTCCTGGTCTTCCATCACATCGTGCAGCAGCGCCGCCATGATGGCTTGCGCGTCCAGCTTCCAGTCGGCGCAGATTTCCGCCACCGCGATCGGATGCGAGATGTAAGGCTCGCCGGATTTGCGCAACTGACCGAGATGCATCTCGTCCGAGAAACGATAGGCTTCCTTGACCTTTTTCAGGTCGGCGGCCGTCATGTATTCGGCCAGTTTTTCGGTCAGATGGGATACCGACGCAACACCTGCGGTCAGGGCAGGGGGCGTGGCCAGGGGCGACGAGGAAATCACGGGAGGTACGGGGGGCGAGGCGGGTGGAACGCGGGTGGTGGCATCCCCTGCGTTGGACTCAGACGTGGCTTTGGCCGGCGCTTTGGCCGGCCGTTTCGCCCGGGCGGGCTTGCCACTCAGTGTCGGATCGGCAGGGATCAGATTCATACGTGTGCGTTCCGTCGTTGTGAGAATGTCTGGCTACTGCTAAAACATACCACATTCACATGCTTCGGGAACGCAGCCCAACTTACATTGGGACTTTCTTCAACATTTCCAGACCGACTTTGCCGGCTGCGATTTCACGCAGGGCGACCACGGTAGGCTTGTCCTTGGCTTCCACCTTAGGGGTGTGGCCTTGCAGCAGTTGGCGCGCGCGGTAGGTGGCGGCCAGGGTCAGCTGGAAACGGTTCGGTATATTTTTCAGACAATCTTCAATCGTAATGCGGGCCATCTAAAACTCCTAAAAATCTTGTGTATTTATTCAGCGTGGATGCCCAGTTGGGCAAAGAGCGAGGCGTTGCGTGCCGCTTGTTGCGCAAACCGGCAACGGGCCGCTTGGACTATCGCGGTCAATTCCGACAGCGCGACGTCGAATTCTTCGTTGATAATAGCATACTCGAACTCGGGAGCGTGGGCGATTTCGCCACCTGCGGCAAGCAGGCGTTTGGTGATCACATGCGGCTCGTCCGTCGCACGTTTGTTCAGGCGTTCTTCCAGCGCGGCGATCGACGGCGGCAGGATGAAAATGCCGGCTGCCTGCGGGAATAATTTCTTCACCTGGCGGGCGCCTTGCCAGTCGATTTCCAGCAACACGTCGGTGCCGGATGTCATCTGCTCTTCGACCATCAGGCGCGAGGTGCCGTAGTAGTTGCCGTGCACTTCGGCCCATTCCAGGAACTCGCCATCCTTGGCGCGCGCGACGAAATCTTCAGCACTGGTGAAGTAGTATTGCTGGCCGTGGGTTTCGCCCGGACGCGGCGCGCGGGTGGTGGTGGAAATCGACAGCTTGATGGTCGGTTCCTTGGCCAGCAGCGCGTTGACCAGCGTGGACTTGCCGGCGCCGGACGGCGCGGCGACGACGAACAGGCTGCCCGAAAATGCCTTGGTTGAGCTCATGGGGGTTCTTTCAAAAACGTCAGCGGGCGGCGTTTTGTCGTCGCCCAAAGATGTATTTTACCAAGAGCAACGATGGGAGTTCAATTTACAGCAGCGACAGCAAGTGTTGTGCCGCCGCCGGCGCCCGTTCCTTGGCGCCGTTGATGAAGTAGACGTAGACCTGGCCGGACTTTGCTTCGGCCTGCCAGTCCCTGGCCTGCCTGGCCCACTTCTTCAATGCCGGCTTGCTGTAGCCGGTGTCGATGTCGCTGTGCGCGTCCATCAGGCGGGCGTAGACGAACTCGCCGGTGATGTCGGTAAAGTTCGGGAACTTGGGGGCATCGGTGATGACGGTGGCGACCTTGTGCTTGCGCGCCAGCGCCAGATATTCATCGCACAGAAAACTGTCATGGCGGGCGTCCAGTACGTGTTGCAGCTTGCGCTTGCCCAGCTTGGTTGGCAGCAGCTTGAAGAAGGCGGCGATGTCGTCGGCATCGAACTTTTTGGTGGCGGCCAGCTGCCACAGGATGGGGCCGAGCTTGTCGCCCAGTTCGGTGAGGCCGCTGTTGATGAAACGTTCAATGGATTCGCCGGCTTCGGCCAGCACCTTGCGGTTGGTGGCGTAGCGGGAGGCCTTCACGGAGAAGACGAAATCGTCCGGCGTCTTCTCGGCCCAGCTGGCGAAATGTTCAGGCTTGGCGGTGCGGTAGAAGGTGCCGTTGATTTCGATGCTGGTCACTTGCGTGCTGGCGTATTCCAGCTGCTTTTTGATCGGCACGTCGGCGGGATAGAAGGTTTCGCGCCATGGCGCATAGTCCCAGCCGCCGATTCCCGCCCTGATCTGCGCCATTGTGCGTCTCCTGATAGTATCGAGTTTTAGTCTATACGGGATATACCATGAAAGAGCTGATCGTCGTCGCCACCATCACCGCCAAAGAGGGCAATGAAGTGCTGGTGCGCGAGGCGCTGGAAAAGATCGTGCCGCCAAGCCGCGCCGAAGCCGGCTGCATCCGCTACGACCTGCACATCGACCTGGGCAACCACGCCAGCTTCGTCATGCTTGAAGCCTGGCGCGACGAAGCCGTCCTGGCCGCCCACGAAGCCACGCCGCACTTCCAGCAATTAGTCAGCAGCATCGCCGGCAAGGCCGACGTGCAGATCATCAAGCTGAACCAGGTGCTATAAGCACGGATTCAGAATTTTCACGCCTGTCGCGTGAAAATCACTGACATTCCGGGTAACGACCGTCAGTCCATGCACCAGCGCGGTAGCGGCGATCAAGGCGTCGGCCCACGGACGGCTATGTGAAGCATGCAGGGCAGCACTTTGTTGGGCAACGATCGAGTCTACTGGAATGATTCTGCCAGCATATGCGATAAGTATCTGATTTTGTAGCCAATTGCGTAAGGAATCGCCGCCGCTCCTATCTCGCCGCGCCAGCAGCAGTATTCCAAGCTCCAGTTCGTGAATGGTGATTGCCGATAGATACAACATGCGTGCGTCTACGCTTAGTTTCCAGCGGACGACATTGCGGTGTGCCTTGCTCGGCGCTTTCCGCAGTTCTGAGATGACGTTGGTATCGAGAAGAAATTTCATGAGAAATCTGCTGCTCTGGCCGTTTCTTGCGAGCGAGGTGGATCGAATTCGATGCTGGCGGCGATATCGGGTACTGACAATAGCTCCGCCATGTTCCTGTGTTCTCGAATAAGACGCTGGTAGTCCGCGAAATTCAGCAGAACGAAGGCTGTTTTTCCTTGCTCGGTAACGAACACAGGTCCCTTGTTGGCGGCCTGCGCTGCTTCTTGGAATATCTGGTCGAATTCCTTGGTGGATATGGTCTTGCTGTTCATGGCGATACCTCGCTTGGCTGTGGTCTCAAGCTACTACAGTCAAGCAAGTGCCGCAAGCAAGCTGGTCAGTCTGGGGTGAAGGCGTTGGAGGCGGCGAGGGTGTCGAGGGCTTCGCGCAGCAGCGTGATTTTTCCGTCTTTAGCCACCAGCCGGCCAGCGTAGGTTTGTTTGTACAGCTTGCCGGTGGAGAGGACGTTGGCTTCGACGCTGTATTCGCCGAAAGCCTGGTCGGCGGTCTCGATGAACAGCTGCACGTTGTGGAAGCGGAAATCCGGCACATTCTTCAGCAGGCCGCCGATAAAGGCTTCGATGGCGACCGGGCCGACCGCGCGCACGTTCGGGCCGAGCGATGGCAGTTCAAGCACGCCGTCTTCGGCAAACAAGGCCGCCGCAGCGGCTGGGTTCTGAATGTTGTCGAGGTAGGCGTTGAGCAGTTGGGCTGGGGTTTTCATGATGTTTCGCTTTCAGTAGCAGTTGGAATGGCTCTACTTTAGCGTCACATTATTACCAGATAAATCCGGTAAAAACGAATACTTTATGCATGTGGGTGGATAATCGGGAGATAAAAAAAGGAGCCGAAGCTCCCTTTCTGATTACTCCAGGTTCTGCACCTGTTCGCGCATCTGCTCGATCAGCAGCTTCAGCTCCATCGACGCATCGGCCAGTTCCTTGACCGACGCCTTGGCGCCCAGCGTATTCGCTTCGCGATTCAGCTCCTGCATCATGAAGTCCAGGCGCTTGCCGACCTGGCCGCCTTTTTTCAGAATATGACGGGTCTCGGTCAGGTGCGCCGACAGCCGGCCCAGTTCCTCGGCCACGTCGATACGGATGCCGTACAGGATCACCTCCTGGCGGATGCGCTCCAGCGCATCCTGGCGCGACAGCGCCGAATTCGAACCCTGGCAGGCCAGCCCCAGCGCATCCTGCATGCGCTCGATTGCTTTCTGCTGGAACGCCGCCACCACTTGCGGAATCAGCGGCGTGATGCGCTTGACGATGCCTTCCATCGCCTCGATCCGCGAGATCAGCATCGCTTCCAGCGCCGCGCCTTCGCGCTGGCGGCTGGTCACAAACGCCTCGATGGTGCGGGCGGCGAGGGTGGCCACGTCGGCTTGTAGCGACTCCTGGCCGATCTGCGCTTCCTCGATGACGCCAGGCCAACGCAGTAGTTCAGCGACTGACATCGTTTGCACGCCAGGGAACAAGCCGCCGACTTCAGCTTGCAGGCGTTGCAATTCAGTTAATAAAGGCAGGTTCAGCGCCTGCGTGCCGGTGGTTGCCGCCTTGCGGCCGAAGCTAAGCCTTAACTCCACCTTGCCGCGTGTGATGGCGCCCATGATCGCTGAGCGTAAATCGGGTTCAAGTGCACGCAAATCGTCGTTTATTCGGAACTGTAAGTCCAAAAAACGCGAATTCACACTCTTGATTTCAATAGTCAGTGTTCCCGCCGCACTCTCACTTGTGGCGACAGCGTAGCCCGTCATGCTGGAAATGCTCAATGGATATCCCCGATTTAATCTTTACAAAACAGTGATTTATCAACACAATCAGGTTGTCGAGGCGAGGAACCTTATGGCTGCACAGAACAACGCCCCCTTACCAGATGGTCTGGAAATTGCTGGATATCGCATTGTAAAGAAAATTGCGTCCGGTGGGTTCAGTATTGTTTACCTTGCATACGATAGTGAAGGTGTCGCGGTCGCCATCAAGGAGTATTTGCCCAGTTCCCTGGCGCTGCGCCAGCCTGGCGAACTGGTGCCGGTGGTCGCCAAGGCCCATCTTCCCGTGTTCCGCATCGGCCTCAAGTGCTTTTTCGAGGAGGGCCGGGCGCTGGCCCGCATCTCCCATCCGAATGTTGTAAGCGTGCTCAATTTCTTCCGCGCACACGAAACGGTGTATATGGTGATGGCCTACGAGTCCGGCCACTCGCTGCAGGAGCATATCCAGCGGCAGCGCGCCAAGGGCGTTAAGGTAGGTGAACTTTTTATCCGCACCATCTTTACCCAGGTGGTCAGGGGACTGCGCGAAGTCCACGCCAACCAGCTGCTGCACCTGGACCTGAAGCCGGCGAATATCTACCTGCGTACCGATGGCACGCCGATGCTGCTGGACTTCGGCGCCGCGCGCCAGACCGTCAACACCGACATGCCGACGCTGACGCCGATGTACACGCCCGGCTTCGCTCCGCCTGAACTGTACGCCAAGACCGGCCTGGGGCCGTGGACCGATATCTACAGCATCGGCGCCGCGATGTTTGCCTGCATGGTCGGCTCGCCGCCACAGCCGGCCGACCAGCGCAAGGCCGAGGACAAGATGGCCGGCCATTTCGACAAGCTGCAAGGCCAGTACTCGCCCGAACTGCTGCAACTGGTGCGCTGGTGCCTTCAGGTGGAGCCGCTGGAGCGGCCGCAAAGCCTGTTCGCGGTGCAGAAGATGCTGCAATCGGCGGCAACGTCGGCCGTACCGGCAGCGCCGGAGCTGGGCCTGATGGACAAGCTGCGCGGCCTGGTGGGCCGCTTCGGCGGTGGCGCCGCGCGCGCCAAGGCAGGACCGGAAACGCTCGTTTGACACTCGTGAGGGCATCGCCATGCAATTCTCCGTGTATCAGGAAAGCCATATCGGCGGCCGCAAGGTCAACCAGGACCGCATGGGCTACAGCTTCACGCGCGACGCGCTGCTGCTGGTGCTGGCCGACGGCATGGGCGGCCATCTGCGTGGTGAAGCAGCGGCCACGGTGGCGCTGCAAACCATCGCCACGCTGTTCCAGCAGCAGGCCGCGCCCTACGTGAAAAAGCCGCAGCGCTTCCTGGAAGAGGCGCTGCACGCCGCCCACCGCGACATCCATCTTTACCGCGCCGAGCAGCAGATGCCGGAAACGCCGCGCACGACTATCGTCGCCTGCCTGATCCAGCACAATACCGCCACCTGGGCGCATTGCGGCGACTCGCGCCTGTACTGGATGCGCGACGGCCAGATCCTCTCCCGCACGCGCGACCATTCGCACGTCGAGAGCCTGATCGCCAAGGGCATGGCGCTGCCGTCCGAGCGCGCCACCCACCCGGACCGCAACAAGCTGTATAACTGCCTCGGCGCCGACACGCCGCCACGGGTGGAGATCGCCGGCGGCGCCGGCATGCTGCCCGGCGATGTGGTGCTGTTGTGTTCCGACGGCTTGTGGTCTATGCTGCCGGACGATGAACTGGCGCAGCGGCTGCACGCGCAGACCGTGGTGCGCGCCGTACCGGATATACTGCAGGCCGCGCTGAAGGCGGCGGGCGACATGAGCGACAATGTCACCGCGCTGGCCATCATGTGGCAGGGCAGTTCGGTGGTGGACAGCATGGCCCCGGACACGGCGACCGTGATCTCGACCGAAGCGCTGCCCGAGGGCCTGCACAGCACCACCATCCGCGACACGCCGCCACCGGCGCCACCGGACAACATCGATGCCTTCGATGACGACGAAATAGAAAAAGCCATCGCGGAGATCCGCGGGGCGATAGAGAAATCCTCGCACATCCTCAAATAAGGAACTGTATGACTTTTGTATCCCGTCCAAGCGGCCGCCCGGTCGACGCGCTGCGCACGCTGCGCCTGACCCGCGACTACACCAAGCACGCCGAAGGTTCGGTGCTGATCGAATGCGGCGACACCAAGGTCATCTGCACCGCCAGCATCGAAGAAAAAGTGCCGGGCTTCCTGAAGGGCAAAGGCCAGGGCTGGCTGACCGCCGAATACGGCATGCTGCCGCGCTCCACCCACAGCCGCATGGACCGCGAAGCGGCCAAGGGCAAGCAGTCCGGCCGCACGCAGGAAATCCAGCGCCTGATCGGCCGCTCGCTGCGCGCCGCGTTCGACCTGGAAGCCTTCGGCGAGCGCACGCTGCACCTGGACTGCGACGTGATCCAGGCCGACGGCGGCACCCGTACCGCATCGATCACCGGCGCCATGGTGGCGGCATATGATGCCTTCTCCAAGCTGGCGGCGCGCGGCGCGATTCCGGCGATCCCGCTGAAGCATTTCGTGGCAGCGATCTCGGTGGGCGTCTACCAGGGCATGCCGGTGCTGGACCTGGACTACATCGAAGACTCGGGCTGCGACACCGACATGAACGTGGTGATGACCGACGCCGGCCACTTCATCGAAGTGCAGGGCACCGCTGAAGGCGCCGCCTTCGACCGCACCGGCATGAACCGCCTGCTCGACCTGGCGCAAGCCGGCATCGCCGACCTGGTGAAGCTGCAAAAACAGGCGCTGGGCATCGCAGGGTAAAATACGCCATGACTCAACGACTGATACTGGCCTCTAACAACAAGGGCAAACTGAAGGAGTTCAACGAACTCCTGTCCACCGTCGGCTTCTCGGTGCACGCGCAGGGCGAATACGATGTGCCTGAAGCGGATGAACCTTTTCACACGTTTGTCGAAAATGCACTGCAAAAGGCGCGGCACGCGTCGCGCATCACCGGCTTGCCGGCGCTGGCCGACGATTCCGGCGTCTGCGTCAATGCACTGGGCGGTGCGCCCGGCGTGTACTCGGCGCGCTTTGCCGGCGAACCGAAATCGGACACCCGCAACAACGAGAAGATGATCGCCGAACTGGCCAAGCATGAAGACAAGTCCGCGTACTACTACTGCGTGCTGGTGTTCGTGCGCCATGCCGACGATCCGCAGCCAATCATCGCCGATGGCCGCTGGAACGGCGTCATGGTCGATACGCCGCGCGGCGACGGCGGCTTTGGCTACGATCCGTACTTCTTCATTCCCTCGCTCGGCAAGTGCGCCGCCGAGCTGGCGCCGGAAGAGAAAAACGCCTTGTCGCATCGCGGCCAGGCATTGCGCGCATTGGTAGAGAAACTGAAATGATCCCGATTAAAATCGTCGGCGCCAGCACGCAGGGTAAAACCAAGCCAGCGGCCGACATCAGCGAAGCCGCCGGCGTCGCTGCGAAGTACCTGCAAGGCGGTGCGCTGAATCTGACGGCGCTGCCGCCGCTGTCGCTGTACATCCACTTCCCTTGGTGCGTGCGCAAATGCCCTTACTGCGACTTCAATTCGCACGAAGCGAAAGAGGGCGGCGCCTTTCCCGAACAGGAATACCTGGATGCGGTGCGCGCCGACCTGGAACAGGCTTTGCCGCTGATCTGGGGCCGCAAGATCTACACCATCTTTATCGGCGGCGGCACGCCAAGCCTGATGTCGGCGGCGGGGCTGGACCGCCTGCTGTCGGACGTGCGTACCTTGCTGCCGCTGGACAGCGACTGCGAGATCACGATGGAAGCCAATCCCGGCACCTTCGAGGCGGAGAAGTTCAAGTCCTACCGCGCCAGTGGCGTCAATCGCCTGTCGATCGGCATCCAGAGTTTCAATGCGCGCCACCTGAGGGCGCTTGGCCGCATTCATGACGATAACGAGGCAAAGCGCGCGGTGGACATCGCCGTCGCCAACTTCGACAACTTCAACCTGGACCTGATGTACGCGCTGCCGTCGCAGACGCTGGAAGAGGCGCGCCAGGATGTGGAAACGGCGATGTCGTTCAAGCCGCCGCACCTGTCGCTGTATCACCTGACGATGGAGCCGAACACGCTGTTCGCCAAATATCCGCCAACGCTGCCGGACGACGACGCCAGCGCCGACATGCAGGACATGATTGCCGAACTGACTGCCGCCAACGGCTACAGCCAGTACGAGATTTCGGCCTACGCGAAAGAAGGCAAGCGCGCGCGCCACAACCTGAATTACTGGGAATTCGGCGACTACCTCGGCATTGGCGCCGGCGCGCATTCCAAGCTGTCCTTCCCGCACCGCATTCTGCGCCAGGCGCGCTACAAGCAGCCGAAAGCCTATATGGAACAGGTGAGGCTGGGCGCACCGGTCCAGGAAGAATACGAGATCCAGCGTGAAGACATGGGCTTCGAGTTCATGCTTAACACGCTGCGCCTGCACGGTGGCTTCGATCCCAACCTGTTCAGCGAGCGTACCGGCTTGAGTATCAACGCCATCGACAAGCAGCTCAACGCGGCCGAGGCCAAGGGACTGCTGTATCGCGACTACAAGATCATCAAGCCGACCGAATTAGGCCAGCGCTTCCTCAACGACCTGCAAGAGATGTTCTTGAAAGCTTAGTCCCCAGCCGTGGCGTGGCGCGCTTTGCTGCTGGTGGCAGCGCGCCATGCAGGCCATCGTGTCCCAGCTTGAAAGACGAGGCCACATCGGCCAGGCGTGCTGCCTGTTCCTGCATGCTGGCCGCTGCTGCGGCGGCTTGCTCCACCAGCGCGGCGTTCTGCTGCGTCACGCTATCCATCTGACCGATGGCGGTGTTGACCTGATCGATGCCGATACTCTGCTCGCTGCTGGCCGAGGTGATTTCGCCCATGATGTCGGTCACGCGGCGCACGCTGTTCACCACGTCGTCCATAGTGCTGCCGGCCTGCTGCACCAGCTTCGAGCCGATGTCCACCTGTTCGACCGAATTGCCGATCAACTCCTTGATCTCCTTGGCGGCGCCGGCCGAGCGCTGCGCCAGATTGCGCACTTCCGATGCTACCACCGCAAAGCCGCGCCCCTGTTCGCCGGCGCGGGCTGCTTCCACGGCGGCGTTCAACGCCAGGATATTGGTCTGAAACGCAATGCTGTCGATGACGCTGATGATGTCGAAAATCTTGCGCGAGGAATCGTTGATCGAGCCCATGGTGTTGACCACCTGGCCGACAATGGCGCCGCCTTTTTCCGCCACCTCCGACGCCGCCTGCGCCAGCTGGTTCGCCTGGCGCGCATTCTCGGCGTTTTGCCGCACGGTGGAAGTCAGTTCCTCCATTGACGAAGCGGTTTCCTCCAGCGAGCTGGCCTGCTCCTCGGTGCGCTGCGACAGGTCCATATTCCCGGAGGCGATTTCGTTGGAGGCGGTGGCAATTGTGCTGGTGCCAAGCTGCACCTGGCTGACCACGGTGCGCAGCGCATCGTTCATGCCGCGCAGCGCCGTCATCAGATCGCCGATTTCATCCTTGTTGTGCTGCGCGCTGAACTGCGTGGTCAGGTCGCCGTGGGCGACGGTGGCGGCGATGTCCACGGCGGACTTCAGCGGCACGGTAATCGAACGCGAAATAATCCAGGCGGCCACCGAGCCGATGCCGACCATCAGCACCGCCAGCAACATCAGCAGCGTGTTGGCGCGGTTGTTGGCGGCGTCGATGGCGTGCGCGGTGTCGTCAATCGCCTTGCGCTGATGCGCCAGCAGTTCGCTGACCTTGCCTTGGTAGGCTTTGGCGGCCGGCACGAAAGTACCCTTGAACAGCGCATCGACAGCAGCGTCGTCACCGGTCTTGCGGATGTTGCCGACGTCGGTTTTCGCCTTCTGATAGACATTACGCAATGTGGTCACATCGCTAAATAGCGCGCGTTCCTCGTCGCTGGTGGTCAGTTCCTTCACTTGCGCCATCAACTCGGCGCCACGCTTGCTGCTGGCGGCGATGACGTCGGCGAATATAGTGGGCAGCGTCTCGTCCTTGCTGCGCGCGATCAGCTCCGTGCGGGCGACAGCAGAATACAGCAGCACGTACCAGTCGGAGACCAGGCGCTCCTTGGCCAGCGGCTTCTCCATCATGTCGCGCGTGGCCTGCGCGGTGGCGCGGGCGTTGACCAGTGCGACCGAGGTGGCCAATATCGCCAGCAGCAGCACCACGGCGAAGCCGATGGCAAGACGCGTACCGATGCGCATCTGAGACAGCACGTTCATGATGATCACTCCCAACAAGAAAGCGGGAGTCAAGTATGCGCCTGTCCGGCGGTGCTGTGTGTGGTCTGTTGCTGTTTGGGAACAGCTAAAAATTGGCAGCCTGTTTCAGGTCCGGCTTCTCGCACCAGCGGGCGAAGGCTTCGGCCAGGCGCTCGCTCTCGCCGATGGCTTTCAGCCAGTCGCGGTTGCGGCGATCATGATCCTGGCCGTAGACGTGGAAGTCCTTGCGGTCCGGCAGTTTGGCGTTGGGCAGCGTGCGGACGAAATCGGCCGAGGGCGAGACCAGGATCATATTGTCGAGCGCCTGGTCGCGCGCGCGGCGCCACGGCATCGACTTGTCCAGCCAGCCGGGCACGATGTAGTCGCTGAAGTGCGGGTAGAGCACCAGGCCGGGATCGCGCTGGTAGGGCAGGTGCAGGTGGTAGTCGATCAAGCCGCCGTCCCAGTAGGCGCCATCCGGTGCGCCGGCGATGCCCGTCACCGCTTCCAGCACCAGCGGAATCGAGCCGGAAGCCAGTAGTGCGTCGCGCAGGTTTTCTTGCGACAGGTTGACGAAGTGATTGGCGAAGGCATCGAAGCCTTCGCGCAGCCATTGCGCATCGTCGTGCTGCTGGTGGAAGATCACACGTTCCATCGATGCTGCCAGGCGCTTGCGCGACAGCGCGTTGCCGGCGGCGGCCAGCAGGAAGCCGGTCATTTCGCGCCAGCGCGCGCCGTTGGTGCTGCGCAGCGCGCCGATGCCGCGCACGGTGATGATCGATACCTGGTGCTGCGGATGGTTGAGCGGCTCAACGCCACGGCCATCGATCAGCTCATCGAGCAGCGTGCGGCAGGTTTGCGACACGTAGGCTGGCGTCACCTTGTCCGGATAGCGCTGACCGGCGTACAGGCGCGCCAGCCGTTTGTGCGCCGCGACCGGATCGTCGAACGCCGAAGCGGCCATGCGCCAGGCGCCGATCGATGCGCCGATCAGCTTGCGCTGGCGCGGCGCATGGCGAAAGAAATCGCCGAACATCCAGCAATCCAGGCCATTCAGAATGAGTCCCTTGGGCCCGCCGGCGGCGGCAGGAACGATAGCAATATCGGCGGCCTGCATGCCCTCGGCGGCAATCCGCTGCCTGGCCCGCTGGCCAAGATGAATAGTAATCGGAGAAGTCATATAGTATCCATAAATCCGGGGTCAGTTCTGCCAAACGTACACGAGCTCAACCGCAATGCGGTTGAGCTCGTGTACGTTTGGCAGAACTGACCCCGGATTTTACTGCACGCCGCCGCCGAGGGTGCGGTAGAGGTCGATGGCGGTGGTGGTGCGCAGCAGGCGTGCTTGCACCAGCGATTGCTGGGCGCTGAATAGTTCGCGCTGCGCGTCCAGCACGTCCAGCGAGCTGGCGACGCCGTTGTCGAAGCGCAGTTGCAGCAGCCGCAGACGGTCGGCTTGCGCTTCCTGCACGGCGCGCTGGGCGTTCACTTGCTCACCCAGGTAGTCGCGCGCGGCCAGTGCGTCGGCAACTTCGCGGAACGCGGTTTGAATGGTTTTTTCGTAGTCGGCTACTGCGATGTTCTTGCGGACTTCGGCCAGCGTCAGGTTGGCGCTATTGCGGCCTGCATCGAAGATCGGCAGCGTCAGTTGCGGCGAGAACGACCAGTTGCCGGAGCCGCTGTCGAACAGGCCATGCAATGCCGGACTGCTACTGCCCACTGCCGCCGTCAGGCTGATGCGGGGGAAGAAGGCGGCGCGTGCGGCGCCGATGTTGGCGTTGGCGGCTTTCAGGCGCTGCTCGGCGGCGCGGATGTCGGGACGGCGCGCCAGCAGGTCGGACGGCAGCCCGGTGGGCAGGGCGCTGAGCGTGTCGAGCTGCTGGTCGCTCGGCACGCCACCCGCAGTGACGCTTGGCTCTGTCGCCGCAGCCGCGCTGTTGCCGCCGGACGTGCTACCGGGCGCCGGTGCCGCAGTCCGTCCACCTGCGTTGGCTGCGCCGTCTGGCGCTTGGCCGACCAGGAGTGTCAGCGCGTTCTCGGCTTGTGCGCGCTGGCGGGCCAGCGTCAGTGCAGAGGCGCGGGCGGTTTCCATCAGCGTTTCGTTGGAACGCAGGTCCAGCCGCGACGAGGCGCCGGCTTCGGCACGCTGCTGCGTCAGGTTGTAGGTGCGCGCGCGCGCTTCATAGGTTTGCTGTGCCAGCGCGTACTGCTCGGCATAGGCGCGTTCGGTGTAGTAGGCCTGCGCGACTTGCGCGACCAGTGCGATCTGTGCCGCCAGCCGCGCTTCTTCGCTGGCGAGGTAGCTGGCCAGCGCCGCCTCGTTCAGGCTTTTGACGCGGCCGAAGAAGTCCAGTTCGAACGAGGAAACCGATACGCCAACATCATAGCGCTTGCCGATCGTGCTATCGCCGCTGGATGACAGGAAGGCCGGCGTCTTGGCGCGCGTGAGGCCGGCGCTGGCGCTCAGGTTGGGCAGGCGGTCGGCGGACTGGATGTTGTATTGCGCCCGTGCTTCCTCGATGCGCAGCACGGCGGTGCGCAGGTCGCGATTGTTTTCCAGCGCCGCGCCGATCAGCTGCCGCAGGCGCGCGTCGGGGAAGTAGTCGCGCCAGCCGGTGTCCACCGCGCTGCGCGCATCCGCCGCCAGCGGCAAGGCTACGCTGGTGCGCGACGCGGCGCCGGCGCCGGCGCTGTCGGAAGGGAAGGCTGCGGCGACCGGTGCCGCCGGACGCTCATAGGTCGGCGCCATCGAGCAGGCGGAGAGCAGGGCGCTGAGCAGCGCGATGGCTGGCTTAGTCGAAGGTTTCATGTTTTTTGTCGTTCAGTTCATGTGCGGCCAGCTTGCGTTGACGTTCGCTGCCCTTGAAGATGCGGCGCACCACCACGAAGAATACCGGCACCAGGAAGACCGCCAGCACGGTCGCGGTAATCATCCCGCCCATCACGCCGGTGCCGATGGCGCGCTGGCTGGCCGAGCCGGCGCCGGTGGCAATCACCAGCGGCAGCACGCCAAGGATGAAGGCCAGCGAGGTCATGATGATGGGACGGAAGCGCAGGTGGACCGCTTCCAGCGTCGCTTCTATCAGCCCTTTGCCTTGTGCCTGCAAGTCCTTGGCGAATTCGATGATCAGGATGGCGTTCTTGGCCGACAGGCCGATGATGGCGATCAGGCCAACCTTGAAGTAGACGTCGTTCGGCAAGTCGCGCAGGTGCGCACCGAGCAGCGCGCCAAGCACGCCAAGCGGCACCACCAGCAGCACGGCCACCGGAATCGATTCGCTTTCATACAACGCTGCCAGCACCAGGAAGGCCGCCAGCAGCGATAGCGCAAACAGCATCGGCGCTTGCGAGCCGGAGGTCTTTTCTTCCAGCGACTGGCCCGTCCACTCGATGCCGAAGCCCGGTGGCAGCTGCGCGGCCAGGCGTTCCAGCTCCGCCATCGCTTCGCCGGTGGAGCGCCCTGGCGCCGCATCGCCGGTCAGCTTGATGGCGGGATAGCCGTTGTAGCGCACCAGCTGCACCGGCCCTTGTATCCAGCGCGAGGTGGCGAACGAGGAGAAGGGGACCATCGTGCCGCTGGCGCTGCGCACATTGAGTTGCAGGATGTCTTGCGGTTGCAGCCGGCGTGGCGCATCCGCCTGCACGATGACGCGCTGCTGCCGCCCGCTGCTGGTGAAGTCGTTCACGTAGGAGGAACCCAGCGCGGTCGACATCATCGCGTTGATGTCGGCAAAGGCGACGCCAAGCGCATTGGCTTTTTCGCGATCAATCTCCACGCGCAGCTGCGGCGCGTCTTCCAGGCCTTCCGGCCGCACGCCTTTCAGCACGGCGCTTTTGCCGGCCAGTTCCAGCAGCTGGTTGCGCGCGGCGACCAGTGCATCGTGGCCTTGCGCGCTGCGGTCTTGCAGGCGCGCAGTGATGCCTGTGGCGTTGCCGAGTTCGCGGATCGGCGGAGGGCTGAGCGGGAAGATGATGGCGTCCGGGATGCCGGACAATGCGCCGAGCGCCCGCTGCGCGATGGCCTGCGCCGAATCCCCGGACGAGCGCTCCTTCCAGTCTTTCAGCGGCACGAACACCAGGCCGGCGTTTTGCGCATTGCCGGAGAACGAGAAGCCGGCCACGGCGATGGTGCGCGCCACAGCGTCTTGCTTGCGGTAGTACTGGTCGATCTGCGACAGCACCGCCTGCGTGCGCGACAGCGATGCGCCCGGCGGCAGCTGCACATTGGTGACCAGATAGCCCTGATCCTCGTTCGGCAGGAAGGATGACGGCAGCTTCACATACAGCCAGCCGACCACGCCGCACAGCAGCGCGAAGATAATCAGGTAGCGGCCGGTGCGCTTGAGCATCTTGGCGATGATGCCCTGGTAGCCGGTGGCGGTGACCGCGAACTTGCGGTTGAACCAGCCGAAGAAGCCTTTCTTCTCATGATGGTGGCCTGCTTCCACCGGCTTGAGCATGGTCGCGCATAGCGCCGGCGTCAGCGTCAACGCCATCAGCGCGGAGAACAGCATGGCCGATACCATCGCCAGCGAGAACTGGCGGTAGATGGCGCCGACCGCGCCGCCGAAGAAAGCCATCGGGATGAACACCGCCACCAGCACCAGTGTGATGCCGATGATGGCGCCGGTGATCTGGTCCATGGCCTTGCGCGTTGCGTCGCGCGGTGACAGGCCTTCCTCGCTCATGATGCGTTCGACGTTTTCCACCACCACGATGGCGTCGTCGACCAGGATGCCGATCGCCAGCACCATGCCGAACATGGTCAGCACGTTGATGGAGAAGCCGAACAGCTGCATGGCGGCGAAAGTGCCCATCAGCGCGACCGGCACCACGATGGTGGGGATCAGCGTGTAGCGGATGTTTTGCAGGAACAGGTACATCACCAGGAATACCAGCAGCACCGCTTCCAGCAGCGTTTTCACCACTTCTTCAATCGAGATCTTGACGAAGGTGGAGGTGTCGTAGGGGACGGTGTATTTGACGCCGGGCGGGAAGTACTTCGACAGTTCTTCCATCTTGGCCTTGACGGCGGTGGCGGTTTGCAGCGCGTTGCCGGTCAACGAAAGCTGTACCGCCAGCGCGGAGAAGGGCTGGCCGTTCAGCCGCGCGTTGGTGTTGAAGCTGGCGCCGCCCATCTCGACACGGGCGACATCCTTCAGGCGCACCAGCGAGCCGTTGGGATTGGCGCGCAGGACGATGTTGGCGAATTCGGTGGTCGAGGATAGCTGGCCCGTCACCACGATTGGCGCGGCGTAGCTTTGGCTGGTGGGGCTGGGCAGGTCGCCCAGCGTGCCGGGTGTGACCTGTGCGTTCTGTGCGCGAATGGCGGCGGTGACGTCGGCCATATTGAGTTTGAGGCCGGTCAGCTTTTGCGGATCGACCCAGATGCGCATGGCGCGCTCGGTGCCGAACAACTGCGCCTGGCCGACGCCGGGAATGCGCTTGATTTCATTGACCACGTTGCGCGCCATGTAGTCACCCAGGCCGGTCGGGTCGAGGCGGCCGTCGGTGGAGGTCAGGCCGACGAACATCAGGATGTTGGAGCGGGCCTTGTTGACTTGCACGCCTTGCTGTGTGACGGCGGCTGGCAGGCGCGATTCCACGCGCTTGATGCGGTTCTGCACGTCGACTGCCGCCAGGTCTGGATTGGTGCCGGGAACGAAGGTGACGGTGATGTTGACCGAGCCATTCGCTTCGCTTTGCGCTTCGACGTATTGCAGGCCGTCGGCGCCGTTCATTTCCTGTTCGATGACGCTGGTGACGGCGTCGTCGAGGATTTGCGCGGTGGCGCCGGGATAGGTGGCGGTGACGACGATCGACGGCGGGGCGATGGTCGGGTATTGCGACACCGGCAGCACGGTGATCGCCAGCGCGCCGCCAAGCAGGATGAAGAGGGCGATCACCCAGGCGAACACCGGGCGGTCAATAAAGAATTTGGCCATGTGCGCTCCCGCTTATTTGCCGGCAGCCGAGGCGGCGGTCGCTGCACCGGCGGCGGGCTGACCGCCAGCTGGAGCGGCAGCGGCACCGGGCTGCGCGGCGGGCGCGCCTTTCCACGGCTGCGGATTGACCGTGACGCCGGGCTTGGCCTTCTGGAAGCCTTCAACGACGATGCGCTCGCCGCCTTTGAGGCCGGCGCTGACTACCCAGTTGTTGCCGTCATTGGCGTTGGCGGTCACCGGCTGCGAAAGCACCTTGTTGTCGGCGCCGACCACCAGCACGGTCGCGCCTTCGTTGCTGCGCACGATGGCCTGCTGCGGCACGCTGATGGCGGCGTCGCTGACGCCTTGCTCCAGCCGCGCACGCACATACATCCCCGGCAGCAGCACACGCTGCGGATTCGGGAACTCGGCCCGCATCGCCACCGAGCCGGTGCTTTCATCCACCGACACATCCGAGAACAGCAGCTTGCCCGCATGCGGATAGGTCTGCCCATCCTCGGTCACCAGCGTCACGCGCGCCTGGTCTTTGCCGGCGCTTTTCAACCGGCCCTCGGCCAGCGCCCGTTGCAGCTTCAGCACCTCGGTCGACGACTGCGTGATCGTCACATAGATCGGGTCCAGCTGCTGCACGGTGGCCATCGGCGTTGCCTCGCCCTGGCCGACCAGCGCGCCCTCGGTCACCAGCGCGCGGCTGACGTGGCCCGAGATCGGCGCTGTCACCGTCGCATAGCCCAGCGTCAGGCCGGCATTGGTGCGCGCCGCCTTTGATGTCGCCAGATCGGCTGCCGCCTGCTTCTGCGCTGTGACCGCATCATCGTATTCCTGCTGGCTGACCGCCTGCGCCGCCAGCAGCGGCTTGTAGCGCTTCTCTTTCAGATTGGCCTGCGCCAGATTGGCCTCGGCCTTGGCCACCGCTGCCTGCGCACTGTCGAACGACGCCTGGAACTGCGCCGGATCGATGCGGAACAATACCTGGCCGGCCTTCACATCGCCGCCTTCCTGATACACCCGCTGCAGCACGATGCCCGCCGTCCGCGCCCGCACCTGGGCGATGCGTGACGCCTCGGTGCGGCCGGGCAGCTCGCTGCTCAGCGTGATGGCGGCAGGGGTGACGGTAACGACAGCAACAGTGGGAGGTGGCGGCGCGGCGGTATCGGCATGCTTTTCGCCGCAGGCGCTCAACAGCGCGAGGAGGGCAGGGAGGGTGACAGCAACGGTGCAACGAGCAGGAAAGCGCATGTACAGTCTCGCATTGGTTTCATAGTTGATGCAAGATTGTAATGCAAAAAAGGCAGGAAAGCGGCGCTGGCCACCTTCCTGCCTTTTACAGAGCAAGCGCTGCGGATTAACGCATGCCGGAGATGATCTGTTTCAGCTTGGCGGTATCGGCGACGAAGGCGCGGATGCCTTCGGAAGTCTTCTCGGTCGCCATCGCGTCTTCATTCAGCATGAAGCGGAAGGTTGGCTCGTCGATGGAGATCTTGCCGATTGGTGCGCTGCTGCTGCCATCCGGGCTCAGTTTGCGTTCCAGCGGTGCGTTGGTGTCGGCCAGCTTTTGCAGCAGGTCCGGGCTGATGGTCAGCAGGTCGCAGCCGGCCAGTTCCAGGATCTGGCTGGTGTTGCGGAAGCTGGCGCCCATCACTTCGGTGTTGTAGCCGAACTTGCGGTAGTAGTTGTAGATGCGCTTGACCGACTGCACGCCCGGATCTTCCGCACCCTGGTAGTCGATGCCGGTGGATTTCTTGTACCAGTCGTAGATGCGGCCGACGAACGGCGAAATCAGCTTGGAGCCGGCTTCGGCGCAAGCGATTGCCTGTGGCAGAGAGAACAGCAGCGTCATGTTGGTGTGGATGCCTTCTTTTTCCAGGATCTCGGAAGCGCGGATGCCTTCCCAGGTCGAGGCCATCTTGATCAGCACGCGCTCGCGGTCGACGCCGTTTTTCTCGTACAGCTGGATCAGTTCACGGCCCTTGGTCACCGAGGCGGCGGTGTTGAACGACAGCGCGGCGTCGATTTCGGTCGACACGCGGCCAGGAATCACGCGCAGGATCTGCTTGCCGAATGCAACCAGCAACTGGTCGATCACGACGCTGGTCGAAGCGTCCATGTTGTCGCGCACGGCTTTTTCCAGCAGCGGCTTGTATTCTTCCTTCTGCACCGCCTTCAGGATCAGCGATGGATTGGTGGTGGCGTCGCGCGGCGTGTACTGCTGGATGGCCTGGAAGTCGCCGGTATCGGCGACAACGGTGGTGTATTGCTTGAGCTGTTCGAGTTGGTTCATAAGCGCTGCCGTTTTGATAAGGGAGTTGTTGTCGCGCTTATTTTACTCCTAACCCGGCCCTGTCAGCCCAGCCGCATGACAATTGCGCCACAGGCGATCAGCGAAATCGCCAGAATGCGCCCCGGCGCCAGCCGCTCGCGCAGGAACAGCGCGGCTATCGCGGCAGCAAACAGGATCGAGGTTTCGCGCAGCGCGGCCACCGCCGCCACCGGCGCCTGTGTCATCGCCCACAGCGCCAGGCCGTAGGAGGCCAGCGTACCGAGGCCGCCGACCAGCATCACGCGGGCGTGGGTGCGGGCGTATGCCGGCAGTTCGGACCAGCGCCGGGTGGAGCACAACAGCAGCAGCACGGCGGTCAGCACGAACAGCCACATGGTATAGCCGGCCGGTGCACCGGAGCGGCGCACGCCGACGCCGTCGATCATCGTGTAGGCAGCGATGATGGCGGCGTTGAGCAGCGCGTACAAGGTGGCGCGGCGGCGGGCGGCGCGGTTGGCGGCGCTGTCGGCGCCGACGCTGGCGCCACGCAAAATGGTCAGCGTCAGCACGCCGCCGCAGATCAGCGCCACCGCCAGGTCCTGCCGCCAGTGCAGGCGCTCGCCCAGCAGCGGCACGCTGGCCAGCGCCACCAGCAGCGGCGCAGCGCCGCGCATCAGCGGGTAGGCCTGGCTCATCTCGCCATGCTTGTAGGCGGCCGCCAGCAACTGGTAATAGATGACCTGGCAGCAGGCCGACGCCGCCAGCCATGGCCAGCTTGCCGCCAGTGGTGCCACAACGAAGGGCAGCAGCGGCAGCGATACCAGGCCGGCGCCGCAGGCCACCAGCAAAGTCGTCAGGTATTTGTCGGGACCGGCCTTGACCAGTGCATTCCAGGTGGCGTGCAGCAGTGCGGCAAACAGGACGATGCTGGCTACCGATCCTTCCACCGTCTTAACCCCGGCGAGCGATCAGCTTGTCGATTTCGTCCAGCAGCGTGTCGAACGGCACCGGCTTGCGGAAGAAGGCGTCGCACGGCGGCTGCAGGTCCCTGGGCATGATGCCGGCGCTGGCCAGGATGAAGGGAATCTCGCGCAGCGCCGGATCGTCGCGCCAGGCCACGCACAGGTCGGCGCCATTCATCACCGGCATCATGTAGTCGGAGATCACGATGTCCGGCCGCTCGCGGCGCGCCACCGACAGCGCTTCGGCGCCGTTGCCGGCGATGCGCACACGAAAGCCGCGATATTCAAACAGCATGGTGTAGGCCGACAGGACATCGAATTCGTCGTCGACTACCAGAATGAGCTTGCCATCCGGGTTGCTGTCCATGATTGCGGGATGGTCGCTCATGGCCGGCCCGCTATCGGTTCAGTATCGGCGGCACGGTGGGCGGCACCGCGCCGTCGATGCTCATGCCCTGGTCGGAAATGAGCAGCACATGGTTGGCGGCGTCGTAGCTGTTTTCGCGCAGCTTCAGCACGCCAATCTGGCGCAGGTTGATGCCGGCCACGTCGACGTAACGCATCAGGATGATGTTCTCGAACAGGATCGAGGCGGCGGCGTCGTTCTCCATCGGGCCATGGCCGAAGTACGGCAGTTCCTGCGTGAAGAAGGTGGTGACATTGCGCACCCGCAGTTCATTGACGAAAGCCGCCAGGAAGGCGCGCCAGCGGCCTTCGTGCATGACGATCTCGCGCAGGCCGTCGACACCATCGATCAACAGGCGGCCGACATTGCGCCGGGCGATATTCTCCAGCGTACCTTGCGCCAGACTGTCGACCAGCACTTCCAGCGGCGGATGCCAGATGATCTGCAGCGCGCCATTGTCGAAGTAGGGTTGCAGTTCCATGCCGACGCTGCGCGCCTTTTCCAGCAGCCGCTGCGGCGACTCGTAGAAGCCGACGATCAGCGCCTGCTCGCCGCGCTGCAAGCCCTCGTGGATGAAATGCAGGCCCATCAGCGTTTTGCCGACGCCGGGATTGCCCAGCAGCGCAGTGGTCGAGCCCTTGGCGACACCGCCATTGGTCAGTCTGTCCCAGCCAGCGATGCCGAAGCCCAGCCGTTCACGCGACCCCGGCGGCATCGCCGCCGACAGCGTGCTGACTGCTTCCAGGCGCGGGTAGATGGCGATGCCATCCTCGCCTACCTCGAACACATGGCGGCCCAGCAGGTGCTTGGAGCCGCGCAGCTTGAACACTTTCATTTCCCGGATCAGTTGCAGGCCGCGTTCGTACTGGCTCAGTTCAATCAGGCCATCGACCAGCGTGTTTTCCGAATCCGCCTGATTGCCTTCGGTCGGCGACAGCAGGAAGGTGGTGCATTCCATGGTCGACACCAGCGAATTCAGCGACAGCATGAATTCCGACAGCGCCAGGTCCGACGGCTTGGCCTCGCGCACGGTGCGGAAGCCATCGATGATCATGATGTCCGGCCGCTGTTCAGCCAGCGTGGCGGCGATGGACTTCAGTAGTTCGCGCAGGCCGCCCCTGAGCAGATCGTTGTAAGCGCCGATAAACAGGATGCGGTCGTCGACCAGCGCATCGTCGAAGAAGGAGAAGTTGCTCAAATGGTTGAGCATCTTGCCGTGGGTTTCGGCGATCAGTGTCAGGATCAGGACTTTCTTGCCCTGGCGCGCATGCTCGAAGCCGATCTGGCAGGCCAGCGTGGTCTTGCCGCTGCCGGCCAGGCCCTGGATCAGGTACAGGCTATGCGCGGGAAAGCCGCCGCCCAGAATGTCATCCAGGCCGGGAACGAGGGTTTTCAGCAGGGGGATGCGCTGGGGCGAGCGGTTGTGCATGGCGCAAGGTTGTATGTGCAGCAAATATCCGCACTGTAGCACAACCGCTTATTTGGTGGTTAGCCGATGAATGAATCGAATTGCAAGTCGAACTCCTGCAGCGCCTTCTGCGCGTTCTGCATTTTCTTGCGGAATTCCGGCCCGCGTTGCAACGCCAGGCCCACGGCCAGCACGTCGATCACCACCAGGTAGGCCAGTCGCGCCGAGATCGGCGTGTACGGGTCGATATTGAAGATCAGGTCGATCGGGATCAGCACCGTTGCCAGGTCGGCCAGCGGCGTGCCGGACGGCGCCAGCACGATCACCTCGGCGCCGCCACGGCGTGCCAGCTTGACCGAGCGCACCAGCGACGGGCTATTGCCGCGTTGCGAAATGGCCACCAGCGCGTCGCCGGTGCGCAGCAGCGCGGCGGCGATGCTGTGGATGTGCGGGTCGGCATAGGCCACGGTCGGCACGCCGGAACGGAAGAACTTGTGCTGGGCATCGGCGGCCACGATGCCGGACGTACCCTGGCCATAGAACTCGATCTTGTTGGCCTTGGACAGGATGTCCAGTGCCTTCTGGATCGCTTCCGGATCGAGGTTGTTGCGCAGATCGAGCAGGGTGTTGATCGAACGGCTGCAGATCTTGTTGACCAGGTCGGCCGCCAGGTCGTCCTGGGTCGGCTGCTCGTTCAGCCCCGGCAGCGCCAGCGCCAGGCCCTGGGCCAGCTTGAGCTTGAACTCATGCCAGCCGTCGTAACCCAGCGTGCGGCAGAAGCGCACCACGGTCGGTTCGGATACCTGCGCGTTTTTGGCGAGTGCAGTGATGTTCTGGTTGACCGTCTGCGTCGGGTGTTCGAGCACGGCCAACGCGACCTTGCGCTCCGATTTGGAGAGCGAGTCGAGTTGGGTGCGAATGGAATCGAGTAGCATCAGTCTTCCGGTAAAACTTCTTCACGCCATTGCAGGCCGTCGCGGCCGATCAGCGCCGAAGCGGCTGCCGGGCCCCAGGTGCCGGAGGCGTAGGGCAGCGGGTAGCTGTCTTCCGATTCCCAACTGTTGAGAATAGGCTCGACCCATTCCCACGCGGCTTCCAGCTCGTCGCCGCGCATGAACAGCGTCAGCTGGCCGCGCAGCACGTCGAGCAGCAGGCGCTCGTAGGCTTCCATGCGCGGCGATTTGAATTGCTCGCGGAAGTCCAGTTCCAGTTCTGCCTGTTTCAAACGCATGCCGTCGCCCGGCGTTTTCGCCATCAGATTCATGCGCAGGCCTTCGTCCGGCTGCAAGCGGATTACCAGCGAATTCGGCTGGAAACTGTTGGTTGGCTGGTTGAAGATCGAGTGCGGAATCTGCTTGAAGCGCACGACGATTTCCGCCAGGCCGTCGGCCATGCGCTTGCCAGTGCGCAGGTAGAACGGCACGCCGGCCCAGCGCCAGGTGTCGATTTCCGCCTTCATCGCCACGAAGGTTTCGGTGCGCGAATGTTCCGGCGCATCCGGCTCGTCACGATAGCTTGGCACCGCCTTGCCGTCGACGTGGCCGGCGCGGTACTGGCCGCGCACGATGTTCTGGGCCAGCGTGGTTGGCGTGAACTTTTTCAGCGAGCGCAGTACCTGCAGCTTGGCGTCACGCACGGCGTCCGGCGCGATCGAGGTCGGCGGTTCCATGGCGACGATGCATAGCAGTTGCAGCAAGTGGTTTTGCAGCATGTCGCGCAGCGCGCCCGAGGTGTCGTAGTAGCCAAGGCGGTTACCCACGCCCAGCTTCTCGGCGATGGTGATCTGCACGTCGGAAATCCATTCGCGGCGCCACAGCGGCTCGAACAGGATGTTACCGAAGCGCAGCGCCAGCAGGTTCTGCACGGTTTCCTTGCCGAGGTAGTGGTCGATCCGGTAGATCTGCGATTCCTCGAATACCTTGCCCACTTCAGCATTGATCTGCTTGGCCGAGGCCAGGTCGCGGCCCAGCGGCTTTTCCAGCACCACGCGCGAATTTGGCGTGACCAGGCCGTTCTCTTTCAGGTTCTCGCAGATTTTGGAGAAGATGGCTGGCGGCGTCGCCAGGTAGTAGACCTTGGTGATCGCTTCTTCCTTGCGCAACGCTTCCACCAGGCCCTTGTAGCTGCCGGCGTCGGTGGCGTTCAGCGAAACGTAGACGATGCGCTTGGTAAAGCGCTCCCACGCGGCCGGAATCACGGCCGGCGATTTGATCAGCGGTTTGGAGGTGGTTTCGACGGTTTGCAGGAATTCTTCCTGGCTGGCGTCCGCACGGCCGACGCAGATGATGCGCGCAGTGGGCGGCAGGTCTTTGGCTACATCGCGGGCATACATCGCGGGCAGCAGTTTGCGCATCGCCAGATCGCCGCTGCCGCCAAACAGAACCAGATCAAAATCGGAAAGAGCCATAGTGTGTGAATCGTCGCAAAAAAAGTGCCGGGAAAATGGCCGCGAGCTTGCGGCCGCTATGTGTAAATTTACTACTTATCAAGGTGGTTTGCAAGAAATTTTACTACATTGCCCTATGGCGCCTCGTGGGAATCGCCGGCTGGCCGATGCCACTGTTGCGCGGTTGCCCCAGCTGTTGCGTTTAATTTCCTCAAGGCAAAAAGCGCTATAATACTGGCGTTCCCGCATGCGATCTGTTCGCCGTTTCGCGCCCTTTTGCGCGGCCTCCACCGGATCACGCTGCGCATGCTGCCGCCACTTCGCGGCGCCTTTTCTGGCATCCGGCCTTTGCCCCGCCGTCCTCTGACCAACCATTATAAGCTGGCCCGTCGTCGCGTGCAGTCGTGTTGCGCCGCCGGACCTGTGGGAGTTCTCCATGAATACGCGATTCGATCCCTTGCAGGCGATTGCCGTGCAGGCCGACAAGATGATGTTGTGCGTGCTGTGGGCCTTGCAGCTGTTCTCGCTGGCGCTGGCCGGGCTGAACGATACCTGGATGCTGGCGCTGGTGATCGGCCTGCTGGCGGCGGGCGTGCCGACCGCGCTGCACTTCAGCGCGCCGGGTTCGGTGCTGACACGCTGCGTGGTGGGCGCCAGCGTGATGGTGTTCGCCGCGCTCAACATCCATCAGGCGGCCGGGCTGACCGAGCTGCATTTCGGGATTTTTGTCTACCTGGCGTTTTTGCTGGCGTATCGCGACTGGAAGCCGATCGTGGTGGCGGCCGGCGTGGCAGCGGTGCATCACCTGAGTTTCCATTATCTGCAGGAGTGGGGCTATGGCGTGATGTGCTTCACCCGCCCGCAGTTGTCGACGGTGTTCATTCATGCCGCCTATGTGGTGGTGGAGTCGGCGGTGCTGATCTTCCTGGCGACCATCCTGCGCCGCGCTGCCAACCAGGCGGCGGAGCTGGAGGGCATTGTGTCGGCGCTGGCGGCGATTGAAGGGCGTATTGATTTGTCGGCCACCGAGGCGAAGCCGCGCAGCCGACTGGCGCGCAAGCTGGTGGAGATGCTGGTGACGATGCGCGACACCATTTCCGGCGTGCGCGATGGCGCGCATACGATCGCCGGCGCGTCCGGCGAAATCGCCCAGGGCAATGCCGAGCTGTCGCGCCGTACCGAACGCCAGGCAGGCAGTATTGAGCAGACGGCGACGTCGATGTCGCGCCTGGCGGCGACGGTGCGGCAGAATAACGAGAGCGCGCGGCAGGCGAATGCGCTGGCGCAGAGTGCCTCGGTGATCGCGGCGAAGGGCGGTGAGGCGGTGCGGCAGGTGGTGGACACCATGGGTGAGATCAATGCATCGTCGCGGCGGATTGTGGACATCATTTCGGTGATTGACGGTATTGCGTTCCAGACCAATATCCTGGCCTTGAACGCGGCGGTGGAAGCGGCGCGGGCGGGTGAGCAGGGCAGGGGCTTTGCGGTGGTGGCATCCGAGGTGCGCAGCCTGGCGCATCGCTCGGCTGCGGCGGCCAAGGAGATCAAGGAGTTGATTGGTAATACCGTGCAGACGGTGGACGGCGGCAGCAAGCTGGTGGACGAAGCTGGTGCGACCATGCTGGAGGTGGTCGACAGCGTGCAGCGGGTGACGGCCATCATGGGCGAGATGAGCAACGCCAATCAGGAACAGAACGAGGGTATCGAGCGCATCAACAGCGCCATTGTGGAATTTGACGAAACCACGCAGCAAAATGCCGCGCTGGTGGAGGAGGATGCGGCAGCGGCCGATGCGCTCGCGCAGGAGGCGCGTCATCTGACCACGCTGGTGTCCGCGTTCAAGCTGGAAGGACGGGGTGATAGCGCAACACTGTCCGCGCCCGCGCGACTGCAACTGGCGACCACGCCCTGACCCGCACGGCGATCCGTCGCGGGGTCAGCCCCTCTGTCGTAGTGGGGGTTAGCGCGAGCGGTAGGTCGGCTCCACGCGGCCGGCGACATCCATCTGAATCGCCAGCAGCTTGCCGCTCAGCGGATACTGCTCCAGCTCCGCTGCCGGACGCGCACCGGCGCTGGTCACGTACAAGGTGCGCAGGTCCGGTCCGCCAAACGCTGGCATGGTCGGACAGCGTACCGGCAACTTGATCTCGCCCAGCAGCTCGCCCTCCGGCGACAGCTTGACGATGCGTGCACCTTCAAACATCGCCACCCAGTAATTGCCCTCGCTATCAATGGCGGCGCCGTCGGGACGGCCGCCATAATTGTTCTCCTTATCCGCCGAGAACTGATGCAGTACGCGCTGATTCGCTACCGCACCCGTGGCGACGTCATAATCCAGCCGGGTGACGCGGTGCGCAGCGGTGTCGGCGTGATACATGGTCTTCTGATCCGGGCTGAAGCCCGAGCCGTTCGAATTGGTCATGCCGCCCGACCACGCCGTGCGCAGCTTACCCTGTTCCAGCACAAACATCTCTGCCGCCGGCTTGTCGCGCGGCTCGTAGATGGTGCCGACCCAGAAGCGGCCCGCCGGGTCCACATGGCCATCATTGAAGCGCGTGATCGCCTGATCGTAAGGCGCCGCCACAATCCCGGTCAGTTTGACCGCATCGCTGCTGGTATCCAGATGCGCAAAGCCGCTGCGCATCGCAACGATCAAACCACCCTGGTCGCTGATCGCCAGCGTTGCCGGCTCGCTGGCCAGCTTCCACGCGCGGTGTGCGCCACTGGCAGGATCAAGCCGGTGCACGGTAAAGGCCGGAATATCCACCCAGTACAGCGCCTGTTCCTGTGGATGCCACAACGGGCACTCGCCCGTCTGCATCACCTCATCGTAAGCTACGGTAATCATATGTGTTGCGCCGCTTTCGCCATGAAGATCAGGCCATTGGTCGAGCTATCGTGACGCTCGGGCTTCACCTCGCCGGTCAGCTCCGACTGGATATTCCTGGCCAGTACCTTGCCCAGCTCCACGCCCCACTGGTCGAAGCTGTTGACGTCCCAGATCACGCCTTGCACAAAGGTCTTGTGCTCATACAGCGCAATCAGCGCGCCCAGCGCAGCAGGCGTTAACTGATCCATCAGAATGGTGTTGGATGGCCGATTGCCTGGGAAAGTCTTGTGCGGCACCAGCGCCTCGACCTGCTCGGCGCTCAGGTTCTGGCCGGCCAGATCGGCGCGCACCTCATCGGCGGTCTTGCCGGTCATGAAGGCTTCGGACTGCGCGAAGCAGTTGGCCAGCAGCGCGTCGTGATGACCTGCCAGGTCATGCGTCGCACGCAGCGCGGCGATGAAATCGATCGGCGTCACATCGGTGCCCTGATGCAGCAACTGGAAATATGCATGCTGCGCGTTGGTGCCGCACTCGCCCCAGACTACCGGGCAAGTGACGGTATCCACCTCGGCGCCATCGCGCGTCACGCGCTTGCCGTTGGATTCCATGTCCAGCTGTTGCAGGTAGGCCGGGAAGCGGTTCAGATCCTGATGGTAAGGTGCGATCGACAGCGAACCGGCATTCAGGAACTGGCGGTTCCAGAAACCGACCATCGCCAGCAGCACCGGCATGTTCTGCTCCAGCGGCGCTTCGCGGAAGTGTTCGTCCATCGCATGCGCGCCAGCCAGGAAATCGTTGAAGTAGCCGAAGCCCACTGCCAGCGCCACCGACAGGCCGATCGCCGACCACACCGAGTAGCGGCCGCCAACCCAGTCCCAGAACGGGAACATATTCGCGGTGTCGATACCGAATTCCGCCACCGCCTTGGTGTTGGTCGACACAGCCACGAAGTGCTTGGCCAGGTTTTCCTGCGTGCCACCGTTGTGCAGGAACCAGGTCCGCGCGGTGCCGGCATTCAGCATGGTCTCGGCTGTGGTGAAGGTTTTGGATGCGACGATGAACAAAGTCGTTTCAGGATTCACCTGCGCCAGCGCCGCATCCATGTCATGACCATCGACGTTGGAGACGAAGTGCATTTTCAGGCGCGGATGCGCATACGAACGCAAGGCCAGCACCGCCATCTTCGGGCCGAGGTCCGAGCCGCCGATGCCAACGTTGACGATGTCGGTAATCGGCTTGCCGCTGTAGCCCAGCCACTGGCCATCGCGCACGCGGTCGGTGAATTCCTTCACATGGTCCAGCACCGCATGCACATCGGCATTGACGTCCTGGCCATCGATCACCAATTTCTTGCCGCGCGGCATCCGTAGCGCTGTGTGCAGCACGGCGCGTTGTTCGGTAAGATTGATCTTCTCGCCACTCAGCATGGCGTCGCGCTGGCGCTCCACGCCGCGCTCACGGGCCAGATCCAGCAGCAGGCCGATGGTGGCGCTGTTCAGGCGGTTCTTGGAGTAGTCGAGGAACAGGCCGGCCGCATCCACCGTCAGCTTGGGAAAGCGCTGGGCATCGTGCGCGAACAGCGAACGCAGTTGCCAGTCTTGGGCATCGGCGGCGTGGGATTCGAGAGCTTTGAAGCTGGCAGTGGAAGTAAGTGCAGGCTGGCGCATAATGTTGTGAGTAGGGAGGGGATAGCAGAATGATACAGGAAAATTCGGTAAATTCACTACGCTTTCAACGTGGCGCACGAATTTTTATAGCGCTAAAAGGGATGATGTAACCGTGTTACGAACCCGCCAGCATAAGCCAGCTATCTAAGAAAAGCCGATGGGCTTATAGATTTTGTAGTAAAATTTCACGGAATCCATTCATAAGGAACGATCATGGCGTTGCATCCAGTCCTGGAAACTGTCACCAATCGCATCATTCAGCGTAGCAAACCTTCGCGCGGCGCCTATCTGGCCCATCTCGAAGCGGCCCGTGTCAAAGGCCCGCAGCGCGGCACGCTGGCCTGTACCAACCTGGCGCACGGCTTTGCTGCCTTCCCGGCCAACGACAAGCTGGTGCTGAAAGAGGTGAAGAAGCCTTCGGTGGCGATTGTTTCGGCTTACAACGACATGTTGTCGGCGCATCAGCCATTCGAGCGTTTCCCTGAAATTATCAAACAGGCGGTGCGCGAAGTGGGCGCGGTGGCGCAGTTCGCCGGCGGCACACCCGCCATGTGTGACGGCGTCACGCAAGGCCAGCCAGGCATGGAACTGTCGCTGTTCTCGCGTGACGCGATTGCGATGGCGACTGCTGTAGCGCTGTCGCACAATATGTTCGACTCGGCGCTGTACCTGGGCGTGTGCGACAAGATCGTGCCGGGCCTGCTGATCGGCGCGCTGCACTTCGGCCATCTGCCGGCGGTGTTCGTGCCGGCCGGCCCGATGACCACCGGCCTGTCGAATTCCGAGAAAGCCAAGATCCGTCAGCTGTACGCGCAAGGTAAGGTCGGCCGTGCCGAACTGCTGGAAGGCGAGTCGCAGTCGTATCACAGCGCCGGCACCTGTACCTTCTACGGCACCGCCAACTCCAATCAGATGCTGATGGAAGTCATGGGTCTGCATCTGCCGGGCGCCGCCTTCATCACCCCGAACACGCCGTTGCGCGATGAGCTGACCAAGGCTGCCGCCAAGCGCGCCGCTGTCATCAGCGATCAGGGCAGCGAGTATCTGCCGGTCGGCCATGTGGTCGACGAGAAGGCCATCGTCAACGCCATTGTCGCGCTGCTGACCACCGGCGGTTCGACCAATCACACGCTGCACCTGGTGGCGATCGCCAAGGCTGCCGGTGTGGTGATCGACTGGAACGACTTCGACGAGCTGTCGAAAGTGGTGCCGCTGCTGTGCCGTATCTACCCGAACGGCGAAGCGGATGTGAACCACTTCCACGCCGCCGGCGGCACCGGCTTCGTCATCCGCGAACTGCTGGATGGGGGCCTGCTGCACGACGACGTCACCACCATCCTGGGCAAAGGCCTGCGCGCGCACTGCACCGAGCCATTCCTGGGCGAAGGCGACCAGGGCGTCGTGTGGAAAGACGCGCCGCTGCAATCGGGCGATGACAAGGTGCTGCGCAAGTACGACGCACCGTTCTCGCCGGACGGCGGCATGGTGCTGGTGCAGGGTAACCTGGGCCGCGCGGTGATGAAGGTGTCGGCCGTGAAGCCGCAGCACCGCACCGTGGAAGCGCCGGCGCTGGTATTCAATTCACAGGAAGACTTCATGGATGCGTACAAGGCCGGTCAGCTTGATCGCGACTTTGTTGCCGTGATCCGCTTCCAGGGCCCGCGCGCCAACGGCATGCCGGAGCTGCACGCGCTGACCCCGGCGCTGGCCAATCTGCAGGACGCCGGCCGCAAGGTAGCGCTGGTGACCGACGGCCGCATGTCGGGCGCATCGGGCAAGGTGCCGGCGGCGATCCATGTATCGCCGGAGATTCTGGCCGGCGGCCCACTGGGCCTGGTGCGTGATGGCGACATCATCAAGGTGTGCGCTGAAACCGGCACGCTGGAAGCGATCGTGGATTCTGCCGTGTGGCACGCGCGCTCGATGGCGCAAGCCGACATGTCGCCAAACCAGGTGGGCATGGGCCGCGAGCTCTTCTCAATGTTCCGCAACAGCGTGAGCGAAGCGGAGCAGGGCGCGACTACGTTCCCGCTGCCGTCGCCGATCCACACCACGGTGAACCTGCATGAAAAAGAACCGGTCGGTAACACCGTGCCGGGTTCCGACGAAGACTTCTCGACCAAGAAAGATGCCTGATATGACTCTGTCTCTTCTCGATATTATGCGTACCTCGGCCGTGATCCCTGTGATCGCGATCGACGAACCTGAACATGCAGTCCCGCTGGCGAAAGCGCTGGTGGCGGGCGGCATCCGCGTGCTGGAAGTCACGCTGCGCACCAAGCACGGCCTGGGCGCGATCAAGGCCATGACCGCAGTGGAAGGCGCCATCGTTGGCGTTGGCACGCTGACGCAGCCGGAAGAATTTGCCGCCGCGCGCGACGCTGGTGCGGTGTTTGGCGTATCGCCTGGGCTGACCCCGGCGCTGATCGCCGCCGCCAAGAGCAGCGGCCTGCCGCTGCTGCCGGGCGTAATGACGCCGTCGGAAGTGATGGTGGCGCGCGAGCAGGGCTTCAAGCAGCTGAAACTGTTCCCGGCCGTGCCGGCGGGCGGCGTCGGCATGTTGAACGGCATCGGCGGCCCACTGCCGGATGTTACCTTCTGCCCGACCGGCGGCATCTCGATCGAAACCGCGCCGCAGTTCCTCAAACTGAAGAACGTCGCCTGCGTCGGCGGCTCCTGGCTGACGCCGAAAGACCTGATCGCCAACGGCGAATGGGACAAGATCACCGAACTGGCCAAAGCCGCCAGCGCCCTGCGGGCTTGAACCACAAACGACGCTATGTGAAATGAGCCCCGAAAGTTGGACAGCAACCTTCGGGGCTCATCAAAATAATCAAGCGTTAGTATTCAATCGGCACTCAAGATTTTTGTCTGCTCTTTTTCAAGATCAGAAATGGTGGACTGTAGAGAGATTCTTATCTGCTGTATCGTATTGAAGAAATCGGTAAAATTTTCGCCATTCATTTCACGATTCTGCCGTATAGCATCCCTGACGATTTCAGAAAATTGTCGAATTGTCGAATTGTCGAGCTCAGTATCATTGCAAGACTCACGAGCTCCGGAGTAGGTAAGTCATGCAACGAGATGGCAGAAACAGCGCCAGAAATTGCATTGAGTTCACCGAGATCGAGGCGTACTCGCCCCGCCCCTACATCATGAACTTGGTCTCGGGTAGCAAGTGAGGTAGCGACATGATCCACAACTCGTCCCGAGCTTTTCGCTAGCATTCCGATGGCGCCAGTAATGCGCATCTGGGTTCTCAATAGATCAGCCTGCTGAAGCTTTCGCGCGCCCTCATACTGAGACTTTGACTGGCGATTTGAAATAAGTGCAGCAGTAATAATTGCCACGCCAGCCAAAATAGCTTGAGCCCAACTAGCCCATTCTGCACTGGTGAGATTAGACATAAAGCATAGTGTGTTCATGCGACTCCTTTTTGTCTGCAAAAGGCCTGCCCGCAAATGCCGAGGTGGAGAATAATTTCTCCCACTGGCATTTCTCGTTTAGCCTGCTTGAAAGCGAATCGGTTCCCTTCTATGGAACACTTCCTTTATGGCAGGCTCTCACTTAACAGCTTTGCCATGCGGAGCTGCCAATCGGCGCCACTGGCCTTCCATTTAGCCACGACTTCAGTTGGCAAGCACAGGGAAATGTTCTCGACCAAGGTGAGCCGGGATGGCTGACCACTTTTCATTTGCTTCACTGATTCCAGTAAATCCTGTTGGAACTGCTCTTTTTCAGAAACCATCTTGAATCTCCCTTCGTAGCTCGGCACCCGCCGCTGGCAGGAATGATGTCGCCTGCATCCGGATGAGCAGCTATCCAATTGATAAATTCTGTACGCTCTTCATCGCTCCAGATATCCGCCGCGTAGCGTATGAAAACGCTGGTTTCAGCGACGGTACGCATGGCGGGATTTTACGCTTAAATAATGCGATGCCATCAATGTCTCCGTGAAGTAGATACTCCAACGAATGGTATTGAAGATTATTTAATGCGTATTGATCCGCGCCTGAAACGCTACATGTTTGTGGCAATGTGCTCGCGCAGCCATTGGTGGGCCGGGTCGCGGTGTGAGCGTTCGTGCCAGAGCATGACCATGTCGTAGCCGGGAACCTCGACTGGTGGCGCCACGATGCGTAGGGCTGGATTGCCGCGCACCAGCCGCTCGGGCACCATCGCCACCAGGTCGGTGCTGGCCAGCGCCGAGATCACGAACAGGAAGTGCGGCACCGACAGCACCACGCGCCGCGTCAGGCCCGCCTGTGCCAGCGCCTTATCGGTGATGCCGCTAAAGCCGCCGCCGTTTGGCGAGACGATGACGTGTTCCAGTTCGCAGAATTGTTTCAGTGTCGGCCGTCGTTTCAGGCGTGGATGGGCGGCGCGGCCCGCCAGCACGTAGTTCTCCTTGAACAGCATGCGATGACGCAGCTCCGGCGGCGCATCCTCGGCGATGTGGAAAGCCAGGTCGATGATCCCTTGTTCCGCCTGTCGCGTGATGTGCGGCGGTGCCAGTTCCAGCACCGCCAGCCGCGTGCCGGGAGCGGCGGCGCGCAGGCCGGCCATGGCCGGCAGCAGGATGGTCGATTCGCCGTAATCTGTGGCGGCCACGCGCCAGGTCTGCTCCGCCTGTGCGGGATCGAATGGCGCGGCCGGCGCGATGGCGTGTCCCAGCGCCGCCAGCGCCAGCCGCAAAGGCTCACGCAACGCTTCCGCGCGCGCGGTCGGCCGCATGCCGCGCGGCCCCGGCAGCAGCAGCGGATCGCCAAAGATGTCGCGCAGCTTGGCCAGATGCACGCTGATCGACGGCTGCGAGAAATTCAGCCGCTGTGCCGCGCGTGTGACGTTGTGCTCGGCCAGCAGTACATCCAGCGTCACCAGCAGGTTGAGGTCTAGTCGTCTGAGATTATTCATGTCTATAGCTGGAATATCAGGAATTCATTTCTACTATACCTGACGCCAGCCTATGCTGAGGTTTTCCACACGGAGCCTTACATGAACATCCTGATTGTCTACGCCCATCCCGATCCACGCTCGCTGAACGGCGCCTTGAAAGATTACGCTGTCGAGCACCTGCAGGCATCCGGCCATGCGGTGCAGGTCTCGGATCTCTACGCCATGCAATGGCGGCCCACGCTGGAGGCTGGTGAAACGCCCGGCCCCGAGGTGCTGCGCGAGCAGGAAAAGCTGTTATGGGCCGACACGGTGATTTTCCAGTTCCCGCTGTGGTGGTTTTCCATGCCGGCCATCATGAAGGGCTGGGTCGAGCGCGTGTTCAGCCATGGTTTTGGCTACGGTATCGGCGAACATTCCGACCGTCGCTGGGGCGACCGCTACGGCGAGGGCACGCTGGCCGGCAAGCGCGCTATGCTGCTGATAACGGCCGGAGGCTGGGAGCCGCACTACAGCGCACGCGGCATCAATGGCCCGATCGAACAGCTGATGTTCCCCATCCAGCACGGCGTGCTGCATTACGCCGGCATGCAGGTGTTGCCGCCATTCCTGATCTACCGCACCAGCCGCATGGACGAGGCGCGCTTTGCGGCGGCGCGCGCAGAATTAGGTCAGCGCCTGGATACGCTGCACAGCACCGCGCCAATTCCATTCCGCCGCCAGAACCATGGCGACTACGACATTCCCGCGCTGACGCTGAAGAATAAGGTCGCGCCAGATCAGTTCGGTCTGGAAATTCATGTTAAGACGCAGGAATAAAAGTTTACAAAATTAAAATATTGATAATTTTCTGTGGCTCGGTTATTGTCTTAAGTTGTACTTAAAAGAACAACTTTATTTAACCCTGACGGAGAAATTCAATGACCTTAGCCACAAAGAAATTCTTGGCGGCAGCCGTGATGGCTGCCATGGCAAACCTGGCCTCTGCGGCCGCCACCAGTGGCCCACTGTTGACCGGGCTTGGCGGCGACAGCGGTTACGGCACGCGCATCATGGAACCGAATGATGACAGCTCCAGCCTGCAGCAGGCCTTGCCTTTCTCGTTGAATTTCTTTGGCAATAGCTATGACAACTATTTCGTCAACAACAACGGCAATATCTCCTTCGGCCGCGCCTTGTACGAATTCACGCCAGAGGTCTTCCCGATCGCCAACGTACCGATGATCGCGCCATACTGGGGCGACGTCGACACCCGCAACCAGGGTGGATTGAGCAACCCTTTCCATAACAACGTCTACCTGGCCACCACCGGCAGCTCGGTGGTAGTGACCTGGGATACCGTGGGTTACTATGATTACCACAACGACAAGCAGAATACCTTCCAACTGGTGCTGACCGATCGCTCGGCGCAAACCTCGCGCGCCGGCGACTTCGACATGGAGTTCCGCTATGGCCGCCTGGAATGGACGACCGGCGACGCCAGCGGCGGCAACGGTGGTCATGGCGGCAACGCGGCGGTGGCGGGCTGGAATGCCGGCGCGGCGGTGAACTCGTTTGCGCTGGCCGGCTCCGGCACGCAGAATGTGCTGCAACTGCTGAACGGCAGCAACACCGGCCAGACCGGCGTCTACCGCTTTGAAGTGCGCAGCGACGCGCTGGTTGGCAGCACGCCCTACAATCCTATCCTGCCGACCAATCCAGGCTCGGGCGATGGCGCGTGGGAATTCGTCAACGTGCCGGTATCGGCTACCAACCCAGTGTGGTTCGATCCGGACGTGGCAGTGGGCTATGTGTATCAGGTGAATGGCGCCGGCCCGCTGATAAGCTCGGTGATCCTGCCGCAAGGCATCGGGGATGGCCGCTACGATATCTACGTCTGGGAAAACGGTGACTGGAAACTGCTGCAGGGTAATGTGCTGGGCGGCCAGACCTTCAGCTTCGGCACTGCGGTGGACCGCTTCAAGGTGCTAGGCATCGAAGAAAGCGCCGGTCTGAATCCGGCCAGCCCGATTGCTTTCTCGGCCGGCCTGGTGTTCGACCAGAATGGCACGGTCAACCTGAGCCAGCACGCTATTTCGGTGAGCGCCGTGCCCGAGCCGGCAACCTACGCCATGATGGGCGCCGGCCTGGCGATGCTGGGCATGGTGGCGCGTCGCCGCAAGAAGGCGGAATCAGCCGCCTAACTTGTTGTACAGCGTACCGGACCAACGGGCGGTGATGCGGCTGCAATGCATCTCGAACTCATCGCCGTCCTTGGTCTTGGTCGCCTGGAAGTGATTGATGGCGATGCGCGTGGCGTCCTGCAACGCGCCCGCCTCGGTGATCTGCTTCGGTGGTGGCTCGTCGCGGACGTGCAGCAGGTATGCCACTTTTTTCGGATCGCTGTTCTGGTCGTACCAGATCTCCACGCGGATGGCGTCATCATCATGTTCGCTCTCCGCGAAGCACCGGCCCTGTCGCCTCGTTTCAAATTTAAACCGCATCGCGCCCCTCCATAGAACCGATGGAGCAGCCTAGCACGGCTGCCGCGCACGCGAAATATGCTTGCAAATCAGGAGTGTTGCAAGCGCATCCGCAAGCCGATCGGGGACATGGTGAAGGCCATCAGTTCCTCGGGCTCCTTGCCATCGATGGTATCGATCGAGGCGATGTCGAAACTGGACAGCAGCATGGCGCTGGCGATCTTGATTTCGAGTAGCGCCAGGTAGCGCCCCGGACAGGTTCGCAGGCCGGCGCCGAAAGGCATCGAGACGTGCTTGCTGATCGCGCCTTCGCCACGTTGCAGCCAGCGCTCCGGCTGGAACGCCGCCGCCTCCGGCACATGCGATGCCGTCACGCTATCGTTGCGCATCACACACCATAGCAGGCCGCCCTTTGGCACTTGCACATCGCCGACCACGCTGTCACGCAGCGCTTCCAGTGGAATGAATGGCGCCACCGGTTTCAGGCGCATCGCTTCCTGCGCGCAGGCGTCGAGATAATCCAGCGCATCCATTTGTTCGATGGTGAACGCACGCACGTCCGGTGCGATGCGCATGACTTCCTCGCGTGCCTTGTGCATGGCGGCGGGATTTTGCTGTAGCAGGTAAAGCATCCACGCCAGCGTGTTGCTGGTGGTGTCTTCGCCAGCCAGCAGCATGGTGGTGACATTGCCGGCCACCGCGTCGTCGGTGACACCACTGCCGCCTTCATCCGCCGCGCAGATCATTGCCTCCAGCAGGTTGGCCGGATGCGCGCGCCGCGATGGTTCCGCCGCCAGCCGCGCGCGGGCGGCGGCGACCAGCTCATCGACGGCCTTGTTCAATGCCAGCAGGTGTGTGTCCAGCTGACGGTCCTGCGGTAGCTTGAGATAGCGCCAGTAGGGAAAGAGGGCGATCGAACGACGTGCGACGGCCGGCAGCACCACGTCCATGTGGCGCTGAATGACGTCCTCGCCACCATCGATGGTATTGACCTCGGTGCCGAACGCCAGCCCGGCGACAATGTCGATGCTGTAGCGCTTCAGGTCTTCCGCCAGATCGATTGTGTCGCCATCGTGCGCGGCGGTCCGCCAGCGCTGTTGCAGCCGCAGCGCCACGGACACCAGCGATGGGAAATAGGCCTTCACCGCATGGGGCGCCAGCGCCGCCATCACCATGCGCCGCTGATCGCGCCACGCTGTGCCTTCGGCCAGGAACACGCCGGGACGGCCGCCCATTTCATCGGAGATGCTGGCGGTGATGGCCGGGCGGCGGAAGCCATCGGGGCGGTCACGCAGCACGGCGCTGACCAGTTCATGGTCCGCCACCACCAGCAGGGGCGTGCGGCCAAAGGTGATCTTGAATAGCGGGCCATATTGCCGCGCCCATGCTTCCACATCCTGATGGATGCGCAAAGGCCGCATCTGCGGCAGGTTGCCGGCCAGTGGCCAGGGCCGTGGTCCTGGCAGGTCGTTCATGTGGCGTGATCGCATGCGGGCTTTCCTCGATGAAGATGCCTGAGTGTGCGCCTGGCTGCGGCCAGCGTATTGAACGTTTACGACATTGGTATACACTAGCCGGCATGGAAACGCCTACCCGATTGGTCTTCCCGCGCAAGTCGCTGTCGTCGTGCGTGCGGGCTTATGTTTTGCGCAGTACAGTCGAGACGCCGCTCACCGAGCGCGAGGACCGCTACAACCATTATCCGGCCACGCCGCACTGCTCGGTCACCTTTTACATCGAGGGCGACGTGGAAGTGGTTGATCCGCCAGGCGTGACGCCGGACCAGTTCCGCGCTGTCTTCTGCGGACCGCAGACGCGGCCGCTGAGTACTTACAATCCCGGCCCGGTGCGCATGCTGATGGTGATGTTTTATCCGCAGGCGCTGCACACGCTGTCCGGCGTGGATATCTCGGCGTGGGTGGATCGCTGGGCATCGGCAGGCGAGGTGCTGGGCCCCGCGTGGCACACCTTGACGCAAGCAGTGTTGAACGCGCCCGATGACGCCGGGCGGCTGGCGTTGATCGAGGAATTCCTGGAGCCGCGCTGGCAGGCTACGCGTCCCGGCGGCGCTGGTGCGCTGGCCGGCGACTGGGTACGCCACCTGGCCGCGCAAGCCGCCGATACCGCGCTGGGACGCGGCGTGCGCAACATCGAGCGCCGCATCAAGATCCGCGCCGGCCAGCCGCTGCGCAAGCTGCTGCGCTTCCAGCGCGCCGAACACTCCTTCTTTGAGGCGCGTGAAGAATACCTGGCCGGCAAGGCGGTATGGTCCGACATCGCCGCGCGCGGCGGCTACTCGGACCAGGCCCACTTCTGCCGCGAAGCGCGCGAGATCACCGGCCACAGTCCACTGGAACTGGCGCGCGTGCTGGCGTCCAGCGACGAGAGCTACTGGATCTATCGCGTGTGGACGTGACGCTTCTCATGCTGGCAGCAGCGCCGCGACCAGGTTGCGGCCGTTGCGCTTGGCCTGATACAAGGCGCGGTCAGCGGCGCCGATCAGGGCTTCGATTTCCACCGGCGTTTCGGGCTTCTGCGTGGCGATGCCAATGCTGACCGTCACCCGTTGCGATGGATCGGTGTTGCGTTCGTGCGGTATCGCCAGTTCCTGCGCCCGCGCGCGTATCGCCTCGGCCATCAGCAAGGCCTGATCGACATCGGTCTCCGGCAGGATCATCGCGAATTCCTCGCCGCCATAGCGCGCCATCAGGTCGCAGGGACGCTTGAGCATTTCTGCCAGCGCGCCGGCCACCTGGATCAGGCACTGGTCGCCTTTCTGGTGGCCGTAATGGTCGTTGTAAGCCTTGAAGTGGTCGATGTCGATCATCAGCAGTGACAAAGGCGTGGCGCCACGCTTGGCGCGCCGGTGTTCCTTCTCCATCGCTACATCGAAGTGGCGGCGGTTGGCGATGCCGGTCAGGCCGTCGGAGAAGGTCTGCGAACGCAGCACCATGGTCTGCTCGCGCAGCAGCCGTTCGCGTCCGACGGCGATGCTGACATCGCTGACCTGGATCAGGCAGTGGCGCGGCGCGCCTTGCACGTCGACCGGCGTGACTTCGACCGCCTGCTGGATGCGTTCATCGCGCAGGTATAGCGCAAAAGGCGCCTTGTTCAGCGTCTGCGACAGCAGCGACGGGAAGTTGTTATACAGCGCGTACTGGATGGCGGTGTCGACCCGGCCGCCGCGCAGCTCGGGACAGACGGCAAAGAAGTCGCGGCCGATCACCTGTTCATGCGTCAGGCCGGAATGCCGGACCATCCACGCATTCCACAGCACGATGCGGCGCTCGTGATCCAGTACGACGGCGCCCAGGCTCACCGCGCAGAACACGCTTTCCAGCAGGGGCAGGCGGAGCGGGTCCATGTCAGCCCTGTCCCATCGCGCGCGCGATGTAGAGATTGATCTGGTCTTTGAGGTCGTGCAGCGCGGAGATGGCCAGCACAAACGCCACGTAGCCGTGGATCTGGTGCTTCTCCAGCACGAAGTCGATGTGCAGCATCAGCACCACCGTGTCGGCCTGGCTGCCGGCTGCCGTCGCGCTGAGGATTTCATCGCTGGTGCCAACGTGGTACTGCGGCAGCGAGCCTTGCAGCTCGCGCTGGAAGATATTCGCCAGCGTGCCGACGCAGGAGTTCAGCATGATATTACCGATCTCGCACATGGCTTCCTGCTCCATTTCGGTCAGCTCCTTCAGTGGCACCGACTCGCCGACCATCAGCCGCACGATCTCCAGGCTTTTATCTTCGGGGAACATGAGGATGGCTTCCGTCTCGAAGGCGCCAGTGTAATGCTGGCTGACGCCGCAGATGCGTTCCGGGCCTGTGTCGCTGGCGCCCAGCAGCCGCGCCGCCTCGGCCCTTGGAATGAAGCTGATCGACGGCACCGACATGCGCACCGCCTCATTGACGATGGCGCTCATCGAGGCGGCCGCGTGGCCGACGCCGATGTTGAAGATCTCGATCAGCGCATCGTTCTCCAGTTCGGACAGCTGGAACATGCTCTACGCCGCTTCCAGCGTGGCGACCAGCTGGGCGATGCGCGCCTCGGTGATCGGCTTCTCGACAAAGCCGATGCCCATGGCACTGGCGCGCTCGCGGGTGGCGGTTTGCACATTAGCCGTCAGCAGCGAGATCGGTATGGCGGGGAATTCCTGGCGCAGCTGCTCGGCGGCGGCGATGCCGCCCATGCCGGGCATGTTGACGTCCATCAGGATCAAATCGGGCGTAGTGTGGCGCGCCTTGACCAGCGATTCCTCGCCGGTGGCGGCTTCCTCGACAATCCAGTCGGCGCGCAGGCCGGACAGGTATTGCCGCGCCATCATGCGCGACACGCGGCTGTCATCGACTATCAGGACGGTTTTGGTGCTGGCCATGTCTCTTTTCCCCGATGGATCTTTTTAACCATTCTCGCATATCCCATGGCCAAACTGACTATAGTGTTGCATTTGTTGTACGCTGATTCGGTAAAAATCGGGATGGTAAAATAGCGTTATCCGATTTCCCATCTCTTATGTATTTATCATGACCCAAGACGAACTGAAACAAGCCGTAGCCCGCTCCGCCATTGACTATGTGGTGGAAAACGAGATCATTGGCGTCGGCACCGGCTCCACCGCCAACTTCTTCATTGATGAGCTGGCCAAGATCAAGCACAAGATCAAGGGCACCGTGGCCTCGTCGGAAGCCACCGCCGCCCGTCTGCGTGGTCACGGCATTGACGTGTTCGACCTGAACGATGTGGCGGAAATCGCCGTCTACATCGATGGCGCCGACGAGATCGACGCTTCCGGCGCCATGATCAAGGGCGGCGGTGCTGCGCTGACGCGTGAAAAGATTGTCGCTTCGGTATCGAAACAGTTCGTCTGCATCGCCGACGGCTCGAAGCTGGTAGATGTGATGGGCAAGTTCCCGCTGCCGGTGGAAGTGATTCCGATGGCGCGCGCGTCGGTGGCGCGTGAGCTGGTCAAGCTGGGCGGCACGCCGAAGCTGCGCCTGAAAGCCGGCACGGAAGAGGCGTTTGTGACCGACAACGGCGGTTATCTGCTGGATGTGGCGGGCCTGTCGATTACCGAGCCGAAGGCGCTGGAAGCGCAGATCAATCAGATCGTTGGCGTGATTGCGGTGGGGCTGTTTGCGGCGCGTGGCGCCAATGTGTGCCTGCTGGGCACGGCGGAAGGTGTGAAAACGCTGAAGTTCTAAGGAAGAGATGCTCCCCGGCTGTGGCCGGGGAGTGGGCTGGCCTAAGCTTACTCGGCCGGTGGCACGTAGCCTTGTGCCGCATCGGCGCCGTCGCCGAAGAAGTGTTTTTCCATCTGTGCGGCCAGATATTTGCGGGCGCGCTGGTCGGCCAGGTTCAGGCGGTTTTCATTGACCAGCATGGTCTGGTGCTTGAGCCACTGGGCCCACGCTTCCTTGGACACTTGCTCCCAGATCTTCTTACCCAGTTCACCCGGATACGGCGGGAAGTCCAAGCCCTCGGCTTCCTTGTTGAGTTTAATGCATTGAACGGTGCGGGCCATGTGGGTTGCTCCTAAAGCTATCTGTAAAATAGTGATTATAAGGTCTTAATCAAAACCTGGGATTTGCGCTGCCAGTTATACATGCGCTGGCGGTCCTTCGGCAGGGCGTCCACCGTGGCCGGATGGAAGCCGCGCTTGATGAACCAGTGCGCTGTGCGGGTGGTCAGCACGAACAGTTTCTGAATGCCCATGGCGCGTGCGCGGTTTTCCATGTGCTTGAGGATGCGGTCGCCGTCGCCCTGGCCCTGTACTTCCGGGTTGACGGTCAGGCAGGCCATTTCGGCCATTTTCTGTTCCGGGAACGGATACAACGCAGCACAGCCGAACAGCACGCCATCGTGGTCGATGACCGAGAACAGGTCGATTTCGCGCTCGATCAGCTCGCGGCCGCGCTTGACCAGCGTGCCGTCGGCTTCCAGTGGCTCGATCAGCTTGATAATCCCGCCAACGTCCTCAATTGTGGCGGGACGCAGCGATTCCAGGTTCTCGTGCGAGATCATGGTGCCCACGCCATCGTGGGTGAACAGTTCCAGCAGTGCCGAGCCATCCATGTCGAACGAGACGATGTGCGAGCGCTCGACGCCGTTGTCGCAGGCCTTGATGCAGTGCTTCAGGTAGAAGGCGGTGGCGTCCGGCAGGAAGCCGGCTTGCAGCACGGCTTCCGCTTGGTGCGACGACAGCTCGCGGATTTCGGCGCCGGTGGCGTCGGCCATCAGCGGAGTCTCGGTGATGAAGATCAGCTTGTCGGCGTGCAGCGAGATGGCGGCGCTGCACGCCACGTCTTCCATGGTCAGGTTGAACGCCTCGCCGGTGGGCGAGAAGCCCAGCGGCGACAGCAGCACCAGGCCGTCCGAGCCGAGGATGGAGTGAATGGTTTCCGCGTCCACCTTGCGGGTCACGCCGGTCAGTTCCAGGTCGACGCCGTCGATGACGCCCAGCGGGCGGGCGGTGATGAAGTTGCCGGAAATGATACGGATCGCCGCATTGGACATCGGCGTGTTCGGCAAGCCCTGGCTGAACGCGGCCTCGATATCGAGGCGCAGTTCGCCGGCGGCTTCCTTGGCGCATTCCATGGCGGCGGTGTCGGTGATCCGCACGCCGTTGTGGAAGCGGCCTTCGACGTTACGCAGGGCCAGCTGTTCGGCCACTTGCGGGCGCGAGCCGTAGACTACGGTGACATTGATGTCCAGCGCATGCAGCAGCGACAGGTCGTGGGCCAGCACCGGCAGCGCGCCGGCGGCAACCAGTTCACCTGGGAAGGCGACCACGAAGGTCTTGCCACGGAAAGCGTGGATGTAAGGCGCGACAGAGCGCAGCCATTGGACGAATTGGGTAGGGTTTTCCATTAGCCGCATTATAATTCGGGGCGCGACGTCCGCGCCAAATACCTTTGTAAAAAACAATGTCAGAAGCCAGCAACAAGCCACAGAAACCGTCTTCCAGCCCTCAAACCGCTGCCAACCGTCCCGCGCCAGCCGCCCAGGCCCGCGCCGGGCAGGGCCAGCCACGCCCGCAAGGCGAGCGCGCTCCGCGCGGCGAGGGCGGCGCGCAGCGACCCGCAGGCCAGCCGCAGCAGGGCCGCAATCCGCGTGCTGCTGGCGCCGAGCCCCGTGTGGACGGCGCCGCGCCGCAGGGCCGTGGCCCGCGTGATCTCCGTGTGGACAGCGCCTCGCCGCAGGGCCGTGGTCCGCGTCCGGCGGGTGCCGAGTCGCGTGGGCCGCGTGGCCCCCGCCCTGAGGGGGATGCTGGCGAGCGTGGAGCGCGTCGTGATGGCCGGCCACCGCGTTTGACGCCGGAGGAACAGGCGGCGCGCGAGGCCGAGCGTAATGTCCGCAATCCGCTGCCGCCGATCACCTTCCCTGAAGACTTGCCGGTCTCCGGCCGCCGCCACGAAATCGCCGAGGCGCTGCAAAATAACCAGGTCATCATCGTCTCGGGCGAAACCGGTTCCGGCAAAACCACCCAGCTGCCGAAGATCTGCCTGGAACTCGGCCGTGGCCAGAAAGGCCTGATCGGCCACACCCAGCCACGCCGTATTGCCGCCTCGTCGACTGCCAAGCGCATCGCCGTGGAACTCGGCTCGCCGCTGGGCGAACACGTCGGCTTCAAGGTGCGCTTCGCCGACACGCTGCAAAAAGGCGCATCGGTCAAGCTGATGACCGACGGTATCCTGCTGACCGAAACGCAAAGCGATCCGCTGCTCAAGGCCTACGACACCATCATCATCGACGAGGCCCACGAGCGCAGCCTGAACATCGACTTCCTGTTGGGCTACCTGAAGCAGCTGCTGCCGCGCCGCCCGGACCTGAAAATCATCATCACCTCCGCGACGATTGACGCCGACCGCTTCGCGCGCCACTTCGGCACGCCGGAGAAACCGGCGCCGGTGATTGAAGTCTCCGGCCGCCTGTACAAGGTGGAAGTGCGCTACCGCCCGATCGAGAGCGACGTGCCGGCCGGCGCCAACGCCGCCGCCATCGCCAACGCCGAAGGCAAGGGCGCGCGCACCGCCGCCGCCCGCGAAAAACGCGATCTGATGGATGCCGTGGTCGACGGCGTCGACGAACTGGCGCGCATCGGTTCCGGCGACATCCTGGTGTTCCTGCCGGGCGAACGTGAAATCCGCGACACCGCCGAAGCGCTGCGCAAGCACCACCCGCCGCATGTGGAAATCCTGCCGCTGTTCGCCCGACTGTCGGCAGAGGAGCAGGAGCGCGTCTTCAAGACCAGCAACGCGCGCCGCATCGTGCTGTCCACCAACGTGGCCGAGACGTCGCTGACCGTGCCCGGCATCCGCTATGTGGTGGACGCCGGCCTGGCGCGCGTGAAACGCTACAGCTACCGCAACAAGGTCGAGCAATTGCAGATCGAGCCGATCGCGCAATCGGCCGCCAACCAGCGCGCCGGCCGTTGCGGCCGTGTCGCCGATGGCGTCTGCATCCGCCTGTACGACGAACAGGACTTCCTGCAGCGTCCTAAGTTCACCGAGCCGGAAATCCTGCGCTCGTCGCTGGCTTCGGTCATCCTGCGCATGAAGACGCTGCATCTGGCCGATGTGGAGACTTTCCCGTTCATCGAGCCGCCGCTGGCGCGCGCGATTGCGGATGGCTACCAGCTGCTGCAGGAACTGGGCGCGGTCGACGAATACAACCAGATCACGCCCCTCGGCAAGAAGCTGGCCAAGCTGCCGCTGGACCCGCGCGTCGGCCGCATGATCCTGGCCGCGCTGGACAACGTCTGCCTGAACGAAGTGCTGATCATCGCCTCCGCGTTGTCGGTGCAAGACCCGCGCGACCGTCCGCTGGAACACCAGCAGGCCGCCGATGAGGCGCACAAGAAGTTCGCCGACGAGAAGTCCGAATTCCTCAGCTATATCAAGATCTGGAAGTGGTTTGAAAGCGCGATTGAGCACAAAAAGACCAACCGCCAGTTGCAGGACAACTGCCGCAGCAACTTCCTGTCGCAACTGCGCCTGCGCGAATGGCGCGACGTGCATTCGCAACTGCTGACGATCGTGAAAGAGCAGGGCTGGCGCCTGAACGAAGCACCTGCCACCTACGAGAACCTGCACATGGCGCTTCTTACCGGCTTGCTGGGCAATGTCGGCTTCAAGCAGGAAGACGATCCTGGCTTCCTCGGCGCGCGCGGCATCAAATTCAATATCTGGCCGGGTTCCTCGCTGAGCAAGAAGCCTGGCAAGTGGATCATGGCGGCCGAGCTGGTGGATACCACGCGTCTGTACGCGCGCTGCATCGCACAGATCCAGCCGGAGTGGCTGGAGAAGGTCGGTGGCCATCTGCTGAAGAAATCGTGGGGCGAGCCGCGCTGGGAAAAACGTTCGGCGCAAGTTACCGCGTCCGAGCGCGCCACCTTGTATGGACTGGTGGTGTACAGCCAGCGCCGCATTAACTATGGCGTCTTCAATCCGGTTGAGGCGCGCGAAATCTTCATCCGTGATGCGCTGGTTGGCGGCGACTACGAAACCCGCGCGCCGTTCTTCGCGCATAACCACAAGCTGATTAAAGAGATCGAGAACCTCGAACACAAGTCGCGCCGTCAGGACGTGTTGGTCGACGATGAGCTGATCGCCGCTTTCTACGACAAGCTGATTCCAGCCGACGTAGTGAACGGCGCCGGCTTCGAGAAGTGGCACAAGGATGTCACGACCCAGGAACCGAAACTGCTGTTCCTGAATCGCGATGAACTGATGCGCCACGAAGCGGCAGGCGTGACCACCGACCTGTTCCCGAAGAAGATGAATGTCTCCGGCCTGGAACTGGCGCTGACCTATCACTTCGAACCGGGCAGCGTGCGCGATGGTGTAACGTTGGCGGTGCCGCTGTATGCGCTGAACCAGCTGTCGCGCGAGCGTTGCGAATGGCTGGTGCCGGGCATGCTGAAGGAGAAGGTCCATCTGCTGCTGAAATCCCTGCCTCAGAAGCTGCGTCGCCATTGCGTGCCGCTGCCGGATTACGCGGCCAGATTCTGCGAGCGCATCGAAGAGAAGCATGCCTTCGGCCGTGGTGAACTGATTGACGCCATCATCGCCGACATCCGCGCGCAGATCACGATTACGCCGCTGACCACCGACTTCAAGCCGGAAACGCTGTCGGCACACCACTTCATGAACTTCAAGGTGATCGACGAGCATGGCCGCCAGCTGGACATGGGTCGCAATCTCGCTACTTTGCAAGCGGAGTACGGTACGCAGGCGCGTGAGAGCTTCCAGAAGATGGCGGAAGCCTCCGGCCCGCAGGCGACAGTCGCCGCGCGCGCGGTGATCCCGGCGAAGGGCGGTGTTGTCACTGCGGGCGCTTCTGCGGCCCCGGCCGTCGGCGCGGGTGCCGGCAGCGCGGGCGGGAAGGGCGCTGCGTCTCCCGGTGCGCCAGCCAGCAACATCACACTGACCAACCTGACCTCGTGGACCTTCGGCGAACTGCCGGAGCTACTGGAAATCGCCCAAGGCAAGCTGACGCTGATCGGCTTCCCCGCACTGGTCGACAAAGGCACGCACTGCGACCTGGAAGTCTTCGACGACCCAACCGTGGCCGCACGCACCCACCGCATCGGCCTGCGCCGCCTGTTCGCGTTGCAGATGAAAGATCAGATCAAGTTCATCGAAAAGAGCATCCCGAACCTGCAACAAATGGGCATGCAGTTCATGAGCATGGGCACGCAGGAAGAACTGCGCGAGCAGATCATCAACAAGGCACTGGACATCGCCTGCCTGCAAGACCCGTTGCCGATCGATGCAGCCACTTTCACAAAGCGCAAGGACGAAGGCAAATCGCGCCTGGTTCTGCTGGTGAATGAGATTGCGCGTCTGCTGTCGCAAGTGCTGACCGAATTCCACGGTCTGCCGAAGCGTCTGCAAGGCCTGCCGCAACAGGCCGCGCAGGACATGCAACAACAGTTGCAAGGTCTGGTGCACAAGCGCTTCCTGCAAGAGAACGAATACAGCCAGTTGTCGCACTTCCCGCGCTACCTGAAGGCGATGAACGTGCGGATCGAAAAGCTGCGTGGCGATCCTTCCCGCGATACGAAATTGATGGCGGAATGGCAGCAGGCCGCAGCGGCTTATCTGCGTGCGAGCCGCGACAAGTCGGCCGGCAAGAACACCGATCCGAAGATTGTGGAGTTCCGCTGGATGCTGGAGGAGCTGCGCGTATCGCTGTTTGCACAGGAACTGAGGACGCCGATGCCGGTGTCGGCAAAACGTCTGCAAAAAGTGTGGGAGTCCATGCTGCGCTAAGCGCGTTAGCGAACGTGTGGTGGTGCGGCTTTCCGGTAGACTGTTTTGCAACAGGAGGACGTTGCGATGGCCAAGACCGGAAAGCTGCTGCGTAGTCTGATCCGCGCAGGCACGCGCACCGCCAAACTATTCGCCGCCGCCACGATGCCGCCTAAGCCACGAAAGCCACGAAAGCCCCGCGCCGCCAAGCCACTCGCCTCAGGCGCTGTTGCCGCGCCACCGGCCGTCGCACCGGGCAAATGGCTCTCCGGTCATGCACCAAACGTAGCCGGGCAGCGCATGAGCTACTGGCTTTACTTGCCAAACAATCGCTCTGAAAACGGCATGCCACTGGTCGTCATGTTGCACGGCTGTCAGCAGACCGCCACCCAGTTCGCCCAAGGCGCGCGCATGAACCTGCATGCGGAAAAAATGGGCTGCGCCGTCCTCTATCCGCAGCAACTGGTGAGCAGCCATTCACACCGCTGCTGGAAATGGTACGAACGCGCCACGCAGGACGGCGGTGGCGACGTCCCTACAATCATCGGCATCGTTCACAAGGTGCTGATGCAATACGCTATTGACCGTTCGCGGATCTACGTTGCCGGCATTTCGGCCGGCGCCGGCATGGCCGACATCCTCGCACTGAACCACCCAAGACTGTTCGCCGCCATCGGCCTGCACTCAGGCCCGGTCTTTGGCGCAGGCCACAGCTCACTGGGCGCACTCAGCGTCATGAACAACGGCGCCCTCGGCCTGCGTGCCGACATCGCCGTCCAGGAAATCCTGCAACGCCACCCGCAATTCCCCGGTATGCCCGCCATCCTGTTTCAGGGCGAGAGTGATAACGTCGTCAAATCCATCAACCAGATCCAGCTGACGCGTCAAAGCCTGCTGCTGAACCGGCTGTCCTCGCCGGCCAAGGTCACAGAAAGACGCCACTATCGCCTGCTCGACTACTACGAAGGCCGCAAGCTGCTGCTGCGCGTGGCACAAGTGTACAAGCTTGAACACGCATGGAGCGGCGGCGATCCGGCATTCAAATTCAACGACCGCTCCGGTCCGAATGCAAGCAAAATGATGCTGGAATTTTTCGCCCGCCACCGCCGGGTATAAACGGCTTCATGGCGTGGTCACATTGCTGATGCGGCCCTGCGCATCCAGCTTGACGACGGTGGGGATGTTATGCACGCCAAAGGCGCGGAAGATATCGCCGTTTTCATCCAGCGCGAGCGGGATGGTGGTGCGCTGTTCTTTGGCGTAATCCGCCAGCTCCGCACGCGAGGTCCACAGCGGCGACGAAATCGCCAGCCATTCCGTGCTGCGGTCCTTGGCCAGCGTTTCGCTTTCGATACGCACACGCTCGCAGGCCGTAGCGACTGCGGGGCGTGTATCGCGCAGATAGGACTCGCACCATGGCGAGAAGAACACCAGCGCGCGCGGCTTGCCGGCGCCGAACGATACCTTCTTGCCTGCCAGCGTCGTCACGCTGATGCCGGTGACGCGATCACCCACCTTGAACTGCGCCGCAACTGCGCCTTGTGGCGCCAGTGGCAGCGCGCCGCCTGCCGGCTTGGTGGTGGCAACGCGTTCCAGCGCATCGCGCAACGGCTGGTCGTCCAGATGGCCCACATGCACGATGCGGCCGTTGGCGTCGATGACCACATGCTGCGGCGTGACGCGCAGATTCAGCTTGCCGGCCAGGCTGCCGTCATCGATCACCACCGGCATGTGCAACTTGTACTTGGCCTGGAATGCGCGTACATCAGCCTCTGTTTCGCTGTAGCCGGTATTGACAGCCACCACCGCGATGCGCTTGCCATATTGCTGATACAGTTTTTCAAATTCGGGCGCCTGCTCATTGCAAGGCTTGCACCACGTGGCCCAGAACTTCAGATACACCGGCTGCTTGCCGTACAGCGAAGCCAGGTCGATACGCTGGCCATCAATCGACGTCAACGTGGCCGCAGGCCCCGCCTGCCCGATCAAGGTCTTCCCCGCGCGCTGCGCCCGCTGCGTGCCATCATCCGCCGACGCCAGCCCGCACAACAACATCAAAACCGCAGCCCATTTCATCATCCATCCCCATCAGTTAAACATCAGCCCATCCTACTTACGAGGTGGAGCAAGCAAAAGGTGCAAGAACCGCCTAAACGACTAGGCCATGATGATGCTCAAAGCCGTTTGGTCTCTGGCAAATAGAATCGTTCTTGTCGCACTGTATCCCGAGGAATACAATTCCATGGACGTTTTACAGACCTCCGAAAGCACAAGCGCTGGCAAGGAAATTGTAGGAGAAAAGAATGGCGCTTAAATTAAGCAAATGGGATAGCGTGGAGCATCTCCAAACCCAACAAGATATCGCATTGTACTTTGATGCGTGTCTTGAGGAGGCAGGGGATGACGTGGCGTTTATCACTAAGGCATTGGGAAATATCGCGCGCGTACATGGAATGACTGAGTTGGCGAACGATATCGGTCTGGGCCGGGAAAGTTTGTATAAAGCCCTCTCCGCAGAGGGGAACCCAAGCTTCGCGACGATTTTGAAGGTAACGCGCGCGCTTGGGTTGCAACTGCACGTCTCGGTAGCTGCTTAAAGCAGCAGGAAAGCCAGGGCGGAGATCGCGGTGGGGGCGGCGGCGCCGGCCAGCAGGCCGAGGGCGCCGATGGATTCGTCGCGGAAGCCGCGGCGCAGCAGCGCGGCGCCGGCTGGATTGGGGGCGTTGGCGATGACTGTCAGGCCGCCGCCGGTGACGGCGCCTGCCATCAGCATGTATTGCGCCTCGGCCGACATGCCGTCGATCAGCGAGCCGAGATAGGTCAGCGCGGCGTTGTCGGTGATCGCTGTCAGGCTCATGGCGCCAAAGAACAGCGCCAGCGGCGACAGGCTTTCGACGATCGGCTGCAGCCACCATTGCTGCATTCCGCCCAGCACCACCAGCCCGGCCAGGAAGAAGCCGACCAGCAAACCTTCCTTGATGATCAGCGGGCTTTGGTAGCGCTGGTAGGCGGTGGTGAAGCCGAGGAACAACATGAAGATGCCGAGGAACAGCACCGGATGATGGCCCAACACCACCACCGCCGCCAGGAAGCCGAGATGGATCAGCGTCACCGCCAGCGGCACCGCCGGCGCAGCGGACGCCGCGTCGGCGTTGGCTGGCGCGTGCAGGTGCTTGCGTAGCATGAAGCTGATGACAGTCGCGTTAATGATGACCGCAATCACCGCCTTCCAGCCGAAGTGCGCGGCCATGTAGGCGGTATCCCAGTTCCAGGTGGCGGCCACCATCAGCACTGGCGGCGCGGCGTAGGAGGTCAGCATGCCGCCGATGGAGATGTTGACGAACAGCACACCCAGCGCGGCGTATTTCAGCCACTCCGGCATGTTGTCGCGGAAGATCAGTGGTGCCAGCATCAGCGCGGCCAGCGTCATCGCCGCCGGCTCGGTGATCAGCGACCCGGTCAGCGGCACCAGCGCCAGGCCCAGCCACACCAGCGCCAGTTCATTCTGCACCGGAATCAGGCGGGCAAGTGCAGACAACACGCGCTGCACGATGTCCATCACCGGGCGCGACGCCGCCACCACCATTACCACAAACACAAACAGCGGCTCGGTGTACTGGCGCGACTCGGCGTAGGCGATGGCCGCCTGGCCACCGTTGAGCAGGGCCAGCGCCATCATCAGCACGAAGGCCCAAAAGCCAAACACCACCTCGACCTCGCCCAGCAAATGGAACAGGCCCGCGTGGCGCGGATAGCGGTGCGACAGCTGTTCGAAAGACTTGGCGGCGAAGGTGTGCAGCAGCGCCAGGCCGAACAGGACGGCGCCCACCAGTTGTATCGTTTGCAAAGTGCATCCTTTGATAAATCGCTAGCCCGTATGGTACAGCAAGGCAGATATCCCTTGCAAAACAAGCGTGCCAAGAGTACTGTGTATTTATACAGTATTTGCGGTACAATGCCATGACACACCCGGAAACCTTGCACCCGTCGCTATGGCGGGCGGATCAGCTCGCCCAGAGCGCCACGCGCTGCATGGACACAGGCTTTGCCGCCTTGTCCGCGCAACTGCCTGGCGGCGGCTGGCCACTGGGCACGCTGATCGATCTGCTGGTGCAGCAACACGGCATTGGCGAGCTGCGCCTGTTGCAGCCGACGCTGGCTGCGCTCGGCAAGCGTCCCATCGTGCTGTTGCAGCCGCCGCATGTGCCGCAAGCGCTGGCGCTGGCCGCGCTGGGCCTGGAGCCGTCGCAACTATTATGGGTGCGCAGCGGCGCCAAGGCCAGCGACGCGTTGTGGGCGGCCGAGCAAATCCTGCGCAGCGGCTGTTGCGGCGCCTTGCTGTTCTGGCAGAAGCAGGCGAGGGGAGAAACCTTGCGCCGCCTGCATCTGGCTGCGCAAAGTGGCGAGACCTTGTTCTGCATGCTGAGGCCGTTGTCGGCGGCGCAGGATGCTTCGCCGGCGCCGTTGCGGCTGTCGCTGAAACCGGCGGCGGGCGGCATGGACATCGGCTTCGTCAAGCGACGAGGACCACAGCGTGACGTACCTTTATTTTTACCGTTAACTCCTGCCTTGCTTCAACGCCATGCGCCTCTGGATCGCTCTACACCTGCCACGGCTCCCGCTCGAAGTATACAGCCCACGCTGGTCGGCTGACCATTGTACCGTGGTGCTGGAGCAGGAGCGGGTCATCGCCCTGTCGGATGCTGCTTATGAGGCTGGCGTGCGCACCGGCTTGCGGCGCGGCGGCGCCATCATGCTGGCGCCGCAAACGCAGTTCCAGCAACGCTCGCTGCCGCTGGAGGCGGAGGCCTTGCAGGCGGTGGCGATGGCGCTGCTGCAATTCACGCCGCAACTGGCGGAAGCGGAGGAAGCCACGTTGTTGCTGGATGTCGGCGCCAGCCTGCGGCTGTTCGGCGGCATCCAGTCCTTGTGCCGCAAGGTGGCGGACAGCGTGCGTGCGCTGGGTTTCACTGGCACGTTGAGTTGCGCGCCGACCGCGCGCGGCGCCTGGCTGCTGGCGCGTTGCAATGCCGGTCGGGCCTTGACGATGGCATCGCTGGAGCGCCGCCTGGAAACCCTGCCGGTCGGCGTGCTGCCGCCGGCCCGCGCCTATCTGGACTGGATGGAAGGCATAGGCTGCATGACGCTGGGGCATTTGCGCCGCTTGCCGCGTCCCGGCTTGCAAAGGCGCTGTGGCCGCGCCTTGCTCGACATGCTGGATGACGCCCACGGCGCCCGTCCGGAAATGCATCAATGGCTGGAAGCGCCGGCCAGCTTCCACGCGAAGATGGAATTGTTTGATCGCGTGGAAAATGCGGAAGCCTTGCTGTTCGGTGCGCACCGGCTGGTGCTGCAACTGACAGGCTGGCTCAGCGCACGTCAGCTGGCGGTGGAGCGCATCCGGTTATTGCTGGAGCATGAGCGTGGCCGCACCGCCCGTCCGCCCAGCATGATCGAAATCGTGCTGGCCGAACCGACCTGGAAAGACGGGCATCTGGTGCGTCTGCTGAAAGAACGCCTGGCCAAGCAGGAACTGCAGGCACCGGTGATCGGTCTGAGCCTGGAAGCACCGCAAGTGCAACCGATGGCGCCACCCAGCGACTCGCTGTTTCCCGAACCCGGTGGCAGCAAGGAGGATTGGCAGCGCCTGCTGGAATTGCTGGCCGCGCGCCTGGGCGCGGACAATGTGCTGCAAGCCGCGCCCAGCGCCGATTACCGGCCGGAGCAGGCCAATGTCTGGCGCAGCATCCAGGAAAAAATCCGTCCGGCCGATGCGCGCGCACAGCTGCCGGCCGATGTGACCGCCTTGCCGCGTCCGACCTGGCTGTTGCCCAAGCCGATTCCCTTGCTGATCCGCGACCACCGCCCTTACTACGGCTCGCCGCTGCGCATCCGCTCGACCGGTGAGCGTATCGAAGCCGGCTGGTGGGGCACGATGCAAGCGCGTGACTATTTCATGGCGCAGGGCGAGGACCATGCGCACTACTGGCTGTTCAAGGAGCGCGACGCCAGCGCCACCGAGCCGGAAACGCGCTGGTATCTGCACGGCCTCTTCGGTTAAAGTATGCGTATGAAATCACAACGACTAGAATTCACCGGCGCCCACGGGCACAAGCTGTCTGCGCGCCTGGACGGGCCGGATGGTGACGTGAAAGCCTATGCGCTGTTCGCCCATTGCTTCACCTGCGGCAAGGACGTGCTGGCCGCCCGGCGTGTGGCGGAAGCGCTGGCCGGGCATGGTGTTGCCGTGCTGCGTTTCGACTTTACCGGCCTTGGCGCCAGTGAAGGCGAATTTGCCAACACCAATTTTTCATCGAACCTGGCTGACCTGGTGGCGGCTGCCGATTTCATGCGTGCAACCTTGCAGGCGCCGTCGCTGCTGATCGGCCATAGCCTGGGTGGTGCGGCGGCGTTGGCGGCAGCAGAGCAGATGCCGGAAGTGAAAGCGGTGGTGACAATCGCCGCGCCGGCGAACCCGGTCTATGTGACCGGCATGTTCGATCAGCATCTGGAGGAAATCGCGCGCGAAGGCGAGGCGCAAGTGCAACTGGCGGGACGGCCCTTCCGCATCAAGCAACAGTTCGTTGACGATGCGGGTGAGCATAACTTGAAGGAAAAAATTGCGGCGCTGCGGCGCGCCTTGCTGGTGATGCATGCGCCGGGCGACGATACGGTCAGCCTCAGCAATGCGATGGAAATTTTCACCGCCGCCAAGCATCCGAAAAGTTTTATCTCGCTGGATGATGCCGATCATTTGCTGACCAGGCGCGAAGACGCGGCTTACGTCGCCAATCTGATCGCAGCCTGGGCAGACCGGTATATCTTTTAGAAATCTTCCGACAGGTCTTTCCAGCCCTTGCTGGCGGCGAAGGCGTTGAATTCATCGGGCGTATCCAGCACCAGCAGGCGGTTTTCCTGTAGTACCGGGTCGCCGGCGATCAGGTCCGGGCCTTTGTAGCCGACGGTGCGCAGTTGCGCCACCACGGCGGCGATCAGCGCCTTGTCCTTGTGCAAGCCGCTGATAGGCGCCTTGAAATCCACATAAACCTCGATGGCGCCATAACCTTCGTCGAAGATACGGATCGCCTTGGCGTCGTGGGCACGGCCGGAGCCGTCGGTGGCCGTGAATGGGCCGCTGAGCTGGATGTCGGTGTCATTGTTCATGGGCGCAGCATACAGCTTAGTCCACTTTCGGTAAAGCCATGCCGCGCTGTACGGCCGGGCGCGCGCCGATCAGCGCCAGCCAGCGCTTCAGGTGCGGCTTGCTGTCCATCTGCTCGCCCAGCACCGGGCGCATCTTGTCGAGCACGGCCACGGTCCATGGATAGCAGGCGATGTCGGCAATGCTGTAATCGTTGCCGGCGATATAGGCGTGTTTGGCGAGCTGCTTGTCCATCACGCCCAGCAGGCGGTCAGCTTCTTCGATGAAATGCTTGATCGCCAGTGGCGATTTTTCTTCCGAGCGCACGGCGAAGAAACCGGCCTGGCCGAGCATCGGGCCGAGGCCGCCGATTTGCCAGTGCAGCCATTCCAGCACCTTGTAGCGCTCCGGGCCGGAAGCGGGCAGCAGCTTGCCGGTCTTCTCTGCCAGATAGGTCAGGATGGCGCCGCTTTCAAAAATGCTGAAACTGTTACCGTTGTTGTCGGTCTCGACGATGGCGGGGATTTTGTTATTCGGGGAAATTGCCAGGAATTCTGGCTTGAACTGTTCGCCCTTGCTGATGTCGACGGCCAGGATGTCGTATTCCAGGCCCAGTTCTTCCAGCATGATAGGGATTTTGCGACCGTTGGGCGTGGTCCAGGTATGCAGGGTCAACATGCGCGGTCTCCGGATGAATTTTCATAACGATAATCCATCCGGCCACAACGCCGCGCCCTGTACAAGCGGGCGCGGCGCGGCGAAGCTTATTTCAGTGGCTTCAGGATCTCTGTCAGGCGATCCGGCGTGCCGGGGATGCGTTCCAGGCGCGGGTACTTCAGGCCATCATGGTAATCCAGCGCCACGGTCTGATACAGATTACCTTTCTTGACCAGCAGGTTGATCGGCTCTTTTGCAGTCTTGGCTGCGATGATCGCGGTGCGCAGGATTTCCGGCTTGTAGGCGCGGCCGTTGACTGCCAGCAGCGTGGTGTTGCCTGACAGGCCAGCCTTGAAGCCGACGCCTTCCCAGATGAACGACTCCAGCTTGCCTTCCGAGCTGACCGAAAAGCCCAGCGAATACTGGAAGTTGGCCGACTTGCTCAGGTCTTCCTGGGCTTTCAGGAAGTCGGTCTGCTTTTCGGTGTAGACCAGTTTCCAGCCGGCGCGCGTCAGGCCGTCCAGCGGTGCGCCCGGTCCGTGGCTTTCCACGCGGCTGCGCAGGAAGGTGGCCCAGTCGTAAGGCTGCACGGCGTTGAGCGCTTTCACCACTTCGTCAAAGGTGTAGTGCTTGGCGACGTACATGCCGTCGTCGACGCCGAAGAAGGCGCGGGCGAAATCGTTCAGCGAGCGCTTGCCGCCCGACATTTCACGGATGCGGGTGTCGGCGTCCAGCCAGATCAGCTGGCCTTCCTGGTAGTAGTCCTCGCCGCGCTGCCAGTTGTTCCACACCTGCGGGCGGCGGGCGTTGACGATAGGATCGTAGGTGGTGTCCTGCACCGCGCGCCATTCGCGCCCCTTGACGTTGTCCAGGCGCGCGGCCGAGGCGGCCAGCAGGTCCATCGTGTTTTCCGGCTTGAGCAGGCCCGAGCGTGCACCCAGCACCGCGCCCCAGTATTGCGTCTGGCCTTCGTACACCCACAGCAGCGAGTTGTCGAGCGGGGTGTTGAAGTTCGGCACGTCCTGGCCGTCCGGACGGCGGAACTTGCCATTCCACGAGTGCGTAAATTCATGCGGCAGCAGTTCGCGGCGCGCTTCGTATTTGTTCCATTCGGTGAAGTAGCCGAGCTTGACGCCGTTCTCGCTGGACTGGTGATGCTCGCGGCCAATGCCGCCGAACTCGTCGCTGATCGCCAGCAGGAAGTCGTAGTGCTTGTAGTGCTTGGAGTTGAACAGCTTGTAGGCTTGCTGGATCAGCGCGCGGTGCGGCGCGATCTGTTCCGGCGTTGCTTCCAGCTGCTCCGGGCTGTCGGCCACCAGGTTCAGGTGCACCGGCAGCTTGGCGCCCGGATCGAGGTCGATGCGGCGGAAGTAGCGGCCGGCGAACAGCGGCGAGTCCAGCAGGGTTTCCAGGTCGAGCGGCTTGAAGGCGATGGCGTCGCCCTTGCGCTCGCTCACTTCCAGCGCGCTGCCGAACTGCCAGCCCGGCGGCACGGTCAGGTTCGGCTGCACGGTGATGTTGCGGCTGCGGTAGCCGGCCGGGTACAGCGCCAGCGATTGCCATTGCACGCCAAGAATGTCGTTGGTGAAGGTGGTGCGGCCCTGGCTGGCTTCCACCGGCGACACGTACTGGAATTCCACGTCGACCGAGCTGGCGCCGTTTGGCACGTCGATCTCGAAGGACCAGACATTGAGCGGATCGCGCTTCCAGTTCAGTGCCTTGCCGCCCGTGCTGACCTTGAAGCCGGCAAACTGGTTCAGCGCGCCGCTCGGGCCGTGATTGGCCACCACCCACTGAGGATACAGCAGCGTCAGCTTGCCGGGCTGGGCCGGAATGTTCTGCGTGACGCGGAAGATTTGTTGCGCATTATTGGTGGCGTCCACTTTCAGCACGATGGTGCCCGGATAGGGCTGTTCGGAAATGGCGGCGGCCTGGGCGCTGAAGGCGGTAGCCAGCAGGCCGGCAAGTACGGCACGAGTCAGGGACATAATCTTTGATAAAACGGTTGACAAGAAAAAGAGTGTAGCACGCGGGAAACGAAAAATTTTTCAAAAAAACCTCTTGAAAGCGTTCCGGGGCGACTTATATGGGACTCAGCGGTTGCCCAGGACGGGGGCCGCGAGCGGGGAATTCCCCACCAACATATCGCTTAAACTGAAAAGGATATCTACCATGCGTAATTTTGACCTGACCCCACTGTATCGTTCGGCTATCGGCTTTGATCGTCTGGCACAAATGCTCAACGACGCCCAGCGCAACGACACCCCTAGCTATCCTCCCTACAACATCGAGCTGGTATCGGATGACCAATACCGCATCGTGATGGCGCTGGCAGGCTTCAGCCGTGCGGAAATCGACATCACCTTCGAGCGTGATTCGCTGACCGTGATTGGCCGCAAGCAGAAGGACACCACCGAGCGTACCTTCCTGCACCGAGGCATCGCCGCCCGTGACTTCGAACAGCGCTTCCAGCTGGCCAACCACGTCAAAGTGACCGGCGCCAGCTTCGACAACGGCATGCTGACCATCGAACTGGTGCGTGAGATTCCTGAAGCGCTGAAACCACGTAAAATCGTCATCGACGGCGGCGACAACGTCACCGCCCTGGAGCAGCGTCAAGTCGCTTGATCCAGCTTTGATGTAGTCTTTGCAACTGGCCGGTTTATCCGGCCAGTTTTGCGTTGTAACAAGATATTTCGGCCAGGATTTTCTAAGCAGCGCCTAAGTTTTTAGGCTCATATTAGATACATCTAAAGTCTTCATCCAATAGGAGAACCGTTATGTCCAACACTACTCTCAAGCGTGCTGCCATCGCTGTCGCCGTACTGGGCGTGGTCGGTGTCGGCGGTGCAGTCGCTGTCAAGCAGAACGCCGCCGTGGCCGCCGCCAACACGCCTACCGTTGCCATGGTTGCCCCGGCGGTTGCCGCCGCGCCAGCGCCGGCAGCTGTTGCAGCGCCGTCCATTTCCCTGCCGGACTTCAGCGTCATCGTCGCCCACAATGGCCCTGCGGTGGTCAACATCAATGTCACCGGCAGCACCAAGACCGCTTACGATGGCGATGGCCCGCAGGGCCGCAACGATCCGTTTGCCGACGATCCCTTCTATGAATTCTTCCGCCGATTCCAGGGTCAGCAACGCGGCCAGCAGCGCCAGGCGCCAAGCCATGGGCTGGGCTCGGGCTTCATCATCAGTTCGGACGGCATCATCCTGACCAATGCCCACGTGGTGCGTGACGCCAGCGAGGTGGTGGTCAAGCTGACCGACCGCCGCGAATTCCGCGCCAAGGTGCTGGGTTCCGACCCGCAAAGCGACGTCGCCGTGCTGAAGATCGACGCCAAGGACCTGCCGGTGGTGCCACTGGCCAAGAGCAACGACCTGAAAGTAGGCGAATGGGTGCTGGCGATCGGTTCACCATACGGCCTCGACAATACTGTGACCGCCGGCGTGGTCAGCGCCAAGGGCCGCTCGCTGCCGGATGGTAATGTGCCGTTCATCCAGACCGACGTGGCGGTCAATCCGGGTAACTCCGGCGGCCCGCTGTTCAACACGCGTGGCGAAGTGGTCGGCATCAACTCGCAGATCTACAGCCAGACCGGCGGCTACCAGGGCTTGTCGTTCGCCATCCCGATTGATGTGGCGAACAAGATCAAGAACCAGATCGTTGCCACCGGCAAGGTGGTGCACGCCAAGCTGGGCGTGACGGTACAGGAAGTGAACCAGGGCTTTGCCGATTCCTTCAACCTGGCCACGCCGGAAGGCGCGCTGATTTCCAACGTCGAGCGCGGCGGCCCGGCCGACAAGGCCGGCCTGAAAGCCGGCGACGTGATCCGTTCGCTGAACGGCCAGAAGATCGTCAGCTCGGTCGACCTGCCGTCGGTGGTGGGCCTGTCGACGCCGGGCGAGAAAATCACGCTGGACGTATGGCGCCAGGGCAAGCCGGTGCAGATCGTCGCCACGCTGGGCAACGCGAATGACAAGGTGGCCGCGCAGGCGGACGCCCAGTCGGCCGACCCGGCCAGTGCCAAGCTGCGCCTGGGCCTGGCGCTGCGTCCGCTGAATCCGGCCGAACGGCAGGAATCCGGCATCCCGAACGGCCTGCTGATCCAGGATGCGGGCGGCGCGGCAGCCAACGCCGGTGTGCAGCCGGGTGATGTGTTACTGTCGGTAAATGGTCGCCCGGTCAACAGTATCGACCAGGTGCGCGAGGTGGTCGGCAAGTCGTCCAAGTCGGTGGCATTGCTGATCCAGCGCGGCGACGATAAAATCTTTATCCCGGTCCGCCTGGGATAAACCTCGGGCTGGCAGAACGCTCAACAAAAACAGAAAGGAAACAACAATATGCGACTTCTGCTGGTAGAAGACGACACAATGATCGGCGAAGTGGTGCTCGACCTGTTGCGGGCCGAGCACTACGCGGTCGATTGGGTCAAGGACGGCGACATGGCCGATACCGCCTTGCAAACCCAGACCTATGACCTGGTGCTGCTGGACCTGGGCCTGCCGCGCAAGGATGGCCTGGAAGTGCTGCGCTCGATGCGCCTGCGCAAGGAGCTGACGCCAGTGCTGATCGCCACCGCGCGCGACGCCAAGGAGCAGCGCATCGCCGGCCTCGACGCCGGCGCCGACGATTACGTCCTCAAACCCTACGACCTGGACGAGCTGCTGGCCCGCATCCGCGCGCTGCTGCGCCGTTCGGCCGGCCGCGCCGAGCCGGTGTTCGAGCATGGCAATGTCACCGTCAATCCGCAAACCCGCGAAGTGATCGCCGACGGCAAGCCGGTCAGCCTGTCGGCGCGTGAATGGGCGGTGCTGGAGGCACTGATCGCCCGTCCGGGCATTGTGCTGTCGCGCCACCAGCTGGAAGAAAAGCTGTACAGCTGGAAGGACGAAGTCAACAGCAATGCGGTGGAAGTCTACATCCACGGCCTGCGCAAGAAACTCGGCGCCGAGCTGATCCAGAACGTGCGCGGCCTCGGCTACATGGTGCCCAAACTATGAAAGTGAGGATGCCGCCACTGCCGCGCGTGCCGGTGGTGACGCACTCCTTGCGCGGCCGCCTGCTGTGGTTCCTGCTGGCAGCCATCATCATGGCGGCCATCGCGCAGGCGCTGATCGCCTACCGCAGTGCCTTGAGCGACGCCGACCAGATTTTCGATTACCACATGCAGCAGATGGCGATGTCGCTGCGTTCCAGCGCCACGCTGACCAACAAGGCGGCCGACACGGCTGCCGATCCTGAAAACGACGACCTGGTGGTGCAGGTGTGGACGCCGGACGGCGCGCAAGTGTTCCGTTCGCTGTCGCGCGCGGCGCTGCCGCAACGGGCGGTGCTGGGCTTCTCCAACGTCCGTGTCAACAACACCACCTACCGGGTGTTCTCGGTGCAGACGTCCAACCAGACGGTGCAAATCGCGCAGGACATGGCGGTGCGGCAGCGCATGGCCGGAACGCTGGCCTTGCGCACGGTCGGCCCGATCGCCGTGATGGCGCCGGTGCTGATGCTGGTGGTGTGGTGGGTGGTGTCCGGTTCGCTGGCGCCTGTGTCGCGCGTCAAGCGGCAGGTGGCGGCGCGCCAGGCGGAGGATTTGTCGCCGGTGTCGGAAAACGATTTGCCCGACGAGGTGCTGCCGCTGGTGCAGGAGCTGAACCTGCTGTTTGTCCGCGTGCGGACAGCCTTCCAGGCGCAGCAGCACTTTGTGGCTGATGCCGCGCACGAGCTGCGCACGCCGCTGGCGGCGCTGAAATTGCAGGTGCTGAGCCTGGAACGGGCGCAGGACGAGGCGGCGCGCAAGGTGGCGGTGTCGCGCGTGTCGGCCGGCATCGAGCGCGCCACGCGGCTGGTCGAGCAATTGCTGATGCTGGCGCGGCAGGAAGGCGGCAGCGAGGAAATCAAGCTGGAGCCGGTCAACCTGGGCGAGATCGTCAAGCGCGTGCTGGGGGATATGAACGGACTGGCGCAGGCGCGCCAGATCGACCTTGGCCTGTATCACGCCGACGACGTGGTGGTGGCCGGCCAGCAGGATGCCTTGCTGATCCTGCTGCGCAACCTGGTCGACAACGCCATCAAGTACACGCCGGCCGGCGGCACGGTGGATATTGACCTGCGGCGTAGCGTGGCCGCCACAAAAAACGCCAAGCCACGCATCGTGCTGAGCGTCGAGGATTCCGGTCCCGGCATCCCCGCCGAGGAGCGCGAACGGGTGTTCAGCCGCTTCTACCGCGTGCCCGGAAGCCCTGCTGGCGGTAGTGGTCTGGGCATGGCGATCGTGCAGTCGGTGGCCGAGCGCCACAACGCCACATTGTCGCTGGACCAGTCGGAACGCCTGGGTGGTCTGAAAGTCAAGGTTGATTTTCCTGAGACTGGCAAGCCCACTCCGGTCTAAAATGCCGTTTTTATACGGTGCTGGAGTGGCGCATGAAGAAAATCGGCTTTTCGGGAACTTTGGACCCGATCACCAACGGTCACATGTGGGTGATCAACGAAGCCCGTTCGCTGGCGGACGAGGTGGTGGTCTTTCTTTCTGAAAATCCCGCCAAGAAGCCCAAGTTCACCGCCGAGGAGCGCAAAAGCATCATCGCGCTCAGCTGCGCCGAGCAGGGCTGGGACAATGTGTCGGTGGTGATCGTGCGCGGCGACTACACGGCGCGCGCGGCCAAGAAGCAGGGCGTGCATTGCCTGATCCGCGGCATCCGCACCACCGCCGATTTCGATTACGAGAATCTGATCCAGCAAACCAATGTCGACGTGCTGCAAGGCGCGAAGACGGTGTTCGTCATGCCGCCGCGCGACCTGGGTTCGGTCAGCTCGTCGTTTGTCAAAGCGCTGGAAGGGCCGATCGGCTGGAACTGGATCATGAAGAAATTCGTGCCGGGGCCGGGCTATCACGCCTGGGTGCTGAGCTGGCTGCGCAAGGAATGGGAAACGCTGTGGGATTACGTGCACCGCGACGCCACCGCCATCGCCCATGCCGACGACTGGTTCGCCAAGCTGACCGGGCCGTCGTGCTATGGCGGCGCTGCGCGCTACTACCACAACCTCGATCACCTGGTGCACGGCCTGTGCGAGATCCGTGTGTGGGCGGCCAACACGCGGCCGGACCCGGCGGATGTGGACATCATCAAGCAGGCGTTCTGGTTCCATGACGCCGAGTATGGTTTCGGTGGCGAATCGGCGCTGAGCAATGAGGAGGCCAGCGCACAGCTGTGGATGGGCAGTCATCTGGGGCAGGAAATGGGCGATGCGGCCGAGTTGATACGCGCCACCGATCATTTCCAGGGCGCGTCGATCACGCACCGGCTGAAGGATGTGCTGTTGAGCGTGGACCTGGCAATCCTCGGCCAGGATGACGAGGTCTACCAGAACTATGCGCGCGCGATCCGGCAGGAATACATCCACCTGCCGGATGACGAGTACCGCAAGCAGCGCAGCGGGGCGCTGGCGCATCTGTGCCGCAAGGCGCAGGCGGGACAGCTGTTCGGCAACGATTACTTCGCCGAACAATACAACGAACGCGCCATCGACAATATGCAGCGCGAGATGGCGCGCCTGTAAATTCCCCGGTTTACACTGGTGGCAGCTGGATTTGTTCCTTGCGGGCGGACATGGCTTCGCCCAACTCTTCCAGGTCCAGCTTGGTTTTGCGGACTTTCGGGAACATCTCGGTTTCTTCTTCTTCGACGTGGTGCTCGATCATTTCCGACAGCACCTTGACCTTGGCATCGAACAGGTCGTCGGTTGGTTCCATCGACTGGATCTGGGCGATCAAATCCTTGGCCGAGGCGTGCTCGACGATCGCTTCATCCATCAGGTCGTCTTCCTTGAGGACTTTACGCACGGCCGGATAGAAGATTTCTTCCTCGATCATGGTGTGCTTGGTCAGTTCCTCGCAGATTTGCAGTGCGAGCTTGTGCTTGCTGACGTGGGCGCGGTCGCCTAGTTCCTCGAACTGCTCAAACATCGACTTGACGTTCTCGTGATCTTCGATCAACAGCGAAATCGCATCTGCTGGCTGGCTTTCGGTCGGTATCGGCTTGGGCATCTTGCCCGACGAATGGGACGTGGTTCTCATATCGGCTCCTTGCGTGGCTAATGAAGGGACTACCAGCCCAGTCTAAAAGCCTACCCTCCAGCGGTCTGTGCGCCGGACCACGCAAGGTAGTTCGATGCGAGCCATGATCAGGGAACAAATTTATGAGGTTGGGGGCGTGGGGGAAACGTGGCACTTGCGCGGAGCTCAAGGTACAAACTGGCTGCTGCCCAAGGGATGGACTGCTGGGTCTTTAGAAAATTCTCAAAGCGCTCATTTGCTAGTCTAAGCAAGTCTGCTTTGCGCTCTTGTTGGGTAAACTCATCCATGATTTTCTCCCACGATGATATTCATCCTAGCTCCGTGGGAGTTGCTGACTTTGCGCCAAGTTAAAATCGATTCCAGTTATTGCGGCGGTGTTCGCTGGCTTCCTTCATCAGGTGGCTGGCGCGCAGTGCGTCCTTGGGACTATGGGCGTCGCCCAGTTCGACTGTCATCGCCAGCTCCTGCAATGCCGGCGGATACTCGTGCTCGGCAGCTTCTTCCAGCATTGCACGGGCTTTGGCGAGGTCTTGCGGCACGCCCAGGCCTTGGTTGTAGATGTTGGAGAGCAGGAACATTGCATGCGCGTTGCCAAGCTCGGCTGCTGCGGCCAGCCAGTGGGCGGCGATGGCGTCGTCACGCTTGACGCCGTTGCCGTTCTTGTACAGCAGGCCCAAGGCCAGCGCGGCCTTGGCGTGCTTGTGCTTCGCTGCCTGTTCGTACCATGGCGCCGAGGCGGCCGGCGCCGCCGGCACGCCCAGCACGCCGACACGCAGCATCTCGCCCAGCTGGAACGGGGCCTCGGTATCGCCACCGCGTGCCGCCTGCTCGAAAAGCTTCAGCGCATCGGCGCGCTGCTCCGGGCGGGCCTGGTACAAAATGGCCAGCTCGCGCTGCGCCACCGGCATGTCCTGCTCCGCCCACGCCATCAGCTTGCGCTCGGCATGCGCGTCGGCTTCCTGCTTGGCTTTCATGCCGATGACTTCGATCTGCGCAGAGGTCGGCTTTTCATGCTGAATCTGGCACCCGGTCAACAATGCCGAACCCAGCGTAAGGGCGATCAGGACGCGCATGTTTATTTGCTCAGGTCGATGGTGTACTTGGCGAAGCCGCTGGCGTCCAGGCCGCCTTCGGCTGTCAACGCCGTCAGGCCGCTGCTCTTTGCCAGCGCCAGATGACCAGGCGCCGAACGCAGGATCACCGGGCCAGCTGTCGTCGTCTTGACGAAGCTCCAGCTGCGCGCGCTGCCGTTGCCGGTCAGCGTGACCTTGCCGGTGGCCGCGCCTTGTGCGGTCAGGTAGTTGCTGACCACGGTCTGGTTGGCGTCCGGCGACTTGATGATGGTCTTGCTGCCGTCGATGCCAGGCACGGCGCCGCCACCGCCAGCGCGGTAGTCGTTGGTGGCAACGATGAAGTCATCGCCGTCGGCAATCGGCTTGCCCTTGTAGGTCAGGTTGACGATGCGGCTGCCGGCTGGCTTGGTGACGTCGATCTGATAGGTCAGCGCGTTGTCTTCGGCGTAGAACACGTCGTAGTTGTAGATGGTGCCGTAGGATGGCACCAGATCCTGCTCGGTGGTCTTGGCCGGATCGATCTGGCCGAACTGCCTGGCGGCCGTTTCCAGCCAGGCCTTCAGGTCGGCACCCTTGATCTTTACCGCTTGCAGGTTGTTGTTCGAGTACAGGTACAGGTCGCCCGGATTGCGTACTTGCAGGCCGATCGGCGCGGTGGAGCTGGCGCCTGGCGCCACATCGGTGAAGTCCGAAGGCCCGTTGCGCCCGGCCTTGAACGGCGCGCTGCACGAGATCACCGGAATGTTCTTGTAGCTGGCCAGCGTGGCATCGGTGCTGGTGGCGATGAAGTTCTTCACATACGCCAGCTGCGCCTGGTTGACCAGCTGGATCGCGGTCACGTCACCGGCCAGCGAGAAGTACGAGGACATCTCGAAGTCGGTGGTGACGCCCAGTGGCTGCTTAGCGAACGCGATGGTGGCGGCGTGCTCGGTGGCGATCAGCGGGGCGACGCTGCTGTCAGCAGCGACGTTGGTGGTGCCGTCGGTGTACTTGAAGCCGCGCGATTCCACCGTGGTTTTGCTTGGCTGTACCACCCACTTGCCGGCGGTGTAGCTCAGCGTCATCTTGATGATGCCCAGGCGACGGCCCCAGCTTTGCGCCATTACGGTCGGCACACCGTTGACGAAGCCGTTGACGGCGTCGATGTTGGCGCTGGCTGGGAACGCAGCAAACGACGCATCCAGTGCTGCCGCGCCGACTTCCTTGCCTTTCGGGAAGATCAGGTGCGAATGGCCGATCATCAGCGCATCAATGCCGGTGCTGGTCAGGTGGTAGGAACCGTTTTCCATTTTCGGGCTGTAGGTGCTTGGATCGAGGCCGCCGTGCGACAGCGCCACCACCAGATCGGCGCCCTTGGTGCGCATCTCAGGCACGTACTGCTTGGCCGCTTCCTGCACGCCGGTGACGGCAACCTTGCCGGCCAGATTTTTCTGGTCCCATTCCAGGATCTGCGGCGGCACGAAACTCATGATGCCGATGTTGAGTTTGACATCCAGCTTGCTGCCGTCCGGTTTCACCGCCGAGAAGGTGCGCGGCAGCAGCGTGTACGGCTGCACAATCGGCTTGCCGCTGGCAACGCCGGTCACATTGGTCAGCACCATCGGGAAGGTTGGTGCGCCGCAGGTGCCGCTTGGCTTGCTGACGCCAGGAATGCCGAAATCGGTATTGGTGACCTGGCTCAGGAATGGCAGGCCGTAGTTGAATTCGTGGTTGCCGAAACCGCCGCCGTCAAATTTCATGGCGTTCATGACCTTGTGCACGGCCAGCGTTTCGGTGCAGGGAATTGGCTTGGTGACGGCTTGCAGGTCGCCCAGCAGCGTGCCCTGGATGGTGTCGCCGTCGTCCAGCAGGACGTTGTTCGGGTTCTCGGCGCGGGCGGCCTTGACCAGCGAGGCGGTGCGCTCCAGGCCCAGGCTGGTGTCTTCGGCCAGCGAGTAGTAGTTGTAGCTCATCACGTTGGTGTGGATGTCGGTGGTTTCCAACAGTGCCAGCGTGACCGTGGTGCCTTCCGGGATCGCCGGCGTGGCTGGTGGCGTCACCGCAACAGGATTGTTATCGCCGCCGCATGCTACCAGGCCGGCAGCGCTCAGGGCCGCCAGCATCACCAAATTCAATTTCATCGCAACCTCGAAGAGTGGGAAAATTCAAGGTTGCGACTTTAGCTATTGATCGTGACAACAGCATGACATTACCAATCAGTAAGATCAGTAAGCCCAGTACGGCCCGGCCTTGCCGGCCACGGTATTGTTTTCCATCACCACAAACACGCGGCGGCCGTAGAAAAACGGCATGCCCCAGTCGAAGTAAGTGCTGGACGATACGCTGCCGCTGCTGAGCGTGCCGCCGACCTGCGCCGCCGTGACCGTCGAGGCCAGGCCAACCAGGTTGACCACGTTGAAGCTGACGTCGCCGCTGGCGCTGCCGTCGGCCGCGCTGTTGGTGGCGCTCAGCGACAGTGTCGATGCCGGGCAGTAGAAGTCGCCGCCGGAGCAGGTGCGTATCGTGCTGTCACTGAAAAAATAGCCGTTCGAGCCGCTGTCGATGAAGCTGGCGGTGTAAGCCTTGCCCTTGTAAGTGGTGGTGAAGTCGCCGCTGCTGTTGGCCTTGAAAATGGTTTCGCTGGCGATGGTGTTGTTGCTCTGCGTGTTGACGCCGAAGTACAGCGTGCCGCTGATCGAGGTGGCGCCGGCGGTGCTGACTGCCGGCATCTGCATCATCAGGCCGTTGTTGTTGATGGCGAAGGAGGCCACCGGGTTGCTGATCTGTTTTGCCAGCGGCATGGCGCTGGCGTTGCAACTGCCGCTGGCGCAGGCATAGTAGACGCCGCTGATGGCGGCGTTGGCACACGCCGTGCCGCAATCCTGCTTGAACATGCCGACGCCAAGGATGCCCTTGGCGCCGATGGTCGCCAGCGTGCCGAGGTTGGTGCCGGCGCTGCTGCAGGTGGACGGTGTGCTGGCATAGCTGGCGCCGGTGTCGCCGATGACCTGGATCGAGATGCCGGAAGCCACTTCATCGGCCATCTTGACGTCGGCCTGGCGCACCGCGCCCCAGGTGTAGCCGCTGATGAACTTGCCGCACTCGCCTGCGTCTGCGCCGGATGCGGTGGTGACGGCCGGCAGCGCCAGTGTCGAACTCATCTGGCTGGCCAGCAGGCGCAGACCGTAGGAGCCGGTGTCCAGCAGCACGTGGTCGATGGTCTGGCAGACCGTGGTGCCGGGACGGCAGACGGTAACGCTGACATACGGCACGTTAATTACGCCGCTGACGCCGCTCGGGCCGCTGTCGACGATGATGGCGGTGCTGTTGCTGAGCGCCGCCGTGACGCTGAGCGCGGCGCTGCCGCTGGCCGTGCCGCCATCGCCGCTGCAACTCATGCTGTAGGTAAAGCTGCCCACCGCTGACGGCGTGATGAGCACTGAGCCCGAGGTGGCCTTGCTGCCGCTCCAGGCGCCGCTGGCGGTGCAACTGCTGGCATTGGCTGATGACCAGCTCAACACGCTGGTCTGAGCCGTGGTGATGTTGGCCGGCGCCAGCGTCAGGCTGACGCTCGGCGTTGGTGGCGGTGTGCTGACCGTGACCACTGCGGTATTGCTGACGCTGCCGCAGGTGAGCGTGTAGTTGGCGCTGCCCACATCGCCGGCTGTGACAGCCTGCGTGCCGCTGGTGGCGACGCTGCCGCTCCAGGCTCCGGAAGCGGTGCAGGTGCTGGTGGTGGGATTGCTGACGCTCCAGCTCAGCGTGATGACTTGTCCACTGGTGGTCGCGGTTGGCGTGGCGCTGATGCTGACCACCGAGGTTGGCGTTGACATCGCTTCGGTGGTCGAGGTGCTGCTGCTGCTGCCGGACGCCGAACCGCCGCCGCATGCCGCCAGCGCCAGGCACAGCAAGGCGCCTGCCAGTTGGATATATTTCATGGTTATTCTATGGTCGAGGTATCGAAGCCGGCTGGCAGCGCGCTGGGTATCCAGGCCTGGCCGGCGTAGGCGCGCATGTGGCCGTTGGAGACGATCACCACGTCCGACTGGTCAACCGCCAGTTGCGAGTGGCCGGCCTTGGGGCGCTTGGCGGCATTGCTGGTCATGACGGCGAACTTGTCGCCGAGCAGTGTGCGCAGGTCGGGCAGCGTCGGTCCTTTCCAGCTGACGGCGAATACCACGTTGTTGGTGTCCATGTATTCGCGCACGATGGTGCCGCTGTCGAGCGTTGATTGGCTGACGGTGTAGACCGAGGTGGTGGCAGCTGTCGTTGTAGCCAGGCTGCGGGTTGCCATTTTGGTCTGGGTGGCGCTGCCGCCGAAATCGGAAGGTGAGCTGCCCAGCGCGGCCCAGGCCAGCGCGCCTTGTAGCAGGGACAGTAATAACATCAAAGTGAATGCGCGGCGCATAGGGAACTCCATTGCCGAAAATAAAGACAATGAAGTGTAGAACGCGCGGACGTTGGGTTAAGTTAGCGAGATGTAAGAAAACGTTACATCTGCGGCGGTGGCGGGGCAGGCTGGGTGTAGATGACTACCGGTGGCAATGGCGCAGGCGGCGGCGCCTTTGGCGTGGCATTGTTAAGCACAAAGGTGATGACGGTAATGCCGGTGCCGCCCAGCACGATGGCTGTACCGACCACCCATTTGATCATCCCGGCGAAGCCCTTGCGCATTTCAACCTGCAAAGCGTTGAGCTTCTCGTTGAGGACAGCCACATTTTCTTCCAGGCGCACCAGTCTCTGTTTTGCATCGGTAGCGAATTCCTCAAGCTTCGTCAGCCGTTGCTTGGCGTCTTCGGCGAATTCCTCAAGCTTCGTCAGTCGTTGCTTGGCGTCTTCGGCGAATTCCTCAAGTTTCGTCAGTCGTTGCTTGGTGTCATCTGCGAACTCTTCAAGTTTTGCGATCCTGGTTTCCATAACCAGGATCGTATTCCCCGCCAATTGTGCCCGTCAAGCGGGCACAATTGATACAGCTTAAAACTTCACGTACAGACGGCCAAAGTAGGAAGCGCCGTTCAGGCCGAACTGTACCGATTCGTACTTGAAGCCGTTGTCGGTTTCGTCCGGATTCTGCGTGGTTGGCTTGACGTTGAAGATATTGTTGCCGCCAAACGAGAACTTCATGTTCTTGTTGATGGTGTAGGTGAACGCCAGGTCAGCCGAGGTCTTCGCATCGTAGTGCTGGTTGGCCACGCCGGCAGCGGTGCCGCTGTAGGTGCCCAGCGTTTGCGGACCGAAGTGGATGATCTTGAAGTCGGTGTTCCAGGCATTGTGCGTGAAGTCGAAGCCCAGCGTTGCCTTCGAACGCGGTGCACCTTGCTCGATGTACAGGCGCTCCTTCTCCGACAACAGCACATCCTCATAACCCTTCAGCGAAGCCGGCGCGTGGATGCCGGTCACCTCGGTCTTGCTGACGTTGAGCGCCAGGAAGGTGTTCAGCTTGTCGGCGCCAAACGTGGCCTTGTGCGACGCGGTCAGGTCCAGGCCACGGGTCTTGGTGTCGACCGAGTTGACGAAGAACTGTGCCTGGCCGACGCCCAGCGTGGCCAGCTTGGTCGCCAGGTCCGGATAGTTGCTGTCGTCAAAGCGGCCGGACAGCACGATGCGGTCTTTGATCTTGATCTGGTACAGGTCGGCGGTAAGCGACAGCGATGGCGTCGGCGTCCAGGTCGTGCCCAGCGTGTAGCTGGTCGACTTCTCCTTGGTCAGCTTGGGAATGCCGGCCAGGTTGGTGACGGCGCTATTGTTTGGCGCCAGCACCACGTCGGTCGGCACGCCGCCAATAAAGTCGGTAAAGGTCGACGAGAAGTACATCTGTTGCAGCGACGGCGCGCGGAAGCCGGTCGAGGCCGAGCCGCGCAACAGCACGGTCGGCGCCATGCGCCAGCTGCCGGCCAGCTTGCCGGTGGTGGTCGAGCCGAAGTCGCTGTATTTCTCGTAGCGGACCGCGCCTTGTGCCTTGACGGCGTCGGTCAGGTCCGCCTCCAGGTCGAGATAGGCGGCGGTGCTGTGACGGTTGGCGTTCACCTGGTCGGCTGGCTGGAAGCCTGGGAAGCCCTGGCTGCCGGCGTTGCCGCCAATGCCGACACCATCGGCGTCGATATAGGAGCCGAGCTCGCCGGCATAGATCTTGTAGTTCTCGTGACGGTACTCGCCGCCGAAGGCGACGTTCAGGCCTTGGCCGGCAACGCCTTCGAAGTAGCGGTTGAAATCGAGGTTGGTGGTCAGCTGTTCAAACGAGAAACCGCCGGCATTGAAGCTGCTTGGGCTGATGCCCTTGCCGCCGGCCAGCAAGTCCTGGTTGGCGATCGACGCATTCAGCGTGTTGCTGATGTCGTAGATCATCTTGTTCTTGCCGTAGGTTTGCGACAAGTCCATATTCCACAAGCCGATCTGGTTGCGGTGACCGAGGATGGCGTAGTAATCGTCGATGCGGGCGTTGATGAAGGGCACGAAGCCGTTCGGGTACATGGCGGCCGAGTTGCGCGACGGGATGTCGTCGCTGCCGATGCCATCGCGCGCCCAGGCGCCGGACGAGGCGTCACGCTTTTGCGCGCCGGCGGTGAAGTACAGGCGGCCGGTGCCAGTGGTTGGCAGCTCGCCGTTCAGGTAGATGGTCTGGTTTTCGGTTTTGCTGTCGCCGATGGTGCGCGGATTGCCGGCTTCGGCACGGTTCGAGCGGCCACGGTCCAGGTACTCGCCGGTGATGCCCAGCACGCCGTTGTTGCCGATATCAAAGCCGCAGTAGGCCGAAGCCAGCCAGTTCTTGCCGTCGCCTTTGCTGTACTGGCTGTAGCCGGTGACCGCTTCGCAGCCCTTGGACTTTTTCAGGCCGATGTCCATCACGCCAGCGATGGCGTCGGAGCCGTACTGGGCGGCGGCGCCGTCGCGCAGCACTTGCACGTCCTTGATGGCCAGCATCGGGATGGCGTTCATGTCGGTGCCGGTGTTGCCGCGGTTGCGCGCGCCGAACAGGTTGACCAGCGCGGTGGTGTGGCGGCGCTTGCCGTTGACCAGCACCAGCGTCTGGTCCGAACCGAGGCCGCGCAGCGCGGCGGAGTCGACCAGGTCGGCGCCGTCCGAGCCAGTTTGGCGGGTCGAGTTGAACGATGGGGAAATATAGGTCAGCGTCTGCGCCAGATCGAACTGGCCGCCGGATTCGCCAGCCTTGGTCATTGGAATCACATCGACTGGCGACACAGTGTCGGTGGCGGAGCTGGTGGCGCGGCGCGAGCCGACCACGCTGATCGATTGCATCTCGCTTTGCGCATAAGAGGTGGCTGGCATGGCGGCCAGTGCGCCGGCGCCGTACAGGCTGGCCAGCACGGCTTTACGTAGGATTGTTGTTTTGAGCACGAGGCCTCTCCCTGAAAAATTTTATTCTATGCAAATTACATATACAACTAAGTGATTTGATAGCAATTTTTCGTGTGCACATTATTTTGTGTTGTATATCTGCGCCACCTCCGTGTTTCCCTTACGTAGCACTACGCAAACTCGGTTTTTCCTCCGATTAAAATACTTTCAGCGCGGAACTCTGTCCGAAGTTCGCGTTCTGCCGCCACCGGCCGCCATGCCAAACAAAGAAGTTACTGTACCTGCATCCTGATACTTGATAATATACTGTATAAAAACACAGTATATGTTATGACTGCTCCAATGCCCGCCGCCGGTCTGCCGGCCTATGCCGAGTTGTTTTGTTTGTCCAATTTCTCGTTCCTGCAAGGCGCGTCACGCGCCGAGGAGTTGGTCGCACGCGCCCGGCAGCTGGAGTATGCCGCATTGGCCATCACCGATGAATGTTCATTGGCCGGCGTAGTGCGTGCTCACGCCGCAGCCAAGGAAGCCGGGCTGCCGCTAATTATCGGCAGCTATTTCCGGCTCACCAATCCGGATGGCAGTCCAGCCTTGTCCTTTGTGGCGCTGGCAAGCAACAGGAATGGCTACGGCAATCTGTGTGAGCTGATCACAATAGGACGCAACCGCGTCGTCAAAGGCAGCTATTTGTTGACGCCGGCCGATCTGGCTTCGCCGCCGCCTGAGTTTTCGCATCTGCAAGGCTTGCCGGATTGCCTGTTCATCTTACTGCCTGAATATCCTGCTTACCGTGCCGAGGATGTCGATCAGTTGCACGCGCAGGCCGCATGGATGGAGGCAACTTTTCCCGGCCGTGTCTGGATGGGACTTAACCTGCTGCTGCGTTCCTTCGATGAAGCGCATCGTATCAGCATTGCCGAGGTGGCCTCGCAGCACCAGATGCGCGTGGTGGCGGTGGGCCACGTCTGCATGCATGTGCGTTCACGCAAACCGATGCAGGACACGCTGACCGCGATCCGCGTCGGCAAGCCGGTTGCCGAGTGTGGCTATGCGCTGGCACAGAACGCCGAACAGCACCTGCGGCCACGCGTGCAATTGGCCAATCTGTATCCGCCAGCGGCCTTGGCTGAAACGCTGAGCATCGCACTCAGATGCAAGTTTAACCTGACGGAGTTGCGTTATCACTACCCGAAAGAGATGATCCCGGCCGACCATAGCCCTGCCAGTTATCTGCGGCAGGAAGTTGAGCTCGGTGTATTGCGCCGCTGGCCGCAAGGCGCTCCCGACAACGTCCGCACACAAATCGAGGCGGAGCTGACGCTGATTGCCGAATTGGAATACGAGTCTTATTTTCTCACCGTATATGACATCGTAAAGTTTGCGCGCCTCAACGGCATTCTGTGCCAGGGACGAGGTTCGGCGGCCAACTCGGCTGTCTGTTATTGCCTGGGTGTGACGGCCGTCGACCCTGCTCGCGGCACCTTGCTGATGGGGCGATTCATTTCCAGGGAGCGTAATGAGCCGCCCGATATTGATGTGGATTTCGAGCATCAACGGCGCGAAGAGGTGATTCAATACATTTACGAAAAATATGGCCGTGACCGTGCTGCACTGGCCGCCGTGGTCATCAGCTATCGGCCCAAGAGCGCGCTGCGCGATAGCGGCAAGGCCTTGGGCGTTGATCTGGCCATCGTCGAAAAAGTTTGCAAGTCGCAGCGCTGGTTCGACAGCAAACATGACCTGGTGGAGCGGCTTGCCGAATGTGGACTCGATCCCGCGTCGCAACTGGCACAGCAATGGGCGGCCCTGGCGATTGCGTTGCTGAGTTTTCCGCGCCACCTGTCACAGCATCCTGGCGGTTTTGTGATTTCGCACGAAAAACTGACCCGGCTGGTTCCGGTCGAGGCTGCAACCATGGAAGGGCGTCATGTCATTCAGTGGGACAAGGACGATCTTGAAGAGCTGGGCCTGATGAAGGTGGATGTACTGGCGCTTGGCATGTTGTCGGCCTTGCGGCGCGCACTGGCGCTGGTCAGTGCGCGGCATGGGAAAACCATCGGCATTTATGATATTCCGCCCGAAGATCGTGCAACCTACCAGATGATCTGCGAAGCCGACACCATCGGCGTGTTTCAGATCGAATCGCGCGCGCAGATGAGTATGCTGCCCCGGCTGCGCCCCAGGGAGTTTTACGATCTGGTTGTCGAGGTGGCGATTGTACGGCCGGGGCCGATACAGGGTGGCATGGTCCATCCGTATCTGCAACGGCGCATGGGGCTGCAGAAAGTGGATTGCCCGAAGGGCCTGGAGGTGGCGCTGGGACGCACGTTGGGCGTGCCCATTTTTCAGGAGCAGGTGATGCAGATTGCCATGATCGCAGCCGGCTTCACCGAAGGGGAGGCTGATGAGTTGCGCCGCGCCATGGCGGCCTGGAAGCGCAAAGGCGGCGTTGATAAGTACCGGGATCGCATCATCAACGGCATGACTGAGCGGGACTATGATGTGAAGTTTGCCCACGCGATTTTCGAACAGATCAAAGGTTTCGGCGAATACGGTTTTCCCGAATCGCACTCGGCCAGTTTCGCACTGCTCAGCTATGCCAGCTCGTGGATCAAGTGTCACGAGCCGGCTGCTTTCCTGTGCTCGCTGCTGAACAGCCAGCCGATGGGCTTTTACAGCCCGTCGCAGCTGGTGCAGGATGCCAGGCGGCATGATGTGGTGGTGCGCGAGATCGACGTGACCATCAGCGGCTGGGAGACAACGCTGGAGGGGCCGGCGGGCAAGCGCGGGCAGCCGGCGGTGCGGCTCGGGCTGAATATGCTGAAGGGAATGAGCGCCGAGACGGCGGCGCGGATCGAACGCGCACGCGCCAGCGGGCCTTTTGCCAGCGTCGCCGACCTGGCGCGGCGCGCCGACCTGGACCGCCATGCGCTGCAGGTGCTGGCCGGTGGCGATGCGTTGCGCCAGTTGTCCGGCCATCGGCGCCAGGCGCTGTGGCAGGCGGTCGGTGCGGTGCCGGACAAGGATCTGCTGCGGCCCACCATGCCGGACGAGGAAACGCCGCAGCTGCAAGCGCCCAGCGAAGGCGAAGACATCCTTGGCGATTACCGCTCGCACGGCCTGAGCCTGCGCCGCCATCCGCTGGCGCTGCTGCGCGAGACGCTGCTGAAACACCGCTTCATGCCGGCCGAAGTGCTCAACACGTACGCCAACAACATGCTGGCGCGCGCCTGCGGCATGGTCACGGTGCGGCAACGCCCCGGCACCGCCAAGGGCGTGATCTTCATGACACTGGAAGATGAAACCGGCAACGTCAACGTCATCATCTGGCCGGCGCTGCTGGAACAACAGCGGCGCGAAGTACTGAGCGCACCGCTGCTGGGGGTGTATGGGATATGGCAACAGGAAGGCACGGTGCGCCATCTGGTTGCCAAGCGGCTGGTTGACATGTCGCACCTGCTGGGCAGGCTGCCGACCACCAGCCGCGATTTCTGCTGATTTCTGCTGGTTAGCGCGAACGACGTCGCAAATGTACCGCCACCATGGACTCCTGCCCGTCCGCCCAACTGCTGAGCATGACCGGCATGCCATCCCGCAGCCGCGTCGGGCGGCGCAGGTAGTTGCGATACAGCCAGTGGCCCGCCAGACCGGCGATGCCTGAGAGCACCAGGATGGCGGCAAACATCAGCGCGCTCCCGGACGGGTGTCGATGCCGGTGCCGTAGTAGCTGTGCACCTGGCTGGCCCAGGTCTGGTTGGCCATGTCCGGCCAGTCATCCTTGTCGAAGCCAGGCGCTGCTTCGATGCGCTCCTTGTCGAGGTTGAGCGTGAAGCGCTTGTTGACGGTGTCCAGCGTCAGCGCTTCCCATGGCACGGCAAACAGCTTCTCGCCGATGGTCAGCACGCCGCCATAGGCCATCACCGCATAGGCGATTTTGCCAGTGCGCATGTCGAGCATGATCTCCTTGATCTCGCCCAGGTGCTCGTTTTTCAGGTTGTGCACGTGGTCGCCGATCAGGGTGTCGGCGCCCATCAGTTCCGGACCAGGGCCTTTGTGGCCATTGTCCACATACATGCCATATTGATCACGATCTTCGTAGCTCATCATGAATCTCCTTTCATTATTGAGTTATCATTTTGTTCTTTTACGCAAGCCGAGTCTGTACGCTGATGCACATCGAAGATGAAGAATCGGGCGTTTTAGGATATAATTTCAATTTCCCGCATGTGCCGTTCGGCACCACCCCGCAATGACCAAATTTGTCTTCGTCACCGGTGGCGTTGTGTCTTCCCTTGGTAAAGGGATTGCCGCCGCCTCCCTCGCCGCGATCCTCGAATCGCGCGGCCTCAAAGTCACCATGCTCAAGCTGGACCCGTACATCAACGTCGATCCAGGCACCATGTCCCCAATGCAACACGGCGAAGTATTCGTCACCGACGACGGCGCCGAGACCGACCTCGATCTGGGCCACTACGAGCGCTTCATCTCCACCCGCATGAAAAAGGTGAATAACTTCACCACCGGCCAGATCTATGAATCGGTGATCCGCAAGGAACGCCGCGGCGAGTACCTGGGCAAGACCGTGCAGGTGATCCCGCACATCACCAATGAAATCCAGGACTACATCCGTCGCGGCGCCGAAGGCTACGACGTGGCGCTGTGCGAAATCGGCGGCACCGTTGGCGATATCGAATCGCTGCCGTTCCTGGAAGCCGCGCGCCAGCTGGGCCTGCGCGCCGGCCGCAAGAACACCGCCTTCGTGCACCTGACGCTGGTGCCGTACATCGCCTCCGCCGGCGAACTGAAAACCAAGCCGACCCAGCACTCGGTACAGAAACTGCGCGAAATCGGTATCTTCCCGAATGCGCTGCTGTGCCGCGCCGACCGCCGCATTCCGGATGACGAACGCGCCAAGATCTCGCTGTTCTCCAACATCGAAGAGCAGGCCGTGATTTCGGTATGGGACGTCGACACCATCTACAAAGTGCCGCAGATGCTGCACGACCAGGGCCTGGACGCGATCATCTGCGAAGCGCTGGACATCAACCCGGCGCCGGCCGACCTGTCGGTCTGGAGCAAGCTGATCTACACCCAGGAGCATCCGAAGCAGGAAGTCTCGATCGGCATGGTCGGCAAGTATGTCGAACTGACCGAATCGTACAAATCGCTGACCGAGGCGCTGCGCCACGCTGGCATCCACACCGAATCGAAGGTCAATATCGAGTACATCGACTCGGAAGAGATCGAAACCACCGGTTGCGCCAACCTGGCCAAGTACGACGCCATCCTGGTGCCGGGCGGCTTCGGCAAGCGCGGCGTGGAAGGCAAGATCATGGCGGCCCAGTTCGCCCGTGAAAACAAGATTCCTTACCTCGGCATCTGCCTCGGCATGCAGGTGGCGCTGATCGAATACGCGCGCCACAAGGCCGGCCTGACCACGGCCAACTCGACCGAGTTCGACCTGGATACCGCGCAGCCGGTGGTGGCCCTGATCGACGAATGGCAAGGCCAGGACGGCAAGGTTGAAAAACGCGACGAGAACTCCGACCTGGGCGGCACCATGCGCCTGGGCGCGCAGACCTGCGCCATCAAGCCGGGTACGCTGGCCGCGGAAATCTACGGCGCGGTGGTGACCGAGCGTCACCGTCACCGCTACGAAGCCAACAACCACTACCTGCCACGCGTGGAAGCGGCCGGCCTGGTGGTGGCGGCCCGTACGCCAACCGAAGACCTGTGCGAAATCATGGAACTGCCACGCACTGGCGATAATTCGCACCCATGGTATATGGGCGTGCAGTACCACCCTGAATTCAAATCGACCCCGCGTGACGGTCACCCGCTGTTCACGTCCTACATCAAGGCGGCGCTGGCCCACAAGGCGGCCGGCGGCGCCACTGAACTGCAAGGAGAGGCGGCATGAAACTGTGCGGATTCGACGTAGGCCTGGACCAACCATTCTTTCTGATTTCCGGTAACTGTGTCGTCGAATCGCGCCAGATGGCCTTCGACACCGCCGGCGCGCTGAAAGAGATGACCACCGAGCTGGGTATTCCGTTCATCTTCAAGGCGTCGTTCGACAAGGCTAACCGTTCTTCGGGCACCTCCTATCGCGGTCCTGGCCGCGAGCAGGGCCTGCAGATCCTGGCCGATGTCAAGCGCGAGCTGCAAGTGCCGGTGCTGACCGATGTGCACTCGATCGAAGACATCGAAGTCGCTTCGAAAGTGGTCGACGTGCTGCAAACCCCGGCCTTCCTGTGCCGCCAGACCGACTTCATCGTCGCCTGTGCGGAATCGGGCCTGCCGGTCAACATCAAGAAGGGCCAGTTCCTGGCGCCGGGCGACATGAAGCACGTCATCGCCAAGGCGCGCGCGGCGGCTGAAGCCAAGGGCCTGAACGCCGACAACTTCATGGCCTGCGAACGCGGCGCCTCGTTCGGCTACAACAACCTGGTGTCCGACATGCGCTCGCTGGCCATCATGCGCGAAACCGGCGCCCCGGTGGTGTTCGACGCCACCCACTCGGTGCAGCTGCCTGGTGGCAACGGTACTTCGTCGGGCGGCATGCGCGAAATGGTGCCGGTGCTGTCGCGTGCGGCAGTGGCGGTGGGCGTCGACGGCCTGTTCATGGAAACCCACCCGAATCCTGCGGAAGCGCTGTCGGACGGCCCCAACGCCGTGCCGCTGGGCCGCATGAAAGACCTGCTGTCGGTTCTGATCGAACTGGACCGCGTCACCAAGAAAGCTGGCTTCCTGGAGAACAGCTTCAACTAAAGCAGCTTGCCCGGTGTGGAAATTTTATCAATCTTCTCCGCACCGGGTACAATTCCCGTTATCGCTCGCAACGCGCGTAAAGACGCGGCGCGACTTCGTATCGCCTAACTTTGGAGAATGACATGAGTGCTATTGTTGATATTATCGGCCGTGAAGTAATCGATTCGCGCGGCAATCCAACCGTCGAATGCGACGTGCTGCTGGAATCGGGCGTGATGGGCCGCGCAGCAGTGCCGTCGGGCGCCTCGACCGGTTCGCGCGAAGCGATCGAACTGCGCGACGGCGATCCGAAGCGTTACTTCGGCAAGGGCGTGCTGAAAGCCTGCGAAAACATCAACACCGAAATCTCGGAAGCCATCATGGGCCTGGACGCCAATGAACAGGCGTTCCTGGACCGCACTCTGATCGACCTGGACGGTACTGAAAACAAGGCGCGCCTGGGCGCCAACGCCATGCTGGCGGTGTCGATGGCGGTGGCAAAAGCCGCTGCTGAAGAAGCCGGTCTGCCGCTGTACCGCTACTTCGGCGGTTCGGGCGCGATGCAGCTGCCAGTGCCGATGATGAACGTGATCAACGGCGGCGCACACGCCGACAACAACCTGGACATCCAGGAATTCATGATCATTCCAGTGGGCGCACCGTCGTTCAAGGAAGCCGTACGCTACGGCGCGGAAGTGTTCCACACGCTGAAAAAGATCCTGCACAAGAAGGGCCTGAACACCGCTGTCGGCGATGAAGGCGGCTTTGCTCCTTCGCTGGCCAACCACGAAGAAGCGATCAAGCTGATCATCGAAGCCATCGAGCAAGCCGGCTACGAGCCAGGCACCCAGATCGCCATCGGCCTGGATTGCGCGGCGTCGGAATTCTACAAGGACGGCAAATACGAGCTGGAAGGCGAAGGCCTGTCGCTGACCGCGACCGAGTTCACCAACCTGCTGGCGACCTGGTGCGACAAGTACCCGATCATCTCGATCGAAGATGCGATGCACGAAGGCGACTGGGACGGCTGGGCCATCCTGACCAAGGAACTGGGCCAGAAAGTCCAGCTGGTGGGCGACGACCTGTACGTCACCAACACCAAGATCCTGAAAGAAGGCATCCAGAAAGGCATCGCCAACTCGATCCTGATCAAGATCAACCAGATCGGCACGCTGACCGAAACCTTTGCCGCCATCGAAATGGCCAAGCGCGCCGGCTACACCGCCGTGATCTCGCACCGTTCGGGCGAAACCGAAGATTCGACCATCGCCGATATCGCGGTTGGCACCAACGCCCTGCAGATCAAGACCGGCTCGATGTCGCGTTCGGACCGCATGGCCAAATACAACCAGCTGCTGCGCATCGAAGAAGATCTGGGCGATATCGCTTCCTACCCAGGCCGCGATGCGTTCTATAATCTGAAGTAATTAAGCAAGCGCGGCCGGAGTAGTCCGGCCGCATTCACCTCATGCGCCTGATTACGCTCGGACTGGCTTTCCTGCTGTTGCTGATACAGTACCCGCTGTGGCTGGGGAAGGGCGGCTGGCTGCGCGTGGCCGATTTCGAGGCCCAGGTGGAGGTGGCGCACAAGAAGAATACGGAGCTGATCGCCCGCAACGCCAAGCTCGATTCCGAAGTGCGCGACCTCAAGGACGGCACCGGCGCAGTCGAGGAACGGGCGCGCTATGAACTGAGCATGATCAAGCAGAACGAAATCTTCGTTCAGATCGTTGGCAAGGGCCAAGCTGCCGCTCTTGCACCGCTGGCGCCGAAGCCAGCCGAAACACCCCAACACTGAGAATCCCGATGAAGCTGCGCGCTGGCCTCTTGCTGATGTTAGCCGTCATCGCCGCTCCCGTAGTGGCCCGCCCTGAGCAGACCAAGGGATGCATTCCCGTCCGCGTCGGCTATATGGACCAGCACCGTCCGCCTTACTGGCTGGGCGAAGGCGACAAGGTGCCCGATCCGCCTGGCGCCGCTGTCGACCTGATACGCGATGCCGTGCTGGGCGCCGGCTTCGGTTGCACGCCGGTCTGGGTACGCCTGCCGGCCGCGCGACTGAAAGTGGCGCTGGCTGCCGGCGACATCGACCTGGCGCCGATCGGCGAGATGAGTTTCTACCCGGCCGAGATTGCGCTGCCGCGCGACAAGGCCGGCAATATCGAGCTGAACCGCGCCTTGCACAATCAGGTGCTGGTGCTGGTGCGCAGCAAGGACAAGCTGCCGGCCAATACCAATCCGATGCAGTATTTCAAGGGCAAGACGCTGGGCATCCCGATGGGCAACAGCTACGCTGGCCGCCTGCGCGAGGCCGGCCTGACGCTGGACGAAGGCGCACGCGACCTCGACCGCAATATCGAAAAACTCAAGCTGGGCCGGGTCGATGGCGTGGTGGTGGCGGCGGTCTCGCCAGCCCACCTGAAGCAGGCGCTGGACAAGCACCGGGGCAGCATCGAGCAACTGCCGCAACCGCTGTTGAACATCCGCCTGTGGCTGGCTTTCAACGACAGCTTCTATCGCGCTCACCCGCAGCAATGCGAAGCGCTGTGGACCTGGCTGGACACCAATAAGGGCCGGCTCGGCTACGTCATGCAACGTTACAACAAGAACTGATGCTACACCACCTATCTTTTGGCGTGCGCGACCTGGCGCTGGCCGGTGCGTTCTATGACGCCGTGCTGGGCGCCTTGGGTTTTCGCCGCGTATTCGAGGACGATACCGCCATCGGCTATGGTGTCGAGGACGGCAATGATCTGCTTTGCCTGAAATTGCGGCCCAACGCCACACCGCCTGGCGACGGTGCACACCTTGCCTTCGCCGCACCGTCGCGCGCGGCGGTCGATGCCTTCCATGCGGCCGGTCTGGACACTGGCGGCGTCGACAACGGCGCTGCCGGGCTGCGCGAAGACTATGGCGACCACTACTACGCCGCGTTCCTGATTGACCCTGACGGCCACCGTATCGAAGCGGTCATCAACCGTCCCATCGGCTAGAATAAGCTCCCTGTTTTTCTCCGAGTCTGGTTTGAGAGCTTTATTTTTTGCAGTGATGCTGGTGGCGTCCAGCGCGCATGCCGCCGAGCCGGCGCTGTCTGCTGCGGATACGTTGAGTGCCGCGCAGCGCGCGAAGCCGGTGACGCCCAAGTCGAGTGGTCCGCATGTATTGCGCGCGCAAGTGCTGCTGGATCGTGCGCACTTTTCTCCCGGCGAGATGGACGGTGCCTATGGCAGCAATATGCACCACGCCATCCGAGGCTTCCAGAAGCTGCGGCAGTTGCCGGTCAGCGGCAATATCGATGCCACCACCTGGAAGGAACTGGAGCGCGACCAGGCGCCGGTGCTAGATGTCTACACCGTCACCGCCAAGGATGTCGCCGGCCCCTACAAGCCGGTGCCGTCCGACATGGCTGGCAAGGCCAGACTGCCGACGCTGGGCTATGCCAGCCTGGCCGAAGCGCTGGGCGAGCGTTTCCATTGCAGCCCGGAGCTGTTGCGCCGCCTGAATCCAGGCAAGAAGCTGGACAAGGTGGGCGAGCAGTTGCTGGTGCCTGCCATATCATCCATCAAGCCGCTGCCGAAAGCCGCATCGGTGCTGGTCGATGCGAAAGAGGGCACGCTGACGCTGCTGGACGCCGGCGGCATGCCGTTCGCGCAGTTCCCCGCCAGCACCGGCAGCAAGCATGACCCGTTGCCGGAAGGCCGCTGGACCGTGCTGGGCGTGGCCACCAATCCGGAATACCGCTACAACCCGAAACTGTTCTGGGATGCCAAGGCTGGCGACACCAAGGCGCGCATCGCGCCTGGCCCGAACAACCCGGTCGGCCTGGCGTGGATCGAGCTGAGCATTGACCACTACGGCATCCATGGAACGCCCGAGCCAGGCAAGATCGGCAAGACCCAGTCCCACGGCTGCATCCGCCTGACCAACTGGGACGTTTTGCAAGTGGTCCGCTCGCTCGGCCGTGGTGCTGCGGTTTTATTGCAAGCGTAGCCATCGTTTGCCGATAGAATAGGGCACGGAGGTGCCATGAAGATAATCGGATTGATAGGTGGCATGAGCTGGGAATCGACGGTGCCGTACTACCGCCAGATCAACCAGACCATCAAGCAGCAGCTGGGCGGCCTACACTCGGCCAAGGTTGTGCTGTACAGCGTGGATTTTCACGAGGTTGAACGTTTGCAGCACGCCGGTGACTGGGACGCGGCGGGCGCGATGATGGCCGATGCCGCGCGTGCCTTGCAGGCGGCCGGCGCCGATTTCATCGTGCTGTGCACGAACACCATGCACAAGGTGGCGCCGGCAATCGAAGCAGCCGTGCGAATTCCGCTATTCCACATCGCCGATTCGACCGCGCACGAAATCAAACGCGCCGGCCTGCGCAAGGTTGGTTTGCTGGGCACGCGCTTCACCATGGAACAGCCGTTCTACAAGGAGCGCCTGCGCGAGCTGCACGGGCTGGACGTGGTGGTGCCACCGGCGGACGGGCGCGACATCGTGCACCGTATCATCTACGAAGAGCTGTGCCTGGGCCGCATCAGCGCTACATCGCGCGACGCCTATCGCCGCATCATGGCGGACCTGGTGGTGCAGGACGCGCAGGCCATCATCCTGGGCTGCACCGAAATTTCGCTGCTGGTGGGGCAGCAGGACGCGGCGGTGCCGCTGTACGACACCACCGCCATCCATGCCCACGGCGCGGCGCTGTTTGCACTTGAGCAGAAGTGATGCGCCGCTGTATATTCCCGGATCTCTCCCTGAAGGAAATGCTATGAAACTGATCGGTATGCTGGATTCCCCTTATGTCCGCCGCGTGGCGGTGTCGCTGCAGTTGCTGGGGCTGAAGTTCGAGCACCAGTCGCTGTCGGTGTTCAGCACCTACGATCAGTTCCGCCAGATTAATCCGGTGGTCAAGGCGCCCACGCTGGTCGATGAGGAGGGCGCGGCGCTGATGGACTCGACGCTGATCCTGCAATACGCCGAATCGATCGCCCGTCCATCATCGCGCCGCACGCCAACCATGCCGACCGAGCTGTGGCGCTCGCAGCGCCTGCTGGGCCTGGCGCTGGCGGCCTGCGACAAGTCGGTGCAGCTGGTGTACGAGCGCAAGCTGCGGCCGGCGGAAAAACTGCATCAGCCTTGGGCCGACCGCGTGATCCAGCAACTGCGCGCCGCGCTCGATGTGCTGGAAGCCGAACAGGCCAGCCTGCCGCTGGACGTCACCAGCGACACCATAACGCCGCCGGGCGTGATGCAGGCCATCACCTGGCACTTTATCCAGCAAATGCTGCCGGACGTGGTGTCCCCGGCCGATTATCCGGCGCTGGCCGAGTACTCGCGCCGGGCCGAGGCGCTGCCGGAATTCCGCGCCGCGCCGCATAGCGATGGCACTTATCAGGGATGATAGACTTTCAGGCAGCTATAATGAAGGCTTTGTCATAAACAAAGCCTTTTCGTCATGCTGCGCCCCATCCTGTTTGCCCTCTCCCTGCTCACCATTACCAGCACCCACGCCGCCTGCCCGCCGGTGCGCATCGGCTATATGGACCAGGACCGCCCGCCTTACTGGCTGGGCAAAGGCGCCGAGGTGCCGGAGCCAGCCGGCGTGGCGGTCGACTATTTGCGCGCTGCCGCCGCTGCCACCATTCCCTGCCAGGTGCAGTTGGTGCGCCTGCCCGCCCACCGTCTGCGTATCGCCCTGCAGACCGGCGCCATCGACTTCCTGCCGATCGAGGAACGCGCCGAACTGCCGCCCGAAGTGGTGCTGCCGCGCGACCGCAGCGGTGCACTGGACCGCAACCGCGCCATCCGTACCAGCATCATCGTGCTGGTGCGCGCTGCCGACCAGTTGCCGGCCGATACCTTCACGCCGCGCTACTTCCAGGGCCGCGTCATGGGCGTGCCGTATGGCGCGCCGTATGCCGACGCCTTGCGCGAGGCCGGCATCAAGGTGGACGAGGGCGGACGCGACCTGGAAAGCAATGTCGGCAAGCTCAAACTGAAGCGCGTCGATGGCGTGGCGCTGACAGTCGGCGCGGCCGGCGACATGGACCAGTCAGTCGCCGAACGCTATGGCAGCGAAGTGGTACGCTTGCGCGTGCCTTTGTTCAGCGGCAATATCTGGCTGGCCACCAATCCGGCCTACTATGCCGTCCATCGCGAGCAGGTGGAAGCGCTGTGGAACTGGATGAGCACGCATCAAAACGAACTGAGCAACCTGCTGAACAAATATTCCCGCAAATAAGGATTCCCGCATGTCCGTATCTTCCTACCTCAACACTTCGCCGCAACTGGGCGAGGGCTTGTACATGCACCCGTCGGCACAGGTGATCGGCGACGTCACCGTCGGCAAGGATTGCTCGATCTGGTGCAACACGGTGCTGCGCGGCGATGTCAACCGCATCGTCATCGGCGACTGCACCAATGTGCAGGACTTTGCCATGGGCCACGTCTCGCACAAGAACGACAAGAAGCCGGAAGGTTCGCCGCTGATCATCGGCGACTACGTCACCATCGGCCACCAGGCCATGCTGCACGGCTGCCGTATCGGCAACGAATGCCTGATCGGCATGGGCGCCGTCATCATGGACGATGTGGTGGTGCAGGACCGGGTGATGGTGGGCGCAGGCAGCCTGGTGTCGCCGGGCAAGGTGCTGGAAAGCGGCCACCTGTATGTCGGCCGGCCGGCAGTCAAGGTGCGGGCGCTGACGCCGGAAGAGATTGCCTACCTCAAGTATTCCGCCGAGCACTATGTGCGCGTGAAGAACAATTACCTGGCTGGCTGATTACAGCCGGTAAGCCGACAGCCAGTGTGCGGCCGCCTGGCTGGCGGCCTGGCAATCCGCCTCGGATGGCATCGACAGGAACACGGTGGCGCCTTTCTGCGCGCCACGCCCGGTTTCGACCCGCAGGCCGCCCTTGGCGGCGGCCACGCTGATGATTTCGGTCCACTTGTAGCGCAGCACGCGGCCATCCTGGCCCGGCGCATGCACATAGCGCAGGCCATCCTCATCGGCCGAAAAATATTCCACGTGTTGTACCAGCGGCTGCGTGTGTATCAGCCAGGCCAACGCCAGCACCGACCCGAGACTGAGCGACAACGGCCAGATGGCCGGCAACAGCATCGCCAGCGCCAGGTTGCCGAGTGCGCACAGCAAAGCCAGCATCATGCCCACAGCGCGGCCGCGATTATTGCGGGTGACAGGGGCGGGCATCATCAGGGAAACGCGATTCATGCTACGGATTGTAGCGGATTTGCCAATCTTGACGATAATATGACTTGTAAATGAGAATCATTATTGTTAGGATGCGTTCTTTGCCAGCGATCGTTCAATTCCGAGAGCCAGCCGTATAACTCTCTCTCTTGGATAATTATGGTCGCTACCCATACGGGCGCCCGGCAGCAGGCCGCGCCTTTGTCTCTTCACGTCCGCTCCGCGCTGCTGGTCATGCTGGGCGTTATCACGACGCCTGCCTTTGCGCAGGAAACCAAATCCGCCGGCGAGCTGTCGGAAATCCTGGTGCAAGCCAAGCGCGACGACGCCAACTCCACCCGTAATGGCAGCACCACGGTGATCGGCGTGCGCCAGCTGGAACAGAACAGCGCGGTCGACATGGCCAGTATCGCCCGTTATTCGCCGCTGATCAGCGTGCCGGCGGCAGCCAGTGGCGGTGGCAGCGTGTGGGACAGCGCCGCCAATACCGGCTTCAACATCCGTGGTGTCGAAGGCAATCGCGTCAGCCTTGAACTGGATGGCATCTCGCTGCCGGACGCCGCCGGCAAGCCGGACGGTTCGACCAATAACGCCTTCGGCATCGGCCGCGACTATTTCGATCCGGAGACTTTCCGCGAAGTGCGAATCGGTTCCGGCGCCAGCCCGAGCGGCCCTGGTTCGCCAGGCCTGGGCGGCGCGGTATCGTTCATCACCAAGGCGCCGGAAGACTATCTGGACGGCACCCGCAAGCTGTACGCCGACTACAAATTCGGCTACACCTCGGACCGTGCCAGCCGCATGCACGCGGTCACCGCCGCCACCGAGATCAATCCGCACCTGAAGGCGCTGATTGTTGCCGTGCATCGCAGCGGTGAACACTCGGAAAGCCTGAGCACCGTGCCGATGAATCCGGACGACTGGAATTCGGACGCCGTGCTGGCCAAACTGAACTGGACCATCTCCAGGGAACACAAGCTGAACTTCACCGTCGACAGCTACAAGGCCGAACACGACCGCGAATACGACAACAAGACCAGTGCGCTGTATCCAACCGGCGTCACGCAGGAATCGAATACCAGGCGCACCCGCTTCAGCGTCGAGCACCAATGGACGCCAAGCGGCTTCGCGCTGCTGGACACGCTGGACACCAGGCTGTACACGCAAAAAGCCGAAGTGGAAGACCTGACCCATGGCGACTACGTCAGCGGTGGCCAGCGCTATGTGCGCGACATCAACACCGGCTACTACAACGACAGCAAGGGCCTGGCGCTGGACGCCACCAAACAGCTCAGCCCCGGCAATCTTCTGAGCTACGGCGTGCAGTACGAACGCCTGGAAAGCCGCCGTCCGTGGACCGAGGATCGGCTGGTGGTTGCCACCGGCGCGCATCAGTACACGAGCAAGTCGCGCATGGCCGACATGGACACCGACAAGTATGCGGCCTATGTGCGTGGCGAGTTCGGCTTCGCACTGGCCGGCCACCAGGCCACGCTGACGCCGGGCCTGCGCGCCGAACACCGCAAGCTGACGCCGAAGAATCTCGACAAGTACGTGGTTGCCGTGCCGGCCGCCGCCAAGGAAATCAAGGAGGACAGCGATTCCTTCCTGACGCCATCGCTGAACCTGTCGGTGGAGCTGGTGCCCAACTTCAACGCCTACGCGCAATATTCGCGCGGCACCCGTTTGCCATCGGCGGCCGAACGCACCGGCACCTACGATTCCTTCAGCTACACCAGCACCACCGGCTACGCCGTGCTGGGCAATCCGAACCTGGACAAGGAAACCAGCAACGCGTTTGAAGTCGGCCTGAAAGGTGCGCCTGCGCCGGGCGTGGAATTCAGCGTGTCGGCGTTCAATACCCGCTACAGCAACTTCATTGAATATGTGACGCAGCCGATCGACAGGGTCAACTACCCGACCATCGTGCAAGGCCTGTTCCGTCCGGAGAATATTGGCAAGGCCAAGATCTACGGCGTGGAATTCAGTTCGCGCTTCGCGCTCGGCCAGTGGCTGCAGGACATGAAGGGCTACAGCGTCAACGTAGCGGCCGGCGCGTCGAAAGGCACGTCGGAAAACACCGAGACCGGCAACAAAGCCGATCTGCCGTCGGTGCAGCCGTACAAGGCCAACGCCAGTTTCGCCTATGACGATCCGGGCCTGCGTGGTGGCGCCGCGTTCACCGCCAGCACCGCGCGCGGCAAGCGTGCCGAGAGCGATGTGCTGACCGGCAGCACCAACACCATGTTCGCTGTGCCGGGCTATACCGTGTTTGACCTGACAGCGTACTGGAACATCAACAAGCACGTCGTCCTCAGCGGCGGCATTTACAACCTGGGCGACCGGAAATTCTGGGACTACGCCTCGTCGCGCACCCTGGTCGCGGCAACTTCGGCGGCAACGCTGGCCGATATCGAACGTCAGGCGCGCCCAGGCCGCAACTATGCATTCAACCTCAAAGTGATTTACTAAGGAGCTAGCCCATGAAACCCCACCATCGATTTGTCCTGGCGCTGACCGGCGCCTTGCTGATCTCCTCTCTGCCGGCGGGTGCAGCCAGTCTGACCGAACGTTACGAAGCGCTGCGCGCTGCGGAACCGCGTCTGGCGCTGCGCGACGCTGCGGCCAAGCTGAACGTGTCGGAAGCGGAACTGCTGGCCGCCAACGGCATCGGCAAGACAGTGACCCGTTTGCAGGAAGGCGAGACCGTGCCGCGTGAAATCATGCGTCGCGCGCTGGACCTCGGCAAAGTCATGGCACTGACGCGCAATGAAAACGGCGTGCTGGAACGCACCGGCATCGCCACCAAAATGAAACCGCAGGAGCCGGTCACCGGCCTCGACGCGGACAAGGAAAAAGAACGGGAAGCGCGCATGCGCAACATCGCCGGCGGCTACCTGGGCGGCGAAATCGACCTGCGCTTCACCTTCAAGAACTGGAAATACGCGTTTGCGGTGGTCCAGCCTGGCAAGGATGGCGTAGTGTCGCGCAGCCTGCAATTCTTCGACCAGTACGGCAATGCGGCACACAAGGTCTACGTGAAGAGCGATGCCGGCGTGCCGGTGTTCGACAAGATCGTCGCCGACTTCCGCAATCCGGTGCAAAGCGCCGAGCTGAAAGTGGCTGCCGAGCCAGCCAAGCCGGCGCTGAAGCCGGACAGCGCGGTGGACGTGAAGGAATTCCAGCAGGCCTGGAACGAGATCAACGATGTGCACCAGTTCAACCGTCTGCTGAGCGAATTCGGCGTGACGCGTGAGCAGGGCCTGCGTCTGGGCCCGGCTGACAAGGTACAGCGCATTGCGCCGCTGGCAGTGCGCCAGCTGCTGGAGCAGGCAGCCAAGCAGCAAGTGGAAATCATGGCCTTCCTGGGCAATGATGCGACGATCCAGATCTTCAGCGGCAAGATCAACAAAGTGCAGGAAACCGGCGGCTACTTCAATGTGCTGGACCCGGAATTCAACCTGCACCTGCGCGACACCAACTTCGTCAGCGGCTATGTCGTCAAGCGCGCCGGCGTGGTCAACGTCGAATTCTACGACAAGGATGGCCGCGAAGTGGTCAGCTTCTTCGGCGTGCGCAGCCGCGAAAAACCGGTGCCGCAAGCCTGGATCGACCTGACCGCAGCGCTGCCAAAACTGGAAACGCCGCGTCAAGCCAGCAACTAAAACAAAAGGGGCCGCAAGCCCCTTTTTTGACTTCTGGCGCAGATGGGACTACTATTTTTCCATGAAACTCATCACCGGAAAAATCGTGTCTGGCCAGGTTGTCGTCGAGGATATGCCTTTTGACGAAGGGGCTACTGTCATCGTGCTTTCAGGTGAGGAGAGTGAGTTCGAGTTGACGCCGCAACAGGAGGCGGACATGCTGCTTTCCCTGGAGGAGGCAGACCGTGGCGAGACGGTGTCAGCATCCGACTTGCTGAAGAGTTTGCGTTCGCAAGCCTAATGCCCCAATATTCCGTCAGGATTACCTTTCGCGCAGCTGCACAAATACAGCAACTGTCTACGTGGTGGCAGCAGAATCGACTGTCTGCACCGGGAACTGTAGCTACTGAACTGGAGCGCGCGTTTGCGTTGCTCGAAGTAAATCCGAACTTAGGGGCGCGCACTCGCAATGCGAAACTGAGTGCTGTGCGGCGGATTCATCTCCCTAAAATCCACCATCATGTGTATTACCGCATACGCGGCAACGTGGTCGAAGTTGTTGCGCTTTGGCACACCAGCAGAGACGGAGTCCCGCCAGTGTGATCTTGCTTAGCCTAGGGCGGCGCGGCCTAGGGCGGGGTCGTCGGTGAAGAAGCCGTCGATGCCGGTGGCGATGTAGCGCTTTATTTCGGCGATGGAGCCGGCTTCGTTGCGGGCCGTCAGGGCACCGCTGCGGAAGTCGGCGGCGAGGAACTGGTTTTCTGGACGGAAGGTCCAGGGTTCCACGCGCAGGCCGGCTTTGTGCGCATCTTCCACCAGCGAGGAGGGCGCGGCCAGCGTGCCGTCCTTGTTCAGCGGGATGATGGCGCGCGTTGGCGGTGCGACGACGTCAGCGTACTGGGCGATATCGCGCAGGCCGGCCGGCGTGCACATTTGGGCGAAGGTCAGCGTGCCGCCTGCTGCCGCCACATCCATCGGACGCACGTTTTCACCGATGACCAGTTGCATCAGACGCAGATTGGCGCGGCGGCCCAGCTTGCCGCGCAGGTATTTCAGGTTGGCCACTTCAAACGACTGGATCTCGACCGGGTTGCGGCGCGTGTAGTCGTGTGCCGCCAGAATCGACAGGAAGCGGTCTTCCAGCGGCAGGCCGACACTGGCGAAGTAGGTGGAGTGCTTCAGCTCCGGCACGATGCCGATGATGCGGCCGCGCGCCGCCGCTTCGGCCGCCACGAAGTCGATCATTTCTTCAAACGTCACCACTTGGAACATGCCGTTGTACTGCGCGCTGCCCGGACGGTATTGCGGGATGCGCTCCACCGCGCGCAGCGTTTTCAGTTCGGCCAGCGTGAAGTCGTCGACGAACCAGCCTTCGTGCGTTTCGCCGTCGATGGTCTTGCGGGTCTTGCGGCTGGCGAATTCGGGACGCGTGCCGACGTTGGTGGTTTCGCTGAGGAAGGCTTCGTGGCGCGCGACCAGCACGCCGTCCCTGGTGCTGACCAGGTCGGGTTCCACGTAGTCGGCGCCATCGGCGATGGCTTTCGCATACGCGGCCAGCGTGTGCTCGGGACGTAGCGCGCTGGCGCCACGGTGGCCAAATACCAGCGGGCGGCCAGTGCCGGCGCCGACCGGGCCCACGCCCGGCAGGCCGGACTGGTCGCCTGCCACCGGCCCGGCTGCGAACGCCGCCGCCGGCAGCAGCAACGACGAACCTGCTGCCGCAGCGGTTGCCGCCGCCGCCGCTGTCTGGATGAAGCCGCGACGCGATAGTCGCTGCGGTAAATAAAGTTTGGTCATCAGAAGTCCGCCATCAAAGTCAGGAAGCCCTGACGAGGTGCAATCGGGAAGGTATTGTACGTGCCGCTGGCCGCGCCGACTACTACGTTGAGGTCGCCCTTGCGATCGGTCAGGTTGGTGACGTTCAGGCGATAGCGCGCGTTCCTCACCCAGCCGCCATTCAGGAATGGCAGCTTGCCCGACACGCCCAGGTTCATCAGGAAGTAGCTCTTCACCTGCAGGTCGTTGGTGTAGGTGGCGTAGCGCTTGCCGACGTAGTCGCCGCCCAGCTGGAACTCGGTATCGGCCAGGTTCAGCGTGGCGACGAATTTATCCATCCACTCCGGGCTGCCCGGGACTTTCTTGCCGGCGGTCGGCACCACGGCGTTGCCGTTCATGTAGTTGTCGTCGTATTTCGACTGGTTGTACGACAGCGCGTTGTACAGCGAGAAGGTACGGCCGAAGTGCAGCGTGCCGGAGAAGTCGATGCCGTTGGTCTTGACCGCGCCAACGTTGGTCAGCACCGCCAGGTTGCCGCCGATAATCGACGAGATCACCGAGGTCGGGCTGATCTGCAACAGGCGGTCCTTGAAGTTGACGTGGTAGACGTTGATCTGGCCATCAAAGCCGGTCAACACGTCGCCGTTCAGCTGGTGGCTGGTGCGCAGGCCGGCTTCGTAGGTGATCGAAGTCTCAGGCTTTGCAGTCGACTTGAACAGGTCGAACGCGCCCTGGCTGGACAAGCTCCATGGCGATGCGCCGCCACCGCCGTAGGTGACGAACTGGCGCATATTCTTCTGGATGTTGAAGAAAGCCTGGTCTTGTGCCGTGATATCCCAGCGGCCGCCGATCTGCGGCAGGAACCATTTCTTGGTGTCGATCTTGCCGACTGGCAGGGCGGTCGAGTTGGCGATCGCGCCGTTCTTCGGCTGTACCGGGAACTGGCCATCGGCAAATTGCAGGCTCGATTTGAAGCCGGCTTGCAGCGACAGGTCAGGGCGAATGCGCCATTCATCCTGCAGGTGCAGCTGCACCACCTTGTTGTCGATCTCGCTACCGTACTGGGTGATCAGCGGATTGGCCGGACGGTCGTATGGCGAGCTTGGATTGTTGACATCCAGCGCGTACCAGCGGCGATACGCCGACGAACGGTTGTGCTCGAACCACAGGCCGGCTTGCAGATTGTGGTCGCCCAGTTCGGTCTTCAAGGTCGACAGCCAGCCGTTGCGGTTGATTTCGTATTCGGTGGTGCGGGTGGCGTAGCCCGAGTTGCCGAACACCTGTTTCAGGTTCTGGCCGGGGAAGTAGACCGCGAACAGTGCCGGCAGGCCAGCTACGCCGATCGGCCCAGCCACCACGCCGACGCCATCATCGTTGTGGTAGTAGACCTGGTTCGACCAGGTGGTCGCCTCGCCCAGGTTCATGTCGAACTTGGCGTAGGTCAGATAGTCGGTACGCTGCGCGTCGCTGTAGTAGTTGCGGTAGTTGTTGCCTTCCGCAGCCGGCGTAGCGCCGGTGGCCGACAGGTAGCCCAGCGCCTGCTGGAAGTTCGGATACATGAACGGACGGGTGTAAGGCTGATACTTCTCGGTGGCCGAGCGCACGGTGCTGTCTTCGTTCGGCTCGATCTTGTCCGAGTACGCGACGTACAGCGTCAGCTTGCCCAGGCTGCTGTTGTTGATGAACTTGGCATTGATCTGGTCGCCGCCCTGGCGGCCGTCGAAGTCCCAGGCTTTCTGCTCGTGGTGCGTGGCGGAGATGTAGGCGCTGTTGCCGTCGCCGAAGTTGCCGGTGTCGTAGCGCAGGAAGGTGCGCGAGGTCTTGTAGCTGCCGACCGTCTGCTGCGCCGAGAAATTGGCGTTCGGCAGCGGGTTGCTGGAGAAAGTCTCGATGGTGCCGCCCAGGTTGCTGGTGGAAGCGGTGGCCAGATCGCCGGCGCCCGACGACAGGATCACGCGGCCGACGTTTTCGCTGATGACGGCGCGCTGTGGCGACAGGCCGTTGTAGTTGCCGTATTGCTGGTCGCCCAGCGGCACGCCGTCCATGGTGTAGCCCAGTTGCGAGCCGCTGAACCCGTGGATGAACAGCGACAGGTTTTGCTCGTTATTGCCCCACGGGTCGGCGGTCTGGAAGCTGACGCCTGGCAGCGTGTGCAGCGCTTTCAGCGGATTCACGCCCGGCAGTATTTTCTGCATCTCGTTCTTGCCCAGTTCAACCGACGAACGGGTCTTGCGAGTGGCGACTTCAACGCTGGCGATCGGCGCGGCGGCAGCGGCTTCCGTGACTGTTTCAGCGGCGGGCGTGTCGGCCATGTCGGCAACTGCGGCTGCAACGTTGGCGGCCATGGCCAGCATAGGGATGCTCAGTGCGGCAAAACGGACGACGGAGAATTTTTTGTTCATTATTTGCTCAGGTTGATGGATGAATAACGCTGGGCATCATAGGTGTGGAGTGTGACCGGATCATGACGCGCACATGCGTTACACTGCTGTCTGGAAATAAGGAGATCGCAGATGCGGAGATTTTTGTTGGCAGCCTTGCCACTGGTGTTGACAGCCTGCTCAATCGACCAGTCGAAGCTGGGCCACTTCGTCACCCAGACCGTGCAGCCCGGTATGCCGATGGAGCAGGCGCTGGTGCGCATGCAGGCCGAGGGCTTTTACTGCAACGCCGGCAGCGACGTTGGTGTGGTGACGCCGTGTACGCGCACCTACAAGCGTCCGTTCCGCCGTGATTGCCTGGAGCGGGTAGACCTGGTGCGCAGCGCCACCGCTGCTAAAACCGTCGGCGCGATCGACGTGCTGGAAGTGAAGTGCCCCGGATGATGAAGCGCCCCCGTTTTTTGCCGGATAACTTTACGCTGGCCATGATCGTTACCGTGATCGCGGCCAGCCTGTTTCCCTGCCACGGCCAGGGCGCCGTGATCTTCAACAACGTCACGCACGTGGCGGTGTCGCTGCTGTTTTTCCTGCATGGCGCCAAGCTGTCTCGCGAGGCGGTGATTGCCGGCGTCACGCACTGGCGCCTGCACTTGCTGGTGATGCTGTGCACATTTGCCTTGTTCCCGTTGCTGGGCTTGCTGCTGAAGCCGGTACTGACGCCGCTGGTGACGCCGGACCTGTACCTGGGCATCCTGTTCCTGTGCATGCTGCCGTCGACCGTACAGTCGTCGATTGCGTTCACGGCGGCGGCGCGCGGCAATGTACCGGCGGCGATTTGCAGCGCCTCGGCGTCGAACCTGTTCGGCATCTTCATTACACCGGTGCTGGTGGGCTTGCTGACCACGGCGCAGATGTCGGGCGGCTCGCCGCTGGCGTCAGCCTTGCAGATTGCCTTGCAGCTGCTGCTGCCGTTCATCGCTGGCCAGGTGGCGCGGCGCTGGATCGGCGCGTGGGTGGAAAAGCACAAGCCGTTGACGCGCCTGGTCGACCAGGGCTCGATTCTGCTGGTGGTGTACACCGCCTTCAGCGAGGCGGTAGGCGAGGGGCTGTGGCATCAGGTGTCGTGGGGCACGCTGGCCGGCCTGATGTTCATCAATGTGCTGCTGCTGGGATTGGTGATGGCGATTAGCGCGCAGGCGGCGCGGCGCCTGGGCTTCAATCGCGAAGACCGGATTGCGATCGTGTTCTGCGGCTCCAAGAAAAGCCTGGCCAGCGGCGTGCCGATGGCCAAGGTCCTGTTTGCCGGCGGCGCGCTGGGCGCCGTGGTGCTGCCGCTGATGCTGTTCCACCAGTTGCAGCTGATGGTCTGCGCCGTGCTGGCGCAGCGCTACGCCAAAGAAGTGGATTAGTGCTTGGCGTCGCCGGCAGGGATCAGGGTCTCGACTGGCGCATCGCTGGCAAACAGCTGCGCGCAATCGACCTTGTCGTACTCGTAGTGCTGGCCGCAGAAATCGCAGTTGACGCCAACATGGCCTTGCTCCGCGATGACGCTTTCCACTTCCTCACGGCCCAGCATCTTCAGCATATTGCCGACTTTCTCGCGCGTGCAGCTGCAATGGAATTGCGGATGCAGCGGATCGAACACGCGGATGGTCTCTTCCCAGAACAGGCGCTGGATCAGCACGTCGATGCCGGTTTCCAGCAGCTCCTGCTCCTTCAGCGTTGAACCGAGGATGACGGCGCGGTTCCAGGTTTCCAGCGCTTCTTCCTCGTTCAGCGGTGTGGCTTCAGCCTTGCCGCCGTGGTAAGGCAGCTTTTGCAGCAGCAGGCCGCGCGAGACATTATCGTCAGCCGCCAGCCACAGCCTGGTGTCCAGCTGTTCCGAACGCAGCATGTAGTTTTCAATGACGGTCGCCACGTCGTCGCCGTCCAGCGGCACGATGCCCTGGTAGGGCTGCTGGCCCGGCACTTTTTCCAGCGGGTCCAGCGTGATGACGAAGCGGCCCTTGCCGTGCGCGTTCAGCAGCGAGGTCAGCGTGGCGTCGTCGGCCACCGTCTCGCCAGGGCTCAGCTTGGCGGTAGCGCGCAGGCGCAGTTCGGCGTCGCATTCGACCACCAGCAGGCTGACCGGGCCGTCGCCATGAATTTGCATGATGATGGAACCGTTGAACTTCAGGTTGGCCGACAGCAGCGCGGCGGCAGCCGTCATGTGGCCCAGCACTTTCTTGACCGGGGCAGGGTAGTCATGCCGTGCTTGTACTTCACGCCAGGTGGCGGAGATGTCAATCAGCTCGCCACGCACGGCGGCGTTGTCGAAGATGAATTTCTGCAGGGTGTCCTGGCCAGTGGTGGTTGGGGTGATGCTCATTGTTTTATCCGATCTTTTTGAGTTGCGTCTTGAACAGTTGACCGCGTTTGACATAGCTGTCTGCGCTGCCTTGCAGCGCGGCGACTTCTTCCGGCGTCAGTTGGCGCGCGACCTTGGCCGGCGCGCCGATAATCAGCGAGTGGTCCGGGAATGTCTTGCCTTCGGTGACCAAGGCGCCGGCGCCGACCAGGCAGCCATTGCCGATCTTCGCGCCATTCAGGATCACCGCCTGGATGCCGACCAGCGACCCGTCGCCGATGGTGCAGCCATGCAGCATGGCCTGGTGGCCGATGGTCACGTTGCTGCCCACGGTGAGCGGGTAGCCCATGTCCGTGTGCATGACCGTGCCTTCCTGCACATTGCTGTTGGCACCGATGGTGATACGCTCGTTATCGCCGCGCAGCGTCGCGCCGAACCACACCGAGCTGTGCTCGTGCAGGCTGACCTTGCCAATCACAGTGGCAGTATCGGCAACAAATGACGATGCAGCAATCTCGGGCGTGTGATCGCCCAGTTGGTATATTGACATTGGAACCTGGCTGTGTGCGGTGGGATGACGCTATTTTACGCTTGCGCGCATAGCGAACGGTCGTGCTATTATTTTGCTTTACGGCTAGCAAGGTTCCGATATGGCGCCAGCCCACCCATTTTCAAGGTCATAGAAATGAGCCAGCACACTTCTTCCCGTTCCGAATTCCTGACCATCCGCGGCCTGCGCTGCCATGTGCGCCATTGGGGCAAGGAAGGCGCGCCCAAGCTGTTCATGCTGCACGGCTGGATGGATGTTGGCGCCTCGTTCCAGTTCGTGGTGGATGCGCTGAAGGGGGACTGGCACGTCATCGCACCGGACTGGCGCGGTTTCGGCCTGTCGCAGCGCAGCGGGCTGGATACCTATTGGTTCCCGGATTACCTGGCCGACCTGGACGCCATCCTGCGCCATTACTCGCCGGACCAGGCGGTATATCTGCTGGGGCATAGCATGGGCGGCAACATCGTCGGCCTGTACGCCGGCGCACGGCCGGAGCGCATCCGCAAACTGATTAACCTGGAAGGCGCCGGACTGCGTGCCGCCAAGCCGGAGCAGGCGCCGGGCCGCTACGCCAAATGGATGGACAGCCTGCTGGAACAGCCGGAAATGCGCAGCTATCCGACCCAGGCCGCCGTCGCCGCGCGCCTGCAGAAAACCAATCCACGCCTGAGCGACGACAAGGCCGCCTTCCTGGCGCAGCACTGGTCGGCGCAGAATGATGCGGGCGAATGGGAAATTCTCGGCGATCCGGTGCACAAGCAGGCCGGCCCGCTGCCATATCACGTCGATGACGTCATGGCCTGCTGGCAGGCGATCACCGCGCCAGTGCTGTGGGTGGAAGCCGACCAGACCAATATGTGGGACTGGATGGGCGCGAAGCCGGCCGGCCGCGTGGAACTGGAGCGCCGCCTCGGCCACCTGCGCGACGTTACCAAAAAATTGGTCTGCGACGCCGGCCACATGCTGCACCATGACCAGCCTCAAGCACTGGCGCAGATGATAGAGGAATTCCTCGCCAGCTAACCATGTACAATGCCTGATATGAAAGTCGATCTGCATTGTCATTCCAACGTCTCAGATGGCGTCCTTGCTCCTGCTGCCGTGGCGGAAACCGCGCGCAAGGCGGGCGTGGATGTGTGGGCGCTGACTGACCACGATGAGGTCAGCGGCATTCCGGCCGCGCGTGCGGCGGCAAAAGAGCAGGGCATGCGCTTTGTTACCGGCGTCGAAATCTCGATTACCTGGGCGAATGAAACCGTCCACATCGTCGGCCTGCAGTTCGATGAGAACAATCAGGCGCTGGTCGACGGACTGGCCTGCACCCGCTCCGGCCGCGACAACCGTGGCCGCGAGATCGCCAAACAACTGGAGCTGATCGGCATTGAAGGCGCCTATGAAGGCGCGCTGAAGTATGTCGGCAATCCGGACCTGATGTCGCGCACCCACTTTGCGCGCTACCTGGTGGAAATCGGCGCCTGCGCCAACACCGGCGAGGTGTTCAAGAAATACCTGTCTGAAGGCAAGCCGGGCTACGTGCCGCATTGCTGGGCGACGCTGGAACAGGCGGTCAACTGGATACGCAACGCCGGCGGCATTGCCGTCATCGCGCATCCGGGCCGCTACCGCTTCACGCCGCTGGCGCAGGGCGAGCTGTTCGGGCAATTCAAGCAGCTGGGCGGCAGCGCCATCGAGGTGGTGACCGGCAGCCACACGCCGGACCAGTATCCGGAGTATGCGCAGTTGGCCAATTATTACGGCTTCCTGGCGTCGCGCGGCACGGATTTCCATGCGCCGGGCGAATCGCGCGTGGATTTCGCCGCGCTGCCATCGCTGCCCGCGAATGTGACGCCGGTCTGGCACGATTGGTTCTAAGCGCGGGTTCTGAGCGCGGTAATCCGCCCGCTGGATTACCGTCGAGCACCATCTTGATTTTGCGTTAAGCCGGTCTTACCTTATCATCTGGGGCTATTGCCCGTACTGGAGACCCTTACATGAAACGCATAGTCCTGTTTATCGCCACCAATTTGGCCGTGATGCTGGTGCTGTCCATCGTCCTGTCGCTGCTGGGCATCGGCCGTCCAGGCTCAGGCGGCGAGCTGCAACTTGGCAGCCTGCTGGCGTTTTCGCTGGTGGTCGGTTTTACCGGCGCCATTTTCTCGCTGCTGATTTCCAAGCCGATGGCCAAGTGGTCGACCGGCGCGCGCGTGATCGACAATCCGTCCAATTCCACCGAGCTGTGGCTGGTGAATACCGTGCGCACGCTGGCCGAGCGCGCCGGCATCGGCATGCCGGAAGTGGCGGTTTATCCAGGCGAGCCGAACGCCTTTGCCACCGGCGCGTTCAAGAATTCGGCGCTGGTCGCCGTCTCGACCGGCCTGCTGGAAAGCATGAACCGCGACGAAGTCGAGGCCGTACTCGGCCACGAGGTGGCGCACATCGCCAATGGCGACATGGTGACCATGACGCTGATCCAGGGCGTGACCAATACCTTTGTGGTGTTCCTGGCGCGTATCGTCGGCTTCTTTGTCGACAATATGCTGAACAAGGGCAACGAAGAGCGCCGTGGTCCCGGCATCGGCTACATGATCACCGTGTTTGTCTGCGAGATCGTGTTCGGCCTGCTGGCCTCGATCATCGTGGCCTGGTTCTCGCGCCAGCGCGAATTCCGCGCCGACGCCGGCTCGGCCAAGCTGCTGGGCAGCACCGTGCCGATGCAGCATGCGCTGGCGCGCCTGAACGGCGTTGAGCCTGGCACCTTGCCGCAGTCGTTTGCCGCGTCCGGCATCAGCAGCGGCCGTGGCGGCTGGGGCGCGCTGTTCTCGACCCACCCGCCGTTCGAGGAACGCATTGCGGCGCTGCGTAGCGTACAATCGTAAGGTATGAGCCAATTCTTCCAGGTCCACCCGGTCAATCCGCAAGCCCGCCTGATCAAGCAGGCGGCGCAAATCATCCACGGCGGCGGCATCGTCGCCGTGCCGACTGATTCCTGCTACGCGCTGGTCTGCCACCTGGACGACAAGGGCGCGGTCGAGCGCCTGCGCCGCATCCGCCGCATCGATGAGAAACATCACCTGACGCTGCTGTGCCGCGACTTGAGCGAGCTGGGCGTCTACGCCCGCGTCGACAACCGCCAGTTCCGCCTGCTGAAGGCGGCTACGCCAGGGCCGTTCACCTTCATCCTCGAAGCCACCAAGTGCGTGCCGCGCCGGCTCAGCCACCCATCGCGCAAGACCATCGGCCTGCGGGTGCCGGAAAGCCCCATCATCAGTGCGCTGCTGGCCGAGCTGGACCAGCCGCTGCTGGGCAGCACGCTGATCATGCCAGATGAAACCGAGGCGCTGAACGATGCCGACGTCATCTGCGAGCGCCTCGGCAAGCAACTGGAGCTGGTCATCGACGGCGGCGCCTGCAGCATGGAGCCGACCACGGTGATCGACCTGACCGGCGCTGAAGCCGTGCTGGTGCGCCAGGGGCGCGGCGACGCGGCGGCCTTCGGACTCTGAACCATCCCACATCAGGCGAGGGCGCCGGCCTTTGACGGCGCCGCAAGTAGGCAAGCCAGCCTCTGGTAAAATCACGCTCCATGGATATAGATAGCATTATTCAGACCGCTACGGTCTACGCCATTCCTGTTCTTTTTGCAATTTCCCTGCATGAAGCCGCGCATGGTTATGTTGCCCGATATTTCGGCGACCCCACTGCCGCCAATCTTGGCCGGCTCACCGCCAATCCGCTCAAGCATATCGACCTGTTCGGCACCATCATCCTGCCGCTGCTGCTGGCGGTGGCGACGCTGCCGCCGCTCGGCTTTGCCAAGCCGGTGCCGGTCGACTACGGCAACCTGCGCAATCCGAAAAAACAGATGGCCTTCGTGGCCGCTGCCGGGCCGGCTGCCAACTTCGCCATGGGCTTGGGCTGGACCATGTTGTGGGTGGTCCTGACCTATGTGTTCAAGATGGAGCAAAGCGATTTCTTCATCCAGATGACGCGCGCCGGCATCTACGTCAACTCGGCCATGTGCGTGTTCAACCTGCTGCCGATCCCGCCGCTGGATGGGGGCCGCATCGTCACCGGCCTGCTGCCGATGTCGCTGGCCCGTCCTTATGCGCGCATCGAGCGCTACGGCGTGTTTGTCTTCATTGGCCTGGTGCTGATGCTGCAGTTCGGCCTGCTGACCGGCTTCCTGGTGCGCGGCATGCACCTGGTGCAGGGCGCCTGGCATGTGCTGGTCTATCCGCTGATGGCGCTTTTTAGCTGAGCCTGCCATGTACCCCGATCGTGTCGTCTCTGGCATGCGTCCCACCGGCTCCATGCATCTGGGCCACTATCACGGGGCGCTGAAAAACTGGATCAGGCTGCAGACCGAACTGCCGTGCCTGTTCTTTGTGGCCGACTGGCACGCGCTGACCACGCATTACGACGATCCCGGCGTCATCGAGCGCAGCACCTGGGACATGCTGGTCGACTGGCTGGCAGCCGGCATCGACCCGTCGCAATCGACCTTGTTCATCCAGTCGCGCGTGCCGGAGCACGCCGAGCTGCACCTGCTGCTGTCGATGGCCACGCCGCTGGGCTGGCTGGAGCGCGTGCCGACCTACAAGGACCAGATCGACAACCTGTCGAACAAAGACCTGGCCACCTACGGCTTCCTCGGCTATCCGCTGCTGCAGGCGGCGGACGTGCTGATCTACCGCGCCAGCCAGGTGCCGGTGGGCGAGGACCAGTTGCCGCACATTGAAATGATGCGCGAGATCGCGCGCCGGTTTAATCACCTGTACGGCAAGGAAAAAGGTTTCGAGGAGAAGGCGCAGAAAGCGGTGAAAAAGCTGGGCAGCAAGCGCGCCAGACTGTACAACGAACTGCGCACCGAATACCAGCAGGATGGCAAGGACGAGGCGCTGGAGCAGGCCAAGGCCATGCTGGACGACGCCCAGAGCCTGTCGCTGGGCGACCGCGAGCGGCTGTTCGGCTATCTGGAAGGCAGCCGCAAATTGATCCTGGTCGAACCGCAGGCGCGCCTGACCGAAGCCTCGCGCCTGCCGGGGCTGGATGGGCGCAAGATGTCCAAGAGCTATGGCAATGCGATTGCGCTGCGCGAGGACAAGGACTCGGTCAGCAAGAAAATCAAGACCATGCCAACCGACCCGGCGCGCGTGCGCCGCAGCGATGCCGGCGACCCGGCGCGGTGCCCGGTCTGGCAATTCCATCAGGTATATTCCGACAAGCCGACCCAGGAATGGGTAGTCAAGGGCTGTACTTCGGCCGGTATCGGCTGCATTGAATGCAAGCAGCCGGTGATCGACGCCATCATCAAGGAACAGGAGCCCATGCACGAGCGCGCCCAGCCGTATCTGGACGATCCATCGCTGGTGCGCGCCATCGTTGCCGACGGCAATGACGTGGCCCGCAAACTGGCGCTGGAAACCATGCGCGATGTGCGCGAGGCCATGGGCCTGGCCTATACGTAAAAGCAGGTAAAAACATATGAGTGATCAAATCTCTTCGTGGGTGCAACGTTACGCACCGCTGGTCCCCGGCGGCGCCGTGCTGGACCTCGCTTGCGGCAACGGCCGCCATTCGCGTCACATGGCCGCACTGGGGCATGAAGTGGTGGCAGTGGACCGCGATCCGGCTGCGCTGGCCGCCACTTGTGGCCAGGGCATTACCACCAGCGCCATCGACCTGGAAGAAGAAGGCGCCGCCTGGCCGTTTGGCCCGCACCGTTTTGCCGGCATCGTGGTCACAAACTACCTGCATCGCCCGTTATTTTCCGGCATGCTGGCCAGCCTGGCGCCGAACGGCGTGCTGATTTACGAGACCTTCGCCGACGGCAACGGACAGTTCGGCAAGCCTTCGAATCCGGACTTTTTACTGCAGCCGGGCGAGCTGCTGGCGCTGGCCACCGAGCATGGGCTGCGGGTGGTGGCCTTTGAAGACGGCATCATCGATAGCCCAAAAGCTGCCATGGTGCAACGATTGTGTGCCGTCAAGCCCGAATTTCCCCGCGAGGCGGCGCTTTTACCGCCATTTTGAGCGCCGATTTGTCCGCCGGAATGCACCACGCGCGCGACCTATCGACTACAATCGTTGTTTTAATACTTTACGCAGTGATTTCCTATGATTAAGGGCAGCATCGTAGCAATCGTCACCCCGATGCACGCAGACGGCAGTCTGGACTTTGAGGGTTTGCATCAGCTGATCGACTGGCACATTGCCGAAGGTACGGACAGCATCGTCATCGCCGGCACCACCGGTGAATCGGCCACCGTCAGCGTGGAAGAGCATTGCGCCCTGATCAAGGCCACCGTGGCGCACGCCAAGGGCCGCATCCCGATCATTGCCGGCGCTGGCGCCAACTCGACCGCCGAAGCGATCAAGCTGACCCGTTACGCCAAGGAAGCAGGCGCTGACGCCACGCTGCAAGTGGTTCCTTACTACAACCGTCCGACACAGGAAGGCATGTACCAGCACTTCAAGGCCATCGCCGAAGCGGTGGACCTGCCGGTGATCCTGTACAACGTGCCGGGCCGCACCGTGGCCGACATGAGCAACGAGACCATCCTGCGCCTGGCCGAGATCCCGAACATCGTTGGCGTGAAAGATGCGACCGGCAACATCGGCCGCGGCTACGACCTGCTGCGCCTGGCGCCGAAATCGTTTGCCGTCTATTCGGGCGACGATCCAACCGCGATGGCGCTGATGCTGGCCGGCGGCGCCGGTAATATCTCGGTGACTGCCAACGTGGCGCCGCGCGCCATGGCCGACATGTGCCGCGCGGCGATGGCCGGCGACGTCGCCACCGCAGTCGCGCTGAACAATAAAGTTTTCCCGCTGCACCAGAAACTGTTCATTGAACCGAATCCGGTGCCGGTCAAGTGGGCGCTGGCGGCCATGGGCAAGATGCCATCCGGCATCCGCCTGCCGCTGGTCCAACTGGCCGATGGCTACCACGAGGCAGTACGTTCGGCCCTGCGAGAAGCCGGCGTGCTGTAATATCCGTAGCGACAAGCAACTAGCCCCGACCTGGTCGGATCATATTTTGCTGCACCTCAGCTTCTTAAAACAGTAACGACATGACTATTCGCAAGACAGCTTTCATTTCCTCGCAGCGCGCCCTGGTGGCCGGCGCCGTGGTGGCTACCGTGACCAGCCTGACGGGCTGCGGCATGCTTGGTTCGGTGATTGGCAACGACAAGGTGGACTACCGTTCCGCCAAGAAGGCCAGCACGCTGGACGTGCCGCCGGACCTGACGCAACTGCAGAAGGATAACCGCTATTCGCTGCCGGATTCGAACAACGGCGTGGCCACCGCTTCCGGCTACAACGCCTCGAAGGCCGCCCAGTCGGGTGCGCTGAACCAGGTGGTGGTGCCAGGCCAGCCGGCCGCCGGCACCGTGGCGCAGACCGCGCTGAGCGATATCAAGGTCGAGCGCGACGGCAACCAGCGCTGGCTGGTGATCAAGCAGACGCCGGAGCAGCTGTGGCCGCAGCTGAAATCGTTCTGGGAAGATTCGGGCTTCACGCTGTCGCAGGAATTGCCGACGGCAGGCATCATGGAAACTGAGTGGAACGAGAACCGCGCCAAGATTCCGCAGGACTGGATCCGCAACACCATCGGCAAGGTATTTGACTCGGTGTATTCGAGCGGCGAGCGTGACAAGTTCCGTACCCGCATCGAGCGCCGTGCCGACGGTTCGAGCGAGATCTACATCAGCCATCGCGGCGTGCAGGAGGTGTCCGTCGGCGCCGAGAAGGAAAGCACCAAGTGGATGGCGCGTCCTAACGATCCTGGCCTGGAAGCCGAATTCCTGGCGCGCATGATGAACAAGCTGGGCAATGGCGGCGAACAGCTGGCGGATGCCAAGGGTGCTGTCGACAGCGCGATTGTGCAGCCTCAGCACGCTTCGCTGGTGGGCGCTGGCGCCGACCGCGTGGTACAGGTCGACGAGGGCTTCGACCGCGCCTGGCGCCGTGTCGGCCTGGCGCTGGACCGTGCCGGCTTTACCGTCGAGGACCGCGACCGCACCCAAGGTATTTACTTCGTCCGCTATATCAACGATACGGCGGAATCGAAAGGCTTCTTCAGCAAGCTGTTTAGCTGGGGTTCGTCGGACGAGGCGGAGAAAGAAGCGCAGCGTTACCGTATTTCGGTCAAGGCGGCTGAGGGTAATACCAGCGTGGTCAAGGTATTGAGCAATGCCGGCGCGACTGAAACCGGCCCGGTCGGAGAAAAGATTCTGACCCTGCTGCACGAACAGCTGAAATAAGATTCGCCGCTAATGCGGCGAAAAAAACCGCCAGCCTGAACGCGTTCAAGATCGCGCTCTGTGCTGGCGGTTTTTTTATTCGCCCGAGATATTAATCGATCAATCTGCGGACGAAAAAAAACCGGCCTGAAAGGCCGGTTTTTTTCTCAAGCTGATATTACTTCGATGCAGCTGGAGCCGAAGCGGCTGGAGCAGCAGCGTCAGCTGGAGCCGAAGCGGCTGGAGCAGCAGCGTCAGCAGCTGGAGCTACTGGAGCAGCAGCGTCAGCAGCTGGAGCTGGGGCAGGAGCAGCGGCTTCTGGAGCAGCTACTGGAGCTGGAGCAGCAGGAGCTTCTTCTTTTTTCGAGCAAGCAGCCAGAGCCACAGCCAGCAGGGAGGCGATCAGCAGGGATTTTTTCATGGGTTTTCCTTAGTTAATTCAAAAATTAAACACAGTGTTGCGATTAATAATTACCGGTAATTATCGCTCAATTAGGTCGTCTTCGAAGGCTTTCGTACCTTAAAAGGTGCCTGCCAGACAACGGAAACTTCCTAGCCGAATATTATAGCGATTTTTAGTGCATCGCAATAGTTCAACAAGCCTAACACTCAACTATTTTGCGGTATCGCAACATTTCGTTTAGGACCTGCTTGCGGCTAAGTCCATAGAACTACCGTGTTGACAGCATTTTACTCCCAAACTGCTCATAATCCAGTTGAGTTTGCGTACAATCCGGCGCTTGATTCTAACCAAATTGTAAGGAAACGTTCCAGGCTGATTTGCAGGTCTTGAGGCCCGTTAAAAACGGCTTCTCCACGGAAATGATCGGCATGGAAACGGCGGACAATATCGCGCTGATCGGCGATGCAGAAAGAGTCGGTTAACTGGCGTAATTGCGCTGGCGTGCGGCGCACTTCGATCAGGTGGCCATAATCTTTGATCAGGTGCAGAAAGCGTGGCGCGTCGCGTTCGACCGGCTTGCCGTCGTGGGCGACCAGTTGCAGCCGGCCGCCGCCCTGCAAGAAGCGGCGCAACTGGGCATCGGTGGCGCTGCTGCCCAGTTGCCAGATACTGAAATCCGGGTCGAACATTTGCAGCGTCTGTTCGGCGCGCGCCAGGCAAGTGGCCAGGTGCTGCTGGAATTCCACCCGCATGCTGAAGGGAATGACCTGCCTGTCCATCTTGCCTCCGCGTGATTTAGCCCAGTTCGGCCCAGCCGTCCTGATACCAGGTGTACAGCGCTTCCAGCACGTCGTCCGAAGCGGCGGCGAATTCTTCCGGCGCCAGGCGGCGGTTGTTGGCCAGCGCTTCCAGCGTCGCCTTGTCGGCCTTGCCGACGCCGAACGATTCGCCGTTGATGAAGACGTTCTTGCCGCGATAGAGCATCTGCGTCTTGCGCGACAGGACCAGGCCTTTTTTCATCACCGCTTCGCCGAACTTGCCGACGGTGAGCGGCTTGGCCGGGGCGGTGAAGAACACATTGTGCTTCGGTTCGGACAGGTACTCGCCCAAGAAGATGGTGATGTCTTCTTCGGTGAAGCGCACCTTGTTCAGTTCTTCGGCGAGGTCGGTCAGCATCTGGCGCGGGATTTCAGCCGGCTTGTCGGTGGCTTTCAGGTCCGGATCTTCGTAACGGCCCGGCAGGTCGATCGAGTCGGCCATGAACTGCAGGAAGCCTTCGCCCAGTTCCTGGTAGGACGGCAGGCGGAAGCCGATCGAATAGGTCTGGCAGTCGCCGATGGCGATGCCGTCGTGCGCGTATTGCGGCGGCAGGTACAGCATGTCGCCCGGATTCAGCACGAATTCCTCGTCCGGCTCGAAGTTGGCCAGAATCTTCAGCGGCAGGCCTTCGATCAGCGTCAGGTCTTTCTGCTTGCCGATGCGCCAGCGGCGCTGGCCCTGGGCCTGCAGCAGGAACACATCGTAGGAGTCGAAATGCGGACCGACGCCGCCGCCATCGGTGGCAAAGCTGATCATCAGGTCGTCGAGGCGGGCATCCGGCAGGAAGCGGAACTGGCGTAGCAGCGCATCGGCCTTGGCGTCGAACAGGTTGACGCCCTGGACCAGCATGGTCCATTCTTTCTTGTCGCGCGGCGGCAGTGATTCCAGCGGGCCGTGTTGCAGCGACCATGCGCCGTCGAAACCGGTGACCAGGCGCGATTCGGCATGGTTGGTGGAGGCCAGCTTGGCCAGCGCGTCAAGGCTCAGCAGCGGCTTGAAGCCGGGGATGGCGTTGCGGATCAGGAGTGGCTTTTTATGCCAGTAGTCGCGCAGGAACTGCGCAGGCGTGATGTCGCCGAGGAGCGGTAATTTGTTCATACCGCATTATAAACCCCCAAGCGATAGAGGGGTCTGACCCCGTACGGGGTCAGACCCCGCAGCATATCGACGTGCGGGGTGCCAATCAGCGCGTGTGGAGCCACTTTGCATGGGCGGCGCGGGCCAGCCAGTCCAGCGCGAAGCCGAGGATGCCGATCAAAACGATGGCTGCCATCAGTTCGTTGTACGCCAGCCGGTCGCGCGCGTCGAGGATGAAATAACCCAGTCCCGCCGATACGCCCAGCATCTCCGCCGGCACCAGTACAATCCAGATGATGCCGATCGCCAGCCGCACGCCGGTCAGGATGTCGGCCGTGATCCCCGGCAGCACCACCCGCAGCACCGTTTCGGTCCGCGTGGCCGACAGGCTGCGCGCCAGCAGCAGCCAGTTTGGATCGAGCCGGGCGACGCCGGTGGCGGTGTTCAGCAGAATCGGCCACACCGCCGCAAACGCCAGCAGGAAGTACACCGGCGCGTCGCCGACGCCCAGCGTCATCACCGCCAGCGGCATCCACGACAGCGGCGACACCATGCGCAGCAGCTGGAACAGCGGCATGGTGGCTGCCGCAAAGCGCTTCGAGCTGCCCACCAGCACACCGAGCGGAATACCGATCAGCGCCGCCGCCAGCAGGCCGTAGCCCACGCGCCGCAGACTCAGGCCGATATCACGCCAGATGTCCGGGCCTTGCAGCATCTGCAACAGCGCCCGGCCCGCCTCCAGCGGCGCGAAGGCGGCCGCGATCGGCGTGTCCTTCTCCAGCGCGGTCACGCCGGTTTGCCACAACAGCAGCGCCGCCGCAAATCCCAGCAGCGGCAAACCAAAACGACGAAGCAGCATCAGATCGCCAGCGTTTCAGTGCGCAGCAGGTTGGCCGGCAGGCCGAACGCTTGCGGGCCGCCGACTGCGGCAAGCGCCTTGCGCACGAAGCGGTCATCCACCAGATCCTTGGCGACGAAGGCTGGATCGAGTTTTTGCAGGAAGCCGGTGTCGCCTTCCACGCGCACTTTTTGCAGCGCGCGCACCATCTGCTCGGTGTACGAGGCAAACGGGTAAGGCTGGAAGTCGATGCGGCGCTGGTTCCAGTCCTTGTGCACGATGATGCCGCTCTTTTCGTAGTCGGCATAGTCGGTCACGGTCAGTACCTTGGACAGCACTTGCAGCGCGTGCGGCGTGTATTTGTGGCTGTCGCCATTCGACAGCAGGCGCGCGGTGTCGAGCTGGTTGGAGCGCGTCCACAGCTGCGCCTTGACGATCGCGTTGGTGACGCGCTGCGCCCATTCCGGACGGGTGCTGATGTCGCGCTCCGACAGGAAGGTGACGCAGCAGGCGTGATTCTTCCACACGTCGCCGGAGAAGCGCAGCACCTTGCCGACGCCGGTGGTTTCCGCCAGCGCGTTGAACGGCTCGGCGACGATGAAGCCGGCGATCGACTTGCTGGCCAGCGCCGACACCATCTCGGCTGGCGCCAGCACCACCAGGTTGACTTCCTTCGGACCGATATTGCCTTCGCGGCCCTTGCTCACCACCGACAGGCCGTTCTTGGTCAGGATCTGTTGCAGCAGCACGTTGTGGATCGAGTACCAGAATGGAATCGCCACCGTCTTGCCACCCAGGTCGGCGACCGAGTTGATGTCCTTGGCGACGGTCAGCGCCGAACCGTTGATGTGGTTCCACGCCACCACCTTGGCCGGGAACTTGGCGCCGTAGCGCACCGACATGGTGGCGGGCGACAGCAGGTGGATCACGTTGACCTGGCCTGACACGAACGCCTCGATGATCTGCGCCCAGCTGCGGAACAGGCGTGGCGTTTCAGCTTGCAGGCCTTCGGCCTCGAACAGCTTGCGGCCATGCGCCACCAGCAGAGGCGTGGCGTCGGTGATCGGCAGGTAGCCGATCTTCACCGGCTGGTCGTCGCCTTTCGGGCCTTGCTGCGCCATGGCGTCGCCGGCGAATAGCAGCGGCGCGGCCACGCTGGCGGTGCCCAGCGCCGATACGCGCAGGAAGTCGCGGCGGGTCATGCCGCAGTCGCAATCGGAGGAAACGCAGATGTGAGGTGGCTTGGTCATATGGTGCTTTCTGTGGATGTTGATGCGGTGGTGCTGACGCCTTGCAGGGCGGCCAGGATATCGAGGCGCAGCTTGCCGAGGGCATCGCTGTCGGCCAGGCGCGGACGCGGCAGGTCGACCTGCCATTCGCGCACGATGGCGCCGGGACGGCCGCCCATCAGCACGATGCGGTCGGCAACCAGGAGCGCTTCATCAATGTCGTGCGTGACCAGCAGCGCGGCGGTGTGCCAGCGGTGGACCACGTCGACCAGCAGGGTTTGCATGTCGGCGCGGGTGATGGCGTCCAGCGCGGAGAAGGGCTCGTCGGCAAACAGCAGTTCCGGTTGGCGCGCCAGGGCGCGTGCCAGGGCGACCCGTTGCGCCATGCCGCCGGACAGCGCGGCCGGATAGCGCTTCTCGTTGCCCGCCAGGCCCACGGCGGTGATGGCGTCCTGTACGCGCTGTTCGTGCTGCTGGCGCGTGATCTTCGGCTGCCGTGCGAAGTCCAGTCCGAAGCCGACGTTGGCCGTGACGTTCAACCAGGGCAGCAGGCTGGCTTGCTGGAAGACGAGGGCGCTGCGTGGATTCGGCTCGGTCAGCGGCGCACCGAGGAACTGGACGGCGCCGGCGCTGGGTGGCAGCAAGCCTGCCAGCACGCGCAGCAGCGTCGACTTGCCGCAGCCGCTGCCGCCCAGCAGCGCAACGATTTCGCGCGGACGTACGCCAAGCGTGATGTCTGCAAACGTGTTGCTAGCGCCGCCGTAAGCAAAGGACAGGCGTTCGGCATGCAAGGCCCAGCCATCATTCGCCGAGCGTGGCGCCGGCTGTGTGCCGAGACGCGCCGCAGTGCCGCCCTGAATATCGCCGGTGCGGCCGGCTGCCGCAGCGTGGTCCGGTGTATCGCCGGCGCGGCCGGCTGCCGCTGCGCCGGAAGTCGCGGCGTCGCGTGCTGGTTCCGTGGCGCTCATTGCGTCGCTGCGGCGTGTTTGGCCAGCGCCGCTTGCAGTTGCGTGATGCTCGGCGTGATCACCGGAATGAAGGCCGATTCGCGCCAGCGGCGCGCGAAGCCATCTTCCTCCTGCGTCAGGTAGGCGTGGCCGCCCTTGGCTTGCAGCTCCAGCGTGACCGCCTGCTGCACCAGCTCCGCAAGCGCGATGCGCAGCTTGAACATCTGCGGCGCGGCGCTGACGAAGCGGCCATCGGCTACGCCATCCAGCAACTGTTGGGTGACGCCGGCCAGTGCCTGCCGGGCGTTGGCGATGCTGTCGCTCAGCTGTCCGCGGCCATGCGCCGCCACCGCCGCAGCCTTGTCCAGCGCGGCCGTCGCCAGTCCCAGCGACATCCCGCACTGCATGCCAAGGAAGGCCGGACGCACGCGCGCCAGCCACTCCGGCGCCTGCGTGGCGATGATGTAATCAGCCGGCGCCTTCACGTTGTCCAGCTGTATCGCAGCGGTATGGCTGCCACGCAGCGCGATCAGCGGCAGGTTGGTGCTGCGCTGCACGCCGGCGTCGTCACTGGCGAACATCGCCACCAGCGGCGTGGCGCCGTCGACCGGCGCCACTGCCGCCGCCGCGACAAAGCGTTGCGGCCACAGATTGGTGATCCACGCCAGTTTGCCGTTCAGTACCCAGTCATCACCGTCGGCCTTGGCTTGCACCGACAAAGGCTCCATGCCGGACAAGAATTTCATGGCATTCGACAGGCCGGTGGCGCCGGCCAGCGTACCGTCCAGCAGCGACGGCAGCAAGCGGTCGCGCAAGGCGGTGTTAGGGCTCTGCAGCAGGTATTCAATGAAGCTGCGCTGGCCCCAGTAGACAAAGGCCGCCGTCACCGAGTAGCGTGCCACGTCGGCGATGCCGAGGATGGCGTCGCGGACATCGTTATGCACGCCAGGCTCGCCGCCGAGCGCCAGTGGCACGCCTGCGCGGAAGCAGCCATGTGCGGCCAGCGCCGGCATCACCTGGTCATTCAGCGTTTCGGTCTGGTCCAGCGTGTCGGCATTCTGCGCCAGCCAGTCGTGCAGCGCAGCCATGCTTAGACTGCTCCCGGCAGGAACGATTGCAGCTGCGGGTTGACTGGCGTGCCCGCCAGGCTATTGGCGAAGTTGCACAGCGTGGCCAGGCTGATGCCCAGCACCACTTCCAGCGCCTGTTGCTGGTTGTAGCCGGCCGCCAGGAAGGCTTGCAGGTCGGCGTCATCAACGGCGCCACGGCGGGCGATGACGGCGGCGGCAAACGCAGCCACCGCATCCAGTTTGGCGTCGCCGGTCGGCCGGCCTTCATGCAGCGCGCGCACCGCCTCCACCGATTGGCCAGCCTTGCGCAGCCAGATGGCGGTGTGGCCGGCAACGCAGAAATCGCAGCCGTGGATGCGCGCGGCCGTGATCTGCACCACTTCGCGCTCGGCCAGCGACAGGCTGGCGCGCGAGTTGATGCCGGAGACGGTCAGGTAGGTTTCCAGCGCCACCGGCGCGTTGGCCAGCACGCCGATCAGGTTAGGCAGGTAGCCGTTGTTGGCGATGGCTTTTTCGATGTAGGGGCGGCTGTCTTCCGGCGCCGTGTCGAGGGTGTGTAAAGTCAGGCGGGGCATAATCATTCAACTTTTTTCTGAAATGGTGTCGACATAGTATCAGTCTCGGGCAATTTCGCTACTTTAGGGCAGATTGTAGGCGGCGTGGCGTGCTACGGCCAGAACGGAATCGGCATATCCTTATGCGGATGATGCGGCACCCCGGCACCGGAGGCCCATCCGCGATCCAAGGTATAATCGCGGGCTAATTACAGAAAGGATGCACAACATGAAGATTGCCAAGAATACAGTCGTGACTGTGAATTACAAACTGTCCGATGCCCAGGACAATCTGATCGAAGATGGCCGTCAGCCTATGGTTTACCTGCACGGCGGTTACGAGAACACCCTGCCAAAAATCGAAGAAGAACTGGACGGCAAGGAAGTCGGTTACTCGTCCATCATCCAGATTGAACCGGAAGATGCGTTCGGCGACTACGACGCCGCGCTGGTGAAGGTGGAAGAACGCAACCGCCTGCCGGAACCGCTGGAAGTCGGCATGCAGTTCGAAGGCATGCCGGACGGCGAAGCTGGCGCGGAAGAGGCCATGATCTTCACCGTGACCGACATCGCTGACGACAAAGTGGTCCTGGACGGCAATCACCCGCTGGCCGGTATGGCGCTGCGCTTCTCGCTGAGCGTTGCCGATGTGCGTGAAGCCACCGATGAAGAAATCGCCCACGGCCACGTGCACGGCGCCCACGGCCACCACCACGGTGACGAGGACGACGAAGGCGAAGAGGGCGACCACGTCGCCATCCACCCGATCCACTAATCGGAGCTTGCGCTGCCGCCCTTGATGGTGAAAAGGGTGGCGGCGCCCGGCGTTACGCGGACTTCGGCCCAATCGGCGGCCATGTTCACGTGTCCCACATTGCCGCGCCATTGAATGGCCGGTTCAGCATGCTGCGCGCCCGCCTGGGCCGCTTGTGCATCCACCAGCAGCACCTTCCCCTTGTATTTTTCCGCCATCGTGCGTATCTGCTTGCGTACTTCGGCAAAGCCGTCCTGCTTGGTCTGGAACGATGGCAGCAGGGAGAAGGCTTCCTCCGCCGTTACGCCGGGATCGCCGTCCGAGAACAGCACCAGCCCGTACATTTTCTGCCGCTCGGCCAGCGCGAACAGGCGATGCAGCCACGCGCGGTTGGCCACCAGGCGGTCTTCGTACTCGCTGTTGCGGCCCGCCTCCGGGCGATAGTGGTTGTTATTCGCCGGCAGGTTGATGGTGGCGAACAGCACCTTGTTGACTTCCCAATGCGCATTCTCCGCATAGCTGCGGAACTTGGCGGTGGATGACAGCCGCGTCACCTGGATGCGGCGGATGCCCAGCGATTCAGCATCGGCATAGAATACTTCGCGCAGGCGGTTCAGGCGCTCGATGGCGTTCGAGCGGCCGGCGGAGTTGAGGCAGGCGCTCCAGTCGCTGCCGGCCAGCGACACCACCATCGGCGCCGAGGATTCGTTCAGCAGTTCGCGACGCTGCGCGTACAGCTTGTCGCCGCACGTTTCGTTGACGGCCTTGATGCCGGTGGCGACCACGAAGGTCGGATAGTTTTGCGAGGCGTCGACAATCGCGCGCTTGAGCACCGCCTCGTCGCGTCCATGTTGCAGCGGATGGCCGATGACGCCGAACAGGAAAGGCTTTGGCGCTGGCGCGGCTTTGGTAATCGGCGGCATGGCGTGCGCGCCCGCTGCGGCCAGCGCCGCAATAGCGGCCAGCAGCAGGTGAGTGCGCACGACGACGTTCATGCCTGCGCCGACTCCGTCAGGCGCTTCAGCTGATACAGACGGTCCAGCGCTTCACGCGGCGTCAGTGCGTCCGGATCGAGATCGTCCAGCGCATCCAGCAGTTCACGCATGGCAGGGCTGGCGGCGCTTGCCGCTGGCGCTTCGACTTCCTCATCGTTGGCGTCGACCGACGGCGCGGCAAACAGGTCCAGCTGCGGCGTGGCGTCCAGCGCCTGCGCTTCCAGGCGCGCCAGGTGCTTGCGCGCGGCCTTGATGACCGGCTGCGGCACGCCGGCCAACTGTGCCACCTGCAAGCCGTAGCTCTGCGAGGCCGGGCCATCCTGCACCGCGTGCAGGAACACGATGGTGTCCTTGTGCTCCACCGCCGACAGGTGGACGTTGGAAGCAGTCGGGTGGCTGTCCGGCAGTTGCGTCAGCTCGAAGTAATGGGTGGCGAACAGCGAGAAGCTGCGGCTGGTCTCGATCAGGTGGCGGGCGATGGCCCAGGCCAGCGCCAGGCCGTCGAAGGTCGAGGTGCCGCGGCCGATTTCGTCCATCAGCACCAGCGAGTGTTCGGTGGCGCCGTTGAGGATGGCGGCGGCTTCGGTCATCTCCACCATGAAGGTCGAGCGGCCGCCGGCCAGGTCGTCGGTGGCGCCGATGCGGGTGAAGATGCGGTCGATCGGGCCGATGACGGCGCTTTGCGCCGGCACGTAGCTGCCCATGTAGGCCAGCAGCGTAATCAGCGCCACCTGGCGCATGAAGGTCGATTTACCGCCCATGTTAGGACCGGTAATCAGCAGCAGGCGGCGTTCGTCGACAAAGCGGCAATCGTTGGCGATGAAGCGTTCGATCTGGTTCTCGACCACCGGGTGGCGGCCTTCCCTGATGTTGATGCATGGCGTTGCCACCAGCTCCGGCGCGCACCAGCTGTGGCGCAGTGCGTGGTCGGCAAGCGCAGTCAGCGTATCCAGCTGCGCCAGTGCGCGGGCGATGGTTTGCAATGTGCCGATGAATGGCGCCAGGTCGCCCAGCAGCTGGTCGTACAGCATCTTCTCGCGCGCCAGTGCGCGGTCCTGTGCCGACAGCGCCTTATCCTCGAAGGCTTTCAGTTCCGGCGTGATGTAGCGCTCGCAGTTCTTCAGCGTCTGGCGGCGGCGGTAATCGTCCGGCACCTTGGTGGCCTGGCCATTGGTGACTTCGATATAGAAGCCATGCACCTTGTTGTACTCGACGCGCAGGTTGGCGATGCCGGTGCGGGCGCGTTCGCGCGTCTCCAGGTCGACCAGATACTGGCCGGCGTTTTCCGACAGGCCGCGCAGTTCATCCAGTTCTGCGTCGAAGCCGCGTGCGATGACGCCACCGTCGCGCACCATCACCGCCGGTTCCGGCATGACGGCGCGTTGCAGCAGGTCGAGGCAGGCTGCCGGCGTGGCCAGGTCGGCGTGGATGTTGGCCAGCAGGCCGTTGGCGTCGGTCAGCGTGCGCTGCATGCCGTGGCGCAGCGCCGGCAGTTGCGCCAGACCGTCGCGCAGGCTGGCGAGGTCGCGCGGACGCGCCGACAGCAGCGCGATACGGGTGGTGATGCGTTCGATGTCCGGCACCTGCGCCAGCGTGTGCGACAGCGAGCCGGTGGCGTCGGCCTGCGTCAGCGCGGCGATGGCCTGGTGGCGCGAGCGGGCCACGTTCTGGTCGCGGCGCGCGTGGTGCAGCCAGTGGCGCAGCAGGCGCGAACCCATGGCGGTGCGGCAGTGGTCCAGCAGCGAGAACAGCGTCGGCGATTCCTGGCCGCGAATGGTTTCGGTCAGTTCCAGGTTGCGGCGGGTGGCGGCGTCCAGGCCGATGAATTCATTTTCGGTTTCGGTGGTCAGCGTGCGCACGTGTTGCAGACCGCGCCCTTGCGTGGATTGCGCGTAGCGCAGCAGCGCGCCGGCCGCGCCAAAGGCCGCGCCGAGGCCATCGGCGCCGAAACCGGTCAGCGTCGACACGGCCAGCTGGTCCAGCAGCGCCTTGTGGCCGCTGACCACGTCAAAGTGCCACTCCGGCACGCGGTTGACGTGGCAGGCCGTGTATTCCTCAAACAGCTCGCCGTTATCGCCGCGCAGCATCTCGGCTGGCGAGATGCGTTCCAGCTCCTGCTGGATGCGCGTATTAACGGTGTGGCTGTCGCCCGAGAACTCCATCAGGCGCAACGCGCCGCTGGCCAGCGACAGCCACGCCAGGCCGGCGGTCGCCACCTTGCGCTGGCTGATGACGCATAGCGACAGCAGCGGACGTTCCGATTTTTCCGGCAGCAGGTCGGCATCGGTCAGCGTGCCTGGCGTGACCACCCGCATCACCTTGCGCTCGACCGGGCCTTTGCTGGTGGCCGGATCGCCGATCTGTTCGCAGATGGCGCAGGATTCGCCGATCTTGACCAGCTTGGCCAGATAGCCTTCCAGCGAATGGAACGGCACACCGCACATCTTGATCGGCTGGCCGCCCGACGAACCGCGCGCGGTCAGCGTAATGCCGAGGATGCGCGCAGCCTTTTCCGCGTCTTCATGAAACAGCTCGTAGAAATCGCCCATACGGTAGAACACCAGCATGTCCGGATGCTGGTTCTTGATGCCCATATATTGCTGCATCATCGGGGTCAGTTTTTCGACCGGTTTCGTGCTCATTGTGATATCTCGCATTTTTCTGATTTCTCTTTTTTAATCAATGATTTAAGCACGTTGGTCATTCCTTGGTTTGCCACTGAGTCACCCCTGTTTGCCCTAAAGTTCTGCCCCGAAAAAGGGGGCTAAAAGGGAACTGTAGAAAGCAAGTTCAGGCTATAATAATTTCCAGTCCATTTTTTTGATTTATCCTTAGAAAAATCTTTAAAAATCAATGAGTTTCATTGATTTTTACAGTCCCCATTAGGGGGCTGTAAGGGGAGGACGGATTATACGTTAAAGTTGAGACGCAGTCCCCCATGGACTCTCTTGCCTGCTTCAATTCTTCTAAGGAGATGGGATGAAGGTCGAATTGACAATGCCTTTGATTAAGCGGCTAACTTTGGATCAGCGGCCGACCGGTGTGGACGCTCATGGTAATCTGGTTTTTGCGGCCAATCCCAGCAAGAAAGATTACATCGTGTATGACGCCAACCAAGAGGCTCCTCCTGGCTTTGGGGTCAAGATCGCTCGAAAGAAGACCTTCATCATTCGCCGAAAGATTCACGGCAAATCCATTATGCCCACTGTCGGCAATGTGGCTGACTTCATGGCTGATGGGGGCAAGGCTCCGCTAACTCTTGCTCGTAGCAAAGCGGCTGCAATGGCTCTTGAAATGGTTGAGACGGGGCAGAATCCTAACGAGTCGGCTCGTAAGGCTGTCGCTGCGGAAGTGACGCTAGAGGCGGTCTTTAAGGCTTATCGTGAGCACATGCGAACTCGCACAGTAAAACCAGCATCCGCCGAAACCGTTCGCGTAATTGACCGGGCCATCAACAAGTTCAAGCCTTGGGGCTGGCTGACTCGCAAGGTCAAAGAAATTACCGCAGAAGAAGTGAAAGCAAAATTTTTGGTGGGTCGTGACATTTATCCCGTCGCCAATGAACAAGCATTTCGCTGGGCTTCTGCCGCTATCGCCTGGCACATGGGCACTGAGGCTCTTAACGCCGCCGCAGCGAATCGCTCTCCGATGCTGAAAGCGAATCCGTTCACGATCCTAGTGATCGACAAAATGTATCCGACGATGCAGCAGAAGGAGACCATCTACAAAGAAGGGAAGAAGCGTAATCCGCTCTCGCCGAAGAAGACGCTCGGACCGTTCCTTGAGGCGGCGTGGAGCAAAGGGCAGACGAACGATAATCTGACTGGAGTTCACTTCCTTATCGCGATGCTGCTTTGGGGCTGTCGTAAGTCCGAACATGCTCAATGCCAGTGGGGCGAGTTGCTTGATGCCGACCAGAAGAAGGTAACGAGTCATGTCGCTTTTGGCGATGATGAATACGGAGATCACGTTTTCTTTTATGGCACCAAGGGAGGAAAGAATCATCGTTTGCCGATTGGTCCCATGTCAGTGGGCTTGCTGCGGCTGAGGCAAACGGCAGCGAAAGACGAGGCTTTGAAGCGAGGGTTTGCTTCGCATTCTAGGTCTTACGTATTCCCAGCTCGAAATAAGTTCTCGAAGACGGGGCACTACATCAATCCCGATGAACTCCGACATGCGATTATGGAAGAGGCGGGCATCGAGCGATTGACGAATCACGATTTGCGTCGAACCTTCGGAGCTTTGATGACCTCCTTGCAGGTCCCCGAAGTGATTAAGGGCACTTTCTTCAACCACGCTCATGCAACTGTCTCTGATCGCTACACCGAAGCAGAGTGGGACGAGCTCAGAAGCTGGATGACAAAAATCGAGCAAGCGATTCTTCTCACTGCCCCCAACGTCTATAACGCCTTGAAGCCTACCCATTGGCCGCCGATCGCGGCCCCAGAACCGCATGTGTGCAAACCACAGAAGCCTCGCACGGGACGGCCTAAGAAGACTACAGCATCCAGCACAGTGGCCGTCTAAAATATTCTCGTTGCCTCCGTGAATGATGGTATTCTTTCGATAACATCATTCGCGGAGATTGCTGCATGGGTTCGATGGAAAAGATTCTTGCTGAGCTCGACATCTTGGAGCGACTTCATCGCCTTCCTGATACCGCTTCGCTTAGGACCAGTGAAGCTGCCATCTTCCTTCGCTCCTCTGTGAGTGCTCTTGAGTCGCTGCGTGTGAAGGGCAATGGACCTCGATATATTCAGCCAGGAGGTAAAGGAGCTGGTTCTAACCACACCTGTCTGTATCACAAATCTGACCTTCTAGCCTGGCAAGAGGCAAACAAACTCAGCTCCACCATGGAGGCGGCCGTTCGCAGAGGTCAGCTCTTCTTGACACTGCACGACGTAGTGAATGAGGAGGCATTCTGGCTTGATGAGCAGCGGCGTATTGTCGGCATGGTTGAGTCATCTCCAGTGAGGCTGGTTATCGATCGTCTGGGGCTATTCGACATCGTTTGGATGCCGGTAATTGACGCCATTTCGCAAGAGTGGTCAGAGCTTGGCGCTCATAAGGAGCTTGCCTCGCAAGTGACCTCCGTCATGCGTCATCAGTTGGATCGCGTAGCGGCTGGAGTCGAAGCCACGGACATTGCACTCGGATAAAAAGAGCGATAGAGTTTGTGTTAAGTAAACAGTTAAGAGGGCTAGGGTGAGTAAGGGGGAGGGGAGAATTCGGTGGCGGGCTAGATCTTTTGTGCTAGGACGAGGAAAGAATGGTCACGAGCACGCTTATTGTTATTGTAGAAAGAATGTCAAATTTCTTGCTCATCATACCGATGGTAAGCCTGATTTGGTGAGAATTCCGCCAGCTGTTCTGAACCGTTGTAAAAGCATCACGGAGATCGTTTCTTTTCATCATAATCATCCGGGTTTAATGCCTTTAAGTTATGGAGACTTAAAGTTGTTGGGTAATTTTGGTGGAATAAATGAAATTTCAGCTCACACGCTGGCCGGCGGGGTATTTAGGGCTCGCCGCCTTGAGCGATGGAAGACTACATGGCTGAGCAGGCTCGTGAAGCTCAATCAGACGTTTGCTATGCAAACAGCTTATGGGGCACCTGCTGGATTTGATGGAGCCTTGGAGACCCATGTTTTTTGTTTGTTGCTCGATCGAGCTCGACTTATCCAATACGACTACGTCCTTGACAAGAATCTCAAGAGGAGGTATATTGTTAATAAGGACTACTGCGACTTGGTTGTTGATTATATTTATCTGTGAATTGCGAAGGAGGCAAACATGGTTCTACTCGAAAGCCCAGCTGTAAGTGATGGCGTTGCTGCTTGGCAAGCATGGCTCGATAGGCTAAATACGTTGTCGCCTAAGTTCTCGCGGGATAGATCAGTAGCGGAGGAGAAGGAACGAGCTGAAAAGATGATTCGGATGTTTACTCTCTTTCCTAATGGGGTAGATGTTAAAAATCCTCGAGAATTTAAAGCTGCAATGAAGCAAGTCTTCGGTTAAGATTGGAAATCAAGCAAAAAGGTCGGCATCTGCCGACCTTTTTCATTTATGGATGGCTTGAATACTATCCAGGGAACTGAATAAGTTGTAAACAGGCGGGGCATACCCCGAGCCCACCTTCATACTGTGCGTTAGACATGTCTGTTTCTAAGATCATTAGAACAACACTATCGAGTAGCCGGCTGTCTCCAAGCGGGCTCATTATGCATTATTCCATCTTCAGTGCCGCCAAGGACACGAGGATTATCCAGAAAAGGGCCGTTTGCACGGCTGCATGGTTCTACCGTTTCATCGATAATCCAGCCCGTTACTTCAGATGTCCGAGGAAGGAAATAATGAAGATCCACCTCCATGAGTTGTGAGTCTGGATGGTAGCTGGAAGCCGTGACGAGGTTTCGTTCTCGCCTCAGATCGGCGGTTTTCGTGTCTCGCTCAACATCCATTCCAATGTGAGCAATTGCCAAGGGAGCATGCTCCACTTGCCGATCAATATCGGCAAGTTTAGTTCTAATGTAGCGGGCACGTGCATCAACCGATTCCTCAGCCAGGCATCGCCAGAACACGACTGTGCCATATTCGATTTGATCAATGAAGCGGGGATCTCCAGCGTGAGGAGTGCCCCCACATATCAAATGAAAATGTTCTTCCAGCCGCTCACCACCAGCCAACAGGCGTGCAAGCTTGCTGCCGACGATAAGGAAGGTGTCAGCAACATCTCGCTCGACGGCAGCGGTATCAGCAGCTTTGACAATTCCTTCGCCAAATTCGTCTTTCCATGGGTAGCTCCCTGGCACGAGAACCTTCGAGTTCGTAATGGCATCTATCCTTCTGAGCAGATAATCGGCTGGGACTTCTCTTAGCTCTGAAGTGAATGTAACGTCAACGCAAACGCTGATCTTGTTTTCGTGAACAAAATTATTTATACCGTTTAGAATCTCCTGAGCCTTCTGCTCCTCAGTTTTTTCATATTCGCTTGGCCGTAGCCGCTTGCATTCGACATGTATTTCCTTGATGACTTCCTCAAGCGGATCATCGTCGGCAGGCCGAATCAGAAAGTCAGCCATTCGGCGGTTTTGCTCTGGGATGAACTCAACGAGAAGCTCATCCTCTCTGGCATAGCGTAAGGCAACGACGAGCTCGAAAATTCCGCCATCAGGATGTTGTTCTCTCGGTCGGAGCATACGCCTGGCCCGTTCTGTGGCCCCAGGGATGTGACGGAGCAGATCAAGGTGAGCACCGATCATTTTTAGAAAGGGTAGGGCCTCAGCAGCCAGGTAGAGATCGCGTGTTCTGATGTCTCTTAGGTCTCCAACCGCCTGAGCTAGGATGACCGCCATACGATCGTCAAAACCTTCGAAGGGATCACGGCTAGCCCAGCGGCCATCTGCGAAATTTGTCTGATCCCGATAGTAAGACCGTGCTGCTTCAATGCGTTCAGCAAGCTCCAAGGGGTTGTCGCAGATCTCGAAAAACCAACGTAGTGCGGCCTCTATTTCGTCTGATTCATTCATGGGATGGCTCACAGTCTCGTGATGGGGGTGATGGTTGACGATGACAACATGCACGACTTGAAATGGCTAGCAAGCTTGCGAGCTTCGTCTGTCGGCTCTGGATGAAAGAGGCTTGCCTCGTGTCCTGCAACAATGGATGCCACGGAGAGCCCGTTGAGCAAAACTATCAGGCGATAAAAATTAGTCTCCGTGTTGTAGTCGGATAGAAGGCCGTGAACAATGCCATGCCGATTGAGTTGGCTTGACCTGTCGTAGTCGGCGGTGTGCTTATACATCGCATGCTCTACAAATACACGGATGCTCTCGACCATCTGGAGGAGCTCATGGAATTGATCGAAGAGAGCGACGGTCTCCAATTCGCTCGGCACCCAAGCGATCCCTCGGAGTGCTACGCTCTTGATGTAGTGCTTTTGCACTCGGCCCAGCACGTCAAGAAAACTCGGAGCATCGATTCTGTCTCGGATATTGCGGCCGACCTTTTCTGCGAGGTTGCGGATGACGCCTTCGATGCAGGGTATTAGTGTGAGCACTGACGCTCTTCGAAGTCCCAGGAAATGAGCTTTGATGGCCTCTACAATATTGTCGTAGAACGGAGCGATACAGGGATTAAGTTTGTAGCTGACGCAGAGGTCGGCCAAGTTAAGCGGCTCGCCGTAGAGTTCTTTAAGCATCTCAGCGATCAAGCTCTCCTGTTCCTCTCGGCTGGAGGATTTCTCGATGAGGGCCGCGTAACGGGAAAGGTATCCCATACCCACATAAGGAGGTATCACAACGTCGACCTCTAAAAAATTCTTTCTCATGCGAGCGACCAGCGTGTTCTTCTTGGCTTCACTGATTTCGACCGTGCAAGGGAAGAAAGCCACAGTGTCACCTCGTTGGATGCGATATCCCTCTAAGTTGAGGAAGGCGAGCATTTTTACGGCTTCGACTGATGTAGCCACGCCCATTTTCTCGGCCTCTGCTTGAATAGCTGCCGCTCCTTGCTTCAGCAGGCCAGACTTGAGACACCTCTTGTAAAGATCGGGGAAAAATCTGTCTTGTGACACTTCAAAGCTTTCTGATAAATGATCCCTCAGCATACACTCAACTCCCCGACGAGGCATGATATTGGTCTTTTCGGTCGCGTAATTTGACATGCTATTCTTTTCCATTTATCGGGGCAGGAAATGAGCAGTTTGCGAAGAAAGAAGAGGCGAGTATTTGTATTTTTATCGCGTGGAGCACGGCGAGCAAGAGCATCACTGTATAGACATTTTTTTGTGAACACCGATGGTTATTCAGCGGTTCTGAACTGGGCCTCTCTCATCAGTCTTGGCCTGCTTTTCTTTGCATTGAGTAGCGATAGTCTTGGTCTTTTGCAGCCAAGCCATCTGCTCGCATTATTCTTCGGGATGACGTTTTTGGGCCTCTACGTATTTGTCTCGTTTGTTGAGAAGGTCTTTGCCAAGCATTTTATCGACTTCAAATCGACGCAGCTATTCTGGTTGGGGGTGATCGCGTTCTTGACCTTCATCGCTCACGGGCAAGCGGGCGACGAAGTGAATGCAATATTCAGTCAAGACGCCTCTACGTTCCCCTATGCCACGACAGCTACAGCCGCAATGATCATGGCGTCTTGGACGCTGTGGCCCTCTGTCCTAGTTGGCGCAGCTAGTTTTCTGTATGGCGTCTATAGCGTGTTTAGATCGCGGTGGGGGATGGTGTTGATTGCATTGACAGTCGGCCTTCAACTCTTCACTTTTTCTATCTTCGTGGAATACCAAATGGGGACCGAGCCAGTCAGAAAAAATAACATCTATCAGATCGCTTTGGCGATGGACTTCAATGGTCACTTCAGATGCGAGAAGGCGATGCTCGGAAAAGACAGCGTGGCATTCATTGGACTTTCACAAGATTCGGCACTGGTTGCACCGCCTGTCATCGTAAAGCAGCACAATGGAAAATCGATTTTCAGGCAGGTGGAAGTGCCGAAATCGTTCAGACGAGTAAGCTGCACGTGATCGCGAGTGCTGTTTTCTGCTGATAGTCGATCATGCCTTTTAAGGGATACACCTGACGCACCTAGATGCGGTGTCAACGCGGTGCGTCAGGTGTCCCGTTTAGTTTTTCCTCAAGCTGACAGCATTAAGGCTTCTTCACGATGTCAATCACTCCATCTCATCAAGAGGGCCGGCATACTTCTTTGGGATCTTCGATTTCAGAGTTAGCTGCCTACTTTTCTTACTGACTTTGCGAAGTGGGAATTGGCGAGTGACAGTGATCTCAATATTGCGAGGAAAGGCCTGCGTCTCGACAAAATCTCTGGCAGCCACTGCGTGTCCACCTTTGAATCCGTGCTTGACCCAGTCCATAGCAACCTCTTCCAACATCTCCTTAAGCTTTTCCCGCAGTTTTTTGCGGAGCTTGCCACTTTTTTCTATCTTCTCGCCAGCTAGTATTGACTCGATTTCGCTGATCGTCTTGTTCAGTGAAGCACTGGCTCCACGCATAAACTCTTTGCTCATTGTATTTCCTTTCAGTGTGATGAAAATGCCGTAGGATGCAGAGTAGCGAAATGCTTTTTCTGTTCGTGGCAACTCGTATTTACTAGATCAGATTTCGAAGTCTAGAATTTTTTTTGAGCTGCGGTGGAACGCAGAAATATCTCAAGTTAAGACGCCTTGTATGTGTGCCTAAGATGAATGACTGTCCGGCAGTCATGCCTCATGGCCCCGCTAAAAAATCGATCCCGGAAATTCGGAAGGTTACGTTGTCACCTTGGACCGAAATGTAGTCCGCTTCACTGGAAATGGTGAATTCTTTTTTTCGACGACCGCCTTTGATGGTCCCGTATGCCGTTCTAAACGCCATGCCTTCTGAGATGGAGTAGCTGTAGCTTGTCAGTCCCGTGTTATAGAGACCGTCTTTTCCCTTCGGATAGTTTGGGTAAAGCTCACGGTTGTATCGCGGCTTCAGCAGACTGACCACCGCTTTCTCAGCATCGGCGACGAGCCGCTTAGGATCGTAAGAAAAATCTACATCGTCATTTTCTATTTCAGTCTCCTCCGTAAAGACTCGCATCAACAGAGGCTCGACCTTGAAGGCAAAAAGATAGATCTCATCACTGACTCTGGCCCCTGGAAAACGCTGAGGCTCGTCTGAGAGGATCTGAGTCCTAGCCTTGTGAGCACTCGCGAAAAGACGATCGTAGGTGTCCCCGACCTTTGCGATGCCGACGTAGAGTAGGTCGTAGGTGGCGAGGTCAAGAAAATTGTCAAATCCTAGAATGAGTTCGTCTTTGCGGCCACGACGCATCAAAACATCATCAGGTATGAAGGCTTGGATGATTTTGGCTTTGTCATTATCGCTCTCCTGCACAAAGACTCCGATCTGCGAGCTCTCAGGTCGAATCGAATATTTCCAACCTGCCTGCACACCTTTGAGTCTGAAGAACTCAGGAATGTCGATGGCCCCTCTATCGCTCTTTCCTCCTGCTACCTCAATCGTGAAGCTCAGGAGCCCTGAATCGTTGTCGAAGTCAAAGTCTTTAAACGACGCCTGTGCTCGGCCAGCGATCATGTAAAAGTCGCTCTCTCGCAAAATGGCTTCGGCCTGTTTATTACCTGTGATGTGCGAAACCAGGCTGTTTGCCAGCGGTGTGCAGACGAGGTCAAGTGTTGCAGCGTAAGCGTTTGTTTTTGATGGCATGAGTGCTTAGGGCGGAAAACAGTTAATTGTATGCTGGTATGGGTGACACGATACTCACTTTAAGACCAAAAAAAATTAGAGCTTACGGTGGGCTGCTGGGAGGTCGTGCATGAACGTGTCATTTCGCCACTGGCTATCTTCTGTCGTGGATCGGAAAATCAAAGCGTTACTCTCGGCGTGAGCTCGGTCAATCAGCTCGCGGAGCATCTGGAAATTAGCCATCTGCTCCGCACTCCAGTTGGCTTTTCGCTCAAGAAGTTCTGGGAGCGAATGCTCCTCCACAAAGCTCTGATACTTTCCTATGAGTCCAGTGACCACATCCGCCACTTGGATACCAGACTGCTGCCTGGAATCAGAGAAGCTAAAGTCCACAAAGCCATCATCTTTTTTGAAGCGAGTGCCGGCGAGTCCTTTTTCGATCTGTAGCTCGTGGTCGAAGATGTGAACGGAATTTTGAAATAGCATGACCGGGCGAGTGTAAAAAATCTCGAAGTCAGCGATGAGCACATTTTTCTCATTGCCAGTGAGGGCCGCCAGCTCGGAGAGCGTTGACGCCTCCTTCATCATGTCCCGAAGAACGAGCATGGGCAAGTCATCGTCTTCTGATCCATGTGCATCTAAGAGGGCACAGATGTCGCTTAGGAAGCTGCCCGTTTGATCACGCTGTATGTCAGGATAACCGTAGTGCTTCATCAATGCTAAGAAGCGCCGCTTATCCCTGCTGACGACTCGGTAGAGCTCATTTTTCAGCACTCGCTGATAGGGACCATAGTGCTGGAATCGATCTTCCATCAGAACGGAATCAATGATGTCGGAAAGCGACCAGCTAATGATGTTTACACTGGAGTAGTGAATGAGGACGTTGTGCTCGATGAGCCAGGAAAGAGCGATGCCTAATTTTTTGGAGGCGAGGACCTGTTCGAAGTCCCCCTTTGCAACATGGGAAAATTTGATTTCAGGGGCGTTTTCCTGCATCCGCATTTTCGTTCGCAGATCATCGATGTCGGGAAGCTGTTGACCCTCTCGAAGTGCGATTCCACCGATGACAAAATTTTTGTGCTCGGATACATTCGTTCCATCATCAGTGAGATAGAACTTACGGATGTTGTTCGTCTCGTCGTAGAAGAAGGTAAACCGCTTGTCTACGTGCTGCAAACCAAAGGCTTGGATCATGAATTGCCTTTGTCTGTTCAGATCGATATCCATGTGCCTCCTTGATTCAAGACTGATCTATAGCCAGCTGCTCCGCACTCGGTAAGGGGGATACCTCGAGAAAAATCTTCTCAATGATGGGGAAGATTTCGATGAAATAATTCCATTGACGAATCAAGTCTATCTGAGGCGTTTCATCCAAGGAGTGCATTGTGAACGACCACTTCCGAAGCGAACCAGTTCCGTGGGCCTCAGGCGTGCGAAATGTATTGTCGAATGCTGTCAATCGTTGCGCAAAATCTGCAAGAAATCCTGGTGTCACAAAATGATGGTCTTGCCATATCTTGCCAAAGGCTTTTTTGCGGCTTTGACTGCTAACAAAGCTGTCATATCGATCTGGGTAAAAATACAGAACCAGCAGCCCCATCAGTTTGTCCCACATTGCACGATACCGAAAAATGAAGGCGGTGTTGTGCCGATGAATGTCCATTTTTTTCTCAAAGTTGATGGTTGACTTCAAGACTGGGATGCCATTGTTTTTTGCCTTTGAAAAGTTCTCGTTCCAGGTTCCGCCTGCATCGATGATTTCTCTATACATGAGAGCACAATTGATGTGGATGTCGAATACCGCCGAAAATAGCTTTCCTCCATGATCTAAGTTTTGGCAATATTTAAAGGCGTTTTCTAGAAACGAATACGGAAGAGACATGCCAGTTTTCCGCTTTGTGTAGTTCTTTAGACGCTGCTCAAAGTTCTTTACGTCGTCGAGAGTTTCGAGGGTGAAAGGCGTTGCTGTAGTGTCTTTTTTAAAGCTCATCAGTATCATCTCAAGATGGGTTGAAAATTTTCCTTTTGATAAGTATAAAGGAGATTTTTAAGAACTGTTTGCTTGTCAGCAATGAGGAGGTAGGACTTGCTGGAGACCTTCTTGCGTGAGCCCATTGTCCCGCTACACTTGCGTCAAAGCGAATGGTCGCTTTGAGTTTTGAAAGACTATCTGAGATGAAAAACAGCAAGATCTATCGAAAAATAAAACCATACTGCAACCGTCGTCTCTTTCCCATCTTGCTGCTGTGGGCTTGCAGTTTACTGGTGTATAGAGGTCTATTTTTGGGCGCCGGCTATCTATCAGCGGCAGAGCACTCCAATTTTCATCTCGTTGATCTATCAACGTTCGGTGATGGGCGAGTCGTTCTTCTTCTCACGCTCTCCGTGCTAACTGTGATGGGAATCAGCTCGCTCGTAAAAGCCAATGTCAATCGCAAGTCAATCAACTTAGGACGAATTGAAGCCGTCACGCGGCACTTATGGGATGAAGTATCATCCGCATCCACGCACGCGGCGGCGGCACTTTTCGCTTCTATTTACTGGCAAGACATCGTGCAGTTATCTCCTTCGCAGATTACCGAAAGAATGATGATCGTCCTAGGTTTAGCACTATTCGGATTTGCCTGCTACGACATCGAAGAACCTGAGTCGATGCCGATCAACGATAGCCAGGCGGTTACTACTGGTCGCAGTGTAAGATAAGCTTTGAGAGTGATTGATCTCTCGAAAAGCCCTCACTTTATTTTCCATCTCAACGAACATACCCCCATGAGTTTAGAGCACGAAGATACGAATTTGCCGATGCCTGCGGAAGACGCGATGGCACCAGAGCCAGAAAGTCTCCCAGAGAAGGAAGGCCATCCACCTGAATCATTGACGGGGGCGTTTCGTAAATTACTGGGAAGTGACTCTTCCAAAATGGATTTGGGGCTTGCTGCAAGTTGCGTAACCATGCTTGTTCAAGATATGGACCCGACGTTAGATCTTAGGCGACTGCTGCGGTGGGAGGTTTCTGAGGACATCTACAAAGCCGCAGCTCGGATCTCTACGGAATTGGGTCGAGAAGTGACGCTTACAAAGACTGAAAATAGCGTGTCTGGAGGCCGCACCATTGAGACCAACGAAGGCGTTATTATTTTGGTGCCTGCATCAACGATGAGGAGCTTGGTGGATGGGCCAGACGGTGTAGCACAGTATGCCCTCAATTTATTGCATCATGAGCTTTGTCACGTTCATGACTATGCTGTGCGAAAAGCTATGCCGGGGTGGAAAGATCAGATGTCAGGACTACCATTGACCAACCGGATGATCGGCATAATGATCTTGTTATGGGACGAATACTCCGCCAATCGAAGATCAGTAAGCACCTCTCAAAAATTAGTCGAGCAAGCACAGCTAGAGCTGGTAGTTAATGAGTATCCAAGAGTAAATGAGGAAATCGTTTCGTCTATCGAGGCATGGCGGAACCATAGAGATATGCGTCAGCTTTTCACTGAGCTAGCGGACTCTTTTGGGCACTTGTTCAAGCTGCTGGGATATGTTCTTGGGAGCTTATCTGGAAGGGGAATCAGCCTGCAGGAGTTCGATCAAGCCTCTTATGATTTCCTTCGTCAAACATGGCTTGCCAGTCTGTTAGAAGCTGAGAGCATAGAGCAGCTAAACACATTATATGAGTCCTTCGGGAGCTGGTCTGGTATTGAAGTGTTTGACGACTTTGCTGAGACGTGCCGGCTAGTCTACTGGGATGCGGGCATCCAAATCTATGCGACCCCACATGGTTTGACGGCAGATATCTGAGGATGTTCAAGCCCGTAAGATAAGTAATGGAGACCCTAGTCCTGTATCGGTAGCCTCATGAACCGTGATGTGCCATTCGTTTTTCTCGTTCTGTTTGCATTTGAAATAAAGCGACTGCATGCTGGTGAGCTGTGAAAAAATACCGGGCTGCTGAGGGAGAAGAACTTGAACTAGTTGCTGCTTTCCCTTGATCGCATTGCAGGTGTTTGCGGCGATTAGTCGTTCAGTCAGGAGCTCCAACTGCATACGATTTTTTTCCAATCGCTTTATGCCTCGCCACTGTGCTTTCACAACAAAGCTTGTTAGCGTTGATTGGACAGCCTCACGATCCAACCATGATCTGAGCGACAAATTGGATGCTCTCGGAACGTCGGGGCCAGGCCGCTGACCAATCCCGAGATCCGCATTCGCGACAGTGGTGATGGTCGTTTTGAGCTCATGGATCTGCTGAGCCATCACCGTCAACAGTTCCTCAGTGCGGTGTGTATGTGAAGCCTGAGCCACAATAAGATCCTGAATCTTTGCGATCTCTGCGGAGGAGTTGTCGGAGTCATGATCCTCCTTTGTGCTCCTGGCCAAGTTGATCGCCAGATCGAGTGCTGCCGTCGGGGATAGCTGCTCATCATCACACAGTATCTTCAATTCATTGACTCGCTTGACCGAGAGTCTAAACGTCACTGCCGATCGATCCCATCCCTTTGCCTTTGCGTTTTCTGATGTGCTCATCATGTCTCCTCATTGTTGTTATTGTTTAGAAGGTTTTGATCTACCGCCCTAGCTCTAGCCACTGGTCCTGAGTGGGCGGCACATCCAGCTCCGCAACCATCTCTAAAGCTGTCTCTTGGACTCTCGACCTTGGTGATATCGCTTGCAGAAATCGTCTTGCGATTCGAAGGCTTATCGGGACTGGAGTGGTGCGGAGCTCTGCATGCGGTTCGATCGCGGTGTCGTAATCTAGAGTGGTCCCTTTGGCACGGCTGCGGGACATACGCAGTGCCAGGGCATCGATCATAGCGGTGCGGCTGTCACCTTCTTTCTTTGCATCGTGTTCGCGGTGCGATTCGATATCGACCGTTTGAAGATCAGCTCGATTTGCATAGATCGTCGTGGCGTATCGAGATCGGCTTGCTGCGACATAGATCCACTCACGATCACACATCGATGGATTCGCAAGCGTGTAAGCTGCATCGAAGGTGCGGCCCTGGCTCTTATGATTCGTCAGACAGTAGGCGTAATCAAAGTAGCTGAATGAAGCGGGCACCATCACAACGCTTTCGCCTCGCTCGTTCAACTCATCAAGCTGCACGCGTAGAAGTGAAGTGAATCGAGCCTGCTCGATGCCTTGAATGGTTCCAGTGATGCCATTCGCTACACCCAACACCTTATCGTTCTTAGAAAAGACGATACGATCGCCAGGTGCAAAACGCTTAGTCTCTCGCGACTCGTCGCGGTGCGTGATCTCCAGATCCAGCCCCATGCGATCAATCACCACACCTTGATCGATCAAAAGAGATCTGGCTTTAGCATTCAATGCTGCAACCTCAAGCCGAGTGGCGGCGATCATGGTCTTGCGATCAATCGGTGTTCTATCTTGAGCCCAGTCAGAGATCAGTGCATCAACAGTGGCGGTGTGGCCCGAGATGATTTGCAGCCGCCCGCGTTCATCCAGTGTTTGCAAAGCGTCCTTCGCTTTACCGCTTGCGAACAGTTCCACCACTTCACGCAGCCAAGAATAATCGAATCGCTTCTGCCAGCGATCAAAGGCTCGCTGAAGCTTCTCATCTTGCGTGCATAGGCTCTCCAAGGCCTGAACCCGGATATTTTCGGGAAGCGTTTTCAAAACGTCAGCCTTCTGCTTGGAGAGACTTCCTCGTTTGCAAAGCCAATTCAGGAGCGGTGCAAAGTCGGTTTTCTGCCGCTGAATGTTGGAGAGCTCCGCTTTGCCGTGCCTTTGAGTGAGCGATTTAAACATGCCACCCGCATCGATGGGCTGAAGCTGTTTTGTAGTGGTTTAATGTACCCGGACACCAATTTAGGCGAGAATGCTCGCCATGGAGAGGTGTTTGATGAGCAAGCAAAGACGTACATTTTCCCCTG
>NZ_FNEQ01000019.1 GCF_900100205.1 Duganella sp. OV510 | reverse complement strand
ACCCCTTCCCATCCCGAACAGGACCGTGAAACGACTCTACGCCGATGATAGTGCTGCAACCAGTGTGAAAGTAGGTTATCGTCAAGCTAGTTATTTAGAAAAATCCCCATCAGCCTGAACGCGCTCAAGATCGCGCTCAGTGCAGATGGGGATTTTTTGCGTTTATACTCTGCGCATGAACGAACATACCGCGAGAGACGTCGTGCTGGTCCGTGCCATCGAGACCGCCGATCACAACAAGGAAATTCTCAGCGACGACGATCGCATATACGCCAGCCGCAGCGCACGCGAGCTGGCCCAATGGCGCGCCGCCGACCGCAAGGCCGAAGCCACCGGCGAGGATTTCCTCCAGCAGCGCGCCGAACAAATCCTTAAACGCCTGGCCGAACGCCATACCGCGTTTGCCGGCTTCCTCAAACAGCGCAGTCCTTTGCAGCCGCTGGCCTGGGCCTTGCCGTTGATCGGCTTGCTGCTCGGCGCCGGCCTCGACCGCATCACCGATCCGCATCGCGTTGATTTGCTGTCGGCGCCGCTGCTGCTGATTATCGGCTGGAACCTGCTGGTATATATCGGACTGCTGATCTGGCTGTTTATTCCAGCGCGCCCACGTGTGCCGCATCGCCTGAAGGCGCCGCGCAAGCTGCCGTCCGTGTTGTCGGCTGCGTTGATGGCGTTCCTGAGCGAATGGTCGCAACTCAGCGCCAGGCTGAACGCAGCGCGCCTCAGCCGCAGCGTGCATCTGGCCGCCGCCACGTTTGCCGCCGGCGCACTGGCTTCGCTGTATGCGCGCGGTCTGCTGTCGCAATATGCGGCGGGCTGGGAAAGTACCTTCCTCGATGCCGCACAAGTGCACGGCCTGCTGTCGACCTTGTTCGCGCCGGCGATTGCGCTGTTTCACCTGCAAGGCTTCACGTTGGCGGAAATCGAAGCGCTGCGCTTCCCGCAAGCCACTGCTGCGCAAGGTGGCGCGCGCTGGGTGCATTTGTATTCCGCCACCATCCTGCTGCTGGTGATTGTGCCGCGTCTGCTGCTGGGCGCTTTCTCGCAATGGCAGGCATCACGCCTGGCGCACCGCTTTCCGCTCGACCTGGAGCAGCCTTATTTCCGCAAGCTGAATGATGCGATGGGCATGGCGCAGGGCGGCACGCTGCGCGTGCTGCCTTACAGCTTTACGATTGATGAGCAACGCCATCGCGGCTTGCAGCAAATCGCCATCTCCATGTTTGGCGAGCAGGGGCGCTTGATGCTGCGGCCTTCCACCGCATATGGCGAAGCACCGCTGGTCAGTGACGACGCCGAGGTTGCAAGCACCGCTGCATTGTTCAATCTCAGCGCCACGCCAGAGCAGGAAAACCATGGGGCCTTTCTCGACGCCTTGTCGAAAGCCCTGCCGCGTGGCGTGACCGTGTTGCTGGATGAATCGGCTTACCTGGAGCGCATGGGAGCAGAGCGCCTGGCCGAGCGGGTCGCGTTGTGGCAGGAGTTCTGCCGTTTCCATCACGCCACCGCCACCGTGGTCAACTTGCAGGCGCCAGCATGAGCACGACGATACAACTGGCGCTGATTTCGCACACCAATAACGGCAAGACGACGCTGGCGCGCACGCTGATGGGCGTCGATGTCGGCGAGGTGCGCGACGCCGCCCACGTCACCATTCATTCCGAGCCGCACACGCTGCTGACCACTCCCGAAGGCGATGTGCTGCAACTGTGGGACACGCCCGGCTTCGGCGATTCGGTGCGCTTGCAGAAGCGGCTGGCGCAATCCGGCAATCCGATCAGCTGGTTCCTGCGCGAGGTGCTGGACCGCTATCGCGACCGCCCGTTCTGGCTCAGCCAGCAGGCACTCAGGGCTGCGCGCGACACGGCCGACATCGTGCTGTATCTGGTGAGCTCGGCGGAAGATCCGCAAGACGCCGGCTACGTGCCTGCCGAAATGAAAATATTGGAGTGGCTGGGCAAGCCGGTGGTGGTGGTCCTCAACCAGACGGGCCGTCCACGCCCGTTGGCCGAAGAGCAGGCCGACCAGGCGCGCTGGCGTGATCATCTGCGCCAGTATCCGGCGGTGCGCGAGGTGTTCGCACTGGATGCCTTCGCGCGCAGCTGGGTCCATGAGCGGGTGTTTTATGAAGCGCTGCCTGGATTGCTCAACGCCGAACAGCAGCCGGCGTATGCGCGCCTGCTTGCCGCCTGGCAGGCACGCAATGCGGAGCGCTACGAACAATCGATGCAGCTGCTGTCGGCGCAATTGCTGGCCGCCGCGCGCGATAGCGAAGCGCTGCCGGAGCAGGGGGCGAGCCTGCTGAAGTCGGCGTTGAAAGTCGTCGGCATCGGCAAGAACGCCGAGCAGCAAAAACAGGATCAGGCCATGGCGCAATTGATCGCGCGCCTCAATCTGCATACCGGCGAGATGACGCGTGAACTTCTCGTGCTGCATCAGTTGGACCCGGCCGGCGCTGCTGAAATCAATGCGCAGGTGCGCGAGCATTTTTCCGTGCGCGCGCCGATCGACAAGGCGCAAGCCGGCCTGCTGGGGGCGATGATTTCTGGCGCAGCCACTGGGCTGTCCGCCGATCTGTTGGCGGGCGGGTTGACGCTTGGTGGTGGCGCCCTGCTGGGCGGCCTGGCTGGCGCGCTGACTTTCGCTGGCGCCGCGTGGGGCTTCAATTCCGGCACTGATCGCAACCAGGCCACCATGCAGTTCACCGACGCCTTCATGCACACGCTGGTGGTGGCCGGCATCTTGCGTTATCTGGCGGTGGCGCACTTTGGCCGAGGTCGCGGCAGCTTTGTTGACAGCCAGGCGCCGGCCTTCTGGCAAAGCGCGGTGGAGCAGGTGGTGGCGCAGCACGAGGCGGCGCTGGCCGCCCTGTGGAAACAGGCGCGCAAGGAAGACGGTGCACCGTTACAGCCGCTGATCAGGCAAATGGTATCGGCGGTGCTGGTGCAGCTGTATCCGGGCTTAAAGCAGTCTTGATGCTTCGACCGGTTGCACCGTCAGGTAGCGGCGCATGGCATTGGCTTCCTCGCTCGGGCTGCGCCCGAAGTAGCGCTTGAACTCTCGGCTGAACTGCGACGGGCTCTCATAGCCGACCTGCGCGCATGCCGCTTGCGCGGTCATGTCATTGCGCGCCATCAGCAGACGCGCCTGGTGCAGCCGGGCGGATTTCAGGTACTGGATCGGCGAGCAGTGCGTCACCGACTTGAAGTGCACATGGAAGGCCGGCACGCTCATGCTGGCCTCCGCCGCCAGCATGCCGACATCGATGCTTGCTGCATAATCGGCATGGATGCGGCGCAGCGCTTTGGCGATACGGCCGAACTGGCCCTGGCTGGTGAGCGCGGCGCGCATTGCAGCACCCTGTTCACCCATCAGCACGCGGTAGCAGATCTCGCGCACGATGCCCGGTCCCAGCACGCGCGCTTCCAGCGGCGAGTTCAAGGCCTCCAGCAGACGCAATACAGTTTCGCGCAGGCGCTCGTCCATGCGGGTGGTCATCATCCCTTTGGGCATGGCCGATACTTCGTTGTCGGTCTGGTCGATGGTGAACATCAGGTCGGCCAGCGTGGTGCGGTCAATGCGGATCGAGATGCCGAGGAAGGGATTTTCTTCGGTCGCTTCGGTCGCCGCGGTGAACGGCATGGGTACGGCCACCACCAGGTAGTGGTCGGCGTCGAACTGCAGGATGTCGTTGCCGAAGTAGCTGCGCTTGCGTCCCTGCAAGGCGATGGCGATGCACGGGTCGTACATGGCGGGCGACTTGGTCACGCTCTGGTTGGCGCGCGTCAGGCGCACGTCGTCCACCAGCGTTTCGGTATAGCCTTCATTGCGCGCCAGCTGCATATGCAGGGCAATCATGCGTTCCACGCTGCACTCCTTATTTGCGGTGATGAATAGGAATGATCCATGATTCCCGCGTGGATCGCTACGGTTGTCGTTGCGATCCATAGGATTAGGCAAGAACTACATAGACATGTGCATTCGCAGCATGACGATTCGTCCGTAAGATGCAGCCTGTGTTAATGGCCAGGAAAGGACTGCATCATGACTCAAGCTCATCGCAAAGTAATTCTGATTGCCGGCGCCAGCCGGGGATGTGGTCCCGCGACAGCCCGTCAATTGGCAGGCGAAGGCCATCATGTGGTGCTGGGCGCACGCCGCTCCAGCAAGCTGCACGCGCTGGTGACGGAAATCCGCAAGGCCGGCGGTTCGGCTGAGTGGTTCGCGCTGGATGTGAATCAGCCGGACGAGATGCGCGAGTTCCTGGCGTTTGCCGAGGATGTGCACAAGCGCGTCGACGTCATCATCAATGCTTGAACAGCACCGCAATCATGCTGTCTGCCGTAGCCTGCAATTCTTCGCGGCCATGGTAGATACGCTCCATCACCACATTGCCTCGCGTGAAAGTGACCAGCAGGCGCGCGGCGTCTTTTGGCGGTAGCGCCAGGCGCGCTTTGGCATCCGGCTGCGACAGCCGTTCTTCCAGCACTTCCCCCAATCCTTCCAGCATGCCGCGCAAGGCCTTGCGCACCGGCTCGTCCATCGCGGTTTCGTCAGTGGCGATTTTGGTGGTCAGGCAGCCGCGCGTGCGCGATGATGGCGAACCGTCCAGCTGCGGCACCGGCACCGACATCGAGTTGATCACATACGCAAAGTAGGCACGCAGAGCGGCTTCCGGATCGTCCAGTCGCATGCGCTCGCGCACCATCTCCAGGTAGTGCTGGCGATAGCGCTCGAACGCCAGCAGGAAGATGGACTGCTTGTCGCCATAGGCGTGATAGAGCGAACCGCGCTGCACGCCGGTGGCTTTCGCCAGGTCGGGCATCGAGGTGGCGCCATAGCCCTGGCGCCAGAACACGTGCATTGCCAGGTCCAGCGCTTCGTCTTCGTTGAATTGTTTTATGCCTGCCATGGAAAGAATTATCGGCATGTTTGACATCGCTGTCAAGTTTGACTATGCTGTCAAACATGATTTGTGCATTGAGGAATTTTTGATGAATACCGTAGAAGACCGGGGCGCCACAGCGCGCGCCATATTTGCCGGCCTGTGTGCCAGCCTGGTAGGGATCGGGCTGGCGCGCTTTGCCTATACGCCGCTGATACCGCCGATGATTGAGGCACACTGGTTTGTCGCCAAGGATGTGATCTACCTGGGTGCCGCCAATCTGGTGGGCTACCTGGTCGGCGCCCTGCTGGGGCGGCCGCTGGCGCGCCGCTATGGCGCCCGGCGGACTTTGCGCGCCATGATGCTGCTGACTTCCGCAGCCTTCTTTGCCTGTGCGTTTCCGTTGTCGGTCAGCTGGTTCTTTGGCTGGCGCCTGATGTCGGGCGTTTCCGGCGGCATCATCATGGTGTTGGCGGCGATGACTGTGCTGCCGCATGTGCCGGCGCACCGCAAGGGCATGGCCAGCGGCGCTATCTTCCTCGGTATCGGGCTGGGCATTGCCGCATCGGGTACGGTGGTGCCGCTGCTGCTGGACATGGGCATGCGGGCGACCTGGCTGGGTCTCGGTGTGCTGTCGCTGTTGCTGAGCGTGGTGAGCTGGTGGTGCTGGCCGCATGCGGTGCATACGCATGTGCCGGTGGGCGAGCCGGGCGCTGCAACGCAGGCGGCGGTGCGGGTGGAGTTGAATCTGCTGTATCTGCAATACGCGCTGATGGCGGTCGGGCTGGTGCCGATGATGGTGTTCCTGGTTGACTATGTGGCGCGCGGCCTGGGCTGGGGTACGCACACGGCGTCGCTGTTCTGGATCGTGTACGGCGTCGGCGCGATCATTGGTCCGATGGTCTATGGCTCGCTGTCCGACCGCGCCGGCCCGGCGTTGACCAGCCACCTGGCGATCTGGCTGCAGGTAGGCGCGGTTGCACTGATGATGTTCTCGACCAACCATATGCTGCTGCTGTTGGCGACGCTGGTGATTGGCTCCTTCCCGCCGGGCATCGTGCCGATTACGCTGGGCCGGGTGCAGCGCATCCTGGATGGCGATGCGCATGCGCAGAATGTGGTGTGGAGCAAGGCGACTACGGTGTTCGCCTTGTTCCAGGCACTGGCCGGCTACACCTATTCCTATGTGTTTGCGCACAGCGGCGGCAACCATCGGCTGCTGATGGGAATAGGCGCCGGCGCGTTAGTGATTGCGCTAGTTGCAGACGGCTTGAAAAAAGCCCTTGTCAAACCAGCGGATGCCTTGGTATGATTCTGTCCCTCGCGAAACGATGTATCTGATACAGAGCGAAACGAGAAAAAAGAAGAGCTTGACGAGATGGTTGTAATGCTTCATAATCTTGCCTCTTCGCTGATGAACAAAACGCTTCTTCAGCTAGCAATACAGAATGATCTTTAAAAATTAACAGTCGATAAGTGTGGGCATTTGGTGCTGCAACAAAAAGCATTAAATGCTCAACAAAGAAATATTCAGTAGAAATACTGTCAGTATTTTTGAGAAGAGCGAACCAGTGACCAGCAGTGG
>NZ_FNEQ01000018.1 GCF_900100205.1 Duganella sp. OV510 | reverse complement strand
CCACTGCTGGTCACTGGTTCGCTCTTCTCAAAAATACTGACAGTATTTCTACTGAATATTTCTTTGTTGAGCATTTAATGCTTTTTGTTGCAGCACCAAATGCCCACACTTATCGACTGTTAATTTTTAAAGATCATTCTGTATTGCTAGCTGAAGAAGCGTTTTGTTCATCAGCGAAGAAGGAAGAGTATGAAGCGTTTGCAGCATTTCGTCAACCATCTTTTTCTCTCGCTTCACTTAACATTTGCATGTGTTGCGTTGCGAGGGACAGAACTATAGCAAGGCCCGTGCAGTCTGGCAAGGGTAGAATATTAAATTCTTCGATACACCACACAGCCTCATGTCCATCACGCCTATCCATCACGACGCGCTCGCCACCCGGCTCAATGACGCTATTAATAACAAGACCAAGCCGCTGGGCAGCCTGGGCGTACTGGAGCGGCTGGCCAAACAGATCGGCCTGATACAGGGCACACGCGACATCACCATCACCAAGCCTGCCATCTTAGTGTTTGCCGCCGACCATGGCGTGGTGGCCGAAGGTATCTCGGCCTATCCGCAGGACGTCACCTGGCAAATGGTCGAGAACTTCCTCGCTGGCGGCGCCGCCATCAACGTCTTTGCCGCACAGACCGGTTGCGCACTGCGCGTGGTCGATGCCGGCGTCAACCACGACTTTGGCGCACGCGATGGCCTGACCGACCGCAAACTGGCGCACGGCACCCGCAACTTCGCCCACGAACCTGCCATGAGCCACGACCTGTGCCAGACCGCACTGGCTGTCGGCGCCGCGCTGGCCGCCGAACTGGAAGGCAATGTGGTCGGCTTCGGCGAAATGGGCATAGGCAATACCACCGCCGCCGCCGCGCTGATGCACAAGCTGACCGCCATTCCGGTCGCGCAATGCGTAGGCGCCGGCACCGGCCTGTCGCCGGAAGGCATCCTGCACAAGCAGCGCGTTATCGAAGCCGCTGTCGCCAAACACGCCCACGCCACCGGACCGCTGGAGGTGCTGGCCACCTTCGGCGGTCTGGAAATCGCCATGATGGCGGGTGCCATGCTGGAGGCAGCCGAGCTGCGCAAGGTGCTCCTGATCGATGGCTTCATCGTCACCAGCGCGCTGCTGGTCGCCGCCCGCATGCAGCCTGCCATCCTCGATTACTGCGTGTTCGCCCACTGCTCCGATGAGAACGGCCACCAGCAGATGCTGACGGCACTGGACGCCCAGCCGCTGCTGAACCTCGGCCTGCGCCTGGGCGAAGGCACCGGCTGCGCGCTGGCAATGCCGCTGCTGCACGCCGCCGCCAATTTCCTCAAGCAGATGGCCACCTTCGAATCGGCCCAGGTCAGCGAGAAGTCCGAATAATATGCACCAGCTCCGCCTGTTCTTCACCGCGCTGCAATTCTTCACCCGCCTGCCGATTCCCGGCTGGGTGGGCTTTGATCCGGCGTGGCTGAACCAGGCGTCACGCTACTTCCCGCTGGTGGGCGTGGTGGTTGCGGCGATCGCCTGCGCCGTCTACGCCATCGCCAGCTGGTTTCTGCCGGCGCCGGTGGCGGCAGTGCTGTCCACTGCCGCTGGCATCTACGTTACCGGCGCCTTCCATGAAGACGGCTTTGCCGATATGTGCGACGGCTTCGGTGGCGGCATGTCGGCGGAACGTGTGCTGGAGATCATGAAGGACTCGCGCATCGGTGCTTATGGCGCCATCGGCACCATCTGCATGCTGGCACTCAAGCTGGTGACGCTGTCCATGCTGCCACCACTGGCCGCCATCGGCGCGCTGCTGATTGCGCATCCGTTTTCGCGCCTGATGGCCACCTCGCTGATCTGGCGCCTCGACTATGCGCGCGCCGAAGGGAAAGCCAAGCCGCTGGCGCAAAAAATGCGCAATGGCGAATTCCTGATCGCCGCCGTTACCGCCACCCTGCCCGCACTGGTGATACTGGAGCTGCGCTGGCTGCCGGTCAATGCGCTGCTGTACGGCGTGCCCATCGCCGCCATCACCACCATCTGGCTGGCGCGCAAATGCGTGCGCCGCATCGGCGGCTACACCGGCGATTGCCTGGGCGCCGTGCAGCAGGTGACGGAAGTGAGCTTCTATATGTGCGCGCTGGCCAGCCTGCATCCATGAAGCTGATCCTGGTACGCCATCCGCAACCACTGGTCGCGCCGGGCGTCTGCTATGGCAGCACCGACCTGGCCATCGCGCCCGGCCAACTGGAACAAGCGCTGACCGCATTACAGCTGCCAAGAGGCCTGCCGGTCTATTCCAGTCCATTGCGCCGCTGCGCCGAACTGGCCGAGCGCCTGTCGCCGGCGCCGCGCCACGACGCCCGCCTGGCCGAGATGCACTTCGGCGCGTGGGAGATGCAACCATGGGACGCCATCCCGCGCGCCGACATCGACGCATGGGCCGCCGACATGGTCCACTATCGTCCCGGCGGCGGCGAAAGCGTGCTGCAAATGGCCACGCGCATCACTGACTTTTACAATGCGCTGGATGGCGACGCCGTCATCATCTGCCACGCCGGCAGCATGCGTTTGCTGGCCGCACGCCACGCAGGACTTGCCCCTGAGGAGATGGCCCTGCAAGCCGCAAAAACCGCCCATCAAATCCCCTACGGCGCCACTTTGCACCTTTAAACCCGTATAATGTGCGGGTTTTGGTGCCCGCGCGTCTGTCCAGATGCGCAGTTAAACGGGAAACACGGAGCCGATAGAAAAGGCCTACGTGTGCTGCCCCCGCAACGGTAAACAAGCGTCGCTCACTCTGCGACAAACCGCCTCTGACAACCACTGTGCCACGGCATGGGAAGGTAAGGCGGTGCCACTTGTCAGCCCGGATACCGGCCAAATCAGGTGGAAGCGGGCGCGCCCCGCTTCTGTTCACAATTGGCCTACGGGGACGTCGGCCGGTTGCCAAGCTGCTATTAACAGAACGTTTATCATGACTCTCCGTATTTCCCGTCCTGCGGCCCTGACGTCGCTGGCGCTGGCCATGGCTGCCTGCCATGCGCACGCCGAATCCACCGACACCGTCGTCGTTACCGCCACCCGCACCGCCCAGCCGCTGGCCAACGTCATCAGCGACACCATCACCATCAACGCCGAGCAGATCGCCGAATCCGGCGCCGGTTCAATTGTCGACCTGCTGCAGCGCCAGCGCGGCATCGAGATCGCCCGTAACGGCGGCGCCGGCACTTCGTCCAGCGTCTACATCCGTGGCGCCAACAGCAACCAGAACATCGTGCTGGTCGACGGCGTGCGCATCGGTTCCTCGACCACCGGCGCCGCCAACTGGAGCGCTATTCCGCTGACCGCCATCGATCACATCGAAATCGTCTACGGCCCACTGAGCTCCCTGTATGGCGCCGACGCCATCGGCGGCGTGATCCAGATCTTCACCAGGAAGGGCCAGGGCGCGCCTGCGGTAACGGCCTTCGCCGGCTACGGCAGCGACAAGACGCGCGAAGTGGACGCCACGCTGTCCGGCGCCACCGGCGGTGAGCACAGCTTCAGCTACGCCATCAGCGCCGGCAAGGAAAAATCGGATGGCTACTCGGCCACCCGTCCAGGCCTGTCCAGCTACAACAAGGACGACGACGGCTACGACCGCGAAAATGTCTCCGGCCAGTTCGGCCTGCAGATCGCACCCGGCTATGAAGCCGGCGCGCTGTTCTTGCACAGCAAACTGGATTCGCAATACGACAACGGCGCCTCAGCCTACGACGTGCGCAGCAAAGCGGAACTGCAAACCGCCGCCATCTACGGCAAGGCCAAATTCGTCTCCAACGTCGACACCCTGCTGCAGTATTCGCAAAGCGAAGACAAGGGCCAGAACTGGGGCAGCGCCGCCGCTTCCGGCTACTCGCGCATCGATACCAGGCAGACCACCATCACGCTGCAAAACGACATCCGCATCGGCGAAGACATCGTGCAGGTGCTGTACGATCACCGCAAGGAAGAAGTGTCGACCAACGGTGCCGACGCAATGAACCGCGACCGCACCACCAATTCGTGGGCGGCTTCGTACAATGCGCGCCGTGGCGCCAGCCTGCTGAACGCGTCGGTCCGCCGCGACAACGCCGTTTATGGCTCGAAGAACACCGGCTCGATCGGCTACGGCTACGACATCACGCCACAGCTGCGCGCCACCGCCAGCTACGGCACCAGCTTCCGCGCGCCGACCTACAACGAGTTGTACTACCCAGGCTACGGCAATCCGGCCAACAAGCCGGAAGAAGGCAAGAACGCCGAGATCGGCCTGCGCTGGGATGATGGCGTAAACGCGCTGAGCGCCAACTACTATCACAACAAGCTGACCGACATGCTGGTCAACACCACGCCATGCCCTTACGCTGGCTATACCTTCGGCTGCGCTTACAACGTCAACAAGGCAATGCTGGAAGGCGTGACCATTGCCGGCACGACCAAGCTGGCCGGCATCAACCTGGCCGCCAGCATCGACCTGCAGGATCCGAAGGACGAGACCACCGACAAGCGCCTGGCGCGCCGCGCCAAAAAGCACGGCAATGTGACCGCCGACTATCGTATTGGCGCGCTGAAAGCCGGCGTCGAGCTGGAGTTCTCGGGTGACCGTTTTGATGACGCGGCCAACAAGAACCGCCTGGGCGGCTATGGCCTGGTAAACCTGTACGCGACCTACGCCGTCAACAAGGACTGGTCGGCGCTGGTCCGCTGGAACAACGTCGGCGACAAGCAGTATGACCTGGCGCGCTACTACGTCACGCCTGGTTCGAAAGTGTTTGCCGGCATCCGCTACGGCTACAAATAATGGTGTACCCTGCCGGGGATGACTCCCCGGCAGTTTTATTTTGAAAGCAGTGCATGCATTCTTTCTCCCGCAATCTGCGACAGCGCGCCGCCATCACCCTGATCGGGTTGCTGCTGTTCGCGGTTGCCTGCCTGATTTTCTCGGGCATGACCGGTTCGGTCTCGATTCCCCTCGCCGATATTCCCGCAGCGCTGAATGAGCTGCTGCATGGCCAGCAATCGACGCTGGCAGCCACCCTGCTCGACCTGCGCGCCAGCCGCGCGGTCTCCGCTTTCGTCACCGGCGCCGCGCTGTCGCTGGCGGGCGTGATGATGCAGGCGCTGCTGCGCAACCCGCTGGCCGACCCTTATGTCCTCGGCCTGTCCGCCGGCGCCTCCGTCGGCGCGCTGGCCGCGCTGATGTTCATGTACGCCGCCTGGGTGGTGGACGCCGCAGCATTCGGCGGTGCCGTCGCCGTCTCGATGATGCTGTATGTGCTGGCCCGGCGCGACCTGCGCGGCGGCACGGCGGCGGAAGCCGGCACCTCCCAGTTGCTGTTGACCGGCGCCATCCTCTCCTCCGGCTGCATGGCACTGGTCACGCTGATGCTGTCCATCGCTCCGGAAAGCCGCCTGCGCAGCATGGTGTTCTGGATGATCGGCGACCTGTCCGGCGCGCAGATGCGCTGGATGCCATGGCTGGTGCTGATCGGCGCGCTGGCGTTCGCGCTGCGCAACGCGCGCGCCATGAACGTGATGGCGCTGCACGCCGAAGCCGCCGCCACGCTGGGCATCCGCGTCGGCGTGCTGCGCAAAGGCTTGTTCTTCGTCTCCGGCCTGCTGACCGCGAGCGCGGTCACCAGCGCCGGCTCGATCGGCTTCGTCGGCCTGATCGTGCCGCATGCCTGCCGCTTTGCTGTCGGCCCGGATCACCGCCTGCTGATTCCGGCCGCCACGCTGGCCGGCGGCAGCTTTCTGATGCTGGCCGATACGCTGGCCCGCACCGCCATCGCGCCGCAGCAACTGCCGGTGGGCGTAGTGACGGCGCTGATCGGCGCGCCGGTCTTCCTGTACCAACTGCACCGGCTGCGCAAATGATGATCGCCACCTGCAAACTCTCACTGAAAGCCGGCCAGCGCCAGCTGATCCAGGATCTCGACTGGCTGGTGCAAGAAGGCGAATGCTGGAGCATCATCGGCCGCAATGGCGCCGGCAAAAGCACCCTGATGCGTGCGTTGGCGGGACTGCGCGCCCCGGATGGCGGCCATGTGTCGCTGGGGGGGCGCGAACTGGCCGACTGGCCGCTGGACGAACTGGCGCGCCAGCGCGCCTTCCTCGCGCAAAGCCGCAGCGACGCCTTCTCCTACAGCGTGATCGAAACCGTGCTGTCGGCGCGCCACCCTTATCACGACAACCGCTATTGGGAAAACAGCGACGACCACGCCATCGCCATCAAATCGCTGGAAGCGATGGAAGTGGCCGACCTGGCGGCGCGCGACGTGCGCACGCTATCCGGTGGTGAACGCCAGCGCGTGGCGATTGCCGCCATGCTGGCGCAGGACACGCCGCTGCTGCTGCTGGATGAACCGGCAAACGCGCTGGATCTGGCGCACCAGGTGAGCGTGATGAACATCCTGGCGCGCCTGTGCCGCGAACAGGGCAAAACCGCAGTCATGATCGGCCACGACCTGACGCTGGCGCACAGCGTCTCCACCCACGCGCTGCTGCTGAAAGGCGATGGCCGCTGGCTGGCTGGCGCCAAGGCTGAAGTGATGCAAGCCGATATCCTCAGCGATTACCTCGGCCATCCGATCGACGTGATCCAGCACGGCACACGCAGCATCTTTATTCCGAACGAGGAGACAGCATGAGCGACGACATCAACGAACGTCACCGCCTGCGCATGGAGCGCAAGAAGGCCATCATCGACGCTAAGATCGCCTCCGCCGACAAACAGATCGGCATCATCATCGTCAACACCGGCAACGGCAAGGGCAAAAGCTCCAGCGGCTTTGGCATGGCAATCCGCGCCATGGGCCATGGCATGAAGGTGGGCGTGGTGCAGTTCATCAAAGGCGCGATGCAGACCGGCGAAGAGAAATTCCTGCGCCGTTTTCCCGAAGAGATCAGCTTCCACGCCATGGGCGAGGGCTACACCTGGAAGACACAGAACCGCGAACGTGATATCGCCAAGGCGCAGCAGGCGTGGGAGCAGGCCAGGCTATTCCTGGCCGATCCGGAAATCGGCCTGGTGGTGTTCGATGAACTGAACATCGCGTTGAAGTACAAATACCTGGATGTGGAAGCCGTCATCAACGACCTGCTGGCGCGCCCGCCGATGCAGCACGTGGTGATTACCGGCCGCGGCGCACCGCCTGAACTGATCGAAATCGCCGACACCGTCACCGAAATGGAAGTGGTGAAGCACGCCTTCAAGGCCGGCATCGGCGCGCAAGCGGGGACCGAATGGTAAAGGCATTGCTGGTCGCCGCCGTCGCTTCGGGCCAAGGCAAGACCACCATCACCGCCGCGCTGGCGCGCAAGCTGGTCCGCATGGGCAAGCGCGTGCGCGTGTTCAAGTGCGGCCCGGATTTCATCGACCCGATGGTGCTGGAACGCGCCAGTGGTGCGCCCGTGCGGTCGCTGGACTTGTGGATGGTCGGCCAGGACCTGTGCAGCCAGCAGCTGTCGCAAGCAGCCGCCGAGGCGGACGTGATCCTGATCGAAGGCGTCATGGGACTGTACGACGGCACGCCCTCTTCCGCCGACCTTGCGCGCGCCTTTGGCGTGCCGGTGATGGCGGTAATCGATGCCGGCGCCATGGCGCAAACCGCTGGCGCGCTGGTGCACGGTCTGCGCGACTATGGCCCGGCGGAGATGGCCGGCGTCATCGCCAACCGCATCGCCAGCGAAGGCCACGCGAAGATGGTGGCCGCATCGCTGCGCGAGATTCCCCTGTTCGCCACACTGCCGAAACAAGGCAAGTCGCTGCCTGAGCGCCACCTTGGCCTGGTGCTGCCGGGAGAAGTGGATGGTATCGACCAGTTGCTCGACGATCTCGCACAGCAGCTGACATTCGACGAGGCGGCGTGGGACAAGCTGCGCGACATCGATATCGCCCCGGCCCCGGTGGCCGTCACGCCGCGCGCACTGGCAGGAAAAACCATCGCCATCGCACGCGATGCCGCTTTCATGTTCCTCTATCCGGCCAACCTCGACCTGCTACGCGACATGGGCGCTACGCTGACCTTCTTCTCGCCACTGGCGAACGACGCCGTGCCAGCGGAGGCGGACGCCATTTATCTCCCTGGCGGCTATCCCGAGCTACATGCCGAACAGCTGGCGCAAGCCACGACATGGCAGGCCTCGATCCGCAGCGCCCATGCCGCCGGCATACCCATCGTCGCCGAATGCGGCGGCATGATGGCGCTGGCCGATACGCTGGCCGACAAGAGCGGCGCGGTATGGGATATGGCAGGGCTGCTGCCAGGCGCTGTGGCAATGCAGCCACGTCTGGCAGGTCTTGGCCCACAGGGACTGCCCACGCCACACGGTGTATTGCGCGGCCATACGTTCCACTATTCAAAACTGGACACCAGGGTGGAACCGGCGGCGTACACTGTCAAGCATCCCTCCGCTATACAGGGAGAAGCCTGGTATCGCGTCGGTTCGCTGACAGCTTCGTATTTTCACGCCTATTTCCCATCCAATCCGGCGGCAACGGCCGCTTTGTTCCTCAGGAGTGAGACATGACACGTACACTGGTTCTGGGCGGCGCACGCTCCGGCAAGAGCGCCTACGCTGAGCGCCTGGCCGCCGAATCGGGCAAGGAAGTCGTCTACATCGCCACCGCCACCGCCGGCGATAGCGAAATGACCGCGCGCATCGCGCATCACCGCGCTGGCCGCCCGGCCGAATGGATCACGGTGGAAGAACCGCTGGCACTGGGCAACCAGCTGCTGCGCTGGTCCTCACCGGAGCGCTTCATCATGGTCGACTGCCTGACGCTCTGGCTCAGCAACCTGCTGTTCAGCGGCGGCCACGAATATCCGGACGTCGGCGAGATTACACTGCCGGCGCTGTTCCACGAACAGCAGGACATGCTGGCCAGTGCGCTGACCAAATGCAGCAGCGACGTGGTGCTGGTGTCGAACGAGGTTGGACTGGGCATCATGCCGATGGGCGCCGTGTCGCGCTGCTTCATGGATGAGCAAGGGCGCCTGAACCAGTCGGTCGCAGCCATCTGCGACCGCGCGGTGTTCGTCGCCGCCGGCCTGCCGCTGGTCCTCAAAGGATAAACGTGCTGACTGGCTTGAATTTTTCCACCATCGCGCTGTTGATGGTGGTGGCTGTGCTGCTGGACTTATGGTGGGGCGAAGTGCGCCGCTGGCATCCGCTGGTTGGCTTCGGCAATTGGGCGATCGCACTGGAACGCCGCCTGAACCTGAGCGGCATGCGCTACGCGCGTGGCGTGCTGGCATGGATGCTGGCCGTGCTGCCGCTGACCGCGCTGCCGGCGCTGCTGATATGGGCGTTGGCCGCGCCACCCGCACAAGCTGCGGCACATGCCATGATGCTGTACTTCTGCCTCGGCATGCGCAGCCTGCGCGATCACAACCTGCCAATTGCCGACGCGCTGGCACACCAGGACCTGCCAAATGCACGCCGCCTTACTTCCTACATCGTCAGCCGCGATACCACCAGCGCCAGCGAAGTGGAACTGACCAGGGCCAGCGCCGAGTCGTTGCTGGAAAACGGTAATGACGCGGTATTCAGCACACTGTTCTGGTTCATCATCGCCGGCGGCCCCGGTGCGGTATTGTTCCGCATGGCGAACACGCTGGATGCGATGTGGGGCTACCGCACGCCACGCTTCCTGCAATTCGGCTGGGCCGCTGCCCGCATTGACGATGTGCTCAACTACATTCCGGCGCGACTGACGGCGCTGTCCTATGTATTGCTAGCGCCCGGCCTGCAGGGCAAGCGCCGCGCATGGCGATGCTGGCGCGCACAAGCGCCAGCCTGGGACAGCCCGAATGCCGGGCCGGTGATGTCCAGCGGCGCCGGTGCGCTCGGCGTGCAGCTGGGCGGTGCGGCGATCTATCACGGCGAAATCGAACACCGTCCCACGCTGGGCGACGGTCCACCCGCTGTCGGCGCCGACATCAGCCGCGCATGGCAACTGGTCGCGCGCACTACCGCGCTGTGGCTGGCGGTGGCCTGCGCCATTGCGGCACTGATGGAGTTATCTCATGCTTGAACACGGCGGCAATCTGCGCGACGCCGCGAAACGCTTTGGCCGCGACGACTGGATCGACCTGTCGACCGGCATCAACCCACGCTGGTATCCGGCGCCTGAAGTGGCAGGCAGTGCGTGGCATCGCCTGCCGGAGCCCGATCCGGCGCTGACCGCTGCGGCGCAAGCATTCTACGGCGCGCCGCAGATGCTGCCGGTGGCCGGCACGCAGGCGGCGATCCAGGCGCTTCCCCGTCTGCGCGCACCATCACGCGTGGCGGTCAGCGCGCCATCCTATGCGGAACACGCGCACCACTGGGCCGGCCACGGTCACGCGATGACGCTGACGCCATACGCGGAGCTGCCCGACGCTGTCGCGCAGCACGATGTCGTGGTGGTGGTCAATCCAAACAATCCCACGGGAGCAGTGGTGCCAGCGGTGCAACTGCTGCAATGGGCCGACCAGCTGGCTGCACGCGGCGGCTGGCTGGTAGTGGACGAAGCATTTGGCGACACGGCGCAGGAAAACAGCGTCGCCGCACACACAGATCGCGCCGGCCTGATCGTACTGCGTTCAGTCGGCAAGTTTTTCGGCCTGGCCGGCATCCGCCTCGGTTTTGTCGCCGCCCATGCAGATCTGCTGCGCGAGCTGGCAAACCTGCTGGGCCCGTGGACCATCAGCGGCCCGGCGCAGCAGATCGCGATGGCCGCCTTGAGCGATCATGCCTGGCAAGCGGAGACGCGCACCCAACTGGCAGCGTCCGGCGAACGCCTGCGCGCGCTACTGGCCGCACATGGCATTCAATCCCACGGCACGCCGCTGTTCCAATGGTGGGCCGAGCCCCGCCCAGAGGCATTCTGGCAACACATGGCGGAACGCGGTATCTGGGTACGCCTGTTCACGCAGGCGGCACGCGGCATCCGCCTTGGCCTTCCGCCCGACGAAGCAAGCTGGCAGCGCCTGCACACAGCACTCAAAGAATGGACACAACAATGAAAAAACTGATCTTTGCCGCAGCCCTGCTTGCTGCGGCCACTGCCACTGCAGCCCCGATCACCGTGCGTGACGACGATGGCAAAACCATCACGCTGCAAAAGCCGGCGCAGCGCATCATCTCCATGTCGCCGCACGTGACGGAGCTGCTGTTTGCCGCAGGTGCGGGCGACAAGATCGTCGGCACCGTCACCTATAGCGACTACCCGGAGGCCGCAAAGAGCATTCCGCGCGTTGGCGACAATCGACTGATCGACATGGAACGCGTGGCGGCCATGAAGCCGGACCTGATCGTCATCTGGATGCACGGCGGCTTCGAACGCCAGATCGAGAACCTGCGCCAGTTGGGCGTGCCGCTGTTCCACAGCGAGCCGACCAAGCTGGAAGGCATCTCCGACAACGTCATCCGCCTTGGCCAGCTGGCTGGCACGGAAGCCGTCGCCAATCCCGCTGCCGCCGAGATTCGCAACCAGTTTGCCGCGCTGACCAAAGAGTACGCCAACCGTCCACCGGTGCGCCTGTTCTACCAGGTGTGGGACAAGCCACTCTACACGCTGAGCGGCAGCGCGATCGTCAGCGACGCGATTCGCCTGTGCGGCGGCGTCAACATCTTCGCCGACCTGAAGGTGACCGCGCCAGTGGTCAGCGTGGAGGCCGTGCTGCAAGCGAATCCGGAAGCCGTCTTCGGCACCATCGAAAAGAACTACGCCAGCGTCGATCTGTGGAAACCGTACGCCAATATGCTGGCGGTGAAAAACAATAACCTGTTCCGCCTGCAGCGTGACCTGCTGTACCGCGCCGGTCCGCGCATGGTGGCCGGCACGCGCGAGCTGTGCGAAAAAATCGAAGAAGCCCGCCAGCACCGCAAGAATTGATATGTCCTTCCCCTACTCCACCCTGATGGTTCAGGGCACCACCTCGGACGCCGGCAAAAGCACGGTGGTTGCGGCCCTGTGCCGCCTGCTGAAACGGCGCGGCGTGCGCGTCGTTCCATTCAAGCCGCAGAACATGGCGCTCAACAGCGCTGTCACCGCAGATGGCGGAGAGATCGGTCGCGCACAGGCGCTGCAAGCCATCGCCGCCGGCGTCGCGCCGCATACCGACATGAACCCGATCCTGCTCAAGCCATCGAGCGATATCGGTGCGCAGGTGATCATCCACGGCCAGGTGCAAGCGGAGATGAACGCCCGCGACTACCACCAGTACAAAACCGTCGCCATGCAAGCGGTGCTCGAATCACACGAGCGCCTGTTGCAACAATACGATTGCGTGATGGTGGAAGGCGCCGGCAGCCCTGCGGAAATCAACCTGCGCGACCGCGACATCGCCAACATGGGCTTCGCTGAAAAAGTTGACTGCCCGGTGGTGCTGGTGGCGGACATCGACCGTGGCGGCGTGTTCGCCCATATCATCGGCACGCTGGCCTGCTTGTCGGAGAGCGAGCGCCGCCGCACCATCGGCTTCGTCATCAACCGCTTCCGTGGCGATATCAAGCTGCTGGAACCGGGCATCGACTGGCTGGAACAAAAAACCGGCAAACCAGTGCTGGCGGTGCTGCCCTACCTGCATGGACTGTTTCTCGACGCCGAAGACGCCGTGCAGCCGGTGCAGGCCGCACGCGGCGCCTTCCGCGTGGTGGTCCCCAGCCTGCCGCGCATGAGCAACCATACCGACTTCGACGCGCTACGCGCCCACCCGGACGTCGACCTGCACTTCGTCCGCCAGGGCGAACCGATACCGCAGGCCGATCTGATCATCCTCCCCGGCAGCAAGAACACACGCGGCGATCTGGAATGGCTGCGCGCACAAGGCTGGCCAGAGCGCATCCAGCGCCACCTGCGCTACGGCGGCAAGGTCATCGGCGTTTGCGGCGGCTTCCAGATGCTGGGCCAGGAAGTCACCGATCCGCTGGGCATGGAAGGACGCGCCGGTGCTTCGCCAGCCCTCGGCCTGCTCGATATGCGCACCGAAATGAGCCCGGAGAAGCGCCTCAAGCAAGTGCAGGGCGTATGCGCTTTCGACCGCGAACAGGCGCCGGTCAACGGCTACGAGATCCACATGGGCGTATCCAGCGGCAGCGCGCTGGCGACGCCCGCCTTCACCATCGACGGCCGCCCGGAAGGCGCACTGTCTGCCGATGGCCAGATCCTCGGCACCTACCTGCATGGCCTGTTCGATACACCGCAAGCGATCAGCGCCCTGCTGCGCTGGGCCGGCCTCGACTCGCAACACACCGTGGACACCTCCGCCCTGCGCGAAGCCAGCCTGGATCGCATCGCTGACGCCACCCAGCCGCTGCTGGACGCACTGATCGCACTGAAATGAATCCACACGCCTACTCCGACGCCGAAATCGCCGGCGTCTACCGCGCCATCCGCGAACGCCGCGACGTGCGCCACTTCAAGCCTGGCCCGCTGGCGCAAGGCCAGCTGCAACGCTTCCTCGAAGCCGCGCACAATGGCCCCAGTGTCGGCTACATGCAGCCGTGGCGCTTCGTCCGCATCACCGACGCAGCGCTGCGCGCCGCCATCCATCAGCACGTGAACGAGGAACGCATCAAGACCGCCGAAGCGCTGGGCAAGCGCGCCGACGATTTCATGAAGCTGAAGGTGGAAGGCATACTGGAATGCGCGGAAGTGCTGGTGGTCGGCCTGATCGACAAGCGCGATCAATATGTTTTCGGCCGCCGCACCATGCCGGAAATGGACCTGGCGTCCGCCGCCTGCGCGCTGCAAAACTTCTGGCTGGCCGCACGCGCGGAAGGCATCGGCGCCGGCTGGGTGTCGATGTTCGATCCGCAGCGCTTGCGCGACATCGCCGGCATGCCGGAAGGTAGCCAGCCGATCGCCGTGCTATGCGTCGGCCATGTGCACGAGTTCTACACCGCGCCGATGCTGGAACTGGAAAAGTGGGACCAACGCCGCCCGCTCAACGACATCCTGTTCGAGAACCGCTGGGACCAGCCGGCTTAAACTTCGTAGCATTCCTCGATGCGGCGGTTGCCCGGTCCCGGCAGCACACGCAGGCTGCGCTCCGTCGCCGCCGTGAATTCGTGCTTGAACACCGTATCGACAAAGCGCCAGTCGCAGCGCACCTGCTCGTGGCTGGCGGTGACGATCATGTAGCCACGCTTGCTGGTTTGCGCGTAGTACAGCGGCTCGATCAGGTCCACCATCATCGCCGCCACGTCATCCGGATCGCGGTCTGGATAGCCGCCTTCCATGCCGGGCGATGACACCGAAGCCGTCGCAAACTCCACGCCCACCTGCCGTCCCCGCACGTCGCGCAAATCGCTGGCCCACGCATTGTGCGTGTCACCGGCCAGCACCACCAGGTTCTTGCGATGCTTGTTCATCATCTCGAACACCTGCTCGCGGTCAGCCTGATAGCCATCCCAGGAATCCAGATAACACGGCAAGGTCGGCCCCGACAGCCAGCGCTGCTCCTTTTCGTTGACGCAGGCCGGATCGGCCTTGGCGCGCTGCTTCAAGGCGCAATAGTCGGTGGTATTACATTCGCCCATCACCACCGCTGTCGGATACTCCATGCGCGCCATCAGCACCTGCTGCCCCAGTATCTGCCAGCGCGCAGCCGAGCGGCTGACCTGCGCTTCCAGCCACGCCATCTGCTCATGGCCTATCATCTGGCGGCGCGGCGAACAAACGTCCTGCCTGTACTTCTCCACGTCGAAGCATTTGTGCGCATCGTAGTACGAAGACATCATCAATTGCTGATCGCGGCCGATCAGGCGTGTATCCAGCATGTGCAGTGAAACGATGCCGCCGAAGTCGAATGAGCGGTAGATCTTGTCCGGCGCCGCCATGTCCGGCACGCGGATCGGCATCCATTCGTGATACGCGGTCAGCGCCGCCTGCTTGCGCAGTTCAAACGGTCCGTACTTGCTGGCCTTGTGATCAACCGAGCCATCGCGCCAGGTATCATCGGCGATCTCGTGATCGTCCCATACTGTGATGAAGGGCATGGCAGCGTGCACCGCCTGCAGGTCGGGATCGGAGCGGTATTGCGCATAGCGGCGGCGATACTCATCAAGGCGCAACAGCACGTCGCGCGGCTCGGACACGCGGCCCAGCGCCTCTGCATTGCCGCAAGCGTAGCCGGTGCTTTCGTATTCGTAGATGTAGTCGCCGATGTGTAGTGCGGCGTCGATATTGTCCTGCCGCGCGGCGTCGGCGTAGACGTTGAAATAGCCGGCCGGGTAATTCGAGCAGGAGAACACCGCCAGCCGCACCTGCTTCGCGCCATTGCGCGCCAGCGTTTTGGTGCGGCCGACTACAGACTTGTCACCGCCCTCCACAGCAAACTGATAATAGTAGACGTGCCCCGGCAACAGGCCTCCCGCGTCCACCTTGACCGTATAGTCGCGTTGCGCCGACGTCGTCACGCTGCCATGCGCGATGACTTGCCGCATGGCGGCGTCGGTCGCCACCTGCCAGCGCACGGCGACTTCGCCGTCGCGCGCCGACGTCACGCGGGTCCACAGGATCACGCGGTCGCTGAGCGGATCGCCGCTTGCCACGCCGTGGCGGAAGCCTGGCGCCGCATCCTCGGCCACGCCGCTGGCGGTACAGCCGCTGAAGCCGGCCACGCCCAGCAACGCACCCGATGCAGCCATCTGACGAATAAAGGTCCGGCGCGGCGGCTTGATGTCCATGTCCCTCTCCCATAGGCACTAGCGATGAGCGCAACTTACGCCCCATACGTGACGTGCTTATGACCGCTGCGTTTATTTTGTGTGACAATCACACCTATGAATGCCGATGCCGCCAAGCGCTACCTGCCCTGGGTAGTTGCCACCACCCTCTTCATGGAGCAGCTGGACTCCACCGTTGTCAACACTGCCATCCCGTCGATGGCGGCCAGCTTGCAAGTCACGCCACTGAGCCTGAAAGCAGTTGTCACCAGCTACATCCTCAGCCTGGCGGTGTCGATTCCCATTAGTGGCTGGATGGCCGACCGCTTCGGCTCGCGCCGCGTGTTCATGACCGCGATTGCGATTTTCACCATTGCGTCGGTGCTGTGCGGCCTGGCCGTGAATTCGCCGATGCTGGTGGCGGCGCGGCTGCTACAGGGCTTCGGCGCGGCGATGATGATGCCGGTCGGGCGCCTGACCATCGTGCGCACCTTCCCGAAGAGCGAACTGCTGGCGGCAATGAACTTCGTCATTATCCCGGCGCTGATCGGTCCCCTGCTCGGCCCCACCATCGGCGGCCTGGTGGTGCACTGGCTGACCTGGCGCGACATCTTCTTTATCAATGTGCCGGTCGGGCTGGTGGCGATCTGCCTGGCCCACCGCTACATGCCGGACTACCGCGAAGAACATACCCGGCCCTTGGACTTCATCGGCTTTGTGTTGTTCGGCACCGGCGTGGCGCTGCTGTCATGGCTGCTGGAGGTGTTTGGCGAACATAAGCTGGACGTGACCTCGGCCTCGGTGCTGTTCTTTATCTCGATCGCGCTGCTGGCCGCCTACGTGTGGCATGCCAAGGATGCGCCGTTTCCGCTGCTGCGGCTGGCGTTGTTCAAGATCCGCACCTTCCGCGTGTCGGTGCTGGGCGGCTTCGTCACGCGCATCGGCGTCGGCGGCCTGCCCTTCCTGCTGCCGCTGCTGTACCAGCTGGGCCTGGGGCTGCCGGCCTGGCAATCCGGCCTGCTGATGATGCCGTCCGCTGCAGCGGCCATGGGCATGAAAGTGATTTCAGCGCGCGTGCTGGGACGCTTCGGCTATCGCCAGGTGCTGACCGTGAACACGCTGCTGATCGGCGTCACCATCAGCATGTTCGCCTTTGTCAAAGCAGGCACGCCGCTGTACGTGATCGTGGCGATCAGCCTGTGCCTGGGCTTCTTCAATTCGCTGCAATTCTCCAGCATGAACACCATCGCCTACGCCGATGTTGAAGGGCCGGATTCCAGCATGGCCAGCACCATGGCCAGCTCGATGCAGCAGTTGTCGATGAGTTTCGGGCTGGCGGCAGGCTCGCTGGTCACTGGCTGGTATCTCGGCGACATGCCGCAATCAAACCGCGTGGCGCTCACCTCGGCGCTGCATCACGCCTTCATCACGCTGGCGGTGCTGACCGTGCTGTCGTCCTTCACCTTCTGGACGCTGCGCAAGACTGACGGCGAATCTATCAGTCACGCCAAGCGTCAGGACGGACAATCAGGCGATTGACATAAGGGTCGAGCAGCAGAGCCCCCTGGTAGTGTTCCGGCGCGTAGCGGTAGGCGTAGCTGGGCAGCAGTGAATACTGAATCTGCAGCATCAGGCGCGGTTGCAACGCTGGCGCCGTGCCCTTGTGTATACCGGCCGTGTCCACCGCGAAGCAGAAACCACGCGTGCCGATGGCGGTCAGCAGCATGTCGGCACTGTGGGCCCTGGAGATTTCGCTATCGCTGTAGAAGCGCAAGCGCACCGGCGCCTGCGTCAAATGGCTGCCGTGCAGGTAGACATGCGGGCCGGCGCCATCGTCCACATCAGTCAGGTAGACCAGCACTTTCAGGTAGCGCCAGTCCTCGGAATCGCGGTGGAAAGCTTGCAGCGCACTGTCGCTGCCCGGCACCGGGAACGACCAGCGCAGGCCCAGCGCGGAAATGGTTGGCTTGCACGCCATATAGCGCGCAGCCAGCCCAAGCAGCGGCGGACTGTTGGCCAGCGCCAGGATGTGCGGACAGGCGATCACATCGCGCAACTGATAATCGGCTACGCGTACCGCTTCCGTCCGCTGCGCCAGTGTAAAGCCGGGGCGAACGCGGTCGCGGTCGATCAGCAGCTTGTCGGCCAGCCAGGCGTGGATCTCATCGCACTGCTGGTCATCCAGCAGATTGCCGAGCGGCGCGTAACCGCTGCGGTACAGATCGTCCAGCGCCGCCTCTTCAGCATCCGTGGACGCATACAACTCACTGCCTGCACCCTGGCGCAACCGCACCGCGCCGCTCAGCGCGCGCACCACCAGCCGCCGCAAGGACGGATAAGTCACCATGCGCTGGCTGTAGTACAGCAGGCTGTGGAGCGGGGCAAACCGGCGGCCGGGTTTCAGCTGCGCATATTCCATCGGGCATTCCTCCGAGTGTCACCTCTGAGAAGGTAACAACCCGAAAGCATGCCCGCCTTGATGTGGGCTAAACCTTGTTGCGACGGCGGCGTGCCACCACACCCATCAGGCCGAGGCCAGCAAACAGCATGGCATAGGTCGATGGCTCCGGTACGGCAGCCAGCACCGTGGTGTAGGTGCCGTCGAAGGCGTAGGTGGCGCCCTGGCCATTGATGTGGGTAGCGCTCAGCAGCGTCAGGAAGCTGCTGTTGGTCGAATAGTCGCCCAGCAGGCGGAAGGCGTAGACGCCGGAAGCCGCCTCGGTGAAGGTCAGCGTCTTGCCATCGACCACTGTGCCCAGCGCGCCGAAGGTCAGCGACGAGCCGCCCAGCAGCACCGACGAGTCGCCGCTCAGCGACAGGCGGGCAAAGCGCTGGCCTTCGGCGCCAGCATTGCTCAGGCGCAGCGTACCGCCATTAAGGATCAGCGCGCTGTCAGCAGACAAGCGCTGCGCGCCCACCAGCGTCAGCGTACCGCCGCTCAGCTCGGTGGCGCCGCTGTAGCTGCTGATGCCGGAGAAAGTCACGTCGCCGCTGCGTACTTCCACCTTGCTGAAGTTGGAAATGGCGCCGCTGTAGGTAAAGCTGTTGCCCGCGCCAGCAACGACGATCAGCGTGTTCTGGTTGCCGCTGCCGCCGTTGATGCTGCCGCTAATCTCGCCACCGGTAATGGTCAGGCTGTTCTTGCCGCTACCCATTTCGATTGCCTTGCCGCTGCTGGCGCCATTGATGATGCCGCCGGTAGTGATCGTGGTATTGTCCGGGCCGGTCTTGATGGCGGCATTGGTCAAACCACCGCCAACGATGGCAGCACCGCTGTTATTGACGATGGTAACGGTATAGCCGCTAGCCGCGCCGACGGTGACAATCGCCGAATCGCTCTGGCCACGGATCAGGCCGCCACGCTGGTTGGTGATGGTGACGTTGGCGTACAAGCCTTCGCGCGTGCCGTTGTCCAGGTCGTTACCGGCCAGCGTGATGCCGCGTCCGACCGCGTTGTTGTTACCGGCACTCACCAGGCCTTCGATGGTACCGGAGTTGGTGACGCTGCCACCGCCCATGCTGATGCCTTCGCTATAGGCCAGGCCGGCGCCCGCCGCGCTGAACGCATTGATCGAGCGGATGGTGCCGGTATTGGTAATCTGCACCACGCCATCGGCATCGATGCCATCACCGTCGCCAGTGACGCCGTGGCCGGTAATCAGTCCGGCATTCATGATGATGGCCGCCTGGCTGGCATTGAAGCCATCCAGATTGATGCCGGAACCGTTCATGCCACGAATGATGCCGCCTTCCGCATTGCTGATATCAATCGTGAATACCGAGCTCGCTGTCTTCTGGCCGCCAGTAATGCCGTGACGGCCGCCTTCGATGACGCCGCCCTGATAGTTGGCAATTTTCGCGCCGCTGGCGTTTTGTGCATCAATGCCGTCGCTGCTGCCACCGGCGGTAGTCACCGACTGGATCAGGCCATAGTTGTTGACCTGGCCGTTCGCGCCGGTACGCACCGCATCGGCCTCATAGGCAATGATTTGTGCACCGGCAAAGTTGTTGGCCACATTGCTGCCAGTGGTGATGGCGTTGAAATCCACCACCTGCGCGCCGCTGGCACTCTTGTTGGTCGAAATCATTGCCCCATAATTATTCAAGGTGACGCTGGCATTCTTGGCGTTCATCTGGATAACGTCGTTATCATAAGACTGCATCAGCGCCGTGCTATTGGTCAGGCTGCCGTTGGTCACCACCAGCGTCTTCACGCCGCTGGTATCGCGGATGACGCGGGCCAGGCCGGTAGCGTTGATCTGACCCAGGTTGGTCAGCGTAGCGTTGTTGCCGGTAATGGTGACAACATTTTCCTTGTCGTTGGTGGTGTAGAACTCCAGCTTGCCGCTGCTCCCAATGAAGCCGCTCTCTCCAGTGCTCAAGGTCTGCGCGCCGACCAGCGTCCCGGTCACGGGACCGAAGCTGGCGGCGGACGCCGCCCCCACCGGCAATGCGGCAACCAGCAGGAATTGAATGGCAGAAGCAGCGTTAGGCAGTGCGCGTGGCATGGTGTCGTCCCCTTGTGTTGATGAGCAAACAAGCAATATCCCATAAACTTATTACAAGCTTGTGACACCATGTCACCCAAATTGCCCTAGAACGCGATCAGCGCCTTGCCGAACTTGACCAGCCACAGGCGGCTTGGACGCTCAGCGTCCGTACCACGCGCCACGCGGATGCTGTTGGCGGCATTGCAGCCGGCCGAACTGCTGGTGATGATGGCGCCGCTGGCGTCGATATTGCACTTGGTGAGGTCAGCATCGTCGATTGCCTTGCCGCTGGCGTCGAACATCTTGGTCTTCATGCCGAAGTCATTGTCGTTGGCCAGCGCGATGGTGTTGGCGTCAACAATGGTCAGACCTTCCGCTTTCTCCGCTTGCCAGCCGATGGCGTTCAGGTCCAGCAACAACGTCTTCTTCAGCGTGGTGACGGCTTTCCAGTCGGCGCCGTTGACGGCTGCGCCGGCCATGCTGCTCTTCTCCAGGTCCGACGTGGTGACGTTGAAGGCGGCGACGGAAATGTCGGTGGCCGTGCCGATTTCAATCAGCATCAGCTTGTTGAACACCTTGCCGCTCGGCGCCGCGCCCTGTTCGATGACGATGAACTTGCCATTGCCGAGTGCGACCACGTCACCCAGCTTGGCGTTGCCGGTGCGGCCATCCTGGTAGTCCGCCGCGTCCAGTGGATAGGCGTACATCTTGCCAGCCTTGCCGGTGGTCGGATCGAACTCGGTCCAGCGGGTGAAGCGGGCGAAGCGTTCGATCTGCTCGCTCTTGCCGGTCACCGCATACATGGCGCTGCCGTCGGTGAGCGGGCTTTGCAGGAAGCCATGCAGCTTGTCCGTGGAGGTGTCCAGCGCCATGCCTTCCATGCCACGGTTGGCGCGGCGCTTCAGGAAGATCTCCGGCAGGCCGCTGCCTGGCGCGTACTTGTTCAGGATGATGCCGGTGGCCGGATCGATCTTGACGATAAACGGACCGTATTCATCCGACACCCACAGCACATTGCGCTTCTTGTCGACCACGATGGCTTCGGTATCCAGGCCATTGGCGTCAAAAGTCGCCTTGCTGTTGGCGTCATACTTCATCACGTCGCTCACTGGCAGCTCCGCCGAGTTGCCTACTGCGCCAGGCGGCACCGGCAAGCCGGTGGCTTTTACCGAGGCCGAAGCCTTGATCGGCGTCGACGCGGTCAGCACGGCGCCGGACTTGCCGACAGTGATGACGCCAAACGCCGGTGCAAAGCTCGGCGAAGGGAATATCTTGGCGCCGGTGGTGCCGCTGCCGTTCAGGGCTGGCAGGTTCGGGCCGTCGCCATTCGGGCCGCGGTCGGTCAGGCCGTAGAACTCCAGGTCGCCATTGGCGTTGGTGCCCTTGAAGGCGATCGACGAGCCGTAGGATGGCAGGAAGCCTAGCGGGAATTCTTCCTTCACCTTGGCGTTGCTGCCTTCGTAGGGAATGTAATAGCTGCTGGCGGCCTGGATCTGATAACGCGTCACGGTCACCGACACCGTACCCAGCGGCGTGGTCTGGCTGAAGGTTTCGTTGAACGGCGTGCCAACCCTGGAGGCTAGCGTGTCTTCAAAGTGCTCGCGCACCAGTGCGCGGCGGCTGTCGTCAATGGTGCGGGCGGCGTACTTGGCGCCAGCGGCGCTCAGGTTGGCGCTCATCGCGGTATTGAAGGCTGCGGCCGTTGTGTTGAAGTCGGCGCTCTTCGCGGCCAATGCGGTTTTGACGTCAGCATTCAGCTTGATGCCGTTGGAAGGATCGCTGTCGTCATCGAGCAATTGCAGGGCCAGCAGGCGATTGACCACCCTGGCGTCCTTGATATCGCTGACGCCGGCCAGCTGCAACGGTGTGATGGTGGCGGCACAGGCCGCGCTGCCCAGCGCGATACCGCCGATGCTGAAGTTGACCGTGTCGCCAGCGTAGCAGGTGAATTCACCCTTGGCGCTGGTGCTGGCCTTGGCAGCGGTGCCTGCCACATAGTCCAGATTCTCGACGGCGCCGTCCAGGAACACGCCGGTCACCGGCGTTTTGGCGGCCTCATGATCGCCGCCGCAGCCTGCCAGAACAGAAAATACTGCCAGCGACATCACGGAAAATTTCTTCATGCTGATCCCCTACCTGTGTAGTTATAAGACCAGCAAGCTTAAATACCTTACATGACGTACTCGTGACAGACGCAAAAAAGCCCGCCCGGATTGCATCCGGACGGGCTTTTTTTAAATAACTAGCTTGACGATAACCTACTTTCACACTGGTTGCAGCACTATCATCGGCGTAGAGTCGTTTCACGGTCCTGTTCGGGATGGGAAGGGGT
>NZ_FNEQ01000016.1 GCF_900100205.1 Duganella sp. OV510 | reverse complement strand
GCCAGTTCATCGCCACCATCGAGAAGCGCCAGGGCCTGAAAGTCGCGTGCCCCGAAGAGATTGCCTATCGCAAGGGCTATATCGACGCCGACCAGGTGCGCAAGCTGGCCGAGCCGCTGAAAAAGAATAACTATGGGCAGTATCTGCTGCAAATCCTCGAAGACAGGGTGGTGCAGCGATGACCGGTACTATTGCCGTCGGGCAAAGATCAGGCCGCTTAGCCGCTGGCTGATAGGCGCTCCCCGCAGTTGTATCGATTGGTAAGCATTCTCAACGGGGGAGGGCGCGGCTGGTATGATGCCGGCGGTCCGCAAAGCGCGGATGGGCGCGCGTTATCCTGTACAATCCGCTGTTGGCACGTTGATAATGCCGCGTGTTGCGATACAACGCAGATAATAAAATAATATGTTTTCCTTCCTACTGAGCTTTATCGCTTCCGCGCTGCTGACTTTGCTGGTCATTAAAGAAGCGAGATTGCACGGTCCGGCGCTGGACGCCAATTTCAATAGCGTGCAAAAAGTTCACATGCATCATGTGGCGCGCATTGGCGGCCTGCCTATTTTTTTGGCGGTTGCGCTGAGTTCCGCGATTTCCATCTGGCGCGTGCCGGTGCTCAGCGACTTGTTGCTGGCGCTACTGGCCTGCGCGGCCGTCGCCTTTGCCGGCGGCATCGTCGAAGATTACACCGGCCGCGTCAGCCCGTCGCGCCGTCTGCTGCTCACCATGGCCGCCGCCACGCTCGGCTATTTCCTGCTGGACGCCCGCATTGATCGCCTCGACTGGCCGTTTTCCACCTGGGCTTTGCCTCATATGTGGGTGACGCTGCCGCTGACCGTGCTGGCGGTGGCTGGCATTGCCAACGCGGTCAATATTATCGATGGTTTTAATGGCCTGGCCAGCGTGGTGTGTATCTGCATGCTGTTATCGCTTGGTTATGTGGCATTGCAGGTCAATGATATGTTTGTGCTGATCGCCGCGCTGATGGTGGCCGGCGCCACGGCCGGTTTCCTGATCTGGAATTATCCGGTCGGCCTGATTTTCCTCGGCGACGGCGGCGCTTATTTCATCGGCTTTATGCTGGGCGAACTGGCCTTGTTGCTGGTAATGCGCAATCCGCAGGTATCGACCTGGTATGCCGCCTTGCTGCTGATTTATCCGGCCTTTGAAACTTTATTCTCGGTATATCGCCGCATGTTTGTGCGTGGCAAGTCGCCAGCCATGCCGGACGGCATCCACCTGCACAGCCTGATTTTCCGCCGCATCGTGCAATGGGCGGTGGGCCGCAAGGAGGCGCGCGCGCTGATCCGCCGCAATTCGCTGACCTCGCCTTATCTGTGGCTGTTTTCGCTGACGGCGGTAATTCCAGCCACAGTATTCTGGCGCCACACTTGGGTATTAATGCTGTTCTGCTTGCTGTTTATCTGCAGTTATATCTGGATTTATGTACGCATCGTGCGCTTTAAAGCGCCGCGCTGGATGATACGTCATAAGAAACACTGATTTTTTTAGCTTGATGTAGACTATTCCCGCCGTGGTATTAGCCGTCAACACATAAAGGGAATTGCAATGGATGTGACCAATCTGTCTTCTGCTGAATTGCGCCAATTGCAGGAGCGCGTCAAGCAGGAATTGAAACAGCGCGAAAGCCAGGACCTGGCCAAGGCGCGTGAAGAAATTTTCGCCATCGCCAAGAGCGTCGGCGTCTCGGTGCAGGACCTGGTCGGCAGCGGCGCCAGCGCGCGCGCCAAGACCGGTCCCGTGGCGCCTCGCTATCGCAATCCGGCAGATGCCAGCCAGCAATGGACCGGCCGTGGCCGCCAGCCGCAATGGGTCAAGGACTGGCTGGACGCCGGCAACGACATCTCCGGTCTCAAGCTTTAAGCGGATTTACCCGGTTGGCGCGCTGCACAGGCTTGCGCGCCGACGTTATCACAATTACTATATGCAAGCTTGTGCCCGCTACAACGCCGGCTAGCCTTTCCTACTAATCCGCGCACCGATCTCTGCACGCTGGCGCGCAGCACCGCCTTGCGCACTCAAGCTCATTCCCTATGGTCACCTTATCCAAAACCATCTTCAAAGCTTACGATATCCGCGGCATCATCGATAAAACCCTGGACGCCGGTGTGGCGCACCAGATCGGCGCCGCTTTCGGCCGCGCCGCGCTGGCCAAGGGCGAGAAGAAAGTCGTCATTGGCCGCGATGGCCGCCTGTCCGGCCCGTTCCTGGCCAAGGCGCTGGCCGAAGGCCTGCAATCATCCGGCGTCGACGTGATCGACCTGGGCGTGGTGGCCACGCCGATGGTGTACTTTGGCACCAATGTGCTCGGCGCTGCATCCGGCATCATGGTGACCGGCAGCCACAATCCGCCGGACTACAACGGCTTCAAGATGGTGCTGGCCGGCGAGGCCATCCACGGCGAGGCCATTACCGGACTGTACGACAGCATCCTGGCGCATGACGGCAAGCCGTCCGCCACGCCGGGCGGCTACAGCACCCACGACATCCGTGAGCAATACCTGCAACGCATCATCGGCGACGTGAAAGTCGCGCGCCCGATCAAGATCGCGGTCGATTGCGGCAACGGCGTGGCTGGCGCGTTCGCCGGCGACCTGTATCGCGGCATGGGCTGCGAAGTGATCGAGCTGTTCTGCGAAGTGGATGGCAACTTCCCTAACCACCATCCTGATCCTGCGCATCCGGAAAACCTGCAAGACCTGATCCGCGCGCTGCAGGAGACCGACGCTGAAATCGGCCTGGCCTTCGACGGCGACGGCGATCGCCTGGGCCTGGTGACCAAGGATGGCCAGATCATCTATCCGGACCGCCAGATGATGCTGTTTGCTGCCGACGTGCTGTCGCGTAACGCTGGTGCCGAAATCCTCTACGACGTGAAGTGCACCCGTCACCTTGCGCCGTACATCGAGCAAGCCGGCGGCAAGCCGCTGATGTACAAGACCGGCCACTCGCTGGTCAAAGCCAAGCTGAAGGAAACCGGTTCGCCGCTGGGCGGCGAAATGAGCGGCCACATCTTCTTCAAGGACCGCTGGTATGGTTTCGACGACGGCCTGTACGCCGGCGCGCGCATGCTGGAAATCCTGACCAAGGAAAAAGATCCGTCGGCGCTGCTGAACGCGCTGCCGCAATCGGACAGCACGCCGGAACTGCATCTGCACCTGAAGGAAGGCGAGAACTTCGCCGTGATGGACAAGCTGCGCGCCGATGCCAAATTCCCTGGCAATAAACAGATCATCACCATCGACGGCCTGCGCGTGGAATACGAAGACGGCTTCGGCCTGGCGCGTTCGTCCAACACCACGCCGGTGATCGTGATGCGCTTCGAAGCGGAAACGCCTGCCGCGCTGGAACGCATCCAGGGCCAGTTCAAGAGCGTGATCCTGGCTGCCAAGCCGGACGCGGAGCTGCCGTTCTAAGCGTCTCATGGTGAAGCAAAAGCCGCTGAATATCCTGCTGGTGCGCGTGTCGTCCATGGGCGACGTGCTGCATAACATGCCGATGGTGGCCGACATCGCCCGCCACTACCCGGACGCGCATATCGACTGGGTGGTGGAGGAGGGCTTTGTCAGCCTGGTGCGGATGAATGCCCGCGTGCGCAAGGTGATTCCGTTCGCCTTGCGGCGCTGGCGCAAGAGCCTCGGCAAGCCGGAGACGCGCGCCGAGATCAGGCAATTCTTCCGCACGCTGCGTGAGCAGGAATATGACTTTGTGTTCGATACCCAGGGCTTGCTGAAGAGCGGCATCATCATGGGCGCCGCGCGCGTGGTGAAAGGCGGCCGCAAGGTTGGCCTGGCCAATGGCAGCGAGGGTTCGGGCTATGAGGGCATTTCGCGGATTTTTCATCACCTGAGCATTCCGACCGATCCGCGCACGCATGCGGTGGCGCGCGGGCGCATCGTCGCTGGCGCGGCACTGGGCTATGCGGTGGATACGCCGGCGGACTTCGGTTTGCCGGAGGTGCCGGACGATACGCCGCGCCCGGAGTGGATGCCGGCGTCGTATGCGGTCTACTTCCATGGCACCGCACGCGACGCCAAGAAGTGGGCGACCGAAAACTGGATCGCGTTGGGCCGTGAACTGGCGCCGATGACCATCCTGCTGCCGTGGGGCTCGCCGAAGGAGAAGGAAGAGGCGGAACGTATCGCCGCCGGCCTGCCGAATGCGCGTGTGCTGCCCAAGCTGTCGATGGCCGATGCGATCATGGTGGCGCGCCGCGCGTCGCTGGTGATCGGCGTCGATACGGGACTGGTGCACATTGCCGCCGCCTTTGTGCGGCCGACGGTGGAGATTTATGCCGATTCGCCGCGCTGGAAGACCGAGGGCAACTGGTCGCCGCGCATTATCAATCTGGGCGATCAGGGTACGCCGCCATCGGTGGCGGACGTGCTGGCTGCGGCCCGGAGTCTGCTGGGCTGATTTATGCGTTTGCTTTATTCCGTGATGTGGTGGCTGGCCTTGCCGCTGGTGTTGACGCGACTGTGGCTGCGTGGCCGCCAGGAGCCGGGCTATCGCCAGCATTGGGGCGAGCGCCTGGGCTTCTACGGCCGCGCCGCCGCAACCCGGCCGGCCGCGTCGCCCGTCGCCGGCGCTGTCTCCTTGCCTGTCGCGTCGCGCGCTGGTGATCGTGCTGCTAGCGGCAGCGATGCCACCTCGTCTGCGGCTGGTCCGGTGCTGTGGGTCCACGCCGTCTCCGTCGGCGAAACGCGCGCCGCCGAACCGCTGGTAGACGCCTTGCTGGCCGAATATCCAGGCAGCCGCATCATCCTCACGCACATGACGCCCACTGGCCGCGCCACCGGCAAGTCGCTGTTCGCCAAGCACGGCGAGCGCCTGGTGCAATCCTATCTTCCTTACGACACCGGCAGCATGGTGTCACGCTTCATCCGCCATTTCAAGCCGAGTGTCTGCATCCTGATGGAGACCGAAGTCTGGCCGAACCTGATCGCCGTTTGCGGCGCCAAGGGTGTGCCGGTAGTGCTGGCCAATGCGCGCCTGTCGGAACGTTCGTTGCGCAAGGCTGGCCGTTTCGGTGCGCTGATGACCGACGCCGCACGCGGCATCTCGCTGGTCGCGGCGCAAACCGACGCTGACGCGCAGCGCATCCGTTCACTGGGCGTGCAACGCGTGGAAGTCACCGGCAGCATCAAGTTTGATGTCGTGGTGCCGGAAACCGCACTGCTGATCGGCGCCTCGCTACGCGCCGCTATCGGCGAGCGTCCAGTGCTGCTATGCGCTTCCACCCGCGAAGGCGAAGAAGAACTCATACTGCAAGCGTATGTGAGCGCCCGCTCCGCCTTGCCGCCAGATGTACTGCTGCTGATCGTCCCGCGCCATCCGCAGCGTTTCGACGAAGTGGAGAGCATGGTCGCCGCGCATAGCCTCACGGTAGAACGCCGCAGCCGGCTGGCGCTGGACGGCAGCGCCATGCCGCACAGCGTCGACGTGCTGCTGGGCGACTCGATGGGCGAAATGTTCGCCTACTACTCGGCGTGCGATGTAGCGTTCGTCGGCGGCAGCTTGCAAGCGCTGGGCGGCCAGAACCTGATCGAACCAGCCGCGTTGGGCAAACCGATCCTGATTGGCCAGCATACTTTCAACTTCGAACTGGTCACGCAAGACGCGCTGGCCGCCGGCGGCGCCCAACGCATCACCGACGCCGCCGACCTGATCGCCACCGCAGCCCGCCTGCTGACCGACACCACCGCCCGCACCACGATGGGCCTGAACGCCCAATCGTTCGCCAACCAGCACCGCGGCGCCACCCGCCGCACGCTGGCGCTGCTGCCAGCCCTGATCGGCAAGCAGCACTAACCGCCGCCGATACCCTCCGTAATCACGCCCGTGCCACCGCAGTTCGGGCAGGGCGTGTCCTCTTCCGTATCCGGCGCATGGCCGCTACCTTTGCACACCGGGCAAACATCTTCGCCAGTGCCGGGAGTATCCGGCTCTGCTTCATCTCCAGGATTCATGACAACCTCTATGAGTATCTGTGACCGACATTTTGGCATTAGCGGATCGCCGGTGCGCGCGCGTTACGATCAGGAACGAGTTTGTTTCCGAAGTTTGATTTAATCGAGATCACTAAGAGCAGAGGCGCAACATACTGACCACTTCGTTATCCATTGCGGAGGCGGAGATGAGAACAATCAGGCGGTACGTACGTGAGAACGGGCGTATTCCATTTGATGAGTGGCTGTCCGGGCTTAAGAATCCGCTTTTGCGGGCGCATGTTCTGCTTAGATTGGACCAAGCGATGTGCGGAAACTTTGGTGATATTGCATCGGCAGGCCAGGGCATAATGGAGTTGCGCATTCATAAAGGTCCAGGATATCGGGTGTATTATGGTCTCGAAGGCGATGCAATCATCATCTTGTTGGCAGGCGGAGATAAAAAATCGCAAGCATCGGACGTGCAGAGGGCTAGACGATACTGGAAGGATTGGAAACGGAGACAGAGATGAAAGCTTTTCTACGAGATGTCTCTCATCATGAGAGTTTGCTAAGAGAACTGAAGGCAGATCCCAAGCTCGCTGCTGAATATTTTAAACTGGCGATACAGGCCCTTGCCACTGAAGAGGATGTTGCTGGCGGCTTGCGTGCATTGACTACTTTGCAGGAGGCGTTTGAAAGCTTAAAAAACCTGGCCTCCGAAGCACGGTTAAATGATATTCCTGCTTTTGAGACTGCGGCCGAGTACCGCGACTGGTCCCTTCAGCATATTTAGGAGAACAACACCGGCAGTTCCTGCGAGCGTCTGCGGAGGAGGTTTTTGGCTTCTTCGTATTCGGGGTAGATCAGGCCGACGGTGTCCCAGAATTGCTGGCTGTGGTTCATTTCCAGGATGTGCGACAGTTCATGCGCCACCACGTAGTCGATCAGCGGCAGCGAGAAATGGATCAGTTTCCAGTTCAGGCGGATCTTGCGGTCGGCGGTGCACGATCCCCAGCGCGTGCCGGCGGATGACAGGCCGAACGAGTGGTACTGCACACCCAACCGCCCCGCGTACAAATCCAGCCGCTGCGCGAATAGTTCCTTGGCCTGCTGCTGATACCACGTCTTGACCCGCTCTTTCAGCAAATTCTCGCTGGCGCCAGGGAGCAACGTTATCCACAGCTCGCGCGTGTTCGGATTGTAGATGCTGCGATTGCGCCCACCCACCAGCAAACGCAAGGTGATGTCCGCACCCAGATACGGAATCTGCGCGCCGTCGATCCATTCCAGTGGCGGCTTTTGCAGCCGCGCCGCACGGCGTTCGCGCCGTTCTTTCAGTTTGCCGAGTATCCAGTGCTGCTTGGTGCGGATCGCTTCATCAATCTCGGCGATGCTGACGCGCTTCGGCGCCGTCACACGCAGGCCCTCGTCGTCAATCATGAAACCGATCGAACGCCGCGTCGAACGGCGCAATTCGTATTCAAGGATGAATTCACCGACCAGCAACTGGCGGCGCGGCGGCTGATCTGAAGGCGGTGCGACCAGCGGCCTTGTTTTGACCGGGACTGCCGTTTCCGGCGGGGAGACGTAAGGCGAGGCGGGAGGTGTTTTCTGCGAAGGTGGAACGGACCATACCGGTGCTGTGTACACCGGCTTGTGGCCCTCCCGGAACAGGTCTGGTTGATTCGGATCGGGCGACGCGGGTTTGACCGCAGTCGCCAGATCGTCTAACCAGCGCTGTAGGCGTGGGGCGAAATGACGCGCATTTCTGATTCGATCCAAGTTTCCACCTGTTGCATCATGCCGTCCGGCGTCTGGCCTTCGGGCGAAATTGGCTTACCTATCGATACTGTAACAAGACCAGGGCGCTTGATGAAAGAGTTTTTTGGCCAGCACTCACCGGAATTGTGGGCAATCGGCACCACCAGTGCGCCGGTGTCGATGGCGAGACGGGTACCGCCGCTCTTGTACTTGCCCGCCTGGCCGACCGGAATCCGCGTCCCTTCCGGGAACATGATAATCCACAGGCCTTGCGCCAGCCGGCGTTTGCCGTGATTGACCACGTGTTTGAAGGCGTGCTTGCCTTGCTTGCGGTCGATCGGGATCATGCGCAGCAGCGCCATCGCCCAGCCGAAGAAGGGAATGTACAGGATCTCCTTCTTGAACACGAACACCAGTGGGCGCGGCATGTTCGGCAGCAGGAAGATGGTCTCCCACGCCGACTGGTGCTTGGACAGCAGGATGGCCTGCGCGTCCGGCAGGTTTTCGCGGCCGCGCACCTCGTAGCGGATGCCGCAGATCACCCGCAGGCACCAGATGATGAACACGTTCCAGCGCGAGGTGATGAAGAAGCGCTGGCGGTAAGGCAGCGGTGCCGCCAGGAAGCACACCAGCGACCAAAGGACGGTCGATACCACCATGACAATGGTGAAAATCAGGGAACGCAAAAATAAAATGGGATGACCCAAGAGCAGACTCCAAAAACTGTTTAGCTGACGACGTGCAGCGCCGGCGGGGTGCTGGTTTTCAGCAGATGCGTGACCATCGCCGCCAGATCGGGGAAGGTCATGGTGCCGGGCGGCAGGCCGCCGGTGGCCTGGGTCTTCTCGCCTTTGCCGGTGAGGACCAGGTAGGGCACGCAGCCGCTGACATAGCCGGCTTGCAGGTCGCGCAGCGAATCGCCCACCACCGGCACGCCTTTCAGGCTGATTTTATAGCGCTGCGAGATTTCTGTGAACATGCCGGGCTTGGGCTTGCGGCAGTCGCAGTTGTCGGCGGCGGCATGTGGACAGAAGAACACCGCGTCGATGTCGGCGCCGACTTGCTGCGCCAGGTTGTGCATCTTCTGGTGGATGGCGTTGAGGATGGTCATGTCGAAGAACTCGCGGGCGATGCCCGACTGGTTCGACGCCACCACCACCCGGTAGCCGGCCTGATTCAATTTGGCGATCGCCTCCATCGAGCCGGGGATGGGTATCCACTCTGCCGGCGATTTGATGAAGTCAGGCGAATCGTGATTGATAACGCCGTCGCGATCAAGAATGATCAGTTTGATGGACGGCGCCCCCATTTAAGCCGCCAGCTTGGAGATGTCCGCCACGCGGTTCATCATCCCGTGCAGGGAGGACAGCAGCGCCAGACGGTTGTTACGCAGGGCGACATCTTCCGCCATCACCATGACGTCGTTGAAGAAGGCATCGACTTCTTCCTTCAGCTGCGCCAGCGTTTTCAGCGTGCCGGCGAAGTCGCCCTGGTTGAAGGCTTCGTCGATGGCCGGCAGCACGCGCACCACGGCGGCGTTGAGGTTCACTTCCGCCACATCCTTCAGCAGCGTGACGTTGACACCATGTTCGCCGACGGCGGCCAGGGCTTCTTCGTTCTTCTTCAGGATGTTGGTGATGCGCTTGTTGGCGGCGGCCAGCGAGGCCGATTCCGGCAACGCGGCAAAGGCTTGCACGGCTTCCAGGCGCTGCACGATGTCGTCCAGGCGGTCCGGGTTCTGTGCGACGACAGCTTCGATCTCGTTGACCGAGAAGCCGCGCTCACGCAGGATGCCGCGCAGGCGGTCGAACATGAAGGTGGCGACGTCGGCGCTCGGGTCCTTGAAGCCGGCGACGGTGGTGAACTGTTTCGCGGCGTCGGCCAGCAGGCCGGTGATCGACAGCGACAGGCGCTTTTCGATCAGCATGCGCAGCACGCCCAGCGCGTGGCGGCGCAGCGCGAACGGGTCTTTGTCGCCGGTTGGCGCCAGCCCGATGGCCCAGATGCCGACCAGGGTTTCCAGCTTGTCGGCCAGTGCGACGGCGGTGCCGGTGACGGTCGATGGCAGCGCGTCGCCGGCGAAGCGCGGCTGGTAGTGTTCCGAGGCGGCCAGCGCGACGTCTTCTTTTTCGCCGTCGTTGCGGGCGTAGTAAGTGCCCATGATGCCTTGCAGTTCAGGGAACTCGCCCACCATGTCGGTCAGCAGGTCGGCTTTCGACAGCTTGGCTGCGCGCTCGGTCAGCGCAACGTCGGCGCCCAGCTTGGCGGCGATGGCGCCGGCCAGCGCGGTCACGCGTTCGCTGCGTTCGGCCTGGGTACCCAGCTTGTTGTGGTAGACCACGTTCTTCAGCAGCGGCAGGCGCGATTCCAGGGTTTTCTTCTTGTCTTGCTCGAAGAAGAATTTGGCGTCGGACAGGCGCGGACGCACCACGCGCTCGTTACCGCCAATGATGGCGGCCGGCGTATCGGTGGCGATGTTGGAGACGATCAGGAAGCGCGAGCGCAGCTTGCCGCTGGTGTCGGTCAGCGCGAAGTATTTCTGGTTGGTCTGCATGGTCAGGATCAGGCATTCCTGCGGCACGGCCAGGAATTCGTCTTCGAATTTGCATTCGTAGACCACTGGCCATTCGACCAGCGCGGAGACTTCGTCCAGCAGCGATTCAGGCATCAGCACCTGGTCGGCGCCGGCCTTGGCCAGCAGTTCGGCGCGGATCTGTTCCTTGCGCTCTTCGACCGAGGCCAGTACCTTGCCGTCGGCTTTCAGCGTGGCGGCGTAGGTGTCGGCATTGGCGATGGTGACGGCACGTTGACCTGGCGCGGTCAGGAAGCGGTGGCCTTCGGTGACGTTGGAGGCGGTCAGGCCCAGCAAGGTCAGTGGCAGAACAGCGTCGCCATGCAGCGCGACCAGCGCGTGCGCAGGGCGTACGAACTGCACGGTGGCGCCGTCCGGACGCTGGTAGCTCATCACTTTTGGAATCGGCAGCTTGGCGACCGAGTCTTCCAGTGCTGCTTGCAGGCCGCCTTGCAGCGCGCTGCCGGCGGCGGTGTAGGTGTAGAAGAAGCTTTCGGCCTTGCCGTCCTGCGCGCGTTCCAGATCGGCCACGGTCAGGTTCGGGAAGCCCAGCGCGGCCAGTTTCTTGGCCAGCGGTGGCGTGCCGTTGCCGGCGGCGTCCAGCGCCACCGAGACCGGCAGCACTTTTTCGCGGATCGATTTGTCCGGCGACACAGCACGCACTTTGGTGATGGAGACGGCCAGGCGGCGTGGCGTGGCGTAAGCGGTGGCGATGCTGTCGGCTTCCAGGAAGTCGCGCGATTTCAGGCCGTTGACGATGCCGTCCGCGAAAGCCTTGCCCAGTTTGGCGAGCGCCTTCGGCGGCAGTTCTTCGGTCAGCAGTTCGATGAGCAGAGTTTGAGTCATATCGTTTATATCGTTTTATTCAGCGGCGGCAGCGGTGGCCAAGGCGGGGGCCATCGGGAAACCGAGGCGCTCACGCGATTCGTAGTAGGCCTGCGCGACCAGGCGCGACAGCGCGCGCACACGGCCGATGTAGGCGGCGCGTTCGGTCACCGAGATGGCGCCGCGTGCGTCCAGCAGGTTGAAGCTGTGCGAGGCCTTCATGATCTGCTCATAGGCCGGCAGTGTCAGCTGCGCTTCGATCAGGCGCTTGGCTTCCGATTCGTGGTTGTTAAACTGCGCGAACAGCAGCTCGGTGTTCGAGTGCTCGAAGTTGTAGGCCGATTGTTCCACTTCGTTTTGATGGAACACGTCGCCGTACTTCAAGACTTTAGTCTCACCGTTCTCTTCCCAGGTGGTCCACACCAGGTCATACATATTCTCGACGCCTTGCAGATACATGGCAAGACGCTCGACGCCGTAGGTGATCTCACCTAGCACCGGTTTGCAATCCAGGCCGCCGACTTGCTGGAAGTAGGTGAACTGCGTCACTTCCATGCCATTCAGCCAGACTTCCCAACCCAGGCCCCAGGCGCCCAGCGTAGGCGATTCCCAGTCGTCTTCGACGAAGCGGACATCGTTCTGTTTCAGGTCCAGGCCCAGCGCTTCCAGCGAACCCAGATACAGGTCGAGGATGTTTTCCGGCGCCGGCTTCATCACCACCTGGTACTGGTAGTAGTGCTGGCCGCGGTTCGGATTTTCACCATAGCGGCCATCTTTCGGGCGGCGCGATGGCTGGACGTAGGCGGCGCGCCAAGGCTCAGGGCCGATCGCGCGCAGGAAAGTACCCGTGTGGAAGGTGCCGGCGCCGACTTCCATATCGTATGGCTGGAGCAGGGCGCAGCCTTGCTTGTCCCAGTAGGTTTGCAAGGTCAGGATAATTTGTTGAAATGTCAGCATCTTGTATCGTCGGTGGCGCGCCTTGGCAAGGGCCGACGGGCGCGCGGTTGCAGTTTCGCTAAAGGGATGATTTTAGCGGGTTAAGCGGTTTTTGGCTGATTTTTCGAGCGTTTCGCCCAAAACCATGCGCCCGCCAGGGACAGCGCGGCCAGCGCGAGGAACAGCTTGTTCCCCCAGATGATATAGGGCGTGCTGCCGGCCATGCCCTGGACGTTGGCGGCCAGCGTGCCGAAGGTGTTCACCGGCAGCTGTTCGACCACTTTGCCTTCGCCATTGATGATGGCGGTGGCCCCGGTATTGGTGGCCCGCAGCATCGGACGGCCGGTTTCCAGGCTGCGCATTTGCGAGATCTGCAAATGCTGCGGGATGGCGATGGTGTCGCCGAACCAGGCCAGGTTGGAGATATTCAGCAGCAGCGTGGCCGCTTGCTGGCCATGCGCCGGGGTGTTCAGCTGGGCGGCGATTTCTTCGCCAAACAAGTCTTCGTAGCAGATGTTCGGCAGCACGCGCTGGTCCTTGATCGTGAACGCCGGCTGGATATCGCGGCCGCTGGTCTGGTCGCCCAGCGGGATTGACATCAGGTTGACGAACCAGCGGAAGCCGTAAGGTATGAACTCGCCATACGGCACCAGGTGGTGCTTGTCGTAGCGGTAGTAGCCGTCGCTCTGGCGCGGCGTGATGCCGATCGCGCTGTTGAAATAGGCGGTCTGGCTGTCGGCCAGCGGAATGCCGAGGATCAGGTTGCTATTGGTCTTGTTCAGGAACTGGGCGATGCCCGGCAGGTAGTCGGGCGGCAGCTGCTGCGGCAGCATGACGATGGCGGTTTCCGGCGTGGCGATCAGGTCGGCCGGCGTGGCAGTGATGGCGTCCTGGTACAGCTTCAGCGTCGACAGCACCTTGTTGCCGTTGAATTTCTCTTCCTGCGGGATATTCCCTTGCAGCAGGCGCACCGAAATCGGCTTGCCTTCAGGATGGGTCCACTGGATGAAGCTGAGGCCCACGCCGACCGCCGAGATGGCGATCACCAGCCCGGCTGCACGCAGGCGGCTGCGGTGCAACAGCAACAGCAGGGCCCCGGCGATCACCGCCGCCAGCCATCCCAAACCGTACATGCCGATGATCGGGGCGTAGCCGGCCAGCGGTCCATGGTTGTGGGCGTAGCCCGACGACAGCCACGGGAAGCCGGTGAACAGCCAGCCGCGCACCCATTCGAACAGCGCCCACATGGCAGGCAGCACCAGCAGGTTGGCGGCCGGCAGCGGTAGCGCCCAGCGCTTGCGCAGCCAGGCGGCGCCACCCATGGCGGCGGCGCCGTACAGGCCCATGGCGGCGCCCAGCATCAGCACCGCCAGCGCGGCCAGCGGGGCCGGCATGGCGCCGTAGGTATGCATCGACACGTACAGCCAGTGCACGCCGGCGGCGGTCCAGCCGGTGACAAAGGCCCAGCCGATCAGCGCGGCAGCCTTGATGCTGCTGCTGCGCAGGGTCTGATAGAACAGCGTCGCCAGGCCGAGGATCTCCAGTGGCCACCAGCCGAACGGCTCGAAGGCGAGCACGCACAGCGCGCCCGCCAGACCGGCGATGATCATCCGGCCTCGGGTCGAGCGTTGCGGCTTGGGGGGATCGTTGGGATTGGCGCGGCGAAAGCGCATTATGCGGCGTCGTCTTGGACGGGCGCGGGCGGCAGCTTCTCCACCGTCAGCACATGGATCTGGCGGGCGTCGGCGCGCAGTACTTCAAAGCGCAGGCCTTCGAAATCGAAGGTGTCGCCCTTGTGCGGCATGCGGCCGAGGTGCTTGGCGACCAGACCGCCGATGGTGTCGACGTCGTCGTCCGGCAGCGCGGTGTCCAGCTCTTCGTTGAACTGTTCGATCTCGGTCAGCGCCTTGACGCGCCAGCGCGGGCCGAACTGGCCTTCGCGGATGGAGAGGATGTTGTCCTCTTCTTCGTCGAAATCGTATTCGTCCTCGATATCGCCGACGATCTGTTCCAGCACGTCTTCGATGGTGATCAGGCCGGCGACGCCGCTGTATTCATCGACCACGATGGCCATGTGATTGTGGTTGGCGCGGAAATCGCGCAGCAGCACGTTCAGGCGCTTGGACTCGGGGATGAAGATGGCCGGGCGCAGCATGTCGCGCACGTCGAAGCTTTCTTCGGCGTAGTAGCGCAGCAGGTCCTTGGCCAGCAGGATGCCGATCACCTTGTCGCGTTCGCCCTCGATGGCAGGGAAGCGCGAGTGGGCGGTTTGCAGCACCAGCGGCATCCATTCTTCGATCGGCTTGGAGATGTCGATCACGTCCATCTGCGAGCGCGGGATCATGATATCGCGGGCAGACAGGTCGGACACCTGGAACACGCCTTCGATCATCGACAGGGCGTCGGCGTCGATCAGGTTGCGTTCATGGGCGTCGTGCAGAACTTCGAGCAGCTCCGATCGGTTCTCGGGCTCGGGGGAAATCAGGGCGGTCAGCCGTTCAAACAGCGACCTGTGAGGTTTAGCGTCAGTCTTGACGCTACTAGAGTGCTCTTGCATAGTTGGCGTGAGCCGGTTGTTGCGGAGGGGTATAGGATACACCAAATGGGAAAGCAGGGCCGCTTTTGTCAAAAAGACAGCCCTGGCATACCTTATTCCGCGTAAGGATCGGCGTACCCCAGTTCTGCCAGGATCTCGGTTTCGATGGCTTCCATTTCGGTGGCTTCCTCGTCGTCCATGTGATCGTAGCCCTGGGCGTGCAGCACGCCGTGGACGATCAGGTGGGCGGTGTGTTCTTCCACGGTTTTCTTTTGCTCGGCCGCTTCCTTCTGCAGCACGTCGGTGCAGAGGATGATGTCGGCCTGGGTCGGCGCGTCGTCCGGCAGTTCCTCCTCGCCTTCGTTGTAGGCGAAGGTCAGCACGTTGGTGGCGTAGTCCTTGCCGCGGTATTCGCGGTTCAGTTCACGGCCTTCATCGGCGTCGACAAAGCGGATGGTCAGCTCGGCCGGCGCGAACAGCGCGGCCTGCACCCACTTGCGGATTTTCGGGCGGGTCATGCTTTCCTGCAGGCGTGGATCGGCGTACTGTACCGACAGCGTCAGTTTATTTTTTGCGGACATTTTTGAGCGCCGTGGCTTTCAATAAGGGAGCGATTTCCGCTTCGTGGTTATGGGCGGTTTCGTAGGCGTCGACGATGCGCGCCACCAGCGGGTGACGCACCACGTCTTCGCTATTGAAGTGACTGAAGGCGATGCCGCGCACTTCCTTCAGCACCTGGATGGCGTCCACCAGGCCGCTCTTCTGGCTCTTGTGCAGGTCGACCTGGGTGACGTCGCCGGTAATCACCGCCTTGCTGCCGAAGCCGATGCGGGTCAGGAACATCTTCATCTGCTCGACCGTGGTGTTCTGCGCCTCGTCGAGGATGACGAAAGCGTGGTTCAGCGTGCGGCCGCGCATATACGCCAGCGGGGCGATTTCAATCACCTGCTTCTCAAACATCTTTTGCGTGCGGTCGAAGCCGAGCAGGTCATACAGCGCGTCGTACAGCGGACGCAGGTAAGGATCGACCTTCTGCGACAGGTCGCCCGGCAGGAAGCCGAGGCGCTCGCCGGCTTCCACCGCAGGGCGGGTCAGGATGATGCGCTTGACGGCATCGCGCTCCAGCGCATCGACGGCGCAGGCCACCGCTAGATAAGTCTTGCCGGTGCCGGCCGGGCCGACGCCGAAGCTGATGTCGTGATCGAGGATGTTGCGCAGGTAGCGAATCTGGTGTGGCGTGCGGCCGCGCAGATCGGCGCGGCGGGTCTTCAGGACCGGGCTGTTGATCTCGATCTCACCGGTCGGCACAGGCTCCACCTTGCGTGGCTTGGCGGTGCGTGCGGCCGGGGCGCTTTCGGCAGCGACGGGTGCCTCATCGACAGCAGCGGCATTACCGGCGTGCATGCTGGCGCGTTGTTCGACCAGCGCCAGTTGCACTTCCTCGATCGGCACGATCTTGTTGGCGATGGCGTAAAAATGGTCGAGGATCTCGACCGCGCGTTCGGCGTTATGGCCGCTGACGATGAACTTCTCGCCGCGGCGGAAAATGGTGACGTCCAGCGCGGCAGAAATCTGCCGCAGGTTTTCGTCGAGCGGGCCGCACAGATGGGCCAGGCGCGCGTTATCGAGCGGCTCCGGGACGAAGTAGTGCGGCTGGACTGGAGTTTTGGTTTTCAATGGGATGCTTTGTCAGAGAAGGCCGCTGAAGCGGCACAGGCGATAGTTTATCGTATTTGCCGGAACGGGAACTTGATTTTGCTTGCCTTTGCGCTACAGTAGAGTCATGGCAATTAATGTTACCTCCACTCTCAGGCCCGACGCCGTGCAGCTGAACCTGCGCGAGACCCGGGCCAACCGTACCGAGCAGCGTACCGAGCAGACGGCGGAGACGCGTCGTGCCCAGCAAGCGTCGCGCAACGAGAAGGACGACGCCATCACCCGCCAGCAAGTGAAGGAAAACCGCGAAGCCACGCGCAGCGAAGCGCGCGGCAACGACGAAGCTGCCGCCGCCGACCGCCGCGCCGCGCAGCAAGCCGACAAAAAAGCCGACACCCAGCGCCGCGACAACGAAAAAACCCTCGGCCGCAACATCGACACCACCGCCTGATTCCATTCCGGGGTCAGTTCTGCCAAACGTACACGAGCTCATGTACGTTTGGCAGAACTGACCCCGGAATTGCTTTGTAACAGTTTCCTACAAGTTCTTGCGTGCGACATCCTCCGGGCCCATGTGATGAAATAGCATTGTTGCTAAGGTTTCTAGCCACTGATTGATGTCGAACAATCTTAGCGCGGTGTGCACTGGTATCTTGCTTGAAAGGCAATCAAGCCAAGGCAAAACAAAGTTGAAAGTTTCTAAGTTTTGCTTAAGTTCGAACCAGCACTATCTGTTCACCCCAACCAACGAGGAAATTTATCATGGCACATCATGCTCTCGCTTCGCAGGAAAGCTACAACCCTAACCACCTGCTGGATATCTTGCTCGGCAAGATGCAGCTGAAAAACGATGCCGCGCTGTCGCGCCTGCTGGAAGTCGCGCCGCCGGTCATCAGCAAAATCCGTCACCACCGCCTGCCAGTCGGCGCCTCGCTGCTGATCCGCATGCACGAAGTGACCGGCATGAGCATCCGCGACCTGCGCGACCTGATGGGCGACCGCCGCACCAAGTACCGCCTGTCCGACGCCCAGGGCCGTCCAAAGCCGGAAGACCGTGTAGCTGCTGACAAGGCTCAGGCCGGAAGCGCGGCACATCATTGATGCGCGCCCAGCGCATGCGCCTGCCGGCGCGCGGATAAGCCGTGCCGGCAGGACGCCACTTCAGGCGAGTAGCACCATAGAGATCTCTTCATACTGCAACTCCGTCTCACGGAAGATCTGCAGATACACTTCCTCATCAAGGCCTAGCGCAGTCCAGGCCACCGTGGACACAGGCGGCACCAGGTCGTCCTGTACCTGCGCCAGATCGAGTGCATGCACAATTGCATCGGCCACGTGAATGATGGCCGCCAGGAATCCCGCGCCCGGCGCTTCCGGGTCGTGGTGGCCGCCGATGGCCAGCCGCATCGTGTCTGAAAAATTCCAGTGCTCGGCCAGCGCCAGGCCGGCGTCGACGTGGTCCACACCCAGCACCGCGCGTTCCGCTTCCAGCAGGTAGCAGTCATGCTGCTCGCGGTAAGCGATGGTTTCCGAGTAGTGGTTCGGGAAGCAGGACACCAGCACCAGCCGGCCGATGTCATGCAGCAGCCCGGCGGTGAAGGCGTAATCCTGGTTGAAGCGCATCTGCCGCGCCAGCACCTTGGCACAGGCGGCGGTGGCGATCGAGTGGCGCCAGAACGCCTTGTGATCGAAGCCGGGGCAGTGGCCTTCGGCAAAGCAGCCGGTGACGGCGGCTGCGGTGATCAGGTTGCGCGTGGTCTGAAAGCCCAGATAAGTAATCGCCTGCTGGATGGTGGTCACCTTGACCTGCAAGCCGTACAGCGAAGAGTTGGCCAGCCGCAGCGTCTTGGCGGTCAGCGCCTGGTCGTAGCTGACTTTCTTGGCCAGCACCGAGATGTCGATATCTTCCTGGTCGATGCTGTTCAGCAGTTCCATCACCACCGCCGGCAGCGATGGCAGGTCGTCCAGCGTGCGCACCACGTCGTCGTAACTGAGGGTGTTACTCATGTTCCGGCGTCTCCTCTACACCCAGGCGGAAGTCGGTGACAAAGCGGCGCAAGGTGGCGGTGGCCCAGTCGCTGTCGCTGTCCGCATCGTTCTTGCGGAACAGGTGGGCAATGCGGGCATCGTGATGCTCCAGCGTCGCCGCCACCATTTCCGGCGTCACTGCTGCGCGCACGATGGGCAGCACCGAGATGCCATGGCGCGGCATCAGCGCCAGCATCGCTTCGGTCAGCACCGTCCCCTGCGGCAGCAGCACATGGCCTTGCACATCGAGCAGCACGTCGGACAAGACCATGCCCGGTCGCACCTCCGCCAGTGTCAGTTGATGGTAATTGCCTGTCATGCCGCCTCCCGGTTGCTTCTGAACTATATTTGCTGATCTTACCATTGTCTTGCCAAGACGCAGCCCATACCGTACATTGGGACGTTGCCGTCCAATCCGTGTTGTCGGGAGATTGCTAGATGTTTGGTATTCAAGGCCGCTTGACGCTGCTTTTCGTGGTCATTGTCACGCTGGTGCTGGGCATCTCGGGCACCTATGCACAATACAGCCTCGGCCACGAACTGGAGGTCAGCAGCCAGCGTTTGCGCCAGGGCGTGCTGACGCGTTTGCAGACCAGCCTGCCATCGGCGCTGTGGGATCTGGACAAGGCCAAGGTCGACAACATCGTCGCCGCCGAAATGATGCCGCCGGAGCTGGTGTCGATCCGCGTCTATGATACCTCGGTCGGCCTGTTCTCCGGCAAGCTGCGCAATGAAAACGGCACGATTTCCTCGATCGAAAACGACGCTGCCGTCAGTGGCACGCCGGTGGTGGCTGACCTGGCCTACCGCGATTCCGGCGCCGCCGGCGCGGCGCTGAAGCCGGTCATCGTCGGCCGCGTGGTGGTCAATTTCAGCCGCGCACAAATCGACGCCACGCTGGCGGCCGAGGTGCGCCGCAAGGTCACCGAAGTGCTGCTGCTGGACCTGATCCTGGTGGCGGCGCTGGCGCTGTCGCTGCGCATCGTGTTCGATCCGCTGAAACGGCTGCGCGACGGCCTGTTCGACCTGGCCACGCGCGGCAGCGACGAGGTCGAGGAGTTGCCGGATGACCGCCAGGATGAGCTGGGTGAGGTGATCCGCGGCTTTAACGCCATCCAGCGCAAGATCAAGTCCAATATCCAGCGCATCCGCGAGGCCGAGGATGAGGCGCGCAAGTCGGCGGCAACCACCGCCAAGGCCATGGATGATTTGCGCCGCACGCAGGAATCGCTGCTGCAGGCCGAGCGGCTGGCCTCGCTGGGCGGGCTGGTGGCGGGCGTCGCGCACGAGATCAACACGCCGGTCGGCATCGCGCTGACCAGTGCTTCGGTGCTGATGGAGGCCACCGAGAAGGTGCAGGCATCGGTCGATGGCGGCAACATCAAGAAGTCCGACATCACGCGCTACCTGGAGACGGCGTCGGAAAGCACGCGGCTGATCATGAACAATGCTTACCGCGCGGCGCACCTGATCCACAGCTTCAAGCAGATCGCGGTCGACCAGGTCAGCGAGGCGCGCCGCCGCTTCGAGCTGCGCGACTATATCAACGAGGTGGTGTCCAGCCTGCAGCCGAAGCTGAAGAAGACGCATATCACGGTCAGTATTTCCTGCCCGCCGGACATCATGCTGGACAGCTATCCGGGCGCGCTGGCGCAGGTCATCACCAACCTGACGCTGAATTGCGTCGAGCACGCGTTTGAACCGGAGGACGAGGGCCGCATCATCATCGGCGTGGCGCAGCAGGGCGACTGGATCGAAATGCAGGTGACCGACAATGGCAAGGGCATTCCGCCGGACATGCTGGACAAGGTGTTCGATCCCTTCGTCACCACGCGACGCGGCCAGGGCGGTACAGGCCTCGGCCTGAATATCGTGTTCAACCTGATCGCCAAGCAGTTTGGCGGCAGCATCACCGTGTCCAGCGTGCTGGGGCAGGGCGCCAGCTTCGTGCTGCGCATGCCTTGTGTGACGCCTGTAGACGACGCCGCCTTGCACGCAGATAGCCGTCTGCACGCTTAGGGACTAAAATGTCTGCATGGACAAGGAAGTTATTAAAGGCGCATTACTTCTGCTGGGCGTGACGCTGGCGGTGACCCTCTTTTGCATCATCGCTACCGACGACGGCTGGCGCAAGCTCGGCTGCGTGTTCCGCGCCCTGTTTCATGGCATCGCGATTAGCAGCATACGCGGCATCTGCATGTAAAAAATCCCGCACACGGCGGGATTTCGGGGACGGCCGCGCGGCAGCTTCAGTCCTTGAAAAATTTATCAGTTGCCTGGCCACGGCGCGAGGCGACGCCCAGTACAACCAGACCCAACATGAGCATGATGAAGGTTTGAGGCTCCGGTACTGGCGAGGCAGGATCGTTTTGCGCATGCTTGGCGTTTTCCGATGCCATGACATTCGCATCGGGCTCGGCTTCCTTGGCGGCAGGCGCGTTCATGTCGCACTTGGCGGTGTCGTTAGCCTCGCATTGTGCGAGTACAATTGTTGCAGGTGCAACATGATTAGTTTCCGGTGCGGCAGGCTGAGCCTGTACGGCGCCGGCAAGGCTTAAAGCTAGTAAAGCAGTCGAGATCAAGGACGGTACTTTCACGGTTTCACTCCTGGCGCAGTAGCATGAACAGGGAGTTAAGGACGATTTAATGCTGTTATTGTAAAGTTGTTGCGCAAACTGCCGCAGTTGCTACGGTTCTGCTATTAAACCATGATGGATAATAAATTACCATCATTTTTTCAATTGTCACAACGATTTTTTGCGCCGCAACAACACCCGCCGGCAGCTTGCCAGTGGCGTAGAAGAATGACACTTCTTCAACAAATAAACTTTACGTATATGAGCGGTCATCAGATGATTTTTACATATAGAGTGCTGGCGGCAGCGGCGATCACGCTATTGGCGGGCTGCGCCAGCAGCGGCAAGCAGGCGGCATTGCCGGCGGCGGATTTGCTGGGACCGGCCAACCCGCAGGTGCTGTTGCTGGGCGAGGTGCATGACAATGCCCAGGGGCACAAGCTGCGCTACGAGCTGCTGCGCCAGCGGGTCGAGGCGGGCTGGCGCCCGGTTATCGTGATGGAACAATTCGACCGCGAGAACCAGGACGTGCTGGACAAGGCGCAGAAGAGCTGCCTGGATGCGCAGTGCGTGATCCAGGTCGCGGGCGGTGCGCGCTGGGACTGGCAATTGTATTATCCTGTGCTGCAACTGGCGCTGACTTACCATCTGCCGCTGGTGGCCGGCAACCTGTCGCGTGCGGATGCGTCGCGCGTGGTGCGGGATGGCGTGAAGTCGAGCTTCGATCCGCAAAGCGTCAAGGATTACCAGCTGGACCAGCCGCTGCCCGAGGCCGTGCGCAGCGCGCAGCAGAACGAGATTGTCGCCGGCCATTGCAATATGCTGCCGGAGATGATGGTGGGCGGCATGGTCGACGCCCAGGTGGCGCGCGATATCTGGATGGCCAAGATCGTGCGCGATCAGCAGCCCAAGGATGTGGTGCTCATCGCCGGCAACGGCCATGTGCGCAAGGACATCGGCGTCGGTTATTGGCTGAACCGGGTGACGCCGGCGCTGACCGTGCGCAGCATCGGCTTTGCCGAAGGCAGCGACAACGGCGGCCGCTATGACAGCCTGCAGGTGCTGGCGCCGCAGCAGCGTGACGATCCGTGCAAGCAGGTGAAGAAGACCAAATAAGAAGACCAAATAACCGCTCAGCGAAAGGCTTCATGAAAACACGTTACATTCCCGAGGCGCCGCAGCGCGCCGAGTTTGACGCCATGCCGGGCCCTGTGTTGCTGGAATTCGGCGCCAACTGGTGCGGCCATTGCATGGCGGCGCAAGCGCCGCTGCAACAGGCATACGCCGGCAGCGAGAATGTAACGCACTACAAGGTCGAGGATGGCCCCGGCCGGCCGCTGGGGCGCTCGTTCCGCGTCAAGCTGTGGCCGACCTTCATCTTCCTGCTGGACGGCGAGGAAAAGGCGCGCGTGGTAAGGCCGCTACGCTCTGACGACTTATCGGTTGGCTTTGCGCAAATAGACCCATAAGCCAGCTTGGCAATCCTGCAAGGTGGTGTGTATGATGGCCCGCACACCCCACTGCAGGAGCGCCCAGCATGAGTCAGCACAAGACCAATTCGGCCGGCACCGTGTTGTTTGCCAGTCTGATCGGCACCACGATCGAGTTCTTCGATTTCTACATCTATGCCACCGCTGCGGTGCTGGTGTTCCCCAAGCTATTCTTCCCGGCCAGCGATCCCGCTGCCGCCACCTTGCAATCCCTCGCCACCTTTGCCATCGCCTTCTTTGCGCGGCCGGTCGGTTCTGCGGTGTTCGGCCACTTCGGCGACCGCGTCGGCCGCAAGGCGACGCTGGTGGCGGCGCTGCTGACCATGGGCATCTCGACCATCGTGATCGGCCTGCTGCCGACCTATGCGTCGATCGGCACGCTGGCGCCGGCGCTGCTGGCGCTGTGCCGCTTCGGCCAGGGCCTGGGCCTGGGCGGCGAGTGGGGCGGCGCGGTGCTGCTGGCCACCGAGAACGCGCCACCGGGCAAGCGCGCCTGGTACGGCATGTTCCCGCAGCTGGGCGCGCCGATCGGCTTCTTCCTGTCGGGCGGCATCTTCCTGCTGCTCAGCGAAACCCTGAGCGACGCCGAGTTCTTCAGCTACGGCTGGCGTATTCCCTTCCTGGCCAGTTCGCTGCTGGTGATCGTCGGCCTGTACATCCGCCTGAAAATCCATGAGACGCCGGATTTCCAGAAGGTGCTGGACAAGAACGAACGCGTCAAGGTACCGGTGCTGTCGGTGTGGCGCGACCATCGCCGCGTGCTGGTGCTGGGCACGCTGATCGCGCTGGCCACCTTTGTGCTGTTCTACCTGATGACGGTGTTCGCGCTGAGCTGGGGCACCACGGCGCTGAAGTTCTCACGCCAGAACTTCCTCATCCTGCAGCTGTTTGCCGTGCTGTTCTTCGCGCTGACGATACCGTTCTCCGCTGTCTGGGCCGACCGCAAGGGGCGCCGCTCGACGCTGATCTGGGTGTCGGCCGCGATCGCGGTGTTCGGCCTGGCGCTGGGGCCGATGTTCGGCTCCGGCAGCAGCGTGCAGGTGACGGTGTTCCTGTCGCTTGGCCTGGGCCTGATGGGCCTGACCTACGGGCCGCTGGGCACGATGCTGTCGGAACTGTTCCCGGCCGAGGTGCGCTACACCGGCGCCTCGCTGACCTTCAACCTGGCCGGCATCCTCGGCGCGTCGCTGGCGCCATACGCTGCCACGTGGCTGGCCACGCACTACGGCTTGCAGTACGTTGGCTACTATCTGTCGGCGGCAGCCGTCATCAGCCTGGTCGCCTTGCTCATGGTTAAGACCAGGTAAGTCGTCATACAACAGTTGAAGGCCGGCGCATCTTTCTGCTTGCCTCAACCGTTTTATGGTTGTACGATGACATACGACTAAGAGAATGATCTCGTGGAGACCGAGAGATCATCACCATAAACACAATATAAGTGATGCCATGAACCTGAGCGAGCCTGTCAATGCGCAAGCGGTGGCCCAGTCCGTCGGTAAGTACCGCTGGACCATCTGCGCCCTGTTGTTTTTTGCTACCACCGTCAACTATCTGGACCGCCAGGTATTGAGTCTGCTAGCCCCCGCCTTATCGACGGAATTTGGTTGGACGAATACCGATTACGCCAACATCGCCGCCGCCTTCCAGTTTGTCTACGCCATTTCGATGCTGTTTGCCGGCCGCGTGGTCGACAAGATCGGCACCAAGACCGCCTATGTGGTGGCGATCACCATCTGGTCGCTGGGCGCGCTGCTGCACGCCTTCTCGGTGCCGATGGGCGAAGTGGCGGTGTCCTTCCTCGCCATCTTCGGCGTGGCGGCGGTGCCGTCGATTATCGGCTTCATGATTTCGCGCGCGGTGCTGGCGGTGGGCGAGGCCGGCAACTTCCCGGCCGCGATCAAAGCCACTGCCGAATACTTCCCGAAAAAGGAACGCGCTTTCGCCACCGGCATCTTCAACTCCGGCGCCAACGTCGGCGCCATCCTGGCGCCGATCACCGTGCCGCTGCTGGCCGCCATCTGGGGCTGGCAGGCTGCCTTCATCATGATCGGCATGATCGGTTTCATCTGGATGGCCTTCTGGCTGTGGCTGTACGACAAGCCGGAACAGCAGAAGCGCCTGTCGGCTGAAGAACTGGCTTACATCCGCAGCGACTCCGTGGCGCCGGTGGAAAAAAGCGAAGAGGCGTCGATTGCCGCCGCCAAGAAAGTCTCCTGGTTCCAGCTGCTGAAATATCGCCAGACCTGGGCCTTCGCCTTCGGCAAGTTCATGACCGACGGCGTCTGGTGGTTCTTCCTGTTCTGGCTGCCAACCTATCTGTCGGCGCAGTACGGCATGAAGGGCGAAGCCATCGTGCTGCCGCTGGCCGTGTTGTACAGCATGACGATGATCGGCTCGATCGGCGGCGGCTGGTTCCCAAGCTATTTCATGGCGCGCGGTTATGCGCCGTATGACGGCCGTATGAAAGCCATGCTGCTGATCGCCTTCATTCCGCTGGTGGTGTTGCTGGCGCAGCCGCTGGGCGCGATCAGCTACTGGATACCAGTGCTGCTGATCGGTGTCGGCGCCTCGGCGCACCAGGCCTGGTCGGCGAATATCTTCACCACCGTGTCTGACATGTTCCCGCAAAAGTCGGTGGCCTCGGTGGTCGGCATCGGCGGCATGGCCGGCGGCATCGGCGGCGTTGCGCTGACCAAGCTGGGTGGCTGGGTGTTCGACTACTATAAAACGATCAACGACATCCACACCGGCTACATGATCATGTTCGCGATCTGTGCGCTGGCCTATCTGGCGGCGTGGGTAGTGATGAAGGCGCTGGTGCCGCGCCATATGGAAATCACCGACCTGTGATGCGCCTGGCGCCACTGGCCGCGCTGCTCGCGGCCTCTGCTTCCGCGCTGGCTGCCCCAGGCATCCAGGTGGAGGCGTATGGCGTGACGCAAGCCGGCCAGAAGGTCGAGAAGGTGGTGCTGGAAAACGCCCGTGGCATGAAGCTGGCGTATATCGACTACGGCGCCACGCTGGTGCAGGCCGATGTGGCCGACGCCCAAGGCCAGCGCCGCAATGTTATCCTCAGCCTGCCGGACCTGGCCTCGTTTGAACGCACGCGCGGCCGCTACGGCGCCATCATCGGCCGCTACGCCGGGCGTATCGCCAACGCCCGCTACACGCTGGAGGGCAAGACCGTGCAACTGGTCGCCAACAGCAAGGGCATGGCCATCCACGGCGACCCGGCGCCGTACGACAAGCGCGTCTGGCAGCGCGAGGACTTCAGCGATGCCGGCTCGCTCGGCTCCATCTACCGCCTGCATAGCCCGGACGGCGACCAGAACTTCCCCGGCGCGATGGATATCAGCGTCACCTATCGCCTGTTGCGTGATAGTGACGAATTCCGCATCGAGTACCAGGCCACCAGCAGTGCGCCGACAGTGCACAACCTGACCAATCACCTGTACCTGAACCTGGCCGGCGCCGCCGCCAACACGCTGGAAGGGCATCAGTTCCAGATCGCCGCCGACCGCTATCTGGACACCGACGCCCTGCGCATTCCGTCCGGCGCGCTGCTGGATGTGAAAGGCACGCCGTTCGACTTCCGCAAGGCCGCCAGCGTGCATGCGCGGCTGCCGTCGGTCCCTGGCGGCTATGACCATAGCCTGGTGTTTTCCAAGCCGGTGGGCGAGTATGCGCAGGTGGCGGTGGTGACCGGCGGCGGGCGCCGCATGACGGTCAGCACCAGCGAACCGTCGGTGCAGCTGTACACCGTGAATGGCTTCAACGGCACGGAGATCGGCAGCGAGGGCGTCGGCTACCAGCGCTATGGCGCATTTGCGTTTGAAACCCAGCATTTGCCGGACAGCCCGAACCACGCCAGCTTCCCGACCACGGCGTTGTATCCGGGTCAGGTATTCCGTTCGCGGACCAGCTTCCGCTTCGACGCCGACTGACTCCGGGATAAGCCAGCATGCCGTCATGCTAAGATTGTCCCTTTGGCGCAGCCGCTGCCACGCTTTCCGACAGTCTGAAAATGAAAAAAAACGTAGCAACCATCCGTGACGTCGCTGCCGCCGCCGGCGTCTCGACGGCGACCGTCTCCAAGTTCGTCAATGGCGCGCAGCGCTTCTCGCCGGCGGTGGAGGCGACCATCACGGAAGTGATTGCCAAGCTGGGCTACCGATCCAACCCGTTGGCGGCCTCGATGATCACCGGCCGCACCAAGAGCATCGGCCTGTCGGTGCTGGACGTCAGCAATCCGCACTTCACCAGCATCGTCAAGGGCGCCAACCGCGTGGCGCAGGCGCATGGCTACACGCTGCTGCTGGTCGACACCGAAGAGAATCCGGGCCGCGAGCGCCAGTTGCTGGAAGCCTTGAGCCGCCGCGTCGACGGCATGATCGTTTTCTCGCGCATGCTGGAAGATGAAATGGACTGGATGACGGAACTGGGCAAGCCGCTGGTGTTCTTCGGCCGGCTGGACCGGTTGCCGATACCGTGGGTAATCAGCGACGACCATCGCGGCGCCTACATGCTGACGCGCCACCTGATTTCGCTGGGCCACCAGCGCATCGCCTACCTCAGCTTCCCGCGCTCGCGCCGCGACGAGGAACGGCTGGGCGGCATCCGCGAATGCATGACCGCGCACGGGCTGGAACTGATCGTCCACGAAGGCGGCGCGCCGACGGCGGCGGAAGGGGAGCGCATGTGCTCCTCGATCATGCTGGGCGCCGAGCATCCAGATGCGCTGATCTGCTACAACGACCTGATCGCGCTCGGCTTCATGAAAGCGGCGCAGACGCTGGGCTTCCAGCTGCCGGAACAGATGTCGGTGGCCGGCTTCGACAACATCCAGTACGGCCTGTACACCTCGCCGGCGCTGACCACAGTGGACCTGCAAAGTGAACGCATGGGCTCCGCCGCGATGGAAAAACTGATCGCCACGCTGGACGGCAAGGAGCCGCCGGCCACCACCATGATCGAGCCGCAGCTGATCCTGCGCGGCTCCACCATCAAGCGCATTTAGTCGATGATGCTGGAGATGCGGGTTGGCGAGATCGGCAGGCGCACCGCGTCGGGACGCCAGCCGTAAAGCACTTCGGTGGCGCCGCCGCAGATGCGGCCCTGGCACGGACCCATGCCGCAGCGCGTTTGCAGCTTGGCGCTGCGCCACGAGGTTTGTGTGCGCAGGTCGCCATGGCAGACATCTTCGCAGCGGCAGACGATGGTTTCATCGCCGGCCAGCGTGCGCAGTTCTGAACGCAGCACAAAAGAGCGTGCCAGCAGATCGGCGAACTTGCGCCAGCGCGCACGCGCGGCAAACACGCTGCGCGCTTGTTCCTGATGACCGCTGGCCGCCAGGCCGGCAATCCGTCCCTCGGCCAGCGCCAGGTCGACGCCGCCGACGCCCGTGCCTTCGCCAGCACAATACACGCCGGGCACCGTCGTTTGTTGCCACTCGTCGACCTGCACCACGGTTTGCGCATCGCGCACGACGGTGGCGCAGCCCAGCGCCTGCGCCAGTTCGACATTGGGCAGCAGGCCATAGCCGCATGCGAGGTAGTCGCATTGCAGAATGTCGAGTTCATGTTCGAAGCCGCGTTGCACCTGCACCGATTGCAGCGTGCCGTCGCCGTGCGCCGAATGCACGTAGCTGTTGCGCCAGTAAGGCACGCCGCGCAGCTGCGCATTCAGGCGCAGCGCCTGAACGATCTTCGACGGCGTTGCCAGCAGCCCCAGGCCGAAGCGCAGCAGCGCCGGTGTCGCCGCCTGCTCGATGATGGCGACGATGTGCGCACCCTTGCCCTTCAGCGTGGCGGCAGCCGCCAGCAGCAGCGGGCCGCTGCCGGCCACCACCACGCGCTTGCCTTGCAGCGGATAGCCGCCCTTGGACAGCGCTTGCAGGCCGCCCGCGCCGGTGACGCCGGGCAGCGTCCAGCCGGGGAAGGGCAACAGCCGCTCGCGCGCGCCAGTGGCGATAATCAGCTGCTGGTATTGCAGCGTGTCCGAGGTGCCAGGCGTTTGCACCAGCAGCTGTTGCGGTTGCGGCGCGTACATCACGCGCGTCTGCGGCAGGAACTCGACGTTGTCGAAGCCGCGCAGTTCGCCCAGCAATTGCGGTGCGCGTGCGTCGGTCTGCGTGTCGGGCGCGCCGCGCCAGATCTGGCCGCCCGGATAAGGATTGTCGTCGACGATGCCCACCCGCGCGCCATGCGACGCCGCTGCATGCGCGGCAGCCAGGCCGGACGGGCCGGCGCCCACGACGATTACATCAAAGTGTTTCATGCCACGGCCTCGCTGGCGGTGACGATGTGCATGCCGTCGGCGCACAAGGTCTGGCATGACAGCTGGTGCGGCATGCCGTCAATGGTGACGCGGCATTCCTGGCAGATGCCCATGCCGCACAGTGGTGCACGTGCAGCGCCGCCGACCGAACGGCGGGTGATGATGTTGCCCGCCATGGCGACAGCTGCGGCCACGGTGACGCCGGGCGCCACGCTGATGCTGCGGGCGTTGATGCTGATGGTGATCTGGTCAGGCATGGAAGCGCCCCGGTAAGTACGGCGCAAACGGGATGCGCGTTTTTTCATTCTGGATCTGGCCGGCCAGCAGTTGCGCCGTCGCCAATGAGGTGGTGATGCCCAGGCCTTCATGGCCGGTGGCCAGCCACAGGCCGCGCCGCGCGGCGCAAGGGCCGATCAGCGGCAGGCCGTCCGGCGTGGCGGCGCGGAAGCCGGTCCAGGTGCGCAGCACGTTCAGCTCCGCCAGTCGCGGCGTGAAGCTGGCGGCATGGCGCAGCATGCGTTGCAGCATGGCCGGCTCCACCGCCGGATCGATCGTGTCGAACTGGCGGGAGGAGCCGATCAGGATTTGTCCGGTAGGACGGGGCTGCAAATTGAAGGCCACCGAGTCGCCGCTGGAAGCGTGCGCACTCTTGATGTAGCCCAGTTCCACCAGCTGGTGCTTGACGAAACCGGGATAGCGGTCGGTGATGGCCAGGTGTCCTTTTTTCGGCTGCACCGGCAGTTCGGGCAGCAGTGCGCTGGAGCGCGCGCCGGCCGCCAGCACGATGTGCTGCGCCTGATGGCGTGTGCCATCACTCAGCAGCACGCCATGATCCTCGATGGCGGCGACGGTGGCGCGCTTGGTGATGGTGCCACGGCGCATGGCGCGGTCCAGCAGGATGCGCGTGGTCTTCGGCGGATACACCAGGCCATCGCCCTTGACCAGCAGGCCGCCGGCCAGGCCGGCGCGCAGCTGCGGTTCGCGCGCGTACAGGGCGGCCGGCGTCAGCACTTCGCACAGCAGGCCGTGGCCGGACAGCGTGTGCGCCTTGGCCAGCGCGGCATCCATTTCCTCTTCATCGGCGGCGACCCAGATGGTGCCGCAGCCGCTGTATTCGTGACGTTGCGGGCGCTCGCCCACCAGGTCCTTCCACAGCGCCACCGAGTAGGCCGACAGCGCCAGTTCGGCCGCGTTGTCGTCCATGACCACCAGGTGGCCCATGCCGGCTGCCGTGGCGCCGCCGCCGGCGATGTCCTGCTCGATGACCGCCACCCGCAACCCGCGCTCGCTGAGCGCGTCCGCACACGCGGCGCCGACGATGCCGGCGCCGATGACGATCACTTCGGCATTATTCACCGGATGCCCCAGACGAAGGGATCGGTCGGATCGAGGATCAGCTGCGCCTGCGCATTGACCCAGGCCTTGCCGCGGATGCTAGGCAGCAGCTGGCCGTCGCGCACGCGGTAGGAGCCGTCAAACACGCTGCCAATGACGCTTTCCTGCTTCCAGATCGCACCTTCTGCCAGCTTGCCGTCGGCCGCCAGGCAGGCCAGCTTGGCGCTGGTGCCGGTGCCGCATGGCGAGCGGTCGTAGGCTTTGCCGGGGCACAGCACGAAGCTCTGGCTGTCGGCGCCGGTGCGCGAATCAGCAAACAGTTCGATGTGGTCGATCACCGCGCCATTGTCACCGGTGATGCCCTGGTCGGCCAATGCCTGCGCCACCGCCACGGTATAGTTGGTCAGTGCTTCGACATTGCCCACGCCCAGCGCCAGGCCGTGGCCGGCCACCAGGAAGAACCAGTTGCCGCCGTAAGCGATGTCGCCAGTGACTGGGCCGATGCCCGGCACCTCGACGGTGACGGCGGCGCGGCTGCGCCAGGAGGCGACGTTGTCGACGGTGACGCTGCCATCGGCGTGCAGTTCCGCTTCCACCACGCCAACCGGCGTATCGATGCGGTGGCGGCCCGGCCCGATGCGGCCCATGAAGGCCAGCGAGGCCACCAGGCCGATGGTGCCGTGGCCGCACATGCCGAGATAGCCAACGTTGTTAAAGAAGATCACACCTGCCACGCAGTCCGGCGCATGCGGCTCGCACAGCAGGGCGCCCACCAGCACATCCGAACCGCGCGGCTCGCAGACCACCGCCGAGCGGAAGTTGTCATGGGCGGCGCGCAGCCGTGCAACGCGTTCGCTGAGCGGGCCGGCGCCGAGGTCAGGACCGCCTTCGGTGACCAGGCGGGTAGGTTCGCCGCCGGTATGGGAATCGATGATGGAGATGGTTTTCATGCTATAAATCTTAGGCGCGGCGCCGCAAACTGTCTTGCACCGGCTGCGCACAATGAGTGACGAAATCTGCACAATAACGCACAATAAAGTTCATGCATACTGAATCCGACAACAATCTCGCCGCGCGCCGTGGTATGGGCGCAAATATTGCCGATCCCTTCTTTGCGGAAGGGCTGTTCGATGCCTTGCCGGACGTGGTGTTCTTCGTCAAGGATGTCGAGGGGCGCTATGTGGTGGTCAATCAGACGCTGGTGCAGCGTTGCGGCCAGCGGCACAAATCCGCGCTGATCGGCAAGACCCCGGCGGAGGTGTTTGCCCAGCCCTTCGGCCACACCTATATGGCGCAGGACTTGCAGGTGCTGGCCGGCGAAGCGGCCATCGAGGACCAGCTGGAACTGCACCTGTATCCGAACCGCGATCCCGGCTGGTGCCTGACACGCAAGCACGCGCTGCGCGACCCGCACGGCCGCATCGTCGGCCTGACCGGCATCTCGCGCGACCTGGCGATGGCGGACAAGAAGAACCCGGCCTACCGCAAGGTGGCGGCGGCGGTGCATGTAATCCATGAACAGTACGGCCAGCCCTTGCAGCTGCCGGAGCTGGCGCGCATCGCGAATATGTCGGTGGCGCAGATCGAACGCTACTTCCTGCGCATCTTCCACCTGACGCCGCGCCAGATGATTATCCAGACACGCGTGGACGCCGCCTCGCGCATGCTGAACGGCGGTGCCAGCGTGGCGGAGATCGCGCAAGCCTGCGGCTATGGCGACCACTCCGCTTTCACCCGCCAGTTCAAGGCAACCACCGGGCTGACGCCCAGCCAGTACCGCCAGCTGGCCTCACACCGCGCCAGCGATTGAGGAAATGGATTCAGCGTCCGCCAGTTCCACGCGGTTGCGGCCCAATTGCTTGGCGCGGTAAAGCGCCTCCACCATCGCCGGTGCATGCGCTTCGTCGGTGGACTGCTTGCTCGACATCAAAATCTGCTTTTCCCATCGTGACACCATAGGAGACTGCGCGGCTAAGCGGAGACACCATGGAAAATGACAACGGCTTGTTCGACTTTATGGCGTTGGACAAGGAACTGATCACGGACAATCGGCCGTTGCGGCTGCGCCTCGATCTGCCTGGCGGCGTCAATGACGACATGCTGCTGCCGCAGCGCGTGTATGGTTCAGAGACCATTTGCGGCGGCATCGAATACCGCGTGTTGTGCGTTTCCTCCAACTCGCGGATGCCGCTCAAGCAGCTGATCGCCGTGCCAGGCGTGCTGGAATTCGTCACCGATCGTGGCGGCTTGCGCAGTGTGTGCGGCATCATCACCGAAGCCAGCTCCGGCGATAGCGACGGCGGCCTGGCCAGCTATCAACTAGTGCTGCGCGACGCGCTGGCCATTCTGGAAAAACGTAGCAACACACGCGTGTTCCGCAACATGGACGAAGTCGAAATCGTCCAGCGCATCCTCAACGAGTGGCGGCAGAAAAGCCCGATCCTCGGAACGTGCTTCAAACACGAGACCAACGATGCCTTCAGCCAGCGCAGCTACCCCAAGCGCGAGTTCACCATGCAGCACAATGAATCGGACGCCGCGTTCATCCGCCGCCTGCTGAAACGGCGCGGCATCGGCTGGACCATTCGCGCCGATGGCGATAGCCACACGCTGGTGCTGTTTAACAATGCCGACTGCCTGGAGCAGAATGCCGCCGGCACCATCCGCTACCACCGCGACAGTGCTACCGAAGAACGCGACAGCATCACCGCCTGGAGTGCGGTGCGCAGCCTGCAACCCGGCACGGTCACGCGTCACAGTTGGGACTACATGAACCTACAGGGCCAGGACTTGATGCTGGTGGATGCCAGCAGCGGCATCGACCAGGGTGTGAGCGGCAACGAACTGGCCGCCAGCCTGGACGACTACCTGATCCTGCCGCCGCACGCCGGCAATGACAATGAAGACCTGTTCCGCCTCGGCCAACTGCGCATGAGCCGGCACGACTATGAATCGAAATGCTTCCACGGAGAAGGCAGTGTACGCGACCTGTGCGCTGGCGAATACTTCACGCTGGCCGAGCACCCGGAAGTCGACGCGCATCCACCGGAGGAGCGCGACTTCATCGTGACCGCGTTGCAGGTGCTGGCGCAAAACAACCTTCCCAACGCGCTGGCTGCGCGCGTGGAGCGTCTGTTCGCCCGCAGCCGCTGGATGCAAGGCGTCACCGAACTGCAGATACTGCGCGACGTGGCGGACAAGGTGGCCAGCGGGCCGCTGCGCATGCACATCCAGTTCACCGCCGTGCGGCGCGGCGTGACCATTGTCCCCGCCTTCGATCCGCGCTGCGACGTGCCACAGGCGCAAATGCAAAGCGCAGTGGTGGTCGGTCCTGAAGGCGAAGAAGTGCATTGCGATCAACTAGGCCGCGTAAAAATCCGCTTCCCAGGCACCCGCATGGCCGATCACGAGCAAGCCGCCGGCAGCGGCGCTTCGGACACCCAGACTGATTCTGCCTGGGTGCGAGTCATGTCCAACTGGGCCGGCAACGGCCCTGGTCACTTCCAACAGTGCGGCACTATCGGCCTGCCACGCGTAGGCACGGAGGTGATGGTTGCTTTCCTCGATGGAGATCCTGATAAGCCAGTGATCATCGGTCAGCTTTACAACCAGACCGCCGCACCCGCAGCCCTAAGCAGTGGTGGAGGCCTGCCAGGAAATCGCTACCTTTCTGGCAGCAAGAGCCGCGAAATTAAGGGCGGACGCTCCAGTCAACTTCGGTTTGATGATACGAATGGCGAGATTAGTGCCCAGTTGGCGAGTGATCACGGCGCCAGCCAGTTGAATCTAGGCTGGTTATCTCAACCACGGTCAGATGGTCAAGGCACGCAGCGGGGCGCTGGTGCGGAGCTGCGTAGCGACATGAGTGTGGCAGTGCGCGGTGCGCAAGGCGTTCTGATAACCGCCGAGTCAGCCGAAGCGGAAAAAGGAAAGCACCTTGAGCGCTCTGAACTTATCCGTATTGCGGAAGGACTGCAGAAGCTGATCGCGCAGCTAGGCGAACAAGCTGGGCAGCATGCCGGCGAGAAAGCGCCTGGCAAAGACTTTCCCGACTTGATCGACAGGCTAAAAACACTTGAAGATGCAGGCGCGCCGATTATCGGACTTAGCGGCCCCGCAGGTGTGATTTGTACCAGCGCCCGGAGTATCGCAGTAGGTGCAGCCACGAGCATCGATATTGTCAGCGCAGCCGCCACTTCACTGACATCCGGCGAGACCACGGCAGTGCGTTCTGCACAAGCGATGAGTCTTTTTGCCAATGAAGGCGGCATCAAGGTCACCGCAGCGAGTGGCAAGGTGGATCTGCAGGCGCAGGACGATCAGCTACAGATTTTGGCCCGTAAAGTGATTGAGATTATCAGCAATACCGACTGGATCACACTCAAAGCGAAGAAGGGAGTGCGTCTGAATGGCGGTGGCACCGAACTGGAGCTAAGTGCTGGTGGCATCAGGGGCTATACCTCCGGGAAGCATGAAATGTACGCAGCCGATCATCAGACGTTTCCTGGCCAAAGTCGTCAGGCCTCATTTGCCGGGGATAAGGTTCCGCACAAAATATGTGTTCCATGCTTGTTGATCGCTGCTGACGCACACAGTGCGCTGGTTAAATCTGGAGCTTAACCATGGCCTCGACCTATATTCTTATCGACACCACGCTGATCGGAAATCCATTGAATAAGCCGTGGCTGAAGAAGCGCCGCAAGCCTGGCTGGGTTGTGGCGTTGTACGGCCGAGAGGCGATTTCTGTCAGTCCGATCCTGATTGATGTCGAACGCGCCATCCTCTGTAATGCGCTGGATGCCGTCATGCGGCTCGTCAACGCGCAGCATCCTCAATTAGGCATTTCGTTCATCGAAACAGCGTTGACGTTGATTGAGCTACAGAATCATCTTCGGGAGTTTGTCCATATAAAAGCGCCCGATGGCATAGAACTTACGCTGCGGTTTGCTGACTGTGCGGTGCTACCTGTACTGTCTGCTGTCCTGACAGCGGAGCAGTGGTCGGCGATCGTGGCGCCGTTCAAAGGCTGGAGAATTCATGGCCGCGATGGATTGCTAGCGTCGCTCCCGGTATTCAAAACTGAAGTCGTACTTAGACCTCCGCTGGTATTCAGTGACGCTCAAATCGCCGCGTTAAGAAGCGCGATGGAGACAGATCAACTTCTAGCAAATCTGCGCAAGATGCGACCGGGAAACCACGCAGAATATTCAACACCGAAAGCGTTTGAATATGCAAAGCGAGCTCGTCAAATCTGGGTCTCTGCAGGGTGCGAAGAGAACACGGAACTACTGCTATTTGTCCGTGACGTTTTTGATACCGATGGCCGGCTGCTACACCACGCAGCACTAGATAAAGTGCTGGCGCAGACAGATCCGGTTTTGCGCCGCAAAGATCTGCACCGCATGGCAACCACCTATTTGAGGGAGTGCTGAACCATGAAAAAATATTTGATCCTATCGATACTCTCCGCAGTATTCGGCACCGCGATTTGGTTTGGATACGCAAAGTTTTCAGCCATATCACCCAACGATGAACTCGTTCCAGTTGCGCTCACTGGTGTACAGCATCTCGGACCTGGCTATATGATTTCGAGGTTCTACGTGAATAAGTATGGAGGAGACAGCGTCGGGAGACAGGGCGGCGGTGGTTCGATAGTCTGTTGCGCCATGCTCCCTGCAAAGTGGCGACCTGGGCTAATTGTCGACATCAGATGGGGAGTCGAAGATTGGACCCACGCGAACGATGCTGAGATCGCAAAGGGAAATTATGACAGCGTTATTGATGCAAAGTTGTACATAGCAAAGGTGCCGGTGGAAAAGTATGACGAACCCTATGATTTAATTGTCCACTTCTTTCCCCGTGGCAGAGTACGCGCGGTGTCCAGTGTGTACTCGGTTTCTAGTCCGCTACACCCGGTCCCTTACGGCCCAAGGGAAGGCGGCCCGATGGCTACTGCCGGATGGCCTATAGGTGAAATGTTTTCTCAAGCCGAGTTGGAAAAAAGTAAGTCTGAGGAGAGGAACCCATGGAAGTGAAAGATCTCGGCGGGAAATTTCCTATCGCCAGAATCCCACCTGTCGACAATGTGAAACCTCCAAAGCCGTCACCGCTTCCTCAAGCTTCCTCTTGCGAAATGACAGTCCAGATAGGTATTTTTTTTGATGGCACGGGCAATCGACTCGCTCCTCTTAGCGGGCCATCAGCCGTCTCCAATATCGCTCGACTTCACTATACATACCCCGACTTCCCGTCGCTCGGTAGTCACCGCATATACGTTCCTGGCTTGGGTACAAGCTTTCCATCAATAGGTGAAGATTCCGACACGAGGAGTGGAGGTGCTTTTGCAAGTGGAGGTGATGGGCGAATTATTTTTGCGATGTTGCGGGTTATTGATGCGTTACATTGGAGTCTTTTTAACACATTGATGTTTGGTAAGGAACGCATCAAGGCGCTTTGTAAGGCCAGTCCCTCCAAGCCTGAGAAAGAAATTATTCAACAATTGGGGCTACTGGGCAATCTGGTTGACGACGCTGATGGAGCCAGACGAAAGAAGTTCTTAAGTGTATGCTTACAGGACATTCGAAACAGAATGCAGACTGCAAAGGTTCCCAAGATTTGCACTTGTTTTCTGGATGTGTTCGGGTTCTCTCGTGGGGCGACTGAGGCGCGAGTCTTTTGCCACTGGATGAATGACTTAATGATTAGTTCATCGCTGGGCGGAATCCCAGTTCGATTTCGCTTCCTGGGCCTGATGGATACCGTCGCATCAGTGGGCGTGGTGGAAGGAATAACGAACAGACGAGCAACAGGAGGCCATTCTGAGTGGGCGATGCCTGATGTTATGCGCATCCTTCAGAGTGTCGAAAACTGTGTCCACTTCGTCGCCATGCACGAATTGCGAAAGAGCTTTCCGCTCGATACGGTATCGATTGATTATGCGCTTCCCTCAAATTGTTTGGAATTTGCCTATCCAGGTTCGCACAGTGATGTCGGTGGTGGATATGCTTTTGGGGAGCTAGGTGTTTCAGCACGTGATTCCCTTAAGCTTTCCCAGATACCGCTGAACCACATGTTTGACTGCGCGGTGAAGGCAGGTGTCCCCTTGTCAAAACAGCTTTTACCAAAAGACTATAAGAACCTCTTTGCAGTCGATGAAGCATTGCAAAATGCCTTTGATCTGTTTCTCAATGAATCCACCGAGGCGCCGAGACTATTGCCAGATTGGTCGCTTCCCTACCTCGTTTGGCGCTGGCAGGTAAGGCGGGCGTATCAAAATACAGAGCAGGTCAAGAAGGCGAATGCTGAAGATCGTGGACTCCTATTGGAAGCCAACGCTTACTTCTGTATCTCCGATGAGCAAATTAAAAGCTCCCCGGCCTATTCAAGAATATCCTTGCGCCCAACACTCTCTTTTAACCGTGGCGACAATTTAACGAGCTTGCTGCATCTTGAGCTGGAAGCCCCAGCTCTGCGAGCCCGTATCGAGGCGCAACCCAAGATTTCCCCCGCATTGGCAGAGTTCTTCGACAAGTTTGTGCATGACTCTGTTGCCGGTTTTCGCAACCAATTCGTGGAGGCATCCGGACATTGGCGCTATCGTCGAGTGTTCCGTGGTTCCGCAACGCCATACATCGAGTAGCGGAGGGGCAATCACTATGAAGAACAGCAAAGGGCTCGGCGTCATTCGCTTAGGCGACCAGACTACTCACGGAGGCAAGGTAATTTCTGGCCAACCATCCCTCAAGGCGCTAGGGAAAACGGTCGCCGTGGAAGGCGACTTAACGATGTGTCCTCAATGCAAAGGAACCTTCCCGATACAGGTCGCTTCCAGCGACAGACATCACCACGGCAAAGCCGTAGCTTACGATGGCGACAAGGCTGCTTGCGGGGCCAGGTTGATCTCCTCAATCTGAACGCAGCCTCGCCGCCGTCTACAGCGTCAGTTTTCCTTCACTAGTTGATTGCCGACGTAGGCGCGGAAGTGCTTGATGCGGCCGGTGACGCCTTCCGGTCCCTGGCGTGGCGTGTAGCGCAGGCCGGCCACCACATCGTCCTTGCCAAGGTCGATGATCAGGCGATGCGGATGCTTCGCGCCCGGCGCCATGGCGGCCTTGCCGCTGTAGGCGGTATGCCAGAAGTCCGAGGCCTGTCCGTTGATGGCGTTGAGCGCGCCGCCATCCTCCTTGGTGAACTCCTCGCTGCTGACCCAGGCGATGGTCCAGTTGGACTGGTTGAGCGGCTTGCCGTCAGTGCCCAGCAGCGCCAGTTCGGCCACGGCGGCGTACTGCTTGCCGTCGAAGGCGTCCAGCGATTCAAGGCAGAACTGGCGGCCTTTGATTGGCTGCGCGAACTTCACGTCCTGCACCGTCGAGCCTTGAGCGAATTCGCCTTCATAGACCGGCTTGACGCCATCCAGCGCCGGCTTCACCTTGCTTGGTGGACGCGGCAGATCCAGCTCCGGACGCAGCTTGTCGAGGATAGGCGTCTTCAGGCCTTCAATGCGCGCGCTGCGCGGGCCGGTCAGGTCCAGCACCACGACTTCGTTGCGGCCTTGTTTGAGCCATGGGCCGGGCAGGTACATGGTCTGCGTCGGGCCGATGCTCCAGTAGCGTCCCAGGCAGCGGCCGTTGACCCAGACGATGCCCTGGCCCCAGCCGCTCATGTCGAGGAAGGTGTCGCCATTCTGCGTGACGTCAAAGCTGCCACGCCAGAAGGCGGCGCCTTGTGCGCGGCCGGTTTTCCATGTCAGCGGTGGCAGTACGGCGTCGGCGTCAAAGTCGATGGCACGGATTTCCCAGTTCTCCAGCGGCTGACCGTTGAAACGCACCGGCCCATGCAGGCCTTTGCGGTCATGGATTTCGACGCCGAAGTTGACGCGGGCGATGGTGTACAGCAGGATCTCCAGCGTGGCCGGCTTGCTGCGCGCTGGCAGGTCGATGCTGAAGCGGCGGTGGCGGGTGTCGAAGGTGCCAACCTGCTTGCCGTCGATGCTGACCCAGGCCAGGTCGCGTACCTTGGCTGCTTCCAGCGTGCCGGCCGGACCGGCAGGCAGCGTCACACGATAGGAGACGATGCCACGGCTGATGTCGTACTGCTCGATCGGCTGTGGCGACACGGCGCGAATCACTTTCGCCGGCAGCGCTGCGGCCACGGTGCAGGACTCCTTCAGCGCAAACGGCTTGATGGCGATGACCGGATTCGGCGCCGGCGCGGCGGGCAGTGTTTCACCGGCGTGCAGGAAGGGCTTGATGCCTTCGCGATAGGCCTGGAATTTCTCGCCGGTCCAACCGGCTTCGCTGATTGGTGCGTCGTAGTCGTAGCTGCTGGTGTCCGGACGGAAGGGACGGTCGCAGCCGCCCCACAGGCCGAAGCTGGTGCCGCCGTGCGCCATGTACAGGCTGAAGGAGCCGTTCATCTTCAGCATGGTCTGGATGTCAGCGACGGCGCCGTTGGCCGAGCCACGGCGGTGTGGCGCGCCCCAGGTGTCGAACCAGCCGGAGTAGTATTCGCCGCACATGCGCGGGCCTTTTTGTACCTGGTCCAGCGCCTTGAAGCCGGTCAGCGGATCGCTGCCGAAGTTCACCACGTCGAACAGGCCGTCGATGTGCGATTTGACCACCGCGTTGGTTGGATTGCACTGGAACAGCGGCACGTCGAAACCGGCATCCTGCAGCATGGCCTTCATGTCGCGCATGTAGTCCAGGTCTTCGCCGAAGAAGCCGTATTCGTTCTCGACCTGCACCATCAGTATCGGGCCGCCGTGGGTGATCTGCTGCGGACCAAGCACGCGGCCGACTTCCTTCATGTAGCGGCGCGCGGGTTGCACGAAGTTGGGATCGCGCGTGCGCAGGAAAGCGTCGCCCGGTTTCTTCAGCAGCCACCACGGCAGGCCGCCCATTTCCCACTCGGCGCAAGCGTAAGGACCGGGACGCAGGATGACCCACAGGCCTTCCTGCTGTGCGAGCTTGCAGAATTCCGCCGCATCGCGCTGGCCTTGCCAGTCGAAACGGCCTTCGCGCCACTCGTGGTAGTTCCAGAACAGGTAGGCGCAGACGGTGTTCAGGCCCATGGCCTTGATGGCTTTCAGGCGGTGCTGCCAGTATTCGCGCGGCACGCGGGCGAAGTGCATTTCGCCGCAGCGGATTTGCAGGCGCTGGCCGTCCAGCATGAAGTCGGTGTCGGAGATGCTGAAGCGGGTGGCGGCTTGCGCCGACAGCGGCAGCAGCATGCTGCCGATGGTGCCCGCTGCCGCCGCCGCACCTGCGCCGCGCAGTACGCGGCGGCGGGATTCGGATTTGATCGTCATTAGTAATTCACTGGATAGTCTTTAGGGAAGCGGGCGCCGGAGAAGGCTTTCTTCTGCGTCCAGTCCTGTGCCGGCGCGGTCCAGTAGCTGTCGCTGGCCGGCAGGCCCAGTGGCAGCAGGCTGGCGGAGGCGATGTACATGCTGCCGTTGTTCGAGTACCAGTCGCCCAGCTCCGGCTGGTGGCCGACAAAGCCGATGGTCAGGTAGCCGTCCTTGGTGAAGTTGGACGGCGCCGACCAGACAATGTTGTGCACCGCTTGCAGCGCAGCGCGGATCTGGCCTTCAGGCAGACTTTTCGGCAGTTGCTTGCGCAGCGCCAGCAAGGCCAGTGGCTGGAAGGCGGCGGTGCGGTAGGTGAGCGAGCGGCCGATCGGCGGGAAGCTGCCATCGGTGGCGATGAAGCGTTCCAGGTGTTCGCTGTAGCGCTGCATGCGCTTGATGGCTTGCGCGCGCAGCTCTTCCGGCTTGCCATTCCAGAACGCGCCTTTTTTTGCATCCAGCACGTCGAGGATTTCGACCATCATCGGATGCATGACGAAGGCATTGTAGTAATCGAAGTGGAAGGCTTCGCCGTCCTTGATCCAGCCGTCTCCGACATACCATTCGTTGATTTTGCGGATGGCGACGTTCATGCGCAGCGGGTCGAATTCCTCGCCGATCGACATCAGCCAGGCTTCGTTCATGGCGGCGAACAGCATCCAGTTGATGTACGGTGGCTCGATGCGGCGCAGGGCTTTGATTTCGGCGATGATGCGCTGTTTGGTCCTGGCGTCCAGCGGGTCCCACAGCGCTTGCGGTGCGCGCATCAGGGCGTTGGTGAAGTAGGCGGAATCGACCAGCGTTTGGCCGGGTACTTTCCATGACAGGTAGTCCGGATTGGCCGGGTCGACCGAGTTGGTGTAGCTTTGCAGGGCCAGCTGGTGAAGGCGCTTGCGCGTGCGGCCTTCCGGCGTGCCATCGTCCGGCAGCGCGAGCCACGGAGCGATGCCGGCGATCAGGCGGCCGAAGCATTCGAGGTAGGTCACGCCTTTGTCGCGGCCATCCCAGGTCGGGCTGACTTCGAGGTTGAAGTTTTTTTTCAGTGTGCCGGCGGCCATATTGGTCAGCACCGGGTCGGACATTTTTTGCGCCAGTGCGGCGAGTTGCGCGCGCGCTGCGGCGCCGCTGGTGTCAGCTGCCGCAGGTTTGGCGGCTACCGCAGCAGCGGCGCCCTGGCTCGCCGCCATGCCGCCAGCGGCGGCGGTGGCGGCGAGGCTATGAATAAAGTGTCGTCGTTCCATTCAGTCTCCGTTGTTATTGACGCAGCAGGCGCACCATCTCGGCGGACGCCAGCAGGTAGGCGCCGACGCCAAATGGCGTGGTCGAATTCTGGTCCACCACCTGGCCAGGAATCGCGCGTTCGCCGATAGGTTGCACGTAGCCGATCTTGCCGTCCGGTTGCAGCGCGGTCTTGCTCAGATAATGCCAGCCTTTGCGCACCACTGGCAGATACTCGTCGCGCTCCAGCAGGCCGTTGTTGATGCCCCACAGGTAGCCGTAGACAAAGAAGGCGGTGCCGCTGGTTTCCGGGCCTGGCGCGTGTTCGGCATCGAGCAGGCTGCGGGTCCAGTAGCCGTCGCTGGTCTGGGCTTTCTTCAGCGCCTGCGCCATGCCCTGGTACTTGGCGATGTAGGCGTTGCGGTGCGGGTCGTCCTTCGGCAGGTCTTGCAGCACTTTGGCCAGGCCGGCGAATACCCAGCCGTCGCCGCGCGACCAGAAGTCCTTCTTGCCGTTGGCGCTCTTGTGTTTCGGGTAGACGTAGCGGGCATCGCGGTAGTACAGCTGTTCATCGCTGTCGTACATGATGCTGTTGGCGTATTCGAAGTACGCATTGAGCTTGTCGAGATACTGGCGATTGCCGGTGAGGTTGTACATCTTGGTCATCACCGGCATCACCATGTAGAGGCCATCCGACCACCACCAATAATCCTTGTTCGGTGTGCTCATCTGGTATTCCATCACCTCGCGGGCACGGGCGATTTTCTTCGGATCGGGATCGAGCTTGTACAGGTCGGCGTAGGTCTGGAAGCAGATCTGCCAGTCGCCGAACAGCACGTGTTCGTCTGTCTCGCCATACTGGTACTTCCACACTGCCTTGTTGGTGGATTTGGCGCCTTGCCACTGGTTGTGGACGGCCCAGTCTTCGGAATACTTGCGCCATGCCGGATTCCTGGTGATCTGGTAGGCCTCCATATTGCCGGTGTGGTAGGCGGCGATATCCCAGAACGCCCACTGCTGCGGCTTCTCGCGCTGCTGCCAGTAGTTGTTGACCTTGTTGATAATGCCGACAACCTCCTGTTCGGAGGTGTCGACTGCCGGCGGCGCCGAAGCGCAGCCGGCCAGGCTAGCCGCCACCAGCGTGACGGCGTAGAGTCGTTTCATCATGGTTTACAGTTTCCCCCGGATGCCGAATTTGATCGTGCGGCCATCATACTTCGCATAGTCCATGCGCGTCTTCTTGCCGCTGCCGTACTGGCCGGTGGCGTCCTCGAAGTAGTCGTAGGCCAGCGTGTTGCTCAGATTGAGCGCGTCGATGCGGAACTCCAGGTTGTCGTTGAACTTGTAGCTGATGTTGGCATCGAGGTAGCCACGGCCCGCGCGCCAGCGGATCAAATCATCGCCATTGTTGCGCGGGTTATCGCCGTGCAGCGACTTGCCCTTGTAGTTGTACGACATACGCGCCGCCCACTTGCCTTGCTCGTAGTAGATCGTGCCGCTGTAGGCGTACTTCGGCACCGAGTTGACCTCGATCTCCTTGCCCGCATTGGTGATCCATTTCGCACTGTTGAACGGATCGATGTGGGTGTAGCTGGCCAGCCCGCCCATGCCGTTGAATGGCGCCGGCAGGAAGGTGAAGGCCTGCTGGTAGGACAGCTCGTAGCCTTTCAGCTTTTGCTCGCCGGCGTTGGTATAGGTGCGCAGCGTCATTGGCAGGTTAGGATCGACGCGGCCGCTGGCGTCCTGGAACAGTGGGCCGAGGGCAGTATCCGGCAGGCCGAGCGAACCGAAGGTCACCACGCGGGTATTGGCCACGGTGGCATCGGTCAGCGTCTTGTGGAAGATGCCGGCCGACAGCAGGCTGCCAGGCTGGAAGTACCATTCCAGGCTGGTGTCCAGGTTCTTCGATTGCTGCGGACGCAGGTTAGGATTGCCCGACGTGGCGCTGGTGTCGAACTGGTTCGGGATCACTGTCTGCGCCGCGATGATGGACAGCGAGGCGCGGGTGATGGTTTTGCCCCACGAGGCGCGCCACATCAGGTTGTCGGTGACATCCAGCGCCGCGCTCAGAGCCGGCAGCACGTTGTGGTACGAGCCTTGCTCATGATTCGGGGCGTAAGCCAGGCTGGCGCCTTGCTGCTTGAAGTTGTCGATCTTGGTGTCGGTCTTCGAGTAACGCACGCCGGCGTTGATGCGCAGTTCGCGGCCTGCGACCTCGCCCTTGAAGTCGGACTGCACGTAGGCGGTCTTCACGTCTTCCTGCGCTTCAAAGCTTTGATTTGGCTGGAAGGTCGAAGCCGGGTTATACACTTCCGGATCGAACTGCGAGTAGAAGTAGCTGCTGTTCCAGGTGGCCCAGCTGTGCGGCCAGCCAGCGCCGAAGTCCAGATTATCGATCGGCAGCTGCGAGGTCATGGCGTTACGCAGGCCCGCCGTGCCGATGCTATTCAGCTTGGCGGTGGCCAGCGAGGTGCCATTGCGCTTGTCGACACCCTTGACGGTGGAGACAAAGGTCAGGCCGGTCTTCAGGTGGCCGGTCCAGCCGCCCCACAGGTCGTAGTCGTAATCGGCGGCGACGCGTGCCTGCTTGCCCTTGTCGGTTTCCTTGGTCTTGGCGCTGCTGATGGTGAAGCCGCTCCAGCTATTTGGATCGGTGTAGCTGGTCGGCGACGAGATCGATGGGTAGACGTGGTCGTCACCATAGTCGATGGTCGAGTCGGCGCCATAGATGTAGCCGGACAGCTGGCCACCGGCGCTGGTGGCGGTGCTTTGATTCAGGCTGGCCTGTCCGCTCAGCGTCAGTTTCGGACTGGCTTTCCAGCTGGCGTTCAATGCGCCGTAGCCGAATTTGGTTTCGTCCTCGTTGTAGCCGGCGCCGGCGTTGTAGGTGGTGTTGCCGAAGGTGCCGGTCAGCAGATTGGTGGCCGGGTCGATCTTCACGTTCAGCGGGATCAGGCCGTTGTTGCCGGAGGCGCCGACCGCCGCGTTGCGGTTGGTGGTGGCGGTGCTGCGGATCAAAATGCCGAACAGCTGTTCCGTGCGGGTGTTCTTCAGCTTCGAATACATGGTGTCGAAGCTGACGTTCAGCGTCGGCGTTTTCCACTGCAACGACGATACCAGGCCGTCACGCTTGCGCTCGTTTTCCGAACCGTAGAAGCGGTAGATACGCGGCAGGTAGGCCTTGGCCACCTGGTCGCGCGTGTAGCTGCCCAGATTAGCGCGCGGGCTGTCGAAGTCCAGCGCGAAACCGAAGTTGCCCTTGACCGGGCTGGCGCTGCCGTTGGCGGAGCTGTTGTAGCCGCCGGTCGATTCAAAGCCGGAACGGGTGTTGACGCTGCCCGAGTGCGAGGCGCCGATCAGGAAGCCGAGGTTGTCCCAGGTGTTCGAGTACAGCACGAAGCCGTTCGGGTCGGTGTTTTTGGAGGCAGTGTTGTAGGTACCGGTCAGGCCGTAGCGGATGGTGCGCTTTGGATTGTCGAACGGACGTGGGGTTTGCAGGTCGACTATGCCACCGAGGCCGCCTTCGGTCAGTTCGGCCAGCGGCGATTTGTAGAAGTCGACGCGGCCAAACAGTTCGGAGGCGAAGACATCGTAGTTGAAGCCGCGCGCGGCCGAGCCGATGGTCGAGGTGGAGGTGGTGTTGACTGGTGCGCCGTTGAGCGTGGTGACCACGTATTCGGTCGGCAGACCGCGCACCGAGATGCGCTGGCCTTCGCCGGAGGCTTCGTCGCGGTTCAGGATCACGCCTGGCACGCGTTGCAACGATTCGGCGATGTTCGCTTCCGGGAACTTGCCGATGTCTTCGGCGACGATCGAATCGCGCACGCCGATCGCTTGCTGTTTCAGGTTCAGCGCTTTTTGCAGGCTGGAGCGGAAGCCGGTGACGACCACGGTGGTGGTGTTCGGATCGTTGGCTGCTGCCGGGGCTGGCGGTTCGCTGCTGTTGGCGGCTGGCGCCGCAGGGGTTTCCTGGGCCAGGGCCGCAGGTGCATACATGGCCGCTAAGGCGAGCGGAACCAAGGTCTCCAGTATTTTCTTTTTCATAGTGTCCTCAGTGATTCGTTCTGGGAGTGCAGGTTGTCTGATGACCTGTCACAAACAAGACTAATCACTTCGGGTTTGGGGAGCAAGCTGATCAAAAACTGATTTATTGCGCCGCATCAGAGCAGGAAATTGCGCAGCTTGTCTATGAAAAGGGTCTTTTTAGTCATGTGGATAAAGTGGAAACAATCAAAATGGTGATTATTTCGCAGGGCTGGTATGCCCACTTCGTATAGGCGGATGCAAATTTTCTATACGATTTTGTGGAAAAAAACCGACGAGCCATATCAAACCAACGGTGCTGGGCGAACGTTGATGACGCGGGTGCCATTTTGCGGTAATCATGCCTGCAGTTCTATCAGAGTGATCGCGCTGATGGCTGGTTGTCGCCAGCATCTGAATTCGATAAATGCCTCTTGATAGCCATTTATGGCATCAATAAGAATATTGGTATCGAAGAGCGCAGCTTTCACTCAACTTCATCCGTATTGTCACGCATGAAGTTGAGACCGTCGGCAGGGATATCTGGACTGTCCCGAAAAATCTCATGAAATTCCATGATGGCTGCCATTCTTCTTGCGCAGCCTTCAGCATATCCGGGGCTCTTTGCCATTTCCTGGACGATCATCGCGAAGTCTTCGTCGGACATCATTTCCTGGACAGGTTCGGTCAGGCGGTCGTTCATGGGACACCTCCGGTCAGACAGCGTAGTTTATGCTGTTTGCGGAGGGCCGGCTTGATTTCGCGCAGGAAAAGGAAACTACAACGGAAAAAGCCGTAAATCATTTATCATGATTTACGGCTTCCGGAATTCTGGTGGTGATAGGTGGACTTGAACCACCGACCCCAGCATTATGAATGCTGTGCTCTAACCAACTGAGCTATATCACCTGCAACGCGAAGCATTATCGGGGATGGGGGCTTAACTGTCAAGGAAGGCCCCGAACTTTTTTGAAAAAAGTGACCACTATCGCGTGATCGGCGTCGGAACGTTGGCATATTGGTATTTCGAACGGGGACAACATGGCTACCAACATTTTTGTGAACCTGCCGGTGCGGGACTTGCAGCAGTCGATCAAGTTCTTCACCCACCTGGGTTACAGCTTCAATCAGCATTACACCGACGATAGTGCCACCTGCATGATCGTGGCCGAGAATATTTTCGTCATGCTGCTGACCGAAGCCCGCTTCAAGGAGTTTACGCCGAAACCGGTCAGCGACGCGCGCACTTCAACCGAGGTGCTGCTGTGCTTGCAGGTGGAATCGCGTGAGGCGGTGACGGCGCTGGTCAACAAGGCCATCGAGGCCGGTGGCAGCGCTTACAAGGAACCGCAGGACCATGGCTTTATGTACGGCCACGGCTACCAGGACCTTGACGGCCACTTGTGGGAACTTGTCTACATGAGCGGCGAGCCGCCGAAGACTTAACCGAGGCGTTCGGCGATCTGCGCCAGCATGATGGGGGCGGGATCGGCACCCAGGCAGTCGATCACCACGCGCTCCGGCATCGAGCGCAGCCACGTCAACTGCCGCTTGGCCAGCTGGCGCGTGGCGATGATGCCGGTTTCGCGCACGGCCGGATAGTCAATGGTGCCATCCAGGTATTCCCACGCCTGGCGATAACCGACGCAGCGGATCGATGGCAGGCCCAGATGCAGGTCGCCGCGCCGGCGCAGCGCTTCCACTTCGGTGATCAGGTTACCGTTCGGGCCTTCTTCGAGCATGATGTCGAAACGGCGCGCGATGCGCTTGTGCAGCACGGCGCGGTCCGACGGCTCCAGCGCAAACGACAGCAGCTCAAATGGCAGCTCGGTCTTGTCGCGCAAGGCCAGCAGCTCGGACATCGGCTTGCCGCTCAGCGTGTAGATCTCCAGCGCGCGCTGGATGCGTTGCGAATCGGCTGGCGCCAGGCGTGCGGCGGTTTCCGGATCGACGGCAGCCAGGCGCGCGTGCATCGCGGGCCAGCCAAGGCGCGCGGCTTCTTCGTCCAGCGCGGCGCGCACGGCGGGATCGGCGCCGGGCAGGTCGTCCAGGCCATCGGCCAGGCCTTTGAAGTACAGCATGGTGCCGCCGACCAGCAAGGGCAGCTTGCCGCGCGCGCGGATCTCGTCCACCAGGCGCAGCGTGTCCTTGCGAAATTGCGCCACCGAGTAGGAGTCCAGCGGATCGATGATGTCGATCAGGTGATGCGGCACGGCGGCCAGTTCTTCCCTGGTCGGCTTGGCGGTGCCGATGTCCATGCCGCGATACACCAGCGCCGAGTCGACCGAGATGATCTCGGACGGGATGCGTTCGGCGATGGCCAGTGCGGAGGCGGTTTTGCCCGACGCCGTCGGGCCCATGATGGCGACGGCCAGTGGTTTGCTGCGCATGTTATTGACCGCGCAGGAAGAGCTTGTCGAGGGCGCCGATTTCAACCTGCACCCAGGTCGGGCGGCCGTGGTTGCACTGGTCGGCGCGTTCGGTGATTTCCATCTGGCGCAGCAGAGCGTTCATTTCCTGGACTGCCAGGATACGGTTGGCGCGCACGGCGGTGTGGCAGGCGAGGGTGCCGAGCAGTTCGTTCTGGCGTTCGATCAGCACGCGCGAGCCGCCGAATTCGCGGACGTCGCGCAGCACGTCGCGCGCCAGTGTCTGGGCGTCGGCGTTTTTCAGCAGGACCGGGACGGAGCGCACGGCCAGCGTGGTTGGCGAGAGGACGGCGATGTCGAAGCCGAGGGTTCTCAGCGTGTCCTGGTGTTCTTCGGCGGTGCCGACTTCCACTGCGTCTGCATAGAAGGTGATCGGGATCAGCAGCGGCTGCACTTGCATTTCTTCGCCGGCGACGCGGCTGTCCAGGGCGGTCTTCAGTTGTTCGTACAGGATGCGCTCGTGGGCGGCGTGCATGTCGACCAGTACCAGGCCTTTGGCGTTTTGCGCCAGTATGTAGATGCCGTGCAGTTGCGCCAGTGCGAAGCCGAGCGGGAATTCTTCCTGCGCCATGGCGGCGGCGGAGACGGTGAAGGAACTGGCTTGCGGCAGCGTCATGTCGGCGGCCGAGCGGTCGCCAGGGCGGTCCGGGTCGCGGAACATGGCCCCGTATCGTTCGGTGCTTTGGGCGACGCCGCCGTTGGCGTCAAAGCGTGGGCCGGCGTAGCCTGCCGCGCCGTTGCCGCCAGCATAGCCATTGCCGGATGGGCCGCCGAAGCTGCCGCCAACAGGGCCGCCGAAGCCATTGCCGGATGGGCCGCTCGAGCCATCGCCAGCCGCGCCGCTGAAGCCGCCGCCTGCCGCGCCATCGAAGCCGCCGCCGGTCGTGCCATCAGCCGCGCCGTAACCGCTGTGGGCGCGATAGCCGGCCGGCGAGCCGTCCGCTGCGCCAGTGGCGTCCGCGCCACGCGGGCCGAAGGGCGATGGCGAGAAGGTTGGTGCGTAGTCCGGCGCCAGCAGTGGGCCGAACGAGGTCTGCTCGCCGCGCCACATCGGCGTGGTGGCCAACGTGTCTGCTGCTGGCAGCGGTGAAGGCACGCTGCCGTGCGCCGTTGCCGAGGTCTGCGCCAGCGCGCGCTGCACAGCATGGAACACGCACTGGTGCACCGCGCGGCCATCGCGGAAGCGCACTTCAATTTTCGATGGATGCACGTTGACGTCGACCAGTGCCGGGTCCATGTCCAGCGACAGCACATACGACGGGAAGCGGTCGCCATGCAGCACGTCCTGGTAAGCCGCCTTCACGGCGTGCACCAGCACCTTGTCGCGCACGAAGCGCCCGTTCACGTAGAAGAACTGGCCATCAGCGCGCGCCTTGGAGGCAGTCGGCAAGCCGACATAACCATGCAGGCGCAGAGGTCCGATGGTTTCATCCACCGGCAAGCGCGCATCGGCAAAACCATCGCCGAGGATCTGTGCGCTGCGGCGGGCGATTTCGCTGGTGTTCCAATGCTCGACCGTGCGGCCGTTGTGCGTCAGCGAGAACGACACGTCCGGACGCGCCAGCGCAATCCGGCGCACCACTTCCGCACAGTGGCCATATTCAGTCTGTTCGGATTTAAGGAATTTGCGCCGCGCCGGCGTGTTGTAGTACAGGTCCTTGACGTCGATGGTGGTGCCCAGCGCGCCGGAAGACGGTGTTGGTGTCGCGTTATGCGAACCTTCGATTTCCCACGCATGCGCCGCATCGGCAGTGCGCGAGGTGATGGTCACCTGCGCCACCGAAGCAATCGACGCCAGCGCTTCGCCACGGAAGCCGAGCGTGCCGACATGTTCCAGGTCATCCAGCGAAGCGATCTTGGAGGTGGCGTGACGCGCCAGCGCCAGTTGCATCTGATCGTGCGGAATGCCGCGCCCGTTGTCGGTGATGCAAATACGCTTGACGCCACCTTCCTCCAGCCGCACGGTGACCTGCGTCGAGCCCGCGTCCAGCGCGTTCTCCAGCAGCTCCTTGACCACCGCCGACGGCCGCTCCACCACCTCGCCGGCGGCGATCTGGGAAATCAGCTGGTCAGGCAGGGCCTGGATGGGGCGTGGCGGGCGGAGGTCAGGGGCGTTCATCACGAGATTATAACTTGCCGCGCTCGCGCACCGGCATGGTGGCGTTGCACAGCTCCAGATAGTTGGCCGCGTATTTATTCCACGGGCCGCCGCGATTGCGCTGTGCTTCCAGCACCTGCTGGTAAATCGGTGCATCGCTGCGCATCACCTCCAGATGGCTGCGTTCCGCCTCCGGCACATCCGCCTCCAGCCGCACCGAGATGATCGGCATGCGTGGTTCATTCGCAGCGTAGACGCCCAGCGTGTCGCTGCCGCGTGGCAGGATGGTCAGCAGCGGCATGCCGGAGATGACGCGGCCCACCACCGTGATGTTGCGGTCCAGGTGACGCGGCGCGTGGCCGTTCACCGCATACAGCTCGGCGCCATTGCCGCTGTCGGTGTCATTGTCGCGGCCCACGCCGACCGCGCCGTAGCAGTGCGCCAGCCAGGTGGTGCCGGCTTTCGGATCACGCCCGACCGGGAAGCCGTTCGAGTGGCCGATCTGCGGCGCATAGCCATCCGCATCTTTCTGCAGCACGAAGTGCTTGTCGTTCGCCAGCGGCACGCTGAATTCGCCCTGCACCTTGGCCTTGGCCGAGCCCAGCGCCTTGGGCTTGGTTTCAGCATTCGGATCGCCCCACTGCGCCACATAGTTGTCCTGCGAGCGGTTCACCGCCAGGCCGTCGAAGTAATGCTCTTTTACCAGCGTCTTGATATTGGCGATGTTTTGCGGCGCGAAGTCCGGCGCCAGTTCGATCACCACGCGGCCGGTCGGCAGATCCATGTACAGCGTGTTGGCCGGATCGGTCGGGCGCCAGTCCGATGGCTTGGATGTCTTGATGATTTCACCAGCGCTGGGTCGCACCGGCAGGTCGGCAGCGTGCGTCAGGCCAACGGTGGCCAGTGCGGACAGGGATAAAACACGGAAAGTACGGGATAAAGCCATCCAAATCTCCTTGGTTGATCAAACCCGCTTGCTGCGGGGCGTGTGCCGATTGTAAACTGGATAGTAATCGTCGGGAAAGCGCCGCTATGCGGCCCACAGTGCGATGGCGTGGTGTATGATTCCGGCGCTTACTTTAAGAGAAGAATATGGATTTTATGCAATTCTTCGACATGATTCTTCATGTCGACAAAACTTTGGAAGTGCTCATCCAGCAATACGGGACACTGATTTATGTTGTTCTGTTTGCCATTATCTTCGCCGAGACCGGCCTGGTGGTCCTATTCTTCTTCCCTGGCGATACGCTGTTGTTTATCGCTGGTGCGCTGTGCGCGGTAGGCCAGATGAATCTGCCGTTGCTGATGCTGCTGCTGACTACGGCGGCCGTCACCGGCAACACCTGCAATTACTGGATAGGCGAGAAGGTCGGGCAGCGCATGTTCACCCACGACTATCGCTGGCTGAACAAGGCGGCGCTGACCCGCACTCACGAGTTCTTTGAAAAGCACGGTGGCAAGACCATCGTCATCGCCCGCTTCATTCCGCTGGTGCGCACTTTCGCGCCGTTTGTGGCCGGTGTGTCGGACATGACTTTCGCCCGCTTCCAGCTGTATAACTTCACCGGCGCCATCCTGTGGGTGTGCTCGCTGACTGCCGCTGGTTATTTCTTCGGCAATATTCCTATCGTCCGCGATCACCTGACCGAAATCGTGCTGGTCGGCGTTGGGGTGGTGATTGTGCCGATGATTATCGGCGCGCTGTACAAATTGACGCGCCGCCTGCAAAGCCGCTGAAACCCGCATAAAACCATGCTGCGCGGCCGCCGCAGCATGACAGTTTGCTATTTCTCCGGCGGCACGCCCTCAAGTTTTGCCCAAATGCATCCGTATACCAGAATGTAATTGTCACTTCTGGATAGCCCATGCGTACCCTCCTGACCCTGCTGGCCTGTTGCTGCGTTGTTTCCGCAGCCGTCAGCGCTGAAAAAGATCCGCTGATTTCGCCATCGACGAAAACTGCGCTTCCAGGGGGCGTGGGCGGTGGTTCGGGCTCGGCTTCGTCGTCCGCATCGGCTTCCTCGTCGTCCAGCGCGCCAGCGCGCAAGCTGAGCAAGCGCGAGGAAGAGCAGCAGGCGGAGGCTGACCTGTCGGTGCGCATCCAGGAGCGCCTGGCCGCCATGCGTGCCAACCAGCAGGCGCGTGCCGCCGCAGCAGCCAAGGCGCGCAAGGCGGCGGAAGTGAAGGCTGCCGTCGTGGCTGCCGCGCCCAAGGTGTACAGCAATGTGTGGTCGTATGAGGGGGAGTCCGGCCCGGCCAACTGGGGCAAGATCAATCCCGCCTGGGCCAAGTGCGGCAATGGCAACCGCCAGTCGCCGATCGATATCCGCGATGGCATGAAGGTGGACCTGGAGCAGATCACCTTTGATTATCATCCGTCGTCGTTCAATGTGACCGACAACGGCCATACGGTGCAGGTGATGGTTGGTAACGGCAACTACATCACGGTGGGCAACCGCACCTATGAGCTGGTGCAGTTCCACTTCCATCGTCCGTCCGAAGAGCGCATCAACGGCAAGGGCTTCGAGATGGTGATGCACCTGGTGCACAAGGATGGCGAGGGCCGCATCGCGATGCTGGCGCTGCTGCTGGAACGCGGCAAGCCACAGCCAGTGATTCAGACCGTGTGGAACAACCTGCCGCTGGAGAAGTTTGATACCGCAGCACCGTCGATCACGCTTGATCCGATGGATCTGATTCCGGCGCGCCGCGAATACTTCACCTTCATGGGATCGATGTCGACGCCGCCGTGCCAGGAGAACGTATTGTGGCTGGTGATGAAGGAGCCGGTGCAGGCGTCACCGGCGCAGATGGCGCTGTTCAGCCGCCTGTATCCATTGAACGCCCGTCCTACGCAGCCGAGCAACGGCCGCATCATCAAGGAATCCAACTAAACCTCGATGCGGTGCTTGCCGGTCCAGGTGGCGCCGGCTTCCAGCGGCTGCTGATGGATGCGCGCCGGCTCGATGCAGACAAAGCGCAGGTACTCGTCATCGGCCAGGTCCACCAGCGCGGCTGCGTCTTCCTTGCCCGGATTCCATACCACCCACTGCTGGAAGCCTTGCTGCTCCAGGCGCAGCGTGGCGTTGGCCGTGTTCAGCGTTACCGCCGGCGTGGCTTCCACCATGCGATCGAGCTTCTCGGTGAAGTGCAGCGCAGGCGTATCTTGCACGTGCGTGGTGTTGTGATGGTCGAGGAAGGACTGGTTTTGCAGGCCGCTGATGCTGGTCGCCTCCAGGCTGCCGACATCGTAGTAGGTGTGCAGCGCCACGCCGAACGGATAAGCGTCCTTGCCCGGATTGTGTGCGCTGTAGTCCATCTCCAGCGCATCGCCTTGCAGCGTGAAGCGCAAGGTCAGCGCGAAGTCGTATGGCCAGGCTTGCGCGTGTTCGGCCGAAATATCGTTCGGCGCCAGGCTGAATTCGAGGAAGGAGCTGCCGCCATCGCCGCCCTGGCCGGTCAGGCGCCAGGTGCTGATGCGCGCGAAGCCGTGGCGCAGGCCGGGGCCGCGCACATTAAACTGCGGGAAGATGACCGGCACGCCGCCGCGAATCGCCTTGCTGCCATCCAGCGGCGTTTGCGAGCTGACGAACAGGCGCTCCTTGCCATCGGCGGTTTTCCAGGACAGCAGGTGGGCGCCAAACAGCGACACAGTGATTTGCGCGCCATCGGCAGCGGTCAGGTGTACTGCCGGCAGCGCGCCGTATTCGGTCATCTTGACTACAGCCATGTCTCTCTCTTTCAGGTCAGGCGGTTTTTCGCCAGCGGTGGATTTTTTGCGAAATAACGGCGGATGCCGGTGACGATGGCATCGGCCAGCTTGTTCTGGTAGTCCTCATCGCGCAGCTTGGCCTCTTCTTCCGGGTTGGAGATAAAGGCAGTCTCGATCAGGATCGATGGAATGTCCGGCGCCTTCAGCACCGCAAAGCCGGCCTGCTCGACCGAGCCTTTGTGCAGGCGGTTGATGCCGCCGATTTCGCCCAGCACCGCGCGGCCCAGCTTCATGCTGTCGTTGATCTGCGCGGTGGTGGAGAGGTCGAACAGCACGCTGGCCAGTTGCTTGTCGTGGTTCTTCAGGTTGACGCCGCCGATGGCGTCAGCCGAGTTTTCCTTGTCCGCCAGCCAGCGCGCGGCAGTGGAGGTGGCGCCTTTTTCGGACAGCACGAATACCGAGGAGCCGCGCGCGGTCGGCTGCACGAAGGCGTCGGCGTGGATGGAGACGAATAGGTCGGCTTGCACCTTGCGGGCTTTTTCCACGCGCGTGCCGAGCGGGACGAAGTAGTCGCCGTCGCGGGTCAGCATCACGCGGATGTTCGGCAGGTCTTCCAGCTTGGTTTTCAGGCGCTTGGCGATGGCCAGCACGATGTCTTTCTCGCGGCTGCCGTTGCGGCCCGAGGCGCCGGGATCTTCGCCGCCATGGCCAGGGTCCAGCGCGATGGTAATCATGCGCACCATCTTGCCGGTCTTCTCGACCTTCTCGGCGGCCTTGGTCTGGGCTTCGGCGATTTTCACCTGCGCCTTCAGTTCCTCGCGCGGTTCGGCCTTCAGATCCGGCTTGAGTTCCGCCAGCTGTTCCTTCGGCGTCTGCACCGCCGCCACATCGGCCGGTGGATCGGTCCATTCGCCTTTCTCGATCATGGCGGCGATCGGATCGACTTCCTGTACCGGGTACAGGTCGAAGATCAGGCGGTGCTTGTAGCTGCCGGCTGGCGCCAGCGTGAACACCTGCGGCTTGACTTCGGCCTTCAGGTCGAACACCAGGCGCACCACGTTGGGCCGGTTCTGGCCCACGCGCACCTGCTTGATGTACGGGTCATTGGACTGGATCTTGGCGACCAGGCTTTTCAGCGTCGGATTCAGGTCCAGGCCCTCGATGTCGACCACCATGCGTTCCGGGTCCTTGACGATGAAGTGCGTGGCTTTGAGGTCGGTATCGTTTTCCAGCGTGACGCGGGTGTAGTCGTCCGCAGGCCAGACGCGCACGGCGAGAATTTGCGCGGCATTGGCGCGCAATGGGGCGGTGACCGACAGCAGCAGGGTGGCGCCGGCCTTCAGGACGGTGCGGCGGCTCACATGTTTGGAGCGAATTTGAGGCGTTGAAGGCATGAGTTACCCAAGGCGGTAGACGCCTGCAATTCTACATCACGACCGTGGCCAGCCACAGTCAAAAACACATTCAGGTCCGGCGGCGGCAGCACGCCTTCGGCTTTTTCCGGCCATTCGACGATGCAGATGTTATCCCCGTTGAAGTCTTCGCGGAAGCCGGCGTCGAGGAATTCCTCCGGGCTGCCCATGCGATACAGGTCGAAGTGGATGACGCTGACGGCGCGGCCGTCGAGCTGGATGCTGTACGGTTCGGACAGCGTGTAGGTCGGGCTTTTGACGGTGCCGGTGTGGCCGGCGGCGTGCAGCAGCGCGCGGGTGAGGGCGGTTTTGCCGGCGCCCAGGTCGCCATGCAAGTGGATCGCCAGGCCGGGCACGAGGGCGCGTGCCAGTGCCGCGCCAAGGGCGGCTGTGCCTTCTTCGTCGTGGAGATGGGCTGTGAAGTGCTGCATCAATTAAAATGTCATGTTGGTTTGACCGCCATTGTAACCGTCTACTTCATCCAGATGTCCCTGTCCGAATCCAATTTAGCCGAACTTGCCCTCAGCATCAAGCGCTGGGGCGTGGAACTCGGCTTTGCCGAAATCCGCATCACCGACGTGGACCTGAGCCACGCCGAAGCCGGCCTGCAGGCCTGGCTGGACGCCGGCATGCACGGCGAAATGGACTATATGGCAAGCCATGGCATGAAGCGCGCGCGGCCCGCCGAACTGGTGCCGGGCACCATCCGCGTGGTCAGCGCCCGCATGAACTATCTGCCGAGGGACACGCAAACCGAGGGCGAACATGACTGGCGCGACCGCGAGGCCGCGCGGCTGGCCGATCCCGGCGCCGCCGTCATTTCGGTGTATGCGCGCGGCCGCGACTATCACAAGGTGCTGCGCGCGCGCCTGCAACAGCTGGCCGACAAGGTGAAGGCGGAAATCGGCGATTTCGGCTATCGCGTGTTCACCGATTCGGCGCCGGTAATGGAGCTGCCGCTGGCGGAGAAGGCCGGCCTGGGCTGGCGCGGCAAGCACACCTTGCTGCTGTCGCGCACCGCCGGCTCGATGTTCTTCATGGGCGAATTTCTGGTCGACCTGCCGCTGCCGGTGGATGAACCGACCGGCGCGCATTGTGGCCAGTGCAGCTCCTGTATCACCGCCTGTCCGACGCAAGCGATCCTCGGACCTGGCAAGCTGGATGCGCGGCGCTGCATCTCCTACCTGACCATCGAATTGAAGAATGCGATCCCGCTGGAGATGCGGCCATTGATCGGCAACCGCGTCTACGGCTGCGACGACTGCCAGACCGCCTGTCCATGGAATAAATTCGCCCAGCGCGCGGTGCTGCCGGACTTTGACGAACGCCATGGCCTCGGCAGCGCGTCGATGATCGAATTGTTTGCGTGGAGCGAGGAAGAGTTCAACCGCAATATGGAAGGCAGCCCGATACGCCGCATCGGCCATGAGCGATGGCTGCGCAATATCGCGGTCGGGCTGGGGAATGCGGCGGCGGCTGGTGCCAGGGGCGATGCGGCGATCGTCGCGGCGCTGCGGGCGCGCCGCGAGCATCCGTCTGATTTAGTGCGCGAGCACGTGGCCTGGGCGCTGGCGCAGCATCAGGATGGCGACAGCGCCCCACACGATTAAGGTCACCACCGAGGCTTCGACGCCGTAGCCGCCGCCGGTCAGCCATTCAGGGCCGGACATCGACACCTGCAACCAGCCGCGCGCCGTGTGGCCGGACATCGGCACCGCGAACAGACCATCGTAAGTGGAGTTCCAGGCGAAGTGCGCGCCGATCGGCAGCCACAGGCGGCGCGTCTTCATGTAGCAGGCGCAGAACACCAGCGAGGCGATGCAGGTCATGACGATGGCCATCACGCTGACGTTGTCGTTCGACAGATGGGCCAGTCCGAACAGCAGCATCGAGGCTAGCAGTGCGGCGCGCGTACCCCAGCGCTGTTCAACGATGCGGAACACCACCGCGCGGAACATGATCTCTTCAAAACAGGCCACCATGATCTGCTCCGGCAGGGATTTCAGCAGGAAGCCGAAGCTGTCGCTGGTGCCGGTGATGACGAAGGCACCGGCTGCGGCCAGGATGCCGGCCACGGTCAGACCGAGCGCGGCGCCGAGTGCCACGCCCATGCCGGTTTCGCGCGCCGCGCCACGCAGCGACAATTCAGTGGGCTGGCGCTGTTCGATGCGGGTCACGAACCAGCGGTAGGCCATCACGCTGAACGCCGCCGCCAGCAGCATCGGCCACACCACGCGCAAGGGCTTGGGCACCAGGATGCCGGCCAACATCATGGTCAGCGTGATCGGCAGCATGGTGACGATCAATCCGAGCACGACGCGCGCGGCGGGATGGGCCAGGAGGCGCGAAAAGAACGAAGGAACGGGTGTAACAGCTGGATGGGCGATACTCATGATGTCTCCTTGTTGCTGGTAATGGCGGCGTGCGCGGTGCGGATGCGTTCACCGAAGGGTTGCGTTTGCAGGGCGGCGATGGCGGCTGCCAGCGTGTCCGACAAGGCATGCGGCAGGTCGGCATCCAGGCTGTCGGCGGCGGCGCGCGTGGCTTGCCAGCAGAGGCGCAGTTGCGGCAGCAGGGCTTCTCCCTGGGCGCTGAGGCGGATCACCTTCTGGCGCGCGTCGTGCTCGCCGGGCGCGGCTTGCAGCAAGCCTTCCTTCAGCATCAGCGCCACGGTCTGGGTGGCGGCTGGCTGGGTGATGCCGGCGGCTTCGGCGATCTGGCTGATGGTGTGCGGCCGGCCGCCTTCCAGCGCCCGCATCACTGGCGTGTAGCGCGGACGGTAGGCGATGCCTGCTTCCTCGTAGGAGGCGGCGACGGCGCCGTCGAGCAGGTCGATCAGGTGGCGCAATTGGGTTCCAAGTCCTTGTCTCATGGTTTGACTTTAACACAATGCATAAGTGCTTATGTATTTATTTTTACGTGGCTTTGTATAATCGCCACACATCAATCAGGAGGCTAAATGACCATGAAACTCTTCGCGCTGCTGGCCGGCGCTTCCCTGAGCCTGGCTGCGCACGGCGTCGACTTTGACCGCTGGGCCGACAAGGTCGCCAGCGCCAAGGTGCGCAACGACCCGGAGCAAGCCACGCAGAAGCAGTACTTTGACGCCAGGGAGCAGGATGCGCTGGACCGCAAGCTGACGCCGAACACGGTGGTGTTCCGCGCGGCGCAGGTGGCGGAGGCGAAGCAGTCGCTGGCGGAGCTGGCCAAGATCAACCAGTCGAAACTGACGCCGCAGCAGCGCGCCAGCGCGGCCACCATCGCCTGGAGCTTGCAGGGCACGGTGGATGCGTATCCGTACCGCGATTATCAGTTTGTGTTCAACCAGTTCACCGGCCTGCATGTGCAGATCGTGAACTTCCTGTCGCAGCAACATCCAATCCGCAACCGCCGCGACATCGAAAACTATCTGGTGCGCCTGAAAGCGGTGGCCGGCAAGATGGACACCGGCATCGTGCAGGCGCGCGGCGCCGCCGCCAACGGCATCCTGATGCCGACCTTTATCACGCAGGCGTCGATCGGCCAGCTGGACCGCTTCCTCGACGGCACGCCGGAGAACAATGTATTCGTTGCATCGCTGGTGCAGCGCATGGGCAAGGTGAAGGATGTGACGGCCGAGGAGCAGGCGAAGTTCACCGCCGACGCCACCGCCATCGTGCGACAGTCGGTGATACCGGTGTTCCAGCGCACCCGCGTGCTGTTGCAGGAGCAGCTGCCGAAGACGAATAACGATGCGGGCTTGTGGCGCCTGCCGAACGGCGACAAGGCGTATGCGGTGCAGCTGCGCCAGATGACCTCCACCGATTACACGCCGCAGCAGATCCACGAGATCGGCCTGCGCGAAGTGGCGCGCATCGAGAAGGAGATGAATGGTCTGCTGGTGTCGATCGGCTACACCGAGGGAACGATCAAGCAGCGCATGGAGAAGCTGGAGAAAGACCAGCAGCCGAAGGAAGCAGACCCGCGTCCGCAACTGCTGGCGCGCTATGCGGAGCTGCTGCGCGATTCCGAAGTGCGCGCGAAAGACCTGTTCGACATCACGCCGAAGGCGCCGGTGGAAGTGCGCCGCGAGCCGCTGTTCACCGAGAAGACAGCGGCTGCGCATTACACTGGTCCGGCGCGCGATGGCACGCGTCCGGGCATCTTCTGGGCGCCGATGCCGGGGCCTGAGTTCCGCATTGTCGGCATGCGCACGCTGGTGTATCACGAAGGCGTGCCGGGCCACCACTTCCAGGTCGCGCTGCAGCAAGAGAATACCGGCTTGCCGCGCTATCGCCGCGACCGCGTGTTCGGCGTCGGTTCTGCGTATGGCGAAGGCTGGGCGCTGTATGCCGAGCAGCTGGCGGCGGAGCATGGCTGGTATGGCGATGATGTGGTCGGCCGGCTTGGCCAGCTGGACGCGGAACTGTTCCGCGCGCGCCGCCTGGTGGTCGACACCGGCCTGCACGCGATGAAGTGGACGCGCCAGCAGGGCATCGACTATGGCATCGCGCCGGCGGAGGTGGATCGGTATGTGGTGATGCCGGGCCAGGCCTGCGCGTACAAGATCGGCATGATCCGCATCCTCGACCTGCGCGCCAAAGCGCAGCAAGCGCTGGGCGACAAATTCAACCTGAAAGCCTTCCACAACACCGTGCTGGAAACCGGCAATGTGCCGCTATCGGTACTGGAAAAAGTGGTCGACGAATGGATCGCCACGCAGAAGGGCTAACTACTTCGTGACAGGCTTTCCCGGCTTTGGCGTCGGTGGCTTCCCGGAGGCCATTGTCTGCGGAAGCTTGTGCCGGGTTCGCCATAGCGGGTCTTGATGCGGATGTCCGCCAGGGAAAGTGACGACGGCCTTGGACCAGTAAGCCTCAACCTCTGCTTCATTATTTGGATCATAGGGGCTTTCTGGATCGTAGACATAGTCAGGTGCGGCCGCGATGGCCGCATCAATTTCTTCCTGTGTGAAGTACGGATTTGAAATACTTTCGCGTTTCATAGTTTTCTCCATATCTACAAGAAATGATTCTCGCGTCATCGCCTACTGGCGCCCAAATCATGCGGACAACTCTGCCGCGAAGTAAGCCCAAGCTGCGGATGCGTAATTCTGTGTGATTATCAGTCCGGTCTTCTTCTGAATCCATAGGGTAATCAGATACCGACTCCAGGTCTGCGAAGTCGATTCGATGGCGTTTCAGGTTCTGGCGCCGCTTGTTTTCGTCCCATGTCAGCATGGGATGATGTTGTCACTTCAGAGTAAACACTGATTGAGGAAGATCAAGCGAGGTGAGGTGAGCTTATTGCACTGTGCTCGTGTACTCGGGGTCAGTTCCGGCAAAGTGCCAATGTCGAATTGCAGGAACTCGACGCTTGAGCGAGACAACCTCCAAGATGCGACTGCGGATTACCCAAGTGACGCCTATCTGTCGGCATCGCGATCGCCTTCAGACTAGCATGACAATAAGTCGAGGGGCGAATTAGTTGCCCGACCGGCATTCAAATCCTTCATTACACCCGTTTCATTGCTGGCTTGACCTATATTCATTATAATGAGAATAGAAATCATTCTTATTTAATATCTAAAATCCATCTCAGGACGTCAACAAGACTCTGCGACAAACAATAAGGGAAGCCTGCTCATGTCACACCGTGTATCTCCGATTCAACCGCGCCGTCTGGTTCTCGCGGTCTTGCTGGCCGAACTCACCATCGGCGTAGTCACTCCAGCACTGGCCCAGACCAGTGGCGTCGCAGCTGCCGCTCCCGAGACCGACACTGCCGTATTGCCCCAAGTGGTAGTAACGGGCCAGGGTGAAACGGCCACCAGTGCGGTCGCCGGTTATCTGGCCAAGCGTAGCGCCACCGCGACCAAGACCGATACCAAACTGTCGGAAACGCCGCAGGCGGTCACGGTGGTCACGCGCGACCAGATCATTGAGCAAGGCGCAGGAAATCTGCAAGACGCCCTCAATTACGCGGCCGGCGTACGCTCAGATGCATATGGTATCGATTCCCGCAGCGACGGCATGCTGGTGCGCGGCGTCTCGCCCGATGAGTACCTGGATGGCATCCGCAAGTCGATGAGCTACTACACCAGTACCGCCCGCACCGATCCGTACACGCTTGAGCGCATCGAGGTATTGCGCGGCGCGGCCGCCATGCTGTATGGCCAAGGCGGCACCGGCGGTGTGGTCAACATGGTGAGCAAGCGCCCGCAAGCCCAGGCGCAGAACGAAATCGGCGTGCAGTATGGCAGCTACCAGCGCAAGCAGGTACAAGCTGACTTTACCGGCCCACTGACAGAAGACGGCAAGTGGCTGTACCGCCTGGTCGCGGTCAAGCGCGATGCCAATACCCAGGTCGATTATGTACCTGACGACCACGCGCTGGTGGCGCCGTCGCTGACGTGGAAACCGAACGCTGACACCACGCTGACGCTGCAGGCGCTGTGGCAGGACGATAAAACCAGCTCAACCTCCCAGTTCTTCCCATGGTCCGGTGTGTTGACGAGCAATCCCAACGGCAAGATTCCGGCCAGCCGCTTCATAGGCGAGCCAGGCTTCGACCGCTACAACACCAAACGCAAAACCATCGGCTGGACCTTCGAGACGGCTTTGAACAGCGACTGGAAATTGCGTCAAAACACGCGCTACTCGTACAACAAGAACGACTACCGCTCAATTTACGCCGACTCGTTCTCGCTGCCGGGTGGCTATAACGCCGACCCGGTCAACCAGCGCGTGGTTGACCGTTACGCCTCCGCGTCGCTGACGCAGACCAAAGTATTTGGCATTGACCAGACGCTGGAAGGCAATTTCGTCACCGGCACGTTCCAGCACAAAATCCTGCTCGGCGTTGACTACCTGCATTACAAGCAGACCGGCTCGGCGGGTTATCCGGTAGCGACGCCGATCGACGTCTACAATCCAGTCTATACCGGCTTCACGTTCAATGATCTGTCGCTGCTGGCGGCCAATACCCAGAAGCAGACCGGCCTCTATGTACAGGATCAGATCAACCTGACGTCGAAACTGTTGCTGACCGTAGGCCTGCGCCATGACAAGGCGCGCAACGAGACCGAGGGCGCGGACACCCAGAAGTCGAGCGCCACCACCAAGCGCGCAGGGCTGATGTATCTGTCTGACAGCGGCGTGTCGCCGTACGTCAGCTACAGTGAATCCTTCACGCCGGTGGCCAATAGCGCCCAGGGCCAGGTATTCAAGCCGCTGCGCGGCGAGCAATGGGAGGCGGGCGTCAAATATGAGCCGGCCGGTAGCAGCTTGTCGCTGAACGCTGCTGCGTATCACTGGAAAGAGAAAAATCAGCTGTTCGCCGTTACGCCGGTGCTGTCAGTACAGTTGGGCAAAACCGAAGCCAAAGGCGTGGAGCTGGAAGCACGCGGCCAGGTGGCTAAAGGGCTGGAACTGATTGCCCAGTACAACTATATTGATCTTGATGAGCAACTCAACGGCATCCCGTCACAACAGACGTCGCTGTGGACGAAGTACAACTTTGCTGCGGCCGGAGTGACCGGGCTGTCGGTGGGCGGCGGCGTGCGCCACATGAACTCGTTCCGTGATGGCAGCGCACCAACCACGCCGGACGTGACTCTGGTGGACGCCATGTTCGCATGGGACAGCCCGAGCTGGCGTATTGCGCTCAACATCAACAACCTGAGCAACAAGACTTATGTCGCCACCTGCCTGGGCCGGGGCGACTGCTGGTTTGGCGCGAAGCGCAATGCGGTTTTGTCGGCCACGTATCGCTGGTAAGCATTGTTCCGGCCTCAGATCATGGTGCTGTTGGGATCGTGACTGGGGCTGACATCGCTCAACTAGATTAGCTTGGCTTCGTGCTCTGGGGCGTCTGTTACCCACCAGCTATTCGCATGCATAACCACCACTTGGTGTGCCGTGCGTATTTCAGTTCTAGTGGCAGCTAGCTCGATGAAGTGGACATCTCGGGTTGGGCGACGTGAGCATGGATGTGTACGATAGACGGCTTGCGCCCCATTGCGGACATTTAGATGGTGACCGCGCTTCATACGAAAGCGTGACTCTCGGCATGGCTCCCACTCGCAAGAAACGTAGTACATCTCAT
>NZ_FNEQ01000015.1 GCF_900100205.1 Duganella sp. OV510 | reverse complement strand
GGTAAAGTTAAGTTTTGTTGGTCGCACAACAAGTCTAACTTTTCTTCACCGCTTTCTCATTTCTAGATGCATTTCACAGAAATCCGTGAAGAGCCATAAAAAAGCCCCTTGCGGGGCTTTCATTATGCTTGCTCTTTATTGTAGTTGGCGACGCCAGCCAGAATTTCTTCCTTGGCGGCTTCCGGGCCGTGCCAGCCTTCGATCTTGACCCATTTGCCTTTTTCCAGGTCTTTGTAGTGCTCGAAGAAGTGCTGGATCTGGCGCAGGCGCAGTTCGTTCAGATCTTCCGGCTTCTGCCAGTGGCTGTAGATCGACAGCACTTTGTCGACTGGAACGGCCAGCACTTTGGCGTCTTCACCGGCTTCGTCGGTCATCTTCAGCACGCCGATAGGACGGCAGCGCACCACAACGCCTGGGATCAGCGGGAACGGGGTGATGACCAGCACGTCCACTGGATCGCCGTCGGCCGACAGGGTGTTCGGCACATAGCCATAGTTGCATGGGTAGTGCATGGCGGTGCCCATGAAACGGTCGACGAAGATCGCGCCCGATTCCTTGTCCACTTCATATTTGATCGGATCGGCGTTCATCGGGATTTCGATGATCACGTTGAAATCGTTCGGCACGTCTTTACCGGAAGACACTTTGTTCAGGCTCATGGATTTTCCTCTGTTTGAAGGCTGTGTTTAACCGCGACATTATATCCAAACGACCGGCTGGATGGCAGGACTTCTGCAAACTGGTGTAGGCCATGGACCTGCTTTTTCGTTGATCTGGCAACATCATAATGTCAGCACCGTGGCCTTCGGCCTCCTTCAGCGTGCCCTCGATTCCATTATCGGTCAAACAAGCTATGAAATGCAGTTCCTACGATCTGCTCATGAATACCGCAAAGGGAATCATGAAGAAATCGGAAACAGCTGCTTTGACAGACTTCGATGGGAATTCGATCACTTCCTTGCCGCGCTTTAGACGGATGTTGTTCGCTAACTCATGAATGTCACTGACCTCTTTTCCATGCAGGAGCTTGCCGTTCATACCACCCATCATGCCGGCGGCATCAATAGTATCCAAGTCACCGAAATAAACCCTTTTCTGATCCAGATTCATGTAAAGCATCTGCTTCTGCATCGAAGCTTTCACGGTGTATTGATCTTCCGCATTCCAATCGAAGTCGATGAAAGCCATGAAAGAGCAAAAAATAAAGTAGATAAAAAAGGCTGTTGATATTTTTTTCATAGGTAGTTTGAATAAATTTGGACGGTATTTGATGCATGACAACGATAACAAATTTTCCACATGGAAATAATCACACATTATCACACCGCCTTTCTTCTATCACTTTGAGTTGATTACACGAAGCACAGGGAGACATTTGTTATGATGACGGCTGCCCTTATTCAGATAACGAATTATGATTTTCCGCCAACTGTTCGATCCGGCTTCCTCCACCTATACCTACCTGCTGGGTGATGGGGGTGAGGCGTTGCTGATCGATCCGGTCTACGAGCAGGTGCCACGCGACCTGGCGCTGGTGCAGGAGCTGGGCCTGAAGCTGGTCGCCACGCTGGATACGCATGTGCACGCCGATCACGTCACCGGCGCCTGGCGCTTGCGTCAGCGCAGCGGCAGTCGCATTGCTATCTCGGCGGCCGCTGGCGCCAACGGGGCCGATGCCGGCTTGCGGCATGGCGACCGTATCGCCTTCGGCACGCGCCACCTGAATGTGCGCGCCACGCCCGGCCACACCAGCGGTTGCCTGACGTATGTGCTGGATGATGAGAGCATGGCCTTCACCGGCGATAGTCTGCTGATACGCGGCTGCGGCCGCACCGACTTCCAGCAAGGCAGTCCGCAGCAGCTGTTTGCCTCGGTACACGAGCATATACTCAGCCTGCCAGGCGCGTGCCTGCTCTACCCTGGCCACGACTATCGGGGCATTACTGTCACCAGCGTGGCGGAGGAGCGCCGCTACAATCCGCGCCTAGGCGGCGAGGTCGACGTGGGCGATTTCAGCGGCCATATGAATAATCTGAACCTGCCGCATCCCAAGCTGATGGCGGTGGCGGTGCCGGCCAATCTGCGTTGCGGCAAGCCGGACGGTGATGCGCCGACCGACACGCCGACGTGGGCGCCGTTGACCTTGCGTTTCAGCGGCGTGTGGGAAATCGAGCCGATGGCGCTGCTGGAGCAGCAGGATCAGGTGCAGATCGTGGATGTGCGCGAGGCGCCGGAATTCATCGACCAGCTGGGGCACCTGCACGGCGCCACGCTGGTACCGCTGTCGCAGCTAACCGAACGCATGGGCGAGTTCGACAAGGAGCGACCGATCGTCGCCGTCTGCCGCTCCGGCGTCCGCTCCGCGCAAGCCAGCGTGATACTGACCAAGGCCGGCTTCAACAAAGTCGCCAACCTTGCTGGCGGCATGCTGCGCTGGAAACTCGAAGGCTTCCCCGCCAAATCTGATCCCACGTGAGCCAGCGCAAACGCGCTGAGGTGCGCCCGACCTAGACTACAGGTTTAGCGCACCGCCGAGGTTCCGCTCATGATTTCCTCGAACAACAAATGGCTGATCCACACCCTGCTGGTCGGACTCATTCCCATCTTGTTGCGATTGCTGGCCTCCGCAGCTGCTAGCACGGGAAAGGTGGAGCCACTCGCGGCAGCAGATTTCATCACGCTGGGCTTGATTGTGCACGTCTCAATTCTCAACGAGATGGAGCACCTGCTGATACGCGAACCAGCGTTGAAAGCGCTGCTGACCGGCGCATCTATTGCTCTCATCACCCTTTACGGCACGCTTTACGCGCTCACAATGTTAGGCGAGCGGAGCCCGGAACTAATTAACCAAAGATTTGTCCTACTCGTCAGTGTCACGTTATGTGCTGGATCAGCCACGTTCGGCCTAGGACTATTTCAGTTTTCGAAGCGGAGGCGCTCATGAAACCCTTGGATATCTATCTTTTTCTTATTCTTGGACTACACCTGACAACCTGTGCAGGAGCCCTCATCTACATGCGTCGCTATATGAAGAAGAAATATCCGGATAAGAAAACGGCCGGTGAGGACCGGCCATCTGTTTAGAGGATGGTTGCCAGTGCGCACTGGCGGTAGTGGTTGGCCGCTTCTTCCTGCTGGCCCAGCGCTTCGTGCAGCTGGGCGAGTTTGAGGTGCGATTCACGTACCATGCGCGAGTCGGAGGCGTCCGATAGCGCTTGTTCCAGGTAGCGCTGGGCTTTGCCCCACAGTTTTTGTTTCAGGCACAGCGAACCCAGCGTCAGCGCCAGCTCGGCGTCGGTCGGACGGGTGTTGGCCCAGTTCTCGCAATGCTCGATCTGCATCAGCAGCGCGGCCGAACCGGCCGGCGCGGCGGCTTCGCGGTAGGTCCGCACCACGCGGTCGTCCCAGTCGGCGGCCAGCGATTCTTCAGCGACCCGGCGCGCTTCGTCGTGCAGGCCGCGCGCGTTCAACGCGGTGGCCGCGCGACAGGCGACATAAGGCTTGATGCGGTCGGCGGTCGGCACCGTCGCCCACACCCGCAGCAGCGACTCCGCATCGTGGCTGACGTCCGACAGCAGGTCGTCATAAGCCAGCTCACGCAGACGCGACGACAGCGCCGGGTGCAGCGCACGGTGCTTGTCCAGCGAGCGGACCAGGCGCAGCACTTCCGGCCAGTTCTTGGCCTGCTGCTGCGCTTTCAGCGACATCTGCAAGGCGTGGATGTGGCGCGTGCCGCTGGCGTTCAGTTCACGCACCGCTTCCAGCGCCGCTTCCGGCTGGTGATCGTCGACCAGCAATTCGGTCATCGTCATCAGGCGCGCGGTTTTCATGCTGTTGTCGTCGACCAGCTTGTTCAGCCATTGGTCGCGGCGCGCCGACTGGCGCATGCGGTGCGCGGCGCGGGCGCCGATCAGCGCTGCCACGCCAGCATTTTCCGCCAGTTCGGAGGCGCGCGCGGCGGCCTTCTCTGCATGGCCGAAGCGGCCTTCGAACAGCGCTTTCAGCGCTTCACGCAAGCCCTTGTTGCCATCGCGCTCGCGTTTCTGTTGACGGTAGGCAGCCACTTTGCCTGGCATCCTGACCGTGGCGCGGAAGGCGCGGATCACCACGTACAGGAAGGCGAACAGCGCCACTTCCAGCACCACGAAGAAGTTCAGCGACAGGTCAAAACGGTATGGCGGATAGAACAGCACCACATTGCCCGGATTAAAGCGCGCCGTCACGGCAATACCGATGGCGGCGGCCATCATGGCGACTAGCCAGAGGAATAAACGCATGGTTATGGCTTCGCTTTGTAGTTGCGCACGGCGTTCAGGCTATCCGACAGCGTCGGCATCTCGATCGCCAGGTTGCTGCTCTGCACCTGGCGCAGCAGCGCCTGCACGGTCTGGGTCGAGCGCGCGCGGGTGTCGAAATACTTGTTCAGCGCTTCTTGCGCCGCGATCAGGTCGGCACGGAAGGCACCTTCGTTACGCGAGAGCAGCGCCATGCGCGCATTCAGCAGGCGCAGCTTGAGGTTTTCGCGCATGAAGTAAGCCTGGGTTGGCGACATCATCAGCGCTTCCGGCGTGTCGACATTGCGCACGCGGATCAGCTGGCGCACATCGGTCCACATTTCGGTACTCCAGCCGGTCCAGCCGTCCTGCAGCGATTGCAGCCACGGATTGGTCACCGGTTCCTCGATCTTGACCGGCTTGCCCTGCTTGTCATGCGCAACCTTGGCCGGCCTGGCTTTCTTTTCAGCCGGCGCCGGCAGCGTCGGTTTTTCGTCCGACAGCATCGGCAGCGTATCGATTTGCGCGATGGCGTTGTCCAGGCGCAGCGCCACGCCGACCGAGTCCACGCTTGGCAGCGCCTTCAGCTTGTCGGTGTCGCGCGCGATGGCACGGCGGATGGTGATGAATTGCGGCTTGTCGGAGCGCGACAGGCTGCGGTCGGCATTCTGCAGCGCGATCAGCGCGCCCGGCACGTTGCCAGCCAGTTGCAGCTGCTGCGACGCCGTCGACAGCACTTGTTCGATTTCGGTCAACGCCCATTCGTCGCGGTTCTTCGACAGATCCTGGTACAGCTGCTCCAGCGCCAGTTGCTGGCTTTGCGCTTCCTGCTGCTTGCTTTCCAGCAGCGCCACCTTGGTTTGCAACTCCTTGGTGCTTTCCTGCACATTGCGCACCAGGGTGCCGGTATCGGCATTGATGGCGTCGCCCTTCTGCAGGCGCATCGCCATTTCCTCGCGCAGCTTGTTGACGCGCGCGTGCGACGACCAGGTCTGCGCGGCCAGCATAATCAGCAGCATGGCGATGCCCGCCAGCAGCACTTGCGGCTGCTGCAAGGTCTCAAGCAAGCTCTGTTCAGGCTGCGACGATGGTGGCGCAGGCGGGATCTCGCTGGCCTTGGCGGACGAGACAGCTGGGTCAGGTAATGTAGGCAAATCGTTCATAGGCGTGATTGTAACGCGGCCAGCAGGCGTTCGTCGCCTGATCCTGTGAGCGTCAGCTTGGAAAATCCTAAATTATTTGCCGTTTCGGCAATTCGGGCATGTGGCACGATCAAATGCTGCTGTTGCATAGCTACAACGCTATTGTGCTGCATCGCGTCAGTATGCTGCAAGTCAACTTTTGCCAGAAGGTTGCACAGACCACGCAACGCCTCGGAACTGGTGATGATCCAGTCGTTTTGCTGCGCCAGCAAACGCCGCAGCGTGGCGACCAGTTCGGGCGTCAGTGCCGGCACCGAGCGGCGATAGGCCGGCACCACGTCAACCACGGCGCCGGCGGCGCGCAGGCCGTCGGCCATCAGCTCGCGGCCGCTCTCGCCACGGATAATCAGCACCGGCTTGCCGCTCAGCGCAGCGAGGTCCAGCGTTTGCAGCAGGTGCTCGGAATCGCTGTGGGCGCTGTCAGCCGGACTGACGATGTCCGCCACGCCATGCGCGGCCAGCGCTGCGCGGCTGCCTTCGCCCACCACGGCTGCGGTCACGCCGGCCGGCCATTGCCGGATATGCGCGAAGGCGGCATCCACCGCGTTGGGCGAGACGAAAGCCACCATCGCGTACTGGTCCAGCCGGGCCAGTGCCGCCCGCAGCGGCGTCTGGTCGGCCAGCGGGGCGATTTCCAGCAACGGCAAGATTTCGACTTCACGGCCCAGCGCGGCAACGCGCTGCGCCAGCGCTGTGGCTTGCGCCAGCGGACGGGTGATGACGACGGCGCCGGTCATCCCCGGATCACGCGCCCGGCTTGGGAGCATCGGCCAGCGTGGCCGAACGGGCGTCGGCCTCGGCTTGCGCCGCTTCGCTCAGGCACGACGACAGAATGTCTTCCGCGTCCTGCGCACGCAGCAACTCGGCCACTTGCGCGCCCAGCGCTTCCGGGTCGGCTGCGGCGCCGCGCACTTCGGCGCTGGCGACACGCAGGCCATCCGGCGTGGCGACCATGGCGCGCAAGTGCATCTCATCGCCATCGACGGTAGCGAAGGCCGCCAGCGGCACCTGGCAGCTGCCGCCAAATACTTTCGACACCTTGCGCTCGGCGGTCACGGCTTGCGCGGTGGCTGTATGGTTCAGCGGCGCCAGGATGGCCATCAGATCGAGGCCATCGCTGCGCTCGGCGATTTCAATCGCCATTGCACCCTGGCCGGCGGCCGGCAGGCTGTGGGCCGGGTCCAGCAAGGCGCGGATGCGTTGCGGCAGGCCCAAACGTTTCAGGCCGGCGGCGGCCAGGATGATGGCCGCGTAGTCGCCCCGATCCAGCTTGCCGAGGCGTGTATCCAGATTACCACGCAGCGGTTTGATCACCAGTTGCGGGTAGCGCGCGGCGATCAGCGCCTGGCGGCGCAGGCTGCTGGTGCCGACAATCGCGCCGGCCGGCAGCTCGTCAAGCGAGACGTAATCGTTGGAAACGAAGGCGTCGCGCGGGTCTTCGCGCTCCAGTACGGCGGCCAGCGCAAAGCCTTGCGGCAGCTCCATCGGCACGTCCTTCAGCGAATGCACGGCCAGGTCGGCGCGGCCTTCTGCCATCGCCACTTCAAGTTCTTTAACAAACAATCCTTTGCCGCCCACTTTCGACAATGTGCGATCCAGAATTTGATCGCCACGGGTCGTCATTCCGACAATTTTGACATCGCACTGAGGATATAATAATGCCAAGCGATCACGAACGTGCTCGGCCTGCCACATGGCAAGTCGCGATTCACGCGAGGCGATCACCAATCTGGATGGGAGATGCTGTACCACTTCGGATGTTTTCAAAACCAGTTCTTTCGCTGTAGCTGACGCTAACCGGCGCAAGCCAGTACCACGCGCGTGTTTAAGATTACAAATTTTAGCATGCTCACCCTGCAGAACCGGGCCACAAGCCCATGCACCTATCTTTTTTACCTCTTTGTGGCTTAACACATGGCAAATCAACCTAGTGCATTCAACGAACCAACTGCTGAACAACCGGGCGTCGATAAAGACGCGCCTCTGAAAGAAGACATTCGCTTATTAGGTCGCCTGCTGGGCGACGTGCTGCGCGACCAGGAAGGCGAGGAAGTCTACGCCGTGGTCGAAACCATCCGGCAGACCGCCGTGCGCTTCCGCCGCGAAGCCGACGCCGGCGCCGCCAAGGAACTGGATGGCATGCTGAAAATCCTGACCAAGGAGCAAACCATTTCGGTGGTACGCGCCTTCTCCTACTTCTCGCACCTGGCGAATATTGCGGAAGACCAACATCACATCCGCCGCCGCCGCGCGCACCTGCTGGCCGGTTCCAATCCGCAGCAAGGCAGCGTCAACTACGCGCTGTGCAAGCTGAAGCAAGCCGGCGTCCAGCAGCAGACGGTATCCACCTTCTTCCAGGACGCGCTGATCTCGCCGGTGCTGACCGCCCACCCGACCGAGGTGCAGCGCAAATCCATCCTGGACGCCGAGCACGACATCGCCCGTCTGCTGGCCGAGCGCGACCTGCCGCTGACGCCGAAGGAAACCGCCGCCAACCAGCACCTGCTGCGCGCACGCATCGCCACCCTGTGGCAGACCCGCATGCTGCGCTACTCCAAGCTGACCGTGGCCGATGAAATCGAGAACGCCCTGTCCTATTACCGCATCACCTTCCTGCGCGAACTGCCAGGGTTGTACGATGACATCGAGCAGGATATCGCCCACCATTACGGCGAGAGCGTGCAGATCAACGCGCCATACGTGCAGATGGGCAGCTGGATCGGCGGCGACCGCGACGGCAATCCCAATGTCAACGGCAACACCATGTCGCACGCGCTGACGCGGCAGGCCACCACCATCCTCGACTTCTACCTCGAAGAAGCGCACACGCTGGGCGCCGAACTGTCGATCTCGACGCTGATGATCGCCTGCTCGCCGGAACTGCAGGCGCTGGCCGACCAGTCGCCGGACACCTCCGACCACCGCGCCGATGAACCGTATCGCCGCGCGCTGATCGGCATCTATGCGCGCCTGGCGTCGACCGCGCGCGCACTGGGCGCCACCAACATCCTGCGCAAGGAAGTCGGCCATGCCGAACCGTATGCCGATGCGCGCGCCTTCGCCGCCGACCTGCAAGTGCTGGTCGACTCGCTCAACGCCAACCACGGCAGCGTGCTGGTGCAGCCGCGCCTGTCGACGCTGAAACGCGCGGCCGACATCTTCGGCTTCCACCTGGCGTCGCTGGACATGCGCCAGTCGTCAGACATCCACGAGCGCGTGCTGGCCGAACTGTTCGCCAAATCCGGCGTACAGGCCGACTATGCCGCGCTGGACGAAGACGCCAAGGTCAAGCTGCTGCTGAGCGAACTGGGGCAACCGCGCCTGCTGAATTCGCCTTACGTCAGCTATTCGGCCGAGACGGTATCGGAACTGGGCGTGCTGCGCGCGGCGCGCGAGATCCGTGCCCGCTATGGCGCGCGGGCGATCCGCAACTACATCATCTCGCACACCGAAACCGTGTCCGACCTGCTGGAAGTGCTGCTGCTGCAAAAAGAGCTGGGCCTGCTGCGCATCGCCGAGAAAGAGCTGGACCTGATGGTGATCCCGCTGTTCGAAACCATCCCCGACCTGCAACGCGCCTCCGGCATCATGGAAGCGGTCATGGCGATCCCGCTGGTGAAGGAACTGATCGCCAAGCAGGGCCAGATCCAGGAAGTCATGCTGGGTTATTCGGACTCCAACAAGGACGGCGGCTTCCTCACCTCCAACTGGGAACTGTACAAGGCCGAAACCAACCTGGTGACCGTGTTTGAAAAAGCCGGCGTCAAGCTGCGGCTGTTCCACGGCCGTGGCGGCACCGTCGGCCGTGGTGGCGGCCCGTCGTACGACGCCATCCTGGCGCAGCCGCACGGCACGGTCAACGGCCAGATCCGCCTGACCGAACAGGGCGAGATCATCGCGTCGAAGTTCTCCAACAAGGACATCGGCCGCCGCAACCTGGAACTGCTGGTGGCGGCGACGCTGGAAGCCAGCCTGCTGCCGCAGCCGGAAGACTCCGGGCACAGCCAGCAGCTGCGCCAGTTCGAAACCATCATGGCCGAGATTTCCGATCGCGCCTACAAGGCTTACCGCAACCTCGTCTATGAAACCCCTGGCTTCACCGACTACTTCTTCACCGCCACGCCGATTGCCGAGATCGCCGAGCTGAACCTGGGTTCGCGCCCGGCCTCGCGCAAGTCGACCAAGCGGATCGAAGACCTGCGGGCGATTCCATGGGGCTTCTCGTGGGGCCAGTGCCGTTTGCTGCTGCCGGGCTGGTACGGTTTCGCCAGCGCCATCGGCGGCTGGATTGCCGACGGCGACAAGGCCGAGCGCCTGGCGCAGCTGCAAGCAATGTTCAAGCACTGGCCGCTGTTTGCCACGCTGCTGTCGAACATGGACATGGTGCTGGCCAAGACCGACCTGGCGATCGCCTCGCGCTATGCCGAGCTGGTGCAGGACAAGGAACTGCGCGAGCGCATCTTCAAGCGCATCACCGAAGAGCACGCGAACACGCTGGACATCCTGGAAAGCATCACCGGCGCCAATGAACGCCTGGCCGGCAATCCGCTGTTGGCGCGTTCGATCCAGAACCGCTTCGCCTACCTCGATCCGCTGAACCACTTGCAGGTGGAGCTGATCAAGCGCCACCGCGCGCTGTCCGCGGAAAGCAAGGCGGACGAACGGGTGCATCGCGGCATTCACTTGTCAATTAATGGTGTCGCGGCAGGTTTGCGCAACACCGGCTAAGCAGCCAACGCCCCGCTCAGCCGGGGCGTTTTCTTTATGCGCGCAATTCTTCCAGGATGCCTGTTGCTGCGCGCTCGGCCTCCACTTCGGCGGCCCTCTGAGCGGTAAAGGTCTGATCTGCCGCCACCCGCCGCTTCGGGCAGACGTTATTCATGTGCATGGGGTTATCTGACGGCGCAAAGATCGAAACATAGGCGCCCCATTGCTCGCTGCCTTCCAGCAGTTCGCCGGTGAACTCGACCTCGTAGCCATCCATTTCCTTGGCGGGCATCATCAGCCTCCATGCGGTAGCCAGGCGGGTTTGGTGTCGGAGTAAAGCTCGCGCTCGACCGGTCCGTCATATTCCGGCTCCAGCGTACCCAGCGTAATCGCGATGCGGTGGGGAGACTGGGTGCTGTGCCAGAACAGCGTAGAGCCGCAAACACGGCAAAAGCTGCGGCGACCGTCCTCGGACGACGCATATTCCGTAACCAGCTCCGGCCCGGACTCGATCACCAGCCCGGCGCGAGCCACATTGGCGTAGCTGCCCGCCGCTGCGCCATGCTGCTTCTGGCACATGGTGCAGTAACAGTGGCTGGCGTGAAACACCGGCAGCGCCGCCTTGTAGCGCACGCCGCCACACAAACAACTGCCATACAAATGCTGGTCGCTCATGCCGCATCCCCCTTGCGAGAATACTAGCATGATAAAAAAAGGGAGGCATCTGCCTCCCTTCTGGTGTGCTGCTTAGTTTTGCGTCAGGAAGGTTTTCAGCTTGTCCGAGCGCGATGGCTGGCGCAGTTTGCTCATGGCTTTGGCTTCGATCTGGCGGATGCGCTCGCGGGTGACGTCGAATTGCTTGCCGACTTCTTCCAGCGTGTGATCGTTCGACATTTCCACGCCATAACGCATGCGCAGCACCTTGGCTTCGCGCGGGGTCAGCGAATCCAGCACTTCCTTGATGACGTTGCGCATCGAGGCGTGCAGCGCGGCATCCAGCGGCGCCAGCGTGGTGTTGTCTTCGATGAAATCGCCCAGTTGCGAATCGCCATCCTCGCCCATCGGCGTCTCCATCGAGATCGGCTCTTTGGCGATCTTCATGATTTCGCGAACTTTGTTCTCCGGCATTTCCATCTTGACCGCCAGCGTCGCCAGGTCCGGCTCGCTGCCGGTTTCCTGCATGATCTGGCGCGAGATGCGGTTCATCTTGTTGATGGTTTCGATCATGTGCACCGGCACACGGATGGTACGCGCCATGTCGGCGATCGAACGGGTGATGGCCTGACGGATCCACCAGGTCGCATAGGTCGAGAACTTGTAGCCGCGACGGTATTCGAACTTGTCCACCGCCTTCAGCAGACCGATATTGCCTTCCTGGATCAGATCCAGGAATTGCAGGCCGCGGTTGATGTACTTCTTGGCGATCGAAATCACCAGACGCAAGTTGGCCACGGTCATTTCGCGCTTGGCCTGACGGGCGCGCTTCTCGCCGGCAGCCATCTGCTTGTTGATCTTGCGCAGGTCGGCCAGCGGCAGCGCCACGCGCTGTTGCAGATCGATCATCTTGCGTTGCAGTTCCTTGACGGCCGGCACGTTACGGCCCAGCACGGTGCTGTACGGATAGCCGGCATCCACTTCGCCATCAACCCAGTCCAGGTCCGTTTCATTGCCTGGGAAGACTTTGATGAAGTGCGCGCGTGGCATGCCGCAACGGTTGACGCACAGGTCCAGCACGGCGCGCTCGATCGAACGCACTTCTTCCATCTGGCCGCGCAGCGTGTCGCACAGCTTCTCGACCACCTTGGCAGTGAAGCGGATGCCCAGCAGCTCGGCCGAAATGGCTTCCTGCGCGGCGACATAGGATTTGGAGCCGTAGCCGCCGGTCGCCTTGCGCATTTTCTCGAACTGACCCGAGATGAAGGCAAATTTGTCCAGCGCGGCAATTTTCAGCTGCGCCAGTTGCTCGGTCGAGTAGCCGGCCGCACCGCCGCCGGCATCGCCATCTTCTTCGCCGACTTCTTCGTCGTCTTCTTCATCTTCGTCATCCGACGAGGCCACCACGGCTGGCGCTGGCGCGCTTTCGTTCGGGTCGACAAAGCCGTCGACCACGTCGTCGACCTTCATTTCGTCCAGCGTGATCTTGTCGGCCAGCGCCAGGATCTCGGCGATGGTGGTCGGGCAAGCCGAGATCGCCTGGATCATGTCCTTCAGGCCTTCTTCGATACGCTTGGCGATCTCGATCTCGCCTTCGCGGGTCAGCAGCGCCACGGCGCCCATTTCACGCATATACATGCGGACCGGGTCGGTGGTGCGGCCGAAATCGGAATCGACGGTCGACAGCGCGGTGGCAGCAGCTGCTTCCACCTCATCGTCCGAGGTGACGGTGGCGACGTTATCGCTGAGCAGCAGCGCTTCCGCATCCGGCGCGCGCTCGTAAATGGCGATGCCCATGTCGTTGAAGGTGGCGATGATGCCTTCGATCGCTTCCGGATCGATGATGTTTTCCGGCAACTGGTCGTTGATCTCGGCATAGGTCAGGAAGCCGCGCTCCTTGCCCATATTGATCAGGTTCTTGATCTGGGCGCGGCGCTTTTCCAGTTCCTCGGCGCTGGCCTTCGGATCGATACCCAGCAGTTCGCTGCCCTTGGCCTTGCGCTCGCGCGCCTTCGACACAGCCTTCAGCTCGGCGCGCTCGACCGCGTTCAGTGCGGCGACCTCATCGTTTTCCGGCGTGAATTCCGACGGCTTGCGGCCACGGCGGCCCGGCACTTTGACGCCCGGCAGCAGGTAGCCCGAGGTGTCGATCGACGCCAGCGTGGCAGCGTCGGTCACCTGGCTGACCACCGGGCCAGCGGTGGCGATGATGGCCGGTGCAGGCTCAACCTTGGCCTTGACCAGTTTCGATTTCGGCGCGGCCTTGACCACCACCGCAGGCGTGTCGACCGACGCGGTAGCGGTGGTCGACGCGCTCTTGCGGGCGACCTTGACGGCTTTGGCCGGCTCATCGGCGGTTTCGACCGTGGCCACATCCACCTGGGCGGCCTCAGCGGCGGCGCTCAGGCGGGTTTTCTTTTTGACGACCGTGACTTTGCTCGCTGCCTCTTCATTATCGATGACATAAGATAGAGTCGTCTTCGGCACGACCAGCGGCGCAGCGCTTGCGCGGGTAGGCTTTTTGACGGACAACGTTAAAGTTTTCGGTTTTGTCATTAAAATCTCTCAATGCGTATTCGTCAGAAATTACAAAAAAGCTGGCCCCGCGCCGACCGCGAGCGGTGCGCATGGGTGGAAATGTTGTAATTTAGTTGACGATTTTCTGCGGAATAAAAAAAGCCCGCTACCAGTCACGGGCTTGTTTCTCTTTTCAGGGAAGAATGAGAAGGGCAAATGAGAAGGGCAATCGCCCTTGGTCAGACCATCCGAATCGCATCCTGTTCCAAGCTGAACCACACCGTACTGCATTAGTGCGTCGAACATTATACACATTTTATGCCCCGAGCGCACGTCCGCCGGTGCGCTTAACGCCATTCTGAGCATGGTCTATACGATACAATGGCCTAAAATGCACTGCATTACGCTGGGCAGCATGATATGCTGACGGCTGTTGCTTAACCTATGAAGTCGATGAACACTAGTCTTACCCCCCAGCCTCCGGCCACCGAGCCAGCAACCGCTGCCTCCGCACCGGCGCCTGCCGCCCAAACCCCGCGCAGCCTGCTGAAACAGTTGCAAACCCAATTCCCTGCTTTCCGCGATTTCCTGCCGCTGGCTATCGGTATCGATAAACAGCTGCTGGCCGTGATGCCGGACCTGGACCGCAAAACCATGCGCACTGCGCTGGGCATCCACACCGGTTCGCTGCGTTACCTGAAAGTCATGGAAAAAGCCAAGGTCCGTCACGACCTCGATGGCAAGCCTGGCGCCGAAGTGACCGATACCCATCGCGCCCATGCCACCCAGGTGCTGCAGGAACGCTACAAAAAAGAAGCGGAACGCAAGAAGGCCGAGCGCGATGCCAAGGCAGCCGAGGAAGCCGCCCGCGTGCACGCCGACAAGCTGAACCAGCTGGCCGCGAAGTTCTCCAAAAAGAGCTAAGTTGGACGACCTGCCTGTGCCGGCGGCGGAAGACGAACTGCCGCCCTACAACGGCATCGCTATCGCTGATGTGCAGCTGGTGGTCACGCCGGAACAGGCCGTCGCCGCGCGCGACGCCCTGCTGGTGTGTGACGCCATCGGCTTCGATACCGAGTCCAAGCCGACCTTCACCCGTGGCGAGACCTCGACCGGGCCGCACCTGATCCAGTTCGCTACCGACAAGAAAGCCTGGCTGTTCCAGATCGGCCACAGCACCGAACCCCACATCCGCGCCATGCTGCTGGCGGTGCTGGAGCGCCCCTTGCCGCTGAAGATAGGCTTTGGCCTGGCGGACGACGTCAAGCGCCTGCACGCCAAGCTGGATATCCGCGCCGCCGGCATCGTCGACATGTCGGTGGTGCTACGCACGCCCGGCCAGCGCAACGACCTCGGCGCCAAGACCGCCGTGGCCAAGTTCTTTGGGCTGAAGCTGCAGAAGTCGAAGAAGATTTCCACCACCAACTGGGCCCTGCCGCGCCTGAACGAAAAGCAGATCCTGTATGCGGCGGACGACGCCCAGGTGGCCTTGCGCGTCTACCGCCACTGGCTCGGCCTGGGCAACCAGCTGCCACCGCTGAAACCGGTGAAGTTGCCAAAACCGCCAAAAACCGGTATATCCTAGGCTCGCGGCCGCCATGCGCCGCCTGCACCAGGAGGAGTATGCGGACCTTTCATGCACTGGGCCTTGCCGCCGCGCTGAGCGCCACACCGATGGCGTCTTCGGCGCCGCCGGACACGTTGGAGCAGCGCATTGCTGCCTGCCTTTCCTGCCACAGCGTCAAGGAGCGTGGCGACGCCTATTTCCCGCGCATCGCCGGCAAGCCAGCGGGCTACCTGTACAACCAGCTGCGCAATTTCCGTGATGGCCATCGGCAGTATCCGATGATGAATTACATGGTGGCGCACCTGCCGGACGCTTATCTGCGCGAGATTGCCGATTACTTCGCCGCGCAGCATCCGCCCTATGCCACAGCGGCGGCCGGCAGCGGCGCCAGCGCCTCAGCCGTCCAGCTGGCACGCGGCGAGGCCCTGGTGCGGCATGGCGATGCAGGCAAGAAGATCCCTGCCTGCGTGGCCTGTCATGGCGCCGGACTGACCGACGTTGAGCCGGCCATTCCCGGCCTGCTGGGCCTGCCAAGCGATTACATCAACGCCCAGTTCGGCAACTGGAAAGGCAAGACGCGCCGCGCCGCCGCGCCCGACTGCATGGCCGATATCGCCGCCCGCCTCAGCGTGGAAGACGTCGCCGCCCTCTCCGCCTGGCTCAGCCGGCAACCGCCCGACGCCGACGCCCGCCCGGCCACCAGCCTGCCCGCGCCGCTGCCCATCGCCTGCGGCAGCGTGCCATCGTCCGCCACGCGAGCGCCCGCTGCCACCGCAGCCCATCAAGCTGCGCCCGGTGCCGGCAGCGCACCGCAGCAGCCGCCCGCACTCCGCCCAGGCACGGCATCCGCCGGAGGCGCAAAATGAGGAAAACCGTCTATACGCTGATCGCCGCCGTGCTGCTCACCGCCATTGCTGCGACAACCTGGCTATTTTGGCAGACCGACGACGTCGGCCCGCCAGCAACGCACACCGCAAAACTGACGCCAGCGGAGCGCATCGCCCGTGGTGCCTACCTCGCCCAAGCGGGCGACTGCCTGGCCTGCCACACCACGCGCGGCGGCCAGGCCTATGCAGGCGGCCGCGCGCTGCAAACGCCATTTGGCGCCGTCATCTCGCCCAACATCACCGCCGACCGCGCCACCGGCATCGGCATGTGGAGCGCCGACGACTTCTGGCGCGCCCTGCACAACGGCAAATCCCGCGACGGCCGACTGCTCTACCCGGCCTTCCCCTATACCAACTACACGCGCATCACGCGCGACGACGCCGATGCGCTGTACGCCTACTTCCAGACCGTGCCAGCGGTGAGCCAGGCCAATCAGCCGCACCAGCTGCGCTTTCCATACAAGCTGCAAATCTCGCTGGCAATCTGGCGCGGCCTGTACTTCAAACCCGCCGTCTTCCGCCCGGAAACCGGGCAATCGCTGGAGTGGAACCGTGGCGCCTACCTGGTGCAAGGCCTCGGCCATTGCAGCGCCTGCCACAGCGCACGCAACCCGCTGGGCGCATCGGAGGGCGAGAGCCTGTCCGGCGGCATGATTCCAGCACAGGGCTGGTATGCACCGGCGCTCAACGCACGCGGCGACTGGCAACAGGCACATTTGACGGCATTGCTGAAGACCGGCGTCTCGCCACGTGCCACCGTATTCGGCCCGATGGCGGAAGTCGTGCAGCAAAGCCTGCAACACCTGAGCGACAGCGACATCAACGCCATGGCGGTCTACCTGCAAGCGCTGCCGCCTGGCCCCAAGCCAGCGCCATTTGAGCGCGACAATAGTCAGGAAGCGGTCGCCTTCCTGGCGGCGGGCGGCAAGCTCTACGAGAAACACTGCGTGGATTGCCACGGCGCCAATGGTGCCGGCCAGCCGTCGGCCTACCCGCCGCTGGCGGGCAATCAGGCATTGGCGATGGACAGTGCGGTCAACCCGATCCGCATCGTGCTGAATGGCGGTTTCGCGCCCGGCACGGCAGGCAATCCACGGCCGTACAGCATGCCGCCATTCAGCCACGCGCTGAACGACACGGAAGTGGCGCAGGTGGTGTCCTACCTGCGCAGCGCCTGGGGCAACAACGCGCCGCCGGTCACCGGCACCGAAGTCAACCGCTACCGCGCGGTGCCGCTGGATTAGGATTAGGCTTAGGCGACGAAGCCGATGCGGTCGGTGGTGGCGTTGCGCGCATCATCGACCGCAATCCGGCCCTCGTCGAGCAGCGCGTGCAGCGAGGTGTTCATCGTGTGGCAGCCTTCGCCCGGCTTGTCTTCCATCCAGATGCGCAGGTTGGAGATCTGGCCGTTGGCGATCATCTCGGTCACTTCCGGATTATTGGTCAGGCACTCGGTGGCCAGGTAATAGCGCTCGCCCTTGACTGCCGGCAGCAGTGCCTGGCACAGCACGCCGCGCAAGGCGTGCGCCAGCGCCTGCGCCTGCGCTTCGGTGTTGCCCAGCAGGCGCAGCATCTTTTGCAGCCCCAGCTCGGTGGAACGCGCGTGCAGCGAGGCCAGCACCAGCGGACCGGCTTCCGCCAGCGCCAGCGCTTCCTGCGCCGTCTGGGCGTCGCGGATCTCGCCGATGACGATCACGTCCGGACGTTCGCGCAGCGCATCCAGCGCGCCCAGGTAGAAGCTTTCGACGTCGCCGTCCGAGCCGACTTCGCGCTGGGTAATCACGCACTGGCGCTGTGGTATCAGCGTCTCGACCGGATCTTCAATCGTGATGATGTGGCCGGAGCGGTTCTTGTTGATCTCGTCCAGCATCGAGGCGATGGTGGTCGACTTGCCTTGGCAGGTATCGCCGATAATCAGCACCAGGCCGCTAGTGAGCCTGGCGAAGTTCTGTTCGTGCTTGCCCAGGCCCAACTTGGCCAGCGGCATCGGCTCTTTCGGGAAACGGCGGATCACGCAGCCCAGGCGCTTGCGGCCCTGAAAGCTGAAGCAGTTGGCGCGGATGCGGGCGGTATGCAAGTCCACCGCGCGGTCGAAGGCGCGCTCCTGGATGCGCTCGGCCCAATTCGGCTCCACCACCTCAAAGAATTCCTGCAGCTCCTCGCGCGTGATCGGCGAATCGGTGACGGCGACCAGCCCTTTCGGCTGGCGCAACATCAACGGGCTGTTCTGGTGGATCAGGATGTCGCTGAAAATCAGCTTGGAGTTCAGCAGGTGAAGGATCTGCTCGACGAGCGTGCCGAAGACCGGATGGTCTTCGTTCTCGATGTAGCTGAGGGTGCGAATTTGCGACGATTGATAATGTTCCATCTCTGCTCAAACCTCCGTGGGATGCCCGGATGATTATAAGAGAAAATCTTGCATTACCGAAACTATTTAATCGCGCAACCGGGGATATTTGAAGCCGGTACGCAAATCCATGCTGAAGCGTTGCCCCTTTTCCGTCACCAGCACATGCTCGGGCGGCTCCTCGCCGGCCAGCGGACGGTAAAACACCGGCAAGCCTTCCGACTTGCGCAGCAGCTCATCGCAGCGTTCATAGACATTCGGGCAACCGGTATCGGCAAGCAGCGCCTGCACGATCGGCACTTTCCAGGCATCGACGCCAGCCGACTGGAACTGGCAGATCAGGAAGCCGGCGGTGCCGCCCCAGCTGTCGACCAGCAGGCCCGGCAAGCCGTCGGCATCGCCACGGATGACCGGCACGATGTCGGTCGGCGCGGCGGCGCGCACGGCTGCGGCGCGTTTGGCAATGGCGGCGCGCACCCGGCGCTTCATCATCGCATGATCGACCGGCTCATCTTCCTTGTAGCTCCAGACGCGAGCGACGATCTCGGATTTCGGGTTGTAGGCGGCGCGCGCCAGGAACTGGCGTGACGAAGTTTGCACAATGGCGGTGGTGCCAGGCTTGTTCTTTTCTTGCGGGCGTCCGTCGACGCGCTCGATGGCGGTGGCATAGATCAGGATGTCGCCTGCCAGCAGGCGTTTTTCCTTGCCCTGTTTGATGGTTATAGTCAGCATAACCCGAATCATACCTCATGCGCAGCCTATCCCCGGCTGGCGGCATTCTGCGCCGCGCCGGCTGCAGTTCGTCGCAGCACGGTGTCGCCGGCGCCCGCAGCCCCGTAGGATGCAGACTCAAGACAAACGAATTCGAGGAGATCACCATGACCGTCAAGCGCATCCTGCCTACCCTGCTGTTGTCCGCCGGCCTGCTGGCCGCCAGTGCGCCGCTGCTACCCGCGCAAGCCGGCCCGCTGAGCTGGATCGGCGGCGGCGAGCGCGTGCAGGGCAGCGGCAAAGTCGTCAAGCAGAACCGCGACGTCGGTCATTTCCGCGCGCTGTCGGTGGGCATCGGCGGCGATGTGGAAATCCGCTCCGGCAATACCGAGGGCGTGACCGTGGAAACCGACGACAACGTTCAGGCGCTGATTGAAACGGTGGTGGAAAACGGTGTGCTGCGCGTCCGTACGGCCAAAAATGTGCGGCTGGATACGCGCCACCTGAAAGTGATCGTGCAGGCGCGCACGCTGGACAAGCTGTCGATCGGCGGCTCGGGCAATGTCACCGCCGACAAGCTGCGCGGCGAAAGCCTGACCATCGATATCGGCGGTTCCGGGTCCTTCAATGTCGACCAGGTGGAGAGCGAATCGCTGGCCGTGGCGCTGGGCGGCAGCGGCAGCTTCAAGGCAGCCGGCAACACCGAGCGCCTGCAAGTGTCGATCGGCGGCTCGGGCCGCGTGCAGGCCGGCCAGCTGCAAAGCCGCGACGCCGTGGTCAGCATCGGCGGCTCGGGCCAGGCCACCGTCTGGGCCAGGAAGACGCTGAACGTCAGTGTGGCCGGCTCCGGCGACATCAACTACTACGGCGATCCGCAGATCAGCAAGAGCATCATGGGCTCCGGCACCATCAAGCGCATGGGCAGCGCGCCGATGTAAGCTAGAACCGCGTCGGGCAGTCCGACATGGTCGGCTGCCCGGAGCCGGCCCAACCGGATTTCGGCGCGCTGTTGAATGAGATGCTGCCGGTGTCCGGATAGAACAGGCAGTATTCGCCCATCGCCGTGATGACGCGGTAGATGCGCTTCGGATCATTGGGCGCGCTGAACAGCTCGATCCTCGCCTGCTCGAACCACTTCGGCTTGACTGCGGCGCCGGCGGCCGCGATGCCGCGTGCAAGACGCGCGTTCGGCGAGCCGGGCGGCGGCGTCAACGCTTGAGGATGCTCGGCGCGCAGTTGACGGTCGATCGCAGCAACATCTTTCAAGGCCTGGCGCACCACGTCGGGCGGTAGCGATTTCTCTGGCGCCGGCGCGGCCAGCAATGCCTGGACTTCCGGCGTATCGGCGAGCGAGGCCGGTGCGGGGGCAGCCGAAGCCGTGGCTGGTGCGGGCGCAGCCGGGGCCAGCACCGCTGCGGGCGGAGCGGCAGCACCTGAGGAGACTACGGCGCGGGCAATCGGTGATAACACGATCGCGGACACGGGAATGCTCCCCGGAAGCGCCACGGCCGGGGGCGCTGGCGTCAACTTTGCGGGTGGCTGCCAGAGTTGCAGCCAGATCCGGTTATCGCGCACCACCGGCTGATGCACCGGCCGCAACGCCAGCCATAGCAAGGCCAGGTGCAGCAGCACCACGATTGCCAAGCCTGGCACAGCCGGCCTTCTCCGCATTTACGGTTTCAGCTTGTCAAGCAATTGGAAGACGGCGGCAGTGATGGCAGCTGGCTCGCCTTGCTGAACTTCGATCACCGGCAGCTCGCCAAACGGCTTGCGTGCGCTGCGCAGCTGGTTGGCGCTGGTTTCCAGGCTGTCGAGTTCCGACGCACGGGCACGCCAGTAGGTCGGCTTGAGCGACTGCGCCGCCTGCGCGGCGGCCAGCGCCGGGCCGATTTCACCGTTGATGGTGGTGGATGGATAGGCGCACGCGGCTTCGTGCCTGCCTTGCTCGGCTGCCTTCAGACAAACCAGCACGGCGTCCAGGCGCGCATTGCGGTCGGCCGGCAGCACATCTTCATGCCACGGTTCCACCAGCACCAGGCCGGCAACGGCTGCGTTGCGCGAACGCAGTGCGAAGTGCTGCGACACCATCGCGCCATAGCCGGCACCAACCAGTACGAACGGCGCTTCCAGGCGCGCGTTCTTGATGAGGAAACTCAGGTCCTTGCTGGCGTTCGCCACGGTCGAGGCGCGAATGATGGGATCGCTGGCGCCCAGGCCGCCACGGTCATAGACACAGGCGCGGGTGCGCTTGGCCACGTCCGGCAGCACCGCCGACCAGTCCCAGCCGGCACGGCCGGCATCGGCCTCGAACAGCACGGTCGGCGAGCCTTTTCCGGTGCAGAACATATTCAGCTTGCGGCCGCCGACGTCGACCCGGATTTGCGCCCCGACCAAGGCATCCTGCCCGGCTGGCGGCGCTGCCTGGACGCTGGCCGCAGCCAGCAGAAGAATGAAGGAGATGATTTTTCGCATCCCTCCATCTTACCCTTTTTGCAATGCGACAGGGAGTGGAATACGGAGTTGACGAATTTCTGGCAAAGTAACGGTTGCACGCGCGTTGAGACAGTCGCGCCCCCTGACATGAATGGAGATTTCCCATGACGACCATTACCTATCCAGATGTACGCCTGCTGATCGCCAATGAGTGGACCGAAGCCATTGGCGGCAAGACGATTCCGGTGCTGAATCCGGCCACCGGCAAGTCGATCGGCACCGTGGCGCACGCCAGCATCGCCGACCTGGACCGCGCGCTGGCTGCGGCGCAGAAGGGTTTCGAGGCCTGGCGCAAGGTGCCGGCGTTCGAGCGCACCGCGACGCTGCGTCGTGCCGCCGCGCTGCTGCGCGAACGCGCCGACGAGATCGCCCGCCTGCTGACGCAGGAACAGGGCAAGCCACTGGCCCAGGCACGCGCCGAAGCGCTGGCCGGCGCCGACATCATTGACTGGTTCGCCGCCGAAGGCATGCGCGTGTATGGCCGTATCGTGCCATCGCGCAATCCGGCTGCGCAGCAACTGGTGCTGAAGGAGCCGGTGGGTCCGGTGGCGGCGTTCACGCCGTGGAACTTCCCGATCAACCAGGTCGTGCGTAAATTGGCGGCGGCGCTGACCACCGGCTGCTCCTTCCTGTGCAAGGCGCCGGAAGAGACGCCGGCATCGCCGGCAGCACTGTTCCAGTGCTTTATCGACGCCGGCGTGCCGCCGGGCACGGTGGGCCTGGTGTTTGGCGATCCGGCCGAGATTTCGAATTACCTGATTCCGCATCCGGTGATCCGCAAAGTGACCTTCACCGGCTCGACGCCGGTGGGCAAGCAGCTGGCGGCGCTGGCTGGCGCGCACATGAAGCGTGTGACCATGGAGCTGGGCGGTCATGCGCCGGTGATCGTGGCGGAAGACGCCGATGTGGCGCTGGCGGTCGAAGCCGCTGGCGGCGCCAAGTTCCGCAATGCCGGCCAGGTGTGCATCTCCCCTACCCGCTTCCTGGTGCATAACAGCATCAAGGACGAGTTCACCCGCGCGATGGTGACACATGCCGAGCGTCTGCAACTGGGCAATGGCCTGGTGGAAGGCACGACCTTGGGACCGCTGGCAAACCCGCGCCGTGTTGCGGCGATGGCGCAGTTTGTGGAAGATGCACGTGCCAAGGGCGCCAATGTGGCGACTGGCGGTACGCGCGTTGGTTCGGAAGGCAACTTCTTCGCGCCGACCATTCTGGCGGATGTGCCGCTAAATGCCAGCGTGTTCAACGATGAGCCGTTTGGTCCGCTGGCGGCGATACGCGGTTTTGATACGCTGGACGAGGCGATTGCCGAGTCGAATCGTTTGCCGTTTGGCCTGGCTGGTTATGCGTTCACGCGTTCGATCAAGAATGCACATCAGCTGATGCACAATGTCGAAGTCGGCATGCTGTGGCTGAACCAGCCGGCAACGCCAAGCGCCGAGATGCCGTTTGGTGGCGTCAAGGATTCGGGCTACGGCTCGGAAGGTGGCCCTGAAGCGCTGGAAGCCTACCTGAACACCAAGTCGGTATCGCTGTTAGGCGTTTAATCTCTGTGGCCCTCGGCAAGTAGCTGCTGGGGGCTAACGCCTTTAAACAGCGCCTCAATCCAGCGATTGAGCTGCTCCGCATCGGCGGCAGAAATCACTGCCGCTGCTTGTGGCGACTGGGCGTACTCGCCCAGCACTGCGATCAGCACACGTCCCAGCGCCAGCCGCTCGCCATCTTGTCGGCCTTCTTGTCGGCCTTGCTGTCGGCCTTCTTGTCGGCCTTGCTGTCGGCCTTCCTGCAGTCCTTCTTGGCGACCTTCCTGCAGTCCTTCTTGGCGACCTTCCGCCAATCCTTGTTGCCGACCTTGTTCCAGTCCCTCTATGATGGCTTGCGCTCGGGCTTTTTCGATCGGCCGTTCAAACATTCCCGGATCGAACATTTCATCGTAAGTGAATTTTCGTCGCATCTTCATGGTGAACGCCTCCTCCAGATCCATGCTAGTCTGCACCGCCGCATCCTGCAAGGTCAGCTGAATCCAGCGCGTCAAACTTTCGCGTGCAGTATCCATATCGCGCTGACGTATCCGTTCCGCCACCGCATCCAGCGTATCGCGCATCTCGGCATCAGTGCCTGCGCTCAACAGTCGAAACAGCAGGCTGACGATATCGGCGCGAACGCCAGCGTGATGCTGGTCAATCAGCAGATATTGCTGACTGGCCTGAAAGTGCTCCAGCCCCGCCGGCGCGGGCAGCATCAACTCAGCCAGCTGCGTCGCTGCGTGCCATGGCGAACGGCCGTGATACAACACGATCGGCAACACCGGCGGCAACTTGCCATGCTTGCTCAGCTTATGTTGCGCCACCAGATCCTGATACAGCAAGCCCACGTACACCTGCATCCGCAATGCCATCCACTTGTCTGGCCGCGACTGGAACTCCAGCAGAATGTACACATACACCCACTCGCCGCCGATGCACGCCCGCCACACCACATCCTCATGCCGTACCCGGCCACGATCACTGGCATAGCTGGCATTCACCCGTTCAAACGCCGCCACCGGCAAGACCCGCGCCCAATCGGAGACAAGAAATCCCGCCACCAGGTCGCGCACGACTTCAGGATGGGCAAACAGCTGCTTGTACAGGATGTCGGCACGGGAGCTCATGAAAAAATATTGTAGCTTTCGCCACCATTGCCGAGTACGCTAGGAAATGAGCTCGGTTTGGCTCTCCTCAATAAAACACGATAAAGGAGATGTACTTGAAAGCGATCGCCTCATCCCTCCTGCTGTGCGCTGCTGCCACCGCGCACGCCGCCGACATCACCGCCATCAAGGCCGCCCACATGGTCGACGTGCGCAACGGCACGCTGATCGACAACGCAGTAGTCCTCATCAGCGGCGAGCACATCACCGCCGCAGGCAGCAGGCTGGCCATACCGGCCGATGCCAAAATAATCGATCTCGGCAACAAGACCCTGCTGCCCGGCCTGATCGACACCCACACCCATATCACCGGTCGCCCGGAAGACGCCGGCTACGGCATCATCGCCAAATCGATTCCCCGCCAGGCACTGCAAGGTGCCCGCAACGCGCGCGTGACGCTGCAGGCCGGCTTCACCACCATCCGTGACGTCGGCGCCGATGGTTATGCCGATATCGGCCTGCGCGACGCCATCAACGAAGGCGACGTGCCCGGCCCGCGCATCGCCGCCTCCGGTCCGGCGCTCGGCATCACCGGCGGCCACTGCGACGACACCATGCACGCGCCCGAATACAAGTCGACCTCACTGGGCGTCGCCGACGGCGTCGACGAAGCGCTCAAGGTCACGCGCCGCAACATCAAGTACGGCGCCGACGTCATCAAGATCTGCGCCACTGGCGGCGTGCTGTCCTTCGGCGACGATCCGCGCACCTCGCAATACACGCTGGAAGAACTGAAAGCCATCATCGGCGACGCCCACCGCCTCGGCCGCAAGAGCGCCGCCCACGCCCACGGCGGCGACGGCATCAAGCTCGCTGTGCTGGCTGGCGTCGACTCGATCGAGCATGGCTCCTACATCGACGACGAAGGCATCAAGCTGATGAAGGAACACAAGACCTACCTGGTGCCGACGCTCTACCTTGGCGACTGGCTGCTGGAAAACGCCGAAGCCATCAAGCTGCCCAAGCCGCTGCTGGAAAAAGCCAAGGTGGTATTGCCGCAGGCGCGCATCAACATCGGCAAGGCGATCAAGGCCGGCGTGCCAATAGCCTTCGGCACCGACGCCGCCGTCTACCCACACGGCCTGAACGCACGCGAGTTCGCCGTATTGGTCAAGCTGGGCATGACCCCGGCGCAAGCGCTCCGCACCGCCACCGTGAATGCGGCCGATCTGCTCGGCTGGAGCGACAAGGTAGGCAGCATCGAAGCCGGCAAGTACGCCGACCTGATCGCCGTGGACGGCGATCCGCTGAAGGATGTCAGGACACTGGAGCAAGTCCAGTGGGTGATGAAAGGCGGAGCGGTAGTGAAATAAAATCCGGGGGTCAGTTCTGCCAAACGTACACGAGCTCATGTACGTTTGGCAGAACTGACCCCGGATTGGGCTAGCGCTCGGCTTTCAGGACTTCGCGGGCGATTTCTACGGTGGTGGTGCCGTCGGTCAGCCAGATCTGGCCGTCCTGGATCGTGCATTGCAGTTGCATCGTGCGCTGCGCCATCGTGGCCAACTGCTCGGCGGCGGCGGCGTCCAGATCCACCACGGTCAGGTTCTTGCAGCGCTCGACCTTGTTGGCCAAGCCCTTCCACCAGATGTGGCTGGTGGCGGCGTAGCTGTACACGTAGACGTGCTCCGAACGGCCGCACGCCTTCAAAATCACCTTCTCATCCGGCTGGCCGACCTGGATCGACAGTTCGATCGCGCCGGTCAGGTCCTTATGCCACAGGTCCGGTTCTTCGACGTCGAACAGGCCCTTGGTGAAGGTCAGCGCCTCGTTGGCGTGGATGGCGAACGCGACCAGGCGCACCATCATGCGCTCGTCGGTTTCCGACGGATGGCGCGCCAGCGTCAGCTGATGCGTTTCGTAATAATTGCGGTCCATGTCCGCAATCGACAGTTCTGCTTTGTAAATTGTTGCTTTGAGGGCCATCTAAAAATCTCTTAATTGAATACAACGGTTTTCTGGCCGTTTTGCAGCACGCGGTGCTCGACGAACCATTTGACCGCACGCGCCAGCACCACGCACTCGACGTCGCGACCGATCGCCGACAGCGTTTCCGCATCCATCGAATGGTCGACGCGCTCGACGTCCTGCTCGATGATCGGGCCTTCGTCCAGGTCGCCAGTAACGAAGTGGGCCGTCGCGCCGATCAGCTTGACGCCACGGTGATGCGCCTGCGCATACGGCTTGGCGCCCTTGAAACTCGGCAGGAAGGAATGGTGGATATTGATCGCCTTGCCCTTCAGCGCCTCGCACAGGCCCGGCGACAGGATCTGCATGTAACGCGCCAGCACCACCAGGTCGACCTTGTGGGTGTTGACCAGCTCGATGATCTTGGCTTCCTGCGCCAGCTTGTCTTCCTGCGACGCGCCAGTGGCCAGCGGCAGGTAGTGGAATGGAATATTGTAGCTGGCGGCCAGCTGGTAGAAGTCCATGTGATTCGACACGATGGCTGGAATCTCCACCGGCAGCAGGCCGCTCTTGTAGCGGAACAGCAGGTCGTTCAGGCAGTGGCCGATCTTCGACACCATCAGCATCACGCGCGGCTTGTAGTGGGCGTCGCGCAGTTCCCATTCCAGCTTCATGTCGGCGGCCAGTGCACTGAAGTCGGCGCGCAGCAGTTCGTCGCTGACATGCTGGTCTTCACGGGCGAAATGCACGCGCATGAAGAACAGCTGGGATTCGCTATCGCCAAACTGGGCCGAGTCGATGATGTTGCAGCCATGCTCGGCCAGGAAACCCGATACGCGATGCACGATACCGCGCTGATCGAGGCAAGACAGTGTCAAAATGTATTCGGGATTGCTCATAAAGCCGTAAAAGGAGTCGACAAAAGTCGTCTATTGTCGCACGCCTTGACTTCTACGACAAAAATATACAGCCAGGGCCGCAGAGCCCTGGCTGTTGGGACTTAACGCCGGCGACGCACTTGCCAGCCGATGCACATCAGGCCCAGCAACAGCATCATCACCGTTTGCGGCTCGGGAACCGCCTGCACGCTACTCAAGGGACTGAAATTGCTGACCAGCGGCGCGACTCCCGGTAGCAGCGAGATCGTGCCGAGATCGCCATCGGCGCCCAGATAGCTGACATCATTGAACAACGCCCAGCCGAAGGTAATGCCGGCATCGCCGCTGCCCTGCGTGAACAGCACCTGGAACGACAGCGCGCCGCCCAGGTTCACCGCCTGCACCAGATCGCCGCCGTTGCCGAAAGTCAGCGCGCCCGGCAAGGCGCCGCTGACCGGGCCGCTAAGCTGCGCCGGGCCGAACAAGGCACCGGACAGGCCGGATACGGTGGCGCTGGCCGGCGCGGCCTCGGCCAGGCCGAGGAAATACAGGCCCAGGTAGGCCTGGCCATCGCCTAGCGTGGCGGTGTCGATGGTGATGTTGTACTGCTGCGCCGCCTGCGCGGCGCCGCCCAGCAGCATGGTCGCCAGCAGCAGCCGGGCCATCAGGGTTTTCAGAAAAATCACGGTCGTCTCCTTAGTATTTGGCACGCACCAGTTTGCGGCCGTAGTTGATGGACAGCTTGGATGGGTTGCTGAAGGTCGTGGTCAACGTCACCGTCTGGCCCGGCGCCAGTTCGGCGCCCGGCAGCGTGATGTAGGGCACGCCGTCCTTGAGGCCGGTGGCGTTGTCCAGCGTCACGCCGGCGCTCAGGTTCTCCAGCCGGAAGTGCAGCGGACCTTTGATCGCCTGCTGCGTGGTGTTGGTGATGCTGACCGTGCCACTGTATTTCTGCGTGAAACGGTTCATGCTCAGTCCGGACTGCTGGATCTGCGCGCTGGCGCTGACATCGACCGGCGCCAGCAGGTCAAAGCGCGAGCCGTGGAAGTGCAGCTCGCTGTACGAGGAAATGCCTGGGTAGGCCGGATCGGTCGGCGGCCCTGCATGATCGACCCGCACCATGAAGTAGCGATACTGTTCCTGCTCCTGCCCCGCCACCACCGGTATCGTCTCCATGATGAAATTCTGCGGGCCGGTATCGCTTGTCTCGCGGCTGGTCAGCAGCGTCCACGCGGCATTGTCGTTCGAGCCGTAGACATTGATGCCCTGCGTGCGGTTGCCAAACATGAAGCGCGGACGGATGCCGAAAGCATTCACAGCCACCCGATAGTTTTCGCCGAAGTCCAGCGTAACCACATTGCGCAGGTCGCCGGAGAAGCTGTTGTAATCATCATCCAGCAGCGACGGGATGGCGGTCGGATTCAAGGTGGTCGGCGTAACCATGTTCTTGCTCCAGTCCAGGCTGTTGTCGGACGCCAGGCGCGGATTGACCAGCTCCAGTTTTTGCGCCACCACCTGCACCTGCTTTAGCAAGGCGGCAAAGTCGCCGTCCGGCGTGGTGGTCACGGTGGCCTGCAGCGGCGCCAGCTCCGCCTTGAAGGTGGCCAGCGATGGCGTGGTGTAGGCGGTCGACGCATCGTAGCCGCCCTGCGCCGCCACGAAAGCCGATTGGCGGTCCGGCTGTACGTTCAGGCGCGCCGTCATGGTGCTGATGGCAACGCCGTCGGTGGCGCTGATGACTATCTCATGCTCACCGACCTGATCCGCACCTGGCGTCCATGCCAGCGCGCCGGTGGAGGTGTCCAGCGTGGCGCCGGCCGGAACGCGGATGGCCTGGTAACTCACCGTGTCCGCCGCATTGGCGTCGGTGGCAGTGTAGGTGGCCCGATAAGGAATGCCCTGCACCACATACTCGGTGACCGGGAACACCGGCATCTGGAAACGCGGTGGCGTCAGCTGCGTCGGCGCGGCCAGGTTGACGAAGTCCACGTCCACCGTCGCGCCTTCGGCACCGCTGAACTTGAAGTAGATGATGTTATCGCCCAGCTTGCGCGTGCCAATTGCAGCGGAGGCGCTGTCCGGTACGATGTAGCGCCATAGTCCGCCAGTATTCGGCACCGTCAATTCCGCCCACGGCTTGGCGCTTTCGGTGGCGCTGGCGGCCAGCCTGGTGACGGCGTTGGTGCGCACCATCAATCCCACCGGCGCGTACCTGGTACGGTCGGCGTAGGTGATGTCATGGAACACCACGGTAGCGCCCGATGGCGTTATCTGTCCATGGCCGAAGGTGCGCTCGCCCTCGGTTGCCACGCTCCAGTCGCCGTTGAGGAAAATCGATTTGCGTTCCGTCTCCAGCATGCCGGTATCCGGTGGCAGCGGCGTGCCGGTCAGTGCGACCGGCAAGGTGATGAAGGCTTCGGCGCCGAAGTCCTTGTTGTCCGGCGTGCCGCGTCCCCAGCGCGTCACCGGACCATTGGCGTGTTTCGCCGCAATTGCCAGGTACGGCGCCACGGCGTCAACATCAACGCCCTGCTCGTACTTGTAAACGTTGTAGACTTCAGAAATGCCTTCGGCCTGATTCAGCCGGCCGCGATAGGCTTCGGAAATGCCGGACGTGCCGCCGGTGGTATCCGCCCACGGCGTGTTATAGCCCAGCATGAACTGGGCGTAGGCGTTGGCGCCGCGCAGCAGGCGGCTGTCGCCGAAGTGGTAGACAGTCACCGCATCGCTGGACGTGGATGGCTTGCCGGTATATGGATCGACCTTGGTGCCCTGCGAATTCACCACGCGCAGCAGGCCGATCAGGTTGTCGACATTGTCGCCACCGTGCGCCTGGTCGCGCATCATTTCCTGGATCTGGTAGAAAGGAGAGCCGGTCGTGTTGAGCGGATTATCGGCATCGATCATCGGTATCAGCGGCAGGATGCCGCCGTTGATGTCCGGCCGCGCCGACGTAGCGTTGACCGTCATCCACTCGACCGTCTCGTCATAGCGCGCACGGTTGTCGGTGAAGATGGCGCCGACCATGCGCCCGACGATCGAATAAACGTGCTGGTTCATGAAGCGCTCATTGCTGGCGAAGAAAGTGCGCTCCATCGGATCGATCAGGTTGTCCTTCAGCTTTTGCGTATCGATGGCGGTCCAGGTCAGCGGATAGGCGGCGTAGGTGGCGTCGGCCGGCGTGTAGCGCATGATTTCCGCCGCCATCAGCATGCGGAACAGTGGAACGCCGGTATGGATATGCGCATCCGGAAAATAGGCGTAACCGTTAGGATTCATATTGCTCCAGGTACGCAGGATGCGCATGGCGTTGCGCCGGTACTCGTTGCGGCCGGTCATGTAGTACAGCAGCGCTTGTGTCAGCGCGCCTTGCGAGTCGTTGATGATGCGCGTCTGCCCGGTGCCGTTGTTGAAGTTGGGCGTATTCGGCGTATCGACCTTGGTGGCATCGCGGTTGGTCGGTTGCAGATCGAGGCTGGCGTAGTTGCAGCAGACGGTGGCCAGTGTGTTGTAGTAGGTCTTGTACGGCTCGACATCCGCCCTGACCTGCTGGCGCGCGTAGTTCAGCTGCTCCAGCGTAAAGCCGAGCGCGGGGTGCTTGAAGCCGGCTCCGCTGACACTCGCTGCGGCTTGCGGCGTGGCGACGAAATCCACCGCCACCGACGGCACGGTCCAGATCAGCAGCGCGGATGCGACCGCTGTCCTTAGTAATTGCGTGTTCATATGTCTCCTTGATTTATAAAACTGCGGACAAAAGGAGGCCCTTGCGCTCAGGCATGCGCAGGCCCGCCGTCAAAACGACGGCACAACATGCCCCGAGCCCCGGGCCGAGGCTAAGCGGCGGGCTGCGTGAACATCAGTTGTAGGTAAGCCGGCAGCAGGCTGCCGGTCAGGAGCGGAGTCAGGATGGCGACAGCGATTGCGGCAGTTTCATATGCGTCCCCTTTGATAGTTATCGATAACAAATTTAAACAGATAAATCGATGTTTTTCTTTTTATAAGGTGGAAAATGTACCACGAAGCGCGCTACATTTCTGTAGCGGCTACGAGACATCTACAAACAAATTTCACTGCGGTGGCGCCAACCGGACAGTCACCGGTGCGTTGCGGTCCACGCTCAGTTTGCCATCACGGTACACCAGTTCCGCCACCTGGATCACGGTGCGCTGGTGCCAATAGGGATCAGCCACCGCTTCCGGCTCCGCGCCCTGATGGACAAAATAATAGATGTAGGCACGCTCGCCGTCCACCACCACATCGGGATGCTGGCCCAGTCCCTTGTCGGTGGGCTGTGTGCCATGCTGGGCCAGCAGATAATCGTCCTGCTGCGCCCAGTGTTCGGCGTCATCGGAGCGCAGCACAATCAGGCCTTTCCAGGCGTCGGCCACCATCCAGTACTGGTTCTTGAAGCGGAACACTTTCGGTCCCTCGGCGCGCGTGGCGGAGACAGGCTTGGCGCCGGCCTTGGTCCAGTTGCGCAGGTCGCTGCTGTCTGCGGCCATGATGACGCTACCTGCCGTCTCGTCCTTGTACCACATGCGATAGCCGTCGCCGAGCTTGAGCACGCTGGCATCAATGATGCGGCTGGCGCCGACCTCCACCTTGCCATCGCATGTCCATTGCCGCAGGTCGTTACTGGTCAGGTGGACGATGCGCCCTTCCGCGCCCGGCACGCCCCAGCGGTGGAAGATGCCTGGCACCACAGTCAGCCACATGTGGTAGACGCCGTTTTCGTAATACAGTTCCGGCGCCCATGAGGTGACGCTGGTGCATTCGGCCGGCAGCTGGGCCGTGCCCTGATAGCGCCAGTCGCTGCCATCCACCGAGGTGGCGATGCCGATGGCGGTGCCGTGCACCCATTCCACATCTTTCGGGTCCGCCAGCTTCAGCGTCGCGCGGCGGTTGGTGTAGAACATCTTCCACAGTCTGGCGCCGTGATCGTAGACGATGGATGCATCGGCCGCGCCGTCATACACTGGGTCGCGATACAGCGGCTTGGGCGCGGCAGCACTGGCCGCCAGACTGGCTGCCCAGCACACAATCAACACCAGAAACTTCATCCCGCCTCCATTATTGTTATCGATATCGTGCGCATCATAGCATTTTTTCAATCGCATATAATGTACTACCCCTAAGCCCAATGAGAGGATCAAAGATGGAGACGAATCTGCAATTCCGCCTGGCCGCGCGTCCGGTCGGCATGGTCAAGGACAGCGACTGGGAACAGTACTCGCCGGAACTGGAGCTGCTGACCGATGGCGAAATCCGCGTCAAGGTGCTGTACATCTCGCTCGACCCGGCCATGCGCGGCTGGATGAATGAAGGCAAGTCCTACATCCGCCCGGTCGCCATCGGCGAAGTGATGCGCGCCGGCGGCGTCGGCGTGGTGGTGGAATCGAAGTCGCCTAAGTTTGCTGTTGGCGATTACGTGTCCGGCGGCACCGGCGTGCAGCAATACTGGACCGGCGCAGCGGACGACAAAACCGGCAACTTCCACAAGGTCGATCCGGCGCTGGCGCCGCTGACCACTTACCTGAACACGCTGGGTATGCCAGGCATGACCGCCTACTTCGGCCTGATCGAATCCGGCCAGCCGAAAGCCGGCGAAACCGTCGTGGTGTCCGGCGCGGCCGGCGCGGTGGGCCAGACTGTCGGCCAGGTCGCCAAGCAGCTGGGCTGCCGCGTGGTCGGCATCGCCGGCGGCAAGGACAAGTGCGACTTCGTCGTCAACCAGCTGGGCTTCGACGCCTGCATCGATTACAAGAACGAATCGGTCAAGGATGGCCTGAAGCAGCATTGCCCGCAGGGCGTGGACGTCTACTTCGACAACGTTGGCGGCGAGATTCTCGATACCGTGCTCACCCGCATCAACCTGAAGGCGCGCATCGTCATCTGCGGCGCCATCTCGCAGTACAACAACACCACGCCGGTGAAGGGCCCGTCGAACTACCTGGCGCTGCTGGTCAACCGTGCGCGCATGGAAGGCATCGTGGTATTCGACTACGCCGACCGCTACCACCTCGGCATCAAGGCGCTGGCAGGCTGGATGAAGGACGGCAAGATCAAGAGCAAGGAAGACATCGTGCAGGGCCTGGAAAACTTCCCGCTGGCGCTGAACATGCTGTTTGAAGGGAAAAACTTCGGCAAACTGGTGCTACAGGTCGCGCAGCACTGAACTTCCGTCAACCTTGCCACTCCAATCATATAGAACAGCGGGCTCGCCTGCTGTTTTCTCTCAATATATGACGGAGGTTTATATGGCAAGTAATGCGACCAATGACAAGACCAAGGGCACGGCCAAACGCGGCTTTGCCGCCATGGACGAAGCCACCCAGCGCGCCATCGCCAGCAAGGGTGGTCAAGCCGCGCATCAAAAAGGCACGGCCCACGAATTCGATTCCGAAGAGGCCCGCAGGGCTGGACAGAAAGGCGGCGAGGCGGTCAGCCGCGACCGCGAACACATGGCCGCCATTGGCCGCAAGGGTGGCGAGAGCCGCCAGTCCGCAGCGCGCGCCGCCGCTGAAAAAAACCGCAGCGGCTCCGAACAATCATCCAAGGGAGGCAACAAGCAGTAGGCCGGCCGCGCCGCCCGCCGCGATACTGGACGATGCCAGGCGATACGGCTGGCCGTCCAGCTGCGTCGCCTGCCCGCCTGCCTCGCGCACCAACAATGCGCCGCCGATGCAGCGGTAGCCGTCATTGCCGCGCTGCCAGAACGCATCCAGCCTGCCGCCGGCGACATACGCCAGTTGCAGCGATGCCGGTCCCAGGCCACGTGTGGCGATCGTCTGCTGCGTCGCTTGCTCGCTGACGCGCATCGGCTGCCCGTTGCACCACGCGCCGTGGCGCCACAGTGCGTGGAACATCTCATCATGCATGGCGTCGTAGACCAGCGCGAACACAGCCACGCCTTCGCGCATCAGCGTCAGCGCCATGCTCCAGCCGGGCATGGCGCGCTGGAACTGCATGGCGCCGTCAACGGCGTCGCAGATCCAGTATTCGCCATGCCGGGCGTACTCCTCGCTGAGCGCGCCATCCGCCCAGGCGATCGACGGATACTGTGCGTTCAGCGCCTGCCGCAGCTGCTCGTCGGCCGCACGGATATCCGCTGGCTGGCCGCGCCAGAACGACTCGCACAAGCCCGCGCCAACCTCGCGCACCAGCTCCAGCACGCCTTGCGTATCGATGGCAGTCATATTTTTCCTTGCAATCAATGAAAGCGACAGAATGCCTGTAGAATTGATCTCCCGCTAACTGCAATCGGACAAGCAATAACGCAATCGGGCCAAACCATGAGCAACGACAGCAACTACTACGGCGACAAGCGGCTGAGCGACGAAATGCCGATCTACGTGGCGACCCAGCATACCGATGGCGGCGTCGGCAAGGGCAAGCTGCCCCACCACCACCCCGAGGGCCAGATGTACATTCCGGCGCAGGGTGTGATCCTGGTCGAAGCCGGCGGCAACCGGCAAGTGCTGCCGCCCGGACGGCTGGGCTGGATTCCGCCCTATATGCCACACTCGGCCAGCGTGCACGGCAACACGCTCAGACCCGGACTGGCCGGCCACACGATCCATATAGCGCCCGCGCTGTGCGCCGGCTTTCCGGAGCAGTCGCTGGCGCTGCGCATGTCGCCGCTGGCGGTGTCGCTGCTGGAGCGCATGTGCCACTGGCCGGACGGCATGCCGCAAGACGCCGCCGGCATGCGGCTGATGAATGTCTTCCTTGACGAGATACGCGGCGCCGAGCCCGATCCGCTGCATTTGACCATGCCGCGCCACCCTCGCCTGCTGGCGATGGCCGCCACCATCGCCGAGAACCCGGCCGATGAAACCGACCTGGACGCGTGGGCCGAACAGCTGGGCTGGTCACGCCGCAGCCTGACCCGCCACTTCCGCAACGAGACCGGCATGTCGATGGTGGAGTGGCGGCAGATCGCCCGCCTGCAGAAAGGCATGGCGCTGCTGAACGGCGGCGCCTCGGTCACCACGGTGGCGCTCAGCCTCGGCTACGACAGCGTCAGCAGCTTTATCGCGCTGTTCCGTCGCATCCTCGGCACCACGCCGGCGCGCTTTGCCGCCTAGTGCGCCGACACATACGACTGCGATGGCTGAGGATCGGGCATGGCAAAGGTCTGGCGCATCCGTTCCACTTCCCTGGCAGGACTGAGGCCGAACAGGCGCTTGAACTCCCGGCTGAACTGCGACGCGCTTTCATAGCCGACCTGGGCGCTGGCGACCGCCACCGACATCTCGTGCCGCAGCATCAGCAGCCGCGCCTGGTGCAGCCTGATCGACTTCAGATACTGGATCGGCGACGTGCTGGTCACCGCCTTGAAGTGGTGATGAAAGGTCGCCACGCTCATATTGGCTTCGCTGGCCAGGCGGCCGATATCCAGATCCGCGCTGAACGACGCATGCATCTTGCGCAGCGTGCGCGAGATCGCGGCAAAGCGGCCCTGCTGCATCAGCGCCGCGCGCATGGCCGCACCCTGCTCGCCCGTCAGCACCCGATAGTAGATTTCGCGCAGCAAGGCCGGCCCTAGCATCGCGCGGTCCAGCGGCTCCGCCAGCACTTCGAGGAAGCGCAGCACGGACGCCGACAGGCGCGCATCCATCGGTGTCGACAGCATGCCACGCGGCTGGGCCTGTACTGGCTGCCCGTGTGCCGCCAGTTCCAGCAGCAAATCGGCGGTCATCTGAAAATCGAGCCGGAGATACATGGCCAGCAGCGGCGCTTCCGCGCTGGCTTCGGTTTCCATGGAAAACGGCACCGGCACCGACACTGCAAGACAATGCTGCGCATCATAGACATACTCCTGCCCGCCGAGAAAGCCGCGCTTGCGCCCCTGCCCGACAATCACGATGCCAGGCTCGTACAGCACCGGCGTGCGTCGCAATGGGCGATTGGAACGTAGAAACCGCACATCCGGCAACGCGGAAAGATTGTAGCCCTCCTGCGGTGCCAGGCGCTCCATCAATGTGACCATAGGATTTTCCATGCCGCGATTGTAATCCTCAAATCCTTCCGGAAACCGCCGCTCAGAGAATCAGGCATAGGATGCAGAGCTTCCGGCATGGCCGCCGTGCATGGCCACGCCTACCATGTCCTCCTCACTGACTGAAAGGAAAGACATGGGCAAGACCTTCTTTATCACCGGCGTCAGCAGCGGCTTTGGCCGCGCGTTGGCGCAAGCCGCGCTGGCGGCGGGACACACTGTTTTCGGCACGGTGCGCAACGCGCAGGCCCGCGCCGATTTCGAGGCCCTGCACGGACGTGCGCATGCCGCCGTGGTTGATGTCACCGACTTCGATGCGCTGGAGGGCGTGGCGGCGCAGGCCGAAGCCGTGGCAGGCCCGGCCGACGTGCTGGTCAACAACGCCGGCTACGGCCATGAAGGCGTGATGGAGGAATCACCGCTGGAGGAAATGCGGCGTCAGTTCGACGTCAACGTATTCGGCGCGGTGGCGATGATGAAGGCGTTTTTACCGCTGTTCCGGCAACGCCGGCGCGGCCACATCATCAATATCACATCGATGGGTGGCTTCATCACCATGCCTGGCATTGCTTACTATGCCGGCAGCAAGTTCGCGCTGGAAGGGATCTCGGAGACGCTCGGCAAGGAAGTGCGGCAATTCGGCATTCATGTCACCGCCGTGGCGCCCGGCTCCTTCCGCACCGACTGGGCCGGACGCTCGATGGTGCGCTCGGACCGCAGCATCGCCGATTACGATGCGCTGTTTGATCCGATCAGGGCCACCCGCTCTGCACGCAGCGGCAAGCAACCAGGCGATCCGGAAAAGGCGGCACAAGCCATCTTGAGCTTGACCGAGGCTGCCGAACCACCGGCGCACCTGCTGCTCGGCAGCGACGCTCTGGGCCTGGTGCGCGACAAGCTGGCTGCGCTTGGCCAGGAAATCAGCGCCTGGGAAGCACTGAGCCGCTCGACCGATATCGCGCCAGCTTAGGCTGGCGTGCCGATGATAACGCTGGAGGCTTTGAAGATGGCGCTGGCCTCGGCGCCGGCTTCCAGCGCCAGCGCCTCGCCGCTATCCTTGGTGACGATGGCGGCGATGGTGCCGCCGCCCGGCAATTCGATGCTGACCTCGGTATTCACCGCACCCGGCACCACGCGGCTGACCTTGCCAGTCAGGCGGTTGCGCGCCGACAGTTTTGCGCCGCCTAGTTCTGTGGCGACGATCACCGACGAGGCCTTGATCAGCGCAAATGCTTCCACGCCCACATCCAGCCCCAGGCTATCGCTGCTGTCGCGCGTGATGGTGGCGACGATCTGCTGGCCACCGACGATTTCAAGTACCACCTCGTCATTAACCGCGCCGCGCTTCAAGACCACGACCTTGCCGCTGAACTGGTTGCGTGCACTGGTCTTCATCTTCATCCTTTGTATCAGCAGAAAATCATCCGCCAGCGCGTGCGACTGGCCGCTCAAATGCGCGACAAACTCGCGGTGGGCGGTATCGATCTTGCGGAAATTCTCCACCAGCTGCGCGCCGCGCGCGGTCAGCCGCGTGCCGCCGCCGCCCTTGCCGCCAGCCGCGCGTTCAACCAGCGGCTCGCCGGCCAGGTTGTTCATTGCCTCGACCGCGTCCCACGCGCCTTTATAGCTCATGCCGACGGCCTTGGCCGCCGCCGTGATCGATCCCTCGGACGCCACCGCCGCCAGCAAAGCCACGCGGTCTTGCCCGCCCAGCTTTTGCCCGTCGATGGTCATCCATACATTGCCTTCCAGTTCCATGCTCATGCCGCGTTTTCCTCCACACGGACGATGCTACCATTTTCCATGCGCAGCACATGATCGCCGAAGGCGCGCACGTCTTCGGGATCGTGGGTAATCATCAGCATCGGGATTTCCAGGCGGCGCTGCAAGGCGCCCAGTTCGGCGCGCATGCGTTCGCGCAGGCCCGGATCGAGCGCCGCGAACGGCTCGTCCAGCAGCAGCGCCTGCGGCTGCGGCGCCAGCGCGCGCGCCAGCGCCACGCGTTGCCGCTGGCCACCGGATAACTGATGCGGGAACTGGTCTGCCACATGGTCCAGCTCGAAGGCTTCCATCCAGTAGCGGATCGCTTCGCCCTCCACGCGGGTCAGCGGATTGCGCCAGCCGCGCTGCAAGCCGAAGCCGATGTTCTGCCGGACGTTCAGGTGCGGGAACAGCGCGTAGTCCTGGAACAAGTAGGCCACCTTGCGCTGCTGCGCCGGCAGGTTGATGCCAGCCGCGCTGTCGAGCAGACAGCGGCCGGCCAGTTCGATGCGGCCGCTGTCGGGCGTCATCAGGCCGGCCACCGCCTTCATCATCTGGCTCTTGCCGGCGCCGGACGGGCCGAACACCACCACCCGCTGGCTGGCCGACGCGAAGCGCGCGTGCAGCGTGAACTCGCGCCCGTCCGAGCGCAGGATTTTGTGGATGTCGACGTTGAATTGCATGTTCATGCTAAAGGATTACGGTTAGGCGTCAGTTTATTGGCAGCGACCAGCACCGTCACGCACACCACGGAAGTGATTATCACCAGCAGGTTGGCGTGGTCGTCCTGCCCCGCCTGCACCGCTTCGTACACAGCGATCGACAGCGTCTGGGTTTTGCCAGGAATGCTGCCGGCCACCATCAGCGTCGCGCCAAACTCGCCCATCGAACGGGCGAAAGCCAGCAGAGTGCCGCCAAGCACACCGCGCCAGGCCAGCGGCAAGGTCACGCGCAGGAACACGCCGAACGACGACACGCCCAACACCCGCGCCGCCTGCTCATACTGTGTATCGATGCTTTCAAACGCCGCCCGCGCGCCTTTCAGCACCAGCGGGAAAGCCACCACGGCCGCAGCAATGACCGCCGCCTGCCAGGTAAAAATCAGGTTGATGCCAAAGTGGCGCTGCAACCACTCGCCCACCACGCCGTTGCGGCCGATAATCACCAGCATATAGTAGCCCAGCACGGTTGGCGGCATCACCATCGGCAAGGTCAGCACTGCGTCCAGCAGCTCGCGCCCCGGAAAGCGCTTGCGCGCCAGCAAATAACCCAGACCCACGCCGAGCACCAGATCGATCAGCGTGGCCCACACGGCAACCTTCAGCGACAGTCGCAGGGCCACCCATGCCGGCTCGGCAAAAAACTGCTCCATTTACGGACGGCCGAAACCGTACCTGGCAAGGATGGCCTGACCAGTGGACGATTGCACGTAGTCAGCAAACTTGCGGCCGGCGGCGGCTTGCGGGCCGGCGGCAATTACGGCGATCGGATACGTCACCGGCGTCGTGGTCTGCACCGTGGCCACCACCCTGACCTTGTCCTTGACGATGGCGGCGTCGGTCGCATAGACGAAACCGGCGTCGACTTCACCGCGCGCCACATAATCCAGGCACTGGCGCACCGAGGTGCCGAGGATCAGCTTCGGCTCGACCACCGGCCACAGTCTGGCGTTTTCCAGCGCGGTCCTGGTGTAGCGGCCGACCGGCACACTGGCCGGATTGCCGATGGTGATGCGCGCCACAGCCGGCTGGGCCACGTCGGCCACGGTCTTGATCACCAGCTTGCTTTGCTCCGGCACGATCAGCACCAGGCTGTTGCTGGCGAAATTCTTGCGGCTGCCTGGCGCCAGCAGATTCAGCTTGTCGGCCTTGTCCATCGCATCCTGGTCGGCGGAGGCGAACACGTCGACCGGGGCGCCCTTGCTGATCTGCTGCACCAGCGGATCGGAGGCGGCGAAGTTGAACAGCACCTTGTCGCCAGCATGTTCTTTCTCGAACGCCGCGCCGATTTCCTTGAACGCATTGGTCAGGCTGGCAGCAGCCGACACCGTGATGTCCGTTGCCGAGGCCGAAGCCGCGAAGGCCGCCAGAACGACCGCTACACTTGCTTTCAACATAGCTACTCCCTTAAGATGGAACCGCAATAAACTCAATTATATAGCGATAGGGCAATCTGGGTACTATCCGGAAGAACTAGGCATTTTTCTGGGAAACATTCTATAATTTCAGGAATTACTGAAAATTGAGAATTTATGCAAGCACTCACGCCTTTGGCCCAGCGCTTTGTCCTGCATTTCGGCGAAATGGGCAGCCGCTGGGGCATCAACCGCACTGTTGGCCAGATTTATGCGCTGCTGTATGTCAGCGGACAGTCGCTCAACGCCGACGAGATCGCCGAATCGCTGTCGTTCTCGCGTTCGAATGTGTCAATGGGATTAAAGGAGCTGCAAGCCTGGCGCCTGGTCAAGCTGTTGCACAAGCCCGGCGACCGCCGCGAATATTTTGAGCCGCCCAAGGATATCTGGGACATTTTCAAGACGCTGCTGGAGGAACGCCGCCGCCGCGAGGTCGAGCCGACGCTGGCCATGCTGCGCGAAGCGCTGGAAGAGCAGCCGGACAATGACGCCGACCGCATCGCCCAGCAACGCATGCGCGAGATGTATGGCCTGATCGAGCTATCGAGCACCTGGTTCGACGATGTGCAGCGGCTGTCGCCGGAGACGCTGGCCTCGCTGATGAAGATGGGTTCCACGGTCAAGAAACTGATCGACGTGCGCGACAGCTTCCGACTCGGCCGGAGTACGGAAAACAGTTAAAGCCGCAGCATGTTTTTCGATTAAGAAACCTACAAAGTCATCTGGTGGTGCCTGGTCGGGGCGCTGCTGGTCGGCTTTGCGCTGACCGACGGCTTTGACTTCGGCATCGGCATCTCTCTGCCGCTGCTCGGCCGCAACGATGAAGAGCGCGGCGCCATCCTGCGCAGCATCGCCCCCACCTGGGAAGGCAAGCACCTCTGGCTGATCGCCGCCGGCGCCTGCCTGTTTGCCGCCTGGCCGCTGCTGTACCAGCCGGCGCTCTCCGGCTTTTCGCTGGCATTGATGCTATGCCTGTCCGCCCTGCTGTTCCGCCCGCTCGGCTTCCGCCTCCGCCATCAACTCGGCGCGCGCCAACGCCGCGCCTGGGACTGCGGCCTGTTTGCCGGCGGCCTGTTGCCGCCGCTGGTATTCGGCATCACTTTCGGCAACCTGTTGCAAGGCGTGCCCTTCACGTTTGACGACAGCATGCGGCTGCAATACAGCGGCAGCTTCGCCACCCTGCTCAATCCTTTCGGCCTGCTGGCCGGCCTGCTCAGCGTCAGCATGCTGGCCCTGCATGGCGCCACCTGGCTGCAACAACAAGGCGGCGGCGCGCTGCGGGCGCGCGCACGCAAGGCCGCCATCCTGGCCGCCGTCGCCACCACCGTGCTGTTTGCCGCCGCCGGCGTGTGGATCGCCTGTGGCATCGAAGGCTACCGCATCGACACCATGCCAGACGCCGGCAGCCGCTTCATGCCGATCGCCAAAATGGTCGGGCGCGCCAGCGGCGCCTGGCTGGACAACTACACGCGCTGGCCACCGACGCTGGCCCTCCCCATCGCAGCCTTCGCCGGCGCCCTGTTGTCGATACGCTTCAGCGTGCGCGATCAGGCGCGCGCCGCCTTCGTCGCCAGCGGCGTGACGGTGGCCGCCATCATCCTCACCGCCGGCGCCGCCATGTTCCCGTTTGTGCTGCCCTCGTCGCTGGCGCCCGGCAGCAGCCTGACCGCGTGGGACGCGGTCGCCAGCCACGCCAGCCTGGCCACGATGTTCTGGATGGTGGTGGCGACGATGCCGGTCGTCATTTGCTACACCAGCTGGGTGCAGCGCCTGGTCCGGCGCAGCCGCTGAGGCGCGCTGTGGTACAGTCACGCCTCGCCATTTTTACGCCGTCCACATGTCCTCCCTGAAGTACCTCAGCGCCTACTCCGAACAAACGCAGCAGCAAGTGTCGCAACTGATCGCCCAGAACAAGCTGGGCGAAGTGCTGCTCAAGCGCTACAGCAAACCGCACGAGCTGCGCACCGACCGCGCGCTGTATCAGTATGTGCAGGAATTGAAATCGGAGTTTTTGCGCAATGCCGAGCCGATCAACAAGGTCGAGTACGACAGCAAGATCCACGTGATCAATCACGCGCTGGGGCTGCACACGGCGATTTCACGCGTACAGGGCGGCAAGCTGAAGGCCAAGCATGAGATCCGCGTGGCCACCATGTTCAAGGACGTGCCGCTGGAATTCCTGCGCATGATCGCGGTGCATGAGCTGGCGCACATCAAGGAAAAGCAGCACGACAAGGCGTTCTACAAGCTGTGCACTTATATGGAGCCTCACTACCACCAGTATGAATTCGACCTTCGCTTGTACCTGACGCAGCTGGACACCGAAGGCCGGAAGCTGTGGAGTTAAGCCTGCTTGCGGCGACGCACCCAGCCAAGCAGCCCGAGGCCGGCCAGCAGCATGGCGACGGTTTGCGGTTCAGGCACGGCCGTCACGGTGATGTTGTCGAACTCATACCTGGAGCCGAACAGCCCACCCTGATTCCAGGCCAGCGATGACAGGTTGCTGAAGTTGCTGTTGAAGTTGAACGTCGACCAGCTGCCGGTGTAGCTGAAAGTCTGCTGCACCACAGTGGTACTGCCCGCCTTGGCGCCATAGAACGTCACTGAGCCATTCGATGCCAGGTTGCTGGTCAGCAGGCGCGCCAGGTCGATCGACGCCACGTTGAAAGCACCATTATCCACCGCCGTCAGCGTGGTGGTGGCACCGGTCGAGGCGGCCATCGCGTACGAGTCCGCTGCAGGGCGGTAGACTGCGTTACCGGCGTCCGGCACGAACAGTGTGTGCAGGAAGGTCCCACCCAGCGAGCTGCTCAGCAGGAAGCCGTCTTCCACATAATCCTGGCCGTGGTGCACATTGACCAGGCTCAGCGGCCAAGGCAGATTGGTATGGTTCAGCTGACCGACCGAGGTTCCATCGAATTCGATGACGGCCGCCTGCGCCGAGCCGATAGACAGCAAGGTAGCGGCTAGCGCCGCGCGCAACATGGTGTTCGTTTTCAATCCAGTCTCCAGTTGATTGTTGTACTGGACCAAATTAAAACACAGAAAATATCAAAACGACACTTGAATTTTTAAAAAAACAATAGAACATTCCCGGTGGGAATTTAATGTGGTGTTAGAACGACAATCAGGCAAGGAAGCGGCGTAGCAGTGCTTCCGGCTCGCTCTCCACCATCATCAGCTCGGCATGCTGCGGGCGCACCAGGCCTTGCCGGGTGGCATTGCGAACGAACTCGACCAGACTATCGTAATAGCCGTCAACGTTCAGCACGCCAATCGGCTTGGCGTGGATGCCCAACTGGGCCCAGGTCAGCATCTCGAACAACTCTTCCAGCGTGCCCAGGCCGCCCGGCATGGCGATGAAGCCGTCGGACAGTTGCGCCATCATGGCCTTGCGCTCGTGCATGTTCTTGACGATGAACTGGCGCGTCAGGCCGGCGTGACCGACTTCGCGCTCGACCAGCGCGGTGGGAATCACGCCGGTCACTTCTCCACCGAGGCGCAGCACCTCGTCGGCAATAATGCCCATCAGGCCCACCTTGCCGCCGCCATATACCAGTGACAGGTTGCGCTCCACCAGCGCCTTGGCCAGCGCGCGCGCCTGTTCCGCAAACCGGGGAGAGGCTCCCTCATTGGCGCCGCAATACACACAAATCGATTTAAAGACCACGTTACCCACTAATATTTTCCTCTTCAAGCGCTTTCTGCGCCGCCTCCTGGTCGAGACGCTCGGTAGCGTCACGCACATTGCAGCAGGCAGCTTGTTGATATAGATCGGCGGCTTGCGCCACCTTGTTTTTCTTGTCCAGCATCAGCAGCGCGCGCGCGTACTGGATGCGGGCGATGGCCGAATCCGGATTCAGCTGCATACCCAGCTCGAACTGGCGATAGGCTTCATCCTTCTTCACGCCATACGTCAGGCCGGCCAGCACGGCCCCCACCTTGTCGAGGATTTCAGCGTGATAAACGCCGAGGGCGATATGCGCGTCGGCGCGCTGCGGTTCCAGCTTGATCGCAATGTCCAGGCTGCGCTTGATGCGCGTGCCTATTCCCTGCGCCAGCGCCTTCACCACCGAAATGCCCTGCGAATACTGGCCCAGCGCATACGCGTGCCAGTAGTAGCCGGCCGGGTTGCCCGGCTGCTCCAGCTGCTGCCGCTCGCAGCGCTCGGCCACGCATTCAAACGTGGCCAGCCGCTTCTTGTCGTTCAGTTCCAGATAGTTGGTGTACATGCAGATGGCCTTGTGCGCCACCGCATAACCATTGACGCCGACATCCAGCCCCAGCCGCGCCGCACGCTCGAACTCGCCGGCATGGAAGGCGATCCACGCCTGCACCAGTGCCGGATGGGTCGGGAATGCTTCGCGGTCGCCGCCGTGCAGGTGCGGCCACGCCGCCTGCAAGGTCTCCGGTGTATAGCGGTATGCCGGATCGGGATACGGAAAAGCGGTCCACGCCATCAAGGCCTCCTTGTTCAGCTACTTCAGCTTCTTCAGATATTCTTCGGACAGTTTCTGGAACAGCAGCGCCGTCTCGTTGCGCAGGTACGGGCCGATCTGCGACAGCACCTGGTAGCAGCCGCGCGCCAGCGCGTCGGCCATCGACTGCTGCTCGCTGTACTTGCGCGGATTGCGCACGTACTCATAGGATAACCAATAAGTCGCCACCACCACCATATTGGTGGCCATGGCGTCGATGGCGGTATCGGACGCTTCCAGCGATTTTTCGCTGCGCAGGTCCTCGCACAGCTGCTTGGCGACCTTGATCTTGTGCGCCAGAATCTGCTTGAAATGCAGTTCCAGCTTGCGGTTGCGCGACAGCAGGTCGTTCAGGTCGCGGTAGAAGAAACGGTAACGCCAGATCAGTTCGAACATCAGGTGCAGGTACAGCCAGACGTCTTCAATATTCGAGCGACGGCCATTCGGCACGGTCAGGATGCGCTCGATTTCGGCTTCAAACTGGACGAAGATCGAGTTGACGATATCGTCCTTGTTACGGAAATGGTAGTACAGGTTCCCCGGTGAGATATTCATCTCTTCGGCGATCACCGTGGTGGTGATATTGGGCTCGCCGAACTCATTAAACAAGCGCAAGGACAACTCCAGAATGCGTTCGCGGGTACGGCGGGGGGCTTTTTGTAGCATAGCGGGAGACCTCTGTTTTTTCTGCTGCAAGCATAACACCGATGCACACAACAGAGGAACATCGCGCACGCTTTTAGGCGCATATGGCGGCCAGATGCCGCCAGTTAGCTATTTTGTTTTCTTGGCAGCAGCTTTCTTGAGCGCTGGCTTTTTGGCGGCCGGCTTGGCATCCTTGGCAGCGGTCTTTTTCGGCGCGGCCGGCTTGCCGGACAGTGCCGCGACCTGTGCGGTCAGCGCATCGATGCGCTGGTTCAGGGCGTCGATTTCCTGGCGGGTCGGCACGCCGATCGAGCTCAGCGCGCGCAGCACGCGTTCCTCGAACAGCTGCATGGAAAAGAACTTGCCTTCCTCTTCCTGCGCCTTGGCAAAGGCAGCCAGGCCGGCCTGCCAGATCTCCTGTGACGACATGCGTACGGCGTCAGCCAACTGGTCGTCGCTCTTCTTCAACTTCTTAGCCATTTCCATCCTGTGAGTTCTGTTTGCCGGTATTTTATTCTAAGCCAGCAGAACTAGAGCACGGTTACTAGCTTTCAAGCTTGACCGGAGGTTTATTCACGCGTTCATTTCCACGCAAGTCAGCGACTCCAGTAGTTCGCGGCTGGGAAAGGTAGGCAGATGGTAGCGCACCGGGTAGCCTGCCACCGCATGCTGCAGCTCCTTGATGTGGCTGCGCAGCTCTTCCCATTCGACCACGCGCACATCCGGCTCGCCGCTTTCCTCGTGATAGCGCACCAGCGCCACCTTGTCGACTTCCGGCAGCAGGGTATCGACCTGATCGGTCCAGACGCCGTAACTGTGTACACGCCCGGTCGCCTCCGACTGTACCAGTTTGTAGCTGGCGACAAACAGGTCCAGCTGGGCTTTTTGATTCAGCTTGTCCAGCATCTCCTTCTGCATCTGGTAGTCATTCAGCAGCAGAATTTTCTTCAGTTCGGTAGCGAGACGCAGCACCTCTGGCTGCACGGGCACGAATTCGACAGGCTTGCCCTGCTCGAAACGGTACATCAACGCAGACACCTGCCGTCCCTCATCTTCGACCAGGCTACGCGCCAGCGCTAGCATGGCGATCAAGCCCGTTTCATCATTGGCGGACGCCACCAGCAGCTTGTTGCGTGTCGGCGCCATCGCCACCGGTTCACCACCCACGCCTAGCTGGTAGAACAGGTCGGAGAACAACAGGCGCGAGGTTTCGTAATTGTCGTTCCAGCTTGCCATGAACACACCCGGCACAACCTGCTGGAAACTCGCCACCGACATGTCCCGCAAATTATCGATAGCTGCCGCCAACACTTCATCGAAGGAAACGCCCCACCCTTCGAGCACCGAGCCAGTCAAGGTCTGGATCGACCGTTCGCTGTCCAGCGCCAGCATGATCACGCTGTCGTCGCTAAACGGTGCAAACGCCTCGCCATAGGGCTTGGCCTTGCTGCCCGCCAGCGTTTCCGGCAGCAGGCGCAGATATTCCAGCGTCCCGCGTCCGCGTATGACCGGCAGCACGCTGGCGCGCGCCTCGGCAAAGCTGATGGGCAATGGAGGCGCTGTCAGCCCCTGCACAAAATGCTGCAGCACTTGCTGGCGCTGTTTGCGCGGCGCGGCGCAATAATCGCGGAAGCCATTTTCAAGGTTGATGATCTGCACGCCCTCGCCGTCTCCCAGCAAGCGGCACTCGGCGGCGTCATAGCGTAGTTGGGAGGAGTTGCCGGCAGCGGTAAATTCCTGGATAACCAGCTGCGCAAATTTTTCAATGGTAGGGGGGGAACGGAAGAAATCAAAAATACCCAAATCTACTCCTTGATGGTTGCAGTTTCAGCGACAGCCTTCAGCGGCCCATGCGCCTGGGCGTGCAGGCGGAAGCCTTCGCGGATGTTTTCGCGCAGCACCGCACCTTTCCACGGCTTGGTGTAGAAGCGGTCGATGGCGCCGTGGTTGATGGCGGCCATGATCGGCGTCAGGTCGGCATAGGCCGACAGCATGATGCGGAAGGTGTCCGGGCACAGGTTCTTGACCCGCTCCATGAACTCGGTGCCGCTCATCAGCGGCATGCACTGGTCGCACAGGATCACCTGCACGCGGTGCCGCGCCAGGATGTCGAAGCCTTCGGCCGCCGTCTGCGCGGTCAGTATGCGGTAGCCGTCCTGCGACAGGAAATCGGTCAGCACATCAAGCATGAAGGCGTCATCGTCGACGATCAGCAGCGTCTGCTGGTCGACGATGTTGCCATCGGCCGGCGCCTGCAGGCGGCGTCCTTCGCGCAGCATGGCCTCGAACTCGGCTTCCGGCAGCGGCCGGCTGAAGAAATAGCCCTGCATCTCGTCGCAGTTGTGGCGGCGCAGGTAAGCCAGTTGCGCCTCCTTCTCCACCCCTTCGGCGATCACGTTCAGCTTCAGGCTGTGCGCCATGTTGATGATGGCCAGCACGATGGCGGCGTCGTCCGGGTTGCTGGTGACTTCGCGTACAAAGGCGATGTCGATCTTCAGCTTGTCGATCGGGAAGCGCTTCAGGTAAGCCAGCGAAGAATAGCCGGTGCCGAAATCGTCGATCGAGATCTGGATCCCCAGCGCTTTCAGGTTCTGCAATACGCTGATGGTTTCCTCGGCATTCGACATCAGCGAGCTTTCGGTCAGCTCCAGCTCCAGCAATTCCGGTGCGATGCCGTGTTCGCGGATCGCCTTCAGCACCTCTTCCTCCAGCCCGCCAACAAAGAACTGGATGCCGGAGACATTGACCGACAGGTGCACCGCACCGGCATTGGTCTTGTGCCAGTGGGCGATCTTGCGGCAGGCCTCGTGGATCACCCAGGTGCCGACCCGCACGATCAGCCCGGTTTCTTCCAGCAGCGGGATGAACAGCGCCGGCGACACCATGCCGTGACCGGGCCGCTGCCAGCGTATCAGCACCTCAGCGCCGCTGATGCGGCCGCTATCGATGTGTGCCTTGGGCTGGAAGTGCAACACGAATTCATCGTTGTCGATCGCCCGGCGCAGCGCGTTCTCCAGGTCCAGCCGCGCCAGCGATTGCGCGTTCATCTCGGCGGTGAAGAAGCGGAAGGCGTCGCGCCCGGCTTCCTTGGCGCGGTACATGGCGGTGTCGGCATACTGGATCAGCGTGTCCGGTTCGGCGCCATCGTCAGGATAGACGGCGATGCCGATGCTGGCGGTCACCGTCACCTCGTGACCTTTCAGGTCGAACGGGCGGCGCAGCGATTCGCGGATCTTGTCGACCACGGCAATCGCGTTCTGCGCGCCTTCCGGCAGCATCAGGATGGCGGCAAACTCGTCACCGCCGAAGCGGCCGATGGTGTCGCGCACGCGCAGGCAGTCGACCAGCCGGCTGGAGAACTGCCGCAGCAGCTCGTCGCCGATGGTGTGGCCCAGCGTGTCGTTGACGTTCTTGAAGCGGTCGACATCCAGGAACAGCACCGCCAGCGACCACTTGTGTTCTTCCGCCTGGCGCAGCGAATGCGCCAGCGAGTCGTAGAACTGGCTGCGGTTCGGCAGGCCGGTCAGCGTGTCGAAGTGCGCCAGCTTGAGCAGGCGCTGCTCGGCTTCCTTGCGCTCGGTGATGTCGCGCGCCACCGCCACCAGTATCCAGCTGGAGCCGGAGCGCAGCGTGCGCCGCTGCACTTCGACCGCCAGCGGTGTGCCATCCTTGCATTGCAACAGCAGCTCGGTCATGGCGCCGCTCTGGTCGCCGGCCAGCAGCTTGTCGTACAGGTCTTCCAGCTTTTGCAGCTCGCCTTCCAGCGTCATGTTGGGGCCGATCTTGAGGAACTCCTCGCGTTCGAAGCCCAGCATGCGGCAGGCGGTGGCGTTGACGTCGACAAAGCACATGCCGGCGCGGTCGACCAGGAAGATGGCGTCGGCGGTGGCGTCCATCGCCAGGCGGAAGCGGCGCAGGTCTTCATCCAGACGGATGCGGGCATTCATGTCCAGCGTCAACTGCGCGTGGTGGCGCTTGATTTCGTCATACAGCAGCAGATTCTCGTACGCCACCGCCACCTGCGCCGCTACCGTGCCGGCAACGCGCTCGTCGACTTCCGAGAAGCCGTCCGCGCCTAATTTATCGACCAGGTACAGCCAGCCATGGGTGCGCTCGCGCGAGGCAATCGGCACGCCAAGGAAAGAATGCACCGGCGGGTGTGTCGGCGGCAGGCCGATAGTGGCCGGGTCGCCGTTCAGGTCATTGATGCGGCATGGCAGACGCTGGTCCAGCAGGCCGCGCAGCACGCCGGCACGCGGCGTCTGGGCGATCTGCCGCACCGGCATGCCGGCGCCGCAGCTGGCAAAATGGGCCAGTTCGGTGGCGCCCGGTTCCAGCACGCCGATGCAGGCATATTTCGACACGCAGATATTCTGCGCCACGCGACAGCCGATTTCCACCAGCGCGACCGGATCGCGCTCGGCACCCAGCTCGATGCCCAGCTCGATCAGCGCGGTCAGGCGCAGGCTCACCGCCTGCAGGCTGGACAGCGAATGCGACAGCCGCTGCGTCATGCGTGTCAGGTTTTCCGGCGAGGCCTCGGCGGTGTCGTTGGCCAGTTGCTGGGTAATCAGCTGGCTGCTCGACTCCAGCTCGTCCAGGTATTCGGCCACCTTGTGATCGATGTCGTGCAGCCGCCCTTCCTGGGGCGGTTCCGGTGCGAAGGCCGGCAGCGCCTCGGCCGGCGCCTCCGCCAGGCCCAGCGCCTCCTGCACGGTGGCCAGGATCACTTCCGGATCGGACGGCTTCGGCAGCACCCAGCGCACGCCGCAGGACTGCGCCACCGCCACCGCCTCGCGCTCGCGGTAGGTGGCGGTGTAGAAGATCACCGGCACGTCGGCGGTGTCCTTGTGCGCGTGCATGCGGATGACGAATTCGTAGCCATCCATGTTCGGCATCAGGATGTCCGAGATCACCAGGTCCGGCTTCTCCGCCAGCACCACTTTCAGGCCTTCGGCGCCGTTGGCAGCCTCCAGCAGGCGATGACCGCCGTAGCTCAGCAGCGTCATCAGGAATTCACGGTTGAGTACGTGATCGTCCACGATCAGGATCGTGGCGGTATCGTTTTTATTGGCCGGGGACGACACTGCCCCTTGCAAGAAAGACTCGATCTGCGCGACAAAGGTGTCGGGTTCGATCGGCTTGCCGATGTAGCCGTCAAAGCCGGCCTCCAGCAGTTTCTCGCGGTCGCCCACCATCGCCAGCGCGGTGACCGCCAGCGCCGGGATGTGGCGTACTTCAGGATCGGCCTTCAGGGCCGCCACCACGCCATAACCGTCCAGCTTGGGCAGGTGTACATCACAAATGATCAGGTCCGGCATTTCGCGCCTGGCCGCCGCCACGCCCGCTTCGCCATCACTGGCCGACAGCGGTTCGTAGCCAAAGGCCCGCAGCAGATACACCATCAACTCCATGTTGGTGGGGTTGTCTTCTATGATCAGGATACGTGCTGACACGTTGGAACTCCCTTTCTCTATTCTTGCAATGGCAGCGCCAGTGTGAACACGCTGCCTTTGCCATACTCGCTATCAAATAAAATCTCGCCATGCAGCAGCGACGCCAGCTTGCGGCTCAGGTGCAGCCCCAGACCGGTGCCTTCAAACTGCCGCAGCGCATTGCCATCCAGCTGAGAAAAAGCCTGGAACAGGTTGCCACGCTGCTCGCTGCCGATACCGATGCCGGTATCGCTGACACTGATGGTGGCGCACTGCCGCTCCCCCACCAGCGACCTGGCCATGCGCACCAGCACCGCGCCGCTGTTGGTGAACTTGATCGCATTGTGCAGCAGGTTCATCAGGATCTGCTGTACGGCACGGCGATCACTGCTGATCAACAAGTCCTCCGCCGACGGCTCGAACTCCAGCGCCAGCCCCTTGCTGCGCGCCTGCGGCTTGAACGAGGTCAGCACCTCATCGATCAGCGCGCGGCAGCGCAAGGGTTCGACATCCAGTTGCACCCGGCCGGACTCGATATGCGTCAGATCCAGCAGATCGTTAATCAGCGACAGCAGGTGACGGGCACTGCTTTGCACCATGCGCAACTGCTTGCTCTGCTCGTCATTGATGGGCCCAGGCAACTTCATCAGCATAGTACCTGTAAAACCGATGATCGCGTTCAACGGCGTACGCAATTCGTGCGACATGCCGGCCAGGAAGCGGTCCTTGGTCGCCACCGCCTTTGCAAGTTCGACATTCTTTTCGTGCAGCGCCGTTTCAATCCGCTTGCGCTCGCTGACATCGCGGATGGCGCTCATCACCAGCGTGCCCTCCTCGGTTGTAACCGGGCTCAGGCTGATCTCCACCGGGAATTCGACGCCGTCGCTGCGCAGGCCGAACAGGTCGCGGCCGCTGCCCATCGGCCGCGCCAGCGGCTGCGCGGCAAAGCCGCTGCGATGCAGGATGTGGGCGGCGCGGAAGCGTTGCGGCATCAGCTTATCCAGCACCATGCCGCGCAGCGCGTGGCGCGGGTAGCCGAACAGTTCTTCGGCGTGGCAGTTGGCCAGCACGATGCGGCCGGCGGCATTGGCCAGGATGATCGCGTCCGGCATCGACTCCAGGATGCCGTCGTAGCGCGCCTCGACCAGCTTGGCGTCGCGCAGCACCTTCAGCGCTGTGACGTCCTTCTTGCTCCACAAGATGTACTCGGGCTCGCCGTCGGCGTTGCGCACCACCTTGCACGAGCCGTCAATGTAGATCAGCGTGCCGTCGCTGGTCTGGCGCATGGATTCGTAACTGGCAATGCCATAGCTGACGGCTTGTTGCAACACATCGGCGCCATCGGTGGCCAGCGCGGCCGGCACGATCAGCGCATCCAGCTGACGCCCGACCGCTTGCTCGCTGGTATAGCCGAACACCGACTGCGCGCCGTTGGACCAGCACACCACTTCGCCCGCAGTGCTGGTCAGCACCACCGCATCGGGAGTTTCATTCAGGATCAGGGTGCCGAAATCGATCGCCATCGCCTCGCCTTTTTGCCACGCGTACAGGACTAACCATACAGCAACAAGGCTGGAAGATAATCACACAAAATCACACGTGCGCGCGCTGGCCCACTGTCACGATCTCTTGCAGCGCGCAGCGCAGGATCGCAGGATGACGGCCCAGCGCCACGTGGCCTATGGCGCCGAACACCAGATTGCGCGCACCGGGCAGGTCGCTGGAATCTTGTGGAGCGATGATGTTGTCATGGACAGAATAGATGGAACTGAACAACATGCGTTGCGTATTTGCCTCAGATGCCGCCAGCGTGCCCAGCCATTCGCTGTGGCGCCGCATCTGCGCCGCATTGCTGCCAGGGCCAAGATTCGCCAGCGCCGTGCCATGGTGCGGCGTGCCCAGCGTGACGACGCGGGCGACTTGCGCATTGCCGTAGCGGCGCAGGTAGGCGCGCACCACCAGCCCGCCCATGCTGTGACCGACGATGATGACTTGCGCACTGCCAGTCTCGCGGCGCAAACGCTCGACCGCCGCCTGCACCTGCGGCGCAAAATCATCGATCGAGGCGCCCGGCGGTTCCAGGTCGATGCCGTAGTGGCTGATGCGCGCCTGCGCCAGCAACTTGCTCATCGGCAGCCAGTAGCCGCTGTTGCAGGCGTAGCCGTGGATCAGCAGCACCGGCAGGCCCTGGGCAGCAGGGTGCAAGCGCATGCCGATCGGCCGCAGCATGTAGTACGACGAGGTCAGCATGGAAGAATTGAACTCGTGCCAGAACAGGCTGGCGGCGCTGAACAGGTTGAGCGCATGGTCTGGCGGCGTGACGCTGCCGGCGCGCGAACTCATGAAGAAATTATTCGCCGAGATGAACAGCCGCACCAGCAGCACCGCGCCCAGCCCGCAAGCCAGGTAAAACGCCGCTGTCGCCGGCGCGCTCAGCTCGGCCTGCCACGCGGGCCGCCACCAGTAGTAGAGGCCGGTCGCCAGCAAGCCGATGCACAGGGCTTGCAGTACCAGCAGCAGTATCAGCAGTCGTTTGATCATCCGGCCATGATACCGCGTTCAGGCGCTCATGCGCCGCCTGGCCGGGCCGCCGGCTGGCCGGTCAGCTGCTGCGCCAACCCGCTGGCCAGGCGCGCGACGATGCCGTAAATCGACAGCTGCGGATTGGCGCCGATCGCGGTCGGAAACAGCGAGCCATCGTGCACTGACACATTCGTCAGGCCGTGATAGCGGCCGCTGGAACTGGTCACGCCAAGGCGCTCGTCGTCCGACATGCCGCAGCCGCCCATCACATGCGCCGACACCAGCCGCGTTTGCAACAGCTTGTATGGCAGGGCGTTGATGCCGGCCTGCGCCTGCGCCCAGCTGGTGTAGGCGGCCGCCCGTTCGTGGGCCGGCGTAACGGTGCGGGCGCCGGCGGCAAACTGGATCTCGGCCATGCTCAACAGCGCGCGCCGCACGCCGTCCCAGATGAACGGCGCCAGCGGATAGTCCAGCACCGGCGCGCCCTGCACCAGCGCCACGCTGCCGCCCGGCGCATCGGCATGGAAGCCATCGCGCAGCAGCGCCAGCAGCGCGTGCACATGCGGGAACTGCTGCATCACGCTGGCATGCTGCGCGCCAAAGCCCGGCATGGTGGTGGAGAACAGCAGCGGATGCAGCGGCGGTGCTTCCAGCTTGTAGCCGATCGGGCCGTCGATGCGGTCGGTGTGCAGGAAATGGTCGGAGTACACGCTTTGCGGCGCACCGGCATAGCCGTCGACGCGCTGCGCGAACACGCCGGCGGAAATCACGGTCGGATGCAGGAAGGTGCGCTTGCCCAGCTGGCCGTGCGGGTCCGGCGCTGTCGAGCGCATCAGCAAGGCCGGCGTGTTGATGGCGCCGCCGGCCAGCACGAAATGGCGCGCGCGCAAGGTCAGACGGCGGCCGGTCGGCGCCAGGCCATCGGTGCCCAGCGCCACGCATTCCAGCTGCGTCACGTGATCGTTTTTGATGACCAGCTTGTCCGCCCGCGCCCGCGTCAGCAGGCTGGCGCCGTGTTGCAGCGCCGACGGTATTGTGGTTACCAGCATCGACTGCTTGGCGTTGGTCGGGCAACCCATGCCGCAGTAGCCCAGGTTCCAGCAGCCGTTGACGTTGCGGCGTATCAGCCCGGTCGGGATGTTCAGGCTGGCGGCGCCACGCCGCAGCAGATCATTATTTTCGTTGGGCGGCGTCGGCCAGTCGCTGATGTGCAGGCGCTGCTCCATCATGGCGAACCACGGCGCCAGCGTCTCCGGCGTGTAATCCTTCAGGCCGAAGTGCTGGTTCCAGTAGTGCAGCGTGATGTCCGGCGTGCGGAAGCTGCTGGTCCAGTTGATGGTGGTGCTGCCGCCGACGGTGCGGCCTTGCAGGATGGTGATGCCCTTGTCTTTGGTCTTGCGGGCGGCGGATTCCTGGTACAGCGCCGGATAGGCCTCGGCCTCGCGCATCTTGAAGTCGCGGGACGATTTCAGCGCGCCCTCTTCCACGATCAGCACCTTGAGGCCGGACAGCGCCAGGATCTCCGCCGTCACACCGCCGCCGGCGCCGCTGCCGACGATGACCACGTCGGCTTCCAGCGTCTGGTCGGCTTGCAGCTGTGCGCAGTCGGTCACGCGCCAACCGGCGGCCAGGCCGGCCTGGATGGGATCGGGAATCACGCTCATGCCAGCAGCTCCTTCGGCGGGCCAGGATAGCCTATCGATTCCCAGGTGGATGGATCGGCATACCAGGCGCCAATCACCAGGTCGTGCAGCGCGTGGTAGGCGATTTGCAGCGTCTGCAAGCTATGCGTGCGCCAGCTTTGAAGGAAGGCTGCCACCTGGACCGGATCGGCCTGCTCCCAATCGCCACGCACGCCGGCCAGCAGGCGCCGCGCCGGGCCCAGCGCCAGCAGCCCGAACAGATCCTGCACCTCTTTCTGCGTTGCCAGCGGCAGCCCCAGCACCGCGTCGCGCACGCGCTGGCTGGCCGCCTGCAATGCTGCGGCGCGGGCATCCGGCGCCAGCGGCAAGACCGGCCCCAGCACGGCGGGAATCACCGCGTGCAGCACTTCCAGGGCCTTGCCATCGAGCGCGAATCGGGAAGCCTGTGGCGGATATGCCAGGCGATAGACGGCGCCGCCGGCAGCGAGCGTGCACGCGCCGGCCACGCCGATCTTCAGAAAAGATCTGCGGGATACTTGCATTGTCTCCGTCCATTTTTATCGTTAGACGGTAGTGTAAGTTGCAAAGTTAGAGTGTGGCGTCTAACCCGTCACCACCACGGCGGGCAGGTAGCCATCGCAGAATTCCGGGGGCATGCGGCGCGCGCGGCCGCTGCTGATCTCGATACAGACCAGCTGCCAGCGCCCGCGCAGCACGGTGGCGCCATCGCTGGCGCGCAGCAGCTGGAAGCGGCGCTCCATGTTGAGCTTGCCGTCGGTGCTGTACAGCCAGGTGCCGAGTATCAGCTGCTCGCCGGCGGCGGTCGGCAGCAGGTAATCGTATTGGGAGCGGCGGATCGCCATCGCGCGGTCCAGGCGGCGGTAGTCGGCCAGGCTCAGGCCCAGCGCTTCCGAGTGCGCCCAGCCGGCTTTCTCGCACCACTGCACGTAGACCGCGTTGTTGGTGTGGTCGAGGCCGTCGATATCATCGGCCCCCGGCGACAGTTCCAGCGTATAGGGCTGCGGATGGTCCCAGTTCATGGCTCCTTCTTTCCGGTCATGTGGCGGGCGATGCCGCGCAGGATGTTGACCTCTTCCTTTTCCAGTTGCGCGCGGGCGAACAGGCGCTTCAGGCGCGGCATCAGCTTGCGTGGATTGCTGGCATCAAGGAAGCCGATCGCCACCAGCGCCTGCTCCAGGTGCGCATACATGCCCTCGATCTGCTCGATGCTGGCGGCTTCGCCGTGGAAACCGACTTCGCTGGCGTCACCGGCCGGCAGGCGCGGCGTGTGGGTAACACCGCTGCCCTCCAGCACCGCCATGCGGCATTCATAGGCCAGCACCTGCGCCGCCTGCGACAGGTTCAGCGACGAGTATTCCGGATTGGCGGGAATATTGATCAGCACATTGCACTTCTCGACCAGCTCGTTCGGCAGGCCGAAGCGCTCATTGCCGAAGATGACGGCGGCGTGCAGGTCCTGCTGTGCCACCAGCTGCTTGGCCAGCTGGCGCGGCGACAGCACCGGCGGCGAGAATTCGCGCAACCGCGCCGACACCGCAGCGGCGAAATTGATGCCTTCCAGCGCCTCGGCCATGCTGCCGACCACGCGCGCGCTGGCCAGGATGTCTTGTGCGCCGGAGGCAAAGGCCACCGCTTCCGGGTCCTGCAACGCGTTGTCGAAGCGCGGCGTCACCAGCACCAGGTCGCTATAGCCCATGGTTTTCATGGCGCGCGCCACCGCTCCGATATTTCCGGCGCGGCTGGTTTCAACCAGAATAAAGCGGAGCTGCTTAAAAAGATGATTCATTAAAAGATAAACAAGAGCTGGTCACGTGAAGCGGATTTTAACTGTTCCCATCCGATTTGGCTTGACGACAAACCTACTAGAAGGTAGGCTACTCCCATGAACCAACCAAAGGACATCCCATGCAAGCACTGAACCAAACCGCCAACGAAAGCTGGCTAAAGACCTATTACTTCGCACGCGCGGCCGTCTCGATCGCCTGGATAGTCGCCGCCATCAGCCTGGCGCCCCGCTCCGCCGGCATCGCCGCGATATTGCTGGTGTTCTACCCGCTGTGGGATGCACTGGCCAACCTGGCGGACGCCACCCGCAGCGGCGGCCTGGCGCAGAACCGCCCGCAGGCATTCAACGTTGCGGTCAGCCTGGTGGTGGCTGCGGCCGTCTGGCTGGCGCTGCCGGACATGCACCATGTGCTGGCGGTATTCGGCGTATGGGCCATTCTGTCGGGTCTGCTGCAACTGGGTGCGGGCCTGCGCCGGCGCAAGTTGTACGGCGCGCAATGGGCGATGATGTTGAGCGGTGGCCAGTCCGCGCTGGCGGGCGCCACCTTCATTTTCCAGGCACAGGCTGCCGCCGAACCATCGATAAGCACCGTGGTTGGCTATGCCGGATTCGGCGCGTTCTACTTCCTGGTGTCGGCCATCTCCCTAACCTTCCGCGCCCGGAAAACAGCATAAATCAGCGATGTTTTGAAAAGATTCGTGTTGATTTGCGGCAGGTTCATTTAAAATAGCGCAATCGCGCGGTAGTGACGCGGAAATTCCAGCAGAATTCTCCCTGCCACTGCCGCCCCGCTCTTTGTCATTTTGTCTCCTGTCGTGCCGCCGGGCTGGAAAACCCCTGGTGGGCGTTAGCATTTTTATACGGAAAAGCCCATGCATCCAATGATCAATACGGCTGTGAAAGCCGCGCGCCGTGGCGCAGCTGTCATCAACCGCGCTTCCTTCGACCTCGATCGCGTGATCGTCACCGAAAAAAACCACAAGGACTTCGTCACCGACGTCGACCAGGCTGCTGAACAAGCCATCATCGAAGTGCTGTCGAAAGCCTACCCTGACCATGCCTTCCTGGCGGAAGAATCCGGCGCATCGGCCAATGCCCACGACGAGGCAGAATACACCTGGATCATCGACCCGATCGATGGCACCACCAACTTCATGCACGGCTTCCCGCAATACGCGATCTCGATCGCGCTGTCGCAGCGCGGCGTCATCACCCAATCCGTCATTTACGACCCGGTCCGCAACGACCTGTTCACCGCCACCAAGGGCGCCGGCGCCTATCTGAACGAAAAACGCATCCGCGTTGGCAAGCTGGACCGCATCGCGAATGCGCTGCTGGCCACCGGCTACCAGACCGGCAGCCCGAAAGCGCTGAAGGAATACCTGGAAATGTACGGCGTCATGGCCGAGCGCAGCCACGGCGTGCGCCGCGCCGGCAGCGCCGCGCTGGACCTGGCCTATGTCGCCTGCGGCCGCCTCGACGGCTTCTACGAAAAAGGGCTGAAGCCCTGGGACATCGCCGGCGGCGCGCTGCTGGTGACCGAAGCCGGCGGCATTGTCGGCGAGTTCAACGGCGAATCCGACTATCTCTACAAAGGCGATATCATCGCCGCCAGCCCGAAAGTGTTCGCACAGATGGTTGGCCTCCTTGCTCCCTTCGCCTAAGCAAGCCACCGCTTGTTACAAAAAACGGAGCTCCGGCTCCTTTTTTTATTGCAGGTTTTATTTCCGCATTGAAACTAGATGCTATACTGAAAGCTGCGGCATAAGCCCAGTCCTGTAGAATCTTTACGTAAGAATAATATGTCTTTTTCCTCTCTCGGTTTGTCCGACGCCCTGATGCGCGCGGTTAGTGATACCGGCTATACCACGCCGACTCCTATCCAGCAGCAGGCCATTCCCGCCGTCCTGAACGGCGGCGACCTGCTGGCGGGCGCGCAGACCGGCACCGGCAAGACCGCCGGTTTCACGCTGCCGCTGCTGCAACGCCTGTCGACCGACGCGGTCGGTTCCAAGCTGACCAGCAACAACTCGCCGCGTGCCATCCGCGCCCTGATCCTGACGCCGACGCGCGAACTGGCGGCACAGGTCGAAGAAAGCGTGCGCACCTACGGCAAGTACACCAAGCTGAATTCGGCGGTGATCTTTGGCGGCGTCGGCATCAACCCGCAGATCAAGCAGCTCAAGCATGGCGTCGACATCCTGGTGGCCACGCCGGGCCGTCTGCTGGACCATATGGACCAGGGCACGGTTGACCTCAGCAAGATCGAAATCCTGGTGCTGGACGAAGCTGACCGCATGCTCGACATGGGCTTCATCCGCGACATTCGCAAAGTGCTGGCCAAGCTGCCGCCGAAGCGTCAGAACCTGCTGTTCTCGGCCACCTTCTCGGACGAGATCAAGGCGCTGGCCGATGGCCTGCTGAACAACCCGGCGATGATCGAAGTGGCGCGCCGCAACGCCACCTCCGAGGTCATCGCGCAAAAGATCCACCCGGTCGACCGCGACAAGAAGCACCCGATGCTGGCACACCTGATCAAGTCGAACAACTGGTCGCAGGTGCTGGTCTTCACCCGCACCAAGCACGGCGCCAACAAGCTGGTCGAACAGCTGGAGAAGGACGGCATTGGCGCGATGGCGATCCACGGCAACAAGAGCCAGTCGGCGCGTACCAAGGCGCTGTCCGAGTTCAAGGACAACAAGCTGCAAGTGCTGGTGGCCACCGACATCGCCGCGCGCGGCATCGACATCGACCAGTTGCCGCACGTGGTCAACTACGACCTGCCGAACGTGCCGGAAGACTATGTACACCGGATCGGCCGCACCGGCCGTGCTGGCGCCACGGGCGAGGCGGTCTCGCTGGTTTGCGTGGACGAGCACGACATGCTGAAAGACATCGAGAAGCTGATCAAGCAAACGCTGCCGCGTGACATCATCCCAGGCTTCGAGCCGGATCCGACCGCACGTGCGCAACCGATCCAGCTGCGCAGCGGCGGCCAAGGCCATCGCAACGGCGGCAACCGTGGTGGTGGCGGTGGTGGTGGCGGCGCCCCACGCAAGGCAGGCAGCGGTGGCGGCAACGGCAACAAGCCACGCGCCGCCGGCGGCAACAATGGTGGCAACGGCAGCGCACCGCGCGGCACCGGCGGCGGCAACGCCCCGCGCGCCGCCGCCCAGCACCGCTCCGGCGGCCGCGGCCGCTAAAAATCCGGGGTCAGTTCTGCCAAATGTACATGAGCTCGTGTACGATTGGCAGAACTGACCCCGGAGTTGTATTGCCATGCCGAAGTTTGCCGCCAATCTGTCGATGCTGTATGCCGACGCCCCTTTTCTTGACCGCTTTGCCCTCGCTCATGAGGCTGGCTTTGAGGCGGTTGAGTTCCTCTTTCCTTACGCTTTCAAGATGCAGCAGATCGCTGAGCGCTTGCGCCGCTATCAGCTGAAGCTGGTGCTGTTCAATCTGCCAGCCGGTGACTGGAATGCCGGCGATCGTGGCATGGCCTGCGATCCGCGCCGCGTCGAGGAGTTCCGCGATGGCGTGGCGACCGCGCTGGAATACGCCACTGAACTGGGCGTGACGCAGCTACATTGCATGGCGGGCAAGCTGCCGCCCGGACTGGCACCGGAACTGGCCCACACTACCTATGTCGAGAACCTGCGCCATGCAGCCGCGCAGCTGGCGCCGGCCGGCATCCATCTGCTGATCGAGCCGATCAACCATTTCGACATGCCCGGCTATTTCCTCAGCCGCAGCCGCCAGGCCCTGGATATCATCGCTGAAGCCAACTGCCCCAACCTGTTCCTGCAATACGACATCTACCACATGCAACGCATGGAGGGCGAACTGTCGAATACCATCCAGGCCAACCTGCCGCTGATCAAGCATATGCAGATCGCCGATACCCCCGGCCGCCACGAACCCGGCACCGGCGAGATCAATTACCGCCATCTGTTCGCCTTCATCGACCAGATCGGCTACGACGGCTGGCTGGGCTGCGAGTACCTGCCGTCCGGCGACACCAACGCCGGCCTCGGCTGGCGCGCAGTGCTGACCACTTAGTCTGCGCCGGCGCAACACGCGCCCCGTTGCCGCACGCCACAATCATCCCACTCAACCGTGGGGTGATCCATGAGACGTCTCTACCTGATGCTGTCCACGCTGGTCCTGCTGTCCGGCTGCGCCAGCAGCACGCCGCGCATGGCCGAGGTGCGCGCCTTCGCCGCCGATGCGCCCAAGCTGGGCGCCTACCATGAGCTAACCGAACGCTACCGCCACACCTACCAGCGCCAGCAGCCGTTCATGTATCCGGCCGCCGACTCCCGCGAGCAGCAGCTGGACGCCCGCCGCCAGCAAGCCTGCGACGATTTCGTCAAGCTGCAATACGGCCTGCAAGCGTATATGCAGGCGCTGGGCGCGCTGGCCGGCGACAGCCAGTACGACCTGGAGGATCAGGTGAAAAGCCTCAGCACCGGCATCAAGGCCTGGCCCGACACCGGCCTGGAGGATCGCCACGTCAACGCCTACGCCGGCCTGGTGCGGCTGGCCGCGCGCGCGTTCACCGGACCGCTACAGGAAAACACCGTCGACACCATGCTGCGCGAGGGCCAGCAATCGATGCAGCAGGTACTGGACGCCATGCGCACGCTGCTGCGCCTGTACAGCAAGTCCAGCGACAATGAGGAAGACCTGGTGATCGGCATGCTGGAATCGGAAATCCCCTTTCTCGACACCACTCGCGACCGCCTGTTGCTGGCGCTCGCCCGGTCGCGGCAGCAGGAGAAGGAGGCCGAGTTCCGCCTGATCGGCCTGCGCTTCACGCTGGCGCGCAAAAATCTCGATCTGATCGCGCAGCGCCACCGCGCGCTGCTGCAACACCTTCCCGCCGAATAAGGAGCCGCCATGACCGATCCACAGCAACAAGCGCGCCTCGAAGCATTGGCAGACAGCCTGTCGGCCTGCGCCGACGCCCTGCACTTACGCCTGATGCGCGCGCTGCGCAAGAGCACGCCCGACGGTGCCCTGCCCGGCATTTCCCAGCGCGTCGCGCAGTCGCTGTTTGAACAGGAGGTGCAGCTGCGCCAGCGCGCCAACAGCCTGTATCTGGATGCCGCCATGCAGGCAGCCGGCGGCTTGCAGGCGCAACAGCAGCAACTGGCGGAACTGGCCGCACGCGCCGAGCTCATCATCGCCCGCATCGACCGCGCCAAGGACTTGCTTGATCTGGCTGGCGAGCTGATCGGCGCCGGTGCGGCCATCGCCAGCGGCCGGCCGGAACGCGTGCTGCCATCGCTGGAGAAACTCAAGCACCATATCGAGGCGCTGTAGAACGATACGCCGCCGCGCCGGTCCAATGCTGCAAGGGAGGACGCGGCATGAACCAACTGGACGATCAACAATGGCAGATTCTGCAAACCCGGCTTGAACGCGCCAGTGCCGCGCTGCTTAGTCAGCTCGCGGACGACCTCGACCGCAACACCGATCTGCGCACGCCGCTGCCGCACCAGGCAGAAGCCTCGCCGGCCGACAACGCCAGCCAGCGCACGCTGCACGCGGCGGTGCATGAGGCGGCAACATTGACGGCACGCCAGCTGGACGTGGTGCGCCACGCGCTCGGCAAGTTCGGTGATCGTAGTTATGGCATGTGTGAAAGCTGCGGCGGGCCGATCGGCTATTCGCGCCTGAACGCCCGCCCGGAAGCGCGCCTATGCATCAGCTGCCAGACGCGGCTGGAACAACAACAGCGCTAGTCGCCGCTGAGCCAGGGCTGGCTGCGGATCTTGGCCACCTGCCGCTGCGCCATCAGGCGCCACAGTTGCAGGGCGTCGGCCTGCTGGCTGACTGTCATGGTGCGCGGCGTCGCCAGGGCAATTTCGCAATCACGGTCCGACCATTCGGCAAAGCGCACGGCGCCATCGGCCGCCACTTCCATTTCGTACATCAGGCCGTCATCGTAGCCGAAGCGCAGCACCGCGCTGCCGGGACCGCCCTCGGGACTGGCGACCTTGCCGCCGTAGACGTCCGCCAGCGCTGCCGCCAGCTGGGCCTCGGACGGCGCCGCCACGTCGCGCCCGTCGGGACGCGTGAGTACTAGCCATGCCTGGGTCATTGCCGCCTCCGCTCACGGTGTGATGTCGTGCGACTATCATACCGAAAATTGCCCTGTGCGCAGGCTTAGTCTCGGATATGCAACAGCGCCAGCCAAATGGCAGATAGCAAGCCGACACTGTTGCCACTGGCTATGCCGGCACTGGCACCGGCAGCGAGTTCGGGTCGAAGTCGCGCCAGTCGCCAGCGGTGATGGTGCCTTCGGCGCGTTCAAGATCGCGTACGCCCAGCCGCTGCAGGATGTCCACCGCCGTGTCTTCCTGGGTGACATCGTCCACCGCCACGGCGATCATCATGCCGGACTTGCGCGGTGGCTGCACATTGCTGCCATCCTCGTCCGGTTCGCCGCGCTCCTTCATCTTGTTCAGGCTGTACAGCGAACCAACGTGGGCGCCGACCAGCGCCCCGACCACCGGTCCCACCGGCCCGGTCATAGGTATGGTGGCGGCGCCCGCCACCGCGCCGGCAATCGCACCAGCGGCGCCGCCCTGCACCACGCCCTCGTCGCTTTCCTTGGCGCCGGGCGACTTGTCATGGTCGCCGCCCAGTTCATGGATATCGTGCTGTCCGGGCGGATTGACATAAAAAGAACTGATGCGCGCCGCCGCGAAACCGGCGCCCAGCAGGGCCAGGCGGGCGTCGGCAATTTCATCTTGTAGCTGGAAATGGCCTGCGATGATTGTAGTCATGGGTCTTCTCCTGGATTAACGTGACCCCAGTGTGAACCGCATGGACAGCGGCTTCCGTTCGCTTACGCACTGTTAAAAAGGTTGTATGCAGCGAGCTTATCCGTAATAATCAGCGATAGCATTTTCGAGCAGCAAGCTTCCATTTCGATAGGAACGCCTGATGAAGTTCGACGATCAATCGCCGCGCTACCAACCGCTGGTCGACCTGCGCAACGGCGCGGTGGCCTGCGTGGAAGCGCTGTCGGCGCACGGCGACAGCCTGGCGCTGCTGCGCCGCAGTTGCGAGGACCGGCAACTGTGGCAAGGCGGCGTGCTGGACTGCTGCGACCTGCAGGTCGCGCTCAACCTCGGCCCGCAACAACTGGGCGACGCCCGCTTCGGCCCCGCCGTCACCGCGCTGCTCGATGAATACGGCATCGCGCCGGTAGCACTGACACTGGAGCTGGACGAAGCCACGCTGATGCACGACCCGGCCGCCAGCGCCGCCATGCTGGACTTCTTCAAGCAGCAAGGCGCCAGCCTGACGCTGGACCAGTTTGGCGCCGGTCCCGCCTGCCTGGGCAATCTGCAACGCTATCCCTTCGACTACATCAAGCTGGACCGCGCCGTGGTGCAAGGCGTCACCGACAGCGAAGCCGTCGCCGCACTGTGCCAGGCGCTGATCGCCATGGCGCTGCACCTTGGCATCCGCGTCGCTGCCGACGGCGTGCAGAATGATGCACAATGCGCCTTCCTGCGCGACAACCTGTGCGATCTGGTGCAAGGCGACATCTACGCCGCGCCGCAAGCGCCCGAACAGCTGGGGACGCTGCTGCGCGAAGACCGCCGCCTGGCGCCACAGCTGCTGCGCGTGCAGCAGAAGCGCCGCCGCCTGCTGCTGGTCGACGACGAGGCCAACATCATCTCCGCGCTGAAGCGCCTGCTGCGCCCGGACGGCTACGAAATCCACAGCGCCAACTCCGGCGAGCAAGGGCTGGAGATGCTGGCGCAGCAGCCGGTCGACGTCATCATCTCCGATCAGCGCATGCCCGGCCTGAACGGCGCCGACTTCCTGCGCCAGGCACGCATCCTGCGCCCCGACACCATCCGCATCATGTTGTCCGGCTACACCGAGCTGCAATCGGTGACTGACGCCGTCAACGAGGGCGCCATCTATAAATTCCTCACCAAGCCGTGGAACGACGAGCAACTGCGCACCCACCTGGCCGACGCCTTCCGCCTGAAGGAAATCGCCGACGACAACGTGCGCCTGAATATGGAAGTGCGCAACGCCAACCACGAGCTGGCCAGCGCCAACCGCCGCATGGAACAGTTGCTGCACCAGATGCAGCGCCAGATCGACCGCGACGAGATCAGCCTCAACATCGCGCGCGAAATCCTGCAACAGTTGCCGCTGCCGGTGATCGGCATGGATGACGGCGGCATGATCGCCTTCGTCAACGGCGCCGCCGGCCGCATGTTCCAGCGCAGCGGTGCCCTGTTGGGCAACGAGGCCAGCGCGGTGCTGCCGCAACTGTTTCCGGATGGCGGCGCGCTGCCGCCGGACGGCCACCACACCGACATCGGCGGCACGCGCTATGCGGTCAAAGCCTATCCGATGGGCGGCAGCTCGGCCTCGCGCGGCAGCCTGATCACCTTCAGCCTGGACGAGGCGCTGCCATGAGCGCGGCCGGCCACGTGGCGCTGGATGACGTGGTGCGCCGCATCCACGACCTGCCGTCGCTGCCGGCGGTGGTGGCCGAGCTGCTGACCAGCATGGACGAGGACGATATCGACCTGCACTACCTGGCTGGCCGCATCGCGCTGGAGCCGGCACTGACCGCCAAGACGCTGCGGCTGGCGAATTCCTCGTTCTACGGCATGCCGTCCAAGGTCACCAGCATTCAGCAGGCGATGTCGGTGCTCGGCCTGCACAGCGTGCGCACGCTGGTGACCGCCTGCGGCGTCATCGGCGCGGTGCCGCCGGCAGCCGGCGCGGTGCTGGACCTGGACCTGTTCTGGCGCGAAGCCATCGCCACCGCCGTGTGGGCGCGCGCGCTGGCGCGCCAGCTGCGGCAAAGCCCGGACACCGCCTTCACCGCCGGTCTGCTACACCAGCTTGGCACGCTGGTGCTGGCCACCCGCTTTCCCACTGAATACGCGGCAGTACCGGCCTGGCGCGCCGCCCACGAGGATGCCAGCGTGGCTGCGGCCGAACTGGCGGTGTTCGGCGTCGATCACGCGCAGGCCGGCAGCGCGCTGGCCGCCCACTGGAAATTCCCGCAGGCGATCCAGGACGCCATCAGCCACCAGCACCGTGCCAACGCCACTGGCTTGGCGCTGGCGGTCGGCCTGGCGCACCTGCTGGCCGGGCCGGACGACGGCGATGCAGCACAGCGCGAGCAGGCCTGGCAGCGGCTGGCGTTCGACGACGCGCAGCGCCAGCAGCTCAGCGTCAACTGCCCGCTGATGGTCAACGACATGTGCCAGATATTGGTCAACTAGGAAAGCGCGATGAAACTCCCTACCCAGGCGGAAGTGGCCTTGTCCGAATTCTTTGACGGCCATCCGGTCGCCACCTTCGCCATCAACCGCCACCACGTCATCACCCACTGGAACAAGGCGTGCGAGCAGCTGCTGGGCTGGACCCGCGCCTGCATGGTCGGCACGCGCAACCAGTGGCAGCCGTTCTACCTGAAGGAGCGGCCGCTGCTGTGCGACCTGATCCTGTCCGGCGATCCCGACATCCCGTCCTACTATCCCGGCCATACCCATGAATCGGCGCTGATCCCCGGCGCCTACGAGTCGGAAGACTTCTTCCCGAATATCGGCGCCAGCGGCCACTGGCTGCATTTCACCGCCGCGCCGCTGCGCGATGCCGACGGCCATATCGTCGGCGCCATCGAAACGCTGCGCGACGTCACCGAGCGCCGCGTGGCCGAGAACGCGCTGCGCAAGTCGCGCGACAGCCTCGAACACATCGTCGAGAAGCGCACCGGCCAGCTGGCCCAGGCCAACGACAAGCTGGAGGACGACATCCGCCAGCTGACCGAGCTGAACGACCTGCTGTCGGCGGCCCAGCAGCAACTGGTGCAGGCCGAGAAAATGGCCTCGATCGGCCAACTGGCGGCCGGCGTCGCACACGAAATCAACAACCCGATCGGCTACATCTTCTCGAATGTCGGCACGCTGCAAAACTACCTGACCCAGCTGTTCGAGATGCTGGACGCCTACCAGGCTGCCGAAACCAGCATCGCCGAGCCGGCGGTGGCGGCGCGGCTGCGCGCCATGCGCGAGCGCATCGACCTCGATTTCCTGCGCGAAGACATCCCGGCGCTGATGCGCGAATCTGGCGAAGGCCTGGTGCGCGTGCGCCACATCGTCGACGACCTGAAGGATTTCTCGCGCGCCGACAACAACCAGGAATGGAGCCGCGCCGACCTGCACCAGGGCATCGACTCCACCCTCAACATCGTCGCCAACGAAGTCAAATACCGCGCCGACGTGGTCAAGGCCTATGGCGACATCCCGGAAATCGAGTGCCTGCCCTTGCAGATCAACCAGGTGGTGCTGAACCTGGTGGTTAACGCCGCGCAAGCCATGGGCGAGCAGCGCGGCACCATCACGCTGCGCACCGGCATGGCCGACCCGCACACCGTCAGGCTGGAAGTCGAAGACACCGGCAACGGCATCGCGCCCGATACGCTGTCGCGCATCTTCGATCCTTTTTTCACCACCAAGGCGGTCGGCAAAGGCACCGGGCTGGGCCTGTCGCTGGCTTACGGCATCGTGCAGAAGCATGGCGGCCGCATCGAAGTCGATACCGAACTGGGACGCGGCACCTGCTTCCGCGTGCTGCTGCCGATACGCCATACCGAGGAGCAATCATGACCCGCATACTGCTGGTGGACGACGAACCCAACATGCTGAGCGCGCTGCAACGGGCGCTACGTCAGAGCAAGGCGCTGGCCGGCGCGCAAATTGAAACCTTCACCAATCCTTTCGACGCGCTGAACCGCATCTGCGTCTGCGATTTCGACCTGGTGATGTCCGATTTCATGATGCCGGAGATGACCGGCGGCGATTTCCTGCAGGCGCTGAAAGAGGTGGCGCCAACCACGGTGCGCATCATGCTGAGCGCCTCGACCGACTTCAAGACCGCCATGGCAGCCATCAACGACGCTCACGTGTTCCGTTTTATTCCCAAGCCGTGGCAGCAGGCCGAGCTGGAACAGAACATCCTGCAAGGACTGGAAGAGCGCCAGCGCCTGCTGGCCGAAGCCGGCAAGGCGCCCAGCGCGGAGGAACTGGAGGCGCGGCGGCTGGAGGAAGAGGAACCGGGCCTGTTGCACGTCAAGCGCACCGACGACGGCTCCATCATCCTGTGATTACCAGCCGTAGGCGTAGCTGAGCGGCTGTTCCGGCGCTGGCGGCGGTGGCGGCGGCGACATCCATTCGCGCGGATCGACCCGGTAGTATTTGAGGAATTCCGCAAACAGCTCGGGATAATGCTGCGCCATCTGGTACGGCTTTTCATAAAAGGTTTCGGTGGCGACGGCGAAGAATTCGGCCGGGCTGGTGGCGCCGTAGTGGTCCATCACCGCCTCCTGCCGATACATCGCGTGCATGCGCAGGTCCTGGTAGGCGCGCGACAGCACTTCCGACCATTCGGTATAGCTGGCCGGATTGCCCAGATAAGGGGCGCCGTTGGCGCGGCCGGACTCGCTGTCCAGCTGGTGTGCGAACTCGTGCAGCACGACATTGTGGCCATCGGTCCAGTCGCCGGCGCCACGGCGCACATCGTCCCACGACAGCACCACACGGCCGTCGTCCCACGATTCACCCAGCATGCTCTGGCGGCCCGGCGTGATGACGCCGCCCGGCCCCACTTCGGCGCGCTGCGCCACGAATTCGCTGGGATAAACCAGGATGGTATGCAAGGCCGGATACACCTTGCTGTGACGGTTCAAGAGCAGCAGACAAGCCTGGCCGGCGATGATCACCGCCATTTCATCGGTCACCTCCAGCCCTTCGCAGCCGATGAATTTTTTTTGATGCAGGAACTGCACCACCATGCGCCGCAGCTGCTGCTGCAAATCCGCACTCATGCGGCTGTAGACGGGAATATTGCGCCGTAAAACCGCCTCGGCTTCAGCCGGCAAGGGCCTGGCCAGCACCCGTTGCAGGCGCCAGCGCGGATAGATGAAGGGCAGCGCCACCGCCAGCGCCGACAGGCCTAACCAGATCAAAGCTTCCATGTGCCGCAGGTCCGTAAGATGTCATTCCAGCCAAGGTGGGGCTGCATATCAACATTTCAATACGAAAACAGCCGGCGCGTGCGCCGGCTGTTCATGATACCCCTGCGGGGGGATCTTATTCTGCTTTTTGCTGCGACGGGGCGCTGCCAAACAGCGCTGCCACCAGTGGATCGCGCATCACCGGGCCACGGTTGACGCGGATGGCGTAATGGGTGTCGTCCGCCAGGATGTGGAAGTGGCGGCCGCTGCCAGCCATCGCTTGCTCGCGCAGGCCTGGACGCTCCTTGCGTGGTGGCACGCCTTCGCGTTTCGGCTGGGCGATGGCGGCCAGGAAGGCAGCGATGCGCTCAGGATCTGGCGTCAGCTGATAGACCGCCTTGCCCAGGTAGGTGGCCGTGCCCTCGACATAGCGCGCCAGCTCGATGACGCCGGCTTCGCGCAGGTCGCGGATGTATTTGCGGGCGCCGGACGGCGAAAATTTCAGGAACCAGGCGATTTCATCTGCCAGCATTTCATGCATGGACAGCTCGCCGATCAGCTTTTGCATGTTTTCAATGCGACGCAGCGTGGCAGAGGTCGAACGCACACGCTCAATCGACGCCATCGACAGTGCTGGCTTGCGATCCAGCGGGGCCGGAGTCGAGCGCTCCATCATCGCCAGGCGCGCCGTGGTGGATTGCATCTCCGGCGAGGCTTTCATCTCGTTTTGGACCATGGTTTGTTGTTTGCTGACTGCGTGCATGGGGATCACTCCTTAAATTAATGCGCGAATTGGTACGGCTTGACGCAAGAATGCCCGCTAGCGCCGCTACAGTCTGTGCGTCAACGAACATTAGCGAAGCATCTATTGCCTTAAGCTCGGACAAATGGCGTTCGTTTAAGTTTCACCAACTGTGTCGGATTTGAGACAGCACAAAGTTTGGTGCGGTATCGAACGGAAGGAGTGCCCCATGTCACCTAATCTTCGGTCCAACAGCGATGCAACAACATTGCTGACAGTGAAACTTTTTAAACAATCGGGAGCAACCCTGTGAATAAATCCAAAAAAATCGCCTTAGCCGCAGCAGCCCTGTGTGCGTCGTTCTCTGCAATGGCCCAGCAAGACCCGGTCATCAACCCATCGTGGTACATCCAGCCTAGCGTCAACGCTGTCAAGCCTGACGATGATTTCCGTGCGGTCGACAAGACCGGCTACGGCGCCGGCCTGAAATTCGGCAAAGCCGTCAACGAAAACTGGGACGTGCAGACCGGCTACACCTATGCCCGCTCGCGTGAAAACGGCCAGCGCTACCAGCAGGAGACGCTGGGCGTGGACGGCTTGTATATGTTCTCCCGTAAATCCTTCCGTCCATTCATCCTGGTGGGTATCGGCGCCGAGCGCGACAAGGCCAACCTGGCAGGCAACATCGAGCGCAAGCGCACCTCGCCTTACCTGAGCGCCGGCCTGGGCTTCCAGGCTGACCTGAACGAACGCGTCGCGCTGCAGGCGGACATCCGTAACGTGCACGGCTTCATCCGTGGCGAAGACTTCCCTAACAGCAAGAGCAATAACTACTACGCAACGATTGGCCTGAACATCGCCTTCAACGCGCCACCGCGCGCTGTGCCGCCAGCACCGCCAGCACCACCAGTGGCCGAACCACCACCACCGCCACCAGCACCACCAGCGCCACCTCCTCCACCGCCAGCGCGCTTCGAGAAGGTGACCATGTCGGCAACCGAGCTGTTCTCGTTTGACAGCGCCAAGCTGAACTCGAACCAGCCTAAGCTGGACGACATCGCCAACGTGCTGAACAACAACTCCAGCATCAACGACGTCACCATCTCCGGTTACGCCGACCGCCTGGGCAGCGACAAGTACAACCAGAAACTGTCCGAGCGCCGCGCCAACGCGGTCAAGGACTACCTGGTCAGCAAAGGTGTGGCAGCGAATCGCCTGACCGCAGTGGGCAAGGGCGAGTCGAATCCAGTGGTTGAGTGCACTGACAAGAAACGCGCCGACCTGATCAAGTGCCTGGAGCCTAACCGCCGCGTCGAGGTGGAACAGATCACCATCGAACGCCGCGTACAATAAATCCCCGTAACAACAGCCCCGCAACCCAGGTTGCGGGGCTTTTTTATTTATGCAAAAGAAAACGATATTCTCGGTGCTGAAATGCACCGTCCTCGAATGGTTCGAACACCGCGGCAGCAGCATGGGCGCGGCGTTGGCGTTTTATACGCTGTTTTCGCTGGCGCCCATCATCGTGCTGGTGCTGGCGATCGCCGGCTGGTTCTACGGGCCGCAGGCGGCACAGGGCGAGCTGTTCGCACAGTTGCGCGGCCTGGTTGGCGCGCAAGGCGCGGAAGCGATCCAGGCGGTGCTGGCCGGCGCGCAGAACAAGGAGGAAGGACGGCTGGCCACGCTGATCGCCGGCGGCCTGCTGCTGTTCGGCGCCACCACCGTATTTGCTGAACTCAAGGCCAGCCTGGACGCCATCTGGCAAGTACCGCCGCTGACCAGCGGCACGGTATGGGACACCATCCGCACCCGCCTGCTGTCGTTCGGCATGGTGCTGGTGCTGGCCTTTCTGCTGATGGTGTCGCTGGTGATCAGCGCGGCGCTGACCTTGCTGGAGAAATTCTGGGGCAGCTTGTGGGGTGACGCCGGCATCGTGCTAACTTGCGTCAACATGAGCATCAGCTTCCTGGTGATTGCCGCGCTGTTTGGCGTGATCTTCAAGATGCTGCCGCGCGTGACGCTGTCGTGGCACGACGTCACCATCGGTGCGCTTGGCACCGCCGCCCTGTTCACCTTGGGCAAATATGCGATCGGCGCGTATATCGGCAATAGTGGCGTGGCCAGCAGCTATGGCGCCGCCGGCTCGCTGATCGCGGTGCTGATGTGGGTGTACTACTCGGCGCAGATTTTCTTCCTCGGCGCCGAGTTTGCGCGGCAATATGCCTTGCAGCTGGGCTCACTCTCCAAGTAGTTCGGCCAGCACTTCCATGCCTTCGACCCGCTCGGCGACCACCTTGACGATGACGATCACGGGGACGCCGAGCAGCAAGCCCCACACGCCCCACAACCAGCCCCAGAACAGCAGGCTGACAAACACCGCCGCCGCATTCATGCGGGCGAAGCGGCCGGTCATCCAGGTGGTCACCACGGTGCCGATCAGCGTGGCGACAGCCAGCGACGCGCCCATCACCAGCAAACTCATCTGCAACGATTCAAACTGCAGGAAGGCGACCACGCCGGTGGCCAGCATGATCAGCAGCGGGCCGAAATAAGGCATCAGGTGCAGCAGGCCGGCAACGATGGCCCAGGCGCCGGCATTCTCCAGGCCGATCCAGCGCAGCGCCACCCACATCAGCAGCGCCAGCGCGGCATTCGTCACCAGCAGCATCAGCATGTATTTCTGGATCGAGATATTGATGTCTTCCAGGATGTGCACGGTGATTTTTTTCTTGCTCAGCGACGGCCCGGTCAGCTTGACCAGCTTGCGCTTGAAGGTGTCGCCCGACAGCAGCAGGAAAAACACCAGGAAGATCACCATCGTCGCCTGGCTGAGGAAACCGGCCACGCCCATCGAGCCGGCCCAGATCCAGTCCATCACCGGGAAGGCCGATGGCGGCGCGGCAGCGGCAGCGCGCCGGGCAGCGCGCCGTTCGGCGGCGGTGGCGGCAGTGGCCTGTTGCAATTCAGTCGCCACGTCCTGGATGCGCTGCAAGGCGCTCGGGCCGCCGCTGTGCAAATGCTCGGACAGCAGACGTGAAAGCTTGTGGCCGGCGGTCGGCAATTCATCGACGATCGACTGGAACTGGCCCTGCAACTTGTCCACCACCAGCACCGAGCCGCCGACGATGGCGGCGGTCACCAGCGTCACGCCGATCACGCGCGGCACGCGCAAGCGCTCCAGCCAGCACACCAGTGGGCTCAGCATATAGGTAATCAGGATGCCCAGCAGCAGCGGCACCAGGAAATCGCGCGCCCATTGCAGCGCCCAGACGAACGACACGGTCGCGATCACGCCCAGCGCCAGGCCGCGCGCGTTGACATGCAGGGGAATACGGGAAGGAAGAACTGGAGGGAGCTCAGCGTCGGCGCTGGCCGCCTGTGCGTGAGTCCGGGGCAGGTCGACAGGCTGGTTCATGATGACTCACAGAAGAATGCCGGCGCGCGGCATCGTGCGCGCGCGCCAGCCAGGGGGGGAATTACTTCACGTGCAGGTCGTTTTTCACTGCCGTTACGCCTTTGACGCCACGGGCCACCTGGCCTGCTTTGGCGATGTCTTCAGGCTGGGCCACGAAGCCGCTCAGCTGCACGGTGCCTTTGAAGGTTTCGACATTGATTTCGGTCGATTTCAGGGTAGGCTCGTTGAAGATGCTGGCTTTCACTTTGGTGGTGATGACGGAATCGTCGACATATTCGCCGGTGCCTTCCTTGCTGGAGGTGGATGCGCAGCCGGTCATGGCGCCCAGCAGCGAAACGGTGAACAGAGCAGTAGCGATTTTATGTGCGATTTTCATGGCGTTTCTCCTTGATGTTTTACTTACAGGTGGGTTTGTCAGCCAGCGGGACGTTGGTTTGTGCCGTCTCTGCTACCGATGTCGCCATTAAACGCTGCTTTCAGACGTTTTACTGTTCGATAGCGTACACAAAAGCCACCTCGGCACATCGTGCGTAAGCGCACAGACCCCTGCGCGGCAGCTGTCTATTCTGGACACACACTTTTCCGAGGAGAACAATATGAAACGCTCAATGACGTTTGCCGCTGCCATCCTGGCCGGCGCCGCCGTACTGAGCGGCTGCGCCAGCACCAGCCAGCAGCCGCAACAGATCGGCTATATCAGCAATGACTCATCGACCTACGGCACCATCGATGCGATCCAGGTGATGCAAGGGCGTCAAAGCTCTGGCGTCGGTGCTGTCACCGGCGGCCTGATTGGCGGCCTGCTGGGCAACCAGGTCGGTTCCGGCGGCGGCCGTGCTGCTGCCACTGTCGCGGGCGCCGTTGGTGGCGCGGTAGTCGGCAACAATGTCGAGAACAACCGCAACGCCAAAGAGGAATACCAGATCAGCGTGCGCATGGATAACGGCGAAACCCGCGTCGTGCAACAGGACAGCGTCTACGATCTGCGCGTTGGCAACCGCGTGCGCCTGATCGACGGCCGTTTGTACCGCTACTCTTCCCGCTAATAATCCCGCTAATACAACAAGGAGAACCTCATGGGCACCATAATTCTGATTATCCTGGTCCTGGCGCTGATCGGCGCCCTGCCGACCTGGCCACACAGCCGCAACTGGGGCTATGCACCCAGCGGCATCACCGGCCTGATCGTGGTCATACTGTTGATTATGCTGCTCACCGGCAGGCTATAAACTCAGGAGAACATCATGGTTCATCGCATCGTCACCGGCGTGATGATGGCGTGCGCGGCACTTGCCGCGCACGCGCAGCAAGATACCACGCCACCGCAGAACGTCCAGCTGCAACATCAGGAAGTCGCCAAGGGCGAACCGGCACGCTGGTCGCAACCGGACCGCAGCAGCGCCGAACAGGCGCGCACCTTGCGCAAGGAAATCGGCGCCGCACTGGCCGAAGCCAAACAGGCATGCAAGCAGGCGCCCGCCGCCGAACGCAGCGCCTGCCTGAAAGAAGCGCAGCAAACCTACCACACCGACATGGCCAGAGTGCCGCAGCTACTTGCCGGCAAGTGAAACGCCAGTAAAAACAACAAGGGCCGCATCAGCGGCCCTTGTTTTATGCTTGACGCTTGTGCCTTAACAGCCAGGCGACGCCTACTCCGGCCAGCGCCGCCACCACCAGCGCCGGCTTGATCAGGCGCCTGCGCGCAATGAACGAACCGACCGTCAGCGCATACGGCATCAGCGACTTGATCGACTTGAAATTCAGGCCGCCCAGCATGCCGCCGGCGCCGCCCGGTTGCAGCAAGCCGCCCAGGCGAGCCTGGGCCAGCGCCACCGCGTGGTCGACCGCGCCATGCATCAGCGCATCCGGCTGCAAAGCCTGGCCAACCAGCGCCTTCGAATGCACCACCTTGATGCGCAGCAGTTCGCCCTCGCGTATCAGGCGCTGCTTTTCAGCCGCCAGCGCGGCCTCGTCTTCGTGTTTGTTGGTCATGGCTTCTCCTTAGACCAGCATGTCGCGGTCGGACTTGAGTTCCGCCATCGTGGCCGGCAGCGACAATTTGCCACTCCGCAGCATGGCGCGCGCGTACAGGATCAGGGCGACCGCCAGCAGCAGGAACACCACGGTGATGATGGGCAGGATCACCCAGCCAATCGCCGCCCACGCCAGGTAGACGATGGTGACCGACGCATAGATCAGCGCAAAGCCGCCCAGCAGCACGGCCAGCGCAAACACCACCACCAGTTGCAGCAAGTGGTTGCGTGCCTGCGCCAGTTCCAGTGCGGCCAGCTCCAGCCGGTTGAGCAGCAGGCCGATCGCATTGCGGGTCACCAGACCCAGCGATGCGATCAGGCCCGGCGGACGGGTGCCTTCGTCTTGTGCCATTACTTGCGGCCGATGATGACGCCGATCAGCAGGCCGATACCAGCCGCTGCTGCGATCGAACGCCATGGGTTTTCCTTGACGTAGTCGTCGGCTTGCTGCGCCGCGACCTTGGTGGCAGCCACCGCGCTGACCTGGGCTTCATGCGCCTTGGCCAGTGCAGTATCCAGCGCACGCATGCCGCGGCCGCGCAGTTCATCGGCCTTTTCGCCGGTCAGCGCGGTGGCTGCGGTGAACAAGGCCTGGGCATCCTTTACCAGAGTTTTCACGTCATTATTCACGGTACTGATGTTTTGTTCCAGCATGATTAAGCTCCTGTTTTGGTTGTTGATGTGAAAACTGTATAGCAAATAGGGTTCCGCCGTGTCAACCGTGTTCGGTCAACATATCACGCATATCGTCGGCGTGCTCCTCTTCAACCGCCATGATCTTGATCAAAAGATGGCGCGTTGTCGGGTCGGTATCGCCAATTTGATTGATCATCTGACGGTAGGCTTCGATCGCCACGCGCTCGGCAATCAGGTTGGCGCGCACCATCGATTGTACGTCCTCTGACGCATCATACTCGGCATGGCTACGTGCAAGCAACGTCGCCGGATTGAAATCAGGGTCGCCGTTCAGCTGGACGATGCGCTCGGCCAGCCAGTCGGCGTGCTCCTGCTCCTCGTTGGCATGCTCCAGGAACTCCGCCTTGATGGCCGCGTTCTCGCGGCCGCTGACCGTGTAGTAGTGGCGCTTGTAGCGGTTGATGCAGACCAGCTCGGTGGCCAGCGCATCGTTCAGCATCTTGATGACGGCCTGGCGGTTTCCCTGGTAGCCAGCGGTCACCGCACCGTCTTCCAGATTACGGGCGGCGGCGCGGATGGCTTCGGTATCGATGCCTGCCGGTTGGGTGGGATTGGATTCAGCCATGGTCTTTCCTTCCTAAGTGAGAGTCAGATTAACGTCGGTTGGCAATCGGTGCGCCGTTTTGCGACAGCACGATTTCCACGCGGCGGTTCAGTTGGCGGCTACCGGCGTCGCTATTGCTGGCCACCGGATACGCTTCACCATAGCCACGGGTGGCGATCTTGGCGCTTGAAACGCCCAGGCCGATCAGCGCGTTGCGTACCGATTCGGCGCGACGCTGCGACAGCTCCAGATTGTGCGACGAAGTGCCGGTGCTGTCGGTAAAGCCTTCGACCTGCACAATGCTCTGTGGTTCCTGCGCCAGCACGTCGGCGACTTTTTGTGCGGTGCGCATGCCTTCGGCGCTCAGTTCGGCCCGGTCAACCTGGAACAGCACATCGCTCAGCGTGATGACGATGCCGCGTTCGGTCTGCTTGGCTTGCAGGTCGGCCAGTTGCTGTTGCAGCGCAGCGTTCTTGGCGGCTTCGTCGCGCGCCGAATTGGCAGCGGCTTCAGCCTGCATGCGCGCGGCGTCAGCGTCGGCCTTGGCGCGGTCGGCGGCAGCCTTGGCGTTGTTGGCTTCGGCGGTGCGCGCCTGCAGACGGATCTCGTCACGCTGACGGGCGGCGTTGGCCACATCGGCCTCTGCCTGCTTGGCCTTGGCAGCTTCCTGCGCGGTGGCGATCTTCTGCTTGGCGATGTAGGCCAGCTTGTCGATTTCGTCCAGGCTCTCTTTTTTCGCGGCGGCGGTATTGGCGCGGTCCAGCGCATCCGATGCGGCCTTGAATTCCAGCGGCGCATTGGCGGCCACGGATGGATTGCTTTGCGCAGCCATGAAGTCACCACGCGCCTGGTCCAGCTGGCTGGTGGTGGTTGGCGTGGTGCTGCAAGCAGCAAACATTACCGACATGGCAAAAGCGGTTGGCAGCAGAACGAGTTTTTTCATGATGGCTACTCCTTGTTATTGTTGGCTGGTGGCGTTGGCGCGCTGGACTTCTTCGCGCAGCAGGCGGATATTGTTTTGCAGCTCGTCGGCAGCGGTGGTGGCTTTGGCCGAGTTGGCCTTGCTTTGCGCCAGCTGCGCGTCAGCCGAGGCCTGCGTGGCCAGGTCTTGCGCTGTTTTGTAGTCCTTGGCGGCCAGCGCCTGGTTGGCGCGCATCAGTTTTTCACGTGCGGCCTGCATTTCGGCTGGTGCCAGGTCGGCGGCGCCGGCACTGGTGGCCGCAGCGACCTGGGCGCGCGAGACAGCCACGTCAGCGGTGGCAGGCGTTTTATCGCTGGCACAACCACTCAGGCCGATCAGCACGGCCATACCGCACAGCATTTGCCATTGGGCGTTCATCGTCATCATTATTGTTCTCCTTAAAAATTGGAAGGTACGGTTGACGTTATAGGCTGATGTCGCTGTAGCATCAGTACGGTGACGCACAAAAAGCCGGAGTGTGTAAAATGATGCAACTCACTTCCAAGGTTAGCCATGCCCCTGTCCCGCCGTACCCGTATTGCCGTTGCCGCCAGCGCCGTCGTGCTGGCCGTGCCTGTCGTCGCCGTTATCGTGCTGAGCAATGTCGACTGGAACCGTGCGCGCCCCTGGCTCAACGACAAGATCGGCACCGCCATCAAGCGGCCGTTCGAGATACGCGGCGCGGTGTCGCTGGCCTGGCGCCAGCAAGGCAGCTGGCTACCGATGCCGCACCTGGTGGCCAGCGATGTCCACATCGGCAATCCGCGCGGCATGCAGGCGCCGGCCGAGATGGCCAGCGTCGGCCAGTTCGCGTTTGCCATCGAACCGCTGCCACTGCTACGCCAGCGTATCGAGATTCCGCAGCTGCGCTTCGATAATCCGCAGTTGCTGCTGCAACGCGAAGCCGATGGCCGCAACAACTGGACCTTCCACAGCGACGATGAAGCTTCGGCCTGGAAACTGAACGTGCGTAGCGTGGTGTTCTCCAAAGGCACGGTGCGCTACATCGACGCCATGACGCATGTGGACGCCAGCGCCATGGTCGACACCATCGCCGACCCGCGCTACGGCGTCAGCTGGCAGTTGCGGGGCAAATGGAACAACCAGGACGTCAGCGGCAGCGGCAAGGCCGGCGCCGTTCTGGCGCTACAGCAACTGACGCCCTACCCGCTGATGGCCAATCTCAACGTCGGCGGCACCAGCATCAGCTTTGACGGCACGCTGACCAAGCCCGCCTCGCTGACGGCAATCGACATGCAGCTGAAGCTGTCCGGCCCCAGCATGGCACGCTTGTACGGCCTGACCGGCGTGCTGCTGCCGGAGACGCCGCCCTTCGTCACCGAAGGCCACCTGACTGGCAACCTCGGCGCCAATGCCAGCCGCTGGGTGTACGAGAAATTTACTGGCAAGGTCGGCCACAGCGACATCGCCGGCAAGCTGGAATTCAAGACCGGCGCGCCACGCCCGCTGCTGAGCGGCACGGTGCAATCGAGGCTGCTGCAAGTGTCCGACCTCGGCCCGCTGATCGGCGCCGATTCCAACGCCAGCAAGGAGGCGCGCGGCGCCGAGCAGCTTCAGCCCGGCAACAAGGTGCTACCGGTGGAGAAATTCCGCACCAAGCGCTGGACCGCCATCGACGCCGACGTCAACTTCAAGGCTGCGCGCATCACCCGCGACAAGGATTTGCCGATCCAGAACCTGGAAACGCAGATTCACCTGAAGGATGGCGTGCTGGCGCTGACGCCGCTGAACTTCGACATCGCCGGTGGCCGCTTCGTTTCCAACGTCATGCTGGACGGCAGTGGCAAGATCAATCCGGACGCCATCCGCGCCGAGCTGAAGGCCGGCGCCAAGCGCTTGCAACTGAAGCAGCTGTTCCCGTCGATCGACGGCATGCAGGCCACCGTGGGTGAAATCAATGCCGACGTGTCGCTGTCCGCCACCGGCAACTCGGTGGCCGGCCTGCTGGGCGCGTCCAATGGCGAACTGAAGGGCGTCATCAACCAGGGCAGCGTCAGCAAGCTGATGCTGGAAACCATGGGCCTGAACATCGGCAGCGTGGTGCTGACGCGCCTGGTGGGCGACAAGCAGGTCAAGCTGAACTGCATGGTCACCGACTTTGCCGTGCATAACGGCGTGATGAAGTCGCGGCTGTTCACGGTGGATACGTCCGAAGCGCGCATCGATGTCAACGGCACCGTCAACCTCGGCAACGAGCAGCTCGACCTGACACTGAAGCCGGACGCCAAGTCGGTGCGCGTGATCTCGCTGCGCGCGCCGATTTATGTGCGCGGCACATTCAAGGACCCGGACGTCAGCGTCGACAAGGGCGCGCTGGCGCTGCGCGCTGGCGGAGCGCTGGCTTTGGCGGTGGTAGCCCCGGTGGCGGCCATCGTGCCGCTGGTCAGCACCGGGCCTGGCGAAACGCCGGGCTGCCAGGCACTGATGGCGCAGGCCGGCGGCAAGGCAGTGGCACCACCTCCCGGCAAAGCTCAACGCTGATATGAGTTCTATGTGGGATGACGAACGGAAGCGCATGGCATGAGTGATTACTCTGGAACCATCGGTCCGGGTGCAATACCGCGCCTGACCTGCCAGAGGAGAAAATCATGAACAACATCAAGCGTATTGCAGCAACCGCCACCGTGTTGGCAGCCACCCTGGGTCTGAGTGCCTGCGCCAACATGTCGGGCCAGGATAAAAACACCGCCATCGGCGCGGGTGTCGGCGCGGTCGCTGGCTCAGTCCTGACCGGCGGCAGCGCGGTCGGCGCCGTCGGCGGCGCAGCAGTTGGCGGCGTGATCGGCAATCAAGTACAGAAGCCACCACGCTAAGACCAGCACCAGCCATCCCCACCTCATTCCCGCGCAAGCGGGAATCCATACGGCGCGTGTTCAATCACGGCGCATGGATTCCCGCTTGCGCGGGAATCACCTTATTTGTCCTTGAACATTTCGTAGCAGTGGCAGGAGGCGGCTTCCAGGCCGGTTGAATCGAGGATCTCGATATTGCCGCGGCTGTAGGTAATCAGCTTTTGCTGTTGCAGCGCGCTGGCTGCCTTGGTCACGCCAACGCGGCGCACGCCCAGCGAATGCGCGAGGAATTCGTGGGTCAGGTGAAATTTCTCCGATTGCAGGCGGTCACGGGTAATCAGCAGCGAACGCGCCAGGCGCGCCTCCAGCACGTGGAAGCGGCTGCACACGGCGATCTGGATCGCCTGCGCCAGCGCGGTGTCGGTATAGCGGTGCAGCAGGCGCTGCAAGGATTCCATGCGATAGAACTCGGTGACGAAATCGCCGGCCGCCATGCGGTAGGCGCGGCCGGAGCGCTGCACCACGGCCCGCACCTGCGCCAGTTCATGCCCCAGCACCACGGGGGCGCCCAGCATGCCTTCGCGGCCTATCGAGCCCACTTCCAGCGTCATGCGGCCTTCGGCCACGCCCAGCAGCGACACCAGGCAGTCGATCGGGAAATACACATAGCGCACCTCCTGCCCTGGCTCCGACAGCACCTGGCCGTTGTCGACCCGTACCGTCTCGCACTTCTCGGCAAGCTGGGACTGATCGTCGTCCGGCAGGCTGGCCAGCAGGCGATTATTCGCCAGGCGCGGCTGCGCGCGGTCTTCTTCGGGGGAGTGTGAGATAGAAGTATGCATGGAACCAGCGTAATGGCAATTATTTACCCTGTATGTACGGTGACGCACGGAAGCAAAGCATGTCCTTTAGGAAAATACCGGCATCCAAAATAAAAAGGACTTACCCATGGACACGCAAACCAACAAACCTGGCACTCATCCAATCATGGTCATCGCCGCCGTCGCGGTGGTGCTGTTCTGCGGCGTCGGCAGCGCCGCCATTCTCGGCTGGCTGCCGACCTCCAACGCCACCGTGCCGACGCAAGTCAGCGGCATGCCGCCGGCGCCGCAGCAACAGCAGCAGATGGCTTACACCGAGCCGGCGCCAGCCGCTCCGGCCATGCAGCAAGGCCAGGGCCAAGTGCCGGAACAGGAAGCCCGCAATGCCCCATGCAGCAACTGCGGCGTGGTGGAATCGGTGCGCCGCGTTGAACATCGTCCGCAAGGCAGTGGTGTCGGTGCGGTTGGTGGTGCGGTGCTGGGCGGCTTGCTGGGCAACCAGGTAGGCGGCGGCCATGGACGCCAGCTGGCAACGGTGGCTGGCGCGGTGGGCGGCGCCGTGGCCGGCAACCAGATTGAAGGCAATATGAAAACCACCTACAGCTGGGACATCGTGGTCCGCATGGACAACGGCAACAAGCGCACTCTGCACGCCTCGGCAGCGCCACAGTGGCGTAATGGCGATCCGGTGCGCATCGTCAAAGGCCAGCTGCGTCCGCTTGACTAAGGCGCAAGGTACGCCAGCGTACAGAAAGATTTATCGTTCCTGCTGATAATAGATCCAACACAACCCGAGGAGATCATCATGCTTTACACCATCGCTGTCGTTCTGCTTATCCTGTGGCTGCTGGGCCTGGTTACTTCCTATACCATCGGCGGCTTCATCCACATCCTGCTGGTAGTCGCCATCATCATGGTACTGCTGCGCCTGATTAGCGGTCGCGGCATATAGAGCTTAACGCCCCAAGGGAAACGGCGCCAATGGCGCCGTTTTCGTTTATGCTGCCCACAAGGAGGAACGCCCTATGAAACGACTGCTGATATCCATGGCCATGCTGGCCGCCGCGCACGCGTCTGCGCAGACCCAGACCATCAAGCCTGGCTTATGGGAATTGACCAACAAGATCAAGACCGGCGACCGCCAGACCGACCAGGCGCTCAGCAGCGCACTGGCACAACTGGCGGTGCTGCCGCCCGAGCAGCGCGCCAGGGTCGAAGCGATGATGGCGCAGAACGGCGTCTCGATGCCGCAGGCCGGCGGCGACGGCAGCCTCAAAATGACCGCCTGCGTCACGCCGGAGATGGCCGCGCGCAAGGAGCTGCCGCTGAACCAGCAAGGCAAATGCACGTCGAAGCAGGACCCGGTACCAGGGGGCCTGAACGTCTCCTTCACCTGCACCGATCCCGCCTCCAGTGGCCAGGGACAGATCCGCTTGCAAGGCGACAGCGCCTACACGATGACCATGAACGTCACCAACAACAGTGGCACAGGGCCGCAGAACGCCACCGTGGAATCGACCGGCCGCTGGCTCGGCGCCAGCTGCCCAGCCACGCCGAAGTGATTACTGGCTGTCGGAGAATGCCATGTAGCGATCGCGCGCCAGCGTGGCGATCGGACCGACCGCCAGCGTGCGCGACTCGTAGCGCACGCATGGCGTGACCTTGCCGTAGTTGCCGGTATTGAAGATCTCCACCGCGCTCTCCAATTCCTCCGGACGCACGCTGCGCTCCTCCACCTGAATGCCCTCCTGCGCCAGCAGGGCGATCACGCGCGCGCGGGTGATGCCGGACAGGAAAGTGCCATTGGCCACCGGCGTCACCACCTTGCCCTCCGGCGTGACAAAGAACAGATTGGCCGATGCGAACTCGGCCACATGGCCGGCGCTGTCGCACACCACCGCGTTGTCAAAGCCGCGGTCGCGCGCTTCGCGCAGCGCCTTGCTGGTGTTGGCGTACAGCGAGGACGCCTTGGCGTCGGTTGGCGCCATCAGCGCATCCGGACGGCGCAGGCCGGACAGGCAGGCCGAGAAGCCGGTAAACGGCGGCATCGGCGCATCGAACAGGGTCAGCGCGAACGCGCTCTTTTCCGGCATCGGAATCAGCAGGCCATCGGTGCCGAACACCAGCGGGCGGATGTACAGTTCGGCATCCGGCGGGAACTTGGCCACGCCTTCGCGCACCAGCTTCTCCATTTCATCGACGCTCAGCGGGCAGGTCAGGCCGACGCGCTCGGCCGAGGTGATGACGCGCTGCAGGTGCGGGCGCAGGTCAGGCATATGGCCGCGTAGCGAGCGGGCGCCGTCGAATACGGACGAGCCCAGCCAGACGCTGTGATCCATGGCGCCAAACAGCGGCGCGTTGCCTTCGGCCCAGTTGCCGTTGAAATAAGTGAGGTACATGCTACGTTCCTGGTCAACAAAACCAGCAATGTAGCATGTTTGACGGACGGCTTAAAAGGCGTGGCGGAAGCCGACGTTGATGGCGCGGTCGCCGCTGCCACGGCTGGTGGCGTTGCCGGCGGTATAGCTGGCGCCGTTGCGGTTCTGGATTTTGGAGAACGCGGCGTAGACGTCGGTGCGCTTTGAAAACGCGTAGCTGGCGCCGATGGCAAGCTGGTTGGCGTCGCGGTCGGCGACGCCCCGGTCATCCTTGTGGATGTAAGACGCCAGCAAGGTCGTGGCACCGCCCAGGGGCACCGCCACGCCAACCAGCACGTCGCGGCTGTTGGTGTACAGGTCGCGCTGCCCTACCGCGCCATACGGATTGGTCTCGTTCCACTGGCTGCTGATGTCGCCCTTGCTGTGGCCATAGGCCGCATAGCCGACAAAGCGGCCAAAGTCGTAGTTGGCCGCCACCAGCGTGTTGCGCGCAGTGCGGTCCAGCTCCGGCGAGGCGCCAGTGGCATCCAGCGTGTTTTCCTTGCGCTGGTGGCTGATGCGGATGTTCGCCTTGCTGCCTTCGTAGCCGATGGTGGCGCCATAGGCGCGGTTGGCCTTGCTGTTGAACTGCGTTTCGCCCAGGCTGTAGGTGGCGGAGCCGATCAAGCCGCTGCGCGAGCGCCGCGACTGGTACTTGATGGTGTTGTCATAGCGCTTGGCGTTATAGCCGACCAGGTTGGCCGCGCTGCCCGCCATGCCGCCATGAAACGGGTCGGCCACATCGGTCAGCGTTTCATACACCAGATTGTACTGGCGCCCTAGCGTCACCACTCCCAGCGGGCCGTCAATGCCGACATACGCCTGGCGGTTGAACAGCTTGCCATTCTGCTCCTGGGCGCCGGTATCGCTGAGGAAGCCGGCTTCCAGCGCATACACCGCTGCCGTATCGCCGCCCAGGTCCTCGCGTCCGCGCACGCCCAGCCGTGAGCCGCTGGCGACACCGCTGTCCAGCCGCGTCCTGGCGCAGTCACCTTGGCATCCACGCTCGGCGACGACGCCGGCATCGATGACACCATACACTTCCGTCTGAGCCATCGAGGTCAGCGGCACCAGCATTGCTAACGTAATGAGTGCGGGTTTCATGATGAGCCAGGAAATGGGTTAATTGGGGCTTAATTGGTTAAGCGTTGTAACCAGTGTAGTCCGCCACATGCGTCGGTTCTGTGCGGATCATCACGCACATCAATCATTTCACCGAGGAAACCTATGTACGCTGTCGTACATACTTGCACCATGGCTGCGGTTATACTGGCTTTTTGTTTGACGAGGCTCTTTTCATGCTCGAAATATTGGAACGCATTAACGCAGACAGCAACGAGATCACGCAGATGGTCGAGCTGTTCGACACCCTGCGTCCCAAGCGTGCGACCGATGGCGCCCGCGCCGTCGCCAACGTGCGCACCCTGACCCAGCTATTAAAAGGCAATCCGGCACACGCCAACGCGCTGCGCAACTACGCGCGCAACATCATCGCCTCGCGCCGCCATTCCAGCCTGTACACCGAGATCGGCGTGCTGTCGAGCGACGGCTTCTTCAGCGAGCTGCGCACCCGCATCGCCTACCGCATCCTGCCGCCGGCGCTGGGCAACGACTACCTGAGCGAAGCGCTGGACCAGATCGTCTACAAGCGTACCGATTACCTGTGGATGGCGGCGGTGCCGGCCGAGGAATGGCTGGCGCTGCTGGATGTAGTGGTCCATTCCGAACAGCGCGCCGTGGTGCAGCGTGGCGGCAACCTGATGCTGCCGGGCCTGCTGGAAGCAATCCGCACGCTGTCCTACCGCGTCTGCGCGATCGGCCTGGAGCCGCGCCTGACCAACTTCCACACCGAGATGGAGACTTACGAGTCGCCCTTCATGGTGCAGAACTTCGAAGTCAACGCCTACCTGGATGCCTACCACCGCAAGCTGGCCGGCGAGGAAGTCGATATCGACGACGCCCGCCACCTGCTGGTGATGCTGGACCAGTGCGACGCCGTCATCGCCAAGATCCGCAAGAAGGCGCTGAACCAGGGCACCAGCATCGCCCTCACCTATCTGCTGGTGTCGCTGACGCAAAGCCTGGACCGCATGCGCAAGCTGCTGTTCCTGGTCGATGTGCACCTGCCGGGCGAAGAAAACGACCTGACGCGCCGGGCCGCTGCCATCGCGCTGGCGCTGGAACTGATCGAGGCGCACAACAACAAATACATGGTGACCGACCTGCTGCGCGACAACATCGACCTGCTGGCGCGCAACGTCACCGAGAACGCCAGCCACACCGGCGAACACTACGTGGCCAACACCCGCCGCGAACTGGGCGCCATGTTTTCCTCGGCGGCCGGCGCCGGCCTGATCATCGGCTTCATGGCGCTGTTCAAGATCCTGCTGTCCTACCTGCACGCGGCGCCGCTGGTGGAAGCTTTCCTGTTCAGCATGAACTATTCGCTGGGCTTTGTGTTTATCCACCTGCTGCACTTCACGGTAGCGACCAAGCAGCCGGCGATGACCGCCTCGCGCATCGCTTCCGGCCTGCATTCCAGGGACGGGCGCAATATCGATATCGACAGCATGGCCGAGCTGTGCAACAAGGTGCTGCGCACGCAGGTCATGGCGGTGCTGGGCAACCTGGCGATCTGCATTCCGACCGCCTGGCTGATCGCCATGGCCTGGCCCCACCTGACCGGCCACCATCTGGTGTCGCCGGACAAGGCCATGCACCTGCTGGCCGACATCGACCCGATCCACGCGCCAACGCTGATCTATGCGGCCATCGCCGGCGTCTGCCTGTTTGTCGCCGGCCTGATTTCGGGCTACTACGACAACAAGGCGCTGTACACCTGCTGGGCGCAGCGCATTGCGCAGTTGCGCGGCCTCAGCCGGCTGCTGGGCCAGGAGCGCGCGCAGCGTCTCGGCGTCTACCTGGAAAACAACCTGGGCGGCCTGATGGGCAATTTCTTCTTCGGCATCCTGCTGGGCATGATGCCATTCATCGGCTTCGTGCTGGGGATGCCGCTGGACATCCGCCATGTGACGTTCTCGTCAGCCAACTTTGCGACAGCAATTGTTGGACTCGATCACAATGTCAGCTGGGAACTGGTTGTGACCTCTATAGCAGGTTTTCTTTCCATCGGGATCGTCAATCTGCTGGTCAGCTTCGGCCTGGCGCTGTGGGTGGCGCTACGCTCGCGCCAGGTACGCTTCCAGCACGGCTGGCAGCTGCTGAAGGCGCTGGGGCGCCGGTTCCGCGTGGGGCCGGTGTCGTTCCTGTTCGGCTCGAAAGAAGATGCCATTCCGCTCATTGAAAAGGTCGACAAATGAAACTGCTGCGCATGCGTTACTGGCTCACCGCTGGCTTCTTGTGCCTGGGTTCGCTAAGCGCCTGCGCATCATTGCCCAATGTCACCGCGCTGGGCGACAAGCTGGAGCCAGCCACGGCGACCGCGCCCACCGTCAAGGGCAAGAATGGCGAACTGAGCGGTGCGCATGCCAAGGCGCTGCTGTCCAAGCGCTGGTCGAAGGGCACGCTGGACTTGCAGGCCCAGGCCTCGCTGGAGGAAGCGGCGACCGGCGTGCCGCTCATCGCCGGCAACAAGACCACGCTGCTGTTCGACGGCCCGCAGACGCTGACGGAAATGCTGAAAGCCATCCAGGGTGCGCGCAACAACATCAACTTTGAAACCTATATCTTCGACCAGGACGAACTGGGCATGAAGTTCGCCGACGCGCTGATCAAGAAACAGCAGGAAGGCGTGACGGTCAACATCATCTACGACAGCGTCGGCACCTTCGGCACGCCGGCGGAATTCTTCAAGCGCATGCGCGACGCCGGCATCCGGCTGATCGAATTCAACCCGGTCAATCCGGCCAAGGTAAATGGCGACGGCTGGAAGCTGAACAACCGCGACCACCGCAAGATCCTGATCGTTGACGGCAAGACTGCCTTTACCGGCGGCATCAACATCAGCGCCACCTATGCCAAGAGCTCGCTGTTCCGCTCGGCCTCGCGGCCGACCAACAAGGACGATGTCGGCTGGCGCGACACCCACATCAAGATTGAAGGGCCAGCGGTGCAGGCTTTCCAGTGGCTGTTCATCCGCCAGTGGACCAAGGCCGACAAATACGACCTGCCGGAAGCCGACTATTTCCCGACACCGGTGATTGCCGGCGACAAAGTGGTGCGCGTGCTGGGCAGCGAGCCGGACGGCCATTTTGAAATCTACAAGGCGTACGCACTGGCCCTGCAGGAAGCGAAAAAATCCATCCACCTGACCTCGGCCTACTTCGTGCCGGACCGGCAGACGGTGGATGCGCTGAAAGCCGCCGCCAAGCGTGGCGTCGACGTCAAGATCGTCGTGCCGGGCGTATCGGATGTTGGCCTGGTGGTCTACGCCGGCCACGCCTTCTACGACGAGCTGCTGGAATCCGGCGTCAAGATCTATCAGCTGAAGCTGGCCGTACTGCACGCCAAGACCGCCGTGATTGATGGCCGCTGGTCGACGGTCGGCTCGACCAACATCGACATGCGCAGCTTCCTGCACAATAGCGAGATCAACGTCATCATCATGGGCGACGCCTTCGGCAACGAAATGGAAAAAGCCTTCCAGGAAGACCTGCGCGACTCCAACCAGGTCACGCTGGACAAATGGCGCCAGCGCCCGCTCAGCAACCGCATGAAAGAATGGGCCGCCCGCTTCATGAACTACTGGCTCTAAAACCGGGGTCAGTTCTGCCAAACGTACACGGGCTCAACTGCTACGCAGTTGAGCCCGTGTACGTTTGGCAGAACTGACCCCGACTTAAGCTTCGGCGGCAAGGGCCCAGACGTCGCCGCTGCGGCGGAAGTATTCGGTGTGGGCCAGCTCGAAGCTGGCGGTGCCTTCGATCCAGCTGTAACGGTCAACCTGGATATCGTCCGGATCGATGCGCAGCACGTTGAAGGAGTTGGATTCGCCACGCCCGCGCGTGGAGGTCGCCGTGCCGGCCTGTACTACCAGCGCGGCGTAGCCAGCGATCTTGTAGCGGCCTGCGCTGTTGCCGGCATGGCTGGAATGCAGGTGGCCCGCCAGCAGCAAATCAACACCACACTCGGCAAACGCCTGCATCGCCATCGGCGCGCGGTCGACCAGGTCGTCCTTGTCGAAATTATCCGGCAGGTCAAACGGATGGTGGGTGACGATGATGCGCGTGTGCTGCGCGCTCACCGCCTGCATGCGCTGCCGCATCTGCGCTAGCTGTTCCTTGTTGACGCGGCCATCCTTGAAGGTCAGCGAGCGCGCCGTATTGATGCCGAGTACGGCGATCTCGTCGTCTATATATTCCGGCGCCAGGTCGAGCGTGACGTAGCGCGTGTACTTGCGCAGCGGCGTCAGGAAGCGGCTGGCGACGTTGTACAGCGGGATGTCATGGTTACCGGGCACCACGATCTGCGGCCCGGGCAAGGTGTCCAGCCAGGCGCGCGCGGCCTTGAATTCTTCGGTCTTCGCCCGCTGGGTCAGGTCGCCGGAAACCACTACCACGTCCGGCGCCAGCCTGGTCACCAGCTCCTGCAGCGGCCGCAGCAAATCCTGATCGACGCGGCCAAAATGCAGATCGGATAAATGGACGATGGTGCGCATGCTTGCCTCCTATGCCGCCGGCACGACGACGTTCAGCGCCGCAGCCCTTGAACGATAGCACAGTGGCGGTTTCATCAGCGTGACCTCGCCATCGGTGGCCACGCGCAGGTGGTGATGACGCGTATCGATTTCCAGCGAAGCCGCCGACAGCACATCGAAATCGCGCGCCTGTTGCAGCTTGCCGAACAACGCATGCAGCGCGTAACGCAGCAGGCCCAGCCTGGTTGGCTTCTGCGCCACGTACAGGCACAGCTTGCCGCTATCGAGCCGCTCGCGCGCGCCCAGCGTCAAGCCTTGCAGGTATTCGTTATTACCGATGAAGACGAACGGCGTTCGGCGCAGATGCTCTTCGCCATTGATCTTCAGCCGCACGCTTAAAAAAGGGAAGCGGCGGATCGCCGCAAACAGCGCCCGTCCGAATGCCGGCCACTTGCTGCGGCCGAGATGGCGTTGCTGCTGCTCACGGTCGCGCACGATGTCAGGATAGATGCCGAGACTGGAATTATTGAGGAAGATGCGGCCGTTGACCTCACCGACGTCGACCTTGCGCGCCACACCGTGCACCACGTTGGCGACCGCTTCGTCAAGCTCCAGCGGAATCTTCAGGTCCTTGGCGAAGTGATTCAGCGTGCCCAGCGGCAGCACGCCCAGCACTGTCTCCGTACCCGCCAGCACCGACGCCACCGCATTGATGGTGCCGTCGCCGCCCCCCGCCACCACCAGTGGCGCGCCCTCTTCTACGGCGCGCCGCGCGCGTTCGATCATCTGTTCGCCGCTTTGCGCCAGCGTGATGTCCGGCTCGGCGCCCTGGCTGCGGAATTTCTCCTGCAACGCGGCGGTCCACCCGCCGCAGTAGCCCAGTCCGGCGCTGGCATTGACGATGACGACGATTTTCTTCATAGGCTTCTTACCGTTTTACCCTCGCGCCGGCGGCGCAAGGTCGAGATAGCTGTAATGCACACGGCCAGCCAGGCCACACTCTCGGCCATGGCGGCCAGCACATCGCTGACATAATGCGCGCCCAGATAGACGCGGCTGAATGCCACCAACAATACCATCATCAGGCAGAACGTCACCGTTCCCAGGCGCACATTCCATGCCGGCCGGGCAATCACCAGGTAACTCGCCAGCAGGCCATAGAAGCAGGTCGCCGCCGTCGTGTGCCCGCTGGGGAAGCTATAAGTAGCCAGCGTCACCAGCGGCTCCTCGAACACCGGCCGGGCGCGCTGAAAGTAAAACTTCAGCGCTACATTCAGCATCATCCCGCCCGGCACGGCAAACGCCAGCGCCAGCAACCAGTAGCGCGCACGCTGCTTCCACAAATACCAGGCCAGCAGGCCGAACAGCACCACCATGCCGGCCACCGAGTGTGCGTAGGTCACTACATACATCACGCTGGTCAACGGTTCAAACGCATGGGCATTGAACCAGTGCGCAACCTGCACGTCCATTACCGTAATGGCGTCCTGCCCCATGACCGCCTCGGCCAGTTCATGGAACACCATGCCGGCAACCAGCAGCAATGCCATCCCCACGGTCAAATGTAAACCGAATTCACCGTTCGGAGACAGTCTTGCCTCCACGAAATTGAGCAATTTGCTGAAAATTTGGTCCTCCCTGGTTGACCGCCGATTAAGTCGGCGTAAAAACTACGAAACAACGAATTTACTGTTTATTTACACAGTACCTGTTTATTCATACAGTAGTTGTGCTATTCTGAACTCCTCGTAAAACACCTCCAACAAAAAAGGAAATGTCATGAGCACTCTGAACAGCAGCTATGGTTCCCGCTTCGGTCTGGAATACCTGCCGACCTCTTTCATGGTTCGCATGGGCAAACGCGAAATGATGGTGTGCCGTGACTTCCGCAAGCGCTTCTACGCAGTGAACCCGATCATGGAATGCGACACCGGCGTGCAAGCTGGCCATCTGGAAGTGCTGCTCTTCCGCCGCTGGCTGCTGATCCTGTCGAAATCGAAAGCACATTAATGGTTGCCGGTGCCAGTTGCCCTACCCATGCACAGGACAGGCCGGCAGATGCCGCGACCTCGCTTGCGCTCCTCACCTGGGTTTGGCAACTGGCGAACCGACATCCTGACGATGTGACTGCGCTTCGTGCCACAGGGTTACGAACAGAACCATCACTACCGGGCCAATAAACAGCCCCACCAGGCCGAGGGTTTCCACCCCGCCTAATATGCCGAACAGTACGGCCAGGAAGGGCAAGCGCGTAGCGTTGCCGATGATGCCTGGCCGTACAAAGTGATCCGCGACAAACAGCACCACCGTACCCCAGGCCACGACGGCAATTGCCGCCGGTATGGCGCCACCAAAGGCCAGCACGCCGGCCGCGCTGACAAACGCCAGCGGTGCGCCAAACGGAATAATGGCCAGGATGCCGGTTGCCGCCGCCCACAGCGCGGCCGATTTCAGGCCGGTCAGCCAGTATGCAATACCGATCAGGACGCCTTCCGCCAGTCCCACCAGCACCAGGCCGTTGACGGTGGCGCGGATCGCGGTCGGGATTTTGTCCGAATACTGGGCCCAGCGCTGTTCGCTGAACCAGCGGCTGCCGATGTTGGTGATCTGGCGCTTCAGCGCCTCGCCGTCCTTGTAGAAGAAAAACAGGCACAGAAAGGCCAGGCCGAAATCCACCAGCCGGTGCATCAGGCCAACACCGGCCACCTTGATGATGTCACTGGCCGAATGGAAACCGTTGATCTGGCGATCGGACACCAGGTGCGCCAGGCCATGCGGCTGGCTCAGTGTCGCCTGCCACCATTCGGCCAGCGAATCGCCGATCACCGGCAAGTGCAGCACGAAGCTGGGCACAGCAATGCCGTCGGTATTGGCGGTAACGATGTAGTTGGCCAGTTCCGGTGCCTGCCGCATTGCTTGCGCCACGCCCAGCAGTACCGGCACAATGAACACGGCCGCCACCAGCAAGGTCAGCAAGGCAGCGGCGATGATGTTGTGGCCGATGCGCGTGCGCAGCCGCAGGTACAGCGGCCATGTCGCCACGCACAGGATGCCCGCCCAGATCAGCGGCAGGAAGAATCGCTGCATGACGAAAGCGGCAAGCGCAATCAGCGTCAGCGAAAAGCCGGCGCTGAGGATGTCGCGCTGGGTTTCGGTCATTGCTCTCTCTCCCGATTGTTCTTGTTAGCGCTATGGTAAGCGCATTTTGTTGCAGCGCAACTGTGCGGAAGGGGGATTTCAGGTGTCCTTAAGCTTTCTCGCACTGCGTGCGCAGGAAGTCGCGCAGTTGCAGCACTGTCGGCGAGATCTGTGAGCGGTGCATGCACAGCATATTCAGCGGCGTCGGCTCGCCCAGCACATCCGGCAGCAGCACTTGCAGGCGGCCGGCGCGGATATCGGCGCTCAGGTCGAGGCGCGATTTATACGCGATGCCCACACCGGCTACCGCCCAGCGCCGCACCACGTCGGCGTCATCGGCGCTGCGGTTGCCATTGACGTGGATGACTTCGGCTTCGGACTGCGCCTCGCGGTAGAAGCTCCAGCGATCGTGAATGACGTCTTCCAGCATGAAGCGCAAACAGTTGTGGCGCGCCAGGTCGTCCAGCGTATTCAGCTTGCCGTGATGCTTGATGTAGTCCGGCGACGCCACCAGCACGCGGCGGTTTTCCGGTGCCAGCGGCAAGGCGATCAGGCTGGAATCCTCCTGCGCGCCATAGCGGATAGCGATGTCGACCGGCTGCCGGTACATATCCGACACGCGGTCGCTGATGCTCAGTTGCAGCGACACGCGTGGATACTGCGCCTGAAAAGCATCCAGCCAGCCGACCACCATATTGCGGCCGAGGTCTGACGGCATGGAGATTTTCAGCGTGCCGCCCAGCGTTTCCTGGCCCTGGATCAGCGCGTCATGCCCTTCCTTCAGCAGCCGCAGCGCCTCGCGCGCATGGCGCAGATAGTGCTCGCCCTCCTCCGTCAGCCGCAGCGAACGGGTGGTGCGGGCGAACAGCCGCAGCTTCAGTTCCCCCTCCAGCCGCTTGACGGCGGCGCTGGCCAGCGCCGGCGAAATCTCAAGTTCGCGCGCAGCGGCAGACAGGCTGCCACGGTCGGCGGTGCGGACAAAGACAGTCAAATCATCGAGCCTGAGCAATTTTCGTCAAATCCTTGAAAGTGTTTCGGCGTAGCGCCTCTTTTTCATCGCTACGAAATAAATGATGATACGCCCATCACAACATTTTTCGGAGAATTTTCCATGAAAGCCATTGCCTACCGCCGCTCCCTGCCGATCGAAGACGCCGAGTCGCTGATCGATATCGAGCTGCCGACGCCACAAGCCAGCGGCCGCGACCTGCTGGTGGAAGTACGGGCCATCTCGGTCAACCCGGTCGATACCAAAATCCGCCGCAACGTTGCGCCGGCCGAAGGCCAGGCCAAGGTAATCGGCTGGGACGCCGCCGGCGTGGTGAAAGCAGTAGGCCCGGACATCAGTCTGTTCAAGGTCGGCGATGAAGTCTGGTATGCAGGCGACCTGACCCGCGCCGGCACCAACAGCGAGCTGCACCTGGTGGACGAGCGCATCGTCGGCCACAAGCCGAAGAATCTGGATTTCGCCCAGGCCGCCGCCCTGCCGCTGACCACCATCACTGCCTGGGAGCTGCTGTTCGACCGCCTGCAAGTAAGCCGCGACGCCGGCGCCAACCATGGCAAGTCGCTGCTGGTGATCGGCGCGGCTGGCGGTGTCGGCTCGATCCTGGTGCAGCTGGCGCGTCAGCTGACCGGCCTGACCATCATCGGCACGGCATCGCGTCCGGAAACCGGCGAGTGGATCAAGCAGCTGGGCGCGCACCACGTCATCGACCACAGCAAGCCGCTGAATGAGGAAATCAGCCGCCTCGGCCTGCCGCCGGTCACGTATGTCGCCGCGCTGAACCAGACCGACCATCACTGGGCCGCGATCAGCGAGCTGGTGGCGCCGCAAGGCAAGGTCGCGCTGATCGACGATCCGGACGCCATCGACGTGCGCACGCTGAAGCGCAAGAGCGTATCGCTGCACTGGGAATTCATGTACACCCGCTCGATGTTCCAGACCGACGACATCCAGCAACAGCACCAGTTGCTGAACGACGTGGCCAAGCTGGTGGAAACCGGCGCGGTGAAGACCACGCTGGCCGAGCGTTTCGGCAAGATCAACGCCGACAACCTGAAGCGCGCCCACGCCCTGATCGAGAGCAACCGCGCCAAGGGCAAGATCGTGCTGGAAGGCTTCTAAGCCCTGGCTGCCTGGGCCGCGGCGGAATCCGCTTCGGCCCGCAAGCGCGCCAGCACCGCGTCGTCATGGCGCGTCAATGCGTCCTGCATGCGGCTGGCCGAGGCGCAGGAAGCGTCCAGGATTGCCAGAAAGGCGGCCTGGCGCCGCTTCAAGCCCGCTGATTCATAGCCCAGTTCGCCGAACATGCGGTCGATATCCTCGCAATACGAACGCAGGTCCATCATGGTGACCTTGGTGAACTCGATGTCGGTGCGCATGCTGCGGTCCAGGTCCAGCATTTCCAGCTTTTCCTGCGCCTTGGGCGAGGCCTCGCGGATGGCCGGCCCCCAGCGGTCGAACTTGCCGGCGATGCGCGTGATGCGGGCGATCTTTTCATCCAGCATGCGACAGTAGTACCACGCCAGCCAGCACACCGGCAGCCGCGCGACAAAGCGTGGCAGGCCGGCGTGCGCCAGGCTGCGTTCGAGTTTTTGGACAGCATCGACCAGGCGGCGCGCGCTGGCTCCGGTGGGAAGGTGGGACATGATGGCAGCTCCTCTAATGGTCCAGGGAGCTACAGTAGCCTCCGCATCAACCCTAGGGTTTGATGCGGCTTAAACTTGGCGCAGATTTACGCCGCAGTTTTACGTAACATGGCTTTAATGCCACGCAGGCCCTGACGGATGCGCGCTTCGTTCTCGATCAGGGCGAAGCGCACGTATTCGTCCCCGTACTCCCCGAAGCCGATGCCGGGGGATACGCAAACCTTGGCCTCGGCCAGCAGCAGCTTGGCGAATTCCAGCGAGCCCAGATGGCGATAAGCTTCCGGGATGCGCGCCCAGATGTACATCGAAGCTTTCGGCTTGTCCACCGGCCAGCCGGCTTCGACCAGGCCCTTGTGCAGCACGTCGCGGCGGCTTTGGTATTGCGCGCAGATGTCGCTGACGCAGGACTGGTCGCCCTCCAGCGCGGCAATCGCCGCCACCTGCACCGGCGTGAAGCTGCCGTAGTCGTGGTAGCTCTTGATGCGCGCCAGTGCGGCCACCAGCTCCTTGTTGCCGACCATGAAGCCGACGCGCCAGCCAGCCATGTTGTAGCTCTTCGACAGCGTGAAGAATTCCACCGCCACCTCGCGCGCGCCCGGCACCTGCATGATCGACGGCGCTTTCCAGCCGTCAAACACGATGTCGGCGTAGGCCAGATCGTGCACCACCAGGATGTTGTGCTGCCTGGCCAGCGCCACCACACGCTCAAAAAATTCCAGCTCGACGCACTGCGCGGTGGGATTCGACGGGAAGCCAAGTATCATCATCTTCGGCTTCGGATAGCTTTCGCGCACCGCGCGTTCCAGTTCATCGAAGAAGTCGACGCCCGGCGTCATGCGCACCGAGCGGATATTCGCACCGGCGATCACCGCGCCCCAGATATGGATCGGATAGCTGGGATTGGGCACCAGCACGGTGTCGCCCTGGTCCAGCGTGGCCAGCATCAGGTGCGCCAGGCCTTCCTTGGAGCCGATGGTGACGATGGCTTCCGAGTCCGGATCGAAGTCGACCTCATAGCGCGTCTTGTACCAGCGCGAGATGGCGCGGCGCAGGCGCGGGATGCCTTTGGAGGCCGAATAGCCATGGGTATCCGGGCGTTGCACCGTGTCGACCAGCTTGGACACGATGTGCGGCGGCGTGGCGCCGTCTGGATTGCCCATCGACATATCGATGATGTCTTCGCCGCGACGGCGTGCCGCCAGCTTGAGCTCGGCGGTGACATTGAAAACGTAGGGAGGCAGGCGATCGATGCGCGCAAAGCTGCGCGGATTTTGGGTGTCAGTCATGGATGTCTCACGTAAGCGCCCGGAACCGTCCGAGCGACGTCGATGCTGATGCATCGGGATCGATACTAGACGATCCCATCCATGTCTGGCAAGTGCTTCAGGCGGTGGCTTGCTTTTCCTGCTCGCTGAACCACTCGAAGATGATCAGGCCGATGATGGAAGCAATCGGCATGAAGCATGCCGACACAATCACCCACAACACCGGCGAACGGCCGAGCCGCCTGGCGGCAATGCCGACAAATACCAGGTGCAGCACATAGCACACCAGGATACCGATGCCGGTGGCGATCATCAGCAGGATCGACTTTGTGGTGTGCTGCACCAGCGGCGGCAAGTACGACGCCACGCAAGCGATCCACAACACCAGCGTGACAGCGGCGGCAGCGATAGGTTGTTGGGCACGGGCGATTTGCATGGCGTCTCCTTGAAGAAGCAATCATGCTGCCACGATCCGGTTGCAAAAGCAACAAGCAGCTATTTGTAGGCCGGTACCTGGATGACGATGGGCGTAGGCGGCACCGCTGCCGCTTTCGGTACAGCGTTGTTCAGCACAAAGGTCATCACTGTCACCGCCAGCACCCCGCCACCGAACATGATGCCGACCATCCAGCGTATGATGGTGGCGGATATTTTCTCCAGGTCCTCCTTGGTCGCCATATGCTCCAGCCGGGCCTCGATGCGCGCCAGACGGCCGAGCACATCGACAAACATTTCGTCATGCCTGTCGAGGCGCGTTTCAATTTTGTCGAGGCGGGCGTCAAGATCCATAATGGCTACATCGTAGGCCGTCGCGTGCCGCTCAGGCAAGCTGAGCTGGTTTGATCTAGCGCAAAGATGTGAGCGCTGACGCCATGACGATGGCGGTGATGGCCAGCCATTGTGTCAGTGTCAAATGTTCGCCGAGCACGAACATGCCGGCCAGCGCGCTCAGTGCCGGGGCGGCGCTGCTGAACATGCTGAAGGTGCGCGACGACAGCGTGCGCATCGATAGCATCTCCAGCGTGTACGGCACGGCGCTGGACATCACGGCGATCACTGTGCCGACCAGCAGGAACGACGGCGTCAGCAAGTCCATGCCTGTATGCGCCGCGCCGATCGGCACAATGAACACCGACGCCGCCAGCATGCCCCACGCCACCGACTGGCCGCCGGACATCGCCGACACGCGCTTGCCGTAGACGATGTACAAGGCCCAGCACACCGCCGCGCCTGCCGCATAGGCGACGCCTACCGGATCAAGCTGGTCGACGTGGCCATGGATCGGCAGCAGGAAATACAGCCCCGCCACCGCCAGGCACACGGCGACGATATCGCGTGGCCGGTGCGAGGACAGCACCGCCACCGTCAGCGGCCCCGCCACTTCAATCGCCACCGCGATCCCCATCGGAATTCGCGCAAAAGCGCGGTAGATCATCAGGTTCATGATGCCGATCACCGAACCATAGATCGCGACATTGACGGCCTGCTTCCACGTCAGCCGCGTGCGCCATGGACGAAACATCGCCAGCATGATCAGCGCCGAGATGCCGACGCGATACGCCGTCACGCCCTCCACGCCCACCTTGGGAAACAGGTTCTTGGCAAACGCCGCGCCGACGTTCAGCGACAGCTGGCTGCACAGCAGCGCCAGCCCGGCCAACCATGGATTACCCGCGACGGATGTTTTATCCTCCGCCATCTTATTTGGCCGACAGTTCCAGCTTGACGGCCACCGGCTTGCCGATTGCGCCATCCACCGCCACCGGCACCGCCGGCGTGGCCGTCGCGCCGGCCTCCTTCAGCACCGTAATCACCGCCGAGGTGCGACGTGCGCCCAGCTGCAGCAAGGCATCCTTCGGCAGCGGCTGATTTTGTTCCAGGCGTGCTTGCAGCTTGCCGTAGAACGCCGTCGCATCCGCCACCTGCGGTTCACCCTGCACCATATTGCCCAGGCGTTGCAGCACCGGCAGCTTCTTCTGCGTGGCATCAACGGCCACCGCGTTCGCACCAGCCACTTCGGCCGCTTTCTTTTCCTTGTCCAGTTCAGGTGCACCGAAGCGCTCCGCGTACAGATCGCGTATCGCACCGCGCACCTTGCGCTGGCCGATATCCAGCGGACCTGGCTGCTCATTCGCGGCCAGCTTGACGCCCGCGCGCCCCAGCGCCTCGCGACGCAACGCTTGTGCACGCAGTGCGGCGCCGTCGGCCGCTTCGCTATACAAGCCCGGCACGGACAGTTTCAGCTCCGGCTTCTTCGCCAGAATCTGCGCCACCTGCTTCAGCTTCTCGCGTTCTGGCGGCAATACCACATCGCTGCCGGCATCAAACTCCACTGCTTCCAGCCTGTCGCCGCTGACGCCAAACAGATTACCCAGCGCGCGGAATGGCGACGTCACCACCTTGGTCAGCACATTGCCCAGCGCCTTCCACACCACCGCGCCATAGCTGAAACTCGGGTCGTTCAGGTTGCCCGACACCGGAATGCCCAGATCGATCTTGCCATTGCTGTCCTTGAGGATGGCCAGCGCCAGCTCCAGCGGCAGCTTGAGCGCATCCGGGCTGTCGATGCGTTCACCCAGCGTCAGCTTGTCGAGCACGACCTGGTTGTTGCCATCCAGTTGGCCATTGCGCACTTTATACTGCAAGTCCAGCGAGATCTTGCCCTCGGCGATCTTGTAGCCGGCGAACTTCATGCTGTACGGCGAGGCGGCAACCATGTCGACATTTTTGAACAGCACATTCAGATCAGTGTTATCTGCCGGCACGAAAGGATTCAGCTGGCCGCGCACGCGCGCCAGGCCATAGTCATCGACACGGCCATCCAGTTCGATCTGGCTGCGCGCATCGCGCTTGGACGACAGGCCGGTGATCACACCATTCAACGCATAAATCTTGGCGCCAAACTGCGGGCGCAGGCTCAGGTCCGTGAAATCCAGCTTGGCGTCCTGCAGGCGCACGCGGCGCACACGGATCGGGAACGGCTCGGCCGATGCACCGGCTGGCTGCGCGGCCGGTGTGGCTGTGGCTGTGGCTGTGGCTGCCGGCGCAGGCTGTTCCACCAGCAGCCGCTGCGCATTGAAGCTGCGGTCGTTCTCGATAATCAGGATGGCATTCGGCTCGATCACGCGCAGCTCGGACACATCCAGCAGATTCGGCTGCACGCTCAGCGCCAGCTTGTCGGCGCGCACGCTGGTCCAGTGGGCGAAACGATCGTTATCCAGCTCATTCAGCGATAGCTCGGCCACCTCGAACGAGCCGTTGTAGCGCACCGCAGGATCGGCCTTGCTATTGCCCGTGCCGGTACGCAGCCAGCCTTGCGCATTGATCGCGCCATCGGCGATCTTCAGCTTGACGTATTTGCTCAGCAGCGGCTGCACCGGCGCCAGCGCCAGCTTGGTCAGATTCAGTTCGGTATCGACCGCGCCGGTGGCTGGGACGACCTTGCCCTTGGCCAGCAGTTGGCCGCCCTCTTTCAGGCCAACGCCACCCTCGAACGCCAGCGGCTTCTTCAAGTCCGTGCTGGCGTCGCGCAGCTTCAGGTTGAAGTTTTGCAGATTGACCTTGATGCCGGTGCCGGCATCCGCATACAGCGCGCCGAACTTGTTGACCTCGACCGATTTCACATCCGCCGTCCACGCCGGCCCGCTGGCCTCGCGCGACGTTGCGGCGCTGCCAGATTTCGGCAGCATGTCCAGGAACAGGAACTGTCCCTTGGCGTCGCGCGACAGGTCCAGCTGTCCGCCATTCGCGTACAAGCGGCCGGCGCTGATCTTGTGCGCATCCAGGTCCAGCGCGGCATCCTCGAAGCCAATGCGCGACAGCTTGAACGGCGCTCGCGTGCCGCTGCTTAGCGACACGTTGTCCATCGAGAATGCGGCATCGTCGATGTTCAGCCGGGAACCTTCCATCGCCAACACCAGCTTCAGCCGGGCGCCATCGGCGCTGACCTTCATTGCCGGGCTAACGGTCTGGTCGAAGTAACTAAGCGCCACGCCGTCGAGGCCGATCTGCTTGAACTTCAGCTTCCAGCTGCCGCCCTTGGCGGCCGCAGGCGCCGGCTTGGCAGCAGCCGGACGCGCAGGCAGCATCAGATTGGCGACATCCAGCTCGCCACGCGCATCGCGGCGCACCGTCAGCGCGCCGCCGTTCAGGCGCAGGGCGCCAACCTGCACCGACTGCTTCAGCAAATCGACGCCGATATCATTCACCGACAACTGCTTCAATTTTACGAACGGCGCATCGGCGTCCCGCTTCAACGACAGATCGACCAGGCTCAGGCCGGCGCCGATCAAACTCGCGTCTAGCTGACCATCGTGATAACCGAATTTGTACGGCAGCTGAGCCGACAACTTGCCGTCCGCCACCGCGATGCGCGAGAACGACTTCAGGTAGGCAGCCACACCCGGCAGCGCCACGTTCTCCAGCGTCAGCACGCCGTTGCCGCTGATTGGGTTGACCGCCGCCACGCCCTTCCAGCGCAGCTTGCCGCCCTGGCCGGCATCCGCGCTCAGCGTGTAATCGCCGTTTTCGTCCGGCAGCGTGCTCAGGTTATTCAGCGAAAAAGTGATCGGCGTGAAGGTATCGTCATAGCCGGCGTGCTTGTCGTGCATCGCCACCTGGCCGTCTTCCAGCGCAAAGTGCTCGATCACCAGGCGCGGCAGACCGGACTCCGGCTCGTCTTTCTTCTTGTGCTTCTCGATGGTCGCCAGCAGTTCGGCGATGTTGAACTTGCCATCCTTGGCAATCGCCAGTTGCAGCGCCGGCTCGCTGATGCGGATCTCGGCAAAACTCCAGGCGCGACGGAACAGCGAGCGCCATTGCATCTCCACCGCCAGTCCACCGACCGCGAACAGCGGCGCGCCATCGGCTTCGGTCAGCCTGACGTCCTTGGCCTCCAGCCTTAAAGTGAAGGGATTGAAACGGAGTTCGCCGATACTGGCCTTGCGCTCCAGCTCCGTCTCCGCATACTTGGGCAGCTGGCTCTTGATGATGCCCGGCAGCAGCCCAAAGCCAGCCACCGCATACACACCAACCGCGCTTGCCGCGCCAATTGCCCATCGCTTCCATCGTATCGTCATGCCTGCTAACCTTTGCTTTTTTTATGCTACAGGCAACAGTATAATCGAAGCATGAATGCGCAACTTGAACCCTTCCACGCCATCGCCATCAGCAAGCAGGCACACGCCCTGAAAGCCGAGGGCCGTTCAATCATCCACATGGAATTTGGCCAGCCGTCCACCGGCGCGCCGCAGGCCGCCATCGCCAAGGCGCACGCGGTGCTGGACGCCGAAGCCATGGGCTATTGGGAAAGCGCGCCACTGAAGGAAAGGCTGGCGCAGTTCTATCAGGAGCGTTATGGCGTGCAGGTTGACGCCAGCCAGTTCATCCTGACCTGCGGCGCCTCGCCGGCGCTGGTGCTGGCGCTGAGTTCGATGTTCTCGCCAAGCGACCGCATCGCCATGGCGCGGCCCGGCTATGTAGCCTACCGCAATACGTTGAAGGCGCTGCACATGCAGCCGGTGGAGATCGCCTGTGGCGCAGAGGTCGGCTTCCAGCTGACCGCCGCCGCGCTCGCCGCCGTTGAGCCGGCGCCGCAAGGCGTCATCATCGCCTCTCCCGCCAATCCAACCGGCACGCTGATCCAGCAGGATGAATTGAAGGCGATTGTCGCGGTCTGCCGTGAACGCGGCATCCGCATCATCTCGGACGAGATTTACCACGGCCTCAGCTACGTCGAACCGGCGCAGACCATCCTCGCCTACGAGCCGCAGGCACTGGTGGTCAGCAGCTTCTCGAAATATTTCAGCATGGCGGGCTGGCGCCTCGGCTGGCTGCTGGCGCCGCCTGGGCACGTCGAGCGCGCGCAAGCCTATTGCGGCAACCTGTTCCTGACTGCACCATCGCTGAGCCAGCACGCCGGCCTAGCCGCGTTTGACGCGCTGGACGAGCTGGACGGCCATATCAAGGTCTATCGCGAAAACCGCCGCCTGCTGCTGGCCGCCCTGCCCGGCCTCGGCCTGACCACGGTGGCGCCGCCGGATGGCGCGTTCTACATCTATGCCAGCATCGCCCACCTGACCGACGATAGCCTGGCCTTCTGCAAGCGCCTGCTACAGGACACCGGCATCGCCACCGCCCCCGGCATCGATTTCGATCCGGTCGACGGCAAGCACTTCATCCGTTTCAGCTTTGCCGTGTCCACGGCAGAGATCGAAGAAGCCATCCGCCGCCTGCTGCCCTGGTTTGCGGCCCAACCCAGAAAGGTCTGACCATGCGCCTGTCCTCCCTGCCCCACTGCGCCGCACTGATTGCCGCTGTGATGCTTGGAGGATGCGCCTCCCCGCCGAAAGACCACCAGGCACTGGACAAGGAAATCCAGCGCCTGATGCAGGCCGCCAACGTGCCAAGCCTGGCGCTGGCGCTGATCGAAGACGGCCAGGTCAGTTACACGCATGCCTACGGCTACGCCAACGTCGAAAAGCAGCAGCCGCTGCGCACCGATTCCATCATGTACAGCGCCTCGCTGACCAAGGCAGTGTTTGCCTACACGGTGATGCAACTGGTGGACGAAGGCGTGCTGACGCTGGATGCGCCGCTGCCGACACTGCTGAAAAAGCCGCTGCCCGAGTATGCCGCCTATGCGGACCTGAAGGATGATCCACGCTGGCGGCAGTTGACGCCGCGTATGTTGTTGTCGCACACCAGTGGACTGCTCAACTGGCGCTACATCAACGAAAACAACAAACTGGATTTCAAATATCCGCCCGGTACGCGCTATGTGTATTCCGGCGAAGGCCTGAACCTGCTGCAGCTGGTGCTGGAAGAACGCACCGGCGTGCCCCTGCAAACACTGATGCAGCAGCGCGTGTTCGACCGTTTCAAGATGCATGACACCAGCATGGTCTGGCGCAAGGAATGGGAAGGCCGCGAAGTCACCCACTACGCCAGGGACGGCAGCACCATCGTCCACAAGCGGCGCGGCAACGCGCGCGCGGCCGGTTCGATGGATACCACCATCACCGACTACGCCAGCTTCCTCGCCGGCGTGCTGCGCGCCGAAGGGCTGTCGGCCAAGTCATACAAAGAAATGCTGTCGCCGCAATTCCCTATCGTCTCGGTCCAGCAATTCCCCTCGCACTGGCCTGGCGATACGGATTTGTGGCGCAGCATCGGCCTGTCCATCGGCCTCGGCTGGCCGCTGTACAACTCGCCGCTGGGACCGGCCTTCTTCAAGGAGGGCAACGACGATGGCACACAAAACTTCGCGCTCGGCTTCCTGAAGACGCGCAACGGCATCGTATTGCTGAGCAATACGTCCATGGCACAGGGCATGTACCTGCCCGCCGTGGAGTACGTCTACGGCAACACCTGCCTGCCGTGGTTCTGGATGAATTACATCCCCTACGACAAGCCGGAGCTGATGGGCCTGCAGGCGCGCGAGCGGCCGGTGATGAGTGCCGGCTGCGGGCGCTGAGCTATTGTTCGGTCATGCCCCGCAAGTTTTCAATATCGGCTACTGCGTGGCGCCAGGTAATTTCGGGATCATAGACCGGGGATGATTGCAGACCAAGCTGTATATCCTTGAGCACTTTGTTGCCCAAGGATATTTTGTAGCGCAGCGCCGTGTATTCCACGTCGTAGGTCTGTTTCAAACCCTGCTTGCGGGTGTAGGTTTCATGAGAGGCAGCCATATCATCCTCCTTTGTCAAAACGTCCTGCAAGCATAGCACTAACTCAGATTGGCGGCATTTTCGCGATCAGTTTGTCCAGTGTGATCGGATAGTCGCGCACCCGAACGCCGGTGGCATTGTAAATGGCGTTGGCCACCGCCGCGCCCACGCCGCAGATGCCCAGTTCGCCGACGCCCTTGGCTTTCATCGGTGAAGAGACGGGATCAGTTTCATCCAGGAAAATAACCTCCTGGTGCGGAATGTCGGCGTGCACCGGCACCTCGTAACTGGCCAGGTCGTGATTGACGAAGAAGCCGGCGCGCTCATCGATCACCAGATCTTCCATCAGCGCTGCGCCCACGCCCATGGTCATCGCGCCGATAACCTGGCTGCGTGCCGCCTTCGGATTGAGGATGCGGCCGGCGGCGCAGACGGCCAGCATGCGCCGCACGCGGGTTTCACCGGTGTAGGCGTCCACGCCCACTTCAACGAAATGCGCGCCAAAGGTGGATTGCTGGAATTTCTTGTCCAGATCGCCGTATTCCATCGTGTCTTCACAGACCAGTTCGCCCTGCTCGGCGGCTTGCGTTAGCGGCAAGGAACGGCCGTCGGCACGCACCGCGCCAGCGACAAACTCGGCCTTGGTCGGATCGAGGCCAAGCTTCTGCGCCGCCAGCTCGCGCAGCTTGACGCAGGCCGCGTACACGCCGGCCGTCGAGCTGTTGCCGCCCCACTGGCCACCCGATCCGGCAGACACCGGGAAGTCCGAGTCGCCCAGCTTGACCACCACCTGCTTCAGCGGCACACCCATCATCTCGGCGGCGGTCTGCGCGATGATGGTGTAGCTGCCGGTGCCGATGTCGGTCATATCGGTTTCCACGGTGACGGTGCCCTTGGCGTCCAGCTTCACCCGCGCACCGGACTTCTGCACCAGGTTGTTACGGAATGCGGACGCCATGCCGATGCCGACCAGCCAGCGGCCGTCGCGCACCTTGCCGGGCACCGGATTGCGCTTATCCCAGCCGAAGCGCTGTGCGCCGGTGCGCAGGCAGTCGACAAAGCGGCGCGTCGAGAATTTGCGCTCGCGCTTGGCAGGATCGACCGTGGTGTCGTTGATGATGCGGAAGGTGATCGGGTCCATCTTCAGCTTCTCAGCCATTTCATCGATGGCGATTTCCAGCGCCATCAAACCCGGTGCCTCGCCCGGCGCACGCATGGCGTTGCCTTCGGGCAGATCGAGTACGGCCAGGCGTAGCCTGGTCAGCCGGTTGGCGCCGGCGTACAGCAATTGCGTCTGCTGCACGGCGGTTTCCGGCTTGCCATCCGGCAGATCGCCCGACCAGCTTTCATGGGCGATGGCGCTGATCTTGCCCTCGCGCGTGGCGCCGATGCGGATGCGCTGAATGGTGGCCGGACGGTGCGTGGTGTTGTTCATCATCAGCGGACGTTGCAAGGCGACCTTGACCGGCCGTCCCGCCGCCTTGGCGCCCAGCGCCGCCAGCACCGATTCGGCACGCAGGAACAGCTTGCCGCCAAAGCCGCCGCCGATATAGGGCGAAACCAGGCGCACATTTTCCTTCGGAATGCCCAGCGTCTTTGCCATGTCGCCACGGCCCCAGGCAATCATCTGGTTGGAGGTCCACAGCGTCAGCTTGTCGCCCTGCCAGTTGGCGATGGAAGCGTGCGGCTCCATCATCGCGTGCGACTGGTCCGGCGTGCTGTAGGCAGCATCCAGCTTCACCGGCGACGCACCGAAGGCGCCGTTGAAATCGCCGACCTTGTGGTCCTTGGCATCCTTGTCGTCCGGCTCCTTGGCCTTGTCCTTGACCTTGGCCAGGTTGTAGGCGCCGGCTTCCTTGCTGTACTTCACGTGGATCAATTGCGCTGCGGCGCGGGCCTGCTCGAACGTCTCGGCCACCACCAGCGCGATCGCTTGATGGTAATGCTGGATTTCCGGTCCGCCCAGCAGCTTGGCGGTGTTGAAGTTGCCCTTGCTCAGCTTGCCGGCATTGTCAGCGGTAACGACGGCCAGCACGCCGGGTGCACGCCTGGCGTCGATGACATCGATGGACGTGATGCGGCCCTTGGCCACAGCGGCGCCCACCACATAGCCATAGGCCACGTTGTCAGGCTGGTGCTCGTAGGCATACGGCGCGGTGCCGGTGGTTTTATACGGGCCATCGATGCGATCGGTCGGATGGCCGATGACTTTCAGCTGATCGATGGGATTGGTGGTGGCGGGAGTGAGGAATTTCATGTCCGTTAGCCTTTCTTCACATCAGCCAGCACGGAAGCCAGCGTGCGCTGTACCAGTGGAATCTTGAAGGCGCTCTCGGCGCTCGGCTTGGCGCCGGCCAGCAATTGCTCGGCCACCACCTTGGCGCCTTGCTGCATGCTGGCATCGGCGGCCGGCACGCGCCAGGGCTTGTGGGCGACGCCACCCAAGGCGACGCGCCCGCTGCCATCAGGTAATACCACAGCCGCCACCGAGATCAGCGCGAACGCATACGATGCACGGTCGCGCACCTTGCGATAGATGTGCGTGCCGCCCAGCGGCCTGGGCAGCGTGACAGCGGTAATCAGCTCGCCCAGCGCCAGCGCGTTTTCCACGTGCGGCGTATTGCCGGGCAGCCGATGAAAGTCCGCAATCGGAATCGTACGGGTGACGCCATCCGCCCTCACCGTTTCCACCGTCGCATCCAGCAACTGCATGGCGACCGCCATATCGCTAGGATGCGTGGCAATGCAGGCATCGCTGGCGCCGAGGATGGCGTGGTTGCGGCTATAGCCGCCAATCGCCGAGCAACCGCTGCCGGGTTGGCGCTTGTTGCAAGGTTGATTGGTGTCATAGAAGTACGGGCAGCGCGTGCGTTGCAGCAGATTGCCGGCGGTGGTGGCCTTGTTGCGCAACTGCGCCGAAGCGCCAGCCAGCAAGGCGCGCGACAGCACGGCGTAATCCTTGCGTACACGCGGATCGGCAGCAAGATCGGTGTTGCGCACCAGGGCGCCGATGCGCAAGCCGCCGCCGGACGTGGCTTCGATCTTGTCCAAGCCCAGGCCGTTGACATCAATCAGGTGCGGGGGCGTCTCGATTTCCAGCTTCATCAGGTCCAGCAGATTGGTGCCGCCGGCGATGAATCTTGCGCCGGGTGCGCGGGCGGCAGCTGCGGCCGCCTCCACCGGCGAGTTCGCGCGCTGATAGGTAAAGGCCCTCATGCCGTCCTCCCCGCCACTTCCGTGATGGCATCGATGATGTTGGAGTAGGCGCCACATCGACAGATATTGCCGCTCATGCGTTCACGCAATTCTGCTTCGCTCAACAATGGCTTGGTGTTCAGGTCGGCGCTGACGTGGCTCGGGATGCCCTGCTGGATCTCATCCAGCACCGCGACGGCGGAACAGATCTGCCCCGGCGTACAGTAGCCACATTGATAGCCATCGTGCTTGACGAAGGCGGCTTGCATCGGATGCAGCTTGTCCGGCGTGCCCAGTCCCTCGATGGTGGTGACCTTGCCGCCGTCATGCATGACGGCCAGCGTCAGGCAGGAATTGATGCGGCGGCCGTCGACGATCACCGTGCAGGCGCCGCACTGGCCATGATCGCAGCCCTTCTTGGTGCCGCTGAAATGCAGATGTTCGCGCAAGGCATCGAGCAGCGTCGTCCGCGTATCGACCTCCAGCGTGTGCTGCTTGCCATTAACCTGTAAAGTGAATTTCGCCTTGGAGGGCGGTGGCGTCGAGGCGGGCTGTTGTTGTTGCTGCTGTGCATCCGCAGCCATCGGCACCGCTGTCGCCGTCGCGGACAGCGCGCCCGCAATCAGCACATTACGCCGGGAAAGATTTACATCGCAAAGATCGTTCATGTCGTCGCATCCTCTGCCAGTCGGGTCAGGACTTATAGTAAATGCGTTACGACTTCAGGTTAAACACGATTGAGCGATGTCATTGACAAGCCAAATAGCCAGCGCAGAATCCTGTGCTACGAACGGGAGAAACCATGAACGCGCCAACCGAAAAAGACTATATCGACAGCAAACTACAAACAGTAATTGAACGGCTAAATGGAGAAGCGCGCGGCCATCAAATCGCAAGTGATGGCCACCTGGGAAATTTCCAACGAGATCTTCAAGCCTTTCGTGTTGAATTCAACGAGAAAATTTCCCAATTGGAAGGAAGCATTCATCGCAGTTTAATCGATGCCGTGAAATGGATGATCGGAACGATGCTCGCATTGACGGCAATCTCTATCACCGTCAGTTCAACCTTGTTCTTGCGTTTGGCTCCGAAGGAGGAAAGTCCTACAAAGGCTCCAGCAAACGTCGTACCCAGTCCTCAACCTGGCCTGTCTGCAAGCGGCGCGAAAACGTTGTCCGCCAATTTGACGTTAGCTGCGCAATCTCCGCAGCCTGACGCCATTCATCACGCAGCAACGCCGGCGAGAACAGTACACTAATCAACCGCGCCATCGGCCACGCCGGCTGCGGCCGCTCCACCAGTTCCAGCCCGTCGCCCCGACCAAGCCAACCTTCCTGCAACACGCGGTAATACCAACCCGTTGCACCAGACTCCTGCATCGCCAGCGCCGCACCGTCACGACGCAGCAAGCGATTCAACTTCCAGCATGGCTGCCGTCCCTGCGACACCTGCAACAATGCCGAGCCGACGCGATAAACATCGCCAACACACACATCGCGCTCCGTCATGCCGACAGTGGAAATGTTTTCGCCAAACGCACCCGCAACCATCTCAACCGGTCCATCCGCATACAGCGACCGCCAATGCGGATAATGTTCAGCCGCATAATGATGCAGCGCCTTCTCCGGCCCGCCATGATAAGCACGATCCCCCTGCTCATCACCCTGCAAGCCGTTAATCGACAGCCACACCTTGCCATCCTGCGGCAACTTCACAATCCCGCTCAACACATCAGCATGACCATCTCTCGGCAGCGGCCTGGCCTTGCCGACAAGCAGCGACTGAATCAGCACGCTCATTTCAACCAATCCCGAATGACCGCCTTCCCCGCATCCGCAAGCCCGGCGCCATAGCACTGAGTATCCTCGCGCAAGCGCCGCAAATCGACACCCGCATGATGCAACTCCACCGCATGCCCCGTCAGCCATTGCTCCAGCGCCTCCGGCTCAAACTCCGCATGAAACTGAATCCCCAGCGCATGATCGCCCACCATAAACGCCTGGCAAGGCGTACCCGCCGTAGCAGCAACCGACGCCACACCATCCGGCAAACGGATATTGTCGCCATGCCAGTGCAACACCGGCACACCTTGCAGATGCCTCAACGGCCCGGCATCCACACCGACATCCAGCGCCGACCAGCCAATCTCCTTGCCGGCCTCACGCGCGACAACCTCGCCCCCCAGCGCAAACGCCATCAGCTGCGCACCCAGGCAAACACCCAGCAGCGGCCGCTTCAACTGCAAGCGCAAGCGGATGCCATCAATCTCATCATTCAGCCACGGATACAGATCGACATCATTCACACCAATCGGCCCGCCCAGCACCACCACCAGATCCGCCTCCGCCCACTGCGCCTGCGACAGCGGCTGGGAAGCATGCTGATACGTAATCGAGAACCCGCGCTCCTGCAACGGCGCAGCAAAGATCCCCAGGTTTTCAAAAGCCACGTGATAGAGCGCGATGCAGTTCATGATGGGACTCTCAATTAAATAGGAATCCTAAATATATCACGAAAAAGAAAACAGGAGAGAAACTCCTGTCAATCAGCAGCGCTTAGCCAGCCGCCAGCCGCTCGCGGACAGCCTTGGCGCTGGTCCCCACCTCTTTTACCAATTGCTCCAGCCGCACCTTATTGACGCCCAGCTCGTGGGTCCAGTAAGCCACCTCATGTGGCTCATTCACATTGATGCGGGCGCGGTCCTGTGCACCCTTGTTGTTCAGATCGTCACTCATGATAATGTCCTCCATGTAAAAGCGTGGCCCAAGGGTCGCATGACGCAGCTACGCGGTCAGTTAATTACCACACGTCATACGCGCGTCACCGGACTCATGCCGCGTCTACAATGTGATTAAGGAGGCCTACATGAACGAACACATCGCAGCGAAATACATGCCGCTCCCCACCGAGCGCACCAAGGACGCCGTCAAAGATCTCATTCCAGGCGAGCGCCGCAAGATAGACGTCATCAACCCACTGGACCCCACCGACCGCATCATCACGGACATCTGGGTAGTAGAAGATTACGAAGGCGCCCACTTCGCCTTCCAGGACGGCCCTATAGGCGGCGATGTCTACCTCGGCCCAGCTGACCAGGTGCGCATTGCCATTGAGGAAGCGCCGTTTGCTGAGTGACCTGACGACTACCAGGACTTAGTCTGGAGACTTTAATTGTGAAATCCACAATTCCGCTCCATCATTATCGGAACCGCTCACCAGTTGGGGACGTAACGATGACTGCGCCAACAAATACGGTGTCAGGTCTGACAATCTCACACAGGCTGAACTATTGATGGAAGATTACGCGAGAACGCCGGGAGTTTAGCGACTTATCGAAACCTCACATCAGCTGGCAAGATCCTATTTCTTCGACGCGGCATGGAATTGGGAACCGACGTCAAAAGCCGACCATGGCCCATTTGCCCACGCGTACAAAGGGACTGCGGAGTATTTCGCCAGATTTCCTACACACTTCCACACAAACCGGATTTTGTGTGTAAAATTACACACGAAGACATACGGAGGCTTTATGAACTCCAGTACATTGATCCGATTGCTGGAGGAGGACGGCTGGAGGCTAATTCGCATTAAAGGAAGCCACCACCACTTTAAGCACCCGACGAAGCCAGGCCTCGCAACAATGCCTCACCCAAAGAAAGACCTGCCAATCGGAACGTGGAACAGCATATTGAAGGACGCGGGTTTGAAGTAACTCGTATCTATGCACAAAAGAGGCAGAAATGGACATCCCTGTTGTGATTTTCAAAGACGAAGGTAGTGTTTTTGGAGTGAATGTCCCCAACATAAAAGGCGTCCACTCGTGGGGAGATACTGTTGAGGATGCGCTTAAAAATGTGAGAGAGGCCATTACAAGCCACATTGAAACTCTCCTTGAATTGGATGAGCCTGTTGAGATCGCTCAAACCAAAATTGATACTCTGCAAAGCCATCCTGACTACAAAGGCGGAATTTGGGCCTTGGTAGAGGTCGATCTTGAAAAGCTCGATAGCAAGCCGGAGCGCATAAATATTAGCGTTCCTCGATTCGTATTAAACAAAATTGACCGCTATGCAGAATCTCGCCACGAAACTCGTAGCGGGCTGCTATCGCGCGCCGCGCTCCATCTAATTGAGGCAGAGACAAACTCGCTTGCATCCACATAAGAGGTTCTCGCTCGCTTGTGTGATGAACGCGCGCCCTCGGCGCGCGGGGCTGGCGCGTTGCGCCAGCAGATGGGCGATTCGGAGCGGGATGGCCCGGTAGGGCCATGCCCTTCGAATCTCACACGGGGAGCGCGCAGGCGCTCCCCTCGCTTCCGCCAAGAAACAAAAAAACCGCCTCTTCGGCGGTTATTTTTTTTGTTTCTTGGCGGAAGCGGTGTAATGCACATATCGAGCTTTCATGAGCCCTGGCGCGATGGTACGCGATCACGTACCTACAGCTATACCTACGGCTAATCCTAGTGAAAATTTACTGCGAAAAGCCAGTGCACAACAAATTTCGTGCCCGCTTGCCGGAAAAAATTTCCCAACAAATCAGAACCTTAAATATGGTCAACGCTCTACAACGTCTCCTAGATAAGTTTTCAATGATTTTTTAGTACGTACCAATACTAGTTACTGGTCTCTTATAAATGCCATAGTTCATCAAGTCGACCAGCCCATTACCTATGCCACCATGGATAATCGAAACATAATCAATTCCTACTGCATCTTCATATTTATTAACATAAAAATCGCTAATAAAATTTACTCCGGCAAAACCATTTTCCTTTTTATTTTCCTTTTCAATTTTTCTCCCTGCACCCGACCCAGGCGCCACACTTTCGTGAATTAAGGTTCTCCAGTGATTCATTATTTGCGAGTGGCCAAAACTGCCTAGAACCTGTATGCAAATGAATCTCAATCCGCTGGATGGAAGTTGTTTTAATGCATCGACAATTAAATTTTCTATTGCGCGCTCCAATCGATGAGTATGCACAGATTTCACAACAGCATACCCAACTGAGGTTCCGAAGAGAAAACATCCTTCGAGCGCTGTTGGCATAACATATTTTCTATCAGAAATAGCCTTCTCGCATTCCCCTACGCCGATACCAAACGGCAGGAGCTCTAACTTGCAGTTCCAAAACCTATTAGAAAATTCCCGACCCATTACAATTTTCTCAAGAGCTTCCTGAGCCGAAGCTTCAATATTTCGCAATTTTTCGTCGCGTGGCCCATGATATGTCATAGTTAGTAATCGTCGCTCGCCTTCGGGTGTGGCTTCTAGACACTTAGACATTAATTTCCCCAAAAATATATCGGCGCCTTCAGGAATTGGGGGCTTCGATTTTATCGACATACACTTACATTCTACGTAGATATCACCGAAGTCAGACCGCAATAAGATATCAGGGGCATCATCCTCGCTAATTAGTTCAGCAGCATGCCCCAACGATAAGAAAGTTTGAAGGATATTAAGTTCCAAAAATAATGCAGGAAAACCGTGATCCGTTTTTATGCCGTTGACAAATTGCCCTCTCAATTTATTTTTCAATACGCTGTCTGCACGCTCATATGATAACGAAAAGAAGCGCAAAAAAATCCAAGCCTCACTTTCATAATTCTTAAATATTAGATTATCGGATTCATTAAAAATTACATGCAACCCTAAAATAATCTTGTGTTTAGCCCATTCAATTAAATCGACATAGTCTTTGCGAAGAATATTTTCGGCTTTCGTGGCAATGCCGTTACAATAGCGCCTATAATCACCTTCAAATATTCTCTTAATTGACTCAAGAACTGCTGGTCGTTCCTGATCCGTTATTCGATAATGCGAATTTAATTTTTTCTTGTCTATTGAATTCATATAGATCCTTCGCTGCCCAACTCTGACATAACTAGAAATATTAAAGCCATCTGTTTAGTTTAAAAAAATAGATCCAAAAATACGATACAAATTAACAAGATTTAAACTGAAAAGCAACAATTGAATTGGAAAATCAATGCCGTTGATGCAGCAGCACCATTTGGCTATGACGGCACGTGCAGCGATCTAAGAAGTTACGCCAAAAGTTACGCCACCTACCTCAGCATGCGCGCCTCGCGCTTTGTCAGCTCCCGCTCGTAGATATCAAACTCGCATAGCCAGCCGGCGCGCTCGATGCGCTGAGGATCATCGCCATGCGCCTCACGCACGCGCAAGCCGCCCAAGGCAAACGTGGTATCCGACATGAACTCCAGGTGGCAATCTATGAGCCGGCCCGCCGGGAAGGTCGATATCTCGTGTCGATGCACTTCGGCGCAGGCCGCGTGGCGTTGCAGCGCGCTGGAATAGTCGCCGGTCACCACCAGCTTCCCGCGTGTGCCGCCGGTTCCGGAAAGTGACGCGCGCGGCACTCTCACACCACAAACGAACGTATCCTTGACCCTGAACCCAACAGCGGCCGTCGGCGCGTGCAGTTCACACAGCCAGGTCTGCGCCATGCCCCTGACGTTATTGTGATCGTCGCGTAGCTCCTCGATCCCGCTCAGCACCAGCTTCCAGCCTTTCAGCTGCACCAGCGTGGGCATCTTCAGCTGAGCGAGAATGCGCTGCTCGCCAATAGGCATCAGCCTGGCCACCTTGATCGGGCGCCGGTTACCCTCTTCCGTAATCTCGACCACGACCAGCTCCAGCAGCGAGGCGCCCTCCACCACCGGCACGGGCGCGCCCAGCACCACACCATCGTCACGTCGCCGTTTCGCCCAAACCTTCATCACGCACCCACTAAATACTGTATGTACATACAGTATAATGGCACGCGCGAAAACGCGCTATTATTGAATTCCCAACATAAAGAGGTGCCGCTATGTGCGTGAACTACCGACCGCCGGACACCGCTACACTAAACGGCGTCATGGGCGACTTGTTCGGCCCGGATGATATCTGGCGGGGCGAGACGTGGAAAGATTATGGCGCACCGATCGTGCGGCGTGGCGCTGGCGGCCAGCGCGAGGGTCTGCTGGCCAGCTATGGCATCGTGCCGCGCAAACGCATCCCGCCCGGCGTGCGCCCCTTCGACACCATGAACGCCCGCGCCGAAACGGTTGGCCAGCTGCGCTCGTTCTCTGGCGCATGGAAGAAGTCACAGCTATGCCTGGTACCGATGACCGCCTTTTACGAACCGAACTACGAGAGCGGCAAGCCGATACGCTGGGGCATCGGCATGTCCGATCAGTCGATGTTCGCCGTCGGCGGCCTATGGCGCGAATGGGATGGCGAAAACGGCCCGGAGCACAGCTTCACCCAGCTGACCATCAATGCGGACGAGCACCTGCTGATGCGCCGCTTCCACAAGCCGGGCGATGAAAAGCGCGCACTGGTGATCGTGCCGCAGGCGGAATGGGATGACTGGCTCGCCTGCACCGATCCGGAATACGCTCGCAGCTTCCTGCGGCACTACCCCGCCGATCTGATGCGTGCCTGGGAATTCCCTGTGCCGCCGCGTACCAAGAAATCAGAGCCGGTGACGCCGGCGCCAGACACGCAGATGGGGTTGCTATGAGCGAGGATCTGAACGACCGTCCGCCAGAAGGCAGCCTGGTCAGAATGAAGGGTGACCCAGATGGCCAAGTCATGTGGGTGACATGCTCCGCGTTGGGTGAAGATCACCTATGGGAGGGAGTCTCGAACGGGATTCTCTGCGAATGGACCATTGACGGCGAGCCGCAGACCGAGGTGTTCAGGCCCGGCCAACTGGACATCGTCGAGCGAGGGCAACAAACTACTTAGTCGGCGTTGCAGACGGCGCGGGCGGCGTCATACCGCTCGACCAGGCCGTTGTAGTCCCGCACAAGCTGTCCATAGTCGCCGGCGATGCGGAAAACTGCTGCAGCAGCTCCTGGCAAGAGGAAGGTCCGCGCTTCCGCGCCAGCGCCGGCTCCAGTGCCGGAATCTTCGGCCGCTCCGGCTTGAGGTACCGCACCACCGGCGCAGGACTCGCTTCTGGCAGGGAATGACAAGCGCTCAGTACCAGCGAGAGCAGCAGCAACAGCAATGCGTTTTTCGTTTTCATGATCGATCCTATCGTTTTGCTGACTATCAGCCAGCTGGTCAAATTTCTTCTGTAGCGCTACCGTTTCCTGCCGCGCCTTGCCGGTCTCGATTGCGGCCTCGTGCTCGGCGTCATCCTTGATGCGCCGCTCAGCCTCGGCCCACTCCCCCTTTGCTCGCGCATAGCCGATACCGTCGCCCTGTTTGACTAGGCGCGCATCGTAAGCCTGCTTGGCCAGCACCGCCGCAAGAACAATCGCGCCGGCGCCGATCAGCTTCCACCACCACGGTATCAGGTTCATGCAAGTCGCCCGCCAGCAGCCGTGTAAATACGCGCCAGTTGGTCCAGTTTGCGCATTGGCTGCCCTTCATAGTTCGCGCCAGGCAAGCTGGCCCAAAGGTTGCTGATCGCAGCGATCGCACCAGCGAAATTGCCCGCTTCGATGAGCGGCAGCGCACGCCGCTCGCGGATCAACTGAATCGCCCATTTATCCTGGGAATCCGGGCCGAAGTCAGGCAGCGATAGCAGCGCGCGATAGTGCTGCCAGTCCCGCAGCATGTGCTGATAGCGGCCCGAAGCGTTGCTGGTCAGCCCCTTCCGGTTGATGACCTTCGACTTGCGGCCATTGGCAAACGGGTGCGCGCTGTAGTCCGAAAAGGTTTCGAGGATGCCATCTACTCCGGTAACGATGACGTCATAGCCATTGTTACGGGTGGCTGCGCTGGTGCTAGTGCCCTCGGCCCAGGAGATCACGTCCAGGACCGCAGCGAGATTTTTGCTTGCCGTCGCGATCATTGCGCACCTCGCACATCCTTGATGATTTCTGCGGCGTCGCGCGCCAGCTCGCCGATGTCCTTGCCGCGCCGGCGCTCCAGCCACAGCACGATGCCGCCCAGCACCCACCATGCCGGCAGGCCGGCCAGCACCATGATCGGCCCGGCCACCGCCAGCACGCCCAACGTCGGGTCGGCGCCATTCATCGCGGCTACGGCCGCCGCTGATTCGAACAGACTGGGCCACCAGCTGTGCAGCGCGACGACCAGGACCGGCCCGAGAATCGTGCTGGTGCAGATCGAACAGGTAAAACGCACGAATGCCTCGCGGCGCGTGCGCGGCCACATGAACAAGAAGGTCAGCGCGGTCGCGGCGGCGCCGGCAAGTACAGGCACGCCAAAGATTTTGATCAGCGCGCCGGCGCCGGCGGAGGTGGTTTCGAGTGCTGGCATGTTAGCTTTCATGGTTGTGGTGATTGGCGTGGGTTAAGCAGCGGCGCCTAGTTCGGCGGCGCGCTGCGCGATGAGATCGTGGGCGGTAGCCGCGCCGGCGATATCGGCGGCGGCTTCGATCGAATACTTCTGCATGCGCAGGGCGGCCAGTTGCTCCAGCGCGTCGCGCCTGGCGTCGGCCTGTTGCAGGATGCGGTCCGCAGCGACCTCCAGCGCGATGCCGGCGCCGGTGGCGTACGCCGTCACCCACACACCCGGATCGCCCTGGTAACCGCCGTCGACATAGGCGCGCGCGGCGGCCTCGCGCAGCACATATTCCGACTCGAAGCGCTGCCAGCGCGCGTAGATGGCTGCGATGGCATCATCGATCTGGCCGACCAGCTGCCGCTTCACTTCAGTGATGCGATCCTGCTCGGCGACCAGGTTGGCGGCCACGGCTTCCGCCGGCAGCGCGGCGACCTGGTAGGTCTGGCACCAGCAGCCGTCCCGCTCGATGATCTCGCCCAGCACCACGTTCTCGCGCAAGTCGTCGATCGCTGGCTGCGGATCGTCCACCAGCACGGCGTGGTCCCATTCGGAGAAGTCGATCAGGGTGGCATCCGTCGGGAAGATCGTCGGGGCATGGGCGGTGATGAACTCGGCCAGGCTGCATGTGGCCTTGGTTGTCAGATTGATTAGTTTCATGTGTTCTTTCAGAGCTGGTAGACAAACTGTTCATGCTGGTTGTCGCGTGCGCGCTTGACGAACACGACAGCCCTGCCGCCCGGCGCCGAGACCACGAACTTCGATCCCAAGATGGCGCCGCCGATGATGGCGTTGATGTTCTTGCCCCGGCTGTCGGTGGTCAGCACCGTCGCGGTGATGCTGGAGGTGGAACTGGACGAGAGCAGGATTGGCAGCTCGACGTTGGTGCTGTCCGTCAGGAACCAGCGCGTGATGATTACGGCCTTCCCTTCACCGAACCAAGCATTGCCGGCCAGGTAAGGAACGAGCACCATGGCCACGACATCGGAAGCGCTCTTGCCAGGTGGTGGCGGTAGCGCCACCTCGGCGCCTTTGAGTAGCGTCGTCGGCGCAGTCGCCGAGTTCGTGTTGAGTAGCGACGCTCGCGCCTTCGCTGAACCGCCACCGACGTCGATCGCGACCGCCTTCATTGCTCCCATTGGAACCAATAGGTTCGGGACATTGGTGGCCGGCTGGCCGGCGTACGAGAGTTGGGTACCGACGGCCACCGGCGTGGAGTTGCAGTTCACCAGCTGATACCGGCACGTCGCGCCATCGACGTTGTCGGTCACTTCAGCGACGACATAGCCGTTCGGCGTGGCGCCGCCCAGCATCACGATGGCGCGGGCCGGCTGGCCCTGCGTGTTGTTCGTCGGCAGCGAGGTGCGTAGCGC
>NZ_FNEQ01000008.1 GCF_900100205.1 Duganella sp. OV510 | reverse complement strand
GCGCTGCGGACCTCGCTGCCGACGAACAATACCCAGGGCCAGCCGGCCCGCGCCATCGTGATGCTGGGCGGCGCCACGCCGAACGGCTATGTCGTGGCTGAAGTGACCGACAACGTCGACGGCGCGACGTGCCGGTATCAGCTGGTGAACTGCAACTCCACGCCGGTGGCCGTCGGCACACAGCTCTCGTACGCTGGCCAGCCGGCCACCAATGTCCCGAACCTATTGGTTCCAATGGGAGCAATGAAGGCGGTCGCGATCGACGTCGGTGGCGGTTCAACGAAGGCGCGAGCGTCGCTACTCAACACGAACTCAGCCACGGCGCCGACGACGCTGCTCAAAGGTGCCGAGGTGGTGCTGCCGCCACCACCGGGCAAGACCGCTTCCGATGTCGTGGCCATGGTGCTCGTTCCTTACCTGGCCGGCAATGCCTGGTTCGGTGAAGGGAAGGCCGTAATCATCACGCGCTGGTTCCTGACGGACGGCACGAACGTCGAACTGCCGATCCTGCTGTCGTCCAGTTCCACCAGCAGCATCACCGCCACGGTGCTGACCACCGATAACCGGGGCAAGAACATCAACGCCGTCATCGGCGGCGTCATTCTTGGTTCGAAGTTTGTCGTCTCGGCGCCGGGCGGCAAGGCCGTCGTGTTCGTCAAGCGCGCACGCGACAACCAGCATGAACAGTTTGTCTACCAGCTCTGAAAGAACACATGAAACTAATCAATCTGACAACGAAGGCCACGTGCAGCCTGGCCGAGTTCATCACCGCCCACGCGCCGACGATCTTCCCGACGGATGCCGCCCTGATCGACTTCTCCGAATGGGACCACGCCGTGCTGGTGGACGATCCGCAGCCAGCGATCAACGACTTGCGCGAGAACGTGGTGCTGGGCGAGATCATCGAGCGGGACGGCTGCTGGTGCCAGACCTACCAAGTTGCCGCGCTGCCGGCGGAAGCCGTGGCCGCCAACCTGGTCGCCGAGCAGGATCGCATCGCCGAGGTGAAGCGGCAGCTGGTCAGCCAGATCGATGATGCCATCGCCGCCATCTACGCGCGCTGGCAGCGCTTCGAGTCGGAGTACGTACTGCGCGAGGCCGCTGCGCGCGCCTATGTCGACGGCGGCTACCATGGTGATCCCGGCGTATGGGTGACGGCGTACGCCACCGGCGCCGGCATCGCGCTGGACGTCGCGGCGGACCGCATCCTGCAGCAGGCCGACACCCGGCGCGACGCGCTGGAGCAACTGGCCGCCCTGCGAATGTCGAAGTATTCGATCGAGGCGGCCGTCGACGTTGCGGCTGCAGCCGCAGCCCACGACCTCATCGCGCAGCGCGCAGCCGAAATTGGCGCCGCCGCCTGATCCCATCACCTCACCAAACGAAAGGCACACATGCCAGCAGATGAAGCAACGGAAGTGCAGCGCCACGAGGACATGCAGCGCCGTCTTGCCGAGGTTGAGAGGCGACTCGACAAGATGGCCAGCGACGTGCACGCCATGAAGGGCAACATGGCCGGCAACACCGCGCTGACGCAGGAGACGCTGGCCGGCGTGGACGCGATCAAGCAGGCGATCGCGCAGCTGGATATCCCGTCGCTGCGCGAAATGGCCGAGGCCATGAATTCGATGAAGGGCGGCGTGAAGGTTCTGGGCTGGCTGGAGCGTCCTGCGAAGTGGGTCGCCGCCATCGCCGGCGCCGTGGCGGCGCTCTACGCACTCTGGAAACTGAAATGAAAATCCAACTGATCGACGACTGGCGCGCGGTGCTGCGCAAAGCCTGGTCCCTGAAATTTAGCCTGTTGGCCGCAGTGCTGAGCGCTGCTGAGCTGGCGGTGCAATTCATGCAGCCGGAGAGCGTCCCGCGCGGTGTGTTCGCCGCCATCGCCGGCGGCGTCTCGCTGCTCGCAGGGCTGGCGCGCCTAGTCGCGCAAACCGAACTTTCTGGAGGTAACAATGGCAACAACACCTAAACAGCGTGCCGCTGCGGCGGCTGCTTTGGCGACCGCGATCGCGGTGCCGGCGGAAGGCTTGCGCCAGTTTGCGTACTACGACCCACCGGGCATCCTGACGGTGTGCTACGGCCACACCGGCGCCGATGTCGTGAAGGGGCGGCAGTACAGCCTCGCCGAGTGCAAGTCGCTGCTAACGGTCGATATGCAGCGCGCGGTCGACCAAGTCGAGGCCTGCCAGCCCGGCCTGCCGGTGCCGGTGCTGGCTGCCTTTGCCGACGCCGCCTACAACCTCGGTCCGACGGTGGCGTGCAGCCGGCCGAATTCTAATGCGGCGCGCATGCTGTACGCGGGCGATCTCGTCGGCGCGTGCAATCAGCTGCCACGCTGGAACAAGGCTCGCCTGGCGGGCGTGCTGATCGAGTTGCCGGGCCTGACGAAGCGTCGCGCCGCCGAGCGCGAACTCTGCCTGACAGGTGCCGCATGAGCGCGCTTGGTGCTGCTACAGGCGGCGTGCTGGGTGGTCAGCTGTGGAAAGTGTCTACCTTCGCGCTGCTAGGCCTGCTGCTGGCCGGCGGCGGCGCCAGCGGCGCGCTGTGGTGGTCGGCGGCTGCCGCGCGCGACAAGGCGCTTGATGACCTGACGGCGGCGCAGGCCATCACAGCGGAGCTGCGCGCCGGCGTTGATGTGCAGAATCGGGCCATCACGCAGTGGTACGAACAGGCCAAGGCCGCCGAGGCGCGCGGCACCGCCGCCCGGCAGGCGGCTGAGGCCAACGGCCTGCGCTACGACCAGGCGCTGCAGCAACTGGCCGGCGCGCGCGCCACCACCTGCGACGAGGCGATGCCCTATGTGAACAAAATGCTGGAGGGCGTTCGATGAAACCACAAAACGCACCACAAATTATTCCGAAATTTATTCCCGTGATCACGGGATTCCTGCTGGCCGGCTGCGCCAGCATGCCGGTGCCGATCACGCAGCGCGTCGACGTGCCGGTGCCTGTACCCTGCGTGAAGGCTGCCGATGTGCCGAAGCGGCCCGACTACGCGGCGGAAAAGCTGACGCCCACAGCGTCGGATGGTGAGAAGGTCCTGGCGCTGGCCAGCGACTGGCCGCGCGGGCGGAAGTATGAGGCGCAGCTTGAAGCAGTGATTGCCGGTTGTCGTTGAAATACCCTAACTGAGGGGCTCGCCTGAACTGGGCGACCCGGCCCTCCGCTTTTCCATAATATGCCTTGCCGCATAGCCGACCGCATCTTGAACTTCCGTAATCGCACCATGCGACATCAGCTTGGGTGTATCTATCTCATATGCGTAGCGCCAGTCGACGAATGGAGCTGGTCCAATGTGCTTTAAGGCGTCGAGAAACTGCGTTTTTCGCACATCTAATCCTACCGATATCGGAACGTGCGACGGGTTGCGAAACATGCTAACTATAAGGTCTTGATGCTCCGGCTTTATTCGCTCCCAGAGATTTTGCAGAGGGTGCCCGTTTCTCTTCACTTGTGGCGCTGTGGGATTCTCTGCGTTACTGAGTGTCAGAAAAAACTTTAGAAATAATTCAATCGCGAAACTGGAGCACACCATCGCTGGGAATGCGAACTCCAACCGATTCGTTTCAGCGGCACGGTTGTTGAGCAGCTCACCCGATTGCGCGTAGGCTGAGGCGATGGCATATATTGATGAGAAATCATGTGATCCGCCGGGGACGACCACTAGAAAAGGAATTGCTGGTCCTGTGCTCATTTTGATTCCCTATTTATATTTCCGACTAAGGTTGGGACTGCACAATTTCCAGTTGCCCAGGCCTGAACACCTCAGTCTGCGGCTCGCCATCGATGGTCCATTCGCAGAGAATCCCATTCGAGACTCCCTCCCATAGGTGCTCTTCACCTAAGGCGGAGCACGTCACCCACATGACCTGGCCGTCCGGTTTTCCCTTCATCCGCACGAGGCTGCCCTCTGGCGGCCGGTCGTTTAATTCGTCGCTCATAGCAATCCCATCTGTGTATCTGGCGCCGGCGCGGCCGGCTCCGATTTCTTGGTGCGCGGCGGCACCGGGAATTCCCACGACCGCATCAGTTCGGCGGGGTAGTGCCGCAGGAAGCTGCGAGCGTATTCCGGATCGGTGCAGGCGAGCCAGTCATCCCATTCCGCCTGCGGCACAATCACCAGCGCGCGCTTTTCATCGCCGGGCTTGTGGAAGCGTCGCATCAGCGGGTGTTCGTCGGCGTTGATGGTCAGCTGCGTGAAGCTATGCTCCGGACCGCTCTCACTATCCCATTCGCGCCACAGGCCGCCGACGGCGAACATCGACTGATCGGACATGCCGATGCCCCAGCGCACCGGCTTGCCGCTTTCGTAGTTTGGTTCGTAGAAGGCCGTCATCGGCACCAGGCACAGCTGTGACTTCTTCCAGGCGCCGGAGAACGAGCGCAGCTGGCCAACCGTTTCGGCGCGGGCATTCATCGTGTCGAACGGGCGCACGCCGGCCGGGATTCGTTTGCGCGGCACGATGCCGTAGCTGGCTAGCAGACCCTCGCGCTGTCCGCCGGCACCGCGCCGCACTATGGGGGCGCCGTAGTCCTTCCATGTTTCAGTTTTCCAGAAGCCCGTCTCGTGCAGGTCGATTATGACGCCCATGACAGCTTCAAGCATTTCAGGATCCGGCGGGCGGAAGTTGACGCACATAGCTGACTCCGAGTATTGATAAGCAAATAATAGCGCGTTCTGCTTGCTTTGATTATACTGTATGCATGTACAGTAAAATTGTTCAGCGACGTTGGCTCGGTATTCGGCGGCCGGATCGGGAGTTCATAAACGATCCAGGCGTCTACGGCGAGATCACCATGGTTCATGGTGACGGGCACGTGCGCCTAATCGCGAAGATGCACGGAAACACCAGTGTTGATTCCCAAATCCTAACGCCTCTTTGGGACCCCGTTTGCACGGGGAAGGGCTCCTACAGTGAGGCGTGGCGAGGCTATCAGCGGGCGAAGTTGCCGCACGGATTAGGCTATGCCACTGTCATCCAGGAATGGTATGTGGAGCATTTGGATATGCGACCTCCAACCGAGCCTGGACCTTTGGCTCGATTTTATAATCCTCACAAGGTTCTGGGTGGTGAGGAAGACAAGTGAATAGAATTGAAGCGAGCTTGCAGCGGCAGGCTCGTTGGAAGCAAGTCCGCTACTTGTCGTTTAAAATACAGCTGTAAGTCATTGATTTTTACGGTGCTATACAGTGGTTCATAGTGGGTGCTGTATAATACTGCGTTTCCGCCTAACGGCATGATTTAATTCAGAAAAGTCCAAGTCTATAATGCTATCTACAGCAAACATCACGATGCAATTCGGCGCCAAGCCGCTGTTTGAAAACATCTCCGTCAAATTCGGCGATGGCAACCGTTACGGCCTGATCGGCGCGAATGGCTGCGGCAAGTCCACGTTCATGAAAATCCTTGGCGGCGACCTGGAGCCGTCGGGCGGCAACGTGATGCTGGATGTGAACGAGCGCCTGGGTAAGCTGCGCCAGGATCAGTTCGCCTACGAAGAGATGCGCGTGCTGGACGTTGTCATGATGGGCCACACCGAGATGTGGGCCGCAATCTCGGAGCGCGATGCGATCTACGCCAATCCGGAAGCCACCGACGACGACTACATGCGCGCCGCCGACCTGGAAGGCAAGGTGTCCGAATACGACGGCTACACCGCTGAATCGCGTGCCGGCGAACTGCTGCTGGGCGTGGGCATCTCGATCGATCTGCACCAGGGCCTGATGAGCGCCGTGTCGCCCGGCTGGAAGCTGCGCGTGCTGCTGGCGCAGGCGCTGTTCTCGAATCCAGACATCCTGCTGCTCGACGAACCAACCAATAACCTGGACATCAACACCATCCGCTGGCTGGAAGATGTGCTCAACGAGCGCAACTCCACCATGATCATCATCTCCCACGATCGCCACTTCCTGAACCAGGTGTGCACCCACGTGGCCGATATGGACTACGGCACGCTGAAGATCTATCCAGGCAATTACGACGACTACATGCTGGCTTCGACCCAGGCACGTAATCAGCAGCTGGCCAACAACGCCAAGGCGAAAGAGAAAGTCGCCGAGCTGCAGGACTTCGTGCGCCGCTTCTCGGCCAACAAGTCCAAGGCCCGCCAGGCGACTTCGCGCGCCAAGATGATCGACAAGATCAAGGTCGAGGACATCAAGCCATCGTCGCGCGCCTATCCGTTCGTGCGCTTTGAGGGCGAGAAGAAGCTGCACCGCCTGGCGGTGGAGACCGAGGGCCTGAGCAAAAAATACGACCGCACGCTGTTCAACAACTTCAGCATCATGGTGGAAGCAGGTGAGCGTATTGCGATCATCGGCGCCAATGGCGCCGGTAAGACCACGCTGCTGCGCTGCATCGGCGGCGCCGACATCACTGGCCTGAACGCCGATCACGGCACCGTCAAGTGGGCGGAAAACGCCAACGTCGGTTACATGCCGCAGGACCCGACCGAAGATTTCGCCAAAGAGATCACGCTGACCGACTGGATGGGCAAGTGGACCAAGGAAGGTGACGACGATCAGGCCGTGCGCTCGATCCTGGGCCGCCTGCTGTTCGGCGGCGACGAGGTGAAGAAGTCGGTGACCGTGCTGTCCGGTGGTGAAAAAGGCCGCATGATGTACGGTAAGCTGATGCTGGGCCGTCACAACGTGCTGCTGCTGGACGAACCGACCAACCACATGGACATGGAATCGATCGAGTCGCTGAACATCGCGCTGGATAAATATGCCGGCACGCTGGTCTTCGTTTCGCACGACCGTGAATTCGTGTCGTCGCTGGCGAACCGCATCATCGAGATCAAAGAGAATGAAGTCGTCGATTTCCGTGGCGGCTATGAAGACTACCTGACCAGCCAAGGCATCGATTAAACGATTATGCAAGCCATCGAGATCAAACCCGTCGAGTATGAGCATCCACAAGACGGCGCCAGCTGCGTAGCCCATGCCTGGGCGCGCACGCCAGCGACTCCGAGCGCCGAACAGCGCGTGGAGCTCAAGCAACGCATCAAGCGCCTGCTGAAGGAAAAGCAGGCGGTGCTGGTGTCGCATTATTATGTGGACGCCGATCTGCAGGATCTGGCCGAGGAAACCGGTGGCTGCGTTTCCGATTCGTTGGAGATGGCGCGCTTCGGCCGCGATCATCCGGCCAGGACGCTGATTGTCGCCGGCGTGCGCTTCATGGGCGAAACCGCGAAGATCCTCAGTCCGGAAAAACGCATCCTGATGCCAGATCTGGACGCGACCTGCTCGCTGGATCTGGGCTGTCCGGCCAATGAATTCACCGCGTTCTGCGACCAGCATCCGGACCGCACGGTGGTGGTGTATGCCAACACCAGCGCCGCCGTCAAGGCGCGCGCCGACTGGATGGTGACGTCGTCGATCGGCCTGGATATCGTCAAGCATCTGCACGAGCAGGGCAAGAAGATCTTGTGGGCGCCGGACAAGCACCTGGGCTCCTACATCCAGAAGCAGACCGGCGCCGACATGCTGCTGTGGCAGGGCTCTTGCCTGGTGCACGACGAGTTCAAGGGCGTTGAGCTGGACCTGCTGAAAGCGCAGTACCCGGATGCCAAAGTGCTGGTGCACCCGGAGTCGCCAGCCAATGTGGTGGCGCTGGCCGACGTGGTCGGCTCGACCACGCAAATCATCAACGCCGCCGTGGAGTCGGACGCCGATACCTTCATCGTCGCCACCGATAACGGCATTCTGCACAAAATGCAGGCTGCGGCGCCGACCAAGCGCTTCATCGTGGCGCCAACCGCTGGCAACAGCGCCACCTGCAAGAGCTGCGCGCACTGCCCATGGATGGCGATGAATGGCCTGCAAAACCTGGCCGACCTGCTGGAAAACATGGACAGCCCGGCGATCAGCGCCGCCAATGAAATCTTCGTCGATGCAGAAATCGGCAAGAAGGCGGTGACCTCGATCACGCGCATGCTGGACTTCGCCGCCGCCAAGAAGGCCAAGGTGCAGCCAGGCCCTGACCTGGCGAAAGAAGCAAAACTGTTTTCGGGAATCGGTCCTGCATGAGCACTTTGATTAACAAGTTCGCGCCGTTCGACGACGCGTTGAAATCGGCCTTTGAGGCCAACCTGCTGTCCGCCTTGCTGGAAGATGTAGGCAGCGGCGACCTGACCGGCCTGTTGGTGCCGGAAGGTGGCCGTGCCAAGGCGCGCGTGATCGTGCGCGAAGATGCGGTGCTGTGCGGCGCGCCATGGTTCGAGGGCATCATGAACTGCATGCAGGCCGGGATTGAAGTCGACTGGCAGTATGCCGAAGGCGATCTGATGAAGGCCGACAGCGTGGTCTGCACCATCGAAGGCCCGGCGCGCGCGCTGCTGACTGCAGAGCGCGGCGCGCTGAATTTCATGCAGCTGTTGTCGGGCGTGGCCACGGCCACCCGCAAGTATGTCGATGTGATCGCCGGCACCCGCGCGGCCATCCTCGATACGCGCAAGACCTTGCCGGGCCTGCGCCTGGCGCAGAAGTACGCGGTGCGTGTCGGCGGCGGCCAGAATCAGCGCCTGGCGCTGTACGACGGCATCCTGATCAAGGAAAACCACATCGCTGCGGCAGGTGGTATCACCAATGCGGTGCTGGCGGCCAAGGCGCTGAACAAGGGCGTCTCGATCCAGGTGGAAGTAGAGTCGCTGGATGAGCTCAAGGAAGCACTGGATGCCGGCGCGCTGTCGGTCCTGCTGGACAACTTCAACACCGGCATGATGCGCGAAGCGGTCACCCTGAATGCTGGCCGTGCGCTGCTGGAAGCCTCCGGCGGCATCAACTTCGATACCGTGCGCGCGATTGCGGAAACAGGTGTCGACCGCATCTCTATCGGCAGCCTGACCAAGGATATCCGGGCGACCGATTATTCTTTGCGCATCGTCGGTTAATCCGCGTAGAATAAACCGCAGGATGCCGGATTGCCGGCAGGGGAGACCCGCTTGCGGAAAGCACGTCGACTTTGTTTGACAGGCTTGTGCGGCATGGCGCTGGGCGCGGTGCCGCTGCTTTCATGTGCACGCCTGCCGGCAGTGCGTGAGCTGGTTGCTGCGGGAACGCGCAACGCCGGTATCTTCGAGCGCCGTCCCAACGGCGAATTTACCGGCATGGGTGTGGAGCTGGTGCGGCTGTTGGCGCAACGCCACGGCTATCAGGCGCGCTTCGAGATTTACCCGTGGCGCCGCGCGATGGAGGTGGTCGGCGGCGGCAAGGCCGACCTGCTGGTCGCGCCATATAAAACAACTGAACGCCAGCGCGTCCTGCGCTTCAGCGATCAAGCCTTCTTCCAGGATGAACTGGCCTTCTATGTCCGCGCCGACGCCATGCCGGTGTGGGGGAGCGACTACGCCTTGCTCGCCGGCCGCCGCATTGCGGTCATCAATGGCTGGAGCTACGGACAGGCATTCACGCAAGCGGTGCCGCAACTGCGCCTTAGCGTGACCAATACCGTGGAAAGCGGACTGTTGATGCTGGAGCGCGGCCACGTGGAGCTGTTCGCATCGAACCGGCGCGACACCGATCCGGTGATCAAGGCGCTGGGCTTGCAGGACACGGTGATGGCGCTGGCGCCGCTGATCGATGTGCTGGATGCTTACTTTGCGTTTCCGCTGGCGCCGCGCTATCGCGACTTGCCAATCCAGCTGGACCAATTGCTGCTGGAGATGAAGAAGAACGGCGCGCTGCAAAAGCTGGCGCGCCATCACGGCGCTACGACGCCTTGATGGACTTGCGCATTTTCGCCAGCGGCACTTTCACATCGCCTTGCAGTGTGATCTCGATCGGTTCAACGATGTCGAAGCCGCAGGCGGAGTAGAGCGGAACGCCGGGCATGGTCGCCGCCAGTTCCAGCGTGTGAAAACCGCCAGCTGCCGCCGCTTCGGTGCAGTGCTGCAGCAGCATGCGGCCCAGGCCTTGTCTGGCCGCCGATGGATCGACAAAGAAGGCGCGGATGCGGGCCGGTTCCGTTGCCGGATCGAGCAGCGGATCGGCGCCTTGCTTGGTGCGGTCGGCGCCAAACAGCGTGCTGCGCTTGCTCCACCCGCCGCATGCCGCCAACTGGCCATCCTTCTCGATGACGAAGTAGGTCTGGTCGGTGACCAGCTGCGTATCGACGCCAAATACGTAACGCGTTACGGCTTGCGCCTGTTCGGGCGAGTAGAAACCGGCGCTTAATTCGATGCCGGAACGCGCGATCAACGCCTCCATGGCGGGAATGTCGGCGTGGGTGGCGTGGCGGACGAGGAGCATGTCAGTGCGTTATTTGCGCGCCGGCGGCGTCAGGATGGTCGGCAGGGCCTTGGCCAGTGTTTCCGGATAGTCGCGGCTGAAGTGCAGGCCACGACTTTCCCGGCGCAGCAAGGCGCTGTTGACGATCAGGCTGGCGACGTCGACCAGGTTGCGCAGCTCCAGCAAATCGTGCGAGACGCGGAAGTTCTGGTAGTACTCGTCGATCTCTTCCTTCAGCAGCGTGATGCGGTGCTGGGCGCGCTCCAGCCGCTTGGTGGTGCGCACGATGCCGACGTAGTTCCACATCGAGCGGCGCAGTTCATCCCAGTTGTGCGAGATGACCACTTCCTCGTCGGCGTCGGTGACCCGGCTCTCATCCCAATCCGGCAGATAAGGCACGCCGCCTTTTTCCTTGGATGTGATGTCCATGGCGCAGGCGCGGCCGATCACCACGCATTCCAGCAGCGAATTGCTGGCCAGGCGGTTGGCGCCGTGCAGGCCGGTGCACGCGGTCTCGCCGACCGCGTACAGGCCTGGCAGGTCGGTGCGGCCGTGCATGTCGGTGACCACGCCGCCGCAGGTATAGTGGGCGGCCGGCACCACCGGTATCGGTTCCTTGGTGATGTCGATGCCCAGTTCCATGCAACGCGCGTAGATGGTCGGGAAATGCTCGATGAGGAAATCAGCCGGCTTGTGGCTGATGTCCAGGTGGACGTAATCCAGGCCGCGTTTCTTGATTTCGAAGTCGATGGCGCGGGCGACCACGTCGCGTGGTGCCAGTTCGGCGCGGTCATCGTGCGCCAGCATGAAGCGCTGGCCGGCGGCGGCGCCGGCTTCCGGCGGCAGCTTTAGCAAGCCGCCTTCACCGCGGATTGCTTCGGTGATCAGGAAGGACTTGGCGTACGGGTGGTACAAACAGGTCGGGTGGAACTGGATGAATTCCATGTTCGACACACGGCAGCCGGCACGCCATGCCATGGCAATTCCGTCGCCGCTGGCAGTGTCTGGATTGGTGGTGTACAGGTACACTTTACCGGCTCCACCGGTACACATCACCGTGTGTTCCGCTGCAAAGGTGTGAACCTGACCGGTTTTCTCGTCCTGGACGTACAGGCCGTAGCACTTGGGCTGTGCATGCGTCTTCTTGTCGCCGTCGACTTTATCGGAGGTAATCAGGTCGATGGCGCAATGATGCTCGAACAGCGTGATATTCGGATGGGCGCGGACTTTTTCTTCCAGCGTGGTTTGTACCGCGTTGCCGGTGGCGTCGGCGGCGTGGATGATGCGGCGCTGGCTATGGCCACCTTCACGTGTCAGGTGGAAGCCCAGTTCCGCCGACTCGTCGCGGGTGAATGGCACGCCTTGCTCGATCAGCCACTCGATCGCTTCGCGGCCATGTTCGACGATATAGCGGGTGGCGCCTTCGTCACACAGGCCGCCTCCGGCGATCAGGGTGTCATCTATGTGCTGGGTGTGACTGTCGCCGGAGTCCAGTACAGCGGCAATGCCGCCCTGGGCCCAGTTGCTGGCGCCGTCCCTCAGCGCACGTTTGGAAACAATCGCTACGGTCCGCGTTTCGGCCAGATGCAGTGCGACCGACAGGCCGGCCAATCCGCTGCCGACAATTGCAACATCAAATTTCATGATTACGTCGTTACGTGAAGGAAGTGAACCATGACTATAGACTATTTGTCATAGTCTCGTCATAAAAAGCCCTTCTGGCAAGGTGGATTGCGCTACGGTTGTGGCACCTCAAAACGCCCGCGCTCCGCTTGCGCATCATGAAAGCTCCGTCTGGGGAGCTTATCGTGATCAGGATCTTCCATCATTATGTGTCGCGGATCGCCTTCATGCTGCTGTTGCTGGAGCTGTCCATCCTGCTGGTGGCGGCGGTTGCAAGCGCGCCTTTATGGCTATCCGCCGCCGGGCCGCCATATTGGCCGGCGCTGGTGTTTGCTTTGGTCATGGTGTTCAGCATGGGCACCTTGGGCATGTACCATCCAGATGTAATTCTGGCCGGCCGCCGCATCAACGACAACATGGCCAAGTTCGTTGCGGAAAAGACGGTCAAGGAGATGGTACGCGCCGGCTTTAAACTGAAGGGCTGTCACGTCAACGTACTGGGCCTGACTTTTAAAGAAAACTGTCCGGACCTGCGCAACTCCAAGGTGGCCGACCTGATACGCGAACTGGAATCCTACGGCCTGCAAGTCCACGTCCACGACCCGGTGGCCGATGCAGGTGAAGCGCTGCACGAATACGGCGTGCGCCTGCAAGCCTGGGACGAGTTGCCAGCAGCCGAGGCATTGATTACCGCAGTGGCCCATCGTGAACTGGCGGAACGGCCGCTGCCGCAAATGCTGGAAAAAGTCGCGCCCAGCGGCTGCTTCATCGACCTGAAAGCCCAATTCGATCCCGCCATGCTACGCGCCAGCGGCCTGAATGTATGGAGGCTGTGATGAACGACTACGAAAACGGCACACCCGCCACCAGCGCCTACCAGCTGTTGCGTGAGCACCTGGAAGGGCGGCAATATCGCTGGGTGGTCACTGGCGTGGCGGGATTCATCGGCTCCAACCTGCTGCAATCGCTGCTGGAGCAGGGGCAGCGGGTAGTCGGCGTCGACAATTTCCTGACCGGCTACCAGCACAATCTGGACCAGGTGCGCGAGCTGGTCGGCCCCGGTGCCTGGCGCTGTTTCGAGCTGATCGAGGGTGATGTGCGCGACATGGCCATTTGCCATCAGGCCTGCGACCGCGCCGACTACGTGCTGCATCAGGCAGCACTCGGCTCTGTTGGCCGCTCGCTGGACGATCCTTTGCTCTGCAACGATATCAATATCGCCGGCCAGCTGAACATGCTGGATGCCGCCCGTCACGCCGGCGTGCGGCGCGTGGTCTACGCCGCCTCCAGCGCGACGTATGGCGACCATCCAGGCTTGCCGAAGCAGGAACAGCACATTGGCTATGCCTTGTCGCCCTATGCATTGACCAAGCACGTCAACGAACTCTATGCCGGCGTGTATGCACGCTGCTACGGGCTGGAGACCATCGGCCTGCGCTATTTCAACGTGTTCGGCCCGCGCCAGGACGCCAACGGCGCCTACGCCGCCGTGATTCCGCAATGGATAGCCGCGATGGTAGGCAAGCGCCAGCTGGTCATCAATGGCGATGGCGAAAGCAGCAGGGATTTTTGTTATGTTGCGAATGCCATCCAGGCCAACTTGCTGGCCGCGCTGGCCGCCAAGCCTGCCGCAGTCAACCAGGTCTACAACGTGGCGCTCAGCGCACGCACCAGCCTGAATGAGCTCTATCTGCTGTTACACGAGCTGCTGGTTGAACGGCATCCGCATTTGCGCGATTACCAGCCGCAATACGCACCGTTCCGGCCGGGCGATGTGCGCCATTCGCAGGCCGACATCACCAAGGCGACGCAGCTGCTTGGCTACCTGCCCACGCACGACTTGCGGCGAGGGCTCAGGCAGGCCCTGCGCTGGTACGAGGAGCACCTGTCCGTCTAGCGCTCAGCCGGTGCGGTCCCATGGTGGCGTGCCCGCCAGCTCGCGCACCAGAAAATCGATCATCACCCGCACCTTGGCACTCAGGTGGCGGCGGCTTGGGTAGACGGCCAGCACGTCCATGTCGGGCAGCTGGTAATCCGGCAGCACGCGTTGCAGACGGCCGGCGCGCAGGTCGGCACCGATCAGGAAGGTGGGCTGCCAGATGATGCCCAGCCCTCCAAGCGCAGCGGCGCGCGCCGTGTCGCCGTTATTGGTATGCATCACGCAAGGCATCTTGACGGTATGCTGCTGGCCGCCGGCGTCAAGCATCTGCCATTCATCGGCGTTGACGGCATAGCTGTAACCGATGCCATCGTGCTGCAACAGTTCGGCAGGCGTGCGCGGCATGCCGCGCTGCTGAATATACTCCGGCGAGGCGCACAGCACATTGTGCGAGGTGGCCAGCTTGCGCGCCACATTGGACGCCGAACCGGCGCGCGAGATGCGCACCGCCATGTCGTAGCCTTCCTCGACGATATCGACCACACGGTCGTTCAGCGACACATCCAGCTGCACTTCCGGGTACAGCTGCATGAATCTGGCCCACAGCGGCGCCAGGTGCAGCACGCCAAAACTGAGCGGGGCGTTGACGCGTAGCACGCCGTGCGGCTGCAAGGCGGCAGAGGAAACGATGGCTTCCGCTTCGGCGACGTCATCGAGAATGGATTTGGCGCGCTCGAACAGCGCCTCGCCGCTGGACGTCAGCGACATCTTGCGCGAACTGCGGTTCAGCAGCCGGGTTTGCAGATGGGATTCCAGGTCGCTGATATAGCGGGTGACATTGGCTGGCGACGTGTCCAGCGCCTCGGCGGCGCGGGCAAAACCATCACGCTTGACGACTTCCACGAACACTTCCAGCGCACGCAAGCGGTCCATGCTTCACTCCATAAGAAAAAAGCCGCGACACCGGGGCGGTGGGCGGCTCAGTCGCTTGAGGCAGTGTTCACTCAACGCGCGATATAGTTGGCGGTTGCCGCTTCCTTGATGGCGCGGCCCGCGCTGAGCGCGGCGCTGCCGTCATGCGCCATGCCAACCAGGCCCACCGCAGCCTGGGCATCGCCGGCGCTGGCGGCACGTTCAAACAGCTGCATCGCCTCGTGACGCTTGTCCGGGTTGGACAGATAGCGCAGCGCCAGTTCACGCTGGGCCACTGGCGAACCCTGGTCTGCCCACTCCTGCAGGCGGCGTTCGGCGGCAGGCTGGCCTGCCGGGCCGATTTGCATGGCGGCGGCTTCAATCACAGTCGACGATGGAATGGCATCTTCTTGGGCCTGGCAGGCTATCAAAGCGCCGACACTCACCAGCACCGAAGATATCAATACACCAGACTTGTTGAATAATTCCATAAATTAAATACCTTAGATTAAAGCTGCAGCACGTGCGCTGTCATGTGATTCGACGCAATGCACCATTATACTTGCATCTCGGCAAATTGCCGCTTAAACAATAACGTTAGCAATGAAGTTTTCGCATCCAGATTCTTCAAAGCTGGCCGTAAGTACCAGCGCAAGCACAGCTTTTTCGTACCTATGGCGCATCTCGATTGCAAGTGCTGGCGATATTATCATGAAGATTTTCCGCAACCGGTATATAGGTAGCAATTGCGGGTAACAATTGTAACCATTCGTTAATGGCAAAATTGACGGCGTGCAAGCCCAGCTGCGGTGCAACGCAGCATCTGCCACACTTCATAAATGGTGAATGATGGACGAGGCTCAGGCGCCCGCTGGCGTGTTACGCCGCAGCCAGTCGTCGGCATCGCGTAACACCAGCTGGTATTCGGATTCCAGCGCGGCGAACAGCGGCGGGATGGTGTCCTGGTTACGTTCGGCGATTGCCTGTTCCAGTTTCAGCGACGCGCTGACCAGGCGCTTGGCGCCCAGCGCGCCGATCGAGCCGCGCAGGCTGTGAAAGATCTTGCCGGCGTCCGGCAGGCGGTCCTCGCGCAGCGCAGCGCCGGCCTGCTCAAACGGTGCCATGCGGGGCGCGCAGGCGTCGCGAACGATCTTGGTGACAATGCCAAGCGCCTTGTCATCATTCCCCATGTACTTCACCAGCGTATCGACCGAGAAGATGCTTTCTTCACTCATGCCCAAACTCCATGACAGGTTGTTTTTATCCTATCACACGCCACGCCGCTTACTGTTGCCCGTCGTGAAAATGCTGGGACAGGGTTTGCAACGGCGCGGTGGGCACTGCGCTGGCTGCCACGTCGGCGGGCGGCGCCACCCGCACCGGCTTGCTGCTAGTGTTGGATGAATGCAACACATTACCTGGTGTTTCAGGTGCAGCGTTCCAAACGGGCACTTCCAGCCCTTCGAAAACACGCTTCAATTGCTCGCCCCAGGTGCTGCGTATCATCTGGAAATACTCGTTCCGCTCATCAATTGTTACAAAATGACTGACTGCCAGCTTGTCGCTTTCATACACCAGCAAGTCCAGCGGCAGGCCGACCGAGACATTCGACCGCAGCGTGGAATCCATCGAAATCAGCGCGCACTTGGCGGCGTCATCGAGCGAGGTGGCAGGGCTGACCACGCGGTCGATGATGGGCTTGCCGTACTTGGCCTCGCCGATCTGGAAATAAGTATTCTCATCGTGCGATTCGATGAAATTGCCGGCCGAGTAGATCTGGAACAGGCGGCAACGCTCGCCCTTGATCTGGCCGCCAAAGATGATGCTGACATTGAATTCGATGCCGAAGTCCGCCAGCGCCTTGGCGTCACGCTCGTGCACCTGGCGCACCGCCTCGCCGAGGATGCGCGCTGCTTCGTACATGGTCGGCGCAGTCCAGATGCTGTGGCCGTCGGCGGTCCTCAGCTCCGCCACCTGCTGGCGGATTGATTGCGAAATCGACAAATTCCCCGCCGTCATCATGACCATCATGCGGTCGCCGGGCATCTCAAAAACGCTCATCTTGCGGAACGTGCCAACCTGGTCCACACCCGCGTTGGTACGCGAATCGGATAAAAACACCAGCCCGGCATTCAGGCGCATGCCCACACAATAAGTCATTTTAAAATTCTTGATCTGAAGTAGCGTTATTTTACACTGTCACTGGGGCACGATCTGTACGTCGACACTCAGAGACTCGGTGCCGCCGCCCCGGCGCATGCCGCGCACCGGCGCCGCACCGTCGTAGTCACGGCCGATCGCCAGACGGCAATAGGCATCGGTCATCTGCCGCGCGTGGGTGACGTCGATACTGACCCAGCCGGTGTAATCGCGGTCCTCCGCCCAGGCATCGACCCAGGCGTGGCTGGCGGCATGCCCGGTGTTGCCCGGGTCGATATAGCCGGACACATAGCGCGCCGGAATCCCGTGCGCATGGCAGCAGGCCAGAAACAGGTGCGCATGGTCCTGGCACACGCCCTGACCGAGGGCGAGGGCATCGCTGGCGGTCGTCGACACGAGGGTCGCACCGCTTTGATACCGGACCGCACCAAAGATGTGCTCGGCCAGGCACATCAGGTCGCGCGTCATGGCCTTGCCGTCCGGCAAGCAGGAGGCGGCCAGCTCCAGGATACCGGGCGTGGCCGCCGTCAGCCGCGTCGGCACGGTGAAAATCAGCGGCGACAGCGCGTCGGCGACGATGCGGCCGCGCTCCGGCGCCACCGTCTCCACCAAGCCGCTGGCGATGATGGACAGCGCCTGGTGCGGCACATCCATGGTCATCATGTGTGACTGGTTGCCATAAGCATCGGCATAGGCGTGCACATGGCCGGGCGTCGACAGGTTCCAGGACAGCACATGCTGCTGCGGTTCGACCCGTGGCGTCAGGTGCAGTTGCTGGATGGTGTAGGCCAGCGGCAGGGTGTAGGTATATCTGGTTTCGTGCCGTATGGTCAGTCGCATGGATAAACCTTTCTGTTACGCCGCCAGCGGCACCAGGAAATCGCGGCTGACGCGGTTGCCCAGTTCATAGATATTGGCCAGGAAGCGGGTCAGCGTGTCGTGCAGGCCGTCCGCCAGGATGTCGTCGATCCTGCCGAACTGTAGCTCGGCGCGCAGGCGGCCGGCGAAGCGTTCGGTATCGGACGAAACATCGTTGCGCACCTCGTGCAGGTTCTGCACCACCTCATCCATGCAGGCCAGCAGCGAGCGCGGCATGTCGGCGCGCAGCATCAGCAGCTCGGCGATGCGTGCCGGCGTGATGACGTCGCGGTAAACCTTGCGGTAAATTTCAAAGCCGGACACCGAGCGCAGCATCGCGCCCCAGTAATAAAAGTCGCGCTGGCTCATGTTCTCGCCACCGTTTTCCGCCGCGCCGCCGTGGTATTTGACGTCGAGGATGCGGGCGGTGTTGTCGGCGCGCTCCAGGAAGGTGCCAAGCCGGATGAAATGCACGGCCTCGTCACGTAGCATGGTGCCCAGCGTGACGCCGCGCGACAGGTGGGAACGGTACTTGACCCATTCGAAGAACTTGCTGGGATCGGTTTCCAGAAGGTCGCTTTGCAGACGACGTTGCATGTCCAGCCAGGTCTGGTTCTGGATTTCCCAGACTTCGGTGGTCAGTGTGCCGCGCACGGCGCGGGCGTTTTCACGCGCCTGCGTCAGACAGGCCACGATCGATGACGAGTTGCCAGGATCGCGCACCATGAAATCGATGACCTCGCTTCCTTCCAGCGACTGGTATTTCTGGTTGAACGCATATTGCAGCTCGGAGATGCCGAGCAGGGCGCGCCAGCCCTGGGCGTTTTCCTCGTCGGATTGCGGCAGCATCGACGTCTGTACGTTGACATCCAGCATGCGTGCGGTGTTTTCAGCGCGCTCGGTATAGCGCGCCATCCAGAACAAATGGTCTGCGGTTCGGCTCAGCATATTATCTCTCCAGTATCCAGGTATCCTTGGTGCCGCCGCCTTGCGACGAGTTGACCACCAGCGAGCCTTCCTGCAAGGCCACGCGGGTCAGGCCGCCCGGCACCATGGAAATCGTCTTGCCGGACAGCACAAACGGCCGCAAGTCGATGTGGCGCGGCGCAATGCCGCTCTCGACATAGGTGGGGCAGGCGGACAGGGCCAGCGTCGGCTGGGCGATGTAGCCGTCCGGGCGGGCGATCAGGCGCTGGCGGAAATCCTCGATCTGCGCCTTGGTCGACGCCGGCCCGACCAGCATGCCGTAGCCGCCGGCGCCGTGCACTTCCTTGACTACCAGGTCCGGCAGGTTGGCCAGCGTGTAGTCCAGATCTTCTTTCTTCCGGCACTGATAAGTCGGCACATTGTTCAGCACCGGCTCTTCCGACAGATAGAACTTGATCATGTCCGGCACATAGGGATAGATCGACTTGTCGTCCGCCACGCCGGTGCCGATGGCGTTGGCCAGCGTGACGCGGCCGGCGCGGTAGACCGACAGCAGGCCGGGCACGCCCAGGGAAGAATCCGGGCGGAAGGCCAGCGGGTCAAGAAAGTCGTCATCCAGCCGGCGATAGATCACATCCACCCGCTTGCGCCCGCGCGTGGTGCGCATGAACACGGTGTTATCGCTGACAAACAGGTCCTTGCCCTCGACCAGCTCCACGCCCATCTGCTGGGCCAGGAAGGCATGTTCGAAGTAGGCAGAGTTGTACATGCCGGGCGTCATCACCACCACGGTGGGATCGCTGATGCCCATCGGCGCCACCGAACGCAGGTTATCCAGCAACATGTCCGGATAATGATCGACCGGTGCGATCTTGTTGCGGGCGAACAGTTCAGGGAACAGCCGCATCATCATCTTGCGGTCTTCCAGCATGTAGGAAACGCCGGACGGCACGCGCAGATTATCCTCCAGCACATAGAATTCGCCTTGGCCGGCGCGCACGATGTCGACGCCGGCAATGTGGGCGTAAATGTCGGAGGCGACGTTGATGCCTTGCATCTCCGGCCGGTACTGGGCGTTCTTGTAGATTTGCTCGGCGGGAATGATGCCGGCCTTGATGATGTTCTGCTCGTGATAAATATCGTGGATGAACATGTTCAGCGCCTGGACGCGCTGAACCAGCCCGGTTTGCAGCTGCTTCCACTCGGCAGCTGGAATGATGCGGGGGATGGTATCGAAAGGGATCAGCCGCTCGGTGCCGGCATCGTCGCCGTAGACGGCAAAGGTGATGCCAACACGGCGAAACGTCAGGTCGGCTTCAGCGCGTTTGCGCTCGATGGTGTCGGCGGACTGGCGCTGCAGCCAGCCACAGAACTCGCGGTAATGCTCACGGACTTCGACGCTGGCAGTGTGGGCCAGGCCATCTGCGGTCATTTCATTGAAGAATTTTGGCATATCGAACATTCCCAGTTTGGCACGCTTACTCTTCTATCAAGAAGCGTGCCAATAGGAATGCCCGATTTTGGTGCAGGGAGGACCGCTTACTTAGCGCGACAGATTGCCGGAGCCGGAGCCGGTGCTGCTGCCGTAGCCAGGATCGCTCTGCAGGCTGCCGGTGCCGCTGCCCATGACGCTGCCGCTGGAGGTCAGGCCACCGGCAACGTTTTGCTGGGTGCCGTAGAAGCTGTGCAGCTGGGTGTTGAACTCGGTGCTGGCCATGTCTGGCCAATTATCCTTGTCAAAGCCTGGCGCATTTTTCAGGTGTTCCTTGGATACGTCCAGCAGGAAGCGCTTGTTGACGGTGTCCAGTTGCAGCGCCTGCCAAGGTACGGCAAACAGCTTGTCGCCCATGCCCAGCCAGCCGCCGAACGACAGCACGGCGTAAGCGACCTGGCCGCTGCGCATGTCCAGCATGATTTCCTTGATATCGCCCAGGTCTTCGTCCTGGCGGTTGTAGACGTCTTCGCCAATCAGGGTGTCGGCGCCCATCAGGCGTGGGCCAGGGCCCGTATCGTCGGTATCGACATAGTTATCGCTGCGATAGATGCCATAGGTGTCGCGGTCGAGGTAGCTCATGATGGTCTCCAGTGGTGGTTAGTGAGGTCCCGCGTCAATGACGCGGTGACATGCGTAATCATGCTGGTGACGCGACGGTTGAGGTATAGGTGCGCGTGCGGTGTGGGTGTAGGACAGGGCTGAGTTCCCGAAGAACGTAGTGTTAAACTATCGCCCTTGTGAAATTCGAAGGAAAAAATATGGCCATCCCATCGGAACTGCGCGCCTGCGCGCTTGCCTGCCTGACGGAGCGCGATCCGGCGGCCAAGGTGGCGGCGGTGTACGCGATGGCGCTGGCGTCGTCCGTCGGCGACTGTCTGCCGGACACGCAGGCGGCGCTGGCCTCGTCAGCGCCCGTTCCAGGCCGGCCGGACCATCCCGAGCTGGTGCCGCCGCTGCACGTCGGGCGCCGCGCGATGAACACGCCGGAAGGCCGGGCGATGCTGGTTCACGCGCTGGCACACATTGAATTCAATGCGATCAACCTGGCGCTGGATGCGATCTGGCGCTTTCCCGGCATGCCGGCCGAGTATTACACGGACTGGTTGCAGGTGGCGAAGGAGGAGGCGTATCACTTCTCGCTGCTGGCTGAGCATTTGCGCAAGCTGGGCTACCGTTATGGCGATTTCAGCGGCCATGGCGCGCTGTGGGAAATGGTCGAAAAAACTACGGACGACGTGCTGGCGCGCATGGCGCTGGTGCCGCGCACGCTGGAAGCGCGCGGGCTGGACGCCAACCCGCCGCTACGCGCCAAACTGTTCCAGGCAGGCGACAAGGAAGCGGCCGCCATCCTCGACATCATCCTGCACGACGAGATCGGCCATGTGGAAATCGGCAACCGCTGGTACGGCTACCTGTGCCGCCAGCGCGGCCTGGACTTGATTCCGACCTATGCCGAGCTGGCCCGCCAGTACAACGCACCGATGCCGCGCGGCCCGTTCAACCTCGAAGCCCGGCGCCAGGCCGGATTTAGCGAGGCTGAGCTACAGGCATTGCTGCCGCAGTAGCTGCCGGCGACCAGACACTATCCTTGATGCCGCGTTGTTGCCGGCGCCGCGCTGCGCGCGCCAGCACCGCCAGGACCAGCGCACCGATCACGGCGCCGGCATCAATGCCGTAGGCGTGCTGCCAGGCCGCACCCTGCAGCGCATGCCACAAGGTGGTTGCCGGTATCGCCAGCGTGGTGATCGCAGCCAGCCACAGCAATTCAGCGCCGGCCATGGCAGCGCCGCGCCAGAATGCCCAGCCGCAACACAGCAGGAATACGGCGTAATAGAGCGCCAGGTGCCAGTCGCCGGGCATCAGCTTGGCGGCAGCGATCACTGCCGAAATGCCGGCGATGCTGCCGATGCAGACGCCGACTGTGGCCGCCGATAGCCAGTAGGCGGCGCGCCGTTGCAGCACCGGCTCTCCACCGCGCGCGTTCTTGCGGCGGGTTTCCACCCACAGCAGATTGCCGGTATAGAACAGGATCGCACCGCCGAGGCCCATCGCAAAATACATCCAGCGCACCGGCTCGCCGCCAAAGGTGCCGAAGTGCAGCGCGAAGGCAGCCGACACCGGCGCGGTCCAGGTACTCTGCTTGCCGGGGAAATACGTGGTATCGACGATCTTGCCACTGACAGGGCTGATCAGCAGGAAGCCTTCGCGCCGTATCATGTAGCGCGGATCGTTGCCGGCGATGCGCACGGTGGCGCCGGCCGTTCCCGGCGCGCGATACTGCATCGCCAGCGGTTCGAAGTCAGGTGCGAAGTCGCGCACGCGCGCCAGCAGTTCCTGCGGCGCCAGCATCGGTGCGGGACGCTGGTCCGGCTTGACCGCGTTGTTGGGACTGGACGCTTTCATGATCTGCGCCATATTGCCGTTGTAGACCAGCTTCTCCTGCAGGTCGTAGATCTGGTCGTGCAGGCCAAAAACCATGGCGCTGAGGGCGATCACGATATGAAACGGCAAACTGGCGATGCCGATGACATTGTGCGCGTCCAGCCACATGCGCTTGAGGTTCTTGCCGACCCGCAGTGCAAAGAAATCCTTCAGCAGCGACGGAAGCAGCACGATGGTGCCGGACACCAGCGCCACCGCATAAGCCAGGCTGACCAGCCCCATGATGAACTCCGTGACCTCGGCGTTGCCCGGCAGACCGCCGGTGCGGTGGAGATGGTCGATAAACTGCGCCATACCCGAAGGCCTGGCCTGTTCGACGCGCAGGCTGCCGTCACTGGCATAGTCGGCGGTCCATGGCTGCCGGTCGCCACGGCCCTTGGTCCAGGTAATGCGCGCCGGGATCTGCTCGTCATCGCGCAGGTGTAGCGTGAATTCCTTGCGGGCGTCCGGCCGCGTCGCCAGCGTATCGGCGATCAGTTGCTGGCTGTGTTGCAACGGCGCCATGGCGGGACGGGAGGGCGAGGATGGCCAACGCGACAGCGTTTCCTCGAACATCGTCAGTGCGCCGGCATAGAAGGCAATGAACAGCACAAAGCCACACACGATGCCGGTCCAGGTGTGAACGGATTTGTAGGTACGGATAATCTCGGCGCGCATGGTCGATCTCTCGCTTAATTGAGGAAATGGCGGCACGCTGCCAGCGCTGCACCGGCCAGCAACGTCGCGCCACCCAACCAGCACCAGGCCTGCACACCGCTGCGGAAGAAGTAGACGCCCGACATGATGGCTGCCCATACCGGCGCCGTCACCCACATCGTCGCCTGGAATTTGTTCGATGCGCCTGGCCCGCCCGGCGTCAGCCAGGCAAACAGGCCGCTGGCCAGCATGGACAGTGCAAAGCCGAGCAGTACGCCGGCCAGCGATTTACTCAGACCATCCTGCTTTACATCCCGCTTCATTGCGGCCTCCGCACCGTATGCCAGGCGGCCAGGCAGGGCAGCACGGAGAACAGGAGCATGGTCAGCGTCAGCACGGCGAACAGCGCGGTCGCGACCTGCACCTGCGTCAGCCACAGCGCCAGCGATGATGCCAGCGCGGCCGACGCCATCCAGCGGCCGGTGCGCGCCGCAAAAGGCTGCGCCAACCATAGCTGGCGCGGCGCCGACAGGTAGAACAGTACCGCCGACAACAGATTAATGCCCATGGCCAGGGCGATCACACCAGCATGCATGCTCACTCCAGAAAAAATTCCAGGCCCCGCGACAGGGCGGGGAAGAGCGCCGAGCCGTGGTTCTCGCGCGCCAGCTCGAAGAACTGCACACGGTCCAGGCCATAGGCCTGCTTTTGCGCGTCCAGTAGCGTCGCCAGATCGCGTGCTTCGTCGACCATGCGCTTTTGCGCCAGCACGGCGGCGCGATCACCAGGCTTGGCGCCAGGCGGCGCGGCGGCCTGTTCCAATGCGCCCACGGTCAGCAGCACGCGCGCCTGGCGGGCACGCGCGGTGGCCAGGCCGGTGGCCTCGCTCAGGATGTAGCGGTCCGCGTACCAGATCGACGGGCTGGCCGCGATATAGGTCTGGAACGCCGCCGGCCGGGTGAACAGGGCGTGCAGCGTCAGCAGTCCGCCGTAAGAGTGGCCGAACAAGCCCTGGCGCCGCAGATCGACCGGCGCTGCAGCCTGGATCAAGGGCTTGAGTTCCTGTTCGATGAAGTCCAGGAACAGGTCGGCGCCGCCTTCACCTTTGCCGGCCTTGCCGCCCGCCGACGGCGTGTAGTCGCGCGCGCGGGCGGCACTGTCATAGTCGTCGCCGCTGGCGTAGCCGATGCCGACCACCACCGGCGCATGCAGTCCGGTGACTTTGCTGCGGCGGGCGGCGGTGCGCGCCATCAGCGCGATGCTGGGAAAGCTGGCATTGCCGTCCAGGACGTACAGCACCGGATGTCCGGCCGGCGGCGGCGCGGTGTCCGGCACGCTGACGAAGATGCGGTAGCGCTGCCCGGTGTGGCGCGACACCAGATCGAACTGGCGCGCCTGCGGCAGCGTCACCGGCTGCCATTCGGGCGCGGTGGACGCCGCCAGCGCCGGCATCATCGCACTGGCCATCAGGCCGGCTGCGCCGAGGAGGAAAGCGCGGCGCATCAGAAGTCCACCGATGCCGACAGTTTGTAGGTACGGCCCGCGCCCTGCGTCACGTAGCCGTCATTGAAAGAGCCGGCCCAGTAGCTCTTGTCAGCCACATTCTCGACATTGACGCGCAGCTGCAGCAGGTGGCTTTGCACGTGCATGCTGTAGCGGGCGCCGAGATCGAAACGTGTCCAGCTGTCGATCTGCTGGGTGTTGGCGCTGTTGACGTACTGGCTGCCGGTGTACACCACACGCGCATTGACGATCAGGCCATTCGCGCCCGGCACCGTCCAGTCGCCGCCCAGGTTGGCCTTCCACTTCGGCGTGCCGTAGATGGTTTTGCCGGTCAGCGCCGCCGTGGCGCCACGCGTCATCTTGCCCTCGGTGTAAGCGGCGCCACCCAGCAGGCGCAATTGGCCGCCAATCTGGCCGAAGGTGTTCCATTCCACGCCGCGGTTACGCTGTTCGCCGTCGTCGGTATAGGTGTTGGAGGCGGCATCCTTGATCATGCTCGGACGTTCGATCTGGAACACGCTGAGGGTGTTGCCGTATTCTCCCTGATCCCACTTGACGCCACCTTCCAGCTGCCTGCTTTTGTACGGCGCGAATACCTCGCCATAGTTTTTTGCGGTGAGATCGGAGACCGTGCCGCCCTGGCTCAGGCCTTCAATATAGTTGGCATACAGTGAAACAGCCGGCGTCCACGGGTGGATCACCACGCCGACGGCTGGCGTCAGCGCGCGCTTGTTGTAATACGCGGTGACAGCGCCGGTACTGCCGTTCAGCGTACGGGTTTTAACCTGCTGTTCGCGGGCACCGGCGATCAGGATGACTTTGTCATCGGCGAAAGACAAGGTATCGGCCAGCGCAAAGCTGTGCAGCGCGGTGGCGCCGACCTTCGGCGCGCGTCCCGGATCGGCCGCCAGCGTCGGCACGACAGGATGGTAGATATTCGAATTGTAGTTCGCGCTGGTGCTGGCGGTGGCGCGTCCGGTATCGAATTCCAGCGAGGTATAGCTGGCCACTACCTGGTGCTTCACCGAGCCGGTGACGAAGTTTGCGCGCACGCCTGCCTCGCCCGAGGTGGTGTCCACCGAACCACGCTGGTTGAAGGTATTGCCGACATAGTCGCCAGCGGTGTTGCGGATAGCCGCACGCGTGCCGTTGATGTAGCCTTCGTAGCGGTAGCGCAGCTGGCCGAGCGCGGCGTAGGCCGTGATGTTCTCGTTGAATTCATAGGTGCCGCGCAACGCGATCGCCTGGTTGTCCAGCGTGCCGTGGATGCCGCGCAGCAGATTGGTGCCGGTTTTCGGCGGCGCGATCACGCCGCTGGCGGGGAAGGACGCCATCCAGGAGCTGCCGTTGTCGATCTCCTCGCGGTCGGTGTAGGCGTCCAGCGAGGCGTTCAGCTGCGTGCCGCGATAATCCAGTGCGATCGAGGCCAGTTCGCGCTGCTTCTTCTGGTCGTCGACGCCCACCTTGCCATCACGGTAGCCGCCGTTGAAACGCACGCCGTAGCGGCCGTTCTCGCCAAAACGCTGGCCAGCGTCCAGATGCACGCCATACTGCGCGTCGGAAGTGTAATCGGTGGTCAGGCGCAGCAGCGGCTTGTCGCCCGCGCGCTTGGGAATCAGGTTGATAACGCCGCCGACGCCGCCCTGTGGCGACATGCCGCCCAACAGTGCGCCGGGACCTTTCAACACTTCCACCCGCTCGATAAACTCGGTCGGCGCGTGACCATACGGCGACAAGCCATACAGGCCGTTGTACGCAAGGTCCTCGCCATTGATCTCGAAGCCACGAATGCTGAAGTTCTCGTAAATGTGGCCTTCCGACGTCGTGAACCGCACGGAGGGATCGTTGAGCAGCACCGCGCCGACGGTCGACGCCTGCTGGTCTTCAATCAGGCCGGCGGTATAGGCGGTGAGGTTGAACGGCGTATTCATGGTGCCGGTATTGCCCAGAATGCCGAGTTGCGCGCCGCGCGCCACCTGGCCGCCAGCATAGGTGGATGGCAGCTCGTCGGCCAGCAGCGTCGCATTGACCGTCACCGGCGCCAGGGATTGCTCGCCGCGCTGCGCTGCCGGCGGCGTCGCTGCACGGGCTTGCAGCACGTAGCCGGCGCTGGTCCGGCCGATGACATAAGGACTGTCGCGCAGCAGGGCGTTGAAGCCTTCTTCCACGCTGTAGCTGCCTTTCAGGCCGGGGCTGCGCAGGCCTTGGACCTTGTCGGCATCCAGCGCAATGGCCACGCCCGACTGCTGGGCGTAGCGGTTCAGCGCCTCCATCAACGGGCCGGCGGGAATATCGTATTGAACACTGGCGGTTTGCGCCAGGGCCGTGCCGGCGGCGCTCAACGCCAGCGCCGAGCCAAAGATCAGGCGCAGGGCCAGGGGGAGGCGAGCCAGCGTGGTGCGGTGTACTTGTTTGGACATGAGTTTCAGCTTTCGGTTGGTCTGTTTGCTTGCTTTACATAGACCTTGACGCGCGACGGACGCCAACCGGAACTGTCTTGTGCGTTTTTTTTCAGGATGCCGGTGCGTCCACCAGCACCACATAGGAAGTGATGGTACGGATGCGCAGCGTCGGGAAGCTATTCAGCAGCAGGTGCAGCGCGCGGTCGGTGTCGTCCAGCGGCAGCACGGCGCTGACCCGCATGCCGGCGATCTGGCGTTCGTCATATTGAATGATGCCGCGCCGGTGGCGCGCCAGTTGCTCCAGCACCTCGGACAGCGGCCGGCCTTGCACCACCAGCTGACGATCGCGCCAGGCGTCGGCCACGCTGACCGTGTCCACGGCCGCGACCGGGCCAACCGCGCCACGGGTAAAGCGTACTTGTTCGCCGGCCTTGACGATGGTGGGCGACTGCTGGTCCAGCGCCCGCACTTCGGTCTTCGACTCCAGCATCGCAAGGTCAGTGCCGTGCGTGACACGCTCGACTGTGAAACGCGTGCCCAGCGCGCGTATGCTGCCATCGTCGGTCTGTACCACGAAAGGCCTTGACGGGTCGCGCGCGACATCGACCATCACTTCGCCCCGTAACAGGCGCACCACCCGCTGTTCGCGGGTGAAATGCAGGTCGACCGCGCTGCCGCTGCTCAGCACTATGCGGCTGCCATCCGGCATGACGCGGGTATGCCATTCGCCAGCGCCGGTACGGATATCCGCCAGCATCAGCGATGGTTGGGTTATCGGCAGCCCAAGCGCGACGGTGCCAACCGCCAGCGCGACCATCAGTGTTGCCACAATGCGAACGGTGCGCTGCTTGCGCGATATGCGTCCGGCGCCAGCCAGCGCGGCACGGGCCGGGCGGCTGTCATGCGCCGCCAGCTGCCCCAACATGGTTTCCATGCGCTGCGCGACGGCGGCGTGACGCGGGTCTTGCCGCTTCCACGCCTCGAAACCGGCGCGCAGCTCAGGGCGGCTGCCGGCATCATCGGCGCTGAGCGAGATGATCCACTCGGCCGCTTGTTCGGCGATCCGGCTTTGTTCGGCGCTTACAGACACGCCTGGCCCACAGCGGCGTCGCACGACAACAGCGCCTGCACCAGGTACTTGTGCACCATGCGGGTGGACACGCCCAGCCGCGCGGCGATAACGGCGTGGGATTCACCTTCGAGGAAATGCAGCAGGAAAGCGTCGCGGGCGCGCACCGACAGTCGCTCCAGCGCTGCGGCGATGCGTTCCAGCGACTGCACTGCGATCAGGATCTCATCCGGCGAGGGGAAGCAGGGCAGTTGCCCGGCCAGCGCTTCGAGCTCCTGCATATAGGCTTGCTCGATGGCCTGCCGGCGGCTGCGGTCCGTCAGCAAGCGCTTGGCGGTGGTGGTGAGGAAGGCGCGCGGCTCATCCAGTCGCGGCAATCTGTCGCCGGCACTGACCAGCCGCAGGAATGTGTCCTGCGCCACATCCGCCGCATGGTGTCCGCAGCCCAAGCGCTTGCGCAGCCAGCCCAGCAGCCATGCATGGTGCTCGCCGTAGAGCGATGCCATGTCTTGCTGCAGCGGGTACTTCGCGCTAGTCATGCTGTGTTTTAGTGAATAAGAATTATTCTCATTCTAGCGCGAGTCTGGCTGGAAGCGCAAGCTTGGTTTTACACCTCGGCTTTTTCTGCGCGGACGGACATCTTGCGCCGCTGTGCCGCATCGGCGGCGGCGTTCAGGTCTGGCGGGAAATCGTCCACATGCACCGACAGGTCGGTGTAGCGGGCAAAGTCGGACATCGCACGGCGCTCTTCGGGCGTTACCAGACCTTGCGATGCGGCGCGGGCGATCCATTCTTCCATCGCCGGCAGACTTTGCGGTACCGGCGGCAGCGCGCCGCCCTTGATTGCCGGCTTGAGGCGGTGCTCGATGCTGTCGACAAAGGCCAGCAGGCCAAACGCCAGCTCGCCGCAGGCCACCGGATCACGCAAGTCGTCGGCCAGGAAGCTGCCGGCCAGCAGCCGTTCGCGGGCGCCGCCGTGGGTTTGCATGGCGGTGGCGATCTGGCCGCCCAGCTTGTCCGTCGGCGCAGCGTAAGGCAGGCCGAACGGGAAGGCCAGCAGACGCGCCAGCAACGCCGCCACACGGCTCGGGAAATTGGCCAATACGCCGTCCAGCGCGGACTGCGCCTTGCACAGTGCGTCCTGCACCGACCAGTGAACGTAGGCGGCATCCTGCTCCTGCCGGCCTTCATCCTCGAAGCGCTTGAGCGTGGCGCTGATCAGGTACAGCATCGACAGCGCATCGCCCAGCCGCGACGAAATGCGTTCGCGCCGTTTCAGGTCGCCGCCCAGCGTGAACATGGACAGATCAGTCATCAGCGCAAACACGGTCGACAGCCGCCCAACCGCACGGTAATAGCGACGCATTTCCGGCGCGGCCTTGCCGGGAGACGGCGCGGTGATGCCGCCGGTCAGGCTGTACCACAGCGCGCGTACGGCATTGCCGATGGTGAAGCCCATGTGGCCGAAGAAGGCGGCGTCAAAATCGCGCAGACCGCGTTCCTGGTCGCTGTCCGCCGTGGAGCGCATTTCCTTCAGTACATAGGGATGAGCACGAATGGCGCCTTGGCCGAAGATAATCAGGCAGCGGGTGAGGATGTTGGCGCCTTCCACCGTGATGGCGATCGGAATCTGCTGATAGGCGCGCCCCAGGAAATTGGACGGCCCCATACAGATGCCTTTACCGCCGAGGATGTCCATGCCATCGTTGACCACTTCACGGCCACGCTCGGTCACATGGTATTTGGCGATGGCCGAAATCACCGCCGGTTTCTCGCCCAGATCCACGGCCAGCGCGGATAGCCGGCGCGCGGCATCCATCATGTACAAATTGGCGCCCATGCGCGCCAGCGCTTCTTGTACGCCCTCGAACTTGCCGATGGGGGTATTGAATTGACGGCGAATCGCGCAGTAGGCGCTGGTGCCGCGCACCGCCAGCTTGGCCGTGCCGACGCTGGCCGATGGCAGCGAAATGGCGCGGCCCGCTGCCAGGCATTCCATCAGCATGCGCCAGCCTTTACCGATCTGCTGTGGGCCGCCGATGATCCATTCCATCGGGATAAAGACATCCTTGCCGCTGGTCGGGCCATTCTGGAACACTGCATTCAGCGGCCAGTGACGGCGACCGATGACCACGCCAGGATGGTTGGCCGGGATCAGCGCGCAAGTAATGCCTGGGGTGACGTCCGCCGGCAGCAGACCTTGCGGATCCTCGACCTTGAACGCCAGTCCCAGCAGGGTAGCGATCGGTCCCAGCGTGATATAGCGCTTGTTCCAGCTGACGCGCAGGCCCAGCGTTTCGCGCCCCTCATGGCGGCCCATGCAGACGATGCCGGTGTCCGGAATGGCAGCCGCATCGGAACCGGCGTAAGGGCTGGTCAGCGCGAAGCAGGGGATTTCCTCGCCTTTGGCCAGGCGCGGCAGGTAGTAATCTTTCTGCTGGTCGGTGCCGTAGTGCAGCAGCAACTCGGCCGGCCCCAGCGAATTGGGCACCATCACCTGCACCGCCAGCGCAGAGCAGCGGGTCGACAACGCCATCACCACTTGCGAATGCATATAGGCCGAGAAGGCCTTGCCGCCGTAATGCTTGGGGATAATCATGCCGAGGAAGCCCTTGTCGCGGGCAAACTGCCAGGCGGCTTCCGGCAGGCCCTGCCAGACTTGCGTGGCCTCCCAGTCATCCACCATGTCGCACAGCTGGCGCACCTCGTTGTCCATGAAGGACTGTTCTTCGGTGGTCAGCGCGGGATGGCGCAGCTGCATGAACTTCTTCCAGTCCGGCCGGCCGGAGAACAGGTCGGCGTCCCACCAGGTGGTGCCGGCCTCCAGCGCGTCGCGCTCGGTGTCGGACATCGGCGGCAGGATGCGCTTGAACAGCGCGTAGATATGGGGACTGATGAAGCGGCGGCGCAGGGGGGCGACGCCAAGCATGATGACGATGGCGGCCAGTACCGCCGCAACTATCCAGATGACCATGGGAATCTCCTCTTGTTAGCCGCACCATAGCGCCAGCCAGAGGAGTCCACTGTACGTTACCGCTCATAAGCCGCCGTTCCCTTGCAGGCGGGAACGACGGCGGATGGGTCTTTATTCCAGGTTCAACGCCTTGGCGACATCTTCCCAGGCGACATACTTGAAGTTCTGCGGGCCGTCCGGCAGGCGCTTGTAGCCGTCCTGAATCACCAGCATGCCTTTGCTGTACGGGCCGCCGAAGTTGGCGGAGCTGACTTCCAGGCCGTCGGTTTCCGAGGTGCCGTCAATGCCGGCCGCCAGGTTGTAGCCGACGCGGAAGCTGCCGCGCACCTTGTATGGCGCCTTGGCGTCCATTATCAGGTAGCTGTTGTCGCCCTGGCTGGACACCACCAGGTAGTCAGCCTTGTCGCCATGGTAGATGCCCATGCCTTCAACGTCTGCCACCAGTTGCGGACCGACCGGCATGATCATGCTGAGTTTGGCCGGGACGTCGCCCTTGGCCGACACCGTCCACACGCCGCGACGCTCCTCGCCGAGGAACAGGCGGTCGTTGCGGTCATCCACCACACAGCCTTCAGGCTGCGTGTCGACCTTGAAGCGGCGCAGCAGCTTGCCGGTCATGGCCTTGCCATCGGATTCCACGCGATATTGCAGGAAAGTGCCATCCTTGTCGTTGATGAACGCTTCCAGGCCGCCATCCGCAGGACGATACAAGCACATGCCGTAGATATTCTTCAGTCCGGTGGCGAACGAGCCGGCGGTGCTGACCTTGCCCTGCGCATCGATGGCAAACAGCATGACGCTATTTTCATCGCGTTGCGTGGCGACGGCCAGGTCCAGCTTGCGGCCGCCGACGGTCACGTCCTGGCGCACGTCGACGTTGTTCAGGCGGCCGACTTCCAACAATTGCAGCTGCTTGCCTTGCAGGTCGTAGACTAGCAGGCCTTGCTTCTTGTTGGTGCCGAGGATGCGCGCACCGGTGGCATCGGCAGCATTACGCCAGATGGCTGGATCGTCCGCCGCATCCCCCTGGCGGGCGACCGGTTCGGTCTGCGCACGTGCCATGACGATAGCCTTGCCGTCGCCGGCAGCCGCAGCCGTGCCGCTCCATGCCGGCGTACGCAATTGCCAACCGGCGTCTTCGCCACCTACCGCCAGTTGCAGTTTGCTGTCGGCGCCCAGGCTTGCGGCCAGCTGTTCTGGCCCTTTGAAACCGGTGTCGGTGGCGGAAACCGTGCTCCATTTGCCGCCATCACGACGTACCAGATGCAGCTGTTTGCCCTTGGCGTCCAGCACGGCGACACCGCCCGGCAGCACCGCCAGCGCACCGGCACCTTTTTCCAGCGTGCCAAACGGACGTTTCAACAGCACCGCCTCGCGGCCCGGTACGCCTTCGGCATCGGCGTTATAAGCCCACAGACCAGCGCTTTCCTCGCTGACCAGCAACTGGTGTGCGCTGTCGTCGGCGCGGCAATGCTTGCTGTGCGGCGGCAAAGCCAGCTTGCGGACTTGCTGGCGCTGGTCGCCTTGCATCACCCATTGCTCGGCCTGGCCGTCCTTGGCGATCAGGTACAGGTGATCGAGCTGCTGCGCGTCGCGGTACAGGCAGGCGGATTCGATGCCGAACGCCGGCGCAGGGAAGGGCGCTTGCGCGGTCAGCGTGCCACCCTGTACATCCACCAGCAGTGGAATCGCCTCCTCCTTATTAGCGTCGACGAATACCGCCAGCACGTTTTTACCCAGCGGACGGGTATCCAGGTGCTTGGCACGCACATTGAAGTGGGCACGCTCTTTGCCGTTGGCGTCCAGCAGGCGCAGCGCGGTCTTGTCGATGCTGAGCCAGCCGCCGCCCGGCAGCGCGGCCAGTTCATGCGCCTGGGCGGTCAGTCCCGGCAGGGCTGGTGCGGCCAAGACAGCCTGGCTGGCGGCCAGCGCCGCCAGAATAATAGTCGTGATCACAGACTTCTTCATTAGAACAGGCTCACTTTCAGGCTCAGTTTGTAGGTGCGGCCATATTGCTCATACTGGGCGTTGTAAGCCTTGCTGCCGAGGTAGGTGTAATACTTCTCGTTGTTCAGGTTGGCAGCTTCAAAATTCAGTTGGAGCTGTTTGTTGATCTGGTACGAGGCCGAGAAGTCCACCTGCTTCTGTGTATCGACGATGCGGTCCTGCTTGCTGTCGAGGATATCATCGCCCAGTTCGAGCAGGTACGGGGACTTGTAATTGACGGCGATACGCGCGCTCAACGGGCCGTCTTCGTAGCCCAGCATCAGGTTCATCACGCGGTCCGACTGGCCCGGCAGGTTGATGCTACGCGAACGCATGCGCTTGGCGTCGGTGTCGAAGCGGGCGATATTCGCATCCGAACGGGTCAGGCTGCCGTTGGCGCCGATGATCAGATGGTTGAACGGCGCCGGCAACATGCGCAGCGGCTGCGTGTACGACAGTTCGATACCCTTGACACTGGCCTTGTCGCCATTGGCGTAGGTGATCGCCGAGCTGTAGTCAGCCCAGGCGCCGCTGCCCGCCAGATTGGTGGTGTAGGTGAAATTCTTGATGTCCTTGTGGAACACATAGGCTGATACCGCGCCGTCTTCGCCCAGCACGCGCTCGATGCCGAGGTCGAGATTGGTCGATTTCAGCGGCGCCAGGTCCGGGTTGCCGATGGTGGCCTCGGTGTCGCTGGCCTGGCTGATGCCCGGTTTCAGCTGGTCGAAGTTGGCTCGGACCACGGAGTGCGTCCAGGCCGCACGCACGCTGGTTTTGCTGTCCAGATCGTAGCGGGCCTGCAGCGTTGGCAGCCAGTTGTTGTACGAGCGCTTGCGGCTGACTGCGGCGATGGTTTCGTCTTCCTCGTTGATGTTGTTGCCGGCCGCTTCAAAGCGGGTGCGCTCGACACGCACGCCAGCCAGCAAGTGCCAGGCGTCGACGTCATAGCTGTGTTGCAGGTAGGCGGCGTCGATGTCTTCGTTCAGGCGGTAGTCGTCCACGGTGGAATCGACCAGCACCCGTGCATCCTTGCGGCTCAGGCCGGCGACCAGTTGGCGGATGGTGGCGGGATTTATCGCCTTGCCGATGCGGCCCAGCTTGTAATCCAGTTCGCTGCCGGTGACATAATCGCTCAGCGCGGTGCTGGCGCTGCCGATCTGTTTGCTGTCGTAGGACCAGGCTTCGGTGTCGCTTTCTTTTTCGCGGCGGCTCAGTTTGGCGCCGAACTTGAACTTGCCGGTGCCTTCGCCCAGCTCGTACTTGCGGCCCAGGTCGAAGCGGAGGTGGTGTTCCTTGTCCTCGGCGTAGCTCTGTTTCAGGCCCAGCGAGTTCAGCTTGTAGTTGCTGGCGTCGTACAGCGCGTCCGGGCCGGTCAGGCGCGGCACTTGCGTGTCGGTGAAGCCGACATTGCTGAAGTTGCTTTTGCCACGGAACCGGGCATCGTTGATGGATTCCGGTGCGTCATCCTTGGCCTTGCTCATGCCGCCCGATACTTCCAGCTTCCATCGGTCCCATTTCTGTTCGGTGCCCGCCACGACCGAGCTGATGGTCTGCGTGTATTTGCGCTGGCGCAGGCGACGCTCGCCGCGTGCCGAGGCGGTTTCGCCAACAGCCAGGCCGTCATTGGCGATGTTGCTGATGGTCAGGCGGTCGCGTACCTCGTCGTCGCTGAAATCGCTGATGAAGCTGTGCAGGAAGAACTTGCTGTTGTCCGTCTCGCGGTAATCCAGGTTCAGCGCGGCGGCACGGCGTTCGCGGGTTGGCAGATAATCGCGCAGTTCCACGCCGGTCAGCTTGCCATCTTCCCAAGCGCCGCCGGTTTCAACGTTATCCGAGCCGAATTCACGTTTCTCGTAGCTCAGGCCGCCGGCGACGCCCAGCTTGCCGTCGAGGAAGCGGTCGGCGAACAGGATGCTGGCGTTCGGGCTGGTCTTGCCGATGTTCTGGTCGCGGCTTGCGCCGATCGAGCCCGACAGCAGCTTGCCCGGCAGGTCGAAGGCGGACAGGGTTTTTACTTCCACGGTGCCGCCCAGCGAGTTGGCGTCCTGGTCCGGCGTCAGTGTCTTGCTGACTTCCAGCGAACGGATCAGGCCGGCTGGCAGCACATCCAGCGCCACGGCGCGGCGACCGGCTTCCGGCGACGGCACCAGCGCGCCGTTGATGGTGACTGCATTCAGGTCAGGGCCCAGGCCACGCACGCTGACGTAGCGGCCTTCGCCCTGGTCGCGCTGAACCGACACGCCCGGCAGGCGTGCCAGCGCCTCGGCGGCGTTTTTATCCGGCAGGCCACCGATATCATCGCTGCTGATGACGCTGACGATATTGTCGGCTTTTTCCTGCGCCGCGATGGCGTTGCGCAGGCTGGAGCGCTGGCCGCTGACGACCACGCTGTTGGCGCTGGCGGCCAGCGATGCGGCGGCGGCATTGCCGGCGTCGGCTTGCGCGCCGGTCTGGGCGGCGGCGTGGGTGGCGCCGGCCAGCATGGCCAACACGCCGATGGTCAACGCCGACAGGCGGGGAGTCGAATTCTTCTGTGCAGTCATTTTCATGGTTACCGTGAGTGAAAGGGAGAACGGGGCGGATTTTAGGTAGCCAATATTTCAATTGCGTGACAGGCAACTGCACTTGCCGCCTGAAATGTCGGACGGACAGCCGAAATGAGCTTGAATGACCTGCGGCGCTACGGTAAGCGCCGGGGGCGGCCTGCACATTACTGTGAAGACGCGCATATCGGTGAGCCGTTTGCACCTGTCTGGCCGCGAGTGTTGGAAATTCGCCAATCCGGTGGATTGTCACAGCGCGGTCACAAACGAGGGCTATGCTGCGCCCGCACTCACCAAGCCTGATCTCATACCTATGCTCCAATTACACCGCTTTACGCTGATCGTCTCCGGCCTGGCTTTGGTCGCCTGCGTGTTCCTGTATTCGACGCTGGGCGTGGCCAAGCCATTTGCCCTCTGGAAGTGGACCGACATCGTCAGCGAAGGCGGCACCGCTGTCATGGCTGGCAGCTGGGTGCTGTTCACGCTGAGCAGCCGGCCGGGCGGCCTGGTGACGCGGCTGCTGGCGGGCGGCCTGGCGATGATCATGATCGGCTCATTTGCCGACTGCATGGACGAGTTCTACGCCATCAGCAAAACCGCGCGCTGGGATCATTGGCTGGAAGCGCTGGTGCCCCTGGGCATGCTGTTCGTCACCTGCGGCATGTATTACTGGCGCCATGAACAGTTCCGCCTCAACGAGCACTTGCAGAAGCGTGAGCGGCTGTTCCGCGATCACCGCGCGTTCGACCGCATCACCCAGCTGGCCAACGCCGACTACCTGCGCCGCCAGATCCAGCATGAACAGTCGCACCGCCCATCCCATCCTTGCGCGCTGGTGCTGCTGGATATCGATGGATTCCACCTGATTAACCGCGAATTCGGCCAGCGCGAGGGCGACCGCGTGTTGCAGGCGGTTGGCCACATGCTGCTGCTGAACCTGCGCAACGACGACCTGCTGTGCCGCTACGCCGGCGACCGCTTCGCACTGTTGATGCCGGATACCAGCGCCGCCGAGGCCGACGCGCTGGCGCGCCACCTGTCCACCATGGTCGGCCAGATGCGGCACTACGCCAAACACGGCCGCGTCCACATCACCGTGCGCCATGCCAGCGCACTGGCCGATGCGGCACCCGACGTGCTGCTGGCGCAACTAAGCCGGGAATTATCCCTGCAAGCCGAAGAGCGCGCGGCCGGGGCGGTGGCGTGATCGCCTACCGGCAAAACGGCGACCGATTCATCCCGGCGCAGCACCAGCCGGCGCTGGTGCTCGACTATGCATGCAGCCATGACCTGCATCACGAAGGCAAGCAGCTGCTGGGCGGCAGCGGCCTGCAAGGCTGGGACATGCCGGCCGCCGATACGCTGCTGACGCCACAGGAATATCTGCAACTGCTGGCCAATATCATGCGCGCGCTGGACAGCGCCGACAGCAGCTTCATGCTGGGCCAGCAGATGCTGCCTGGCCACTACGGCGCTCTCAGCCATGCATTGCTGCAAGGGCAGAATCTGCGCCAGGCGCTGGAAATCCTGTGCGCCGGCCACGCCCGGCTATGCCCGCTGCTGACACCCCGGCTGCGCGAGGAAGGCGGCCTGGCCGTGCTGTACTGGACCGACAGTTTTGGCGCCCCCAGCCAGTTGCCGGCACTGGTGGAAATGCACATGACGGCGGTAACGGCAATGTGCCGCTGGCTCAGCGGCGAACGGCTGCCATGGCGTTACTGCATCAACCGCAGCGCACCGGCGCACGTGGAGCAGCACGAAGTCCACCTGGGCAGCGACCTGCGCTTCAACTGCCATCTGGATGCGATGTTGATCGATCCACAATGGCTGGACCGGCCTTGGCCGCGCGGCAACGCGATGGCGGCGTCGGTGGCAATGCAGGGCATGGCAAGCGAAGCGTCAGCCCTGACGCCCAGCCTGCTGACCGCCTTATACGATTATCTGCTGGAAAATATCCGCATGGGACCGACGCTGGAAGGCAGTGCCGCCGCTTTCGGCACCAGCCCGGCGACGCTGAAACGCCATCTGGCCCGCCACGGCAGCCATTTCCAGGCCGAGCTGGACCGGGTAAGGGCGCACGTGGCGATGCAGCTGTTCCAGATGCGCGGCTATGACAACGAAGCGGTAGCGCAATACCTCGGTTTCCACGACGCCACCAACTTCCGCCGCTCGTTCAAGCGCTGGACCGGACTCGTGCCCAGCCTGCTGCGCGACGCGCTGGCGCCCCGGTAAAGATTGGTTAATCGGCGATGTGCCATCCGCTTTACAAGGTTTAACCCCGGCGGCGGGACGGGGCTGTTAGGCTGTTCTTCATCAACCATTTATGAGGAATTGAAACCATGTCTACCCCATCGCAAGCCCAGTTATTCGCCAATGCCAGCATCGGCGCCATCGACGTCGCCAACCGCGTGGCCATGGCCCCGCTGACCCGCTCGCGCGCCGATATGGACGGTGTCCATTCCGAATTGGCCGTTGAATATTACAGGCAACGCGCCAGCGCCGGCCTGATTATCAGCGAAGCCACCAATATCTCGCGCGAAGGGCGTGGCTACGCCTTCACTCCCGGCATCTACACCGCCGAGCAGGTGGCCGCATGGCGTCGCGTCACCGATGCCGTGCACGCCGCCGGCGGCAAGATCGTCTGCCAGCTGTGGCACGTCGGCCGTATGTCACACGTCAGTTTGCAGGCCAACGGCGTCGCGCCGGTGGCGCCATCGGCCATCCAGGCCAATGAACAGGTTTTCCTTGAAAGCGAAGGTTTCGACCGCCCATCGATGCCGCGCGCGCTGGAAACGGCCGAAATCGGCCGTCTGATCGCCGACTATCGCCACGCCGCCGAGTGCGCCAAGGATGCCGGCTTCGATGGCGTTGAAGTCCACGCCGCCAACTGCTATCTGCTGGAACAGTTTATCCGCGACAGCACCAACCAGCGCAGCGACGAATATGGCGGCCCGGTACAGAATCGCAGCCGTTTCCCGATCGAAGTCATCACCGCTGTGGCGGAAGTATGGGGCGCGGAACGGGTCGGCGTGCGCCTGTCGCCGATCACCCGCGCCGTTGGCGACACGCCGCTGGACAGCGACCCGGAAGGCACCTACTTCTATCTGGCCGAACAGCTGGGCAAGCTGGGCCTGGCCTATCTGCATTGCGTCGAGGGCCAGACGCGCGGCGACAATGGCGCCGGCGATTTCGACTTCAAGAAGCTGCACGCCGCGTTTGGCGGCAAATACATCGCCAACAACAGCTATGACCGCCAGATGGCCATCGACGCTGTCGACAACGGCCACGCCGACATGGTTGCATTCGGCCGGCCGTTCATTTCCAATCCGGACCTGGTCGAGCGCCTGCGCCGCAGCGCGCCGCTGGCCGAGGCAGACCGCAACACCTTCTACGGTGGCGGCGCAGGCGGCTATATCGACTATCCGGCGCTGGGCTGATCCAGCAGGGCGCGGGCTTCGGGTAGGTCGGAGGTGTCGAAACCCTCATCGAACTGGTTGTAGACATCCAGCAGCAAGCGCCGGCCATCGGCTGCGTGGCCCTGGCGCGTCATCAAACGCGACAGATTATTCATGGTGCGCAATTGCCACGACAACGCGCCCTGCGACTCGGCAACCTCGATCGAGCGGCGGTACAAGGCTTCGGCCGCTGCCTCGTCCACCGGCTCCAGCAACATGCCCTTGATACGCAACATCTCGGCCTGGCACCCGCGTTCCTGGCCGGCATCACACAGCGATAGCGCGTGTTCGACCAGCTCCAGGCCGGCGTCGCGCTGGCCCTTGAGGTTCAGCACTGTCGCCAGCTTGGCCAGATGGCAGGCCAGGCGCGGGCGATAGCCCACTTCCTGCAAATGCTTGACCGCGCTCGACAGCTGGAACAGCGCCTCCGCCTCGCCGCGCTGCACTTGTACGGTGGCTTGCAGGCAATAAATGAATGACATCAACGATCTGAACAACCCAGGCCGCCGCGAACTGATGCGCCAGGCCGGCGCTGTAGCCCTGGGCGGCCTGGCCGCATCGGCTGCACCCGGCGTTTCCGGCGCGGCGCTGGCTCAGGGAGCCACCAAGAGCGCACTCGGCGCCCGCCTGCAAGGTGTGCAGCACTTCGGCCTGACGGTGCAGAATATGGATCGCGCCTACGAGTCCTACACCCAGGTGCTGGGCGGCACCGAAATCATGCGCGACGGCGACTTCCAGGGTGAGATCATCCACAACACGCTGCTGCTGACGGAAGAACTCGGCGCCAAGGACCGTCACGTCAATCCACGTACACTGGGCGTGCCCGACCTGCGCGGCGGCGCCCAGCGCCTCGACGTGCGCTTTATCCAGTTTGACAATGTCGTCATCGAACTGCTGCAGTACCGCGACAGCAGCCAGCCGCAAGGCAGCGGCGACAGCTTCGCACCGCCGAATGAACACACCAGCCCGGCTTTCCCGCGCTCGATGCACATCTGCTTCTACATCAGTGATGACGTGGATTTCAACCAATTCGTGCGCGACCTGGAAACCGAGTCGGCCAAGCGCGGCATGAGCAACGTCAAGGCCAACCGCATCATCGCCTCGCGCAGCGAGCAGGAACGCCTGAACGCACCGCTGAGCAGCATGACCAACCGCATCACCAGCGGCCAATCGGACGGCTGGACGCTGATCTACGCCAAGGGGCCGGAAGGCGAACAGCTGGAATTCGTGCAGGTGCGCGGCCATGCCAAGCGCGTGTTTGATGGCGCAATCGACGCCCGCCGCCAACTGGCCGGCGCGACGCGTGGCTGAGCCGGTACGCTGGCGGGAGTGCGCGCGGCAATGGGCGAGCGACAGGAAGTGAACTTGTCGCTCAGCCGCCGCATTCTTGAAGCCAGCTTGTAAATCAGGAGATCAGCAGGCCTGGGCGGGTCATGGCTGGAAGAAAATTAAAGTAACGCGTTACGATTTTAGCCTTTGTTTCAATGCGTTCAGCTCTGCCAATAACAAGGCGTTCTCCCGCCGCAATTGTTCGACGGTTTTATGCGCTCTATCCAGTTCAGCGATCAGGCGGCGCGGGGAACCGTCGTCTGGCGGAATTTCCTGTGACGCGTTACGGGAAATGACGATGGCGTGCTTTTCTTCACGCTTGCGGTCGCGATAGGCTTTTTGCCGCTCCGCGCTACTCATGGCGTTGCCGGTGGCGGGCCGCCCACGGCCGCGTTTTGCACCGGGCATCTCCAATTCCAGGGTCTTGTTAGCCGCCGCTTGTTTCATGTGTTCCTTTTAAGGTAACGCGTGACGATAATTTTAGCTTGCATAGGCAAATCAGGATAGATCGTGCAGATCCTTTTCCAGGGCAGACGTCAGCTGGAAGTCTTCGAAGATCACGGACAGGCCGCCGCGTTCGGGCGTGCAGCACATGACACCAACCGCGCATTTTTCGACAGTGGGAAAATGCGCGAGGCGAAGCAGGGGCCAGATTTTGCCGTCAGCCGAATATTGCAGGCGCAAAGCGTCGCCTTTGCGTGTCAGCCGCATCCAGAATTCGCTGGCGTTGCCGGGGAAAACGCCCGTGGCCCAGTCCGAATGCTGTAGCGTCAGCACGCTGCCGATTGCCGGAGCGCCGTCGTTGAATTCAATGCCTGCTTTGAGCCAGTGGTTTTCGTCCACCACAAGCATGATGCCGGCCTGGTCATACAGTTCCTTGAAATCCGCGCGGACTTTTACCTGGAAGCTGAAGTCGCCAGTGACATCAGCGCCGAAGAAATGCCCGGAGAAGCGTTCAAAGCCGTACCAGGTCTCCTTCCAGAAGTCGGTCTTTTCATCGGTCGTGACCGATAACAGATCGTCGTCGCGACGCCATTGGCGCGGCTCGTTAATCCAGTAAAAACCAGCTCCCATGCATAGCTCCAATGTTGATTCCTTACCAGCCGGTGAGATCGCCCTGACGGAATTCCACCATCGTTTTTTCCGCAGCCGCGAAGCCGCAGCCACAGATAGCGATGACAGCATGCTTCAACGGGTCCAGATCAAGGGCCTGTTCGACCTTGATCTCGTTGATCGCGGCGGTAATGAAAGCGGAAACACCCGCCTCCGCAGCAAGCAGGTAAAACGTTTGCGACAGGTGTCCAGCGTCCAGCGTCAGCGCGCGGTAGGACTTGGCGTGCTTGCGGTATTTCCAGAAATTGCGCTCAACGCGCGCGGCCATCACCACCAGCATCGGCGCGTTGGCGAACCAGTGCTGGTTGGCGACCGCATCGAACGCCAGCTGGTAGGCCTGCTCGGCCTCCAGCATGCGGAGCGGCTGTAGTACATGACGCACCGGGTGATAGTGATATAGCCCAGGCTTGACGCCATCGACCCGTTGAACAAGTACATAGGCTTCCATGGGATGCAAGCTGCCTCCGGACGGACTGGTCTTCTTCAGCGCCATCGCTCCGGGCGCCGACGCCGTTGGTGACATCAGGCGTTGCTCCTGTGCGCCGAAGGTGCGTTGCAGCAGCCGCGCCGCCAAGGCCAGCGGCAAGCTGGCTTCAGGGTCAAAATTGCGGCAGGTATACCGGTTCAACAGCGCGCTGTCGAGCGGTCCTTCGGCCGCTGCCGGCAACACGACATTGTCGTCCGCTGTGTCGAACTCCAGCGTGGTCGGCGGGGGAGGGCCGTATTCGGCCTGCAACAGGTCGAAGCTGGGGAATCTGGTGCCGGTTTCCGCACAGACGTCTTCCCAGCGCGTAAATGTGTGCGTCAGCGCTGCCAGCGAATGCCAGTGCTGCGCCCGTAATGCTTCATCGCGGTCGCGTGTGGCGGCTAGCTGCTTGGGCTCACCGGCTTCGCCGCCATTTGCTATCAGTAATCCCAACTCAAGCAGCCGGGCAATGACTTCCTTGCTGTGGCGCTGTTCGCAGTCTGCGCGCTCCACCCACAACGCAGCGCCGATCTTGCCCAGTGCCAGCATCTCATCATCGCTGATATCGAGCTCGCGGCCGATGTGGGGCGCCAGCGCCACCCAGCGAACCGAGGAATCCAGCGCATTGGTTCCTGAAAACAGGACCCGCAGGTCAAGCTGGAGGTCGTCGCGAGGTTCTATATACAAAATCGCGCAGCGTCTGAGTAACATGGGCTGGTTCCTTGATCGTGCTTTAAGTTAAAATATGTTATGACTAAGGTACTATTGTAACGTAGAATAATTCCCGGAATACACACCTCAACCACTGTCAATCGAAAGGCTGCTTTACATGAACCTGCCATCGCATTCCTCCGACGCCGTTAACGTTCTTTTGGACAAGCTCGCCAATGACGATGATTTTCGGGCCAAATTGCTAGCACAGCCTGCCGAGACTCTGGCAGGTATCGGCATCAATGCTGGTGCCGGCGACATTCCGGACCTGCGCACCTTGCCTTCCAAGGAAGTGGTCCAAGCCAACCGTGTCGCCATGCAGGAAAAACTGGGTAGCCCGGTTGCAATGGCGCTGTTCCTGCTGGCCGGCACCGTCTGACGCATTCTCCACGCTTCCCGTTGCGGAGGTTCTCCAGGTCGGCAATTGGAGAACTTCCGCCCCTGTACTGACTGCACGTCTGCAAAATGCTCATTCGCTCCACCCATCCCACCACCCCGGTGCTCGCATGAGCCAACGCTCCGCTCGCTGGCTGCTCATGCTGATGATGGCGTGGTTCGTGTCGGGAACAGTCTCGGCCAGTGCGGGGCAAATCGCTGTGGATCGCTGGGACAAGCTGTCCAGTGCCCATTTCGAACATCTCGGGGTCGACCAAGGTCTGCCGGATCCCATTGTCATGTCCATGGAGCAGGATGACGATGGCTTTATCTGGCTGGGCACGCAGGGCGGCCTGGCGCGATGGGACGGCTACCGCATGCGTGTGTTCAAACACGATGCGGCGAACGCCGCTTCGCTGCCCGGCGATTTCGTCCAGACCACCCATCGCGATCCTTTGGGCCGTTTATGGATAGGCACTGCCTTCGGAGGACTTGCGCTATACGACCCCAAGGAGGAACGCTTCGTCCGCTACCAGCCCGGCACCCATGGTTTAAGCCATGTCTCTGTGGCGGCTATCGCGGGTGACGCGCGCGGCGGCGTTTGGATCGGCACTGCCGGCGGTCTCGATTATCTCGACCCTGCCAGCGGCGCCATCACTCACCACCGTGCAGCCGCCAAGTCTCAAGATGGCCTGCGGGACAACCAGATCCGGACGCTGCGTATCGACCGCCACGGCAATCTTTGGATCGGTTCGGCCACCGGCCTCTCGCGGCTGGACGCCGCCACCGGCAAGCTGTCAGCGGTACTCGTCAACGGTCCTGACGGCGGCGCCTGGTCGGGTACTGTCCTTGCGCTGAACGAGGATAGCCGCGGCCGCATAATATTTGGCACGCTGAAGAGCGGCATCGGTGTGGTCGAACCTGGGGCGGCGGCGGGCAATCTGCTGCCGCTCGCCGCCGCCCCGGAATTGCGCGATAACATGGTGCTGTCGATCGTGGAACTCCGTCCGGGTGTATTGTGGATCGCCAGCTACGGCGGTGGTGTCACCGAATACGCGCCGGACACCGGTGCGGTACGCCATATTCGTCACCAGGCGCAAGTCGCGGCCAGCCTCGGCCATGACCGGACCGCTGCATTGCTACGCGACCGCAGCGGCTTGATGTGGGTCAGCACCGAGCGCAGCCTGGACCGCTACGATCCGCTCACTAGCGCGGTGCATACAGTCTACGGCGGCATCGGGCAACCGGACGCCGACGTCACGGCTGTCATGACCGACCAGCGAAATCGCTTATGGGTGGCACTGGCAGATCGCGGAATTGACATTATTGAGCCGGATGGTAGCCGCCGCGCCGCCATGCGTGCCGACCTCAACAAACCTGACAGCACGCTGTCCGCTCGCCTGACCCTGTCCATGGCGCAAGGGCCTGGACAGAACGGCGATGTCTGGATCGGCACCCAGCTCGGTCTTTACCGGGCCGATGCCGATGGCAGCCGGGTACGGCGCGTGGCGTTGCCGCAGCCGGACAAATATCCGCGTGTGTCACGTGTCGTCGTTGACGGCGATACCGTGTGGCTGGGAACGACCAACGGACTGCTACGCTACGAGCCGCTCACCGGCGCGTTGAAAAGCTATACGCAGGGCGCCGGCAAGGACGTCGGCCTGACCGATAACCGCATCGAATCGCTGCTGCTGGTGCCAGGTGGCAAACTTTGGGTGGGCACCCGCAATGGCTTGAATCTGCTGGACACCGCCAGCGGCGCCATTGAGCGGATTCCCTTCGAGGCCGGCAACCCCGAGGCGTTATCGGCGGGATTTGTCTCGGGCCTGGCGCTGGACTCCCAGGGGCGGCTCTGGGTGGCGCTGCGCAGCGGCGGCGGTGTCAACGTGATGACCGGGCGCAGCGCGGCCGGCAAGCCGCAGTGGCGCCGCATCGGCATCGCCGACGGCCTGAGCAATATGAACGCCTGTGGCCTGCAGACGGACGCGCAGGGCCGCGTCTGGATCAGCACCGTGGATGGCATCGCCATGGCCGATGTCGCCAGCCTGCGTGTCCGCACCCTGAATCGTGCCGACGGGCTGGCCATCCGCGCCTATTACGTCGGCGCCGCCGCGCTGACGCTTGACGGCGATGTTGTGTTCGGCGGCACCGGTGGCTTAAGCGCCATCCACCCGGACCAGATCGCTACCTGGAACTGGCAGGCGCCGGTGGCGGTGAGCGCGATCCGCCTGGGCACCTTGTCGGTCCCGCCAGGCCGCTTGCGCGCTGCCAACGTGCCGCTGATGGTGCCGCCGGATGTGCAAGGGTTCGAGGTCGAATTCGCCGCATTGGACTTTTCCGCTCCGGCGCAGAACCGCTACCGCTATCGGCTCGAAGGTTATGATCGCGGCTGGATAGAGATGGACGCCACGCGGCGCGTTGCTGCCTACACCAGCCTGCCGCCTGGCCAGTACCGATTGGAGGTGCGCGGCTCGAACCGCGTCGGTCAGTGGAGTGATCGGGAACTGGCGCTGCCGGTGTCGGTCCTGCCGGCCTGGTACCAGACGTGGTGGGCGCGGCTGGGCTATGCCTTCGCGGCCAGCTTGCTGGTCTGGGCCGTCTATTCGTGGCGGGTGCGCAAACTGAAACATGCCACGCAGGTGCTGGAAGAGCGCGTATTGTCGCGTACGCAGCATCTGGAAAAACTCAACGCTATCGTCAGGTCGGTCAACGAACATGTCGACTTTGACGCGCTGCTTGATGCCATGTTGCGCGAAGGCACCATCATCGAAGGCGTCGACACCGCTTTTGCGCTCGTGCGCGACAAGGATAACGGTGACTTTACTGTCCGCGCATCGTGGCGTCGCGACGGCGTCGCCGTGGATGTGCCAGCGTTGACTGCCGAGCAGGCGGCGTCATGCTACGCGCCATCGAGCGGCGCCATTGCCGACGACATCTTCCTCAGCCACGGCGAGGGCGCGGAGCGGGGCGCACAACTGGCGATGCGTATCCTGGTCGATCAACAAGTCGAAGGCTACCTGGTGTTCGTGAGCCGCTACGACAGCATGGTCATCGACGAAAGCAACCAGGAATTGCTGAAGGGCCTGAAGGAGCATTTTGTATCAGCCTTCCAGAAGGTGCGCGCGTTGGAACTCATCGAACGCGCCCGTTCCGAAGCTGTCTCCGCGTCGCTTGCCAAGAGCGAGTTCCTGGCCAATATGAGCCACGAAATCCGCACCCCGATGAATGCGTTGATCGGTTTGTCCAGGCTGACGCTGCGCACTGAACTTGACAGCAAACAGCGCGGCTACCTGGAAAAAATGTTGTGGTCAGGTGAAAACCTGCTAGGCATCGTCAATGACATCCTTGATTTTTCCAAGATAGAAGCGCGCAAACTGGATCTGGAAAGCGTACCTTTCCAGCTTGACGAAATCTTCGGCAACCTTGCCGGCCTGATCGCCCACAAGACCGAAGAGAAAGGTGTCGAAGTCATTTTCAGCATCGCACCGGATGTGCCGCGCGAACTGGTGGGCGATCCCTTGCGGCTGGGACAGGTGCTGCTCAACCTGACCGGTAACGCCGCCAAGTTTACCGAGCGCGGCGAGATCGTCGTCAGCGTCGAGCTGATCGAACGGCGCGAGACCGGCGCGACATTGCGCTTTGCTGTGAGCGATACCGGCATCGGCATGACCGAGCTGCAACTCGCTGGCCTGTTCCAGTCGTTCTCACAGGTCGATAGCTCGATTACCCGCAAATACGGAGGCACTGGCCTGGGATTGGCGATTTCACGTCAACTGGTGGCGTTGATGGGGGGCGACATCGCCGTCGAGAGTACGGCTGGCATCGGCAGCCGCTTTAGCTTCATGATCGACCTGGGCATTGCGCCGTCGCAGAAGGGGCAAGCGCCGCTTGGTCCGCATCGTGTTCTGGTGGTCGACGACAGCGCCGCCTCCCGCGAAGTGCTATGCAGCATACTCACATCCTTCGGCATAGGCGAAATCGGCAGCGCCGAGTCTGGCCCGGTTGCGATGGAATTATTGCTGGCAGCAAGTGCGAATGGCACGCCGTTCGACCTGGTGCTGATGGACTGGCGCATGCCAATCTGGGACGGCATTGAAACCGCACGGCGGATCCGCAGCGACGATCGCATCACAGCGATGCCGGCGATCCTGATGGTGAGCGCCTATGCTCGTGAGGACGTACTGCACGAAGTCGATGACGCCGGTCTGGACGGCTTCCTGATCAAGCCGGTGATCCCGTCGCTACTCTATGACAGCCTGCTGGATATTTTGAGGCCGTCCGAAGGCAGTGAGCGCGTGGCCCACGTCCGGACGGCCGGCGGGCGCGACTTATCCAGCCTGGCTGGCGCGCGCGTCCTGCTGGTTGAGGACAACGCCATCAACCGTGATGTGGCGCTGGACTTCCTGGCCGACGCACCGATCACCGTCGACGTCGCACTGGACGGTGCTCAGGCCGTGCAGATGGTGCAGGCGGCGCGCTATGATCTGGTGTTGATGGACATACAGATGCCGGTCATGGATGGCCTGACGGCGACACGCGCCATCCGTGCAATGGCCAATCACGACAGTCTGCCGATCATCGCCATGACGGCCCATGCGATGAGCGGCGACCATGCTGCCAGCATGGCGGCTGGCATGAACGACCATCTGACCAAGCCGATCGATCCAGCCTTGCTGATGAACACATTGCTGCGCTGGATCGCGCCGCGTGCGGCACGCGTGGCTGCTGACATGCCTGTCAATGGCCCAGGCGATGTCCTGGCTAGCAGCCTGCCGCCTATTGCCGGCATCGATTGGCAGCTCGCCTTGAGCCGTGTCGGACACAACCCGGAATTACTCAGCAAGGTTGTAGGCCGCTTTAAAAACGAATACGACGGTGAGGCGCAGACCTTGCTCACCAGTGAAGGCGCGTTGGCCGGCGGTGCCTTACGCCGCTTTGCCCACACCTTGAAATCGTCGGCCGAATACATAGGCGCAATGCCGTTGGCCACCGCCTGCGACGCGCTGGAGCAAGCGTTGCACGACGGCCACGACGAGGAGGTGCGCCAGCTGCGCGTCGCGGTTGCGGAGTTGCTGGGGCCACTGGTAGCGGCGCTGATGGACATCGCCCCGAGCTCGCTTGCGTCCACGTCAGCACCACAGCCGATGGCAGTGAGTGATGACGATGGCGCGCATGACGGCAGGGGAGGCGACCTCCCGGAACTGCAACGCGTGCTGATTGTCGACGACGACGCGATCAACCGTGAAGTGCTGGCCGACTTGTTGCAGTCGCTGTGTACCATTACAGTCGCCAAGAATGGCCGCAATGTGGTGGAATGGGCCGCACGCCACCAGCCGGCCCTGATACTGCTGGACGTCATGATGGCCGGGCTGGATGGGCATGAAGTTCTGCGCCGCCTGAAGGCCGAGCCGCGCACGGCGCATATCCCGGTCGTCTTCATTACCGGCCTTGACAGCACAACCGACGAGGCGCTGGGCTTGAGCATCGGCGCATCCGACTATATCTCTAAACCGTTCAGTCCAGCCGTGGTGAAGGCCCGGGTAGCGATTCACCTTCAATTGGCACGGCAGCGCACGCTGTTGGAAGTCCAGGCCCGTGTCGACGGCCTGACTGAACTACCAAACCGTCGCCGCTTCGACGAATACTTCGCCGCAGAATGGAGCCGGGCTCAGCGCAACGGCACAACGCTGTCGCTGATGCTGCTTGACGTTGACTGCTTCAAGCAATACAACGACCAATACGGCCATGCGATGGGAGACCAGGTGCTGCGTGAAGTGAGCCGGATCTTGAGCGCCAACTTGCGCCGGCCTGCCGATCTTGCTGCGCGCTACGGCGGCGAGGAATTTGTCCTTGTGCTACCGGAAACGGCCTGGCCAGCAGCGATGCGCATCGCCGAGCGCATTCGCGAAGGGATTGAAGCGCTGGCGATCCAGCACGACGGATCGGTATGCGCGCCGACCATCACCATCAGCGTAGGCGGCGCAACGCGTGTGCCCGGACAGAGGGAAACGATGGAGGCGCTGCTGGCCGTGGCAGACCAGCATCTTTATCGTGCCAAAGGGGAGGGCCGTAACCGCGTGCTGTGGCGCAAGTCCGAAGCGTTGGCACTGGATGCATGATGACGCGACGAGTGACCGCATGAGTCTGCCCGACACCATGTCCTCTGCAACTGCGACAGAGACAAACATGGTCATACCGGAACTTCCGAAGCTGGCAGGCGTAGACCTTTCCTGTGCATGCAAGCTCCTGGGTGGCAATCACGCGCTGCTGCTACGCACGGCGCAGGCCTTCCTGCGTGACTATGCGGCCGTGCCGCAGACTATTGCAGCTTTTCATCAGGCCGGCGACTACGCCGAAGTCGGCCGCATTGCGCATATGATAAAAGGTGCCGCGTCATACTTTTGTGCGCGCGGCCTGGCCGCCAGCGCAGCCGCGCTGGAGCAAACGACACACGCGGCCGCCGAAAAGGAGACTATCGCGCTGATGGCGGCTTTTTTGGCCGACATGGCGTTGGTGCTCGACGAGTTGTCATGTTTTGTCGCTTCACGATCCGAGGTATCCGCGCAAGATGCCGGGTCGAGCGATGTGGCATTAACGCTGGTGCTACGCATTGCGCCATTGCTAGAAAACGGCGATTATGCCGCCATCCCACTCCTGGAGAAGTTGGCCGACGCCCTGGAGGGCGAGCCGCCTGCCGCTAGCGCTACAGCGATCATCGACCGGTTTGAGGAACTCGATATCGACGGCGCGCTCAAGCTGTTGAGCAGCTTGTCGCAGACACTTCGTGCGTCCCGTTCTGAAGCCGTACGATGAGCAATGCCCAACCCTCTCAACGCCAAAGCCGCCTCGTAGGCGGCTATGTGTTAGTTTGCGTTTGATTCTGACCCGTGATTTGCATCGAATACTGACCCGCTCTTCGATTACCTCTTCGGGGTTATGTGGGGGCTAAGTTGTGAGTGACCTCCTTTCCTGCCTGTTGGGTTGAACTGTTCTTGAATCGATAGCTGTCGTTGCCGGTCTCGATGATGTGACAATGGTGGGTGAGGCGGTCGAGCAGCGCTGTCGTCATCTTGGCGTCGCCAAACACAGAACCCCATTCCGAGAATCCCAAGTTGGTCGTGATGACCAGGCTCGTTTTTTCATAGAGTTTGCTGATTGTTCGTTTGCTGGCCGGATTGACCCTCTCAGTTTGACCCTCCCTCCAGGTCCTCGCGAACGCCGCGACCCTGTCGTAGGACCCCTCGAATCCCAATTCCTTCAAGTCTTCATGGATCTGTTTCAGCGTGCGCCGCTGCTTGCGCGACTTGGCCGCCTCGGTCTTGAGGAGGGCTGAAAGTTGAAACGCGTATTTGTCGATGGCACGGGTGGATTTCCGCTCAGCGTAGGCTGGCTCTATGGTTTCCGAGCGCAGGTAGCGTCGGACGGTGTTTCTGGAGATGCCCAAACGCCTGGCGATCTCTCTCAATGGGACCTGGTCGCGAATGTGCCAGCGTCGAATAATGCCTAGTAATGCCACGTCGATCACTCCGATTCCCCACTCAAATTCGTGAGCAGGATTGTGTCTTAAACGTGGGTCAGATTCGTTTGCAAATTATGCGGCAAACTGGGTCATATTTCGCTGCAAATTAACATCTCCAACTTCCGCTAGTTCAAGTGAAGCCTGGCGCTGTCCGCGTGTGAGCCTGGCGTATAGGTATCGAACCTTGGCGCAAGCTCATCGCGTAACGCAAACATTATGTTCAAATGGCCCCGCGAACTCCCCGCTAGCCAGGCGCGACAATAATTCCGAAATCAACGGGGCTCGTGTCTATTGTTGTGCAGCCAGAATCGATCAAAACATCAGCACAAAGCGCTGCAATCCACTCTGAACTCCGCTCTGCTGCGCCTTTTACAAAAGCCTGCGTGCATGATCGGCCGTCACGCCGACACAGGATATGGCTGGCAGCAGATATCACGGACATGTGTGCCTGACCGAGCGGGTTCGCTCCCAAGCTAGGGATGGCGTTGAGCGAGGATCGATTCGACGGCCACTTGTTTCCGTTCCGAGGTCGGCGAAGCGCCATGATAAAGGTGCTGTGGTGGAGCGCGATGGACTGTGTCTACTGACCAAGCGCCTAGAACGGGCTGGTTCGACTGGCCGCAGCCCAATAGCGTGTGGCGCTGGCCCAGGCCCGACTGTCCCCGCTACTCAAAGGCTAGACTGGCGTCGGGATGACCTTAGCCGCCGTCATGCTGACGCTTCTGTGTGACCCGCTTACAAAGACACCCAATGAGAATAAGCGAAGGTGAATGAGCGAGGTTGCGAGCCGCTCGGAAACTCTTTGGAATTATATTTCCGGATATGTTCCCCACGGAAATCACTATGCCTGTATATTCCCAAAGTTGAGCAATGGAAAACTTCGTATGCTATATCCGATCATAACTGTGGCAGTTGGCACAGACATGGACATCATCGATGCGCGTAAGCGTGCGCGTCAGATTGCTCACGTGGTTGGTTTGTCGCAGAGTGATCAGTCACGCATTTCTACGGCCGTCTCGGAACTCACCCGCAATACTATCAAGCATCTTGGCACCGGTGCCGTGCATTTCGCGTTAGAGGACCTACTACTTCAGACTCTTCTGGTGTCAGTCGTGGAACCAGTTGCACAAGTTAGTGAACTTGATGACACGGTCGGTGTCCGGCGTTTGATCCATCAATGCGATGTGTTTACTGATAAAGAAGGCGCACGCATGATCGTTATGCGAATGCCATTGCCGCAAGATCGTCCACGCTTGACCCCACAAGCTATTGAAGACTTCGCCAGACAGCTTGAAGAGCTACCAAGCAACGTGTTGTTATCTGCTGTTCAAGATGCGAACAAAGAACTGACGAGCACGGTTGAAGCTCTGCGGGATGAACAGGACAAACTGATTTTGCAGGCTGAGACGCTAGAGTTGTCTCATACTGACATTCTGGCGCTGAACCTTAGTCTGGATAGAAGGGCCAACATCCTAGAACTTGCAGACGTACGCAAAGACGCGTTCCTTGCGATCCTTAGCCATGAGTTGCGTGGGCCGCTTTCTGCAGTCGGCATGGCGGCGCAGATGCTCGAATCGCCGACCTTGCCAACCAATCGTCACGACCAAATGACACAGATGATCTCGCGCCAAGTCATGCATATGACTCGCTTGGTGGAAGACCTGCTGGATGTCTCACGCATCAGCCAAGGTCTCATGTCTCTCAATATGATACGCGTCGACATGCGGGACGTTGTCCGGTACGCCATTGAGCAACAAACGAGCTCGGCCTCGAATAAGCAGCATGTTATCGAAGTAGTCATGCCTTCGGAAGCATGTATGGTCAACGGAGAATCAGTTCGCCTTGTGCAGGTCATCGGCAATCTGTTGGGCAACGCAATCCGCTACACCCAGAAAGGCGGCGCTATCCGCATATCGTTGGACTGCGCTGATGGGGAAGTAGTGGCAGTGATTACGGACAATGGCATCGGAATTGAGGCCGAAATGTTACCGCACCTATTCGATTTATATGTACAAGCTGAGCCTACCTCGGGACGCGGCAACAGCGGGCTCGGTCTTGGCTTAGCGCTCGTCAAAAGCCTTCTTGAGGCGCACGGCGGCTCTGTTGTCGTAGCAAGCGAAGGAAAAGGGCGCGGCAGTACCTTTACGGTAAGGCTCCCTCAAGCCGCTGCAATGACATTATCAAGCGGTAGCGCCACGTTAGCATAGAGGCCGCCACTTCAAGTAGCCCTTGGCACGATTGTTCGTTTGCTGGCCGGATTGGCGCTCCCAGTTTGACCCTCCCTGTAGGTCCTCGCGAACGGTGCCCCCTGTAGTAGGCCCTCGAATACCAATTCCTTCAAGTCCGCATGGACCTGTTTCAGCGTAAGCGTCTGCTCAAAGATGTCCTGAGTGGAGCGGCAATTTAATCGATGGTGGCATTACCACTGGGAAGCGCCTGATCTCAAAGAGCTGCTGGCAAGCTGCAGTTCCAGGGCAGGAAGTCATCGACCCGGTTGACGGGATGCTCGGCGATGTTGGCCAGCACATGGCGCAGCCAAGCTTCGGGGTCGACGCCGTTGAGCTTGGCCGTGCCGATCAACGAGTAGATCGCGGCGGCGCGCTCGCCGCCGCTGTCGGCGCCGGCGAACAGGTAGTTACGGCGGCCGATGGCAACGCCGCGCAAGGCCCGCTCAGCGGCCGAATTATCGATCTCGATGATGCCGTCGTCGCAGTAGCGCAGCAGCGCCGGCCACAGGTTGAGCGTGTACTGGATCGCCGCCGCCGTGTTCGACTTGCGCGACAGTTTTTCGAGCGTGGCGCGCAGCCAGTTGCCGAAGTCGTCGAGTAACGGGCATGCTCGCTGCTGGCGCACCAATTGCCGTTCGGCCGGTGGTTTGCCGCGAATCTCGGCTTCGATCATATACAGTTCGGCGATTCGTCGCAGCGCTTCGGTGGTGATGGCCGAGGGCCTAGCCACGTGCAGGTCGTAGAATTTTCTGCGTGCGTGCGCCCAGCAGGCTGCCTCCTGAATCATGCCGTCGACGTAAAGCGCGTTGAAACCTGCGTAGGCATCGGCCTGCAGCACGCCAATGAAGTTGGCCAAGTGGGTTTGCGGATGGATGCCTTTTCGGTCCGGCGTGTAGGCAAACCAGACGGCCGCCGGCGTGGCGTCGCCGGACGCGCTGTCGTCACGCACGTAGGTCCACAACCGTGCCGTCTTGGTCTTACCGTTGCCCGGCGCCAGTACGGGAATCGGCGTATCGTCGGCGTGCAGTTTACGACCGGCCAGCACATGGCGCCGGATCACGTCGACCAGGGGCCGCAGCAGCGCGCTGGCGGCGCCGACCCAGTTCGCCAACAGCGCGCGTTCCAGTTCGACGCCTTCGCGGGCATAGATCACCGACTGCCGGTACAGCGGGATGTGGTCAGCGAACTTGGCCACCAACACATGCGCCAGCAGGCCGGGGCCGGCGATGCCGCGCATGATCGGCCGGCTCGGTGCGTGCGCCTGCACGATGGTGTCGCAGCAGGCGCACGCCAGTTTCGGGCGCACGTGGCGGATCACGCGGAAGCTGGCCGGCACGAACTCGAGCTGCTCGGCCAAGTCCTCGCCCAAGTGGCGCAAGCCACCGCCGCAGGCCGGGCAGGCGTCGCCGGGCGGAAGATAGCGTTTCTCGTCGCGCGGCAGGTGGTCCGGCAATGGCTTGCGCGGCACCCGCTGACGTGGTGCAGGATCGGCCGCCGTCATGTCGCGCTCGGCCTCGGCGCAGGCGGCCTGCAGGTCCTCGAGCTGCAGTTCGAGCTGCTCGATCTGGTGGTCCAGCTTCTCGGACTTGCGGCCGAACTGCATGCGCCGCAACCGGGCGATCTGCAGCTTCAGATGCTCGATCTCGGCAGCGCGCGTGTTCAGCTGTGCTTCGAGTCCCGCGACGCGCTCGTCGCGCTGCTGAACACGACGTTCGCTCGCTAGCAGCAGCGCCTTCAAGGCGTCGATATCGTCGGGCAGGTCGGCGTGGTTGAGCATGGCCCGAGTTTACGCGAGCGGCCCGATGTTTACAAGGCCGACTGCGGCCGCCAGGTGCGCTCCGGCCGACGCCAGTCTATGCCTTCGAGCAGCATCGACAGCTGCGCCTGGGTTAGCGTCACGGCACCGTCGGCGGCCTGCGGCCAGATGAAGCGGCCGCGCTCAAGGCGTTTGGCCAGCAAGCACATGCCATCGCCGCTCCACCACAGCACCTTGACCATGTCGCCGCGCCGGCCACGGAATACGAATACGTGGCCGCTAAAGGGGTCTTCGGCCAACGCCGTTTGCACCTTCGCCGCCAAACCGTTCATGCCAGCGCGCATGTCGGTGATGCCGGCGGCCATCCAAATCCTCGTGCCTGCTGGCAGGCCGATCATGACAGCAGGCGGGCCAACAACAGCGTCAGCGTGGCTGCGTCGACCTGGCCCTCCAGCTGCAACTGGACCTGGCCCACGCTCAGTATGATGACGCCAGATGGACCGCTGGCGAGAGCTGCCGGCGCCGGCGGTGTATCGACTACCGTGACCGCCAACAACTGGCTCGGCGCATTGATTTCGGCGCCCGCCTCGGTACCGAAACGCTTTCGCCAAGTGAATAGCTGATTGGTATTGATCTTCAATTCGCGGGCGATCAACGACACCGATGCACCCGGGACCAAGGTACGCGCCACGGCGGCGCGCTTGAATGCCTCGCTATGTTGGCGATACGTGCCGCGCTTCGCCTTGCTGGTGACTGGTTGAATTATTGTGTCCATAAATAAATTTGTGGACACAACCAATTTGCGTCCCAAATTCAATCATGGCGACGCACTGCACTCAATGGAAGACGGCGCTGGCGAGACGCTTACGATGTTTTCGCGTATGCAATTAGAGCTTTTTCCGTTCGATCAGATTAGCCCGGTCGAGTTGGCGAATACCTTCAGGATTATCCGTAACAGCTACTGGCAGCTTAGAAATCTTCGTGGCGCGCGTTGGGGCGAAGCCAGGGCGCGCAAACAGTATCGGCTAGTGGCCGAACATAAAAAACGCCTGCTCATGGCAGGCGTATCAAAGCGCGAAATATTAGACTATCTAGCTTGCTGCAGCGCTCTTACCTAAAGTTGAGTACATCCTGACCGCGCTGCCGCGCTAGTAAACCTCATATTTCTCCAATCTATGCCTGCAAATTTAGGTGCATCTTATCGCCGGCCATCAGTACCCTCTGGAAAGGAATTACGCAATTGTGCGGTCAGCGCAAGTCACTGACGAAGCATACCTAAATGTGCGTACAGAGTGGCAAACTCACATAGTGATCAAGAAAAATTCCAAATTGTTTCCTTTTGGAAATTTTGATATCATGATTGAGTTCTCGTTAACGCACCAATGACACATATGAATGGAAGAATGCAAGTTGCGTGGCAATTTTTGGTGAAATATTTTCATGCGTTGTGGAAATTTTTCGCTGGAGGAGTGTTAGTACTTGGCGCGGTGGCAACTTTAACGGATCTGAAGACGGCAGATGTAACGATCGAAATAATGTCCGTGGCGACTGCAAGTTCTGAGCCTATAGACCTAATGCGTGTTTCCGATGTGTCCCATGTACGGGAGTTCATCGCGATGGGCGCGGGCTATTTTCCAGCGATGGACGTCGGTACAGCGCCGCCAGCGATGTCCGTTGAGGAAATTGACCGCCAGATGCAGATAGGCACAAATCGGATCAATATGCGTCGCGACGAACTCAACACCTTGATTCAAAAGCTGGAGGAGGCCACTTCTATGACCAACGGTGATCGCGAAGCTGTTCTTGACTCCATTGAGGAAGAAAACCCTTTCGTTCCTGCCATCGTGCTCCAGCGGGATGAACCAGAAGACGGCCGACGTCGCACGCCAATGTCGGCACGGCAGAGAATCGATGCGAGCGTCGAACGCATCCGTTCGAACATCGCGCAGCGAAAAAAATACCTACAAAGTACGATCGGGAAGATGATTTTGGCCGAGAAAGAATGGACAGCGTACAAAGATAAAATATTGCCGAACAAAGCCAAACTCATCATCACATGTGCAATCGGGAATCGTGGCTCCGGCGCTACTGCTTTGAAACCTCAGGGAATACTGCGCGCGAATTTGGGTGACGGGCATTATCTCGACCTACCCATGAAGTTAAGTGGATATGAAACATCGCAAGATTTGGGCGTGATGGCGCCGCACTCATTCAAGATTATTCGGCTGCAATCCGATGAGGTACAGTCTATGACTTCGGCTGATAGGCAGCGATATACACTTTTCCTCGGGAATATCTCGCCTGCAACGGTCTACATGACTGATGTGAACAACAAGGTATTCGCCTCTAACTCGGTTCCTTTCGCCCCAGGCGTTTATGAACAAAAGGTATTCGATAATCTGAAACATTTTGCCGCTGGGGTGACGCATAAGTGAACGAATTCTTTAGTAGCTTTGCCCAAGATGATTTTAGGTGCCGCCATCCGGCATTGATCTCTCCAGCAGTCCGCAGCGGATTTCCCCACGAATTTGCATTTGAATCTGACCTACGTTGGTAGCACAATTCCACCTGTCTTATCGGCAGGAGATCGGAGTGATCGACGTGGCATTACTAGGAATAATTCGACGCTGGCACCTTCGTGTCCAGATTACTCGCACAGCTTGCTTCTTTGCTCAAAGACGTCTGGGTTCAATTCGGCCGATATGTGACCAGTCAACAAATTTCGGTATGCGGGCGTATGTTGGGGGCATTAGATAGATTTTCGGCAACCCTTTTGCACTATAATCGGTTCCCATGAGCGAAGACGAAATTATCGGTAGTGCAGAGGTCCCTGGTTGGCCGTCAATTTACATTATCGGCTCTTTCGATAGTCGAATCACTTTCTTCTCGCAGCAGGCGCGAGGATTCAATCTTGCATATGCGCTAAAGCGCGCTGGTTACCTTAACGGCACACGTCGAGTTGCGGTAGTTGGTGCAGGAGCGGCCGGCCTATCAGCTTCGGCGGGACTAGCACTGCTTTTTCCACAATTGACGGTTGATGTGTTTGAGCGCGACGCGAGACCGTTGCACCTCCAGCGCGACTCCGCGCGCCGCAATTTGCACCCCCACATTTACGACTGGCCTTTAGAAGGGGCGGACAATCCATCGGCGGACTTACCCTATTTGGACTGGCTGGCAGGATCGGCATCGGATGTAGCCGAAGATGTGATTCAACAGTTCAATGCACTCAAAGCCTACTTGGGCAAGCGGCTAACGCTAAAGCACTCACACGAAATCTCCAAGATTGAATCTGTTGGGGAGGAGGGTTATCTCCTTTCGTACATTGATCCAGACAAGAAAAAAACGACCTCGTCGAGCTACCATGCTGTCGTGATAGCAATTGGCTTCGGTGGCGAAGCTGGTCTGGAGGGGGCAACCTCTCATTCTTATTGGTCTGATCGCGGCACGCCGGACGCTCCACGGTACGCAAATAGAGATACTGTTTATTTGATTTCTGGCTCCGGCGACGGTGCACTTATCGATCTGTGTGCGGCCGCAATACAGGACTTCAAACACAGTTCACTCATCGCGCAGGTGACAAACTGGGCGGGGATAAGTCCAATTCGTGCTGTGTTGCTGGACATTGATGACGAGGCTGAACGCCATGGCCGTGGCTTCGACTTTGTCGAAGCCTACGACGCCCGCATCAAGAGTCGCTTGGAGGAAATTGGCCTGATTAGGTACGTCGCCGACAATTTAAGAAAGCGGTCGCACATAATTTTCAACACACCACGCCAGCAACGACTGGAGCAGCCGACGGCTACGTTAAACCGCTTATTGGCGTATATCGTTTTCACCGCTGCTACCGAAAGTGGTCGACCGATTCAGCACTTGGTCGGCCGTTTGTCCACGATGCCTGGGCGGTTTGGCACCTTTTTGGTCGGCGGGGTTACCGAGGTCACTGCGGACGAGCTATTTATTCGGCACGGCGCTCAAAAGCTGAAGGCATTCGAACCTTTTGATTCGATCCGATTCGCATATCAAAACAGCCACAAGCAATGGCTCGGCGCTGTACCGACTCGCCGGGCGCCGCCAGGTTTAGGACATGATGTGGCCCAAGAGCTAGGGAATGCGCTTGAGACGTTCAGAGTTCCTCGCCTACGACCAACGGCCGACGAAGACCGTTCACCAGAGCCTGGATGGTCGTTAGAGAAAGCATTGGCTGAAAACAGGTTATGGCTAAATGAAGCTTTTTCCAACCGGAAGAAAGCCTCAATTCTTCTGCGTCAGCCGCTTTGTCCAGGAGATTTGGCCGCCCCCATTGCCACCCGCGAACGGACTGAATTGACTGCGTCGCTTGCGGCTAAGCTGGGTACTTCCAGCTCTGGATTTACGGCCATTACGGGAATCGAAGGTAATGGAAAGTCGTGGTTGGTTGCTCAAACTTGGCTCGCGTTAGAACTAAAGCCGCTGACTATATTCGTTACTGCGGAAAGTGTAGGTCCTTTCGGCGCAAACGTGCGCTCGCTACTCGCTACAAAACTCGCTGAGCAAACAAATCGAAATGGGGGTGACAAACACGTTGAGTATTGGTCCAATCAACTAGTGGAGTGGAGTCGGATTAAAAGAGGCCCACCATCAGGCCTGCTGGTTGTGCTGGACGGCTTGAATCAACGGCCCAATGACAGCTGGGCACAGATAATTGATTTGCTCTGCGCCGAACTGGAACAAATCGGTGGACGGCTAGTTATCACTTCGCGCAAGCACTACTTCCAGAATAGGGTGAGGCCCTCCCTAGTATCCTCCTACGCCGAAATCATAGTTCCAGAGTGGTCCAACACGGAGCGCGACGAGATACTGAATTCGCGAGGAATTGATGTGGGACAGTTGAATGATGACCTCATCAATTCTTTACGCAATCCACGTATGCTGGGGATTGCCCTTACGCTGCTTAATGAGAGTCAGCTAAAGACGCTGGAAGAGCTAAGCATCCCGCGATTGTTGTATGAACATGTCACGGCCGGACAGCGTGATGGGTACGGCGATTCGCCGATCGCGTTCAGACGTCGCTTAGGTGACGAAGCGACTGTGATTTTGCGGCGATTCAGTGAACAGCAACAGAATAACTTAAAAATATTCGACGGAGGGCTTGAGGCGGTTATAGATGGACGTTACTTCGTGCCGGTTCCGGGCGATGCGACCCGCTATACAGTAAATGAACATGGACTTGGTCTCGCACTTGGCCTAGCGATCATTGGCGCGCTTCGAGATGCGCTAGGCAACCAACACGATTTGGGCGAGACGATGTCCATACTGACCGAACCTATCGCGCAACTCGATCAGACGGCCGCTGCGATATTGGCTGCGCTAACAATTTCGTGTCTTGATGCTGAGATCCAACCTGAAATAGGTGTCGCGATATTGAACGCGTTTGCCGGAACGCAGAATCCGGATGAACAGTCCTTTGATGCATTTGCCGCGCTGGCACGCAACAGACCCGAAGTTTTCCTTGCCAGTGCTAAATCGCTGGCTCTCTCCGAGCACAGTGGAGCTAACTTCGACTGGATCAAGCTATCCATTAATTTGGCCAGAGAGGATTTCGCAGCGTGGGAGGAGATTGCGCGGGAGATCCAGCATTGGCTGGGAAGCGTTACGTTAGACATCGAACACAACGTCATAGCGGTAGGGCTTACTGAGGAACAGGTTTTAACCCGGAGGAGCGAGCTATCGGCTACCTTGCAATCCAATCTGGATAATCTTTCGCCAGCGGAGCGAACTGTCTTTGAGACGCTCCACGTAACCGAAGTTAAAGATCTTTCCAGGCTTAGACAGCTGGCGTTTGAACTGCTCGCTGGAATGCCACTTGCGCCGTTCTCAGATGCGATTGTCCAATGGTGTTTCGCTAGAAGTTTAAATGGGGGCTACCGAGAGCCAGCCAAACTTTTCAGTCAGCTTATTTGCTTTAATCGACGTGACTGGTCGCAAACACGCGAGGCATTAGTTCTCTCAAGCGCGGCCCTGAGGTCGAGCGCACTATCGAAAGTTGGTCGACGTGCTCTGATCGCGATTTTCACCGCGACGGGGGCAGCCGATGACGAGCGTTACGCGACAGTCTTGTTCAAGCCGCTAGTGAAGGATCAGCCGCCATTCAAAAGCTGGCGACGCAAGGAAGACTATTGCGTTACTGACCCTTGCGATCCTAATGCTACTAAGCCAGATAACGTAGCGGGTACCGTTTCAAACTATGCGGAGACTGATGTTACACAGCTCGTTCGCATGATGGGAACGCCTTCCACAGATACTGTGTTCATTGAAGCCCGGCCAGCGGTTGCACGCTATGCGCCGGATGTCGCCATAAGTCGTCAGCGCGCCTTGGCAAGCGATGTTCTTAAGCGTAGCGGCCTTCCACTCCGCCAAGGCATTGTCCAACTGGTTGAAAATTCCTCGTTACTTACCGATGATCAGGTAGAGGCGTTTGCTACCAGGCTGAGTGGCGGCGATGAAGATAAGGCCGTCTTACGGTCTCTTGGCGAAGACGAGTTAGTTTGGACTCTATTTCATATGGAGATGATCTTCCCACATATGGACGCCGATGACCAATTTGGTCTCCTACTAGGCAGGTATGATATCAGTCATATCTCTGATCGGTTGGTGGGAATGGTCAAACCTTTGGAACCTTCGAAGTTCGCCGACCAGCTAACTCGTGCTATCGCAAATAATGACGCTAACGCACAAGCGGTGGTGTTGCTGTTCTCTCCATTTCAACAAGCCGCGTTGACACGCGCCACTTTGGACTTGTTGCCGGCCTTGTTCGCTGGCGAAAGTGTGCTTGTGCGGGCGTTCGCTATGCGCATGGTTGCAGTATCCTGTGATATGGTGGCCCTACGCGAGACGTTGAACTGTTTACCTCCACATAATCTCGGACGAGAATGGTGCGATCGTCTCGAGCGACGATACACCTCGGCAGTTGTGCTTGATGCCTGTGCTCGGGGAGCTGCGTCGTGGCAGTCATTTAAACAGCGCATCGAGTGCATGCATCTTGGTGAACTCGCGTCACGGCTTGGCCCGGACGCGGGACGCTACGCAGCCAGTGTTATTGACGCCCTAATACAACGCGGCTTAGGTTTAGATCTGAATCTTGAGAGTCTTACTATCGCAGTCCACCAAGACAGAGTTCCTGAACTGCAACCGCAATCAATCAGCCTCAAGTTATTTGAACAGCCATCCAAGGATGACGATGAGGCCGCTTTCTCCCGTCAAATGCAAGGCGTGGACGATTTTGATGAAAATTGGAAAAAGCTGGAAGTTGCGTATGAGCGGATTCGAAACTATCTGGTCAGCGAAAACGCTGAAGAGCTGCTCAACCAGTTTGGCTTACAAGACCTCTCATCGATAGTCGCCGCTGACATAGAATCCGCTAAGCGATGGTGTGCCGTTATATCGCAGCCGCTGAAAGGACGACAGTTGACTGCGGTGCGCAACATTGGGTTGCTGCTGGCCCGGGAGATTGCAGCTCATATCCCTCAAATTGCCAGACAGGTCTTTGATAGACTAGATTCTACTCGTCCACTTGTCACGGTAGGATTTGGCCACGAGGATATCGAACTAGCTGCTATGGCGATATGGTCCGCGACTGATAAGTCGGAGCTTGACTCCCTGCGGTTCCACCGGCTGGATAACGCCGTGAATGACCAGGAACTCACAAAAGAAGTTTGGGCCGCAATATGGAGCGGAAGAGACAGCGTACTTCGCGATTACATCGAAGCACGCGTGATGTCCGCACATCCGGCTACCCAAGCTCGCGCAATCTTTGTGGCTGGACTAATAAATTGCAACCCACACACCGAACAAGTGCTGGAAAGATTCAAGGACGTGCCAGGAATCACAGGAAAGACTCATGCCGCCGCCCACATAGTCTACCAGCGAGCCCAGTGGGCTAAACACTGGTATGACGAAATGTGGACGTCCTCTGATCCAGAAAGCTTCTGGCGCGCGTCGGTACTTTTCTTACAAGTCACGGACGGAAGGATCACTCTGCTGAAACCAAATTATGAAGCTTCCGAAGTCTACCGTTTGCACTGGCCAAGCGTTGAACGCCAGCTATCAAATCGATTCCGAAAAATTCGAGACAAAGCAAAAGAACAGCTTTTCGGGGCCGAGGCTCCCTGGCGCGGATTTTTGATCTAAGGCGAGGAGGGCGCGCATCCTTCCGATCGGCGCGGTTCTAATGGCGAATAGGTAACAACGCAAGTGGATGCTGGCCAGATAGTCAGCATAAAATCCATCTTCAACCATTGACAGCGCATTTCCAACGAACTGCACGACGTCATCGCGGCTCGCATTTGTGGAATGGCCTTTCCGATAAGAATGCCAGTCTCCGACAAAGCCGACAATGGCCGCCGTGCTTGGCCTTCTTCGTGGGCGGTGAGGCTTTCGTGGGAGGGGCATGGTAATGTCCGATGCCGCGGCGCATTGCCGGCCAACAAATTCAACGCCGAATTTAGTTATTGTTCATCAACGTTCCAATTAGGGGAATAGTCAGCCGTATACGGGTAGAACAGGTGGCTCGTCTCTCCGCAAAATGCCGCGCGAATCGAGATAGGCGAAATCGCCGGCGTTGCTCTTGCGACCTTGTCGCCAGAGCTATACTGGAGCATTCTGACGCATCGAGTTCATAACCTATGCTTTATAAATATCTACCTCCTCAACGCGCACATATCATTTTTGACGGCAAGATCCGCTTTAGTCAGCCGTGCGCCTTAAATGATCCATTCGAATCGGAATTTCTAATTGAGACCAGAGAGCATAACGAAGAGTATCTCAGGCTTCATGAAGAGAACATGAAGAAGATCATCGCGGAGCAGAATGAAGACCTCAACAATCCCTTTGTGCAGGCTTCATACACTGCCGCTGTAAATCAGGTCCGAGCTTTCATTCTTCAAAAGAGTTATCCGTCAACGGTTGGGCGTGAATTCGCAAAAAGCATGAACCAGCGTCAGGGCGTTCTATCGCTCTCGCGAACGAATAATAATATTTTGATGTGGTCACACTATGCCGATTCTCACAAAGGGATCGTGCTTGGACTTGATGAAACCCACGATTTCTTCTCCGGCGTCGATAGGATGGGGCTGAAAAGGCCGCCACGAAACGTCGTGTACAGCACCAAACGTCAGCTCGTTAAGGCGGGCGACACGCAGGCTTTTGAAAAGTTGATGTGTCAAAAATCCTTGGATTGGGCGTACGAAGAAGAAGTACGGTTATTCAGGGCATTTGGGACCGATGAGGAATGCCTATCGTTTTCTCCACATCAAATCCATCTATTTGAACTGCCTAAGACGTGCATCAAACAGGTCTACATAGGCATGAACGCCAGCACAGAATTGCGTGCTGCAATCATTGCAATTGGGGGGGCAATTTATAAAGACTGGGAAATTTTTGATACACGGGTATCCGATGAACATTACGAACTTGTGTTTACTAAGTCACAAACGTACGGATATCGCCAGAGCGACGGGTACTGGACTCAGGAGCTACTTCGGGGTCTAGGTCAATAATTCGGTTTCTAGAGAGATGACGCAAAGAAATTATCACGTGGCCACTTGCAAATCTGGCAATCAAACACAAGTGCATGTTTCACGAACATGGAGTTGAGAAATGGACATAAATTTCACCGATGCCGAACGCGTCATCCTAGCAAACCAGTACGATATCTTGGGACGACTCGACGAGAGCAATCGCAAGGATTATGAGCGGACCGCAGCGGCGCTGCGCGACGGCCACTCGTACATTTACGACCAGGTGTTCGACTGGGTGTCGCCGGTGCTGGCACAGGAAAAGCAGGAATTCGTTCTCGCCGTCCTGAACCTTTACAGCAACCTCAATAACAGCGTGCGCCATTACGGTCCGGATGCGGGCATCGCAAAAGAGGATTTGGCGTGGCCAGGGTTCGACGGAAACAACGAATCCGACCTGTATTCCTTTTCCTGCGCGCTGGCCAAGTCCGGACGCTACCCCGAACTGCTCGGCGAGGAAGGTATCAATTCCCACAGCCATACGCTCGATATATACAAACGCATGCTCAAGCGGAGCATCGAGGTGAACGCGCACTATCCGCTTAATGTGGATCAGGCCATGCAGATCCTCGACGCTCGGCGTTATCCCGGCCAATAATCGAGCACGGCGCGTGTGGACTGCGAGCAGCCTCCGCTGATCCCACGCCGCGCGATCACTGTCTCCCTACATTGAAGGGCATTTTTATGAGTACCGCTATCAACGCATATGGTAAGCATGACGCAGAGTATTACGTCGATTGGTTCGAAAATCGTTTTGAAGAATACGTCGGCGACTTCGCGCGCGTAATCGTGCTCAATGGGCAGGCCACTGTTGGCAGACCCATGATTCAAGCACTCGTGAATGCCTACCATGATCTCGGCTACGGCATCACGCCGCTGCGCTTGTCGCCAGCCCACATCAACACGCTGCACATGCTTGTGTTAATCACCGGGGCAAGCTTGGAGCACTCTGGAGAAAATGAAGGCTTGAACATCCTTGAAGCCGGCCGCTTCGTGGCTGACCGCTAGCCGTTACGGAATTGTACAAGTGCTGGCGGCGCCAGCACCTCGGCACGGCTGCTTCACTGATTTAACGCACACAGAACAAATCGTCACTATGCCTACCTATGCCTAACTATGCTTACTTTCAAATGTGGGAACCGCAGCGCAAGTCTTTGATCTGGACTCACACTTTTTACTATGAGCAAGGGAAAAAGAGGCTGCTTGCGCAATTCGACGACATTGGCGGTGAAGCCAACGCCGAAACGGAAAAATGGATGGTCGAGCAAAGCCGAGTCGCTGATCCGGACGGCGATTTTTCCGATGTCTACGAAGACGCTAATGATCACAATTCCGAGGTGTATTATTTGCTGCAGGAAATGCGAGACAGCACGCGGCTATCGCTTTTAGCCGGGATGTTTCACGAATGGGAAAAGCAGGTGCGGAACTGGCTGGTAACTGAATCACGGCACTGGCACAGCGGCGACGAGGTGAAATCCTCGATCTGGAAAGTGCAATTCGAACCGCTGATGGACCTGTTCAACAGCATGGGATGGGACATCAAGGCCGCAGCGTTTTATCCCAAACTGGAGGCCTGCCGGCTGGTGGTCAATGTCTATAAGCATGGATCAGGGCAATCGTTCGACGATCTGGTGAGGAAGTATTCGCAATACGTCAGAGGCGCCTTCGAGAACGGTGCTTTCCAGCAAGTACAAGCCGAGTTACGACGCCAGCAGTTAGCCGCTGGCGCCAAGCAGGAAGAAGTGACGAAGCTCAATCAAGAAGGGGCGCACTTAGTTGCGGAACTAGCCCACACCAAGCAGTCGCTTTACGAGCAATTGACCAATGGACGTAAACTGGAACAGAAGATCGAGCAGCTGCAAACGCTCCTGCGAAATGCCGAGAATATCGAGCGTCAGCTTGCAAGTAAAATTGCTAAGGTCGAGCTATTGGGTGAGCAACTCAATACCGTGCGTGCCGAGTCAGCCACGGCGCTTGCCCGATCCCGCGAACTGGAGCTAGAGCTGGCGCAGGCCAATGCCAAAGCCGAAGTACAGGAACAGATCGGCGACCAGTTTCGCGCTTACCTCGACAAGATTGCAACGAGGCCGGCCGCAGCAAAGTCCCAAAGCTGAGCCCAAAGGGAATTTACGCTTTATTGTGAAACAGATATCCTCATCCATGTCTCCGACTTGACCGACTGTGAACATTTTGATATTGTGTCTTCAGGGATAGAAAGGGATACCAATGGCAATTACTCGAACTGTACTGCTTAGGGCCGGCCGACAATGCGCCGCTCCTCAAGTCCGACCGCCGGAGTATGACCCTCGTCCTGCGATGCCTACAATCACATCAAAAACAATCTAGCGACATGGGTAAATGACGCCATCGTTCCCGCAGATAGACCAAGGCCCCGAAATGTCCGAGTTTTCCAACAAGCACAAACACCTGGAATTCATTCAGGCCTCCATCGGCAGAATGTCGGGTAATCTATTCTTGCTGAAAGGGTGGAGCGTTACGCTGATTGCAGCACTCTTCGCGCTAGCGGCCAAGGACACCAATAAGGCATATATCGTCGTCGCCTATTTTCCACTATTCATCTTCTGGTTCTTGGATGGCTACTTCCTTGCGATGGAGCGCCGTTTCCGTTCTCTATATGAGCACGTCCGCCAGCTCAAGGAGGAGGATATCGATTTCTCGATGAACACCGAACCGTACAAGATTGACTCACGAAACCAATGGTTCTCGGCCTTGTTCTCACGGACTTTATTCCCTTACTACATTACCTTGGGTCTTCTGATGATTCTGCTGTCTATCTTCATTCACTAGACACAGCGTGGACACTAACCACCAGGGTATCGAAGTCAACGCAGATCGAACGGCAACTGAGCAGCGCTGCACCCCTAGCACCAATTCCTGAGGAGAAAGATAGTGGCTCGCAAAGTATTTTTCAGCTTCAAATACGATGACGTGCATCGCGCGATGAACGTGCGTAACAGCAACGTAATTGGCGGAGTTATGAAGTCCGGATTTATCGACAAAGCTGAGTTCGAAAAAGTAGAACGCCAAGGTGATAAAGCAATCCAAGCGTGGATTGATAACCAGTTGAACGGCACATCCGTCACCGTAGTTCTTGTCGGCGCGAATACCAATAAGAGTAAATGGGTTAAATATGAAATTGAGCAAAGCATCGCTCGTGGCAACGGTTTGCTGACGATTGACATCAGCAGAATCTCCGATATGCAAGGAAATACTACAGACTGCTGCTCGCTACGGACCCCAGGAAGCAAACACTACCTCTGGAACAAAGACAACGGTCGAGAAAACTTAGGCGCCTGGGTTGAATCTGCGGCAAAAGCTGCGGGTAGGTAAGTCAGGAGTCCGGATTGTTATCGGCCTAAGGTGAGGCTACACAGCTCATATATCAATCCAATTAGAGTTTGGATACAGAACCACCCCATTGTTTAACTACGTTGGGGTAGTTATTTAAGCTATTCAATAGCGTGATATTTATGTTTTACCTGCGATAAAGTCCGATAAATTTCTTCTCCGGAATGAGCCTTTAATATTGACCTCTACATTCCCCAGCGTATCTGACTTTTCAACGAGCGGATAGAGTCCCAAATATTCTTGTCCCTCAAATGAGCTGCGCCAATCTTCTAGAACAGGAAAAATTGCGACACCACCCCGCTTAAATCCATCAAAATATCCGAGTTCCCATGGAGTCCATTTTGACGATGAAGAGTTTTCCGTCGCAATAAAAATCAGCGAGGAGCAGGACTTCATCCTATCCCGGAGTACCGAAGCTGTTTCCGGCGTGACGTTCGTACGATCTAGCTCGGCATCATCAATCCAATCAATATAGACACTTTTCCCAAGCTCTTCGAGAACAAGTTTAACGCCAAGAACTATGTCTGCATCTTTAGTGCTATGCGATAAAAACACGTCATATTGCTTCCATGAAGCGTATGACTCCATAGACTCCGTAACGATACTTTTCGCAGTAGCGCGATATTTTTGATTCACGTGGGTTTGCGCACGTTGGCGGATTTCCCCTTGCTTAAAAAATGCCATTCACGTCTCCATGTAACCTAAATTTGACTTTCCGGTGGGAGCTATTTAATCATCAAGCCACCCCAATTGCACGTCTTTTCAGTTTTATTCCAAGACAGTTATTGTATCTTGAAAATCGAAAAAAGCTGAGGAAATGATGCAAACTTGAGTATTAGCATCCAAACCACCTACCATTTAGCATGTCAGAAACGCCATTGTTTAGCACCGGAAAGCACCACCGGGTAGCATCCGGAACTGCCACTAGGCTGGTTGCCTGAGTTTGCGTAGGGCGGTAGTCTCATCACTACCGCGAGCGAATCACATAAGTTGCCGCCCCTGTTCTTGATGGCCACCACCACCCCATGGCATAGAACGTGGCAACACGGACTTGTGAGATTTCGCGTATTTTTCTGATGAGCAAGATGCTATCCTCTGTGGTCACCGGCCGATTTCGGCCAAAAGTCGACATACGAATTTATATACCACTGGAAACTTTTAACTTCGATACCTGTTTGATCTAGGCTCAGGAGTTTGCCTTTGGTCGGAAAATGATCTGGCGAGGATAGATTCGGATATGCAGTTCATTTGGATAGTCTTGAGCTAACATCACAGTCCAAAGCTCAAGCAGAAGAATTAATTGCGAGATTTGACACGTCCCTTGACTGGAACTATCCGTCAACAGCCCGCGTATTCAACGTAGATCAGGACGCAATAATATGAGGAAAATTTATGGCGTGGCAGTCTAATGTTTTCGCCTACGTGATTTATGCCGAAAGCTTAAATCTATCCTTGACTTTGCTGTATTTTTTTGGGAGCGATGATGTACCAAGCATTTAATTTTACTGTAAATGATGAGAGTTTAGCTGCTTATCCGGAAAGCCCTGTTTCAATTGTCTCCGAATTTAAGGTTCAATCACGTGAGAGCTTGCTTGCAAATCTTAAAAATGGCGTACTCGATGCTGCCGCTCTTGAAAAAGACTGGTTTGGGGAGGTTGAAGCTGACGTTTTTATATCTCACTCGCATGCTGATTTAGATCTTGCGAATAAAGTAGCTTTAATTTTAGAAAATGAATTGGGGTTGAAATCGTTTGTTGACTCTCATGTATGGGGTTACGCAGATGATTTGCTAAATATCATTGATAAGGAATTCTGTTGGAAAGAAAGTAGAAAAATGTTTGACTATCAGTCTCGGAATAGATCAACATCAAATGTTCATCTCATGTTATCGACTGCATTGACAAAGATGATTGATAAGTGCGAAGTGGTGCTGTTTCTTAACACTGAAAACTCTATTTCTTCAGAAAACTATGTTAAGGAGGGCGAGGAAACTACGGGATCTCCGTGGATTTACTCTGAGCTTATAACTACCAAATTTTTACGTAAAGAGAAGCGAAATAGAGTGGGAAATGAGAATTATTCTACCAAAGGAGCGATGGATAGTGTTCTTGCGAAATCTTTCCCTAGAGTAAGTTATAAGGCTCATCTTTCCCATCTCACTCCTATGGACGCAGAGGATTTTCATAAGTGGTGTGGGCAAGGTCGGATGGGAAATGCGGCGCTTGATTTCCTGTATGATTATTTACCAGATGTTGGAAATCGTTGATCCAAACAAATACAATAGTAGTGCAACGATAAATGACCTCGAAAGCCTCTGATTTCAGGATAATGCAGTGCGCGTGTCCTTCATTTTTAAGGCTTTGCGTTTCTGAAAAGATGGGTTTTTGGCCCCCAGTAATGACGAACCAAGTTTGTCGTCTAATTTTTAGAACTTTCCAGATTGGAACAATATGGCGTTTTACGAACTGGCAATTTTAGGCAAGGCTACGCCAGAGATAGTTGCTGAACTGCGGCAGCAGTTGGTGGACAAGTTGGCCGAGTTAAACTTCAAGCTCGACGATGATGTGAGTCTATTCGTAGGTGATCCAGATGGCTTCACGCCAAGTGGCGAGAGGTGTTCTGCTGCCCTTTGCTTTGCAGTTGATGCTGAACATGAAGAGAGCGTGAAACGCCTGATGGGACGTGGTATCCCAGTGATTCCTGTCGCAGTCGGCAAGGGCTTTGAGGGTTTTCCTGCGAGTATTGCCGCCTTGAATGGTATGTTTTGGGATAAGGCCGGGGTGCGCACTGTTGTGATGGCCCTCCTAGAGTGCGTGACGCTGCTTCCAAGGCAGCGTCGGGTGTTCATCAGTTATCGCCGTGATGAATCGACAGAAGCTGCCTTGCAGTTGTATGCAGAGTTATCGGCCCGTCAATTCGACGTTTTTCTGGATACGCACGATATCCAGCCAGGTAAGCACTTCCAAGACATGCTTTGGCAACGCCTGTGTGATTGCGATGTGCTACTGTTCCTCGATACTCAGAAGTATTTCGACAGCCGATGGACCGATGCTGAATTCGGCCGCGCTACTTGGCGTGGTATTCCCTTGGTTAGGGCTGCTTGGCCTAGTGTCCAACTCAACCCGCGTGCTCAACTGGCGACGTCCGTGCAGCTTGATGCACCCGACTTTCCTGCCCAGCCCGGACAGCTCTCGGGCCTAGCCATTAAGAGGATCTGCGACAGCGTTGAGGACGTGCGGACTCAGAGCGTTACAACCCGCTTCCAGCTGCTGATATCTACCTTGAAAGCTTCTGTCGAGCGTGGCCAAGGCAAGCTCGAAGGGTTATCACTGCGTCGTAGCTTGACTGTTACGACCCCGACCGGGAAGCGTATTGCGGTCTATCCGTCTCTTGGAGTGCCCACTTCCTATACTTTGTTCGACGCAACTCGAGGTGATCACGCTCCGCCCTCAGCTGTTGTGTACGATGACACTGGTGTTGAAGAGCAAGAATGGAAGGATCATATGGATTGGATCTCCAGCCATGTAAAAGGCGCCGTTCGCTTAATCAGCAGCTACAAGGCCGGCTGGCACTTCTCCGATTGGAATTAATATGAAAGCAATCTTTTTATCAGCAAGTATTCCCGCACCTGGGCGGGAATATTACGGTACTGCGAACCCTCTGCTGATACATGCAGCGGTACGTGCATTCTTGGCCTTGGTTCTCGGCCGACGCCATCTGGTGTGGGGTGGGCATCCATCTATTACACCAATGGTAAGTGCTGCATGCGAAAGCCTAGGCTTGCCGTACTTTGACGCGGTGACCCTCTATCAGTCTAGGGCCTTTGCCAAAGACTTTCCAAACGAAAATGATCGCTTCGATAACGTAGTTCTCACCCCAGAGGGAGTCGATAGAGATAGTAGTTTGCTTACTTTGCGTCAGATCATGCTTGGGTCCCATGAATTTGACGGTGCTGTATTTATCGGCGGAATGAACGGTGTAATAGATGAACACGGTCTCTTTAATCAGATGCATCCGCATTCTCCGGTGTTAGCTGTACACAAGCCGGGGGGCGCAGCAGCAGACTTAGCACTCAAGCTCGGCTATGACCCGAAGGCAGATCCAATGCCGACAGATTTTACCCAGATATATATTGACCATCTCGGAATATCCCCCACCGAACCAAGGGCTTAGAACAATGTTCTGTGATAAGGAATAGCAGATGACTACAGCTTTCGATAGCACTGGGGCAGGGGACCACTCTTTCCGCTCTCGTAGCCCTTTAGTAGTCTAATACCGAAGGGCGCTTTATGCCCGCCTCGCTAAAGACCGTCTCAAAAAATGGCGCAAGCGAATTTCGCGCTGATTTGTCGTCATAAACACCGCGCGCCGATACTACGTCGTTCAAGAACGGGCCAGCGTGGCGAGGACCATTGTGAAGCGGGTATTGGAAGGTGTAGCCTTTTACTCCTTCAATGCCTGCCTCCCATTGCAGCGGCCCTGTTATCCCGAGTCGTCGGAGGAAAGGGACATATCGTTCTGCAGCGGAAGTGAAGTAGCCTTCTGGGAACGCAATTTCACTGGGACGACCCATTGCAGTGAAAGCCTGTGCCGGGTAAGTGTCAATTGACCACAACTCGCCACTCTTAAAGCAAAAAACGATTCCGTCCACATCGGTTTCACCAGGAATCGGACTTGCGTACACACCCCAGCCGTCTGGACCGCGCAACTTACCAAAACTTTGATACGCGTCACTCATAGGACGAATTATTGACTGGCCGAATGTCCCCGCATCTTCGATCGCTGACGTCTCCCAATGACGGCCTTGTTCCAGTACGGGTGCGATTCGAAGCCAGAATGACGGGCCCGACCGCAACCTGACTTCTCTGGAAACGCTCGGCTGAAAACCGCCAAAAGGTGACGGTGCGATGCCAATCGCGTCACCGTCTGCACGAAAGCGTGCGGCTCCTTGCTTCGGCATCCCTAAATTGAATGGCCCCTTAGGTATTTCTGAGCTTGGCGTGGCCTTAAAGTCATCGCTCAGGAATACGGCTCGAAGCTCCCTTGTGAGCTTCTCCGTCAGCGCTTCGCGAGCCGCCTTTTTTGTAGCAGTATCCGCGTCTTCTGGACAAGAGTACGTAATCGGGTAGCGAAGGTGCCGCATATCAAACGGAAGCGATTCCGAAGTGGGCGCACCATACGCATCGTTCATCACAGCGATGATCCGACCATGGCCTAATGATTTGAGCGCCCAGCCGTATTCGATGAGAACGTTCGGATTAGGAGAAGGGCGCTTGTCAGCCCGGATGCCGACGAAAGTCAGGTCAGCGATAAATAGCGCCGCGCTATCAATCTTTTTGAAAATCGAATCCATGATCGGGGGCGATCCCGCTAAGCCGTGCGTGTCGCTATCCAAAACCAGTTGTCTATTAGCTTCATCGAGCGTTGCGTCTTCAGATAACTTAGCGATAGCAATTTGAAGGGCGGTTTCTAGCAGTTCTTTTCCGCCGACGTCCGGCCTGTCAGACTGCCAGGAAAAAATACGCTTGTGCTCATAACTATGTAAATCAGTGGAAGATCTTATAAATATAACCGAGAGCAGATGAAAGCTGCCAGCTAATCCTGCCCAAATTTCTTATGCTTATTTGACAGCAGACCAGGGTCATCGTTTCTGTTATCTCATTCACATGAGTCCGCGGTTTCTGCTCTACGCATGATGCCGATGACGAATTCAAGCCCAGTTCTCGCTTCGCTCATCTCCCAGAAAAAGAGGAATTCAAGAGTTCGTTGGCTCGTTTGATTGTTTCTGCTTCGAACATCTAGCCAAACGAACTAGGATCGATAATTCAGGAGCAGAACTTCATTTACGTAAATCTGCATACAAATCAACTCGATTATCGGCCTTTACGCAATAGTACATACGTGGCGTCATAAACGCAGAATATCGCCACGTCCTAAGCTTTAGGTAATGAATGTATGCAGTTTTAGGTGAGAGCGCTCCATGCCGATATTGCCCGGCGCAGGGTGCGTACGCTCCGCACGCGATTTGACATAATATAAATTATGCGAAATTATGGATTATCCCGAGCGCCGTTCACAGAGGCCAGAATCTCGTCATGGCGCTCGTTATCCGTCTTGTGCAAATACGCTGCTGTTGTGGCAATGCTTGCATGGCCCGCTGTCTCCTGCAGCGTTTTCAATTGCACACCGTTGTTCGCATGGTTGGTCAGCATGCTGTGGCGCAGCCAATGTGCCGACGCCTGCCGCAATGTCGCGGCCATGTCGGTGTCGCCCATGCCGTCTGCCGTGCTGGCCGCCGCCGCAAAGATCGCTTTCAGCGCGTCGGACGCTGCTTCGTCCGTGATGCGCACCAGCGCTTCGCCACGGCTCGACAATACCAGCGGCGTATCGTCGCTGCGCACGGCATGCGGCAGCAAGTTGAACGCTGCGCGGTACAGACGCAATGCGGCCAGCATTTCCGGCGGCACCGGCAACCGGCGCGGTTTGTTGCCTTTGCCAAGAACGTCCAGCCACCAGCGGCCGTTGCCTTCGGTGTAAAACGCGCCCATGTTGGCGCTGACGATTTCATTCAGGCGCGCGCCGGTGTGGATGTATGTGCTCAGCAGGAATCGATCGCGTTCGCGCCGGCGTATGGCGGCTGGCGTCGGCGCTTCGCGCGCCGTGACCGTATCGAGCGCCAGTTTCAGCGCGTCCGGCGTCAGGTAACGTGTGATGCGGCTGGCACTGGCGGTCTTGACGTGCTTGACCAGGGCCGCCGGATCACGCCGCAGATAGCCGGTCTGCGCCGCGTATGCGAACAAGCCTTTGACCGCGATCATCGCCTGGCGCCTGCTGGCGTCGGACAACGGCCCGGTGAATGGCCGGTAACGCGGATCGCTGCGCGGCCATTTGGTGGTCGATATCCAGCCTTGCGGCGGCGCCTTGAGGAACTCTTTATAGCCATTCAGGTCGGCCACGCTCAGCTGGCGCAGCGTTTTGCCGGCCTCTTCCCGGCACCAGGTCAGGAAGCGGAACAGCTATTTTTGCGTGTTGGCCATCGATTTCGGGTTAAGTTCCCCATGGCTGATGAATTCCCGGGCGATTTCGCTGTCGGTTCGGGCATCGGTGATGGCGTCTTCGGCGATGCTGCGCAGGGCGTCCATGTCACGCTGCCGGCGCTCTTCGGCGCCGCCGCTATGTGCGGGAAAAGGGTCCAGATCGATAAGGTCAAATTTCATTTCTGGCATGATGAAAGCTGTATGAATACTCAGTGCATTATACAGTATTTCATACAGTATTTTAATCGACAATATAAGTAGTAATGTCGATTAAAAGTAAGAGCCAGATTTAAGGTAACTCGTTACTTTAATTTAAAAGTCTGGCTCGGTAGCGCGAACCAAGGCGCCTAGATTGATATTGGCCGGCGCCCTCCTCAACCTCAGGCCGCCATTCCGGCCGCGCACCGTCTCCACATACCCTGCTACACCCAGCTGGTGAACCACCTTCATCAGGTGATTTTTCGAGATGGCGTGCGTGGCGGCGATGTCCTCGATCGTGACCAGGCGGTCACCGCCCGGCCCCAGGTACAACAGGGTACGCAGGCCGTAATCCGTAAAGGTGGTCAATCGCATAGCGCCCTCGCCCGAAATAGAAACTACGTTTTGGAAAATTTAATCTTGATGAAACCGTTAAAGCAGATGACCTCGCCATCGAGCCGGCGACGGACGGCGTAGCCGCCGAGGCCATCGCCGGCGCCACCGCATCACTGGGGCCGCGCGCCGTCAGATGGGCGTTCGGCGCCGCGCCGGCCGAGCAACTGCGCTACCAGCTCGACCCGGCATGGCACGGCGAACTCCCACGCAGCTACTGGTACGACGGCGCCGGCAAGCGCATCGCCGCCCGTTCCGGCCTGGTCAGCGTGCAGACAATGGAGGAAATGACGGCCAGGCTGGCCGCTTTAACAAAATAGAAACAGCCGCGCGGGGCGCGCTAAATATTCTGCTAAGGCCTTGATTTTGCTATAATTCTCGCCTTCATCGTAAGGAATAGTGTCATGACCCTGCTAGCCCACCAGCTTGAACTGCTGTCGCCCGCCAAAACCGCTGAAATCGGCCGCGAAGCCATCCTGCACGGCGCCGATGCCGTGTATATCGGCGGCCCGGCCTTCGGCGCGCGCCATAACGCCAGCAATTCAATCGAGGAAATCTCGCGCCTGGTGGAATTTGCGCACCGTTACCGCTCGCGCATCTTCGTCACGCTCAACACCATTCTGCACGACGCTGAGCTGGACGCCGCCCGCAAGCAGATCTGGGACTTGTACAACGCCGGCGTCGACGCGCTGATCGTGCAGGACATGGGGCTGCTGGAGATGGATCTTCCCCCAATCCAGCTGCATGCCAGTACCCAGTGCGACATCCGCACCGCCGAAAAAGCCAAATTCCTCGGCAACGTCGGCTTCTCGCAGCTGGTGCTGGCACGTGAGCTGACCATCGAGCAAATCAAGAAGATCCACAGCGAGGTCGACACACCGCTGGAATACTTCATCCACGGCGCGCTGTGCGTGGCCTACTCCGGCCAATGCTATATCTCGCACGCCGACACCGGCCGCAGCGCCAACCGTGGCGACTGCTCGCAAGCCTGCCGTCTGCCCTATACGCTGAGCGACGCCAAAGGCGGCGTGGTGGCGTATGAAAAACACCTGCTGTCGATGAAGGACAACGACCAGAGCGCCAACCTTGAAGCGCTGGTCGACGCCGGCATCCGTTCGTTCAAGATCGAAGGCCGCTACAAGGACATGGGCTATGTGAAGAACATCACCGCTCACTACCGCCTGCTGCTGGACGAGATCCTGGAGCGTCGCAGCGAGTTCACGCGCGCCGCCAGCGGCCGCACCGACATCCTGTTCACGCCGGATGTCGACAAGACCTTCCACCGTGGCCACACCGATTACTTCGCCAACGGCCGCCTGGAGGATATCGGCGCCTTCGACAGCCCTAAGTATGTCGGCGTCGAACTGGGCACGGTCAGCCGCCTGGCCACCGACCATTTCGACGTGGTGACCAATGCGGCGATGGCCAACGGCGATGGCCTGAACTATATGCACAAGCGTGAAGTGCACGGCGTCCAGGCCAACGTGGTGAAAAAACTGGATCAGCACGAGGATGGTGAAGTCTGGCGCGTGTACCCGAACGAGCCTATGAGCGCGCTGACCGGCCTGAAGGTCGGCTCGTCGCTCAACCGCAACCGCGACCACCACTGGGAATCGGCGCTGAACAAGAAATCGTCCGAACGCAAAGTCGGCCTGCATCTGACGCTGAGCGAACAGCAAGGCGGCCTGCGCCTGTCCCTGTGCGACGAGGATGGCTTTGTCAGCGACGCCGGCGCCACCATCGCACTGCAAGCCGCACAAAACGCCGATCAGGCCGACGCCTCGCTGCGCGCCAGCCTGGCCAAGCTGGGCAACACCATGTTCGTCGCCGACAGCGTTGAACTGAAGTTGTCGCAGCCGTGGTTTGTGCCATCAGCCGCCATCAACGCGCTGCGCCGCGAAGCCATCGAGGCGCATGAGGCCGTGCGCCTGGCGGCATGGGACCGCCCTGCCCGCAAAGCCGCCGCCGAGCCGCCTGCCGTGTATCCGGAAACCCAGCTGAGCTATCTGGCCAACGTCTACAACGAGAAAGCGCGCGCCTTCTACCACAAGCACGGCGTGCAGCTGATCGCCGCCGCTTACGAGTCGCACGAGGAACCAGGCGAAGTGCCGCTGATGATTACCAAGCACTGCCTGCGCTTCTCGTTCAATCTGTGCCCGAAACAGGCAAAGGGCGTGCAAGGCGTCCAGGGCCAGGTGCGTGCAGAGCCGATGACGCTGGTCAGCGGCGATGAAACCTACACGCTGCGTTTCGACTGCAAGCCATGCGAAATGCACGTGGTGGGCGCAATGAAACCAGGCATCCTGAAATCCGCGCCGCCATCCGCCATTCCTTACAGCCCACTCGTCTTCCACCGCCAGCGCCCGCGTGCCTGAGCATCTTTCATGTCGCGCGCGGCTTAGGCCCGCGCGCATTCATGCAGTTTCACTTATTTGTTGTACTTCTGCCCAATTAGCTTGACATGCAATAGGGCACAAGCTATCTTCACGTTCATTTCCACACAGAAATCTTCTTACGGCGTACGAATTCCTGTTGATTCGTGCGCTGTTAAAACTTTTTCTATAGGAAAATGCGCGGCGCTTGCGGAATGACCGCAGGGCACGTACTCATACCAGCCAAAAGCCAAGGGGATAGCATGCATAAAATTCCACATCGACAGCGATCACTGGAAACGTTTCACAGATTAGGCACAACAGGACTTCCACTCGTACTCAGTCTCCTCCTGGCGGCATGCGGCGGCAGTGATAACGCGCCGGGTGCCGAAAGCCGCACTGCCAGCCTGAAGGTGATGGGCGGCGCCAGCCAGGCCGCAGCCGAGCCGGAAGTGGCGTTGACGCCAACTGCCGCAACCTCCAGCGGATCAGAGCGTGGCGACCTGTCGGCAGCCGCCGCCATCGACCACAACCAGAACACCCGTTGGGGCAGCCTGTTCAGCGATGACCAGAACCTGACGCTGGACTTTGGCGTGTCGAAACCGATCAACCGCGTCCACATCGAGTGGGAAAACGCGCATGCTACCCAGTACCTGCTGCAAGTGTCGGACGACAATTCCAGCTGGACCACCATCAAGACCGTCAACGACAGCGCCGGCGGCATCGAAGACTGGACCGGCCTGGGCGCGCAAGGCCGCTACCTGCGCGTACAGGGCGTCAAGCGCTCGACCAACTACGGCTACTCGATCTTCGAAATCCAGGCCTACTCCGGCGGTTCGGTCACCTCCCCTGCCGATCCGACCGAGCCGACCACGCCGCCAACCGGCACCGATCCGGTCATCGTCGACCCGACCAAGCCGGGCGTGGCCATCAAGCCGGTGGAAGCGACGTCGTCGAAGCTGGAAAATCCTGGCCTGTCGGCCGCCAATACCGTCGACGGCAAGACCAGCACCCGCTGGGCCAGCGCGTTTGAAGACGGCGCCTGGATTCAGTACGACTTCGGCGCCAAGACCCAGATCGGCTACATGAAGCTGCTGTGGGAAAACTCGTACGGCAAGCAGTACAACCTGCTGATTTCCGACGATGGCAAGAACTGGACGCAAATCCGCGCCGTTACCGAAGGCAAAGGCGCCACCGAGGAGTTCTTCAACCTCGGCGTCAACGCCCGCTTCATCCGCCTGCAAGGCGTGGCGCGCGCCACCCAGTACGGCTACTCGCTGTTTGAGGTGGAATTCAAGACGCCGGGAAGCGACAACTCGCTGGCCAGCTCCACCACCTCGCCGCTGAAATTCCCGGCCAGCGGCGCCGGCTGGGCACCGCTGCCTGCATCGGGCGAGCCGATCGAATCGCTGCAATTCACGCTGGCCGACGGCACGCTGGTCACCCGCTTCGGCGCGCGTGGCCTGGCGCGTCACGGCCGCGAACGCGGCGAAGAGTGGAATGAAATCGGCTACGGCCCGAATGAAACCGTCGATCCGGTCACCGGCCTGCCGGTCGACAAAGGTCCGGGCAACTACCTGACCTTCGTGCCGCAGTACTTCAAGAACCGCACCTGGGGCGTCGAGATCATCGACAACAGCCGCGTGGCCGGCGTGACCAAGCCGATGCTGACGGTCAACCAGTACACCACGGTGGACTTCCTCAACGGCGGCGTCGCCTTCTTCCGTGGCATCGACCGTCCGGGCGTGACCGGCTACGGCTGGATGGCGCCGGGCCAGCTGGTCGACGACAGCGTCAAGGTCTGCAAACCGATCGCCTACCCGGCCAATAACAAGCTGGCCAGCGCGAACGGCATCAACAGCGCCTGCACCTTGCAGGTCAAGGACTATCCAGGCATGACGGCGCTGGACGCTGCCGGTTTCCCGATCGCCGGCAAGAACATCAACGCCCGTCCGCTGGTACAGGGCGACGTGATTGAAGTCTCGCCATCGATGTTCTCGACCACCGACTCGATGCAGTCCAAGGGCGACAACGGCGGCATCCGCTACTACTCGTATGAGTGGGTATATGTGGTTGGCCAGGGCCTGAAGCCATGGTACGGCGTGCAGCCGCGCCTGAACTCCGTGCCGCTGCCGGCGGAAACGCTGTCCGGCGGCCTGGGCTCTGTGGGCTACAACTACTCGGACAATGCGCTGTTCATGTTCCAGCAGCCGCACACCAACATCGGCATGCAGAATATGCAGCGTTTCGTTGAGGGCCGCCGCCTGTTCCACACCAACTTCACCACCGGTGACCACAATGAAGCGGGCAATGACCGCTACGATGCGGCAGTCGGCCTGCAAGGCCAGCGCTTCAACCAGTCGTCGTGCTTCGCCTGCCACGTCAACAATGGCCGCAGCACGGCGCCGGTTGCTGTCAACCAGAAGCTGGACAGCATGTCGGTGCGTGTCGCCAGCACCAACGCCGCCGGCCAGCAACTGCCGCATCCTACCTACGGCACCTCGGTGCAGATGAACGCCGTCTCGTCCAGCGGCTCGCCGCAGAATTGGGGCACCGGCGTGCGCGTATCCGGCTTCGACAGCGTCACCAAGAAGCTGGCCGATGGCACCACGGTCGAATTGCGCAAGCCTAAGCTGGCGTTTGAAGGTCCCACGCCGGACACCGTGTCGCTGCGTGCCGCACAGCCGATCATCGGCGCCGGCCTGCTGGAAGCCGTACCGGAAGCCGACATCCTGGCGCGTGCCACGGCAACGGCGGACGTCGACGGCGTCAAGGGCGTGGCCAACTATGTCTACGATCCGGAATCGGGTGCTGTGCGCCTGGGCCGCTTCGGCTGGAAAGCAGCCAAGGCGACGCTGCGTCAGCAAGCCGCCTCCGCGCTGCTGCAGGATATGGCGGTGACGTCGCCGGTGTACCGCAACCGTTCGTGCAATACCGACCCTGCCGGTTGCGCTTCGGCCGCCGCACAGAAAGGCATTACCGAAGCCGACCTGCAATCGCTGTCGCACTATCTGGCACTTGTGGCCGTTCCTGCACAACGCAGCCTGGCCAGCGGCTTCCCGAAAGGCGTGGCGCCGATCGATGAGCTGAACGTCGACCCTGCCAAAGTGGCAGCTGGTTCCAAGGTGTTCCAGGGCATGCGCTGCGCGGCTTGCCACACGGTTGAGATGAAGACCGGCTCGGGCCACCTGTTTGCGGAACTGCGCAACCAGACCATCCGTCCGTATTCCGACCTGCTGCTGCACGACATGGGCGCCGGCCTGGCCGACAAGTTTGTCGAAGGCCAAGCCAAAGGCAATATGTGGCGTACCGCGCCGCTGTGGGGCATCGGCTACACCGAGAAAGTCATGGGCAGCGCAGCCAAGGTCGGCTACCTGCACGACGGCCGTGCACGCAACCTGACCGAAGCAATCATGTGGCACGACGGCGAAGCCGCCAAGTCGCGCCAGCGCTTCGAGGCGTTGAGCAAAACCGACCGCGAAGCGCTGCTGGCCTTCCTCAAGTCGCTGTGACGTTTCCTTAGTTGTTCTTGCATGCCGGGGGCCTTGCGGTCCCCGGCATTTTTTATTGCGCGCTATACGGTGGGTAGTCGATCAGGCCGCGCGCATCGCCGCCATAATAGGTGGCGCGGTCGGGCTGTGCCAGCGGCCAGCCGTTGCGCAGGCGCGCCACCAGATCCGGGTTCGAGATGAATGGCTGGCCAAAGCCGGCAAGATCGATCGTGCCGTCTTCAACCAGCGCTTCGGCGCGTTTGCGCGTCATGCTGCCGGCCAGGATCAGCGCCGTTTCGGGCAGATCTGCGCGGAACACACGCAGCAGGTGATGGATTTTTTCGGCGACCGAGTTGGCCGTCGAATCCGCGCCGATGATAAAGCCCGATTGGTCCATGATGTGCACGTAGGCGATGCTGCGTTCTCCCAATGCCTTCACCAGCGCGCTGTAGGTTGCGTCGATTTCGTCATAATGCGGCATGCCGTACAGGCGGCCATATGGCGACAGCCGGATGCCTACCCGCTCGCGGCCTACGCGGGCGATCACCGCGTCGACTACCTCCAGCGCAAAGCGCAGGCGATTTTCCATGCTGTCGGCAGCGTAGCGGTCGTCGCGGTCGTTCACCAGCGGGTTGAGGAACTGCTCCAGCAGATAGCCATTGGCGCCGTGGATTTCAACACCATCGAAGCCCGCTTCCACCGCATTGGCTGCCGCATCGGCAAAATCCCCCACCACGCGCGTCACTTCGGCGGTAGTCAGCTGGCGCGGCACGGTGGTCGGCACCATGCCAGGCTGGCCGTCTTCCAGATAGCCATAAGCCATGCCGCCTTCAGCGATCCTGGAACTGCCGCTGACAGGCGCCTTGCCATCCGGCTGGATCGACGGATGCGATACCCGGCCCACGTGCCACAGTTGCGCGAACATGCTGCCACCCAGGGCGCGTACCGACTGCGTGGCCAGGCGCCAGCCATCGATCTGCGCTTTCGTGTAGATGCCCGGATTGAACAAATAGCCCTGCCCCTCGCGCGAAATCGGCGTGCCCTCGCTGACGATCAGGCCTGCGGTGGCGCGTTGCGCGTAATACAGCGCGATGGCTTCGGTGGCCACATCGTCCGGCGCACGGGAGCGCGTCATCGGCGCCATCACGACACGGTTGGCCAGCGTGCGGCCGGCAAGTGTGTAGGGCTGGAAAAGCTGGTTCATGGATTCATCCTGTTGCAGGAGTTAAGGTAGGACGTATCGTAAATTTAAACCTGATTTCGATAAATGGGGCAAAATTACGATCACTTCATCCTCAGAGGCTAAAATGAACCAGCAGCTTCAATTTGACGGCATCTCGGAATTCATCCTGACGGCGCAGCTTCAGAGTTTTACGGCGGTGGCGCTACAACTGGGCGTGACCAGTTCCGCCGTTGGCAAGGCGGTGTCGCGGCTGGAAACGCGGCTGGGACTTAAGCTACTTCATCGCACCACCCGCAAGCTGACGCTGACGAATGACGGCGAGGCCTATCTTGCCGCCTGCCTGCGCGTGACCGAGGACCTGGCCAATACCGAGAACTGCCTGTCGACCGGCCTGGCCGAACCGCGTGGCCTGATGCGCGTCGATCTGCCGGGCGCCTTTGGCCGGCGCTACATCGGCCCGACCTTGATTGCGCTGGCAAAACGGCATCCACAGCTGGACCTGGCGCTGAGCTTTGGCGACCGCATTGTCGACATGATCGCCGACGGCATCGACCTTGCCGTGCGTATCGGCGATCTGCGGAATGACAGCGAACTGGTCGCCCGCCAATTGGGCCAGCAGCACCTGGTCATCTGCGCCGCGCCCGGCTACCTGCAACACCGTGGAGCGCCCACGGAGCGCACCGACCTGCTGGAGCACGACTGCGTCATCAGCTGGCGGCGCGGCGCGCGCGCCAGCTGGCTGTTGAAGGGGGAAAACGGTCAGATGGAAGAACAGGAGATCCATGTCCGCCACTCGCTGGACGATGGCGAAACCATTGTGCAGAGCGTGCTGGAAGGCTGCGGACTGGCGCAGTTGCCGACCTGGCTGGTGCACCAGCACCTGATCAGCGGCGCGCTGGTAACGGTGCTCGATCGCCATGCCGGCGCCAGCATGCCTATCCATGCCATCTGGCCGCGCACGCGCTACATTCAGCCCAAGGTGCGTGTGGTCATCGATGCGCTGATGAAGCTCGCCACCGGGCAGCCCGACATCTTCCACTGCGGTGCTTTTAATCCCGACCAATCATAAAGATGATTACATGCTGGACAGGCGTTGACAGAGTGACAGCGATTCCAGATACTTGTCATGCACTCCTTCCCCTGCCGGCCTGTTCTTCCTTCGTCTCCCCGGCCGGCAGGGCTTTCTCGTTAGTCCAGCGGCGTCAACGCCACGTTGCGCAATTCGTAGGGCGTGCCTTCCAGCTGGAAGCCGATCCGTCCCGATGCAGGAGTTACATGCGTCACCCGATTTTGCAGCACGCCATTCACCGTCACTTCCACCGTGCCGTCGCGGCTGACGATGTCGCACTGGTTCCATTCACCGACCGGTTTTTCGCTGTCCGGCGCCGTGTGGGCCTTGATGCGCGTGGCTGCGCCGGGCGCGCTGGTCAGCGCTTCGGCAAAACTGCCTGCCGCCATCGGCAGCAAGTCACCGGCGCTGCCGTTCTTGGTTTGTACTTGCAGGCTGACCGGCCAGACACGGTCAAAGGCGCCATGGCTGATGTGCAGCAGCACGCCGCCGTTGCCTGGCTTGCCGTTCCAGCGCCACTCGACATGCAGCTTATAGTTACGGTAGCTTTCAGTGGTGGCCAGGAAGCCGGACGGTGCGCCGGTCGAGGCAATCACGCCGTCCGGCAGCACGCGGAAGGCGTCGGCGATCGTTGCGGCGGGCGTGGCTTGCAGTTCCCATCCGCTGAAATCGCGGCCGTTAAACAGGTTTGCCGCGCTGGCAGATTGCGCGCACACGGTTAATATCGCAACACTCAACAACTTGTTCACTCATGTCTCCTCTATGAAAAAACTGCTTCTTGTATTGATGCTCGGCGGCGCCGGACTGGCTTCGGCCACCAACAACGTCATCCCGCTGTGGCCCGAAGGCGTACCGGGCAAGCGCGAAATCGGTCCCGAGAAAGTCGGCAACGGCTACACCTCCAACGTCAGCGAAGCCACGCTGACCATGGTGGCGCCGGCGGTCGATCATCCCAACGGCACGGCGGTCATCATCTGCCCCGGCGGCGGCTACGTGCGCATGGCCACCGCGCGCGAAGGCGACCAGTACGCCAACTGGCTGGGCACGCTGGGCGTCACCGCCTTTGTGCTGAAGTATCGCATGCAGGAATATGGACATCCAGCGCCGTTGCAGGACGTGCTGCGCGCGGTGCGCACCTTGCGCTCGCGGGCGGCGGAATTCGGCATTCGCCCGGACCGCATCGGCGTCATGGGCAGCTCCGCCGGCGGCCACCTCGCGGCCAGCGCCGGTACACTTTTCGACAGCCCGCTGGGCCGTACAGGCGCGCCGCTGGACAGTGTCAGCGCCCGGCCGGACTTCCTGATGCTGATGTACCCGGTGATTACCATGCAGGACCCGGCCGCACACGCCGGTTCGCGCAAGTCGCTGCTGGGCGCCACGCCGTCGGCCGACAAGCTGGCGCTGATGTCGCTGGAAAAGCAGGTGACGCCAGCCACGCCGCCAACGCTGCTGATCCATACACAGGAAGATACGGCCGTGCCGGTGGAGAACAGCATCCTGTTTTACCAGGCGCTGACCAAGGCCAAGGTGCCGGCCGAGATGTACCTGTTTGAACATGGCGGCCATGGCATGGGCATGCGCGAAGGCCTCGGCACTTCGTCGCTGTGGCCGCGCCGCGCCGAGGAATGGCTGCGCGACCGCGGCTTGCTGGCTGCGCCGGCGGCTCAATCGGCTCAAGCGAAGTGAAACACCTGCTGTAGCGGCCATTCGCGGGGCCGGTTGCCCGGCTCCACCAGCATCAGCTCGGCCATGCTGTCCCACCAGCGCTGCATGATGGGCCTGGACGGCAGTTGATCGATCTTGTGGTCCGGCGACAGCTTCAGCACGGCAAACAGCGACAGCGTTTCCTCATCCAGGAAGATCGAGTAATCGTAGATGCCTGCGTCGCTAAGCGCCTGGCCCAGCTCTGGCCACAGCTCATCGTGGCGGCGCTTGTACTCGGCCACCATGCCCGGCTTGAGCTGCATGCGGAAGGCGCGGATATCGGCACTCATACGATGCCGCTGCCGCTGACGCCCGCCTTGGCTGGACGGGCTTCCGCCACCTGGGTGCGATAGCCGCTGGCGCGATAGCACGCCACCGGATCGACGGCGCCGCCCGCGCGCAGCCGGGCCATCGCCAGGATGGCGCTGACATCGGTGCGATAGGCGTGTTTGAGCGCCTGCGCCGATGCCAGCGCGTCGTTGGCCTCCTGATGCTGGCGCAACGCAGCCCGGTCGACCAGTTGCGATTGCACGAAAGCGCGCTGCACCTCAACCGCGCTGCTCATCAGGCTTTCAATCGGATCGGTGACGTTGTGCGACTGGTCCAGCATATAGGCCGGCTTGAAGGCCGCGCCCTCGCGCTCCGCCGCATCGGCCAGCTCGTTAAACACCAGGAAAAGCTGGAAGGGATTGATGCTGCCGGAATCCAGGTCGTCATCGCCGTACTTGCTGTCATTGAAGTGGAAGCCACCCAGCTTGCCAAACTGCGCCAGCCGCGCAACGATCATTTCGATATTGGTGTTGGGCGCGTGATGGCCCAGGTCGACCAGGCAGCGCGCCTTGTCGCCCAGCGTCTGCGCGCAGGCAAAGCTGGTGCCCCAGTCGGCGATGGTGGTGGCGTAGAATGCCGGCTCAAACAATTTGTGCTCGATGAACACCAGCCAGTCGGCCGGCAGCGCGGCGTAGATTTCGCGCATGCTGTCCAGGTAGCGCTCCAGCGCGCCGCGCAGATTGTGCTGGCCGGGGAAATTGGCGCCGTCGCCTACCCATACCGTCAGCGCCCTTGAACCAAGCGCTTTGCCCAGCGCTATGCATTCGATGTTGTGCGCCACCGCTTGCGCGCGGGTGGCGGCGTTATTGGCCGTCAGGCTGCCATATTTATAGCTGTGTTCCTGGCCCGCCTGATCCTGGAAGGTATTCGAATTGACCGCGTCGAAATACAGGCCATGGTGCTCGGCCTGCTGGCGCAGCGCCGCCGGGTCCGTCGTCTTATCCCATGGGAAGTGCAGCGATACGCCAGGCGTGGCGCGGGTCAGCTGGTGGATCGCCGCGCAATCGTCGAGTTTTTCAAACACGTTGCGCGGTTCGCCACGGCCAGGAAAGCGCGCAAAGCGCGTGCCGCCAGTGCCGACGCCCCAGCTGGGCAAGGCCACGGCAAAGGTTTGCGCCAACGCCGTCATGCGCTCGATATCCACGCCACGCCGGGCCAGCATGCCGCCCAGCGCCTCGTAATCCGCGTCCAGGCCGGCGCGCAGCTGTGCGTTATGCTCGGCCACACGGCCGCTGTCGATGATAGTGCTCACATTGTCCCCTTGTTCTTATCGTGTAAATGCTCCGGCATTGCCGGCGTCGACGTTGAGGATATTACCAGTGCTCTTGGCTGCCTTGTCGCTGGCCAGGAAGTACACCGCCTCGGCGATATCTTCGGGCAGCACGCTCAGTTTCAGCATGCTGCGCTGGCGGTAAAATTCTTCGACGTCGTCAGCTTCGATTTTATTCGACTGCGCGCGTTCCTGCTTCCATTTGCCGTCCCAGATGCGCGAGCCGCGTATCACCGCATCCGGATTGACCACGTTGACGCGGATGCCGTGCGGCGCACCTTCCAGCGCGATGCAGCGCGCCAGGTGGATCTCTGCCGCCTTGGCGGTGCAGTAGGCCGATGCGCCGGCCGACGCCACCAGGCCGTTTTTGCTGGCGACGAAGACCATGGAACCACCCAGCTTTTGCTGCTTCATGATGCGGAAAGCAGCGCGGCTGGCGAGGAAGTAGCCTTTCACCAGAATGTCCTGGTTACGCTGCCAGACCTCCAGCGTGGTGTCTTCCAGCGGCGCCGACGAGGCGATGCCGGCGTTGGAGATCAGCAGGTCAACGCCGCCGAACTTCAGTGCCGACGCCGTCAGGATGTCGTCCACCGCCTCCTCGCTGGTGATGTTGGCCACCACGCTGGCAACGTTGTCCTTGCCGGCCACCTTGGCCAGCGCCTTGTGCGCCTCGGCCAGCGCTTCGCTGTCGATATCGGTCAGCAGCACGCAGGCGCCCTCTTGCAGCAGCTGCCTTGCCACCGCCTGGCCGATACCACCGGCACCGCCGGTGACCAGGGCGATACGCCCGGCCAGCGATTTCGGCTTCGGCATGCGCTGTAGCTTGGCTTCTTCCAGCAGCCAGTATTCGATGTCGAAGGCTTCCTGCTCCGGCAGGCCGACGTATTTGTCGACGCCATTCGCGCCGCGCATCACGTTGATCGCGTTGATATAGAACTCGCCGGCGATGCGCGCGGTGGCCTTGTCCTTGGCGAAGGACAGCATGCCGACGCCGGGTATCAGGTAGATGATCGGATTGGCGTCGCGCACCGCCGGGCTGTTGGCGTGCTTGCAGCGCTCGTGGTAGGCCACGTAGTCCGCGCGGTATTGGGCCAGCGCGTCATCCAGACCCGAAACCAGTTGATCGAAATCCTGCTGATAATCGATCACGAATGGGCGGATTTTGGTGCGCAGGAAGTGGTCCGGGCACGACGTGCCCAGCGCCGCCAATGGCGCGAGATCGCGGCTGCAAACGAATTCCAACACCGCATCGCTGTCGTCGAAGTGACCGAGCTTGTACTCATCCTGGCTGATTTTCCCGCGCAGCAGCGGCATCAGCTTCGCCGCCAGCGCGGCGCGTTCCGCCGCCGGCAGCGGCTGGCTAGCCTGGCCGCCGAACACCGGCTGCTGGACATTGGCCGACAGCCATTCCTCGGCGCGCTTGATGATGGCCAGCGTGGTTTCGTAGCAGGACTTGGCGGTGTCGCCCCAGGTGAACAGGCCGTGGCCTTCGAGGATAATACCCTTCAGCTGCGGCTGCGATTGCGACAGCACCTCCAGCTTCAGGCCCAGATCATAGCCGGGACGCTGCCATGGCAGCCATCCCAGTTCGCCTTCAAAAATCTTCTCGGTCAGTGCCTGACTGCTGGCGCAGGCGGCAATCGCGATCACTGAATCCGGATGCATGTGGTCGACGTGCTTGCGCGCGATGTAGGCATGCAGCGGCGTGTCGATGCTGGCGGCGCGCGGATTCAGGTTGAAGGTGCAGTGTGGCAGATACGCCACCATCTCGTCTTCATGCGCCAGGCCGCGATAACGGGCTTTCAGCGCCTGCAGCTTGTCCATGTACAGCGTCGAAAAACCGTCGATCTTGATGCTGCCCAGGTCGCCGCCGGAACCCTTCACCCACAGCACTTCCACCTGCTCACCGCTCAACGGATCAGCCATCATCACCTTGGCGGAGGTATTGCCGCCGCCGAAATTGGTGATACGCAGGTCCGATCCAAGCAGATTGGAACGGTACAGCAGCAGCTCAGGCTCCGTCATGCTGGCAGCGGCTGCGTCGTCCCATAAGGAAGTGATCGGTGATTCTTTCATTGCTGGTCTCCGTATTGTGTTTTTACGTCGACCAGTAGAAATCAGCAGGAAGTGAGTGTCAATGCGGAAGCAATCAACATGATGACTAAGAACCAAATAATCATATCGATGATCGGATTACGATCAAAAACCGCAACGACCAGAAAACAATCAATTATTTGATCGCGAGATGATTGACGTGCGATTTAGAAGTGTTTAGCCTTTAACGTTAACAAACAGGCACACCGCAGTAAATGACGGTAGTAGACCGATATAAAAGGAGACTGAAATGGTAAATCACAAGCGTCGCAAGCGTTTGCTGAAGCTGCTTGCCGAACATAATACGGCCAGCGTGCCGCAACTGGTCGACTGGCTGAATGCCTCGCCGGCCACGGTGCGGCGTGACATCAGCTGGTTGGCTGCCCGCAGCCTGCTCACCCGGACGCGCGGCGGAGCCGCTAATCTTGAGCAGAAAAAGCGCGGCTTCACCCTCACCAGCGAGACCTTCCAGAACAATATCCAGTGCCGCGCCGAGCACAAACGCGCCATCGCCCGCTACGCGGCCGGCATGTGCAACGATGGCGAGACCATCATCATCAATGGCGGTACCACCACCTTCATGATGGCCGAGTTCCTGACCGACCATCACCTCAAGATCCTCACCAATTCCTTCCTGATGGCCGAGCGTCTGCTGGTCTCCAGCGAGAACGAGATCATCGTCCCCGGCGGCAAGGTGTACCGCGAACAGAACGTCATCCTCAGCCCTTTCGACAACGACATCACCCAGCACCACTACGCCGCCAAGATGTTCATGAGCGTCTACGGCCTGTCGCTGCTTGGCCTGATGGAGGCCGACCCGCTGCTGATCCAGGCAGAGAAGCGGCTGATCTCGCAGGCCGAGGAACTGATCGTGCTGGCCGACAGCTCCAAGTTCTCGAAGAAAGCGGGCCTGATCCTGTGCGGATTGAATCGCGTATCGACGGTCATCACCGACACCGACGCCTCCGATTCCGCCGTCCAGCTATTGGAGCAATCGGGCGTGCGCGTGGTCACCGTGGGACCGGAAGCGATGCCGAAGCAGATGACGCCATCGGTATTCAATGCACCTTACGGCTATGAAGCCGCGCTGGGGATGTACCATCCGGAGGCTGCCCATTGAAACTCAGGAAGATCGTATTGGCGGCCGTTGCCGCCGGCCTGCTTGCGGCCATCGCCGGCTGCAAGGAACAGGCGCCTGACAAGATCCGCATCGCCATGGTGGTGAAAAACCTCGGCAATGGCTTCTTTGACGCCGCGCACACCGGCGCCGAGGATGCCGCCAAGGAGCTGAAAAACGTCGAGATCATCTACACCGGTCCCACCACGCCAAGCGCGGAAGGCCAGATCGAGATCATCAACTCGCTGATCAGCCAGAAGGTCAACGCCATCGTCATCTCGGCCAACGACCCGAACGCGCTGGTGCCGATCGCCAAGAAGGCCATGGCACGTGGCATCAAGGTGGTGTCATTCGACAGCGGCCTGGCCAAGGAAGGCCGGCTGATGCAGCTGAATCCATCCAACGCGGAGCTGATCGGCTTGAAGCAGATCCAGATGGCATCCGACGCCATCGGCGGCCAGGGCGAGATCGCCATTCTGTCCGCATCGGCGCAGGCCACCAACCAGAATATCTGGATCGGCGTGATGAAGAAGGTGCTGGAACAGCCGGAGTTCAGCAAGATGAAACTGGTGACGGTGACTTATGGCGACGACCAGTCGGACAAGAGCTACCGCGAGGCGATTGGCCTGCTGCGCAGCTATCCGAACTTGAAGGCGATCATTGCGCCGACGACCGTGGGCATCAACGCCGCCAGCAAGGCGGTGGTGGATGAGCACCTGGTGGGCAAGGTATTCGTCACCGGCCTGGGGCTGCCGTCCGAGATGGCCGGCCACGTCAAGAGCGGCGCGGTGCGCGAGTTCGCCATCTGGAATCCGATTGACCTGGGCTACGCGGCAACCTATGCGGCGTATGACTTCGTGAAGAATCAGCCTACCGCGCGCCCCGGCGGCAGCATCAACGCCGGCCGCATGGGCAATATCGCCATCGACGCCAATGGCGAAGGTGCGATGGCACCACCGTTCACCTATAACAAGGGTAACGTCGACAAATTCTCCAAGATCTTCTGAACCGGGCTTCTTATGAATACGAACACAAGCCCGGTGCTGCAACTGACCGGGATCTGCAAGCGATTTGCAGGCATTGTCGCGCTTAATCAAGTCTCGCTGACGGTACGCGCCGGCGAAGTGATGGCGCTGATTGGCGAGAACGGCGCCGGCAAATCAACGCTGGTCAAGACGCTGACCGGCATTTATCAGCCGGATGAAGGCAGCATTACGCTGGGCGGCGAGCGCCTTGCCTTCGCCACCGCGCAGGACGCCATGCAGGCCGGGATCACGGCCGTACACCAGGAAACCGTGATGTTCGACGAATTGACGGTGGCTGAAAATATCTACGTCGGCCGCCAGCCGTGCCGTGGTGGCCGCGTTGACTGGAAGCGCATTGAGGCGGAAGCCGAAAAGCTGTTCGAGCGGCTGGAAGTGGCGCTGCCGGTGCGCGCCCGCGTCAAGGATTTAAGCGTGGCGCAACGCCATTTCGTTGAAATCGCCCGTGCGTTGTCACAGGATGCGCGCGTCGTGATTCTGGACGAGCCGACGGCTTCGCTGTCGCAGCGCGAAATCCAGGAACTGTACCGCATCATTCGCCAGTTGCGCGACGCTGGCACGGCGGTCATCTTCATCTCGCATAAATTCGACGAGATCTTCGCCGTGGCCGACAGCTACACGGTGCTGCGCGATGGCCAGTTCATCGCCGACGGCGCGCTGGCCGATATCACCGAGCCAGAACTGGTGTCGCTGATGGTGGGCCGTTCGGTCAAGGAGGCTTATCCCAAAGCGGCCGTCACACCGGGCGATGTGGTGCTCGAAGTGAGCGCTTTCTCCCACCCGACGGAATTCGACAATGTCAGCTTCAAGCTGCGGCAAGGCGAGATACTGGGCTTTTATGGCCTGGTCGGCGCCGGCCGCTCGGAAGTCATGCAAGCACTGTTTGGCCTGACGCCTGGCGCCAACGGCAAGGTGGTCATTCATGGCAAGGAGGTGCGCATCACCTCCCCGGCCAGCGCCATCGCACATGGCATTGCCTATGTGCCGGAAGACCGCCAGCACCAGGGCGCGCATCTGACGCTGCCGATTCTGCACAACATCACGCTGCCGATTTTGTCGCGGGTTGGTTTCTTCCTGCGTGGCCATCGCGCGCAGGAGAACAAGATTGCGCGCCACTATGCGGAGCAGCTGGAATTGAAAGCAGCGCACCTGACGCAGAATGTCTCCGAGCTTTCCGGTGGCAACCAGCAGAAAGTCGTGCTGGGCAAGTGGCTGGCGACCGATCCGAAAGTGATCATCCTTGATGAGCCGACCAAGGGCATCGATATCGGCTCCAAGGCCGCAGTGCACCGCTTCATCAGCGAACTGGTGGCCAAGGGCTTGTCGGTGATACTGGTTTCATCCGAGCTGCCCGAAGTGATGGGCCTTGCGGACCGCATCGTCGTGATGCATCAGGGCCGTATCGAAAATGTCTACGCGCGCGGCGAGGCCACGGCGGAAGTGATCGTGGCTGCGGCGTCAGGCAGCGAACTGCCGCAGGAGGAATGCGCATGATGCTGAAGATGCGGGAAACCCAACTAGCCTTGTGCATCGTCGCGCTGATCGCACTGGTCGGCGCGCGAGCACCGGTGTTTGTCACGCCGGGCAGCCTGTCCAATCTGCTGACCGACAGTACGCTGTTGGTCATGCTGGCGCTGGCGCAAATGCTGGTGATTGTCACACGCGGCGTGGATTTGTCGATGGCGTCCAGCCTGGCGCTGGCCGGGATGATGTCGGCGCTGCTGGCGTCGCGCTTCCCTGCCCTGCCGCTGTTCATCGTGGTACTGGTGGCTGTGGCGATCGGTCTGGGGCTTGGCCTTATCAATGGCTATCTGATCGGCTACCTGGAGCTGCCGCCGATCGTGGTCACGCTGGGCACCATGAGTGTGTATCGCGGCATGGTATTTGTGTTGTCGGGTGGCGCCTGGGTATCGTCGCATCAGATGCCAGCGGACTTTATCGCCTTCCCGCTGACGAAGCTGTTCGGCGTAACGCATCTGGTGTGGATTGCGGCGCTGGTGGTGCTGGCCGCCTGGTATGTCGCGCGTTACAGCCGCTTTGGCCGTGACCTCTACGCCATCGGCAACGAGCCTTCATCGGCACGTTATGTCGGCATTCCGATTGCGCGGCGGCTGTTGTGGACCTATGGCCTGGCCGGCGCCATGGCCGGCTTGTGCGGCTACTTATGGGTGGCGCGTTACGCCGTGGCGTATACCGAGATTGCGTACGGCTTTGAGTTTACCGTCATTGCCGCCTGCGTCATCGGCGGCATCAGCATCGCCGGTGGAAGTGGCAGCGTGGCTGGCGCGGTGCTCGGCGGCTTGTTCCTGGCAGTGATCGGCAACGCGCTGCCGGTGGTAAAAGTATCGCCGTTCTGGCAGAGCGCCCTGACCGGCCTGGTGATCCTGACGGCAGTGCTGATTAACGCCCGCAACGGCAAGCAAGGCGGCCGGCAGATCCTGCCGCTGCATCTGAACAAAGCAACAGGGAGCGCGGCATGAGCACCATCACTTCTACCGGCGGCAACGCAGCCCACAGCTCACGCTATGTCATCGCCGACAAGCCGCAAGGCGGGCTGCGCGCCGCGCTGGCCAGCCGTGAAGCGCTGCTGGCGCTATTGCTGCTGGGTGTACTCGGTGTCAATGGCATCCTGCTGCCCAACTTCCTCGATCCGTACAATCTGGCCGACAGCACTTTCAACTTCAGCGAGAAGGCGCTGATCGCCCTGCCGATGGCGCTGCTCATCATCTGCCGCGAAATCGACATCTCCGTCTCCGGCATCCTGGCGCTGTCCTCGGTGGCCATGGGGCTGGCGCATGCCAACGGCATGCCGCCGGAAGCGCTGCTGCCGATCGCCATCGCCACCGGCATGCTGTGCGGCTGCCTGAATGGCATCATGGTCACGCAGTTTGGATTACCGTCCATCGTCGTCACCATCGGCACTGTGTCATTGTTCCGTGGCCTGGCAAGCGTGGTGCTGGGCGACAAAGCCTTCACCGGCTACCCGCAAGCGATGGCCGACTGGGGCCAGGGCTACTTCTTCGATTTCATCCCGCGAGAATTCGTCGTGCTGCTGGTGTTTGCCGCATTGTTCGCCGGCGTGCTGCACACCACCAGCTGGGGGCGGCGCATCTACGCCATCGGCAATAACCCGATCGCCGCGCGCTTCTCCGGCATCCACGTCGACCGCTACCGCTTGATGCTGTTCATGCTGACCGGCGCCATGGCCGGCCTGGCCGGCTACCTGCTGACTGGTCGTATCGGCAGCACGCGTCCCAACATCGCCATGGGCTGGGAGCTGGAAGTCATCACCATGGTCATCCTCGGTGGCGTCAGCATTGCCGGTGGCGCGGGCACCATCGCTGGCGTCATGCTGGCCGTGCTAACGCTGGGCGCTGTCACCTATGGCCTGCAGATGGCGAATATTCCCGGCATCTACATGACGATTGTGATCGGCGTGCTGCTGCTGGCGACGATCGCCTTGCCACGCCTGCTGCGGGCACGGAAGAAATGACGGCCACCATTGTTCTGGATATCGGCAAAACCAACGTCAAGCTGGTGCTGCTGGATGATACCGGCGCGGTAGTGGCCGAACGGCGCATGGCCAACGCGGTCGTGCGCGGCGGTCCTTACCCACACTACGATACGGAGCACATCTGGTCCTGGCTGCTCGATGGCTTGCAGTCCTATGCGCGGCTGGCGTACATCGGCGCCATCGTGCCGGTCACGCACGGCGCCACTGCGGCGCTGGTGGATCAGGATGGGCTGGTGCTGCCAGTGCTGGATTATGAATACGAGCCGCCGGCCGAGCAGGTGGCGCAGTACGCCGCCAGTCGCCCGGCGTACACTGACACCCGCTCGCCTCAGTTGCCAGCCGGTTTGAATCTCGGCCGCCAATTGGCCTGGCAGGCGCACGCGTTTCCGGCGGAATTCCAGCGCGCGCGCCACATTCTGATGTATCCGCAGTATTGGGCGTGGCGGCTGTCCGGTGTCGCCGCCAGCGAAGTCACCTCGCTGGGCTGCCATACCGACTTGTGGCAGCCGGCGCGCCAGCAGTATTCTTTGCTGGTGGAAGGCATGGGCTGGACCGCTCTGTTCCCGCCATTACGGCCGGCGTGGGAGGCATTGGGCGACATCAAGCCTGAACTCGCGCAGCAGACCGGTTTGCCAGCGGACTGCCGCATTCTGTGTGGCATCCACGATAGCAACGCCTCGCTGCTGCGCCACCTGACCGCCGACACCCCACCCGCCGTGCTATCGACCGGCACCTGGGTCATTGCCGCCGCACCGGGCAAGCAGCTGGATGGCCTGTGCGAACAAGCCGACATGCTGGCCAACACCAGCGCGCTGGGACAAGCGGTCGCCTGCATGCGCTTCATGGGCGGCCGCGAATTCAGCGAACTGGCCGGCGCGGACGCCACGCCATGTACGCTCGAAGACCTGCAAGCGCTCATCAGCCAGGGCACCTTCGCCCTGCCCAGCTTTGCCGGCGCCACCGGTCCGTTCGCCCAGCGTACCGGCGACATCCGGGGACCAGCACCACGCGACAGCCGCCAACGCTACGCGCTCGCCACGCTGTATTGTGTGCTGATGAGCGACTACTGCCTGACCGCGCTGGGTGTCGATGGCGAGGTCGTGGTCGAAGGCAGCTTCACCGGCAATCCCTGGTTTGCGCCGCTGCTGGCCGCGCTGCGCCCGCAACAACAAGTTAGCAGCACCGATGACAGCAGCGGCACAACCTGCGGCGGATGGCTGCTGCATCATTGGGGACGCGCGCCGGCAAGCCAGAAGCAAATCGCATCGCCGCTTCCGTTGTCCGGCTGGCAGGAATACAAACAACAGTGGCTGAAAGTCTTACTTTAGAATCTGGCGAAAGAGGAAAAAACCACGCTAGACTATGGCCATGGCCATCTACGACACCTTCAAAACCCGCACCGCGCAAGCGCTTCCCAAACTGACGCCGGCAGAGATCAAGCGCATTCAGCGCTTTGGCACCCTGGTCTGCTACCGTGATGGCGAACGGATGTACGAAGCGGGCAACAGCAGCTTTGGCCTGTTCGTGGTGCTGAAGGGTAGCATCCGCATCAGCCGCCACGATGGTCTTGGCAACACCTCCATCATCACTGAACATGGCGTTGGCGAATTTGCCGGGGAAATCAGCCAGCTGGCTGGCGCGCCATCGCTGGTTAACGGTGACGCGGTTGGCGAGGTCGAAGCGCTGGCGCTGACCACTGAATCGCTGCGCGCCCTGCTGATCGCCGAGGCGGAACTGGGTGAACGCATCGTCCGCGCCTTCATCCTGCGCCGCGTCGAGCAGCTGGACAACAAGGACGGTGGCGTGGTGCTGGTCGCCCCGCCCGGCCACGCGCGCATGCACGCGCTGCAGGGCTGGCTGTCCAGTAACGGCTTGCCACACCGCGTGCTGGACCCGCGCAGCGACGAGCAGGCACGCGCGCTGGTCGAGCGTTTCCAGCCCGAGGCCCACGACTGGCCGCTGGCAGTGTGTCCCGACGGTGGCGTCAAAAAGAATCCCAGCGCAGTGGATTTGGGACGCTGCCTTGGCACGTTGCCAGAACTAAGCCCGGAGCAGATTTGGGATGTGATCGTGGTGGGCGCGGGGCCGGCGGGACTGGCGACGGCCGTATATGCAGCGTCGGAAGGCTTGTCGGTGCTGGTGCTGGAGACGCGCGCCTATGGCGGCCAGGCGGCAGCCAGCGCGCGCATCGAGAATTATCTGGGCTTCCCGACCGGGATTTCAGGCGGTGCGCTGGCCGGCCGCGCCTTCGTGCAATCGCAGAAATTTGGCGTCAAGATGGCGATCCCGGCGCCGGCAGGACGGCTGTTGTGCGACACCTATCCGATACAGGTCGAAATGTGCGGCAGCCTGACGCTGCTGCAAGGTCGCACGGTGGTGCTGTCCTGCGGTGCGCGCTATCGCCGCCCTTCGCTGGCGAATCTCAAGCAGTTCGAGGGCAAAGGCGTGTACTACTGGGCCTCGCCGCTGGAAGCGGGCCTGTGCGGCAGCCAGGAAGTGATACTGGTCGGCGGCGGTAATTCGGCCGGTCAGGCGGCGGTCTACCTGTCCGGCCATGCGGCCAAGGTGCATATGCTGATCCGCAAGGATGGCCTGAGCTCCACCATGTCCAGCTACCTGATCGAACGGATTGCAGCCACGCCGAATATCGAGCTGCACGTGGAATCGGAAATCGTCGCGCTGGAAGGCTGCGACGAGGACGGCTTGCAGCAGGTACGCGTGCGCAATCACCGCACGCAGCTGGAGACAGACTATGACATCTGCCGCGTCTTCCTGTTCATCGGCGCCGACCCGAACACCGGCTGGCTGGGCGATTGCGGTGTACAGGTGGACGATAAAGGCTTCATCCTCACCGGTTACGACCTGCCGGGCGGACCTTGTACCGAACGCGCCAGCCTGGAAACCAGCGTGCCGGGCGTGTTTGCGATTGGCGATGTGCGCGCCCGTTCGACCAAGCGCGTGGCGGCGGCGGTGGGCGAAGGCGCCGCCGTGGTGTCGCAGATCCACGGCTTCCTCGCCAGTCGCGTTTAGCGGAAATTGATGCGGTGATGTGGTGCGATATCGTGAAACACGTCCTCCTGATGCAGCGGGATATACAGGTGCAGCTTTTTACCGCGATGGAAAACCCCGCGTAGCTGGTTGCACACGTTCCATACCCGTTCATAGGAATCCGCCACCTCGATCAGCGCCCAGGGATTGTCGTCCATGCCCTGGCGGATCATGCTGACGCGCTTCACATGGAAGTACAGCGCCAGGTCTTCGGCGATGCTGACTTCGCAGGCATCGCCATGCAGGCCGGATAAGATTACTTGCATGTGCCGCTCCTCTCAAGCGATGATATTCAGGCCGCCGTCGACATAGACGGTGCTGCCGGTCAGCCGTTTGGCGTACGGCGAAGCCAGATAGGCGCAGGTGTTGCCGACATCGATGATGTCGACCAGTTCTCCCAGCGGTGCACGCTGGACAGCTTCACTCAGCAAGTGATCGAAGTCTTTCAGGCCGGAGGCTGCGCGGGTTTGCAGTGGACCTGGCGAAATGGCGTGCACGCGGATCTCGCGTGGCCCCAGCTCATAAGCCAGGTAACGGCAAGACGCCTCTAACGCCGCCTTCACCGGCCCCATAACGTTGTAGTTGGGGACCACCTTGTCAGCGCCGTGATAGCTCATGGCGAACATGCTGCCGCCCTGCTTCATCAGCGGCGCTGCCAGCTTCGCCATGCGGACAAAGGAATGGCAGGACACATCCATCGCCTGCAGGAAGCCTTCCAGCGAGCAGTCGAGCAAGCCGCCTTGCAGGTCGGCCTTGGGTGCGAAGGCGATGGAATGGACCAGGATGTCCAGCGTGCCCTTTTCCGCCAGCGCGGTGAAAACAGCTTCCAGCTGGCCGGCTTGCATGACGTCCAGCGGCAGCAGTTGCGCATCAATCTGCGCGGCCAGCGGCGCCACATGCGGCAGCGCCTTCTCGTTCAGGTAAGTCAGCACTACTTCCGCGCCCAGCTTGCGGAACGCCAGCGCGCAGCCCCAGGCGATCGAATGTTCATTGGCCACGCCAACCACCAGCGCGCGCTTGCCGGTCAGGATGGGATAGATGGTTTCCGTGTTCATGCCGCCTCCACCACGTCCAGCGCATGGCGCGCGATCATCAGTTCTTCGTTGGCCGGCACCACCCATACGGCGACCTTGCTGTCTGCCTTGCTGATGCGGGCGATGCGGCCGGCTGCGGCGGCATTGGCGGCAGCGTCCAGCTGCACGCCCAGCCAGGCGGCGTCGCGGCAGACGGCGGCGCGCAAGGCGACACTGTTCTCGCCGATCCCGCCGGAAAACACCAGCGCATCGATGCCGCCAAGCGCCGCCGCCAGCGAGCCCAGTTCACGGCCGATGCGGTACACCATCAGGTCGATGGCCATCTTTGCGCGCGGATCGTCGCTCTGTTCCAGCGTGCGCATATCTGAAGAAATGCCCGACACGCCCAGCAGGCCGGATTGCTGATACATCAGCTTCTGCACCGCCGCCACATCCATGCCCAGTTCCTGCATCAGGTACAACACGACGCCTGGATCGAGAGCGCCACAACGGGTGCCCATCGGCAGGCCATCAACGGCGGTAAAACCCATGGTGCTGGCGACGCTGCGGCCGGCGTCCATCGCGCACATGCTGGCGCCGTTGCCCAGGTGCGCCGCCACGACGCGGGCGTGGCCGAGGCCAGGCTCCGCCTGCGGCAACACGCTGGCGATGTATTCATATGACAGGCCGTGGAAGCCGTAACGGCGCACACCCAGGTCGGTGATGTTGGACGGCAGCGCAAACTCCTGCGCCTCCGCCGGCTGGCCGACATGAAACGCCGTGTCGAAGCAGCCGATCTGCGGAACGTGCGGCGCCATCGCCATCACCGAGCGCACCGGCGCCAGGTTGTGCGGCAAATGCAGTGGCGCCAGCGGCACCAGTTTTTCCAGCTCGTCGACCAGCGCTGCATCCAGGCGCTGCGGCCCGCTGTGCGCCTGGCCGCCGTGCACGATGCGGTGGCCGACAGCGATCACGCGATGCCCATCCAGATGTGTCTGGGCGAAATCGATCAGGAAGCGCATGCCGCCTTCATGGTCCAGCGGACCGTCACGCCAGTGGCGCTCGCCGACCACGCCGTCCTGCGCATCCTGGGCGATGAAGCGCGCCACGCCGCTGTACAGGTTTTCGATCTTGCCGCGCATGGTCAGATCCAGCGCCGGCCCGCTATACATCGAGAATTTGATGCTGGACGAGCCAGCGTTGATGACGATGACGCTATCGTTATCCTGCATGCATTCAGCTCCCCAGAATACGCGAACCAGACAGTTTGCTGTGCGCGACCAGTACAGCCACCGCACACGACGCCAGGCGTGCCTGTACAGTATCCGCACGGCTGGTAAGGATCACCGGTACACGCGCACCCAGCACGATGCCGGCAGCACTGGCGCCGGCCATGAAGCTCAGGCTCTTGGCCAGCATGTTGCCGGCTTCCAGATCCGGCGCCAGCAGCACATTGGCCTGGCCTGCGACCGGTGACACCAGGTGTTTGATGGCGGCGGCCTGTGGATCGATGGCGTTATCCATGGCCAGCGGGCCATCCAGCAGCGCGCCGGTGATCTGGCCGCGATCGGCCATCTTGCACAGCGCGGCGGCGTCGATGGTCGATGGCATCTTGGCGCTGACCGTTTCCACGGCCGCCAGAATGGCGACCTTGACCGGATTGAAGCGCAGGATGTGCGCCAGGTCGATGGCGTTCTGCACGATGTCGACCTTGTCCGCCAGCGTCGGCACGATGTTGACGGCGGCATCGGTAATAATCAGTGGCTCGGCGCGGTCCGGCACGTCCATCACGAAGCAATGGCTCAGGCGACGCGCGGTGCGCAAGCCGGTGGCGGTGGCCACCACGGCGCCCATCAGTTCATCGGTGTGCAGGCTGCCCTTCATCAGCGCGGTGGCCTGGCCTTCATGCACCAGCTGCACGGCGCGGGCTGCGGAAGCGTGACTGTGTTCGGTATCGACGATGGGCAGCGCAGAGATGTCCAGGCGGGCTGCATCGGCCTCCTGGCGGATGCGATCCACCGGGCCAACCAGTATCGGCTTGATCAATCCCATGCGCGCCGCGTCGAGCGCGCCTTCCAGCGCATTGCGGTCACATGGATGGGCTACAGCGACGGTAGCCGGGCCGGCATGACGCGCTGCAGCGATCAATCTATCGTAGTGCGGGTGCGGTCTTTCCATGCGATCTCCTCTATAGAACAGCATGGAAATGATAACAATCAGGTCAAATAAAGCAACCTAAATTTGTGCGTTGCATCAAGAAACCGATTGTTTCTTCCGACGCAAGCCGAACCACACGCACAGCAGCACCGGAATGCCTAGCGCAAAGGCTGAAACATGATCCCAAACGTCGTCGCCCAGCAGCGCGGATATCAGGCCAATGATGGTCAGCACGGCCAGCACGATGGGCGCGCCCCACATGCGCATGAATGGGCTGCTCATCGTGCATCTCCTTCGGTTGCCAGCGCTGGCACGCCTACGTCCCTCGACGCATCAGCGGGAACAGCGGTGGTGCGTGCCGGTGCGGGTGCGCCACGCTTCAGCCACAGATACAGGCCGCTGCCCAACACGAAGATGGTGATGACATCCAGCGCCGCCCACAGGAACTGCATCCATGCGCCGCCGTAGTCGCCGAAGTGCAGCGGCTGCGAAATCAGCAGGCCGGTCAGATACCACGGCAGATTGCGGCGGTCGGTGATCTCAGTGGTTTGCGCGTCGACCAGTACAGGCTTGTACAGGCGCGAACTGAATGCCTCGTTACCGCGCATGAAAATGCCATAGTGGTGAGGGCTGGTGAACGGCGTGCCTGGGAAGGCGACGAAGCCGATCTTCATGCCAGGTTCGGCAGCGACTGCGTTATCCAGCGATTTCTGCATCGAGCCAAGCTGGCTTGGCGGCGGCAGGCCTTTGTACGGTGCGACCATTTCAGCCATCTCGGTGTATTGCCAGTATTTCAGCAACAGGTCAGCCCAGGTATTGATCATGCCGGTGGCGCCCACCACGAGCGCCCAGGTCAGCGTGACGATGCCGAGCATATTGTGCAGGTCCAGCCATTTGACGCGCGGACCACGCTCGCGGCGCACTTCGCCGAACTCCAGCTTGCGCATGAACGGTGCATACAGCACCACGCCAGAAATGATCGCGATCACCAGCAGCAGCCCCATAAAGCCGAGGAACAGCTTACCCCACAGGCCGGCGTACAGGTCGACGTGCAGGTGGAACATTACGCCGAGAAAGGTGCCTTCAAAGCTAGGCTCGCCCAGCACCTTGGCGGTGCGCGCATCGACGGCGATGGATTTGAATTTTTCGTCGGTCGGGTTATCGCCCACGGTCAGATACCAGATCGCTGGCTCGTCGGCCTCCTGCGACAGGTACATGGCAATCTTGCTCGGGTACAGCGCCTTGCCTGCGGCGATGACGTCGTCCATGCTGGCCATCGGCGTGGTGGCGGCCATTTCCGGCGCTTCAATGGCGTTGCCCAGCGCATGGTCAATTTCGTGGTGATAAATCAGCGGAAGTCCGGTGATGCACAGCAAGAGCATGAACACGGTGCAAACCAGGCTGCTCCACTTGTGTACCCATGCCCAGCGGCGGACGTTGTTCGGTGTCATTTTTTATCCAGTTTCAGTACCCAGACTACAATGATAATGCAAATTACTCTCATTTAAAGCAAAAAATCTTGGCAAGGAATATAATTGAGAACTATTCTCATCTAATTAATAAAAATGCCATGCCAACCTTCGACCTGAAGCTCTCCCCTCTTGCCTTCGCCGCCATGCTGACGGCCGCCGCCAGCGCACAGGCGCAAACCGACGCCGCGCCTGCCGATGACAAGGTGCAGTCGGTGGTCATCAACGCCTCCGCCGACGCGTCGGCCAACGGCTTGTCGCGCAATTTCGCCGGTGGCCAGGTTGCGCGCGGCGGCCGGGCCGGCCTGTTGGGCAATGTCGACATCATGGACGCGCCTTTCAATTCGCTGAACTTCACTGCGGACCTGATCCAGGAACAGCAGGCACGCAGCGTGGCGGACGTGCTGCAAAACGATCCGTCGGTGCGCGTGGCGCGTGGCTTCGGCAACTTCCAGGAACTGTATGTGATCCGTGGCTTCGCGGTCAGCTCCGACGATCTGGCCTACAACGGCTTGTACGGCGTGCTGCCGCGCCAGTTCGTCGCATCGGAACTGCTGGAGCGTGTTGAAGTTTTCCGTGGCGCGAACTCCTTCCTGAATGGCGCGGCACCTGGTGGCGGCGGCATTGGCGGTTCGATCAACCTGCTGCCCAAGCGCGCCGGCAATGCACCGCTGACCCAGGTGACGGTGGGCGTGGAAACCGGTGGCCAGGGTTACGCCGCTGCCGACATCGGCCGTCGCTTCGGTGAGGAGAACCGCGCCGGCATCCGCGTCAACGTCGCGCGCCGTGACGGCGACACCGGCGTCGATAAGGAACATCGTGAACTGAGCGTCGCCTCGGTGGGCCTGGACTACCAGGGCCGTGGCTTCCGCCTGTCCGCCGACCTGGGCTACCAGGACCACAAGCTGACCGCGCCGCGTCCGGCCGTCACGCCAAGCGGCACGATTCCGCTGCCTGCGGTCCCTGATAGCACCAGTAACTGGGCGCAGGACTGGACCCACTCGAATGAACGCGACACCTTCGGCACGCTGCGCGGTGAATGGGACATCAACAAGGACACGGTGGCCTGGGCCGCATTCGGCGCCCGCAGCGGCGATGAGAACAACGTCCTGTCCGAGCCAACCGTCACCGCCGCTGACGGCACCGCCAACGCCTACCGCTTCGACAACACCCGTCACGACAATGTGCGTACCGGCGAAATCGGCGTGCGCACCAAACTGCGCACCGGCAGCGTGGGCCACACCATCAGCGCCAGCGCCTCCAGCTACTGGCTGGAATCGAAGAACGCTTATGCCTTCAGCACCTTTGGCGGCATCGCCACCAACATCTATAAGCCGGTGGATGTCGCCGCGCCACCGGCCACCTTCTTCACCGGCGGCGTGTTGAGCAATCCTGGCGTCACCGCCAAGACCATCTTCAGCAGCTATGCGCTGGCCGACACCATGTCGATGCTGGACGATAAAGTGCTGCTGACCGTGGGCGCACGCCACCAGTCGATCAAGTCCGAAGGCTATAACTACGACACCGGCGCCTCCAACGCGCACTACGACGAAACCAAGGTGACGCCGATGGCCGGCATCGTTTACCGTCCGGTGAAAGCCGTGTCGCTCTACGCCAATTACATCGAAGGCCTGCAACAAGGCCCGACCGCGTCCGGCGCCGAAATCGACAACACCGGCGAGATCTTCGCTCCCTACGTCGCCAGGCAAAAGGAAATCGGCGTCAAGTACGAAGTCGGCACGCTGGGCGCGACTGCCGCGCTGTTCCGCACCAACCAGCCGGCGGCCTATGTCGAGAATGGCCACTTCGGCGTGTTCGGCGAACAGCGCAACCAGGGCCTGGAGCTGACCGTGTACGGCATGCCGGTGCGCGGCCTGCGCCTGCTGGGCGGCCTGACGCTGCTGGACGCTACCCAGCGCGAAGTGCAGGATGCCCGCAACAATGGCAAGGATGTCATCGGCGTGCCGGATACGCAGCTAAACCTGGGCGCTGACTGGGATGTACCGGGCATGCATGGCCTGAGCATCAACGCGCGCACGGTTTACACCTCGTCGCAATACGCGGATGCCGCCAACACGCAGAAGCTGTCGTCGTGGACCCGCCTGGACCTGGGCGCCAGCTACGCCACCCGCATCCTGGATCGCGACGTCACCTTCCGCGCACGCGTGGATAACGTCACCGACAAGAGCTACTGGGCTTCCGCCGGCGGCTATCCGAACTCGAACTACCTGATCATGGGCGCGCCGCGCACCGTATCGGTATCGGCGACGGTCGGCTTCTAATAGATCTCGCGTCGCAGTCGCTGCATCTGCTGTTCGTGACGGTCGACCCAGCGTCGGGCGTCATCGAACTGGCGCTCAAGTCGCTGCAAGTAATCCACTAGCTCGCGCCGCTCCTGTTCGCGGCGGCGGTCCTGCTTGACCGTGTCGTCGTTGACGGGACGGTCTTTTGCCTCCTGATTGGCGCGCATATCGCGTTCCAGTCGTCCCAGGCGGCCGCGTGCTTCGCGCACGCGGTTTGCCAGGTCATTTGCATCGGCCATGGCTTCGCGCTGTTTTGCTGCTGCGATTTCATAATCCTGGCCGCTGACATAAGCGTGCTTCAACTGGTTCTGTGCAGCCGGCGCGCACACTTCCACTGCCATGCCGATATTGGTGCGGCCACGTTCAAAGGCATTCTCCGGCGTGCAGTAGCGCGCATTCTCCTGGCGCCAGGCGTTGGTGTAGGCGTCGCGCGTGGCCGGGATGACGAACACGCCGGCGCGGCTGGCGTTGGCCATGCGTTCTTCCAGCTGGTACGGAAGGCCGTAGCCGTCATCGGCGCCGGTCTGGCGCCAATATTCGGTGAGGCGGTTCTCCCAGGCTTCGCGGTATTCCTTTTCGTGGATCTTCAGACCCTTGGCCTTGGCTTCGCGGCCGCGCTTGCCAAACTCCTTGCCGCTGGTGGCGTCCTGCGTGCCGAGATTGCGCCAGTAGTTGACGATCTCCGCGTTCCAGGCGGCGCGGTAGGCCTCTTCCTGGATGTCGACACCGGCGCGCCGCGCGGCGGCGGCGCGGTTGCGGAACTCGGCGTCCGGTGTGCCGTTCCGCGCATCACTGTAGCCCGCGTCTGACCAGAAGGTACGATTACCGGCGCGCCAGCCATCGACGTATGCCGCTTCATCGAAACGCAACTGCGCGGCCGCAGCGTTATCGCGGTTGATGTTCTTTTGTGTCAGCGGCTGGCCGGCAGTGCCTTCGCGCTGACCGAGATTCTGCCAATAGCGGGAATTCCCCTCGGCCCAGCCGGCGTCGTAAGCGGGACGGTTCAACGGTGTCTTGTGCTTGCGCAGCTCTTCGCTGTTGACGTGTTTGTCGAACTGCGCTTGCGTGCCCTGCACCCCATCGGTGCTGCCCAAAGCATGCCAGGCGTCCCAATTCCCCTGTGCCCAGCCAGCGTTGTAGCGCGCGGCGGCATCGGCGACGGCAGGCTTGTCGGCGTGGTCGTCGCAGAAGTCCTTGCGCTCGGCGTAGTTGGCCGGTTCGCCCATCAAGCCATCTTTGTGGCCGATGGCGCTCCAGTCGCCGGCCTTGCAGTCGGCAACGCGCTGCATGTGGGACTGGCATCCGGCCAGCAGCAATAACAACGGGATCAGGCGCAGAGTGGTTTTCATGGCCCGGATTATAATGCCAGATTGGCAATCCGGGCCGGGTTTATGCGGCGATGGCGATGTGGCTGTCGCGGTGCTCGATCGCATGCGCGAGGAAGGCGCTCGCGTTCAAGGGCTTGGCGAAGTGGTAGCCCTGCGCCAGGTCGCAGCCCCAGTCGCGTATCAGTCCCAGCGACTCCCCGGTTTCCACGCCCTCCGCCACCACCTGGTAATCCAGTTCGCGCGCCAGGGCGATCAGCGAACGCACGATGCGCTGGTCGCGCGGGTTGGCGTGCACATTGCGTATCAGCGACTGGTCCACCTTGATGACGGTGGCCGGCACCTTTTGCAGATAGGCGAAGTTGCTGTAGCCGGTGCCAAAGTCGTCCAGCGCCAGGCTCATGCCCAGGTCGCGAATGCCGTGCAGCGCCTTCAGGATGATGGGGCTCTCCATCCAGACGCCTTCGGTACATTCAATTTCAACGTAGCGCGGATCAACCTTGAATTCACGGCAGGTAGCTGCCAGCCGCTCAACGATGTCCGGCTCTTCGAAATTGTAGGCGGACAGATTGATCGCCACCTTGATCGGATTGCCCGCCGCGTGCCAGGCACCAATCTGCTTGATGGCGGTACGGATCACCCAATGGCTCAAAGGCCCGATCAGCGCGGTCTTTTCGATCAGCGGGATGAACTCCGCCGGCGACACAGCGCCCAACTCCGCATGATGCCAGCGCAGCAGCGCTTCGGCGGCCAGGCAGGCGCCATTGGTCAGCTCATGCTTGGGCTGGTACACCAGCTCAAACTGATCGTTGGCGATGGCATGGCGTACATCGTTCAACAGGCGGAAAGCGCGTTTCTGTTTTTCGTCTTCTGCATTGCTGTAGCAGCTCCAGCGCTGCTGGTTGACCAGTGCCTGGTTGATGGCCGCCGCCGCCTTGCGCGGCGCATCCTTGGCCGAACCGGGGCACAGATCGAACTGCACGATGCCGCCAAAGCTGGTCAGCGACATCGGAATATTCAGACTGTTCAACGGCGCTTGCAGATCCGCCTTCAGGCTATACAGATAATCGATGAAGCCTTGTGTATCTTCGTCGCGCGATAGGATGGCGAAGCGCGCGTCGGTCAGGTGGTAGACCTGCGCCCTGCCCTCGAACAGCCGCAGCAGCCGCGCCCCCACCTCACGCACCAGCTCATCGTAGACCGCAGCGCCGAGCACGCGGATGATCTCGAACGCTTTGGCGGCATCCGGCATGTCAATGTCGGCCAGCACGCGGTTTTCGCCGGCATGTTCGCGCGCGCGCGTGGTCAGGTCTTCAAACAGCTGATATTTGTTTGGCAAACCGCTGACCGCATCGACGTGGCCCACCGCGCGGCCCAGCGTAATGTGCGACATCACCAGCGACGCCAGCCTGGCCAGCTTGTCTTTCTCAGCTGTGGTTAGTGTGCGCGGCGAGGTGTCGATCACGCACAGCGCGCCGATGGCGTAGCCGTCAACGGTAATCAGCGGTGCGCCGGCGTAAAAGCGCACGGCCTGCGGTCCTGTCACCATAGGATTGGTGGCAAACCGTTCATCCAGCAGCGTGTCTTCGATGACCAGCACGCCGGATTGCTGGATGGTGTAATTGCAGAAGGTCTGGTCGCGCTGCGTATTCGGCGGACAAAAACCGACGGTGGACTTGAGCCACTGCCGGTCGCTATCCAGCAGCGAGATGTAGGCGCCAGCCACGCCGTACATCTCCATCGTCAGTCGGGTGATGGCATCGAAGTATTCGCTGGTATTGGTGTTCAGGATGCCGAGCTGATGGAGCGCTTCCAGGCGCTCCGCCTCGGAGTTCTTCGGCAACAGCATCCTTATGCTCCCACAGGCGCGACCAGCAAGCCAGCGTTGGCACGGGCAGCGGGCGACGCCGCACGGGACGGCTGCGCGTGCCAGCCATCACGCTGGAGCTTGAACACGCTGACTGCGTGGTTCAGGTGCGCGGCCTGCTCCTGCAGCACTTCCACCTCGCCGGCGGCGTGTTCCACCAGCGCGGCATTCTGCTGGGTCACCTGGTCCATCTGCGAGATGGCGCGGTTGACTTCCTCGATGCCCACGCTTTGCTCATTGCTGGCCAGCGTGATCGCGCCAACCATGTCGCTGACCTGCTTCACGCTGTGAACGATGTCACGCATGGTGGTGCCGGCATGTTCCACCAGTTGCGTACCGGCGTGAATCTTGGCCACCGATTCATCGATCAGCGATTTCACTTCGCGTGCCGCCGTCGAGCTACGTTGCGCCAGGTTGCGCACTTCGGTCGCCACCACGGCAAAGCCACGTCCCTGTTCACCGGCGCGCGCCGCTTCCACTGCCGCATTCAGCGCCAGGATATTGGTCTGGAAAGCGATGCCGTCGATGACACCAATGATTTCCTCGATCTTGCGCGATGATTCGTCGATCGCATTCATGGTCTGCACCACTTCACCGACGATTTCGCCGCCCTTGCTGGCGATGTCCGACGCGTTCTGCGCCAGGCGGTTGGCGTCGCGGGCGCTGTCGGCGTTCTGCTTGACGGTGGAAGTCAGTTCTTCCATCGCCGATGCGGTTTCCTCCAGCGAGCTGGCCTGGTCCTCGGTACGGCCGGACAGGTGCTGGTTTTGTTCGGAGATCTGTTCGCTGATGCTGCTGACAGCGACGGCGGCTTCCTGCACTTCGGTCACGGTGCTACGCAGGTTGCGGCTCATTTTCAGCAGCACGGCCATGATGCTGTTGCTATCCTGGCCGCGCAGTTCGACGTCGTGATACAGCTCGCCGCGATCCACCGCATTTGCCAGCGCCTTCACCTCGGCCGGTTCGGCGCCCAAGGCGCGCAGCAGGTATTGGGTCACGCGCCATGCAACCAGCACGCCGATGGCGATCGCCACCGCCACCGCGATCAGCGCCAGCGCCTGGAAGTTATGCGCGCCGTGGCGGGCCAGCTCCGATTCCGCCTCGGTCAGTTTCTCTTCCTGATCGATGAAGCCATTGATACTGGCCAGCCATTCAACGAAGGCCGGCTTGGCCTGATCCAGCATCATCTTGCGGGCGGCTTCGGTATCGCCGGCGTTGCGGGCCGCGATGATTTGCTTGATCAGCGGCGTCGCGCGCGCTTCGCTCTGCTTGATCTTGTTCAGCCACTCGCGTTCTTCCGGCGTGACTTTGGCCTTGGCGTCGCTGAAAAATGCATCCATCGGCTTGGCCGATTGCTGGTAGTCGTCATCCAGCTTGCTGATCAGCGCGGTCACGCTGGCCATTTCCGCATCGCTGACCAAGGTGACGTCGCGCAGCGCAATCGCGCGATCGTGCACGCTGCCACGGAAGTTGATGGCGTAGCGCTGCTTGACGTTATTGACTTCGCTGATGTGCTGCAAGCTGTTGTCGATGGCATTGACCTTGAATACGCTCAGCACCGACAGCGCCAGCATCATGGCCAGGATGATGCCAAAGCCGATACCCAGGCGTGAGGCAACCGTGATTTCATTGTTATTGGTTTCCATTGCTTAGTTCCTTAGATCGCATACGAGACATCGCCATCATATTTCACGCCAGCAATTAAGTTAAATTTATTAGTTCAATTCAACCAATAGCCGTTGCCTATTGTTAATGGCTTGCCGGAAAATTGGTTGAAACTTTACTACTTCAAGGGAGGGAAAACACCTCTCCGACGAGGGATGGCGTGGTAAGGTTCGCGCTGGTTAAATTATTAAAACATAACGATGCGCATCAACTCTGTCGACGCTGTTCGTGGCCTGACCGTGGCCGCCATGCTGCTGGTGAACGATGCCGGCGACTGGTCCCATATCTATCCCTGGCTGGAACATGCGCACTGGCACGGCTGCACGCCGGCCGACTTCATCTTCCCGGTGTTCATGCTGATTGTCGGCGTGTCGATCCAGCTGGCGATGGGCCGGCAGCTCGATCTCGGCGCGCCGACCAGGCCACTGGCGCAGGCCGTGCTGGCGCGCGGCGCGCGCATCGTGCTGCTTGGCGTGGCCCTGAACGTGGTATCGATGTTTGCGATGGACGCCCATTTCCGCCTGCTCGGCGTGCTGCAGCGGACCGGTATCTGCTTTGCCGCCGCTGGCCTGATCGCGATCTACCTGCCCGGCGCACGCGCCCAGTGGGCCGTCCTGGCCGCGATCCTGCTCGGTTACTGGGCGCTGCTCTGTGGTAGCGTCGAGCCGAACGCCAATCTGGCAGACCGCATCGATACCGCCCTGCTCGGCCGGCTGTCCTACCAGTTCAACGCCGCCACCGGACTGGCGCACGAGCCGGAGGGCATACTCAGCACGCTGCCGTCGCTGGGCACCGTCATTCTCGGCATGCGCGCCGGCGATTTGCTGCGCAAAGACCGCATTCCAGCGCTGGCCGCAGCCGGCGTGATGGCGATGCTGCTTGGTGGCTTGTGGTCGCTGGCGCTGCCGCTGAACAAGCAGCTGTGGACTTCATCGTTCGTGCTGTGGACTGGCGGTTTCGGCATGCTGGCAATCGCCATCGCCTACTGGCTGATCGATGTGCGCGACTGGCCACCGCTGGGACGCGCCATGGGCGTGAACGCGATTGCCGCCTACGCCGGTGCCTGGCTGGCGGCGTGCGCGCTGTCGGCCAGCGGCGTGATGGGGCCGTTGTACGAAAAGGTGTTCCGCGCGCCGCTGGCGCCGGCGTTCGGCGCCGAGTTTGCATCAATGGCGTTCGCAGCGACGTTCACCGCCGTATTCTGGCTGGCGATGGCATATGCCTACAAGCGCGGCTGGCGCGTCACCATCTGAAACGCAGCGATACCACCAGGCTGCGCTCCTTTTGCAGTGGCTGCTCGCCGATCAACTGGCGAGCCGCGCGGTCGCTGCGCACCATCAGCGCTTCCGTCATCAACGAGATGTTGTCGGCCAGCGGCACATCGTAAGCCAGCGCCAGCGCGTGGCCGCGTTCGTTGTTCGGGTCCCCGGGAATACGGTCGTTCTCCGTGGTGCGGAAGCGGTCATACCGCAGCGTCGCTGTGCCCGGACCCAGCGGATGGCTGGCTGCCATGAACCAGGACTGAAAATCCACGGCCACCAGGCTGTGGCCCATCATCGTATCGCCGCGCATCGCTTGTGCCATCAATTCCCATGCGCCGTGCGGCCGCCAAACAGCGCTGACATGGCTGAAGCGTGTACGCCAGCCCCACTGGTCATCCTTGATGGCGGTGGCGTCCGCCAGATTATCGTAACGCAGTGACGCCAATTCCAGCGTCGAACCGAAAGCCACATTGGCACCGACGTAATAACCAAGGCGGCCGTCTATTTCGCGGAATGGATGGATGGTGCGGCTTTGCGCCGGAATCCTGCCGCCGGGCGCATAGGCCGGCAGATCCGGCAGCAACAAGGCGTCGTTGCGGCCGCCGATGCGGTCGCTGATCGACCAGCCGCGCCACGCCAGCAGCGTGCCGGTCGGGTCATTGCCGTTGAAGACAGCCGCCACCAGGCCGATGTCGTAAGGCGCATCGACGTAGCGCCCGAGCCGGCGAGCGCTCCACTCGATGCCGTTGGTGCGCAGCTCCTCGCCGATCCAGCTGTTGATGGCGGAACTGGAAATCGTGTGCTTCGGCACCCAGCCGACGCTGTCGTAGTCAAGCTCCACGCTGGTCGGCGGGAAAAAGAAGCCTGCCTTGACGCGGGTTTTCCATGCGCCGGATGGTAGCGGACTCCACGCCAGCCAGGCCTCGCGCACATCCACCACGCGCCCACGATGCTGCTGATCGGCGCTCAATTCGACGCTGGCGCTGATGCTGTCCGCCACATCGAAATCCCCGCGCAGCACGGCCTGGCCGATGCTCACGCGCGGCGAATCCCCGTCGTAGCGCAGCTTGCCCATGCCGCCATCGAGAAAGCTGCGGCTGGCGTCGGCGTCCACCGCGCGCACGTCCAGCAGGCCGCGCCACTCGGCGCCATGCGCGCTGCCGGCGCAGGCCACCAGCGCCAGCAAGATGGGACGGGATTGGAATTTCATCCAAGCATGATACACGGCTATAATCCAACGTCCTCAACCTAGACGAAGAAAGCTTCGGATGATCAAAAGTTTGCGTATTGCCGGCCTGGCGCTGCTGGCCTGCATGTCTGGCGCGGCGCTGGCCGATACCTTCGAGACCATCGAATCGGCGCCGCTGAATGAAGTGTGGCTGAACGGCGGTTTCCACACCTGGCACTTCCAGAGCAATAAAGACCTGAACGGTGCCAATGGCGGCCTGGGCGCCGAATGGCGCTTCTCGACGGTGGCATCGGCCACGGCGGGCCGCTTCTACAATAGCGACCGTGCCTATTCCAACTACCTCGGCGTCTACTACCAGCCGTGGAAGATCGGCCCGGTGCGCATCGGTGCGGTGCTTGGCGCCTTCGACGGCTACCCGAAAATGCGGAATGGCGGCTGGTTCCCCGCCGCCATTCCGACATTGAGCTATGAGTACAAGCGGGTGGGTGTCAACATCGGCATCATCCCGTCGTACAAGGACCGGCTGTACGGAGGCATCTCCGTACAGCTGAAGGTCAAGGCCTTTTAAGCTTTGGCCTTGGTCACGGCGATCTGCTCCAGGATGTGTTTCGGAACTTCAGCATAGTTCTTGAACTCCATCGTGTAGGTCGCCCGTCCCTGCGTCAATGAGCGCAGCGTGGTCGAGTAGCCGAACATCTCGGCCAGCGGCACGGCGGCACGAATGATCTTGCCACCGCCGCCAGGGATCTCGTCCATGCCCTGCACCATGCCGCGCCGCGACGTCAGATCGCCCATGGCGTTGCCCATGAACTCTTCCGGCGTCTCCACTTCCACCTGCATCACCGGCTCCAGCAGCACCGCACCGGCGCGCTTCATGCCGTCCTTGAAGGCCATCGAACCGGCCATGCGGAAGGCATTCTCGTTCGAGTCGACATCGTGGTACGAGCCGAAGGTCAGCGTGGCGCGCACGTCAACCACCGGATAGCCGGCCAGCACGCCCTGCTTCAGCGTTTCCTGGATACCCTTGTCGACCGCCGGGATGAACTCGCGCGGCACCACGCCGCCCTTGATGGCGTCGACAAACTCATAGCCCTTGCCACCAGGTTCCAGCGGCTCCAGTGTCAGCACCACGTGGCCATATTGGCCGCGGCCGCCGGACTGCTTGACGAACTTGCCCTCGACATCGGTGGCGGTTTTGGTGATCGTCTCGCGGTAAGCCACCTGCGGCTTGCCGACAGTCGCCTCGACGCCGAATTCACGCCGCATGCGGTCCACCAGAATCTCCAGGTGCAACTCGCCCATGCCGGACATGATGGTCTGGCCCGATTCCTCGTCGGTATGCACGCGGAACGATGGGTCTTCCTGTGCCAGGCGGTTCAGGGCGATGCCCATCTTTTCCTGGTCGGCCTTGGTTTTCGGCTCCACCGCCTGCGAAATCACCGGCTCGGGGAAGATCATCTTCTCCAGCACGATCACATGATCCGGCGAGCTGAGCGTATCCCCGGTGGTCACGCCCTTCAGGCCCACCGCAGCGGCGATGTCGCCCGCGTAGACTTCCTTGATCTCCTTGCGCTCGTTGGCATGCATCTGCAGGATGCGGCCCAGGCGCTCCTTCTGCGACTTGGTCGGGTTGTAGACCGTGTCGCCGGAATTCACCACGCCCGAGTACACGCGGAAGAAGGTCAGCTGGCCGACGAACGGGTCGGTCATGATCTTGAAGGCCAGCGCTGCGAACGGATCTTCGTCGGTCGGATGACGCTCGATCGGATTATCTTCTTCATCGGTCCCGGCGATCGCCGGCACATCCACCGGCGACGGCAGATACTCGATCACCGCGTCCAGCATGGCCTGCACACCGCGATTCTTGAAGGCGCTGCCGGCCAGCATCGGCACGATCTCATTGCGGATGGTGCGCAGGCGCAGGCCGGTCTTGATCTCTTCCTCGGTCAGCACGCCACCGTCCAGGTATTTTTCCAGCAGCTCGGGCGTGCCTTCAGCGGCCGCTTCGACCATCTTGTCACGCCATTCCTGCGCCACAGCCTGCAACTCGGCCGGGATGTCTTCATAGGTGAACTTCACGCCCAGCGTCTCGTCATCCCAGTTAATCGCGCGCATCTTCACCAGGTCGATGACGCCGTGGAAATTATCCTCGGCGCCCAGCGGCACCTGGATCGGCACGGCCACCCCCTTGAGGCGGTTGGCAACCTGTTCGCGCACGCGGAAGAAGTCCGCGCCAACGCGGTCCATCTTGTTGACGAAGGCAATGCGCGGCACACCGTATTTATTCGCCTGGCGCCATACGGTTTCCGATTGCGGCTGCACGCCGCCGACGGCGTCATACACCATCACGGCGCCGTCCAGCACGCGCATCGAGCGCTCGACTTCAATCGTGAAGTCGACGTGGCCCGGCGTGTCGATGATATTGATGCGGTGTTCAGGGAAATTGCCGGCCATGCCTTTCCAGAAGGCGGTGGTGGCGGCCGAGGTAATGGTGATCCCGCGTTCCTGCTCCTGCTCCATCCAGTCCATCGTGGCCGCACCGTTATGTACCTCACCAATTTTATGGTTGACTCCGGTATAAAACAGGATGCGCTCGGTGGTCGTGGTTTTGCCGGCGTCGATGTGGGCGCTGATGCCGATATTGCGATAGCGCTCGATGGGGGTCTTGCGGGTCATTACAATCTCCTTGGGGATACTGCTTCGGAAGTCTCAAGTGCGGCGATAGTTGCCGAATTCAAGAGTGCTTAGCGTGCGACGTGACTAGTGGCAATTAATGTAGTGTGATGCATAATTTCCTAGCTTAACTCTCACCTGGAACAACTGCATGCGTGTGCGACCAAAAACTACCCTTTTCCTCTCTTTAGGCATGGCGCCAGTTCTGGCTTTAGCCCAGCCTTCCGAGCTTGAACTGCGCCTGGAGCGCTGTTCGGCCCTTGGCGATGCCTCCGCCCGCCTGGCCTGCTACGACGGCCTGGCGAAAGTGGCGCCGACGGTGAAGGCCGCCGGCGAGAACGCCATCGTCGCGCCAGCCGCCGATATCAATGCCAAGGTGGCGGAAGCCACCGACGCGCCGGCCCGCACCCAGCCGGCCGCGCCGCCGCCCGAGCCCAACGTCCCGCCCAAGGTGGCGGAGCTGACCACCATCCCCGCCGAAGACACCGTCTCGCGCATGGTGCAGGAATGGGAACTCGATCGCTCGTCCAAACGTGGCGTGTTCAATTTCCGCCCCCATCATTCCACCTACCTGTTACTGGCGAATTACAGCAGCAGTGCCAATGATGCGCCTTTTGAAGAGTTTACGCCGACCGGCCTGAAATCCAAGCATGTGGAACTGACGTATCAGATCAGCTTTAAAATGAAATTGATCGAGCAGCTGCTGAACACGCCGGTGGATTTGTGGTTCGGCTACACGCAGAACAGCTTCTGGCAGGCCTACAATCGCGCAGCGTCCAGCCCGTTCCGCGAAACCAATTACCAGCCGGAGCTGATGCTGACCACGCCGCTGGCGCTGGACCTGGGCGTGCTGGACGTGCGTCGCGTGACGCTGGGCCTGAACCACCAGTCGAACGGCCAGACAGGCACGCTGTCGCGTAGCTGGAACCGGCTGTATGCGGAGGTGGGAGCGGAGAAAGGCAAGTTCGGCGTCTCGTTCCGCCTGTGGAAGCGTCTGGACAACGCCCGTTCGGACAACGACAACATCGACATCACCGACTACATGGGACACGGCGACGTTCACGCCACCTATCGCTGGGACGGTCACGAACTGTCGCTGGTGGCGCGGCGCAATTTCGCCACCGACCACGGCGCCTTGCAGGTCGGCTGGGCCTTCCCGGTTGCGGCGAATCTGAAAGGCTATGTGCAGGGCTTCACCGGCTACGGCCAAAGCCTGATCGACTACAACTATGCGAAGAAATCGATCGGCGCGGGTTTCCTGGTGAATTTCTAACGCGGATTACCACCGAGGATGCGCGCCGGCAGCATGACAACGGCGCGCAACAGCTCGAACACGCCCTCGACGCCGATGCCGATCAGGCGAAACGGCAAGGTAATCAGCCAGATCAGCGGATACAGCACCAGCGCCAGCAGCGCCAGCGGCCAGCAGAGAAACAGCAACACCAGCCACAGCACGAAATTCAGCATGAGAAGCCCCCACGAAACGATTGGTTATTTGTCTACCATGTCACTTTATTGAAGCGCCGGCTGACAGGCAATCGTCATGCGACCAACTGCAAAAAACGACGATTAAACGCCGCTTTCAGGGGACGAACGGGGATATCAGAGGGGTCAGGTGGACTGGCATCAATGTCGCCAGCCACTCCTTTGCCGCCCTTTGCCCGGTAGCTTCGTCGATCAAGAGCCGCATTTCTGATGCTAGAATGCCCCCGCTTTATAAACACATACCACACAATGACTACCATTCGACTTTCTCGTCCGGACGAAGGCGCACGCGCTGTCGAAATCTGGCGGCATGCAGTTGATGCAACACATGATTTTCTGAACCCAGAGGACCGCAAAGCCATTGAGGAATTGGTTTGCGACTTCCTTCCGAAAGCTGTTCTCTGGTTGGCAGTGGACGCTAACGATTATCCTCAAGCATTCATGCTTATCGATAACAGCCATATGGAGGCACTGTTCGTTGACCCTGCCTTCAGAAGATTGGGAATTGGTGCAGCTCTAGTTGCTCACGGTCTAACGCTCCATTCCAACATGACAACGGATGTTAATGAGCAGAACGGGCAAGCTATTGGATTTTACGAAAAAATGGGCTTCAAACGGACCGGTCGTTCTCCATTGGATGGCCAGGGAAGACCTTATCCACTGATTCACTTGGCTCACGGCAGCTTCTGGGTAACTGCTGTGCGGCGGCTTCCGTCCCAGCAGCCTCGGCGGTTTGGCTCTCCAGCGTCGAATATACCTGGCAATACCACGCGGCTCACTCGAATTTCCTACTCAACAGCACTAGGCTCGACAAACTAACTCTGAGCACGGCGTGCATCCAAACAAAAAATAGGATATGATGATCGTCATGCAGACTAGATCTACCAAATCCACAGGCAAGAGCCGAAAGGAAATCTCGCATGATCGCATCGTTGAGGTTGCGGCGCGCGCGATTCGCCGCAGCGGCTATGATGGTACCGGCGTGGCCGACATCATGAAGGAAGCTGGCTTGACGCACGGCGGTTTCTACGCGCACTTTGCTTCGCGCGATGCCCTTCTGGCCGAAGCTGGCAGGAAAGCTTTCGCCGATTCGGCAGCGCTAGCGTCCAGGGTGGCAGCGTCGGCCCCACCGGGACAGGCGTTGCAAGCAATTATGCAGGCATACCTGTCGCCAGAACACATGAGTTCAATTGAGACAGGCTGTCCGGTTAGTGCACTGGGTTCGGAAATGCCAAGACAGACACCGGATGTGCGACATGCCGTCACCTTGCACATCAAGGAGATGGTCGATTTGATTGCACGTCAGTTGCCTGGCTGGGGCCAGCAGCAAGCGCATGAGCAGGCAATGGCAATGCTATGTGCCCTCATCGGTACTACCATGATCGCGCGCGCGGTGGATGATCCCGCCCTGTCCGAGGCTTTGCGCACAGCCACAATGAAGCAATTCACTCCTACAGCCGGATAAGCGCGCCGGCTTTTTTTTAACAAAAATATGATGATCATCATATTTTAGATACTAAAAGAATTCACGATGTCCCAATTTCTCCGTAAAACCGCAGTCATTACCGGTGCCTCGTCTGGTATCGGTGCAGTGTATGCCGAGCGCCTCGGTCAACGGGGCTATGACTTGCTGCTGATCGCTCGTCGCGGCGAGTGAGTATTCTCCTCAAGCCGGACAGTGATTCTCATGTCAAACCGGACACCGAATGGTATTTGAAGCCGGACGCCTGTTGGCATTTTTACCCGGACACCTGTTCTCCTACCCGGACAGTCAATCTCGTACCCGGGCAGTGATTCTCCTACCCGGACACTTCACTTCCCATCTGCGCCTGCGTTTGCGCCAAATATCGGGCGAGATCCACGCCCTCTAGCGCCGCCGCGAGAAGACGCGGTGGCGGTACTTCATTTGCTCAATGTTGCCACCGTTACTTCTTGACTGCCTTGGGAACGCGTTTCGTGTTGGGGCTATTCATTTTTCGCATCGTTTCGCCGGCCAACTGAATGTGATATGAGCTGTGAACAATCCGATCCATCACCGCGTCTGCAATGGTTTTGTTATCGAGCCCATCGTGCCATAGGTTCATTGGGATTTGGCTGGTGATGATGAGTGATTTTTTACCGAGCCGGCTATCAATCAGTTCAAGCAAATCGTTTTGCGCGCGCTTTGAAAAAGTGTCGATGCCCCAGTCGTCGAGGATGAGCAGATCGAATTTTTTTAGCTGCTCGATGCGTTGACTAAACACGCCGCTGGCCCGCGCGGCAAGAAGGCTCTCCATGAGGGCCGGCACGCGTATGAAAAAGCTTGGCAGGCCCATCCTGCATGCCTGGTTGGCCAGCGCGCAGGATAGCCAGGTCTTGCCGGTCCCGGTGGGGCCAGTAAGCACCAAATTGTGCGCAGACCTGATCCAATCCAGTGTCGTCAACGACAGCATCACTGACTTGTCCAAGCTGCGCGCACTTCTATAGTCGATATCCTCGATGCATGCATTGTCCGGAAGGCGAGCCTTCTTGAGAAGCACCTGCAGGCGCTTATTTTCACGCATTGTGGTTTCATGGTCGACCATGCTGCGGACGCGGTGCTCGAATGGCAGATCGCTTGAAGAAGGAGCGGCCAGTTGTCGCTCCAGCTCCGCAGCCATACCAAGCAGCTTCATGCCGTTCAGTTTCTCGATGGTGTCGTTGATCATGATTATTCGTCCTCCGAAGGGTTGCTAAGCAGCTCGCTGTAATAGCCGGCACCGCGTATATTTTTGTGAGTAATTTGCTCATCCGGAACGATTGACGACTCGTCCGGCAGCAGCAAATCAAGTTTTTTTGAAAGGATGCTTCGTAGCGAATCGCTGCCGGTTACCTTGTGGGCCAAGGCGTATTTGCATACGGCCTCCAAGCGCTCGGCGCCGTAGGTTTTCAGCAGTGATCTCATCGCCTCGGTAATGCGGTAGCCGAACAGATGTCCATGCGTTTTTGAGAGCTGTAGCTGGAGCATGACGCTGACGTTCGGGCCAATGCCGGTAGCCCAAACCGCGGCTTGCTCCGCCGACCAGCTTCCCACAGCTCGGTGGGACGGATGCTGGTGCTCCGGCATCGTGCTTGTCGCGCCGGCCACCCGGTTACGAACATGTATGGCGATGACTTTCCCCTTGTGGAGAAGGTCCAGCATATGTTCGGTCAGCCGATATTCCAGCTCCTCGCCTTTTAGCTGAAACGGTACGCTGTAAAAATGCTGTTCGACGCGCACATGGTAGTCTTGCCCCGCTCTCACTTTTCCCCAGTCGGCAATCTCGTAACGCTGGATCGGCAGTGGCAGTAACGCCGGCCTTTCGTGCTCCAGCCAGCGACTAAACCGACTACCAGGTATTTTTTGAAATGCACGGCCGTTAAGTTTCGTCAGGAGCACCGCGATTTCTCGGTTCAGTTCGCCAATCGAGAAGAACTTTCGCCGGCGCAGAACGAACAATATCCACCGCTGGGCCAACAGTACCCCCGCTTCCGCTCTGGGCTTATCCTTGGGTTTGTAGGCGCGTGCAGGGAACGGGTTGGTGCCATAGTACCGGCACATCGCCAGGTAGGTCTCGTTGATGACCGGCGAGAAGCGATGGGCCTTGGTCACCGCCGATTTCAAGTTGTCGGGCACAATTACGCGTGGGACGCCGCCGAAGTATTGAAACATCCGGACGTGTGACGCTATCCAGTCGCGAGACTTTTGCGTGGCGCTCGCCTCGCAAAATGTATAGCTCGATCCGCCCAGTACTCCAACGAATATTTGCGCTTGCGTCTCATCGCCCGTCTCGGCATTGGTGATGCCGACTGTTACGCCTGAGTAGTCCACATACGCGACCTCGCCATAAGCGTCGACCTTGCGCATTGAAATCTGAAGTGATTTCTGAAAACGCTTGAACAGCCTGCACCAATGTGAGTAACAAATGCGGTTTTCCAGAGGCGTGGTTAGCTGCCATTCCTCATACAGAATCGATAGTGTGGCGCCGGGCTGTTTGATTGATAGATGGATTGCTGCGAAATCGATCTCTGGCGTAACATTCCGGACCGCACCGACGTGCCCTGGATACAAGGCGCGTTCGAGGTCGTCATCCCCGATCTCCGGCGGGAGCGGCCAGGCTAAATTGGACCGCTCAAACCGCACCTTGGCGTCATGTACGCTGCTCTTGCCGACACCTGTATAGCGTGAGGTTTCCCGGGACGATAATTTCTTTCCATATAATGTCGTAGGGCCAAGTCGTGCCCAATGCTGGGCGCCAGGATGCTGAATGCATAGTAGAGCGATCCCCAGGAGGTGATTTGGGTAAAGGCGAGGATGCCGATGGTGTGCCAGGGACGGTGCATGCGGTGTTCCTTCTAATGTCATCAAGCCGTCAAATTGATTCGATATTCTTTGAAGTGTCGTAGCTTATGGGGTATTATAGTTCAATACTTATTGAATTGTGAAAGTAAAGACTATGAATACCAAGGAAGTGTTGGCCGCGCTGGCGGCCATCGCACAGGAAAGTCGGCTGAGCATTTTTCGGCTGTTGGTGCAGGTCGGACCCGACGGGATGGCCGCCACCAAGATCGCCGAACAGCTCGATATTGCACCGTCATCTCTGTCGTTTCACCTGAAGGAATTGACGCACGCCAAGCTGATCATGTCGCGCAGCGAAGGCCGTTTCGTCATCTATTCGGCCGATATCGGCGTCATGAACGGCTTGATCGGCTACCTGACCGAGAACTGCTGCGGCGGTGTTCCCTGTGGTCCCGTGGGCTGCGACACCAACCAATCGCCCACCTGAACTGGAGATTCACATGCAAGAAAAAGTCTATAACGTATTGTTCCTCTGCACCGGCAACTCGGCGCGCAGCATCATGGCCGAAGCCCTGGTGACGACGATGGGCAAGGGCCGCTTCAAAGGGTTTTCGGCAGGCAGCCAACCTGGTGGGACGGTCAATCCGTTCGCCATCGAGCAGGTGGCCCACACCGGCTATCCGACCGATGCACTGCGCAGCAAAAGCTGGGACGAGTTCGGCATGCCGGACGCGCCGCATATGGATTTCATCTTCACCGTGTGCGATAACGCCGCCGGCGAGACTTGCCCGTACTGGCCTGGCCACCCGATGTCGGCGCACTGGGGCTTTGAAGATCCGGCCGCAGTGGTCGGTAGCGACGAAGAAAAACGCGTCGCGTTCAACCGCATCTTCCGCCAGATCATGGCGCGCATGAACATTTTCGTCAGCCTGCCGCTGCACATGCTGGAAAAGAACGCCATCGAGCGCGAAATTCACGCCATCGGCGAAACCTCCGTTTAATTTTTTACCTCATGCTCACCGTGAATATCCTGTTTCTCTGCACCGGCAACTCGTGCCGTTCAGTCCTCTCTGAGGCGACGTTCAATCATCTGGCGCCGGCTGGCCTGAGAGCCATCAGCGCCGGCAGTCAGCCGGCCGGCAAGCTGCATCCTCGCGCCGTTGAGCTGCTGCACAGAAAGGGGATTTCGACGGAAGGCTACTACAGCAAGTCGTGGAATGACCTGCCGATGACCCCTGATATCGTGGTGACCGTCTGCGGCAGCGCCGCCGGCGAAACCTGCCCGGCCTATCTGGGTCCGGTGCTGCGCACGCACTGGGGCGTTGACGACCCTGGCCACGTGGTGGGCACGGAGGAGGAGATCAACACCGCCTTCGAGCAGACCTACCGCATCATCCGCGCGCGCATCGAGGCGTTCCTGTCGCTGCCGCTTAATGCGCTGGTCAACGACAAGGCTGAACTGAAGGCCGAAATCGACAAGATCGGCACCATCCTGGTCTGAACCAGATTAATGACCCTTGCTCCGACCGCCCTTCGATGGCCGGTTTTCCTTCCCACTGTTGACACACTTACAAGGACTAGCCGTGCTTATCGCATTTCTGATCTTCCTCGCCACCTTGATCCTCGTCATTTGGCAGCCGCGCGGCCTCGGCATCGGCTGGAGCGCGTCCGCAGGTGCCGCCGTAGCGCTGCTGGCCGGCGTGATCCACATTGCAGATATCCCGGTGGTCTGGCACATCGTCTGGAACGCGACCGGCACCTTCGTGGCCGTGATCATCATCAGCTTGCTCTTGGATAAGGCAGGATTCTTCGAGTGGGCCGCGCTGCACGTCGCGCGCTGGGGACGCGGCAGCGGCAAACGACTGTTCGTGCTGCTGGTCCTGCTGGGTGCGGCAGTGGCTGCTCTGTTCGCCAACGACGGCGCTGCCCTGATTCTGACGCCCATCGTCATCGCCATGCTGCGGGCGCTGCGCTTCTCGGCCAAGGCGACGCTGGCCTTCGTGATGGCCGCCGGCTTCATCGCCGACACAGCCAGCTTGCCGCTGGTGGTGTCGAACCTGGTCAACATCGTGTCGGCTGACTATTTCGGCATCGGCTTTTCGCGCTACGCCGCCGTCATGGTGCCAGTCGACTTGGTGGCCGTGGCGGCGACGCTGGCCGCCCTGATGTGGTTCTTCCGCAAAGACATTCCAGCCAACTACGACCTGGCGCAATTGAAAGCGCCGGCAGAAGCGATCCATGACCGCGCCACCTTCGTCACCGGCTGGTGGGTACTGGGCCTGCTGCTGGTCGGCTTTTTCTGGCTGGAGCAGCTCGGCGTGCCGATCAGCGCCGTCGCGGCTGCGGGCGCGGCGTTGCTGCTGGTGGTGGCTGCGCGCGGCCACAAGATCTCGACGCGCGAAGTGCTGGGCAGTGCGCCGTGGCAGGTCGTAGTTTTCTCGCTGGGCATGTACCTGGTCGTCTACGGGCTGCGCAATGCCGGCCTCACCGACTACCTGACCGGCGTGCTGAACGAATGCGCGACCTATGGCGTATGGGGCGCGGCGCTCGGCACAGGCTTCATCACCGCGATCCTGTCGTCCATCATGAACAACATGCCGACTGTGCTGATCGGTGCGTTGTCCATCGATGCGACGACATCGCAAGGCGTGGTGCGTGAGGCCATGATTTACGCCAACGTCATCGGCAGCGATCTCGGTCCCAAGATCACGCCGATCGGCAGCCTGGCCACGCTGCTGTGGCTGCACGTCCTTGCCAGTAAGGATATCCAGATCTCCTGGGGCTACTATTTCCGCGTCGGCATCGTATTGACTTTGCCGGTGTTGTTGATCACGCTGGTCGCGCTCGCGCTGCGCCTGGCTTAATTTTTAATGGAGGAAAAGCTGATGACTGTCACGATCTACCATAACCCCGACTGCGGCACATCGAACAATACGCTGGGGATGATCCTGAACGCCGGTATTGAACCAGTCGTGATTGAGTATCTAAAACACCCGCCTGACCGCACAACACTAATCGATCTCATTGGACGAGCCGGCCTGACTGTGCGTGAGGCCATAAGGCAAAAGGGGACGCCTTTCCTCGAATTGGGCCTGGATAATCCGGCGATATCCGACGATGAATTGCTAGATATGATGCTTACGTATCCGATCCTGATCAACCGGCCGTTCGTCGTCACGCCGCTTGGCGTGCGGCTGTGCCGGCCGTCGGAGCTGGTACTCGACATTCTCCCGGAGCCGCAACGCGGCCCCTTCATTAAAGAAGACGGTGAACGTGTGATCGACGAGAACGGACGGCGCGTCAAACATGGATAAGATTGCGAACCTACCCAACATCAATCCCGAGCAACTTGACCTGCCGAACATGGACAAGCTTGTCCAGGCTGGCGACCTCAGCCACCCGCCGCGGATTTTGATGCTCTACGGTTCGCTGCGTGAGCGCTCGTTCAGCCGTTTCTTGACCGAGGAAGCGGCACGCATCCTGGAGCACTTCGGCGCCGAGGTGAAAATCTTCGACCCGATGGAACTACCGATGGCCGGCAGCGTATCGGAGAACCATCCCAAGGTGGTCGAGCTGCGCGAGCTGTGCCTGTGGTCCGAGGGGCAGGTCTGGTGCAGCCCGGAGCGCCATGGCGCCATCACCGCCGTGATGAAAAACCAGATCGACTGGATACCGCTGGAGATGGGGGCTGTCCGCCCGAGCCAGGGCCGCACGCTTGCCGTCATGCAGGTCTGCGGTGGTTCGCAGTCCTTCAATGTCGTCAACACGCTGCGTCTGCTAGGCCGGTGGATGCGCATGTTCACCATCCCAAACCAATCCTCGGTACCGATGGCCTACAAGGAATTCGATGAGGCTGGGCGCATGCGCCAGTCCGGCTACTACGAGCGCGTAGTGGATGTCATGGAGGAGCTGTTCAAGATGACACTGCTGCTGCGCGGTCGCACAGACTATCTCACTGACCGCTACAGCGAACGTAACGAGCGGCAGATGAAAGCTATCAGCGCAACGATCCAGAAGATTTGACCACGCGGACTATGATAGAGCCAAACTCAAATTTTCCCGGCTACCTGTTTGGCCTCTACACGGAATGCAGTTGAAGTTCCCAGTAGCCGACGTCAATCCATTGTTCAAACTTGCGCCCCACGCGTTTGAAGTGGGCCACCTTCTCAAACCCCAGAGTTTCATGCAGTGCGACGCTGGCAGGGTTGGGTTGGGCAATGCCGCCCAGTACCACTTGAATCCCCCTGCAGCGCAACGCGTCGATTAATGCTGAATACAGTTGAAGGCCAATGCCCTGTCGCGCGCAGCCCGGCGCGACGTACACCGTGGTTTCCACCGAAAAGCGATAAGCGCTACGTACTCGCCATGGCGTCGCATACGCATATCCGGTGACTGCGCCGTCGTGCTCATAGACATACCAGGGTAACTGCGCACTGACGCTCGCTATGCGGGACGCCATGTCGGCCTGAGTGACCGCTTCTTCTTCGAAGGTAATGGTCGTGCTCGTGACATAGTGGTTATAGATTGCAGCGATGGCGCCGGCGTCGGCGGCTGTGGCGGTTCGTATCATGAATGTGGCTTCGGCTATTAGGATGGGGAACGAAAGATGCGCATTTTCATGGCGATCGCACTGGCGGGGCATGCGCCTTGAAACTCGCGGGACTGGATCAGTTGCTCGGGGATGCGATCCCGGCTCACTACCAAGAATCCCAGTCTCGAAAAGTAGGATTCAGCAGTGGTCGTCAACAAATACAGCGTGGATACATTTAAATGCAATGCCTGTTCCGTCAACCGTGCCAGGATTTGTTCGGCCCATTGCTTGCCCCGCGATTCGGCGTCTACGACGATGGAGCGCAGCAAGGCATCGGCGCCATACACCTCCAGCCCCCCTGCGCACACGACTTTGCCAGCCGCCTCGCCGACAACAAAGTGCGCCAGGTGTTCTTGCGCGCCGTCCAATGGCAGTTCCTCAGCCAGCAGCATGCGCTTGATTGCCGGCCAGTCCTGGCTGGTCGCCAGCCGCACCGCCAGTGTGCTGCATTGGGCTCGGCTCGATGTCGCTGCGGACAATGCGTTCAGCAACAACTGCAGCGACTCTTGTACTTGCACGTGTCTATCCTGCGGAACATGCTCCAGCAATTGTGCCGCGTGATTGTTCAGTTCCTGCTCCAGCTCTCGGGCACGGGCACGGCCCTCTGGGGTTAGGAATAACACGACGCTTCTGCGGTCCTGCTCACTGGGGAGCTTTGATATGCAGCTCTCCTTAACCAACATATCGACCGCGCGGCTTATCCAGCCTTTGTCGAGGCCCAGCCTTTCCACCAAGGCCTGCTGCGGCATCCCTTCTGCCCGCAGCAACTCCGTCAGCACATGGCACCTCACCGTCGAGGTTTCGTCGCCGCATTTTGCGTGCGTACGCTGACCGCGTACGTAGAAGCGGACGACTTCACGCAGAAGTGCGTCAGCGCCAAGAGCAGTCATAGTTCCATCCGGTGGGTTGTCGAAGACAGCCCTATAATGCATTTTTGAAATTTAGTTGTCAACAACAACCATATAGTAATAACGATGACCTCAAGTATGTGGACCCCTGCCATTTTTCTGCGGTTCAGATACCGACAGACTCAAAACGTTTGGCTAGACTGGGAGCACTTCATTACTTCAGACTCGCTATGACCTCTCATCAGCCCGACAATTCGAAACAGATTTGCGAACAGATCCTTCTCGACGAAAAACGGTACAACATCAGCAAACACATCTTGCCCAGCGAAACCGTCATCGTGGACCGATTGCTTGGGCGCGGGTTGGAGCTGAAGAATGCCTACCAAGAGCTGCATGGAAAACTAGCGCATCGCCCTGGTGCGCTGCAGACTTTTCTCGGGCAAGTCCTCACCACCGCTGCGTTCTGGAATCCTGAGAAGATCAGGGAGGCACGCACCGCACGCAACGACCTCGAAGAAACTAATCGCAAGATCGCGACCAAAGCTGCTGAGTTGGCCAACCTGCTTCAGCGACGAGAGAATCTTCACAACACTTCCGGCTTCACCAGTGATACTCATTACCACGTTTGCGACGTGCTCAAGGCAGCAGGGCGCGATAACCACCTATTCACGTCACGCGTTCAAAAGCGCTTCGAAGAATTGCATAACCAGTTTGACCTGAAGTACTGGCCAACATTAAGTGACTTCTTACACGAACTCGGTTCGGATGCCGATGAGGCAGCCCCGCAAGCCTCGGATCCTTTAACGGAGGTGGCCACGTCGGCGTTGCGTTCCTCTTTGGCTGATTTCTTTAAAGCGCTTTTCGTTGCGATCACAGAGAACAGCGCGCGCAACTACGGCCAATTGCCCAACGACCTCCGGCTGACCGATGCCACGCTCGCTACTATTGTAAATTGCGCGCTGGACCTCGGCCCTGATGAGTTGGTGGATTCAATATATGTAAAGGGGCTTCGCCAGCGTGAGCGCGGGAGAACCGAATAGCAGTGGTGCAAAACAGTGGTTTTTCAAGTTGACCGATGCTATTTGCCGCCGCTTGCAACAAGAAAGGGTGGTTTGGAACAAGAATTCGTGGCAGGAGCAGAATTGGTAGCTCACGCAGGAACCAGGGTTCGTATCGGAGCAAGAATCGGTGGCCGTTCTTTCATATCATGATTGACACGGCTGTCCGGGCAGGAGAACAGGTGTCCGCTTTGACCTGCCATTCGGTGTCCGGTTTGACGTGAGAATCACTGTCCGGATTGAGGAGAATACTCACTCAGCACTCAAGGTATCAAGAAAATCTAGCGGTTCCCAAGAAAATTCTCGCATTCAAATTCCGAAACTTGTTGAAGGTCCGTTATTGGCTGCTTACTGTCTGATGAAAGGAAAGCTACCGCAAGCCGAGAGGTACTCAACTATGTTATGGCAGCCAGTGTTTGTAGGGGCTATCGGCCGCGTTGCCCGATGAGTCGGTCCATACGTCGTCCGGTAAGGCCCGGTCGCGGTGAAGCAAACGATCATGATCTGGATACGCGATGCGATCAACCTCTGCTCGCGTACCGACGATCATGCAACGGACAATCGCTGCACTTCTGTTCCAAAGATAGTGACCAACAGGGCGCCCCTTCGGAAAGGCTACGGCATCTCCCTGTTGTAGCAAGTGTTCCTCTTCTCCTTCGATCACCGTGAGTTCGCCATCAAGCACATACACAAGCTCATCTTCTGATTCATGCCAATGCTTGATCGATGACCTTGTACCGGGGGCCAGAAGGTGGATGAACGCTCCAAGCTGCGTCAGCCCAGCAGGCTCGCTGATCCACTCCTCGCGATTCTTAATATGCGGGTCTGATGTTTCTAAGATCTCGACTTTTCTCTGTGCGGAGCGGATAACTGGCATGACTTGGTCGTGTCTCCGTTGGCTATTTTTTGCATCTGGGGTTGGCGCCGCGACCTGGTCTTTAAGCTCGGCAGAACTTTGCCGCTCTTGCCCAGGAGCGGCGTAGCAGCTTGGAGTTTGCGGCGAATTACTGCCCCAGGCAAATAATCTTGGTGACGTACTCTTGGGCGTTGGGCTTTTTCTTGGTCGCCCAGGCGATTGCCTCATTGGCCTGTTCGATGGTCAGCACCGAGGCCTTTTCCTTGGATTTGATGAAGGACACGCCCTCAAACACGCCTTCCTTGCTGCGCATGACTTTGGCAAACACGGGCGGTTTGCTATCGCCGTCGGCGATCTTGTTTTGCTGGACGAGGTAGCGTTGGTCGATCTGGCTCATACATTTCTCTTTCGTAAAAGACGAAATATACGCGCCGGAACGACCTCCGTGGGGACTTTTTATGCGAATGCGGGAACCGGAGGCGCCGCTTGCAGGACTGCCTCGTACAGTACTTCGGCCTTCAGCGATGCCTGCAACGAGGCAATCGCACCACCTGCGCGGTACTGGAAGCTTACTTGCAGCACGTCGCCCTCGCGCGCCTTGACCGGCGTGGCCAGCGGCAGCGTCATATAGTGATTGAGCCAGTCGATGGTACTGGAACGCTCCTGCACCACCGCCAGGATATTCTTGGTGACAAAGCGCATGGCGTTGATCTCGCCGTTACGTTCGACGACGAACTTGCCCTGCCAGCAATACGCCAGCTCATTCGGCTGGTTGAAATCGATGATGCTGTAGACGGCCGGCTGCGCCATCTCCACCGTGCCTGGATAGATCACCGTGGTTTCCTGAAACTGCACGATCGGCGCGTAAAAGCCTTCGAAATCGTACTCCTGCTGCAGCGGCTGCACCGCCATGATGACGGCCTCCGGCAGGAACACCGGCAACGGACCGCCAAAGCGTTCCAGGTAGCGGCGCTTGAACGATTCGATCACTTCCACCTGCTTTTCACGCAGCATCGCGACGTGGATCATTTCACAGATGACCACATCCACCGGCTCCGGCGGCAGATATTCAAAGGCGTCGGCATGGACCACTTCGACTTTTTCGCCGTTCGGATTCATCGACAGGAATTTGCGCGCCTCCTTGACCATATCCGGATTAAACTCGACGCAATACACCTTGGATGCCTTGGCTGCTGCAAACCACGACAGCACGCCGGTGCCACCGCCCAGTTCCAGCACTTTCGCACCCGGCTTGACGGCGTAATCGATGGCCGATTTGAACCCGTGCATGCGGTTCTGATCCATCAGCATATTGTGATGGTAGTGGAGAGGAATAAACTGCCCCAGATAGCAGCTCTCGATTTCGCGTTCGTTCAGCATGGCGGTCCTTGGTTGATGCACTGGGGCCATTATCGTTAAGATTGTCGATGAACTATGCGGCGAACTGGACGGCAATTACCCTTTAATTCTCGGTAGTTATGCCTTGAATACTATTGCATTTATACTAGCGCCGTTCGTCTTCGGAGAAGCTATGTCTGTTCAGTACCGCAATAACGTCCGCTGCCATGGCGACGGCCCGGCCACCATCATGTTTGTGCATGGCTATGGCTGCGACCAGACCATGTGGCGTTTCATCTATCCGTCTTTCCTGGGGCGCTACCGGGTGGTATTGCTGGACCTGGTGGGCAGCGGCAATTCGGACCTGAGCGCGTATGACCGCGACAAGTACAGCACGCTGCACGGCCATGCGGAAGACATCCTGGATGTGATTGACCTGTACGCGAAAGCGCCGATCGTGTTTGTCGGCCATTCGGTGAGCGCCATGATCGGCATGTTGGCTTCGATCATCGCGCCCGAGAAGTTTACCGCGCAAATCATGGTCGGGCCGTCGGCTAGCTATATCAATGACGGCGACTACGTCGGCGGCTACAACCCGGAAGACATCGATGGCTTGCTGAAGCTGATGGAAATCGACTACGACGACTGGATCAAGCGCATGGCGCCAGCCATCATGGGTGCACCGCATCCAGCGCTATCGAAAGAACTACTGAGCCGCTTCGAGCGCAACGATCCGGAGATCGCGCGCCATTTCGCCCGTGCCACCTTTACCGCCGACCACCGTGCGGACGTCGACAAGTCCACCGTGCCGGCACTGATTCTGCAATGCAGCGACGACCTGATCGCGCCACGCGAAGTCGGCGACTATTTGCATACCCACCTGGCCAACAGCCGGCTGGCCGTCATCAACAACATCGGCCACTGCCCCCACCTGAGCGCCCCCTCCGCCAGCTCGGAGGTTATCAACGACTATCTGAAAACGCTTCCGCTAAGCTGAACCGTTGAATCAGCGCTTGTTCTTTGCGAGGAAGGCGTTGATGGACTTGGCGATCCAGGGTTTGTCGGCTTTGAGCGCGAACTCGGCGGCGGTGAGGTGGAAGCCGCTATCTTTCAGTGTGGCGTCGGCGCCTTCGACTAGCAGCAGTCCGACGACGTCTTCCTGGCCTTCGCGGGCGGCAATCATCAGCGGCGTCATACCGGTCGGCGTTTCGGCGTCGATGTAGGCGTGTTTTTCCAGCAGCAGCGAGGTGATTTCGATGCTGCCGGCGGCTGCGGCGTAATGTAATGCCGTCCAGCCTTTCTGATTGACTTGCGCGCCGTGATTCAGCAACTCCATCACCGCCGCCCGATTCTTGCGGAAGGCTGCCATCATCAGCGCGGTATTGCCATTCGGCGCCTTGGCTTCAAGATCGATGCCAGGCGTATTCATCAGCAGACTCGCGACCTTCAGCGCCTCGTAACGCATGGCGAGGATCAGTCCGGTTTCACCGCTCGAGTCGCGCGTGTTCGGGTTGACGCCGCGCGCCAGCGCCGCCTTCACCCTGGTCACCGCATCCAGCTGCGCGGCCCGGATAAAGTCGACTTCTGCCTCGGTCTGATCAGCCGCCAGCGCTGGCAGCGTCACCGCTGCCGCAATGGCCAGCAGCACCCGCCGGCGCCCGATCATGCCGGCACGCTGAACAGTTTGCGGAAGTTTGCCGTGGTCTGCGCCGCGACTTCTTCCACCGTCACACCCTTCAGCTTGGCGATGTATTCGCCAACGTGGGCCACAAAGCCAGGCTCGTTCATCCTGCCGCGATACGGCACCGGCGCCAGGTAAGGCGAGTCTGTTTCGATCAGCATGCGCTCCAGCGGCACTTCCAATGCCACCGCCTGCAATTCCTTGGCGCTCTTGAAGGTCACAATGCCGGAGAAGGAGATGTAAAAGCCCATCTCGATCGCCGCCTTGGCCACTTCCAGCGATTCGGTAAAGCAATGCATGACGCCCGCCACGCCGCCCGCCTCGGTGCCGGCGCCCTCTTCGCGCATGATGCGGATGGTGTCCTCGCTGGCGCTGCGGGTATGGATAATCAACGGCTTGCGCGTGATGCGCGAGGCCTTGATGTGGGTGCGGAAGCGCTCGCGCTGCCACTCCAGGTCGCCTTCCAGACGGTAGTAATCCAGCCCGGTTTCACCGATGGCGATGATTTTCGGATCGTCCGCCAGTCGCACCAGCTGTTCCACCGATGGTTCCGGCGTATCTTCATAATCCGGATGCACGCCGACCGATGCGTAAATGTGCGGATATTCATGCGCCAGCGCCAGCACCTGCGGGAAGTCCGGCAGGTCGACCGACACGCACAGGGCGTGCGTCACCTGGTTCTCCGCCATTTTGGCGAGAATTTCAGGCATGCGAGCGGCCAGCTCTGGAAAGTTGATGTGGCAGTGAGAGTCGATATACATGCGGCGATTGTAACCGATCCCGCCATACACCCGATTCTGTGGGAGCGATACCACTGACATCAAGAAATCGCTTTCAAAATTAATAATTCCATTTTAGTATCGCAGCACGTTATGTAATTACGTTACAAAAACAAGGAGACCTATGAGTACGACCGAAATCTTCCTGCTGGCGATGCTGCTGATCTTCGCCGTGCCCTATCTGGTGTGGCGTCTCGGCCGGACCGACTACTTTGCGCCGCTGGTGGTGGTACAGATCGTCATGGGCCTCATCATGGGGCCCGGCATCATGGGCGCCGCCTTCCCTGACTACCATAAATTCGTGTTCCAGCCGGACGTGGTCAAGACCATCAACGGTATCGCCCTGTGGGGCGTGATGCTGTTCGTCATGCTGGCCGGCGTGGAGCTGGACCTGCGCAAAACCTGGCTGCATCGCCGCGAAAGCTTCACCACCGCCGGCCTGTCGCTGACAGTGCCGCTGATCTGCGGCTGCATCGCCGCCCTGCTGCTGCTCAATTACGAAGGCTGGAAAGGCCCGAAAGCCGCCGACTGGCAATTCATGGTCGGCACCGGCATGGCCTGCGCCGTCACTGCGCTGCCGGTACTGGTAATGCTGATGGAAAAGCTGGAAATCCTGCGCCAGCCAATGGGCCAGCGGCTGTTGCGTTACGCCAGCCTGGATGACGTCGCCATCTGGGGCGTGCTGGCGCTGCTGATGCTGGATTGGGACCGGGTCGGCCGCCAAGCCACCTTCCTGGTCGGCTTCGCTGTGCTGACCTATTTGTTCCGCCGCCTGATGGTACGCCTGGAAACCAATGACCGCTGGGCGATTGCGCTGATCTGGCTGATCCTGTGCGCGTTTGGCGCCGACTGGGCCGGCCTGCACTACATGGTCGGCGCCTTCCTGGCCGGCGTGGTTATGGATGCAGAATGGTTCGACCAGGAAGCGCTCGACGCGCTGTTCAAGAACGTGCTGCTGGTGATGATGCCGGTATTCTTCCTCAGCACCGGCCTGCGCACCAAGTGGGACGTGGGCGGCTACTCGGTGTTCTTCGTTGCCGGACTGCTGATGCTGGCGTCGGTGGGCGGCAAGGTGGCGGCGGCGCATATCGCCGGCAAAATCCTCAAATGGAAGGACGGCGAAGCGTCGATCATCGGCTGGCTGCTGCAATCCAAGGGCCTGATCGAAATCGTGTTTGCCAACATCCTGCTGGACAAGCAAATCATCACCAGCGAGACCTTCACCGCGTTACTGCTGATGGCGGTGGGCAGTACCATGTTGACGATTCCGATGGTGCACCCTAAACTCAACCGTGCACAGAATCGCGGGCTGGTGGGACAAGCCAGCTAACAAACCAAAAAGGATGAGTCATGGCGCGTACCGGATTAACGAAAGCAGAAGTCAAAGCCAGCCGCGAGCGGCTGCTGGCCGAAGGACGCTACCCTTCCGTTGACGCGGTGCGCCATGACCTGGGCACCGGCTCCAAGTCGACCATCCACAAGCACCTGAAAGAACTGCAGGAAGACAACAGCCAGGCCGGCGGCATCAGGCGCGACGACACCGAGCGCAGCCTCAACGCGCTGGTTGAGCAACTCGCCGGCCGTCTGCACGACGATGCAGATCGACGTTTCCGCGAACTGTGCGCCAGCCACGAACAAGCCTTGCAAGCCAAGGAACGCGAGCTGGCCGAACTGCGCGACACCGTCGAGCGCCTGTCAGCCCGTATCGACGAGCTGGAAACCCACGGCGAGCTGCAGCACGAAGGCGGCTTCGGCGACTTCAGCAATCTGTTTGCCAGTTCGCGCGGCGGACAGCGTGACGACACCGCTTTCAACATCATCCTCTCCGGCGGCCGTTCGGCCACCATCGACTTCGACAGCCCGCAAATCCAGCTGACGCCGCGCCTGATGTGAACTTATAAGGTGTGGGTGGCGCGCGACGAGCGCAAGGCGGCGCCGAGGATTTCCTCGATGCGCAGCCGTGCACGCTGGCCGCTTTCATCATCCGGAAAATGCACGCCGATGCCCTGCGCCTTGTTGTGATGCGCGCCGGGTGGCGTAATCCAGGCGACCTTGCCAGCGATCGGATATTTATTCGGATCGTCCATCAGCGCCAGGATCAGGTAGATTTCATCGCCCAGCTTGTAGGGCTTTTGCGTCGGCACGAACATGCCGCCGTTCTTGAGGAAAGGCATGTAGGCGGCATACAGCGCCGCCTTTTCCTTGATTGCCAGCGACAACACCGTCGGCCGCGGCGCGGTGTTCGGGATGAGTGGGCTGGCAGCGGACATTAACTTACCTTTCAGGTGCAGCAGTTGGCATAGTCTAGCAGCATCTCTTCCAGGAACAGCTTCGGCGACAAAGGGTGATCCGAGGTCGCACGACGTTCGTTGGCGCCCTTGATCGCAGCCAGCAGCCGAGCGGTGTGAATCTTGTCCGCCAGGCTGGCAAGCTCTTTCTGGTAACGTGGATAATACCGGATGTTACCTGCCAGTTTGTAGGAAAACACATCATAAAGCCAGCGCTGCAACCACGAAACCGGGCCGGACAGCGGCACTTTCTGTAGCTTGTCCGCGACTTTCAAGGCGCCTTCCACGCTTGGATGGGCGAGCAGTTGCAGCAAGGTTTCCAGGTCGTCACGGCTGCCCGCCTCGGCTTGCTGCATGGCAGCCAGCGGTGCGCCGCCCTGCTCGCGCAGCCAGCTGTCGGCGTCTGGCACGCCTTGCGCCTTGAGCCAGGTCAGCGCTTCATCGTGGCTCGGCATCGGCAAGGCGAACTTGCGGCAGCGCGACAAGATGGTCGGCAGCAGGCGGTCCAGGCTGTTGGATGCCAGCAGGAAGACGGTGCCCGGTGGCGGCTCTTCCAGCGTTTTCAGCAAAGCGTTCGAGGCCGGCATGTTCAGCGCTTCGGCTGGATACAGTACCACCACGCGCAAGCCCTGGCGGTGGGTGGAAATATTCATGAAATCCGCCAGCGCGCGGATCTGTTCGATCTTGATTTCCCTGGAAGGCGTTTTCGACTTGGCCGCCTTCTTGGATTCGCCTTCGCCCTCCTCGTCGACCAGCTCGTCTTCCATGGACTCCGGCCGCACGCGCCGGTAATCCGGGTGATTCTGCTGCGAGAACCAGCCGCAGGAAGCGCAGACGCCGCAGGCATGGCCATCCGGCAGCACCGCTTCGCACAGCAAACCTTGCGCAAATTGCTCGATAAAATCGGACTTGCCTATCCCGGCGGCGCCATGGAACAAGATGGCGTGCGGCATGCGCTGACGCAGCGTTTGCAGCTGCTGCCACGACGATTCCTGCCACGGGTAGATGGAATGACTCATTATTCAGTATTCTATTTCAAAAGAAGGCATCCAGGATGGCGGCCAGCTGCTGCTGGATGTCGGCAATACTCTGCGTCGAGTCGATCACGCGGAAGCGTTGCGGATACTGGGCCGCGCGGCGCAGGTATTCGTTGCGGGTGGCGGCAAAGAAGTCGGCCTTCTCTTGCTCAAACTTGTCCAGCTCGCGGGTGGCGTCGAGGCGCGCACGCGCCACTTCCAGTGGCACATCGAACAGGAAGGTCAGGTCAGGTTGCAGGTCGGGATGCACCCACTGCTCCAGCGCTTCCAGCTTGGCCAGGCTGGTACCACGGCCACCGCCCTGGTAGGCGAAGGTGGAATCGGTGAAACGATCGGAAATCACCCAGTCGCCACGCGCCAGCGCCGGCTGGATGACTTGGGCGAGATGCTCGCGGCGGCTGGCGAACACCAGCAGCGCCTCGGTTTCCAGGTGCATTTTTTCGTGCAGCACGATTTCGCGCAGCTTTTCGCCCAGCGGCGTGCCGCCCGGTTCACGTGAACTGACCAGCGCGATGCCGCGCTGCTTGATGTAATCGCTGACGAAGGCGATGTGCGTGGACTTGCCGGCGCCGTCGATGCCTTCAAAGGTGATGAATTTGCTCATTGATTCTTAACGTTGATACTGGTTGACTGCGCGATTGTGATCGTTCAGGTTGTCCGAGAACTGGCTGGTGCCATTGCCGCGCGAGACGAAGTACAGCGCCGCCGTCTTGGCCGGCGACATCGCCGCCGTCAGCGACTGCACGCCCGGCAAGGCGATCGGCGTCGGCGGCAAGCCGGTGCGCGTGTAGGTATTGTAAGGGGTGTCGGTTTCCAGATCCTTTTTGCGGATCTTGCCGTCGTACTTCAGGCCCATGCCGTAAATCACGGTCGGATCGGTCTGCAACAGCATGCCCAGGCGCAGGCGGTTGACGAACACGCCGGCGATCATCGCGCGCTCGGACTTCTGGCCGGTTTCCTTTTCGACGATCGAGGCCATGGTCAGCGCCTCATACGGATTCTTGTATGGCAGCGACGAATCGCGCTTGGCCCACGCATCATTGAGGCGGGTCAACATCATCACATGCGCCTGCTTGTAGATTTGCAGATCGCTGGCGCCTTTGGCGAACAGATAGGTATCGGGGAAGAACAGGCCCTCGGCCTGCTTGTAGTCCGAGCCGATCGCGCCCAGCACATCCTGGTCGGACAGCGCCACGGTGTCATGCTTCAGCCCCTTGTGGGCGGCGATGGCGGCCCGCATCTGGCGGAAGCTCCAGCCTTCGATGATGGTCAGCTGTTCCTGGGCAAACTCGCCGCGCGCCAGCTGGTCGATCAGGCGCAGCGGCGTCGAGCCCGGCTTCAGCTCGTAAGAACCGGCTTTCAGCTTGGCGCTTTTATTCGTGACGCGTGCCAGCAGGTTGAACAGCAGCGGCTGAATCGGCACGCCGGCTTCGGCAATCTGCTGGCCGGCCGCATGAGCGCCGCTGCCGGGAACGATGGTGAACTCGATCGCTTCGGCCTCCGCCGGAATGATCGGATTTTGCGACCAGTACATGAAATAACCGCCGCCGGCGATTGCCAGCACCACACCTAGTCCTATTATTTTTTTGATAAAAGCCATGATAAAAGCCGTATTGTTGGATCAAGTCGCACAGCTTGCCAGTTCTTGACTGGGTCCGCTAGTGCCGCGTTTTGTGCGCCATCTGACGCGATCTTCGCGACATCACTATAATGAGCCCGTAATGATAATGCTTTCACCGTCAAAAGATTGAAAATTATGCCTTCCTGGAATGAACTTTTAGCGCAGCGCGCCGCGCCACTGAACGCCACCCAACTGGCCACCGGCTTTGTCGCCCAGATTACCGACCTGGGCCTGATCGCCCTCGACGGCGAAGAGTCGGCCAGCTTCCTGCACAACCAGCTGACCAATGACGTCGAACACCTGGGCCAGGGCGACGCGCGCCTGGCCGGCTACTGTTCGCCGAAAGGCCGTCTGCTGGCTTCGTTCCTGATGTGGCGCAACGAGACGACTATCTTCCTGCAATTGCCGCGCGACATACAAGCGACGGTGCAAAAGCGTTTGTCGATGTTCGTGCTGCGCACCAAGACCAAGCTGAGCGACGCCAGCGAACTGCCGGCCAACGCGGTCGTGCTGGGCCTGGGCGGCGGCATGGCGCAAACCGCGCTGCAAACCTGGTTCGACGCCCTGCCCGCCAAGCCGTTCGCCAAGCTGGATCATCCGCTGGGCACGCTGATCCGCGTGGCCGACGTATTCGGCGCAGCGCGCTACCAGTGGCTACTGTCGGCCGAAACCGCGCAGAACGTGGTCGAAGAGCTGGCCGACAAACTGAATGTCGGCAGCAACGATGCCTGGCATCTGTCGGAAATCCACGCCGGCATCCCGGTGATTGCCAAGGCAACGCAGGAACAATTCGTGCCGCAGATGGTCAACTATGAGCTGCTGGGCGGCGTCAACTTCAAGAAAGGCTGCTATCCGGGCCAGGAGATCGTCGCGCGCAGCCAGTATCTGGGCAAGCTGAAGCGGCGTACCACGCTGGTCAGCATTCCCGAAGTGGCGGCCGCCGGCCAGGAAGTGTTTGCCACGGCCGATCCCGAACAGCCGTGCGGCATGATCGTCAACGCTGCGCCCAATGGTAATGGCGGCGTCGACGCACTGGTGGAAATGAAGCTCGCCGCCATCGAGGCTGCTTCGGTGCGGCTGGGTTCGGCGCAAGGTGCGGCGCTGGTCTTCCTCGACATGCCGTATGTGCTGGAACCGCTCGATCTCTAGCATGGACCTGTACATCTACTACAGGGTCAAGGAGGCGGATGTGGCCTCCTTGCTGGCAGCGGTCGCCGCCATGCAGGCATCGCTGGCGCAGTGTCACGGCGTAGCGTGCCAGCTCAAGCGCCGTCCGGAAACCAAGGAAGGCTTGCAAACCTGGATGGAAGTGTACGCCGGCACGTCTGAAGGATTCGCTGCGGCATTGCAGCAAGCCGTCGCCGATGCTGGCGTGGACCAGTACACCACCGGCCTGCGCCACACCGAAGTCTTTATGGATGTCACACCATGTGCCTGATCGTTTTTGCCTGGCAGGTGGTTCCTGCGGTGCCGCTGATCGCCGCCGCCAATCGCGACGAATACTACCAGCGGGCCACCGCGCCAGCCGGCCCGTGGCCCGAACATCCACAAATCTACGCCGGCCGCGATTTGCAGGCAGGCGGCAGCTGGATGGGCATCACGCAACCGGGCGAAGACGGCGGGCCGTCGCGCTTTGCCGCCATCACCAACATCCGCGCGCCGGCCGAGCACAAGGACGATGCGCCATCGCGCGGCCAACTGGTAGCGGATTATCTCGCCGGCAGCATGACGCCGGAAGCATACGTCGCCGCGATCCGCCCGAGCGCCGATCAATACAACGGTTTCAATCTGGTGCTGGGCGATGGCAACACCCTGATCTGGTATTCAAACAAGGGCGACAATGACGCGCGCAACGGCAAGCCGCTGGAGCCCGGCGTCTATGGCCTGTCGAATGCGCTGCTGGACGCGCCCTGGCCGAAAGTCGTCAAAACAAAGGCCCAATTCGCCAGCCTGTTGTGCCTCGGCGCACCGGATGATGCCTTCTTCGAAATGCTCTCCGACACCGCCCTGGCCCCCGACCTGCGCCTGCCGGAAACCGGCGTCTCGCTGGACCTGGAGCGCGTGCTGTCCGCAGTCCGCATCGAAAGCCCCAACTACGGCACCCGGACCTCCACCGTCGTCAAACTCTACGCCAACGCCCCCGCGACGCTGCAGGAAATGCTGGTTCACTAAGCATTACTTGATTCGAGGCATGTCGATGAAGATGTTCGTATCGAACAATATCAACGCCATTCAGCCCTCAGTTGCTCTTGGACTTGAACGCCATCCTTTGGAGTATCTGTGCGATCCTTCCAAAGTCCTTCAGCAGACTTCAGTGCGGCCAAGCGTCTGGCGCGAGCTTCGGTCAACAACTGTGTCGCTCGCAACTCAGTCGCTTCCTTTGCTCGGCCGTCTTCCGCTTCGTTGGTAATGATGTCCATTGCAATTCCTTGCGCAGACTTGAATGCAAGTAGACCAGCTCAAAGTTCGATTACTGCGCCACAACGCTGACCGGGGGGATCAGTCACAACTTTACCTCGCTTAACACGGATTAACACGTGCATTGAATAAGATGGTTGTTCTTGCCCTTGGCAGTACAACCGTTTTATTTTCATGATTATTGCCAGCGCGGATAGCACCTGGATTGATGTATTTGATCGCCCTCTCAGTGAACGTTACGGCCCGGCGCCGTGCGAGGCGGTTCAGCATATTGCGCTGGTTAATGCTGGCCGCGTTACTGGCGAGACCCGCTCAGCGATGCCGGATGCGCCGCTGCTGGCGCTGATATGCGAGGCGCTTCAGCTGCTGCCGGCCGCTGTCACCGCGCGGCTTAAGGAGAATTTCCTCGGCGTGTATTTCGCCAACGGCGTGGGCTCATCGGCGGTCACGGATATCGTCGTCTCGCCGCACAGCGAGTTTCTGGGCCTGATCGTGGTGTTGGACATCGAGGCTTTGCAGCACGCGAACGCCAACGCCTGGGCCAGTTGGCGCGAGCGCTCGCCGTTCGATCAGTCCGCTTCCGTCACGCTGGACATGCGGATCGCCGACGATGACAATCTGCTGCACGCCATCCAGTTCCTGCTGCTGCACGAGCTGGGCCACGCACTCAGCGCCGGCCGTAACGTTCATCCCGACTGGTGGAGCGGTCTGCCAGACAACCTCGGCGCCAACGATTACTCCTACCTGCCGATCTCCTGGCAGATCGACGACCAGCGCCGCATCGTGCCGCTGCCCGGCAACGACTTCCCGCTACGCGCCAGTATCTCGCACTACGACGGCGACACGCGTCTGCCGGCCGGCTACATTACCGATATCTATCGTGCCCTCAGGCGCACCAATTTCCTGACGCTGTACTCGGCCACCAGCGTGCACGAAGATTTCGCCGAATCCTTCGCCTGCTACGTCCACATGCAGCTGATGCACAAGCCGCTGTCCATCAGCATCCGCCAGCACGAAGAGCTCATCATGCACTGGCAGGTGGACTGGCGCAGCGAGCGCTACGCCAGCAAACTGGCCTTCTTCAAGCGCCTGTTAGGCGCGTGATCGCTCCAGCAGCTCACGGAAGGCGCCAAACACCTTCTGCATCGCCGGCAGCTTGTACGGGAACATCTGCTCCGGGTCCATGGCGTGCACGATCATGGCGTTGTCGACCTCGAAGATCAGCAAATCGCCATTCGGCATCTCCGCGCAATCGATGCCCAGATACGGCAAGCCCATGCGTTGATCGATGGCCTGCAACGCAGCGTGGTGACGCTGCGCGAAATCCGCATCAAACGATGCCATGGCAGCAGCTTCCTCTGCGCGCTTGTCGGCGCTTTCGGTCATGCCGGCGTTCAGGTAGTGGATCATCCAGTTCTGCGAAATGGCGTAGTGGCAGATGAACGGCTTGCCTTCGATCAGCGCCACGCGATACTTGCGGAACAGCTTGTCCTCGCTGCGGTAATCAACAAAACGCGATACATAGAACTGCGGCCCCTCCACCTCTTTCAGGTACGTGCCCAGCGCCGCCGGCGTATCGATTTTCTGCAGATTGGTGCCGGCGTGCGAACCCAGCGGCCGCACGATGATCGGAAAACCACCATCCGGCAACAGCGTTTCAATCGGCAGCGCACCGGAAGCAATCGCGTTCAGCGCGCCCAGCCCTGTGCGCACCGACACGGGCATTTCCACACCCTGCACGCCACGCAGCGCGGCGCACACGCCATCACGCGACAGCGAGCGGATCTGCTCCGGCCGGTTGATGACCGGGCGTGGCCACTCGCTGGTGTACTCCGTCAACCGCTTCAGCAACACCTGATTGGCCTCGGATTCCGCCACGGCGACCAGCATCACGTCATGACCGGGCACGTCATCGGGAAAGTCTTCGTCAGCACGCAAGTACAGCAGCTCCAGCGTCACATCGCTGTTTTCGACCAGGAATTCGACCGGCGTGTTCGACATCAGGTCGCCCGGCCCCATCAACACCAGCAGCGTCAGGCCACCATCGCGTCTGGCGGGAATCGTGTAGTGTGGCTGCAGCATGATGGCTTCCGCCTGCACCGCCAGCGCATCTTCGCGATTCCCCGTCAGTTGCAGCACGGTGGAAAAGTCCATGTAGGCATGCGCGTCATTCGGATACGCCTGGGCGCGCTCCAGCAGCACCTGGCCGACCGGCGCCAGGTCTTCACCGGCAAACGCGCGGCGCATCAGCGGCGCCACGCCGATCAATGGCGCGTTATGCGCGCCGATCAGTTGAACATCAAAAGTCATGCGGACTCCATTCGTGAGGTGCCGAGTTTGAGAACCGCGTCGAGCAAGGCGTCGATATCCTGCTGGCCGGTACGATGGTTGACGATGGCCACGCGGATCGCCAGTTGCCCTTTGATAGTGGTTGCGGAGGGCGCGGCAATGCCGGACTCCTGCAAGTCCGCCACCAGCGCGGCATTGAATGCGTCATCGGCGCGGTAGCGGAAGCAAACGATGTTCAGCGCCACCGGGGCCAGCAACTCCAGCTGCGGTTGCGCACGCACGCGCTCCTCAAGATACTGCGCCAGCAAGCAGGTTTCATAAATCACCTGCCCGATGCGCCTGGCGCCAAACACCTGGAACGTGAACCAGGTTTTCAGGGCGCGGAAACCGCGCGACAGGTCCGGGCCAAAGTCGCAGGGCCACGGCGAGTTGGCCGCCATGCCGCGCGTATCGCGGCGCAGATAGGTTTCCGGGCTGGCGAAGGTATCCAGATGTACTGCGCCGTCGCGCATCAGGATGAAGCCGGCGTCGTATGGCACCTGGCCCCACTTGTGGAAATCACAGGCAATCGAATCGGCCAGCTCAATGCCTTCCAGCAGCGGGCGCAACGCCGGCGATAGCGCGGCCAGCGCGCCGTATGCGCCGTCAACGTGGAACCATAAGCCGTTGCGTTCGGCGATGGCGGCCAGTACCGGCAGTTCGTCGATCGCGCCGACATCCACCGTGCCAGCGGTGCCGGCCACAAAAAATGGCTGCAGGCCAGCCTGGCGGTCGGCAGTGATGGCGGTTTCCAGCGCCATCGTATCCATCTGGAAGCTTGCGTTCATCGGAATCTTGCGCAGATTGGCGCTGCCGATGCCGGCCAGGTCCATCGCCTGTGCGATGCAGCCGTGCGCGCCAGCCGACGCATAGGCCACCAATTGCCGATTCGGCGGAATGCCGTGGCTGCGCACTTCGCGGCCCAGCGCACGGTAGCGCGCCACCAGCACAGCGATCATGTTCGCCATTGAGCTACCGGTGACGAACAGGCCCGATGCCTCGGGTGGAAAATCGAACAGTTCGGCCATCCAGCGCACCACCTGGCGCTCGACCTCAATCGGGACATGGTCGCGACCGCCGCAGTTGGCATTGAGACCGGCCGCCAGCATCTCGGCCAGCATGCCCACCGGCGTGCCGCCGCCATGCACCCAGCCGAAGAAGCCGGGATGTGTGTTGCCTACCGTATGCGGCAGGATGTGTTGCATGAAGTGCTGATGAACGTCGGCGAGGTCGCTGCCCTGCGCTGGCATGCCGTTGCTGAACGCGGCGCGGGCGACCTCGGGAATCGGCTGCCACACCGGGCGCTGACGGATATTCTGAAGATAGTTGAACATATCGTCCAGCATGCGGTGGCCTTGCATGCGGAATTGCTGCCAATCCGCCGGGTCCAGAGGGCCGGCGAAATTTTCTTGCGTTTTCTTTGCCATTTGACTCAATTTTTTCTCAGACCTGCCGTTATTTCCAGTAGCGGGGTAATCCACCAAACGAGATACCCCAATGACAAGAAGGAAAACGACCATCATGGACACGAGCAGCATTTACGGTTTCGCTGTGCTACCCGCAACCGCCGCCTCGGCGGCGGCGGTGTCCGTGCCCGCCTCTGGAAAAAATGCGGGCACAGATTCCGCAAAGGCTATTGTCGCCGCGAACGACGCATCCGAGAGCCGCGTACCGAGTAAAACTGAGTTAAAAAAGTCGGTCGACGCGATCAACCGTTTCCTGGAAAACAATAGCGAGGTGCATTTCAGCATCGACGACGACAGCGGTGTGTCGGTCATTAAAGTTATCGATACTGAAACAAAGAAAGTGCTGCGCCAATTCCCCTCCGAGCAATCGCTGGAAATCGGCAAGAATCTGACAACGAAAGGCCTGCTGATCGACAGCGAGGCCTGATGCGTCTTTTAGAAGTGCCGCTGCATATTGATGTGGGCGATGCCCGCTTCGAAAAACTCTTCCCCGTCGATGGCAAAGCCGTGGCGCTCGTAGAACGGCGCCGCATGCGTCTGCGCGCTTAGCGCGACATGGTGGTCGCCGCGCACCTTGGCCTGTTGCATCAATGCCTGCAACAAGGCACCGCCGACGCCGCTGCCACGCGCGATCTTGCGCACCGCCATGCGGCCGATATGGCCATCGGGCAGCAGGCGGCCGGTGCCGACCGGCGTACCGTCGGTGTCATAAGCCACCGCATGAAGGCAGACGACATCCATATTGTCCATTTCCAGATCGGCGGGAACGCCCTGCTCCTCGACAAATACTTCGGTACGAATGGCCTTCGCATCGGCATTCAAGGTGCCCCAGTCTCCCAGTTTGATTTGGTAGGTGCTCATCGTATTTTTCCTTTGCCCAAAATACGATTGTCGCACGTCAACCCGCTAGCTTGGAAGCACCCTGGATCTTGGAACGCAACAGTTCGCGGATTTGCGGCGTGGCGGCATACGGGTCCGGCGGATTGCTCCCGGCCACCACGCTTTCCAGATTGACGCGCACGCCGGCCAGCGCGTCCGGGTGTGAGTAGATATAGAACTTGCCATCGGCAATCGCCTTGAAGGTCAGCTCGGCCACCTCCTCGGCCGATACCTTGCCCGACGAAACCGCCTTGTCGGTCATGAACTGCGCGGCGACCTGGCTGGCGGTCGGGCCGGTCGTCATGCGCACATCGTCCGGACGGTTGCGGTGCGACTGGCTGATGCCGGTTGGCACAAAGTACGGGCACAGCACCGAGGCGCCGATCGGCGCACCGACCAGCTGCAAATCGTGATACAGCGTTTCAGACAAGGACACCACAGCGTGCTTGGAGACGTTGTAGACGCCCATCGCCGGTGCATTCAGCAGCCCGGCCATCGACGCAGTGTTGACGATATGGCCCTCGAACGACGGGTCTTTGGCCGCCGCATCCAGCATCAGTTTGGTGAAGATGCGCACGCCATGGATCACGCCCCAGACGTTGACGCCCATCACCCATTCCCAGTCCGCCTCGGTGTTTTCCCAGATCAGCCCGGCCGAGCCAACGCCGGCGTTATTAAACACCAGATGCACGGCGCCGAACTCGGCCACCGCCGCATCGGCCAGCGCCTGCACCTGCTCGCCCTTGCGCACATCGCACAGCTGCGAGACGACGCTGACGCCTTGCGCGCGCAGTTCGGCGCTGGACTGTTCCAGCGCATCGGCCTGCACATCGGCCAGTACCAGCTTCATGCCCTCGCGCGCCGCAACCTGAGCGAATTGACGGCCCAGACCACTTGCACCGCCCGTGATAACAACGACTTTGTCCCGGAATGTTTTCATATGAGCTTCACCAGTTGTTTGCCAAAGTTATGCCCTTGCAGCAGGCCCATGAACGCTTGCGGTGCGGCGGCCAGGCCGTGCGCCACCGTTTCGCGGTATTTGATCTGGCGATTGGCGACCAGCACGGCCAGTTCCTGCAAGCCCTGCTGCCAATATTCCATGTGCTCGGTGATGATGAAGCCGCGCAAGCTCAGGCGGTTAATCAGCAGCAGGCGTGAATTCTTGATCGGCATGTCGGCACCGTTGTAGCCGGCGATCAGCCCGCATAGCGCGATGCGGGCGAAGGCGTTGGTGCGCGCCAGTGCCGCGTCCAGGCATTCGCCGCCGACATTTTCAAAGATGGCGTCGACACCATCCGGCGTGGCGGCGGCCAGGTCGGCCTCCAGCTTGCCGGCCTTGTAGTCGACGCAGACATCGAAGCCCAGTTCGTTGACCACGTAATCGCACTTCTCCGGGCCGCCTGCGATGCCGACCACGCGGCAACCGCGCAGCCGCGCCAGCTGGCCGACCACGCTGCCGACCGCACCGCTGGCGGCCGACACCACTACGGTTTCGCCGGCCGCCGCTTCCATGATCTGGTTGAAGCCGTACCACGCCGCCATGCCCGGCATGCCAACCACGCCCAGGTAGGCGGACAATGGAATACGCGTGGTATCCAGTTTGCGCAGCAACACGCCGTCCGAGACGCCCATCTCGGCCCAGCCCAGCATGCCGTTGACGTAATCGCCGACCGGGAAGAAGTCGTTGCGCGAGGCAATCACCTGGCCGACGGTGCCGCCGATCATGGTGTCGTCCAGCGCCTGCGAGGTGGCGTAGCTGGCGGCCTTGCTCATGCGGCCGCGCATATACGGGTCCAGCGACAGATAGTGATTGCGGATCAGCACCTCGCCGTTGGCCAGCTTGGGCACGGGGACCGTCTCAAGCCGGAAGTTTTCCGGCGCCACCGGGCCGCGCGGCCTTGCCGCCAGCACGATGCGCTGGTAGGTTTCTGGAATCGTCATACTGCCGAAACGCCTCCGTCCACCGCCAGGATCTGGCCGGTGATGTGCTTGCCGGCGTCGGAGGCGAACAGCACGGTGGCGCCTTTCAAGTCTTCGTCATCGCCGAGGCGGTTCAGTGGTGCGTGGCCGGCGAGCTGGTCGCCCATGGCGGACAACAGCCCCTTGGTCATCTTCGATGGGAAGAAGCCCGGCGCCAGTGCATTGACGGTGATGCCATAGCGGCCCCATTCGCCGGCCAGCGTGCGGGTGAAGTTGACCAACGCGCCTTTCGAGGTGTTGTAGGCGATGGTCTGCATGGTGCCAGGCGGGTTGCCAGCCAGGCCGGCAATCGAGGCGATGTTGATGATGCGGCCGGACTGGCGCGGTATCATCGAGCGCTTGCCGACCAGTTGCGACACCACGAAGATGCTGCGGATGTTCAGGTCCATCACCTTGTCCCAGGCTTCGACCGGATGGTCTTCAGCCGGCGAGCCCCAGCTGGCGCCAGCGTTGTTGATGAGGATGTCGATATGGCCGAGCTGCGCCAGCGCCGCATCGACCAGCTTGCCGGCTTCCTCGTCCTGCGACAGGTCGGCCGAGACCGCGTGCGCGCTGATGCCGCGCTGGGTCAGGAAGCTGACGGCCTCATCGAGTTCCGCCTGCTTGCGGGCCGAGATCACAAGCTTGGCGCCCTGTTCGCCCAGTGCCAGCGCCATCTGCAAGCCCAGGCCGCGCGAGCCGCCGGTGACCAGCGCGGTCTTGCCGGCCAGCGAAAACAATTCTTGGGTAGTACGCATCGTTTTGTCTCCTTGTTAGAACCACGCATCCTTCATGTCGAGCGTGGTGGTGTCTATGCTGGCCAGCAGATCCAGTTGCGGTCCCACTTTCGGCAACTCCCACTGGAAGAAATACAGGCAGGCTTGCAGCTTGCCGCGATAGAAATCCGTATCGCCGCTGGCCAGCGAGGCCGCCGCCAGCAACGCCTGCTGCAGCCAGATCCACGCAACGACGACATGGCCGACCACTTCCAGATACAGGCTGGCGTTGGCCAGCGTCTTGTTCAAATCGCCGACAGCATACAGCTTCTGCGTCACTTCTTCCACGGCCTGCCACGCCTGCTCCAGCGCATCCGCGTGCGCCAGCAATTCGACGCTGATGGTGGCCAGGCCCGGCCCCACCGCATCCGGCGCGCCGACGCTGCCGCGCACCTTGCGTACCGTCTTGCGCAACTCGGTGCCGAAGGCGCGGAACAGTGCGCCATCCTGCAAAGCGACCTTGCGGCCCAGCAGGTCCAGGCCGTGGATGCCATGCGTGCCTTCGTGGATGGCGTTCAGGCGATTGTCGCGGTAAAACTGTTCGACGTTGTACTCGCGCGTGTAGCCGTAACCACCATGCACCTGTATCGCGAGGCTGTTGGCTTCGACACACCATTGCGACGGCCACGATTTGGTAATCGGTGTCAGGAAATCCAGCAGGCGACCCGCATGTTCGCGCGCTTCCGGCGTTTCGGCGGTGTGCTGCTCATCGACCAGGCGGGCGCTGTACAGCACCAGCCCGAGTCCGCCTTCGACATACGCCTTCTGCGCCAGCAGCATGCGCCGCACATCGGTGTGCTGGATGATCGCCAACTGCGGCTGCGACGCGTCCTTCTGCGCCGGATGGCGGCCTTGCGGCCGGTTGCGCGCATATTCCAGCGCGTGCAGATAAGCGGTGTAGCCCAGCACCGCCGCGCCAAGGCCGACGCCGATGCGTGCCTCGTTCATCATGTGGAACATATTGGCGAGGCCGTGATGCGGCTTGCCGACCAGATAGCCGATGGCGCCGCCGTTCTCGCCGAAATTCAGCAGGCAGTTGGTGGTGCCGCGATTGCCCATCTTGTGGTTCAGGCCGGCCAGCGCGATATCGTTGCGGGCGCCAAGACTGCCATCCGCATTGACCAGGTATTTCGGCACGATGAACAGCGAGATGCCTTTTACGCCCGGAATCAGCTTGCCGTCTTCGCCGGGAATCTTGGCCAGCACCAGGTGGATGATGTTCTCGGCCAGTTCGTGTTCGCCGCCCGAGATCCACATCTTGTTGCCAGTCAGGCGATACTGGCCGTCGCCGTCCGGCACCGCGCGGGTGGTGATGTCCGACAGGCTGGAGCCGGCCTGCGGCTCGGACAGGCACATCGTGCCGAAGAAGCGCCCGGCCAACATCGGATTGACGTAGGTTTCAATCTGCTCCGGCGTCGCGCATTTGAGCAAGGTGTTGGCGTTGCTCATGGTCAAGAAAGTGTAGGCCGAGGTACTGACGTTGGCAGCGGTGAAATACGCTGCCAGCGCCTTCTCGACCACCACCGGCAGCTGCATGCCGCCGCGATCGTAATCCTGGCCGGCCGCCATCAGGCCGGCCAGCGAGAAGGCTTCCAGCGCGGTTTTCACCTCAGGGATGATCTGCACCTTGCCGTCGACAACGTGCGGCTCGTCGCTGTCGGCCTTCTTGTTGTGGGGAGCGAACAGCTCGCTGGCCAGCCGTTCGGCGGTATCCAGCGCCGCATCGAACGTCTCACGGTTGTGGTCCTCGAAGCGGGCGCGGCGCGTCAAGGCCTCCGCGTCCAGCCATTCATACAGCATGAAAGACAGGTCGCGGCGCGACAGGATGGTCGAGCGCATGGTGCTTACACCACTTCGAACAGGCCTGCCGCTCCCTGGCCACCACCAATACACATGGTGACCACCACATATTTGACGCCACGGCGCTTGCCCTCGATCAGCGCATGACCGACCAGGCGCGCGCCCGACACGCCGTAAGGGTGGCCCACGGCGATGGCGCCGCCGTTGACGTTCAGGCGATCCATCGGGATGCCCAGCTTGTCGGCGCAGTACAGCACCTGCACGGCGAAGGCCTCGTTCAGCTCCCACAGGCCGATGTCCTCGACTTTCAGGCCGGTTTTCTTCAGCAGCTTGGGCACGGCGAAGACCGGGCCGATGCCCATCTCGTCCGGCTCGCAGCCGGCCACCGCGAAGCCACGGAACACGCCTAGCGGCTGCAAGCCCTTGGCGGCAGCGGTTTGCGCGTTCATGACGACAGCCATCGACGCACCGTCGGAGAACTGGCTGGCATTGCCGGCGCTGATGACGCCGCCGGGTATCGCGCTGCGGATCTTCGCCACGCCCTCATACGTGGTATCGGCGCGGATGCCCTCGTCGGCGGCAATCGTCACCTCGCGCGACAGCAGCTGGCCCGACGCCTTGTCGGCCACGCCCATCACCGTGGTCATCGGCACGATCTCGGCATCGAACAGGCCGGCGGCCTGGGCGGCGGCGGCGCGCTGCTGGCTCTGCACGCCATACTCATCCTGGCGCTCGCGGCCGATGTTGTAGCGCTTGGCCACGGTTTCCGCAGTTTGCAGCATAGGCCAATAGATTTCCGGCTTGTTCTTCGACAGCCAGACTTCCTTATACATATGCATATTCATTTCCTGCTGCACGCAGGAGATCGACTCGACGCCGCCGGCCGCATAGATATCGCCCTCGCCAGCGATGACGCGCTGGGCGGCGGTGGCAATGGTCTGCAAGCCGGACGAGCAGAAACGATTGATGGTCATGCCGGCCGTGGTCACCGGGCAGCCGCCGCGAATGGCGATCTGGCGCGCGATGTTGCCCCCGGTGGCACCTTCAGGGTTGGCGCAGCCGACCAGCACATCCTCGATTTCGCCCGCTTCCAGATTGGCGCGCTGGATGGCTGCCTGCAACACGTGGCCACCGAGTGTGGCGCCGTGCGTCATGTTAAACGCACCTTTCCACGACTTGGCCAGGCCGGTACGGGCGGTAGAAACAATGACGGCATCAATCATGAGAGTCTCCTATAGGAATGTGTTATTCAATCCAGAATAGCATAGTTTTAGAACGGTCGTTCGCAAATATTATTGTAAGTTTCGCGTAAGTTTCATGAAAGCATGACGTAAGGTTACGCGCCCAAACTCGGATCAAGCTGACGAAGTGCTAACTATCTCAGCCGGGGAAAAATATCCTAAAAAATCAAAGGAGACACATCATGGCAAATAGCGGTACTGCGGACACCCGCAACCTACCCAAGCAAGCCGCACCGATCACCGCTGAAGAGCGCAAGGTGATTTTTGCGTCATCGCTGGGCACCGTATTCGAATGGTACGACTTTTATCTGTACGGCTCGCTGGCGCCTATCATCGCCAAGCAATTCTTCATCGGCGAACCGACCACCACCTTCATCTTCGCGCTGCTGGCGTTTGCTGCCGGCTTCATCGTGCGTCCGTTTGGCGCCATCGTGTTCGGCCGCCTGGGCGACATGGTCGGCCGTAAATACACCTTCCTGGTGACCATCCTGATCATGGGCGCCTCCACCTTCATTGTCGGCTTGTTACCCGGCTATGCGGCGATCGGCATCGCGGCGCCGATCATCCTGGTCGGGCTAAGGATCTTGCAGGGCCTGGCGCTGGGCGGCGAGTATGGCGGCGCGGCAACCTACGTGGCCGAGCACGCGCCGCAGGGCAAGCGTGGCTCGTTCACCGCATGGATACAGACCACGGCGACGCTGGGCCTGTTCCTGTCGCTGCTGGTGATCCTCGGCACCCGCACCGCCATCGGCGAAGAAGCCTTCAATGCCTGGGGCTGGCGCGTGCCGTTCCTGGTATCGGTGCTGCTGCTGGGCATTTCGGTATGGATACGCCTGTCGATGAATGAATCGCCGGCCTTCGCGAAAATGAAAGCCGAGGGCAAGACCTCGAAAGCCCCGCTGACCGAAGCCTTCGGCCAGTGGAAGAACCTGAAGATCGTGATCCTGGCGCTGGTCGGCCTGACCATGGGCCAGGCGGTGGTGTGGTACACCGGCCAGTTCTACGCGTTGTTCTTCATGACCCAGGTGCTGAAGATCGACGGCGCCAGCGCCAACATCATGACTGCGCTGTCGCTGGCTCTGGCGACGCCGTTCTTCATCTTCTTCGGCATTTTGTCGGACAAGATCGGCCGCAAATGGATCATCCTCGGTGGCTGCCTGATTGCTGCGGTCACCTACTTCCCGCTGTTCGGCGCGCTGACCCACTACGGCAATCCGCAGCTGGAAGCCGCGCTGAAGAACTCGCCGGTAGTGGTGTATGCCGATCCAGCCTCGTGCAACTTCCAGTTCAACCCGACTGGCCAGAAGAAATTCACTTCCTCGTGCGACATTGCCACCAGCATCCTGTCGAACGCCTCGGTGAACTACACCAAGCAGGACGCGCCGGCGGGCAGCGTGGCCAAGATCAAGGTGGGCGACAAGGAAATCAACGCCTTCAACGCCGTGCTGACCGCAGACGGCCTGAACTTCGACAAAGCATCGAAAGATGCTGACGCCGCGCTGAAGAAAGAGGTTGCCGGCGCCGTGAAAGCTGCCGGCTATCCAGCCAAGGCGGATGACGCGCAGATCAACAAGCCGATGGTGGTACTGATCCTGTTCATCCTGGTGCTGTACGTGACGATGGTGTACGGCCCGATTGCCGCGATGCTGGTTGAAATGTTCCCGACCCGCATCCGCTACACCTCGATGTCGCTGCCGTACCACATCGGCAACGGCTGGTTCGGTGGCCTGCTGCCGACGATCTCGTTCGCGCTGGTGGCGTTCAAGGGCGACATCTACTACGGCCTGTGGTACCCGATCATCATCGCCCTGATCACGCTGGTGATCGGCGCCCTGTTCGTCGGCGAAACCAAGGACAACAACATCTACGCGGCCGACTAAGCCCCGCCGCCTCAGCAAAGCCGCCTCCGGGCGGCTTTTTTCATCCGGGGTCAGTTCTGCCAAACGTACATGAGCTGGTCGGTAGGTGCTCCATCTTCTGCATTATCCTGCTCACTGTGCGATCTGACACGCCGAAATGATCGGCTATCTGCTTCATGGTATAGGCGGTTGAGAGATAGGCTGCGGCGATTGCCTCGTCACGATTCGTGTATCGATGCTGGTATTCCGCCAAAGGCAACGCCAATGCACGACGATGCTCGCGTGTGACGTCGCCAAGCAACTCTGATGACGGCTCATCACGATAGCGAGCCATAAAGTCGTCATCTCCCAACAAGAGCTGATGCTGCACATTTTTAAGCGGGCTGGAAACTCCGATGCCGGCAATGACAAAGCGCTTGTAAGCGTCAATCGCATCAGCTCGGCTTGAGCCAAACTGGCTTAGCATCCAATCGATTTCGAGCCAGGTTGGCGGCTGCGCCGTTTGGATAGTGAGCTTATAGCTGCTCCACGGCCAGTCCTCGACATTCGTTACCATCTGCGCTCGCACCGGATTCAATACAACGTAGCGCGCCAGCTCGCGCAAATGATTTTCCTTCTGCACGAGAACCGATGTATAGCGCCCCTGAAAAACATGGCCCACCACCTGATGCCGGCGATTGAAATATTGGGAATACTGACCATTCAGCTGGCGCATTCCGTCGGAAAGATTGGCCTCGCCGGTTTCAATCAGCAAATGATAATGATTGGTCATCTGGCAAAAGCTGTGCACGGTAAAGTTGAAGCGGGCACAAGCCTGAGCAAGCACTTCCAGCCATGCATGGCGATCAGTATCGTCTCGATAAATGGCTTGCTGTCGATCCCCTCGCGAGGTGACGTGATACAAGGCTCCAGAAAATTCTAATCGCAATGGTCGGCTCATAATAAGCCACCGTACACCAGCCAACAGAATCTGCCATGATCCAGATCAGCAAATGGTTTTAGCGCTGAGCCCGTGTACGTTTGGCAGAACTGACCCCGGAAAAAAAACCGCCCGAGGGCGGCGAAGTCTAGGAGTTTTACTGCTTGCTGCTTACTTCTGTTGGCGGCGGCGGGCGACAAAGCCCATCAGGCCCAGGCCGGCCAGCAGCATGGCGTAGGTCTCCGGTTCCGGGACCGCTGCCATGATGCTCGATGAGGCGAACTCTACCCGCAGGCCGGTCGGGTTGCCGCTGCTTTGCGCCCAGTTGGTGACGATGAAATCCAGCGAGTTGGCGCCCGAGACGAAGCCGCTGTTGGCACTGAACGCGGTCCAGTCGGTGAAGCCGTTCGCCGTGCCGATCACCACGTCATTCAGCTTGACCGTGACCACGTTGTCCGCCGCGAAACGGCCGGTGAATGCGGCTGTCGTGGCGTTGTAGCCAGTCAGGTCGAACGTCAACGAGTAGGTGTAGGTGCCGGTGCCCCAGGCGTCAAACGTCTGGTCCTGGTGGCTGGTCGGCGTGATCCACTTGGAGACGTCGCTGTTGGCCAGCCATGGGTTGATCGGCCATTGGCCGTCGTGACTGATGACCGGTACCGTGCTGTCGATGTATGTGTCGCTGCTGGCGGCGGTGAGCGTGTAGTTGGTGTCGCCACTGCCGCCGTCGCCCAGGCCAGTATTTTTCAGGCCGGTGATGCTGGCTGCGTGCGCGCTGCCGAAGGTTGCCAGCGCGATGGCGCCAGCGCGAAGAATGCGTTTCATGTCGAGCCTCAATTGGTTGAAGGTGTCTGCCAGCATCATCGCGGATGCTGGTATTCAGCTTCGAACCGTTGTTTGGGGCGTCGAAGAAGGTGTTACCGTTGGTGAGAATTATAGCGCCGTTTTTGCCGAAATGCTCACAGGCCATTAAAATTTCTTTATGGCATGTGAGCATTCGGCAACAGCAATCAGCTGTTGAAGGTTTTCCCTTCCGCCGCCAGTTGTTGCAGCAGCGGCGCCGGTTTCCACGCCTTGCCTTGGTGGCCCTGGGCGTATTTGTTGATCGCTGCCAGCACATTCGGCAGGCCGACGGTGTCGGCGTAGAACATCGGGCCGCCACGATACAGCGGGAAACCGTAGCCGGTCAGGTAGACCATGTCGATGTCCGAGGCGCGCAAGGCAATGCCCTCCTCCAGGATCAGCGCGCCTTCGTTGACCAGCGCATACACCAGGCGCTCGACGATTTCTTCGTCGCTGATCTTGCGGCGCGTAATGCCCAGGTCCGCCGAGTGCTGGACGATCATGGCGTTGACCTCGTCGTTGGCATAGGCCTTGCGGTCGCCCGCCTTGTAGTCATACCAGCCGGCGCCGGTTTTCTGGCCGTAACGGCCCATTTCGCACAGCAGGTCGGCGGTTTTCGAGTAGCTGATCTCCGGTTTTTCGACATAGCGGCGCTTGCGGATCGCCCAGCCGATGTCATTGCCGGCCAGGTCGCCCATGCGGAACGGTCCCATGGCGAAGCCGAATTTCTCGGCCGCCTTGTCGACCTGCTCCGGCAATGCGCCCTCTTCCAGCAGGAAGCCGGCCTGGCGGCTGTACTGCTCGATCATGCGGTTGCCGATGAAGCCGTCGCACACGCCCGACACCACGCCGGTTTTCTTCAGCTTTTTCGACAGCGCCAGCGCGGTGGCCAGCACGTCTTTGGCGGTTTCCTTGCCACGGACGATTTCCAGCAGCTTCATCACATTCGCCGGCGAGAAGAAGTGCGTGCCGATCACGTCCTGCGGACGCCGGGTGAAGGCGGCAATCTTGTCGACATCCAGCGTCGAGGTATTAGTGGCCAGGATGGCACCCGGCTTCATCACGTCATCCAGCTTGCGGAACACGGCTTCCTTGACACCCAGTTCCTCAAACACCGCTTCCACCACGATGTCGGCCTGGCCGATCTCCTCATAGGACAGCGTGCTGCTCAGCAGCCCCATACGCTGATCCAGTTTTTCCTGCGTCAGCTTGCCTTTTTTCAGCGTGTTTTCGTAGTTCTTGCGGATGGTGGCGATGCCCTTGTCCAGCGCTTCCTGCTTTTGCTCCAGCAGCGTGACCGGAATGCCGGCGTTGAGGAAGTTCATGGCAATGCCGCCGCCCATGGTGCCAGCGCCAATGATGGCGGCCGACTTGATCGCGCGTACCGGCGTATCCGCCGGCACATCCGGCACCTTGCTGGCAACGCGCTCGGCAAAGAAGGCGTGGCGCAGAGCTTTCGACTCGGTGGTCTGGATCAGGTGCAGGAAGCGTTCGCGCTCGAATTTCATGCCGTCGTCAAACTTCATCGTCACCGAGGCGGCGACCGTTTCCACGCACTCCAGCGGCGCCGGGAACGGGCCGGCCATGGCCTTGACAGTGTTGCGCGAGAATTGCAGGAAGGCTTCGTGATTCGGGTAGTCGACCTTGCGGTCGCGCACTTTCGGCAGCGGACGCACAGCGGCGATTTTTTCGGCAAAGGCGATCGCCGATTGCAGCAGGTCGGCATCAGCGGCAAAGATTTCGTCAAACAGCGCCGGCAGCTTTTCCGACGGCACCGGGTTGCCGGACACGATCATGTTCAGCGCCGGCTCCAGACCCAGCACGCGCGGCAGGCGCTGCGTGCCGCCGGCGCCCGGCAGCAGGCCCAGCTTGACCTCCGGCAGCGCGATCTGCGCGCCTGGCAGCGCCACGCGGTAATGGCAGCCCAGCGACAACTCAAGGCCGCCGCCCATGCAGACGGTGTGGATGGCCGCCACCACCGGCTTGCTCGAACCTTCCGCCGTGGCGATGAAGGTGTGCAGGCTGGGCTCGGCCAGCGCTTTCGGCGTATTGAATTCCTTGATGTCGGCGCCGCCCGAGAAAGCCTTGCCGGCGCCGGTAATGATGATGGCCTTGACCGCATCGTCGGCCGCCGCACGTTGCAAGCCCAGTACTGCAGCGGTGCGCGTCTCCAGGCCCATGCCGTTGACCGGCGGATTGTTCAGCGTGATGACGGCGACCGCGCCGTGCACTTGATATTCAGCAGTCATGTCTCTTCCTTATGGTTTTTGGTGGGAATGCCAGGCTCACTCACTATACCGCACAAATAGAACGATCGTGTTATTTTTTTGTCTTGGACACCATGCTTTTGAATCAGGACGTTGAACTTCGCAATGGCGTGAAACTGCTATCACAGTGTCGCTTGCAGAGTACACTAAAGGAAGAATTCTTTATTGCTCAGCTTGCTTTGGATTTGAATACCGGAAATAATCGAAAGCAACGCATATTCCCAAGCCACGAATATCAATTGAATAGCCAACTATATTTGACAGGGAAACTCTAATGAATGCCCCAAGCCAGGCAATCCAGACACAAGATATAGAATTGCAAGCCATTCATGCGGCATTGAACCGCGTGCAGGCAGTCATCGAGTTTGACCTGGAAGGCAAAATCTTGCATGCCAACGACAACTTCCTGCGCGCTGTCGGCTACACGCTGGACGAGGTCCAGGGCCGCCACCATGCGATGTTCTGCGAACCGGAATTTGCCGCCTCGCCAGCGTACAAGCAGTTCTGGACCCACCTCGCTGCCGGCGAGTTCGACCAGGGCGAGTACAAGCGGCTGGCCAAGGGTGGTCGCGAAATCTGGATCAACGCCTCGTACAACCCGATCATGGATGCCGATGGCAAGCCGTACAAGGTGATCAAGTTCGCCACCGACATCACCGAAAACCGCATGCGCAACGCCGAGTATGAAGGCAAAGTCAGCGCCATCGGCAAAGCCCAGGCGGTGATCGAGTTCGACATGCAGGGGCACGTGCTGGTTGCCAATGAAAACTTCCTCGACGTTATGGGTTATTACCTTGACGACATTAAAGGCGAGCATCACCGGATCTTTTGCGATGCCGATTATACGGCGAGTGCAGAATATAAACGTTTCTGGCAAAAATTAAATCGTGGTGAATTCGATAGCGGTCGTTATAAACGTTTAGGAAATAATAAAAAAACGATATGGATACAGGCTACTTATAATCCCATCCTGGATTTAAATGGTAAACCATACAAAATAGTTAAATACGCAAGCGATATTACCTCCCAGGTGCAACTGGAGGAATCAGTGGCCGCCAAGGCCAAGGTCGATGGCGAGAAAATCGCCCGTCTGCTGGACTCGGTCGAGCACGCCGCCAACGGCGACCTGACCAGCAAAGTGCTGGTCGAAGGGGACGAACCGCTGGACCAGCTGGCCGAAGGCATCAGCAAAATGATCGCCGACCTGCGTAAGGTCATCAGCGACGTGGTGATGTCCGCCAGCGGCCTGGCCGACGCCTCTACCACCATCGCCGAGCGCAGCAATGGCGTGGCGGTTGGCACGCAGGCGCTGGGCGCCACCGTGGAGGAAATGAATGCCTCGATCGACGGCCTGACCAGCTCGATCAACATCATCGCCGGCAATACCTCCGACGCCGATGCCATGGCCAAATCCACCCAGCACGAGGCGGAAATCGGCGCCAAGGCAGTCGCCAAGTCGATCGAGGCGATGGATCTGATCAACCGCTCGTCCGAAGACATCGGCGAAATCGTCAAGGTCATCAGCGATATCGCCAACCAGACCAATATGCTGGCCTTCAACGCCGCCATCGAAGCGGCGCGCGCCGGCGAGCACGGTCTCGGCTTTTCGGTGGTGGCGGACGAGGTGCGCAAGCTGGCCGAGCGCTCGTCGCAGGCCACCAAGGAGATTTCCAAGCTGATTAACGAGTCGGTCAAGCGCGTTTCCGCCGGCAGCGAGATTTCGCGCCAGGCCAGCGATGCGTTCGACAAGATCCTGGCCGGCGTGCTGCGCACCACCGAGGCGATCTCCGACATTTCCAAGGCCACCAACGAGCAGTTGCTGACCGCGCGCGAAGTCAGCACCGCAGTGCAATACATCGCCGAGGAGGCTGAGAAATCAGCCGCCGCCTGCGACAGCATCGCCCGCTCGACTGAAGGCTTGAACCAGCGCGCAGGCGATTTGAACAAAACGGTATCCGGCTTCACGGTGTAATCATGGAAACCGGCGGCTTTACTCCCGCTACGCTGTCGGCGCTGATCGCGCTGGTGCGCAAGCACACCGGCATCGCCATGACGGAGCGCAAAAGCGTGCTGCTGGAACGGCGCATCCGCCCGCGCGTGCAGGCGCTGAACCTGGGCAGCTACCAGGCTTACCTGGACAAGGTGGAACAGGACCGGGCAGAGATTCCGCATTTTATCGACCTGGTCACCACCAACGACACACTGTTTTTCCGCACGCCACAGGTGTGGGATTATGTCGAGAAGGAATTCCTGCCGCAGTGGTGGCAGGCGCATCAGGGCAAGCGCCTGAAAGTATGGTCGGCGGCCGCCTCCAGCGGCGAGGAACTGTATTCGATGGCGATGCTGTGCGAAGAATTTGCCGCAGCCCATCCAGGCTTCAGCTACCAGATCCATGCGACCGATATATCGCAGCAGATCCTGGCGCTGGCGCGCGACGGCCAGTACACCGGACGTTCGGTGGAGCGCATCCAGTCCACGCATCCGGATTGGGTCAGGAAGTATTTCCGTCCCAGCGCCAATGGCCTGCGGGTGGTGGATGCACTGAAGAAAAACGTGGAGTTGGCCCAACATAATTTGCTGACTCCGTTAAAGCCAGCCAGGCAGTTTGATCTGGTATTCCTGCGCAATGTGCTGATCTATTTCGATCAGGAGCAGCAGCAGGCGATACTGAACCAGGCCCGCCCGAGCATGGCGCCCCACGCTGTCATGATTGTGGGGGAATCCGAATCGATCTCTGGCCTCAACACCGCCTATCAGTTCGACCGGCCGATGATTTATCGAATGGAATAGGCGGTCAACATGCAAGCACTCTTCAACTTTCCTCAAGTCTTGCCGATGCCGTGGGCAACACCGCTTGCCGACGAACCACGCGCGCCGCTGCAAGTGGCCATGGGCCAGCTGAAAGCCGGCGCCCGTACCGACCAGTTGAGCGCCCTGCTCGGCTCCTGCGTCGGCATCGGCCTGATCTGGAAAAAGCGCGGCCGCTGCGCGCTGGCGCACTGCCTGTTGCCAGAATGCGCGCAGATGGCCGATGAATTCGGCGCGCGCTATGTCAACCAGGCCGTGCCGTCCTTGTTACGCCTGATCGGCGCCACCGAGGACGACTGCGCCGATATCGAAGTCATCGTCGCTGGCGGCGCCACCATGCTGAACAGCTGCTCCAGCCGCCTGCAGATCGGCCAGCAAAATGCCGACGCGGCGCGCAAGCACCTGCGCAAGTTCGGTCTGAACGTCAGCTATTGCCGCATCGGCGGCAAGTGCGGCCGCACCATGACCATTGATTGCGCCACTTGCACCTACTCGGTGCAGGAAATCGTCACCACTTGCGCGGGGACTGCCCATGCCTGATGCTTCCGCCGTCTCCTGCACCGAGCTGTTCGGCTCGTTCGTACTGGGCGACGATGAATTCGCCCTGCCTGCCAGCTGCTTCCGCGAGGTGGTCAACTATCCAGAAAAAGTGACTGCGCTGCCGCTGTCGCCCAAATTCCTGGCGGGCGTGTTTACCTTGCGCGGCAGCGTGATACCGGTGGTGAACCTGGGCCGTGTGTTTGACGCCGGCGCGCGTGGCGCCCTGCCCACCGACAAGATCGCCATCCTTGATTATGAAGGCGTGCTGGTCGGCATCCTGTTCGACGCCACCGGCGAAATCCTGCGCGTGCGGCCTGAGCAGCGCAGCACGCTGGCCTATGCGGAAGGCGAACAACGCGGCGTGGTGGCCGGCACCATTCTGCTCGACCAGGGCGCGCGGCTGGTGCAGGTGCTGGACCCGAACGCGCTGATTCATATCGAAAACGTGCCGCAAGTGCTGGCGCTGCAATGCAACGACCGGCAGACGCGCCGCCGCCAGGGCGAGCGCCGTCAATGCGTCAGCTTCCGCGTTGGTGTATCGTCGCTTGCCTTCGAGATGGGCGCGATCCAGGAGATTATCCGCGTGCCCGAATTGCAGGCGTCGGTGCTGAACAGCGCGCTGTGCCTGGGCCGCATCAATTTCCGCGGGGCGCCGGTGGCGGTAGTCGACTTTGCCACGCTGCTGAATGCCAGCGCTGCCGGCGAACGCGTCGAGGGGGCGGACCAGCGCATCATCGTGGCGCGCATCGACGACGCCACCATCGGTTTCCGCGTCGACTCGGTCGACAATATCGTCAATTTCTACAGCGAAGAAGTGATGCCGATCCCGATGCTGAGCAAGGCGCGCGCCGGCATGTTTGCCGGTTGCCTGTCCAAGCCGGAGCTGGGAGACATCTTCTTCCTCGATCACCAGCAGATTTTTTCCAGCACCGAAATCAAGGACATGCGCACCGGCCACGCGGCGCTGTATCCCAAGGACGCCGAACTGATCGCCAGCAACGAACGGCGCGACGCGCGGCGCAGCCAGCGCCAGGTCTACATCAGCTTCTGGCTGGAAAACAGCTACGCGGTGGAGATCAAGCAGGTGCGTGAAATCATCGACTTCAGCGTCGGCGAGATTACCCGCCCGCCCGGCCTGCCCGCCTTCATGCGCGGCATGCTGAACCTGCGCCAGCAGATGATTACCGTGATCGACCTGCGCGGCCTGTACGGCATGGCGCCGCTGGAAGACACCGGCAAGTCCAAGATCCTGGTGGTCGATCGTGGCGATGAATGCTATGGGCTGATGGTGGACGCGGTGGAAAACATCATGACCATCGAAGACAGCAAGCGCTACGGCGCACCGAAGATGATGCGCAATCCCAGCGCCCAGGGCGATCCGCGCACCGAGATGGACGAGGTGATCGACGTCGGCGAAGGCGAGTCGCGCCGCACACTGAGCGTATTCCAGTGCGATCGTCTGCTGGAACGGCTAGGCCAGGAAATCCCGGCGCTGGCGGCGTAAGCGCTGCTGGAGTACAGTAGCGTCATTGACCATCAAGGACGCCACACCATGCCGATTTCCCGCCGCACCATCGCCCTGCTGCTCCCGCTGAGTCTGCTGGCCGCCAGCGCCTGTGCCATTTCCCTGGACGACCTGAGCAACAAGGATGCGTCCGGCGGCCTGAAAGCGGCGCTGGAAACCGGCTCCAACGCGGCAGTCAGCAAGCTTGGCGCCGAAGGCGGCTTCCTCAACAACGACAAGGTACGGATTCCGCTGCCGAAGATCCTGGAACAGGCCCGTCCGCTGCTGAAGATGACCGGCAAGAGCCAGCAGCTGGACGAGCTGGTGGTGCAGATGAACCGCGCCGCCGAATCCGCCGTGCCGATGGCCAAACCGCTGCTGCTGGATGCGGTCAGGTCGATGACCATCACCGACGCCAAGAACATCCTGACCGGCGGCGACACGTCGGTGACCGATTTCTTCCGTTCCAAAACCCAGGACAAGCTGGCCGTGCAGTTCCAGCCGGTGGTGAAAAAAGTCACCGACAAGTCCGGTCTGGCCACCAGGTATAACACTGCGATGAGCCTGGCGCCCAGGCTGGGCGTGCTGGCCAAGGACCAGTCCACGGTGGAAGGCTATGTCACCCAGCGCGCGCTGGACGGGCTGTACACTATGATCGCCGAGGAAGAAAAAGCCATCCGCGCCGATCCGATCGGCACTGGCAGCAAGCTGATCGGCAAAGTGTTCGGCGCCCTCAAGTAAATCCTGTAGCGACGGGATGCTGGCGGCAAACACAGGCGCCTGAAGTGCTGCTGACCAAGCCACGTCGACAGGTAATAAAAAAGGGCGCCGTAGCGCCCCTCTGCTGTTACTGGCCCAGTGCCAGGACCGGCCGGCGCAAGGCCGGACGGTCGCCCGGGCGGTTACCGGTGCTGCTGTCCAGCTTGAAGGTACTGACCATTTCTTCCAGCTGCGCGGCCTGCTCCTGCATGGCGTTGGCGGCAGCGGCGGCCTCTTCCACCAGCGCGGCGTTCTGCTGGGTCACTTCGTCCATCGACACGATGGCCTGGTTGATCTGGTTGATGCCTTCGCTCTGCTCTTCGCCGGCGATCATGATTTCCGTCATGATGCTGGTGACGCGCTCGACGCTGCTGACGATCTCGTCCATGGTAGCGCCAGCCTTGTCGACCAGCTGGTTGCCGGCGTCTACCTGCTCGACCGACTCGGTAATCAGTTCCTTGATTTCCTTGGCGGCGGCAGCCGAGCGTTGCGCCAGATTGCGCACTTCGGTCGCCACCACGGCGAAGCCACGGCCCTGTTCACCGGCACGGGCGGCTTCCACGGCGGCGTTCAGCGCCAGGATATTGGTCTGGAAAGCGATACCATCGATCACGCCGATAATGTCGGCAATCTTGCGCGACGAGGTGTTGATGTTGCCCATGGTGTCCACCACCTGCGACACCAGCATGCCGCCCTTGCCTGCCACCTCTTGCGCACTCAGCGCCAGCTGATTGGCCTGGCGGGCATTATCGGCGTTCTGGCGCACGGTCGAGGTCAGCTCTTCCAGCGAGGAAGCGGTTTCTTCCAGTGCTGCGGCCTGGTTCTCGGTGCGGCGCGACAGGTCCAGATTGCCCGAGGCGATTTCCGCGCTGGCGGTGGCGATCGCACTGCTGCCAGTGCGGATGCTGCTGACGGTGCCGGACATCTGGTCCTGCATCTTGATCAGGCCCTTCATCAGCTTGCCCATCTCGTCTTCACGCTCGATCTTGATCTGGTTGGCCAGGTTGCCGGCGGCGATCTGATCGAAGTGGCCCAGCGCATGTTCCAGCGGACGCAGGATGGCTGCCAGCAGGCGCATGGCCGAGTAGACAATCAGGATGGCGCCGAGCACCAGCGCGATGGTGAAACCGGTGGTGAAGCTGCTGAAGAAGGACTGGCTTTCGTCGTAGTGATCCTTGGCGGTGGTCAGCTGGTACTGTTCCAGCTTGTTCGAAGCGGCGTCAAAGATGCCGAATTGCGCCGACAGGGTTTTCATCGACATTTCTTCGATCTTGGCTTCGTCATGATTGCGCAGCGCGGTGATCAGGCCACGCAGTTCGGCCAGATAGACGGTGCGCTTGGCGTCCAGGTCGGAGGCCAGCACTTTTTCCTCGCCGCCCAGCGGCAGTGCCAGGTAGCCCTTCCAGGCCTTTTCGCCGTCCTGCAGGAAGCCTTCCGCGCGGCCCAGCGTTTTCTCCAGGTCAGATGCTTCCGGGTGAAATACGCCGCGGTCGATGACGAAACGGGCGCGGTTGAGGAAGTTCTTGGCATTGCCCAGCGCGACGGTCGATGCCATCTGATTGGAGTACACGTCTTTCAGTGCGTAATTGACGGTGTTCAGGCCGAAGATGCTGAGACCGCCCAGGACCAGCATGAGGACGCCCAGCACAGTCATGGTGATGATCAGGCGCGTGCGTATAGTTATGCTATGAAACATATCGTTTTCTCGTTCTGTAGGATGGACCGGGGGCGTGTCGAATAGATAACTATCGCCGGGACGATTACTTTGCCGGGGTGCGCGCCTGGGTGGCCGGAGTGGCCTAAATAGTGCCTTAGAGCAATAATGTAATAGCAAAACAGTTAGGAGTCAAACTATTTATTTGTGAAGTTAACCTACTTTCATGCTTTGCGGCATTACCAGGCCGGCGTTCCGCTTTTCATTGCTGCACCGCCGCATTCCGTGGCTGCGGTAAAATCCGGAACTGAGCTAACCTGGAGCACATCATCACTGCCGCTAAACTGCCGCTGGACAATTCCTTCGCGTCCCTGCCGCCTGCTTTTTACACCCGCTTGATGCCGACGCCGCTGCCCTCGCCTTACCTGGTGAGCGTCAGCCCACCGGCCGCGCAGCTGATCGGCCTGGCGCCAGACGACGTCGCCGCCAGCCTGGACATCCTGATCGGCAACACCGTGCCGGAGCGCGCGCAACCGCTGGCTGCGGTCTATTCCGGCCACCAGTTCGGTGTATGGGCCGGCCAGTTGGGCGATGGCCGCGCCATCCTGTTCGGCGATGTCGCCACGGCCGAGGGGCCGATGGAACTGCAATGGAAAGGCGCAGGCCTGACGCCCTACTCGCGGATGGGCGATGGCCGCGCCGTGCTGCGGTCGTCGATCCGCGAATTCCTGTGCTCGGAAGCCATGCATGCGCTCGGCATTCCAAGCTCGCGTGCGCTGTCGGTGGCCGGCTCGGACCAGGGCGTGGTGCGCGAGACGGTTGAAAGCGCGGCGGTGGTGGTGCGCATGGCGCCCAGCTTCGTGCGCTTCGGCTCGTTCGAGCATTGGTACTACCGCAAGCAAAACGATCAGCTGAAGCTGCTGGCCGACTACGTCATCGAGCGCTTTTACCCGGCGCTGCGGACGGCGGAAAATCCCTACGCCGCGCTGCTGGAAGAAGTCACGCGCCGCACCGCGCACATGATCGCGCACTGGCAGGCGGTCGGCTTCATGCATGGCGTGATGAACACCGACAATATGTCCATCCTCGGCCTGACGCTGGATTACGGTCCGTATGGCTTCATGGAAGCGTTCGACGCCAACCACATCTGCAACCACACCGACCAGCAAGGCCGCTACTCCTATGCCAACCAGCCGCAGATCGGCCACTGGAACTGCTACGCGCTGGCGCAGGCGCTGCTGCCGCTGATCGGCGAAGTCGAGCCGACACAGGCGGCGCTGGATGTCTACCAGCCGGAATTCGCCCGCAAGATGGACGAACTGCTGCACGCCAAGCTCGGCCTGAGCATGCTGGACCAGCACGCCGACGACGACCGCGCGCTGTTCGACGACCTGTTCGGCATGCTGGAAGGCGTGGATTTCACGCTGTTCTTCCGCCGCCTGAGCGGCGTGCGCGCGGCCGACACCAGTGGCGACGAAGCGCTGCGCGACCTGTTCATCGAGCGCCCTGCCTTCGATGCCTGGGCCGAACGCTATCGCGCGCGGCTGCGCGCTGAAGGCAGCGACGACGCCGTGCGCACGGTTGCGATGAATCAAACCAACCCCAAATACGTGCTGCGAAACTATCTGGCCCAGGTGGCCATTGAAAAGGCGCAAAACAAGGACTTTTCCGAGGTGGAGCGCCTGTTGACCGTGTTGCAGCGCCCCTACGACGAACAGCCCGAGCACGAGCAATATGCCGCCTTGCCGCCGGACTGGGCAAGTCACCTGGAAGTTAGCTGTTCTTCTTAAGCGAGAAATAAGCCATGAGCAATAAAGTTGTCAAAACCGACGCCGAATGGCGCGCCGAACTCGATCCGATGGAATATCAGGTGACGCGCCATGCCGCCACCGAACGTGCTTTTACCGGCAAGTTCTGGGATCATCACGAGCATGGGATCTACACCTGCGTATGCTGCAACACGCCGCTGTTCCGTTCCGATACCAAGTTTGATTCCGGTTGCGGCTGGCCAAGCTACTTTGAACCGATCGATCCGGCCAATGTAGTGGAAAAAGTCGACCGTTCCCATGGTATGCTGCGCACCGAAACCATCTGTGGCGTGTGCGACGCGCACCTGGGCCATGTATTCCCGGACGGCCCGCCGCCGACCGGTTTGCGTTATTGCATCAACTCGGCATCCTTACGTTTCGACCCACAAGACTAATAAAGACATCATGAAATTCCTGTTCGATTGGCTCCCGGTCCTCTGCTTCTTCGCCGCCTACAAGCTGGCTGGCATGGAGGCCGACGCGGCCCAGCACTTCATCAACACTTATATGAGCGGCGTGGTGTCCGGCGGTTCGGTCACGTCGGAGCAATCGCCGATCGTGCTGGCCACGGTCATCGGCATCCTCGCCACGGTGGCGCAGATTGCCTGGGTCAAGCTGCGCGGGCAGAAAGTCACTGGCACCTTGTGGGTGACGCTGGTGCTGTTCTCGGTGTTCGGCGGGCTGACCATCTATCTGCATGATGAAGCCTTCATCAAGTGGAAACTGAGCATTTTGTACTGGCTGTTCGCTGTCGGCCTGCTGGCCAGCGATCTGCTGTTCAAAAAGAACCTGATGCGCCAGTCGATGAAGGAAATTATCGAATTGCCGGACCTGATCTGGTCGCGCCTGAATCTGGCCTGGGTGATTTTCTTTGCCGCCATGGGCGTGCTGAACTGGTATCTGGCCTTTGTACTGTTTAAAGGTGACACCGATGCCTGGGTCAATTTCAAAACCTTTGGCGTTACCGGCATCATGTTTGTATTTATCATCGCGCAAACGGTGTATTTGTCGCGCCATATGAAGGACCAGGCATGAGCGGGATTCAAGATACCCGCCTGGCTCGCATGCGTGCAGCCTTCGAGGCCAGGCTGGCACCGCTTGAACTGGTGCTGGAAGACGACTCTGCCTCCCACGCCGGCCATGCCGGCGCGGCCTCTGGCGGCGGCCATTACAATGTCAGAATTGTTTCGTTACAATTCGAAGGCCTGAAACTCGTCACGAGACATCGACTCGTGTATGATTCCGTGCACGATATGATGCACAAAGAAATTCATGCATTGGCCATTACCGCATTGGCGCCGTCAGAAGTCTGATGCGGTTGCGGCCGCTATCGGCTTTTATTAAAAATAATTGAAGACATAGCCGTCCAAGCTTACATTCGCTAAATCTTTCCCTTTACAGGAATTAATAATGACTTTCAAGCCAGCCAAGTTGCTGATTGCACTTCTCGTTGTCGCTGTACCAGCTTTTGCGCAAAACGTTGCCGTTGTAAATGGCAAGGCGATCCCAACCTCGCGCGTCGAGGCCGTCGTCAAGCAAGTTGTAGCCCAAGGCCAGCAGCCTGATTCGCCGCAACTGCGTGACATGATCAAGAAAGACCTGATCAGCCGCGAAGTGCTGGTTCAGGAAGCGGACAAGCAAGGCTATGCCAAGAATGCCGACGTCAAGACCGCCATCGAAAACGCCCGCCAGGCCATCATGGTCAATGCCCTGCTGGGTGAATACGTGAAGAAAAACCCGGTGTCGGACGCCGACATCAAGGCTGAGTACGACAAATTCGTCGCACAAGCTGGCGACAAGGAATACCACGTGCGCCACATCCTGCTGGGTACCGAAGCGGAAGCCAACGACGTGATCGCCAAGATCAAGGGCGGCGCCAAGTTCGAAGAGCTGGCCAAGCAGTCGAAAGACACCGGCTCGGCAGCCAATGGCGGCGATCTGGACTGGGCTTCGCCTTCGTCCTTCCCACCAGTGTTCTCGCAAGCTTTCGTGGCCCTGCAAAAAGGCCAGGTTACCGAGAAGCCAGTGCAAACCCCGAACGGTTTCCACGTGATCAAGGTAGACGATGTCCGTCAAGCCAAACTGCCTACCCTGGAAGAAGTGAAGCCGCAAGTGGCTGAAGCACTGGTCCAGAAGAAAGTGCAAGCTTATCAGGAAGAACTGGTAAAGAAAGCAAAAGTGCAGTAATGTTATGAAAGGCGGCGCCCTGCGGGGCGCCGTTTTTGATTCTGCGTAGGTATGATGCACCTTCAGAGTGTAATTTTTTAAGGATTGAAATAATGATGTTGAAGCCAGCCCGCCTGATGTTAGCCCTGATCGCTGTCGTGGCAGCACCAGCTTTCGCCCAGAATGCCGCCACCGTCAACGGCAAGGCCATTCCAGCTGCCAAGGTTGATCAAATGGTCAAACAAGTTGTCGCCCAGGGCCAGCAGCCAGATTCGCCGCAACTGCGCGAAGCTGTGAAAAAAGAACTGATCAGCCGCGAAGTGATGCTGCAGGAAGCCGATAAACAGGGTTACGGCAAAAAGGCCGAAGTGACCTCCGCTATCGATAACGCCCGTCAAAGCATTATTATCAATGCGATGCTGGCTGATTATGTGAAGAAAAACCCGGTTAAAGATGCTGAAATCCAGGCTGAATACGACAAGTATAAAGCTGCTGTCGGCCCAACCGAATATCACTCGCGTCATATTCTGGTCGCTACTGAACAGGAAGCCAAAGATATTATCGCCAAGCTGAAAGCCGGCGGTAAATTCGAAGAACTGGCCAAGGTATCGAAAGACGGTTCCGCCAATAACGGCGGCGATCTGGGCTGGATGACCCCAGGCAAACTGGTTAAACCATTTGCCGACGCCATGATCGCACTGAAAAACGGTGAAATCACCCAGACCCCGGTGAAAACCGAATTCGGTTTCCACGTCATCAAGCTGGAAGAATCGCGTCCAACCCAGCTGCCTCCGCTGGCTGAAGTTAAAGGCCAGGTTGCTGAAGCGCTGCAACAGCGCAAGATCGCAGCCTACCGCGAAGAGCTGCTGAAGAAAGCCAAGATCCAGTAATCTGGACCGGCTCCAACGAAGCGCCTGCTTGCAGGCGCTTTTTTTACGTCCTCTGTAGACTCAAAACCAGCGCGATCATGCCAACAACCAGCATAAACCCGGCCTTCCTGGCCGATATGGCAGCCGCCCTCACCTCAGCCATCGACGCAAAGCGTGCGCCAGCCATGCGCGCCTACATGCGTGACCAGTTCATCTTCCTGGGCGTCGGCACACCCGAACGCCGCGCCGCCGGCAAACCGCTGCTGCGCGTCTTGAAAGGCCGAGGCACCAAAACGCTGCTGGCCCACGCCCGCGCGCTATGGCAACTACCGGAGCGCGAATATCAATACGTGGCATTGGACATGCTGGCGATGCACTGGAAAGAATTAAACATCGCGGATATTCCCGCACTCATGGAACTGGTACAGGATAAATCGTGGTGGGACACAGTGGATGCATTAGCCGGCATTATTGGCGACGTATTACGCCACCAGCACGATTATATGGATAACGCGTTACGAGATAACAATATGTGGGTAAGGCGCATCGCCTTATTACACCAATTAGGCTGGCGAGATAAAACCGATCCGCAGCGCTTATTTGATTACTGCCTGGCGCTGGCGCACGAAAAGGAATTCTTTATTCAAAAAGCGATCGGCTGGGCGTTAAGAGATTATGCCCGCCACGCGCCGGACGCGGTCCGCTTATTTACCCACAAAGAAAAAGAGCGGCTTGCGCCGCTCTCCTTCCGTGAAGCAAATAAACACCTATAAAACTTAGGCGACGAATTTGCGGGCGTTGCGGAACATGCGCATCCACGGCGATTCTTCGCCCCAGGCTTCCGGTGCCCACGACTGCTGGACGGTACGGAATACGCGCTCGGCATGCGGCATCATCACCGTGAAGCGGCCGTCCGGAGTCGTTACCGAAGTCAGGCCTTGCGGCGAGCCGTTCGGGTTGTACGGGTAGGCTTCGGTGGCGGCGCCACGGTTGTCGACAAAGCGCATCGCGTGCACGGCTTCGCCGATGTTGCCGGTCTGCGAGAAGTCCGCATAGCCCTCGCCATGCGCGATGGCGATCGGCGTCTGCGTGCCGGCCATGCCGCTGAAGAAGATCGACGGCGAATCCAGCACTTCCACCATCGCGAAGCGGGCTTCGAATTTCTCCGATTTGTTGGTGGTGAACTTCGGCCAGGCATGCGCGCCAGGAATCAGCGGTTTCAGGTTGCTCATCATCTGGCAGCCGTTGCAGATGCCCAGGCCGAAGGTATCCTTGCGCTCGAAGAACTTGGCGAACTGATCCGACAGCGCGCTGTTGAACAGGATGGTCTTGGCCCAGCCCTCGCCCGCACCCAGAACGTCGCCGTACGAGAAGCCGCCGACGGCGATAACGCCCTGGAAGTCATCCAGCTTGGCGCGGCCCGAGATCAGGTCGCTCATGTGCACGTCGATCGCGGCAAAGCCAGCCTGGTGCATGACGTAGGCGGTTTCGATGTGCGAGTTGACGCCCTGCTCGCGCAGGATGGCTACCCGTGGACGCACGCCGGTGGCCAGGAATGGCGCGGCAACGTTCTCGCTCAGGTCGAACGTGACTTTTGGCGTAATGCCCGGGTCCTGTTCGTCCAGCAGACGGTCGTATTCGGCGTCGGCGCAGGCCGGATTGTCGCGCAGGCGGGCGATGCGCCAGCTGGTTTCGCTCCACAGGCGATGCAACTCGACACGGGGCTTGTTGTAGATGACCTTGGCGTCGCGGGTGAATTCGATCACGCCACGGTCATTGGTCTTGCCGATGATGTGGCTGCAAGCGCCGAGGTTGAACGAACGCAGCACGTCCATCACCACCGATTTCTCTTCGGCGCGCACCTGGATGACGGCGCCCAGCTCTTCCGAGAACAGCGCGCGCAGCGTCTGCTCGTTGCGGCGTTCGGCGATCTGGGTGGCCCAGTTCTTGGCGTCGCCCTGGTCGGCGCCATGTCCCTCTTCCAGCGTCAGGATGTCGAGGTTGATCGACAGGCCGGCGCGGCCGGCGAAGGCCATTTCGGTCAGCGTGCCGTACAGGCCGCCGTCCGAACGGTCGTGGTAAGCCAGCAGTTTGCCATCCGCGTTCAGTTGCTGGATGGCGGCGAAGAAGGCTTTGATGTCTTCCGGATTGTCGACGTCCGGCACCGAGTTACCCAGCTGGCCCATGACTTGCGCCAGCGACGAGGCGCCCAGGCGGTTCTTGCCACGGCCCAGGTCGATCAGGATGATGGAGGTGTCACCCACATCGGTGCGCAGTTGTGGCGTCAGCGACTTGCGCACGTCATATACCGGCGCGAACGAGGAAACGATCAGCGAGACCGGCGACAACACAGCCTTGGCCTCATCGCCCTCTTTCCAGGTGGTGCGCATCGACAGCGAATCCTTGCCGACCGGGATGGAAATGCCCAGTGCCGGGCACAGCTCCATGCCGACCGCCTTCACGGTGTCGTACAGCGCGGCATCCTGGCCAGGCTGGCCACAGGCTGCCATCCAGTTGGCCGACAGCTTGATGTCTTCGATCGAGCGGATCGGCGCAGCAGCGATGTTCAGCACCGCTTCGGCAACGGCCATACGGCCCGAGGCGGCGGCGTTGATGACGGCCAGCGGCGTGCGCTCGCCCATCGCCATCGCCTCGCCCTGGTAGCCTTCAAAGCTCATGGCTGTGACGGCGCAATCAGCCACCGGCACCTGCCATGGACCGACCATCTGGTCGCGCACGGACATGCCGCCCACGGTACGGTCGCCGATGGTGATCAGGAAGGACTTGTCGCCGACAGTCGGCAGCAGCAGCACGCGCTTGGCGGCTTCTCCCAGATCCATGCCGGTCAGGTCGATGGCCGGGAAATCGTTCTGCACGTGGTGCACGTCGCGCTGCATCTTAGGCGGTTTGCCCAGCAGGACGTCCATCGGCATGTCGACCGGCTCGTTGCCCAGTTCAGGATCGATCAGCTTCAGCTGGCGTTCTTCGGTGGCCGTGCCGACCACGGCGAACAGGCTGCGCTCACGCTCGCAAATCGACTGGAACAAGGGCAGGTCGTCCGGCGAAATCGCCAGCACATAGCGTTCCTGCGATTCGTTGGACCAGATTTCTTTCGGCGCCATGCCGCTCTCTTCCAGCGGAATCTTGCGCAGGTCGAAAATCGCGCCGCGCTTGGCGTCGTTGGTAATTTCCGGGAAAGCGTTCGACAAGCCGCCAGCGCCCACGTCGTGAATCGAGATGATCGGATTCTTCGCGCCCAGTTGCCAGCAGGCGTTGATGACTTCCTGCGCGCGGCGTTCCATCTCCGGATTGCCACGCTGGACCGAATCGAAGTCCAGGTCGGCGGTGTTGGTGCCGGTCGCCATCGACGATGCGGCCGAACCGCCCATGCCGATGCGCATGCCGGGACCACCCAGCTGCACCAGCAGGCTGCCGACCGGGATATCGTTCTTGTGCGTGTGTTGCGACGAGATATTGCCGATGCCGCCGGCAATCATGATTGGCTTGTGATAGCCGAACACGGTGTCATGTGCGCCGGCGAACTGCTTGCCGATGTTCTGTTCGTAGGTACGGAAATAACCACCCAGCACCGGACGGCCGAATTCATTGCTGAACGCGGCGCCGCCCAGCGGGCCGTCGATCATGATCTGCAATGGCGAGGCGATGCGCTCAGGCTTGCCGTATGGCGTGCCGGTATCGCGGTAATCAGCGCCGTTGACTGGCGCGGTGACCACCGCATCGCTTTCCCACGGACGCACGGCGCCCGGCAGCAGCAGGTTGGACACGGTGAAGCCGGTCAGGCCCGCTTTCGGCTTGGCACCACGGCCGGTCGCGCCTTCGTCGCGGATTTCACCACCGGCGCCGGTCGAGGCGCCTGGGAACGGCGAGATCGCGGTCGGGTGATTGTGCGTCTCGACCTTCATCAGCGTGTGCGTCAACTCGGTCATCGGCGCATATTCGTTGCTGCCATCCTGCGGGAAGAAGCGCATCACTTCAGCGCCTTCCATGATCGACGAGTTGTCGCTGTAGGCGACCACGGTGCCTTTCGGTTGCAGCTGGTGGGTGTTCTTGATCATGCCGAACAGCGACTTCGGCTGGGCGACGCCGTCGATGGTCCAGTCGGCGTTGAAGATCTTGTGGCGGCAGTGCTCGGAATTGGCCTGCGCGAACATCATCAGTTCCACGTCGGTCGGATTGCGGCCGGCCTTGGTGAAAGCGGCATCCAGGTATTCCACCTCATCATCCGACATGGCCAGGCCGAGGTCGGTATTCGCCTTGTCCAGCGCAGCCTTGCCGCTGCCGATCACGTCGACGCTTTCCAGCGGGCGGGCTTGCAGTTCGCGGAACAGGCCGGCTGCATCGTCCGGCGAACGCAGCACCGACTCGGTCATGCGGTCGTGCAGCAGCGCGATCACCGCCTGTACTTCCTGGTCGCTCAGCTTCTTCGGCGCGCCGATCGAGCTGCCGAGGATGCCGGTCTTCAGGTTGATGCGGTACGCGACGCCGCGCTCGACGCGCTTGATGTGCACCATGCCGCAGTTGTGGACAATGTCGGTGGCTTTCGACGCCCATGGCGAAATCGTGCCGAAGCGCGGGATGACGAAGAACTCTTCGACAGCGCCTTCGGTATTCTCGGCGTGGGCCGGCTCGCCGTAGGTCAGCAGGCCTTGCAGGCTGTTGCTGTCGTCGGCCGACAGCGGTGCGCCGGCATCGATGAAGTGGACATAGCGCGCCTGGACAGCGGCAACGGACGGCAGCACAGCTTGCAGTTGGTTCAACAGGCGTTGGCTACGGAATGCGGACAGGGCGTTAGAGCCCGGCAGAATCAGCATGGTTGGAAGATAGTTGATGCAGCTAGGCTGCGGTTTAAAGGGGAATGAGGCACGAGATACTGGTCTTGCAGATTTTCCTTTGCCGACATTATACCCGCTATCAGCGTTGCCATATAGTGCTTACACCGTGCAAAAGCTGCCATGGAAGCAACATTTTGCGCCGAAAATAAGGTATTTTCATTTGCCATGGAGTATGCTGAGCACATCTTAGCGTGGATGGTGAACAATGGCAGAAAATAGCGACTTGTCGGTGCTGATCGTCGACCCGAATCCGGGCATGCGCGGCAACCTGCACAATATGCTGAGCCAGTCGTCGATCACCAAGATCGAGTATGCAGTCAGCTCAGGCACGGCGATCCGTCAGCTCGCCAAGAAGCCGTTCGACATTATTTTGTGCGAATACGACCTCGGCAACGGCAGCGGCGAGGCCAATGGCCAGGACGGCCAGCAATTGCTGGAAGACCTGCGCCACCACAAACTGATCTCGCCGTGGACGATTTTCATCATGCTGACTTCCGAAGGCGAGTACAGCAAGGTGATCGGCGCCGCCGAACTGACCCCGACCGACTATCTGCTGAAGCCCTTCACCGTCGACTCCCTGCTACAGCGCATCAGCCGCGCGGTCGACCGCCGCACGCACTTCCTGCCGATCTACCAGACCATCGAAATGGGCAATGTGCGCAAGGCCATCACCGAATGCCTGACAGCGCAGGACAAGAGTCCGCGCTACGCCATCGATTTCGCCCGCCTGCGCGCCGAGCTGATGTTCTCCGTCAACGACCTGGCCGATGCCGAAATGGTCTACCAGTGGATACTGATGACCCGCCCTATCGCCTGGGCGCATCTGGGCCTGGCGCGCTGCCGCTACGGCCTGGCCAAGTACGCCGAGGCACAGGAAACGCTGCAACAGCTGCTGGAGCAGAATCCACGCTATATGGCGGCGTACGACTTGCTGGCGCGCACCCACGAAGCGCTGGGCCAGCAGGAATCCGCCAAGAAGATCCTGGAGGACGCGGTACAGATTTCCCCGCACATGGTGCGCCGGCTGCGTCATCTGGGCGAGGTGGCGTTTGAAACCGGCGACGTCGGCGTCGCCGAGAAAGCGTTCAAGCAAGTGGTGGCCAAGGCCAAGTATTCAGAATTCCGCGATCCCGAGGACCACGTCAAGCTGGTCAAAACGCTGGTCAAGAAAGGCGATGCCAACCAGGCCACCGGCGTGATCCGCGACATGGAGCGGTCGCTGCGCAGCAGTCCCAACGTCGATGTCTGCCGTGCGATCGCCGCCGGACTGGTGCAGGAGATGGCCGGCAACCTGACGGCGGCAGCAACCGAACTGACCAACGCCGTGAATTCGGTGGCCGCCAGCCGGGGCTTGTCGACCGGGCTGAAAATCGGGCTGGTGCACAGCTGCCTCGGTGTCAAGCTCGACCAGCAGGCATCCGACCTGATGCTGAACCTGATGAACGATAACGAGAGCGGCGTTTCGATGGACGACGCGGTGCAGGTGTTTGAAAAAGCCGGCCGTCACGACCTGGCGCAAGGCATGGGCGAACAGATCAAGATCCAGGTCGACGAGCTGATCGCACACGCTTCCGAGCAGCGTTCGCATGGCGATCTGCGGGCGGCGGTGGACACGCTGAATGCCGGGCTGCGCAAGGCGCCGGGCAATATGTCGCTGCTGCCGGCGGCCACCTCGGCCATCCTCAAGCAGCTGGACGACCTGGGCTGGGAGGCGCCGCTGGGCGAACAATGCCTGTTCCTGCTGGAACGCATGCGCCGCCTCGACCCGGCCCACCCATCACTGGAAACGCTGACGGCGCAGTATCACCACACCCAGCGCAAGTACGGCATTTCGGCGACCGCCTAGCCTTAGTCCGGACTGACCACCTCATAGCCTTTGGCCTTGAGCGCATTCAGGTAGCTGCTGTTGCCGAGGATGTCCGACATATTCAGCATGGCAAAGCTGGTAGCATTGCTGTCCAGCGCCTTGTCCACCGCTGCCAGCCAGGCGGTCTGTACGCGCTCTTTGACGTTCTGCAATTCCGGATGCTTCTTGACGAATTCCGCGTTGAGCATGGCGTCGTCGCAGGCGGCTTTCTGGTCGGGATAGCTGAGATTCTGGATGACTTCGATGTCGCCCTTGGCCCAGGCGTTGGCGCGCACCCGCATCGCGTCGAGATCGGCGTCCAGGCGGTCCAGCGTCCTGGTGAAGCAGGCAGTGTCGGCCAGCTGCGCCTTCTTGAATTCGCCCAGTGCTTCGGAGGCGTTGCTGGTGTCGAGCTTGATGCCGGTGTCGGTCACTTTGATCTTGTGCTGCTTGACGATGTCGTCGATTTTCTTATCGACCGCGTAGCCGCGCGTCAGGCCGGATTGTTTGAGGCCAGCCTCATACAGCTTCTGCGCGGCAAAAATCGGGCGCTCGCGCTCGATGCCGTTGTTCTTGCCGAGATACTTGGTTTTCAGCGGTTGCCAGCGAGCGTAGATGTCGGCCGGCAGCACGTCCTGCAAGGTGGCGCCGTCCGGATTTTTCTCGATGCCGATCAAGGTTGGCAGCATGGTGATGCCTTTGAAAAAGCCGACCTTGAACTGCGCGCGCGGCGGCGTCAGGTATTCCTGCGACTGGGCCAGGATGCTTTCCACCTGCTGCGAGCGCCATTCCATTTTGTCCGGCAGCGGCGAATAGGTGCCGAAGATCCACAACACATGATCGCCCTTGCTGACTTTCCACAGGCCCGGACCGGGACGCTGGCCAACCAGCAGCACGGTTTCAGCGTCGGCTGGCGGAGGTGCCTCCTCTTGCGCCAGCGCGGCGGACAGAGGCAGAAGCAGACATAGCGTGGGCAGCAAGCGTTTGAGCATGGGATCCGTTTTCAGAAAGCGATGAGGCCATTGGAAAGGCAATGGCTGATGAAGTACCAGGAGACGAAATACAAACCGCACAGCAGGAAGGCCGACAGGATGGCGGCGCGTGGCGAGCTGCGGGACTGGAATATCCTCAGTAGTGTGCGCATGGTGCCTTCCTCTTGCCTGTCAAAAATTCAACTGTACGTTGCCAGGCAAGCGGCGGACAAGCCCCGAATGGCAGGTGGCGGATTCCGGTACTGAGGGTATCGCCTGCCTGGTCTGTCAGGATGCCATGGTGGCTTGCAGTTCCGCCTCGGCGGCGTTGCCAAGGGCTTGCAGGTCGATGTCGATGGTGTTGAATGCGCGGCCGGCAGCGCTGTGCGCCATCGTCGCAGCAGCCAGCAGCACGTGCGCGCCGCACAAAGGCGCCGGCAAGCGGCGCTGCAACTCGGGCAGGCTCTGCATCAGCGACTGACCGGACGGCTGGGCATCAAACAGCACCGATGGCGTGCACGGCGCGATTGCGGCGGTGACGGAGGCGTCACCCGCCTGGGCGCCATTGAGCGACGTGTGGCCGGACGCAGCGGCGGATGCGTCGCCGACCTCGGCGCCGTCCAGCGACCTGCGGCCGGACGCAGTGGCGGATGCGGACGCCTGGTCTGCTGCGGCGGCGCCTGATGGGGCGGCGGCGTCCACGTGCAAGCCCATCGCGTTGAGCGCGGCGGTGTGGCGATTGGCGAGCGCGGCGCGGTAAGCATCCGGATCGGCGCCGAGACGCTCGAACACGCGGCGCGCGCTGCCATCAGGCAGATCGAGCGCCGCCAGCATGTAATGTTCCGCACCCGGATGGCGCTGTCCTTCCTGCAAGGCGCGCCGTTCCGCGTCAAGCGACAAGGCCATGATAGTGCGTGTGTCTTTCCAGCGTTGCTTCAGCTTGGCGAACATCATCGATCTCCGGTTAGCCGCGTGCGATCGCGGCGGCATGCTTCTTGTGGGCGGCTTGCTTGGTCACGCCAAGTGCTTCAGCAATCTGGGCCCAGGTCCAGCCCGTCTCCAACGCCTTCCGGACAGCATTGCGCTCAATTTGATCCGCCAGCGCGCGCAACGCCAGCGCCGCCGCCATGGCGTCGCCGGGTTCGTCCGGAATCTTGATGTGATGGAGATCGGTCATGCGTCAACTTTAATTGACGCACCCGCGTTTGTCAACTTAGGTTGACGAACCAAAGCCGCCGCCGCCGGGCGTCTCGATGATGAATACATCGCCCGGCTGCATATCCGTCTTGCCGATATGGCCCAGCACTTCAACCGAACCATCCGCGCGCTGCACGCTGTTGCGGCCCAGCGCACCCGGTTCGCCGCCATCCATGCCGAATGGCGCGTGGATGCGGTTGTTGGACAGGATCGCCGCCGTCATCGGTTCCAGGAAGCGCACCTTGCGTACGCCGCCATTACCGCCGTGCCAGCGCCCTGCTCCGCCGCTGCCGGCGCGGATCTCGTAGCTGTCCAGCCGCACCGGGAAGCGGAACTCCAGTATCTCGGGATCGGTGAGGCGCGAGTTGGTCATATTGGTTTGCACCACCGACGTGCCGTCGAAGCCCTCGCCGGCGCCGGAACCGCCGCTGATGGTTTCGTAATACTGGTACTTGGCGTTGCCGAAGGTGAAGTTGTTCATCGTGCCCTGCGCCGCCGCCATCACGCCCAGCGCGCCGTAAAGCGCATTGGTGATGCAGGTCGAGGTTTCCACGTTGCCGGAAACGACAGAAGCCGGATAGCGCGGATTCAGCATCGAGCCTTGTGGAATCAGCACCTTCAGCGGCTTCAGACAGCCGGCATTCAGCGGAATCTCGTCATCCACCAGCGTGCGGAATACATACAATACCGCCGCCATGCATACCGCCGACGGCGCGTTGAAGTTGTTCTCCAGCTGCGCCGATGTGCCGGTGAAATCGATCTCCGCGCTGCGCGCTGCCTGGTCCACGCGCACAGCTACCTGGATCTGCGCGCCGTTATCCAGCGGCAGCGTGAAAGCGCCATCCTTCAAGGCGCTGATGACGCGCCGCACCGCCTCTTCGGCGTTATCCTGTACATGGCCCATGTAAGCCTGGACTACATCGAGGCCGAAGTGCGCCACCATCTTGTGCAGCTCCTCGACGCCTTTCTGGTTGGCGGCGATCTGCGCGCGCAGGTCGGCCAGGTTCTGGTCCGGATTACGCGCCGGGTACTGCGCGCTGGCCAGCAAGGCGCGCGTTTCGGCTTCGCGCAACTGGCCAACATCGACCAGCTTGAAGTTATTGATTAACACGCCCTCTTCCTCGATCACGCGCGAATCAGGCGGCATCGAGCCCGGCGTGGTGCCGCCGATGTCCGCATGGTGGCCGCGCGAGCCGACGTAGAACAGGATCTGCGCGCCCGCCTCATCAAATACCGGCGTAATCACCGTGACATCCGGCAGGTGCGTGCCGCCGTTGTACGGATCGTTGAGCATGAAGACATCGCCGGCGCGCATGCGGCCGGCGTTCTCGCGCATCACGGTCTTGATGCTTTCGCCCATCGAGCCAAGGTGCACCGGCATGTGCGGCGCGTTGGCGATCAGGTTGCCGTCGGCATCGAAGATGGCGCAGCTGAAGTCGAGCCGCTCCTTGATATTGACCGAGTACGCAGTGTTCTGCAGCCGCAGCCCCATTTGCTCGGCGATCGACATGAACAGGTTATTGAAAATCTCCAGCATCACCGGATCGGCGGTGGTACCGATGGCGCGCCGCTCAGGCAAGGCCGCCACACGCTTCAGCACCAGATGGTCGTGCAGCGATACCTGCGCCTGCCAGCCCAACTCCACAATGGTGGTGGCGTTCGCCTCGGCGATGATCGCCGGGCCTTTGATGATGTCGCCAATGCGCGTGGCCGAGCGCTGATAGAGGCTGGTCTGGCGCCACTTGCCGCCGCTGTACATCGGCACCACCGCATGCGGCATCAGGCCGGACACCCGGCGCGTCGCCGGCTCCACCGTCTCCGAAGGCGCATCGGATTTGCCAACCGCTTCCACCGACACCGCCTCCACAATCAACGCACGCGATTGCATCAGGAAGGAATAGCGCTTGCGATACGCCGCCTCGAACTGCCGCTGCATCGCCTCCACCGTATCGAACAGCACGATCAGCGCAGTATCCGTGCCTTCGTAGCGAAGATGCACGCGGCGGATCAGCGAGATGCGCGCATCTTCCACCTGCTGGTGATGCAGATCCGCGCGCGCCTGGCGGCCCAGCGCGTCCAGCCGCGCTTCCAGACTGGCGACATCGTCGGCGCTGAGACGCGTTTCGACGGCGGCTTCGCGCATCGCCGTCTGGTCGGCCAGGCCCATGCCGTAAGCCGACATCACGCCGGCCAGCGAATGAACGAAGACCGTCTTCATGCCCAGCGCATCGGCCACCAGGCAGGCGTGCTGGCCGCCGGCGCCACCGAAACTGGTCAGCGCGTATTCGGTCACATCATGGCCACGCTGCACCGAAATCTGCTTGATGGCGTTGGCCATATTGCCGACCGCGATATCGAGGAAGCCTTCTGCCACCTGTTCCGGCGTGGTTTCCGTACCGGTGGCGGCAGCGATCTCGCCGGCCATCTCGCTGAAGCGTTCGCGCACTGCGCTGGCATCCAGCGGCTGATTGCCGTCGGCGCCGAACAGTTGCGGGAAGTGCTGCGGCTGGATTTTACCCAGCATGACGTTGCAGTCGGTGACCGCCAGCGGACCACCGCGACGATAACTGGCAGGGCCGGGATTGGCGCCCGCGCTGTCCGGGCCGACGCGATAGCGGCTGCCGTCGAAATGCAGGATGGAGCCGCCACCTGCCGCCACGGTATGAATGCTCATCATCGGCGCGCGCATGCGCACGCCGGCCACCTGGGTTTCGAACACGCGTTCGAATTCGCCCGAGTAGTGCGACACATCGGTCGAGGTGCCGCCCATGTCGAAGCCGATGATTTTGTCGAAGCCAGCCAGCTTGGACGCCCGTACCATGCCGACGATGCCGCCGGCCGGGCCGCTGAGGATCGAGTCCTTGCCCTGGAACGCGCGCGCGTCGGTCAGGCCGCCGTTGGACTGCATGAATTGCAGGTTCACGCCTGGCAGCTCGCTGGCCACCTGGTCGACATAACGGCGCAGGATCGGTGACAGGTAGGCATCAACCACGGTGGTATCGCCGCGCGCCACCAGTTTCATCATCGGGCTGATTTCGTGCGACACCGAGACTTGCGTGTAGCCGATTTCCAGCGCCAGATCGGCCACCTTGGCCTCATGCGCGTGATAGCGGTAGCCGTGCATGAACACCACCGCCAGCGAGCGCAGGCCCTGATCGTAAGCGTGCTGCAGGCCGGCGCGCGCGGCCACCGGATCCAGCTCTGTGACGATCTCGCCGTGTGCGCCAATGCGCTCATCGATTTCGATCACATGGCTGTACAGAAGCTCCGGTAGCAGGATGCGTCGATCGAACAGGCGGGGACGGTTCTGGTAAGCGATGCGCAGCGCGTCACGGAAGCCGCGCGTGATCGCCAGTGCGGTCGGCTCGCCTTTACGCTCCAGCAGCGCGTTGGTGGCCACGGTGGTGCCCATCTTCACCGCGCCGATCTGCGTCACCGGAATCGGCCGCCCCTTGGCGACGCCCATCAGTTGGCGGATGCCGGCAATGGCCGCATCGGCGTAATGTTCAGGATTCTCGGACAGCAGCTTCAGCGTGCGTAGCCGGCCATCCGGCGCACGCGCCACGATGTCGGTAAATGTGCCGCCCCGGTCTATCCAGAATTGCCAATCCATGCATGCCTCGCTAAGCTGTGAAGCGTCTATTGTAGTGCCGCCGATGCACGTCGCACCAGCGGAGCTTGCACAATTTTTAGATGCTAAAATGGCACGATGAATCCACTTTATACCGTTGCTGAAATCCGCACCATCGAACGCACCGCCGCAGCCGCGCTGCCGCCGGGCGCATTGATGCAGCGCGCCGGCCAATCGAGCGCCAACGCCGCGCTGGACCTGCTGCCCATCACCATCGCGCAGGCCAGGGTGCTGGTGCTGGCCGGCCCGGGCGACAATGGCGGCGACGCGCTGGAAGCGGCGGCGCATCTATCCTTTACCGGCGCGCAGGTCACGCTGATTCATCACGCGCCGCCGAACGCCAACGCCGCCTCGGCCGAGCGCAAGGCAGCGCTGGCGCGTGCGCAGTCCAGCGACGCGCGCTTCCGCGAGGCGGAGGACGCCAACATCGCCGGCACGGAGTGGGACCTGGTCATCGACGGCCTGTTCGGCATCGGCTTGAAGCGGCCGATTGGCGGCGCCCTGCGCACGCTGGTCGAGGCCATCAACCAGCTGCGTTGCAGCGTGCTGGCGCTGGACGTTCCCAGCGGGCTGGATGCGGATACCGGCTGCGTGGTCGGGCCGGGCGGCGTCGCCATCCGCGCCACGCACACCGTCACCTTCATCGGCAACAAGCCGGGGCTGCACACCTGCGACGGCCGCGACTACGCAGGCCTGGTCGACATCGCGCGGCTGGAGATCGACGCCAGCCATTACATGCCGGCGTCCCTGCACCTGAACGACGTCAAATTTTTTTCGCGCCACCTGCGCGCGCGGCGGCACAACTCGCACAAGGGCAGCTATGGCAACGTGGCGGTGATCGGCGGCGCGCGCGGCATGAGCGGTGCGCCGATACTGGCGTCGCGTGCCGCCATCAACAGTGGCGCCGGACGTGTCTACACGCTGTTCGTCGAAGATCCGCTGGCCGCCGATCCAGGCCAGCCGGAACTGATGTGCCGCGCCGCGCAAGACTTCGACCTTAGCCAGGCCACGCTGGTGATTGGCCCCGGCCTGGGCAACTCGGCTGCCGCGCGTGACCTGCTGGCCGACGCCATCGCCTGCGGCAGCGCGCTGCTGGCCGACGCTGACGCCCTCAACCTGCTGGCGGGCGACGCCGCGCTGCAAAGCGCGCTGGCGCAGCGTTCGGCCGCAGTCGTCATCACGCCGCACCCGCTGGAAGCCGCACGGCTGCTCGGCAGCAGCATCGGCGCCGTCCAGGCCGACCGGCTAAGCGCGGCGCGCACACTGGCCGCGCGGCTGCATGCTGTGGTGGTATTAAAAGGCTCCGGTACCATCATTGCCGCGCCGGACGGCCAGGCCGTCATCAACACCACCGGCAACCCGGCGCTGGCCACCGCCGGCACCGGCGACGTACTGGCAGGCGTGTGCGGCGCCCTGCTGGCGCAGGGCTGGCCGCAATGGGAGGCGGCACTGGCAGCGGTCTGGCTGCACGGCATGGCGGCCGACGTACTGGTCACCGAAGGCATCGGCCCGATCGGCCTCACCGCCGGCGAACTGATCCCCGCGATCCGCACCGCCCTCAACCGCATGATCCACCACCAAGCCCGCTAGAGTCCGGGGTCAGTTCTGCCAAACGTACACGAGCTCATGTACATTTGGCAGAACTGACCCCGGTTTTTTAGACGAGGCGGCCGGCGGCGATGGTGATGGTGCGGCGGCAGCGGGCGGCCATTGACTGGTCGTGTGTGACCAGCACCAGTGTTGAGCCGTGTTGGCGGTTGAGCTCGAACATGAGCTGGATTACGGCTTCGCCGGTGGCGGCGTCCAGGCTGCCCGTTGGCTCGTCGGCAAATAGCAGCGGCGGCTCGGTGACGAAGGCGCGCGCCAGTGCCACGCGCTGCTGTTCGCCGCCGGACAGGTATTTGGGATAGTGCTTCAGCCGGCTCGACAGGCCGACGCGGGATAGCATCGCTTCGGCCCTTTCGCGTGCGCCTGCCACGCCCGCCAGTTCCAGCGGCAACATGACGTTTTCCACCGCCGTCAGGTGCGCCAGCAGCTGGAAGGACTGGAACACGAAGCCGAGCTTTTCCTTGCGCAGGGCGGCGCGGCCGTCTTCGTCCAGCGCGTAGATGTCGACGCCGTCCAGTATCACTTTGCCGGCACTCGGCGTGTCCAGCCCGGCCAGCAGACCAAGCAAGGTGGACTTGCCCGAGCCCGATGCGCCGACAATCGCCAGCGTCTCGGCCTTTTGCACGGTAAAATCCACCTCGTGCAGGATCGTCAGTTCGCCGGCGGCATCGGCAACACGCTTGGCCAGGCCTTGAACGGCAATGGCTGGCTGCACTCCAGCCGCCGCTACCGGCGACGGCGCCAGGGCCGGGCCTTCCGGCATGAATTGGGTAGACGCTTTAGGGAAATCGGGCATGCTGAATATGGTTAATTGTTTATCTGGAAAAATACTGCGCACCTTCGCCGCCCTGCTCTTCATGGCAGCCGCGACGAGCGCCTATTCTGCACCAAAAACCGTGCTTGTGCTCGGCGATAGTTTGTCTGCCGAATATGGTTTGTCGCGTGGCACCGGTTGGGTGGCGCTGGCGGAACAGAAACTCAAGCAGAATAACATCGATGCGGTCGTCGTCAACGCCAGCGTTTCCGGCGAGACCACCAGCGGTGGCCGCTCGCGCCTGCCTGCGCTGCTGGCCAAGCATAAGCCGGACCTGGTGGTGATCGAGCTGGGCGCCAACGATGGCTTGCGCGGTCTGCCGGTTGCCGCCGCCAAGGCCAATCTACAGGCGATGAACGAGGCGGCCGCCAAGGCCAACGCCAGGGTGATGCTGATCGGCATGCGCATGCCGCCCAACTATGGCCGTGACTACGCCGACAAATTCTTCGCCATGTTCGGCGTGCTAAGCAAAGAGATCAAGGCACCACTGGTGCCGTTCATGCTGGATGGCGTGGCCGAGAAGCCGCAGCTGTTCCAGCCGGACCGCCTGCATCCGCTGGCGGAGGCCCATCCGATTATCCTGGCCAACATCTGGCCAACATTACAGAAAGCCATCAAGGCAAAATGAAGTATCCCGAAGTTTTAAGCATCGATCAGGTGCTGGCCCAGCTTGACACCTTCGATGCCATCATCGATGCCCGCAGTCCGGTGGAATTCGCCCAGGATCATCTGCCGGGCGCGATCAATGCACCGGTGCTGGACGACGAGCAGCGCATCCGCGTCGGCACCATGTACAAGCAGACAGGGTCTTTTGAAGCAAAAAAGCTTGGGGCTGCCCTGGTCGCCAAAAATATCGCCAGGCACATTGAAGAGTTGTGGATCGATCAGCCGCGCGAGTGGCGCCCCTTGATCTATTGCTGGCGCGGCGGCAACCGCAGCGGCGCCATGGCACATATCCTGGCCAAGGTCGGCTGGCCGGTGGTGCAGCTGGAAGGCGGCTACAAGGCCTTCCGCCAGGAAGTCAACGCAGCGCTAGAACAGGCGCCGGCGCTGACCTTTAAAGTGGTGTGCGGCACCACCGGCAGCGGCAAGAGCCGCCTGCTGGAGACGCTCGCAGCGCAAGGCGCGCAGGTGCTGGATCTGGAACAGCTGGCAGCGCATCGCGGCTCGGTGCTGGGCCACCTGCCCAGCCAGCAGCAGCCCAGCCAGAAGGCGTTTGAAACGCGCATCTGGGATGTGTTGCGCCGCTTTGATGCGTCCCAGCCGGCGTTCGTGGAGGCGGAAAGCAAGAAGGTCGGCAACCTGCGCGTGCCGGCAGCGTTGATGGAGACCATGCGCGCGGCCGATTGCATCGCGCTGACGCTGCCGCGCGCCGAACGCGTCAATCTGCTGATGGCGGACTATGCACACTTCCTGCACAGTCCGGAGTCCTTGAATGCGCGGCTGGAGCATCTGACACAGTTGCACGGCAAGGAGAAGATCACTCACTGGCAGGCGCTGTCGCAAGCAGGCCGCATGCCGGAGCTGGTCGATGAGCTGCTGGCGCAACATTACGATCCCGCCTACCTGCGTTCAATTGACCGCAATTTCAGCCGCTACGCCCATGCGCAGCCGTTGGCGCTGGCAGATATCAGCGACCATGCCTTCGCCGAGGCGGCGCACCAGCTGATCGCCGGCACCTGAGCCGATAAGCGCCCCATGTAAAAAGAGCCGCATGAAGCGGCTCTTTTTGTATTACTTGACTTCGGTGACGGTGGTTGTCGAAGCAACCGGCTTCAGGATCTTCACCTTGGCCTTGGCTTTCAGGAGTTCAACGTACTGCGCCATCTCCTGCTGTGCGACCAGGTTGCTGATCTGCTCGGCTTCCTGCTTGCGCTGCGCTTCGTCGACGCTGGCAGGTTGCTGTACTTTGCTGATGCGGTACACGCCGTAGCCGGTGCCTGGCACGTCCACGCCAACATAGGCTGGCAGCTTGCTGGCGTCTGCTTTCATGACCGATTGCAGCGCCAGGCCATTGATGCCTTCAGGCTTGCCGCGCGATACCAGCTTGGCGCCGCCAAAGCCGCTTGCATCGCCGGATTTCTTGAGGGCAGCCAGTTTCTCTTCGCCAGCCTTGGCAGCCAGCTTGGCCGCTTCTTCGATGGTCACGCGCTGACGGATCTGCGCATCCACTTCGGCCAGCGGACGCTTGGCAGCCGGTTTGAACTCGACAATACGGCCCGAGATCAGGGTGTTCGGCGCAATTTCCACCGCTTCGGTGTTGCGCTTGCTGCTGATCGAGTCGTTCGAGAACAGTGCGGTCAGGAACTTCGGATTGTTGTACAGCGCGGCGCCAGCCATTGGCGATGGGTTGCGCGATACGCCGGCTGCAGCTTCCACTTTCAGGCCCAGCTTTTCGGCAGCCGGTTTCAGGCTGTCAGCTTGCTCGTAGACGGTGTTGCTGAAGGTTTCGGCCATTTCCGAGTATTTCTTCGACGCCTTCTGCTTTTTCAGCAGGTCGGCGACGTCGGCTTTCACCACTTCCAGCGGCTTGACCACGGCTGGCTTCAGCTCGGTGACGGTCAGCACGTGCCAGCCGAATTCCGACTGCACGGCATCGCTGATCTCGCCCTGCTTCAGCTTGGCGATGGCGGTTTCCACCGGCGCGACCAGCGAACCTTTTTCGATCACGCCCAGGTCGCCGCCCTGCTCGGCCGAACCCGGATCTTCCGACTTGGCTTTTGCCAGCTTGGCGAAATCCGCCGGGTTCTTGCGCAGCTCGGCAACGATGGCGTCGGCCTTGGCCTTGGCGGCCGTAGTGTCGGCGGCGCTGGCGCCCTTCTTGACGGCGATCAGGATGTGGCTGGCGCGGCGGGTTTCCGGCGTGGTGAACTGCGCCGAGTTCTTGGCGTAGTAGTCCGACACTTCGGCGTCGCTGACGTTCACCTGGCCGGCGACCACGTCGTTGTTCAGCACCACGTATTCGATCTTGGCCTGCTCGGGCACTTCGAAGAACTTGCTGTTCTTCTCGTAGAAGGCTTTGACCATCTCGTCGGTGACTTTGACCTGCGGCACGAAATCAGCCACCGGCAGCAGCAGCTCCTGCACCTCGCGTTCCTGCGCGACGATGTCCGACAGGTTTTTGGACACGCTACGTGGCGCAAAGCCGGTCGATTCGACGGCGGTGGCCAGCTGTTGCTGTTCCAGGTCGCGGCGCAGGCGCGCGTCGTAGTCTTCCGGACGCATGCCCTGCTGCGCCAGGATGGCCTTGTAGCGCTCCATGTCGAACGCGCCAGGGCCACCAAACTGGTCCATGATGACTTTCTGCAGCTGTGGCTCGGTCACGCTCAGGTGGCTGTGCAGCACTTCGGCGGCGATGGCGCGTTGCGCGATCAGCTGGTCCAGCACGTTTTGCTTGAACTCAGGCGTGTCGAACATCTTCTGGTCAAACTGCGCGCCGAGGCGCTGGCGGTAAGTGTCCAGCTGGTTGCGCACGGCATTGTCGAATTCCTGCTGGGTCAGCGGCTTGCCATCGATTTTGGCGATGGTATTGGCGTCGTCGCCAAAGCTCTGGTAACTGCCGACGCCGACCAGTGCAAACGACGGCACGATGACGATCGCCAGGAGGATTTGCATCAAGCGTTGATGGGTACGAATAAATTCAAACATGGTCTGCCAATTCGGATTAAGTAGGACTTGCACATACAAAAAAGGCGAACCCACGTTCGCCTATTCCGGTTGCCGGATTTTACAAGGAATATATCGGATATTCAATGTTGAATTATCAGTTCCGGAAAAAGAAAAACCCCGCAGCTCATTATAAGCTGCGGGGTATCTTGTTCTTGGCGGAGCGGACGGGGCTCGAACCCGCGACCCCCGGCGTGACAGGCCGGTATTCTAACCAACTGAACTACCGCTCCTAGTTGGTACAACTTGGTACTACTTGTCTTGATATTGTTGGCGGAGCGGACGGGACTCGAACCCGCGACCCCCGGCGTGACAGGCCGGTATTCTAACCAACTGAACTACCGCTCCAGTTGAATATCAAGGTGCTACATACTACAGTAAAACTTAATTTCTGGCAAATGTTTTTGGTGGGCGGTGAGAGGCTCGAACTCCCGACCTAAGCCTTGTAAGGGCTCCGCTCTACCAACTGAGCTAACCGCCCATTTGCCTGAGTGAGCAGCTTTGTTACCGCTGCTACTCACCGAAGTCCGTTAGTTTACAGCATCTTTCAAAGCTTTACCAGCTTTAAATTTAGGAACTTTAGCTGCCTCGATGGTGATCTCTTCCTTGGTGCGCGGATTGCGGCCGGTACGGGCAGCGCGTTCGCTCACGGAGAAGGTACCAAAGCCTACCAGGGTCACGCTGTCGTTCTTTTGCAGGGTGGTGGTAACACCGTCAATCACTGCGTCCAGTGCGCGAGCAGCAGCCGCTTTCGAAATATCAGCGGTGGTGGCGATATGGTCGATCAATTCAGTCTTATTCAAAGCAATTCCCCGTCACAAAGGTTATATCTGTTCCCGCTTAAAATACGGCAACGCGAAAAATTCAGGCCGTATTAAACAAGCCAGCCCACTATCATGTCAAGGCTACACAATAGAAAAAGAAGTAAAAATAAAAAAACAGGCGCTATATAAGCGCCTGTTTTCAGTATATTACCGCTGAAAGTTAGTGTTTTACCACTTCACCCTGCCCGTCCGGCTTGGCGGCGGCAGCTGCCACCGCTTCCACTGGCGCGGTATCCGCCAGCGGTTCAGGCTGGCGCTCCAGCGCCACTTCCAGCACTTTGTCGATCCAACGCACTGGCACGATCTCCAGCTTGTTTTTGACATTGTCCGGAATCTCGGCCAGGTCCTTGACGTTCTGCTCAGGGATCAGCACGGTCTTGATGCCACCGCGCTGCGCCGCCAGCAGTTTCTCTTTCAGGCCGCCGATCGGCAGGACTTCGCCGCGCAGCGTGATCTCGCCAGTCATGGCAACATCGGCACGGACCGGGATGCCGGTGAACACCGACACCATGGCGGTGGTCATGGCGATACCGGCAGACGGACCATCCTTCGGCGTCGCCCCCTCCGGCACGTGAATGTGCATGTCGGATTTCTCGAACACTTCATTCTTGATGCCCAAGCGCTGCGCGCGGCTGCGTACCACGGTGCGGGCCGCTTCGATCGATTCCTTCATCACGTCGCCCAGCGTGCCGGTGCGGATGACGTTGCCCTTGCCCGGCATCGACACGGCCTCGATGGTCAGCAGATCGCCACCCACCTCGGTCCATGCCAGACCCACCACCTGGCCAATCTGGTTCTCTTTCTCGGCCACGCCGAAGTCGTAGCGGCGCACGCCCAGGAACTTGTCCAGGTTTTTCGGCGTGACGATCACTTTCTTCTCCGACTTCTTCAGCAGCAGCATCTTTACCACCTTGCGGCAGATCTTCGACACTTCGCGTTCCAGCGAACGCACGCCGGCTTCACGGGTGTAGTAGCGGATGATGTCGCGCAGGGCCGCTTCGCTGATCGAGATCTCTTCCTCTTTGAGGCCGTTGTTCTTGATCTGCTTCTGCAGCAGGTAGCGCTGGGCGATGCTGGTTTTCTCGTCCTCGGTGTAACCCGACAGGCGGATCACTTCCATCCGGTCCAGCAGCGCTGGCGGGATGTTGAACGAGTTCGAGGTCGCCACAAACATCACGTCCGACAGGTCAAAGTCGACTTCGATGTAGTGGTCGGCAAAGGTGTGGTTCTGTTCAGGATCCAGCACCTCCAGCAGCGCCGACGATGGATCGCCACGGAAGTCCGCGCCCATCTTGTCGATCTCGTCCAGCAGGAACAGCGGGTTGCGCACGCCGACTTTCGCCAGCGATTGCAGCACCTTGCCTGGCATCGAGCCAATGTAGGTACGACGGTGACCGCGGATTTCGGCCTCGTCGCGCACACCACCAAGCGCCATGCGCACGAACTTGCGGTTCGTCGCGCGGGCGATCGACTGGCCCAGCGAGGTTTTACCCACGCCTGGCGGACCAACGAAGCACAGGATCGGTGCTTTCAACTTATCGACGCGCTGTTGCACTGCGAGGTATTCCAGGATGCGTTCCTTGACCTTCTCCAGGCCATAGTGCTCGCCTTCCAGCACTTTTTCAGCGTTGGTCAGGTCGTTGTTGACCTTGGATTTTTTCTTCCATGGCAGGCTGACCAGGGTGTCGATGTAGTTGCGCACCACGGTGGCTTCGGCCGACATCGGCGACATCAACTTCAGTTTTTTCAGCTCGGCAGTGGCTTTGTCCAGTGCCTCTTTCGGCATCTTGGCCAGCGCGACTTTCTTCTCCAGCTCGTCCAGGTCGGCGCCGTCTTCGCCCTCGCCCAGTTCTTTCTGGATGGCCTTGACCTGTTCGTTCAGGTAGTACTCGCGCTGCGACTTCTCCATCTGGCGCTTGACGCGGCCACGGATGCGCTTTTCGACTTGCAGGATGTCCAGCTCGCCTTCCAGCTGGCCCAGCAGATGCTCCAGGCGCTTGGCGACGCTGAAGATCTCCAGGATCACCTGTTTCTGCTCCAGTTTCAGCGGCAGATGGGCGGCCACGGTATCGGCCAGGCGGCCGGCGTCGTCGATGCCGGACAGCGAAGCCAGGATCTCGGGTGGAATTTTTTTGTTCAGCTTGACGTACTGGTCGAACTGCTGAACGATGGCGCGGCGCATCGCTTCGATTTCCGAATCGTCGCCCAGCTCGGAATCAAGCGGCGTCAGGTCGGCCACGAAGTGCGTCGGCGTGTCAGTGATCTTGTTGATGCGGGCGCGCTGGGCGCCTTCGACCAGCACCTTCACGGTGCCGTCAGGCAGCTTCAGCATTTGCAGAATATTGGCCACGCAGCCGATTTCATAGATATCGGAAGCAGAAGGTTCGTCCTTGGCAGCGGCTTTTTGCGCGGCAAGCATGATGCTCTTGCCCTGCTCCATAGCGGCTTCCAGCGCCTTGATCGATTTTGGGCGCCCTACGAACAGCGGTATCACCATATGCGGAAATACGACGACGTCCCGCAGCGGCAATAACGGCAGTTGAGTTTGCTCAGTTAATTTGGAAGTTGTCATGGCGTACCTTATGTGAAAGCGTGATTATGATGTGGGCGCTATTCCGCCAAATCACAAGACCGATCTGCAAGAAATAATTCTCATATTAAAGAATGTTTTCTTCACTCTAAAAGAAAAGCTAAATAAAAAAGCCACGCGCGACTTGGCGTCACGAGTGGCTTTCCGACTGAAGCCTGTATTCTTTTATTGATTTTGATTGTACCGCCTTGCCCCACGGATGCGAAATGAATTTTGCTGTGACGCGGAGCAAGTGTGCACAAGTTATTTAATTCTCACCAGAAGCCTTGGCAGGCTCCTCGTAAATCAATAAAGGTTTTGCGCCACTGGTGATGGTATTCTCATCAATAACCACTTTAGTAACATTGGTTTCATTTGGCAGTTCATACATGGTATCCAGCAGCGCGTGTTCCAGGATCGAGCGCAGGCCACGGGCGCCGGTCTTGCGCGCCAGCGCTTTCTTGGCGATGGCATGCAGGCCGGCCGGACGAATTTCCAGTTCCGCGCCTTCCATTTCGAGCAGCTTGGAATACTGCTTAATCAGCGCATTCTTCGGCTCAACCAGGATCTGGATCAGTGCTTCTTCGGTCAGTTCGTTCAGCGTGGCCACCACCGGCAGACGGCCGACCAGTTCAGGGATCAGGCCGAACTTGATCAGATCTTCGGGTTCGGCTTCCAGCAGCACTTCGCTGGCGCTGCGATCGGACTTGCTCTTCACCGAGGCACCGAAACCGATGCCGGATTTTTCCGAACGGTTCTCGATCACCTTGGCCAGGCCGTCAAACGCGCCGCCGCAGATGAACATGATGTTGGTGGTGTCGATCTGCACGAAGTCCTGGTTCGGGTGCTTGCGCCCGCCTTGTGGCGGCACCGAGGCCATGGTGCCCTCGATCAGCTTCAGCAGCGCCTGCTGCACGCCCTCGCCCGAGACGTCTCGGGTGATCGACGGATTGTCCGACTTGCGCGAAATCTTGTCGATCTCATCGATGTAGACGATGCCGCGTTGCGCCTTGTCCACATCATAGTTGCAGCTCTGCAACAGTTTCTGGATGATGTTTTCGACGTCTTCACCGACGTAGCCGGCCTCGGTCAGCGTGGTGGCGTCGGCGATCACGAACGGTACGTTCAGCATGCGCGCCAGCGTCTGCGCCAGCAGGGTTTTACCCGAGCCGGTCGGGCCGACCAGCAGGATGTTGGACTTGGCCAGTTCGACTTCGTCTTTCTTGCCCAGGTGCTTGAGGCGCTTGTAGTGGTTGTACACCGCGACCGACAGGATGCGCTTGGCCGTTTGCTGGCCGATCACGTACTGGTCCAGCAAGTCCTTGATTTCGTGCGGGGTTGGCAGGTCCGACTTGGCGCCGGCGACCGACTCGATGGCCGAGGTCTCGTCGCGGATGATGTCATTGCACAGATCGATACACTCGTCGCAGATGAAGACCGACGGGCCGGCGATCAGCTTCTTCACCTCGTGCTGGCTTTTGCCACAGAACGAGCAGTACAGAAGTTTTTCACCGCTGGAGGATTTTTTGTCTGACATGGGCAGTTTTCTTTGGTTACAGAATGGCTTAGCCGTTGCTGGGTAGCAAGTTTGAAGACCGGAAAAAATCCGCCTACAACCACATGCTACCCGAAATAAAAACGAAACGCCCGAACGATTAATCGTCCGGGCGTCTTTTTAGCAATGCTGCGGGGGAAGCATCAAGCCCGGTTGGTCAACACTTTGTCGATCAGACCGTACTCTACCGCTTCTTCTGCTGACATGAAGCGGTCGCGATCAGTATCTTTGGCGACCTGTTCGATGCTTTGGCCAGTGCGTTCAGCCATGATCGAGTTCAGCCGGTGGCGCAGGTAAAGGATTTCCTTGGCCTGGATCTCGATGTCCGAGGCCATGCCCTGCGAGCCGCCCGAAGGCTGGTGAATCATGACGCGCGAGTTCGGCAGCGAGAAGCGCTTGCCCTTGGCGCCGGCCGCCAGCAGGAAGGCGCCCATCGAGGCGGCGATACCGGTGCACAGCGTCGAAACGTCTGGCTTGATGAACTGCATCGTATCGAAAATCGCCAGGCCGGCCGATACCGAACCGCCAGGGGAATTGATGTACAGCGAGATGTCCTTGTCCGGGTTTTCGCTTTCCAGGAACAGCAGCTGGGCGACCACCAGGTTGGCCATCTGGTCGTTGACCGGACCGACCATGAAGATAATACGTTCCTTCAGCAGGCGCGAGTAAATGTCATACGAGCGCTCGCCGCGACCGCTTTGTTCCACCACCATCGGCACCAGGCCGAGCATTTCGGTATCCAGTGCCGGATTACGGTTCATACCAGTCATTCTATTTCCTTGTGAAGCAGCTATGTAGGCCGGAGTGACAATAATACATCATCCGGCCCAAACTGAATTACGCTTGTGCGTTGCTTCCCATCAGTTCGTCAAAGGCGATGGCCTTGGACGAAGTCTTCGACAGGCCCAGGACGTAATTGACGACGTTTTCTTCCAATACAAGGGCTTCGATCTCAGCCAGACGGCGGCGATCGCTGTAGTAGTACTTCAGCACTTCGCGTGGGTCTTCGTAGCTTTGGGCGAAGTCTTCGATCTGCGCTTTGACTTGCTCAGGCTGGGCTTGCAGGTTGTTCTCGCCAACCAGTTGCGACAGGATCAGGCCCAGGCGTACGCGACGCTCGGCTTTTTCTGCGAACAGTTCTGGTGGGAATGGCACGTCCTTGACGTTCATGCCGCGCTGCGCCATGTCCTGACGGGTCATTTCGGCCAGGCGCTCGGTGTCCTGGGCGATCAGCGATTTCGGCACGTCCAGGGTGGCGGTCTTGACCAGCGCTTCCATCACGGCTTCTTTATTGCGCGCTTTCACGCGGCCAGCAACTTCACGTTCCAGGTTGACTTTGATGTCTTCGCGCATTTTGGCGACGTCGCCGTCAGCCACGCCCAGCGATTTGGCGAACTCGCCGTCAACTTCCGGCAGGTGCGCCCATTCCAGTTTTTTCAGGGTGATGGTGAACGAGGCGGTTTTGCCGGCCACGTCTTTACCATGGTAGTCCTCTGGGAAGGCCAGCGGGAAGGTCTTGGCTTCGCCGACTTTCAGGCCGACGGTGGCAGCTTCGAATTCTGGCAGCATGCGGCCTTCGCCCAGCACGAATGGGTAGTCTTCCGCTTTACCGCCTGGGAATTCCACGCCGTCGATCGAGCCGACGAAGTCCACGGTCACGCGGTCGCCATTGGCAGCAACAGCTTCGCCGCCGTCGCCGTGTTCACCGGCTTCGCCCTTGGTGTGGAAGTGTACGCGCTGTTTGCGCAGGATTTCGATGGTCTTGTCGATTTCAGCATCGCTGACGTCGGCTTTGACGGTTTCGATTTCCACGGTGGTCAGATCGCCGATGGCGACGTCCGGGTAGATTTCGAAGGTAGCGTCAAAGCTCAGCACGCCGGCTGGCGATTCTTGCTTAGGCTCGATGTTCGGGAAGCCGGCAACGCGCAGTTGGGCTTCGTTTGCGGCGTCGTTGAAAGCGCGACCAACTTTATCATTCAGCACTTCGGTTTCGATCTGGTAACCGTATTGCGCTGCGACCATTTTCAGAGGCACTTTGCCCGGACGGAAGCCTGGTGCCTTAGCCGTTTTGGCTTGCACTTTCAGGCGCTTCTCAACTTCAGCGCGGACTTCGGTCAGCGGGAAGGAGATCGTGATACGACGTTCGAGTTTGCCCAAGGTTTCGACTGCAGTTGCCATGTAAAAATCGTCCAAAAAATAAGAAATACAGTTGGTGCGAGGAGGGGGACTCGAACCCCCACACCATTGCTGGCGTCAGGACCTAAACCTGGTGCGTCTACCAATTTCGCCATCCTCGCGGCTTGTTTGCACAAAAGCAAAGGGCGACCTTTAAGTGAAAACGGTCGCCCTCTTTCCGCGTATGCTCGCGGAAGCTTTCAACTTCAACGCGATATTCTAACGGGTTTTTTGCGGAATGGTGGCGATTTTTACTACGCCGCCAACATTCCGCTCAAAAAACCAATTTTTTGCCTATTTAAGAGGCTTTTTCACTCTAAACCACGCTGCATACAGCGCTGGCAGGAACAACAAGGTCAGCGCGGTGGCCAAAATCAGGCCGCCCATGATGGCGACCGCCATCGGCCCCCAGAACACCGAGCGCGACAAGGGAATCATCGCCAGCGCCGCCGCAGCGGCGGTCAGGATGATCGGCCTGCAGCGGCGCACCGCCGACTCGACAATCGCCGTCCAGGGATCGTGGCCGGCCTTGATGTCCTGCTCGATCTGGTCCACCAGGATCACCGAGTTACGGATAATCATGCCGAACAGCGCGATGATGCCCAGGTTGGCGACAAAACCCAGCGGCCGGCCCAGCAACAGCAAGGCCATCGCCGCCCCCGCCACGCCCAGCGGGCCGGTCAGGAACACCAGCAGCGAACGCGAGAAGCTATGCAGCTGCAGCATCAGCAGCGTGAAGATCAGGAAGATCGCCAGCGGCAGGTTGGCCGCGATCGACGCTTCCGCCGCACCGCTGTCCGACGCCGCGCCCTTGACCGTGATCGCATAGCCGGCCGGCAGCGCATCGCGCAGCTTCTTCAGTTGCGGCTCGATCTGGCCGGAGACGGTTGGCCCCTGGATATGGTCGCCGACGTCCGACTGGACGGTGATCGCCCAGTCGCGCCCTTCGCGCCACACCACGCCTGGCTCCCACACAAAGTGCGCACGGGCCAGCTGGCTGATCGGCACCGACTTGCCGCTGGCGGTCGGGATGTTGGTGTCGTTCAGCACCGAGATCGTCGCCCGTTCATCGAGCGGCTGGCGGATGCGGATGTCGATCAGCTTGATGCCCTCGCGGAACTGGCCGATGGTGGTGCCGGACAGGATGGTATTCGCCGCGCGCATCACCGTTTGCGAGGTCACGCCCAGCGCGCGCATCTTGTCCTGGTCCAGGTCCAGGCGCAGCACCTTGACCGATTCATTCCAGTTGTCGTTGACGCCGACCGTGTTCGGATTGGCACGCATGATGTCCTTCACCTGGTCGGCGATGGCGCGCACCTTCTCCACTTCGGTGCCGGTGACGCGGAACTGCACCGGATACGGCACCGGCGGCCCGTTCGGCAGCAGCTTGACGCGGCCGCGCACTTCCGGGAAGTCATGTTTGAACACATCGACAATCTTGTCGCGCAGCGCGGCGCGCGCTTTCAGGTCCTTCGGCAGCACGACGATTTGCGAGACGTTGGTCTGCGGGAAAATCTGGTCCAGCGGCAGGTAGAAGCGCGGCGAGCCGGTGCCGACATAGCTGGTCACGCTCAGCACACCATCCTGCTTGCGGATGAAGGCTTCGAACTTCTTCACCTGCGCCTCGTTGGCCGCAAAGGTTGTGCCCTCCGGCGTCCACATTTCCACCATCAGCTCGGGACGGCTGGAATCCGGGAAGAACTGCTTCTCGATGAACTTGAAGCCGTACACGCCCAGCGCAAACACCGCCAGCGTCGCGGCGATGGTGATCCAGCGGTACTCGACGCACCAGTTGACCAGCGCGCGGAACTTGCGGAAGCCTGGCGTATCGAACAGGTCGTGGTCATTGCCGCCATCGGCGTGCGGCTTCACTTTCAGCAGCACATAGCCAAGGTAAGGCGTGAAGGTCACCGCTACCACCCACGAAATCACCAACGCCAGCGCGTTGACCGAAAACAGCGAGAAGGTGTACTCGCCCGCAGCCGATTTCGCCAGGCCGATCGGCAGGAAGCCTGCCACCGTGATCAGCGTGCCGGTCAGCATCGGGATCGCGGTGGATTTGTAGGCGAAGGTGGCGGCGTCGAAGCGCGACATGCCCTCCTCCATCTTGCGCACCATCATTTCAACCGCGATGATGGCGTCATCCACCAGCAGGCCCAGCGCGATAATCAGCGCGCCCAGCGAAATCTTGTGCAGGTCGATGTCTAGCATGCGCATGAACAGGAAAGTCACCGACAGCACCAGCGGAATGCTCAGCGCCACCACCAGTCCCGGACGCACGTCCAGCCGCAGCTTGGGCTTGCTGTGCAGGCCCAGCGCGACAAAGCTGACGCCCAGCACGATCAGCACCGCTTCGATCAGCGTGTGGACGAACTCGCCCACCGAGGCCTTCACCGCCTCAGGCTGGTCGGACACGCGCTCCAGCTCGATGCCAACCGGCAGCTTGGCTTTCAGCTCGGTCACGGTCTTTTCCATGTGCGTGCCGAGCTGGATGATGTTGCCACCCTTCTCCATCGACACGCCAAGGCCGATCACTTCCTTGCCATTGAAACGCATCTTGTTCCCCGGCGGGTCCTGGTACTCGCGCTTGATGGTGGCGAAGTCGCCCAGGCGGAACGTGGTGCCGTTGGCGCGCAGCTCCAGCTCCTCCAGATCCTTGACGGTTTTCAGCGCGCCGGTCACGCGTACTTGCAGGTTGTCGGTCGGCGTCACCAGCACGCCGGTGGATTCCACCGTGTTCTGCGTGGCGATCTGGTTGACGATGGCCTCGAACGAAATGCCCAGTTGCGCAAACTTCTTGTGCGAGAACTCGATGTTGATCTTCTCATCCTGCACGCCGAACAGCTCGACCTTGGACACCAGCGGCACGCTCAGCAGCCGCTGGCGCACGAAGTCGGCGTAGTCCTTCATCTCGGCATAGGTAAAGCCGTCGCCGGACAGCGCGAAGATCGAACCATAGGTATCGCCGAATTCATCGTTGAAGAACGGCCCCTGCACGCCGGACGGCAGCGTGCCCTTGATGTCGCCGATCTTCTTGCGCACCTGATACCAGGCTTCCGCGACGTTTTTCGGCGGCGTCGATTCGCGCAGCTTGAGGATGATCAGCGTTTCGCCTGGCTTGGAATAGCTGGAGATTTCGTCGATACCCGGCGTTTCCTGCAGCTTTTTTTCCAGCTTGTCGGTGACCTGCTCGGCCATTTGCAGCGCGGTGGCGCCCGGCCACTGTGCCTGCACCACCATCGCACGGAAGGTGAATGGCGGATCTTCATCCTGGCCGAGGTTGCTATAGCTGAGGAAGCCGCCGATCAGCAGCACCGCGATCAGGTAGCGCGTCAGCGGGATATGCTCCAGCGCCCAGCGTGAGAGGTTGAATCCTTCCTTCATTTGGCAGCCCCGGCAACGGCGGGTGCGGGGGCAGCCACTGGCAGGTCATTGCCCAGGATGGTGACTTTCTGACCCGGCTTCAGCAGGTTGACGCCGGCCGTCACCACGGTCTGGCCGGGCTTGACGCCGCCGGCCAACACGATATCGTTGCCGGCCACGCCGCCGATGGCGACAGGCACCAGCTTGACCACGCCCTGCTCCACAACCCACACCGAGCTGGCTTTCTTCTCATAGAACAATGCGGTCAGCGGCACCTTGATCTGCGGCACCGGGGTTTTTGAAGCGAACTGCACGACGGCGGTCATGCCCAGCTTGGCCTCGGCCAGCGTGTCAGGGATCGATACTTTGGCGGTGTAGGTGCGGGTAGATGGATCGGCCACCGGCGACAGCTCGCGGATCTTGCCCGGCGCGGTTTTCCCTGGATCGGCCCACAGGCGCACCTGCACGTCTTCGACGCGGCGCAGCGTGTCGACCTTGTCTTCCGGAATGCCGATGACGATTTCCTTCTCGCCCGACTTGGCCACCTTGACCACCGGCGTGCCGGCCGCGACCACCTGGCCGATCTCCGCGCTTACCGCCGTCACCACGCCATCCACATCCGCCAGCAGCGCCGCGTAGGCAGCCTGGTTGGACTGGCCGCGATAGCCTGCTTGCGACGCGTCAACCTGCGCTTGCGCAGCTTTATAAGTCGACTCCTTGGAATCCAGTACCGCCTGGCTGACGAAGCTCTGCCGGCGCAACTCCTGATAGCGCTGCAACTCGGCCTTGGCCAGGTCGCGATTGGTTTCAGCCGCGCGCAGGCTGGCCAGTGCCTGGGCTTGCGACAGCTGCAAGTCCTGCGGATCGAGCTGCATCAGCACCTGCCCCTTCTTCACCAGCGTGCCGACATCCACCTTGCGGCTGACGATCTTGCCGCCAACACGGAAGCCCAGCTGCGACTCCACCCGCGCCCGCACCTCACCGGAAAACTCGGCATTCACGTCAACATCGCTGGCAGTTAGCTTGATGGCGCGCACCGGGCGGATATCTTCGGTTTTCTCAACCTGCTTGGAACAGGCGCCCAGCAAAGCCAGCGCCGAAGCGGCAACCAGCACGTTCTTCATAGTAGACACGACGGCATCCTTTTAATGACTGAAGGGTTATTTATTGATTATAAGCCGAACAACCATGTTTGCAAATGACCTTGGCGTCATTTATTTAGCCTTGCTCTTGTTTCAAGATCCCACTACTATTACGCGCTGGAAAAACATCAAACCGGCACCTGCCGCTGCTCCGTCTATGCCGGTCGACCACTACGAAAATTTCCCTGTCGCTTCTATTTTGCTGCCCAAGCGTTTGCGCCCGGCGGTTGAAGCCATCTATGCCTTCGCCCGCAGCGCCGACGACCTGGCCGATGAAGGCGACGCCACACCAGAGGAACGCCTGGCCGCGCTGGCTGCCTACGAGGCGGCGCTGGCGCGCATCGAGCAAGGCGCCACCAGCCACGAACCGATGTTCGAACGGCTGGCGCAGGTGGTACGGGAATATGATATGCCACTCAAGCCCATGTATGAGCTGCTGTCGGCCTTCAAGCAGGATGTGATGGTGTCCCGCTACCAGACCTTTGAGACACTGCTGGACTATTGCTCGCGCTCGGCCAACCCGGTCGGCTACATGATGCTGCACCTGTATGGCGCGGCGGATGAGGAAAACGTACGCGATTCGGACGCGATCTGCTCGGCGCTGCAGCTGATTAATTTCCTGCAGGATGTGGCGATCGATCTGCACAAGGAACGTATCTATATCCCGCTGGAGGATCTGAACCGTTACGCGGTATCGCCAGCAGCGCTGGACCATGTCAGCGCGCGGCCGCGCTGGCGGTCGATGATGCGTTTTGAAGTGGAGCGCGCACGCAAGCTGCTGTTGAGCGGTGCGCCGCTGGCCTTGCGCCTGCCGGGCCGCATCGGCTTCGAGCTGCGCATGGTGGTGCAAGGCGGCATGCGCATCCTGGACGCCATCGAGGCGGTCGAGTACGACGTGTTCCTGCACCGCCCCAAACTGAGCAAGCGTGACTGGCTGGGTATTTTCTGGTCGTCGGTGCGCATGAAAAGACTGATGCGCATCAATTGACGCTGGTGGCAGGAAGCCTATACTGGGAAACCAGACAGGAGCCGCACCATGGGCGACATGACCAGAGAGGAAGTTGACGTAAAGATCGCTACCAGCGACGCCCGCTGCGAGGCGCTGATGGCGTCATTCCGCGACACGCTTGCCGCGTTCAACGAACGCATGGACCGCTTCGAGGCGCGCATCCATCAGGACATGCGTGAATTCAAGCACGACGTCGGCATCATGATCGCCGACCTGAAGAAAACCATCATCATCACCTGCATCAGCGCGACGCTGGCTACCGTGTTTGGCGTCGCCGCTTTCAACGCTGCGCTGCTGAGCAATATGCGCGCCTCATTTGATTCAGGCGCCGAAGCCGGCCAGTGGCGGCGCGACATGCAACTGCAAAACGAAGAGAACCGCAAAATGCTGGCCGAGAATCGGCAGATGCTGACCGAAAACCGGCAGATGCTGGCGGAAAACAGGCAGATAATGGAAAAGGTGGAAAAGCAGTACGACCAGACTCAACAGATACTGGACGAACTCAAACAGGAGCGAGTGTCTGGGCGGCGCTGAGTTTCTGATTATCCGTGCGGTCGCGCATGGCTGGCACGGCTGAGGATGGCGGCGGCGAGGATTTCGGCGTCGCCACCGGCACAGACGGCCTCGACTGTCGCAACACCAGTTCGCGCACCAGCGCCGCCTCCGCCACCGACTGCGCCGTCTGGCAATTCACGCCCTCATTGGAAATCTGCCACTCCTGGAAATCGCCCGCGTTCAGCGTGCGCAATTTTTGATCGGACATCAGCTTGCAGCGGTTGGCCACCGACTTGGCCTCATCCAGATGCTGCGTGTAATACGTGGCCGTCTTCATCGGCGCGGTATCGTCTGCAGACGAGCCCTCACACCCAGCAAGCACTGGGAGGAAGATCATGGCGGCAACGATCTGGAGATTCATATAGGAAGATTCCGGTCAAAGGTAACATATTGTATCCTCATTCGATACAGTTTGCAGACCACATCGCTGCCCCTTCCTATAGAATAGCGGCTTCGAACAGCCTATTGCTATTTATACATGTCTCCCGACGACTACTGCCAGCAAAAGACCGCGCAAAGCGGCTCCAGTTTTTACTACAGCTTTCTGTTCCTGCCGCAGGAGCGTCGCCGCGCCATCACCGCCCTCTATGCCTTTTGCCGCGAAGTCGACGACACCGTCGATGAATGCACCGATGAATCGGTAGCCCGCATCAAGCTGGCCTGGTGGCGCAAGGAAATCAACAATATGTATGCCGGCGCGCAGACCCACCCGGTCACGCAGGCGCTGCAACCGCACATCGTGCCGTACAAGCTGAAGGAAGAACACCTGCAGGCCATCATCGACGGCATGGAGATGGATCTGAACCAGACCCGCTATCTCGATTATGCGGCGCTCAGCAAATACTGCTGGCACGTCGCCAGCGTGGTCGGCATCCTGTCGGCCAGTATCTTCGGCGTCAGCAATCCGCAAACCCTGCAGTTCGCCGAAAAGCTGGGCCTTGCCTTCCAGCTGACCAACATCATCCGTGACGTCGGCGAAGACGCCCGCAAAGGCCGCATCTATCTGCCGATCAACGAGCTGCAGCAATTCAATGTGACCGCCGCCGACATCATCAACGCCAAGCACACCGACAAATTCGAAAAGCTGATGGCCTTCCAGATCGAACGCGCGCAGCGCGCCTACGACGAAGCCTTCGCCCTGCTGCCCAAGGAAGACCGCCGCGCCCAGCGCCCTGGCCTGATGATGGCGGCTATCTACCGCACGCTGCTGACCGAAGTGGAAGCCGATGGCTACCATGTGCTGCAACATCGCATCTCGCTGACGCCGATCCGCAAACTGTGGCTCGCATGGAAGACCTACATCCGTGGTTGACAGCAATATCGCCGGCACGCCAGCAGACAAGCGCGGCCACACGGACCCAAGCCTGACATCCCGCGCCATCGCTGTCATCGGCGCCGGCTGGGCCGGCTGCGCCGCCGCCATCGAACTGGCGCGCGCCGGCTACAAGGTGACGCTGCTGGAAGCCGGGCGCACACTCGGCGGCCGCGCACGCCGCGTGGAAACCGATCGCGCCCAACTGGATAACGGCCAGCATATCCTGCTGGGCGCCTACAGCGAATCGCTGCGGCTGATGAAGCTGGCCGGCGTTGATCTCGACCGGGCGCTGCTCACCCTGCCTTTGCAGATGCGCTACCCGGCCAACACCCATGGCATGGACTTTGTCGCGCCATCGCTGCCGCTGCCGGCGCCGCTGCACCTGCTGGCCGCGCTGCTCAAGGCCAAGGGCCTGACCCGCGAAGACAAGCTCAGCCTGGGACGCTTCTCGACCGCCGCCCGCTGGATGGGCTGGCGGCTGAACACCGATTGCAGCGTCAGCGAACTGCTGCAACGCTTCGACCAGACCGAGCGCCTGATCCGCCTGATGTGGCGCCCGCTATGCCTGGCCGCGCTGAACACCCCGCCGGAACGCGCGTCGGCCCAGGTTTTCCTCAACGTACTGCGCGACAGCCTGGGCGCCAGGCGGCGCCGCGCTTCCGACATGCTGCTGCCGCGCGTCGACCTGAGCAAACTGTTCCCCGAAGCCGCCTGCGCCTACCTCGAAGCGCGCGGCGGTGCGGTGCGCAGCGGCGCCAAGGTACAGGCCATCCGCTGCATTGAAGGCCGTTTATGGCAGCTGGACATCAGCGGCGCGGCCGTCGGCGGCACCTGGAGCACCTATTTCAGCGGCGTAGTGATTGCCACCGGCGCCAGCCAGGCGGCCGCGCTGCTGCACGACATTCCGGGCCATGACACAGCCCAACTGTGCTGCCAGCTGACCGCCTTCGCGCCGGAAGCCATCACCACCGTCTACCTGCAATACGATGCGGCCACCCGGCTGGACCTGCCGTTTTACGCATTGCAGGACAATCCGTTCAACCACCATTACGGCCAGTTCGTGTTCGACCGTGGCCAGCTGGATGCCGCGCAGGCGGGCTTGCTGGCGGTCATCATCAGCGCCTCCGGCCCGGCCGCCGCCCAACCGCAGGAATTGCTGGCCGAGGCAGTCGCGGTGCAACTGGCGGTGGATTTCCAGCGGCCGGAACTGGGCCGTCCCGCCTGGTTCAAGGTGATCACGGAGAAACGCGCCACCTATGCCTGTTCGCCTGGCCTGGCGCGCCCGGCCAACGCCACCGGCCTGCCGGGCCTGGTGCTGGCCGGCGACTACACCGCCGGCGACTATCCCGCCACGCTGGAATCGGCGGTGCGCAGCGGTGTTGCCGCAGCCACGTTGCTTCGGCGCGGCGCCGTCCAGTAGCCCATTTTGGTCGCCTGTTCCGCCATTTATGCAGCCTGTCACATGCCGGTGGCAGGTGGACGTCCGTCTGCGTACAGTGACATCATCGGCCAAAAGGCAAGCAATATTGTGGACTTGATATCATGACTAAACAGCAATACCTCGATGCGCTCAAGCAGGCCATGCAGGGTTTGCCACCGGAAACGGTGGCCAAGACCCTGGCCTATTACGAGCAGCGCTTCATCGACGGCCTGGTGGCCGGACGGAGCGAGGCCGAGGTGTATCAGGAGCTGGACGAGCCGCGCAAGATCGCCATGACCTTGCGCGCCAACGCTCACCTGAACGCTTTCGAGCAAAAGAAAACACCGTTTAACCTGGCGCGTGCCGGCGTTTCCCTGATCGGCCTGGCCATCTTCAACCTGTTCATGGTGATTCCGGCCATGGTCTACGCCAGCCTGCTGGGGGCGATCTATGTCTCGGCGTTTGCCTTCTACATCGGCGGCGTTGCGCTGACCGCCAGTGGCCTGTCGGGCCAGAACGAGCTGGCGCTGGAAGGCCCGCTGCGTCACATCATGGCGTTCACCAACTCGCACTTCGACACCCAGGCCGAGGAAGAGGAAGCCCAGGGATGGCGCGTGTCGATCGACAGCATGGGCGTGCAGGTCAACAAGGACGATCCGGACGCCGTCCGCGCCGGCGAGGAAGGCCTGAGCCGCAGCGGACGCCTGCTGAACCGCGCCGAGGCCGTGGCCACCGGCGATGTGTTCATCACCACCGATTTCGACAGCGGCGCGCGCACCACGCAGTCGCTGATCGGCTTTGGCCTGATCCTGGGCGGCATCGGCCTGTGCCTGATCAGCATTGTGCTGACGCGCTACACAATGATAGGCCTGAAGCGCTACGCGGCGATGAATATGTCGCTGCTGCGCGGACGTTGAGGGAGACATCATGCGAGCTTTAATGAAAATCGGCGCCGGCCTGCTGGTACTGGCGTTTGCGCTGGTCGGCGCCACCTACAGCATGCTGAAGGCTTATGGCAGCAACAGCCCGACCAGCACCGCCGGCCGCACGCTGAGCAGCGAGACGCGCAAGATCGACGCCATGGCGACCGTGGTGGAACTGAGCGGCCCGATCGATCTGATACTGACCCAGGGCCAGTCTGCCTCGCTGAAAGTACGCGGCGAGCAGCGCTCGCTGGCGAATGTCGAAACCCTTCAGGATGGCCGCGACCTGCACATCGGTACCAAGGGCATGCTGCTGAATCCACGCCATCGCCTTCAGGTCGAGCTGGTGTTGCCGTCGCTGCAGGAGCTGGTGGTGACCAGCAGCGGCGACACCAAGGTGTCCGGCTTCAACGGCGAGCAGATGGAACTCCAGCTGCACGGCTCGGGCAATGTGAATTTCAGTGGGCGCTATCGCGAGCTGAATGCGAGCGCGCACGGCAGCGGCAACCTGAATCTGAATGCCGGCAGCACGGAGAAAGTGGAGCTGGTGATGGTGGGCTCGGGCCAGATCACCGCGTCCGGCAGCTGCAAGGTGCTGAATGCGGAGCTGACCGGTTCCGGCGACCTGAATGCGCGCCACCTGGCGGCAGATAGCGTAACCGTGAATCTGCGCGGCTCAGGCACCAGCCATGTGTTTGCCAAGCAGTCGGCGGAACTGACGCTGCGCGGCAGCGGCGATATTCGTGTGCTGGGCAATCCAAACCAACGCAACGTCAACCGCACCGGCTCCGGCGAGGTCAGTTGGGAGTGAGCGACAGCCGTCGCATCGCCGCGCGGGTGTAGACAGAAGCACTGGCCAGGCGGCCGCGCGCACCTACGCGCGGGTGTAGGCGGCGGCACTGGCCAAGCGACCAAGCACACCGACGCGCGGGGTGTAGGCGGCGGCACTGGCCAAGCGGCCAAGCGCACCGCCGCTCAGGCACGCGCAACGGCGCCAGCTACGCGGCCGTCCGCCATGCCAGCGCGTCGCGGGCAGCAGCGATGCCGCTGGCAAAGCAGGCGGTAAGCAAGTAACCGCCGGTCGGCGCTTCCCAATCAATCATTTCGCCGGCAACGAACACGCCCGGCGCCGCCTTCAACATGGTTCCCTGCAAAGCATCCCAGCGCACGCCGCCGGCGGTGCTGATCACTTCATCGATCGGACGCGCGCGCACCAGGCGCACCGGCAAACGCTTGATCGCGCGCGCCAGTTGCGCCTCGTCGCTGAACTGCTCCTTGCTCAGGCATTCCCGCAGCAGACCCGCCTTGACGCCCTTGATGCCCAGGCGGCTCTGCAAATGGCTGGCCATCGACCGGGCACCGCGCGGCCGCGCCACCTCATCCGCGACACGCTCGGCGCTCAGATCGGGCAGCAGATCGAGCCAGATGGTGGTCGAGCCCTCGGCGGCAATCTGATCGCGCAACGCGGCCGACAGCGCATAAATCAGGCTGCCCTCAACACCGCCCTGCGTCACCACAAACTGTCCCTGCTTGCGCATCTCCTGACCGTTCGCATCGCGCGCGATCACCGCCACCGTCATCAGCGGCTCGCCTGCATGGCGGCTGCTGAAATGCTCGCTCCAGGCAACGTCGAAGCCGCAATTGGACGGCGCCAGCGGCGACAAGTCCACACCACGCCCGGCCAGTACCGGCATCCAGCTACCGTCCGATCCAAGACGCGCCCAACTGCCGCCACCCAGCGCCAGAATCACCGCATCCGGCCGCGCCACCACCTCGCCGCCGTCCGGCACGGAAAAGCGCAGCGCGCCATCCTGCCAGCCCAGCCAGCGGTGACGCATATGAAACTGCACGCCGCACTCGCGCACCGCATGCACCCACGCGCGCAGCAGCGGCGCCGCCTTCATATCGGTTGGGAACACACGTCCCGAGGTGCCAACAAAAGTCTCCAGCCCCAGGCCATGCACAAAGTCGCGTACGGCCTGCGGGCCAAACGCATCCAGCATCGGCCGCAACGCGCCTGACGAATTACCGTAACGCGTGACGAAATCAACATACGGCTCGGCATGGGTGATATTCATGCCGCTGCGCCCTGCCAGCAGAAACTTGCGGCCGACCGAGGCCATGGCGTCATACAAGTCCACCTGAGCCCCGCCCTGCGCCAGCGTCTGCGCGGCCATCAGCCCGGCGGGGCCGCCGCCGATGACGGCGACGCGAAAAGGTGTCAAACTAGACTGCATGCATTCGGTCCAATATTCAATCAACAAAGGGAGAGACGATGGGCGCGATATTCTGGATTAAACGCTTCCTGCTGGCCGCCGTGCCGCTGTTCGCGATACTGGCTGCCGTGGAGTGGTTCAAAGGCTCAACCGCAAAAGAGGATTATCTCAGCGCCGCCGTGTGGGCACTGATCGCGGCGGGCGTATTCACCTACACCGCGTGGCGCCGCTTCCGCAACGCCATGGCCTGCCCGGCGTGCGACGATGTCACCACGACCTACAAGGACAAGCACGCGAAGAAGTAAATCAGCCCCCGGTCACCGGCGGGAAGAACGCCACCTCGGCGCCGTCGGCAATCGCCGTATCGGCGCCGCACATCACCTGATTGTACGCCATGCGCAGCGCCGGATGGCCCAGCGCCTGCTGCCATTGCTCGCCACGCGCGGCCAGGTGCTCGCGCAGCGCGCCCACAGTGGCAACGCCCTGCGGTAAAACCAGCGATTCCGACGAGGCGCCAACTGCCTCACGCACGCTGGCGAAAAATTTTACGGTAATAGCCATTAGTACAGTAACTCATTAAACGGTATAAATCGCACCACATCGCCGGCGGCGATCGGGTTGTTGGGCGGATTGTCGATCACGCCGTCGCCCCACACCGTCGACGTCAGCACGCCGGAACTCTGGTTGCGGAACAGCTCCACGCCACCCGCCTCGTTGATACGGGCGCGCAGGAATTCGTTGCGCTTGTCCGCCTTGGGCCAGTCGAAATCAGCACGCATATGGAACGCGCGCGGCGCAACTGCGCCCTCCACACCTTGCAGGCGCAGCACGAACGGCCGCACAAATAGCATAAACGTAATGAAGCTGGACACCGGATTGCCCGGCAGGCCAACAAAGAAGGCTTGCCCCACTTCGCCAAACGCCAGCGGCTTGCCCGGCTTGACGGCGATCTGCCACATATTCAGCTTACCCTCGGCTTCCACCGCCGGCTTGATGTGATCTTCCTCGCCGACCGAGACGCCGCCTGAAGTCACGATCAGGTCATTGCCCTGCGCCGCCTCGCGCAGCACCGAGCGCGTTGCCTCCAGCGAATCCGGCACGATGCCGAAATCGCTGATTTCGCAGCCTAGGTTTTCCAGCAGCGCGCGCAGCGTGAAGCGGTTGGAATTGTAGATGGCGCCGGGCGCCAAAGGCTCGCCTGGCATGGTCAGCTCATCGCCGGTGAAGAACACCGCCACGCGCAGCTTGCGCTTGACCGGCAGTTGCGCCAGGCCGACCGATGCGGCCAGGCCCAGCTCCTGGCTACGCAGACGCGCGCCAGCCGGGAGCACAACGCTGCCATGGGTGATGTCTTCGCCGGCGCGGCGTATCCATTCGCCGGACTTGGGCGCATGCCTGATGGTGACCACATTGCCCACCAGTTCGCACTGCTCCTGCATGACCACAGCGTCCGCGCCCTCCGGTATCATCGCGCCGGTGAAGATGCGGGCGGCGGTCCCCGGCAGCAAAGGCTGGCCGACGTGACCCGCCGGGATGCGCTGCGAGACCGTCAGCGACGCGCTGCCACTGGCGCAATCGGCGGCGCGCACCGCGTAGCCGTCCATCTGCGTGTTGTCGGCACCCGGCACATTCATGCCGGAGACCTGCGCCTTGGCCAGCACGCGGCCATTGGCTGCCAGGGTCGGGATGAGTTCCGTCTCCGCCACCGGGCGCGCGGCGCCCAGCATCTGCGCCAGCGCTTCGCTGACCGACAGCATCGGCTTACGCGGCTCGCTCATCACAGGCCCGTGTTGGCGGCGATGTAGGCCTTCATGGCGGCGACATCCGCCTTCATGACCACGAATTTCTGCGGCAGGTCTTCGATGTTCTCGAAGCCGTCCGGACGCTCGGCGTCCACGCCCAGCGCTTCCAGGATGGTTTCGTTGAACTTGGCCGCCAGCGCGGTTTCCAGCACGATCATGGTCACACCCGGTTCCATGTTTTCCTTCGCCACCTTGATGCCGTCGGCGGTGTGGGTATCGATGACGATGTCGTAATCATCGGCGACGTCGCGAATGACGTTGACGCGGTCGTCGTGGGTCGACTTGCCGGACTTGAAGCCATAGTTGGCCACCAGCTTGAACTCGTCGCCATCGCTGCCTGGCTTGCCGGACAGGTCGAAGCCGCCATGGGTTTCCACTTTCTGGAACAGCGCGCGGGTGCGGTCGCCGTCGCGGCCCACCAGTTCGTAGACAAAGCGCTCGAAATTGGATGCCTTGGAGATGTCCATCGACGGGCTGCTGGTATGGTAGGTCTCGGCCGACTTGCGCACGCGGTACACGCCGGTGCGGAAGAATTCGTCCAGCACGTCGTTTTCATTGGTGGCGGCCACCAGCTTGTCGATCGGCAGGCCCATCATGCGGGCGATGTGGCCGGCGCAGATATTGCCGAAGTTACCCGACGGGACGGTGAACGAGACTTTCTGCTCGTTCGAGGTGGTGGCGCTCAGATAGCCACGGAAGTAGTACACCACCTGCGCGACCACGCGCGCCCAGTTGATCGAGTTGACCGTGCCAATCTTGTATTTGCTCTTGAACTCCAGATCGTTCGACACGGCCTTGACCATGTCCTGCGCATCATCGAACACGCCTTCGATGGCGATGTTGAAGATGTTCGGGTCCTGCAGGCTGAACATCTGCGCGGTCTGGAAGGTGCTCATCTTCTTGTGCGGCGACAGCATGAAGACACGGATGCCTTTCTTGCCGCGCATCGCGTATTCGGCGGCGCTGCCGGTATCGCCCGATGTGGCGCCGAAAATATTCAGTTCCGCGCCCTGCTTGGCCAGCGCGTATTCGAACAGGTTGCCGAGCAATTGCATGGCCATGTCCTTGAACGCCAGCGTCGGACCGTTGGACAGCGCCTGCAATACCAGCCTGGTGCCGTCCTCACGCTCTTCGAGCACGCGCAGCGGCGTAATCTGGGTGGCTTTCTCGCCCTGGCGGACGTTTTTATACACTTCCTTGGTATAGGTCTTGGCGGTCAGCGCGCGCAGGTCGGCTTCCGGAATGTCGGTCGCGAACTTCTTCAGGATCTCAAATGCCAGGTCGGCGTAGGACAACTGGCGCCACACGTCCAGCTCAGCGCCGGTCACTTGCGGATACGTCGCAGGCAGGAACAGGCCGCCGTCAGTGGCAAGGCCACCCAGCAGAATGTCAGAAAATTGTTGGGAAGACGAGGCGGCGGCCGACGACGCGGCGCGAGTAGACACGTATTGCATAAATGAGAAAATTCCAGTTGAGCTGCAGGACGGTTCAAAGGCGAGGGGTTATTATAGTGCGCCTCGGGCGATACCGTGAAATTCACGTTGTTTTATGGTCATGCCCTATACTGTCAAACTTCAGAGTATCGCCGTTGAATATCATGAAGTCGCCCGTACCGCCGTCCCAACCTCAATTTATCAGCTATCTGTGGGCCTGCTGTGGCACGCTGCTGCTGGTGGCGGCGGCGTTCATGTTCTACGTGTGGACTGAAAAACGCATCGACCAGGCCAATGAGCTGCGCTACGCCTCGCACAACCTGGTGGAGGAATTGCGCCAGTCCTCCGACGACCTGACGCGCATGGCGCGCACCTTTGTGGCCACCGGCGACCCGCGCTACCGCAAGAACTACCAGGAAATCGTCGACATCCGCGAAGGCCGCGCCGCGCGCCCGCGCAATTACGAAAACGTCTACTGGGACCTGGTCCTGGCCAATGGCCAGCGGCCGCGCGGCGGCGAGATCACCACGCCGCTGATGGAACTGATGCGCGAGGCGCACTTCTCGCCGGAGGAGCTGGCGCTGCTGGCCAGCGCCAAAAACGAGTCGGACAAGCTGGTGGGCCTGGAGACATCCGCCATGGATTTGCGCGCGCAGGGCGACGTGGCCGGCGCCACCGCCATGCTGCACGACGCTGCGTACCACCGCACCAAGGCCGACATCATGCGCCCGATCGGCGCCGTCAACGACAGCGTCGACCGCCGCACGCGGCTGCTGGTCGAGGAAACCGCGCTTGACGCCAACCTGGCCCGCTTCGCCTTCATGTTCAGCGCCATCGTGCTGGTGCTGCTGGTGTGGCGCGCCAAGCGCCGGCTGGACGCGGCGCTTGGCTGCTCGGTCGACCAGCTGCGCGCCGACATGGAGAAACTGGGGCGCGGCGACTTCACCACGCCGCTGAGCGTGCCCGAAACAGCGCGCGACAGTGTGTGGGGCTGGCTGGCCCACACGCAGCAGGGGCTGACGCGACTGGATGCGGAACGCAGCGAGGCGCTGGAACGCATCCAGCGCATCAGCCGCCTCTACTCGGCGCTCAGCCAGTGCAATCAGGCCATCGTGCGCAGCCACAGCGAGGCCGAACTGTTTGAGCGCATCTGCCGCGACGTGGTCAGCCACGGCGGCATGGCGATGGCATGGATCGGCCTGATCGACAAGGAGCATGGCCGCATCAACGTGGCTGCCTCGTTTGGCGGCGGCATCGAGTATCTCGACCAGCTGGAGGTATCGCTTGATCCAGGCACGCCAGAGGGGCGCGGGCCGATTGGCCTGTCCTACCACAGCGGCCAGCCGTACTGGTGCCAGGATTATCAGCACGCGCCGGAGACGGCCTACTGGCACGCACATGGCACGCGCTATGGCTGGGCGTCGTCGGCGGCGATCCCGCTGCGCCGCGACGGCGAGATCATCGGCTTCTTCGCGCCCTACTCCAGCACCCTCAACGCCTTCGATCACGACGTCCGCGAGCTGCTGCTGGAAATGACGCTGGATATCGAGTTTGCGCTGAAAAACTTCGACCGCGAAACAGTGCGCCAGCAAGCCGACCAGCGCGTGCACTACCTGGCGCATTACGACGTGCTAACCGGCCTGCCGAACCGCTCGCAATTGCATGAGCGCGCGCGGCATCTGCTGGAGCAGGCCCGCACCAGCCGCACGCCGATGGCGCTGATGATGCTGGACCTGGACCACTTCAAGGACATCAACGACTCGCTGGGCCACACGGTGGGCGACTCGCTGCTGTCCGAACTGGCGCTGCGCCTGACCAGCTGCCTGCGCGACGGCGACCTGGTGGCGCGTCTGGGCGGCGATGAATTCATCTTCGTGCTGCGCAATGTTGGCAGCAGCGAAGCCAGCGACGTCGCCCGCAAGCTGCTGGACATGACCGGCAAGTCCTACACCGTGGGCCTGCACGATCTGAAGGTATCGGCCTCGATAGGCATAGCCATGTATCCGGAAGATGGCATGGATGTGGAAACCCTGCTGCAACGGGCGGACGCCGCCATGTACCAGGTAAAACGCGCCGGCCGCCACGACTTCCGCTTCTTCACCGCCGCCATGCAGCAGCGCGCCGCGCGCCACCTGCAAGTAGTGAACGCGCTGCGCTATGCACTGGAGCGCGAACAGATGCACGTGGTGTACCAGCCGCAGGTGTCCTTGAAAACCGGTCGCATCATCGGCGCAGAAGCACTGCTGCGCTGGACCACACCGGAGCTGGGCGCGGTATCGCCAGCCGAATTCATTCCGGCGGCCGAGGAAAGCGGCCTCATTATCCCGATTGGCGACTGGGTGCTGCGCCAGGCGGTGCGCCAGGCGCGCGACTGGCTGGATGCCGGCCTGCCGCCGCTGGTCATGGCGGTGAACCTGTCAGCGATCCAGTTCCGCACCGCCGACCTGCCCTCGCACGTGGCGCAGATCCTGTACGAAGAAGGCCTGCCGCCCGAATACCTGGAACTGGAGCTGACAGAAGGCGTGGCGGTGCAGGACCCGCAAGGCGCCATCGCCACCATGAACCAGCTGCACGACCGCGGCATCCGCATGTCGATCGACGATTTTGGCACCGGCTTTTCGTCGCTGAGCCACCTGAAGAAGTTCAAGGTCTACAAGCTGAAGATCGACCAGTCCTTCGTGCGCGACATCAGCACCGACGCCGAGGACAAGGCCATCGTCAGCGCCATCATCAACATGGCGCGCAGCCTGGGCTTGACCACCATCGCCGAGGGCGTGGAAACCATGGAGCAGCTGGAGTTCCTGCGCGAGCAGGACTGCGACGAGATGCAGGGCTACCACTTCAGCAAGCCGCTCGCGGCGGACGCCTTCCGCGCCCTGCTGGAAAATTAAGTCTTCACGCGGCGCGGTGCAGCGAAGCGGTTGAAGCTAAAGCCGGCCAGCAAAATCAGCAGCACCAAGCCTTGCGTGCCCAGCGTTTCGGCGGTCGGCAGCACGCCCAGGATGTCGATGCGTGGGAAGCTGACCGGCGTGACGCCGACCCAGCCGGCTTCCTGCAAGGCCGCCACGCCTTTGCCCATCAGGATCACCGCCAGCACAGCAACAAAGCCAGAGGTCCAGGAGAAGAATTTCCCGATCGGCATACGCGCGCTGGAGCGCAGCAGCACCCAGCCGATGATCGCCAACAACACCACCGCTGCGGCAAAACCGCCCAGCAGAGCGCTGCCGTTGCCATCCGCTGCCAGCGCGGAGTAGAACAGCACCGTCTCGAACACTTCGCGGTACACGGCGATGAAGGACAGCGCGAACAAGCTCCATGCGGTCTTGCGGCTCATCGCCGCCGACAGCTTCTCGCTCAGGTATTCTTGCCAGCGGCCGGCGCTACTCTTCTGGTGCATCCACAGGCCGACACTCAACAAGACCAGCGCGGCAAACACCGAACCCACGCCTTCGCTGACTTCACGGCTGGCGCCACTAATCGTCACAAGGTAGGTCGCCACCACCCAGGTCAGCACACCGGCCGCCAGCGCGCCCGCCCATCCGGCGTGGACATAGACCATCACGTCCTTGCGCTGCGCCTTGCGCAGGAAGGCGATGATACCAATCACGATCAGCAGCGCCTCAACGCCTTCGCGCAGCAGGATGGTCAGCGCGCCGACAAAGGTGGTCATCGGGTCAGCCTTGGCATCACCCAGTTCGGCCTCGACCAATGTGAAGAGCTGCATGAGCTCCTTGCCGACGGCGTCAGCTTGGGCGACATCGCCATTGCCGACTGCCGAACGATACGCCAGCATGGCGCTTTCGACGGCAACGAGCAGCGACTTGTTACGGGCGCCGACTACCGGCTCGATAGGCTCGAAGCCGTCCAGATAAGCGGACAAGCCCAGTGTGGTCGCTGCGGCGCGGTCGCCCGCATGCAGGGCGGTCAGGCTTTCCGCCAGGCGCGTACGCGACAGCGCCAGGCCGTTTGCTTTGCTTGCTTCGGCCTGCGCGGGTTGGCTGCGCAGGTAGGCAGTCAGATCACGCGCCTTTTCCATACCGATTTTCGCGGCGATGGCTTCCTGCGTCAGCGTGGTGACTGCGGCCAGATCCGGGAATTGCGCGCGCAGCGCCTGGTCATCCTTCCACAGTTTCTCCCCGCGTGAGCGGGCTGCAGCATCAAAGGACAGGTTGCCGATGAAGAATGCCAGATCCCAGCGCTCGGCTTCCGGCAACGCGGCGAAGCTGGCCATCGACGTACCCTCCACACCTTGCGACACCACCTGGTACAGCGCCATCAGGCTGCGCGACTGCGCGCGTTCGGCATCCGAGAAGGCGATCGGCTTGGGCTCCAGCGATGCCGCCAGCGCGCCATCACCATGTCCGCTCACACCGTGGCAGGAGGCGCACTGCGCGGCATACAGCGCCGCGCCACGCGCCAGATCCGGCAACGCTTTCGGCGCTACCGGAATCGGATAGGCGGCAATCAGCAAGGCATTGGCCCGATGCGCCAGGCGTTTCACGTCGGACGCATCCGCCTTGGCCATGACGGCCGCCCGCAGGTCGGCAACCGCCACCACCACCGCCGACTGAGAGGCATGCGGCGGCAAGCTTGCGGCCTGCCTGGCGGCGTTGTCGGTGAAGTCCAGCATTTCCGCATATTCGGAAGTGCTTGCCACCTTGCCGTTTTCCACCGCACCACCGTAGTCGACCGCGACGTAGTCGATCAACTGCCACAACTGCCTGGCGCCGGCGGCGGAATCACTCGTCTGCGCGTTTGCAGTACCAATTACCAGCAGCGCTATCAACAGGCACCGCAACCAGATTTTCATCGCAATCAACATGATTCTTATTCTCACCGCTTATTCACGCTAGTGACTATAAGGCAATTTCATGTTTTATGCTGAAGGACCGCTGTCTCAGCAGGCAGCGTGATTGACGGTGATGACGTGTATCGCCAGGCCGCCTAGCGAGGTTTCTTTATATTTGGCCTGCATGTCGGCGCCGGTCTGGCGCATGGTTTCGATGACTTCGTCCAGGCTGACAAAGTGGGTGCCGTCACCTTTCAGAGCAAGCGAGGCGGCCGTGATGGCCTTGACGGCGCCCATGCCGTTGCGCTCGATGCAGGGAATTTGCACCAGCCCTCCAATGGGATCGCAGGTCATGCCCAGATGATGTTCGATGCCGATTTCGGCGGCGTTCTCGATCTGGCCATTGCTGCCGCCCAGTGCCGCCACCAGGCCGGCAGCGGCCATGGCGCAGGCCACGCCAACTTCACCCTGGCAGCCGATTTCGGCACCGGAGATCGAAGCATTCCGCTTGCACAGCATGCCGATGGCCGCAGCGGTCAGCAGGAAGTTGCGCACGCCGGTGGCCGGGTCGCTCGGCTTGCAGTCTTCCGCGTAGTAACGCAGCACGGCGGGGATGATGCCGGCCGCGCCGTTGGTCGGCGCGGTGACCACGCGGCCGCCGGCGGCGTTTTCCTCGTTGACCGCCATCGCGTACAGGCTCACCTGATGCAGCGCATCGTGCGGCAGGCTGTTTGGATTGCCGGCGTTGGCTTGCGCTTGCGTCCACAAGCTGGCGGCACGGCGCTTGACGTTCAAGCCACCCGGCAGTTGCCCTGGTGTTTCGAGGCCATGCGTGATGCAGTCGCGCATGACGCGCCAGATTTTATCCAGACCGGCATTCAGCTCTTCGTCACTGATGCGGACGCACTCATTTGCGCGCAGCATCTGCGGGATGGTCAGGCCGCTGCGCACGCCGTGCGCCAGCAGTTCGTCCATGGTGCCGAACGGGTAAGGCACGGCAACCGTCGCAACCGCCGTCGCTTCCTCGCCCTCTTCGCGGATAAACCCGCCACCGACCGAGTAATACACTTTGCTGGACACACCGCCATCCTTGCGCGTCAGCGTGAAACGCATGCCGTTCGGGTGCTCCGGCAGCGATTCGGCCATGTGGAAGACCAGATGCGTGCCGCGCTTGAACGGCACGGCGTGCTGGCCGAGCAGCGCGAGCTGGCCGGCCGCTTCGGCGGCGGCCAGTTGCGCGTCTACCTGCGTTGGATTGACGCCTTGCGGCGTTTCGCCCATCAGACCAAGCAGCACGGCCTTGTCGGTAGCGTGGCCGATGCCGGTCAGCGCCAGCGAGCCATAGAGTTCGGCCTTCACTTCGGCCACGTCATCCAGCGGAGCGTTGTCCTGCAAAAACCGGCGCGCGGCAACCATCGGGCCCACAGTGTGTGAGCTCGATGGACCAATACCGATCTTGAATAAATCAAAAACGCTCATGTCCATCTGTTGTCTCTCTCTTTCTCGTTGGCGGCGCGCTCTCAGGCGGCCTTGCCCAGGCTGACGTCGATATTGGCCAGCATGCTGTCAACCATTTCATCCACGCCGATGCGCGCTTTCCAGCCCCAGTCTGCGGTGGCGGCGGCATCGTCCAGGCTTTGCGGCCAGGAGTCAGCGATGGCCTGGCGGCTATCTGGCTTGTAGGCGATTTTGAAGTCCGGCAGCTTGCGGGTGATCGCTTCCGCCAGCTGTTCCGGATTGAACGACACGCCGGCCACGTTGTACGAGGAACGCACTTTCACCAGCTCCGCCGGCGCGTCCATCAGTTCGATGGTGGCGCGGATGGCGTCGGGCATGTAAATCATCGGCAGCGTGGTCTGCGGACCGAGGAAGCATTCATAACGCTCGCCGCGCAGCGCCGAGTGGAAGATCGCAATGGCGTAATCGGTGGTGCCGCCACCCGGAGGCGATTTGTAGCTGATGATGCCTGGGTAGCGGATCGAGCGCACGTCAACGCCATACTTCAGGAAGTAGTATTCGCATAGACGCTCGCCGGCCAGCTTGCTGATGCCATAGATGGTGGTCGGGTCCATCACCGTCAACTGCGGTGTATCGGCGGCAGGCGTGTTCGGGCCGAAGGCGGCGATTGACGACGGCCAGAATACTTTCAGCGGCTTGCCGATGGTGCCGCGCTCGCGCGCCACTTCCAGGATGTTCAACAGGCCGTCCATGTTCAGCGTCCACGCTTTCAGCGGCGCCGCTTCGCCGGTGGCCGACAGCATCGCCGCCAGCTGGTAGACCTGGGTGACGCCTTCTGACGTAACCAGGTCGCACAGCGCCTGCTTATCCAGCACATTCAGCGTGGTGTAGCGCGCCGCGCCATACAGGTTGGTGGGAGAGACATCGCTGGCGATGACGTTCTGCGCGCCGTGCTGCGCCGCCAGTGCTTCCACCAGTTCGCTGCCGATCTGGCCATTGGCGCCGATGACGAGAATTTTTTGCTGACTCATTTCATTGTTCCTGATGTTTAGTTCTTCAGCAGGCCCAGTTCGCGGCCAGCCTGTTCGAATGCTTTCAGCACGGTGTCCAGCTGCTCGCGGGTATGCGCGGCCGACAACTGCACGCGCACGCGCGCCTGGCCCATCGGCACCACCGGGTAGAAGAAGCCGCTGAGCAGCACGCCTAGCTCATACATGCGGGCGGCGAACTTTTGCGCCACCGGCGCGTCGAACAGCATCACAGGAACCACCGGGTGCGTGCCTGGCTTGATGGTGAAGCCAAGTCGCTCGATCTCCTTGCGGAAGTAGGCGGTATTTTCGTGCAGGCGGTCGCGCAGCTCGGTCGACGAGGACAAGCGCTCAAGCACCGCCAGCGAGGCGCCGGCGATCGATGGCGCCAGCGTGTTGGAGAACAGGTATGGCCGCGATTTCTGGCGCAGCATCTCGATCACTTCCTTGCGGCCGGAGGTAAAACCGCCCATGGCGCCGCCCAGCGCCTTGCCCAGCGTGCCGGTGATGATGTCGATCTTGCCGACCACATTGTGGTGCTCGTGCGTGCCACGGCCGGTCTTGCCCATGAAGCCGGAGGCGTGGCATTCGTCGATCATCACCAGCGCGCCGTACTTGTCGGCCAGTGCCACGATCTGGTCCAGTTGCGCAATCGTGCCATCCATCGAGAACACGCCGTCGGTGACGATGATCTTGTGGCGCTTGTCGGCGGCGGCTTGCAGCTGCTGCTCCAGGTCGGCCATGTCGTTGTGGGCGTAGCGGAAGCGCGCCGCCTTGCACAGGCGGATGCCGTCGATGATCGACGCGTGGTTCAGCGCATCGGAGATGATGGCGTCGTTTTCGTCGAACAGCGGCTCGAACACGCCGCCGTTGGCGTCGAAGGCGGCTGCGTACAGGATCGTGTCTTCGGTGCCGAGGAATTTGGAGATCGCCTGCTCCAGCTGCTTGTGTACAGTCTGCGTGCCGCAGATGAAGCGTACCGACGACAGGCCGTAGCCGTACTTTTCGGTTGCGTCGATGGAGGCTTGCGCCACCCACTCCTGGCCCGACAGGCCGAGGTAGTTGTTGGCGCACATATTAATCAGGGTGCGACCATCTTCGCTGACCACTTCCGAGCCCTGGCGCGACGCCAGCACGCGCTCCGGCTTGTACAGCCCCTGCTCGCGCAATTGTTCCAGATTCTGCTGGAGGCCACTGTAGAAGTTGCTTTTTTGATCGCTCATGATGGTCCTTGTGTGTGATACGATTTCACTATCTTATGCGAAATTCGTTATGTCGAATTCAAATTCGATATATTGAATTTTATAGCGATCCAGTGAACTCCGCAACCCAATAACAATGACAACACCTGCCCCAAATAATGCCCCGCCGGAAGTCGGCGCCGCCCTGCAACGCCTGCGCCTGGCGCGTGGCCTGACGCTCGAAGACCTGTCGCGCATCGCCGGCGTTTCCAAGTCCATGTTATCGCAAATAGAACGCGAGAAGGCCAATCCGACCATCGCGATTACCTGGCGGCTGGCCAACGCCCTGGGCGTGCAGATCGGCGAATTGCTGGCCACCAGCGAGCGGCCGACGGAAACCATCCGCGTAGTCGAGGCACATGAGACGCCCACGCTGCCCGGCCTGCACGCCGGCTACGTGTTACGCATCCTGGGGCCGCTGGAACTGGCTAGCAAATATGAATGGTATGAACTGACACTGTCGCCGGGCGGCGAACTGGCCTCGCAAGGCCACGATCCGGGCGCGCAGGAGCACTTGACGCTGCTGCACGGCTCAGTCGAACTGGAGGTGGGGACGAGTAAGAAGAAAGTGAAGCTGGGAGCGACCGCGCGCTACCCAGCCGATCAGCAGCACATCATTCGCAACGTCGGCAAAACTGAAGCGAAGGCACTGCTGATAGTAATTCACCGCTAACGAACGCCAGCGGCGTCAAGCGCTCAAGCCGAGCGCTTGCGGCGGGCGATGAAGCCTAGCGCACCGAGTCCCAGCAGCAACATGCCATAGGTTTCCGGCTCTGGAACTGCCGAAACGGAAAATTCATAGCGTGCCGAGGCCACGTCCAGCGAGAGGTTGCCTGGGCCATGTTGATACACGTTAGCGTAAATCAGGGCGTCCAGTCCCAACGCAGAGTATTGGATGCCATTGTCGCCACCGGATTGCGACACGTTGATATTACCAGCCGCTGGCGACTGGGCGTCGCTGGCAAAACCGACGCTGTATGAATTGATGTAGTTGCCCGAGTTGAACACTCCGCTCGCGAACGTACCACCGTAAATATCGCCGCCGGCCGTCGTGGTCATTGCGGAGCCGCCGTTGACGCCGCCATAGCTACCTTGCAGATTGAATCCAACGGCCGAATTCAGCACATAACCATTGTGTGCCACAGCAATCACTGCAGCGGATGCGCTGTCAGCGTAAGTCTGGACATTGGTACCAGCAGGCTTGTTGCTCGCGACCTTGGCGAGCAAGGAGTAGGATGGATCGACGCCAAATGAAATCGAATTCCCGCTTACCGATCCCGCGTTCAGGCCCCAAAAATCAGCATCGTAATAGAATGTGATGTCGTTGCCCGCAACAGAAACATAGTTTACTGCTTGAGCCGACGACATCATGCCGACGGCGAAAGCAAACGCTAGAGGCGCGCGAAAGAATTTGTTCATGTGGTTACCTTTGAATGCATATTAATATGGTTTTACTTCCATTTAAGTATCCATTGAACTTTAGCAAGTTGTCAATTGAAATCAACACAATAAAAAATTTCTTTTCATCAACTTGACAGCTAATCCGCTTCGCGTTCTGGTGTCGAGCTGATGCGATGGATAGCCAAGTCAGCCCCCTGAAATTCCTGTTCCGGATCGAGGCGCAGGCCCATCGTGGCTTTCAGCAATCCATAGACGATGTAGCCGCCCAACAACGCAATCGCCACGCCCATTAGCGTGCCGACCAACTGCGACCACAGCGACACGCCGCCTATTCCACCCAGCGCCTCGTGGCCGAAGATGCCAGCAGCGATGCCGCCCCAGGCGCCGCACAGGCCGTGCAACGGCCACACGCCCAGCACATCGTCAATTTTCCACTTGTTTTGCGCCAGCGTGAACATCCAGACGAATACCGCACCGGCGATGCCGCCAGTTACCAGGGCGCCCAGAGGATGCATCAGGTCCGAGCCGGCACAAACGGCAACCAGGCCGGCCAGCGGGCCGTTGTAGGCGAAGCCGGGATCATTCTTGCCCATCATGAGCGCCACCAGCGTGCCGCCGACCATGGCCATCAGCGAGTTCACCGCCACCAGGCCATTCATCTTGTCCAGCGACTGCGCGCTCATCACGTTGAAGCCGAACCAGCCGACAGTAAGAATCCAGGCGCCCAGCGCCAGGAAGGGAATCGACGATGGCGGATGCGCCGCCATGCCACCGTTCTTCATATAACGGCCGCGACGTGCGCCCAGCAATAGTACCGCCGGCAGCGCGATCCAGCCGCCTACAGCATGCACCACCACCGAGCCGGCAAAGTCGTGGAAGGCGGCGCCGAAGGTATGCGTCAGCCAATCCTGGATGCCGAAGCGGCCATTCCACGCGATGCCTTCAAAGAAAGGATAGACCAGGCCGACCAGCAAGGCAGTAGCGATGGTCTGCGGGTGAAAGCGCGCGCGCTCGGCAATGCCACCGGAGATAATCGCCGGGATCGCCGCCGCAAACGTCAGCAGGAAGAAGAACTTGACCAGCTCGTAGCCGTTCTTGTCCGCCAGGACATCGGCTGAGGAGAAGAAATTGATGCCATAGGCAATGCTGTAGCCAATAAAGAAGTATGCAATGGTCGACACCGCGAAATCGACCAGGATCTTCACCAGCGCGTTGACCTGGTTTTTCTTGCGCACCGTGCCCAGCTCCAGGAAGGCGAAGCCGGCGTGCATGGCCAGTATCATGATGGCGCCGAGCAGAATAAATAACGCGTTGGCGCCGTCTTTGTGTGCATCCATCAAGATCACTCCCCAAAACAATGCAAAAATTAAAAACGTTTAATCCAAGAAGCAATAATCGTTCCAATTTGGTGCAATTTTTAAGTGATTGATTTCAATGAATTTTCAAATGGTGCAAAAATGCGCACCGGCCCGGTGCGCACTAAAGCAAGGCATTATTTTGGTGCGCCCAGCTTCAAATCGGCGCACCAGGGGGAACCGGCCAGCCGCTGCGCAGCTTCACGCTTTGCGGATCTTTCATGTAGGCGGCGATGTGCTCGGCTGCCTGTTTGCGGCTGGCGGCGGTGACGCCCTTGCCCGGATTTTTCTGCAGCCACTGCGATAACTCCACCGTCGACTGCCGCACTTCCGCCGCCACCTGCGGATGCAGCTTACCGGTGCCTAGCAGGCCGAGCATGCTGTCCAGCACCACCCAGTTGGCAGACAGTTGTACCGCTTCGCCGCCGACGACGCTGGCCGGCACCGTGGCGCGCTTCCAGGTCTTGTCCAGCAATTGCACCAGCACATCCTGTACGCCCGGCTGCTGCGCGTCGCGCGCGTGCTGCCAGGCCAGGCGATTGAGGCGGCCGGCGTCCAGCAGGAAGCCGGTGGTCTGCGCGGCGCCGGCTTCGGCGATCGAGAATGCATCGAATACCGAGTCCATACGGGTCAGGAAGTATTCGCGGCTGCGTTCATGGCCGGCAGCCGGTGGCGTCAGCACGTCCAGCACATTGGCCGGCAACGCCAGATATTCGGCGCGCAGCGTGTCAGTCAAGCGCGCAATGGCCTGGCGCTGCACGGCCGCTGGCGTGGTGCGCACACCAGCTTTCGCGATACCTGACTTGACGTCGCCAGCGCTGGTGTAATCGAACTCTCCGCCAGCGATCAAGCGCGCCACCGCTTCGCCCTGATAGCGCTGCAACAGGTAGACTGGGACCAGGCGCGCTTCCAGCTCGCCGATCTGGCGGGCGTCCGGCAGCACGTCTGGCGAGAAGCTGGCCAGCGCGCGCTGGCGCACGGCGCCCAGCTGATCCCAGGTCTTCAGCGGGTCCGGGCCGAAATCCCACAGCACGCCGTCGGGATGACTGGCGCCCGGCGCACGCGCATCCTGGTCGCTGGAGTACAGCAGGCCGGCGGCGCGCGCCTCGCCCCGCAACTTGGCCAGCGCCGCCTGTTCCTGCGCGCCGCCGCCAAAGTCGCCATAGATGTACTTGACGATGTAATCGTCCCAGGCGCCGACGCCGATCCCATAGGCGTTGGACAGGTCGACCTCGCCCTGCGCGTTCAGCTTGAGGATCGGATGCGGGTAATCCATCACCGAGCCATTGCCGATGCGGCTGGCGGCAAAGTTGTGGGCAAAGCCCAGCGTGTGTCCCACTTCGTGCGCCGACAACTGGCGCAGGCGCGCCAGCGCCATTTGCTCGGCCAGTTTCGCCTTGTCGGCCGGCGCGTTCTTGCCGTAGGGCGCCAGCAGCGCTTCGGCGATCAGGATGTCCTGGCGCACGCGCTGTGAACCCAGCGTGACGGCGCCGCGCAGGATCTGGCCGGTACGCGGATCGGCCAGCGCGCTCCCGTAAGACCAGCCACGCGTGGCGCGATGCACCCAGGTGATGACGTTGTAGCGGATATCCTGCGCGTCCACACCTTCCGGCAGCAGCTCGACGCGGTAGGCATCCTTGAAGCCGGCTTTTTCAAACGCACTGGCCCACCACGACGCGCCCTCGATCAGCGCCGAACGGACCGGCTCGGGCGCACCACGATCAACATAGTAAACAATCGGCTTTTTCACTCCGCTGACGGCAGCGGCGGGATCGGTCTTTTCCAGCTTGTGCCGCACCTGCCAGTGTACGTCGATGCTGCTGGCGAGCGGTGTGGCGAAGTCGAAGTAGCTGGTGTCGAAACCGCCCGAGTATGGGTGGTAGGTGCGTGGTTGCCAGCCGCCGGCCGCTTCCAGCTTCGGCAGGCGCATGATGCTGATGCGCTGGCGCATCGACAGGCTGGCCGGATCGGCCGCCACCTGGCGCACGAACTCACCTTGCCCGGACCCGGCAAAGGTCAGCTGCGCTTCGAGTTCCACGTTGTCCGGGAAAGCCTTGGCTTCAGCTGCCAGCACGGCGCTGCGCGCCGGATCGATAGCGTAGGCGCCCTGCTTTGCGCCGGCCAGCCGCGCGGCGATGCCGTGGCGGTCCGCCAGCAGGAAGCTGGAAAAGTCGACCACATGGCGGTCATTGTCGCTGGCAAGGATGTCGCCCGACCATAGCACGGAATTCGAGAACGACTCGCGCACCGCCGCGCGCTCGTCGCCGTCAGCGGAGTTGGCGACGTAGCCGGTGTTGTCCTGCACCAGGAACAGCTTGCCGCCGTGTTTCTCAAAGTGGACCATGCGCATGTCGCCCGACTGTGCGCGGTCCAGGCCTACATCGTTGGAGCCCAGCGCGTACGGCAAGGAGCTGGCGAGCAGGAAGGGTTGTTCCAATGCGCCGACCGACAGCAGCACCCTGCCCTTGGCAATGTCACGCCAGACGTCAATGAAGCCCGGCTGCGATTGCAATCCGCGCGTGACATCAGTGAACTGCTTCACCGCCGGCGTACTGGCGGCGGCCTCCGCGCCGGCGGCGACTGCGCCGACCGGGAACGCTATGGCAATTGCCACCGCCAGCAGCAGCGGCCTTAAGGTCGGCGCGGCCCGCATTACTGACCCGCCGTTGCGTGGGTGCTGGCTGGCGTCTGCTGGCCGTCAGCCATGTTCAGCGCGCGCGTCAGGAAGCCCCAGCGATCGGTAACTTCCTCGATCTGTTTGCTGGTCGGCTTGCCGGCGCCGTGACCGGCCTTGCTGTCGATGCGGATCAGGATCGGCGCGCCGCCGGGCGCCTGGTCGGCCTGCGCGGTGGCCGCGAACTTGAAGCTGTGCGCAGGCACCACGCGGTCGTCATGGTCGGCGGTGGTAATCATGGTCGCCGGGTAGCAGGTGCCCCTTTTCAGGTTGTGCAGCGGCGAATACTTGACCAGCGCCTTGAACTCTTCCGCGTTATCGGACGAACCATAGTCCGAGGTCCACGCCCAGCCGATGGTGAACTTATGGAAGCGCAGCATATCCAGCACGCCCACTTGCGGAATCGCCGCCGCGAACAGGTCCGGGCGCTGGGTCATCGCCGCGCCGACCAGCAGGCCGCCGTTGCTGCCGCCACCGATCGACAGCTTGGCCGGCGACGTTACCTTGTGCTGCACCAGCCATTCCGCGGCGCCGATGAAGTCATCGAAGACGTTCTGCTTTTGCAGCTTGGTGCCGGCCGCGTGCCACGATTCGCCATACTCGCCACCGCCGCGCAGGTTGGCCACCACATAGACGCCGCCCATTTCCAGCCACGCCAGGTTGGCCACCGAGAACGCCGGCGTCAGCGAGATATTGAAACCGCCGTAGCCATACAGATAGGTCGGGTTGCTGCCATCCAGCTTCAGCCCCTTCTTCGAGACGATGAACATCGGCACCTTGGTGCCATCGCGCGAGGTGAAGAATTCCTGGCGGGTTTCAAACGCGCCCGGGTCGAAATCCACCTTCGGCTGACGATAGATGCTGCTCTGGTTGGTCTTCAGGTCGTAGCGATAAATGGTCGACGGCGTATTGAAGCTGGTGTACGAATAGAAGGTTTCGGTGTCCGAACGCTTGCCGCTGAAACCGCCGGCGGTGCCCAGGCCTGGCAGTTCGATGTCGTGCAGCGCCTTGCCTTTCAGGTCGAAGACCTTGACCAGGCTATGCGCATCGCTCAGGTAATCCACCAGCAGCTGGTTGTTGACCAGCGATGCCGACACCATGGTGTTGCTGCTTTCCGGGACGATCTGCTTCCAGTTCAGCACACCCGGCTTGCGCGTATCGATGCTGACAATGCGGCCGCGCGGCGCATTGCGTTCGGTACGGAACAGGAACACCGGACCGTCATTGCCGATGAAGTCATAGGCGGCGTCGAATTCCTCCAGCAGCCCGACCACCTTCGCATCCTTCTTGCTCAAGTCCTTGTAGAAGATGCGGTTCTTGTTCTCCGTGCCTTGCGAGGCGTGAATCACCAGGAAGCGGCCATCTTCGGTGACTTCGGCGCCGAAGCCCCAGTCCTTGTGGTCGGGACGCTCGTACACCAGCACGTCCGCACTTTGCGGCGTGCCCAGTTTGTGAAAGTACAGCTTCTGGAAGTAGTTGACGTCGGCCAGCTTGGTGGCTTCCTTCGGTTCGTCGTAGCGGCTGTAGAAGAAGCCGGAACCGTCGTGCAGCCAGGCGGTGCGCGAGAATTTGACCCACTTGATGTGGTCCTCGACATCCTTGCCGCTGTCGATGTCGCGTACCTTGATCTCGTTCCAGTCGGAGCCCGACGCCGCAGTGCTGTACGCCAGGTAACGCCCGTTCGGACTGACGGCCAGGCCGGCCAGCGCCACAGTGCCGTCGGCGGCCAGCGTGTTCGGATCAAGCAGCAGGCGAGGCACGTCGGCCAGTGTCTTGGTGGTGTACAGCACCGCCTGATTTTGCAGACCGTCGTTACGGCTGTAGAAATAGCGGCCGCCTTCCTTGAACGGCACGCTGAAACGCTCATAATTCCACAGCTTGGTCAGGCGCGCCTTGATCGCCTCGCGGCCTGGAATCTGCGACAGGTAGCCCTGCGTCAGCTTGTTTTGTGCGTCCACCCATTCCTTGGTCTCCGCGCTGTTGGCGTCTTCCAGCCAGCGGTAAGGATCGGCGATGACCGTGCCATGGTAATTGTCCTGCTGTTCCATCGTGCGGGTGACCGGATAAGTCAGGCCTGCGCCAGCGACGTTGCAGGTTTGTGCGGTGGCGCCCTGCGCCATCAGTACTGCGGCAGCCAGCGCTGCTTGTTTCAATTGCTTCATTCGAGGGTCCGTGTAGTCGAGGAATGTCTATCGATCATAGCGCGCTTTGTAATAAATAAGCAACGCCATGCGGGCATGATCAGCGTGTTTTATTCGGTGCGCAAAAGCGCTTCGGTGCTGATGACGCGCACGTCGTGCATCTGATTCAGATAAGCATCCAGGTATCCTTTGTGCGAAGCGCCAACGATGACCAGCATGCGCGCGCCCGGCTGCGTGGTCATTACCTCGCGGATGTTGGCTGCCATGCGCAGGTTGCGCGTCTCCCACGAGCCAACGTAGTTACGGCCGAAGCGCTGCGGTGACGGTTCTTCCAGCGCCGCGCCGAAGTCGCTGCGGAAGGTCAGTTCTCCTTGTTCGGCGCCATTGTAGGCACGGTACATGGCCAGCACGCCAGTGGGCGTGTCCAGATGAGCCTCCAGTTCCGCCGAGGTCTTGCTGCGTTCTTTGGTATGGCGGTTATCCCACGCTTTCATGATTGCCTCGCCAGCGGCTTTTTCATCGGTGGCCGGCGCGTCGGAGGTGTGATCGTCCATCGGGTAGACGCGTTCGTGGCCGAGCCGCGCGGCCAACGGTGCCGCGATCAGATAATCTTCATTGCGTTTCTGTCGCAGCGTTTCCAGGATCTCGACCAGCTTCTGGTCCAGGCCATCGCCGGCGCGACGCTCCGCAACCGGCAGGCGCAGCCACTGCACCGTCGCCGATGCCGGCTCACCCGCCGCCAGCAGCAGCGATGCCAGCTGGCGCCGCTGCGCAGCGATTGGCGCATCCGGCCAGGACGCCAGCATGCGTTCCGCCAGCGCAGTCGCTCCCGGCACATCCAGGCCGTTGGCCTCGCGCGCGGGCGTGGTGTCCCAGCAGTAGAATTTAATCGTGTCCGCATAGCGTTCCGGATAGCTGCGCAGATAGGCGCATTGAGGACCGGACAAAGCTTCGATAGCAATGGCATGCGGATGCCACGCTGCCAGCCGGTCCAGCAACGCGCTCAGATTGGATGGGTCGAAGGTTTTCGGCAGTTGCGACAGATGGGCGGTACCCAGTACCAGCAGCTGGTTCGGCTGGCCATTTTTCAGTTTGAAGGCGCCAGGAGAGAAATCATCGGCAATGGCATGGCTATGCAGAGCGACAGCCGCGATCATGGCGGCGAGCAGACGGTTCATAATTTTTCCGGGAGGATGACAGTGCCGCCAGCTTAAGCTGGCCACGCCATCATCCGCGCGAAAATGCGATGTAATGCATTTTTCGATAGACGAAATGCAAATTCAGCTATCGATCGTTTCCTCGGTTTCCACCGGCGCGGCGATCATCACCGGCGCTTGCCACTTCTCCAGCCAGGCGATCATCTGGTCACCCGGAATCGGACGGCTCATGAAATAGCCCTGCCCCTGGTCGCAACCCAGCTCCGCCAGCAGCCGCCAGACCGCTTCGCTCTCGATCCCCTCCGCCACCACGCGCAAGCCCATGTTGTGGCCAAGGTCGATGGTCGAGCGCACGATCTTGGTGTCGCCCTCGTCCTTCTCCATATTCAGCACGAAGGACTTGTCGATCTTCAGCTCATTCACCGGCAAGCGCTTCAGATACGCCAGCGACGAATAACCGGTGCCGAAATCGTCGATCGACAGGTCCAGTCCCATGGCGCTCAGGCGCTCCAGCGTGAGCTGGGCGCGTACCGGATCGTCCATGATGGCGCTCTCGGTGATCTCCAGGCAGAACGAGCCAGGCGTCAGCTTGTGCTGTGCCAGCAGCTCGGCAAATTTGGCAGGCAGGTCCTGGTCCAGCAGGTCGCGCGTAGACAGGTTGACCGACACTTTCAGGTGATGTCCTTTGCTGGCCAGCTCGCGGCACAATTCGGCCGAACGCTCCATCACCCAGCGCGTCAGCACGCGGATAAAGCCGGTCTGCTCGGCGAACGGAATGAACTCGTCGGGGAACACATTGCCGCGCTCCGGATGCACCCAGCGCACCAGCGCCTCCATGCCCACCACTTTACCGCTTTCCAGCGATATCTTCGGCTGCACATGCAAACGGAACTCGTTGCGCTCGACCGCGTTGCGCAGCTCGGTGAGCAGCGACAGGCTCTTGGCGCTGCCCTTGTCCATTGCCGCATCGTAGATGACGGCGCCGTCGTTGCGCTGCTTGGCGGTGTACATCGCCACTTCGGCCATGCTCAGTAGCGTCTCGCCATCATCGGCATGATCCGGATAGCCGGCGATGCCCAGGCCGGCGCCGATGTCGACCATCTGGTCCTCCAGCGACAGCGGCGTTTCCAGCGCCAGCAGGATTTCAGCCGCCATCGCCTGCGCCGCATCGGTATTCGCAGCCGGCAGCAGCACGGCAAATTCATCGCCGCCCAGCCGCGCCACCTGCGCCGACGACTGGCGACGGTTCGCCAGCAGCAGCTGCAAACGCCCCGCCACCTGGCGCAGCAAGGCGTCGCCGAAGCTGTGACCCATGACGTCGTTGACGTGCTTGAAGCGGTCCAGGTCCATCATCAGCACGAACACCGCTTCGCCACGGCGGTTCGCTTCCAGCAGCGCGTCATTCAGCAGCAGCACGAATTGCGCGCGGTTCGGCAGGTTGGTCAGCGTGTCCCAGTACGCCAGGCGGCGGATTTCCTGCTCGCGCTTGGAGATCCCTTCACGCATGGCATCGAAGGCGTGCGCCAGCTGGCCGATTTCGTCCTCGCGCGTGCTGTCGATCGGCGTCTTGTAGTCGCCGCCCTCCAGGCGCTTGGCGGTGGTCACCAGTGCGCTGATCGGCTGGGCGATGCGCTTGGCGGTGAACACGATGGCCAGCACCGAGGCAACGATGCCAGCCAGCGTCAGGCCCACCAGCCAGCGTTCCAGGCGCCGGTATTCGGCGGTGGCTTCATCGATCGAGCGCGCCAGCAGTACGCTGGCGGTCTGGCCGTTGTCTTCGCCGATGGACAGCAGGCGGGCGCTGTATTGGGCGGTTTCCACCGTCATATCGAAGGGCAGTGCGGGCTTGGTCGGGCCGAGCGTCTGCAACTGGTCGACCACTGCCTGCGCCGACGGGCCGACGAAGGTGGAACCAGCCTGCAGCCACTTGCCCTGCTGGTCGCGGGTCAGCACCGTGGTGTGCAGCGCGCTGACTTCACGCATATCGTTCGCCAATTGGCGGTCGATCGGGAAAGTCATGACGATCCAGCCAATGGTAATCGGCGCCTTGACCGGCATGGCGACGATCTGGAACGGCCGGTGATCGACAATCGCAATGCCGATGGCGCCGTCGGCCGCTTCGGCCGCATCCAGCAGCGACAGCGCCATATTCTCCAGCGCTGCCGATTGCGCGGGATTGGTGGTGGCGGTGATCTTGCGTTCGTCGTTGATCAGCATCGACAGCGAAGCCTTGATGCGCCGGCCGCTGTTCTCCAGCGCCGACTCGATGGTGGCGCGGTCGCTCTCGTCATTATTGCCGATGGCCGCGACAAAAGCCGTGTCGCGCGCCAGCAGCCGCGCACCGAAGCGCAGGCTTTGCGCATTCTGCTCCAGCAGGCGGCTGAATACCTTGGCACCGTTATTCAGTTCGGCGCTGATGGCCAGGCGCGCATTGTTGTCGATGCCGCGCTGGATCACCAGCAATCCAATCAGCTGCACCGCAACGATCAGCACCAGGAACAGCGTGACGATGCGGCTTTCGAGACTGCGGAAACGGAAATCCATTTTCATGTGCCAGGGTCCCCCACCACGATCGGCTTCATCGGCAGCTTGAAGATGGCGGTGGCCAGTTCGCCGATTTTCACCGTCAGGACCTGCTCGGGTGTGGCGCCGCCTACCGTATTGTAGTGCCAGGCCTTGACGACGTACTTGCCAGCCGCCGGCAAATCGATCCGCACCGCGCCGGCGCCATCGGTCTTGGCGAAATACGGCGTATCGACCACCTTGATGTAGGCGATCATCTTGTCATGGATATTACAGCCGAGGACCACCGTGCCGGCCTTGTCGAACACCTGCGGCGACGCCGCCTGGCCCGAATACAGCTTCTGGTCGAACTTGTGCGCCGGCGAGAACGAATAAATGTGGTGGCGGACCTTGTCGTTATTCGGGAAATTGATCATGGCGCCGGTCTGCACCACGGTCACCAGCGGCAGGAACTTCAGCCCCTTCTGCTCGATCAGCGCGGTGCCGGGCTTGCCGGTGGCCGCGCCACCTTCCGCTTCAATATAGATGACGGTATCGGGTAGCACCTTGCCAGTGGCGTCTTGCACTTGCACTGCAACGCCGGTCGCACCGGCGACGGCGGGAGCAAAAAGGAAACTCACAACGACATTACGGCGGAGACAGCCTGGCATATTTATTTCCTAAATTCATCATCCGGTCACAAACGGAAACTATGATCGTACAGTTAAACCGACATTTGGCAAACGATTCATCGTGACTTCCGCACTCCAGCCATCCGGTGGCGCTACCGTCACCTACCTTAAACCTCGCGAAGAGGATGAGGATGCCATGCTGCGCGCGCATTTATATGACATTTTGGCGCGCAAGCAGCTGAGTGCGCTGTTTCAACCGATTGTACACATGCAGACGGGCGAAATCATCGCCTATGAAGGTTTGATACGCGGGCCATCCGACAGTCCGTTGCATTCACCCATGAATTTGTTCAAGGTGGCGCGTATCAACGGCCTGACGGTGGAGGTCGAGCACCTATGCCGCAAGGTCGTGCTGGAGCGCTTCGCCGAACTGCAACTGCCGGGCAAGCTGTTCCTCAACGTCAGCCCGGAATCGCTGTTGCAGCGCGACGCCCGCCATGGCGAGACGCTGGAAGTGATCCACCAGATCGGCATCAACCCGGCCCGCGTCATCATCGAACTGACCGAAAACCAGCCGACCTACGACTATGATTTGATGCGCGAAGCGGTACTGCATTACCGCAAAATGGGCTTTCAGATCGCTATCGACGACCTCGGCGAAGGCTTCTCCAGCCTGCGCCTGTGGTCCGAACTGCGCCCGGAATACGTCAAGATCGACATGCACTTCATCCAGGGTATCAACCACGACCCGGTGAAATTGCAGTTCGTGCGCTCGATCCAGGAAATCGCGGAAAAGTCCAACACCCGCGTGATCGCCGAGGGCATCGAAACCCAGGCCGAGCTGCTGGTGCTGCGCGACGTCGGCGTTGCCCTGGGCCAGGGCTACCACCTGGGCCGCCCTCACCCGCTGCCAGCCCGCGCCGCGCCGGCCGAAGTGGTCAAGGCACTGTCGCGCAACGGCGTCGCAGTCTACCCGCAGCGCAGCAACGACAAGCACGCCGTCAGCATCCACAAGCTGCTGCACCAGGTACAGGCGGTATCGACCGGCACCACCAACAACGAGGTCTATGAGATTTTCCAGCACGAGCCCAAGCTACAGATCATCCCGGTAGTCGACAATGGGCAGCCGCTGGGCCTGATCAACCGCTTCGACATGATCGAACACTTCGCCCGTCCCTACGAGCGCGAACTGTACGGCAAAAAATCGTGCAAGCAGTTCATGGACCGCAATCCGTTGATCGCCGACCGCAACACCAGCCTGCAGGAACTCAGTTACCGCATGGCCGAGGCCGACGCGCACCACCTGTTCAACGGCTTCATCATCACCGATCAGGGGCGCTATCTCGGCATGGGCACCGGCCACGACCTGATGCGCGAGATCACGCAGATGCAGATCCACGCCGCCCGCTACGCCAACCCGCTGACGCAGCTGCCCGGCAATGTGCCGATCAACGAACACATCGATCGCCTGCTGGAAAGCGGCACCCGCTTCTGGGTCTGCTACTTCGACCTGGACCACTTCAAGCCGTTCAACGATGTGTACGGCTACCGTCGCGGTGACGACGTGATCCAGCTGACCGGCAACCTCCTGCGCAGCTATATCGACCCGGACCGCGACTTCGTCGGCCATATCGGCGGCGACGACTTCATGGTGCTGTTCCAGAGCGAAGACTGGGAGCGCCGCTGCCAGGCGGTGCTGGACGACTTCAGCCACAATGTACTGGACTTCTACAACGCCGACGACCGCGAGCGTGGCGGCTATCTCAGCGAAGACCGCCAGGGCAAGAAAGTGTTCTACTCCCTGATGAGCCTGTCGATCGGCGCCATCCGCGTCGAACCGCACCAGTATTACACCCACCACCAGATCGCCACGGCGGCTGCGGAATCCAAGAAACAGGCCAAGAAAATTCACGGCAACAGCCTGTTCCTCGACCGCCGCCAGCCAGCGCAAGGCTGATTCGACATTGCGGCCCCAAGCCCACCGCTAGATGGGCTTGGGGGAGTTGGTGAGAATTCGCGAAAATTTCAGCTTAGCAAGATGCTATTATCTGATTTCTCGGCCAAGTTATGCATAGGTCGGCCGCCGCCAATGGTTTTAGCGCACAATTATTACTTGATAGAAATTCGACTAATTCTAACGATGAACGCTATAAGAAAATTACAAGCCATGCACTCAGATTTAAAGTTGGTACTTTATGGACTTATCGGTTTAGTGCTTGGATGCGTGGGAATGCGAAATTGGTTGGGGATGTATTTAGCGGCGTACTTTACCTCGGCGGAAGGTCTGGTCAACAGATAATTGTCTGGGCGGATCATCCAACCCGATTTCTCGTCTTCTGTGTTCTCGGTGGATGTGGCACTAACCTTCAAAACTTGCGACCTGAAGCGGTTCAATTCAACCTTTATATCGATGCGCTAGGGCGATGAAAATGAAACAATTATTCTTCTTGCTTACAATAGGACTGGCGTCAATTGATGCATTATGCTGTAGCCTGTCTGATACGCTGGTGAGCAAATATGGAATATCTTTTTCGGGTTTTGACGTCGAGATACCTCTGACGGCTAAGCCAACCGTTTACATGAGCGGTGGTTTGGTTCAGATAGTTTTGCCAGAGGCTCCTGGCATAATGGACGGCTTCCATCACACGCTCTTCGTTCACCGCTCACTACGCAAAGTATGGATTTTGCGTACGGGCGGCCTTTCTGGTGTATACGACTGGTTTGGACCGGTCAGCGTCGAAAATGCTGATATAAAAAACTGCACCTTAGTCAATTCTCCGGCTGAACAAACCGCCTTAGAAAAACTGTATGGACTGGATTACAAAACAGCAGCCTCATATGAGATGTAAGCATCATCGTCAAGCGGCCACATGCGGACATTAGCTCAATAGAGTCCGCCCCTCACGAAAATGGTTCGCGTTTTTCCAATCATAATGAGACCCAGCGGCATACAGTGTCTCGCGTATTTTACGCAAAGGACATTACGATGATCATCAAACGACTGGCAGGAATCTTCGCTCTGTTGGCATTTATAGGTCACGCGGAGGCAAACATCGGAACTAAGGAGAAGACAATGCAGGCTTCAGGACAATTCGACGTCAAATTGACACCGCAGCCGCCGGCTCCGGGCCTCGAGCCCACTGGTCTCGGCCGGATGACCATTGACAAACAATTCGATGGGGATCTTGTGGCGCACAGCTTGGGCGAGATGCTGGCATTTCGCACTGCGGTGTCCGGTTCCGCCGGCTACGTGGCGATGGAGCGCGTGGAAGGCAGTCTAAACGGGCACAAGGGCAGTTTCGTGTTGCAACATAGCGGTACGATGAATCGCGGCGCATTGTCGCTCGTGTTGACGGTAGTACCAGATTCCGGAACGGGCGAGCTGATGGGCCTTACCGGCGCTATGACAATAGAGATCACGAGCGGAAAGCACTATTATCATTTCGACTACTTCTTGCCTTGAATGAAAGCTACGTCTGGAGGAAGACTTAGCAAAATACGAGTAGGCTGCTTAGAAGCATGGCTGTCTGCGGCCAGTTGCGGACGGTCGCGTATTTCTCCAATACGTAGCTTCAGCATTTATTAATTTAGGGAAAGCAATGGCACGATTATTTCCAGAAGAGCGGATGGGGCATACATGGTTGCGCAACAACTGGTTCTACCCACTGGCGATCGCTGTTGCCCTTGGAGACGTAAGCGCACTTCACTTCCAGGACTGGAGTCATCCACGCCTGCTCGAAGCCGCAGTGGTATTCGACTTGGCGGTTGTGCTGCCGCTGCTCTACCTTTGGTGCTACCGCGCCCGAGGAGCAGCGGCGACCATACGCGCGGTATGTCTCGCTTCGCTCGGAATCTGGGCAGCTGGCCACATTGTTCCCCTTGAACATCAGCATTTGCTTGGTTCCCTCAGCTGGCTGCGCACGACGGCGATGGTCGTGCTTGTACTGATCGAGATCAGAATCCTGTTCGGCTTTTACAAGGCAATTTTCGCGTCTGACAAAACGCCTGAACAAATCGCTGAAAAACTGACCAGTGACGTCAAGTTACCGACTTGGCTGACGCGCTGGGTCGCGCTGGAGGCGCGCGTGCTGCGCCGCGTGTCCGGTTTTGTAAAAAGCTTATTTGGTCGTCGTTAGCATCGCAGCTTCACATTCAGATCGTGCTCATACCGAGTGAGCATTGAGCGTCCGCTCGGGGGGGGCGGAAGCGGAAGTCTGGCCAACTATTATTTTTAAGAAGCAAAAAAAGCCGGAACAACAGTTCCGGCTTTTTGTTTGCAGCAGACGGCGATTACGAAGACTTGATCAGGCCGGAGATGTAGGTCAGCGAAGCCGTGATCTTAGGGCCGAGGATAGCCAGGCCAGCGGTAATCGCTGCGGCGATGGCTGCTGCCATCAGGGCGTATTCGATAGCGGTGATGCCGTCTTCGTTGCGGATGAAGTTGGTGATTGCGTTCATGATGAGCCTCGTAAAAGTTGGTTGAGTAACGGGTTACTACTTCAACTAAAACGGGGTTCAGGTTTTAGGTACTGCGTTATTGCTTGTGTGCTGCCGATGTAAGACATTCTACGCACCGTATCGCCGCCGCACATCCGACAAACATCCCGAACGACAGTGACATTTGTCAGGGATTGTAAAACTGCACCCGAGATGAAGTTTTTTCATGCTCTCCAGCGCCTTCCCGCGAACGACAGTACAATGGCGTTTAGCCAACGTGTATCAGCACGGTATTAGCGAAGGATGAGTTATGAAGTATGTCGGCGTGGGTTTTCTGTTTTTTTGCGTTTTGCACGTCCATTTTCGCGGCAAGGTGCGGCTGCCTTTCATGCGCCAGTTGTTCGACCACTCGTCGTTCATGGCGCCGATCAATCTGTTCATGCAGGTGTTTTCGCGTGTGCCTGCGCAGCCGTTTCCAGAGCCTAAGCTATGGGGCGACCTGGCGCCCTTGCAGCAGAACTGGGAAATCATCCGCACCGAGGCGATCAATCTGCTGGCGCTGCAAAAAATCAAGGCGGCCGAGCAAAACAACGACGCTGGCTTCAATTCCTTCTTTAAAACCGGCTGGAAGCGCTTCTACCTGAAGTGGTACGGTGCCAGTCACCCATCCGCTGAACGCCTGTGCCCACAGACGGTGGCGCTGCTGCGCGCTATTCCGTCGGTGAAGGCGGCGATGTTTGCCGAGCTGCCGCCCGGCGCCAAGCTCAACCCGCACCGCGATCCGTATGCAGGCTCGCTGCGCTATCACCTCGGCCTGGCGACGCCGAACGACGACCGCTGCTTCATCGAGGTCGACGGCCAGCGTCATAGCTGGCGCGATGGCCAGAGCGTCATTTTCGACGAAACCTATATCCACTGGGCGGTCAACGGCAGCGAGACCGACCGCGTGATTTTGTTCTGCGATATCGAACGTCCGATGCGTTTCCGCTGGGCCCAGGCGGTCAACGCCTGGCTCGGCCGCACATTGATGACCGCCGCCAGTTCACCCAACGAAACCGGCGACCAGACTGGCCTGATCAGCAAACTGTTCACGATCTCCTATGTCATGGGGCAGTACCGACGTCGCTACAAGGCCTGGAATAAAACCGCCTATCAGATCACCAAGGCCGCCCTGATCATCGGTTTGGTGGCGTTGATTATCTGGATTTAACTGCGGACGCTCATCCGTAGCGGATGCGCATCGCGCCAGCGGCGCGCCAGTTCCTGGGCGGCGGCGATGGCTTGCGGCGTCATCGCCAGCGACATCTTGCGGCGGTTGCTGACAGCGGCGACATCGCCGCCCTGCGCCGCCAGCGTCAACCACATGAACGATAGCGCCGGATCGCGCTCGACACCGCGTCCGCTGCCATACATGCCACCCAGGTTGAACTGCGCCAGCGCGTGATCCTGCTCGGCCGCCCTGCCGTACCAGTCCACCGCCTGCGCATCATCACGCTCGACGCCGAGTCCGTTGGCGTACATGACGCCGAGGTTGTTCTGCGCGCTGGCGTCCCCCTGTTCGGCGGCGCTGCGATACCAGGCGGCGGCCAGCACGTCGTCCTTGGTCACGCCATGGCCGTTGGCGTACATGACGGCGACATTGAATTGCGCGTGCGGCGTGCCCTGCTCTGCGGCCAGCCTGTACCACTCCAGCGCGCGCCGCTCGTCCCGCTCGACGCCGCGACCGCGCGCGTACATGCCGCCGAGGTTGTACTGGGCGAGCGCATGGCCAGCCTCGGCCGCCCGGTGATACCAGGTGAACGCCTGTTCGTGATCCGGCTCGACACCTTTGCCATGGGCCAGCATCACGCCGAGGTTGAACTGGGCATCGGCGTCGTCCTGCTCGGCGGCGCGCAGCAGCCAGGCGAAGGCGCGCCGCGCGTCGGACGGCACGCCCAGGCCTTCAGCATAAGCAACACCAACCAGCCGCTGCGCCACCGGATCGTCCTGCGCCGCCGCTTGCCGGAACCACGCAACCGCCTGCGCCTCGTTGCGCGCCACGCCGTGACCATGCTTGTACATCAGGCCCAGGTGCAGCTGGGCGTTGGCGTCGTTTTGCAGCGCGGCCTTGCGGAACCATGCCAGCGCCATCGGATAGTTGCGCGGCGCGCCGCAACCGTTGGCGTAGACTTCGCCGAGCAAGGTCTGGGCGCTGGCGAGCCCTTGATCGGCGGCACGGCAAAACCACGACAGCGCCAGATCGTCACTCTGCGCGACGCCACGTCCTTTCTTGTACAGGAGTCCGAGATTTTGCTGGGCGGAGGCATCGCCCTGGCGGGCCGCGCAGCGGAACCAGTGCAACGCGTGCTGGTCGTTATTATCGACGCCACGGCCGTGGTAGTACATGGTGCCCAGATGATTCTGCGCATAGGCCAAGCCCTGGCCGGCAGCCTTGCTCATCCACAGGAAGGCCGCTGCCTCGTCCCGCGCGACGCCCTCGCCCGCTCTCAGTATGCGGCCGAGGTTGAACTGGGCGTAGGCATTGCCGCGCTCGGCAGCGTCGAGGAACCACAGGTAAACGTCATGGCCTTGCTTGGCCGAGCACTGTTTTTTCATCATACACCCCTGAACAACATGACAACATTGTTGATTGAAGTGTAAAACGCGCTCCCCGATGGAGTTTGACGCGGCTCAAACGGGCTGGCCGCGCTTTTGCAGGAATTGCGGCACCTTGGCGGCCGCGAGCTTGTTGACGGAAACCAGCAGATCCGTGTCGACCTGGCCGATACCATAGCTGGCACGCAGGTGCTGGCCGATATGGATCAGCACCTGTGCGGCGACCTCGGCGTCCGCCTCGGCCCGGTGGGCGGCGCTGCGGAAGCGGATGCCCAGCGCGCCCGACAACTGGCCCAGCTTGTAGCTGCCGAGTTGCGGAAACACCCGGCGCGACAGCTTCAGCGAGCACACCAGTGCCGCGTGGCGTGGCGCCAGGTCCAGCCGCGCGGCTTCAGCGCGCAGGAATTTTTCATCGAAGCTGGCGTTGTGGGCGGACAGCGGATCGCTGCCGATAAAGTCCAGCAGCGCCGGCACCACCTGTGCGGCCGGCGGGGCGCTGTCGACCATCGCTTGCGTGATGCCGGTCAGGCCGGTGATGAAGGATGGAATGCGCACGCCACAATTCACCAGCGACACATAGCGCTCCACCACCTGGCCGCCGACGATGCGCAGCGCCGCCACTTCGGTGATGCGGTCGCCCTGCACTGGCGTCAGGCCCGTGGTTTCAAAGTCCAGCATGACAATCGGTTGATCGAGCATGGCTTATCCGAACTTGCGCACGGCATCCAGCGCCAGGCCGGCGCCGATGCTGCCAAACAGGTCGCCTTCGACCTTGCGCGCAGTCGGCACCAGCGCGCCGATGCGCTCGCGCAGCTTGCGCACGCCGCTGGAACCACCGGTGAAGAACACCGTGTCGACATTTTCCGGCTTGACGCCGGCATCGCGCAGCAGCGACAGCACCGTGTTTTCCACCGAACCGACCAGATGATCGATAGCGCCGTCGAACTGGGCGCGCTGCAGTTCCAGCATCACCGGCGGCGCCAGGCGGTCCAGGTCCAGCTGCACCTGCTCGGCGGCGGACAGCGCGATCTTGCCCTCTTCCGCCTTCATCGCCAGCCAGTGGCCGGCGCGCTCGTCGATCAGGCGTTGCAGCCGATGCAGTTTTTCCTGCTCGGCCGAATCGCGCAGCAAATCGGACAGCTGGGTCCACATTTTCTTGGTGTAGACCTGGTTGATGGTGTGCCAGGTCGCCAGGTTGAAGAAGTAGCTGGATGGCACCTCGCTGTTGTTGCGCAGGCGGCTGCCATAACCCAGCAGTGGCATGATGGACGACAGGCTCAGGTATTTATCGAAGTCGGTGCCGCCGATGTGGACGCCGCCGTTGGCCAGGATGTCATCGCGGCGCTCGGCCTTTTTTGCCCGCTGCGGCGACAGGCGCACCAGCGAGAAGTCCGACGTACCGCCGCCGATGTCGGCGATCAGCACCAGTTCCTCGCGGTCGATCTGCGATTCATAATCAAACGCAGCGGCAATTGGCTCGAACTGGAAGGCAATGTCCTTGAAGCCGACCGAGCGTGCCACCTCGGCCAGCGTGTCTTCCGCCAGCTGATCGTTTTCCTGGCTGTCATCGATGAAGTGCACCGGACGGCCAAATACCGCCGAGCTGAATTCGCGGCCGGCCGACCGTTCGGCACGGTGCTTCAGTTCGCCGATGAACTGCGACAGCAGCATGCGAAACGGCAGCGCGCGGCCGCCCACCTCGGTCTGACCGTCGATCAGGCTGGTGCCGAGCAGGCTTTTCATCGAGCGCATCAAACGCCCTTCGTAGCCGGCCAGATATTCGGCCAGCGCGGCACGGCCGTAGCTGACCTGGTCGTCATCCGCATTGAAGAAAATTACCGACGGCAAGGTCGTCTTGCCATCCTCAAGTCCGAGCATCACCGGCTGGCCGGGACGCACCCAGCCGACGGTGGAATTGGACGTGCCGAAATCGACGCCGCAAGCGATGGACATCTTGCCCCTTCCGTTCAGGTAAAGGGGCGAGATTTTATCAGAGAAAGCCCAATTTCGGCAACCATTGCGGTATAGCCACAATAGAGAGGATATTTCTTTGCAGAAATGCGATACTTATTGCCATTGGGTAAGTTTTTTAATATCCTCGTTTAACTAACAAAAGAATAAGCGGGCCTGCGTTCCAGACGATGAGCAAATCCAAGCTGACAGTTGAGCATTGCGCGACCGAGTTGCGAGCCGTGATCGCCAGTGAAAATCGCCGAGTGACTTCCTATGACGTGGCACAAGTGGCCGGCGTATCGCAATCAGCGGTATCGCGCTGCTTCAAGCCCGGCGCCAGCGTTTCCAAGGCTACCTATGCCTTGGTGATGAAGGCCGCCGCCCTGCTCGACTACATCCCCAACGCCGCCGCCCGCAGCCTGATTACCCGCCGCTCCAATATGGTGGCGCTGATGATCACCAACCAGGCCAACCTGTACTACCCGGAGCTGCTGGCTGAAGTCAGCCAGCAGCTGACCGTGCGCGGCAAGCGCGTGCTGCTGTTCACCTTGCAGCGCGAGGCCGATGTCGACCGCGTACTGGCCGATGTCTGGCAATACCAGGTCGATGGCGTGATCGCCGCCGCCCGCCTGTCCGACGAGCACATCGCCGAATTCGACCGCCGCCGCATGCCGGTGGTGCTGTTCAACCGCACGCTGCGCGACCGCTCGGTCAACACCGTCACCTGCGACCATGCCGAGGCCGGCCGCATGCTGGCCTCGCGCCTGGCCGCCGCCGGCCACCGCCAGTTCGGCATCATCGGCGGCAATATGGATTCCAGCGTGGCCAGCGAGCGCCGCCGTGGCGCGGTCGAACGCCTGGCCGAACTGGGCCTGCCAGCGCCGGTGGTGGTGCCGGGCGAATACGATTACCGCAGCGGCGCGCTGGGGCTGAAGGCCATCATCGCGCAACTGGGCAGCGTGCCGGACGCCATCATCTGCGGCAGCGACGTCATGGCCATCGGCTGCCTGGACTGCGCCCGCCACGAGCTGGGGCTGGACGTGCCGGGCCAGCTGTCGGTGGCTGGTTTCGACGCGGTCGAGCCATCCAACTGGATCAGCTACAACCTGACCACGCTACGCCAGCCGATGCCAAAAATGGCCGCTGCCGCCGCCGAACTGCTGTGCGCGCGCATAGACCAGCACGAAACGGACACCGAAAAGCGCGTGTTCAGCGCCCAGTTCATCGAAGGCGCCACCGCGCGCCTGACGCCGGCCGGGGCGCACACGCCAAGCCTGGCCGCTACCGGCTTGCCGCTGCCGGTCGCTATAATGTAGCGGATGAACCAGCCGACACCACCCAATACTCCCCGCTTCACTCCGCAAGGCCTGATCCCGACCGCTGAACAGACTGCCATTCAGCTGGCACAGAACAAGGTCGTGCTGGTCGACGCCAACGCCGGCGCTGCCAAGACCACCACACTGGCGCTGCGCATCGGCGAGGCGCTGGCGCGCAAACTGGCGCCGGAACAGATGCTGGCGCTGACTTTCACGCCTGAAGCGCGCGACGTGCTGCGCCGCCGCCTGCTGGAAGTGGGCGTACCGTCGGCGCTGGTGGAGCGCATCGCCGTGCTGACGTTTGAAGATTTTGCCGCCTGGATGATGGACCTGGCCGATGGCGACGACGTGCGCCAGTGCCGCGATCCGCGCACGCTGAAGGACTATGCGCTGCAAGCCATCGACCGCACCGGCGAGCGTTACGCCGGCAGCCTCGACGGCCTGGAACTGCACACGCACAGCCTGGCGCTGGCGCAATTCCTCGACGTCCAGCTCGGTCTGAAAGCCACGATGGCGCTGGAAACCGACGTCGAACTGATGGGTCATGACGAGGCTGCCGAAATTTTAGGCATCACGCTGACCGACTACCTGACCACCATCGAATATGAAACACTGCGCCTGGACGGCGGTGCCGGCGCGGTGTTCCGCGGCCCGTTCGACGCCACTTACGACCTGGCCTGCAACCTGCACGGCGGCGCGCGCCTGGCCGAACAGTTCCCCGACTACCGGCTGGTGCTGTGCGACGAACTGCACGATCTCAATGAAGCCGCCTTCCGCATCCTGGAAGCGCTGATCGACCGGCCGCCATGCTTCTTCGTCGGCGCCGGCGACAAGGACCAGGTCATCCACGCCAGGCTGGGCGCCAGCGACGCCTACCTGAACCGCCGCTTCGTCGAACGCTTCCCCAAACTGGTCCGCTATCCGCTGACGCAGACCTGGCGCCACGGCCCGCACCTGGCCTACGCCATGGCCGAGTTCAAGCAAAAGCAGGTGGAATCCGCACTGCCGTTGCGCACCGAGATCCTGCACGCCCACTACGACGACGCCGCCGGCTGCGCGCAGCGCGCGGTGGCGGCCGTACGCCAGTGGAAGGCCGACGGCCATCACTACGACGGCTGCGCCATCCTGATCCGCGACCGCCACCAGTCGATGGCCATCGAGAACGCCCTGATCGAAGCCGATATCGACTACCGCACGCCGCCGATGGCCGGCTACCTGCAACGCGACGAGATCCTGTTCCTGCGTGGCCTGCTGGCGATCGCGCTCAAGGATTTTGCCGCCGTCAAGTCGGAACAGGTGCGCGTGGCCATCGTCGACGCGCTGGTCGCCTTCAGCGAAATGAAGTTCCATGCGCGCAGCATGGACAACTTCAAGCAGCAGATCCTGAAAAGCCCGGACCTGTTGGGCGAACTGTTCCTGATCGACGACGAGCGCCGCGATGGCGTTGAGCCGGACTACCGCGATGTCGCCAGCGAAAGCACCAAGCGCGCGGTGATCGCCGCGCTGGCCTGGCTGTCCGGCGTCGATCCGGCCACGCCAGCCGCCGCCGTGCTGACCGAATTGTGCGAACGGGTGCAGCTGGCTGCCACCGCGCGCCGCATCTTTGTGCGCGCCTACGACGCCAGCGTTATCACCCGATCGATCGACAGCCTGTTGCAGGCCGCCGCCACTTCAGGCCAGACCCTGCGCGAGTTCTGGAACGCGGTCAACAGCCGTGAAGCCTTCATCCGCCGCAAGCGCGACCGCAAGTCGGTGCTCATCGAATGTGCAGCCAACGCCAAGGGCAAGGAGTTCGATCACGTCATCCTGGCTTTTCTGGAGGAAGGCGAATTCCCCCATCCATCGCAGCCTCGGCGGGAAGAAGAAAATCTGTTCTATGTGGCTGCAACCCGCGCCCGCACACGCTTGACGCTGTTGTCGCCCACGGACGCCGGCAAGCGCAGCAGCTTCATCGCCCAGATGCGTTTGCCTAAATCTTCAGCAGCCGCCGAGACTGCCCTGGAGCGCAACGCGCGCGCGCCCGTTGCCACGCCGCCTACGCGTTACTACCTGACCGCCAGTTTCCAGGACAAGGACCAGGTCAAGGCGCTGGGCGCGAAATTCGACATTGCCCGGCGTGCGTGGTACGTCGAAAACGATACCGATCTTGCGCCTTTTTTATCTTGGTTGAAAAAATAATGCAAGACACCAATATTTCAAAGGGAAACCCTTATATAATGTCGCTCGCGGGCTGCGGAACAGCCTCACACCCTAGCGTGTCCCCACAAACAAAACCAATTCGGGAGTAATTTCGATGAAAGCTAAAACCAATACCCTGCTGGCAGCCTGCACCATCGCTCTGTTGAGCGCTTGCTCGACCCCAGCACCTGCTCCAACCCCAGCACCAGCGCCAGCTCCGGCGCCAGCACCAGCACCAGTGGCTGCTCCAGCACCGGCACCAGCGCCAGCACCAGCACCGCTGCCAGCCTACCTGGACCCAAACAGCTCGATCTACAAAAACCGTAGCGTCTTCTTCGACTTCGACAAATACACCGTCAAGCCAGAATTCGACGCACTGGTAGCGGATCACGCCAAGTTCCTGTCGGCTAACCCGAACGTAGCGATCAAAGTCGAAGGCAACACCGATGACCGCGGCGGCGCAGAATACAATCTGGCCCTGGGCCAGAAGCGCGCGCAAGCCCTGGCAACCGCCCTGAAAGCACAAGGCGTGAAAGATGGCCAGGTAGAAGCCGTATCGTACGGTAAAGAGAAAGTCTCCGGCACCGACGACGCAGCCCGCGCCCACGACCGTCGCGACGACATCGTCTACCCAAGCAAGTAATCCATTGCTGAAGTGATGTAAGATAGAGCGCCCGGCCTTCAAGCCGGGCGTTTTTCATTTCCGGACCCGATACGCCATGCAGCCCAACCACAATATCCGCCGCACCTTCCGCAAAGAATTCAGCGACTGGCGGGTGTGGCGCTCGCGCTGCCTGGTGATGGCGTTTGCGGTGCTGGCGGGACTGGCGGTGGTCGGTTTCACGGCGGTGTCCGAATTCGCCTTCGAGCACTTCTCCGCCATGGCCGGACGCTGGTGGTGGTCGCCGCTGCTGTGGACGCCGGCCTGCACCGCCGCCATCGTCTGGCTGACACGCCGCTACGCCGCCGGCGCGGGCGGTTCCGGCATCCCGCAGGTGATGGCCGCGCTGGAGCCGGTCACCGCGCCTGAAAAACAAGGATTATTTGTCTCGCTGAAGCTGAGCGTCGCCAAGGTGCTGCTGACCACCTGGGGCTTGCTGGCCGGCCTGTCGCTGGGCCGCGAGGGGCCGTCGGTGCAGGTGGCGGCCGGCATCATGCTGACCGCACGCCGCTGGCTGCCGGAACGCAGCGGCGTCAGCGCGCATGGCCTGCTGGTGGCTGGCGGCGCGGCCGGCATCGCCGCCGCCTTCAACACGCCGCTGGGCGGCGTCATGTTCGCCATCGAGGAGTTATCGCGCACGCCCGAGCAGCGCAGCAGCGGCCTGCTGATGGCCGCCATCGTGCTGGCCGGGCTGATGGCCGTGTCAATCAACGGCAATGCCACCTATTTCGGCTGGATACACGCCACCGGCATCGACGCCTCGCTGATCGTGCCTGGACTGATCGTTACGCTGGCCAGCGGCCTTGCCGGCGGCCTGTTCTCCCGGCTGCTGCTGGCATCGCTGAGCGGCGCGCCGCGCGACTGGTTCAGCCGCATGCGCGCCAGCCGGCCGGTATGGTTTGCCGCCGGCTGTGGCCTGGCGGTGGCGGTGATCGGCGTCTATTCGGGCGGCACGGTATTCGGCAGCAGTTCGGACCATACGCGCGCCATCCTCGCCGGCGCGGAGCACGAGCCAGGGCTATTCTTCTTCCTCAAATTTATCGCCACCTGGTTTACCGCGTGGTCCGGCGTGCCGGCCGGGATCTTCGCCCCATCGCTGGCCATCGGCGCCGCACTGGGCAACGACATCGCGCTACTGCTGCACTACCCGCACGCCAGCACGCTGATCGCGCTGGGCATGGTGGGCTTTCTGGCGGCGGCTACCCAAGCCCCACTGACCTCGTTTATCATTGTGATGGAAATGGTCGACGGCCACGCCATGGTGCTTAGCCTGATGGCGTGTGCGCTGGTGGCGCGCAGCGTATCGCATGTGCTCAGTCCTCCGTTGTATGCCAATCTCGCGCAGGCGCAATTAATGCGCCTGCCGCAGACGTCCTCTCCCTAAAGGGAGCGGCGAAGTCGTGCTGTAGTCGTTATGCTGGAAGTTTCCATTCATCCCAAATCAGGCGAAGGAAGTTTCATGAAAAATCTCACTACTGCCGCCGGCGCACCCGTCGTCGACAATCAAAATACCCAGACCGCCGGTCCGCGCGGCCCGGTCCTGCTGCAAGATGTATGGCACCTGGAAAAGCTGGCGCATTTCGCGCGTGAGGTCATCCCTGAGCGCCGCATGCACGCCAAAGGCTCCGGCGCCTACGGCAGCTTCACCGTCACCCACGACATCAGCAAATACACCAAGGCGGCGCTGTTCGCGGAAGTCGGCAAGCAAACCGACGTCTTCCTGCGCTTCTCCACCGTCGCCGGCGAACGCGGCGCGGCTGATGCCGAACGCGATATCCGTGGCTTCGCCGTCAAGTTCTACACCGAACAAGGCAACTGGGACATCGTCGGCAACAACACGCCGGTGTTCTTCTTCCGCGATCCGCTGAAGTTCCCGGACCTGAACCACGTGGTCAAGCGCGATCCCAAGACCAATCTGCGCAGCGCCGAGAACAACTGGGACTTCTGGACTTTGCTGCCGGAAGCGCTGCACCAGGTCACCATCGTCATGAGCGATCGCGGCATCCCGAAAGGCTACCGCCACATGCACGGTTTCGGCAGCCACACCTACTCGTTCATCAACGCCGCCAATGAGCGCTACTGGGTCAAGTTCCACTTCGTCTCGCAGCAAGGCATCGAGAACCTCAGCGACGCCGAAGCGGCCGCCCTGGTCGGCGCCGACCGCGAAAGCTCGCAGCGCGACCTGTTCGACGCCATCGAGCGCAAGGAATTCCCGCGCTGGAAACTGGCGGTGCAGATCATGCCGGAAGCCGATGCGTCCAAAGTGCCATACCATCCGTTCGACCTGACCAAGGTATGGCCGCACGGCGACTACCCGCTGATCGACGTCGGCGTGCTGGAACTGAACCGCAATCCGGAAAACTACTTCGCTGAAGTCGAGCAATCGGCGTTCTCGCCGGCGAACGTGGTGCCGGGCGTCAGCTTCTCGCCGGACAAGATGCTGCAATCGCGCCTGTTCTCGTATGGCGACGCGGCGCGTTATCGCCTCGGCGTCAACCATCACCAGATCCCGGTGAATGCGCCGAAATGCCCGTTCCACAGCTACCACCGCGACGGCGCCATGCGCGTGACGCCGAACGGCGGCGGCCAGACGCCGTATGAGCCAAACAGCCGTGGCGAATGGCAGGAAAGCCCGCAGTTCAAGGAGCCGCCGCTGTCGCTGGAAGGCGCGGCAGATCACTGGAACCACCGCGTCGACACCGACTACTTCTCGCAGCCGGGCAAATTGTTCCGCCTGCTGACCGACGAGAAGAAGCAACTGCTGTTCCAGAACACCGCACGTGCGATTCATGGCGTATCGAAGCCGGTGCAGCAACGTCACATCGACAACTGCACCCAGGCCGATCCAGCCTACGGCGCCGGCGTCGCCGCTGCAATCGCGGCGCTTGAAGGAAAATAAATCGGTACAATGGGACGGTTGAATCCGTCCCATTGCGCGATGCCTGTTGTTTTACTCATTCTGGTCCTGCTTTCTCCTGGCGCGCTGGCGCAGCAGACGGCATGGCTGTGGGACGAAGCGCGCCTGCCGGCATGGTCGACGCGCGAGGCGGCCGTCCTGCAGCGCCACATCCTCCTCAGCGGCGACGACATCCTGCTGCGGCCGCGCAAACGCTGGCCCGCCCTGCCGCCCTCCACGCTGGTCACGCCCGTGATGCACGTTGAAGTCAGCACCGTCAATCCTCCCGTCGATATTGAGAAAAGCCGCGCCATCATCGTCAGCGCGATGATGGACGCCGCCGCACGCAGCAGCTCCGGCTGGGTGCAACTGGACATGGAAGCCAAGCCCTCGCAGCGCGTGTTCTATCGCTCGCTGGTGCAGGACATCCGCACGGCGTTGCCGCCGCAACTGAAGCTCAGCGTCACCGCACTGGCCTGGTGGTGCCGCGCGCCGGCCTGGCTGGACGGCCTGGCTGCCGACGAAGTCGTGCCGATGTTCTTCCGCATGGGGAAAGACAGCGCCGCCATGCGCGCCATCCTCGAACAATCGCCGGCGACGCTGCACGCCAGTTGCCGCGCGGGCAGCGCCGGCTTCTCGCCCCAGGAACCCTTCGCGCGCGCCATCAACGAACGCTATGCAAAAAACTACTGGTTCGACCGCTACGCCTGGAAGCGCGACGGGGCGGACCAGCCGCCACTATCAAGGAGCACACCATGAAACCTGTTGTCCCACGCATCCTGGCAGCGCTGGCCGCCTTGGCCTGCATCGGCGCCGCGCACGCCAGCGGCGGCGGCCCGTTCGATCCTTACGTGAATCGCAGCGCGCCGGACATCGCGCTGTCGCGTTACGAAACCGGTGATCTGGGCGTGGTCATGAGCAGCTATAACCGCTTGTACCTGTACGCCGCCTGGCGCAGCGTCATACTCGGCGCGGATGGCATCAAGAAAGCGCCGGTCGAGGAAGCGGGCCTGCTGCGCGCCATCGGCAATCGCCATGGCGGCTGGATGGATGCCTCGGAAGGCGCCGGCGGCTACAAGGATTGGGAACAGGCGGTCAGCACCGCCCTTAAAAAACCGGTCATGGCCGCCAGGCAGGGAAACAGTCTGGTGTACGGCTATATCAACTGCCCGCTGACCAGCTACAGCTTCGCCATCACCACGCTGAACGGCCTGGCCAAACGTGCGGACGCCACGCCGGAGCGGCTGGCGGCGTGGGTGTCGTCGCAACGGCAGGTGTTCAGGACGTGCGGCGATGATCCCGATTCCACGCGCAGCCCGTATGAAAAGCCGAAGCCAGTTATCCCGCCGCCGGTGGAACTGCCGGCAAGCGAGGCACTGTACTGGCGCCAGATGCAGCAGTACCAGCTGGCGTCGGCGGCCTTTTACAGCGAAGACTATGCGCGCGCATCGAAACTGTTTGCCGCCATCGGCGCCACCGACAAGCACCCGCTGCGCGGCTGGGGCGAGTATCTGAGCCTGCGCGCGCAAGCCCGCGCCGCCGTTTATCTGCAGGAAGACCAGCGCTGGAACGAAGCGCAGGCCATCCGCAACGAAAGTCCGGAAGCGGCGGCTGCACGCCTGACGATACAGCAGAAAAAACTTGCGGGCATTCAGGACAGCGTGACGCACATCCTGGCCAATCCGGAGCTGGCGTCCCTGCACGAAGCCTCGCGCGCGATCGGCCGTTCGATGCAGGTACACCTGACGCCCGCGCTGCGCTTTGCGGAACTGAGCAAGCTGCTCGACGACCCGCGCGCGAATCCCTACAAGGACGACCACCTCGGCGACTGGCGCGTGCTGGCTGACGATCTGCTGCAATCGCCGTCGCGCGACAAGCTGCGCGGCAGTGCCAGTTTCGTCGACTGGATCGTGACCATCCAGCAGAACCAGGCGGCGCACGCACTGGCAGAGTGGCAGCGCCACGTCAAGGAAGGCAACAAGCCACAAGCGCGCGCCTGGCTGCTGGCCAGCGCCCTGCTCTCGACCAGGCTGACGCCCGAGCAGGAACAGGCGGCGCTGCAAGTGCCGGCTTCCGCGCCGGAATACCTGACATTGCGTCATGCGCTGGCGCGTCACTATCGCCTGGCCGGCCAGGCAGACAAGGCGCGCGCGCTGACGGACGCGGTGCTGGCCAGCCCTGTGCTGACAGGCGCGCAATCGAATAGCGCACGCAACCAGTTCTTGCAGGAGCGCTTTGCGGTCGCGACCTCGCCTGCCGACGCGGCCAAGTACCTGTTGCGCACCCAGGCCATCGATCTCGACCCGGACACCGGCGAGCTGGCGAAGAGTCGCCAGCCCAGCGTCGACATCGGCGCCGATGGCCAGCGCTGGCTGAACAGCGGCCTGTCCGCCGCCGACCTGTTGACGGTCGCCGCGCAACCATCGCTGCCGGCACAATGGCGCGCGCGCATCGCCACTGCGGCGTGGATGCGCTTTGACCTGCTGCGCCAGCACGAAGCGGCGTTGTCGGCATCGAGGCAGGTCGAGCAGATCGCACCGGCGCTGGCCGGGCTGACGACGGAGTACCGCAAGCTGCCAGGGGCGCCGGAGCGGCACCACGCGCTGTTACTGGGCGCGCTGAACTACGGCATGTCACCGATGTTCCAGGGTTACGCCATGGCCGACAAACCGCGCGACCGTGAAAACACACTGGCGGACATGTGGTGCAAGATGCCGGCCAAAGCTGGCGAGGGTTACATGGAAAATACCGATGCCGAGGAATCGCTGCCGTTGCCATCGCTCGGCGACACCGCCACGCGCGACAAGGAACTGGCACAACTGGGCACGCTGAAGACCGCCACCGGCTATATCGGCGACGCCGTGCTGGCGCGCGCCAAGGCGCAGCCCAACGATCCAGCACTGCCATGGCTGCTATACGTCACCGTCCAGTCGACGCGCGGCGGCTGCCTGGATGCCGACGTCAAAACGCTGTCGAAGAGCGCCTTCTCGCTGCTGCACAAGCGCTACGGCAACACCGAATGGGCTACCAAGACACCTTATTACTATTGATCTGCCTCAAACGCGGGGAATGGCGCCAGCCTAAGCTGAAGCTTTTGGAGGCGCATCATGCAAACACTGGCCCAGCCCCGCACCATCGCATGCTACGACGAAGATTGGGTACTGTGGATAGACGCGCAGGTCCGCTTACTGTCGGAAAAAAGGTTCTCCGAGCTCGACCTCGGGAACCTGGTCGAGGAGCTCGACGGCATGAAAAAACAATACGCTCACGAGCTGGATAGCCGGCTTACCGTGCTCATCATGCACCTGCTCAAGTGCGAGTACCAAACCGACCACCCGAGAAACAAATGGCATTCCACCTTGATCGAGCAGCGTCGCCGCATATTGCTCCTGCTGGAGAGCAGTCCGAGCATGCGCCCGAGGGTGATGAAATTTTCAATGGACTGCTATACGGACGCACGCCGCCGCGCTGCACTGGAAACCGGACTCGATATCACGACTTTCCCTCGCCAGTTGCCCTATTCCGTCGCCCAGCTACTTGATCACGACTTCATGCCGTAGCCATCACGCCCGAGCGCTGCAACAGTGTTGCGCAGCGCTTGGACAAATGCAGCACCTGCAGCGTCTTGCCGGCTTTGGTGTAACGCTCGCTCAGCGCGGCCACTGCCACGACGGCGGAATGGTCGGCCAGGCGCAGGTGGCGCGCATCCAGCACTACCTGCTGTGGATCGCCAGCCAGATCAAACAAGGCGTTGAAATGCGTGACCGAAGCGAAGAACAATGTGCCATGCGGCGTGTAAGTCTTGACGCCATCGGCGCTCACCACATCGGCACGGATATCGCGCGCGTGGCGCCAGGCGAAGCTGAGCGCGGCGATAATAATCCCGCACATCACCGCCATCGCCAGATCGGTGGCCACCGTAATCGCCGTCACCGCGACAATCAACAGCGCATCATGACGCGGCACCTTGCCCAGCACCCGCAGCGAACCCCAGGCAAACGTCTCCTGCGCCACCACAAACATCACGCCCACCAATGCCGCCAAGGGGATCTGCTCAATGAACGGCGACAGGAACAGAATGAACAGCAGGATCATGATGCCGGCCACCGCGCCCGACACGCGCGTGCGTCCACCGGAACTCAGATTAATCATGGTCTGGCCGATCATTGCGCAACCGCCCATGCCGCCAAACAGGCCGGACGCCACATTGGCCGCGCCCAGCGCCACGCACTCGCGGTTCGGCAGGCCGCGCGTTTCGGTGATCTCATCGGTCAGGTTAAAGGTCAGCAGCGTTTCCAGCAGGCCGACCATCGCCATCAGAAAAGCGTAGGGCAGCACGATGCGCAAGGTCTCCATCGTCATCGGCACGTCCGGCAGCGCAAACGACGGCAGACCACCGGCGATATGCGCCATGTCGCCCAAGGTGCGGACCGGCAGATGCAGCGTTGCCGACAGCACGCCAACGCCAACAATCGCTACCAACGCCGGCGGCAGCGCCCTGGTCAGTCGCGGCAGCAGATAAACGATCGCCATGGTCAGCAGCACCAAGCCGCACATCCAGACCATCGAAGCGCCCGGCAACCAGTCGCCATCCGCCTTAAAATGTTGCAATTGCGACCACGCAATCACAATCGCCAGGCCATTGACGAAGCCCAGCATGACCGGATGCGGGACCATCGTGACCAGCTTGCCCAGCCGCAGGACGCCAAACAGCAGCATGATCAGCCCGCTGAGAATCACGGTAGCAAGGAAATATTGCAGGCCGTGTTGGGCCACCAAGGCCACAATCACCACCGCCATCGAACCGGCGGCACCCGAAATCATGCCGGGACGGCCACCAAAAATTGCCGTAACGGTGCAAATAAAGAAGGCGCCGTATAGGCCGATCAGCGGATTGAGATGCGCGACCAGCGCAAAAGCGATGCACTCGGGCACCAGCGCAAAGGACGTGGTCAAGCCCGCCAAGGCGTTTTTAGAGAAATTCATCGGGGAATAAGTCGGAAAAGAAACGTGCGATAAAGCAACAGACAGGTATTTTACACGTCTTGCCCGGTTTACTCATCGTTATGGGTGAAATGGCGCACATTCAGAAACGGGCTGCCGGGAGCACAATGGCAACGCATTCCGATCAACTACTCCGGTCTACGACGCCATGACGACTCTGATATCCGCCAGCTACGCCCTGCAACGCCAGAAACTTGCCGTGGAAAGAACGCTGTATGCGCGTTCGGCTGAAGAATCCCAGCTTGCGGCCCGTTGGGCCAGCGCCTGGCACAAGCTGGTGCAGCGCAAGCTGGATCAGGACCTGGCAGCGCGTCTGCCAGCGCGGGCGGATTTCGGTGGTTTCCTGATCAATCCGCCGTCGCGCGTCCTGCACTAACACCCTTCTCTTACGCTGCGTAGCGTGGCTGGGCTGCGGCCGTATTGTTGATGCGGCCCTGGTAGCAGCTGCCTGCGCGGCGCTCCATGCCATCACGATCCAGCACGGTCACCAGGCCACGACGGTAGGTGATCAAGCCTTCCTGGGCCAGCTTGCCAGCGGCGCCGGTGATGCTTTCGCGGCGCACGCCCAGCATATTGGCGATCATCTCCTGGGTCACTTTCAGCTCATTGGACAGCGAACGGTCCAGGCGTTCCAGCAGCCAGCGGCACAGTTTCTGCTCGATGCTGGTGTGACGGCTGCCAGCCACGCTCTGTGCCAGCTGGGCAAACATCATGCTGGTATAGCGCATCAGCTGCTGGGCCAGCGGGCCGCCGCTATAGAAGACTTCACGCAGCAGCGAGGTTTTCAGGCGATAGCCATAACCGGCGGTCTGCACCACGGCGGCGTAGCTGGCGCGCTCGGTTGGGTGCAGTGCCACGCCGACCACGCCTTCGCGGCCGACCACAGCGATCTCGGTAGTTGCGCCGTCTTCCATCACATATTGCAGCGAAACAATGGCGTTGGTCGGGAAATAAGTGTATTCAACGGCATCGCCGTAATCGAACAAGTGCTTACCTTCTGGCAACGTGACCAGTTCCAGGTCGCCGAACAGGGCGAGCAGATCATCACGCGACAGTGCGCGCAGCAAATCATTCTGTTGCGCGCCGATCAGGCTGATGGTCTGTTGGGCGGCTGGTGCGGTATGGATTGCGTTCATGGTAAGCCTCTGTAAGTGTCTGACTGGTTGATGTAGACACTATAACCAGCGGGCTAAACCGGCGGTATAGGACCACTTTGTAGTCCTATGTAGGCTGCGAACATTGCAGAATGTCATCTTAGTCCTACGCGCCCAACTCCGGGGTCAGTTCTGCCAAACGTACACGAGCTCATGTACATTTGGCAGAACTGACCCCGGTTTTAGGGCTCTAGTAGGCGACGCGGAGTTGCAGGTAGGCGGTACGCGGGGCGCCGACCATGCGGCCGGCGTTGCCGTCGACGTTGCGCGTGTAGTAGCGCTTGTCGGCAATGTTATTGACGCCGGCGGCGATTTCGTAGGCAGGCTGCTTCCACGAAAGCTGGGCGTTCCACAGGCGGAAGCCGGGGATCATGCCGGCGCCGCCATTCGCCGCTTCCGTCACCGTGTTGGCGGTGTCGGAATATTGCTTGGTCTGGTGCGTGCTGGAGATGTTTGCCGTCCATGCGCCTACCCGGTAGCGCGCGCCGACGGTGTCGGTGTTGCGCGAGTAGAACGGTACGTCCAGGCCGGCCGTCGTGCCGGATTCCTGGATCGCCCTGGTGTAGGTGTAGTTGGCGTACACGTTCAGGCCGGCCAGCGCGCTGGCGTCGTCAAAGGTGTAGTCCAGCGCCGTTTCCAGGCCGTCGTGCTTGGTCGCGCCGATGTTCTGGAAGGTGGCCGGCGTGATGCCTGGCACCTGCGCGATCTGGTTGTCGAACTTCAGCTGGAAGGCAGTGACTTCGGCGCTCACGGCGCCGGTTTTCCAGCGCGCCCCGACTTCGGCGGTCTTTGCCAGTTCAGGCTTCAGCGGATTGGTGGACGTTTGCGAATTCAGCTGGGTGTTCTGCACCGCGCCAAACGAGGTGGTGTAGTTGACAAACACCGTCAGCGCGGGATTCAACAGATAAGCCACGTTCAGCGATGGCAGCGCTTTGTTGTTGTCGGTCTCGAAGCTGGACTTGGCGGCGACGTCGTCGCGCGTCGACGAGATTTTCTCGTAACGCACGCCCGGCGTGATGCGCCACTGACCCACGGCGATGCGGTCGTCGATATAGGCAGCATGCGCGTCGGTGCTATTGTTGAAGGTGGCGGTGGCGCCATTCAGGCCGGTGGCCACGTTCTGGATGTAGTTGTTGTCATCGCCGCGCTCGCGCAGGAAGCGGTAGCCCACCGTGACGTCATGCGTCAGGCCAGCAGCCTTGAAGCGCTGTGTGTAGCGCGGTTCGACGCCCAGCACCTGGTAGTTACGCGGCTGCCAGGTGATCTGCGTGCGAGCGGCATTGATCAACGCGCTCTGGCGGAAGCTTTCGTTGTAGTAGGCCTTGACTTCAAATTCCTGCGTGGCCGAGATGGTGTTCAGGTAACCGACGTCCGCGCCCTTGCGGTCGCCGTTCCAGAAGTCGCTCGGGCGCGTGTTCTGGAAGGGATTGGCGTTGTACTGCGCCACCGTCAGGCCGCCCGGCGTCCTTGATTTGACGTCGTAGTACGACACCTTGCCGTACACCTCGCTGTGATCGTCCAGCGGGTAGCGGAATTTCAGCGCGACGTCGTTGACTTTTTCGTCGCTGCCCTGGCGCCACTCGCGCCCTTCCATGCCCGAGTACATCAACGCCAGGCCGAAGCCGTTGCTGGCGGTGCCGCCGACAAAGGCGCTGTACTGACGGCTGCTGCCGCCTTCGCCGAAGTCGTTGTAACGGACGTTGGCGTCGCCGTGGATGCCCTCGCCTTCCGGTATCGCGCGGCTGCGGAAGTTGATGATGCCGCCGACATTTTGCGGGCCATAGCGCACCGCGCCGCCGCCACGCACGACGTCGATCGATTCAACGTTGTTCAGGCTGACCGGCGCAAACGACAGCTGCGGCTGCCCATACGGCGCCACCGCCAGCGGGATGCCGTCCAACAGCACGGTGGAGCGCGGCGAGTAGCGTCCGGTCAGGCCACGGATGCCGATATTCAGCGAGATCGCGCTGCCGGCAGTGCCCGAGTTGTCGGTCGATTGCACGCCAGGAATACGGCGCAGCACGTCGCCGATATTGGCGGCGCCGCTGGCGTCGATGGCTTCCTTGTCGACCACGGTGCGCGCGCCGGCGAAGTTCTTGACGCTGTTTTGCAGGCCAGAGCCCAGCCAGCTGCCCGATACCTGGATCGATTCCATCGGTGCATCGTCGGCTTGTTGCGCGTAGGCGGGAGCGATCAGCAGGGATACCGCAGCGGCCAGCACGGTCAGTTTGAATTGTTCAGGCATGTAAAGAAGACTTATTCTAGTTAAACTTTTCAAATGATAACACTTCTCATTCTCACTTTCTAGTAACAGCCGGTTTAAAACTCTCTCTGCAAAATAAACATTCATCTGATATACTTCTTTACGTCGTAACTTCACAACCACCAGAGAAAACCATGCTTAGCACCGACCATAAAGCCATCATTACCGCCACCGTTCCCCTGCTCGAACAGGGCGGCGAAGCCTTGACCCGCCATTTCTACAAGTCGATGTTCCACGACTCGCCGCACGTCATACCGCTGTTTAACCAGGCTAACCAGCACGAAGGTACGCAACAGCGCGCACTGGCCAACGCGGTACTGATGTACGCGAAAAATATCGAGAAGCTGGAGAACCTCGGCCCGCTGGTCAGCACCATCATCAACAAGCACGTATCGCTGCAGATCCAGCCGGAGCACTATCCGGTCGTCGGCGCCTCGCTGCTGAAGGCGATCCGCGAAGTACTTGGCGCTGAAATCGCCACCGATGCCGTGATTGAAGCCTGGGGCGCAGCCTACGGCCAGTTGGCCGATCTGCTGATCGGCGCCGAAGAAAATATCTACAAACAGAATGAACAGGTCGAAGGCGGCTGGCGCGGTGGCCGCGAATTCAAGGTGCTGTCAAAAACCGTGGAAAGCGACGAGATCACGTCCTTCGTGCTGACGCCGGCCGACGGCGGCAAGGTCGTGCTGCACAAGCCAGGCCAGTACATCGGTATCAACGTCGATATGAGCGGCACCCAGCAGCGCCGCCAGTACTCGCTGTCGGCTGCTGCCAACGGCGCCAACTACCGCATCAGCGTCAAGCGCGAGCCGGGCGGCCTGGTATCGAACTTCCTGCACGATCAGATACAGGTTGGCGACAGCATCGAGGTGTTCCCGCCATCCGGCGACTTTGTGCTGGCCGATAGCGACAAGCCATTGGTGCTGATCAGCGGCGGCGTTGGCATCACGCCGACGCTGGCGATGCTGACTGCGGCACTGACCAGCAACCGCCCTATCCACTTCATCCACGCGGCGCGCCACGCCGGCGTGCACGCCTTCCGCGATCATATCGATGCGCTGGCGGCCAAACACCCGCAACTGCAGCGCTTCTACTGCTACGAGAGCGCCAACGATGACGATGCGCAGCCGCATGCCACCGGCTACCTGAATCCGCAAACGTTGACTGCCTGGCTGCCGCAGACGCGTGACGTCGAGGCTTACTTCCTCGGCCCGACACCGTTCATGAAGGCGATCAAGTCGCATCTGCGTGAACTGGGCGTGCCGCAGTCGCAGACTTACTACGAGTTCTTCGGCCCGGCGGAAGCCCTGGCCTGATGCGCTTTTCAACTATGTAAAGCCGGATTTCTTCGTGTACCAAGTCAGGTGTGGGTGTAATACTTTATGCATCCACGCCTAACCTTGGGAAAACATGAAGCGCAGAACTCTGTTGAAACTGGCGGCCGGCAGTGCCGCCGTATCCGGCTTGTCTCCTGTATCGCTGGTCGTTGCTGCCCCACTGAAGGAACTGCGGCTCGACTATGCTTACTACTCGCCGGCGAGCCTGGTGCTGAAGCGCTTCGGCTGGCTGGAAGATGAATTCAAGGCCGATGGCGTGCAGGTGCGCTGGGTACTCAGCGCCGGCAGCAATCGCGCGCTGGAATACCTGAACGCGAACAGCATCGATATCGGTTCGTCCGCCGGGCTGGCGGCCTTGCTGGCCAAGGCCAACGGCAATCCGATCAAGACTCCCTACATTTTTTCGCGTCCCGAGTGGACTGCGCTGGTGGTGCGCAAGGATTCTCCCATCCGCACCGTCGCCGACCTCAAAGGCAAAAAGGTGGCCGCGACCAAGGGCACCGATCCTTATCTGTTCCTGCTGCGATCCTTGCAGACAGCGGGCCTGAAGCGCAGCGATATCGAGCATGTGAGCTTGCAGCACGCCGATGGCCGCGCGGCGCTTGAGCAAGGCAAGGTGGATGCGTGGGCCGGCCTTGATCCGCACATGGCGGCCAGCGAACTGGAAAGCGGCTCGAAGCTGATTTACCGGAATATCGCTTTTAATACCTATGGTTTCCTGAACGTGCGCGAGGATTTCCTGGCGACGCGGCCGGCCGAGGTGGCGCGGGTCATCAAGGCATATGAGAAGGCACGCGCCTGGATACGTGCCAATCCCTCCGAGGCGGCGAAGATACTTTCCGAAGAAGCCAAGGTGTCGCTGCCGGTGGCGCTGTTGCAGGTGAAGCTGCGCAGTGATTTCAGCAATCCGCAACCGGGTAGCGAGCATGTCAAGGCCTTGCAGGTCGCCGCGCCGATTCTGAAGGATGAAGCGCTGGTAAAAGGCGATACCGATCTGAATCGGGCGATCGCGGAGCTGGTGGATACACGCTTCGCTCAACCTTATATCGCACGCGCGTAGGAGCGGCGAGCATGGGCAGCCAGCTGGCAGCGCAATCGTCGTCCGCCCTGCCTGGGGCGAACGATGTCGCCTCGGGCGAAGTGGCGGCGCGGGACAGCGCCAGGGCGCATGACCTGGCGCGCACGACGCGCGCACCGGGCGAACTGCTGGTGCGGGACGGCGACGCGGAACATGGGGCGACACGCGCGGCGGCCGCAGGTCAGCGCTGGCGGCGTGCGTTGCTTGGCTTGCTGCTGCCAGTGACGGCGCTGCTAGCGGTGGAATTCTCCGTCCGCGCCGGCCTGATTCCGGCGAATCTGCTGCCGGCGCCATTGCAGATCATCGATACGCTGCACGACCTTGGCGCTCAAGGACTGCTGGGCCACATCGGCGCCAGCACAGCGCGCGTGGCGGTGGGCTTCGCCGGCGGCGCGGCGCTGGCCGTGCTGCTTGGCGCTGCGGTTGGATTGAGTCGCCACGCGGAAGCCATCCTCGACCCGACTTTCCAGGCGCTGCGCGCCATCCCTTCCCTGGCATGGGTGCCGTTGCTGCTGCTGTGGCTAGGCATCGATGAAGCACCGAAGATCGTGCTGATCGCCATCGGCGCCTTCTTCCCTGTCTACATGGGCGTGGCCTCCGGCATACGCGGCGCCGACCGCAAACTGATTGAAGTAGCGCGGCTATACCGGCTGTCAAATGTGGCGCTGACCAGGCGCGTGCTGCTGCCTGCCGCGCTGCCTGCCATCCTCACCGGACTGCGCAACGGCCTAAGCCTGGCCTGGATGTTCATGGTGGCGGCAGAACTGATCGCCGCCAGCAAGGGCCTCGGCTATCTGCTGTCCGATGGCCGCGAAACCAGCCGTGCAGACATCGTCCTGGCAGCCATCGCGCTGCTGGCCATTCTCGGCAAAATCAGCGATAGCCTGATGGCCGCCATTGAACAACGCAGCCTGGCATGGCGCGACAGCTACGCATGAGCATTGCACTCGATATCTACGTCAAGGAAAAACGCTACGGCGCGCGCACCATCCTGCGCGACATCCGCCTGCAACTACAGGAGGGGGAAGTGGTGAGCCTGATCGGCGCCAGCGGCTGCGGCAAAAGCAGCCTGCTGTCGATCGCCTCGGGACTGGACCGCAACTTCAGCGGCGAGATTCGCCTGGATGGCAAGCCGCTGCAAGGCGTCAGCCGCGACATCGGTTTCATCTTCCAGGAGCCACGACTATTCCCGTGGCTGACGGTAGCGGAAAACGTCGCCTTCGACAGCAACAACGCACTGTCGACGCAACGGCTGGTAACGCGCCTGCTGGCGGAAGTCGGCCTACAAGACCATGCCGACGCCTTGCCGAAACAGCTATCCGGCGGCCAGGCACAACGCGCAGCCATCGCACGCGGCCTGTTCACCCAGCCGCGCGTGCTGCTGCTCGACGAACCTTTTTCGGCCGTCGACGCCTTCACCCGCATGAAACTGCAAGACCTGCTGCTGAAGGTGGCCTACGAACACAAGCTCACCGTATTATTGGTCACGCACGACATCGATGAAGCGTTGTACCTGAGCGACCGCGTGCTACTGCTGGATGGCGGCCTGACCGAGTTTCATCCCGGCCCGTCGCCACGCAAGCGCGGCGACGTGGATGCGGCGCTGCTCAAAGCCGACATCCTCGCCAGCCTGCACGTTTAGAACTTGGCGCGCACGCCGAACACGATGTTACGGCCTGGCAGCGGCGCGATATCCTTCAACACCGACGTCGAGACACGGATCTCGTCGTTGGTCAGGTTCTTCGCCAGCAGGAACCAGGTCAGGTCGTAGCCATCCACCTTTTGCGTGTACGAGAGATTGGCGTTCAGCTGGTTGTAGCTCGGCGTATCGGTGGTTTCAAACGACGCCAGGCGGTCCTGCGACTGTGCGTGCACCAGCGACAGACCGGCGCGCAATGGGCCCATTTTGTACGCGGTGCTGATGCCGACGCGGGTGGCCGGCTGCAACGGCAGGCTGCCGCCGCGATCCAGCTTGCCGCGCGAGGTATCGGCGAACACGCGGCCAGACCAGCCAGCGCCGGTCGGGTTGTATTCCAGCTCCGCTTCAGCGCCGTGGATGGTGGCGTCGGCCTGTTCGAAGATACGCTCGCGCAGTTCGTCGCCCGGATTGCCCTCTTCATCCAGCAGATTGCCGGTGATGTGGCCATAGATGAAGTCATTCACCTTGTTGCGGAAAATGTTGGCCTTCCAGCGCACCAGGCCCGTGGTCTTCTGCACATTCAGCTCGATATTGCGCGAAGTCTCCTTCTTGAAATCGGCATTGCCGATGTCGAAGGTGACGGTGGCATCGTGCGGGCCGGACGAGTACAGTTCCTCGGTCGACGGCGCGCGCTGCGCATACGACAGCGTGGCGCCAACCGCATAACCCGGCACGAACGGCCACAGGCCGCCAACCGATGCCGATTGCAGCGTAAACGAGCGGTCCATGCCCGTTACCGGCTCACGCTTGACGCGCTCCACGCGGCCACCGGCGTTGAACTTGACCGGGCCGAAGTCGGTTTCTTCCACCAGGAAGGCGGCGTTCGAGGTCGAGTGCGTGACCGGCACGGTGTCCGGGCCACCCTCGCCGCTCAGCGCGGAGAAGTTGGTGTTTTCAGTCTGGATGCCGAACGTACCATGCCAGCCGGCGACCGTTTTGTGCGTCAGCTCCGCGCGCGTTTCGGTCGAGCGGTTCTTGAAGATCACTTCCGGCGCGCCGTCTTCGCCGATTTCGGCGTGTTCATAGTCGGTGAAACCGGCCTTGAACTTGAAGGTTTCGAAACCGGCGAACGGCGATTTCACCAGGCTGTCGATATCGTAGCGGGTTTGCTTCTGGTCGATCTTCGAGCCTTCATCGCTAGGGATGCCGTACACATTGGTCAGGTGCGACACCGACGCGCCGACAAAGCCCCAGTTATCAACGAAGGAACCGCCGACGCCGACGTTGCGCTCACGCGTGTCCGAATGCGGCAGGCGGCCGGAGGCCGAGTCAGGATCGCCCTGCACGCGGTTGCCAGGGATCTTGTAGTCATCGGCGTTGCGCAGATTGCCGTCGATGTGCCAGGCCAGCTTGTCGACCGAGCCGTCGATGGTGCCGGACATATTGCGGCCGCTATCCACGCTGCTGGCCCGCGCCTCGATCTGGCCGGTCAGCTTCGGTTCCAGCGCGGTCGGGATGCGTTCATTGACAACGTTGACCAGGCCACCGATGGCGCCCGAGCCGTACAGCAGTGCGGCCGGGCCGCGCAGGATTTCGATCTGCTGCGCCACCGCGCCTTCAGCCGCCACCGCGTGGTCGTTGGACAGGCCGGAGACATCAGAGACAGCCATGCCGTTCTCCAGCATCTTGACGCGCGCGCCTTCCAGGCCGCGGATGATGGGGCGCGAGGCGCCGGCGCCGAAGGCCGATGCCGATACGCCCAGTTCCTGCGACAGCGTCTCGCCCAGCGAGCTGCCGGCCTTGTCGCGCAGTTCATCGCCGGCCAGCACTTTGGCCGGAGTCAGGATCTGCTCATTGACGGCGGTGCCGAACGGATTGGCGGTAACAATCACTTGCTGCACTTCAGGTGCAGCGGCGGTCTGGCCGAAAGCCAGCGTGGAATAGGCGGACAGGATCGCGCTGGCCAGCAGCGTACGTTGAATATTCATGTAAAACCTCTAGCAATGTGGTGACGATCGCGCGCAGCCGCCCTCTTCGGGCGCGCAGCGGCGAAAAACTCAAAATTCAGGACGGATTTTGGGTGTCAGGCCAGAGGAGGCGCGCGGGACTGGAAGACGCAAATGGTGCGTTCGCATGCAGGCAGCGTGACCTGCAGCGTGACCGGACCATTGCTGAGGGTAGCAAGCGCCAGGGTCAGTGGCGTGCTGGTGATGGCGGCGCCCATCTGGGCGACGGTCATGCATTCCGCGCAGACCTTGTGGACGGCGATGCGCTTGCGGTGCTCGGCTTGTTCCTCGTCGGTCAGCTGGGCGGCGGCCGTTTGGCCAGTCAGATGTTCAACTTCGCCCCAGTGGGTATAGACGTGCGTTACCCCCAGCTGCTGCGTCAGGAGCAGCAACAGCGCGAGGAAAGCATGGACTATGTGGCGGCGGCTTAACATATGGGCGATATTCTAACCGGATTACGGGGCGTGTTACCATAGCGGCATGCAAACATCTATCGCCGAATCACAGATCCGAGCCACCGGCGCCCGTGTCACCCGCCAGCGTGTGCTGGTTCTCGACTTCCTGCTGGGCCAGCAAAAATCCCTGACCCACCATGAAATCCAGGCCCTGCTGGCAAAAAAACTCCACGAGGAACTGGACTCCGTCACGCTCTACCGCGTGCTGGAATGGCTGACCGAAAATGAACTGATCCACCGCATCGCCGGCGCCGACCAGGTGTGGCGCTTCAGCGCAGGCGCCGGCCACCACGCGCATGAACACGCGCACTTCCAGTGCACCAGGTGCGAACAGGTGACCTGCTTCACCGACCTGGCGCTGCCGCGCAAGATCAAGCTGCCGGAAGGCTTCCAGACGCAAGAAATCGACTTCCTCATCAAAGGCACTTGCGCCAATTGCAATCGTAAAAACTGATTAACGCAAGTTGGTTGCGTTTACATCCGAATCCGCTTAATATGCAACTCGTTTGCATTTAAGCGAGATTCCCCATGCCCGTCCAACACGATACCCGCCTGCCCGTCACCGTCCTCTCCGGCTTTCTCGGCGCTGGCAAAACCACCCTGCTCAACCACATCCTGGCCAATCGCGACGGCTTGCGCGTGGCCGTCATCGTCAACGACATGAGCGAGGTGAATATCGACGCCAGCCTGCTGCGTGACGGCAGCAGCAACGCCGGCGCCGCCCTCTCCCGCACTGAAGAGAAAATGGTCGAGATGAGCAACGGCTGCATTTGCTGCACGCTGCGCGAAGACCTGCTGCTGGAGGTGCACAAGCTGGCCGCCGAGGGCCGCTTCGACTACCTGCTGATCGAGTCGACCGGCGTCGGCGAGCCGATGCCGGTGGCCGCTACCTTCGACTTTGAGGATGAACAGGGCCGCTCGCTGAACCAGGTGGCGCGCATCGACACCATGGTTACCGTGGTCGATGCGCTTAACCTGCTGGATGACTACAACAGCACCGACTTCCTGGCCCAGCGCGGCGAAACCGCCGGCGAAGGCGACGACCGCTCGCTGGCCGGCCTGCTGTGTGAGCAGATCGAGTTTGCCGACGTGGTGGTGGTCAGCAAGACCGACCTGGTCACGCTGGAGCAGATGGGCGAAGTCCGCGCAGTCATCAAGGCACTGAATCACGGCGCCGACATCGTCTACGCCGAACGCGGCCAGGTGCCGCTGCATAAACTGCTCGGCACCGGCAAGTTCGATCTCGAAAAGGCCAGCGAGATGGCCGGCTGGGCGCGCGAACTGGCTGGCGAACATACACCGGAGACAGAGGAATACGGCATCAGCAGCTTTGTACTGCGCGAGCCGTGCGCGCTGCACCCACAGCGTTTTGACCGCTTCCTCAACCAGGGCTTCCCCGGCCTGGTGCGCGCCAAGGGCTATCTGTGGCTGGCGACGCGGCCGGAATGGGCGGTGGCGTATTCGCGCGCCGGCAAGATCGCCTCGCTGGAACCAGTCGGCCGCTGGGCCGAACCGTATGATGACCGCGTCAACGAGGTGGTATTCATCGGCCGTGGCATGAACCGCGTGGCGATCGAGGAAGCGTTCTCCTACTGTGTGCTGACCGATGCCGAACAGGCAGCCGGCCAGGCCGCATGGCTGCATTACACCGATCCTTTCCCTGAATGGCACGTGGAGTGATGGTATGATGCCGCCCCATGAAAAGAGCACTCATCACCTTCGCCTGCGCGCTGGCCTTGGCCGGATGCGCGCAGCTGCCATCGCGCACCGCCGGCAGCGTTGCGCAACTCCGCTTCATCGGTGAACAGCGCCTGCCCTGGCATCAGCAGTACCAGGGCACGCTGGTCGGCGGCCTGTCCGGCATCGATTACGATGCCGCCAATGACGAATGGGTGATGATCTGCGACGACCGTTCGCAGCACAATGCGGCGCGCTACTATCGCGCCAGGCTGGAGTTCGACCTGCACGCCTTCAAGTCGGCACAGTTGACCAGCGTGGCCACGCTGCTGCAACCGGACGGCAGCCCTTACCCATCCAAGGAGGCGTACAAGCCGGGCGCCGGCGCTGTGCCAGACCTGGAAGCGATGCGCGTTGATCCGCGCGACGCCAGCATCTGGTATTCCAGCGAAGGCGATGTGCGTCTCGGCCTCGACCCGTTCGTGCGCCACGCCACGCGCAATGGACGCTACCTCGCCACTTTGCCGCTGCCGCCGATGTTCACGGTGTCGAAGGAACACAAATCCGGCCCGCGCAACAATCAGGCTTTTGAAGGCATCAGCTTTACACCGGATGGCAATACGCTGTGGGTGTCGCTGGAAGGGCCGATGTATCAGGATGGCCCCGAGCCGGACCCCGAGCATGGCGCGCCGAGCCGCATAACGCACTTCACCCGTGATGGCAAGGTACTTGGCCAGTACGTGTATCCGCTCGATGCGATTCCGGCCAAACCCGGTCCGGGCATGGCGGCTGATAACGGCATCTCGGAAATCCTCGCCGTCAGCGACAGCAAGCTGCTGGTGCTGGAACGCGCCGGCGTGCAGGCCACCGACGGCAGCTACCGCACGTTTGTGCGCATTTATGAAGTCGATACCGCCGGCGCCACCGACGTGCAGCAGCTGCCAACGCTGAAGGGCGCGACTTTCACGACGCTGAAAAAACGGCTGGTGCTGGACCTGGACTCGCTCGGTCTGCCGATGATCGACAATCTGGAAGGCATAGCCTTCGGCCCGCGCCTAGCCAACGGCCACGCCAGCCTGATGCTGGTCTCCGACGACAACTTTAACAAGTCCGAGGTCACCCAGTTCCTGCTGTTCGAGGTGATCCCCTGAGATGACCGGCGGCGACAGGCAGTTGTCGCAGCGGCAGCAGCGTTCAAAGCCGGGCACAGGATCGCCGAAATAATCGAGCAGCAGCTTCCAGCGGCAAAAGCCGCTTTGCGCGTAGCCGATCATGCGCTCCAGCTTTTCGCGGTCCAGCTCATGCTTTTCATCGGGCGCCTTGCTCTTCATGAGGAAGAACTTCTGTAGCCGCGTATCGTCGTGGTAGTACAGCAGCGTGCATTCGGCGTTCTCACCGTCACGGCCGGCGCGGCCGGATTCCTGATAGTAGGCTTCCAGATTGCCGGGCACTTGGAGGTGAATGACGAAACGCGTGTCGGACTTGTCGATCCCCATGCCAAAGGCATTGGTGGCGACCATGACGCGGCGCTCGCCGTTCATGAACAAATTCTGGTTATCGCTGCGCTCCGCCGCTTTCAGGCGGCCGTGGTACAGCGTGACGCTTTCGCCGGCATCGGCCAGCAGCTGGTAGGTTTCCTTGACCGCCTTGACGGTGGCGGCGTACACGATGCCGACGCCAGGCGTATTACGTACCAGGTCCAGCAGCACGTCATTTTTTTCATCCGGATTGGTCACCTGGCGCACGCGGTAATGCAGATTCGGCCGGTAGATGCCAGTATTGACGACGCGCAGGCGCGAGCGGCCGAGCTGCACGCGGATGTCGGCAATCACGTCGTCGGTGGCGGTGGCGGTCAACGCCAGCACCTGTGGACTGCCCAGCGTTTCCAGCGCGGCGCCGATGTCGAGATACGCCGGGCGGAAGTCGTGGCCCCATTGCGATATGCAATGTGCTTCGTCGATGACCACCAGCGCGATTTGCGTTTGCCGCAGCAGTTGCTGGAATTCCGGCGTCGCCAGCCGCTCTGGCGTGCAAAACACGATATCCTTGCCGGCCTTCTCGATCGCTGCCAGCGCCTCCAGCTCATCGGCCCGCGACAGGCTGCTGTTGACCTGCGCGGCGCTGGCGATGCCCGCTTCTTCCAGCTTCTCCGCCTGGTCCTTCATCAGCGAAATCAACGGCGAAACCACCACCGTGATCCCCTTCATCAGCCGCGCCGGCAATTGGTAGCACAGCGACTTGCCGCTGCCGGTGGGCATCACGGCCAGCGTGTCGCGGCCGGCCAGCACGCTGTCGATGACACGCCGCTGGCCGTCGCGCAGCGCTTCAATGCCGAATACTTTACGCAGCAGACGGTCGATTTGGGTATTGAGAGAGGTAGCCATGCCCGCAGCGTAGTGAAATACAGATAGCCGGTATGTACGGCGGCACACTATACTATCGCTTTTAGTGGCTATCCCAAAAAACGATGGACCCGAGAAGAGAACATGTAAGGCGTCTGCTGCAGGTGGACGCCTACATTACTGACATCCATGGACAACATACGCAGCCGACGCAGATCATCGATATCTCGCGCATGGGCGTGGCGTTTGTCAGCGACCATGCGATGCCAACCGACGAACAACTGCTGCTCAATTTCAGCTTCCCCGGCAGCGCAATCCGCAACGAGATCACGCTCACCGTATTACATAGTAATTCCGTGGGATCGCAGGGACGCTACCGCAACGGCGCCCGTTTCATCGCCATTTCCGAAGTCTGCGCCGACCGGATCGTTGATTACGTGACCACGGCGCCGGCGTAACCTTCCTCACACCAGCTGGGTATCAATACGCATCCCGGCCTTCAGTGTCAGCGTGACCGGCGTTTTTTCGGCGATCTCGCTCATGCGTGCTTTCTGCGCCGCGTCGACCTCGCCGCTGATGGCCAGCGTGCGGCGAATCAGCATGCTGCCATCCTCGGCGTGCGTCAGGTGCAGGTCGACGCCGACAGCGGTGACCGGCCACTGCTTGCGGTCGGCGTACATGCGCAAGGTGATGGCGGTGCAGGACGCCAGCCCGGCCAGCAGAAAATCATACGGTGCGGGGCCGGCGTCATGGCCGCCGTTGCGGGCCGGTTCATCACCGGTCAGCGCGTGGCCGCCAACCTCGATTTGGGTGGTATAAGTGTCGCTGCCGATATGCGCGGAGCCGCGTGCCATGGTGTTCCCATTCTATGTAAAGCCGAGGTAAAGAAGCGTAAATGCGGCGATTTGCCCTATACCGCGCTGGTATAATGGCAACTCTACCGTACAGAGACGGTGTGCCGTCCAGACCATGCAAAAGATACTGCTTACCTGCTGCCTGACCGGCAGCGCCATTCTGCCAGCTTACGCCCAAAACACCACTCCCGAAAAGCCAGCCGGCAAACCTGCCGCCATCAAGGCGAAAGAAGTCGTGCCTGTGGTGCCTGAAGTGACCGTGTCGGCCGAGCGCCCGACCAACCGCATCGACCGCCAGGTGTATGACGTCAAGTCCGACGTTTCCAGCACCAACGGCAGCGCCGCCGATGCGCTGAACAATGTCCCGTCGGTCAATGTCGATCCGGACGGCAGCATCACCCTGCGCGGCAGCAGCAATGTACAGGTCATGGTGGACGGCAAACCGTCGGCGATGCTGCAAGGAGATAACCGCGGCCCGGCGTTGCAGGCGATGGCGGCCGACGATATCGAATCGATTGAGGTCATCAATAATCCCGGCGCGCAGTTCGGCAACGAGGCTGGTGGCGGCCCTATTCTGAATTTGGTCATGCGCCGCAACCGCAAGCCGGGCGGCATGGCGACGGTCAACGGCAATGCCGGTACAGCCGGCCGCTATAACAGCGCTGTCAACGGCAGCTACAATGAAGGCGCCTGGGGCTTCCAGGGCAGCGCCAATGTGCGTCACGACGGCCGCAACTCGGTGGCCGATGTTACCCGCGACCGCCTCGACGCCACCACCGGCGAGTTTGTGCACAGCAGCCAGCAGTCGTCCGGCCGTGGCCTGAACGACATGGCAGGCCTGAACGGCAGCGCCAGTTATAACCTGAACCAGACCGACACGCTGACCGGCACCGTCTCCTACAACAGCCGCACCAACGACCAGCGCTCCAGCGACCATTACATCAATGGCGCCACCAGCCTGATTTCGGCCAGCGACTATGTGCGCAGCACCGTGCGCACCGGCGACAGCACCAACTTCGGCTGGGGCGGACGCTATGACCACAAGGGCGAGCTGCCGGGCGAAACGCTGAAGATCGACCTGCGTGTATCGGCCTCGGAAAACGACAACGACAGCGATTACACCAACGACTACGCCACCGCCGGCATGGTCGATACCCGCGCGACGCAGCACAACCAGTTCAGCACCCGCATCGTCGACTTCACCGGCGACTACGAGCGTCCGCTGTGGGGCGGCACCGCCAAGGCGGGCTACAAGGTGGCAACCAACGACAGTTCGTTCAATACGCTGTACACCGACATCGATCCACTCACCGGCGTCGCGCAGGTGAACAATGGCCGCACCAATGCCTATGAGCTGGATGAGACGGTGTACGCGCTGTACGGCAGTTACCAGATGCGCCTCAACGAGCGCTGGGGTGCGCTGGCCGGCCTGCGCGCCGAGTACACCGATATGGACATCAACCAGATCACCGGCAATGCCCAGGCCAGGAACCATTACATCAACTACATCCCGAGCGCGTATGCTACCTACAAGGTCAATAGCGATGCCAACCTGCGTTTCTCCTACGCGCGCCGCATCCGCCGCCCGAACGCGAATGACCTGAATCCGTATGTGACCTACCGCGACGAGTTCAACGTCTCTTCGGGTAATCCGACCCTGAAGCCAACCAAGACCGATTCGTTCGAGATCGGCTACGAAACGCGCTTCGGCGGCCTCGAAACCAATCTGCGTGGCTACTACCGCCGCGACACCGACGCCATCGTTGACTACCGTTACTTCGTGGCGCCGAATGTGCTGCTGACCACCAAGGCCAATGGTGAAGGCAGCCATTCAAGCGGCCTCGAATTCACCGTCAACGGCAAGCTGACGCCATCGCTGACGCTGAACACCAGCGGTAACCTGATGCGCGCGCAGCAAAGCTTCTACGACGACACCGGCGTGCTGGTGGAGCGCACAGCCAATTCGCTGAGCGGCCGCGTGCGACTGAACTATCAATACGATCCGGCCAACCAGTTCCAGCTGGCGCTGCAAATGATGGGCAAGCAGCTATCCGGCCAGGGCTATCGTTCGCCCAACCGCACGCTCAACGCCAGCTGGCGCCATAACGTGACGTCGCAACTGACGCTGGTGGCCAATGTGACGGACCTGTTCAACACCAACAAGATGGAAACCATCATCAACAGCAATACGCTGCGCGAGACCAGCATCCGCCGCTTCGATGGCCGCGTGGTGTATGTCGGCCTGTCGTACCGCTTCGGTGGCACTTCGTCCAGCTCGGACAAACAGGAAGAAGGCGGCTGGGGCCCGCGCCCGGGCGGACCCGGCGGCCCAGGCGGTCCTGGCGCTGGCGGCCCGCCGCCAGGCGCATAATGCCAACAGCCCTGCGCCTCGCCGTTTCCGCAGACATCCCGGCGATGTCGCGGATACGGCTAGCTGTCGCGGAGAACAAGCTGTCCGATCCAGCCCGGATCACCCAGCAGATGTACGAGGATTATCTACAGAAGCTGGGGCGCGGCTGGGTGGCGGAAGTAGACGGTGTGATTGCCGGCTTCTGCTACGCAAACAGTCAGGACGCGTCTATCTGGGCGCTATTCATGGCGCGGGAATACGAGGGCCGTGGCATTGCCCGCCAGTTGCTGGACCTGGCGGTAGCTTGGCTGTTTGCGCAAGGCTGCGAGGCGGTGCGCCTGAGCACGGGCGCCAATACCCGCGCCGACGGCTTTTACGCGCGCCAAGGATGGACGCTGGAACGCGTCGAAAACAAGGAGGCGTTCTACGTCTTGAACAACACCGTCACGCACAAGCCGCGCCCTGCTTCACCTTCGGACAGCACGATATCGGCCTGATGATGGTCGGCGATGTTGCGGACGATGGACAGGCCAAGGCCGCAACCCCACACCTCCTGCCCGTCCGGTCGGAAGAAACGGTCGAACAGGCGCGCACGCGACTCGGCCGGCACACCTGGCCCGTTGTCGCGCACACGCAGTAGCGGGCGGCCATTCTCATACGCCGCCTGCAAATCCACCTTGCCGCCCTGTTGCGTGTAGCGCAGCGCGTTGTCGACCAGGTTATTCAGCAGCACGCGCAAGCCGTCGGCATCGGCAACGATGGTCACCTGCGCTGGCGCTTCGATACCCAGATCGATATTGCGGCTATCGGCCAGCGCGGAATGATCGGCCACCGCTGCTTCCAGCAGCAGGCCCAGATCGACCTGGCGCCGTTGCGCCGCGCCCAGTGGCGTCTCGTGCCGCGCAAGACTCAACAGCTGCCGCACCAGATGGGTGCCGCGATCCAGCCGTTCATGCAGCTTGGCCAGCGCCACTTGCCGCGCCTCGTCGCTGCCGGCACGCTCCACCAGTTGCAATTGCAGCTTGAGTGCCGTCAGCGGTGAGCGCAGTTCATGCGCCGCATCGGCGACAAAGGTGCGCTGCGCCGTCAGCGCCGCTTCAAAGCGCTGCATCAAGCCGTTCAAGGCCAGCACCACCGGACGCAGCTCCGGCGGCATGTCGTCAGTGTCCAGCGGCGTCAGCGCATCCGGCGTGCGCCCTGCCACCGCTTGCGCCAGACGGTTCATTGGCCGCAGCGCGCGCGCCACGACGACCAGAATCAGCACGCCCAGCACCACGCCGAAAGCCAGTAACGGCGCACCTGCACGCAAGGTCATGGCAGCCGCCAGTTCGTCACGCACCGCCATCTGCTGCGCCACCTGCACGTAGCGACCACGCCGCGTCTCGCCATAAAGGCGCCACTGCTGTCCGCCGACCATCGCCATCGAAAAGCCCTGCACTGCGTAACGTGGCAGTTCCAGCCGCCCCGGCAGCAGCGTTTGCGGATTGCCTTCCTCATCCCAGGCTTGCAGGACAAATTCTTCTTCGGGATCTTCGGCGACGGGCAGGCCGCTATCAGGTGAAAATTCGTGCGGCAGCGCGGCAGCCAGCTGGCGCAGCTGAAGGTCGGCCAGTTCATTGGTCTCGCTGAGCAGCGAGCGGTAAAGGGAAGCGCCTGCGCCAAGCACGCAGAACAGCATCGCGCCCAAAAGGCCAAGCAACAACTGGCGGCGGATGCTCATCATTGCGCCACCGGGATCTTGTAGCCGACGCCACGCACGTTCTTGATAAAGTCGGTGCCGAACTTCTTGCGCAGGTGGTGAACGTAGACATCCACCGTATTGCTTTCCACCTCGCTGTTCCAGCCGTACAGCTTTTCCTCCAGCTGGCTCTTGGACACCACGCTGCCCGGGTTGTCCAGCAAGGCGCGCAGCACGGAAAACTCGCGCGCCGACAGCTTGACCGGTGCACCTTCGAACGTCACTTCGTGGCTGGCCAGGTCCAGCGTCAACGCGCCGTGTTCGATGACCGAACGGGTGCGGTTGACGCGGCGGCGCAGCAGCGCACGGATGCGCGCCAGCAGCTCATCCAGGTCGAAAGGTTTGACCAGATAATCGTCGGCACCGGCGTCCAACCCTGCTACGCGGGCCGGCGTACCATCGCGCGCGGTGATAATCAGCACCGGCAGATCGGCGCCGCGCTTGCGGGCCGTCAGCAGCACCTCCATGCCCTGCTTGCCCGGCAGGCCCAGGTCCAGCAGCATCAGATCATAATCGACCGTCTTCAGCGCCAGTTCGGCATCGCGGCCGTCACGCACCCAGTCGACCGCGTAGCTCTCGCTACGCAGTCCTTCCACGATACTTTCGCCGATCATCGGATCGTCTTCCACCAGAAGCAGACGCACGCCGCTATCTCCCAACCGTTATCAACACCTTATCTTACTCCACCAGCGCTTTGGCGTCGGCGACCTGGCTGCGATAGGCGTCGAAGATCTTCTTCAGCGCGCCGGCCATGCTGGTCCTGGGGGCCCAGTCCAGTTCCTCGCAGGTGTTGGTAATCTTCGGCACACGGTTCTGCACATCCTGGTAGCCAGGGCCGTAGTACGCACCCGACGTGGTTTCGACGATACTGACCTGGCGTGCGCCAGCCGCATATTCTGGATACTTGCCTGCCAGGTCCAGCATCATGCCAGCCAGCTCGCGGATCGAATAATTGTTGACCGGATTGCCGATGTTGTAGATCTTCCCGGTGGCGGCGCCGTCCTTGTTTTCAATGATCTTCATCAGCGCATCAATGCCGTCGTCGATATCGGTAAAGGCGCGCTTCTGATGGCCGCCGTCGACCAGCGAGATATTCTCGCCACGGACGATGTGACCGAAGAACTGCGTCACCACGCGCGACGAGCCTTCCTTCGGCGTGTGGATCGAATCCAGCCCTGCACCGATCCAGTTAAATGGACGGAACAGCGTGAAATTCAGACCCTCCATGCCATAGCCCCAGATCACGCGGTCCATCAGCTGCTTGGCGTTCGAATAGATCCAGCGCGGCTTGTTGATCGGGCCGCAGATCAGTTCCGAATTCTCCGGATCGAATTCGTCATCATGGCACATGCCATACACCTCCGACGTCGATGGGAACACCAGATGCTTGCCGTACTTGGCTGCCGAGCGCACGATGGGAAGATTGGCCTCGAAATCCAGCTCGAACACGCGCAGCGGCGCTTTCACATAGGTCGATGGCGTGGCGATCGCCACCAGCGGCAGGATCACATCGCACTTCTTTACGTGGTATTCAACCCACTCCTTGTTGATGGTGATGTCACCCTCGAAGAAATGCATGCGCGGATGCGCCAGCAGGTCCGGAATACGGTCGGTATTCATGTCCATGCCATACACATGCCAGTCGGTCGTTTCCAGGATGCGTTTCGACAGGTGGTGGCCGATAAAGCCGTTCACGCCAAGGATCAATACTTTTTTCACTTGCTGCACCATCAGGTAATCATTGAAGTCTGCGATTCTGCCGAAGCAATCATTAACGGCGCATTAAGGCGACGAAATGACGATCATCTCGTTGCCGCGCGCCCGTTCGCGCATCGGCAAGCCTAGCCTGCGTGCCTCGAAATACAGGTCGTTGCGGATGATGGCGTACTGCGGCTGGCCATGCGCGGCGGCGGTACGCCAGCGCTTGTAGAACTCTTCCAGGGACACGATACCGCGCACAGGCTCCTGTGCCAGGCCGAACTCCAGCTCGCCCTCATAGGCCACCGGAATCACCGTGTGGCCCATGTAGAACGTCATTGACTGTTCGTAGGTGCCGACCGAATAGACCGGCGTATCGGCGCGCAGTTCGCTGCGGATCGCCATGGCCGCATCCAGGCCGGCCTTGCGGCGGCCAAACGGCTCGTGCGACGCCATCAGCAATTGCGTCATCAGCCAGCCGCCAAGCGCCACCGCCAGCACCATGCCGAGGCGCTGTCCTCGTACTTCCGCCAGCCAGGCCGCCAGCCCGCACAGCAGCGCCGCCGCGAAGCCGGCGTGCAGGAACGGCGTATCCAGGGTGGTGATAAATGGCGCGCACGCCAGCCCGACCACTCCCACCACTGCCAGCAGGACCGCAGCCAGAACGGCCATTGCGCGTGTGGTCCGTTCAAGATGCACGCCGATCAGCAGCGCCATGGCGGGAAACACCGGCAGCATATAGCCCGGCAGCTTTGAACTCGAATAGCTGAAGAAGAACAGGATGAACAGCGTCCACACCAGCAACAGTTGCATCGGCTGGAAGCGGCCTGCCACCCGCTTGCGCGCGGCAGCCAGCGCTGTCGGCAGCAACGGCAGCCACGGCACCGCCGCCGGCAGCATCAGCACCAGGAAGTAGTACCACGGACCTTCACGATGATGGGTCTTGAGGAAAAAGCGATCCCAATGTTCGTGGATGAAGAAGAACTGGGGCTGCTCCGGATTGCGCGCGCCAACCAGCAGGAACCACGGGACGGCGATCAGCAGCAGCAACGCCAGCCCGGCTAGCGGATGCAGGCGGCGCAGAATGGTGCGATCGCCACTCACCAGCAGGTAGATCGCGAGCACGCCTCCCGGCAGTACCACGCCGATCAGGCCCTTGGTCAGCACAGACAGCGCCATGCCCGCCCAGCACACCAGCATCCAGTTGCGCCGCTGCGCATCGCTGGCCCCATCCCGCTGCGCCAGCAGCAGCGCGCACAGGGCTAGCGCCATGGTAGCGGCCACCGGCAGGTCCAGCGAATTGAATTGCGACGCCGCCGCCCAGAACAGCATGGAGCCCAGCACCAGCGCCGCGTACAAACCAGCGCGACCGCCAAACACGCGCCGCCCGGTGTAGGCCACCATGAACACGCCAGCGATGCCGCACAAGCCATTCCACAGACGCGCCTGCCAATCGCCCAGGCCAAATAAGGTGAACGCCACGGCGCTCATCCAGGAATGCAGCGGCGGCTTTTCGAAATATTTGATGCCGTTCAGGCGGGTGGTAACCCAGTCGCCAGTGAGGAACATCTCGCGCGCCATTTCGGCGTAGCGGCCCTCATCAGGAGGGATCAGCGTACGGACGTCCAGCACCAATAGCGAGCAGACGATGAAGACGGTAGCCAGCGCGAGCAGCGCGACCGCAGAGCGGGAAAAGACAGGCATGGACGAACCAGATTGCGTAGGAAAGCGCGCAGTCTATTTCAGCCATCATTAACGGCGAGTTAAAAAGCCTTCAGGCCGGGTTGCATCCCCGGCAACGGGCGGGAATCAATATCTCTTCCGGCAGATCGAAGCTTTCCAGCGCTGCCACATTCGCCAGCTGGCCAGCCAGTACCGCATCGGCAATGCGCTGCTGGCGCCCGCAGACATCGCAGCGGAACACATACTTGCGGTTGTGCGCCGTGTCGGACTGGATGGAGTAGATCGCCTTGATGCCGCCCGAGGTCACATGGCGGTCGCGCAGCACCAGTCCCTCGTCCTCCATTTGTTTGAGGATGCGATAGACCGAGCCTAGGCTGATATTTTTGTCATCTTCGATCAACTGGCGGAACACCACCTCGGCGCTGATCGGCTCCGTCTGGCGCAGCAGCACGCTGGCGACGGCCGACCGGGCCTTCGTGATGCGCAACGGCGATTTGCGTATCCATTCCTGCACCCGTTGGTGCGCTGCGCTTCCATGCGTCGGCTGTTGCATATGTCACTCTCCTCCTTACATCTCCTTTGCCAAGCGAGACGCAAAAAAGGGAACCACAAATACAAAAATATTTTCAAAAGTGGCTGTTGAGCCCTATCCGCACGGCGCGCGGAGAACCCGGCATAATATTATTGTCACTGTACGCCGCCCCGAAATAAGCGCGGTCCGTCAGGTTTTCAACGCGGATCTGCAAGCGGCTGCGCTGGTCAAGCTGCCACGCCAGGCTGGCATCCAGCCGTGCATAACCTGGCAGTTGCACCGCATTGCTGGTCGAGGTGTACATGGCGCTACGCGCGATCACACCAAATGCCGCCTCCACTCCCGGCACCAGCGCATGACTGCTCCAGGCAGACAGGGTCTGATGCGGCGTATGCGGCATTTGCGCGCCATCCAGTACCGATGACAGACGCGAATGCTGGCGCGCGTAACCAAGGTTCAGCCGCCAGCCGCGATGAATGCGTGCCGCCAGCTCCATCTCGACGCCATGGCCGCGCTGCCCTTCCACCAGCATGGTCTCGCCGGCGTTGAGCGGGTCCTCGACCAGCACATTCCCGCGCCGCAGCTGGTACAGCGCGACACTGGCCGACAGCCCGCCATCATCCCAGCGGGCGCCGATCTCCTGATTGCGCACCACTTCCGGCACCAGCGACTGATTATCGACCGTCAGCGATGTCATTTGCTCGCCGACCCGCAGCACATAGGTCTTGCTCAGGCTGGCGTACAGCGACAGCGGCGGCAGCGGACGATAGGTCAAGGCCAGCCGTGGCGCCAGCGGGCGATCATGGCTAGCCAGTTGCTGTGCGTTGCGGATATCGCGGAAATCCACATTTACCGCCTCCGCGCGCAAGCCGGCCAGCAATTGCCACTGCGGCGACAGCGTGATCTGGTCCTGGATGTACAACGAGGCATTCTCTGCGCGGCTGGCGTTCTGCATATCGGTCGCGGTGGGGCGGAAGCTCACCGGCAGATGGATGGCCGGCTGCGCCACCGGCACATAGGCATACTGCACGTCCGTGCCCAGGCTGTCGAAATAGCCGGTGGCACGGGCGTTATCGGTACGCAGTCGGCCAAGTTCCATACCAACGTTGAGGCGATGCCGCAGGGTGCCCGTGTCCACCACGGTTTCCAGCTCGCCCTGGTACAGCAGGTTGCTGCGCCTCGCGCTGCGCTTGTAGGCCATCAGCAGCGCAGTCGCGCCGTTGTCCACCACGCCGCCGGTGAACACGTTCTGGTAATACTTGTCGTAGACCGCATAGTGCAGCTGACTGCTCCATTTCAGCGACGGCGCCAGCTGCCGTTCGACCCGCAGCGTCATCGCATCGATATCCACGCCGTTGTAGCTGTTGGCGGCGTCACCAAAGAAGGTGGATGGATCGCTGTCCACGGGACGGCCCGCATAAGAAGGCACGCCGCGATCAGTCGTGCGCCGGTCGTGAAAATGCTCATAGCTCAGCTGGACCAGCGTGCCGCCGGCATCGCGCCAGGACAGCGATGGCGCAACGCCATACCGCTTGAGCCACACGCCATCGCGATACGAGCGCGCGCTTTCGTCGACAGCGTTCAGCCGCCACGCCAGTTGCGGATTCCAGGCGCCGCCGACATCCACGCTGACGCGCCGGTCCTGCCACGTCCCCAGCTGCACATCAGCCTCGCCGATATCGCGCCATTGGGCCTGCTTGGTGGTGCGGTTGACGGCGCCACCGGAACCGCCACGCCCCCACGCCGTGGCGTTCGGCCCTTTCAGAACCTCCACCGTTTCGGTATTGTAGAAATCGCGGTAATACTGCACGTCGTCGCGCAGCCCATTGACAAAGAAATCAGCGCTGGTGTTATAGCCCCGGAAGACGGCGCTGTCGCGATTACCCTCACCCAGCGTCGCCTGCACGCCTGGCACGTAGGCCAGCATTTCGCCCATGCTGAGCAGACCGCGTTCGTGCAGTTGCGTCGCCTCCACCACGCTCAAAGCCTGCGGTACGTCGCGCAGCGGTGCTCCGCCCTTGACCGCGAAATAGCTGATCGCATCGAACGGCGCCTGCGCTGCCGGCCGCGCCACCACTTCCGGCAGCAGCTCGGCTTCAGGTGGTGGCGTCTGCCCGCGCAACAGATAGCTGCCGTCGGCCAGCCGCACCGCTTCCAGTCCGGTGCCGTTGAGAATGCGCGGCAGGTCGCGCTCTGGCGCCGACAATTCGGCCAGGCCTGGACTGCTCCGGTCCAGCGTCAGGCGGCCGTCGGCACTCAGCAAGGCGCCGCTGGCCAGCATATAGTCACGCAGCACCTGGTCAAGCGAGCCGGCGGGAATGACGGGCGCCGCCACCGCCAGCGATGGCAGCAGGGCCAGCAAGAACAATCTCTTCATGGTCAGCGCGGTTTGACAGTCACCCACCACGACAGCGTGCGCTCGACGCGCACCGGCAGCGCGGCCTGTAGCATTTGCAGCGCCTGGTCGGTGTCGTTCAAAGGATAGCTACCCACCAGCCGCAGATCGGCCAGCGATGGATCGCAACTCACATGGCCATGACGGTAGCGCGCCAGCTCCGCGAGGAAATTCTCCAGCCGCATCTGCGTGGCAATCAACAGCTTGCGCGACCATGCGCTGCTGTCCTCATGCGCCGGCGTCAGCGCGCCGGGGCGGCCGTCGATGATGTCGACCTGCGAACCAGCCGGCACCACGCTCTGGCCACCCACTTCCACCGCGCCCTGGTACACCGCCAGCCGCGTGCCCTGCTCCGTCATGCGCACCGCGAAACGCTTGCCCAGAGCGCGCAGCCGCACGCCACGCACCTCGACCACCAGCGGACGCGCAGGCAGATGGCCATCGTGACCGCTGTGCAGCAGGATTTCGCCACGCCGCAGCACGATGCGCCGCTGGTCTTCGCCATAGGCGACATCGGCGGCGCTGTCGGTATTCAGCCAGGCCAGCGTGCGGTCCGGCAGCGGCAGCGCGGCGATCTCGCCGATGCCGCTGCGATGCTGCGCATTCAGCGCTGCCAGATACTCGCCGGCCTGCTCGCGCCGCAGCGCCAGGCCGGCCATGCCGCCGCCGGCGCATAGCAACAGCAGCGCCTTCACCGCACGGCGACGACGCGGCGCTGCCGCCAGCGCTGCGCGCGCAGGCACGCCGGGCAAGCCATGCAGCTGGGCGTTGATTTCTTCGACACGACGCCACGCTTCGCGGTGGGCGGGCGCGGCGTCCAGCCAGCGCTGCCAGGCTTCGCGCTCCGCGATGCTGGCGTTGGGCGCGCCAAGGACAGCGAACCATTCAGCCGCCTGTTCCAGCACGTTGTATTCAAGGATTGCCGGTTCAGCCATTGGCGATCAACAGGCATTGCAGCATTGCCTGCGCCATGTACTTTTTCACCATGCGCTCGGACACCTGCAACTGCGCCGCGATGGCGCTGTAGGTCAGGCCGTCGAACTGCGACAGCAGGAAGGCTTCGCGCGCCTTCGGTGACAGCTTGTCGAGCATCGCATCGACCTGCACCAGCGCTTCGATCACCAGCGCGCGCTCCTCCGGCGACGAAGCCAGCGATTCCTCCTGCTGCGCCAGCGCGTCCAGGTAGGCGCGTTCCAGCGTCAGGCGGCGCCAGTGGTTGACCAGCAGGCCGTTGGCGATGGTGCTCAGGTAGGCGCGCGGTTCGCGCAGGGCGTCGAGCGTGCCGGCATCAAGCACGCGCACGAAGGTGTCATGGGCGATATCGGCCGCGCCGTCGCGGCAGCCGAGTTTGCGCCACAGCCAGTTGTGCAGCCAGCCATGATGGCTGCTGTACAGCGAGCCGGCGTCATGATGGGAAGGCACAAGAGTGGACACAGTCGGGTTAGCAAGGAATAAGAATCATTCCTATTATTACACAAACCGTAGCAGGCTGCCAATCTGCGGCAGCCTGTCTTTGGATAGGGCTTATTTGATTACAGCCAGCTTCTGGCGCTTGCCGCCCTTGAAGGTGTGGATGGTGATGGCGCCATCCTGCACATCACCGCGCGCGTCAAACGAGGTGGTGCCGGTGATGCCCTTGTGCTTGATCCTGGCCAGGAACGGCAGATACTTGGCCGGTTCCGGCGAACCCGCCTGCTGCATCGCGTCCACCAGCGTCATCAGCGCATCATATGAATACGCCGCATAGGTCTGCACCTCGACGCCAAAGCGCTTCTTGTACGCCGCGCGGAAATCTGCCATGCCCTTTTCCTGCGCCGGCTCGATACCGCCCGCTTCGGCGCAGATCACCTGGCCGTCGTTCATGCCTTCACCGGCCAGGCGCGGCACCGAGTCCGAGCACATGCCATCGCCGCCCATGAACTTGACGGGGATACCCAGCTGCTTCATCTGCCGCAGCATCGGCGCCGCCACCGCATCCATGCCGCCGAAGAAAATCATGTCCGGCTTGGTCGCCTTGATCGCGGTCAGGATGGCCATCAGGTCAGTGGCCTTGTCGTTGGTGTACTGGGTCGATACCACGCTGCTACCGCTGGCCGCGCCGGTGCGCTTGACGGTCTTGGCGAATTCGTCGGCCAGGCCCTTGCCGTACGCGGTGCGGTCGTCCACCACGGCGATGCGCTTGGCCTGCAAGGTTTGCATCGCATAGCGCGCAAGGGCCGGGCCAAGCTGCTCATCGTTGGCGATGTTGCGGAAGGTGGTGTTGTAGCGCTGGCGCGTGTACTGCGGCGAGGTGGCCGATGGCGTAATCTGCGGAATGCCAGCGTCATAGTAAATGCGCGAGGCTGGAATGGTGGTGCCGGAAGTCTGGTGGCCGACCACGCCCACCACCTTGGCGTCCGCCAGCTTCTGCGCGGCGGTGGTGGCTTGCTTCGGATCGCCGGCATCGTCCTCCGCCAACAGCGCGATCTTGTATTTTTTGCCGCCGATGATCAGGCCCCTGGCGTTCAGCTCATCCACCGCCATGCGCGCGCCGTTTTCATTATCCTTGCCCAGGTGGGCGATGGCGCTGGATGTTGCGGCGACGTGGCCGATCTTGATGGTGTCCTGTGCGTGTGCGGCAGCCATCGTGCCGACAAAGGCCAGCGCCACGGCGCGGCAAGCTGTTTTTGTTATTAATTGCATCAATTCCTCATACATACCGAATTAAATAAGGGCGTAAGCATACCAGACCTTCGCGCACGATTGCCAAATCTCCCTCTCACTTGCAGGGCCGATTGAAGTAGAATAAATATTTCCAAAAGAGAATCAATATGCACCTCTCGCGCCGCATTGCACGTTCCAGACCGCTGGCCACGACCGCCATGCACGGGCGCGTGGAAGCCATGAAGGAAGGCGGCCAACAGATCATCGATTTTTCCATCGCCATCTCGCATTTTCAGGCGCCGGACATGGTGCTGGACGCGGTGCAGCAAGGCCTGCGGCTGCCCTCCCTGCCCTACACCGCCGTCGGCGGCGACGCGCAAGTCCGCGCCCGGCTGGCCTCCAAGGTAGTCAACGACAACCGCATTCCCGCCACGCCTGCCGAGATCCTGGTGACCAACGGCTGCAAGCAGGCCTTGTATCAGGCGCTGTACGTAATGGCCGATCCGGGCGACGCGGTCATCATCTTCAAACCGCACTGGCCCGCCTATGTGGCTACCTGCAAGCTGCTGGAACTGGAGCCGGTGCTGCTTGACCTGCCGGCCGAAATCACCGATCAGGTGCTGGACAGCCTGCCGCCAGCGCGCATCCTCATCATCAACAATCCGCACAATCCGACTGGCGCGGTGCTCAGCGAGGCGGAACTGGACCGCATCGCCGGCTGGCTGAAACGCACCGACACCCGCGCCATCGTCGACGAGAGCTACGAAAAGCTGATCTTCGACGGCGTCCACACCAGCCTTGCAGCGCGGGCGGACTGGCGTGAACTGGGCATCGTCACGCTGTTCTCGACCTCGCAAAGCTACGCCATGATGGGCTGGCGCGCCGGCTTCGCGGTGGCGCCCGCGCAGCTGGTCACAGCGATGGAAACGCTGCAAGGCCCGATCACCGCCGCCGTGCCGATGCTGATGCAGCTGGCCATGGCAGCAGCCTTCGAATCCGGCGAACCGCGCGCCATGATGGCCGACTACCGCCAGCGCCGCGACCTGGTGCTGGACCTTGTGCACGGCCTGCCGTGGCTGAGCATGCGCTGTCCGGCTTCCGGACCTTACCTGTGGGCCGACGTCTCGCCGCTGACGATGGACACGGCGGACTTCAGCGAAAAGCTGCTGGCCGAATGCGCCGTTGCTGTCATGCCGGGCGATGCGCTGGGCGTGCCCGGCTACATCCGCATCGGCTATATTTCAGACGATATCGCTACCTTGCGCCGTGGCGTGCAAGCCATCATCGGCTTCGGCAACGCCATGTACCACGCTACCCGATAGACGCCGTGGCCTTCCTGCTCCTCCAGCTGAACAGCCTGCGCAGCCGCCTGATACTGCTGGTGATGCTGGCGATCGCACCCAGCGCCATCATGACCATGATTAACGGCGCCCGCGAACGCGCGCACGCGGTCGAGGTGGCGGAAGACAATCTGCAACGCCTGACCAACCTGGCCGCCGCCAACGAGGCGCAGTCGATCGCCGGCGCGCGCCAGTTGCTGCGCGACCTGGCCAGCATTCCCGACCTGATGGGCGACCAGTCGCAATGCAGCCGCCTGCTGGCGCGGATACAGCGGCAGAATCCGGACTACGTCAACCTCGGGCTGATTCAGTTGAATGGCGATGTCACCTGCAGCGCCGTGCCGTCGAAGGCGCCGGTCAATCTGGCCGACCGCGCGCACTTCCGCCGCGCCGTGCACCTGAAGCGCTTTGTCGCCGGCGGCTACATCTTCGGCCGCGTGATCCAGAAGCACACCGTCAATCTGACCTATCCGGTGCTGGATGACGAAGACAAGGTGCGCGCCGTGGTATTCGCCGCGCTCGACCTGACCAAGCTGGATCGCTTTGTCGCCGACATCAAGCTGCCGCCAGGATCGCTGCTGCTGACCGCCGACTCCGAAGGCCAGATCATTTCGCGCAAGCCCAATCCGGAGCAGTGGTTCGGCAAGCCGGTATGGCCCGAGATGCGACTGGCCATGGCCGCCGAACCAGGCAAGCCGGTGCTGCTGACGGGGCCGGACGGCGTCGAACGGCTGCACCGCTTTGCGCGGGTCGGCACCAATGGCCTGTCCGACTATACGCTAACGATCGGCATACCGGCGGACGACATCACCGCCAACGCGCGCAACGACCAGATGCTGGACTTCCTGGCGCTGGCTGCCACCATTGGCCTGGCCGTGCTGGCCGCCTGGTTTGTCGGCGACGTGCTGGTGCTGCGTCGTGTGAAACGGCTGGCCAGCACCGCCAACAGCATCGCCTCCGGCACGCTGGAAGCGCGCAGCGGCATCAGCTACGGCAAGGAGGAAATCAGCGAACTGGCGCGCGCACTCGACGCCATGGCCGCCTCCCTACAGGAAAAGGAACTGCAACACCTGCGCGCCGAACAGCAGTTGCGCGAAGCCGACCGCCGCAAGGACGAATTTCTCGCCATGCTGGCACATGAGCTGCGCAACCCGCTGGCGCCGATCAGCGCCGGCGCGCAGCTGCTGCAAAGCGGCCATGCCAGTGACGCCGCCGTGCAGCGCACCGCCAGCATCATCGTGCGCCAGGTGCACCACATGACGCGACTGGTCGATGACCTGCTGGATGTTTCCCGCGTCACGCGCGGCCTGGTCACGCTGATGCGGGTGCCGCTGGACGTGAGCAGGATCGTCGCCGACGCCATCGAACAGGTTGATCCGCTGCTCAAATCGCGCCAGCACCGGCTTGAAGTGGTGCTGGCAGAAACGCCGCTGATGGTGACTGGCGACCATAAGCGGCTGGTGCAGGTGCTGGCCAATGTGCTGAACAACGCCGCCAAATACACACCGGACGGCGGCGCCATCAGGCTGACCGCGCGTGCTGAAGGCAGCAACGTCAAGCTGATCGTCAGCGACAACGGCATCGGCATGTCGCCGGAGTTACGCAGCCGCGTGTTTGAACTGTTCGCGCAGGCGGATCGCAATCCGGATCGCTCGCAAGGCGGCCTGGGGCTGGGACTGGCGCTGGTCAAGTCGCTGGTGGAGCTGCACGGCGGTGCGGTGGCAGCCGACAGCGAAGGCGAGCAGCAGGGCAGCACCTTCACCATCATCCTGCCCGCCACGCATCAGCAGCCGGCCGCCGTCCTGCCCGGCCACACCGCCGCGCCGGCGCGCAAGTTGCGCGTGCTGGTGGTTGACGATAATATCGACGCCGCGCAAACGCTGCAGCTTTTGCTGGAGGCCGGCGGCCACCACGTCAGCGTGGCGCATACCGCGCTGGCGGCGCTGGAGATCGCCCAGGCCAGATCGCCGGAACTGTGCCTGCTCGATATCGGCCTGCCCGACATCAGCGGTTACGACCTGGCACGCGGCTTGCGAGCCTTGCCGCACACCGCCCACGCCACGCTGGTGGCGGTAACCGGCTACGGCCGCCGCGAGGATCGTGACCAGGCCACGGCGGCGGGCTTTGACCACTATTTTGTTAAACCAGTCGATGTCGACGCGCTGCTGGCGCTGATCGCCCGGCTTCCCTGACGGAGCTTCATGAAACACCTGCTACTCTGCCTCGCCATCGCAGCCGCCCTGCCGGCACAGGCGCAAGAACAAGCCCTGGCGCGCATCGCCGCGCAGCCGGCCGTCAAACAGGCACTGGCCTACATTGAAAAGAACGAGCCGCTGACGCAGAAGAATATGCTGGCGATTAACGCCATCCCGGCGCCAACGTTTGCCGAGGCTGCGCGCGCCCGCGACTACGAACAGCGCCTGAAAGCGGCAGGCCTGGCCGACGTGCACATCGATGAAGCAGGCAATGTGCTGGGCTTCTGGCGCGGCAGCGGCAAAGGCCCTACCGTGGTGCTGGCCGCGCACCTGGACACCGTCTACCCGGCCGCCACCGATCTCACCGTGCGCGAAAAGGACGGCCGGCTGTACGCGCCAGGCATCGCCGACAACGGCCGTTCGCTGGCCGCGATGCTGGCCATCGCCCAGGCGCTCAGCGACGCCAAGGTGCAGACCGAGGGCGACGTGCTGTTTGTCGCCAATGTCGGCGAGGAAGGATTGGGCGACCTGAAAGGCGTCAAGCATCTGTTCAGGCAGCGCAAGGACATCAAGGCTTTTGTCGGCCTGGAGCCGGCACTTGGCACACATGGCGATCCGGTAACCTACATGGGCGCCGGCAGCCGCCGCTTCAAGGTGACCATCCACGGACCGGGTGGCCACAGCTACGAGAGCTTTGGCCTGCCTTCGGCGGTGCATGCGGCCGGCCGCGTGATCGCACGCATCGACGATGTGCGCGTCCCGGCGCAGCCTAAAGTGACGTTCAATGTGGGTGTGGTTCAAGGCGGGCAATCGGTCAACAGCATCTCGGCCGAAGCCTCGCTGCTGATCGATATCCGTTCCGCCGACGCGGCGCTGCTGGCCAAGGTTGAGCAGCAGATCAAGGACGCCATTCAGCAAGGTGTGAATGACACCAACCAGCGTTGGAACAGCAAGGCGATCAGCGCCGATGTGGCGCTGATCGGCGACCGCCCGGCTGGCAAGATGGCGGAAGACGCCGTAATCGTCCGCACCGCGCTGGCGGCAGCCAAGGTACAAGGCCGCCCGGCGCTGCTGGACGCCGCGCATTCGACCGACGCCAACCTGCCGATGAGCCTTGGCGTTCCGGCGGTTACCATGTCCGGTGGCGGCACTTCCGGCGGCTACCATTCGGAAAAACTGGAATGGTGGGCGCCGCAGAATGCTCACACCGGCCCGCAAAACGCCATGTTGACGGTGCTTGGGCTGGTCGGCGTGCGCGGCCTGGACGCCCCGCTGGCGAAGTAATTACAGCGTGACGCGCAGCGACACTTGCACGTTGCGCGGATCGCCGTAGTAGTTGCCAAAGCCGGTGGCCGCATACTTCGCGAAGTAGAACTTGTCGAACAGGTTGTTGACGTTAGCCTGCAACGCATAAGTCTTGTTGAAGCGGTAGCCGATCATCGCGTTGACGATGCTGTAGCCGCCCTGACTCGCCGTTACCGCGCCCGACTTCACAAAGGTTTCGCTTTGCGCCTGCACGCCGCCGCCGATACTCAGGCCTTGCAGCGCACCGTCCGGCCGGTAGGTCGCAAACACCCGGAACAGGTGGCGCGGATCGATGCTGCGCAGCGGCTGGCCGACATTGGCGGCGCTGCTGTCGCTCAGGTACTTGGTCCGCGTATTGGTGTAGCCGCCGGTCAGCTGCAAGCCTGGCAGCACTTCGCCGCTGATCTCCGCCTCAAAACCCTCACTGCGCTGCTTGCCACCGGTGGTATAGCAATAGCTGGTCGGGTAGTACGGCATGCACGGATTCGGCGTGCTGGTGTCCAGTGCCGCCTTGCCGTTGTTATTGATGCGGAAGGCCGACAGCGACGCGGTCAGCGCGCCGCCAAAGAACTCGCCCTTGAAGCCGGCCTCATAGTCTTCGCCACGCACCGGCGCGATGATGGCGCCGCTGGTGTCCTTGTAGTTCTGCGGCGTGAAGATCTCGGTGTAGCTGGCATAGGCGTTGATTTGCCTGGTGATGTCGTAGGTGACGCCAGCGAATGGCGTCACTTCACGCGTCACCTTGTAACTGCTGGCCGGCGCGCCGGGCACCTGATAGTCCCACCAGCTCAGGCGCGCGCCCAGCAACACGTTCAGCGGATCGGCCAACGACAGGCGCGTGGTGGCATAGGCGCCCTGCTGGTGCGTCTTGTTGCCTGCCGCCGCGTAAGCTGTGCCCGAGCCGGGGCCAACTTCCGGTTCCGCCACGGTGTACGGATTCCAGCTACGGATGTCGACGTTGGTCATCACGCCCAGGCCGAAGTAGCCCGAGGTGCCGATGGTGTCCACTTCCTGCGACTCGACGCCAAAGGTCGCCTCGTGCTTGCGGCCGAACAGCTGGAACGGGCCATTGGCGGTGGCGCTCAGCACGCGCTGGTTGCTGGTGTCGCCGGAATAAGCCGATACGCTGACGTTGACCAGGTAGGGATTGGTGGTGCTGGTGCGCGAGAACGAGGTCTGTTTGAAGCCCCACGGCTTCATGTGCAGGCCGGTCCAGGCGGCACCCAGCTTGACGCTCCAGTCGTTGTCAAAACGATGTTCCAGCTCCAGCGAGGCCTGGTCGTTATAACGGTTCCAGCGGTTCCACGTCGCACCCAGATAGGTATCGATCGGCATGTTCAGCGAGGTGCCGTCGAAGTTGGGTGGCAGGTTGCCCCAGGCGCCGGTGGAATCCAGGTCGGTATGCTGCAGCGTTGCGGTCAGCAGCGTGCGTGGCGTCAGGTCGGCTTCCACTACGCCGTACATCACTTCGCGGTCTTCGTTACGGGCCTGCTGGAAAAATTCCTTTTTATCCTTGACCACCACCGCGCGGGCGCGCAGCGTGCCAGCCTCGTTCAGCGCGCCGGAGATATCGGCCTCGCCACGCTTGCGGTCCCAGGTGCCGGCGATCAGGTTCAGGTTGGCCTGGAAGGTTTTGGTCGGGCGCTTGCGCACCAGGTTGACCGCCGCCGACGGATTACCGGAACCGCGCAGCATGCCCGAGGCGCCGCGCAGGATCTCGACGCGCTCCAGCACCGCCGTATCCGGCTGCACGAAGATCGACCCGCCCTGATTCATGGTGAAGCCGTCAATTTGCAGCGCATCGATCGAAAAGCCGCGCGAGTAGTAACCTACGCGTTCGCTGTCGGTGTAGTCGACAGTGACGCCCGGCGTGTTCTTCATCACATCATGCAGATCGGGCAGCAGGCGGTCATCAAGGAATTGGCGCGTCAGCACGGTGACCGGCTGCGGAATATCGCGGATCGAATCGACGCCTTTGAAAACGCTGGCTTTTTTGGCGGCGAAGGAATTGTCGGCGGCGCCGACAACTTCCACGGTTGGCATCAGCTTGTCATCTTCTTCGGCATGCGCCAGCAGGCTGACGGCAAACATGATGGCGGTAAGTGGCAGGGACGTGCGAGGGCAACGACGTAACATCGTAAGGGTTCCTTGATAAGTAAGGGTTTAAATAAAGGCGCGGCTCAACAGCCCGAGCGCGATAGCGGCGACGCTGACACCGGCGGCAGCCCAGCTCACGCGCACAATCGCGCGCGCGGCATAGCTGAGCAGCAGCACCAGGCTGATCGCCGCAGCGGTCAGCATGCCGGCCCAGGCGACCCAGCCCTGGGATGCGCCCCATACAGCCAGGCAGACCAGCAGCGACAGCAGCAGTCCGCCGCCACCCGACCAGCGCAGCATATTGCGCGTGCGACCGCTGGGAAGATTGCCCCGGCCATGCAGGCTTTCCCAGTGACGGTCCATCGCCAGGCTAAGCGCGGCAAAGCCGCCGGCGGCGCTGGACAACGCAGCAACGATCGCCATGGTGTTCATCAGGGCCATCATGCCGCCACCTCTTTCTCGGTTTTCACTTTGGCTGGCGCCTTGGCCGAGGACTTGACAGTCCCCAGCCGTTTGCTGGCCCACAGGAAGGTGCAGCCCAATAGCAGCGACACCAGGTCAAAGCCGGCCACCGGCCACAAGCCCTGCGCCATGCTGGCGAACAGGCCCGAGCCGCCGGTCAGCGGATTCACTATCGGCAGCAGCGCGAACAGCAGGCCGGCCACCGCCAGCTGGATGCGCCACATCCAGCGCGCCGGGAAGGCCAATGCCAGCAAGGCGGCAATGCCCCAGGCGGTAAAGAAGCATTGGATTTCCAGGTCCGGCCGCCCTTGCAAGCCAACCGGCAGCAAGCGGTTGGCCCAGAAAAACACGCTCATGGCGATCAGCAGGCCGGCGATGCCGCCCAGGTTCAGGCCATCCACCAGCCGCAGGCCGAAACCTATGCGGCCATTGGCCCTGGCTTTCAGGTGCTTGGGACGCTCCTTGACCGCCCACAGCAACACGCCGGTTGCCACCATCGCACAGCCGGCCAGGCCGGACAGGAAGAACAGGCCACGCAGCAGCGGGCTGGCGAAGCGGCCAATGTGCAGGCCGACCATGACGCCGCGCGTTTCGACTGCGGCGCCGCTCTTGTCGGCTTCCGTCAGCAGCTTGCCGGTGACGCCGTCGAAGGTCAGCGTCGGCAGGCTGCTGTTCAGGCCCCCGCCCTCCTGCTGCGTCACGGTAACGGTGGCGTTGCTGTCGCCCGCCAAGCTGACGGCGATGCGACCGACCGGTGCGCCGTTCCACTGCTGGCTGGCCTGCGCCACCAGCGGCGCAAGTTGGGTCAGCGGCGCATGTACGCCGGAGGCCTTGGCTTCCGCTTTCGGGCCGCCGTTGAGGTCCGCATAAAAGGCATCGCGCTCCGGATATACCGCGCTCAAGCCTTGCGGCAAGTACATGAACATCAGCGTCACCAGGCCTGTATAGGTAATCATCAGGTGATACGGCAGCGCCAGCACGGCGGTGGCGTTGTGCGCGTCCAGCCAGGAGCGCTGGCCCTTGTTCGGGCGGAAGGTGAAGAAGTCCTTGAAGATGCGCTTGTGCGTGACGATGCCTGAAATGATCGCCACCAGCATGAACATGGCGCAGGCGCCGACGATCCAGCGCGCCCACAGTACCGGCATGTAGTGCATGTCGAAGTGCATGCGGTAGAAGAAGTCGCCGCCACGCGTGGCGCGCGCCGCGTTGAGTTCCTCGCCGGTGACCGGATCAACACTGGCGTTTTCAAAGCGACGGCGGCCGCGTGGCTTGCCTTCCTGCTTGGATGGTGGCGGCGCCCAGCTGGCGCGCACCGACGGTTCGCGCTCGTTCGGCAAGGTGATGAACCAGCGCGGGCTGTGCGCCGCGCGCTGCTCCAATAGCTTCTGGATCTGCGCGGTGGCAACGCCCTGGTCGACCACGGTGTGCGAAGCCCGGTGCAACTCGGGCTTCATCCACAGTGTGATCTCATCGCGGAAATAGCTGGCGGTGCCGCAGGCGAACACCATGAACAGCACCCAGCCGACCAGCAGGCCGGACCAGGTGTGCAGCCACGCCATGGATTGGCGGAAGCCCTCTTTCATGCCTGGCCTCCGGCAAAAATGACAGCGCCCAGCAACAGTCCGGTTGCGAGCAGGCCGGCCCAGGCGCGCCAGGCGCTGCTGGTAGCGAAGCACCACATTACGGCACAGGGATAAACCACCAGGCCGGTCAGCGTGGCGGTGACCACGCGGTCGACATCACGGCCCGGCAAGCAGATTGCCAGGGCGGCGACTGCCAGCGCGGAGACAGCGTAGCCGCCGCCAATTGCCGCCAGCGCGCGTGAAGCGACGCCCAGGCGGTAATTCATCAGGATTTGCATCATAGAGGGAGCTACCTGATTGCCGGCGGGGGAAGGTAAGCTTAAATGTAATTGATAATTATTCTCATTCTAGTTGTATGATGACGAAGTTGTCAAGGTTGCGCGATCATGCAGCAGCCGTGCAGCCAGCGCGCGGCCACTCAGTGCACCGTCCCGCACCTTCCCGGAACACAGCCAATCGCCGCACAGGCCCACATGCACAGCGGGCAGCCAAAGGCAGTTGTCACGCGAAGGCGCCATGGTGAATGCCCGCATGGCCGTCATCGGCAACAGCGGTTCGAGCAACTCAACCGCCTTCATGGCAGGTAGCGCCAGCACTAGCGCGTCATGCCGGCCGGTACTCGTGCCCTGCTCCCGTGAGGCCAGCCGCCAGCCCTCGTCGTGCCAGATATCCAGGATGGTTGCGCCTTGCGCCGGATCGAACATGCTCACGCTGCCGCCGCAGTCCCGCAGAAGCTGTGCGCACGCCAGTCCGGCGCTGCTGGCGCCGACCACCGCCACATGAAAAGAAATAGCGTTCATGCGCGGAGTATATCGGCGCGATCCGGCAAGAAACGTAACAAGGCCGGTTCATTCCCGGTTCATGCTAGCATTTTGGCCGGGAGGACTCGTTACAATGAAATTGATCAAAGGTTATCGCAGCGGCGTTGCCGCGCGCCTGGCCGGACTGCCGGTGGAAACACTGCGCGTATGGGAGCGCCGTTATGGCGTATCTGAGGCGGACAGATCGCCGCATGGGCAGCGGCTGTACTCCGCAGAACAGGTGCACCGGCTTGGGCTGATCAAGCGCGTGGTGGACCAGGGCCACGCCATCGGCACTGTCGCCCGGCTGGATGTTGATGAACTGGCGGCATTGGCTGGGACGCCGGTCGCCACCGGTGTGCAAGCACTGAAGCTGGCGGTGGTTGGCGCCGCCCTCGCCCAGCGGCTTGGCGCCACGCGTACCGCGCCGTTGCTGGAGATCGTCGCCGTGTGCCCGCAGTTGCAAGATGCCGCCGGCACGCTGGCCGGCGCCAGCGCCGACGTGCTGCTGATCGAAGCGCCGGAAATGACGGCTGACGCCATGCCGCAGATTCAGGCTTTGCGGCGCGCCGTGCCAGCCAAGGCGGTGGTGGTGCTGTACCGCTTCTGCGACAGCGCCACTGTGCGGCGGCTGCGTGAGCATGGCTGCCTGGTGGCGCGTTCGCCGTCGGACGCCTCGGAGGTCGCGGTGCTGTGCAATACCGCGCTGACTGGCACCTCGCTGCCGCCGCCGGGCCCCACCCAGCCAGCGACGCCGCGCCGCTTGAGCGATGAGGAACTGGCGGCGCTGGCCAACGCCTCAACCAGCATCAACTGCGAATGCCCGCGCCACCTGGCCGACATCCTGATGATACTGGCCAGCTTTGAGCGCTACAGCGCCCAATGCGCGAACCGCAACGCGATGGACGCCGCCATGCACGAAGACCTGGCGCGCAGCGCAGGTCACGCGCGCATGATGATGGAAGACGCACTGGAACGGCTGGCATACGCGGAGGGACTCCCCATGCCAGTCAAATGACATGGGAAGCAATGAGACTCAAACTGATACTTGGCGACCAGCTCAATCATCAACATAGCTGGTTCGTCCAACCCGATGAAGACCAGGTCTTCGTCATGATGGAGGTGCGGCAGGAAACCGACTACGTGCTGCACCACGCGCAAAAGATCATTGCCATCTTTGCCGCCATGCGCGATTTCGCCCGGCGGCTACGCGCGGAGGGACACCGCGTGCACTACCTGGCGATCGACGACGCCGACAACCGCCAGTCCCTGCCCGCCAACCTTGACTATCTGCTGACGCATTACCGCGCCAGCGAATTCGCCTGGCAGGCGCCGGACGAATGGCGGCTGGACCGGCAACTGGCCGACTACGCTGCCGGCCTGTCCATTACGGCCTGGATGGACGACACCGAACATTTCTACACCGCGCGCGATGAAGCGGCAGGCATCTTCGAAGGCCGCCAGCACTGGCTGATGGAGCACTTTTACCGCCGCATGCGCAGCAAGCATGGCGTGCTGATGTCCGCCACCGGCAAGCCAGCTGGCGGCCAGTGGAACTTCGACCACGACAACCGCGAAGCCTGGAGCGGCATGCCGTGGGAGTCCGCAGACATCCGCTTCAAACATGACCACAGCGCGCTGTGGGACACCATCCAGGCCTCCGGTGCGCGCAGTTTCGGCGAGCCAAACGCCGCCAGCTTCGCCTGGCCGCTGAACCATGAGGAAGCATTGCAGCAGCTGGAACGCTTCGTTGAACTGGCTTTGCCCCACTTCGGCCGCTTCCAGGATGCGATGAGCGTCAAGGCCTGGCGGCTGTTCCACTCCTTGCTGTCGTTCGCCATGAACGTCAAGCTGCTGTCGCCGCGCACCGTGGTCGAGCGGGTGCAGGCCGCATGGCGCGACGGCGCCGTGCCGGTGGAGTCGGCCGAAGGCTACATCCGCCAGATTCTCGGCTGGCGCGAATACGTGCGTGGCGTCTATTGGCACCGCATGCCGGGCTACGACCAGTTGAACGCCTTCGATCACCACACACCGCTGCCCTGGTGGTTCTGGGACGGCCAGACGCGCATGCGCTGCGTGGCGGCGGCGATCGGACAGTCGCTGGAACACGCGCACAGCCACCACATCAACCGCCTGATGGTGATCGGGAACTTCGCGCTGCTGGCCGGCCTGTCGCCGCAGGAGCTGCACCGCTGGTATCTGGGGATCTACATCGACGCCTTCGAATGGGTGGAGCTGCCCAACACGCTGGGCATGAGCCAGTTTGCCGATGGCGGCCTGCTGGCCACCAAGCCCTACGTCTCCAGCGCCGCCTACATTTCACGCATGAGCGATTACTGCAAGGGCTGTCATTACGATAAGAAGGCCAGGCTGGGCGAACGGGCCTGCCCGTACAACGCCTTGTACTGGGATTTCTTCGACAGGAACCGGGACAAATTGCAGGGCAATCAGCGCCTCGGCATGGTCTACCAGCAGTTGCAGCGCATGGATGACGGCGCGCTGGCCGCGTTGCGCGAACGGGCGGCGGACTTGCGTGCCCGCGTCGCGGAACTTTAGGTGCTGCCGCGCTGGATCAGCTCAAAGCCGGTATTGAGAACGCGTGCCGGCGGCGCTTCGGCGGCACTGCCAGCCAGGCGGTCCAGCAAGGCTTGCGCCGACAGCGCGCCGATCCGGGCGCCATCCACCTTGACGGTCGATAGCGGCGGATTGGTGTACTCCGAAAAATTCAGATCGCCAAAACCCATCAAGGCCAAATCCTGCGGCACGCGCAGGCCACGGCTTTGCGCCTCGATCAGCGCACCGTGCGCCAGCGTGTCTGAGCTACAAAAGATCGCATCCAGTTCAGGATGTGCGTCCAGCAGCTGCACCGCGCCCTTGCGTCCCAGCGGCAGCGCGCCCGGCGCCTGCACCACATGCGAGGCGATCACGTTGACGCCCTGCTTGGCCAGCGCCACCTGGAAGCCCTGCGAACGCTGACTGGCGCGCGGGTCGTTGGCCGTCAGCATGCCGAAACGCCGATAGCCCTGCTTCAGCAGATGCTGGGCGCACGCATGGCCGACTTCCTCGTGCGAAAAGCCGATCGCCATATCGATCGGGTGCTGTGTCAGGTCCCATGCCTCCACCACCGGTGTACCGATCTGCAACAGCCGCTGGCGCGTGCTGTCGGTGTGCAGCGCGCCGGTCAGGATTATGCCGTCGGGACGGCGGCTGAGGATGGTCTCAACCAGAATCTCCTCGCGCCAGGTTTCATAACCCACAATGCCCAGCAGCAGCTGGTAGCCGGCAGCCGTCAGGCGGTCGGTGGCGCCCTGCACCATGTCGGCAAACGTCTGCGTGGAAATTGTCGGTAGCACCAGCGCCACCAGCTTGCTGCGGCTGGACGCCAGGCCGCCAGCCAGCATGTTCTTGACGTAGCCGGTGCGCTTGACCGCCTCCTGCACCTTGGCCAGCGTGGCCGGCTTCACCAGTTGCGGCTCATTCAACGCCCGCGACACGGTAATCGGCGACACGCCCGCCGCCTTGGCGACATCGATCAGGGTGACAGGGGTTGCGGCCATTGTTTCTTTCCGGATGTTGATAGCGTAATCATTCTATCGAATTGACATTCACACCACAACTGCCGCACACAGGTACAATCGCTGGACATTACAGACAGGGGAAGCGATGAAGAATGCCATGTTTGCCGCAACCATGCTCGCTTTGCTGGCATTACCAGCGGCGGCACAGCCAGAACCGCGCACCGACTCGCCGCTTTCCCACCGCACCTGGACGCCGGATAACAACAACGGCACTTTCACCAATCCCCTGTTCTACGATGAATTCTCGGACCCGGACCTGATCCGCGTCGGCGAGTGGTTTTACCTGACCGGCACCACCATGCACGCCATGCCCGGCCTGCCGGTGCTGCGCTCCAAGGACCTGGTCAATTGGGAATTCCTCAGCTACGCCGCCGAACGCCTGGATTTCGGCCCCGCCTACCGGCTGGAAGACGGCAAGAACATCTACGGCCAGGGCATCTGGGCGCCCAGCCTGCGCTACCGCAACGGCGTGTTCTACATCTTCACCAATGTGAATGGGCGCGGCACGCAGATCTATTCCGCCCTCAATCCGCGCGGCCCGTGGACGCACTGGGAGATGAAGCGCAGCCTGCACGACCTGTCGGTGCTGTTCGACGATGATGGCAAGGCCTACGCGGTCTGGGGCCATCAGGACATGCACATCGCCCAACTGACCGACGACCTGCTGGACATCGTCCCCAGTACCGAGCAGGTGCTGTTTTCCAAGACCGATGGCATGGGCGAAGGCGCGCATTTCTACAAGATCGGCGGCCGCTATTACATCCTCAGCGCCAATTACGCCGGCGGCTTCCGCATGCCGGCTGCGCGCGCCAGCCATGTGTTTGGCCCGTATGAAGTCAACCAGGCGATCAGCAAGGACGAAGGGTTCGGCCTGGTGCGCGGCTACCGGCTGAACAACAAGCAGTATCCGTTTGAGGTGTCGCCGCCGAATCCCGCCTCGCGCGACGCCACCGCCATGCACCAGGGGGGCATCGTACTGACCGAGGCCGGCGAATGGTGGGGCTTTTCGATGATGGACTATAACTCGGTCGGCCGCCTGCTCAGCCTTGCGCCGGTGACCTGGCAAGACGGCTGGCCATATTTCGGCCTGCCCGGCAACCTGCTGCGCAATCCGCGCACCTGGGTCAAGCCGCGCGTCAAGGAGGCGCAGCAGATCCGCGTGCCATTCACGCGCAGCGACGATTTCACCGAACCGTCGCTGAAACCGGTCTGGCAATGGAACCACGTGCCGGTCGATGATAAATGGTCGCTGACCGAACGTCCCGGCTATCTGCGCTTGCAGGCGCTGTCCGCCCCTTCGTTCTGGGAGGCGCGCAATACGCTGACGCAGCGCGCCATCGGGCCGCAGTCGTCGCCGACGGTGGTGCTGGACGCCTCCGGTCTGCTGAACAACGACGTCGCCGGCCTGGCGTTACTGAACCTGCCTTACGCCACGCTGGGCGTCGAGCGCAAGGACAGCAAGCTGTCGCTGGCGCTGTTCGACCAGGCGCGCAACAGCACCACGCGGGTGGCGCTCAACGCCACCCGCGTATGGCTGCGCGCCGAATGCGACTTCATGACGGAGAAAGCGCGCTTCAGCTACTCGACCGACGGCCAGACCTTCCAGGCCATCGGCGCGGAATTCACGATGATCTTCCAGCTGACCACCTTCCAGGGCGTGCGCTATGGACTGTTCGCCTACAACACCGGCAAGCAGCAAGGCGGCATGGCGGACTTCGACAGCATCGACATCCACCAGCCCTACCCGCGCGGCCTGATGCGCGCCATCCCATACGACGAGCGCATCGTGCTCAAGGCCGCCGCCGGGCGCGCACCCGCGCTGCCACTGAACTTCACCGTGCAGGACATGGGCCTGGGTCGGATCGCGCTGCGCTCCGGCGACAACTATCTGAGCGTGGGCCTGGATGGTAGCGCCACGCTACAGCCCGCCAGACCGGGCATTGCCCAAAGCTTCCAGTGGATGGAGACGCCGACCGGCGAACTGCTGCTGATGTCGCTGCTGACCAACTTCTACCTGCGCGTGCATCCGCAAAGCGGCGCGCTGCTGGCCGACAGCCCCGGCCCGATCCCGGACCGCAGCGACGGCGTGCGCTTCATCTGGAGCGCCGCCGCCCAGAACTGATTACGGCACGATGGTGACAAACAGGTAGACCGCGCAGATGGTCAGCAGGACAGTGCCCTGCATGATGGTGGTGCGCCCGCCCGTCAACGACAGCGAGGCAACGATCAGCGACAGCACCAGCAGCACGGTCGACTTGACGTCAATACCCAGCGTCAGCGTCCAGCCATTCAGCAGTGCCACGATGGCCACGCATGGTATCGTCAGGCCGATACTGGCCAGCGCCGAGCCGAGCGCCAGGTTCAGGCTGGTCTGCAAGCGGTTGGCGCGCGCCGCCTGGTAGGCCGCAATCCCCTCCGGCAGAAGCACCACCGCCGCGATAATAATCCCCACCAGCGCCTTCGGCGCCCCCATGCTCAGCACTGCTTTTTCCAGCGATGGCGACAGCGCTTTCGCCAGCAGCACCACGCAGCCCAGGCAGGCCAGCAGCAGCGCGCCACTGATCCAGGCCATGCGCACCGGCGGCGCCGGCGCATGGTCATCCTCGTCGGCGACCGGTTGCGCCGGCAGAAAGTAGTCGCGGTGGCGCACTGTCTGCACCAGCACGAAGGTCCCGTACAGCACCAGCGAGATGACGGCGATGAAAATCAGCTGGCTGGTGTTATAGGACGGGCCGGGCGTAGTGGTGGTGTAGTTCGGCAGCACCATGGTCAGCACCGAGATCGCCGCCAGCGTCGCCAGCGCGGCCGACACGCCGGTCGCGGTAAAACTCTGCTCGCCGTGCTTGCGGCCACCGACCAGCAGGCAGATGCCGACCATGCCGTTCAGGATCAGCATCACCGCCGCATACACGGTGTCGCGCGCCAGGCCGGTGGTCTCGGCGCCGCCGGCCACCATCAGCGAGACGATCAGCGCCACCTCAATCGACGTCACCGCCACCGCCAGCACCAGCGTGCCGAACGGCTCGCCGATCTTGTGCGCCACCAGTTCGGCATGGAATACCGCTGCCAGCACGCCGCCAAACAGGCAGGCCGCCAGCACGATCAGCAACAGCAGGCCGGGCGCGCCGTCGCCGCCCATCAGCGACTTGCCGCCCAGGGCCAGCCAACCAAGAACAGGCGCGGCAATGGTCCACACCGGCAGGGAGTTTTGTATTTTCATGGGCTCTTATCTCTCTGGTAACAGCGGGACGATACCACATGAATCTTATGAAAACATTTAAGTTATGGTTGTGGCCACCATCGTTCCCGACGACAGCGCTTCGCGCGCCGCCTCGCGGATTGCCTGCGTGGCCGGATGGCTGATGCGCCGCTCGGTGGTGATCGCGTAGACCTGCTCGCGCAGCGACGGTATGGTATCAAGCATGATCACGTCGTACTGCGCGCAAATGGTGTCGGCGATCGCCGCCGGCGCAAAGAACAGCCCGGCGCCGGACTGGCCGAAGGCCTTGATCATGGCGCTGTCGTCGAAATCGCCGACCACCCGCAGGCGCGGCACATGGGTATGCAGCCACTGCATCAGCTTGGCGTGCACCGCCACATCCTCGCCCGGCAACAGCAGCGGTGCGTGGTTCAGGCATTCGGGGAACGGGCCGTCCAGCGTGGCCGCCAGCGCCGCCGTGCCAAACACGCCCAGTTCGCTTTCGCCGAGCAGGTGGCTGTAGGCGCGCACGCTCAGGTGACTGGGCATGGCACGGTCGGTGATGATCAGGTCCAGCCGGTGCACCGCCATGTCCGCCAGCAGCGCCGACAAACGGCCTTCGCGGCACACCAGCCGGGTCGGTTCATCCAGCGTCAGCGCCGGTGCCACCAGCTGGCAGGCCACCGCCTTCGATACCGAATCTGACACGCCGACGCGAAACACGCTGACCTGCGTGGCGGCCTGGTCGCGCACCACATCCAGCAAGGCATCGCCAGCGCTGAAGATGTCCTCGGCGTGGCGCAGGATGCGACTGCCGGTGTCGGTCAGCTCCAGCCGCCTGCCGACGCGGCGGAACAATTCCACGCCCAGCGTGTCGGCAAACTCGGTCAGTTGACCGGAGATCGATTGTGGCGTCAGATGGAGCTGTTCAGCGGCCTTGGCGATGCTGCCGCTGCGTGCCACCATCCAGAAGTACCGCAAATGTTTGTAGTTGAGATTCGACATGCACAGCCTTTACATCGATTTTTTGGATGACTTATTCAAGTATATTCGAATTGTGCGATGAATTGAGCCTCCCTATCATAGCCCCATTATTTTCAAAAAGCCTGGAGAGCGACAATGAATGGATTAGAGAGCATGGCAACCGGCCCGATGTGGGCCGGATTCATTGCCTTCGTGCTAGTGATGCTGGCGGTGGACCTGTGGGTCTTCGGCGGCAATAAAGCGCACAAGGTGTCGGTCAAGGAGGCCGGGATGTGGTCGCTCGGCTGGTTCTCGCTGGCGCTGCTGTTCAACTTCGGCCTGTGGTGGTATCTGAAAGGCGCAGCAGGCCCCGAGATCGCCGAGCAGAAATCGCTGGAATTCCTGTCCGGCTACCTGATCGAAAAAGCGCTGTCGGTCGACAACGTCTTCGTTTTCCTGCTGATTTTCTCGGCCTTCCAGGTCAAGCCTGAATACCAGCGCCGCGTGCTGATTTACGGCGTGCTGGGTGCGATCGTCATGCGCGCCATCATGATCCTGGCCGGCGCCTGGGTGGTCACCGAATTCAGCTGGGTACTGTATCTGTTCGGCGCCTTCCTGCTATACACCGGCGTGCGCATGCTGAAGGCGGTGGATGAGGAACCGGACGTCAAGAACAACCCGGTACTGAAGCTGGCGCGCCGCACGCTGCCGGTGGATGAAGGCGACCATGGCGAGAAATTCTTCATCGTCAAGAACGGCAAGCGCTACGTCACCACGCTGCTGCTGGTGCTGGTGCTGATCGAAGCAACCGACGTGGTGTTCGCGGTGGACTCGATCCCGGCTATCTTCGCCATCACCAAGGACCCGTTCATCGTGTTCACGTCGAACCTGTTTGCAATTCTTGGCCTGCGGGCGCTGTACTTCCTGCTGGCCGACATCGCCGACCGCTTCCACCTGCTCAAATACGGCCTGGCCCTGGTGCTGTGCTTCATCGGCGCGAAGATGCTGCTGCTGCCGTGGATACACATTCCGGTGCACATTTCGCTGACCGTGGTAGCAACGCTGATCGCTGGTAGCGTCATCGCCAGCCTGTACTCGACCCGCAAGGAGAAAAAGTAATGCGTAGTTATATGACCGACAGCCCCAGCGCCGCTGGGCGCATCGTGGCCCTGTGCATGGTGGTGGACGGCAACCTGTCGCCGTCCGAGCTGCGGGCGCTGCAGCACTCGCGCCTGCTGGAATACATCGATATCGACATCGATGCCTTTCATGTACTGGTCGAGGAGCTGTGCCAGGACATGCTGGCCAGCGCCGGGCAGGGTTTGCACGTCGAACTGCCGCCGGCGGTGATTGACGCCCTGCTCGACGAAATCCGCGATCCGCTGCTGTGCCAGCAACTGCTGCGCGCCCTGTGGCAGATCGCCAACGCCGACGGCGTGCTGGCCGAGGCCGAAGTCACGCTGCTGAGCCGCGCCCGCGCCAAGTGGGCTTAACTGTAAAGGAAGAAAACATGGATTGCCCAGTTTGCAAAAATGTCAGCCTGGTGATGAGTGAGCGCCAGGGCGTGGAGATCGATTACTGCCCGGGCTGTCGCGGCGTGTGGCTGGACCGTGGCGAGCTCGACAAGATCATCGAGCGCTCCGCTGCCACCGAGCAGCCACGGCAACGCGCGCCGGAGCCGCGCTACCAGCAGCAGCCCGGCCACAGTCAAAGCCAGTATCCGCAGCACAAGAAGAAACGCGAAAGCTTCCTCAGCGATATCTTCGATTTTTGAGTCTGGGCATGCCAGGCGGGCCGGTCAGGTAAAATTGCCGGCCCTAGCCATGTTTCCGGAAATTAATGAAATCCGTCGTCCAGCAGCTTGTCATTGTTGTCCTTGCCCTGATTCTTGCCGGTTGCGCCGGCGTCCCGCGCCGCGCCGACCTGCCGGCCGGCCCAACGCCGCATACGATCTACCTGGTGCAATATGGCTGGCACACCGCCTTGCTGCTGGACGGCGCCTCGGCGCTGGCACACAGCAAAAAACTGGCCGCCGATTTCCATGACACGCGCTACCTGCTGGTCGGCTGGGGCGATGGCGAATATTTTGTATCGGAACACGCGCCCTGGTCGAAGGCGGTCAAGGCGCTGGTGGCGTCCGACTACCCAGCCTTGCAGGTGGGCGAACGCAGCACCAATCCGCCGCTCGGCGCGCAGGCGCGCGACATCGTGGCGCTGGCGATTACCGAGCACGGCTATCAACAACTGGTGGAATATATCGACCGCAGCATCGCCGCCGATGCCGGCGGCAAGCCGATTTACCTCGGCACGCCGGGAGAACATCCGGACCGCTTCTATCGCGCGACCGGCAATTACAGCGTTTTCAACAACTGTAACTCGTGGATGAGCGACGCCTTACGCACCGCCGGCCTGCCGGTATCGAGCTTCAACCTGACGGCGCGCGGCGTCTTCGAGCAGGCCGAGCGGATCTCGGCCCTGCAACAGCAAGCTGGCGCGAATTAGGCGGCGGCCGCTGCTTTCGGCTTGCGCGGGGCGCGCGGTTTTTTCGGTTTTTCAACGTCGGCGGCCTGAGCCTTGCCCTTGACCGACTCGATCAGCGCCGACACATACGCATTGCGCGGTCTGGGCAATAATGCGGGCAAAAACACTCCAAGGGCCGCAATTGTATGAGCATACCCTCCTCCCGCAACGCCCACCGGGTGCTACAGTGATGCCAAGGGGGCAATCATGATAACACTGCACAATCTGCAGATCTGGCGCCTGGGCGTGGCTTGCTGCGGCCTGTTGCTTGCTTTTCAGTGCACTAGCGCCGCCACGCCGCCATCGCTCACCGTGCCGATACCGCCGCCATTGGCGCAACAGGCAGTCCTGCGCGCCGTCGGGCAAATTGCGCCGCAAAGCGAGGAACACCGGCGCTACCGCATGGCCCTGCCCTATGGTGCGCCGCTGTTCCCGCCAGAGGCCGATCTGGCCAACCCACCGCTGTCCGCCACGCTTGCCGGCTGGCTTGCCCTGCCGGCCGCGCAACGCCGGCACGACGTGCTGCTAACGCCGGACATCGATCACTACTGGCCAGCCGAAGGCCGGCAGTTCAGTTGCCAGTTCATCCTGCACCTGGAAGCCGACGGCGGCGGGACGCGGCTGACCGTGCTACAGGTGCGTCCCACCGAATACGCCGGCAAGCGCTTCGAACTGCTGGGCCGCACCGGGCCGGGCCGCTATATGCAGCTGCGGCCCACCGCGCCGTCAGCCCAGGCGGAGGCCGAGCTGCGCAGCTTCCTGTCGGCGGCGCTGGCGCGCCAGCAGTAGCACCAGCCCGAGGCCGAGCGCCAGCAACGGCAGGCTGCCCGGCAGCGGCAAGGCGGCAACGCCGGCCACGTCCAGCGTCAGCGCCACCTGCACCGCATCCGACACTTGCAGGAACGTGCCGCCAGCCAGCGGATCACCGCTCCACCACTCGCCCGACAAGGTGAAGAAACCGCTATCGCGTTGCCCCGGCAGTACGAACGGGAATAGCTGCACGCCATACAAGCCGGTGTGCAGCAACGCATCGAACGACGCGTTCGCCGTGGCGCCCGGCGCCAGCACCGGGAAGTCAAAATAGCTGGCGTCCGGCGAGCCGAGGCTGAACGATGACGCATTCAGCAGCGTCGGCACGAACCAGTTGCTGCTGTCGGTATTCACCAGCGCATAGCCCCAGCCGACGGTTTCTCCAGGCAGACCGCTGATGCCGCCGCCGGCGGGATTCGCCGTCAACGTAAAAGTGAACGGCAGCGCCATGGCGCTCAATGGCATCAGCACACTCAAGCACAAGGCCAGCATGGCCCGCAAAAATCGGCGTTTCATGGTCGTTGCTCCTTATTTGGGAATAATCGATTGTGCTTGCGAATAGGCGTAAGTCACGCCGGCGAGGTCGGTCACATTGCCGCTCTCGCTGAGGCTGAAGCGCTTCACCGTGGACGGCACATTGAAGGTCAGCCGCACGGTAAAGAAGCTGCCGACATCGACATTCGGCGTCACCAACGGCAGCGGCGGCGACAACGCCGTATTCAAGGTCACAGCGCCGCTGCCGGCCAGCGTGCGTAGCGCCAGCGAGCCCAGGCGCATGTCGCGCGCGGTGCCGATGCCGGTGTTGGTGAAGCGCACATCCAGCCCGATCACGCCAGGCGCGACGTTTTCCTGTCCAACGATTTCAGTGGCGAAGTCCGGCCGTCCCGGCGCTTGCGCGACACCTGTAACCAGCACGGTCAGCGAGGCGCTGTTGTGCAGCGTGGCCACGCCGGTGCTTTGCGCGGTGACGGTCAGGCTGTCCGCGCTGCCGATGCGGGCGTCCGCCGGCGGCGTCAGCGTCACGCTGACATCGGCACTGGCGCCATGCGCCAGCGTCAGCGTGGACGGCGATACCGAGGTGATGTAGCGCCGGTCATCCGTGGCACTGATGGTGAACACATCAGCCGGTCCATCGTTGCGCACCCGGTACACCAGCGTCGTGCTGACGCCGGGACGCAAATCCTGGCGCGATGGCGGCGTGACCGACACCGTCTGCGGCGTCACCATCACACTGACCAGCCGCTGATACGCAAAGCCGGAACTGTCCGTGCCGCTGGCGTAGACCACGAACGGTTCATTGGGCACCGTCAGCGCGCCGAAGAACTTGCCGTTATCGGTTTGGTCCTGTTCCAGCGCCAGCGGCGCCAGCACATCGAAGTTCTTGCGGCGCAGCTGGAACTGCGGTGCGCTGGCGATGCCAGTCAGGGCGGCGATCGCGTACAGCACCTGGCCCGGCCCCGGCTCACCATCGATGGTCATCAAGCCCTGATGCGGTGGCATGGCGCCGAAACGCGCCAGCTTGAACGAATTAAAGGCAAGATCGGCGATGCCGTTGACATTCACATAGGTGACGTCCGGCGAGCCACTGACCTCCAGCTTCCAGGCACCGCGCAACGGCGTATCGACAGAAATGATGGTGCCGCTGGACAAGCGCAAATACGTCGCGGCAGTCGCATCGCTGACCACCACGCCGTCCGGCCGCGTCAGCGTCACCGTCGGCTGCACGCCGGCCAGCGTGCCGCTGACCGACACCGTCAGGCGCGTCAGGCTGCCATCCACCGGCACCGTATAGCTGCGGCTGCTGCTAAAAGTATCGACCGTGGACAGGATCTGCACCACGTTGTTGCGGCCCACCAGGTCCGCCAGCTGGGTGACGGCGCCGGCCTCGCTGCCAAACAGGAAGAATACCTGGCCGCCGGTTTCCGCCGCTGCTTGCAGGAAGCCTGGCGTCAGCGGCGAGCAACTGCCAAACAACATCGGATAAATCTTGATGTCCTTACTCTTGGCAAGGCTGATGACCGCGCCCGCCAGCGACGCATCCTTGGCGGTGGCGTCGGTGTACATGAACAAATCGCCACCTGGATCGGCCAGCGACAAGCCGTTGTACATGCCGGTCATCGCCAGTTCAGGGCAATCGCCGCCGCCGGTGGCGAACAGGCTGGCGATTTCCGATTTGAACAGCACGGCATCATTGGTGGCGGTAGTCGGCCCGGTGCCGGGATCGTTGAACGGCGCCAGCACATATTGCAACGGTTCCTCGTCGGTGCCAAGCCGCGCATCGACGATGCTGGTGGCCGAAGCACGCACACCGGCAATGATGCCGCCCATGCTGCCGGTGGTGTCGATCGAGAACGCCAGTGTCGGACCGGCGCCGAGCAAGGCTTTCAGCTGCGCCTGCGTGATTTCCGCCTTGATATCCTCGACAAACTGCTGGGTGCCGGCGATGGCGGCGCCGGCCGCCGTGCCGTGATCCGCGCTGTGCGGCGAGATGTCGCAGTAGCGCGTGTCCTTGTTGATGCCCTCGCGGAAATAGCCGATCGGATCGCTGGATGGCGAACTCTTGTCCAGTGGTCCGCCGTGGCTGCATTTGAAGGCGCCCGGCTTGACGCGGTCTTCCCCGCCGTAATAGCCGCTGGTCAGCAAGGTTCCCACCAGATTGGACGAGTTGGCGCAGGTCAGGCCGGTGTCGGTGTAGCCCGAGCAGCTGGTTGCCGCCGGCCCGGAAAACGACAATGCGCCAGGCCGGCCGACGCCAGGGTGGGCGCTGCTGTTGCCCAGCTCGACCCAATTGCTGTGCGAGTAAAAATCCTGGATGGTGTGCAAGGCGCTGCCGAGATTGTCACGCGCGCCGATGACATTCATCGGTTCGCTGCGCAAGGCGTCAAGGATGTTTTGCTTCAGCGTCGCCAGCCGCAGCTGCGCGCCAGCGGCGTTTTCGCCGTCGAAATGCTTGGCCGAGCTGGTTTGATCCTCGTCGACCTTGGCGTTGGCCTCGATGATCTGGTCCAGCGCCTTTTGCATCGACGCGCTCAGCTTCGGCACGGCGAAATAGCGCTTGTCGAGTTCCTCGATGCCGCGCTGGGTGATGTCCTGGTGCGTCAGGCTGCCGCCCGACTTGGACGTGATGTAGCAGACAAAGCCGTTCTTGGGACAGAAGGCGTTACCTGGGAGACTGACGAGCAGCAGCAGCGACGCCAGCAACAACGATAAAGCAGTGCGCATACGATATCCTTTCCGGCTGAACAGGAATCCGCACAGGGCAGATACGCGACGCTGTGTCGCATGACTCATGCCATGTGTTGCGCTTGCTTTGAAATCAGGGGCTTAGCGTGTGCCGGCACACCGGATGGGCGGGCAATGTCAAATTTGCCGACACCACCAACCGTTCGGATGCTGCTTGCTGGCATCGAAAATGGTACCGATTACATCAGGTTGTCACTATTTCTTTGTTTTCAGTCACTAGCCAGTTGGTTCGGTAAGTGACAATATAATGGAATGTCCGATATCTACCGCAGCCAATTCCGCATGCCTGTCGCGCTCTTCGAGAAATTGAAGCTGGAGGCCGGCCGTTCCAAACGCAGTGCCAATGCCGAGCTGGTGGCCCGACTAGAACGTAGTCTGGCAGAAAGCTCGAATGAAATCGACATGCGCATCCTGTTTGAGGCGCTGGAACGCCTCTCCGCGCGCAACCCTGACATGCGCTACAGCTTCGGCGTCAATTTCGGCGGCCAGCTTGATGAGCGCCCGGCCGAGATTGTGGCGGGTCAATGGACGCTGGGTACCGAGCCAAGCGAGGCGATGGCGGACCTGATCCGCTCGCAGGACTCGAATGTCCTTCGCGCCACCAAGTCAAAGCGATAGCATCCTTGCGGCTTTCATTGCGAAACCAATAATTTCGTTCTATTATCATCGGCACCGCTCACTACTGGAGACGTACGATGACCGAGCCGCACAATCGATCGATACCTGAAGAGATGAAAGTCGCACTGCACGAATGGGACCGCATGGCAGTGCGGCTCACGCGTCTGTATGCGCTGCTGGGAGCATTAAGTGTGTCCTGCTCGCTGTTTGTTGCCACCTTTGTCGGAACGGATGCAGCGCTGACGGGATCGATCAGGGTGGTTGCCTTTGTCGGCACTGCCTCGCTGGCGTGGATCGGCACGTTCAACATGGGCGGCAAGGCAAATGCATTGCGTAGTGCCTGGCGCCTTCTGAATGCCGCCTGCATTCGCTACAAATACGAGGAATCCTATACCTTCGAGGAACTGCATGCGCAATATGTCGCTGGCGAGTCCCTGCTGGGCGTCATCACCATCGCCGAACCTGCCCCCAAGCATTAACATAGTAGCTGCTTAGTGCGCGTGATGACAAAATTCGCTGCAACCATAACGGCAATGACACTCGGGCTGGCGGCCTGCAAGCCGGCAGCCACCGCAACCGCGCAAGACATTCCGGCCGCTATGCGCCAAACCGCGACCACCCTGCTGCAATCGAAACTGCTACACGCGACCTCGATTGCTGTGGTGTATCGCGACCAGCAATTCATTCTGCATCAAGGCGAGCTGGAAACCGGCAAAGCCAATCCGCCGAACGACACTACGCTTTATGAAATCGGCTCGGTCAGCAAGACTTTTGCTGGCCTGCTCCTGGCGAATGCCGTGCTGGACGGGAAGGCGGCGCTCGACGATCCCATCCAAAAGTACCTGGCCGCCGATTACCCGAACCTGCAGTCGCAGGGACAGCCAATTCGCCTCCGCCATTTGGTCACCCACACCAGCAATATGCCAGGCATGCTGCCATTGCAGGTGAACACGGTTTTAAACGATTTCACCGCCCACACCACGCCTGCAAAGCTCAATGCGGCCTACGCCAACTACGGACAGCCGCAATTCTGGCAGGACCTGCACACAGTCAGCATCAAAGGTCCGCTTGGCAAGGACTACGCCTATTCAAGCGCCGGCACCGAACTGATTGCGCACACGCTCGAAAAAATCTACGGAATGCCGTATGAAGTCCTGCTCACGCAATTTGTTGCGCGCGAAGCCGGCATGCAAGATACCAAGCTGAGAATCACCGCCAAGGACGCTGGCCGGCTAGCGCCCGGCTACCACAGCGACAACCCCGTCATCACGACACCGATGCCACCACTGCCCTGGGGTGCTGCCGGTAACCTGAAGTCGACAATGCCGGACATGGCCAAGTACCTGCGCCTGCAATTGAGCAGCAAACCCGCCGTGATCGAATCGCACCAGCCGCTGGTACGCTTTCAGGACGACTTCAGCATTGGCTATTTCTGGAACATTGGCACCAATCGCCAGTTGGACACGCATTATGTGCACCATGGCGGCGTACCGCGCGCACAAAGCTACGCCTATGTCGTTCCTAAATATCAGCTGGGCGTCTTCATCATCACCAACCAGAGCGGCGACGCCACTGCCGACGCCATGGAAAGCGCGCTGGCGCATATTTTCGACACCGTGGAATCCATGGAAAGCGTGCGGTAGTCGGCAGCCACCGCTTGGAACACGCTTTCCAACCGGCTTAGCAGCGCCGCCTCCGAAAGCGGCCCCATGTGTTGATATACCAGCGTGCCATTGGCGTCGAAGAACAAGGTGGTCGGATATCCCGTCACCGAAAAGTCCGCACCAGCCGGCCTGACATCAGGTCATCGCGCGCCAGGATGCGAGACGCTAACGCAACGCAAGAAACACCGCCGCTACGTGCGCGCGGAAATCACCGAACCGGCGTACGCCGTGCGGCGCTCACGCAGCGCCAACATGGCGGAATGGCTGGCAGGTCTGGCACAGTATTTCGCGTTCTGCAACGCGCAGCGTCAGGGCAGCAGGTAGAAATGAAACACGGTGGTCTGGGCGTAAGCCTGGCCCGGGTCAAGGCGTGTGGACGGGTATGCCGGCTGGTTCGGGCTATCGGGATAGCCTTGCGCCTCGAAGCTAATGGACTGGTACTTGGTCAGGCGCTGCCCCGCCTTGCCAACGATTTTGCCATCAAGGAAGTTGCCGGTGTACACCTGCATGCCCGGCTCGGTGGTCGCGATTTTCAGTCCTCGGCCGGACTGGCGATCCTCGAAAGTGACGGCGGGCTTTGGCGTCGCTGTTTTGCCTCCGCGAATGATGTAGTTATGGTCGATGCCGCCATTGGCCAGTGCAAGCTGCGGGTGCGTGGCGCGGGCGCGTTGGGTAACGCCGGCGGGAGTGCGGAAGTCGAACGGCGTGCCAGCCACCGGCAACGGCTGACCGGTGGGAATCAGCACCTCGTTCACCGGCAGAAAGGCGTCCGATTCGATCGTCAACTCCGCATCCGTGGCAAGGTTCTTGGCAGGAATGCCCGACAGGTTAAGCATGCTGTGATAGGTCAGGTTGACCACCGTGGGCTTATCGGTAGTGGCGCCGTAGCTGACCGACAGATCGTTATTATTATCAAGCTCATACTTCACATCCGCTACGACAGTGCCGGGGAATCCTTGGTCGCCATCCGGCGAGGTCAGCGTAAATGTGACCGACACCTTGTCCGCAGTCTGCTCCACTGTTTTTACCGTCCAGTTGCGCTTGTCCCAGCCGATGCTGCCACCATGCAGCGTGTTGCGCGGCTCGCTCAGCGACAATGCGTATTTCTGACCGTCCAGCACTAAATTGCCGTTGGCGATGCGGTTGGCGTAACGGCCAACGGTAACATTCGTAAAGCCAGGTGTGGTTTCGTAACCGGCCAATGTGTCATAACCCACGGCCAAGTCGGCGACGCTGCCATGTTTGTCAGGAAAACGCAGACTTTGCACTGTCGCTCCAAACGAGATCAGTGTGACCGACATCCCATGGGCGTTTTTTAATGTGACGGCATCCACATCGGCACCATTCGACAATGTACCGAAGCCGGTTCGCGAGACTGATAACCCGGATGACACCGGAGCGCGATGCGACAATTGGCTGCAGGCAGTCAGTCCAAGTAATGTGGTAAGCAAGAAGAGTTTTATGTGTCTCATTGTGTATCCATGTTTGGTTTTCAGTCTGTTTCTGGCAGCATAGCTTGAAACAGCCCAGATGGCGTTGGGATCGCCCTGAAGCTCCCAGAAAAAAAGGCCGCCCGAATAGCTGGCGGCCAAGGAGAGTACAACAATTTCGCAAGAAAGCCGGTGACGGTTGCGCAGTAAGAGCTGATCAGAAACTGGCCCCTGCGGTAATCGCTCCGGCAGGCATCAGAACTTCAGGCTTGCCCCCAGGGTGATGGAACGGCCGTAGCGATAGTAGCCGTTGGGAAGACTGATGGAGCCGTTGCCCAGCTTGGGCTTCTGCACAGCATCGGTGAGGTTATTGCCTTCGATGCTGATGCGCAGCGATTTGTTCACCTCATACGCGAACTGAGCTGTCAGCCAGGTCATGGCGTTGGCGGTCTCGTTGAAGCCGGAGCCGATCACATTGGTGGCGGTGACAAAGGCATCGGTATAGTCGGCCGTGGTGCTCATGCTCCATGGACCGCGCTCGTATAGCAAGCCCACCGACGCGGTTGCTGGCGCGATGCCTTCCAGCGGGCGTTCGACGCCGTTAACCCAGCTGCTCGACAGATTGCGCGTGTACTGCGCTCGCACGCCGAAGCCGTTATCAAACAGGTGCTGCAGGCCGATCTCCATACCGCGCGCCTTGGCACTGTCGCCGTTGATAGGACGCTGAACGTTGAACAGACGGCCGCCGGGGGCCCCAATGTCCTGTCCAGTCAGCCACAGGGTGGTAATCTGGTTCTTGATGTTTTTTTGGTAGACAGCAAAAGTTAGTGCAGAGTTCTTGGCGTAATACCACTCAAGCGAGATGTCAGCCTGGCGCGCGGTGTACGGCTTGAGCTCGGCATTGCCGCCGTAAATCTGCGTAAAGTCGCCCCACGATATGCTGGCTGTGGTGCTCGACGGCGCAAGTTTGTCCACTGACGGTCGCGCCATCGTCTTGGCGGCGCCCAATCGCAGCTGCAGGGTGTCTGTAATCTGGTAGCTGAAGTTAGCCGACGGCAGCCCGAAGGTGTAGCTGGCATCCTGCTGCACGACGGACGGATCGGCGTAGACGGCGGTGAAGTTGAACGCGCCGTTCTGTATGATGTCGTTTATCTTCGCGTCCCAAGCCTGCGCCGTGGTCTTGGTGTTCACAAGGCGCACGCCGACGTCGGCATTCCATCTATCGCCGGCCAGATCGGCCTGCACAAATGCGGTAGTGGTCTTTTCGGTTACGCGATAGCTTTCCAATGGATTCCAGGCGGGCGCAGACAAGGCCGAACTGTAGACGCCGCCCCCAGGGCGTGGCTTGCCGTCGTAGGACTTCAACGCCTGCGCGTAGCTGTCGACATCAAAACCCAGGAAGCTGCGCGGGAAGTTGCCGCTCACGTCAGACAGGAAGCCGCTCGGGCTAAACGTCTGGTTGATCACGTTACCGCCGAGGGCGCCCACATTGATCGCGTTCTCGCCGGAATAGTGATCCTGGCCGGCGTTGAACGCGTTGTTGATCATGTCGCGTTTTTTCTTGCGATTGGTCTGGCCAAGGCCGAACTTCAACTGATCGATATTGAAACGGTCCAGCTTCCATTCGGCATTCGCGCTTGCACCGCCGATACGATCGTCGATGTTATCGCCCGCCCGGCTGTAGAAGTGGGTATTGAAGTCGCTGTCTTTGAACAGGCCCTGAGCCAGGCCGCTTTGCAGGTCGCGGCCGTCGGCCAGGGTGGTCTTGACGTCGGGCACGGCAGCGCCGGTGAGCTGGACACGCGTTACGTTGGGCTGATTCATCCGCAGCACGACATAGCTGTCTTTACCGCCGGAGTTGCGTTTTGACGTGGACAGATAGACGTCGCCTGTCACTTTCAACGTGGGCGAAATCTTCCAATCCCCCTTGGCGCCGTACATCGCAGTGTCCACCACGCGATACTCGGTCTTATTCAGCACCTCGGGATTGAGCCGCATCTCAGGGTCTGGATTGGACAAGGTCAGGTCGGTCACCACGCCGTTGTTGACCTTCATATCGGACCAGCGGCCCGGCGAGTACAGCGGATAGAACGAAAGCTGGTAGCCGACCTGGGGCGAGTCCAGCCGAGTTTTGAAACCGTCGACCACAATCTTTACGTCGCTGCTGGGACGCCACTCCACCTTGCCGGAGAGCGCCATGCGCTCCTTTTTCTCCATGATGGAGCCGAAGCGGAACTGTCCCGGCCCGATCAGGCCTTCTTCGTTGCGGTCGAGTATGCCGTTGCCATTGGGATCGATGGCGCCGCCCCAGGTATTGCCATACTCCCAGAACTGGCTTGGGTCGCTTGGAATAGGGTTGCGAGACCAGCCGCCATCGTTGCCGGCCGTATCAGTGCGGACATCGCGCTTGGCGTACACCACGCCGAGCAGCACGCCAACCTGGTCATTGAAGGTATTGCTGTAAGTGCCTGACAGCTTTTTGCCGTTCAGGCTGCTCAGCTGGTTGCGGTCGGCCTCCACACGCATCAGGCCGTGCTGGCCTTTCTGGTCGAACGGGCTGGCGGAGCGCAGGTTCACCAAACCGCCGATGGCACCCTCGATCAGCTGCGCCTGGGTCGACTTGACAACGTCGGCGCCGCTGATGACGTCAGCCGGCAACACGTCGTAAGCAAAGTAGCGGCCCGCGCTGTCGGTGCCCAGCAAGCGGCCATTGAACGTCGTAATCGTATAATCCGGACCCAGTCCGCGGATGCTGACCTTTTGCCCCTCGCCGCCGGCAGTACGGCTGACCGAAACGCCGGTAATGTGGCTCAGCGAGTCCGCCACGTTGTTATCGGGGAAACGGCCGAGCTCGGTCGCACTAATACTATCCTGCACCACAGCGGAATTGCGCTTGAGCGCCAAGGCCTCCTTCAAGCTTGCACGCGTGCCGGTGACGACCACCTTGGAAACTTGCTCGCCATCTGCCGTGGCTAGATCATCTTGGGCACGTGTCGGCGTAGCGAAAGTAGCTAGCGCAAGCAAGCAGGCCGAGGTCAGCGGATGCAGCACAAGTTGGGGATATTTAGTGCGCGGACGGCGTTGCAGCTCTCTCATGAAACGGTTCCTTTTATAAGTTATTGGTGAAGCACAAGCACTGCAGTAACCGAGAAGGTCGGCCGGTGCGATAACCCGTCTCGCACAAAGCCGGCATCCCGCTGATGGGTTTTCGAACTTTCGGATATTTTCATATTGGAGTATCCAAAACCCCTGGCTAATGCGTTCGAATAAATCGAAAGCCCGTGGATCGTTGTCTATGGTTGAAGCGTTATTAAGTCTATATCGAAACCTTACGCCAGCGTTTAAATCTTACGTTTTTCGTATTTACATGTTGTTTTTTTGTGATCTGACTGGCTTTTAACTTTCATTCGAAAGTTATTCAGAAAAACGGTTTCGCATGAACAGTCGCCCAGCGCCTTCTTTACTGCCGGGCGGCGTCAGCGCGCGGCGGCGTCGCTGACCAGGCGCACGTCGCCCCATGTTGCCACCACAGGCGTGGCACTTCCCGCTTTCACCTCGCGCACCACCAGTTCGATGACCTTGCTGCCTTTGATGTTTGCCGTGATCTGTTGCGCCCTGCTACCCAATGTCATCTGCGGACTTTGGGCTAGCAGCTTGCCATCGCCGTAGACGTAAAAACGCACCGCCCGGCCTGCCTCTACGGCCGTATCATCGACGCCCACGCTTGCCTTCAGCTGCCCATGGGCTGGCGCGTTCATGACCTGAATACGGGAATTCGACAGCACGCCGATGCCCGAATCGAAGGCTTGCCCGGCGATCTGCAAAGTTTGACCGAACGGCGTCGCGTCGGCCTGTGCACCGCCCCAGCCGGCGTATTGCGCCCGTGATCCGGCAGAGCGCGTGAGGCTCCAGGGATCGATCATGCGGTGGATGGTGGGATCGAGTTCCGGGCGCCGGGTGCCGTCGACAGCGATATTCACTGCGCCGGGCATTTCCGAAAGGTAGAGTCCACTCTCAAGCAGGCGCTTGCCGGTCGCTTCAAACACCAGCGTCTCATGCGGCGCCAGCGTGAATGCTTGCTCGCCAGTGAATGTCAGGGTTTTCTTCGACCAGAGATCCCTGAGGACGATCGGCGCGCCGTCCGCCAGCTTCAGGTGCCTGGCCAGCAAAATGACCGGCACCGGCGCCGCACCACGGTTGAACAACGCCACCGCCTTGCGCTTGCCGTCGCCGAACGTCTTGACAATGATTTGCGCGTCGTCGGAGTCGTACGTGACGATGCCCTGATGCCCGGCCGGGTCCTGGTTGACCCGTATCAGCTCTTCATTGCGCAGCACCTCCAGCAGCGCCGGCGGGCCGTTGCGCAGATCATAACTGACCAGCAGCGGCGCATTGATCATCGCCCATAAGCTGAAGTGCGAGCGGGCCTCGACCAGATGGTCCGCATCAAACTCGCCGTGGCCGATATGCAGTATGTCCGGGTCGTTCCAATGGCCGGGGCCGGCGTACAGCGCTCGTTTCGCCGCGCTGTCAAAGTTATGCAGCATGCTGGTCCAGCTCGGCGTGATATCACTGCTGGTGCGCCACAGGTTGCCGACGTCTTTGCCCCAGGAGCGAACATTTGCCATGCCCCACGCGCAGATCGACAGCACATAGTCGTTGGCGGGCCTGGCCGCCTTGAGTGCCGCTGCGACTGCCTCGTAGCGGCCGCGCACCGCGTTGATGTCGGTGCGACTGATGGCGCTGCGATCAATCAGCGGCGCCAGCGCACGATAATCCTGATCTTTCACCAGCTTGGAGCCGGGTGTGAAATCGGCAAGTCCGCAAGCGTCGATCTTGATGTAATCGAAACCCCACTCCTTGAAATACAAATTGATATCTTGCGTAACATGCCCATCGAGCCCCACTTCTCGCTCTGCCGTTGTGCCCTGCGGCAGATTGGGGGAATGCAGATCGTAGGCTTGCGAACAAGCATTACGGCCGATGTCGGTGTAGATGCCGGCTTTCAGGCCCATCGCGTGGAGCTTGTCGGTAAAGGGCTTGAAACTGCTGCCGGCCGCCCCCCCGGTCGCTGCCGACGGGAATATATTGGTGCGAATCTGCAAGCGCCCGTCGCTCTGGCGGCGTTTGAGCCACCAGCCGTCGTCGATATTGACGTGGTTGTAGCCGAGCCGGGCCATGCCGCTATCGACCAGCACGCCTGCCGCGCCCATCACCTTGCCCTCGTCGACTTCCGTGCGGAACGCGTTCCAGCTATTCCAGCCCATCGGCGGCGTCCGGGCGCCGCCAGTCGTATTGCCTTCCCACCGCCCCGCTGCCGCCAGCGGATCTGTGCCCGCGTGGGTGACAGTCGGCATGGCGAACACGAGCAGTGCCGCCGTGACGAGGCTGTTTATCATCGCAGATCGATGACGCGTAATGTTGCTGAACCGCCTGTATGGCATACATATCTCCTTGTTGTACTCAAACCCTCATTGTCGAAACATATGCCAAAAGGAAACAATGGCTAGGCAGAATCGAATTGAGAAGCAAAAAATTGGGTGACTGTGAGGATTTTCACATGAATTTTCGCCGATAGGCAAAATATGCGTAAAAAACGACAAATAAAGAAAGTATTCGAAAGTATTTTTCTTTTCGTTATTTGTTACCTACCACGCAATCTACCTGGAAGAGCTGTACTGCATTGGGCTCGTACCACATCTGTTAAGATGCTGTTTTGTTAAAGAATATCGCCCAACCATGGCAAAGACCGGTCATCGCCGCGCTATGATAATGAAAGCACTCACCGAGCACGGCTCGGTGCAAGTCAATGAACTGGTCAGGCAATTGGGTGTCTCCGCAGTAACGATCCGCAGCGACCTCTGCAAGCTTGAGTCGCAGGGGCTGGCAATTCGCAGCCATGGGGGTGCCACTGCGGCCCGGACGCCGCCGACCGAGCACGCGATTCCGCAGAGAGATGCTATCAACCATGACCAGAAGGAGCGTATCGGCGCGCTTGCCGCAACCATGGTAAAGCCCGGTGACAACGTCATCATCGATTCTGGCACCACCACCATAACGCTGGCGCGCCACCTTCGCGACGCGGAAAATGTCACGGTGATGACGAACGGACTGAACATCGCGTGGGAGTTGGCAGAAGCGCCCGGCGTTGACTTGATCCTTACCGGCGGCTTGCTGCGCAAGCAATCGCTCTCGCTACAGGGACTGCAGGCGGAAGCCTGCCTGCAAGCCTATAGCTTCGACAAGCTCTTTCTCGGCGTTGACGGCTTCGACCTGCAGTTTGGCGTGACCACCCACCACGAGGCTGAAGCGACCCTGAATCACAAGATGGTGGAACGCGCCAGGAAAGTCATCGTGTTGACAGATGCCTCAAAGTTCGGCTGCGTCAGCCTGCACCGCATCATTCAACTCAACCGCGTGCATACTGTCATCACCGACGCACGCATCAGTGACGAATACCGGGATGGTCTAGTCAATGCCGGTATTGAGCTACTTATCGCAGACTGATCCGATGATCCGAAGTTTCGGTTGAATCGCCACGATTATTGTAGACACTCCTGAGCCAAAATTAGGCAAAGGATGCTGGCAACCGGCCCCGTCACCTGGATCAGCGTGATTACACCTGACAGCGACCGCAGGCCGGTCCGATGTGCTACTCATCTATCTGGGCGCGCGAGACCTCTACGCCTACGGCCGATGGGTAACGGGTTACAGCGAGAAGACGCGCCGCGACGCGTGGCACTTTATCGACATGACAGTCGAGTACGATCGCCGCTATCAGTACGACGCGGGTACACTATCAGCAAGATCCTCGGCCACGCTAATGGGCAATCGAAGCAGCGCTACGCGCACCTCCAGGTCGACGCTCAACGCGCCGCTCTGGATAAGCTCTCGCAGTTGTTAGGGGAAAATTAAATTACACTGGAAAATTACACTCAACAAAAAAGCCGATCTGTTTAAAGATCGGCTTTCGCGGTAAGTGATTGATTTCACTTAGAATTCTTGGTGGGAAGTGCAAGTTTCGAACTTGCCCCACCAGGGCTTCCAGCCCGCTTATAGCCGACTTTTCGCCCATATTGTCGGAAATTGATGATCTGAGATATGCCTAGCTGGGCTGGAGTGTTCCCAAAAGTGTTCCCAAATTTCAGGTTCCAACATCTGGGTTACACTCAGCTCCAACACGAAATCGGGAAAGTGTCACTTAAGCTTATGAAACGGGCTCGGATTGCCTTTCACCCACATGCGACTGCCTCGAGAAATGTGCTCGAAGGCACGTAGAGTATCGCTATCCGCAAAACTGAACCCCTCGAATTGCCCCTTGGCTAACAACAAATATGCGCTGACAAGACATGCCGTCTTTCCGGCACCCGGCAGGCCCACAATGCCCACCATACAAGTCGGCCTTGATTCCATCATGGCGTTAGCCTGAGAAATTCCTAGCGTGCGACTCGCAGCCAAGGTAGGCAACTCCGTTGGAGACCGCAAAGCGGCCGCGCCTAAGTCAAGACTTCCAAACTCTTGAAGCTCCGTCAATGCATCGGATTGTTCTTCGCGGTCACCACCGTTTAGCGTCGCAGACCCGCCAGTGATTCGCATGCCAAACCGCCACCTAAAAATGGCATGTTCTGATGCGAGGCGTACTCCGAGCGGCGGCTTACGCCTGCCGATTGCAGCCTCAGATGTGACTATCCGAAATTAATGCGACTGTTTCGGAAATAGGCGCGACTAGCTTTTCCGAGGACGCGAGGGTTCATGCGGTGCTACACTCGAAAAAGAGCCTGACGGGTTCTCACTCTGAATAAAGCCGTTTTCAACCCTATTCAGAGGACCACCATGCCGCAAGCCGCAGTCTTGAAGTCGGGCCAATACCGGCACCTTCTCCGTGTCACCAAAGCCACCAGCCGAGATCCAGAGCGCGATGTTCTTGTCCTACTGCTGGGCATCCACACAGGGATGCGTGTGTCCGAAATCGCTCAGATCGAGGTCGGCGACGTGCTGTTTCCATCCGGGGCGATCCGGTCAGAGGTATCGCTCCGGGCAAGCATCACGAAGGGGCTGCGGCAGCGCTGCATCTATCCCACAAACCGCGATCTGGTCGCCGCGATAGATGACTACCTCGCGCTGCGCGTCGAGCGGCGCTTGCGTATGAGCGAGGATCCGAAGCGGTATCGTGGTCTGCGGCCAGATAGCGCGCTGGTGCTCACCTTCAAGGGCTATCGCTACTCCATGAACACCAAGCGCCGAATCAATCAGGCTGGCCAGCAAGTCGATTACGCAGCCTGCGATGCCCTGCAAGCGCACGTAACGAAGTTGTACCGGGATGCCGGGATCAAGGGCGGTACTTCGCATAGTGGTCGGCGCACTATGGCGTCACGGCTCTTAGCCAACGGCGTCGAGCTGAGCACCGTGCAGTTGATGTTGGGCCATGCCGAGCTGGACCACGTCGACCCGTATCTGGACGTATCTCCTGCACAACTTCGTGAAGCATTCGCCGACGTGTTGTGATATTTGGTGAGATTCAATACATTACAAATAATATAAAATTCTTCTTTCTATTTGGAAACACTTCATTGGCAAGGCGACGGTTTCGGGCTAAGACTTGAAACCGAATCCTATAAATGGCTTCCGCAAGGTGGCCCAGCATCAATCAGGAAAATATGGGCGACCCAATTTTGACTGAGAAGGACTACGAAAACCGCTGCGGTGGTTGTGGACTCTTCGTGCCCTCCTTGGATGTGCTTCAAAAACTGTAACTAGCATCGCTCACCGTGGTGCAATCCAATCCAGACATTGCAACGCATGGCGCGACGGAGGCCAACTTCATCGCGGCCATGAGCGCTGCCGCTGGAGAGTTGAACTTTAGGCGGCGTGAGCGTGCCAGTTTTGAACGACAACTAACTCGGAAAATTAACAGGTGGCAATAGCACCCCGAGACGGCCGGCAGCCGTAAGGTGAAAGAACGTATGGACCTCACAAAATTGCTCGGCGAGATTTATAGCAACAAGAACGAGTCCGATATGGCGAACGCGAATATTGGTTCTCCAGGAACCAATGTCACTTATGACAAGGCACAGGGTAATCGGGGTAAGCAACTGAACCCGACGTGGCGTCCAGACGAACGTGGACCTGGGGCACCGGACGACGAGGAATTGGTCGGCGAGGTCTATGGCCCCGTTGGTGGCGCAGACTAACCCTCGGAAAACATAGCGCTACCCCGCGCACCGTGCTGGCCGGCAGCCAGCTAACTGACAGGCCGGCTCCAGTGGTGTCGGACAAGGAGATCATATATGTCGATAGTTAAAGAGATTTTGAAAATAGGAACGTGCGGAAAGGATTACGATCACGAATATGGTGACGGTGAAGATCGAGATTCCTCAACCAACTTGACCTACGTTTGCAAGCACTGCGGGCACACCGAGAAGGCACCCATTGGATTTCCTCCGAATAAGCGTACTTGACTCGGAAAAACGCCAATAGTAGGACCGATGCCAGCCAAGAGCTGGCATTGGGATTAAGAAGGTCGGCGCGCTGCCGACCAAAATAGGATTACCATGAAATTACAGTTTCGACACCTCGGCTTTAATGGTCGTAGCGGCGCAGCCTCGGCTGTTATTCCCGGTCCCAAGCCTGTGAGCAATCTGGACTGGCCAGCGGAATTTTCTATCCAAGCCGGGTTCTTTATTGCCCCAAAAGGCGCGGCTTTGAATATCACGCCGGATTTCAGCGCTAGTATCCCGAACTCGCAAAACATGGTGCATATGAACTTCATTTGGGAGCAGGAAGTACCTGGTTCCGAGCGTGTGAAGCACGTTTGGCCTGCCTCCGGCGAATACCGCATCGCATTCGCAGAAATGCTGGCCGGTACGCTCGAATTTGCGGAGACGGAACTGCCTGGCTGACCCTCAAGGAAAATAAGCGATGCGTGAATTGAAGGTTTATGTCGGCCCTAGCCTTGGAGATGAGCAGATTAAGGCTTTGCTTCGCCAGGGCAGTGGCATGAAATTAAAAGAGGTCGCCCATGCTTTACTCGTCGAGCACAATGATGATCGGGCGGATATCCATTCCGTGGATATCGAAACAGTCAGTATCGATCCAGATTACCCAACACAAGTCGAGATCGAGTTCGAAACTTCCTGGAGCATCTATAAGGGATGCGAAGACATGAACATGTCTGGTTGTGAACCGCAAGCGGAGGTGGCCACCTATACGGCAGACGGTTACCTGATTTTCATGGTTCCGATGCCGCGCAAGCCGGCCAATCCTTGCTAACCCCGGACCCAAGGAAAATCATGACGCGCGAAAACGAGAAAGTTTGGGAGCGGCGGTCACTAGTCTGTTTTGTCCTTGCCGTCGTTGTAGGTGTATTTGTCACCGCTCTCGGCGCCAAGCTTGGCTGGTCTGAGCGAGCGGCTATGATTCCCGGTCTCGTGCTTGCAGCTATCGCCGTGATTTGCGTGGTCATCCCTATCATGACCGCTGATGAATAGGAATGCACATGCGCAAGTTCATGCTTCGCTACCGGCTCGACATGAGAGGCGCTGACGCGCAAAGCGCAGTCGATGCCATTGAAACGAGCTTAAAGCAGCACCTGTTAGAACCGCGCCGTGAATCGCGGTATTTGCATCTGCTAACCTTGTGTTACATCACAACCGAAGGCGGCTGCAAGGCTGCAAAAGCGTTGGCTCTCATAAGTGACAATCAGCCGCTCTATGCGGGGCCGCTTTAACGAGTAAAATCCCGCGCCGCTTGGCGTACCGTGCTGGCCGGAAGCCAGCGAATTGAAAGGCCGCTTTGAAGCGGATAAAAAATGGCAACTCAAAATATGCGCAGCCTCGTAATCTACGGCAAGTCGCAGGACGAACTTGTCGCTGCTGTCGAAAACCTTCCACGTGGAAAATCGGTTCCTCCAGGCGAAGGTCTTCCAATCAAGCTGGAGTATGGGGATGTATCCATCCACATCGGCGTGATGTCAGACGGCACCCTGATCACTTCCACTGTCTCACCACAAGATTCCACTCCTGATGTTGTCGTACCGCTGTCTGAAGATAAGTTACAGCTACTAGCTACGGACTTGGATGAAATTGGTATCCCATACTCTTGGGATTATTCCGACAACGATAAGAAGAAACTTGGTTGAACGTCCTCGGAAAATGAATATGAACAATGTGCTTTCACTTGCAATTTGGAGCGGGGTTGCGATAGGGCTGGGCGCAATCGTCGCGGCATGGTTGACGCGCAGGACAAAGATTTCTGAGTTCAGGCAGGAATGGATCAACGAATTACGCGCCGATATCGCTGCCTACATTGGCGCGGCGGATCGTTGGATGACTGCACGAAACGAACTTAACGAAGCTCCTCATGACAAACGCCAGCAACTGGCCCCTGCTTCGGAGAAGTTGTCTAACGAGGCAAGAATCATCCTACATCGAATCGAATTGCGAATAAATCCTCGCAAAAACAAATTTGAAGATGATGACAAAGAATTTCTGACCAGCTTGTGGAAGTTGCTGGATCCCGGTGCTTTGCCAGGTACCAGCTGGCGTGCTCTCGCCGACAACTCGGTTAGGCTGGGACGAGAACTATTAAAGCGAGAATGGGAAGTCACCAAAAAAGTCTTCTTCTAGGAAAACTGCGTACAGAAGTTTGGACCCAGACGCCCCGATTTTTCTAACTGACGAAGGCGAGCCGTACAAATTGACGCCAAGGCGTACCGGAACGGGTGCGATCAGCTATTCGTGCGACAGCCTCAGCCAGCTCTTCCGCAAGCTGCACTTGCAGGCTGGTATTGAGGGCGCAAGCGCGATGTCGATGAGCTGGGACACGGCTTCGATAAATTCTCTCAAGCCTACCTCCAGCTTTTGCGCTACAAACGAATGCTGAAGCAGTTCACGGCTGCAAAGGATGCCGGGTTGAGGCCGAGTTACAACCCGGATGTGCACGGTAGTTTGCACCAATAGGAAAATCTGTACACAGCAGCACCCACGGCCCGCATTGATGGGCTTGATGCATTGAGATGGCCAGCGCGATGTTGGCTAGCGAGGATAAATATGGCTCAAAAACAGTTGCGATATCGCGGGGCGATTTCGTACGAAACCCTCCGAACTGGATCGGTTGTAAGCCGGTTTGATTTCATCGATTCTCACACGGTTCTTTTCGATTTGGTCAGTACAGCACCAGGCCAGTTGACAACCCGCTTGTTGGGCGTTGCGGAATTGTTGTCGGGCCGTAGTTATCGTTCGCCCTGGATAGGGTTAACATGCGAGGACGGCAGTGCGTTAAAAGTCGACGCTCGAGCGAGAGTCGAATTCACCGTGGAAGACCACACTCAATCTGAGGTACGGGTCACCGGTAAATTTATCCACAGCGATTTATCACTGGACTTCTCCGGATTTTTGCAATCAAGGGATGAATAGGAAAACCATGAGCAAGAAAATGACTGAACAACGGAAAGCAATGTTGAAATCTCGTGAAGATCTCAAGCAAATAAAGCTACTCCGTCAAAAGGTGCGCTTTGGAGTACCTGGTGCCGCCGATGAATTAGAAGCTCGCCGCCAGGCGCGAATACTGCGCAATGTGGTTAAGTCGCCGCTTGAGCAAATTCGTATGGAGCCGAAGCGGCTGTAACCGGAAAATACCGTATAAACGGTTTATAAGGAAAAGCCATGTCGCTAATCGCTTTAGAGCTACCCTATGCCGTCGCTCTGGACTATCAGCCGTATGCTCTAATCGGAGCCGGCGGCCCGACTCCCGGCCGAGAGCATGTATTCGAATGCCTTCTGTCCGATCTGGAGTGGCAAGCGGTACAGGTGATGTTGGATGCTAAAAAGGTGCCGTTTAAAGTTCAGTTGCCAGGCAGCGACCAACGCAAGCCCTTCAACAATCCTACCTAGTAGGATAATTGTGAGCGCATTTGCAAAGGCAGTTTTGGACGCTTTGGGAACTCTCGTAGGTGCGGTTTTAGGCACATACCTGCTGCATGTTGCTAGCGTCGAACCAACGAATTTGAGTGCTCTGAAATTTTGGCTATCGGTGGCAGGTCTGGCGATAGGCTACGCAATATTTTCGGTGAAGGTTGCAAATGCTATTTTGATGTTTAAGATAGAGCGGCGTTCGCAGAAGACTAAATAGGAAAATCTATATGAATCAGGCACGACCGCTCGTCGTCCTTCTGCTCTTACTAATCGCGTCGACGGCATGGGCGGATGATCACCAAGCAGCTAAAGCGGCGTGTCAGGACTTCGCACTTCGCGAGTTGAAGTCGCCGGCGACCGCGAGGTTTGAGCCAGTTGCAGAGGCAGCTGCTCAGCTTTCCACAGATAAACGCTGGAAGGGAAAACCGAATGTTTGGGATTCGATTTCTTGGGTGGACTCCCAAAATAGCTACGGTGCGATGTTACGCTCCGATTTTAGTTGCGTAATTCAGAAGAACATAGATGGAACATGGGTGCTGTTGGACATCTATTGGTTCAAGAATCGGCTGAAGTAATATCGTAATGAAATAGGAAAACAATTGATGAGCAAGGATTACCAGTACCTTTACACACAACTTGGACGCCTTCTCGAAACAGCGCCTGATATCAATGACCGTAAGCAGTTCTCGACGCCAGCAGGCCAGCAATGGCTCGCAAGAGGCCATGCTCTGGTTACTGAGGTCGGAGTAGCAACAGGAATGGATGCAATCGAGTACACCACGGCGGTCAAGAATATACCAGCAGGTGTCTATAGCAATGGACTCGAACAGGTCTTTACCATTTTACATAGAGCTCTGGCGCACTGCGAACTGAAAGTCCCAAGTGCAGCGGCCGGCTCTTTTATCCCGGTCGGCAGCAGTTTTGATGCCTATGCAGCACTGTCCAAGATCTTCCAAACCGCGAAAAGGGATGTTTTTATTGTGGACCCGTACATGGACGAGACAGCGCTTACTGAATTTGGACTCGCGGTACCGGACGGGGTGACACTCAGATTGCTTGCTGATGAAACAGCGTGCAAGCCCACGTTGCGGCCAGCATCAGTTAAATGGACAACTCAGTATGCGCAGACTCGACCGCTCAGTGTTCGCCTTTCTCCGGCGCGCACACTCCATGACAGGGCAATCTTCATCGATGAAAAGTTCGCGTGGACCCTGACGCAGTCGCTAAAAGATTTCGCTAAGCGATCGCCTGCAGAAATTATAAAAGCGGACGAAACGGCAGACCTGAAAATTGGCGCGTATGAACTGCTTTGGAACAGCGCTTCCCCGATTGTATGAACGATACTTAGGAAATCTATGCTGTCGAAAAACAATATGATCTCGTTCGCACTACTCGCGTTAGTGGCGATTGCAGCGCTGGCGTTTTGGAACTATGGACCGGAATCCGATGCGCGACATTTTGCGCAAAAGTACGATGAATCTAAGGACCAGATGGATCGGTGCGCAATGGCTGATCTTACCGGAGACGCATATGGCAAAGCGTCAAACCGCGCTAAGTACGACGAGTGGATGTCTATTCGCTCGAAAGAGTGTGCGCAAGCTGGAGTTACAACGCCTCAGCTTCCTTACCAACCCGCTAGTCAGCGACGTTAGGATCAAGGAAAATCATGAGAGATGATCGACTTAGAGTGCCGGTAGATGATGTCTACGTGCATGCTATCGGCTTAGCCACTTACGCGTTTGCCACCCTTGAATGGAACGCCGTTTGGTGTTGCGAGCGTATAGCACCCGGCGCTATCAATACCCTGCCTGCCAAGACAGCGGGGGCAATTGCTAAGCGTTTTGTGAAGCTCGCAGAGGGGATGCCGTCGTCCACTCACCAAGCGGACCTCTTGGCCGCAGCTAAAGATTTTGAGGCATTGGTCGAAGACCGCAACGAACTGATGCACGGTAAGCCAGGCACCGATACCGATGGTGGTCAGCGATTGTTCCGACATGGCGCAGCCTGGTCAGTAGAAATGATTAACGACGCGGCGGATCGATTTACTGCTTGTAGCGTGCGGCTGAACGCGCAGCTCTACGGCTTTCTGGCATAGACCACGGAAAATAGTATGAAAATTCCATCCCTGATTGCGACTGTCTTTTTCCTCGGCATCACTGGTATCGCTGTCGGCGCAGATCAGCCCAGCGCCCGAGCCAAGTTACGTGCGATAAGCAAGGACACGGACTCACTCAAGTTCAGGAACGAGCGCACCTCTCCGGAAGATTCCACGATGAGCTGCGGCGAGTTCAATGGTAAAAATAGTTTTGGAGCCTATGTAGGGTTTCGGCGCTTCATAGTATCCAAGGGAACGGTCTTGATTGACGATGGCACTCAACCGAAATTTGAAGCGGCGTGGGCCAGGTTCTGCTCTCGATAAAGCAAGGCGCTGGGGTACTGCCAAAAATGCCATAGCGAGTTGCAGGCGCCGACGCATATCTTTGCCCCCGCAGATCGCAAGCCCGAACTGCTGGCTAAATACGGACCACCACCAACGTACATCAAGTAGCCGGGAAGATACCCTGTATGTTCGTTTGCGCGCCGATTTGACCCGGCATGATTGACCCACCTTCTAGCCGCCAATCTTGGCGAGGGATGCTCTGCGCACCTATTTGCATGGCGCATCCGGCGATGCAAATCTATGACTGAGGTTGGGTCAAAAGTTCGTGCAAATCAATAACCGAGTCATCAGCTGGCGTCGGCTGTATCAACAAGGACGCCTTGGCGTACCTGCATTGATGCGAGACGATGACCTGTTGCCGGTGGTGTTGGCGCCAACGGCCTGCACCGAGCAATAGCAGCTCCGATGTCGGCGGCAATATCGTGTTTGAGTTGGGCGAGGTCCGCGTTCGGATCGAAGGTCCATATTGGCGCAGGTGTTGGACCGGGTGCTGCGATGATCGGCCTCCCCGCCGGCAATAAAGTCTGGCTCGCCGCCCGGCATCACAGACATGCGCTCCGGCTTCAATGGCCTAGCTGCGAAAGTGCAGACGGCGCTGGAGGACGATCCGTTCAGCGATAACGTGTTTTTGCGCACCGAGGGGTAAGCGTCGGCCCTGCACCGTCTGTTCATAGCGAGTAGCATCTGCCAAAGTAGTTCCCGTTACTTTTTTAGCGGGAACTACTGTGGACACTGAAGTGGAGTCGGGCAATCGTAGAGGACGGCCAAACTATTCGCCCGAGTTTAAACATCGACTCGCGGTGGCGGCATGCGAGCCTGTCGTTTCGGTATCGAAACTGGCCCAGGATCATGGCATCAACACCAACATGCTGTTCAAATGGCGGCGCGACCTGCGCGCCGGCCTGCTGACCGGGCCGGCCACGAGTGAAACCAAGCTGCTGCCGGTATTGCTGAAGCCGTCTTCACCGGCAGCAAAGCCGGCCAGCGGCGCCGCTCGCGGGGGTGCTATCGAGATCACCATTGCCGATGCCACTGTGCGAGTCTGCGCCGGCGCGGACGCGGCGTTGCTGCGGCTGGTACTGCAAAGCCTGCGCGCATGATTGGCCTTCCTGCCAGCACCCGGATCTGGCTCGCCGCCGGCATCACCGATATGCGCGCTGGCATGAACGGGCTGGCGGCCAAGGTGGAGACTGCGCTGGCCGAAGATCCTTTCAGCGGCCACGTCTTCGTGTTCCGTGGCCGGCGCGGCGACATGATTAAGGTGCTGTGGTGGACTGGCGATGGCCTGTGCTTGCTGGCCAAGCGTCTTGAGCGGGGACGCTTCGTCTGGCCGCAGGCCGACAGCGGTAGCGTGGCACTGACGCAAGCCCAGCTTTCATGCTGTTGGAGGGAATCGACTGGCGCCGACCAGAGCGCACCTGGCGGCCGACGTCGGCCTTGTAAACGTCATCGGCCTCGCGTAAACTTGCTTCATGCTCACTGCCGCCGACCTCCCTGACGATATCGCTGCCCTGAAGGCATTGCTATTGGCAAGCGAACGTCGCGTTCAAGAGCGCGATGACCAAGTCGCAGGGCTGGAAGCGCAGTTGAACACGCGCGCCGCCGAGATCGAGCATCTCAAGCTGTGGATCGCCAAGCTGCGGCGCATGCAGTTCGGCCGCAAGTCCGAGAAACTGGACCACCAGATCGAGCAGCTGGAACTGCAACTGGAAGGTCTGCAAGCCGATGAAGGCGAAGTGGTGAAGGCGATACCTGAAACTGACCGGGCGCCACGCAACAAGCCTGTACGCAAGCCGCTGCCTGACCACCTTCCTCGCGATGAAAAGGTCCATCTGCCCGCCGCCGACGCGTGCCCGTCTTGCGGTGGTGGACTGCGCTTTTTGGGTGAGGACGTGGCCGAACAGCTCGAATATGTACCGGCCAGTTTCCGAGTAATTCGCCATGTGCGCCCCAAGCTTGCTTGCAGCTGCTGCGACGCCATCGTGCAAGCGCCGGCGCCGAGCCGCCCGATCGAACGCGGCATCGCCGGCCCCGGTTTGCTGGCACATGTCCTGGTGGCGAAGTTCGCCGACCACTTGCCGCTCTACCGCCAGAGCGTGATCTATGCACGGGAAGGCGTGGATCTGGATCGCGCACTGCTGGCAAGCTGGGTTGGTGCCGCCAGCGCCTTGTTGCGCCCGTTGGTCGATGCCATCCGGCGCCACGTGCTGGCCGCCACCAAGTTGCATGCCGACGACACGCCGATCCCGGTGCTCGCTCCGGGCAATGGCAAAACTAAAACTGCGCGGCTGTGGACGTACGTGCGCGATGACCGGCCAAGCGGCGACACGGCGCCAGCCGCTGTCTGGTTCGCCTACTCGCCGGATCGCAAAGGCGTCCATCCACAAACCCACCTGACTGGTTTCAGTGGCGTGCTGCAAGCCGATGCCTATGCCGGTTTCAACGCGCTTTACGAAAACGGCGCGATCCACGAAGCCGCATGCTGGGCTCATGCCCGGCGCAAATTCTATGACCTGCATGAAGCGCGGCCTTCGGCGCTCACGACGGAAGCGCTACGCAGAATCGCCGAGCTCTACGTCATCGAGGCCGATATCCGAGGCAAGCCTCCCGATCAACGACGACAAGCCAGGCAAACCAGGGCCAGACCCTTGCTCGACGACCTTGAACGCTGGCTACGCGCCGCGCTTGAGAAGCTGTCGCGCAAATCCGATGCCTCGGCAGCCATTCTGTACTCGCTCAATCTGTGGCCGGCACTGACACGCTACTGCGATGATGGCGCCATCGAGATCGACAACTCGGCAGCCGAACGGGCGCTACGCGGCATTGCCATCGGCCGCCGCAACTACTTGTTCGCCGGCGCCGACAGTGGCGGCGAGCGGGCCGCAGCGGTTTACTCGCTGATCGGCACCGCCAAGCTGAACGGGGTTGACCCCGAAGCTTGGCTGCGCCACGTGCTAGAGCGCATCGCAGAGCATCCCGTCAACCGGGTGCACGTCTTTCTACCTTGGAACTGTGCCGCCAAGCTCGCCGGCTAAATTCCGCTTCCCAGCGTTGTGCGAGCATCATCTGGCTTTTCGCTCGGCCGATCAAGACAGCGCTGGGAGTGCGGCTACGTCTATATGGCAGAAAGAACAGAAATATCTCCAGAACGCCAGACGTTGTCGACCGTGTTACGCGTGATGACCCAGCCGTCGCCCATCCTTACAAGCTCGACATCGTAACGGTTCTTCATGAGATAGCTGAGGGTATGATCATCCCGGGAGACATGCTGGGCTTCCACAAGTGCGTCCAAGCGCGCCGTGTCACCGTTGATAGTGACACGCGGATTCGTCACAGAGTGCGTCGTATCCAATTTCGAGAGAGACGCTGTAAGGGTCGCAACAATAATATCCCGGCCCTCGATAACCGGATATTCAAACCCGGCTTTGGCCGCAGCCGGACCAAAGTCCGATACAGCGTTTTCTGCAAGAGCGGACGACAGAAGGCTCTTGTCGCGAAGATCGATGCCAGCGGCAAAACGATAGAGGGCGTCGACGACCGCAAGCTTGTCTGCGGCCTCGTTGGTGAGAGATGGTGATATGGTCATAAGTATTCCCTTGGTGTTCCGGAGGCTTGCAAAGTGAAGCCATCTCCGGCATTCGCGCTCTTGCAAGCGCAATTTGGTGTTTTCTGTGGTCGTTAGTCGAGATTGGCCTTGATGCGTTCGATCAGACCGTCAGAGCTAATTTTGATTCTCAGAGACCCGGTCTCGTGGCCAAAGTCGCCGGTGAAATCGACGCGAACAATTGCTGCGAAATCGTCCAGCGGCTCCAGCGACAGAAGTTTGCTGACGGTTTTATAACCTACGAAGAACTGCTCAAGGTAAAGGCGAATCCCATCGGCGCCGACGAAGGCGCGCCCAACCGAAACGTCGTCGATGACTGCATCGGACTTAAACATGGCTAACGCGCCTTCGACGTCGAAGGCGTTGACGGTTTGTATGAATGTAGCAACGAGCTTCTCCATGGTTGCTCCTCAGAAGTCGACGATGGTGGTGTCAGCGATCGTCCCGGCAAAGCCGTTGCCGAACAGCATCGCAGGGGTCTGGAAGCCCGGACGATTCTCACCGGCGAGAACGCGGCGGCCTGCCTCCGCCGCAGCGCTTGCCGTGAACGTGTAGCCGTTGACCGTATCGAGAACCGATCGCACGACATTGCCGTCGGAACTGGTGACTTCGACAACGGCCTGATACCGATTGGCCAACCGTTCCTGCTCACTCGGTCCATCGGGAAGCGCCAAGAGATCACCTTGTGGAAATCCGATACCTGACAGGTGGACGAACGCTGCAATATTAGGAATGTTGGTCGAGCGCCAGATCGTGATGAGATCGGGAAGCGTCACCTGGAAGCAGTCGACGGGCCCCTTGCCGAAGTCGAGTTTCCGGATCGTTCCGGCAGTTTGGGCAACGAGCGTGCCGTCGGCGCGTGCTAGCGTTTCGGCGGTGACGCTTCCCATTGCGCTGACGGCTGAGCCTCTCGATAGACCACCCGCGACATGCATGGCCACGCTAAGGCTCAATGGATTACTCGTTCTCGCAACGGTGTGCCCGGCAAGGCAACCAAGCATCGCAACGCTGCCACCGCTGCCTGGCAGAAGCATCACACCTGCAGCTCTGGCCTTGACGTCGAGCACTTCGGCCAGTCGATAGCCGTCAAGTTCCGCAGCGACGTCCAGATAATGCACGCCATTGCGAATGCCGGCTCTCATCAGGACATCGGCGGTCCTGACGAATGGCCCCGCGCAATTGAGGAGGACGGCGACGCCGCGCAGTGATCGATCAATCACGGCAATGTCTTTGAGCGGGAAGACCCGGTATTCGACATCGAGGCTTGTGGCGAGCGATACGAGCGCAGCCTCGTTGCGTCCTGCCAGGATGAGCGGCGTGCCCGCTGCCGAGGCGCGTTCCGCCGCCATGCGACCGGTGTAGCCCGTCGCGCCATAAATCATCAGTTTCTTCATATTAATGCTGCCATTCCTTGTAGACGAATTCCAGGCTATAGCCGTCCGGGTCGCGAACCTGAGCCGCGTAGTAGCGCGGGTCATAGTGAAGCTGCGGTCCGGGCGGATGGATTTCGGTGGCACCTGCAGCCATTGACGCCGCGAAGGCCGCATCGACCGCGCTCTTGTCATTCGCGACGAAACCCACATGCGCGGCGCGGCCCTCTACCGTACCTTCTCGCAGCCAGAAGAACACGCGACCGCTCGCGCCGAACCCCTTGAGATCGGGGTGGCCGGCAGGGCCTTGCCGGCCGTCGTAATCAAGCGCATGGGCAATCCCAAGCGGTGCGAGTGCCTTTTCATAGAAGTCGATCGAGCGATCAATATCGCTGACGGATATGAAGACGTGGTCGAGCATGATGCTTTCTCCTGATTCAGATAATGTAGCCGCCCGCTACTTCGATGTTTTGGGCGTTGATCCAGCGGTTCTCCTCGGACAGTAAGGCGGCGATGACGCCACCGACCTCTTGCGGCTCACCAACCCTGCCGAGCGCCGTCTGATCCGCAAGCATCGCCTCGAAATCCTCGCTCAATCCACCGCCAAGCTCAGTGCGGATCGCGCCCGGCGCGATCGAGTTCGCCCGAATTCGGCGTTCGCCGAATTCCTTGGCCATGTAGCGCGTTAGAACCTGCAGACCGCCTTTGAAGGCGGCGTAAGGCGCCACGCCCGCAGTGGCAACGCGGCTGGTGGCGCTGGTGACGTTGATCACGTGGCCGCCGACTTCGATGAGCGGCAGCAGCGTCTGTGTCAGGAAGAACGGCCCCTTGAGGTGGACGTTAAACAAGCCTTCGAATTGCTCCTCGGTTACCTCCGAGATCGGCGCATACAGCCCGTACCCAGCGTTGTTGACAAGGAAGTCGAAGGTCTCCCTGTTCCACACGTCGTTGAGCTGTGCAGAAACCGATTTTCGGAAATCGGGAAACGATCGACTGTCACCAACGTCGAGTTTCAGAGCGACCGCCTTCGCACCGATCCCGGTGATGTCTTTCACGACCTGTTCCGCCTTTTCTGGATTACTGTTGTAGGTGACGATCACGCCCATTCCACGCTTGGCGCATTCGAGTGCGGTGCTGGCGCCAAGGCCACGGCTGCTCCCGGTCACGATGACAATCTTCATTACGACTCTCCTGTGTGTCTGTATGGTGAGGGCAATGATACGAGTGCCGCCGACGCCGCACTCACCCAATCTTCCTCCAAGCTTGCCTATTTCTGCTTTCGCATTGCATGTCTGGGCGAAGATCTGTTAATGTCGGACGATGGAACAGCAATTGCAAGAACTGAGAGCGCTGGCCTCCAGGGCCGAGAACAAACGCACGGAAACCGGTATCCCGCGTGTCGCAATGGTCCAGGGTGAAATCCCGGAGCATATGCTCGCCGCCGTCTATGCTCCTATGGTCAACCTGATTCTCACGGGATCCAAGACCATGACCGTTGGTGACCGGAGCTTTCACTATGATCCGGCAACCTACTTCGTCATGTCCGTGGATCTTCCCGCCGTCGGGTCAGTTCATCCCGCCGCCACGGGCGAGCCGTATCTTGCAGTGAGCCTGACTCTCGACTCCGCTATCGTCGCGGCGTTAATCCGCGACTTGCCGTCTGAGGTCTGCGGCACGCTGTTCGGATCAGGATTTTCGGTTGCGCCGGTCAGTGGCGAGCTTCTCGATGCTTGGATTCGAATGCTCAGGCTAATCGAACGACCTGACGAGATCGCGGTGCTCGCGCCTTGTTATGAACGGGAAATATTATTCCGCGTGCTTCAGGGGCCGCTCGGCTGGATGCTGCGAGACATCGCATCGCCGGACACGGCGCTCGCGCGTATCGGTGTTGCCATCAATTGGATACGTCGCAACTTTACCGAACAGATGAGGGTGGACGCACTGGCTGAGATGGCGGCATTAAGCGTTTCAGCATTCCATCGTCATTTCAAAGCGGTGACATCGTTGAGCCCGCTGCAATATCAGAAGCGCATCCGCTTGTTACACGCGCGTTCACAACTGATCGCCGGCCAAGGCAGCGCGACGTCGATCGCATTCAGCGTCGGCTACGAAAGCCCGAATCAGTTCAGCCGGGAATATGCTCGCCTGTTCGGCCTGCCGCCTTCCAGGGATATTCTAAAAGCCACGCAGAAACTCCGGGGTGCATAGTGACTGTGCTGACCATCGTGGACAGGCCGAACGCTTCATCGATTCGGCGACTTAAGAAGCTTGCCCTAGAAGCTTCCCGGAAAGCAATTTTTCGGTCGGATCAAGACGGTACAGGGCTGACGCTTACACCGAGGGCGACGCAGCGACCTCATCAATTTACTGTGGTGGACAGATGATGACCAGTGCCTGTTAGCCAAGCGGTTTGAGCGCGGGCGCTTCGTCTGGCCACAAGCTAGCGCGCCAAAACACCTTCATCTTCAAATCGGTGAACTACCACTTGAGTTTTTAGGACCGTGTAATAAATGCAGCACTACGCCATGCAATGCGGGGTAAGCGTGGGTTTCCCGTTCGGCCACCGCATAGACTTCTGCCTGGTGATCGGGCATCAGCTGCAACTTCTGGCTGGCAAGCGCGGCAATAAACTCCAAGACCGCTTCACCATCAGTTGTAGGAGAACGTTGCAGCGCTCGGATGATCAGCGACTTCATAAAGTCAGAGGCTGCCAGGTCCGCTCGAAAGTCCAGCTCGGAAGCGAACGCGCATCGCAGCAACGCCGCTTGAAGGATGCCATCGTTGAACCGCGCGAAATTTTCTGGATCAAGTACCACATGGCGGAACGTTCGGCTTCCCAGACTGTGCTCTTCGGGGACAGTCTTCGTATCTTCTCGTGCGCGCTGCAGCAAAACTGCTGTCGTCGCACAGACTTCTGCGTGGTAAGGACCGGGTTGATACTTGCCGCCGGCCCAGAATGCCCACCCTTCCCTGATTTGCATCGCTTGGTCAACATTGGCGCCGTGCGGAAGCAACGCTTGCGACTGGATGGGCAAAGTTTCACCCAATCGCTCGCTTCGCTCCCTTAATTGGTCAGGCATCGTGCGGCGATCTTGATCCCCGGGGAATAGACGCTTTCGCTCTAAATGGTAGCTAGCCGCGAGTTGCGTGCCGATAGCCGCCTCTCCGAATCGGCTCACTTCGTGCGGCAGCACACCGTCGTGACGCAAATTCGCGGGCAAGCTGACCAACTCACTGCGCGTTTCGGTGACTTGAAAACCAATCATGTAGAGACGAGAGCCATCGTGAATATCACGCAGATTTCGGCTGATATCCAGCAATTGCGATCCCTTCCCTACAACCGCAGCGCAAATGATCAGATTGTCGGATGTGATTTCTCGAATACTGTTAAGGGCCGCAGCATCAAGCGTGGCAGGAGTGGGCTTCAAATGCAGTATGTTGGCGCAGTATCCAGCGACGTATTCAGCCATGGTACGCGAGGCAGCATCGGACTGATATATGATCTGAGTGGTCGATGCCCGGACCCGACGCGGTAAATGCAGTGCTAGCCAATCCTGGAATTGTTTGTGCTGCAGGAGAACTGTGCCATCGACGTACAGTGCACGTATTTTCGAATTTGCGGATCCAGGGCGACGCCAAAGGTCGAAGATGCCTTTTCCCGCCAGTTCACGGAATAGTTTGACTTCTTTCCTCGCCCCGTGGATCTGCTCGCGCAACAACACTTTCTTGTCCGGCTCCTGAATCGCCTGAAACGTCTCACCCTTGATGCGGATCACCAACTGGGGAGGGCCTTCTGATGCCCTACTCCCCGGTCGTGGAATGGCCAACAACGCGCCAGGCGGTGTCTGGTTGGGCGCCGCTTCAAACGTCAAAAGCGTCACGACATCGGAATGATCAACCAGTTTCTCGTTGACCCAGCGTCGATGCAGGGCCATGGACGAGGACGCGGAAATCAGGCAAATGGACGTGCCGCGCAATGGTCGTGCGACGCTGTCGAAACCCTCATATGAGTGAAAGCTCTCTATCGATGCCATCACGCGATGGCCACTAAGTACAATCAGCTCCCGAATCCCGTATGCTAGCGGCGCGATTGCCATGGTATCCACGTAGATGGTGCGAAGCTGCTTCAACCGAGCGAGTCGCCCACCAAAGAATTCGTTAAACAGATGCAGGGCAACAAAGCCGACTGCTGCAGAGGTCGTCAAGCCCATCTCTGGCTTGAGGAAGGTGTCATACCTAGCGCCCGACGGCTTTTGGTAGGAGTACCCTGGAGGCGCAGAAAGTAGGACATGCTCTTCTGGGAACGCGGCCGGTAGTCCAGCCTTTAAAATAGCATCAAACTGGCGTTTGACCTCGTCGGTGATGTTCTTACGGACCTGTTGAGCAAATCCATCATTGATTACCTCGGCGACGACCGCACCAGTGATCAGGGAGAACGTCGTACACACCAGTGGGATGCGGTGTGCTAACCGAGTGCGGGCCGCGTGTCCGCCAGGTCCACGTAGCACTTGTGGCAGTGAACCGTAGTCGTCCTCGAACAAGCTCACAAAAACCAACGCATCCGGAACTAACGGCCCACCACAGACGTCGATGACCAAGTCTTCAAGGACATCGCTGCGGACCACGCCCGGTGGCTTATAGATGACGTTAAAGCGCAATTCGCCAACCGAAACGACGGCCGGGAACTGATATCGGAAGTAACCTGCGTTTCCCAGCATACTATCTCACCCTAAACCAGATGGTGTAAGTTGCACCAGCAATCTCAGCAAGGTCCTTGCCCTGGAAACGACGCTGCGGGACGAAGTCCGCCGTCTTGGAGTGGGAGAAGTCCTGATACAAACTAAGGCGGCCGGTTCTGAGTGTCATGAATGCTTTGAGCTGCTGCAAAGCACGTAACGCAACGGGAAGTCCTTGCCCGTACAGATTACCCGCCTTAGTTGAAGTATGTTTCTCAAAGCAGGTTTGGACTGCTTCTAATTCTTCATCGAGAGAGAAGTCGTCATATCTTGTTGCCCCTTTTTTGTCTCCTAACCACCGCAGCGCCAGTCCAGGTCCCGTGTCGAAGACTGAAATTTCCAAAATTTGCATCTGTTGATGGGCGGACTTGATCGTCTTGGCAGCCGGCATGGCTGACTTTGACGCAGCGCGTGACAGGTAGGAACGTAGGTGTGGATCATCGCCGGCATTGGCGACAATAGTAGGAAGGTCCTGAAGCGAAGTCAGGCGTGCAGAAATTCCTCGCATCCCAACTTTGTATCTGCCACCTCGGATGTCATAGGCCCCGTGCTGGTCTGAATTTAAAAAGAGCTGATACACCATGGCGCTCAGATAGTCCAACTGCCCCTCGTTGATTGCGAAGGTTCGGCCGCTGTTGAGCGCTTCGAGCATGCGCGGGATGAGAACGCGAAAGACCGATTCTGAATTGACCCCTTGCGGTGCGGGTACAGCGTAGAGCGGCTTCAGGAACTCGTTTCGAGCGCCAGCGAAGCAGCAAAGCGCCGCGCCGATACCGCGCAGTGTATTCGCGTAATCTTCCTGCTGCATGGCCTCGACGTAAGGCACGACTGCGGTTAGCGCATGGAACCGGTCCATCGTGCGTTGTTCGCACTCTACCGACTCAGCGAAGTACAGTGCCGCCATCCCTGGCAAGGTAGAAGCGAAGCGCGCTCGAGTCGCTTCATTCTCAGCAAACGCCCGATTAAGATTGAGCGTCGTGCTGGCAGAGCGTGTACGAGCCCAGGTTGCAACAATTTGGACTGCTAGGTTTGCCGCGCCCAGAGCGCCCCCCATATCGAGCTTAATCGGCAAGCTTAGCGAGGCGGCCTCATCCAACCGAATTTCGCGGAGAAAGTCTTCAAGTATTAGCGGAGCGGTTTTACTTGGGAAGCGCAGCATCTTGTCGGTAATCGTCGATATGTCGCTAAGCGAAATGTATGGTTGCGAATGAGAACAGACTCACGATTTGGGCCCATTGTCCATTTATCTATCCAAACAGTCAAAAGATTTCCATTATGCATGCACTTTTCACCTTACATGCGCGAAGCTGGCCCACTGGTTTGAAAAACCTGGCGGCTAACGCGTAAGAAGGGCCACGTTCGCCGGCCTTGACGTCCCTGAGAACAGGCAGCTGCTGTCAAAAATTTTAACCACCGGCGGTTAAGTCCTATAACACCCGCCTGTCTTATATGTCTTCTATAAATATATGTTGTGGCTCTAACCGGCTGAGTTCCTCTGTTACGTTCCAGGTCCACTTTTCAATATTCGGGACACATACCCTTTCGAGAGACTCAACTTCTCGGCGATTTGCACCTGCTTCAAACCTTCGGCATGTAACCGAAAGATTTCTGCGGCTTTATCAGTTCGTCGCGCGTCTCTGAACTTGGACTCAGCACTGAGCCAATCATCAGCTTCCTTCAGCATGTAAAAGATCCAGAACGGCTCGACAGTACCCTCGAATCGATTGTCGAGGCGCCGTAGAGCGTGCTCAACAAAAGCATGCCAGGAGAGGAAACTACTGGCATCTGCCTCCAACACTTTTGCGACCGCAGGACAAAATTGGAGCAGGAAGGCATCCCAGTGTTTTGCAATACTAATCCAGCTCCCATGCTTGGTTTGAAACATAAAATCTCGAAGGTCGCGAGTAACATTCATGCATGGCTCGCCGGTTCCTTCAAGTTCCCAAGCGGTGATGTCCTCAGGACTAGAGACCAGTCTAAAGCTGTCCAGCATCACTCGCCTCTTCGACCTGATGACTGCCCAAGGCTGCGCAAATTCTCCGTCGCCAAGCGCGCGAATTCGTTTCCCGGCGTCATATTCAGTATGTCCACCCACCCCATCATTTGCTGAGTGAACAGTACAGTACAAACCCTTCACGCCCGCTCGACGAAAGCAAAATTGGCACCAAGAAATCAAGTCATCGTTGTGCGCTGGTCCTCTTCCAACAATGTTACGCACACCATCGAGGATCGATGCGACAGCATGGAAACTATCACCATGCCTATTGATTAAGTTTAGGTTGTCATTGCACGCAGTATCTTCAAAGAGCCTTGCCATAAATTTCTGGTGCGCTAGTAGCATGTTCGCAATATGGCGCGCAGAATCCCTTGAAACCAATCGATCTTTTAGAGAAATCGGCGTGAGCGAAAAATCCTCAGATCGCTCTAAGAGAGAGATTTCGGCATAGAGCCTTTTAAGTGCAGGGTCCAAGAACTTTGTCACGACAGACCAAACCGACCGATTGCCGAAGATAACTCCATGGCCACCAATGCCAGACTCAATAAATGCCACAGGCTTTGCTGTCCCGGCCTGCGATATAACCGCTTGATCGAGTCTAGCGATCGCATCTTTGATGTAGCCATGAGCGGTGGAACTGGCACTGGTTTCGTACGCAAGCATAGTCGAAAAATCATTAACTTGTGCCATGTAGGAAATGAAGGGCTTGCGCGGCTTTTCCATTGCCTTCAGAACACCATGCGCAGCTGACTGTGTCCGTATCTCTTGCACCATCGATTCCTAAAAAGTTTACTGATCTCGTAATTTCGCCGCTGATCCATCTCTTCGAAACCCCCTACAGTTGTGTCCATCCCGCAGCGGTAAATATTTTTTACACCTTACTGTCGCGAATACACATCAACCTATATAGATATCACCATGGATCAACGAAAAAAACCCTCAGAAGGATACACCACAATCCCTCAGCAATTAAATCAGCGAGTTTTAGCGGGCACGACCGGCCCTAACGAAGTGCTCAGTTCCCGCTACGAACCTGCGATTGCGCCCCCCAGTCGTTCAATCAACAAACTAGATATCAATAGGCTGCGCCTAGCTCCTAGTTTTGGCGCCAAATTTGGTGTTACCGAAGTGTTGAACCGCGTGCAGATTCGTAAGCCGGGCAAGGATGAGTTTTTTAAGGTGCATGAATCGAATGAGTGGACATTCCTGACCAGCATTATCGAACTAAAAAGGGAAAAAGAGATTTATGCCGTGCCACCCGAGTGCCGAAATCTGTTGCCTGAGCTGACCAAGACGGTGCTACTCAGGTGTGCGGTGACGTGGAACCAAGAAGTCATCTTGATCCCAGTGTAGTGGTCAACCCATCCCGGACACTATGTTAAGTTTTTCTTCGACGACGGCCGGTGCCAGTCCCTGGTTGAACTGATGCGGCCGTATCCAGTT
>NZ_FNEQ01000010.1 GCF_900100205.1 Duganella sp. OV510 | reverse complement strand
TCAAGGTAATGAAACGGATGGCCTATGGCTACCGCGACTCCGACTTCTTTTTCCTGAAGATCAAAGCCGCGTTTCCCGGTAATCCGTGAAGAGCCTTTTTTATGCCATACTCGAAAACCGGGGTCAGTTCTGCCAAACGTACACGGCCTCAACCGCATCGCGGTTGAGGCCGTGTACGTTTGGCAGAACTGACCCCGGACGGTTACTTGGCGGTGGCGATCCATCGGTCGACGCGCTGTTCGAGGATGGGCAGCGGTAGCGTGCCGTCGCCGATCACGACTTCGTGGAATTTCTGGTAGCTGAACCTGTCGCCCAGCGCTTGCTGCGCCCGTGCGCGCAGTTCGAGGATTTTCAGCGAGCCGATCTTGTAGCTCAGCGCCTGCGCCGGCCACACCATGTAGCGCTCGATCTGGTTGCGGGCGCGCGCTTCGGGCCAGCCCAGCGTGTCGGCCAGGTAGGTGATCGCCTGTTCGCGCGACCAGCCCCTGGCGTGCATGCCGGTGTCGACCACCAGCCGCGCGGCGCGCAGCAGTTCGGCGTTCAGGTGACCGTAGTAGGCGACCGGATCGTCATACATCCCCAGCTCGCGACCCAGCGTTTCCGAATACAGCGCCCAGCCTTCGGTGTAGGCGGCGCTGTTCGGATTTTCGGTGCTGAACTTGCGGAAGTCCGGCAAATCCACCTCCTTCAGCAAGGCCGCATGCAGGTGGTGGCCGGGGATGCCTTCGTGCAGGAACAGGCTGACCATGTCGACCCGGCTGTATTTCTTCGGATCGTTGACCACCGGCCAGAATACGCCCGGATGCGAGCCGTCGGCGGCCGGCGGCGTGTAGTGGTCGGAGGCGGTGGCGCGCGTCAGCTCGGGCTCAAGGTGCAATTCCAGCTTCGCTTTCGGGATCAGGCTGAAGTAGGTCGGCAGCTTGGCTTGTACCTGCACGTAGATGGCGCGATAGGCATCCAGCACCTGCTCGTCGCTGCCGAAGATGTTGAACCGGGTCTGCTCACGCATCCATTGCGGCAGTTGCTTCTCCGGCCCCTCATAACCCAGCTTGGGGCCGAGCGCGGTCAGTTGCTGCTGGATGCGCGCGACTTCCTTCAGGCCGAGCGCATGGACTTCATCGGCGGCCAAAGGCAGGTTGGTGCTGTCCTTGATGCGCGCGGCATACCAGGCGGTGCCGTTCGGCAGCGCGCTCCAGCCGGTGCTGCCGCGGCTGGCCGGCAGGTATTCGTTCTGCAGGAAGTTGACCAGTCGCGTCAAGGCCGGCGCGATGCCGGTACTCACCACCTTGAGGTAGGCGGCGCTGAGGCGCTTTTTATCGGCTTCCGAAAACGATGCCGGGAAGCGCGTCGCCGGCGAATAGTAGATGCTGGTTTCCGGCGATGCCGCGCGCAGATTCTGGAACTGCGGCAGCATCGCCACGGTGATCGCCTTCGGCTGCACCACGCCGCTGCGCATGCCTTCCTTCATGTTGGCGATGGCCTGGTCGATCCAGCGCGGTAGCTGGTTCAGGCGGCTCAGGTAATCCTGCTGCTGCTTGACGGTGTCCAGCGGTTGCGAGCCGGTGCCGCCGGCGTAGTTGGCCAGCGTGCTTGGCACGTTATCGAACTGGTTCAGCGGCAGCAGGTGCTCGGGGAAAGACTCCAGCTGCATGGCGTTGTTCAGTTCATAGGCCAGCAGATCGTAGGTCAGCTGATCCTGCGCTCCCAGCTGATCGCGGTGCACGCTCATCAGCTGCTTTTGCAAGGCGCGGTACAGTGTGAATTGCTCGGCGCGCACCTTGGGCGAAATCGCCAGGCCGAGCTGATCGTTGTAGCGGCTGTCGCCGTTTGCGGTGGCAAACAGCAGCGGATCGAACTTGCAGCGCGCCGTGTGGAACGCCGCCGCCAGTTTTGCCAGCTGCTTCTGCGCTGCGCTCGCCTTGGCGTTCGTCGCGACCGGCACCGCCTGCACCGGCAGCGTATAAGTACCCGCCAGCATCAGGCTGGCAATCAGAACGGAAGTACGCAGACGGAACATAAGTTTTCCTGAGGTGGTGGCGAAAGCGTCTAGTATCAAACAAGTGACTGCAAATCGGCAAGCACTGCGCGCACTGCCTCCGGTATCGGCACCGAGCGGTTGCTTGCGCGTTCGACGTAGACGTGGACGAAGTGGCCGGCGGCGGCCGGCAACGGGTCGTTGTTGCGGTATAGCGCGATTTCGTAGCGCACGCTGGCGGTGCCCAGTTTGGCCACGCGGATGCCGGCGTGCACTACGTCCGGGAAGGCAATCGGCGCGAAGTAGGCGCAGCCGCTGTCGACCACAAAGCCGACCACCGCGCCCTTGTGGATGTCCAGCACGCCCGCTTCGATCAGGAACTGGTTCACCGCCGTGTCGAAGTAGGAGTAATAGACAACATTATTGACATGGCCATAAATATCGTTGTCCATCCACCGCGTGGGGATGCTTAGAAAGTGGCGGAACTGGTCCCGGCTGGCGTCGCGCATGGTCATGCTGTCTCCTGTTTTTTTGAAGAGTGGGGGCAAGGGCGGTACAATGGAGCCTTGAACGCTGTCATCAGCGAGAAATAGCAAGAATATCCAAAAACGCCCCCGAGGGGCCGTTTTCACCAGCCGCTTGCCGGCAATATTGATAATTTAAAGGTTTTTCCATGAGTCTCCAATGCGGCATCGTCGGCTTGCCTAACGTCGGCAAGTCCACCCTGTTCAACGCCCTGACCAAAGCCGGCATCCCGGCTGAAAACTATCCGTTCTGCACCATCGAGCCGAACGTCGGCGTGGTCGAAGTGCCGGACCCGCGCATGGCCGCGCTGGCTGACATCGTCAAGCCTGAGCGCATGGTCAACGCCATCGTCGAATTCGTCGACATCGCCGGTCTGGTGGCTGGCGCGTCGCAGGGCGAGGGCCTGGGCAACCAGTTCCTGTCGCACATCCGCGAAACCGATGCCATCGTCAACGTGGTGCGCTGCTTCGAAGACGACAACGTGATCCACGTGGCCGGCAAGGTCAGCCCGCTGGACGATATCGAAGTGATCCAGACCGAGCTGGCGCTGGCCGACCTCGGCACCGTCGAAAAAGCCATCCACCGTGAAAACAAGAAAGCCCGGTCCGGTGACAAGGATGCCGCCAAGCTGCTGGCCATCATGGAGCGCATCGTGCCGCACCTGAACGAAGCCAAGCCGGTGCGCGCCATGGGCCTGGACGCCGACGAGCTGGCGCTGATCAAGCCGCTGTGCCTGATCACTGCGAAGCCAGCCATGTATGTGGCCAACGTGTCCGATAGCGGCTTCACCAACAATCCGCTGCTGGACCAGCTGACCGCCTATGCTGCTACCCAGAACGCGCCGATCGTCGCTATCTGCGCGTCGATTGAAGCGGAAATCGCCGACCTGGACGATGCCGACAAGAGCGCCTTCCTGGCCGACATGGGCATGCAAGAGCCTGGCCTGGATCGCCTGATCCGCGCCGCCTACAAGCTGCTGGGTCTGCAAACCTACTTCACCGCCGGCGTCAAGGAAGTGCGCGCCTGGACCATCAAGATCGGCGACACCGCGCCCCAAGCGGCCGGCGTCATCCACACCGACTTCGAACGCGGCTTCATCCGCGCCCAAACCATCGCCTATGACGATTACATCCAGTACAAGGGTGAGTCCGGCGCCAAGGAAGCCGGCAAGATGCGCGCCGAGGGCAAGGAATATGTCGTCAAGGATGGCGACGTGCTGAATTTCCTGTTCAACGTCTGAGATCGATCCCCTCCATGCCCAGCCCCGCAGTTCGCGGGGTTTTTTATTGCTATTGCTTGCAGTTTCGTATTGCCTATTGCTTGTTGGAAATGATAATATTATTGTCAATATATTATAACAATCCAATAATTACCAAACTTCGGGAACAGCATGGCGACCAACAGCAACGCGTGGCAAGTACAGAAACTTTACGTTGAATATTTTGGCCGCCCGGCTGAGCCCGCTGGTCTGGATTACTGGGCCGGCGTGCTGGAGCAAGATGGTGACGCCGGATTGGCTGCAATTAAAAAAGTGTTCTCTGAATCGGCGGAATTCACCTCGGCAGTCACCGGCATGTCGACCATCGCGGCGGTCGATCAACTCTATGTCAACCTGTTTGGCAGGCACGCAGAGATGGCGGGGCTGACCTACTGGTCGCACCAGCTGGAGAACGGCGATCTCACGATTGGACAGGTCCTGGATATCATCGCTGCAGCCTCGCAAGGCGGCGACCTGTTGGCATTGGAAAGTAAAGTAGCGGCAGCAGAAGCGTTTACGGCTGCCCTGGATACTGGCGCTGAAATAGCCGGCTACAGCGGTGCGACGGCTGCGCAGCTTGCCAAGGCTTACATCACATCCGTCGTGGATAGCGCCTCGCTGGCAGACGCGCTGGCGGTATTGCCAGCCACCGTGGCGCAGGTGACGGGAGCGCCGATCGATCATCTGCCAACCGGCGCGGTCATCGTCACCGGTACGGCGAGCGCCGGTCAGACGCTGACTGTTTCCCATACCCTGGCGGATGTTGACGGTCTCGGCACGGTCAGTTATCAGTGGCAGGCGGCTGGCATCAACATCGCTGGCGCCATAGGCAACGCTTTCACGCTGACGGAGGCGCAGATCGGCAAGCCGATCACGGTCATCGCCAGTTACATTGATGGAATTGGCTCGCATGAATCGGTGATCAGCAACGTGGTCGCCTCGGGCGACGATGTGCTCAAGGGAAGTACCGGCGCGGATACCCTGACTGGCGGCACGGGCAACGATACCTATCTGGTCAATGTGGCTGGCGACGTCGTCGTCGAAAACGCCGGCGAGGGCACAGACCTGGTCAATGTCGCCTTCACGACGGCGGGAAGCTATACGCTGGCGGCCAACGTTGAGAATGCAACGGTCACGTCGGCGGCCAACATCGCCGTAAACTTGACCGGCAATGCGCTGGACAATGTGTTGACCGGCAATGGCGCAGCCAATACGCTGACCGGTGGCGCCGGCAACGATACGCTGGACGGCGGCAGCGGCGCTGACAAGCTGATTGGCGGCACTGGCGACGATACTTACATCGTCACCGACAGCGGCGACACGGTCACCGAATTGCTCAACGAGGGCACCGACGTCGTCGGCACCACGCTGGCCAGCTATACGCTGGGCGCCAATGTCGACAACCTGGTGTACATCGGTTCGGCGGCATTTACCGGTACAGGCAACGCGCTGAATAATATGATCAACGGCGGCAATGCCGGCAACAAGATCGACGGCGGCGCCGGCAACGACAGCCTGACTGGCGGCAATGGCGCTGATAGCCTGGTGGGCGGTCTGGGCAATGACACATTTGTCGGCGCCATCGGCAAGGACACCATCGACGGTGGCGACGGCGCTGACGTGTTGCAAGACCTGGGCAAGTTTGGCGACTACACGGTCACTCGTCCTAACGCCACCGATATCGTGCTGACTGACAAGTCTGGCAACGTGACCACGGTGCGAAATGTGGAATCCTTCGAATTCACTGACGGCGTCAAGACCTTGGTTGATGTGCAGGGTAACATCGCCAGCCCATTCAATGACATCCTCACTGGCACCAGCGGTAACGATATGCTGAATGGCGGTGCCGGCGCCGACACCCTGAGCGGCGGCAAAGGCGACGATACCTACATCATCGACAACGTCGGCGACGTCATCAAGGAACTGGACGGCGAAGGCATGGACTCGGCGCAAGTGGCGCTGACCGCAGTCGGCACCTATACGCTGGGTGACAATGTCGAAGACGCCATTGTGACCTCCGCCAACACCATTGCCGTCAACCTGACCGGCAATGCGCAGAACAACGTCCTGACCGGCAACGGCGCAGCCAACACGCTGACCGGCGGCGCCGGTAACGACACGCTCGATGGCGGCGCTGGCAGTGACAAACTTATCGGCGGACTGGGTGATGATGTCTACATCGTCAACGAGACTGGTGACACAGTCACCGAGCTTGCCAACGAAGGCATCGACACCGTACGCACCAAGCTGGCCAGCTACACGCTGAGCGCCAACGTTGAGAACCTGGAGTACGAAGGCCTGGCTGCCTTCACCGCCACCGGCAACGCGCTGGACAACGTGATTGACGGCGGCAATGCCGGCAACAAGCTCGATGGTGGCGCCGGCAACGACAGCCTGATCGGCGGCAGCGGCGCTGACAGCCTGACGGGCGGCGTGGGCAACGACACCTTTGTCGGCGCGGTGGGCAAGGACACCATCGACGGCGGCGATGGCGCCGATGTGCTGCAAGGCCTGGGCAAGTTTTCCGACTACACCTTCACGCGCCCTAACGCCACTGACACAGTATTGACCGATAAGGCCGGCAATGTGATCACCGTGCGCGGCGTCGAAAGCTTTGTCTTCGCGGACGGCATCAAGACACTGGACGATCTGCAATACAACATCGCCAGCGTCGGCAATGACAAGCTGTACGGTGGCGATGGCGACGATATGCTGAACGGTGGCCTTGGCGCCGACACTCTGGCCGGTGGCCAGGGCAACGATACCTACATCGTCGACAACGCCGGCGACGTCATCAAGGAACTGGACGGCGAGGGCACGGACCTGGCGCAGGTGGCGCTGGCTGCCGGCGGCACCTACGTACTGGGCGACAACGTGGAAAGCGGCACGATCACGGCTGCTGCCACCATCGCCAATAATCTGACCGGCAATGCGCTGAACAACCTGCTGACCGGTAACGCTGCTGCCAACACGCTGACCGGCGGCGCCGGCAACGATACGCTGGATGGCGGCGCGGGCGCCGACAAGCTGCTGGGCGGCAGCGGCGATGACCTCTACATCGTGGCGGATGCCGGCGATGTCGTCACCGAAAGCGTGGGCGAGGGCATCGATACCGTTCATACCAGCCTGGCCGCCTATACGCTGACAGCCAACGTCGAGAACCTGCGCTACACCGGCAGCGCCGCATTTACCGGCACCGGCAATGCGCAGGACAACGCCATCACTGGCGGCAGCGCTGGCAACAAGCTCGATGGCGGTGCCGGCAACGATACGCTGAGCGGCGGCGCCGGCAACGACAGCCTGCAAGGCGGCCTCGGCGATGATGTGCTGAGCGCCGGCACCGGCAAGGACACCATCGACGGTGGCGCCGGCGCCGACCGGCTGGAGGGACTGGGCAATTACGGCGACTACACCATCACGCGCCCGAACGGCAGCGACACGCTGCTGACCGACAAGGCCGGCAATGTGCTGACCGTGCGCAATGTGGAGAGCTTTGTGTTCGCCGACGGCGCCAAGGATCTGGCGCAAACGCAGTACAACATCGCCAGCATCGCCAATGACGAGTTGCACGGCAGCGACGGCAATGACACGCTGGATGGCGGCGCCGGGGCCGACACCCTGTACGGCGGCCTGGGCGACGACGTCTACATTGTCGACAACGTCGGCGACCGCATCGTCGAGCAAGGCAGCGGCTGGGATCTGGCCAAGGTGGCGCTGGGCACGGCGGGCACCTATGTGCTGGACGACGGCGTGGAAGACGCCATCATCACCGCCGCCGCCACGGTTGCCGTCAATGTGACCGGCAACTGGATGGACAACAACATCGCCGGCAATGCGGCCGCCAACATCCTGACCGGCGGCGACGGCAACGATACGCTGGACGGCGGCGCCGGTGCCGACAAGTTGATCGGCGGCGCCGGCGACGATGTCTACCTGGTCGCTGAAAGCGGCGATACGGTGACGGAAAAAGCCGACGAAGGCACGGACACGGTGCGCACCACGCTGGCCAGTTACACGCTGGGCGCCAATCTGGAGAACCTGAGCTATGCCGGAAAGGGCGCCTTCAGCGGCAGCGGCAACGCACTCGACAATGTCCTCAACGGCGGCGACGGCGGCGCCCGTCTGGATGGCGGCGCCGGCAACGACACGCTGGTCGGCGGCAACGGCAACGACAGCTTGCAGGGCGGTCTCGGCAACGATACTTTCTACGGCAGCGCCGGCAAGGACACCCTGGACGGCGGCGCCGGTGACACCGATGTGTTGCGTGGCCTCGGCAATTTTGCCGATTACAGTTTCAGCCGTCCGAACGCCACCGACACGGTACTGACCGACAAGGCCGGCAACACCATCACGGTGCGCAATATCGAGTGGTTCGCCTTTGCCGACACCGACAAGTTGCTGGCGGATCTGCAACTGAACGTCGCCAGCGTCGCCAATGACGTGCTGCAAGGCACGGACGGCAACGATACGCTGAACGGTGGCCAGGGCGCTGACACCATGAGCGGCGGGGGTGGCGACGACACCTATGTGGTCGACAACGTCGGCGACGAGGTGCACGAAGGTGGTGACGGCGGCATCGATCTGGTGCAAGTGGCCTACACTACCGCCGGCACCTACCAGCTGACGGACGGCGTGGAAAACGCCACCGTCACCGCTGCCGCCAGCGTAGCGGTCAACCTGAGCGGCAACTGGATGGACAATGTCCTCATCGGCAATGCCGCCGCCAATACGCTGAACGGCGGTGAGGGCAACGATACGCTGGATGGCGGCGCCGGCGCCGACAGGCTGCTGGGCGGCCAGGGCGATGATCTGTACCTCGTCGACAATGCCGGCGACGTCGTCACTGAAAGCGCCGACAGCGGCAGCGACAGCGTGCAGACCGGGCTGGCCAGCTACACGCTGACCGCCAACGTCGAAAACCTGCGCTACACCGGTACCGCCGCGTTCACCGGCACCGGCAATGCGCTGGACAACGTCATCACCGGCGGCCAGGGCGGCAACAAGCTGGACGGCGGCGCCGGCAACGATGTGCTGACCGGCGGCATCGGCAACGACAGTTTGCTGGGCGGCGCCGGCGCCGACACGCTGTACGCCGCCACCGGCAAGGATACCGTGGACGGCGGCGCCGACGACGATGTGCTACAGCTGGCCGGCAATTTTGCCGACTACAGCTTCGCCCGTCCCAACGCCACCGACCTGGTGCTGACCGACAAGGCCGGCAATGTGCTGACGGTGCGCAACGTCGAATCGTTCGTGTTTGCCGATGGCGCCCGGCCGCTGGACGACCTGCAGTACAACCTGGTCAGCCCCGGCAACGACAAGCTGTATGGCAGCGCTGACAATGACACCATCAACGGACAGGCCGGCGCCGATACCATGACCGGCTACGGCGGTGACGACACCTATATCGTCGACAATGCCGGCGACCAGATTGTCGAAGGCGATGGCGAAGGCATCGACCATGTGCAGGTGGCGCTGAGCGCCGCCGGCACCTACACGCTGGCTGATTTCGTCGAGAACGGCACAGTGACTTCGGCTGCCGGCGTGGCGGTCAACCTGAACGGCAACTGGCTGGACAATGTCCTGACCGGCAATGCCGCCGCCAACACACTGAACGGCGGCGATGGCCACGATACGCTGGACGGCGGCGCCGGCAACGATAAACTGGTCGGCGGCACCGGCGACGACGTCTACATCGTCGCCGATGCCAGCGATGTCGTGGTGGAGCTGGCCGACGAAGGCCACGACACCGTGCGTACCGGGCTGGCCAGCTACACGCTGGCTGCCAATGTGGAGGACTTGCGCTATACCGGCAAGACTGCGTTCACCGGCACCGGTAACGCCATTGCCAACGTGATCAGCGGCGGCGATGGCGGTGCCCGGCTGGATGGCGGCGCTGGCAACGATACGCTGTTCGGCGGCAGCGGCAATGACAGCCTGCAAGGCGGCCTGGGCGATGATGTGCTGAATGCCAGCGGCGGCAAGGATAGCATCGATGGCGGTGCCGGTGCCGATGTGCTGCTTGGCCTCGGCAATCGCCTTGACTACAGTATCAGCCGTCCGGGCGCTACCGATATCCAGTTGACCGACAAGGCTGGCAATGTGTTAACGGTAAGCAACATCGAGTGGTTTGGCTTTGCCGACATCTCCGTGCAGGCGGACGACCTGGTGTTCAATGTCGCCAGCCCTGGCGCCGATCATTTGTACGGCACCGCCGGCGACGATACGCTGGATGGCGGCGCCGGCGCCGACACCCTGAGCGGCGGCGATGGCGGCGATACCTATCTGATCGACAACGTCGGCGATGTGATTGACGAAGTGGCGGGTGGCGTCGGTGACGACACGGCGCTGGTGGCGCTGACCAGCGCCGGTACCTACACGCTGAGCGAGCAGGTCGAGAACGCGACGGTGACTGCAGCGGCTGGCGTCGCGGTCAACCTGACCGGCAACGATCTGAGCAACCTGCTGATCGGCAATGCTGCAGCCAATACCCTGACCGGTGGCGCCGGCAACGATACGCTGGATGGCGGCGCCGGCGCCGACAAGCTGGTCGGCGGCAGCGGTGATGACTGGTATATCGTCACCGATAGCGGTGACCTCGTCACCGAGCTGGCCAACGAGGGCGTGGACACGGTGCGAACCACGCTGGCCAGCTATACGCTGCCGGTCAACGTGGAAATCCTGTTGTACGCCGGCGGCGGAAAATTCAGTGGCACCGGCAACGCCATGGCCAACCTGATTATTGCCGGCAATGGCGGTTCCGTGCTGGACGGCGGGGCGGGCGACGATTTCCTGGTCGGCGGCGCCGGCAACGACAGCTTGCAGGGCGGCCTGGGCGACGACTTGTTCAGCGCCACCGACGGCCTCGACACCATCGATGGCGGTGCCGGCTACGACGAACTGACCGGCCTTGGCGACTACGCGTATTACATGCCGATCCGCATCAACGATAGCGACATCGTGCTGCGCAACTATGCCGGCCAAACGATTACCATACGCAACGTGGAACTGTTCAACTTCAACGGCACCTTGCTCACGCTGGCGCAGCTGAAAGGGGGAAGCGTTGGTACCGGCAACGATACGGTTTACGGCTCGTCCGGCAACGACATCCTCGACGGCGGCCCTGGCAACGATTTGCTGATTGGCGGTGACGGCGATGACTACTACATGCTGTCGGCGCCGGGGGACACGGTGGCCGAAGGATTCCTCGGCGGCCACGACACGGCCGAGCTGGCGTTCACCGCAGCTGGCACTTACACCATGGCGGCGTTTCTGGAGGACGTGCTGATCACCGGCTCCGCCGCAGTGAATGTGGTCGGCAACGAAGAAGACAACTACATCACCGGCAACAGCGCCAACAACAATTTGAGCGGCGGCTGGGGCGACGACTCCTTGTCTGGCGGCGCCGGCAACGACAGCATGGCCGGTGGCCTCGGCAATGACCTGTACTTTGTCACCGAGGCTGGCGACGTGGTCTCGGAACGCGCCGACGAGGGCATCGATGCCGTCTCCACCTCGCTGGCCAGCTACACGCTGGGCGCCAATGTGGAAATACTCTTCTACTACGGCACCGGCGCCTTCACCGGCACCGGCAACAGCGCCGACAACTTGCTGCAGGCGGAATACAGCAGCGGCGCCAAGCTGGATGGCGGCGCCGGCAACGATACGCTGGTCGGCAGCGCCGGCAACGACAGCCTGCAAGGCGGCGCCGGTGACGATGACTTCATCACCGGCGGCGGCAAGGACACCATCGATGGCGGCGTAGGCAACGATGCGGTCTATGGCCTGGCGGCGTTCAACAGCTACACCGTCAGCAGGCCGAACGCCACCGACACGGTGCTGACCGATGCCGATGGCAACATCATCACCTTGCGCAACGTCGAGATGCTGTATTTTGCCGATAGCCAGCGGACGCTGGCGGAGGTGCAGGAAAACGTCCCGAGCGTGGGCGGCGACCATCTGGTCGGCAGCTACAGCAACGACACGCTCGACGGCGGCGCTGGCGCCGATACCATGGAAGGACTGGGCGGCGACGATGTGTATATGGTTGACAGCCTTAACGACAAAGTGATCGAGTTGCCTGGCTATGGACAGGACGAGGTGCGGCTGGCGCTGACCAGCGCGGGCACCTATGTGTTGCCGGAAAATGTGGAGCGCGCCATCATCGTGTCGACAGCGGCGGTCAACATCACCGGTAACAGCCTGAACAATGAATTGATCGGCAACGCTGCTGCCAACGTGCTGCGCGGTGGCGCCGGCATGGATACGCTGGATGGCGGCGCCGGCAACGACACACTGGTTGGAGGCGCCGACGACGATCTGTATTACGTCGCCGACAGCGGCGATGTGGTGACCGAACTGTTGGACGAAGGTCACGACCTGGTACTGGTCACTGCCGCCTCCTACACCCTGTCCGCCAACGTCGAGGACATGAGCTACACCGGCAGCGGCAGCTTCAAGGGCACCGGCAATGCGCTGGACAACGCCCTCATCAACAACGGCAATGGCGGCACGCTGGACGGCGGCGCCGGCAATGACACGCTGATTGGCTCCGTAGGCAACGACAGCCTGCTGGGCGGCGCCGGCAATGACGTGATTCAGGTCACCGCCGGCAACGACACGGTGGACGGCGGCGCCGGCAACGACGTGGTGTACATGCGCGACCATGCATCCAGCTACACGGTCGCACGGCCGAACGCCACCGACCTGGTGCTGACCGATCAACTGGGCAACAGCGTGACGCTGCGCAACATCGAATCGCTGATGTTCAACGATATCGGCATGGTCACGCCGGACTACTTCAAGAGCAATGTCGCCAGCAGCGGCAACGACGTCCTGCTGGGCACGGACGGCAACGACTACATCAACGGCCTGGGCGGCGCCGACGACATGACGGGCGGCGCCGGTAACGACGTCTACACCGTCGATGTGGCAGGCGACGTCATTCATGAGGCGGCGGGTGGCGGCATCGATACCGTCAACGTTGCCTACGCCGGCGCGGCGACCTATGTGCTGCCGGACTACGTGGAAAATGCGGTGATCGTTTCCAGCGCCGCCATCAACCTGACCGGCAACAATCTGGACAACCGCCTGGTCGGCAACGCCGCCGCCAACACGCTTACGGGAGGCAATGGCGACGACACCTATGTGGTGGGCGCCGGTGATAAGGTGGTGGAACTGGCAGGTGGCGGCACCGACACGGTGGAAACCGCACTGGCCAGCTACACGCTGGGGGCAAATGTGGAAAACCTGCTGTACACCGGCAGCGCGGCTTTCACCGGCATCGGCAATGAGCTGGCCAACGTGCTGCGCGGCGGCGCGGGTGCCGACAAACTGACCGGCGGCGCGGGCAACGATACCTTTGTGTTCGGCAACCTGACGGGCGGCGATACGGTGACCGATTTCGTGTCCGGCACCGATCACGTGCAGTTCAGCATGGCGGCGTTCGATATCGGCAATGGCGATACCACGATTGATGCCGCGCAGGTGCACGCGACGCCGGGTGGTTTCAGCAATAGTTCTGAACTGGTGCTGTTCACGCAACGCATGAGCACCGCTTCGGCGGCGAATGCGGCGGCCATCATCGGCAGCGCCGATTCCGAGTATGGTGTTGGCAGCACGGCCTTGTTTGCGGTGGCGACCAACAGCGCCACGGTGCTGTACCGCTTTGTCGCCGCCAATAATGACGCGCTGGTGTCGGCCGCCGAGCTGACGCAGGTGGCGGTGTTGACCGGCACGCCGACCGCCAACCTGGACGACTACAGCTTCGTCGCCTGAGGCTCAGGCTTCAGGCTGGACAAAGCGCAGCAGCGCCGGCATGCAGCGCTGCATGTCGTAGCGTTCGATGATGGTCTGGCGGGCGGCGTCGCGCAGGTGTTGCAAGTCTGCGCGGCGCGCCAGCGCATCGGCCACGGTGGCGGCCAGCGCCTGCGGATCGAAAAAGTCGGTCAGCAGGCCGTTGTGGCCGTGCGTGATGACTTCCTCCACCGGCGCCGTCTTCGAGGCGACGATCAGGCAGCCGCAGCTCATCGCTTCCATCAGCGACCAGGACAGCACGAACGGGTAGGTCAGGTAAGTGTACACGGCTGCCACCTGCATCAGCTGCGTCAGCGTGGCGTGCGGCACCTTGCCGACAAAGTGGATGCGGCGCATGTCCAGCTGGTCCTTCACTTCGTCGAGGAAGATCTGTTTCCAGCTTTTGCCCGCCGGCGGCGCTGCGCCGTAGCTGACGCCGTCGCCGCCGACGATGACCACGCGCGCGTTGGGCCGTTGCCGCATCAGCTCTGGCAGGGCGCGCATGAAGATGTGGTAGCCGCGATAAGGCTCCAGCTGGCGCGCGACAAACACCACCACTTCGTCGCCGGGACGCAGCGTCAGGCCGGCGGCCTGGAGTTGCACATAGGCGCGCGGGTCGGGACGGAAACGCTGGGTGTCGATGCCGTCGTGGATGACGCTGATGCGGTCGCGGAACCAGGCAGGGTGGCGGTCGCGCTGGAAGGTGGTGGGCGACAGCGCAGCATCGGCCACCGACATGGCGTGCAGCAGGTGGGTGTTGCGCAGCCGCAGACGCTGCAAGCCTTCCAGGCTGTGCTGGGAGAATTCCGGATCGAAGAAGGCGTCGCCACCTTCGCCGCTGTAGTAATACTCGGCGTAGATCAGCAGGCGGGCCTTGGGAAACACGTCCTTGACGAACAGCGCTTCGCCCCAGCCCGGATGGACGAACACCACGTCCGGCGCAAAGCCCTGTTGCTTCAGCGCCGCCAGTTGCGTTGCTGCGGACTCGCCGCGCAGTACCTTGCTGTATAAATCCTTCAGTTGCGACGGTGCACGCGGGCCTTGCGGTGTTGCCCTGGCGTCGTGGCGAATATAGCGCACGCCGGGCAATGGCAGGGTGAGTTGATTCATGCCCAGGCCGACGACTTCGTGCCCCTGGGCGGCCAGTGCCGGCGCCAGATGCTTGAACTGGCCAGGGAAGTTCTGGTGGATGAATAAGTATTTGCGCAAGGGACGCCTGTGGGTGGATCGTTGCCAACTGTCAGTATATCGTGCAGGGGGCGGCGTCAGGCGGGTTATAATCGCCGGATTGCCCGCTTTACCCCTACATTAGAAAACACTCTTCATGGCTTCCTCCAACGAAAACGTCAGCATGGCGCTGTTCTGCGATTTTGAAAACGTGGCGCTCGGCGTGCGCGACGCCAATTACGACAAGTTCGATATCAAGCCGGTGCTGGAACGCTTGCTGCTCAAGGGCAGCATTGTAGTCAAGAAAGCCTATTGCGACTGGGACCGCTACAAGGGTTTCAAGGCGCCCATGCATGAAGCCAACTTCGAGCTGATTGAAATCCCGCACGTGCGCCAGTCCGGCAAGAATTCCGCCGATATCCGCATGGTGGTCGATGCGCTGGACTTGTGCTACACCAAGTCGCACGTGGACACCTTTGTCATCATTTCCGGTGATTCCGACTTTTCGCCGCTGGTGTCCAAGCTGCGCGAGAACGCCAAGAAGGTGATTGGCGTTGGCGTCAAGCAGTCGACTTCCGATCTGCTGGTGGCCAACTGCGATGAGTTCATTTTCTACGACGACCTGGTGCGCGAGAGCCGCCGCGCCAAGCGCGAGGCCAATGCCGACAGCAAGCCGCAGGTCAAGCGCACGCCGGAAGAGGAGCGTGCACGCCGCGACGAGATGGAAAAACGCCGCAATCAGGCGGTGGAGATCGCCGTTGATACTTTCGAGGCACTGGTGCTGGAGCGTGGCGACAGCGGCAAGATCTGGGCGTCGGTGTTGAAGGAGGCGATCAAGCGCCGCAAGCCGGACTTCAGCGAGTCGTACTATGGTTTCCGCACTTTCGGCAATCTGATCGAGGAATGCAAGGCGCGCGGCTACCTGGAATTTGGCCGTGACGAGAAGTCGGGTGCGTATGTTTACCGTGGCAGCGGCGTGTCGCAGCCAGTGGGTGAAACGCCGGCGATAGCGGTGGATGGCGCGCCGACTTCGCCAGCGCAAGCGGGTGACGGTGGCCAGGAATCGCGCCGTAGCCGCAATCGTGGCCGTACCGCAGCGGAACGCTTTGCCGAGCGTCAGGCCCAGCGCCAGGTGCAGCAGCAACGTGGCCCGTCGGCGCCGCAGGATGCCGCACCGGCTGACGAGCAGCCGGTGGATCGCACGCCATCTGATGTTGTGACGCTGGAAGCGACGCCAGTCGTGCTAGAAGCCGCCGTTGACCTGCCAGTCGAAACCGTCGTGCCTGCGCCTGCCAAGAAAAAAAATGGCCCCAAGCCGCCGGCACGCAAGCTGAAGAACGCCGCCAGGAAGGACAAGGCTGCCGCCGAGGTGGAAGTCGCTACCGCGCCGGCCGAACGCGTCGCTGCCGCAGCGGCGGAAGCTGCGCCAGCGCCGATGCCGGCCGACGTGCCGCCAACTGCGGTGGCCGAAGCCAAGCCGGCCAAGCCAGCGAAGGGCAAACCTAACGCCAGGTCCAAGGCCAAGCCAGCAGGTCCAGCCCAACAAGCCGACGCGGGCAAGCCTGCCGGTGCAGTCCAGTCGGCCGACGCGGGCAAGCCTGCCAGTGCGGTCCAATCGGCCGACGCGGGCAAGCCTGCCGGTGCAGTCCAATCGGCCGACGCGGGCAAGCCTGCGGATGCGGGCAAGCCAGCGGGGGGCGCCAAGCCAGCCGATGCCGCCAAGCGCGCCGGCCAGACCAAACCTGCGGGCACCGCCAAGCCAGCGAATGCCGGCAAGCCGGCCCGCAAGCCTGCCGCGCGCACGCCGCGTCCGCCGAAAGCCGCCGCGCCAGCCGAGGAATAAGATGCCCGTCTTGTCCGCCATCACGCTGTACCCGATCAAGTCCTGCGCCGGCCTGTCGTTGCAGGAAGCCACCGTGACCTCGCTAGGCCTCATGACTGAGCAGATCTACGATCGGGAATGGATGGTGGTGGATGAAAATGGCATGTGCCTCACGCAGCGCGAACATCCGCGTATGGCGCTGATCAAGCCTGCGCTGAAAGGCACAACGCTGGAAGTGCAGGCACCCGGCATGCTGCGCCTGGAAATCCCGCTCGGCCTGCCGGACCCGGCCACTGCGCCAACCCTGACCACGCGTCTGTGGGAAGACACCGTGCTGGCCTACGATTGCGACGCCTTGACCGCTGAATGGTTCACCAGGGCGGTCGGCACGCCATGCCGTCTGGCGCGCTTCCACGCCAACGCCGAACGCCCGGTCAGCACCAAATGGACCAACGGCGTGCAAGCCACCACCATGTTCTCCGACGGCTATCCGATCCTGGTGGCGGGCGAAGCCTCCCTCGAAGACCTGAACCAGAAGCTGATCGCCGCCGGCCGCCAGGCCTTGCCGATGAACCGCTTCCGCCCGAACCTGGTCATTGACGGCATCGAAGCCTTTGAAGAAGACTACGCCGAGTCCTACCAGATCGGCGAAGTGCTGCTGAAACCCGTCAAGCCATGCCCCCGCTGCCCGATGCCGTCGGTCGACCAGGCCACTGGCGAATTTGGTCCAGACCCGATGGACATCATGCAAAGTTACCGTGCCAAGCCCGAGCTGGAAGGCGCGCTGTGCTTCGGCATGAACGCCATTTTGATCGCCGGCGAGGACCAGCGTGTGCGCGTAGGACAAGAAATTGAAGTAAGCTTGGCGTTTTGATACTTCAAGCATTCCCAAGCGGCGCAACTTGGCGTAATGTGACAGGGTACGCAAGAAAGGCCAACGATGACGCACACCGCAACCGGGAAACTTCCGCCTCAAACCGATCACGCCGGACAAGCGCATGATCTGGCGGCCGAAAACCGGGCATTGCGCGCGCGCATGGCCTACCTGCTGGAACAGGCGGAGCGCAACCACGCGATCATGACGCGCCACCAGGCGTTTGATCTGGAAATCGTCAGCGCCAGCAATTTCCCCGAACTGGTCGGCACCATCTTCCGCGTGCTGCCGGTAATTTCCGAACTTGATAGCGTCACCCTGACCCTGATCGACGAGGACGCCGACATCCGCACCGTCATGCTCAAGCTGGATGTGGTGTTTGCGGATTTCCCTGGCCTGATCTTTGTCGAAACGCTGGACCAGCTGGGTTTCGACCTGGGCCGCCGCAACGCCTACTCACCGACGCCGAAGCCGCTGCTGGGCATGTATGACAAACTGCGCCATGCGCCATCGTTCCCGAACGCGCCGGCCGGCCTGCAAAGCGTGGCCATGGTGCCGCTGCTGCGCAACAAGCGCATCATCGGCAGCCTGAACCTGGGCAGCTGCGACCCGACCCGCTTCACGCCCAGCCTGGGTACGGATTTCATCGAACATATGGCGTCGATCATCGCCATCTGCCTGGAAAACGTCATCAGCAATGAGATGCTCAAGTACATCGGGCTGACCGATTCGCTGACCGGCGTGTACAACCGCCGCTATATCGACCGCCGCCTGCTGGAAGAGATTGCGCGGTCGCGCCGGCAGAAGTATCCGATTTCCTTCATGTACATCGACATCGACCACTTCAAGCGCGTCAACGACACGGTTGGCCATGGTGGTGGCGATGAAGTGCTGCGCGAAGTGGCGGCGCGCATCAAGAACGAGCTGCGCACCTCGGACGCGCTGGCGCGTTTCGGCGGCGAGGAATTTGTCGTGCTGCTGATCGACGCCAACCTGGAAAGCGCTGCTTTCGTCGCCGAGCGCATCCGCGCCAGCGTGGCGGGCAGCATGATTGTGCTGTCGCCATCGCTGCAGCTGTCGGTGACGGTATCGATCGGCGTGGCTTGCCTGGAGGCGGGCGCTGCCGAAGGCGAGCCGGAAACCATTGCCCGCGACCTGATCGAACGCGCCGACGACCTGCTGTATGACGCCAAGGAAGGTGGCCGTAATCGCGTCATCAGCTACCGAGGCGAGGAGTGAGGCTGGCAGGTATTTTCAGCTTTTCTTTGAAAGAGTTATCGGTTTAAGGTGGTTTATCTGAACTGAGGCTGGTAATAACATGGCTGCAACTTCTTTTGAAAGGGCAGATCATGAACCTTAGCCGTATCGTCGCCGGCCTCGCGCTGGCATTTTCCCTGGCCGCGCAGGCGTCGCCGCAAGAACGTCCTGTCGGCCAGGCCGAACAGGTGTTCGCCTTCGGTGGCGCGATGCCCACCGGCGTCAGCGTTGCCGAGAGTGGCCGCATTTTCGTCAACTTCCCGCAATGGGGCGATGACGTGCCTTTCGGTGTCGGCGAGATTCGTGATGGCCGGCTGGTGCCTTATCCGGGCATTGACGCCAACCGTAGCTTCGCCAGCGTGCAGAGCGTGGTGGCGGATGGCCAGGGCATGCTGTGGGTGCTGGATACGGCCGCCCCCGGCTTTGCCGCACCCAAGCCAGGCGGCCCGAAACTGGTGGGTATCGACCTGAAGACCGACCAGGTGGCGCGGACCGTGGTGTTTCCGGCCAATGTGATCCTGCCGACCACCTACGTCAATGACGTGCGCTTTGACCACCGCACCGGCACTGCCTACGTCACCGATTCCTCGCTCAGCGGACCGGGCGCGATCATCGTGCTGGATCTGGTCAGCGGCAAGGCCGTGCGGCGCCTGAGTGGCCACGTGTCGACGTCGCCAGATCCCGCCTTTGTGCCGGTGGTGGAGGGCGAAATCATGAAGGTGCGCAATGCGGATGGCAGCAGCCAGCCGTTCACGGTGGCATCCGACGGCATCGCTTTGTCAGCCGATGGCGCGACCTTGTATTACAGCCCCTTGTCCAGCCGGCATTTGTATTCGGTGCCCACCGCTTTGCTGCGCGACCCGGCGGTCAGCGAAACACAACTGGCGGCGGCGGTGAAAGACCTGGGCGAGAAGGGCGCGTCGGATGGCCTCGAAGCGGATGCGGATGGCGCGGTGTACGCCAGCGATTACGAGCACAACAGCATCCGCAAGCGCGCGCCGGACGGCAGCTGGAGCACGCTGGCCAGCGATAGCCGTCTGCTGTGGCCGGATACGCTGTCGATCGGACCGGATGACTATCTGTACTTCACCGCCAACCAGCTGCACCGCCAGGCCGGCTTCCATGGCGGCAAAGACCAGCGTGAAAAGCCCTACGGCCTGTACCGCGTAAAAATCAACGCCAAACCAGCCTACTAGCTAGCGGAGCAGGCGTTGTTCGGCGCGGCTGACGGCTTCGGCAACGCCGCGTACGACCACCACGTCGCCGGCTTGCAGCACGGTGTCGGCAGTGACTTCGACGCCGCTCATGCCGCGGCGGATGCTGGCGACTTCGGCGCCTGAACTTGCCACGTCCAGCGATCCCAGCGTGCGGCCGATGCTGCCGGCGCTGCCGGTCAGCGTGACGGTGTGCAGGCGCTCCAGGTCGGCTTCTTCTTCGACGTCGCTCATGCCGTGGAAGTAGCCGCGCAGCGAGGCGTAACGCTCCTCACGCGCCGCCTGCACGCGGTGCACCACGCGGCGCAGCGGCACGCCCAGCATCACCAGTGCGTGCGAGGCCAGCATCAGGCTGCCCTCCATCAGCTCCGGCACCACTTCGGCGGCCCCGGCTTCTTTCAGCTTGTCGAGATCGGTATCGTCGTGCGAGCGGACGATCACCGGCAAGGTCGGCGTCAGCTCATGCACCTGGTGCAGCACTTTCAGCGCCGAGCGCGTGTCGGCGTAGGTGATGACCACGGCCGAGGCGCGGTAGATGCCGGCCGCCACCAGGCTTTCGCGCCGGGCGGCGTCGCCATACGAGACGTGGGCGCCGGCGGTCTGCGCCACCTGCACCCGTTCGGGATCGAGGTCCAGCGCGTGGTAATCGATCTTTTCCTCGGACAGCAGGGTCGCCAGGCTCTGGCCGCTGCGGCCGAAGCCGCACACCAGCACGTGCTTGTTGCTCTTCATGGTGCGGCTGGCGATCTTGGTCAGCGCCAGCGACTGCATCATCCATTCGTTGCTGGAGAATTTCATGACGATGCGGTCCGATTGCGCAATGATGAACGGCGCCAGCAGCATCGACAGCACCATCGACGCCAGCACCACCTGCACCACATACGATTCCATCAGGTGATGGTCGGCCGCCAGGTTCAGCAGCACGAAGCCGAACTCGCCGGCCTGCGCCAGCGCCAGGCCGGTGCGCATCGACACGCCATCCGACGAGCCGAACAGCTTGGCCAGGCCGGCGATCAGCGCGAATTTCATCACCACCGGCAGCAACAGCAACAGCAGCACCAGCCACCAGTTTTCCAGCACCAGGCGCAGGTTCAGCAGCATGCCGATGGTGATGAAGAACAGCCCCAGCAGCACGTCGCGGAACGGCTTGATGTCTTCTTCCACCTGGTGGCGGAACTCGGTTTCGGAGATCAGCATGCCGGCCACGAAGGCGCCCAGCGCGAGCGACAGGCCGGCGCGCTCGGTGATCCAGGCGGCCGCCATCACCACCAGCAACAGGTTCAGCATGAACAGTTCCTGCGAGCGGCGCTTGACCACGATGGTGAACCAGCCGCGCGTGACCTTGTGGCCGACCACGAACAGCAGGGCCAGCACCACCACCGCCTTCAGGCTGGCCCAGGCCAGCGTTTCGGCCAGCGCTTCCGGACGCTCGCCCAGCGACGGGATCAGGATCAGCAGCGGCACCACCGCCAGATCCTGGAACAGCAGGATGCCGATGATTTTGCGCCCATGTTCGGATTCCAGCTCCAGCCGCTCGGTCAGCATCTTGACCACGATGGCGGTGGACGACATGGCCAGCGCACCGCCGAGGGCGAACGAAGCTTGCCACGAAATTTGCAGATGCGGCGGCAGCTGGGTGGCCAGTGCCCAGCCAAATATCATGGTGGCAATGATAGTGAGCACTACCTGCGCCAGCCCCAGCCCGAACACGATGGAGCGCATCGCCTTCAATTTGGGCAGCGAGAATTCGAGGCCGATCGAGAACATCAGGAACACCACGCCGAATTCGGCCAGGCCGTGGGTGGTTTCGCTCTGCTCGGCCAGGCCCAGCGCGTGCGGGCCGATCAGGATGCCGACGGTCAGGTAGCCAAGCATCGGCGGCAGGTGCATCATGCGGAAAGCCACCACGCCGAGGACGGCGCTTCCCAGCAACAACAGGGTTAATTCCAGAGGTGAAAACGTCATTTCAACATCGCCAGTAAAAAAAAGTTCGTTGTTTGCGGTGTGCTAGCGCGTTATGTTGTGACTGGCAAGTTTTTTGCTTTCTCAATTCGGCTATACTTGGGCATGAGTGTAACCCATGAAAAAACAATGCTGAAAGTTTTTGATGCAAAAACGGCACTGCGTCTTGCCCGAGACACCCTGCAGAACGAAGCGGATGCCATCAATGCGCTGAATGCGCGCCTGGAAAATGACGATAGCCTGGTCCAGGCGATTTCCCTGTTGCTGAATTGCAAGGGGCGCGTGGTGGTGTCCGGCATCGGCAAGTCCGGCCATATCGGCCGCAAGATCGCTGCGACGCTGGCGTCCACCGGCACGCCGGCGCTGTTCGTCCATCCGGCCGAAGCCGCGCATGGCGACCTCGGCATGGTCACCGCCGAGGATGCCTTTATTGCCATTTCCTATTCCGGCGAAAGCGCGGAACTGATGACCATCCTGCCGGTGGTCAAGCGCATGGGCAGCAAGGTCATCGCCATGACCGGCAAGCCGGGCTCCAGCCTGGCCACCATCGCCGATGTCCACCTGAACGTGGCGGTGGCCAAGGAAGCCTGCCCGATGAACCTGGCGCCGACCACCTCGACCACCGTGACGCTGGCGCTGGGCGATGCATTGGCCGTGGCGCTGCTGGACCTGCGTGGCTTCAAGGAAGAAGATTTCGCCCGCTCGCACCCTGGCGGCGCGCTGGGCCGCCGCCTGCTGACCCATGTGAAAGACGTGATGCGCAGCGGCGATGCCGTGCCAAGCGTCACCGCCGACGTCAGGCTGACCGATGCGCTGCTGGAAATCACCCAGAAGGGCATGGGCATGACCGCCATTGTCGATGCCGGCAACAAGCCGGTTGGCGTGTTCACCGACGGCGACCTGCGCCGCATGATCGAGAAAGTTCAGGACTTCAGCAAGGTCGTCATCGGTGATGTCATGCACGCCAATCCGCGCAGCATCTCGCCGGAAAAAATGGCGGTGGATGCGGTGGCCATCATGGAGCAATACCGCATCAACCAGATGCTGGTGACCGATGCCGAAGGCAAACTGGTCGGCGCGCTGCACATCCATGACCTGACCCGCGCAAAGGTGATCTGATGACGATGACTTATCTGGAACGCGCCGCGCGCGTCAAGCTGATGATTTTCGACGTCGACGGCGTGCTGACCGACGGCAGCCTGCACTATGGTGCCGACGGCGAAGCGCTGAAGACCTTCAACGTCCAGGACGGCCTGGGCATCAAGCTGATCCAGGAAGCCGGCATTCAGACCGCCATCATCAGCGCACGCACTTCGCCGCAGGTGATCAAGCGCGCCGCCGACCTCGGCATCAGCCATCTGCACCAGGGCGGCCATGACAAGCTGACGCCGTTTAACGCGCTGCTGGAAAAGACCGGCCTGACGGCCGAGCAGGTCGGCTTCATCGGCGACGACGTAGTCGATCTGCCGATCCTGGCGCGCGTCGGCTTTGCCGTGGCGGTGCCAAATGGCCGCAAGGAAGTGCTGGAACGCGCCCACCACACCACCGTCGCCTTCGGCGGCAAGGGCGCGGTGCGCGAAGTGTGCGAACTGCTGATGCATGCGCAAGGCAGCTATGCGCGCGTGATGGCACAATTCCTGGTTTGAACAAGGATTAATCATGCGTAAAAGAACAGCACACCGCTGGCAGCTGACGCTGATCATGATCAGTGGCGTGTTTGTCGCCGTCGGCAGCTTCTGGCTGGTGCAGGTGGTCAACCAGTCCGGCCAGGGAGCGGGCGCCGACAAATTCCGCGAGGAACCGGACTACATCATCGATCGCTTCAGCACGGTACGCATGAACAAGAACGGCCAGCCGGCCTACATCGTGTCCGGCGACCGGCTGACCCATCACCCGGTCGGCGACCTGTCGGTGATCGACAAGCCTTTGGTGCACAGCCTGTCGTCCGGCCAGCCGCCGATGAATATCCACGCGCAGACCGCTTATGTGGATCAGAACAATACGCGCGTGCGGCTGAGTGGTAATGTGGACGTGGTCCGGCCCGCCAACAAGCAGGCGCAGGAGCTGCGCCTGAAGACCAGTACGCTGACCGTGTATCCGGATGAAGAACGCATGGAAACCGACGCCAAAGTCGAGATGCTGGCCGGCACATCGACCGCCACCGGCACTGGCATGAAGGCCAATAACGCCAGCCGCCAGATCGAACTGGGCGGCCGCGGAACGATTACGACGCCGCCACGCGCGGCAAAATGAAGGAACGAATGATGAACATGAACAAACTGTTATTCTCCGCCGTGCTGGCGCTGGTGGCCTGTGTGGCGCAGGCGGAAAAGGCCGATTCCACCAAGCCGACCCAGATCACCTTTGACCAGCTGGACGCTGACGACGTCAAGCAGGTCAAGACCTTCACCGGCAACGTTGTGCTGACACGCGGCACACTGCTGATGAAGTCGCCGAAAGCGGTGGTGACCGAAGATCCGGAAGGCTATCAGTTTGTCGTCCTGCACAGCGGCCCGGGCGTGCAGGCGACCTTCCGTCAGAAGATGGATGGTCCCGGCGACCAGTGGGTCGAGGGCAAGGCCGACCGCATCGAATACGACAACAAGACCGAGCTGGTCAAGCTGTTCGCCAAGGCGCAGATCAAGAAGCTGGAAGGGCCGAAGACCGCCAGCCAGGTGGACGGCGAATTCATTTCCTACGACAGCCGCAAGGAATTCTTTGCGGTGAAGAACACCCCGAGCGGCGAGAGCCAGGCCGGCGGCGGCCGCAGCACGATGGTGATCCAGCCGTCGAACAAGCTGGCGACGCCGTCTGCCACGCCGGCGCCGACCAATCAGCCTGCACCGGGGAAATAAGATGGAACCAAGCTGCGGTAGCACCCTGATCGTCAAAGGCTTGCAGAAGACCTACGGCAAGCGCCAGGTGGTGCATGACGTTTCGCTGCAAGTGGAGTGCGGCGAAGTGGTCGGCCTGCTGGGCCCGAACGGCGCCGGCAAGACCACCTCGTTCTACATGATCGTCGGCCTGGTGCCGTCGGATGCCGGCACCATCGATATCAGCGGCACCGATATTTCCTCGCTGCCGATCCACCGCCGTGCGACCATGGGCTTGTCCTATCTGCCGCAGGAAGCGTCGGTATTCCGCAAGCTGACTGTGGAAGAGAATATCCGCGCCGTCCTCGAAATCCAGAAAGTCGACGGCAAGCCTTTACCCAAGGCTGACATTGATGAACGGCTGAATACCCTGTTGGCCGATTTGCAAATCGAAAAGCTGCGCGAGAACCAGGCGCTATCGCTGTCCGGTGGCGAGCGCCGCCGCGTCGAGATCGCGCGCGCACTGGCCACCAATCCGCGCTTCGTGCTGCTCGATGAACCTTTCGCCGGGGTCGACCCGATTGCCGTGATTGAGATCCAGCGCATTGTGCGCTTCCTCAAGGAACGCAATATCGGCGTCCTCATTACCGATCACAATGTGCGCGAGACGCTGGGCATCTGCGACCGCGCATATATCATCAACCAGGGCTCGGTGCTGGCATCAGGCCGTCCGGACGACATCATCGCCAACGAGTCGGTGCGTCGCGTCTACCTGGGTGAACATTTCCGTATGTAAGCCTTACATGAAACAGTCTCTGCAACTGCGCACGTCGCAGCACCTCGCGTTGACGCCACAACTGCAACAGTCGATCCGGCTGCTGCAACTGTCGACGCTGGAGCTGCACCAGGAACTCGAACAGCTGCTGACCGATAACCCGCTGCTGGAGCGCCTTGACGATCCGCTCGATCACTCGCTGCGCCTGCTGGCCGATGGCGCCATCAGCCAGCAGGCGCCGGCTGGCGAAGCGCCGGCCGAAGGCCCGCCGCAAGGCGATGCGCCAGCAGCCGAAGCCGACAACTATGACGGCCCGGCCGCCGATACTGAAAGCACCACGCCCGACGCCGACATGGACTGGGGCGATTCCGGCCGCAGCAAGAACAGCGACGACGAGGAAGCACGTCCGCAACTGGAAGCGCACCACTGCACGCTGCGCGAACACCTGATGGAACAGATGCGCGTCACTGTGCTGGAAATGCGTGACCGCGCACTGGTCGAGCTGATGATCGACGCGCTCGATGAGAACGGCTATCTGGAAGAATCGCTGGAGGAAATCCACGCGCGTCTGCCGGAAGAGCTGGAAGTGGAAATCGAGGAACTGCAGACGGCGCTGAGCCTGCTGCAAAGTTTCGATCCGATGGGAGTGGGTGCGCGCAATGCCGCCGAATGTCTGGCGCTGCAGATCAAGCGCTTGCCTGGCGTGCCCATGGTGACGCGGCGCATGGCGCTGGCCATTGTCGAGAATCACCTCGCCTGGTTCGCGCAGCGCGACTTCAACAAGCTGAAAAAAGCGCTGCTGTGCGACGATGAAGACTTGCGCGAAGCGCAGGCCGTGATCCGCCAGTGCAACCCGCATCCGGGCGCTGCCTTCGCGTCGGACGTGTCGGACTACGTGGTGCCGGACGTGATCGTCAAGAAGTCGCGCAATGGCTGGCAGGTCAGCCTGAACAACGACGTCATGCCGCGCCTGCGCGTCAACGCCATGTACGCCAACCTGCTGAAGCAGGGCAAGGGCGAAAGCGCGATGGGCGCGCAGCTGCAGGAAGCCAAGTGGCTGATCAAGAATATGCGCCAGCGTTTCGACACCATCCTGCGCGTGGCGCAAGCGATAGTAGAAAGACAAAAGAACTTTTTCTCGCACGGCGCGGTGGCGATGCGCCCCCTTGTGCTTCGCGAAATTGCTGATACACTGGGTTTACACGAGAGCACAATTTCTCGCGTAACAACTCAAAAATATATGCTGACCCCGCACGGCATGTTTGAGTTGAAATATTTCTTTGGTAGCCATGTCGCCACCGAAGCTGGCGGGGAAGCAAGTTCGACGGCGATACGCGCATTGATCGTGCAACTAACAGGAGCTGAAGACCCGAAAAATCCTTTATCCGACAGTAAGATTGCGGACATGCTGGGAGAACAGGGCATGGTGATTGCGCGACGCACTGTTGCCAAATATCGCGAAGCTCTCAAAATCCCGCCAGTCAGCCTCCGCAAGTCTTTGTAGTTACTTGGTTCCTGCGCGCCCGGCAGCAAGGGGCAACGCACTAACCGTCAGAAGCGACTTATCTTTAGGAGTGTGTATGAATCTCACCATCAGTGGACATCATCTCGAAGTGACCGCAGCTATTCGCGAATACGTGCAGAATAAACTGGAACGTGTCACCCGCCACTTTGATCAAGTGATTGATATTGCCGTCATCCTGACGGTCGATAACCTTAAAGAGAAAGAGAAACGCCAGAAGGCTGAAATCAATCTGCGTCTGTCCGGTAAAACCGTCTACGTGGAAAGCCTCTCGCAAGACCTGTACGCCGCCATCGATACGCTGATCGACAAGCTGGATCGCCAGGTCATGAAATACAAAGCCAAAGTCCAGGGCCATGATCGCGACGCGATCAAGCACATGCCGGATAGCTACGAACCCGCTGCCGCCGTCTGATACACGGTCCCGGCACCAACTAAAGGGCGCGAAAAGGACGCCCTTTTTTTGTGCCTGTCTTGATAAACGATTTCCTAATACTTGGCAAGCTGCGTTGGCGTTTACGCAACGTGCGGTAAATCCATATAGTGTTCTGTTGGTAAAAATGTTTTAATAAATTAGGTAAACGTTTTACCAAAAACTATAAAGAGAGACCACACGATGAACAAGCTGACCATCCGGCCGCTGAGCGCGGCCATTGCCTTGCTGTGCCTGTCCAACGCCTGGGCGCAGGAAGCATCGCCCGCCGATGCCAACACCGTGGTGGTGTCCGGCATCCGCAAATCCTACGCCGACGCGGTCAACATGAAGCGCGACACGCTGGAAATCACCGACAGCATTTCGTCCGACGGCCTGGGCCGCTTTCCTGATCTCAACGTCGGCGAAGCCATCCAGCGTATTCCCGGCGTGCAACTGAACCGCGAGGCCGGCTCGCGCAACGCCACCATCAACCTGCGCGGCCTGCCAGGCACGTTTGCGCTGACCACGATTAACGGCATGTCGTTCGCCCAGCCGGTGCTGAACGGCTCGACACCGCTGGGCGCGTTCAACTCGGACATCTTCAGTGCGGTGACGGTGCTGAAAAGTCCGACCGCAGCCGAGCAGCCGGGCGGCCTCAGCGGCAACATCGATTTGCGCATCACGTCGGCGCTGGCGCGCAAGGATGGCGGCAGCATTTCCATCGGCGATGAGTACGATGAACTGGGCCACCTGACCACGCCTAATGCCAGCGCCTCGTGGAACCAGCACTTCGGCAAGGATCTCGCGGTGTTCGGCGTCTACGCGTACAAGAAGGAAGACTTCCGCCGCGACTCGACGCAAGTGCAAGATTACGACCAGCTGAGCGCCGCCAACCTCGGCATCACGCAGGCGCAGTTCGATGCCCGCTATCCGAAATCGGAATACGCCAAGGGCATCCTCTTCCCCGGCCAGATCCGCCAGACCGTGACCGCCAACACCGGTGCCACGCACAGCGGTGCGGCCGGCGTCGGCTGGCGCATGAACAGCGAGACGCGGTTCAACCTGACCGGCTACTTCAGCGACCGCAAGCTGGACTCGTCCAACCAATACCTGAACTATATCGATCCGACCGCCAATTCGCCGATCACCAATCTGGGACCGGTGTTTTTCATCGACACGCCGACCGGCAAGCAGGCGATGATCAACTCCTACGATTACGCCAATGCCAGCATCACCGACTCGCTGCGCTCGGCGCCGCAACGCCAGCGCACGCATGGCCTGACTGCTGATGTCGATTGGGAAAACGATGCATGGCACTTCAACGGCGCGGTGCACAGTTCGCGCGCGGAAAACCGCCAGGACCAGTTGTCGATCGACATCGTGCAATCGGCCCGCACGCTGCCTGGCTCGAATGGCACTTACGGCCATTACTATTCTGGCGGCGAGGATCTGAGAGATTCGGTGCTGACCTTGTTCACGCCGACTGTCGGCCATATCAATCCCGGCCCGTATGACCAGCGTCCCGGCACCTCGGTCACGCAGGCGCGCAACAACGGCAACGACCGCTTTGGCGTCACCGGCACCAATGGCCGCGCGCTGACTTCGGTGGATGCGATCCAGGCGTTTGCCGAGCGCAGTTTCGAGGACGGCTTCTTCAAGTCGGTGAAAGCCGGCGTGCGCGCGGAGAAAAATGACTTCGTCTCGACCGGCACGCGCAACACCGCGCAGGGCATCAACTTCGCCGCCATCACGCCGTCGCTGGCGATCGCCAATCCTTACCTGTCGACTTTCGGCGGCGGCTACATTCCGGGCTATACCAAGAACTGGGTAGCGGTGGATATTCCGGCGGTGCTGAATGCGGTCAAGCCGGTGACGGTGCTGCCGGGGCAGACGCTGACGCCCTACGGCCTGGTCAACAACGACGCCGACCCTGGCTTCTCCTCATACAACTTCTCGGTGAAGAACAAGATTGCTTCGGCCTATGTGTCGAGCATCTGGGGCACCAGTGTCTGGGGCGTGCCGCTGAAAGGCAATCTCGGCGCGCGCTATGAAACCACGCGTGAGACGGTCGATTCGGTCGACACCAGCAACGTCACCGTCGCCATTCCCGGTGGCACCAAGGTCGTCACTACCAGGACACCGCGTACCTTCGAGCAGAGTTATCGCAACTTCCTGCCATCGTTGGTGGCCAAGGCCGACCTGAGCGAAAAGATCGCGCTGCGTGGCGCCGCCTACCGCACCTTTGTGCGGCCACAGCCGCGCGACATCACGCCGTCCACGGTGGTGACCGAGCCGGCAGCGTCTTCAGCCACGCCGACCTATAACGTGGTGCTGGGCAGCGCCGACCTGAAGCCGTACACTGCCAATTCCTTCGACCTGGCGCTGGAGTGGTACAACCGTCCAAATGGCCTGGTGGCGCTGACCGTGTTCCAGAAGGATGTCAAAGGGCTGGTCGGCCCGGTGCGCGATGTGAACCGCCTGTGCCCGGCCGATGCGACAGCGCTGGGCCTCGGCCATCTGAGCATCGTCGGCAGCAACTGCATGAGCGATATCCTGGTCAACGTCGGCACGGCGGAGGCGCCATCGCTGCAGCCGGCGCGCGTGGTCATCACCGGCCAGACCAACCAGCAAAAGATCAAGGTGCAAGGCGTGGAATTTAACGTGCAGCAGAATCTGGATTGGCTGCCGGCGCCCTGGAACAATCTGGGCGGCGCCTTCAACTACGCTTACACCACCATCAAGGGCAAGAACGACGATGGCTCGGCGGCGACGCTGCCTGGCGTTTCCCGCAATAATTACAACCTGATCGCTTACTACGAGACCAGGCAGTGGGGCGTGCGCGCGGTGTACAACTATCGCGATGATTACGACCTGGCGGCCGGCGGCACCTTCAACGGCGCGGCGCGTTCGGTCAAGGCGCGCGGCCAGCTGGATATGTCGGCCAGCTACACCTTTGAGAACAATATCAAGCTTTCCTTCGACGCCTTCAACATGAGCAACTCGATGCGCGAAGAATACGAAGCCTCGTACCTGAAGCCGCGTCGCCTGGATGTCGACGGACGCACGTATCAGGTCAAGCTGAGCACCACTTTCTGACAGGAGCATCATGAAATTATTTATACCGTTATTGCTGGCTGTTCCACTGGCGCAGGCCTGCGAAGCGCCGCCACCTGCACGCATCGATATCGAAGCCAATAGCTATTACTCCGACAAGAATCATTCGGTGATCGATCCGGTGAAGCGTGCGCAGAACATCGCCAATACCAAACCGATCGAGGACTTCCTGTCGCACGTGGCACAGGACGCCAACGGCCGCGATGCCGCCTGCGCGCTGACCTGGCTGGCCAGCTGGGGCGAGCAGAAGGCCATGCTGGGCAAGCTGTCCAGCGAGCAGGCCTACTACGTGCGCAAATGGACGCTGAGCGGCATGGCGCTCAACTATGCGCGCATCAAGCCGCAGGCCACGCCGGCGCAGCGCGCCACCATCGAAGGCTGGTTCAAGACGCTGGCGGATGCCACCATGGCGCATGCGGATGCGAAGAAGGGCACGCGCAATAATCACTACTACTGGGAAGGGCTGGCGGTGACGGCTGTGGGCGGCGTCACCGGCGACGCTCGCTATCTGGACTGGGGCCGCAAGGTGCTGGAGCATGCATTGGGGCAGATGGAGCCGGACGGCGCGCTGCCGGCGGAGATGGAGCGCGCCGTCAAGGCCTTGCACTACCAAGTCTACGCGGCCACACCGCTGGTGATGATCGCCTCGATACTGAATGTGCGTGATCCACGCCTGGACACGCTGGTGGCGTTCACGGTGGCCGGTTCGGCCGATCCATCCGGCATCGCCAAGCGGACCGGCTTTACGCAGGAACCGGTCGGCAGCCGCGAGGTGACGACCATCTACAACCGCCAGGTCGGCAAAGCGCCTCCGCCAGCCGGCAAGGCGCTGTGGCAGCCGCGTCTCGGTGGTTCGCTTGAAGTGCCGAACCCGCTGGAGCATCTGAAGTAGAATGTTTGCATGAGCGAATACATCCATACCAGCGTTAGCAACGGCACTGGCTTGATCGTGCTGGACCGGCCCCAGGCCCTCAACTCCCTGTCCCTCGACATGGTGCGCGCGATCACGCAAGCGCTGCTGGCGTGGCGCGAAGATGATGGCGTGGCAGCTGTGGTGATCCGCAGCAGCAGCGAGAAAGCCTTCTGCGCTGGCGGCGATATCCGCTTCTTTTACGAAGCGGGCCGCAGCACGCCGCAAGGCGGCAGCGCGCTGGTGGAGGATTTCTTCACCGAGGAGTATTCGCTGAATCACCTGATTCACTTTTTTCCCAAGCCCTATATTGCGCTGATGGATGGCGTGGTGATGGGCGGCGGCATGGGCGTGGCGCAGGGCGGCATCCGCATCGTCACGGATAAAACAAAGATGGCAATGCCGGAGGTGAATATCGGCCTGTTCCCGGACGTCGGAGGCAGCTATTTCCTGTCGCGCGCGCCGGGGGCACTGGGCTACTACCTCGGCGTCACCGGCGTGACCATCGGCGCCGCCGATGCCTTGTACGCCGGCCTGGCCGACCACTACGCGCCGCTGGCCGATCGCCCTGCGCTGGACGCATTGCTCGCGTCCACGCCGGGCGCCGAGCTTCCTGCCGCGCTGGCCGCCTACGCCACCTACAGCGCCGGCGACAGCACCTTGGCCGCGCATCGCGATGCGATTGACCGCCACTTCAGCGCCGGCTCGGTGCCCGCCATCGTCGCCTCATTGCAGGCGGATGGCGGTGACTTCGCGCAAAAGACCCTGGCGGTGATCGCCACGCGTTCGCCCCTGATGATGTGCGTCACCCACGAACTGATACAACGCGGCGCCGCTTTAGACGTCGCCGGCTGCCTGCGCATGGAACGCGCGCTCGTTCGCCGCAACTTTGAAAACGGCGAAGTCATCGAAGGCGTACGCGCGCTGGTGATCGACAAGGACAACGCGCCGCAATGGCGGCCTTCAGCGCTGGAAGACGTCACTGCGGAAATGGTGCAAGCAATGTTCCAGCCGGTCTGGCCGGATTACGCCCATCCGCTGCGCCACCTGTGATTACTGCTCGCGGTGCCGCAGCACGACGCGTTCATTGGCGTTGAAGTAAGCGGCGAGTTTTTCTGCCATGTAGACCGAGCGGTGCTGGCCGCCGGTGCAGCCCAGCGCCACCGTCAGGTAGCTGCGGTTGTCGCATTTGAAGGACGGCAGCCATTTCTCCACAAACGTCCGGATGTCGTTCATCATCTCGCCAGCGCTGGGCTGGGCGTCGAGAAAGTCGATTACCGGGGCGTCGCGACCGGTCAGCGGGCGCAGCGCCAGGTCGTAGTAGGGATTCGGCAATGCCCGCACATCGAACACGAAATCGGCATCCATCGGCACGCCCAGCTTGAAGGCGAACGATTCGAAGAACAGCGTCAGCGGCGCATGGTCGGTCAGCACCAGGTCCTTGACCCAGGCGCGCAGCTTGTTGGCACTAAGCTCTGACGTGTCGATCACATGGCCCAGCTGCTCGATCGCCGACAAGCGCTCGCGTTCTTCCATGATGCATTCGATCAGCGTGCGACGGGCGGTGGGATTCTGGCCTGGACGCAGTTCGTGCGATAGCGGGTGGCTGCGGCGGGTTTCCGAGAAACGCGCCACCAGCGAATGCGTGTTCGCGGTCAGGAACATCACTTTGACATCGTGGCCGGCTTCGCGCAGGCGATGCACGTCGCCGGGCAGCGAGGCCAGCGATTCGGCGCTGCGTGCGTCAACGGCGACGGCCAAGGCTTGCAGGCCCTCGTCGGCCAGGGTTGCGACCAGGTGGGAGAGCAGGGCGGGGGGCAGGTTGTCGACGCAGTAGTGTCCCGTGTCTTCCAGGACGTTGAGGGCGACGGATTTGCCGGAACCGGAAATGCCGGTAATAAGTACGATGCGCATAATTCACGATGATACCATCGTCAATTAGTCGCCGCTCATCGCCTGTCTCTGGTGACGCAGGGAATTCGTGGAGCGCAGCTCCGCGCCTGCGGAACGGTCGTGCCCTGCAAGGCACGACTCCTTGGCAACATGAAGGCGGTGGGCGGGGCGTCAGTCCCCGCTCATCGCCTGTCGTTGCCGTTCCATGAATTCTTGCAACGTGTCGATGCCGCGCAGTTGCAGGATGGTGTTGCGCACGGCGGCTTCCAGCAGTACCGCGATGTTGCGGCCGGCCGCCACCGGAATCACCACCTTGCGGATAGGCAGGCCCAGCACGTCTTCGGTCGGGAACTGGAACGGCAGGCGCTCCACTTCCTCATCGGCGGCGCCACGGCGCACCAGGTGCACGATCAGCTTCAGGCGCATCTTGCGGCGCACCGCTGTCTCGCCGAAGATGGCCTTGATGTCCAGCAGGCCCAGGCCGCGCACTTCCAGCAGGTTTTGCAGCAGCGCCGGGCAGCGGCCTTCAATCATGTTCGGCGCGATGCGCGAGAATTCCACCGCATCGTCCGCCACCAGGCCGTGCGAGCGCGAAATCAGCTCCAGGCCCAGCTCGCTCTTGCCGAGGCCGGAATCGCCGGTAATCAGCACGCCCACGCCCAGCACGTCCATGAACACGCCGTGCATGATGATGCGCTGCGCCAGCTTTTTCGACAGGTAGACGCGCAGGAAGTCGATCACCTGCGCCGCCGGCAGCGGCGTCGAGAACAGCGGGATATTTTTTTCGTCGCAGATTGCCAGAATGTCCGGCGGCGTTTCCAGGCCCTGCGCGACGATCAGCGCCGGCGGGCTGCCGGCGATCAGCTCGCCGATGACGTGGGCGCGCGTCAGCGACTTCAGGCGCTGGTAGTAGTTGATTTCCTGGTGCCCGAAGACCTGGATACGGCCCGGGTGAATGGTGTTCAGGTGGCCCACCTGGTCGGCAGCCGAAGCCACGTCGCCGGAGATCAGGCGCTCGCCGCCGGGGAAGCCGGCAAACCAGCCGAGCTGCAAACTTTCGCGATTGTCGTCGTACAGCCTTTGTATCGTCAGCGGGGTTTGCAGCATGGGCGTCTTTATAGTGGCTGCTTAACCGGCAGCTTGAAGGCTGGGCAGCCAGTTGATAATGCGCGAGTGCACCGATTGCGGATCGGTGTCCGTGCTCAACGCGGTACGGAAGGCGTCGTCGGAGAACATCTCGGCGATTTCCGACAGGATCTCCAGGTGCTGCTGAGTCACGTGATCCGGAATCAGCAGGAAGAACAGCAGGTTGACCGGCTTGCCGTCCGGCGATTCGAACGGAATCGGCTCGGCCAGGCGCACGAAGGCGGCCAGCGGCGTCTTCAGGCTTTTCATGCCCTTGATGCGGCCGTGCGGCACGGCGACGCCATGACCCAGGCCGGTCGAACCGAGGCGCTCGCGCGCGAACAGATTGTCCGAGACGGTGGAGCGGGCGATACCGCAGTTGTTTTCGAATATCAGGCCAGCTTGCTCGAACGCGCGTTTTTTACTGGAGACTTCCAGGTCCAACTGCACATTGTCGAGTGAAAGTATTTTGCTCAGGTTGTTCATAGTACGACGTCAAATGTTGCAACGCACAAGGTTGGCATGCGAGCAGAATTATAGGCTTGTTTCTGCGCCGTGTAACATGAAATCGCATGTGCCGCGACGGGCAGGCACGCTGCTTAAAATGCATTCCAGAAAGAATCGCTATTTCTGGACAGGAAAGCTGGAAAATGCCCAATGAATGCTTGGAAGCGGACGGTTTTTTCCGTTTTTCTACGCGTTTGCGGCCCCGTAAGCCGTATGACGTGTTCGCCACGTTGAACACATCATACGCCGGTTTTTTGATCTGTGATTGAAAAAATAATGACAGTTATTGACGTGCGCCACGCAGATTCGGCGGTTTCTGTGCCGTGCTGAAGTTGCTGCGCCATGGATTGATGTCCAGCCCGCCACGGCGGGTGTAGCGCGCGTACACGGCCAACTGGGCCGGCTGGCACTGGCGCAGGATGTCGACAAAGATGCGCTCCACGCATTGCTCGTGGAATTCGTTGTGCTCGCGGAAACCGATCAGGTATTTCAACAGGCTTTCCTGCTCGATTTGCGGGCCGCTGTAGTGGATCTGCACGCTGGCCCAGTCCGGCTGGCCGGTGACCAGGCAGTTGGATTTCAGCAGGTGCGAAACCAGTTTTTCCTCGACCGGTTCCTCGTCGTGGGCTGCCTTGAGGATGTCCGGCGATGGGCTGTAATTGTCGACTTCAATGTCGAGGCGGTCCAGCAGCAGGCCGTCCAGCTCGCCCATCTCGATCATGCCGAATTCTTCCGGCTGGGTGACGATGACGTGCACGCTGGCGCCGGCCGCATCCGACAAGTCCTGCTGCAGCAGGGTTTTCAGCGCGACTACACTGTCCAGCCGGGTCTGGTTGAACGAGTTCAGGTACAGCTTGAAGGATTTCGATTCGATGATGTTGGGCGAATCGGACGGGAAGGTGACGCGGGCGATCGCCACCTGCGGCTTGCCGCGCTGGTTCAGCCAGGAGATTTCATACGCGTTCCAGATATCGACGCCGAAGAACGGCAGCGTGCCCGACAAGCCCAGCTCGTCGCGCTTGCCCTGGCGCGGAATCGGGAACAGCAGTTCCGGCGCGTAATCGGTGCGGTAGGCGGAGGTTTTCCCCAGCGGGGACTGGTCGGCGGTATTGGTCATGGCGATATCGGTATTTCAGTGAAGGACGGCATGGTAACGCAAACCACGCCGTCCTGCCCTGGATTAGCCCAGGAACAGTTTGTAGACAGGATTCGCGCTCTCATCCCAGTAGCGGTAGCCCAGCGTCGCCAGGAATTGCGCGAAGTCGCTCATTTCCTCCGGCGGCACCTGCAGGCCGATGACGATGCGGCCGACGTCGCCGCCCTGGCTGCGGTAGTGGCACAGCGAGATATTCCAGTTCGGCGCCATCGAGTCGAGGAAACGCATCAGCGCGCCCGGACGTTCAGGGAACTCGAAGCGGTACAGCAGCTCGTTGTTGGCCAGCGCGCTCTTGCCGCCGACCAGGTGGCGCAAGTGGGTCTTGGCCAGTTCGTCGTGGGTCAGGTCCAGCGCCTTGAAGCCGTGCTCCTCGAAGCGGCGCGTCAAGGCGCCGGATTCGTTGCGGTCGGCGATCTGCACGCCGCAGAACACGTGCGCATCATCCTTGTCGGAGATGCGATAGGTGAACTCGGTGACGTTGCGCGCGCCGACCAGCTTGCACAGGCGCTTGAAGCTGCCGCGCTGCTCCGGCAGCGTGACGGCAAACAGCGCCTCGCGCGCTTCGCCCAGCTCGGCGCGCTCGGCCACAAAGCGCAGCCGGTCGAAGTTCATATTGGCGCCGCTGGCGATGGTGATCAGCGTTTCGTTCCTGATCGGTTCTTTGGTCAGCGCGGCACGCTCGACATACGCCTTGGCGCCGGCGATCGACAGTGCGCCGGACGGTTCCAGAATCGAGCGCGTATCGGTGAACACGTCCTTGATGGCGGCGCTGACGGCGTCGGTATCGACCAGGATCACATCGTCGACATACAGCTGCGCCAGGCGGAAGGTTTCCTCGCCGGCCAGGCGCACGGCGGTGCCGTCGGCGAACAGGCCGACATCCGACAGCGTCACGCGTTCGCCGGCTTTCAGGCTGCGCGCCATCGCATCCGAATCAAGCGACTGCACGCCGATGATCTTGATGTCCGGGCGGATCTGCTTGACGTAGGCGGCAATGCCGGCGATCAGGCCGCCGCCGCCGATCGGCACGAAGATGGCGTGGATCGGGCCGGAGTGCTGGCGCAGGATTTCCATGCCGATCGTGCCCTGGCCGGCGATCACATCCGGATCATCGAACGGGTGGACGAAGGTCAGCTTTTGTTCCTGCTCCAGCGTCAGCGCGTGGTTGTAGGCATCGGTGTAGGACTCGCCATGCAGCACCACTTCGACGTCGGCGCCACCGCGCGCCTTGACCGCGTCGACTTTCACTTGCGGCGTGGTGGTCGGCATCACGATCACCGCGCGGCAGCCCATGCGGGCGGCGGACAGCGCCACGCCCTGCGCATGGTTGCCGGCCGAGGCGCAAATGACGCCGCGCTTGCGTTGCGCGTCGCTCAAGTGGGCCATCTTGTTATAGGCGCCGCGAATCTTGAAGCTGAACACGCTCTGCATGTCCTCGCGCTTGAAGTAAATTCGGTTCTCGAAGCGCTGCGACAAGGTCGGCGCGAGCTCCAGCGGGGTTTCATCAGCCACGTCATAGACGCGGGCGGTCAGTACTTTCTTCAGATAGTCGGTAGTCATAGTCTGCAAACAAAGTGAATCGGGCAAGTAACGATGCTAACTATCCGGCGGGTGACCGGGTGAAGCAGGGGCGCTGATCGTGGCGGGTGGGCTCGGATCGGACTGTTCAATCGTGCGGTGTGGACTCATTATAATGGCTGCTTTCTTTTCCGCCCAACAAACCATGATCGAATCCGCAATTACCTGGCTGCTGCACCTGATCGCCGCACCCGAGGTAGGGCTGACTTCGGTCTTTATCATCAGCCTGATTTCGGCCACGCTGGTGCCGCTGGGCTCGGAGCCGGCGGTGTTTGCGGTGATTAAGGCCAATCCCGAACTGTTCTGGAGCGCCATCTTCGTCGGCACGGTCGGCAATACCATCGGCGGCGCCATCGATTACTACATCGGCTGGCAAGCCAAGCAGAGCTTCGCCAAGGAGCGCAAGAGCCGCTGGTTTCACTGGCTGGAGCGCTACGGCGCCAAAACCATGCTGCTGGCCTGGCTGCCCGGCATCGGCGATCCGCTGTGCACGCTGGGCGGCTGGCTCAAGCTGCCATTCTGGCCCAGCATCGCCTATATGGCGGTCGGCAAATTTCTGCGCTACCTGACCATGACCACCTTGCTGTTGTACGTGCCGGACGGTGTGTGGCACCGGATCGGGCAAATGATGGGCTAATTTGGTGCAACTTATCATATCGTCGCATAAGCTTATGCGTAAATTTCATTCACTCCGGGCGCCGTGATTGGCATGTTATTGCTCGCCAGCGTGGGTAATTTCGAATTTTTGACGGTTTTGATACACTCGGAGAGTCCTTAGGCCAGCTAAGGCTGTTCCCGCGTGGTGCGCCGCAATAGGCTAGAATGACCCTCCCGGTGTCTGTCTATAGTCTCTGCATAATGAACGCCCCTGCACAAATTCAAGCTCTGCTGGCGGAAACGCCCCACGGTCCGGAGGCCAAGCGCCTGCGGGAAATTCCTTACAACTACACGTCGTTTTCCGATCGCGAGATCGTCATTCGTCTGCTGGGTGAGGAGTCGTGGTCGCTGCTGGATACGCTGCGTGGCGCGCGTCAGACCGGCCGTTCGGCCCGCATGCTGTATGAGGTGCTGGGCGATATCTGGGCGGTGCGCCGCAATCCGTATCTGCAGGATGACCTGCTGGATAACCCGAAGCGCCGCCAGGAACTGATTAACGCGCTGCATCACCGTCTGGCGGAAGTCGACAAGCGCCGCCTCAGTGTTGATGAAGCGGAGAAGGATGAGTCCGCCGGCCAGCGCAGCGCCAACGTGGTCAAGCTGCTGCGTGCCGCCGGCAAGGCCGTGGCCGACTTCGGCGAGGAATTCAAGCAGGTCTACGACCTGCGCAAGCGCACCTACAAGGTGCTGGGCCGCTATACCGACAAGCACAATATCTGCTTCGACGGCATGAAGCGCATCAGCCACGTGACCGATGCCACCGACTGGCGCGTCGAGTATCCGTTCGTGGTGCTGACGCCGGACACGGAAGAGGAAATGGCCGGCCTGGTCAAAGGCTGTATCGAACTTGGCCTGACCATCATCCCGCGCGGCGGCGGCACCGGCTATACCGGCGGCGCGATTCCGCTGACGCCGATGTCGGCCGTCATCAACACCGAGAAGCTGTTGAACATGGGCGCGGTCGAGATGAAGGTGTTGCCTGGCCTGGAAAAAGAATACGCCACCATCTACACCGGCGCCGGCGTCATCACGAACAAGGTGTCCGAGGCTGCCGAGAAAGCCGGCTTCGTGTTCGCGGTCGACCCGACCTCGGCGCATGCCTCCTGCATTGGCGGCAATATCGCCATGAATGCGGGCGGCAAGAAGGCCGTGCTGTGGGGCACGGCGCTGGACAACCTGGCGTCGTGGCGCATGGTCGATCCGCAGGGCGACTGGCTGGAAGTCACGCGCCTGGATCACAACCTGTCCAAGATCCACGATACGCCATTGGCCCGCTTCAAGCTGGAATGGACGCATCCGACCGCGAAAGGCGAAGCCAAGGGCGCGCCGTTCAAGACCGAGATCCTGGAAATCGCCGGCCGCGTGTTCCGCAAGGAAGGCCTGGGCAAGGACGTCACCGACAAATTCCTGGCCGGCCTGCCTGGCATCCAGAAAGAGGGCACCGACGGCCTGATCACGTCGGGCCGCTGGATTTTGCACAAGATGCCGAAGTTCACCCGCACCGTCTGCCTGGAGTTCTTCGGCCAGGCGCGCGATGCGATTCCGTCGATCGTCGAAATCAAGGATTACCTCGATGGTTTGCCGGCCAGGGGCGCAGAGTTCTCGACGCTGCGCCTCGCCGGCCTGGAGCACCTGGACGAGCGCTACCTGCGCGCGGTCGGCTACGCCACCAAATCGAAACGCGGTGTGCTGCCGAAGATGGCGCTGTTCGGCGACATCGTTGGCGATGATGAAAACGCCGTCGCGCTGGCCGCCTCGGAAGTGGTGCGCCTGGCGAACACCCGCGTCGGCGAAGGCTTTGTCGCCGTCAGCCCGGAGTCGCGCAAGAAATTCTGGCTGGACCGTGCCCGTACCGCCGCCATTGCCAAGCACACCAACGCCTTCAAGATCAACGAAGACGTGGTGATTCCGCTGAACCGCATGGGCGAGTACACCGATGGCATCGAGCGCATCAACGTCGAGCTGTCGATCAAGAACAAGCTGCAACTGGTGGAGGAACTGCAGGACTTCTTCGCCGCCGGCAATCTGCCGATCGGCAAGAGCGACGATGCCGACGACAGTGTTGGTGATGCTGAAATGCTGGGCGACCGCCAACAGCAAGCCGAAGCGCTGCTGGTGCAAGTTCATGCGCGCTGGACCTATCTGCTGGCCGAACTGGACCAGCCACTGGCCGCCATCACCGGCGAATTGGCCGCGCATGGCCTTGACCGTCTGCTGCCAGTCTTCGAAGAACGCCTGAAGACCCAGCCGAACGCCACGCTGTTCGATGTGGTGCAAGACCGCACCATCCGCGTGACGTGGAAGCAGGAAATCCGCGCGCAACTGCGCCAGATCTTCAACGGCGCCGCCTACAAGCTGATCCTCGACGAAGCCACCGCCATCCACAAGCGCGTGCTGCGCGGCCGCGTGTTCGTTGCGCTGCACATGCACGCAGGCGACGGCAACGTCCACACCAACCTGCCGGTCAACTCGGACCACTACGAGATGCTGCAACTGGCGCACCAGGCCGTCGCACGCATCATGACACTGGCGCGCTCGCTGAATGGCGTGATTTCGGGCGAGCACGGCATTGGCATCACCAAGCTGGAGTTCCTGAACGAGGACGAGATCGGCCCGTTCCGCGAATACAAGCTGCGCGTCGATCCGGAAGGCCGCTTCAACAAGGGCAAGCTGCTGAACCTGGATGGCATGGAAGCCGACCTGCGCAACGCCTACACGCCATCGTTCGGCCTGATGGGGCACGAATCGCTGATCATGCAGCAGAGCGATATCGGCGCGATTGCCAACAGCGTCAAGGATTGCCTGCGCTGCGGCAAGTGCAAGCCTGTTTGCTCTACGCATGTTCCGCGCGCCAACCTGCTGTACTCGCCGCGCGACAAGATCCTGGCGACCTCGTCGCTGATCGAAGCCTTCCTGTACGAAGAGCAGACCCGCCGTGGCATCTCGATCAAGCACTGGGAAGAATTCGAGGACGTGGCGGATCACTGCACCGTCTGTCACAAGTGCGTGACGCCCTGTCCGGTCAACATCGACTTCGGTGACGTGTCGATGAATATGCGCAATCTGCTGCGCAAGATGGACAAGAAGACCTTCAATCCGGGCAAGGCCGCGTCGATGTTCTTCCTGAACGCCACTGATCCGGCCACGATCAACGCCACCCGTGCGGCGATGATCGGTCTGGGCTACAAGGCGCAGCGCCTGGGCAACGACCTCTTGAAGAAATTCGCCAAGAAGCAGACCAAGGCGCCGCCGCCAACCGTCGGCAAGCCGCCGGTGCGCGAGCAGGTGATCCACTTCATCAACAAGAAGATGCCGGGCAATCTGCCGAAGAAAACCGCGCGCGCATTGCTGGATATCGAAGACGACAAGGTCATCCCGATCATCCGCAATCCGAAGAGCACCAATGCCGATACGGAAGCGGTGTTCTACTTCCCGGGCTGTGGTTCGGAGCGCCTGTTCTCGCAAGTGGGCCTGGCAACGCAGGCGATGCTGTGGGAAGTGGGCGTACAGACCGTGCTGCCGCCGGGTTATCTGTGCTGTGGTTATCCGCAGCGCGGCTCGGGCCAGTACGACAAGGCCGACAAGATGATGACGGACAACCGCGTGCTGTTCCATCGCATGGCCAACACGCTGAACTATCTGGACATCAAGACGGTGCTGGTGTCGTGCGGCACCTGCTACGACCAGCTGGCAACCTATGAGTTCGACAAGATCTTCCCTGGCTGCCGCATCATGGACATTCACGAGTATCTGCTGGAGAAGGGCGTCAGGCTGGAAGGCGTGACTGGTACACGTTATATGTATCACGAGCCTTGCCACACGCCGATGAAGTTGCAGGAAGCGACCAAGACCGTCAACGGCCTGATCGCCACCCACGACAACGTCAAGATCGAAAAGAACGACCGTTGCTGCGGCGACTCGGGCACGCTGATGGTGGCGCGTCCGGACATCTCGACGCAGGTGCGCTTCCGCAAGGAAGAGGAAGTCATCAAGGGCGCCGACAAGCTGCGCGCCGATGGCTTCGACGGCGAAGTGAAGATCCTGACCAGCTGCCCGGCCTGCCTGGGCGGTGTCTCGCGCTACAGCGAAGATGCCGGCACCACCGCCGATTACATCGTGGTGGAGATTGCCAAGCATTTGCTGGGCGATAACTGGATGCCGGATTATGTGAAGCGCGCCAATGATGGCGGCATTGAACGGGTGCTGGTGTAATCATGGCGTGTGATCTGTGCAATTTGCTGGCTGAGGTTAAGCTGAATTCGGGCGCGGCCTTGATCTGGGGCGATGACCGTTTGTCGGTGGTCGCTGTGGATGAGGCCGAATATCCAGGCTACACGCGCGTGGTGTGGAATGCCCACGTCAAGGAGATGACCGATCTGCCGGCTGCCGACCGCTCGCGCGTGATGGATGTGGTGTGGGCGGTGGAAGCGGCGCAGCGGGAGATTCTGGCGCCGGAAAAAATCAATCTGGCCAGTTTTGGTAATATGACGCCGCACGTGCATTGGCACGTTATCCCGCGTTACCGCGATGATGCACATTTCCCCAACCCGACCTGGGCTGTGGCACAGCGTGCATCGTCGGCGGAGGTGTTGGCGGCGCGTCGCGCGCTGTTGCCGGCATTGCACGCGGCCATCGTCGAGAAAGTGAAAGCATTATGAGCAAACCTGTCCCTACCGGCCTGACGGTCCATAACAAATCCCGCGTACTGGATGTTGAATTTGACGACGGTGCGTCGTTTTCGATTCCGTTCGAGCTGCTGCGCGTGTATTCGCCGTCGGCGGAGGTGATGGGCCATGGTCCTGGGCAGGAAGTGCTACAGGTCGGCAAGCGCGAAGTGGGCATCGCTGGCATTGAGCCGGTCGGCAACTATGCGGTGCAGCCGACCTTCAGCGATGGGCACAACACCGGCATCTTTACCTGGGAATACCTGTACAAGCTGGGCAGCCAGAAAGATGTGCTGTGGGCGGGCTATATGGACCGCCTGCATGCTTCCGGTTTTGAGGGCGACAGCGGCCGCGAGACTGGCATGTCCCTCACTGGTCCCTCGACCGCCGCGCCTGCGAAAAGCGGCGGCGGTTGTGGCAGCGGTGGCTGCGGCTGCAAGAGCTAATCCGTCACCTGATCCCGCATCACATACAACACCCGCGCCCGCGCCCAAGGTGATAATAGCCGCAGCTTTTCGACGTTAAAAGTTAGCGGCTTGTCGAAATCAGGCGGAATAGGCATGGTTTTCATCTTCGCTATGATGTCGGCCACAGGTGATTCTGCAAGACGACGCTTTCTTTCCTCTCGTTCGACAATAGTCGCCGCCCGAAATTCGTCCAGCTCCACCTTGCTCTCAGGATCAATTTCTGGAATATAGATATCCGAGGGAATCTCTACGCCACAAAGTTTCATAACTGTTCTCCATTAGTTCAAAAGGTGTTACCAACTCCGGCAGCGTATAGATGCCGTCGTTCATCAACATACGCAATAGCCTGAGCTTGTTCGCGTTTGCAATGTTTGCACAATCCCAGGTAAGCAATATCTCGGAGTTGCTAAGCGTCGCGCAGGTAATATGCTCAGCTGCTCTACGTGCTTTGGCGTTTAGACCACCGCCGCTAATGAGAAGTTCCCTGGCACTTTCCATTCCCGGGTGAGAGGGATGCCGTGCAATGTGTTGAATGGCGCCAATTCTCTGCGCTACGCGTAGTGGATCGCTAGCGTGAATCTCATTATGAACATAATCGGAGACGAACAGGTATTGCGGATCGCAGCGGGTGTGCCACCAGAGTTGGGTGAGTTGCTGGCAGGCGCGGGTGATGGGGTTGTTGCTTGGTGGGTCTGTCAGGTGACAGATGACCGATGTTTCCAGGTAGATGGTTTGCATGATGCCCTCGCTGGCTGAACTGCCAGCGTAGGCGGCTCAGCGGGCGGGGGCTTTAGATGGATCAAACTTACTTCGCTTGCCAGGTCCACACGCGGCTGGCGATGTCGACTGATTTTGGGATCAGTTTCTGCTGGTAGAACAGGTCGGCCACGCGCTGCTGGTTGGCGACGATCTCTGGTGTTACCGGCGTGGCGCCGAAGCGCGATCGGCCCATCCAGGTGGTGACGATATCGGCCGGCACACCGGTCTGCTGCGTCAGCAAAGTGCTGACTTCCTTCTGGTGCTCGCTGGCCCACTTGCCGGTCAGCTTCACCTGCTCCAGCAACGCCGACACCAGCTGCGGCGACGCCTTCACAAACTTGCTCGACGCCAGATAGAAGCCGTTCGCCAGCGGCAGGCCGGTATAGTCAGCCAGCAAGCGCGCCTGATACGCCTTCTGTGCCGAGGCCAGATACGGGTCCCATACCACCCATGCATCAATCCCGCCGCTGACAAATGCCGCCCGCGCATCTGATGGAGACAGATAAATCGACGTGATGTCGCTGATCTTCAAGCCGGCTTTCTGCAAGGCGGAAGCCAGCAGGAAGTGCGAGCCGGAACCCTTGTGGAACGCTACGCGCTTGCCCTTCAACTCAGCGACCGTGCGTATCTTTGAATCCTTCGGCACGATGATCGCCTCGCTGTTGACTGGCGCCGGCTCCGCACCCACGTACAGCAGATCGACACCAGCCGCCTGCGCGAACACCGGCGGTGGCGCGCCCGTGCTGCCGAAATCGATACTGCCGGCATTCAGTGCCTCCAGCATCTGCGGGCCGGCCGGGAACTCGATCCATTTGATGGTGTGGCCAGGCAGCGATACACCCTGCGTCTTCATCATGCTAAGCAGGCCGGCGCTCTTCTGGAAGCCGATCTTGATTTCGTCCGCCTGCGCGAACAGGGGCAGCGCCAGTAGCAGGAAAATCCAATTCTTCATCTTCATCCTTATGCGCTCTCGCGCTCTATCAATTCGCAGGCCAGCAGGTTCAGACGCGTGTCCTGGCCGGAGGAGGGCAGCACGCCCAGTTGTTCAAGAATGCGCAGCGCGGCGATCTCGCCGATTTCGCGGCCCGGCGGGCGTATCGTTGTCAGGCTGGGGAGCAGTAGCTGCGAAAACGCATAGTCGCCAAAGCCGACAATCGCGCATTGCTGCGGTATCTTCAAGCCGGCCCGATGGCCAGCCAGCAGCGCGCCGGCGGCCAGGTTGTCGTTGGCGAAGACGATCGCCTCGACCGGCTTGCTGCGCTTTGGCGGAACCAGCGCCAACGCCTCAATCGCCTGCTTGCCGGCGTCGAACGGCGCCTCGGCGGTGGGTACGTAGATGATCGGTTGCAGGCCATGCTCGCGCATCACCGCCTCATAGCCATCGCTGCGATCCACCGCGCTCAAGTCGCCGGCAAGGCTGTTCTGCACGAAGGCGATGCGGCGATAGCCTTTGGCATACAGATAGCGCGCTGCCTGTTCGCCGACTGCGTTGTTGGAGTAGCCAACCTGTATCGGCTTGCGCTTCGGTTGATAGTCCCACGTCTCCACCACCGGGATGCCGGCGGTGGTCAGCAGCTTCTCGGTCGCGCGATTGTGGAAGCGGCCCACCACCGCCAGCGCGGCCGGCTTCCAGCCGAGGAAAGCCCGTACCGCACTTTCTTCCTTTTCCGCCGAAAAATAGCTCGATGCCAGCAACAGCTGGTAGCCGTGGCTGTTCAGGGTGTCGCTGAAGGTCTGGATGGTGTTGGCGAAGATCGGCCCGGAGATATTCGGTATCACCATGCCGACCACGCGGCCATGCGCGGAGGCGAGGCCGCTGGCCGCCATATTGGGCACATAGCCAAGCTCCTTCACCGCTGCCGCAATGCGCGCGCTGCGCGCGGCCGCCACGCGACCCGGCTCGGTGAAATAACGCGATACGGTAATCGATCCCACCTCCGCCAGGCGGGCCACATCGTGAATGGTGGCGCGGCCCGATCCCCGGCGTTTGCGTGGTGCTGTTGGTTCGCTCATGAATGCATATTCTGAAAAGACATATCGATGATTTTTTTAATTCTTTGACTTCAATCCGGGTCGCCACGACACTAAAAAAAGGGTACCGGTACCACTGAATTGTAGCGAAGCACCTGGCGGTCACTAAGCTGGTTCTTCGACGATCAAAGCAGGATTTCCGCATATGGCGCAAAGAGCGCTTTCAAATCAAGGGATCAGAACATGAAGAGCAACAAGAAGATTTTTGGCGCGCTGACCACCGGCGCTTTGCTGGTCGCAAGCGCTTTTGCCAGCGCTGCGGATGCTGAGCCAACGCCAATCGCCAACCGCGATGAAAGCGCGTCCGTGCCGAGCGTGACGGTCAACGCCACGCGCCGCAACGCCTCGCTGCAATCCGTGCCAGTCGCGGTATCGGTGCTGGATGGCGACGCACTGAACAACGCCAATCGCACCAGCATCGACACCATCGTGCAGGAAGTGCCAAGCGTGACGTTCCGCCAGCAGGGCGGTAACAAGGATACGACCATCTTTGTACGTGGTATCGGTACCATCTCCACCTCGCCGGGCGTCGAGCCGACCGTGTCGACAGTGGTGGATGGCGTGGTGTATGCGCGTCCGGGCCAGGCGACGCTGGACCTGCTGGATATCGAGCACATTGAAATTCTGCGTGGCCCGCAAGGCACGCTGTTCGGCAAGAATGCCTCGTCCGGCGTGCTGAATGTGATTGGCCGAAAATCGTCGCAGGAGACGACCGGCTTTGTCGATGCGTCCTGGTACGAAGGCAATGAGAAGCGCGTGCGCGCCGGTGTCTCCGGTGCGATCAATCCAGGTGTGGTGGCGGCGTCCGTCACCGCGCTGTATGCGGACTATGACGGTAATGTGAAAAACGTCCATGCCGGCGGTGGTGACCTGAATGGCTATGACCGTAAAGGCGTGCGTGGCCGCGTCGACATCACGCCGAACAAGGATCTGGATATCGCGCTGATCGCTGATTACCTGCGTTCGAATTCCTCACCAACCTTCACCGCCTACAAATCGACTGCTGCGGCGTTCAACGCCGGCATAGCGCCGGTGGTGGCGGGTATCGAGAACCGCCAGGTCAATGCCGACATTCCTAGCGATATCCGCGACAAGAACAAAGGTTTGTCGGCGCAAGTCGATTACCGCTTCAACGGTTATACGCTGACCTCGATCACCGCCGTGCGCGATTGGGACAATACGCAGTACACCAGTACCTCGGCCATTGGCAACGCGGCGGAAGTGGCGCGCATTACGGCTGCCTTCCCAGCCACGCGCGATATCGGCACGGTGGAATTCAGCCAGGCGTCGCAAGAGCTGCGCCTCGCGTCGCCGAAAGGTGATTTCGCCGATTATGTGGTCGGCGCCTACTACCTGCACGGCAAGGATCGCGAAACCTATCAGCGCATCGTCAACAACGGCACGGCGATCAACTCCGGCCGTGCGGACTATGGCGTGAAGAGCGACAGCTACTCGCTGTTCGGCGAGAGCACGCTGAACTTCTCGCCAGTGTGGCGCGCCATCGCTGGCGCGCGCTGGACCAAGGATGAACTATCCTATGACCATAAGCGTACCTCGACGCAGGCCGTGGCCTTCGCTGGCGTGCAGCCGGCGGTGCAGAATGCCGGATCGGCCAATGAAGAGGGCTACTCGGGCCGCGTCGGCCTGCAATACGATATCTCGCGTGACGTGAACACCTACGCCACCTATTCGCGTGGTTACAAAGGCCCGGCCTACAATGTGTTCTTCAACATGCTGAGCCGCGATACGCTGGCGCTGAAGCCGGAGACATCGGATTCGTTTGAACTGGGCCTGAAAGCCAGCGCCTTCGATCGCAAGCTGACCGCCAACCTGGCGGTGTTCAGCACCAAGTACGATAACTACCAGGCCAACTTCTACGACACTGTGGCTGGCGCCGTGGTCACGCGTTTGATCAACGCCGGCGATGTATCGACCAAGGGCGTGGAGCTGGACATCAATGCGCGTCCAACGCGTGCGCTGACATTGACTGCTTCGCTGGCCTACACCGATGCCACCATCGACAGCTTCAATTGCCCGCCTGCCGCTGCTGCCTCGTGCAACCTGAATGGCAAGCCGCTGCCGTTCTCGCCGAAGTGGAAGTCCTTCACCCGCGCCAACTACGCGCTGCCGCTGGAGAATGGCCTGATTGTCGATCTGTCGGCTGACTATAGCTGGCAAGCGAAAACGCAGTACGATCTGTTCCAGTCGCCGGATGCGATCCAGGGTGCGTACGGCGTGGTCAATGCGGGCATTGCGCTGTCGTCGCCGATTGGTGGCTGGCGCGTGGCGCTGGTGGGGAAAAACCTGGCCAACAAATCGTATGCCACCAATCTGGTGACGTCGACCGGCTACGTCACCCGCGCCGTGCCGCGTGACGATGAGCGCTACTTCGGCATCACCGCGCGCAAGGAGTTTTAATGTCGCGGCAAATGAGTATCGGCGCATTCATGATGCGCTATGGCCACCACGTCGCGGCGTGGCGGCATCCGGACACCGATCTGCTGTCGAATCCTTTCAAGGTATTCCGCGAGCAGGTGCGGGCAGCGGAACGCGCCTGCCTGGATGCGGTGTTCTTTGCAGACAGCGTGGCGCTCACCGGCGCGCCATCGCTGGAGCCGTTGACGTTGCTGTCGGCGCTGGCCGCATCAACCGAGAAGATCGGTTTGATCGGCACCGCCACCACGACCTACAACGAACCGTACACGGTGGCGCGCCAGTTTGCCTCGCTGGACCTGCTGTCGGATGGGCGGGCTGGCTGGAACCTGGTCACGTCGGACAATGCGGCGGAGGCGGCCAATTTTGGCCGCGAGCAGCATGTCGCCCATGCCGACCGCTATGCGCGGGCGCGGGAATTTCATCAGGTTGTCACAGGACTGTGGAATAGTTGGGATCCCGATGCGCTGCTGGACGATAAAAGCGGCGAACTGCCTTACGATCCGGCCAAGCTGCACACGCTGAACCATCGCGGCGATCATTTCGCGGTAAAGGGGCCGCTGAATGTGGTGCGCAGTCCGCAGGGCCGGCCAGTGGTGGTGCAAGCCGGCAGTTCCGAGACGGGGCGCGATCTGGCGGCGGCGACAGCGGAGATGGTGTTCACCGCGCAGCCATCGCTGGCGAAGGCGCAGGACTTCTATCGCGATGTGAAGCAGCGCTTGGCCGACAAGGGCCGCAAGCCGGAGTCGCTGAAGATTTTGCCGGGGCTGTTCGCGGTGGTGGGCCGCACGCAGGCGGAGGCGGATGAGAAGTTCGCGCAGTTGCAGTCGCTGATCGAACCGAAGGCCGGCCTGGCGCTGCTGGGGCGTATGATCGGTAACTTCGATTTGTCCGGCTATCCGCTCGATGGTCCGCTACCGGAATTGCCGGAGACGCAGGATGGCCAGCGCAGCCGCCAGCAGTTGCTGACGGCGCTGGCGCAGGGCGAGAATTTGTCGATACGCCAGCTGTACGAGCGTATCGCCGGCGGCCGTGGCCACTTTACCGTGGTCGGCACGGCGGAGGTGGTGGCGGATCAGATGCAGGAATGGTTTGAGCAGGGCGGAGCGGACGGCTTCAACTTCATGTCGCCGGCGCTGCCTGGTGGACTGGATGATTTTCTGACGCTGGTGATACCCGAGTTGCAGCGGCGCGGTTTGTTCCGCACCGCTTACGCAGGGAACACCTTGCGTTCACACTTGGGCTTATAGGAGAGCGTATGCTGGGCAGGATGTTGGTGTTGGTTGCGGCGCTGGTCGCCGGCGGTGTGGGCGCGCAGGAGTATTACGGTGACTTGCGGCCGGATGCGCCGGAGCTGGCGGCGCGTGGCGCGTTGCAGGTCGGCGTACGCACGCTGGTGGCAGAGAACAAGGACCAACTCGACATCTTGCGCTACAGCGCCGAGCAGCCTAATCCGCGCTACACGCGCAAGCTGACGCTGGAGGTGTGGTATCCGGCGCGGCTGGCGGAGGGTCAGAAGGAGCACACCGTCTACAGCGACGTGCTGGGCTCCGGGCCGAATGATCCGAAGCGGCCCAACACGCCATTCCAGTTCAACGGCCGCGCCGCGCGCGATGCCGCACCGCTGCTGCCGGCGCAGCAGGCCGCGCAAGCCGCGTCCAGGCCCGGCGCAGCGGGCGCAAACGGCGCCGTGCCGGCCCAGGCCGCTGCGGCGCCAAGCGGCCGCTATCCGCTGGTGATCGTCTCGCACGGTTATCCGGGATCGCGTTTGCAGATGAGCTATCTGACCGAGAACCTGGCGTCGAAGGGCTACGTTGTCGTCGCCATCGACCATCCGGAATCCACGCGTGCCGACAAGGCCGGCTTCGCCAGCACGCTGCTGAACCGCCGTCTGGACGATCTGTTCGTGCTGAATACCGTCGCTGGCTGGGCGAAACCAGGCAGCGGCAACTTCCTGGCCGGCGTGGTCGACGCCGACAATACCGCGCTGATTGGCTACTCGATGGGCGGCTACGGCGCGCTGAATACCGTCGGCGCCGGCGTCGGTGCGGCTGCCGCAGCATTCGTTCCTGGTGGCAAACTGGCAATCAACCAGCAAGGCAATCAGGAATACGAAACCGCCCGCGACCCGCGCATCAAGGCCGTGGTGGCTTTCGCCCCGTGGGGCGCCAATTACAAGGTTTGGGATGATGCAGGCCTGGCCGGTGTCCGCACGCCGACGCTGTTCATCACCGGCGACCAGGATGACGTTGCCGGATACAAAGAAGGCGTGTTGCAAATCTTTCAAAAGACTGTCAATGCGAACCGCTACCTGTTGACCTACATCGGCGGCCGTCATAATTCCGCGCCGAATCCACCCTCGCCGGCACACTACAGCAATGCCGACGACTTCCAGTCCTATTCCGAGCCGGTCTGGGACAGCCGTCGCATCAACAATATCAACCAGCATTTTGTGACGGCCTTCCTTGGCGTCGAGCTGAAACAGCAGCCTTTGCAGGGCTATTTACAGCTCACACCGCAATCCAATGACGAGTGGAAAGGATTCTCCAAACGCAATGCTGTGGGACTGGAATGGCGTCACTTGCCGCCGCAGTAGACTTAAGGGCCTTCTAAGACTTTCAGCTTGTATAATGCTGGCAAACTAACAGGCCCGCATAACATGACCAATACCACTCACTTCGGTTACAAAACCGTCGCGGAAGACGATAAAGTCCGCGAAGTTGCCAAGGTTTTCCATTCTGTCGCCGCCAAGTACGACATCATGAACGACGTCATGTCGGCTGGCCTGCACCGCGTGTGGAAGATCTTTACCATCGCCAACGCGGCCGTGCGTCCGGGCTTCAAGTGCCTGGACATCGCTGGCGGCACGGGCGACCTGGCCAAGGCGTTTGCCAAGCAGGCCGGCCCGACCGGGGAAGTGTGGCTGACCGACATCAACGAATCGATGTTGCGCGTGGGCCGTGACCGCCTCTTGAATCGCGGCCTGATGACCCCAACTTTGTTGTGTGACGCAGAAAAACTGCCATTCCCAGACAATTACTTTGACCGCGTCAGCGTCGCCTTCGGCCTGCGTAATATGACGCACAAGGACCAGGCGCTGAAAGAAATGCAGCGCGTGCTGAAGCCGGGCGGCAAACTGCTGGTGCTGGAATTCTCCAAGGTGGCCGCACCGTTGCAAAAACCTTACGATATTTATTCTTTCAAGGTACTGCCTTGGATGGGCGAAAAAATCGCCAACGATGCAGAAAGCTACCGTTACCTGGCGGAGTCGATCCGCATGCACCCTGACCAGGAAACGCTGAAGACCATGCTGGAAGATGCGGGCCTGGAACGGGTAACGTATTACAACCTGACGGCAGGTGTGGCCGCTTTGCACACCGGTATCAAAATGTAATCACGGAAGAGAGAGATAAAACAATGAATCTGAAAAAAATTCTGGTTGGCGCACTGATCGCCACCATGGCGGTGTCGACCCTGGTCGAGGCGCGCCCGGCAGGCGGCGGCAAATCGATCGGCCGCCAGTCGCAAAACGTCAACCGCATGCCGGCGCAGCAAGCGCCGCAGCAGGCGCCACGCCAGGCGCAACCTAACCAGGCGCCAAACACGCCGCCGGCTGCCGCACCGAAGCCTAGCCCATGGAAGGGTATTCTGGGCGGCGCGCTGCTGGGCCTCGGCCTGGGCGCACTGTTCTCGCACTTCGGCCTGGGTGGCGCGCTGGGTGGCGCCATCGGTTCGATCATCATGATCGCGCTGCTGGCTGGCGTGGTGTACTTCATCTTCCGCCTGATCCGCAGCAAGTCGCAGCCACAGGCGCGTCCGGCTGCCTTCAGCGGCAATGGCAATCAGAACGTGTATTCGATGCCGCAGCAAAGCGGTTCTGCCACGCCGGACATCGGTTCGCGCCTGCAACCTGCCGCCGCGCCGGTGCAGCAGGCGCACACCCAGTGGGGCGTGCCGGGCGATTTCGACCAGGCCAGCTTCCTGCGCGTTGCCAAGAGCAACTTCATCCGCCTGCAAGCGGCCTGGGATAAAGGCGACGTGGCCGATATCCGTGAATTCACCACGCCGGAAGTGTTTGCTGAAATGAAGATGCAGATCAGCGAACGTACCCAGGCGGACTACACCGACGTGATCAGCATCGATGCCGAACTGCTGGGCATTGAAACCACCGATACCGAATACCTGGCGAGCGTCAAGTTCACCGGCATGATCAAGCCGGCGCCGGATGCGCTGGCCGAGCCGTACCACGAAGTGTGGAACCTGGTGAAGCCGGTCAACGGTTCGAGCGGCTGGCTGCTGGGCGGTATTCAACAGCTGGCATAAGCAAAACAGCTTCTGCTGGTAAAACTGGTAAGATCAAGGCCGCCCGTTCTCGGGCGGTTTTGTTTTTCTACAGCTAAAACATGATTTCACTTAATCCAGGCAGTTTTTCCGCGGCGCCGGCCAGCGCCGCCATCAACCATTTGCTGGCGCAGGAGCCTTGGGCGCGCCAGACGCTGCAACGTCACGCCGGCAAGACCGCCGCCATCGACGCCGGCTCGGTCGCGCTGCGCCTGCGCGTGACCGCCGACGGCTACCTGGAACCGGCGCCAGCCGATGAGGCCGCCCGCGTCACCATCCGTGTCAAGCTGTCAGACCTGCCGCTGATCGCGCAAAACCGCGAGCGCGCCTTCTCCTACGTGCAAATCGAAGGTGACGCCGAATTCGCCAACACCATTTCCAGCCTGAGCCAATCGCTGCGCTGGGAAGCCGAGCACGACCTGGAAAAAGTGATCGGCCCGATCGCCGCCGTGCGCGCCGTCTCCGGTGCCAAGGCCGCGTTTGAGGCGGTGAAGAACGGCCACCAGAAGCTGGCCGAAAACCTCGCCGAATTCCTGCTCGACGAAAAACAGGTGCTGGTGCGCCCGCAAACGGTAGAAGCGTACTCGGCCGATGTCACCCGCCTGCGTGACGACGTTGAACGCGCGGCCAAACGCCTGGCCAGACTGGAACAGAAACTGGGACCTCAATGATGCTGAAATTCTTGCGCCTGCTGAAAATTCTGCGGGTATCGGTGCGCTATGGCCTGGATGAAATCGCCATTTCCGGCCTGAAAAAGCCGCGCGTCACCAAACTGATCGACACGGTATTTTTCTGGCGCGACCTGTCTTCGCCGCGCGGCGTGCGGCTGCGCATGGCGCTGGAAGAGCTGGGCCCGATCTTCGTCAAGTTCGGCCAGGTGCTGTCCACCCGTAGCGACCTGATCCCGCCCGACCTGCAAATTGAACTGGCACGTTTGCAGGACCGCGTGCCGCCGTTCGATCCGGACCTGGCCATCGCGCAGATCCGCAAATCGCTGGGCGCGCATCCGGACCAGCTGTTTGCCACTTTTGAGCGCAATCCGGTGGCCTCGGCGTCGATTGCCCAAGTGCACTTTGCGACGCTGAAGGATGGCCGCCAGGTGGCGGTCAAGGTGCTGCGTCCGGGCATGAAGAAAACCATCGATGACGACGTCGCGCTGATGCACGTGGCGGCCGAATGGATCAGCAACCTCTGGGCCGACAGCAAGCGCCTCAAGCCGCGCGAAGTGGTGGCCGAGTTCGACAAATACCTGCACGACGAGCTGGACCTGATGCGCGAAGCCGCCAACGCCAGCCAGCTGCGCCGCAATTTTGCCGATTCGAATCTGCTGCTGGTGCCGGAGATGCACTGGGACTATTGCTCGTCGAGCGTGATTGTCATGGAGCGCATGCACGGCATTCCGGTGTCGCAGATCGACCGTCTGGAAGCGGCTGGCGTCGACTTGAAAAAGCTGTCCAGCGATGGCGTGGAAATCTTCTTTACGCAGGTGTTCCGCGATGGCTTCTTCCACGCCGATATGCACCCTGGGAACATCCTGGTGTCGATCGAACCTGAAACCTTTGGCCGCTACATCGCGCTGGACTTCGGCATCGTCGGCACGCTGACCGATTTCGACAAGGATTACCTGTCGCAAAACTTCCTGGCCTTCTTCCGCCGCGACTACAAGCGCGTGGCCGAGGCGCACATTGAATCCGGCTGGGCGCCGAAGGAAACCCGCGTCGACGAGCTGGAATCGGCAGTGCGCGCCTGCTGCGAACCGATCTTCGACCGTCCGCTGAAAGACATCTCCTTCGGCCAGATCCTGCTGCGTTTGTTCCAGACCTCGCGCCGTTTCAATGTCGAAGTACAGCCGCAGCTGGTGCTGCTGCAGAAAACGCTGCTGAACATCGAAGGCCTGGGCCGCCAGCTCGATCCCGACCTCGATCTGTGGAAGACCGCCAAGCCCTACCTGGAAAACTGGATGGCCGACCAGGTCGGCATCAAAGGCTTCATGCAGCGTCTGAAGGCCGAGGCGCCGCGCTACGCCCACATCTTCCCGCAACTGCCACGCCTGATGCATCAGGCGCTGGAGCGCCATTCGGAAAGACCCAACGACAACACCGAACTGATGCGCGCATTGGTGATGGAGCAGCAGCGCACCAACCGCCTGCTGGGCGTGGTGATTTACAGCGCGGTCGCTATCGCGCTGGGCGCGGCAGCTTACGAGTTGTACCAGCGCTTCCATCATCTGGTCTGACAGCGATGGCGGATTTCCTGCAGCGAGATCCAGGCTTGCCGGCGTTCTGGGACGAGCGCTTCGAGCGCCAGTTCACACCGTGGGACCAGGGCGGCGTGCCGCAGGCCCTGCGTGATTTCGCCGCCGCCAGCGCACCGCTGGTGACGCTGATTCCGGGTTGCGGCTCGGCCTACGAACTGGCCTGGCTGGCCGAGCAGGGCTGGGACGCCACCGCCATTGATTTCTCTCCCGCCGCCGTAGCGCAGGGCAAGGCGGTCGCCGGTGCGCATGCGTCACGCGTGGTGGAGGCGGATTTCTTCGCATGGCAGGCGGCACAGCCGCTGCAACTGGTCTACGAACGTGCCTTCCTGTGCGCCATGCCGCGCGCCATGTGGCCGCAGGTGGCGGCGCGCTGGGCGCAGCTGCTGTCGCCGGGAGGGTTGCTGGCTGGTTATTTCTTTTTCGATGAGGCGCCCAAGGGGCCGCCGTTTGGCATCAGCCGCGTGCAGCTGGAAGAGTTGCTGGGTGCGGATTTCACCTGCATGGCCGATGAAGCTGTCAGCGGCTCGATACCGGTATTTGCCGGTAAGGAGCGCTGGATGGTGTGGCAGCGTCTATAGCGAATAGTGCTTGTCCGGATCGCGCGGAATGGCTTCACCCTGGCGCACCGAAGGCTTGAGCAATAGCAGCAGCAAACCGAGGCCCAGCATGGCGTATCCGGACGGTTCCGGCACCGGGCTGAGCACCGGTTTGGCGGCAAGGTTCCGGGCCTGTTCCGGCGTCGCCAGCAGCGCGGCATCGGAGGTGGCGGCCGCCTGCGGCTGCTGTGCCACTGTCAACACCAGCGCTTTCCGCTCACCCGCCAGCGTTACCTTGGCGCGCTGGTCGGCGTCGATATAGTCACGGGCGCGCATGGCCCAGGCTGGGCTGGCGCCCAGCAGGGCAGCGCTCAAGATCAGCAAGGCCAGCCGTTTCATGGCGTCCCCCGACGGGAACATCATTGATCTTGACGGTGCGGACGGCTGGCTGGCAGAGGTGGCGCGTAGCGCAGTGCATGCAACGCCACAATGATGGCGACGCCCAGCAAAATGGCGCGGCGATGCAACGGTTCTTCCGGCGAGGTTGGTGCAAATTTGGTGTTGGCGGCAAAGGCCGGTGCGGCCAGGCAGGCGGTCAGCAGACCGGCGTAGAGATATTTTTTCATGGCATTTCCCAAAGAATCAAAGAGTTAGAGCGTCGTAAGTCCAGGACGTCAAACGAGGCGTAGATTCAGGTTTTGGGAAATCAGCGCTTGGTAGGTGATATTTAATCATGCCCGAAACCAATAGGCGAATAGATTTTTGCTATGAAATCGATTTGTTGAACAGCCTTAGCCTCAGGAAACAGTCAGAAGCCGCGCAAAAGGCTTTATAATTCAGGGTTTTGATGATTTTTGCGGAGTAATAGAGATGCCGATCTACGCGTACCGCTGCGAAGCATGCGGTTTTGCCAAGGATGTCTTGCAAAAGATTTCCGATCCGCAGTTGACGGTTTGCCCTTCGTGCGGCAAGGAGTCGTTCAAGAAGCAACTGACTGCGGCTGGTTTCCAGCTGAAGGGCTCGGGCTGGTATGTGACCGATTTCCGTGGCGGCACGCCGCCGGCCACCGGCACGTCGACCACGCCGAAGTCGGAGGCGGCCGCGCCCACACCGGCGCCGACGCCATCGCCATCCGGCGGCTCCAGCGACACCTGAAGGACTCCATCCATCACGAAGGACATCGATGCGTAAATATTTCATCACCGGCTTGCTGATCCTGGTGCCGCTGGCGATTACCGCCTGGGTGCTGAACCTGGTGATCAGCACCATGGATCAGTCGCTGCTGTTTGTGCCGGAGCGCTGGCAGCCGCGTACCCTGATCGGCTTCGATATCCCTGGCCTGGGCACTTTGCTGACCATCATCATCGTGTTCCTGACCGGCCTGCTGACCAACAACCTGGTCGGCAACTATGTGGTACGTCTGTGGGAAAAACTGCTGACCCGGATTCCGATCGTCAGCTCGCTGTATTCGAGCGTCAAGCAGGTGTCGGACACGCTGTTCTCGTCGTCCGGCAACGCCTTCCGCAAGGCGGTGCTGGTGCCGTATCCGCATCAGAACTCGTGGACCATCGCCTTCCTGACCGGCGCGCCGGGCGGGGATGTAAAGAACCACCTGGTCGGTGAATACGTCAGCGTGTATGTGCCGACCACGCCGAATCCCACCTCGGGCTTTTTCCTGATGATGGCCAAGAAGGATGTGGTCGAACTCGACATGACGGTCGATGCGGCCCTGAAGTACATCGTGTCGATGGGAGTGGTGGCGCCGGAAGACGCCGCGCCGAAAACCATCGTCCTGAACGACACCAAGATTAACTGAGTAACCTAACCTGAACCGAGAAATAAACATGTCCTCAATGCGTACTCACTACTGCGGCCTCACCACTGAAGCGCTGCTTGGCCAAACTGTCAGCCTGTGCGGCTGGGTACATCGTCGCCGTGACCACGGCGGCGTGATCTTCATCGACCTGCGCGACCGCGAAGGCCTGGTGCAGATCGTTTGCAATCCGGAACAGGCTGAAGTATTCAAGGCCGCCGAAGCCGTGCGTAACGAGTTCTGCCTGCGCGTCACCGGCGTGGTCAAGGACCGCCTGGCCGGCACCGTCAACAACAACCTGAAATCCGGCAAGATCGAAGTGATCTGCTCCGAGCTGGAAGTGCTGAACGCCTCGGTGGCCGTGCCGTTCCAGCTGGACGACGACAACCTGTCGGAAACCACCCGCCTGACCCACCGCGTGCTGGACCTGCGCCGTCCGCAGATGCAGAACAATCTGCGCCTGCGCTACAAGGTGACCATGGAAGTGCGCAAGTACCTGGACGATCTGGGCTTCATCGACATCGAAACCCCGATGCTGACCAAGTCGACCCCGGAAGGCGCGCGCGACTACCTGGTGCCATCGCGTGTCAACGCCGGCAACTTCTTCGCGCTGCCGCAATCGCCACAGCTGTTCAAGCAGCTGCTGATGGTGGCCAACTTCGACCGTTACTACCAGATCACCAAGTGCTTCCGCGACGAAGACCTGCGCGCTGACCGCCAGCCGGAATTCACCCAGATCGACTGCGAAACCTCGTTCCTGACCGAACAGGAAATCCGCGACCTGTTCGAAGACATGATACGCAAAACGTTCAAGAACACCATGGACGTCGACCTGCCTAACCCATTCCCGGTGATGGACTTCGCCGAAGCCATGGGCAGCTACGGTTCGGACAAGCCGGACATGCGCGTCAAGCTGCAGTTCACCGAACTGACCGACGTGGTCAAAAACGTCGAGTTCAAGATCTTCAATAGCGCCGCCAACCTGCCGAACGGCCGCGTGGTCGGCCTGCGCGTGCCAAAAGGCGCGTCGATGCCGCGTTCGGAAATCGATGCCTACACCCAGTTCGTCGCCATCTACGGCGCGCGCGGCCTGGCTTACATCAAGGTCAACGAAAAAGCCAAAGGCCGTGACGGTCTGCAATCGCCGATCGTCAAAACCATCGACGATGCAACCCTGGCCAAGATCCTGGAACTGACCGGCGCCGAAGACGGCGACCTGATCTTCTTCGGTGCGGACAAGGCCAAGGTAGTCAACGACGCCATCGGCGCGCTGCGCGTGAAGATCGGCCACTCGGAATTCGGCAAGAACGCCGGCCTGTTCGACGACGTCTGGGCACCGCTGTGGGTGATCGACTTCCCGATGTTCGAATACGACGAAGAGTCGGATCGCTGGACCGCAACCCACCACCCGTTCACCGCGCCAAAAGACGGCCACGAAGACTGGCTGGAAACCAATCCGGGCGCTTGCATCGCCAAGGCCTACGACATGGTGCTGAACGGCTGGGAACTGGGCGGCGGTTCGATCCGTATCCACCGCGAAGAAGTGCAGTCGAAAGTGTTCCGCGCGCTGAAGATCGACGCTGACGAAGCCCGCCTGAAGTTCGGCTTCCTGCTGGACGCGCTGCAATACGGCGCGCCACCGCACGGCGGCCTGGCATTCGGCCTGGACCGTATCGTCACGCTGATGACCAAGTCGGACTCGATCCGCGACGTGATCGCCTTCCCGAAAACCCAGCGTGCGCAGGATCTGCTGACGCAAGCCCCTTCGGAAGTCGACGAGAAGCAGCTGAAAGAGCTGCACATCCGTCTGCGCACTGCCGAGCCGAAAGTTGCCGGCTAAGCAGTCACATGGGAAAGGCGCTGCGGCGCCTTTTCTTTTATCGTGCCCATGAAGCCTTACAAGATACCCGTATCGGTGCTGGTGGTGATCCACACGGCCGACCTGCAAGTGCTGCTGATCGAGCGCGCCGACAGGCCGGGCTATTGGCAATCGGTGACCGGCTCGCTGGACGCCGTCGACGAACCGCTGCTGGAAACCGCCGCGCGCGAGTTGTTTGAAGAAACCGGCATCGTCGCCGATGGCAAGACCATCGTGCTGCGCGACTGGCGGCTGTCCAACATCTACGAAATCTACCCTGTCTGGCGGCACCGCTACGCGCCTGGCGTCACGCAAAACACCGAGCACGTTTTCAGCGTCGAAGTCCCGCGCGACATCGCCATCACGCTCAGCCCGCGCGAACACCTGAACCACCTCTGGCTGCCGCATCTGGAAGCCGCCGACAAATGCTTCTCATCCTCCAACGCTGAAGCCATCCTCCGGCTCCCACAGCAGATCCGTTAGCCTGATTCGTATCAAGTTGCAGCACTGTGGACAGTCACATACTCGGTTATTGCGTTCGATTTTCGGGTGGTGTCATGCCGCAGTTGCTGAAACTCAAGGGATACCGATTTTATTTCTACAGCCACGAATTGGGCGAGCCGCCACATGTGCATGTAGATAAGAATGGATGTTCTGCAAAGTTTTGGTTGGAGAGCATTACGGTAGTGAGAAATCATCACTTCACATCGCTTGAGTTGCGTGAAATTGCGCGTATTATTTCTGCATACCGATTGGAATTTCTGAGGAGGTGGAATGAATATTTCAATGCCCCCTGACGAACGCATCAAGCACGTCTCGTTCGATACCTTCGACATTACCGTGCACCTGATGGACGGGCGCCGAATTAGCACGCCTTTGGCTTGGTATCCCAGATTAAGCAACGCACAGCCCCAGCAGTTGCTGGCTTGGGAAATTAGCGGTGCGGGCTATGGTGTGCATTGGGAGCAGTTAGACGAGGATTTAAGCGTGGAAGGCATGTTGCGCGGGCTGCCGGCAACGGGTTATCGCACTAACGCGCGTTCATAGGCGGCTTTTGCTATGTGCGGCTGCGCACGTCGCGTTTGCTGCGGTGGGGGTAGAATATGTCGCATGAAGATCCGTGTTGCTACCTATAACATCCACAAGGGCGTTTCCAGCATTCGTGCGGAACCGCGTGTGCTGGCGCTGAAACAGGCCATCGGCATGTTTGATGCCGATGTGGTTTTTTTGCAAGAAGTGCAGGGCAAGCATGATATGAAGGCGGCCAAGTACGGCGCCGAGCACCTCGGCCACAAGCATTGGCCCGCTGCAGCGCAGCATGAATATTTTGCCGGCGAGTCGCGCCACTTGCATGCCGCCTATGGCATGAATGCGATCTACGATCATGGCCACCACGGCAATGCGCTGCTCAGCGCCTTCCCGATCGCCAGCCAGTTGAATCGCGATGTTTCCGATCATGCCTATGAACAGCGCGGCATCCTGCACTGTGTGCTGGATACGCCGCATGGGCCGGTGCATTGCTATGTGGTCCACCTGGGCCTGTTCGAGAGCGGCCGCCGGCGCCAGACCCAGGCGCTGATCAACGCGGTCAAGGAAACCGCGCCGAACGGTGAGCCGGTGGTGATCGCCGGCGATTTCAACGACTGGCGCAACACCCTCAGCAATGAGCTGTACAACGCGCTGGGCGTGGTCGAGGCATTCGATGAGATCGAAGGCTCGAATACCGCGCTGGGCGAGATCATGCGCAAGCTGCGCCGCAAGAGCAGCATCATTCCGGCCCGCACCTTCCCGGCCGCGCTGCCGTTCTTCCGCCTGGACCGCATCTATGTGCGCGGCTTCAAGGTGGACACGGCCGAGGTAATGCATGGTAGTCTCTGGGCCAAGCTATCAGACCACGCTCCCATCGTCGCCTCGCTGACGCTGGCGTGAGCGCCAACTATGCGCCCAGTCAATTTTATTGCCGATAACGACGTCACGCTGCTTCACACCGGCACCGATTATTTCCCGGCGCTGATCGCTGCCATCGATGCTGCGCAATATGAAGTCTATTTCGAGACTTATATCTTCGCTGGCGACGAGACCGGCAAGAGTGTCGTCGCCGCGCTGATCCGCGCCGCCCAGCGGGGTGTCCAGGTGCGTGTGATCACCGACTGGTGGGGCACCGGCCGCCGCCAGATCAACAGCATGCACGACGAGCTGACCGCCGGCGGCGTCGAGCATCGCCGCTTCAATCCCTGGTTCAAGCGTGGTGTCACGCGCACGCATCGCAAAATCTGCGTGGTGGACCGTGCTGTGGCCTACGTCGGCGGCATCAACATCAACGACGATATGTTCTGCGATTACGATCACAGCAAGGCATTGTCGGCGCCGCGCTGGGATTTCGCGGTGCAAGTGCGCGGCCCGCTGGTGGCCGAGATCCAGCTGGAGGCCGTCACCCAATGGCGTCGCCTCGGCAAGCTCAGCCTGATCAAGCGTATCGGCCTGTATCGCGACATGCGCAAGGTCGAGAAGATCGCCGCCGCCCATGCGGTGCAGGCCGGCTTCGTGGTGCGCGACAACCTGCGCAACCGGCATACGATCCAGCGCGCCTATCTGAAGGCGCTGGGCCAGGCGCGCAAGAGCGTGCTGCTGGCCAATCCGTATTTCGCCCCCAGCCGCAAATTCCGCCGCGCGCTGACCTCGGCCGCCGAGCGCGGCGTCGAGGTGGTGCTGCTGATCGGCGTCGGCGAAATCTGGCTGCAGGATGCGGTGGCGCACTCTTTCTACCCGAAGCTGCTTGCGGCCGGCGTCAAAGTGGTGGAATATCACAAGACGCAGTTGCATGCCAAGGTCGCCGTCATCGACGACGACTGGGCCACGGTCGGCTCCAGCAATGTAGATGGGCTGAGCCTGTTCCTCAACCAGGAAGCCAATGTGGTGATCAAGGATGCGGCGTTCGCGCAGAGCCTGCGCCAGCATATCGAGGCGGCGATTGCCGACGGCAAGGTCATCACCTATGATGACTTCGAGCACGTCGGCCACGTGCGCCGCATCGGCTACGAGATTGCGTTTGTGTTGTACAAGTTATTAATGCGGGTGTTCGCAGTGGGGAAATACGCGTGAGCGAAGGTGTACGACTGGATAAATGGCTGTGGGCAGCGCGCTTCTTTAAAACCCGTTCGCTGGCCACCGACGCCATCTCGCTGGGCCGGGTGATCGTCAACGGCGACCGCGCCAAGCCGGCGCGCAACGTCAAGCTGGGCGATGTGCTGGAAATCGACAACGGCGCCGACCAGTGGGAAGTCGACGTCATGGGCCTGTCCGATGTGCGCGGCCCGGCACCGGTCGCCCGCAATCTCTACGAAGAAACCGACGTCAGCGTCGCCCGCCGCGCCGCCCAGGCGGAAAACCGCCGTTTGTACCGCGAACCAGGCACCACCATCAAGGGCCGCCCCACCAAACGCGACCGCCGCGAATTGGACAAGCTCTAACTTAGTTTCTCATCCGCATGCTGCGTCGCAGCAATAGAACCTCACCTCTAAAGGTACTGTTTGACATTCACCCGCAAGTGGATAATAGTACGAGCGTTCGCAATTCTTTTCACACGGAGTAAATTTATCTGGAGGAGAATAATCCTTCTCCAAGATTTTAATAAAACTTACTTCGGGATGACATCTTATTAATACCTCAACTAAATTTATGCGCAAAGGCGAGTTAACCCGCGCAGCGATCCTGGATATGGCGCTGGATCTGGCCAGCCGTGATGGTCTGGAAGGTCTGACCATTGGATTGTTGGCAGATAAGATGAACATGAGCAAATCCGGTGTGTTTGCGCACTTCGGATCGCGTGAAGATTTGCAGTTGGAAGTGCTGAAGCTGTATCACCACCGTTTCGAGCAGGAAGTGTTCTTCCCCAGCGTGAAAGAGCCGCGCGGCATCCAGCGCCTGCAGGCGATGTTTGCGCGCTGGGTCAAGCGGGTCAGCGTGGAAGTAGCGTCGGGCTGCATCTATATCAGCGGCGCGGTTGAATATGACGACCGCCCGGGCCCGATCCGCGAAGAGCTGATGGCCATGGTCGGCGCCTGGCAGGGTGCGCTGCTGCGCTGCGTGCAGCAGTGCGTCGAATGCGGCGACCTGAAGCAGGACACCGACCCGCAGCAGCTGGTCTACGAGATGTACGGCCTGATCCTGGCCCTGCATCACGACGGCCGCTTCATGCGCATCCCTGGCAGCCTGGAGCGGGCTGGCAAGGGCTTTGAGCGCGTGCTGGAAACGTATCGCAACGCAGTCACATTGAATTAATCAAATCAAACTACAGTAGTCATCAGGAGAAAACCATGGGTCAATACGTCGCGCCAATCCGGGATATGCAATTCGTTCTGCACGAGCTGCTGAAGGTGGAAGATGAACTGAAAACGCTGCCTAACTACTCGGAAATCGATGCCGACATCATCAACCAGGTGCTGGAAGAAGGCGGCAAATTCACCTCCGAAGTGCTGTTCCCGCTGAACCACAGCGGCGACCGCGAAGGCTGCCACTACGATGGCGCGACCAAGTCGGTGACCACTCCTAAGGGCTTCAAGGAAGCCTACAAGCAATACGTTGACGGCGGCTGGGCAGCGCTGGCCTGCGATCCTGAATACGGCGGCCAGGGCCTGCCGGTGGTGATGAACAACTCGTTCTACGAGATGCTGAACTCGGCCAACCAGGCCTGGACCATGTATCCTGGCCTGTCGCACGGCGCCTACGAGTGCCTGAAAGAACACGGCACCGACGAACAAAAGAAAACCTATCTGCCGAAACTGGTATCGGGCGAGTGGACCGGCACCATGTGCCTGACCGAACCGCACTGCGGCACCGACCTGGGCATGCTGCGCTCGAAAGCGCTGCCACAGGCTGACGGCTCGTGGCTGATCACCGGCAACAAGATCTTCATCTCGGCCGGCGAACACGATATGTCGGAAAACATCCTGCACCTGGTGCTGGCACGTGTTCCAGATGCACCGGAAGGCTCGAAAGGCATTTCGCTGTTCCTGGTGCCGAAGTTTCTGCCGAACGCTGACGGTTCGGTTGGCGAACGCAACCCGATCACCTGCGGCGCGATCGAAGAAAAAATGGGCATCCACGGCAACTCGACCTGCCAGATGAATCTGGACGGCGCCAAGGGCTGGATCATCGGCCAGCCGAACAAAGGCCTGAACGCGATGTTCGTGTTCATGAACGCTGCCCGTCTGGGCGTGGGCATGCAGTCGCTGGGCCTGACCGAAGTGGCGTACCAGAACGCCGTGGTGTATGCCAAGGACCGCATCCAGATGCGCTCGCTGACCGGCCCGAAAAATCCGGAGAAGCCAGCCGATCCGATCATCGTCCATGCCGACGTGCGCCGCATGCTGCTGACCGGCCGTGCCTACGCTGAAGGTGCACGCGCTTTCACCTCGTACGTGGCGCTGCAGATCGACCGCGAACTGCATCACCCTGACGAAGATGTGCGCAAGGAAGCCGGCGACGAAGTCGCGCTGCTGACCCCGATCATCAAGGCCTTCATCACCGACAACGCCTGGATCGCCACTTCGGAAGCGATGCAAGTGTACGGCGGCCACGGCTACATCAGCGAGTGGGGCATGGAGCAGTACGTGCGTGACGCGCGTATCAACCTGATCTACGAAGGCACCAACACCATCCAGTCGCTGGACCTGCTGGGCCGCAAGATCCTGGGTGACAACGGCGCCAAGCTGCGCAAGTTCGGCGAGAAGATCAAAGCCTTCGTGGAAGAGAACGGCCTGGATGAAAACCTGAGCGAATTCATCACCCCGCTGGGCGACCTGGGCGACAAAGTCACCAAGCTGACCATGGAAATCGGCATGAAGGCCTTCCAGAACGCCGACGAAGTGGGCGCCGCCGCCGTGCCTTATCTGCGCGTGGTTGGCCACCTGGTGTACAGCTACTTCTTCGCGCAAATGGCGAAGATCGCGCTGGAAAAACAGGATAGCAGCGACACCTTCTACAAAACCAAGCTGGCGACCGCGCGCTTCTACTTCGCCCGCCTGCAACCAGAAACCGCAACCCTGATCCGCCAGGCACGCTCGGGCTCCGCCAACCTGATGGCACTCGACGCCGACCTGTTTTAAGAGGAAACGACAATGACCAATTTCATCGTTAAAAAAGTAGCCGTGCTGGGTGCCGGCGTGATGGGTGCGCAGATCGCCGCGCATTGCGTCAACGCCAAAGTGCCTGTGGTGCTGTTTGATTTGCCAGGAAAAGAGGGGACGCCGAAGAACGGCATCGTGCTGAAAGCCATTGAAGGCCTGAAGAAGCTGTCGCCTGCGCCGCTGGGCAACAAGGACCACGCTGCACTGATCGAAGTCGCCAACTATGAAGACGACCTGGCCAAGCTGGCCGAGTGCGACCTGATCATCGAAGCGATCGCCGAGCGCCTGGACTGGAAACATGACCTGTACAAGAAAGTTGCACCGCACATTGCACCTAACGCCATCTTCGCCTCGAACACCTCGGGCCTGTCGATCGGCAAGCTGGCCGAAGGCTTCGACGCGGAACTGAAAGCGCGTTTCTGCGGCGTGCACTTCTTCAACCCGCCGCGCTATATGCACCTGGTGGAAATCATCCCGACCCCGGACACCAAGCCAGAGATCGCCGACCAGCTGGAAGGCTTCCTGACCTCGACCCTGGGCAAGGGCGTGGTCCGCGCCAAGGACACCCCGAACTTCATCGCCAACCGTGTTGGCGTGTTCGGCATCCTGGCCATCGTTCACGAAGCTGAAAAATTCGGCCTGTCGGTCGACGTGGTCGATGACCTGACCGGCGCCAAGCTGGGCCGCGCCAAGTCGGGTACCTTCCGCACCGCTGACGTGGTCGGCCTGGACACCATGGGTCACGTGATCAAGACCATGCAGGACTACCTGCCGAACGATCCGTTCGCAGCCGTCTACAAAACGCCTGAAGTGCTGGCCAAGCTGGTCGAGAAGGGCGCGCTGGGTCAGAAGACCGGCGCCGGCTTCTACAAAAAAGTAGGCAAAGAGATTCAACGCCTGGACTTCGCCACCGGTGAATACGTCGCTGGTGGCGCCAAGGCAGCCGACATCGTCGCCCGCATCCTGAAGGAAAAAGATCCGGTCAAGAAAATGAAAGCGATGCGCGAATCGACCAACCCACAGGCGCAGTTCCTGTGGGCGATCTTCCGCGACGCCTTCCACTACATCGCCGTGCACCTGGAAAGCATTGCCGACAACGCGCGCGATATCGACTTCGCCATGCGCTGGGGCTTCGGCTGGACCGTTGGTCCGTTCGAAACCTGGCAGGCATCGGGCTGGACGCAAGTCGCCCAGTGGGTGAAAGAAGACATCGACGCTGGCCAGGCACTGTGCTCGGCGCCGCTGCCGGCATGGGTGTTCGAAGGCCCGGTCGCTGAAAAAGGCGGCGTCCACACGCCGGAAGGTTCGTGGTCGGCCGTCTCGAAATCGTTCGTGCCGCGTTCGGAACTGGCGGTGTACAAGCGTCAGGAATTCCGTGCGCCGGTACTGGGCTCGGGTGAAATCGACGGCCGCAAGGCCGGCACCACCGTGCATGAAGACGACGATGTGCGCCTGTGGCACTCGGGCGACGACATCCTGGTCATCTCGCTGAAAACCAAGCTGCACGTGATCAGCCCAGGCGTCATCGCCGGCTTCAGGAAAGCATTGGCCGAAGCCGAGAAAAACTTCAAGGGCCTGGTGATCTGGAGCGCGGACGCAGCCGACGGCGGCGCCTTCTCGGCCGGCGCCGACCTGCAATCGGCACTGCCAGCCTTTATGAGCGGCGGCGCCAAGGCAGTCGATCCGATCATCAAGGAACTGCAAGACACCTTCATGGCGATGAAATATTCGAACGTGCCAGTGGTGGCGGCGGTAGCCGGCATCGCACTGGGCGGCGGCTGCGAAATGGCGCTGCACGCGTCGAAACGCGTGGCCTCGATCGAATCGTACATCGGCCTGGTGGAAGTGGGCGTGGGCCTGATCCCTGCCGGCGGCGGCCTGAAAGAAGCGGCGCAGCGCGCCTACAAGGAAGCCAAGGGCACCGACATCCTGCAATTCCTGAAAACCGGCTTCACCAACGCGGCCACCGCGAACGTGTCGAAATCGGCACTGGAAGCGCAAGCGATGGGTTACCTGAAAGAAGACGACGTCATCGTCTTCAACCCGTACGAACTGCTGTACGTGGCCAAGACCGAAGCGCGCGCCATGTTCGACAAGGGCTACCGCGCGCCGCTGAAAGCGCCGATCCAGGTGACCGGCCGCTACGGCTGGGGCACCATCAAGGCGCAACTGGTGAATATGCGTGACGGCGGCTTCATCTCCGCCCACGACTTCAAGCTGGGCGACATGATCGCGCAAATCGTCAGTGGTGGCGATATCGATCAGGGTTCGTTCGTGAGCGAACAGTGGCTGCTGGACATGGAACGCAAAGCCTTCCTGGAGCTGCTGAACCATCCGAAAACCCAGGAGCGCATCATGGGCATGCTGCAAACCGGTAAGCCAGTCCGCAACTAAGGAATAAGACAATGAGCAAACAAGTTCAAGACGCATACATCGTCGCCGCGACCCGCACCCCGATCGGCAAGGCGCCGCGCGGCATGTTCAACAAAACCCGCCCGGACGATCTGCTGGTGCGCGTGATCCAGTCGGCACTGGCACAGGCGCCTGGCCTGGACCCGGCGCTGATCACCGACGCCATCATCGGCTGCTCGTTCCCGGAAGCGGAGCAGGGCTTCAACATCGCCCGTCAATCGGTGCTGCTGGCCGGCCTGCCGAAGACTGTCGGCGGCGTCACCATCAACCGTTACTGCGCTTCGGGCATCACCGCCCTGGCGATGGCGGCTGACCGCATCCGCGTTGGCGAAGCCGACGTGATGCTGGCTGGCGGCGTGGAGTCGATGTCGATGGTACCAATGATGGGCCATCACCCATCGATGAACCTGAATATGTTCACCGACGAAAACGTCGGCATGGCATACGGCATGGGCCTGACCGCTGAAAAAGTGGCCGAGCAGTGGAAGGTGTCGCGTGAAGACCAGGATGCGTTCTCGGTTGAATCGCACCGCCGTGCTGTCGCCGCGCAGCAAGCCGGTTTCTTCAAGGATGAAACCACGCCAGTCGAGATCATCACCCGCACGCCAGACCTGGCTACCGGCGAGATCAAGGTGAAAACCCGCACCGTCGATACCGACGAAGGCGCGCGTCCGGAAACCAGCCTGGAAACCCTGGGCAAGCTGAAGCCGGTGTTCGCCGCCAAAGGCTCCGTGACTGCTGGTAACAGCTCGCAGATGTCCGACGGCGCTGGTGCGCTGCTGGTGGTCTCCGAGAAAATCCTGAAAGAACACAACCTGACGCCGCTGGCCAAGTTCTCGTCGTTCGCTGTCAAAGGCGTGCCGCCAGAGATCATGGGCATCGGTCCGAAGTTCGCGATTCCGGATGCGCTGAAAGCTGCCGGCATCACCCAGGACCAGCTGGACTGGATCGAGCTGAACGAAGCGTTTGCCGCGCAGGCGCTGGCCGTGATCCGCGATCTGGGCCTGGACCCAGCCAAGGTCAACCCGATGGGCGGCGCGATCGCGCTGGGTCACCCGCTGGGCGCCACCGGCGCGATCCGCGCTGCGACCGTGGTGCACGCACTGCGTCGCAACAACCTGAAATACGGCATGGTCACCATGTGCGTAGGCGCAGGCATGGGCGCAGCCGGCATCATCGAGCGCGTGTAATCACGACACCGCGATAATCAAGGGCGCTGCGGCGCCCTTGTCATTTGGAGACACACATGGAAATTTTAAGCAGCATTGAAAACGGCATCCTGACGCTGGAATTCAACCGTCCTGAACGCAAGAACGCGATCACCGCCGCCATGTATCAAACCATGGCCGATGCGCTGACCGCCGCCGAAACCGACACCGCCGTGCGCGCCATCCTGCTGGTTGGCAAGCCAGAGATTTTCACCGCCGGCAACGACCTGGAAGACTTCATGAAAACCGCCCCGGCTGGCGGCGCGATTGAAGACCGTTCCGTCTACAAATTCATGATGGCGCTGAGCGGCGCCACCAAGCCGGTGGTGGCTGCGGTGGCCGGCAACGCGGTCGGCATCGGCACCACGCTGCTGATGCACTGCGACCTGGTCTACGCCGCCGACAACGCCAAGTTCTCGATGCCATTCGTGCAGCTGGGCCTGTGCCCCGAGTTCGCCTCCAGCCTGCTGCTGACGCAGATCGCCGGCTACCCACGCGCGGCCGAGAAGCTGATGCTGGGCGAAGCCTTCGGCGCACAGGAAGCACTGGAGATGGGCCTGATCTCGAAAGTGTTGCCAGTCGACGAACTGCGCGTCTTCGCCGAAGGCCAGGCCGCCAAACTGGTCGCCTTGCCAGCCAGCTCGATCCGCGTCACGAAAGAACTGATGAAAGCCGCCCGCAAAGCGCCAACCAGTGCAGCCATTGCCGCTGAAAACATCCACTTCGGCAACATGCTGACCGCGCCGGAAGCCAAGGAAGCCTTCATGGCCTTCTTCCAGAAACGCAAACCGGACTTCACCCAGTTCGCTTGAGTTTAGTGTGGCAGGTAGCGCAGAGCAGCGATAATCAAGCCGCCTTCGCAGAAGTACAGTGCGCCGGCGCATAGCCGGCTTGCGCCGCCTCCGTGAAGTAGGCCAGCGCCTGCCTGATATCCTTGGGGCCGAAGCTGCCTTCCTGGCTCGCCAGCCCCAGCGTATGAGCGCCGGCACATAGCCCCATTCGGCGGCGTCAACGTACCACTTGCGCGCAGCTGACGGATCTTTCTGGACGCCGTCGGCGCCGCCCCGCTTCAGCTCGGCCAGCAGCATGGCGGCTTCGATCCGGCCATTCACCGCGTCCGGATTTTTCGGATTGAAATGCAGCGTATCGCGCCCGGTGTCGTAGCGCACCAGCGTGGCCTTGTCGAGCCAGTCCAGCGCCTCCCTGGTGTTGCGCGGCATGCCGAGGCCATTGAGACTCAGCTTGGCCGGCAGCACCGCCGCTTCCGGATAACCGATCTTGTCGGTTTCCATCTGCTGCAGCATCATGTCGGCCTCGTCGTATTCCGAGAAGTACGCGCTGTCCATGCCGCAGTTGAATGCCAGCGTGCCGCGCAAGGCGCTCTGCTTGGCGGCGAACACGCGCGGGCTTTCGCCGGTGGGCGTCGGCGTGGTGCCGGTGATCTTGACGACCGGGGTTGCCGTGTCGGGTTCCGTTTTCGCGGCGTGAACGCAAGATTGTCTTTGTTATAATGCGCTGCATGGCTCCATCCTCTCCTCTTTTGTTACGTCTGCTCCGCGCCGGACTGCTGTTGCTGGTGCTGGCTATCCTGACCGGCATCTTCGTTGACGGTATCCGGAGCGAGTCTGTCGACATGGCGCACCACTATGCGCTGGTGGTGCGCCTGACGGAATTCCAGAATGGCCCTTTCCCTGCCGATCCCAGTCTGGGCGAAATGAATACCTATCCGCGCCTGAGCCACCAGATGGCGGCGCTGGCGGGAACCTGGTTCGGCTCGCCCCTGATGGGCATGCAGGTGCTGGCGGTGCTGGCGCAGGTGGGGCTGTGGGGCGGGCTGATGTGGCTGGTCGCCACGCTGCCGCGACGCATCGCCGCCGTGGCGGCGGTCGTGATCATCGCGCTGCTGGCGCTCAACCACTATCGCTGGGGATTGCCGCTGCACGGCGATGAGTTGATCAAGAGTTTCTTCTATCCGCAGATCGTGGGGCAAGCGCTGGCCGTTGCCATGGTGCTGGCCAGTATGTATCTGGAGCGCCAGGGTGTCGCCCCCTGGTTGCGCTATGCCGTGCTGATACCGGCGGTCTATGTGCTGGCCGGTGTGCATTTGCTGCCGGCCCTGATCTTGTTGATGTTGATGGGTTGGATGGTCGTGACGGATAGTCTGGTGCTGTGGCGCGCGCGGCAACCCGGCCTGCTGGCGCACGGCGCGGCCGGCGCTGGCCTGCTGCTATGCGCCTTGGGCGCGCTGATCAGTCACCCCGGTTTCGCCACCATGCGCGACATCAGCCGTAACAATGGCTGGATCGAGCTGGCTTATTTCAATGCCGCTGTCATGCCATGGCTCTGCGTGCTACTGGCGGCGGCGGCGGTGGGCATGCTGGCCGCCTGGCAGCGCCGGCGCGATGACCACGCCTGGCTGCCGCTGAAATTCGTTGCGCTGTATAGCCTGGCGGTGTGCGGCCTGGCGCTGCTGCAATGCGTGTCGCTCAAGCTGGGCTTCGCCTCGGAATACGCATTGCGCAAATATGCGTATGCACTGAATACGGTGGCGCTGCTGGAGCTGGCTGTGTTGCCGGGTTTGTTGCTGTTTCGCCGGCGCCAGGCGGACCCCGGCCGTGACTGGCCGGCAAGGTTGCAGTACTGCCTGCTGCCGGCGTTGCTGACGACGGTCGCCTGTCTGGCGGTGGCATGGCAGCCGGCGCGTTTCCAGACCAGCGCGCTGGTGGCGGTGGAGCAGTCGGTGCTGGCCTTGAAGGAGCGGCTTGGACCCGCCGGGCCGCACAAGGACGATTACATGATGGGGGTGGGCGATCTGCCCGGTGTGATCGAATACATGTATTCGATCGCGGGCCTGCACGCGTCGCGGATGGAAAATTCCAACGCGGCCAGCCTGCTGTTCGAGCATCGTATCGAGAACTGGTCGACCGTCGCCCGCCTGATCACGGCGGAGAATGGTCGCTACGACGTGGTGCCGGCCTGCAGGGTGGGTGCGGGGCACAACGGGCTGGTGGCGCTGGACGGCGCCTGCCTGCGCCGTTATGGCGCGTCCAGTCCGTATATCGACTTCACCGACGCCAATAAATTCCTCAGCTGTGTGCTGACCGGCTTCAGTGGCCAGGAGCAGGGGGGCGCCTGGACCTATGTGCGCGAAGCGCAGATCCGTTGTCCGCGCCTCAAGGTCCATGGCAAGGCGCCGCGCCATCTGGAGCTGAAGGCGCTGGCTTTCCGCGCCGACCTGTCGCGCCAGCGCGTGACGCTGAGTGCGGATGGCCTGCCGCCGCAACAGGCGGTGTACGCCGGCAGCCAGCATCAGATCGTCACGCTGCCACTGCGCGATACCGGCGACGATGAGGTCGAGATCCGGCTCGACATGCCGGACGCCGTCTCGCCGGTCGCGCTCGGCCTTGGGCCTGACAGCCGGGTATTGGGTCTGTTCGTGCGCGGCGTTACGTTCCGCGATTAAGCCGGACGGCGCTGCGACAGGATGAAACGTTCCAGGTCCTTGCAGGCGTGTTCGATGTGGCGTTTCAGCAGTGCTGCGGCGGCGCGCACGTCGCCGGTGCGGCACAGGTTTACCAGTTCTTCGTGTTCCTGTTGCGCCTGCCGGATGCTGTCGGCGCTCAGCGATAATTGCATGCGCGTGTAGCGGTCGGTTTGTTGCAGCAGCGTGGCGACGATGGCGGCGGTGCGCGGCTGTTCCGCGCGCGACAGCAGCACGTCGTGCAGGCGGGTGTTGAACTCGCCCCAGCGGGTCGTATGCTGGGCATGCAGCTCGACCTTGTATTCGGCCAGAATGGCGTCCAGCTCGGCGTAGTCTTCCGCCGTCAGCCGGGGCGCGGACTTTTTCAGAAGCAGCGGCTCCAGCAGGCTGCGCAGCATGAACAGCTCGCTGATCTCATCGATCGACAGCCCGGACACCACCGCGCCCTTGTGCGGGATGATTTTCACCAATCCCTCGCCTTCCAGCTGCACCAGCGCCTCGCGCACCGGTATCCGGCTGATGCCGAATTCGGCGGCGAGCGCATCCTGTCGCAGCGAAACGCCTTCCAGCAGTTCGCCCGACATGATCTTGCGGCGCAGGGCGTCTGCCGCCTGCTCCGCAACGGTGGTGACTGCAAAGCCTTTCACGCAGCCACGTCTTTCGACCAGTTCGCGTACCAGGTGCGGAACAGCGCGTACTGGGTTTCGGCATAGCGGCGCTGGCTGGCGCTCAGCTCATCGGTTTCGTAGAAGTGCAGCGTGTATTCGGTATCGCCGTTCAGCACCATCAGGTATTTGTAGAACAGCACCAGGTCGGTGCCTTCGTCGAACGACGACAGCACCAGCAGCGCGGCTTCCAGCTCGCGTGCCTGACGACGCGCCACCGCATCGCCGGCGGCGGCTTTGCGCGACAGCGACACCAGTTGCAGCACCTCGCGCGGCAGCGCATTGCCGATGCCGGTGATGGCACCGGTCGCGCCGCAGTTGACGAAGCCGTGGAACACCTGGGTATCCACGCCCACCATCAACGTGACATTGTCGTCCTGGCTGGTGATGTGCTCCGCCGCATAGCGCAGGTCGGCGGCACCGCCGAATTCCTTGAAGCCGATCAGGTTGGCATGCTTGGCGCGCAGCTCGAAGAACAGGTCGGCGCGGGTGGCGAAACCGTAATATGGGCTGTTGTAGATCACTGCCGGCAGCTTGGGCGCCGCTGCCAGGATAGCCGAGAAGTGCGCTTTTTGCGCCGCAGGCGACGAGCCGCGCGACAGTACGCGTGGAATCACCATCAGGCCGTGCGCGCCAACCTTGGCGGCGTGCGCCGCGTGCGACACGGCTTCTTTTGAGTTCACCGCGCCGGTGCCGACGATCACCGGCACGCCGGCCGCCACCAGGCGCGCCACGCCTTCCTGGCGCTGCGCTTCGGTCAGCAGCGGCCAGTCGCCCATCGAACCGCAATACACCACGGCGCTCATGCCGGCATCGATCAGCTCACGGCCTTTTTTGACCAGCGCATCGAAGTCAGGGGTGCGGTCTGCCTTGCAAGGCGTCATCAGGGCCGGGATGGTGCCGGTGAAAATATTGTCGCTCATGGTGTGTCCTTAATCGGTGGATGGGTGGAGAGGAGGCACGGCGATCATACGTTATCTTTGGATATTTTATACAATATAAAGTTGTGGTGTGCAGATTTAGTCATGTAACATGCTGATTTTTAATAAGTAATTGTTTTTCCTATAAGGGAGTTCCTGTGAAACGTTCGCTCATCAGCGCCGCCTGCTGCGCCTTGCTGGTCTTCTCCGCCCCGTCGCATGCGCAGCAGCTGTCCGGTATCGATCTGAAAACCCTGGATACCGCGGTGCGTCCGCAGGACGATTTCTATGGCTATGTAAATGGCATCTGGGTGCGCAACACCGAGATCCCGGCCGACAAGTCGACCTGGGGCACATATATCGAATTGCGTGAAATCGCCCAGGGCCAGTTGCGCTCCGTGATGGAGTCCGCCGTCAAGCATCCTGGCAAGGCAGGCAGCGAAACGCACAAGATCGCCGACCTCTACACCAGCTTCCTGAACGAGAAGGCACGCAATGCCGCCGGTTTCAAGCCGCTACGCGCCGACCTGGCCCGCGTCGCGTCGCTGAAGGACAAGCAGGAGCTGCCAGCGCTGTTCGCCTACCTGCAACGCAACGGCGTGCAGACGCCGTTCTCGGCCGGCGTGTCGCCGGATGCGCAGGACCCGGAACAGTACACCGTCAGCATCAACCAGTCCGGTCTGGGTTTGCCTGACCGCGATTATTATCTGAAGGACGATGACGTCAAGCTGAAAGGCGTGCGCGCCAAGTACCAGCAGCACATCGCCACCATGCTGGCGATGAGCGGCGACAAGGACAGCGCCACCCACGCCGCGCAAGTGCTGGACATCGAAACCCGCCTGGCCGCCGCCCAATGGACCCGCGTGCAGATGCGCGATCCGGTCAAGTCGTACAACCGCGTTGAATTTGCCAGGTTCAGCGAGCTGGCACCGGCATTCGACTGGAACGCTTACTTTGCTGCCGCCGGCTTCGCGCCCAAAGCCGCGTCGGCCGTGGTGCGCCAGCCGAGCTTCCTGAGCGGCCTGTCGCAGAACCTGGCCGATGTGCCGCTGGATGCGTGGAAGAGCTACTTCAACTGGCGCATCATCGAAAGCTACGCGTCGTTCCTGGACAGCGCCAGCGTGAAAGAGCGCTTTGCCTTTGAAGGCACAGTGCTGCGCGGTGTGCCGCAAAGCGAACCGCAGTGGCAACTGGCGCTGCGCTTCACCGACGCCTCGCTGAGCGACGCGGTCGGCAAGCTGTATGTGCAGACCTACCTGCCGCCGGAAACCAAGCCGCGCGTGATGGCCATGTTCAACAACTTCGTCGCCTCGTTCAAGGACGGCATCGACAAGCTGGACTGGATGGGAGCGGAAACCAGGAAGGAAGCGCAAGCCAAGCTGGCGGCGCTGAAACCGAAGATCGCCTATCCGGAAAAATGGCGCGACTACAGCGCGATGAAAACCAGCCCGCATGACCTGATCGTCAACGTCAAGGCAGCGCGTGCGTGGAGCCGTCAGAACAACCTGGACAAGCTGGGCAAGCCGGTCGACCGCGACGAGTGGTCGATGACGCCGCAAACCGTCAACGCCAGCTATAGCCCGCTGCTGAATGCGATCACCATTCCAGCCGCGATCCTGCAGCCGCCGTTCTTCAACGTGAAAGCGGAAGACGCGGTCAACTACGGTCTGCTGGGCATCACCTTCGGCCATGAGATCAGCCACGCCTTCGACGATTCGGGCAGCCAGTACGATGCGCACGGCCGTCTGCGCAACTGGTGGACAGCCGAAGACCGCACCGCCTTCAAGGCGCGCGCCGCCGGCCTGGTCAAACAGTACGGCGCCTATAGCCCGGTGCCGGGCTATCACATCAATGGCGAATTGACGCTGGGCGAAAACATCGGCGACAACTCCGGCCTGTCGATCACCTACAACGCCTACCAGCGTTCGCTGGGCGGCAAGCCGTCGCCGGTGATCGATGGCCTGACCGGAGAGCAGCGCCTGTACATCGGCTTCGCGCAGAAATGGCGCGCGAAACTGCGCCCGGAAGCGGCGATCGCGCAGATCAAGAGCGATCCGCATTCGCCGGGCGAGTTCCGCGCGAAAGGCACGGTGATGAATCAGCCTGGCTTCTACGAAGCCTTCGACATCAAGCCGGGCGACCCGATGTACCTGCCGCCGGAGCAGCGCGTCATCATGTGGTAAGCCGCTAGACGGCGGCTTACTTGCCCGCCGTTGCCGTCTTGAGGATGGTGCCGTTGGCGCCGGTCACCCATGCCGTGTTATTGTCAATCAGACGGATGGCGAACAGATAGTCGTTGGTGCCGGAATCCTGAACGCTCCAGGTTTTGCCGCTGTCTTCGCTGCGGACGATCCTGCCGTTGACGCCCGCAGCCCACAGCACTTTGCCATCCAGCGTGGCGAGCGTCAGCAGCAGATCGTCGACGCCTGTGTTCACCTTGCTCCAGGTGGCGCCGGCGTCATTGGTGACCATCAGCGATTGCGACGAGTGGGTTACCCAGGCCGTATTGGCGTTCAGAGCGATGACCGCGGAGTAGCCGTTCAGAATGGTATTGGCCGTTTTGATGGCCCAGGTCTTGCCGCCGTCGGTGGTGTGGACCAGCGTCTCGTAGTCACCCACTGCCCAGACGTTTTGTTCATCCACTGCATAGATGTCGCGGAAGGTAATGCGCGGCAGCGTGCCGGCCGCCGCAGTCCAGGTGGCACCGCCGTCGCTGGTGCGCGTGATCGTGCCATATTCTCCGGCCGCCCAGTAGGTGTTTTCATTGACCACCGAGAGCGCGTTCAATTGCCCGCTGCCGATGAAGGTCGATTGCCAGTTCTTGCCTTGGTCGGTACTTTTCAGCAGGGTGCCGCAACCCAGACCCAGCGCCGTGGTGGCGTTCAGCCGGGTAATGGCGTGGGCGCAGTCGAGGGCGCGCGGACTTGCCTGACGTTGCCAGTCGACGCCGCCATTTTCGGTGTAATGGACCATGCCATAGCCGCCAATCGGCACCACGGCGTGGTTGGCGTCGAACACGGCGATGGATCGGATATCGGTGTTGGCCGGACTGAAGATGCTTCTGTTTTTGCTGGCCCAGGACTGGCCGTCGGTGCTGGCGTAGATGACGCCTTCGCGTCCGCCCACCACGGCGCTGCTGGCATCAAATGCGGAAAGGACGCTGAAGTGCGGGTTCTGGCAGCAGGTGAAGGCTTCCGGCGGCGATTGGTCTTTCCAGCTGTTGCCGCCGTCGGTGGTCTTGATGATGAAGCCGGAAAAGTCGGCCGCAAAGACGGTGTTCAGGTCGACCGCCGCAATGGAGGTGTATTGCGCGCCGATACCGGTGCCGTTCAGCGTGCGGCTGACCTGGCTCACCCATGTCTTGCCGCCGTCGGTAGTCTTTTCAATCGACGCCAGCTTGGCGACCCAGGCTGTGTTGGCGTCCACCGCGCTGATCGAGCGCACGTTGAAGCCGTCCGAGCGTGTCCAGTGCGCGCCGCCGTTCGTGGTGCGCGCTATGCAGTCGGGGCCGGCGAGCCAGGCATTGCCTGCATCAACTGCGGAAACCGACCACAGCGTGCAGTTGGCGTCGGTGTCCAGCGATTGTCCGGTCCAGCTGGCGCCGCCGTCGGTGCTCTTCAGGACGGCGCTGCTCGAGCCTGTGGCCCACAAGGTGGAGCCATCACGGATGGCGCCGATCGCCATTAAGTCCGGCGTGTTGGCCGGCATGTTGCCGCGTACCCAGGTCGTGCCGCCGTCTTTGGTGTGGCTCTCGAAGCCGTTGCTGCCCACTACCCAGGCGGTATTCGCGTCAATCGCCGTAATGGCACTCAACTTCGCGCTGGTGGGCACGCGCTTGCTGAACCAGGAGGCGCCGCCATCGGTGCTGCGCACAACGGTGTTCTGGTTCGCAAGCGCCCAGATCACCTTGTTAGTGGTCATCTTGATCGAGATGAAATCCTTGGCGGTGGGCTGCGGGCTTTGGCGGCACCAGCCTTGTCCGGGTTTTGCGCCGGTGCAGTCCTGTCCCGCCACGCCGGCGAAATAGCCGACCTGAATGGGCAATGTGCTGCTGGCGCTGCCTGTGGTGTTGCTCACCGTCAGGGTGACTTGATAGTTACCGCCTGCTGTATAGCGGTGTTCGGGGCGCTCGCTGGTGCTGGTCTGGCCGTCGCCGAAATTCCATGCGTATTGAAGGGACTGGCCGGCGCCGTTGCTCACGGTCGGCGCAAACTGGACCGGCGCCGACAGTTCATTTTGGCTGGCTGCCGTGATCTGAACCTGCAGCGGCTGTGGCGCAGGCGGCGGCGTTGGCGTGGTGCTGCCTGACCCGCCGCCACAGGCGGTCAGGAGACAAAATGCGATGGTCAACAGCCAAGCAGGCTGGCGTGGCAGAAATCGAAGCATATGCAAGCAGGCAGCAGTAAAAAATGCAATGCTAAGTCATACTTGTATTTTATTCAAGTTCTTTTGGGAAATATTTTATTGGAATGCCGGTGCGGTTTGCACAGGCTGGCGCTGCTCTAGCAGCACCGACACGCCCAGCACCACGATGCCGCCGACCGCCAGCAGCGCGCCGACCGGGCCGGTCGATTGCAGGCTGGCGCCGTGCGCGATCGCCAGGCCGCCGCACCAGGCGCCGGCGGCGTTGGCCAGGTTGAAGGCGGAGTGGTTCAGCGCCGCCGCCACCGTCTGCGCATCGCCGGCCACGTCCATCAAACGGGTCTGCACGGCTGGGCAGACGGCGATGCCGCAGCCGATGGCGAACAGGTTCAGGCCCACTGCCCACAAATTCGAACTGGTGTAGTAGAACGCCGTCAGCGCCAATGCGTTCCACACCAGCGCGCCGAAGATGGTCCACAGGCGCGAGCGGTCGGCAAACCAGCCGCCGACCAGATTACCAACCGTCATGCCGACACCCATCATCGCCAGCAGCACCGGCACCGTGGCCGGCGATACCTTGGTCACTTCCAGCAGCGTCGGCGTGACATAGGTGTAGACGGCGAACAGGCCGCCAAAGCCGATCGACACCATCAGCAGCGTCACCCACACTTGCAGGCGGCGGAACACGCCCAGTTCGCGGCGCGGGCTGGCGTCGCCGGCGGCGATCTGCGGCACGTAGCGGCGCACCATCAGCGCGGTGATCGTGCCCAGCACGCCAACCACCAGGAAGGTCGAGCGCCAGCCGAAGCCCTGGCTTAACCAGGTCGCCAGCGGCACGCCGAAGATGTTGGCAATGGTCAGGCCGAGCAGCACGCGCGATACCGCTTGTCCGCGCTTGTCCGGTTCCGCCATCGCGGCCGCCACCAGCGCTGCCACGCCGAAGTAGGCGCCGTGTGGAATACCGGCGATGAAGCGCGCCAGCAGCAGCGAAGCGTAGCCCGGCGCGGCAGCGCTCAGCAGATTGCCCACCGCGTACAGCGACATCAGCATGATCAGCATCGCCTTGCGCGGCATGCGTGCCAGGAAGATGGTGATCAGCGGCGCGCCGAACACTACGCCCAGCGCATAGGCGCTGATCATGTGACCCATGTCGGGCAGACTTGCGTTGAGGTCGCCCGCCACCACGGGAAGGATGCTCATCGAGGCAAATTCGCCGGTGCCGATGGCGAGGCCGCCGAGTGCCAGGGCCAGGCTGGCCATGCCGGCGCCACGTGGCGCGGTGATGAGGGGAGTGTTGGAAATCGGTTCGTGATGCATCGGAGAAGGGCAAAAACTGCGAGAAAAAAGGGTCAACGATAGCATGTTTGACGGATTGCCGCTGAGGTTGCCAAACGTCTCGGCCGCTTGCGGCACTTCTGATAATATTTCTGCTTCAACAACAATGGAACATCATCTATGGCATATCAGAACTCACGGCTGCGACTGGCGCCGATCTTCGCTGCACTGATAGTTGGGACGGCAGGGGGATATGCCGTCACCGCCTCGGCGCAGGATGCTGTGTCGTCTTTCCAGACCGGTGGATCACCGGGGCAGGGCACGGAATACAGTGCTTCGGTGAAGCTGGCCACCACCGACATCGCAGAAGCATACGCCGCGCTGCGTCGCAATCTGGAGCGCAATGGATGGAAGATTTCTCACGCCGAGCCAGCCAGCTATGCGCTGCTGGCGCAAAACGGCCAGGTGACCGCGAGTGGCAAGACAGGCTCGTTAGGCGCCTCGCTGGCGCCGGTGGCCGGCGGTCTTAATCTTGCGCTGATGTATAGCAATCCGCCTGGCGTCAATTCTCCAGCGGCAGCCGTGCGCGCGGAATTCAACAAGATAGGCGTGGCGCTGCAAGGCGAGCTTTCTGGCAAACCGGCGCCGACGGCGGTCGCCAGCAGGCCGGCCCCAGCGGTGGCTTCGTCCGCCCCGGACCGCAAACTGTGCCTGGCCGGCGCGTGTCTGGGCATGACGCCGGCCGAGGTGGCCACGCTGAATCTGCAGCCGGCTGGCATGATGCAGTTCCGGCTGGGCGGAAAAAATGACAGTGGGTACGGGCTGGACCGTGCAGGCAAGCGCATCAGCTTTTCTGACATGGGTGACTTCGACAGCAAGTCGATGAAGCAGTTTGCCGTCACGGTCGATACCATCTGCCGCTTCAACTTCGCCAGCGCAAAGATGAAAGCCAGTGATGGTCAGCCCATTCATCTGGTTTTTCGTCCGGTGATACGCAGCGGCAAAGGGGTGGTGGTGCTGACATCGATTGATCGCAAGTTGCCGCCCAATACCAGCGAGACCGAGTTGAAACGGTTTGCCGATGCCGCTAAAGAGCAGTTTGGCGATGCCTTCAGCGCGCAGTCACACGCGATCGTCACGCGTCCTACTGCCGAAATGCACTATGACGTTGGCAGCGGCCGCTCGCTGAAATTGAGCCTACCGATTGAAAATGTTCACGCGCGCCTGATGGAGCAGGCAGGTTGCAGCGATAAGCCAAGTCTGGATTGACGCGAGGATGCGCCCACGCAGTCGGTAGCACTCCTTCGTGCGTGATAACACAGACGCAAGCCACCGCAGCAGCCAAGATAGGGATAGCCAACCGCCGAGGAGCATCATGGATTTCCCTACCAGACACCTGACCCAGCCATTGCCCTACGATCCGTCCTATGAAGTGCCGGAAGAGGGCGAGGCGGACACCATTGCCGGCCTGACCGAGTCGATCCGCGAGATTGCCAACACGGTCGACCAGGACACCGGCCACGCCCGGCGCGGCGTGCACGCCAAGAGCCACGGCCTGCTGCGCGGCGAGCTGCGCGTGCTGCCCAACTTGCCGCCGGACTACGCGCAGGGCCTGTTCAGCCATCCCGGCGGTGCCTGGCCGGTGGTGCTGCGCCTGTCGACCACGCCTGGCGACCTGCTGGACGACAAGGTCTCCACGCCGCGCGGCATGGCGATCAAGGTCATCGGCGTGCCCGGCGCGCGCCTGCCGGATGGCGTCGGCGACGTCACGCAGGACTTTGTCATGGTCAACGGCCCGACTTTCCTGGCGCCGACCGCCAAGCAATTCCATGGCAGCCTGAAGCTGCTGGCCACCACCGACAAGGCGCCGACGCTGAAGAAAGCGCTGTCGACCGCGCTGCGCGGTGTCGAGAAAGTGGTGGAAGCGGTCGGTGGCGAGAGCGCGACGCTGAAAGGGCTGGGCGGCCATCCGGAAACCCATATCCTCGGCGAGACTTTCTTCACTGCCGCGCCGATCCTGTACGGACGCTACATGGCCAAACTGTCGCTGGTGCCGGTGTCGCCGGAACTGCTGGCGCTGAAAGACCAGCCGGTCGACCTGGAGCACAAGCCCAACGGCCTGCGCGCCGCCGTGGTGGACTTCATCACCGAGCATCCGGCCGAATGGGAGCTGCGCGTGCAACTGTGCACCGACCTGGCGACCATGCCGATCGAAGACGCATCGGTCGAATGGGAAGCGCCCTGGGTGGCGGTGGCGCGCGTCCGCACCGAGCCGCAGGCCGGCTGGACGCACGGACTGTCGGTGCTGGTGGATGACGGCATGCAGTTCAACCCATGGCATTGCATCGCCGAGCACCGGCCGATCGGTTCCATCATGCGCGTGCGCCGCGCCGTGTATGCGGCGTCAGCCCGTTTCCGCGCCGAGCGTAACGGCGCGCCACTGGTCGAGCCGCACAACCTCGACCAGTGGCGCGAGCATGGCTGATTACATTTCGCCGTAGCGTGCGCGGCTTCCCTGAGGATGGCTTGCCAGGTATGACAGTATTGTCAAGCGCAGCGGGGCGGCGGCGTATTGTGCGCCGCCGTACAGTACAGTTGCTAAGATCTGGGTTTCTTACCTGGATTTCATCATGCTGGCTCAATCCTTTACGCCGTTTCCTGTTCCGCAGCAGCCGCGCTTCATCGGCGCCGGCACGCCGATGCGCGACCTGGTGCAGGCGCATCGCTGGGAAGACACGCCGCTGGGGCCGATAGCAAGCTGGCCAAGCTCGCTGCGCACGGTGGCCAGCATCGTCCTGCACTCGGTGCATCCGATGTTCCTGTGGTGGGGCGAGGACCTGATCCAGATTTACAACGATGCCTATGTGCCATGTTTTGGCGTCGGCAAGCATCCGGCCGCGCTGGGCCAGGGCGGCCGCCGGTGCTGGCCGGAGACCTGGGCCATCATCGGCCCGCAGATCGAGGCGGTGCGCACCGGCCGTGAGGCGCGCTGGTATGCCGATAATCTGGTGCCGATCTGGCGCAACGGCCGCATTGAGGATGTCTACTGGAGCTATACCTACACGCCGGTGTTCGACGAGCAGGATCAGGTGGGCGGCGTGCTGGTGGTGTGCACCGAAACCACAGCGCAGGTGCTGGCCGAGCGCCGCCGCCACACGCTGGATCTGCTGGCGCGACGCCTGCTGCGTTGCCATGACGAAGCCGAGGTGCGTGCCGCGATTGCCCAGTCGACCAGCGACAACCCGCGCGACCTGCTGGAAGTGACGCTGCTCAGCGGCGGCGAAGAGGCGGCCCGTCCCGGCGCCGACCTGCTGGTGATACGCGGCGCCGATCTGCAGTTGTGCGCCGAGCTGGCGCTGGCGTTCGGCCTGTCGCCACGGCTGCCGCTGGATGGCGCCTACCGCCAGTTCCTGGAACAGTTCACCGCCACCGTGTGCGCCACGCTGAGCCGCTTGCAGAGCGATCATGCACTGGCGCAGGCGATGGCCGAGAGCGACCGCCTGAACACTGACTTGCACCTGAGTTCGCGCATCAAGGATGAATTCCTCGCCATGCTGGGCCACGAGCTGCGCAATCCGCTGGCGCCCATCGTCACCGCGCTGAAGCTGATGAAGTTGCGCAAGCCGGATAGCGATACTGCGCACGAGCAGGAGGTGATACAGCGCCAGGTCGATCACCTGGTGCGGCTGGTGGACGACTTGCTGGACGTGTCGCGCATCGCCAGCGGCAAGGTCGAGCTGCGCAAGGAAACCGTGCCGCTGGCTGATGTGCTGAACAAGGCGATCGAAATGGCCAGCCCGCTGCTGGAGCAAAAACAGCACCGCTTGCTGGTCGACGTGCCGACGGTGCGCTGGCACGGCGATCCGGCGCGGCTGGCGCAGGTGGTGTCCAACCTGCTGAGCAATGCGGCGCGCTATACGCCGGCTGGCGGCCATGTCACGCTGGCCACGCGCATCAAGGGCGCGACGGTGCAGATCCAGGTCACCGACGATGGCAACGGCATTTCGCCGCAACTGCTGCCGCACATCTTCGACCTGTTCGTACAGGGCAACCGCCAGCTGGACCGCGCCAAGGGCGGCCTTGGCATCGGGCTGGCGCTGGTGCGCAACCTGGTACGGATGCATGGCGGCGAAGCCAGCGCCTACAGCGCCGGCGAAGGGCGCGGCAGCACGTTCACCATCACGCTGCCGGAGTCGGTGATCAGCGAGGCCGAGCCGGCGGTGGCGGCCGATGACAAGGTGGCGGCGCCGGAGCAGGCCAGCGGCACCCTCGTGCTGGTGGTGGACGACAACCAGGACGCCGCCGATTCGCTCGGCGAACTGCTCGGTGCACTGGGTTACCGTGCGGTGGTTGCCTACGATCCGGCGCACGCGCTGGCGCTGGCCACGGCCGGCATGCCGGAGCTGGCCATTCTCGACATCGGTCTGCCGGGCATGGACGGCTTCGAGCTGGCCGGCCGCCTGCGCCAGTTGCCGGGCGGCGCGGCGCTGAAGCTGGTGGCCTTGTCCGGTTATGGCCAGGAGCATGACAAGACGCGCAGCCGCGAGGCCGGTTTTGCCGCGCATCTGGTGAAGCCGATCAACATCAACGACCTGCAGCTATCGTTGTCATAAATAGTTGCCTTTGCGCTGAAAGACCGGCTTGATGCGATCAACTTCTACATCCGCCGCGAGATCGGCCAATCCGCCAGCAGCACTTGCGCTGGTCGGCGCTGCTGGGTGTGCTGGCGGCACGGTGTACGTCTTCCCCGCCGACCTTAACTATCGCGGCAAGGCTATTGCGTTCACGCCGCGCGTGGACGAGAATAAGCGCGTCGCCTGGCAGTGCGCCAGCGAGGACATTCCGCAAGCCATCTTGCCGCCGGAGTGCCGCAACTGAAAAAGGACCGCCGTTGACCTCACCGCTGGAAATCGCCGCCAATGCCGTCATGGCCATTTCCATCGTGCTTGCGGGGCGCAACAGTATTCACTCGTGGTGGCTGGGCATTGCCGGCTGCGCCTTGTTTGCCGCGCTGTTCTACAGCGTCAACCTGTACGCCGATGTGGCGCTGCAAATTTTCTTTATCGTTAGCTGCGTGATCGGCTGGCTGCAATGGCGGCGCGGCGCCGGTGGCGCGCCGTTGCCGATCACCAGCGTGCGGGCGCGGACGCTGGCCTGGATGAGCGCCGTCGGCCTGGCCGCCACCGCCGGCTACGGCCTGATGCTGCAGGCGTATACGAATGCCTACGCGCCCTTCATCGATTCCGCCGTGCTGATGTTTTCCGTCATCGCCCAGCTGCTGCTGATGGGGCGGCGCATCGACACCTGGCCGTTCTGGCTGCTGGTCAACACCATCTCGGTGCCGCTGTACGCCAGCCGTGGCCTGGTCCTGACCGCCGTGCTGTATGCCGGCTACTGGATCAACGCGCTGGCTTCGTGGTTCTTCTGGCGCCGCAAGATGCGGGCTGCCTGATTACTTCTTGTGGATCGCCTGGCGATAGGCGGTGGGCGTAACACCCATGCGTTCGCGAAAGGCGGTGGCGAAATTGCCGGCGTTGTTGAAGCCGATCAGCAGGGCGATGTCCTGCACGTCGATGTCGGTGTCCTTCAATAATTCCTCGCCGCGGCGGATGCGTTCCTCGCGGATAAAGCCGAACACCGTCATGCCGGTCTGCTCGCGGAATACCTGCGACAGCTTTTCGCGGTAGGTGCCGACGCTGCGAGCGATCTCGGCCAGCCCCGGCAGCGCCGCCAGGTTGTCGGCGATCAGCCGTTTCACCGCGTTGACCAGCACCGCGTCCGGATCGTTTTCCGCTTCCGGCTCCGGCGTCTCATCGCCCTCGGCCGGCGGCGCCGCATGCTGGCGCTTGGCCAGGTTCAGGTGCACCTGGATGCGCGCCGCCAGTTCGCCCGGCGAGAACGGCTTGGAGACGTAATCGACGCCGCCGATCGACAGGCCGAGGATGCGGTCGTCATCGGCGTCGGCGCCGCTGAGGAAAATCACTGGAATATCCTGTGTGACCGGATTGGCCTTGAGCAGGCGGCAGGCGGTGTAGCCGTCCATATTCGGCATGCGCACGTCCAGCAGGATCAGATCGGGCCGCTGCGCCAGCGCCAGCTGGTAGCCCTGCAGTCCGTTAAAGGCTACCGACACCTTGTACGGCAGTTCGCTCAGCAAATCCACCAGCATGCGCTGCTCAAACGCGGAGTCGTCCACGATGAGGATTTTCGAACGGGTGCTTTCAAGGGTGGTAGGCATGGCGTCCCCAGAAATTTGGTTGATAAAGTTTTATCACTCCCTGTTGCGTATTATGCCTATCTTTTAAATATTTTTGATAGTTTTCTACGCTTGCAAAACAGTTGTCTCCTCCTGCAAAAGCATGGTTTTTTTAGATCATTAATAATGGAATCGAGTGTTGATCATAAGCAACCGGAGGGTGGATGACTGGGGTGCGCACACGAATATTAGGACTGATAGCAGCGGCGTCGCTGGCGTTGCCGGCAATGGCGGCCAATCTGCAGATTTCGCCGGTGATGATCAACCTGCGCGCCGGCCAAGGCGCCAGCGGCATCACGCTGCAGAATCTCGGCGAGGTGGCGGTGTACGGCCAGGTGCGCGTCTACCAGTGGGAACAAAAAGACGGCGACGACGTGCTGACGCCAACGACCGATGTGGTGGCCAGCCCGCCCATCATCCAGATCGGACCAAAAAGCAGCCAGATGATACGGCTGGTCCGGCGCAACGAGCAATTGCCAGCCAGCGAGCTGACTTACCGCATTCTGATCGACGAGATACCCAAGGACGATGGCCCGGCTAGCGGCGTCGACATCCGCCTGCGCTATTCGGTGCCGCTGTTTGTGCTGCCGGCCGATGAGCGCGCGGCGCCGGCGCTGGCCTGGAGCGTGTTCAAGAAAGAGGGAATTTGGATGTTGCGAGTCCGCAACAGCGGCACCCAGCGCGCACAGATCGGCGCGCTACAGCTGAGCAATGCCGCCGGCCAGCAATTCGAGATTGCGACCGGCCTGTTTGGCTATGTGCTGGCGGGCAGGGTGCGCGAGTGGCGCTTGCCCACGTCTGGCGAAGCCGATCTGAACGGGACTGTGGCGGTCAAGGCCAATATCAACGCCCGCCCGACCAGCGCCAGTACCGTGGCCAGGGTGGACTGACCCGGGATGCGGCGCCGGCTGGCCTGGTGGTGCTTGCTGACATGGTGGCTGATGTGTGGCGCGCTGGCGCAGACGCCGCCGTCGCCGCCACCGCAGGATGAAGAGTTATTTCTGGAGGTAACCTTGAACGGCGAAGCGACCGGCCTGATACTGCGTTTCACCCGTGGCCAGCAATCTGGCCTGCGCAGCAGCGTGCAGAACCTGCGCGAGCTGGAGCTCGATCCCCAGCTGTTTGGCGTCAGCAGCGTGGAAGAGTTCGACCTCGACCGGGTCAAGGGCCTGAGCTACACCTATGATGCGGCGCGCCAGGCGATCGCGCTGCGCGTGGACGATGCGCTGCGGGCGCCGATCGCGGTATCGGCGCGCACCGTGCGCAAGCCTGGCGTGGCCAGCGTGACGCCCGGCGCGGTGATCAACTACGACGCTTTCAGCCGGCTGGGCAAGGACCGCAGCACCTCGGTGGCCAATGAAATCCGCTACTTCAACAACAGCGGCGTGCTGACCAGCACCGGCGTGTTCAACTACAGCAGCCAGTTGCGCGAATACGTGCGCTTCGATACCGCCTGGGTGCACTCCGATCCGGAGACGCTGGAAACCTGGCAGTTCGGCGACCTGATTTCGTCGTCGCTCACCTGGTCGCGTTCGCTGCGCATGGGCGGCGTGCAATGGCGCCGCAGCTTCGACCTGCGGCCGGACTTGCTGACTTTCCCGACCGCCTCGCTGGGCGGCTCGGCGGTGGTGCCGAGCGCGGTCAGCCTGTATATCAATGGCGTGCGGCAGGTCGACACGGCAGTGCCGTCCGGCCCGTTTGTCATCAACCAGGTGGCCGGCATCAACGGCGCCGGCCAGGCCACGCTGGTCACGCGCGACGCCGCCGGACGGGCGATCAGCACCAGCGTGCCGCTGTATGTTGACACGCGCATGCTGGCTGAAGGGCTGGTCGATTATTCGGTTGAGCTGGGCGCGTTGCGGCGCCGCTACACCAGCGATTCGTTTGGCTATGCACGCTCGCCAGCGCTCAGCGCTTCGCTGCGGCGCGGCATCAGCAACAGCCTGACGCTGGAAGCGCACGGCGAGGCCGGCAATGGCGTGCTCAACGGTGGCGGCGGCCTGCTGTGGCGGCTGGGGCAGGGCGGCGTCATCAGCGGCTCGCTGGCCGGCAGTGGCGGCAAGGCGAATGGCGCCAAAGCCAGCGGTGGCCAGGCCACGCTGGGCTATCAATACCTGAGTTCACGCGTCAGCCTGGACCTGCAATCGCAGCGGGCCACGGCCAACTACAGCGACATGGGCACGGCGGAAGGCTCGCCGGTGGTGCGCGCCAGCGACCGCCTGAATATCGGCGTCTCGTTGCCTGGCGGTCAGGGCATCAGCGTCAGCGCGGTCAGCCTGCGTGCACCGTTGCTGCCGCCGGCGCGGGTGGTGGCGCTCAACTATTCGGCCTCGCTGGGACTGGGCTTGTACCTGAGCGTCAGCGCCTTCCGCGACTACCGCGACGACAAGGCGCGCGGCGTATTTTTCAGCCTCAGCGCCAGCTTCGGCGACCGCATCTCGGCCACCGCCAGCCGCAACCGCCAGAATGACGCCCGCACCACCACTTACACGGTGACACGCTCCGCCGACTACAGCGGCGGCTTCGGCTGGGGCCTGCAATCGTCGGATACCAATGGCAACCCGCAGCGCCAGGCGCAGCTGACCTATCTTGGCAATTACGGGCAGATCACCGGCTACAGCATGGACAGCAACGGCGTGCGCAACTCGTCGGTGGATATCGCTGGCTCGCTGGTGGTGATGGATGGCAGCGTGCACGCGGCACGCCAGGTTGGCGCCGGCTTCGGCCTGGTGTCGACCGATGGCGTGGCGGGCGTGCCGGTGATGCAGGAAAACCAGGTGATCGGCCACACCAGCAGCAGTGGCTACATGCTGGTGCCTAATCTGACGCCGTATTTGCAGAACCAGGTGGGCATCGACATCTCGCGACTGCCGCTGGACGCGCGCATTGCCAGCAGCAGCCAGAGCGTGGTGCCGGCGCGCATGTCCGGTGTGCTGGTGCGCTTCCCGGTGGAGAAATATGAGGCGGTCAGCGTGATCCTGCACGATGCAAGCGGCAAGCCGCTGGCGGCCGGCACCCAGGTGCTGCACGTTGAGAGCGGCAACACCACCGTGGTCGGCTTTGACGGCGTGGCCTTTGTCGACCGCCTGCAGCCGCTCAACCATCTGCGGGCTAGCGTGGAGGGCGTGCCGTGCGTGGTCGAGTTCAGTTATCAGCCGCAGCCGGGCAATGCGATGGCCACCGTCGGGCCGCTGGCCTGCAAGGCGGTGCAATGATGCGCGCACGCCGTTGCCTGCTGCTGCTGGGGATGCTGCTGATGCTGGCCTGCGGCCAGGCGCGCGCCGATGCCTGCACGGTGGCGCAGACCAATATCGTGTTCCCGTCGGTCAGCTCGATCAGCACCACCGACGTCTACGCCAACGCCAATTTCAAGGTCACCTGCACCTGGAGCAGCTTCCTCGCCGGCCTGCTGTTCCCCAACGCCACCGTGTGCCTGTACCTCGGCGGCGGCGATGGCAACAGCAATGCCAATGCGACGATTCCACGCCAGCTGGCCAATGGCAGCAAGCGGATCAACTACAACCTGTACACCGATACCAGTTATGCGCCAGCCAAGGTGTGGGGCGGCTGGAGCGGCACCGACACGGCGGCCAACGTCATTACTTTTACGCTGACCAAAAGCGACAATGTGATCGGCTCGCTGGTACAGAACGTCAACCTGTATGGCAAGCTGAACGCCGACGCCACGCTGTCGTCGATGGACGTGAGTTCGGGCAACCTGACCTTCAGCTCGAACTTTGGCTCGACCAATGTGCTGATGCGCTATATGTTCTTCCTGACCGGCACCGCCAATTGCGTGCTGGGCACCTCGGTGTCGATGCCGTTCACCGTCAGCGCGCCGGTGATCAACGATTGCACCATCAATGTCGGCACGTTGGTGTTCCCCGATAGTTCGCTGCTGAGCAGCGCGGTGCGCAGCACGGCGACGCTGACCACCCGCTGCAGCCTGAACACTGCATACACAGTCACGTTTGACGCCGGCAATACGGCCGGCAATACCTACGCGCTGCGAAAAATGATCGGCGGGCCGTCCAATGAATTGGTGACCTACACGATTTCGAATACGCTCGACGGCGCCGGTCTGGGTGATGGCAACGGTGGCACCACGGTCTTCAGTGGCACCGGGACTGGCGCCACGCAGGCGCGCACGGTGTATGGGCTGGTGCCGCCGCAGCAGACGCCGGCGCCGGGAAATTACAAGGATTCGGTGACGGCGACGGTGTCGTTCTGAGCGTCGCCGGGGATACGGTTCAGAAGGTGATGGTCCACTCGCCGGTGGCGGCTTGCTGGCGCAGGGCGGTGGCTTGCGCGTCGCGGCTGGTGTTGGCTGCCTGGTCGGCGTTGCGGGTCATCTGGTAAGGGGTTTTGAGCTGGCAGGCCACCGCTGGTGCGGTTTTGCCGGTGTTGGTGGCGGTTTCGGCCGCTGCGGCAGAGATTTGCACGTTGCAGGACTCTTTGACCTCAAACGTCACCTGCATCGAGGCGGACGCGGTTTTGCCGGCTGCGCTGGCGATCAGTGGCAGGCTAAACAGAACGATGGCGAATGCTTTAGTAAAAGTTTTCATCTTCACACGTTGTTGAGGTGCGTAGCCTTCGGGTGGGCGGCTACATTGTCCAGGTAGCCAACCAATTCAAGAAGTTGATCTATAGGAAGAATTTTATCCTGTGGAAACAATCTCTCGAATGTTCACATTCTACACAGAAATTTATGTGTGGAAATAAAGTGATTTTTGGAGAGTTTTTGCCGTGGTTTTTTAGCCTAAGGTGGAGGGATAAAAACCGGAAGGAAAGCCACGTTTTTCATAGAGGGAAGTAGTAAAAACACAGGGTAGAAAAGGAGACGAAATTGAAGGCTGAAAATACACACATTGTCACAACGGTTCCATCACTTAAAAAAGTCACACTTTCTTGCGTCCAACATGCAAGTCACTCAGTCTGAAGCCATGGCGATCTGACGATTTTGTTGATAATCTGACATAGAGGAGTAGCAAAATGAAACATACCGACTTTGGCAGCATGCCTTGCCCGATCGCCCGCAGCCTGGGAAAAGTGGGAGAGTGGTGGAGTATCCTGATCTTGCGCGATGCCTTCTACGGGCTGACCCGCTTCGACGAATTTGAAAAGAGCCTGAAGATTGCCCCGAACATGCTGACCCGCCGCCTGGCCGGCCTGGTCGAGGGCGGCCTGATGGAACGGCGCCAATACAGCACCCGTCCGCCGCGCTACGAGTACGTGCTGACCAAGGCCGGCCGCGACTTCAAGCCGGTGCTGCTGGCCTTCGTCGCCTGGGGCAACGACCACCTGGCGCCGGAAGGGGCCAGCCTGCTGGTGGTCAGCCGTGAAACCGGCAAGCCAGCCGACCAGGTGCTGGTGGACGCCAACAGCGGCCTGGCCATCAATGATGAGGACTATATGTTCGCGCCCGGCCCGGCGGCCACCGATGTCATGCGTTCGCGCCTGATCCAGATCAACCAGCCGGCACGCGCCTAGCCTGCCAGCCAGGCATGACCACGGCGGCGCTGCGGCGCCGCTTTTTTTCCCTTTGGTAAGGTGCGGCTGCCGTTTGCAATTCTCCATAGAATGAAAACTCACTCACGGAGGAACCATGAACAAAGCTCTTCAATTGGGCGGCGCCGCGCTGGCGCTGCTGGCCGCCGGCCTGGTTCACGCGCAATCGTTGTCCAAGGGCGATCAGCAAATCCTGATCGATCTGGCGGAAGCCAATATTGCGGAGGTGGCCACGGCGACGATGGCCTTGCAGAAGTCGCACACGCGGGAAGTCACCATCTTTGCCCAGCAGATGAGGGAGGAACATACCCAAGGCTTGCAGGACGTGACCAAGGTGGCCACCGCCAAGGGTGTCAAATTGCCGACCGAGCCCAATGCTGCGCACAAAAAGGCCGCAGATACACTACAGAAACTGTCGGGCGCTGCGTTCGACAAGGCTTACCTCGCCAATGCTGGCGTCAAGGATCACAATGAGGCGCACGCCAAAGTCAGCAATGCCAGGAAAACCGCCCAGGATGCCGACGTCAAGGCGCTGGCGTCCAAGCTGGAACCCGTTATCGCCGAGCATTTGAAAACCGCTAAAGAGTTGAACTCCAGCAAACGTTGATCGTGTTGCTTCCACCAAAATAGTTTCCTTGCGGTACTGAAAGTGCTGTGTTATCAGGCACTTAGCGGGTGACCTCGGGGCACCGTGCAAACTGTGGAATAATGCGGTAACAGCGCAACGGCGCGCTGTCGCAACACAGTAGAGGAAAGTCAATTTGGTGGACATGTTTGCGCTCGACGACGAGCTGTCGCGCTGGGATGCGGCATTGCCTTTAGTGCAAGGTTCGGAACGGTTGAAGCTGTTGATGGCGCTCGCCTGGCATTTGCGCCAGCGCGATCCAGCACGTGCGCAGCAATTGTCCGCCGAGCTGGTCCCATTGCTGTCCTTGCTGGCGCCCGACGCTGTCATGGTGCAGCGCGCGCGTCTCCATCTGATCTCCGCCGAGCCGGCCTGGCTGCGCGGCGAACTCGACATGGCCCACTACCACGCAGAACAGGCCCTGCTGTTGTGCGAACAGGCGGCCGACACCTTGCCCGCCTCGGCCGCCGCCTGCCGTGCCGACGCCTGCTGGATCATGGCGTGGGCTTGCAATGATCGCGGTCTCAGCGTTGAGGGCGACAACTGGCTGCGTCAGGCCGCTGCTGCCGCCCGCGTGGCGGCCGATCCGGTGCGCATCGATATCATCGACGCCGCCTCCGGCATTTGCGACGCCTTTGGCGATGGCCGCGCCGCCCAGCAGCGCTGGAACGGCCGTTTCAGCAACGACCTCGACCGCCTGCCGCCGATCGCCGCCGGCTGGGTCAGCGACTTCTTCGGCACCTGCGCCTTCCAGCGCAGTGAATACGGGCGCGCCATCGGCCACCTGATGCTGAGCTTTGAAACCGCGCTGGCCACTGGCCAGATCCGCCGCGCCATCATCGTCGCCACCAATATCGGCAACGGCTTCACCAGCCTGAATGCGCACGAAGCGGCGCTGGACTGGATGCAGCGCGGCCTTGACCTGGCGCGTCCGAGCGGCTGGCCGCTGAGCATCGGCATGTGCCTGATGCAGACCGCTGAAACACTGCGCCAGCTGGGCCAGCGCGAAGCGGCGCAAAGCCTGTTGCGCGAGGCGCTGACCACGCTGGCGCCGTTGTCCGGCTCGCGCGCCTATGCCGTGGCGCTGGAGTACCAGGGCGACCTGGCGCTGGACCTGGGCAACCATGCGGCGGCGCTGGACAGCTTCACCCGCCTGGCGGTGCGCGGCGACGCACTGCGGCAGAACGATTTCCAGAGCAGCGCGCGGCGCGGCCAGGCGCACGCGCTGTCGCACCTGGCGCGCGCCGACGATGCGCTGACCGCCGCCCAGGCCGCGCTGGCGCTGGCGCGCGAACATGGCGATGCGTCCAGCCAGATCGCCGCGCTGAATGTACTGGCCGATATCCACGCCCGCCACGACTTGCCCGTCCCCGAGCTGATGGTGGCGCCCAACGCCGTGCTGCACTATCTGCAGCTGGCGCTGGAAATCGCTGCCACCATTGATGGCTATACCGTGCCTGGCACGCTGCTGGATGCGGCGGCGCGCGAGTATGCGGCCATTGGCGATTACGAGCGTGCGTACAACATCGCGCTGCGCGCCAACACCGCGCGCGACCAGACACACAGCAAGGAAGCCACCAACCGCGCCATCGCCATGCAGGTGCAGTACCAGACCGAGCGCGCACAGACCGAGGGCGAGCACCATCGCCAGCTGGCGGCCGCTGAAGCGCAGCGCGCCGAAGTGCTGCAACAGACCAGCGCCACGCTTGAACACCTGAGCGCCATCGGCCAGGAAATCACCGCGCATCTGGATGTGGCGGCGGTGTTCCGCGCGCTGGACCGTCACGTGCACGGCCTGCTGGATGCCACGCACTTTTCGATCTTCCTGTTGCAGCCGGACGGCGAATCGCTGGTGTGCGAATTCGGCATCGAGGCCGGCAAGCCTTTGCCGCGCGTGCGCATCGACGCTGCCGATCCAAATGCGAATACGGCGCGCTGCCTGCGCGAGCGGCGCGAGATCCTGGTCGAGCTGGACGAGGAGGGCACGACGCCGAACCTGATTCCCGGCACGCTGCCGACACTGAGCCTGCTGTTTGCGCCGCTGCGCGTCGGCGAGCGCGTGCTGGGCGTGATGACGGTGCAGTCGCTGCTGGCGCATTCCTACGGTGAGCGTGAGCGGCTGATCTTCCGCACCTTGTGCGCGTATGGCGGCATCGCGCTGGACAACGCCAGCGCCTATCGCCAGGTGGCGGCGACACAGGAGCAGCTGCTGGAGAAAAATCTGGAGCTGGAGCAGGCCTACAGGGCGCTGGAAGAGGTCAGCCTGACCGACCAGCTGACCGGCTTGCGCAACCGCCGCTTCTTCCTGCAGAACGTCGATGCCGACGTGGCGATGAGCTTGCGCGGCTACGATGCCGGCCTGCATCGCGAGTTGAACGAGCGTGACCTGTTGGCCGCCAAGGACCTGGTGTTCTTCATGGTGGATCTGGATCACTTCAAGGAAGTCAACGACCGTTATGGTCATGCGGCCGGCGATTCGATCCTGGTGCAGATGCAGGAGCGCCTGCGCGAGGTGTTCCGCGAGTCTGACTATGTGATCCGCTGGGGCGGCGAGGAATTCCTGGTGCTGGCGCGCGCCACGCATCGCGATGAGGCGCCGGGCGTGGCGGAGCGCATGCGCCGCGCGGTGGCGGAACGCGATTTCGAATTGCCGGATGGCGTGCGGCTGTCGAAGACCTGCTCGATCGGCTTTGCCTGCTTCCCCTTCCTGCCGGAGCAGCCGCGCCTGTTGTCGTGGTCGCAGGTGGTGGAGTTGGCCGACCAGGGCCTGTACATCGCCAAGCGTTCGGGGCGCAATGGCTGGGCGGCGCTATACAGCACCGAGGCGACGCGTGCCGACGGTGTGTTCGCGCGCGTGATGCAGCAGCTGGATCACGCGGTGGCCGATGGCGAGGTGCGGCTGGTGTCCAACCTGACCGGTCCGCTGGTGCTGGCCGGCGAGCGTCGCCGCATCGGTTTGTCGAGCGACCTGGAAACGAATTAATCATGGATAAACAACGCTGTAGCTGGGCCAATCCGGCCAATCCCCTGTATCTGGAATATCACGACACGGAGTGGGGCGTGCCTTGTCACGACGAGCGCCGCCTGTTCGAGATGCTGAATCTGGAAGGCGCGCAGGCGGGCCTGAGCTGGGAGACTATTCTCAACAAGCGGGAGAATTATCGCCAGGCTTTTGATCACTGGGATGCCAGGAAGATCGCAAAGTATGGTCCGGACAAGGTGGCGGAGCTGCTGGCCAATGCCGGCATCGTGCGCAACCGGCTGAAGGTGGCGGCGGCGATCACCAACGCGCAGGCCTACCTGCGGCTGCTGGAGAGCGGCAGCAGCCTGGATAAACTGTTGTGGTCTTACGTCGGCGGCAAGCCGCTGGTGAGTGGCAAGGGGCCGCGTCCGGCCAAGACCGAGCTGTCAGACCGCATCTCCAAGGATCTGGCGAAGCTGGGCTTCAAATTTGTTGGCTCGACGATTATCTATGCCTACATGCAGGGTATCGGCATGGTGGATGACCATGCGCCGGATTGCTTTTGCCGAAAGGCGCGCAAGTGACCATGCGTGTGGTGCTCGACACGGAGTTCAGTGAAGAGCGGTTTGCGGCGGCGCGTGCGCAAGGTGGCCGGCTGCATTACATCGCGGCGGCGACCGCGCTGCCTGTGGCGGACACGCTTGTCGACGCCAGCCTGCGCGCCGCCTGGCCGTTGAATGTTCCCGGCTTCCATCGCGTGATCCTCGATGATGCGGTGACGCTGGACCTGCTGGTTGGCGCGCTGGATGCCGTGCTGCCGCAGCTCAGCGCCCGCGTTGACGCATTCCACCTGCACACCGCCGTTACGCCGCCGCTGGCGCGCACGCTGGCCAGGCTGGCCGTGCAAGGCGCGACGCTGCATGCACGCGCGCCCGACGAAGCGCTGGTGTGGGCGCTGACCGCAGCAGGCTTCGCATGCCGGCTCGGTAGCGCCGCCGGTTCTGTGCTGGCAGAGGACTTCGCGCCCGACATCATTGCCGTCTACCGCAGCCGCAAGCCGCAAGTGGCGCCGCCCGAGCCGGTGCGGCGCGCGGTGATAATTGGTGCCGGCGTGGCCGGCTCCTCTGCTGCGCATCGCCTGTGTGCGCGCGGCTGGCAGGTGACGCTGATCGAGCGCCACGCGCAACCGGCGCAGGAAGCATCCGGCAACCTGGCCGGCATCTTCATGCCGCTGCTGTCGAAAGACGACAACATTCCCACACGCCTGAGTCGCGCCGCCTACCTGTTCGCCTTGCGCGAATGGCGACGCATGGGCGGTGCCGGCAAAGTGTTCATGGGCGACGACTGCGGCGTTCTGCAACTGGCGCGTGACGCGAAGCACGCCAAAATACAGCAGGACGTGCTGGCGCAATGGGCTTACCCGCAGGAGTACGCACGCTGGGCCGACGCGCAGGAAGCCAGCGCCCTGATCGGCGCAGCGACGCCACATGGCGGCTGGCTGTTCGCGCAAGGCGGCTGGGCGCGTCCGTCGTCGCTGTGCGAAGCGATGCTGGCCGCTTGCGGCGAGCGTTTGCAGCGCCTGTTCTGCAACGAAGCGCAGGAATTGCAGCGCGTGGGCGACGAGTGGCAGGTGCACGGCCCGGACGGCGCCATCCTCGCTGCCGCGCCGACCGTCATCCTCGCCAGCGGCGCCAGCGCCGGCAACATCGCGCAGGCCGCCGAGCTACCGCTATCCAGGCTGCGCGGCCAGGTCACGCACCTGCCGGTCGACCCGGCCGCACCTGCCGCCGCAGTACCTGCCACACCTGCCGCCGAGGTGCTGCCGGCAACCATAGCACCAGCCGTGAGCGTGCCGCGTGCGTCGCCTGCTCCACGTCCGCCTGTACTGCCGCTGGTAGTCTGCCGCGAAGCGTATGTGACGCCGCCGTCGGGCGGCATCGTCTGCGCAGGCGCCACCTACGACAACGACGACGATCCCGCGCTGCGCGCCAGCAGCCAGCTGGAAAACCTCACCCGTTTGGCCGAAATCATCCCCGGCGAGGAAGTCGCCGCGCTGGCGCACAGCGCGCCGCTGGCCGGCCGCGTAGGCTTCCGCTGCGCCGCGCCAGACCGCCTGCCGCTGGCCGGCGCCTTGCCCGACTATCTGAACTCAGGCCGCATTGAATTCCTGCCCGAAGTGCCGCGCCACGCCGGCCTGCATTGCCTGCTGGGCTACGCCTCGCGCGGTCTGATTTGGGCCCCGCTGATGGCAGAACTGCTGGTCTCCCAACTGGAACACACGCCGCCGCCACTGGAAGCCGCGCTGGTGGATGCCCTCGATCCTGGCCGCTTCCTGCTCAAGCAACGCCGCCGCGAACAATAGCTCTGGTATCTGATCACCTTTCAATTTTTTGAGACGGGATCGCATTCAGAATCCAGCATTCCTGATGCACATACATGATTTCCAGGTGCTTCCTGTACAGAGTGGCTGCCGCCTCAAGATTCGCAAGCGTTGTTAAGGAGGGTTGTTGTTCATGTGCCGCCTTCGCGGATTCCCATCTCTGCTGCAATTGGTGCGTCCTGGGGAACGCCTCTGCTTTTAAGCCCTTGTTCACCATATTCGAAATTGCGCCTGCAAATTTGTATGAATCAATGATGGTATGTTTTCCATCTCCATCGATGTCCATCGGTGTAAGAAACCATTTGAATGCGAATAATAAGAAAAGATTGGCCGGCCAGCTTTGGGGACCGGTAATCAGCATTTCGGATGTTGAGTGACTAAGGCTTTCGTGAAGATTTGTTGCACCGATAAAGATGACGTTCGGATCGTTCTCGCCGTTTGGCGCTTGCTTGCTACCTGCACCAATGTAATTAAAAATTCCCGCATAGCATTGCCCAAGGTATACGACGGCCTGTTTCAAGTCAGGTGAGGATTTTATGCAGTCCAGCAGTCGATAAGGGGTAATCGGGGGCGCCGAATCAAGTCCCGCAAGGCCGCCATGCCCGGTAACGAACATAACGAGGTTCTCATGTGTGTTATTGGCTTGGTCGGTGAAGAAATCTATTGATTGTTTGACTGTCAGAGGTGACGATGAGCCACTTTTAATGAAGTTCTCGATTGAGATGCGATCCGCACCATCAATGTAGATATAGATGCTGGCCATGTTTACTCCTGCCCGCTCCAGGCACATGACACCGAACGCCAAGTCTTGAATGTGACGCACTTCAGCATCTGTCTGCGCAGGCAGAAATAATACCCATCGCGTGTGGCCTTTAATCAGGCTCATCACTTTATCTCGGACGTATATTGCTCAAAGAAACGGGCTTGCTAACGTCGGAGAAGTAAAACAGCTCATCGATTTCGAGCCTGTCGAATCCATCATCGACCTCGTGTAACACTCCGCCCCTATCGCTTAACTTAAAGACGCTAGTAGGGGTTTTGAGGAAAAATGCTGCTTCACCGGCACTGTCCTGGGATTCTGTTTTAAAAAGCAGCCACTCACCCATATTGATGCATTCCTTAACAGAGTCTGCTATCTCGGGAAGGCGGGACGAATCGATATCGTGCAGTTTCATTTCGGTTCTCCTTGGCTCGCTTGGCGGATGGTGATCCGAATCTATCTGGGAACAGTCATTGTGACACAAACCCAAATCATAGTGCTTTTTCTGTTAGCCCATGCTGACAAGCTATAATGCGTGCCTGAACACCGCCGTCCATGGAGAAACTTGCAAATGGATGAACAAGAAGCGCAGCCGAATGAAGGCTCACCGGAACTGTTCATGTTCCTCGCGTCCACCGTGCATGATATGAAAAACTCGATCAGCGTCGTCAGCGGCACGCTGGAGAACCTGTTGTCTGCCCACCCATCCAACGCCGCACCCGAATACGGGCAGATGGCGCAGATGCTGTATCAGACAAAGCGCCTCAACGACAACCTGATCCAGCTGCTGGCGCTGTACAAGGATGTCGGCAAGCCGGGCTATCCGTTCGATCCGGCACCGCGCAGCATGCGCGAACTGGTGGAGCTGGTGGCGGGGCAGGCGCACGTGCTGCTGCAATCGGGTGGCATCGCGTTTGAAACCGACTATCCGCCGGACGGCATCTGGACGCTGGACGAAGACCTGGTCATCGGTGTGCTGGTCCACGCCATCAACAACGCTGTGCGCTATACGCGCGACCGCATCCGCCTGTCGATCGCCGTCGATGGCGACTATCTTGAACTGCGGGTCGAAGACAACGGCAGCGGCTTCCCTGATGCCATGCTGGAAAGCGGCGCCAGCCCCAAGGCCGCGATCAACTTCCTCAACAACAGCAGCGGCCTCGGACTGTACTTCTCCAGCGAAGTCGCGCGGATGCACAAGCACCGTCAGCGCAGCGGCAGCATCGCGCTGGAAAACGGCGGCACGCTGGGTGGCGGCTGCTTCGTGCTGCGCCTGCCGTAACGGGGAGACGTGATGACTTCCACGAATCCTGCCGAAAGCGGCATCGACTGGGGCGAGAAGCGCTACCTGATCATCGACGATTTTGTCGGCATCCGCCAGCTGCTGCGCGAGTCGCTGCGCAATCTGGGCGCCAAGCATATCGACCAGGCGTCCAGCGGCGGTGAAGCGATGGTGCTGCTGTCGAAAGTCCGTTACGACGTGGTGCTGTGCGATTACAACCTGGGTGATGGCAAGAACGGCCAGCAGGTGCTGGAGGAAGCGCGCATTCGCAACCTGATGCTGCCGTCCGGCGTGTGGCTGATGGTCTCCGCTGAAAAGAGCGTGGAGTCGGTGATGGGCGCCGCCGAGCATCAGCCGGACGCCTACATCATCAAGCCGATCACCGAAGGCGTGCTGCTGACACGGCTGAACCGCGTGTGGGTCAAGAAGCAGATCTTCCACGACATCGACCACGCCTTTGCCGACAAGGATTACCTGCGCGCCGCCAAGCTGTGCGAAGAGCAGGTGGCGCACAATCCGCTGCACGCTATCGACCTGCTGCGCTTGAAAGCCACGCTGCTGCTCAAAGCCGGCGAGGTGGAGCAGGCCGGCGCGGTGTATGAACAGGTGCTGCGGGAGCGCGAATACAACTGGGCCCGCTGCGGCCTGGGCAAGATCCGCCTGGCGAATGGCGAGCTGGAAGAGGCGCGCATGATGTTTCAGTCGGTGATCACCGATAACCGCTTCTACATCGACGCCTTCGACCAGTTGGCGCAGTCATTCCTGTTGCAGGGCAAGACCGAGGAAGCCTTCGACGTGCTGCAAAAAGCCGCCAAGCTGTCGCCGAATTCGGTGCCACGCCAGCGCGCGCTGGGTCAGACTGCGCTGAAGCTGGAGAATATCCCGGTGGCGGAAAAGGCCTTCCGCAAGTGCATCGAGATCGGCGAATTCTCGGTGCGAAAAACCGTGGATGCCTATCTGGGCCTGGCGCGCGTGTGCGGCCAGAAGAACGACACCAAGGAAGCCATCCGCCTGCTCAACGCGGCGGTCCACCAGTTCGGCGGCGACCAGGTGACGCTGCGCGCCAAGATCACTGAGGGCCTGGTGTATCACGAGAGTGGTGACTACCGGCGCGCACGCAAGTCTGGCGACGAGCTGGAAGCCATGCTGGCCGACGGCAACCGCCAGCGTCCCGATACCGAAAGCTGCCTGGATATGGCAACGCTGCTGTTTGCGGTCGGTGTCAAGGACGCGCCGGTCAATCTGCTGTGCTACGTTACGCGCAATAACCACGACAACGCACCGCTGCTGGATGATGTGCAGAAGATCTTCGACAAGGCGCGCATGACGGACGAAGGCGTGGAGCTGATCAAGAACGCCCGCCTGGAAGCGGCGGAGATGATGAACCGGGGCGTGCTGCTGTGGAAGACCGGCAAGCTCACCGAGGCCATCGAATGGATGCGCACCGCGCGCCGCGCGCTGCCGCACAATATGCGCATACTGTTCAACTCCGCACAGATCCTGATCTCCGAGCTACAGCAGAATGGCTATCAACGTGGTATTGCCGATGAGGCGATCGGAGTGTTGATGCATGTCGACGCCATCGCGCCGGGACAGCAGCGCTTTGCACAGCTGATGGAACAACTGGCGATGCTGGCGCCGGTGGCGGGCGTGGTGGCCGCCGCAGCGGCTAGCGAGTATGAAGCAGCGAATGGCCCGGTGCCGGAAAGCACGCGGTTTACAAGTAACTGATCTGACGGCGCCACGCAACAACGCGCTTGTTTCGACTACCTCAAATGATTACACTGAATTCGGCGCAGCCCTGCCTGCGCTTGATTCGCTGTCAATATTGAGGGCAAATTAAAGGGCAATAAAAATATGCGCGATCTCGCAAAAGAAGTGTACAAAAAAATGAAGGTGGGCAGTGTGGCGTGGATACGTCCGATCACTGCCAAAGGCGATACCCTGGATAGTTTCCAGTCAGCGCACGACAGCGCCCTCCAGCTTGAACAAGAGGGCCTGATCGATATCGAGAAAGTGCAGCGCCAGGCCGATGGCCTGGTTGACGCCATCCGCATCCAGCGGCTGGCGTAGTTCCCGTTATGGTTTGTCGGCTGGCGGCTTCGGCGCCGCCGGCTTGGCTGCGGCTTTTTTCGCGGCGGGTTTTTTGGCCGCCGGTTTTTTCACTGACGGCTGCGCTGTTGCAGCTGGCCCGGCTTCTGCTGGCTTGGCCGGTGTACCGGCGGCTGCGGCCGCGAACTTGACCGCAGCGTCGGTCATCATCGATTCTGATGCCATCGCGGTCGATACGGCTTGCTTGAATTGTTCCTGCAGCAGGTTCCACCAGACGTTGGGCTGGCCGGCGGCTGCTTCCTGCTGCGGCTCATCCGGCCTGGCTTCGGGTGCCGGTGTGGCGCTAGGGGCAGGCGTAGGCGTTGGCGCGCTGGCGCGTGCCGTATCGGCTTCGCGCGCGTGGTGGAAGAAGGCCGAGGCGTAGGGATTGGCGTCGAAGAAGGATTTGTCGCTGACGCCCGAGGCCAGGCTGGCGCCCACCGATTTCAGCGTGGCGATGGTGCCGCGCTGGACTTCCAGTGCCTGGATGGTCCCGCGCAGCATGCTCATGTTGAGGTTGAGCCAGGACTCGACGGCCTTCAGGTCGTTGATCTTTTTGTCCAGTTCCTCGACCGATAGCGTGGGTGCGGTCAGACCTGGCACACTCATGCTGCCCCACAGGTTCTTGACGAAGTCCAGGGTGTCGTTCATTACTCCTACGCCGGGAATATTTGGCATTTGCGGATGGGCCATGAGAAAACTCCTGTGGGATCGAACAATGAGCGTAGCAGATATTCGTTTGCCATTCAAAAGGTTTTGACAACATTTCTGCTACTGCAGCGCCGAGATTCGCGATCCCGTTTAAACTAGCGGCCATGACGATTGCTTCTTCCCTTTCCCGACACCGGCGCGTCTGGATGTTATGCGCGGCCACGCTCGCGCTGCACTATGCGGCCATCGATTGGGTGGGCGGACGCCTGGCCGCGCAGACGCATCGGCCGTCGGAGCTGCCGCCGTCGTTGATGACAGCGCAGCTCAAGCTGTCATTGCCGAAGCGGGTGGAGAGCGCGCCGGTGGAAGAGATCAAGCCGCTGGCTGAAGCGCCTCGCAAGCCGCTCGCCAGACCGAAGCCGCCGGCGCCGAGCGTGGCGGCGATGACGCCGGCGTCGATGGCGCCAGAGATGGCGCAGGAGATGGCGTCCAGCGCGGCGGTGCTGGCGGCGGCGAGTGATCTGGCCGATGTCGCCGTGGCGAGCGGCCAGCAGGCTGGCGCCGCGCAGGCGCAGACTGGCACGCCGCCGCCGGAAGTGGCGCAGGGCGAGACGCCGGCGGCAGCAACGCCGGACGCCGGCCCGCGCCAGGGCGGTCGCCGCTACAAGGTCAACCTGCCGCCATCGGCCACGTTCGAGCTGGCGGTCGACCGGGTGGACGCCGACGGCACCAAATGGACGGGGGCCGCGACGATGACGTGGCATACTGACGGTAGCCACTATCAGGCGTCGGTGGAGGCGGGAGTCAGCCTGCTGATCACGCGCATCAACCTGCTGGTGCTGCGCAGCGAAGGCACGATAGACGATGCCGGTATCGCCCCGGTCAAGGTGACGGAAAAGCGCACCCGCCGCGCCGAAACCGCGACCCATTTCAACCGCGACGCCGGCACCATCAGCTTCTCGGCGTCCGAGCGCAGCTACCCGCTGCTGCCGGGCGCGCAGGACAAGGCGACCGTGCCGTTCCAGCTGGGCGGCATCGGCCGTGCCGACATCAATCAATTCGGCAGCGACGTCGACATCCAGGTGGGTGAGGACAAGGAAGCCACCATGTTCCGCTTCCAGCTGGTGGGCGAGGAAGAAATCGACACCAAAATGGGCAAGCTGGTGACTTGGCACCTGAGCCGCCCACCGAAGCCGGGCAGTTACTCGTCGCGGCTGGACATCTGGCTGGCGCCGGGCCTGAACTGGTATCCGGTCCAGATACGTAACACGGAGGCGAGCGGCGCGTTGACCACGCAGACCGTCTCCAACATGAAGATGACAGACAAATGAAGAAAACAAGCATTCTGTACGCCACGCTGTTGCTGGCTTTTGCGGCACACGCCGCCGACACCGAACATCCAAGCACCAGGCGCCCGACCAATCCGCCGCCGTCGGCGGACCTGAGCTACAACCTGAAGGTCAAGCAAAGCGGCCTGTCGCTGAACGGCGTGGCCACCGTGCAGTGGCGCGCCGGCGACGGCAAGTACTCGATCGCCGCCGAAAGCCGCGCCGCCATCTTCGGCAAGGTGGTGGAGAACCACAGTGACGGCGCAATCGACGATTACGGCTTGGCGCCGGTGACCTTCCACGAGAAGCGCCTGCGCAAGGACCCGTACACCACCAGCTTCAAGCGCGATACCAAGACCATTGCGTTTACTGAAAGCGACACCACTTACCCGATCATCGGGGGCGAGCAGGATCGCCTGAGCGCGCAGTGGCAACTGGCCGCGATCGCGCGCGCCACGCCCGACAAATTCAAGCCGGGCAGCGAATTCAGCATGTTCGTGGCCGGCCGCCGCGATGCCGAAGCGTGGAACTTCAAGGTCATCAAAATCGAGACCATCCAGATCGGCACCGGCGAGGTCAGTGCCGTGCACCTGGTGAAGGAACCACCGGCCAAGTCGCCCGGCCAGCAGGTCGACCTGTGGCTGGCGCCATCGATGGACTGGTATCCGGTGCGTGTGCGCTTCAATGACCCGGACGGCGACTTCGTCGATCAGGTACTGGAAAAGGTCGTGAAGAAGTAGGCTCCTGCTATACTGACGCCCCCGCGATAACTAGAATTGTTTGTAAAAAATACAATAACGGGGAGCACAGAATGGCAAAGAATGATTGAACCTACAACAAGTGACGCCGCGCCGGACCAGCAGCAAGTACCCGATAGCCTGCAGGCCCACTTCCAGCCGCACATTTCCGCCGACGAGATCGAGCAGGTCTACCACCTGAAGCGCGCGCAGCCGCTGCTACAGGTGTTTACGGCGCTGTTCCACGGCGGCTTCGATGGCGTGCTGGTACGCCTGCTGGTGTTGCGCGAACTGGCCGGCGACACCTCGTCCCCGAGTTTCACCCGCGCCGACATCAACACGCGCCTGGGCTACCTGTTGCCGGAATCGCTGGAGACGGTGCTGATGCGCCTGCGCTCCAACCAGCTGCTGGCGTGGGACGCGCAGCAGGCCGTGTACCGCGTCACGCCGATGGCGCGCAACGTGCTGTCGGCGATCGACGCGCTGCTGGCGCTGGGCAAGGAAGAAGACAGCTCGGACATGGGCTTCCTGCTGTCGCAGGTGGCCGGCGCCCAGGTGATGGGCGGCGTCACCGTCGACCAACTGAACCACCTGCTGGGCCGCCTGGTCGAGCTGACCGAGGAGTTCTCGGACGCCATCGCCTCGGGTTCGGAATTTCGCCTGCGCGCCTCGCAGGCCAAGTGGCATATGGCGTGCGACTGGGTGGAGAAGGGCTCGGAGATCCTGCGCGCCATCACCACCGACGAAAACGCCGACAGCGCCACGCACAAGGCGGCGCAAGCCATCGGCCGCGCGCAATCGGCGCTGCTCAACATGCAGGGCATGTTCTCGCGCGCGCTGAACCAGATCGAGCGCCAGCGCGTGCACCTGGGCCAGTCCGGCCTGTCCACCACCGACATCAAGCGCTGGCTGCTGGAGCATGAAGACCTGGCCTCGCTGGCCACCGACGCCATCGACCAGCCGGTAGTCCCGCTGTTCATGACGCCCGCTGAAATGATAGACGTAGCAGAAACTGAATTAATGGCCGACCGTGTAAACACCAACGTATCCAATGGCCTGCCGTCCGGCGAGGACGCGCCCACCACCGTCAGCGACGGCCCTGCGATGCAGCAGGAGCTGGACGACTGGCTGGCGCGCCTGTCCGACTTCGCGGCGCTGGGCAATTTCCCGAGTATCGCCGAGGAAGCGCCGAAAGCCATCCAGGCGCACGAGTCGCTGCTGCCGGCGAGCTTCGCCGTGGCCTCATATCGCGCCTCGCTGCTGCCGCTGCTGGGTGATGCCGACGAAGCACGCCTGCAAGGCGCCACCGCCGCACTGGCGCGCCTGCCGGTGAAGTTCTCGCCGCAAGATGAAATGGTGCAGTTGCCCGACCTCGAAGTCGCGGCGATCTCCCTGGCCTCCCTCACCCTGTCTTTGAATCCGGAAGGCGACAAGTCTGATGAATGATGATGCACAAATCCTGATTGCGCGCCTGCTGTCGCACCAGACGCTGCGCCGTGACGACAAACTGGTCAAGCGTGTGCTGTCGGACGAGCAGTTCCGCACCGAAGTTGACGCACGCCTGTTGGCCGTTGGCCTCAAGCTGCTCGATAACGTCTACGCCGACCACGTGACGCTTGCCCTGCACCGCAATATCGAACCGAAGATTTTCGGCGCCAAGGACGTCTGGCAGAACAACAACTTCGGTCTGTCGCGCGATGGCGTGGCGCTGCTGGTGGTGCTGTGGGCGCAAATCATTCTGCCGAAACGCGAACGCCAGGAAACCCACCAGCACGCGGAAGACAACCAGAACGATATGTTCGGCAACGAGAAGCCGCTGCCGCGCGCGGAAGATACGTCGATCGGCATCGCCTACAAGGCGCTGCTGGCCGACTTCGGCGACAAGCTGGGCAAGAAGACGCGTCTCGACATGAACCTCGGCATCCTGTCCAAGCTGGGCTTCATCGAGCGCCGTGGCGACGTCATCGTCGAAGGCCCGCTGCTCGACCTGTTGATGGATACCGATCTGCTGAAAGAGCGCATCGTCAACGGCGCGCTGGCCGACGTGTTCAAGCGCTCGCCGCCGACCATTGTCGCCGTGCCGCGCAGCGAGCCGCCGATTGCGGTGGATGCGCCTGCCGCCAACGACGACGAAGAAGACATCCTGCCAGCCTTCGACGCGCCGCCGCCTGCTCCCATTGACGACACTCCAGCCAAGGACTAAGCCATGTTTCATATCAAATCGCTAGAACTGGTCCACTGGGATTACTGGCAACGCATCAAGAATATCCCGCTGGACGCCAAGATCATCACCATCGCCGGCCAGAACGGCTCCGGCAAGACCACCTTACTGGATGCGCTGCGCACGCTGTTCGGCCTCGATTGCTCGATGGGCCGCACGTATAAACATTATGCGCGCCACAGCGGCCAGCAGACCGCCTGGCTGCGCGCCGTGGTGGACAACAAGCCGATGGGCCGCCAGTTGTCCAACCGTCCGTTCCGCAGCTCCGGTTTCTTCAGCGACGACGAAGTCACGCTGTTCTGCCAGATCCAGAAGAACGGCGGCGACTGGAAGCGCCAGTACCTGATGCGTCCTGGTAACGTGCAGATCGAAGACATCGGTGAAGCAGGCAACGAGTGGCTCGGTGTGGAGAACTATCGCAAGCGCCTGGCGAACGCCGGCCTGTCGCCGGCCATGGCCAAAGTTCTGGCGCTGGAGCAGGGCGAAACCGACAAGCTGTGCGAATACGCGCCGCGCCAGTTGCTGGACCTGGTGTTCCAGGTGTTCGGCGACAAGGAAGTGCTGGACGCGTACGATGAAGCCAAGCGCCACCAGCGTGACACCGAGACGGAACTGAAACGCTTTGAAGCGGAACTGGAAGCTTCCAAGACCAATCTGGAAGGCCTGCGCCTGCGCGTCGCCAACTACCACCAGTGGGAAGACCTGAACAAGGAGCGCCGCAACCTGCAAGAGGAAGTGCTGCCGTCGCTGGAATATCACGAGGTGCGCGAGAAGAACGCCAACATCAGCCGCCAGCTGCGCGAAGCGCGCAAGCCGCTGATGCAGGCCGACGCGCAACTGGCCGACAAGCGCTCGATGCTGGCCGCACAGGCCAAAGCGCTGTCGGATGCGCAAGCGCATGAGACGGTGCTGGAGCAGGAATCGACCGCGCTGCAATCGCGCCTGACGCAGATCAACACCAAGCTGAAACCGCTGGAAAGTCTGTTGGAACAGAAGCTGCGCCTGGAGAAGCTGGCCTCGGATTCCGGTTCGGACCTGGCCGAAGTGGCGAAGACGCTGCAGGAAAAAGAAATCGAACTGGCGCGCCAGCGTACCGCGCGCGACGCCATCGCCTCGAAAATCGCCGGCGAGCTGTCGACCATCTCCGCCTTGCAAGGCAAGACCGCGATGCCGGAACCGGAAGCGCAGCGCGCCATGCGCAAAGTGCTGAACGACGCCGGCATCGGCCACGCCATGCTGTCGGATATCGTCGAAGTCACCGATCCGAAGTGGCAGGGCGCCGTTGAGGGCGTGCTGTCCGGCTATGCCTCGGTGGTGCTGCTGGATAAATCGTCCGACGCCGCTGCCGCCTACCGCCTGGCGGAGAAGGAGCGCTATCGCCACTTCATCGTGCCGGATCTGGTGCACGCGCCGACCATCAAGGACAACTCGCTGATGTCGGTGGTGAATTTCTCGGCCAAGGTGCCGGCGTGGCTGGTGGAACAGCTGTCGCGCATCACCAAGGTGGACAGCGTGGATCTCGGCGCCAAGCTGGGCAGCCACGAAGAGTGGATCACGCCGGAAGCCTATCACCGCGAACGTCGCGGTGGCCGCTCGCTGTTTGTGGAAGCTTCGCGCTACCGCTTCGGCTCCGCTGGCCGCTCGCAGCGGATGGAAGCGATCCAGCGTTCGCTGCCGGCGCTGGAAGCGCAGGAAGATCAGCTGACGCTGCAAGTGTCCAAGCTGGCGACGGAAATCAGCTCGCTGAAAACCCGCCTGGCCGGCGTTGACGCCGCCAAGGAACTGGGCGCGCGCGCAGAGGAATTCGATGATGCTTCGCGCAACGCCGTGCCGCTGCGCTCCGAGCGCGGCGAAGTGGGCGCGCGACTGGGTGAGCTGCAAAACCTGATCAAGACTGCCGTGGTCACGCGCACCCGCGCCGACACCACCTGGCAGAACGCCCGCTTCGCGCTGTCGGAAGCGGAAGCCGGCATGCGCCTGAATCACAAGCGCGCGCTGGAGCAGCGTGCCGACCATGCCCAAGTGCTGGCCGCGCTGCGCAAGGCGTGGCGCCACCTGCCGCAAGGCTGGCGCCGTCCCGCGCGCCGCGCCGCACTGGTCAAGGAACACCAGAATGCCCACCAGGTCAATCTGCGTATCCACAGCCTCGAAGCCAGCCTGTCGCGCAGCGACTGGGAACTGGACGCCACGGTGATCGACCAGTACCAGCGCCTCAACGACCAGCTGCATTCGCGCCAGTCGGAAACCGAGGAGCGCCGCTATCAGAACAATCGCGCCATCGAGGCCACCGGCAATGCGCGCGGCGCCTACATGGAGCGTCTGCGCTACACCATCAAGACCTACGCCGCCAACATCAAGGAGCTGGGCCAGCTGGCCGGCATCGAGGTCAGCGCCGATCCGGTGCGACTGGAGAACGACGATGTGCAACTGGCGCAAGCCGGTCTGCATGTGCGCTTCAAGTTCGACGGCAAGGGTGTGATCGGCATGAACGATGGTGAAGCGTCGGGTGGCCAGCAGGTGATGAAATCGCTGGTGCTGCTGATTGGCTTGCTGAAGTCGGAAGAAGGCTCCGGCGGCTTCGTGTTCATCGACGAACCGTTCGCCCACCTGGATATCCGCAACATCCAGCTGGTCGGCGAGTTCCTGAAGAATACCGACGCGCAGTACCTGATGACGACACCGCTGACGCACAATACCGACGTCTACGATCCTTCGGAACTGACGCTCATCACGAGCAAAAAGAAGAAGGATACGGAGTGGGCGCAGCCTATCTTCGTGCTGCAACGCCGTCAGAAAGAGGACGCGAAGGCTGCCTAATTATCGAGCAGCTGATCCAGCTGTTCCGCCAGAAGGGCCGCCTTGTCGCGGCCCTTTGCTTTTTGCACGGCTTCGACATAGGGATCGCGCAGCTGGCGCAGCTCGTCCAGCGTGGCGGCTTTTTCCACCTTGAGTTGCAAGGTGAAACCCCGCAGGCCGATGGTGCTCTTGATGGTTTTGGTGTAAAAGTCGTAAACCGCAAGCTGTTGCTGCGTCGTGCTCATGACAATACCCTCATAAATCTGCCGCATGCGGCAGATTCAAAGATAGCACTTGTCGCTTACTTGATGTCGAAAATATCAATCGGACGCGGCACCGGTTTCTGTGTGCGGCGCCATTGAATCAGCAGTGTGGCGTAGACGCCATAGAAGCCGGCCAGCAGGCCAAACAGCCAGGCGGTGAGCGGCTGGCCGAGGAAGTCCGGATCAAGCGCCAAGCCATTGTGCATGTGCAGGTAGGCCTCGAACAGGCGGTAGATCAGGCGGCTGACGAACAGCATGATGACCAGCAGGCCAAGGCGGCGTTCCTGGGTATAGAAGAAGCCTTCGGCACGGTTCTCCAGGCGGCTTTTCTTCATGCTCATCTGGCCCAGCAGGCCGCCCACCACAGCGCCCGCCAGCAACGCCGCCAGTGCGGTCCAGTTGCCGAGGGTGTTGACCGCCACGACCAGCAGCATCACCACCATCACCGCCAGCGTGGCGTAGTGGCGCCACAGCTCGGACTTGGTGCGGCCCAGCACGACCTTCAGGCGCGAATAGATGCGCCAGACTGCCAGTGGCACGAGCAACAGCAATACGATTGTGGTCATTTCCATAATGTGTCCGGATGCGAAATCTGAAAACTGTGATTGTACGGCACGGATTGACAATCAAGGCTAGCATAAGCAAACTGGACCGAAAGGACATCCATGAACAAACCTTTATCCGTGCTGCCGTTGAACCTTGGCCTGATGGCCGCCTCGCCGCAAACCGGCGCCCAGGAGGGCGGCTACCGCCTGCCTCCCGCTGCCTTGCAGGCGATTGTCGATGCTGCGCGCGCACCGGCGCTGAGCCTTAGCCCGCAGCGCGATCTCATCGCCGTGGTGCAGACGCCGGCGCTGCCCGGCATCGCCGAAGTGGCGCAGCCGGAATTGAAGCTGGCCGGCTTGCGGATCAATCCACGCACCTTTTCTTCGTCGCGTTTTTCGTTCGGCACCGATTTGTCTTTCCTCGATGTGGCGACACGCAAGGAGAGCCGCATACGCGGTCTGCCGCGCGGCTTGCGCCTGTCGGACCTGAGCTGGTCGCCGGACCAGCGCTACCTGGCGTTCTCGCATGTGGCACTGAGGGGCGAACGGGGATCGGTGGAGCTGTGGGTGGTCGATATCGCCGAGCGCAAGGCACGCAAGCTGTCGCCGCAGCCCTTGTCGGCGGTGCTGACGCGCGGTTTCAACTGGCTGCCGGACAGCAGCGGCTTGCTGGTGCATTGGCGTCCGGGCGGCATTGGCAAGGCGCCGGCGGGCAGCGGCATTCCGTCCGGGCCGATCGAGCAGGACTCCACCTCGGACGGCCATGTGCGGCAACTGCGCACCTATCAGGACCTGCTGAAAAACGAGGACGACGCACGCCTGTTCGAATACTACATCACGGTGCAGATGGCGATCGTCGACCTGCACGGCAAGACGCAGCTGGTGGGCGCGCCGGGACAATACTCGCGCACGTCGATTTCGCCGAACGGTGCATACATCCTGACGCAGAGCATTACGCGCCCATATTCCTACATCGTGCCAGTGTCCAGTTTTGGCGAGCGGGTGGAGGTGCGCGACCTGCACGGCGATGTGGTGCACACGGTGGCCAACCTGCCGCTGGAGGAGGGGCTGCCGCAGGGGAATGACGCGGTGTCCGAAGGCGTGCGCCATGTATCTTGGCGCGCCGACGCGCCGGCCAGTCTGGCGTGGGCGGAGGCGCAGGACGGCGGCGATCCGGCGCGCGAGGTGATCGATGGCATACGCGACCTGGTGATGCTGCAAGCGGCGCCATTCCGCGAACCGCCGCTGGTGCTGGCGCGGCTGACGATGCGCTATGCCGGCATCGCCTGGGGCCGCGACGACGTCGCGCTGATTAATGAGCGCTGGCACAAGACGCGCGCCTACAAGCAGTGGATGATCGAGCCTGGCCATCTTTCAACGCCGCCGGAGCTGATCCATTCCGGCTCCTACGAGGACCGTTACAACAGCCCCGGCTCGCCGGTGATGCGCGCCGACGCCAACGGCTTTCCGCGCCTGCTGATCGGCCCCGGCACGACGGTGCTGCTGGATGGAGCGGGAGCGACGCCCGAAGGCGACCGCCCGTTCATCGACCGTCTGAGCCTCACCACGCGGCAGAAGGAACGCCTGTTCCAGAGCGCTGCGCCCTATTTCGAAAACGTGGCGGCGGTGCTGAATGATGACGGCACGCTGCTGCTCACCACGCGCGAATCGCCCACCGAACGGCCGAATTATTATCTGCGTGACCTGAGCAAGCAGGAAGGCCAGCAACTGACCGCGCTGACGCACTACCCGCATCCCACGCCGCAACTGAAGGATGTGGCGAAGGAGCAGATCCGCTATCCACGCGAGGATGGCGTGGAGCTGACTGCGACGCTGATGCTGCCGCCGGCCTATGATGCGGCGCGCGATGGCCCGCTGCCGATGCTGATGTGGGCGTATCCGCAGGAGTTCAAGTCTGCCGGCGCAGCCAGCCAGACCACCGGCTCGCCGTACCGCTTCAACGCCGTCAGCTATTGGGGGCCGGCGGCTTTCCTGGCGATGGGCTATGCGGTGCTGGACAATCCGTCGTTCCCGATTGTCGGCAGCGGTGACGAGGAACCTAACGATACCTATCTGCCGCAGCTGGTGGCGTCGGCCGAAGCGGCAGTCGAGGAAGTAGTGCGGCGTGGTGTCGCCGACCGCCATCGCATCGCCATCGGCGGGCATTCGTATGGCGCTTTCATGACCGGTAATCTGCTGGCGCATACGCGCTTGTTCAAGGCCGGGATCGCGCGCAGCGGCGCCTACAATCGCACGCTGACGCCGTTCGGCTTCCAGTCGGAAGAACGCCCGTTCTGGCAGGCGCCGGCGGTGTATCAGGCGATGTCACCGTTTAATAACGCCGACAAGATCAAGGATGCGATGCTGCTGATCCACGGCGCCGAGGACAGCAACTCCGGTACTTTTCCCTTGCAGAGCGAGCGCATGTTCCAGGCCATCAAGGGCCTGGGCGGCACCGCGCGGCTGGTGATGCTGCCGAACGAATCGCACGCTTACCGCGCGCGCGAATCCATCCTGCACATGCTGTACGAGACCAATGCATGGCTGGAGAAATACGTGCGCCACGCGACGGCGTAAAATGGGATGCTGTACTTTTCGCCAGGAGAGACAGCCATGAAATTATTCCATCGCGCCCCGGATCCCGTCCCTGTGGATGATCCTGCGCCGCCGAATGTACCGCATCCGGTGCCGCAGGACGATCCGGTGCCGGACCATCATCCGCGCTAGTCGAACGCCCAGGTGTAGAGCACGTCCAGCGCGTTGTTGGTGCCGGTCTGGAACTGCAGCGTGATGCGCGGGTTCAGCTTGTACTTCAGCTTGACCAGGCTGGTCGCGCTGCTGGCGCCTTGTTCGAAGCTCAGGTAGGCGCGCGACGAAATGCGCTTGCCGACCGTGACTACGGTGTTTTGCAAGCCGGTGGCCGCGCCGGCGGTCGAGGTGCCGGCTGCCTGTCCCACGCCCAGTTCATCTACGCCCAGCGCGCTTGCCAGCTTGCCTTGTCCGCCACCGCCGCCAAACAACGCGCCGGCGGCGGTGCTCAGCAGCGCCATGTCGTTGCCCTGCGTGTTCTCGATGCCGTGACCCAGCACCAGCCACGCCAGCTTGTCGCTGTCCGACACGGTTGGCGTGGATACCAGCTTGGCCTGCGGTGCCAGCGCGGTGCCGCGCACTTCAACGCCAGCTTCCACATTGGTTTCGCTCAGCGCTTCGCCTTCCGGACGGCGCCGCACCGCGAGGATGTTCAGGCCTGGGTTGTCATAGGCGCCGGTGAAGTTGATGACGCCGCGGTCGATCGCCAGCTTCTGGCCATAGGCCGCATAGGTGCCGTTGACCACGCGGATGCTGCCGTTGACGCGCGGCGGGCGGCGATCGGCAACGCGGATGCGCAGAGCGCCGGCCAGTTGCGCATCCAGCCCTTTGCCGCTCAGGTTGAAGTCGTTGCCGAGGTCCGCTTCGATGTCGACGTTCAGCGGCATGCCTTGCGGCGCTTTCACTTGTGGCGCACCTTTGCCGACGATCACCACGTCGTCGCTCAGCGTTGGCGTGTTGGCGCCGGCCAGTTCGATGCGGGCGCGGTCGGCGCGTACCTTGCCGTCCAGCTGGAAGTGTTTGGCGTCGCGCACCAGGCTGCTGCTGCCGCTGATGACCAGGATGCGGTCGGGGCGCGACAGCACTTCCAGCTTGTCGGCGGTAAGCTTGAGTTGCATGGTCGCTTCGTTGGCCGCATAACGTATCCAGCCGTCGGCCTGGGCGCGGCCCTGGGCGCCGTCGAAGGCCAGCTTTTGCAGTTGCAGCTGGTCGCCGCTCAGGCGTGCCTGCAACTGGCCGTTGCGCAGCTTGATGCCTTGGTCGAGCCAGTTGACCACCAGTTTGTCGCCGGTGATGTCGCCGCTCAGTTGTGGCGCGGCGATGGTGCCGCTGCCGTTGACGTCCATCTTGAAGGTGCCGTCGATTTCCAGGCCCGGTTGACCGGCCAGTGGTGCGAGCCAGGCCAGGGAGCCCATATTGGCGCTGCCGGTGAGCGTGAAGGTGCTGTCGTCGGCCAGGCGGCCATCGTGCAGCTGGGCGCTGCCGTCCAGCTTTGCCTGGCCGGCGCGGGTGCCGTCGACGCTGAGCTGCACGCGCAGCGTGCCGTCGTTGACGTCGGCACGGGCATCCAGCGTGCGCAGGCCGAGCGCTTGCGGCAGGTCGGCGCCGATGATGGTCAGGTCGCCCTGTTCGCGGTAGACGTGGACCATGCCAGCCAGCGTGCGCGTGGCGGCTTGCAGGTTGACGCCCCATTCGGCGCCGATGGTCATGTTGCTGCGGACGTTGTCGCGCCAGGCGTCGGACAATTGCGCCAGATAGTTGACTGGCACACCGGCGGCGCGGCCGTTGCTGCGCCAGGTGGCGCCGGTTTTTTCCAGATTGTCGATGCGGATGCTGCCGGCTGGCAGGTTGATGACGGTGCTGCCCAGGGCGATCTGTTCCGGCTTGAGCAGGCCGGCGACGCCGGTGTCTTGCGGGGCGCTGAGTTTCAGTGGCGCTGGCGCGGCCAGCGTCAATGCGAAGCGGCCTTTGTTTTGCAGGGTGTCGATGGCGCCGGTCCAGGTGTCGTCGGCCCAGCTGCCTTTGACGCGCAGCGCGGCGTCGAAGTCGGGATTGGCGGCGCTCAGCTGGATGATGTGGGCGGAGCGCGTGCCGCTGGTTTGCAGCCGCACGCGGTCGAGCGAGATCGATGGCGATACATAGCGCGTGATTTCGATGTCGCTAACCAGCGGCACATCCGCCGTCGCTTCCACAGCCGCGTTGCCGCGCCCCGTGCCACGCGCACTAGCCGTGGCGCCGCTGCCCGGTCCGCGCGTCTGGCGGCCGTTTTCTGCCGCGCCGCTGGTGGTGCCACGCGCCGCGCTATTGCCCACGCTGGTGGTCGCGCCGCTGGCGAACGTCGCACCGCCGCCGAACGTCGAGCCGCTGGCCATGGCGATGGTGTTGCCCAGCGTGGCGCTGCCGCGTATCGTGGCGACTTGTTGCTGGCCGGGCGCGCGCAGATTGCTGCCGTCGAGCGTCAGTGCGATGGCGGGGCGGGCGCTGGTGCCGGATGCGGTGCCGCTGGCGCGCAGCGCGCCGCCGAACTGCGGGCCGAGCGCGCCAAGCTGCGGTGCATCGAGACGCCACTCCAGCTTGTCCGCCGCGCTGCCGAAGCTGCCCTTGGCCTGCAAGCTGTTGGACGCCAGATGCAAGTCGATATCCGCATTGCTGATCGCGCCCTTGGAGGCTGTCAGCTTCGCGTAGCCCGATAGCGGCGCATTGGCAAACGTGGACGGCTGCAAGGCCAGGTTCAACGCCGCACGCCAGTCACCGGCCAAGCGGGCATCGCCGCTGAAGGTGGCATTGATGGCGCCCGCTTGCGCGGCGCCGAAGCTGGCGGGATTCAGGCGCTGGATGCTGCCGGTCAGCTTCAGCTCCGGCGTGCCCTTGACCATGGCCACGTCGCCGGAAGCGTGTATCACACTGTCAGCCGGCCGCTTGGCCGAAGCAAACGCCAGGCCTCGCGCGTCAGCCTCGAAGCTGCTGCGCGGCGCGTCCATGGCGCCGGTGACGATGCCGCTGGCCGTGATCGCGCCCAGCAGGTCGCTGCTTACTGCCGAGAGCTGGCGCGCATCGATCTTCCATTTCAGTTGTTCGCCGGGTGCGCCGAAATTGCCGCTGATATCGGCGGTGTTCTGTGCCAGCGACAGGTGTGCGTCGACGCCGCTGATATGTCGGGCATCCGCATTCAGTTTTCCCTTGCCGGTTAGCGCCTGGCCTATCAGCTTGCTGGCCTTGATGTTGAAGTCAGCCGCCACTTGCCATGCTGGCGTCAAAGCGCCTTTGGCGTTGATGTCGGCATTCAGGTCGGCGATCGGATAGCCGGTGCCCAGCGCGGACGGATCGAAATGATCGGCGCTGACTTTGGCGCTGAATTCCTGTTTGTCTTTCAGACTGGCTTGGCCGGTGGCGGTGATGCTGCCTTTCTTGGCCTGCAGGCGAAGCTGGTGCAGTTGCAGCAAGGCGTCGGCCAGCGTAGCTTGCAGGTCGAGGCGCATGCCTTTGTCCACCAGCGCCGCAGCCAACGTTTGTTTTTTCGGCGTGCTGGTGGCGCTGATGTCGCCGGCGATGGCGGTCTTGTTGATGCTGGTGTGGATGTTCTTCAGGTCCAGGCGTTCGGTGCGCAGCTTGAACTGGGCGGCGTCGATGCCGGCTTCGGGGCCGCTGCGGTCTACCTTGCCGCCGCCGGTGAATTTTCCGGCCGGACCGAGGTCCAGCAGCACGTTGTCCAGCACGGAGGAGGTGAGGGTGCCGTCCAGACGGCCGCTAAAGGCTTGCAGCGGCAGGCCACTCTGGTCCAGCGGCGCGGCCTTGCCCTGGTTGAGCAGGGCGAACTGGCCGGAGAGTTTCTGGTTGGCGGCGATGGCAGCGGTCAGTTTCAGACTGAACTTTGCTTCCGGCCACGTGGCGTCGAAGCCGGCGGGATCGAGATCGCGGCCGGTCAGGTCGATGGCGCGCAGGATGATCTTGTCGAACGGCGCCAGCGACAACGCCGCCTCGCCACTCGCGCCATTCGCCGCGCCTTGCAGCTTCAGCGACAACAGCGACAAATCGCCAGCCACCTGCACCGCCAACCGCGCGCCGCCCGGAGCCACCTCGGCGTGCCCGCCGGTCACTGCGCCAGGCTTGCTCGTTGCAGCGCCGTGTCCGTCCGCACCCGCTGCCGAAGCGCTCATCGCGCCGCGATCATTCGCCGCCGCGCCGTCGCGCGCAGCGGTCGCGCCATACGTCAGCGTCGCCTTGCCGTTCAGCGCAAACGGTTTGCTGCCGGCGATGGTCGCATCGGCCTTGATATCGCCGAACGCGGTGCGTGCCGACGCATTTTGCAGTCGCCATTCCTTGCGATCGCCATTGAGCTGGAAGCGCAGGCTTTCGATCACATCGCTGCCAGCCTCGCTGGCCAAGGTCAGCTTGTCCAGCCGGCCGTCGGAGATGCTCAATTTGATCGGCGAGGCCAGCGACTCCGGCATCCTGGCTGGCTCGGAAGGCCCGGTGCTCTGCACCAGCAGGCTGCGCGCATGCAGCTCGCTGATGGTCAGCCCCTCCGAAAAATACTGCAACGGCGACCAGTTGATATCGATCTGCTCCGCCGTCACCACGCTATCTTTCGAGCGATATACCAGCTTATCGATATGCATGCGGTGGTACAGCGAACCGCTCACGCCCGTCACCGTAATCTGCCCGCCACTGGCCGCCGACAAACGCTGCACCAGCTGCTGCAAGGTTGACTCGCGGCCCAGCAGCCAGAAGGCGCCGACCAGCAGCGCCACCAGCACGCCGAATCCGATCGCCACCCGGCGCGGCCAGCGGCGGCGTGGCGCAACAACGGTTTCTTGAGGAGTGTCTTGTTGGTCAGCCATCAGAAAGTGAATCCCAGCGAGAAGTGCATACGATATTTGCGGACCGCGTGGCCGTACGCCACGTCGACATTGATCGGTCCCACAGGACTCTTCCAGCGCCCGCCGACGCCATAACCGGACTTGGGATGCAAGGCACTGATCGTATCGCCCGCATTACCCGCGTCATAGAAAACCGCCGCGCCATATTGCGGCTTGAACCAGTACTGATATTCTGCGCTGGCTGTCGCCACATAGCGGCCGCCGGTGATTGCGCCATCCAGCGGAACGCCCAGCTCCTGATAGCCGTAGCCACGCACCGACTGGTCGCCACCGGCGCGGAACAGATACACCGCTGGCACGCCGTTCTTGCTGCCCGACGCCAGAGCGCCAAACTCGCCGCGGAAGATGGCGTTGGAGCGCGTCCCAAGCGGCATATACAGCACGCCGCGCGTGTAGCCACGGATGAATTTTTCATCGGTCAGTACCGGCAGCAGCGCGCCGCCCAGCTGCGCGTTCAGCGCATAGCCTTTGGTCGGGAACAGCAGGTTATCCAGCTTGCGCCAGGTGACGCCATAAGTCAGCGGCAAACTCTTGCTCTGGCTGGACGGAATGCCGCCCACCGTCTTGGTCTCGGTCAGCAGCTCCAGCGTCAGGTTACGTTCCAGCAGCGGTGTGCCCCAGGCGCGCTTGGCGGCCAGGCTGGCCACGCTGGTCACCTCGCCCGAAATATCGCTGCGCTCAAACGAGGCACCAACGCTGTCGTTGTAGCCTTCCGGCGTGATCGGGAAATAGAAATTGCTGGTGGCGGTCTGCTTCTTGGTTTCCAGCGTCAGCGCGCTCTTCATGCGCAGGCCGAACACCGACAGGTCGTCATACGTCAGCGAGGCGCGGTTGCCGGTATTGGTTGAATAACCGACACCGGCGCTGACGTTCTTGCGCTTGTTTTCCACCACGCGCACCAGCAAGGGCAGTGGCGCCATCGACGCGGCGGCGTTCTGCTCCGGCGTCATGGCGGCGGCGTCCAGTTGTTCGTTGAGGATGGCGCTGGTGTCGGCGCTGACTTCCACGCTGGCGAAGTAGCCGGTGTCCTGCAGGCGCGATTGATAGGATTGCAGCGCCGCCTCGCTGTAGTAATCGCCAGGATGGATCTGGTTCAGGTTGCGCACCACCTTATCCGGATAGCGCTTCAGCCCCTCGATGCGCAGCTCGCCGAAGCGCATCTCCGGGCCGCTGTCGATCACCACCCGCAGCTGAGCCAGGTGCTGCTCCGGATCGACGGTCGCCTGACTCTCCACCAGCTGTGCGCGCGGATAGCGCGTCTGCACCACCGAGCGCAGGATCGAGCGCTTGGCCGATTCCCATTCGTTCTGGCGGAATACCTCGCCCTTCTTCAGCGGCCATCCAGCCTTGAGTGTGTTGACATCGAACTGCTTGTCCGCCGGCTGTTCGGGATTGGGCGCGAAGCCTTGCAAGGACAGGTCGATCTCACCGACGCGCACAGGGTCGCCCGGCGTCACCTTGACCTGCACCACCGGCGTGTCCGACGACTCGCGATCCAGCGTGGCGCTGACCTGCGGCGAATAGTAACCATCGGTAGCGACCAGCGTGCGGATCTGTTCCGGCGCTACGCGCACCAGCCGTTGCAGCTGCTCGCGGTCGATGCGGTCATTGCCGCGAAAACGCACCAGGTCCAGATTATCCTGCAACAGCTCGCGCACATCGTTTGGCGCATCGATGCGTACCTCGTATTTCAGACCTTCCGCCGCCTGCGCCACCATGGTCAACACGGCCGCAACGAGGCCGACGGACCCTTTTGTCACAACTTGTGCCAAAATTCGTGATCCTGTCCGTTTTTTTGCTGGCGATGCCGGTAACATGAGACTCCATAAGGTTTGCGCTATACCGCATGTTACCGGATTGCCCTGAAACATGGCGTACTTATAATATTGCTTCATCTGGAAAGAACTATGCTGCCTACCGATTCCGCCCTGGTCCTGTTTAGCGGAGGCCAGGACTCCACTACCTGCCTCGCCTGGGCGCTGAAAAACTACGCACGGGTTGAAACCATTGGTTTCGATTACGGCCAGCGCCACGCCGTCGAGCTGACGGTGCGGCCGCAACTGCTGCAAAGCCTGCGCGCCCATTCCGCCGGGTGGGACGCCAGGCTGGGCGAAGACCACATGATCGACCTGTCGCTGATCTCGGCCATTTCGCAAACCGCGATGACCCATGACATTGCGATTGAAACGCAAGCCAACGGCCTGCCGAACACCTTTGTCCCCGGCCGCAACCTGCTGTTCATGACGGTGGCCGCCACCGTGGCTTATCGCCGTGGCCTGACGGTGCTGGTGGGCGGCATGTGTGAAACCGATTTCTCTGGTTATCCGGACTGCCGCGACGACACCATGAAGGCGCTGCAGGTGGCGCTCAATCTCGGCATGGACACCCGCATCAAGCTGGAAACGCCGCTGATGTGGCGCGATAAAAAACAGACCTGGGAACTGGCTGAGGAACTCGGCGGCCAGGTGCTGGTGGACCTGATCCGCAGCGGCACCCACACCTGCTACCTGGGCGAGCGCGGCGCGCTGCACGATTGGGGCTACGGCTGCGGCACCTGCCCGGCGTGCGCCCTGCGCGCGCGGGGTTACCATCAGTTTGTGGGCGCCGAGGTGTAAATGCCCGCCCGCGCCCCGGCACGGCTGCGCCGCCTGCAGGATCTGCTCTCACCGGGCATCCTGCCAGTGCTGGTGTTGACCGGCTGCCTGGGCGTTACCGCAGCCCTGTGGCATGGCGCCAATGTCGACGCCGAGCACGATGTGCGGGCCGACTTTGAAGGCCGCGTGCGGGAACTGGTCAATAATCTCGATCAGCGCATGCAGACCTATGTGCAGGTGCTGTATGGCGTGCAGGGGCTGTTCGCCAGTTCGCAGCTGGTTGACCGCGACGAGTTCAGCACCTATCTCACCGGCCAGGACCTGAACCGTCACTTCCCCGGCGTGCACGGCGTCGGCTTCATGCAGATGGTCGGCAAGGACCAGCGCGCGGCGCATGAAGCGGCAGTGCGACGCCAGGGCTTCCCCGACTACCGCATTGCACCGGATGGCGAACGGGCATGGTATGCGCCCATCGTCTACCTCGAACCGTTCAACGACAACAATCGCCGCGCCTTCGGCTACGATACCGCGTCGGAAACGCACCGCCGCAGCGCGCTGGAACAGGCGCGCGATTCAGGCCAGCCGGCCATGAGCGCGAAAATCCGCCTGGTGCAGGAAGCGGGAGAGCCGGTGCAGGCGGGCTTCCTGGTGGTGCTGCCGGTGTTCAACCATCCGCAACCGATCGCCACGCTGGCGCAGCGCCGCGCGGCCATTCGTGGCTGGGTCTATGCGCCGTTCCGCACCGGCGACCTGATGGCGGGGCTGGGCGGCCCGCGCGCCGCCGCGCTGGATGTGGAGATCTACGATGGCGACGCCATCGAGCACGATGCGCTGATGTACGACAGCGTGCCCGATGCAGGCGATCATCTGCGCTCGACGCGGCAACAGATCAGCATCGCCAATCACCGCTGGACGCTGCGCATCTCCCTGCTGCCTGGCGGAGCGCCGCTGCGCAACGACAAGGCGCAGCAGATTGCCTGGTCCGGGTTTGCGTTGAGCGTGCTGCTGGCGTGGCTTACGTGGTTGCTGGCGCGCGGCCGCGTACGTGCGCGCGAAGGTTTGCAGCGCAGCCGCGCCCTGGCGGCGGAATTGAAGGAAGGCCAGAACACGCTGATGGTACTGGCCGACAGTGCGCAGCGCAGCCAGGCCATGTTGCGCAGCATTCTGGATTCCACCATCGACGGCATCCTGGTCGACAACCTGAAAGGCTCGGTGCTCAACTCGAATCGCCGCTTCCGCGAATTGTGGAATGTGCCGGAATACCTCGACTGGCAAAGCGACGGCGCGGTGTTGATGAACCATATGTGCGGACAGCTGCACCATCCGGATTGCGGTCCGCAGCTGGAGGGCGCCGTGCAGGAAGAACAGAGCGAAGTGCTGCACCTGAAGGATGGCCGGGTGATCGAGAAGCACACGCGCGGCCTGCTGCTGGGCAGCGAGCCGGCGCGCATCTGGTCGTTTCGCGACATCACCGAACGCACGCACATCGAACAGCGTGAGCAGACGCGCCGCCATGTGCTGGAACTGCTGGCAACGGGCGCGCCGCTGCAAACCATCCTGGAAAGCGTGGTGCTGGGTGTGGAGGCGGCTAACGAGGACATGTTATGCAGCATCCTGCTGCTGGACGAAAGCGGTGAACATCTGCTGGTCGGCGCCGCGCCCAGCCTGCCGGGCTTCTTCAACGCCGCCATGCATGGCAAGTCGATTTGTTCCGGCCTGGGCGCGTGCGGCCAGGCGGTGCTGACGCGTGGCCGCGTGATCGTCGAAGATATCCGCAGCGCGCCATCGTGGGCGGAGTATCGCGACCTGGCCTTGCAGGCGCGGCTAGGTTCGTGCTGGTCCGATCCGATCATCAGCACCAGCGGCGCGGTGCTTGGTACATTTGCGATCTACCACCACGAGGCACGCTTGCCCAGCCTGGCGAATATCGCGTTGATCGAGCAGGGCGCGCGGCTGGCCGGTATTGCGATCGAGCAGGCGCAGGCGGCGGTGGCGCTGCGGGTCGGCGAAGCGCGCTTCCGCAGCCTGTACGATCACGCGCCAGTGGCGCTGTGGGAGCAGGACTGGTCGGCGGTGCGTGGCGCGCTGGCTGAACTGGAGTTGTCCGGCATCGACGACCTGGCGGCCTACCTGCAGGCGAATCCGAGTCAGCTGCGGCGATTGGCATCGCTGGTGCGCATCGTCGATGTCAACGCCGCCGCGCTGGAACAGGTGGCAGCGCCGCACGGCCGCAAGAATGTCGGCGAACTGACGCTGGCGCAAAACTTCGACGCCGCCGCCATGCCGAATTTCGCGCGCGCAGTGACGGCGCTGGCGCAGGGACGGCACTTCTTTGCCTGCGAGGGCAGCTTCGAGCGGCTCGACGGCGTGGCGCGACTGAATGAATTGACCTTGCTGGTGATGCCGGGTCATACGCACAGCCTGGACTTCGTCATCGTCTCCACGCTGGACATCACCGAACGCCGGCGCATGGACGACGAGTTGCGCGTGTTCGCTACCACCGACTTCCTCACCGGGCTGCCGAACCGGCGCGAGTTCATGGGTCGGCTGGAGGATGAACAGGGCCGCCTGCAACGCGACATCGGCGCCTGCGCGGCGGTGCTGTTGCTGGATATCGATCATTTCAAGCGCATCAACGATGAATATGGCCACGCGGCCGGCGACACCGTGCTGCGCCAGCTGGCGCAGCTGATGCGCGACAGCCAGCGCAAGATCGACATGCCAGGCCGCGTCGGCGGCGAGGAGTTTGCGATCCTGCTGCCGGGGACGGACCTGGCAGCGGCGGCGGTATTTGCCGAGCGCCTGCGGCAGCGGGTGGAGCAGAAACCGATGCTGCTGGAGGAGGGCGTCACGCTGCACATTACCGTCAGCATCGGCGTGGCCGTCATGGGTGGGAAGAGTGCGGGTGGCGATCCGGCGCTGAGCCGCGCCGATCAGGCTTTGTACTGCGCCAAGCGCGGTGGCCGCAACCGGGTGGAACTGATGGATGGCGAGGCGGATCGGCCGGGGCATCAGGTCCCGGCCGCTTCCGGTTGAAACTTACACAGCTTGTTCGATGGTAGCGACGCGGCGTTGCTTGCGTGGGCGGCTGACGAACAACCAGTACAGGCCGATCGGGATCAGCAGCGGCAGCAGCAGGGGCGACACCGCCGCGACCGCGACCACCGCCGCCAGCGCCACGCCGAACACGGCCAGGATGCCGAGGCTGGCGAACAGCACACACAGGAAGATCGCCACGCAGACCATGATCAGGCCGGCCAGCAGCATGCCGGCGCCGCCGAACACCAGGGCCAGCATCGCGCCCAGTGGACCATCGATTTCATCGCCATCGATGTTGACATGCATGCCGTCGCCAAAGAACGATTGGCAAGCGGCAACCGCCAGCAGCAGGATGAAGGCGGCGAAGATCAGTTTTTTGGCTTTCGTGTTCATGGCGTTACCCCGTTTGTTGATATTGTCATGCCGTTTGGCATGGTTGAACTGTACCGATGCGAGGCGCAACGGGCCAACGGATTGCGACAGACCGGCGGATTTGCGGGATGGAACGCGTGCCAGCGGCGATAAGCCGTGCCGGCAGGCAGATTGGACCTTGATTTAAAGATATGGTGGGCTAAACTGATAATCTCACTTTCCACCTGGAGGGCATGACATGGCTTGGCTTGCAATGAGCGAAGGGCAATCGATCCCTTCGGTACGTCACTGTACAAGGCGCCAGCGTAGCGCCCAGCGTCTGTCTGGCGGAGGCCCGAAAGGCCCGCCTTCGGCACCCCCCGCGATACCGCCTATCATCATCACGCCGTTCAGCTACCAGACACCGGAGCCGGCCATCGACCCGCGCATCGCGCCACCGAAACCGCCGATCACCGAGCGGACTCCTTGCGTGACTTGCTAGTTTGATAGTACCCCGTACGGGGTCAGACCCTGACGCCTGTGCTGTGCGGGTGTCGGTGGTGCCTTTTAGAAATTATGGCGCAGCCCCAGCACCAGGCCTTTTAGCGTGGCGCCTGGCTGTGCGCCGAGGCTGTTGATGGCGAAGTCGACTACGCCGTTGCGGTCGTTGTTCAGGTGGCTGTAGTAGGCGTAGACGGTGCTGCGCTTCGACAGGTTGTAGTCGTAGCCTGCGGTGATGTGGGTGGCACCGGTGTCGTCGCCCTTGCGGGCGTAGCCGATGGTGGTGCCGGTGGGTGCGCTGCCGCTGCCGTCGCCGGCATGGCCGACACCCAGCTTGAAGACGCCACGGCCGACCTGGTGGGTGACGGAGGCGTAGGTATCGTTGCGCTCCAGCGTGCCGGCGGCGGTTTCGTAGCGCAGCTTTTCGGCCACCAGCGCCACGCGGGTGTCGCCGAAACGGTAGCCGGCGCCGAGCTTGGCGGCGCTGTCGTTCAATCCAGGTCCCTGATATGCGTGATGGCGCTCGTAGGCGGCGGTGGCGTACCACGGGCCTTGCTCGTAAACCAGCGCCGCTGAGGTCAGCGATGGCTTGGCGCTGTTGGCCGGGCGTTCTTCGCTCATGCCCTGCGCCACGCGCAGTTGCAGGCCGTTCCATACCGGTGTCCAGTAGTGGACGCTGTTCTGCTGGCGGCGGTCGAAAGATGAGGTGTCGCTGGTGTTGCTGACGGTGGCGCCGGCGCCGTTGCCCATGATGCTCATGTAGCCGGCGGTGGTCGGGTAGTAGGGATCGAGGCCGGCGGTGGCACCGTTGTACGGCGTCACCCAGTTGCCGGCGAATAAAGTGCCGGCGGAGCCCTGGATGCCAAGGCGGGTGTCGCGTGCGGCCGGGCTGCCGGCGCCGGTATCTGGTGCCAGCGTGCCTTCGATCTGGAAGATGATTCTGGTGCCGCCACCCAGGTCTTCGCTGCCGTTAAAGCCGAGCACCGAGCGGTTGTTGCTCAGGCGCGAGACGCGCGTGCCGTCGTTTTGCAGGCTTTCCAGTCCAACATTCAGGCGGCCATAGATCTGGACATTGCTTTGGGCGGTGGCGCTGCCGCAGGCGATTGCGAGCAGGGCGGGAAGAATCTTGCGCATGGTTGCCGGGTTCCTATTGTTGTTACGGTGCGAGCCGCTTATTATTCCATCCCCTTCTTTCTTTCGACACGACCATAAGTATGAGTAATGACTACCACGATGCAGACGATGATGCACTGGTGCAAGAGGATCGCCTGTGGCAAGGCAATGGCTGGACCGCGCGCGTCATCAAAAACGAGGATGACGACGGCTGGGCGGTGGCGATGATCAAGGACGGCGAACCGGAGCCGGCGCTGGTGGGGCCGTGGACCATGGGTCGCGACAAGAAGAATCCCAAGCCGCTTGACGTGAACGCCTTCAACACGCTGGTCAAGACCGCCAACGAGGTGATCCGCCGCCACGAGCAGCAATTGCACGCCCAGTTGCACAAGAACGTCACCGTCGGCACTGATGACGGCCCGGTGAAAGTCTGCCTGGACATCACGCCGGACGAGGATGATCCGTACGCCACGCTGAGCGCCTTCGACCAGTACGGCGAGGAGCTGGCCCGGGTACGCGTCGCCCCGACCTTCAAGCTGAGCGCCACCAGCGCCAGCAACTGGATCGAAAACAGCTACAAAAAGCCGTGAAAATGCGCTGAGCGGTTTCCCGCCGGGGCACGACCTGCTAGTATTTCCTGTGCGCATGTATCGCAAGGCCATAAACATAGGAAAATCGATGGAAAGTCGTCTCTCCCGGCTGGAAGCCGTCCAGACCGTGCTGCTCGAAATCGGGCAGAAATCCAGCAGCTGCACTGATATCAGTGAATTTCTGCAAGCCGTGCATGCGGCGCTGGGCCGCATCATGTATGCGGCCAACTTCTTCGTCGCGCTGAGCAACGAGGATGGCCCGCCCAACCTGGTGCGCTTTGTCTATTTCGTTGACGAAGTGGACGACGCGCCCAGCCGCGACGAACTGTTCGAACTGGTGCCAGGCGAGTCGCCCACCGAGGCGGTGATACGCGCGCGTGAAAGCATCGTCATGACGGCGGCCGAGCACGTCTCCAAGCGCGAGGACAACGCCGGTTTCGGCATCGGCACCATTGCCGAGCACTGGATGGGTTGCCCGCTGCTCGACCAGAACCATCAGGTGCTGGGCGCGGTGGTAATCCAGAGCTATGACAAGCAGCATACGTTCAGCGAGGAAGACCAGGCGCTGTTTGCGCTGATCTCGCACCACGTATCCAGCGCCTTGCAGGGCTTGCAGAGCGTCGACCGGCTGGAACGCGCAGTGCATGAGCGCACCGCCCAGTTGCAGCACGAAGTGGCCGAGCGCCGCCGCGCGGAAAACATCCAGCGCGCGCTGTACGAGCTGGCCAATCTGTCGGCCACCGCCACCGGCGGCAGCCGCCTCAATATGCGCCTGCACCAGATCATCAGCGAACTGGTGCCGGCCAAGAACTTCCTGATGGCGCTGTACCACCCGGACACGCAAGAAATCAGCATTCCGTATTTTGTCGATGAGAAGGATGAGCACGCGCCGGTCAAGCGCTTCGACTATGGCGTTGGCATGTCCTCGTACATCCTGCAGCGCAAGCAGGCGATGCTGCTGGATCGCGCCGGTTTCCAGGCGCTGGTCGACACCGGCGAGATGGAGCACCCGCTCGGCAATGTAGAAATCGCCAGCTGGATGGGCGCGCCGATGCTGCTGGGCGACCAGGCTTACGGCGTCATCATCGTGCAAAGCTACGACGACACGGTGCAGTACACCCAGGCCGACCTCGACATCCTGGCCTTCATGGCCAGTCACGTCGCGGTGGCGATCGCCCGCATGCAGGCCGACCGCCAGATCCGCCAGGCCAAGGAAACGCTGGAGCAGCAGAACGCCGCGCTGGAAAGCGCGCTGACCTCGCTGAAGGATGCGCAGGGCGAACTGGTGCGACAAGAGAAACTGGCCTCGCTGGGCCGGCTGGTGGCTGGCGTCGCGCATGAAATCAATACGCCGCTGGGCATTTGCGTGACCGCCACCAGCCATCTGGTGGAAGAACTGAAGCTGACCCGCGAGGATCTCGCCAACGGCGCGCTGGATGAGGATGGCCTGAACCAGTTCTTCGAGATCATCGACCAGTCGCTGAAGATCATGACCACCAACACCCAGCGCGCGGCCGCACTGGTGCGCAGCTTCAAGCAGGTGGCGGTTGACCAGTCGTCGGACGATATCCGCAGCTTCAACCTGCGCAAATACCTGGATGAAGTGTTGTTGTCGTTGCAACCAAAGCTGAAGGGCAAGCCGATCCAGGTACAGATCGATTGCGACGACCAGATCAATATGGCCAGCTTCCCCGGCGCCATTTCGCAGATTGTCACCAATATGGTGGTCAACTCGCTGGTGCACGGCTTTGAGGAAGGGCAGTCGGGCAAGATCAAGATCACCGGCAAGGTGGAGGGCGACTTTGTCGAATTCGACTACAGCGACGATGGCGTCGGCATGGACAGCGGCACGCTGGCACAGCTGTTCGACCCGTTCTTCACCACCAAGCGTGGCTCCGGCGGCAGCGGCCTGGGCGCACACATCCTGTACAACCTGGTGACGGGTGCGCTGGGTGGCACGGTGAAAGTGGTCAGCGCGCCCGGCATGGGGCTGCATTACAAGCTGCGCTTCCCCAAGATCAAGCGAAAGTAGCAAAGATGCAACGGCTGTTTAACGAAACGGCAGTTGCAGTCGCCTGTATTGATTGACCAAGCCTATACGCAGGATGACACCATGCTTTCCATTTCCACCAATTTCTCCGCCAGCAGCGATGCTTATATGGATCTGCTCCAGAAGCAGATGGAAACCGCGCGCAACAACGCACAAGCGATCGACCAGATATCGAACCGTGTCGATCAGGACCAGAAATCCCTGGCCCGGCAGCGCGTCGAGGAAATCAAGAAGCAGATCGAAGCGCTGCGCAAGATGCTGGCGCTGTTCGGTGGCAAGGATGCCAAGGCGGTGTTGCAACAATTGAAACAACTGGCCAATCAGCTGAAGCAGGCGGCCGGCGTGCTGCGGACGTCGTCCGATGCCGGCATCCCTGATATCAACGCCATGCCGGCCGAGGATGGCGCTGCGTCGGCGACTGTCGATACCGAGGCCGCCGATGGCTACGAGGAAGGCCGTCAGGCCTATGCCGAGCAACAGGCTTCTGCCGAAGCCGAAGCCAGCAGCCTGGCGATGCTGGGCGCGTCACAATCGGCGCAAAGCGCCGAGGACGCCCGGCAGCTGGAAGCGGCCAGCCAAGCGCTCAAGTCGCTGCGTTCAGCACTTGAGCGTATCGTGAAAAAACAGGACGCCTTGCGCTGATTATTTCTTCGCCTTGCTGACTTCCACTTCCCAATCCACGCCGGACTCGATCTTGTTCTTCGCCGCGTAGTTGCCCTGGTTGAGGGCGACCGCGACGTCCAGCAGGCTATTCAGATACACCACCGGCTTGCCCTTGGCCACGCCGCCAAAAGTGTGTTCATACGGCGCCACCACGGTATTCACCAGCTTCTTGTTGTGGAAGAAGCGCACCTGCACCAGTTCGTGCTCCTTCACGCCCAGCTGTTCGAACAGCGATTTCGGAATATTCGTCCAGACGTTGCCGTATTTGACGTCCAGCACCGGGATGATGCCGCGCAGCTTGCCGTCGCTGAGCGCGGCCTTCTGGTAAGGGATCTTGATAACGGACTCGCTTGCCAGCACCGGACCGACCTGCTCGTAGCTGATGGCGCCGGACGCCAGGCGCGCGCCGACATAGGCGTACACATCGCGGCCATGGAAGGTGTAGGACTCGCCCGAGCCGGCGCGGCGGTTGATGCTTTCGTCGATCTCGCGCACCTCGGCCACGCCGTCGCGCTCGGCGATCAGCGTGAACTGGCCGTTGTCCGGGCCGACGAAGTAGCGGCCTGCCTTGGTCTTCAGCACCACCGACTTGCGCTCGGTGCCCACGCCCGGATCGATCACCGAGACAAACACCGTGCCTTCCGGCCAGTAGTTCGCAGTCTGGAACAGGCGGTAGCCGCCCACCCAGATATCGTAGTCGGGAATGTTGTGGGTCAGGTCGGCCACCGTCAGGCTGGCGTCGACGCCGTAGGCCACGCCGCGCATGGCGGAGACGGCGCCGTCGGAGGTGCCGAAGTCGGTTTGCAGCACCAGCGCGTTCTTGGCGGCGAAGGCTGGCGCGCTCAGTGCGGCGCTCAGGGCGAGGGTGATCAGCAGTTTTTTCATGGTGTCCTTGAGGTCAGAAAGTGTAGCGGGCGCGCGCATAGAAGTATGCGCCGTTCACGCCGATCGGATTGATGAAGTTGTAGGGCAGGGCGCCGCCGTAGGTGGCGTTGTTGGTTTCGCGCACGCGTTGCGGATAGCGGTCGAGGATGTTGTCGGCGCCCAGCGACAGCGTCAGCTGCTTGGTCAGCTTGTATTGCGCTTCCAGATCCAGCGTCCAGACGGCGCCGAAGCGTTGCGCGTGCACACCGTCGACGACTTCGGCATCTTCGTCATACGAGAAGTCCTTCAGCGGGCCGAAGCGCGTGGCGCGCGCCAGCAGGCCCCATTGCGCCGCCTGCCAGTCGGCGCTCAGCACCAGCTTGTTTTTGGGCGAGGCATTGCGGATGCGGAACAGGCTGGTGTCGGTCAGCACCGTCAGGTCAGGGTCGATCTGCGCCAGCGCAGCCGAGCTCTGATGCACGCTGTCGATGCGCGTCTTGTTCAGGTTCAGCGCGGCGCTCAGGTTCAGCTTGCCGCCGGTGACCGACAGGTCGTGGTTCAGCACCGCGTCGAGGCCGGTGGTGGTGGTGTCCAGCAGGTTGGCCAGGTAGGCCACCGACTGGATATCGCTGCGGCCGATGCCGGCCAGGTAGGCGGTGGCGGCGTCGCTTTGCAGATCGCTGGTGCGGGTGATGCGGTCCTTGATCCTGATGCGGTAGCCGTCCAGCGTAAAGCTGGTGTTGCGCGCCGGCTTCCATGCCAGGCCCAGCGACAGGTTGGTGGATTTCTCCGGCTTCAGGTCTTGCGCACCAAACGCGCGCGCCAAGGGATCGCTGGCTGGCAGCAGGGAGGCCGTTTGCAAGCCGCTGCCGTCGCTGTCGAAGTTGAGCGTGGAGAAGCGGAATCCGGTCTGTACCAGCGCCGGCGCGCGGAAGCTGTTGGACAGCGAGCCGCGCAGCAGGAACTGGTCGGTGAACTTGTAGCGCGCCGACAGCTTGCCGGTGCTGGCGCTGCCGAAATCGCTGTAGTCCGAGTAGCGCGCGGCAGCGCCGACCAGCAACTGGCGGGTGATGTCGCTTTCGATGTCAACGTAGACTGAGCTGATATGGCGGCTGCCATCAAACGCATCCTGCGGACGCAGACCGGGGCCGGCTTGCGCGCCCGGCGGCGCATCGGTGACGGCGCCGGCGGCGTAGGAGGCGGCATCGCCCGGCGCGCTGGTGTAGGTTTCGCGGATGTACTCGGCGCCGATGGCGAGGTTGACCGGCACGCCGAAGTTCAGCTTGCGCGTGAGGTCGGCGTTGACGGCGTTCTGGCGATAATCAAACGAGGCCAGGTGGAAGCTGGTCGGGCTTTGCGCGCCCAGCGAGGCGTTCAGCGAGTTGCTGACGTCGTAGTCGAACTTGTTGCTACCGTGACGGGCGCTGAGGTCCCAGTTCCAGCCGCCGCTGGCGATGCGCACGCCCGCCACGATGCTGACGTCGGTCGAGTCGCCGTGCGTGACCGGGCGGTAGCCGTTCGGGTACACCGCTGCCACATTCGACGGATCGCCCGGATAGCGGAAGTAGGCGCTGCCGTCCGATTTGCGCTGGTTGGCGGTGGCGAACGAGTAGGCGTCAATGCCATCGCCCAGCGGCAGCAGCGCATTGTAGAAGGCGTAGTTATTGTGCGATTGCGAGTCGCCGGATTTGAATACGACCTTGCCGTCCAGGGCCTGGTCGGCCGGCGTGTAGTTCCACGACGTCCAGCCGGCGTCGCTGAAACCGGCGCGCTGGGTCGGATTGCGGCTGCGGCTTTCGGCGCCGAAGCGGAAGAAGCCGGCGTCGCCCAGCGGTACGCCGTAGTCGGCGTTGACGATCTTGGTCTGGCCGTCGGTCTTGGTCTCGTCGCTAGGCTTGAAGTCAGTGTGGTTGGCGCCGTAGCTGACCGAGGCCGAGCCGCCGGTGCGCTGCTGCTTCAGCACGATGTTGATGACGCCAGCCACCGCATCGCTGCCGTATTGCGCGCCGGCGCCGTCGCGCAGGATTTCGATGTGGTCGATGGCGCCCGGCGGAATCGCATTGACGTCCACCGGCACGGTGCCGGCGAAGCTGCTTTCGGTATCCAGCACTGCGCTGGCGTGGCGGCGCTTGCCGTTGATCAGCACCAGCACCTGGTCCGGCGCCAGGCCGCGCAGCTGCACGCCGCGCACCGAGTCGGAGGCGCCGCTGGATTCAATGCGCGGGAAGTTGATCGAGGGCGCCAGCGCCTGCAAGGCCGCGCCCACTTCGCCGCTGGACAGGGCGTTCTCCACCTCGCGCGCGCCGAAGCGGTCGATTGGCACGGCAGAATCGAATACGGTGCGGTTGCGGGCGCGCGAGCCGACCACGGTGACCTGGTCGATGGCGGCGACGGTCTCGCTGGTGGCTGGTGTGTCTTGCGCTTGCGCGATGGCGGCTGGCAGCGCGGCCAGCGCGAGCAGAGGTGGGAGCAGGTGTTTGTGCATCGTGATTTCCTTGCGTGGTCTGAGGAGGCAGACCACGATCTTACGAGCAAGGAAATCCAGTTCCTACGAACAATTGCTAATATGCTTATGCGATGGCGCGCACCGCTTAGTCCGGCAGCCGCTCGTTGATGGCCAGCGCCTTGTCGATGTTCTTGATCAGCAGGTCGACATACACCGGATCGAGATGGTGGCCCGACACTTCGCGCAGGTGGTCGATGACTTTCTGGATCGGCCACGCTTCCTTGTAGCAGCGCTTGTGCATCAGCGCGTCGAACACGTCGGCGACGGCGACGATGCGCGCATACAGGTGGATGTTTTCGCCCTTCAGGCCCTGCGGATAGCCGCTGCCGTCGAATTTCTCGTGGTGCTGGTGGGCGATCACGGCGGCCGCCTTCAGGATAGGGCGTTGCGAGCCGTCCAGGATCGACAGGCCGACCGATGGGTGCTGCTTCATGATTTCCCATTCGGCTGGATCAAGCTTGCCCGGCTTCAGCAGCACCGCGTCCGGCGTGGCGATCTTGCCGATGTCGTGCATCGGCGCGGCATGCCGTAGCACCGCCACTTCGTCATCCGGCAGGCCGGATTCCAGGGCCAGCAGGTGGCACACCTCGGCCATGCGGCGCACGTGGTTGCCGGCTTCATTCGAGCGCGATTCGACCACGTCGCCCAGACGCATGATCAGCTCGGCCTGGGTGTCGGTGATTTCCTGGCTCAGCAGGATGTTGTCGAAGGCGATGGCGACGCCGGAGCAGAATACTTCCAGCAGCTTGGTATCGATCTCCGAGATTTCTTCCACGCCCTTCAGCACCAGCAGCGAAGCCTTGCCGCTGGCGTTGGGGAAGTAGCCGATGTAAGTGTCACCTTCAACGCGCGAGATCTTGTTGCTCTTGGCGGCGTCGATCTGCGCCAGTACGTCGGCCGACAGCAGCGTGCCGTCCTCATCACCGATTTTGGCCAGGATTTCGTAATCGTTCTCGCCGCTGATGGCGGTGGCGCCGCGCAGGCGCAACAGCATGCTCTGTTCCAGGCGCAGCAGCGCCACCACCTGCTGCAGCAGGCCGTTGGCGAAGTCTTTCAGGTTGCGCTGGCGGAAGATGTGCGAGGAGGCGGCAATCACACGCTCCAGGCCTTCGCGGTAGTTGATCTGCGCGCGGTGGGCTTCCTCCACCTTCATGATGTCGCGGTAGGCGCGCAGCGCGGCAAAGGTGGTGGTGAACAGCTTGGTGCGGTCCAGCTCAGTCTTTTCCTTGTAGTCGTTGATGTCGTAGTTGACGATCACGCGCTCTTCCGGCGCCTGGCCCGGCTGGCCGGTGCGCAGCACGATGCGGGTGAACTGGTTGTCCAGGTCTTCGCGCATCCAGCGGGCGACTTCCAGGCCGCTGTCTTCCTTCTCCATCACCACGTCGAGGAACACCAGCGCGACATCCTCCTCGCGCGCCAGCACTTCCTTGGCTTCGGCGCCGCTGTAGGCGTGGACGAAGCTGAGGGCGCGGCCGTCCAGGCGGAAACGGCTCAGCGTCAGTTTGGTGATGTCATGAATATCCGGTTCGTCATCGACCAACAGGACTTTCCACGGCGCTAACTTGGGCGAGGCAGAAGACAAAAAAGACATATGAACAAGTTCCGCAAATTATTTCAGCTGAATGACATCCGATTGTAGTCTTACCCACAGCCATTAACAACAGGCAATAAAAATTCCTGCTGCCTTGCACAACACCTGGCTGGATTTATTCTACGCCGCGTTGTTTTATGGCGGCGCGGCGTTAGGCTTCTGTAACGCTTTATGTGCACCCAACAATACTTCGTTTTTAGCAATATTGCTATCGTAAAACAAAGATTTTTGTAAAATGTGTCGCGCGGTGTGCTTAATGACTTATGTTGAGCAACACCACTGCGTAGGTGCACGGCTGGGCGGTTTCGTTTTTGAAGACACAATCCATCGGCGGGCCGAGTTCGAGGCAGTCGCCGGCATGGATTGCATGGCGCAGCTGGCCTTCGATGAAGACCAGTTCGCCTTCCAGCACCCAGATCAGTTGCCGCAGGAAGAGGTAGGCCGAGGCGGGCATTGCTACTTCTTTGCCGGCCGGTAGCGTGATGTGCACCACGTCCAGCGGCAGATCGGATTGTGGCGACACGTGGCGGCGCAGGTAGCCGGTGGCCGGATCGGTCCACAGCGACTGGTCGGCCTTTTTCAGCAGGCGTCCGTGGCCGTTCTCCACCCGCGCCAGCAAGGCCGACATGCTCAGTCCGAACGCGCCGGACAGTTTGCCCAGCAGGTTGGCCGTCGGGCTGCTTTCGCCGCGCTCGACCTTGTGGATCATCGCCCGCGAGACGGCGGCGCGCGTTGCCAGTTCGGATAGTGACCAGCCACGGTTTTCGCGTTCCGCCCGGATCCGTGCGCCTATTCGTTGATCAAGATCTTGGGTCGTCATGCTGTCACTATAGCGGACGAGCGGATGGGCGGCAACGCCCGTCGTTATTTGACGTCGCCGCAGGGATGGAGGAAAATCAATCCACTATAGTGGACAACGCAAAGGACTTCCATGACTTCCCCCACGCCGCGCGACGATGTGCGCCTGATCGATTGCAGCGAAGCCGAACACGCCGCGGCCATCCTGGAAATCCTCAATGAAGCGATCATCAACTCGACCGCGCTGTATGACTACAAGCCGCGTCCGCCGGAAGCGATGGTGGCCTGGTTTGCCACCAAGCGGGCCAATGGTTTCCCGGTGGTGGGCGCGGTGGATGCGTCCGGAAAGTTGCTGGGCTTCGCCAGTTGGGGCACGTTCCGCGCCTTCCCCGCGTTCAAGTACACGGTGGAGCATAGCGTCTATGTCCATCCCGAGCAGCGTGGGCGCGGACTGGGTGTGCTGCTGATTAATGAGCTGATCCGGCGCGCGCGCAAAGCACAGGTACACGTGCTGGTGGGCTGCATCGACGCCGCCAACACGGCCAGCATCGGCATCCACGAGCGCCTGGGCTTCAAACATTCCGGCACGCTGCCGCAAGTCGGCTTCAAGTTCGGGCGCTGGCTGGATGCGGCGTTTTACCAGCTGAACCTGGAAACGCCGCTGCAGCCACAGGACGGCTGATACTTGCCTACAGCACCGGCACGCTCAGCACGCGGTCGTCTCCCGCCTTCGGCGTGCCACGGCCGTCGGTGTTGTTGGTCAACACGTATAAGCGGCCATCGGGCGCCACCACCACGTCGCGCAGGCGGCCGTATTCCTTGACGTAGAACTCGGTGGCGGTGCTGGTGGCCGCTAGCGGCACCTTGCGCAAGCGCTCGCCGCGCAGGTTGGCGATATAGATGTTGCCGCCGCTGATGGCGATGCCGCTCGGGCTGGCGTCGGCGGTGGCCCATTGCTGTAGCGGATCGGTGTACTTGCTGTTGCCGGCCTTGCCTTCGACATCCGGCCAGCCGTAGTTGCCGCCAGCCTTGATCTGGTTCAGTTCATCCCAGGTGTTCTGGCCGAACTCTGAGGCGTACATGCTGCCATCGCTGGCCCAGGCCAGGCCCTGCACGTTGCGGTGGCCATAGCTGTAGACATACGAACCGCTGAATGGATTGTCGGCCGGCACGCGGCCTTCCGCCGTCATGCGCAGGATTTTGCCGGAGAGCGAACTCAGGTTTTGCGAGCGGCTTGACGTGCCGGCATCGCCGGTGGCCGCGTACAGCATGCCGTCCGGGCCGAAGGCGATGCGGCCGCCGTTGTGGTTGCTGCCGGACGGGATGCCGCCGAGCAGCGTCTGTGCGGTGCCCAGCCGCACGGCCGTGCCGGTGCCGGTCAGCGGATAACGTTCGATGCGGTTCTCGGCGCCAGCGGTGAAGTAGGCGTACAGGAAGTTGTCGCGCACGGCGATGCCGAGCAGGCCGCCTTCGCCGCTGCCGCTGACGCCGGCAATGGTGGCGACAGTGGTCAGCGCGCCGTTGGCGCCGACTGCCTGGATACGCGCGGTGCCGCGCTCGCTGACCAGCGGCGTGCTGCCGTAAAAGGCGATGGACCAGGGAATTTGCAGGCCGGTGGCCAGCGATATCGGGCCGCCGATGGGCGTGGTTGGCGTGGTTGGCGGCAGCGGCGTGGTGGCGCTGCCGCTGCCTGAACTGCCGCCGCAGCCGGCGATGCTGAAAGCCGCCATGGCGGCGCATACTTCTTTCAACATGATCGTTCTCCCTGTGGGCTAGACAGGCGCATTATCGGCCGCATCGGGGCGATGTGCCGCACGGTAGCGCTGGTCAGCGCGTGTCCAGCGTGGGCCACACCGCCTCCGGCGCGCGCATGGCCTCAGCCAGGTAGTTGACCATCGAGGCGATGCGGGCCGAAACGGTCGAGTGCTGGTAATAGACCGCATGGATCGGCTTGAACTTTTGCTGGACCACGTGCGGCAGCACTTCCAACAGACGGCCCTGCGCCACGTCGATGGCGGTCATGAAATCGGACATGCAGATGATGCCCATGCCTTGCAGCGCGAGCTGGCGCAGTGTTTCGCCGCTGGCGGCGGACAGCGTCGGCGTGATCTGCACCGGTTTGCCATTAGCGTGCAGCAGCGGCCACTGGTTCAGGATGTCCGGCTCGCTAAAGCCCAGCAGTTCGTGCTCCGCCAGGCTGGCGGCCTCGTGCGGCACGCCGCGCCTGGCTAGGTATTCCGGGCTGGCCAGCAGGCGAAGGCGGCTGCGGCCCAGCAGCCGGCTATACAGCGTGGAGTCCTTGAGCTCGCCGATGCGGATGGCGAGGTCGACGCGCCGTTCCAGCAAATCGATAAAGCCCTCATTGCTGCCCAGGCTCAGTTCCACCTTGGGATGCAGCAGGCGGTAGCCGGGCATCAGCGGCACCAGCACGTGCAGCATGAAGGGCGTGACCGCGTCCACGCGCAACGGGCCGGATAGCTGGCCGCGCCGCTCCATCTGGCGGTCTTCGGCGATGCGCACCGCATCCAGTACATTGCGCGCGTCCCTGACGAAATCGTGGCCTTCGTCGGTCAGGTCCATGCGGCGCGTGGTCCGGCGCAGCAGCGTGGTTTGCAGCTTGTCCTCCAGCCGCGCCAGCAGACGGCTGATGCTGGAGACCGGCTGGCCCAGGTGGTCGGCGGCGGCCGTCAGCGAGCCGCTGTCCACCACCGCCAGGAATACCGTCAATTCGTCCAGTGCGAGTTTCATTTTTCTAGTTTGCGCAAAAGTATTTTGAGGATTATGCGCTTTATTTGGGAAAATGATGGGCGCATAATGCTTCAACTATGAATAAATCCACTCACTCCTCCGCGCTGCCACTGCTTGCACTGGCCATTGGCGCATTCGGTATCGGCACCACGGAATTCGGGCCGATGGGCATGTTGTTGACCATCGCGCAAGGCGTCAACGTGTCGATTCCCACCGCAGGCCTGCTGGTGTCGGCCTACGCAATCGGCGTCACCATCGGCGCGCCGTTCATGACCTTGCTGCTGGCGCGCTGGCCACGCCGCAAGGCGCTGATCGCCTTGATGGCGATTTTCACCATTGGCAATATTCTGTCGGCGCTGGCGCCGGGCTATGCCAGCCTGATGGTGGCGCGCGTGATCACCAGCCTGACGCACGGCGCCTTTTTCGGCATCGGCTCGGTGGTGGCGGCCAGCCTTGTGCCGCGCGACAAGCAGGCCAGCGCCGTGGCCACCATGTTCCTCGGCCTGACCATCGCCAACATCGGCGGCGTGCCGGCGGCGACCTGGCTCAGTGACAGCCTCGGCTGGCGCGAATCGTTCGGTGCGATCAGTGCGCTGGGCGTGCTGGCGATGGCGGCGCTGCTGCTGTTCCTGCCGCAAGGCAGTGCTGGCGAGGCGCCGGATGTACGCAAGGAGTTGAAGGTGCTGCTGCGTCCGGTGGTGTTGCAAGGCTTGATGACCACGGTGCTGGCCTCGGGTGCGACGTTTGCGCTGTACACCTATATCAACCCGTCGCTGAAAACCTTCACGCAGGCTTCGCCGGGCTTTATCACCGCCATGCTGGCGCTGATCGGCATCGGCTTCACGATCGGCAATTCGCTCGGTGGCAAGCTGGCGGACAAGTCGATCGACAAGACGCTGATTGGTTTCCTGCTGCTGGAAGCGGTGACGATGGTGGCCTTCCCATGGCTGGCGCAGACGCAGATCGGCGCGGCGGCCGGGCTGCTGGTGTGGGGCATCGCCGCCTTCGCGCTGGTGCCGCCGGTGCAGATGCGGGTGATGCGCGCCGCCACCGAAGCGCCGGGCCTGGCGTCGTCGGTCAACATCGGCGCCTTCAACCTGGGCAATGCGATTGGTGCGGCGGCCGGTGCGATGGTGCTGAACGCCAATCTCGGCTACGCCGCCGTCATGTATGCCGGCGCCGTTCTGACCTTGCTGGCGTTGGCCCTGGTGGCCTGGTCGGCGATGACGCAAAAAAGCCCGCAGGCAGCGGGTGCTGCAAGCGGGCTTTAAGGCGGAGCGTGCTTAGAAAGTCAGCGCCGGGAAGCCGGTGATGTAGCCGACCGCCGCGCCGTAGCGGTCGCGGTAGTTGGCACGGATCAGCGGATCCAGCGTTGCCTGCACCTTGCTGTGCACCGACTCCCAGTCGCCCGGATGCTGGAAATTGCTCATGATGTAGGCGAAGCCGTTGATGTCGTCCACCGCGTGCAGGCCGGTCGATTCGGCGCCCGACGGCGTCGACAGGATGCGCGTCAGCGCCTTGGTGTCGACGTTATAGGCCCACAGGAAGTTGTTGACGTGGGTGCTGCTGTCCTCGCCGATGAACAGCGTGCGCAGCTTCTCGGAGAACTTGATGTTGTCCGGGTTGGCGACCTTGTCGGCGTTGGCCTTGTTGCCCAGCGAGTCAGGCGTAGCCAGGTCTTCGCTGACCAGCGCCGGCACGGCAGCCATGTCGACCGGCACCCATTCGCTGTTGATGGCGCCGCCGGCGGTATCGGTCTGGGCGGCCTTCATGTTCAGCGCGTACACCGCGCCGGCCGAAGGGCCCTTGATGGCAATGCCGCCCGAACCGTTGGTCATCGCCGAGCCGATCGATGCGATCGCCGAGTAGGCGATCTTGTCCTTGGCGTTGACGGTCGTGCCTTCCATCTTGGTGAAGCCCATGCTGCCGCCTTTCAGCGCGGCGTAGCGGTGGGTTTCCAGGAAGGCGGCAGCCTTCTCCATGCCCGGTTTGATCTTGATCCAGTTGAAGGTGCCGTTGAACGGGATCTTGGTGTAGCTGGCGTCCGCCGGGTCGGCGGTTTTCACATCCATGATGTCGGCGTTTTTCAGCTGGTCGGCCAGGGCCTTGATTTCAGCCGAGGTGGCGCTGCCCAGCTTGATCCAGGTCAGCGTCGCCGAGCCGCCGTTGTCGGTGGTTTTCTGGTTCCACTTGGCGACGTACAGCGTGCCGCTGGACAGGTCTTTGGCCTTGTCGGCGATGAACATGAACAGGCCGCCGTTGGTGGCGTCATCGCCCATCAGCGTGGTGCGCTCGTCCGGCATCACCTGCACCAGTTCGTGCGAGATGCGGCCCAGGCAGTAGTGCTTCTTGCAGCTGCCCGTGCCGTCCGGGTTGACGGTGATTTCCGGCAGGTGGCCGTAGTGGTAGGGATTGGCCTTGGTGGCGTCGCCGTACAGGTTGAGGCTGAAGTTGGCGAACTGGGTGTTCTTGTCGATGGTGCTGGCGTCCGGCTCGTACTCTTCGCTCGACAGGTGGGTGTTCCATGGCGAACGGCTGGCGCCGCAGGTGATCCACAGGCCGTTGGCGGCGCTGGTGTCGACGTTGTGGTACTTCACCAGCGTCAGCGCGCCGGTGGTCTTGTCCTGGTCCAGCGTCAGCACGGCGATCGGCGACGGCAGCATGCCGTACACCGAATCACCCTTGACGTTGCGGGTGGTGTATTCAAACTGCACCACGGCAAACACGGCGTTGCCCTTGATGTTGGGCACGGTAGTCGAAGCGAGCTTCAGCAGCGAGGTGCCGTCCGGCGCGTCGGAGAAGAACTGGCGCGAGTTGGCGTCGGTCTTGTCGAGGATGGGCTTGTTGTTGATGTCCCAGTAGCCGCCGGCCAGGATGGTGCCGCCGTTGCCGTTCGATACTTGCGCGCCGGTGATGAAGAAGGTCTGGTAAGCCAGGTTGTACGGCACGGTCTTGCCGTCCGAGTACAGCGCCTGCATCGCCGAGGCGACCGTGGTGGTGGCCATTTTCGGCGCGTCGGCCAGCGATGGCGCGGCCATGCCGGAGAAGCTCACGGACATCAGTTGTGCGGCGGGCAGCGCGGTGTCGCCGCCGCCGCAGGCGGACAGCAGGGCGGCGGTGGCACTGCCGCCGGCCAGCGGCAGCAACGGCGCGCTGGACAGGAATTTGAGGAGGCTGCGGCGGGATGGATCAAGTTGCTCGGTCATGGTGGGGATACCCTGTGGTGGTTTTTGGCCGTTCCATGTGCCTGGCTGGCATCATGCGAAGCAGTGGCTGGGCTTCGACGGCGGCAATCTTAGCGATAAGGTATGACCGCAATGTGACATGGCCGCTAGCGGGCGATTGGTAACAAACTTATTCAGCGCGGGCGCGGGCCGGGGAAAAGGGCTATATTGTCCATCTAGAATCCACGCGAGGAGACGCAAGATGCGCCCGATGACCCAAACCGTGCTGGCAGGCCTGGTGGCGCTGCTGGCCTCCAGCGCCGCGCTGGCGGAGGTGACTGTTACCTACGTCAAGCCGGACGACTACGTCGACCTGCCGTTCAGCCCGATCGAGCGCGAGCGCACGCTGAAGGAATTCAGCGACTATTTCGCCACGCTCGACAAGAAGCTGCCGCAAGGGCAGACGCTGAAGATCGAGGTGCTGGACATCGACCTGGCCGGCCGCCTGTATCCGCGCCGCGCCGGCGACGATATCCGCGTCATGACCGGTGGTGCCGACTGGCCGCGCGTGCACCTGCGCTACACGCTGGAGCAAGACGGCCAGGTGCTGCGCAGCGGCGATGATGAGATTTCGAATATGAACTACCAGTGGAGCCGCACCAGCTATTCCGACAGCGACGCGATGCGCTACGAGAAGCAGATGCTGGACGACTGGTTCAAGAAGACCATCGTGCCCAAGATGGCACAGAAGTAAGTCTCAGGCCTTAATCTCAGTCGAGGCGATTCACGCGCGGGAACTTGGCCAGGAACTCCGGCGGCATCGGCGTGACTTGGCTGCTCTGGTAGTTGAAGAACACAAAACCGTACTTGGCCAGCGCCACCAGCTTGCCGTCGCGCGGGCGGGTGATGCGGAACACGATGTCGCCGCCGTACTGGTTGAAGTCCATCACGCCGACCTCGAACACCAGCTGGTCGCGCGCATGCGCCTCGGCCTTGTAGGTGGTGGCCAGGTCGGTGACGATGATGCCCAGCCCATCCGCGCCGTTTTCCTGCAGGCCGTACTCGAACAGGAAGCGTGCGCGGGCTTCCGAAATCATCGAGATCATCGAGTCGTTGCCAAGGTGGTTACCGCCGTTGATGTCGGTGACCCGCACGGTCAGCTGGGTGGAGTAAATAAACAGGTCGTCTGGAAAATCCAGCTTGAGGCGGGCCATGGCATGCTTCCTTGGTGATGATCCGGTTATTTTAGCGCAGCTTCAATACCCTATAAGGGGTATGGTTAAAACAGCAAGCAAGCGTAGCATCGGCCTACCTTCCATGAAAGGACGCGCCATGATCTACGGTTTAACCTATCTCGGTGTCATCCATACGCTGGTCAGCCTGGTGGCAGTGTTTGCCGCGCTGCTGTCGTTCGGGCGCCACAAAGGCATTGTGCCGGGCAATACGCTGGGCAAGCTATATATCTGGACCACGGTGCTGACCTGCGTAAGCGGTTTCGGCATCTTCCAGCATGGCGGCTTCGGCAAGCCGCATGTGCTGGGCATCGTCACGCTGCTGGTATTGGGGCTGGCATGGCTGGCCGATCAGCGCAAGTTCGGCGCGAAATCGGCGGCGGTGTCGACGGTCAGCTACTCGCTGACGTTTTTCTTCCACATGATCCCGGCGGTGACTGAAACTACCACCCGGCTGCCATATGGCAATCCGTGGCTGCCCAGCCATGAGGCGCCGGAACTGAAGACGATTACCGGCGTGATGTTCCTGTTGTTGGTGGTGGGCGTGGCCTTGCAGCTGCGGCGCCTGAAGAAGGGCGCCGCAGCCGGTCCCAACCTGGTGCAGGCTTAGAGCTGTTCGCTGAGGAACACCAGCGAGTTGCCGTGCGCCTCGGCGGCGGCGCGCTGGTTATAGGATGAGCGGTGATTGCAGTTGAAGCCGTGCTCGGCGTTGTCGTAGACGTGGATTTCCACCTGTTCGTTGTCGTCGAACGCTTCGGCGATGCTTTTCACTGCGTCGCCAGGGATATGGTCGTCCCTGGCGCCGAAGTGCATCAGTACCGGCACCTTGACTTCCGCCGCGCGCTCCAGCGCGTTCTGGATGCCGCCGCCATAGTAGGCGACAGCCGCATCGACCAGACCGCTGGCGGCGGCGTGATACGACAGCAGACCGCCGAAGCAGTAGCCGAGCGAGGCCACCTTGTTGCCGCTGACGCCGTCCAGGCCGCGCAGCACTTTCAGCGTGGCGGCGATGTCCTGCACCGCCCTGGTGGTGTCGGTCGCCTGTTTCAGTTCAACGGCGCGCTTCCAGTTGGCTTCGTCGTAACCCAGTTCGATGCGGGCACCCTCGCGCCAGAACAGGTCCGGCGCCAGCACCACATAGCCGTCGGCCGCGTACTGGTCGGCGACGTTGCGGATGTGCTGGTTGACGCCGAAGATTTCCTGTATCAGCACAATGCCCGGTCCCTTGCCGCCGCGCGGCAGCGACAGGTAGGCGCCGAACTTGCCGTCGGCCGTGTCAATATCGATCCACTGGGAATTGGTTTCCATGCTAGTCCTTGTGCGGTGTTTCAGAAAGCGGCCATCGTAACCTGTTTTGCCGGCGCTTGCAGCGCGGCTTGGTGGTCACTTAGTTGTACACCTCGCGCGTATAGATCACCGGGCCGGAACGGTAGACGCCGAACACCACGGTGCCGCTGCCGCTGGGCAGGTATCGGATCAGCTCGGGGAGCCGCTTGTCGTTGTTATTCTCCAGCGAGGCGTCGCGCAGCGCGACGTTGACCGAGCCGTTGCGGGTCAGGCCGGTCGGCTGGGCCAGATAAAAAGTGGCCTCGCCGTTGGCAAACTTCATGCTGTCCTGCCCCTGCGCCAGCCCAAGTGCCGGTGCGCCGGCGCAGGGGGCGTTGGCATTGCCACCGTACAGGCCGTTGCGGCAGTTGCTGAAGCTGATGTAGTAGCTTTTGCCGGTACCCACGGTCCGGGACAGGGACAGGGTGTCGGACGCATACAGCGAGTTGAAGACGTAGGCTTTGCCATTCCAGTACTGCGCGCGCGCCTTGACCGGCACATTGCCTTTCAGCGGGCCGCTGATATTGCCGATTTCCATGCGCCCTGTCACCATGGTCAGCAGCGGTTCGGCAAAGCTGGCCGAGCTGGAGGTATCCGCGTTGGTTGCGCGCAGCGCGAAGGTGGTTGGCGCTACCGGCGTCGTCAGTGCTGCATTCGCTGCAATCGTATTGGCGAAGTCCAGGATCAGCATATTGGCGGGAGCGAGCGTGCCGCTGGTGACCTTGTTGTGTTCGTCATAGCTGAAGATGAAGCGCGGCGTAGTATCCCCGTTGCTCCACTTCACGGCGCTCACGGTAGGACTGCTGCCGCCGACGCCCAGCAGGCTGATGTCGACGGTGCGTGCCGCGCCCGCCACGTAGTTTTGTGCCGGCAGGTATTTTCCTTGCGCATCTTTGAGGCCGATGTAGGCATTGACCTGCAGCGCGAACGGCTGGCCGAAATAGAGGAACTTGCCATCTGGATTACTGCCGTCGCACGGCGTCTTGAGCGCGCCCAGTCCGGCACAGCTCATCGGCGCGCCGACGGGCGGCAGCAGAACGTCGAAGTGGTCCGGCGCGAACGTCAGGTTGAGTTGCGTATTCGTGTTGAAGCCGGTGGTCTTGTTGCCGAGATAGTAGGTGCTGCTGTCCTTCTGCCGCACCTTGATCTGGATGGTGCCGGTTTCATCAAATCTCCAGTAGCCTTTCTGGCCGTCTTCGGGCACGGCGGCGCCGTCTACTACGCTCTTGTACGGGCCGATGGTAATGGCGTTGACGCCGTTGGCCGGCTCCACCATGGCGGGCGTGTCGATGTAAAAATTCTGCGGCGGTGTCTCGCGGCCGAAGTTCTTGGTGGGATCACCTTTGGCGTTGAGCGCGGTCAGGCGGACGTTGAATGGCTCGCTGGCCTTGGCAAACGCGGTGGGCGATAACTGGCTGGCGCTGCTGACGCGGACCGCCTCGGCCTTGAAGCTGGCCGGCGCCGTGGTGAACTCCACCGCACCGCTGGCACCCAGGCTATCCTTGACATACGAGGCATTAATCCTGGTCTGGCCCACTTCGGCGTATTGCAGCGATGCGCTTGCCGAGCCATTGTCGTCGAAGGTCAGGTCGACACTGGTGTTGCCGCTGCATTGGACATTCTTGCCGCCGATGAGCACAGGCACAGCGTTGGCGCCGCTGACCGGATTGACGTAATCGCAGCTGAACGCGATTGGCGTCGTGCCCTTCACCAGCGGCACGCACGTACCGGCCGAATTCTGCAAGGCCTGGATGTTGAGCTTGATGCCGCTGGCCCAGGCCAGGTGGGCCGGCTGGCTGACGCTCAGTATCAGGCCTTTATCTTCGAACTTCAGTGCGCAATTATCGCTCTTGGTGGCGGCGTTGGGGCAGACAGTGGCGTTGGTGGCCCCTCCGCCGGAAGCGCCCAGCGTGATGGTTGCCGCTGTCGGCTGGCGGATCGACTGGGTGGTCGTGCCGGTGAAGGTCAGCGGCGTATTCGACGGCAACAGCGTCATGCTGGTGCTGCCGGTGACAGTGCTGGTGCAGTCTGCATTGGCGCAGGCCTTGATCTCGATCGACTGTGCCTGGCAGGTCAGGGCGCTGCCGGGGTGGCTGATCTGGAAGTGGTGGACATTGCTGCTGGGCGCAGCGGCGCAGCGCGGCGTGTAGTTGTAATACTGCGGCTTGCTGACGCAGCTGCACGGCTCGGTGCCATTCAGCGCGCCGGTGCAGGTGATGACGCCGTTGACGCTGTTGTTCCAGTCGATGTAGATGGCGTTGACGCTGGCGTTGCCGTTGATGACGGCGCTGCCGGAATTGGTGGTGACGTTGCGCGCGCTCAGATCACCGTTGATGGTGGTGCCGGACTCCATGACGACATCACCGCTGATCTTGGTGGTGCCGTTGATGACCGCACTGGATGCGCGCAGCACCAGCCCGGCGGCGGTGACCGAGCCGGTGACGCTCACCTGGCTGCCGACATCCAGCGTGCCGGAGGTGCTGACGTCACCCTTGACGGTCGAACTGCTTGAGTCGAACTTGATGCTGGGCGAGCTGATGTTGCCGGTCACCGAGCTGCCGGAGGCCAGCTGGAACGAGGTGGTGGAGTTGATGTTGCCGTTCAGCGTCACGCCCGAGTTGGTGGTCAGCACCGGCGCGGTAATCGGGCCGACGATGGTGACGTGCGAGGCGATATCGATCCTGCTGGTGGCGGTGACGGTGCCGGTGATCTTGGTGGTGGAACCGGAGCCGATCGTCATGGTGGCGGCGTTGACATCGGCAACGATGGTTTGCGCCTGGCTGCCAATCTTGAAATTGCCGCTGGTGGTCAGCGTGCCGCCGCTGACGGCGAGGTTGGCCGGGTTGATGTCGGCAATGCTGAGATTGCCGCTGGTTTGCAACTGGGCGCTGCCGCTCATCTTCAGGCTCTGGTTGTAGCTGAAGGTCAGCGCGCTATTGACCACCACTTTGTAATTGCTGGCGATCGACACCACGTCGGTGTCGGCCAGGCTGAGCGAGGAGCAGGTATACGTGTTGCCGCTGAGCGTGCAGCCGCCGGCCGCGCCGCCGTTGAAGTTCAGCGTCGCTGCCTGCGCGGCGGCGCCCAGCAACAGGAGGGCGGCAAAACTACCTCGCCGCAACATGGTAAAAAGATTAAGCCACACGGAAGTATCCTCGGAGATCACTGCCTGAATTATAGGCGGTTAAGCTCCGTTTCCGTGTGGCAGGATTTTAACGTTTGACTTTGGAGAAGGCGTCGCCGGCTTTCCAGGTCTGCATTTTTGGCGTATTTGCCACTTCATAGCCCAGGTTCAGCGTGAACTGCGCCTGTTGCACCATGCCCGACAGGTCCCAGTCGGCGTGGTATTCGTCGCTCAGCTGGTGGTAGTCCTGCTTGAAGGCCACCAGGCGTGCGCCGTTCTTTTCCTGGTCCTTGACGAAGTCGAAGTGGCCGTCGCCGGAGAACACCGCCGAGCCGACGTTGAACGCCGGGATGCCTGCCTTGGCAAACTGGAAATGGTCGGCGCGGAAGTAGGAGCCGGACAGGTCAGGGATGGCCGGCGCCAGCTTCAGTCCCATTTTCTTGGCCACCACGGCAGCCGCGTCGTACAGGCTGCTGCGCTCGGCGCCGGCGACGCCGATGTCGCGCGTGGCGCCGACAAAGTTCATCGAGTCCAGGTTCAGGTCGGCGCTGGTCTTGTTCAGCGGCCAGGCCGGATTCTGCATGTAGGCGATGCTGCCGAGGAAGCCGGTTTCCTCGCCGGCCGGCCACAGGAAGACCTGCGTGCGCTTGGCCGGATGCTGGACCGCCGCCTGCGCCATGGCCAGCAGTGCGGCCACGCCGGAACCGTTGTCGATGGCGCCGTTCCAGATGTTGTCGCCCTGTTTGCTCTCGTCGATGCCGAGGTGGTCCCAGTGCGCCGAATACACCACCGCTTCTGATTTCAGTTTCGCATCGGTGCCGGGAATGATGCCAACCACATTGTATTGCTCGATCTGGCGGATCTTGCTTTTCACTTCGGCGTGCATTGTCAGTTTCAGGTCGACCGGGCGGAAGTCCTTGCGCTCGGCGTCGGCGCGCAGCTTGTCCAGATCGAAGCCGCTGGCGGCAAACAGCGCGCGCGCGGTCTCTTCCTGCAGCCAGCCTTCCAGCTGGTTGCCGCTGCCGGCCAGGTGGAAGCGCTCGTGCGAGAAGCTGGTGGCGGGCACGCTCCAGCCGTAGGAGGCGGATGGCGTGGTGTGGATCAGCAACGCGCCGGCGGCGCCCTGGCGCAGCGCTTCCTCATACTTGTACATCCAGCGGCCGTAGTAGGTGTAGGCCTTGCCGCCGAAGCGGTTGGGTTCCTCGGCGGTCGGCTGCGGATCGTTGACCATCATGACCAGGATCTTGCCCTTGACGTCGACGCCCTTGTAGTCATCCCATTTTTCTTCCGGCGCGACGGCGCCGTAGCCGACAAACACCAGCGGCGCGTCGAGCGTGATGTTTTCCTTGCCGCTCATGGTGCCGAACAGGATGTCGGCGCCGGTGGAAGGCGTCAGGACCTTGCCGCTGTCGGTGCTGAAGCGGGCGAAGCTGCCAGGCAGCAGCTTGGTGCCTTCGGCTTTCACCAGCTGGCGGTAGGTGCCGTCGGCCAGCGGCTTGAGGCCGAGCACGGCGGCCTGCGTTTCCAGATAGCGCACGGTCAGGTCGCCGCCGCGCTGGCCGGTGCCGCGGCCTTCAAACAGGTCGTCGGCCAGCAGCGACAGGTGGGCGCGCAGCGGCGCTTCGGCGACCACGGGTTGTTGGGCGTGGGCCTGCATGGCCATGCCGACGGCAAGGGCGAGAACTGGAAGACGCATGTTTACTCCATAGTGGGTACAGAAGGCGGTAATCTTACTGCATACCGGTGATTGTAAGAAATTGTAATGTCCGTCAACTGAGGTTTGCAGGGCCGCGTTTTTTGCTCATGCGGCACAGGAATCATCCAGAACCGTATAAACCATATAAATCATTTGAGGACTGAATCATGAAAAAAGTAATCGCCACCCTGATCGCCGGCCTGTTCGCTTCCGCTGCTTTCGCCCAGGCTCCTGCTGCTTCGGCCTCCGCGTCCGCTTCCACGCCTGCTGCCGCTGCTGCGCCAGCCGCTTCGACGCCTGCAGTGAAAAAGGCCGAGAAAAAAGCCACGCATAAAAAGCACGCCGCCAGCGCATCGGCTTCCGCAGATGCCTCGACTCCAGCAGCAGCACCAGCCGCTTCGGCGCCTGCCGCCAGCAAGTAATTAAGCCTCGTGCTTGACGTGTCGCCCCGGACCCTCCGGGCTTGGGCTGCGCAAGAGGGAAGACGGATTCCAACGCCGTCTTCCCTGCCTGGCGTTTAACGCATCAACGATTCAGTTCCTCCAGCAGCGCGCGATGGAAGGCCGCCGGGTCTTCCATCTGCGGCGCGTGCCCCATGCCCTTGAATTCCACCAGCCGCGCATTCGGTATCTGCCTGGCGGCCTGCTTGCCCAGCACCGCGTACTTGCCGATCTTCGCCTTCACTTCCGGCGGCGCCACGTCCTTGCCGATGGCGGTGGTGTCGGCATCGCCGATCAGCAGCGTGGTCGGCACCTTCAGCAGCGGGAATTCGTACACCACCGGCTGGGTGAAGATCATGTCGTAGATCAGCGCCGAGTTCCACGCCACCACTTTCTTGCCCGGACCGTTATTCAGGCCGGCCAGCATGTCGACCCATTTCTCGTAGTCCGGTTTCCAGTTGCCGCCGTAATAGGTGGCACGCTCGTAGGCGCGCACGCTGTCGGCCGACAGTTTCAGCTCGCGCGCGTACCACTGGTCCACGCTTTGCGACGGCACGCCGAGCGCCTTCCAGTCTTCCAGCCCGATCGGGTTGACCATCACCAGCCTGGCCACCGCGTCCGGATACATCAGCGCATAGCGCGTGGCCAGCATGCCGCCGGTCGAGTGGCCGATCAGGATCGCCTGGGTGACGCCGATGTGCTTCAGCAGGCCGTTGGTGTTGGCGGCCAGCTGCTGGAAGGTGTACTGGTAGTGCTCCGGCTTGGACGACGCGCAAAAGCCGATCTGGTCCGGCGCCACCACGCGGTAGCCGGCCTTGGTCAGTTCGCTGATGGTCTGTTCCCAGGTGGCGCCGCAGAAGTTTTTACCGTGCAGCAGCACCGCCGTCTTGCCGTTGGCCGCGCCGGCCGGCTTGACGTCCATATACGCCATCTCCAGGTTGCGGCCCTGCGAGGCGAAACTGTATTTCTGCAGTGGATGCGGGTAGCTGAAGCCCTCCAGCTGGGGGCCGTAGGTGGTGGCGGAAACCGGGCCGGCCAGCAGGGCGGCGGCAAACAGAATGCGCATGAATGGAGCTCCGGGTAAGTAAAACACTTACTATAAGCGTTCCGGGAAAAGAATGCAGTTTTGCGCGATTTCGCGTAAAAAAGCGCTCGTTTGGTCCAGACAGAGTAAACTACGCACAAATTTCTTTCGCAATTAGGCGATTCGAACAATTATTCTGTGAGTGACGCCATGTCTGACCCAACATCCCCTATTGCCCTGTTTTCTGACCTCAATCTCGGCGCGCCGCTGTTGCAAGCGCTGAATGACGTCGGTTACGAGTCGCCATCGCCTATCCAGGCGGCGACCATCCCTCTGCTGCTGGATAACCGCGACGTGCTGGGCCAGGCCCAGACCGGCACCGGCAAGACCGCCGCCTTTGCGCTGCCGGTGCTGGCGCGCATCGATATCAAACAGACCACGCCGCAGGCGCTGGTGCTGGCGCCGACGCGCGAACTGGCGATCCAGGTCGCCGAGGCGTTCCAGACCTACGCCAAGCATATTCCCGGCTTCCACGTGCTGCCGATTTACGGCGGCCAAAGCTACGGCCCGCAGCTGTCGGCGTTGCGCCGCGGCGTGCACGTCGTGGTGGGCACGCCGGGCCGTGTCATCGATCACCTGGACAAGGGCTCGCTCGACCTGTCGAAGCTGAAAACCCTGGTGCTGGACGAAGCCGACGAAATGCTGCGCATGGGCTTCATCGACGATGTCGAACGCATCCTGCAAGAGACGCCGGAATCGCGCCAGACCGCGCTGTTCTCGGCCACCATGCCGTCGGCCATCCGCCGCATCGCCAACACTTACCTGAATAATCCGAAGGAAGTCACCGTTGCCGCCAAGACCGGCACCAACGAGAACATCCGCCAGCGCTACTGGCTGGTGTCCGGCATGCACAAACTGGACGCGCTGACCCGCATCCTGGAAGCCGAGAACTTCGACGGCATGATCGTCTTCTCGCGCACCAAGCTGGGCACCGAGGAACTGGCGCAGAAGCTGCAGGCGCGCGGCTTCTCGGCCGCTGCCATCAACGGCGACATCCAGCAGGCGCAGCGCGAGCGCACCGTGCAGATGCTCAAGGACGGCAAGATCGACATCCTGGTGGCGACCGACGTTGCCGCCCGTGGCCTGGACGTCGAGCGCATCTCGCACGTGGTCAATTACGACGTGCCGCATGATCCGGAAAGCTACACCCACCGTATCGGCCGCACCGGCCGCGCCGGCCGCAGCGGCGAGGCGATCCTGTTCATCACGCCACGTGAAAAGGGCTTGCTGAAGATGATCGAGCGCGCCACGCGCCAGCCGATCGGCCAGCTGGAGCTGCCAACCATCCAGGCGGTCAACGACGTCCGCATCGCCAAGTTCAAGCAGCAGATCACCGACACGCTGGCCGAAGGCGGCCTGGAACAGTTCCAGTCGCTGATCGAGGCCTTTGAGCAGGAGCACAATGTGCCGGCGGTGGAAATCGCCGCCGCGCTGGCCAAGCTGGCGCGCGGTGACGTGCCGCTGCTGCTGGACAAGAAGCAGCAAACGCAGTGGGAAGAGCGCCCGGCCGCGCGCCAGAGCTTCGACCGCCCGGAACGCGGCGACCGCTTTGAGCGTAGCGAACGTCCGGACCGCAGCGAGCGTTTCGGCAAGAAGGAGCGCATTCCGCGCGAATCCGAGCCGGGTATGCGCACCTACCGCATCGAAGTCGGCTACCAGCACGGCGTCAAGCCGGGCAATATTGTTGGCGCCATCGCCAACGAGGGTGGCATCGATTCGAAAAACATCGGCCGCATCGAAATCTTCGACGACTTCACCGTGCTGGACATGCCGGACACGCTGAGCCGCGAAGCGCTGGAACTGATGGGCGGCATCCGCGTTGCCGGCCAGGCGCTGCGCATCAGCGTTGACGGCGACGGTGCTCCGGCGGCTGCGCCGGTGCCAACCGCCGCCAAGCCGGCGCGCGCCGACAAGCCTGTGCGTGCCGAGAAGCCAGCCGGCTCGCCGTTGGACCGCACCGTACGTGCCGCCGCCGACGAGGTGGAAGAGGCGCCAGCCAAGAAGAAAAAGGAGAAAGTCGGCAAGCAGTCGGTGCCGATGAGCGCCTTCCGCGTCGAGGTGGGCCGCGCCAACGAGATCACGCCTGCCAATATCGTCGGCGCCATCGCCAACGAAACCGGGCTGGAAGCCAAGTACATCGGCCGTATCGAGATCTTTGACAACCACTCGATGCTGGAACTGCCGGACGGCATGCCGGACGATATGTTCAAGAGCCTGGGCAAGGTCTGGGTCGGCGGCGCGCAGCTGAAGATCAGCCAGGTCGACCGCATGCCGCCGGAATCGGCCAAGCACACGCCGCCGAAGAAACCGGCGCCGGGCGCCAAGCCGAAGGGCAAGAAGTATTGATCACCAAGGGGCCGCAAGGCTCCTTTTTTTATCCCCACGCTGGTGCTGGTCGGTGCTGCGCTGCACCAAAAGAAGGCTTGCCAATTGCCAGTCGGCGGCTTTTTCATAGGAGGGGGCGGCTGGCCCGCTTATTGCATATGTGATAGCACAATCGTGATAAAAGGCGCTGAGCACAGCGCCTCAACCTGGAGACGTTTTGCGTGGGAGCATGGCCATGACATCATTCAGGAAGCTGTGGGGAAGTTTTGTCGATTCGCTCAAGCCGCAACTGCTGCGCGAGTCGAATTATGGTGGGCTGCATTCGATCTATGTCGATACGCGGCCTTTCCGCATGCATCACCGGGAGCGCTGATGCTGCTGCGGAACGACCTGCTGCACTATACGCATCCGTCGCCGCGCACCGTCCGCATCCTGTGGATCGCCCCCGGGCAAAGCCACGCCTATGTCTTCGACGTGGCGGCGCTGTCGGCGGAAGTCGAGATGATCCAGCTATCGGCGCTGCACGCCGATATCCTGGCCGGCCACGCCAGCGTGCTGCCGGCCGATCCTTATCTGATGGTGGTCAGCCAGGAGCTGCTGCCGCCCAAGCACCTGCAACTGCGCGCGCGCGCCTGGCAGATCATCGCGCCGCTGGTGGCGCACGAGCCGGCCATCTACGAGGCGCGCCAGCGTGGCCAGCTGATCGCCCAGGCCATCGCTGAACATGGCGTGTCGCATCCCACCATCTACCGCTACCTGCGCCGCTACTGGCAGCGCGGGCAGACGCCCAACGCGCTGCTGCCGGACTATGGCAACTCGGGTGGACGTGGCAAGGTGCGGCAGTCATCGGTGGGCGTCAAGCGCGGCCGGCCGCGCAAGAACAATGCCGACGCCGGCCCCGGCCTGAACGCGGACGAGGAAATCCGCCGCACCTTCCGCGTGGCGACCGCGCGCTACGCTGCCGCCCATGACCGCTTCTCGCGGCTGGGCGCCTATCAGGCGATGCTGGACGACTTCTTTGTCGGGCGCCACATTGACGACGCCGGCCGCGTGCACGTTGCGCCGGACGGCGCGGCCAGGGAGGTGCCAAGCTTCGGCCAGTTCAACTATTGGCTTGACCATGACGACGACCGGCCGCCGGAGGTAGCACGCCGCCAGCTGTCGGCCACATTCGCCGACAACGCCGCGCCGCAGGCCATGCAGCCGGCGTTGAACCTGATGGCGCTGCCGCCGGGCCGGCCCGGCGCCGGCTTCTACCTGGATGCGGTGCGCGCCGAGGTGCAGCTGGTGTCGCGTTCCGACCGCAGTCAGAGCGTCGGCAGGCCATTGGTGTATCTGGTCACGGACAGCTTCAGCCGCATGGTGTGCGGCGTGTATATCGCCATGGGCGAGCCGCAATGGCCGCACGCCATGCTGGCGCTGGCGCACTGCTGCGCCGACAAGGTGCGCTACAGCCACCAGTTCGGCCGTGACATCGAAGCGGAACAGTGGCCGTGCCGCCATCTGCCGGAGACGCTGTTTGCCAACACCGCGCTGACGCTGGGCTGGAGCGGCGACGCGCTGCTGAACAACTTCAACCTGCGCTGCCTGGCGGTGGACGAAGGACCGTCAGACTGGCGCGCGGTACTGGAGAAGCGCTTCCGCCTGCTGCCGCCTGCCGCGCCGGGCGCGCCGTGCCGGCTGGACGGCGTGATGGATGTTGACCAGTTCACCCGCATCGTCATCGACTGCATCCTGTACTACAACAACCGCCAGGCGCTGGCGCGGGCGGACGGCGCCACGCCGCGCCGCCTGTGGGACTGGGGTGTGCAGCATCGCGGCGGCGGCCTGAAGATCTATCCGGAGCACCTGATCCGCTGCACCCTGATGCCGGTGGCGCAAGCCAGCGTCACCGCCGACGGCATCCTACTGCACGACAGCGTGTATACCTGTGCGCGCGCCATCAATGAGCGCTGGTATGAACGGGCGCGCCTGCGCGGCGGCTGGAACGTCAAGCTGGCCTATGACCCGGCTTGCATGGAAACCGTATATTTGCTGGATCCGGCCGCACCGACGCAATTCCATCCCTGCCAGCTGGTGGCGCCATCCATGGCGCCGCTGCGTGGTACTACGCAGAGCTACGCCAGCTTCGTCGCGTAAACCCACGTTCCACCTTTGTGCGCTGCATCGTTACGGTGCGGCGCATTTTTTTTGTCCGCGCCAGGTCAATTAATAAAGTTTGTCGGCGCCGCCGTGTGGCGACGTGTATAGACAAGCTTTTTCCCCTGTTCGAACAAACATTGTTTTATATCGTTTATTCCATTTCTACGTAAATCACGTGCGTGACGAAAAGTGTTTATTTTTTGTCTATTTGTGGCACGCCGCTTGCTAAACAGGAGTTATTCGGCAGACTGGTGAGGAAAGCAGATGGATAGTAAAACGGTAAAACCATTTAAATCGTTTAGCTCATTTACAAGGAGGGATTTCCTGTATCGTGCCGCTGCTGTTGGCGGCACCGGCTTGCTGTTGAATACCATGAGTGCCTGGGGCATGGGCATTGCCTCGACCGCCTCGGCACCGCCGGTGCTGAGCGGCAGCGGCAAGGGCAAGAAGGTGCTGATACTGGGCGCCGGCCTGGCCGGCCTGACCGCCGCCTATGAACTGGAGAAGCTGGGCTACAAGGTGCAGATCCTGGAAGCGCGCGCCTTTGCCGGCGGCCGCTGCCAGACGGCGCGCAAGGGTTTCAGCCTGACCGAGCTGGGTGGCGAGAAGCAGACCTGCGGCTTCGACGAAGGCCACTACATCAATCACGGCCCGTGGCGCATTCCGCTGCATCACCAGTCGACGCTGCACTACACTAAACTGTTCGAGGTGCCGCTGGAGGTGATGATCAACGAGAACGATCACGCCTACGCCTATTCCGAAAACGCCGGGCCGCTGGCCGGCAAGCGCGTGCGCATCAAGGAGCTGAAGGCCGACATGCGCGGCAATGTGTCCGAGCTGCTGGCCAAGTCCATCAAGAACCATGCGCTGGACCAGGAACTGACTGCGGACGACCAGCGCCTGCTGCTGGACTACCTGCAGCATGAAGGCGCGCTGTCGGCCGGCGACCTGCAATACAAGGGCCGCAGCGGACGTGGCTGGGCGGTCAACCCTGGCGCCGGCCTGAATCCCGGCACGCCGTCCGATCCGCTGGGCTTCAAGGACTTGCTGGCGTCGAAGCTGGCGAATGTCTACAGCGCCGTGCATGACTTCCCGATGCAGGCCACCATGTTCCAGCCGGTCGGCGGCATGGACGCCATCCCCAAGGCGTTTGAGAAGCGCGTCGGCAGGCATATCCGCTACAAGGCAGAGGTGCAGACGCTGCGCCAGAACGACAAGGGCGTCACTGTCACCTTCAAGGACACCGGCACTGGCAAGGGCGGCTCGATCAGCGCCGACTTCTGCCTGTGCACCATCCCGCTGTCGGTGCTGCGGCAGATCGATACCGATTTCTCGGACAAGTTCAAGAAGGCTGTCGCCACCGTCGCGTATGCGCCGGTCGGCAAGATCGGCCTGCAGATGAAGCGCCGCTTCTGGGAAGAGGATGACCACATCTACGGCGGTCATAACATGACTGACCTGAAAGCCATCAACACCATCTCCATGCCGTCCTACGGCTTCCAGAAAAAGAAGGGTGTGCTGCTCGGCTATTACCAGTACCAGACGCAGGCGATCGAGATCAGCGCCTTGTCGCCCAGGGAGCGCGCCGAGTTTGCGCTGGCGGCAGGCCAGAAGATCTTCCCGCAATACACCGAGAGCTTCGAGTCGGCGTTCTCGGTGGCCTGGCACCGCGTGCAGTACAACCTGGGCGGCTGGGCCGAGTGGACCGAGAAGACCCGCGCCGCCGCCTATCCGACGCTGGTGGAGGGCGAGGGCCGCATCCTGCTGGCCGGCGAACACTTGAGCTACCTGACCGGCTGGCAGGCCGGCGCCATTGAATCGGCCTGGCAGCAGATCGCCAGGATCCATGAAAGGGCCAGTGCATGAGCGATGCGACGATCAAGGCCTTCAGCCGCGCACGCCGCACAGGCCGCGCGTGGCGCCAGGCAGCACGCGTTGGTGCGTTGACGCTGCTGCTGGCGGCGGCCAGCGCGCCGCTGCACGCGCAGGATGCTGCCGGCGGCGACGGCAAGTCGCTGTTCCTGAAGAACTGCGCGGCCTGCCATCAGCAGAGCGGCAAGGGGATTCCAGGCGCTTTCCCGGCGCTGGCCAACAGCAAATTCGTCCAGGGCCAGGGCAGCGAAGTGGCGGCCGTACTGCTGAAGGGGCGCGGCGGCATGCCGGATTTCAGCGAGTCGCTCAGCGACCGCGAGATCGCCACCGTGCTGACTTTTGTGCGCAGCAGCTGGGGCAATAAAGCCGATGGCCTGAGCGAGGCCGATGTCGGCACGCTGCGCACCGCACTGGGCGTGGAAGCGTTTGGTAACACCGTGATGTCCAACAAACACTGAGAGAGATAGCAATGAAAAAAACAGTCGCAGCCCTGTTGATGTGCGCCGCCTTCGGTGGTGCGTCCGCCGCGCCGAAAGCCGACATCGTACGCCACAAGATTCCCAATTCGGACTTCCCGATCGCGCTGGCGGTGACCATTCCGCCGACCGCCACCATCCATTTCATCAGCGGCCAGGTGCCGGCGGTGGTCAACAAGGAAGCGCCCGCCGATTCGCTCGAAGCTTTCGGCGACACCAAAACGCAGTCGGAAACGGTGCTGAAGAAGATCAAGGAAATCCTGCAGGGCATGAAGCTGGAGATGTCGGACGTGGTGAAGATGCAGGTGTTCCTGGTCGGCGATCCGGCCAAGGGTGGCAAGGCCGACACCAAGGGCTTCATGGAGGCGTACACACAGTATTTCGGCGGCAGCCAGCCGAATCTGCCGGCACGCGCGGTGGTGCAAGTGGCGGCGCTGAGCAATCCGGGCTGGCTGGTGGAGATCGAGGTGGTCGCGGCCAAAAAGTAATGTAGTCAGTTGAGGTCTTACTTTGTTTTTTCATTTCAAAATGGGGATTTAAAATATGCATAAGGCCACACTCAAGATCGGCGTTGCTGCCGTGTTGTCCACGCTGGCATTCGGCGTTTACGCTGAAGAGGTCGACGCAGCAGCCGATGCAGCCGTTACGCCCAACGCGGGAGCGGTGATCGTGACGGGCACGCGCACCAGCGGCCTGAAAGTTGAAAACAGCGCTTCGCCTATCCAGGTGCTGGATTCGGCGTCGCTGCAGCGCACCGGCCAGCCGGACCTGATCCAGGCGCTGGCGCAGAACCTGCCGTCGTTTAATGCCCAGGCCTTCGGCGGCGACACCGCCAACCTGACGCTATCGGCGCGCCTGCGCGGCCTCAGCCCGAACAACACGCTGGTGCTGATCAACGGCAAGCGCCGTCACGGCACTTCCAACCTGGCGGTGCTGGGCGGACCGTACCAGGGTGGCGCGGCGGCCGACCTGAACTTCATTCCAGTGTCAGCCATCGACCATATCGAGGTGCTGCAAGATGGCGCGGCAGCGCAATACGGTTCGGATGCGATTGCCGGTGTGGTCAACATCATCCTCAAGTCCAACAACAGCGGCGGCAGCGCCACCGTCAGCGGCGGCGGCTATGTTGACGGCGGTGGCCGCACAGTGGACGGCTCGGCGAATGTCGGCGTCGAGCCGTTTGCCGACGCTTACCTGAGCCTGACCGTGGAATCCAAATACCACGGCTATAGCGACCGTGGCGGCATTGACCCGCGCGTGATCAATCCGGCAAATATGGCGGCTTATCCTGGCATGTTCCGCGAGCCGGGCTACCCGCACGTCAACCATATTTCCGGTGATGCGCAGTACCACCTGAATGTGATGGCGGCCAACTTTGGCTGGGACTTCTCGCCGGACGGCCAGTTGTACGTGATCGGCACCGCCGGCCGCAAGGAGGCCCGCGCGTTCGAGAACTACCGACTGCCTAGCCGCCTGCCGTTGATCTATCCTACCGGCTTCTCGCCGAAGGAAACCATGCGCGAGGAAGACATGGCGCTGACGGTCGGCGTCAAGAACAAGCTGGCCGGCTGGAACGTCGACCTCAGCTCCACCTATGGCCGCGACAAGTCGCGCATCGGCGTCGAGGACTCGGGCAACGTTTCGCTGTTCAACGACACCGGTTACACGCCAACCGTGTTCCAGGCCGGCACCTTCATCGCCAGCCAGCTGACCACCACGCTGGAGGCCAGCAAGGAGTTCGACATCGGCTGGGCCAAGCCGCTGAACATCGCCGGCGGCGTCGAGCACCGCATCGACAAGTATGAGATCCAGGCCGGCGATGCTGCATCGCGCTACAAGGAAGGTTCGCAGTCGTATCCTGGCTTCTCGCTGACCGATGCCGGCAGCCATCGCCGCACCAACCGGGCGGCCTACGTCGACTTCGCCGGCAGCCCGCTGCAGGACTGGGTGGTCGACCTGGCCGGCCGCTATGAGCACTTCAGCGATTTCGGCAACGCCAAGGTCGGCAAGGTCACCAGCCGCTACGACTTCTCGCCGGCGTTTGCGTTGCGCGGCACGGTGTCGAACGGCTTCCGCGCGCCGACGCTGGCCGAGTCCTACTATTCTGCCACCAACGTCGGCCCGACCTCGGCCTTTGTGCAGCTGGCGCCGAATTCGGCTGGCGCCCGGCTGGTCGGGGTGGATGGCCTGAAGCCTGAACGCTCGAACAACCTGAGCCTGGGCGTGGTGCTGAATCCCGCCACCAATGTGCAGATGACGCTGGACCTTTACCAGATCAAGATCCGCGACCGCATCGTCGGTTCGGGCGCGCTGTATGGTTCGGGTGGCGGCACCAATTCGCCGGCAGTGATCGCGGCGATCAAGGCCAACGGCAATGTGCTGGACAGCACGGTCAGCCAGACCGGCATCAACATTTTCTCCAACGCGGTCAACACCCGTAGCCGGGGCCTGGAGTTTGTGACGACGATTAACACCAATTACGGCGCCGCCGGCAAGGTGGACTGGTCGATCGCCGCCAACTACAACAAGGTGGAAGTGATCAAGGTCAACCAGGCACCGGCCCAGCTGCTGCCGCAGACGCTGCTGGACAAGACCGCCATCTCGGACCTGGAAACCGCGTCGCCGAAAATGCGCGTCAATCTGGGCGCGCTGTGGAAGGTGGGTAACTGGACCGTCAACCTGCGCGAGGCGATTTACGGCAAGGCGTCGGAGTGGGGCAGCGAGGATGGCTCGGTGTACCACCTGACCGAGATCAAGGCCAAGGCCATCACCGACCTGGAAGTGGGCTACAAGATCAGTAATGCCTGGTCGGTGGCGGTGGGTGCCAACAATCTGTTCAACGTCTATCCGAATGGCGTCAATCCGGCCTTGCTGGCGGACCAGCGCGCCGCCGGCGACAACGCGGCGGTGCACGTGTTGCCGACGTTCTCGCCGTTCGGCATCAACGGCGGCTATTACTACGCGCGCGCCAACTACAAGTTCTAAGCGGGGGCTTGGTTCTTTTTGGCCGCCCTTCGGGGCGGCCTTTTTTTTCGTGTAGCATGGCGGCTCCAGTGGAGGAGCATGCCTATGTTGAACAGAATGAGCCGGGTGCTGATGGCGGCAGCCACCGCCAGCGCGGTGGGCGGCGCGGCAGCAGCGCCGATGACCTTGCAGGACTACCTGGCCTTGAGCGGGCCGGCGCCAACGCGCCATGAGGCGTATGGCGCGGCGCCGTCGCAGTTTGCCGAATTGTTCCAGCCGTACGGCGCCGGGCCGTTCCCGGTCGCGGTGATCATCCACGGCGGCTGCTGGACCAGGGAGTTTGGCGGCATCACGCAGATGCGCAATATGGCTGGCAATCTGGCGGCGCAGGGCATCGCGGTGTGGAATGTGGAGTACCGCCGCTATGACGAGGAAGGCGGCGGCTATCCCGGCATGTATCACGATGTGGCGAACGCCATGGACCGCCTGCGCGTGCTGGCGCCGGAGCACAAGCTGGATTTGTCGCGCATTGTGCTGATGGGGCATTCGGCCGGTGGCCATCTGGCGCAGTGGGCCGGCGCGCGCGCGCAGCTGCCGCGCAGCAGTCCGCTGTATGTGGCCGATCCGCTGCCGGTGCCGGTGGTGATCAGCCTCGGTGGCCTGGCCGACCTGCGCAACCAGCAGGCGCTGATCAAGCGTAGCTGCGACCGCGACATGGCGCAGCTGGCCGGTGTGGCCAGCGCCGCGCGCCCGGACATCTTCAGCGATACCTCGCCGGCCGAGATGCTGCCGGCTGGCGTGCGCACGGTGCTGATCCATGGCGAGCATGACAACATCGCGCCGCTGCATGTGGGCCAGGACTACGCGCGCCGCGCGCAGGCCGCCGGCGACAGCGCCGAGGTGCTGGTGCTGCCCGGCGGCAGCCACTACGACGAAGTGGCTGCCAGCTCGCCGTCATGGCCGCTCATCGAGGCCCAGGTACGCAAGGCCCTCGGCCTGCGTTAGCAGCAGCCTTCGGGGTCAGTGCCGACATTCGGACATTTCGCTCGCGAAATGTCCGAATGTCGGCACTGACCCCGAATTTAATACATCGATTTATCCGAGGTATTCATCAGACTTATTCGAATTGTTTGTCTGCGGCTCCGTCCCTATCTGGGTGTTGTCAAACACCACGAGAGGAGACTTGGTCATGCACATTGCCATTCAATCCAACGGTCTGGTCCTGACCGAAGACTTGCGCGCTTATGTTCACCGCCGCCTGCGCACGTCGGTCGGCTGGGCGCTGACGCGCCGGCTGGCGGTCTGGCTGTCTGATATCAACGGCCCGCGCGGCGGCCGCGACAAGCGCTGCAAGATCCAGATCAGCCTCGATCATGGCCGTACGGTGGTGATCGCGAATACCGAGGAAGACCTGTATGTGGCGATCGACCGCGCGGCGGATCGCGCCGACCGCGCGCTGGCGCGCGAACTGGCACGCCGCCGCGCCTTCAGCCATGAAAAGATGGCGCCTGCCGATCAGCAGCCCGACCTCAGCGCGCCAGCGGAGGACACTGACCAGCCGGGTACTTGACGGCGTTAAGGTCCATCTTTTCGACAGCGGCGGCGTGCAGGTCGACGTCCAGCCGGTCGGCCAGCTGCACCAGGTAGAGCAGCACGTCGGCCAGCTCGTGGCGCACGGCGGCGCGGCCGGCGTCGTCCAGCTCGGCGCCGGTCGGCAGCCACTGGAAGTGCTCGGCCACTTCGGCCACTTCAACCGACAGCGCCATGGCCAGGTTCTTCGGCGTGTGGAAGGGCGCCCAGTCGCGCTCGCGGGCGAATTGGCGGGTGCGCTCGCGCAGATCGAGCAGGTCGGGTAGCTTGGAGGTATTCATGGGCGCTATGGTAGCACCGCTTTTCAGGCGTTTCAGCCCCCGTTTTCGACCGTTTGTCGCATCGGCCGGGCGGCCTGCGCGCCGGCTGGCTATAGTGGCAACACGATAACTTCAAGGACTTGCCATCATGCGCCGCACCCTCATCGCTCTCGCCGCCCTTTCCATCCTGGCCGGCTGCGCCGTCATCGTCGTGCCGGACAGCGGCGACGTCTCTTACAAGTCGGCCTTCAGCAGCAATGCGGTGCAGGGCGACGGCCGCAACCTGGTGGAAAACCGCCAGGTCGCCACGCTGGATGGGCTGGAGGTCAACGGCCCGATGCAGGTCGAGGTGCGCGTCGGCCAGCAGACCTCGCTGCAGGTGGAGGGTGACAGCAATATTGTGCCGCTGGTGCGCACCGACGCCAGCGGCGGCACGCTGCGCGTGTGGGTCGACGGCAGCATCCGCACCAGCCAGCCGCTGAGGGTGACGTATACCACGCCGGTGCTGCGCCAGCTGGCGGCCAATGGTTCCGGCTCGCTGGCGGTCAGCGGCCTGAACGGCGCGCCGCTGGAACTGTCGCTGAACGGTTCGCGTGGTGTGCGCCTGGCGGGCCGCGTCGAGCGGCTGGATGCGCGCCTGAACGGCTCCGGCGGCCTGAATGCCTCCGGCCTGGACAGCGGTTCGACCACTGCACGGCTGAATGGCTCCGGGCGGCTGGACCTGGGCCGCGTCAATGGCGAAGCGCTGAACCTGGACCTGCGCGGCTCAGGTGGCGCCCATGCCAGCGGCAATGTGCGCAGCATGACGGTGCGCCTGAACGGCTCCGGCAGCGCCGACCTGTCCGCCCTGACCAGCCAGAGCGCTGACCTGAGCAGCAATGGTTCGGGCGGCATCTCGGCCACCGTGACGCAGTCGCTGGTGGCGTATGCCAACGGTTCGGGCGGCGTTACCGTGTACGGCAATCCGGCCCAGCGCAGCGTCAGCGGCAAGCGCGTGACGGTGATGAACTAGGCCCGCAGCTGGTCGATCAGCGCGTCCAGCGGCATCGGCCGCGCATACAGATAGCCTTGCATGCAGGCGCAGTCGTGGGCCACCAGGAAATCGGCCTGCGCCTGCGTCTCGACGCCTTCGGCCACCACCCGCAAGCCGAGGTGGCCGGCCATTGCCAGGATCGATTGCACCAGCGCCTTGCTGCTGGCGTCCTGCGGCGTGTCGATGATGAAGCTGCGGTCGATCTTCAGCTCATACAGCGGCATCTTTTTCAGGTAGGCCATGCTGGAATAACCGGTGCCGAAATCGTCGATCGAGAAGCGCAGGCCCAGCGCGGTCAGCTGGTGCATGCGGGCGATGGTGTCGTCCATCTTGTCGATCAGCAGTCCTTCGGTGACTTCCAGCACCAGCAGCCGCGCCGGCGCGGCGCTGTCGTCCAGCGCCTGCTTCACCTGGGCGACAAAGTCGGCCTGGCGGAACTGCGTCGGGCTGACATTGACCGACAGCGGCATTTCCAGCCCGGCCGCCTGTAGCCGCAGCACGGCGCTGCAGGCCTGGCGCAACGCCCACGCCCCCAGTTCGATGATCAGCCCGGATTCCTCGGCCACCGGGATGAACACCTGCGGCGGCACCCAGCCGCCATCTTCCAGCGGCCAGCGCATCAGCAGTTCGCCGCCGACCGCGCGGCCATCACGGTCGACCTGCGCCTGCACATGCATCTGCAATTCGCCGTTGGCCAGCGCGGCGGCCAGGTCGCGCTCCAGCGTCAGGCGCTGCTCGACCTCGGCCTGCATCGCCGTTTCAAAGAAGGCGATGCCGTTGCGGCCCTGCGACTTGGCGCGGTACATGGCGGTGTCGGCCTCGCGCAGCAGGTCTTGCGCGCTTTGCCCCGGCGCCTGTGCCTTGGGCAGCATGGTGACGCCGATGCTGGCGGTGGAGTTGTAGGTCTGGCCGCCGATGTCGACCTCCTGGCCGATGGCGCTGCGGATTTTTTCGGCTACCGTCAGCGCCGCGTGCGTGGCGCCGGCCAGCTCGTGCGACAGGTGGCCGAGCAGCACCACGAATTCGTCGCCGCCGATGCGCGCCACCGTGTCGGCCTTGCGCATCAGCCGGCTCAGGCGGTCGGCGGCGTTGCACAGCAGCGCATCGCCGGTGGCGTGGCCGCGCGCGTCGTTGATGGTCTTGAAGCGGTCGAGGTCGATGAACATCACCGCGCTGTAGGTGGCGCCGCGCTCCGAGCTGGCCAGCAGCTTGTCGATGCGGTCCATCAGCAGGCGGCGGTTGGGCAGGCCGGTCAGTGTGTCGAAGAAGGCCAGCTGGTGGATGTCGTCCTGCGATTTCTTGCGCTCGGTGATGTCGCGCTCGACCGCCACCCAGTGGGTGTTGACGCCGCCCTCGTCGGCCAGCGGCACCAGCTCGGTCTCCACCCAGTAGGGCTCGCCGTGCTTGGTGTAGTTGAGCAGCTCGGCGCGCACCGTCTCGCTGCGCGCCATGGCGCGCTCGATGTCGTCGATCACGCTCTGTTCGGTGTCCGGGCCGCGCAGCAGGCGCAGGTCGCGCCCCAGCACCTCGTCGCGGCGGTAGCCGCTGCGGCGCTCGAAGGCGTCGTTGACAAAGATGATGTGCTGGCCGGCGCCGGCGCGCCGGTCGACTTCGGCGATCAGCACCATGTCGTTGAGGCGCGCCACCGCAGCCGAGGTCAGGCGCAGCTCGGCGTTCAGTTCGGACATCTTGTCGAACGAGCGCTCCAGGTGTTGCAGCAGCACCGCGCAGGACAGCGTCAGCACGGCGGTCATGAACATGAAGTTGATCGACAGGATGGCGGCGCGCAGGAAGGCGTAGTCGGGCAGACCCTCCAGGTGCATGGCGGCGTTGTCCTGGAAGCCCAGCAGCATCACCGCCAGGCCGGCCAGCACCAGCGTCCACAGCGCCGGCCGCAGGCCCAGCAACAGCGCCGCCAGCACCGGCACTGCCAGCAAATAGATCTGGCTGACCGGGCCGACCTTCAGCAGCAGCGCCAGGCCGACCATGAAGGCCACCGTCAGGAAGTTGACCACGCGCGCCGTGTACGACAGGCTGCGCCAGCGCCAGATCAGGCCGATCCACAGCAGCGCCACGATGTCGACCACGGCGATCGACCACATGCCTTCGCTGGCCGCCAGCAGCGCGCTGGGCACGGCCGTGAGCAGGCCCAGCACAAACACCACCAGCAACAGCTTTGCAAAGATTTGCGCGCGCCAGTGCGCGATGTCGTTTGCTACAGCCACGGCGGCGGCCTCCACAAGGATGCGGTTGTTAGGCAATTGATAGTACCCGCATTCGCCCTTTGTGTCACTGGGGCAATTTGTCGTGGCGCTTAGTCCCCGGCCCTGACGTTGCCGATGCCGGCCACCGACTTGTTGACCGTCTTCGGATGGCCGTAGTAGGTCAGGCCGCCGATGCCCTTGGCCACCGCGTTCAGCAGGTCTGTGGCATACACGCTCACATTGCCGACGCCCTCGAAGTTGACGTCGACCCGCTCGGCCTGCAGCTTGCTGGTGTCGACTTCGCCGACGCCCTTGGCGTTCAGGCGCAGGTACTTGACCTTGCCGTTGGCGGCCAGGTGGCCGGCGCCCAGGTAGCTGATGTCGATGCGGTCGGTGTTGATCTTGTTCAGCAGCGTTTCGCCGGCGCCTTCGACCTTGACCCGGCTCAGCGACGGCACCGTGATGATGATGCGCGGATCGTTTTGCGTGCCCTTGTAGGTCTTGTCCGGCAGCGTGATTTGCAGCTCGTTGTCGATGACCTCGGTCTTCAGGCTGGCGACGAATTTGTCCTCGCCGCTGATCCGCACCGACTGCGCCTTGCCCACTTCCACCGTCATCGCAAACGCGCCCTTGGCGTTGATGGCGATGAACGACGGCAGCTGGCGGGTGGAATCGGCCGCCTGCACGGCGCCGGCGGCAAACAGGCAAAAGCAGGGGATCAGGACGGCGGCAACGGTACGGCGCATGATAATTCCTCGGTAAGATTGGTAAAATCAACAGATTGATTCTACTGAACTTGCCCGCATGCGCCGACCATTTTGCGACGAACTGCAAAAATCAGGGGCTGTGTTGCGCGCTGGCTACGTCCGCAGCCGCGCCAGCAGCCGCCCAAGGTCGAGTTCCTGGATCAGCAGCTTGCCCTGGTTGGCCTTGATCAGCCGTGGCGCCAGCGCGGCGTCGCCAGCCACCAGCGGCGACTCGGTCATGTCGGCAGCGTCGAACTGCTGCACCGAGTGCAGGTCGTCCACCAGCAGGCCGATCACCGTGGCGCCGCTGTGCACCAGCATCACCTGGCTGTTGTCGCTGAGCGCGCCCGGCTTGCCGCTGACCAGCAGCGCCAGGTCGAACACCCAGACGAAGTGCTGGCGCCCGCCAGACAGCGGCACATCCAGCATGCCGATGCGCGCCGGGTGGCCAGTGCTGGCGGTGCGCTGCACCTTGGCAAACGGTACCGCCTCCTGCACCTGCGCCGCGCGCAGCGCCATCAGCGTGCGGCCGGCGTAGAAGATGGCGAAGTCGGGGCCGCTATCGCGCAGCCGCTCGATGCGCACCGCCGCCTGCGCCGGCAGTTCGCCGCCAGCGCGCACCGGGCCGAAGGCTTGCAGCAGTACCGCGATCACCGGCTGCTCGACGCCGTCGGCGGCGCGGAATTCGCGGTAGCCGGCAGCGCGCGTGCAGGCCGCGATCACATACTGGCCGTCGTGCTGCATGATGCGCGAGACGCTGTGGCCGTCCTCGCCGGCGCGCGCCAGCAGCTCGCCATCCAGGCGCAGCAGGTCGCCCGGCACGCAGTCGGCTTCGCTGCTGGACAGCACGCGGCCGTCCGCCGTGACGAAGTAGGCGCGCATATGGGCGCGGCCGGCGACGCCGCTGTGCAGCATGTTGAGCAGTTCCGGCCTGGCGTCGAACACGATGCCGATGCCGCCCACCACATTGCCGCTGTGTTCCGGGTGACGGATGGCGGCGTGATAAATATAAGTGGCCTCGCCGCCGTAGAAGGCGGACGGGCCGAAGCTTTCAGCGTAGTGATCCTGTTCGCTGCGCAGCGCCACTACCCGGCTCAGCGTGTCGCCGCTGATGTATTGGCCGACGATCTCGTCGCCGCCGCTGCTGGCGACGATGCGGCCGCCACGGTCGTAGACGAACAGCCGCGCGTAGACGGTGTACAGGCTGTTGATGTGCGCCAGCACCTGGCCGATGGCGGCGGCCTGCTGGTCCGACGGCGCCGCCAGGCCGCGCCGCAGCTGCGCCGACAGCGCCCACCAGCGGCAGTCGTTGGCGCGCTCGTACAGGTTGCGGTCCAGCATGTCGACCAGCAGCTGCGAAGTCAGCTCGGCCTCGCTGATGCTGGACGCCAGCACCGTCTGGTACAGGTCCTGGATCGAGTGCGAGAACAGCGCGTCGCTGCGTTCGCCGGTTTCGGTGATCTGGTCCAGCACCGTGTTGAGCTTGTTGATGCCGCCGCTGTGGCTGCCGTCGGGCTGGCCGTGGTCGTTGGCGGCGCTGGTCACCTTGCCGTTCCAGACAATGCGCTCGATGGTGCGGGTGGTGCGCGTGACGGAGCTCATCAGCTCGTGCAGCGACGGGCTGAACGTCTGCGCATGCGACAGCAGGCCCTGCATCAGCGCCGGTTCGACGTCGGCCAGCGCCTGGCCGTTGCTGCCGCTGCGGAAGGCCAGGTCGACCGGTATCATCAGCTGCGCCTTCCAGCCGGCCGGGCCGGGATAGCCCTGGTAGCCGTCCGAACTGAAGGTGCGCACCAGGTATTCGCGGCCGCCGAACATCAGCAGTTGCGGGCGGCCGTCGGCGTTGGTCGGCACGCGCACGCCGGCCGGTATCCACAGCGGGTCGGCGCTGCTGATGACCTGGTCCTGGGCATCCAGCAGCAGCATGTTGGCGCGCTGCGACGGATCGCGGTAGGCGGCGAAGATGGCGTCCATCTCCTGCTCGAAGTTGAAGCACAGGCACAGCACGCCGGCCGGGGCGCCGCTGTCCGGATGCAGCATGCGCTGCGAATACACCAGTGCGCGCGATTTGCCGGGGCGCAGGTCGGTGGCGCGGAAGGTTTCGACATAGCCGTCCTGCTCCAGCGAGCGCGCCAGCAGCGGGTCGCGGCTGTGGCTCACCGGCGTGGCCGGATCGGCCTGCACCAGCACGCGGCCTTCCAGGTCCAGCAGCAGGATCTCGTCGTACACCGTGTATTTGTTGCGGTAGTCGTGCAGGCGCTGGCGCGCTGCGTCGCGGTCGTCGTCAAGGCCGGCGACAAAGTTGCACAGGTCGGCGTCGGTGGCGAGGAAGCCGACATCGGCGGTGCGCTCAAACAGGTTGCGCACCAGGATGTCGATCGCATAGCGCGCCTGGGTGCCCAGTTCGGCCAGCACGTGGCGCACCTTTTCCTGCACCAGGTTGGCGACCAGCGCCTGTTCCAGGTGCGCGAAACCGGTGCGCGTGGCCACCATCGCCGGGAGCAGCAGGCGTGCTTCGGCCGGGCAGTTCATTTTGGCGGACGACTCGATCAGTCGCCACATCTGGTTCAATTCCCGCAGCGAGAGTTCGCAGCGGGCAACGTCGGGCATATGGGGTAGGAATATGTCCGCGTTGGCAGTCTGGTAAGTGGTCATTACGCTAGTTTCATTGCCAAAAGATGCTTTGGAAGCAAATAATGTGCCAAGGAAATATGTAATGCCAATGACAAACGCGGACCGGGTTGCGGCTTATTTGTTGCTGAGACATTCCTTCATGAAGGCTTTGCGCTCATCGCCTTTCTTGCCGGCGGCGTCTGCATTACAGGTTTTCATCTTGTCCTGCTGGCTGGGCTTGGCGGCCGGCTTGGCGCTCAGGCATTCCTTCATGAAGGCCTTGCGCTCGTCGCCCTTTTTACCGGCGGCGTCCGCATTACAGGTTTTCATCTTGTTCTGTTGCGCCGTCGGCTCGGCCGCCCACACGGCGCCGCTCAGTGACAGGATCAGGCTGGCTACGAACAGTTTTTTCATGGAAGTCCTCGCAGGATAGGGGCGCGGCGGAGTGCTGGCCTCGGAATGACTATATCCAAATGATAAATATTTGTATAGCGTGTGGCACAGCGGCACAAAGCGGTGTAACAATGGACATCTAGCTAACTTTTCAGGAGATTTACATGATGCGTCATTGCCTGACCGCCAGCCTGCTGGCGCTGGCCACCGTGGGCGCTGCCCATGCCGCCACCACCGCCGAAGTGGAACTGAAGCCAACCGTCGGCAGCAGCACCAAGGGCACGGTGCGCTTCAAGCAGCAGGACGGCCGTTTGCAGATCGACGCCGACATCGCCGGCCTGGCGCCGGGCGTGCACGGCTTCCACCTGCACGAGAAGGGCGATTGCAGCGCGCCGGACGGCACCAGCGCCGGCGGCCACTTCAACCCGGCCAGCCAGCAGCACGGTGGCCCCGAGCATGCGGCCCACCATGGCGGCGACTTCGGCAACATCACCGCCGACGCCAGCGGCAAGGCCAGGCTGAGCCTGAGCGTGCCGACCAGCCAGATCTCGCTGGACGACGGCGCCGCCAACAACATCATCGGCCGCGGCATGATCGTCCACGCCGATCCGGACGACCTGGTCACCCAGCCGACTGGCAACGCTGGCAAGCGCCTGGCGTGCGGCGTGGTGGTGGCCGGCAAGTAAGCGTTTTGCAGGCGCCGGCGCGCATCGTCAGCCTGTATCGCCAGCCTGCGCCCGACGCACCGCGCATTGCGCTGTCGCCGGGCGAGACGCTGCGTTGCGAGGCTGGCATGGGCATCGATGGCGATGCCCATGCGCACCGCCTGAGCCCGCGCCAGGTGCTGGTGACGCTGGCCAGCGAACTGCAAGCGCTGGACATCGCGCCCGGCGCGCTGGGCGAGAACATCGTCATCGCCTGCGATCATCCGGACCTGTTCCGGCCCGGTGCGGCGCTGGTCAGCGCCACCGGCGTCGAGCTGCGTCTGACCATGTTTTGCGAGCCGTGCTACCGGATTGCGCATCTTGGGCATCGGCTGTCGCGCCTGCTACAGCGGCGTGGCGTGCTGGGCGTGGTCGAAACCGGCGGCGAACTGCGCATCGGCGAGGTGATGGAATTGATTGCCGGCCGTGCCCGCCCACTGGCGCAATCGGCCTATCAGCGCTTCCTGGATTTCATGCCGGGCGTGCCGGCTGGGTGCGTGGTGCGCTACATCGACATCACCACCGCGATAGGCGCGGCCGACACTTCGGTGCGTGCGTTGCCCGGCTATATCAAGCGCAGCCTGGTGCTGGGCCTGCCTTTGCACCGCATCGTCAACGCACGCGGCGAGCTGCTGCCGTTTATTCCACAGCAGGGCGCCAGGCTGCACGAAGAAGGCGTGATCGACCGCAGCGATGCCGCCACGGTCGACCTGCGCCGCTACCTGTGGCAGGGCGATTAGAACTCCTGCACCGTTGGGCGCAGCACGATTTCGTTGATGTCGACATCGGCCGGCTGCTCGATGGCGTAGGCAATGGCGCGCGCCACCGATTCGGTCGGAATCGCGCTCTTGTAGAACTCCTGCACGAACTGCGCGCTTTGCGCGTGCGAGCTGCCCAGCTTCAGTTCCGAATCGACCGCGCCCGGCTCGATGGTGGTGGTGCGGATGCTGCCGCCCACCTCATGCCGCAAACCTTCCGAAATCGCCCGCACCGCGAACTTGGTGCCGCTGTACACGGTACCGCCAGGGCTGAACACCTTGAGCCCAGCCACCGAGGCGATGTTGATGAAGTGGCCGCTGTTCTGCTTGCGGAACTGCGGCAGCGCGGCGGCGATGCCGTACAGCAGGCCCTTGACGTTGATGTCGATCATGCGGTCCCACTCGTCGGTGTTGACTTCGTCCAGCGGCGCGATGGCCATCAGGCCGGCGTTGTTGATCAGCACATCGACGCGGCCGAAGATGCGCACGCCGGTGTCGATCAGCGCCTGCACCTGCGCCTTGTCGGTGACGTCGGTGGACAGCACTTCCGCCTTGCCGCCGGCCGCGCGGATTTCGGCGGCGATCTGTTCCAGCTTGTCGGTGCGGCGCGCGCCCAGCACCACGGCGGCGCCGCGTGCGGCCAGATAGCGGGCGGTGGATTCGCCCAGGCCGCTGCTGGCGCCGGTGATCACAACGACTTTGTTTTCGATGTTGTTGCTCATGTCAGGACTCCTTGTGGTTGGTTGATGAAACAAGTATAGAGAGACCGACTATGGGAATAAATGGAAATGATATGATTTGAGAATTCCTGTTTCTGGAATTCTTATGATGCTCAATCGACTGGAAATGCTGCGCATCTTCGTGGCGGCGGCGGAAGCGCGCAACTTCAAGGAAGCCGCCACCCGGCTGGGGATTTCGCCGCAGGCGGTAACGCGCGCGGTGCAGGACCTGGAGGCGGCGCAGGGCGAACTGCTGTTTCACCGCAACACGCGCGGCGTGCAGATCACGACTTACGGCGAGCACCTGGCGACACAGGCGCGCGATAGCGTGCAGCGCATCGATGCCCTGTTCCAGCCACCAGCCGCCGCTGTGGACGCACAGGCGCAGGTGGAAGGGCTGGTGCGGCTGACTGCGCCGGTGGCGCTGGGCCGCCGCCTGATGCTGCCGGTGTTGACCGCGCTGGGACAGGAATATCCCTCGCTGCGCTTCGAGGTGCAGTTCAGCGATACCCATGCGGATGTGGTGGACGAGCGCATCGACATCGGCGTGCGCTATGGTTCGATGCGCGACAGCCGCTATATCGCGCGGCCGGTGTCGTCGCCGCCGTTCCGCACGGTGGGCACGCCGGCGCTGATCGCGCGCCACGGCAAGCCGCGCCAGATCGAGGACCTGCACGCGTTGCCGACCACCTCGCTGCGCGACCTCAGCACCGGCAAGGCGTGGCCCTGGTATTTCGCCGATGGCCAGCATATCTCGCCGGTCAATCCGCGCTTCCTCAGCAGCGATTCCGAGGCGGAATTCGACGCCATCCTGGCCGGCCTCGGCTTCGGCCAGCTCCCCGGTTTCATGGCCGACGAACACATCGCCAGCGGCCGGCTGGTGGCAGTGCTGCAAAAGCTGCAGCCGGCCCCCTGGGACATTTACATCTACCGCCCGCAACGCGGCCCCGTCCCGGTCCGCATCCGGCTGGTGTTCGATACGCTGGTGCGGACCTTGGGCGAGGCGGCATGAGGCTAGAAATCGCCTCCCTCAACATGATAGACGCTGGGTTCTGCCGACAGGTATTCCTGTATGCCCAGCATGAACATCCGATGATCATCACTCGCCTCGAAACCCGGCGTATGATCTTCAAGCGATTGCCAGCGCACGATCAGATTGAATAGCTGGGGTGTTTCGACGCCTTGCGCCAGCACGTGGCCGCCGTAACCCTTGGCGCGGCGAAGCAGGGGCGTGACTGCGGCAAAGGCGTGCCTGAAGGCGTCCATACGGTCAGGGTAAACCGGAAACAGGGCGATCTCGTAAATCATGGCTTGCCTTTCACCGCGATCGCGATCTTTCCCTGGATACCGTGGTTGGGGCTCTCCAGCCGTGCATGGGCCAGTGGTATGTCGGCCAGCGAATAGACTGCGCCGACGTGCGGCCGCATCTGGCCGCGCGCTATCAATGCGCTTAACTCATCCAGCTTGCCACGGTTTTGTCTGGTGAACACGAAGTGATAACTGGCGTTTTTGCCCCAGGCCTGGATCAGGTTTTGTGGCTGGGCGATGTCGACGATGCTGACCACGCGGCCGAGTTGTGCGAGCACATCGGCGCTGCGCGACAGGGTGTTGCCGCCGATGGTGTCGAGCACCACGTCAACGCCACGGCCGCCGGTTTCCCGCATGATGGCGTCGGCGTAATCCTCCTTCTCGTAATCGATGACCACATCGGCGCCCATGCTGTGCGCAAACTCGAAGTGCGTTTCGCGTACGGTCGTGAACACCTTTGCGCGGAGCGCCTTGGCCAGCTGGATTGCCACGTGGCCGACGCCGCCCGCACCGCCATGCACCAGGATGCTTTCGCCTGCCTTGAGCCCGGCGCGCACGGACAAGGCTTCCCATGCCGTCCCGCCAACCAGGGTCAGGCTTGCCGCCTCAAGATGGCTTAGCGACGGCGGCTTCAGGCCGACGATGCTGGCCGCAGCCACGTGGTACTCGGCATAGCTGCCCGGGCCATCGAAAATTTGCGGGGTGTACCAGACTTCGTCTCCGGGAACGAAGGCCGTCACACCCGGCCCGACTGCTTCAACAACGCCAGAGACGTCGTGCCCGGTGATGGCTGGCAAGGGCACCATGTCGGGATAGTCGCCGCGCCGCACCTGGTAATCCAGCGGATTGATGGAAGTGGCGTGCACGCGCACCAGCACTTGTCCCGCCTGCGGCACGGGCTTGGGCACGTCGCACAGTTCAAACACTTCCGGGCCGCCAAATGATTTCAGTAACATCGCTTTCATGGTCATTCCTCATTTCGTTAAAAATAGATATCGAGAATTATCGATATATTTGGGTAAAAAAATTACAGCTCTTTGCCCAGGATGTCGGCGAGGGCATTGATGGTTGCTTCGTTGCGCTTGTAATAAGTCCACTGGCCGATGCGCGTTACTTCGACCAAACCTGCCCGCTGCAGCGTGGCGAGATAGCTGGACACGGTGGACTGCGACAAGCCGACACCTTCCTGGATACTGCTCACACAAACGCCGACCGTGTGCACATCGCCTTCATCCTGAGGAGGAAAGCTGTTCACGGGGTCCTTCAAACCTTTCAGGATATCCAGGCGGGTACGGTTTGAAAGGGCTTTGAATATTTCGAGCAGGTCCATGCACGCATTATATCGAAGTTTCTCGATATGTCAATGCATTGCTTATGCCCTGGCTAACAAGCCGCGTCGCATGGCCAGCACGACAGCATGGGTACGTGCGGTCGCCCCAAGCTTGTCAAACAGGCCCCTGACGTGCGTTTTCACCGTACCGACGCCGATGCCCAGCTCACGCGCGATCAACTTGTTGCACAGGCCTTGTGCCAGCAGTTGCAGCACGTCCGTTTCGCGGCTGGTGAGGTCGATGCGGGTGGCGCTGTCGACTACACGGTCGTGCAATTCTGCGCTGAGGTAGTGCATGCCTCGGCCGAGCGTGCGCACTGCCGTCAGTAGTTCCCTGGCGTCGGCGTTCTGTAGCAAGTAGCCGTGCACGCCTGCTGTCATGGCGGTGTAGACATCCCATTCGCGATCCAGGTGGGTGACAATCAGCCTGCGCGGCCAATTGCGACGCGTGTGCTGCATGGCGCTGCCGTGATCGAGGAGGATGATGTCGGTGTCAGCGTGGATGGCTGCGTTGTCACCGGTGGCGATGCTGATGCGCAAGTCGGCTTGCGCGGCAAGCAGCGCGGCCAGACCGGCGCTGACAATTGCGTCAGCATGGGCAATCAGTACGTTGATATGTGTTTTTTGCTGGCTCATGACGCTGCTGCTGTCCCTCATTCGGTTTTCCTTTATATGGTTATCAGAAGCGGTACTGCGCACTCAGGCTGACGAAGCTCAGCGCATCGTTGGCGCCGGTCTCGCGCAGGAACGCGCCAGGCTGTCCGTAGGCGATCACTGCGGTCGACGACCAGCCCGGCGTCAATGTCCAGGTGGTGCCGAGCGATGCGATGGTCGCCACGTAGCGGGCGCGACTATTACCAGCGGCCCGGATCAGCGTGCCGTTGGGGGCATACACGCCGTCGCGTGTGCTGTGACGCCAGAAAAAATCGAGGCTGGCGTTCAGCTGGACCCGAGGCGCGAGCTGCATGCTCATCGCAGGGTGGATATTGGCGAAGTTGCGTGGACCGAGCGTCGCCTCGTCACCAAAATAGTTACCGCGCGGGTAGAGCGGATTGAGGGTGCCGAGGCGATGGTCTTCCGGGTCCTTGTCACCGCTGGCAATGGCAAGCAGCAGTGCCGCCCTCGGCTGGCCGGGCACGTGATCAAACGTGTAGCCGGTCTCCGTGGCGAGCGACCAGGCGCGGATACCGGCATCGCCGAAGTGTCCGCCCTGCACGGCGAATTCCCAGTTCCAGTCCCAGGCTTTGCGGTTGCCGAACACGCGGGTACCAAGCGACCAGCGGCGTTCGTGCGCCGAGCCCTGAGCGTAGCGGCCAACGGTATCGTCGTAATACAGCGCGTAGACGTCCAACGAAGTGATGTCGCCGGAGCGGGTCGCGTAAATGCCCTGTAACCGCTGCGTTTGCGAGCGGGCATCATCCACGCTACCCGGACGGTTCTGTCGCGGCGCCGCAGCGAAGGCATCGACACGCCAGGCGCCTTGGGTCAGATAGAGGCGGACGGCGTCGAAGCTGCGCCGCACGTTCGGGCCCTCGCGGGCGTCAATGCTGCGTCCCGATCCGAATTGCAGTTCCTGGATGCCGACCCGCACGCCCATGCTGCCGTCACCATCGCGCGCCGATCGCCATTCGACAAACAGGTTGCTGGGATCAAGCCGGTTTTCATCCACCGGTGATGGCCCCGCAGCGCGGCCATTGGTGAATGAGCTGGCCAGCTGGGCGAAGCCGCGCCAGTGCTCGCCCAGGCGCAGGTCCGCAAAGACGGAAGCGCGCTGCATCAATACACCCCAACGGTCCTGGCGCTCCAGGCCGTAGCGTGGATTGCCGGCATGCTCATAGCGCAGGCGCAGGTCGCCGCCGATACTCAGACGAACTTGTTCGGCGATCGGACAGTCCTTCCAGCATGCGCCGAGGTCGCGCTGGGCGCTGAAGTCGTCGTCGAATCGCAAGGGACGAAACTGCGCCAGCGCGACATCGCTCGCCAGCAACAGCGAGGTGGCGAGCACAATACGGTGAACCAGCACTTCTGTATTGCTGTTCACCGGGCTTGGTAATAGCCGCCGAAATGTTTGATCGGCGACCAGGCAGGCAGGATCTCAGGCAATACCGGCGACAGCGCCTGGTACTGCTGCGCGCCGTACACCACCCGGCCATCCATGACGCTCAGCACCGACGCCATGGATTTGATCTCGGACTCGGGCACCGCGAAGTAATCCCGGTCCAGCAGCACGAAGTCGGCCAGGTAGCCAGGGGCGATCATGCCCAGCTCCGATTCCGCCTGCATGAACCACGCTGGTGTGCGGGTGAACAGTCCCAGTGCTTCGGCGCGTGTCAGTCGATTGTCTTTGGCCAGCACTTCGGTGCCGGCGATCGACTGGCCAGTCACCATCCAGCTGATGCCGACCCATGGGTTGAACGAGGCCGCCCGGAAAGCGTCGGTGGTCATGGCCAGCGGGATGCCGCTGTCGACCAGTTCGCGCAGGCGCGGGGTCAGCAAAGCCTGGTCGCGGCCGTGGGTCTTGATGAAGCCATCGCCGTGCAGCGCCATCTTGGTGTCCAGCGCGATGCCGCCACCCAGCGCCTTGACCCTGGCGATGTTCGCGGGACTGATGGTTTCGGCGTGTTCGAGGCTCCAGCGCAGGCCGTCGAGCGGCGTCTTCTGGTTCAGCTTCTCAAGCGCATCGAGGAAAGGCGTGATGTTCTCGTTGTAGCTGATGTGTTCGCGGAAAGGAATGCGCCGCTGGACCAGCTTGGAGATATCGCGCTCCACCAGTTCCCGCATCTTGTCCGGCTCGATGATGATGGCTGGGCGGTCGAAGTTCTCGTGATCGTGGACTTCGGCCGCCAGCAGTTCACCGGCGCCACGGTAGACATGACCGTGCGCCAGCTGCGGGTGCAGGTTGTGGCCTGGGCTGATCGGCGCTGTCCTGGTGACCGCCGTAATCTGCGCGTCCACCATGTTGAAGCCCGCACCTTCACCAAACTGGATATCCACGAAAGGCATGCGTATGTTGAGCCGGTTGTCGCGCGCGAGGACATCGACGGTGCGCTGGGCCTTGGGGTAGCCACGGAAGCCGGTGCCCGCATCAACGATGGAGGTGACGCCGACACGATTGAGCGTGTGGACCGTCTGCACCAGCGAGCTTACCTCTTCGTCGAAGGAGAGCTGCGGCACCATGGTCTCGATGGCGATGAACATGAACGTGTAGCCATGGACCACGCCGGTGTATTTGCCTTGCGCGTCCTTCTCCAGCTCGGTGCCCGGCAGCTTGGGAAACTTGTCGGTGCCGACGCCGAGGGCATCCATCGCCTGCTGGTTCATGAAGGCACGGTTGTAGGCATACTGCACGAATAGCGGGCGATTGGGAACGGCTTTGCGGAGTTCGTCCATGGTCGGGAAGCGGTTTTCCTCGAACTGGTATGGGGACCAGCCGCCGACCACCTTCACCCACTGTCCTTCCGGCGTGCGTTTGGCTTGTTCGCTCAGCATGGCCAGCGCCCGGCGCAGCGTTGGCACGCCGTCCCATCGCAGCGTGTAGTTGTAGCCGCCCTCGTTGAGTACGTGGGTGTGTGCGTCAATGATGCCAGGGATCAACCGCCGGCCACCGGAGTCGATGACTCTGGTCTTGGCATTCTTCAAGCCCAGCACCTCGGCATCTGTACCCACCGAGTAGATGCGGCCGTTCTTGACAGCCAGCGCGGACGCCGACGGTTGCGCGGAATTGCCGGTATAGATTTTGGCGTTGTGAACAATCAGGTCGGCGCCTGCCACTTCTTGACTGGCCTGTGCCTGAGCGTTGCTCAAGCCATTCATCACCATGAGTCCGATCAGTAATATCAACTTCAATGCCATTCCCCTTTTTGATGGAGTTAAAAGAGCACATGAGTGCGTGGGGAATGCTACCTATCGGGGCAGGGACAGTCACTGATCGTTCTTGCTGGCGACAGTACGATTCGCTCATGCGAGCGCTATGGATGTCTTGCAATGGAAGGCATGGTATCGAAATACTCGATCAGCAATTCGGCCAGGATGCGCACCTTCTTTGCGGGATGCTGGCCGGGTGGTCGGACAACGTATGCGGCGGCCGGCGCTACCGGATAACGCGTCATGACAGGGATGAGAGCGCCAGAGCTTAAATGTTCCCGGATGATGATGTCGGGAAGGTGGCCGACGCCAAGGCCGGCGACTGCTGCGGCCACCAGTGCCGCGCCGTTATCGGCCTTGAAGCGGCCTTGAGGGCGTACCGATATTGTGTCATCGCCATCCAGGAAGTACCAGGATTCCGTGCCCTGCATAAGCGCCTGGTGGGCGAGGAGTTCTTCTGGTGTCGTGGGCGCCCCGTGTGCCTTGATATATTCCGGACTCGCAACGGTGGATGCGTAAACCGGTCCCACGTATCTGGCAACCAGGTTGGAGTCCTGGAGATAGCCAACGCGTATCGCGCAATCAAAACCTTCCGTCACAAGATTGATGACATGGTCGCTATAGCAGGTGTGGATTTGCAGCTGCGGGTGGCGGCGCGCCATCTCGGCGAGCACAGGAGCGAAGTGCGTCGGGCCGAAGGTCAGCGGCGCGGCAATGCGCAGGCGGCCGCGCAGCTCGCCTGCAGGCGCGATGGTTTCTCTTGCCTGGTCGACCTCGGCGCAGGCCCTGGCCGCATGGTCGCGGAATGTAGCGCCGGCTTCCGTCAGCGCCGCGCCGCGCGTGGTGCGCGAAAGCAGCTGGACACCCAGGTCCTGTTCCAGCCGGGTTAGCCGGCGACTGACGATCGACTTGGCGACACCGAGCCGGAGCGCGGCAGCCGAGATGCCGCCGGCATCAGCCACTTCCACGAATGTCCGCAATTCTTCGATGTCCAATACAGCGCTCCCTGTTTCGCCTGAGTCTTCGAGAGAAAATGATAACGTCGCATGACGCAGATCAGCTAGTGCTATTTATGTCCAGCCATGTTACGCGAAGTGGAACAGTGCGGGCGAGATCGTTCCGATTGCTGTCACACAGTTAGTCGGGCGATGCAACTACCGGAGCGATTCTTGCGGTGATACGATCCATTATCATAATGAAAAGAGGATCTCAGGTGCACACAAACGAACTTCCCGAGAATGTGGCCACGCTGAAGACCTCCACTCGGGGCTGGAATGGTGTGAATGTCGATCTGGTGGAATACAGCTGCACCGGACGGGTGTTGGTACGACTGGAGCGCAACCAGATGTCCACCCGGCTTGGCGCCCAGCTTGAAGAGGTGGGACGGGATCACGCCGAGCCGCGTTCGGCGCCCCATATTCCCAATCCTCATGCCTATAAGCCGCGGCCCATGTGGTTCGTGCCGGCCCAGATGGAGCTGTGGGGGCATGCGGCAGAACCCAGTTATCTCAAGTGTGCGACGATCAGCTTCAACGGGCACCTGCTTCAAGAGCGTCTGGGAATGTCTGAATCGCTCGGATTGATTGACGTGCCACGGTTGCGCTTCGCGGATGACCGGTTGTGGACGTTGATCCGGTTGCTGGCAGACGCGATTCACTGTGCCGATCCCACCGCGCAGCTGTATGGCGACTCGTTGACGGCAGCGATTGCATCACTGCTCTTCGAGCGCCCCAAAGAGGAGAAAGGCAGCAAGTGTGGGCTGTCGCCGATTCAGCTGAAGGATGCGATGAGCTATCTTGAAGCGAAGTTGCCGGCGCGGGTGGAGCTTGTGGCGCTCGCGGAACTGGCTGGTTTGTCGCAGTCGCACTACTGCCGCGCTTTCAAGGCGTCGACCGGGCTGGCTCCGTATCAGTGGCAGTTGCAGGCCCGCGTCGAGCGGGCCAAGGATCTGCTATTGAACACCAATGGCGGCCTGGAAGATATTGCCGAAGCCACCGGCTTCGCAGACGCGGTGCATTTTGGCAGGACCTTCCGCAAAATGATCGGTGCTACTCCAGCCGCGTGGCGATCAGACATGCTCACTTAGGCGTGGCCCGGTTACATGGCCACGCCCGCTGGGTTAAGCTGCCTTGATGCCCTCGTCCGGGCGGCCGCAGTAGCGTTGCACGTAGGCCTGGTGGGTCGGCAGTTGCACCACGGTGCGGTCGATGCGGCCTTTGATGTTGCCGAGGAAGGCTTTCAGTTCCTCGTCGCCCATCAGGTCGGCGGTCTGGTGGTGCGACTTCGGCATGATGCCCTGGCCCAGCATCACCTGTATCCACGAGTTTTCGGCAAACAGTTCGTTTGGCACGCGGAACACGCGGCCGGTTTCGCGGAACAGGTCGATGCGGTGCTGCAGCGAGGCTGGAATGCTCATCTCGCGCGCGTCGATCCAGAACTGCGAGTCGGTGCGGTTGTTGGCGTGATAGTGCAGGATGATGAAATCGCGGATGTGCTCGATCTCGCTATTGCACTGGGCGTTGTACTCGTCGATATCGGCCTGCTGGATACCGTCCGACGGGAACATCTGCATCAGCCGGATCACGCTGCGCTGGATCAGGTGGATGCTGGTCGACTCGATCGGCTCCAGGAAGCCGCTCGACAAGCCGATCGCCACCACATTGCCTTTCCACGTCAGATGGCGCTGGCAAGGCTTGAACTTGATCACGCGCGGCTCGATCAGCGTGCGTCCCTGCACATTCGCCAGCAGCTGCTTGCGCGCCGCGTCGTCGTCCAGATAGCGGCTGGAGTAGACGATGCCATTGCCGACCCGGTGTTGCAACGGTATGCGCCATTGCCAGCCGGCCTGGTGCGCCATCGAGCGCGTCAGCGGTACGGCGTCGGCCACCGCCTCGGTCTGCACGGCGATCGCGCGGTCGCAGAACAGCCATTGCGACCAGTCGGTCAGTGGCTCGTCCATCGCCTCGCCGATCAGCAGCCCACGGAAGCCGCTGCAATCGATAAACAGATCACCCTCGATTTCCTGGCCGGACGCAAGTACCACCGAACGCACGTCGCCGTTGTCATGCTTGTTGTAGCTGACGATCTTGCCCTCGATGCGCTGCACGCCGCGCGGCTCGCTCAGCTTGCGCAGGTACTTGGCATAACGGCCCGCGTCCAGGTGGTAGGCGTAGTTCATGCCGTTATTCGGCAGGTGGGCGAAGCGGTGCTCCAGCGATGCCTTCAGCTCCAGGCAGTAGTCGCCATAGTCGCCGGCCAGGCCGCGCTCGACGCCCTTGTGCCAGAAGTGCTGGAAGCCGGCCGTCCAGTGATCGACGCCGGTGGTGCCGAACGAGTGGATATAGTCTTCCTTGACGTTGCGCCAGCTTTCAAAGCTGATGCCCAGCTTGAAGGTGGCCTGCGTTTCGGCCATGAATTCCTGCTCGTTAATCTCCAGCACATTGTGGAAGTTGATCAGCGTCGGAATGGTGGCTTCGCCGACGCCGACGGTGCCGATTTCCTCCGACTCGATCAGCTTGATGTCGAGCCGCTTGCCGAGCACCTTGGCAATGCCGGCGGCAGCCATCCAGCCGGCGGTGCCGCCGCCGACGATGACGACGCGGCGCACGGGTTGACGATTATTTGGGTCACGCATGGTGCAGTCTCCTTAGCGATTCAATTTTTTCAGCAATTGCCCGCGCAGCGCGCGCGCGCCATCCGCCGTCAGCGGCGACAGCACGCCGCGCGCATGCGGCGGGATATGGGCAGCCGTTTCTGCGTCGGCTTCAAACACGTAATGGCGGAAGATTTCCTGCCACGCCTTGCGCTGTGCCGGGGGCAGCTCGCGCAGCGTCAGGAAGGCCGCCATCAGCGTACCGGTGGGCGTGTCGACATAGTCCGGGGTGGAACGCCACCAGTAATTCACCAGTACATTGAACGGCGACAGCGCCTCAATGTGATGCCACCACATGCTGGGGATGAAGATGGCGTCGCCCGGCGCCAGCTCGGCGACCTGCGCATGGCGCAGCGCTTCGGCAAAGCGCGGAAATTTGTCGAAATCCGGCTGCTGGAAATCCACCAGGCTGATGGCCTGGCCGGCCGGATTGAAATCCAGCGGGCCGATGTACAGGTTTTGCAGCTGCTCCGGCGGGAACAGCGTGAAGCGCCGTCGCCCGGCGGCCACCACCGCCACATTGTCCGGCACGTCGTAATGGGCGGCGATGCGGGTGCGGTTGCCGATCCAGATGCTGGCCAGCGCGTCGCGTCCGCCCAGCATCAGATCGTTCTCGGCGCGAAAGCCCGGCAGGCAGGTGTCGATGGTGGTCGAGCCGACGTAGATGGTGGGCGCCGGGTCCATCTCGCGCTTGGCTTCGATCTCGTCCAGCACGCCGCTCAGCTTGACGTGCACCGGCTGGAAGTTGAAGCCGTCCATCTGTTCGTTGTAGAAGAAGCGGCCGCCGGCGTCGGCGCCGCCCAGCATGGCGCCCACCGTCGCGCCCTGGTAATGGCGGCGCAGGTAGTCGCAGCCGGCGCGGTCCGATGCCAGCGCCGCCTGCACCATCGGCCAGCTGGCCGCCAGGCCGCGCAGCACCAGGGGCTGCGTGGCCGTGAGGATCGCATCGCTGAGATCCGCCGGGCCAAGGCCGCTGATTTCGCGGATGGCTTCAGGCGAGGCTGGCATTCTTGCGGTCGATCAGCAGGCGGAAGTTGGACAGCGAGGCGATCACCAGGTAGATCGGCTTCAGGTAGCCGGCCTGGTGCAGCTTGGCGATGGCTTCGCCGCTGAGCGCCTGCAGGCGGTCTTCATTGATGGTGTAGAAACCGATCATGCGGTTCTGCGAACCGTCGTTCAGTTCCACGTCCAGCGTGAAGCTTTCCAGCAATTCGTTTTCCAGCAGCGCCGCCAGGAAGCCCGGCAACTCTTGCATGCCCTGGTGGATGGTGAACAGCAGCGAATTGACGCGCTCCAGATACTCGGTGTGGCCGCCGTGCGGCTTGAACACTTGCTCGCCCTCGGTGTGGTTGACACGCGGGTGGTCGAGATCGACGTTGACCATCAGCTCCTCGCCGTTGATGCCGATCAGGAAAGGCTGGCGCTCGACCATCATCGGGATATACGGCGCTTCCCAGCGGTCGCCGTTGAGGAACAGGTTGTGGCCTTCCTCGAAGCCGAACAGTGCCAGGGGCTCGAAGCCGTGGCCGTCGGTGGTCTTGCGGAACACGATCGGATAGCAGGCCTGGATGTCGCGGAACTCGGACGGGAAGGTGGCGGCCGCCATCACGTTGTCGCCCAGCTGCGCGCTGTGGCGGGTGATGATGCGCATATCGTGGTGTTGCACGTTGTTCAGTAAAACCGGGCTAGGCATGTGTCTCTCTCTTCTCTCTAAATTTTTTGCAAGCCATGCAGCTTGATGTGGTGGATGAGCGCGCGGTTGTCAGGCAGCGCGCCCAGCATTTTGCGCGCCAGCGCCGCCGCTTGCTGGAAATAAGCGTCGGCCCTGGCGGACTCCTGTGGCCGGGCCGCGCGGCTGAAATCGCTGCGGAAGCCCATGCCGTACAAAATGTACTGATAGCTGGCTGGCGGGAACACTTCCTCCAGCCGGTAAAAATCGCTGCGCGACGGCGCCCGGTGCTGCCACAAGGTTAGCAGCTCGGCCAGCCGCTCCGGCACCGCCGAGGTGTTGTCGCGCCAGTAGGCGGTGTCGCGCCGCTTGCTCAGCACGTAGTGCAGCTTGAGGAAATCGATCACCCGTTCCCAGCGGTAGCGGAAGGCATCGTTGAAGCGGCGGGCGACGATGTCCATCGCCTCGCGCGTGGCCGGCAGGTCGTCGCTGAGCATGGCGGCCGACATCTCGACGATGGCCAGCGCCGATGCCTCCAGCGGTTCGATGAAGCCGGCCGACAGGCCGATCGCCACGCAGTTGCGCTGCCAGAAGCGCTCGCGGTAGCCGGGATTGAAGCTCAGCTTGCGCGGCTGCGGGATCTCTCCAGGGCCGCCGGTCTGTGCGATATACGCGCGCAGTTCGGCTTCGGCCTGGTCATCGCTGATATAGCTGCTGGCGTAGACGTGGCCGACGCCGCGCCGGGTCGGCAGACCGATATCCCAGATCCAGCCGGCGCTCTGCGCGGTGGAGGAGGTTTGCGAGGCGATCGGCGCGTCGTCGCTGGCATAGGGAATCTGCACCGCCAGCGCTGAGTCGTTGTACAGCACATGGCGCTGCGAAATCAGCGGCACGCCAAAGTGCTGGCCCAGCAGCAGCGACTGCATGCCGGTGCAATCGATGAACAGGTCGCCTTCCAGCGCGCCATGCTTGTTGGTTTGCAGCGAGGCGATATCACCGTCCGGATGGGAGTTGATAGCGCTAACGTGATCCGGCACATAGTGCACGCCGAGTTTTTCCAGGCAATGCTTGCGCAGGAACACGCCGAATTTGCCGGCGTCCAGGTGATAGCCATAGTTGGCCACCGACGCATACTCCGGCGTGGCAGCCTGTTTCGGCGCACGGCCGTGGACGCACAGGTGCGGCTGCACGCTGGCCAGGTCGGCGAACGGCACGTCCGGGTGCTGCGCCTGCCAGTGCTGCGGCACGTCAACCTCGCCATAGCCCTGCGGCAGCATGAAAGGGTGGAAGTAGCAGTCGCTGTCGCCGCCGTCCACCCAGCGGTTGAAGCGCGAGCCCTGCTTGAACGACGCGTCGCACTCGCGGAAGAAATCCGCTTCGCTGACGCCGATGCGGCGCAAGGTGTCGCGCATGCTCGGCCAGGTGCCTTCGCCGACGCCGATGGGCGCCACGTCCGGTGATTCAATCAGGGTGATCTGCAAGTCCCGATGGTCTGCCGCCATCAGTCCGGCCGTCAGCCAGCCTGCCGATCCGCCGCCGACGATTACGATGCGTCGCAGCATAGTCTCCTCTTTTATATTACGTAATGAGTTGCACAAAGTTTAACCCAGAAAATGCGGAAAGCCGCTGAGAATCAGCGGCTTTCCGTGGGCTGTGGCGGTATTGCTACAGCTTGCTTAGAACTTGTAGCGCGCGCCTATCATGTAACGTGGACCGGCTTGCGTCACCGACTCCAGCTGCTGCTTGGTGCGGCTATGCACGCGCTGGATCTCGTTGGTGACATTGATCGCCTCCAGCTGGAAGCTCAGGCGCTCGTTGAACTGGTAGCCCAGGCTGATGTCGAACTGGCCGTAGGATTCCACGTACTGCGGGTTCGGCCCCGAACCGTCGAAGGTCGACGACAGGAACTTGCCGCGCCAGTTGTAGGCCAGGCGTGCGTTGAACTTCTTGTCCTCGTAGATGCCGACCACGTTGGCCGAATCCGACAGCCCGACCAGCGCGAACTGCTCGCCGACTTTGTTGTCGTCATACTTCAGGCCCGAATTCACGTAGGTGTAGTTGGTCGACACGCCGAAGCCGCTCTCGCCGAACATATGTTGCAGGTTCAGCTCGACGCCATCCAGGCTGGCCTTCTTCTGGTTGGAGAAGGAATTGATGCGGAATTGCGCCACTGGATCGCCTGGCTGGCCAACGATGGAGCCGGTGGCGTTGCCGCTGGCGTCGGTGCCGGTCATGGTGACGCCATTGCCGCCGCTGTACTTGCGCAGGATGAAGTTGCGGATGCAGGTGGTGTCAGCCTTGCCGCAGCCGTTGGACAACGCTTCGTTCCAGAACGCGCCGCCGACCGGCGTGTGCAGGTTGAACGGGGTGGCGTTGATCTGCGTCTGGCCGGCGTAATTTTCCAGGTTCTTGCGGAAATAGCCGACCGAGAAGAAGTTCTGCTTGCCGTAGTACCACTCATACGACAGGTCCAGGTTTTTCGACTTGACCGGTTTCAGCGCCGGATTGCCCTGCGAGCCGGTACCGCCGTCGACCCGCACCAGGCGGTCCAGCGTCTGGCCGCCCTGGATCTGGTCGTAGCGCGGCCTGCCGATGGTTTCGCCCAGGCTGAAGCGCACCTTCTGGTTCGGCGTCAGCTCGATGTCGGAGTCGAAGCTTGGCAGCAGGTGGTGGTAGGAACCGGCCAGCGTGGTGAAGGTCGGCGTGCCGAAGATGATCGGCAGCTCGTTCTGCGAACCCCAGTCGATGCCGGTGGCGGATGGCACCAGTGCGGTCGACACCACATCGGTCTTCTCGTAGCGTACGCCGATCGCGGTGCGGATCGGCAGCGCGGTATCCCAGTCGGTATTGAACTGCACGAAGGCGGCCTTCGATTTCTCGCCGGTGCGGGCATCGTTGTCGAAGGTGGTCTTCGGCAGGTACATGGCCGGCAGGCCCGAGGCCGCAGCCGCCAGTTTGCGCACCTCGTCAAAGTTGAAGGTGTAGAACTGGTTGAACATGGCCGGGTTGTTGCTGCCGTCGATCTTGTCGAAGTACTGGCGGATGCTCTGCTGGTGCCACACGCTGCTTGGATAGTCCGACGGCTTGGTGGCGCCGCCCCAGGTGTCGCGCTGGTTGTTGGAGAACGCCGAGCGGTTGTCGACCTTGGTGTAATTGACGCCGAACTTCAGCTCGGAGGCATCGAACACTTTCCATGCACCCTTCAACTGGTGCTGGTCGACTTCGCCGCGCATGTATTGATTGGTGAACACAGAGCCGGTCACCTGCTGGCGCTTGGCATCGGTGACGAAGTCGGCGCCCTGGATGCTCAGCACCGGGAAATCGTTGCTGAAGTCGACCGTGGTGTTGCCGCGGCTGAAGCTGGCGGTGGCCAGCGTGTTGCTGGAGCCGAACGGGCTGTCGGCGCCGGAGGTGGCGGTCGAATGGTGGGTGTCGAGCTCGAAGCGCAGGTTGCTGGACGGCTTCCACACGGCGTTGAAGCCCAGCGATTTGTTCTGCGTTTTGGTGGCAAAGTTGGCGGCGCCCATGGCGATGTCGCTGGTGCCGGCTGGAAGGATCTCGGTGTAGCTCAGCGGGCTGCGCGGCGAGCCGCCGGTCCACGAGCTGGTCGAATCGCCGAAGTTGAACCAGGCCGAGATATCGTTGCGCTTGGTCTGGATCTTGTTTTCGGAGTAGGTGTAGTCCAGCGTGGTGGTCAGCGTGTCGACCGGCTTGTACTGCAAGGTCAGCTGGGCGTTGGTACGCTGGCGCTGCACGCCGTTGAAGTTGTAGTTCAGATTTTGCGGCAGCGAGTACAGGTCGTTCGGGCCGGGACGGTTGGTGATGCGGTCCGCACCCGGCGCGCCTGGCTGCGGCAGCGGGCCGGCGGTGCTGGAACCGAGGTAAGGGCCTTTCCAGCCGTTCGACACGGCGGCGGTGTTATAGCCCAGGTTGCGTTCCTGGTAGCTACCGGTCAGCGCCACGCCGAAGGTGTTGTTGGCGAAGGTGTTGCTGTACAGGCCCGAGATTTCCGGCGTCATCGAATTGCTGGACTTGACGTCGCCCGGCAGGTTGTCATTGGAGGTGTCGTACACGCCCTTGACGCCGACGCTGGCATGCATGCCCGGACGGTCGAACGGACGCGCGGTCATGACGTTGACGGTGGCGCCGATGCCGCCGGTGGCGGTCTCGGCACGGCTGGTCTTGTACACCTGCAGCTGCGAGATGGCTTCCGACGCCAGGTTGGCGAAGTCGAAGGCGCGGCCGTTCAGGTCGCCCAGGTTGGAGGTCGGCATCTGGCGGCCGTTCAGCAGCACCATGTTGAAGTCGGGGCCGACGCCGCGCACGGTGATCTTCGAGCCTTCGCCGATCGAACGGTCGATCGACACGCCGGAAATCCGCTGCAGCGATTCGGCCAGGTTGGTGTCCGGGAATTTGCCGATGTCCTCGGCGACGATGCCGTCGACGATACCGTCGGAATTGCGCTTCAGGTTCATCGACGAGAACAGCGAAGCGCGCAGGCCGGTAACGACCACGCTTTGCACCGGCGTATCTTCACCAGCGCGTGCTTGTGCCGGCGCTTCCTGCGCCAGCACCGGCATGACCGCCGCCGTGCAGGCGCCGGCAACAGCCAAACTCATCAATTTTTGTCGTGTTTTTGGATAATGCATGGTATCTCCTGTGGTTTTTATAAACAGCCTGCTTTGCCGCGACGCCCACCTTTTCTTGGAAAGGTTTCCAAACAATGTGGCCAATATAGCACCGATCGAAATTTGAAGTCAATTTGGCGTGCCTTGAAATTGTGCAGCACAATCGGTTGACATAGGAGAATAGCCGGTGCAACATGGCTTGGGATCGTTTCCAAAATGAGACACTTTTGATGAAAAACCGCATTGTTCAGCTACTGATCGCTACCTTTTTGAGCGCCGCACCAGCGCTTGCCAACGCTGAAAATGGAATACGTTTCCACTGGCCGCAGGGGCAGCGGGCGGCGGTCAGCCTGGCCTATGACGACGCGCTCGACTCACAACTGGACGTGGCGCTGCCGACGCTGGATAAATACGGCCTGAAGGGCAGCTTTTACCTGCAACTGTCCAACCCGGCGGTGGACCGCCGGCTGGCCGGGTGGCGCGCAGCGGCCACCCACGGTCACGAGCTGGGCAACCACAGCCTGTTCCACCAATGCTCGTTGCGCACGCACGACTGGGTGCAGCCGCAGCGCAACCTCGACACCACCAGCGTGGCGCAGATGCAGGACCAGCTGGCGCTGGCCAACACCATGCTGTACGCCATCGATGGCAAGCGTGAGCGCACCTACACCGTGCCCTGCGGCGACACGCTGGCGGCCGGCGCCGATTACCTGCCGGCGGTGGCGCCGTCGTTTGTCGCGATCAAGGTGGCCGGGCAGGCGGTAACGCCGTCGATGGCGGCGCTGAATCCGCACGCGGTGGGCGTCTACGCGCCGGAAGGGCTGAGCGGCCAGCAGCTGATCGCGCTGGTGCAGCAGGCTGCCGCGCAGGGCACGATGGTCAACTTCACTTTCCACGGCGTCGGCGGCGACTACCTGAGCACCAGCGCGGCCGCGCACGAAGAACTGGTAAGCTATCTGGCAGCCAACCGCCAGCTGTACTGGACCGACACCTTTTTAAACATCATGACTTACGTGAAGACACAACGTGGCGACCATTAAAGACGTAGCCCGCCTGGCGGGCGTTGGGCTGGGCACCGCATCGCGTGTGGTCAGCGGCAAGGGATCGGTATCGCCGGCCACGCTGGCCAAGGTACGCGCCGCGATTGACGAACTGGGCTTCCGTCCCTCGCACGCGGCGCGCACGCTGCTGTCGGGGAACAGCAAGATGATCGGCGTCTACATCCCTGTGCTGAGTGGTACTTTCTACACGCCGATCCTGCAGATCATCGACAACGAGCTGCGCGCCGCCGGCCTGCACATGGTGGTGGCGTTCGGCGCCGGGCTGGGCGGTGCGCGCCAGCAGGCGCTTGAAGGCTTGGCCTTCCTGGTCGAGCGTGGCTGCGATGGGCTGATCCTGATGACCAATGTGCTGAAGGAAGAAGACCTGGTGGTGCTGGGGCCGCGTCCCAAGCCGATCGTGGTGCTGAATCACAGCTTTGCCAGCATCGCCGCCCAGTGCTTCACGGTCGACCATCAACTGGGCGGCAAGCTGGCCGCGCGCACGCTGCTGGATCATGGCCACCGCGACATCGCGCTGGTCTGCGGTCCGGCCAGCCTGCCGGACAATGTAGTGCGGGTGGCGGCCTTCAAGGGTGAACTGGCGGCGGCCGGGGTCGACCCGGCGCAGCTATGGATGGTGGAAAAGGATTTCTCGCCGGCCGGCGGCTGGTCGGCCGCCAAGGAGCTGGTGGAGTCAGGCCGGCGCTGTAGCGCCATGTTTTGCGCCAATGACGAGATGGCAGCTGGCGCGCTATCGTATTTCCAGGAAGCCGGCATCCGCGTGCCGCACGAGATTTCAGTCATCGGCTACGACGACACGCCGACCGCCGAATTCGCCGCCCCGCGCCTGAGCACGGTGCACATGCCCTGGCGCGAGATGACACAGAACGGCGTCAGCGAGCTGCTGAACCGCTGTTACGACCTGCAGCGTTCCGTCACCCGCAACTACCCGGTGACGATGACACTGCGCGCCTCGCTGGCCCGCGCCAGCTAGCGTCAAGCTTCGCTGTGGCGTCTGGCGGCGCCGGACTTGCGGAAGGCGCCTGGCGTCATCGCGGTTTCACGCCGGAACACGCGGTTAAACGCCGCCACCGATTCGTAGCCGACCTGGCGTGAGACGTCGGCCAGCGCGATATCCTGCTGCTGCAACAGCCGCACTGCGCAATACATGCGCCATTGCGTCAGATAATCGAGCGGCGTTTGCCCCACCACACTTTTGAAGCGCGCCGCAAAGCCGGAGCGCGACATGCCCGCCGAGCGCGCCAGCGATTCCACCGTCCAGTCCTCGGCCGGCTCCGCATGCATGGCTTGCAGCGCCCGCGCCAGATGGCGGTCGGCCAGCGCCGCCAGCCAGCCCTGGCCCGGCCCGTCCGCCTGCAGTGCATACGCGCGCACCGCGTGCACGAACAGCAGTTCGAACAGCCGGCTCACCACCGCCTGCGACCCCATGCCCGGCGACTCGGTTTCCAGCGCCAGCATTTCCAGTACCGACTGGAAGGCCAGGCTGCGGTGGGCATCCAGCTTCAGGCACAGCAGCGAGGGCAGCGCTTTCAGCAGTGGCCTGGCTTCCAGTGCATCGAGCTCGAAGGCGCCGCTGACAAAGGTGGTCAGCGCGCCACCGCCGCCGATCTTGATGGCATTGTCGACCCGCAGTTTTTCCACCTCGACGCAATCGATCAGGGCCGAGTCTTCACGGTCGATCAGGCGGTAGGGAAGGGCCTCCAGCATGATGAACACATCGCCGCCGCAGAGCGCGACCGGCTGCGCGGCATCATCCACCGACAGCAGTGCCGAGCCGCGCAACACCAGCACGAAGTTGATGCCACGCTCACCGGGCGATTTGATGCCCCACGGCGCGGTCGCGTCCAGCCGGGTGTAGCTCGCGGTGCGGATGCGCAGTCCTGCAAGAATATCAGTTAAAGGATCCATAAGATCGTTTTATTTGGACGAGTGAGCAACAGAATTGGACTTTTCGTTATTGGTAATCCCAAATTTCATGCCTATTATAGATCACACCATTCATTATTCTGGAGTATTCGATGTTCCCTAGCACAAGCTTTGACCAAATCCGCGCAGCCAAGGCGCGCTACTGCCGTTTTGCCGACACCAAGCAGTGGCAGGCTTTCACGGCGGTGTTCATTGCCCGGCCCGAGATCCTGATCTACGACGCCGCCGACCAGTTGCTGATTTCGTTCGACACGCGCGAAGCGTTCAGCGGCGCCGCGCGCGACTATCTGGAAGGCACGCAATCCATCCACCAGATCCATAACGAGGAGCTGACCCAGGTATCAGCCACCGAAGTCCACGCCATCTGGTCGATGGAGGACTGCGTGATCTTCCCGGACGTGGCGGACGATCCGCGCCCGGCGCGCCACCATGGCTATGGCCACTATCACGAGCGCTGGGTGCTGGAGGACGGCCTGTGGCGTCTGGCGCGCCTGGAACTGCGTCGCACGATACTGGAAATTACGCCAAAACAGCCTCTGGAGAACTTATCGTGAAAGCCATAGTCATGCAACAGACCGGCGACGCCGGAGTGCTGGCCCAGGTCGACTGGGCTGATCCGGCGCCGGCGGCGGGACAGGTGCTGGTCGAGATTGCGCTGGCCGGCGTCAACTTCATGGACATCGGCGTGCGCCAGGGCATGGCCTGGAACGAGATGCCGCTGCCGCGCGTGCTGGGCGTGGAAGGCGCCGGCCGGGTGGTGGCGCTGGGTGAAGGCGTGCAAGGTTTGCGCATCGGCCAGCGGGTCGCGTGGGTGTATGCGCCGGGCAGCTATGCCCAGCGCATCGCCATCGCGGCCGATGCACTGGTGCCGGTGCCTGACGCCATCGACGACCAGACCGCTGCCGCCGTCATGATGCAGGGGCTGACCGCCAGCCACTTTGCCACTGACTTTTATCCGACGCAGCCGGGCGATATCGCCTTCGTGCATGCGGCGGCTGGCGGCGTGGGCTTGCTGCTGACGCAGATCACCAAGCTGCGTGGCGGCAGCGTAATCGGACGCGTGTCGTCAGCCGACAAGGTAGCAGTCGCCAAGGCGGCTGGCGCCGACCATGTGATCGTCGATGCGGATGGCCGGTTTGTCGACGAGGTGCGCCGGCTGTCGGGCGGCGACGGCGTGCATGTGGTGTATGACGGCTCCGGCCCATCGACCTTCCAGGGCTCGCTGGACGTATTGCGCCGCGCCGGCACGTTCTGCTGGTTTGGCCCGGTGCTGGGCGGGCCAGGCCCGCTCGATATCATGAGTCTGCCGAGGAGCATCAAGCTCGGCTACGCCGTGTTCTTCGACCACATCCACACGCCGCAACTGCTGCGCGCGCGCGCCGCGCAGTTGTTCGACTGGGTCATCGCTGGCCAGCTGAAGGTCACCATTGGCGGCGTCTATCCGCTGGCCGATGCAGCGCTGGCCCATGCCGCCATGGAAAGCCGCAAGAGCACCGGCAAGCTGCTGCTGGTGCCCTGAGCGGCAAGAAGCTGACCCAGCCGACGCCGGTGTGGTTCTATTTGATCGCCTCCGCCAGACCGGGGGCGAACTCGGCGCCGTGTTTGACCTGGGCGGTCGAGGCTTTGACGGCGCCGCCAATTGGCTCGGCTCGGCCGTTGAGGCATTTGGCCAGGAAGTTCTCGGTCACCGCCGCAAAGGCGATGTTGTTGACCGGGCGTGCAAAGCCGTGGCCTTCATCCGGGAACTCGACGTAGGTGACCGGGATATTCTTGGCCGCCATCGCTGCAACGATCTGCTCCGACTCTTTGACATTGACGCGTGGATCGTTGGCGCCCTGGCCGATCAGCAGCGGCCGCTGGATGTTGGCCGCATAGTTCAGCGGCGAACGCTCCTTCAGCAGTTCACGGCCGGCCTCGGTGGTTGGATCGCCCATGCGCTTGTAGAACTGCTGCTTGCCGGCTTCCCAGTACGGCGGAATGGTTTGCAGCAGCGTGAACAGGTTGGACGGGCCGACGATGTCGACGCCGCAGGCAAACGTCGTCGGCGTGAAAGTCAGCCCGGCCAGCGTCGCATAGCCGCCGTAGGAACCGCCCATGATGGCCACCTTGTCCTCGGTGGTGACGCCGTTCTTGACCGCCCACTGCACCGCATCGAGCAGATCGTCATGCATCTTGCGGCCCCATTGCAGATCGGCCGCCGAGATGAAGTTCTTGCCGAAGCCGGTCGAACCGCGATAGTTCACCGACAGCACCGCATAGCCGCGATTCGCCAGCCACTGGTGGTAGCTGTGATAGCCATAGTTGTCGCGCGCCCACGGTCCGCCGTGGACAAACAGCACCAACGGCACCGGCTTGCTGGCCTTGCCGCTGCCGGCCGGATCGACTGCCTTCGGCAAGGTCAGGTAGGACACCAGCGTCAGGCCATCACGCGCCTTGATTTCCTGCGGATGCATGGCCGCCAGCGGTGCGCCTTCCAGTTCCGGACGGCTGACGTACAGCTGGGTCAGTTTCTTGGCCTTGCGGTCATACAGCCAGGTCGAGGCCGGCGCGGTGACCGGATCGACCGCCACCAGCCACTTGTCATCCGCCTCGGTGCGCGAGGTGACGGTGAACTGGCCCTTGGTATTCTGCTTCAGGAAAGCCAGGTCGGCCTTCAGGTCGTTATTGACCGGCACATATTCCTGCTTCAGGTAATCGACGCTGTAGGCCTGGATGCGGCCGGTGCGCTTGTCGGTCAGCGCATTGCCGATATCGGCACGCGCATCTTCCGCCACCACGGTGGTCTTGCCGCTGGCGACATCCTGCGCGATCAGCGCCGCCGTGTTGCGGTTGCGCGCGTCGGTCCAGTACAAGGTATTGCCGTCGGCGGTGAAGGCCAGCGGGCTGGTGGTCTGCGAATCGTCCAGCCCCACCTCGGTTAGCGGCGTGCTCTCGATCTTGCCGTCGGTGATGCGGAAATAGGTGGTGCCGCCGTCGGCGCGCGGCTTCTCGGCGAGGCGCAGCTTCAACTGGTCGTCGGCCAGGAAGCCGCCGTAGCCCTCGTTTTGCTGCACCAGCGTCAGCTTGCCGCTGGCCAGATCCAGGCTGTAGACGTCATGCCATTTCGGATCGCGGTTGTTGACGCCGACCAGGATGCGGTCCTTGATCTTGCTGCTGATGTGCAGCACCGCCGCGCGGGTCTTCTCGAACGGCGTGTAATTGGTCTGCTTGCCGCTGACCACATTCACGCCATACAGCAGGAAATTCTCGTCGCCGCCCTTGTCCTGGATGAACAGCACCACGCTGGAATCCGGCGCCCAGAAGCTGTTGCGGATCGGGCGCTTCTTCTCGTCGGTCAGCGGCTTGGCCTTGGCCAGGTCGTTGGCTGGCGCCACCCACACATTCAGCACACCATCGCGCGGCGCGATCCACGACAGCCATCTGCCGTCCGGGCTGAGCTTGGCGCCGGTCTTGCTTGGATTGCCGAAGATCTTGGCGCGCTCGATCAGCGGCACATCGGCAGGCGCTTGGGCGTAGGCGGGCAGGGCGCTGGCAAGCAGCAGGGCAGGCAAGGCGTAGCGGATCATCATTCCCTCTTCAGTAGTAGTGGTAGGGCAAGCATAGCAACTTTGCATCGCCGCGCAGCACCGGCGCGACGGATTGCGCGTGGATGCGACAAACTGTGGATTTGGCGTCACAGCCGGCAAGGTGATCGCATAGTATGCCGGCCATGATGATCGCTTGAGGTTCCGGCCAGGTCGCCTGACCTTCTTGCCTCTCAGCAATGTGTGCGGTATCGTATCAGCACTATTTTTATGGGAGTGAGTCATGAGCGGCGCCAAACTGGAAATTCCTGAAGCGATCGTCACCGCGCTGGGCGACTGGGTGCAGCGGGCGGCGGAGGAAGCTGGCGCCGGTCCGCGCGAGGCGCTGGCGCGCACCGAGGGCGAGCTGGAAGCGGCGCGCGGCGAACTGGCCGACGTCAGCGCCGCGCGCGACGCCGCCAAGGCCCAGGCCACAGCGCGCGACGAAGAAATCGAACAACTGATGGCCGAGCTGCGCAACGCCCGCAGCATCGCCACCGACGCGCTGGTCGGCAAGGCCAAGGACCAGTTGGCGATCGAAGGCAAGGACGCCCAGCTGGCCGACCTGCGCGCGCAGATCGAGCGCAACGTGGCCGCCCAGGCAACGCTGTCCGACGCCCGCCTGACGGCCGAGATGGAGCTGGTGGGCGCCGTGACCGCGCGCGACAACTACGCCGCCGAAATCAAGGAATTGCGCGCCCGGCTGGCCGCGCGCCAGGGCTAAGCCGCCAATATGCCGGGCCGCCGCCGCTTCCTGTTGCAGGGCACGCTGGCTTTGGCTAGCGCCGCCACCACGCCGGCGTGGGCCGCCGCGCCGCTGGTGCGCTACCCGCAATCGGAAGCCGAAGGCCAGGGCCAGAACGCCGAACACTACCCGGTGCGTCTGCTGCGCATGGCGCTGGCGCGCTCCGGCCAGGACCACCAGCTGCAACCATCCAACGTCATGATGCGGCAGAACCGCGCGCTGGCCGAGCTGCGCGCCGGCCGCGTGATCGACATCGCCTGGACCATGGCCTCGCAGCAGCGCGAGCGCGACCTGCTGCCCATCCGCATCCCGCTGGACATGGGCCTGATCGGCTGGCGCCTGTTGCTGATACGCGCCAGGGACGCGGCCCGCTACGCCGCCATCCGCCAGCCCGGCGAACTGCAGGCGCTGGACGCACTGCAAGGCCACGACTGGCCCGACACCGACATCCTGCGCGCCAACCATTACCGGGTGCAGACCGCTTCTGACTACGCCGGCATGTTCAAGATGCTGCAATCGGGCCGCGTCGACTACTTCCCGCGCGCCGTGTTTGAAGTGTGGAACGAAGCGGCGGCGTTTGCCGACCAGGGACTGGTGGTGGCGCCCGGCCTGGCGCTGCACTACCCGAGCGCATTTTATTTTTTCGTCAACAAGGACAACACCGCGCTGGCGGCGTCCCTGCAACAGGGGCTGGAACAACTGCTGGCCGACGGCAGCTACGCCCGCCTGTTCAATGAATACTATGGCGACATGGTGGCGCGCTCGGCGCTCGACAAGCGGCGTGTGTTTGAACTGCGTAACAACCTGTTGTCGCCAGCCACGCCGCTGGCGCGGCGCGAGCTGTGGCTGCATCCTGGCCGCACCAGGTAATAACCAGGTAGTATTGCGTAAGTAATGAAAATTTCACTGTGGAAATAATTATTTGATCTAGATCAAGGATGGGATTCATCCCCTAACGTTATGCTTTCAGGCGAAACGTGTGAAAAGGTGAATCAAATGAGTCTCTCGAATTTCAAAATCAGCACCCGCCTGGCTGCCAATTCCGGCGCCATGATCCTGATCCTGCTGGCCTGTATCGCCCTCGGCATCAGCGTGCTGGGCAAGGTCAACGACAATACCACCGCCATCGTCAAGGATGCGCTGCCGAAGTCCTTTCAGGCCACCCAGTCGCTGACCGACGCCAACAGCATCGCACTGGCGCTGCGCAACACCATGCTCAGCGATAACGACGACGACCGCCGCCAGCAGCGCGCACTGATCGGGCAATCGCAACAGCAATTGCAGGCCAAGCTGGACTGGCTGCAGCAAAACATCTATCTGCCGCAGGGTAAGGCCATCCTGGCGCGCGCGCTGGACGCCAACGCGCAGTACAAGGCATCGGTGGCGCACATGCTGACGCTGATCGACCAGTCCAGCGAAACCGAGCAGCGCGCTTATCTGAACGGCACCGTGCGTCCGATTTTTCGCACCTACCAGGCAGCGATGGACGAGATGGTCGCCTTTCAGGTAAAGCGCATGAACAACTACAGCGACAACGCCGCCCAGACCTATGCCGACAGCCGCGTGCTGATGCTGGCGCTGGGCGCCGGCGCGCTGCTGATGGCCATGGGCCTGGGCTGGTGGATCGTGCGCTCGATCACCGGTCCGCTGCACCAGGCGGTCGCGGTAGCGCATACCGTTGCTGCCGGCGACCTGAGCAGCCGCATCGACATCACCAGCACTGATGAAACCGGCCAGTTGCTGGACGCGCTGCGCCACATGAACGACAGCCTGGTACGCATCGTCGGCGATGTGCGCGAAGGCACGGTATCGATCGGCAGCGCTTCGTCGCAGATCGCCGCCGGCAACCTCGACCTGTCGGCGCGCACCGAGCAGCAGGCCAGCGCGCTGCAGCAGACCGCCGCCTCGATGGAAGAACTGACCTCCACCGTGCGCCAGAACGCCGACAACGCCCACCGCGCCAACAACCTCGCCGCGACCGCCTCGGCCGTCGCCAGCAAGGGCGGCGACGTGGTGGCGCAGGTGGTGCAGACCATGGACTCGATCAATGCCTCGTCGAAAAAAATCGCCGACATCATCGGTGTCATCGATGGTATTGCCTTCCAGACCAATCTGCTGGCCTTGAACGCGGCGGTGGAAGCGGCGCGCGCCGGCGAGCATGGCCGTGGCTTCGCCGTGGTGGCGCAGGAAGTGCGCACGCTGGCCCATCGCAGCGCGGCAGCCGCCAAGGAAATCAAGGTGCTGATCGACGGCTCGGTGGCGCAGGTCGACAGCGGCACGCAGCTGGTCGATCAGGCCGGCGCCACCATGCAGGACATCGTGCAAAGCATCCGCCACGTCACCGACATCATGGGCGAGATCAGCGCCGCCTCGCGCGAGCAGAGCGCCGGCATCGAGCAGATCAACCACGCGGTATCGGAGATGGACAGCGTCACGCAGCAGAACGCCGCACTGGTCGAGCAAGCCTCGGCGGCTGCGGCTGCGATGCAGGAGCAGGCCGAGGCGCTGTCCGGCGCGGTGTCGGTATTCAAGCTGGATGCGCGGCCGGCCGCACGCAAACCGGTGCCGCTGCTGGCCGCCTAATTCATGCGCGGCATCTGGCCATCGTTCGGTTCGCCGTTTGGATCGATATTGCCGAAGTAGACCTCCAGGTCTGCGCTGGGGCGGAAGTTGCGCAGGCGGACCTGAAAGGTGCTGGCGTTGATCTTTTTGAAGTTGCCGGGAAAGCACAGGCTGACCAGCTCGTCCGGTGACTGCTTGACGATGTTCAGCGTGAAATCCTCAATGCCATTCTTCCACGTGTTGCCGGTCTTGAGGATGTAGGACACCTTGGCCGCGTTCAGGCTCAGGTAGCCGCTGCCGGCCGGACTGTTGCGCGCCGCCAGCCGCTGCCATCCCTTGATGAAGCCGGCATCGGCGCAGTAGTGCCTGGCGGTCTCGTCATCCATGCCCGAATGAGCGGGGCCGGCCGAGACGAACGGGCGGTAGGCATGATGCACGCGTACCAGCTTATTCGGCGGGAACTTCTGCTGCCACACATAGTTGACCTGGATGTTCCACAGCGGTTCCAGGTCATCGCTTGGCCCGGGGCCGATCAGCTTCAGCGAGATCAGTTGCTGGCGCTGGCTGGCGGTCAGTGCTTGCACTTTGGTGTCCGGTGCGAAGCGCTCATGGTGGGCAATCTGCGCATCGCTGATGCCAACGCCATGCAGCTGCGCCGTCACGTCCACCTCATCCAGCATGGCGCGCACCACGGTGCGGAAGCCGACCGGCTTGCCATCGACGCTGATCGAAAAATTGCCGGGCTGGCCGTAGTAGGTATCGCTGGGCAGGTTGGTGGCCGCGTATTCCGGCAGCGGAAAGACAATACTCTCCACCACATCCTGCGCCGACTCGTTGACGAACTCATAGTCAACGCTGATCAGCCGGTGACTGACCGTCAGCACTTCCTTCTTCATGGCGATGGCGTCGGTCTTGCCGAACACAATGCCGCCGGCGCTGACGCCGCCGATGCCGTCATTGGCGCTGGCCAGTAGTGGCAGCAGCAGCGTCGCCGTGAGTGTTATTTTCATGGAGCAGGGCTTTCTTGATTTTTGCGGCGACACCGACACTGCGGCCAGCCAGATTGGCGACAGTGTATTCGACCGCGCCGCCCAGCACCACCGCGCTGTCGGACAGGCTGAGACCGTAATCCTGCTGCAGCCACTGCGTCATGCCGGCGGTGGCCTGGCGCAGCGCGTCATCCAGCGAGCCGGCCTGGCCCAGCGTCATGATGTGGGTTGGCGACTCCACGCGCGGCATGCCGATCGCCTTGCCCTTGATCAGCTCCACGCGGAACGCCACCTCCATCGACGTCTCCAGCGCGTACTGTGACGTTTCGCCGTCGCCTTGCAGCGCGTGCGCATCGCCGAGATAGAGCAGGGCGCCGGGCTGCTGTACCGGCAGATAGACCTTGTTACCTTCGACCACCTCGTTGAAATCCATATTGCCGCCGAAGCGGCCGGTATCGCCGGTGGAGACGGCCGGGCCATCGGGCGGCGCCACCGCCAGCCCGCCCAGCATTGGCCGCAGCGGCACGGCGAAGCCGCGCAAGGCGGCGCCGGCCTGCTCGGGACTGGCCAGGCCGCGCGCGTGATCCAGCTTCCAGCGCACTGGCTTGCCCAGCGTGCTGGCTCGCGCCGCCAGGGACGTGCTCTGTGCGCGGCCGACGATGGCGTCCAGGCTATCGGCATAGTCGCGGTTCAGCTTCAGCTTCAGCAGGTGGATGACCAGCGTATCGCCTGCCTCCGCGTCCATGACGAAGAACGGCCCGGTCTGCGGATTGCCATACAGCGCCCGCGTCACGCCGCGCTCATCGACGCCGCCGGAATCGATGGTGGTGGTGTGCACCGTATCGCCCGGCCACACCGTCAGCACCGGCGGACGCGTCGCGCTGAATTCGTTCGAATAATCCTTGGGGATGTATTCATGTCGCTGCGGCGCGGTGGGCGACCGCTCCGGCAAGCGGCGCGCGCTGAACGTGTGGCTGGCGCGCGCCGTGGCGTCATTCGTATCCGGAAAATCCGCGCTGCCCTGCAAGCGCGTGGCGCTGGCGCTGCTCTTGTACAGATAGTGCTTGCCGTCCTTGTCGATGACATCGAGCCGCAGCTTGCCGTCCTTGCGCATGCCGGTCAGCGAATCGCCATCCAGTGTGCCGGAGAGCTTGCCGCCCTCATCCTGCAAATGCAGCGTCATAAACGAAGGATTGCCCCAGCGATCAAGCTGCAACAACCAACTCTCCGCCGCCTGCGCCGACATGGCGACGCTAAGGAAAAACAAGAATAAGGCAACACGCATAGATCGCTCCGCCGACAAATAAGGTCGAGGGATGATAGCAAACAATGAACGAAGTAGAAAATTATTTCTACTTCATTCTGATCGGCGGAGTTAAACTTGATTCATCATGGCCAGAGAGGTGAGTAATCATGACGATTTGGACGGTAACTGGACGTGGACAAGTCACGTTAAGAAAAGAGGTGCTGCCAGACGCCACGGGCTTATTTAAAGCCGCGCCTCTGGACGGCACGATAGATTCGTTCGTCGGTTTGCTCGCGGGACGAACAACGAAAGTAGCGACCCTGGAAGAAATCAATGACACGGTAGCCCAGGCCTGGGCAGTCGGCCGATGTTGATATAAGGAATTTCTTTATGCCAAGAGGTCGAAACCTCCCATAATGGCAATAATCTAATTTTAAATTCTCGACGCCGAATGATTCCACATATGAACGCTTCATCGGTGCTGCCCCCTTACGTCGGACCAGAGCCCGGTGCCAAAGCTGACATGTCTCCCTACGTCGTCAGCATGTCTGATGTGGTGGCTAGATTTGCGACTTCTCTCGAGCGCGTGGCAATCCTACGTGGGCTGCTATCATACAGAGATGCAGTCCGTGCTCTCGGGTTCACCGAAGGTCACCAATGGTTGGATGGCAGTTTTGTCGAGGATGTGGAAAGCGTGCGGAAACGCCCCCCTCAGGACATTGATATTGTTACATTTACGTCGATCCCCGGCACTGTTCCTGAAAAGCGGGCATTAGTACAGGCGAATCTGGCGATTTTTGATTCAAGAATTGCCCGGAAAACTTATCATTGCGATGCCTTTTTTGTAGATTTATCGATTAAACCACTGCTTGTAGTGGATTGGACGCGCTATTGGTTTGGATTGTTTTCGCATCAAAGAGTAACCAATTTGTGGAAGGGCATGTTGCAGGTTCCTTTATTGTCGGATGATGTTGCGGCCGGCGATTTGCTGAGCATGTTAGAACAGGGATTGGGAGGAGGGCAAAATGCTCAAGAAACTTGAACACGACGCATTGGCCGCCGATCTGGGCGCTGTCGAAACGCTTTTGGCAAACCATACCGAAGATGACGATCCTATCGGGCATTTGCAATTTGAGTTGAGAAAACAAGACCTTCAAGAGAAACTGCAATTATTAGAAGGCCGTATTGATCGCCACGCTGAGTTAGGGGTTTTCTTCGGTGGCGGACCGGTGCAGGGGTCTCGTGGCATCAATGCCGATTTTGCCGGTAAAGCATTGGAAGAATTGCAGGCAATGATTACCAAGCGCTATTCTGAGCAAGAGGGTGTTCTTAAGCACAATGGGCGGCTTCCGCTGACTAGTCAATCCAAGATGTTGGTGACCGGTTTGGTGCGAGGTTCGGTCGGATTTGTACTGGAAGAATCAGGCGAGACTGCGCAAATGGTTGATACACCGCTTCGTGCGGTGGTGGAGGAGGTGGCTGATATCCTTTCTCGTGTTGGGGCCGCCGACGAGGCTATTTTTGATGAGGCTGCTGCCGCGCTGGACCAGCGCGTCTTGGGAAGTTTGAAGGATTTTTTCAAACTGCTCGATGAGCAACATGCCACGCTGCGCATCGTCAATGGCAACCGAGACTTTCTACTGGATCGGCAAACTGTGTCGTTGGCGCGTACTCGAGTGCAGGCAATTCAGATTGAAGAAAAGGGTGAAGAGTTAGTAGGAACCCTATTCGTTTTACCCACTGTCCGTCGTTTCGAGTTTGAAACCAGGAGCGTTGCTGGACGCATTACCTTTGGTGGATCGGTGTCGCCTGAGGCAGCGGCCCAAATAGCCGGACAGCAGGATATTGATGGCGTTTCAATAGACTCGCGCCAAATTTCCACGCGACCAATGAGAATTGACATTCAAACTAGAGAGATCCGCGAGCTAAACCGGGCACCAAGAAGAGTTTACCGCTTACTTCGCATAATTGGCCCCGCCAACGGCGGTTCTGATTAGTGACAGTACCGGAGACGGACCGGGCACAAGAACTGTAGGTTCCAGAAAAAAAACGCCAACCTGCATGGGTTGGCGTTCTCTCTGAAGCATTCTTGGTGGCCCGGGGCGGAATCGAACCACCGACACAAGGATTTTCAATCCTCTGCTCTACCAACTGAGCTACCAGGCCAAGGGCCGCAATTATAGCGACCACCTGCCGGGTTTGGCAAGTGCCTGAATCCACTTTTATTGACAGCCCAATGAGCCGGGTATAAATTTGACGATTAGGCAATCTCATCTGACAGGGAAAATATGAAGAAAGCAGCTTGGTTGGTGGCAGGGTTGGCGATGGCTGGCGCGGCGCATGGGGCGGAGTTGACGCCGGTGCAGAAGCAGATGCGCTCGATTTATCAGGAGCTGGTGGAAACCAACACGACCAATTCGGTCGGCTCCTGCACTCTGGCCGCGCAGAAAATGGCCAAGCGCCTCAAGGCCGGCGGCTTCAAGGACAGCGAACTGCAAATCATCATTCCGCCCGGCGGCCCGAAAAAGGGCAACCTGGTGGCGCGCCTGAAAGGCGATGGCAGCAAGAAGCCGCTGCTTCTGCTGGCCCACATCGACGTGGTCGAAGCCAAGCGCGAAGACTGGGAGCGCGATCCGTTCAAGCTGGTGGAGGAAGACGGCATGTTCTACGCGCGCGGCGCGTCCGACGACAAGGCCATGGCCTCGGCTTTCGTCAACAATATGATCCTGTATAAAAAAGAAAAGCTGCCGCTGAAGCGCGACATCATCATGGCGCTGACCTGCGACGAGGAACTGGTGCCCTCCGACTTTGACGGCGCCGAATACCTGGTCAACCATCACCGCGCGCTGATCGATGCGGAAATCGCGCTGAACGAAGGCGGCGGCGGCTTGCTGGACAAGGACGGCAAGCCGGTGCGCCACGGCATCCAGGCCGGTGAGAAAATTTATCAGAGCTTCCAGCTGGAGGTGACCAATCCGGGTGGCCATAGCTCGGCGCCGCCGAAGGAGAACGCGATCTATCGCCTCAGCGAAGGCCTGGCGCGTCTTGGCCAGTTTTCGTTCCCGTTCAAGCTGTCGCCGGTAACGCGCGCCTTCTACGAGCGCATGTCGCAGATTGAAAAAGGCCAGGTGGCGACCGACATGAAGGCGATCCTGCAAGACCCGCCAGACCAGGCCGCGCTGGAGCGTTTGTACGCCGTCAGCCCGACGCACAATTCCACCGTGCGCACTACCTGCGTCGCCACCAAGGTCGATGCCGGCCACGCCGACAACGCGCTGCCGCAGCGTGCCCGCGCCACAGTCAACTGCCGCATCCTGCCGGGCGAGCCGATCGCCGAGGTGCAGGCGACGCTGCAGCGCGTGGTGGCCGACGAGAAGATCAAGATCAGCCGCATTGGCGATGGTGTGGACGGCCCGATGCCGCCGATGACGCCAACGCTGATGAAGGCAGTAGAAGAGATCAGCAACGACATGTGGCCAGGCGTGCCGGTGATCCCGACCATGTCGACCGGCGGCACCGATGGCCGTTTCCTCAATAACGCTGGCATCTGGACCTACGGTATCAGCGGCATGTTCCATGGACCGGAAGGCAGCGGCGCACATGGCTTGAATGAGCATATCCGCGTGAAGTCGCTGTACGATGGACAGGAGTACCTGTACCGCCTCGGCAAGCGTCTCGCCACCGAACCATAAGAAAAGCCGCCCGAGGGCGGCTTTGTGTTTAGTCCGGAACGATGATGCGCCAGCGCCACGGCTTGATCACCGTAGGGCCGGGATCGCCGGCCAGCTTGTACTTCTGCGCCTGGCCGGTGGTGTTGACGATCACCCGCACATGGTTGGCACCCGACTGGCGCTTGAAGCCGAACACTTGCTCGTTGCCGACATCCAGCAACTGCACCGCGCCGCCCGCCGAGCCATTCGCCAGCGCCGCGTTCTGCTTCTTCAGCGCGTTCAGGCCGGCGATAAAGCCTTCCAGCTGATAGTTCTTCCAGTCGATGGCGTCCTTCTCGAAGAACGCCAGCTTCTTGTCCAGCTTCGCCTCCTGGCCGTTGTACACCAGCGGCATGCCTGGCAGCGTGTAGCTCAGTACCTGCATCGCGCCCCACGCCGGGCCATACAACTCCTGGTCCGTGCCTTCCCACGAATTGATATCGTGGTTGCTGGTGAACTGCAGGCGATACGCATCACGCCCATACGCCTTTGGTGGATTGCTGACGTAAGCGCGCAGCTCCGCCGCGCCGGCCTGGCCCTTGGCGATCTTTTTCAGGATGCCGTTCAGCGACCAGTCGTAGCTGGCGTCGAAGGCTTTGGCGTGCAGCGCCGGTTCGTCCGCCTCGGCCAGCATGAACACCGGCTTGATCTTGTCCAGCTGCGCGCGCGCCTGTTCCCAGAATTCGGTCGGCACCATGCTGGCGGCGTCGGCGCGGAAGCCGTCCACGCCCACGTCCTTGACCCAGAACGCCATTGCCGCCGTCATGGCGGCCCACAGTTCCTTGTTGCTGTAATCGAGGCCGATGACGTCGGCCCATTCCTCGCTCTCGCCGGCGCCGTTCTTGAAGCTGACTGCGGCGATCTCGCCCTGCTCATTCTTCTTGTACCAGTCCGGGTACTGCGTCGCCCATGGATGATCCCAGGCCGTGTGGTTTCCCACCCAGTCGAGGATCACGCGCATGCCCAGCACGCGCGCCTGTTTCACCAGCTTGCGCACATCGTCGATGCTGCCGAATTCCGGATTCACGGCGGTGTAGTCTTTCACCGCGTAATAGCTGCCCAGCGCGCCCTTGCGGTTTTTCTCGCCGATCGGGTGCAAGGGCATCAGCCAGATGATGTCCACGCCCAGCTGCTTCAGGCGTGGCAAATCAGCGGTGACCGCGTTCAGCGTGCCTTCCTTGCTGTACTGGCGCACATTGACTTCATACACATTCGCGCTGCGCGTCCATGCCGGATGTTTCGGTTCGGCGTGGGCGGCTGCGGTGAACAACGTCGCCAGTATCAGCGAGGCGGCAAGCTTCTTCATAGATCTCCCGTTTATTGTTTCAGGGTGCGCTCAAACAGCTGGTAGATGCGGCGGTATTCGTCGTACCACGCTTCCGGATGCACGAAGCCGTGGCGCTCCAGCGGATACGAGGCCAGTTCCCAGTTGTCCTTTTTCAGCTCGATGAAACGCTGCGCCATGCGCACCGAATCCTGGTAGAACACGTTGTCGTCGATCATGCCGTGGGCGATCAGGATGTGGCCTTTCAGCTTGTCCGCATATTCGATCGGCGACGACACCTTGTACGCTTCCGGGTCCAGCTCCGGCGAGTTGAGGATGTTGGCGGTGTACTCGTGGTTGTAGGTGGTCCAGTCAGTGACCGGACGCAGCGCTGCGCCAGCCTTGAACTGGTCCGGTGCGCGCAGCAGCGCCATGAAGGTCATGAAGCCGCCGTAGCTGCCGCCGTAGATGCCGACGTTCTTGGCGTCGCCCTGCTGGTTTGCCACCATCCAGTTCAGGCCATCAACGTAGTCTTCCAGTTCCGGATGGCCCATCTGGCGATAGATCGCGGTGCGCCAGTTGCGGCCGTAGCCCAGCGAGGCGCGATAGTCCATATCCAGCACGATGTAGCCTTTTTCCACCAGCAGGTTGTGGAACATCTGCTCGCGGAAGTAGACCGGGTAGCGCTTGGTCACGTTCTGCAAATAGCCGGCGCCGTGCACGAACATCACGACCGGATATTTTTTGCCGGCTTCCAGCTTGGCCGGACGATACAGCTTGGCCCAGACCGGATCGGCGCCATGGGTCGATGGCACGGCGACGATTTCAGGTTGTACCCATTCACGCGCCTTGAATTCAGCGCTGCGGGTATCGGTCAGCTGGGTGATGGCGCCGCCGTTGCTGCTGACGGTGCCGATCTGCGCCGGCATGTAGGCGCTGGAGTAGCGCACCAGCAGCTTGCGGCCATCCGGCGACAGCGTGAAACTCTCAACGCCACCCAGCGAGGTCAGTTCCTTGACCGTGCCGTCCTTGGCAGTGGTTGAGCAGACTTCATAAGTGCCCGGCAGTTTAGGGTTGCACATGAAGTAGGCTGTCTGGCCGTCTGCCGACCAGCTCACGTTCGACTCTTCCCACTTGCCCGAGGTGATGGCGCGCGCCTTGCCGTCCGGTGTTTGCAGGTACAGGTGCGCGTAGCCGCTTTCTTCCGATTCGTACCACAGCGTGCTGTTGTCCGGCTGCCAGCCGAAGTCGTTGCCGCGGTTGTTGACCCAGGCGGTATCGCTCAGGCGGTGCAGCGGTTTCAGTTTGGCGGCGGTCAGGTCGACGCCGGCGATCCAGCGGTCCTTGTTGTCGATCGCTTGTGCCATGACGGCGACCTTGGCGCCGTTGGCGCTCCAGCGGATCGAATCGCCACGGGCTTCGAAGCGCACGCCGCGATTACCTTTCAGCGCATCCAGCTTCTGCGCGGCGCGCATGGCGGCCAGCGGATCTTCCTTGATGCCTGGCAGGTCGTCCAGCGACAGGTCGGTGACCTTGCGGGTCGCTACTTCTACCAGTTTCAGTTCATGCTTCAGCGGGCCGGCTTCGCTGACGCGCTTACGCTCATCGTCAGTCTCTTCGTAACCGGATTCGGTGACGTACTTCGGCATCTTGCCGACGCGGCGCTTGTCGCCATCCTTCTGCGCGGTGACCACCAGCAGGTAGCGGCCATCCGGCGACAGCGAGCTGGTTTCGATGGTGACTTTCTCGCCCAGGTAGACCGGCAGCGGTGCGCGCGTCGGATCGGCGGCGCGTTCGGCGTTGCGCTGGTCGCGGCCTTCGTCCTTTTCATGTTTCAGGCGCGCCAGCGTGGACATCAGGCGCAGCTGCATGTCGCGGCGGTAGTCGGCGTCCGGTGCGGCGTCAGGATCTTTGGCGGCGCGCAGCAAGGTGACCGGCGAGACCAGGCGCTCGGCGCGGCTCCAGCTGAACCAGTCGCTGCCGACGCGGAACTGCACGTGGTTGCCGTCGGCGGCGTATTGCACGTCGATGGCTGGCGCGCTGCCCTTGGTGATCTGCGTCAGCGCGCCGGTTTTCAGGTCGCGCTCAAACAGGTCGCCGTTGCGCGTCAGGATGGCGCGCGTGCGTTCGCGGTTGTACACCGGGCTTTCGGTGTCCAGGTTGGCCAGTTGCTTGTCCTCGACCAGCTTGGCGTTGCCGCTGTTGACCGAGTAGGTGTCGCGCACGATGGAGCCGGTGCGTTTTTGCTTGAAGTAGACCTGGCGGCTGTCCCAGCCCCACCATGCGGATTCCACGGGATTGCCGATCCAGTCTGGATTGGCCATGGTCTGATCGAGGGTGATGGGCGTTGGCGCTGCTGTGGTGCTGGCGCTGGCGGCTGCCGCAATCGCGGTCGCCATGAGTGGCAATACAAAACGCATCGGTAGTTTCGCTTGTAGGTTGGGTGAACAGGAGCGCCGGATCGCGGCACGTCCCAGATTCTAGCCCAAGCCGGAATGAACCACTAGCTTCGTGCCATCTTGTCGGTTTGGCCATGCCCGGCGCTGGGACCACCACGACGTGGCGCCAGGCGCAACGCCCACAGCAGGATGGCGCCGGCGGCGAGGTACAACACGATCATCGCCGCCAGCATGGCGGCGCTGTCGCCCCAGGCCAGCATGCGCTCGCTGAGTGGCGGACCGAAAGCGCCGCCCAGCAGGCCGAAGCTGCCGACCAGCGCGATGCCGGTGGCGGCGCGGCGGCGGTTCAGCAGCGTGGTCAGGATGGACACCAGCAGCGGCGAAGAGGCAGCGATGCCGGTGGCCGCCAGCGACAACCCAGCCACCGACAGTAGCAGCTGATGGTCGGCGGCGATGGCCAGACCTAGGCCACCCACCGCCAGCACCATGCAGGCGATGAAGTGGCCGCGCCGTTCGCGCCGGCGGTCGGAATCCCAGCCGATGACGACCATGCCGATCACGCCGGCCAAATTGGGGATGGCGGCCAGCAGACCAAGCTGCATAGGGTCGCCCGCGCCCCAGCGCTGCATCAGCGTCGGCGACCAGAACACCAGCGCGTAGCTGGCGCCCATCAGCAGCAGATTGGACAGCGCCAGCAGTGCGATCGACGGCTCGCGCAGCAGCGACCAGATGGTGGCGAAGGCGGATGGATCTTCTTCCTCTTCGCTGGCATCGCCGTTCAGCGCTTGCTCGTCGCGTTCAAGGTCCTGCTCAATCATCTGCTGTTCGAAGGACGATAGCCAGCGTGCGTCCTGCGGCTTGTCGTCCAGGTAAAAATAGGCGACGATGCCGAGCACCACCGCCGGCAGCCCTTGCAGCACCAGCAGCCATTGCCAGCCACTCAGGCCGCTGTACTGGTTCATGTATTGCAGCGTGGCGCCGCACAGCGGGCCTGCCACCACGCCGGCCATCAGTGCGGCTGACGCGAAGATGGCGATCACACGGGCGCGCCGCGCTGACGGGAACCAGTAGGTCAGGTAGAGAATCACGCCGGGGAAGAAGCCGGCTTCAAACACGCCGAGCAAAAAGCGGATCACGTAGAACTCGACCGCCTCGCGCACGAAAGCGCCGGCAGCGGCAGTAAAGCCCCAGCACAGCATGATGCGCAACAGCGTCTTGCGTGCGCCAATTTTCTCCAGCAGCAGGTTGCTTGGCACTTCAAACAGGCAGTAGCCAATGAAGAAGATGCCTGCGCCCCAGGCATAGACCTGGTTGCTGAAATCGAGGTCGGCGCCCATTTGCAGCTTGGCGTAGCTGACGTTGACGCGGTCCAGGTAGGCGACGGCGTAGCACAGCATCAGCAGCGGCAGCAGACGCCAGCTGATCTTGCGATAAATGGCATCCATGCCGGCGGCGCCGCGCAGGTGCAGTATCCTGGCGCCGTGGTTCATGATGCGCTGCTCCTTGGCGATTGATGTTCCATTTTCCAGTGCGGCCGCCGCGCGCGCAAAGTGAAGCGCTCGCGATAGACGCTGGGATTCATGCCGGTGGCCTGATGAAACAGGCGACGGAACGAGCTGGCGTCGTTGTAGCCACAGGCGGAGGCGATCGTATGGAAGTTATGCAGCGAGACTTCCATCATCACCTTGGCGCGTTCGACGCGCAGCTTGTGCAGATAGTCCAGCGGCGTCATGCCAACCGTCTGGCGGAAGTGGCGCAGCAGCGTGCGTTCGCTGGTGGCGGCGGCTTCGGCCAGCGCTTGCAGGTTGTAAGGCTGTTCGAGATTCGTTTGCAGCCATTGCGTGGCGCGATAGACCGGGCTGTCCGAGGTTGGCGTCAGCCAGGCGCCCGCCAGTTCGGCGGTGATCTGCTGGCGGCGCTGCTGGTAGTCCAGCACCTGCAGGCAGGCTTGCATCAGGTCCGGATCGAGCAGGCGCCCCAGCAAGGCAGCGATAAATTCCGTTTGCAGCGACGGCGCCACGCAGGTGAAGAGCGTATCGTGGAACGACATCGGCTCGTCGGTGGAAAAGTCGCCGTCTGGGAAGTGCAGCTTCATCCAGGATTGATAGGCCCACGGTGGGGCGCAGCGCAAGCCATTCAGTAAGCCAAGCCGCGCCGGGAAGGCCATGCCGGTGAAGCAGGCGGCCAGCAGGCCGCCGCGCATGGCGTGGTCGTGCAGCATGGCCAGCACCTCGGGATAGCGCGCAACGATTTCGCCGAGATGTGGCGCATTGCGGGCGGCGAATCCGGGAACGATAATCAGCGTGCGGCCGGCGGACAGCGCCTGCGCGACGGGCCGCTGGCTGCTGCTCATGGCGCTGGCACTCAGCGGTGATTCAATGCCGGGCGGCGTGATGATGCGCCACGTCAGCGGCGGCGCGCAATTCGGCTTGCGCAGATGCAGAATGCCTGCCGCAGCGGTCAGCACATCAACGGCGGCAAATAGATTACCCGGCATGGCTTCCGGTAGCCATAGCAGTTGCACATCGAGAGGCGCAGGGGCGGTGGCGGGATTGGTCTGCATATTGGCGATATTAGCTGCACGATATTGCATAAGCAAGCTTTAGAATCGTCCGCAAGAACTCAAAACAACAGTGTCCATCATGGATCGCGCAGCAGGCTCCGGCGCACCATTCTGGCGCACTTTTCTACAGGGATTTTCATTGTATGTTGAAGCGAATTTTGTATGCCGCACTGCTGGCTATCGCCATCATCATCGCAGCGGTGGCGTGGAACACCTTGCGCTTGACGTCGCGCCAGATCGAGGTGAAACCGGCGCCGCCGCTGGCGCTGGATCGCGATGCGGTGGCGGCGCGGCTCGCTGGTGCGCTGAAGTTCCGCACCATCTCGGACGCGGCTTCCGGCGATACCAACGCAGAGGAATTCACGCGCATGCAGGCTTACTTGCAGCAAGCCTTTCCACGCCTGCACGCCACGCTGAAGCGCGAGATGGTCGGCCATAGCATGCTGTTCACCTGGCAGGGCAGTGATCCGCAGGCCAGGCCGGTGATGTGGCTGGCGCATCAGGATGTGGTGCCGGTGGCGCCCGGCACCGAAAGCAGCTGGCAGCAGCCGCCTTTCGACGGCGTGGTGAAGGACGGTTTTGTCTGGGGGCGAGGCTCGTGGGATGACAAGGGTAGCCTGGTGGCGCAGATGGAGGCGGTGGAAACGCTGCTGGCCTCAGGCTACCAGCCGCGTGCCACGCTATACCTGGGCTTCGGCGCGGATGAGGAGGTCGGTGGTCGTCGTGGTGCGGTGGAAATCGCGCGGCTGCTCAAGTCGCGCGGCATCAAGATGGATTACATCCTGGATGAAGGCATGCTGGTCACGCAAGGCATCATGAGTGGTGTCAGCAAGCCTGTGGCGCTGATCGGCGTGGCGGAAAAGGGCTACGCCAGCGTCAACCTGTCAGTGGAGACAGCGCCAGGTCACTCATCAATGCCACCGCAGAAAACCGCGATCGGCATGATGAGCGCCGCGCTGACGGACCTGGAGCGCAAGCAGATGCCGGTCGAGCTGACCGGCGTGGCGCGCGAGATGTTCGACAGCATCGCGCCGGAAATGCAAGGCATGAACCGCGTGGTCCTGTCCAACCTGTGGCTGTTCGCACCGGTGGTCAAGAAACAGCTGGAGCAATCGGCTGGCACCAACGCTGTATTGCGGACCACGACGGCGTTGACGGTGATCCACGCCGGTAACAAGGACAACGTGCTGCCCGGCCGCGCCGACGCCGTGGTGAACTTCCGCGTACGGCCCGGCGATACGGTGGGCGGCGTCATGGAGCATGTGAAGCAGACCGTCAACAACGACGCCGTGCATGCTGAACTGGATGCCGGTTCGTCCGATCCTTCGCGTGTGTCGCCAGTCGATTCGGCGCAGTACACGCTGATTAACCGCACCATCCGCGAAGTGTTCAGCGACGCGGCGGTGGCGCCGGGCATCGTCATCGGCGCCACCGATGCGCGCCACTACAAGGATGTGAGCGACCATGTGTACCGTTTTTCGCCAGTGCGCGCGGGGCCGGAAGACTTGTCGCGCTTCCATGGCACCAATGAACGCATCGGCATCAATAATTATCTGGAAGCGGTGAGCTTCTATGTACAACTGGCCAGGAATGGGAAATGAAGAAACTCGTACTCGCAATAGCATTGGCAGCGGCGCTGGATGGCGCCATCGCGGCGGATCAGGGCCTGCTGGAAGCGTCGCAGGCGCAGCAGGCGCCGTTGCTGGCGACGCTTAAAGAACTGGTGCTGATTGAATCGGGCAGCAGCGACGCCGCCGGCCTGGCGCGCATGGCTGACTACACCGAGCGTCGCCTGAAAGAACTGGGCGCGGTGGTGGAACGCAAGGACGGCATCGTCACCGCGCGTTTCCAGGGCAAGGGCAAGAAGAAGCTGATGCTGATCGCCCACATGGACACGGTCTACCAGCCCGGCATCCTTGCCACGCAGCCGTACCGCGAAGACGGCAACCGCGTCTACGGTCCAGGCATCGCTGACGACAAGAGCGGCATCGCGCTGATCCTGCACACGCTGGAGATGGTGCATAAGCGCGGCTGGCGCGATTACGCCCAGCTGACGGTGATCTTTAATCCGGACGAGGAAGTTGGCTCGCGCCTGTCCGGCGACTGGATCGCCACGCAGGCGGCGGAGCATGATTTCGTCTTCTCGTGCGAACCACACGGGGCCAAGCTGGACGGCATCCTGATGAGCGCCAGCGGCATCGCCACCGCCACCATGACGGTGCAGGGACGCGCCTCGCACGCCGGCGTGGCCCCGCAGACCGGCCGCAACTCGCTGATCGAGCTATCGCACCAGCTGTTGCAGACCAAGGATCTGGAAGTGCCGGGCGCGCAGCTGAACTGGACACGCGCCAACGCAGGCCTGGTGACCAACCAGATACCCGCCAGCGCCACGGCGATGGGCGATGTACGCCTGAGCGCTACCGACGGCATCCAGCGCCTGCAGCAAGCGCTCAACGAAAAGATCGCCACGCCGCTGGTGCCGGAAACGGTGACCAAGGTGGAGATCGCGGCAGGCCGTCCGCCATATCTCGCCACCGATGCCGGCCGCGCCTGGGCGGCAAAGGCGCAAGCGATCTACGGCGAAATCGGCCGCAAGCTGGCGCTGTATCCAGGCACCGGCGGTGGCACCGACGCCGGCTACGCCAGCCGTTCCGGCAAGGCTGTGGTGCTGGAGTCCTTTGGCCTCGGCGGCGACGGCGTTCATGGCCGCGACGAATACATCACCGTTGATACCGTCGTGCCGCGGCTGTATCTGCTCAGCCGCATGATGCAGGAAGCCGGCGCCTCGAAGTAAGCCTCACCACCGCAGCATCGTGCGCACCGGACGGCTCTCCCGAGCCGCCCGGCGGGGACTGCTGCGCGCAGAAAAATTAAAAACGTCAACCAAAGGGAGTAGAGCACTATGAAGGAAACCGTACTGGCGCAGTCCTTGCGCATGATGTTTGTCTTAGGCGCCGTGGCCGTGGTCGCGCAGGCCGCGTCGGCGCAAGAGGGCGAGAAGATGCAGCGTGTGGAGGTCACCGGCTCCTCGGTCAAGCGCGCCGATTCGGAAACCGCCTTGCCGGTGCAGATGATCAGCAAGCAGGACATCCAGCGCATCGGCGCCACCAGTACGGAAAGCTTGCTGGCGTCAATCGCTTCGCTGTCTTCGGCCGGCGCGACCTCGAACGCCGCCGGTGCATCGAGCGGCACCAGTGGCCTGTCGTCGATCTCGCTGCGAGGCCTGGGCGCGGACCGCACACTGGTGCTGGTCAATGGCCGCCGGCTGGCGGCATTTGCGGGCGCGGGCGGTGCCACGGTCAATGTCAACGTGATCCCGCTGGCGGCGATTGAGCGCATCGAGATACTGAAGGACGGCGCTTCCGGCGTGTACGGCAGCGACGCGGTGGCGGGCGTGGTCAACTTCATCCTGTCGAAGAGCTTTGAAGGTGTGGACGTTAGCGCCGGCGCCGGTTCGCCGACCACCGATGGCGGCGCACAGAATCAGAAAGCTTCCATCGTTGGCGGCTTCGGCAAGCTGGACCCGGACGGGTACAGCGCAGTGCTGTCGGCATCGTGGGAAAAGGAGAAGGCGCTGTTTGGCCGCGACCGCGATTACGCAAAGTCGGGCAACAACATGCCGTATTACGTTTCCGGCGCGACGGGCCAAGGCAATATCGAAGGCGTGGTGATACCGGGCGCTTATCCGAACGACCGTGGCGCCGGCTTTGGCGCCTCGCCGGCCACCGGCTACGGCAATCCGATGGCGGCCAGCGGCAAGTGCGCGGACATCCAGATGTTCCAGAACCCGACGCCCAGCACCAAGGGCGCACCATACTGCGCTTACGACAGTGCCTCGGACACCAATCTGATACCGGCACGCGAACTGGCCAATGTCACCGGCAACGTCACGTTCAAGATCAATGATGAGCACCAGTTGTTCGCCGACGTGCTGCTGTCGCGCAGCGTGGTGACGCAGACCATCCAGACCAGCCCCGTGCGCCGCAGCTTCCTGGTGGTGGACAGCGCGTTCACGCAGCAGAAGGTTGATCCGTCGCTGATCCTTTATCCGAGCAATCCGGTGTACCAGTCTATCGTGGTGCCTTACCTGACCAGGCAGGGTTTCACTTCCATCATCGGCCAGCCGCTGGCGATCACCAGCCGCGTGTTTGATTTCGGCCCGCGCCAGTCGCGCGATGTTGCCACGCAATCGCGCTTTGTCGGCGGCGCGCGCGGCACGGTATGGGGACAGGATTACGAGGTGGCCTTCACCTCGAATCGCAGCAAGGTTTCCGGCTCGCTGCCGTCGGGCTACTTCCTGCAGGTGGAGTACGCGAAGATCATCAATGACCCGGCCAACAACTGGAACCCATGGGCGCCTGGCGGCGTGCAGACTGGTGCGCTGGCCGATAAGCTGAAGGCCGCGCAGTACACTGGCAAGACCATTGATGGCTGGTCGCAGAGCGATCTGGCGGACAGCAAAATCGCCGGCGACTTGTTCACCATCGACGGCCGTGCGGTGCAGTACGCGGCTGGCTTGCAGGCGCGCCACGAGAGCTACAAGACCGCGCCGAGCGCCGCGCTGCTGAGTGGCGATATCGGTGGCGCGGGCGGCGCTTCGGCGCCGGTGGACCGCAGCCGCACCATCCGTTCGGCGTTCGGCGAAATCAACGCGCCGCTGCCGGGGGGGGTGGAGGCCAATCTGGCGCTGCGCAACGACCATTACAACGATGTTGGCGGCACGACCAACTACAAGGCCAGCCTGCGCTGGCAGCCGGTGCGCAGTCTGCTGCTGCGCGCATCCACCGGCAGCGGCTTCCGCGCGCCGACGCTGACCGACTTGTGGCGTCCGCAGGTGCTGGGCACGACGGTCGCCTTCAGCGATCCGAAGACCGGCCAGAGTTCATTGCAGGTTAACGGTCTCACTGGCGGCAATCCGAATCTGAAACCGGAAGAATCGCGCCAGGCATCGGTGGGCGTGGTGTGGTCGCCGGCCAGTTGGCTGAACGCGGGCGTTGATCTGTTCCGCATCAAGGTCAGCGATATCCTGGCAGCGCCGTCGGCGCAGGAAGTGGTGTCGCGCTTCCGTGCCGGTGATCCGGCGTATGCCAACCTGGTACTCCTCAATGGTAACGATATCGATCTGGTGAAGACCGTGCTGGCCAATACCGGCAACGCCACCGTGCAGGGGGCGGATGTGTTCATCACCGGCCGCCATAACTTTGGCGTGGGCCGCGTGGATGCGGCGCTGAACGGCACTTATATGGACAAGTTCGACCAGATGAGTCCTGGCGGCGTGATGTCGCACAAGGTCGGCACGTTGGTCGACAGCAAGGGCACGGCAGTGATTGGCGCCGATGCCGGCGGCGTGGTGCTGCGCTGGAAGCACACGCTGAGCGCGACGTGGACGCAGGGCGCGTGGGCCTCGACGCTGATCCAGAATTACCGCGCGCGCTACGAGGCCGCGCACGACCTGCTGGGCAATCGCGTGTTCATGGGCGCGGAAGCGACCTATGACGCCAACCTGGTGTGGCGCGGCCTGAAGAACACCACGCTGACGCTCGGTGTGCGCAATCTGTTCGATCGCCAGCCGCAGACTTTTGTGCCGATCGCGGCGCAGTTCCAGTATGGGTATGACGTCAGCACCTACGACCCGCGCGGCCGCTTCGTCTACGTCAACGCCAGCTACGCTTTCCGTTAAAGTGCCGGCACCGCGCCCTGGCCCATGGCACCCTGGCGCGGACGCAGTTCTGGACGGGATGCCGCATCGTCGCCATCCTGCTCCAGAAACTTGCTGCCGATCTCGAACCACTCCTCGCTGGAGATGACTTTTTGCGCCAGCGGCAGCAGTTCCTGTTCCTCCTTGTCGAGGCGCTTCAGCAAATTCTGGCAATACAGGTCGACCGTCTTGCACAAGAACTTGCCTTGCGACGCGCTGCGGCGCATGGCGCGGCGCAGGCAGCGGTAGACCGCGTTAAGCATGGCGCTGCCACGCTGGCTCAGCGATTCCAGGTCGTTAATCAGCGGCGTGCAATTCGGCTCGGCCGCGTGTACGGCCGGCATCAGGCACGCTTCCACCTTGCGCTGGTGGCGCGCTTCGGCAAAGCTGGTCAGTTGTTTCAGTTGGGACTCAATGAACACAGGATCGATTTCCTGCGGGCGGCGCGCAATCGACTGCACGTATTGCAGCAGACGCGAGATGAAGTGGCGTTCTTTCTTTTGCTCGATAGACAGTGTCAACAAGACATAGGTGGCAGTAAGCATAGCGTTTCCCGTATTTCGATGACTTCGGCTGCGCGGAGGTCGTCGCAGAGGAGCCGACGCGCGCCGAGGTGAAGCTTCTACCTTAGCGCGACTGATGAGCTCATACAACGCCGATTTACAATTGTTCACAACTGGTTGTGAGGCAATACAAAGCGAAGCATTACCGGCGGGGAAAACGAATTGCGCACGCGTCAAGCCGGCAGGAACGCGCGCTTTTTCACCTGGCTGAGGGAATGATTATGCCTTGTTTCGGCCTGCGAAAATACGCAATTTATTACAGCGGCCGAAAATTTTTTCAATCGGTGTCAGGTCTGCCATTGGTACATGAGCTCGTGTACGTTTGGCAGAACTGACCCCGGATTTTTCAGGCGCGTGGTTCGCCGAGGTAGAAGGCGCGGGGGGCGGCGAAGCTGGCGCGCACTTGCTCGGAAACCTGGTCGGTCAGCACTTCGTCCTGGTTCGCTTCGAGCGCGGTGACGATGGCTTGGGCGATCACCGCTGGCGACGATTTCGGGGCGTCGACGCCGGCCGTCATGTCGGTGTCCATATAGCCCATGTGGGCGCCCAGCACTTGTGTGTTTTGGGCGCGCAGTTCGCCGCGCAGGCCGTTGGTCAGCGCCCAGGCGGCGGCCTTGGAGGCGCTGTAGGTGCCGGTGGTCGGGAAGCTGGCCCAGCTCAGGGCGGACAGGATGTTGATGATGGCGCCGCCGCCGTTGCGGCCCAGCGCTGGCGCAAACGCATTGCTCAGCGCCAGGGGGGCGAAGAAGTTGGTTTCCAGTTCGGCACGGGCGGCACTCAGCGCGTCCGGGCTGGTGACGCCGCCCACCACGTGGATGCCGGCGTTGTTGATCAGGATGGTCAGGTCGGGGATGGCTTGCACGGCGGCAGCGATGTCGGCGGCTTCGGTCACGTCCAGCTTGATCGGCGTGACACCGGCGATGTCGACCGTTTCCGGTTTGCGGGCGGCGGCATAGACTTTGCGCGCGCCGGCTTTGACGGCGGCTTGCGCCAGTGCTTTGCCCAGGCCACGGTTGGCGCCAGTAACGAGGACGACGGAGTCTTTGAAGTTCATGATGGTTCCTTTCTAGGTTAAATAAAAACTACAATATGACCGGTCGTCTTAAAAACGGCCGAAAAAAAATTCAATGCAACAAACGGCCCAGTGCTACGCGGCCGAAACGTTCCAGCGGCGCGCGGCTCTGCTCTGCCTTGGCGCGCAGGACTGCGCCTTGCCATGCGTCGTTGACGAAGCCAGCCAGATCGGCGGCTGCGACATCGGCCTTGATGCTGCCATCCTGCTGCCCTTCGGCGATGACCGCCGCCAGCAGCGTGGTGGAGCCGTCGAAAGCGCCTTGCATGGCCGACCGCATCGCCGGAATCTGATTCGACAGCTCGGTGCTGAAGTTGCCCAACATGCAGCCGTAGTGGTATTCGTTGGCGGCGTTGCCGGCAATCATGCCTTCATAGTATTGCTGCAGGCGTTGTTTCGGTGACAGCGAGCGGTCTTTCAGCACGGCAGCCAATCCGCCCACACCTTCGACATAACGTTGCAATACTTCTAATCCCAGCGCTTCCTTGCTGGAGAAGTGGTTGTAGAACGAGCCTTTCGGCACTCCCGCTGCGTCGGTGATGTCTTGCACACTGGTGGCGTTGAAGCCTTTGCTGTGCAGCAACTGGGCGCTGGTAGTGAGGATCTGCTCTTTGACGTTTGCTTTAGCCATACGTGTAATATGACCGGTCGTCTTAAATAAGTCAAGAACTATTTTAACGCTGGAGCGCTGCACAAAGTAGCTTAAAGTAACAATTTCCTGCCGATATGCCGCTGCGCCCGGCGCTCTTGGTATGATCTACGATGGCCGGTCACAAGCCGGTATTTTTCTTATAACAACGGAGAGATCGAATGAGATTCCCCTTGCTGCTGCTGGGTACCGCTATCGCGGCCAGCGCCACGGCCGCACCGCGCGGTTTTACTGTAGAAGACCTGGTCAAGATGGAACGTGTCGGTAATCCGGTGCTGTCGCCGGACGCCAGCCGCGTGGTCTATACGGTGCGCACCACCGACCTGGACAAGAACCGTGGCAACACCCAGCTGTACCTGCTGGACCTGCGCAATCCGAAAGCCGCGCCGTTGCGCCTGACCCAGGCCGCCGCCAGCAGCACCGATCCGGAATGGTCGCCGAAGGGCGACGCGATCTACTTCCTGTCCGGCCGCTCCGGCTCGTCGCAGGTGTGGCGCTTGCCGCTGGCCGGCGGTGAAGCGGCCAAGGTCACCGACCTGCCGCTGGACGTGGACAGCTTCCGCCTGTCGCCACAGGGCGACCGTCTGCTGTTCAGCATGGCCGTGTACCGCGATTGCGCCGACCTGGCGTGCAGCAAGCAGCGCCTCGACGACAAGGCCAAGGAAAAAGCCAGCGGCAAGGTCTACGACAAGCTGTTCGTGCGTCATTGGGACACCTGGGCCGATGGCCGCAACAATGTGCTGTACTCGGCGCCAATCGACGCCAGCGGCAAGGTCAGCACGCAGCCGGTCAGCCTGAGCGGCTCGCTGGATGGCGACGCGCCGTCCAAGCCGTTCGGTGACAATGGCGAATACCGCTTCAGCCCGGACGGCAAGACCGTCGCCTTCTCGATCCGTATCGCCGGCCGCACCGAAGCCTGGTCGACCAACTTCGATGTCTACACCGTGCCAGCCACCGGCGGCGAGCCGAAGAACCTAACCGCCGACAACAAGGCCTGGGACACCAAGGCGACCTATTCGCCGGACGGCAAGACGCTGGCCTACGTGGCCATGGACAAGCCGACCTTTGAAGCCGACCGCTTCCACCTGGTGCTGATCGATGTCGCCAGCGGCAAGAAGCGCACCGTGGCCGATAGCTGGGACCGTTCGATCGCCGACTTCCGCTGGACGCCGGACAGCAAAACCATCCTGGCCACCGCAGACGATATCGGCCAGCACCGCCTGTTCTCGATCGACGCCGCCAGCGGCAAGGTCGCCGCGCTGACCGGCAAAGGCTATGTGGCCGGCTTCGATGTGGTCAAGGACACCGTGGTCATGTCGCAAGCCAATCTGTCGTCCGGCGCGCAGCTGTACAAATTCAAGCTGGGCACGTCGGGCGAGAAGGCCGAGCAGCTGACCAAACTGAATGAAGCCGCGCTGGCCGACGTCAAGTTCGGCGAGTACGAGCAGTTTTCCTTCACCGGCGCCAATGGCGACACCGTCTACGGCCACGTGATGAAGCCGTGGAACGCGCAACCTGGCCAGAAGTATCCGGTGGCCTTCCTGGTGCACGGCGGCCCGCAAGGCAGCTTCGGCAATTCGTGGAGCTATCGCTGGAATCCGCAGACCTATGCGGGCGCCGGCTATGCGACCGTGTTCATCGACTTCCACGGTTCGACCGGCTACGGCCAGAAGTTCACCGACTCGATCAGCGGCGACTGGGGCGGCAAGCCGCTGGAAGACCTGCAAAAAGGCCTGGCGGCGGCAGTGCAGAAATTCCCATGGCTGGACCGTGAGAACAGCTGCGCGCTCGGCGCGTCGTATGGCGGCTATATGATGAACTGGATTCAAGGTAACTGGTCCGACGGCTTCAAGTGCATCGTCAATCACGATGGCGTGTTCGATACGCGCGGCATGGCTTACTCGACCGAGGAGCTGTGGTTCACCGAGTGGGAAAGCGGCGGCACCTATTACGACGTGCCGCAACTGCACGAGAAATTCAATCCGGCGCTGACCGTGAAGAACTGGAAGACGCCGATGCTGGTGGTGCAGGGCGACCTGGACTTCCGCATTCCGACTGCACAGGGATTGGGCACCTTTACCGCGCTGCAGCGCCAGGGTATTCCGAGCAAGTTCCTGTTCTTCCCGGATGAGAACCACTGGGTGCTGAAGCCGGCCAACTCGGTGTTGTGGCATCACACCGTGATCGATTGGCTCGATACCTACACCAAGAAAAAATAAAGGGACTACACAATGAAGAAGTATCTGATCGCCGGCGCGGTTGCGCTGGCCTTTGGCGGCGTCGCGCACGCTGCTGACTCAGCGCCAGCGCCGCGCGCCGACAACGCCTTCCTGTCGCAAGCCGATGCCGCCGCCCGTTCGGCGCGCGTCAGCAATGTCGACTACACACTGGAATTTGCCCTGACCGGCAAGGAAACCTTCAGCGGCACCACCACGCTAAGCTTCGATCTGAACGACGCCTCGCAGGCGCTGACCATCGACCTGGACAAGGCCACCATTGCCAGCCTCACCGTCAACGGCAAAACCGTCACGCCGCAATACAATCAGTGGTTTATCACGCTGGCCGCGTCGGACCTGAAGGCCGGCCGCAACACCGTCACCATCGCCTACAGCCGCCTGCACAGCACCAACGGCGAAGGCCTGCACCGCATGGTCGATCCGGTGGATGGCCGCGTCTATACCTACTCGCACTTCGAGCCAGCCGCCGCGCACCAGATGTTCCCGGTGTTCGACCAGCCTGACCTGAAGGGCACCTACCAGGTCACCGTCACCACGCCGGCCGACTGGGTCGTCTCGTCCACCATGCGCGAAAGCGGCGTGCAGGATGTCGACGGCGGCAAGAAGTGGACCTTCCCGCGCTCGAAGAAACTGAGCCCGTACAACTTCTCGATGCACGCCGGCCCGTACAAGGTCTGGGAAGACAACAGCGGCAAGTACCCGATGCGCCTGTTCGCGCGCCAGTCGGTGGCTGCGCAGGTATCGCCGCAGGACTGGTTCAAGTACACCAGGCAGGGCCTGGGCTTCTTCGATAACTACTTCGGCATCCCTTACCAGTTCGAGAAGTACGACCAGCTGCTGGTGCCGGACTTCCTGTACGGCGCCATGGAAAACGCCGCCGCCATCACCTTTGCCGAAGGCCGCTTCCTGCACAAGGAAGAAATGACCGCTGCGCAGAAGCAATCGCTGGCCAGCGTCATCATGCACGAGATGGCGCACCAGTGGTTTGGCGACCTGGTCACGATGAAGTGGTGGAACGGCCTGTGGCTGAACGAAAGCTTCGCGTCCTTCATGGGCACGCTGGCGACCGCTGAAGCGACCGAGTTCAGCAACGCCTGGCAGAGCTTCTACTCGGGCGGCAAGCAGGCCGCCTACACGCAGGATCAGCGCGTGACCACGCACGCGATCGAAACGCCGGTGCCGTCGACCGCCAATGCCTTCGACAACATCGACGCCATCACCTACTCGAAAGGCGCATCGACGCTGAAACAGCTGCGTCACCTGCTGGGCGAGGAAGTGTTCCGCAAAGGCGTGCACAACTACCTGGTCAAGTACCAGTACCAGAACGCCACGCTGGACAATTTCATCGGCAGCCTGGGCGAAGCGGCCAACCGCGACCTGAGCGGCTGGACCAAAGAGTGGCTGTACGAAGCAGGCGTCAACACCATTGCCGCCGATTACAGCTGCGCTGGCGGCAAGATCAGTTCGTTCACCTTGCGCCAGAGCGCACCAGGCAAGGAACTGCCGACGCTGCGCGAACAGCGCGTGCAAGTAGGCCTGTTCCAGCTGGGCGCGCAAGGGCTGACGCTGAGCAAGAACGTCGCTGTCACCTATCAGGGCGCGGCGACCGCCGTGCCTGAGCTGAAGGGCGCCGCTTGCCCGGCACTGGTCTATCCGAACTATCAGGACTGGGGCTTTGTGCAGGTGCAGCTGGACAAGAAATCCTTCGCCACCGCGCAATCCAGCCTGAGCAAGGTGGAAGATCCGCTGCTGCGCTCGATGTTATGGCAGAGCTTGTGGGATGGCGTGCGCTCGGCCCAGCTGCCGCTCAACGCGTTCCTGACGACCGCACTGGCCAACGCGCCGGCCGAGAAGGACTACACGCTGCTGGGCGATGTCGTCGAGAAGCTGCAGGCATCGGTGGCGTATCTGAACCTGATGGGACCGTCGGCCTACAACACCAAGGTCACCGCGCAACTGGAGCAGATGTCGTTTAACGCCACCAAGGCCGCCACCGACAAGAACTTCCAGCGCCGCTGGTTCTCCACCTACATCAACGTCGCCAGCAGCCCGGCCGCGCTGAAGCAGCTGGCCGCCATCCTCGACGGCAAGCTGGTGGTGCCGGGCCTGAATGTCAGCCAGGATGTGCGCTGGGACATCATCAAGCGCCTGAACCGCTACGCCTATCCGGGCAGCGATGCGCTGCTGGCAGCCGAGCAGCAACGCGACAAGTCGGACAGCGGCCAGCAAGCGGCAATCGCCGCCGCCGTCAGCCGTCCGGACGCCAAGGTGAAGGCCGAGTGGGCCGCCACCATCGCCGACCTGAAGACCACGCTGCCGTTCTCGAAAGTACGCACCGCCATGGGCAGCATATTTCCGCCGGAGCAGGGCGCGCTGAACGAGCAAAGTGCGCCGCAACGCCTGGCGACGCTGGGTGAGGTCGATCAGGCCGCCGGCCCGGTCTACATGCGCGCCTACGCGGCTACCCACATCCCGGCCGCTTGCACGCCAGCCAGTGTGGCGCGCCTGGACGCGGCAATTGTTAAATTGCCGAATTTGTCGACCGGCACTCGTCGTTCCCTGTTGGTAACAAAACAGGAAGATGAGCGCTGCGTTGCCATCAAGAAAGCAATGACGAAATAATCATTGGCGCTTTCTTTGCGCACGACAAGCCAGCCCTTGCGGCTGGCTTTTTTTATACAAAATTTGCGCGATTACAACGAAAATAAGTTCATTGCAGCACAAATTTGTGACACGATGATGACCTCAATTTCATAGTGATAGCAATATTTTATTTAGTTTCTATGAAAGATAAATAAATAATAAATGTTACTGTTTCGTTACTTGTGTAACGGGTTGTTGCGTATATTGATTGTTACTTTTTAAAAAAAGTGCAAACAGGCTGATTCGGGCAAATCGACCCGGCCGGCCATGGCTCCATCCCTTCACCACAAGGCAGCTAAATGAAACATTTGATGCAATTCGCCGCAGTTGGCGCGCTGGCGCTGATGAGCGCCGCGCCAGCCATGGCCGACACGATCAATTTTGAATCGATCGGCTCAACGACCTTCAATGGCACTGAAACCTTTACCGAAGCCGGCTACATGCTGGAAGTGATCGACACGCCGGCCGTGCCTGGCGGCACCGGCTTTGCCGGCGGCATCGGCAACGGCCTCGATCCTTTCCTGTGCGAGATCGCATCCTGCCCAAGCGGCAACAGCAGCTACTTCTACATGGGCGTCAATGACGGCGGCCTGAAAGTGTCGCGCGAAGACCATCAGTCCTTCCGCCTGTCGTCGCTGGACTACGCCTTCCTGGCGCCGGTTGGCGGCTTGCCGGGCTACTCCTATGGCCAGCTGACCGTGACCGGCACCACCGTCGGCGGCGGCAGCGTGCAGGCGACCTTCGATTTCCCTGCGCTGGTTGGCGGCAGCTCGCCATTCGTCAGCGCCAACCTGTATTCGCAGTTCGGCAACACGCTGTTCAGCAATGTCACCATCAGCTCCTGCCTGTTTGCTGACACCGCTTGCATCAGCCCTGCCGGCAACCAGGCCCAGTTCACGCTGGACAACCTGGTGCTGGCCGCTGTGCCGGAGCCGGAAACCTACGCCATGATGGGCCTGGGCCTGGCGGCGATCGGCCTGGTCGCACGCCGTCGCGCAAAAAAACAGAACAACGTCTAAGCAGGGGACACACACATGAAACTTCGCCCGATTTCCACCGCCGTGCTGCTGATGATGTCGGCACTGGCCAGCACCGTGCACGCTGATGAAGCGCGCCGTTCCTACATCGTGCAGCTGGTCGACAAGCCAGCCGCCACCTACACCGGCCAGGTCGCCGGCCTGGCCGCCACCATGCCGGCACAGGGCCAGCGCCTGAATGTTGACGCAGCCGACGTGCAGGCTTACATCAGCTATCTTGAGACCAAACAGAACGATGTGATCAGCACCGTCACCGGCGCCGAGATTACCAACAAATACGATGTCGTGTTCAACGGATTTTCGGCGCTGCTGACCGACGATGAAGTGCGCGCGCTGAAGAAGCACAGCGGTGTCGCCGCCATCACCGCCGACAACATCCTGCAACTGGACACCAGCTACACGCCAAGCTTCCTCGGCCTGGACAAGGCCGGCGGCCTGTGGGAACAGCTGGGCGGCAAGGGCAGTTCGGGTGAAGACATCATCATCGGCATCGTCGATGGCGGGATCTGGCCGGAAAACAACAGCTACGCCGACCGCGAGGACGACGCCGGCAACCCAAGCCATACCGGCTCGAAGCTGGTCTATGGCGCGCCGCCGGCCAGCTGGAAAGGCAATTGCGACAGCGGCGAAGGCTTCAGCGTCGCCAACTGCAACAACAAGCTGATCGGCGCACGCTATTACAAGCCGGCCACCCAGGCGCTGCACTGGACCGAATTCAACTCGGCGCGCGACTCGGTCGGTGGCACCGAAGGCGAGGGCGGCCATGGCAGCCACACCTCCAGCACCGCCGGCGGCAACAATGGCGTGCCGGTGAGCATCAACGGCGTCAATATGGGCAAGATCTCCGGCATCGCGCCGCGTGCCCGCATCGCCGCCTACAAGGTCTGCTGGACCGATGGCGCGACCGGCAAGAATGGTTGCTCGACCGCGAGCAGCGTGGCCGCCATCAACCAGGCGGTGAAGGACGGCGTCAATGTCATCAACTATTCGATCGGCCCTAACGCCGGTGGCGGCAGCTTCAGCGAAGCCGGCGAGCAAGCCTTCCTGGGCGCGGCGGCGGCTGGCGTGTTTGTGGCGGCGTCGGGAGGCAACTCGGGACCGACAGCCACCGCGCCAGCGCCGGTATCGCACATCAGCCCTTGGCTGACCACGGTGGGCAACTCGACCCATGACCGCATCTATGTGGGCGACGCCATTCTCGGCAACGGTGTTACCGTCACCGGTGCGTCGAGCAACGCCAATACGCCAGCGGCGCCGCTGATCCTGGCCAAGGACGCCGGCCTTGCCGGTGCGAATGCAGTGCAGCTGGCGCGTTGCTTCGGTGGCACCGACGGCATGGCGGCGTTGCTGGACCCGGCCAAAGTCAACGGCAAGGTGCTGGTTTGCGACCGTGGCGACAACGTGCTGGTCAACAAGAGCGCCAACGCCAAGACGGCCGGCGCGGTGGGCGTGATCATCGCCAACGTTGAAGGCGGCGCGGCCACCATCATCAACCAGGGCCACGTGCTGTCGACCGTCCACATCACCAAGGAAGAGGGCAAGAAGGTCAAGGACTACGTCGCCGCCGCACCGGCTTCGGCCAACAGCGCGCTGGGCAATGTGCACGCTACCTTCGACCCGACCGTCAAGGCGCCGATCATGAACGGTTCCTCGTCGCGCGGCCCGAACGTGGCCAACGCCAGCATCCTGAAACCGGACCTGACCGCGCCCGGCACCGACATCCTGGCCGCCATCACGGCCGACCTGACCCGCGAGCAGCGCGATGCGCTGGCCGTCAGCGGCGCATCGCCGGTGGCGGAGTGGGGCTTCAAGACTGGCACGTCGATGGCCTCGCCGCATGTGGCCGGCATCGCTGCGCTGCTGAAACAGCGCCATCCGGACTGGACGCCGGCGGCCATCAAGTCGGCGCTGATGACCACCGCCTTCGATACCTTCACCGATGGCCTGACCACCGGCGTAGCCTGGGACGCCACGGCGAAAAACACCGGCACGCTGCCATGGGGCCAGGGCGCCGGCCACGTCGCGCCGACCTCGGCGGCCGATCCGGGGCTGGTGTATGACATCGCACCGGTCGAGTACGCGCGCTTCCTGTGCGGCCAGGGCCTGATCTACACGCCTGCACAGTGCGTGTCGTACGGCGGCGCGATTGCCGCGCAGAACCTGAACCTGGCGTCGCTGACCATCAGCAACGTACTGGGTTCGGCGACGATCACCCGCACCGTCACCAACGTGGGCGCCAGCGCGGCGACCTACAACGCCAGCGCCACCATGCCAGGCTACGCGGTGCTGGTGACGCCGTCGCAACTGGTGCTGGCGCCGGGCCAGAAGGCCAGCTTCACGGTCAAGGTCACCCGCACTGATGCCCCGGTCGACACCTGGGTGTATGGCAAGCTGGTGTGGAGCGATGGCGTGCACACCGTGCGCAGCCCGTTGACCCTGCGCGGCAGCGCGCTGGCGGCGCCAGCTGGCGTCTATAGCGAAGCAACCACCGGCAGCAAGGTCGTCACGCTGGGCACCGGCTTTGCCGGCGCCATGAGCGCGGCCAAGGGCGGCCTGATCCCTGCAAGCCAGGAATCGCGCACCGTCGTGCAGGGCACCAACCTGTCGACCGCCAACGCGCAGTGCGCGGCGGGCGGTGCGGCTGGCGTGAATGTGCACACGGTCAGCATTCCGGCCGGCACCATCGCGGCGCGCTTCTCGTTGTATGACGCCGAAACCACCGGCAACGGCGGTGACGACCTGGATCTGGTTGTCGCACGCGGCACCACCATCGTGGCCAGCAGCGGCAACGCCACGTCGAACGAGTCGGTGCAACTGCTGAATCCAGCGGCCGGCGAGTACAAGGTGTGCGTAGTGGGCTATGCGCCAGTGGGTGGCGCCTCGACCTACAAGCTGTCGAGCTGGCTGGTGCAGCCGACGTCGACCGGCGGCAACTTCAAGGTCAACCTGCCTAGCTCGGCCACCGTGGGCGGCACCGCCAGCGTCGGCTTGAGCTGGTCCGGCCTGCCGGTAGGCAAGCGCTACGTCGGCGCGGTCAACTTCCTGCTGGGCGGCGTGCGCCAGGGGACGACCGTAGTGGATGTCGACACCACCGATCCGCTGCCGTTGTTCCAGAACGCCCGCACGAAAGAAGCGCTGGCGTTCTGATTTCTGGCATCTCGTGCTGAACCCGCGGGCAGTACGCCGCGGGTTTTTTATTTGCTGGTCGGCTGGCCGGGATTGACGGCCGACTGCGGGTTCAGTGTGCAAACGCCGGCGCGGCAGCTGGCGCCGGGATCGCTGACCACGCTGCAGGTGGACATCATGCCCTTGCGCTGGTCGTCCTCGCGGCGCGCGGCGGAGTGTTGCGCCACCAGTGCCTTGAGTTGTGCGCCATCGCTGTTCTTGCTCGACCAGGCGAGGTAGTTTTCCGGGCCGCCGCAGGCCTTGGCGCCGATGCCGATGCTGTGGCACTGGCTGCTGTTGTCGCATTGCAGGTCGGCGTTGGCGGATTTGATCTGCTGCCACAGCGCGACCACCGGGCTTTCCGCTTCGGGCGCCGGTGAGCGCGCGCCGGCGCAGGCGGTGAGGATCAGCAGGCTGGCCGCTGCCAGCCGCAGGGAGTGGGGAATGTTGTTCATGGTGTCTTCACAGGTTCCTGTAGTCTTGCCTTGCGCGCCACGCCGTCCGGACCGAACAGGATGGTGAATTCGGCCGGTGGCGCATCGCCGCTGGCAGGGTAAGTGTAGCGCCACATCTGGTAGCCGCTGTCGAAGCTTACTACTTTTGCCGGGCCGAGGCGCGCTTGCATTCGCGCCGTGGTGCGGTAGTCGTCGGCGACGGGGCTGTCGTCCGGGCCGGGCGGGCTGTCCATATCGTCGAAGGCCAGCAGGGTGTCGTCGGACCAGCTGCGGTCCCAGATTGGCGCGTAGTAGCTGCGGTCGAGCAGCACCTGGCAGTCGCAATAGGGCAGCGTGGCGGGCGTTTGCGTACCGCCGGCGTACAGCGCGCTCATGGGCAGCGTGGCGCGGCGCTTGCCGTCACGCAGCGTCACCGCGTAGACAGGGCGATCGGCAAAGAACAGGTAGTTGCCATCCGCCAGGCCGCAGACGCGCGCCGGGCTGGTGAACAGTTCGCCCAGCCAGGCGAACATCTGCGCGTTGTTGGACAGCAGGCCGGCTTCGACACCCACCATGCATTCAAGCCGCAAATCGCCTAGCCGGCGCATGCCCTCCGGCACGTTCGGGCTGCGTACCTGCGCGCGCCAGGTCAGGGTGCTGGTCTTGCGGCTGGCGATCAGGGCAGCGTCTTCCCTGGCGGCCTGGGCGTTGCGTTCCAGTGTGAACGTGTGGTCGGGCGCGACCTTTACCGGCAGCGAAACGCTATCGCCGGCGACGCGCAGCGTGATGCCATCCAGCTGCGTAGTGGGCAGGCGCGGCAACAGCTGGAATCGTAGGCTGGCGTGTGGCGCCAGCGCATGATGACGCTCGAAGATATCCATGCCCGCCAGCATCTTGCGGTAGGATTTATCGACAGGATCGCGGGTCGCCGCCACCGTGACGCTGGGCGCGTTCTGCGCCGCAGCGCCAGCTGTCAGCAGCAGCGCCGCAGTGAAGAAAATCAATGTGCGCATGCGGGCAAGCGTAAAGCATCGCCGAGCCCGGCGGCGCACTGTTCGGCGGGGCCGGCTCAGGCAGCCGGCTGCTGCGCGATCCAGCGTAGCAGGTCGCGGCCGAACACGCGCGTGCGCGCGGTATCGACCTGGCGCTGCTTGTAGGCCTCATGGCTGGCCGGCCCGCTCAGGCTGCGCTGGTAGCTGGCCTCGTCCATCAGCTGGATCTCGTACTCGAAGAAAAAGCCGACATCGTAGTCCTGCTCAGGCGCCGCATCCAGCTGCTGCACGTGGATCATCTTGCGCACCGTCACCTGCATGCTGTTGAAGCCGTTGCCACTGTGCGGATTGTCGCAGCGCGTCTGCGGCTGGGCGATGTCGGCCAGCTCGGCGTCCATCTGCCGCAGCAGGTCCAGCGGATAGTCCTTGCTGTGTTCCAGCTGCGCGCGGTACTTGCAAAAAATCTGTTTGGCGGCGTCCAGATCGAGCAGGGTGTTGCGGGTACGCTCGGCATCCACATTGGTGACCGACAGCAGGTGTGCGCGCTGCAAGGTGCGCAGGGCCAGCAGACATTCGCAGCGGGTGGCAAACACCAGCCGCACGCCGAGATGGTCAAAGATGTCGGCCGCCAGGTAGGCCGCCTTTTGCAGCAGCTTGAGCAGGATGCTGTTGCGGCCCTTGTTGTCCTTGCGGTCGTAATGCAGCAGCGGCAGGCAGACTTCGCCGTCGGTCAGGAAATGGCGTTCGCCGTCCTGGCGTATCACTTCGTCCAGCGTGCCGAACACCTGGGCGCGGATCGCGTGGAAATGCCGCAGCTTGAGGTTGTTGTCGATGTAGAAAATCCCGTGCATCACCTTCAGCACTGCACAGGCCCACATGCGGCGGGCGTCAACCAGGTTTCCGCGTTGCGACGCATAGAGCAGTAATTGCAGCAAGTCGTCCGGCTCGGCCACCTCGGGCGGGATCAGTCCGGCCTGCTGCGGCGTCAGGAAGGTGCAGCGGATGAACGCGACCGCCTCCTGGTGCGCGCGGCGCAGCAGCGCCGGCGTGGCGGGCTGGTCGAGGTCGAAACCGTATTCGCGCGCGAACTGCCGCGCATCGTGCAGATTGCGCAGTGCCAGCGCGCCCAGGTCGATCGCCGAGACGCCGTTGGCAATCGCATTCAGATAAGTCCAGTTCAGCGACAACTTGCCGCCGCTTTTCAGCGATGCCTGCAGTTCGGTCATGCGCGTGTCTCCTCCAGCCGTCTGGCGGTTAGAACTATAATAACGCCTTTGCCTGCCAACACCAGCATTATGCCCATCCCCCGCAATATGCGTCGCTATGGCCTGATTCTGGACGAAGCCAGCGGCGGCAAGCAGCCGGCGGCGATCGGCACGGAGCCGCGTCCCTTCCTCTGGTGCCGGGTCGCTGCGCACGATTGACATGTCATCAGATGGTCATAATGGAGGCGTATGCTGGGGCGCTTGCGCGCCGCGTGCGCGTTCCAGTCACTTTCAGGATATCCATGACCATCGCGTACACCGACATCAATGACACCTTGCGCCGCGTTTCCCTGTCGGGCCGTCTCGACATCGCCGGCACCGATGCTATCTCCCTGCAATTCACCGCGCTGACCGCATCGGCCAGGCAGCGGGCTGTGGTGGACTTGAGCGCGGTGGATTTCCTGGCGTCGATCGGCATTCGCGCCATCGTCGCCAACGCGCGCGCGATGCAGCAGCGCGGTTCGCGCATGGTGCTGTTCGTCGGTGAAAACGGTCCGGTGGCGAAGACGCTGTCGACCACCGGCATCGACGCCGTGATCCCGATGTTCAACGACCTGGCCAAGGCCGAAGAGGCAGCGCAGGCTTGAACGTGCTTGCCCATACCGCTGCGCTGGTGCTGGCCGCGCAAGTGGCCGAGTTGCGCCGCGCAACCGCCTGGCTGCACGCCGAAGCCGGCGCGCGCGTGGTGCCGGACGAGGAAATCGCCCGGCTTGATTTGTGCCTGCATGAGGCGCTGGCGAATGTCCTCGACCACAGCGGTCTGACGGCCGACGCCGAAGTGCGCTTGCGCCTGCAAGTGGGTGACGGCTGCGCCACGCTGACGCTGGACGATGGTGGCGCGCCTTACGATCTGACCCAGGCGGTGGTGGCGGCTCGCCCGCTGACGCTGGAAGACACCGAGCCAGGCGGTCTGGGCGTGCTGATGCTGCGCAGCCAGGCTGACCAGCTTGAATACGAATACATTGACGGCCGCAACCATCTGCACATCACCGTGCGCTGGAGCGCCGCGTGAGCACCTCCGGCATTACCCGGCGGCCGTTCCGCCGGAGTGGCGAACGCCGTCACGGCCTCGATCACATGGTCGACAGCCACCGCCACGACCAGCGCCAGATCGAGCGCCGGCGCGAGGGCATGGACTGGATCGGCCTGTTCAAGCAGGCCAGCGCCGATGCGGTCGATGCCGCACTGGCCGAAGCCGAAGTGCTGGACTTGCCGGCCGGCGCGCCGTTGCTGAAATCCGGAGAAATCAATCACTGCGTTTACATCCTGCTGTCCGGCGCGCTGGAAGTCCATCTGGACGGCCAGGGCGGCGCCGACGGCATCATCGTCTCGCCCGGCGAATTGATCGGCGAACTGTCGGCCATCGACGGCGAGCCGGTGTCAGCGCTGGTGCTGGCGCGCGAGCCGTCGCAAATACTGCAACTGTCGCGCGATCTGTTCTGGCAAAAGCTGATGGCTTTGCCCGGTGTCGCCAGCAACCTGATGACCACACTGACCGGGCGCATGCGCCGCTCCAACGAGGCGGCCCTGAAGGCGCAGCGCGCGTCGCTGGAGCTGCAACATCTGCGCAAGGAACTGGATATCGCGCGCCAGCTGCAAGTCAGCATGCTGCCGTTGCAGCGCCCGCTGTTCCCGGAGCGTACCGACCTGCATGCCTGCGGTTTGATGGAGCCGGCGTCGCACGTCGGCGGCGACCTGTTCGATGCGTTTTTTATCGACGATCACTTGCTGTTCATCTGCATCGGCGACGTTTCCGGTCACGGCGTGGCGGCGGCGCTGTTCATGGCACGGGCGATCGGCCTGCTGCGCGTGCTGGCGATGAGCATCACCGAGCCGGAGCAATTGCTGGCCACGCTGAATGACCGCCTGTGCGCCGGCAACGACACCAATCTGTTCGTCACACTGTTCTGCGGTTTCCTCGATGTCGGGACCGGCGTGTTGCGCTATTCGAATGGCGGCCATTGCCCGCCGATGCTGTTGTCGGGCGGCGTCGCCAGCCTGTTGCCTATCCCGAAAGGTGTGCTGGTCGGCGCGTTCCCCGGCCTGGCTTTTGGCGCGATGGAAACCGTGCTGGCGCCTGGCGACACACTGCTGTGCTACACCGACGGCGTGACCGAGGCGGCCAACGAAGACGGCGTGGAATTCTCCGAGGAGCGCTGCCTGGCGTTGCTGGCCCAGTGGGATACGCCGCCGTTGCCGGAGGCGCTGGACCTGCTGCGCCTGTCGGTCAGCACCTTCACCGGCCAGCCGGTGCTGGATGACGACTGCACCATGCTGGCGATCCGCCGGCCGGCGATTGCTGCTTGATCTGGCACTGCTGCACAAGGTTGTAATAAGTTCTACAATGTCCGGAGAAAACCACTCCCGGAGCCTGCATGTCTTTCCTGATCGTTCTTGCTGCATTGGTGTTCCTGATGCTGGCCGCGTATCGCGGCTACAGCGTGATCCTGTTTGCCCCCATCGCCGCGCTGGGCGCGGTGCTGCTGACCGATCCGGGCGCCGTAGCGCCGGTATTCAGCGGCATCTTCATGGACAAGATGGTCGGCTTCATCAAGCTGTATTTCCCGGTGTTCCTGCTGGGCGCCGTGTTCGGCAAGCTGATTGAGCTGTCGGGCTTTTCCGAGGCGATTGTGGTGGCGGCCATCAAGTACATTGGCCGCTCGCGTGCCAACGCGGTGATCGTGCTGGTGTGCGCGTTGCTGACGTATGGTGGCGTGTCGCTGTTTGTGGTGGTGTTTGCCGTGTATCCGTTTGCGGCAGAGCTGTACCGTCAGAGCAATATTCCCAAGCGGCTGATGCCGGGCGCGATTGCGCTGGGGGCGTTTTCGTTCACCATGGATACGCTGCCGGGCACGCCGCAGATTCAGAACATCATTCCCACCACGTTCTTCAAGACGACAGGTTGGGCCGCGCCGTACCTGGGCGTGATCGGCTCGATCGCCACGCTGGCTGCCGGCCTGGCCTTCCTCGAATGGCGCCGCCGCAGCGTGATGGCCAAGGGCGAGGGCTATGAGGCGACGCCGGCCGGTGCTGCACCGGCCGCGACCGCGCCTGCGGCAACAGCTACAGCTACGGCCAAAGCCGCAGCCGCAGCCACGCCGGCCACGCCGGCGCGCGCCGGCCTGCCGCATCCGCTGTTGTCGCTGGCGCCGCTGGTGATGGTCGGTGTCGCCAACTTCGCGCTGACCAAGCTGATACCCGGCTGGTACGGCGACAGCTACGCGCTGACCGCCGACGCCTTGCCCGGCCTGCATGCGCCGGTGAACATGACCATCAAGCCGGTGATCGGCATCTGGGCGGTGGAAGGCGCGCTACTGCTGGGCATCCTGCTGACCGTCGTTACCGCTTTCGGCCGCATCAAGAATGCCTTTGCCGAGGGCACCAAGGCCGCCGTTGGCGGCGCGCTGCTGGCGGCGATGAACACCGCCTCCGAATACGGATTCGGCGGCGTTATCGCCGCGCTGCCGGGCTTCCTCTCGGTCAGCAACGCGCTGCGCAGCGTGCCGGACCCGCTGGTCAACGCGGCCGTGTCGGTGACCTCGCTGGCCGGCATCACCGGCTCTGCCTCGGGCGGCATGAGCATCGCGCTGGCGGCGATGTCCGACCAGTTCATCAAGGCCGCCGAAGCAGCCAACATTCCGCTGGAAGTGATGCACCGGGTGGTGGCCATGGCCAGCGGCGGCATGGATACGCTGCCGCACAACGGCGCTGTCATCACGCTGCTGGCCGTGACCGGGCTGACGCACCGCCAGTCCTACCGCGACATCTTCGGCGTCACCGTCATCAAGACGCTGGCGGTGTTCTTTGTGATCGCTGTCTACTATCTGACCGGACTGGTATAGGCAGCACTGGCGGATACTGCTTCTGACATTTAATGCAGAAGAAGCTGCGACGTTTGGTCTTGCCCAGATGGCCTTTGTGGAACGGAATGTCGCAGCGCGGGCAGATGCGTTTGGTGTGCGCCAGCCAGTGCTGCTTCAGCACGAAGGCCTTTTTCCACTTGAGGAAATCGAAGGCGTACACATGCATCTGCTCGACCAGCTCGCGCTGCTTGGCCGCCGGCAGCGCACCCACCTTCGACAGCGGATGCACGCGGATGCGGAACAGCACCTCGTTCTTGAAGATATTGCCGGCACCGGAAAAAATCTCCTGGTCCAGTGTGGCGTCGCACAGCAGCGTGTCCGGCTGGGCACGCAGCTTTTTCAGCGCCAGCCTGGCGTCCCAGGCGTCCGCCATCAGGTCGCTGCGCCAGTCGTACTGCGCGTCCAGGTCGGCTGGCAGTATCTTCACCGAGCAGGTGTAGAAATTGAACTCCTGGCCATCGTCGAAGCCTAGTCTGAGGCGCGGCTCGGCGCCTTCCTTGCGTTCATTGATGCGGTAACTGCCGAACATCAGCAGATGGATGCGCAGCGCCAGGTTCGGCAGCTGTAGCAGGAAATGCTTGCCCCAGCTGCGCACCGCCAGCACCGGCTAGTCGACCAGCGCGTCGAAGTCGACAGTCTTGCTGTTGCCGCTGGCGTGCGTGATGGTACGGCCGGCGAAACCGGCTGCCTGCTCACGCATGATGACGATCGATGGTCCTTCCGGCATGGTGCGCCTCCACTGGCATACAAGCCTCCAGTGTGGGCACGCCGCGCCGGCCGGACTGTGCGTTAGCTCACCGAGACGGCAGCATCTCGTGGACGCTGTAGCTCATCATCGCCAGGAATGCCACCAGCACCAGGTACATCACGCCGTAGTTGATGCGCGTTTCGCGCGCCACCTGGTAGTAGTCGCCGGCCTTGGCCGGATCGCCCCAGATGGCTTCCTTGATCTGCGGATAGGCCAGCACCGCCACCAGGATCAGCATCGGGCTCGGATGGTAGAAGAACAGCGCCGCCAGCAGCGGCACGCCGGCCAGCCAGACCTTGGGCGAAATGATGGCGGTGATGCGGCCACCGTCCAGCGGCGATACCGGAATCAGGTTGAACAGGTTAAGCATGAAGCCGGAGTAGGCCACCGCCAGCAGCAGGTTGCTGTCGCTGTTGCGCGCGAAGTAGTAACAGGCCAGCGACGCCAGCGTGCCGGCCAGCGGCCCGGCAAAGCCGATATAGGCCTCGGTTTCGACGTCGTGCGGCAGCTCTTTCAATTCAATCCACGCGCCGACAAAGGGAATGAAGGTCGGTGCGCCGACGTTCAGCCCGCGCTGGCGCGCCGCCACGTAATGGCCCATCTCATGCACCAGTATCAGCGCCACGAAACCGACCGCGTAGCGCCATCCATACACCCAGCTGTAGGCGACGATGGACAGCAGCATGGTGCCGCACGTCAGCAACAGCTTGCCCATCTTGCCGGCCGCCAGCAGCCAGACGATCAGCTTGCCCACGCTTATTCCGGCTTGCTGAGGTCAACGCCGGCGGCGGCTTGCTCCTTGCGGCGGCCCAGCAGCTTCCAGAACCAGCCGCCCAGCGCGGCCACGCCCAGCAGGATGAATTTCTTGAAGGCCAGCAGCACGGCAAAGATCTTGCCGAAGAAGCCCAGCTTGGCCGCGACGCCGCCGGCCACCAGCGCGGCGATACCGTATTCGGCCACCTTGTCGGTGCTGGCGTTGAAGTCGGTATAGCGGTTGCCCGGCGTGAAGTCGGTGAAGGCGGTGACTTTCTTCATCTCCTGCTTGACCTGGCCGATCTGCTGCATGCCCGACACCGCGTTCAGCACCAGCACGCCTTCGCGGCCCAGCACGCGGATGTTGTAGTTGAGCCCGTTTTCATTGCTGCCTTCGGTATGCAGTTCCTTGGCCCAGTACAGCTTGTGCTGGGCCTTGTCGTAGCTTGGCTGTTCGGCCCAGCCGACCAGCGTCATGGCCGAGTAGCCCTGTTCCTTGCGCGCCTTGTTATTTTCTTCCATGCCTTCCTTCATGTCTTTCAGCAGGTCGGCATAGTTGATGTGGTCGGCGTCATCGTCCTTGACGTGGCCGTCCTTGTCGTAGGTGACCACCACGCCCCAGCCAGCCTGGCTGAGCGGATTGACATCGGTGGGCACGATCATGCCCAGCGACTGTACGCCCGGCGGATTGCCCCAGCCTTCGGTAATCAGCTTGGCGGCGTCAGCCGGATCGAGGTAGCGGAAATTCGGCGGCAGGTCCATGGTGGCGATGTCGCCGGGCAGCTTGATCTTGCCTTCGCGGAAGGTCAGCGATTCGAGGAATTGCTGGGCGGTCATCTGTGGTGCTGGATCGGCGGCGATAGCGGGCAGGGAGGTGGCCAGGCTCAGGCAGAGCAGGGCAGTCAGAACACGGCGCATGGAGATCTCCTTGTAAGAAAGGCTATATCCTACAGGAAACTATTGTGAAGTTGGTAATTATTTATGACATTGTCGTCAAGATTGTTTCGTGGCAGTATGGACGATTCATGTACGTGTCCCAGGGAGCTTAGATTGAAAAAAACCATGCTAGTCCTGTCGCTGATGGCGGCGTTCGCAGCCCACGCGGCGGCCGGTCCTGAATTCGACGCCAAGCGTTTGTCGCACGATGTCAAAGTGCTGTCGTCCGATGAGTTCGAGGGCCGTGGCCCCAACACCGCCGGCGAAACCAAGACCGTCAAATTTCTGATCGAACAATTCAAGGCCGCCGGCCTGCAACCAGCCGGCGATGTCGTCAAAGGCCAGCGCAGCTGGACCCAGGACGTGCCGCTGGGCCGTTTTGAAATCAAGGGCCCGGTGACGCTGAGCGTCAGCGATGGCAAGACCGTGCAGCCGCTGAAGCAGGGCGACGACCTGGCCGTGCGCGCCGCCATGACCGGCGCGAAGCTGGTCGACTTCAAGAACGCGCCGCTGGTGTTCGTCGGCTATGGCGTTACCGCGCCGGAGCGCAAGTGGGATGACTTCAAGGGCCAGGACCTGAAGGGCAAGCTGGCGGTGGTGCTGATCAACGATCCGGACTTCGAAACCGGCCAGGGGGAATTCGGCGGCAAGGCCATGACCTACTACGGCCGCTGGACCTACAAGTATGAAGAGATGGCGCGCCGTGGCGCGCTGGGCACCATCATCGTGCACGAAACCGCGCCGGCCTCGTATGGCTGGAACACGGTGAAGAACTCCAACACCAACGTCATGTACGACATCGTGCGCAAGAAGCCGTCGGAAGCGCATGCGCCGATGGAAGCGTGGATACAGCGCGACCTGGCGGTGGACCTGTTCAAGCGCGGTGGCCTCGATTTCGAAGCGCTGAAGAAGCAGGCGCAAACGCGCGACTTCAAGCCGGCCGAACTGAAAGGCGTCACGCTGTCGGCCAACTACGCGGTGGATGCGCAGGTGATCGTGTCGAAGAACGTGGCGGCGCGCGTGGTCGGCGCCAAGGCACCGAACGAGACGGTCATCTACAGCGGCCACTGGGACCACCTGGGCGTGGGCCTCCCGGACGCCAAGGGCGACAAGATCTACAACGGCGCGGTCGACAACGGCACCGGCATCGCCGCGCTGCTGGAACTGGCGCGCGCCTATGGCAAGGCGCCGGCGCCAGCGCGCAGCGTGGTGTTCCTGGCGGTCACCGCTGAAGAGAAGGGTCTGCTGGGCTCCGAATATTACGCGGCCAACCCGCTGTACCCGCTGGCCACCACGGTGGGCGTCATCAATATGGATGCACTGAGCCCGGACGGCGTGGCGCGCAACTTCACCATCTCCGGCAGCGCCAAGCTGGATCTGCTGGACCTGCTGGTGGCCAAGGCCAAGCAATGGAACCTGGTGTATGCGCCTGATCCGAAACCGGAAGCCGGCCACTTCTTCCGCTCGGACCACTTCCCGTTCGCCAAGCGCGGCGTGCCGGCCATCTCGTATGGTTCGGGCGACGACCTGGTGGTCGGCGGCCTGGAAGCCGGCCACAAGGTCGAGGAAGCCTACGTGACCAATAACTACCACCAGCCGTCCGACGAGTGGAGCGCCAGTTGGACGTTCGCCGGCATGTCGCATGATCTGGGCATGTTGTACGCGCTGGGCCGCGATCTGGGTGACTCGAAATCCTGGCCGAACTGGGCCAAGGACGCCGAGTTCCGCGCCGCCCGCGACGCTTCCGCCGCCAAGCGCAAGTAAGCGGTGACACTGCAAGCCCTCGACCTTTGCTGCGTTCGCGGAGAGCGCCGCCTGTTCAAGGGCTTGTCGTTGTCGCTGACGGCAGGCCAGGCGCTGCGCGTACGCGGCGCCAATGGCAGCGGCAAGACCACTTTGCTGCGTACCTTGGCTGGCCTGGCGCAGGCCGAATCGGGCGAGGTGCGCTGGCAAGGACGCGCGATTGCCGCTTGCCGCGATGTGTATCACGCGCAGATGATTTACCTCGGCCACGCTGCCGCCGTGAAGGACGACTTGCTGGCGTGGGAAAACCTGGTCTACGCGGCGCGCCTGAACGGGCGCGTGCTGGATCGTTCTGCCGCCGAGCAGTCGTTGACGGCACTGGGCCTGGGCCGCGCCGCGCAATTGCCGGCGCGTTCGCTGTCGCAGGGGCAGCGCAAGCGCTTGTCGCTGGCACGCCTGCATGGCGTGGAAGGCCAGGCCGCGCCGTTGTGGATACTCGATGAACCATTCAATGCGCTCGACCAAGACGCCGTCGGGGCCCTGTGCGGCGCGCTCGATCAGCACTTCGCCCGTGGCGGCATGCTGGTCTACACCACCCATACCGACCTGGCGCTGAACCCGTCGCAAGCGCTGGAGATGAACCTCGACCGCCCTGCGCTATCCGCGCCGGGCGCACCAACCAACGCAGCGCCAGCCGCGCCACCCAAGGCGGCGCTATGATACGCGCCTTCCTTGGCGTGATCCGCCGCGACCTGCTGCTGGCCTTGCGCAACCGCGCGGACGTGCTGGCCTCTGTTTTCTTCTTCATCATCGTGGCCGCGCTGGCGCCGCTTGGCCTCGGTCCCGAGCCGGCCATGTTGCGCACCATCGGCCCCGGCATGCTGTGGATCGCCGCGCTGCTGGCCTCCATGCTGGCGCTGCACCGCCTGTTCGCACAAGACCACGCCGACGGTACCCTCGAACAACTGCTGCTGTCGCCGGAACCTGCTACCTTGCTGGTCGCCGGGAAAATCCTCGCGCACTGGCTTACCACCGGCATCCCGCTGATTATCCTGTCGCCGCTGCTGGCGCTGCAATTCGGCCTGCCCGCCGAACAAGTGCTTATCCTGCTGGCCAGTCTGCTGCTCGGCACGCCGATTCTCAGTCTGATCGGCGCAATCGGCGCCGCGCTCACGCTGGGCGTGCGTGGCGGCGGCGTGCTGATAGCGTTATTAGTTTTGCCACTCTATGTGCCGATCCTGATTTTCGGCGCCGGGGCAACTGTGGCGCCAGATCCACAATCACACTTGTTTTTACTGGGAGGCCTACTGGCAGCCGCACTAGCACTGGCCCCGTGGGCCACTGCGGCTGCCCTGCGCATTGCTTCGGAGTGAACAGTGTTGATACAATGTCCACAATGAAAAACAGCTTGCTCTATCGCTACGCCTCACCGCAACAGTTCTATCCCCTCGCTGGCACATTGATCCCATGGTTGTCCGTACTGGCCGTCTTGCTGACGGCCGCCGGCCTGTACGTGGGTCTCGTGCTGGCGCCGACAGACTGGCAGCAAGGCGACTCCTACCGCATCATCTACGTCCACGTGCCTGCCGCGTGGATGTCGATGGTGATTTACCTCGCCATGGCCTTTTGGGCCGGCCTCGGCCTGGTGATGAACACGCGTCTGTCATCGATGATGGCCAGCGCCCTCGCGCCTACCGGCGCCATGTTCACCGTGCTGGCATTGTGGACCGGCGCCCTGTGGGGCAAGCCGACGTGGGGCGCGTGGTGGGTATGGGATGCGCGGCTGACCTCCGAATTGATCCTGCTGTTCCTGTACATCGGCTTCATGACCCTGCAATCGGCGATCACCGACGCGCGCCGCGCCGACCGCGCGGGCGCCGTGCTGGCCCTGGTCGGTGTGGTCAACATTCCGATCATCTATTTCTCCGTCAAGTGGTGGAACACCCTGCACCAGGGCGCCTCCATCAGCCTGACAGCCGCGCCCAGCATGGCCCACGTGATGCTGGCCGGGATGCTGCTGGTGACGCTGGGCGCATGGGCTTACAGTTTCGCCGCCGCGCTGGCGCGCCTGCGCTGCATCATCCTCGAACGCGAGAAGCGCAGCCCATGGCTGAAGGAGGCCGCATGAGCGAATGGCTGCACATGGGCGGCTACGGCTTGTATGTGTGGGGCTCCATCGGCGTCTCGCTGCTGCTGCCGCTGTGCGAATACCTGGCACTGCGCCTGCGCCGCCGCGCCGCGCTGGAACAACTGAAGCATCAACAGGACCACGATGAAACCTAGACAAAAGCGCCTGGCGCTGGTGGCGGCGGGCCTGGCCCTGCTGGCGCTGGCGGCTTGGCTGATCTCGTCCGCCTTCCAGAAGAACCTGGTGTTCTCGGTGACCCCGACCGAAGTGTTGGCCAGCCCTGACCATGCTCGCAACCTGCGCATGGGCGGCCTGGTGGAGAAGGGTAGTTTGCGCCGTGAAGGCGATGGCGTGACCGTGGACTTCTTCATCACCGACATGGTGCAGCGCGTGCCGGTGCGTTACAGCGGCATCCTGCCGGACCTGTTCAAGGAAGGCAAGGGCGCCGTGGTGCAGGGCAAGCTGGGGGCGGACGGCGTCTTCACCGCCACCGAGGTGCTGGCCAAGCACGATGAAAACTATATGCCGCCGGATGCCGCGCGCGCACTGAAAGAGGCCGCAGAGGCCAAGGACAAGCAATGATTCCAGAAATAGGTTCCTTCGCGCTGATGCTGGCGTTTTGCGTCGCGCTGCTGCAAGGCGTGATGCCGTTATTTGCCTCGTTGCGCGTTGAGCGTTCCGCTGCCGCCCGCTGGATGGCCGTCGCGCGGCCAGCGGCTTACGCGCAAGCCTTGCTGGTGACTTTCGCCTTCGCCTGCCTGGTGCAAGCTTTTGTCGCCAACGACTTCACGGTACTGTATGTGGCCTCGCACTCCAACTCGCTGCTGCCGCTGCACTACCGCATCTCCGCCGTGTGGGGCGGGCACGAAGGCTCGCTGCTGCTGTGGATCCAGATCCTGGTGCTGTGGACTGCCGCCGTCGCCGTGTTCAGCCGTCAGTTGCCGGCTGAAGTGGTGGCCCGCGTGCTGGGCGTCATGGGCCTGATCAGCGTCGGCTTCCTCGCCTTCATCCTGTGGACATCGAATCCCTTCGAGCGCCTGCTGCCGGGCGCCATGGAAGGCCAGGACCTTAACCCGCTGCTGCAAGACATCGGCATGATCGCGCACCCGCCCTTGCTGTACATGGGCTATGTCGGCTTCTCGGTGGCGTTTGCATTTGCCATCGCCGCGCTGATCGGCGGCCAACTGGATGCCGCCTGGGCGCGCTGGTCGCGTCCATGGACCTTGATCGCCTGGACCTTCATGACGCTGGGGATTTTCCTCGGCAGCTTCTGGGCCTACTACGAGTTGGGCTGGGGCGGCTGGTGGTTCTGGGACGCGGTGGAAAACGCTTCCTTCATGCCATGGCTAGTCGGCACGGCGCTGATCCACTCTTTATCTGTCACTGAAAAACGCGGCAGCTTCAAAAACTGGACCGTGTTGCTGGCGATCATGGCGTTCGCGCTATCGTTACTGGGCACCTTCCTGGTGCGCTCCGGTGTGCTGACCTCGGTGCACGCCTTCGCCACCGATCCCAAGCGCGGCTTGTTCATTCTGGTGTTCCTGGCGCTGGTGGTCGGCTCGTCGCTGCTGCTGTACGCCTGGCGCGCGCCGCAAGTTGGCTTGGGCGGCCGCTTCGCCTTGTTCTCGCGCGAGTCGCTGCTGCTGGTGAATAACGTGCTGCTGGTGGCCGCCGCCGGCACCGTGCTGCTGGGTACCCTGTACCCGCTGTTCCTTGATGCGCTGGACATGGGCAAGATCTCGGTTGGTCCGCCGTACTTCGAAACCGTATTCGTGCCGCTGATGGCGCCGATGCTGCTGTTGTTGGCCATCGGCCCCTTCCTGCGTTGGAAACAGGCCGGTTTCAAGGACGTGCGCAGCCTGCGCGTGGTCGGTGTCGCGGCCGTGCTGCTGGCGCTGGCCGCTGCCTTCGCGGTGGGTGCTTCGCCATTGCTGGTGATGGGCCTTGCGCTGGCGGCGTGGATCTTGCTGGGCAGCGTGTGGCACTTGCTGCAACGCCTGCGCGTGTTTGAAGATAATCGCACGCGCTTCAGCCATCGTTTGTCCACGCTGCCAAGTAGCTACTGGGGCATGCTGATTGCGCACGCTGGCATTGGCGTGTTCGTGATCGGCGTGACGCTGGTGAAGGGCCGCGAGATTTCGCACGACGTGCCGATGCAGAGTGGCGACATGCACCAGGTTGGCGACTACAACTTCCGCTTCGTCGGTTTGCAGAACGTCGAAGGCCCCAACTATTCGGCGGTGCGCGGCACCTTCGATGTTACGCGCAACGGCAAGCACATCACCACGCTGCTGCCGGAGAAACGCCAGTTCGCATCCGGCGGCATGCCGATGACGGAAGCAGCGATTGATCGTGGTCCAACGCGCGACTTGTATCTCGCGCTGGGCGAGGAGGTCAAGCCGGGTAACTGGATCGTGCGTATCCAGCACAAGCCGTTCGTCGCCTGGATCTGGGCCGGTGCCTTATTGATCGCCTTCGGTGGCCTGCTGGCGGCGCTGGACAAACGATATCGCCTGAAGAAAGGCAAAGCATGAAGCGCTTTATTCTGCCGCTGGGCGTCTTCGTTGCGCTGCTGGGATTCCTGTGGGTGGGCTTGCGCCTGAATCCGCGCGAGGTGCCGTCGCCGTTGATCGACAAGCCTGCGCCGGCGTTTGCGCTGGCCCAGTTGCATCTGCCGGAGCGTCAGATCGGCACGCGCGACATGGCAGGGCAGGTGTGGATCTTGAACGTGTGGGCGTCGTGGTGCGTAGCTTGCCGCCAGGAGCACCCGGTGCTGATGGAAATGGCGCGCCTCAAGCTGGCGCCTATCGTTGGCCTCAATTACAAGGATAGCCGCGACGATGGCATCGCCAACCTGCAGCGCGCGGGTGATCCGTACATGGTGTCGGCATTTGACCAGGATGGCCGTGTCGGCATCGACTACGGCGTCTACGGCGTACCGGAAACTTTCGTGATCGACAAGCGTGGTGTGATCCGCTACAAGCAGATCGGCATCCTGACGCCCGATGTGGTCACAGGAAAGCTGATTCCGCTGATCGAGAAACTGAACAAGGAAGCCGGCCATGGTTAAGCTGATTGCGGCATTGATGATGACGCTGGCCCTGGCGGCGCATGCCGAGGCGGATCTGGACAAGCGTGCGGCAGCGCTGGAGGAAGAGTTGCGTTGCCTGGTTTGCCAGAACCAGACCATCGCCGATTCGCACGCCGGCCTGGCGTCGGACTTGCGGCGCGAGGTGCGCGAGCAACTGGCGCAGGGCAAGTCGGAGCAGGAGGTATTGGACTTCATGGTGCAGCGCTATGGCGATTTCGTGTTGTATCGGCCGCCGGTGAAGTCGACTACCTGGTTGCTGTGGTTTGGGCCGTTCCTGCTGCTGGCTGCGGGGGCGCTGTTGCTGGCGTCCCGCTTGCGGGCGGCGCGTGCGCGCGCAGCCGAGGCGCCGCCATCGGAAGAAGCATTGCAGCGTGCCCGCGCGCTGCTGGATAACCACAAGGAGCAGCCATGAACGGCTTTGTATTTGTAGCCGCCGTGATGTGCGTGCTGGTGTTGTGGCTGATTTTGCGTCCCCTTCTGTCGCGTCGCGATGCGGCTGCTGCACCGCAAGCCGATCAGCTGAACCTGGCCGTTCTGCGCGACCAACTGCGCGAACTGGAGGCAGACCGCGAGCAGGGCAGCATCGATGCCGAGGCCTACCTGGTCGCCCGCCGCGAACTGGAACAACGTGTCGCTGAAGATGTACATCCCGCCGCAACTCCGGCTGCATCGGCTGCCGGCGCCTCGACGCCAGCGCCGCGCTGGCAAGCCGCCGCACTGGCGCTGGTGCTGGTCGCTGGCGCTGGCATGCTGTACGCCTCCCTCGGTACGCCGCAAGCCTTGAGCGCACGCGGCGCTGCGGCGACTGTGGCCGCCGGCCAGGCGCTTGATCCGCATACCAGCAGCGAGGCCGAAGCCATGGTCGCCAAGCTGGCCGAGCGCATGGCACGCGAGCCGCAAGACCCGAACGGCTGGGCACTGCTGGCACGCTCGTACAGCGCCATGGGCCGTTTTGTCGCCGCCAGCGGCGCCTATGCGCGCCTGGTCACCCTGATCCCCGACGACGCCCAGGTGCTGTCCGACTATGCCGACGTTCTCGCCATGACGCAGAATCAGAAGCTGGCCGGCGAACCTGAGCGCCTGCTGAAGCGCGCGCTCGCCGCCGATCCGAAAAATGTCAAAGCCCTGATCCTGTCGGGCGACGCCGCCTTCGAACGCGCCGACCACGCCGCCGCCGCGATCCATTGGCAAGCCGCGCTGGCCAACGCCGCGCCCAACTCGGAGTTTGCCCAGATGGCGCGCGACAACCTGGCCCACATCGGCGCACCGGCGGAAGGCGCGGCTGTCACGGCGCCGCCAGCCGCCGCCGCACCGGCGGTTGCCACCTCGCCAGCGGCTGCCACCGCCATCAGTGGCAGCGTTGAACTGGACCCAGCCCTGCGCGCCCAGGTGGCGGATGGCGACACCGTCTTCATCGTCGCCAAGGCCGCCGATGGCCCGCGTTTCCCGCTCGCCGTCCTGCGCAAGCAAGTACGCGATTTGCCGCTGCAATTCACCCTCGACGATAGCATGGGCATGATGCCCGGCGTGACGCTGTCGCAGTTCGACCAGCTGGTGGTCACCGCGCGCATCTCGAAAAGCGGCAACGCTATCGCCGCCCCAGGCGATCTGGAATCGCCTCCACAGCCCGCAAAACCAGGCCAGACCCGCATACAGTTGCGTATAAGCCCCAAATAAAAAAATCGTCAAATTGCCCATGTGAGTCAGTGTTAGACTGCTCGCATATAGTTGACTATTTGCAATTATATTTAAATAAACTGACACCAGCCCATCGCCAGAAGTCACCTTATGTTGCAAGACAATTTCATGTCATTCCAGCGTTTTCGCTACGCCAAGTGGGCCATCGCCCTGCTGGTGCTGTGCATTGCGCTGTACGTTCTCGATAATCCGCCGTTGAAGCCCGGCGGCGGCACCATCCTCGGCTACGGCCTCGGCACGGTGGGCGCGCTGCTGATCGTGTTCCTGCTGCTGCTCGGCGTGCGCAAGCGCGCGTATGCCTCGCGCATGGGCACCCTGCGCGGCTGGCTGTCGGCCCACGTCTACCTCGGCCTGGCGTTGGCGGTGGTGGCGACGCTGCACTGCGGGTTTGAATTCGGCTGGAACATCCACACCTTCGCCTACGCGCTGACCATGGCCGTCATCATCAGCGGCGTCTGGGGCGTGGTGCTGTACCTGTACCACCCGTCGTTGATGGGCGACCTGCTCGACGGCCGCACGCTGGATCAGATTGCGCAGGACCTGCGCGACCTCGATGACCGTTGCCGCATGCTGGCGCAAGGCCGTCCGCCGGCGCTGCTGGCACTGGTGGAGGAGTCGGCTGCCGGCCAGATTTTCAACCAGCGCCGCCAGCGGCTGACAGGCCGTAACCGCCAATGCGCCACCGCGCGCGTGCTGGCGCGCCTGCGCGAAGTGGGCGACCAGGCCGACCCCAACGCCAACGAAATCTACACCATCCAGTTTCGCCGTCTGCAACAGCTCAAGCGCATACGCTCATTCGTTCGCCTGCGTACCTTGACGGAAATCTGGCTGCTGTTCCATGTACCGATCTCGATTGCACTGCTGGTCGCACTGACCGCGCATATCGTCTCGGTTTTCTTCTACTGGTAATCGTTTATGCAAGCTCGTAACAACGATAAGCTCCAGCAGGAGATCGATGGTCTGCAACGTCCGCTGGTCGGGCGTCGCTTGATGTCGTGGATGGCGTTCGTGCTGGTGCTGCTGGCCTGCCTGGTGCTGCCGGTGATGGCGTCGATCTGGCCGTCCGCGTTTCACCCTGTGGAGGAGAAGACCGCCAAGCTGCGCCAGACGCCGCACGCCGCGCCGGTGCTGGCCAGTGGCTTCACGCGTGCCTCGCCCACCGCGCTGGGACTGGATGCACAATGGAATCCTGGTACGCTGTCGGCATCGCACCAGCCGTTCGGCCTGGATTGCAAGTCATGCCACTCGAAACCATTCCAGCAAGTACAGGACAAGGATTGTCTCGCGTGCCACAAGGGCATAGGCAATCACGTCGCCGATAAAGTTGCGTCGATGCCGGCGCTGCACGAAACGCGTTGCGCCACCTGTCACCGTGACCACCAGGGGGCGGAGGGACTGGTATCACAGAACCGCCGCTACATCGGCGCTGGCTGCGCGTCCTGCCACGGAGACCTGGAGAGCAAGCTGCCCGGCACGCAGGTCGCCAACGTGAAGGACTTCGCCAAGGCGCACCCACAGTTCCGCGTGCAGGTAGCTGCATCCGAGACGACCTTTGTGCGTTTGCGCCAGAGCAGTGTGCCGATCACGCAGGCAAATACACTCAAGTTCCCGCACGATATTCACGTTGCTGCCGGTGGCATCGCCGGCCCGAATGGCAAGACCAGGCTGGAATGCGCCAGCTGTCACCGACCGAACGCCGGCAATGATGGCTTCGAGCGCGTCAGCATGCAGCGCGATTGCCAGTCCTGCCATACGTTGGCGTTTGAACCGGCGTTGTCGCAGCGGCAGGTGCCGCATGGTTCGGTGCCCGAGGTGCTGTCCACGTTGCGCGAGTTTTACAGCTACGTTGGCGGCAGCAAAGTGGCGCTCGATACGCCGCCGGCGGGTGGCAAGGTGTTCACGGTGCGTCCGGGGATGCAGGATCACCCTGCGTCCAGTTTCGTGCGCGGTCCGGGCGATGCGCGTGCACGCGCAGCGGCGGCGGCCACCGAGCTGTTTGAGAAAACGTCATGCATTGTTTGCCATAGCGTGAACCGGGTGGCGGGACCGGGCAAGGCGGGAACGCCGGGTGCGGATCTGCCGCAGTGGCAGATCGCGCCGCTGGCACCACAACATGCATGGATGCCGAAGGCCACTTTCAACCATGCCGCACACCGGCAGGCGCCTTGTGCTGATTGTCACCTGGCTGGCAAGTCGGACAAGGCCAGCGATGTGCTGATGCCGACTATCAAGGAATGCCGTGATTGTCACGCTGGCACCGAGCCAGTCGTCGGCAAGGTCAAGTCGGACTGTGCGATGTGCCATGGTTACCACATGCCCGATCTGCATACCGGCGCAAAATCAGTGAAAGCGATGAAGCCATGAGCGCGGGATTGAATATACGCGGCACCCCTCAGACCCGCACACCGTTGGCGAAAGCAGGCGCACTGGCGGTACTGGCTTTGCTGGCTGCCTGCAGTGGTGGCGGCAGCAGTAGCGGCAGCAGTGGCAGCGGCAGCAGCCCAACGCCCACCAACTCCGGCAGCTGCTTCACCCCGGCCACTACGCCACAGTCGATGACGGCGGCGGAAGTGGAACAAGTGCTAGCACAAGGCGCGGAAGCCGCGTCCAGGCTCGGCGCCAAGGCCACCATCGCGGTGGTCGACCGTGTCGGCAACGTGCTGGCCGTGTACCGTATGACTGGCGCCGGCGCCACGGTGGATATCTTGAGCGGCAGCGGCAAGAACAGCGCCGATAGTCCGCAAGGCCTCGACGGCCTGAGTGGCTTGATCGGCTCCGACCTTGCCGCCGTGGCGAAAGCGCTGACCGGCGCCTACCTGTCCTCGTCCGGCAACGCCTTCAGTACGCGCACCGCGAGCTTCATTGTGCAGGATCACTTTGTACCGGGCATTGCCAACACGGCCGGTGGCCCGCTGTTTGGCGTGCAGTTCAGCCAGCTGCCGTGCGGCGATCTGGTACAGCGCGGCGCCGGCATCGGCATCGGCCCGAAGCGCTCGCCGCTGGGTCTCGCCGCCGATCCAGGCGGCTTCCCCTTGTACAAAAATGGCCGCGTAGTCGGCGGCGTCGGTATCATCGCGGACGGCGTGTATGGTCTCGACCCCAGCCCGACCACCAGCGGCGCGGACCTGGATGAACGTATCGCCCTGTCGGCACAAAGCGGCTTCGCCGCGCCGGACTGCATCCGTGCGGATCGCATCACCGCCGGCGGCGTAACGCTGACTTACGCGAACACGGCATCGCAGCCGGTCGCCGTAACGGCCACGCGCATCGGTGGCATGCCCGGCAGCCTGCTGGTGGTGGACGGCTACTACGACGGCACGGTCATCCTGGCCGGCACGGCGTTTGGCGAGGCGGCATCCGGCTTTATCGCGCAAGGCAGCACGCAAGTCCTGGTGAATGCCGCGCAAGGCAATCGCTATCCTGCCAGCGCTTCGCTTGCACCGCTACCGGTGGCATCCGGCGGCGCAGGCATGAGCGCGGCGGAAGTGCAGGAAGTGCTGTCGCAAGCGCTGGGCGTGGCCGCGCAGGCGCGTGCCCAGATCCGGATTCCGGTCGGCTCGGCGGCGGAGGTCACGGTATCAGTGGTTGATACTGCGGGCCATGTGCTCGGCCTCGTGCGTAGCGGCGACGGCCCGGTATTTGGCGTCGACGTCTCCCTGCAGAAGGCGCGGACGGCGGCGTTCTTCTCGTCGGCCGGTGCATCGGCAGCGATTTCCGCCTTGCCGCAGCTGGGCTACTTCAATGGCTCGCTGAAGCAGGGCGCCTTGTTTGGCGTGGATGGCTACATGACGTCGTCGCGCAGCTTTTTCGGGAACCCGGCCGCGTTCAGCGATGGCATGGCGTTTTCGGCCCGGGCCATCGGTAACATCGCGCGGCCGAATTTCCCTGACGGGATCGATGGCAATCCGGCCGGCCCGCTGTCCAAGACCACGGCCACCTGGAGTCCGTTCAACGTCGGCTTGCAGCTGGACCTGGTGTATCCATCGCTGGTGGGGGCGATCCTGTCACCGTCCGCCGCGAACCGCAGCTGTACCGGCAATGCCATCGGGTTGGACAACGGCATGCAGACCTTCCCCGGCGGCTTCCCGATTTATCGCGGCACGACGCTGATCGGTGCGATAGGCGTATCCGGCGATGGCGTGGACCAGGATGACATGGTTGGCATGCTGGGCGTGTCGCGCGCGGCGGCGGTTCTGAAGACCGGCATCGGCCACGCGCCGGCATCGCGCCGTGCGGATACATTGACGCCGCTGGGCCGCAACCTGCGCTACGCCCAGTGTCCGCAGGCGCCGTTCAACAACAGCACAGAGCAGAGCGTGTGTGATGGAATATAAGATGACACGCTCCCTCCGCCTCGTCCCGACACTGCTTGGCGCGGCGGCCCTGGCGATGGCCGATGCGGCGGCACAAGCCCCCGTGCCGCAGCCAGTCGCGCCGCCGGCTGCGTCGCCAGTCGTGCGCGCGCAGCAATTACAGATATTGGCCGTCACTGTACCGGTGCGCGCCGAGCCTTCGGCCGCGTCGCTGGCACTGGCGGAGATGTCGCGCGGTGCGGTGATCGGCATCCTCGATCAGCGCGGCGAGTGGTACAAGGTGCCGCTGGATCCACAGCGCGCCGGCTGGATACACATGGCGCCGGCGGAATACGGCGAAATGACGATTGAGGTGTTCGATGCACCGGCTGGTGCGCGCACCGACACCACTGGCAGCGATATGGAGCACGGCATCACGCCGGCACGGCCCGGCGCGGCCGGCGTGCCGCAAGCTACCGTCCTGCCGACCATCGACCCGTCGCAAGTACCGCCGCCGCAAGCCAACCTGCCGCGCGAGTCCGTGTCCGTGCCGGACCGCTGGCGCCTGATGCAAACCCTGGGGTTCAAATTCCCCTGGTACGACCCGTATAACCAGAACGTCCTGAAAGCCGATCTGCCGGTCCTGAAGCAGTACGCGCCGGACCTGTTCTTCAACCTGGGTGTGGTCTCGGACTCGTTGCTGGAACTGCGCCGCCTGCCGACACCGGTGGCCGGCCAAATCGGCATCGCACCCGGCGCAAACGACATCTTCGGCCGTGGCCAGCAAACTGTCATGGTGCAAAACCTGGTGCTGAACCTGGGGCTGATCAAGGGCGACACCACGTTCCGCCCGCCAGACTACGAACTGCGTTTCGTCCCGGTGTTCAACTTCAACCGCGCCTTGGTGCAGGAGGCGGGCGCGCTGCGCATCGATCCATCGCGGGGCAGGCGCCGCAGCGATAATTTCGTCGGCATCCAGGAGATGTTCGCTGATGTCCATTTGCGCAACGTCTCCGACCGCTACGACTTCGACAGCGTGCGTGTCGGCATCCAGCCGTTCACCAATGACTTTCGTGGCTTCCTGTTCCAGGACTCGCCGTTCGGCGTGCGCCTGTTCGGTAACCGCGACAACAACCGTTGGCAGTACAACCTCGCCGCCTTTGCGCGGATCGAGAAAGACAGCAACAGCGGCTTGAACGCCGTCGGCAAGGGACTGCGCAAGGACCAGATCTACCTCGCCAATTTGTACCGCCAGGATTGGCCGTGGATCGGCTTCACCTCACAAGCGAGCATCGTCCACAATCGTAATCAGGAAACCGATAAAACCTACGACACCAACGGCTTCCTGGTGCGCCCGGCCTTCCTCGGCGACCTGCGCTCGCACCGCTACCACGTTACCTACCTCGGCTACAGCGGTGATGGCCACCTCGGTGCATGGAACCTGGCCACGTCGACCTACCTGGCGCTGGGCCACAACGAACACGATCCGCTGGCGCACAGCGGGCAGAAAATCCGCGCCGGCTACCACGCCAGCGAACTGTCGCGCGACTTCAGCTGGATACGCGCGCGCGCCTCGCTGGTGCTGGCCTCCGGCGACAAGGACCCTTATGACAACAAGTCCACCGGCTTCGACGCCATCATGGAAAACCCGCAGATCGCCGGCTCCGATACCAGCTTCTCGATCCGTCAGGGCTTGCCGCTGATCGGTGGTGGTGGCGTGGCGCTGTCGGGCCGCAACGGCATCCTGCCGTCGCTGCGCTCGTCGAAGGATGAAGGGCAGTCCAACTTCGTCAATCCCGGTCTCGCATTGATCGGCGTCGGCGCGGACATGGACCTGGCGCCGGAGTTGCGCGTATTCGGCAACGTCTCGTATCTGCGCTTCATGGAAACGCGCGTGCTGGAAGTGCTGCGTGCGCAAGCGATACCGTCGAAAGAGATGGGCACCGATTTCTCGGTCGGCATGCACTGGCGGCCATTCTATAACCAGAACGTGATTATCAATAGCTCCGTGGCTGCGCTGCGGCCCGGCAAAGCACTGAAAGCCCTGTACGGCGACAAGCAGGGCACGCTGTATTCCGTTTTATTCAACATGGTACTGAGTTTCTGATATGAAGGCGTTCAAACAAATCCTCGCACTGGCGCTGCTGCTGATGGCAGTGGCGGCGGTCTCGCTGGTGAGCGCCAATTCGTCGGCGGTATTGACGCTGCGCGAGTACGTCATGGCGCCCGCCGCACCGGCCGCGCAAACCGAGAAGCAGGCTGACGCCAAATCGTCCGGCTGCCTGAGCTGCCACACCGTCACCGACCGCCACACCATGCACGCCAATCCCGGCGTGGTGCTGGGCTGTACCGATTGCCACGGCGGCAATGCGTCCGTGGTGGGCGAAGGCAAGCCGGATAGCGCGGCCTATCGCTCCGCACTGGACGCGGCGCATATCCTGCCACGCAACGAGAAGTACTGGCAGTACCCATCGTCGGCCAATCCGCAAGGTTCTTATGCGAAGCTGAATCAGGAACACCCTGCCTATATCCGCTTCATCAATCCTGGTGACCTGCGCGTGGCGCGTGACGCTTGCGGTGCGTGCCACCTGCCGATCATCCAGGCACAGGAACGCAGCTTGATGGCGACGTCCGCCATGCTGTGGGGCGGCGCCAGCTATAACAACGGCATCCTGCCGTTCAAACGCTACATCCTCGGCGAGTCGTACACGCCCGAAGGCGCAGCTGCGGCCATCGTCAATCCGCTGCGTGTGGATAACGAACTGTTTGTCCACAAGGGTATTCTTGACCGGCTATATCCTCTGCCGGCGTGGGAAACCATCGCACCTGCCGACGTGTTTCGCGTGTTCGAGCGCGGTGGCCGCGTCATCAACAGCCAGTTCCCGGAGATCGGCTTGCCGAACAGCTCCGGCACGCTGCAAAAACTCGATGAACCGGGCCGCCCGGATATCCACCAGTCCAATCGCGGGCCCGGCACCGGCGGGCGCATCGCTGTCCCTGCCATCAACATCACCAAGACGCGCCTGAACGATCCGCACCTGTGGTTCCTCGGGACGAACGAGCAACCAGGGGACTACCGCTCGTCCGGCTGCACCGCGTGCCACACCATCTACGCCAATGATCGCGATCCGCTGCACTCCGGTCCCTACGCGGCGGCTGGCAACAGCGGCATGACCCGAACCGTTGATCCGACCATTCCGAAGAATCAGTCCGGACACCCGATCAAGCACGAATTCACGCGCGCGATTCCCTCGTCGCAGTGCATGACCTGCCATATGCACCAGCCGAACATCTTCGTCAATTCGTTCTACGGCTACACGATGTGGGACTACGAATCGGATGCACCGTCGATGTGGCCGAAGAAGCAGAAGTACCCGACCGACGCCGAGATTCGCACCATCCAGGCGCGAAACCCGGAAGAGGCGGCCACGCGTGGCAACTGGGGCGATCCTGAATTCCTGAAGAACGTCTCCGGCCTGAATCCAACCCTGAAGGATACGCAGTTCGCCGACTACCACGGACACGGCTGGAACTTCCGTGCCATCTACAAGCGTGACCGCAAGGGCGCACTGCTTGATGCCAAGGGAAAGATCATTGACGATAACGATCCCGATAAATTCAAGAAGACCGTGCACCTTGCCTCGATCCACATGGAAAAGGGCATGCAGTGCGTGGACTGTCACTTCTCGCAGGATGCGCACAGCAACGGCCATATCTACGGCGAGGTCGCGGCGGCGATTGAAGTGGATTGTATCGATTGCCATGGCAGCGCCACGCGCTACCCGACCCTGCGCACCAGTGGCCCTGCGGCCAAGCCAGGCGGCATGGACATGTCGCTGCTGAAAACGCAGGACGGACGCCAGCGTTTCGAATGGCGCGAGGGCCGCTTGTACCAGCGCGCCGCCACCGATCCGAAAAAGGAATGGGAAGTCAGCCTGGTGAAGGATTCGGTCAATCCGGCCAACCCGCACTACAACGAGAAAGCTGCGCGGGCCAAGTTGATGAGCGCTGGAGCGGAAGGCCAGCAGGGCAAGTGGGGACCGGGCATCGGCAAGCTGGCGCACGATAACGACAAGATGAGCTGCCATAGCTGCCATCTGTCGTGGACCACCAGCTGTGCCGGTTGTCACCTGCCGATCCAGGCCAACTGGAAGACGGAGCGTTTGCACTACGAGGGTGGCGAATCGCGTAATTACGCATCCTACAACCCGCAGGTAGCGCGCGACGATATGTTCCAGCTGGGTGTGGCCGGCCCGGTCAAGGGTTCGAAGATTACGCCAGTACGTTCCAGTTCGGCGCTGGTGCTGTCGTCGGTGAACGCCAACCGCGAGAAGATCTACATCCAGCAGCCGCCAATTGCGGCCAGCGGCTTCTCGTCGCAGGCGTTTGCGCCGCATTACCCGCACACGGAGCGCAAGGAAGAGACCAAGACTTGCTCCGACTGCCACGTCTCCAAGGCCAACGACAACAACGCCATCATGGCGCAGTTGCTGCTGCAAGGGACCAACTTCGTCAACTTCATCGGCTACAACGCGTGGATCGGTGAAGCGGGCCACGTGGAAGCGGCGACCGTCACCGAGTGGGACGAGCCGCAGGCGGTGAAAGGCAGCTATCTGCAGCGCTACGCTTACCCGGATTGGTACGAGCAGCACAAGGCGCGCAAGATGGAGCTGACCGAAACGCACTCGCATCCCACCGATGGCGCGGCCAACTGCCTGCAACTGCGCGGCGAATACCTGTTCACGGCAGAAGGCAAGGGCGGCCTGCGCGTGTACGATGTGGCCAGCATCGCCAACAAGGGTGTGTCGCAGCGCATTGTCACCGCGCCGTATTCGCCGCTGGGCCAGAACACGCAAGTAACGTCGAAGAACGCCACTTGCATGGCGCTGCCGACCAACCAGCCGATCGCTCCAACGCGCAATCAGGGTGACTTGATGCGCGTGACGAACCAGGAGCAGGCTTTCCACCCGATCTACCACTACGCCGCCATCAGCGACGCGCAAGAGGGTTTGATCCTGGTGAACGTGGACACGCTGGCCGACGGCGAGGCGCGCAACAACTTCCTCAAGCGCGCGCTGACCTGGAATCCGAACGGTTTGCTGAACGGCGCGCAGCACATCGTGCTGGGCGGGCATATCGCCTACATCGCTGCCGATGCCGGCATGGTGATCGTTGACCTGGATAATCCGTTGAAGCCGCGCCACCTGGCGACCATTCCGCTGGATGGCGCACGCGCCTCGGCGCTGCAATTCCGCTACCTGTTCGTGACCGACAAGAGCGGCCTGCGCGTGATCGATGTCACGCTGCCGGCCAAGCCGGTGCTGCTGCCGGGCCGCGTGGCGCTGGCCGATGCGCGCAAGGTGTACCTGGCGCGTACCTATGCTTACGTGGCGGCGGGCCGCCAGGGACTCGCCATCATCGACGTCGAGAAACCGGCGGAGCCGAAGGTCTATCAGATGTTCGATGCGGACGGCCAGCTGAACGATGCGCGCGACGTGATCGTCGGCTCCACCAATGCCTCGCTGTTTGGCTACGTGGCCGATGGCGCCAATGGCTTGAAAGTGCTGCAACTGACGGCGCCCGACACGCAGCCGCGCTTCTATGGCTTCTCGCCGGAGCCGAAGCCGCAGCTGATCGCGTGGAGTCGCACCCGCTCGCCGGCGCTGGCCTTGTCCAAGGGCCTGGACCGCGACCGTGCGGTGGATGAAACGGGCGGCCAGATCGCGGTATTCGGCCGCATCGGCTCGCGCCCGTTCAACGCTGCGGAAATGGCCAGACTGTATTTACGGCCTGATTCACAGGTGTGGACTGTGAGCGATCAGGGTGTGCCTGGCGATTACGTGCCGCGCACGCAGAAAGGAAAGAAATGAAACGCATGCTGTCCGCCTGCCTGATGCTGGTCTGCGGACTGGTGCTGGCCGCCAGTTCGAGCACCACGCAGGTACTGCCCAACGCGTCGCCGCACCAGTCGGTGGGCACGGTCAACTGCGCCAGCAGCACTTGCCACGGCGCGGTCGCGCCATGGACCGGCTCCAACGTGCAGCAGAACGAGTACACCACATGGCTGCGGCTGGACAAGCACGCCAAGGCTTATGCCGTGCTGTTGAACGCGCAATCGCGCTCCATCGCCGCCAAGCTGGGTCTCAAGCAGGGCGCCGAGAACGCGCAGGAATGCCTGGACTGTCACGCCCATAATCCACCGCCTGCGTTACGCGGCGAGCGTCACATGCTGTCCGACGGCGTTGGCTGCGAAGCTTGCCATGGCCCGGCCGACAAGTGGATCCGTTCGCACACGGCGCCCGGCGCCACCCATGCGGATAATGTCGCCAAGGGCATGTATCCGACTGAAAAGCCGGTGGAGCAAGCCAGGTTGTGCCTGTCCTGCCATGTCGGCGACAGCAGCCGCTTTGTCTCGCACCGCCTGATGGGCGCCGGCCACCCACGCCTGAGCTTTGAGCTGGACACCTTCTCCCAGCTGGCGCCGGCCCACTACAAGATCGACGACGATTGGCGGCAGCGCAAAGGTGATTACGACAGCGTGCGCCTGTGGGCCATCGGCCAGGCGCTGGCGTCCAGGAACCAGCTGGATGCGCTGACCGATCCGAAACGCGGCCGCGACGGCCTGTTCCCGGAACTGGCGCTGTTCGATTGCCACGCCTGCCATCACCCGATGAGCGAGAAGAAGTGGTCGCCACGCCTCGGCGTGGGACCGGGGCGCATGCGCCTCAACGACAGCAATCTGCTGATGCTGCGGGCGATCGTGCGCGCTACCGATCCAGCTGGGGCGAATGCCTTCAGCGACCAGGTGTCGCAGCTGCACCACGCGGTCGCGGGCAGTACCGCTGCACGCGGTGCGGACCCGCTGGCACTGGCGGCTACGCTGTCGGCCACCATCCAGCGTGTCATCGTCAAGCTGGAACAGCAGCGCTTTACGCCCGCCGTGCAGCGTGCCGTGTTGCTCGGCTTGATTGATGAAGCCAGGCGTCAGCAGTTTTCGGACTATGCCGGCGCGGAGCAGGCCTACATGGCTATCTCCAGCCTATCCTCGTCGCTGGCGAAGCAGGGCGCGCTGGGCGGCGCCGCCGGCGTGGCGGAGATGAACCGCAAGCTGGCGACGCTGCGGGTGTCGCTTGCCAATGAGGATGCGTTCAAGCCGGACGTCTTTGCGAATGGCCTGCAAGGGCTGTCGCGCACCATTTCACCGAAGTCGAATTAATCATGGACGCTACTGAACTGTACGAGATCGTTATCGTTGGCTCCGGGCCGGCTGGCCTGTCCGCCGCCGCCCGCGCCAAGGCACTCGGCGTGCGCCACGTGCTGCTGGAAACGCAGCCGCACCTGTCGGACACGATCTACCAGTACCAGAAGGGCAAGCACGTGATGGCCGAACCGGGCATCCTGCCGCTGCGCAGCGATCTGAGTTTCGGCGCCGGCAAGCGCGAGGCGCTGCTGTCCACCTGGAACCAGGAGATGTCGCGGCAGGGCGTCAACGTGGAGCACGGCCAGCGCGTGAGCGCTATCGAGCGCGATGCCGACAGCGGCATCTTCACGCTGACCAGCGAGGGTGCCGGCGGCAAGCGTAGCTGGCAATCGCGCACCGTGATCCTGGCCATCGGCCTGCAAGGGAATATCCGCAAGCTGGGCGTGCCGGGCGAGGATTTGCCGAACGTGCAGTACACCTTGTCCGACCCGGATGAGTTCTCGGGCGAGACCATCGTGGTGGTTGGCGCTGGTGATGCCGGTATCGAGAATGCGCTGGCGCTGGCCGAGAAGAACACGGTCTACATCTTGAACCGGCAGGAGGAATTCGCCACCTGTAAAGAAGGTAATCGGGTGCTGATTACGGCGGCGGAAAAAAGCGGCAAGATCAAGGTGCGCTACAGCGCGTCCACCAAGTTCATCGAGACTGCCGGGGACACGCCGCTGCTGTTTGTCTTCAACGGCAAGCACGGCGAGGAATCGGTACACGCGCACCGCGTGATCGCGCGTCTCGGCGCGACGCCGCCGCGCAAACTGATCGAGAGCTTCGGCGTCGTGTTCCCGAATGCGAATCCGGCGTCCACGCCGGCGCTGTCGGATACCTATGAGTCCAATGTGCCGGGCCTGTATATTGTTGGTGCGTTGGGCGGCTATCCGCTGATCAAGCAGGCGATGAACCAGGGCTACGAGGTGGTGCAGACCATCGTCGGCAAGCCGGTGCAGCCGGCGGACGAAGCGCTGCTGCGCGAGAAGCTGCAACCGTGGCGCCCGGACCGGCAGGTATCGCAAGTGATTGAGGAGATCAAGGGCGGCGTGCCCCTGTTTAATCAGGTGACGACCTTGCAGCTGCGCGAGTTCATGCTCGAATCGACCTTGCTGACGCCACGCAAGGGCGACATCGTATTCCGCAAATTCGACTACACCAATACCTTCTATTCGATTCTGCAAGGCACGGTGGAAATTGAGTTGACCGGCAACGACGGCAAGGTGCGCAACATCAAGCTGGATAAAGGTCAGTACTTTGGCGAGATGGGCTTGATCTCGGGCCGTCGCCGTACCGCCACCATTCGCGCCGGCGCCAACTGCGTGCTGATGGAAACGCCACGCCGCACCATGCTGAAGCTGATCGCCTCGGTGGACGATGTGCGCAAGCGCATGGACATGGTCTTCGTGCGCAACGCAATCTATAACTACCTTGGCAATATGCTGTCGCGCACCGCGATTGATGCGCTGGTGGCGGGTGGTGTCACGGTCAAGCGTTTCGAGGCCAAACAGACGCTGTTCAAGGAAGGCGACCGGGCCGACGGCATGTACCTGATCCGTCGCGGTTCGGTCACGGTATCGCGCAAGGATGAAGCGCGTGGCGGCGAACGCATCTTGTCTTATGTCGCTGCTGGCAATTACGTCGGCGAGATGGCGCTGTTGCGCGATGCACCGCGCAGCGCCACAGTGACAGCCACAGTGCTGACCGAAGCACTGGTGCTGGATGCGGAAACCGTGCGTGACCAGCTGATCGCCAACCCGAGCTGGCGCAAATCGGTTGAAGACCAGGTGATTTCGCGCACCGAGCAAAACGTTCTGCTGGAGCATACCAAGCGCCGCGACGGCGACTTGATGCAGTTCTTGCTGGGGCAGGGCGTGGGCGAGGCGTCGGATGTTTTGCTGATCAACGAGACCATGTGCATCCAGTGTAATAACTGCGAAACCGCGTGCGCCGAAACCCACAACGGTACCTCCCGCCTGAAGCGTGCGCTGGGGCCGACCTTCGCCAATATTCACTTGCCGACGGCCTGCCGCCATTGCGAGAACCCGCACTGCATGAAGGACTGCCCGCCGGATGCCATCGGCCGGTCGCTGCAAGGGGAAGTGTTTATCAGCGATGCCTGTATCGGTTGCGGCAACTGCGAGCGCAATTGCCCTTACGGCGTGATCCAGATGGCAGTGGACAAGCCACCGAAGCGCGGCGGCGGCTTATCGTGGCTGCTGTTTGGCCTCGGTGCCACGCCCGGCGAGCGCCAGGCCGATTACGATCCTGCGGTGCAGAAGAAGGCCGTCAAGTGCGACTTGTGCAAGGACTTGAAAGGTGGCCCGTCCTGCGTGCGCGCCTGCCCAACCGGCGCCGCGATCCGCATCTCGCCGGAGAAGTTCTTCAAGAGCCAGGCCTAATTGGCGCGGCCGCACCGATGTTCCGGCCGAGGAAGGCTTCGATGTGGCCCCACAAGTCGATGCGATTGTGCTGCGTTTTCCAGTCTTCTGCACTGGACGAATATTCCAGCCACTCCACCCTGTGATTGGTGGCCGATAGCTTCTCGTAGAATTGGCGCCCATCGCTGAATGGCACGTGGCGGTCGTTCTTGCCATATGCGAGCAGCACCGGCTGCGTGATGCGGGTGGTGTCATGCACCCTGGCCTGGTTTGCCTTGAGGTCTGCGTCGCTGTTGGTGATAACGCCGGACCAGCTGATTCCGCACTTGAACAGTGCCGGGTCGAGCACCAATGCCGTCATGGCGGCATGCCCGCCGTAGCCGCCGCCGGCGATGCAAACCCGTGCAGGATCGGTATGTCCTTGCGCTGCCGCCCACTTGACGGCATCCGCAATATCTTTCTGGGCGTCGGAAAGGCTCCACTGTTTTGCTCCCGCCGCTTCATGCGCCGCGCCGAAACCCCTGATGCCGCGTGGCTGCGGTTGCAACACGGCGTACCCGCGGGAGACGAGGAACTGCACTTCGTCATTCCATTCCCAGTTGGCGGTTCGGTGCGACTGCGAATCGCCAAGTAGCACCACGGTCGGCAGCGGCTTCGCTGCTGCGCCGGCGGGCAAGGTCAGGTAGAGCGGGATGTGGGCGCCGTCGCGCGCCGGAAAGCGTGCCATGCGCATAGGCGCCATCTGCTGCGGATCAATGGCGGGACGGGCTGCGCCTAGTTGCAGCAGCTTTTTGGTCTCGCGGTTGTAGAGCAGGTACAAGTGATCATGCACATCGCTGTGCACATCGACCAGCACATACGGCGTGGCGCTATGCTCGCCGTAGGAAATGGTGTTGACTGTATGCGGCAGTACCGCATCCACTTCCTCCTGCATCGCCTTCATGGCAGGCTCAAACCATACCGTGTTTTCGGAGTCGCTGTTGATACGGAAGCCCAGCAGCTTGCGGTCGTCCAGCAGGAAGTAGCCGTCCGCATCGAAACCGGGCACGGAGATCATCGGCGAGGCTTCCAGCGCTTTCTTTTCCAGATCGTAGCGGTAGATCGACGATTCGTTCCTGCCGTTGCGGGCGCGGACATACAGCTTGCCTTCCGCGAACAGCAGTGGTTCGAACGCTTCCGGCGCCGAGGGGAGGAAGCTTGCCAGTTCACGCCAATCGCCGTCAAGGTAATGCACGGTGTCCTTGCTATCGAGGCGCGTCACCGCAATGCGGACATCTCCGTCTGAATCGACCAGCCAGCGGTAAGTATTGCGTGGCACCTGGACGTCGGTTTGTTGCCTGGTTCGCGTATCGATACGTACCAGTGATTTGTTGCCGTCGGTATCCGCAGGCGAAAACATCGCTTCTGATTTGCGGTAGCGGAAGCCGTATTGTGTGGCTGCGGCGTAGTAGTCGGACTTGTTGTAGCTGGTGTCGGCAAAGGAGCGTGGCTGCAGGACGGTGAACGACAGCACCTTGAAATTTTTGCCGTCGCGGTCCACCGCATTCAGGGCCGGACGGCTCATGACACCGTCACGGTCGGTATTAATGGTGTAGTAGACCAGCCGCTTATCACTCTGCCAGAAGAACATATCGACATCGGCGTTGCTGAAATTGGCGACGGTTTTTTGTTGGTGCGTCTCCGTGTTCACCACGGTCAGCATGCTACGGCCGGCATCTGAGCGCGTGCGCAACAGGACGTTGCGGCCATCCGGCGCGATGGCTGCGCCGGTGATGTTGGCCTTGCCGAAGAATTTTTCGATGGCGATGGACGAGATATCCGCCGCCTGCGCCAGGCCGGTAGCAAGCGCGCAAGTGGCGAGCGCGAAGAAAGGTCTCATAAAGTATCTATGCTGCTAAAACATTAACGATAACGTAGTTTTTATCCGCCCCCCAGCGAAGATTTTCGTTCGATGCTAATATTTAGCTTCCTAAGTACATTTAAACGAGTCCGCGATGAGCAGTTACGACAAAACCTTGATGTCCTTGACCCACACGCTGATACACGTGGCGCGTGCCTACAAGAGCGCGGCGGATGGCTTGACGGCGGATTTCGAGCTGTCGCACGCCAGCGCCTGGCCGGTGCTGATGATTTCGCGCCTGGGCGACGGTGTGCGGCCGGGGCAGGTGGCGGATGCGGTGGGCATCGAGCCGCCGTCGCTGGTGCGCATCATCGATCAACTGGTGGCGGCCGGCCTGGTGCTGCGCCAGGATGATCCGAGCGACCGCCGTGCCAAGACGTTGTCGCTGACCGTCTCCGGCAAGAAAATCGCCGAACGGCTGGAAAAGGCGCTGGCGCCGTTCCGCCGTGACCTGTTCAGGGACATGCCGCAGGCCGATGTCGAAGCCACCGTGCGCGTGCTGACGCAGCTCGACCAGGTGCTGGCTGGCCGCAACGCGGCGTAAGCGGCGGGGCAACGCCATGAAGTCGCCCTCCAGCAGCGAGTTGCTGTTCTCGGCCAAGTGCTTTGCCGCGTCCATGCTGGCGCTGTACGTGTCGCTGGCCGCCGGCCTGCCACGTCCGTTCTGGGCGATGATGACCGCCTACATCGTCGCCAGCCCGTTCTCCGGCGCGGTGCGTTCGAAGGCGCTGTTTCGCGTCTGCGGCACGCTGATCGGCAGCATCGCCACCATCATCATGGTGCCGCGCATGGCCAATGCGCCGGAGCTGCTGTCGCTGGCGCTGGCCTGCTGGGTAGGCCTGTGCCTGTACATTTCGCTGCTGGACCGCACACCGCGTTCCTACATCTTCATGCTGGCCGGGTACACGGCGGGCCTGATCGGCTTCCCGGCGGTGACCGATCCAGCGGCCATCTTCGATACCGGCCTGGCGCGGGTGGAGGAGATCTCGATCGGCATCCTGTCCGCCACGGTGGTGCATTCGCTGGTGTTCCCGCAGGGCGTGGGACCTGTGCTGCTGGGCCGCCTGGACCGCGCCATCGCCGATGCGCAGCGCTGGATGAGCGATGTGCTGAAGCCCGGCGCCGCCAAGGCCCACAATACGCACACTCGCCTGGCGCTGGCAGGCGAAATCAGCGAACTGCGCGTGATGTCGACCCACTTGCCGTTCGATACCTCGCAGCTGCGCTGGACCGCCGGCATGGTGCACGGCCTGCATGACCGCCTGAGCATCATGGTGCCGCTGCTGCTGGCGGTTGAGGACCGCCTTGATTCATTGCGTGAAGTTGATCCGGATAGCCTGATGCCGTGGACGCGCGTGCTGGAGGATATCGCCGCCTGGGTAACCGCGGGCCGTGATGCCGATCCGGCGCGTGCCGCACAACTGCGCGCGGCGCTGGCGCAGTTGCAGCCGGTGCTGGCGCCGGACGCCAGCTGGAGCGACATCCTGCGCCTGAACCTGGCGCAGCGCCTCGACGCGCTGATCGAAGCCTGCGAAGACGGCCTGGAACTGCGCACCAATGTCAGCACGGTGATGCAGGGCGGCGCCGCCAGTTACACGCCGCACCTGACGCCGACCGTGCTGCATCGCGATCATGGCATGGCGTTGCGCTCGGCGCTGGCCACCGTCATCACCATCCTGGTGTGCTGCGCGTTCTGGATACTGACCGGCTGGCCATCCGGCGCCGCCGCACCGATGATGGCCGGTGTGGCCTGCTGCTTCTTCGCCACGCAGGATAACCCGGTGCCGCTGATACGCATGTTCGTCAAATGGACGGTGATCTCGATGCCGGTGGCGGCGTTCTACATCCTGTGCGTACTGCCGGCGGTGCACAGCTACGAAATGCTGGTGCTGACGCTGGCGCCGGTGTTCCTGATCGGCGGCGTGTTCATGCCGCGTCCCGCCACGGCGGGCAGTTCGCTGGCCTTCCTGATCGGCGTGGCGGGCACCTTGTCCTTGCAGGATACCGGCACGCTGGATATTCCGAATTTCCTCAACAGCATGGTGGCGCAGCTGTTCGGCTTTATCGCCGCCGCCGTTATCACCAGCCTGATACGCACTGTAGGCGGTGACTGGATGGCGCGCCGCATGCTGCGCACCGCGCGCCGCGAAGTGGCGCAAATGGTGCGAATGGCGCCACCGGCACCAGCGCCGGCCAGGTCGCCGGTGCCGTCATCGGCGGCGGCTTCGCGCGATGCGCTGCTGCGCATCTCGGCGCGCATGGTGGACCGTATCGGCCTGCTGATGCCGCGCCTGGCCATCGCCCATCCGACGCCGGAAGCACGCGCGGTGGCGGTGGATGGCTTGCGCGAACTGCGCGTTGGCCTGCACGTGGCGCAGCTATGCGGCATGCGACTGCAACTGGAGCAGGCCGGCGTGGCGCTGCAACCGCTGCTGCAAAAACTGGGTGGCTATTTCAGCGACGGCGGCTACGCCCACGGCCAGGCACCGGCGGTGCTGCTGGCGCGCATCGACAGCACGCTGCGTGCCGTCTGTGCGGCCGCCGGCGACGTACGCCCACAGGCCGCCGCCGCGCTGGCCAGCATGCGGCGCGACCTGTTCCCCGGTGCCGCCGCCTATCAACCGGAGCTTGCATCGTGACTGCTGAACTGAGTTTGTACGGACTATACGTCCCCACCTTGCTGTTGCTGTCCATCCTGGCGCTGATCTGCACGCGCGTGCTGGGGCGGCTGCTGATGCGGGTTGGTTTCTATCGCCTGGTATGGCACCCGGCGCTGTTTGAATTTGCGCTGTTCTTCATTTTGCTGGGCAGCTTCTCTACACTGTTAACCAATCGGGGCTGAACATGAACCTCAAGAATATATTGATGGCCACGGGCCGCTTTGCCGTCACCATGGTGGCGGTGCTGGTCGCCGCCGCGCTGGCATGGCGCTTGTGGCAGCATTACGAAGTCGAGCCATGGACGCGCGACGGCCGCGTCAAGGCGGACGTGGTGCAGGTGGCGCCGGACGTTACCGGCCAGGTCACCGCCGTGCTGGTGCACGACAACCAGAAGGTGAAAGCCGGGCAGGTGCTGTTTGAAGTCGACCGAGCACGCTTTGAGCTGGCGCTGCGCCAGGCCGAAGCCGCCGTGCAGGCGCAGCAAACCACGCTGGCGCAGGCGCAGAAGGAAGCGCGCCGCAACAACGACCTGCGCGACCTGGTATCGGCAGAAACGCGCGAGCAGGGCTCGTCGCGCGTCGATCAACTGCGCGCAGCAGTGGCGCAAGCCGTGATCGCGCGCGACGTGGCAAAATTGAACCTGGAACGCACGCGCATCGTCTCGCCGGTGAACGGCACCATCTCCAACCTGGACCTGCGAATGGGTTCCTATGTCAGCGCCGGCCACGCTGTGATGGCGCTGATCGACAGCGATTCCTACTATGTCGAAGGCTACTTCGAAGAGACCAAGCTGCCGGCGATTCAGGTCGGCGACGCCGTGGCGGTGATCCCAATGGGCGCCTCGCAGCGTCTCAGCGGCCATGTGGAAAGCCTGTCCGGTGGCATCGCCGACCGTGACCGCACCACCTCGTCCAATCTGCTCTCCAGCGTCAATCCGACCTTCAACTGGGTACGCCTGGCGCAGCGCATCCCGGTGCGCATCAAGCTGGACGCCTTGCCTGCCGGCGCGCGCCTGGTCGCCGGCCAGACCGTGACGGTGGATGTGCAGGCCAACCATTCGTAAGCGGAGGTTATGATGAACGCACTCAAACTCTTGGGCAGTGTGGCGCTGGCTGCCGCGCTGGCGGCATGCACGACGGTCGGGCCGAATTACACGGTGCCCGCACAGGCTGTCGTCAAACGTCCCGAAGCCGCCGCGCCTTTCCTCGGCACGCAGGAAGCGGCCTACAAGTCTGAACCGCTGCCGACACACTGGTGGCGCTTGTACGATGATCCGGTGCTCGATCAACTGGTCCAGAAAGCGCTGGCCGCCAACACCGATTTGCGCGTGGCCTCCGCCAACCTGGCGCGCACTCGCGCCGTGCTGGATCAGACGGAAGAAGAACGCAAGCCCGAAGTCAGCGTCAGCGCGTCGCCCGGCGTCGGCCGCTCGTCCGGCGTGACGGCCGGTTCCAAGACCGCGTTGCCGGACCGTTTCAACTACGACGCCGGTATCCACGTTTCCTACCAGACCGATATGTTTGGCAAGATCGCCCGCGCGGTGGAAGCTGCCAACGCCGATACACAGGCCGCGCAAGCTGCGGTGGACCTGGTGCGCGTAACCGTGGCCGCCGATACTGCGCGTGCTTATGCCGACGCCTGCGCGGCCGTGCGCCAGATCAGCGTCGCCCAGCAGTCGGTCGACTTGCAGCAGAAGTTTGTTGAACTGACCGACCAGCGCACCCACGCCGGCCGTGGCACCGCCATCGACGGCGCCCGCGCCCGTAGCCAGTTGGCGCAGTTGCAGGCCGCCTTGCCGCCGTTGCAAGCCCAGCACCGCACCGCACACTACCGTCTGGCCGCACTGACCGGCCAGACGCCGGCCGAAATGAATATGCACCTGTTGCAGTGCCAGGCCGCGCCGCGCCTGACGACGCAGATCCCGGTTGGCGATGGCGCCGCGCTGCTGCGCCGCCGTCCGGACATCCGCCAGGCGGAGCGCAATCTGGCCGCCGCCACCGCACGCATCGGCGTGGCGACGGCCGACCTGTATCCGAACATCAGTATCGGCGCCTCGGTCGGCAGCACCGGGCTGCTGGACCATGTCGGCGCCGGCAACGCTTTCCGCTGGAGTCTTGGCCCATTGATCTCGTGGACGCTGCCGGATACCGGCGCCGCCCGCAGCCGCATCGCCCAGGCGCAAGCCGGCAGCGACGGCGCGCTGGCGAAATTCGACGGCACGGTGCTCAATGCGCTGAAGGAGGCGGAAAGCGCGCTGACGGTCTACGCGCGTGAGCTGGACCGCAACGTCGCGCTGAAAACTGCGCGCGACGAGAGCGCCCAGGCTTCCGAGCAGTCGCACCGCCTGTATCAGTATGGCCGCATCGATTTCCTGTCGGTGCTGGACGCCGACCGCACGCTGGCTGCCACCGACGCCGCCTGGGCCGCTTCCGATGCCGCGCTGGCGTCCGACCAGATCGCGCTATTCCTGGCACTGGGCGGCGGCTGGGAGAAGTGATGCCAAGACTGTAAAACTGCGTAAATGTTACTTCGTTTTGGTGAACTGTTAATTGTCAAAATAAATAGCAAAATTCTGAATTTCCGTAGTGCAATTATTAAATGAATATGGTAGCGTGATTGCTAATAGTAGTTCCATATTGAAATTTTACTTTGCACACGGATACTTAGATGCCTACCATTGCCGCGCCTCGTAACCTGGTTCTCGCCCCTACCGCTGACAGTGGTGTCAGCAACGACAAACTGACCAATATCGTGTTACCGACAGTGACGGGACTGGCCACCGCCGGTTCCCTGGTCACGTTGTACGACGGCCAGGTGGTGGTGGGGACTGCTGTGGCGGCTGGCAACGGCGCGTGGTCGATCAAGGCCGTCACCGTGCTGAGCGAAGGCAGGCATGCGCTGAGCGCCACGGCGACGGTGGGGAACGATGTGTCGGTCAATTCGGCCGAACTGGCGATTACGATCGACGTCACGCCACCGGCGCCGCTGGTGGCGCCCCAGCTGATCGCCGGCGAGGATACCGGCATCAATGGCGACTACATCACCAACAAAACCACGCCGGTGTTCGCCGGCAAGCTGACGGCCGCCGAAGTCGGCTATACGGTCACGCTGTACGATGGCGCCACCGTGGTGGGCAGCGCCAAGGTGATGGACGACAGTTACGTCTGGAGCATCACCACCGATGTGCTGGCCGAAGGCATGCATGCGCTGACGGTCACGCTGACCGATCTGGCGGGCAATGTGTCGTTGCCGTCCGCCGTGCAGCAATTGCAGATCCTCACCCAGACCGCGCCGCAGGCGATGCCGGAACTGTTGCCGGCCTTCGATACCGGCAGTTCCAACAGCGACCGCATCACCAACGCCAATCTGGTCAGCATCGGCGGCACCTCGGTCGCCAACGCCACGCTGAAAGTGTTTGACGGCACCAGGGAGGTGATCGATGTGGTGGCGGACGCCCAAGGCAACTGGCGGCTGGACAATCTGTTCCTCAGCAACGGCCAGCACAGCATCACTGTGGTACGCCAGGCCGACTTTGCCGGCAATATCGCCCGCTCTGAAGCGCTGCTGATCACCGTCGACAATACCGCGCCGCGCGCCAGCAGCGCGCCGTTGCTGGACCCGCTGTCCGACACCGGTTACGCCGACGACGCGCTGACCAGCGACGCCACGCCCACCGTCAGCGGCAAGGCCGAGGCCGGCGCCACGGTGACGCTGTACGATGGCAACACCAAGGTCGGCAGCACGGTGGCGGATGCCGACGGCAACTGGCGCATCACCAGCGACCAGCTGGCCGATGGCGACCATAACCTGAACGTCAAGGTCAGCGATGTGGCCGGCAACGTCTCGGCTGCCTCGCCCGACCTGTTCATCAGCATCGATACCGAGGCGCCGCAGCCCGATGCGCCGCAACTGGCGCCGGAATCGGACACTGGGTACGGCAACGACGGCGTGACCATGCTGGCCACGCCGCGCGTTACCGGCGTGACCGAAAGCGGCGCGCTGGTGACACTGTACGATGGCGGCGTCAAGGTCGGCGAGGCCAGCGCCGACGTCTTCGGCAAATGGAGCATCGACACCAGTCAGCTGACGGACGACAAGCACAGCCTGACGGTGCGCGTGACCGATGCCGCCGGCAACATCTCGGCGCCATCGGCCGCGCTCAACATCACGGTGGACACCAAGGCGCCGCAGGCGCCGGCCGCACCGGACCTGCTGGACAGCTCGGACAGCGGCATCTCGGATCAGGACGACATCACCAATGCCACCCGGCCGGAACTGGGCGGCAAGGCCGAGGCCGGCGCCAGCATTGCCATCTACGACGGTGCAACGCTGCTGGGCAGCACGCTCGCGGACGACGCCGGCAACTGGACCTTCCAGCCGGCGCAGGCGCTGGCGGACGGCGTGCACAGCTTCACCGTCAAGGCCACCGACGTGGCCGGCAACGTGTCGGCCGCGTCGGCCGCGCTGGCGGTCACGATCGACAGCACGCCGGCCGTGGCGCCGACCGATCTGGCGCTGGCGGCCGCTTCGGACAGCGGCGTGTCGGCCAGCGACCGCATCACCAAAGACAGCACGCCGACGATTACTGGCAAGGCGGTGGCCAATGCCACGGTCAAGCTGTACGAAGGCGAGATCTTGCTGGGCGAAGCCAAAGCCGACGCCAGCGGCAACTGGAGCATCGTCGCCAGCGCACTGGGCGACGGCCTGCACCGCCTGACCGCACAGACCAGCGCGCTGACCGGCACGGTGTCGGCGCCATCGGACGCGCTGCAGATCACCATTGACACCGACGCGCCAGCGGCGCCTGCCGTGCCGCTGCTGGAGCCGCTGTCGGACAGCGGCAGCGCCAACAGCGATGGCATCACCAACCGCACGCCGGAACTGCACGGCAGTGCCGAGGCGGGCGCCACGGTGTCGCTGTACGCAGGTGTCGAGCTGGTGGGCAGCACGGTGGCTGGGGCCGACGGCAGCTGGACCATCAAGCCGGCGCAGCAACTGGCCGATGGCCCGCACAGCCTGAGCGTGACCGCCACCGATGTGGCCGGCAATGTGTCGCTACCTTCGCCGGCGCTGCAGATCACCATCGATACCAAGGCACCCGCCGCGCCTGCCGCGCCGGATCTGCTGGAAAGCTCAGACAGCGGTACTTCCGGCAGCGACAACATCACCGCTGTCACCCGCCCGGAACTGGCCGGCAAGACCGAGGTCGGCGCCAGCGTGGCGGTATATGACGGCACCACGCTGCTCGGCAGCACCATGGCCGACAAGGACGGCAACTGGACCTTCCAGCCGGCCCGGCCGCTGAACGATGGCGAGCACGTGTTTACCATCCGCGCCACTGATGTCGCCGGCAATGTGTCGGAGCCGTCGGCGGCGCTGACCGTCATCATCGACGCCAGGCCGCTGGCGGTGCCGACCGCGCTGGCGCTGAGCGCCGCCTCGGACAGCGGCGTCTCCGACCGCGACGGCGTCACCAGCGACACCACGCCGACCATCACCGGCAAGGCGGACGCCGACGCGCTGGTACGGCTGTATGACGGCTCCACCTTGCTGGGCGAGGCCAGGGCCGATGCCAGCGGCAACTGGAGCATCACCGCCAGCCAGCTGGCGGACGGCTTGCACCAGCTGACCGCCAGCACCAGTTCACTCACCGGCACGGTCTCGCAACCCTCGGCGCCGCTGGCTGTCACCATCGACAGCCAGCCCCCCGTGGTCAGCGCCCCGGTGCTTGATCCGCTGGATGACAGCGGTGTTTCCAACAGCGATGGCATCACCAACGTGGCGCAGCCGCGCCTGAGCGGCACTGCCGAGGTGGGCGCCACCGTGGTTCTGTATGACGATGGCCAGCAACTGGCCAGCACGGTGGCTGACGCCGACGGCAGCTGGCACTTTGCGCAGACACTGGCGGACGGCAAGCACAGCCTGACGGTGCGCGCCAGCGATGCCGCCGGCAACCTGTCGGCGCATACTGCGGCGCTGGAATTGACGGTGCTGGCGGCGCCGCTGATAGCGCCCGGCGCGCCAGAGCTGCTGGCCGGCAGCGACAGCGGCCTGTCGGACAGCGACAACATCACCAATGTGGCGACGCCGGTCATCGTCGGCACGGCTGCGGCCGGCCTTGGCGTCGCGCTATACGACGGCGCCACGCTGATCGGTACGGCGCTGGCGGACGCCAGCGGCCAGTGGCGGATCGCGCTGAGCAAGCCGCTCAGCGACGCGGTGCACCAGCTGACCGCCACGGCCAGCGATGTGGCTGGCAATGTATCGCCGGCGTCGGCGGCGTTGCGCCTGACGGTGGATACCACGCCGCCGACGGCGTCGGGCTTGCCGGATCTGGCGGCGGACAGCGACAAGGGCGTGTCCAGCAGCGACAACCTGACCAATGTGGCGACGCCGATGATTGGCGGCAAGGCGGAAGCTGGCAGCACCATCACGCTGTACGACGATGGCGTGCAGGTCGCCAGCGTGCGGGCCGACCAGGACGGTAACTGGAAGCTGGCGGGGCACACGCTGACCGAGAGCAGCCATCGCCTGACCGCCACCGTGACCGATGTGGCAGGCAATGTCTCGCCGTTATCGGAAGCGCTGGTGCTGACCATCGATCTGACGCCGCCGCCAGCGCCGGCGGCGCCGCTGCTGGATGCGGCGTCCGACAGCGGCCTGTCGTCGAGCGACGGCATTACCCGCATCACCACGCCGCACCTGACCGGCACCGCCGAGGCGGGCGCCAGCGTGCTGGTATTCGATGGCGCGCTGCAGATCGGCAGCGCGACCACCGACGACAGTGGCAACTGGAGCTTCACGCCGACAGCGGCGCTGGGCGAGGGCGCGCATAGCCTGACCGTCAAGGCGGCCGACGCGGCCGGCAATGTCTCGCTGGCATCGGCGGCGCTGCTGCTGACCATCGACACCAAGGCGCCGAACGCGCCATCGGCGCCGGATCTGGCGGATGGCAGCGATCTCGGTTCGTCCAAAACCGACAACATCACCTCCGTCACCCGGCCGCTGGTTACCGGCACGGCGGAAGTGGGCGCCACGGTCGCGCTGTACGATGGCAACGTGCTGCTGGGCAGTGCCGTCGCCGATGGCAGCGGCGCTTGGCAGATCACGCCGGCGCAGGACCTGGCTAATGGTGCGCACGTGCTGACCGCCAAGGCCACCGATGCGGCCGGCAATGTGTCGCCGGCTTCGCCATCGCTGACCGTCACCATCAATGCCACGCCGCCGCTCAGTCCGAGCGCACTCGACCTGACCACCGACAGCGGCCGTTCGACCACCGACAATATCACCAACATCACCGCGCCGACCATCACCGGCAAGGCCGCAGCCGGCGCCAGCGTGACCCTGCTGGATGGCACGGTCGTACTGGGTACGGTCACGGCCAATGCTTCCGGCGTCTGGACGCTGGCGCCGAAGCTGGCCGATGGCGAGCATCACCTGACGGCGATCAGCACCAATCTGCAGACCGGCGCCGTGTCGGCGCCATCGGCCGAGCTGCTGGTGACGATCGACAGCCAGTTGCCGGAGCTGGGTCCGCTGGTGCTGGACGCATCGTCCGACAGCGGCCTGTCCAACAGCGATCTGGTCACCAAGGTCAACAAGCCGACGATTACCGGCACCGCCGAAGTCAATGCGCTGGTGACGCTGTATGACGGCAGCACCGTGCTGGGCACCGCGCTGGCCGACGCCAACGGCGCCTGGAGCATTACCAGCAGCGTCGCCCTGGCCAATGGCGCGCGGCTGCTGACGGCCAAGGCGGCGGATGTTGCGGGCAATCTCAGCACCGCCACGCTGACCGTGACTGTCGATACCACGCCGCCGGCCACGCCCGCCGTGCCGGACCTGGTCGCCGAGCATGACAGCGGCACCTCGACCACCGACAATGTCACCAATGTGACGCAGCCTGTCATCGGCGGCAAGAGCGAGGGCAAGGCCACGATGGCGCTGTACGACGGGACGGTGCTGATCGGCACGACGCAGGCGGACGACGCCGGCAACTGGCAAATCAAGCTGGCGCAGTCCTTGAGCCAGGGCGTGCACAAGCTGACCGTTACCGCCACCGATCTGGCGGGTAACACTTCAGTGTCGTCGGCCGCGCTCAGCCTGACGATCGACACCGATGCGCCGCTGGCGCCGACCGCGCTGGATTTGCTGGCGACGTCCGATTCCGGCGCGTCCACCAGCGACGACCTGACCAAAGTGACCACACCGACCATCACCGGCAGCGCCGAGGCGGGAACGGTCATCCGCCTGTACGAGGGCGATAAACTGGTGGCTACCAGCAGCGTCGTCACGCCCGCCAGCGGCGTCTGGAGTGTGACGATTACTGCCGCCAATGCACTGGCCCATGGCGTGCACCAGCTGACCGCCACCGCCACCGACCTGGCCGGCAACGTGTCGGCGCTGTCGCCAGCACTGACCATTAACGTCGACACCGAGGCGCCCCTGCTGGCCTCGGCGCCGGTGCTCGACCCATTGTCCGATACCGGTATCTCGCAAACCGACAACCTCACCAACGACACCACGCCGACGCTGTCCTTCATGACCGAAGCCAATGCGACGGTGGCGCTGTACGTCAATGGCCAACTGCTGACCAGCACCAAGGCCGATGCCAACGGCCTGTGGACCTATACCATGGCCGCGCTGGCATCCAACACCACGTACAACCTGAGCGTGACCGTGACCGATCTGGCGGGCAATGTGTCGAAGCAATCGCCGGCGCTGGCACTGGTGCTGGATACGGCGCTGCCTGCCACGCCGGCCGCGCCGGATCTGCTGGCGGCATCGGATAGCGGCCCGTCCACCACCGACAACATCACCAACGTGGTGCTGCCAACCTTTGTCGGCAAAGCCGAACTGAACGCCACCGTGACGCTGTACGAAGGCACGGTCGTGATTGGCTCCGCGCGGGTGGACAGCACCGGCGCCTGGCAGATCGTGCCGAGCGCGCCGCTGTCCGAAGCCAAGCATGCGCTCACCGTCAAGGTGATGGACGCGGCAGGCAATGTGTCGGCGGCGTCGCCAGTGCTGAATGTCACCATCGACACCACCGCGCCGAACGCGCCGGCCACGCTGGCGCTGGCCAGCGGCTCCGACAGCGGCAGCTCGACCACTGACCGCCTGACCAATATCAAGACCCCGACCATCACCGGCACCGCCGAGGCTGGCACGGTGATCAATCTGTACGAAGGTGTAACGCTGCTTGGCAAGTACACCGCGACCGGCGGCGCCTGGACTATTACCACCGGCACGCTGACCGATGGCGTCCATCAGCTGCAGGCTACCGCGACGGACACGGCCGGCAATGTTTCCGTGCTGTCGGAGGCGCTGGAAGTAAACATCGACACCGCAGCGCCCGCCGTCACCGCGCCGGTGCTGGCGGCGCTGTCCGACAGCGGCCGTTCGAACAGCGACAACATCACCAATGTGCAGACGCCGACCGTCAGCGGTACGGCGGAAAAAGGCGCCAGCGTGGCGCTGTACGACGGTGCCAAGCTGCTGGCGACCACCACCGCCGACGACAATGGCGGCTGGAGCTTCACCACCGCCACGCTGAGCGCCAGTGCACATAGCCTGACGGTCAAGGCCACCGACGCCGCTGGCAATGTCGCCACGTCGGCGGCGCTGGTGCTGACCGTCGATATTGCCGCGCCGGCCACGCCCGCCGCGCCGACGCTGCTGGCCAGCGACGATGTCGGCAGTTCCAAGACCGACCGCATTACCAGCGTCAGCAAGCCGACGCTGAGTGGCGCCGGCGAAGCCAACGCCCTCATCTCGCTGTACGACGATGGCAAGCTGCTCACCACGGTGCTGGCCGATACGTCCGGCAACTGGAAGACCACGCTGAGCGAGGCGCTGGCCGATGGCAAACATAACCTGACCGTGACCGCCACCGACATCGCCGGCAACGTCTCGATCGCCAGCGCCGCGCTGGCGTTGACGATCGATGCTAGTGCGCCGGATGCGCCATCGGCGCCGGATCTTGTGGCCACCTCGGACAGCGGTGCCTCGTCTAGTGACAACCTGACCAACAAGACCACGTTTGCCGTCACCGGCACGGCGGAAGCTGGCAGCACTGTCACGCTGTATGAAGGCAACACCGTGATCGGTTCCGGCATTGCCACCAATGGCGTATGGAGCTTTACCACCACCACCGCGCTGACGCACGGCGAGCACCATCTGGTGGCGCGCGGCACCGATGTCGCCGGCAATGTCTCGGCCGCGTCGGCCGAGCTGGTGGTGAATATCGACACCATCGCGCCGACAGCGCTGGCGCCGGTGCTGGACGCCGCCTCGGACAGCGGCCGCTCCAGCGCCGACCGCATCACCAACGACACCACGCCAACCGTCGGTGGCGTCACCGAGGCTGGCGCCACGGTGGCGGTGTACGAAGGGACGACACTGCTGGGTTCGACGCTGGCTGACGACCAGGGCGTATGGAGCTTCACCACCGGTGTGCTGTCGGCCACCGCGCACACGCTGACGGTGCGTGTCACCGATACCGCCGGCAATGTCTCGACGGCCTCGGCCAGTACGGTGATCACGATCGACACCGCCGCGCCGGCGCTGCCAACGGCGCTGGACCTGGTGGAAGCCTCGGACAGCGGCAGCGTGAAGACCGATAACATCACCAACGTCGTGCTGCCAACCATTTCCGGCACCTCGGAGAAAGACGCCTTCATCACGCTGTATGAAGGCACCACCGTGGTTGGCACCGGCACGGCGGTGGGCACCGCCTGGCAGATCACGCTGACCCAGCCGCTGTCAGAGGGCTTGCACACGCTGACCGCCACCGCCACCGATATTGCCGGCAACACCTCGGCCATGTCGACCAGCGCGCTGAAGATCACCATCGATACCAGCAAGCCGCTGGCGCCGGCGGCGCTGGACCTGGCCGACGCGCTGGATACCGGCATCTCCAACAGCGACAACCTGACCAACAAGAACCTGCTGTCGTTTACCGGCAAGGCGGATGCCGGCGCCGTCATTACGCTGTATGACAACAACGTCAAGCTGAGCAGTGTGACCGCCAGCGCTGCCGGCGTCTGGACTTATACGCCGGCTTCGACCGCTACCCTGGCCGATGGCGAGCATCATCTGACCATCACCGCCACCGACCTGGCGGGCAATGTCTCGGATCCTTCCGAGGCGCTGGTGGTGACAGTGGACACCAAGGCGCCGCTGGTGGTGGCGCCAGTGCTGGACCCGCTGTCCGACAGCGGCGTCAGCGGCGACAAGATCACCAGCGACACCACGCCTACGCTGACCGGCAAGGTGGAGCCGGGCAACCAGGTGGCGGTGTTCGACGGCACCGTCAAGCTGGGCGACGCCGTGGTGGCGGATGACGGCAGCTGGAGCTTCACCACCGGCGTGCTGAGTGCCGGTGCCCATACGCTGACGATCAAGGCCACCGACGCGGCGGGCAATACCTCGACCTCGTCGCCAGCGCTGGCGCTGGTGCTCGACACCAGCATCGCCCAGCCGGCGCTGCCGGATCTGGATGCCGGCTCCGACAGCGGTCAGTCCAGCACCGACAATGTCACCAATGTGACGTCGCCGCTGATCAAGGGCACTACCGAAGCCGGCGCCACCGTGGTGCTGTATGACGGCGGCAAGGCGATCTGCGAGACGGTGGCGAATAACACCGGCGCCTGGCAGATCAAGCTGAATGACCTGAGCCAGGACATCCACCTGCTGACAGTGCGCGTGACTGACGTTGCCGGCAATGTGTCGCAGGAATCGGCGTCTATGCAGTTGACCATCGATGCCACGGCGGACCTGGCGGGCAAGCCGGACCTGGCGGCAGCATCGGACAGCGGCGCTTCGCAGACCGACGACATCACCAATGTGACCGCGCCGGTGGTGACTGGCAAGGCGGCATTCGGGTCCAAAGTGGCGATCTATGACAAGGGTGTCCTGCTGACCACGGTGACGGCCGACGCCACCGATACCTGGACGCTGAGCGGCAAGACGCTGGCCGCCGGCCTGCATACGCTGACGGTGCGCATCACCGACCTGGCAGGCAATGTGTCGGCCGATTCGGAAGCCCTGAACCTGACCATCGATACCAGCGCCGCCACGCCGGGCGCGCCGGACCTGACCGATGCTTCGGACAGCGGTAACGAGGGCATGAGCAACTACAACACCGACAACTACACCAATGTGAGCAAACCGGTGTTCACCGGCAAGGCGGAAGCCGGCGCGACCGTGAACCTGTACAAGGGCACAACGCTGATGGGCACCGGCGTCGCCGACAGCAGCGGCGTCTGGACCATTACCACCACGGTGGCGCTGACCGAAGGCAGCAACAGCCTGACCGCGAAGATTGTCGATCTCGCCGGCAACGTGTCGGCGGCCTCCGGCGCGTTGACGGTAACGCTGGACACCACTGCGCCCGGCGCGCTGACCGATACCAATACGGCGGCCAACTTCGCCAACGTCGGCGGCGCCGCTGGCGCGCTGGTCGGCGTCACCGCGAATGCCGTCGGAACAGTCGCGGGAGGCTACAGCCTCAGTGCCAATCCGGAAGGCTTGTTCAGCATCGATGCCAGGACCGGCGTGTTGTCGCTGGCCGCTGGCGCGGTCGTGACCGGCGGGGCGCACCAGGTGACAGTCAGGGCGGTGGACCAGGCCGGCAATGCGACGCTCGGCAATTTCACCATCCTGGGCAATACCGCGCCGACCATTTCGGCGATCGCCAACACCACGTTTGCCGAAGACACCAAATCGTCGCCGCTGGCGTTTACCGTGGCCGATGCCGAGTCGCTGGACGGCATGACCTTCTCCGCCACGTCGTCGAACGGCATGGTCAGCGGCTTCAAGTTCGAAGGCACCGGCGCCAACCGCACGCTGACGCTGACGCCGAGCGCCAACGCCTACGGCACCACCACGATTACCGTCACCGTCAAGGATGCCGGCGGCCTGACCTCGACCACCAGCTTCCAGGCCAATATCACGCCGGTGGACGATCCTTCGCAGGTGGGCAATGACATCGTGATGGGCAGTGAAAGCGCCGGCGCAAAGGCAAACACCAGCACTTCGACGCTGTTGCTGAACGATTCGGACCCGGATTCGACCATCTGGATTACCTCAGTCCGGGGCATCAGCGGCGGCAGCGTGTCGCTGAGCGGCAGCAACGTCGCCTTCACCACGGCCAGCGGCGCGCATGGCCTGGGCCACTACAGCTATACGCTGAACGACGGTAATGTCGGCGACGTCTGGGTCAAGCTGGCGCCGGTGTCGGACAACGATCTGACCTACGAGATCCAGCGCATGTATCTCGGCTATTTCGGCCGCCCGGCCGACAAGGACGGCCTGGCTGGCAAGGTGGCGATCGCCAGGACCGAGCTGGCCAGCGGCAAGGCGCTGGTCGATGTCATGAAAATGCTGGGCGATCATTTTGTCAACTCGCCGGAATACAAGGCCACCTGGGGCGGCCTGACCGACGACGCCATCATCGCCAAGATTTACAATAATCTGTTCGGCCGCCATGGCGATTACGACCAGTCGGAAATTACTTTCTGGAGCGGCCCGTTGTCGCGTGGCGAACTGTCCTACAGCACCATCGTCAACGACATCGCCAACGGTGCGCATAACGAGGATATCGGCGCGACGGCCAACCGTACCTACGCCGCGCAGTACTTCACCGACCAGATGACCGCTGCGCAGAATGCCGCCTATGTCGGCGATGCGGCGTCGGCGCAGGCACGCGCCTACCTCGATTACATCAATGAGAGGGATGACTCGCTGGCGTCGGCAGCTTCGATGGTGAACTACTACATCAATCTGATGGTGAATGCCGGCCGTTCGGGCGGCATTGCCGATACGCTGGCGTCGAACGCCAGTTTGCTGGCGGACAGCGGCGTGGCCGACCTGTTGGTCATCCACGAGCAGGCGGGCGATCTGAATGTGCTGAACTTCTCCAGCGCCGACGGCGACCAGCTGGTGTTCGCCCACCAGTTTAATGGCCTGACCCTGAGCAGCGCGGCCGAGGTGCTGGCCCGCAGCCATGTGGAAGGCGCCAGCACCGTCATCGACCTGGGTGAGGGCCATGCCATCGTGATCGTCGGCGTCACCGCGCTGACCGTCCACGATATCAGCCTGGCCGGCTAAACCTCGCCGTGGCCGGGCGGTTCGCCCGGCCACGGCAGTGGTATGCTATCGCCTTCGTTAAAAAGGAGTGGCATCATGGGATTGGCGGACCAGTTATTAAAGGCCGGGTTGGTCGACAAGAAGAAAGTCAAGGTTGTCCATCAGACCAAGGGCAAGCAGGAAAAAGACAATCGCCGTGCGGGCGTCGAAGCCGTCGATGAGGTCAAGCTGGCGGTGCAGGAGCAGCAGCGCCTGAGCGCCGAGAAGGCACGCCTGGCCAACGCCGGGCGTGACGCCGCCGCGCAGCAGAAAGCGATCGCCGCGCAAATCACGCAGATGGTGCAGCAGAATAAGCAGGATAAACAGGATAAGGGCCGCAATGGCGATATCGCCTACAACTTCACCTTCGGCAGCAAGATTGAACGCATCTATGTCAGCGCCACGGTACGCGAGCATCTGGTCGCCGGCCGTCTGGTAATCGTTGGCGAGGGTGGCGGCTATGAGCTGGTGCCACGCGTAATCGCTGACAAGATCGCCGAGCGCAATCCGGACATCGTGGTGCGCGTCAAGCAGGCCAGCACCGACGTGGACGAGGACGATCCATACGCCGACTTCAAGATCCCCGATGATCTGATGTGGTAAGCCTTTACTGGCGCGGCTTGCCGAAAGTCTGCGTCCAGTAGGCCACGCCGGCACGCTGGTCGGCAGTCACCGCGTAGGCGGCGCCCATGTCGGTAAAGTCACCGTTCATGATGTTGGCGCAGTGGCCTGGACTGGCCAGCCAGCCATCCACCGTTTCCTGTGGTGTGTTCTGGCCGTAAGCGAGATTTTCGCCGATGCGGGTCCAGCTGTAGCCGGCCTGGCGTGCACGGTCGCCGACCTTGCCCCCGTCTGTGCCGGTGTGGCTGAAATAGCGCTTGTCGGCCATCTCGCCGCTATGTGCCAGCGCGGCGTCGCCAAGACTGGCGCTCCAGCGCAGCGGCGGCGCCGGCGGAAAAGCGCGCTCGCCGCACACCTGGCCGGCGGCGCGCGCCACGTTCACACTTGCCAGTATCGCCGCGCCGGCGTCCTGCCATGCCGGAAAGCTGGCGGACGGCAGGGGCGCGGCCGCGCGCGCCAGCACCACGGTCCATTCGGCGCCATTGCGCGAAACGCCGATATCGGTGTAACTCGCGTTGAGCAGGATGCGGCAATAGGTTTTGCGTATCAGCGAGAAAGCCGCCTGCAGTGTGCCGGCGCTGTTGATTGAAATGGCGTCGGCCCTGGTGTTGGCGTAACCGGCGTTTTCCAGCGCGGCTGACAGGATGGTGCCAGGCTTGAGATGCACCGTTGCCAGCGCCGCTTGCGGCTTCAGTTCCGCCACCGACTGCGTGGGTTCGTCCTGGCACAGACCGGGCGCGGCCCGGTAGGCGTTGACCATGGCCGTCAGCTGGTCGGCGTCCGACTGCGCGGCGGCAGCGGACGAGACCAGCAGCAAGATGATCGGGATGTGCGCCTTTGACAAGATTTCTTCCTGTGTTGCAAGTATGGTTGCAACGAATCATGTCACAGCACGGGCTCACGCGCAATCTGGTGGGTAATATTTGTTGCCTAAGGTTTACAAATAGCGGGCCAGCAGTGCCCGATCCAGCGAGGCGTCCAGCGCGATGCGCACGAAGTGGCCGCTGCCTGGTGCGACGTTGATCTCGTCGCCATTGTCGTTGAGCATGCGCGTCAGTTCGATGTCGCGGTTGCCTTGCGGGTGGATGACTTCCAGCCGGTCGCCGACGGCAAAGCGGTTCTTCACCTCCACGCGCGCCCATCCATTTTCGACGCTCAGCACATCGCCGATGTATTGGCTGCGGTTGGCCTCCGAGGCGCCACGCATATAGTTCTGGTAGCTCTGGGTGTGGTGGCGCTGGTAGAAGCCATCGGTGTAGCCGCGGTTGGCCAGGCCTTGCAGCTGGCCGAGCAGGTCGATATTGAACGGGCGGCCGGCCACCGCATCGTCGATCGCCTGGCGGTAGACCTGTGCGGTGCGCGCCGCGTAGTACAGCGATTTGGTGCGGCCTTCGACCTTCAGCGAATCGACGCCGATCTTCACCAGCCGCTCGATATGCTCGACCGCGCGCAAATCCTTGGAATTCATGATGTAGGTGCCGTGTTCATCTTCCATGATCGGCATCAGCTGGCCGGGACGTTCGGCTTCCTCGATCAGATAGGCGCGGTCGGCCAGCGGATGGCGCGGCTGCTGGTGCAGCGAGGAGAAGGGCTGCTGCTCGGCTTCCTGCAGCGCTTTCTGGAATTGCAGCGGAATGACCTTGGCGAAGTCGCCGGTGGCGTCTTCCTCGGCGTTCTGCACTTTGTAGTCCCAGCGGCAGGAGTTGGTGCAGGTGCCCTGGTTGGGATCGCGGTGGTTGAAATAGCCGGACAGCAGGCAGCGGCCGGAATAGGCGATGCACAGCGCGCCGTGCACGAAGACTTCCAGTTCCATCTCCGGGCACTGCTGGCGGATCTCTTCGATTTCGTCCAGCGACAGCTCGCGCGACAGGATCACGCGCGTCAGCCCCATGCGGTGCCAGAACTTGACGTCGGCCCAGTTGACGGCGTTGGCCTGCACCGACAGGTGCACCGGCACGTCCGGCCATTTGTCGCGCACCATCATGATCAGGCCGGGATCGGCCATGATCAGCGCGTCCGGTTTCATGTGGATGACCGGTTCCATGTCGCGCAGATAGGTTTTCAGCTTGGCGTTGTGGGCGAAGATATTGCTGGCGACGAAAAACTGCTTGCCGCGCGCATGTGCGCCGTCGATACCTTCCTGTAGCGCTTGCAGGGTGGAGAAGTCGTTATTGCGCACGCGCAGGCTGTAGCGTGGCTGGCCGGCGTAGACGGCATCGGCGCCAAAGTCGAAAGCGGCGTGCATCTTGTCGAGCGAGCCGGCGGGCAGGAGAAGTTCGGGAGCTTGACGCATAGGGATAAAAAGCTGGACACTTTAATGTGTCCGCCTCCCTCACACTTTGCGCTAAATCAAGAAATTGCTTCCTTTACTGACAACCCTGTGGCCGGTGTTCCTGCTGATTATCGCTGGCTATGTGATGAAGCAGCGCGCCTTCCCCGGCGAGGGCTTCTGGCCCGGTGCGGAAAAGATCAATTACTTCATCCTCTTCCCGGCGCTGCTGTTCTCCAGCTTGGCCACCGCGCCGCTGGACAATCCCGCCTTGCCGCGCGTGCTGGGCGCAGTGCTGCTGTGCCTGGTCGTGTGCAGCATCGGCTTGCTGGCAGCCTGGCGGTTGCGGCGCTGGCCGGCATCGCGCTTCGGCGTGCTGGCGCAGGGTGTGCTGCGCTTTAATACCTATCTGGGCCTGGCGGTGGTCGGCAGCCTGTTTGGCAAGCAGGGACTGGTGCTGGCGGCGGTCATCATGGCGGTGTATGTGCCGACGGTGAACGTGCTGTCGGTGCTGGCCTTTAGCGCGGGGCGGGGCGCCAGCCTGTCGTCGCTGTTGCTGCCGATCGTGCGCAATCCGTTGATCCTGGCCTGCGTCGCCGGCGCCGCATTCAACCTGTGCGGGCTCGAACTGAAATGGGGCGCTGACAAGTTGCTGACGCTACTTGCCAGCACGAGTCTGCCGCTGGGCCTTCTGAACGTCGGCGCCGCGCTGAACTTGCGCGAACTGCGCGGCGAAACGGGCACGTTGACGGTCAATGCGCTGGCGCGGCTGTTTGGCGCACCGCTGGTGGCGCTGCTGTGCGCCCGACTGCTGACGCTGCCGCCACTGGAGAGCAGCATCCTGATCGTGTTCTTCGCGCTGCCAACCGCGCCCACCTCCTACGTGCTGGCGCGGCTGATGGGCGGCGACAGCCAACTGATGGCCGGCATCATCACGCTACAGACCATGCTGTCGGCAATCACACTGATCGCCGTGCTGGCCATGCTGTGAGGGTGATCAAATAGCAACTAAGTTAAGTTGCTTCCTATAAAGTTATTGTTAAAAATATCTCAATAAGGCATTATGGAAACTGTTTCCTAAAATAAATGGTTGCTTGCATGTTGGCATTCCCAAAGAAGTACCGGCGCGGCTTGCTGGAGTGTGGTGTGGCTTTGCTGGTCGGGATATTGCTGACGATCCTGCTGGAATGGGCATTTGGGGAAGAGTTTGTCACGCGCCAGCAAGCGCGTGGCTATGCGCCCTTCGCCGGCGCCGTTTACGGCGAAGGCCGGCGCGACGACATCCGCGTGCTGCTGATCGACGACATGGCGCTGGCCGATGCCGGACAAGAGTGGCCAGCGCGCTACGGCTACTCGGCGCGCCTGCTGCGCGCAATGGCGCAATACCGGCCGAAGGCGGTTTTCGTCGACATCTATTACGGCGCCCAACGCGAAGACGACAGCCTGCCGGCGCTGCTGCGCCAGGTGTGTGCGCTGCACGAGCAGGGCACCAAGGTTTTCCTGGCGGCCTCTCGCAACCGGCGTGACGAATACGTGTTGCGGCCGGAACTGGAAGAACTGGCCGGCAAGTGCTTCGAAAAAGTGGCGGTCAAATACACGCCGGATGAGCTGGACCGCCTGGCCTGGAACTACACGCTGGCGCTGCCCGGCGCCCATCACGACGAACATGGGATGAAGAGTGCTGCGCTGGCGTTGTACGAAACAGGCGGCGCCACCGTGCCGGTGGAACATCACGCGATGGCGCTGACCTGGGGCAGCCAGCCAGCCGCGCACGGCGTTGGCTGGGTGACCAGCTTGCATGGCCCGGGCGCCGATGAATCGTACTGCCGCCGCCCGCACAATCTGCTGGCCGAATTGTCGCCGCCTGGCGTGCGCAACGCTTTCTATGACGATGGCAACAAGCCGCTGTGTGTTTTCCATGAAACCATCCGCGCCGGCCAGCTGATGTCGACCACGCCGGAACAGGATGCGCGGCTGCGCCTACTGATCGAAGGCAAGGTGGTGCTGGTCGGCACGGCGCTATCGGATTTCAGCGATGTGGTGCTGTCGCCGCTGCATGGCCGCATTCCCGGCGTCTATCTGCACGCGATGGCGCTGGATAACCTGATGGTGTTCGGCGACGACTACGCGCGCGCCATGCACTTGTCGCTGGACTGGAACAACCTCAAGCTGCCGGTTTTCCTGGTGATTGCGATGTTGATCGTGACGCTGCCACTGCAGCGCTTCAAGCACGCGGTCGAGCACCGGCTGGAGCCGGATGGACACAAGGTTTATTTCTGGCGCGGCGTGCTGTACCTGCTGTGGGGGCCAGCGCGCATCATCATCTCGCTGCTGGTCGGATGCCTGATGCTGCTGATCGGCCAGTATTGGCTGGATCTGGGCTTCCTGTCGATCATCAATGTGGTGGTGCTGACGCTGCTGGCCGAATGGTTTGAAGTCAATGAAAAGCTGGGCAAATACTTCTGGCCCAAATTAACCGAAAAAGGAGAGAAGCATGTTTCCCATTAAGCGTTTTGCCGCCATTGCCATGCTGTTCTCGCTGGCGCTGCCAGGCGTGCAGGCTGCCGACCTGATTACCGGCATCAAGGGCAAGCAGGTGGAGCTGTTCGACGTGGCCGACGATGCCAAGCCTGGCCGCAAGGTGGACGCCAGCGGCCTGCCATGGACCATCAAGGAGGAAAAGAACTCCTTCCTCAAGGTGACGCTGGGCGGCAAGGACGCATGGATCGACTCGATGCAGGTGAACGTGGTGCGTGACGCCAAATCCGATTGCCCGCCGAAGAACAGTACCCAGCCTGACATTGGCGCGGTCTTGCCGGGTGCAGCACCGTCGCGGTGCCGCTGATGCGCCGCGCGCCACGGCCGAAGGCCTTGCTGCTGGCCGCATTGCTGGCCTGCCGCAGCATCGCGCAAGCTGAAGAGCCCGCGAGCGAGCAGGCAATGCCGGCCGTGAAATTGATCGGCGAACTGCCGCCAGCGCCGGCCCACCAGTGGAGCGACCTGACGGTCGACCTCAACGATCACCGCACCGCCGGCAACGGCCTGGTATCGGCGCCGGCGCTGAGCAAATATCTGAACGGGCTGTATACCCATATCAAGATTGCCGCCGGCGTGCCGGACTGGCCGGGGGCGGTGCACATCTCGTCCGACACGACGCTGAACGCACACGCTTCGGCGTCAGGCAATATTTATCTGCACATGGGATTGATCCGCTCTGCCGAGTCGGAAGATGAGATCTATGGCGTGCTGGCGCATGAGTTTGCCCACATCTACCTGAACCACCAGGCGGCCTACGAGGCGCATCAGGTGGCGTCGAACGCCGTCACCGGCGCCAAGGTGGCGCTGCTGGGCATCTTCCAGAAAAAACTGCCGGGCACCAATCCCAGCTGGAGCGCGTTTGACAGCCTGGCGTTGGTGGATGGCGTGGTGCACGATTCGCTGATCCCGGTGTGGCAGCGTGATGTGGAAGAGCAGGCCGACATGTTTGCCGCCACGCTCAGCTTGCGCGAGCGCTACTCCTACCCGTCCGGCTACAAGGCTTTCCTGGAACGGCTGGCTGCGCTGGAGCAGCGCGAACAGGCCAGCCAGCCTTTCGGCGCACCAGAAGGCGGTGCCACACCAGCTGCCGCACCGGGGACAACGCGCAAAACCCATGCGACCGCGCGCGAGCGCGAGGAAGTGTTGACTGCCAAGATGCTGCCGCTGATGCCGCGTCCACGTCCGGCACCGCGCAAGGCGCCATGGCAGGCGGTGGTGAAGGACAAGGAGACGGCGGAAGTGCTGGCGCACTTCGCGCTGCTGCCGGAGATCGCCAAGCTGCAGGCGGCCGGTCGCAACGCCGATGCCTTGAAGCTGGCGCAGGTCGCCGCATCCGGCGCCACGGCGGGCGACGGCACCATGCTGCTGGTGCTACAGGGCGCGATGAAGCGGACGGGCGCCAGCATTGAGGAGCAGCGCGCCGTGCTGCTGCGTAACCGCAGCTGGCCGGAGCGCTCGTGGTCGGTGCAGTATCAGGCGGCGATGCTGGTCACGCCGGAGCAGCAGCCGTTTGCCAAGGAATTCCTGCAAGAGCAATACGCCTACTTTGGCGAAGCGCCGCGCACTTGGCCGGACATGGTCGGCTTCTACTTCCGCAACGGCGACAAATTCTCCCAGTTGGCGCTGTCGCTGAAATGCACCACCGAGGCGCGCTTTCGCGACGCCTGCGTCTACAACACCCAGACTGACGCGCAACGCCAGCAAGCCGCCAACCAGGCGGCCAACCGCCAGCAACAGCAGCTGAACAAGTGGGAACAAAAATTGAAAGACAAGCTGAAACTTAACCAGTAATAGGAACAATGGAAAAACCGATATCGCTTGAGCGTTTGTTCAAGGAAAAAATCTTTCGTATTCCCGACTACCAGCGCGGCTATGCATGGCAAAAAGAACAGCTCAAGGCTTTTTGGGAGGACCTGGTCAACCTTCAACCAGAACGATCGCATTACACTGGTGTACTTACCCTCACTGAAGTCAGAAGCGAACGCATCGCGCAGGATTCCAGAGAGTTCTGGCTAGTCGAAGATCACTCATACCGCTTGTACAATGTCGTCGATGGCCAGCAGCGGCTGACTACCTTCGTGGTATTTGTGCAGGCGTTTGCCGACTTCTTCCAAAAGTTGCCGGAAAACGTAGGCAGGCCGGCGGACAAAATCTACATTACTGACAGCTTGTCGCTTGCGGATCTGCAAGATCGATATTTGTTTAAAACCAATCCATTAGGCGGATTCCGGACCTACAAGTTCGGCTATACCGATGACAACCCGAGCCAGAAGTTTTTGCAACATCAGATTCTTGGCGAGCGCGGCGGTGGCGGCATCGAAGAAACTTTTTACACCTTAAATCTGGGTAATGCACAGACCTATTTTTTGGGGCAGATCGAAGAGTTTTATCGGCAGCGGAAAACAGTGGGGCTTACTGAGCTTTTCAAAAAACTGACGAAGCGGCTACTGTTTAATGAATATGCTATTGAAGATGAGTTCGACGTCTTTGTAGCATTTGAGACGATGAACAATCGTGGCAAGAAGTTGTCTGATTTGGAGTTGCTGAAGAATCGCCTGATTTACCTTACCACGCTCTACAGTGATGAGCAGTTGGATGTAGGCGGCCGTCGGGCACTGCGAGATAAAATCAACGATGCGTGGAAAGAGGTTTACCATCAGCTAGGCAGGAACAAATCCAAACCGCTCAACGACGATGATTTCCTGCGCGCCCATTGGATCACTTATTTCAAGTATTCTCGTAACACTGGGCGTGATTATGCGCTGTTCCTGCTTGATTCCTATTTCACCTCGAAGAATGTGCATGAATTGATCGAGAAGGATGTAGAACTGGACGGCATTGAGGAACAGTCGTCCGATATTGAGCCTGAGGAGCAAGATGAGTTGCTCGTTGCGCTAACCGAGGATGGCAGCTTCAAGGCTACCAGTAAGGTCACTCCCGACGCGATCCGGGAATACATCTTTAGCCTCGGAGAGTCTGCCGTCCATTGGTTCGATTCCTTTTATCCGAATCTTGTTAGCGGACGCTCGGCGGCGGAAAAGCAGGCGCTGGATCGTCTCAACCGTGTGGGCATTGGCTATTTCCGTCCGTTGGTGATGGTGATACTGAAGCGTGAACCGTCGGTTGACGAGCGCGTTGCGATGTTTAACCTGATCGAACGCTTCCTGTTCCTGGTATTCCGGTTGGGAACGGCGCGCGCCAATTACGGGAGCAGTGAATTTTACAATGCTGCGCGCGCGCTTGATCGTGGTGACTTCACGTTGAAGGACATCAAACTCAAGCTGGAGCAGCGACTTGCCTATACTTTCCATAAGGATGGCGCACTTCGGATTGATGAGTTTTATAACGTCCTGTTCAAGAAATTTGCTTCGGGCAGTGGTTACTATGGTTGGTCAGGCCTGCGCTATGTATTGTTCGAGTATGAAGAAGAGCTGTATTCGAAAGCGCGTCAGCGCAAGGTTGAATGGGCTGATTTTCTGAAGTCGGAGCGTGACCGTGTTTCGATCGAACATATTTATCCGCAGACCGCCGAAGATGTGTGGGAGGCGCCATTCAGTGAAATCAGCGCAGTGGGGCGCAAACGCTATGTAGGATCGCTGGGTAATCTGTTGTTGCTTTCTATGTCGATTAATTCCTCGCTTCAGAACGATGCGTTTGTCGACAAGAAGTCACCAAAGATCGACGGCAATGGCAAGAAAACCCGTAATGGTTATGCGGATGGATCTCACTCTGAAATCGAAGTTGCCCAAAATGCCGTTTGGGGCCCGGAGGAAATCCGTCAGCGTGGATTGCGCCTGCTGAATTTCATGGAAAAGCGCTGGAACTTCAGGCTGATCGACGAAGACCGGGAGAAGCTGCTCTTTCTGTACGCAGAAGCAGATCCAAAGAAAACTGCCTGACGTCAGCCTGCAAAGACAAACGCCACCCGAAGGTGGCGTTTGTTTTAGCTTGCTGCGAGTTTAGCCTTTCTTTTGCGTGGCGATCCAGCGGTCGACTGCGCCATCGAGCACGTCGAGCGGCACCGAGCCGTGTGACAGCACTTCGTTGTGGAAGGCGCGCAGGTCGAATTTCGGGCCGAGCGCTTTTTCGGCGCGGCTGCGCAGTTCGCGCAGTTTCAGTTCGCCGATCTTGTAGCTCAGCGCCTGGCCTGGCACGGCGATGTAGCGTTCGACCTCCTGTACCGCCGTGACCTCATCCTGCGGTACGTTGTCCTTGAAGTAGGCGATGGCTTGCTCGCGCGTCCAGCCTTTCGCGTGGATGCCGGTGTCGACCACCAGGCGCACGCCGCGCCAGACTTCCGCCGTCAGGCGGCCCACCCATTGCCACGGATCGTCGTACATGCCGATTTCCTGGCCCAGCATTTCGCTGTACAGGCCCCAGCCTTCGGAGAACGCGGTGCTGCTGCCGAAGCGGCGGAATGCCGGCAGGCCGGTGGTTTCCTGTGCCAGGCTGCGCTCGAAGTGGTGGCCCGGGATCGCTTCATGCAGGAAGAAGGCGTTGGTGGTGAAGCGAGTGCGCGTCTCCGGTTTGTAGGCGTTGTAGTAGAAGATGCCGGGACGCTTGCCGTCCACCGAACCACGCTGGTACGAGGCCGGCGCCGCGCTGACTTCGCGGAAGGCTTCGACCGGACGGATCTCGAACGGCGCCTTCGGCACGCGCGCGAACAACTGGTCCACCTTGGCTTCGACGCGCGGACGCAGCGCCTCGTAGGACGCCTGGATTTCTTCGCGCGTTTTGAAGCGCAATTCAGGCGCGGTGTTCAGGTAGGTGAAGAATTCCTTCAGCGTGCCCTTGAAGCCGACACGCACCTTGGCTTCTTCAAACTGGGCGCGGATGCGCGCTACTTCGCGCAGGCCGATGTCGTGGATTTCGGCCGGCGTCAGTTCGGTGGTGGTCGAGCGGCGCGCGAGGAAGGCGTACCAGTCCTGGCCGCCCGGCAGGGCGCCGATACCGGCGGTGTCGCGGCCGGCTGGCAGATAGGTGTCGCGCATGAAGGCCAGCAGCTTGCGGTTGGCCGGCGCCAGTTGTTCGCGCACCAGCTTGCCGTAGGCGTCGCTCAGGCGCGTCTTGTCGGCGGCGCTGAAGGAGGCCGGGAAGTTCTGCACCGGCTTCATATAAGTGCTTTTCGCCAGGTCGTCGGTGCCGACGTTGTCCAGTTGCGGCAGCACGCGGCTGATCAGCGCCTTCGGCATGACGATGCCTTGCGCGATACCGGTGCGCATGTCGGCCATCATGGCGTCCACCGCTGGCGCGTAGGCGGCGGCGCGTTGCAGCCAGTTGTCATAGTCCTGCACGGTCTGGAAGGGCTGGGCCGAGGTGCCGGAGCCGAGTTGGGCCAGCGTCAGGTGCAGGCCGGAGAACTGGTCCACCGGCACCAGGTCGGACGGGAAGCGCAGGCCGTCCAGCACCTGTTGCAGGCGATAGCGCAGCAGGTCATAGCTGATGCGGTCTTCCGGCGGCAGTGGCGCCGGGTCGAATTCGGCGCTGCGCGCCAGGTATTTTTCCGCCAGCGCGCGGCTTTGCGCGCGATTCTCGGCCGAGGTCACGGCGCCGAAGCGGTTGTTGTAGCGCTGGTCGCCATTGAAGGTGGCGGCGATCGGGTTCTCCCGCAGGTGGTCTTCCCAATAGTCAGCGTACAACTGGTTCATTTTTTCCGGCGTGGCCGGCACTTTCGTTTGCGCGAAGGCGGGCAGGGCGGCGCACAGCACGGTGGCCAGCAGCAGCGGGAGAGAGCGGGTCATGTGTTCCTTTCGTTATCGACAACCATGAAAGGATAGCATGTGGCGGAACGCAAAAAAGCCACCCAGAGGTGGCTTTTTCTTTGTTCTTGGTGGCCCGGGGCGGAATCGAACCACCGACACAAGGATTTTCAATCCTCTGCTCTACCAACTGAGCTACCAGGCCAAGGAGCAGAATTATAGCACGTGGGGTTGAAAGCGCAAGTAGCAATTTCTATTTTCTACAAACGCTATAATGGCCGGATGAATAAGCCCACCTCTCCCGCAGCGCTGCGCGTGATCGAAAGTGATATTTGTATCGTTGGCAATGGCGCGATTGCCAAGACCGCCGCGCTGGGCCTGGCCCAGGCCGGCCTGAGTGTGACCTTGCTTGGCCCAACGGCTTCACCGCCGACGCCGGCATCGGCATCGGCCGATCACGGCTGGGACGCGCGCGTCTATGCACTGAATCACACCGCCTGTCATTTGCTGTCCTCTCTTAAAGTGTGGGATGCGCTGGATCATGCGCGCGTGGCGCCGGTCGACGCGATGATCGTCCATGGCGACGGCCCGCATGCCGGCGGTCTGGCCTTCGACGCCTACGGCGCGCACGCCAACACGCTGACCTGGATACTTGAAGACCGCAATCTGAATCAGGCACTGGACGCCGCGCTGCGCTTTGCGCAAAACGTGAAGGTGGCCAGTGGCCGCGCCATCGGCCTGCTGCGCGACGCCGACAGCGCCACCGTGCAGCTGGATGACGGCGGCAGCATCAAGGCCGCACTGGTGGTTGGCGCCGACGGCGCCCAATCCTGGGTGCGCGGCCAGTGCGACATCGGCCTCGATTACCGTAGCTATAACCAGTGCGCGGTGGTCTCCAATTTTGCATGCGAGCTGCCGCACCATGGCGCCGCCCACCAATGGTTCACTGGCGCCGAGGGCATCGTCGCCTTGCTGCCGCTGCCGGGTAATCAGGTATCGCTGGTATGGTCGGCGCCGGAGAAACTGGCGGACACGCTGCGCGCCGAATCGGCACAGCAGATCGCCGACCGCCTGGCGGTCTTCGCGCGCGAGAAGCTGGGCGCGTTGACGCCGCTGCAACCGGAACTGGTGCGCGATTTCCCGCTGCGCCTGATCCGCCCGCATGCCATGGTTGCGCCGCGCGTGGCGCTGATCGGCGACGCCGCCCACGTGGTTCACCCGCTGGCTGGCCATGGCATGAACTTGGGCTTTGGCGATGTGGTGCAGCTGATTAAAACCCTGTCCGAACGCGAGCCGCAGCGCGCCATCGGCGATGAACGCGTGCTGGCCCGCTATGCGCGCGCGCGCAAGGAAGACGTGCTGCTGATGCAGGTCACCACCGATGGCCTGGCGCGCCTGTTCGAGACCGATATCGAGCCTTTGCGCATGGTGCGCAATTTCGGATTAAACTTGTTGGATAAATTACCTGTGCTGAAGCGCCGCCTGATCTCTCACGCAATGGGCAAGTAAGCATTTACCGGAGAAGTTATGAGAAAGACCAAGATCGCTTTACTGTCGCTGTCCGTGCTGATGGCATCCTGCGTGGAAGCGCAAACGCCGCCGAGTACCGATGCGATCAAGAAGCTGATCGAGCCGCGCCTGGGCGCCAACGTCAAGGTGGATTCGGTGACCGAAACGCCGTACAGCGGCCTGTATGAAGTGCGCATCGGCAGCGATATCCTGTACACCGACAAGACCGCGACCTATCTGATCAACGGCCACATCTTCAACCTGACCACCGGCGCCGACCTGACCCGCGAACGCATCGAGGAAGTCACCAAGATCAAGTTCTCCGACCTGCCGCTGGACAAGGCGATCAAGTCGGTCAAGGGTGATGGCTCGCGCGTGATCGCGGTGTTTGAAGATCCCAACTGCGGCTACTGCAAGCGCCTGCGCCAGACCACGCTGAAGGAAACCGACAACGTCACCATCTACACCTTCATGTACAACATCCTGTCGGAAGACTCGTTCGTCAAGTCGAAGAATGTATGGTGTGCGCCGGACCGCCAGAAGGCCTGGGATGACTGGATGTTGAGCGGTAAAGTGCCGGCCACCGCTGCCACGTCGTGCGACTCGCCTAATGAGGAAGTGCTGGCGCTGGGCCGCAAGCTGGCCATTCAGGGCACGCCGGCGATCTTCTTCGCCGACGGTTCGCGCATTCCAGGCGCCATCGATACCAAAGCGCTGGAAGACAAATTCAGCAAGCTCAAAAAATAAGCTCCGTAGCCAACCAACAGTAGCCAGAACAGGGAGATAAGATGATTACCTTGAACATCAACGGTAAAGATGTACAGGTGGACGCCGATCCGTCGACGCCCATCCTGTGGGCCTTGCGCGATAACCTGAATATGACCGGCACCAAGTTCGGTTGCGGCATGGCGCTGTGCGGCGCCTGCACCGTGCACCTGGCTGGGCAGCCGATCCGCTCGTGCGTGACGCCGATTTCGGCGGCCGAGGGACAGAAGATCACCACCATCGAGGCGATGGAGAACGATAAGGTTGGCAAGGCCGTGCAGGACGCGTGGGTCAAGATCGACGTGCCGCAATGCGGCTACTGCCAGAGTGGCCAGATCATGAGCGCCACCGCGCTGCTGCGGACGAATAAGCATCCATCGGATGCGGATATCGACAACGCCATGGCTGGCAATATCTGCCGCTGTGGTACCTATCAGCGCATCCGCGCTGCGATCAAAGACGCTGCCAAAGCGATTGCCTGAGGAGACCATCATGCGTATCGAATGGCTTAATCAGGGCACCATTGCGAGTGCTTCGGCTTCGGGCGTTTCGCGCCGCAGCTTCATGAAAGCGGGCGCCGTCGCTGGCGGTGGCTTGGTACTGGGCTTCTTTATGCCGGGCGCTGGCCGCTGGGCAAATGCGCAGCAGCCAGCAGCCAAGGTGTATGAACCGAACGCCTTCCTGCATATCGCGCCGGATAACACGGTGACGGTGCAGGTCAACCGCCTGGAGTTTGGCCAGGGCGTGCAGACCTCGTTGCCGATGCTGATCGCCGAGGAGCTGGAGGCGGATTGGTCGAAAGTGAACGGCGCGCTGGCGCCGGCTGGCGATCAGTATAAAGATCCAGCCTTTGGCATCCAGATCACTGGTGGCTCGGGCAGCATCGCCCACTCGTTCATGCAGTACCGCGAAATCGGCGCCAAGGCGCGCGCGATGCTGATCGCGGCGGCGGCCGAACAATGGAAGGTGCCGGCGGAGCAAATCAAAACCGTCAAGGGCACGCTGATCGGCCCCGCAGGGCAAAAAGCCACTTACGGCGCCATGGCCGATGCGGCCATGAAGCAGCCGGTGCCCGCCACCGTCAAGCTGAAAGATCCGAAAGACTTCACGCTGATCGGCAAGCCGGTCAAGCGGCTTGACGCGCGCGCCAAGTCGTCCGGCAAGCAGCAGTTCGGCATGGACTTCAAGGCGCCGGACAGCAAGGTCGCCGTGGTGGCGCGTCCGCCGGTGTTTGGCGCCAGGGTCGCCAAGGTGGATGCCAGCAAGGCCAAGGCCATCAAGGGCGTAATCGATGTGCTGGAAGTGAAGACCGACCGTGGCGGTAGCGGCGTGGTGGTCATCGCCGATGGCTACTGGCCGGCCAAGAGCGGCCGCGAAGCGCTGGTGATCGAATGGGATACCAGCGGTGTCGATAAGGTCAGCAGCGACAAGCAGCTGGAGGAATACAAGGCGCTGTCGCAGAAGCCGGGCAATCCGGTGCGCACTGCCGACACCTCCAAGCTGGCTGGCGCGGCGAAGAAAATCTCCGCCGTCTATGAATTCCCTTACCTGGCGCACGCGCCGATGGAGCCGTTGAACTGCGTGGTCGACCTGCGCAAGGACGGCTGCACCGTGTGGGCCGGCTCGCAGTTCCAGACTGTCGACCAGGGCGCGATTGCGGCCACCGCCGGCCTGAAGCCAGAGCAGGTGGTACTGAATACGATGATGGCCGGCGGTGGCTTTGGCCGCCGCGCGGTGCCGACTTCCGATTATCTGGTGGAAGCGGTCAACATCGCCAAGGTGTGGCAGGCAGCGGGCCACAAGGAGCCGGTCAAGGTGATCTGGAGCCGTGAGGACGATATCAAGGGCGGCTACTACCGACCTTCGCACGTCCACCGCGCCAATATCGGCCTGGATGCCAAGGGCGAGATCGTCGGCTGGGACCACGTGATCGTGGGCCAGTCGATCACCAGCGGCACGCCGTTTGAGCCGATGATGGTGAAGAACGGTGTCGACGCCACCATGGTCGAAGGCATGGGCGAACCGTATGAAGTGCCGCTGAATCTGAGCGCGCACTCGGTCAAGGCCAATGTGCCGGTGTTGTGGTGGCGCTCGGTCGGCTCGACCCACACCGCGTTTGTCATGGAGACGCTGATCGACGAAGCCGCGCACGCGGCCAAGGTCGATCCGGTCGCCTACCGCAAAAAGCTGATGGGCGAAAAAGGCAAGCGCCACATCGCCGCGCTGGAGCTGGCGGTGGCCAAATCCGGCTACGGCAAGAAGGCGCTGCCGAAAGGCCAGGCCTATGGCGTGGCGGTGCATGAGTCGTTCAACACCGTGATCGCCTATGTGGTGGTGGCGTCGGTGAAAGACGGCACGCCCAAGCTGCACAAGGTTACGGCTGGCGTTCACTGCAACACGGCGGTCAATCCGTTGACCATCGAAGCGCAGATCCAGGGCGCGGCGCTGATGGGCCTCGGCATGACCTTGCCGGGCGCCGCCATCACGTTGAAGGACGGCGTGGTCGAGCAGCAGAACTTCAGCGATTACACCGTGGCGCGCATTACCGACATGCCGAAGATCGACGTCCACATCGTGCCGTCCAACGATCCGCCGACCGGCATGGGCGAACCTGGCCTGCCGCCATTGGCGCCGGCCTTCGCCAACGCACTGTTCAAACTGACCGGCAAGCGCCTGCGCAAACTGCCGTTCGATCTGGCCAGCGCCTGAGCGGGATGGCGATAACCGGCATCCTGCTGGCAGCCGGACGCGGTCGACGCTTCGACCCGTCCGGCGTACAAAACAAACTGCTGCAAACGCTGGCCGATGGCGAAACCGTCGTCGCCGCCAGTGCGAAGAATATGCTGGCGGCGCTGCCGCGCGTGCTGGCCGTGGTACGCGAAGGCGACGACAAGGTTGCCGCGCTGCTGGGCCGTCTCGGTTGCGAAGTGCGCGTCTGTGCCGACGCCGACCTGGGCATGGCCGAATCGCTCCTCACCGCCATCGAACACACCAAAGCCGCCGAAGGCTGGCTGATAGGACTGGGCGACATGCCTTACGTTCGGCCAGAGACCATGCGCGCATTGGCCGCTACAATAGAGCGGGGCGCGCACATCGCGGCGCCGGTGTTTGAGGGAAGGCGCGGCAATCCCGTTGCCTTCAGTGCTTATCACTTGCCGCTGTTGCTGGCGCTGCAAGGCGATCAGGGCGCGCGCGCGATTTTAAAAAGCCATCCGGTCAACGAGGTGGCGGTCGATGATGACGGCGTGGTGCGCGACATCGATACAAGACAGGATCTATGATGAAAAAACCGAGCAAAAAACTTCCGGCTATCGCCTATACCATCGTCGGCCATGACCTGGCGGCGCACTTGTTCCACGTCTCGGTGACGGTGGCCGCGCCGGCTGAAGGCGGACAGATTTTCGCGCTGCCGGCCTGGATACCGGGCAGCTATATGATCCGTGAATTTTCTCGCAATATTGTACGCATCCGCGCCGAATCGAAGGGTGAACCGGTCGAACTGGCCAAGCTGGATAAGCACTCGTGGCAGGCCGCGCCGCTGGCCGACCGCAGCGCCGCGCTGACTGTGCATTACGAAGTCTACGCCTGGGACCTGTCGGTGCGCGCCGCCCACCTGGACCAGCACCACGGTTTTTTCAACGGCACCAGCGTGTTCCTGCGAGTGCTTGGCCAGGAAACGCAGCCGCATGTGGTAGACATCCAGCGCCCGGACGACGAAGCTGCAGCCGATTGGCGCGTCGCCACCTCGCTGCCAGAGTTGAAAGCGAAACGCTATGGTTTTGGCACCTACATCGCGTCGAACTATGATGAGCTGATCGATCATCCGGTGGAGCAGGGCGACTTCGCGCTGGCCACCTTCAAGGCGCACGGCATCCCGCACGATATCGTCATCACCGGCCGTGTGCCGAACCTGGACCTGGCGCGCCTGAGCGACGACCTGAAAAAAATCTGCGAAACCCAGATCGCCTTCTTCGAGCCGAAGACCAAAAAAGCGCCGATGGACCGCTATGTGTTCATGACCATGGCGGTGGGCGACGGTTATGGCGGCCTGGAGCATCGCGCCTCGACCGCGCTGATCTGTAACCGTAGCGACCTGCCGACCACCTCGGCCAGGAACAGGGATATCAGCGACGGCTACCTGCAATACCTGGGCCTGTGCAGCCACGAGTATTTCCACACCTGGAACGTGAAGCGTATCAAGCCGGCGGCGTTTGCGCCGTATAACTTGCAAGTTGAGAACTATTCGCCGCTGCTGTGGCTGTTTGAAGGTTTCACCAGTTATTACGATGATTTGATGCTGGTGCGCGCCGGTATTATCGCCGAGCCGGCATATTTCAAATTGCTGGGCAAAACTGTCGGCAGCGTATTGCGCGGTGCCGGCCGTACCAAGCAGAGCGTGGCCGATTCCAGTTTCGACGCCTGGGGTAAATATTATCGCCAGGATGAAAATGCACCGAACGCCATCGTCAGTTATTACACCAAAGGTTCTTTAATCGGGTTGGCGCTGGATTTAAGTATTCGCGCTAAAACCGGCGGCAAGAAATCTCTGGATGATGTCATGCGCGCATTATGGTCGCGTTATGGCCGTGATTTTTATACTGGCGGCGGACGTGGCGTTACACCGTCGGAAGCCGAGGCATTATTCGATGAGATCAGCGGCGGCCGATTCAAGCCCTTCTTCGACAAATATGTCCGTGGCACAGAAGATTTGCCGTTGGCTAAATTGCTGGCGCCATTCGGCGTTAAATATCTCGACGAGCGTAAATCCGCCAAGCCGAGTTTCGATGCCAATCTGGGCAAGGACGGCAATGACTGCAAACTGTCGGCTGTCCATGAAAATGGCGCCGCCCATCATGCCGGATTATCGGCTGGCGATATTCTGATTGCCGTTGACGGCCTGCGCGTTACCGCCAGCAACCTGGATAACTTGCTGTCGCGCTACGCAGTAGGCGACACGGTGGAGGTTTACGCCTTCCGCCGCGATGAGCTGATGCGCTTCGATCTGACGCTGCAAGGCGACCGGGTGCCGGGTATTTCGCTGACGCTGGAGCCGGCCGCTAAAAAATCCAGCGGGCCGCTGCGCCCTAGCGCAAGCCGCTAAAAACAACGCTGACCAGGCCGCATCCAGGCGATGCGGCTTTTTTTATGCCGTTTCATGCCAGTTTTTGGCACGTACTCGCTAGTTTCCGGCACGTAACAGGCATATTCCCCACCCATGCGGCTTTGTGGTTTAGAATCGCCGCAGATGATATTGCCCGACCCGACCACCATACTGCTGATGTCGACGTTGATGGCCGGCGCCATGAGCGTGGTCCTGTACTCAGCCCATTTGAACTTCCCCAAAGAAATCCAAGGCTTGCGCGAATGGGCGCTGGCACTGGTGTTACTGGTGGGCGGCGTGCTGCTGTTCGCAGTGTTTGGCAAGTCCGATATTCTCCTGCTGCTGGCCAATATCATCATGGTTTGCGGACTGGGAATGACCGTTATCGGCACAGAGCGGTTTTATAATTTACGGCCGTCGTGGTGGCTATATCATTCCATCTGGATATTAACTGGATTATTGCTGGGTTATTTCCTGTGGATTAAGCCGGATTTTATTACACGTGTAGTCATATCTTCGATATTTGTATTCACGCTGCATGCACGCGTTATATTTGTCGTTTTCAGGAACGGTAATCGTCATTTCTCCACCTTGTTTTTTGTTAGCCTGGTGGTGATTGAGGCGGCGATCGTGGGCGCGCGTGGTATTTTGGCTTTTACCGGCAGGGGCGATGTGAATCTGCTGGGTACGGGCGCATTTGCCGCCTTATATCTGGCGACTGCGCACTTCATGACCTTGATGATGACCGTTGGTTTTATGACGGTTTGCACGCGCCGTCTGCAAACAACTCTGGAACGCCGATCCACCCTCGATCCCTTAACGCTGACATTGAACCGCCGTGGCTTTGCCGATATTTACGCTAAAGAGCACGCGCTGATGCGCCGCGAAGGCACATTCATGACGATGCTGAATATCGACATCGATTACTTTAAAAAGATTAATGACTCGCACGGCCACGCAGTAGGCGACCGTGTGCTGGTCGATGTGGCGCAAATGATCGGCAAAGCGCTGCGTGCTTCGGATCACGTCGCCCGTTTTGGTGGCGAAGAATTTGTCGTTCTGCTGCCGGCCACCGCCCTGGAACGAGCGTTGCACATCGCCGAGCGCATTCAGTCTGCGCTGCGGACGGCCCGGGCGGATATCCCGCCATACACCGTCAGCATAGGCGTGGCCTGCCAGGACGATGCGGACGAAAGCCTGGATAGCATCCTGCATCGCGCCGACCAGGCGTTGTATTGTGCTAAGGAAATGGGGCGGGACCGTATCGAGGTGGCGCAGGTGAGTGCGCCGCCACTGCGGACGGCGCGGGCTACCCGCTTTAGCTGAACAGGCGGGCCAGCTCGGCGCCCGGATCCGGTGCGCGCATGAAGGCTTCGCCGACCAGGAAGGCGTGGACATTGGCGTCACGCATGGTTTTGACGTCGGCCGGGCTGAGGATGCCGGACTCGGTGATGACCATTTTATCGGCCGGCATGCGGTCCAGCAGGCCCAGCGTATTTTGCAGCGATACCTCAAAAGTGCGCAGGTTGCGGTTGTTGACACCGACCAGGCGGGTTTTCAGCTTCAGTGCGGCGGTCAGTTCGTCGCCGTCGTGGGTTTCCACCAGCACGTCCATGCCCAGTTCGTGGGCGACGGCTTCCATTTCTGCCATCAGACCGTGATCCAGCGCGGAGACGATCAGCAGGATCGCATCGGCGCCCATCGCGCGCGCTTCGTAGATCTGGTAGATGTCGATCATGAAGTCCTTGCGCAGCACCGGCAGCGAACAGGCGCCGCGCGCCTGCTGCAAATAAGCCACCGAACCCTGGAAGAACTGCTCGTCGGTCAGCACTGACAGGCATGCTGAGCCATTGGCTTCATAGGTGGCGGCGATGTCGGCAGGGCGGAAGTCGGCGCGGATCACGCCTTTCGACGGCGAGGCCTTCTTGATTTCAGTGATGACGCCAGGCTTGCCGGCCGCGATCCTGGCGCGCAAGCTGGCTTCAAAGCCGCGCAGGTCCGCGCGCAGTTCGGCGTTGGACTCGACGTCGTCACGCAGGCTGGCGAAGCTGCGGTACTGCTTGGCGGCCGCCACTTCATCGGCTTTGACCGCGAGGATTTTATTCAGAATGTCAGACATGATTAACGTTGCTCCGAGAGTGCAAGGCGCACGCCGAGGGCCAGGAACAGGCCGCCCATGGTGCGGTTCAGCCACAGCGACAACAGCGGCTTGATCTTCAGGCGCGCGCTGGCAAAGGCAGTGAACAAGGCAAGGCCGTGACAATACAGCATGCCGTTAAAATTAAAAATCGCGCCCAGGATAATGAAGGCCAGCGGCTTGTTGCTGCTGTCTGCCGCGATAAACTGCGGCACAAACGCCAGGAAGAACAAGGCCACCTTGGGATTCAGCACATTGGTCAGGAAGCCCTGGAAGAAGATTTTGCGCCAGGCCAGCGGCTGGGCTGCACGCGCCGCCAGGTCGGCGGCGCCGTCATCCTCACCACGCAGCTTCGCGCGCAGCATGCCGATGCCCATGTAGACGATGTACGCCGCGCCAACCCACTTCACCACCGTGAAAGCGGCAGCGGACGTCGACAGCAGTGCCGACAAACCCAGCGCCGCCGCCAGCACGTGCACCATGGTGCCGGCGCCGATACCCAATGCGGCCGCCGAGCCGGCGCGCCAGCCCTGCGTCGCGCTGCGTGTCATGATCAGCAGGTTGTCCGGGCCGGGCATCAGATTCAGCAGCAGGCCCGAGATGATAAAAAGCGTCAGGTCATGGATGCCGAACATGGTCAGTTCCCCTTGCCGAGCGTCTGCGTGACTTCGACGAATTGATCGATCTTGCGCAGCGCGGCGCCGGAGGTGATGGCGAAGCGTGCGCGCTTCAGGCCATCTTCGATCGAGCTGGCCACGCCGGCTGCGTACAGCGCCGTGCCAGCGTTCAGCGCCACAATATCGTAGGCTGCACCAGGCTCGCCGCGCAGTGCTTCCATCATGCGTGCTTTCGACTCGGCCGCATCGGCCACCTTCAGATTGCGGCTGGCGATCATCTGCAGGCCAAAGTCCTCAGGATGAATCTCGTACTCGCGGATCTCGCCGTTAATCAGCTCGCCGACCATGGTGCCCGCGCCCAGCGACACCTCGTCCATATTGTCTTTGCCGTACACCACGATGGCATGTTGCGCGCCCAAGCGCTGCAGCACGCGCACCTGGATACCCACCAGGTCCGCGTGGAATACGCCCATCAAAATATTCGGCGCGCCGGCCGGATTGGTCAGCGGCCCCAGAATATTGAAGATGGAGCGCACGCCCAGTTCCTTGCGCACCGGCGCCACATGCTTCATGGCCGCATGATGATTCGGCGCGAACATGAAGCCGATGCCGGTTTGCGCGATGGACTGCGCAATCTGCTCCGGTTTCAGGTTGATGTCGGCGCCCAGCGACTCGATCACGTCGGCGCTGCCGGACGACGACGACACACTGCGGCCGCCGTGCTTGGCCACGCGTGCGCCGGCCGCCGCAGCGACAAACATCGCCGTGGTGGAGATATTAAAAGTATGCGCGCCGTCGCCGCCGGTGCCGACGATGTCCAGCAGGCCGCTGGTATCGGCCATTGGCACCTTGGTGGAGAATTCGCGCATCACTTGCGCGGCGGCGGCGATTTCGCCGATGGTTTCTTTTTTCACGCGCAGGCCCATGGTCAGGGCCGCGACCATGGTTGGCGACATTTCGCCGGACATGATCTGGCGGAACAGGTACAGCATCTCGTCGTGGAAAATCTCGCGGTGTTCGATGCAGCGCACCAGCGCTTCTTGATGGGTGATAGGCATGGCGGTTCTTTCTTTAATCAGCGGACGAGGAAGTTCTTCAACAGTTGATGGCCGTGTTCGGACAGGATGGACTCGGGGTGGAACTGCACACCCTCGATGTCGTATTCCTTGTGCCGCACGCCCATGATTTCGCCATCGTCGGTCCATGCCGTAACTTCCAGGCAGGACGGCAGCGAGCTACGCTCGATTGCCAGCGAGTGATAACGTATCACTGTGAAGGGAGACGGGATGTCCTTGAAGACGCCCACGCCCGTATGCGCGATTAAAGAAGTTTTACCATGCATGACCTGCCTGGCGCGGATTACTTTGCCGCCGAACGCTTCGCCGATGGCCTGGTGGCCAAGGCACACGCCCAGAATCGGCTTCTTGCCGGCGAAGTGCTTCAGCACTTCAATGGAGATGCCTGCCTGCGACGGATCTTTCGGACCCGGCGAAATGCAGATGTGGTCCGGATTCAGCGCCTCGATCTCCGCAATCGTGATTTCATCATTGCGGTAGACACGCACGTCCTCACCCAGTTCGCCGAAATACTGCACGATGTTGTAGGTGAAGGAGTCATAGTTGTCGATCATTAGCAGCATATTAGAACTCCCCATCCAGGCCATCTTGCACTTGCTCGGCGGCGCGCAGTACAGCGCGCGCCTTGTGTTCAGTTTCCTGCCATTCCATCTCGGCGATCGAATCGGCGACGATGCCGGCGGCAGCCTGCACGTACAGGTTGCCGTCCTTGATCACGCCGGTGCGGATCGCAATCGCCACATCCATCTCGCCACCGAACGACAGGTAGCCGCAGGCGCCGCCATAGATGCCGCGCTTGGAGATTTCCAGCTCGTCGATGACTTCCATCGCGCGCACTTTCGGTGCGCCGGTCAGCGTGCCGGCCGGGAAGGTGGCGCGCAGCACGTCCAGGTTGGACAAGCCGTCTTTCAGCTTGCCCTCGACGTTGGAGACGATGTGCTGCACGTGCGAATACTTTTCGATGACCAGGCGGTCGGTCACCTTGACGCTGCCGATTTCCGAGATACGGCCCAGGTCATTGCGCGCCAGGTCGATCAGCATCACGTGTTCGGCGATTTCTTTTTGATCGGCCAGCAGTTCCCTGGCCAGCTCAATATCGCGTTCAGGTGTGGCGCCACGTGGGCGGGTGCCGGCGATCGGACGCAGCGTGACTTTTTTCTCGCCGTCCGGCGCGGTTTCGTTGCGTACCAAAATCTCAGGCGAGGCGCCGACTATCTGCATGTCGCCGAAATTGTAGAAGTACATATACGGCGACGGGTTCAGCGAACGCAATGCGCGGTACAGGCTCAAAGGCGAGTCGACATACGGCTTGCGGATGCGCTGGCCGATCTGCACCTGCATCAGATCACCGGCCAGCACGTATTCGTGGGCGCGGGCGACGGCTTTCAGATAATCTTCTTTGGCGAATTCGCGCACGGCTTCGGTGCGCACCGAGGCGCTAGCCACCGGCACTTCGACACCACGGCGCAGCATCACGCGCAGCTCTTTGAGGCGCAGTTTCGCTTTGGCGTAGGATTCCGGCTGCGCGGTGTCGGCGTAGACGATCAGATACAGCTTGCCGCTCAGGTTATCAATGACGGCCAGCTCCTCGGTCACCATCAGCTGGATGTCGGGCAAGCCCAGGTCATCTTTTTGCGCGCTGTTGGCCAGCGTTTTCTCGATGTGGCGCACGGTGTCGTAACCGAAGTAGCCGGCCAGGCCGCCGCAGAAGCGCGGCATGCCAGGGCGGATCGCTACTTTAAAGCGCTTCTGGTAGGTCTCGATGAAATCCAGCGGATTGCCTTCGTGCGTCTCGATCACCGCGCCGTTCTTGACGATCTCGGTGCGGTTGCCGAAGGTGCGCAGCAGCGTGGTGGCCGGCAGGCCAATGAAGGAGTAGCGGCCGAAACGCTCGCCGCCGACCACTGACTCCAGCAGGAAGGTGTTCTTGCCGGCGTTCTGGCTCTGCGCCAGTTTCAGGTAGAGGGTGAGCGGCGTTTCGAGATCGGCGAAAGCTTCCGCGATCAGCGGGATACGGTTGTAGCCATTCGTGGCCAACGATTTGAATTCGAGTTCGGTCATGTGTTCTCTCCATGCCGCCGGTATGAGGTATGCCGGCGGGTGGTGCATCAAAAAAACCTGTCGCGCGCAAGCGGGCGGACGACAGCAATCAGTTCGGCTTAGTTATGCCAGGATTGCCAGCGTCGCCACAGCCAGGCCTCAATCGAGCCTGGTTGGTTGACGTTGTGTTTTTTGGTGAGAGACGACATGTTGGTCAGTTGTTCAGCTATGGGTGTGATGTGAACGAATCAGGCTAGCCGCTTCTAGCAGCGTGCTCACTATACCATCGGAATCCGTGTCGTGTATAGACTCTCCGTGGTTATAACCATATGGCACCGTCAGCACCGGGCAGCCCGCAGCCCGTGCGGCTTGCGCGTCATTCGAGGAATCGCCGATGGCCACCACCTGCGCCGGTGGCAGGCCGAAGTCGGCGCACACGGTTTGCAGCGGCAGCGGGTCCGGCTTCTTGCGCGGCAGCGAGTCGCCGCCGTAGACCACTTCGAAGAACTGGTCCAGGCCCTTGAGCTTCAGCAGCGGCGTGGTGAAGCTGATCGGCTTGTTGGTGACGCAGGCCAGGCGCAGGCCGTTGGCCTTCATCGCGCTCAGGCCCTGTATCACTTCCGGGAACAGCGTGCTGTGGTTGCCGTTGATGGCCAGGTAGTTGCGCTGGTAGGACTGCATCGCCGCCTCGAAGGCCGCCTCGACCCGCTCGGCATCCCAATCCAGCGACAGCACGGAGCGGATCAGGTTTTCCGAGCCTTTGCCGACCATCAGGGCGATTTGCGCCTGGGTGATCGGCGCCAGGCCCAGTTCACCACGCATGGCGTTGATCGCGACATGGAAGTCGGGGATCGTGTCCAGCATGGTGCCGTCAAGGTCGATGATTGCGGCGCGCACGCCTGCCAGCACGCTCATCGTCTTAGACCTTGGCGAGGTTGGCGCGCATGGCGTCGATCACGGCCTTGTAGTCCGGCTGGCCGAAGATGGCCGAACCGGCAACAAAGGTGTCGGCGCCGGCAGCGGCGGCAGCGGCGATGTTGTCGATCTTGATGCCGCCATCGACTTCCAGCAGGATGTCGCGGCCGGATTCGTCGATCAGGCGGCGTGCTTCAGCGATCTTCTTCAGCGCCTGCGGAATGAAGGACTGGCCGCCGAAGCCTGGATTGACCGACATGATCAGGATCATGTCGATCTTGTCCATCACGTGCTCCAGGTAGCTCAGCGGCGTGGCCGGGTTGAACACCAGGCCGGCCTTGCAGCCGTGGTCGCGGATCAATTGCAGCGAACGGTCGATGTGATCGGACGCTTCTGGGTGGAAGGTGATGATGTTGGCGCCGGCCTTGGCGAAGTCCGGAATGATGCGGTCCACCGGCTTGACCATCAGGTGCACATCGATCGGCACATCCACGTGCGGACGGATCGCCTGGCACACCAGCGGGCCGATGGTCAGGTTGGGCACGTAATGGTTGTCCATCACGTCAAAGTGGATGATGTCGGCGCCGGCGGTAACGACGTTGTGTACCTCTTCACCCAGTCGGGCGAAATCGGCGGACAGGATGCTGGGAGCGATGCGGAAAGTGGTCATGGCTTTGGGCTGGCCCTTGGGCTTGCATTAAAAAAGATGCGTTATTTTACGCTGCTCCGCGCCGTTGCGCCCGTTTTCTGCCGCGCCGTCCTTGCACAGCGCGCCGATTTAAGGTGCAATGGATGCTTGGCGGTATCTGATCGCCAAGCTTGCCATGTAGAGGAATGTTGATGTCGACTTATGAATTTACCGTATCGGTCAGAACCCAGTACCTGCCGGATCAGTCAGACCCGGAGCGCACGAATTTTGTGTTTACGTACTCGATCACGATCAAGAATACCGGCACGGTCGCGGCGCAGCTGATTTCGCGCCACTGGATCATCACGGACGCCAACAACCATATTGAGGAAGTGCGCGGGCTGGGCGTGGTCGGCCACCAGCCGCTGCTGCAACCGGGCGAGCAGTTCGAATACACCAGCGGCGCCGCGCTGCAAACGCCGCAGGGCTCGATGGTCGGCGAATACTTCTGCGTGGCCGAGGACGGCCATCAGTTCGAGGCGAAGATCCCGGAATTCGTGCTGTCGCTGCCGCGCACGCTGCACTGACTTATTTCTTGCCCTTCATGGTCCACCAGACGATGAACACCAGCAGGAAAAACGCCACGCCTGCTTCCACCATTAATAGCCACATAGTTATCCTTGTTTATGTTATCTCCACGCCGTAGTCTACCCGTTTCGATGGGCGTTGTTGCGCTTGCGCTCGCCGCCTGTACCTCCACGCCGCTGCCGCCCGACCAGGCCAGGGTGTCGCCAGTGCCGCCGCAGCCACCGGTTCAGCCGACGCCGCCAGCGCCAATCCCGACGCCAGCACCGCCGGCCCAGCCTGCGCCACCTGGCAAGCTGCAAATGGTGCCGGCCTCGTTCGCCGCGCTGCCAGGCTGGGAAAAGGACGACGTCCGCGCCGCCTGGCCAGCCTTTACTTCATCGTGCAGTGTGCTGGTCAAGCAGGCGACGTGGAAGGAAGCCTGCACTGTCGCCCGCAGCGTCAATGGCAATGACGACAAGGCGATCCGCACCTTCTTCGAGACTTTCCTGGAGCCGAACCAGGTGATCGCGCCGGATGGCGCCAGCGACGGCCTGGTCACCGGCTACTACGAGCCGCTGCTGCATGGTTCGCGTAAAAAAGGCGGCGCCTATCAGACGCCGCTGTATAAAGTACCGGACGACATGGTCACCATCGACCTGGCCGGCGTTTATCCGGAGTTGAAGGGCATGCGCCTGCGCGGCAAGCTGGTTGGCAAAAAGGTGGTGCCGTACGCCACCCGCGCCGATATCGAATCGGCCAGCTTCAGCGGCAAGGAGCTGCTGTGGGTCGACGATCCGGTCGAATCCTTCTTCCTGCAGGTGCAGGGCTCGGGCCGCGTGCAGCTGAGCGAAACCGGTGAAACGGTGCGTGTGGCGTATGCGGACCAGAACGGCCATCCGTATAAATCCATCGGCAAATACCTGGTGGAGAAGGGTGAGTTGACGGTGGAACAGGCGTCCGCGCAGGGCATCAAGGCGTGGGTGGCTGGTCATCCTACCCGCATGCAGGAACTGTTCAACGTCAATCCGAGCTATGTGTTCTTTAGAGAAGAGAAGTTGCCGGACCCGAAAGTGGGGCCGAAAGGCTCGCTGGGCGTGCCGTTGACGCCGCAGCGTTCGATCGCCATCGACGCCACCCAGTTGCCGCAGGGCGCGCCGGTATTCCTGTCCACCACCATGCCGAACAGCGATATCCCGCTGCAGCGGCTGGTGATGGCGCAGGATACGGGCGGCGCCATTCGTGGCGCCATCCGTGTCGACTACTTCTTCGGCTTTGGCGCCGAGGCTGCCGAGAATGCCGGCCGCATGAAACAGCGCGGCAATATCTGGGTGCTGCTGCCGAAGAAGTTCTAACGCAGTACCAGCACGGGCAGCGTGGTGTGGGATAGCACGCTTTGCGTCTCGCTGCCCAGTAACAGCTTGCTCAGGCCGGTACGGCCGTGCGAGGCCATCATGATCAGGTCGCAGCCGTACTTCTTGGCAGCATCCACGATCTCTTCATAGGGATTGGGCGACGCTGCGATAATCCCCTCGAATGGAATGCCCGCCGCGCTGGCGGCTGCCGCCACCTTGTCGATATGCTGGCGGGCGGCGTTTTTCATGTCGGCTTCGTACTGGTCGATGCTGATCATGGCGCCGCTGTCGCCCAGCGACGGCATCAGCAGCGGCTGGATCACCGAAATGGCGGTAATCCGCGATTGATGCAGCCTGGCGAATTCCACGGCGGTCGCGGTGGCTTTCTCGGACAGATCGGACCCATCCGTCGGCAATAGAATGGATTTGAACATGGCTGACTCCTATTGTTGAACACTGGAGCCAGCCTAACGGCTCGTCAGCTTTTCTGGCGCACGGAAGGCGACAGGGCCAGCAGCAAAGTCAGGACGATACCGCCGGCCGCAACGCAGGCCATGCCGGTGCGCACATTGAAATGTTCGCCGAGATAGCCGGCGCTCAGCGCGCCCAGCGGCGCCACCGACACTGTCAGGAAGCGCATGGTCGACACCATGCGGCCAAGGTACGCGTCCGGCGTGACTTTCTGGCGCATGGTGGTGTATGGCAGCAGGAACAGCATCACGCCACAATCCAGGAAGAAGGACATGGTGGCGCAGGCAATCGCGCTGGCCAGCGGATAGCCCAACAGATTGGCTGGAATCAGCGGCGTTACAGTGTATGCCAGCGCACACAGGGTCATGCCCATTTTCATCGTGCCGGTGGGGCCATAGCGTTGGGTCAGCGGCTTCAGCAGCAGCGAACTGGCCAGCACGCCGACGCCGCCCAGCATCTGTGCCATGCCCAGCATGCCGGGACTCATGCCCAGCTCGCGCGTGGCAAAAATCACGTGCAGCGCCGCGAAGCCGTAGAACAGCATGTGCCACGAGCCGGAAACCCAGGCCAGCGTGCGCAGCAGCGGCTGGCGCCAGATGAACAGGATGCCGTCGTGGATATCGCGCAGCGGATGCTTGTCGCTCGGCGGCGGCTTGGGATCGTTGGCCTTCACATTGCGCAGCAGCGCGATGGAGACGAGAAAGCCGATGGCGTTCAGCAGCACCGCATACGGCGCGGTCAGCCATTGGATCAGCACGCCGGCAAAGCCCGGTGCCAGCAGGCGCGCGGCGGAATCGGTGGCGGTGAACTTGGATTGGGCGTCGGTCAGCTTGTCGCGGCCAATCATATTGGTCAGGAATACCACCTCGGCGCCACCGCCGATCACCGCGCAGATGCCGGAAATGAAGGAAATGGCATACAGCCATGGCACCGACAGCAGGCCCAGCCACCACGCCAGCGGGATGCTGGCCAGCGACACCGCCTGCACGGCCTTGCTCGCCAGCAGGATGGGCAGCTTGCGGTTGCGATCGAGGAAAACGCCGGCCGGCAGGGCCAGCAGCGCGTAGGGCAGGGCGGCGGCGGCGCCCATCATGCCCATTTGCGCTGGCGATGCCTTCAGCAGCAGCACCGCACACAACGGCAGCGCTAGCGCGCTGACATAGCTGCCGAAGCCGTTGATGATGGCGCTGGACCAGTAGCGCCGGAAATCGCCGTTGCGTAGCAGGTTGTCGCTCAGAAGCGCGTTGCGGAAGGCGTTAAGAATAGGAAGCTCGTTTGGTGCGGGTTGCCAGATTTCAATCATACCAGCGCGGGGGATAGGCGCTACAATCGCCCGGTAAATATTCCACCTGGAGGTACACATGTCGTATGAAGACCTGATTGTCGAAGTGCACGATAAAGTAGCCCTGATCCGTCTGAACCGTCCGAAAGCGCTGAATGCGCTGAACGACAATATGATGAACGAGCTGGGTGAGGCTTTATATAAGTTCGACGCCGACCCGGCCATCGGCTGCATCGTGCTGACCGGCAGCGAGAAAGCGTTTGCGGCCGGCGCCGACATCGCCGCCATGGCGGAATACACTTACCCGGATACCTATCGCGACAACTATATTGGCCGCAACTGGGAACACATCCTGCGCGTCCGCAAGCCGGTGATCGGCGCCGTGGCCGGCTACGCGCTGGGCGGCGGCTGCGAGCTGGCGATGATGTGTGACTTCCTGATCGCGGCGGACAGCGCCAAGTTCGGCCAGCCGGAAATCAAGGTTGGCGTGACGCCGGGTGCCGGCGGCACGCAGCGCCTGCCGCGCGCGATCGGCAAGGCCAAGGCCATGGACATGCTGCTGACCGCCCGCACCATTGATGCGGCCGAGGCGGAGCGCATCGGCCTGGTGTCGCGCGTGATTCCGGCCGACAAGCTGATCGAGGAGGCACTGGCGGTGGCCACGCAGATCGCCGCGATGCCGACTTCGGTGGCCATGCAAATCAAGGATGCGGTCAACCGCGCCTTCGAAACCACGCTGTCGGAAGGCGTGACTTATGAGCGCCGCCTGTTCCATTCCGCGTTCGGCACACCAGCCCAAAAAGAAGGCATGAAAGCTTTCCTGGAAAAACGCTTGCCAAACTTCGAGGGGCTTTGATATGATTCTGTCCCTCGCAAGACACCGCATGTAAATGCTGAGTTAAGCGAGAGAAAAAGAAGGTTGACGAAATGCTGCAAACGCTTCATACTCTTCCTTCTTCGCTGACGAACAAAACGCTTCGCGGCACGCAGTGCAAGATCTTTAAAAATTTACAGTCGATAAATGTGGGCGTTTGATGCTGCAACAAAAAGCATTAAATGCTCAACAAAGAAATATTCAGTAGAAATACTGTCAGTATTTTTGAGAAGAGCGAACCAGTGACCAGCAGTGG
>NZ_FNEQ01000014.1 GCF_900100205.1 Duganella sp. OV510 | reverse complement strand
CTGGTTCGCTCTTCTCAAAAATACTGACAGTATTTCTACTGAATATTTCTTTGTTGAGCATTTAATGCTTTTTGTTGCAGCATCAAACGCCCACACTTATCGACTGTAAATTTTTAAAGATCTTTACTACTGCTGAGAAGCGTTTTGTTCATCAGCGAAGAGGCAAGATTATGAGGCGTTTCGCACATCCCGTCAAGCTCTTCTTTTCTCTCACTTCACTCGCATTTGCATGCGTCGTTTTGCGAGGGAGCGAACTATAGCAAGGGCCGGAGCGTCTGGCAAGGGTAAAATAAGCGAATGTCTATCTTACTTACCACGCTCAACGCCCGCTATACCCATGCCTCGCTGGGGCTGCGCTATCTGCTCGCCAATATGGGCGCGCTGCAGGAACAAACGCGCCTGCAGGAATTTGTCATCGGTGCCAAGGCGACCGAGATCGTTGAACGCATCCTGTCGTACTCGCCGAAGATCGTCGGTTTCGGCATCTATATATGGAACGTGGAAGAGACCACCAAGGTCGTCGCCATGCTCAAGCGCGTGGCGCCGCAGGTGGTGGTGGTGGTGGGCGGCCCGGAAGTCTCGCACGAGACTAATGAGCAGGAAATCGTCAAGCTGGCCGATTATGTGATTACCGGCTGGGGCGACGTCACCTTCCCCAAACTGTGCGGCGAAATCCTCAACGGCCCCAAGCCGCTGATGAAGGTGCACGCCGGCGTGCAGCCGCCGATGGCCGAGATCAAGCTGCCCTACTCGCTATATAGCGACGACGACATCAAGAACCGCACCTTATATGTGGAAGCGTCGCGCGGCTGCCCGTTCAAGTGCGAGTTCTGCCTGTCCGCGCTGGACAAGACCGCCTGGCCGTTCGCACTGGACAGCTTCCTGGCCGAGATGGAGTCGCTATACCAGCGCGGCGCCCGCCTGTTCAAATTCGTCGACCGCACCTTCAACCTGAACATCAAGACCAGCCTGAAGATCATGCAGTTCTTCCTGGATAAGCTGGAAGCCCATCCGGAAGATCCGGTCTACGCCCACTTCGAGCTGGTGCCGGACCACCTGCCGGACGCACTGAAAGAGGGCATCAGCAAGTTCCCTCCCGGCGCGCTGCAATTCGAGATCGGCATCCAGAGCTTCAACCCGGCGGTGCAAACGCTGGTCAGCCGCAAGCAGGACAACCAGAAGGCGGCCGACAACATCCGCTGGCTGACCACCCAGTCGCACGCCCACATGCACGTCGACCTGATCGCCGGCCTGCCCGGCGAGACGGTGGAGAGCTTTGCCGAAGGCTTCAACAAGCTGTGGGCGCTGGAGCCGCACGAGATCCAGTTCGGCATCCTGAAGCGTCTGCGCGGCACGCCGATCATCCGCCACACGCAGGAATTCGGCATGGTGTACGACCCGTATGCGCCGTACACCATCCTGGCCAACCGCGATATCGACTTTGCAACCATGCAGCGGCTGGTGCGTTTCGCCCGCTACTGGGACCTGGTGGCCAACTCCGGCCGCTTTGAACATACGCTGCCGGTGCTGCTGGGCGAGCAGCCCTTCCAGCGCTTCATGGCTTTCGCCGACTGGCTGTATGCGAATACCGATGCCACCCACCGCATTGCGCTGGAGCGGCTGGTGGCCATGGTTGCACGCTATCTGCACACGCAGGGCATGGACAAGGCGGAAGCCGACGCCCTGCTGGCGTCCGACTATGCGCCGGCCAAACCCAAGGCCGCAGAGACCCCGGCGCCCAAGCGGCAGGCCCGAAGACTGGCAGCCTGAGGCTTGTACCTCGGTTCTGGTTTGCGGGGTATAACTTAAGAGCGAGACAGCGCACCCCAGACGTAGGCTCTGGTAGCGGCCCGGGCCAATCTCCCTTAAACTGGAGGTTATGCCTACCGCCCAAGAGCCTACCCTGACCCTGAATGCCGGCGCCGTCGCCGCGACCGGCACATGGCAGGTTCACGCACTGGCCCAAGGCAAGGCCATGGCCACCATCACCACCTTCATCAAAACGCTCGCGGACAGCAATATCAAATGGGACCTGACGGCGGTGGACAGCATGGACCACATCGGCGCCCAGCTGTTCTGGAACGCCTGGGGCAAGCGCCGCCCGGCCAATCTTCAACTGCCGGCGGAGCTGGAGGAATTCTTCAACCGCCTGGAAACCACCGGCACGCTGGAACTGCCGCGCGCGCGCCAGCACCGCCTGACGCTGGTGATGAAGCTGGGCTTTGCCGTGCTGCTGTTCTTCGAGCACCTGACCGGTCTGCTGCGCCTGATCGGCCAGCTGGTGCTGGACATCGGCCGCTTCATCCGCCATCCGATGCGCGGACCATGGAAGGAAATCTCCGCCAACATCTACCACGCCGGCTTCCAGGCGCTGGGCATCACCGCGCTGGTCGGCTTCCTGATCGGCGTGGTGTTCTCGTTTTTATCGGCGCAGCAGCTGCGCAACTTCGGCGGCGACATCTTCCTGGTCAACCTGCTCGGCATGAGCATCATCCGCGAACTGGGACCGCTGCTGGCGGCGATCCTGGTGGCCGGCCGCTCCGGTTCATCGATCACCGCGCAGCTGGGCGTGATGCGCGTGACCGAGGAGCTGGATGCCATGCTGGTGATGGGCATCTCGCACGGCTTCCGCCTGATCATGCCGAAGGTGCTGGCCCTGGCCATCGCCATGCCGCTGCTGGTGATCTGGACCGACACCATCGCACTGCTGGGCGGCATGCTGTCGGCGCAGGTGGAGCTGAACCTGTCGCCGCAGTACTTCCTGATGAAACTACCGGAAGCCGTGCCGCTGGCGAACTACATGATCGGCATCGGCAAGGGCGTGGTGTTCGGCATGCTGATCGCGCTGGTGTCCTGCCACTTCGGCCTGCGCATCAAGCCGAATACCGAAAGTCTGGGACGCGGCACCACCACCTCGGTGGTGACGGCGATTACCGCAGTGATCCTGGCCGACGCAGTGTTTGCGATCGTCTTCAGCGGCGTGGGGTTCTGACATGAGCGAACAAATCAGCACCTGCGGACCAGGCACCGGCGAACTGACGCTGGACGGCAGCGTGCCGGTGGTCGAGATCACCGGCCTGTGGACCAAGTACGGCCGCACCGTCGTGCACCAGGACCTGAACCTGGAAATCGAGCAGGGCGAGATCCTGTCCATCGTCGGCGGTTCCGGCACCGGCAAGACCACGCTGGTGCGGCAGATGCTGGGGCTGGAGCGGCCGGCGCGCGGCTGCGTGCGCGTGTTCGGCGAGGACATCAGCGAAATCGATTCCGACCAGCTGCAGCAGCTGCGCAACCACTGGGGCATGCTGTTCCAGCAGGGCGCGCTGTATTCGGCGCTGACCGTGTTCGAGAACATCGCCCAGCCGATGCGCGAACTGCACGTGCTGCCGGAAGACCTGGTGCACGACGCTGTGCTGCTGAAAATGAATATGGTCGGCCTCGGCCCTGAGCATGCCAACAAGATGCCGTCCGACCTGTCCGGCGGCATGGTCAAACGGGTGGCGCTGGCGCGCGCACTGGCGCTGGAGCCGAAGCTGCTGTTCCTCGACGAACCGACCGCCGGCCTTGATCCCGACCTGTCGGAAGCCTTTGTACGCCTGATCAAATCGCTGCACCGCGAACTGGGCCTGACCGTGGTGATGGTTACCCACGACCTGGACACACTGTTCGCGCTGTCCACCCGCATCGCCGTGCTGGCGGAAAAACACGTGATCGCGCTCGGCCCACTGCAAGACCTGCTGAAAGTCGATCACCCATTCATCAAGGAGTTCTTCCTCGGCGACCGCGGCCGCCGCGCGCTGGAAGCGCTTGAAGAAAAAACATCAACGGAGAAATGATGGAAAACCGTTCCCATGCCCTCACCACCGGCTTTTTCACGATCACGCTGCTGATTGCGGCCATCCTGTTCGGCCTGTGGTTCAACCGTGACCGCGAGGAGCGCACGCCGTACGTGATCGCCACCGCGCAGTCGATACCCGGCCTGAATCCGCAGGCGCCGATCCGCTATCGCGGGCTGGAAGTCGGCCGTGTCGGCGGCATCGCCTTCGACCCGAAAGTGGCCGGCCAGATCCTGGTGACGCTGAACATCAATACCGATGCGCCGATCACCACCACCACCTTTGCCTCGCTCGGCTACCAGGGCGTGACCGGCATCGCCTTCATCGCGCTGGACGACGACAAGGTCGGCTCGCCGCTGCTGCCGTCGAGTGCCGATCGTCCGGCGCGCATACCGCTGCGCCAGGGCTTCTTCGACCAGTTAGAAAAGCGCGGCAAGGAGATCCTGTCGCAGACCGAGGAAGCGACGCGCCGCCTGAACGATCTGTTGAGCGACGAGAACCGCAAGACCATCCTCGGCGCGTTTTCCGACGTCAGCGAAACCGCGCAGAAGTACCGCGACATTCCGGAAAAGCTGCAACCGACCATCGACAAGCTGCCGGCGCTGGCCAACGAGGCGCAGAAGACGCTGAACTCGGTCAACGCGCTGGCCACCGACGTCAACAAGCTGACCACCGGCCTGCAAGCACCGGGCGGGCCGATCGACCGCATCACCACGCAGGTGGAGCGCATCGGCGGTTCGGTCGACGCGGTGGCCGGTGGGCTGGAACTGGATACGCTGCCGCAGGTGAATTCGCTGTCGGACGATACGCGTGCGTCGATGCGCGCCTTGCGCCGTACCATGAACAAGATTAACGACCGTCCACAAAGCCTGATCTTCGGCGCGCCAGGCACACCGCCTGGACCGGGTGAAGAAGGCTTTGCAGCGCCTACGAAATAAGGATAGCGAGATGATGACCAACACCATCCGTAACGGGATCATGATTGCCGCCGCAGCGCTGGCACTGGGCGGCTGCGCCAGCAAGGGCCAGCCGACCGCGCAGTATGACTTCGGGCCGCTGTCCGCACCGGCCACCAGCGCCAGCAATGTCGGTGCGATTATTGTGGCCGACGTGACCGGGCCGGCGGCGCTGGATTCGGAGCGCATGCAGTATCGCCTGCTGTACGCCGATGCGCGCCAGTCGCGGCCTTACGCCTACAACCAGTGGACGGCGACGCCGCTGCAATTGCTGACGCAGCGTTTCAAGACCAATCTGTCGCACGGCGGTGTAAAAGTGCTGTCGACCACCGATGCGGCGGCCAGCGCCACCGTGCTGCGCATGGAGGTGGAGGATTTCGCGCAGAACTTCGATAGCGCCACCAGCAGCCAGGGCGTGCTGCGGGTGCGGGCGTCGGTGTTCCGCAATCACAAGCTGGTGGATCAGAAGACCTTCAGCAGCAGCAAGCCGGCGCCCAGCGCGGATGCCGCCGGCGGCGCGCGCGCCATGGCCGACGCCAGCGATGCGGTGGCGGCCGAGTTGCTGGCCTGGCTGGCGGCGCTGCCGCCGTCGACATGACGGAAAACACGCCGGCCCCACCGCCGGCGCCCAACCCTGCGGAGGACGCAGCCAGCGCCACGCCCCCGCTCGCGGCGACCACTCCGGCTTCATCGGCTGCGTCGGCTCCTTCGCCTCCTTCGGCCGCGCCGGCCATGGCCACGGCATCGGCTCCGGCGGGCGCACCGGCTACATCGACGCCAGCGGACGCGGCTGCGCCGGCCGGACCTGCGGATGCCGCGCCGAAGAGTCCTGCCAAGCCGCCATTGGCGCCCGTCAGCCGTACCTCGCCCATCACACGCGCGGCCTTGCTGGCCTATCTGCTCCTGATCGTCTACGCCAGCTGGTTCCCCTTCTCCGGCTGGCACAACCAGGGGCTGTCGCCATTCATCTTCCTGGAAACCACGAAGATGCCGCGCTACTGGACGCTGTTCGACGCCATCACCAACGTCATCGGCTACATCCCGCTGGGTACGCTGATCGCCTACGCGCTGTACCCGCGCATCAAGAACATCTGGGCACTGCTGATCGCCACCGCCTGCGGCGCGCTGGTGTCCGGCACCATGGAAGCGGTGCAGACCTTCCTGCCCACCCGCGTCTCCTCCAATCTGGACTTCTACACCAACGCCGCCGGCTGCGCGATCGGCGGCCTGATCGGCGTACTGACCGTGCGCCGCCTGCTCGACCAGAGCGAACTGCAACGCCTGCGCCAGGCCTGGTTCGCGCCGCACGCCAGCCAGGGCCTGGTGCTGCTGGCATTGTGGCCGCTGGCGCAGATCTACCCGCAAAATTTCCTGTACGGCCTGGGCCAGCTGCTGCCCATCCTGTCCGACTGGCTGTCGCAACTGCTGGACATGGAAATCGACCTCGGCGACCTGATCCGTCCCAACGTCGAGCTGACCGTCGAACAATACTGGCTGTCCGAAACCATCATCACCGCCTGCGGCATGGTGGGCGCCGGCCTGACGCTGCTGTGCCTGCTGCGCAAGCCGGCGCCGCGCGGCCTGCTAGTGGCCGCCATGATCGCCGCCGCCATTCTGGTCAAAGGCCTGGCCACCGCGCTGCTGTTTTCGCCGGAAAACGCCTTCGTCTGGGTCACGCCAGGCGCCGAGGGCGGCTTCCTGATCGGCGCCATCATGCTGGCCGGCCTGGCGTACGCACCGCACGTGGCGCAGCGGCGGCTGGCCATCACCACCCTGCTGCTGGGCCTGGCGATCATCAACACCACGCCGGCCAACCCTTACTTTGTGGCCACTTTGCAAACATGGGTGCAGGGCAAATTCCTGAATTTCAACGGCGCAGCACAGTTCCTGTCGCTGCTGTGGCCGTTCTTTGCGGTCTGGTTCCTGTGGCTGCCATCCCACAAGCTGAACGCCGCCAAGGTATCATAGCGGCTACGAATCCCCGGAGGTGCAGCCATGAGCGATCAACCCTACTACAAACACCACGTCTTCTTTTGCATGAACAAGCGTGACGACGGCCGCAACAGCTGCGGCGACCACGGCGCCGAAGTGGCGCAAAAGCACGCCAAGAAGCGCTGCAAGGAACTCGATATGTACGGCAAGGGCGAGGTCCGCATCAACCAGGCCGGTTGCCTGAACCGCTGCGAGGAAGGCCCGCTGCTGGTGATCTACCCGGAAGGCACCTGGTACACCTACGTCGACACCGCCGACATCGATGAAATCATCGACCGCCACCTGGCCAAGGGCGAAATTGTGGAACGTCTGAAAATCTGAGCATATGAACAAGAGCGAAAAATTCACCCTGGCCGGCGGCGCCGGTCAAATGGAAGGCGTCATCGATTACCCGCACGATGACGCGGCCCCGCGCGGCGTTGCGCTGGTGGCGCACCCGCATCCGCTGTACGGCGGCACCATGGACAACAAGGTGGCGGTGACGCTGATGCGCACCTTCGTCAGCCTCGGCTACGTGGTGGCGCGCATCAACTTCCGCGGCGTCGGCAAGTCCGAAGGCGTGCACGACCACGGCCAGGGCGAAACCGACGACATGGCCATCCTGCACCAGTGGATGACGGAAAAATTCCCCGGCCTGCCGGTGGCGCTGTCCGGCTTCTCCTTCGGCACCTATGTGCAGTCACAGCTGGCGCAGCGCCTGGTTGCGGCCGGCAATCCGGCCGAGCGCCTGGTGCTGGTCGGCGCCGCCGCCAAGAAATGGCAGATGGCCGACATCCCGGCCGACACCATCCTGATCCACGGCGAACAGGACGACACCATCCCGCTGGCCGACGTGCTGGACTGGCTGCGCCCGCAGGAGATTCCGGTCATCGTCATCCCCGGCGCCGACCACTTCTTCCACCGCAAGCTCGGCCATATCAAGAGCTGGGTGATGCAATTGTGGGGCGGCGCAGACTTAACCGAGGCTGAAGCGGACACCGCAACTGCTGATTAAGCAACTATAATCATCCGGCTTTTAACTTTTACACCAGATCCCAATGAAGAAAATTATCGCGGCCTTGGCCACCAGTGTGATGTTGATGACCTCGGCCGTAGCGCAAACGCTGCCTGCGCCGAACATCGCTGCCAAGTCCTGGCTGCTGCTGGATGCCACCAGCGGCCAGATCATCGCTTCGCAGGACCCGAACGCCCGCATCGAGCCGGCCTCGCTGACCAAGATCATGACCGCCTACGTCACCTTCGGCGCGCTGCGCGACAAGAAGATCACGCTGAACCAGATGGTCAACGTGTCGACCAAGGCATGGAAAGTGGATGCCTCCAGCTCCAAGATGTTCATCGACCCGGCCACGCCGGTCAGCATCAACGACCTGCTGTACGGCCTGATGGTGCAGTCGGGTAACGACGCCGCCGTGGCGCTGGCCGAAGCAGTGGCCGGCGACGAGTCCGCCTTTGTGGTGCTGATGAACAAGGAAGCGCAGCGGCTGGGCCTGACCTCGACCCACTTCGCCAATCCGCACGGTCTGCCGTCGCCGGAAAACTATTCGACCGCGCAAGATCTGTCGAGCCTGGCGCAGCACGTCATCAAGGACTTCCCTGAGTTCTACAAGATCGACTCGGTGAAAAGCTTCACCTACAACAAGATCACCCAGCAGAACCGCAACCGCCTGCTGTGGCTGGACCCGACCGTTGACGGCATGAAGACCGGCCACACCGAAGCGGCCGGCTACTGCATGATCGCCTCGGCCAAGCGCCCGAACGGCGCCGGCGAGCGTCGCCTGATCTCGGTGGTGCTGGGCACGTCGTCGGACCAGGTGCGCACGCAGGAAAGCCAGAAGCTGCTGAACTGGGGCTTCCAGAACTTCGACACCGTCAAGCTGTACTCGAAAGGCCAGCCGATCGCCACGCCGGAAATCTGGAAGGGCACGAAGAACGCGGTCAAGATCGGTTTCGCACAGGACGTGATGGTGACCGTGCCGAAAGGCGTGGCTGGCAAGATGAAGCCTGCGCTGGAGCGCAAGGACCCGCTGGTGGCGCCATTGGCTGAAAACAGCCGCGTCGGCACGCTGAAAATGGTGGTGGACGGCAAGCCGATGCTGGAACTGCCGGTGGTGGCGCTGGAGACGGTGGAGCAAGCCTCGATCTTCGGCCGCGCCTGGGACTCGATCCGCCTCTGGCTGAAATAACCCCGTTGGCGCCGCTGGCAAGTTCAGCGGCGTCGGGGTCTGACCCCGACACAGGTATGCTGCATTGACGCCCGGCGTCGGGGTCTGACCCCGACACATCACGCGTGCGGGTCTAGTCGGCGCCGGTGTGCTGCATCGAAGCCTGCGCCCACTCAAAGGCAGCCTGCCCCACCTGCGGCAGGCTGTCGATATCAATCTCCAGCTGCGCCGCAATCTCCAGCGCCGGCCCGACCTTGTCACGCTGCAGCAGCAACACCATTGTCAGATACGGGCTGTAGACGCCCTCCTTCCCCAGCAGCACATCGCGAATATCGTCCGACAGATGCATCTTGCCGACCAGCTGCTCCATCTGCACGCCCAGCAACACATCAAACAGCGACAGCAAACCGACCAGGAACAGCTCATCGCGCCTGGCCTGCGGCAGCTTGCTGCACGTCTCCAGGAAACGCGCGCGCGTCAGCGCCACTTCCAGCAATGATTCATCACGCTCCTTGTTGGCGCCGCCGCCCAGGCGGAACATCGACACCGTCAGCCCGCGATACAGCTGATTCCGTCCCAGCACCATGAAGGCCTGTTGCAGGCTGGTCACCTTGGTGGTCTGGCCGTTGGCCGGCGCGTTCGCCCATTGCAGCACCTGATAGGTCATGCCCGGATCACGCTTGGCTACCTCGATCATCGCCGGCAGCTCGGCATCGGTGCGCAGCAGGTTCAGCAGCTCGATCGAGGTCATGCGGCTCTGGTCGATCTTGGCGTCCGGGTCGACCTTGTCGGTGGTGGTCAGGAACGGCCCCATGAAATAGCTGGCGCCCCACGACAGCAGCATGCGCTGCTCGTCCCAGGTCGCGACACCGTCGACCAGCAGCTTCAGATGCGGATAATTCAGATGCAGCTGCTTGCACAGTGCCTGGAATTCGGTCAGCGGCAGCTCGTTCAGCGACAGCAGCGCCAGATTGGCCGAGGACAGCAACGCGGCGTCCTCGTCCTTCAGCGACACGCCATGCAGCGCGACCTGGCTGCCGGCCGCGCGCAAGATGGCAGCCGCGTCGGCAGCCGTGTGCTCCAGCAGGAATACGGTATGCGGCGCCGCCAGCGGCAGGTGCAGGCCGGCAGCCACCGCCTCGGCACTGAGCGGCACCAGGGCCATGCGCTGCTGTGCAAACTCCGGCACCTGCGCCACCACCAGCGCATCGACCAGCACCGGCTCGGCAGCCGAGGCGCCGAAGCGGTAGCCGGCCAGGCGCTGGCGTTTGTCGATGATTTCGGTACGGGTGATGAGGACTGCGGCGTCCTCGGCCAATGCGACAGTTTCGGCCGACGCGGCAGCCTCAACCTCCGCAGCAGCGGCGGATTCCGGCTTAGACTTCAGAAACGATAAAAAACCCACGTTGATTTCTCCGTTCGGTCTAATAGACGTAATGATCATACTATAATTCCTGCCTCACATTTACGCTTGGAAAGTATGCTCATGACCGACCTGTCCTGCCCTTCCCTTGTCACCTATCCTGGCGGCCTGACGCTGTCGCGCGTCGTCGCCGGCATGTGGCGCATGAACGAATGGAACCTGACGCCGCAGCAGCGCGTCGACTGGATCGAGCAGGCGCTGGCCATGGGCGTCACCAGCTTCGACCATGCGGACATCTACGGCGGCTACGGCGTCGAGGCCACCTTCGGCGAAGCGCTGAAGCTACAGCCTTCGCTGCGCGACAAGATGCAGATCGTCAGCAAATGCGGCATCAAGCTGCTGTCGGCGGCGCGCCCGGAGCACACCATCCAGCACTATGACACCAGCGCCAGCCACATCATCGCCTCGGCCGAGAATTCGCTGCGCCAGCTGGGCACCGGTCACCTGGACCTGCTGCTGATCCACCGCCCGGATCCGCTGATGAATTTCGATGAAATCGCCGGTGCCTTCGAGCGCCTGCGCCAGGATGGCAAGGTCAAGCACTTCGGCGTCTCCAACTTCAGCCGCCACCAGCTCGAGAGCCTGAACCGCCGCATCAAGCTGGCCACCAACCAGGTGGAATTCTCGCCACTGAACGTGACGCCGATGTTCGATGAAACCTTCGACGGCCTGCAAGACCTGGGCGTGGCGCCGATGATCTGGTCGCCGCTGGCCGGCGGCCGCCTGTTCAGCAGCGATGACGCCGCTGGCGTGCGCGTGCGCGCGGTGATCCAGAAGGTAGCCGACGAACTACAGCGCCCGTTCGGCAGCGTGGTGTTTGCGTGGATTATGCAGCTGCCTAGCCGCCCGCTGCCGTTGACCGGCTCGGGCCGCATTGCAGCGGTGAAGGAAGCGGTGGAAGCGACCCAGTTCAGCCTGAGCCGCAGCCAGTGGTTCGAGATCCTGCGTGCGGCCCGTGGCCACGAAGTTGCTTGATTGCGTGGCTTAATCGTCGTCGCCGTAGATGACCGGCGGGGCGATGCCTTGCCAGCCGGTCTTCCACGCAGCATTCAGCGCGAGCGTGCCGATGATGTAGACCAGGAAGAACAGCACGAAGTACGCCATCTGCAGCCACGCAAGCAGGCCAAGATTTACCAGCAGCAGCACCAGCGCAGCCCAGCTCTTCTTCTGTTTCGAGCTGGGGAAGCGCACGGTGGACACCATCAGCGTGCCGACCACGAACAGCAGCAGCACGATCAGGCTGCCGTTCAGCACCGAGGCGGCCGGCTCCGGCCAGGCCACCACCACCGATGCCACGCAGGCGGCGCCGGCGGTGATCGGCATGCCGACGAAATAACGCGGATCGGTGCGGCCGACGTTGACGTTGAAACGCGCCAGCCGCAGCGCGCCGCAGGCAACAAAGAAAAAGCTGGCCATGCCGCCGAGGCGCAGCAGCGTCGGGTAATCCAGGCCCAGCTTCTGGAAGCCCCAGCAATACAGCAGCAAGCCGGGGGCACAGCCGAAGTTCATCACGTCGGCGATTGAGTCCAGCTGCATGCCGAATTCGGACTGCGTGTTGGTGGCGCGCGCGACAAAGCCGTCCAGCGCGTCGAACACGCCGGCCAGCACCAGCAGCACGGCCGCCAGCCGGTAATCAGCGGCAAGACCGTCGACGGCGTTGTCGACCGAAATGACGATGCTGCCGAAGCCGCAGGCGATCGACATCAGCGTGACGATGCTGGGCAGAGCAAACTTGGCGCGCTGCATGCGCTGGCGGTGTAATGGCTTCAAAACAGGTGCAATCCGAAAGAAACGGCAAGCTTACCATTTTTAGTACACGCCTAACGCGTGCAACACTTTCGAAATACCGCTTAGAATTGTCACATGGCAAAGGAGTTCATCATGGGAAAATTGCGTCTGACATGGGCCGGGCTGCTAACAGCCAGCCTGTTGGCCGGCTGCGGCATCGGCGGCACCGACGAGGAAGCTGTCCGGCGCAAGAACGCCACCACCACGCCGCCTGCGGCACAGGAGCCGGGAGCGCCTGCGTTGAGCGGTGACAATGCCACGGACGGCCTCAACTGGATCAACTACCGCCGCTCCCAGGTCGGCGTCGCAGTGTTGACCCGCAACAGCCTGATCGATGCCGCGGCGCTGGGGCATTCGAATTATCAGCGTAGCAACAAAACCATCACCCATGATCAGACCGCCGGCTTGACCGGTTTTACCGGCACCAAGCTGCTCGACCGCCTGACGGCGGCCAACTATACGCTGGGCAGCGTCTACGCCGCCGGCGAGGTGATCTCCGCCACCACCAACACTTCCGGCTTCTCCCAGGCGGAAGAGCTGATTACCGCCATCTACCACCGCTACGTGATCTTCGATCCGGCTTTCCGCGAAATCGGCGCCGGCTCGGCCACCATCACCGGTGGCTACACCTATTTCACCGCCAACTTCGGCGCCACAGGCAGCTACAACAGCCTGGGCAAGGGCGTGATCGTCACCTATCCGCTTAACAATCAGACTGGCGTGCCGGTCAACTTCTACAGCGACACGGAAGCGCCGGACCCGGTGCCCAACCAGAATCTGGTGGGCTACCCGATCAGCGTGCACGCGGACCAATATGGCGGTAACAGGGGCGAGGTGGTGGTGCAAAGCTTTACCGTGGTCCCGCGCGGCGGCACGGCGCTCAGCACCCGCTTGCTGAGCTATGCGGCCGGCAACAACCATGATATACCGAGCGCCGCCGCCATCATCCCGCTGTCGCCACTGAGCGCCGCCACCACCTACGATGTCAGCTTCAGTGGCACGGTGGCCGGCGTGGCGGTCACGCGCAGCTGGTCGTTCACCACCAAATAATTGCACGCGATGACGCCAACCAGCCAGCCCGTCGCGGGCCACATCCTGCAGGTGGAAACCGGCCTGCAACAGCTGATGGGCGACCGCGACCTCTACCTGCAAATCCTGCGCCGCTTCCGCCAGCGTTACCCGGACAGCGGCTGCCAGGCGCGCCAGGCATTCGACAACAACGAGCCCGGCCACGCGCAGCGCATCGTCCACACGCTCAAGGGCGCGGCCGGCATGATCGGCGCGCAGCAGGTGTACCTGCTGGCGTCGCAGCTGGAGCTGCTGTGCGCCGGCCCGGTGCAGGCCTGGTCGGCGCCGCTGGCGCAGCTGGAAACGGCCCTGCGCCAGCTGATCGTGGTCATCGACGAGGTGCTGGACGGCGATCCGCAAAACCGGCTGGAGGGCAGTCCGCCACCGGCCGTCGTGCCGGAAACCCGCATGTTGTTGCTGCATCTGGCGCGTCTGCTGGATGAGGGTGACGGTGCGGCAATCGATGTGCTGGAGCAATCGGCCACGGTGCTGGCGCAAAGCCTGGGAGTGGAAGTATTTCAGGAAGTGACGGAGGCGGCGCACCAGTTCGATTTTGAAGCGGCGCTGGCGGCCTTGCAGGGCGCGATGGACTAGCGTCCGGCCTGCGGCTTAGCGGGTGTATTCCTTCTCTTCATCAAAGGCGTCGGCACACTCCTTGTCGCAGAAGCGGCGCACATTGTCGAGCGGCTTTTCACAATACCAGCAGGCGCCCTTGGGTGGCAGCATATGGCGCGCGCGCACCGGCGGCGTGGGCGTCGACCCGGCGGGCGGCCGGGCGGCGGCGCCGTCATCGGAGATACTCTCTTGTAGCGGTTCCACGACCCTCTCCTTCCAGGCAAGCTCAGTAAGTTGCAAGGTTACTTCAGCGGATTGCCGCGAACATGAGATTTCTCAATGATTGCATGACACCGCACAACCATTTGCGACAATCAATAATAGCAGGATAAACGTGGCGGCCACATCCACCGCTGAGGCTGGAGAGGGCGAAATATTTTTCAATGAAAAAGGGAGAAGCGATAGTGATGCAAGCCGCGCGCCTGCCCTTATAATCGTGACACGTTTACTATTCCTCTCAGGAAAGCACGCATGTCTGAACAAGCAACTACATCGGCCAGCCCCCTCTCCGCGCGCGTGCTCGGACTGGCCCAGCTGGGACTGATCGTCATCGACGCCCACCACCACATCGTCATGTGGAACCAGTGGATGGCCAGCCGTTCGGGGCGCTCGTCGCACCGCGTGCAGGGCCAGGACTTGTTCGATTTATATGGCGAGCTGCGCGGGCAGCGGCTGGAGCAGGCGGTGCTGAGCGCGATGCAGAGCAACCTGCCGCAGCAGCTGTCGCCAGCGCTGAATCCATCGCCCTTCCCGCTGTACCCGGCCGGCACTTGGGGCGGCGAGCGGGTCGAGCAGCAAGTCTCGGTCACGCCGTTCAGCGAAGGCAAGGAACGCTACTGTCTGATCGAAGTCAGCGACATCAGCAGCATCGTCGGCCGCGAGCGCCAGCTGCGCAGCCAGGCCGAGCAGCTGCGGGCGCAATCCTATGTCGACGGCCTGACCGGCATCGCCAACCGCCGCCACTTCGACGTCGCGCTGGACCGCGAACTGCGCCGCGCCGCGCGCCACGACGGCCAGATGTCGCTGCTGCTGATGGACATCGACTCATTCAAAGCCTATAACGACCACTTCGGCCACCAGCAAGGCGACGCCTGCCTGACGCTGGTGGCGGAAGCCTTCGCTGCCGCCCTGCAACGCCCGGCCGATCTGGCGGCGCGCTACGGCGGCGAGGAGTTCGGCGCCGTATTGCCGGACACCAGTTCCGAGCAGGCAGCGCTGGTGGCGGAAACCATCCGCGCCAGGATCGCCTCGCTGGCCATCATGCATGCGCCGGCGGCGATGCGGCCGCACGTCACCATGAGCATCGGCGTGGCCACCTTCGACAAGGACCACCTGGCCGACGCCGCCGCCATGCTGGCTGCCGCCGACGGCTGCCTGTACGCAGCCAAGAAAGCCGGCCGCGACTGCGTGATCGTGCACCGCCCACAAGCCGACGCCGCCTGAGCATGCTGCGCGAAGCGATACCAGCTGATGCTGTACCATAGCTGCGGCAGCCGCACTATGATGAAGCCGTAATGCAAGCGCTGCGTGTGTCCCCGCCCTTCAAGCCGGAGACGCCGCGCAAATTCCACATGATCTTTACCGCACCGACAGGTTCCGCCCAATGAAACTACGCCACATCGTCCTCAGCCTGGCAGCCATGCTGGCCGCCCCGCAGGTCTTCGCCGCGACTGCGGCATGCACGGGCCAGGCGCCGGCCGGCGAGCTGACCGCCACCCGCATCGCCGCCGCCAACAGCACGCGCGCCGAGCCGGGCCTGTACGAAGGGCCGGTATGGATCAAGGACGCGCTGTACTTCTCCGACTTCACGTTTGGGCCCGGCTTCCCGTCGCGCATCCTCAAGCTGGATGCCAGCGGCAAGGTCAGTGTCGCCATCAACGACAGCGGCAGCAACGGCCTGGCGACCGACGGCCACGGCAACCTCCTGGCGGCGACGCACAAATACAAATCGGTATCGCTGTACACGCTGGACGGCAAGCGCAGCGACGTGGTCGGCAAGTTTGACGGCAACGTCTTCAACTCGCCGAACGACATGGCACTGGCGGAAGACGGCACGCTGTACTTCAGCGACCCGGACTTCCAGCGCGCCGCCGCGCCGGGCGGCCAGGACAAGACGCGCGTGTACCGCGTCGGCACGGACGGCAAGGTCACGGTGGTGGAAGACACGCTGAAGAACCCGAACGGCGTCTCGCTGTCGCCCAAGGGCGACGTGCTGTACGTGAACGGCATGGTGGGCGAGCACGGCGTGCTGCGCGCGTATGCCATCGTCAACGGCGTGCCGCAGCCAGGCAAGGACCTGGTCGAGAAGCTGGGCATCCCCGACGGCATGGCGGTCGACTGCCAGGGCAACATCTACGTCACCGAGCACACGGACAAGCGCATCCGCGTCTTCACGCCGGCCGGCAAGCAGCTGGCGACGATCCACGTCGACGCCAACGTCACCAACGCCGCCTTCGGTGGCGCCGACGGCAAGACGCTCTACATCACCGGCGCCGGCGCCGTCTGGCAAATCAAGCTCGACCTCACCGGCGCCCCCTACTAAAACTCCGGGGTCAGTTCTGCCAAACGTACACGGACTCATGTACATTTGGCAGAACTGACCCCAGGTTTTATTTGCCGATGCAGAAGCGGCTGAAGATGACGCCCAGCAGGTCGTCGGAGGAGAAGGCGCCGGTGATGCTCGATAGCTGCACTTGCGCCAGCCGCAGTTCTTCGGCGAACAGGTCGAGCGACTGGTCGCTTTGGGCGGCGTGCTCGCCGGCGCGCGCCAGGTGGGCGCCGGCGTTTTTCAGCGCGATCAGGTGGCGCTCGCGCGCCAGGTATAGCGATTCGCCGGTTTGCTGCCAGCCGGCGATGCGCAGCAGTTCCTTGCGCAGCAGGTCGATCCCCAAGTGGCTGTTGGCCGACAGGTAGATGTGGGTGGCGTCGTCCATCGCGTCCACCGCCGGCTTGTGGCCGGACAAGTCAATCTTGTTCCAGATGCGCAGCACCGGCACGCCTTGCGGGAAGGCGGCCATGATGCTTTCGTCGGCACGCGACGGGCCGTGGTCGGCGTCCAGCAGGTGCAGGATCACGTCAGCCTTGCCAACCTCGCCCCAGGTGCGCTCGATGCCGATGCGCTCCACCACGTCCACCGCTTCTTCCGCCGCGCGGATGCCGGCGGTGTCGATGATGTTCAGCGGGATGCCTTCGATCTGGATGGTCTCGGTGACCTTGTCGCGCGTGGTGCCGGCGATCGGCGTGACGATGGCGACGTCATTCCCCGCCAGCGCATTCAGCAGCGACGATTTGCCGACGTTCGGCTGCCCCACCAGCACCACGTTCAGGCCTTCGCGCAGCAAGGCGCCCTGCGCTGCCTGCCTGAACACTTGCTCCAGCGCGTCAACGATGCCCTTCAGTTGCCCACGCGCGTCGGATTTTTCCAGGAAGTCGATTTCTTCTTCCGGGAAGTCCAGCGTCGCCTCCACCAGCATGCGCAGGTTGGTGACGCTGCCCACCAGCGTGTTCACCGTTTTCGAGAACGCGCCCGACAGCGATTGCGACGCCGACTTGGCCGCCGCTTCGGTCGAGGCGTCGATCAGGTCGGCCACCGCTTCGGCTTGCGCCAGGTCCAGCTTGTCGTTCAGGTAGGCGCGACGGGTGAATTCGCCCGGCTCGGCCAGCCGCAAGCCGATCTCTTCGCCCGCCTCCAGCACCCGCTGCAACAGCATCTGCAACACGATCGGGCCGCCGTGGCCTTGCAGTTCCAGCACGTCTTCGCCGGTGTAGGCGTTCGGTCCCTTGAACCAGATGGCGATGCCCTGATCGATGATACTGCCATCCGCCTGCTTGAACGGGATGTAAGTGGCGTGGCGCGGCTTCAGCGTCTCGCCGCCGAACAGCGCGGCAATCAGTGCTTGCAGGTTTTTACCGGAGGCGCGGACGACGCCGATGCCGCCGCGTCCCGGTGCGGTGGCAATGGCGGCGATGGGGGAGGAGTCGATATTCATAGACGAATTGTAGGGGATATAAAAAAAAGCCCCATGTGCGCTTGCGGCGGCCAAGGCCTCCGCAACGCCACATGGGGCTTTTTAGCAACAGCCTGAGGCGCTTAAGCCTTGGCTGGCTCGGCAGGCGTGCCGAATTTCTTGGTAATCACATACTGTTGACCGATCGACAGCACGTTGTTCACCACCCAGTACAGCACCAGGCCGGACGGGAAGAAGAAGAACATCACCGAGAACGCCAGCGGCATGAACAGCATCATCTTCGCCTGCATCGGATCGGCCGGGGCCGGATTCAGCTTGGTGGTGATGAACATCGAAATCGCGTACAGCACCGGCAGGATCGCATACGGGTCATGCTGCGCCAGGTCGGTGATCCAGCCCAGCCACGGCGCGCCGCGGATTTCCACCGCCGACTGCAGCACGTAGTACAGCGCGATGAATACCGGCATCTGCACCAGGATCGGCAGGCAGCCGCCCAGCGGGTTGATCTTCTCGGTCTTGTACAGTTCCATCGTGGCCTGGTTCATCTTGGCCGGGTCGCCCTTGTAGCGCTCGCGGATGGCTTGCATCTTCGGCGTCACCAGCTTGACCTTGGCCATGCTGCGGTAGCCAGCCGCCGACAGCGGGAAGAACAGCAGCTTGATCAGGATGGTGAAGGCGATGATGGTCCAGCCCCAGTTGCCGGTGAAGGTGTGGATGTGCTCGATCACCCAGAACATCGGCTTGGCGATCATCGCCAGCCAGCCGTAGTCGCGCACCAGCTCCAGGCCCGGCGAAACTTTTTCCAGCAACTGCGCTTCCTGCGGACCGGAGAACAGCTTGGCGTCGTTCGACACGGTGGCGCCCGGCGCAATCGTGCCCAGCGGCTGCTTGACGCTGATGCCGTAGACGTTGTTGCTGATCTTCTCGGTGGTGATGTCATGCATCAGCTTAGGCTGAGGAATGAAGGCCGAGACGAAGAAGTGCTGCGAAATCGCGATCCAGCCGTTGTCGGCCTTGGTGACGTGGTCCTGCACGGCCGGCTTGCCGGTCTTGTCGGCTTCCTGCGCGGCTTTTTCCAGCTTGTCGAATTGCAGCTTCTCGTAGCGCTTCTCCTCGGTGTACATGGTCGGACCGGTGTAGCTGCTGTTGAAGAAGGAGTCGCCGGCCGGCTTGTTGCCGTCGTGCGCCAGTTGCAGGTACAGCTGCGGCGATACCGGCGCGCTGCCGGTGTTGGTCACGTCATGACGCACATCGACCACATAGTCGCCGCGCTTGAAGGTGAAGGTCTTGGTCAGCTTGACGCCGCCCGATTCCGATTCCAGCACCAGTTGCACCTGGTTGCCATCGTTCAGCATGCGCGGGCCAGGCTTGGCGACGAAGCCGCTGGTGTGGTTAGGCAGGTCCGGCGCGCCGATCAGGCCGGTGCGGCCCAGGTAGGTCTTGCCGGTGCTGGCGTCGAGGTCGAACAGCACGATGTTCTTCGTGTTGTCGCCCGGCTTGCACCAGTCGAACAGGCCGAAGCAGCCACCGAACCAGCCCGGATGGCCGTTTTCCTTGTACTTCAGCAGTTCCAGGCGACGGATCACGCCGCCCTGGGTGTCGATATCGGCACGCACCACGTCGGTGGTGATGGTGATGCGCTCGGCCTTGAACGGCGCCGCATCAGCATCAGCAGCAGCGGCGGCAGATGCAGCGGCTCCCGGCACGCCGGCGGCCACGGCAGCAGGGGCCGGGACGTCGGTTTTCTTCGCCTCAGGCGCCTTGGCGGCTGGCGGCGGCGGTGCAAACATCGATGGATGGCCGTTCGAGACTTGCCAGTTGTTCCACAGAACAAACAGCGACACCGCAAACACGATCCACAGGATAGTACGTTTATTGATATCCATTAGGTATTTTCAGGAGTGGTTGCAACCGCAAGCGGTCGATGAAGAATTCGTTTTGCCGTCGGCCGGGGGCACAGGGTCATGCCCACCAGGGTTCCACGGATGGCAGCGGCACACACGCCTGGCGGCCAGCCAGCTGCCCCTGGCGGCACCATGAATTTGCAGCGCTTCCAGTGCATAGTTCGAGCAGCTCGGATAAAACCGGCAGCTCGGCGTCATCATCGGGCTGATGGCCAGTTGATAGAAACGCAGCAGGAAGCGGAGCACGGTTTTCATGGCGACCCAGGTGGAGGCGGCGGCGATGAAGGCAAGGCTTGGCCAGATAATTTGGCCTGCGCGGCGAACAGGCGTGCCAATTCCACCCGCAAGGCTGCTTTCAGCTTTGAGGTGGTGGCGGGCCCGTCCTTGCTGTTGACCGGACGCGCCAGCCGCACCACGCAATCGATGGGCGGCAGGCCGGTGGTCCGGAACAGTTCGCGGGTAACACGCTTGATCGTGTTGCGGGTGACGGCACGCGGCGCAAAGCGCTTGGCCACCACGACCCCCAGCCGCGCATGCGGCAGTTGGTTCAGACGGGTGTAAAGCACGAAGTGCGCGCTTTTTTGGCTGGGGCGCAAACGAAAAACGGATGAAAATTCATCCGTTTTAACGATACGCCGAGCGCGCGCGAAGTCGTGTGAACCCTCGCCTGTCGAGCCGCTTTGAATGCAGCTGTCCACGCGATCAGCTAACAAGAGTTTGGCTTATACAGCCAGACGCTTGCGGCCTTTGGCGCGGCGTGCGTTCAGCACTTGGCGGCCACCACGGGTAGCCATGCGTGCGCGGAAGCCGTGGGTACGCTTGCGGCGTACAACGGAAGGTTGGTAAGTACGTTTCATGTTGGTCTCGCTTAAAGCAGAAAAAAATGCAAAATCGGGTCAGACGGCCCGTCAGTTTTTGGTGCCAATGACACTTCGCGCACCCATGCCAACGCTATCCGGCACAAGCTGGGTCCATCTCATCGCCCGCTAAATCCCTGCTACTCCATATCGCTATCCATGTGAAGAAACAAGGAATACGGGCGGGGAACCCTGAATTATCAGCATTTCGGCCCTGCTTGTCAACAACCAACTGCCGGCCTTTGCCATGCCGGAGGGGGCCTGCTCAACAAAAAATCCTGCCGCGCCTGTGGATAACTTTGCCGAGCGAGAGTAGAATAGCGCGTTACGTGTGAAAAACTTCAAAGTTGCCCACACCCTTATACAGTAAGAACACAGATAGTCGATTCATGGAAAATTTCTGGCAGACCTGCTCCGCCCAGCTGGAGCTGGAGCTGACGCCGCAACAATTCAGCGCCTGGATTAAGCCGCTTATCCCCCTCGATTACGAGGCCGGCAAGCTGCGCATGGCTGCGCCCAACCGCTTCAAGCTGGACTGGGTCAAGACCCAGTTCGCCAGCCGCATCACCGCGCTGGCCTGCCAGTACTGGGAGCAGCCGATCGAGGTGCAGTTCGTGCTGGACCCGCGCCTGAACGCGCCGAAGAAGCCGGCCACCACCGTGGCGCCGGTGCCGGACGTCAATGGCGGTGCGCCAAGCAACAACGCGCGCATGGCCGACCAGCAGCCGCCGTCGGTGCCGGAGATGCCGGCCTCGGCGCAGCCGCGCCGCGAGCAGAGCCGCATCAACACCGACCTGACCTTCGACAGCTTCGTCACCGGTAAGGCCAACCAGCTGGCGCGCGCCGCCGCCATCCAGGTGGCCAACAATCCGGGCGTGTCGTACAACCCGCTGTTCTTCTACGGCGGCGTCGGCCTGGGTAAGACCCACTTGATCCACGCGATCGGCAACCAGGTGATGGCCGACCAGCCGGGCGCGCGCATCCGCTACATCCACGCCGAGCAATATGTGCGCGACGTGGTGACCGCCTACCAGCGCAAGGGTTTCGACGAGTTCAAGCATTACTACCACTCGCTGGACATGCTGCTGATCGACGATATTCAATTCTTCGGCGGCAAGAGCCGCACGCAGGAAGAATTCTTCTACGCGTTTGAAGCGCTGATCGCCGCCAAGAAGCAGATCATCATCACCTCGGATACCTATCCGAAGGAGATCACCGGCATGGACGACCGCCTGATCTCGCGCTTCGACTCCGGCCTGACGGTGGCGATCGAGCCGCCGGAGCTGGAAATGCGCGTCGCCATTCTGCTGAAAAAAGCCAAGCAGGAAGGCGTGACCTTCTCCGACGACGTCGCCTTCTTTGTCGCCAAGCACCTGCGCTCCAACGTGCGCGAGCTGGAAGGCGCGCTGCGCAAGATCCTGGCCTACTCGCGCTTCCACGGCAAGGACATCACGATCGACATCGTGAAGGAAGCGCTGAAGGATTTGCTGTCGGTGCAGAACCGCCAGATTTCGGTGGAAAACATCCAGAAAACGGTGGCCGATTTCTTCAACATCAAGGTGGCCGACATGTACTCCAAGCGCCGGCCGGCAAACATCGCCCGCCCGCGCCAGATCGCCATGTACCTGGCCAAGGAACTGACGCAGAAGTCGCTGCCGGAAATCGGCGAGCTGTTCGGCGGCCGCGACCACACCACGGTGCTGCACGCGGTGCGCAAGATTGCCCTGGACAGGACCAAGAATCCGGAATGCAACCACGAGCTGCACGTGCTCGAACAGACGCTCAAGGGCTAGCCCGCAGCCAGGTTTGGCTTTATCATTTAGTCAAACCTGTCAGGCAAAAAAGTATTGAAACAACGTTAATTTTTACTGAGGATATTCTATGCAATTGGTCAAAACCACCCGAGATACGCTACTCCGGCCACTGCAGATCGTGAGCGGTATTGTCGAGCGTCGGCACACTATGCCGATTCTGGCCAATATCCTCATCCGCAAAGAGGGCGAGAGCGTATCCTTCCTGTCGACCGACACCGAAGTCCAGATCACCACCAACGCCGAAATCGGCTCCGGCGCCGAAGTCACCGGCACCACGGTGGCCGCGCGCAAGCTGCTGGACATCCTGCGTGCGCTGCCGGAATCGGGCGACGTCACCATCACGCTGCAAAACAAGCGCCTGGCGGTGCAATCCGGTAAATCGCGCTTCGCGCTGCAAACGCTGGCGGCGGAAGAATTCCCGACCGTGCAGCAGGCCGACAGCTACACCGCCTCGGTCACGCTGCCGCAGAAAACGCTGAAGCACCTGTTCAACATGGTGCACTTCTCGATGGCGCAGCAGGACATCCGCTACTACCTGAACGGCCTGCTGCTGGTCCTGGACGGCAACAACGTCATCGCCGTGGCCACCGACGGCCACCGCCTGGCGTTCTGCCAGGTCGAGACCGAGCAGTCGTTCGAGCGCCAGGAAGTCATCATCCCGCGCAAGACCATCATCGAACTGCAGCGCCTGCTGGAAGAAAACGACGAGCCGGTGCAGCTGGACATCGCCGCCAACCAGGTCAAGCTGACCTTTGCCGACATCGAGCTGATTTCGAAACTGGTGGAAGGCAAGTTCCCTGACTACACGCGCGTGATCCCGAAGGGCTACAAGAACGAATTCATCATCGGCCGCGATGAGCTGCTGCGCTCGCTGCAACGCGCCGCCATCATGACCAGCGACAAATTCAAGGGCGTGCGCTGCATCATCGCGCCAGGCGTGATGAAGATCAGCTCGACCAATGCCGACCAGGAAGAAGCGGTCGAAGAACTGGAAATCGACTACGGCGGCGACAGCGTCGACATCGGCTTCAACGTCACCTACCTGCTGGACGTGCTGAACAACCTGAAATGCGACCAGGTCAACGTTGCGCTGGGCGATTCGAATTCGTCGGCGCTGATCTCGATCCCGGACAATACCGACTTCAAGTACGTCGTCATGCCGATGCGCATTTAAGCGTTTGCCACAGCACCTTAGTAATCGATTTTAGAGAAAGCAGCACATGTCCGAAGAGAATGCAGTCCCAGCGGTAAAGAACGAAGAATACGGCGCCTCCTCGATCCAGATCCTCGAAGGTCTGGAAGCAGTCCGCAAACGTCCCGGCATGTACATCGGCGACACCTCGGACGGCACCGGCCTGCACCACCTGGTGTTCGAAGTGCTGGACAACTCGATCGACGAATCGCTGGCTGGCTATTGCACCGAGATCCACGTCACCATCCACTCGGACAACTCGATCTCGATCACCGACAACGGCCGCGGCATCCCGGTCGGCCTGAAGATGGACGACAAGCACGAGCCGAAACGCTCGGCGGCCGAAATCGTGCTGACCGAGCTGCACGCCGGCGGTAAGTTCGACCAGAACTCGTACAAGGTGTCGGGCGGCCTGCACGGCGTCGGCGTCTCCTGCGTCAACGCCCTGTCCAAGCTGCTGCGCGTGACCATCCGCCGCGACGGCAAGGTGCACCAGATGGAATTCGTGCGCGGCGTCGCGCAGAACCGTGAAATCGAAATGCGCGACGGCTTCGCCGTCTCGCCGATCAAAGTCATCGGCGAAACCGAAAAACGCGGCACCGACGTCCACTTCTGGGCCGACGAAGAAATCTTCACCCACGTCGAGTTCCACTACGAAATCCTGGCCAAGCGCATCCGCGAACTGTCGTTCCTGAATAACGGCGTCAACATCAAGCTGACCGACCAGCGCACCGGCAAGGAAGAACTGTTCGCGTTCGAAGGCGGCACCCGTGGCTTCGTTGAATACATCAACAAAGCCAAAACCGTGCTGCACCCGACCGTGTTCCAGGCCACCGGCGACCGCATGTCGGACCAGAACACCAACATCTCGGTGGACGTCTCGATGCAATGGAACGACGCCTACAACGAACAGGTGCTGTGCTTCACCAATAACATCCCGCAGCGCGACGGTGGCACCCACCTGACCGGCCTGCGCGCGGCGATGACACGCGTGATCAACAAATACATCGACGAGCACGACTTCGCCAAGAAAGCGAAAGTAGAAATCTCCGGCGACGACATGCGCGAAGGCCTGACCTGCGTGCTGTCGGTAAAAGTGCCTGAGCCGAAGTTCTCGTCGCAGACCAAGGACAAGCTGGTATCGTCCGAAGTGCGTGGCCCGGTTGAAGAGATCGTTGCCAAAACGCTGTCCGACTACCTGCAGGAAAAACCGAACGACGCCAAAATCATCTGCGGCAAAATCGTTGAAGCAGCGCGCGCGCGCGAAGCCGCACGTAAAGCCCGCGACCTGACCCGCCGCAAAGGCGTGATGGACGGCCTCGGCCTGTCGTCGAAACTGGCCGACTGCCAGGAACGCGACCCCGCGCTGTGCGAACTGTACATCGTCGAGGGTGACTCCGCAGGCGGCTCGGCCAAGCAAGGCCGCGACCGCAAGTTCCAGGCCATTTTGCCGCTGCGCGGTAAAGTGCTGAACGTGGAAAAGGCGCGCTTTGAAAAAATGCTGTCGTCGGAACAGATCACCACGCTGATCGCCACGCTCGGCACCTCGATCGGCCCGGACGAATTCAACGTAGAAAAGCTGCGCTACCACCGCATCATCATCATGACCGATGCGGACGTCGACGGCGCCCACATCCGCACCCTGCTGCTGACGCTGTTCTACCGCCAGATGCCGGAACTGGTAGAGCGCGGCCACATTTACATCGCCCAGCCGCCGCTGTACAAGGTCAAGGCCGGCCGCGACGAGCGCTACCTCAAGGACGACGCCGAAGAAGCCACCTACATGATGAATGTAGCGCTGAACACCGCCGCACTGACGCCGCGCGAAGGCGCCGACCCGATCCAGGGCGAAGCGCTGAGCGAGCTGGTACGCCAGTTCAACCTCTCCAACGTCATCATGACGCGTCTGACGCGAGTTATCGACCGCGCCGCGCTGACCGCCATCATGACCGGCGTAACGCTGGACATGAGCACGCTGGAAGCAGCCGAAGCCTCGGCCCGCGCGCTGGAAGGCAACATCAACGACATCGCCGTCAAAGTCACGGTGCGTTCGGACGAGCTGAATGAAAAGCACCAGCTCTGGATCCAGCGTATGCACCACGGCAACGTCAAAGTCAGCTCGATTGACGCCGACTTTGTCGACAGCGCCGACTACCGCGTGCTGGCCGAAGCCGCCGCCACCTTCACCGGCCTGATCGGCCCAGGCGCCTACGTGCGCCGTGGCGAAGGCGAACGCACCAAGGAATCGGCGGTAATCGACTTCCACCAGGCGATGCAATGGCTGCGCGATGAATCGGAACGTGTGGTGTCCAAACAGCGCTACAAAGGCCTGGGCGAGATGAACCCGGAACAGTTGTGGGAAACCACCATGGACCCGGCGGTGCGCCGCTTGCTGAAGGTGCAGATTGAGGACGCGATTGCTGCGGATCAGATCTTTACTACGCTGATGGGCGACGACGTAGAACCACGACGCGCCTTCATAGAAACCAATGCACTGCGTGCAGGGAATATCGACGTTTAATCGTTTCTTCGCTCTGTCGGAAAGCCAACCTTACGGTTGGCTTTTTTATTACGCGCTTAACACCGATAGGGAGTTGCCTTGCGAATTTCGAAGGCGCTACGATTCAGAATTTGAAATCATATACTCCGTTATTGTGTCAATTTTATTGCAATAGAGAATGTGATTCTTTTCAGAAAATACACAACTTCGGATAAAATGGAGGACTGCGAACTAGGGGCGCTCAACGTAACCTTGGTTGGATTTAGCAGTCCCGCACGTTTATGAAGATGAATAATTGATGCCAGAGCAGTCCCCAAAAATACCCGTAATCGATCTATTTGCAGGGCCAGGCGGGCTTTGCGAGGGCTTTTCCTCGATCCGAGATGAAAATGAGGTACCTCGATTTGATGTAAAAGTATCGATTGAGAAAGATCCGATCGCACATCGGACTTTAATGCTCCGCGCTTTATTTCGGAAATTCCCTAAGGGCAAAGCTCCTGATGCCTATTACGACTATGTGCGAGGCACAATAACTCGTGAGCAATTCTTGACTCACGCTGATATCAAGGATGCAGCTGAGAAAGCAGCCCATGAAGCTCGATGCGCTGAGTTGGGTTTAACTCCTGTTGAGACAGTCAATGCATGGATCAAAGAAGGGATTGGCGATGCTCGCGATTGGGTTTTGATCGGAGGGCCTCCTTGCCAAGCATATTCCACTGCTGGAAGGTCTCGTTTGCGTGGTAAAGATCCAGAAGCATTTGAGAAAGATAAACGGCACTTCCTTTACACTGAATATCTGCGAATTATTCAGGAATTCTCTCCTTCCGTTTTTGTCATGGAAAATGTGAAGGGTATGCTTAGTTCCAAACAAGGCGGGAGTAAAATATTTGAGCGCATCTTGGCGGACCTCACGTCCCCACGTGAAGGTCTTAGCTATCAAATTCGTTCGCTTGTAGTTCATGGTGATAACTTGGACCCGCATGACTATGTGATCGAAGCCGACGATTACGGAATTCCACAAAGTCGGCATAGGGTAATTCTTTTTGGTATTCGCTCCGACGTTGCGAAGAACACCTCTGCCTTAGTTGAGCATCCGCAGAAATTCTTGCTGAGGCCGACTGCATCAAAGACTAGCGTAAATACCGCGCTTTCGGGATTACCGCCGCTCCGCAGTCGGCTATCTAAAGAGCCAGATTCTCATGAGGCTTGGCTAGACGCACTAACCGTCGCAAGAAAAAGCTTGGCATATTGGCGTGTAGATATTCGGGCAGCCGTTGAAATACGCATGGAACGTGCTTTAGAGCGTGCCAAAAAGCTTATTTCGTCAGGGGGCACTTTTATTCCAATGACTGTAACTCCGAGTGCGACGATGCCGAAGGAGCTAAAATCTTGGTATTTGGATGCTCGGCTTGGCGGGGTGCTGCAGCACGAAACCCGTAGCCATATGAGATCTGACTTACATCGATACCTCTTCGCGGCGTCGTATGCAAAGGAAAAAATAACCTCTCCATCGTTATATGATTTCCCACCGAAGCTCTTGCCAAATCACGAAAACGTGGATAAAGAAAATATTCCTTTTGCCGACCGCTTCCGCGTACAAATCGGAGGCGAACCGTCCTCGACGGTAGTGGCTCACATCAAGAAGGACGGACACTATTATATTCACCCTGATCCATCTCAGTGCCGAAGCCTTACTGTTCGTGAGGCTGCTCGTTTGCAGACCTTCCCTGACAACTACTTCTTTGAAGGAAATCGCACTGAACAATACGGTCAAATTGGCAATGCCGTGCCCCCACTGTTGGCACGAAAGATCGCGAAGGTAATTTATAAGTTTTTGGCGGCGCGGGTCGAGGAGTGAAGGAATAAGCCTCGCCCACGCTACTTGCGAGTGGGGCTTCCAATCTCTGCAAATGGCTGTTCGCTACGTATCCACGCCAAGACCAGTTGGCCTAATTGCGGGTCCTGAAGCTCACGAGTCGCACACTCCCAAATGCATAATACTCGCCAGCCTGCCGACATTAAACTGGAGATGGCTTTCTGATCTCGCTCCGCATTGCCTTGTAATTTGGCAGACCAAAATTCTGGCCTAGTTGATGGAATCTTGAAGTACCGGCATCCGCTGTGAGCATGCCAAAAACAGCCATGGACAAAAATGGCGATCTTTCTACCAGGTAGAACAATGTCTGGGCTGCCAGGTAAATCACGGCGGTGAAGTCGGAATCGCAAGCCCGCAGCAAATAGCAAGCGTCTTACCAAAACTTCTGGCTTGGAGTTTTTACCCTTAATGCCAGACATCATCCGGCTTCGAACTTGTGGTTCAACGATGTCTGTCACCAAGCTCCCCTATCCCCGCCGAATTAATTTCTACGCCGCCTTGAGTTCTGGTATGTCAGTGGCCGGCTCCGAATAACTGGCACTCATAACCTCATCCTTGCACTCAGGCTTCTTGGCCCATTCCGATACCATACGCCCACCGGCAGAATTGTGTAGCACTTCATTCACCTCCTTGGCCCACACAGCCAATTGAGCGAGAAACTCAGGGGATACGGCTTGCTTAGTCCAGATACGTTCTAAGTCGATACGGCTTCCAAGCTTCTCTGACATGAGCGCCACAGTGTAAGCCGTGACGTTGGCTTGGAACGCCGGAAACAAAGGGCGGAGATGTTTTTGAGCATCGCGGTAGATCTTTGCCTTGGCGATCATCGCCTTAAAGTCCTGAACATTTGGTAGTGGAATTTCTTGGCCTTCAGCGGGGGTAAGGCTCGCCATAAAGCGATCGAAATTCTTTTGTGATCCCAAGCTTACAATATCTGGCTTTCGGTCCCACGCGGTCAAATACTTCGCCATATCGGTTTTTGTAATACGACGAGCGGTAGGGATTGCATCTTTGAGTGCTTTGAGTTTTGCCGGCGTGGAGCCCTCTCGGGTGAGCAGGGTGTTATAGCTACCCGACGCCCGCTCGTAGAACCACTGACCGACGCCATCTGGGCAATAGATTGAGCGAGACAGTTTTTCAATCTCAACATGAAACGGCTTGTTCGCAGACAAGTCCGATTGTTTCACCGCATTCTGGCTGTTCGCAAATCGAGAGATGTCCGAGACAAGAGCCTCCTCCTTCGAGGCATCCGTCGTCTTCATGACAATAATCTTGGCTGGAACCCGCACATGACTCAAGTCTGTCGAAGGATACTTCTTTTTAGTGAAGTAGAGGGAGGCCGTAGTCTGCCCGCCGTTGACGATTTGCAGGCCTTTGAGCCACGCGATGCCTGAGGAACCGTCATTCGCTTTACCAAGTATCATCTCGTCGGCTACAACAACAATACCGTTGTTATAGGCCATAAATCGCTCAGGTGCTGATCGCAGCGTGCTTTGTATTCCCGCGTTCACCCCTTTGCCTTTTACACTCAGGAAGGAACGCACGTTTGCTTCAAGCAGCCGTGCACCGAACCGTTCATAGAGAAGACGCAAGGCTTCACCAGGCACGGCAGTGAGTGCATAGTCGTAGTCATCATTTTCACCAGGCACAAAAACACAGGGCAGAGGCGCACCCGATACCTCGTTAAAGTCCACGACCAGCTCATCCCGTGGCTTCCCTTCGGACCAGTGGCGATGCAGCCTCTCGATGTCCATGACTTCGAGACGAACGGACTTGCCGCCTACTTCGCGAGTCTTAAAGCTTTTGGATTTCGCTACCTTGTCTGTGATCACATAGACTCGGATCTGCTCCAGATCGTTATAGATCGCTTGTAGAGTCTCTGCGAGAGAACGAACGTTGGTGGATGGGTCCAGCTTGGGTGCCATCTTTCCTTCGGCACAAAGCGTCAGAAAGCGCAGGCATTGTTCGACTGCGGTTTTGGTTTCTGAGTCTGGGATCGGCGTGGGATCGTCAACGCCGGCGTAGAGGCTCACGAACAAATCTAATTGATCCAGGTCTTCCGAAATAGCATAGCCGCTAAGACGCAAATTTGCCGATCCGAACTTGCCTTCAAAGTGACATTCAACCGGCTCGAATGTCATTCCGATTTCCGACATGTGATCCATCACAATGCCCGAAAAAACCAGCTCCTCATACAACGCGCCTTCTCGCATTTGCGAGCGAACAGTAGCCTGCGTTTCACACAGAAAATCAATCAAATTCATATCTTCATTGCCCCTAATTTTTTCAATGCTTGATCGATCTCAACCACTGTGCCGGCGGCCTTGTCCAGATCGATCTCGTAGCTTGCCTTTGTAATACCTAAAGGGACATTTCCCAGAGTTAGGCGTGGAAAATCCTTATCCACCACGATGATACGAGTGCCAGCTTGTGTGAACCGCCTAGCATAGCGGTCAGCGTGTTGCTCGATAAACCCCGCGGCGAGCAGTCGTTCCGCGATAAGGCGTTCAGCTTCTGCATCTCCTTTGACGATGCACTGCATCTCGTCGACTATCTCTGGCAAGCTCTTGCCGATGGTGGTTTGCTTAAGACGAACACTAACCACAAACAACGGCTGTCGAACGGAGTCTTCAAGCTGCTCTAAAGAGCCTATCTTTGCCGGAAACCCGATGGTTGACAGCGTAGACTTTACTTCCAAAGCTCCGGTTCCCAATTCGAAATCTTGGAGAGCATCTAATGGACCAAGCCACGATTCGACAGCGAGTGATGCCGGTACGCCTGCATCAATTATTGACCGAAGCACAAAAAGTTCACCTACCAACCCAATCTCTGCTTCGGGACTGAGCGCCTGAAAACCTTTCCTCATAAATTCTTGCCAAGCTCCGACGCGGCCCAGAAACACACGCAGTAGTTTTTGCTCATTCGCTCCAGCAGCCACAGCATCGTCGAGTGCTCCAACCACATCGGATGCCATACTGGCAAAGAGATCTTCACTACCTGTGGACTTCCTTGTCAACGCAAGCCATAGCTTACTATCGCCTTGTGGATTCACACGTTCAACCGCAAAGCCTTGGCCTTCCGGCAGCTTGTCGGATGTGGGCAGGTGTACAGACGGGAACCCGACCAATACAGCTTCAGCATTGTCTGGTGAGCGACGGCCGGCCTGCAACTCGAGCGGCAGTGCCGGCGCGATAGGAATGGCTTGCCAGCCGGCCTCTTCACCAAGGCCAGACAGTGATGACCAAGCCATTAAAAACTCGTCACTCTGCCGGGCCATATTCCTGTGTCCAATATAAGAGATTGACTTCGTAAGATACCGCAATCGTGTTGTCACTTGATGGGAAGGCAATGGCGAACGCCATAATCGGCTTATCCCAGTTGGGAACGACCAAACTTCTTTCCTTGCCTTCTTCCGTAAGATAAGGAGCTAGTGGGTAGAGCAGGAGAAGGCCTCTGCCTGCTTCGCCTCCCAGCTCCTTTCGTGCTTCTCGAATACCTTTACCGCTTGGCTCCACTGGAGGCGTGATCCTTGGAGGGGAACGACCTGGGTCTGGCTTCCACGCAGCTAAGGTCAAATCTAGCGCTTTACGCCATTGATCGTCATCTAGGTCAATTCCTTCGTCTTTCGGGTCAGTCAGCACTTTGATGGAAAACTTACTGCCGGAAGCATCGAATTTACGCATAGGGAAGGTTTTAACTTCGATCTCCCCAAATGTGTGTGGAGTCCCCGCAATGCTGCCACTGCCAATCAGGCCGACGCTCCACTGTTTCAGTTGATCGATTTCGATCATCTTGTTAATGAAGTCCGCCAGCACACTGGTCTTGGCACTCGTGGTGCCTGGATGGGTTGTATAGTGTTCAAGGAACTTAAGTATCGTTGCCGCGTCTACGTTTCTCCACAAACCTCCGTTGGACCACTTATCTGCATCCCCATTGCGGTCGTATTTAAAATCCGTATCGTTCGGAGAGCCCAAGCTGTTTATGAGTTCTTCAGTGGCAGTAAGATTCGCTTCTTGGATTTTTGCGTCTCGGTGGAAAAGAATCGTTTGCGGCCGCGTGCCACTGTAGCTCAGAGATAGCGTCTGAGAATTCCGCATCTTCATCGGCGATGTCACTGTCAAGACTTCGTGCGACATGACCCTCAAACCATACTGTTCCGGCGTTAAGCCGGTCTGTGCCATGAAATCAAATTCTTCACGCAACTCTTCGGAAGCATCAGCGATGTGTTCAAACCACTTAATGAGATCCGGCGATGTGTAGAGGCGACACAAGTCGAGATAGCCAGGACGATATCCAAACCAGCGGCCCATCTGCATGAGCGTGTCATACATTTTTGTGGTTCGCACAAAATAGCTAACGCATAAGCCTTCGAGGGTCAGGCCCCGTGCAAGCTTGTCACCGCCCACAGCGATGACTTTCAACGCCGCTCCTGGCGTAGCATAGTCAAGGGCATCCTTGGCAGTGCCGTTGATGGAGCGAACCTGAATATCGGCCAAAACATTAGGGAGTGCTGCAACCACCTCATCCCACAATGGTAAGGGAGGCGGCTGCTCCTCTTTGGTCGATAGAGTTGCAACTTCTTCGCGGGTCGGAATGAAATCGCTTTCCCAAAGATCATTAAGTTGAGCTAGAAGGGCATCGCTGTCCGTGCCTCTAGCGATCCGCTGCCTCATGCGACGAACAACTTCTTCAACCTGAGCTTTCACATGGTTCTGCACATCGACATATCGAGTGACGTGAACCAGCATGGAGCTGTGTTGTTTTCCCTGTCCGCGAAGTTCACGCACAGCACAAGCCAGAACAAACGCATGGATCGCTTCATGTAATGATGGCGGGACCGTCTCCTGCCCTTCGTAAAGCGGCTCATGAGTCTTCTTATGCTTAGGCGGCATCCATCCTGACTTCGTCTCCTCGTCGTAGTTATCCTCGATATCTCGCGACAGCGGCACCACGCCTTGACGACCATCCTTGGTGACTTTCCCAAACATGCGAGCGGGACCAACATAATTTGAAGGGGCTGACAGGTTGATGATGAATGCCTTCGGGAAAAGGTCCGGTCCCTCTTTAGTAGTCGCACCTTTCTGATGGATAAAAATGTTGGCGAACGGCGTAGCGGTGTAACCCACGTAGGCTTTGCGAGTGAACGCATGTAACACCTGACGAATAAGGCTGTTGATTGCTTTCGGACGATGCTCTTCATCAGGCTCATCGTTCTCGTCGAATGCCTGTTCTCCGGTATCCACGGATGCGTTGTCCGCTTCGTCATCGATAACGAGCAGCGGAAGCTTGGTCACAAGCTTTCGACCATCCTCCGAATCGGTAGCATCGGCCACACGAGTTTGAATCCAGTTAAGCAGGGCGGTCAGAACGGTCTTCTGTTTTTTGACCACGAACAGCCAAGGACGCTCTTCTGGAGATATGCCGTGGAAGTGCTTAGCAATCGCTTTGCTAAAGTCACCGTTATCCGCACGTGTAGTTGCGGAATTTGTTTTCAAGTCCTCACCAAATTCAGCAACGCCAATAGGTAACCCTGGATCTCGATCCAATGTGGTCTCGTAGCCTAAGAAGCTTTCCTCAAGCCGCACCTGGGTTTGTGAGCGCAGGTTGTTGTGAAGCCCTGCAAGCACAATAATGATTTTGTAGCCCGCATCTGCAGCCTTGCAGATCAGACCGGAATAGTTACTGGTTTTGCCTGATTGGACGTGACCGACCACGAGACCGCGACGGTCCCACGAGTCTGTTCGCTGAGGGTCTTCTAATAACTCAAGAATGCTGTCTGTCGCTTCATCCAGCCCATCAACAACGGTATCGGACAGCTTTGACTCCTGGAAGTCGCGATAACGACGCCAGTAGTGCCAGTCCTTCTTGCGCGCAGCGTTCAACCAATCTTTGTGATTGGTATTGTCCTTCATTGTGGTGGACTTCCCCATCCAATGACTGAAGCGCTGGATCAGAGTCGAGATAATTTCCTGTTGGTCGATGACAATCGGCTCATCATCCGTGAACATGTCCACGGCCTTCTGCACTTTGGCCGCAATGTATGCCGGTGTGATTTTGGATTTATCTTTCTCTGCTCGAATCAGTCGTTGTGCAGTAGCGATGACGTTCTCGATTAACTCGTTCTGTGCTGCTATCTCTTCAGCTACAGTCATGTTTTAGCTCCCAAGTTTTGCGACAAGTGTTGGATATTTTTGGAATGGTTCAGTGCGTAGCATGGACTTGCGTGCCTCCTCCACACTGAAACCTTTGCGTTCTATGAGATCATCAAAGAGAACAGTCGCAACTTCGATAATGGCTGCGTTTGGTTCTCCATCAAAGTTTGTCCGAGGAGTCTCTTTATTTTCTGCGGTATCCAGCCAGATACGTTGCACCGGCACGGTTTCTTCGATGACCCGCAGCATTGACTGAATGAGTGGTTGAAGCTCCCCTGCACTCGCCAAGACAGCTGCAATGGATGGGTGATTTGGATCGATGCGATAGCGAATTCCGGCTTTGAGGCGATCCACACGCCAAGCCTGTTCAATAGGGACATTGCCCTGTGTCGGAGCGGGTGTGCCTCGATATGCAAATACCCGCCGTGCGCGTTCCCGAGTGTTCTCGGCGAGCGACATCAACCAAGGACGCAGTGAAACGGGAGGGCGTGCAGTGGATTTTCGAACGTCAATTTTCCAATCAGCGTCTGCCGTATTGGGGATGTCGAGTCGAATTCGAGCAAGGCGATGAGCTTCTTCTCGGTTCCAGGCACGGGCGTTGCCCAAGCCTAGCCAGCCACCCGCAACGAGAAGACGCTCATTTCGATATACGTAAAAGCCTTGCTGTGCAGTCCAGCCTGCGGGGCCCGCATTCTCCTCAAATTCAGCAGCCGTTAGCTTGTCGCGGTGCGGTAACACATGGCATTGAACTGCGACATTCCCGTAACTGGTCGAATGATTCGTGACCGGCGAGGTCCAGGGCTTCGCAGAATGCCCTGACATAAATGGGTCCCAGGGTACGACAGCTCTGCCGTTAAGGAGGAGTTTGAGCTTTGCACGCGGACCTTGCAGCAGGCGATGAAAAATCATTGCCAAATGCGATTCAACGGTATCGATCAAGTCATTAAAGTTATCGCCTGTATAGCCATCCGTAACGATTCGATCCATCAGCTCCCAGAGCACTAGCGTGCCAGATTTCGCAGCGGTGAGTGCGTTGAGATAGCCACCCGAACCAGAGGCCGGGCCTTCAAATAAAAGCCATCCACCCTCGGGGTTTGCCGCCAACTCGTCCAAATCCCAACGCAAGCAGCTTTCGGTTTCATTTTTTATGGTCTTTACAGTTAGTCGCCGGCATTGCGAGAACGACGCCGTTTTTAGCCCCATCCCAAAGCGGCCAAGATCATGCGAAGCACGAACATCAAGTGGATTTTTATCGCCCAGTCGCATCGCACTTTCCAGCTCAGAGTCGGTCATGCCTCGGCCGTTATCCAAAATGGAAATACGACTCGCAGTGCCATCCCAAACGAAATCAACGCGGACTTCCTTTGCTGCGGCGGAGATGCTGTTGTCGATGATATCGGCCAGCGCCGCAGAGGTTGAATAGCCTAACCCCCGGAGAGCCTCAAGCATAGCCATTGCGTGAGGTGGTGCACTACGTGTTTTCAAAATCATTTCCAGTAGCCTTTTCCTGGCGAAAATTCAAAACCGACAGCTAACAGCTTGCGAACGAGCTTGCGATACTGTCCATCGCTGGTATCTGCAACATCTACCCAAATTTTCCCTGATTCCCCTTGGCGATCATCTAGCACGCGAATACCTGAGCCCTCCATTTGCGACAACAACCGGCCTAAAGACTTGGATGTCGCTGGCAATTGGATGAAGGCATCAGGTCTAGCAGATTCAACGCTTGGAGGTGCTTCCAGATCATTGATTGGCTCTGCATTAATCCGGATATCACCGGCTGCCTCATCTGCTTCTGCTGGCACGTCGACGCTTAGCGGTTTTCTCCCCCTCACAGGCAGACATCCAGAGAATGCCAATAACAGCCGATCTGAATGAATGGGACTCCGTAGCTTTCGAAGAGATTTGGCTTCGACCTGGCGGATGCGTTCCCTTGTAACACCGTAGGCCACGCCAACTTCCTCAAGAGTGAAGGAGCTATTCACTCCGATGCCGAAGCGTAGGCGAATCACCTTTTCTTCTTTCAGTTTGAGCGCCAAAATTACAGAGTCCACTGTCCGGCAGAATTGAGATTCTGCACAGGACTCAAACGGATCTGGCGACACAAGGCTGCTATAGGCACTTGCATCGATCAGCTCGTCATCAAATTCATCGTCAATAAATGTGGGCTCTTGCGAAATCCGCTCAAGGGTTCGGAGAATCCGTAAGCTGATGCCCAGACGCTCTGCGATTTCTGCGGGCTCCGGCGGGCGTCCAGTTTCCGATTCAAAGGCTCGCATTTCTTTTGAGAGTCTTTGAAGCTTTTCGTGAACATGAACAGGAATTCGTATTGTGCGGACAGTATCTGCAACGGCACGGCTTACCTGCTGCCGTATCCACCAAGTTGCATAAGTCGAAAACTTATAACCCCGTCGCCAATCAAAGCGTTCGACCGCTTTCATCAGACCGATATTTGCTTCTTGGGCCAAGTCGTCAAGAGGCTCGCCGCTATACAGATATTTTTTGGCGATATGGAACGCCAGTTTTAAGTTGGCGGAAGCCATCTGCTCACGAGCTTGCAGGTAGCCCGTCATTGCGACTAAAAATGCGTTAGCCGATTCATGAGTATCGGTAGCTGCGGCCTTAGCTAGTCCGAACAGGAATGACGTATTAAGTCTCAGCGAATCAAGGTGCTCTCTAATTTCATGAGTGCTGTTAGCCAATTGCGGATTTATCACCGACTCGCTTAAGCGAAGTAGGGCATCAAAGAAAAGGCTTGCTGCGTTATCCGAGGTAACAGCAGACTCTTCGGCTTCCTCATCGCTCTCATCACCACTGCTATCCGCTGCAGCCACAATGACAGGTTCGTCGTCTGTATCGTCTAATTCCGGTTGTGCCTCAATAGGTCCCATCGACATAGAGAATAGTGTTTGCTTCTTGGCCTGAACCAAGCGACCGGCGGCCAATACCTCCTCGATACCATGGGGCCAGAGACCCAAGGCATCCAGGGCTCGATTATGTTGTTGTTCCATTCGCTGAGCGAGTACAACCTCTTCTTCGCCAGAAATCAACTTGATCTTTTGGAAGTCCCTGAGATAGGTGCGTAAGGGTTCGGCTCGCCGGGATGCGGCACTGTCGACGAATTGCATGGCGTTGTCGATGAGCTCTTCTTCGTCCTCGCTCTCTTGAGGAGAGACGAACACAGTGAAATCTTCGTTGGATGATGCATATTCAAATCGCTCATCGATCTCGGCCCCCAAGTCATTCAGGAGCAAAGTCAGCAAGGCCTCAAATTCTGGATTGGTACTGCCGTCCGCGTTCGTTGATAATGATTCGACCTCCATGCTTGGCACGCTGCCTTCTCGATATGCTCTCAAAAGCAGTAGCCGTAGGCGTTCCCTGGCCTCAACGTCGTCTTTGCGTATGAATGGAACGGATTGGTCAGGCAGGAACGCATCGACATCATCCCAGTCGGCTGACGAATCGATTGGTTCGTGTGCTGAGATGGCGGCTTGAACTGCACTGGCTTCGGCTACTAAGGTAGGGTCTAGCTCAGGTGGCAAAAGCTCTTCTTCAGGCTCCCAGTCGAATAAGGAAAATCCATCCTCGTCATTTTCTAAAATGAGTTGAGGCATGGGTGCGGCAACGGGCGTTTGCAGACTTTCTTCGGCCGAGGTCACATCAAAAGCTGACTCAGCGACGCCTGCACACTCAGCGTGGAGGAAGGGGGCGTCGGCTCTCGTCTGTACCTGTGCCGGCTCAGGTATCGTAGAAGGCTGAGGAATTGCACTAGGTAGCCCTAACACCTCAACTGCTTGTTGAGCACCCGCCGCAATAGCGATGGCATGAGCGGTTCGACCTGCAGGGTCAAGCAAAGCACCGTCAGCTCCGGCGTTCAGCAGTAATTGGCACATGGCAGCTTTATTCTTTGCTGCCGACAGCATGAGCAAAGTTAACCCGCTCGAGTCGCGGGCGTTGAGATCATCGCCACGATCGATGTGGAGCTGCACGGCACTTTCCACGCCAGCCATGACGGCCATCTTAAAAAATTGATTAAGAGGGGGCATGCTATCTCCGCCCATATTGTTTTGAGCATGATTTGCCAGCGTCCTGATTCCCTGCATTCATGTGGACTAAAACGTATTATAAATAACAATTATGTTTTAGCAATTCTACATTAGTTACCTTCAGTAAGCATCAGCTGGTAACTTTCTTTTGATAATTTTTTCGACCAGCAAGAAAGGCAGAGATATCATCGAACATGAACAAAATGGCGTGGCCATCCATCTGTTCGTGCGCGAGACCAAGCTAGAAAACGGGAAAGGCGCGCCGTTTATCTATCACGGAAAAGTGCAGTATCAGAGCCACACAGGGAGCAGTCCCATGAGCGTAATTTTCAAACTGCATGGCTGACATATCGCCAATCTCGCGACCACTACATTATCAAGTAGGCTCAAGGTTTTTCGCTGCCAGTTTGGGAATGAGTCACCGAACCTAGAAATGATCGGATTCTTTTATCGAGTTGGTCTCGATGTTTGAGTTCACACTTCCACACAACAAGCACTTCCCAGCCCGCCTGAGTAAGCGCTTCGCGGCTATGTTCGTCCCTGGCTTTATTGCCATCCAGCTTCTCCGTCCAGAATTCAACTCGCGATTTTGGCAGACGCGCCAAGCTGCAGTTCTCATGGCGATGCCAGAAACACCCATGCACAAAAATTACTTTCTTGCGGGCGCTGAATACCAAGTCAGGAGAGCCTGGCAGAGATCTGACATGTAGCCGGTAACGATAACCTGCAGCGAACACAAGCTTGCGCACCACCATTTCGGGCCGCGTGTCCTTGCTCTTCACACGTGACATGACAGCGCTGCGCGCGTCGCGGTCTATGGAATCAACCATCTCGCCCCCTTTGTCCTTCAACAAAAGCGAGGTTGGATCTGCCATAATTTATTCAAGATCATTTTGACACAGTCAAACACTTTCTATTGATGGCTGTATAAAAAAACAGTAAAATCACCGATGAAGCGCTCAGGTAGTTTGGTCGCGACGACGCGTTGCTTTATACTTCCGCAGTCCCGACCAGCGCACTTCTGATCGAGTAATATCGCGCTAACAGATGTCGACGTCTGGTTGGACCGCACAGATTCAATCCGATCGTTAAACACACCATGTACAACCCGTCTCTCACCGCCCCCAACGAAGATCTGCTCACGTTTGCCCCGCGCACGCTGACATCGATCGAACTTTTCGCCGGCGCTGGCGGCTTGGCAATGGGTTTTTCCGAGCATGGTGTCGCTCACCGAGCGGTCGTGGAATGGAATGCGCACGCCTGCAATACCATTCGCCACAACAAGCTGCACAAGGTCGATCCGATCAGCCATTGGCCGGATGTGACCGAGGGTGACGTCAAGAACTTCAAGTACGGCGCCTTCGAAGGGATCGATCTGATCACCGGCGGTCCACCATGCCAGCCGTTCTCCATGGGCGGCAAACATGGCGGCTTCCTGGACGAGCGAGATATGTTCCCGCAGGCGATACGCGCTGTGCGCGAGGCGCGTCCGCGCACGTTCGTCTTCGAGAACGTGCAGGGGCTGACGCGCGCCGCCTTCGCCGATTACTTCGACTATATTCTGCTGCAGCTGGAGTTCCCGTCGCTGATGGCGAAGCCCAAGGAGCAATGGGGCGATCATCTGACCCGCTTGCGCAAGTGGCAGCAGAAGCCGGGGATCACCAGCGAGTACAACGTCACTTTCAAGCTGGTGAACGCGGCGAACTATGGCGTCCCCCAGAAGCGCATGCGTGTTTTCTTTGTCGGCATCCGCGGGGACGAGGGCAAGGTCTGGGAGCCGCCCGCCGAGACGCATAGCAGCGACGCGCTGCTGCTCTCGCAGTGGGGCTCCAGCGAATATTGGGAGCGGCATAAGGTGGCAACGCGCCAGCGCCCGTCCAAGCCGGCCGGCGCCGAGAAAAAGATCAGCGCGCTGATCGACACCGACTACGGCAGCAATCTGCTCGCCTGGCGCACCGTGCGCGATGCCATTGCCGATTTGCCCGATCCCGAGCGCTTCCCCGGCAAGGTACAGGCGCACCGTTTTCAGCCTGGCGCGCGCATCTATCCCGGCCACACCGGCAGCCCGCTGGACGAGCCGGCGAAGGCGTTGAAGGCAGGCGACCATGGTGTGCCCGGCGGCGAAAATATGCTGCGGCGTGTGGATGGATCGGTCCGCTACTTCACCGTGCGCGAATCGGCGCGCATTCAAACCTTCCCGGATGCCTTCCTGTTTGAAGGCACCTGGGGCGAGATCATGCGTCAGCTCGGCAATGCCGTGCCGGTACACCTGGCGTCCGTGATGGCCAAGAGCGTATGTGACTTGCTCAGGGAGTAGCGTCCGGGCTCGCCGGGTCGTGGTCCGCTGCCTCCAGCTCGACGACGCCGTGTGCCGGCGTGTAGAAACGGTCTGAATCCAGCTGGTGCATGTCTTCGGTGAAGCGCTTGAAGATTTCGTGGATATCGGCGTATGGCTGGTGCTCTGTGAGATGCGCGCTGATCTGCTCAATGATCGTTTCCGGCGCCTTTTGATTCTCTGTGGTGGCGCTGGCCCACTCCCGGCCAGGATGCATCGTGTCCCATGGTGAGCGCTTGTTGCCGCGCGTGTCGGAACTGTCCCCGTGCTTGCCCAGACCAAAGCATATTTTGGTTTCGGAGTTCCAGATCGGCTTGAAGAAGTTGATCAGGTAATCCTCGGCTGATTTCTGGAAGCCGGTCTGCACGATCAGGAAGCGGCACTCGAAATCGTTGATGTCCAGCGTAGTGGCGGCTTTCCTGATGCTGCGCGCGTGCTCGTTGAGGCGGGCGGACAGCTTGGTGCCTTGGCTGACCGCGTCTTTGGCCGCCTGGTTGTCTGGATCTGCCTTGCCGACGTAGATCGGGTGGTCGCGGCCCTTCAACTGCGCGTAGGGTGCGAAGTCGCCTTTGTAGTAGATGGCGTACACGCCGGCGCCGTAGAATTCCGGAATTTTCGCCAGCGGATGTTTGGTCTGCGCGACCAGGGTCAGCGCGACGACCCGGCCCGACGTGTTCGGGTCGGTGGGGTCGAAGATGGATTCCGGGCGCAGTATGGGGTCGAGCTTGGTGGTCACGCTTTTCAACTGCGACGTCACCTGCTCCAGGCCGACGCGGACTTTCTTGATGGCGCGCGCATCCTCTCCAGCTTCAGCGACGGCAATCCGTTCCGTGAGGGTACGCAACTCTGCCAGCAATGAGGTCAGCAGAAAGTCCTTGTTCTTACCTGTCGCCATCGCGTTCCTTTGCCTGGTCAGCTCTGTTCACTTTCGCGTATTCCTGCAGCGCCGTTTGAAAAAACGGCAGACTGCCCCACAGTCCCTTGTCGCCGATAATGTAGCAATACTTCTTGGCACGCGTGACCGCGACATTAAGCAAGTTCGGGCTGCCGGCAGCCCAGTTCATCGCGCCGATACGTTCTTGGTCACAGCCCAGCACGAAGAATACGATCTCCGCCTCTTTCCCTTGGAAAGTATGGACGGTACCGATATTGGCGCGCAATTCCTCCAGGTTGCCCGGCACCGGAAGGCTGTATGGCGCCAGGCGAGCAGACCATTCGCGCTGGTTGAGCAACAGGTCAATCAGCCCTTTCTTCACTTCACGGAAGGGAGTGATGACGTAGAACTTGGGAAGGACTTGGCGCCCAGCGCGGGCTTCACTGACGTACAGGGCGATCACCTGCTCCATCAGATACTGCCCCTGCTCATGCACGTATTTTCCCTGTTCACATGTGCCCGCCACGTGCCACCAGTCGCTCTTGCCAAGCACTGGATGCGCCATTACCGCCGACGACTTGGCATGCCGCATACGCTCTCGGTAGGCAATCTTGTTGGCGATGTCGAACATCGGATTATCGCAGCGCCTGTGCATCACCAAGGGTATGCCGATGAATTCCTCGTCCCGTAAGGGATGGCGCACGCCAAACTCATGGGCTCTGTCAGACAAGGTCTGAACGGAATGCTGATGGACTGCATAGGCATCCGCTTGCTCGCCCAACCAGACTTCGCCCAGCTTCTTCACCAGCCTGGTGGGTATGCCTACCACTGGTTCGATCTGCAGTGGATCGCCCACCACAACCGCACGCCTGGCGCGCAGCAAGGCCCCCACAGCAGCTTGCGGAATCGCCTGCCCCGCCTCATCGATAATCAACCAGCCGAGGCTGCCAGGCGCGACGCCACGGAACTGGTTGCGCACCGAGGCGAAGGTGGTGGACACCACCGGCACCAGCATGAACAACCACTGCCATACCGGCAGTGGCGTACCATGCGTGACCCGCTTGGACAGCAGATTACCGATGGCGATCCCGACGCTGGAAGGGGCCGCCTCCAGGATGAAGGCCTGGTGCAACTCCATGGCAGCCGCAAACAACTCGCTGCGCAAGCGGTTGTATTCGCTGCCCTGCCACAGGGCCGCCGCCTGATTACGATGGCTATCCAGCGTCAGTCCATCCCAGAGATGCAACTGTCCTGTTTTTTCCTGTAACTTGAGCACGATCGCCAGATCGTCGCGCAGATTTTCTGTGTGTAGCAGCCTGCTTCTCGCATCCAGCCAGGCGCCAAATTTTTGCCGACTCAGCCAGCGCATCATCCAGCGGAACATGCTGGGCCACAGCGTCAACTCCACTTGCTCCAGTTGGCGGTTGAATTGGCGGATGCGTGCGTCAAGCTCGTCCGCAATGGGCTGTATATCAGTCTGCAAATCGGTGTGCAGCTCCAGTGCCGACCGCGCGAGCGACCACGCCTCAACAAATTCCAGCCACTTTTTCCGCAGATTGACCTGGCTGGCTTCGAAGACGGCATACGCGCCCTTGGCTTGTTGATAGCGGCGCTTGGCGCTGTCAAACGAGGGCACGCTGTGCTTGCGCTCCTGGATGAAGCGCCAGTAGTTCATAGCCCCCTCCGCGTCCCACGCGTCGAAATCGACCAGATCTTTTCTCAGGAACCGCTCCCCGGGGCGTTTGGATGGCGACTCGGCGTTGTAGCCGAAGATCTGCTGGAACCGCTGGCGGTTTTTCGATTTGCCCAATGCGGCGGAGATCAGTCCCCATACAGGCGCTTGTGGTTGCTTCCATGGCCGACCGTTCCGCGTGCCGGCATATTTGGTGGCGACTTCGCCAAAATGGCGTAACGTGTCGGCGTGGTCTTTTGCTATGCCCTCTAGCTGAGGCAACTCAAGTGACAGGTTTTCCACCGCGCCGTTGTTCGAGGAGGCCACCACCATCTCGAAACCAGTCAGCTCGGAGACTAGCACCGGAAGCGGGGTTGGCGCGTCGGTGCCGAAACCAAGCTTCACGCTCTCTCTGGAGATACCGGCTTTAGCCATCGGCAAGCCTGCCAAAACATCCGCACGCTTAACGATCAAATCGGCGACCAGGTCTTTGACCAATGTGGTCTTGCCGGTCCCCGGCGGACCATTAACAGACAACAGGCCGCCCTCCGGCAAGGCACGCATTTTGTTTAACGCGAACTGCTGCATCAGCGATTGCAAGAGTTCGGGCTCGGTCGGCCAGCGGCCGGCGTTGGTCAGTGACGGCGACAGCGCATCATGGATTGCCTGCTCGCCGGCGGCGGTTTCCAGGTCAAGCTTGGGAATGCCGCCGTCGCTCAGGTAAGCGTGTAAGGCATGCGGCCTATGGTGCTGCTGCAGCGACTCGGCAGCCAACTTCAGATCGTGATAGTAGAAGCTGTTCAGGATAGGCAGTTCGTCCGCTACCAAGGTTGGCGGGTCTTCCTGTCCGTCGCTATCGTTTGGCGAAGGCGACGTTTTGGCACTGACCTTGGCCGGTTCTTTTTGTACATCGACCCAGGCGATGTCGCGACCGCGCGGTTGAAAATCAGCCCAGTCCACCAACAGGCCAGCGAGCACCTGAAGAAAGACCGGTGAACATTTTTCATCTGTACGGCATGACCAGGCAGACTCGAACTTTTCCCTGAGGTTGGCCACACTCTCCTCGAAGGAAGATGCGCACAGCTGGCTCAGCTTGCCTTGTTGCAGCATGCCTGCCGCCCATGGCAGAGTGGAGAAGCTCAGGCTGTTGAAATCGGGGATGCCGGTGGTGGTCAGACGTAACTGGGCAAAACAGGTCAACCCTTCGGGAGCGAATTCCTGATCGCGCTGTTCATCGGTGGCGGAAGCCTTGCCCGCCACATGTGATCGCGCCAGCTCGGTGATCTGGCTGACATCAAATGGCAGCAGATACACGGTCCGCGCTGTCTCTTCATGCCGCAGCCACTCAGGCTCCGCGAGCTTGTCGGCGGAGATGAAGAACTCCCGCCGCTCATTGGCGCGCGCATTCTTGATGACATCATCCAGATCGTAGTGATTGAAGAATTCAACACTGTGCCAATAATCGAGAACTTTCTGTGCGAGCGGAGCGGTCATTGCGAAACGTCAGAATTGTAGTCGCGGCATATTGGCATACGGCCGGCGCGGGGGCAAGCTTGCTGGCCATGATGATGAGCAAATCCCCATCGTCGAACTCATTCGAAGGCTGAGTCCATAACGCGATTTTCCCCAAGCGGCTGCACTTCTTTCGCGATGGTTTTGCCAATCGAAGTTTCGGCGATACGAAGATCGTATGCGCTTTGAAGATTCAGCCAGCCTTGGGCCTCATTCCCGAAATAGCGTTCGAGACGCAGAGCAATATCCGCAGTCACGCTACGCTGGCCTTTGATGATCTCGTTGAAACGCGCATATGGAACGTGCAGATCCGTCGCCACAGAACGCACGCTGACACCCGAAGGCTTGATGTAGTCCTCCAGCAGGATCTCGCCTGGGTGTATGGGACGCATGCCGTTCTTGAACATGATGCACTCCGTTGCTGTTCAGGTTACTACGCCGGACTGTTCCCGGCTTAATGGGCATCTTCGATTAGTACGTCGTAAGGACCATGCGCGCCCCATCTGAACGTCAGACGCCATTGATCATTGATGCGTATGTGCCAAGCTCCATCACTAAATGACTTGCGAATCTAAATACTAGAAATGAGAGTTGCTCCACAGGTAGTCTTGTCACCGTCGTAGGCAACAGACTCTCCTTTGTGTATGCGTTCACGACCCATGGTCTGAATGGGGAACATACCCTTGCACTGAGGGCAGAGCGTGTTATTGCCATTTAGCGCTACCGGTTTCCCATGCGAGATGAGATCAGTACACGCAGTCAACACCTTACCTCCGTGTGACGTGCTATCACCCAAGCGAATCACTCCCTTGCTTTTGCTATTTTTCATGATTGTGGCTCCGAGATAAAACACTGCGACGTCAGTCTTTCCAGTCGCGAAGAATTTGTACAAGGTCCTGCTTTCTTGCTCGCTTAGCCTTCAGAATGGCGGTTAACTCTTCAACGCTTACCGGATATTCTGAGAGCAGCTTCGGCAACTCTTCAGCAGGCACTGTTCTTAACCAGATCGGATTGATACTATTGTCGTCAACGCCGGTCGACTTAAATTCTCCTTTAAAGTTGAAGTACACATGATAAGTGCTATGCCCCTCATCCCAACTCTTATCGTAGTAGAGCACAGTGCCTTGAGGCAGCAAGGAATAGCTGTTCTGTTTTTCCCCTTCAATCAGCAGTGGCTCATCAAGGCGATATGCCTTCTTCGTGGTCATGTTGTTCACTCCTTTGATCAAAAATAAAACTCCCGAAAGTCCGATGACGCCCCCAAGCACTAAAAGAGAGAAGGCTCGCTTTCCGCTCATTTTCTTCCCTTTCCGTAGCTCTCAATTTTTGATGGGATAGATTTCTTTTCCGTCTCCAACATCGCCTGTACATCTGCCGGCATGAAAATATGAGATGGCCAGAATCCGAAGTTGCTTCCCCGTGCAGCGATTTTTTCCACCTCGCTCATCCCTCGCCCTTCGTTGTACCTGGACGCCTGAGCGTCAATGCTTGGCAATGCCAGACGCGCACCAGCAAGTGACATAGTGGCGCAGTTGTTAGTGATCGCATGATATTCCTTTGCCAATTTGAACTCTTCTTCCTTAGGATGCGCGGCTCGTCGTTTCGTTGCACTGGCAGTCAGCTGCTCATAATGAGAGAAAATTTTTATAGCCTGCTCATCCGTTACGTTATATGAGAATCCTCTAGTCACACGACCATAGGCATTTTCACCACTAATGTATGCGCCAAAATCACTCCATACCCTCAATATCCCGTCGCCCGTCGCGCTGAATTCTCCGTTAGTCCGCCCATAGCGCCCAAAGTCGTAGACCCGCTCTTGTTTAGTAGTGCTTACTCTCAGTGCCATGTGACCATAAGTATGCATGCCATCCGCAGCCTTGTACGGTCCTCCGATTAAGATTTCAATTTTCGGAGACAAGAGCTGGATGGTAGTATGTCGCCCAGCCTCTACGCTTACACCTACTTTTAGATTCTCCGTTGTTTGCTCAGTTTTTGCCATTCGCTCCTCACTCTGCAGGACCTACGCTTTTAAGTCAGTGCATCGGCCAACTTCAGGAAACTCCAACTTGCAGTGACCGGAGACTACCGACTCGACTCTGGCAAATCCGCTATCATCAAGAATTCCTTCGTGCCGCGTGCCTTCTGCGTCGGTGATCACATAGCGCTCTCCCTTCGCAGGAAGCTCTCCATCCATCAACGTGACTTCAACCCAAGTCTTCTCGGTAAGTAATTCTGATAGTTCGGGAAACTCGCGATGGAGATTAGACTGCGCAGCCTGCGGGCCGAAGGTCTGATGGACCGATGCATGCATCTCATGCTTGCCGCATGTGTAGCCTTTTATGCCTTTCGCATCGATAACAAGCTCGCTGCCACCGGCATTAATTCGAACGCCTTGCTGGGCACGAATATTTATCCAATCATTGGCGCTGATGATGTCCAGCACCTTCTTTGCAAGGATCTCGATCCCATCACTCTGCGCTTGAGCCAAGATTTTCCCCGAGGCGGCAGTAATCTTCGCTCCGCCCTCGTTCGAAAATATACTTATATCCGCTGCCGATCGAAGCGAAACCGGTCCAGTAGCACCTATGCGAGCATGCGCGGCACTGACGAAGTCCATGCCTTTAGAGGCATCAAACAGCATGCTTTTCCCGCTCCCCATTACGATGCCATCAGGGGCAAAGATGCCGACCACTGACGCAGCTTGTTTATCCAAGTGCTGCAGTCTGTGAACAAGCTCGGATAGCTGGTCTGTATCAGGCTCATCCTTTGCCCGGACGACGGCCAGCTTTGAGAGTTGTTCTGCGGTTTTCTGAAGACTCTTGACCAACCCGATCATTTGATTTCGGTCGAGATGGATTCGTTCTTTTGGAGATTCTTCTGCCGTGATTAATATGCCTTCAACACCTCTCACCGCAACGGCCTTATCACTACGCAACTCCGCGCCCTGTCCACGTGACTCACCACAACCATCACGTATTGGCTGAGTCAGGAAACCCAAGTTCAGTTGGGAGTCGCCATGATCGCTGGCCAACTGTGCGCTGATCTGGCCTTCTGTGTCGTCAAGCCGCAGCTGGTTTGCGCGGCCACCATTGATCTCACGGCTTTTGATGCCAGAGAGGTAGCGGTTGCCTGGCAGGTCGCTGGCGCTGCTGAGGGCTGCCGGCATTGCGTCCTGGTTGTAAAGCTGGCCGACGATGACGGGTTTGTCGGGGTCGCCGCCAAGGAAGGCGACCAGGACTTCGGTGCCGACGCGGGGCAGGCCGATGGTGCCGCATTGCTGGAACGGCCCCGGACCGTTGCCGGCCCAGTTGGAAGCGACGCGTACCCAAGCGGAATCCGTCTGTGTGTCTGATGCGCCGGTGCCAGAAGCTTCTTCATGGTCTTCCGCCCGAGTACCGGGGAAGCGGATTTTGACGCGGCCCAGTTGGTCGCAATGTACTTCCTCACCTTCCGGGCCGACTACGATGGCGCTTTGCATCTGTGCTTGCGGCAGATCGGTGGACGCGTCATAAGCGGGGACGATGGTCACGCCGCGCCGCGCGGCGGTGAACTGGACGTGCATGCGCAGCGGGCCGCTCGCCACTTTGTCTATCATGTCCCTATGCATCAGCAGTTCCTGCGCGCCGGCCATCCAGCGGCTGTGGGTGAACAACCGCTCCACACGCGCGGCCAAGGCTTTCGGCAAGTTGTTCTGCGCAGTCACTTGAAGAGCGGTGACGACGAAGTCGCGATCTTCGGGCGAATGATCATCCACTTCCGGGTGCTCGGCCAGCGTGAAATATTCACCGGCGCACAGGTCGCGCACGCTGCCTTCGCCGTGGAAGCATTTGGATTCATAGTCGTGCCGGTTCATGCGCAATTGGCCGAGGCGGAACAGGTCTTCGTTGTCGTCGCCGGCGTGCGGCGGCAGGATCTGGTAGTCGTCCAGGCTGGCGGCCAGTTCGTTGCCGCTTACGCCTTGGTCGATCCCGCTGCCGGCCTCCACCAGCATGAAGTCCCTACCCTGCGGATTCATGTAGTCCCAGCTATGGCGTGTGACCATGCCCGGTTGCAGACTGCGGACCGCGCTCCAGGCGGTGATGGTATCGCGCTCTTCAGTGGCGCTGTCGCGGTGATAGCGGATGGTGCCGGCGGCGTTCTGACGCAGGCTGTCGGCGCTGTTGAACAGCACCAGTGTATGGCCGCTTCCTTCGGCGCGAATATACCAGCCGATGCCGCGCCGCTTCAGCAGGCGGCGGATGAAGGCGGCATCCGACTCATTGTGCTGCATGGTCAATTCGCGCTTGGGGTAGGTGCGCTGGCTGAAGGCATCATCGGTTTCGTGCTTGAAGCAAGTGCCGAGCACCGGGCTTTTCTGCCGCCATTCATTGAGGATGCGCTGGACGATTTCCACCTCGTTCATGTTGCGGAACACGCGCGTGTTGCTGCGCTTTTCCAGGATGGCCAGCGCGTCCCGTAACACTAGCTGGTAGCTGGCCAGGCCGCCATCGCTATCGCCGGAACTGGCTTCGGTAACGATGCCGCACACGTTGCGCAGGTCGCCGCGATCGGTGACGAATTCCAGCACGGCTGGCACGGCGATCAGCTGCTTCAGTGGCATCTGCGCGTTGGCGGAAACACACAGCACGCGATACTCGATGCCGCCACATAGCGTCTCAGATCCGTACACACGCTGTGGTAGCAGCATGTCGTCATTGGCGCCGCCAGGCAGGTCGAGGCGCAAGCGCAAGGGGCGGTTGTCGGTCACCAGTTCCTTGGCCACTGTCATGAAGCTGAAAAAATCACTGTCACTCTCCACGATCGCTCCTTAGCTATGTAGCAGATACATCAACTCATCATGATCCTGGTCTGCCGGTCCGCTTTGCAGTCGGGCGTTGATGCCCAGGCGGCTGTTAGCATCCAGATGCACTCCTTGCATGTCCTGTGCGTGCTGTACCAGATGGACTTCCCATGTCATGCTCACACCACAATGCAGTTTGAGCATCGCTTGCAGTCGCTGCGCGGCGGAATGACCGGGCAAGAAGCTGTCATGGCGCTGTTTGTCCAGAGGGCCGATATGAAGCCGTGCGCGCGCATCGCAGTTGTAGACGCGGCCGCCGAGCATGATGCCGGCGTCGAGGCCGACGTTGACGCGGCCCAGTTGCGCCTGGTCGTGAGCCGGCAAGGTGGTCCATTCGCCAATCAGTTGTTTAAGCCGCACAGGTACGCCGAAGTATTCGCTGTACATGCCGGACAGTTGTGGCGCGGAGACGGTACGACTGCGGATTTGGATGGCGTAATGGGCCAGCGTTTCGCGGTCGATACTGTCATCGGCCGTTGGTGTCCCCGCCAGTGCAGTCAGCATATCCAGAAAGGCTTGCTCGGCGCATTCCACCCTGTTGCGCGCCCAGGCTTGGTAGAACATCTCCACCGCTCGGTGCGACACCAGGTCGAGGAAGGCGCGCGGGCCACCATCGTTGCGATCTTTCTCGTGGCGGGCGATACGTTCCGAATAGTGCAGCGGTAGTACGCCTTGGCTCCCCAGCAGGCCGATGAAGGCGGGCGTGATACGCACGCTGTATTCGTCGGCGGTGAGGCTTTCGATCTGGTTAGGTGCGTAACTTAACGCCAGACGATTGCGGAAGCGTACGCCATGCTGACGCCACTGCGCTGCCAGCCGCACCGCCTGAAAGAATTCAAAGCGCTGCGGAGCGGCTTGCAGTTGGCCGATCACGCCAGTGCCAGTGTGCCGTTGCGAGGCGGGCATCGCAGCAACTCCTTTCCACTCATGTGAGACAGCACCACCAGTTGGGTAAAGCTGTTCAGGTGCACGTGCAGGGCAAACAGGTGATCCAGTATCTGCGCGAAGGCGTGAATGCCCACGCCGGCGTAGGCCTCTTCATCCAATGACACCTGCACTTCGATGCCACGCAGGTAGGCGTTGCCTTGCACCTGCCGTATCCACGTTGTGGCGGGGCGATGGCTGAGCGCTGTCACGCCGTCGATCATCCGCTGCGAGATCATGCTGTCCTGCTGTGCGTAGAGGCGCAGCATGGTGGTCAGCGCAGGCAAGCCTTCTTGCGTCAGCGAGCGATGATTGAGCACCAGGTGGGCGATCAATCCCCATTGGCGACTTCCCTCGCTGGATAGACGATGCGATAGTGTCGGCCGGCGCAGCATGCGGATAGGGAAACTGCCGATTGGACTTTCGGTGCTGAGATCTCCACCAGCGCGGCCGTATTGCAGGCCGTGCGGCAGGTTTCGGTTGGTGCAGGTGAGGCGTACGGAGGCGGTGCCGCTGTTGGCGTTCAGCGGAGAGATATCGCGATCTACCAGCGTGAGGGAATGCTCTTGGCCGGCAGGCATCAGGTCATCGCGCTGTGCCAGCCAGTAATGTCCTTTGCGGCTGTGGGTTTCGCCGTGGCGCAGTGAGTAATAGGGGAAGAATTCCGTGATCGCGCTGCCTTCCTGCGTCTTGTGCACCATCTGCGCGCTGTCGATGCTGTAGATATCGCAGGCGTGCCCTGGCATTTCGTCGGCCATCAGAGGATAACTGCTACGCGTGTGGGTAATACGGATCGGCGTGGCCGGCTGAGAGAACAGATTGACGATGGGTGTACAGCCCAGCAGCAGGTTGTCCGTGCTGAGCGTGCGCAGGATGCGGGCGACTGGCGTATCAGGCCGTACATCCCGAAGCAGCAGGCGCAGCGTAAGTTGGGTGCTGCCTTCGGGAGCTGCGGCGATCAATACGGCGAGGTCGAGGTCGACGAAATCGAATTTTTCGGGGAAAGCAAAGTATTCACTCAGCAGACGGTAGGCGCCATGCTCGGATGGCGCGGCCGGCAGCAGCGCCTCATCGGTGGCGAGACCGGCCGGCTGTAGCGGGACGCGATCCAGCATCTGCCAATGACCCTCCGCTTCCACGCAAGCGCAGGCGGTGTGCATGAACATGGCGTCGCGCAGGGTGGCCCGTAGTGTATCTTCGCCATCGATGTAGACGCGCAGCTTGGGCAGCGACAGCGCGGCCAGGCTGCGCGTGGCGTTGGTGCAGACAATACTAATGCTGATGGCAGCGCCGGCATCCGGCGGTAGCGACAGGGTGGACGGCGTTTGCGGATAGGGCTCGAAACTGGCCGCGCCGATGATCACCGGCGCCACCACAGCGTCGTAGACGGTGCGGAAGCGGCAGACCACCGCACCCTGACCCATTGCCTTCAGCATGGCGCCGCGCGGCAGCACGCTGACACTGCTGACTTCATTGCCGCGCGCGCCACTGTAGTCGATGCGGGCGATCGAACAGGAAGGTATCGGCCGCAGGAAGTGCGGGTACAGCATGCCCAGCAGCGCTTCGGTGAAATAGGCGTAGCCGTCGTCCAGCAGGCGGGCGACGCGGGCGTTGAGGAAGGCGGACGACTGGATCAGCCGTTCGACGTGGGGATCGGCGCAGTTCTCGCCATGCATCTGCAGGCTGCCGGCGAGCTTGGGATAGCGTCCCGCAAACTCGGCGCCGGCGCGCCGCAGCATGCTTAACTCGCGTTCATAGTAGGGCAGCAGTTTTTCCATCGTGACGTCCATCGAAAGACGGGCGCCCGACCATCCGGCTGCCCAGGCTGCCGATCATGTCACGGGTGGAAATGCTTCTCTTTGAGAAAAAACAAGCCGGCTGGCTGCTTACCAGTAAAACTCGTCCTCATCGGCTGGTGGCTGGCAGGTCTTCAGCCAAGCTTTGACGTACTTGATGTCGTGGAACGATGCCAGGTCGGCTTCGGCCCGGGCCACCAGTTGCCTCAGCTGTTGGACTTCGTCCTGCGCATGGCCCAGCGCTTTCCCGGGCTTGGGCTGGCGATAGAGCGGCAGTTCCCACTCGTAGGCCACGTCATGCCCGATGGCGAAAATTTCGCTCTTCAGTTCCTTGACCTGCGCGCTCAACACCGCATTGAACTGCGCGATGCGCTGGTCGCTGAGGGCGTCAATATGCGCCTGATCGATCTGCTCGATCTCCAGTTGCAGCTCCAGCAACGCCAGCAGATCGTTTTTTTGATAGGCGACGTTCACTCGCTGCATCAGCGCTGTCTTGCGCAGCCGTTGCTCCGTGTCCGTTTCGCGATCGGGATGCAGGGCGCTGGCCAGCTTGCGATAGATTTCGCGCACCGACAGTTTGATCTCTTCCTGCGCTGCCGCCTCGCGCTGCTCGCGCTTGCTGGGACCCGGCGGCTTGCCCGGACGCGGAGGCGGAGGCGTCGCTTGCTCGCCGAGACCGGCACGCAGCGCCTCCCAGAATGCCTCCGGCGCGCTCACATCCGGACGCCCGGCAAGCATTTCCATCATTTGCCGCGCAAGTGGGTCATCCTCATCCTCGGGAATCGGCTCCACATACTTGCCGAATACCTGCTGCAATTCCGGGTCATCTCCAAACTGCAGCAAATCATCTGCGGTGGCAGCGATCCATTGCGCCAGCTTGTCACGGTTGCGCACGCCCATGGATTTGTGGTCATAAGCCTGATCCAGCAGAAATACCATCTGCCGCAGGCAAGCATCGTGTCGCTGCGCGAGCGGCATCAGTTCCTGCTGCTGCAGTTGCCGCAATTGTGGCAATGTTTGTTGCCACAGAAGCATCAAATCGCGCTGCTTGTCGAGATCATTGAGCAAGGTATTGAAGCGCTTGCGCGCTGGCGACAAGGGCGCCGCGCCGTCAGCAGCGATGCTGACCGGGATAAGGGATTTGGTCGTCATTCCGGCATTATAGCGATGGCCCTCCCGCCGATTCCCGTAAAATACCTGCATGAAAGCCGACAAAGCCCTCGCCACCTACCAGCGCCTGCGCCAGCAGCCGCTGTGGCGCTTGCTGGCGGCGCCGAGCGGCCCGACCGCCCTCGCCCTGCTGCAGACGCATTTGTACGACAGCGAGCGCAGCCTTCCGGCGTCTGTGCTGCACGAACGCATCGCGCGCGAGCTGGAACATCTGCGCGCACGCGGCCAGGACTGGCCGCAAACGGCGCAAGCGTATGTTGCCGGCTGGCTGGCCGAAGGCCACCTGGAGCGCCGCTTTCCGCCCGGCGCCGCCGAAGAAGAATACGAGCTGGCCACGTCCACCATTGAAGCCATCCGTTTCGTCTCCGGCCAGGTACGGCCGCATTCGGCCGCCACCGAGAGCCGTCTGGGGCTGGTGATCGACGCGCTGGCCAAGCTGGCCGAGGACACCGACAGCGACAAGACCCGCCGCATCAACCGCCTGCGCGCCGAGCAGGAGCGCATCGAGCGCGAGATCGCCGCCATCGAACAGGGCGTGCTGCATGTGCTGCCGGAAGCCACCGCGCTGGAACGCACGCGCGAGCTGATCACGCTGGCCGACGGCCTGGCCGGCGACTTCCGCCGCGTGCGCGACCAGTTCGAGCAGCTCAACCGCGACCTGCGCGCGCGCATCATGGAAAGCGACGGCAATCGCGGCGAGGTGCTGGACTCGCTGTTCGCCGGCATCGACCTGATCACTGACAGCGAGGCCGGCCGCACCTTTTCGGCCTTCTGGCGCCTGCTGACCGACCCGGAACAATCGGCCACGCTGGAACAGTCGCTGGACCAGTTGATGACGCGCGGCTTCGTCAGCCACCTCGACAGCAAGGAACGCAAGTTCCTGCTGCGCCTGACCCGCACCCTGCTGGAACAAGGCGGCATAGTGCACGATGTACTGCAATCGTTCGCCCGCAGCCTGAAGAACTTTGTCGAAAGCCGCGAATTCCTCGAACAGCGCCGCCTGAACACCCTGTTGCGCCGAGCCCAGCTGGCCGCGCTGGCGATCAAGGACGAGGTCAAGGCCACCGATACCCTCAACACCACGCTGACGCTGACCAGCAGCAAGCTGTCCTCGCTGTCGCAATGGACATTGCACGATCCGGCGCTGCAAGCGCTGCCGGGCGGCATGCAGGACGGCGAGCCGGCGCCGATCGGGCTGGATGCGGTGGGCGAGCTGGTGGCGCAGTCGGAAATCGATTTCCGCTCGCTGACATCCCATGTGCGCGCGGTGCTGGCGCTGCAATCGCAAGCCAGCGTGGCAGATGTGCTGCGCGCTTATCCGGCCGCGCAGGGGCTGGGCAGCGTGCTCGGCCTGTTGGCCCTGGGCAGCCGCCACGGCATCGTCGCCGCGCAGCAGGAAACGGTCAGCTGGACCGGGGGCGACGCGCAGCAGCGCAGCGCCCGCATTCCGGTGATTTATTTTGTGAAAGAACGCTTGCATGAACTTGCCTGAGGACGACATCGGCAACACCAGCGGCGCCGAAGGCGCGCCGCCACCGACCGCGCTGTTCATCAACGACAGCGGCGAGCTGGCGCTCGACACGCGCCGCACGCTGGTGCAGCTGCTGGCCGGGCCGTCGCTCGACGGCCGCCGCCATGCCAAGCTGTGGCCGCTGCTGCTGCGCGATGAAATCGCCTTGCGCAAGCGTCTGTCGGAGCTGTTCCTGGACCTGGTGATCGACCGCGACATGCAAGTCGCCTTCACCCGCCAGGCCGACACCGGCGATCTGGAAGTACCGCTGTTGCTGCGCCGCGCCCAGCTGACCTTCATCGACTCGGTGCTGGTGCTCTACCTGCGCCAGCGCCTGACGCTGGCCGAGGCGCACAGCGAACGTGCGGTAGTGTCGACCGAAGAGATGGTGGACCACCTGACCTTGTACGAGCGCGCCGCCAGCACCGATCGCGCCGGCTTCACCAAGCGCGTGCAAGCCTCGGTGGAGAAGGTCAAGAAGCACAACATCCTGCAAAAGATCCGTGGCAGCGACGACCGCTATGAAATCTCGCCCACGCTCAAGCTGCTGTTCTCGGCCGAGGATATCCAGAGCCTGACCGTGCTGTACCAGCGCATGGCGGCCGGCGAGGCTGATCCGGGCCGGCAAGCGCCGGGCGACGACAGCGAGGACGAAGCATGAATGCGGCCCTGCCACCCGACACCCTGGCCGCGCGCGCGCAGTTCCGCATGCACCGGCTGCAGGTCTACAACTGGGGCACGTTCAGCGAGCTGCACGAGGTGCCGATCAGCGAGCGCGGCTTCCTGATCGTCGGCCGCTCCGGCGCCGGCAAGTCGACGCTGCTGGACGCCTTCTCGGCCCTGCTGGTGCCGCCCCGCTGGGTCGACTTCAACGCTGCGGCGCGCGAGGCCGACCGTGCCGGGCGCGACCGCAATCTGGTCAGCTATGTACGCGGCGCCTGGGCGGCGCAAAGCGACAGCGCCTCCGGCGAATACACCACCCGCTACCTGCGTCAGGGTACCACCTGGTCGGCGCTGGCCCTGCACTACCGCAACGCCCAAGGCCAGGATGTGGTGCTGGTCCAGCTATTCTGGCTGCGCGGCAATGCCTACGGCAACACCGACGTCAAGCGCTACTTCCTGATCCTGGAACGGCCGTTCGACCTGCGCGAAATCGGCGATTTCGGCAGCAATAACTTCGACGTGCGCAAGCTCAAGCTGGCCTTCCCGGAGGCCTACGCGCGCGACGAGTTCCGCCCGTATTGCGAGCGCTTTTGCCGCCTGCTCGGCATCGACAGCGACATGGCGCTGCGCCTGCTGCACAAGACGCAGTCGGCCAAGAACCTCGGCGACCTGAATACCTTCCTGCGGGACTTCATGCTCGACAAGCCGGAAACCTTCAGCGTGGCCGAGCGCCTCGTCAATGAATTCGGCGAACTGAATGCCGCCCACCAGGCAGTGCTGACCGCGCGCCGACAAGTGCAGACGCTGGCGCCGGCGCGCAGCCGCCACGAGGAGCGACGCCAGTTGCGCACGCGCCGCAGTGAGGTGGAAGAGTTGCGCGTCGGGATGAACAGCTACCGCGAACAGCTGCGCATGCGCCTGCTGGAAGCGCAGCTGACCGCGCTGCACGTCGACGCCGACGGCCTGGCCGGCCAACTGCAACGCCAGCAGGATGTGCTGAACAACCGCAACGCCGCGCTGCGCGACCTGGAAAGCCGGCGCCGCGCCGCCGGCGGCGACCAGATCGAGCATCTGGATAACGAAAAGAAAACCCTCGAAGCCCAGCGCGACGAACGCCTGCACCGCCGCAAGCAGGCCACCGCCGCCTGCGCGCAACTGGACTGGGCGCTGCGTCCGGACCCGCAAGGCTTCGCGGCGCAGCAGGGCCAGGCGCGCGAGGAAATCGCGCAATGGCAGGCTGGCGCCGGCGAGCAGGAACCGCTGCTGCTGCTGGACCGCCAGCGCACCGAAACCGTTGCCATGCTGGCCGGGGTGACGCAGGAGCTGGCGTCGCTGCGGCGCCAGCCATCGAATATTCCGCTGCACATGCTGGAACTGCGCCACCGCATTGCCAGCGCCATCGGCGTGGCCGACAGCACGCTGCCCTTTGTCGGCGAACTGGTCGAAGTCAAGCCGGAGGAAGCGGTCTGGCGCGGCGCCGCCGAACGCGTGCTGCACGGCTTTGCGTTGTCGATCCTGGTCGACAACGAGCATTACAACGCGCTGTCGCAGCATCTGAACGAGGTCAATCTCGGCCAGCGGCTGGTGTATTACCGTACCGGCGCGGCCGAGGCGGGTGCGGCGCGGGTTCTCAAGACCAGTTCGCTGACCTTCAAGCTCAACGTCAAGGACGGCGCCCATGCGCACTGGCTCAGGGCTGAACTGCGCCAGCGCTACGATTACGATTGCGTCGATTCGCTGCGTGCCTTCCGCGCCGCGCCGGAAAGGGCACTGACGCGCGAGGGCCAGGTCAAGCACAGCAAGACGCGCCATGAAAAGGATGACCGCAGCAGTGTCGACGACCGCCGCCATTGGGTGCTTGGCTTCGACAATCGCGACAAGCAGGCGCTGTACCGCCAGCAACAGGAAGAACTGCAACAGCGTCAGACGCGGCTGGACGCCGAGTTCGAACGCCTGCGCCTGCAACAGCAGCAAGGTGCCGCGCGCGCCATTGCCTGCAGCACGCTGGTCAACCTGCAATGGCAGGAAATCGACGTGCTGCCGCCGTTGACGCGGATCGGCGCCATTGAGCAGCAATTGCAGGCGCTGCGCGAAGGCAACAGCACATTGCAGCAGATCGACCAGCAACTGCGCGAGCAAGCCGAGCTGGTAAAAAGTGCCGAGGACGACGTACGCGAAAGCGACGTCCAGCGCCGCACGGTGCAGGGCAAGATCGACGAGCACAGCCGCCAGTTACAGGCGCTGCGGGACGATCCGGCCATTATCACGCTGACGCCCTATCAGCAACAGGGGCTGGCGCAGCTGTACGCGGCGCTACCGGATGCCGTCACGCTCAGCCGGGTAGATCAGGCTGACCGCGCAGTCGGCAAGGTGCTTACCACCCAGGCCGACCAGCTGGACGATGAAATCCGTCGCTGCGAGCGCGAGATCGAAGCCCGCTTCGCCGAGTTCATCCGCGAATGGAAAGCCGATTCGGACGGCCTCGACGCCACGCTGGCGGCCGCCTCAGACTTCTTCGCCAAGCTGGCGCGGCTGGAAAGCGACGGTCTGCCGGCGCACGAACAGCGCTTCTTCGAGCTGCTGCAAAACCAGAGCCACCAGAACCTGGCAGCGCTGGCCACCTACCTGAACGATGGCCGCAAGGCCATCCTGGAACGCATGGAACTGGTCAACGACAGCTTGCGCCAGGTGCCGTTCAACCAGACAGCCGAGCTCAGCACCTACCTGTATATTCAGCCCAGCGACCGTCAGTTGCCCGAAGTGCGCGCCTTCAAGCAGGATATCCAGGGCGCACTGAGCAACGCCTGGAGCGAAGACCGGGAATCGGCCGAGGTACGCTTTCTGGCGCTACGCAAGTTGGTCGACGCACTGGCCAGCCAGGACCCGGATCAGCGGCGCTGGCGCGAAGCAGTGCTGGACGTCCGCCTGCATGTCGAATTCATCGGCCGCGAGATCGATACCGAGGGCAACGAAATCGAGGTCTACCAGAGCGGCGCCGGCAAGTCCGGCGGTCAGCGGCAGAAGCTGGCCACCACCTGCCTGGCGGCAGCGCTGCGCTATCAATTGGGCGGCAGCGACCATGCCTTGCCAGTGTATGCGCCGGTGGTGCTGGACGAGGCCTTCGACAAGGCCGACAACGAATTCACCGCGCTGGCGATGAATATTTTCGCCAACTTCGGCTTCCAGATGATCGTCGCCACGCCGCTCAAATCGGTGATGACGCTGGAGCCGTTTATCGGCGGCGCCTGTTTTGTCGACATTCGCGAACGCAAGGTCTCCGGCGTACTGATGATTGAATACGACGACCAGCAGCAACGCCTCAAACTGCCGGAACAGACCCGCACGGAGGCGACGCGTGAAGCTGCCGGATGAGGTGCGCGGCTGGCTGGCGAAACGCTACGCCAGCCAGCACCGGCACTGGCTGGCCGCCGGCGACGCGGAAATCTGGCCGTTGCGGATTGCGCTCGGCATGCCAACCGAAGCGGTCGCGATGCGCCAGCCTGCCGCCGTGCGCGAATGGAGCGAGCGCTGGCGCGCCTGGGCCGGCCCCGGTGAACTGGAATGGACCGAACGCCGCTGGAAGGTACTCGGCCAGCAACGCCTGCCGCAGGCGCTGCTGATCAGTGGTCCGGCGCAGGCGGCCAGCCTGGCGGGCGAGCTGGAGCGCTGGCAACGCGCTGCCGGACGGGCACCGGCGCTCACCGACCGCTGGCCATCCCTGGCGCCATTGCTGCCCCGCCTGTTCGACATGCTGGCCGACTTTGCCGACGCCGATTTCCAGCGCCTTCAGGATCTGCTGGCCTGGCTGCTCGCGCATCCGGATTCCGGCCTGTATCCGCGCCAGTTGCCGCTGGCCGGCATGGACAGCAAATGGCTGGAACCGCGCCTCGGCCTGGTAGCGCTGATGCTGTCGACCATACGGCAACGGCCTGCCGATGGCGCCAGCACCCACGCGCTGTGCGGCCTGAAGCGGCCACCGGCCACGCTACGCATGCGGGTGCTGGACCCGGCGCTGCGCGCCCACCTCGGCGGGCTGACGGATATCAGCGCGCCGGTCGAGACGCTGGCGGGGCTGACATGGCAGCCGGCCACTGTGCTGATCGTCGAGAACCTGCAAACCGGCCTGGCCTTGCAAGATCTGAACGGCACGGTCGCATTGATGGGATTGGGCTATGCGGTGGACGCGCTGGGATCGCTGCCGTGGCTGCGCCAGGCCCGCTGCGTGTACTGGGGCGATATCGACACCCATGGCTACGTCATCCTGCACCAGGCGCGCGCCTTGCTACCGCACCTGGCGTCGCTGATGATGGATGAAGCCACGCTGCAACGTTACAGCGGACTATGGACGGCAGAGGCCAGCCAGGCAAGCGCCTGCATGCTGGCCGGCCTGACGCCGGCCGAACACACCGTCTACGACGGCCTGCGGTCGCAACGCTGGGGGCAGGCGGTGCGACTGGAGCAGGAGCGCATCGCCTGGGATGACGCCTTGCAGGCGCTGGCGGACCAGGGATTTAGCTGGTGATGCGTTCCCAGCCATGCTTCACCGCATCCTTGAACTTGTCCCAGCTCGATTGCGGCTGCTTGCTTTCCCAGCTGGCGCGCAGGTCCGGTTCGATGTCGTTCCATTCCTTGTCGCGGTAGCCGGGGTTGCCTTTCATCGATTCACCGTAGCGGTAGGCCGGGTCGTATTCCTGGTAGGTGCCGCCGGTGTAGGTCTTTTCCCAGTGCGAGCGGAAGTAGTCGTCGTCCGCCTGCTCGTTGCCGGTCAGGATGTCGATGCTGTCCTGGTTGATGCCGGCATCGCGCGGGTAGATGCGCATGCCGCTGCGCTGCACGGTGTTCTGGATGTCGGCCACCGCTTCGGCGGCCAGCGGCATGGTGCCGCTAACCACGTCGCCGCGCTGTAGCGAGCCTGGCGCCAGCACCACCTGTTCGGAGCGGGCAAACACCACCGCATCCTCGCGCGGACGGATGCCGTGCTGTTCCGGCGCGGCCTGCTGTGCGCCGACGCTGGTTTGCAGCGGGCCGGTGCCGCTGCGCAACACGTCCGCGCCCCAGCCGCTGGCGCGCCACATCGATTCGTGTTCGTCGATGTCGATCGGGTTGAAGTCGTCGATGATGTCGGCGGCGCGCTCGGCTTCGGCCAGCGAGCCGGTTTCCAGCGACAGCACGCTGTGGCCGCGATTCAGCGCTTCGGCGTAGACGTGCTGGTCGGCGTGGTCGCGGCCGAACAGTTCGCTGAACATCTGTTTGACGTTGCCGAGGATGGAGGCGTCGTCGTTGATGCGGGCGGTGCCGGCCACGCTGCCGGAATCGTGGACCTGGATGGCGCTGGCGTCAAAGCCGTTCTGCTGCAGGGCGTTGCGGGCGTGGGTGGCTTCGGCACGGGTTTCAAATACTGCGGCTAGGGTATGGGTCATGATGATCTCCTGTGTTTTAGACGTGAGGTCGGTGCTGGTTTCAGTCTACATAAGGCCTGTAGAGTTCAGCGCTCGTTTGCTGCGAGGAAATTCAAGCAGCGTGCAGTGCTTGGCATATGCTTTTCTTGCAACGCCTTGCTTAAGATGATTCTCCAATGCTAGTCATTCAGGAATCACAGAGTGCCATAGGCATCCGTGCCTGCATGTGCGGGCGCCAACATACAGCGGCTATAATGGGGCATGCCTTCCCGAATACGCCTTCCTGCCGCCGTCCTGTGGGCCACGTGCGCCTGTGCCTTTGCCGGTCCCGGCGAGCTGGTGATGCTGGCGCCGGTCGATCAGGCGATGCCGATTGCGCGCTTCCAGAACGGCGTGGTGGCCGGCGGCATCGTCAAGGACTTCGGCGACGTGCTGGCGCAGCGCCTGGGGCGCCGCCCGGTCTATCTGAATGCGGACAGCCCGGAGGTGACGCCGGCGCTGATGAGCGGCCGCGCCGACGCCATGTGCTATGTGATGCCGTTCTGGATCGATGGCGAGTACAACTGGAGCCCGCCGCTGTTTCCGGATGCCGAGATGATCGCCGCCCGCAGCGACATGCCGCACCTGCGCTCGCTGAAGGATTTGCGCGACCGTCAGGTGGGCACGGTGGTCGGCTACAAGTACCAGCGCGTGGAGCTGGTGCTGGGCAGCCGCTTCCGCCGCGTGGATGCGGCGAATATGGAGGCGAATATCCAGCAGATGATCGCCGGCAAGGTGCCGTACACGATGATCAGCGAGGCCACGCTGAACTACCTGCAACGCGGCACGCCGGAGCTGAAGCTGCGCGCCGACCTGGTGTTTTCCGCCTACAAGGCGCAGTGCGCGTTTTCGCAGAAATCGCGCATTCCGTTCGATGAGGTCAGCCGCGCCATCGATACGCTGCTGAAGGACGGCAGCATCGACCAGATCCTGGCGCGCTACCGCTAGCCCAGCGTGTCGGCCCAGATGTTGCGCGCCCAGTTCATCGCATATTCCCCTTCCAGCGCGCTGGCGGCCGCCGAGACGCCGCCGGAGCCGGGCACCACCAGCATGGTTTTCTTTTCCGTGCTGTAGGCGTGGACCGAGGCGACATGAATGACGTCGTGGTCGGAGACGTAGCTGTAGCAGGTGTTGGTCAGCATCGGCTGGGCGTAGGGCGCGCGGCCGTTGAGCAGGTCGATCACGGCGGCAGCGCACACCTTGGCGTGCTGGTTGGCCATGTGCGCGGACTTGGGCATCAGCGGCGCGACGGCGATGGCGTCGCCCAGCACGTGAATGTTTTTCGCCTGCGTCGATTCGAACGTAAGGAAATCCACCGCGCACCAGCGCGCGTTGGCGTTGGCCAGGCCGGCTTGCACGGCGATGCTGCCGGCGCGCTGCGGCGGGATGACGTTGAGGACATCGGCGCCTACCTTGTCGCCCAGTTCGGAAATGGCGGTGCGCGCGCCGGCGTCAATGTCGGTGGTGCGGAATGCCGGGCGGTAGTCGATGATGCCGCTGTAGCGCTCCTTCCAGATCTTCTTGAACAGCGGGCCTTTGGACACCACGTCATCGTTGGCGTCCAGGATCAGCACCTTGGATTTCGGCTTGTGGCGGCTGAAGTAGAACGCCACTTGCGATGCACGCTCATACGGGCCGGGTGGGCAGCGGTATGGCGCCGGCGGGATGGTCATGGCGTAGACGCCGCCGTCCGGCATGGATTCCAGCTGCGCACGCAGGGCGACGGTTTGCGCGCCGGCCTTCCAGGCGTGCAGGATGCTGTCCTGTGCGCCTGGCTTCAGCATGCCGGGCAACTGGTCCCACATGAAGTCGACGCCGGGCGAGACGATCAGGCGGTCGTAGCGGAGCGTCTGTCCGCCTGCCAGCGCCAGCGTGCGCTGTCCGGCGTTGATGCCGGTGACGGTGTCGCGGATGATGCGCACGCCATGTTTGCCGGCCAGCGCGTTGATCGACATGGTCAGCTCGCCGATCTGCTTTGCGCCGCCCAGCACCAGGTTGGATAGCGGGCAGGAGATGAAGCTGGCATTGGGTTCGATCAGCGTGACGTCGATGCTGTTTTCGCTCCACAGGCGCACATAGCGCGCGGCGGTGGCGCCGCCGTAGCCGCCGCCGATGACAACCACATGCGGTCTGGCCTGGCCGCCGCTGCTGGCGCAGCCGGCCAGCAGCGAGGTGGCGCCAGCCGCGCCGGCGGCCTGGATGAATTGGCGGCGTTTCATTTGGCCTCCTTCTTCTGCGCGGCGAAGTACGCTGCCAGCAGTTCGATCTGTTCGTCGGTATAGCCTTTGGCGATCTGCGTCATGATGGTCGCGTCTCGCTTGCCGGTCTTGAAGGCGTGCAGGCTGGCCGACAGTGCTTGCTGCGATTGGCCTGCCAGCGCGGGCAGCGTGCTGCCTTGCGTGTGGCCTGCGGTGCCATGGCAGGCGGCGCAGGTGGCGGCCAGGCGCGCGGCCGTCGGGATAAGCTGCGGCTCGGCGGCGCTGGTGCTGGCACTGGCCGCAGCCAGCAGGGTGATGGCGAATAGCTTCATGGTCGTACTCCAGGCGTTTCGATCTTCATGCCCTGGTCGCGCACAGCGAGCCAGGCTTCCAGTTCCACCAGTTCCTGCGCACCGAAGGCAGGCACCTCGGCGCGCACGCCGCTCATGCAGTTGCGCAGGCGTCTTTGCAGGCTGCCCATGCCCTGCCATTCCAGCCGGTAGATCGGGTAGGCGCTGGCGTGTGCTTGCGGGATGGTGCTGCCGGCCAGCCGCTTGCCTGCTTGCTGGTCGTGGCATTGCGCGCATGAGAGGTTGAGTTGTCCGATGCGCTGGAAGTACAGCTGCTGGCCGCGCGCGGCGCTGGCTTTGGTGCCGGTGTCCTGCGGTGGCGTGACGGGCATGCCGCGCGATTGCATGGCGACGTAGGCTTCCAGTCCTAGCAGTTCTTCGCTTTCTACGGGCAGAGGCTTGGCCTGCTGCTTCTGTTCGCGGCAGATGTTGATGCGCTGGTTCAAGTTGACGGTTCTGCCTTGGTGGAAGGCCGGGAAGCGGGCGGCCACGCCGCGCATGCTGTCGCGCGCGTCGCCGTGGCAGCTGGCACAGGATTTGCCGCTACTGCCAGCAGGCGTGCTCCATTGCGCTTCACCGCCGCTGATCCACAACATGGCGGGATTCTGCGCGTCGTCGCGTTGCATGGCTTGTGTGGCGGGGCTCATGAAGTCGGCGCCGGAGCGGCGTTCGTCGGCAGCCAGTGCCGAGGCGGCGATCATGAGGAAGGCCGCCAGCTTCATGCCGTGCTCACCGTGATGCCGGTTTTTTCGGTGTGGGTGAAGCCGTTATCTCCTTGCCAGGCGAATTCCAGCGTGCCGCTTTCCGTCGCGATGGTGAAGAAGGCGATGTAGGGATTGGCGGAGATGGCCTGGTGCAGTTCGGCGCCGAAGATTTGTTCGCCGTTGTAGTGACAGGCGAAGCTGCGGATGATGTCGCGCGCCAGCAGCTTGCCGTCGGCACCGACGCGGTAGCCGGTTTCCATCGGGTGGCCGATCAGCGCGCGGATCTCGATGATTTCGCCGCGCTTTGCGGTGGCCGGCATGTGGATCAGGGCGCGGGCCATTACTGTATCTCCCCTTCCACGCACGCCGCCAGCGCGACGATGACTTCGACCTGGTGCGACCAGTAGCTGCCGTCGCCCATGCGTGCCACAGCCACCAGGCGCTGCGAGGTGGCGAGCCTGATGCGGGTGGAGACTTGCGCCTTGCCGGAACGTGGCGTCAGCGTGAAGATCGCCACTTCGGTTTGCGGATTACGCTCGGTGAAGATGGCGATGGCTTTGAGGTTTTCTACCGGGCTGTCGACAGAGATGGTTACCGGGACGGCGTTGCCGTTGTCGATCAGCTGGGCGATGTCGAACGTGACTTTGCCGGTTTGCGGTTTGGCCCCGCCGGTGAAGGTGTTGATGGCGGCGGCCATTTCCGCTGGCGTGGCGGATGCGGGGCGGACCAGCGCCAGCATCGCCAGCCCGGCGCCTGCGGCCAGTGCGTCGCGGCGCTTCATGGTGTGGTGTCTTTCAAGGTTTGCAGCCAGGCCACCACGTCTTCGATCTGCTGGGCGGTGAGGATGGTTTTGTTTTGGTGGGCGGCGGCTACGCGGTTCAGGCCTTCGGTTTTGTAGTAGGAGGGCATGATGGTGTCCGGGTTGATGCGGCTGGCGTCTGCGATGCGCAGACGGAGTTGGGCGGCGGTCCAGCGCTGGCCGGCGCCGCGCAGGTCGGTGGCCAGGTTGCCCTGAAAGCGTTCTTCAGGGATGGGACCAGTATGACACAGCAGGCACAGGCCGACCTGACGATTGGCGACGATGGCGCGGCCGCGTGCGGCGTCGCCCGGCGCTGCGCCGGGCGACGGTTGCGGGATGCCGTCGCCGGTCACCGCGAGCACCGCTGCTGATACTGCGGCTACGGGCGGCGGCTCGGTGGGAGCTGCGGAGGGCGACACGGCGGCGGAGGCGAGCGCTGATGCGGCAGATGCCGGCGCGGCGGGGGCGGCGTGCAACGCGGCGGCGATGGGCGAGAGCGTGGCTAGGTTGAGGAACAGCGCTATCGCTGACCTGCCGCCACGCCAGCGCCCTCGCCCGGCCATGCTTACGCCTTCTTCACCAGGCTGTGGTTCTTCAGCGGCAGGTCGCGCACGCGCTTGCCGGTGGCGGCGAAGATGGCGTTCAACACCGCCGGCGCCGCCACGGCAATCGTCGGCTCGCCGACACCGCCCCAGAAGCCACCGGATGGCATGATGATCGACTCCACCTTCGGCATCTCGTCCAGCTTCAGCATCTGATAGGTGTCGAAGTTCTGCTGCTCCATCTGGCCATCCTTCAGCGTGCACTCGCCGTACAGCGCCGCCGACAGGCCATACACAAACGATCCTTCCACCTGCGCCTCGATCTGTTGCGGATTCACCGCGTAGCCCGGATCGGTGGCGGCGATGATGCGAAGGATCTTCACCTTGCCTGTCTTGCGGTCCACCGACACCTCAGCGCACGCGGCGACATAGCTGCCGAAGCCCATGGTCTGCGCCAGGCCGCGATACACGCCCTTCGGCGGCGGCGTGCCCCAGCCAGCCTTCTCGGCTACCGCATTCAACACCGCCAGATGCTTGGGATGCTCGGCCATCAGCTTGCGGCGGAATGCCAGCGGGTCTTGTTTGGTAGCATGCGCCACCTCATCAAGGAAGCACTCCAGGTAAATCGTATTCTGGTTCAGGTTCACGCCGCGCCAGAAGCCCGCCGGCACCGGCGGATTGCGCATTGCATGGTCGACCAGCAGGTTCGGGAAGCTGTAGCCGATCGACGCCTCCGGTCCCGGCGCGTTCAGGCCCTGGAAGACCACCGGGTCCTTGCCATCCTTCAGCGTGGAGCCCAGCGAAGCCAGAATCGATTGACCGGCGATGCGCATATGTAGCCCCGTCACATTGCCCTTGGCATCCAGCCCCGCCGTCAGCTTGCACTGTGTGATCGGGTGATAGCGGCCATGCAGCATGTCCTCCTCGCGCGACCAGATCAGCTTCACCGGCGTGCCAGGCATCTCCCTGGCGATCTTCACCACCTGCGTCACCCAGTCATGCGTGGCGCCGCGACGGCCAAAGCCGCCGCCCAGGTGCATCTTGTAGACATCGCACTTGGCGGCCGGCAGGCCCGATGCTTCCGTTGCTGCCGCCAGTGCGGCCTCGCCGTTCTGCGTCGGCGTCCACACCTCGCAGCGATCCGGCGTCCAGATCGCGGTGGCGTTCATCGTCTCCATGGTGGCGTGGTTCAGCCACGGGAAGGAATACACCGCTTCGATCTTGCGCGCGGAAGCCTTGATGGCGCCAAGGGCGTCGCCATTGGCGTTGCCCACTACGGCTTCCGGCGCATCCAGCGCGGCCTTCAGCGTAGCGTTGATGTCCTTCTGCGACAGCTTGGCGTTGGGGCCCTTGTCCCATTCAATGGTCAGCGCATCCAGTGCGGACTTGGCGCGCCACCAGGTATCGGCCACCACCACTACCGCGCTGTCACCCAGCTTGAATACCTTCTTGATGCCCGGGCGCTTCTCGATGGCGGAAGCATCGAAGCTCTTCACCGTGCCGCCAAACACCGGGCAATCCTTGATGGCCGCATTGACCATGCCCGGCATGCGGATGTCCATGCCGTAGATTTGCGCGCCGGTGGTTTTGTCGACCGTATCCAGACGCGCCAGGCGCTTGCCGGCCAGCTTCCAGTCCTTCGGATCTTTCAGCGCCACGTCGGTGGGTGGCGTCAGCCTGGCGGCGGCATCGGCCACCTTGCCGTAGCTGATGGTGCGGCCGCTCGGCTTGTGCGTGATGACGCTGCTGGACGCCACGCATTCCGACGCTGGCACCTGCCACGCATCCGCTGCCGCCTGAACCAGCATGGTGCGCGCGATGGCGCCACCCTTGCGCACATAGTCATGCGACTCGCGCACGCCACGGCTGCCGCCGGTGGAGAAGCTGCCCCACACGCGCTTGCGCGCCAGGTTCTGTCCCGGCGATGGATATTCAGTGGTGACCTTGCTCCAGTCGGCATCGAGTTCCTCCGCCACCAGCTGCGCCAGGCCGGTCAGCGTGCCCTGGCCCATCTCGGAGCGGGCGATGCGGATCACGATGCTGTCATCCGGCTTCACCACCACCCACGCATTCACTTCCGGCGTGGTGGTGGCGGCGCCCTTGGCGATCTGCGGCTGCTCCGCCGCTGCGGCATCGAATGGAATGTGGAAGGCAACCACCAGGCCGCCGGCCAGCTTGAGGAAATCGCGGCGCGCGTTCATGCCTTGCTCCCTTCAATGCGTTCGATTGCCAGGCCGGCGCTGGAAGGATCGCCGCCACGCACCGCGACGTGGATCGCCTTGCGCACGCGGTTGTAGGTGCCACAGCGGCAGATGTTGGTCATTGCCGCATCGATGTCGGCGTCGGTACATTTGGGCTTCTCGCGTATCAGTGCGGCGGCCGCCATGATCATGCCGGACTGACAGAAGCCGCATTGCGGCACATCCAGCGCCGCCCAGGCCTTTTGGATGGGATGCGAACCGTCCTGCGACAGTCCCTCGATGGTGACGATCTTCTGCTCCGCCGTCACCGCCGCCGCCGGATACACACAGCTGCGGATTGGCTGTCCATCGATATGCACGGTGCAGGCGCCGCATTGCGCCACACCGCAACCGTACTTGGTGCCGGTCAGCTCCAGCTGCTCCCGGATCACCCACAACAGCGGCGTGTCCGCCTCCGCTTCAAACTCACGTACCACGCCGTTGACGTTCAGCTTAGCCATCCAGATCTCCCGTTTGCAGGTTGCCAAAATCGATGCTGGTCATCGTACCACTCATCAGATTTACAGTTTGAAAATTTTGACTTGGATCAATGTTTTTAGTGCGCTGCATCAATAGACTTTCTCCTGTTACTTAACGACGACAAAGAGGGGAAGTAAAATGAGCAAGTCCGTAGCAGCAGTATTAGCAGCCCTGACCCTGATGAGCGGTAACGTGCTGGCGCAAGAAAGCCCATGGCTGGTGCGTGTGCGTGCTGTCAACATCGATCCGGCAGACAAATCCGACCCAGTGGGCGGCACCGGCGCAAGCGACCGTATCCACGTCAAGGACAAGACCATTCCAGAAGTAGACATCACCTACTTCTTCACCAAGAACATCGCGACCGAACTGATCCTGACCTATCCGCAGAAGCACGACGTCACGCTGGACGGCGCCAAGATCGGCTCGCTCAAGCATCTGCCGCCAACGCTGACGTTGCAGTATCACTTCTTGCCTGACGCGACCGTGCGTCCATACGTCGGCGCCGGCGTCAACTGGACCACCTTCTCGAAAGTGAAGCTGCTGGACGGCGCGGCCAGCCTGGAACATGACAGCATCGGCCTGGCGCTGCAAGCCGGCGTCGACTTCGCCATCGACAAGAACTGGTCGATCAATCTGGACGTGAAAAAAGTACAGATCCGCAGTGATGTGCTGATCGGCGGCGCCAAGGCCAGCAAGGTCAAGGTTGATCCGGTACTGCTGGGCATCGGTGTAGGTTACCGCTTCTGATGGCATGAAGATTCCCGGAGGGCAGCTATAATGTCCTGAACAGATAGCTACCCCTGGGAATCCCATGCGCAAGATCCTGATAGTCCTGATGCCCCTGATGCTGGCCGCTTGCGTGGACGACAGCGCGTCGTACTACGCGGACGGGCCGGTGGGCAACCATGCGCTGACCATCCACCGCGCGCAAAAACATTTCTGGAGTAGCGAGAGCCGGGTCGAGCTGATCATGCAGCGCCTGCCGGACTGCCTGCGCCGGGTCGAGCTGAGCGACATGCCGGCCGACGAAGTGGAAATCGAATTGCTGTCCGGCGGCGACAACGTCTGGACGCTGCGCTCCGGCGAGGAGATGTGGCAAGTGGAAACCCAAACCTGCACCATCTATCCCGACGTCAAAGGCGACGGCGGCGAGCTGATGGGTGTATTCCGTCCCGACGGCGACAAATTCGTCTACGAAGCCGCCGTCATCGAAACCGTCCCCGCCCAATAAATCCGGGGTCAGTTCTGCCAAACGTACATGAGCTCGTGTACGTTTGGCAGAACTGACCCCGGAGTGGTTTAGCGGACCAGGGAGATCTGGCGACGGGCTGGGCGGGCGGCGGATGGGCGTGGCGTCAGTGCGGATACAGTGGCGCCCGGCGTTTCGCCGCTGAGGCGGAAGCGGGCTACCAGCGAGGCCAGCATCGCTGCCTGATCTTGCATGCTGCCGGCCGCCGCTGCGGCTTGTTCCACCAGCGCGGCGTTCTGCTGCGTGACCGAATCCATCTCGGTGATCGCCATGTTGACATGGCCGATGCCGGTGCTCTGCTCGCTCGATGCCTCGGTGATCGCCTGCATGATCTGCGTTACGCGCGAAACGCTGGCCACCACCTGGTCCATCGTCGTGCCGGCTTCCGAAACCAGCGCGCTGCCGTTGTTGATGCTGTCCACCGAGGCGTTGATCAGTTCCTTGATTTCCTTGGCTGCCGCCGCCGAACGCTGCGCCAGGTTGCGCACTTCCGACGCCACCACCGCAAAGCCGCGGCCCTGCTCGCCGGCGCGCGCTGCTTCCACCGCCGCGTTCAGGGCCAGGATGTTGGTCTGGAAGGCGATGCCGTCGATCACGCTGATGATGTCGACAATCCGCGTCGCCGAGGCATTGATGGTTTCCATCGTCTGCACCACCTGCGACACCACCTTGCCGCCGCGCTCGGCCACTTCCGAGGCCGACTGCACCAGCTTGTTGGCCTGCACGGCGTTGTCGGCGTTCTGGTTGACGGTCGAGGTCAGCTCTTCCATCGACGCGGCGGTTTCCTCCAGCGAGCTGGCCTGCGATTCGGTGCGCGCCGACAAGTCCATATTGCCGGAAGCGATTTCGCTTGATGCGGTGGCGATGGTGTCAGCGCTGCGGCGGATTTCGCCGATGGTGTCGGCCAGCCGCTGCTGCATGGTTTTCACCGAGTGCAGGATGCTGCCCTGGTCGGACTCATGCGTCTTCACTTCAATGCTGAGATCGCCCTCGGCAATCTTCTGCGTCACCTCGCCCACATATTCCGGCGAGCCGCCGATGGTATGGCGCAGGCTCTTGTTGACCTGGCTGACGATCACCCACAGCAGCGCGCAGACCAGCGCCAGCCAGCCGGCCGACTTCATCAGCGAATCACGGAAAGCGATGTCGATATCGTCGGTGTAAACACCGGTGGTCAGCGCCCAGTTCCACGGTTCGTAGCGGACCACGCGGCTGAGCTTGGGCACCGGATCGGTCGAGCCCGGACGGGACCAGTAGTAGCTGACAAAGCCGCCGCCCTCGGGCAGCGCGGCGGTGGCGGCAATCTCGCGGTAGACGTAAGTGCCTTTCGGGTCCTTCAGGTCGACCAGATCCTTGCCGTTGTTCTCCGGCTTGATCGGGTGCATCACCGACAGCGTGCCGCTGCTGATGGTGAAGTAGCCGTCCTTGGCGTAGCGCAGGCCCTTGATGACCTCCATCGCCTGCTGCTGCGCTTCTTCCTTGCTCAGCTTGCCGGCGGCAGCCTTGTCGCCAAACTGCTTGACGATGTTGAGCGCCATGTCATCCAGGTTGCGCAAGTCATTTTGCCGTTCCTCCATCCGCACATTGCGTGTCTGGATGGTCTCAAACAGGAAAATCGCGGTGATGCACAGCAAGCTGCAGATCAGCGGAACCCACAGCTTCTGCTGAAACGACAATTTATTCATGGTGCCAGTCTCCATCTCTTGTCTTGTGGAAATCAGCATACCTCCAAAGCGGCTTTCAGCCTGAAAGAAATTTCATGTCTGTGGTTTATTCACCAAAAGAAACGGGCTCAGCAATTACTTGCCGAGCCCGTGTCGTCAGCGGGTCTTGCTTACTGTGCAGTATTGCCTTGAGCGGCAGCCTTGGCGGCCAGTTGCGCCTTCACCTCGGCGCTTTTCGGACGTGGCGCCATATAGGCGATGTCCTGATAGGCTTCATTGGTGTCGAGTAGGCCGGCCTTGCGGGCGGCGATGGTTTGCGCCTTGACCTGTTCGCGGGTCAGCGTGCTGGCGCCGCTATTGTTGCGGAATGCCTGGTCGAAGGCGGCTTCGTTGGTGTCGGCGGCAAAGGTGCTGCCGGCGGCCAGCAGAGCGGCGACGGCGAGGATGGTGCGAGTGTTCATGGTGATGCTCCTGGTGGAAGTTCGATGGACTCATCTTAGTATTAAAAATTTCGATAAAAAAGCGCAATTATCAGCACGGAATGATCCGCTAATCCGATCTATCTACTGCGATAGAAATGTGTCGCAAGGAAACAAAATGTGTCACAATGGTGGCTTAATTAGTAACAATCATTCACCCATATGAAATCCCTCCTGCCAGCCACCCTGTTGATCCTGTGTATGCCAGCAGCGGCGCAGCCCAAGATCGACGGCGCGGCGCTGCTGGAGCAGATCGCCACGCTGGCGTCGGATGAGTTTGAAGGCCGCGCGCCCGGCACGCGCGGCGAAGTCATGACCATCGATTACCTGCAACAGCAGTTCAAGAAACTCGGGCTGGAGCCGGGCAATCCGGATGGCAGCTATCTGCAGGCGGTGCCGCTGGTCGGCATCTCCAGCCACCCGACGCTCAGCTACGGCAAGGACGACAAGCTGACCCAGCTGAAATTCGGCGACGACTACATCGCCTGGACCGCGCGCGCCGACAAGCAGCTGGAACTGGCCGGCTCCGAGCTGGTGTTTGTCGGCTACGGCGTGCAGGCGCCGGAGTACAAATGGGACGATTACAAGGGCGCCGACCTCAAGGGCAAGACGCTGGTAATGCTGATCAACGATCCGCCGGTGCCGGACCCGAAGCGGCCCAAGCTGCTCGACGCCAAGGTCTTCGGCGGCAACACCGTCACCTGGTACGGCCGCTGGAACTACAAGCTGGAGATCGCCGCCAGGCTGGGCGCGGCCGGCGCGCTGATCGTGCATGACACCAAGGCGGCTGGCTATCCCTACGAGGTGGTGGTCAACAGCTGGGGCCGCGAGAACTTCGCGCTGCGGAACAAGCAGCCGGAACCTTATCTGCCGGCGGTGGCCGGCTGGCTGCAACAGGAGCGTGCCTGCGATCTGTTCAAGGCGGCCGGCATGGACTTCAAGGAACTGAAACAGCGCGCACTGTCGCGCGACTTCAAGCCGGTGCCGCTGGGTATCAAACTCAACCTGGCAATGGTCAACGCCACGCGCGAGCTAAGTTCGCACAACGTCGTGGCGCGCATCCCCGGTTCCGATCCCAAGCTGAAAGATGAAGTGGTGGTGTACACCGCGCACTGGGACCATTTCGGCATCGACGAGACGCTGCCCGGCCCGCGCACGCAGCAGATCTTCCACGGCGCAGTCGACAACGCCAGCGGTGTCGCCGCGCTGTTGCAGATCGCCCGCGCCTACAAGGCGCTGCCGGTGGCGCCGAAGCGCAGCATCGTATTTGTCGCCACCACCGCGCAAGAGCGCGGCCTGCTGGGCGCACAATACTATGTGCGCCATCCGCTGTACCCGATCAGCAAGACGGTACTCAACCTCAACATCGACGGCATGAACCTGTGGGGCCGCACGCGCGACATCGAGCTGAGCGGCATGGGCAAATCGACGGCGGACGAGTTGGTGAAAGCGATCGCCGCCAAGCAAGGCCGCGCTGTCCGCGCGGACAGCAACATCAGCTACGGCAGCTACTACCGTGGCGACCAGCTGGAATTTGCACGCGCCGGCGTGCCGACGGTCTACCTGCGCAGCAGCGCCGGCAAACAGCTGTACTACACGGCGCACCAGTTCCATACCGTGCACGACACCGTGCAACCCAACTGGAACACCACCGGTGCGATCGACGATATCCAGCTGCTATACCAGGCCGGCTACCAGGCCGCCCAAGCCAAAGACCAGCCCAAGTGGCACCCCGACGCCGAATTCCAGCGCCACTAACCCCCAATCCGGGGTCAGTTCTGCCAAATGTACATGAGCTTGTGTGCGTTTGGCAGAACTGACCCCGGATTGAGGGTGGCGATTTTGGGGGCGAGTTTTTGGAGTTGGCTGAGGTTGCGTTGTTGGCGGGCGTCGGGGCCGGCGGCGTCGATGTCGGCTTGCAGGCTTTGCAGCGCTTGCGCGATGCGGGCGCTGTCTTGCGGCGTGAGGTCGATCAGGCTGAGCAGGTAGGTGACGCCCCATTGCAGCCGCGTCGCCGGACCCACGGCGGCCGCCCAGGCGCGGGCGTACCAGTCCAGCACGGCGGCGCTGTCGTTGCGGCGCCGGGCGCTTGCGGCCAGGCTCAGCATGAAGTAGTACGGGGAATGTGAACGCGGCAGTTCGGCCAGCAGCACTTGCTCGGCCTGCGCCGCCAGGCCGGCGTCGTTCAGCGCGCTGACGGCGGTGTTGACCAGCGTGTGGCGTTCGTATGGATCGTCCGATTCCGCCAGCGCTGCTGCCACGCGCTCGCTGACTTGCTGTTGCAGGCCTTGCGCCGGTGCCAGCAGCCGCGCCAGGCGCATTTGCAGGCGCACCGCCATCAGGCGGTCAGGCGCACTCAGCCAGAAGTCGTCTGCCCATTGCGCCGCCACGCTGCTTAGCGCCGCCGCCAGTTCTTCGCGGCGGCTGGCGATCTTGATCAGGTTCAGGCCGCTGTTGTTGAAGATGTCCATGTTGGAGCGCGCCAGCCGCGCATCGGCCAGCACCGACAGCAGCATCGCCGCGTCGGCCACGCCGGTCGCCAGTTGCGCGTGCAGGCTCAGGCGCACGGCGGCGTCCGGATTGCTGCTGGCAGCCGCCAGCGCAGTCAGCGTCGGCGCCAATGCGCGTTCGCCCAGTAGCGTGCCTTCGTCGGTGTCCCAGGAGTAATTACTCAGTAGCGACCACTCGTCGGCGCTCGGCGCGCGCGTGCCGACCAGCGCGGCGTCCAGCGCGGCGGCGGCCGATGAGCCGGCCGCATGCACGGCCAAGGCGGTGTCGAAGGCGGCAACAAACAATTCGCCGTCCAGCTCGCACGGCAGGCGCGTGATTTCGCTGCCATCCGGTGCATACAGCACCAGCGTCGGGTAGCTGCGCAGGCGGTACTGCGCCGCCAGCGCTTGCGCGCCCGGGCTGTCGCCGTCAAGGTGGTAGCACAGCACGGCGGCGGTGCGCTGGACGAATTCATCGCGCGCGAAAATCTCGGCCTTGACGCGATTGCACGGCGGGCACCATGCGGCGCCCCAGTACAGGAACAGCGGACGCTGCTGCGCCCGCGCCAGTGCAAAGGCAGCGTCGATGCTGCCGTCCAGCCACGCGATCGCCATCGTCCTTAATCCCTGGCCAGCGCCAGGAATTCGGTGCGCATCGCCAGGTTGGGCTGCAATTCGCCCAGCATGGCCGAGGTCACCGTTTCTTCGCCCGGCGTGCGGATGCCGCGGCTTTCCATGCACAGGTGGCGGCATTTGACGATGACGCCCACCGCTTTCGGTTCCAGCACTTCCATCAGCGCGTTGGCGATCTGCATGGTCATGCGTTCCTGCACCTGCAGGCGCTTGGCGAAGCAGTCGACCAGGCGGGTCAGCTTCGACAGGCCGACGATCTTGCCGTTCGGGATGTAGCCGATGGTGGCCTTGCCGAAGAACGGCGCCAGGTGGTGCTCGCAATGGCTGTACACCGGGATGTTGCGCACGATGATGAATTCGTTGTACTGCTCGGCGCCGTCCTCGAACGCCTTCAGCAGCTCTGCCGGTTTCTGTTCATAGCCCGAGGTCCAGTGCTTCCACGCCTTGGCGACGCGCGCCGGCGTCTCCAGCAGACCGGGACGGTCCGGGTCCTCGCCGATGCTGGCAATCAGCCGGCGCCAGTCGTTTTCAGTAAATTCTTGGGACATGATGAAACACCTTTTTTTAAATTTGCCCGACAGTATATCGGACCTGCGGCCCTACCGCTTGGGCCGGTGGGCGTCGATCAGCCGCGCCGCCACCGACACCTTGACCGGCAGTTCCGGCCATTCATCATCCGGGCCGAACCAGCGCGCGTCGGCGATTTCCTCCGGCTGCACGCGGATCTCGCCGTCCAGATAGTCGGCGGTGAAGGCGATCATCAGCGAATGCGGGAACGGCCACGACTGGCTGGCGAAGTATTGCAGGTTGTGCACCTTGAGGCCGACCTCTTCCTCCACTTCGCGGTGGATCGCTTCCTCGATCGATTCGCCGGCCTCCAGGAAACCGGCCAGCGCCGTATAGCGCTTGTACGGCGAGTTGGTATGCATTGCCAGCAGCACCTGCTCGCCCTTGCGGATCAGCACCATCATCGCCGGCGAGATGCGCGGATAGGCGCTGTGCCCGCAGTTCGGACACTTGTAGCAGCGCTCGCCGTCCAGCAGCTGCAACGCGGTTGCGCAGACGCCGCAATAGCGGTGCGTGCGCGCCCACTCGACCAGCTGGGCGCCGCGCCCGGCCAGGCCGAGAAAGCTGTCATCGAGCGTGCCGAACAGCGCGCGCAGGCCGTGATAGGCGAAATCCGGCCCCGGCAACAGCGCTTCGTCCAGCCAGGCGGCCTGGTAATACCGGCCGTCCCACGTGCCCAGCGGGTGGATGCGGTCCGCCGCCAGCGGTAGCGCAGCCAGGTCCGCTGCATCCGGCAAGCCCATATTACTGTTGCGCAAAAGCAACTGGCCGTGATGAAAGACAAAAGTGTGCGCCGCAGCAGTCACTTGCGAACGAATAGTCGGAATAAATGTGGCGGGAGTTTGCAGCATGGCCGGGAAATAAGGGATCAACGCGAATCGGCATCTTACAGTGTTTCCGGATTACTTATTTTGCGCGAAGAATTTATGACCGTCCGATGACAAAAATGAGCGCTAAGTCATTGTTTTCAGGCCAAGAATTGGCACCAATTTAAGCCTTTTTTCTCCAGTTAATATCGTTTAACGGTACTATATATTTCCCCTGGGAGATTATAAACATGGCATCCACTGTACCTGACCTGACGACCGACCAAATTCAAGCCCTGAGCAACGCGCAAATCGCCGCCTTCACAACGGCCGATGCCGCTGCCTTGAGCACGCTGCAAATGAGCGTGCTGAGCCCGAGCCAGCTGAGCGCGCTGGGCACGGCGCCGCTGCGCGTCCTGTCGGCGCAGGTACTGCAAGCGATGACCACGCAACAGATCAACACCGGCCTGAGCACGCGCCAGGTGGCAGCCTTCACGCCGGAGCAGTTTTCCCTGCTGACGACCGCCCAGCTGACTGCCGGCCTCAACGCCGAGCAGTTCAGCAGCCTCACCACCGCCCAACTGTCGGTGCTGACGCTGGCGCGCATGGCCATCCTGCAGACCGAAGACGTCGCCGCGCTGCGCACCGCCCAGTTGGTGTCCTTGGCGCCGGAGCAGGTACGCGCGCTGACCACCGCCCAGATCCAGGCCCTGACCACCGCCCAGACCACCTCGCTGAAGACCTCGCAGGTGGTGGCGCTGACCACCGCGCAAGTAGCCGCCATTGCGCTGGATGACGTGGTGGCGCTGACCACCGCCCAGCTGAACGTGCTGGACCCGAACCAGCTGGCCGCCTTGGGCACCGCGCAAATGGCCGTGCTCAGCACGCGCCAGATCACCAGCCTGTCGGTCGGCCAGATCGGCCTGCTTGGCACGGCACAACTGGCCGCGCTGGGCAATGATGGCTTCAGCGTGCTGAAGTCCCAGCAGATCGCCAGCCTGACCAACCAGCAGCTCAGTGCCCTCAGCACCGACCAGATCATTGCGCTGACCACCGCGCAAGTGGTGGCGCTGACGCCGCAGCAGCTGGGCCTGCTTTCCAGCCGCCAGTTGAACGCGATGGAAGCGCAGGACCTGGCCGCGCTGCGCACCAACCAGGTAGCGGCGCTGAGTACCAGCGCCACCGCCTCGCTCAGCGTCAGCCTGATGGCCGCGCTGACCACGGCGCAGATCGCCGCCCTGCCGGGCACCCATGTGCGCGCCTTGACCACCGACCAGATCGTCGCCCTGAGCATGAACCAGGTGGCAGCGATGACCACGCTGCAAGTCCAGGCGCTCAGCAACGCCCAATTGGCGGCGATTGAAAACGCCGACATCGCCGCACTGAAGAGCGCACAGCTGAACGCGCTCAGCACGGCACAGCTGAACGCCTTCGGTACCGACCAGATCATCGCCCTCAGCACCCAGCAGGCCGCCAGCCTGGCGGTGACGCAGGTTGCCGCCCTCAGCACCGCCCAGCTGGCCGCGCTGGAAATCGCCGATCTGGTGGCGCTGCGCTCGCAGCAGGTGGCCGCCATCAGCAGCCAGGGCATCGCCGCGCTGGAACTCAGCCAGGTGGCCGCGCTCACCACGCTGCAGGTTGCCGCGTTGCAGAACAACCAGCTGGCCGCGCTCAGTAGCGACCAGATCGCCGTGTTCAGCACGGGGCAGGCAAATGCGCTCAGCACGCTGCAGATCGGCGCGCTGTCGACGCGCCAGGTAGCGGCGCTGACCGCCGACAGCCTGGCCAGCCTGAAAACCTCGCAGATCGCCGCCCTCGGCAGCGCCGCGATTGCCGCGCTGACCACCGATCAGATCGTCGCCCTGAAAACCGCGCAAGCCGGCGCACTCAGCGCGCAGCAGCTGGCGGCGCTGTCCAGCGACCAGCTGGCCGCATTGGAAAACACCGACCTGGCCGCACTGAAGACGGCGCAGCTGAGCGGCCTCAGCACCGCCAACATCGCCGCCCTCAGCACCGATCAGGTAGCGGCACTGACCACCGCCCAACTGTCGACGCTGGCCACGCGCCAGCTGAACGCGCTCGGCACCGACCAGATCGTCGCCCTGACCACCGCCCAGGCCAGCACGCTGACCACGCTGCAAATCGCCACACTGGCCACCAGCCAGGTGGCGGCGCTGGAAAACCGCGACCTGGCGGCGCTGAAGACCGCGCAGATCGCCGCACTGACCACCAATCAGCTGAGCGCACTGGGCACCGACCAGATCAACGCCCTCAGCTCGCTGCAGGTATCGGTGCTGACCACCCAGCAGGTGGCCGCGCTGAGCAGCGATCAAGTGCTGGCCTTGCAGGCCTCGGCACTGGCGGCGCTGAAATCGCAGCAGGTAGCGGCGCTGACCAGCGCCAATGTCAACGCGCTGACCACCGCCCAGGTGGCGGCGCTGAGCACCGCCGTGTTGACCTCGTTCACCACCAGCCAGATCGCCTCGCTGACCACCGACCAGATCGTCGCGCTGACCACGCAGCAAAGCGCCGCGCTGCTCACCCGCCAGGTGGCGGCGCTGACCTCGGACCAGGTCGCCGCGCTGGAAGTCCAGGACCTGGCCGCCTTCAAGAGCGCGCAGATCGTCGTGCTCGGCACCGCCCAGATTGCCGCGCTGAACACCGCGCAAATCGTCGGCCTCGGCTCGCAGCAGGTCGCCGCGCTGAGCACCGCGCAAGTCGCCACGCTCAACAGTGAGCAACTGGCGGCGATGGAAACCCGCGACCTCGCCGCACTGAATTCGGTGCAGGCGGCCGCGCTGAACGCCAATGCCGTCGCCGCGCTGGACGTCACCCAGTTTGCCGCACTGACCACCAATGTGCTGAGCAACCTCGGCACCGCCCAAATCAGCGCGCTGACCACCGACCAGATCGTCGCCCTGACCACCGCGCAAGCCAGCATGCTGTCCACGCGCCAGATCGCCACGCTGTCGGCCGACCAGCTGGCCGCGATGGAGTCGCGTGACTTCGCCGCCCTGAAAACCGCGCAGATCGCCGCCCTCGGCACCGCGCAGATCAGTGCGCTGGGCACCGACCAGGCCGCCGCCCTGACCTCGCTGCAAATCGCCGGCCTGAGCACGCTGCAAGCGGCCACGCTGAGCGCCGAACAGCTGGCGGTCATCCGCACCAACGGCCTGGCCGCGCTGCAATCGCGCCAGGTCGTGGCGCTGAGCACCGACGCCATTGCCGCGCTGACCACCAGCCAGTTCGCCGCGCTCAGCTCGACTGTGCTGAGTTCGCTGACCAACGCCCAGGTGGCGGCACTGACCACCGACCAGATCGTCGCGCTGACCACCGCGCAAAGCGGCGTGCTGAGCACCCGCGAAATCGCCGCGCTGTCGTCCGACCAATTGAATGCGCTGGAAACGCAGGACCTGGCCGCGCTGAAAACCGCGCAGATCGCCGCCCTCGGCACAGCACAGGTCAGCGCGCTGAGCACCAGCCTGATCGTCGCGCTGGCGTCGCAACAGGTGGCGGCGCTGAGCACGCAGCAAATCGCCGCGCTGAATGCCGACCAGATGGCCGCGCTGGAAACCCGCGACCTGGTGGCGCTGCAATCGCGCCAGGTGGTGGCGCTGGGCACCGACGCCATCGCCGCCCTGACCACCGGCCAGTTTGCCGCGCTGACCACCGCCGTGCTGAGCGCGCTCACCAACGCCCAGCTGGCCGCACTGAGCACCGACCACATCGTGGCGCTGACCACCTTGCAGGCCGGCGCGCTGAGCACCCGCGAAATCGCCGCCCTGTCCGACGACCAGCTGGCGGCATTGGAAACCCGCGACCTGGCCGCCTTGAAAACCAGCCAGACCGTCGCCCTGTCCACCAGCCAGATCGCCGCGCTCGGCACCGCCCAGGTGGCGGCGCTGACTTCGGCCCAGGCCGGCACACTGACCACCCAGCAACTGGCGGCGCTGAGCGCCAGCCAGGCTGCGGCCCTGCAAACCGCCGCGCTGGCCGCGCTGCAAACACGCCAGGTGGCAGCACTCCCCACCGACGCCGTTGCCGCGTTGACCACCGCGCAGTTCGCCGCGCTGACCACCGCCGTGCTGACCTCCTTCAGCACGGCCCAGGTCGCCGCGCTGAGCACCGACCAGATTGTTGCGCTGAGCACGCTGCAAGCCAGCGTGCTGACCACGCGTGAAATCGCCGCGCTGTCGTCCGACCAGGTGGCGGCCTTGCAGACACAGGACTTTGCCGCGCTGAAAACCAGCCAGATCATCGCCATCGGTTCCGACCAGATGGCCGCCCTCAGCACCGACCAGATCGTCGCGCTGACCACCGCCCAGGCCGCCGCGCTGACCCAGTCGCAGCTGAACGCGCTGTCCACCGAACAGCTGGCCGCGATGGAAACCCAGGACTTCGCCGCGCTGCGCACCAGCCAGCTGCTGGCCCTCGGCACGCGCAGCATCGCCACCCTGAGTCCGGCGCAAGTGGCGTCGCTGAAGACCGAACAGATTGCCCAGCTGAGCTCGGACCAGATCCAGGTGCTCAGCAGCGCCCAGCTGCGCGCGCTGACCACCATGCAGGTCAACGCCCTCAGCACCGCGCAGATCGGCTACCTGCTGACCCAGCAAGTGGCGGTACTCACCACCGCCGACTGGGCCGCGCTGAAGACCACCCAGCTGAACGCACTCAGCTCCGACCAGCTGGCCGCCGTCACCAGCGCGCAGATCGTCGCGCTGACCACGCTGCAAGCCAGCCAGCTGTCGACCCGCCACATCGCGGCGCTGTCGACCGACCAGCTGAACGCACTGGAAACGCAGGACCTGGCCGCACTGACCAGCGCCCAGATCGGCGCCCTCGGCAGCGATGCCGTGGCGGCGCTGGACCTGGCGCACCTGGCCGCCTTGGCCACCCGTCAGATCGTCGCGCTGAGCACCGCGCAAGTGCAGGCGCTGGGCACCGACCAGGTGGCGGCACTGACCACGCTGCAAGTCAGCAACCTGGGCACCGCGCAGATTGCCGCGCTCGGCAGCGACCAGCTGCTGGCGGTTGAAACCGTCGACCTGGCGGCGCTGAACTCGCGCCAGATTCAGGCGCTGGGCACCGAGCAGGTCAGCCTGCTGAGCACGCAGCAAATCGTCGCGCTGAGCTCGCAACAATTCAATGCCATGAGCTCGCGCCAGCTGGCCGCGCTGACCACCGACCAGATCGCAGCGATCGAATCGCGCGACCTGGTGGCGCTGCAAACCGCGCAGATCGGCGGCCTCGGCACCGACAACCTGAACGCGCTGACCAGCAACCAGCTGCGAACGCTGACGTCGCAACAACTGGCGGCCATCGGCACCGCGCAGCTGAGCCAGTTGAACACCGCGCAGATTGCCGCACTGAGCACGCAGCAGGTAGCCAGCCTGCTGACCCAGCAGATTGCCGCGCTGACCACCGACCAGATCGACGCACTCGGCACGCTGGACATTTCTGTGTTGAAAACCGCCCAGGTGGCGGCACTCGGCACCAGCCAGATCAGCAGCCTGGCCACCAGCCTGATCGTCGCGCTGAGCTCGCAACAAGTGGCGGCGCTGAGCAGCAAGCAGCTGGCCGCGCTGTCGTCCGACCAGGTGGCGGCGATTGAAACCCGCGACCTGCTGGCGCTGCAAACGGCGCAAATCGCCGGTCTGTCCAGCGACAGCCTGAACGCCCTGACCACCGCACAATTGCAGGCCTTGAACAGCGCCCAGCTGGGCGCGCTCAACACCGCGCAGCTGCAAGCGCTGGGCACCGACCTGATCGCCGCGCTGAGCACGCTGCAAGCCAGCAGCCTGACCACCGCCCAGATCGCCGCCCTGAGCAGCGACCAGCTGGCCGCGCTGGAAACGCAAGACCTGGCGGCACTGAAAACCAGCCAGCTGAACGCCCTGGGCAGCGCCCAGATCGGCCTGCTGAGCACGGCGCAAATCGTCGCCCTCGGCAGCCAGCAGTTCGCCGGCCTCTCCAGCAAGCAGCTGGCGGCACTCAATAGCGACCAGATCGCCGCGATTGAAACCCGCGACCTGGTGGCGCTGCAAACCGCCCAAATCGTCGGCCTGTCCAGCGACAGCCTGGCCGCGCTGACCACCGCGCAATTGCAGGCGCTGACCACGGCACAGATTGGCGCCCTCAGCACCAGCCAGCTGCGCGTGCTGGGCAGCGACCAGATCTCCGCGCTGAGCACCTTGCAAGCCAGCACGCTGACCACCGCCCAGATCGCCGCACTGACCAGCGACCAGCTGGCCGCACTGGAAACCAGGGACCTGGCCGCGCTGCGCACCGCGCAGGTGGCAGCCCTCAGCACCGTCCAGATCAGCCAGCTCAGCACCGCGCAGATTGTTGCGCTAGGCACCCAGCATTTCATCGGCCTCAGCACCAAACAGCTGGCGGCGCTCGACAGCGACCAGTTCGCCGCCATCGAAACCCGCGACCTGGCGGCGCTGCAAACCGCGCAGATCGCCGGCATCAGCACCGCCAACCTGACCGCACTCAGCACCGCCCAGCTGCAAGCACTGAACTCGGCACAGATTGCCGCACTCAGCACCAACCAGCTGCGCGCGCTGGATACCTTGCAGATTGCCGGCCTCAACACGCTGCAAGCCGCCAGCCTGACCACCGCGCAGATCGCCTCCCTCAGTAGCGACCAGTTGCAGGCGCTGGAGTCAGCCGATCTGGCCGCACTGAAAACCAGCCAGATCGCCGCCCTCGGCAGCGCCCAGGTCGGCCTGCTGACCACCGCGCAGATCGTCGCGCTCGGTTCGCAGCAGGTTGCCGCGCTGAGCAGCCGCCAGTTGGCCGCGCTCGACAGCGACCAGATCGCCGCGATTGAAACCCGCGACCTGGTGGCCATCCAGACCGCCCAGCTCGCCAGCCTCGGCAGCGACAGCCTGAACGCACTGGGCAGCGCCCAGGTACAAGCGCTGAGCTCGCAACAACTGGCCGCGATCAGCAGCAACACGCTGCGCGCGCTGGCCTCCGAACAGATCGCCGCGCTGACCACGCTGCAAGTCAGCAACCTGCTGACCAGCCAGATCGCCGCGCTGACCAGCGACCACCTGGCCGCCCTCAATGCCGCCGACATCGGCGCGCTGAAGACCGCCCAGATCGCCGCACTGAACACCAGCCAGATCACCCAGCTGAGCACCGCGCAAATCGTCGCGCTGACGTCGCAGCAGATCGCCGCCCTGAGCACCCGCCAGGCCAGCGCGCTGACCACCGAGCAGTTGGTGGCGATTGAAACCCGCGACATCGGCGCCCTGCTGACCGCGCAAATCGCCAACCTCGGCACCGCCGGCCTGGCCGCGCTGACCACGGCGCAATGGCAGGCGCTGTCCACCGGCCAGATCGCCGCACTGAGCAGCGTGCAGTTCCGCGCGCTGGAAACAGCGCAGATCGCCGCCCTCAGCACGCTGCAAGCCAGCAGCCTGGGCACCGCCCAGATCGCTGCGCTGAACAGCGACCAGCTGCGCGCGCTGGAAACCGACGACCTGGCCGCGCTGCGTACCGCGCAGATCGCCGCGCTGTCGACCGAACAGGTCAGCCTGCTGACCAGCCAGCAGATCGTTGCCCTCAACACGCTGCAAATCTCCACGCTGAGCACGCGCCAGCTGGACGCGCTGGAAACCAGCCAGGTGATCGCGCTGGAAACCCGCGACCTGGCCGCGCTGCGCACCGCGCAGATGATCGGCCTGTCGAGCGACAGCCTGAATGCGCTCAGCAGCACGCAAATGCAGGCGCTGACCAGTGCGCAATTGCAGGCGCTCAGCAGCGTGCAACTGCAAAACCTGGCCACGCGCCAGCTGGCGGCGCTGAGCAGCGCCCAGCTGGTCAACCTGGCCACGGCGCAGATGCCGCAACTCAGCAACGCCCAGCTGGTCGCCATCGGCACCGCCATGCTGGCCCTGCTGAAGACCCAGCAGATCGCCGCACTGAACAGCAGCCAGGTCGCCGCGCTGAACAGCGCGCAGATCGTCGCCCTGACCACGCTGCAAGTCAGCAACCTCGGCACGCAGCAAGTTGCGGCGCTGGGCAGCGACCAGCTGAACGCGCTGGAAAGCCAGGACCTGAGCGCGCTCAAGTCGCAGCACATTGCCGCGCTGAGCTCGCAACAAATCGCCGGCCTGAACACCACTCAGGCGGAAGCGCTGACCACCGCGCAAGTGGCTGCCCTGAACAGCGCGCAACTCGGCGCTGTCGGCACGGCCCAGTTGCAAACCTTCTCCACCGCTGATATCGCCGCGCTGAAAACCACCCAGCTGGGCGGCCTCAGCGGCGACCAGCTCGACGCGCTGCTGAGCGACCAGTTCCGCGCGCTCAACACGGCGCAGCTGAATGCGCTGACCACCAGCCAGTTCCAGTCGCTCGGCAGCCAGCAGATTGTTGCCCTGAGCACGCTGCAAGCCAGCAACCTGTCCAGCGCGCAGTTGCAGGCGCTGAGCAACAGCCAGCTGGCCGCGCTGGAAACCGAAGACCTGGCGGCACTGAAAACCGCCCAGATCAACGTCCTCAGCACCAGCCAGATCGTGCAGCTGAACAGCGCGCAGATCGCCGCCCTGAGCACGCTGCAAGTCAGCAACCTGAACACGCAGCAAGTCGGCGCGCTGGCCACCAGCCAGATCCAGGCGCTGGAAACCCAGGATCTGGCCGCGCTGAAGACCGCGCAGATGCAGGTGCTGAACAGCAACCAGCTGGGCGCCATCACCACCGACCAGTTGCAGGCGGTCACCACGGCCCAGCTGTCGTCGCTGAGCACGGCGCAATTCCAGACGCTGCTCACCGCCCAGATCGCCGCACTGACCACCCGCCAGGTCAGCACCCTCGCCACCGCGCAGATCGCCGCGCTGGCCAGCGGCCAGTTGGCCGCCTTCAACTCGGATGAAATCGCCGCGCTGCGCAGCGCCCAGATCGGCGCGCTGCGCACCGAACAGGTGGTGACGCTGAGCACCGACCAGATCGTCGCGCTGAGCAGCAACCAGGTGGGCGCCATGACGACCGCCCAGCTGTCGTCGCTGACCTCGAACCAGGTATCGGTGTTGAGCGCCGACGACTTTGCCGCGATGAACACCGCGCAACTGGCCGCGCTCGGCTCGCTGGGCAACCTCAGCACCGACCAGATCCAGGCACTCACCACGGCGCAGATCGCCGCTCTCAGTACCGTCCAGATCGCCGCGCTGAACAGCGCCCAGGTGATCGCCCTGACCACGCGCCAGATCGGCGCCGTCAGCACCGACGGCGTGGCCGCGCTGAGCAGCAGCCAGCTGGCAGTGCTGGAACTGGAAGACCTGGCCGCGATGCGCACCGCGCAGATCGCCGCGCTGTCGACCGGCCAGATCACTCTGCTGAGCACCGACCAGATCCAGGCACTGACCTCGGCGCAGATCAGCAACCTGTCTACCCAGCAGTTTGCCGCGCTCGGCACGGCGCAAGTGCAGGCGCTGGGCAGCGACGACCTGGCGGTATTGAAAACCGCCCAGATCAGCGTACTCAGCACCGACCAGATCCACGCACTGGCGCCGGAGCAGGTGCAATCGCTGGGTGTCACCCAGCTGAACGCGCTGAGCAGCACCCAGTTGCAGTCGCTGAGCACCGACCAGAGCATCGCCCTGACCACACAACAATATGCGGCGCTGTCGACCGCCCTGATTGCCGTGCTGACCACCCGTCAGCTGAGCGTGATTGAACTGGAAGACCTGGCCGCACTGAAAACCGCGCAGATCGCCGCGCTGGACACCGCCCAGTTGCAGGCGCTGGCGCCGGACCGCATCGCCTCGCTGAGCGTCACCCAGGTGCAGGCACTCAGCAGCGCCCAGTTGCAAGCGCTGACCTCGGACCAGCTGCAGGCAATGGAAACCCAGGACCTGGCCGCGCTGAAAACCGCGCAAATCATCGCGCTGAGCACGCAGCAACTGAACACCCTGCTGGAGCCGCAGCTGCAAAGCCTGGGCCTGACCCAGCTGCAAGCGCTGACCAGCACCCAGTTGCAAGCGCTGGGCAGCGACCAGATCTACAGCCTGACCACGCAACAATTCGGCATGCTGACCACGGCGCAGATCGCGCTGCTGACCACCGCCCAGCTCGGCGCCATCGCGCTGGAAGACCTGGCCGTGCTGAGCAGCGCGCAAATCCTGGCGCTCGGTTCCGACCAGCTGCAATCGCTGACGCTGGACCGCATCGCCGCGCTGACCACTGCCCAGGCGCAAGCCTTGAGCACCAGCCAGCTTTCATTGCTGACCACTGCGCAGATCCAGGCGCTGGAAACCGAGGACATCAACGCGCTGCGCACCGCGCAGTTGCAGGCGCTGGGCAGCGACCAGCTGAACGCGCTGCTGCAACACCAGATCCAGGGCCTGGGCTCGGCCCAGTTGAACGGCCTGAGCACGGCGCAATTCCACGCGCTGGGCAGCGACCAGATCATCGAGCTGACCACCGCCCAGATGGTGCAACTGGCCACCGCGCAGATCGCCGCGCTGAGCGCGTCGCAACTGGCAGCGATGGAACTGGAAGACCTGGCAGCCCTGCTGACCAGCCAGCTGGCAGTGCTGAGTACGCAACAAATCAGCCAGCTCGACCTGGCCCACATCGCCGCGCTGACCACGCAGCAGGCGGCCGGCCTCACCACCGGCCAGCTGTCCTCGCTGACCACCGGCCAGTTCCAGGCGCTCGGCACCGACGCGCTGCAAGCGCTGAGCGGCACCCAGGTCGGCGCGCTGACCACCGATCAGCTGAGCACGCTGACGCCTGACCAGCTGCAAAACCTGCGCACCGACCAGATCGAAGCGCTGAACTCGGCGCAGGCGCAATCGCTGACCACCGCGCAGATCGACGCGCTGACCGCGACGCAGATCACCAGCCTGAGCACGCGCGCGCTGAACGCGCTGAGCAGCCAGCAGATCGCCGCCATCAGCACCGACAACTTCGCCGTGCTGTCCAGCAACCAGATCGCCTCGCTGAACGCGGCGCAGTTTGGCGCCATCAGCACCAGCCAGATGGTGGCGCTGACCTCGTCCCAAGCCGCCTCGCTGAGCACCGCGCAAATCGCCGCCTTTAGCAGCGACCAGCTGGACGCGCTGGAGACCCGCGACTTCGTTCTGCTGAAAACCGCGCAGATCGCCGCCATCACCACCAGCAACATCGCGGCGCTGACCACCGACATCGTGCACGTGCTGACCACCGCCCAGGTGGCCGGCCTGAGCAGCGACCAGATCGCCGCGCTGGGCACCGACCACATCGAAGCATTGACCAGCGCCCAGGTCACCACGCTGAATTCGGCGCAAATCGGCGCGCTCAACACCGACCAGGTCGGCGCGCTGAGCACCGAAGACTTCATCGCGCTGCGCAGCAACCAGCTGGCCGCCTTCAACACCGCGCAGTTCGCCGCACTGACCAGCGCCCAGCTGAACGCGCTGTCGACCAGTGCCTTCACCGCGCTGACCACGGCCATGCTGGCGTCGCTGACGGCGTCGCAGTTCAGCCAGCTGAATACGGCGCAGGTGGGCGCGCTGACCTCGTCCCAGGCCTACGCCTTGAGCACCGACCAGCTGGCGGCGCTGAACACCGACCAGTTCAGCGTCATCAACACCAACGCCATCCGCAACCTGCAATCCGACCAGATCGGCGCGCTGTCCACCGACCAGATCGTCGCACTGGCCACGCAACAGGTGCGCGCGCTGACCAGCACGCAGCTGAACGCGCTGCTGACCGATCAGATCGTCGCGCTGGAAACCGCCGATCTGGCCGCGCTCACCACGGCCCAGTTCACCCAGCTGTCGACCGACCAGTTGCAGGCGCTGCTGACCGACCAGCTGGCAACGCTGTCGACCGCGCAGATCAGCACGCTAACCACCGACCAGCTCAGCGCCGGACTGAACACCGACCAGATCGTCGCGCTGACCACCGCGCAAGCGGCAGCGCTGGCCACCCGCCAGGTCGCCGCATTGACCAGCGACCAGGTCATCGCGCTGGAAACCGATGACCTGTCCGCCTTCAGCACACGCCAGATCGTCGCCCTGACCAGCGACCAGCTTGCCGTGCTCGGCACCGACCAGCTGAACGGCCTGACCACCGCCCAGCTGGCGGCGCTGACCACCAGCCAGCTGATCAACGGCCTCGGCACGCAGCAACTGGTGGCGCTGGACACCAATCACATCAGCGCGCTGACCACCGCGCAGCTTGCCTACGGCCTGAGCGCCGACAGCATCGCCGCCCTTGGCACCGACCAGATCGCCGCGCTGCGCACCGCGCAATCGGCCGCGCTGGCAACGCTGCAAGTGGCGGCGCTGAGCACCGACCAGGTGGTCGCGCTGACCACCGCGCAGGCCGCCACGCTGACTACGCAGCAGGTTGCCGCGCTGACCACCGACCAGGTGGTGGCGCTGGAAACCGTGGACCTGTCGTCGTTCAGCACGCGCCAGATCCAGGCGCTGACCATCGAGCAGGTGGCCGCGTTGGCGAGCCTGCAACTGAACAGCCTGACCACCGCCGAATTCGCCGCGCTGACCACCAACCAGCTGAGCCTGGGCCTGACCACCGACCAGCTGGTAACGCTGGACAGCGCCCACATCAGCACGCTGACCACCAGTCAGCTGGTGGCCGGCCTCGGCATCGCGGTCGCCGCGCTGACCACCGACCAGATCGCCGCACTGCGCACCGCGCAGTCGGCCGCGCTGGGCACGCTGCAAGTGCAGGTGCTGGGCACCGACCAGATCGTCGCGCTGACCAGCGACCAGGCCGCAACGCTGACCACCCAGCAGATCGCCGCGCTCAGCAATGAGCAGGTGGCGGCGCTGGAAACCATCGACGTCAACGCCCTCAGCACCCGCCAGCTGAACGCCCTCAGTGCCGCCCAGCTCGGCGCGCTGGGTTCCGACCAACTGAACGCGCTGGGCACCACGCAGTTCGCCGCGCTGGGCACCAGCCAGCTGGCCAACGGCCTGGCCAGCGCGCAACTGGCGGCGCTGGATACCGATCACATCAGCGCACTGACCACCGCCCAGCTGGCTTACGGCCTGACGCTGGACAACCTGGCGGCGCTGACCAACACCCAGTTGCAGGCACTGCGCACCGCGCAGATCGCCGCGCTGACCTCGTTGCAAGCCAGCGCGCTGGGCACCGACCAGATCGCCGCGCTGTTGCCGTCGCAGATGACCGGCCTGTCCACCGCGCAGATGCCGGCGCTCAGCGCCGACCAGCTGGCCGCGATGAACACCGATCAGATCGCCGCGCTTGACACGCAAGACGTCGCCGCGCTGAGTGCCGGCCAGTTCATCGGCCTGTCGACCGACCAGACGGTGGCGCTGACCACCGCCCAGGTACGCGGCCTGAAAACCGCGCAGATCGCCGCCATCGACGGCGGCCAGATCAGCGTCTTCACCAGCGACCAGTTGCAGGCGCTGAGCACGCAGCAGGCCAACGCGCTGAGCGTAGCGGCAGTGACCACGCTGTCGACCGACCAGCTGGGCGTGCTGAGCACCGCCACCATCGCCGCACTCGGCACGGTGCAGATCGCCAGCCTGAGCGTCAGCCAGCTGCATGGCATCAACACCGAACAGGTACAGGCGCTGACCAGCGCGCAGCTGGGCGCGATGACCGCCGACCAGCTGTTCGCCTTCAGCACCAGCCAGATCGTGGCGCTGCGTACCACGCAGATCGGCTACCTGACCACCACCCAACTGGCGGCGCTGTCCAACACCCAGGTGCAGGCGCTGTCGACCGAGCAGATCGCCTCGATCAAGCTGAGCCAGATCACCGCGCTGACCATCGACCAGGTCGGCGTGCTGGGCAGCGACCAGCTGCAGGCGCTGACCACCGCGCAGATCCAGACCCTGTCGAACACCCAGCTGACTGCGCTGACCACGCCGCAGGCGGGCGCGCTGACCACCACCCAGATGGCGGCGCTGAAGAACGCCCAGCTGGGCGCGCTGGACGCAACGCAGATCTACGGCTTCAGCACCGACCAGCTGGGTGCGTTGAGCACCAGCCAGTTCGGCGCGCTGACCAATGCGCAGATCGGCTACCTGTCGACCGACCAGATCGCCGGTCTGAGCACCGACCAGGCAGCGGGCCTGAAGACCAGCCAGCTGATCGTCTTCACCAACGCCCAGCTGCAAGCGCTGGGCACCAACCAGGTCGCGGTACTGGCCACGGCCGGCCTCAGCGCGCTGAGCGTGGCGCAAGCCGACGCCTTCAGCGCCGGCCAGGTAGCGGCGATGTCGGTGGCGCAGACCATGGCACTGAACTCGGCCTCGGTCAACTACGCGACGCCGCTGATCCTCGACCTCGACGGCAACGGCGTGCAGACGCTCAGCATCACCGCTGGCGTGCAGTTCGACATCCGCGCCGACGGCAGCAAGGTACAGACCGGCTGGGTAGACGCCCACGACGGCCTGCTGGCCCTGGACCGCAACGGCGACGGCGTCATCAACGACGGTGGCGAGCTGTTCGGCAGCGGTACCACGCTGGCCGACGGCAGCAAAGCCAGGGACGGCTACGCCGCGCTGCGCGAGCTGGACACTAACGGCGACGGCCAGATCACCGCCGCCGACAGCGCCTACGCAGCGTTGCGCGTATGGGTGGACGGCAATTCCGATGGCGTCAGCCAGGCGGACGAGCTGAAGACGCTGGAACAGCTAGGCATCGCCGCGATCGGCGTCAAAGCCAGCAGCACCCTGATCCAGCAAAACGGCAACCTGATCGGCCTGACCGGCAGCTACACCAGCACCGACGGCAGCGAGCACCAGAGCGCCGACGCCTGGTTCCTGGCACAGAAAGCAACGTCCACTTCCTCGCTGCAACAGCAAGTCAGTGGCCTGAGCAACGCCATCGGCAGTTACGGCGCGGCCCCTGCGGCGCAAACGCAACAGCCAGCGCTGACGCTGAACCCGGCTGCCACCGCTACGGTAGCCGAATCCGCGCCAGCCCTGGCAATGGCCGACGCCCTCAAGCACTACCGCGCCAGCCAAGGCCTGCAAGGCGCAACGGCACCGCTAAGCAACAAGCCAGCGTTCGAAGAACCCGCGCAAAACTGGTTCAGCGTGCCTAAACGTTAAGCAACAAACCCAAAACCTGGGGTCAGTTCTGCCAAATGTACATGAGCTCGTGTACGTTTGGCAGAACTGACCCCGGTTTTGGGTCTTGCTCCAGAGCCAAAAGTTGCCCCTTATCCTGCGACAAAAAGGTATGATAGGGATCGGACTGAAACAACTTTACGCTCTGCTATGACCGCTCAAGTACCCGCAGCACCCGCTCCTACCGATAACAGCCCGCTGGGCACTGTCATGGCCATGGCCGCCAACGGCCAGTTGTCCATTCCGGACCTGTTCGGCGCCGCTGCCGTGCTGCAGGAAAGTGGCCAGTTGCCGGCCGCCATCGCGCTCTACCGCACCTGGATCGAGCACACGCCGTCGCCGCTGATGTATGCGGCCTGCTTCAACCTGGCCGTGGTGCTGTCGAATTCCGGCGACGATCCCGGCGCCGAGGTGGTGCTGCGCAAGGCCATCGCGCAGAATCCGAATTTCATCGAGGCCCGCCTCAATCTCGGCACGCTGCTGGAACGCACCGGCCGCCCGGATGACGCGCTGGCGATGTGGAAGTCCATCATCAATGATCCGATCGAGCCGGACGTCAAGGCCAACCAGACGCTGTACGTGCAGACGCTGAACAACCTCGGCCGCCTGCTGGAGATCCAGAAGCGCTACCCGGAAGCGGAAGCCATGCTGGCCACCAGCCTCGGCGTCGATCCACAACAGGCAAACGTGATGACCCACTGGGTCCACCTGCGCCAGAAGCAGTGCGAATGGCCGGTCTACGCCGGCCTGGAAAATATTTCGCTTGCCACCATGATGGAAGGCACCTCGGCGCTGGCCATGCTCAGCGCGTCCGCCGATCCGGCCCAGCAGCTGGCCGCCGCCAAGCGCTTCGTCAACGAGAAGATCAATGCCGCCGTGGCGCCGCTGACCGGCCAGCACGGCTACGGCCACCAGCGCCTGCGCATCGGCTACCTGTCGTCGGACTTCTGCTCGCACGCGGTGTCGATCCTGACCGCCGAGCTGTATGAGCTGCACGACCGCAGCAAGTTCGAGGTCTATGCCTTCAGCTGGAGCCGCGAGGACGGTTCGCCGATCCGCGCGCGCGTGGTCAAGGCTATGGACCATTACATCCGCATCGACAAGATGACCGACGAGCAGGCCGCCCGCACCATCCGCGCCCACGAGATCGATATCCTGGTCGACCTGCACGGCCTGACACTGGGCGCCCGTCCGCAGATCATCGCCTACCGCCCGGCGCCGGTGCAGCTGACCTACCTCGGCTTCCCCGGCAGCACCGCGCTGCCCGGCATCGATTACGTGATCTCCGACGAGTTCCTGATCACGCCCGAGATGGAGCCGTTCTTCACCGAGAAACCGCTGCACCTGCAGGACTGCTTCCAGATCAACGACCGCCAGCGCGCCATCGCGCCGACGCCGACCCGCGCCTCGGTCAACCTGCCGGACGACGCCTTCGTCTTCTGCTCGTTCAACAACAACTTCAAGTTCACGCCTGACCTGTTCAGCGTGTGGATGAACATCCTGCGCCGCGTGCCGAATTCGGTGCTGTGGCTGGTGGCCGATTATCCGGAAGTGCGCGAGAACCTGTTCCGCCACGCCGAGCAGGCCGGCATCGACCGCAACCGCATCATCTTCAACAGCCGCGCCGTGCCGGCCGAGTACCTGGCGCGCTACCAGCTGGCCGACCTGTTCCTCGATACCTTCCCGTTCAACGCCGGCACCACCGCCAGCGATGCGCTGTGGGCCGGCCTGCCGCTGCTGACCTGCGCCGGCCAGACCTTCTCGTCGCGCATGGCCGGCAGCCTGCTGCGCGCGGTCGACCTGCCGCAGCTGATTACGCACAGCTTCGAAGACTACGAAGAGAAGGCGGTGGAACTGGCCAACAACCCGGCGCGCATCGCTTCGATGAAGCGCCAGCTGATGGCCAACCGCCTGACCTGCGCGCTGTTCGACAGCCCGCGCTTCGTGCGCAATATGGAAGCCGCGCTGCAGAAGGTGGCCAAGCCGGCCGCGCCGCGCCTGGCCGCGCCGGAACACGCGGTGCGTCCGCAGGAACCGTCGCAGCCGGCCGAACCGGCGCGCATCGACCAGATTCCGATCATCACCGTGTCCTACAACGCGCCCGATCTGATCGAGGCGCTGCTGCGCACGCTGCGCCAGTTCTACAGCAACCGCGTGTACGTGATCGATGGTTCCAATCCGGACGTGGCCGAGCAGATCCGCGCCATCACCGACAGCCATGACAATGTCGAATTCATCCCGTTCGGCTACAACATCCACCACGGCCCGGGCCTGGCGTGGGCGATCAATCACCTCGGCCTGTCGGGCGAGGTGCTGTTCCTCGATTCCGATGTCGAGATCCTCAAGGCCGGCTTCCTCGAATCGCTGCATGAACACCTGCGTCCCGGCATGTACGGCGTTGGCAATACCCAGCTGGTCAACGAGCAGGGTTACGACCGTCCGCAGGATGGCGCCGTGCGCTATCTGCACCCGGCCTGCATGCTGACCAATATCGAGGTGGTGCGCCAGTGGCCGCTGCCGATCAAGCACGGCGCGCCGCTGATCCCGACCATGCTGGCGATCCACGCCGCCGGCGCGCACGACCTGATCGGCCTGGTGCCGTGGGTGCACGACGATTTCGCCAAGGAGCCGAAGCGCCACTTCATCAAGCATGACTGGCAGGGCACGGTGATCCGCACCGGCGGCTACCACTACGACCTGCCAAGCAGCACCACCACCGTCAATGCCGACCTGCTGCACTTCATGCCGCTGGATGCGCGCAAGATCGTCGAAGTGGGCGTGCGAGACGGCACCTTCGCCAAGGCCTACAAGCAGCGCAACGCCATCTGCAACTACACCGGCATCGAGGCCGATCCGGCGCCGGCGCAGGCCGCGCGCCCGCATTGCGATTTCGTCTTCAACGACGACATCGAACACGCCGGCCCGGAATTCTGGGACCACGTGCGCAACGCCGACACCTGGGTGCTGGACGAATCGCTGGAGCACATGAACGATCCGTGGAACGTGCTGCAGAAGATCCGCACCAACATCGCGCCGGGCGGCAAGATCGTCGCCACCATCCGCAACTTCCAGCACTGGAGCATCCAGGCGCGCCTGAACGCCGGCGACATCCGCTACGGCAGTCAGGGACTGGAGAAGCAGCGCAAGCGCATCTTCACGCGCGGCGCCATGCTGGAGATGTTCCAGCAGGCCGGCTTCCAGATCAGCGGCGGCAGCGCGCGCATCATCGACGAACCAGCGCGCGAGAAATACCTGCCGGCGATCCGCCTGATGGCCGGCGCCAGCGGCCTCGATCCGGTGGTGGCGGTGGAAGACGCCCTGCCATGGCAATACATCGTGACCGCAGTTGCGGCATAACGGAGAGCACAGCGCATGCCACTGCCACTCGTCAGCATCGTCATCCCGTCGTACAAGCCGGGACACTTCGAACAGACCCTGAAGACGGCCATCGGCCAGACCTATCCGCGCATCGAGATCCTGGTCAGCGACAACTGCCCGACCGAGGAGATCCGCGACATCTGCGCCAGATATCCGCAAGTGACCTACCAGCGCAACACCGCGCTGCGCGACAAGAACGTGCTGGGCGCCTTCTTCTCCGGCAAGGGCGAATTGATCAAGCCTCTGTTCGACGACGACCTGCTGCATCCGTTCTGCGTCGAGCGCATGGTGGCGACGATGAACCAGGAAGCCAGCGTGCAGCTGGTGTTCTCGGCTTCGCAGGTGATCAACATCGACAACGAACGGGTCGCGCCGCGCCGCCCGTATGAGGTCAACGGCAGCATGTCGGGCCGCGACCTGCACCGCAGCCTGCTGCTGGGCGAACGCAATATCGTCGGCGAATTCAGCACCATCATGTTCCGCCGCGAACGGCTGTGGGAGATCGGCCCGCTGCGCCTGTTCCACTACGGGCAGCAGGACTGCACCTTCGGCCTGGCCGACGTTGCCGCCTACATCAACCTGGCCGGCAACGACAATGTGTTTTATATCGACGAAGAGCTGTCCTACTTCCGCAAGGACAAGCGCCACGAGTCCTATTCCAACTACCGCCATAATCCCGACGTCATCCGCTGCCTGTCCGACTCGATCGACCTGCTGCTGGAATCGTATGACGCCGGCGTGGTCACTGGCGAGGAAGTGCTGTCGCTGTGTGCGCGGGTGGAAGGCATACCGGCGGAACTGAACGAGGTTTTCCCGCTGATTAATGTGTCACAGCAGCGCTACCGGGACTATCTCGCGCGCATCGGCGCGGCCGCGTCAATTTGAGGAGCAAGAGAACACATGAGTTTGCCATTAGTCAGCATCGTCATCCCCTCGTACAAGGCGGCGCATTTCGAGCAGTGTCTGCGCTCGGCCATCGGCCAAACCTATCCGCGCATCGAGATCCTGGTCAGCGATAACTGCCCGACCGAGGCGATCCGCGATATCTGCGCCAAATACCCGCAGGTGATCTACCAGCGCAACACCGCCATCCGCGACAAGAATGTGCTGGGCTCCTTCTTCTCCGGCAAAGGCGATTTGATCAAGCCCTTGTTCGATGACGACATCCTGCACCCGTTCTGCGTCGAGCGCATGGTCGCCACCATGAATATGGATCCGGGCGTGCAGCTGGTGTTCTCCGCCTCGCAGGTCATCAACGTCGACAACGAGCGCACCGAAACGCGCCGCCCGTATGAAGTCAGCGGCAGCATGTCCGGGCGCGACATGCAGCGCTCGATGGTGATCGGCATGCGCAACGTCATCGGCGAATTCAGCTCCATCATGTTCCGCCGCGACCGCCTGTGGGAGATCGGCACCAAGGGCCTGTTCCACTACGGCGCCTGGGACTGCACCTTCGGCCTGGCCGACGTCGCCGCCTACTTCAACCTGGCGCAGGACGGCACCGTGTTCTACATCGACGAGGAGCTGTCCTACTTCCGCCACGACCAGCGGCTGGAGTCGAACTCCAACCCGAGCGTCAATCCCAACTTCGGCTACTGCTTTTCCGACTACATCGATCTGGCGGTGGAATCGCAGCTGGCCGGCGTGATCTCGAACGAAGAACTGGTGGCGCTGCGCGACACCGTCGACGGCGTCGCCGCCCGCCTGAGCGGCGTGTTCCCGATGGTGGCCACCTCGCAGCAGCGCTACCACGACCATATTGCAGCCCTGGGCTGAACGGAGAAACGACCATGATGGACCAATGCCGAATTATCGACCTGCCCAAGCACCACGACCCGCGCGGCAACCTGTCGGTGATCGAGGGCGGCATCCATGTGCCGTTTGACATCAAGCGTGTCTACTACCTGTACGACGTGCCGGGCGGCTCCTCGCGCGCCGGCCATGGCCACATCGAGCTGCAACAGCTGTTCATCGCCATGTCGGGCAGCTTCGACGTCATCGTCGACGACGGCTACGAGCGCAAGAAAATCCACCTGAACCGTTCGTACTACGGCCTGTACGTGCCGGGCATGATGTGGCGCGAGGTCGAGAACTTCTCGTCCGGCGGCGTATGCCTGGTGCTGGCCTCGACACTGTACGATCAAAAAGACTACTACCACGACTACGACGAATTCGTCGCTGCGGCACATCATCACAAAACCAAGTGAGCATGACATGAGCGTTCCCTTCCTCGACCTGAAAGCAATCAACCTGGCGCAGGGCGCCGAGCTGGAAGCCGCGTTCAAGCGCGTGCTCAATTCCGGCTGGTACATCCTCGGCTCGGAAACCGCCGCTTTTGAAGCCAGCTTCGCCGAATACTGCGGCAGCGCGCACGGCATCGGCGTGGCCAACGGCCTGGATGCGATCTTCCTGATCCTGAAGGGCTACGGCATCGGTCCCGGCGACGAAGTCATCGTGCCATCCAACACTTTCATCGCCACCTGGCTGGCGGTCAGCCATTGCGGCGCCAGGCCGGTGCCGGTGGAGCCGGTGGCAGGCACCTACAACATCGATCCTTCGCTGGTTGAAGCGGCCATCACCGCCAACACCAAGGCCATCATCGCGGTCCACCTGTACGGCCAGCCGGCCGACATGCAGCCGCTGAAAGACATCGCCAAGCGCCATGGCCTGAAGCTGATCGAAGACGCGGCCCAGGCACACGGCGCGCGCTACCACGGCGGCGTCGCCGGCCAGTTGGGCGACGCGGCAGCCTTCAGCTTCTACCCTGGCAAGAACCTGGGCGCGCTGGGCGACGGCGGCGCCGTCACCACCAGCGACGACGCGCTGGCGGAACGCATCCGCACCTATCGCAACTACGGCTCCAAGATCAAGTATTACAACGACGTCCCCGGCTACAACTCGCGCCTGGACGAATTGCAGGCAGCCCTGCTGGCGGTCAAGCTGCCGGCGCTGGACGCGGGCAACCAGCAGCGCCGCGCGGTCGCCGCCTATTACCAGCAGCACCTGGCCGGCATCGACGGCCTGACGCTGCCGGAGATTCCATCGTGGGCCGAGCCGGTATGGCACTTGTACGTGGTGCGTCACGCGCAGCGCGACCGCCTGGCCAAGAAGCTGGCGGAAAAGCAGATCGGCACCATCGTCCACTACCCGGTGCCGCCGCATTTGCAACCGGCATATGCGGACATGGGCTACAAGGAAGGCGACTTCCCGATCGCCGAAGCGATCCACCGCGAGGTACTGAGCCTGCCGGTATCGCCGACCATGACGCTGGACGATGCCGCCGAAGTGGTGGCTGGCGTCAAGTCCGCGCTGGCGGAGCTGGGCTGAGCGATGTTCCGCAAGCCGCGTTCAGTACGCGGACGGCAGTTGCTGTTCCGCGACGCCACCGTGGCGGATGCGGAATTCATCCTCGCCTTGCGCACGGATCAGAAGAAGGGTGAGTTCCTGTCCGCCACCACGCCGGACGTGCAGCAGCAGCGCGACTGGCTGACGCGCTACGCGTCCGACGACACGCAGGTCTACTTCATCATCTGCAAGCCGAACGGCACGCCGGTGGGCACCGTGCGGCTGTACGACCAGCGTGGCGATTCCTTCTGCTGGGGATCATGGATCAAGAGCGATGGCGCGCCGAGCGGCTTCGGCGTCGAATCGGCGCTGATGGTGTATGACTTCGCGCTGCAAGTCGGCTTCCAGCGCGCGCACTTCGACGTGCGCAAGGGGAATGCGTCGGTGATTCAGTTCCACGAGCGCTTCGGCGCCGTGCAGGTCGGCGAAACCGGCGACGACAACCTCTACGAAATGAGCAACGCCGCCATCCAGGCGGCGCTGCAGCAATATCGCAAATACCTGCCCGACGGCGCCGCCGTCGTCTTCTGATTACTCGCGGCGGATTTTCTTCTGGCGCGCGCTGTGCAGCGGGCCTTCGGTCAGCACCACCTTGGCGGGCACCTTGAACGGCGCCAGGTGCGCCAGGCATTCGTGGCGGATGCGCTTCTTCAGGCTTTCCGCCGTCTCCGGCTGGTCCACCACAATCTTCGCCACCACGATGTTGCCGAGCAGCGCGTGCTTCTCGCCATACACCGCCACGTCCTGCACGTTGTCCATCTCCAGGATCACACTTTCAACTTCCGACGGGTAGACCTTCTGGCCGGCGACGTTGATCAGGTCCGTCACCCGGCCGAGGATGCGGAAGTAATCGCCATCCACTTCCACCTGATCCTGCGTGTTGAACCAGCCATCAGCGTCAAACTCCGACGGCGCGTTCAGGTAGCCGATCATCGCGTACTGCGATTTGATCCACAGCACGCCATCCACAACCTTGGTCTGGAAGCCTTCGCCGCCCACACGCACCCACAGCGAACCGTCTTCACGCGACTGCGAGCGCAGCACGCCCACTTCCGACAGGCCGTAAGTTTGCAGCAGATCGACGCCAGGGAACTGCGCGCGCACGCGGTCCAGCGTCGATTGCGGCATGACTTCGGTTCCGTAGGTGATGCGCTTCAGCGACGACAGGTCGTACTTGTTTTGCAGGTGAGACGCCATCATCAGCGTCAGGAACGATGGCGTGGCAGGCAGCAGCTCCACCTTGTACTTCTCGATCGCTGCGCAGATGTTGGCCACGGAGCGGTCCGCCACTGTCACTACCGTGCCCAGGCTCGACGTGATCGCTAGAATGGTGTTGATGCCGCCGAAGTGGTCGATCATCAGGAACGGGATCGCCACTACCGGCGTGCGCTGCTTGCGGAATTTCTCCGCGACCTGGTTGAAGTCGTGCAGGATGCCTTTCGGCTTGCCGGTCGAGCCGGACGAGAACAGCACCATGCCCGGGGTGCCGCGATGGCGGAATTCATTCAGCAGCGCGTTGTCGCTCTTCAGGCCACGATGGGTAATCGCGGCGTCGCGGCCTGCCGCGTCGAACTCCACATACCATTCGCAGCCGGAGACCGACAGCGCCACCGACTCTTCCACCACCGAGGTGCGCGTCAGCGGAATCACGATGCTGCCGTTGCAGCCCAGCGCCATGATCATGCAGAACACTTCCGGCGAGTAGTCGCCCAGCACCACCACGGTGTCGCCGCGCTGAATGCCGGCGGACTGCACGCGCTGGTAAAAATCATCTATCGAGGCGACTACGCCGCCATAGCTGACTTCACGGCCTTCGTGGATGAAGGCGATGCGCTCCGGCGCGGTCTGGAATCGTTCGATCAGCCATTCCATGGTCACACTCCCAGGTCGTTCAACACCAGCTTGATCAGTTTGTAGGAGGTGATATTGCCGGCGTCTTCGTCGGGAATGGTCACCTTGAATTCTTCTTCCAGCGCCAGCACCAGGTTCATATGGCGCAGCGAGTCCCAGCTTGGCACGTTGTCCATGCTGGAGTCTTCATTGATCGTGGCAGCATCCACGTTCAGCATGGTGGCCATTACTTGTTTCAGTGCGTCTTCATTCAACATAAGTCATCTCTATCCATGGATTGGGGGGCGCGGCGAAATCCGCTGTGGCGACGGCGTATCTGCGCACGCCTTCGCTGGTTTGTTCTTGCTCGTTCATGCCGAGGCGGGTGTAGAAATCCACCACCTGGGCATTCTTTGCGCTCGGGATGAATTCCGCGCGCAGTTCGGTGCAGCCGCGCTGTGCGGCGTCGGCGGCGATGCGGGTCCAGATGCCCGTCTCGACGCCGCGCCCGATCACGCGGCAGCTCATCAGGAAGTTCTCGGCGATGGCGGTGGCGCCGTCGTAGCGGATCACCGCCACGCCGGTCAGGCCGGCATTGCCGAATTTGTCGCTGACCACCAGCGAGTACACCGCATGCGTGTCGCCGTCCATCATCTGCTCGATCTCGGCCACGCTGTAGCGGCGCGTGGTCAGGTTGAACTGGTTGGACTTCTGCGACAGCTCGCTGATGCGGCCGGCGCTGGCGCGCGCGTTGCGCGTCAGTTCCACCTTCAGTTCCAGCGACGCCAGGTACTCTTCCTGCGAACCGGATTGCGCCTTCAGTTCCTCGGCGCCGGCGCGCTGGCGGTATTGTTCGGTCTTGCCCTTGCTGTCGGCGGCGATGCCGCCGGCCAGGAACAGCGATTTGATCTCGGCCACCACGCGCGGGTAGTCGGACAGCGTGGCCGGCACCTGCACGGTCTTCACCATCGGCAGCTGCTGGCGCACGGCTTCGCATTCAAACGACGAATCGTCGAGGAAGACTATGCTGTCCAGGCCCACATTGAGTTCCTGCGCCAGTGCGCGCAGATTGGAGGGCTTGTCTTCCCAGTTGACCTTCTTGGCCACCAGTTGCGATTCCTTCAGTACCATGTCCGGATGCTTGTGCAGCACTTCATCGACATCGTCCGGGTTGTTCTTGGTGATCAGCGCCAGCAGGATGCCTTGCCGTTCCAGCGCGGCGAATTCCTGCTGCATGCGCCAGAAGATATTGCCAGGGTAGTCGTAGGGTCCGAGCTTGATGCCGTTCAGCAGATCTTCGCCGATGACGCCGCCCCACAGCGTGTTGTCGCAGTCTAGCGCCAGCACCTTGTAGAAATGGGCGCCGAAGCCGCGCGCGGCGGCGGCGATGCGGCACGCCAGTTCGTTCATGTAGGCGCCGGTGTACGGCGCCTTGCTGCGGAAGTAGAAACGCGTGTCAAAGGCCGAGTGCCGGCCGACCGTGCGCACGATGTCATCGGTGTCGATCAGGCGGATGTTGGCGTAGGCGGCGGCTTCTTCGCGCAGCGCGGCGTTGAAGCGCGCCAGCACCAGTGCAACCGCGTCCTGGCCGCCGGCATCGGCGGCGCTGCCCATGCGGTGGAAGGTGCCGAGATAGATCGCCGGCACGGCGCGCGCCTTGTCAAACGCCATGCGGTAGCGCTGGCGCAGTTCCGCTTCCTTGGCGTCGATGATGGACGGGTCCAGGCTCTCCAGCTGCGCTTCAAATGATGGCAGCAGGTTGTCGAAGAACGGCAACAGCACGATTTGCTCGACGCCGGCCTGCGCGAACAGGTCGATGTCGCCGATCGGGTCGTCGTAATTGCCGGCCACCAGTTCGATCCTGGCGCCGTTCAGCAGGCCGTGCTTGCGCAGGTAGATGTTCAGCAGGTCGACCGTGGCGGAGGATGAGATGCCGATCTTGACGGTGCGCGGCTGTTCTTCCTTTTCCAGCGCTGTCACGGCTTGCGTCAGCTGCATCATGGTGCTGTCGGCTTTCGCCAGCACCGCCAGCGCGGCGTCGCGTGGCGACAGCGCAGACGCAGCGACGGCAGCGGTTGCGCCAGTCGCGGTTGAGGCAGGAGCGCCAGGCGTCGTTGGGCTTGCGCTCATCGCATCGCCATCCCGCCGTTGACGGCCACGGTGTCGCCAGTGACAAAGCCGGCATCATCGGACACCAGATAGGCCACGGCCGCCGCCACGTCGGACGGCTTGGCCAGGCGGCGCAATGGCGTCTGGCGCGCGATCATCAGCTGCGCCTTTTCAGGGATGTCGCCGATCAGCGTGGTTTCGCACATGCCTGGCGATACGCAGTTGACAGTGATGCCCTGCGGGCCGAGTTCCGCCGCCATGTAATTGGAGAACACCTGCAATGCCCCCTTGGCCATCGCATAACCGGTCCACGTCACGGACGGCTGGCCATCCAGCACCTGCGAGGTGATGTTGACGATGCGGCCCCATTTGCGCGCGGCCATGTCCGGCACCACGGCGCTGGTCATCAGGAAGGCGCCTTTGACCTGCACGTCGAGCTGCTGCTGCACGTCGGCCCATGCGGTCACGCCGAACGGTTTCGGATTGATATGTGGCGAGGCGTTATTTACCAGCACGCTCACCGCGCCGAAAGCCTTCACCGCCGCTGCAAACAGCGCCTGCGCGCCAGCCTCGGTGGCGATATCCGCCTGCACCGCCAGCGCCCGCCCGCGACGCTTGCCCTCGCCGCCAACGGCGGCATTGATCTCGGCGACAATCTGCGCCGCGCGGTCGGCCTGGCCGCGGTAGTTCACCACCACGTCAAAGCCATCCGCTGCCAGACGCTGGCAGATCGCCTTGCCGATGCCGCCGGCGCCGCCGGTCACTATCGCCACGCGCGGACGCGCGTCGGCCGCCGGCCTGGCTTCCGGCTCCGCCGCCACCAGCACCTTGACCTTGCCCACACCAGTCAAAATCAACTGCTGGTTCTGATTGACGATTCTGGTATCCAGCTCCAGCAAGCGCTCGCGCTCATGCTTCTTCACCACTGTGGCACTGATGGTCAGCACATCGCCCAGCCGCACCGGCAGCAGGAACTCCATATTCTGCGACACCCACAGCGCACCAGTGCCCGGCAGCTTGGTGCCGATCACCGTCGAAATAAACGAAGCGCCCAGCATGCCATGCACCACGATATCCTTGAACGACGTGGTCTCCGCATACGCGCGGTCCACATGCAGCGGATTGTCATCGCCGGTCATCTCGACGAACTTGCGCACATCGGCTTCGGTGATGTGCTTGGTCAGCGTCTGCGTCTCGCCAACCTGGATGGCATCGAAATCCTTGAACATCACGCCGCCTTCCGCACCGGCATATGCCAGCGCCATACCGAAGCACCAAAGTTGAAGCCGGCGCCGACCGCCGCCAGCACCACCAGCTGGCCATCCTTCATCAAGCCTTTCGACACCGCCTCGCTCAACGCGATGCCAACCGAGGCCGCGCCGGTATTGCCGATCTCCTGCACATTGGTGAAGGTCTTCTCCATGCCGTAGCCCATCTTGCGCACCACGTACTCGATCATGTTCAGGTTAGCCTGATGGAACACCAGGAACTCCACCTCTTTCGGATCGATGCCGCTCTTGGCGCAAGCCTTGCGGATCACCGTCGGCAAGTGTGTGATCGCCTGCTTCCAGGTGGCGATGCCGTTCATCTCCATGTAGTCCACCGACGCGTCCCATTCACGGTCCCTGGAGCCGAAGCTGGAACCGCCGCCGCGCATACGCACCGCCTCGAAGTTCGAACTGTCGGTATGGAAAGCCGACGCCATGATGCCCTTGCCCTTCTCGGTGCGGGTCAGTACGGCAGCGCCGGCGCCATCGCTCATGTAGATCGCCGAATTGATGTCGGCGCGGTTGATGTAGCGCGAATTCAGCTCGACGCCGATCACCAGCGCATTGCGCACCGTCGGATCGACCAGCATGCGGTCCGACGCCACCGTCAGGCCGGTGACGAAGCCGGCGCAGTTGGCCTGCACGTCAAAGATCTGCGCATGCGGCGCCTTCAGCAGCATCTGCACCTTGGCCGACACCGGCGGGAAGATGTAATCGCCGGAGAAGGTGCAGACCACGATCAGATCCACCTCGTCAGCCGGAATACCGGCCATGTCCAGCGCGTTCTGCGCCGCCTTGGCGGCATAATCGGAGGCCGAATCCTCAGGCCGCGCCAGATAACGGCGCTTGATGCCGGTCTTCTCCATGATCCACTCCGGGCCAACCTCCAGGTTGGCGCACAGCGTTTCGTTATCTTCGATCAGGTCGGGCAGATGATGGCCCACGCCGGCGATGGCGACGCCGCTATCGATAGTCATAGTTCTACAGCTTTCGTTTCAGTGGAATGGGGCAAGCCCAGGAATTCAAGCAGCGCGCGATTGGTCGCGCGCACCTCGGCGCCGCTGGCGCAACCGCCATGGCCCGGATAGACGATGCGCTCCGCCGTCAGCAGCGGCCACAAGGCCAGTATCGATTGTTTCAGCATCTCGGGCTGCTCGCCCGGCAGATGCGACAGGCCGACGCCGCGCGTGTAAATGGTGTCGCCGGTGAACAGCGCGCTGCCCAGTTCAATGATGCAGGAACCCGGCGTATGGCCCGGCGCGCCGTGGAAAGTCAGCGCGTGGCCGGCCACATCGACCGACTCGCCGCTGGCCACCGCCGTAATCTCGCCCGGCTGCTCGATGCGCGAGGCCAGCTTGAACGCCATCAGCAAAAAATTCGACGCCTTCAGCAGCTTGCGGTCGGCACCGTGCAGATACACCGGCACGCCGAATTTCTTCTGGAAGAACGCGGCCGAACCGGCATGGTCGAAATGGCCGTGCGTGCAGAACACCGCAGTCGGCGTCAGCGCCAGCTGCTGCATGGCCAGGTCGATGGCGGCCGGGTCCAGCCCACCGTCGATCAGCACGCAGCGGCCGTCGCCGGTGCCGCACAAATAAGCATTGGATGGAAACTCGCCGCTGGTCACTCGCCAAACGTCGCCGCCGCCCCAGTGACCGACCGGCGCCAGCATCTTAGTTGACTCCGCCCAGGAACACGGTCTGCGCGGTGATCTGCGACGAGCGCTCGGCGGCGAAGAAGTCGATCACGTTGAGAATATCGTCTTCCTTCGACATGCGCGGCACCGGCAGGCCGGCGATGATGGCGTCGATCTTGTCGCGCGGCAGCTGCGCCAGCATATCGCTTTCGATGGCGTTGATGCCCAGCGTGTTGCAGGTGACGTTCATCGTCGCGAACTCCTTGGCCATCACATTCGCCAGGGTCGACAGGCCGGCCTTGCAAGCGGCGTACATCGAATCGCCGATCGGTTCCAGCGAGGCCGCCATCGAACCGATGTTGATGATGCGGCCCCATTTACGCTTGCGCATCATCTTGGCGGCTTCGCGCGACACCATGAAGGGGCCGAGCAAATTCACGTTGACCATCGCCTGCGCGGCGGCCGGCGGCATGATCATCGAATACTGCGAGGTCAGCACGGCGGCGTTGTTCACCACGATCTGGATCGAATCGGTCACCTGCTTCAGCGCCGCAAAGCCCTTGATGACGGACTCGGTGTCGCCTACATCCACCTCGAAGTGGTGATAGTTCGGGTGCGCGATCGAACCGGCGCCACGGGCGAAGCCGATCACCTTGTCGGCGCCGTGGTTCAGAAAGTGCTCGGCGATGGCCTTGCCGACGCCGCGACGGCTGCCGGTCACCAGCACCACTTTGCCTGCGTACAGACCTGCGCTCATCATTTGCCCTCGTTGACCAGGATCATGATGTAGTTGAGCAGGGTCTGCACGTCGTCGAACGGCGAGATTTCCTGGCTCATGGCACGGTCGTCGGTCAGGCTGATGCTGCGGCCCAGCGCGGTCGACACATCGCCTTCAACGTCAACGATCACCGACACCAGCGCCAGCGAATCCAGCGTGGCGTTGGGTCCGAACAGCGGCGTGTTCGGGCCGGCTTCGAATTTCTCGTCGTCCGCCAGTTCGTCGTTCAGGTTCTGCAGGGCGCGCAGAATGATTTCCAGCACATTCTCTTTAGTCAACATCAAATCTTCCTTGGGGGGTTAAGCGTGGGTGCGGCGGGCAGCGGTGATCAGGGCGTTCATGCGGGGATAGGACTGCGTGCGGGCTTCTTCCACCAGCAAGCCGAGGATCACGGCGTCCTGCCATTTGCCGTCGATGAAATAATGGCTGCGCATGCGGCCTTCTTCCTTCATGCCCAGATACTTCTGCCACTTCACCATCAGCGGATTGCCGGAGGCCACCGTGCCGTGCAGGCGGATCAGGTCCAGCTTGTCGAAGGCAAATTCATACAGCAGCTTCATCGCCTCGACGGCAGCCGGGATGCCCTTGGCGGCCTCTTCGTCGCCGATCAGGAAACGCCCGGTTTCCGCATGGCGGTTGACCTTGTTGATGCCCACCAGCGACAGCATGCCGATGGCGCGGCCATCCTTCAACTCGATCATGAAATTATATTCGGAGGCTGGCCGGCTAGCAATCCAGGCAGCCTGTTGTTCGACCGTGGCGGCGCCGGCGTTCAGCAGGCGGGCGCGGTCGGCCTGGCGCCAGGCGAAGGTCTGGGCGGCGTCGTCGGCGCGCATCATGCGCAGCGTGACAAATTCACCTTCCAGTTTGACGGTATCGTTCACAAAAGCTCCGGTTTGGCATGTTATTAATGCGGACCAACTTTACCATAAGCGCCGGGGCTTGCGGTCCGTAAAACAGGGGGGTGTTGCCCCGTCTGTCTTTTTACCCACAAGGTGTCGGGCTGCACGGTACAATCGGCGCATCTTATTCGGCAAGGCACCCAATGGAACACCCGCGCGCACCGACTCCCACCCCGTCGCTGGACGACTGGCGCAAGGCGGCCGCGCGCTCGGCTCCCGGTGGCGACGCAGCGCGCCTGGACACTCCGCAGGCCGATGGCATTACGCTGAAAGCGCTGTACACGGCAGCCGACCTGGAAGGCCTGCCGCACACCGACACCCTGCCCGGCTTTGCCCCCTTCGTGCGCGGCCCGCAAGCCAGCATGTACGCGGCGCGGCCGTGGACCATCCGCCAGTACGCCGGTTTCTCGACGGCGGCCGAGTCCAACGCCTTCTACCGCCGCGCGCTGGCCGGCGGCGGCCAGGGCGTATCGGTGGCGTTCGACCTGGCCACTCACCGTGGCTACGATTCCGACCATCCGCGTGTCAAGGGCGATGTCGGCAAGGCCGGCGTGGCAGTCGATTCGGTCGAGGACATGAAGATCCTGTTTGACGGCATCGACCTCGGCAAGGTGTCGGTATCGATGACCATGAACGGCGCCGTGCTGCCGGTACTGGCCGGCTACATCGTCGCTGCCGAGGAGGCTGGCGTGGCGCCGGAACAACTGTCCGGTACCATACAGAACGACATCCTGAAGGAATTCATGGTGCGGAATACCTATATTTATCCGCCCGAACCGTCGATGCGCATCGTTGCCGACATCATTGCCTACACGGCACAGCACATGCCGAAGTTCAATTCCGTGTCGATTTCCGGCTACCACATGCAGGAAGCCGGCGCCACGCCGGCGCTGGAACTGGCGCTGACCTTGGCCGATGGCATGGAATATGTCCGCACCGCACTCGGCAAAGGCATGGATGTGGATGACTTTGCCGGCCGGCTGTCATTCTTCTTCGGCGTCGGCATGAACTTTTACCTGGAAGTGGCCAAGCTGCGCGCGGCGCGGCTGCTGTGGTGCCGCATCATGCAGGATTTCGGCGCCAAATCGCAGAAATCGCTGATGCTGCGCACGCATTGCCAGACCTCCGGCTGGTCGCTGACGGTGCAGGACCCGTACAACAACGTGGTGCGCACCACGGTGGAAGCGATGGCCGCCGTGTTTGGCGGTACCCAGTCGCTGCACACCAACTCGCTGGACGAAGCGATCGCGCTGCCGTCCGAATTTGCCGCGCGCATCGCCCGCAACACCCAGCTGATCCTGCAGGAAGAAACCCAGATCACCAACGTCATCGACCCCTGGGCCGGTTCCTACATGATGGAAAAGCTGACGCAGGACGTGGCCGACCAGGCCTGGGCCATCATCCAGCAAGTCGAGCAGATGGGCGGCATGACGCAGGCGGTCGGCTCCGGCTGGGCCAAGCTGAAGATCGAAGCGGCGGCGGCCGACAAGCAGGCGCGCATCGATGCCGGCAAGGACGTGATCGTGGGCGTCAACAAATACCAGAGCGGCATCGAGGACCAGGTCGAGGCGCGCGAGATCGACAACAGCGCCGTGCGCGAGCAGCAGATCGCCCGGCTGGCCGAGATCCGCGCCGCGCGCCACCAGGCGGCAGTGGGCGCGGCGCTGGCCGAACTGGGCGTGGCGGCGTATGAGGGCCACGGCAACCTGCTGGAACTGGCGGTGCGCGCCACCCGCCTGCGCGCCACCGTCGGCGAGATTTCCGACGCGCTGGAGCAGGCCTGGGGACGGCATCGCGCGGCCAGCCAGAGCGTGTCTGGCGTGTATGCGGCGGCGCTGGCGGATGACGAGAACTGGACCCGTTTGCGTGGCGAAGTCGAACGCTTCGCGGAAGAACAGGGCCGCCGGCCGCGCATCATGGTCGCCAAGCTGGGACAGGACGGGCATGACCGTGGCGCGCGCGTGGTCGGATCGGCGTTTGCCGATCTTGGCTTCGATGTCGACCTGGGGCCGCTGTTCCAGACGCCGGAAGAAGCGGCGCGCCAGGCCATCGAGAACGATGTGCACGCGCTTGGCGTGTCATCGCTGGCGGCCGGCCACAAGACGCTGGTGCCGGAACTGATTGCCGCGCTGCGTGAGCAAGGGGCGGACGACATCATCGTGTTCGTCGGTGGCGTGGTGCCGACGCAGGACCATGGCTTCCTGTATCAGGCCGGCGTCAAAGGCATCTTCGGCCCCGGCACGCCGATCCCGCTGTGCGCGGCAGAAGTGCTGCAACAGATCCGCGAAGTCCTGGACGGCCCGGCGGGCGATGGTCACGCGGCCGCCAGCGACGCGCCCGTGCCCGCGTGCGCCGACGATGCCGAGGCAGCAGCAGCGGTCGCCCTGGCGCTGGGCGCAACGGCCGGCACCTCCTCCATCACCTGACCGCATGGCAATCGCGCCTGACGATGCCGCCCTTGCCGCCGCGCTGATCGGCCGGCAGCGACGCGCGCTGGCCAAGGCCATCACGCTGGTGGAATCCACGCGTCCCGACCACCGGCTGCGCGCCCAGGCGCTGCTGGACCACTTGCTGCCGCATACCGGCAAGGCACTGCGCATCGGCATCAGCGGCGTGCCGGGCGTCGGCAAATCCACCTTCATCGAAAGCTTCGGCATGCACTTGCTGGAGCAGGGCTTGCGGCTGGCGGTGCTGGCGGTCGATCCCTCGTCGCCGCTGACCGGCGGCTCCATCCTCGGCGACAAGACCCGCATGGAGCGCCTGTCGCATCAGGAAGCCGCCTACATCCGGCCCTCGCCGGCGCGCGGCGCGCTGGGCGGCGTCGGCCACCAGAGCCGCGAAGCCATGCTGGTGTGCGAGGCGGCCGGCTTTGATGTCGTCATCGTCGAAACCGTCGGCGTCGGCCAGAGCGAAACGGCGGTCGCCGGCATGTGCGACGTATTCCTGCTGCTGCAACTGCCGAATGCCGGCGACGAACTGCAAGGCATCAAGAAAGGCATCCTCGAACTGGCCGACATCATCGTCTACAACAAGGCCGACCTCGACCCGCGCGCCGCCGCCGTGGCGGCCGGACAGCTGAAAGCCGCGCTGCACATGCTGCGTCCGGCCTCGCCGCACTGGCAGGTGCCGGTGCTGCAAGCCAGCGCCAGTACCGGCGCCGGCATCGCTGATGTGTGGGCGGCGTTACAGCGGCACAAAGCCGCCATGCAGCAAAGCGGCGACTTCGAAGCGCGCCGCCGGCACCAGGCGCAAGCGTGGATCTGGCACATCATCGAAGCCGGCCTGCAGGAACGCTTCCGCAGCGACGACGCCATCCGCCAGCAGCTACCACAAGCGCTGCAACAGGCGGCCGACGGCGAGACCAGCCCCGCCACCCTGGCGGCACAGTTGCTGGACACCTTCTTCGATCATCGAAATTTTCGAAAATAAGACGGTAAGTTTTCCGCTTTTTGAATGCATTGGGCTCCCGCATAATGCATTCCATCAGCGCAGAACACAGCGCCAAACACCAAATCGAAAATTTTGAACATTTAGGAGAGTATTATGCCAACCGCCATCGCCAAACCAGGTCAAACCCTGCTGAACCCAACCAACCACACCCTGATCATGATCGATCACCAGTCGCAGATGTCGTTTGCCACCAAGTCGATCGACCCGGTCCAGCTGCGCAACAACGTCGCACTGGTGTCGAAAGCCGCCAAGGAATTCAAGGTACCGACCATCCTGACCACGGTAGCGGAAAAATCCTTCTCCGGCCCGATCTTCAACGAGATCAAAGACGTGTTCCCGGACGAAGTCGCCATTGACCGCACCACCATGAACACCTGGGAAGACCCGCGCATCGCCGAGCGCGTCAACGCCATCGGCAAGGACAAGATCGTGCTGGCCGGCCTGTGGACCTCGGTATGCATCGTTGGCCCGGCACTGTCCGCCCTCGACCAGGGCTTTGAAGTCTACGTCATCACCGACGCCAGCGGCGACGTTTCCGACGAAGCGCACGAACGCGCCGTCGAGCGCATGATCCAGGCCGGCGCCCGCCCGATGACCTCGTTGCAATACCTACTGGAACTGCAACGCGACTGGGCCCGTGGCGAGACCTACAACGAAACCGTCGCCACCTCGATCGCCCACGGCGGCGGCTACGGCCTCGGCCTGATCTACGCCAAAACCATGTTCAACGCCTCCGAAGCCCACTAAAAAAACCGGGGTCAGTTCTGCCAAATGTACATGAGCTCGTGTACGTTTGGCAGAACTGACCCCGGTTTTTCAGGATTCTTCGTCGGAGTGGCGGCTGTGCAGGCTGCGCAGGATGTCGCGCCAGCTGAGGATGCCCACCAGGCGGTCGTCGTCGCTGAGGATGGGGATGCAGGAGATCGCGTGCTCGCTGAACATGTCGATCGCCGCGTCCACCGTGGCGTCTTCGCGCAGGCATTTCGGCTTGCGCGACATGATCTGGTGCACCCGCTTGTTCAGCGTGGCGGCGTCCTTGTAGGTTTCGACGCTGGTGCCGATGTTCGGGCTCAAGGCCTTGAACAGGTCGCGGTCCGACACCACGCCCAGCAATTCGCCATTCTCCAGCGCCAGCAGGTGGTGGAATTTGCTGTGGTCGAAAATCTCTTTGACCAGGCCCAGCGTGTCGTCCAGCCCCACCGTCACTACGTTGCGGCTCATGATGTTTTTAACCAGCATTCCGACCTCCACGATACGCGGCTATCACCTCGGCCGGCGCCTGCACCAGCTCGATCAGCACGCCGGCGCCGCCAATCGGAAATGCTTCATTCGCCTTGGGATGCAGAAACACGATGTCGTGCCCGGACGCGCCCTTGCGGATGCCGCCCGGCGCGAACCGCACGCCCTGCGCCGTCAGCCACTCCACCGCCAGCGCCAGGTTGTCCACCCACAGCCCGATGTGGTTCAGCGCCGGCTGGTCCACGCGCGGCGAGCGCGCCGGGTCCAGCGGCTGCATCAGGTCCACTTCCACCTGGAACGGTCCGCTGCCCAGCAGCACGATATCCTCGTCGACGTTCTCTTTTTCGCTGACAAAATGGCCGGATGGCGCCAGCCCCAGCATGTCGACCCACAGCTTGCGCAGCGGCTCCTTGGAGGCGGCGCCCACCGCGATCTGCTGCAGGCCGAGGATTTCAAATGGTCTAGCCATCATCACTACTGTCTCACTTTGTATGCGAAGATTGAATCCTAGACGGATTCAGCCGACAATACCAGCATGAGCTCCAGCCAACCCAGCGACGAATCGCATCTGCAGGAACTGAACCGGGCCCTTGCCGCCAACGAACTGACGCAAGCGGCCAAGGTGGCGTTTGTATTGGCCAAGCGCGGCAGTTTGCCGATCATGCAACTGATCGGCCTGGCCGGGCTGATGGGCCACGCCGGCCAAGCCGCGCGCGCCGCCGAGCTGTATCACCTGTGGCTGCGCTGCACCGAGTCGCCGCTGCTGTTTGCCGCCTGGTACAACCTGGGCGTGCTGCAAATCCAGGCCGACGAGCAGCAGGAAGCCGAACAGTCGCTGCGCGCGGCATTGGCCATCAAGCCGGATTTCATCGACGCCCGCATGGCCCTCGGCAGCCTGCAGGAACGCCTGCGCCAGCATGAGGCAGCCTTGTCCACCTGGCGCGCGGCGCTGGCGCAAATCGATCCCGACCATCCCGCCAGCCGGCCGCAACAGATCCAGGCGCTCAACAGCGTGGCGCGCGTGGCGGCGCTGCGCCAGCACTATCCTGAAGCCGAAGACGCCTGCGCGCGCAGCCTGCTGCTCGATCCGAAACAGCCGGACATTGCCGCCCAGTGGATCCAGCTGCGCCAGCAGCAATGTGCCTGGCCGGTGTGCGCGCCGCTGCCCGGCCTGGCCGAAACCGAACTGGCCAACAGCGCCTCGGCTGCCTCTTCGCTGTGCATCAGCGACGATCCGGCCGAACAACGGGCCGCAGCCGGCCGCCATCCGGTCAACCGCGCCGCCGCGCCGGCGCCGCTGGCCGACGAGCAGGGCTATCTGCACCGCAAGCTGCGCATCGGCTACCTGTCGTCCGACTTCGGCAGCCACGCCGCCCGCCTGACGGCCGAGCTGTACGGCCTGCACCAGCGCGAGCAGTTTGAAATCTACGGCTTCAGCTGGAACGAGGAAGACCGCAGCGGTCTGCGCGCGCGCGTCGCGCCGCAGATGGACCACCATATCCGCCTGACGGTGATGAGCGACCTGCAGGCGGCGCAAACCATCCGTGCCCACGAAATCGACATCCTGGTCGACCTGCACGGCCTCGGCGCCGACGGCCGGCCCGGCATCCTGGCGCACCGCGCGGCACCGGTGCAGATCAGCTGGCTCGGCCATCCGGGCAGCAGCGCCATGCCGGCGGTCGACTACATCCTGGCCGACGCCTTCGTGCTGCCACCGCAACTGGCCGCCTCCTTTAGCGAACAGCCGCTATACCTGCCGGACTGCGTGCAGCTGCACGACCGCCGCCGCGCCGCCGTCCCCCCGTCCGCGCCGGCGCCAACCCGCACCAGCTGCGGCCTGCCGGAAGACGCCTTCGTGTTCTGCAACTTCAACAGCAGCCGCAAGCTGGCGCCGGCACAGTTCGCCGGCTGGATGCGCATCCTCAAGCGCGTGCCGGGCAGTGTGCTGTGGCTGGCTGCCGATAGCGAGCCGGTGCGCGACAACCTGCGGGTGGCGGCATTGCGCCATGGCGTCGCCAGCGAGCGGCTGCTGTTTGCCGCGCGCGTGGCGCCCGCCGATTTTCTGGCGCGGCTGCAACTGGCCGACCTGTGCCTGGACACGCAGCCGTTCAGCGGCGGCGCCGCAGCCGCCGATGCGCTGTGGGCCGGCGTGCCGCTGCTAACCCAGGCCGGCGACAGCTACGCCGCCCGCCTCGGCGGCAGCCTGCTGCACGCCATCGACCTGCCGGAACTGGTGACGCACAGCGCCAAAGCCTATGAAGACAAGGCCGCGCGCCTGGCCGGGAAACCGGAGGAGCTGGCGCGCCTGCGCCGCCGCCTGGCCAAAAACCGCGACAAGGCACCGCTGTTCGACACGCCGAAACTGGTGCGCGAACTGGAACAACTATACCTGCAAGTGGCGCGCGGCACGCTGCAACAGGACGGCGCCGCATCCCGGCCGGACGTCAGCCTGCCGCTGGTCAGCATCCTGATCCCGACTGGCGACCACGACAGTCCCGAGCAGCTGGAATACACGGTGCGCAGCGCGCTCGACCAGCACTACGGCCGCTGCGAAATCATCGTCAGCGACAGCGGCAAGGGCGACGCCCGCCGCCGCAGGCTGGCCAGGCTGCAGGCCGCCCATGCCAGCCTGCGCTACAACCGCGCCCCCACACTGGATGCCGGGAGCAACCTCGACCACTGCCTGACGCTGGCCCTGGGCGAATACATCGCGGTCGCCCCGCCCGGCGAGGTGCTGCACGCCGACAAGATCAGCCGCATGATGCACTTTTACCAGGCCTATCCCGCCATCGGCCTGGTGGCCTGCTGGCGCCAGCCGGTCGACGCACACGGCCAGCCGCTGCCCGGCGCCCCCTTGCTGCCGGCCGAAACCGCGCTCAGCGGCGCCTCGCTGGCGGCGGTGCTGCTGGCCAACGAACGCGGCGCCGGCGACGTGCTGTGCCAGCCGGCCAGCCTGCTGCTGCGCCGCGAGCAACTGGGCGCAGCCTTCGGCCACTACCGGGGACGGCGCTACCGCCCGCTGGCTGGCGTCGCCACCGCGCTGGCAGCGCTGACTGGCCGCGAATGCGCCTACCTGCCGGCCCCCCTGTCCAGCTACCAGCCGGCCGCAGCGCTGCCGCCAGCTGGCGCCGAGGCGCAACCGGAAGGCCTGCAAGCGGCGCTGGAACGCCTGTACCTGTTGTATGAAGACCACACCCGCCAGAATTTCCTGACCGATGGCGCCACCTTCAAGGCACTGCTGGCCAGGCGTCTCGACGCCCTGACCACACTGGTGCGCGACCACCACGCCACGCTGGCCGCTGGCGACCCGCAACGCAGCGTGATCCTCCAGCAGGCGCTGAGCCAGGGCTATCATTTGCTGCTGGCGCCCGCCGGCGCCTAAACCGCCCCACCAGACTGGATGTGAATAACTCACCTTCCTGCATGGCAGCAGCCACGCCGCCATCTCGCTGCTGCAACACCCCGCGCCTTTCGATTTCGTACTGCCCGGCCCCGAGGAACTGGGCATGCAGCCGGGCTTCCGGTCGCTGTCGATGATGCGCATGATGCTGGCAGACGCGCGCCTCGGCGAAGGGCAGACATCACGCCACTGTCGATACGGGCGGCGGACGGCAACCTGCGCGACGCGTTGTGTGCCGACGCTGCAAGCCGAGGCGCCGCACCCGCTGCACGTCGAACTGGGCGGCGATAGCGCCGCCGAATGCGGGGAAATGTTCAAACACATTGGCCGCTAATCAGCCTGTATTTTTCGTTTAAAATAAGCCACGCCTACGCACCACACACAACGGGGAATTCATGAAAGCAGTCATACTGGCCGGCGGCCTGGGCACACGGCTCAGCGAGGAAACCACCGTCAAGCCGAAACCGATGGTCGAGATCGGCGGCAAGCCGATCCTGTGGCACATCATGAAGAGCTATTCGGCTCACGGCATCAACGATTTCGTCATCTGCTGCGGCTATCGCGGCTACATCATCAAGGAATTCTTCGCCAACTACTTCCTGCACACCTCGGACGTCACTTTCGACCTGCAGGCCAACAGCATGGAAGTGCATCAGCGTTACGCCGAACCGTGGCGCGTCACGCTGATCGACACCGGCGCCGACAGCATGACCGGCGGCCGCCTTAAGCGCGTGCGCGAACACCTGAAAAACGAGGAAGCATTCTGCTTCACCTATGGCGACGGCGTGGCCGACATCGACATCACCGCCTCGATCGCCTTCCACCAGGCACACGGCAAGCTGGCCACCATGTCGGCAGTGCTGCCGCCGGGCCGCTTCGGCGCCATCGACATCGACGGCCAGCGCATCGTCAGCTTCAAGGAAAAACCGCAGGGCGACGGCGCCTGGATCAACGGCGGCTACTTCGTGCTGTCGCCGAAAGTCATCGACTACATCGCCAACGACGCCACCATCTGGGAAAAAGAGCCGATGGAAACGCTGGCCCTGGAGAACCAGATGGATGCCTTCTTCCATCACGGCTTCTGGCAGCCGATGGATACGCTGCGCGACAAGATCCACCTGGAAGACCTGTGGGAAAGCGGCAAGGCGCCGTGGAAGAAGTGGCCATGAGTCCAGCGTTCTGGCAAGGCAAGCGCGTTTTCCTGACCGGCCACACGGGTTTCAAAGGCAGCTGGCTCAGCCTGTGGCTGCAACAGCTGGGCGCGCACGTGACCGGCTACGCGCTGCCGTCGCCGAGCAATCCCAGCCTGTTCGAGGTGGCCCAGGTCGGCAGCGGCATGAGCTCCATCACCGGTGACATCCGCGACGCCGCCGCCTTGCAGCAAGCCATGCGCGAAGCCCGGCCAGAGATCGTCATCCACATGGCGGCGCAGGCGCTGGTGCGGTATTCCTATGTCAATCCGGTCGAGACCTACGCCACCAACGTCATGGGCCTGGTCAACTTCTTTGAAGCGGTGCGCAACACACCCGGCATCAAGGCGGTGGTCAACGTCACCAGCGACAAGTGCTACGAGAACAAGGAATGGGCCTGGGGCTACCGTGAAAACGAAGCCTTCGGCGGCTACGACCCGTACAGCAACAGCAAGGCCTGCGCCGAACTGGTGACGGCCGGCTACCGTTCGTCGTTCTTCAATCCGGAAAAATATGCCGAGCACGGCGTGGCGCTGGCTTCTGGCCGCGCCGGCAACGTCATCGGCGGCGGCGACTGGGCGGAAGACCGCCTGATACCCGACATGGTGCGGGCGATTGCCGCCGGCCAGCCGGTGCGCATCCGCAGCCCGCACGCGATCCGCCCGTGGCAGCACGTGCTGGAGCCGCTGTCCGGCTACCTGACGCTGGCCGAGCACCTGTACCTGCACGGCGCGGCGTTTGCCGAAGGCTTCAACTTCGGCCCACATGACATCGACGCCCGCCCGGTCGAGTGGATCATCGAACGCCTGTGCCAAAGCTGGGGCGACGGCGCCGCCTGGGAGCTGGACGCCGCTCCGCAGCCGCATGAGGCACACTATCTGAAACTGGACTGCTCCAAGGCGCGTGCGCGCCTGCAATGGCAGCCGCGCTGGCACCTGGGCCACACCATCGAGCAGATCGTCGCATGGCACCAGGCGCACATGCGCGGCGCCGACATGCGCGCGCTGACACTGGCGCAAATCGCCACCTATCAAAACACCGCACCACTTTAAGGCAGCAATCATGAGTCAAACCAAAGAACAACTGCGCGAGCAGATCATCAAGCTGGTGGCCGAATACGGCGCACTGGCCAGCGTACCGAAACCTTTCGAACCGGGCGTGACCGTGATCCCGCCAGCCGGCAAGGTGGTCGGCGCACCGGAGATGGAACTGATGGTCGAGGCCTCGCTGGACGCCTGGCTGACCACCGGCCGCTTCAACGACCAGTTCGAGGCCAGGCTGGCCAAGCTGATCGGCGTTGACTTCCTGATCACCGTCAACTCCGGTTCGTCAGCCAACCTGGTCGCCTTCAGCGCGCTGACCTCGCCGAAGCTGGGCGCGCGCGCCATCCAGCAGGGCGATGAAGTGATCGGCGTCGCCGCCGGCTTCCCCACCACCGTCAACCCGATCATCCAGTTCGGCGCGGTGCCGGTGTTTGTCGACGTCGAGCTGGGCACCTACAACATCGACGTGAGCCAGCTGGAAGCGGCGATCTCGCCGAAAACCAAGGCCATCATGCTGGCGCACACGCTGGGCAATCCGTACAACCTGGACGTCATCACCGCCCTCTGCAAGAAATACAATCTGTGGCTGATCGAGGACTGCTGCGACGCGCTCGGCTCGACCTACAACGGCAAGATGGTCGGCACCTTCGGCGACATCGGCACCATGTCGTTCTACCCGGCCCACCACATCACCATGGGCGAAGGCGGCGCGGTGTTCACCAACAACCCGGAACTGAAAGCGATCGCCGAATCGTTCCGCGACTGGGGCCGCGACTGCTACTGCCCGCCAGGCAAGGACAACACCTGCGGCAAGCGCTTCTGCCAGTGCTTCGGCACACTGCCGCCCGGCTACGACCACAAGTACACCTACAGCCATCTCGGCTATAACCTGAAGATCACCGACATGCAGGCCGCCTGCGGCCTGGCGCAGATCGACCGCGCGGCCGGCTTCGTGCAGTCGCGCAAGGACAACTTCGCCTACCTGAAAGACCGCCTGAAGTCGTGCGAGGAATTCCTGATCCTGCCGGAAGCCACCGAGAACTCCGATCCATCGTGGTTCGGCTTCCCGATGACGCTGAAGCCGGAAGCGAATGTCGCCCGGGTCGACCTGCTGACCTACCTGGACCAGCACAAGATCGGCACCCGCCTGCTGTTCGCCGGCAACCTGGTGCGTCAGCCATATATGCAGGGCCGTCACTACCGCATCTCCGGCGAACTGACCAACACCGACCGCGTGATGAACGACACCTTCTGGGTCGGCGTCTATCCGGGCCTGTCGCGCGAGATGCTGGACTTCGTGGTCGACAAGCTGGAATCCTTCTTCGGCGTCAACTTCTAGGCCGGCGATGGAACAGTACATCGTCCCCTTCCGTTCGATGCTGCCGCCCAACGCCCGCCTGCTGGTGCAGGCCGGCGCCAGCAACAGCGAGCTGGCGCAGGACTACCGCGCGCTGTATCCGGCTTCCTGCACGCTGGTGGTGGAGGCCGATCCGGCGCCTGCGCAGCAGGCGCGCGACTATGCCGAGCGCGTCTACCTGGCCGACCTGGAAAGCGCCGGCGACGCCTTCTACAAGCAGCTGGAATGGGCCGATGGCTGGTACTTCGACACCACGCTGGAGCAGTTTGCCAACCCGCTGCAGGTGCTGCAGCAGGTGCGCAAGGTGATCCAGTTCGACGCCAGCATCACCGCCCGCATCATCAACCGGCACTACTGGGATGCACCGTCCGTTCCGCCGCGCCACGCCTGGGGCATCAATGACATGCTGGTACTGTTCCAGCAGGCTGGCTTCCGCGTCGACAACGGCGTGCTGCTGAACCCGGGGCCGCTGCCGCCGGCGATCGAGGACGCGCTGCGGCAGCAGGCCGCCAGCAGCGGCGCCGCGCCGCAGACGCTGCTGGATGCGGCCCAGCCTTCCCACTACCTGATTAAGGCCGTGCCCGCGTGATGAACGATAAACCGCTGTTTTACTGCATCGCCCACGCGCCCTTCAACTGGAAGATGCCGGACTTCATGACCATGCTGGGCTCCGGCAGCTATGTGCCGGAAAACGGCCTGGCGATGAGCCAGCTGATGTCGCCGGAAGAGGCGGCGCGCAACCGCTACCTGGGCGAATACCTGGCGCTGTTCGAGGTGCGCCGCCAGCTGATCGCCAACAAGGCGACCGGCTTTGTCGGCTTTTGCCATTACCGGCGCTTCGCGCTGACCCATCTGATCGGCACGCTGGACGGCTTCAACATGCACGCCCATCCCGACCTGCTGGCCCAGGTGAAGCCCGAGCATTTCTATGGCGACGGCCAGACACCGATCGTGCCGATCACGGTCAGCTGGCCGGGCACGCTGCTCCAGCAGTACGAGGCCAACAACGTCGGCCGCGACCTGCTGATGTTCTTCGGCGACGCCATCGACTGCGGCGTCATCACCCACAAGGAAGCAGCGGATTTCCTGAGCAGCAACGCCTTCATCGCCGCGCCGACCGTCTCGTACATCCCGGTCACATGGTTCATCGAGATAGCGCACGACCTGGAACTGGTGGCGTCGCGCTTTTTCCGCCACCACTACATCCACCGCCCCGGCTACGAGGACCGCAGCATCGCCTTCTGCTGCGAAAGGCTGCAGGCACTGATGCTGGCCAAACGCATCGAAGCCTGGGAGGGCAACAAGGTCATCAAGCGCCCGCTGGTGCTGCTGGACGCCACCTTCCCCAAATAGCAAGGCCATCATGCAGATCATTCCGACCGCTATTCCCGGCTGCTTCCAGATCATCACCGACATCCGCCGCGATGACCGTGGCAGCTTCGTCAAGGTATTCCACGAAGACATCTTCCGCCAGCACGGACTGGCGACCGACTATGCCGAGGAATACTATTCGACCTCGCAGCGCGGCGTAATCCGCGGTCTGCATTTCCAGACGCCGCCGCACGACCACGCCAAGCTGGTCTACTGCGCGCAAGGCGCGGTGCTGGACGCCGCACTGGACCTGCGCCGTGGCTCGCCGGCTTACGGTCAGCACATCACGCTGGAACTGAGCGCCGACAATGGCCACATGCTGTACCTGCCGGCCGGCCTGGCGCACGGCTTCTGCTCGCTGAGCGAACAATCGCTGATGACCTACAAGGTCACCACCACCTACGCGCCCCATAATGACGGCGGCGTATTGTGGAATTCTGCCGGCATCGCCTGGCCGGTGCAGGAGCCGGTGATGTCGCCGCGCGACCGTACCTTCCCGGCGCTGGCGATGTTCGAATCGCCTTTCGTCTACAACGCCGGAGCCGACGCATGAACGCTGTAACGCCCGCTTCCACAGCGCCGCGCCGTGCGCTGCTCACCGGCGCCTCCGGCTTCGTCGGCGCCGCGCTGACGCGCCGCCTGCTGGCCGACGGCTGGGAAGTCCACCTGCTGCTGCGCGCGAGCTCGTCCACCGAAGGCCTGCCGCCGCAGGCACAGGTGCATCGCCATGACGGCAGCACGCTGCAACTGATCGACATCATGCGCGCCGCCGCGCCACAGGTGGTCTTCCACCTGGCTTCGCTGTTCCTGGCCGCGCACAAGCCGGAGGATGTCGAGCGCCTGATCCACGCCAATCTGCTGTTCTCGACGCAGCTGGTGGAAGCCATGGCCGCCTGCGGCGTGCGCCAGCTGGTCAACACCGGCACCTCATGGGAACACTACGAGGACCAGGCCTACAATCCGGTCTGCCTGTACGCCGCCACCAAGGCCGCCTTCACCGCGCTGCTGCACTACTACGTCGAAGTGCACCAGCTGCGCGTGATCACGCTGAAGCTGTTCGACACCTACGGCGCCGGCGACACGCGGCCCAAGGTGCTGAACCTGCTCAAGCGCGTGGCCAACGAGGGCACGTCGCTTGGCATGTCGCCAGGCGAACAGCTGGTCGACCTGGTGTATATCGATGATGTGATGGACGCCTTCGTGCTGGCCAGCGAGCAGCTGGCGACGCAGGCGGCAGGCATCGAGGAGTACGGCGTCTCCAGCGGCCAGCCGGTGCCGCTGAAGGAGATCGCCGCGCTGTATGCGCAGGTCAGCGGCAAGCCGCTGAATATCGCATGGGGCGGCCGTCCCTACCGCGAGCGTGAAGTGATGCTGCCGTGGCACAGCTATCGCAGCGTGCCGGGCTGGCGGCCCAAGGTCGGGCTGGCGCAAGGCCTGGCGCTGTTCCACAACAGCTGACGTCGTCCCGGCGCAGGCCGGGACCCATACGACGGCGGCTTAGAAGTTGTCCAGATCCAGCTGAATATTCGCGCTCGCCATCAGCGCCTGCCGCGCCAGCCGGGTTTGCATATTCGGCGCCGGATGCTTGCGGTACAAATGCAGCATCACCTCAACAATCTTGTCGTCGCGCGAATTGCCGCGCCGCATATTCTCCGGCGCCGTGGCGGCACTCTTGTGTATCACTACGCCATCGGTATCGAAATACACGAGTTCACGGCCAGCCATCGCCGCCAGCAGGAACTCCCAATCCTCGTAAATAATCAGATCGGTCTCGTTGCGCACGCCGCGCAGCACATCGCTGCGGTAGGCGATGCAGCTGTTCGGGATGCGGTTGCGCACGTACACGCTGTCGAACGTCACGTCGGCAATCGATGCCTTCTGCGCTTCCGACAGCAGCTTCGGCGGGAACACCGTGCGGTCCTCGTGCTGGATCTGGAAATCGTGGAACAGCAGCGCCGGCTTGTCCTGCAACAGGCGCGCCTTCAGCTTGGCCAGGTGGTCCGGGCGATAGGTGTCGTCGTCGTCGAGGAACAGGATGTACTCGGAATCGGCAATCGCCAGGCCCATATTGCGGCTGGCGGCGGGTCCCGGCACGCCGGTGGCGCGCAGCACATAGTCGAAGCGCTTGTCGAGCTGCGTCAGCTGCTGGTATGGCGGCAGATAGCCGGGCGTGTCGGACACGATCACCACCTTGAAATCCTGGCAGGTCTGGGCGATCAGCGATTCCAGCGTGCGGGTCAGCAGCAGCGGGCGGTCATGGGTAGGAATGATGATGGTAAACACGTTGCGGCTCCAGCTAGGAATTAAGGTTCGCGGATCGATTCGTCCAGCGCGCGGGTCAACGGGAACAGCAGGTAGGACATCACCGTGCGATGGCCCACCACGATCTCCGCCGTCACCGTCATGCCGGGCAGCAGGCGCGCGCCGGCCGGCAGTTTGCGCAGCTTGCCGGTGTAGGGCACGCGGCTCAGGTAGAAGGCATCGGTGCCGCCGCCCTTGTCGGCATTTTCGCGCTTGAAGGAATCCTGGCTGATGAAGCGGATTTTACCGTCCAGCATGCCGTGCTCCTGGAACGAGAAGGCATCGATTTTCAGGTGCGCCGACAGGCCCGGCTTGATGCGGCCGATATCCTGCGAATCGATCTGCACCTCGGCCTCCAGCTCGGCGCCCAGCGGCACCAGCGTGAACAGCGCCTCAGCCTCGCGCACGATCGAGCCGACCGACAGCTTGCCGATTTCCAGCACCACGCCGTCCGACGGCGCCACCATCTGCACCATCTTGGCGCGCTTGTCGGCCTTGGCCAGCTGCTCGTTGATGCTGTCGCGCTCGCGGCTGGCGCTCAGCAGGTCTTCCATCGACTTCTGCCGCCAGCTGCGCTCAAACGCCGCCCGCTCCGATTCTGCCGACGCCAGTTCACGGCCCATCTCGATCAGCTTGTTGCGCTGCAAATCCATGTCGCGCTCGACTTCCAGGCGGCGGTCGCGCGCTTCCAGCAGATGCATCTTGGCGCCGAACTGCTCGGCCATCAGCTGTTCCTGCATGGCTTCCACCTCGCGCAGCGACTTCACCCGCTGGGCCAGGATGGTCTGGTCGTGCTTGTTGGTTTCCAGACCGGCTTTGAGGCGCGCGATGTTCTGCTCCATCTTGTTCTTCTGCGCTTCGTAGTTGGCCTTGCGCTCGCTCGACAGCTGCGCCTGCAGCAGCGCGTCGTCGCTGGCGCCGGAAGCGAGATTGGCGCCCTGCTTGCCCGACAGCTCCGCGCGCAGGCCGGCAGCCTGGGTGTCCAGCGATTGCAGGCGCAGGCGCAACTGGGTTTCGTCGGCGGCGGTGAAGGTCGGGTCCAGCGTGGCCAGCAGCTGGCCTTTCTTGACGATCTGGCCAACGCGCACGTCGATGCTCTGGATGATCGAGGTATCCAGCGGTTGCACCACGATGTTCGGCAGCGGATTGACCAGCTTGCCGTGGGCGATGACGATCTTGTCCACCGGCGATACCGAGGCCCAGATGATGAAGAACACAAACGCGCCCAGCAGAACGTGCAGCGTCAGCCGCACGAACTTCGGCAGCGGATTGCGCTCGATGGCGTCCGCATCCGGCAGGAACTCGATTTCGGTCTCGTCCTTCTTGCCGCGCTTGAAGTTTAAAGGTGACTTGTTTGCTGGTTCCATAAGTGCTGGTAAGTTTCGCTACGGGTAAGCAGTTCTTCGTGGCGGCCGGAATCGACCAGCGAGCCTTGATGCATGACCATGATGCGGTCGGCGTTGACCAGCGTGGACAGGCGGTGGGAAATCATCACCACCGTGCGGCCCACGGCAATCTTCGACAGGTTGCTGATGAAGATGGCTTCCGATTCCGGGTCCAGCGCCGAGGCGGCTTCGTCCAGGATCAGGATACGCGGCCGCGCCACCAGCGTGCGCGCGATCGACAGGCGCTGCTTCTGGCCGCCGGACAGGTTGGTGGCGTTTTCTTCCAGCATGGTGTCGTAGCCCTGCGGCAGGCGTTCGATGAATTCGTCGGCGCCGGCAGCCTGCGCAGCGGCCACCAGTTCTTCAAACGTGGCGTCCGGCTTGGTGATCGACAGGTTGTCGCGCACCGTGCCGCGGAACAGGAAGTTCTCCTGCAACACCACGCCGATCTGGCGCCGCAGGTGCGGCAATTCGATCTCGCGCGCATCAAAGCCGTCAAAGCGCACCAGGCCTTCCTGCAACGGATACAGGCCCTGGATCAGCTTGGTCAGCGTGGTCTTGCCGGAGCCGGAACGGCCGACAATGCCGACTACCATGCCTTTTTCGATGGTGAACGAAGCCTTGTTCAGCGCCAGGTTCTGCGCGCCCGGATAGCGGAACACCACGTTGTCGAACTTGATCTCGCCTTCCAGCACCGGACGCAGGCCGTTGGCGCCTGGGCGGCCTTCCGGCGCGCGGTTCATCACCTCGCCCAGCATGCGCACCGACAGCGCGGTTTCCTGGTATTCGTTGACCAGGCCGACGATGGAAATCAGCGGCTGCGTGACGCGGCCGGACAGCATCTGGAAGGCGATCAGCGCACCGACCGACAGCGTGCTGTCGAACACGTCGGAGGCGCCGACGATAATCAGCGTCACCGGCATCAGCTTGCCGAGGAAGTCGGTCAGCGAGTTGCCGGCGATGGAAATCTGGCCAACGCGGAAGTGCATGGTGATGGCTTCGGCCGAACGCTGGTCCCACACGCGGCGCTGCGACGGCTCGATCGCCAGCGCTTTCACCGTGCGCATGCCGTGGATGGTTTCCACCAGCATGCCCTGGCGCTGGCCCTCGGCCGAATACAGCGCGCTCAGGCGACGCTGGAAGGTCGGCACCATGGCCAGCACGATGCCGCCGATCATGGCGGCAAACAGCAGCACGATCAGCGTCAGCTTCATCGAGTAGCTGAACAGGATGGGAATGAACACCACCAGCGCGATCAGGTCGAGCCCGGTCATGAACAAACGGCCGGTGAGGAAGTTGCGGATCTTTTCCAGCTGCTGCATGTGGCGCGTGACCACGCCGGCGCTGGTGGTTTCAAAGAAGTCGATCGGCAGCGACAGCAGGTGGCCGAACACGCGCCGCGTCAGCCGCATGTCGATCTTGTTGGAGGCGGCCAAGGTCAGCGTCTGGCGCAGGAAGCCGAAGGTCGAGTCGAAGATCAGCGCGGCGACGATGCCGACGCCCAGCACCTGCAAGGTGGTCACGCTCTGGTGCGTCAGCACCTTGTCGATCACCAGCTGGAAGAAGATCGGCGAGGCCAGCGCCAGCAGCTGCATGGCGATGGCGGCGATGAAGATGTCGCGGAAAGCCGCCTTCTGCTTGAGAATCTCGGGAATGAACCAGCGCAGGCCGAACGGCTGGTTGGGATCGGTCAGCTTGTGCTGGCGTTTGACGAAGAACACCTCACCCTTCCAGCGCTTCTCGAATTCGCTGCGTGCCACCATTACCACCTGGGCGTTGGCGGCGGCCGGGTTCAGCACGGCGGCCTGATCCTCGCCACCGTTCTCGCCCGGCTTGACGCCGACCACGATGATCATATTGCCGTCCGCCAGCCGCGCCATGAGCGGGAACACGCCGCCCTGCGCCATCAGGCGCGACCAGGTCAGCGTGTCCGCCTTGGCTTTCAGGCCGATGTCGGACGCAATGCGCAGCAGCGCACCAGTGGTGGGTTCCTCCGCCCGCAAGGCGTTTTCATCAATGATGCGTTCCGGATTGATTTGCAGACCATGATGCTGCGCGATGGCAGTCAAGCACTGAATCGCGGTGTGGGGGAATTTATCTTGCATAGGCCTGTAAAGGAAAAAGCTTGCATTGGCGCACTATCGTGCCAGCTTGAGGATTCTAACCCAGTGCAACGTTTCACGCCGCCTTTTCTGTTGTAGAAAAACAAGTGCTTTTACCTTGCTATTCGCTCGCTCAAAAAAAAACGGCAAGGCCCGCAGGCCTTGCCGTTGTTGACGCTAGCGTTTAAGCAGCGTGGTGCTTACTTGGCAGCCAGGATGCCTTGAGCATGGTTGCCGGTCAGCAGCGCTTTCAGACGCTGGGTTTCGTCGCTGGCGACCTGACCCGATGCGGCGGTCAGCTTGTTGTCGTAGCTACCGATCGCGCTAGCCAGGGCTGCCACTGCCGTGTTGTTGGCGGTAGGCATTTCCAGCTTGGTGGCGGTCGGCGTCGACGACGCGGCGTTGAAGCTGGCCAGGGCGCCCGACAGGTTGCTTACCGAGCTGGTCAGCGACGAGGCGCTGTTGTTGACGGCGAACCAGACGTCGGCGGCAGCGTGGGATGCGCCGTCGGCCGTCTCGAAGGTCGAGGTCAGGCCGATGGTGTTGCCGTTGTTCGACGAACCATCCACTTTGGCGTTCAGGCTCAGCTTGGTGATGCCGAGATCGGTCAGCGATTTCAGCTCGTCCGCAGTGCTGATGCCGTCGGCATTGCCGTCGACCCACACTTGCAGCTTGCTGAAGGCGCCGTCCTTGGCATCGATCACGCCGTCGCCGTTGGTGTCCAGCTCAGCCAGGGCTTCGTAGCCGTTCGACGCTTTCGAGCCGTTGGCCAGCGTGGTGCCCGTGCCGAACAGTTCGCTACCGTCGTTGATGCTGCCGTCGCCGTTGCGATCCAGAACCAGCAGGCCGTCACCGCCTGCGATCCAGCCGGCTTGTTCCTTGCTGCCGTCTGCATTCAGGTCGAAGCTGACACCGTTGCCGGCGGCCAGCGTGGTGATGCCGTCACCTTTCAGGTCCAGCACGATCGGCGAGATGCCGTGCGAGGCGTTGAACAGCGCCGAAGCCTGGGCCGTGCTCATGGCCTGGGTTTGCGACGAGGTCAGCGCGTTGGCCTGCTGCGAGGTCAGATTTTTGATCTGGCCGGTGGTCAGCGCCACGATCTGGTCGGTGGTCAGCTTGACCAGCTGGGTGGTGCTCAGCGCTTTGAACGAAGCGGTCGACAGTGCTTGCAGGTCAGCCGTTTCGATCGCCGCGATGCTGTTGGTCGACAGTGCGCGCAGCTGGTTGGTGCTCAGTGCGTTGAACTGGTTGCTCGACAGCGCCACGACCTGGTCGGTGCTCAGGCCGACGGCAATCGCCGCAGTGCTCAGCGCAGCCACCTGGGCGGTGCTCAGGGTTTTCACCTGGTCGGTGCTCAGCGCGGCCACCTGGGCGGTGCGCAGGATGGCGATCGTCGAGGTTTTCAGCGCGCCGATGTCGGCCGTTTCGATCGCTGCCACGGCGGCGGTCGACAGGGCGTTCACTTGCGCGGTGCTCAGCGCGCCCACCTGGTTCGAGGTCAGGCCGGCCACCTGGTCGGTGGTCAGGCCGTTGGCCACTTGCGAGGTGGTCAGCACGGCAACGCTGCCGGTCGACAGGCTGGCGACCTGGTCGGTGCTCAGCGCCTTGATCTGGTTGCTGGTCAGCGCTGCGACAGCAGCGGTTTTCAGCACGTTCAGATCAGCCGTTTCCAGGTTGGCGATGGCGGCGGTGCTCAGCGCCACCACTTGCTGCGAGTTCAGCGCGGCAGCCTGGGTGGTGGTGAAGGCAGCCACCTGGTCGCTGTTCAGTGCGGCGAAGGCAGCGGTGGTCAGCGCGATCGTCTGGGCCGCCGACAGCGAGTTCACCTGGTCGGTGGTCAGCGCGGTGATCTGCGCCGATTTCAGCGAGGCGGCGCCGGCGGTGGTCAGGCCCACGATATCGCGGGTTTCGATCGCGCCGATGCTGTTGGTCGACAGCGCGCCTACTTGCGCGGTGGTCAGCGCGGCAACCTGGGTCGAGGTCAGCGCAACAACCTGGTCGGTGGTCAGACCGTTGGCGATTGCGTTGGTGCTCAGCACAGCCAGTTGGGCGGTTGCCAGGGTGTTGACCTGCTCGGTGGTCAGTGCAGCAACCTGGGCAGTGTTCAGCACGTTGAAGGACGAAGTCTTCAGCGAAGCCAGGTCTGCGGTTTGCAGCGCGGCAACCGAGTCGGTGCTCAGGGCAGCAACTTGCGCGCTGCTCAGGGCGTTCGCTTCAGCGGTGGTCAGCGCCACGACCAGGTCGGTGGTCAGCGCCTTGATCTGATTGGTGGTCAGGGCGGCGACGGCTGCGGTTTTCAGTGCGGCGAAGTCCTGGGTTTGCAGCGCGGCAATTGCGTTGGTCGACAGCGCCACAACTTGCTGCGTGTTCAGCACGGAAGCTTGCGTGGTGGTCAGCGCAACCACTGCGTCGGTGCTCAGGCCAGAAACTGCGGCGGTGGTCAGCGCAATGATCTGGTTGGTCGACAGTGCAGCCACTTGATCCGAGGTCAGTGCAGCCAGTTGCGCCGATTTCAGGGCGGCGATGCCAGCAGTGCTGAGGCCGCCAATGTCGCGGGTTTCAATCGCGCCGATGCTGTTGCTCGACAGGGCAGCTGCTTGCGCGGTGGTCAGCGCAGCGAACTGTTGCGAGGTCATCGCCACCACTTGATCGGTGGTCAGGCCGTTGGCGATTGCCGTGGTGCTCAGGACAGCGAACTGACCGGTAGCCAGGCCGTTGACTTGCTCGGTGGTCAGTGCAGCAACCTGGGCCGAGTTCAGCGCAGCGAACGCTGCGGTTTTCAGCGCGGAGATGTCAGCGGTTTCCAGCGCAGCGACGGAGTCGGTGCTCAGGGCAGCAACTTGGGCGCTACTCAGGGCGTTCGCTTCAGCGGTGCTCAGGGCAACGATCAGGTCAGTGGTCAGTGCCTTGATCTGGTTGGTCGACAGACCGGCGATCGCAGCCGTTTTCAGGGCAGCGAAGTCCTGGGTTTGCAGCGCCGCGATGGCGTTGGTGCTCAGCGCAGCAACTTGCTGCGTGGTCAGCGAAGCAGCCTGGCTGGTGGTCAGTGCCACAATCGCGTCGGTGCTCAGGCCCGATACAGCGGCGGTGGTCAGCGCGATGATCTGGTTGGTCGACAGTGCAGCCACTTGATCCGAGGTCAGTGCAGCCAGTTGCGCCGATTTCAGTACCGCGATACCGGCGGTGCTGATGCCTGCGATGTCGCGGGTCTCGATGGCGCCGATGCTGTTGCTCGACAGAGCACCCACTTGCGCGGTGGTCAGCGCAGCGAACTGTTGCGAGGTCATCGCGACCACTTGATCCGTGGTCAGGCCGTTAGCCAGGGCAACGGTGCTCAACACTGCGAACTGACTTGAGGCCAGGCCGTTGACTTGCTCGGTGGTCAGTGCAGCAACCTGTGCCGAGTTCAGGGCCGCGAACGATGCGGTCTTGATGGCGGCGATGTCAGCGGTTTCCAGCGCAGCAACTGCGTCGGTGCTCAGGGCAGCAACTTGGGCGCTGCTCAGGGCATTCGCTTCAGCGGTGCTCAGGGCGACGATCAGGTCGGTGGTCAGCGCTTTGATCTGGTTGGTGGTCAGGCCAGCGATCGCAGCGGTTTTCAGTGCGGCGAAGTCCTGGGTTTGCAGCGCGGCAATCGCGTTGGTCGACAGGGCGACAACCTGCTGAGTGGTCAGCGAAGCAGCCTGGCTGGTGGTCAGCGCGACGATTGCGTCAGTGCTCAGGCCCGATACAGCGGCGGTGGTCAGCGCGATGATCTGGTTGGTGGTCAGTGCAGCCACTTGATCCGAGGTCAGTGCAGCCAGTTGCGCCGATTTCAGGGCAGCGATGCCAGCGGTGCTGATACCCACGATGTCGCGGGTTTCAATCGCGCCGATGGCGTTGCTCGACAGAGCACCCAGTTGGGCGGTGCTCAGTGCTGCCAGTTGCGACGAGGTCAGAGCGACAACCTGGTCGGTGGTCAGACCGTTGGCGATGGCGTTGGTGCTCAGGGCGCCCAGTTGTGCGGTGGCCAGACCGTTGACTTGCTCGGTGGTCAGTGCAGCAACTTGAGCCGAGTTCAGGGCCGCGAACGAGGCGGTCTTGATCGAGGCGATGTCAGCGGTTTCCAGCGCAGCGATAGCGTCGGTGCTCAGGGCAGCAACTTGCGCGCTGCTCAGGGCATTCGCTTCAGCGGTGCTCAGGGCAACGATCAGGTCGGTGGTCAGCGCCTTGATCTGGTTGGTGGTCAGGCCAGCGATCGCAGCGGTTTTCAGTGCGGCGAAGTCCTGGGTTTGCAGCGCGGCAATCGCGTTGGTCGACAGGGCGACAACCTGCTGAGTGGTCAGCGAAGCAGCCTGGCTGGTGGTCAGCGCGACGATTGCGTCAGTGCTCAGACCCGATACAGCGGCGGTGGTCAGCGCGATGATCTGGTTGGTGGTCAGTGCAGCCACTTGATCCGAGGTCAGTGCAGCCAGCTGGGCCGATTTCAGGGCAGCGATACCAGCGGTGCTGATACCGACGATGTCGCGGGTTTCAATCGCGCCGATGGCGTTGCTCGACAGGGCACCCAGTTGGGCGGTGCTCAGGGCAGTCAGTTGAGCCGAGGTCAGGGCAACCACTTGATCAGTGGTCAGACCGTTGGCGATCGCGTTGGTGCTCAGTGCACCCAGTTGTGCGGTGGCCAGGCCGTTGACTTGCTCGGTGGTCAGTGCAGCAACCTGTGCCGAATTCAGGGCCGCGAATGCTGCGGTCTTGATGGCGGCGATGTCAGCGGTTTCCAGCGCGGCGACTGCGTCGGTGCTCAGGGCAGCAACTTGCGCGCTGCTCAGGGCGTTGGCTTCAGCGGTGCTCAGGGCAACGATCAGGTCGGTGGTCAGTGCCTTGATCTGGTTGGTGGACAGACCGGCGATGGCTGCGGTTTTCAGGGCAGCGAAGTCCTGGGTTTGCAGCGCGGCGATGGCGTTGGTCGACAGGGCAGCCACTTGCTGGGTGGTCAGCGAAGCAGCCTGGCTGGTCGTCAGTGCGACGATTGCGTCGGTGCTCAGACCCGATACAGCGGCGGTGGTCAGCGCGATGATCTGGTT
>NZ_FNEQ01000012.1 GCF_900100205.1 Duganella sp. OV510 | reverse complement strand
GCCAGTTCATCGCCACCATCGAGAAGCGCCAGGGCCTGAAAGTCGCGTGCCCCGAAGAGATTGCCTATCGCAAGGGCTATATCGACGCCGACCAGCTGCGCAAGCTGGCCGAGCCGCTGAAGAAAAACAACTATGGTCAATATTTGCTGCAAATCCTGGAAGATAAGGTAGTCCAACGATGAATGTTATTACTACGCCGCTGGAAGGCTTGCTGGTGCTGGAGCCGAAAGTGTTCGGCGATGATCGCGGCTTTTTCTTCGAGAGCTTCAACGCCCGCCGTTTCGCGGAACTGACCGGCGTGACCGCCGAGTTTGTGCAAGACAATCACTCGCGCTCGTCGAAAGGCGTGCTGCGCGGTCTGCACTACCAGATCCAGCATGCACAGGGCAAGCTGGTGCGCGCCACCGCTGGTTCGGTGTTCGACGTCGCGGTCGACATCCGCAAAAGCTCGCCGACTTTCGGCCAGTGGTACGGCATTGAACTGTCGGCCGAGAACAAGCGTCAGATGTGGATACCGCCTGGCTTCGCCCACGGCTTCGTCGTGACCTCGGATAACGCCGAGTTCCTGTACAAGACCACCGACTACTGGTCGCCGGAGCATGAGCGCTCGATCCTGTGGAACGACACGGCGATCGGCATCGTCTGGCCGCCGGAACTGGATACGCCGCGCCTGTCCGCCAAGGATGAGGCGGCGTCGCTGCTGGCCAACGCCGAGGTGTTCGCATGAAAGTCTTACTGACCGGCAGCACCGGCCAGGTCGGCTACGAGCTGGCGCGCAGCCTGCAAGGCGTCGGCGAGGTCGTGGCGGTGGACCGCAATGTTATGGACCTGTCCAATCTGGACCAGGTGCGTGAAGTGATCCGCAGCGTCAAGCCGCAGCTGATCGTCAATCCGGCCGCCTACACGGCGGTCGACAAGGCCGAGAGCGAGCCCGAGCTGGCTTTCCGCATCAACGCCGAAGCGCCGGGCGTCATGGCCGAGGAAGCCAAGGCGCTGGGCGCGGCACTGGTGCACTACTCCACCGACTATGTGTTTGACGGCTCGCAACCATCGGCGCGGGTGGAAGACGATGCGGTTGGCCCGCTGAACGTCTACGGCGCCAGCAAGCTGGCCGGCGAACAGGCGATTGCTGCAGCTGGCATCCCGCACCTGATCTTCCGCACCAGCTGGGTGTACGGCATGCGCGGCAAGAATTTCCTGCTGACCATGCTGCGCCTGGCGAAGGAACGGGACGAACTGAAGGTTGTGGCCGACCAGCACGGCGCACCGACCTGGAGCCGCACCATCGCCGACACCACGGCGCAAGTGCTGTCGCAGGCGCACGCCGGCGGCCGCGAATGGTGGGTACAGAACAGCGGCATCTACCACCTGAGTGCGCAGGGACAGACGACCTGGCATGAATTCACCCAGGCCATCGTCGAAGAAGCGGGATTGCAGTGCAAGGTGCTGCCGATCACCACCGCCGACTACCCGACGCCGGCCAGGCGCCCGACCTATTCAGTGATGTCGTCGGAACGCCTGACCACGCGCTTCTGCCATCTGCCAGACTGGAAAGAAGCGCTGCACCTCTGCATGCGCTAATGGCTTAGGCCATCTGCTCGATCATTACCTCGCCAAAGCCCGAGCAAGACACCTGCACTGCGTTTTCCATCAAGCGCGCAAAGTCGTAGGTGACTTGCTTGGAGCCGATGGCCTGCTGCATCGATTTGATGATGAGATCAGCTGCTTCGGTCCAGCCCATGTGGCGCAACATCATTTCCGCCGACAGGATCAGCGAGCCAGGATTGACGTAATCCTTGCCGGCATATTTCGGCGCGGTGCCGTGGGTCGCTTCAAACATCGCCACCGAATCCGACATATTGGCGCCCGGCGCGATGCCGATGCCGCCCACCTGCGCCGCCAGCGCGTCCGATATGTAGTCGCCGTTCAGGTTCAGCGTGGCGATCACGCTGTATTCCGCCGGGCGCAGCAGGATCTGCTGCAGGAAGGCATCGGCAATCGAATCCTTGATGATGATGTCGCGGCCGGTTTTCGGATTCTTGAACTTGACCCATGGGCCGCCGTCGATCAGCTCGGCACCGAATTCCTTTTGCGCCAGCGCATAGGCCCAGTCGCGGAAGCCGCCCTCGGTGTACTTCATGATGTTGCCCTTGTGGACAATGGTGACCGATGGCTTGTCGTGGTCAATGGCGTACTGGATCGCCTTGCGCATCAGGCGCTCGGTGCCCTCCACCGACACCGGCTTGATGCCCAGGCCGGACGTCTCCGGGAAGCGGATCTTGTTGACACCCAATTCCTTCAGCAGGAAATCCATCAGGCGCCTGGCGCCCTCCGAGCCCTGCGCGAATTCGATGCCGGCGTAGATGTCTTCCGAGTTTTCGCGGAAGATGGCCATATTGGTCTTTTCCGGCTCTTTCAGCGGCGATGGCACGCCGCTGAAGTAACGCACCGGACGCAGGCAGACATACAGGTCCAGCTGCTGGCGCAGCGCCACGTTCAGCGAGCGGATGCCGCCACCCACCGGCGTGGTCAGCGGACCTTTGATCGACACCACGTAGTCTTTGACCGCCTTCAGCGTTTCTTCCGGCAGCGCGATGTCCGGACCGTACACCTGAGTCGCTTTCTCGCCTGCGAAGATCTCCATCCATTTGATCTGGCGCTTGCCGCCGTAGGATTTGGCTACCGCCGCATCCACCACCTTCAGCATCACCGGCGTGATGTCGCCGCCCACGCCATCGCCGACGATATAGGGAATGATCGGGTTATCTGGTACATTCAGGGAAAAATCCGCGTTGACGGTGATTTTCTGGCCGTCAGCCGGTACTTTGATATGTTGCTGCATCGTGGTTCTCCGAAAGGGATGTATTCTTTAGTCTTCTATAAGATATAAGACGTTTGTGCCATTATGTGTCGAGGCATCAAAGTTTTCAAGCCTACACCATTTTTAGTTTTCAATAATGCCCCTGATTTTATTTAACAAGCCTTTTCAAGTGCTGTGCCAGTTCTCTGCGCAGGAGGGTAAGGCGACACTGGCCGACCACCTGGCCATTCCCAACATCTACCCTGCCGGCCGGCTGGACTACGACAGCGAAGGCCTGATGCTGCTGACCGACGACGGCAAGCTGCAGCACGCCATTGCCCACCCCGATCACAAGGAGGCCAAGATCTATCTGGTGCAGGTGGAAGGCGTTGCTGACGCCGTCGCGCTGGAGAAGTTGCAGGCGCCGCTCAACCTGGGGGATTTTGTGACGCAACCATGCAAGGCGGTGCGCATCGCCGAGCCGGCGTGGCTGTGGCCGCGCAATCCACCGATCCGCCAGCGCGCCGATCAGCCGACCAGCTGGCTAGCGATCACGCTACAGGAGGGCAAGAACCGCCAGGTGCGGCGCATGACGGCAGCGGTCGGCCTGCCGACGCTGCGACTGATCCGCACCGCGATTGGCGGCATTTCGCTGGCCACGCATCCGCTGATGCCGGGCGAGTGGATGGAGGTGTCGCCGAAAGATCTGGCACCCTGAAACGACAACAGCCCCATGCCGGGGCTGTACAAACGACAAAGCCCGCGCCGGACGAACCGGAGCGGGCTTTTGCTTTACTTCCCTGTGAGGGGAATTAAGCTGCCAGTGCTTTCAACGCAGCGGCCAGACGGCTCTTGTGACGAGCTGCCTTGTTTTTGTGGATGATCTTCTTGTCAGCGATGCTGTCGATGGTCGACACCGAAGTTTGGAAGATAGTCGTCGCAGCAGCTTTGTCGCCGGCCTGGATCGCCTTACGCACGGCTTTGATAGCGGTGCGCAGGGTCGAACGCTGGGACGAGTTGTGAGCGTTTTGCTTAACTGCTTGACGAGCGCGTTTGCGCGCTTGTGCGGTATTTGCCATGAAATTTCCTAAATCAGTAAATGATGCGTTTGCAAACATTATTGTTTGGCAAACAGGTGCGTCCAAGGTTGCAATCAGAGCGAACCGTGTGAGTCAAACTACTGCTTGCCAAACAATATTGTCTGCGCAACAGAATTTTGTACAGCCTAGGATTATAGCGATATTTTCCTGTCGGAGCAACTATAATCACGTCCCATGAACTTGCTTAAAACACTGACCGCCATTTCCAGCATGACAATGCTGTCCCGGATCACCGGACTACTGCGTGAAACCTTGATTGCCCGTGCCTTTGGCGCCGGCGGCATGACGGATGCCTATATCGTGGCGTTCCGCATCCCTAACCTGCTGCGGCGGCTGTTTGCCGAGGGCGCGTTCTCGCAAGCCTTCGTGCCCATCCTGTCGGAATACAAGAACAAACAGGGGCTGGAAGCCAGCAAAAAGCTGACCGACCATGTGGCCAATACGCTGGTATGGTCCACGCTGATCGTCACGGTAATCGGTATTATAGCCTCGCCGCTGTTCATCTACCTGATTGCCAGCGGCCTGGAGGAGTTCGACGCCGCCGTCTGGATGACGCGTTTGATGTTCCCGTATATCAGTTTCATGGCCTTTGTGGCGCTGGCCGGCGGCGTGCTGAATACCTGGCGCGAGTTCAAGATCCCGGCCTTTACGCCGGTGTTGCTGAACCTGTCGTCGATTGTCGCCTCGCTGTTCCTGCAACAGCACCTGGAACGGCCGATCTATGCCATGGCCATCGCCGTGTTCGTCGGCGGCATCTTGCAGGTGGCGATCCAGATTCCAGCGCTGATCAAGATCGGCATGCTGCCCAGGCTGTCGTGGAATCCGGCCGCCGGCCTTGGCGATCCCGGCGTGCGCCGCGTGCTGAAGAAAATGGGGCCGGCAGTGTTTGCCGTGTCGGCCGCGCAGATCAGCCTGATGATCAACACCAGCATCGCCTCGCGCCTGGTGGAAGGCAGTATCTCCTGGCTGTCGTACGCCGACCGCCTGATGGAGTTCCCCACCGCGCTGCTGGGCGTGGCGCTGGGCACCATCCTGCTGCCCAGCCTGTCCAAGGCACAGGCCGACGATGACAAGGTGGAATACTCCGGCCTGCTGGACTGGGGCCTGCGCCTGACCTTCCTGCTGGCGCTGCCAGCAGCGGTCGGCATGGCGGTGCTGGCCGAGCCGCTGATCGCCACCCTGTTCCATTACGGCGCCTTCACCGGCGCCGACGCCGCCGCTTCAGCCAGTCCGCTGATCGCCTATTGCGCCGGCCTGCTGGGCATCATCCTGGTGAAGACGCTGGCGCCGGCCTTCTATGCACAACAGGATATCCGCACGCCGGTGCGGATCGCCATCGGGGTGCTGATCGCCACGCAGCTGATGAATCTGCTGTTCGTGCCTTATCTGAAGGTGGCCGGCCTGGCGCTGTCGATCGGCCTCGGCGCCTGCCTGAACGCGGCCTTCCTGTACACCGGCCTGCGCAAGCGCGATATCTATCGTCCGGCGCCGGGCTGGACGATGTTTTGCGTGAAACTGGTGATCGCCTGCGCGCTGATGGGTGGCGCGGCGTGGTTTGGCTCGCAGCAAATTGACTGGCTGGGCTTGCAGCATCACGCTTTCCTGCGTATCGGTGCCCTGCTGCTGCTGGTCGGCGCTTGTGCAGTAGTGTATTTTGCCGCCCTGCTGGCGATGGGGTTCCGCCTGCGCGACTTCAAGCGCATCGCACGTTAATCGGGTTTAGTCTCTTCAGCGGGCGGCTCGGTTGGCGGGGCTGGCTGCTCGGCTGGCGATGTGGCTGGCGGAGCCGGCGGCTCGGCAGGTGGCTCGTCGGCGGGCACCGGCTCGGCTGGTGGGGCTGGCGGAGGCGGTGGCGAATCAATCAACAGCGGTGGCGTCAGGCCTGGCTGGGGCGCGGGATTCGCCGCCCCAGGCACTGCTGGTGTGGCCGGTGCCGGATTGGCGCTGCCCGGCCCTCCCGGCTTGCCCGTCGCTGCAAAACGCCATTCCGATATTTTCTGCTTGCCCTCAAAACCCGCAAAGCGCAGCGAGAAATTGCCGATCTTGACCGGCTTCGCATCCGACAGGCTATAGACCGCAAGCACCCCCGCCTTGTCGGCCAGGTACACAATCCCCCACTCCGCCTTGCCCGTCATCGGATCAGGATAAATCTGCCGCAGATGCCGCCGCATGGCCGTGGAGCGCGGATCGCGCAGCAAGTCCTTCAACGACGGCGGCTGCGTCGGCATGCCGGCCGGCGTGGCGTCCGCATAGCTTTGCAGCGCATCGCTGAACGCGGCGCCGATGTCCAGCAACTGCTCCTCCGCCCTGCTGCGCTGGATGACTGAACCCATTTTCAGCGTGGCGGCAGCCACCAAGCCGATGATCGCCACCAGGATAATCACGCTCAGATAGGTAAAACCGCCTTGGCGGCGGGGGCGAGGCATGGCCATCACCAGTCGGCGTAAGGCTTGCCGTTACGGTCGTTGCCGGCCGCGCCGCTGTGGATGTTGTACACGCCCCCCTTGGTGCCATCTTCCGGCGGCACGATGATCCACGTTGTATCGCTATCGGCAACCGGATCGAATGGCAGCGCACGCAGATATTTTTTCTCCACCAGTTGATCCAGCGTATCCGGATAGCGGCCGGTGTCACCGTAATACTGGTCGATCACCATGCGCATATTGCGCAGGTTGTCGGCCAGGACAGTCTCCTTCGACTTGTCCACGCTGGGGAAGTAACGCGGCACGGCAAGCGTCAGCAGCAAGGCGATGATGCCCAGCACCACCAGCAGTTCGATCAACGTGAAGCCCTTGGTTTTCATGGTCACCATTTTTTATAGGGGATGCCGTTCAAGCCGGTCTTTTCGCTCAGGCTGAAAACATCATAGACATCTTCACCTTCGCGCGGCTGATCGGGCTCGCTGGCGTAGCTGCGCTTGCCCCAGGTTTGCGCATCGCTCAGCGTGGCGTCGCCATTGAATGGATCGCGCGGCACACGGCGCAGGAAATAGATCCTGGCGTGCTTGGGATTCTGCAGGTCGGGCACACCCTCCACCAGCACCTCCAGATTTTTCGGATAACCGCTGGCAGCCAGCGTTTTGGTGATGCGGTTGTCGTCATAGGCTTTTTTATAGCCGTCCAGCGCGTGACGGATCTCGCGCAGCGATACGCGCAAGTCCTGCTCCTGGCGGCGCTGCACTACCACCTGCGCTGTGGGAATGACCAAGGCGCTGAGCAGGCCAAGGATGGCCAGCGTCACCAGCAACTCGATCAGCGTGAAGCCACGTGCGCGCATGGAAGGCCTTTACTGCTGCACCGGCGGTGCGGTGTCAGTGGGCGGCGCTGGAGATGGCTCAGCCGCTGGCGGCTGCACGGCTTGCGGCTGTGCGCCTTGCGTGGCCGGCAGCGGCGCCGGCTGCGTTTGCGATAGCGGCGTAGCCTGCACAGGCGATGGTAATGGCGCGGCTGGAACGCTGGCTGGAGCGCCTACGGTTGGCACGCTAGCCGGGCCCGCCGCAGGTGGCTGCGCCGGCCGTGGTTGTGCCCCAGGTGGTGATGGCAACGTCACCGGCGTGCGCGGCGTCAGGTCGGGGCGGCGGCGGAAGCTGGCTTCCGTGCCAGCCGAGAACTCCGCAGCGGAAGCCTCCGGACGCTGCACATTGCGGATCAGGTGGGGCGTAATCGACAGCACGATCTCGGTCTTCTGATTGTCATCACGCTGGCTGCCGAACAAACGGCTCAGCAATGGCAATTCGCTAAAGCCCGGAATCTTGTTGGACGAATTGCGCTCCTCGTTGTTGATGAGGCCCGCCAGCACCTGGTTCTCGCCGTCCTTCAGCTGCAACATGGTGGTCGCCTGGCGCGTGCCTAGCTGGTAAGCGGTGGTGCCGTTCTTGGTGGTGATGGTGCTGACCAGGTTGCTGACTTCCAGCTGCATCTGGATCGCCACCTCATTATTCAGATAGATGGTCGGTTCCGCTTGCAACGTCAGGCCCACGTCCACGTACGTCACCGAGTCGCTGGCAAAGCCGCCCACACCGGAAGACACGGTGGAAGTAATCACCGGCAGCTTGTCGCCGATGACGATCTTGGCCTTCTGCTTGTTGCGCACGCGGATGCGCGGATTGGCCAGCAGGTTGGAATCGCTGGCGTTCTTGTTGGCGTTGATCGCCAGCTGCGCGCCGGTGACACCAATAGTGCGCTGGTTCAGGTTATTCAAGTCGCGGATGGTGATGCCGGTGCCGCCCGATGTCGACAGCGGCGCAAAGCCCAGTGATGTCGGCCACACCACGCCCAGGTCCATCAGGCTGGAACGCTTCACTTCCAGGATTTCCACTTCCAGCATCACCTCCGGCTCCGGCGCGTCCTGCAAGGCGATCAGGCGTTCGGCCAGGCGGATCGCTTCCGGGTTATCGCGCACGATAATCAGGTTGAGCTTTTCATCCACCACCACGTCGCGCGACTTGAGGATGGTCTTCAGCGTGTTGGCCACCAGCTTGGCTTCGGCGTTCGCCAGGAAGAAGGTCTTCACCGTCATTTCCTGGTATTCCTTCAGCTTGGCCGCCACATTAGGGTAGATCAGGATGGTATTGGCATCCATGACTTGCTGTTCCAGCTGATTGGTCAGCAGCAGGAAGTAGATCGCTGATTCGACCGTGCTATTTTTCAGCAGCACGGTGGTCTTCTGGTCGCTCTTCACGTCCTTGTCGAACACGAAGTTCAAACCCGAGCGGCGTGAAATCACTTCAAACACCTGCTTCAGCGGCGCATCGCGGAACTCGATGGAGATCGGCTGCTTATAGGTTTTCGCCAGGCCGGATTCCACCGCTGGCGGTGCAATCTTTTCGTTTACCTCGCGCAGCATGGCGCGCGCCTGCTCGTGTGCCGGCGTCTCCGCCAGAACGGCGTTGAGTTTTTGCCTGGCCAGTTCGTTTTCGTTCTTGCCCATGTGCTGCGCGGCGGCTTCCAGCAGCTTGCCCTGGCGGCTGTCGCGCTCCAGCGCACGCATGCCGGCAATCGCGCGTTCGTTGCGCGGATCGAGGCCCAGCACGCGGCGATAGCCCTGCTCCGCCTGCGCCGCGCGGCCTTCTGCCTGGTCGCGTTCCGCCACGTCCAGCAGGCGTTGCGTGGCGCGCTCGCGTGCACTCAGCCAGGCGGCGCGATATTGCGCGTTGCCTGGCTCGGCCTGCACTGCCTGCTGGTATTTTGCGAGGCCTTCCTCGATCTGGTTTTTCGCGATCAGGTCATTACCGTCGCGGTAGGCCTGCTGGGCGGCGCAACCGCTCAGCAGGATGGCCAACACCGCGCAGCGGCCGATATTCGTCAGAGAGTTAGCCATCACTCGAAAACTCCAATATTCATCTGTTGTTGCTGATTCAAAGGCAGGTAGGTCACGGTCATCAACGGCGGTGCGATTTTCTCGACGCGGTAGGCGCCGTCGATCACCGTCTGCAAGCGCGCGCTATAAGTCTTGTCGCCGCGCGACAGATACACTTCCCACGCACCATCTGCCACCGCCTTGCCGATGTAGATGAATGGCAGCGGTGGCGCCATTGGCGGCGGAGGCGGCGTTTTCGATGGCGGCGGTGGTGGTGGTGGGGGCGGATTCCAGTTCTGACCAATGAACACGCCCTCGCCTTGCGCAAAACTGGCGTCGCCGGCCTCACCGACCAGCTCCGCGCGCGGCGTCAGGCGCAGGATAGCTGTCTCTCCCTTGGGCGCGGCGCCGGCTGCTTCGCGGCCGCTGCTGCGTGGCGCGGGTGCCGCCGGCGCCGCACTCGCTGTGCGCGTCACTGGTTCGGCGATATCGGCCGACGGCGAGTTATCGCCAAACAGCACCAGGCCCGCAGAGGCCACCAGCGCCAGCAGCATCACGATCTGGTACGGCTTCATGGCTGCTCCCCTTTCAGGTACAGCGTAAAACGCAGGCGCGCTTCCACCACCGGCTCGGCGATGGTGTCGCGGCGGAACGCCACCTCATCCAGTGATGCAAACGGCATGTCACGCAAGCCCTGCATGGCAAACTGCCAGATCGATTGATACGGGCCTTTTACCGGCAAGATGATCTGGTAGGTGCTGACGCTGCTGGCCTTGTCGTAGCCTGGCTTGTATTCGCCCTGGCTCAGCACGAGACTGGATTTCGCCGCAAGGTCGAACAATACTTTGACCTGCTGCTCGGCATGGCGTTTCTCGCCCAGCACATCGTAGAACGCGGCCAGGTTCTGATTGGCGGACGGCGGTGAAGGCGGCGTCACCAGCGTGGATGGCGCTGGCAGCGGCGTGGTCATCACGCGCGCCTGTTCGGCGCGCTGTGGCAACAGCCAGGCCCACGCGGCGACGCCGGCCACGCACAGCACCGCCGCCACGCACGCCGGCAGGCCGGCACGCGACAGCGCGATGCGGGCGCGCAGCAACAACGCCGATACGTTGAGGTTATTTACCGGGCCAGCCATGTCGCCTCCAGCTGGAATCGCAAGGGACGATTCGGGTCCTGCTCGTTGATCTCGTGGCGGGTCAGCAGCACGTCGCTGAAGCTTTCCTGTTCCTTCAGCGCTTCCACGTAGGCGACCATGTCATCGCTGCTTTTGGTTTCAGCGGTGATTTTCAGGATGCGCTTGCGCGGGTCCGGCTCCATCGCCACCAGTGCCACGCTGCGTGGCGTGGCCGCCAACACTGCGTCCTGCAATTCGCGCCAAGGCAGGTTGAGTTGCATGATGGCGCCGTTGACAAACGCAGCCTGCGCTTCCGGTATCGCGACACGCGCCACCTCCACCGGCCGCGCGCTGATGGCGGCGACACGCTCGCGCAGATGCTGTAGCTGATGTTCACGCTCGCGCTTTTGTTCGATCAATTGCCAGCCGCCGATGGCGGCGCCTGCACACAGCAGCACGCCCAAGCCAGCCAGCGCCAGCACGGCAGGATGGATGTGGAACAGCGTGCGGCGCACGCTGCGTGGCGCGAAGTCGATCTTCATGCCGCGCTCCCAACCAGCGTGCAGGGGATGTGCGCGGCGCTGCTTACCGGCTTGGTCCAGGCGGCAGGCGCGCTGCCGCTCACTTGCAGCAGCGCTGGCGCTTCCATATCCAGCAGCAGCGCTTCGCGTTGCAGTGTTTGCGTCAGCCATTGGTGATCGGCACCGTGCGGGACTGGCAGCGGACGGATGGCGCGCAAACGCTTGCTATCGGCCTCCGTCGCGGCCAGCGTTAACAGATTGTCGTGTACGTGGCCATACCATGCGCCCTGCTTCAGGCCACGGCGGCTGCGGTTCCAGGCGTGGACAAAGCGCGGCTCGATGGCGACAACCGACAGCTTGCACTCATTGACCGCCACGCTTAACGCGGCCAGCAAGGCGCGCGGCATGGCGGCTGCGAAAAATGGCTGCGTTGCGCTCCAGTCAGCCGCGAGCTGCCAGGCGGATAGCGACTCACCGTACAGCGCCTGGAAACGCAGGCCGGCGGCGGCTTCCAGGTCGGCCAAACGGGCGGCGCCAGACGGCGGCGTGACGCGCCACATGCGCGCCAGTTCGTCGGCGACCACCATGCTCACCGGCCAGCCGGCCACGTCCAACTCGCCGAGCAATGTGCGCATGGCGTTGGCGATGGCATCGAAAGGATGATCAGCCGATGGCGCAATCGCCTGCGTGGCAAGCGTGTCGGCAGGTGCGCCAGCGCGGCCCGGCAAACGCCAGCGGCTGGCGCGCTGCACACTGACCGCGTGCGGCGCAACGTCGATGCGCAGGTATTGTCCGATTGCTCTACGCATGCAAAGTCACCCGTTTGATTTCGGACAGCGTGGTGCCACCACGCTTGACCAGCTCCAGCGCCGCCTGGCGCAGGCTGCGCGTGCCGTTCTCGTAGGCTGCTTGCTTGATCTGGCGGATCGGCCGCTTGTCGACGATCAGTTCGCGGATCTCGTCGTTCAGCGTCAGGATCTCGGCGATAGAGCGGCGTCCCTTGTAGCCGGTGCCGCGGCAATCGCCGCAGCCTTTACCCTGCATGAAGCGGTACTCGTAGGCGTCGGCGCGCGTCATGCCGACACTGGCCAGTTCCTGCTCGTCCGGCGTGTATTCGGTGGCGCAGTGCGGGCAGTTGATGCGGATCAGGCGCTGCGCCCAGATGCCGTTCAGTGCCGATACAAACGCATACGGATCGATGCCCATGTGCGTGAAGCGGCCGAACACGTCGAACACATTATTCGCGTGCACGGTGGTCAGCACCAGGTGGCCCGTCAGCGCCGACTGCACGGCGATTTCCGCTGTCTCGCGGTCGCGGATTTCGCCGACCATGATCTTGTCCGGGTCGTGGCGCAGGATGGAGCGCAATCCCTTGGCAAAGGTCAGGCCCTTTTTCTCGTTGACCGGAATTTGCAGGATACCCGGCAGCTGGTACTCGACCGGGTCCTCGATCGTGATGATCTTTTCGCGGCCGTTGTGGATTTCAGTCAGCGCCGCATACAACGTGGTGGTCTTGCCGGAGCCGGTCGGGCCGGTCACCAGCAGCATGCCATAAGCTTCCTGCGCCAGCGTGCGCAGCGCCACCAGCGACGGCGCGTCGAAGCCCAGCGCTTCCAGCGTCAGCGAGCCGTAGGCTTCGATCATCGCGCGCTTGTCGAGAATACGGATCACCGCATCCTCGCCGTGAATGCTCGGCATGATGGAGACGCGCAGGTCGATCTCGCGCCCGCCCGACTCCACGCGGAAGCTGCCGTCCTGCGGCACGCGGCGTTCGGCGATATCCAGTTCGGCCAGCACCTTCAGGCGCGAGATGATCTGCTCGGCCACATCGATGCCGTTGACGGCTGTGGCGTGATCGAGCACGCCGTCCACGCGGTACTTGACCGCCAGGCCGCCGGCCGTGCTTTCCAGGTGGATGTCGGAGGCACCGGCTTTCAGTGCATCGTACAGCGTCGAATTGACCAGGCGAACCGCCGGGCTGGCGCCTTCCGACACCGAGGCGAACGACAGTACCGCAGCCGTCTTGCCATCGCGCCGGCCTTCGCTGGCGCCGGGCAGCAGCGTATCGGTGGCGCGTGCGGATTCCTCCTGCTTGGACAAATACGCCTGGATGTCGGCCTGCAGGGCCAGCCGCGTCGCCAGCGGTGCGGACGGCGTGGCGCGCGCCTGCGTGCCCAGCCAGGTTTGCAGGTCCAGATCGAATGGATCGGCGATCACGCCCATCACCGCGCCATCATGCGCGCGCAGCAGCACGCAATGGCGCGCCATGGCCTGCGACAGCGGCAGCAAGTCCCAGGCCGGTTCGTACTCCAGCATGTCGGCCGTTTCCAGCACCGTCATGCCGAACGGCTGCGCCAGCGAGCGCACCAGCAGGCGCGGCTCGGAACCGGTCAGCGCTTCCAGTTCCTCCACCAGCGTACGTTTCGATTGCTGGCGCAAATGGCGTGCGCGCGCCAGCAGCGTGGTGTCGATGGCCGTCATGACATATCTCCAGCCAGATCAAAGATCGGCATATACAGCAGCACCACGATGGCGCCGACCACCAGGCCGATGGCGGCCATCAGCAGCGGTTCGAAAGTACGGGTGAAGCGTTCGATCCAGCGGCTGATTTCTCCGTCGTAGAACGCGGCGGACTGGGTCAGCATCGGCCCCATGTCGCCGGTGCGTTCGCCGACACGCAGCATGCGCAGCGAGATCGGCGTGGTCAGCTGGCTGGATTCGAACGCGGCCGACAGCGGCAAGCCTGATTCCACCGCTGCACGCGCCGCCTGCAGGTTGGTGCGCATCGTTGGCGACACCATGCCCTGCACAGTTTCAATCGCATGCACGATGGTGATGCCGCCTTCGCTCAACATGCCCAAGGTCAGGTATAGCCGCGATAACTCATAGATGCGCACCCGCTCACCGATGGCTGGCAGCTTGCCCAGCAGGCGCACCAGGCCCCCATTGGCCATCAGCTGGCGCACGCCCAGCAGCAACGCCAGCAGCGCACCGGCAATCATGGCCAGCACCAGCGTGGTGTGGGCGCCAGCGAACTGGCCCCAGTTCAGCATCTGCTGCGACAGCCACGGCAGGTTGCGGCCGGCGCCCTGGTACACCTCGGCAAAGCGCGGCACCACGTAGCCGATCAGGAACAGGCTGACGCCACCGCCCACCAGCAGCAGGATGCATGGATAGATCGCCGCCGACACCAGCTTGGCGCGCACCGCGTCGATGCGCTGCTGATAGTCGATGAAGCGCGCCAGTGAGCGCGGCAGGTCCGACGTGCCTTCGGCCGCCTTGACGATGCCGACGTACAGCGGCGGGAACAGGTCGGGCTGTTCGGCCAGCACGGCGGAAAAACGCTGGCCTTCGCGCAGGCCTGCCAGCAGGCGTTCCAGCACGCCGCGCGTGGCCGGATTGCCCTCCTTCTCCAGCAAGGCTTCCAGCCCTTCGACGATGCCCAGGCCCGCCGTCAGCAGCGCCAGCAGTTCCTGGCTGAACAGCACCAGGGAAAGCGCACTGCGCTTTCCGGCGCGCCTGACCAGGCCAGCGCGCACCGGCGTGATGGCGCTGACGAACAAGCCGCGCGCCTCCACCTGGCGGCGCGCGTCCGCCTCATCGCGGCCATCGATTACCAGATGGGAGATGACCATATCGGCCGACAAGGTGCGCACGTCGAACTGCATGACAGGAGTGTTTTATTGCGAGGTGATGTCGGCGTCTTCGCCGCTGCCGCCCGGCTGGCCGTCGCGGCCCAGCGAGATGATGTCAAATTCAGACTTGCTGCCCGGCGCCTTGTACTGGTAAGGGTGGCCCCACGGGTCCGGCGGCACGCCCTTCTTCAGGTAAGGACCGTTCCATTTGGCGGTAGCAGTCGCCGGGGCCACCAGCAGCGCGTCCAGGCCTTCCTCGGTGGTTGGATAGCGGCCGACATCCAGGCGGAAGGTGTCCAATGATTTTTCAAACGCCTCGATCTGCGCCTTGGCGATGGTGACTTCCGACTTGCCCAGTTGCGAGAAGTATTTCGGCCCCACGTAGGCAGCCAGCAAACCGATGATAACGATAACGACCAGCAGTTCCAGCAGGGTAAACCCGCTGCGTTTTTTTACTACGTCCATCCCTGCAACTCCTCTGCAATAAAGCGGCGGTCTAAAGTCAGAGGCTACCACGTGATTTGCATCTCCGACAATCTTTTCTTCATCATTTGATGTGTTTCAAGCTTGTGGCATTTTTCTAACAATCCGACGCATGATTCCTCGACCATATTTTCATTCACGCAACGAAATAAACTTAACTTTCATAGTCGAATAAACAAATTTAATACGTTGCCACACATGCCACAAAATTAACAATAAGCCTATACTTTTCAACAGCACCACTCCGTTGTTTCCAACGACCACCTGAGAAGGAAAGACCCATGAAACGCGTTTTACATGCATTATTACTGGGCTTGATGACGCTGGCTGCCCTGCCATCCGCGTCCGCCAAGGACATCACGCTGGACTTCGAGAACCTGCCGCCGGGTCCCTTGTTTCACGGCGATGCCTGGAATATCGGCAACGACATCTACTTTGAAACCTTCTCCAACTCGACGGTGGCGCAGAACGGCGATTACGTTGGCGAAGTGGTGGACAGCAACTGGGCGTTCGAGCAGTGCGGGCAACTGCAATGCACGTCCAACGGCAGCACCTATGTGGCTGCGGTGAATGACGCCGCCATGTACTTCTCCACCTTCAGCGGCAACGCCTTCAGCGTGCGCTCGCTGAGCGCCAGCTTCCTCGGCCCCTACGCCGATAGCTATACCAGCATCGTTGGCGCGGTGCGCCTGATGGGCGTGCACGCCGACGGCAGCTCGGTGCTGCAAACCTTTACCTTCGGTGCACCGGGCGCGGATGGTTACGCATTCCAGAGCCTGTCGGTGTCAAACGCCTTTGCGGCCGACCAGTTCACCGAGCTGTATGTGTTCGGCCTGGCGTGCAACAGCGCCGGCAACTGCGCCGGTTTCAATAGCGACCGCGCCCAGTTCGCGCTCGACGACCTGGTGCTGATTAGCGCCGTTCCTGAACCGGCCACCTGGCTGATGTTCGGCAGCGGCATGCTGCTGGTTGCCACCCGTCGTCGCCGCGCCTGAGACAAGGAGATCCAACATGAAATTACGCCCCATTCCCGCCGCCGCCATCCTGCTGCTGTCGGGCGCCCTGTCGCTGGCCCAGGTGGCCCAGGCGCAGGAAGAACGCCGTTCCTACCTGATCCAGCTGGCCGACAAGCCGGCCGCCACCTACACCGGCGGCGTCGCCGGCCTGGCCGCCACCCAGCCGCCATCCGGCCAGCGCATCGATCCAGGCAGCGCCACGCTGCAGCTGTACACCGACTATCTTGGCCAGAAGCAGGCCGCTATCAAGGCCTTGGTGCCGGCGGCGGAAATCGAATATGACTACAAGGTCGTGCTGAATGGCTTCTCGGCGCGCCTGACCGACGCCGAGGTGCGCGCGCTGCAAGCCAATAGCGCCGTGCTGTCGATCCAGGCCAACGCCGTACGCCAGCTGGACACCGCCTACACCCCCACCTTCCTCGGCCTGGAAGGCGCCGGCGGCCTGTGGGCGCAGGCGGGTGGCAAGCAACACGCCGGCGAGAACGTCATCATCGGCGTCATCGACAGCGGCATCTGGCCGGAGAATCCAGCCTACGCCGACCGCATCGATGCCAGCGGCCTGCCAACCTTCGACAACAGCGCCACGCTGGCCTATACCGCACCCGTTGGCTGGACCGGCACCTGCCAGACCGGCGAGGCGTTCACCGCCGCCAACTGCAACAACAAGCTGATCGGCGCACGCTTTTTCCGCGACGGCTTCGAGCGCTCCGGCGAAACCCAGCACTGGTCCGAGTTCATCTCGCCGCGCGATTCGATCGGCGGCTCGCTCGGCAAAGGCGGCCACGGCACGCATACCTCCAGCACGGCGGCCGGCAACAACGGCGTGGCAGCGACGCTGGGCGGCATGGCGATGGGTTCGGTATCCGGCATGGCGCCGCGCGCCCGGGTCGCCATGTACAAGGTGTGCTGGACGTATGTGGACGGCACCACGCCCGGCAAGAACAGCTGCTGGGAGCAGGACAGCATCGCCGCCATCGAACAGGCGGTGCTGGACGGCGTGCACGTGCTGAACTATTCGATCAGCGGCGGCACCAGCCCCGGCAACTCGGTCGAGCTGGCCTTCCTGAACGCCACCGCAGCCGGCGTGTTTGTCGCCGCCTCGGGCGGCAATGATGGCCCGGCGCAGGCAGTCAACCACGTTGGTCCATGGCTGACCACGGTAGCGGCGGCCGCACACGACCAGTTCCGCGTCGCCACGCTGGCGCTGGGCAATGGTGCCAGCTATGCCGGCGCCTCGCTGAGCAATACTGTGCTGCCGTCCACCACGCCGATTATCCGCTCGGAGGATGCAGCGCTGCCTGGCACTGACCCGAACGCGGCGCGGCTATGCTTCAGCGCCGGCTGGATCGGCGCGCCGGTGCTGGATCCGAACAAGGTGCGCGGCAAGATCGTCACCTGCGAGCGCGGCACCAACGACCGCGTCGACAAGAGCCTGGCCGTCGCGCAGGCCGAAGGCGCCGGCATGGTGATGGTGGACAACGGCAGCGGCCTGGTGGTCGAACTGCACTCGGTGCCGACGGTGCACGTGTCAGCTGCCGATGGCGCCGCCATCAAGGCCTATGCACTGGCAGGCGGTGGCACGGCCAGCCTGTCGCGCTTCTTTGAAAAGAAAGGCACTGGCCCGATCATCGCCGGCTTCTCGTCGCGCGGGCCGAACGCCGCTGATGGCAACCTGCTCAAGCCGGACCTGGCCGCGCCCGGCGTCGATATCCTGGCGGCGGTGGCGCCTGAGCTGTCGCCTGCCCAGCAAGCCAGCCTGAACACCGGTACGCTGACGCCGGTGCCAAATGCCTGGGCACTGTACGGCGGTACGTCGATGGCTGCGCCGCATGTGGCCGGCATCGCCGCGCTGCTGCGCCAGGCGTACCCGGACTGGTCGCCAGCGGCGATCAAGTCGGCGCTGATGACCTCGGCCACGCAGACCTTCCCCGACACCCAGCCGGGCCTGTCGGCAGGCGTGCTGCCGTGGGCGCAGGGCGCCGGGCATATCAATCCGCGTGGCGGACTGCCGGCTTATGGCGGCACAACCAGCAACGCCACCGGCGCCATCGCACCCGGCCTGGTGTACGACATCGCGCCGGCGGACTATCGCAAATATCTGTGCGGCAGCGGTGTCAGCAGCCAGTGCAGCAGCGGCACGCTGGTCGGCTACAACCTGAACGTGCCATCGATCACGCTGGCCAATGTGCTGGGTAACGTGACCGTCGCGCGCACGGTCACCAATGTCGGCACCACCGCCTCCACCTATACGGCGCAGGCGTCGGTGCCAGGCTACACCACGGTGGTGACGCCGGCATCGCTGACATTGGCGCCGGGCCAGAGCGCCAGCTTCACGCTCAAGCTGACGCGCGGTGCGGCGCCGGACAACGTGTGGCAGTATGGGGCGCTGACCTGGAAGGATGGCAGCCACATTGTGCGCATCCCGGTCACCGCACGCAGCGGCAAGCCCATCTCCGCGCCGGCGTTACTGGCCAGCGTGCGGCCGGCAGGCAGCATGGCGATCAGTGTCGGCACCGGATTCTCCGGGCGCATGAATGCTTATACCGGGGGCTTCAAGGCTGTGACCAAGGGTGCGCCGCTGACGGTGACCCAGGCCGTCGCTCCGGTCGACACGCCGGAAGAAGTGGCGGCTGCGTGCAATGACAACGATCCCGGCGCGGCCAGGATTCCGGTCAGCTTGCCAGCCAACACGGTGGTGGCGGCGTTTGAGCTGTTCAACAATGACACCGCGCACGGCGCCGCCGACGATCTCGACATGGTGGTACTGGACGCCAGTGGCGAGCTGGTCGACTACAGCGGCACCGGCGGCTCCAATGAGGCCATCGTGCTGAAGTCGCCGGCGGCAGGCAGCTATACGGTGTGCGTGGTGGGCTGGAAGACGCCGGGAGCGGCGGCAACCACCTTCCGCCTGTCATCGGCGGTGGCGCTGCGTGGCGAGACCACCGGCAATCTGCGGGCTGGCGTGCCTAGCCAGGTCTACCTGGCCAGCACGGCATCGGTCAGCGCCAGTTGGTCGGGCCTGGCGAGCGGGCAGCGCTACTACGGCGGTATCCAGCTGCTGGATACCAGTGGCGGCGTTGGCGCCACCACGGCGCTGCTGGTGGAAACCAATAGCCCGATTCCGCAAGTGCAGCATCCGGACCGCAGTGCTACACGGGTGGCGCGCAAGTAGGCTGTGAAGCAGGCGCCGTACCTGGTGGTGCGGCGCTTATTCGAACACTTGTTTCAGCGACTCCGCCTCGGGCAGCATATCGCCCCAGGCCGTGAGTTGCGCCAGGCTGGCTTGTGCCAGCTTGTTGCGGACAACCTCAGGTAGCGGTCCGAAGCGCCGGACAAGCTGCCGCTCCAGCACCACCAACGCTCCCTCCTTGCGGCCCCGCGCCAGACCTTGTTCCAGACCTTGTTCCAGACCTTGTTCCAGACCTTGTTCCAAGCCCTTTTCAATGCCTTGCTCCAAGCCCTCCTTCAGACCTTTTTGCCGTCCCTTATCCAGGAACATTTGCTCCAATGGGGTGATCCATTCCATCTTATGCTCCTTCTCCAGCTTGACAACAGATTGCCAGTAACGTTCTTGCAGCGATTCAGGCAGTACCATCATCCAGTTGATCACTTTGAATAGCTCAATTATGCGCCGCCTGCGCCAACCATGTTGGAACAGGAGCTTTGTAAGTTGCCATTTGGCGGCATAGAGCTGATTTGCATCATGCCGTGCTTGTTGCGTGCGCAGATGAGCCAGCGTGACCCACGCAAAAGGATTATGCGACGCCAGTAACTCGTCAATTCGCTCCGCGTAGTCCAGAAGTTTGGCGGCGGAAAAAGAAATGCCCATCACGGTTCCAAGCACCCGGTTGTGGAATGCATCTGGTCGCCACTTGCGATCCTCATCCGCCAACAGCACCAGGCTTGCCACCGGTTGTTCATATTGCTTGAAGATACGGTAGTTGTAGTCCAGAACGCGCAACGCGAGGGAAGCGTCACGCTGCGCCTGCACCTCGACGTGGACCAGCACCCATTGCACGCTACCGTCGTGCAGACATACCTCGACCAGTTTATCGGCGACCATGCTGTCAGCGGCAGCGCCGAAATTGATGCCTGCCAGCTCCTTGTCGCGGAAGCGCGGCCGTCTGGACCAATCAATCTCGGCATGGAGGTGGGGGAAAAAGAAGGCCATGAAGTCGCCGAAAGCATGCGTCAATGCCGCTTTCCAGGGCAAATCATAACGGGCTGGCGGCGTGGCGGTGGACATCCGTCCAGTCTAAGACACCGCCATCAGCCCATTTTGCGATAGTACGAACATCTCGCGCTCAGGCGGCGCGGGCGAGTGGCTGGGGTGGGCGGTCGAACAGGTGCAGGGCCATGCTGCGGGCGATCGCCTGCGCGCGGTTGGAGACGTCCAGCAGGCGATACAGCCGCTGCAGGTGGTTTTTCACCGTCAGGCCGCTGATGCCGAGGATCAGGCCGATCTCTTCGTTGCTCTTGCCTTCGCGTACCCAGTGCAGAATCTCCGCCTCGCGCGCGCTGACCGGACGCGCCAGCGTGCCGGCCTTCGCCTGCGTCTGCTGGCGGTTGATGCGTTGCAGGCTCATGTGCAAATACGGCAGCAGCAGCTGCATGAAATAGGCGTGGCGCGGACGCGGGCGATGCGGCAGGCCAAACATCACGAAGAACGTGGCACCACCGGGTAGGCGCTCGCTGCCATGCATCAGCAGGTTTTCCAGGCCCAGCTCGCGCAACGCGACCTGGAACGGCACCAGGCCGTGTCCAGCTTTCAGCGGATCGGCGCCGGGACCGGCATCCAGCATGGCCGGCATGCGGCCCCCGAGGCGGGAATATTGGGCCAACCGCAGCGCCAGGCCATCGTCGCGATTGCTGAGGCGATGGCGCAACTCTGCATCCAGCACCGTGCTGTGCAGGCATTCGACCTGCTGCAATTCATCCTGTGCGCCAAACTGCAGGCACACCATCACCTGGTGCGGCAGCAAGGCCTGCAACTGCCCCTGCGTCCACAGGAAAAACTGGCGCGCATCCTGCAAGGGCAAGGCGGCTTCGATGGCGTGCAGCAGGTATTCCTGCTCCAGCTTGCTCAGGATGACCAGCTGTTCCATGTTCAGCCCTGCGCCGCGACAAAGCGGTAACCGCTGCCGCGCACGGTTTCGATACGCTGCTGGTAGCCGCTCGGCTGCAAGGCGCTGCGCAGACGGCCGACATGCGTGTCAACCGTGCGCTCATCCAGATAGACGGCGCTGCCCCACACCTGGTCCAGCAACTGCGCACGGCTATGCACCCGTTCCGGATGACTCATCAGGAAATTCAGCAGCTTGAATTCAACGCGTCCCAGCGCCAGCTCGCGTGCGCCGGCGGTGACGCGCTGGGTGCATGGATCGAGCCGCAGACCAGCCAGCTGCACCGGCGCGTCGGCGCCCACCGCCACCTGCACACGACGCAGCAGGCAATGCACACGCGCCACCATCTCGCGCGGACTGAAGGGCTTGGTCATGTAATCGTCGGCGCCGGCATCCAGCGCCATGATCTTGTCCGGCTCGCCGCAGCGGGCGGTCACCATCATGATCGGCAGGAATCGTGTAAGGGATTGTGCGCGCAGGCGGCGTACCAGCGACAGGCCGGATTGGCCGGGGAGATTCCAGTCCAGCAGCACCAGGTCGGGCAACTGGTCTTCCAGCATCAGCAAGGCGCTTTCGGCATCGGCCGCACGGCTGATCTGGTGGCCGGCCATGCCCAGGTTAAGCGCAATCAGCTCCTGGATCGCGGGCGTGCTTTCGATAACGAGGATATGGGCGGCTGGCATAGTGTTCCCCTGTAAAGGAAACACTATGCATTAAGCAATGTGGCTTTACTAATATGATTTCCATCGCAGATTGAGAGGTCTGCGATATAAATCAGCGCCCTTGCTGACGGCGGCGAATCAGGCCCAACAACGCCAGGCCGCCCAGCATCATGGCCCAGGTTTCGGCTTCCGGCACGGCGCTGACGGTGACGCCCGAGCCCAGCACATCGCTGGTGATGCTGCCCTGCCCGCCCACGGTCGCCGATGGCGTCCAGTTCAGGTGCAGCAAGGCGCCGTCGATGCTGCTGCTGTCGCCCAGCAGCGTGGTACGGTCGGCGCCGTACAGCGCCACCGACAGCAGCGAGCCGAACAGGCCGCTCGGATCAGCGTCGCCGCTGAAGCTGACGCTGAAGCTGACCTTGCCGCTGCCATAGTTCACCGCGTGGAACAGGTCGTTGTACGCACCGTACACATTCTCGATGCGGAAACCGCTGTTCAGCGAACCGCTCACGTTGTACAGCTCGGCGCCATCGCTGCTGCCGAAGTTGACGAAGTTGCCGATGTCGGCATAGGTGGCGACCACGCCGGTAGGCGCATGCGCCAGCGAGATATCGATCCAGCCGTTGCTGCCATAGCCGCTGGTGTCGAGCTCAACGGTCAGGGTGCCGGCTGCGGCGGCCAGGCTGCTGCAGGCCGCCAGTACAAGCGCCATCGCGGCGCGGCGGAAGTTTTGAATAGTGAACATGATGAGTTGCTTTCCTTAGAAGTTGCCGCTGTAAATTTTGACTGCCGAATAAGTGACGCTGCCGCTGCCGGTTTTGCTGAAGCTGGTCGGCACGGTGATGCTGGCGCGAGGTGCCAGCGTCGACTGGCCGAGCGTCAGATAAGGCGCACCGTCATGCGTGCCGTTCGCGCCGACCAGCGTGGCGCCTGCCACCAGGCCGTCGAATTGCAGCTGGAACGGACCGTTCAGCGTGGCGCCGCTGGTGTTGGTCAGCGTCACGCTGCCGCTCCACTTGGCGGTGGCGCGGCTGTACACCAGCGTGCCCGAGACGGCGCGCAGGCTGGCGCTGATGTCGCTGCTGGCGGCTTGCAAGTTCAGGCTGATCACCACCGGATCGTGGTCCGACGCGCGGTAAGGCGCGCTGGTGTATTTGTCCTGCGGCTTGCCATCGGTGTTGTAGTCGACCACGGTCGGCTCGTCGGCGTTGTTATGCCATTCGGCCGCGTCGGCCACCTGCGGATTCAGCGCGGCGCTGGCCAGCGCGTGGTCCAGGTAGCCGGCTTCGCCGTTGAACACATACGAGTACGGCAGCTTGCCGGCGCCGCGCACGTGACGCTCCAGCTGGTTGACGTAGCCGGTGGCGGTGATGGCGGCAATCGGATCTTCCTGGCCGTAGGCGTTGAAGTCGCCGATCAGGAGCACGCGCGCATCGCCGGCGGCAGCCACCACCTGCGGCACGAAGCTGTTCACCAGGCGCTGCGCCTGCTTGATGCGGGTGGCGTTCCAGCAGCTCTGGCTATCGTTCTGATCGACATCAAGGCTGCCGTCGGTCGGGCAGCTCCCCTTCGACTTCAGGTGGTTGACCACCAGCGAGAACCTGGCGCCGTTGGCCGCCTTGAAGGTTTGCGCCATCGGTGGGCGGTTGTTGATGCTATCGGCATCGGACAGCGCATTGCCCACCAGCGTCAGCTTGGCCGGCTTGTAGATCATCGCCACGCGGATGGCGTCGGTGCCGGTGGCGGCCGGTTTTGGCACCACAGCATAGGTTTGGAAGCCGGTGCCTGGGGAGATGGCTTCATTGAGCGCGTTCACCAGATAGGTGACGGTGGTTTCGCCGCTGTTCTGGATTTCCATCAGGCCGTAGACATCGGCGTCGATCGCCTTCAGTTCGCCAACGATCTTGGTGCTCTGGCGCTGGAACTCATTCAGGTTGTCGGCGCCACGGCAGTTCGACTTCGACACGCTGGTGCCCAGCGTGCAGCCGGCGGTGGCGCCGGTGACATCGGTGCCGTTGGTGAAGGTGGTGAAGTAGTTCAGCACATTGGCGCTGGCCACTTTGATGTTGCCGGCAGCCAGTGCTGGTGGTTCTTCACGCGGATGGTCTTGCGAGAACTGCGGCGCTTCGGTCGGCTGCAGCTTGAAGGCCGCGCCGCCACCGCCCTTGGCGCCGAAGTCGACCACGCCGGTCAGGCCGTGCACGGTGTCGCCGGCGCGCAGCGAACCGTCTGCTCCCAGGTAAGGAATGGTGGCCGGGGCGACAAAGATGCCATCGTCCAGGATGATCTGGTTCAGCTGGTTGGCAGCCGCTTGCGCGATGGCTTCGGTGGTGCGTGGGCGATAGCGGTTGGAGGCGATCTCCAGGCGGCCCGACGACAGCGTCACTTCGCCGCGCGAACCGAGGTACTCCAGCTGCGACACGGTCAGCGGGCTGGCGAAACGCACCAGCATGCCTTCGACGCGGCCCAGATTGGCGTGCGGCAGCGCGACATTGGTCGGCGTGATGCTGCCGGTGCCCAGCTTGGTGATCGCGCTGACGGCGGTCAGCTCGGTATAGGAACGGGTGGCGCTGGCTGGCGTGTATTCGCTGACCGTGCCGGTGATGCGGATCTTGTCGTTGAGCTGCACGGCGCCGATGTTGGCGGCGGTGGTGTAGACGAACAGGCCGTCCGAGGTCAGCGGATTGCCATCGCCGTCCTGGTCCTGGATGAAGAAGCCGGTGGCGATCTTGGCGGTGACCACGCCTTCGGTGGTCTGCACCGTGTTGACGTACGGGCTGGTATCGCCCTCGCCCTGGATTTGCGGAATGGTGTGGCTGACCGCCGCCGGCGCGCTGATGCTGACGTTGATCGCGCAGGTGGTTTCCTGCGACTGGTCATTGCCGAACTTGACCACCACCGCGTAGCTGCCAGCCTGAACGCTGGCAGCAATGTTCAGGCTGGCGGTAGCGATGCCGCCAGCGCTGGAAGCGGCCTGGAAATTGCCCAGGCTGATGCCCGGCACAGTGGCCGAACTCACGATGGCGCTGTTGACGATGCCATCGGCATCGGTGGCGCTGAGGTCGGCGCTGCCGTCGATGCCGAAAGCCAGAGACAGATTGGCCGGACAGGTGGCGATGATCAGCGGCTGTTGCGGCACGCCGCACTGGTTGACCGGGTTGGCGCTATTGCGCGGCAGCGGTTCGCCGGCGACGAAATCGGCGGCGTTGTTGTCGCTGTCGGTGCAGCCGCCGGCAGCGCGCAGCGCGGCGGTGGTGGCCAGCAGGCCAGGCGCGGCGCCGCTGCCTTCGAAATAGGTGGCGGTGCCGAAGCCGACCAGGTCGACAATGCTGCTGGCAGCCGGCGAGGCGCCGGACAGCGCGCCGGTGCCGGACACCAGCGCCACTTTGCCGTTGTTGGCGCTCATGGCCGAGGTGCCGGTCGCATCCGGCGTCGGCAGCGCCACGGTGCCTCCATTGCCCTTGGCCTGCTGCACCAGGAAATACTGGCCCGGCTTCAGCACGGTGCCGCTCAGCGGCGTGACGCCCCAGGCGCCGGTGCCGGCGGCGCTGGTGTACTGCACGCTCCAGCCGCTGAGGTCAACGTCGGCATCGCTGCGGTTGAACAGTTCGACGAAGTCATGGGTCAGCGTGGCGCCGGAATTGCCGCCACCGCCGTAGACCTGGGAGATCACCACCGGGGATGCGGCCAGCGCGGGCGCCGACAAGGCAGCCGACAAGGCGATGGCCAGCAGGGTGCGGCGGCCGGGTATCGCGGCAGCCAGGATCGGGGATGTTTTCATTAGTTGTCCTGTAATATAGGCAAATTGCTCTTTAAGTTGCAATTTGCATATTACGGCGTCGCGGTGACGTCTTGATGACAAGTGATTAGTCCAATCGGATCAATCCCGCAGGCGAAAAAAAACCGCCTTGCTCACGCAAGACGGTTTTGCTGCAGCGCAATGCCCTACTTAGGCAGCGTTCTTTTTGCGGCGTGCAGCCAGCGCGCCAATCAGACCCAAGCCGCCCAACAGCATGCCGAAGGTTTCCGGTTCTGGTACGGCAGTCACGCTGTAGTTGGCGCCCAGGAAAGCGGCATTGGTGAACTGGCCATCGTGGCCCAGCGTACCCGAAGCAATCACGTCATACACGCCAGCCGCGACGCCCTTGTAGCTGAACGCGCCGGTGGCAGCATCCAGGTCGCCGGTCAGGGTGCCGATCGAGGCGCCACTGAAGCTCACGGTATCCAGCGTAAACGTACCAGCGAACGGCTGGCTGAACGAGACGTTGGTGGCAGCAAACACCAGACCGGTGACGTCGGACAGCGAGCCCACGGTGATCGTACCAATTTTCACATCGGCAAAGGAGTAGGTTGGCGCCGTGACATACACAGCTTCCGAACGGTGGATGACATCTGCCGATGCGCTCAGCGAAGCCGCTGCCAGTACGATACCCGCAACAAGTGCTTTCATTTTCATATAAGTTCCTTGGGGAAAAATTTGATGGATCCTAACCACCATCGGGTTGAAAGAGAAACAACCTATAGAAATGGTAGCATAAATTTATCAAAATAAATTATTATTTTCCCATTGAAGATGTCGAATTTAAAACTTTTTACATTATGAAAAAATGAAATTGCACTGCAACAATTTCAATGACTCATCTACCTAGTTTGGGGAGTGCGAGCACAGACGTCTGCCAGAGTGAAAAGCAGAGCGGGGAGACGTTAAACGGGGATTGCGTCGCATGGCGGGGTTACGTTGGCGTGCGAACCAGCGACTGTTGTAGCGAAGGGACAGTGGCACCGTCGGCGCCACTGTCCCTGATGCGCTGCCGCAAAAGGCGGCAGCGCAAGACTGCAGGATCAGGACAGCTTTTTGGCGTCCTTGTTGCGACGACGGCTCACGAAGCCGATCAGGCCCAGGCCCGCCGCCAGCATGGCGAAGGTTTCTGGCTCAGGAACGGCGCTCACCGACACGGTGCCAGCGTAAGAGGTGGCAGCTGCCGACAGCAGCTTGCCAGTCACCAGCACATAGTAGCTGTCGTTCTGAATCGCGCCGGTGCTGCTCGCGGTCCAGTTATCCAGCGAACCTTGCGACCACTGGGTACCGTCCAGCGAGAAGCCCGCCGAGTTGAATACCTGGAAGTTGGTGATTTCGATCGCATCCGCCAAGTTAGGTGCGGTGAATGCGCCGACAAATGCGCTCAACACGCCGGTGCCGGAGAAGCTGTATTTATCGGCAAACGTGTCACCGATGCTGCCCGAAGTGAACGAGTGGCCGAAGAATGCCGTGCCATTCGACAAAGACAGGGTTTGTGCGCCCTGGCTGACGTCTGCAGCGCTTGCTACGCCGGAAGCCAGAGCGGCGGTTGCCAGAGCACCCGCTGCCATCAAAGATTTCAGTTTAACCATAATTCCTCCATTGATAAATCGTTGAAGCCGCCCTCGCGGCCGCGATACTCAATACCGCTGAACGATGCTAGCATGGCAAAAACACATATGTTGGTGTTTTGTCACTGAAAAATTTCGCCCAATAAACAAATTCCAATAGGAAATTCGGTCAAAACTTGCTGCCAAAATGCCAGCCACCATAGGAGAAATCAGGTATCGCGGTTACCGCAATGCAGCATGAGCATCGCGATGTAGGATTGATCCTACAAACAGACGGGAAAAATGGAAGGCTAACGCAACGGTTCATCGGCGATAAGGGGCTGCCAAAGGCTCGCCAATAAACACGCCCTGGGCGGGCCAGGCGACGCTCTTCCAATACGCTTCGATCGCCGTGTTACCAAGCAAATATTGCCGCAACAACACGGTCGGCTGCGGGAATTTTTGCCAGTAATTGCAGGGTTCGGTAACGGTGCCATAGCTGGCGGTAGCGCCGGCATCCAGCCAGCGCAGGCTGCTCATCTGGCTGTCGCTGAGCAGGTCGCCGCCGGTCGAGGTCAGATGATCGGCCAGTGCGCCGGGCAAAAAACGCAACGTGTCCAGCTTGGCCACGCGTGCCATGCCGGTCTGGTAAATGATGATGTCGCTCTGCCCTTCCAGGCTGTCGGCTTGCAGATGCCTGATGGTCAGCTTGCGCGCCGGCAGCTGACCAGCACGGGGAAACAACGGCGCGCGACTATTTCGTGCGGTTTCGCTGGTGGTCAGATACCAGGCGTTGGCAGTCGGCACACTGAAGCCGCTGGCCACGCCGCGCTCGATCAGCGCCTTGGCAGCCGCCACCGACTCGGTTGGCAACAGCATCGACAGCCGCATACCATGTTCTTTGAACGGCTGGCCGCCGGTAGCGTTGAAATACGGACTGGGCTTAGACGGCGCGCACGGCTTTTGACACAGCGCCGCATCCAGTCCCAGCGTGTAGGCGGCAGTGATGGCGTTGCACTCCACCGCGTAGGGCGCGGTCCACACCATCAACACCGCCTGGATCTGCGGCGATAGCTTGGCGTCGATCTGCTCCTTGAGCTGGCGAAACTGTTCGGCATTCAGCCGCCGTGGCCGGTTGGGGATGCGCACATGCACCACGTTTTGCTCCGGCACGGCGCGCGCGTTGCGGTAATATTCGCCGATTTCCACGCTGAGCGGATCATCATCGTTGATCACCAGCGCCAGCTGGCTGGCGCGCAGTGCACCGCTATCCGTAGCAGACGCCATTTGCGCCTGGGCGGCGCAGCAAGCCAATGCAGTGAGGCAGAACAATAATAAGGAACGCAAGGCAATACCGATCATGGCTGGGCAGGCGGCGGCGCCGTCTTTTTTGCATTATGGGGCAAGCAGGTAAAAAAAGAAAACCCCCGGCAGGATCGCTCCCAGCGGGGGTTTTGCTGCGCGCCGCCATCAGCGGCGCAGTATCAGGCGACGCTTTTGCGGCGACGGGCAACCAGGCCCACCAGACCCAGGCCAGCCAGCAGCATGGCATAGGTTTCCGCTTCAGGCACCGCCGACACCAGCAGGTTGCCGGAGTAGATGGTGACGTCCGTGCTGGAGACCTGGCCTTCGATTTTGAGGTAGTAGCTACCGCTGGACAGGTTGCTGCCCGACAGGATCCACAGGCCGCTATCGGCATCCAGGCCGCCGGTGGCAGCGGCAACGGTCGAACCGACTTGGTACAGGTTGAACAGGGTGAAGTCGATACCGGTGCTGTCATCCAGGCTGATTGCCGAGATGTTCGAGCCGGCATTGCTCAGCGCTGGAATGTCGAAGAAGAACAAGTCCGAGAAGGTTTTTCCCTTGCTGCCAGCAGCAAACTCGGTGGCGGAGCCGAAGCCGGACGAGCCGTCAACCAGGGACAGGTGCTCGGTACGCTCGAAATCAGCGGCGCTGGCAAAGGCGCTGGCGGCTGCCAGTACCAGGCCGATCAGGATGGAGGTAATTTTTTTCATGCTTTATCTCACAAGTTTAAAGTCAGCGCTTACACGCTTTTTTTGCGACGTCGCGCAACCACGCCAACCAGGCCGAGGCCAGCCAGCATCATCGCATAAGTTTCCGGCTCAGGAACAGCCGTGACCTTCAGGGCGATATTGCCAGACAGGCTGGCAGCCGAATTGACCTTGCCGATGACCTGCAGGTAGTAGTCGCCTGCCGTCAGGATCTGGTTGCTGGCATTCAGTTTCCAGTTATCAACGATACCACTGGACTTCTTCGTGCCCGAGTACACCAGGGTACCGCTGCTGGTGTAGACGGCGAAGCCGGTCAGGTCCAGGCCAGTGGTCGCCGACAACGCGGTCGAGGTCACATCGGCAACCAGCAGGCTGGTGTTGCTGACGTGGAAATTGAACTGGTCGGTGAAGGTCGCGCTGGCCGCAGCGGAGGTAAAGGTGGCCGTGTATTTTGCCGCGTTTTTGCTCAGGTCAATGGTCTTAACCGAGTGCGATGCGTCTTTCGCATGGGCGGAAAAGGCAACACCCGCCAGCAACAACGTCGCCATGATAGCTTGGGAGGTTTTTTTCATGCAAAGCCTACTTAAAGGGTTGGATAATGTCATCAGGACATCAGATTTATCGGAGAAACAACAACCTGCGGCAAGTATATTAGAAGTTGGCCAACAAAGCTTGTAAATTTTAAATTTATTTAAAAAAATGATAACGACAGGCAACTTTCATCAAGATTGCGCCGCTGGGCCGCGTTCGGACGAAAAAAAGGCCTGAAAATCAGGCCTTTTACGACAGAACTGTTGCGTCGCAACATCACGAACGTTGGTAGACATCCTCAAAGCGGACGATGTCATCCTCGCCAAGATAGCTGCCGGACTGAACTTCAATCAGGTGCAACGGCAGCTTGCCGGGATTTTCCAGCCGGTGGTTCATGCCGATCGGAATATAAGTCGACTCGTTCTCGGTCAGCAACGTCACCTTGTCGCCGCAAGTCACGCGCGCGGTGCCGCTGACCACGATCCAGTGCTCGGCGCGGTGATGATGCATCTGTAATGATAGCTTACCGCCCGGATTCACCGTGATGCGCTTGACCTGGAAGCGCTCGCCCAGGTCGATGCCTTCGTAGCAGCCCCATGGGCGGTAAACCCGCGTGTGATGCAAATGCTCGGTGCGCTGTGCGGCTTTCAGATGCTCGACAACTTGCTTGACACGCTGCACCTGGTCCTTGTGCGCCACCAGCACCGCGTCCGCCGTTTCCACCACCACCAGGTCCTTGACGCCAACCACGGCCACGATGCGGCTTTCCGCCCGCACCAGCGAACCGCTGACATCGTCCAGATACACGTCGCCACGGCTGACGTTGCCATGCTGATCGGCCTGCTGCACTTCCCACAGTGCCAGCCACGAGCCGACATCGCTCCAGCCGATCGACGCCGGCACCACCACCGCATGGCGGGTATGCTCCATGACGGCATAATCGATCGAATCAGCTGGGCAGGCAGCGAACGCCGCCTCGTCCAGCCGGCAGAAATCCAGGTCGCGGTAGCTTTGGCTGACCGCCGTCGCACAGGCGCTGGCCATGGCCGGCTGGAACGCCTGCAACTCTTCCAGGTAAGCGGCGGCACGGAACAGGAACATGCCGCTATTCCAGTAATAATTACCTGCGGCGAGGAAGCCGGCGGCGGTGTCGCGGTCCGGCTTCTCGACAAAGCGGTCGACCGCAAAGGCCCCCGGCTGCGCCAGCGCGGCGCCGGCATGGATATAGCCATAGCCGGTTTCCGGCGCGGTCGGCACGATGCCAAACGTGGTCAGCGCGCCATTGCGCGCCGCTTCGGCGGCCTGGTCGATGGCAGCATGGAAAGCAGGGACGTCGCCGATCACGTGATCGGCCGGCAGCACCAGCATCAAGGCCTCCGGATCGATGGCCTGCAGGTAGAGCGCGGCAGCGGCCACCGCCGGCGCGGTATTGCGCGCCACCGGTTCCAGCATGATGCACTGCGGCGTCAGCTGGATTTCCCGTAGTTGTTCGGCCACCATAAAGCGGTGTTCGTTACCGCAAATGATCAGTGGCGCTTGCAGCTCGGCATGGTCACGCAATCGCAGCGCGGTTTCCTGCAGCATGGTACGGTCCGAAACCAGCGGCAGCAGCTGCTTGGGCAGCGCCGCGCGCGACAGTGGCCATAAACGGGTGCCAGCGCCGCCGGACAGGATGACGGGATAAATTTTCATGAACTTACACTCTGATGGATGGAAATAATGTGCTGGTCGGGACGGCTGCGACGTTCGCGCGGCAAGCCAGGCGTCGCCGGTGCGGTGACACTATAGTCGCTAAAGCCGGTCGCCCCGCATAGAGAAACATTCGGTAACACACCATGGCGACCAAACGGCCACACCCCAAGTGAGCAATTTTACAATATTCTTTCCACTTCAAGCAATTGCCCGAGTGCAATCAGCTGGCGATGGCGTCCGGGACAAACTCCCGGTAGACATTCAGCATATTTTGATAATAAATATCGCGGCTGAAGGTATTGACGATTTTGGCGCGCGCCGCCAGCGCCATGTCGGCCGCCACGTGCGGGTGCTCGTGCAGATAGCTGATCGCTTGCCGCAGGCTCTCGACCGATTTCGGCTCCACCAGCAAGCCGCTGACCTGATGCTCAACCACTTCCGGCAAGCCGCCGATGCGCGCGGCGATCACCGGTTTGCCATAGGCCATCGACTCCGCTGCGGTCAAGCCGAACGTCTCCTCCCAGATCGATGGCACGACGGTGCAAAAAGTGTGCTTGATTTGCGCCGCCAGCGCCTCGCCGGTCAAATAGCCGAGGCAGGACACATGCGTCATGCCATGTTCGGCAATGTACTGCTGCACCTGCGGCAGCGCGGCGCCGGTCCCCACCATGTGCAGCCGCAAATGCGGCAGCGCGCGCATGGCTTCCAGCAGGACCATCACCCCCTTGTCGATCTCGATGCGGCCATAGTACAGGAAATAGCCGTCGTGCTGCGGGGACGGCTGCAACTGCTCGGTATCGATCGGGTTGTACACTGTCACCACCTTGTCAGCCGGCACGCCCATGCTGATCACCTTGTTGCGCAGGAAGTCGCTGACGGTGACAAATTTGTCGAACGCACTCACCGCGCCATTCGCATACGAAACATAGGATTCCAGCATCGACACCGCCGAACGGGCCAGCGACCCGCGATTGCAGCGGTTGAGCACGGCGTTGTAAAACTTGAAGCCGCTACACCGGTTGCAGCTCTCGCCGTGCAGCACATTGGTGTAGACCGGGCAGACAATCTTGTATTCGTGCAGCGTTTGAATCAGCGGAATCTTGCGCCGCTTGACCTCGCTGATGATCGACGAGGTCAGGCTGCCGTAATAGATATGGCAATGCACAACGTCGGGCTTGAGTTCGTCCAGCAAGGCAGCGATCGCCTTCTTGCTGCGCAGCGAATACACGAATGCCACCACATCGGCTGGTTTGGGCGACTTGATATTGGCGCCTTCAGGGAAGAACCTGCTCCACTTGGTCGGCAGGTTTTTTGCATGCTGGGCAGCAAAGGGAGCACACACGTGGCCACGTTCTTCCAGAATCGCGATGTGATCCATCAGGACACGATCGGCGCCGCCCTGTATCCAAAAATTTTGCCCTGCTACAATTAATTTCATAATCTTATCCGGTAAGCTCGCTGCGTTTAATCTTCTTCATGCTCGACAGGGTGTACAGCATAAACACCACCGTCAGCAACAGCTCTGCCGCAATCAGCGCCAGTAAAATCGTCAGCACCGACGGCGCCTGCAACAGGTACAGCACGGCGATGAACAGCACGATGCAGCCCAGCTGGACGCTGGTGCGCACCATCACATAGCGGGGCAGCGCCAGCAGCATGCCGGTCCACGACTGCAGGCATTTCAGCAGCAGCAAAATTGCCGCCACGCTCAGGAAGGTCGAGATGTCGGCAAATTTCGGCCAGATGTGGCTGGCCAGGAACAGCGCCACAAACACCACGCCGCCCCCCACCACCAGCATGATCAGCGCGGTCTTTTTCAGCGACTCAAGCAGGATGCGCACAATCTCGGCCGGCTGCCGCTGGTTGAACGCATGCGCCAGCTGATAGCCATAGCGGTTGGTGACCAGCGAAATCGACAAGGTCGAGCTTACCGACCAGAACAGCATATAGATACCGAAGTAGGCAGCCGTCTCGACGTTGGTCTTGCGCGCCACCAGGCTGGGGATCGCGGTGGCAAACGAAAACGCCATCACCACCCCGCTCCACGACGCATAAAAATTCTTGTCGCGCGCAAAGCCCAGCGCCAGCGGCGGACGCGCCACGCCCTTGAAGGTGCGCTGGCTGGCGGACAGCAGCAACAGCAGCGTCACCAGCGACAGCAGGCTGAAGACGATGGCGAACAGCTGGTCCTCCGGTGCCGCCGGCCACCACGCTTTGGCCAGCGTGACAGCCAGGAAGCCGGCCACCACCAGACTTTTCAGCAGTGTCGGCACGCCCTGGAAAAAAGCCACCCGCAACGGGCTCTTGCTGATTTGCGACTGCACCACAAACGCGTTGGCGATCACCGACACCAGCAGGAACAAGGCAAACGCCAGCGTCACCCACAGCGCAGGGGAAAACACCGCATACAGCAAGCCCACCACCAACGCTGCCACGACGGGCAGGAAGAAGAGATTTTTCTCCTGCTGCCGGTAGGCGTCGATATGGCCCAGGAAATAGCCGAGAAACCCCAGCGACGCCACCGCTGTCCAAAACGCCACCTGGCTGCTCATCACCGTGTACCAGCCGAAAACGCTGGTACTGAAATACACCGAGGCAAAAAATGATGACAGCAGGCCTAATGCCGAGCAAGCCAACGTGATAAGCGTGGCGCGGCGATGTTGCCCCCCTTCAGATTTCGACATGATCAAACGCGCCCGACAAGTTTTCCAATATTCTTCAGGCAAATCGCCTGCTGTGTTTCCGCGATGGCGGCCCGCTCATTGGCGCTGATCGGCACCCAGGCCTCGCTCAGTGCACTGACCGGCGCGGTGTAATCCACCACGCAGCGCTCCAGGCCGATCCCCTTGAAAAAGCCTTTTTGCTTGTAGCCGACATTCACGATGCTGGTCGGCGTAGCCATCGCTACCGCCAGAATACCGGAATGCAAGCGGCTGGCGACGACCTGGCGCGCGCGCGCCACCGCCGAGCAGTATTCAGCGTAGCTCTTGGCGTAGCACACCTGCAGGCCGTCGCGCTGGTACTCTGCGTACAGCTCGGCGGTCAACAGTTCATCGCCAACATCGCCAGTGGTGGCAAGCAGGATTTTTTTATCCTGAAATGCGCTCAGCATGCGCTGCAGAAAATCGCGGTAGGCCGCGCGCTCGCTGACCGCCGAGGTCACGTTCAGCAGCAAGTCGTACTCGGGCGCCGGCGAGGGCGCCGGCAAGGCCGGCAGGCAGAACGCGTAGTCGGAGCCCGGCGCGACGTGGACGCCAAACTGGGCTTGCGCCTTTTCCCGTGAAATCGGGTCGCGCATGTCGACATGGCAGGCGCCGGCCAGGAAGCGCCTGAACAACCACGCCGCTGGCCCGCTTATCTCGCCGGACAGGCTGACACCGGACACCGCATACGGGATCTTGTAGCGGTTCAGAACCAGGCCCAGCAAATACATGGCGGTTGGAAATTGCAAGCGGTTGTCCATGATCAGGCTACCACCGCCGAACACCGCCAGGTCCATCTGTTTGATGCGGCCCAGCGCGCGCAGCAGCCGTAACAGATAGCGCCCGGTCCACGCAGTGTGGTACAGATAACTGGCCTGCATGCTCATGCTGTCGGACTTGCCGGCACCTGCTGCCGGCACCGCCAGCGCCGCATCGTCCACTGCTATGCCTTTTTGCAACCAGAATTTATGGACCTTGGCCTGGCCGCCCGATACCGCGTTGATCGCGGCAGTCAGCCCGCCGGCGATTGCCCTGTCGCCGATGTTGTGCGACAAGCTCTCATTAATCACGAGAATGTTTTTTACTTCACGCATGCGCATCCCTAGTGAAATTATTATCCCGCGCCAGCGACGGAGCGTGCTCCGGCCGCCGGCGCACGGCGCTTATTTTGCTGCCAGGCTGAGGCCGGCGTCTTCTTCGGTCCGGCGCTTGGTACGGCGGTCACGCGCATTGCCCCAGGTATTCGGCTTCCAGTCCGAGACGTGCTGCATTTCGCCGGCGCGGTTGACGCTGTAATCCTTGAAGACGATCATTTCCTTCAGCGCGATGTCGGGCAGGATGCGGGTGTACTCGAACAGCACGCTGCGCACAATTTCCGCGCCGCTGCAGATGTGGCTGCCATGGCCGATCCAGGTCGGACCGACAATCGTGACACCCGACTCGATGCGCGTGCCGGAACCGATGTAGACCGGGCCCTCGATCCGCGTGCCCTCCCAGTCGATGCAGGTGTTGAGGCCGACCCACAGGCCATCGTTGATCTGGAAGCCGGGCATGTCCAGGTGGGCGACCTCGCCCATCAGCACGCTCTGGCAGACTTCCCAGTAGTCCGTTACGCTGCCGATATCGATCCAGTTGAAGGCACGGGTCTGGGCGTAGAACGGCAGGCCTTTCTCGGCCAGCAGCGGGAACAGTTCGGAGCCGATGTCAAACGGACGGTCGGTCGGAATCAGGTCGATCACTTCCGGTTCAAAGATGTAGATACCGGTGCTGGCGAAATTCGACAGCGCCTCTTGCTGGCTCGGCTTTTCCTGGAAGGACTTGATGCGGCCGTCCTTTTCCGTCACCACCACGCCGTAGCTGGATACCTTGTCCCATGGCACTTCCTTGGTGACCACCGACGCCAGCGCCCCCTTGCGCTTGTGCTCGAACAGCGCCGACTTGATATCGAGATCGATCAGCGCATCGCCGCACAGGACGATGGTGGTTTCGTCGAAGAAGCCGCCGAACTGCTGGATCTTCTTCATGCCGCCGGCCGAACCCAGCGGCTGCGGCACCACGTCGCCGTTATCCAGCGTGTAGCCTTCGAAGGAATAACCGATCTGCACATCGTACTGGTGGCCCTCGCCGAAAAAATTCTCGATTTTCTCGTGCAGGTAGCTGACATTGACCATGATTTCCTTGACCCCGTATTTGGCCAGATGCTCAATCAGATACGCCATCACCGGCTTGCCCAGGATGGGGATCATCGGTTTGGGTAAATCATAGGTCAGAGGTCGTACCCGCGTACCTTTGCCAGCCGCCAAGATCATTGCTTTCATCGTGTATGCTCCAGAGAGTTTACCAACATAAATTTGTGCTTGCGTTACGCTGCCGCCTGCATCTGCCAGCGCCAGACATCGGCGCACATCTGCGCCACGCTGCGCGTGGCGCGCCACCCCAGCTCGCGCTGCGCCAGGCTGGCGTCGGCATAATAGGCGGCGATATCGCCTGCGCGCCGCGGCAGGATTTCATACGGCACGGCGCGACCGCTGGCCTGCTCGAAGGCACGCACCATTTCCAGTACGCTGTGAGCGCGTCCCGCACCGAGGTTGTAGGTGCGCAAACCCGGTGCGGCCGACAGTTGCTCCAGCGCCTTGAGGTGGCCCCGCGCCAGGTCGACCACGTGGATGTAGTCGCGCATGCCGGTGCCGTCCGGCGTCTCGTAATCGGCGCCGTACACCGGCAGACGGGCACGCTGGCCAGCCGCCACCTGGCCAATATACGGCAACAGGTTCTGCGGCACGCCGCGCGGGTCTTCCCCTATGAGTCCGCTTTCATGCGCGCCCACCGGATTGAAATAGCGCAGTATCGCCACCCGCCAGCCCGACGCGGCCCCCACCTGGTCGCGCAACATTTCCTCGATCATCCATTTGCTGCGCCCATAAGGATTGGCCGGCAGCAGCGGAAAATCTTCGAGGATCGGCGAGCGCACCCGTTCGCCATACACGGTGGCCGAGGAACTGAACACCAGCGTCTTCACGCCCGCCGCCGCCATCACTTCCAGCAACACCATGCTGCCGCCGACATTGTTGTCGTAATAATGCAGCGGCTGCGCCACCGAATCGGCCACCGACTTCAGGCCGGCAAAGTGCACCACCGCGTCGAAACGATGGCGCGCAAACAGCGCGCTCAGGCCGGCGCGGTCACGCAGGTCCAGGCATTCGAACAGTGGCGCCCTGGCGCTGATGCGCTGCAGCCGCGGCAAGACCTCGGCCTTGCTGTTGCTGAGGTTATCCACCAGCACCACGGTGTGGCCGGCATTCAGCAATTCCACCGCCGTGTGCGAACCGATAAACCCGGTGCCGCCAGTGACCAGGATGTGCAGCCCCGCCATCCCTTAGTCCTTGATCCGCGCGGCGCCCGCTGGTGCTGGCGCCTCGGCCAGCATCAGGTCGGCGTGCGGCGCCAGCAACGCCAGGTAATCCGCCAGAATGGCGTCCCAGGTGAATGCTTCGCGGTGACGCTGGGCACTGGCGCTGCGCATGCGTTGCAGTTGCGTCTCATCGCTGAGCAGCGTGTCGAGCACCTGGGCGCAGCCCTGCTCGCCGTCGAAGAAGCGCGCATCGGGACCGCACACCCAGCGGTTAAAGCCGTTGTCGTGCGCCAGCACGGCATTGCCCGCGCCCAGTGCTTCCACCAGCGACGGGTTGGTGCCGCCAACCTGGTGACCATGGATGTACAGGCGCGCGTAGAAGCGCAGCGCTTCCACCGTTGGCGCGTCGTAGACCGCACCCACAAACAGCACCTCGTCCGAGCCGGCCGCCGTCACCGATGCCTGGTAGGCGTGGTTGGGATCGTACTTGCCAAGCACCACCAGTTTCAGGCCGCGCGGCTTGCGCGCCCATGCGCGCACCACTTCCAGAATCGAATTTTCCGGTTCCGCGCGGGCAATCAGGATCGCATAGCCGTTCGGTTCCAGTCCATAGTGCGCCAGCTTGCCGACGTCGGCCTGCTCCACCAGCTTGCCGCCGTAGGCAATGGTGGTGATCTTGCTGCGCTGGACGCGTGAGCTCAAGTGGTTCTTGATTTCCGGGTGATCGGCGATCAGGTGGTTGCCCAGCCACGCGCCAGCCCATTCATTCAGGTAGAACCACACCTTGGCCACCGTGCCCCATTTCTGCCGGCGCCACTCGATGCCATCCATATTGAAGAAATTGGTCAGGCCCTTGATGCGATACCACAGGCCGAACACCGCCGTGTTATAGCCCAACGTCAGGATCAGGCCAGGCGAGCGGCCCGCGTGCAGCGTCGATTTCCAGTCGAACACCACAGTGCCCAGCGCGCCGCCTTGCGTGACCGGAATATGCACCCGGTGCACGCCCATCCACTCGTCTTCATGCACCTCACCCGCCTCATCCTGCTGGCAATACACCGTCACCCGCCAGCCCCGCGCCACCAGATACAGCGCCAGTTGCTCCGCAAACGTTTCAAATCCGCCGTGATTGGCCGGTATCCCGCGCGTACCCAGGATACGGATTGCTTTTATCTTCATTTATTACTCCTGATCAATTTACTCAATATATGTTGTAGTCGACACTACCGCAGCGCCGTCAAAAGACGAATACTTTCCTCGGCAGCACGGCATTGAGCATGGCGCGTTCGGCATCGCTAAACGCGCCCATTCCCCGCACGATCAGTAAATAAACCGGCGCCCCCAGCAACAAAGCCATTGCCCCCCCCGTCATACCTGGCCAGCTCAGTCGCATCAGCCCCGCCACGGCGCACAGCGCCGCGCCGGCGAGCATGAAAATCAGCGCGCCGCGTCCGTCCGGCCGGTAGTCGTAGCCGGCCCGACGCAAGTAAATAATTGCAATTAGATTATAAATTAAACCACCGATTGCCGACGAGACGATTGCACCATAAATGCCAAATAATGGTAGCAAGAACCATGCACAGGGCAGCGCCAGCGACGACGCCAGGCCGGCGCACAGTTGCATGGCATTGCGTTCCAGCGTGCCGGCAAGCAAGGACAACACCTGCTGGTGGCTGCTGCTGACCAGCAATCCCAGCACGCCGACCAGCACCCAGCCGGCGTCGCCGTAGCGGCCGTCCGACAGCCAGCCCAGTACGGCGTCGCCATACACCGCCGCTAAAGCGATGCCTGGCGTCAACAATAACAAATTGAGCTTGAGGATCAGGCGCGCCATGTCATTCAGCAGGCTGAAGTCCCGGGTGCGCAGATAGCGGCTGACAAATACCGGTTTAATCAGGCGCAGCAGCAACTGCGCCGGCAAATAGCGTTGCACGGTATCGCTGAGGTTGTACACAAAGCCATAACGCCCCGCCTGTATCAGCCCCAGCAGTCGCGTCACCAGCAATTTCATCGCTTGCGCATTGAACAGTTGGAACACCAGCTGGGCGCTGTAGTTGAACACGGCAAAGCGGCCCATGCGCTGCCTATGTCTCAAGGCAATTTCCCAGCCGCTACGCCAGCCGGGGCCGGAGAAGCGTCGCAGCAGCAAGGTGCAGGCGGTGATGGCGGCCACGCCAGCTGCAGCGATTTCCACGTACACCAGCGCAGCCAGATCAAGCGTGCCGGCCTGCATGCTGGACAGCAGCAGCAGCAAGCGCAAGCCGCTGTAGACCGTGGTGCAGCGTGCCGCCTGACGCTGGTGCAACATCGCCTCCAGCAAGGCCACCGACAGCGCCAGCATGCCGTTGCAAAAAATCGCCAGCAGCCACAGGCGGAACAGATAAACATAGTCCGCCAGGCCCAGCGCCGCCGTCAGCCACGGCGCCACCAGCCATCCCGCCACGACCAGCAGCAACAGCGTGGCGGCGCGCGCGCCGAGCGCCAGCAGCACCAGGCCCGACAATTCGCGGTCGTCATGCTGGCTACGGAATTCCGGCAGAAAACGTTCGGCCGCGGTTTCGATGCCCAGCGCCGACGCCGCCAGCAGCGATACCTGCAAGGCGGCAAAAGCGATGTAGACGCCATACTCGGCCGGCCCCACCGTGCGCACCAGCAGCATGATGGTCAGCAGACCGATCAGGCCATTGAGCAGCTTGCCGACCAGGAAGTGCAGCAGCGACTGCTTCAGCGCCGACAGACTGTAGTGATGGGCCATCGGCTCAGCGCGCGACCAGCACGTGCGATAGCCGCTTGCGGTGCGAGCGCGGCACCAGGCTGGCTGGCGGCGGGTAGCCAGCCACCATCAGCATGACGATGCGTTCCGCATCGGGCAAGCCCAGCAATTGATGGGCGGCATGGTCGGTGGCAGGCGTCACGCACCAGTTCAGGCAGCAGCTGACCAGCCCTTGCACTTGCAGCGCATACAGCAGCGACATGGAAAACAGGCCGCCGTCGATATAAGGCTGATGGCGTTCGCTCGCATCGAAGAAATAACGCATGTCGGCGGTGATCACCAGCACCACCGGCGCCAGGTGGCCGAAGCCAAGGTTGCCGTTCTGATGGCTGAGCAACTGTTGCTTGCGTTGCGCGTCGCTGATCGCATACAGGCGGCACGGCTGGCGGTTGCAGGCTGACGGGCTCAGTTGCGCCAGCTGTACCGCCTGCTGCAACAACTGCTCCGGCACCGGCGTCGGCGCAAAGTCGCGGTAGCTGCGGCGCGCCTCGCTGAGCGCCAGCAGCTGCGCATAACTGACCGCCGGCGGCGCCGCCAGCGTGACCACCGGCGTGCTCGGCGCGCTGGCTGCGGCGGGCCGCGTGCGCAGGAAGGCGTCGATCTGCGGCAGGATGCGCTGCTCGCGGTCCAGCCCGTGCTCCAGCAGCCGCGCCCGATAAGCGCTGAGGCTGCTGAGGGCGCCGAGATAGATCGGGTCGTCGCGCTCGTGCCCGCCCTGCTCCCAGGCTTCCAGCAGGCGCATCACTTGCGGTAGCACTTCCAGCCCGAACAGGCGGCGCGGGCCCGGCATGCACAAGCCTTTTTCGATCTTGTGATAGTAGAACAGCAGCTTGGCCTGCAGCGGGCCGGCCGCCATCTGCGGTTCGCGCTGCCAGTACATGTGGCGCCAGACCTGTCGCAGGTCGGTGGCGCCGTAGCGCAGACGCGCCAGGCTGAGCACAAAATACTTGGCGCGGGTATAGCGCGCGTGACAACGCGGGCAGGCCTTCAGCAAACGACGAAGAGCGGCGATCAGCCCACGCATAGATTCCCCTGTCTAGTTGATTGAAAGCCGCAGTATCGCATGCGGCCGGACGCTTCAGCGCACGCCGAGATCGGCGTACAACGCCAGCATGGCCTGCAAATACGCGGCGCGGCTGAAGTCGCGGCAGACCAGCGCCCGTGCAGTCTTGCCGATCTGCTCCAGCTGCGCGGCCGGCAAGCTGGCCACCCGCGCCAGCTGGGCCGCCAGCTGCGCGACATCGCCACTGGCAAAGGTCCAGCCGGTGGCGTCATCGGTCACCAGCTCGGGAATGCCGCCTATGGCGGCGCCAATCACCGGCTTGCCCAGTGCAAAGCTTTCCAGCACGGTCATCGGCGCGTTTTCATACCATTCCGACGGCAATACCACCGCGCGCGCGCCGCGCACCAGGTCGTGCAGCGCCGCGCCCGCGCGGTAGCCGAGGAAGCTGATGTCGCCGCCCAGCTGCGCCGCCAGCGCGCGCAGCTCCGCATCCAGCGGACCGGTACCGACCAGCTTCAGCGGGACGCCGGCAGCCACTGCCGCCCGCATCAGCGTGGCAACGCCTTTTTCCGCGACCAGCCGGCCGAAATACAGGAAATAATCGCCCGGCCGGTAGTCCGGCGTGAAACGGCTGGCGTCGACATAATTGGGAATGTAGGCAAACCGCTCGCGCGGCCAGCCCCATTCGACAAACTTCTCCATGAAAAAGCGGCTTGGCACCACCACCTTGCTAAGCTTGCCCTGATAGCTGTTCAGCCAGCGGTGCACGCTGCTTTCAACCATCACGATGGCGCTGGCCGCCAGCGAGCCGCGCACGCAGCGATGCGTCAGTACATTGCTCAGCTTGCCTCCCTTGCAGCGTTCGCAGACGCCCTGCTGGTTGTACATCTTGTAGGCCGGGCAGGCGATCTTCAGATCATGCGCGGTCATCACCATCGGCACCCCGGCCTGCTCCAGCGTGCTCAGGATCGACGGCGACAAATGGTGATAGATACAGTGCAAATGCGCGACATCGGCGCGGTAGCCGTCCAGCAGCCGTGTCAGCTGGCGCTGCGCTTCGCGCGAGTACACCACCTTGGATGCCATCGCCAGCTTTTGCGTCAGCGTATAGGCGTGTCCATACTCGATCTCGCCGACAAAGTATTCCGACCATGGGGTCGCCATGTTCTGCGGATGATGCATGGAAAAGAAGGCATTGTCCCAGCCCTGCTCCTGCATCAGCGCCGCATGCTCCAGATACACCACATCTGAGCCGCCACGACGGTAATGGTAGTTATTAATGCTAAGCAATCGCGGCACGCGCGGGTTCCCGATCAAAAATGAAGTGAGCGTAAGCGCGGGCAATGCTGTCCCAGTCGCAAGCAAGGGCGGCATGCTGCATCGCCGCACGGTAAGGCGCGGGATCGGCGCGCACGCTGTCCAGCGCGCTGCGCAGCCTTTCCGCCAGTCCCTCGCCAGCGTCGAACAGCACGCCGGCGCCGGCTGGCACCTGTTCCGGAAAATCGCCTACGCGGCTGGCCAGCACCGGCACCCCAAAGGCAATCGCCAGTTTCAACACGCCGCTGGTGGTGCCCTCGCGGTAAGGCAGCGCCACCACGTCGCTGGCGGCGAAATAGCGCTCGACTTCTTCGAAGGGAATCCGCCGCTGGTCCAGCAGCACATTCGGCCAGCGCTGTGCCTGCGCCATCAGCGCTGCGCAGGCGGCGCCGTGCTGCCGCATCTCGCCATTGCCGGCCACCACGAACTTGACGCCGGCGACATCGCGCATATCACGCGCCACCGCCAGGAATTCCGCCAGCCCTTTGCGCGGTTCCAGATGGCCGAAAAACAGCACCACAAAATCGTCCGCCGCCAAGCCGGGCAACCCGGCGCGCGCCTGCGGCCTGCTGATCCCGCTCAGGCGAAACAGGTCGTAGACGCCGTGCGGCACCACCAGCATCGGCCGCTGCACGCCGAGCGCAGCGACCGCATCGCGCGCGGCCAGCGAATGCACCACCAGCCGTTCAAAGCCGCGATAAAACCAGCGGTACTCCCAGCGGCTCCACACACGCGGGTAGTGCGGCAACACATCATGTACCACCAGCACCGTGCGGATGCCGGCCAGGCGCAGCAGCATGGCCAGCGCTGCTTCCAGCAACGGCAGCTTGAGCGGTCCTTGCTGCAACACGCAGTCGGGACGCTCGCGCAGCAGCCGCAGCACCAGCGGCGGCATATCCAGCAGATAGTGGCGCGAGCGGCGGAACGCCAGCCGGACCTTGAAGCCCAGCGTGGCGAAGCGCGGGGTCAGGCTGGCAGCCGTGATCAGCTCCGGCTGCGCGTACGGCAGCAAGGCCCGCGCCAGCGATACGCTGTAGTCGGTCAGGCCCGAATCCCCGGTAAAGCACAGGATCGCCACGCTGCCGGTGGCGGTGGCGGGCGCTGGCAACTTGCCCATCCACCGGATATTGCCTTGCGACAGTTGCAGCACTTGCGGCAGGCGCACAGCGATCTGCGCCGCCATGGCGGCGCGCGTATCGACCGCGTCGCGCAGCCAGTACCACACCGCGTCGGCGTCACCCAGCTGGCGCGGTTGCAGGATCACCGAGGCCGGCAAGCCAAAGTGCGCCAGGCAGCCTTCGAACTTGTCCTGGTAGGACGCGGCGGCGATCGGCACGCCACTCCCCAGCGCGGCGATCGCCAGGTGCATGCGGCCGGTCAGCACCACGTCGCAATGGGCCACCAGCGCCTTCAGTTCATCGGCCATGAATTCAGTGGCGGGCAGCAACACCTGCGCCAGCAGCGCCGACGGCAGCAGCGCCAGGCAATGCGCCAGCATGCTGTAGTCATTCGGGCCATCACGGAAGTCGTGCGGCATCAGCAGCACTGCGGCGTGACGCTCGCGTATCAAGCGCGCCAGTCCCTGCGCCGCCACCGCCACCGCCGTGGCTTCGTCGCAGGCGCCCGGCACATCCAGCAGCATCCGATGCAGATTGAAGCCGACCACCACCCGCCCTTCGGCGCGCCGGGCGGCGCTCCAGGCGGCAACCTCCGTCACCGCCGCCGTGCTGCGCGGCGTCAGGCAGAACGCCACGTCGGCCACCAGCGGAATGGCGCGGCCACAATGCTCGGCAAAGCGTTGCACCGACAGCGGATCGCGGCCATACAAGCCGATGTCCGCATGCAGCGCGGCCAGCGCGGCCACGCAGGCCGGATGCGGCGCGGCATTGAAGCTGAAGCCCAGCACGCCTACCTGCAACCCTTGCAGGCGCGCCGATTCGCACAGCATGGCAATCCGCAGCACGGTCACCGGCCAGTAATAGCCATCCATGATGTCGGCGCCGATCACCGCCATGTGGCTGGCGCCGCGCAGACCCGCCAGGCCGATGCCGCGCAGGCGACGCCGGCCCCAGATCGGCAAGGCCTCCACGCCGGGTATGCTGCCGCTCAGTGCGGCGGCGTCGGGCGCGGTGATGAGCGAGATTTTTGCGGCCGGGTGCAGCCGGCGGAATTCGGCAATCACCGATAACAGCATGGCCTGATCGCCACGCGACCCCAGCACTTGTTGTGGATCGGACGGCAGCAGGATCAGATGTGCAGGCCGGCCAACGGGCGGCGGACTGCGGCGCGCGGCCAGACGCCGGATCGCCGCGACCCGATAACGCATTTCAGCCACAACGCGGATTTTTCGTATGGCCTGGAGTGGCTGCATGAATGAGTCAAAAAAGCGTGGATTACAAACCGCACGATGCCAGCATGATGATGATCACGCCAACGGCTGCGGGGACCAGCCACCAGTCCCCGACATCGGCCGCAGCCTTCTGGCGTCGTGCGCCCTACCTTATTATGGTTCGACGATCGAGAACACCGATTGCGCTGGTACACACCAGGACGAGCTCGTACGCGACGCCAGCTGCTTCTGGCTGGACGCCATGGTCACGGCATTCGGTGCGTTGTCGGTATTGTCGGTGGCGGCCGACGCTGCCGTGGTGGTGCGCAGCGTAGCGGTGCCGGCATTACGTTTGCCGGCGCTCCAGTTGATCGTGACCAGATACGGCTCGGTGCCACGATTGACACCGATCACACTGGCGCTATTGCCGCCGGTGGCGCTCATGCCGACCAGTTTCACGTCATAGCCGCCAGAATAACCGCTGGTGGACTTGGGCACCGTGTATTTGACCTGGACCAGATTGTCGAGATACGCCTCGCGCGCTGTGCGCAAGCCCCAGTAAACCGGGCTGGGATACAGCTTGTTGTCCAGCTTGCTGACGCGTATCAAATTCCATGGTCCCGCATTACCCAGCGCGTGCCAGTTGCTGCTGGCGACCTGGTTGTTGCCCATCAGCGCCAGCAAGAAGTCGACCGACGAAATCGCGCCGCCCAGGCTGGTGGCCATATACCAGTTGTCGCGCCACTCCCCCACTTTGGGCACGGTCGGCCAACGCGCATGCTCGGTCACATACACCTTGCCGTCCGAACGCGCGGTGGTCCAGGTCTTGCCGAACGCATTGACAAACTTCATGGCGTAAGGAATGTCGATGCCATCATAGTACGGATGAATGGCAATACCACGCGCCACCTTGGACAGTCCGGTCGCCAGCGTGTCGTTGAAATCGTTATAGTCGGTACCGCTCCATGGTGCGGTGCGCCCTGAAACAACCCATTCAATCCCGCTCAGATTGGCAGTTTTGTTGACTGCGCTGATCACAGCGCCAGCGCGCGTGACATAGGTGCTGGCGGACCAGTTAATTGGCGCCAGATCGAGTTCATTGCCAAGTTCCACTGCCATCACGCCGCAGCTGGCGCCTGTCACGCACTTGAACGGCGAGGTGGTACGCACATAATTAAGCATGCCCACCGCATCCGCGCTGGCCGCATCAGCGGTCGATGGCGTCGCCACTTTGCCATAAATATTCAGCGTCAGGATGGCTCGACTATTCAGGCGTTTTACGAAACCACCAAACTCATCCAGGCCGAAGCTGGGCACGGTCTTATTATTAAAATCCGACACCATGGTAGTGCGGGCAGCCGTCGCGCCAACGGTTTTTTTCCACTCAAAGTTATTGGTGGGATTACCGCCAGGGTAGCGATAAACCGCACCGGCAAAAGGCGCCAGCAAAGGATACAGATCTTCACGCACCACGCCTTCCTGGTTCACATAAGACGATTGAAAGTCACTCCATGGCACGTTAAAGCCGAACAATTCCTTAGGAATCCCCGCGCGCGTGACCACCGCAGTATTGATGTCTAACGCCAACTGCTTCGTGGACGGCGCTGTACACTGATCAGCGGCAATAGCCACCAGCGGTAAGCCGAGCAGGGTGAAGACGGCACTCCTAAGCTGATGATTTGCATTCATGACTGTTTTTCCTTGGAAACTGTTGAAGCAATGCCAAACAGCATCGCCGATAGGCTGAAGAGTCGGATATCTTGGAACGCCGGCGAACTAAACGACAACATGATCATATAAGCCATCATTGCCATTGTTGATAACCAGTAAGCGCGTGCCTTGGGGGCCAATTCCTTCACACTTCTTTTTATAGCATAAAGCCATAGCAGAACATAGGAGAGTAATAAAGTGAACGCGCCGAAGAAGCCAGTTTCCGCCAACGAGTTCGGCCAGTAAGTATCCATTAAGTAGTTTTGCTTGCCATACCAGAAGTAGCGATTAAAGCCAAGCCGGTCATACAGGCTATGGTCAAATTTCTCTGCGCCAGCGCCACCATAAGTTCCAAAACCAGAACCCAGTGGGTAATACGTCTTGGCTGTGACCAACGCGCCGTCAAAGATTTGCGCACGCGGTTGTTGTAATGCACCTACAGTTCCATAGCCCCACTGCCCCGCTTCTTTTTGCAAGTTTTCCTGGAACACTGATAAAAATATCACCGATGCAATCAAGCCAAGCGCCCCGCCGATCACGACTCGCGCAAACATCTGTTTGGGTTTGACCAGCACGAAGATCATCGCGCCCGACACCAGAAAACCGACCATCTCCTGCCGCTGCACACCACAAACAATCAGCAAAAAGTTCATACACACCGCAAGCCAACAAGGCGGATGCTCTTCATCCGCCATCAGCGAGCGGCCCAGCGCCAGCAAGCCGAATGTGGCGCCGGTATTGGCCAGGAAGGAGGGGTGCTCGAACATCCCCACCGCACGCGACGGCAGCAGACCGAGCGGGTCAACCGAGGCATTCAATGCCTGACCCGATGCGAAGATTTTAAAGTATATCCCCGGCGCCACCCATTCAAACGCCACCATGGCCAGGCATGGCAACCAAAACCAGCGCACCATAAACCACAGCAGTTTTTCGACCTGTGAATTCCAGGCGAAGGCGTAGCCCAACGCCAGCGCGACAACAGGCTTCAGATCGGAAAATATCTGGTACGCCGCTGCGTATTGCTGGCTGCGGCCGAAGAAGGTGGACAGCGAGCCGATCGCAAGAAACACCACGAAGGCGACCATGGCGCCGCGCAGCAAGGCCTCGCGGCGGATGTCGTGCCAGAATTTGGCCAGCCCGAACATGGCAAGCGCCAGCACACCCATCTGCCACACGCCAAACAACGAAATGCCGGTTACCTTGCGCACAAAGCCTACGGCTAACGGCAGGATAAAGATGACCCACAAAAACCAGTTGCGGTTGCTCTCCGTACGGAATTGCAGGATCAGGAAGAACAATAGCGCGCCACCTAGTCCAACGCCAGCGATGCCAGCCAGCGGACCAACCAAGGCGATCGCCGCGCTGGCCGCCAGGATGAAAAAAGCCAATCCTAGCCAGACAAAAGCCAAACCAGTAGAGCGTAGAGAGACATTCATAGGCATACCATCGGAACACAGCAAGGACGCGATGACCTCCGCGTCGAAAAGGTGCGGCGACAGGCGCCGCACCGGTTATACAATTTTACTGAAAAGTAGCGCCAATCAGCTTGACGCGCGCTTCGGGCGACAGCGCCGCCACCATGCTGCGCACATAGCGCTCCTGCAAGGCATGACCGGCCGCCGGATCGGCATTGAACGACGACACGCGGAACAACAGACCGTCCGGAATCTTGCCATGCAAGCCGTAACGTATCTGCGCCAGCTTGGTGCTGGTGCCGCCCATCACCGCGTGCTCGCCGATCAGGGTCCAGTAGGTGACCGGTTCGCTGCGGCCAGCAAGCGTGGCCATCAGGCGCCGCACCGGAATCACGCCGGCGCCGGTATCCAGCACGCCACGTTCGTTGGAACGCAGCTGGAAGCCCTGGGCCGGATAACACACTTCCGGATAGTGCAGCTGCATCGAGTCGCGCTGGTCGTCACCATAGGCCAGCGACAGCATGATGCGCTCGCCATCGCGGTTGATGTAGGTGCGCGACAAGGTTTGCTGGTAGATCTTGTCAATCGTGGCCTGCTGCTGCGGATCGACCACCATCGCCACCGTCTGCGGTTCTTCGCGCCACTCGCCGAAGCTGGCCGGCACCAGTGCCGACAAGCTGACCGGCGGCCGTCCGGTGACCAGTTTCTCGGTCGGGCGCCAGGCGGCGGCCAGTCCGGAGGCCAGCACCATCAGCACCATCAACACCAGGTTTCTGCGCCATACCGTCATTTGCTTGCTCCTGGTAGCGTCTGTTGCTTGTTCACGTGCAGCTTGACACCAAACTGCAGCAAGGAGTCAACGCCGATAATCAGCAACAGCGCACTGATAAACAACACCATGCCGGCGAAACCATGCAGGAAGCCCTGGCCCACGGCATCGCCGAAATAATAAGTAATCAGCGTCAAGGCGATCACACGGATCACATTGGCGGTGAACGAGATCGGGATGATCAGGCAGGCCAGCACCACGTTACGCAGCGGTGAGGTGTGCTTGACCACGTTCAGGTAAAACAGCCCCAGCGCCTCCAGCGTCAGCAAGGTCTGCAAGCCGGCGCAGGCGTCCGCCACCAGCAGCTGGTACTGGCCGATCTGCAACGTCACGCCGCTGCGGGCAATCGGGTAGCCGGCCCAGTACAACAGCAATTCGGTCACGTACGACACCGCCATCTTCATCGGCATGGTCAGCGCGCCAACCACGGCGCCAGGCAACGGGATCATGAACAGCATGAAGAAGAACGGGAACCATTGCAGCGCCAGCGCCTTGGGACCACGCAAAATCAGCAGCAGCGACGCCAGGATCAGGATGAAGGAGCCGATTTCAAACATCAGCACATCCTGCGCGCGCCCGAAAACATACAGGCACAGCGCCAGCACCAGCGGCACCCAGCCCATCGGCATGGCTGGCCGCCCTTCGGTGGCCTGCCACATGGCCGGCCATTGGCGCGCAATCAGCCACAGCGCCAGCAGCAGGATGATCGGCCCGTGGGCGTAGCCCTCGGTGCTCCACAGTCCAGTGCCCAGATCATAAAACGTCGGGCCGTACATGGCCACCAGTCCCAGCGCCAGCGGCCACCACAACCGGTAGAACTGGGGGCGCGCCAACACCTGCGCCATCTCCCACTGAACGGTATTGCTCATGATTAGTAGTCGACCAGTACGGTGCCAACCACTTCGGCGCCCACCCGGCCCAGCTGCTCGGACACCACCGCGATATCGTCCAGCGCAGTACTGTTCTGGCGCACCACCAGCAGCACGCCTCCCAGGCGGGCGGCGATCGCCAGCGCATCGGCACCGCTGGAGAAGGCAGCAACGTCGTACAGCACCACATCATAGCGATTGCTGACTTCGAGGTTAACCTGGAGGAAGGTGCTACGGCTCAGCAGTTCCTGCGGGTTGGGTGGCAGGGTGCCGCACGGCAGCACCGACAGGTCGACAAACGACGGCACTTTGGCGATCACATCCAGATCGGCGCGGCCGACCAGGATATCGGACAGGCCTTGCTTGGTGTCGAGGCTGAAGATCTGGCTCTGGCGCGGCTGGCGCAGGTTGGCATCCACCAGCAGCGTTTGCTCGCCCAACTGGGAGAACACCACTGCCAGGTTGGCGGCGAACAGGCTGGCGCCCTCGCCGGGATTTACCGCCAGCACCGCCAGCGCCTTGCGCTCACCGTTGAACCAGCGCAGCATCAGCTGGCTGCGCACCGCGCGCAGCATTTCGACCTGCGGGCTGAACGGCGCATAAGCCGCCACCAGTTCATCAGCAAAGTTGCCTTGGCCGCGTTGCAGGTACGGGTAATCGAACTGACGCGCCAGCACCATTTCAATGTCAGCGGCAGTCACCAGGCCGAGCCGCTGCGCCGCTTCGCCGAAGCGCAGCCCCTGCTCTTTCTGCAGGCGCAGGATGCGCTCACCGTCCTCCGGCTTGAGTTTGCCCATGTCGAGCAGGATACGCCCCATGCTGGAGTCCGGCGCGCTGGCCGAGGGCTTGATGGAGAGCGAAGGAGTAACTTGGGTCATCGGAGGCACCATATCATCAGTTTGCGATCATTTTTTGCTGCAACGCGCTGCGGCGTTTCAGGCTGAAGCGGCGCTTTTTCGGCGCTTTCCAGTCCAGTACGCCCAACACCGGCACCTTGGCCACCGCCACCAGATCGGCGGCCGAGCGTACGCGACGGTCGGTCAGCTCGCTGAACACCGCCACCGCCACTGCCAGGATAATACCCATCAACACCGACAGGATCAGGTTCAGCAGCAGTTTCGGCGTGCTTGGTTCGATCGGCGGCACCGCAGGATTCAGCACTGCGATATCGGTCTGGTCGGCCTGTCCCTCGATCTTGGTCTGGCTCAGGCGCTGCGACGTCGCGTCATAGGCGCGCTGGGCGTTTTCCAGTTCCTTGGTCAGCACGCCCATCTCATCGCGGGTGCGGTTGAGTTCCAGTACCTTGGTTTTTTGCTCGTTCAGCGCAGCGCGTACCGCCGCCTCGCGCTGGCGCAGGATTTGCGCGTTGCCGCCGATGCTGCTGGCAGCGTTGTTCAGCTGCTCACGCAGCTCCGAGCGCAGTTTCTCCACCTCGGCTTTGGCGCTCTGGTATTGCGGGTGATTGCGGTCCAGGCGCTGGCCAATCTCCGCCAGCTTGGCTTCCGCGTTGCCCAGGTTCAGCTTGAGGTTCTGAATCAGCGGGCTGGCCGCCACATCCGGCGAGTCCGCGCTACCGCCCACGGCCATGCGCTGACGGGAGGTCGCTTCCATCAGCTGACCTTGCGCAGCCACCAGCTGTGCGGACAAATCATTCAGACGATTCTGTTCCACGTCGAGGCGATTGTCGACACTGACAATGCCATGTTCCTGCTGATACTTCGACAGCCGGCTCTGCGTCGCTTCCAGTAGGTCGCGCTGCTGCTTGATCTGGCCGTTGAAATAGGCAGTAGCCCGTTTCATCGGGTCGACTTTCAACTGCACGTTCAGCTTCAGATATTCGTCAACAAAGGCATTCGCCACCGCCGCTACGAAGTCAGGATCGGCGCCCTTGAAGGTGACATCGACCACGCTGCTCTCACGCGATGGCACGATATTGATCTTTTTCAGCAGCAGGTCGGCCAGCCAATCGCGCACTGTGCCCTTGCCGCCGGTATCATCATTGAACTGCTCGATGACAGCCGGACTGCTCGCCAGCTTCAGCGAGTCGACCACGCGCAAGGCCACGTTCTTGCTGGTGATGATGTCGATCTGGGTCGCCATATAGCCAGGCAGTAGCTGGCCTGGCATGCCGAGCCCGGTAACCGGATCGATCCCCTTGTAGTTCATCACCAGGGAAGCGGTGGCCTTATAGGTTGGCGGGATGATCAGGCTGACCACCAGGGTAAGTAGCACCGTCGCTAACAGCGTCAGCAAGGCAGCTTTGCGGCGCGCCCGCAGTATCAGCAGTAACTGGGAGAGATTCATAGTGTGCTTTCAATACGTAAAAATAAAACCGGAGCCGGACGCTGCCAGGCAGCTCTGCCGCTCTGTGGCTTAGAACAAGCTTTCCTTGACGTAGATGACGTCGTCGGCTTTCACCAGATCGTCATGTTTGGCATCGATGGTTTGCAGCACGCCATCGGTACCACGGCGCTTGATGCGGATGCCGCGTTCGGTGCCGCGCGGGGTCAGTCCACCGCCCGCCGACAAGGCCTGGATCACGGTCATTGCCCGCTCGAGACGGAAGGTGCCAGGACGCTGCACCTCACCGTAGATGTAAAAGCGCGGTGCGCGCTCGACATAGATGATATCGCCGCCAACCAGCGAGAAACCGCGATTCGGCTCGCCACTACGGGCAACGTCGATGATGTCGATCACTTCGCGACGGTTTTCACCATTGCGTTTGCTAATCAGCGTGATGGTGTCGCCACCGTCCGCCGCGATACCGCCGGCCAGTGCCACCGTGTCCAGCACGCTGCGCTTGCTGTCCAGCGGATAGCGCCCCGGACGATTCACCTGGCCCAACACCGACACCTGCTGACTTTGCAGCACCGTCACCAGCAGATTCACCTGCGGGTTGCGCACGAACCCGCCGCTCTCCAGTTGGCCGGCAATTTTCTTCTCGGCCGCCGCCACCGTCAGGTCGGCCACCTTGACTTGCCCCACCAGCGGCACGCTCATATAGCCGCCATCGCTGACCCGGGTTTCAACCGTCATGTCAGGATTATTAAATACCGACATCTTGACGACATCTCCAGCGCCCAGCGTCAAGTCCTGCGCCTGCGCGACCGACCAGCTCATCCCCAGCAGCGCCATCGACATCCATAGCACGAATCGTTTCATCATATGTTCAACCTCTTAAAATAGTGGAAATGCCTTACTTCAAGCCGGCAACGCCGCGCTCGGTGGCGGTCTTGCCGTCGGCAGGCGCTGCGTCCGCTGGTTTGACCGGTTCAGCTGCGCCCGTGACCTTGTTGAAGTAGACGATCTTGGCATCGGCGCGCAGTCGGCTCAGCTCCGCCTCGGAGGCCGCCTTGCTGCGCTGTGACATCAGCGCCTGCTCGATTTGCGGCGCTGCCACCTCCAGCGTCACTGGCGCCTCCTTGACGTCGACCAGGGTCATCAGAATGCTACGCTCGCCCTCCTTGACGATGAACAGCTGTCCCTTCGGCATACTGCTCAGTTTGCCGCTCAGCTCCGGCGGCAAATCACTGCTGGTGCGCGACAACTGGGCGCGCGCGTATTTCACCTTGTGGCTGTCCAGCCAGCTGGCAACATCCTCCAGCGACTTGGCTGCGTCAATCGCAGCAGTCAGTTCCGGCGTCAAATCCTTCGACGCCAGCACCAGCTGGCGCATGTCAAACTGTTTGCGCTGGCTAAAGAATTCCGGATGCTTGCTGAAGTATTGCTCGACCTCGGCGGAGCTGGGCTTGGTGATATTGCCAACCTTTTTTTGCAGATAGGCCTGAGCAATGATCAACGCTTTGGCCCGTTCGATCGCCTGCATCACTTTCGGATCACGGTCGATCTTTTCCTTGCTGGCCTCGGACTGTAACAGCTGCCGATCAACCAGCGCCGCCAGCAACTGTTTGCTAGCCTGTTCCTGCTGCGCCACTTGAATATTGGCTCGTTGCATTTCCTCATTCAACTGCGAGATGGTGATCTCCTCGCCGTTCACGCTAGCCAGCGCCTGGCCAGGCTTCTTTTCCTTCTCGCCGCAGGCAGACAACGCCAGCACAGCCATGACGGCCACTGGCAACAAACGACGGGCCGCGCTGCAGCGCTTTGCCTTCTGAATAGAGTGGTTCAAGATTTACTTCCTTTAAAAGCGGCACCGGCTGGCGGGAGGGCGCACCGCCCCTCTCGATAGCAACTAATTGAGTGATAAAACGATAAATAACCCAGACCAACAATCAGTATGCTAGGGGGCGACATACTTGTCAATATTGTCAGCGTCGATAATACTGAAGCAATACTTAAACGTGGCGCACCGTTGCTGCCTAGTGCGCATTTTCACGTTTCAGCACAACATGAATCGTACGTACGATAATCCACAAATCCAGCGCCAGCGACCAATGACGCAGGTAATCAAGGTCATAGCTGATACGCGCCTCCATCTTGTCCAGCGTTTCGGTCTCGCCGCGCAAGCCGTTCACCTGCGCCCAGCCGGTTATTCCGGGCTTGACCTTGTGGCGCAGCATATAGCCCTTGATCAGCTTGCGATACTGTTCATTGTGCGTGACCGCGTGCGGACGCGGGCCGACGATGCTCATCCGTCCTTGCAGAACGTTAATAAACTGCGGCAACTCATCAAGCGAACTGCGACGCAGGAAGCCCCCTATCCGCGTCACGCGCTGATCGTTACGGGTCGCCTGGACCACCTTGGCCCCGTCTTCGGCCACCGTCATCGAACGGAACTTATAGACAATGATTTCTTCGCCGTACAAGCCGTAACGGCGCTGGCGGAAGATAATCGGCCCCGGCGACGTCAGTTTCACAGCAGCAGCAATCACCAGCATAATCGGCGTCAGCAGAATCTGGATGACAGTGGCCAGCACGATGTCGCTGAGCCGCTTCAGCATGTAGTTCAGGCCAGTGAACGGGGTTTCGCAGATGGCGATGACTGGCATACCGCCGACGTTGTCAAAGCGCGCCTGCATCAGGTCGAAGACATAGATATCCGGCAGGAAGTAGACGGAGGCGGTGGTGTCTTGCAGTTCGTCGAGCAGCTTACGGATGCGCGGCTGCGCCGAGATCGGCTGGCTGATATAGATGGCCTTGATCTGGTGCTCACGCACATACTGCGCAATATCGCCCATCGTACCCAGCACCGGATGTGCCAGACTCTCGGGATGACGATCGGCGGCGCGGTCATCGAAGAAACCAGCCACACTCATGAACAGGCCGGCATTGTTTTCAACCGCGCGGGCAAAGCGCAAGCCGACATCATTTGCGCCAACGATCACGGCGGAGCGCACCTCGCTCGGGTAGTTACGCCGGCGCTGTATAACGCGACCGGCCAAGTGCGCCGTCAGCAGCAGGACCGGCGTGACGATGAACCAGGCTAGCATGCTGTGCGGGTCATAATAGCGCGCCAAGCCGCTGAGCTGCCCCAGCAGCACCAAGATCGCAACCGTCACGGCCCAGCCAAGTAGCAGGTCACGCGCATATGGCAACAGACGGCCGCTGCGCCAAGTCCGGTAAGGATCGATCAACTGGTACACCGCCGACGAAACAAAATACACCAACACCATCAACACCAAGTAGTAGCCGGTGAACGGCACGCCAAACAGCATCGGGCACAGGTACAGCATACCCATGACAATGACCGGATCGAGCAGCCGCTCAAAAAAGAAAATTACGGGAACGTTATTGACCATCATAGTATTCACGGGACCTAGAACTGCACATTGGCGTTGATGGAAGCACCTTTGGATCGATAATCAGGGCTGAACGCCGTATTCGACGAACGCACATCCCGGTTGATCGAAGCGCCCAGACTGATATTCGTCCTGATCTGGTAATTCACATTGATCGAACCGACACGGGTCGAATCCTCTGCATTCTGCGGCAAGACCACCCGGATCGGACCTTGCAACTCCCGCCGCGTCGTCTGGTATCTTGCCTCGATACGCACTTTGACAGCCGGCGACCAGATCGCACTCAGCGTTGCCCTCTTGTTCAGGCTATAGCTGACAAAGTCGCCTTCAAACGGTTCGAACTCCTTGGCCAAGGCTCCCACCAAGGTCAGCGTTGATAAAGGCGACCAGTGCGCCAGCAAGTTGCCATTAAACCCGCTGGAATCGTTGCCCGATGCGAGATCGTGGTGGCGCTTAGCGCGGCCGACCAGCAACTGCACATCGGTCACATCACCGACTTTCCAGTAGACCTTCAGGCGCACACTGTCCTGCGTGTAATCCTCAAGCGCACGCACCGTCCTGTCATTGTAGCGAGCCCGTGTATGGTTCAGTTGCAGGCCGATGGTACTGCCGCGATGAGTCAGATAATCCAGGCCCAGCTCGGTGCCGTCGACGTCACGATTGAGATAGCGCTGAGACAGCAGGTCATATTCGAATTCGTTATGCTTGAAACCGCCGCGGACTTGCCACTCCGGGTGGAAGCTCCACTTGGCCTCGACAAATTCCCCGCGCTGCACGCGCAGATTACGCTCGGCGCTGTGGAAATCGTTAAACGGCACCAACGTCTCGGAGAAGTCGCCACCCAGCCGTCCCTGGACGTGATTGCCAAGCTGCCAGTTCCACGTAGCCGATGCTTCCTTGGCGTTGTAGTCGAGCTGACTGAAACGGTCGAAGCTAACTTTCGTCACCTTTGCCAAACCCTCGAAGGTCTGGCGGCCGACCGGCCGCTCGAAGCCGACCCCGGCAACCATCTGCCGCGAATGATCGGACATCGGCACGCCGGTGCGCGCCACTGCGTCACTCAGCCGCAGTAAATTGTCGTCATATGAATAACCAACACCGACGAAGGGGGTAAAAGTGTCACTCAACGCTGCGTGCGCAGGCACCGCTAACAATACCCCCAACGCCGCCACCCCGGTCCGCGCGCTGCTGCCAGCGCTTCTGCCCTTGTTTTTTTGAAAATAATTTAACATTATTTATATTCGATCTTTCGGTAGGCACCCGGAAAAATTCCAAGGTCGCCAGCAACGGTCAATTCTGGGCTGAATAATATCACTGCAACAACAAAAATCATGCACATTTGGATAACGGAAGGAAAAACGCAACGCCTGCCTGAGCAAATATCCGCTGACACCCGCTGTAACAAATCCATAATAGTATTGAAATTTACACCATGATACTGCATTGCAGCATCCGCGCCAACGACTGTCAATCGTGCGACCAACCCTACCCGCCCAGCATCTCCCATCGCTCTAGCGCCACCAGCAGCTCGACTTCAATCTCCGCAACCCGCGCGTGCAGACGCTTGGCCTCGGCCGGCGTCTTCTTATAGAAGTCGGGATCGGATAATTGCAGCGTCAACGCGCTTTGCTCATCCTCCAGCAAACTGATCCGCTGAGGCAACTCCTCCAGTTCACGCTGCTCTTTGAAGCTGAGTTTTTTCTGCTTGGCGGCTGGCGCCGCCGCCGGCGCGACCACTGCGGCAGGCTTGGGGCTGGCCTTCACCGGCGCTGCCACCGTGCGCACCCGCTCCCAGTCACTGTAGCCACCAACGAATTCACGCCACTGCCCATCACCTTCCGCCACAATCACCTGTGTCACCACGTTGTCCAGGAAGGTGCGGTCGTGGCTGACCAAAAACACCGTGCCAGGGTAGCTCTCCAATAATTCCTCCAGCAACTCCAGGGTTTCAATGTCCAGATCGTTGGTCGGTTCATCGAGCACCAGGCAATTGGCCGGTTTGGCAAACAGGCGTGCCAGCAACAGGCGATTGCGCTCGCCGCCGGACAGGGATTTGACCGGCGAACGGGCACGCTCCGGCGAGAACAGGAAGTCGTTCAGATAGCTCATCGAGTGCTTGCGCTGGCCGTTGACTTCGACCCAGTCGCTGCCGGGCGAGATGGTGTCCACCAGGCTGGCTTCCTCGTTGAGCTGGGTGCGCATCTGGTCGAAGTACGCGACCTGCAGCTTGGTGCCCAGTTTGGCCTCGCCGCTGTCCGGTGCCAGTTCTCCCAGGATAATCTTCAGCAAGGTGGTCTTGCCGGCGCCGTTCGCCCCGATCAGGCCAACCTTGTCGCCGCGCAGGATGGTGCCGGTAAAGTTGCTGATGATGCTGCGCTCGCCATACACCTTGCTGATATTCTCCAGCTCGGCGACGATTTTGCCCGAGCGTTCGCCAGCCGACACTTCCAGCTTGACCTGCCCCTGTTGGTCGCGCCGCGCCGCGCGTTGCAGGCGCAATGCTTCCAGCCTGCGTACGCGCCCCTCATCACGGACCCGGCGCGCCTTGACACCCTTGCGTATCCAGATTTCCTCCTGGGCCAGCACTTTGTCGAACTTGGCGTTCTCCACTTCCTCGTTCTCCAGCAACTCGGCCTTGCGCGCCTGGTAGGTACTGAAGTTGCCGGGGAAGGACAGCAGACGGCCACGATCAAGCTCGATAATGCGGGTAGCGACATTGTCGAGGAAGGAGCGGTCGTGGGTAATAAACAACACACTGCCCTTAAAGTCGCGCAACAATCCTTCCAGCCATTGAATCGAGGTGAAATCCAGATGATTGGTCGGCTCATCCAGCAGCAGCACGTCCGGTGCCGATACCAGCGCGCGCGCCAGCGCCACGCGCTTTTGCATCCCGCCCGACAGCTCACGCATCAGCAGGTCACCCGGAAGGTTCAGTTTATCCAGCACGGTTTCAACCTTGTTCGATACATTCCAGGCATCGGCCGCATCCAGCTGCACCTGAATATCATGCATGCGCGCCATGACGGCATCATCGTCGCCCTGGCCAAACTGGCCGGTCAGCTGCTCGTACTCCTTGAGCAGCGCTGGCAGCTCACCCAGGCCGGCAGCCACCGAATCGTGCACGCTCATCGCCGGATCAAACACAGGCTCCTGTTCAACATAGACGATGTGCAGGTTTTGCTGCATGACCAGCAAGCCATCGTCCAGCTTGAAGCGGCCGGACAGAATTTTCAGCAGCGACGATTTGCCGGTGCCGTTGCGGCCGATGATGCCCACGCGTTCACCGGTTTCGAGGGAAAATTCAGCGTGATCGAGAAGCGCGACGTGGCCAAACGCCAGCTGCGCCGAAGAAAGTGAAATGACTGCCATAATGAATGAGCTGCGCGGCTTCGGCCAGACTAGCCCGGACCGCAAATGAATGGATAAGACCAACATTGTACCGTCAGGCGCTGCGGTGCAGCAGAGAGAATGGTATCGCCAACAGGAATCGAACCTGTATCTATTTCTTAGGAGGAAATTGTTCTATCCATTGAACCATGGCGACACACGGCGGCATTATATAGCGTACGGCCAGCCCGGGCAAAGAGTTGAACGCTATACGGATGGATTTCTGCCAGCAGATAGGCTAGCATCGCACGCACGCCCTCCACTGTGCCACCCTTCAACCATGACTCATCCCATTCTGCGACGCCGTCACCAACAGGGTGCCGCCTTATTGTTGTTGCTCACGCTAGTAATGCTGGGTACGGGCTTGCTGGTCATGGGCGCCTTCGGCCGCAGCAGCAGCGATCAAGAAAAGCGCCGCCGGACCCTGCACAGCCTGACCGAGGCGCGCGAAGCGCTGATAGGCTATGCGGTACGCTACGGTAGGCTACCACGCCCTGCCATTTCAGCGCTGGATGGACGCGAAGCCCCCACGCCGTGCCAAAGCGAGACCGAGTGCACAGGCTTCCTGCCATGGGTAACGCTCGGCATCAGCGGAGCCGACAGCTGGGGCAAACTGCTGCACTACAGCGTGACGCCGGCTTTCACAACCGTCAATCTGAATGCATCCACTAGCATCCCTACCAAGCAGGTGCTGGGCCGAGATGCAAATGGCCTACTCAGCTACAAGGTCGGTGGCGCGGCTTGTACGCTGGCGATGCCATGCACGCCGGCAGTCATTTTTTCCAATGGCAAAAACAACTTGGGCATCAGCAGACTCGGAATTGCCATGGCCAACGCATCGCTATCGAATTCCGACGAACTCGACAATAATAATACAACCCACCTGTTTTATGCCTATGCAGCGCAATCCGACCCGGCTAAGCCCGGCGGCGAATTCGACGATTTGCTGACGTGGGTGCCGCTACCGACGCTGTACCAGCAGATGTCCCGCGCCGGCGCGCTGCGCACCATCAATCTCTACAGCGGCATGCCCGGCAATTGACGGCGTTTCAGGCGGGTACTACCCTTGGTTTGCTCGTCCATGATTTGACTATCCTGGCAATCGGGCGCTCCACGAAGGTGAACATCAACAATCCCAACAGATTTCCGAGAACCACGGCGAACAAGGCCATCAATATCATCTTCAATGTCTGGCCTTCGGCCACTTTATTAGACAGAAATTTGATCGCGCCCAGCATAAAACCATGAAACAAATAGGTGCTGTAAGAAGCGTCGCCCAAGCGTTCCAACAGCATGGTCCACTTTCCTGGCCGCGCAGACTGGAAGCTCGCCGCTGTCCACACGCAGGCCAACACCATTACCACATTAAATACCAACCTCAATCCTTCTTCGCTGTACAGATTGACCCATATTGCGGCAGGCAGTAAGAGTGCCCAGGCGACGACAGGCAACGCCATCGAGCTGGTATCCCGTTCAAAGTGCTTGCAGGCCAGTCCTACCAGCATGCCGCAGACGAAGAACAATAGGATGTGATTGGCATAAAACGCCAGCATGCCCATATCAGCGGCCGTACCCTGCAGCGCAGCGAGCCCAACGAACACAAGCACGCATAACGTCAAGCCCCGGACCCGAGGCAGAATCAATGACAGTGCAAATACGAAATAAAAGAACATTTCCAGATTAAGCGTCCAGCCCTGGGCCAGGATAGGCTGATACAACTTGCCTGCGCCCACATACGGTATAAACAGCAGTGATTTGATGTAATTTACAAAACTATAATCGCCGCCAAAGTTACGCTTATTAATGAACTGCATCGTGGTCGCCAGCGCATAAATAGGCAGGATGCGCAAAATCCGGCGCCAGAAGAAATCTGCCGCCCTCGCAGCGCTGCCGAAAGTCTCGTACTGGGTGGTAACCATGATAAAACCACTGATGCCGAAGAAAACAATGACACCAATTTTCCCTAACGGAGGAACTACGTAATGCGCTGCATTTGCCCATTGTGTCACAACATTAAGAAGCAGGTGTTCAGCAACGACCAAAGACGCGGCTATAAACCGAAGTATTTGAATACCGTGATATTTCTTCATTTTGCCTTGAAATTTGAGAAAAAAAAGCAACTTCCGATAGAATTCGCGTTGTCATCCCCTCTATTTTATTGCATTTTTTACCATTCCGCAATAGAATCGTCCTAGGAGGACGGCGCTACTGCTGTCACTTCGATCTCCACCCGCGCGCGGTCTTCGACCAGCGCGGCCACCTGCACCGCCGTCATGGCCGGATAGTGGGCGCCGATGATGTCGCGGTAGGCGGCGCCAATGGCCTTGTAGGCGGCCACGTATTCGTTTTTGTCCACCACGTACCAGGTCATGCGCACGATGTGTTCCGGCTTCGCGTTGGCCTCGGCCAGCACAGCGACGATGTTCAGCAGCGCCTGCCGCACCTGGCCTGCGAAATCATCGGTGTGGAAGACGCCGTCGCCATCCCAGCCGATCATGCCGCTGACGAACACCATGCGGCCATTGGCCGCCACGCCGTTCGAGTAGCCACGCGGACGCGCCCAGCCTGGTGGTTGCAATATCTCCATCTCAGATCTCCTTCAGCAGTTCGCGTGCGATGATCAGTTGCTGCACTTCGGTCGCGCCTTCGTAGATGCGCAGCGCGCGGATCTCGCGGTACAGGCTTTCCACCACCTGGCCGCTGACCACACCGAGGCCGCCGAACATCTGCAGCGCGGCGTCGATCACCTGCTGCGCGGTTTCAGTGGCGTGCAGCTTGGCCATCGCCGCTTCCTTGGTCACCTTGCCGCCCTGGTCGCGCTGCCACGCGGCGCGGTAGGTCAGCAATGCGGAGGTGTCGATGCCGGTGGCCATCTCGGCCAGTTTCGCCTGCGTCAGCTGGAAGTCGGCCAGCACCTGGCCGAACATCTGCCGCTGCGTAGCACGCGCCAGCGCCTCATCCAGCGCGCGGCGGGCGAAGCCCAGCGCCGCTGCCGCCACCGAGGTGCGGAACACGTCCAGCGTGGCCATCGCCACCTTGAAGCCCTGCCCCGCTTCGCCCAGCCGCTTGCTGGAAGGGATGCGGCAATCGCTGAAGCGCAGGCGCGCCAGCGGATGCGGTGCAATGACATTGATGCGCTCCGCGATCGTCAGCCCCGGCGCATCGGCATCGACGATGAAGGCGCTGATGCCGCGCGCGCCAGGCTGTTCGCCGGTGCGTGCAAACACCACATAAAAATCGGCGATGCCGCCATTCGAAATCCAGGTCTTCTCGCCGTTGAGCACATAGTGATCGCCATCCTGCACCGCCGCGCACTGCATGGCGGCGACGTCCGAACCGGCCTGCGGCTCCGACAAGGCAAACGCCGCAATCGCCTCCCCACGCGCCACGCGCGGCAGGTAATCGGCGCGATTGGCCTCGCTGCCAAACAGGCTGATGGCACCTGAGCCCAAGCCCTGCATGGCAAAGGCGAAATCGGCCAGCCCGTTGTGGCGCGCCAGCGTTTCGCGGATCAGGCATATGGTACGCGTGTCGATGCTGTCGCCAGCGCCGCCATGCGCCTTGCCGCCGATGGCGTGGCGCAGCCAGCCGCCTTCGCCCAACTGGCGCACCAGATGACGGCAGGCCGCGTCCACATCTTCCTCGTGCGCGCCCGCCACATGCTGTGCGGCCCATGCGTCCAGCGCCTGTTCCAGCACAGCGTGGCGAGCTTCAAAGAATGGCCACGCCAGGTAATTCTTGTCGCTCATTAGTCACCTTCAAATTGCGGTTTTTGCTTGGCCACGAAGGCGTGATACGCGCGATGGAAGTCGTTGGTCGCCATGCAGATCGCCTGCGCCTGCGCCTCCGCCTCGATGGCTTCGTCGACGCCCATATTCCATTCCTGCTGCAGCATTTTCTTGGTCATGCCGTGCGCGAAGGTTGGACCATCGGCCAGCCCCTGTGCGAAAACGCGCGCGGCATCCAGCAGCGCTTCCGGTTCCTGCACGCTATTGAAGTATCCCCAGCGCTCGGCTTCAGTGCCGGACATCGAACGTCCGGTGTACAGCAGCTCGGCGGCACGGCCCTGCCCGATTACCCGCGGCAGCAGCGAGCACGCGCCCATGTCGGCGCCAGCCAGGCCCACGCGGGTGAACAGGAAGGCGGTCTTGCTGCGCGCCGTGCCTAGGCGGATGTCCGACGCCAGCGCGAGAATGGCGCCAGCGCCGGCGCACACGCCATCCACCGCCGCGATGATCGGCTGCGGGCAGTGGCGCATGGCTTTCACCAGGTCGCCCGTCATGCGCGTGAAGGCCAGCATGCCGGGCATATCCAGCCTGGTCAAAGGGCCGATGATGTCATGCACGTCACCTCCGGAGCAGAAGTTCTCGCCGGCGCCGGTCAGCACCACCGCCTTGACGTCGTCTGCATACGCCAGTGCGCGGAACAGGTCGCGCAACTCGGCATAGGATTCAAACGTCAGCGGATTCTTGCGCTCGGGACGGTTCAGCGTCAGCGTCGCCACGCCGCCGCTGACGTCAAACAGGAAGTGGCTGGCCTGGTAGCCGGCCAGTGCGGCGCGGTTGCCGGGCAGTTGTTGCGGTTCGCCGGGAAGGTATTTCATGACTCGGTCCTCAGCTTTTGCTTCATGTCGGACAGCAGTTCGATCAGCTGCGCCTTGTCCTCGCCGGAGACATCCTGCAACAGCTCGGCGAGCCAGCTTTCATGGACCGCCGCCATGGTGGCAAAGGCTTTGCGGCCGGCCGCCGTCAGCTTCACGCTGTAGGCGCGGCCGTCCTTCGGATCGGGCACGCGCACCACCAGCTTCTCCTGCTCCAGCTGATCGGTGATGCCGGTGATGTTACCGCCGGTGACCATCATACGCTTGGACAGTTCCCCCATGCGCAGCCCCTGCGGGTAGCGCTCAAGTTGCGCCATCAGGTCGAAGCGCGGCAGCGTAATGCCGAAGGTAGCGCGCAGGCGGCTGCGGATTTCGTTTTCGATCTTGACGGTGCAGGACAACATCCGCAGCCACAGCTTGAGCGACTGGTGATGGTCCTGCGTCAGGCGGCTGGCCAGGTCCAGCTGTTCTTCATCTTCCATGATTTCTTTCCAATTGTTGTTTACCTGCCAGGTATTGTTTAGGCCATGCCACAGCCTTGTAGCCGATGCGTGCCGCTTCCGCCAGGGTCCATGCCGCATTCGCCAGGTGCGGGCGGCCTACCGCGCACAGGTCGGCGCGGCCGGCGGCGATGATGCTGTTGGCATGATCCGCCTCGTAAATCGAACCGACCGCAATCGCACCGATGCCGGCTTCGTTGCGGATGCGGTCGGCAAACGGTGTCTGGAACATGCGGCCATAGACCGGCTTCTCTTGCTTGCTGACCTGCCCCGATGAGCAGTCGATCATGTCGGCGCCTGCGGTCTTGAACAGGCGCGCGATCTGCACCGCATCGTCCGGCGTGATGCCGCCTTCCACCCAGTCATGCGCGGAGATACGTACGCTCATCGGCTTGTGCGATGGCCACGCGGCGCGCATCGCGGCGAACACCCGCAGCGGATAGCGGCAGCGATTTTCCAGGCTGCCGCCATATTCGTCATCGCGCTGGTTGGTCAGCGGCGAGATGAAGGACGACAGCAAATAGCCGTGTGCGCAGTGCAGCTCCAGCCAGTCAAAGCCGGCATCGTTGGCGGCCAGCGTGGCATGCACGAAATCGGCTTGCACCTTATCCATCTCCGCCGCCGTCATCGCGCGTGCGGTCTGCGACACGCCCGGCAGGTACTGCTGCGCGGAGGCTGAGACCAGCGGCCAGTTATCCTTGTCCAGCGGTTGATCAATGCCGTCCCACATGGCGCGCGTGGAGCCTTTGGCGCCGGCGTGGCCGAGTTGTACGCCGATCGCCGCATCGCTGTGCTGGTGAACGAAATCGACGATGCGCTTCCAGGCCACGGTGTGCTCCGGTGCGTACAGGCCCGGGCAAAACGGCGTGATGCGCGCGACGGCGGACACGCAGGTCATTTCGGCCATGAGCAGCGCGGCGCCGCCCAATGCGCGCGCGCCAAGGTGGGCTAGGTGGTAGTCGCCGACTGCGCCATCGACCGCGCTGTATTGCGCCATGGGCGACACCACAATGCGGTTTTTCAGCGTGAGGCCACGCACCTTGTACGGCGTGAACATCGGCGGCGCGGCGGCCGACGACGGCTTGGCGCTGATTGACGGCGACGCGACGGCGGCCGGCGGCACGCCTGCCTGTTCGGCGGCGCGCTGCGCCAGCCATCGTTCGTAATCGCTGACATAGGCGGGATCGCGCAAGCGCAGGTTTTCGTGCGACAGACGCTGGCTGCGCGTGAGCATCGAATACGCGAATTGCGGCGCCTCCATGGCGGAGTAGCGTTCGACGTTTTCAAACCACTCCATCGAATTGCGCGCAGCGTTTTGCAGCTTGAGCACTTCGACCGAACGCAACGCAGCATACTTGGCCAGCGCAGCCGCCATGGTGGGCTGCGCGCCAAAGCAACGCGCCAGCTCGATGGCGTCTTCCAGCGCCAGCTTGGTACCGGAACCAATCGAGTAATGCGCGGTGTGCGCGGCATCGCCCATCAGCACCACCGGCACGTCGCCATTCCAATGCACCCAGTTCGCGCAAACGATGCGCGGGAACTTGATCCACATTGCCGAGCCGCGCAAATGCGCCGCGTTGGACATCAGCGCATGGCCATCCAGTTGGTCGGCAAACAGGCGCTCGCAGAAAGTGATCGACTCTTCCTGGCTCATCGACTCCAGCCCGGCCGCGCGCCATACATGTTCCGGCGTTTCAACGATGAAGGTGGAGGTGTCGGCGTCGTACTGGTAGATGTGCGCCTGGAACCATCCATGCTCCGTTTGTTTGAAAGCGAAGGTGAATGCATCGAATTTCTTGCGCGTTCCCAGCCACACGAAGCGGCAATGGCGCTGCTCGATCTGCGGCTGGAAGCTGTCCGCATGGCGCGTGCGCAGGCGGCTGTTGAGGCCATCCGAGGCAATCACCAGATCGGCATCGTACTGCTGCTCATCGCTGACATCCGTTTCAAACACCAGTTGCACGCCCAGTTCTTCGCAGCGGTGCTGCAAGATGTTGAGCAGATGCTTGCGGCCGATGCCGCAGAAACCATGGCCGCCAGAAGTCAACTTGCTGCCTTTGAAGAAGACGTCGATATTGTCCCAATGATTGAAAGACGCTTCGATCGCCTGTGCGGTCGGCACATCCGCTTCCATCAGGTTGCCCAGCGTCTGGTCGGAAAACACCACGCCCCAGCCGAAGGTATCGTAGGGACGGTTGCGCTCCACCACCGTGATCTGGTGAGATGGGTTCTGCTTCTTCATCAATAGCGCGAAATACAGGCCCGCCGGGCCACCGCCTATGCACAGTATCTTCATGTCATTCGCTACGCAGTTTGAAACGTTGCAGCTTGCCGGTTTCGGTGCGCGGCAAGGCGTTGAGGAATTTGATCGAGCGCGGATATTTGTACGGTGCCATCTGCTCTTTCACAAATGACTGCAATTGCGCCGTCAGCTCCGGCGACGCCATATGGCCCGCGCGCAGCACCACGTGCGCCTCAACGATCTGGCCACGCTCCTCGTCCGGTTTGCCGATCACGCCGCATTCCGCCACCGCCGGATGGCGCAACAGTACATCTTCCACCTCCGGCCCGGCGATGTTGTAGCCGGCAGAAATAATCATGTCGTCGGTGCGTGAGCGGTAGTAGAAATAGCCGTCGGCATCCATCTCGTATGCATCGCCGGTCAGGTTCCAGCCATTCAGCACATAATCGCGCTGGCGTTCATCGGCCAGGTAGCGGCAGCCGGTCGGGCCTTTTACCGCCAGCCGGCCGATCACACCAGGGCCGACCGGCTTGCCCTGGAAGTCCAGGATGCAGGCCTGGTAGCCTGGCACCGGCTTGCCGGTAGCGCCAGCGCGGACCTGGTCGCCGGAAGCGGAAATAAAAATGTGCAGCAGCTCGGTCGCACCTATGCCGTCGATCATTTGCAAGCCAGTGGCCTGGCGCCAGCTTTCGCGCGTGGCTGGCGGCAGCGCTTCGCCGGCCGACACGGTTTTCTTCAGGCTGGAAAGGTCGAACTGCGGCGCCAGCGCTGCCATCTGGCGATACGACGTGGGCGCGGTAAAGCAGATGGTTGCGTGGTGCGTCTCGATGGCTTTCAACAGCGTTTCAGGTGTCAGCTTTTCCAGCAGCACCGTCGCCGCGCCCACGCGCAGCGGGAACAGCAGCAGGCCGCCAAGACCGAAGGTGAACGCCAGCGGCGGCGTGCCGATGAAGATGTCGTTACGCTGCGTGTGCAGCACCGAGCGCGGGAAGCAATCGCAGATCACCATCACGTCGCGGTGGAAGTGCATGGTGCCCTTGGGGATACCAGTGGTGCCCGATGTGAAGCTGATCAGGCAAACGTCGTCGGCCGCCGTATCGAGCGCATCGAATTCCGCCGACTGCGCCGGCAGCAGCGCTTCCAGCTCGCTGAACCAGAGCGTGTTGGCGCGTGCCGCCGCTGGCTGCTCCGCCGCAGCCATGTCATCGCGCAGATTGTCCGCACACAGCACGGCGTTGACCTGCGCCTTGTTGGCGATGGCGCCCAGCTCGCGTGCGCGCAGCAGCGGCATGGTCGGCACGGCGATCAGCCCGGCCTTCATCACCGCCAGGATGCAGGCCGCCATCATCGGGCTGTTGGCGCCGCGCAGCAGCACGCGGTTGCCCGGCTCCAGCTTCATCGGCCCGCGCAGTACGTGGGCAATGCGGTTCACCTGCTGCAGCAATTGCGCATAGGTCCACTCACCCAGCGCGCCACGCACCGCCACACGTTCCAGCGGACACTCGTCCAGCAGCGTGGCGACGCAGTTGAGGCGTGGCGGGTACTGAAGTTCGGGGAGGTCGAAACGCAGGTCCGGCCACAGTTCGCGCGGCGGCAAATGCGTGCGGGCGAAATGGTCGGTGTAGGCGCTGGTTGTGAGAGCTTGGTTCATGTTCGCCTTGAAGTTGGAAGTTGCAGGTATCCACGGCAGCGTGGATACTTTAAACTTAAACTATCTCAACATCAAGTGCTTCTTAGCTGGCTGCCTGGCGCACCAGGCCAGCCTGGTGTATCACGGCACGAATGACGTCGCCAACCACTGCCTGCACCGCATCGTTGGACAGGCGACCTGGCGCGAAGCTCTTCAACGCGGCGGCCGCGCCGTGCAGGCCCAGCGTGACGCAGCCCGCATGCAGGCGGTCGATGCGCACCTGTGCATCCTGTTGCTCGCCCTTGGTCAGCAGAGATTCGAGATCGGTGGCGGCAGCGGTCAGCTGGTTCTGAAAGCCGCTCAGGTAGACCAGCAGGCGCTCGCCATTGATGCCGAGCCGGCGTTGCGTATCGGCTGGCGCTTCAGCATGGTGGTCGTAGCCGCTGGCTGCCTGGTCGAGAAAGCCCGCCAGATGCACGCGCACCTGCTCCGCCTGGAACGGCTTGACGATGTAGCCTGCGGCGCCAGCCTTGGTGGCTTCCTGCACGGTGTCCTTGTCGTTGGCGGAAGTCACCAGCACAAACGGGATACTGTTAATTTCCGCGTGAGCCTTCACACGCTGCAGCAGTTCCATGCCGGACAGGCGCGGCATGCGCAGGTCGCAAAAGCAGATGCCCGGCCGCAAGCCGGCTTCCAGTTGCTCCCAGGCGTCGGCACCATCTTCCGCTTCGACGATTTCAAAACTGCCGCAGCTATCGATGAGGTGCATCAGCACCATGCGTGAGACGACATCATCGTCCACTACCAGAACTTTCATGTGGCTCCCTGTGTCGCGTGTTGTGATGATATTACATCAATAACAGCCACTTGCAATGCTCCGCACAAGATAAAGATACCTTACTGCGTGCCAGTTGCCGCCAGCAGGCGGCGCAACTGCGCCATGGCGGTCTCGACCTGCGTCCAGTTGCCATGGTCGGCCTCCAGCTCCAGGTCGCCGCACAGCGCCTGCAACTCCTGCTCTTCCAGATAGCCAGCGCTGCCCTTCATGCCATGCAGCAGGCGGCTGGCCGCTTCGCGGTCGCGCGTGGCCAGGGCCTGCTCCAGTTCCAGCAGGCGCAAGGGCGCGTCCTGATTGAAGGCGCTGCGCAGGCGGGCTTTCAGATCGCTGGCGCCGCTATGCTGTGCCAGGCGCGAAGTCTCCAGCGCCGCTGGCGCCACGCCGAACATCGAATCCAGCTCCGGCGTGCCGCTTGCCGGATTGCGTCGCGGCTGCATGCGCGGCAGCTGGAAACCCCTTTGCAACTGACGTTCAATCGCGCGACTTAACTGGAAGTGCAGCTTGTCCTCGTCGATCGGTTTGGTGAGGAAGTCATCCATGCCGGAGGCCAGGTAGCGGCTGCGGTCTTCTTCGCTGGCGTTGGCGGTCAGCGCGATAATCATCAGCTCCTGGTCGCGCACCGGCGCCTCTTCCGGGCCACCGGAGCGGATCAGGCGCGTGGCGCTGGCGCCATCCATTTCCGGCATGCGGCCGTCCATCAGGATCAGGTCATAGCGCGTCAGCGAACAGGCCTTGACCGCCAGCGCACCATTGGCCGCGATATCGACCTTGTGACCCAGATCTTCCAGCATCATGCGGATGATGATCTGGTTGGTCGGGAAGTCCTCGGCGCACAACACCTTGAGCTGATGGCTGTGCGGCTCGCGCGGCACATGCGGCACCACCGGTGGCGGCACGCCGTTCGGCAGCGGCAGTTCAAACAGGAAGGTGCTGCCTTTGCCCGGCGTGCTGACCGCGCTGATTTCACCGCCCATCAATTCCACCAGCTGGCGGCAGATCGCCAGTCCCAGGCCTGTGCCGCCATAACGCCGCGTGGTCGAGGCGTCCGCCTGTTCGAATTGCTGGAACAGGCGCGGAATCGCATCGGCCTCGATGCCGATGCCGGTGTCCGACACGCTGAAGCGGATGCGGTTTTCGGCATCCTCATCCGGCACGCGCTCAACCCGCATCGTTACCGTACCCTGTTGAGTGAACTTGAAGGCGTTGCCCACCAGGTTGACCAGCACCTGGCGCAGGCGCGTAGGGTCGCCCACCACGAACTGCGGCAGGCCGTCGCCGAACTCCAGCGCAAAGCCCACGCTATGCGCTGCGGCCTGCTCTTCGAACAGGCTGACCACATTCTCCACCGCCGACGACAGCGCGAAATCGATATTTTCGATCGACAGCTTGCCCGCCTCGATCTTGGAGAAGTCCAGCAGGTCGTTGATGATGGACAGCAGCGACTGCGCATTGGCTTGCGCGCGCAGGATCTGTTCACGCGTGCCGGCCGCAACCTGCAGATCGCGCAGCGCGAAGCCCAGCATGCCGATCACCCCGGCCAGCGGCGTGCGCATCTCGTGGCTCATATTGGCCAGGAATTCGGATTTCTGGCGGGTGGCGTCTTCGGCTTTTTTCTTCGCGTAGCGCAGCTGGTCGCGTGTCTGCCGCAGCGTTTGCAGCGTCTCTTCCAGCTCCTGATACGCGCGCGCGTTTTCCAGGCCGGCGGCGGCGTGGGAAGCCAGCGTTTGCAGCATGTCCATGTGAATGCGCTGGTAGCTGTTCTTGTCGCGGCTATGCACGCTGAGCAGGCCGACCACCTTGTCGCCGGCAATCAGCGGCGCGTACATCATCGACTGCGCCGGCGCCGGCATCACGCCGTCTTCGCGCGCGCATGGGATCAGCGAGTCCAGGCCGGAATCGTCCATGTAATCGCGATACTCTTTCTGGAAGTCGTTGATCAGGATAGGCTTGCGATGCGTCAGGCACCACACCGCCAGCTGGTTCGGCTGGTCCAGCCGGCGCTGGTAGGGCAAGGAGCGCACGCCGGATTCAATCGCGAACGGGAAATCGATCACGCCATCTTTTTGGTGCACAAAGCCGATGCCGAAAATCTGCGCGTTCATCAGGTGGTTGACATGGCGGTACAGCGTCTGCATGGTGGTTTCCACGTTCAGCGACGCGCTCATCTCGCGACCCAGCTCACTCAGCACGGAGATATTGCGGTGGGCCTGCTCCACTTCCTCCTTCTGCCGCTCGGTATCGAGGCGGCGCTGTTCCGCTTCGGCGCGCTGCGCCTCCGCTTCCAGACGACGCCGCTCCAGCTCATGCTTTTGCTGTTGCAGTTGCTGGTTCTTGTATTCGACTTCCGCCGTGCGCGAGCCGACCAGCTGCTCCAGCCGCAATTGCTGGTGCCGCAGGCTGCGCACGCGCGCGTGGTAGGCGGCATACACACCGCCCAGCGCCAGCAGGCCTAGCAGCGTGCGGAACCACCAGGTCTTCCAGAACGGCGGCAGGATGGTGATTTCCAGCGTGGCCGCATTGTCGTTCCAGATGCCGTCCTTGTTGGCCGCCTTCACGCGGAACACGTACTTGCCCGCGTCCAGGTTGGTGTAGGTGGCGAAGCGCTTGGTGGAATCGGTGACCACCCAGTCTTCATCGAAGCCCTGCAACTGGTAGGCGAAGCGGTTGCGCTGTGGCGCTGCATAGTGCAAGGCCGCGAACTCCAGCGAGAATACCGAATCGGCCTCCAGCAGCGTCAGGGCACCCGTGTGCTCGATCGAGGTTTTCAATACGTCCGGATGGTCGCCCTGCCCCGGCTTGAGCGACTTGTTAAAGATCTGGAAATCGGTGATCGCTACCATCGGCGCCACGCTGTTCTCGCGCACGTCGCCCGGCAAGAAGGCGGTGATGCCGTTAAAGCCGCCGAAGTACAGCGTGCCGTCCGGCGTGCGCAACGCGGAGCCGTCGAAGTAGGCGCCTTCGATGGTGCCGTCGGCGCCGCTGTAGTTGCGTACCAGGCCCGTATCGATATTCAGCCGCGACAAGCCGCTATTGGTGCTCACCCACAGATTGCCAGCGTCATCCGGCAGGATGGAGGCGATGGCGTCATCGGCGATGCCGTCCTTGCGCAGGTAACGGCGGAAGCGCACATTGCCATCGGCCGCGACTTCCATCTTGTTCAGGCCGGCCGCCGTGCCGACCCAGATGGTGCCGCGCGCGTCTTCGTACAGGTAGTGCACCTCATCGTGACTGAGGCTGTAGGGATCGGCGGCATCGCGGCGGAAGTGGCGGAACTTGCCAGTCTTGCGGTCCAGCAGATCCAGCCCATTGAATGTACCGATCCAAAGCTGTCCCTTGCGGTCTTCCAGTATCGGCCGCACCACATTGTCGGACAGGCTGCCGATGTCGGCGGGATCATGGCGGAAGGTGCGCGTCTCCAGCGTCTGAGGGTCAACGCGGTGCAGGCCGCCGCGCGAAGCCACCCACAAGATGCCGCTGCGGTCCTGCACGATATTGCGGATCGTGTCACTGGCCGGATCGCCGCGCACAAACGACAGCGAGCGTATCGCACCGCTGGCCAGGTTCAGGTGATTGACGCCGGCCGGTCCGCCGATCCACAGGTTGCCGTTCTTTTCGCGCCACAGCGAGGTCACCTGGTCGTCATTGATGCTGTTGGCCAGGCGCGGATCGTGGCGCCACACCTTGCTGGCGCCGCTGACCGGGTCGTACAGGTTCAAGCCGCCGCTGCTGCCCAGCCACAGCTTGCCTCGGCCATCGGCAACGATGGCGCGCACCTTGTTGTCCGACAGCGCGTTCGGCTGGTCGGCCTGGCGCACGATCCGGGCGAAGCCGCCACTGCCCATGTCGACGCGGCTGACGCCATCGTTCCAGGTGCCGACCCAGAAGGTGCCGACGCGGTCGCGGAACAGCGCCGAGATCTGGTTGTCCGCCACGCTGTGCGTGTCACTGACCTGGTGGCGGTATGGCACCATCCGTCCTTCCGACGACAGCCAGCGGAACAAGCCGTCCGCCAGCGAGCCGGCCCACAGATTGGCTTCCGCGTCCTCGTACAGGGACGTGATGCTGACGCCAGGTTGCAAGCCTTGCTGCGCGCCCAGGCGGCGCCGTTGCGGTTCGTCGCCCAGCAGGCCCCATTGTTCCAGCCCGCCCTGCGTACCGACCCACAGCGTCTGCGCACCATCCACCTGCAACGCCACCACCGAATTGAATTTGCTGTCGCCGCTGGCGTCGACAGCATAATGCTGGAAGCGCGCACCGCCAGGCGGCAGCATGTCCAGGCCGGCGGCCGTGCCCACCCACAAACGGCCGCTGGCATCGCGCGCCAGCGCATTCACATGGTCGCTGACCAGGCTTCCCGCATCGGCGGGATCGTGGTGCCAGCTGGTGAAGCGCTTGCTGGCCGGATCGAAGTGATGCAGGCCATCGGCGGTGGCCACCCACAGGCCGCCCAGCCCATCATCGGTGATCGCGCGCACATGGCGGTTGCCGTTGCCGCGCTGCGCCGACTCGCGCGGCAGGAAATGGGTGAAGGTCTTGGTGACGGAGTCGTAGCGATCCAGGCCGCCATCGGTACCCACCCATAGCTGGCCGGAGGGATCGAGGTGCAGCACGCGCACCCAGTTGTCCACCAGGCTGCGCGGATCGGAGACCGCGCTCTTGTAGACGATGGTACGGTAGCCGTCAAACCGCGTCAGGCCGGCCTGCGTGCCCAGCCAGATGAAGCCCTGCTTGTCCTGCGCGATGGCCAGCACGGTCTCCTGCGCCAGTCCATGCTCCACGCTGAGCTGCTCGAAGCGCAGCGTGCGCGGCGGCGCGCCGGCGCTGGCCGTGGCCTCCCACAGCAACAGGGCCAACAGCAGCAGGTGGCGAAGGACTTTAAAACAGCACATGCATCAGGATTCAAAGAAGGCCAGCACGTCGCTCTTGCGCGCAAAGGTGTCGCGCTGGCCGAGGCGTATCAACTCGCAGGTGTAGGTGGATTCAAACAGCAGGTAGGAAGCCAGCGCGGCGCCGCGCGCCTCGGTCGCGCCGATGCCGGACAACATGGTGCGGATCGGCGCCGGCAGGCTGGCGATGTGACGTGTCGCGATATCGTCCAGCCGTTCGGACGGTGCGATCACCAGTAGCTGCACCGGCTTCAGCGGAGTTTTCTCCAGCAGTTCCGGCGGCAGCATGGACAAGGTTTTGTTGATGCGTTCCAGCCGCTCGATATCCACCGCCAGGCCATCGAGGAAGATCGACGACAGCGCATGGCCGGCGATCTGTGCCAGGCTGGGATAGCGGGCAGCGTTCTTTTCGGCGGCGCTGCGGGCCGGCTCGGTCAGGCGTCCTGCGCCCACCACCAGCACCTTGCTGGCGCCAAGGTGGATGGCCGGCGAGATCGGCGCCAGCTGGCGCATCGAACCGTCGCCGCAGTATTCGCGGTGGCCGCCCATGTACAGCGGCGTCGCCGGGAAGATGAAGGGAATCGCCGATGACGCCAACAGGTGTTCGACGCCGATCTGGTCCTGCAGGGCTACGCGCTGCATGCGCACCCATGGCGCGATATCGGCGGCGGTCTGGTAAAACGTCAGGTGATTGCCGCCGGTGTAAGACGAGGCGGTAACGGCCAGCGCGTGCAGCAGGCCTTCGGACAGCACGCTGTCCAGCCGCGGCAGGTCGAGCATACGGTGCAGCAGGCCGACCAGCGGCGTGTTATCCAGCAGGGACGCCGGCGGCGCCGCGCGCCATTTGCGCAGCAGCCAGCCGAAGGACAACAGCGACAGCCAGCGCGCGCCGGACCGGATCACGCCCAGCGAATCGGCGCGGTAGACCTGTTCCACCTCGATGTTCTGCCAGACGTCCAGCAGCTTTTGCACACCTTCGCCAAAGTTATCGGCGCGGCAGGCCAGCGCCGTGGCGTTGATCGCGCCGGCGGAAGTACCGCAGATGATGTCGAAAGGATTGCGGGCCGGTGGCCAGCCCTCCTCCCACAAGATCTCCGATATCGCCTGCAGCACGCCGACCTGATAGGCCGCGCGCGCGCCGCCCCCGCTCAGGATCAAGCCTGTTTTCTTTTGTAGTCCCATCTTGCAAGATTAGCAGGGTCTACGCCATTTGGGGAGCTTAATCCCCCAAAACCACGCCCTCGCGGCGCGGATCGGCGCCGCCAAACCACTCCTGCCTGCCGTTGACGGTGCGGCGCTGTATGCCTTGCAAACCGGAGTTCTGGTCATATTCGCGGATATCGTGGCCGCGCGCCTTCAGCTCCGCGACAACCTCACGGCTGATGCGCCCAGCTTCCAGCTCGGTCGGACCATTGCGGCTGCCGATATTCGGCAGGCTGATGGCCTGCTGCACATCCAGGCCCCAGTCCAGCGTGCCGACCAGCACCTTGGCCACGTAGTTGATGATGGCCGAGCCGCCCGGCGAGCCGGTGGCCAGTACCAGCTTGTGCGTGGCCTTGTCGAACACCAGCGTCGGCGACATGGCGCTGCGCGGGCGCTTGCCCGGCTGGACGCGGTTGGCGATCGGGCCGTTGTCATCCTGCGAGTCGAAGGAGAAATCGGTCAGCTGATTGTTCAGCATGAAGCCGTCGACCATCTGGCGCGCGCCGAACGCATCTTCCACCGAGGTGGTCATCGACAGGCCGCCGCCGAAAGCATCCACCGCCACCAGGTGCGAAGTCGATGGCTTGTCGATCGCGGTGTCGGCGCCCCAGGCGACCTGCATGGTGTCCGGCGTGCCGTAGTTGGCGCGTCCCATCGACTTGTCACCGATCAGCGCCGCGCGCTGCTTCAGGTAGCCCTTGTCCAGCATGGCGCTGACGCCCTTGCCGGGCAGCGGCACGAAGTCGGTGTCGGCGACATAGCGGTTGCGGTCCGCGTAAGCCAGCCGGCCCGCTTCAGTGAACAGATGGATGCCCTCTGCGGTCAGCTGGCCGTTGACCGGCTTGTAAGGGCTGATGTCCTTGTTCTCCAGGATGCCCAGCATCTGCGCGATGGCGATGCCGCCCGACGATGGCGGCGGCGCGCCGCATACGGTCCACTGCTTGTAGTCGCTGCAGATAGGCGCGCGTTCCCTGGCCTGGTAGCCGGCGATGTCGGCGGCGGTCAGCTTGCCGGGATTGGTCGGATGCGAGGCCACCTTGGCGGCGATGTCCCTGGCGATGCGGCCTTTGTAGAAAGCGTCCGCGCCGCCATCGGCGATCTCGCGCAGCGTCTGCGCCAGCTCAGGATTCTTCAGCAGATAGCCGACCGGGCGTGGCTTGCCGTCGGCGTCGTAAAAGTAGGCGCGGGCGACCGGATCGCGCGCCAGGAATTTATCGTAGGAGATCAGCGCGTTCAGGCGCGGGCTGACGGCAAAGCCGTTCTGCGCCAGCTGGATCGCCGGCTGGAACAGGGTTTTCCACGGCAGCTTGCCGTGCTGTTTATGTGCCAGTTCCAGCATCCGCAGCACGCCAGGCGCGCCGGTCGAACGCCCACCGACCACGCCGACTTCGCGCGATACCGGCTTGCCATTCGCATCCTGGAACAGGTGTTCGTCGGCAGCGGCGGGCGCGGTTTCGCGGCCATCGTAGGATTGCACGCGCTTGCCGTCGGAATACAGCAGGAAGGAACCGCCGCCGATGCCCGACGATTGCGGCTCCACCAGCGTCAACACCATCTGCACCGCGATCGCCGCATCAATCGCGGCACCACCCTGCTTGAGGATCTGGTAACCGGCTTGCGTGGCCAGCGGATTGGCTGCGGCCACCATGAATTTTTGTGAGGACTTGCCGGCCTTCTCCGCGTAGCCGGTGGCGATTTCCGGCGCGTGGTCCGGCGTGGCGCGTTGCGCATAAGCTGGCGCCTGCAACGCGCCGATGATGGCGACGCTTAGCGCCAGTGTCTTCAGACGATTCATGTACTCTCCCAAACAAATTCATCTGGCATCGTACACGAAATCATGTAAACCGTTTTAGCGCGCCACGGCGAAGGCGCCGGCGCCGATCAGCAGCAGGCCAAGCATTTTGAGTGGCGTCAGGCTCTCCTGCCGCCACCTCCCTTACTTCGGTTGCATGCGAATCGCGCCGTCCAGGCGGATGGTTTCACCGTTCAGCATCGGATTCTCGATGATGGCTTTAGCCAGCAGCGCATATTCCTCCGGCTTGCCGAGGCGTGGTGGGAATGGCACCATGGCGCCCAGCGCGTCCTGCACTTCCTGCGGCATGCCCATCAACATCGGCGTTTCAAAGATGCCGGGCGCGATGGTCATCACGCGGATGCCGTTGCGCGACAGGTCGCGCGCCATCGGCAACGTCAGTCCGGCGACCGCCGCTTTCGACGAGGCGTAGGCGGTCTGGCCGATCTGGCCGTCGAAGGCCGCCACCGAAGCGGTGTTGATGATGACGCCGCGTTCGCCGGTCGCCAGCGGCGTATTCTTGCTCATCGCCTCAGCCGCCAGGCGGGCCATGTTGAAGGTGCCGACCAGGTTAATCATCACCACTTTCTGGAACAGTTCCAGCGCGTGCGGGCCGTCCTTGCCGACCGTCTTGGCGGCTGGCGCGATGCCGGCGCAATTGACGATGCCGCGCAGCGTGCCTTGTGCCAGCGCGGCCGCCACCACCGCCTGGCCGTCCGCCTCCGAGGTCACATCGCATTTGACGAACACGCCCTTGAGCTCGGCGGCCAGCGCCTGGCCGGCGTCCGCCTGCACATCGGCCAGCACCACCTTGCCGCCCTGCCCCGCCAGCATCCGCGCAGTCGCCGCGCCCAGTCCCGACGCGCCGCCGGTAATGATAAATACGCCATCCTGAATCTGCATGCCTGTCTCCTGTTCTTATTTGACGTTTACGTAAACGTCAGCATTGTAGCGCAGAATCCGGCTATTTCGGCTTGGGCGGCGCCGGCTCGCTGTTCTTTCCCTCGACGATGAGCACGTGTTTATCAACCGCGCCGGTTTTTTGCTGCTTTACCACCTGCACGGCGACTGGCCGATGGTCATAGACCGAGCGTGGCGCTTTTGGAGCAAGCATGTTTTCCCCTTGAATTGTTATTGGGAAAGCAAATGGTGCTGCGGTGTTTTTTTACAAGTCAGTGCTTGCCAAGATAGTCGCGCAGGATGCCAGCGCCGTAGAGCAAGAGCAATACCGGGCTGGCCAACACAAGATAGGCGATCGGCCAGGACATTGTGATCAGCCACCCCGACATCCCCAGCGCATCGGCCAGCGCTGCCTGAAGCGCAACCGGCAGTTGCAGAAAGACGTAGCGGCCTTTGGCCTCGTCCAGGCTGAAGGCATAGATGACACAGGCGGCAGTCAGCAAGACATAAACCGTGCACAGCCACAGACCGGTTTTGCTCATCTCAATTCTCCATGGTGCGGATTGCCGACAGCACGATCGCTTTGGCGCTGGCCAGATGTTCGATGGTGGTTGCGTACGCGCGGTCGGCATCACCGGCGATGCAAGCTTGCAGGATGTCGGCGTGTTCGTGCTGGAACGCAGGGGTATCGGCCAGCAGCGTGGATTGCAGACGCTCATAGCGCTCCACCTGGGCGCGCAGTTCGCGGATGGCTTTGAGCTGGCGCTCGTTACCACATGAGGCGTACAGCAAGGCATGGAATTCGCGGTTGAGCTCGCCCTGCTTTTCGCGCGTGGCCGCCTCGCCCAGCAAACGATGCACCAGTTCGGCCCGGGCCAGCGTTTCCGCATCCAGGCGCTGCACGGCATGGCGGATGGCGTCACCTTCGAGCAGCATGCGCAGCGCGTAAATTTCGTCGATGTCAGCGGCAGTCAGCGTGCGCACCACGGCGCCGCGATTCTTGTGCTGCTCGACCAGCCCTTCCGCCGCCAATTTCTGTATCGCCTCGCGCAACGGAATTCGGCTGACCGCAAAGCGCTCAGCCAGGTCGCGCTCGATCAGGCGCGCGCCATCGGGCAATGCACCGCTGGCAATCAGACCGCGCAAGGAGGCCGCGAGATGTTCGGATGTACTCATGTATCGAATGGTATACCAAAATACCAAATAGCGATACACTGGCCGCAAGGAGAAAAGATATGAAACATCATTACCAACTCAATGTGACGTGGACTGGCAACCGCGGCAGTGGCACGTCCAGCTACCGCGACTATGGCCGCGACCACATCATCAGCGCGCCCGGCAAGCCAGCGATTCCCGGCTCATCGGACCCAGCCTTCCGGGGCGACGCCACGCGCTGGAATCCCGAAGAGCTGCTGCTGGCGTCCGCCGCAGCCTGCCACAAGCTGTGGTATCTGCACCTGTGCGCCGACGCCAACATCATCGTCACCGCCTACGAGGATGAAGCCGAAGGCACGATGCTGGATGAGCGTTTCGAGCGCATCATCTTGCGCCCCCACGTCACCATCGCGTCCGGTGACCGCGAACTCGCGCTTCGGCTGCACCACACAGCACACGAGAAGTGCTACATCGCCAACTCGGTCAACTTCCCGATCCTGTGCGAGCCCCTCATCATGTAAGGACTTTATTTTTTATTAATGAAGGCTTATAATACAAATGATTTCTATTCTCATTGCGGCAAACGACCGCATTTTACGAACCACCTAGCACCCGGTAGGCAGCCAGGCAACACCACTCTGGAAAGCCTCTATGTCTACCTGCCGTTCCCTTGTTGCCACGTTGCTGGCACTGTCTGTTCACCAAGCCTGGGCCAACGACTCAGCCGCCGATGCGCCGCTGCCAACCGTGGTGGTCACCGCCTCCGGCGCTGCCATCGATATCAAGGACGCCCCGGCCAGCGTCAGCGTCATCAGCCGCGAGGAAATCGAGCGCCAGCCGGTGTATGACCTCAGCACGCTGCTGCGCCGCATTCCCGGCGTCACCGGCGGCACCAGCCCGGTCGGCGAAGAATCGAAAATCAAGTTGCGCGGCCTGCCCGACAAATACACACTGATCCTGGTCGACGGCAAGCGCGTCGGCAGCTCGGCCGACACCGCCTACCGTCCCGACCTCGGCCGCCAGGATCTGAACTGGATCTCGCCCGAGATAATCGAACGCATCGAGGTGGTGCGCGGCCCGATGTCGTCGCTGTACGGCTCGGACGCGATGGGCGGCGTGATCAACATCATCACGCGCAAGGTGCCGGGCAAATGGAACGGCTCGGCCACCGCCAACACCACCCGTCCGCAGGACAGCGGCCGCGGCGACGCGCACCAGCTCGGCTTCAATGTCGCCGGTCCGTTGAGCGACACGGTCGGCATGCGCTTCGGCCTCGGCCAGAGCAAGCAGAATCCCGATGAGCAGGTGCGCGGCAACGCCGGCGGCATCGGCGGCGAACGCAACCAGACCGCCACTGGCCAGTTAAGCTGGAAGCTGGGCGAACGCCAGAGCCTGACGCTGGACGCCAGCTACGGCCGCCAGGAAGCCAGCGACTCCTCCACGCTGGACCCGGACGGCGATCCGCTGTTCTACGCTTGGGGCGCCAGCAAGCTGATACGCAAGAGCGCCAGCCTCGGCTACGAAGGCCGCTTCGCTTTCGGCACCGCCAAACTCAATCTGTACCACAACGATTTCGACAACCGCATCGCCAACACCGTGGCGCGCTCCAAGGACACCACGCTGGACGCCACACTGGAAAAACGCCTGGGCTGGGGCGTCGAACAACTGCTGGTGGTCGGCGCCCAATGGAAGGACCAGGAGCTGACCAATACCGACACCATCGGCACCGTGCCCACCGACTATCTGGGCAACAAGGTCGAGGGCGCAACGCTGTCCGGCACCACCTCGGCCCTGTTCGCCGAAGACCAGTTGTTCCTGCACGACGACCTTAGCGCCACGCTGGGCGTGCGTCTCGACCATCACGACAAGTTCGGCAACCACTACAGCCCGCGCCTCTACCTGGTGTATCACCCGGCGCCGGCCTGGACTGTCAAAGGCGGCGTGTCGCAAGGCTTCCGCGCGCCCAGCCTGAAGGAGAACTCGCCGGCCTCGGCTACCAATTCGGGCGGGCGCGGCTGCACCAGCCTGGCACCGCTGGGCTATGTCCGTGGCGGCTGCTACATGGCCGGCAATCCCGACCTGAAACCGGAAACCAGCACCGCCGCCGAACTGGGCCTGGCTTATGAACACCAGGGCTGGGACTTCGGCGTCACCTATTTCCATAACGACTTCAAGAACAAGATCGACTACGCGCCGCTGGGCTTCTTCCAGAAACTGTGGTGGACGCGGCTGACCAATATCCAGAAGGCGCGCACCAGCGGGCTGGAGGCGACCGCCAACCTGCCACTGACGCCCACGCTGAATTGGCGCAACAATTTCACCTATATGCGCGAAGCGAAGAACCTGACCACCGGCGCCAACCTGCTGTCCACACCGCGCCTGTCGTGGTACTCGGCGCTGGGCTGGCAGGTCAGCGACCAGCTATTTGGCGAGGTGTCGGCCCAGTACACCGGCAAGGAGCTGGACACCGGTCCGCTGTCCAACCGCGCATACACCATCGTCGACGCAGTGGTGTCGTACAAGGTCACGCCGGGCTGGACGGTGCGTGGCGGCGTCGAGAACCTGTTCCGCAAGGGGCCGACAGCTGACGGCTTGGTCGATTACTACGTGCCGGGCCGGCGCATGTTCGCCGGCGTGACCACGCGTTTCTAAACCTGGCCTAGCACTGGATCATCGCGCCGGAGCGGTTGCAGACCTTGCCGTTCGGCCCGACCACGCCGCCGCCCATATTGTTGTAGCGCACGCCGTTGGCGCCGTAGCAGCCAGCCGCATCGCAACTGGTGACCGGCACCGGCGCGCGCGGCGGATTGGTCAGGCTCTGCAATGACGGCGATGGCTGCATGCCGGGCATGGCCACCTGCGGTGCCCGTTTCACCTGTGGCATCGGTTCGATGATCTGCGTGACCGCACGGCGCGGCGCCGGCACCTGTGCCGGCGCCTTGCGGCAAGGCTCGACAGCAAGGCCGGTGCCTTCGGCGTTCAGTGTGCAGACAGGCAGTTTGGCGTATTCGGCGTCTACCTTGCGCTCGGCGGCCATGGCGACCGGCTCCTGCGCCCACGCTGCCTCGCACACCAGCATGCCAATCAGAAAAGCGGCAGTCAGCGCGGCTGGTTTGATGATATTCATGGTCTTCCCTCCTCTCTCCATTATTAGCAGGTGCACGATAGGAGGGAAGCCATGGATACATTTAGTTACTGCTGCTGTAACGGCGGTGGCGGTGGCACGTCGGCCGGTGCGACAATGGCGGGCGGGTGCGCCGGCAACGGCACCGACACCGCCAGCCAGCCCGAGGCCGGCAGCAGCGGCACCAGCAACAGCGCCACGATATTGATGATCTTGATCAACGGATTCACCGCCGGCCCTGCCGTATCCTTGTAAGGATCGCCAACGGTGTCGCCCGTGACCGCCGCTTTGTGCGCATCCGAACCTTTGCCGCCGTGGTGGCCATCTTCGATGTATTTCTTGGCGTTGTCCCAGGCGCCGCCGCCGGTGGTCATCGAAATCGCCACGAACAGCCCGGTGACGATCGTGCCCATCAGCATGCCGCCCAGCGCGGCCGCGCCCAGCAGCATGCCGACCACGATCGGCACCACCACCGGCAGTAACGACGGCACGATCATTTCCCTGATCGCCGACGCGGTCAGCATGTCGACCGCCTTGTCGTACTCCGGCTTGCCGGTGCCCTCCATGATGCCCGGGATGTCGCGGAACTGGCGGCGCACCTCCACCACCACTGCGCCGGCCGCACGGCCCACCGCCTCCATCGCCATCGCGCCGAAAAGATAGGGGATCAGTCCGCCGATGATCAGGCCAACGATCACCATCGGATTCGACAGATCAAACGTAATCGCCCGGCCAGCCGATTCCAGCGCGTGCGTGTAGTCGGCAAACAGCACCAGCGCCGCCAGCCCGGCCGAGCCGATTGCATAGCCCTTGGTGACTGCCTTGGTGGTGTTGCCCACCGCATCCAGCGGGTCGGTAATCGCCCGCACCGAATCCGGCATGCCCGACATTTCAGCGATGCCGCCGGCGTTGTCGGTGATCGGGCCGTAAGCATCCAGCGCTACCACGATGCCGGCCATCGACAGCATCGAGGTGGCGGCGATCGCCACGCCGTACAGCTGGCCCAGCTGGTAGGAGACGAGAATCGCCGCGCACACCGCCAGCACCGGCCAGGCAGTGGCCTTCATCGACACGCCCAGGCCGGCAATGATGTTGGTGCCATGGCCGGTGGTCGATGCCTCGGCGATGTGCTTGACCGGATGAAAGTCGGTACCGGTGTAATACTCGGTGATGTAGACCATCAGCCCGGTCAGCACGATGCCGACCACGGTGCAGCCGATCATGCGCATGCGCATGGCCTCATCCGGCCACAACTGCCAGGTCACCGCCACAAAGCCGATCAGCGACAGGCCGGCCGCCCACCACAGCCCGGTGTACAGCGCCGACATGATCTTCTTGCCCGGCTTGGCCTTGACCATCGAGCAGCCGATGATCGAGGCGATGATGGACACCGCCCCCAGCAGCAGCGGATACACCACCGCCGTGCTGCCACTGGCGCCCATCAGCAGCGCCCCCAGCAGCATGGTGGCGATCAGCGTCACCACGTAGGTTTCAAACAGATCGGCGGCCATGCCGGCACAATCGCCGACGTTATCGCCGACGTTGTCGGCAATCACGGCCGGATTGCGCGGGTCGTCTTCCGGTATGCCGGCCTCCACCTTGCCGACCAGGTCGGCGCCAACGTCGGCTCCCTTGGTGAAGATACCACCGCCGAGCCGTGCAAAAATCGAGATCAGCGAGGCGCCAAACGCCAGTCCGATCAGCGGCTCGATCACCTTGTGCAGATCAACGTTGGGCCCGACGCCCGCCACCAGGAACATGTAGAACAGCACCACGCCCAGCAGGCCCAGCCCGACCACCAGCATGCCGGTGATGGCGCCGCCCTTGAAGGCCACGTCGAGCGCCTCGTTCATGCCCTTGGCGGCCGCCTGCGCGGTGCGCACATTGGCGCGCACCGAGACGTTCATGCCGATGAAGCCGCACGCGCCCGACAGCACCGCGCCGATCAGGAAGCCGATGGCGGTGCTCACGTCGAGCAGTACAGCAATGAGGATCAAAAGCACCACGCCGACAATGCCGATGGTGCGGTACTGGCGCGCCAGATAGGCTGCGGCGCCCTGTTGAATCGCCAGCGCGATTTCCTGCATGCGCGGATTGCCCGCGTCTTGTCGCAAAATCCAGCTACGCGACCATAGTCCATAAATCACGGCGATGACGCCGCACGCAACTGCCAACCATAAGCTGCCTGCCATGAGTGTCCCCTTTATTTTTGTTGATCAAGCTTACAAACCACACTGCAAGGTGCGAACTGCAAAACTTCAAAAATCGGGATGGCGCTGGCGAAAAAAAAGCGGACCATCGGTCCGCTCTACTTTACCGCTTATTTCGACAGCGCGGCAAACGCTGCGTCACGAATCTCGTCAACCGGACCGACGCCTTCGATGCGGCGGTATTTCGGCGCGCCTGCCTGGCCCGACTGTGCCCAGTCGTTGTAGTAGCCCAGCAGTACTTCGGTTTGGTTGTGATAGACGTCCAGGCGCTTCTTCACCACGTCCGCCTTGTCGTCGTCACGCTGTACCAGGTCTTCGCCGGTGACATCGTCCTTGCCTTCGACCTTAGGCGGGTTGAATTTGACGTGGTAGACGCGGCCCGATGCCGGGTGGCAGCGGCGGCCATCGATACGCTCGATGATCTGCTCGTCCGGCACGGCGATTTCCAGCACGTAGTCCACCGCCACGCCGCTGTCCTTCATGGCGTCAGCCTGGGCGATGGTGCGTGGAAAGCCGTCAAACAGGTAGCCGTGGGCGCAATCCGGCTGGGTCAGGCGGTCCTTGACCAGGCCGATGATGATGTCATCCGATACCAAACCACCCGCATCCATCACTTTTTTCGCGGCCAGGCCCAACTCAGTGCCGGCCTTGATCGCGGCGCGGAGCATGTCACCAGTCGAAATTTGTGGGATGTTATATTTTTCTTTGATGAAATTAGCCTGGGTGCCCTTGCCGGCACCTGGTGCTCCTAAAAGAATAAGACGCATGAAAAGTTCCTAAAAAACAGATATGGGTATGGGTTGGTAAGTAGCGGATCGTACGAAACTTACCACAAAACATAGTTTGAACGCCAATTTCAAGCCGATAGAGCGTATGAATATCGCACAGTTAAGCTAGTTATATCAGTGCGAACTGACTTCTACCTGACTTGAATTTGCGCTAAATCAATAGAACTGGCGCACGCGCTCCAGATCCTCCGGCGTGTCCACACCGGCGGCCGGCGCAGAATCGGTAACATGCACGGCAATCGGATAGCCATGCCACAGCACGCGCAACTGCTCCAGCGCTTCGATGGATTCCAGCGGCGACACCTGCAGCGCCGGGTAGGCCTGCAGGAAGTCGTTGCGGTAGGCGTACAGCCCGATGTGACGCAGCGGTACATAGCCTGCGGGCAGGCTGTCTTTGGATTGTGCAAAGGCGTCGCGATGCCACGGGATGGTGGCGCGCGAGAAATACAGCGCACGGCCGGCCTTGTCCAGCACTACCTTCACCACATTCGGGTTGAAGGCGTCGGCCACATCGTGCAGCGGATGGGCGCAGGTGGCCATCGGCACGTCGGCGCCGATGCGGGCGGCGGCGGCCTGTAGCAGCGCGGTGTCGATCAGCGGCTCGTCGCCCTGCAGGTTGACGATGACAGCGTCATCCGCCAGGTTCAGTGTGCGCGCCACTTCGGCGATGCGGTCGGTGCCGGACGGATGGTCGGCACGGGTCATGCACACTTCCACACCGTGCTGCTGGCAGGCGGCACGGATATCCTCATGGTCGGTAGCGACGATGACGCGCGACGCGCCAGACTGCTGCGCGCGCTCGGCGACGCGCACCACCATCGGCTTGCCGCCGAGGTCGGCCAGCGGCTTGTTCGGCAGCCGGGTCGAGGCCAGGCGCGCCGGAATGATGACGATGAAGGACACGTTTATTCAGCCTTGTCCTGCAGGGTGCGGGCTTCGTCGGCCCACATGATCGGGATGCCGTCGCGGATCGGATAAGCCAGGCGGTCGCCTTTGCATATCATTTCCTGGGCTTTCTTATCGTACTCCAGAGGGCCTTTGCAGACCGGGCAAACCAGGATATCAAGCAATCGAGCGTCCACGACATTTCTCCACAATTTGGTCGGCCAGCGCGCGGTCGATGCGTGCTGTTACCGGGACGACCCATAGTCTTGGATCGCCACTGAGTTCTTCAATTTGCGCACATTTTACTGCATCCTTCTCGGTCATCAAGATCAGGTCGGCATCCAGGGTGGCAAATGGACGGTCCTGGAAGTCGTGATGATCGGGCAAAGGCAGTTCGGTGACGTGCAGGCCGGCGGCTTTCAGCATGCCAAAAAAACGCGACGGATTGCCGATGCCGGCGGCGGCAACAATGCGCAAGCCCGGCTGCGCGGCAATCTCCGCCAGGCTGCGCCGCTGGGTGCGGTCGCGCAACTGCTCGGCGATATCGCCAGCCAACGTCATCTGCCACGCCCCCGCAATGCGGCCCACAGCGGTCTGAGCGGGTTGGCGGTGCGGCTCTATCGACGCACCAACCCGGCGCGCCAGTTCCTCGGTCAGCTGCGGCGTGTTGATGACGGTGAAGTCACGCCGGCGCGACACCGGCTCGCGCAACGGCCCGGCCGGCAGCAACCAGCCATTGCCGGCGCCACGGCCGTCAAACAGAATGATTTCCACATCGCGTTGCAGCTTGTAGTGCTGCAGGCCGTCGTCCGTCAGCAGGATATCCACCTCTGGATGCGCGGCCAGCAGCGCGCGGCCGGTAGCGGCGCGGTCGCGCCCCACCATCACCGGCGCGCCGGTGCGCTGCCTGATCAGCAGCGGCTCATCGCCCACCTGCGCCGGCGTGGAAGCGGCGCTCACTTCACGCGCGCCCTCCCCGGCGCTGCCGAAACCGCGCGAGATCACGCCCGGCCGCATGCCCGCCGCCTGCAAGGCCTGCACCAGCCAGATGGTCAGCGGCGTCTTGCCGGTACCGCCGATATAAATATTCCCCACCACCACCACCGGCACCGGCAGCCGCGACGACTTCAGCACACCGGCACGGAACAAGGCCACGCGCAAGCGGCTCAACAGGCGAAACACCAGCGACAGCGGCCACAAGGCGCACGCCAGCGGGCCACGCCGCAGCCAGTTACGCGTCAGCGTGGATTCCAGCGCCGACGATTTATTTGCCGCCACCGGTTTGCGCCGCGAAAGTAAGTTTTTCATAGCCGGCGATGCGCGCGGCTTCCATCACATTGATCACCATCTGGTGCATGGCGAACTGGTCGGCATTGACGATCACCACCGGCGACTTGCCGGCGTCGCCCGCCTTGGTCGCCGCGTCGCGCATGGTCTGCGCGAAACCGTTGACGTCACGGAAGGACACCGGCTCGCCGTTGATGGTGTAGTTGCCCTTGGCATCCACCGTCACGTTCAGCTCGAATGGCTTTTCCTCGGCCTTCTGCGCCTCGGCGGTCGGCAGCGTAATCTGCAGCTCTGTGAACTTGCTGTAGGTGGTGCTGACCATCAGGAAAATCAGGATCACCAGCAGCACGTCGATAAACGGGATCAGGTTGATCTCCGGGTCCTCGCGGCGCTGGCCTTTGCGGAAGTTCATGGCGCGGCGTCCTTACTTGCGCTTGCTGTGGACGATGTCGACAAACTTCACCGCCTGCTGCTCCATGTCGATGATGAAGCTGTCCACCAGCGCGCGGAAGTGGCGGTAGAACACCAGCGTCGGCATCGCGATCGCCAGGCCGAAACCGGTGTTATACAGCGCCACCGAAATGCCGTGCGCCAGCTGCGCCGGATTGGAGCCGGCAGCATTCTGCGAACCAAAGATCTCGATCATGCCGACCACCGTGCCGAACAGGCCCATCAGCGGCGCCAGCGTGGCAATGGTGCCCAACGTGGTCAGGAAGCGCTCCAGCGTATGCGCCACGCCGCTACCGGCCTCCTCGATCGACTCCTTCATCACCTCGCGCGGCGCGTCGACGTTGCGCAGTGCGGCCGACAGCACGATGCCCAGCGGCGAGCTTTTTTCCAGCTTGTCGATGACATCCGGCGTGATCTGCTTGTTGCGGTAGACCTGGACCACTTCGTCCAGCAGCTTTTTCGGGATCAGCTTGCTGCGGCGGAGGTACATCAGGCGTTCGATAATCAGCGCTGTTGCAACGATGGAAGCAATCAACAACAGCCAGATAGGCCAGCCGGCGGCTTGAAAGATGGCGAGCAAAACGAACTCCTGTGGAAAAAATCTGCAACTGAATGGCGCAATGTATCTTGTTGGGGCGATGTCGGCAAGTGTCTGGTGGAGTTCTCAACATTTTCTGTGGACAATAATGTGAGCAAACGTCTGCGTTCATGGCTAAGTCTTTGATTCGAAAAGAAATAGTTGTGTAGCTTAAAAATAAAGCAGGAAAACTCTGGCTTACAAATGTGAACTTCCCCACACTTATTGTGGACAAGATTGTGCGCAATCGGCTTCATATCAAACTACATCATTGATTTTAAAGCGTTTATTTTCCGTGAGTAAAAAACCGGCAGATGGGTTCCAAAAGCCCTTTTTCATCCGAAAGATGCACTTATCCACCGTCCAGAAGATCTATGCGAGGGATCGGTTTGAACTATCGAGACAACTCGGTAGTTCTGCACATTTTATGTGGATAAGATTGTTAGCAAGGCAGAAGTCACCTCACCAAGTCCTTGATTTATAATATGTTTGCTTCACAGCGCAAAAAATAAGCAGCGGCTCAACAGCGCCTTCTGCCAACTTGACGGCTCCCGGAGCATGGCTGAACCAGCAACACAAGCACCAAGTTTTGCACAAATTCTGTGGATAAAATTGTGCGCAATGGGCGGAATCCTGCTCAAGCGACTGATTTTAAAGAGGATAATTTCCTTGCGTAAATTTTGAGCATGCGAAACATGCAAAAGGAAATACCTATCGCTCACGGTAATGAACAATTTTTGTGGATAACTTTGTGCGTAACCACCCTTGCTTACGCCAAAGTGCTTGATCCATAAGGATTTTTCCCCACTGCACGCAAATGCAGCAAAAAAGTTTACGCTTTAAAATCAGGGACCTATCTATAATACTTGCTGTATTAGCTGCGTTATGACCGCTGTGTGACCAAACACACATAGTGTGGATAGTTTCCTTTTTAAAAATGTGATGAATTTCGACAGCCATTCCGACACCGCCCCCGCCGCCGCGCCAGTGATCACCGTCAGTGCGCTCAACCAGGCCGTGGCGCGGCTGCTGGAGCGCAGCTTTCCGCTGCAATGGATCTCGGGCGAAATCTCCAACTTCACGCGGGCAGCCTCCGGCCACTGGTACTTCACGCTGAAGGATGATGGCGCCCAGGTGCGGGCGGTGATGTTCCGCGGCCGCGCGCAATACGCCAACTTCGTCCCGCGCGAAGGCGACAAGGTCGAGGTGCGCGCGCTGGTCACGCTGTATGGCGCGCGCGGCGATTACCAGATCAATGTGGAAGCGATCCGCCGCGCCGGTGTCGGCTCGCTGTTCGAAGCCTTCCAGCGGCTGAAGGAAAAGCTGGACGCGGCCGGGCTATTCCATCCGGAGCGCAAGCGCGCGCTGCCGATGTTTCCGCGCACCATAGGCATCGTCACCAGCCCGCAGGCGGCGGCGCTGCGCGACGTGCTGACCGCGCTGCAACGCCGCGCGCCGCACGTACAGGTGATTCTCTACCCGACACCGGTGCAGGGCCAATTGGCGGCCGAAAAGATCGCCGCCGCCATCGACACCGCCTCGCTGCGCGGCGAATGCGATGTGCTGATCGTCTGCCGGGGCGGCGGCAGCATCGAAGACCTGTGGTCGTTCAATGACGAGGAAGTGGCGTATGCGGTGGCGAATTGCCGCATGCCGGTGATTTCCGGCGTCGGCCACGAGACCGACTTCACGATTTGCGACTTCGCCGCCGACCTGCGCGCCGCCACGCCGACAGCGGCGGCCGAACTGGCGGCCACGCCGCGTGCCGACTGGATCGGCTCGCTGCGCGCCGACGTCATCGACCTGCGCCGCGCCATGCGTCGTGCGCTGAACGACGCCGAGCAAACGCTGGACAACCACCAGCGCCGCCTGCTGAATCCAACGGCGCAGATCGACCAGCAGCGCCACAAGCTGCGCGCCCACGCCACCGCGCTGACGCACGCCAACCGCGCGCCGCTGACGCAGGCGCGTCATCAGCTGGATCGCCTGAGCGGCCGCCTGGGCGCACGCAAGCCAGATGTCAGCGCAGCGCAATCGGTGCTGGCCAGCCTGCAACACCGCGCCACGACCAGCATCGCCCGCCAACTGCACCACAAGCGCGACGCACTGGCCGCGCTGTCCTCGCAGCTGGAACTGCTGAATCCACAGCGGACGCTGGAGCGCGGCTACGCCATCGTCACCAACGAACAAGGCGCCATCCTGCGCGCCCCAACCGAGCTGAAGCCGCAAACCACCCTCACCGTCCGCCTCGCCGAAGGCAGCGCCAACGTCGACATATCCGGGGTCAGTTCTGCCAAACGTACATGAGTCCGTGTACGTTTGGCAGAACTGACCCCGGATTCAGGTGGCGGAGAGCATGGCGGACATGCCGATCAGCGCCGGGTATTCGGCGGTGATGACGTAGGTGGGGATGTGCGCCAGGTAGTCGGAGAAGCGGCCTTTCTGCTCGAAGCGGGCGCGAAAGCCGGAGCGTTCGAAGAACTCGCTCATCTTCAGCACCGTGCGGCCGCCGATGTAGATGCCGCCCTTTGCGCCCAGCGTCAGCGCGACGTTGCCGGCCACCGTGCCCAGCATTTCGCAGAAGGCCAGCAGCGTTTCTTCGCACACCGGATCAAGCCGGTGCAGGCCGCGTTCCATGATATCTGCCGTGTTCAGGTTCTGCGGTTCGGCGCGCGCTCGTTCGCATAGCGCGCGGTAGACCAGCGCGATGCCGATGCCGGATACCAGCCGCTCGCTCGATACATGCTCGTGATAGCGCCGCGCGTAGCGCAAGATGTCGATCTCGCGCTCGTTCATCGGCGCGAACGTGGCGTGGCCGCCTTCGCTGTCGATGGCGATCCAGCGCTCGCCGGCCGGCACCAGGCCGGATACGCCCAGCCCGGCGTCCGCCCCCACCAGGCCGATGGTGGCGCCGCTGCGCAGGATGCCGCCGCCGATCTGGTGCTTGTGCTCCGCCGCCAGGTAGGGCAAGGCGCTGGCCAGCGCGGTGAAGTCGTTCACCACCACCAGCGATTTCAGGCTGAATTGTGAACACACGGCTTCAACCGAGAACGACCAGTGGTGATTGGTCATGGTCACCCAGTCGCCGTCGATCGGGTTGGCGATGGCGATGCCGGCAAAGCGCGCCTGGTAGCCGCCCGCCGCCACCGTCGCCGGCTGCGACAGGTAGGCCACCATCGCCGCGCCCAGCGTCGGGTAAGACTGGCAGTCGGTCAGCCAGATCGCTTCGATCTGGTTGGGCGCCGTTTCCAGCCCGAAGCTGGCACTGCTGCCGCCGATGTCGGCCAAGATGCGCGGGCCGTGCGCGAGGTGCGAAAATGCATCGCGTTTCATGTCTCTTTCCGTTCTGTCTCTTTTTTATGCTGGACTGGCAGCTTGATTATATGTCACGCTTAGAACTGAAAACGTTTTCAGAAGCGTTTTTCATTAAATACCGCCGATCAATGAAAGTCAATGTGCTAATCTTCCGGCGCAAAGGTTTTCATAACTACATCTACAAGGCACTACTTTGGCAGACATTCCACCCTCCAGCCCATCGACCCTGTTGGACGTTGCACGCCAGGCGGGAGTGTCTCCGAGTACGGTTTCGCGCATCCTCAATGGCACCGCCAAGGTGTCCGACGACAAGCGCCGCGCAGTGCTGACGGCGATCGAGGAGATGAAATTTGCGCCCAACCAGATGGCGCAGGGCCTGAAAAAAGGCCGCTCGATGACCATCGGCATCGTGGTCCAGGATATCTCCTCCCCCTTCTTCGATGAAACGCTGCGCGGCGTCGACGACGGCCTCAAAGGCACCGGCTACGCTTCGGTGATCGTCAGCGGCCACTGGAATGCCGAGGAGGAAGCCGACCGTATCCGCCTGCTGCTGGCGCGCAAGGTCGACGGCATCATCCTGCTGTCCGGCCGCATCGACGATGAAACGGTGCTGGGCTTTTCCGGCCAGCGGCCGATCGTCTCCACCGGCCGCGCCATCAAGACCCGCAGCGCACTCGGCTTCAAAATGGATAATGAATATGGCGCCTACCTGGCGGTGCACCACCTGATCGAACTGGGCCATCGCCACATCGCCTTCATCTCCGGCCCGGCCAACAATACCGACGCCGACGACCGCCTGGCCGGCTACGCACGCGCGCTGCGCGAGGCGAATATTCCGCTGGACGACAAGCTGGTGGTCGAGGGCAATTACCACGAGGCCAGCGGCATGCTGGCGATGAACCGCCTGTTCGACACCGGCCAGCAGTTCACCGCCGTGTTTGCCGCCAACGACCTGAGCGCCTATGGCGCGCGGCTGGCGCTGTACCGCAAGGGCATCCGCGTGCCGGATGATATCTCGCTGGTCGGCTTCGATGACCTGCCCGGCTCCTCGTACACGACGCCGCCGCTGACCACCATCCGCCAGCCGCTGTACGACATCGGCCGCATCGCCACCCACGCATTGTTGCGCATCATCAATGGCGAGGAAGTGCGCGGCGAAGTGCCGCCGCTGGAATTGATCGTCCGCGAAACCACCCGCAGGCTGCGCTAATCCCTGTTAATCCACACGAAACCGGGGTGTTTTCTGCGGCGATGCCCTATCCGCTTTACAATGGTGGACGTTGCAATAAAATGACCCGGTTTTTTTAAACCATTCAATCAAAAGGAAGAACGATGGAACATACTCTGCCACCTCTGCCATATGCAATCGACGCCCTGGCGCCGCACATCTCGCAAGAAACCCTGGAATACCACTACGGCAAGCATCACCAAACGTATGTCACCAACCTGAACAACCTGATTAAAGGTACCGAGTTCGAAAACCTGTCGCTGGAAGAGATCATCAAGAAATCGTCGGGTCCAGTCTTCAACAACTCGGCACAGATCTGGAACCACACCTTCTTCTGGAACAGCCTGACCCCGAACGGCAAAGGTGCACCAGACGGCGCGCTGGCTGACGCCATCAACGCCAAGTGGGGCTCGTTCGACAAGTTCAAGGAAGAGTTCACCAAGTCGGCCGTTGGCAACTTCGGTTCGAGCTGGACCTGGCTGGTGAAAAAAGCCGACGGTACGCTGGACATCGTCAACACCTCGAACGCCGCCACCCCGCTGACCACCGACGCCAAAGCGCTGATCACCATCGACCTGTGGGAACACGCTTACTACATCGACTACCGCAACGTGCGTCCAAAGTTCATCGAGACCTTCTTCAAGCTCGCCAACTGGGACTTCGCTGCCGCCAACTTCGCTTAAGCGACAACGGCAGCTTGAGCAAAAGCCCGCAGCGCCCGCGCCTGCGGGCTTTTTTATTGGAGACAGTTCATGACCTACCTCGCGTCCGCGCAGCGCTATGATGAGATGCAGTATCGCACTTGCGGCCGCAGCGGCTTGAAGCTGCCGGCGATGTCGCTCGGCTTGTGGCATAACTTTGGCGATAGCACGACCCTCGCCGCCCAGCGCGAAATGCTGCGCACGGCGTTTGACCTGGGCATCACGCACTTCGACCTGGCCAATAACTACGGGCCGCCATACGGCTCCGCCGAAACCAACTTCGGTCACATCTTCAAGGAAGACTTCAAGCCCTACCGCGATGAGCTGATCATCTCCACCAAGGCCGGCTGGGACATGTGGCCCGGCCCTTATGGCCAAGGCGGCGGCTCGCGCAAATACGTGCTGGCCAGCCTGGATCAATCGCTGCAACGCATGGGCCTCGACTACGTCGATATCTTTTACTCGCACCGCTTCGATCCGGACACGCCGCTGGAAGAAACCATGGGCGCCCTCGCCCACGCGGTCCAGCAGGGCAAGGCGCTGTATGTCGGCGTGTCGTCCTACTCAGCCGAGAAAACCGCCGAAGCCGCACGCCTGCTGAAGGAGTGGAAGGTGCCGTGCCTGATCCATCAGCCTTCGTACAATATGCTGAACCGCTGGATCGAAACCGAAGGCCTGCTGGACACGCTGGGCCAGCAAGGCATAGGCTGCATCACTTTCACCGCGCTGGCGCAGGGCATCCTCAGCGACAAATACCTGAACGGCGTGCCGGCCGATGCGCGCGTCAACCGTCCCGGCGGTGGCTCGCTGCTGCCATCGCACCTGAGCGAAGCGAATCTGCAGCGGGTGCGCGGCTTGAACGACATCGCGCAGCAACGCGGCCAGACGCTGGCACAGATGGCGCTGGCCTGGGTGCTGCGCGACCAGCGCATCACCTCGACGCTGATCGGCGCCAGCAACGCCACGCAGATCCGCGAGAACGTCGACGCGCTGAAGAATCTCAGCTTCACCAATGAAGAACTGGCGCAGATCGATGCGCTGGCGCAGGAAGGCGCGATCAACCTGTGGGCCGGCTCCTCGGCGCACAAATAATGGATCGTTTTAACGCCATGCGCATCTTCACCCGCATCGTCGAGCTGGAAAGCTTCAGCAAGGCGGCGGAGGATTTGCAGATACCGGCGGCCACCGCCACCTACACCATCAAGCAGCTGGAAGCGCGGCTCGGCGTGCGCCTGTTGCAGCGGACCACGCGCCACGTCAGCCCGACGCTGGACGGCCAGGCCTACTACCAGCGCTGCGTGCGCATTCTGGCGGACGTCGAGGAAACCGAGGCGGGATTCGGCAACAGCGGCGTGGCGCCGCGCGGCAAGCTGCGCGTGGATCTCCAAGGCACGTTGTCGCAGCGCTATGTGCTGCCGCGCCTGAAGGAGTTCTTCGCCCGCTATCCGGATATCGAACTGGAAATCGGCATGGGCGACCGGCTGGTCGACCTGGTGCGCGACGGCGTTGATTGCGTGCTGCGGGTTGGCGAGTTGCGTGATTCGTCGATGGTGGCGCGGCGTGTCGCCAGCCTGCAGCAGGTGACTTGCGCCAGCGCCGCCTACCTGCAACAGCACGGCATGCCGCACACGCTGGAGGACCTGCACACGCAAGGCCACCAAGCGGTCAACTTCTTCTCGTCCAGCAGCGGCAAGATGTTCCCGTTCGAGTTCATCGTCGATGGCGAGGATGTCAGCATCACCCTGCCCGGCCAGGTCTCGGTTGGCAGCGCCGAAGCCTATGCCGCCTGCTGCGCCAACGATCTGGGACTGGTGCAGATGCCGCGCTATCACATCGACCAGCAGCTGCGCAGCGGCGCCATTGTTGAAGTGCTGGACCAGTGGCGCCCGCGCCCGATGCCGGTGTCGGTGCTGTACCCGCACCAGCGGCAGCTGTCGCCGCGCGTGCGGGTGTTTGTCGACTGGCTCAGCGACGTGATGGGCGCCGCCAGTTAAAGCTTGGCGCTGGCGCGCTCAGTTGCGCCGTTCTTCGCGTCGCGCCTGCGGCGGCACGTCGCGCTCGGCGTTCTCGTCCGGCGCCATCTCGCCTCCATCGCCATCCGTCTCCGGCATCGTTTCGACATGGTCGTAGCCGATGTCGCTCTCGATATCTTCCCGGCCCACGCTGGCGCGCTCGCCGGTGCCTTGCGCATCGGTGTCGCTATCCATCTCCGCGCCAGGCTGTCCCACCATATCGCTGCCGCTGTCCGAATTGTCGCTCGGGCCCAGCGCGCGCGTGCCATGTCCGCGACCGAGGGTACGGTCGGCGCCTGCCGGAATGTTGTCCGGGTCTAAAGTGCTGTCAGCCATGATGACCTCCTTGCCATAAAAATCACATTACAGCACCGGCAAGGCCTTGGGTCAGTGCGTCCACACGCTTAAAACTATTATGCCCATAGGAATTTTTTACTTTACAAATGTATTATTCATCTCCATACTTATAACCATCAAATACGGAGAACATCATGAGCACCACGAGCAAACACCTGCTGAGCGCCCTGGCCACTGCGGCATTTGCAGTCGCCGCGACCGCCACCACCGTCACCAATGCCTTCGCCCAGACTGAGAAAAAAGTCGAGCAGCCTCAAGGTAAAACCCGTGCCGAAGTGCAGGCCGAATACCTGGAAGCGCGCAAGAACGGCACGCTGATCGAGACCGAAGCCGACATGGACGTCGCCCAGACCCGTAAGCACATCGTCAAGCACTAAGCAGCACCTGTGAAGAAGCTCTCGTTCGCACTTTCCCTCTGCGTGTTGGCCGGTTGCGCCAACATGGGCAACGTCCAGCCGCAGGCGACCCGCCTCAAGTCCGCCGACCTGAATCCGGGCAAGGCCATCGCCGCCGCCAGCGCAGCAGGGGACAAACTCGTCGCCTGGCCGGACGAGCGCTGGTGGGAAGCGCTGCACGACGAGCAGCTGAACAAGCTGGTGACCGCCGCGCTGAGCGACAACCCATCGTTGCGCGCCACGCTGGCCCGCGTGCGCCAGGCCGAATCACTGGCCGGCGTCGCCAAGGCCGCAACGCTGCCGCGCGTAGACGCCTCGGCCAGCGCCGACCGTGAGTTGTACTCGGCGCACAGTACGATCCCCGCACCACTCGCCGGGAACTACGCGTGGAAGAACACCGCCACGCTATCCGGTTCCTACGATCTGGACCTGTGGGGTCGCAATCGCGATGCGCTGGCCGCCGCGCTGGATGAAGTCCATCTGGCCGCCGCCGAATCGCAAATGGCACGCCTGACGCTGGAAACCTCCATCGTCCGCACCTACATCCAGCTGTCGCTGGAGTATGCGTTGCAGGACAGCGTGGCGGACAACCTGGCGCAGCGCCAGCGCATCCTGGAAATCACGCGCCGCCGCAAGGCCGCCGGACTGGCCAGCGATATTGAAGTCAGCAGCATCGAGACCACGCTGCCAGCGGGTCGGCGCGAGCATGAACAACATGGCGAAACCATCGCCCTGCTGCGCAACCAGCTGGCAGCACTGATAGGCAAAGGACCGGGCGACGGCGAAACGATCGCCCGGCCATTGCTCACCCTTGAGACGGCGCGCGCCGACGGCGTGCCGGCCGACCTGCCGGCCGAACTGGTCGGCCGCCGCCCGGATATCGTGGCGCAGCGCTGGCGCGTGGAAGCAGCCGGCGCCCGCATCAGCGTGGCGAAGAAGGACTTCTACCCGAATATCAACCTGGCCGCCTTTGTCGGCCAGCAGTCGCTGGGCTTCGGCCATTTCCTCGAAGCCGGCTCGCAGATGCGCGGCATCACGCCGGCCATCAGCCTGCCGGTATTTGAAGGCGGCCGCCTGCGTGCGCAACTGGGCAACCAGACCGCCATCTACGACGGCGCGATCGAGCAGTACAACGCCAGCGTGGTACAGGCGATGTCGGACGTGGCCAACGCGGTAGTGAAGATAGATTCAGTCAAGCAGCAGGACCAGCTGGCGCAACGCGCGCTGGCGTCGGCACGGCGCCAGCAGCAGCTGGCAGAAAAAGCCTACCAGGCCGGCCTGACCGACACCCTCAATGTCATCAACGCTCAACTGACATTGTTGAATGAGCAGCAGCAAATGGCGCAAGTGGCCAGCAAACAGCTGGACAACTATGCATTATTGATGTCGGCGCTAGGCGGAGGCATAAAACTGGATTTGAACTGACACTTAAATAGTACAATCAGTCCTTTCCAAAAAATATTAGAGGAGTGGCAATGAGTAGTTTTGAAGCGACTAAAAAACGCCTAAAAAACATCCATGGCCGAATGCCGGAGTTTCCAGAGGAGCTGATGCGCCTGTTGCGCATGACTTACCACATCCAGAAACGGATGAAAGATTTGAGCAACGCCGCGTTGCGCAAGTATGAGCTGGTCGACGCCAGCTACATGGTGCTGGCAGTGCTATACGGTTCGGACAATGAAACCTCGACGGCATCGACGCTGGGCGAAGCCTGCATGGAGAAGCCCGCCAACCTGACGCGCGTGTGCAACGACCTGGAATCGCAGGGCCTGATCACCCGTGGCAACCGGCCCGGCGACCGCCGTTGCGTGATGATCTCGCTGACCGACGAGGGCCGCGCATTGGCCGAGAAGGTGCTGCCGGAGGTATGGAGCACCACTACCCGCGCCTACGATGGCTATAGTGCGGAAGAAGTAAAACAACTGGAAGCGCTGCTGAAACGGCAGCTCGATAATTTAGAATCAATCACTTAGACCTGAGCACATGAACGCATCTCCCGCCGCCTCGCCTTCTTCGGACCACAGCGCGGCGCGGAGAGCCTTCATTTGGGTACGCAAGGAAACCGCCGACTGGCTGAACACCGAAGGCGAACGCTGGATCTACGTGGTGCGCGCCATGCTGGCCGCCTTCTCCGCCTTGTGGCTGGCCTTCCGTCTCGGCCTCGACTCCCCTTTCACCGCCCTCGCCACCACCATCGTGCTGGCCCTGCCCAGCAGCGGCATGGTGCTGGAAAAAGCCCTGCACCGTTTTCTCGGCACGCTGGTCGGCTGCGCCGCCGCGTTGACGCTGGTGGCGCTGTTTCCGCAGACGCCGATCGTGCTGTTTCTCGGCCTGGCGCTGTGGGTGGCGCTGTGCACCGGCGGCGCGGCCATGCACCGCAACCAGCAGTCGTACAGCTTTGTGCTGGCCGGGTACACGGCGGTGATGATCGCGGTGCCGGCGGTCGATGCGCCATCCGGCGTGTTCATGCTGGCGGTAACGCGTGTGACGGAAGTTAGCCTGGGCATCCTCTGTTCGGCGGTGGTGCATGACGTGATCTTCCCGCGCCGTCATTCGCGCGCGGTAATGCGCACCGTGCAGGCGCGCTACGCCGGCTTTATCGGCTTCTGCCGCCAGGTGCTGGAGCACCGCATCACACCGGCGGAGGCGGAGTTAAACCACCTGAAGTTTGCCGCTGATATCGCCGCGCTGGAATCGGGGCGTGCCGCCGCCTTCTTTGAAGCCGGTCATTCGCGCTCGCACACGCGTCAGCTGCACGCCTTCAACGCCGCCTTCATGACCGCGCTGACCACCTTCTACACGCTGCATCGCCTGTACCACCGCCTGCGCATGGCAGGCGCAGGCCCGGTGCTGGCGCTGGTGGAACCGATATACGCGCATCTGGCAAAGACGCTGGGCGAGGATCTGACCTCGGCGCGGTTGGCGCAGATGCGTGGCACGCTGACCAACGATATCGCCGCCGCGCGCGCGCGATTGAGCGCCGGCCCGGCGCCGGAACGCGCGCTGCAGATCGACTTCGACACGGCGGTTGAGCTGCTGGAACGCTTCGCCGGCGACCTGGCTGATTTCGCCGCGTTGTATCACGGCCTGGCGCAGCAGAAGCGCCAGCAGGTCAGCGATCCCGGTTCATATTCGCCGAAGACGCCGCCAGCCATCATCGCCGCCAGCGGTTTCCGCGCCGGCGCCACGCTGCTGGTGACCGCCGCCATGTGGTACTGGCTGGCGTGGCCAGGCATGGTCAACGCGATTCTGATGGCGACGATCTTCTGCGCGTTGGCCTCGTCGTCGCCACGGCCGACAGCGCTGGTGCAGCAGGTGCTGATCGGCTTTCTGCTGGCGATACCGCTGGACTTCATCACCGAATTCTTCATGATCGCCAGGTCGGACAGCTTCTTTCCGATGGCGCTGGCGGCGCTGCCGCTGTTCTCCTTCGCCGCCTACCTGTGCAGCGGCCCGCGCTGGGCCGGCGTTGGCATCGGCATGGGCATGTTCTCGGCCACGCTGGTGGTGCCGATGAATATGATGCGCTACGACGTTGAATCCTTCGTCAGCAGCGAACTGTCGCTGACCATGGGCGTAGTGGTGGCCTACCTGATGTTCAAGGTGGTGCTGCCCGAGCATACGATGGGCCATCGCGGCCACGTCGCCGCCGCGCTGTGGCGCGAAGCGCAAAATGCCTGCACCAAAAGCCTGTATCGCCTGAAGCGCCGCTTCGACAACCGCGTGCGCGACCTGCTGAGCCAACTGAATGCCGCTGCCGGCCCGGCGCCAAGCGCCGAAACGCGCGCGGTGGTGCGCCAGGGCCTGACCTTGCTGGAACTGGGCCACGCCGTCATCGAGCTGCGCCAGCTGATCGCCGCCTCGCATGCAGGCGCTGCGCGCGACAGCCTGGAAGTGGTGCTGCGCCAGCTGGCCGCCTATCTGCATGCGCCGTCGCACGCCACCGGCGAAACCGCGCTGCAAGCCATCCTTGACGCCGGCAGCGCCGTGCGCGCTGCACTGTCCGATGTGCTACCCGATGCGCAGCATGAGCGCCGCGCGCGGCTGAACACGGCGCTGACCGATCTACATTCCATCTATACGTCCTTGCTGGACCAGCTTTCGACAGGAGATATCCGTGCCGCGTGAAATTGACTTTTTTGGCGTGCTGCTACCCGGCGTACTGCCGGTGTTCCTGCTCAGCGGCCTGCTGCAACTGGCGCTGGATGCGGTATTGAGCCACATCGGCGCGTATCGCAGCAGCTGGCACCCTGCGCTAGTGCGACTGTGCATGTTCGTCTGCATCTTCAGCGCCCTTCTGGTCACCCTGTACAAATAACTTTATCTTTGAGAGCCTTCTGTGAGCGCATCTAAAATTTTTCGTTTTTGCCTGACCATGCTGTTGCTGGCGGCGGCCCTGTGGATGGGCCGTTCGGCCTGGGATCATTACATGGAATCCGCCTGGACCCGCGACGGCCGCGTCAAGGCCGACGTCATCACCATCAGCACCGACGTGGCGGGCACCGTGACCGAAGTGCTGGTACACGATAACCAGCTGGTGCAGAAAGGCGATGTGCTGTTCATCGTTGACAAAGCGCGCTACGAGAACGCGCTGGCGCAATCGAAAGCGCTGCTGGCGTCGCAGCAGGTGGAAAAAGGCCGCCGCACGCAGGAGGCCAAACGCCGCGCGGGCCTCGACGACACCATCGTCTCGGCAGAGAGCAAGGAAACCGCACAAGCGGCAGTAGGCACCGCTTCGGCGCAATACCAGGCCGCAGCCGCTGCGCGCGAACTGGCTGAGTTGAACCTGGAACGCACCGTGGTGCGCGCGCCGGTCACCGGCTACGTCACCAACCTGAATGTTCATCCGGGCGATTTTGCCGCCGTCGGCGCGGCCAAGCTGGCGCTGATCGACGCCTCATCGTTTTACGTGGTCGGCTATTTCGAAGAAACCAAGCTGCCGCTGCTGAAGGTGAACGACAAGGTGGAAGTGCACATGATGAGTGGCGCGGCGCAGTTGCAAGGCCACATCGAGAGCATCGCACGCGGCATCACCGACCGCGATGCGAACCTGGGCCGCGAGCTGCTGGCCGACGTCAATCCAACTTTCAACTGGGTGCGCCTGGCGCAGCGCGTGCCGGTGCGCATCCACATCGATGGTAAGCCGAAAGACCTGGAACTGGTGGCCGGCACCACCTGCACTGTGGTGATCCATGGATAACAACCTGATACGCCTGTTTATCGACGCCGCACAGCTGGGCAGCTTTTCGGCCGCAGGCCGCAAGCAGGGCCTGTCGCCGGCGGCGTCCAGCGCCAGCATCCAGCGGCTGGAAGCGTCCTTGCAGGTCAAGCTGTTCGAGCGCACCACGCGCCAGTTGCGACTGACCGAGGAAGGCCGTCTATACCGCCACTTTGCCGAACAGGCGATGGCGCTGATGAGCGAAGCGGAAGCCAGCTTGCAAGCCGGCACCAGCAGCGTGCGCGGCGTGGTAAAGATTTCGGCGCCATCGGACCTGGGCCGCAATGTGCTGATGCCGATGCTGGACGATTTTCGCGCCCGCCATCCGGACATACAGTATGCGCTGACCTTGAGCGGCAACGCCTCCAACATGGTGCAGGATGATCCGGACCTGGTGCTGCGCTACGGCCAGCTGGCCGGCAACGACATGGTGACGCGGGTGCTGGCGCCCAGCCGGCGCGTGGTGTGCGCGGCGCCGTCACTGATCGCACGCACCGGCGGTCCGGCGACGCCGGAAGACCTGGCATACTTTCCAGCGCTGGTGCTGGTGACGGCCATGGGCGCCATGCAGGAGTGGCGCTACTGCACCAACGACGAGGCGGACGAACGTCGCTCCGTGCGCGTGCAGCGCGGGCAGCAGAGCAATGATGGCGAAATCCTGCGCAGGTGGGCCATCGCCGGCCGAGGCTATGCGTATAAGGCACTGCTGGATATTTCGGATGATCTGCGCTGCGGCAGGCTGGCAACGGTACTGGACGAATACTTCACCGACAGCGAACCACTGACGTTGCTGTACCACCGCGACCGCTACCAGCCGCCACGCGTGGCGCTGCTGATCGCCTATTTGCAGCAGCGCTTCGCCGAGCTGGCGTAAGCGCCTCTGCAGGCCAGCCTAGCGCGCGCCGGCGGCGTCGATGATGGCGCCGCTGACGTAGGAAGATTGAGGACCGAGCAGCCACAGGATGGTTTCGGCGATTTCCTCCGGCTGGCCGCCGCGTCCCAACGGCACCGTGGACGCCAGTTTGTTGACCCGATCTGCATCGCCGCCGCTGGCGTGGATGTCGGTATAGACGATCCCCGGCCGCACGCAATTCACGCGGATGCCTTCCGGGCCGACTTCCTTGGACAGGCCAAGCGTCAGCACATCCACCGCGCCTTTGCTGGCGGCGTAGTCGACATACACGTTGCCGCCGCCATGACGCGCAGCGCCCGACGATACGTTGACGATGCCGCCGCCCTGCCCGCCGCGCGCGGTGGACATGCGCCGCACCGCTTCGCGGCTGCACAGGAAGTAGCTCAGCACATTGGTGCTCAGCACGCGTTGCAGACGTTCGGCCGACATATCGGCCAGCTGTCCCTGCTGCTCCAGCACGCCGACATTGTTGACCAGCGCCGTCAGCGGCCCCAGTTCCTCGTCGATGGTGGTGAACAGCCGCAGTACGTCCGTCTCGACGCCGACATCGGCCTGCACGGCGATCGCTTCACCGCCCTCGCCGGCAATCTGCGCGCGCAGCTGCTCGGCCGCTGCGGCGTTGCTGTGATAATTGATGCAGACCGCGTAGCCACGGCGGCTGGCCAGCAGCGCGGTCGCCGCGCCGATGCCACGGCTGCTGCCAGTCACCAGCAAGACCTGTTTCATTACTTCTCCGGGCTCAGGTTGGACATCGCGTAAGTCAGGTGCTGCCACCAGTGATCGCGCGACTCCACGCTGCGCAGGCATTTCTTGTCCAGTTCAGTCTTGAAGACCGGATCGCGGCATTGCTTGTTGATCAGCGCATTGCGCTGGTTCTCGGCATTGACCAGCGCGATGCCCATCCAGAAAATCACGCCCATAAACACAATCACCAGGCTCCATGCCACGTGATTGATGTAGGACCATTCAAACAGCGTCTCCAGCGCAGGCGAAGATTCCTTGTAAATCTTCATCACCTGGCCTTCAGCTTCCTCTCGCTCGTTGCGTGGGAATTTCATTTTCTTATCCGTCCTTCCTTGATTACTTCTTCGCGGCGCGTTCCTGCAGCGACCTGACCACCAGGCTGTCGACCACCGCGAACATGGCTTTATGTGCTTCCTCGGCCGACGATACACCGTGACCCGCCACCACCGGCGAGGTGGTGTAACGGCCATCAACGACCAAAGCCGGCACGCTGTCCAGTTTATACTGCGCAGCCACCTGCTGCGCGCGTTTCAGTTTAGCCTGAACGCCGAAGGAATTAAAGGCGGCCAAATATTTGGTCTTGTCGACGCCGTTCTTCACCAGGAAATCCAGCAGCGCCTGATCGGTATTCAGGCGATTGCGGTCGACGTGGATGGCGTGGAAGATCTTTTCATGCAGATTGGTGATATTCAGCGCCTCCAGCGTGTAGAAAGCGCGCGCCTGGGCATCGTCGCCCATGTGCATGCGGCGGAACACGACCTTGTCACCGTTCTTTTTGACCCAGCTGGCCAGCAACGGATCAAGCACATTGCAGTGCGGGCAGTGGTACATGAAGAATTCCAGCACCTCGACCTTTTTGCCGGTCTCGGGACGCGGGCCGTCGACAGTGTTGTAGTCCAGGCCATTCTTGAAATCGGCGGCGCCTGCGGCAGCAGCCACAAAGGCAAGAGTGGCGACCAGTGGGCGCAGCAGGTTCAGCAAACGCATGACAATCCTTCAAATAGGCGATAAACGCGGCAGATTACCACTTTTTCCCTGCGCCGGCGCAGTGATTAAGCCGGGTTTAAGGACGGCGTTTGCGGGCCGCTTCCAGCTTCTCACACAACACGACCATGCCATCGGCAATGCGCGGTGTGGCGCGCACCAGCAACTCGCTGTCCAGCATGAACAGGTTGTCGCGCTGGACCGCCTGCAAGCCTTTGTACGGCCGCCAGATGTTGATGCCAGCTTGGCCGTCATGCTGCTCGCTGCCGATAATGGCTTCCGGGTTCTCCTGCAACACTGCTTCGGTGCTGACCGATGGCGCGGTGACTTTGAGGCCGGCAAAGATATTGCTGCCGCCGCAGACGCGCAACGCATCGCTGACGATGTGCTCTCCATTCAGCGTGAACAGCGGCTTCTCCCAGATCTGGTAGAACACCCGCACCGGCGACCGCTGGGCATAGCTGGCGGATAGCTTGCCGATCTTCTGCCGATAGTCGCGGGCGGCAGCTTGCGCGGCAGCGTCGGTGCCCAGCAGCTGGCCCAGGCGGGTCAGGCTGGTGGCGATGTCGTCGAGCTTTTTCGGTTCGCTGTAGAAGATCGGAATGCCCAGGCTTTTCAGCTGCGCCAGCTGGCGCTCGGTATTCCCGGTCTGCCATACCACCAGCAGATCCGGACGCAGCGCCAGCAGGCGCTCCATGTCGATCTGCGCGTTGGTGCCGATCACCGGCAGGCGCTTGGCCGCTTCCGGATAGTCGCTGTAGTTCATGGCGCCGACCACGCGCTCGCCACCACCGGCTGCAAACAGCAGCTCGGTGATGTGCGGCGCGGTCGAGATCACGCGCAGCGCCGGCCTGGCCAGCGTGACGCGATTGCCCGCGTCGTCCTGCACCGTGATGGCGGCGTGTGCAGCGGTGCCGGCCAGCGCCAGCAACAATGCGAGTGTGCGCATCAGAACTCGTAGCGCGCCGAGAGCTTCAACTGGCGACCGTTGGATGGATAGATGCCACCTTTGCAGCTGAAGGCTTGCGAGTAGTAGTTCTTGTCCGTCAGGTTCTGGCCCGATACGGCCCACTCCCACTGGCCAAAGGTGCGCGCATAGCGTGCGTCCAGCGTGGTGTAGGACGGCATTTGACCCGAGCAGTCGTTGGCGAAGTCGGAACCATAGCGCTGCTTGTCGGTCCACTGCACGCCCACGTCGGCGGTTTGGCTGGCGCCGGTCCAGGCCAGGCGCGCGGACAGCGTGTTTTTCGGCACCAGTACCATCTCCTTGCCGTCGTTGACGCCTTCGCGGAACTTGGCCTGCACGTGCTGGTAGTGCGCGTTGACCGCCCATGCCGCATTGAGCTTGTGCTCCGCATCCAGTTCAAAGCCCTGACGGCGCGTTGGATCGAGGTTGGTGTTGGCGCCGTAGACGTTCGCCGTTGGATCGAAGAAGATCTCATTGGTCAGGTTATGACGGAACACGCGTGCGGTGATTTTGCGGACGGCATCAGCGTAGCTCAGGCCCAGTTCCGCGTCATGCGACTGCTGCGCCGCCAACGGTTTGTTGAAAACCGGCGTGTAGGAATCCTCGTCAGAGGTGGCGACGCGGAAGCTCTGCCCCAGCTTGCCAAATACCGTCACGTTCGTCACCGGCATATAGCTCGCTTGCAGTTCCCACGCATTGAGCGCCTGCTTGGCGTCGTAGGCGGCGGAGGCCAGCGGATCAGCGTAGTCCTTGTCGAAGATCTCGCGGCGCACACCAGCCGAGATGCGGCCCTCGTGGACCGGATCGAAGCGCAGTTCATCGCGCACGTACAGCGCTTTTGATTTCTGCTCGGCGTCGGCGGCGGAGTAGGCGAAACCGCCGGATGCCGCATCGGTGGTGCGGTCCCATTTGGTGAAATCGAAACCGGCCACCAGCTCATTGACCATGCCGTTGATCGCGCCCAGCTTGCGCACGCGCGGCGAGAACTGCCACTGCTTGCTTTCATAGCGGCCGGTGGATACGCCAAACGAGGACACGTACATCGACTCCACCGTCTTCTTGCGATACGACAGATCGGCGGCGAGGTCATGGCCATACAGGCGATGCTGGCCGAACACGGTCAGGCGGTCGCTGTCGAGCGAGCCGTTGTCATTCGGCGTCAGCGTCTGGCGCGGATTGGCGTTGAACTGCGCTTCGCTCAGCGCGCCGGCAAATTGCATGTCCTGGCGCGCGCCTTCATAACGGAAGCCGACGCGATCGAACTGGTTGGCAAACCATTGCGCGCCGCCGCTGAACTGGGTTTGCTTGAATTCGTTGTTGTCGCGGTAGTTGTCGGTGCGCTGGGTGTCCAGCGTAGCGTCGGCCGCAAAATTGTCCCAGGCCTGGGCGCCGGACAGGCGCACTTCGCCCGCGTGGAACTGGCCACCTTCGACAAACATGCTGGCGCGGCTGGTATTGGCCTGCGGACGCTTGGTGACGATATTGATCACGCCACCGGTGGCGCCGCCGCCATACAGCACGCTGGCGCCGCCGCGGGTGATTTCGATGCGGTCCACGGTATCGACCGGAATGGTCGACAGGATGGCGTTGCCCAGTTCATTCTCGGACAGGCGCACGCCATCCAGCACGATCACCAGATTCTGGCTGCTGTTGGTGCCGAAGCCACGCAGGTCGAGGCCGAAGTCCGGGCTGCCGTCCAGCGACTGGCGGCCGTACACGCCGCCGACCTTGCGGATCGCCGCATTGACATCGCTGGCGCCGGAGCGGCGGATTTCATCCGCGCTGATGATGATGGCGCCGATAGGCGTCAGCGAAGGATCGGCGTCGAAGCGCGCGCCGGTGACGGTAATCGAGGACAGCGCCTGGCCGGCTTGCGCCACATCGGCTTCTTCAGCGTGAGCAAGGGGAGCGGCAAAGCACAGGGATACAGCGGCAGCCAGCAGGCGCGGACGGAATGCGGAGGAGTTCATGTTTTATCGTTTTCTAAAAAGCCATCCGCCTGCGTCCCCGCAGACTGGAAGCGTACGGGAGGCAACGCCTCCCCCTCGTCTGGCCGGTATCCGGGCTGGTTACGGTTGCGGGGGCAGCACACTTTGGATTCGTGTTTCCCTGGCGCCAGAACAGGCGACATTATACGCCCGACAAGATCATTCAGTTTTTAGATATGATCCATCTATATTTACTGCATTGATTCCGCAACTATGAGTGCCTATAGTGAAGGTTGAAAGGAATTCGCTATGACACTACCTACCTATTTCCTGTCCCACGGCGGCGGCCCCTGGCCGTTCATGATGGACCAGGTCGGCCATCTGTATGGCAAGCTGGACGCCTCGCTGCGCGACATCCCGCGCCAACTCGGCGTCACACCGAAAGCGCTGCTGGTGATTACCGCGCACTGGGAAGGCCGCGACTTCATGCTGTCGTCGTCGCCAAAGCCGCCGATGATTTATGACTACGGTGGCTTCCCGCCGCACACGTATGAGGTGCAATATCCTGCACCGGGTTCGCCGGAACTGGCGGCGCAGGTGCAGCAACTGCTGGAAGCCGGTGGCCATCACGCGGTGCTGGACGCGCAGCGCGGCTTCGATCACGGCACCTTTAGCGCGCTGTATCCGGTGTATCCACAGGCGAATATGCCGATTGTGCAGCTGTCGTTGAAATATGGTCTGGATCCACGCGAGCACCTGGAAGTCGGCCGCTTGCTGGCGCCGTTGCGCGAGCAGGGTGTGCTGATTGTCGGCAGCGGCTTGAGCTACCATAACCTGCGCGCCTTCAACGCCGCCGGCGCGGCAGCTTCGCACGCTTTTGATGGATGGTTGCGCGCCACCATGGCGCTGCCGCCGCAAGCGCGCACGGCACAGCTGATGCAATGGGAACAGGCGCCAGCCGCGCGCATGGCGCACCCGCGCGAGGAACACCTGCTGCCGCTGATGGTGGTGCTGGGCGCGGCAGAGCAAGATGCCGCCAGCGTGCCGTACCACGAAGACGCCTTCATGGGCGCCCTCGCCGTCAGCAGCTTCCGCTTCGGCTAGAACCGGGGTCAGTTCCGCCAAACGTACACGAGCCCTGCCGTAGCGGACGCTACGGCAGGGCTCGTGTACGTTTGGCGGAACTGACCCCGGGTTTAGGTGCCGCGCTTGCCGTTGGCGGCGGCGCGGGCTTTTTCGGCGGCGATGGCGGCTTTCTCGGCGGCCTTGGCGGCCATCTCGGCTTCGTGTTGCGCCAGGCGGGCGTTGCGCGTCTCCGGCGTTTCCAGCGAGATGCGGCCCAGGATGCCGCTGCGGTAGTCGCCGAGGAAGGTGTGGGCGGCCTTTTCGTAATCCAGGTCGCCACCCTTCTGGCGGAAACCGCGCTTGATGCCGACACCTTCCACCACGCCGATGGCGTCAAATTTCTCCAGCTCCTTGAAGCCGTAGCGCGCCACCAGCAGTTCCGGGTAGTGCACCAGCAGTTCGCCGGCCAGGAACTCGGCCACTTCTTCCTCGATCAACGCGTTCGAGCCGATCGCGTGGCTGGCGGCCAGCATCAGGCCGTCGCTTGGCAGCGCAATCTTCGGCCACAGCATGCCGGGCGTGTCGACCAGCACGGTGTTCTTGTCCAGATAGAGCTTCTGCTGCTGCTTGGTCACCGCCGGCTCGTCGCCGACTTTCGCCACCCGCTTTTTCAGCAAGGCGTTCATCAGCGTCGACTTGCCGACGTTGGGGATGCCCATGATCATGATGCGCAGCGGCTTGGTCGGCACGCCGCGATGCGGCGCCAGCTGCTTGGCCAGCTCCGGAATGCGCGCCACGTCGGCCGGCTTCTTGGTGGTCATCGCGTAGGCGGTCACGCCTTCCTGCGCGTTGTAGTACGCGGTCCAGGCAGCGGTGGCGGCCGGGTCGGCCAGATCAATCTTGTTGAGGATCTTCAGGCACGGACGCTGACGGAACTTGCGCAGCTCCTCCACCATCGGATTGGTGCTGGCCTCGGGCAGGCGCGCGTCGACCACCTCGATCACCAGATCGGTGTTCTCCATCTGTTCCGCCGCCTTCTTCTTGGCGGCATTCATATGCCCTGGGTACCATTGTATCGACATGCTCTGACCTTCAAAAACGTTCTGACAACCCGCTATTTTACCTGCTAACGGGACCGGTATTCGTTTATCATGGGGCGCTTTACCCTTTAAATTATACAAACAACAACTCCGGAGTGCTGAAGATGAGCATAGCTGCACCGTCCAACCCGAGGGAAATCACTCTTCGCGGGATTATTCTGGGCATTCTGATTACGCTGGTATTCACCGCCGCCCAGGTTTACCTCGGCCTGAAGGTCGGCCTGACCTTCGCCACCTCGATCCCGGCCGCGGTGATTTCGATGGCGCTGCTGAGCGCGTTCAAGGACGCCACCATCCAGGAAAACAACATCGTTCAGACCATCGCCTCGGCAGCAGGCACGCTGGCCTCGGTGATTTTCGTCCTGCCCGGCCTGCTGATGATCGGCTGGTGGGCGCACGTGCCGTTCTGGCCGACCTTTGGCGCCTGCGCCATCGGCGGCGTGCTGGGCGTGATGTACACGGTGCCGCTGCGCCGCGCGCTGGTGTCGCAATCGTCGCTGCCATATCCGGAAGGCGTGGCAGCCGCTGAAGTGCTGAAAGTCGGCATGGCCTCGCGCGAAGGCGCGGCTGAAGGCAAGGCCGGGCTGCGCGCGGTGGTCTGGGGTGCATTGACCTCGGCCGTGTTCGCCGCCTTCGCCGCCGCCAAGCTGATGGCTGCCGAAGTGACAATCTTCTTCCGCACCGGCGCCGGCGCCACCGGCATCGGCGCCTCCAGCTCGCTGGCGCTGATCGGCGCCGGTCACCTGATGGGCATCACGGTCGGCGTCGCCATGCTGGCCGGCCTGGTGATCGCCTGGGGCATCCTGGTGCCGCTGATGACCAGCCTGACACCTGCTGCCGCCGGCATGGCGGTGGCTGACCATGCGCTCAGCATCTGGTCCAAGGAAGTCCGCATGATGGGCGCCGGCGTGATCGGTATCGCCGCCATCATCACGCTGGCCGGACTGGCCAAGCCCATCCTCGGCGGCCTGAAGTCGGCCATCGACACCGCGCGCAAGGCCAAGCTGGACGGCGCCGTGCTGGAACGCACCGAGATGGACATCCCGATTTTCATCGTCGGCCTGGTGACGCTGATTTCGCTGGTGCCGGCCGGCTGGCTGCTGGCCAGCTTCCTGCAAGGCGGCCCGCTGGCCTCGCTGTCGGTGCCGCTGGTGGCGGTGGGCGTCGGCTACATCCTGATCGCCGGTATTTTCGCGGCAGCGGTATGCGGCTATATGGCGGGCCTGATCGGTTCGTCGAACTCGCCGGTATCCGGCATCGCCATCCTGGGCATTCTCGGCGCCGCGCTGAGCGTCGGCTTCGTCGGCCGCAGCATCATGGGCCCGGAAGTGGCGCAGGCGCTGATCGCCTTCGCGCTGTTCGTCACCACCGTGGTGCTGGCGGTGGCGGTGATCGGCAACGATAATCTGCAGGATTTGAAAACCGGCCAGCTGGTCAACGCCACGCCGTGGAAACAACAGGTCGGCCTGCTGATCGGCGTGGCCGCCGGCTCCTGCGTGGTGCCGCCGGTGCTGGAACTGCTGAATCACGCCAATGGCTTCGTCGGCGCGCCCAACCTGGATTCGATCTCGGACCAGCCGCTGGCGGCGCCGCAAGCCTTGCTGATCTCGACCTTGGCCAAGGGCGTCATCGGCGGCAACCTGCAATGGAATCTGCTTGGCTATGGCGCGCTGATCGGCCTGGCGCTGGTGCTGGTGAACTTCGCGCTGAAAAAGGCCAGCAACGACAAGTACAGCCTGCCGCCGCTGGGCGTCGGCCTGGCGATCTACCTGCCAAGCGCGGTGATCACGCCGGTGGTGATTGGCGCCGTCGCTGGCTGGCTGTTCGAGCGCGCGGTCGAGAAAAAGGCCGGCGGCGAGTCGGCCAAGCGCATCGGCGTGCTGGTGATGTCCGGCTTCATCGTCGGCGAGAGCCTGTTCAACGTCGCGCTGGCCGGCCTGATCGTCTTGTCCGGCAAGGGCGAACCGCTGGCCATCGCCAACAGCATGGGTGAAGGCACCACCATGATCATTGCGCTGCTGCTTGGTGCCGCCATCGTCGGCGGCCTGTATCGCTGGTCGGCGCGCAACGGCGCCAGCGTCCATCAGCAAAGCTGATAGACAAAAAAGCAATACCCCTCTATGATTGCCGTATTGCAATCATAGAGGCTGTATGAAAACCTACGTTCTGCCCCTGCTGTTCGCCGCTATCGCCGGCTCCGCCCACGCCGCTCCGCCGGTCCAAAGTTTTTTCGAGACACCCCAGGTTTCCCATGTCGAACTGTCGCCCAAGGGCGGCTACGTCGCGGCCGTGCTGGCGCTGCCGGACGGCGGCTCGGTGCTGGCGGTGCGCAGCACCGATGGCGACGCCCAGTTCCAGGGCGTGTTCAAGGCGTCGGCCGACCAGACGATCTACAGCGTGCACTGGATCAATGAAAAGCGCATCGGCATTACCGTCAAAAATCTGCTGATCGAATTCCAGGGCAACCTCGAAGAAGTCGCGGTCGACCGCGACGGCGGCGAACTGACCCACCTGATCACCGGCAACTGGGGCCACCGCCAGGATAGCCTCGGCAGCAATATCCGCTCGCAAAAGCTGACCGCCGACTATCTTTACTCGGCCGCCACCCGCGACGGCTCGGACGATATCCTGGTCGAACACTATAGCTGGAACAATATCGACATCGCGCCGGACCAGTCGCGCATGTACCGCCTGAACACACGCACCCGCCAGTTGCGCCCGGCGGTGGACGGCACGCAACCGCCGGCCGTCAAGGACTGGATGGTCGACACCTATGGCCAGGCGCGCATCGTGCTGTCGCAGAAAAACGGCCGCTGCATCTATTCCTATCGCCGCGCCGGCGAGAACGAATGGAAGGAACTCAACAACAGCGGCTGCTACGACAGCCGCTTCGTGCCAAAGTTCTTCGATGGCAACGACACGCTGTACGTGCGCGCAGATTACAAGGGCTATGGCGCGCTGTACCGCTACGACCTGAGGACGCTGAAGATGGAGGCCGAACCGATCGTTTCGCTGCCCGGCTTCGACTTCAGAGGCGTGCCGGTGATCGACTATGCCAGCCACCGCCTGATGGGCGTTCACCTGTACGGCGACGCTGGCACCACCTGGTGGATTAATCCGCAGTTGAAGGCCGAGCAGGCCAAAATCGACGCGCTGCTGCCGGGCACCACCAACACCATCGATTGCGCCGACGAATGCCTGCAAGGGCCGGTGCTGCTGGTGTCGGCTGCCTCGGACCGCCAGCCGACCACCTATGTGCTGTACCAGCGCGCCAGCGGCAAGCTGCTGGCGCTGGGCTCGACCCATCTGGACATCGCAGCGAAGGACATGGGTCTGCGCGACTTCCACCACTACCGGGCCCGCGATGGCCGCCAGATCCCGGCCTATGTGACGCTGCCGCCCGGTCCGGCCAGCGGCCCGTGGCCGGCCGTGGTGCTGGTGCACGGCGGCCCCAACGTGCGCGGCGTGTTCTGGCACTGGGACGCCGAGGCGCAGTTCCTGGCGTCGCGCGGCTATGTGGTGATCCAGCCCGAATTTCGCGGCAGCACCGGCTACGGCTACGACCATTTCAAGGCAGGCCTGAAACAATGGGGCATGAGCATGCAGGACGACCTGGCCGATGCCGCGCTGTGGGCGGTCAAGCAGGGCTGGGCCGATCCGAAGCGCATCGGTATCATGGGCGCCAGCTACGGCGGCTATGCCACGCTGATGGGACTGATCAAGCATCCGCAGATCTTCCGCGCCGGCGTCGAGTGGGCTGGCGTCACCGACATCAGCCTGATGTTCAACACGCCGTATTCGGACGCCTCGGAAGAGACGCTGAACTACAGCCTGCGCACGCTGATCGGCGACCCGGAGCAGGACGCCGCCCAGTTCAACCAGTATTCGCCGCTGCTGCGCGCGGCCGAACTGAAACAGCCGCTGCTGATGGCGCACGGCCTGGAAGACCTGCGCGTGCCGATCGTCCACGCCAACCGCTTCCGCGACGCGGTGCAGGCGCACAACAAGAACGTCGAGTATGTCACCTACGACGAGGGCCACGGCTGGCGCCACGCGGCGAGCCGCATCGACTTCTGGACCCGCGTCGAGGCCTTCCTCGACAAGAACCTGCGTTAGATCTCGGCCAGCGCCTTCAGGTGGGCCACCACGCTGCGGCCCAGCGCCGACAGGTTGTAGCCGCCTTCGAGGCAGCTGACGATGCGGCCGCCGGCGTGCTGGCGCGCCACCGTCATGATCTGTTCGGTCATCCAGGCGTAGTCGGCTTCGACCAGGCCCATGCCGCCGATATCGTCCTCGCGGTGGGCGTCGAAGCCGGCCGAGATGAAGATCATCTCCGGCTTGAAGGCGTGCAGCGCCGGCAGCCATTGTTCGGTGACGATCTGCCGCACCGCCTCGCCCTTGGTGTGCGCCGGCACCGGCACGTTGACCAGGTGCTCGGTGATCGGCAGCGGCTCGCTGTACGGGTATAGCGGGTGCTGGAAGAAGCTGACCATCAGCGCGCGCGGCTCGTGCAGAAAGGCTTCCTCGGTGCCATTGCCGTGATGGACGTCGAAGTCGACGATGGCCACGCGCGACAAGCCGCGCACATCCAGCGCGTGCTTGGCGGCCACCGCCACGTTGTTGAACAGGCAGAAGCCCATCGGCTCGATCGGCCGCGCGTGGTGGCCGGGCGGGCGCACCGAGCAGAAGGCGTTGTCGATTTCGCCGTCCAGCACGGCGTTGGTGGCGGCCACGGCGGCGCCGGCGGCGCGCTGGGCGGCGCGCCAGCTCCAGGCGTTAAGCGAGGTGTCGCTGTCAAGCGGGTAGGTGTCGCCTTCGGCCGGCACGTTGTCGCGCACGATGGCGATGGCGTTCTTGCTGTGGTTGCGTTCCAGGTCGGCGATGTCGACCAGCGGTGCGTCGCGGTGCTCCAGCAGGTCGCTGATATGCGAACCGATGAGCTGGTCGGCGATCGCCTGCAGGCGCGCCGGTGATTCCGGGTGCCAGTCACCCATGTCGTGACGCTGGCAATCGGGATGGCTGTAGATGGCGGTGGTCATGTTTTTCTGTAGAATCCCCTCAGGCGCTAATCTACCATACATATCATGACCACAAAATTGCATGCCGTGGCACGTCAGGTCGGCGACATCATCGTCGGCAAGGAGTTGCAGATCCGCCAGGCGCTGGCCTGCCTGCTGGCTGGCGGCCACCTGCTGGTGGAGGATGTGCCGGGCGTCGGCAAGACCACGCTGGCGCACGCGCTGGCGATTTCGCTGGGCTTGCGCTTCAATCGCATCCAGTTCACCAGCGACCTGCTGCCGGCCGATGTCAACGGCATTTCGATTTATGAACGCGAGCGCAACGGCTTCGTGTTCCATCCGGGACCGGTGTTCACCCAGGTGCTGCTGGCCGACGAAATCAACCGCGCCACGCCGAAAACGCAATCCGGCCTGCTGGAGGCGATGGAGGAGCGCCAGGTCAGCGCCGATGGCGTGACGCGCGCGCTGCCGGAGCCGTTCTTTGTAATCGCCACTCAGAACCCGACGCATCAGGTGGGCACTTTCCCGCTGCCGGAGTCGCAGCTAGACCGTTTCCTGATGTGTCTTTCATTGGGCTATCCGGATGCGGCCGCCGAGCGCGCACTGTTGATGGGCGAGGACCGCCGCACGCTGCTAAAGACGCTGCCGGCGGCGATGACGGCGGACGAGCTGGCACAGGCGCAACAAGGACTGCGGCAGATTCACGCATCGGCGGCGCTGGTCGATTATGTGCAGGCGCTGGCGGCGGCATCTCGCCAGAACGGCATGTTTGCCGAGGGACTGAGTCCGCGTGCGGCAATTGCGCTGCTGCAGGCGGCGCGCGCGTGGGCGGCGCTGGAGGGACGCGACCACGTGCTGCCGGAGGATGTACAGGCGGTGCTGGTGCCGGTGTGCGCGCACCGGCTGCGGCCGCTGAAGTCGGCGCATGGCGTGGCGCTGGCCAGCCGCGACCTGGTGTTGCAGTTGGCGGCCTCGGTGCCGGTCTAGCCCAGCATGGTGGCCGCGCTGCAAGCCCTGTATCGCAAGGGCCGCGACAAGTGGCTGTTCCAGTTGCGCGACAGCGAGCCGGGCACGGTGACGCTGACCATGCGCAGGGTGTTCATCCTGCCGACCCGTGCCGGGCTGGCGTTCACAGTGCTGCTGCTGGTAATGCTGATCGGCGCGCTGAACTACAACCTCGGCCTCGGCTTCGCGCTGACCTTCTTTGCTGGCGCTTGCGCGGTGGCCGATATGGTGCTGACCGCGCGCAATCTGGCGGCGCTGCGGTTGGCGCCGGGACGCACGCAGCCGGTGTTTGCCGGCGAGTCGGCGCAGTTTGAGCTGCTGCTGCAGAATCCAGCTGGGCCGGACCGCTTTGCCGTGTGGCTGGGCTTTCAGGCGGACGGCGAGCCGCGCCAGGTGAGCGATATCGCTGCGGGCGCCAGCAGCGCGGTGGTACTGTCGGCGCCGGCGCTGCAACGCGGCTGGCTGGCGGCGCCGCGTGTGCGGCTGGTGACCCGCTTTCCGCTCGGCCTGTTCCGCGCCTGGAGCTACTGGCAGCCGGATGCGCGGGTGCTGGTGTATCCGGCGCCGGAACTGCCGGCGGCACCGCTGCCGTCGTCCGGCGCGGCCAGCGAGGATGGGCATGGCACGGTGGGGCTGGATAATTTTGCAGGCATCCGCGCCTACCAGGCCGGCGATCCGCTGCGGCACCTGGCGTGGCGGCAGATCGCGCGCCACGATCCGGCGCTGGGCGGGCAGCTGGTGACCAAGCATTTCGAAGGCGGTGCGGTGGCCGAGCTGGCGCTGGATTTCGCCGCGCTGCCGCCGCAGATGGCGCTGGAACACAAGCTGTCGCGCCTGGCCGGCTGGGTGCTGGAGGCCGAGCAGCGCGCGCTGCCCTACCGCTTCCAGCTGGCGCAGCACGACTACGGCCCCGCCCTCGGCGACGCCCACCGCGCCGCCTGTCTGCGCGCCCTCGCCCTGTACGGCCAGGAGGACACGCCATGAGCGCCACGCCACCCGACAACAGACGCTCCGCTACGACCGTCTCGCCGGCCGAAGAGACGCGCTCGTCCGCGCCGCTCGGCCGACCACGCGCGCGGCTGGCGCTGCGGGTGACGCGCGACAAATCGGACACGCTGCTCTTGCTGCTCGCCGCCTTGATGGTGCTGGCGCCACACCTGCCGCACCTTCCATTGTGGATCAGCACCCTCGCCTGCGTCACGCTGCTGTGGCGCGCAGCCATCACCTGGCGCGGCAGGCGCATGCCGTCAGCCTGGCTGCTGGTGCCAGTAGCACTGGCGGCGATGGCTGGCGTCTATGTTTCCTACCGCACGTTGTTGGGACGCGACGCAGGCGTCGCCATGCTGGTGCTGCTACTCACTTTCAAACTGCTCGAAATGCACGCCAGGCGCGACCTGTTCGTCGTCACCTTCCTCAGCTTTTTCGTGCTGCTGACCAGCTTCCTGTATTCGCAATCGATGCCCAGCGCGCTGTGGGCCATCGCCGCGCTGACGGTGCTGCTGACCGCGCAACAGTCGTTCCAGTACACCGGCGCCGTTCCGCCGCTGCGCCAGCGCCTGCGCACCACGGCCAAGCTGGCAGCGCTGGCGGCGCCGTTGGCGCTGCTGCTGTTTGTCGCCTTCCCGCGCATCCAGGGCCCGCTGTGGGGCCTGCCCAGCGACGCCGCCGGCGCCAAGACCGGCCTGGGCGACAGCATGGCGCCTGGCTCGCTGTCGTCGCTGGCGCAATCCGACGAAGTCGCCTTCCGCGTACGTTTCCTCAGCCCGGCGCCACCGCAGCATCAACTGTACTGGCGCAGCATCGTGCTGGGCGACTACGACGGCCGCACCTGGACCCGCGTGCCGCGCAAGCGCGGCCTGGAGCGGCTGGACATCGCGATCCACACGCGCGGCCCGGCGGTGCGCTACGAAACCACGCTGGAGCCCGCCAACACCCGCTGGCTGGCCCTGCTGGAACTATCGGCGCCGGTGCTCAGCCTGCCCGGCTACCGCCTGCGCGACACCGACGAGATGGAGCAATTCAGCACCGAGCCAATCACCCGCCGCATACGCTTCACCACCGGCGCCTGGACCGGCTATACGTTGCAAGCCGGCGAACAGTCGCAACGCATGGCGCGCTGGCTCGAACTGCCGGCCGGCTACAACCCGCGCACGCTGGCGCTGGCGCAACAACTGCACACCAGCCAGCCGGACGCCAGCCCCCAGCAGCTCAGCCAGACGGTGCTGGCGCGCTTCCGCGCCCAGGACTACAGCTACACGCTGGAACCGCCACTGGCCGGGCGCAACGCGGTTGACGAGTTCCTGTTCGACAGCAAGACCGGCTTCTGCGAACACTATGCCGGCGCCTACGTCGTGCTGATGCGCGCCATGGGCGTGCACGCGCGCGTGGTCACCGGCTACCAGGGCGGCGAACGCAATCCGCTCGACGGTTTTGTCACCGTGCGCCAGTCCGACGCCCATGCCTGGGCCGAAATCTGGACTGCGCGCAACGGCTGGCAGCGGGTCGATCCAACCGCCGCCGTGGCGCCCGAGCGGGTGCAGCGCAACTTGGCGCAGGCGCTGCCACGGCCGGCAACCTTCGGCCTCGGGCCGCTGATCGACCTGCAAAACGATCCGGATTCGTGGCTGGCGCAACTGCGATTTGGCTACGCCGCGTTGAATAATTCTTGGAATCAATGGGTACTGGATTACAATCCCGATAGGCAGCGAAGTTTCCTTGGAGAACTAGGCACCGCCTTCGGCAACTGGCGCACGGCCCTGGCGGCGGTGCTGGTGGCAGGCCTGCTGTGGCTGCTGCGCTGGCAACGCCTGCGGCGGCCGACTGATGTGCTGGACGGCTTGTACGCGGCCTTTTGCCGGCAGCAGGCGCGCCACGGTTATGTGCGCGGGCCGTCCGAAGGGCCGCGCAGCTATGCGGCGCGCTTGCGCGCCATGCCGGCCAGCCAGGAAAAACACGCTGCGATGGAGCAGTTTTTGCACCTGTACGGTATGCTGAAGTATGCCGCCGTGCAGACCGAATCACGCCCGGCGTCGCTGGCGACGCTGAAAACCCTGTTACCTTTATGCCGATGAAGACTTTGATCACCGCCCTGCTGCTGAGCGCAGCCACCCTTGGCACCACGGCCACCGCGCAGGTGGACCGCTACGGCTACAAGCTGCCGCCAAGCATGCAACAGAAAAAGAAAAAGCCGGCCGCGCCGAAAAAGAAAGTGCCGGCCACCGATTACACCGGCGAATACGTCAACTTTGGCGACTGGAAAGAAGTCCGCGCCTTCCTCGATGACGTCGCCGAGCGCGACGGTTTCGACCGCGCCGAACTGGGCGCGCTAATCAATCAGGTGCGCTATGTCGACGCCGCCGTGCAACTGGTCAAGCCGGCGCCACCGGGCAAGCCGAAGAACTGGCAGGCCTACAGCAAGCTGATGATCGACCCGGTGCGCACCGACGCCGGCGTCAAGTTCTGGAACGAAAATGCCGAGGCGCTGAGCCGTGCCGAATCACTGTATGGCGTGCCGGCCGAGATCATCGTCGCCATCATCGGTGTCGAAACCGTCTACGGCCGCAACACCGGCCGCTTCCGCGTGCTGGACGCGCTGACCACGCTGGCCTTCTCCTATCCGGAAGCGCCGCAGCGGCGCGAGCGCATGGCCTTCTTCCGCGGCGAACTGGAAGCCACGCTGCTGTTCGCGCGCCAGACCGGCATCGATCCGCTGTCGCTGAAAGGCTCGTTTGCCGGCGCCATCGGCATGCCGCAATTCATGCCAAGCAGTGTGATGAAATATGCAGTCGACTTCGACGGCAACGGCAAGATCGACCTGCTGAACTCCAGCAGCGACGCCATCGGCAGCGTGGCCGCCTTCCTGACCAGCCACGGCTGGCAGCGCGAGCAAACCGGCGCCATCGTGCAGGCGGCTACTGTGTCGCCCAACCGCACCTGGGAACCGATGCTGCAGCAGGGGCTGAAAGCCAGCTACCGCACTGCCGAGCTGAGCGCCGCTGGCGTGACCACGGCAACGCCGGCACCGGACCAGTTATACGGCCTGGTGGATTTGCAAAACGGCGCTGATCCGACTGAATATTGGCTCGCAAACAACAATTTCTTCGCGATTACGCAATACAACCGCAGCTACTTCTATGCCATGTCGGTGGTGGAACTGGGCCAGGCGGTGCGCTTGGCGCGGGGCGGCGCCAGTGCGCCAGCAGCTGCTTCAGGGATGTAAGCAAGCGTAAAACGCCTTGTACCGTGACGCACGCCACGGTATTGTTTTGTTGACACTTGGAAATAATTTGCGCAGACTAGTGCTTAACAGGCATCAAATAGGCTGCTTAACAACAACGATTGTTATATAATTAACTTTAATTCATAATTAAAAGTGTGCGTGGGCAGCATAGCATAGAAGTCAGTGTATAATTCTCACACATTGTTGCAACGCGACAACAATACTCCACGGGAAGACTGACTTTTTTTATTGCTGTCGAGTATTAGATTGCGCGATGTTGTACAATTGTGTATATATTATATAACTTGTTATCCTGAAATCCGTGTCCGTGCGTGAATACTCCTGGTAAGGATTGGACATTGACGGCAGCAAAGCCCCGAGTGTTGTACTTTGCAGGACAACTTTACAGAAGGAAAAGACGACATGACAAACCAAGTCGGCATAGACATGAACAACGATGCGGATGGCGATGATCTGCTGCAATACAATCCCAACCGCCTGCTCGATACCCTGATCGAGAACCTGCGCCTGAAAAACGACGCAGCCTTGTCGCGCGCACTGGAAGTGGCGCCACCGGTCATCAGCAAAATCCGTCACCATCGCCTGCCAGTCGGCGCCTCGCTGCTGATCCGCATGCACGAAGTGTCGGACCTGAGCATCCGTGACCTGCGTTACCTGATGGGCGACCGCCGCAACAAGTTCCGCATCAGCGACAAGCAGTTCAAACCAAAAGAAGGTGAAACCCCAGGCGGTGGCACCAATAACAACCAGGGCTGATCCGCCCGGTTGCCAGTAGCGCCCTCCTCCCTTTTACACAAGGGACGAGGGCGTTGTTACTTCTACGCCGGGAATACGCCGGTCGACAGGTAGCGGTCGCCACGGTCGCAGACGATGAACACGATGGTGGCGTTCTCCACCGTCTGCGAGATGCGCAGCGCGATCTCGCAGGCGCCGGCCGCCGAGATGCCGCAGAAAATCCCCTCTTCCGCCGCCATCCGGCGCGCCATGCGCTCGGCCGCCGCCTGCGACACCGATTCCACGCGGTCAACGCGCGAACGGTCATAAATCTTCGGCAGGTAGGCTTCCGGCCATTTGCGGATGCCGGGAATCGACGAACCCTCTTCCGGCTCGGCGCCGATGATCTGCACCTCCGGATTCTGTTCCTTCAGGTAGCGCGAGGTGCCCATGATAGTGCCGGTGGTGCCCATGGCGCTGACAAAGTGGGTAACGCGGCCATCGGTGTCGCGCCAGATTTCCGGGCCGGTGCTCTCATAGTGGGCGCGGGCATTGTCCTGGTTGCCGAACTGGTCGAGGATGATGCCCTTGCCGTCTTTTTGCAGCTGCTCGGCCATGTCGCGCGCATATTCCATGCCGCCGGTCTTCGGCGTCAGCATGATCTGCGCGCCGTAGGCGGCCATGCTCTGGCGCCGCTCGACACTGAGGTTTTCCGGCATCAGCAGCAGCATCTTGTAGCCACGGATGGCGGCCGCCATCGCCAGCGCGATGCCGGTGTTGCCGCTGGTGGCTTCGATCAGCGTGTCGCCCGGCTTGATGTCGCCGCGCTCCTCGGCACGCATCAGCATCGACATCGCCGCGCGGTCCTTGACCGAACCGGCCGGATTGTTGCCTTCCAGCTTGCCGAGAATAATATTGTTGCGGGCGGCGGCGTCCGCGCCGGGCAGGCGCACCAGCTGCACCAGGGGCGTGTTGCCGATCGTATCTTGCAGAGTCTTGTAAGCCATCGTGTTCTTGTTAGAGTTCGCCAAAACAACCATTTTAGCCCAGATGGGGGAATGCGACCCACAGAGCCCCCGGCTTACGCTAGACTGCAACACTCGTACAACCAGCTTCACATCCGGAACCGTCATGTCCACCTCCACCGCAGAACTGCTACCTGAAGAAATTCCGGACGAGCCGGCGCCATCCGCCCTGCTCAACCTGGAACAGCGCAGCCACCAGATTTTCCCGACGCTGAGCGCCACCGACGTGCGCCACATGCAACGTTTCGGCCACGTGGTGTGCTTCAAGAACGGCGAGATGATTTTCGAGGCAGGCAAGACCAGCTTCGGCCTGATGCTGGTGCTCAAGGGTGGCATCGAAGTCAACCGCTATGATGGCCTCGGCAACACCTCGTATGTGACCACGCACCTGCCCGGCCAGTTCAGCGGCGAAGTGGCGCAATTGTCCGGCCGTCCGGCGCTGGGCAACGGCCACGCGGTGGGCGATGTCGAAGTATTGGTGGTGCCGTCGGAATCGCTGCGCCAGCTGCTGGTGGCGCATGCCGAACTGGGCGAACGCATCGTGCGCGCGCTGATCTTGCGCCGCGTCGGCCTGATTGAGCAATCGTCGGGTGGACCGGTGATCGTCGGGCCGCGCGGCCATGGCCGGATACATACGCTGCAAACTTTCCTGCAGGCTAACGGCCATCCGCACATCGTGCTGGATCCGGAACACAACCAGCAGGCCGCCGACCTGATGGCGCACTACCAGCCCAAGGCGGAAGAGCTACCGCTGGTGGTCTGCCCGGATGGCCTGGTCAAGAAGAATCCCACCGTGGTCGACATCGGCCGCTGCCTCGGCATGCTGCCCGAACTGGATACCGACAAGGTATGGGACGTGATCGTGGTTGGCGCCGGCCCCGCCGGGCTGGCGACGGCGGTGTACGCGGCGTCGGAAGGCTTGTCGGTGCTGGCGCTGGATACCCGCGCCTACGGCGGCCAGGCTGGCGCCAGCGCGCGCATCGAAAACTACCTTGGTTTCCCGACCGGCGTGTCGGGCCGTGCACTGGCCGGCCGCGCCTACGTGCAGGCGCAAAAGTTTGGCGTCGAGATCGCCATTCCGGCGCCGGCCGGGCGGCTGGTCTGCGACACCTATCCGCTGCAAGTGGAAATGTGCGGCAGCCTGCAACGGCTGCAAGCCAGGACCGTGGTGCTGTCGTGCGGTGCGCGCTATCGCCGTCCTTCGCTGGCGAACCTGAAGCAGTTTGAGGGCAAGGGCGTGTATTACTGGGCGTCGCCGGTCGAGGCCAAGCTGTGCAAGACCGAAGAAATTATTCTGGTCGGTGGCGGCAACTCGGCCGGACAGGCGGCGGTGTTCCTGTCGGGCTACGCGTCCAAGGTGCACATGCTGATCCGCAAGGACAGCCTGTCGTCCACCATGTCCAGCTACCTGATCGAACGCATCCAGGCGACGCCGAATATCGAATTGCACACCTGCTCCGAGATCGTCGCGCTGGAAGGCGATGAGGATGGCTTGCGGCAAGTACGCGTGCGCGATGCGCGTGCCGACGCCGAGCGCGATTACGATGTGTGCCGTGTGTTCCTGTTCATCGGCGCCGAGCCGAATACGGGCTGGCTGAGCGACTGCGGTGTGGATGTTGACGCCAATGGCTTCATCCGCACCGGCTTCGACGTCACCAAGGCGCAGTGCAAGGCCAACTTCGCCAACGGCGTCTACCCGCGCGATTTGCCGTCCCGCGCTGCGCTGGAGACTAGCGTGCCGGGCGTATTTGCCATCGGCGACGTGCGCGCGACATCGACCAAGCGGGTTGCCGCCGCTGTGGGTGAAGGCGCGGCAGTGGTTTCGCAGATTCACCAGTTCCTGGCGAACCTGCCGGCCGCGCATATCTCCCGATAGCAGGCTTAAGCTGCTTTTGCAGCTTTACGCCGGCGCCACGCGGCGCTGGCCAGCACGCACAGGGGTCAGAACCGGACTTTAGGAGCGGCCCTGTGGCGCACCCATGAGGCGCTTCAACTGTGCGGCCTGGTAGGCGGCGAAGGCGTTGTCGAACAACGTGCGGATCAATGGATCGTCGACGATGTCGGCGTCCGCCGGGGCGCCGTTGATGCGCATATACATGCTGGTCAGCGATTCGCCCAGCGCCAGGCCGGCGTACAGTTTCGCCATCGGAATTTCGGTCAACCAGCTTGGTGCTTCTTCGTCGCCGGTCAGCGCGATATGGTCGCCGTGGATCTGGTAGCGGAATTGCTGCACCTGGCCATCATGATCGTAGACCGACAGCTGCCATACGCAGGGCGTGGAGAAGTAGCTGTCTTCCGGCAGCTCCATGTCTGCGTAGCGCTGCAGCAGTCCGCTGCGGCAGAAGTCCAGCACCAGTGCGGCTTGCTCGGCCGTCAGCGGCACGAAGTGACGCGCGATCTCCGCCGTCGGCGGCGGCTCGATACCGGGATCATATTCGTAGTCGACGTCCTGCTCGCCCACCGGCACCACCCACGGCAGCGACGACGACGGCGTCAAACCGGCCGCATCCAGCTCCACCGACACCGACGGATTCAGGCGCACCACCTGCGCATCCGGCAGCCACTCGGCAATCGCCGCGCCGAACTGCCGATAGGTGATCGGGAACAGCGCGTGGTTGTACCACGACCATGGCTCCTGGCGGAACTGGCAGGAACTCGGCACCACGTAGCGCGGCGCCAGCGCCTGCAATTGCTCAGGCCATTCCTCCGGCAATGCGGCCGGGCCGCGCTCGGCGCGCGACGGCGCGATCACGTCCACCTCGCGCATGGTCTGGAATGGCCACAGCACCATGTCCCACGGCGCAAACGGTTTGAGCTGCTCCAGCGTTTCCGGGTCCATCCACGAATCGACCACGTTCAGCACTTCCAGGCCTTCGGCGCGGATGTGGAACATCGAATCGACGTCCGCCTCCAGCGCGCGGCGCGGTATCACTTCGATGGCGCCGATCTGCACCGGCACATCCAGCGCCAACGGCTCTACGCTGCTGAAACCCAGCGCGCGTATCATCGCGAACAGTTCATCGAACAGGCAATACAGGTAAATTGGCGTAGCGCGATCGAGCAGGTCCAGGCTCTCCAGCGAGCAATGATCGTCGTGAAAATGGGAAATGAATACCGCGTCCGGCCGCAAGGCGCGCACCTGCGCCAGCTCGAACCGCACCTCCGGATATGCGTGGCAATTCCTGCTGAACGGGTTTTCAAACACCGGATCAAACAGGATCTGCGTGCCGCCGCTTTCAATCGCGTAGCCGGCGTGGAGGATGCGGGAAATTTTCATAGCCCGCATCATCTCATGCGCCGCGCACGGCGTCACGTCGCGCGCGGCATGGGGATTACTTGGCGGACTTCGGCGGCGCGCCGTCTTTCGGCTTGCCGTTCACCTGCAGGCCAGCCTCGGACAGCCGCGCGGCGTTCTTGGCGCCAATACCTTTGACGCGCGACTCAAAATCAGCCCAGTCCTTGAACTCGCCTTTCTTGCGCTCTTCCAGGATGGCCTTGGTCTTGGCCGGGCCGAGGCCGCGTATGCCATCCAGCGCGGCTTCGTCGGCCTTGTTGACGTCGACCTGCGCCCAGGCGAAGGTCATGCTTGCCAGCAGCGTGGCAAGGGCCAGCAATAGTTTCTTGTACATGGAATGTCTCCGTGAAGGTTAAGCAAGGGCGACCATTCGCACCTTGCGTCACCTACAACGGCGCCCGGCAGTGGCGCGGTTGACCGCGCACTGCTGAGCCAGATCAAGACGGGAACAATTCGGCGTGGGTAACCGTTGCCGTGCCCAGCTTGCCAACCACGATGCCGCCGGCGCGGTTGGCGGTTTCCACCGCTTCCTGCCAGCCGGCGCCAGTGCCCAGCATGCAGGCCAGCGTGGCGATCACGGTGTCGCCGGCGCCGGAGACGTCGAACACTTCGCGCGCCTGGGCCGGCATGTGGAACTGGGCGCCGTCGGTGTACAAGGTCATGCCCTCTTCCGAACGGGTCAGCAGCAATGCGTCCAGTTTCAGCTCGGCGCGCAAGGCTTGTGCCTTGGCGGTCAGTTGCGCTTCGCTGCTCCAGGTGCCGGCGATCAGCTTGAACTCCGACTTGTTTGGCGTCAGCACGGTGGCGCCGGCGTAGCGGCTGAAATCATCGCCTTTCGGATCGACCATCACCACCTTGCCGGCGGCGCGCGCGGCGGCGATCATGTCGGCCACTGCCACCAGGCTGCCCTTGGCGTAGTCCGACAGCACGATCACGTCGTAGTCGGCCAGCAGCGCCTTGAACTGTTCCAGCTTGTCACGCAGCACGGTATCGGTCGGCGCTTCCTCGAAATCGATGCGCACCATCTGCTGCTGGCGGCCGATGACGCGCAGCTTGATGATGGTGGAGATGGCGTCGTCGCGCTTCAGGTAGCTGCGGATGCCGCAACCTTCCAGCAACTGCTGCACCTCGTCGCCGGCCTCGTCGTTGCCGACGATGCCCAGCAGGCCGGCCTGCGCGCCCAGCGCGGCCGCGTTGCGCGCCACGTTGGCGGCGCCGCCGAGGCGCGCTTCGCGCTTCTCGATGCGCACCACCGGCACCGGCGCTTCCGGCGAAATGCGGCTGACATCGCCAAACCAGTAGCGGTCCAGCATCACGTCGCCCACCACCAGGATGCGTACTTTGTCCAGATTCGTCGTCACAATCAGCCTCTTAGTTGCGGGTCAGCACAGAACGGCCGATGCCGTGGTATTCGAAGCCCAACTCGGCCATGACATCCGGCTCGAACAGATTGCGGCCGTCGAAGATGACGGCGTGCTTCAGCGCCGCCTTGATCTTGTCGAAGTCCGGGCTGCGGAAGGCCTTCCACTCGGTAACGATGGCCAGCGCCTCGGCGCCGGTCAGCGTATCCATCGGGCTGTCGGCGAAGCGCACGCGCGCCTGTTCGGCGGCGCTCAGGTCCAGCGCCAGCACGCGTTTGGCTTCCGGCATGGCGACCGGGTCGTACACCGCCACCGTGGCGCCGGCGTCCAGCAGCTGGCGGATCAGCACCCGCGCCGGCGCTTCGCGCATATCGTCGGTGTTCGGCTTGAAGGCCAGGCCCCAGATGGCGAAATGCTTGCCGCCCAGGTAGGCGCCGAAGCGCGACAGCACTTTGCGGCCCAGCACCAGTTTCTGCTTGTCGTTGACCGACTCCACCGCGCGCAGAATCTGCAAGTCCTGCTCATAGTGGCGCGCGGTGCGCTCCAGCGCCTGCACGTCTTTCGGGAAGCAGGAGCCGCCATAACCGGCGCCAGCGTACAGGAAGCTGTGGCCGATGCGCGGATCGGAACCGATGCCGCGGCGTACCGCTTCGATGTCGACGCCAACGTTGTCGGCCAGATTGGCCAGTTCGTTCATGAACGAGATGCGGGTCGCCAGCATGGCGTTGGCGGCATACTTGGTGAATTCGGCCGAGCGCACGTCCATCCAGAAGGTACGCTCGTGGTTACGGTTGAACGGCGCGTACAGGCGCTTCATCAGCGCGGCCGCCTGCAAGCCTTCGGCGCTGCTGTCGTGGCCGATGACGATGCGGTCCGGGCGCATGAAGTCTTCCACCGCCGCGCCTTCTTTCAGGAACTCGGGATTCGACACCACGGTGAAGCTGGCGTCGCTGGCGCGCTTGTGCAACTCTTCCTGCAAGGCGATGCGCACACGGTCGCCGGTGCCAACCGGCACGGTCGACTTGTCGACGATGACCTTGAAGCCGGTCATATGCTTGCCGATATTGCGGGCGGCGGCCAGCACGTATTGCAGATCGGCCGAGCCGTCTTCATCCGGCGGCGTGCCGACCGCGATGAACTGCACTTCGCCATGCGCCACCGAGGCAGCCACGTCGGTCGAAAAATGCAGGCGGCCGGCGGCGTGGTTGCGCGCCACCACTTCGTCTAAGCCCGGCTCGTGGATCGGGATGCCGCCGTTGTTCAGCAGGTCGATCTTGGCCTGGTCGACGTCCAGGCAGAACACGTCGTTGCCCAGTTCCGCCAGGCAGGCGCCGGTGACCAGGCCCACATAGCCGGTACCGATGATGGTGATTTTCATGGTGAGACTCTTTAATTCATGACGTTAAGTTCTTCGGTGCGGCGCGGCGGGTAGGTTTCCCAGCGGCTGCAACCAGGGCACTGCCAGTAGAACTGGCGCGACTTGAAACCGCAATGGCTGCACTGGTAGCGCGCCAGCTTCTGCGTATAGCCGTGCACCAGGTTCTTCACCATCGACAGCTCGGTCACCAAGTTGGCCGGTGCATCGACCAGGCGCGCTTCCAGCAGCTTGTCCAGGCCCAGCAAGGTCGGTGTGCGGCGCAATTCGTTGGATACCAGCTGCTTGGCGGCATCGACGCCTTCCAGCTCCAGCACCACTTTATAGACCACCTCGATCAGGTCGATCGACGACGCCTGTTCCAGATACGATTTCAGCAGGTTCAAGCCTTCCTGCGAACGGCCGACCTTGCGGTAGCCATCCATCAGCCTTTGCGCCACCAGCGCCACGTGCGGCACGCTGATCTGCTCGACACGGCGCCAGCTGACCAGCGCCGCCTCGACATCGCCCTGCGCCAGCTGGGCGTCGCCGGTCAGCATGGTGGCGCGCACGTTGACGCGGTCAGCCTGCAGCGATTTTTCCAGCAGTTCCAGCGCCTGCTCAGGATGCAGGTGCACCAGCGCATCCTGCGCCAGCTCGCAGTAGAACTGCGCGATCTGCTTCTGACGTGAACCGGCGCCCGATTCCTGCAGGCCGATCGCTGCCTCAATCGCGCGCGGCCATTCCTTCTCGCGCTGGAAAATCTCCAGCAGCGCACGCCTCGCCTGCACCGCATAGGCGCCGTTCAGCAGCGTATTGAAGGTTTCCTCGGCGCGGTCCAGCAGACCCGCCTTCAGGTAGTCCATGCCCAGCTCGTACTTGGCGTGATCCTTCTGGTCCTGCGGCAGATCGGGACGCGCCAGCAGGTTCTGGTGAATCCGGATGGCGCGCTCGGTTTCGCCACGGCGGCGGAACAGGTTGCCCAGCGCGAAGTGCATATCGGCCGATTCCGGATCGAGCCGGACGATTTCAATAAAGGCGTCGACCGCCTTGTCCTGCTGATCGTTGAGCAGGAAGTTCAGGCCTTTGTAATAGCCGCGCGGCAGCGTGCGCGACTCCGACACCACGGCGCGCATATCGACGCGCGCAGCCAGCCATCCCAGGCCGAACAGGACCGGGATACCGAGTAACCACCAGAGTTCAAATTCCATGTGTGCTGATTATTGTTGTGTATTGACGCTGTCCGGCTGCGGCTGGCGGGTGGCCTGCTGCGCCGAGGATTGCAGCGTGTGAATGGTGGTCTTGTGCTTGTTGGTTTCGCGGCGGTGGCGGAACACGGTCGGCGTCAGCGCCAGCACGCCAAGCGCGGCGCCAGCGACAAAGAAGCCCAGCAGCATCAGCACCAGCGGGCCGCGCAGCTCGTAATGCAGGAACAGTTGCAGATCGACTTCCTGCGAGTTCTTCAGCGCGAAGCCGAAAAACAAGACAAAAATGATGAAGCCTACGATGGGGGAGATGAATTTCATCAGCCGTTGTCCTGTTGAATAAAGTCCGAGAGCGCCAGTATAGCTCACCTCGGGCAACAAAAAAAAAGCGGCATCCCGAAGGACGCCGCTTTTTGCTTAACTATTGAATGCTTCAGTCCTCGATAATCGGTTGTCCGACCATCGCGTCAACCCGCTCGCGCAATTGCTTGCCCGGCTTGAAATGAGGCACCCGTTTTTCGGGCACCATCACCTTGTCGCCCGACTTCGGATTGCGTCCGATGCGCGGTGGCCGGCTGTTGAGGGCAAAGCTGCCAAAACCGCGGATCTCGATGCGCTGACCAGTCGACAAAGCGTTGGTCATCGCATCCAGGATGGTTTTGACGGCATATTCCGCATCTTTGGCCACCAGCTGAGAATAACGCTCAGCCAGGCGGTTGATTAACTCGGACTTAGTCATCGACTAGTTCTTAGTTTTTGTTGTCCAGCTTAGCTTTCAGCAGTGCGCCCAGGCTGGTGGTGCCCGAAGCAGCGTTGCTGTCCGAAGCGATGTTTTTCATCGCTTCAGCGGTGTCAGCCGAGTCTTTCGCTTTGATCGACAGCTGGATCGAACGTGCTTTACGGTCGATGTTGATCACCAGAGCTTCGACGGCATCGCCGACTTTCAGGTGGGTGCCAGCATCTTCCACGCGGTCACGCGAGATTTCCGAAGCGCGCAGGTAGCCTTCAACTTCTTCCGACAGCTGGATCACGGCGCCTTTAGGCTCAACCGATTTCACGGTGCCGTTAACCAGCGAACCTTTGTCGTTCATCGCTGCGTAGTTGTTGAATGGATCGCCTTCCAGTTGCTTGACGCCCAGGGAAACGCGCTCACGCTCAACGTCGATCGCCAGAACGATGGCTTCCAGTTCGTCACCTTTCTTGAACTTGCGCACGGCTTCTTCGCCGGACTCGGTCCACGACAGGTCGGACAGGTGCACCAGGCCGTCGATGTTGCCAGCCAGGCCGATGAACACGCCGAAGTCGGTGATCGATTTGATCGCGCCGCGGACTTTGTCACCTTTCTTATGGGTCACACCGAAGTCGTCCCATGGATTGGCTTTGCACTGTTTCATGCCCAGCGAGATACGGCGACGCTCTTCGTCGATTTCCAGAACCATCACTTCTACTTCGTCGCCCAGTTGGACAACTTTGTTAGGCGCGACGTTTTTGTTGGTCCAGTCCATTTCGGAAACGTGTACCAGGCCTTCGATGCCTTGTTCAACTTCAACGAACGCACCGTAGTCGGTCAGGTTGGTCACTTTACCGAACAGGCGGGTGCCTTGTGGGTAACGACGCGACAGACCGGTCCATGGGTCATCGCCCAGTTGCTTCACGCCCAGCGAAACACGGTTCTTCTCTTGATCGTATTTCAGGACTTTTGCGGTGATCTCTTGACCAACGGTCAGCACTTCCGATGGGTGACGCACACGACGCCATGCCAGGTCGGTGATGTGCAGCAGGCCGTCGATGCCGCCCAGATCCACGAACGCGCCGTAGTCGGTGATGTTTTTCACAACGCCGGTTACCACGGTGCCTTCTTTCAGCGTTTCCATCAGTTTCTGACGCTCTTCGCCCATCGAAGCTTCGATGACGGCGCGGCGGGACAGAACGACGTTGTTACGCTTGCGGTCCAGTTTGATAACTTTGAATTCGAGGGTTTTGCCTTCGAATGGGGTGGTGTCTTTGACTGGACGGGTGTCCACCAGCGAACCTGGCAGGAAGGCACGGATGCCGTTGGTCAGAACGGTCAGGCCGCCCTTGACTTTGCCGTTCACGGTGCCGACGACGATCTCGCCCGACTCCATTGCTTTTTCCAGTGCCAGCCACGAAGCCAGACGCTTGGCTTTGTCGCGCGACAGGATGGTATCGCCGAAACCATTTTCCAGCGATTCGATGGCCACGGAAACGAAGTCACCTACTTTGACTTCCAGTTCGCCCTGGTCATTCTTGAATTCTTCAACAGGGATGAAAGCTTCCGATTTCAGGCCTGCGTTGACGATCACGAAGTTGTGATCCAGACGAACGACTTCAGCCGAAATTACTTCGCCCGAGCGCATATCTTGACGCGACAGGGATTCTTCGAAGAGGGCTGCAAAACTTTCCATAATAAACTTCCAGGTCAGCCAGTAAGGCTCGCAGGATGCGACTTCAACTGGGTTAGGTTAATAAAAGGTATTACTTGGTGATGCCGGCGTACCATTTCAAGACCTGGTCGACCGCTTCATCAGCAGTCATTTCCGAGGTATCGAGCACGTGCGCGCCTTCTGCCGGGATCAGCGGCGCGATGGTCCGTTTCGTATCACGGTCGTCGCGGGCCTGCAAATCCATCAGGAGGTCTTCCATATTAGCAGAAATTCCCTTGCCTATCAATTGCTTATAACGGCGCCCCGCACGGGCGGCCACGGAGGCGGTCAAAAACACCTTCAGCGGGGCGTGCGGGAAGATTACCGAGCCCATGTCGCGGCCGTCCGCGACCAGCCCCGGCGCCTTGCGGAAACCCAGTTGCAGCCCGGTCAGCGCGTGGCGGACGGCCGGGAAGGTGGCGATCTTGGACGCCGTGTTGCCGACCTCTTCCGCGCGGATGGCGTCGGTGACGTTTTCATGCGACAGGATGATGTCGCCGCCCTGGAAACTGCAATGCAGGTGTTCGGCCAGCTTGGCCAGCGCATGCTCATCGCTCAGGTCGGTGTCGCGGCGCAGCGCCGACAGCGCGGTCAAGCGATACAGCGCGCCGGAATCCAGGTAGTGGAAGCCGAGCTTGTCGGCAACGCGGTGGGCGACCGTGCCCTTGCCGGAAGCGGTCGGGCCGTCGATGGTGATGACTGGAATCTGGGAAGTTGGCATATCGGTTACTTTGCTATTTTCGCAAACGCGGTGAAGTAGTCAGGGAAAGTCTTGTTCACGCATTTCGGATCGTTGATGCGGGTGGCCGCGCCCTTGCGCAGCGCGCCGTCCAGCGACACCAGCGAGAAGCACATCGCCATGCGGTGATCGTCGTAGGTATCGATGGTAGCAGCTGCGATGGCGGCAGGCGGTGTTACCTTGATGTAGTCCGGGCCCTCCTCCACAATCGCGCCGACCTTGCGCAGTTCGGTCGCCATGGCGGCGATGCGGTCGGTTTCCTTGACGCGCCAGCTGGCGATGTTGCGCAGCGTCGACGGGCCGTCGGCGTACAGTGCGGCCACGGCGATGGTCATGGCGGCGTCGGGGATGTGGTTGAAGTCGGCGTCGATGGCTTTCAGCGGGCCGTTGGCGCGCGCTTCGATCCAGTTGTCGCCCATGGTGATCTGTGCGCCCATCTGCGCCAGCGCGGCGGCGAAGCGGACGTCGCCCTGAATGCTGTTGTTACCGACACCTTCGACCCGCACCGGACCGCCGCCAATCGCTCCGGCCGCCAGGAAGTACGAGGCCGACGAGGCGTCGCCTTCAACGTGGATGGTGCCCGGCGACTGGTAGACCTGGCCGGGCTGAATGGTGAACGACGCCCAGCCATCCTGCTCGACCTTGACGCCGAAGCGGCGGATCAGGTTCAGCGTGATTTCGATATACGGCTTGGAAATCAGTTCGCCGGTCACGTCGATGGTGATCGCGTGATCCTTGGCCATCAGCGGCGCCACCATCAGCAGCGCGGTCAGGAACTGGCTCGACACATCGCCGCGCACCGACAGGCGCTGGGTAGTGATCTTGCCTTGCTTGATGTGCAGCGGCGGGAAGCCTGGGTTGCCGGTGTATTCGACGTTGGTGCCGGCGGCGTTGAGCGCGTCGACCAGGTCGCCGATCGGACGCTCATGCATGCGCGGCACGCCGTGCAGCGTGTAGTCGCCGCCGATGACGGCCAGCGCTGCGGTCAGCGGACGGATGGCGGTGCCGGCGTTGCCCATGAACAGATCGGCCGATTTATTCGGCAGCACGCCGGCGACGCCGGTAACGTGGTGGATGGTGCCGGTGGCGGTTTTCTCTTCGGTCCATAGCACGCCGAGCGAGCGCAGCGCCGCCAGCATGACGGCGGTATCGTCCGACGCCAGCAGATCAACAATCGCCACCTCCCCTTCCGACAACGCCGACAACAAGAGGATACGGTTGGAGATGGACTTCGAGCCCGGCAAACGCACCGCGCCTTCAACGTGGGGGATCGTTTGCAGATCAATATATTCGTGAGTCATATGCTTTCCTTAACTTCGGGGTCAGTGCCGACATTCGGACATTGGGTCGTGCGCGAGCCAATGTCCGAATGTCGGCACTGACCCCGAATTTATTCTTTATCGGGCGATGGCGGCGCTTCGGCTGCTTCGATGGCGGTGATCCATTGGTGACGGGCGTGCTGGGCGTTGCTGTAGACATGCTCCAGCGCTGCGCCGTCGTTGGCCGCCAGTTGCGCGCGCAGCAGCGTCAATTGTGCCATGTACGCGTCCAGCTCCGCCAGCAGGGCCGGCTGGTTAGCCAGGCTGATGTCGCGCCACATTTCCGGCGATGAGCCGGCGATGCGGGTGAAGTCGCGGAAACCGCTGGCGGCGTACTGGAACAACAGGCCGGCGTGCGGCTTGCGGGCGATGTCGTCCACCAGCGCATAGGCCAGCAGGTGCGGCAGGTGGCTGACGGCGGCGAACACTTTGTCATGTTCTTCCGGCGTCAGGCGGTGGATGATGGCGCCGCATGCACGCCATGCTGCGGCCACGCGTTCGATGTCGGCCTCACGGTTTTCTGCCAGCGCGGTCAGCACCACTTTCTTGCCGATGTAGAGGTGATCGATGGCGGCGTCCGGGCCGTTGGTTTCGCGGCCGGCGATCGGGTGGCCGGGCACGAACTGCGCGATCTTGTCGCCCAGCGCACGGCGTGCGGAGGCCACCACGTCGGACTTGGTGCTGCCGGCGTCGGTGACGATGGTGCCGGCTTGCAGGTGCGGTGCGATCGCGGCCAGTATCGCCTCGGTCTGCGCCACCGGCGCCGCCAGCAGCACCAGGTCGGCACCGGCCAGTGCGGCGGCCAGCGACGACTCGCCGGTCACGCCGATGGCGTCGATGATGCCCAGCTCCAGCGCGCGCGCCATCGAGGCGGCCGAGCGGCCGACGCCGACGATCTCGCGCACGGCGCCGGCCTTCTTCAGCGCCCGCGCAAACGAGCCGCCGATCAGGCCTACGCCGAAAATAACAACCTTGTTCAGCATTTATTCCGCCAATGCGTTCGTCAGCGCTTCGATGAACGCTTCGTTTTCTTCCGGCAGACCGATGGAGATGCGCAGCCACTCCGGCAGGCCGTAGCCACCAACCGGACGCACGATCACGCCCTGCTTCAGCAGCGCCAGGTTGATGCGCGCGCCAGCGCTTGCATCCTCGCCCACTTTCACCAGCACGAAGTTGCCGTACGATGGCACGTACTCCAGTCCCAGCTTGTCGAACGCCGCGATCAATTGCTGATAGCCCTCGGTATTATTGGCCGCGCCGCGCGCCAGGAACTCTTTGTCGTTCAACGCCGCAATGGCCGCCGCCTGCGCCAGCGAGTTGACGTTGAATGGCTGGCGGATGCGGTTCATCAGGTCCGTGACCGCCGGCTGCGCGATCGCGAAGCCCACGCGCAGACCCGCCAGGCCGTACGCCTTGGAGAAGGTGCGCGACACCAGCAGGTTTGGATACTTCTTCACCCACTCGGCCGACTCGAACTGGTCTTGCGGCGCCAGGAATTCGTTGTAGGCCTCGTCCAGCACCACCACCACGTGCGCCGGGACCTTGGCCAGGAAGGCTTCGATTTCCGCTGCCGGGATGAACGTGCCAGTCGGATTATTCGGATTGGCGATGAACACCAGGCGCGTATCTTCGCGGATCGCCGCCAGCATCGCTGGCAGGTCGTGGCCATAGGCCTTGGCCGGCACCACGATGTGCTGCGCGCCGATGCCCTGTGTCGCCAGCGCGTACACGGCAAACGAATACTGCGCGTAGACCACCGACTGGCCACGCTCGACAAAGGCTTTCGCGGCAATCTCCAGGATGTCGTTGGAGCCGTTGCCCAGCGTGATCCAGTCAGCCGGCACGTCGTAGCGTCTGGACAGCGCGCCCTTCAGATCGAAGCCGTTGGCGTCCGGATAGCGCCCCAGTTCCGCGATGGCGGCAGCCATCGCCTGCTTGGCCGATTCCGGCACGCCAAACGGATTCTCGTTCGACGCCAGCTTGACGATGCTGGCTTCATCCAGGCCAAACTCGCGCGCCACTTCGGCAATTGGTTTGCCTGCCTGGTAAGGGGCGATGGCGCGGACGTATTCAGGACCGTAGTTCTTGCTCATAATGTCTCTCTCTAATCAGGTCAGGCTGACCGGGTAGGAACCCAGCACCTTGAAGAAGGCAGCGTTGCCCTGCAGTTCGGCCAGCGCCCTGGCCACTGCCTCGTCCTGCACATGGCCCTGCACGTCGACGTAGAAGTAGTACTCCCACGTGCCGGTGCGCGCCGGGCGCGATTCAAAGCGCGTCATCGACACGCCATGCTGCGCCAGCGATCCAAGCAGGCGGTAGATCGAACCGGCCTTGTGCGGCGCCGCCAGCGCCAGTGAGGTGCGATCCTCGCCCGACGGGCCGGCCTGCAGCGAACCAATCACCGCGAAACGGGTGCGGTTGTGCGGATCATCCTGGATGTTGGCCTTGACCGTACCCAGGCTGTAACGCACGCCAGCGCGCTCGCCGGCAATCGCCGCCAGCCTGTGGTCGTCGCGCGCCATGCGCGCCGCTTCGGCGTTGGACGACACGGCGATGCGCTCCAGGTCAGGATAATTATTGTTCAGCCAGATCTGGCACTGCGCCAGCGCTTGCGCGTGGGCGCAGATGGCGGTGACGCCGTCCATATTGCCGGTACCGGTCAGCAGGCTGTGACGCACGGCGATCGACACTTCGCCGCTGATGGTCAGCGGCGTGTGCAGCATCAGGTCAAGCGTGCGGCCAATGGCGCCCTCGGTCGAATTCTCAACCGGCACCACGCCGAATTCGGCCGTGCCGGCCTCGGTGGCGCGAAACACTTCATCGATTGAGGAGCACGACAGCACGTCGACGGCAGTGCCGAATTGTTCGTACACCGCCTGCTCGCTGTAGGTGCCGGCCGGGCCGAGGAAAGCCACGGTGACACGCTTCTCCAGCGAGCGGCAGGCAGACATGATTTCGCGCCAGATGGTTTGCAGCTCCGCGTTGCCCATCGGGCCGGGATTGCGATCGGCCACGCCGCGCAGCACCTGCGCCTCGCGCTCCGGACGGAACACCGGTGCGCCGGTTTCGGCCTTCACATGGCCGACTTCCTGCGCCACGCGCGCGCGCTGGTTCAGCAGGTCGAGGATTTGCGCGTCGATCGAGTCGATCTGTTCGCGCAAGGGTTTCAGTTTGTCGTTCATGGCTTATTGCTCGCATTCGCTGCGAATTCGTTCAAGTAGTCTACGAGCGCTTGCACGCCCTCGATAGGCATCGCGTTATAGATCGATGCGCGCATACCGCCGACGGACTTGTGGCCCTTCAGTTGCAGCAGGCCGCGCGCTTTGGCGCCGGCCAGGAATGCTTCGTTCCTGCTCTCGTCCGTCAGGTAGAAAGGCACGTTCATGCGCGAGCGGTTTTGTGGCGCTACGCGGGTGTCGTAAAAGTCGCTGGCGTCCAGCGCGTTGTACAGCAGTTCGGCCTTGGCCTGGGCGCGGCGCTCCATCTCGGCCACGCCACCCTGGCGCTTCAGCCACTGGAACACCAGGCCGGCGATATAGATGCCATAGGTAGGCGGCGTGTTGTACATCGATTCATTGTCGGCCACCAGCTTGAAATCAAACGCCGACGGGCAGACTGGCAGCGCCTTGCCCAGCAAATCATCACGAATGATGACGATGGTGACACCGGCCGGGCCGATGTTCTTCTGCGCGCCGGCAAAGATGGCGCCGTATTTCGACACGTCGATCTGGCGCGACAAAATGTGCGACGACATATCGGCCACCAGCGTCACGTCCTTCAGGCGCGGATCATTGAAATCCGGCTGGTATTCGACACCGCCGATGGTCTCGTTGGTGCACATGTGCAGATAGGCGGCGCCAGGCGTCAGCTGCCAGCCGGCTTGCGGCGGCACTTCGGTATTCGACGAGGCGACCACATTGACATTGGCGTACTTGCGCGCTTCCTTGATGGATTTGTCCGACCACGAACCGGTGTGGATGAAATCGATGGTTGCGCCGGCGGGCTTGTGGCCCAGCAGGTTCAACGGGATCAGGGCGTTCTGCGACAGACCGCCGCCCTGCATGAACAAGATCTTGTAATTGTCCGGTACTGCCAGCAGCTCGCGCAGATCGCGCTCCGCTGCCTTGTAAATCGATATGAATTCCGGTCCGCGGTGGCTCATCTCCATCACCGACATGCCGCTGCCATGCCAGTCCAGCATTTCGGCGGCGGCTTGCGCCAGCACTTCCTTCGGCAGTACGGCAGGGCCGGCGGAGAAGTTGTAGATGTGCGTCATTGCGTTCCTTAGATGTGGATTATTTCTGTCCCTGCTGCAGCTTTTGCAGCATCGGGCCGATGCGGCGCTGGACGATCTGCTGGCCCACCTGCATGCCCTCGCCCATCAGCTGCGGCATCAGGTTCAGCATCTTGGCGCCGACCGGCGAGCGGTAGAAGGCGGTGATCTGTTTCAGCTCATCGGCGCTGAAGTGGCGCGCGTAGAGCGGCACGGTTTCGGCCAGGATGTCATCCACCAGCGTCTGGTCGTTCATTACGCTCTGCATGGCGTTGATCGCCGCAGGCAGTTCGGCTTCCATCTTCGCCAGCGCCTTCTGTTTGTCGGCGTCGCTCAGCTTGGGATTGTTCTTGATCGAGGCCTCGGCGCCGGCGCGCAGCGAAGCGCCCATGCCCTGCGCCATCTGCTGCATGGCGCCGATCATCACGGTGCGATAGTTCATCGACTCGAACAGCTCCTTGGCGGCGGCGGTGGACGCGGCGTCGGCGGTTTGCGCGTAGGCGGCGGGGGCGCCGATCAGGGCCAGCGAGGTGGCCAGGCATGCTACGAATTTTTTCATGTAATCTCCTTAAATAACAACGGGGCCAGTTCTATTGTCGCGCAATAGTCGTGGCCCCGCTGGCTCCTGTTTAGGTGAGCTTTACTCCGTCGCTGAATCCGGGCCCGGTTCCAGCTCCACTTCATCGATATCCGTCTCGACCACGCGCTGCAGGCCGGACAGCTTGGTGCCGTCTTCCACCGCGATCAGCGTCACGCCCTGGGTGGCGCGGCCCATCTCGCGGATCTCCGCCACGCGGGTGCGGATCAGCACACCGCCGGTGGTGATCAGCATGATCTCGTCGGTCGAATCGACCAGCGTTGCAGCCACCACGCGGCCATTGCGCTCGGAGGTCTGGATGGCGATCATGCCCTTGGTGCCACGGCCGTGACGGGTGTACTCGGTGATCGGGGTACGCTTGCCGAAGCCGTTCTCGGTGGCGGTCAGCACCGACTGCTGCTCGTTCTCGGCCACCAGCAGCGCGATCACGCGCTGGCCTTCGTCGAGATTCATGCCGCGCACGCCACGGGCGTTGCGGCCCATCGGACGCACGTCGTTCTCGTCGAAGCGCACGGCCTTGCCGGCGTCGGAGAACAGCATCACATCGTGTTCGCCATCGGTCAGCGCGGCGCCGATCAGGAAATCGCCCTCGTCCAGGTCGACCGCGATAATGCCGGCCTTGCGCGGATTGCTGAAGTCTTTCAGCGGCGTCTTCTTCACGGTGCCCAGGCTGGTCGACATGAACACGTAGTGGTCTTCAGGGAAGGTACGGTTCTCGCCCGACAGCGGCAGGATGACCGTGATCTTCTCGTTGTCCGCCAGTGGGAACATGTTGACGATCGGCTTGCCGCGCGAATTGCGCGAGCCTTGCGGCACTTCCCACACCTTCAGCCAGTACAGGCGGCCACGGTTGGAGAAGCACAGGATGTAGTCGTGCGTGTTGGCGATGAACAGCTGGTCGATCCAGTCTTCTTCCTTGGTCGCCATGGCCTGCTTGCCGCGACCGCCGCGTTTCTGCGCGCGGTACTCGGAAATCGGCTGCGACTTCATGTAGCCGGTGTGCGACAAGGTCACCACCATATCCTGCGGCGTGATCAGATCTTCGGTATTCAGGTCGGACGCGTTGTGCTCGATGTTGGAGCGGCGCGGATCCTTGGCTGGATCGCCGAACTCGGTCACCACCGAGGTCATTTCTTCGGTGATGATGGTGGTCACGCGCGATGGCGTGGCCAGGATGTCCAGCAGGTCGGCGATTTCCGCCATCACGTCCTTGTACTCGTTGACGATCTTGTCCTGTTCCAGGCCGGTCAGGCGTTGCAGACGCATTTGCAGAATTTCTTGCGCCTGGTCGTCGGACAGCTTGTACATGCCATCGGCCTGGATGCCGTAGTGCTTCGGCAGGTGCTCCGGACGGAAGGCGTCGATGCCGCCGATGGTGCTGCCTTCGCTGGTACGGGCCAGCATCTCGCGCACCAGCGACGAATCCCACGAACGGTCCATCAGCGCGGCTTTCGCCACCGGCGGCGTTGGCGCCGCCTTGATCAGGGCAATGAAGTCGTCGATATTTGCCAGCGCGACTGCCAGGCCTTCCAGCACGTGACCGCGTTCGCGCGCCTTGCGCAGTTCGAACACGGTACGGCGCGTCACCACTTCGCGGCGGTGCGACAGGAAGCACGACAGCATTTCCTTCAGGTTCAGCAGCTTCGGCTGACCGTCGACCAGCGCCACCATATTCATGCCGAAGGTGTCCTGCAACTGGGTTTGCTTGTACAGATTGTTCAGCACCACTTCCGGCACTTCACCGCGCTTCAGCTCGATGACCACGCGCATGCCCGACTTGTCGGACTCGTCGCGGATGTCGGAAATGCCTTCCAGCTTCTTGTCGCGGACGTTTTCAGCGATGCGTTCCAGCAGCGATTTCTTGTTGACCTGGTACGGCAGCTCGTCAACGATGATGGCGGTGCGGCCGCCGTCCTTGCCGTACTCTTCGTAGTGGGTCTTGGCGCGCATGACGACGCGGCCACGGCCGGTACGGTAGCCATCGCGCACGCCGGAGACGCCGTAGATGGTGCCGCCGGTCGGGAAGTCCGGCGCCGGGATCAGTTCGATCAGTTCGTCGATCGAGCATTCCGGGTTTTGCAGCACATGCAGCGCGCCGGCAATCACTTCATGCAGATTGTGCGGCGGAATATTGGTGGCCATGCCCACCGCGATGCCGGACGAACCGTTGATCAGCAGGTTGGGAATGCGGGTCGGCAGGACGGTCGGCTCTTTTTCCTTGCCGTCATAGTTCGGCTGGAAGTCGACCGTGTCCTTGTCGATGTCGGCCAGCAGTTCACTGGAAATCTTGTCGAGACGGCACTCGGTGTAACGCATCGCTGCCGCGCCGTCGCCGTCGACCGAGCCGAAGTTGCCCTGGCCGTCGACCAGCATGTAGCGCAGCGAGAAGTGCTGCGCCATGCGCACCAGCGTGTCGTAGATGGAGGCGTCGCCGTGCGGGTGGTATTTACCCATGGTGTCGCCGACCACGCGGGCGCACTTCACGTAAGCGCGGTTCCACACGTAATTCGATTCATGCATCGAGTACAAGACGCGGCGGTGGACAGGCTTGAGGCCGTCACGCACGTCCGGCAAGGCGCGGCCGACGATCACGCTCATGGCGTAATCGAGGTAGCTCTTGCGCATCTCTTCTTCGAGGGAAATAGGGATTGTTTCTTTTGCGAATTGATCCATTGGCCGGTCGTTTACTGTGGTTTATTGAGCCTCTCCCAAGAGACAGGCAAGCGTTCGATTTTAGCATGCGCGCAAGGCAACTAGCGGAAAACCGCGTCGAGGCCGCATTCATGCGGTGTAGCGCACCGTCGCGCACGGTAACAAGTTGTAATATTCATGACACATTACTCAATTATTATCGACAATCACGTTGCAACAAAACAACATTTTGGTCGAATCCGAAATAGCGCCATGTTGGAGCGTTTTAAAGGACTTTCATCGCTTGTGGCAAAATGGACGAGAAGTCAATTGCTTGATTCGCAAGCGGGAAATGAGCCTGACGCCCCTGCGTGGTAGAATTCCCCCACGCAAAGAACTACGTCGCGCAGTTTTCTGCAGATATCACCCCCGAAAGGAAGAAAAATATGAAAAAACTGATTTCGATGCTGGCCATCTCGGCTGCATTTGCCGGTTCGGCCATCGCCCAGACCGCGCCAACCGCCCCACCATACGCACCAGTCACCCAGGACATCAAGGCTGCCACGCCGAAGAGCGCCTATGTGCAGGATGCACGCGGCATCATCGCCCGTGACCCGTTCGGCCTGTGCTGGCGCACCGGCTACTGGACCCCGGCTGACGCCGTGCCAGGTTGCGACCTGCCACTGTGCGTTGAGCCAGAGAAGCTGGAAAACGGCAAGTGCGTAGCGCCGCCACCTCCGCCACCACCAGTAGCACCTGCTCCGGCCCCTGCGCCAGCACCAGTGCCAGTCGCACCAGTGCCAACCGCACAAAAAGTGAGCTTCGCTGCTGACGCCTTCTTCGACTTCGACAAGGCCGTGCTGAAACCAGAAGGCAAGTCCAAACTGGACGACGTGACCTCGAAACTGGGTTCGATCAACCTGGAAGTCATCATCGCCGTCGGTCACACCGACTCGGTCGGTACCGATGAGTACAACCAGAAGCTGTCGGTACGTCGTGCTGAAGCTGTCAAGGCCTACATCATCTCGAAAGGCGTTGAAGCCAACCGCGTGTACACCGAAGGCAAAGGCGAGAAACAACCTGTAGCGGACAACAAAACCGCTGAAGGCCGCGCCAAAAACCGTCGCGTAGAAATCGAAGTAGTCGGCACCAGCAAGTAATCGCTGACTGCAAGACAGAAGCCCCGCTCTCTAGCGGGGCTTTTTTTTATCCTGTGCTTTAGAATAGCGGGATTCGTCTTTTTCCTATCTTGCTATGAACGCTGATCCATTAGAACTGCAAAAATTCGCCGAACTCGCGCACCGCTGGTGGGACCCGACCTCGGAGTTTCGTCCGCTGCACGAAATCAACCCGCTGCGCCTGGAGTGGATCAACGCGCGCGCGCCGCTGGCCGGCAAGCAGGTGATCGACATCGGCTGCGGCGGCGGCATCCTGTCCGAATCGATGGCGCGCAAGGGCGCCACCGTCACCGGCATCGACCTCGGCGAAAAAGCGCTGAAAGTGGCCGACCTGCATTCGCTGGAATCCGGCGTGCCGGTGCGCTACAAGCTGATCGCCGCCGAGGAGATGGCCGCCCAGGAGCCCGGCCAGTACGACGTGGTGACCTGCATGGAGATGCTGGAACACGTGCCGGACCCGGCCGCCATCGTGCGCGCCTGCGCCGCGCTGGTCAAACCCGGCGGCCAGGTGTTCTTCTCGACGCTGAACCGCAATCCCAAGGCCTACCTGTTTGCCGTCATCGGCGCCGAGTACCTGCTGCGCATGCTGCCGAAAGGCACCCACGATTACGAGAAATTCATCACCCCGGCCGAGCTGTCGCAGTTCATCCGCAGCGCCGGGCTGGAACTGGCCGGCTTCAAGGGCATGGGCTACAACCCGCTGACCAAGATCTATTCGCTCAACGACGACACCAGCGTCAACTACCTGGTGGCCGCGCGCCGCCCGCTCTGATATGACCATCGCCCTGCCCGCCGCGCCACGTGCCATCCTGTTCGACCTCGACGGCACGCTGGCCGACACCGCGCCCGACCTGGCCGCCGCCGTCAACCTGCTGCGCAGCGTGCGCGGCCTGGCGCCGACCGCCTACGAGATCCTGCGTCCGACCGCCTCGGCCGGTGCGCGCGGCATGATCGGCGCCTCGTTCGGCATGACGCCCGATGACGAGGGCTATATCGCGCTGCGCGATGAGTTCTTCAGCAACTACGAGGCGGCGATGGCGGTACACAGCCGGCTGTTTGACGGCATCCCGGCGCTGCTGGCCGGCATCGAGGCGGCCGGGCTGCAATGGGGCGTGGTGACCAACAAGTCGCAGCGTTTCACCGAGCCGCTGCTGCCGCAGATCGGCCTCGGCCACGCCGCCTGCGCCATCTCCGGCGACACCACCGCGCACGCCAAGCCCCACCCTGCCCCGCTGCTTGAAGCGGCCAGCCGGCTCAAGCTGGCGCCGGAGCAGTGCTGGTATGTCGGCGACGACCTGCGCGATATCCAGGCCGGCAAGGCGGCTGGCATGCTGACCATCGCCTGCGGCTGGGGCTATTGCGGCGCCACCGAGCCGCAAAGCTGGCAGGCCGACTACCTGTTCCAGCAGCCGGCCGAACTGTTGGCGCTGATCCAGGCAGCGCTGGCCGATGACGCGCTGGCGGCCTGATTGCGCAATCAGTTGCGCGGAGGATGCATTTCGTCGGATTTTTGTTGCCGTATGGACAGATCAGGCGTAGTCTCCCGCATGACTGCGTAGCATTACTTATTTCCTGAAAGCTAAGACTTCGCTGGATAGGAAAGAAGAGTCAGTCTCCGACAACTCAACTTTCCCATCAGGTGCATCATGGATTTTCCTGAACAGGTTGCCCAAAACCCGCAACCTTATGCAGATTCATTCGCCACCCTGCCGCAGCGCACCACCGCGCCGCAGAGCTGGATGGTGCGCGTGGCCGCCGCCAAATACCATTGGTACGACCTGATCGCCGGTTTTGCCGAAAAGCCGGACATCCGCGATCCGATCGGCCGCTACATGCGGCGCATGCAGTTCGAGCTGGAAGCCACCGCCGAGAAGCGCCACCTGTTCTTTGCCGTCACCCGGCCACGGGTACGCTTCGACATCGCCGGCGTGGTGCAGTGGGGTTTTTTCTCGCTGAAACTGACCCTGCCGCTACTGATGGGTGCCGAGCAGACCAAGGAATCCATCACCGTCGAGCTCAAGGTGCCGTTTGCCGCCACCATGAAAAAGCCGACCGTCATCCTGACCGAGAATTTCATCAGCCTGAACTGGGGCGGCCTGGTCGAAGTATTTTCCGTGCACGACCTGCTGCAGACCTATGCGCACACGCTGAAGCTGCCCAGCAAGGTGGCTTATGTCGGCCAGACGCGCGATCCGGAAGGACAGCTGGGCAAGGGCCGGCTGCCGGCGCTGCACAAGCTGCGCGCCCAGTACGGCATGGACTACGACACGCTGCTGCTGGTGGTCGGCCTGGAGGTGGAAGTCAGCTGCGCCGACGGCGATCCGGCCGCGCTGCCGCACAACGAGCATCCGATGACTGCCGATGTGCTGCACGCCGAGCGCGCCGATGTCATCGAGGCGGCGCTGATCCGCTATTTCGAAGGCAGCAATCCGCGCTGGCGCCAGCTGGACGAGCGCAAGGCGCGCGCCGAGCGGCTGGCGGCGGTGCAGGCGGCCAACAACCTGGTGCAGTACACCATCGACCTGGCGCTGGCGCCCGAGGATACCGGCCACTACAGCCATCTGGCGTCGGAATTCGTCAGCGCCGCCAACCGCCATCTGCTGAGCTGCTATATCGCCGACGGCCAGGCCCAGGTTGCGGCCATGCCACTGCCGGCGCCGGCCAAGGGCGGCAAGGGCTGAGGCGGCGCCCCGGCGGTGTTACATTACGTGGTTACTTGATGTTGCGACACATTTCCGCGTGGAAATAACACGCTGGAAGCACTATAATCACGGAATCATGACACACCTGGAGCGCGCAAATGAGCAATGACGACGACGATTATCCCGATCCGTCGCCGGAAGAGCTGGGCATAGGCGCGCTGTTCGAGGAGGCGCCCGAACCCTTTCTCGACCTGGTGGCGCCGCCGCCCGACGCGATGGAGGAATTGCTGCCGCTGATGCCGCAGCGCACCGCCGCGCCGCAAACCTGGATCGTCACCGTCAACGACGCCAAATTCCACTGGTATGACCTGATCGCCGGCTTCCCGTCAGTGCCGGACATCCGCGACCCGGTCGGCCGCCACCTGCGCCGCATGCAGTTCGACCTGGAGGCGACCAGCGAGAAGCGGCTGATCTATTTTGCCGTCAACCGCCCGCGCGTCCGCTTCGATACCTCACGCAGCACCAGCTGGGGCTTCTTCTCGCTGAAGCTGACCGTGCCGCTGCTGGTTGGCATCGAGGAAAAGAAGGAAAGCCTGACCATCGAGCTGACCGTGCCGTTTGCCGCCACGCTGAAAAAGCCGTCGGTTGTGCTGAGCGACCAGTTCATCACGTTCAACTGGGGCGGGCTGATCGAGGCGCTGTCGATCCACGACGTGCTGCAGCAATATGACAATCCCTACCAGTTCAGCACCGAGGTGCAATATGTCGGTCAGACCAGGGACCCGCTGGGCCGGCTGGCGCGTGCGCGCGTGACCGGCGTGCAGCGGGTGCACCAGCGCCACAGCGAGGACCGCGACATGCTGCTGCTGATCCAGCGCATGAATGTCGAAGTGATGTCGGCTGACGGCGATCCAGCCGAGCTGGAGGTCAACCAGAATCCGGTGGCAGCCGACATGCTGCTGAAGGACCGCATCGACGTCGTCGAATGCGCGCTGATCCGCTATTTTGAGGGACCGGAGATGCATGGCCGCAGCGACAAGGAAGCCGAGGTACGCCGTCAGCGCGTACGCGAGGTAGCGCTGAGCAACAAGCTGGACAGCTTCCGCATCGACCTGCGGCTGGAAGACGCCAACAACTACCACGACCTGTACTCGCGCCACACCAGCATCTCGCGCAGCCACATCATCGACTGCACCATCGACGACGGCAACATCATCGTCGAGCGCGTGCCGGTGCCGGAAAAGAGCAAGCCCTAGACCGCCGCCAGCGCCTGTGCCAGGTCGGCCAGCAGATCGTCGCTGTGCTCGATGCCGATCGACAGCCTTACCGTATCCACCGTCACGCCCGCCTTGACCAGCTCTTCCTCGTTGAGCTGGCGGTGGGTGGTGCTGGCCGGATGGCAGGCCAGCGACTTGGCGTCGCCGATATTGACTAGCCGCGTGAACAGCTGCAACGCATCCTGGAAGCGCGCCCCGCCCTCCTTGCCGCCCTGCACGCCAAAGGTCAGCACGCCGGACGGCCGGCCGCCCAGATAGCGCTGCGCCAGCGCGTAATCCCGGTGCCCTTCAAGGCCGGCGTGATTGACCCACTTCACCTTCTCATGCCGGCCGAGGTAGTCGGCCACCTTGCGCGTGTTGTCGACGATGCGTTCCATGCGCAACGCCAGCGTCTCTATCCCTTGCAGCAGCAGGAAGGCGTTGAACGGCGACAGCGCGGCGCCGGTATTCCGCAGCGGCACCACGCGCGCGCGGCCGATGTAGGCGGCCGGCCCCAGCGCCTCGGTATAGACCACACCATGATAGGACACGTCCGGCTCGTTCAGGCGCTTGAAGCGCTGCTTGTGCTGCGCCCACGGGAATTTGCCGGAATCGATAATCGCCCCGCCGATCGAGTTGCCGTGGCCGCCCAGGTATTTGGTCAGCGAGTGCACGACGATATCAGCGCCGTGCTCGAACGGGCGCAGCAGGTAAGGCGTGGCCACCGTGTTGTCGACAATCAGCGGCACGCCATGCGCATGGGCGACGGCGGCAATCGCGGCGATGTCGCTGATATTGCCCAGCGGGTTGCCGATCGATTCGATGAACACCGCCTTGGTGCGCTCGTCGATCAGCGCGGCAAACGATTGCGGATCGGCGGCGTCCGCGAAGCGGGTGCTGATGCCGTACTGCGGCAGCGTGTGGGCAAACAGGTTGTAGGTGCCGCCATACAGTGTGGCGGCCGAGACGATGTTGTCGCCCACCTCGGCGATGGTCTGGATGGCGTAAGTGATGGCCGCCTGGCCGGATGCCAGCGCCAGCGCACCGACGCCGCCTTCCAGCGCGGCCAGGCGTTCCTCCAGCACATTCTGTGTCGGATTCATGATGCGGGTGTAGATGTTGCCCTGTACCTTCAAGTCGAACAGGTCGGCGCCGTGCTGGGTGTCGTCGAAGGCGTAGGCGACGGTCTGGTAGATCGGCACGGCGACCGCGCGCGTGGTTGGATCGGGCTTGTAGCCGCCGTGGACGGCGATGGTTTCCAGTTTCATATTGTCTCCTTGGTTGGCGCCGCCCAAGGTAGCGCGAAGCCGGCGGCCTGACGACGAATGATTCCAAAAATGCAAATGCGCAATCCGGATAAGGTAAGCTGTCACAAACCGGCCAGCTCGGCCGTCTAAGGTGCATGATGACCGATACCTCCATTTTCACGGCGCTGCGACCACGCCTGTTCGCCACCGCCTACCGCATGCTGGGCACCCGCGCCGACGCCGAAGATGTCGTGCAGGACGCCTGGCTGCGCTGGCACGACAGCGCCCGTGCAGAAGTGCAGTCGCCAGAAGCGTGGCTGGTGACCATCACCACCCGGCTGGCGATCGACCGCCTGCGCGCCCGCATGGCCGAGCGCGCATCGTATGTCGGCTGGTGGCTGCCCGAACCGATCGTCGAACTGGACGAGCAGACGCCGGAAAGCAGCGCCGAGCTGGCCAGTGAAGTATCGATGGCCTTTTTGTGGGTGCTGGAACGGCTGTCGCCGGAAGAGCGGGCGGCCTTCCTGATGCGCCAGGTATTCGAGCACGACTATGCCGACATCGCCACCATGCTGGGCAAGAGCGAGGCGGCCTGCCGGCAAATGGTGCACCGGGCGCAGGAGCGCGTGCAGCAACAGAAGCCGCGTTTCGACGTGCCGAAGGAGCAGCACCGCGCGCTGCTGGGCCGCTTCATGGCCGCCGCACAGCTTGGCGACCGCGCGGCGATGAAGACCATGCTGGCCGACGACGTGCAACTGGTGGCCGATGGCGGTGGCAAGGTCAATTCTTACCTGCGCGTGCTGCACGGCGCCGGCCGCGTGGCCGGCTCGTTCTGGTCGCTGGAAAATATGTATCCACAGCAGGTGATGTACCGCCAGGCGCGCATCAACGGCGAGCCGGGGCTGCTGCGCTACGTCGACGGCAAGCTGGAATCAGCGCAATCGTTCCGCATCGAAAACGACCGCATCGCCGCCGTCTTCATCGTCCGCAATCCCGACAAGCTGACCGGCGTGCCGCAAACTATTTTCTGAAAGCTGTCACACGCGGCGCGGCTGGGCCGTCTTACAGGTATGAAGGGCGCGCGGTGCGCCCTCCGCTACTCTGAAAGGCATTATCATGACGCAAGCAGCCCGTATTCCCCTCTTCCAACTGGCACCGGCCAATCTGCAGGCTATGATCGCGCTGTCGGCGTCGGTCAAGAAAAGCTCGCTCGGCGTACGGTTGGTGGAACTGATTAATTTGCGCGTATCGCAGCTGAACGGCTGCGGCGTCTGCATCGACATGCACTGGCGCGACCTGATCAAGCAAGGCGCCGAACCACGCCACCTGAACGCCGTCGCCGGTTGGCGCGAGGCGCCGTTCTTCAGCGCACTGGAACGCGCGGCGCTGAACTGGGCCGAAGCAGTCAACGCCCTGCCCCACAAGCAGCCAAGCGATGACGATTTCGCCCAGCTGAAAGAGCATTTCACCGATAACGAAATCGCCGAACTGAGCTACGCCATCGCCGTGATTCGCGGTTGGAACGTCATCAACGCCAGCCTGCACAACCAGATCCCGGAAGTGCCGGCGCCGGGCTTCTAATCGGAGCATCAAGGCTTGGGTTGTGACCGATCAAAACAGCCCAAGCCCAGCGTTTTACCATCGGGGACGAGCAAGACCCTTTCCCCGATGGTAGTCGCCATGCAAAACTCCTGGGATTTCTCGGTATATGATCCACACTGCCCTAGGGTCAGTCCGGATATCTCCACGCCAAGCCGTTTCGCCGCAGTACGATTCGAGAACGCCGTTCGTCACGAAATCAATGAGAATGGCGCGTTCTTCCTCGCTGACGGAACGCTCATCTTGCATAAAATTGGCACACCAAACAATGTTCGCTTTTCCGGGAACGAACTCATTGGCGCCAATAACAGCCTGTTTTCGCATAATCATCCCGGCGGCCAGTCGTTTTCTATGCAGGATGTGCAACATGCCGTGGAACTCAGCCTGATTGAATTGCGCGCCGTCGCCCCGCGCTGGCGCTATATCATGCGTCCTGGCGAAACGCGGCCAACTTGGGCCGAAGTCGAGCAGTCGGTCAAGGACGAGGCGCCGTTTGCGATCGATGAAATCAACGCTATGCTGAAAGCAAACCAGCTGCAACACCAGTACCGGCAGATTGAAGCACATCATCATCTCTGGATACGTGTATCCAAGAGCCTCAACCTTCATTACCAACGAGAGGCTTCCTAAATGAATTTATCGCCACTCACCGCCGCAGAATTTCTGGCTCAGATATTACCCCCCTTAGGCTATGAGCATCACATCGTAGTTGAACGCCGTGGCGTGTTGCTATGGGTGCGACGCGACGAGTTGCAGACCGATGATGCGATCTGTTTTTACGACGGCGATTGCCGCGAAGTCTTTACACCCAACGATCCACGACTGTATACCTTGATGAAATAGAAAAAGGCCCCGGCGCTTGCGCGCCGAGGCCTTTGTTCTTGCATCCGGATGGTGGAGCCGGCGGGAATCGAACCCGCGTCCGCAAGCACTCTACAGACAGTTCTACATACTTAGCACTATCATTTAATTTAACCTGTACAACACGGATGTGCACGTTTTGGACAAGCGATTCACCTTAGATTTAGCGCTGCTTCAAGTGACCCGTCACAGCGCGATTCCCTGTAAATGACTCCTTAGCTTTTAACGGCCCGCCCCAGGGAAGAAGCGTTTAGGAGCTAACAGCCCTTAGGCTGCCAGTGCGTACGAGTTATCGTTTGCAGTTATTGATTTCTGGGTGTATTTACGAGGTAACCAGGCCTCGGTATGCCCTGTTCTGCTTTGCAACCCACGTCGAAACCAGGTCGGCCCCACAGAACTTCTATTCTACAGCACTTTGCCGCGCCCCGCCACGCACGTCAAACGCCGGTCATATTTGGTCGCTATGATGACGTTCATTAGCGCCGCCACGGCGACTACTACCGGCGCCGGCGGTCGGGAAATATACCGGCACCATCTTCCTTCACAATAGCTTGAGCAGTATCCCGGCGATGCCGATGATGCTGGAAAGCAGCATTCCCACCAGCCAGCGGAACTGCGTGTGCATGTCGCCACGCAGGTGGTCGATCTTGGCGTCGATGAGACGGAGGTTGCCCAGCATTTCCTCGCGCACCCGCTCGATCTTGACGTCAAGCAAACGGAAATTGTCGAGCATTTCTTTGCGCAGCAGCTCTAACCGAGCGGTACCGTCCCGGTTAGAGGCGTCAAGCCTGCCGCTGACGTCACGGTTCAGTGCTTCGAGCTTGCCGTTCAACGCGCTGTACATGGTGTCAATCCGCGCGTTGGTTTCCCGGTGCAGTTCGAGACCGTGATCTTTCAGCCGCTCGATGCGGGCAGTGACTTCGCGTGCCTGTTCGCGCAGGCTGGCGTTGACCTCCTGACGCAGCAAATCCATCCGCTCCAGCGACTCGCGGTGCATCACGTCGATGCGGGCGTTGACTTCGCGTAAGCTGTTGCCCAATTCGGCCAGCGGTTTGCCGTTGTCCATTGGTGCATTCATGGTCGTCTCCCCTGTCTTCTGCCCGAGCTTAGAAGGCGTACGCCCGCCAGTCATGATTTACCTCAAAGGTGTGAGCTGTTGTTGCATTGCAGCACACCGTGACGGTTTTGTGAAATCAGCCTCGTCCGTGCATTAGAATGACAGTGTCATCATTTCAGCAAGCGATGCCGACATGCACGATGCCGCAGCCACTGTTCCGAAGAAGCGCGGGCGCCCGCACAAGGGCGAAGGCGGCGGCCTGCGCGCCGAATTGATCGAAAAGTCCGCCCTGCTGTTCCGCACCAAGGGCTATGACAACACCACCGTGCGCGACATCGCTGCTGCCGCCGGCATCCAGGCCGGCAGCTGGTTCTACCATTTCAAGACCAAGCAGGAGATCCTGGCCGCCATCATGGAGCAAGGCATGCAGCGCGCGCTGGCCGAGGTGGAGGCGATCGCCGCCCAGCCACTGTCGCCCAGCGCCATGCTGCACCGGCTGGTCGAAGCCCATCTGCATACGCTGCTGGCGCCCGACCACCATTTCATCGCCGTGCTGCTGTACGAGTGGCGCTCGCTGGACGAGCAGTCGCGCGACCGCATCACGGCGCTGAAGGACCGCTACGAGGCGGTGTGGGACCACGCCATCGGGGCGCTGCACCGCTCGGGCGCGTGGACCGTGCCGTCGCAGTTCGACCGGCTGCTGATCTTCGGCGCGCTGAACTGGACGGTGCAGTGGTACAAGCCGGGCAGCGGTGCCGATGTGCGTGAGCTGGCTCACCAGGCGATGCGTTTCATCCTGCGCACGCCTGCCGCAGTTGAGGCACAATAGGGGCATACCAACTGCCAGGATGCACCATGATTTACGAGATTGCCGAGCTGTATATCCAGCCAGACAGCCACGACCAGTTCCAGGCCGCCGTGGCCAAGGCGGTGCCGATCTTCCAGGCGGCCACCGGCTGCCTGTCGATGCGCCTCGACCGCGATATCGAGACGCCGGACACCTATCACCTGGTGATCGGCTGGGCCACGCTGGAAAACCATACGGTGGACTTTCGTGGCAGCGCCGGTTTCCAGGACTGGCGCGCCCTGGTCGGCGGCTTCTTCGCCCAGCCGCCGAAAGTGGAGCATTTCAGCACCGTCGTCGCCGGCTTTTGAACACATAACAACAAGGAGGCCATCATGTCCCGTACCATCCACCGTAATTTCCCGCAACCCACCGATGCCGAGAGCGCCCGCAGCGCGCTGCTGTCCGGCGGCTTCCCGCAGGCCAGCATCAAGCTGACCAAGCATGCTGAACTGCCGCCATCGGTCGCCACCAGCACGGTCGGCAACCTGCTTGATGCGCTGACGCCAGGCGGCCCGGCTGCTGCTGCTGCCGCGCGCCATCGCGCCGGCGCCATGCTGTCGGTCGATGTCTATGATGACGAGGAGCGCGACAAGGCCGACGCCATCATGGGCGGCTTCGGCGCCAGCGAGGCGTAAGCGCGCTCAGCGCCCTGCCCCGCCTTGCCCGGCGCTACACCGCCGGGTGGTTGAACACCTGCCGCAGGTAGGCCAGGAAGGTTTCGTCCTTGCTGATGGTCTTGCCCGGCGAGTCGGACAGCTTGGCCACCGACTGTCCATTGCACTGCACCAGCTTCATGACGATGTTCAGCGGCGCCAGTCCGACATCGTTGGTCAGGTGCGTGCCAATGCCGAAGCCGGTCATGATGCGGTCGGCGAAGTGGCGGTAGAGCGCGATCGCGCTGTCCAGATTCAGGCCGTCCGAGAACACCAGCCGCTTGGTCTTCGCGTCGATGCGCAACGCCGCGTAGTGCGCGATGGCTTTTTCGCCCCACAGCACCGGGTCGCCGGAGTCGTGCCGCAGGCCGTCGAACAGCTTGGCGAAATACAGGTCGAAGTCGTCCAGGAAGGCGTCCATGCCGACCACATCGGTCAGCGCGATGCCGAGGTCGCCACGGTATTCCTGCACCCAGGCTTCCAGCGAGGCTTTCTGGAAGTCGCGCAGCCGCACGCCGAAGGCCTGGAAGGATTGCATGTATTCATGCGCCATGGTGCCGATCGGGATCAGGTTGAATTTCATCGCCTGGTAGACGTTGGAGGTGCCCTTGAAATACTCGGGCACTTCGCGCGCCAGCCGCTGCACCACTTCGTCATGCCACTCGCCCGAGAAGCGGCGGCGGGTGCCGAAGTCCGACATTTCGAACGGGAAGAATTTGGCCGGTTCCTGGCCGAAAGCTTTGAGCCTGGCGATCTTGGCCGTCAGCCGCGTGCGACCCTCGGTCAGCGCGGCGGCGTGGTCGAAGCGGCGGAAGTACAGCTCGTTGACGATGTACAGCACATAGATCTCGAAGCCCATCACGTGCACCTGCGGGCCGGCGGCGTGGATCTTCAAGATGTCGCCGTCGGCGCTGACGTCGATGAACTTGCGCTGGAAACGGAACACCGTCAGGAAGTCGACAAAGTCGCTTTTCATGTAGCGCAGCGAGCGCAGATAGCTCAGTTCCTCGTCGCGGAAGCTCATCGAGCATAGGTGGTCAAGCTCCTGCTCGATCTGCGGCATCAGTTCGGTCAGCGGGAAGTCCGGCGTGTTGCGGCAGACGAATTCGTATTCGGTGTGCGAGTTCGGATGGCCGTGCAGCAGCGCCTGCCACATGGTGAATTTGTATAAGTCGGTTTCCAGCAGGCTGCGGACCACCGGCGCTTTCATGCCGGCTCTCCGGCGTTGGCGATCAGCTCGGCCAGGGCGTCGGACGATTGCAGCAGCTGCACGCCGCGCGCGGCCATCGCCTGCAGGAAGTCCTGGTACTGGGCTTCGAAGCCGCTGACCGGGCTGATGCAGTCGGTGACCAGCGCCAGCTTGGCCAGCGAGGCGGCGCCGTATTGCTGCTCGAAGTAGTCGGCGATGTGTTCGACCGTGGCCTTGACGCAGTGACTGCCGGCCTCGCCGGCCACGTAGATGCGGTCGGCTTCGGCCAGCGTGCGCACGAATTTGTAGTTGAACTGGGTGTCCGGGTCGTCGGCGTCCGGCACTTCGGCCTGCACCGCCGAGTAGTGCTCGGTCCATGGATTCGAGCCCTTGGCCAGCTTGGCGACGATGCCCAGCGCGGCGTCTTCCCAGTGGCCGTAGGCGGCGCGCACGTCGGCGTGGACGTTGTGGCCCCAGCTGCCGATCTCGCAGTGCACCGGCCACACCATCAGCTGGTAGCGGCCGGCCGCTTCCAGCCGGTCCAGGTAGTTTAGCGCGATCGGCAGCGACGCCAGGTGGCGCGGCAGGTATTTCTGCGCGCGGACGTCGGCAGCGGTGATTTCGGTGAACGGGGCGACTGCGGCGCCGCCAGCGGCGGTCCAGAAGGTCGGGTGGGCGATGTCGAAGCGGTGGTGCGAGTCGAGCGTGACGCTGAGCGCGCTGATGCCGGCGCGGCCACGGTTAATCAGGCCGGCCAGGCGCAGCATGTCCTGGTGGGCGCCCGGCACCGGCAGCGCCGGCCGCAGGGGCTGGCGGGTAACCGGATCGGTGGGCAGGTAGCTGGCTGGCAGGTCGCAAAAGTCGTTTTGCGGGTCTATCATCAACAGATGTAGATTCCGTTTCATGGATGAAGGCTCCGGTACAGGGAGCCTTCATCATACAGCTTAGGCGGCGATGGCGTCGATCTTTGCGCGGCTCTTGGCGATGGCGCTGGCCACCGCTTCTTCGCCCATCGCCACACCTTCGGCGACGATGAAGGTGACGTCGGTCATACCGAGGAAGCCCAGCACCGCGCGCAGGTAGGTGGTGGTGTAGTCGTAGGCAGCGTACGGGCCTTCGCTGTAGGCGGCGCCGGTGGCCACCACCACATAGACTTTCTTGCCGGTGACCAGGCCTTCGGCGCCGTTGGCGCCATACTTGAAGGTGCGGCCGGCGCGGGCGATGTGGTCGATCCAGGCTTTCAGGCCTGAGGTGATCGAGAAGTTGTACATCGGGGCGCCGATGACGATGGTGTCGGCGGCCAGCACTTCGTCCACCAGCGTGTCCGAGGTCTGGATGACGCTGGCCTGGGCGGCGCTGCGCTGCTCGGCCGGCGTGTAGTAGGCGCCAATCATTTCCTCGGTCAGGTGCGGCACCGGGCTCACGGCCAGGTCGCGGGTGACCACGCTGGCGGCCGGGTCGGCCGCCTTCAGCTTGGCGATGAATTCGCTGCCCAGCTGGCGGGTCAGGGAGCCGGTGCTGCGCACGCTGCTGTCGATGTGGAGAATGTTTGCCATGATGCTGAGTCCTTTTCGGTGGGGAGGTTGCAGCGATCATAAAGCGATTATAATATCGATGAAATGCTGTTTATTTCTATTTAATCTATCGAGAATATCGATTATGCGAGATCCCGGCCTGCCCTCCCTCGACCAGCTGCGCGTGTTCATTGCCGTCATCGACCATGGCGGCTTTGCCCATGCGGCGCGCGCGCTGCACCGTACGCAGTCGGTCATCAGCTACACCATCGCCAACCTGGAGGAGCAGCTGAATGTGGCGCTGCTGGACCGCAGCAAGCGCAAGCCGACGCTGACCGAGGCCGGCAAGGCGCTGCTGGCCGATGCCCGCGCGGTGTCGCTGAAGGTCGACGGCATGCGGGCGCGCGCCAAGGCGCTGTCGGCCGGGCTGGAGGCGGAGGTGTCGCTGGTGGTCGATGTGATGTTTTCCACCTGTAAGCTGGTGCGCATCCTGCACGCTTTCCAGAAGGAGTTCCCGACCGTGTCGATGCGTCTGCGCACCGAGGCGCTGGGCGCGGTGACGCAGCTGGTGGCCGATGGCACCTGCCGCATCGGCATCAGCGGCTGGATGCCGGGCACGCCGGATGTCATCGAGCGCCAGGCCTGCGGCTTTGTCACCATGGTGCCGGTGGTGGCGCCCGACCATCCGCTGGCGCAGATCGACGGCATCGTGCCGACCGCTGTGCTGCGCGAGCACACCCAGCTGGTGCTGACCGACCGCAGCACGCTGACGCAGGGCCAGGATTTCGGCGTGCTGGCGCTGCGCGACTGGCGCCTGGGCGATCTGAGTTCCAAGCATGCGCTGCTGCGCAATGGCATCGGCTGGGGCAATATGCCGCAGGAGTTTGTGCAATGGGATCTGGATGCAGGCCGGCTGGTGCAGTTGCAGATCGCCGAGGGCAGTTCGTTCAGCTTCCCGCTGTATGTGATACGCCGTGGCGACGAGGAGCCGGGACCGGCCACGCGCTGGCTGATGCAGCAGTTCCTCGATCTGGCGCAGGGCGAGCCGGCGCCGCTGAGCGAGCGCGAACAGGCCGAGCTGGCGGCGCATATGGCGCAGCTGGCGGCACAGCCGCATGCTTATCACGCGCTCAGCGAGTGCGCGCAGGCGGCGGTGCGCACACCTGCCGTGGTTGGCGGTGTTGCCGCTGTTGCCGCTGTTGGCGGTGTTGGCGGTGTTGGCGGCGTTGGCAGCGTTGCCGCTGTTGGCGCAGTGGGCGCAGCAGCGGAGGCGCCACCGGGCAAGCCGGGGCGCAAGCGTGCACGCTTGCCGGCGCCCGATGCGCCGGCGGGCCTGGCGGTGGCCGCGCCTATTTCACTCCGGCCGCGCTAAGCTTGCCGCGCAGGCGGCGGATTTCTTCCGACAGGTCGACCACCAGCGCCGCCACGTCGTCGTTGGCTTCGAACGCGCGCTCGATCTGGCACAGCCGCCGCGCGCGCACCAGGTCGGCGCTGCTGAAGCGCCAGCCGCCACTGTCGGCCTCGGCATCAGCAGCGGCATCGTCATGCGCCAGCAGGATGCCGGTGCGCACCCGCGCCACCACCCAGTCCGGCTCGACGGCGCAGGCCTGCGCCAGTTCTTCCAACGTCAGTGCGGCGTCGTCGACCACCACCGCAGTCAGCACTTGTCCCATGATCATCCTCCCGTGCGCGGATTGAAGGCCATCTCGCGCGCCATCGTTTGGTACAGTTGTTTGGCGGCCTCGCTGTCGGCCGGCGGCAGCACCACTTCCAGCAGCAGGTAGAGGTCGCCGATTTCCTTGCCGGGGATGCCGCGCCCGCGCAGCCGCAGCTTGCGCCCGCTTTGCGAGCCGGCCGGCACGGTGACGTTGACCTTGCCCGACGGCGTACTGACCTCGATCTCGCCGCCCAGCGCCAGCTCCCAAGGCGCCACCGGCACCGTCTGGTAAACGTCGCGGCCGTCGATGCGGTAGCGCGGATGCGGGCGGAACTGGATTTCCAGGTACAGGTCGCCCGGCCCGGCGGCGCCCTGCTGCCCCTGGCCGGACAGGCGCAGCTGCTGGCCGGCGGTCACGCCTTTCGGGATGTTGACGCTGAGGTTGCGCTCGCGCGTGACGATGCGGTCGTGGGGGTCGCGCTCGGCCACCATCAGGCTGATGGTGCGGGTCGCGCCTTGATAGGTGTCGCTCAGATCGATGGTGATGCTGGCGTGGCTGTCGTCGCCCTTCTGCGGCGCCTGCCGGCGGCGCCCGCCGCCGCCGCCGAAGTTGGCAAACAGGTCGGAGAAGAAATCGCTGTCGCCAAAGCCGCCGGCGCCACCGAAGCCGCCCTGCTGGCCGCCGGGGCCGCCGCCAAAGCCGCGCCCCCAGTCGGGCGGCGGGCGGAATTCCTGGCCGGCGCGGTATTGGTGGCCGCGCCCCAGCTCGTCGTAGGCCGCGCGCTTCTCGGCGTCGCCCAGCACGCCGTAGGCTTCGTTGATTTCCTGGGTCTTCTGCTGGGCGTCGGCTTCCTTGCTGACGTCCGGATGGTATTTGCGCACCAGCTTGCGGTACGCCTTTTTGATCTCATCCTCGCTGGCCGTCTTGGCCACGCCCAGGGTCTGGTAGTAATCCTTGTATTCCACGTTGCCCGCTCCTGTAATGCACCGTTGCCAGTCTAGCGCAAATGCTCAAACCGTGCGGGCCGCGTGGCCCTCCCTTTAGCGCAGGCGGCGCACCGACGAGATGCGGTTGTTCATGTCGTCCAGGCGGTCGTAGCGGCCCGGGTTCAGCACGATGCAGCGGCCGCCGTAGTTGGCGTGCTCGCACAGTTCCCAGCGGCCTTCGTTGACGATGACCGAGCCGGCGCGGTCGTTGAAGTCGTAGTCGTCCAGCTTGCGCACGTCACCGGGCAGCTCGGCGCGGCGGCCGCCGAAGTTGGCCTGGGCGAACAGCACGATCGCTTCGCCACGGCCGTAGCCGGGGCCTCGGCCATCGCGGTCATCGCGGTCGCCGTGCCCGCCGGGGCCGCGGCCATCACGGTCATCGCGGTCACGGCCGCCGACCTCGCGCACCGACGATACCTGGTCGTTAAAGCCCTTCAGTTGGCGGTACTCACCGCGTTGCAGCGTCATGCACTGTCCCTGGAAGCCGGCGTGCTGGCACAGTTCCCAGCTGCCGGAACGGACGATGACGCTGGAGGTGCGGTCGTTGAAGCCCTGCTGCACCAGGTCAGGCGTGGCGCCGCGCACGGTCACCGAGCGGCCGCCGAAGTTGTCGTCGGTGTACAGCGTGATTTCGCCGGCGTGGGCGACGCCGGCCAGCAGCAGGGTGGTGGTCAGCAGGCGCGAGAAGATGTTTTTCATGGTGTGGTCACAAGAAGTTCAGATACGGGTATAACGGCTGTCCGGACAATGTCGCTGACAGGAAACTATAACCAATTTGCAAGCAATTGTAAGGCCTCAGGGACGGCGCGGCGCGTCCACTTCGCGCACCGACGAGATCATGTCGTCGAAGCCTTTCAACTCGGCGTACTCGCCTTCCTTCAGGATCAGGCATTTGCCCTTGTAGTGCTTTTCCGCGCACACCTGCCAGCTGCCCTTGTGCACCACCACGCTGGAGGTCTTGTCGTTGAAGCCCAGCGGGTCGAGATCGGGCGTGGCTTCGTGCAGCGTGATGGCCGGGCCGCCCAGCCGCGTGTGGCTGTACAGCGTGATGTCGCCGGCATGGGCCAGCGAGCAGGCGCCGAGCGCGGCGGCGGCGAGAAAGGGGCGCATGGCGTCTCCGAGTTGGGCTGAGCCAGCATGATAGCGCGCAAAACTGTTAGCAACACAGTAAAATTGTGCCTTTCTGTAACGACTTTGTTTTGTCATGCCGCATACCTTTACCCTCCCCAATATCCGCCGTGAAATCGTCGCCCTGTGGCGGCTGGCCTGGCCGGTGCTGGTCGGCCAGCTGGCCACGGTCGGCATGGGCGTGGCCGACGTCGCCATGACCGGCCACACCAGCGCCGACGAGCTGGCGGCAGTGTCGCTGGGCGCCTCGGTGTGGTCGATCATCCTGGTGACGGTCAGCGGCGTGATGATGGCGATTAACACCATCGTGGCGCACGATGTCGGCGCCGGCGCGCTGGGCAAGGTGCCGCACGCGGTGCGCCAGTCGCTATGGAAGGCGCTTGGCGTCGGCGTGGCGGCGATGCTGCTGGCCAACCTGGCAACGCTGGTGTTCGACTACCTCGGCCTGGCGCAGCATGTGCATGACCAGGCGGCGCTGTTCGTCCACATCATCAGCATCGGCCTGCCGCCGTTTGCCGCCTACCGCGCGCTGTACGGCTACAGCACCAGCATCAACCAGACCAAGCCGGTGATGGTGATCGCCATCCTCGGCCTGCTGTTCAATGTGTTCGTCAACTGGCTGCTGGTGTTTGGCAACTGGGGCTTGCCGGCACTGGGCGGCGTCGGCTGCGCGGTGGCGACCGGCCTGTGCATGTGGCTGATGCTGGCGGCGATGATTTTCTGGGTCTGGCGCACGCCGGTGTACCGCCCGACTTTCCCGTTCACCCATTGGGAATGGCCGCACTGGCCGGAGATCCATTCGATGCTGCGCCTCGGCCTGCCGATCGGCGTCACCTACTTTGCCGAGGTCAGCGCGTTTGGCGCGGTCAGCCTGCTGGTGGCGCGCTATGGCGTGGTGGAGATTTCCGCGCACCAGATCGCACTTAATTTCAGCTCGCTGACCTTCATGGTGCCGCTCAGCTTTGGCATCGCGCTGATTACCCGCGTCGGCCAGGCCATGGGCGAGGGACAGCCGGTTCGGGCGCGTTTTGTCGCCTGGATCGGGGTCGGCATGTCGCTGGCCTTCGGCCTGCTGTCGGCGCTGCTGATGGTGGCGTTCCGCCAGCAGATCGCCGCCGCCTACACGTCCGACCTGGCGGTGCAGGCGCTGTGCGCCTACCTGCTGCTGTTTGCCGCGCTGTTCCAGCTGTCCGACGCCACCCAGGTGGCGACTTCCAGCGCCATCCGTGGCTACAAGGTCACGCGCCAGCCGATGCAGATCCAGCTGCTGGCCTTCTGGGGCTTCGCGCTGCCGCTCGGTTGCTGGCTGGGACTGGGGCATGAGATGGCGGCAGCCGGTTTCTGGATCGGCCTGACCATCGGCCTGACGGTGGCGGCAGTGCTGCTCAGCTGGGCGCTGCACAAGCTGTCGCTGGAGAAGCTGGGCCGGGCCTGACGCCGAAGGAAAAACGGTTTTCGGGCGCGGATTCCCAATCTTGCCGTCTCGCCACGGCGGTGTGCGTCTGGTATCGTCTCGGCTTCTGCCCATTAGAGAGACACCATGCGCTTCATCCTTTGCTTCCTTGCCCTGCTGTCGGGCGCCGCCTCGGCGGAAAAACTGACCCTGGACCGCATCCACAGCGACCCGTCGCTGTCCGGTCCGGGCGTGCGCAGCCTGAAAGTCTCGCCCGACGGCGCCCGCGTCACCTTCCTGCGCGGCCGCGACGACAACCAGTTCCAGCTGGACCTGTGGGAATACAACCTGAAGGACAAGACCACCCACCGCCTGGTGGACTCCAAGCTGCTGGTGCCGGACGAAAACCTGTCCGATGCGGAAAAAGCCCGCCGCGAGCGCGCCCGCACCGCCAGCCTGAAAGGCATCCTGAGCTACAGCTGGTCGCCGGACGGCAAGCGCCTGCTGGTGCCGATCGCCGGCAATCTGTACCTGATCGAGGCCAGCAAGCCGGACCAGGCGCGCATGGTCGCCAGCGGCAATGTGCTGGACCCGAAAATTTCGCCGCAAGGCCGCTATGTCTCCTACGTGCGCGACCAGAACCTGTTCGTCATCGACCTCAACACCGGCAAAGAGAAGCAGCTGACCACTGACGGCAAAGGCACCATCCACAATGCCGAAGCGGAATTCGTCGCGCAGGAAGAAATGTCGCAGACCACCGGCTACTACTGGGCGCCGGACGATTCCGCCATCGCCTACAAGCGCTACGATGAAGCGCCGGTGCCGGTGGTGCGCCGCTTTGAAATCTTTGCCGACCGCACCGAAGTGGTCGAGCAGCGCTACCCGGCTGCCGGCGATCCGAATGTGCTGGTGGAGCTGAAAATCGTTTCGCCGGTCAGCGGCGAAATCCGTGATGTCGCGCTTGGCGCAGAAAAAGACATCTACCTGGTGCGCGCCGACTGGAGCGCCAACAGCAAGGCCCTGCTGTTCCAGCGCCAGACCCGCGACCAGAAAAAACTGGAACTGGTGTCGGTCGATGCCGCCTCGCTGGCGCAAAAGGTGCTGATTACCGAAACCTCCGCTACCTGGATCAGCATCTTTGACGACCTGCGCTTCCTGGAAGATAACAAGAGCTTCATCTGGTCGTCCGAACGCAGCGGCCGCAAGCACCTGTACCTGTACGGCCTGGACGGCAAGCTGAAACACGCCATCACCAAGGGCGAATGGGGCATCGACCGCCTGCTGGCGGTGGACGAGAAAAACGGCCGGGTGTTCGTGCAGTCGAACCGCGACGCGGTCATCGACAGCCAGACCTACGCGCTGAAACTGGATGGCAGCAGCGCTGACAAGCCGACCCGCGTGACGCAAGGCGACGGCTGGCACGATTCGTCCTTCGCCCGCAACGGCGAGGTGTTTGTCGACACCTATTCGAGCCCGGACACGCCACCGCAAGTCAGCATCCGCAAGCCTGACGGCGCCATGATCCAGTGGCTGGAAAAGAATGAACTGAACGCCAGCCATCCTTACGGCAAATACCTGGATGCGCACCTGAAAACCGAGTACGGCACGCTGAAGGCCAAGGACGGCCAGACCTTGTACTACTCGATCATCAAGCCGTCCGCCTTTGACGCATCGAAGAAATACCCGGTCTACCTGTCGACCTACGGCGGCCCGCACTCACAGCACGTGTCGCGCAAATGGGGCAATTACTTCGACCAGTACATGGCGCAGCAAGGCTTTGTCGTCTGGCGCCTGGACAACCGTGGCTCCTTCCGCCGCGAGCGCGCCTTCACCGACGCCAACTACCATCAACTGGGCCGCGTGGAAGTGGAAGACCAGCTGACCGGCATCGAGTGGCTGGGCAAGCAGAGCTTTGTTGATGCCAAGCGCATCGGCGTGTTCGGCTGGAGCTACGGCGGCTTCATGTCGCTGCGCCTGCTGGCGGAAGCATCGGACAAGATCGCCATGGGTGTGTCGGTGGCGCCAGTAACTGACTGGACGCTGTATGACACCCATTACACCGAGCAGTTCATGGGCACACCGAAGGAAAACGCGGCCGGCTATGAATACAGCGGCGTGTATTCGCATCTGGATGGCCTGAAATCACCGCTGCTGCTGATTCACGGCATGGCCGATGACAACGTGTTGTTCACCAATACCACGCGCATGATCGACGCGCTGGTCAAGCGTCAGGTGCACTTCGAGCTGATGACCTATCCGGGCGCCAAGCATGGCATCTCCGGCCCGGTCCCGCAGCGTCACGTGTGGGGCAATATTGAGGCGTTCTTCAAGAAGAATCTGAAGCCGGAATAAACGGCAAACAGCCCCACGCGCTGGACGCGGCCAAGGCCGCGCCTATGCTGTGGGGCTGTTTTTATGGCGCGCCGCAATTAGTTGCGGTTGCCTTTCACGACATCTTCGACGGCTTCCTTGGCGTCGCCGTAGCCTTTCTGGATTTTGCCTTCAGCCTGTTTGTTCAGGCCCTTGGCTTGCTGCTCGGAGCTGCCTACCAGTTTGCCGGCTTCTTCCTGAATTTTGCCGCCGATGTCTTTCAGTTTGCCTTCGACTTGATCCTTGTTCATGATGAACTCCTTAGTAGCTAAAGGACACACAGCCCAGTGCTGTGTGCATGGGATCTACTATAGGACGCTTGCCGCTAGGCTTCTGTGCGCTCACGTACGCAGCGCCAAACACTGGCCAGCCACGGTTGTTGCTCACGCGGCAGACCTGTTGGACGGTAGTAATGGCTGACCGGCGCAAAACCCGCTGCCATCAGGTATCGCTCCCAGGTATCGTAATCGTAGTAGCTGCCGTAACGCGGACCGTTCCAGCCTTCACGGTTGTCGCCGCGCGGATTGGAGCTGAATAGCACGCCGCCAGTCTTCAACGCGCCATGCAGCCGGCGCAGCACCTCCGGCAACGCCGCGCTCGGCACATGAAACAGCGAAGCGTTCGCATACACGCCATCAAAATATTCCGCCGGCAGATCGAGTTCGACGAAATCCTGCTGCCATACCTCGCAGCCGCTATAAGCACGCGCCATCTCGACGAAACGCGCCGAGCCATCGATGCCGGTCGGTTCATGCCCCATCGCCTTGAACGCCTTCAGATCGCGCCCCGGTCCGCAGCCCAGGTCCAGCAGCCGGTATGGCGCGCTGGCGTGTATTGCGTCCAGCAAGGCGGCGATGTTCTGACTGACATCATGATCGATGGTGCCAGCAAAAAACTGCTCCGCCGTCGCCTCATAATGCCGCAGCGTCGCCTGCGTAATGTCTTGAATGTCGTCCATGGGCGCTATTGTCTCACTGTGTGCGGGATCGTTACTATTTCTGATGTCTATTTCAGTCTATTTCTGCCTATTTTGAACTTTGTGCGCTGCACGATGGTCTAACGAGTAGAAAACAGTAGAAATTAGATCAAAATAGACAGGAGAAATAGTATGAATCCCGCACGCATTGCTTTCATACCCCCGGCCACGCGCGACGCGCTTGAAAGCTACCTCTACCGTACACGCAGCGCCCTGACGCCGGCGCAGGCCGTCGCCGCTGCGGTCGCGCTGTGGCTGGAGCATCAAAAATCAGCAAATTCCTTTTCGCTGCGCGGTTACCAATGGAAGCAACTGTTCCTTCCCGAAGGTAGCTGCTTGCGCATGACCTACAAGGAAATGACGTTTTACGCCAAGGTCACACGGCGGCTGGATCAACAGCCGCTGTCGTCCGCCGACGCTATCTCGGAAGCCGCCAAGGCCATGACAACCACGCTGGGCGCGGCCATGCTGCTGATCAAGCATGTAGACCACCAGTCGACCACCATCACCGAGCGGCGCCTGCCGAAAAACCGCCGTGAATACGACCTGATGGACGACGATCACTGAAAAGCGACGAAAGCCTCCCAAATCTCTTCTGGTATTGGAAGATTCGCTATATAGTTAGCCTATAGCAACGCGACTATCCCAAGGAGATAAATATGAAACTTGATGCCCTGTTCCAGAATCCAACTGCGTTGCCCACCGCGCCCAAGGTCGTGGAAGAGCTGATCAGCAGTTTCGACAAGGCCAGCGTCTCGACCGAAGAGATTGCAAAGAAATTGTCGACGGATCCTGTGCTGAGCGCCAAGCTGCTGCGCCTCGCCAATTCGGCCTACTATCACGTTTCGCGCAGCATCGGCACCGTGGAAGACGCCGTGCTGATGCTGGGCTTCGTCACCGTTCGCACGCTGGTCATCAGCTCGGGCCTGGTGAGCGGCTTCAAAACCGTGCCCGGCCTCGACCTGAAACAGTTCTGGAAATACAGCCTGCACACCGCCGTGGCGGCCAAATGGATCGCCAAGAAAACCAAGGAAAACACCGACCTCGCCTTCACCATCGGCATGATGCACGCCATCGGCCAGCTGGTGATCCACTCGGCCGCGCCGGAACAGGCGATGGCGCTGGACAAGGTGGCCGGCCCGATGGATTCGCGCCGCCTGGACGCCGAACAGCAGTCGCTGGGCTACACTTTTGCCGACGTCGGCGCCGAACTGGCCAAGCGCTGGAAGTTCCCGGCCGCCTTCTCGGAAACCATCTCGGCCTTCCCTGAACCGCACCATAACGGCGAGCTGAACCGCCTGGCCGCCGTGGTGGCGCTGGCCGCCTGGCGCGCCCGTGTCGCCCAGGCCGAGCTGACCGACGATGAAATCGCCGCCTGCTACCCGGTCGACTTGGCCGAGGAGCTGGGCCTGGAAGACAACGCCCTGATCGACGACATGCCGCCGCCGGACGAATTGAGCGCCGGCCTGGAAGAACTGGTCAAATAAGTTAATTTTCCAATATCAAAATCCGCCTGTTTTGCCGCAGGCGGATTTTTTTCGATTTTTTTTTTCAAAAAACCCTAAAGTTCCCGTTGAAGGCGACGTTAAACAAGACATGCGGTAATCCGCTTAACTTAGCCAGGTGGGATCATGACCTCTTCCGAAGTCCTCTCGATGTACGAAAACATTGCCGGTTTGACCAATCAAATGGCGGCTGCTGCACGCATCGGAGATCTGGACCGCCTGGGCCAGCTGGAAGGCCAGTGCGCCACCGAAGCACGCGCAGTCAGCACCGGCGTGCCGGCCCTGAACGGCGGCCAGCGCCTGCGCAAGATTGACCTGCTGAAACAGATCCTGGCCAACGACCGCGAAATCCGCGACGTGACCGATCCGTGGATGAACAGCATTCCAGGCATGGCGCACCAATAAGCACCATCGCCGCAAAGGAAAAGCGCCTCCGAAGAGGCGCTTTTTTTATGCCGTCAGCGCCAGGCGCAGCGACAACGCAATCCCCTGCGCCGCCTGGTTGATCTCGTCCAGCGACGGGAAGCTCGGGGCGATGCGGATGTGACGGTCCTTGGGATCGAGGCCATACGGGAAGGCCGCGCCGGCCGGCGTCAGCGTGATGCCGGCTTCCTTGGCCAGCGCCACGGTGCGCTTGGCAGCGCCATCCGGCGTCACCAGATCGATGAAGTAGCCGCCCTGCGGCTGGGTCCACGACACGCCCGACACATCGCCCAGCAGCGCCTGGAACTGTGCCAGCACCGCGTCAAACTTCGGTTTCAGCAGCTGGCGATGCTGTTCCATTAGCGCCTCGACGGTGGCCAGGTCCTTCAGAAAGCGTACATGGCGCAGCTGGTTGATCTTGTCCGGGCCAATGCTGCGGAAGCCTGCATGTTTGGTCCACCAGGCGATATTCGCCGGCGACGCCGCCAGCGCTGCCACGCCCGAACCAGCCCAGCTGACCTTCGACGACGAGGCAAACACAATGGCGCGGTCCGGATTGCCGGCTTTTTCACAAGCCTGCAGGATATTCGCAACTGCCAGCTTCTGCTCGCCCAGGTGGTGGAAGCGGTAAGCGTCGTCCCACATCAGGCGGAAGTCTGGCGCGGCGGTTTTCATCGCCGCCAAACGCTCGACCACCTGATCCGAGAACACCACGCCGCCCGGATTGCTGTACTTCGGCACCAGCCACATGCCCTTGATGCTGGCGTCCTCGGCCACCAGCTTCTCGACCAGGTCCATGTCCGGACCGTCGGCGTTCATCGGCACATTGATCATCTTGATACCGCGCGCCTCGCAGATGGCGAAATGGCGGTCGTAGCCCGGCACCGGGCACAGGAAAGTCACCGGATTCTGCACCCACGGCGCATGGCCAGGCACACCGTTCAACAGCGCATAGACGATCACATCATGCATCAGCGACAGGCTGGCGCTGCTGTCGACCACTACTTGTGCGGCCGGCACATCCAGCAGCTCGGCAAACAGCGCGCGTGCTTCCGGCAGGCCGACGCTGCCGCCGTAGTTGCGGGCATCGGTGCCATCGGCGGCTTTGTAGGTGGGCAGCGCTTCGGTCAGCGCATTGGACAGGTCCAGCTGCTCGGGCGCCGGCTTGCCGCGCGACATGTCGAGCTTGAGGCCGCGTTGTTTGAAGGCTTGGTATTGGGCTTGATAATCAGGTGCTGCGCTCATCGGAGGGTCTCTCTATGGTGGGAAAATAGCGCCAGACACTATACCCCAGAAAGTCAGCCGAAAGGCAGAGCTTACAGCTATAAGCTTATGCAAAAACCGCATTAGTGGGCGGCGGTCTTCACCTCGACGAACTCCTCCTCCGGCGCCGGCTCGGGCGCTTTCTTCTTGCGGAAGCCTTGCCAGATTTTCAGCGGCCCCTTGCCGGTCTGCTTCTTGCGCCACCAGATGAAGCCGGCGCCCAGCAGCGCCAGCAGGCCGACGCCGCCAGCCGCCAGCGGCAGCGTGTAATCGCTCTGCGGCTCCGGCGGCTTTTCCTTCTTGTACTTCAGCTTGGGCAGCACGCGCACCTGCTTGGTCGCCACTGGCGCTGGCGCTGCGGCTGCGGCTGCATCTGACGCCGATGCCGATGCCGTCGCACCACCGGCCGCCGCATCCGCAGCCGCCTTGGCCGCATGCGCCTCCGGCTCGGCGCGTGCCGACAGGCTGGCAGAGGCCGACATCGCCGCCGCATCGCCAGCAGCCGCTCCGCCATGCCTGGCCCGTCTGGCGCCCGAAGCCGCGCCCTCACCCGAAGCCGGCGCCTTCACTGACGCTTCGCCTGTAGCCACCATCTTCGCCTGATCCTTGCCTGCCGCCTGATCCTTGCCTGCCGCCTGATCCTTGCCCGCCGCCTGATCCTTACCCGCCGCCTTGGCCTGATCGCCGCTACCGGTCGCCGCTTTAGCCTGGGCCGCCATTTGCGCCGGGGCCGTCGCCGCCAGCGCCGGTGCCGAGGCGCCTTTCGCAGCTGGTACGTGGCCGGCTGGTGCGTGGCCGGCTGGCGCTGGTGCCGGGCTGGCCGCCTGAGCAGTCTTCGGCGCCGCCAATGCCACTGGCGCCGCGCCGCCCAATGCACCTTGCAGCGCCTTCATCTTGCCCTCCAGCTCAGTCAACTTGCTGGACAGCTCCGCATTATGCGCATCCAGCGCCACGCACTCCTTGGCGCTGATGCCGGCCGGTGGGCACGACGCCGCCGGCCGCTTGACGCCCTTGGGCAAAGGCAGCGGCGCCAACGGCAGCAACGCCTGCGACACGCCGACCGGCACCGGCGCCACGTCCTCATTGGTCGGCGCTTTGGTTGGCCTGCCGTCGGCCGACACCCACACGCCAGCAATCCGCCGCGCCGCCGCAGCCGCCTTGACCTCGCCCGGCACGCCGGTTTCCGCCTCATGCATCGACGGCAACGGCGCCGGCTTGCTGCGGTCGCGCACCGGCGCAGCGGATGCCGTCTGCCTAGCCTCCTCCGCCTCGCGCGCACCCGCCTCTTTGGCAGTCACCTCTCTGGCTGCGCCATCCTTCGCCGCCGCATCCTTTGTGGCCGCATCCCTCACCACTGGCACCTTGGCCACTGCATCCTTTGTGGCCGCATCCCTCACCACTGGCACCTTGGCCACTGCGTCTTTTGCGGCCGCATCCCTGGCTGCCGCCGTCCGCGCCGCGCGCGCCTGGGCGGCAATCTGCTCCGCCTGCGCCGAGGTCATCGCGCTGGCTGGCGGCACGGCTGCTTGCGGCGGCGGCGCCGGATTCGGATCCTGCTGCAGCCACACGGTGGCCAGCCGCACATCCTGCCTGCCCGGCACGCCCAGTTGCACATACACATGGACGTAATCCGCCTCCACAGGCCGCGTGGTTGACACATGCAACACCGACTTCTGCCCGCGCTTTTCAACCTGCAAGCGCACGCCCGACAAGGCCGGATTCATCGCCACATTCGCGCCCCGGTAGACATTCGCATCCGCCAGCCGTACCTGCAAGCCAGCCTGCTCCTCCGGCGTCAGCGCCAGCAGATCGATATCGGCCGCCAGCGGCTGGCCGATATACGAGCGCGGCACGACGTCCCCCAGCTCGGCCGCCTGAACGGCGCCCAGCCATGAGCAAATTAGCAAGGTCAGGAGCTTGTGCTGCATCATCATTCCAAAAAGTGTAACAGCTATAACGGCGCAAAATCCCGTTTTTGTAGCCCTCGGTTAATTTTTCCAAACTGCGCTACACTGATTAGTCTTAATTCTCTACCAAGGATTCAAAATGAGCACCCGTAGTGAACGCGACAGTTTCGGCCCGATCGACGTCCCCGACCACCAGTTGTGGGGCGCGCAAACCCAGCGCTCGCTGGAGCATTTCCGCATTTCCAGCGAAAAAATGCCGGTCGAACTGATCCACGCGCTGGCCAGCGTCAAGCGCGCCGCCGCCCGTGTCAACCTCGACCTCGGCCTGCTGGACGGCGCCAAGGCCATCGCCATCACCCAGGCTGCCGACGAAGTGCTGCACAACCAGCACCCCAGCGAATTCCCTCTGGCCGTATGGCAGACCGGCTCCGGCACCCAGTCGAACATGAACATGAACGAAGTGCTGGCCAATCGCGGCTCCGAGCTGATGGGCGGCGTGCGCGGCGAAGCGCGCAAACTGCACCCGAACGACGACGTCAACAAAGGCCAGTCGTCGAACGACATCTTCCCCACCGCCATCCACGTCGCTGCCGCCCAGGCGCTGGCCAACAACGTGCTGCCGGCGCTGAAACAGCTGCGCGACAGCCTGCAAGCCAAGACCGACGCCTTCCAGGACATCGTCAAGATCGGCCGCACCCACCTGCAGGACGCCACGCCGCTGACGCTGGGCCAGGAATTCTCAGGCTACGTCGCCCACCTCGACTTCGCCGAACAGGCCATCAAGAGCGCCCTGCCCGGCGTGCTGCAACTGGCGGCCGGCGGCACCGCCGTCGGCACCGGCCTCAACGCGCATCCCGAATACGCCACCCGCATCGCCGCCGAGCTGGAACACGCGCTGCACCTGCCGTTCCAGACCGCCGACAACAAATTCGCCGCGCTGGCCGGCCACGACGCCCTGCTGAGCGCCCACGGCGCGCTGAAAACGCTGGCCGCCGCGCTGATGAAAATCGCCAACGACGTGCGCTGGATGGCCTCCGGCCCGCGCTCCGGCCTGGGCGAAATCACCATCCCGGAAAACGAGCCGGGCAGCTCCATCATGCCGGGCAAGGTCAACCCGACCCAGTGCGAAGCGCTGACCATGCTAGCCTGCCAGGTGTTCGGCAACGACGTCGCCATCACCATGGGCGGCGCCTCCGGCAACTTCGAACTGAACGTCTACAAGCCGCTGATCGCCCACAACTTCCTGCAAAGCGCGCGCCTGCTGGCCGACGGCATGCGCAGCTTCGAGGAACATTGCGTGCACGGCATCGAACCCAACACCGGCCGCATCGCCGAACTGATGGAGCGCTCGCTGATGCTGGTCACCGCGCTGGCGCCGCACATCGGCTACGACAAGGCCGCCTCGATCGCCAAAAAAGCCCAGCACGAAGGCACCACGCTGCAGGAAGCGGCGCTGGCGCTGAACTACGTCACGGCCGAACAGTTCGCGCAGTGGATCGTGCCGATCGACATGACCCGGCCGGGTGCCAAAGGCTAAAAGCCGTAGGAGTAACGCACGCCCATCAGCAGGTCCGGGCGGGCATTGGCGTCATGACCCGGATTCATCCGCCACATCAGCGCCCCGGTCAGCCGGCCATGGCTGCCGTCGCGGCCATAGGCGCGGGTATAGCTGAATTCCAGATCGTGCTCGGTGGCGGTCGGCCGCAGGTTGAGGCCGGCCACTGCAGCGGCCAGCGGCGCCCTGTCGTTATATTCCAGCGAACCACTGCGCACCCTGGCCGGCATCGACCAGGTCAGCGCCAGCCGGTCATTGCCGCTGAACAGTTGGCGCTGCACCAGGCCGGCGCTATACGCCAGCGTGCGCACCGCCGACATTTGCGCCAGCAGACTGTCCGGGCTGCCGATGCCTGCCGTTTTGCCGTACGAAACCATCGCCACCAGCGCGCTGTGTGGCGCCAGTGCATAGCCCAGCGACAGCGAGGTGAAGCGCGTGGCCGGCCGCGTGCTCAGCAGCATCGACATGCTCTGCATGCCCGGCGCGCCGCCGCTCTCGCGCAGCAAGCCAACAGTGACGATGCCGCGCCCCATCTTCTGCTCGAACTCGGCGCTGCTCAGATAGCGCTGGCCGCGCGCCTCGAACAGCGGCGCCGGCTGCACGGCCAGCCGCAGGCGCGGCGTGGCGTCGGCGCGCAACGCTTCGGCCAGCGCCGCCTGGCGGTCGGTGGCGGCAAACAGGGGGACGGGAGGCGCCAGTGGATCGCTGGCGGCGGCATCGGCGCCGAGACAGCCGGTGATCAACCATGCACTACAGAGCTTGTTCATGATGCAACTCGCGGAAGGTCGTTGCGGCCTGCCTAAAACTTCAGCAGTCAACTCAGCATAGCAACTTCTTTTCCGGCTAGCAATCCCGACCAATGCGGTACACTGCGCGCCTGTCGGAATGCCGCTACACTAGCGCATGGGCGCGGCAAGGCCGGCTTCACATCACGGTAGCAGAGGATAAAATGCAGAAAGTAAGTTTTGAATTGAACGGGGAATTTGTCGAACTGAACCAGCTACTGAAGCTGGTTGGCCTGTGCGACAGCGGTGGCGCCGGCAAGCAGATCGTCGCCAGCGGCGACGTCAAGGTCGACGGCAAAAAAGAGTTGCGCAAAACCGCCAAAATTCGCGCCGGCCAGCAGGTACGACTGGGCGATGTGCAGATTTCTGTGGTCGCGGCGTAATTTATCTTGTCCTTGGGAAATATATCGGTAAGATGTAAGGTGGGCGTCCGGGCTTGATCTGGCGCAATCCGGCGTGGGCCGGCCTGGATATAGTGGGCTGGCAGGGGCCGCTCTTTCAACCAGTCGCTCACCAGGGGGATGTCATGGATGCTCAGGAACCCAGCAGCCCCAGCCAGGAGAGCTTGCTGGACGACTTACGCCAGGTGATCGAAAACGCCGAGGAACTGCTGAAGAACACCGGCGACTACCACGGCGCGCTCTACCAGGCCGCGCGCAACAAGCTGGCCGAAGCGCTGCAAAACGCCACCGCCGAACTGGCGCGCTTTGAAGACGTGCAGATCGACCGCATGATCGAGCTGACCGCGCTCGCCAACCGCCTGCACCGCGACATCAGCGGCGAAGCCAAGCTGCTACGCGCGTTCAAGCGCGACAGCTGACTCCAGCAGCACGCCAAGCGCCAGCCACTGTTGCAGGCTGGCCGCCACATCAAAATTCTGATCCAGTTCGAAAGCCGCATCCAGCGCCGCGCCCAGGCTTGCGCCTTGCGCCAGCGCCCGCAGCGCCGCATGGCCGGCCGCGCTGAGCGGCGCCAGCAGCGGCGTCCACTGCGGCCGCGCCACCAGCGCGTAGCTGGGCTGCGCCATATCATCCGGGAAATCGACGCCGCTGTCCGGCTGATGCGCCAGCCACAGCGGCACTACCGCATGCCCGGACGCCAACAGCTGCACGGCAGGATGCAGGCCGAAGCCCGCTGCCTCCATCTGATCCGCCGGCAAGGCCGCCAGATCGGCAGCGGTCAGCGCGTGCGCGGCCGGCGCGTAGTGGGCGCGGTGCAACGCCCATTCCAGCGCCGCCATGTCCGGCAGGTAAGGCAGGTGCGCCGCGTGGGAGAAGTTGCGTAGGAAAGCGGCCATTCCGGCGCCGAAGTGGTTCAGGTCGGGATTGCCGGACGGTTGCGCGCGGCCGTAAGCACGCGCCAGGCCGCCGAAGAAATCCTCGCCGACCAGCGCCAGCAGCACCGGATAAGCGCCCGCCAGCGTCTTGCGCCAGGTCTCGGACTGGTTGCCGCGATACAGCGCGTAGCGCTCGGCCGCCTGTCCCGGCTTGAACAGCGCCAGCGCCGGCGCCGTCAGCCCGACATCGAACAGCGCGCCGGCAAACAGCTGCTGGCCGTCCAGCAAAGCCGTCTGGCCGGTCGCCTGGTCCAACGTCTGGCCGGTCGCCTTGTCCGACGTCTGGCCGTTCGCCTTGCCTGACGTTTCGTCGATCGCCTTGTCCAACGTCTGATGTGCCACCTGGCTGGACATCTCGCCAGTTGCCCGGTCCGGCGCTTGTGACGCCGCCCGCTGCGCCGCCTTGCTGGTGCGCTCAAACGGCATCACCGTGCTGGCTGGCGCGCGGGCATGCAGCGCTTCCGCCTTGCCCGCCTCGCCCAGCAACACCTCCAGCGGAGGCACGTCGGTATCCCACTCGATCAAGGTCGGCACAGCGCCGAAGCGCTGCAAGGCCGCCTCATACAAGCGCCACACCGGCGCCGCCACCCGCGCGCCATGATGATCGATGACCGCCTGCGGCGTCACCAGATGCCCGGCCAGATGGATCTCGCCGACCACCCCCGGCGCCAGCGCCGCCATGGCCGCCAGCGCGTCCTCGCCATGGTTGCATTGGTTCACGTACAGATTATTCACATCCAGCAGCACGCCGCAGCCGGTGCGCGCCGCCAGCGCCGCCAGGAATTCCGCCTCGCTCATCGCATCCGCATGGAAGCGCACATAGGTCGACACATTCTCCAGCAACAACTGCCGTCCCAGCGCATCCTGCACCCGCGCCACGCGCGCCGCCAGCAGCGCCAAGGCCGCCTCATCCAGCACCAGCGGCAGCAGGTCATGCAACTGCCGCCCTTCCACCGCGCCCCAGCTCAAATGCTCGGACACCAGCGCCGGCTGCACGCGCGCCGCCAGTGCACAAACACGCCGCAGATGCTCATCGGAAAAGCCGCGCGCCGAGCCCAGCCCGAGCCCGACGCCGTGCAAGCTGAGCGGATAATCGCGCCGCAACTGCTCCAGCACATGCCAGTCCCAGCCGCCCGCATCCAGATAATTCTCGCTATGCACCTCCAGCCAGCCGACGCGCGGCCGCTGCTGGAGGAACTGGCGGTAATGCGGCGCCCGCAGGCCGACGCCAACACCCAGCGCGCCCATCACCGTCGGCAATTACTTGGCGGGAGGCGTGGTCTTGCCGCCGGCTTTCTCGCAAGTGCCCTTGGCCACATACTTCCACTCCTCGGCCGCGTTATCGGTCTTCGACTGGCCGGCGCAGGAATGCGCGGCAGTGGCGCAATCGTTCTGGCCGGTCTTGGCGACGCCATAGCATTTTTCTTTTTCCTCGGCCGCAGCCGCCGTACCCACCTGGGCCGCGCACACCGTCGCCAGCGCAGCGGCGATCAAGGCTTGACGTTTATTCATGTTGAGAGTCTCCAAAAGGTTGAAAGCAAGCGCAGCGTACCAGCAAACACGCTGGTACGCACCTGTCGAATGGATGTCGGAGAAAGCTGCGCGAACGCGCCGCGCACCGGACGGTGCGCAGGAAGCACTACAAGCCGGCCGTTCAGGCCTTGGTGTTGATGTTGTTGCCCAGATGCGCCGGCAGATTCGGCGGAATCGCCTCAATCAGCGCGGTGGCGCTGGACGCTGCGATATCCTGTGCCTTCTTCAGCACAGCAATGCCGACGGCCTGCTTGGTGCCGGTGTCAGCGATCGTGGTTGCGGTTTGAGCAATGCCGGTAACGTCCATGGTAACCTCCAATAAGAGCTATCACCATATTTACGGACGCGGCGCCAGCAACTTTAGGGCTGCGTCGAAGTTTTTTTCAGATGCGTGAGCAACCAGGCCAGTACTTGTTGCGGCTGATTCACGTCCAGCCAGGCGACGCTGTCGCGCAAGCCGTCGGGCCGCGCGTGATCGGCCGCCACCGCCACCACCCGCTGATCGTGCGGATATAGCGGCTCACGGCCAGTCTCCAGCCGGTACACCTCCAGCTTATCGATCGCGTAAGTCTTGAAACCTTCCAGCAAGGTCAGGTCGGCCGGCGACATGCGCGCCAGCTGTTCCTCCAGCGTCGGCTCGGGGCCGCCGCGCAGTTCGTGGATGATGGCGTAGCGGAACGGCGAACCGACCATCACCTCGGCGGCGCCAGCCATGCGCAAGCGCGCGCTGTCCTTGTGCTGCGGCTCGAACTGCAAGTCATGGTGGCTGTGCTTGATGACATTCACCTTGACGCCCTGCGCCGCCAGCTGCGCCAGCAGATACTCCAGCAGCGTGGTCTTGCCGCTGCCGGAGGTTCCAATCACGCCCAGCACCTTGCGCGGACTTACTTGATGCATTGCCTGCCCCTCTACCCCATCTTGATGTCAGGCATTATACGACGCGGCTCAGTCTTCCAGCTTGATGGCGGCAGTGCGTCGGTGGTTGGCGCAGGTCAGTACGATCAGGCACAGGCATACCAGCAGTATGCTCAGCGCGCCCGGTTCAGCGGCTTGCAGCGCCTCGGCGGCGTGGGCGCGCGGCACGTACGAGGCGGCGCCGATCAGGAATGGCAAGTACTTTACGTGTTTCATGATATTTCCCTTGCTGAGTTCACAATGATAGAAAAATATCATGACTTTATGACAGGCGAATTACCGGCTCAATACGGAACGCGGTAGCGGTAGCCTTTGAAATTGAATACCGCCTCTTTCGGCTGCAGTTTCTCCAGGATCAGGCCCGGCGCCACCTCGTCGCCCTCGCGGCGCAGCACCTTGTCGACCAGCAGCAGGCGGTCGGCAGCGTTTTTCGAATAAATGTAGCCGCCCACCGTCACTGGCGGGATCGAACGCTGGATCGGTTCCGGCAATTCGCGCAGATTGACCACAGGTTCTTCCGGCGCGCCGGCCGGCTTGGCGATGGGTGCGGCCGGCTGCGGCGCCCCTGTGATCGGCGCTGGCGCCGGCACAGTCGCGGTAACCGGCGCCGACGCCGTGGCGCGCGCCAGGTTGGCCACCGATGGCGGCAGGTCGGCGTCCGGCGCCGGCAAGGGCGTCGGCTCGGCTGGCGCTATCGACAAGGCCGGCTGCGCTGGACGTGGGGCAGCAGGCTGTGACGCGGCAGCCACCGGCGCGCTGGCCGGCACAACGGCTGCGTCAGGCGCCGACGGGCGCCACAGCAGCACCAGCAATACGCCGATCACCGCCGCCATGCCCACCACCGCCGCCAGCATCGGCATGCTGAAGCGCGCCGCCGGCCGCTGCTGCTCCGTCTGCAAAGTCGGCGCGTGGATGGTCGGCGCATTGCCCAGTTGACGTTCTGCCTGCGCCTTTTTCAAGGCTTCCAAAATATAAGACATAGCTTTAAATCCGATAACAATCCATGAAATACGCTGTGCCGCCGATCAGCGCAGGCGCGGCTCCTGCACGCCGCCCAGCTGATACAGGCGGATGAACGTCTTCGGTCCGGCCACGCCATCAGCCTTCAGCTTCTGCGCCGCCTGGAACTCGGTCAGGCGCTTGCGCAAGGCAGCATCCAGCGGCTGATTATCCTGCGGCCTGGGCAAATCATAGATCTGCGACAGGCGCCTGGCCAGCCAGTCAACATCCGGGCCCTGGTCGCCGCCGCGCACCTCGTCGCGCCAGGCACGCGGCGCACGCCAGAAAGTGGTGTATTCGCCGTCATAGCGCGCCGCCAGCGCATCCACCTGCAGCGTGCGCGGCGGGCCGCCGGCGAACACGATGGTGGCTTGCTCGCCGTCCAGCGCGGTCAGCAGCGCATAGTTGGGCGCGGCGGGATCGTCATGCAGCTTCAGCATCGCCGGCCGGTCGAGCAGGCGTAGATCATCCAGGCTGCCCTTCGCCTGCAGGCAGCGCAGATTGGCGCGCGCCGCCGCCGGGCAAGGATCGTCGGCGGTCAGCGTCAGTCCCCACAGGCCGGCCAGCTGGCGCAAGGCCTGCGCGCTGTCGCCGCCCAGCTGCGGCGCGACCGCAGCAGCCGGAACTGCCGGCGGGCGGGCGACACTGGCAGAGGCTGCCGCAGCCTGAGCGACGGCCACCGGCTTCACCGCGCGCGTCGCCAGTTGCCACGCCAGCGCGCTGAGCACCACGCCACCCAGCAAGCCCGCAGCCACCAGCGGCCAGCGCGCCTTCGCGCCGGCCCGGGCAGCGCCGGCATCCTGTCCGGCAAACACCTCGCTGGCTGCACGCTTCAAAATCGTCCGCGACACCTGCGGCTGGTTCTCCACATAGGCGCCCAGCAGCGCCCGGTCGCACAGCAGGTTGATGCGTCGCGGCACGCCCTTGGTCAAGCCATGCACCAGCGCCATCAGCTTGCGCGGAAACGGCACGATGGAGGTCGCCCCCGCCACCGCCAGCCGGTGCTCGATATACGTGCCCGTCTCCGCCTCCGACAGCGAGCCCAGGTGATAACGCGCAATCACCCGCTGCGCCAGCTGCTCCAGCTCCGGCCGCGCCAACATGTCACGCAACTCCGGCTGGCCGATCAGGATGATCTGCAACAGCTTGCGCTCGCTGGTTTCCAGATTGGTCAGCAAGCGCAGCTGCTCCAGCACCTCGGCCGACAGATTCTGCGCCTCATCAATAATCAGCACATTGTTGCGACCCTGCGCATGGCTGGCCAGCAGATAGGCATTGATCGCATCCACATACGCCTTGACGCTGACCGCGCCGGCGCCGGCCGGCGGCAGCTCAATGCCAAACTCATCGCAGATGGACAGCAGCAACTCCTCCACCGACAGCTTGGGATTGAAGATATAGCCCAGCTTGCAATTGGCGGGAATCTGCTCCATGAAGCAGCGGCACACGGTGGTCTTGCCAGCGCCGATCTCACCGGTCAGCAGCACAAAGCCGCCGCCCGAGCCGATGCCGTACAGCAGATGCGCCAGCGCCTCGCGGTGGCGTTCGCTCATGAACAGGTAGCGCGGATCAGGCGCGATGGAAAACGGCGATTGCTTCAGATTGAAAAATTGCGTGTACATGAAAGCCCAGGGAAAGCGCGGTCGCCTATTTTAGCCTTTGTCGGACCGGCGGCGGCTGCGTCGGTGGCAGCGGCTTGTACTTGGCACAATAAATCTTCGACTTGGTATCGAAATACACGATGCGGCTGGCCGGCTTGGCCTCGCGCACCGGGTAAGCGGACGTATCGATCACCGTGTAGTGCGTGCCGACCTGGCGGATGATGGCCTTCTCCAGATCCTCGGGCGTGGCCTCGGCTACCGCGCCGACAAAGATAAAGGTGCTGGTGTCATCGCTGACCATCACCTCGGAAATCTCGGTGCCCCACAGCGACGCGCCGGCAGTGCGGAACCAGTAGGCGCCGCCCTCATGCTTGTACCAGTTGCCGAAATGCTTGACGAAATAATTGTAGAAGAAAATATTGTCGGTATGGTCGCGGCACAGCAAGCCGTTGCCAACCACCGTGCCGAAGTGGGTCGGCACCGACTGCGCGGCCGCCGTCGCAGACAGCAGCGCCAGCACGGCGCCCCAGCCGGCGCGCAAGCAGCGCTTCACGTCTTCGACAGCCACGCGCGATTGGCGCTGATGCGCGCCTTCGCCGTCGGTGGCAATGCTTCGTAGCAACCAGGATACTGTTTCAAGGCATGCTCCTTGATTTCCTTCTGCAAGCCGTTAATCAGAAAAACGTACAGCACACCACCATCGTTGGTACTTTTGGACCCCAAGTATTTGATCATGTGCACTCCTTTCAACTGCGCATGCCTTGCCGGCGGCATATTGATGCATCCATTATGACATCACGGCCGCAGCGGGGCCACACAAACGATAACGGCGTGCGCGGCCAACGCTGAAGGGTAGCTGGCGCTGCGGTTCAACCCCGTGTTTCTGCAGTTGATCCCGCGTTTCCGCGCGTCCGTCCCATGGCGCACGACGGCCACGGCGCAATCGCCTATCGTGCAAGCCTCGCCCCTTCCTATATCGAGAGCAACATGAAGCAGACGACCCAACACGCCGCGCTGGCTAGCACCCTGCTACTGGCCGCCGCCGGCGCCCACGCCGCCGACAAGCCAAACAACGACTACGGCAGCGAAACCCGCACCGTGGCAGCTTTCAGCAGCATTAACCTGATGGGACCATTCAACGTCATCGTCACGGCGGACGCTGGCAACAGCATCGAGCTGTCCGGCCCGCGCCGGCGCTTTGCCGACATCGAAACCACGGTCAGCGACGGCACGCTGACGGTGCGCCAGCCCAGCAGGCAAAAGAAAGGCTGGTCCATCAACTTCGACTGGAGCGGCAAACAGCAGCAACAGCTGACGGTGCGCATCAGTGCCGCCAACCTGAAAAGCCTGCGCAACGCCGGCAGCGGCGACGTCGACCTGCGTGGCTACCAGGGCCAGCAGTTGACGCTGATCTCGGACGGCCCCGGCGACCTGCGCGCCAGCGGCAAGGTCGGCGATCTCAGCGTCACCGCCAACGGCAGCGGCGACCTCGACCTGCGCGCACTGCAGGCGGGCGGCCTGAACCTGCAAATGAACGGTCCGGGCGACGTCGACGCCGGCGGCGTCACGCAAGACCTGAATCTGGTAGTCAACGGCTCGGGCGACCTCGACATTGGCGAACTGCGCGCCGGCCGCGTCAGCGCCTCGCTGCACGGACCCGGTTCGGTGGCGCTGCGCGGCACGGCCAAGGAAGTACGCGCCGAAGTCAGCGGCTCGGGCGACCTCGAAGCCTGCGCGCTCAGCACCGAAGCGGCCAGCGCCGTGCTGCGTGGTCCGGGCGAAGCCTGCCTGGCCGGCCACATCAAAAAGCTGGACGCCGAAGTGCACGGCTCGGGCGACCTGACGGTACGCGGGCTGGAAGCGCAGAACGTGCGTGCGCGCCTGAGCGGTCCCGGCAACATGACGCTATCCGGCACCGCCACCGTGCTGAGCGCACAAGTCAGCGGCTCGGGCGATCTCGACGCGCGCCAACTGAGCACGCGCCGGACCGACGTCACGGTGCGCGGCCCCGGCAACGCCGTGGTCGCTGTCAGCGACCAGGCCGACGCCAGCCGCACCCACCTCGTCACCTACCACCGCTAAACCCAACTCCGGGGTCAGTTCTGCCAAACGTACATGAGCTCGTGTACGTTTGGCAGAACTGACCCCGGAGTTGAATTGGCACGCAAATGCCACAACTAGGATGGAGCGCAGAAATTCAAATTTTTCTATATAAAACAGGTAGTTAGATAGGCATTACAAGAAGACAACAGCAGTCCACTTCAATATTTTTTAATACCAGTTAAATACCTGTTGACAAGCTGGTTAGCCAACCCTATAGTGCCCTTCATCGCGGGCCATCCCGGCTAGAGCTTTCTCAGGTAAACATGATCGAATTTTTTATCGGCGTTGACGGCGGCGGCAGCGGCACCAGGGCGCGTCTCGCGCGGGCCGGCGGCGTCGAAATCGCTGAAGGCGCCAGCGGGCCGTCGGGCTTGATGCATGGCATCGCCAAGGCCTGGGCGTCCGTCGATGACGCCGCAGTTGCTGCTTTCCGCGCCGCCGGCCTGGATTTTCCCAACAAATCTTCCATCGCCATTGGCCTCGGCCTGGCTGGCGTGCACAATAAGCAATGGGCGGCCGAGTTTGTCGCCGCCAATCCGGGCTACGCACGCGTCGCGCTGGAAAGCGACGGTCATACCACCGTGCTGGGCGCGCATCAGGGCCAGCCTGGCGCCATCATCGCGCTGGGCACCGGCAGCGTCGGCGAAATCAAGCTGAACGATGGCCGTCACGTCGAAGTCGGCGGCTGGGGCTTTCCCGCCGGCGACGAGGCCAGCGGCGCCTGGATGGGCCTGCGCGCCATCAACCATGTACAGCAGGTGCTTGACGGCCGCTTGCCTGCCAACGCCTTTGCCACCGAGGTCGCCAATGCCTGCGGCGGCCAGCGCGACGCGATCCAGAACTGGCTGGCGCAAGCCTCGCAGACGCATTACGCACAGCTGGCGCGCATCGTGCTGCAGCACGGCGACAGCAACGACACCGCGCGCGCCATCCTGCTCGAAGCGGGACGCCAGGTGCAGCTGATGGCCGATGCGCTCGACGCCAGCGGCACGCTGCCGATCGCGCTGTGCGGCGGCCTGGCCGCGCCGCTGCGCCCTTACCTGCCGGTGTCGATGTTGAAGCGCATCGTCAACCCGCATGGCGATTCAGCCGCCGGCGCGCTGCGCCTGATCCAACAACATTTGAATTCGTAGCGGAGTCGCGCAGATGAGCGATGCAATCAAAGGCAATATCCTGACACCGTCCGGCTGGGTCCACGGTGAACTCACTTTCAACGAACGCATTGCGGCCATCAGCGGCAGCAGCGTCGATCCCGCGCTCAACGAAGCAGTCTATATCCTGCCTGGCTTTATCGATTTGCACGTGCACGGCGGCGGCGGCAAGGATGTGATGGAAGGCGGCGACGCCGTCCGCACCATCGCCGCCATCCACGCGAAACATGGCACCACCAGCATGCTGGCCACCACCATGACCGCGCCGGCGGAAGATATCGACCTGGCGCTGCGCGGCATCGGCAAGGCCGCCGCCACGCGCGGCAAGGGCGAAGCGCGCGTGCTGGGCGCACACCTGGAAGGCCCGTTCATCAACTCCGGCAAGCTGGGAGCACAGCCACCGTACGCGCGCTCGGCAACACTGGAAGATGTCGAGAAGCTGGAAGAACTGGCGCCGCTGCGCGTCATCACGGTGGCGCCGGAAATCGCCGGCCACCAGGCACTGGTCAAGGAACTGTCGGACGCCGGCATGCGCGTACAGATCGGCCACACGCTGGGCAGTTACGAGGACGGCGTGGCCGCGCTGAAGCAAGGCGCGCGCAGCTTCACCCACCTGTTCAACGCCATGCCCGGCCTGCATCACCGCGAACCCGGCATGGTCGGCGCCGCGCTGGCGCACGCCACTTACGCTGAACTGATCCCCGACCTGCTGCACGTGCATCCGGGCGCTATCCGCACCGCGCTGCGCTGCATCCCGAACGTCTACTGCGTCACCGATTCGACTTCCGCCACCGGCATGCCGGACGGCGAGTACATGCTGGGCCGGCACAAGGTCATGAAGTGCATGGGCGGCGTGCGCCTGCCCGACGGCACGCTGGCCGGCAGCACCCTCACCATGGACCAGGCGCTGCGCAACCTGGTCGGACTCGGCCTCGATCTGGCGGATGCCTCGGCCCGCGTCTCCACCTATGCGGCCGATTACCTCGGCCTCTCCGAGCGGGGCCGCCTGGCTCCCGGCGCGTTCGCCGACTTCGTGGTGCTCGACCGTGACCTGAATCTCAAAGCCGTCTATATCGAAGGAGAACTGTTGTGACCTCAATGATGTTGAAAGAAGCCCTATCCGCCGCTGATTGCGTCGCCCTGCAACTGGCCAACGACGGCGAGCAGTACGCGGAACTGGGCCGCAAATTGAGGAGCACTTCCTTCTCCACCGCGCTGACCATCGCGCGCGGCAGTTCGGACCACGCCTGCGCCTACGCCGCCTACCTGATCATGGCGCGCCTGGGCCGCGTGGTGGCGTCGCTGCCGATGTCGCTGGTGACGCTGAACAAATCACCGCTGATCACGCGCGACACGCTGGCCATCTCGATCTCGCAATCCGGCCAGAGCCCGGACGTGGTCGAGCCGATCAAATACTTCCGCGACGGCGGCGCCACCACCATCGCGCTGGTCAACGATATCGATTCGCCGCTGGCGCATGCCGCCGAATACGCGATGCCGCTGCGCGCCGGCAAAGAGCAGAGCGTGGCCGCCACCAAGAGCTTCATCACCAGCCTGGTGGCCAGCGCACGCCTGGTGGCCGCCTGGCAGAACGATCCGGAACTGCTGGCGGGCCTGGAGGCGCTGCCTGAATCGCTGCGCGCCGCCACCACCGAAGACTGGTCGAAAGCTGTCGAGGTGCTGACGCCGGCCCGCAACATCATGGTAGTCGGGCGTGGCATCAGCTTCCCGGTCGCTTTGGAAGCGTCGCTGAAATTCAAGGAGACTTCGGCCTTGCAGGCGGAAGCCTTCAGTGGCGCCGAGATCAAGCACGGCCCGATGGCGCTGATCGAAGAAGGCTATCCGCTGGTGATCTTCGCCACGCGCGGCGCAACCCAGGCCAGCCTGCTGGCGCTGGCGACCGAGATGCGCGGCCGTGGCGCGCGCGTGCTGCTGGCCGCGCCGGCTGATGTCGCCGAACGCGATCTGACCTTGCCGGTCGCCGCCACGCCGGACCTCGATCCTATCGTTGCCATCCAGGCGTTCTACAAGATGGCCGCCGAGCTGTCCGCCGCGCGTGGCATGGACCCGGACCAGCCGCGCCACCTGAGCAAAGTCACCAAGACCAACTGATATGCAGAACGACGACCTGAGAAAAATCGCCGGCCAGCTGATCATGATCCGCTTCCCCGGAACGGTGCTGGATGAAGCCACCGCCGCGCACCTGAAGGCGAACGGCATTCGCGCCGTCTGCCTGTTCCGTGGGAATATGACGGACTCCGAACAACTGGCCAAGCTCACCGCCGACCTGCGCGCCGTCATGGGTCCGGACGCGCTGATCGCCATCGACCAGGAAGGCGGCGCCGTGGTGCGCTCGACCTGGGTGCCGGCGCCGCCAGCAGCGATGGGCCTGGGCGCGGCCAACGACACCGACCTGGCCTGGCGCACCGGTGCCGCTGTGGCGCGCGCAGTCAAGTCGCTGGGCTTCAACTGGAATTTCGCGCCGGTGCTGGACCTGAATAACAATCCGCACAATCCGGTGATCGCCGAGCGTTCCTTTGGCGCCGAACCGCAGCGCGCCGCCGAACTGGCAATGGCGTGGATGGCCGGCAGCCATGCGGAAGGCGTGGCCTGCTGCGTCAAGCATTTCCCCGGCCACGGCGACACCAACGTCGATTCGCACCGCGACCTGCCGACCGTGAACAAGCCGGTGGAAGAACTGGACCGCCTGGAGCTGGCGCCGTTCCGCATCGCTTCCGCAGCAGCACCGGCGATGATGACCGCGCACATTGTCTATCCAACGCTAGATGCCGAGAATCCGGCCACCATGTCGCGCCGCATCCTGCACGACCTGCTGCGTGAGGAATGGCAGTACCAGGGAATCATTATCACCGACGGCATGGACATGCACGCCATCGCCGGCCGCTATGGCGTCGGCAACGCCGCCGTGCGCGCACTGACCGCTGGCGCCGACATGGTGATGGCGCTGGGCACCACCGAAACGCAAAACGAAACGCTGAATGCCATCGCCGCCGCCATCGCCTCGGGCGAATTGTCGCAGGCCGATATCGATACGCGCCTGGCGCGCCTGTCCGCGCTGGCGCGCGCCTACCCATGCAAGCCGCGCTCGTACAAGGAAGATGCGGCAGACCGCGAGATCATGGCTGAAGGCTGGCGCCGCAGCCTGACCGCCTACAGCATTGACGGCAAAGCACCGCATCGCCCTGCTGCCGGCGCCAAGGTGCGCCTGATCGCGCGCCAGGACGTGGTCAGCGACGGCGTGTCGGAAGCCGGCGTGCCGGCCGCCGTGGTGGCCGAGTCGCTGCGCCAGCTGTACGACGTCGAGCTGCTCACTTTCGCCGACGCCGACAGCTTCGACTGGAGCGCGCTGCCGCAGGACGGCCGCTACACCATGCTGGCCTCCACCTCGCGCCTGCGCTACGGCGAGCACGCGCGCGCCACCTGGCGGCCGGACCTGCACCTGGCGCTGTGGAATCCGTATCAGGCGCTGGACATCCAGGCGCCGGCGCTGCTGACCTACGGCTTCGCCAGGCCGGCGCTGGACGCCATCAATGGCTGGCTGTCGGGTGAACTGCAAGCCAGCGGCAAAGCGCCGGTGCCAGGCTTCGAACAATAACCGTCACTCCCGGCAGACGGGAGCCCATGCTGGTGGAGATAAGTCGCATGAAAGAGCAAGTACGCAATCCGAAGTTCTGGGTTCCCAGCCTGTATCTGGCGCAAGGCCTTCCCTTCTTCGCAGTGGCCATCGTCGCCAACCAGATGTTGAAGAGCATGGGCGTGCCCAACGACGAGCTGAATCACTGGACCGCGTTGATCGGTTTCGCCTGGGTGTTCAAGCCGTTGTGGAGTCCCTTCCTCGAACTGGCCAGCAGCAAGAAGCTGGTGGTCACCTTCTTCCAGGTATTCGGCGGCATATGCCTGGGCGGTGTCGCGCTGGCGCTGCACGCGCCTTTCTGGTTTGCCGCCTGCATGGCGATGCTGGCATTGGTCGGCATCTCTGCCGCAACCCACGATATCGCCTGCGACGGCTTGTACATCACCAGCCTCGATGAAAAAGAACAGGCCAAATACGCCGGCTGGACCGGCACCTTCTTCAACGCCGCCAAGTTCTTCACCACCGGCGCCCTGCTGGTGCTGGCCGGCCACTTCGAAAAGACGCTGGGCGTAGTGACGGCATGGACCATCTGCTTCTGCATTCTTGGCGCCATGATGGTCGGCCTGGGCCTGTACAACAGCTGGGCGCTGCCGCTAGCGAAGAATCAGGTCAGCGCCGATACCAATGTTGCCGCCATCGCCCGCACACTACGTGAAGTGATCGTAGAGTTCCGCAACAAGCCGGGCATCTGGGTGTCAGTCGTGTTCATCATCCTGTTCCGCGCCGGCGAGGCGCAGGTGCAGTCGATCGGCCCGCTGTTCCTGCGCGAGGCGCGCCACCTTGGCGGCCTGGGACTGACCACCGCCGAAGTGGGCGCGGTGTACGGCACTGTCGGCACCGTGGCCTTCCTGGTCGGCTCCATCGCCGGCGGCTACTTCACCTCGTGGCTGAGCCTCAAGCGCGCCATGTTGTGGCTGATCCTCGCGGTCAACCTGCCCAACATCGCCTTCTACTTGTTATCCTATTTTCAGCCGACCGACCTGGCCGTCATCGGCACCGCGCTCAGCGTCGAGATGTTCGGCTACGGCTTCGGCTTCGTTGGCCTGATTCTGTACATGATGCAGGTGGTGGCGCCGGGTAAATATCAGACCGCCCACTACGCCTTCGCCACCGGCATCATGCAGCTTGGCTTTGTGCTGTTCAAGCTGTTCAGCGGCGACATCCAGATCGCCCTCGGCTACCAGCACTTCTTCATCTGGGTAATGATTTGCGCGATTCCGGTGGCGGTGCTGTCGCAGATCATTCCAATGACCGCGCGGCCGCAGCCGCAAGAGGAAGAAGCAGCACCGCCGCATGGCGCACCGCAACACGGTTGAATTCGGAATTCTGCCCGGTTTTGTGTAACAATACGCGGGTTTACATCCCCTATTGTTTGATTGAAGGATAACCATGTCCCATAAACGTCTTGCTCGTATTAGCCTGCTCCTGGCCGCCATTGGCCTGAACGCCGCACCGGCCGTCATGGGCCTGGCCCCGGTACACGCCGCGGAAGAAAAGAAGGCGCCTGAGCAGCCAGCGAACACCGTTCGTCCTGATATGTACAAACTGATCGACCCGGCGCAAACCAAGCCGCTGATCGACGCCAAGAACTACGCCGAATTCCAGAACCGTATCGACCAGGCAGCCGCGCTGCCTAACGTCACGCCGTACGAAGCCTTCATCCTGAACCGCATGCGCCTGCAACTGGCGCAAGCGCAGGACAACAACGAAGCCAGCGTCAAGGCGCTGGAAGCGATCATCAGCTCGGACCAGCTGAAGCCAGAAGAACGCGCGCGCTTCATCGAAGCCACCGCCAACATCTACTACAGCGGCCTGAAAAACTTCGACAAGGCGATCGAATGGTTCGACCGCTACGGCAAAGAAACCGGCGACACCGCCAAGTTCCGTCCATTCGCGCTGCGCGCCTACTTCCTGAAAAACGACTTCGCCACCGCCAAGGCCGAAGCCATCAAGGATATCGATGCCGCCAAGGCAGCCAACACCGCGCCCGCCAAAGACACCATCCTGGTGCTGGCCAACGTCGGCGTGAAAAACAAGGAACCGGACACCTACCTGAGGGCCGTGGAAGAGCTGACCCGCTACTACCCGACCGAAGACTACTGGAACGACCTGCTGAGCCGCACCCGTGGCAAGAAGACCTACAACAACCGCCTGGACCTGGATCTGGTGCGCCTGAAAGCCGTGACCGTGCCAGGCCGCATGGAAACCGACGACTACGTCGAACAGGCCGAACTGGCAACGTTGGGCGGCTTCTTCACCGAAGCCAAGATCGCACTGGAAAAAGCCTATCCGAATGGCGTTGTGCCAGCCGGCCAATACAAGGCGCAGATCGAAAAAATGCGCACCAGCGCCAACAAGGGCGCCGCTGACGATGCGAAAAACATCGACGCTGGCATCCCTGCCGCACAGAAGTCGAAAGACGGCGTCGGCCTGGTCAACCTGGGCTACAACTACGTGACCCTGGGCCAGTACGACAAGGGTATCGATCTGATGAAGCAAGGTATCGCCAAAGGCGTATCGAAGAATCCTGAAGATGCGAAGCTGCGCCTGGGCTACGCTCAAGCCATCGCCGGCAAGAAGGATGAATCGATCGCCACGCTGACCCCACTGGCGGCAGGTGCCGATCCACGCGCCGACCTGGCCCGTTACTGGATCAACTACCAGACCGCACCGAAGATCGCTGCGGGCGAGAAGCAGTAATCCTCGCCATACCAAAAGCCAGCCTTCGGGCTGGCTTTTTTTTGGCTCTTCACGGATTTCTGTGAAATGCATCTAGAAATGAGAAAGCGGTGAAGAAAAGTTAGACTTGTTGTGCGACCAACAAAACTTAACTTTACC
>NZ_FNEQ01000011.1 GCF_900100205.1 Duganella sp. OV510 | reverse complement strand
GCGAATGCTGCGGTCTTGATGGCGGCGATGTCAGCGGTTTCCAGCGCAGCAACTGCGTCGGTGCTCAGGGCAGCAACTTGCGCGCTGCTCAGGGCGTTCGCTTCAGCGGTGGTCAGTGCCACCACCAGATCGGTGGTCAGCGCTTTGATCTGGTTGGTCGACAAGCCGGCGACAGCAGCCGTTTTCAGGGCAGCGAAGTCTTGGGTTTGCAGCGCAGCGATGGCATTGGTGCTCAGCGCAACAACTTGCTGGGTGGTCAGCGCGGCAGCCTGGCTGGTGGTCAGGGCGACGATCGCGTCGGTGCTCAGGCCGGCGACTGCAGCGGTGGTCAGCGCAATGATCTGGGTGGTCGACAGCGCGGCCACTTGATCCGACGTCAGTGCGGCCAGTTGCGACGATTTCAGTGCAGCGATGCCAGCAGTGCTGATACCGCCGATATCGCGGGTTTCGATCGCGCCGATGCCGTTGCTCGAAATCGCGCCGATTTGCGCGGTGCTCAGTGCCGCCAGTTGCGACGACGTCAGGGCAACCACTTGATCAGTGGTCAGGCCGTTGGCGATCGCGTTGGTGCTCAGCACACTCAGTTGTGCGGTAGCCAGGCCGTTGACCTGTTCGGTGGTCAGCGCAGCGACTTGCGCCGAGTTCAGCGCCGCGAACGAAGAAGTTTTGATGGCGGCGATGTCGGCGGTTTGCAGGGCGGCGACTGCGTCAGTGCTCAGGGCAGCAACTTGGGCGCTGCTCAGGGCGTTCGCTTCAGCGGTGGTCAGGGCCACCACCAGGTCGGTGGTCAGGGCTTTGATCTGGTTGGTCGACAGGCCGGCGACTGCAGCAGTTTTCAGTGCGGCAAAGTCTTCGGTTTGCAGCGCGGCAATCGCGTTGGTCGACAGCGCGGCAACTTGCTGGGTGGTCAGCGCGGCAGCCTGGCTGGTGGTCAGTGCCACCACCGAGTCGGTGCTCAGGCCGGAGACTGCTGCGGTGGTCAGGGCGACGATCTGGTTGGTCGACAGTGCGGAGACTTGATCCGAGGTCAGCGCAGCCAGCTGGGCCGATTTCAGGGCAGCGATGCCGGCGGTGCTGATGCCGGCGATGTCGCGGGTTTCGATCGCGCCGATGCCGTTGCTCGAAATCGCACCGATTTGTGCGGTGCTCAGTGCGGCCAGTTGCGACGAGGTCAGGGCAACCACCTGGTCGGTGGTCAGGCCGTTGGCGATGGCGTTGGTGCTCAGGACAGCCAGTTGTGCGGTAGCCAGGGTGTTGACCTGCTCGGTGGTCAGCGCAGCAACTTGTGCCGAGTTCAGGGCAGCAAACGACGAGGTTTTGATCGAAGCGATGTCGGCGGTTTGCAAGGCGGCGACTGCATCGGTGCTCAGGGCGGCAACTTGCGCGCTGCTCAGGGCGTTCGCTTCAGCGGTGGTCAGGGCCACCACCAGGTCGGTAGTCAGGGCTTTGATCTGGTTGGTCGACAGACCAGCAATCGCAGCGGTTTTCAGTGCGGCGAAGTCTTCGGTTTGCAGCGCGGCAATCGCGTTGGTCGACAGCGCAGCAACTTGCTGGGTGGTCAGCGCGGCAGCCTGGTTGGTGGTCAGTGCCACCACCGAGTCGGTGCTCAGGCCGGAGACTGCTGCGGTGGTCAGGGCGACGATCTGGTTGGTCGACAGTGCGGAGACTTGATCCGAGGTCAGCGCAGCCAGCTGGGCCGATTTCAGGGCAGCGATGCCGGCGGTGCTGATGCCGGCGATGTCGCGGGTTTCGATCGCGCCGATGCCGTTGCTCGAAATCGCACCGATTTGTGCGGTGCTCAGTGCGGCCAGTTGCGACGAGGTCAGGGCAACCACCTGGTCGGTGGTCAGGCCGTTGGCGATGGCGCTGGTGCTCAGGGCAGCCAGTTGTGCGGTGGCCAGGGTGTTGACCTGCTCGGTGGTCAGCGCAGCAACTTGTGCCGAGTTCAGGGCTGCGAACGACGAGGTTTTGATCGAAGCAATGTCAGCGGTTTCCAGCGCAGCGACAGAGTCGGTGCTCAGGGCGGCAACTTGCGCGCTGCTCAGGGCATTCGCTTCAGCGGTGGTCAGTGCCACCACCAGGTCAGTGGTCAGGGCTTTGATCTGGTTGGTCGACAGGCCAGCGATGGCTGCCGTTTTCAGGGCAGCAAAGTCCTGGGTTTGCAGCGCCACGATGGCGTTGGTCGACAGCGCAGCAACTTGCTGGGTGGTCAACGCGGCAGCCTGGCTGGTGGTCAGCGCAACGATCGCATCGGTGCTCAGGCCCGACACAGCAGCGGTGGTCAGCGCAACAATCTGGTTGGTGGTCAGCGCGGCCACTTGATCGGAGGTCAGCGCGGCCAGTTGGGCCGATTTCAGGGCAGCGATGCCAGCGGTGCTGATGCCGACGATGTCGCGGGTTTCGATGGCGCCGATGTTGTTGCTCGACAGCGCGCCCACTTGCGCGGTGGTCAGCGCAGCAACCTGGGTCGAGGTCAGCGCGACAACCTGGTCGGTGCTCAGGCCGTTGGCAATGTTGGCGGTGCTCAGCGCAACCAGGCTGGCGGTGCTCAGGCCATTGATCTGGCCGGAGGTCAGCGCAGCGACCTGGGTGCTGTTCAGGCCAGCGATCGACGAGGTTTTCAGCGCGTTCAGGTCAGAGGTTTCCAGCGCAACGATCTGGTCGGTAGTGAAGGCATTGACTTGCGCGGTGGTCAGCGCGTTGGCCGAGGCGGTGGTCAGCGCGACAACCTGGTCGGTGGACAGGGCTTTGATCTGGCTGCTGTTCAGGGCAGCGATAGCAGCGGTTTTCAGGGCGGCAAAGTCAGCGGTATCCAGGGCGGCGATGGCATTGGTGGTCATCGCGGCAACTTGCTGCGTATTCAGCGCGCCAGCCTGGCTGGAGGTCAGCGCGACGATCTGGTCGGTCGCCAGTGCTTTGATCTGGGCGGTGCTCAGACCGACGATCGCGGTGACGCTCAGCGCGGCGACATCTTCAGTACCGAACGAAGGCAGATTGGCAGTGCTGAAACCGACCACTTGAGACGAGGTCAGGACCGACGCCTGCAGCGTGGTCAGCGCGCCGACCTGATCCGACGATAGCGTTGCGAAGTCCGCAGAATTGAGCACAGCAATCTGCTGCGTCGTTAGCGCAGCGATCTGGTCAGTCGTGAAGTTTGCTGGGATGCTCATTTGTATTTCTCCTGAAATGGGACGCTGCTATCGATGTTCTGTACGAAATACGCGGAGACGACGGCCCTGTATCCGTCGTCTCCGAGTATTTTTCTATGGCTGGATTGCCGTTTTAATTAAAACCCTGCTGCTTACATGCTTATCGTCAACAAACTGAGCGACTTTAGTAAACCGGAAGAAGCTTTCTTGCTTGTTCTCAACTAAATAAAGTTGCTTTTAATGCATCCGCCATCTCGCCGCCGAGGCTGAAAATGGGGACCTGTTTCATTACAAGGCGACCAAAACAAATCTTCCACTAAGTAAACTTTAATCGTGGAATGGTGATTTTTTGCGCGCCAAAAAGTGGTCTAAGTGCCTGAATTTATTTAATATTTCTGCAATGAATCCATGCTATTTGGCAACAAAAATCCGCAGCATGGCCGTCCAGTATATCTCAGGTAATTTCCGAAAAGAACTTATTTGCAACGCTGTCTCATGCTTGCAACCTGCTTTTAAGACATGCTTGCAGGCATGGAACGTGTCACCAGATTCAGATTGCGAAAAAGAAATTTTTGCTGATGCACTGACACTTTGCATCGCCCGTGTGACAGCCTGATGACGCGGCGGAGTTTCAGCGGCGGCGGCGCCACGCCAGCAGCGCGGTGGTCAGCGCCAGCAACGCCAGGGCGACCATGTTGACGACGATGATGGATTGAGAGAATTGCAACACCAGGCCGACGCTGACGCCAGCCTTGACGCTCCATCCCGGCCCGCCGTCCAGCGGCGTGTAGCTGACCAGTTGCAGCGCGTAATACAGGGCCGCGCCCCACAGGCCGGCCGGATGGCGGCGCAGGCACAGCACGGCGGCGATGAAGCCCAGCATCGCGGCGCCAAACACACGGCTGGCCTCGCCTTCGGCCAGCCGTTCGCCCAGCAGCCCGAGCGCGACCGCCAGCGCCAGACCGCTATTTAATAACAGGACCCTGGCGGCCCATGTATCCACTGACTGCATCATGATTTATCCAAAGCGCGCGAGGTAATCGCTGGGCGCCACGCCCAGCTGCGCGGCAAACGCGCGCCGCAGATTGTACTCGCTGCCGAAGCCGCTCTGGTGGGCGGCGCGCTTGACTGTCATGCCGGGCCGCTCCAGCAGCGCGCAAGCCGTTTCCATGCGTAGCCTTAATAACAACTGTGCCGGCGAAAGGCCTGCTTCCTGCTGCAGCCGGCGGTGTAGCGTGCGCACCGACATGGCCAGCGCAGCCGCCATCTGCTCGACATCGAGCTGCTGTTGCAGGCGTGGACGCAGCCAGGCACACAGCTGGCCATGCAAGCCCTGCGGATCGGCTTGTGCCAGCAATTCCGAGCTGAACTGGCGCTGGCCGCCGGGACGCTTGTGGAACACCACCAGCCGCTTGGCGACCGCCAGCCCGATGGTGCGGCCCAAGTCGGCCTCCACCAGCGCCAGGGCCAGGTCGATGCCGGCGGCAATACCGGCCGAGGTATAGACCGCGCCATCGCGTATATATATAGCGTCTTCCTGGACGCTGATGGCTGGGTACTGGGCTTGCAGGGCGGCGGCGTCCTGCCAGTGGGTGACGGCGCGGCGGCCGTCCAGCAGGCCGGCGCGCGCCAGCACGAAAGCGCCGGTGCACACCGCGCAGCAGCGCGCCGTCCCGGTGGCGGCCTGGCCAACCCAGTCGACCAAGGCAGGCGCCAGCGCCGGGCTGGCGCCATTTTCCAGGCCACGGCCGCCAGCGACGATCAGGGTGGCGACGGCCAAGGTGAGGGGATCGGGCAGCGGCAGGGTTTGCAACGCCACGCCGGCCGTCGAGCTGACCAGGCCGCCGTCAGGAGAAATCATGTTGATCCGATAAGGCTCGGGCAGGCCTGCATCGCGCGCCTCGTCATTGGCGGTCGAAAACACCTGGGCGGGGCCGGTGGCGTCCAGCAGCACGAAGCCGGGGAAGACCAACAGCCAGAGATCGATGGCTTGCATATGGCAGATATTCAACGATGCATGTCGTTTGTGTCAACCGGCGGCGTGGCACGATAACGTCATCATTCAAGGAGGCTGACATGACGCGCATCGTAGGTATTTATGTATTCGACAATGTTGAAGTGCTGGACTTCGCCGGGCCGTATGAAGTTTTCACATGTGCGTCGCGGGTGGCGGGTGGCGTTGCGCCATTCGCGGTTCGCACGATCGCCGCCACGCGCGCACCGGTGCGCGCCCGCGCCGGACTGGAAGTCCACCCGGAAGCATCGTTTGCCGACATCGGCCCGGTCGACGTGCTGATTGTGCCGGGCGGCGTGGTGACGGCCGAACTGGCGCGCCCTGAGGTGATGGACTGGATGGCCAACATGGCGCGCGAGTGTGAACTGGTCGCCTCGGTCTGCACCGGCGCCCTGCTGCTGGCCGAGGCCGGCCTGCTGGACGGGCTGGAAGCGACCACGCACTGGGAAGACCTGGAAGCGCTACGCGCCGGTTGGCCGCAAGTCCAGGTGCGGCCCGACCGCCGCTGGATCGACAATGGCAGGATTGTCACATCAGCCGGCATCTCGGCCGGCATCGACATGTCCTTGCACCTGGTCGCACGTCTGGCCAGCCGCCCCCTCGCCGAACGCACCGCCCGCCAGATGGACTACGACTGGCGCAACTAGCGACTCCGGGGTCAGTGCTGCCAAACGTACACGAGCTCATGTACATTTGGCAGAACTGACCCCGGTTTGGGGTTAGAGCTTTTTCAGCTGCTCGCGGGCATAGGCGGCGCTGGGGTGGTTGGGGGCCAGCTCGATAAAGCTGGCGTAGGCTTTGCGCGCCTTGTCGGCGTCGGCCAGCTTCATGCGGGCGTCGCCCAGGTTCAGGTAGGCGATCGCGCGCGAGGCGTCGATCTGCACGGTATTCTCAAACCAGCGTGCCGCTTCGGCGTACTTTTCCTGCTTGTAGTAGACGAAGCCAAGATTGTTGGCCGCCAGCCCGAAATCGGGACGGTACTTCAACGCTTCGGTGAACGCCGCTTCGGCCTGCGCGTATTGCTTCTCTTTGTAGAGCTGCAAGCCCTTGTCGTTGGCGCGCTGCGCCAGCTGGCGCGCCGAGGCGTCGACCGGCTTCGGCGCGGCGATCTTTTGTTCGCCGCCCTGCAGGTTTTTGATGACCACGGCGTTGCCTTCGGCTTGCTGGCTGCGGCCGCTGTCGAGCTTGCTGTTGAGGGCGATAGCGTCGGCCGGCAACTGCGCCGACTGCGCGCTGAGGAACTCCGCCTCCACCGGCAACTGGAATACGAACTCGCCGCCCTCCGATCCCGGCAGGCTGCCGAATGCCGGCGTCTGCTGCGAAACACTGGACACCGCCGGCGCCACATACGCAGCCAGCTCGGTGGCGGTAATCAGGCCGTCGCCATTGAGGTCGGCCTTGCCGTTCAGCGCTTGCAGCAAGGTCCAGGTGAACACCGAGTGCCCACCCGGCCCGCCATCAGCCACCATCTGGTCGGCGCCGCCGGCGGTCAGCATCTGCCGGCCGATGCGGCGCGCGTTATCACGCAGGAAGGCATTGCTGCCGCCGCCGCGCGTCAGGCCCAGGCCGCTGTAGCAAGCGTCCATGACGAAGAACACGTGCTTGGCGTTGAGGCTTTCGGCAATGTTTTGCAAATCGGTCATCGGGATGGCGTCGACACTGACCTGCTGCGGATCGGAGTCCGCCGGAATGATGTAGCCCAGGTTGCGACCGGACGACAGCTGGCGCGTGGCGCCATGCCCGGCAAAGAACACAAAGATGCGGTCATCCTTCTTCAGCCTGGCCTCGGCCAGCTTGTCGTGGAACACCGCCAGGATGTTGTTACGGGTCGCCTCGCCATTGGTCAGCGTGAACACGCGCTCGTTATCGAAGCCGAACTTGCCGACCAGCGTTTCGCGGATCGCCTTGGCGTCCTGCACCGCGTATTGCAGCTTCGGCCACTTCTGGTAATCGTTGATGCCGATCACCACCGCGTAGCTGTTGGCGTAGCCGGTGCTGACAGCGATCTTTTCCGGCTCCGGCTGCGGCGCGCCCTTGGCAACCTTGAAATCCTGGCCATCCCAGCCGGCGAAGCTGTAGCCATCGGCGATCAGCTTGTCCAGCACCATCGGCAGCGCCTTGACGCTGCGGTCGTGGATGTCGTGGAACAGGATGATGCCGCGCTGCTCTTTATTCAGCGTGGTCAGCACGCGGTTGGCGATCGAGCTTGGCACCGGATCGGCCCAGTCCATCGAGTCCACATTCCACATCACCGAACGCAAGCCCAGCCTGGACAGCACTGCCATGCCCTCGGCATTGCGCGCGCCGTACGGGAAGCGGAACAGCGGCGAGCGGCGCTCGTCGGCCGCCTTCAGCGCGTTGTCGGCGTTGGCGATTTCGCCATACAGCTTGTCGCCAGTCTGCTTCGACAGCAGCGCGTGGCTGTAGCTGTGGTTGCCGACCGTGTGGCCGGCATCGATCAGGCGCTTGCTCTCGCCCTTGTAGCGGCTGACGTTCTGGCCGACCTCAAAGAACACGCCCGGCACATTGTATTGCTTGAGGATGGCGGCGATTTCTTCGGTATAGCTGCCATGCGGACCGTCATCGAAGGTCAGCACCACGGTTTTCGGCGGCAGCGCGTTGCCGAAGATTTCTTTGGCCGGCGCGGCGGCGGCCGGCGGCTCCGGATACGGCAGGATGACGCCGTAATCTTTCATGATCTGCTCGCGGCTATACAGCTTGCGCAGATGGGCGACGTAGTCTTCCCATTTTTCGCGCTTGGGCGTGATGGCGCGCGCTTCAAAGCGCGAGAAGATGTCGCTGATCTCCTTGTCGTACTGCTTCTCGATGTCCTCCAGCGCCGCCAGGTCTTCGCTGACGCGCTTGTGCAGCTTGATGGCGGGCAGCGTCTGGTCCGCAGCCGCCAGCTTTTGCAGCGCCAGCAACACTTCGCGGAAAGCCAGGCGGTCAGCGTCGTACAAATCCGGCGCCGATTCGATATACGACAGCAGCGCATCATCGGCCGCGTCGCGCTGGGCCGGTGGCAGCGCCTGCGCCTGCACCAGCAGCGGCTGCAGATGCGCCAGCCGCTCCAGGTTCTCATGGAACAGCGACTGGCCGACCTGGTTGGCGGCCTTGCGCTCGCTGTCGTTCAGCGTCTTCTCATCGGCCAGCAGCACGATGATCTTGCGGTAGTTGGCCAGCAGCGCCTGCAACTCAGGCAGCAAGGCCGGCACGGCGGCGGTGTTGGTCGCCACCGGCGCGGACTCTGGCTTACCGCGCAGCGCTACATAAGCGCCGCCGGCGGCCAGCGCGGCCACCACGGCCGCAATCATCAACTTGGATTTCATCAGCAATTCTTTGAGGCAACGAAACCCGCATTTTATGACAGATTTGCTAACGCCGGGTCAGACGATAGAGCAAAGGCAGCACCAGCAGCGTCAGCGCGGTGGACGACAGGATGCCGCCGATGACCACCGTGGCCAGCGGACGCTGTACCTCGGCGCCGGTGCCGGTGGCGATGGCCATCGGGATGAAGCCCAGCGACGCCACCAGTGCCGTCATCAGCACCGGCCGCAGGCGCGACAAGGCGCCTTCGCGTATCGCCTGCTCGACGCTACGCCCTTCCTCGCGCAGCTTGCGGATGGCGGTAATCAGCACCAGCCCATTCAGCACGGCGACGCCGGACAGCGCGATAAAGCCCACCGCCGCCGATATCGACAGCGGTATGCCGCGCATCGCCAGAGCAGCCAGCCCGCCGGTCAGCGCGAACGGAATGCCGCTGAACACCAGCAGTCCGTCCTTCAAATTGCCGAACATGGCAAACAGCAGCAGCATCACCAGCGCCAGTGCCGCCGGCACCACGATCTGCAAGCGCTGCGTGGCCGATTGCAGCTGCTCGAACTGGCCGCCCCACGCAGTCCAGTAGCCGGCCGGGATGTTCACCTCTTGCAGCCGCCGTTCCGCCTCGTCGACAAACGAACCAATATCGCGCCCGCGCACATTGGCGCTGATGACCACGCGCCGCTTGCCGTTCTCGCGGCTGATCTGGTTCGGTCCCGGCGCCACATTGAAGGTCGCCACTTCGCCCAGCGGGATGAAATGCGTAGCGGCGCTATTGCTGCCGGCCGGGAACGGCAAGGGCAGCGGCAAGCGCCGCATCGCTTCCAGGTCGCCGCGCAGCGCTTCCGGCAGCCGCACCACGATGTCGAAGCGGCGGTCGCCCTCGAACATGGTTCCCGCTTCCTTGCCGCCCACCGCCGTCGCCACCACCTCCTGCACGTCGATGACGTTGAGGCCATAGCGTGCGGTTTTGGCGCGGTCGATATCGACGGTCAGCACCGGCAGGCCGCTGGTCTGCTCGACTTTCACTTCCTGGGCGCCATCCACCTTGGCCAGCATGGCGGCGATGCGCGCGGCGGTGGCGTTGAGCACCGCGTCATCATCGCCAAACAGCTTGACGGCGACGTCGCTGCGCACGCCCGATATCAGCTCATTGAAGCGCAGCTGGATCGGCTGCGAGAACTCGTAGGCGTTGCCGGGCAGTTGTTCCACCGTTTGCTGTATCCCCGCCAGCAGTTGCGCGCGCGTCTTCTTCGGCTTGGGCCATTGCGACTCCGGCTTGAGCATGATGTAGCCGTCCGAGATATTCGGCGGCATCGGATCGGAGGCGATTTCCGCCGTGCCGGTGCGCGCGAACACGCGTTCGATCTCGGGGAACTTGCGCATCAGCGTCAGTTCGATCTGCTTCTGCATTTCCACCGATTGCGTCAGGCTGGTTCCGGGAATGCGCAAGGCTTGCATGGCGATGTCGCCCTCGTTCAGCGATGGTACGAACTCGCTGCCCATACGCGTCGCCAGCAGCAGCGACAGCGCCACCGTGATGCCGGCAAAGCTCAGCACCACCGGCGTATTGGCCAGCGCGCGTTCCAGCAGCGCGCCATACCAGCCATTGATGCGGTGCGTCTCCTTCTCTACCACGTTGTCGCCGATGAATAGCGCCACAGCGGCGGGAATGAAGGTGATCGACAATATCATCGCACCGGCCAGCGCCATCACCACCGTTAGCGCCATCGGATGGAACATGCGGCCTTCCACACCAGTCAGCGCGAAGATCGGCAGGTAGACCACCATGATGATGAGTTGACCAAACAGCAGCGGCCTGCGCGACTCTTTCGCGGCAGCGAATACTTCCTCGAATTTTTCAGCGCGTGTCAGTGGCCGGCCCAGCGTCGCCTGTGCGTGCGCCAGGCGACGCACGCAGCTTTCGACGATGACCACCGCACCATCGACGATGATGCCGAAGTCCAGTGCGCCCAACGACAGCAGATTGGCGCTGACCTTGTATGCCACCATGCCGCTGAAGGTGAACAGCATCGACAGCGGTATCACCATCGCGGTAATCAGCGCCGCGCGCAGGTTGCCGAGGAAGATGAACAGCACCGCAATCACCAGCACCGCACCTTCCAGCAGATTTTTCTTGACCGTGCTAATCGCCTTGTCCACCAGCACCGTGCGGTCATACACCGTGATCGCCACCACGCCTGGCGGCAGGCTGCGGTTGATGACGGCCATCTGCTTGTCCACCGCCTGCGACACGGCGCGGCTGTTCTGCCCGATCAGCATGAAGACGGTGCCCAGCACCACTTCACGGCCATTCTCGGTGGCGGCGCCGGTGCGCAGCTCGCGGCCGATATCGACATCGGCGACGTCGCGCACGCGTACCGGCACGCCGTCGGCGGTACGCAGTACGACGTTGCGGATATCTTCCAGCGAGCGCACCTGTCCCGGCGCACGCACCAGCAGCTGCTCGCCGCGCTTTTCGATGTATCCGGCGCCGGCGTTGCCGTTGTTGCGGTCCAGCGCCGTCACCACGTCTTGCAGCGTCAGGCCATAGGAGGCCAGGCGTTGCGGTTGCGGCGCCACCTGATACTCCTTGGCGTAGCCGCCGATGGAGTTGATCTCTGTGACGCCAGGTACATTGCGCAGCTGCGGCTTGACGATCCAGTCCTGGATCTCTCGCAAGTCGGTCGGCGTGTAGGGCGTGCCGTCGGCTTTTTTGGCATCCGGCCTGGCTTCCACGGTCCACAGGTAGATTTCGCCAAGGCCGGTGGAGATTGGCCCCATGGACGGCGTCACGCCCGCCGGCAACTGGTTGCGCGCCTCTTGCAGACGCTCGCTGACCATCTGTCGCGCAAAGTAGATGTCGGTGCCGTCCTTGAACACCACCGTGATCTGCGACAGGCCGTAACGTGACAACGAGCGCGTTTGCTCCAGCTTCGGCAGGCCGGCCAGCACGGTCTCCAACGGATAGGTGACGCGCTGTTCGGTCTCCAGCGGCGAATAGCCGGGCGCCGATGTGTTGATCTGCACCTGCACGTTGGTGATGTCCGGCACGGCGTCGATCGGCAGCTTGTTGTAGCTGTAGATGCCCAGGGCCGCCATCGCGGCGACCATCAGCAGGACCAGCCAGCGCTGGTTGATGGCATAGCGGATGATACGTTCAAACATGGCTGTCTCCCGTATCAATGCGCATGCTCGGCACTACCCTTGCCCAGCTCTGCCTTCAGCACGAAGCTGTTGGCGGCGGCGTAGGTGGCGCCGGCCGGCAGGCCTTGCAGGATTTCGGTCAGCTTGCCATCGCTGCGGCCCAGCGTGACTGGCTGCACAGCGAAGCCCGTGGCGTTGCGCACGAACACGGCGGACTGGCCGTCGACCGTTTGCACCGCGTCGGCTGCCACGGTAACAGCGGCGGCGCTCAGACCCGATTGCACGTCGACGTTGACGAACAGGCCGGGACGCCAGGCGCGCTCGGGATTCGCCAATGCCACGCGGGCGTTGGCGGTGCGGGTCTGTTCCCCCAGCAGCGAGCCGACATAAGTAATCTTGCCCCTGGTCTGCGCTGCAAATGCCGAGGCGCGCACGATCACGGTTTCGCCGACGCGCACGCGGTTCAGGTCTTGCGGCGGCACGGCGAAGTCGGCCAGCACGGTGGACAGGTCGGAAATGGTGAAGACGTTGGCGTCTTCCTTGATTGCTTCGCCAAGCGCCAGGTGCTTTTCCATCACCACGCCGTCGAACGGCGCGCGCAGTTCCAGCTGGTTCAGTTGCGTGCCGGCTGCGGCGCCGGTACCTAGTACGCTGAGTTTCTGCCGGGCGTTTTGCACGGCGATTTCGGCTTCGTTCATCGTCTGTTTCGCTTGCAGGTAATCCTGTTCGGCAGAGATTTTGTCTTGCCACAGTTTGCGTTCGCGCTCCAGCGTGGTGCTGGCTAGCGCCAGCCTTCTCTGCGCCGACAGCAGTTCGCTACGCTGTTCGGACAGCGCGCTGCTGGCCAGCACCGCCAACAGTTGCCCACGCTTGACGGTTTCGCCCAGCTCCGCGTGTACAGCCACCACCACGCCGGCCAGCTTGGGCACGACGTGGGCGGTGCGGTCCTCATTAAAGCGGATTTCGCCCGGCAGCGTAAGAATGGTGCTGATGTCCGCCGGCCCAGCCTTCGCCAGCGTAATGCCGGCAGCTTTGACCTGCGCCTCGCTCAACACGATGGCTTCCAGCACCGCTGCACGTGCGCTGCTTCCCGAACCAGGATGTCCAACGCCGGCATCGGCCACGTTCGCGCTACCGCCCTCGCCGGCCGCTCCGGGGGCTTTGCTGCCAGCGGCCTGTCCGGCGCTGCTCTCGGCGGCGCGGGCGGCTCTGGACTCGGCGGCTTGCCCGGTGCTGGCATCGGCGGTGTGGCCGGTGCCGTCGCCGTGCGTGTGGCCGTCCTCGCTATGGCCGTCGCTGCGCGGCTTGAGGATCAATGCTGCCAGCAGCAGCGCGATGATCGCCATGACGGCGATGGTGATTTTCTGCTGCTTATTCATGTTCTGCTCCGAGTATGCGGGAGATGGCGGCCTGCGCGCGGTGCGCATCGGCCAGCGTTGTGAGGTAGTGCGACTGTGCCTGCAACAAGGTCCGCTGCGCATCCAGCACATCCAGGAAGCCGAACTTGCCGTATTCGAAGCCGGTGCTGGCCGCCTCGTAGGCGCTTTGCGCGCCCGGCAGAATCTCGCTTTGCAACGCCATCGCCTGCGCCCGCGCCGACGCATACTCTTCGCGCGCGGCCACCAGATCCGCCTCCAGACGCGATGCCGCCGCCGTCAGCCCATCGCGCGCCTTGTCGACCTGCCGTGCCGTCGCCAGCACAGCGCCCTGGTTGCGGTCAAACAGCGGCAGCGGCACCGAAACGCCAAACACTGCCTGCGTGCGTCCCAGCTCCTCCGAGCGCTTGCTGCCGATATTCAGCGCTACATCCGGCGTCCGGCGTGACAACTCCACCTTCGCCAGCGCTTGCCGATGCTCCAGCTCCGCGCGCGCCACCTGCATGGCCGGCGCCTGCGCCAGCAAGGCACGCTGCTCCGCCAGCGGGGCGAGCTCCGGCAAAGCGGCAATCTCGCCCGCCACCGCATCAAAGCGCGGCGACGGATTGCCCCACAACGACGCCAGCTTCGCACGCGCCGTCACCAGCGAACTATGCGCACGGATTAACTCCAGCTTCACCGTGGAAGCCGCCACCTGCGCCCGTGTCTCCTCGACCGGCGACACTTTGCCCGCCACCACGCGCCGCCCGGTCGCCGTGGCCGCCCGCAGCGCCAGCTCGGATGCCTGCTGCGCAAGCCGCAACTGCTCCTGCGCCGCCAGCACCGCAAACCACGCAGCCGCAGTTTCCGCGCGCACCTCGGCGCGACGCTGCGCCAGCAGGGCCGCCACACCCTCACGACCGCGCTGCGCCGCCTGCACGCGCGCCGCGCGCTTGCCGCCCAGCTCCAGCGGCTGACTCAATTGAATCGTGGTCTCGCGCGTATCGCGCCGCGTATCGACGCGCTCCAGCGACAGCGAAGGATTGGGCAGTAAGCCAGCCTGCTGCACCACGCCATCCTCCGCCAACAAGTCATGCCGCGCTGCCGCCAGCTCGGGATGGGAACGATCCGCCAGCGCCAGCGCTGCGGGCAGCGTCAATGGTACGGACGGCTCAACAACGGCCAGCGCGCACGCAGGCCAGGCCGCTAACCATAGCGGCAAGAATAATTTGTACATCGAATTCTCCGATTAACAGCAAAGGAATTCGACGAGACGTGAAAGGGAAAAGATCAGGCCTCGCCGCGTCAAGCGGCGAAGGACCAGTTGGGCCGTGGCGGCCCGTCGGCGATATAGGAGTGATAATGCAATGCGCCCGGCGGCGCATACGCGGCGGTTGGCGCCGCCGTCAGCACGCCATCGGCAACCGGCACCGAAGCCTGCACCGCGTGATGGCATACTTCGCAATCGCCATGCTTGGACAGCTTGCCGCTGCCCGTGTCATCGTCACCGGCCTGCGCCTGGTGCTCATGGCCATGGTGGCCGAAGTGCGTGACCTTGCTCGACTCGTGCTGGCAATAGACGGCCGCCATCGACCAGGAATACTGGATCGGTAGTATCGTCAGCAGCAGGATGAGCAAGAGCCTCTTCATCAGGCTATTGTAGCAGCCTGCCGCCGACCGTGCTTTTACACCTTCTTCAACAACTCCGCGCGCAGCGGCATTTCGCGCACCCTCACGCCGGTGGCAGCAAACACCGCGTTGGTCAGCGCCGCGCCGACGCCGGCTGTTCCCGGCTCGCCGATGCCGCCCGGCGCCTCGCTGCTCTGCACCAGCACCACATCGATCTTCGGCGCCTGGCTCATGCGCAGGATCGGATAGTCGTGGAAGTTGCTCTGCTCCACGCGGCCATCCTTCAGCGTGATGACGCCAAACAGCCCCGCCGTCAGTCCGTAGTTGATGCCGCTCTGGATCTGCGCCACGACGGTATCCGGATTGACCACCTGGCCGCAATCCACCGCGCACACCACGCGCTTGACCGCCACTTCGCCGTCATCGCTGACCGTCACGTCCACCACCTGCGCCAGATAGGTGCCCCAGGCGCGCATCAAGGCGATGCCACGTCCCGAGCGCGCCGGCAGCTTCTCGCCCCAGCCGGCCTTTTGCGCCGCCACCTTCAACACCTCGGCAGCGCGTGGCTGCTTGCTCAACAGCGACAATCGATATGCCAGCGGGTCCTGCCCGGCCTTCAGCGCCAGTTCGTCCATGAAGCTTTCCAGCACCGTCATGTTGCGGGTCGGACCGACGCCGCGCCAGAATGCTGTCGGCACCGGGCCGTCTTCCTGCGTGTACTCGCTGCGCATGTTCGGGATGTCGTACGAGAAGATGTCCGAACCTTCGACGTTGTCGATATCCAGCCCGTCCTTCAGCCAGCCGGGCGCGAACGCCGCCAGGTTGGATGGCCCGGCGATCTTGTGCGAGAACGCCACCGGCTTGCCCTGCGCATCCAGCGACGCCGACACCGAGTGCGCATACAGGCCGCGGAACAGGCAATGCTGGATATCTTCCTCGCGGCTCCACACCAGCTTCACCGGACCCTTGACCTGCTTGGCCACCGCCGCCGCCTGCGTCACGTAATCGGTGTACAGCCTGCGGCCAAAGCCGCCGCCGATGTAGTGGTTGTGCAGCGTGACCTTTTCCGGCGCCAGTCCCAGCACCTTGGCCGCGTCGTCGCGGGCGCGCGCCGGCACCTGCGAGCCGGTCCAGATTTCCGCCGTGCCGTCACCCTTCACGTGGACGGTGCAATTCATCGGCTCCATCGTGGCATGCGCCAGCATCGGATTGATGTACAGCGCTTCCACGCGCTTGCCGTCGGCCGCCAGCGCCTTCGAGGCGTCACCATCGTTGCGGGCGATGTGGCCGGGCTTCTTCAGCGCCGCCACCATGGTGTTGCGCACATCGTCGGTGGTCAGCCTGGCGTACTTGCCTTCGTCCCAGACGATGTCCAGCGCGGCCAGGCCCTGTTTGGCGTACCAATAGTTATCCGCCACCACAGCCACCGCATTATCCAGCTTGACCACCTGGCGCACGCCGCGCAGCTTGCGCGCCTTGGCGTCGTTGACGGATTTAAGCTTGCCGCCGATGACCGGGCTGGCCGCCACCACCGCCACCTTCAGGCCCTTGGCCTGCGCATCGATGCCGAACATGGCGCTGCCGTCGGTCTTGCCCTTGGCGTCCAGGCGCTTGGCTGGTTTGCCGACCAGCTTGAAATCCTTCGGATCTTTCAACGCGATTTTTTCCGGCACGGCGATCTGGCTGGCCGCTGCCACCAGCTTGCCGTACTTGACGCGGCGGCCGCTGGCCGCGTGCACCACTTCGCCGTGTTCGGCGCGGCAGCTGTCGGCCGGTACTTTCCACTCGTTGGCGGCAGCCTGCACCAGCACCATGCGCGCGGCGGCGCCGGTCTGGCGCATCGGTTCATACATCAGGCGAATAGTCAGCGAGCCGCCGGTGAACTGATCGCCGAACGGCGCGCCATACACTTTGGCGTTGGGCGGCGCGTGGCGCAACTGGATCTTGTCCAGGTCGACCTCCAGCTCCTCGGCGATCAGCATCGGAATCGACGTGTAAGTACCCTGGCCCATTTCCACTTTCGGCATGGTCAGCACGATGCTGTCATCGGCGCCGATGGCGATGAAGGCGTTGAGATCGGCCGCAGTGGCCGCAGCCGCCTCGCCCTCGACCGGCCAGAAGCCGACCATCAGGCTGCCGCCCGCTGCTGCGGCCACTTTCAGGAAACTGCGGCGCGACACCGTGCCTGGTGCGTAAGGAGTATTCATGCTCATGCTCCTTTCAGCAGTGGCGATGCGGCGGCATCCTTGATCGCTTCGCGGATGCGGCTATAGGTGCCACAGCGGCAGATATTGCCGGCCATGGCGTCGTCGATATCGGCGTCGGTCGGCTGGCGGTTCTTGGCGATCAGTGCGCAGGCCGACATGATCTGCCCGGACTGACAGTAGCCACACTGCACCACCTCCACCTTCAGCCACGCGGCCTGGGTCGCCTTGCCGGCCGGCGTCGCGCCGATGCCCTCGATGGTGGTGATCTTCTTGCCCGCCACCGCCGATACCGGCAGCACGCAGGAACGCGTGGCCTCGCCATCCACATGCACGGTGCAGGCGCCGCACAGCGCCATGCCGCAACCGAACTTGGTGCCCGTCATGTGCGCCTCGTCGCGCAGCACCCACAGCAGCGGCATGTCGCCCGGCACATCGAATGTGCGCGGCTTGCCATTGATAGTCAGCTTGATCATCAGTGTCTCCCCGGTGTCAAAACTGCACTATAACGAGGTATGTACGCTTGATAACACTAGCCTTTTGGGATACTGAAACAACCGCCAGTTGTAAATTGCATCGATCCACAATATTTTCATATGGAAGCGATCCCATCGCCGCCACGTAACAACCCTGTCATATCCGCTCATTACGCTGTGGCCTTTTTCCAACTAATCCTCGGATACTGACATGCAACTCCTCCCTGCCCGCCCCCTGATCCTGGCCCTGAGCATCGCCGCCGCGCTGAGCGCCTGTGGTGGTTCCGATCATGACGAACCATTGGTCGTTCCAGCAGCGCCAGCCGACCAGGGCGCGGCCGAAGTGGTTGCCGTGCCCAGTGCTACCGCCTTTGTCGACACCGTCGCTACCAATCAGCGCGGCGACGCCCGCTACGCCACGCTGGCCACCAACGCTGGCGTGCGCATCCTGGGCGGCATGCTCAACATCTGGAAACCGCTGACCGAAATCGTCGACGCTGGTGTCACCGCGCCAGCGGTCGACAACTTCCCGGCCGTGGTGGCCTCGGCCTGGACCGGCGTGCCCAACGACGGCAACCCGGACGGCACCGTAGTCAACGCCGCTGTCCACCAGGCGAATATCGACTACGTCATCAAAGCCACCACCAACCGCAGCGCCGAGCAGGCCGTGCAAGCCTACCTGGACGACCGCCGTGGCAAGGGCTACAGCATCACCGACGGCATGGGCCCGCTGACTGCCGCCTGGCGCGCGGCCGCGCAGCAAACCACCACCATCACCGACGTCGCGGCGGACGCCACCTCCAAGCTCTACAACGATGGCGGCAACAACACCGGCGTGGCCGGCAGCGCCAACGCCACTTTCGGCAGCGTGGTCGACCTGGTCAACCTGGTCGGCAACAACGCCTCCACCGAACCGGCCAAGCGCTTCTACAAATACGCCCGTCCATACCGCTGGAGCAGCAATGTGCAGCTGCTGCCGGCGCTGGTCCCGGCCAAGAGCGCCACCCCGGCCACCGATGGCGGCTTCACCAGCGGCCACACCGCCGAAGCGGTGCGCGACGCCGTCGCCATGGCCTATGCGGTGCCGGAGCGCTATCAGGAAATGCTGAGCCGTGGCCTGGAGCTGGGTGAGATGCGCGTCCTGGCCGGCATGCACTCGCCGCTGGACGTGGTCAGCGGCCGCATGCTCGGCCAGGCCAGCGCCGCCGCCAACCTGGCCGATCCAGCCAACGCCGCCAAGAAAACCGCCGCCGTGGCACAGGCGCACACCGCGCTGATGGCCGCCACCAACACCACCGCCGACACCTTCGCTACGTACGCGCAATCGGGCACCGTGGCCAACGACCGCTTCGCCAACTACGCCACCAACAAGGCCAACTACCTTCGCCGCAGCACCTACGGCTTCGCGCAGATCGCCGCCACCAACGCCGCTGTCGCCGTGCCGAAGGGCGCCGAGGTGCTGCTGGAAACCCGCCAGCCCTACCTGAGCGACGCGCAACGCCGCGTGGTGCTGAAAACCACCGCGCTGGCATCCGGCTACCCGGTGATGGACGATGCTGAGGGCTGGGGGCGCCTGAACCTGTTTGCGGCAGCCGACGGCTACGCCGCGTTCAGCGGCAACGTCACCATCGTCATGGACGCCAGCAAGGGCGGCTTCAATGCGGTCGACCGCTGGCGCAACGACATCAGCGGTGCGGGCAAACTGGTCAAGCAGGGATCGGGCACGCTGAAGCTGGCTGGCGCCAACACCTGGACCGGCGGCACCGAGCTGAGCGCCGGCACGCTGCAGGGCGATTCGGTGGCCGCCTTCGGCGCCGGTGATGTCTACAACAGCGGCGGCACGCTGGTGGCCAACGCGCCGTCGGCACTGAAGCTGAGCGGCAAGTACACCCAGCTGAGCGGCAGCACCACGCTGGAACTGGACATCGGCGCCGCCGCTGCCGGCAGCCAGGGCACGCTGACGGTGGGCGGCACCGCCACCATCGCCGGCGGCACGCTGCGCATCAAGTTCGCCAACGGCTACAAGCCGAAAGCGGGCGATGTGTTGAATGTCATCAGCGCCGGCAGCCTGAAAGGCAAATTCAACACCATCACGGTGGATGGTTTCAGCAACGTCACCGCCAACTACGGCGCCACCGCGCTGACGCTGACCTTGGGCTAAGTGATACAAGGGCGCGGCGGCGATGTATGATGGCAACATCGTCTAATCGCCGGCCGCGCCATGAACCAAGCTGAACTCGACCTTTTCAACGACAAGCTCGACGCCCACGCCAAGGAGGTAGACCGCTTCCACGGCGAGGTGGCCAATGTCACGCGGCAGATCGCCAATTGCGACAAGCTGGTGCGGCTGGCCAATGCCGGCCTGAGCCAGATTGACGGCAAGATCGCCGAAGCGGTGCGCATCAACGCCGAAGCGCAACAACTGGCGCACGACGCCGGCGCCCAGGCCAGCGCGGCCGCCACGCTTGCCACGCAGGCGGCGGTCACCGGCATGGTCGGCCAGTTGCAGGAGGCCACCGAAGCGGCGCGCAAGACCAGCCTGTCACTCAACATCCTGCAATTCAAGACCGGCGGCTGGATCGCCGTCTACACCGTGCTGGTCCTGCTCTGCTGCCTGGCCACCGGCGCGCTCACCAGCTGGGCGCTGCGCGGCAATGCGCTGACGCCGGAGCAAGTGCACTACATCGAACTGGGCAAGGCGCACGAAGCGCTGCTGGCCAACGCCAGCGACAAGGAACTCAAACAGATCGGCGCCATCCGCAACCGTCCGCCAAAGAAGGATCAGCCTCCGGGGTCAGTTCTGCCAAACGTACACGGCCTCAACCGCTAAGCGGTTGAGGCCGTGTACGTTTGGCAGAACTGACCCCGATTTTGCGGTTTTACTAGCGTTGGCCGGCGAGGCGGCGGATCACTGTCGCCAGGCGGTCGATTTCGTCGTAGGTGTTGTAGAACGCCAGTGACGGGCGGACCGTGGTTTCAACGCCGAAGCGACGCAGGATCGGTTGCGCGCAGTGGTGGCCCGTGCGCACGGCGATGCCTTCGTCGTTCAGTGCGTGTCCTACTTCTTCGGTGCTGTAGCCGGCCAGCACGAAGGACATCACGCTGGCCTTGTCGGCCGCCGTGCCGATCAGGCGCACGCCTTTGATGCTGCGCAGCTGCTCGGTGCCGTAGACCAGCAAGTCGTTCTCGTAGCGGGCGATGTTTTCGATGCCCACGCGGTTGACGTAGTCGATGGCGGCGCCCAGGCCAACCGCGTCGGCGATGTTGCCAGTGCCGGCTTCGAACTTGTTGGGAATCGGCTGGAATACCGTTTTTTCAAACGTGACGTCGGCGATCATATTGCCGCCGCCCTGCCATGGCGGCATGTCTTCCAGCACTTCGCGCTTGCCCCACACCACGCCGATGCCGGTCGGCCCGAATACCTTGTGGCCGGAGAAGACGAAGAAGTCGGCGCCCAGGTCTTGCACGTCCACCCGCATGTGCGAGATCGATTGCGCGCCGTCGACCAAGGCTTTGGCGCCGGCACGGTGCGCCAGTTCGACGATTTCCTTGATCGGCGTGATCGTGCCCAGCGCGTTCGATACCTGCGTCACTGCTACCAGTTTGGTGCGGTCGTTCAGCAGCTTGCGGTATTCGTCGAGCAGGATCTGGCCGCTGTCATCCACGGGTATCACGCGCAGTTTAGCGCCCTTGGCCGCAGCCAGTTGCTGCCAGGGGACGATGTTGGCATGGTGTTCCAGGTTGGAGACGATGATTTCGTCGCCTTCGCCGATGTGCTGCGCGCCCCAGCTTTTCGCCACCAGGTTGATCGCTTCCGTGGTGCCGCGCACGAAGATGACTTCGTTCACTTCCGGCGCGTTGATGAAGCGTTTCACACGTTCCCGCGCGCCCTCGTAGGCATCCGTGGCGCGCGCCGCCAGTTCGTGCGCGGCGCGGTGGATGTTGGAGTTCTCGTGCGCGTAGAAGTAGCTGATGCGGTCGATCACCGATTGCGGCTTGTGCGTGGTGGCGGCATTGTCGAACCAGACCAGCTGGCGGCCGTTCACGCGCTCCTGCAGGATCGGAAAGTCGCGGCGGATCGCCTGCACGTCGAACGGTGGATGGCGGTCGCCGCTGGCCAGCGGCACGCTGCCGTGTGGATGCGGCTTGGCTGGCGTGACGTAGCCGCTGGGCAGGACCACGGCGTCGACAAAGTAGTATTGCGGACGGTCGGTCGCCGACGGTCCGGCAACCGGCGACGCGGTGCCCGGCAGCCCGGTCGCTGGCGGCGCGCTCAAGCCGCGCAGCGCCAGCGATGGCGATGGGTGCAGGCTGGCCGCTGGCGGATACGCAGCGGCCGCCTCGCTGTCCGACAGCACGGTACCCGGATGGGCAGCACCCGCGTAGCCGGCCGGCACGCCAGTACCCGACTGGCCGTAACGCTCGTTGAGGAAGTAGAACGGCGACGATCCGCCGTGCGATGGCGCATCCGCGCCCACGGCTTCCGGCACGCCCAGCACGGCGCTGCCGCTGCGTGGCTCATAGCCCGGCAGCGTGCTGTACACCTTGTCCGGCGCGCCGTTGCCGGCTGGTGCGGCCGGCGCCAATGCCGGTGCCCGATTGCCCAGCGACAGCACCTGCGTCGGCGAGGCGGGTATCAGATTGGTGCCCGGCACCTGGCCTTGCGGTATCGGCGTACCCGGCACGTTGGGGCCCAGTCCGGCCGGGCTGGCCAGCGGCGAACCCGGTGGCGCGATATTGGCCGGCGCCTGCACGCCATGCACGCCCAGCGGTGTGCCCAATGGCGCGACAGGCGCCGGCGCGCCGGACACGCCGGGCGCATGCGCACCGGCCGGGCCGAAGCCGCCAGTGGAACCGGCCGGGCTCGCATCAGGCCCGGCCTGGAACAGCGCATTCGCCAGCCGCGCCAGCGCCGCCGGATCGAACGGCGCGCCGGCCGGCTCGGAAGCCACCGGCAGAGAAGGAGTTGGATGGCTCACGGCGCGCCTTATTTATAAGTGTCTGGATAGTCGTGGTATTTACCGATTTCCACGTCATCGAGCACGGCCAGCGCATCCGGCGTCAGCACCGCCAGCGAGCAGTACAGCGAAATCAGGTAGGACGAGATCGCGTGGTTGTTGATGCCCATGAAGCGCACCGACAGGCCCGGGCTCTGCTCGCCCGGCAGGCCAGGCTGGAACAGGCCCACCACGCCCTGGCGCTTGTCGCCCACGCGCAGCAGGATGATCTTCGACTTGCCGTCGGCCACAGGCACTTTGTCCGACGGAATCAGCGGAATGCCGCGCCAGGTAATGAACTGCGAGCCGAACAGGCTGATGGTCGGTGGCGGCGTGCCGCGACGGGTCGCCTCGCGGCCAAAGGCGGCAATCGCCAGCGGATGGGTCAGGAAGAAGGCCGGCTCTTTCCACACCTTGGTCAGCAGCTCGTCGAGGTCGTCCGGCGTCGGTGCGCCGGTCAGCGGGAAGATGCGCTGCTCGTCGGTCACTTGCGCCAGCAGGCCGTAATCCGGGTTGTTGATCAGCTCGGATTCCTGGTTTTCCTTGATCGTCTCGATGGTCAGGCGCAGCTGTTCCTTGATCTGGTCGTGCGGGCTGCTGTACAGGTCGGACACGCGGGTATGCACATCCAGAATGGTCGATACCGCGTTGAGGAAATACTCGCGCGGATTTTCTTCGTAGTCGACATAGGTGCGCGGCAGCTGGTTTTCTTCTTCGCGCGCGGTGCAGGTGACCTTGATCGCTTCCGGATTCTTGACCTGGTTCAGGCGGTAGATACCGGCCTCCACCGGCACCCATTGCAGCAGATGCGTCAGCCAGCGCGGGCTGATGGTCGAGAGCTGCGGTGCGGTCTTGGTTGCGTTTGCTAATTGCCGTGCGGCGCTATCGCCCAGCGCCGTGGTCCCACCTACTGTTGCCGACATCATGACTCCCATCTGGATTAGTTAAAGAAAGTAACTAGCCTAGTGTGCGGTGTGATACCTAAGCGCTCAACAGGCTATAGCCATCAAGCTTGCGGTTGCCGCCACCGTTCACCGTGCAGCAGCAGCGCGGCCGGCGTCAGATTCAGCGCGGTGGCCAGCTTTTCCACCGTCACCAGCGAAGCAATCACCACGCCGCGCTCGATCTCCCCGATGTAGGAGCGGTTGAGGTTTGAGTTCTCCGCCAGCCGCTCCTGCGACCAGCCCTGCGCCTCGCGCAACTGACGCACACCGAGGCCAAAGCCCTGCACCAGCGTATTGGCAATCGTCGCTGTCATGACGCACCTATGCCATTGGCTTGCGCGCCTTCGCGTGATTCGGCCTGCGCCACGCGGCCGCCGGCCGGCACGTCGTGCGTCAGCCACACATTGCCGCCGATGACGGCGCCCTTGCCCAGCGTGATGCGGCCGAGGATGGTGGCGCCGGCGTAGATGACCACGTCATCCTCCACCACCGGATGGCGCGGCAGGCCTTTTTGCAGATTGCCCTCGGCATCGGTGGGGAAGCGCTTGGCGCCCAGTGTCACCGCCTGGTAGACGCGCACGCGCTCGCCGATGACGGCGGTTTCGCCGATCACCACGCCGGTGCCGTGATCAATGAAGAAGCCGGCGCCGATCTGCGCGCCTGGATGGATGTCGATGCCGGTGGCGCTGTGCGCCAGCTCGGAAACAATGCGCGCCAGCAGCGGCAGTCCCAGCGCGTACAGCTGATGCGCCAGGCGGTAATGAATCATCGCCAGCACGCCCGGATAGCACAGCAGCACCTCATCGACGCTGCGCGCGGCCGGATCGCCCTGATAGGCGGCCAGCACATCGCTGTCCAGCAGCGTGCGGATGCCAGGCAAGGCGGCGGCAAAACTGCGCACGGCAGTCAGCGCTTCCTCGTCCACCGGGCCGCCATCGCCGCGCAGGTTGGCGTTGTAGGCCAGCTCGCGTTTCACCTGATGCAGCAGCGCGTGCAGCGACGCATCCAGCGCGTGGGCGACGTGGAAGTCTTCGCTCTCCTGGCGCAGGTCGGGCGGGCCGAGGCGCATCGGGAACAGCACGCCCTTGAGGCAATCGATAATCGACGACAGCGCATCGCGCGATGGAAACTCGCGGTTGCCCGCCTCGCTGTTGCGGCGTTGCGTCTGGCGCCAGCTATGCCGCGCCTCGTGCAGTGACTGCACGACACCGGTGATGTCGAAGGTGGCCATGGTGTCAGTCCTGTACCCAGGGCAAGCCATGGAAGCGCCAGCCATCGGCCTTGCCGCGCTGCTGCTGCGCATCGATCTCGCCCTCAAAGCCTTGCAGCACATTGAAGACATTGCCGAGGCCCGCCTTGGCGGCGGCCTCGGCGGCCAGCACCGAGCGCTTGCCGCTGCGGCACAGCAGCAAGGCAACAGCATCCTTGCCGCCGATTCTGGCTTCCAGCTCACGGGCGAAACGGGGATTGCGGGTCAGCGCGGTGCCGGTGGCCCAGGCCACATGCAGACTGTCGGGCACATGGCCGACGAATTTACGTTCCTCGGCGGTACGCACATCGACCAGCAGCACCTGGCCGCTGGAGAACAATTGCCAGGCCACGTCAGGCGGCACACCGCCGGCATAGGACAGGCCCGAAGATTCAGCTTGGGATTTGACGGCTGCCAGTTGCTCCGGCAGGTCGAGGACTTCTGACATGGGAAACCTTTGTGCGTTGATGGCGATAGACGCCAGCATACGTTTCGTCAAAATTAAACAAAACGAATAAAAACAACTTCACAAAGGCGAAAAACTTATAAGAACCGGGGTCAGTTCTGCCAAACGTACACGAGCTCGTGTACGTTTGGCAGAACTGACCCCGGAGTTTTAGTGGGCGGCTTTGGCGCGGATTTTGGCGACTTCGCGTTCGGAGACGCTGGCGGCGCTGTTGGTCCAGCCCTGGCGCAGGAAGGTGGCCAGCGTGGCGACTTCGGCGTCGCTGAGGCGGCGCGAGAAGCCTGGCATCACCAGGATCGACGGCGCTTTCTCGGTCGACGGCGTGCGCGCGCCATGCAGGATGACGTTCACCAGCGCGGTCGGATTGTCGGCGTTGATCACCGTGGCGCCATCCAGCTCGGGGAATACCCGCGAGGCGCCCTTGCCGTTGACGAAGTGACAGGCCGAGCAGTTGTCGAGGTACAGGCGTTCTCCCAGCGACAGGTTGACGGCAGCGGTCAGCTTGCGAGCGGTCTCGTCCTTGCCTTGCGGCTTGACGGCAGGACCGCGTGGCGGTACCGGCGGCAGAGCCTTCAGGTAGGCGGCGATTGCACCCAGGTCTTCTTCGCGCAGGTGCGAGGTGCTGTGCTCAACCACGGCGGTCATTTCGCCCGCTACCGCCGAACCGTGGTTGCGGCCGGTCTGCAGGTAGTCGACGATCTGCGCTTCGTTCCAGCGCGGCATGCCGCGCAGCGATGGCACCGGCCAGTCGTTCAGCTCGCCACCGGCGAGGAAGTTGGCCTGGCCGCTGTTGCTGGCCTTCTCGTTCATCGCGAAGCCGCGCGGCGTGTGGCAGCTGGAGCAGTGACCCAGGCCTTCGACCAGATACGCGCCTTGCTTGACCTTGTCGCTCCAGCCCGCTTGCGCGATGAACGGCTTGGTGTCGGCGAAGAAGTAGTTCCATACGCCCATGCCCCAGCGCATATTGAACGGGAAGCTCATCTTCGTTGCCGGCGGCTCGAAGGTCGATGCTTTCACGCCCGACTGGAAGAAGGCATACAGCGCCTTCATGTCGGCATCGCTGACCTTGGCGTAGCTGGTGTACGGCATGGCCGGATACAGGTGCGTGCCATCCGGCTTCACACCTTTGCGCACGGCGTCCGAGAATTGCTGCTCGGTGTAGGTGCCGATGCCTTTTTGCTTGTCCGGTGTGATGTTGGTCGAGTAGATGATGCCGTGACCACTATCGATCGCCAGGCCGCCTGCAAACGCCGGCTTGCCCGGTGCGCTGTGGCAGGCGATGCAGTCGCCGGCGCGCGCCAGGTATGCGCCGCGCTGGATCAGCGCCTGGTCCGGGGCGGCATGTGCCACGTTGGCAGCGGCGCCAGCCAGCGCCAGCACTGCCGTGGTGAGGAATTGCGTCAGTTTGTTGATCATACTTGCACCAGCGGGCCAGGGTTTTTCAGGTATTGTTTTTTGATCGCTTCGGCAGCAAACAGCGTGATGGCGCCAATGGTCGCGGTCGGATTGGCCTGGAAGTTCTGCGGGAACGCGTTGCCGCCCGGTACGAACACATTGTGCACGTCCCACGATTGCAGGTAGCGGTTCAGCGCCGAGTCGCGCGGCGAATCGCCCATGATGGCGCCGCCCACGTTGTGGGTCGACACGTACTTGGTGATGTCCCAGTGCGAATCCAGCGACAGGAAATTCTCGTTGATATGGTCCGGACCGAGTTCCTTGGCAATCCCGAGCACCATGTCGCGCAGGTAGCGTTGCAGCTTCAGCTCGTTCTGGCGCCAGTCGAAGGTCATGCGCAGCAGCGGCTGGCCCCATGGGTCCTTGTAGTTCGGGTCCAGGTCCAGGTGGTGGCCGCGATACGACATGCAGGTGGTGGTGATGCCGATTTTCATCGAGCGGCCATACCAGTCGACCATGCCTTCTTTCCAGCCCTTGCCCCAGCCTGGCGTGCCTTTTGGCAGCGCGGTGCCGATCGGCGCACCGGTCGCTTGCGAGCTGTGGATCTTGGCGCCGCCGATGAAGCCCAGCTTGATGCCGTCTTCGAAATTACCTGGTGAGATGTCGTTGAACATTTCGCCGGTGGCGCCGGCGGTGGCAAACGGGTTGAAGTGCTTGTCCTTGAAGAACAGCGTCGCGTCGCCATTGCTCAGGAAGGCGTAGTTGCGGCCGATAGTGCCAGTCTCGGTCAGCGGATTGTAGATCTGGCCGATGCCCGACAACATCATCAGGCGCACGTTGGCGAACTGGAAGCTGGACAGGATGACGATCCTGGCCGGCTGGAACACTTCGTTCTTGTTTTCGTCGACGTAGGTGACGCCTTTGGCGGTCTTCTTGTCGGCGTGCAGGTCAACGCGGATGACGTTGGCGTTGGTGCGCATGCTGAAGTTCGGCATGCGTTTCACCACATCCAGGATGGTCGTCTGCGGTGAAGCTTTGGAGTAATTCAGGCATGGATACTTGGAGCAGTAGCCGCAGTAGTTGCACGGCGCCAGCTGCGCGCCGTACGGGTTGGTCCACGCCTGCGACACGTTGGCCGATGGATTCGGGAACGGGTGGTAGCCCATCTTCTTCGCGGTCTCGGCAAACAGCGAGCTGTTGTAGGTGTCGTGCAGCGCCGGCAGCGGGTACGGGCTGGAGCGCGGGCCTTCAAACGGATCGCCGCCCGGCTGGATCACGCCGTTCAGGTTGCCGGTGTTGCCGGACAGGCCGCAGATCTTGTCGAACTTGTCGAAGTACGGTTCGATCTCGTCCCAGGTGAAGGGGAAGTCCTTGATGCGCATGTCAGGATCGAGCGTGCCGCGCTTGTAGGCGTGGTCGGCGTAGGTCTTCAGCTTGATGTCGGTGGTGGTCGGGCGGATCAGCACGCCGGTCCAGTGCAGGCCGGAGCCGCCGACGCCGGTGCCAGGCGCAAACGCGCCCCACTTGCGGGTAGGCAGCGCGGTTTCGCTGTCGTTGTAGCGTACGGTCAGCGCGGCGTCGCGCGGCGTCGCGAAGACTTTGTTGCGGATCGCGTAGGCGTATTGGTCGGCTGGTTTCGGGTAGGCGAAATCTTCCGGTGGACGGTCCGGGCCGCGTTCCAGCGCGCGCACTTTCAGACCTTCCTTGGCCAGTTCGATGGCCATGATCGAGCCGGCCCAACCGAGGCCGACGATGACGACGTCGACTTCGTCGTTAGTAATGTTTGCCATGATGTTCTTTCTGTTCTTATGCGACGCTGTTATGCGCGTTTTCCGCTGACGCTGACGGGACCCAGCGGATACTTGACGTTGTGCGTGTCCACCCATTCGGTGAAGGCGGCGCGGGCGCCAGGGAAGCCGATCGCCACCCATGCCTTCATGTCCTTGTTGCCGCCGTACATAGGGTCGGCCAGATAGCCGTTCTTGGCGTCGCCCAGCAACTGCCCGAAGAACGACGACGCCTTCAGCGCCGGCTCGCCCAGCTCGGCGAAGCTGATCTCGTTCTTTTGCAGCGCGGTCAGCAGCGCATCCTTGTCGGCGTCCGGCAGTTGCTCGAACTGCTTGCCGTACTTTTGCCTGGCATATTGCTGCGACAGCTTGATGCCGGCGCGGTAGCTCTGCTGCGGCGTCAGCGTGCCCTGGAAGCCCAGCGTCGGCGCCGGATTTTCCGGGTGCGGACCATCCATGTAGACGTCATCGCCCAGGCCGTTATGCAGTTGCTGGTCGATGAACACCGGCACGTTGGTTTCCAGCGCGCCAGGGCCACGGCCTTCGGCCGGGATCAGGCGGTCGCAGGCGGCCATGATGAATTGCCATTCCGGCGCCGAGAAAAACACCGGCTGGTACTGGCTGAGTTGGACATTTTCCAGGCCGTCGGCGTGTGCCTGGCGGACCAGAGGGATGGATGCGATAGGAACGGCCGCTGCAGTGGCCATGAGAATAGTCCGTCGCGAGGGACTGAATTTGCCTGAGGACATAGGTAGCGAATGATGAGTTTTGGGGAGGAAAGCACCCGGTAGCAAGCGGCTGCAGCGGGCGTAAAAACTTGATATAGCGCAAAAACTTAAGGCAGTTTAAAACAGTTTTATTACACAGTCAAACTATTCATTGCTAAATATATGGCCTGACCACGTAACAATTGGCCTGACCAATTAGCGGCGAGACTATACCAGAATGTAGCGGAAACAAAAGGGCCCGGTCACCCTGCATGGGAGTGGACCGGGCCTCGTGCTTTAGGCGGAGGGAGGGCTAACGCGCGGTGACAGTGACCGGAATGGAAGCGGCGGCGCTGGCGCCATTGCTGTCGGTGGCCACCACTTTCAGCGTGTAGCTGCCGACTTTCGGCGCCGCCCAGGTGGCGGTGATCTGCATGCCATTGACCTGGAAAGTCATGCCCAGCGGTGCACCGGAAATGCTGACCGACACCGACTTGCTGGTCGCATCGCTGATGCTGATGGTGCCGCTCAGCGCGCGGTTGGCCACGCCCGTCATGGCGCTGGCCTTGATAACCGGGCCGCCGCTGGCGGTGGTGGTGGTCGTAGTGGTGGTGGTGTTGGAGCTGCTGCTGGCCGCAGCAATCACCACGGTGATAACGCCCGAACCGCTGAGGCCGTTCACGCTGTCCTTGGCGGTGATGGTGACGCTATACGTGCCCACCACCGGCGCAGCCCAGCTGACCACGCCAGCGCTGCTGATGCTCATGCCCGACGGCGCGCCGGACAGCGCATACGTCACCGCATTGCTGGCCGTGACCGGCGCGGTAAAGCTCAGCGCCGTGCCGGCCTTGCCGTTGATGGTGGCGGCCGTCACGACCGGCGCCGTCTGCACGGTCAGGCCGGACAAGGTCGACAGCAGCGCGTCGCCGTTCGGCGTGCCGAGGCCGGTGGCCTGGTCGTAACCGGTTTCACCGCTGCACGCCGAGCAGGTGCCGTGGCTGCCGCTGGTGATGTCCTTGAACACGCTGGCGTACGTACCGGCCACGGTGGAGATATTGGTGTACAGCGCCGCATGTGGTGCAGCCAGCGCGGCCTTGCCATTAACCGCGCGCAACGCATTGGCAATGGCCACCAGGCCAGCCCATTGCGGCGTCGCCAGGCTGGTGCCGCCGACGCTGGTCCACTTCACCGTGCTGCTGCCGGAAGCGATCACCGCCACATACTGGCCGCTGTTCGGATCGGCATTGAAGGCCACGTCCGCCACAGTGCGGCGGCTGGTGGTGCCCATGCCCGGCACGGCGCTGCTCTGATACGCCGGCGTTGCCACATAGGCGCTGACGCCGCCGCCGGTGCTCGACCACACCACTTCCGAACGCGCGCCCGCGCCGCCATAGGTCAGCGTGGTGCCGCCGACCGCCAGCACTTTGGACGACACCGATGGCCAGGCCACGCCCGCGCCCGAGTCCCCGGTCGCGGCGAGATAGGTCATATTGGCGGCGGAGAACACGCTATCGACCGAGCTGGTGCTGCTGGTTTCGCTACCGCCAAAGCTCATCGACACCACGCCCGCGCCGAGGTTGTTGGCCAGGCGCACGCCGCCCAGCAGATCGCTGTAACTGGCGCTGGCCGATTCGATCAGTACGATGCGCGCCAATGGCGCGGTGGCGTGCGCCCACTGCACATCAAGCGCGATCTCGGTGGCCCAGCCGGAATCATAGGTTGGCGCGGTGGCGGTCATGCCGCCGCTGGACGTGCTGTAGACAATCGACAATTCGCAAGCGCTGCTGGATGCGCTCGCCAACGGCAGGCTGGCGTTGGTGGCAATGGTCCTGGTGGTGCAGGCCGGCAGGCCGAATTTGCTGTTGAAGGCCGACAGCTCGGCAGCCACGTTCGGGTTATGCATGGCGTCGACGATGTAGATGGTCTGGCCGGCGCCCAGTTGTGCCGCTTGCGTTGCGCTCAGGTTGCTGTAGCTGCCGGGCAGCGCCGGCAAGCCATACGCGGCACGGATTTGCGCCGGCGTGTAGGTGACCACCGTGGTGGCAGTCGCCAGCGGCGTCGCCGATGAGCTATCGCTGTCGCTGCTGCGGTTGGCCTGGGCGACGCGCAACGAATCCAGCGTCAGCTGGCGCGTGTTGAGGCGGCGGAACGCGGTCGGCACGGTTTGCGTATGCACCGCCGTTTGCGCATCGGCCGGTGTATCCAGCAGCACCGGCGCCATGTGGAACGAAGGCTGCGCAAATTGCGTCGCATCGGACGGCGTCAGCTCGCCGTCGTCAAGTTGCAGGATGGTGGAAGCCGTCGCCAGCGGCGCCGCTGAAGTGGTTTCGGAAGCAGTATCATTGCTGCTACCGCAAGCACTTAACAGCGCGGCGATGGCAAGCATCAGGGAAGTACGTGAAAATTTAGGCATGACGATCTCGCATGTGAGAGGGTCAGCAGATGCTATCAAATTCCCATGCGGAAATATTTACAGCCTGACTATAAGCTGCGTAAAGTTGCGTAAAGGGAGGGTGTTTAGTCAGCCTGTGCTCCTGCATCCAGCAGGAAATCGCGCAGCAGGCGGGCGCTCGGGCCGATGCGTTGCGAATGCACCAGGTAGATTTCCAGCGGCGCGGTCTGCGCTTCCGGCAGCACGTGGACCAGTTCTCCCGTTGCCAGCAGCGACGCCGCGTCATACGCTGGCAGACGGGCGATGCCTTCGCCGGCCAGCACGAAAGCCAGGCGCGCGGCGGCGCTGTCGGTGACCACATCGCCCTTTACCGGAATCTGCATCTCCTTGCCATCGATGCGCACCGTGGCGGCGCGCTGCGTCGGCGGATAGATCACCCAGCGATGCTGCTCCAGTTCATCCACTGCGGACGGCGCGCGGTAGCGGCGCAAATACGCCGGCGAAGCGCACAACATGGTCGGCTCGCGCACCAACCGCCGCGCCACCAGCGATGAATCCGCCAGCGGGCCGGCGCGCACCGCCAGCTCTATCCCTTGCTGCACCAGATCGACATTGGCGTCATTCATCGCCACATGCACACGTATCGCCGGATAGCGGCGGCGGAACTCCAGCAGCGCCGGCATGATGCGCTTGCTGCCGAAGTGATGCGAACAGGTGATGCGCACCTCGCCGCGCGGCTCGGCCCGCAGCAATTCCATGCCCCGGATGCCATCGTTGGCCTCATCCAGCAAGCGCTCGCAATGCACGCGGAACGCCTCGCCGGCCGGCGTCAGGCTGAAGCTGCGGGTGCTGCGCTGCGCCAGCGGCACGCCCAGCTTGGCCTCCAGCGTGCGGACGTGATGACTGACCACGGCGCGCGTCAGTCCCAGCGCGCGGGCACCGGCAGCGAAACTGCCACTGCGCACCACGGTGGCGAAGATGGCCATGGCGCGCAGTTCATCAAGTATTGGCGAAGGATTACTCATGATTGGCTCAAATAATTTGACACTGAGTCATCATAGCAGTATCTACCGCCGCCTGGCCGATGCGCCTATAGTTACCTCAACCCCGCGACATTACGGGATTCTTTCAAACCACAGGAGCTTATCATGAGCATCAAACACGTACTGTTTATTTTGACAAACGCTGCAGAGATTGGCCCGAACAAACGTCCCACCGGTTATTTCTTCCCTGAAGTCGCGCACCCGGTCGAGGTGTTCGAACAAGCCGGCATCGCTGTCGAATACGCGTCGCCAATGGGCGGCGCCATCCCGGAAGACGGCTACGACGGCGCCGACCCGGCGCAACTGGCCTTCCGCAACAGCGCCGCGATTCGCCGCCTGAACCATAGCCGCAAGCTGGCAGAAGTCGATGTGCGCGACTATGACGCCATCTTCTTCCCTGGCGGCCTCGGCCCGATGGTCGACATCGCCCATGATCCCGACGTCAAACGCGCCGTGGTCAGCGCCTGGGAAGCCGGCAAGATCGTTGCCGCCGTCTGCCACGGCCCGGCAGCCTTCCTCGGCGTCAAGCTGGAAGATGGCACGCCACTGGTGCACGGCCGCAAGCTGACCTCGTTCTCGAATGACGAAGAAGCCGGCTACGCCCAGGCCGACGTACCGTTCAATCTGGAAACCGCGCTGCGCGAAGAAGGCGCGATCTACGCCTCGGCCGATGTGTGGCAGGAAAAGGTCGTGGTCGACGGCCGCCTGATGACTGGCCAGAACCCCGCCTCGGGCGGCGCGCTGGCCAAGGAAATCGTCAAAGCCCTGCAAGGAGCAGCAGCATGAGCGCCGGCGGCATCACCGTCGTCGCCCGCTGGCAGCCGGTGGACGGCAAGCTGGGCGAGGTGCTGGCGATCGTGGCGGAAATGCGTCCCAAGTCGCTGGCCGAAGCTGGCTGCCTCGGCTACGAAGCCTACCGGGGCGTCGATCAGCCTCACAGTGTGCTACTACTGGAGCACTACCGCGACGAAGCGGCACTGGAAGCGCATCGCCAGTCCGAGCACTACCAGTCGCTGGTGATCGGTCGCGCCCTGCCGCTGCTGGCGGACCGCCAGGTCGAGATCCTGCAGCTGCGCGCCTGAGTAGCGAAGCCCCGCCGCACACGCCGTGCGACGGGGCCCTGGCCAAAAAGGCGTATAGTCTCCCAACAATACTTTGTATAAGAGACCGCCATGAAAACGTCTGCATTGAAAACCGCTGTCGCAATCGTCTTCGCACTTACTGCGGGCAGCGTCGCCGCCGAAGCCAACGTCAGCTACATCAACGCGACCGAGATGACCGATGTGCCGCGCCATTACAAGGACCTGGAAACGATGGAGTACAACTTCACCGAACACCTGAACAAGTTGTCCGGGCAGCTTCCAGCCGGCCAGGTGCTGAAAGTGGAGTTCCTCGATATCGACCTGGCGGGCGATGTCTTCCCCCGCGTCCCGGTGCGCGATATCCGCGTCACCAAAGGCCAGGCCGACTGGCCACGCATCCACCTGCGCTACAGCATCGAACAGGACGGCAAGGTTATCAGCAGCGGCGAGAAAAAACTGGCCGACCCGAATTACCAGATGGGCTTCAATATGTACCAGCAAGACCTGTACGGCTACGAGAAGCAGATGCTCGACAACTGGTTCCGCAAGGAGATCTTGCCGGCGAAGTGAAGGCGCTCAGCGCGTACCGGCCACCGTGGGGATTTTCTTGAATTCCAGGTTCCTGGCCTCATCAACGACGACCTGAAATCCAAGCACGTCATTATTCTTGCCGCGCTTGAACTGAACGCCTGCCATAAAGCTTTTATCCCCGTAGAACACATCCTTTTTGACCGGTTTCAGCTTGATCTGCCCAACGCGTATATTGCTGGCGGTTAGTATCCCGTTGTGCTCTTCGAGCACGAAAGAAGAATTGAGCTCGTCACTATAGAAAACGCCGGCAAACTGCGCCAGTTCGGTCCTGGTGTACTGCGCTGGAATATGCGGTTCAAAAATAATCGGATCGCTGCCACTCATGGAAAAATGCATATTCTGCCCTACAAATTTGATGTGGTAATGGTCATCCCCGTCTATCTGCATCTGGAACAGCGTCTCGTCCAACGGAATTAAAACCCGTTCAGTTCCTTCCACTCTGCTGTAGTGCAGAACGCCGTTTTTGACATACGCTTTTGCCGGGATGCCGCGTTCCTTGTTCCAATAATTTCCTTCGAATTTCTTCAGCTGCTCGGGAGGCAAGGCCACACGTTTGATTTTGCTGTAATCGATCGTCTCTTCCTCAAGGAAATCATTCTTTAACAGCGTTGCCGCCAGGCGCATGCCATAACTTCCGTTGTAAGCCAATCCCGAACTGAGGACGATGACGGTGATCTCTTGTGCCGGGAAACGGAAAATGGAACTCGCGTAGCCGCCGAAACTGCCAAGCTGGTAGATCTTGGCAATGCCCCTCTCCTTGCCGGCATGCTGCTGGCCGTAGATCGAGATGCTGGAGATATCTCTGATCACCACACCACTATCCAGCTTGATCGGCCGGTCGAGTCTGCTTGCCTCGGCGCGCGACAAGACATGGGATCGCCAGGTCGCCAGGTCTTTAATCGATGCATACAGATTGACCGGACCGGCGGCGCTGCTACTGCCATAGTCCAGCTTGTACACGCCCTTGCCCGCATCCCGATACGGCACCGCCACATTGCCCAGCACTGTCTGGTCATCGTAGACAAACAGCGTATTCGTCATGCCCAGGGGCTCAAAGATATGCGTCTTGCAGAACGCGTCGAATGATTGCCCCGACACGGCTTCCACAATGTTCGCCAGCAGTATCAGCCTGGTATTGCCGCCAGGTGAAAACTCAGTCCCCGGGCGGAAATTCAAGGACTTCTGCCGCTTTACCAGCTGCATGACGGCCTGTTGCTGGCCCGCTGTTTTCGATTCCCATCCCGCCAGCGACCTCAACACCTTGTAGCCATAGATGCCATCCGTTGAACTCAACAAATGATTGATCGTGACCTGATGGTCGAACACGGGCAACTCCGGCAGGTATTTTCGGATATCGTCATCCAGCCGTATTTTTCCCTGGTCTTCCAGCAGCAGCGTGGCATAGGCAATAAACTCCCAGGCCAGCGTGTCCACCTGAAACTTGGTATCGACGGTGGCAGCCGCCTTGTATTCAAGATTGGCGCTGCCAAAAGATTTTTGATAAATGACTTTATCTTTCTTCAGCAAAGCGACTGCTACGGCTGGCTTGTCGGGCGAGTTGACATCGGTAAAGATGTTGTCGAAGGCCTGCACATCATTGGCACGTGCCGTGAAAGGCAACAGCACCAGGCAGCCAATCAGGAGAAACTTGTTATGCACTTTCATGGCTGATTCCCCTTCAGCGTATCGATGACTTTTTGGGCGACAGCAGCGGTAGCAGAAGGGTCCTGGCCAGTGACGATATGACCGTCCGTAACGACGAAGTTGCTTGCCCACGTTTTGGCGTAGACAAAATTGCCGCCATTCCTGGTGATTTCTTTATCGATCGAGAACGGGAAGGCTTTGTAATACGCAGCTTCCGTGTCTTCAAACATGTCGGGGAAGCCGGTGATTTTTTTGTTCGCGACGATGGAGGAACCATCCTTATTTTTTACATTGACTATGCCTGCCGTGCCATGACAGATGGCGGATACAACGCCGCCCTTGGCGTAGATGGCGGAGGCCAGATTCTGGATATCGATGTTGTCGGCGACGCCGAACATGGCCGAGCCACCGCCACTGTAATAGACCGCCTGGTAGTCGGCAGCGTTGATGCTCTCCGGCTTGCGCGTCGTTTTGAGCTGGTGCATGAACTCGGCGTTATACAGATAGCCCTTCTGCGTCTTGTCCGATGTTTCGATATAACCTAGCGGAATGGCGCCACCGTCAGGGCTGACAAAGTCCACCGCATAGCCATTTTTTGTGAATACGTCATAGGCGATGCTTATCTCTTGAAAATGATTGGCCGCGTTGATTTTGGTATTGCCGTAGGTATCCTTGTTTGAGGTAACAAAAAGGATTTTGCCTTGCCTCTGGGGCGCTGCTTTCCAGGTATAACTCTTCTGCACGATTTTCCATTGATTCTGGTATTTCACCAGCAGGAAGTAATCCGTGTAGAGCCTGAAACCCGGCATCAGTATCTCTACCTTTGCCGTCGCCACTGTACCCTCCAGATCGATGGACAGGATACGTCCGATGCGGTTGATTTTCTCGCCCGGTTTTATATCCGCAATATATTGTTCGCCGGAGCGTATCAATAACTTGCCGGCAGCATCGACCGCATATAGTTTGAAATCGGGATGAAACGCGTTTTTTAGCCTGCCGGGATCGCCATTTGCCGTGCCTTCCATATAGTCCGTTAATGTGTGGCTGATCTGACTTGTATCATCCGCTCTGGCGGGAGCAAGACAGAATAAAAACACCATACCAAGGAAGACGCGCCAGAAGCTATATTGAGTCATACATTATCCTAAGCTTTACCTTTTTTCCGAAGGCATGTACGGTGGCCGGCGCGAAGTGCGCTGCCGGATACCAGCTTAGGATGAGTGTCGGCGTCCATGGTCGAAAACCATAATTCCGGACTCCGGATAGATGATTCCGGAGCGGATTGCCGCTCTAGGACGCGGCTTGTTCGGCCATGAACGCAGACCGGTAGCTGGCAGGCGTCTGACCCGTAATTTTTTTGAACGCAGCAAAGAAAGTGGAATTGGAATTAAAACCACTGCGTTCGGCCACCAGTTCCATGTTCAGGTGAGCATCGCTGACCAGCAGGCTCTTGGCATGCTGAATACGGAACTCATTGATATAGAGATTGAAGCTCTTTCCGGAATTTTCATTGATTACCTGAGAAATCGTCGTTTGAAGATTGCCCACCTTCTTGGCCAGCAACGCCAGGCTCAACACTGGATTCAGGTATAGCTGCTGTTCACGCATGACTTTATCCAGTGCTTCCAGCAATGCAGCGGCGTCTTTCTCATTCAGTTTTCTATTCTGATACTTCTCTTTTTTCTCGTTTTGCAAAAAATACGACAAGATGGTCAGGTGAATCGAGAAAGTAAACGACAATGCACCGACGATATACGAAGTAAACGCCGTGCTGACATAAGCGATCAATATTAAGAAACTGCCGAAATAAGCGCTGAATAAAAGCGGCTTTTGGCGGAAGCTGGATAACAGGGCACGTGATCTCCACAGCTGCCAGCCCGCCAGCAATAAATAGAAGAACCAGTAGGCATGAATGCCACAAACGAAGTAATACCAGCTACCCGGATATTTAGCATAAGGGAAAACGATTCCTGCAACGATGAGAACCAATGTCAGCAACAGATGCTTGTGCCAGTGCCGGCTTGGGGCACGCTGTGCAAGATCCGCAAGGCTGCTATGCACATACAGATAAGTCAGTGGCCCGATCAGCAAGCAGGCCGATAAACCAAACTTCAAAAACTCCACTGCGAGATCGGGATTGAAATAATAAACAGTCGATTTGAAGGTTCGGATACTTATCGCCAGCAACAAAGCACCCAACAAGCTGTTCCCCAGGCGATTCGACCGGCGGCTGAAAAGATACAACGCCAGGAAAATCCCGTTGACGGCGCCCAGGGCGCTAAAGAGAAATAGTAGTTGGCTTGAGATCATGGGAAAATTTGTGAGGCAAGAAAAAAGCCCGTCACAGCAACGTGCACGGGCTTTTTTTAAAGTTCAGCTGCGAAACCGATCAGAACGGAATATCGTCATCCATATCCGAGAAATTCGGCGCTGGACGCGGAGCCGGGCGTGGTGCCGGGGCCGGTGGCGCCATTTGCGGGCGCGGGGCCGGAGCCTGGCGCTGTGGTGGGGCTTCGTAGCCACCGCCACCGCCGTAACCGCTGTCGTCGCCGCCAGCGTCGCCGCCCATGCCGGCGCGACCGCCCAGCATCTGCATGTTTTCAGCGATGATGTCGGTTGCGTACTTTTCTACGCCATCCTTGTCGGTGTACTTGCGGGTCTGCAGGCGGCCTTCGACGTAGACCGACGAGCCTTTTTTCAGGTACTGGCCGACGATTTCCGCCAGACGGCCGAAGAACGAAATACGGTGCCACTCGGTCAGCTCTTTCTGCTCACCGGTATTGCGGTCTTTCGATTTGTAAGAAGTCGCCACTGCGATGTTGGCGATCGCATCACCGCTAGGCATGTAGCGAATTTCCGGATCGCGACCCAGATTGCCGACGATGATGACTTTGTTGACTGATGCCATTTTATTAAAACTCCAATGTGATCGGCGAAAGTAGAAGTTTAGCTCACTTTTGGCCTGATACCCCGAATTCTGTGTGCGCCGCCTTGTGGCAACTCAAACCTCGGGCTCGCCAGCTTGGTGGAACACCAGGTCCTCAACCTTCTTGCCGTTGCACAGGTGGTCTTCGATGATGCGGTCCATATTCTCCGGCGTAACGTTGTAGTACCACGTGCCATCCGGCTGCACGCACATCACCGGGCCACCCTTGCAGGCCGCAAAGCAGCTGACACGGCTGCGCTTGACGCGCAACGGGCCTTCGTTCAGACCGGCCGCCTTGAACTTGTCGCCCAGGCTGTCGAACAGCGCTTGCGAGGCGCCGTCCTGGCTGCAACGCGGGCCGGTGCAGATCAGGATGTGACGGTAGTAGTTGCCGATTTTCGGCTTGACGACGGCTTCAGTCATGCTTCGCTCTCCTCGCTGGCGACGGCCTCGGCTTCCACCGGTTCGGCCAAAGTGTCGCGGATGTAGTCAGCCGGCAGGCGATGACGCGCCGCCAGCGTTTCGATGCTGTCGCCGGCAGCGTGTTCGGCTTGCAGCGTTTCCAGCCAGCCCAGCAGGCCGGTCGACAGCGAACGGCCCGCCTTCTCGCCGTCGCGCGTGGCGCCGCCCTCTTCCATGTCGTACTTGTTGGCGTAGCCGCGCGGCGTGACCATCAGGCCATGTCGCACGAAGGTATTGCTATTGCCGATCAGGACGGTGCTGAGCATACCGATGTCCGCTTCGGCCATCGTGTCCAGCGTGGTGAAGACGATGTTCTGACGGCGGCGATAACCACTCTTGACGATGGCCACCGGCGTATCCGGGCGGCGATGGCGCAGGAACAGGCGCTGTGCCTCGACGATCTGGCGCGTGCGGCGACCGCTTTTCGGGTTGTACAGCGCGACCACGAAATCGGCCATGGCCACCGCATCCAGGCGGCGTGCGATGGTCGGCCACGGCGTCAGCAAGTCGGACAGCGAGATGGCGCAGAAGTCGTGCGTCAACGGCGCGCCAACCAGCGCGGCGCAGCTGTTCAGCGCCGAGGCGCCGGGAATGATCTCGACCTGCACCGCATCATCCGGCGTCCAGCCGGCCTGGAACAGCACCTCGTAGGTCGGGCCGGCCATGCCGTAGACACCGGCGTCGCCCGACGAAATCAGCGCCACCTTCTTGCCGGCGCGCGCCGCTTCCAGCGCGCTGACGGCGCGGTCCAGTTCTTCGGTCATCGATTTGCGGATGATCTCTTTGCCTTCGATGAGGTCCGCCACCAGCTTGATATAGGTGACGTAGCCGATCACGACGTCCGATTCTGCAATGGCGTCGCGCGCGCGCTGCGTCATATGTTCAACCGCGCCGGGACCGATCCCGACCAGCATGATTTTTCCTGCTACGCTCATGGTGTTTTCCTTGCGATGGAGACGGTGGCATTGCGGCCGTGGGCTCCTTTGAGTTTATGTTTTTCGACGACCAGCGCGGTCATCGGCGTATTTGGCCCTGCGGCCAGCAATGCTGCTGCTTCGCTGACCGATGGCGTGCCGGTGTACTTGCGCACGGTTTCGGATGGATGCGGCACTTCCACCGCCGCCAGTTGGTGCGCTTCGTAGAAGTGCAGCGGCCAGCCGTTTTCCTCGGCCAGCGCGAGCAGTGCTACTTCGTCCTTCTTCAGCGTGATGCTGGCGGCGGCCACCACTTGGTCGGCACGCACGCCGGCTGATGCCAGTGCGGCTTGCAGCGCTTCGCGCACCGTCTCCAGCAGCACGCCGCGATCGCAGCCCAGGCCGACGGTGTATTGATCGCTCATGCTTCCACTGGTGGGCGGTAGACCACCAGGCGTTCTTTCAATGCAGTCCAGCGCTCTTCAGGCACATCGGCGTGCGTCACCCACAACAGCGCGGCGTAGCGGTCCAGCGGCACTTCATCGAAGTGTGTGAACCGGTGGATGTTTTCGGGCAGCGGTGTTGGACGCGTCCACCAATCAGGGCTGCCAGCTTCCTGCACGAAGGCGATCGGTTCGCCGTTGACCACGTGCGCGGAGACGCGCGTGATGTTGATCTTCGGCGCCTCCACCTTCCAACCGAGGTGGCGTCCCAGAATATCGACGGGAATCGTGCGGCCGACGTCGGATGCGGTGGTCAGCACCGGCGCGGCACCCAGCAGATCGGCCACCCGTTCGCTCCATTCATTTGCGCCGCCGACGTGGCCGGACAACACAGGAATGACGTACTGGCCCGCGTCATCAACCACGATGATGCCTGGGTCTTCGTCCTTGCTGCGCAGGTGCGGCGCGATCAGGCGCACCACGGCGCCCAGCGAGACGAAGAAGATGATCTGATCATAGCCTTCGAACAGCGGTGCGATTTCGTCGCGCAGCGCGCCATCGTAGGCACGCACGGTGTTGCTGACTTCAGCAAAGGTCGCGGCGAATTTGGCCGAGGTGCAGATGTTCGCTTCCGGCAGGTCGGCGGCCAGGCGCGCGGCCTGTGCGGCGCCGTGTTTGGTGATGGCGACCAGGCATACGCGCGGTGCCGGCTGATTGGTGGTGATGCTCATGCGGTCTCCAGAGGTAAAGGTTGCGGGCCGTCCTTGCGCAGGCAGCCCTTGATGCGTTCACCGCGGATGCGGTGCGCGTGTTTGATAATCAGCAGCGACAGGTAACTGACCTTGGTGCCGCGCAGTTCGAGAATATCGTTGCCGCTGTAGCGGCGTTCGTCCGGTGCGCCGACGCGTTCGATGAAGTGGGCGCCGGCCAGCAGTTCGCGGCGCTCCATCCAGTTGATGAGGTCATCGAGGATGGGCTTCACCTTCATCAGCACCAGCGTGTCGAAATCCGGCAGCAGGCGGTCGACTGCGCTGACACCGTAGGCGGCGGGTACGATGGCGACCGTGTCGTCCTGTTCGGAGAACGGCACTGGCACTTGCGCGCACGCGGCGGTGAACGAGTTGACGCCAGCGATGATCTGCACCGGTACTTGCGCGTCGATGGCACTGACGGTGCGCGCGAGGTGGCCAAAGGTGGCGTAGGTGCTGGCGTCGCCTTCGACCAGGAACAGCACGTCGCGGCCTTCGTTCAGCCATGGCAGCACGGTTTCGGCGGCTTTCAGCCATGCGCGGCCCAGCTTCTCGCCGTCATGCGTCATCGGGAACAGCAGTTGCGTGTGGTGCTCCGGCGGCGTAACGCCGGCACGCTGCACGATATCGAAGGCGTAGCTTGGCGTCTTTCCGCTACGCGCTGGATAGACCCAGATGGTGTCGCGACGTTGCAGCGCTTGCCACGCGGCGCGCGTGATGAGGCCAGGATCGCCGGGGCCAAGCGAGATGCCCCACAAGGTGCCGGGCTTAGTCATCGCTGGCCTCCCTGCGCGCGCAGACGATCCATACCGGATTCTCGGCGGCCATGCGGTGCATATGCAGTATCGGCTTGCTGCGCGCGGCTTGCAGTTGCAGCACGTCCCAGCTGACGCCTTCCATCGCTTGCAGTGTGGCCGTGGCGGTGGCCAGGTTTTCCAGCGTGACGAAGTTCATCACCAGCGTGCCGTTCGCGCGCAGGCGCTTGATGATGCCGTCGATCAGGCCTGCCAGTTCGCCACCGGAGCCGCCGATGAACACCGCATCGGGATCGGGCCACGCGTCCAGCCCTTCCGGCGCTTTGCCGAGGAACAGGCTGTAGTTGCTGACGCCGAAAGCGGCGTGATTCTGGCCGGCGATGGCGTAATCGGCATCGTTCTTTTCGGTGGCGTAGACGTGGCCTTGCGGACAAAGGCGCGCAGCCTCCAGTCCGACCGAGCCGGAACCGGCGCCGATATCCCACACCACGCTGTCCGCGCGAAGCTGCATGCGCGCCAGGCTGACGGCGCGCACTTCCTGTTTGGTGATCAGGCCTTTCTCCGGCTGGCGTTGCACGAATTCGGCGTCGGCCAGGCCGAAACGCACCGGGCGCTTGGCTGGCGTAACGCGCCACAGCAGCACGACGTTGAGTGCGGCGAATGTCATCCCGGCTGCTTCTTGCGGTGTGAGTTCGGCCAGTACACGTTCCTCCGGTTGCAGCAGGTTTTCCGCTACCGCCATCAGGAAGTCGTCGCCCTGCCCTTCAGCCAGCAGCAGGCGCGCGATGCGGTCGGGCGAGTTGTCCGGGCTGGTGAGGATTAGCAGGCGTGCGTGCTGGCGCGTAGCTTGCGCCAACGCGTACAGGCCATGCGTCGGCGTGGCGCCACGCTGCCATTCGCCGGCGTCCTTGGCGTGCACGGAGACGATGCGCGCGTCCTGCCATGCGAGGCCGATGCGTGCACACGCCAGCTGCAACGTCGACAGGTTGGGCAGGATGTCCAGCGCTTCCACGCACAGGTGCTGCGCCAGATACGGGGCAATCCCATGGCACAGCGGGTCGCCGGTGGCCAGCACCACGCAGCACAGGTTGTCGGCACGCGCTGCGCGTACCCATTCCGGCACTTCTTTGAGTTTGCCGGTGAGGTCATGGCGCACGGCGCCTTCCTTGAACTCGCGCTCCAGCAGCGCCAGCGTGCGTGCGCCGCCGATAATGACATCCGCATTGCGCAGCAGCGCCAGCGCGGTGCCGCTCAAGCTGGCAATGCCATCATCAAGCACGCCGATCACGCGGCAGGGATTGGGATCTTTGATTTCCATTCTTTAGGCTTCCGGTAAATGATCGATGCCGATGCGGCCAGCGCTGGCGGGACGTTCTTGCGGTTCGGCGGGTGCGGACCAGACGTCGGCAACCTGCACGCCGCTGAAGTCGCACACCAGCACCCGCAGTTGGAACTTTCGGCCGTAGCGGTCCGGCGCTGTCAGCGTGTCAATGGCGGCTTGGGCCAGCGCGTGGTGGAAGGCGTCGCCCAGACCACGTTCCACCATCAGTTCCGCACCGAAGCGCGCGGTCTCGGCGGCGGCCATGGCGGCGCAGTCTTCTTCGCTGGCGCCGATGCGGCGGCCAATTTCCGCCACCAGGTCGGTATCGACTTCGCTGCGGTTGGCATGGGTGATGGTTTCGCCTTGGGCGATCTTGGTCAGCTTGCCGACCATGACTGCCATCACCACCAGCTCGATGCCCTGTGCCACCACTTCATCCAATGCGTAGCGCAGGAAGTCGCCCATCTGCACGAAGCAGGCGGCCGGCAGTTCCGGGCGTTCGGCGCGCAGCGTGGTCATGGCGAAGGTTTCGGTGCGGCCGCCGGTAGTCAGCGCCACCAGGTTGTGGCCCGAGGTGGAGGCAACCTGGATGCCCTGCACCACGCTGGCACGCCACGCGGCTGTGGAGTAAGGCTTGACGATGCCGGTGGTGCCGAGAATGCTGATGCCACCGAGGATGCCAAGGCGTGCGTTGGTGGTTTTCTTTGCCATCACTTGGCCGTCCGGCACGCTGATGGTGACTTCGATGCCGTGTTCGTCCAGCAGCGCCGGCGCGGCTTCGCGCAGGTTGTCGGCGATGTTTTTTCGCGGGACAGGGTTGATGGCCGGGCCGCCCACTTCGAGGCCAAGGCCTTTCATGGTAACGGTGCCAACGCCATCGCCTGCCACGTAGGCGACTTCACCGGCCTGGCCGGGCAGCAGGCGCAGGTCGACCGTCATGTGGGCGCCGTCGGTGCAGTCCGGATCGTCACCGGCGAATTTGATGACCATGGCGTGTGCGCGGTCGTTTTCGCATTGGCCGTCGTGGATGGCGAACGTCACCCGGCTACCGTTGGGTAGCAGGCTTTCGATTTCTTCCGGCACGCGTCCATAGGCGAGTCCCAGCACCGCCGCGCGGGCGGCGGCGGCGGCACAGGCGCCGGTGGTGAAGCCGGTACGGGTGCCTTTTTCGGCAGCCGTTTTTTCTTTCATGGCTGCGCCTTTTGACGGGCTTCGGCCAACGCCAGCAGCGCGTGCAGCGCGGCGACAACCAGCGTGGAACCGCCTTTGCGGCCACGGATGACGATCCACGGCACTTCGGTGAGTTCGGCCATCAGGTCTTTGGATTCGGCGGCGGAGACGAAACCTACCGGCATGCCGACCACCAGCGCTGGCTTGGCGCCTTCTTCACGGATCAGGCGAACCAGTTCGATCAGGGCGGTCGGGGCGTTGCCGATGCCGACGATGGCGCCATTCAGCAAGCCTTTGCGGTGGGCTTTGCGCATGGCTTGCACGGCGCGCGTGGTGTCTTCGGCTTTGGCGGTTTCGATGACGTCGGCGTCGCTGATGAACTGGTGGGTCTTCATGCCGAAGTGGCCGAGGCGTGGCTGCGACAGGCCGGAGCAGATCATTTCGACGTCGGCGACAACTGGCGTGCCGCCTTTCAGCATGGCCTGGATGCCGGCGTCTACTGCGTCTGCATGGAAGTCGGTCAGGCCGTTGAAGTCGAAGTCAGCGTTGGCGTGGATCATGCGGCGCACGATCGGCCATTGGGCTTCGCTATAGGCGTGCGCGCCGACTTCGGCATCGATGATGGCAAAGCTGTCGTGTTCAATGACCTGGCCGGCGCGGGTGAGCTGCTCGGTGACGGTGTTCACGGTGCTCATGCTGGTTGGCCTTTCGCGTGATCGTGATGCGCGTGGTCGTGGCCATGCGTGTTGTCGTGGCCGTGCGCGTGCGCGTGGTCGTGGTCATGAGCGTGGTCGTGGTCATGAGCGTGGTCGTGGCCTTGTGCGTGGTCGTGGCCATGCGCGTGATCGTGGCCATGCGCGTGGTCATGATCGTGCGCGTGGTTATGGCCTTGCGCGGCTTCGGCCTCGGCGTGGGCGTGGCCGTGATCATGGGTGTGGGCGTGCGAGTGACCGTGACCCAGGTCATGGGCGATTTCGCGGTAGCTGCAACCATCGCATGGCAGGCGGCTATCCGGCACGCCGGCGCGCAGGTCTTCGACGCGCTGGTCCATCAACTCGAAGATTTCTTTCTCGAAGCCGAAATGCTCGCCGCAGGCAAAGCGGATCTGCGGGTACTGCAAGCGCAGGTGCTCCACCTGACGATGAATGCGCTGCATCAGCGTGCCGGTGTACAGGTAGTACGGCAGCACGACAATCTGACGCATGCCCAGCAGCACCTGGCGCTGCACAACCTTTTCCAGTCGCGGCCAGGTGATGCCGGTGAACGCCAGATCAACCAGCTCATGATCGCCTTCCTCCATCAGCCAGCGCGCCATCTTGGCCATCTCGCCATTGGCGCCGCGATCGGACGAGCCACGGCCCAGCATCACCACGCCGGTGGTGGTTGGATCAGGCATGTCCAGTGCGTTCATCAACTTGCGCAGACGGCGCTTCAGGATCGCCAGAATCGGATCGCACGCCGTCAGGTGCGGTGCCAGCAGAATCTCGGTTTGCGGACACGCGGCGCGCGCCTGTTCGATCGCTTCAGGAATCTCCATCTTCACATGGCCGGCCGCGTTCAGGATCAGCGGCACCACCAGCACGCGGCTGGACGTCTGCGCGGCTTTCAGCAAGGCGGCGTTCATCTCCGGCGGTGCGAACTCGATAAAGCACAACTCAATGCGCCAGTCGGGACGGCGCGCACGCCACTGCTCGGTGAATTCGCGGATCTCCTGGTTGCCGGAATCCTCGCGGGAACCGTGGCCGACGATCAGGATGGTGTCGAAGTTAGCTGGGTTCATGCGGTCGCCTTTCTGAAACGATGGGTAAATGTTGGGTCATACAATTTGGAGCGCGCCAGGGTTTCCCAGTGCAGCGCGCCCAGTGTGGGGCTGGCGACGATCATCGCCTGGCTCGCAATACCGGCCTCCCGGCATTTCTGTTTGATGTCCGCCAGCGTGCCGCGAACGATTTTCTGCTCGCCCGGCCAGCTGGCCTTGTGCACCACCATCATTGGCGCATCTTCCGGCCAGCCGGCGGTACGCAAGGCGGTTTCCACCTTGTGCATCAGGGTGATCGACAGGAAGATGCAGATGGTGGTGCGGTGCGCCGCCAGGCTGGCGAGGTCTTCGCCTTCCGGCATCGGCGTGCGGCCTTCGACACGCGTAAGGATCACGGTTTGCGTCACTTCCGGCAGCGTCATGGATTCGCCGGCCGCGGCCATCGAGGCCATGGCGGACGAAACGCCCGGCACCACGGACCATTCGATGCCGGCATCGGTCAGCGGGCGGGCGAGTTCGATCAGTGCGCCATACAGCGCCGGGTCGCCGGTTTGCAGACGCACTACGGTCTCGTGGCGGCTGGCCTGGTCGATCAGCCATGCGGTCATGTCTTCCAGCGTCATGTCCTTGGAGTCGCGGATGGCGCAGCCGAGCGGCGCGTACAGCGTGACGGCATGGTCAACCAGCGAGCCGGCGAACAGCACGGCGCCAGCCTGCGACAGCAGCTTCTGGCCTTTGACGGTGATGAGTTCCGGGTCGCCGGGTCCGGCGCCGACAAACCAGATTTTTCCAAAGGTGGTCATGCGATAGTTACTCCTGAATGTTTGAGTGCGCGCAGTTGGTCAAGCAGGGCATCGATGCTGCGCGGCGCCGGGCCGCCTTGCAGCACGCCGAGACTGACCAGTTCTGCGTGCAGTGCGATGGCGGCTGGCGGGCGTTGTCCTGCTGCGTGCAGCGTGTCGGCTTGGGCGGCCAGTTGTTGCGCGGGACCGGAGGCGATGCAGCGGCCGGCTGACATGATGTGGATGTCGTCGGCCCAGCGCAGGGCGAAGTCGATGTCGTGCGTCGACAGCAGCACGGTGGTGCCGTTCGCGGCGAGGCGGTCCAGCAATACGGTCAGTTCCGTCTGCATCGGGGCGTCCAGACCAGCCATGGGTTCGTCGAGCAGCAGCACTTCCGGTTCCATGGCGAGAACGCCGGCGATGCAGACGCGTTTCTTCTGGCCGAAGCTGAGCTGGTGCACCGCGCGGCGGGCGTGCGCGCGCAGGCCTACCGCATCCAATGCGGTGGCGACGCGGTGGCGTACTTCGTCTTCGCCAAGGCCGAGGTTCAGGGGGCCGAAGGAGACGTCTTCTTCTACCAGCGCGGAGAACAGTTGCCGGTCGGGGTTCTGAAACACCAGGCCCACGCGGCTGCGCAGCGCGGTGAGACCTTTGCGGCCGTAGTCGAACGGCTGGCCGTCGTAGTGCAGCGTGCCGGTGCCTGGACGCAGCAGGCCGTTGAGGTGTTGCAGGACCGTGGTTTTGCCGGCGCCGTTGGCGCCCAGCAGGGCGTAGCGGCGGCCGCGTTGCAGCGTGAGGTGGCAGTCTTGCAGGCCGATGCTGCCGTCCGGGTAGGTGTAGCTGACGTTGCGTAGTTCGAGGAGCGCGCTCACAGACGGTCTCCTAGGGCGATGGCGAACATCAGGCAGCCAGCCAGTGCAGCGATGGCTTGCTGGCGTTGCGCTTGCGGATAGTCGGTAGGCAGGAAGCGCAGCATGCCCTGGTAGGCGCGGGCGTCGGCGGCGATTTGCAGGGCAGCGGCGCGCTGCCAGACCTGGACTGCCATCTGGCCGGCCAGCAGCCCGGTCGAGCGCCAGGCTTGCCGCCAGCCGCGATAGCCGAGGCGCGCGGTTTGGGCGGTGATACTTTCATCCCAGGCCTGGCGCAGCACGAACAGCATGCGGTAGCACAGCACCATCAGGTCGAGCAGCAGTTCCGGCGTGTGCAGGCGACGCAGCAGCGCGAGCAGGTGTGGCAGCGGCGTGGTGAGGATCAGGCCTAGCAAAGCAGCCAGCATGGCCAGCGAGCGCAGGGCGGTATGCTGGATGGTTGGCAGCATGGCGGTGGTCCAGTGCCATTGGCCGGTTTCGTTCGGGCCGAACAGCATGGTCAGGCAGGAGAGCAGCAGGAAGCCGAGTGGCGGCAGGGCGATGGTGATGTAGCTGCGCAGCGGGACGCGGGCGGCCAGCAAAGCGGTCAGCATCAGGACGGCGGCCAGCGTGGCCAGCGCGGCAGGACTTTGGGCCAGCCAGGACGCGACGATGCCGGCGACTGCGAACAGCGCCTTCGCCGACGGCGCGACATCGCGCCACCGGCTTGCATAGGCCGCCGTCTCAATCAGCACGGCGATCCTGGCGGAGCGCGGCGGCGGACGCCGACGAACCGTGGTCCGCGCCGGCGACGTGGGCGCTGGCGGCAACGTGGCTGCTCGCGGCGGCGTGGCTGCTGGCGGTGGCGTGGCTGCTGGCGGTGGCGTGGGCTAGTGCGGCGGCCACTTCGCGGCGGGAGCGGTCGCGGGCGACGGAGAGGCCGAGCCAGTAGCCGATGACGCCGGCGCCGATGGCCGCTTGCAGCGCGAACAGCAGCGAGGCGATTTCGCCGCTGGCTGGTTCGAACACCGGCTTGAACCACGGCTCGTAGCCCGGCGCGATATCGCCGATGGCCTGCTGCGCGCGTGCGTCGGCGCCACCGAAGACTTCGGGTGCTTCGGCGCCCGGCAAGGCGGGCGGCGCGCTGACCAGCAGCAGCGGCAGCACGGTGATCAGCACCACGGCCAGCGCCAGCATCCAGTTACGCACCTTCATGCCGCCTCCTTGCGCGCGCCAATTGCCATCACCGGCAGCGCGCGCAATTCGTGCGCATTGAAGCGCACCATGGCGTTCACCACCAGTACCGTCAGCAGACCTTCACTGATCGCGATCGGCACCTGCGTCAACGCGAAGATGCCGGCAAACTTGGCGAACGATACGCCAAAGCCCCCCACAGCCGCCGGAAACGCCAGCGCCAGCTGCAAGGATGTGGTGACATACGTCGCCAGATCGCCCAGGCACGCTGCCAGAAACACCGACACGGAACGCGACAAGCCCATGCCCGCCGCCGCACGCAGCACACCGTAGGACACGAACGGGCCGACAATCGCCATCGAAAATACGTTTGCACCGAGCGTGGTCAAACCGCCGTGCGCCATCAACAGCGCCTGGAACAGCAGCACCACAAAGCCCACCGGCACCATGGCCGCCGGGCCGAACAAGGCCGCACCCAGGCCAACCCCGGTGGGATGCGAACAACTACCCGTCACCGACGGCAGTTTTAACGCGGACAGCAGAAACGCGAACGCCGCCGCCACGCCCAGCAGCATGCGCCGTTCAGGATGGACTTGCAGGTCGCGGCCAATGGAGCGCAAGCCCCAGGCCAGAAAAGGCAAGGAGGCGGCTGCCCACCCCATTGCATGCACGGGCGGCAAAAAGCCTTCCATGATGTGCATTCGAAACCTCCCGTCGAATGGTCTATACGGACACCAGGCGGGAGAGAAGAAGGACGGTCGACGGGAAGATAGATGCAGAGAGCCGGTCGACAGCGGCTTCCCCACCCCGGGAATGATGCTGACTTTTGGGCCGGTATTCTGGCTCGCCTTCATCCTTCTCCGTGTCTTCCCGCGATTTAACGCAGTGACGTGATGACGGAGTCGTCTGGCTTACAGCAGCGGGGGCTGCACCGGAATTGAACCGGTTTCCCGTTTAACGCCGTCCCGAAAGAAGCGGCGCACCCAAGGATCGCATCTTACACTAGCCCCAAATGCGTGCCAAGCCGGTATCATTCGCCCTGTAACGTAAAAAAGGACAGGTATGACGGCGCTGGGGAAAGTGTATTTGATCGGAGCAGGACCGGGAGCAGCAGACCTGATCACCGTGCGCGGCGCGCGTCTGCTGGGCGAGGCCGAAGTGGTGCTGTACGACGCGCTGGTCACGCCGGAGATGCTGGCCCTGTGCGCCCAGGCCGAGCTGATTTCGGTCGGCAAACGCTCCGGCCAGCGCTCGACCGCGCAAACCGTCATCAACCAGCAACTGGTCGAATGCGCGCAGCGCTATCAGCGCGTGGTGCGCCTGAAGGGCGGCGATCCGATGCTGTTCGGCCGCGCCGATGAAGAACTGCGCGCGCTGGAGGCGGAAGGCATTGACGTCGAAATCGTCCCCGGCATCACCACCGCACTAGCGGCGGCAGCTGCCACCAAGCAGCCGCTGACCCGGCGCGGCACCGCACGCAGCGTTGCCTTTTTCACATCCAGCACCGCGCCCGGCGAGCCGGATCACCCGGCGCTGCCGGAAACCGACACGCTGGTGCAGTACATGGGCGGCCGCGAAGCCGCCGCCACCGCCGCCCGTCTGCTGGCCGAAGGCCGCCGCCCGGACCTGCCGGTGGTGGTGGTGGAAAACTGCAGCCGCGCCGACCAGCGCATTGTGCGTTTGACACTGACCGGCCTGGCCAACGGCCTGGATGACGCCCACGGCCCGGTACTGGTGATGATCGGTGAAGCATTGCAGCAACGCCCGCACCAGGCGAGTTGAAACGCCGCAAGAAAATACTGGTATTATATACAGTGTAGCGCGCCGCCTGCACGATCCATCCAGCGTCCGGCGCGAGAATTCAAACCCGGCTATAGTGTCGGGTTGACTCTAAAGGCCAAAAATCCCATGGAACAGATCCGCATTCGCGGCGCACGCACGCACAACCTGAAAAACATCAATCTTGACCTGCCACGCAACAAGCTGATTGTGATTACCGGCCTGTCCGGCTCCGGCAAATCGTCGCTGGCGTTCGACACGCTGTACGCCGAAGGCCAGCGCCGCTATGTGGAATCGCTGTCGGCCTACGCCCGCCAGTTCCTGCAACTGATGGAGAAACCGGACGTCGACCTGATCGAAGGCCTGTCGCCAGCGATTTCGATCGAGCAGAAAGCCACCTCGCACAACCCGCGTTCGACGGTCGGCACCGTGACCGAGATCCACGACTATCTGCGTCTGCTGTACGCGCGCGTCGGCACGCCCTACTGCATCAACCACCCGGACCAGGCGCTGGCCGCGCAAACCGTGTCGCAGATGGTGGACGCGGTGCTGGCCCTGCCAGCCGATACCAAGCTGATGATCCTGGCGCCGGTGGTGGCCAACCGCAAGGGCGAGCATGTCGACCTGTTCGAGGCGATGCAGGCGCAGGGCTTCGTGCGCTTCCGCATACAGAGCGGCACGCACGATGCCAGGATCTACGAAGTAGATGACCTGCCGAAGCTGAAGAAAACCGAGAAGCACACCATCGATGTGGTGATCGACCGGATCAAGGTCAGCGCCGACATCAAGCAGCGCCTGGCCGAAAGCTTCGAAACCGCGCTGCGCCTGGCCGATGGCCGCGCCGTTGCGCTGGAAATGGATACGGGAGTGGAACACGTCTACTCCAACAAGTTCGCCTGCAATACCTGCGGCTACTCGCTGCAGGAGCTGGAGCCGCGCCTGTTCTCCTTCAATAACCCGATGGGCGCGTGCCCGGAGTGCGACGGCCTCGGTCACATCGAATTCTTCGATCCGAAGCGCATCGTCGCCTTCCCCAATCTTTCCCTCGCTTCCGGCGCGGTGAAGGGCTGGGACCGCCGCAACCAGTTTTACTTCTCGATGCTGTCCAACCTGGCGGCCTTCTACGAGTTCGACCTGGACCTGCCGTTTGAAAAACTGCCGAAGGCGGCACAGGAAGCGGTGCTGAACGGTTCCGGCAAAACCTCGATCCCGTTCACCTACATCAATGAGCGCGGCCGCACCGTGGTCAAGGAACACACCTTTGAAGGTGTGGTCAACAACCTGGCACGCCGTTACCGCGAAACCGACTCGATGGCGGTGAAAGAGGAACTGGCGAAGTTCATCAACGAGAAGAAGTGCCCGTCGTGCGAAGGTGCGCGCCTGCGCGTCGAAGCGCGTTATGTGAAAGTCGGCAGCGGCAAGCAGGAACGCGCGATCTACGAGATCGCCGAGAAGCCGCTGCGCGAAACGCTGTCGTTCTTCGAGCAACTGAAGCTGAAAGGCGCGAAGAAGGAAATCGCCGACCGCGTAGTGAAAGAAATCATCTCGCGCCTGCAGTTCCTTAACAACGTCGGGCTGGACTACCTGTCGCTGGACCGCAGCGCCGACACGCTGTCGGGCGGCGAAGCGCAGCGTATCCGCCTGGCGTCGCAGATCGGCTCCGGCCTGACCGGCGTGATGTATGTGCTGGATGAACCGTCGATCGGCCTGCACCAGCGCGACAACGACCGCCTGATCGACACGCTGAAACACCTGCGCGACATCGGCAACAGCGTGCTGGTGGTGGAGCACGATGAGGATGCGATCCGCACCGCCGACTACGTGGTGGACATGGGGCCGGGCGCCGGCGTGCATGGTGGCGAAGTGATCGCCGCCGGTTCGCTGAAGGACATCCTGAAAAATAAAAAATCGCTGACCGCGCAGTACCTGAGCGGCACGCGCAAGATTGAAGTGCCGAAGAAGCGCCACGTTGCCGATCCGGACCGGCAGCTGGTCATCACCGGCGCCACCGGCAATAATCTGAAGAAGGTCAATCTGACGCTGCCGGTTGGCCTGATGACTTGCGTGACCGGCGTTTCCGGCTCCGGCAAGTCCACGCTGGTGAACGATACGCTGTTCCCGGCACTGTCGCGTCACCTGTATGGTTCGCAAACCGAACCGGCGCCGCACGACACCATCAGCGGCCTGGAACACTTCGACAAGGTGATCTCGGTCGACCAGGCGCCGATCGGCCGTACGCCGCGTTCGAATCCTGCGACCTATACCGGCCTGTTCACGCCGATCCGCGACCTGTTCTCGACCGTGCCGACCGCAAAAGAGCGCGGCTACAGCGCCGGCCGTTTCTCGTTCAACGTCAAGGGCGGCCGTTGCGAAGCCTGCCAGGGCGATGGCGTGCTGAAAGTGGAAATGCACTTCCTGCCGGACGTCTACGTGCCGTGCGACGTCTGCCACGGCAAGCGCTATAACCGCGAAACGCTGGAAGTACAGTACAAGGGCAAGAACATCACCGAGATCCTCGACATGACGGTCGAAGACGCGCACGAGTTCTTCAAGCCGGTGCCGGTGATCGCGCGCAAGCTGCATACGCTGCTGGATGTGGGCCTCGGCTACATCAAGCTGGGGCAGAGCGCGACCACGCTGTCGGGTGGCGAGGCGCAGCGCGTCAAGCTGTCGCTGGAACTGTCCAAGCGCGACACCGGCCGCACGCTGTACATCCTGGACGAGCCGACCACCGGCCTGCACTTCCACGATATCGACCTGTTGCTGAAAGTGATCCACCGCCTGCGCGACCAGGGCAACACGCTGGTCATCATCGAGCACAATCTCGACGTCATCAAGACAGCCGACTGGATCGTCGACCTCGGCCCTGAAGGCGGTGCTGGCGGCGGCAAGATCATCGCCAGCGGTTCGCCGGAGGAAGTGGCTGCCAACACTGCCAGCGTTACCGGCAAATACCTGGTGCCACTGTTGAAGTAAGCATGAAACGTGACCTCGCCCCCTCGCGGCTCGATCAAATGATCGACATCGTCCAGCAGCATGTGCTGGATGAGCAGCGGGTGGCGACGGCGATGCCGTTTCTCTCCTTGCTGCACTCCTCGCATCCGACGCCAATAAGCAAGGGCGTGCTCAAGCCCTCTTGCTGCGTGATCCTGCAAGGCGGGAAGCGCGTGCATCTGGCCGATGACATTCTCGATTACGGCCCTGGCGAATACCTGGTGGTGTCGGTCGACATGCCGGCCTCCGGCCACATCGTCAACGCCACACCGGACCAGCCTTACCTGTTGCTGAACATCGAACTCGATCCGGCGGAGATTGCGGCCATCGTGCTGGAAGCGAAAGTCGCCATCGACACGCAACAGCCGGTGCGCGGCGCCTTCGTCGGCAAGACCGACGATGCCTTGCAGGAGTCCTTGTACCAGCTGGTGCGCCTGCTGCAAGCGCCGGCTGCGGAAGCGGCCTTCCTGGCAGTGGGCCTGAAGCGCGAAATCATTTACCGCATGCTGAACGGACCATATGGCCGCCAGCTGTACCAGAACGTGGTACTGGACCAGCAGGACCGAGGCATCAGCAAAGCCATCGCCTGGCTCAAGGAGCGCTACGATCAGACAGTGCGCGTTGAAGACCTGGCGCAGGCCACCAACATGAGCGTCTCCAGCCTGCACCACCGCTTCAAGGCGGTGACTACGATGGGACCGATGCAGTATCAAAAACAACTGCGGCTGCAGCAGGCGCGCACGCTGCTGCTGAACGGCGATGTCGACGCCACCACCGCAGCGTACAAGGTGGGCTACGAAAGCGCATCACAATTCAGCCGTGAATACCGCCGCCTGTTCGGCGCACCACCCATGCAAGACATCAAGAAACTCCGGGCTACGCCATGAAAATCAATAAGAAACGCCTGCTGCCGCTCGGCGTATGCCTGTTTGCCTTCGCCATGGTGGCACTGATGGCGGACAAGCAGTGGTCGGAGAAGCAGCAACAGATCGACCTGATTACCGAATTTTATAAAGACCACCTGTCACGGCCGGACCAGCGGCAGGCCAGCCAGGTGCCGCCTGGCTCCTTCTACTCAAAGGAACTGGAAGCGCTGGTCGACGCCAACAACCAGTTGTGCTACGCGCTGTCGCGCGGCGACGATATCTGCGGCTATGGCGCCGATGGCGACGTGTTCCTCGATGCGCAGGAAGTATCGCCCAGCCTGGACTTCGAGCGCGCCGGCTTCAGGGCAGAGCGGGTCGGCGAGAACATGGTGGAAGCAGTCTTCAATGTGTACCCGGACATGGGCGCAGCCTATGAGCGCCAGATCCGCTATGCACTGGTGTATGAAGATGACAAGGGCTGGCGTGTCGACGACATGCAGTTCGCGCAGGGCCGCTCGATGCGCGAAGAGCTACAGCAGGAGAATGATGCCGTCCTTGCGCGTGCGCGTGACCTGGCGGACACCGCCGGCTGGGTGTTCAACTATCTTGGCAACGAGGACATGCTGGACCGCGCCGTGCGCTTCATCGATTTCCCGGTGCAGGTATGCGACCAGTACGGCATCTGCGCCGCCATGAAGCGCGATGATCCGCGCCTGTTGCAGGCGCTGGACGTGCTGGCCGACCGCAATGCGGACCTGACCACGCTGCCGAAGTCCGGCGAGATCCAGGCGGCCGATGGCAAGGTAGTTGGCATCGGGCCGCTGGACTTCACTTTCCGCAATCGCGCGTGGTGGGTGACAAAGGTAGATCTACGGCGCCTGTAGCGTATCAGGCCTTCTTCTGGCCGGCTACCCACTCCTTGATGTGGGTTTCCAGCACATCCATCGGCAGCGCGCCGGCGCCCAGTACCTGATCGTGGAAGGCGCGGATGTCGAAGCGGTCGCCCAGTTCCTTGCGGGCGTAGTCACGCAGTTCGAGGATCTTCAGCTGGCCGATCTTGTAGCCCAGCGCCTGGCCAGGCCAGACGATGTAGCGGTCGGTCTCGCTCTGCACATCGACTTCCTCGATGCCCGAGTGGTCATGGAAGAAGTCCACCACCTGCTGACGGTTCCACTTCTTGTAATGCAGGCCGGTATCCACCACCAGGCGGATCGCGCGCAGCATTTCATCCTGCAGGTGGCCGTAGTAGCTATGCGGCTCCTTGAAGAAGCCCAGCTCCTCGCCCAGGCGTTCCGAGTACAGCGCCCAGCCTTCCGCATAGGCGGTGTAGTTGCCTTGCTGGCGGAAGTCCGGCAGGCCGGTGATCTCCTGCGCGATGGTCAGCTGCATGTGGTGGCCCGGCACGCCTTCGTGCAGCGCCGTGGTTTCGATGCCGATGGTGGAACGGTTGGCGAAATCGCCGGTATTGACCATCACGCGGCCCGGACGCTTGCCATCCGGAGAACCCGGCATGTAAGCGGCAGCGGAAGCGCCCTTCTCGCGGAATTCCTCCACCGACTTGATCTCCACTTTACCTTTCGGCAGGATGCCGAATTGCGCTGGCAGCTTGGTGTACATCTGGTCGGTGTACTTCTGATACAGGTCGAGGATTTCCTGGCGCGACTTCGGATGCAGCGCCGGATCGGCGGCCAGCGCCTTGTTGAAGGTCTTCAGATCGCTATAGCCCAGCTTCTTCGCCGTCTCCAGCATCTGCGCTTCAATCCGCGTCACTTCCGACAGGCCAAGCTGGTGAATCTGCTCCGGCGTCATGTCAGTGGTGGTCGAGGACTTGGCCTTGAAGGTATAGCGTGCCGCGCCTTCCGGCAGTGACCACATGCCGACTTCCTTGCGGCCGTATGGCAGGTATTTGGTCTTGGTGTAGACCGCCAGCTTCTTGTACGCCGGTGCGACATCGTTCTTCACTGCCGCCAGGACTTCCTTGCTCAGGCGCGCCTTGTCGGCTGCCGAAAACTCTTTAGGGAATTTTTTCAGCGGTTCGGCATACGGTGAATCAGCCGGCTTCATTGCCGCCACGTCTTCGCACTGCTTGACGATCTTCGGAATCAGGAATTGCGGCGGCATCAGCTTGTCGCGCACACCGTTCTCCATCTGCACGCGGGTCTGCTCGAACAGCTTGGGCAACGCACGCAGGCGCTTGATGTAGTCCTCATAATCCTTCACCGTCTCGAACGACAGCGCCGAAATAATCATCGGCGTATCGATATGCACGCCGGAGTTCTGCGCCAGCGGCATCTCCCAGTCCTTGAAGCGCGCGCCTTCGATATTCTGGCGCAGCTGGCGCACCATCAGTTCACGGTTCAGCTGCTCCTGCAGCGGGAAGCCGCTGGTATCCAGTGCTTCGAAACGCTTGAGGAATTCGCCGCTGGCCTTGAGGTCGGCGTCGATGCCAGCCTGCGAGAAGTCCGACCACCTGTCGTTGAAGCGCTTGTCGCCGATCAGCGAGGCCCATTCAGGGCTGGTGCGCATGGTGTATTCCCACTGTTCTTTCAGCAGGCTATTCAGGGCCGCGCGGCGGGCTTCCAGGTCGGGAGCGGCGTTGTCGGCGTGGGCGACGCCCAGGATCAGGGAGAACAACAGGGCGCTCGCGGCGCCGATGGTTTTAATCGTTGTCATGTCGGCCTAAGGTAAAGAGGGTGAGCCTGTACTGTAGCCCTGCCCTGAGCAAGAAGCACGGCAATTGTGACGAAATGCCAAAACCCCGGCGTGGAATGCAGAATCAGGCAACCATACGGCAGAAAACCCACTGATGCGCCGGCGCGGCGATTTCTAGAATGGCTCCATCAACCTGCCATGGAGCCATCATGTACCTCATCGATCAAATCTACATCAACGGCCAGTTCGTCACGCCGCACGGCGCCGAGATGTTTGACCTTGTCAATCCGACCACTGGCCAGCTGGCCGGCCAGGTGCGGCTGGGCGACGCCGAAGACACGCGCCGCGCCATCGCCGCCGCCAGGGCGGCCTTCCCGGCCTTCGCGCGCACCGGCAAGGCGGAACGCGGCGCTATGCTGCAACGCCTGCACGACGCGGTGCTGGCACGCGCAGACGAAGCCGCCGCTGCGCTGGTGGAGGAATACGGCGGCCCGCTCAACACCAGCATGGCCCGCTCGCGCTACACCGCTAACATGTTCCTCGACGTGAAAAAGGTGATGGACGATCATGCCTTCGAAAAAACCGTCAACACCGCCAGGGTCAAGCTGGAACCGGTGGGTGTGGTCGGCATCATCACGCCGTGGAATTCCAGCGCGTGGTTCGTGGCGAATAAAGTCGCGACGGCGATCGCGGCCGGCTGCACGGTGGTGGTCAAGCCGAGCGAATTGAGCGCGCGCCAGAACCAGATCCTGACCGAAGCCTTCCACGCGGCCGCGCTGCCGTCGGGCGTGGTCAACATCGTCAACGGCCGTGGCGACGTGGTCGGCGCGGAACTGAGCACGCACCCGGACATCACCAAGATTTCCTTCACCGGATCGACGCCGGTAGGCAAACAGATCGCCCGCCTCGGCGTCGACACCATGAAGCGCGTCACGCTGGAACTGGGCGGCAAGAGCGCCAACGTGATCCTCGACGACGCCGATTTTGCCAGGGCTATCCCGACTGCGGTGGCAGCCTGCTATATGAACAACGGCCAGGCCTGCATTGCTGGCACGCGCTTGCTGGTGCCGGCGCATCGTCTCGACGAAGTGAAGGCACTGGCCAAGACGGCGGCGGAAGCGGTGGTGGTGGGCGATCCGCAGCAGGCGGCGGTGTCGCTCGGGCCTGTCGTCACGCACAAGCAGTATGAGCGCGTGCAGCGTTACATCGCCATCGGCATTGAAGAAGGGGCGGAACTGGTCACCGGTGGCCTGGGCAAGCCGCAGGGACTGGAGGCTGGCTACTTCATCAAGCCGACCGTGTTTGCCGGCGTGACGCCTGCGATGACCATTGCCAGGGAAGAGATCTTCGGCCCGGTGCTGTCCATCATGAGCTACGAAACGGAAGAGGAAGCGATCGCCATCGCCAACGATACGCCCTATGGCCTGCAAGCCTATGTCAGCTCCACCGACCTGGCGCGCGCCAGCCGCGTGGCGGATCAGCTGGTGGCTGGCCGGGTGCACATCAACGGCATCCACGACGATCTGATCGCGCCGTTCGGCGGCTTCAAGCAGTCCGGCATCGGCCGCGAATTCGGTCCATACGGGCTGGAAGCCTACCTGGAGCCGAAAGCCATCCTCGGCGAAGCGGCGCAATACCGCTGAATCAGGGGTAGGCGATTTCGTTATCGTTCATCGCAAAATCGCGCGGACCGGTGTGCAACGGTCCCGCACGACGCGGCGCGACAGGCTGGCCTGCGCCGCCATCGGCCAGCCGCTGCACCTTGTCTACCAGGGCCAGCGTGGCTTGCGGCAGATGCTCGCTATCGAGCACTGCCTCCATCAGGCGCAACATGATCCACGGGTCGATATCCTCGCGCCGCGCGGCGGCATCTTCCGGCGCCACCGTTTTGATGCGGAAATGGTAGTGCCCCTCTCGCACCAGCCACTGCGCGGTCTGATAAAGATAAGCACCATCGGCACGCGGGGCGCGCGGCTTGAGGAAGTTAAAGGTCGGCAGCGCCTGGCGCGGCACGTCATCCAGGACCGCTGCCTGCCAGATATCGTTCGGCACGGTAGCAAAGGGGTGATGAGGATCGTAGCGTTCGCGCATGCGCAGCAGTACGTCGCGAGACATCAGTGCACTGGCGCCGCTGACGAACGTCAGGCCATTGAACACTTCGGGGGCGGTCAGGCGGCCCAGCGGGCCGGCGAAACAATTAACCGGCGCGAGATGATCGAGCACCGTGCACAGGCCGCGAAAATCCACCACCGAGGTAATCGTGGTCTGGTACAGGAAGAACGGTTTGTCGCGCGTGCGCAGCAGGTAATCCTGCACCAGCACCTGACGGTAAATCCAGCGCGCGTTTTCCGATTGCGACCACACACCGCTGTTGTTGTAGCCAGCCTCGCCCTGGAAGCCGTCGCCGATGCCGACCAGCAGGTCGTGGCCGTCGGACATCACTTCGCCGCGTTTCAGCTTGTCCGACCAGCGCACGAAGATCACTTCGATGCCGGGGAAATGACACATATAAAACTGCCACAACGCGCGCGCGTGGCGGAATACAGGTAATTCATCACCATAACCAATGGTGACCACCAGGTCTGGGCGTTTGGTCTGCGCGATGCGTGCAAGCAGACTCGGATTCTCGTCGTTACTTATGTTCATGCCAGCGAGTGTAATCAAAAATGCAGCGTCAAAACAGCATAAAATCGTCATTGTTGTTTGGCAGTGACCGCAAAGTGCGGCTGAATGGCCGACATAGCAGGTAAGCAAGCAGCAACAGCAGAAATACAATGGTTTTCATCATTGGCTCCAGTTTTCGCACATGTGTGCGAAATTAATATAAAAAAAGGCGTGGTTTATTCCAGGTCGTTAAAGCTCTTGTAGGTCGATATCAGACGGCTGAAGGCGCGCTGCATGTGGCGGCGCGCGTGTTCATCGCGCAGGAAACGGGTGTCGTGGATCAGGCCGACGATCAGACTGTAGATCTCATAGACCAGCTGCCCGGCATCGGTGTCGGGACGCAGCTGGCCCAGCTCCACCGCCTGCAGGATGGTTTTGCGCAGCGAGGCGCGCCAGGCTTCCGCGCCTTGCTGCAGACGGTCGCGCAGCGGGCCTTGCTGGTCGTCGAACTCGAACGCGCCAGCGCTGTACAGGCACGAATTGCGCAAGCCCTCGTCAGCGACGCGCAATGACCAGGCATGGACCTGGGCGATCAGGCGCGGCAAGCCCTTGGGCAGTTGCAGCGACGGCAGGAAGATTTCCTCGCCAAAGCGGCGGTCATACTCATCCAGCACGGCGGCCTGCAAGGCCTCCAGCGAGCCGACGCGCGAAAACACCCCGCTCTTGCTGATGCCGGTACGCTTGGCCAGCTCGCCCAGCGACAGCTTGCCAATGCCCTCGATGGCTGCCATGTCGAGGGCGGCATCCAGAATGGCGGCATAAGTCGCTTCGCTTTTTGCGGTCAGAGTATCCATAGGCGGAACTTTAGCACACCCGTGCGAAATAGCAAGAAAAAAGTTCGGGGCCAGAGCCGACATTCGGACAAATGTCCGAATGTCGGCTCTGGCCCCGACTTCAGCTTAGCGTGCCAGGCGTTTTTCCAGGTCGGCTTTCACTGCCTTGAGTTCTTCCGGCAGGTGGTAGGCGAGCTTGGTGAACAGTTCTTCATGCAGCTTCAGTTCTTCGCGCCACGCATCCTTGTCGATCGAGGTGATGGTTTCGAACTCTTCCGGCGAGAACGGAATGCCGTCCCACTTCAGGTCGCCAAAGCGCGGCGTGGTGCCGAAGATGTTTTCGATGCCGCCAGCTTCGCCTTCGATACGCTCCAGCATCCACTTCAGCACGCGCATATTGTCGCCGAAGCCCGGCCAGACAAAGTGGCCCTGGTCGTCGGTGCGGAACCAGTTGACGCAGAAGATTTTCGGCAGCGTGGCGCCGTCGATCTTGCCAACTTTCTCGCCCAGGTTCAGCCAGTGCTGGAAGTAGTCGCTCATGTTGTAGCCGATGAACGGCAGCATGGCGAACGGGTCGCGGCGCACGATGCCCATCTGGCCGGCAGCGGCCGCAGTGGTTTCCGAGCCCATGGTGGCAGCCATGTACACGCCTTCCACCCAGTTGCGCGCTTCGGTCACCAGCGGCACGGTGGTCGAACGGCGGCCGCCGAAGATGAAGGCCGAGATCGGCACGCCGGCCGGATCGTCCCAGGCCGGGTCGATCACCGGGTTCTGCGTGGCAGGCACGGTGAAGCGGGCGTTCGGATGCGCGGCCTTGCAGGCCGATTCCGGCGTCCAGTCGTTGCCTTGCCAGTCGATCAGGTGCTGCGGCGCCGGCTTGCTCAGGCCTTCCCACCAGACATCGCCGTCATCGGTCAGCGCGACGTTGGTGAAGATGGCGTTCTCGCGCAGCGAGGCCATGCAGTTGTAGTTGGTCTTTTCGTTGGTGCCAGGGGCCACGCCGAAATAGCCGGCTTCCGGGTTGATCGCGTACAGCTTGCCATCGGCGCCCGGCTTGATCCAGGCGATGTCGTCGCCGATGGTGGTGATCTTCCAGCCCTTGAAGCTTTCCGGCGGGATCAGCATGGCGAAGTTGGTCTTGCCACAAGCCGACGGGAAGGCGGCAGCGATATAGTGCTTCTTGCCTTCCGGCGATTCTACGCCGAGGATCAGCATGTGTTCGGCCAGCCAGCCGGCGCCACCATTTTGCGCATCCTGGTGTCCCATGTTGGAAGCGATGCGCAGCGCGAAGCACTTCTTGCCCAGCAGCGCGTTGCCGCCGTAGCCGGAACCGAAGGACCAGATTTCGCGGGTGTCCGGATAGTGGACGATGTACTTGGTGGCGTTGCATGGCCATGCCACATCCTTCTGGCCGGCTTTCAGCGGCGCGCCGACGGTGTGCACGCATGGCACGAACTCGCCATCGGTGCCCAGCACGTCGTAGACGGCCTTGCCCATGCGGGTCATGGTGCGCATATTGACTGCCACGTAGGGCGAGTCCGACAGTTCCACGCCGATGTGGGCGATCGGCGAGCCCAGCGGGCCCATCGAGAACGGCACCACATACATGGTGCGGCCGGTCATACAGCCGTCGAACAGCGGATGCAGCGTGGCGCGCATGTCGGCCGGGTCCATCCAGTTGTTGGTCGGGCCGGCTTCTTCCCTGGTTTTGGAGCAGATGAAAGTGCGGTCTTCAACGCGGGCCACGTCGGTCGGGTCCGAGCAGGCCAGGTAGGAATTCGGACGCTTTTCCTGGTTCAGCTTTTTCATGGTGCCGGCGGCAACCATTTCCGCGCACAGGCGGTCGTACTCTTCCTGCGAGCCGTCGCACCAGTAGATACGGTCCGGCTTGGTCAGGGCGGCGATTTCCGCCACCCAATTGATGAGCTTTTGCTGTTTGATGTAAGCTGGGGCGTTCAATGGTGCAACGCCACCCATCAAGGGCTGATTCATGGTACCTCCAATTAATAAAGAATTCGGTGGCGGCAGATCGTCGTCAGCTTATGGCTAGTCGCTCAGAGGTCCATTCGAAATGGGTCGGCGGTCGTTACGGCGGTCGTGGCGCAGGCCCGGATCTGGTCGGCGGGCGCTGATTTGTCGGCCGATTGTACACCCCACCATAAGCGTTCCATACAAAAATGTAGGAGAATTAGTCGAGTAAAGTAGTAGGCTATTCGACTAAGCTCTCATCATGTTATTTCCCTACGAAATTTCTTAAAACATCGTTCATCTTTCATGAAAATCGCAATTCTCGATGATTACCAAAATGCAACTCAGCGCCTGAAATGCTATGAGTTGTTGGCTGGCCACGAAGTAAAAGTATTCAATAGCACAACACGCGGCCTCGGCCAGCTGGCGATCAGGCTGGCGCCTTATGATGCCCTGGTGCTGATCCGCGAACGCACGGCATTCAACCGCGCCCTGCTGGCCAAATTGCCGAACTTAAAACTGATTTCGCAGACCGGCCGGCTCTCCGGCCACATCGACGTGGCGGCCGCGACCGAACTGGGCATCGCCATTGCCGAAGGCGTCGGTTCGCCGACCGCCCCGGCCGAGCTGACCTGGGCGCTGGTCATGGCGGCGTCCCGCAAGATCGTGCCGTACGCGAATAACCTGAAGGACGGGCTGTGGCAGACCGCCTCGATCAATCCAGAACTGAACGGGCTGGGCTTCGCGCTGAAGGGCCGCACGCTGGGCATCTGGGGCTACGGCAAGATCGGCCAGACGGTCGCAGGCTACGGCCGCGCCTTCGGCATGCAGGTGGTGGTCTGGGGCAGCGACGCCAGCCGCGAGCAGGCGCTGGCGGATGGTTACCACGCGGCAGAATCGCGCGCGGCTTTCTTCGGGCAAGCGCATGTGCTCAGCCTGCATCTGCGGCTGAACGAGGCCACGCGCGGGATTGTCACTGCTGACGATCTGGCGCGCATGCGGCCGGACGCGCTATTCGTCAACACCAGTCGTGCCGAGCTGGTGGCGGACAACGCGCTGGAGCAGGCGCTGCAGAAAGGCCGGCCGGGCTATGCAGCGCTGGACGTGTTCACGTCGGAGCCGCTGGCGGCCGATTCCCCGCTGTTGCGTATTCCCACGGTGCTGGCGACGCCACACCTGGGCTACGTCGAGCAGGACAGCTACGAGTTGTACTTCCAGCACGCCTTCCAGAACGTGGTGAACTTTGCCAACGGCGAGCCCAGCAACATCAATAATCCAGGCTACGCTCGCCGGTGAGATTGATGCGCGGCGCCGGCATCACATGCACCTTGCTCCACAGGCCGGCCCAGCCGGGCGGCCAGGTGATGTCCGGACCGGCGTAGGGCGGCAGCGTCGCGCGCACCGCGATCACCGGGACAGGCGGCATATCGATCAGCGGCCCGCCATCCGGGCGCTGCATGTCGAGGCTGTACATATAGCCGGGCAGCAGCGCGTCGCAGACGCTGGCGAACCAGGCGCTGTGATCCTCGTCGCGGCCCAGCGCCTGCGCCAGGCCCTGCGGATCGAACTTGGCCAGCGCGTGGATCAGCTCCTCGGTGGTGGCGCCGGGTGTATCGCCCCAGCCCATGACCGGATTGCTGTTGTAATCGGCGCCCGAGCCATACCAGCCCTCGCGCCAGGAGCGCTGCATCCAGTCGCGCTGGCCGGTGAACAGATGCCAGCGCCAGTGCAGGCCGGACGGCTTGGGCCAGGAATACAGGTAAAGCTTCTGATAGCCGGCCTGGTGCAGTGCCCGCACCATCGCCATCAGGCGGGCATGCGGCATGCGGTCGGGCGGCGCGCGGCGGAACAGGATGGCCTCGCCGTCGGCGAACTGCACCTCGTCGGTGGACAGGTTCAAGTCGAGCGTGCGCGACTCATTGCCGAAGCGGGCGGAGATCCAGCCGGTCAACAGATTGACCGTCGTGATCACGCCATAGCCACGGTGGCGGTGGAAAATAACAGTGCCGGGAGCGAGCGCCTTCATAGTCTGCCAACGAACAAAGAAACCAGTGTAGACATAGTCGGCCCAAGTTTCCAGTCCCAATGTTTAGGTTATGATGCGGATCTTTTAGTTAGCTTGGATTTTTATCATGACCCTGCGCATCCTGGCCACCGGCGGCACCTTCGACAAACACTACAACGAACTCAACGGCACCCTAGGATTTGCCGACAGCCACGTGCCCGACCTGCTGAAACGTTGCCGCCTGACCATCGACGTCGCGCTGGAGCAATTACCGCTAATGGATTCGCTGGACATGGTGGATGCCGACCGTGAGCGTATCCTGGCCTCGTGCCAGGCGGCGGCCGAGAAAGCCATCGTCATCATCCACGGCACCGACACCATGCCGCAGACCGCGCAAGTGCTCGGCCCGGCCAGCCTGGGCAAGACCATCGTGTTGACCGGCGCCATGATTCCCTACGAAATCGCCAACTCCGACGCGCTGTTCAACCTCGGCTTCGCCACCGGCGTGGCGCAAACCCTGCCGGCTGGCGTCTACGTCGCCATGAACGGCAAAATCTTCGCCTGGGACAACGTCCAGAAAAACAAAGCCGCCGGCGTCTTCCAGCCCCTCTAACAAAACTGGGGTCAGTTCTGCCAAATGTACATGAGCTCGTGTACGTTTGGCAGAACTGACCCCGGAGGTTAGCGGGGGAGGGCTAGCAGGCCCTGGGGGGCTTGCAGGGCTTTCAGGCGCAGGCTGTCGTCGCCGGTGTGGGCGGCGAGGCCGGCTGGGGCGGCGGCGTAGCTTTGCAGCGCTTCGGCCAGGCGCGCGGTGTGGTCCGTCAACTGGCTGGCGGCGGGCGGCGTGGCCGCGTTGTCATTGCTGCTGCCGAACGACGATAGCGCTTGCGTCAGGCCGCTGACCTTGCTGCTCAGGCCTTGCGCGAACCAGACGTCGGCTGCGGCGTGCGACTTGCCGTCGTCGGTGGTGTAGGTCGAGGTCAGGCCGATCAGGTTGCCGTTGTCGACCGCTTCACTCTTCTGCACGTCCAGGTTGAGGCTGGTGATGTGCAGCGCGGCCAGCGTTTTCAGTTCGCTTGCCTGGCTGACGCCGTCCGCGTCAGCATCTATCCATACCCGCAACTCGCCGAACAATGCGTCGTCAGCATTGATGACGCCGTCGCCATTGCTGTCGATCGACGCCAGCGCGATGTAGCCGTTGCCGGCCGTGCTGCCGTCCGCCAGTTTCGTCGCTGAGCCGAACAGCTCGCTGCCGTCATTGATGCTGCCGTCATGGTTGCGGTCCAGCGCCAGCAGGCCGTCGCCACCGCCAACCCAGCCGGTGGCGCGCTGGCTGCCGCTGGCCGCCAGGTCGAACCGTACGCCGGCGTCCAGTCCCAGCGTGCGCACGCCGTTGCCGTCCAGGTCAAGCACCAGCGGCGTGACGAAGGTCATCGCAGCCTTTTGCTCGGCGCTGAAGGCGGCTTGCTGCGTCGCTGTCAGCGCGTGGTATTGCGTCGAGGTCATCACGTGGGTTTGCGTGGTGCTCAGTTGCGCCAGCTGGGCGTTGCTCAGCGCCGTCATCTGGAACGGCGTCAGCGCGCGGATCTGCTGCGTGCTCAGGCTGGCGATGTCTTCCACTTCAATCGCCTTCAGATTGGCCGGACTGAGGTCGGCCATCAGCGCGGTGCTCATCGCCGCCAGCTGCGCGCCCGAGAAGGCGGCGATCTGTGCTGCGGTGAACTGGTTTGCACTGTTGCGCGGCGTCAGCGACGCCACTTGCGCCAGCGTCAGCGCCGACACTTGCTGCACCGTCAGCGCCAGCAACTGGTCGTCGCTCAGCGCGCGGATCACACTGGTGCCGAGCACGGCAATATCAGCCGCTTCCACCGCCGCCAGCGACGCCGGCCGCAGGCGCGAAATGGCCGCCGAGTTCAGCGCGGCAAACTGTGTCTCGGTCAACGCCTGCAACTGCGCCGCGCTCATCGCCGCCAACAGGTTGCCGTCGCGCGCGGCGGCGTTCAGCAGTTGTGGCGCGATCGAGGCGACGTCTTCCAGGTCGAGGTAAGGCACTTGGGCGGCCGACAGCGACGCCAGCTGGGCGCTGCTCAGCACCGCAACCTGGCCAGCGCTGAGCGCGGCGATCTGGGTCGGTTTCAACGCCAGCAGTTGTTGCGTTTTCAGCGCCGCCACGGCAGCCATCTGCAAGGCGCCGATGTCTTCCGCCTGCATCGCGCCAACCACGCTCAACGGCAAAGCGCCCAGCTGCACGCCGGTCAGCGCGGCTGCCTGGTCGGACGTCAGCGCCACCGCCTGCGCGGTGGTCAGACTGGCAAAGGTGCGGGTGCTGAGCGCTGCGACTTGCGCCGTGCTCAGCGCGGAGATGCCGAGGCCTTTGCCACCCAGCGCATTCAATTGTTCTGGCGTCAGGCCGGCGATGGCGGCCACACTGATCGCCGCCAGCGTGTCGGTGCCAAGCGCGCCGATGTTGGCGGCCGGCAGGCTGCCGAACTGCGCCGCCGACAAGGCATGCACCTGGTCCGAACTGAAAGCGCTGAACTGGGCGATGCTGAAACCATTCAGCTGCACGGTGCTGAGTGCCGCCACCTGCGCGGTCGACAAGCCAGCCATTTGCGGCGCGCTGAGGACGCGCATAAAGGCCGGCGACAGCGAATTGATCTGCTTCACCGTCAGCGCACCGATCTGGTCGCTGCTGAAGGCTTTCTGCTGCGCGGCGCTGAGGAACTGCAACGCGCTGGTGTTGATGGCGGCGATCTGCTGCGTGCTGAGCAAGTCAACATTGACAGCGGCGCCCGCCGCGTTGACGCCCAGCGCGCCAATCTGCGCGGCCGACAGCGCCGCTACCGCCTGCGTGCTCAGCACGCCGACATCGGTATCCAGCGCCACCAGGCTGGCGGACGACAGGCCGGCAATCTGGCGCGTGGTCAGCACCGCCACCTGCTCTTCACTGAGCGCGCTCACTTGCGCCGGGCGCAGCGCCGCCACCTGGGCCGAACCGAGCGCCACAATCTGACGGGTGCTGAAGCTGAGCAGCTGGTCGTTGTTCAGGCGCGTCATGGCGCTGGTGGCCAGGCCGGCCAGCGCCTGGGTGTTGATGGCGGCGATATCCTCCGCTTCCAGGCCGGCAATGCGGCTGTCGGACAGCGCACCGATCTGGCGGCTGCTCAGCGCCGCCACCTGCTCGGTGATCAGCGCCGCCACCTGGCTGGCGGTCAGCGCGGCCATCTGCGCCGGCGTCAGGCCGGTGATGGCGCGGGTTTGCAGCGCCGCCACGTCTTCATCCTCCAGCCTGGCGATGGCTGCCACCGACAGCGCCGACAACTGCGCGCTGCTGATGACCGCCGCCTGATCGAGGCTGATGGCGACCGCCTGTGCCGGCGTCAGTCCGCTCAGCGCGCCAGTACCCAGCGAGGCGAACTGGCTGGTGGTCAGCACGCCGAACTGGTCGGACGTCAGGCCGGCCAGCTGGCCGGACGACAAGCCCTTGATGGTGCTGGTTTTCAGCGCCGCGATATCTTCCAGATCGAAGGCGCGCAGATCGGCATTCGGCAACGCCGCCAGCTGGGCGCTGCTCAGCGCGCCGACCTGGTCGGACGTCAGCGCGGCCGCTTGCGCAGTGCGCAGCCCGGCCAGCGCGGCCGTGCGCAGCGCGGCGATCTGCGCCGTGGTCAGCACCCAGATCAGCGTTTCGCCGCTGCCGTAAGGATCGTTGCCCAGCACGCTCAGTTGGGCCGAGCTCAGCGCCGCAATGGCAGAGGTCTTCAACGCCGCCAGGTTGTCGCTACCCAGCGCTGCCAGTTCGCGCAGCGCCAGATTGCCCACTTGCAGCGAGGTCAGCGCAGCCGCCTGCGCCGTTTGCAGATTCAGCATCTGGTCGGTGCTCAGCGCGTTCAACTGCGCCGTGCCCAGCGCCGCGATCTGGCGCGTCGCCAGCGCGGCGACCTGGTCGGTGGTCAGTGCGCCCAGCGCGCGGGTCGACAGGCTGGCGATGACGCTGGTATTCAGCGCCGGCATATCGTTCAGTTCCAGGCCCAGCACGCCATTCGAGCTGAGTGCAGCGAATTGCGCCGAGCTCAGCGTGGCGATCTGGCTGCTGGTCAGCGCCGTCACCTGGTCGCTGCCCAGCGCGGCCACCTGGCGCGAATTCAGCGCGCTCAGCGTGGCGGTGCGGATCGCCGCCAGATCAGCCGTTTCCAGCGCGGCGATATCGTTGGTGCCCAGCGCGCTCAGTTGCGCAGTGGTCAGCATGGCCGCCTGGGCCGTGCTCAAGGCGACAATCTGGTCGGTGGTCAGTGCGGCGATGATGCGCGAGTTCAGTGCGCCGAACTGGGCGCTGCTCAGGCTGCCGAACAGGTTGCCGTCCGGGCCGGCGCCCAGCGCCGCCAGTTGCGTGCTGCTCAGCGCCAGCAGCATGGCGGTACTCAGCGCGCGCATGCCGTTGCTGCCGATGGCGGCGATGTCGTCGCTGCTCAGGCCCGCCAGGTTGCGCGTGTTGAGGCCGATGATCTGGCGCGTGCCGAGGAAGGACACTTGTTCCGGGCTCAGCGCCGTCAGCTGTTTGCTGCTGAACACGCCGATCTGCTGCGAACTGAGGCTGTTCAACTGGTCGGAGGTGAGGCCGGCAACCATCTCCAGCGACAGCGCGGCGATGAAGGCCGGGCCGAGCGCGGCCAGGCTGTCGCTGGAGAAGCCGGCGATGGCGTCGCTCGGCAACGCGCCCAACTGGCGCGTGTTGAGCGCCTGGAATTGCGCCGGCGTCATCGCTGCCAGCTGGTCGCTGGTCAGCGCGGCGATCTGCTGCGTATTCAGGGCGGCGATGGCGGCGGTGCGCAAAGCGGCAAAGTCGGCCGTTTCCAGGCTGGCGATGGCGTCGGTGCTCAGCGCGCGCGCCTGATCGCTGCTCAGTGCGGCGACCTGGCGGGTGCTCAGCGCCACCACCTCGTCGGTGGTCAGTCCTTGCAGAGCGCCGCTGCGCAGCGCGGCGATCTGTTGCGTGCTCAGCACCTGGATGTCGTCCGCCAGCGCGGCCAGTTGCGCCGAGTTCAACGCGGCAACCGCGCTGGTGTTCAGCGCGGCCACGCCGGCGCTGCTGATGGCAGCCACCGTATCGCTCGCCAGTCCGGCCACCTGCGCCGACGTCAGTGCACCGATCTGCGCCGAGCGCAAGCTGGCGATCTGGTCGGTGGTCAGCACGTTCAGCTGGCGCGAACCCAGCGCGCCGATCTGGCGCGTCACCAGGCCACCCAGCTGGCTGGTGGTCAGCACCAGCAGCGTGTCGGTGCCAATGCTGGCGATGGTGTTGGTGGACAGCGCACCAAAATCGGCGCTTTGCAGGCCCATCAGGCCCAGATACGTGATGGCGGCAAACTGGCGCGAGCTCAGCGCGGCGGCCTGCTGCGTGGTCAGCGCGCTGACCTGCTCGCCCAGCAGCAGCGCCACTTGTTGCGTGCTCAGCGTGGCGATGACATTCGTGCTGAGGGCGGCAAAATCAGCGCTTTCCAGGCCCAGCGACAGCTTGTCGCCCAGTGCGGCGGCCTGGCTGGTGCTCAGCACCGCAGCCTGCGCCGTGGTCAGCGCGGCGATCTGCTCAAAGGTGATGGCGGCCAGCGCATTGGTGCGCAGCGCCGCCAGTTGCGCGGTGGTCAACGTGCCGAATACGCTGGCGTCGCCGCCCAGCTCCGGCAGTTGCGCCGAGTTCAGCGCGGCGATGCTTGCGGTGCTCAGCGCGCGGATGGCGCGCGTGCTCAGTTCGGCAACATCGTAAATGCTCAGCGCGCTCACCTGCAAGGCACCGAAACCGGCGATTTGCTGCGAGCTCAGCGAGCCTATCTGTTCCGGCATCAGCGCGGTGATCTGCGCCGTGTTCATCACCGCGAAGTGACGCGAGCCCAGCCCGGCCAGTTGCGCCGTGGCGAGGATTTCCAGCAGGCCCGGCGTCAGCAGCGAGATGGCATTGGTGGTCAGGGCCGCCAGGTCTGCGCTGGACAGGCCGCCGATGCTGTCGCTGCCGAGGGCCGCCAGCTGGCGGCTGCTCAACGCCGAGAACTGGGCCGTGCTCAGGCCGGCGATCTGGTCGCTGGTCAGCACTGCCAGCTGGCGTGTCGACAGCGTCGCGATGACCTGTGTCTTGAGCGCGCCGATACTGGCGGGTGACAGCGCACTGACCACGGCGGTGGACAATACGGCGGCCTGGCTGGTGCTCAGCGCGGCCAGCTGACGGGTGGTCAGCAGTGTCGCCTGGTCGCTGTTCAGCGCCGCCAGCGTGCTGGTGCGCAGCGCGGCAATCTGCGTCGACGTGAGACTGGCAATCGCGCTGTAATCATCGCCGCCCAGCACGCTGAACTGGCGCGACGTCAGCGCATCGATGGCGGCGGTGCTGAGGAAGGGCAGGTCGCCGGCGTCCAGCGCCAGGATGTCGTCGGTAGACCAGCCGGCCAGTTGGCGCGAACCGAGCACGTTCAACTGCGCGGTACGCAGATTGCTGATCTGCTCCGGACTCAGCGCGGCGAACTGGGCGCTGCCCAGCGCCAGGATCTGCTGTGTGCTGAAGGCGCGGATCTGGTCGGTGCCCAGTTGCGCCAGCACGGCGGTGCTCAGCTGCGCCACCACGCTGGTGCTCAGCGCGGCCAGGTCGGCGGTCGGCAGGCCGGACAGCGCATCGCTGTTCAGCGCTGCCACCTGCCGCGTGCTCAGCACGGAGAATTGCGTGGTGCTCATGCCGCCCAGCTGCTCGGCCGACAGCAGCGCGATCTGGCGCGTCGACATGGCGGCGATGGTGGCGGTCCGGATGGCGCCGATGTCCTGCGACTCCAGTGCGCCAAAGCTGGCGTCGGACAAGGCCGCCAGTTGCGACGAACTCAGCGCATTGGCCTGGCGCGTGGTCAGCGCGATCGCCTGGTTCTCGGTCAACGCAGCCATCTGCTTGCTGCTCAAGCCGGCAATCACCTGGGTGTTCAGCGCGGCGATGCCCTCGTCGCTGATGGCCTGGATTTCGTTGGTGGTCAGCACGGCGGCCTGACGGCTGCTCAGACCGGCAAACTGGCGGCTTACCATCAGCCCGATCTGGCCGGCATCCAGCAGCGCGATATTGGCGGTGCTGAGAGCGGCCACATCGGCCGATTCAAACGAGGCAATCGCCGCCGGCGCCAGGTTGCTGAACGCCCTGGTGCCCAGCGCGGTGACCTGGGCCACCGTCAGCGCGGCGATCTGGATGTCGGTCAGCGCGCCCATCAGCGCTGGCTGGACGGCGCCGGCGGCATTCAGCACGGTGGGATTGAGCGCGGTGATGGCGCGCGTGGTCAGCACCGCCATATTGCCCGGCGTGAGCGCCGCCAGTTGCTTGCTGCTGATCGCCGCCACCACGGTCGGCGATAGCCACGGCGTCTGGCTTTCGTCGAGGTTAAGGAAGTCATCGGTCGTCCAGGCCGTGATCTGCGATACGGTCAAACTGGCGATCTGCTGGGGTGTCAAACCGATGGGCCCGCTCATAGGAGAATTCCTCTTTTGATAAGACTTTTCACTATAGCAGAAATTGCCTAAGTTTCCACAAGGCAATGACGAATTTTTTTCATGCGCACCACAAAAAAAATGCCGCGAAATCAATGACTTCGCAGCATTTTTATATCAACAGCAAGTAACGCGGAGGATCAGGCCTTGGCTTCGCCGCCCAGTGCTTCCACCACGTCGGCCATCAGCTTGGACAGCTCGCCGGTCATCAGCATGAAATCGCCGTCGAAGCGCTCGTCGTCGTTGCGCACGCCGGCGTCTTTTTCGTCCAGCACATCCAGCGGCTTGACACCCTTGATCGCCAGCGATTCAGTCAGCACAAAGGAAATCTTGCTGTCCCAGGTCATGGCCAGGCGGGTGCACTGCTTGCCGGCGGCGATGTGACGGCGCACTTCTTCCGGGTCCAGCGAATGCTTGACGTAGCGTACCGCCGCCTTGCTTTCGCCGGTGGCGCGCAGTTCGGTGTCCATATCGACGGTGAAGCCGGCCGGCGCCTCGTCGGTTTGCAGCCATTCGGTCATCACGCCCACCGGCGAGCGCTGCACGCGCAGGCTTTCCAGCGGCATGCGGTCGACCGCTTTCAGCAGCAGCTTGATGACTTCATCGGCCTTGGCAGGCGAGGCGGCGTCCACCACCAGCCAGCCGTTGACCGGGTCGATCCAGGTCCAGACATTGCCACGGATCGAGAAGGCGCGCGGCAGCAGCTCGTCGGCCACGCGTTCCTTCAGTTCCTTCATGGCTTTCTTGCCTGGCGCGAAGCCCTGGGCTTCTTCCATCTCGGCGGCGCGCGCCTTGGCAACCTGGTTGATGACCGAATTCGGCAGCAGTTTTTTCTCGGTGCCCAGCAGGATCAGCATCTGCTTGTTGACCACGTGGACCAGGCCGCCATTTGGACGCGGCTTGTCCCAGCCCTGGCGCAGCAGCTCATTGCTGCTGGCCGGCGTGAACGCGTTCGAGCTCAGTGCTTCTTCCAGTTGTTCGGGGGTGTAGGCCCAAGGGGCCGGCAGACGGTAAATCTGTAGATTCTTGAACCACATAAAGTTGACAGGCCTTGTTTCGGAGATTGCAAAAGAGCGTCATTTTACACGCTAATCACGGCGCAATCAGCGGGATTGTCACGTCAAAACGCGCGCCGCTGCCCGCCGCACTGGTCAGCTCCATGCTGCCGCCCAGGATCTGGTAGACGATGTTGTGGGCAATATGCAACCCTAGCCCGCTGCCGCCCTGTCCCAGCCGCGTGGTGTAGAACGGCTCGAACACATGCTGGTGCAGCTCGGCGGCGATACCCTTGCCACGGTCGGACACCGAAATCGTCAACGTGGTATCGGTGGCCGGGCGCGCGCTCAGCGTGATGACGCCGCCGCTGCCCTCCAGTCCATGCCTGGCGGCGTTCTCGATCAGGTTGGCGATGACCTGGCCCAGCGGGCCGGGGAAGCTGTCCAGTTGCAGCGTCTGCGGCACGTCCACCACCACCGTGCAGTTGGCGCGCTTCAGCATCGGATGCAGCGTCAGCTGTGTTTCATGCGCCACCTGGTGCAGCAGGAAGCGGCGCCGCTGCGAACTGGTGCGGTCGGCCGCCACCTGCTTGAAACTGGTGACCAATTCAGCGGCGCGCTGCAGGTTGCGCATCGCCAGGTCGGCGCCGGTTTCCACCGAGTGCAGGAACTCGTCCAGCACCGAGCGCTTCAGCCCTTGCTGCATCTTGCCACGGAAGCTGCGCAAGTCTTCGCTCAGCGTGCTGACCGCCATCAGGCCGTTCCCCACCGGCGTGTTCAGCTCATGCGACACGCCCGCCACCAGCGAGCCCAGCGCCGCCATCTTTTCCGCCTTGACGATTTCGGCCTGCGTATTCTTGACGATGTCGCGTACCGCATGCAGCAGGCGGCCGGCATCGCCGCGCGCGTCGGCACGGATCTGCTGGTTCCAGTCGCCGCTGGCGACGCTTTGCGTGATCTTCAGCGCATCCAGGATGGGATCGGCAATGCTGCGCCGTACGGTGTTGAAGATCAGGATGAAGACGCCGACGATCAGCGCGAACATCACCGCCAGCGTCCAGGCCATCAGCTGGATGCGCTCGCGTGCGGCCACCTCGTCGGCCGCCATGCGGGCGCGCGCCAGCGCCACCACGCGGTCGATCACCAGCCGCTGCTGTTCGTAGATGGCGCCCAGCTGCGACAGCACCCGCCGCGCCGCCGCATCGTCGCCGGCCTGCAACGCCGGCGCCAGCTGCGCGAAGGCGGTGGCGTAGAACGATTCCGCCAGTTGATGCGATTGCTTGAGAAACTTTTCCTCCAGTTCGCCGCTCAAGCCCTGCGCCAGCCAGTAGCGGTGGCGTTGCTGATACGTCTGTTCGGCCATGCGCATGCGCTGCAGCAGAGGAGCCGTATGCGCGGCATCGGCGTCGTTCAGCTGCAGCGCGATCAGGTAGGATTCCATCAGATAGGCTGGCGGCGGCAGGATGTCGGCCACCAGGTCCTGCCCCTGCATGATGCGCTCATAGATCGGACCGTTGACGCGGATCTCTGCCAGCGTGCGAAACACGATCACGCCACACAGCGCAAAGCAGGCCAGCGAAACCACCAGCAGCAGGCGAAAGCGCTGTTGGATACTCAGATGCTCCAGCATGTCTGTAACTCCCGGCAAAAGATGCTTTCATCAATATACCTTGGTTTCAGTCGAATAAATCCCCTTGCACCGCTTGCAGTTTGTAGACTGTTGCGCCGGGCGTCTCCAGCGTGCTGGCGCGCACGCCGAGCAGGCGCAGCTTGCGTTGCAGCGGCACCCGTTTCAGGCACTCGCGCGCCGCCTGCAGGATGGCCGCCGCCTCGGCCACCGGTTGCGGCAGCGTGACGTTGCGGCTGACGATCTGGAAATCGTCATAGCGCAGCTTGATGCTGATGGTGCGGCTGACGTAGCCCTTGCGTTTCAGGTCTTCCTCCAGCCGCTCGCACAGATTGACCAGGATGGCGGACAGTGCCTCGCGGTCCTGGCGCGCATGCAGGTCGCGTTCAAACGTGGTTTCGCGCGAGATCGACTTGCTCTCGCGGCTGGTGGAAAGCTCGCGCTCATCGATGCCGTGCGCCGCCCGCGCCAGCCAGGCCGCGTAGTGGGCGCCGAAGTAATCCTGCAGCAGCCCCTGGTCCGCCTGCGCCAGCTGGCCGACCGTCTCGATGCCCAGCGCAGCCAGCTTGGCGGTGGCCTTGGGGCCGATGCCATTCACCTTGCGCACGCTCAGCGGCCAGATGCGCGACGGAATATCGTCGAAGCCCAGCACTGTCAGGCCGTTCGGCTTTTCCAGGTCCGAGCAGATTTTCGACAGCAGCTTGTTGGGCGTGATGCCTACCGAACAGGTCAGCCCGGTCGCCTGTTGCACGGCCTGTTTGATGCGTGCCCCCAGTTCGCGCGTCTCGCCTTCCACATGGGTCAGGTCGACGAAGATTTCATCAATGCCCCGGTCTTCGATATCCGGCGCGATGCTGGCCACCGCTTCCTTGAATAGCCGCGAATAATGGCGGTAGGCGTCGAAATTGGCCGGCAGCAGGATGGCGTCCGGCGCCAGCTTGGCCGCCTTCATCATGCCCATCGCCGAGCCGACGCCGAAGGCGCGCGCCTCGTAAGTCGCTGTGGTAATGACGCCACGCCCGACGTAGTCACGCAGACGCTTGAAGGCGTAGGAACCGTCCTCGCGCTGCTCGGGCGCATAGCCACGGCCGCCGATCACCACCGGCTGGCCGCGCAACTGCGGGTAGCGCAGCAGCTCGACCGACGCGAAAAACGCATCCATGTCGATGTGGGCGATGCGGCGACCGGTTTCAGCCATAATGCAGCAAATTACTGTAAATAAACACAGTATCCACTGAAAGCCGCCGCCGTGCAAGCCGGTGTTAGCAAGTGTTACACTCAGCGGCATGACCTTGCGCTTGCCCACCGTTATGCTGGCTTCCCTGCTGCCGCTGATCAGCGCGCAGGCGGCGCAGCGTGAGCCGGCTTGCCCGTCGGCCACGGTTGGTGTCAGCGACCTCGGTTATTCGTCCTATCTGGACGGCGTGACTATTCGCGGCAGCAATATCGATGTGCTGCGGGAGATCGAAAAGCGTAGCGGCTGCAAGCTGGAGATACGCTGGTATCCGCGCAGCCGGTTGTACGCGCAATTCTTCAACAACGAGCTGGAGATGACCGGCGCCTCGCTGCGCACAGCCGAGCGCGACCGCTATGGCATCTGGCTGCCCTACACCTACACGCACTTTGAGCTGGTGCTGCTGAACCAGCATGCGGGCAAGTTCCGCAGCCTGGCGGAGTTTGTCGAACACAGCAGCGCGCGGCTCAACATCACGCGCGGCATTTCATATTCGCCGGAGACACAGGTGCAGCTGGACCGTCTGCAAAAGCTGGGACGGCTGGAATACGTCAACGACTACGGCGTGGTGTTCCGCAAAATCCGAGCGGGGCGTGCCGAAGGCACGTTCGCGCCGCCGACCATCCACATCCTCAACCAGCGCCAGTTCGGCATGACCGCCAGGATGACCGCCAGCACGGTGGCCGAGTCGCCGCGCACCATGGTCGGCCTGTATGTGTCGAAGAAAGTACCCAGGGAAGCGGTGCAGCGCTATGCGGACGCGATGCGCTCCATCGTGGCCGATGGCACCATGCAGAAATTCTACGAACGCTATATCGGCGTCGAAGTCACGCACCGGCTGTTCCACGATGGCACGCGCGATATTCTCGACGCGCTGCCGCCACCGCGCTAACTGGGCGAAAAAATAATTTTCGAAAACCCTTGCAGAAGTGAATCGGCCTCCGATAGAATACGGCCTCGTTCAGCAGTTGTGACAAACGCTGATAAGTTTTCTGGGTGCTTAGCTCAGTTGGTAGAGCGGCGCCCTTACAAGGCGTAGGTCGGGAGTTCGAGCCTCTCAGCACCCACCAGCAAACTTATGCAGGACGAATTGGAGCGGTAGTTCAGTTGGTTAGAATACCGGCCTGTCACGCCGGGGGTCGCGGGTTCGAGTCCCGTCCGCTCCGCCAATATTCAGAGAAAGGCCCGATGTTCGCATCGGGCCTTTTTCATTTCCGCCTCAGTATTTCAATGTATGCTGATTGGCAATGAAGACTTCCTATCTCCGCTTTCGCCTCCGCCTCGCACGGCATGCGCTGCTGCAGTTCGCGGTCAGTCTCCGCAGTTCGCTTGAATATATCCTGCTGGGTTTTGCGCCGGTGATTTTCGGCCTGCTCGCCTGCGTTGCCTTGCCCGGTTTGTTTGCCGCCACCCAGCCGTGGCCGGAAGCGCTGGGATTATTTGCCGGCCAGGTCATGCTGGCCAGCGCGCCGGTCTGGCTGCTGCGCAAGCGCCTGCATCCGGCAGCCGTATTGATGTGGAGCCGGACCTTGCCTGTGCCGGCCCGCGACAAATGGCTTGCCGATGCGGCGGTCGCCGCCCTGATCGTCGGGCCATTGAGCCTGGCCTATGCCATGTCCACCGCCATCTGGCTGTATCAATGGCCGGACTGGCTACGGCCTGTCGCGCCCCAGGCGCTGCTGCTGACGGCGGCCTCGCTGCTGCTGGCCTGGCTGTTGTCCACGCTGGCGCTGGCCCATCGCGCCCGCTCGCCTGCCGCCCGGCGGCCACGCCACAATCGCGCCGCCCCCAGTGCCTACCAGCCGTCGCGCGCCGTGCGCAACAGCGCCAACGCGGCCGGCATGGTCCCGCCATCCGTAGCGGCCACGGCATCCGGCGCAGCCAAAGTATTGAGCGAGGCCACAGCCTCCGGCGCGGCCGGCGCGCCCGGCAGCGCCAGCCACGCCAGCAGCAAGGCCGGGCTGCCCTATTTCTGGAAGCAGCTGTTCTGGCTACCGTTCTGGCGCGCTGAAAACGTGGTCGGCATCCAGCAAATCTTGCTGCTGGCCGGCGCCATCGCCAGCATCGGCGCCTGGATGTGGCGCCCGGCCATCGTCCCGCCGGCGCTGTGGGCCGCCGGCGCCGCGCTGACCACCATGCTGCTCACGGATCGCGGCGACAAGGCCGTCGCCGAACAGATCGCCCTGCTGCGGCCTGTCGCCGCCGGCTGGCCGCTGAACACCGAACGCCTGTACCGCCTGGCCATGCTGTTCACGCTATTGCCCGCCGCCTGCGTGCTGGCCTGGTTCGCCCTGCTGACACTGGGCCGCCAGGCCGACGGCTACAGCCACACCGTCGCCATCGTCTGGCTATGCTTCGCCGCCATCGCGCAAATCGCCGTGGTGGCGCTACGCCGCCTGAGTACGCGCGGCCGCGTCGGCCTGGTCATCGGCGCCATCATCATCCTGACTGCCATCGGAAGCGAATTATGGAATTAAGAATCGAACAGCTGGACTTTGAATACGCCAGCCATCCGCTGTTCCAGCAATACAGCCTGGCGCTGCAAGCCGGCGTCACCTGGCTGCGCGGTGAAAACGGCGCCGGCAAGACCACGCTGCTGAAACTGGCCGGCGGCGCGCTGACGCCGCACAGCGGCAAGATCTGGCTGGACGATATCGAAATCCACGCCCAGCCGCTGACCTACCGCCTGCGCTGCTACTACTGCGGCGGCGACACACCACAACTGCCATGGCTGACCGTGCGCGAGATGCTCGACCTGCACATCGGCCTCTATCCAGGCACGGATGAAGCGCAGCTTAACGCGCAGTTGGCCGCCTTCCATTTGATGCCAACGCTGGATCAGCCAGTCACCACGCTATCGCTGGGCCAGCACAAGAAGATGCAACTGGCGCTGGCACTGTCATTGCCGGTGCGCCTGTTGCTGATTGACGAACCCTTCAACGGACTCGATGTCGATGCGGTAGCCTACCTGCGCCAGCAGCTATCCGCGCCGCAGCGCCTGGCCAGCCAGTTGATCCTGCTGACCAGCCACCTCGACCCGCAGCTGCCGCTGACACACACAGTGCAGCTTTAAGCGGCAACCTTGCGCAGCGCAGCGCTGAGACGATCCACCTCCGCCTCCAGCGTGAAGATCGACGGCGTCGCGCGCACGCAGGCGCCGCCCGCCAGGCCGTCACGCTCCACCGTGAACACGCCATGCTCCTTCAACAGGCGACGCGCCAGGGCGACATTGTCCGCCATCGATGTGCGGCCGCGCAAACGGAATGCAGCAATCGCGCTGCTCAGCCGTGGATCGTCCGACGCCAGCAGTTGAAGTCCCGGCACATCGCGCACCGCATCCAGCCAGCGCTGGCGCAACCGCGCCAGGCGTGCCTGTTTGTACGCCACGCCCACCTGCTCATGCAGGTCGAGCGCCTGCGGCAAGGCCAGGTAAGCAGCAAAATTCAGCGTGCCGGTATGCACACGCGTGCGGATATCAGCACGGTCCGTCTCGCCCATGTAAGGATCGATATCCTGCACCCGGCCACGACGGATATAGATCGCCCCCACGCCGATCGGCGCACCGATCCACTTGTGCAGATTGATGCCGGCGAAGTCCGCCTGCAGGTCAGGCAGGCGCATGTCCAGCTGGCCGAAGCCATGCGCGGTATCGACGATGGTATCGATGCCGCGCTCGCGCGCCATGCGGTTGATTTCGGCCACAGGCAATACCATGCCGTTGCGGTGATTGACGTGCGTGAGCAGCATCAGCTTCAGCTTCGGATGACGCGCCATCGCCTGCGCATAGCAATCGATGACCGATTGATGGGTGAACGGTTCCGGCATCGCAATCGACACCACTTCCACGCCGCGCCGCTGCTTCAGCCAGTGCAGCGTGGTGATCATATTGTCGTAGTCGATATCGGCGCACAGCACCACGTCGCCTGGACGCAGCTTGTTGTAGCTGCCGATCAGGATCTGCAAGGCCTCGGTGGCGCCGCGCGTGAAGACGATTTCGTCGGCCGACACGCCGAGCGCCTCGGCCGCGCGTCGCCGCGCCGCGCCAAACGCTGGCGGGAACTGCGTGCGGCCGTAGTAAGAATTGCCACGGTTGACTTCAGCCACATGCTGTTCATACGCCGCCAGCACCGGGCGCGACATCGAACCCCAGAAGGCGTTGTCCAGCATGGCGACTTCGTTGGTGATGTCGTATTGCGCGGCGATTTGCCGCCAGTACGATTCATCCGCCGCCACCTGCTGCGGCGTACCGGCCGGCCGCGCCGGCATGACCGGTAGCGTGGGCGCGGCGGCGATGGCAGTCGCGCCGGCGTAGACCGTGGCGGCCGCAGACGCAGTCGCGGAGCTGGTCGCCGTCGCCAGCGCCATTGACGGCGCCAGCGGCAGCAGGGCGCCGGCCTTCAGCCAGGCGCGGCGTTGTGAATCAGCTGCATTCAAAACTTCACCGTGTACTCGACGTACATATTGCGGCCATCGGTGTCGTATGGCGCGTTACGCGAGTAGATCAGGCCACGGCTGGCCTGGAACACAGCTTCGTCCGGATACTTGTTCAGCACATTGTCGACACCAAAGCGCAGCGACTGCTTGTCGCCCAGCTTGACGCTGGCAGCCAGGTCGAGGAAGCGCATGGCGCCAAAACGCTGGAAGATATCGCCGGTGGCGTTGCCGGTGCTGTCGGTCCAGCCGCCGTAGTAGCGCATGCGCGCCAGCGCATTCCACGCGCCCTGGTCATAGGCTGCGCTGAAGGTCGCCTTCTGGCGTGGCAGGCGCTCTTCGAACACCACGCGCTGGCTTTCGTTGGTGGCGACGCTGGATTTGCCGCCATCGATTTTGGTGTCGTTGTGATTGTACGCAGCGGTCAGGTTCAGCTTGCCGGCGCCGAGACGGCTCAGGTAGCTGCCGACCACATCGACGCCCTTGGTGGTGGTGTCGAAGTCATTGGTGAAGTAGCTGACCGAGGTGTAGCGCAACGGGTTAGGCGTGCCGGCCGGTACCGCGAACGAGGCCGAGGTGCTGAAACGGTCGCTCAGCCTGATGCGGTACATATCCACCGAACCGGACAGGCCGCTGGCATCTTTCCAGGTCAGGCCTAGCGACAGGTTTTTGGACTTTTCCGGTTGCAGCGGCTTGGCGCCCAGCGCCACCGCCAGCGGGTCGTTGTTGGCCAGGCGGCCGGTGGTGAACACCAGCAGCGTCTTGGTGTCCAGTCCCTGGCTGGTGCTGTTGGTGTTCAGCTGTCCCGGCGTCGGCGCGCGGAAGCCGGTCGAATACGAACCACGCAGCGCGAAGTCAGGCGTCACCTCAAAGCGGGCCGACAGCTTGCCGTTGACGGTGTTGCCGAATTCGGAGAAGTCTTCATAACGCACCGCCGCGCCGATCGAAGCCTGCTTGCTCAGCGGGACTTCGATATCGGCATAGGCGGCGTAGCTGTCCTGATCCCACTTGCCGGCCTGGATATTGCTGAAGCCAGGCGCGCCGTTGGAGTTGGCGTCCAGCCCAGCCGAGGCGCCAGGGCCGACAGCGTACGATGCCGGATCGCCAGCCTTCACCGCATAGCTCTCGTTGCGGAACTCGGCGCCGAAGGCAACGTTGACCGGTTGCGACAGGCCGGCCACTTTCCACTCATAGGTGAAGTTGGCGTTGACCAGTTTTTCTTCCTGCGTCAGGCGGCCCAGGTTGAACGAGGTTGGGCTGTTCGGGCCGAGCGAGGCGTTGATCGAGTTGTGCAGGCCATAGTCGATGGCGTTGCGGCCGTACGAGGCGCTGACATCCCAGCCCAGCGCTTCATTGATTTGGCCGCGCAGACCGGCCATCAGCTGCATGTCGTTCTGCTTGTTGGTGTACTGCGGGCTGAAGCCCAGCGGGAAGATGCTGCGAACATCCCAGCCAGGGAACACTGTGGTCGGCTTGTAGACCGAGGTGCTGGTGTCCGGGTTGCGCCAGTTGAAGTCCGAGGTGCCTTCGCTGTGCGCGAACAGGCCGTAGCTGTAGGCCACCGTGTCGCCGCCCAGGTCCCAGTTGGCGTTGAAGCCGGCGCGCTGGCTTTCCAGGTCTGGCTGGCCCCAGCGTTGTACCGGGTTCGGCACTTTCAGTTCCGGGTGCGCGGCCTGGAAGGCGATAGCGTCCGGACGCTGGCGCGTGCGCGAGGTCGGATCGGATTGCGATGCCTCGGCAAACAGCGTCACGCGGGCATTCTCGCCCAGCATGAAACCATATTTGGCGCGCAGCTCGTTGGCCTTGCCGTCGCCTTCGCTATATTGGCCGTGCTGGGCGCTGATCTCGCCGCCCAGGCTGTCGTCCAGGATGATGTTGATGACGCCGGCAATCGCATCCGAGCCATACTGCGCCGAAGCGCCGTCACGCAGCACTTCGATGCGCTTGATGGCGCTGGTCGGGATTTGCGCCAGGTCGGGCGCCTGCGCACCGCGCGCACCCAGCAGGGCGCTGCGGTGGAAGCGACGGCCGTTGACCAGCACCAGCGTCTGGTCCGGCGACAGGCCGCGCAGCGTGGCCGGGCGGACGAATACCTGGCCATCGGCCATTGGCAGACGCTGCACCACATACGATGGCACCAGCTGGGCCAGCACATCGTTCAGGTCGGACGATTCCACCGCACCGATTTCTTCGCGGGTGAACACGTCCACTGGCGCCAGCGTATCGAACTGGGTACGGTTGCTGGCACGGGTGCCGGTAACGATCACCGATTGCTGCGCTTCAGCGGTGACGGCTGCTGCTGCGCTCGTGTTCTGGGCGTGGGCTACGGTCAGCGCCTGGCAGGCGCACAACAGCGCTGCTGCGCTGGCAATTTGGCTACGTTTCATATTCGCTACTCTGTGGTGGTTGTGGGAAGTGGCGAGCGGTAGCTTAATGCGGCAGTATGTCAAGGGTATGACTTTGCAAGTTACTCCCCTGCCGACGATGTGCGACAATCAGTGTTGTCGTCTTATTTATATTTTTTCAGGAGCGCGGTTAATGTTCGGCCTCTTCAAGTCACCTGCTCTATCCCCCCGTTTGCTGCGCTTGAAGGAATCGGCACTGTTCGCCTCATTGACACCGCTGGAACTGAAAATCGTCGATGGCCTGATGCACGAACGCCGCTACCAAGCCGACGAGATCATCTTCGACGAAGGCGAGGAAGGGCAGGCGCTGTATCTGGTGATGTCAGGCCGCGTCATCATCAGCCGGGTGCACGGCGCCGGGCGCGAGGTGGTGGCCGAGCTGTCGGCCGGCTCCTTCTTCGGCGACCTGGCCTTGCTGGACAACTCGCCGCGCAATGCGCAAACACGCGCGCTCGACAACTGCGAGCTGGCGGTATTCTTCCGCGCCGACTTCATGGGGCTGATGGAAACCGATCCGGTGATCGGCTACAAGATCTCGCTGGCCCTGGCGCGCCACATCGCCCGCCGGCTGCGTGACTGGATGACCGGCAAACCGCAAATCGAGGCGCTATGAATCTGCTGCCGACACAACAACGCGGCGGGCCGGTGGTGTGGAGCGGCATCATCGCCGCCACCTGCTTGCTGCTGTTCCTGTTGCAGCACACGCTATTCCTGGCGGTGCCGTTCTTGCTCGGCATTGTGCTGTACTACATCCTGCAACCGCCAATGCAGCGGCTGACGCGCATGGGTTTCAGCCAGAATGCCGCGATCATGCTGGTGGGGAGCGTGTTCGTGCTGCTGGTGGCACTGGCGATACTGGCGGCGATCTTCTGGAATTCGACGCCAACCACCTCGTGGCAGGACAAGCTGGGCATCTATCTGGCTGGTGGGCTGGAGTTCGTGCGCGGCACGCTGGTGTCGCTGGAGGAGCAGTTCCCGCTACTGCGACAGGTGCAGCTGGCCGATACCGTCAACCAGCGCATGAGCGAGTTCACTGGCGCTTACATCCAGTCGCACCTGACCGACATTTTGGTATCGATGGCGGCGTGGCTGCCGTCACTGCTGCTGGCGCCGTTCCTGACCTTCTTCTTTTTGCGCGACGGCCTGCGCTTCAAGAAATTCCTGGCGCGCGCGGTGCCGAATGCGTTCTTCGAGCGCACGCTGTGTCTGCTGCATGAAGTCGACCAGACCGCGCACCGCTACTTCCGTGGACTGATACGGCTGACCATCCTGGACACGGCAGTGCTGGCGTTCGGCTTGTGGGCGATCGGCGTATCGTCGCCGCTGATGCTGGGCCTGATTGCTGCGGTGCTGGCGTGGGTGCCGTATGTCGGCTCGATCGTTGGCTGCATGCTGGTGGTGATGGTGGCGTCGACCGACGCGCCGGCAGACCCGTCGGTGGCGTATCTGGCGATAGGCGTGTTCATCTGCGTGCGTCTGCTGGATGATTTCGTCTTCATGCCGTTGACGCTGGGCCGCAGCCTGCATATCCATCCCTTGATTACCGTGCTGATGATTTTCATCGGCGGCTCGGTGGCTGGTGTGGCGGGGCTGATGCTGGTGCTGCCGCTGTTGGGCGTGGTGATGGTGATCGGCGAAACGCTGGGCCGGCTGATCACCGATCCGCGCCTGCGCGCGCGCCACCGCAACGCCATGCAATTACGTGCCCGCCAGGCCAGCCAGGACCTGAGCACCTAGACCTGCATCAAACGTGCGCCGCCACTCACGGCGTACACTGGCCTGATACCGATACGGGAGGCCATGATGAGATTCGACAACCTTACCTCAGAAGAAATCCGCGAAATCTGCCAGCGCGTAGACGAAGACATGCGCGCCGAGCGCGCAGGAAAGCCACCACGCAAGCGCTTTTTCGACGACTGGCCCAGTGCCCAGTTTACCGATGAAGAAATCGTCGCCGCATTCGACGCTGCGTGGAAAGCGGCGTTTAGACAAAAATGAGTAACGATCATGCCAGCCATGTATCAGTTACTCTCACAGGAATGTGACAACGAAGTACTCGCCATCTTTGCCTATATAGTCTGCAAGCGCCACCATGCTCGGAGTATTCGGGCGGGACTCTGGCGTGCTGCACAAATAAAAAACGCGTGCGGTATGCGACGATCTTGAGCGTCGCATGCCCACACGCGTTTTACTTTAGGCCGTCAGTGCCTGCTTTTCTGCCGACTCTTCCACCACTTCCGCATCATCCGAACGGATCAGGTGGTCGAAGGCGGACAGGGCGGCCTTGGCGCCTTCGCCGGTGGCGATGATGATCTGCTTGTACGGCACCGTGGTGACGTCACCCGCAGCAAACACGCCTGGCAGCGAAGTCTGGCCACGTGCATCGACTTCAATCTCGCCGTGACGCGACAGCGCAACCGTGCCTTTCAGCCACTCGGTGTTCGGCACCAGGCCGATCTGCACGAACACGCCTTCCAGCTCCACCTTGTGCGACACATTGGTGTTGCGGTCGGTGTAGCTCAGGCCGTTGACGATCTTGCCGTCGCCGTGGATCTCGGTGGTTTGTGCCGAGGTGATCACGGTGACATTCGGCAGGCTGCGCAGCTTGCGTTGCAGCACCGCGTCAGCGCGCAGTTCCGCGCCGAACTCGATCAAGGTCACGTGCTTGACCAGGCCAGCCAGGTCGATCGCCGCTTCCACACCCGAGTTGCCGCCGCCGATCACCGACACGCGCTTGCCCTTGAACAGCGGGCCATCGCAGTGCGGGCAGTAAGCCACGCCGTGGTTGCGGTATTCCTTCTCGCCCGGCACGTTGATCTCGCGCCAGCGGGCGCCGGTCGCCAGGATCACCGACTTGGCTTTCAGCACCGCGCCAGAGGCGGTCTGAATTTCCACCACTTTGCCAGCCTGCACCAGCTTGCTGGCGCGCTGGGTGTTCATGATGTCGACGTCGTATTCCTTGACGTGCTGTTCCAGCGCCAGGGCAAACTTCGGTCCTTCGGTCTCTTTCACCGAAATGAAGTTCTCGATCGACAGCGTGTCCAGCACCTGGCCGCCGAAACGCTCGGCCAGCACACCGGTGCGGATGCCTTTGCGGGCAGCGTAGATCGCCGCAGCCGCGCCGGCAGGGCCACCGCCCACCACCAGCACATCGAACACCTCTTTCTTGCTCAGCTCGGCAGCCTGGCGGACGCCGGCGTTGGTGTCCAGCTTGGCGAGGATTTCCTCAACCGAGGTACGGCCCTGGCCGAAATGCTGGCCGTTCAGGAACATCATCGGCACGGCCAGGATCTGGCGCTCTTCGACTTCCTTGGCGAACAGGCCGCCGTCGATCGTCGTCACTTTGATGCGTGGGTTAATCACCGACATGGCGTTCAGCGCCTGCACCACGTCCGGGCAGTTATGGCAGGTCAGCGACATGAAGGTTTCGAATTCGTAATCGCCATCCAGGTTGCGGATTTGCTCGATCACGGCTTCGTCAAATTTGATGGTGTGGCCGCCGACTTGCAGCAGCGCCAGCACCAGCGAGGTGAATTCGTGGCCCATGGGAATCGCGGCGAAACGCACGGCGATATCGGTGCCTGCACGGTTGATGCTGAACGACGGTGCGCGCACGCCCGCTTCGTTGCGCTCGACCAGCGTGATCTTGTCGCTCAACTCGCTGATTTCGAGGAGCAGTTCTTTCATCTCACGGGCCTTGGCGCTGTCATCGAGAGAAGCGACCAGCTCCAGTGGGTGAACCACTTTTTCCAGGTAGGCTTTCAACTGGGTTTTGAGGGTTGCGTCCAACATGATTTTCTTCCTTTACACAAATATTTAGGCGTATGCCGGGCCGGACGCCCGGTCCGGCATCGCGGTAACTACTTGTTTGCTGCTTTGTTGTTCAAGCTAAGCCGGGCTTAGATCTTGCCAACCAGGTCCAGCGATGGGGTCAGGGTAGCTGCGCCCTCGGTCCATTTAGCTGGGCACACCTGGCCTGGGTGCTCGGCAACGTATTTCGCTGCTTTCACTTTGCGCAGCAATTCCGAAGCGTCGCGGCCGATGCCGTTGTCGTGCACTTCCAGCACTTTGATGAAGCCTTCTGGATTGATGACGAAGGTGCCGCGCAGTGCCAGGCCTTCTTCTTCGATCATGACTTCAAAGTTACGCGACAGTTTGCCGGTTGGGTCGCCGATCAGCGGGTAGTTCACTTTCTTGATCGCGTCCGAGGTGTCGTGCCATGCTTTGTGCGCGAAGTGGGTGTCGGTCGACACGCCGTAGACTTCCACGCCCAGTTTGGCGAATTCAGGTTGGAAATCGGCCAGATCTTCCAGTTCGGTTGGGCACACGAAGGTGAAGTCGGCTGGGTAGAACATCAGAACGGACCACTTGCCTTTCAACGACTCGTCGCTAACGTCGATGAATTTGCCGTCTACGTAAGCGGTGGCGTTGAATGGCTTGATTTGGGTATTGATCAGGGACATTGTGGTTTCCTCGTTGGGTTGTGAATCATTGAGACGCCAGTTTAAGGCTTTTTGCACCATTTGCAAAATTGATTGTTCCAATAGTTTCAATTGGATTTGACTATCGACCCGGTAATGGGCATAGCATTATCGCGCAGGAAAGCATCGAATTGCACGGCGGGCATCGGCTTGGCGAAGAGGTAGCCCTGGCCGTAGTCGCAGCCGGCGGCAGCCAGCAGGTCGCGCTGTTCCGGCGTTTCGACGCCCTCGGCAATGACCTTCAGCCCGAGCTTGTGGGCCATGACGATGATCGCCTCGGACAAGGCCATGTCGCTGGAATCGGGCGCCAGGTTGCGGGTGAAGGAGCGGTCGATCTTCAGGTAATCGATGTCGAACTTCTTCAGGTAGGACAGCGATGAATAGCCGGTGCCGAAATCGTCCAGCGCCACCTGGATGCCGGCGTCGCGCAATTGCAGCAGTCGGTTGCTGACCGCGCTGCTGGCGTCCAGCAGCAGGCCCTCGGTGATTTCCACCACCAGCGATTGTCCGGGCAGCGCCAGCGATTGCAGGTGTTGCAGCCAGCCCTGGTAGGAGCTGCCCTCGCGCTGGAATTCCAGCGGCGACTGGTTCACGCTGATCTGGAATTCCGCATAGTGTTCGCGGCGCCAGCGCTGTACCCAGCGCGCCGACTCGCGGAACACCCATTCGCCGATATCGATAATCAGGCCGCCGGCCTCGGCCAGCGGGATGAATTCCAGCGGGCTGACCAGGCCGCGCTGCGGGTGATTCCAGCGTATCAGCGCCTCGGCCTTGTGGATGGCGCCACTGGCCAGGTGCACAATCGGCTGGACGTACAGCTCGAACTGCTCGCCCTTGAGCGCGCCACGCAGATCGTTGGTCAGGCGCATGCGGTTCAGCGCCGCCACCTGCAAGGTCGGCGTGAAATAGCTGTAGCGGTTGCGGCCGGCGCCCTTGGCTGCGTACATCGCCTGGTCGGCATGCTTCAGCAGGTCGTCGATGTCGAGCGCGTCGTCCGGGTACAGCGTGACGCCGATGCTGGCCGAGACGAAAGCCTGTTCCTGGCCCAGCGCGAACGGCTGCAGCAAGCGGTTGAGGATGGCCTGGGCGATGCGCTCCACATGGTCCGCCGCTTCCAGCTCGGTCAGGATCACCGTGAACTCGTCACCGCCCAGCCGCGCCACCGTGTCCGACTTGCGCACGCAGGCGCTGATGCGGCGCGCGGCATCGACCAGCAGCACGTCGCCCTGCTGGTGGCCAAGCGTGTCGTTGACTTCCTTGAAGTGGTCGAGGTCGATGAACAGCACGGCGATGCGCGACTTGTCGCGCTGGCTCTTCAGCATGTCGTGCGCCAGCCGGTCGAGGAACATGCGGCGGTTGGGCAGCTGCGTCAGCGTGTCGAAATTGGCCTGCTGCCAGATCAGCTGTTCGCTCTGCTTCTTGGCGGTGACATCCTCGATCATGCACAAATGGTGCGGATGGCTGCCGGCCTCGGCCTCAATGGCGTTGACCGAGACATCGATCCATACCACGCTGCCATCCGGCCGGAACAGCCGGCTCAGCGCCTTGAAGCTGCTGATCTGCCGCGTGTTCAGCAAAGCCATCTGCGCCTTGATCTGCACGATATCGTCCGGGTGGCCGACCTCCAGCCAGCGCAGCGCCCGCAGTTCGTGCTGCGTGCGTCCGAGTATCTCCTGGTAGCGCGGGTTGATGTCGCGGTATTCCGAGCTGATCGAATCGATCAGCGCGATGCCCAGCGGCGCCGCCTCGAACATGGTGCGGAAGCGCTGCTCGCCGGTGCGGATGGTTTCCAGCACCCGCTTGCGCTCGCGCGCCAGCCGGCTGAAGTGGATGGCCGCCCCCAGCACCAGCAGCAGCGCCACGCCGGCCAGCGCCCGATACAGCCACAGCAGGCTGGGACGGCTGCGGTCCAGCTGGTACATAAAGCCGTCGAAGCTGGCCTGGCGCGGCATCATGCCCAGCCCGGCGTAGACGTCGGCGATATGCCGCCAGCGGTCCGGGTTCATATAGCCGATTTCCACCAGCACCGGCTGCACCAGCGGCACCATCTGTCCCGCCTCGTACAGCAGGTGCTGGCGGTCGCTGCGGCGTGAATACTTGCTGAGGATGATGTCGGCCATTTCCTCCTGGTGGCTCATCGCCCACTGCCAGCCACGCATGCTGGCGGCGCGGAAGGCGCGCACCCGCGCCGGATGGTTGGCGATTTCCTGCTCGCTGGTGAACAGGTTGTCGCCGTAGAAATCGATGCCGACCGCGCGCGGGCTGTAGATATCATAAGGGAAGCCGAGGCGATCAAAGGTGTCCGGCTCGTTGGTGGTGTAGACCGCCATCGCGTCCACCTTGCCGTGGATCAGGTCTTCCGGATTAAAGCTGTGCTCGACGCGCTGGAAACTGCTGGGCGGCAGGCCCTCCTTGGTCAGGTAGGCCAGCAATTCGTCGGCGTTACCGAGATCGTCGGTCAGCGAGCCGATCATCGCGCGCTTGCCGATCAGCCGGCGGATGTCGGCATCGCCACCGGTCTGGCGCATCGCCAGCGCATACGGCGAATGCTGGAAGATCACGCCCAGCACCACCACCGGTTTGCCGGCCATGCGCGCCAGCAGCAGGCTGCTGCTGCCGGTGCCGTATTCGGCCTTGCCGGAAATGACGTCACGCTCCGGCGCATTGCCGTCCGTGCCCTCCAGGATGCGCACCTCCAGCCCGGCTTCCTTGTAATAGCCCAGCTCCTGTGCCGCGTAGTAGCCGGCAAACTGGAACTGGTGGACGTGCTTCAGTTGCAGCGTGACTTTGTCCAGCGCCATGGCGGCCGGCGCCGCCAACGGGAGCAGGACGACAGCGCACAGCTTGGCAAGGGCGTAAAAGCGGAAAAGCACTGGCATCCCGGGACGAAAAGCACTGGCTCTAGTGTAGCGTAAGCCCTTCGGACGTACAAAAAGCAACGGACGGCCAGGCTCGCGCCTGCCGTCCGTTGTGGCGGAAAAACGCCGCTTAGTTCGGGTTAGGGATGCTGACCGGTACCGGCGCGGTGACGGTGCGGCCGTTACCCAGCTGGCCGTTGGCGTTCAGGCCCCAGGTCCACAGCGAATTGTCGGTTTTCAGGCCGGCGCTGTGGTTGTCGCCGGCGCTGATGCCGATCCAGGTGGTGTCGGTGCCGATCTGGATCGGCGCCACGGCGTCGAAGCCGCCGTCACCGAGCTGGCCGTCGGCGTTCGAGCCCCAGGCCCACAGCGTGCCGCCCTTGCGGACTGCCAGCGTGTGCAGGCCGCCGGCCGATACCAGCGTCCAGTCCTTGAAGTCGCTGATCTGTACCGGCGCGGTCACAGTGCCGGTGCCAGCGTTGTTGCCGACCTGGCCGGAACCGTTGGCGCCCCAGCCGTACAGCACGCCATCGGTGCCGATTGCCATCGAGTGGTTGCCGCCGGCCGCCACCGAAGTGTAGGTCAGCGTGCCGACCTTGGTTGGCGTCGATTGGCCGGTGGCGCTGGTGCTGGCGTTGCCCTGCTGGCCGAAGTTGTTGTCGCCCCAGGCCCACAGCGTGCCGTCTTTCTGTACGCCCAGCGAGTGGGCGCCGCCGGCGCTGAAGGCAATCCACACTGCGGTGTTGGTCTTGTCGGTGCCACCGACCTTGACCGGCGCCTGGCGACCGATCACGGTCAGGTCACCCAGCTGGCCGGAGCTGTTGCGGCCCCAGGCCCACAGCGTGCCGTCGGATTTCAGCGCCAGCACGTGGGTCTTGCCGGCCGAAACCGCCGTCCAGTTGGTGTCCTTGCCGATCTGGGTCGGCACCGAACGGTTGGCCGAGTCGCCCAGGCCCAGCTGGCCATTGGTGTTCAGGCCCCATGCCCACAGCGTGCCGCCGGTGGTGGTAGTGCTGGTACTGGTGCCGGCGCGGATGCCGACCGCGAACTGGTCGCCCACGGCCACCGAACGCCAGGTGGTGGTGGCGGCGCCGTTGTTGACCAGCACCGGCGTGGTGCGCTCGGTGTTGCTGCTGTCACCCAGCTGGCCCCAGTTGTTCTGGCCCCATGCATACAGCTTGCCGTCATAGCGGCGGGCGATGGTCTGGAAGCCGCCTGCCGACACTTGCTGCCATGGCGCGGTAATCGTGACGTTGACCGAACCCACCACACCCTCCTGGGTGGCGGTGATGGTTTCGGTGCCGACCGAGACGCCGGTGACGCGGCCGTTGGCGGTGGCCACCGACGCCACCGTGGCGTTGCCGCTCTTGGTGGCCCAGGCCAGGCCGCCGGCCACGGTCAGCGCCTTGGTGCTGCCGTCCGAATAGGTACCGGTCGCCGTGGCGTCCTGGAAGGTGCTGACCGGAACGGTGGTCGAGCCCATGGTGATGGCGATGCTTTTCAGCGTGGCCACGGCCGGGGTGGTGGTCTTGTTATCGTCGCCACCGCCGCCGCAAGCCGCCAGCACGGCAAACAGGGGCGCCAGCAGCAGGGAGGAGAATTTAAAGTTTTTCATGATCTTCCAGTTCACAGAATGAGGTCTGCGGAGCAAGCAGTGTAGCCCGGCACGGCGGCCCTGCATCGCAAGAGCAGGCCTGAATTATCCACCTTATTACGCCGATACGGTTATTTAACAACATTTCTTTTGAGAACGGACGAAAAAAAAGCACCCGAAGGTGCTTTTTTGAAAAGATTACTTGCGTCCACGCGGCGCGCTGGCTACCGCACCGCGTCCCGGATTGCCGCCCTTGACTGGCGCCGGCGCCGCTTTCTTGACCTTGATGGTATCCAGGATCGACGGCTTGGCCTTGGTTTCGACCGTGGCGCGCGCGGTCAGCGAACCGGTCAGCGCATTCGGCTTGCCGCGAACGCCGGCCACCGGCGTCCGGCCGGCGCCACGTTTGCCTTCGCCCGGCGCCATCATCGGCATCGCGCGCTTGCCCTGCGAGGCCTTGAAGTTTTCCTCGCCCACCACGTACGGCGGGATCAGGTGGCGTTCGCCGGTGCCGATCAGGTCGGCGCGACCCATGCGGCGCAGCGCGTCGCGCAGGATGGGCCAGTTCTTCGGATCGTAGTAGCGCAGGAAAGCCTTCTGCGCCTGACGCTGTTTCAGCGTGCGCGGCGTGAACACTTCCTCAGAATCCTCGGTCACCTTGTGCAGCGGGTTGCGGCGCGAGTGATACATGGCGCTGGCCATGGCCATCGGCGTCGGCATGAAGGTCTGCACCTGGTCCAGGCGGAAGTTGTTCTTTTTCAGCCACAGCGCCAGGCTCAGCATGTCTTCATCGGTGGCGCCCGGGTGGGCGGCAATGAAGTACGGGATCAGGTACTGCTTCTTGCCGGCTTCCAGCGAATACTTCTCGAACAGCGCCTTGAATTCATCGTAGGCGCCAATGCCCGGCTTCATCATCTTGTTGAGCACATTGGTTTCGGTGTGCTCAGGCGCGATCTTCAGCAGGCCGCCGACGTGGTGGGTCACCAGTTCCTTGACGTATTCGGGCGAACGCACCGCCAGGTCGTAACGCAGGCCGGACTGGATCAGGATCTTCTTGATGCCAGGGATCTCACGCGCGCGGCGGTACAGCTTGATCAGCGGATTGTGGTTGGTGCCAAGGTTGACGCAGATCGACGGATACACGCACGACAGGCGGCGGCAGGTGGTTTCGATCTCCTTGTCCTTGCACGACAGGCGGTACATATTCGCGGTCGGGCCGCCGAGGTCGGAAATGATGCCGGTGAAGCCCTTGGTCTTGTCGCGGATATGCTCGATCTCGCGCAGGATCGACGGTTCCGAGCGGCTCTGGATGATGCGGCCTTCGTGCTCGGTGATCGAGCAGAAGGTGCAGCCGCCGAAGCAGCCGCGCATGATGTTGACCGAGAAACGTATCATTTCCCACGCCGGGATGTTGGCGTCGCCATAGCTCGGGTGCGGGCCGCGTGCGTAATTCATGTCGTAGACGTTGTCCATCTCGTCCATCTGCAGCGGCAGCGGCGGCGGATTCATCCAGACATCGCGGTCGCCATGGCCTTGCACCAGCGCACGCGCATTGCCCGGATTCGATTCCAGGTGGAACACGCGCGAGGCGTGCGCGTACATGATCGGATCGTTGGACACGGTTTCGAACGACGGCAGGCGCACCACGGTCTTGTGGTGCTTTTCCAGTTCCATCGCGCGGCGTTCCTCGCGGCTCATGATGCGGATGGTCTTGACCACCTCGGCTGGCGGCGGTGGTGGCGCGGCAGCGGCCTTGGTCGGCTCGACCATGGCTGGGTTGACCTCGGCAGCCGGCTTGCCATCGTTGCCGGTGGCGCAGGTGGGCGAGTTCGGCTCGACCATCAGATACGGGTCGATATGCTTGTCGATCTTGCCCGGCGTATCGACGCGGGTGCTGTTGTGCACGCCCCACTCTTCGCCCGGCATCCAGCCGGCCGGCACCAGGAAGGAAGTGCCGCGCAGGTCGCGGATCTGCTTGATCGATTCCCCGTCGGCCATGCGGCGGGTCAGGTCGACCAGTGCGCGTTCGGCATTGCCGAAGATCAGCATGTCAGCCTTGGACTCGAACAGCACCGAGCGGCGCACCTTGTCCGACCAGTAATCATAGTGGGCGATGCGGCGCAGCGAGGCTTCGATCGAGCCGATCACCACCGGAATGCCCGGATAGGCTTCGCGGCAACGCTGGGCGTAGACGGTGACGGCGCGGTCCGGGCGCTTGTTCGGCTCGGCGTTTGGCGTGTAGGCGTCGTCCGAGCGCGGCTTGCGGTCGGCCGTGTAGCGGTTGACCATCGAGTCCATATTGCCGGCGGTGACGCCGTAGTACAGGCGTGGCTTGCCGAGCGCGCGGAAGGCGTCGGCCGACTGCCAGTCCGGCTGGGCGATGATGCCGACGCGGTAGCCTTGCGCTTCCAACAGGCGGCCGACCAGGGCCATGCCGAAGCTCGGATGGTCGATATAGGCGTCGCCGGTCACCAGGATGACGTCGCACTCGTCCCAGCCGAGCGCATCCATCTCTTGACGGGACATCGGCAGGAAAGGCGCGGTGGCAGCGCGGGCAGACCGCTTCGGGACGGCCGCAAATAAATTAGTTGGGGGATTCATGGGGCGGTATTGTACCGGAATTACCCCCACTCCGCTCACGGGTGTTTGAAAAAATTCTTTTACTTTTCAAATACTTGGAGAAACAATGTCAAATTCCCATGTTTGACAGAATGGTGCCCAGTTCGCGCAGGCCCGACTCCAGTTTCGGATGCTCGGCGGCGAATTTGGCCGACAACTCCTGGCTACGCTCGGCCAGCCCATAGGTGGTGGACTCGCCCGGTTCGGTGTTGACGCCCCGTTCCAGCAACGTGGTGATGTCGCTGTTCAACTGTCGCAGCAGGTCTTGCAGCTCCTCATCGACCGGCCCCGCATCGGCCAGGTTGGCGTGCAGGTTCTTGAGCGAGGTTTTCAGATTGCTGTCCATAGTATTTCCCAGTTTTAAAATTTGGTGGCCAGGTAGAGTGCTTCGACCTGTGCCCTGGCCCACGGCGTCTTGCGCAGGAACTTCAGGCTGGACTTGACGCTCGGATCGCTGCGAAAGCAGTTGATGTCGATCCGCTGGGCCAATTGCTCCCAGCCATAGTATTCCTGCAAACGGGTCACGATCGCTTCCAGCGTGACGCCGTGTAATTGGTTGTTCATATCTTACTCAAAAATCAAAAAGGCCGGCTTTGATTCTACACAAATCAAGGCCGGCCCCGGGTGTAACACTTAACCGATCTTATTTTTCAGTCAAGCCACGACGTTCCAGCAGTGGCTCGATCTTGGCGTCGCGGCCGCGGAAGTTGCGGTACATCTCCATCGCATCCATGGTGCCGCCTTTCGACAGCAGCATCTTGCGGAAGTAGTCGCCGTTCTTGCGCAGCATGCCGCCGTTCTCGTTGAACCATTCGACCGCGTCGGCATCCAGCTTCTCGGCCCACAGGTAACCGTAGTAACCGGCCGAATAACCGCCGGCGAAGGTGTGCGAGAAGTAGGTGGTGCGGTAGCGCGGTGGCACCGGCGCGTAATCGACGCCGGCGTCCTTCAGCGCAGCCGCTTCAAAGCCCAGCACGTCGGTCGGGATCTGCGACACGCCCAGCTGGTGCCATTTCTGGTCCAGGATCGACGCCGCCAGGTACTCGGTGGTGCGGAAGCCTTCGTTGAATTTCTTCGACGCGACCACTTTGTCCAGCAGTGCCTGCGGCATCGGCGCGCCAGTCTGGTAGTGCTTGGCGTAGTTGGCCAGCACGGCAGGCGTCACCGACCACATTTCGTTGACCTGCGACGGGAATTCCACATAGTCGCGCGGCACGCGGGTGCCGGCGAAGCGCGGGTACTTCACGTTCGAGAACATGCCGTGCAGCGCGTGGCCGAATTCGTGGAACATGGTGCGCAGTTCATCGTAGGTCAGCAGCGTCGGCTCGCCGTCGGCCGGCTTCGGAATGTTCAGGTGATTCGCCACCACCGGATGGGTGCCCATCAGCGACGATTGCGATACATAGGCATTCATCCAGGCGCCACCGCGCTTGTTGGAGCGGGCGTAGAAGTCGGCGATGAAGATGGCCAGCTGCTTGCCGTCGGCGTCGAACACATCGAACACGCGCACGTCCGGGTTGTACACCGGCAGGTCCTTGCGCTCCTTGAACGACAGACCGTACACCTTGTTGGCGGCGAAGAATACGCCGTTGGTCAGCACGCTGTTCAGCTCGAAGTATGGACGCAGTTCGTTCTGGTCGAAGTTGAAGCGTTCGGCACGCACCTTGTCGCTGTAGAAGGCCCAGTCATGCGCGGCCAGCTGGAAGCCGCCGTTGGCCTTGTCGATCGCCTGCTGGATCTCCGCGCCCTCTTTTTTCGCATTGTTGACGGCCGGCTTGGCCAGCTCGCCCAGCAGCTTGTTGACGGCAGTGGTGTCGTGCGCGGTCTGGTCTTCCAGCGAGTAGGCGGCGAAGTTAGGATAGCCCATCAGCGCGGCTTTCTCGGCACGCAGCTTGACGGTGGCCAGCACCACTTGCGTGTTGTCGAATTTGCCGCCATGACTGCCACGCGCCATCGACAGCGCCATCAGCTTCTCGCGCACCGCGCGGTTGGTCAGCACGGCCAGGCTGGCCTGGCCGGTGGTGTTCACCACCGGGATCAGGAACTTGCCTTCCTGGCCCTTGGCGGTAGCAGCCTTGGCGGCAGCGTCGATGGCCTTGTCCGACATGCCAGCCAGTTCTGCGCGGCTGTCGACGATCAGCGCCGACGCGTTGGCTTCTTCCAGCACGTTCTGGGCGAAGGTGGTTTGCAGTTTCGCCAGCTCGCCGTTCATGGTTTTCAGCTTGGCCTTGTCGGCTTCCGACAGCTGCGCGCCGGCGCGCACGAAGTCGGTGTTGTAGCGTTCCAGCAGGTACTTGGATTCGGCGTCCAGGTGCAGCTTGTCGCGCTTGTCGTACAGCGACTTGATGCGGGCGTACAGCTTGCCATTCAAGCGGATCGCGTCATTGTGCGCGGCCAGTTTCGGCGACAGCTCGCGCTCCAGCGCCTTGAAGGTATCGTTGGTGTTGGCGCCCGACAGGTTGCCGAACACGCTCGATACGCGCGACAGCAGCTGGCCGGATTTTTCCATCGCCACGATGGTGTTGTCGAAGGTGGCTGGCTTCTTGTTGTTGGCAATGGCTTCGATTTCCGCCTTCTGCTGGCGCATGCCTTCTTCAAATGCTGGCGCGTAGTCCTCGTTCTTGATCTTGTCGAAGGCAGGATAGTTGAACGGCAGCGTGCTGACCTTGGCGAACGGATTCGAAGCTGGCAGCATCGATGCAGGTTCCGCCGCGTGCGCGACGTTGAAGACGGCAGCGATGCTGGCGGCGATGATGATGTTGGTGTGGTTCATGCAGTTATCCTTATAAACTATTTAGATCATTTGCCGTTCAGGCCACGGCGCTCCAGCAGCGGCTCGATCACAGGATCGCGGCCACGGAAGTTGCGGAACAGGTTCATGGCATCGTCGGTGCCGCCGCGCGACAGCAGCTTGGCACGGAACCAGTCGCCGTTCTTGCGTTGCAGGCCGCCGTTTTCCTTGAACCATTCAACGGTGTCGGCATCCAGTTTCTCCGACCACAGGTAGGCGTAATAGCCGGCCGAGTAGCCGCCGGAGAAGCTGTGCGAGAAGTAGGTGGTGCGGTAGCGCGGCGGCACTGGCGCGAAGTCCACGCCCATGTCTTTCAGCGACTGCGCCTCAAAGCCCAGCACATCGGTCGGGATTTGCGCCGGCGTCAGCTGGTGCCAGCGCTGGTCCAGCAGCGAAGCTGACAGGTACTCGGTGGTCATGAAGCCCTGGTTGAATTTCTTCGACGCGACCACCTTGTCCAGCAGTTCTTTCGGCATCGGCGCACCGGTCTTGTAGTGCTTGGCGTAGTTGGCCAGCACTTCCGGCCATACCGCCCACATCTCGTTGACCTGCGATGGATATTCGACGAAGTCGCGCGGCACGCTGGTGCCGGAGAAGCGCGGGTACTTCACGTTCGAGAACATGCCGTGCAGCGCGTGGCCGAATTCGTGGAAGGCGGTCTTCACTTCATCGTAGGTCAGCAGCGTCGGCTCGCCGGCCGGCGGCTTGGGAATATTCAGGTGATTGGCCACCACCGAGTGGGTGCCCAGCAGCGAGGATTGCGACACGTACTCGTTCATCCAGGCGCCGCCCTGCTTGTTGGAGCGGGCATACATATCGGCCAGGAAGATCGCCAGCTGCTTGCCGTCGGCGTCGAACACATCGAACACGCGCACGTCCGGGTTGTACACCGGCAGGTCCTTGCGCTCCTTGAAGCTCAGGCCATACAGCTTGTTGGCCGCGTAGAAGACGCCGTTGACCAGCACATTATCCAGCTCGAAGTATGGCTTCAGCTGGTTCTCGTCGAAGGCGAAGCGCTGCGCGCGCACCTTGTCGGTGTAGTAGGCCCAGTCCGAGGCGGCGATCTGGAAACCGCCTTTTTCGGCATCGACCACCGCTTGCAGGTCGGCAGCTTCCTTCCTGGCGTTGTTGACCGCCGGCTTGGCCAGCTCACCCAGCAGCTTGTTGACCGACGCGGTATCGTGCGCGGTCTGGTCTTCCAGCGAGTAGGCGGCGAAATTGGCGTAGCCCAGCAGCGTGGCTTTCTCGGCGCGCGCCTTGGCGATCTTCAGCACCAGTTCGCGGTTGTCGAATTCACCGCCATGGCTGCCGCGCGCCAGCGACAGCGCCATCAGCTTTTCGCGCACCGCGCGGTTGGTCAGTTCCGCCAGCGGCGGCTGGCCCGAGGTATTGACCACGGCGACGAAGAATTTGCCATCCAGGCCCTTGGCCTTGGCCGCTGCCGCAGCGGCGTCGATGGCAGCGTCGCTCATGCCGGCCAGGTCGGCGCGGTTGTCGACCACCAGGCCGGAGGCGTTGGTTTCCTTCAGCACGTTCTGGGTGAAGGCGGTTTGCAGTTTCGCGATGTCGCCGTTGATGACTTTCAGCTTGGTCTTGTCGGCGGCCGACAGGTTGGCGCCGGCGCGCACGAAGTCGGTGTGATAGCGTTCCAGCAGGTGCTTCGATTCGGCATCCAGCTTCAGCGCGTCGCGTTTTTCGTACAGCGACCTGACGCGCGCCCACAGCTTGGGATTCAGATAGATGGCGTCTGCATGCGCGGCCAGCTTCGGCGACATTTCGCTGTCGACGGCATCCAGTTTGTCGTTGGTGTTGGCGCCTTGCAGGTTGTAGAACACGGTCTGCACGCGGATCAGCAGCGCGCCGGATTTTTCCATCGCCACGATGGTGTTGTCGAACGTCGGCGCCGCCTTGCTGTTGGCGATGGCATCGACTTCCTTCAGTTGCTGGCGCATGCCTTCATTGAACGCCGGAATGAAATGCTCGTCCTTGATCTTGTCGAACGCTGGATAGTGGAACGGCAGCGTGCTGGCGGTGGCCAGCGGGTTGCCGGCCAGGCTGGCGGCCGGAGCGGCCAGTACGGTTTGCGAAAATGCCACGCCCAGGGCGGCGGCAACGACAAGCATATGAGGTCGGGTCATGAAGATCTCTATTCTCTTATGAAGGGCAGGAAAAATGCTGGAACGCTTAAAAGTTCAGCATGGAAGCGTCAGATCATAGCAGCGGGAAACGGTGGGGTCACTGGCAAAAAATGCTGCACTGCACTTTCTTGGAATCATGCGGAAATTTCCGAACAATACTTTGTCCGTTCGGAAATTACCGTTGAATATGACGGGAAAATAAGGGATGCACTAATGCAATCTGCATTTAGCGTTTGAACAGCGCCTCGATGCGGCGCTCCGGCAGGAACCAGAGGAAAGCGACCAGAATGTAGAGCCCGAACGAGATCCACACGTGCAGGAAAGCAGTGAAGATGGCGATCAGATACAGCGCCACCGATGCATAGCCCTTGCGCTCCTTGGCCAGCGCCACCGTGATCACCGCATCGCTGGGATTGCACACGATCAACGCTTTCTCCAGCAAGGTATAGGCGATGGCCGACATGAACAGGACCGCGCCATACAGCGCTACCGTCAGCGGCGCGAAATCGTTCTCACCCATCCAGCCGGTGGTGAACGGCACCAGCGACAGCCAGAACAGCAAGTGCAGGTTGGCCCATAGCACGCGGCCATCGACCACCGAGGAAGCGGTCAGCATGTGGTGATGGTTGTTCCAGAAAATCCCGACATACACAAAGCTCAGCACATAGCTGCAAAACACCGGCAATACAGACTGCAGAGCATGCCAATCCGCCCCATGCGGCGCCTTCAGCTCCAGCACCATAATCGTAATGATGATCGCGATCACGCCATCGCTGAATGCTTCCAACCGGTTCTTGCCCATAAGTGTCCAATGCAGTCTTTATCTTCAGAGCAAGATAACCGTGCTGCCAGGCTTCGATCCGGCAGCGGCCATCTTGCGATCCAGAGTATAGACTGTAGACCCGTGCACTGAGGCTATGGCTAAATGGAGACTATCGCCGGATTTTCCCGGAAACCCAAATGGCAGCAGCAGCGCCGGGAGCGTCTGTAACGGGTTTATTCTTCGCGGATTTCCGCTTCCACCAGTTGTCCCAGCAGCACCAGCGATTCCTGCCAGCCGAGGTAGCATGCCTCGGTGGGAATCACGGCGGGGATGCCTTCCTGTACCACCTTCATCTCGACGCCGCAGAACACCGCGCGCAGCGTGACGGTGGTTTGCATCGGTCCCGGCAGGTTGGGATCGTCAAACTGCGCGGTGTAGCGCAGCTTTTCGCCAGGCACCAGTTCCAGGTATTCGCCGCCGAAGGAATGGCTGCCGCCGGTGGTGAAATTGGTGAACGACATCCGGTAGGCGCCGCCCACCCTGGCATCCAGCTGGTGCACCTTGCCGATGAAGCCATGCGGCGGCAGCCATTTGGCCAGTGCATCCGGATCAAGGAAAGCGCGGTAGACGCGCTCGGCGCTGGACTTGAGCACGCGCTGCAGTTGTACGGTATTGGTGGTCATGGTCGATTCCCTTCAAAAAAAGTTGGCCTACCTCCACGACGAACGAGGGTAGCGGAAATCGACACACGCCGCTACTGCAGACTTAATTCCAGCGCCTGCTCGTCCAGCGTGCGGTTGCGGCCAAGCATTTTGGCGCTGTACAGCAGGGAATCGGCGCGGCGCAGCATGGATTCCACCGTGTCGTGCTGGCCTTGCAGCAGGGTGATGCCAGCACTGTAGGTCAGCGGCATGCCCAGCTCGCGCGGTCCGGCCTCGGCCAGCCAGACGCGCAGGCGCTGGTCGTAGGCACGGATCGCTTCCAGGTCGGCATCGCGCTTCAGCACGCTGAATTCCTCGCCGCCGTAGCGGCAAACCAGGTTGCGCTGACCGCCGACGGTGTTCATGCCGTCGACAAACAGCTTCAGCGCGCGGTCGCCGGCTTCGTGGCCGTAGGTGTCGTTGATTTCCTTGAAGTGATCCAGGTCCAGCAACAGCACGCACAGCGGTTGCTGCAAGCGCTGGCTGTCGCTGACGACCAGCGTGGCGCGCTCCAGCCAGGCGCGGCGGTTCAGCGCGCCGGTGATGCCGTCGGTGCTGGCCTGGCGCTCCAGTTCGCGCTGGGCCTCGTCGCGGTGCGCCAGCAGGATGCCGACCAGCGACATTACCACCGTCACATTGGTGGCCAGCGCGAACGTTACATTCGCCGGATGCGGGGTGAAGAAATTCGGGAACAGTTCGGTGTAGAAGGCGCCCAGCACGCCGCGCGAGGCGGTCACCACCATCTGTACCAGCAGCGAAGCCACCAGCAGCCAGCGCCAGGCGCCGACCGGCACCTCGGTTTTGCGGCACAGCGCCACCACCACCAGCGCCACTTGCAGGGTCAGCAAGCCATTCGCCCAGCCGACGCGGAACGGATAGCTGTCAAAGCCGATGCAATAGCCGACCGTCATGATAAGCGCGATGATGGCCGGCGCCCGCGCCACCGTCGCACGGCCGCACCACAGGTCGAAGGCGATGGCGCTGTAGGCCAGGCCGCCAGCGATGCCGCCCATGGCCAGCGTCGACAGCAGGCGGTCGATGGCTGAGCCGGACTCGACCTGGCCGGAGACCATCAGCAGCACCCAGCCCAGCGTTTGCAGCAGGATGCCGATCTGCGCCCGCCGCGCGGCCAGGTTGACCTTGCCCATCACCGCCAACAATGCGGCGGCGATCGCCAGCAGGTTGAGCGTCATGGCTATGAGCAAAGAAGCAACATCAAGATGCATACGGGAAGGCAAAAGAGGGGAAGGCGTGCAGTATAGCAAGCTCGACTGGGCTACACTCTGAACTTACATCCCTTAACAAACGGAAGCATGCATGGAAAATTACGCGGAACTGCTGGACACGCTGACGCAGCAAGAGCAAGACTTACAATTCACCGCCTTCAGCAGCGACACCGCACTGGCGCTGGGCCTGAAGATTGTCGAGCTGGCCAAGGCGCGCGACAAGGTCATCACGGTCAATATCACCATCAACGGCAAGGTGCTGTTCCATCACGCCATGCAGGGCGCATCGGCCGACCAGGCTGAGTGGATACGGCGCAAGAACAATGTGGTGGCGCGCTTCGGCCGCTGCTCGTTTTATGTCGGTATCGATCACAAGCAACGTGGCGTGGTGTTCGAAGACATCCAATACCTGCCACCGGTGGACTACGCTGCCAACGGCGGCGCCTTCCCGATCACCATCAAGGATACCGGCATCATCGGCACCGCCACCGTCTCCGGCCTGCGCCAGGCCGAAGACCACGCCCTGGTCATCGAAGCCCTGCGCGCCGTGCTAATTTAAGCAATCGAGTGCATCTCATCCCAGGCATCGACTGCTTGCTGCATATGCAGCCAACTCTCGCTGGTCGTTTTTAAAAACAGGGCAATGCTGCGCGCGCTATCTATCGAAAGCGCACGCTTCTCTTGGAGCAAATCGGACAGATCGGCCTCACTCAAACCAATACGTTGCGCAAACTCGCCTTGTGTCATTTCCAGGGCAGGCAACACGTCCTCCCGCAATATGGCACCAGGATGAGTGGGACGCCGGCGGGGATCTCGTAAGGATTTCATCAATGATAGTCCTCCAGATTAACTTCAATTGCGTCATTCTGATCAAAACCAAAAGTGATGCGCCAGTTGCCTGATACATGCACGCTAAAAATTCCCAAGCGCTTTCCCTTCAAAGCGTGGAATTTGTAGCCCGGCAAATCCATATCCTCTGGGCAAACACTGCTATCCAGACGTTCGATAATTCGCTCGATCCGCGCGGAAAATACAGCAGGAATTCCCCGTCTGTCACGACGTGCATAGAACCCGTAAAGTCCTTTATGCTTGAATGAGGTAATCACCTTGCGCTCCGTGTAGATTAAACCTCAATCTAACGGTTCGCAATCGCCGCGCGTTTGCGCTGGCGCAGATGATCAGTAGTGCGGTGGGCGTTCGTGGGGGAGCTGGCCGCCGCCGTTGTTCTGGGCGGCGTTGCGAACGTGCTGGACCAGTGAGGCGCACAGTTGCTCCAGCTTGTCGATCTGCTGCTGTTGCTCGTGGATGCGCTGGCTGAGCGAGTCCACCATGTCTTCGGCGTAGGCCAGTTTGATTTCGATGTCGATGAAGCGGTCTTCGGTATTCATGGTTGTTCCTTGTCGGGTTTCGGCGTGGCCAGCAGTTCCTTCATGCGCGCCAGGCGTTCCTTCGGCGTCAGCACTTCGGATTCCATCGGCACGGCCGTGCCTTCATCCAACTTCATTTCCTTGATGAAGCGCGACGGGTCGCAGTGTACCTGCTCGCCCGCGCGCTTGCGTTTCTTGCACCAGGTGATGTGCAGCGTGCGCTGCGCACGCGTGATGCCGACGTACATCAGCCGCCGCTCTTCCTGCACCCGCGCGGCGATCGATTCGGCCGGCGCGTCGGCGTCGCCCTTGTGCGGCAGGATGCCCTCTTCCACGCCGACCAGGAACACGTGCGGATACTCCAGCCCTTTCGACGCATGCAGCGTCGACATGCGTACTGCATCCGGGTCTTCGTCCTGGCCTTCCAGCATCGACATCAGCGCCACCATCTGGCTCAGCTCCAGCACATTCTTTTCCTCGCCGTCGCGGTCTTTGCCGCCGCGCCCGCGATCCTTCAGCCAGTTGACGAATTCCAGCACGTTCTGCCACTTGCTCTGGGCCGCGCGCTCGTCGAACATATCGTATAAATAGTTTTCATAATTAATCGCCTCCAGCAGGTCATCCAGCACCTGCGCCGCGTTGTCGCCGCTGCCCGCCGGGCCGGGACGGCTGGCGCGCGCTTCCAGGTTGTTGATGAAGTTGCAGAAGTCGCGCAGCGGATTCAGTTGGCGATCCGGCAGCAGGCCCTCGATGCCGCCCTTGAACACCGCTTCGAACAGCGAGCATTGCCATTGGCCGGAGAAGGTGCCCAGCGTTTCCATGGTCGACTGGCCGACACCACGGCGCGGCGTGGTCACCGCGCGAATGAAGGCCGGATCGTCGTCGGTATTCGCCAGCAGCCGCAGATAGCTGATGATGTCCTTGATTTCCGCTTTGTCGAAAAACGACTGGCCGCCGGAAATCGTGTACGGAATACGCTCCTTGCGCAAGGCCTGCTCGATGATACGCGCCTGGTGATTGCCGCGATACAGGATCGCGTAGTCCGACCACTTGTTCTTGCGCGTGAAATGGTCGACCGAGATCAGCATCGCCACCTGGTCGGCTTCGGCGTCATCGGTCGGCATCGACGTCACCTGGATCGGCTCGCCCAGGCCGTGCTCCGACCACAGCGATTTCTCGAACAGCTTGGGATTGTTGCCGATCACCGAGTTGGCCGCCTGCAGGATGCGCGTGGTGGAACGGTAGTTCTGTTCCAGCTTGATCACTTGCAGGTCGGGGAAATCGGTCTGCAAGGTCTTCAGGTTTTCCACCGAGGCGCCGCGCCAGGCGTAGATCGCCTGGTCATCGTCGCCCACGGCGGTGAACATCGGCTTCTTGCCGATGCCGGTCACCAGCAGCTTGACCAGCTCGTACTGGCAGGTGTTGGTGTCCTGGTACTCGTCCATCAGCAAATAGCGCAGGCGGCGCTGCCACTTGTCGCGCACCGGATCGTTGTTGCGGAACAGTTCCACCGGCAAGCGGATCAAATCATCGAAATCCACCGCCTGATAGGCCGACAACGTCGCCACATAGCTGGCGTAGACACGCGCCGACTGCGCCTCGTCCTCGTCCTTGGCCTGGTGCAGCGCGGTCATCGGGTCGACCAGGCCGTTCTTCCAAAGCGAGATATCGGTCTGGATGCGGCGTACCACCTGCTTGTCGGTGGTCAGCGCCATATCCTGCACCAGCGAGCCGCAATCGTCGGCGTCCATGATCGAGAAGCGGTCCTTGAGGCCGACGCCATTGGCTTCCTGGCGCAAGATCTTCACGCCCAGCGAGTGGAAGGTCGACACCGTCAGCTGCTTGGCCTGCTTCGGCTGTTTCAGCAGCTTGGCGATACGCTCCTGCATCTCCAATGCCGCCTTGTTGGTGAAGGTCAGCGCGGCGATGGTGCGCGGATCGTAGCCCCGGTCCTCGATCAGGTGGGCAATCTTCTGCGTGATGACGCGGGTTTTGCCCGAGCCGGCGCCTGCCAACACCAGGCATGGACCATCCAGGTAGGTAACAGCCTGGCTCTGAGGCAAATTAAGGCCGAAAACGGGAACTTTGGTGGACATCGGACGAGGGCTAGTAAAACAGACAAACAGCCCCACATTGTATCAGTCGCGGCGGCCGCCACTGATATGCCGCATGATGCGGCGCTGATGATGCGCTAACATGCGGGAATCGCGGCCACCGCCTAACCTTATACTGGTTGCAATTATGAAATTTGAACACTTAATCGAAGTCAACGACCCACTCAATCCGCTGATCGATGTGCTGAGCGTCAAGCAAGTCTGGGCCGGCCTGGTGCTGCGCGCCGAGTCGCCGAAACTGTTCGTGCCGCATCTGGACGAGGCCATCATCGACGAGCGCAGCGACCACGGCTTCCGCCGCCGCCTGCGCTACGGCGAGCTGGTGGTGGAAGACCGGGTGGAGCTGGAGCCGATGCGCCAGGTGCGCTACCGCGTGGCCGCGCAGCAGGACATCGCCGAGTCCAGCCTGACCATGACCATCGAGCAGCCGACCGAGGACACGCTGTTCGTGCGCTTCCAGTACGAGGACAGCCACGACGCCGCCACCGACGAAGCCAACGCCATGTACGATGAATTCCGCCGCTCGGCTTATGTCGAGTCGGACATCGACACCATCGGCATGCTGCGCGAACTGGCGCAGCAGGGCCGGCTGGACGCCATGCTGAACTAGTCGGCCAGCGCCGCGCGCCCCCACACCTGCGCCATGCGCAGCGGCGGGGCGTGCAGCGCGGCCACCTGCGCGCTGCTCAGCACTTCGCGGATGGCGTGCAGTGCATTGCGGGTATCGCGTTGCAGGAACACCTGCAGCGGTGCACCGCGCGGCCCGATCACCGACTCCACATGCGGCGTGGTCGATTGCAGGCCACGGCGCGACACCACGCCCACCTCGCCGTTCACCATGCGCACCCAGGTGCCGATCGGATAAATCCCCAGTTCACGTATCACCAGCGACACCAGGTTGGTGTCCAGTGTGGTGCGCGCCTCCAGCAGCATGTCGCGCAGCGCGCCGTTGGGCGTCAGCGGCGGCTTGTAGCGGCGCTCGGAAATGCGGGCGCAATAGCGGTCGGCCAGCGCCACCAGTTTCGACAACAGCGGAATCTGCGCACCCACCTTGCCATGCGGGTAGCCGCTGCCGTCCTCGTTTTCGTGATGATGCAGCACGCATTGCAGCCATGCTTCGTCGTTGACGCCGGCCTGGCGCAGTAACTGCACGCTGCGCTCCGGGTGCGCCTGCATGCGGATGCGGTCCAGCGGCTCGGCGTCGTCATGCCAGCGCTGGTGATACGCCAGCATGCCGACATTCATCGTCAGCGCCGCCAGCGTCACGGTCATCACGTCGTTGCGCGAACGCTGGCGGGCACGCGCCAGCAGCACCGCGATCACTGCCGTGTTGACGCTATGCCGCGCCGCATACGGCGCTGCCTGCTGATTATGCAGCACGCTGGCGGTGGCGATATCGGCGTTGAGGTCGACGGCGGCGTGCACCAGCAGCGCGATGTCGTCCAGCTTGCGGACAACATCCGGCGGCGCCACGCCCAGCGACACGGCTTGCAGCAAGGTGTGCAATTCAAGATAGGCTGCGTTCAGCTTGCGCAGCACGGACGGTGGTTCGGGCGCCTCCTCAGGCGGCTGGCCGTCTTCAAACACGCCGCGCTCGATCAGATAGGCGATCTGGTTGGCGCTGGCGATCAGGTGTCCCTTGCGAACCAGCAAAGCGCCATTTTCACCGTACACATCCCACGGTAGCAGCATGCCCAACTTTAAATCCGCTGCTGTCACTTTACGTATGTTCATGGGTGAAGCATACGGCTTTTCACGTGAGAATGTGTGAGTTTTTTTGTATCTTTGATTTAAAAATAAGGATCAGGGAGCGGGCGTACAGTCGACGCAAGGGCAGTCATGCGCCGGCTCATGTTCCAGATGGTGGGCCAGGTCGCGCAGCGCAGTGCGCACGCCTTCCTCCACCACCGGATGGTAGAACGGCATGTCCAGCATGGCGTCCACGGTCAGTCCTGCCTGGACTGCCCAGGACAACAGATGGCCGATATTTTCCGCGCGCGGCCCGATCATCTCGGCGCCGAGGAAGCGGCCGGTATGGTACTCCGCATATACGCGCAGCAGGCCTTTGTTCTGCAACATCACGCGGCTGCGGCCCTGGTTGTGGAACGACACCTTGCCGACGGCAAAACGGCCGGCATGCGTGACGCACAATTCGCTGTAGCTGCTGCCCATGGTGGCGATCTGCGGCTCGGTGAAGGTGATCGCCAGCGGCGTGCGGCGCAGGCCCGGCTGCACGTCAGGATAGCGCGCCGCGTTGGCGCCGGCGATGCGGCCATGGTCGGCGGCTTCCGGCAGCTGCGGGCGCTCGTCGTTGGCGTCGCCGGCGATGAAGATGGCGGACGTGCCACACTGCATGGTCTGCTTGTCGTAGACAGGAATGCCATGATGGTCGCGCTGTAAGCCGGTGTTTTCCAGGCCCAGCTGATGCACATTCGGCCGGCGGCCGATGGCCGACAGCAGGTAGCTGAAGTGTTCGGTGTGCTGGTCGCCGTTGGTGTCTTCGCTGGTGACAGCCAGGCCATCGCCCTGCTGTACCACTTTCACCACCTTGGTTTTGAAGCGCACGTCCAGTTCGTCCAGCATGGCGCTGCGCGCCACGTCCAGCACTTCCGGATCGCTCAGTTGGGCAACGCTGCCGCCACGGCCAAAGATGGTGACGCGCACGCCGAGGCGATGCAGCGCCTGGCCCAGTTCCAGCCCGATGACGCCGGTGCCGGCCACCGCTACCGATTCCGGCAGGTCGTCCCAGTAAAACACTTCATCGCTGGTGATCACGCGCGGGCCGGCGGCGCGCCACTCGTCCGGCACGATCGGCGTCGAACCGGCGGCGATGACGAAGCGTTCCGCCTCCACCACGGTGTGATCGTCGATTTGCAGCCGGGTCGCGCTGAGGAAGCGGGCATGGCCATGCAGCTTGTCCTCGGCCGGATAGCCGTCCACGCTCTCGACCACGAAACCGACAAAGCGGTCACGCTCGCTGCGCACGCGCGCCATCACCGCCTTGCCGTCGATGCGCACGTCACCCGCATGAACGCCGAACCCGGCCGCCGCCTGCAACATGTGTGCCGCGTCGGCGGCGGAAATGAGAAGCTTGCTCGGCATACAGCCGACGCGCGCGCAAGTGGTGCCGTAGACATTCCCCTCGATGAGCAGAGTTTGCTTGCCGCCGGCCTTGGCGGCGCGATAACCGGTCATGCCGGCGGTGCCTGCGCCGATGACGGCGACTTCAGTGCGTAAGGTTTTCATGGAATAAGTCTACTCCTGATTGCCAATCGTGTTTTACTTCAAAGCAAATCAGTATTAGTATTACTTATCGTTTTCAAATTTTATAAGTTTGACTTATGGATAATCTGGATTACCGGGCCTTGGCCGTGCTGGATGCCGTGGTCAGCCAGGGCAGCTTTGAAAAAGCCGCGCTGGCGCTCGGCATCAGCCAATCGGCCGTATCCCAGCGCATCAAGGCGCTGGAGGATGCAGCCGGCCGCCTGCTGATCGTGCGCGGCCAGCCGGCCGTGCCGACCGGGCTGGGCCAGCGGCTGGTGTCCCACCACCGCAACGTCAAGCTGATGGAGGCGTCGCTGGATATCGACCTCGGCAACCAGGTCAGCATGCCGGAAATCGCGCTGGCGGTGGACGCGGCCAGCCTGGCGACCTGGTTCCCGCTGGGCTTGCAGCCGTTGCTGTCGCCGCCGCGCTGCCAGCTGAATGTGCAGCAGGCCGGCACGGATATGGCGCTGCACCTGGTGAGCGAAGGCAGTGTGTTCGGCTGCGTGGCTGCCGGGCCGTCCGAAGCGCAGGCGAATGGCCCGCAAATAACGCCGCTGGGCCGCATGCGCTACGTGTGCGTGGCCACCAAGGCGTTTGCCGGGCACTGGTTTGGCGATGGCTTTTCGATCGAGGCGGCGCGGCTGGCGCCGGCCGTGGTCAGCGACCGCGACATGATGGACGGCTTCCTGCACGAGGTGCTGGATTTGCGCGGCGCCTATCCGCATCACACGCTGCCGCTGTCGGCGGCCGCCACCGAGTGCGTGTTCGGCAGCCTGGCGTATGGCCTGCTGCCGTGGCAGCAGGTGTCGGCGGCGCTGAACGACGAGCGGCTGGTCGACCTGGCGCCGGGACATTTCGTTGATGTCGCGCTGAACTGGCATGCGTGGAACCTGGATACGCCGTTCACCCGCGCGCTGTCGGAACAGGTCATCGCCACCGCCAGGCGCAATCTGCTGCCCTAAATATCCAGCGGATCGACTTCCAGCGACCACTTCACGCGGCTTTTCATGTCGCGCAGCGTCTGCAACCACTCCTTGAGGAAGGCTTGCAGCGCCGGCCGTGATGGCGACTCCACCAGCAATTGCGCGCGATCGACGTTGTGCACGCGCGTCATCGTCATCGGAATCGGATCGTTGATGGTGATGCCCGGATGCTGCAAACAATCACGCGCAATGGTCAGAAACTCGATCGCTGTCGCCAGCTCGCGCGCCTCCGCCCGCAGCAGCGCCTGGAACAGATAGGGCGGCAAGGCCGCCTGCTCGCGCTCCTCCAGCAAGGCCGAGGCAAAGTGATCGTAATCGTGATGCACCACCGCGCCGTATAGCGGATGCTGCGGATAACGCGTCTGGATCAGCACCTCGCTTGGCATGCCCGCCCGCCCGGCGCGGCCGGCCACCTGCATCAGCTGCGCAAACAGCCGCTCGCTGGCGCGGTAATCCTGCGAAAACAGCGCCGTATCCGGATTCATGATGCCCACCAGCGTCAGCTTCTTGAAGTCGTGTCCCTTGGCGACCATCTGCGTGCCGACCAGGATATCCACCTCGCCCCGGTGCACGGTATCGAAAGCCTCCTGCGCGCTGCCCTTCTTGCGGGTGGAGTCGGCGTCGATGCGCAGCACGCGCGCCTCCGGGAACAGCGCCTGCAAGCCTTCCTCCACGCGCTGCGTGCCGCGTCCCAGCGGTTGCAGGTCGACGTTGCCGCAGGTCGGGCAATGGCGCGGAATGCGCAGCTCCAGGCTGCAATGGTGGCAGCGCAAGCGATGCTCGGGACGATGCAGCACCATGAACGATGTGCAACGCGTGCATTCGCTGATCCAGCCACAGGATTCGCAGCAGATCACCGGCGCATAGCCGCGACGATTCAGGAACAATAGCGACTGCTCGCCGCGCTCCATGCGCTGCCGGATCGCCGCCACCAGCTGCGAGGTCAGGCCGTCCTTCGGCTTGTCGCGCTCCATGTCGATCAGCTTCACCTGCGGCAGCACGGCGTTTTTCACTGCCCGCTCGCGCAGCTCCAGCTTGCGGTAGCGGCCCGATTGCGCGTGATGCCAGGTTTCCAGCGACGGCGTCGCCGAACCCAGCACGATCGGAATCTGCAACTGCCAGGCGCGCCACACGGCCAGGTCGCGCGCCGAGTAACGCAAGCCTTCCTGCTGCTTGTACGATGGATCGTGCTCCTCGTCGATGACGATCAGCTTCAGGTTCGGCAACGACGACAGGATCGCCAGCCGCGTGCCCAGCACGATGCGCGCCTTGCCCTCATGCGCCGCCAGCCAGTGCAGCATGCGCTCGCCTTCGGACAGGCTGCTGTGCAAGGTCGCCAGCATGACGCCGGGGAAACGCGCGCGGATATTGCCTTCCAGCTGGGGCGTCAGGTTAATCTCGGGCACCAGGATCAGGATCTGGCCGTCCGGCGCGCGCGCCAGCACTTGCGCGCAGGCTTGCAGGTAGACCTCGGTCTTGCCGCTGCCGGTGACGCCGTACAGCAGCGACGGCGTGAAACCTTGCGCGCCGCCGATAAAGTCCGCCGCCTGCTGCTGCTGCGGGTTCAGCGCCGGCATATTGGCTGGCGTGGCGTCGTGCGGCGCATCCAGCTTGGCCAGTTTCTTCAGCGCGCGGTCCAGCGCCACCGTGGTCAGCACGCGCAGATTCTTCGGCAGGCCCGGCAGCGCCACTTCGCCCAGCGGACGCTGATAGTAATCGGCGGCAAAGCCGGCCAGCGCCAGCCATTTCTGCGACAGCGGCGACAGCTGGCTGCGCACCGCCAGCGCATCTTTCAACTTATCCACGGGCACATCGGACTCATCGGCCACGCCGACGATCAGGCCCACCACCTCGCGCCGCGCAAAGGACACCAGCGCCAGCTGGCCAACTTGCGGCCGCTCGGCCGGCTCGCATTGCCAGCGGTAATCAAAAACCGCATTCAGCGGCGTATCAATGGCGATTTGAAGGTAGCAAGGGCGTGGATTATTCATGCTGCACCCTGCAAATTTATCGATGCTGTATGTATCCACAGTTTCTGTGGATAACTTTGTGGACAATGGAATCTTATTCCCCGGAAAGCCGTGACATCCACGTTGGTATCGTCCAAAACCGGGTAAAAATTCAAAATTTTTTCTCTTTAAAATCAGTAACTTGGAAAACGCTTCCCAGAGGCTGGAAATTCGTCATCGCTTCCGGCCAGCTGTGCATAAGTGAAGTATTTAGGATGTTTTTTTCCTCGAAATCAAGCACTTTTTTGCGCGTTTTGGCGATATTGCGCAGCACAAGCGTACCAAATTTTATACTTATGCTCACCTCAAGCTTTGCGACTTGATAACAGGCTTGGCAAGGCTGCTATTTTTGCTTAAAAATCGTGCAACGCAACATAATCCTAAAGCAAAACAGCAACATTAAAGCTAAGTCACGGTTTACTAAGTCATTTTATTTATTGTCCACAGTTTTTGTGGATAACTTTGTGGAAAATGAAGAAATAAAGCGGATGATAGTTCTGCACAAGGTTTACGGCTTGCTAAATATTGCCCTGCGAGTCATAAAAATTATCCTTGCAAATCATATACTTACAAAGTGCTCAAGGGCTAGCGAAAAGTGGCTGCCTATTATTTCCGCAGCAAAAAAAATTGTGCATAAGTCGGCTTGAGTAGTCCGTTCGCACCAATGAAAAAGGGCACGTTCCCGAAGGACACGTGCCCCTTGTTCACAGATCAGCTCAGGCTGCGCGCTGGGCCTTGCTGTAGCTGTGTACCGCTTCCACCATGGCCGCAACGTTCTCCGGCGGCGTGAACTGCGAAATGCCGTGGCCCAGGTTGAATACGTGGCCGCTGCCGTTGGCATCCGGCTTGCCGAAGGCGTCCAGCACCTTGTGGACTTCGGCGGTGATCTGCTCCGGGCTGGCGAACAGGATGGCAGGATCGAGATTGCCTTGCAGCGCGACCTTGTGGCCGACCAGCTGGCGCGCCTTGCTTAGGTTGGCGGTCCAGTCCAGGCCCAGCGCGTCGGCGCCAATGTCGGCGATTTGCTCGATCCAGTGGCCGCCACCCTTGGTGAAGACGATGGCCGGGATTTTGACGCCGTCTTTTTCGCGCTTCAGCAGCGACACCACCTGCTGCATGTATTTCAGCGAAAACTCCTGGTAGGCGCCGTCGGCCAGCGCACCGCCCCACGAGTCGAAGATCATCACCGCTTGGGCGCCGGCGTCGATCTGCGCGTTCAGGTATTCGGCGACGGATTTGGCGTTGATCTCCAGGATGCGGTGCATCAGGTCCGGGCGGTTGTACAGCATCTTCTTGATGGTGTGGAACTCGCGCGAGCCTTCGCCTTCCACCATATAGCAGGCCAGCGTCCATGGGCTGCCGGAGAAGCCGATCAGCGGCACGCGGCCATTCAGCTCGGTGCGGATCTGGGTCACGGCATTGAAGACATAGTCCAGCGAACCGGCTTCCGGCTGGCGCAGCGCCAGCACGTCGGCTTCGGTTTTCAGCGGACGCTCGAATTTCGGGCCTTCGCCTTCGACAAAGTGCAGGCCCAGGCCCATCGCGTCCGGCACCGTCAGGATGTCGGAGAACAGGATGGCGGCGTCCAGCGGGAAGCGGTCCAGCGGCTGGATGGTGACTTCGGTGGCGTAGTCCGGATTGGTGGCCAGGCCCATGAAGGAGCCCGCTTTGGCGCGGGTGGCGCGGTATTCTGGCAGATACCTTCCGGCCTGGCGCATCAGCCACACTGGCGTGTAGTCGGTGGGCTGGCGCAGCAACGCGCGCAGGAAGGTGTCATTCTTGAGCGGAGCAAATTGTGGCATGGAAGGCAATCCAGGACATTCAAAGGCGCTATTATCGCATCCCACGCCGATTTTCCGCTGGTAAGCATGGTCCGCAGGGGGAAGCTCCCCGGTACAATGCTGCGCATAGACCTTTCTGGAGCCGCCTTATGACCTCTTCCGCACCTGCCACCATCGCTGCCTATGGCGCCTGGCCGTCGACCATCAGCGCGGAGCGCGTGGCGGCCGGGGCGACGCCGATGTCGTCCTTGCTGCTGGGTGGGACGGATGGCAGCGATATCTTCTGGCTGGCCGGGCGGGCGGCGGAGGCGGGCCGCAATACCCTGCTGCGCCATCATGGCGTGACTACCGGAGAGTTGACGGCGGCACCCTTCAATGTCCGCTCGCGGGTGCATGAATATGGCGGCGGCGCCTATGTGGTCGATGGCGAGACGGTGTATTTCACGCATTTTAAGGACAACGTCGTCTACAGCCTGGTGCCGGACGGCGCAGCGCTGCCGATCACGCAGCCTGGCAAGCAGCGCTTCGCCGATTTCGCAGTCGACCGCGCCCGCAATCGCCTGATCGCCGTGCGCGAGCTGCATAGCGATGACAAGCATGCCCAGCCAGGCAACACCATCTGCGCCATCAGCCTCGGGGCGGCGGGCAACACGGCGGCGGCGGGCGTGACGACGGCCGGCAGCTCTGCGGCGGCCGGTCCGGGCGCGGAAGGCGCCGAGACGGTGCTGGTGCAGGGCGCGGACTTTTATTCATCGCCGCGCGTGTCGCCGGACGGCCGTTCGCTGGCCTGGCTGAGCTGGGACCATCCGCGCATGCCGTGGCAGGGCACCACGCTCTGGCTGGCCGATTTTAACGACGATGGCACCCTGTCCACGCCACAACGCATCGCCGGCAGCGAAGAAGAATCCATCTGCCAGCCCGAATGGTCGCCCGACAACCTGCTGCACTTCGTCTCCGACCGCAGCGGCTGGTGGAACCTGTACCGCCTGTGCCGCGACCGCCAGCGCAGCGAAGGCCTGTGTCCGATGGAGGCTGAATTCGCCTCCCCGCACTGGACCTTCGGCAACAGCATGTACGGCTTCCGCTCGGCCAGCGAAATCATCTGCACCTATATCGACAAGGGCGTCAGCCGCCTGGCGCGCCTGCTGCCCGGCAGCGGCAAGCTGGAAGCCATCGCCAACCCGTACGAGGAAATCCGCGAACTCCGCGTCGGCAAAGGCTACATCGCCATGCTTGCCGGCGGCCCGGGCATCCCGATGGAACTGGCACGCATCGATTTCACCGAAGAAGGCGTCGAAATCCTCGCCCAGTCGATCGAAGAGCTGCCGGACCAAGCCGACCTGTCGATCCCCAGCAGCATCAGCTACTCCAGCGCCAATGGCCGTACCGCGCACGCCTTCTACTACCCGCCACGCAACAAGGACGTGCAGGCGCCCGAAGGCAGCAAGCCGCCGGTCATCGTCATCGGCCACGGCGGCCCGACCGGCATGACGGTCAACACACTGAACCTGAAGATTCAGTACTGGACCAGTCGTGGCTTCGGCGTGCTGGATGTGAACTACGGCGGCAGCACCGGCTTTGGCCGCGCCTACCGCGACCTGCTCAAAGGCCAGTGGGGCATCGTCGACGTCGAGGATTGCGTCGCCGGCGCCAGGGCGCTGGTGGAACGCGGCCTGGCCGACGGCGACCGCCTGATCATCCGTGGCGGCAGCGCCGGCGGCCTGACCACGCTGTGCGCGCTGACCTTCCACGACGTGTTCAAGGCCGGCGCCAGCTACTACGGCGTCTCCGACCTGAAAGGGCTGGACCAGGACTCGCACAAATTCGAATCGCACTACAACGAATACCTGATCGCACCGAAAGCGCAGGCCGACGCCGTCTACGCCCAGCGCTCGCCGATCAACCACACCGACAAGCTGTCGCGCCCGATGATCTTCTTCCAGGGCCTGGACGACAAGGTGGTGCCGCCGCAGCAATCGCAAATGATGGTCGACGCGCTGAAAAAGCGCGGCATTCCGGTCGAATACGTCGAACTGGAGGGCGAAGGCCACGGCTTCCGCAAAGCCGAGAACATCATCCGCACGCTGGAAGCGGAACTGCACTTCTATCAAAACATCTTTAAGCTGAACCACGCATGAGCGATCCCAAGCTGCTCGCCGAATTCGACGCGCTGCCCTTCCATGAAAAAGCCATACTCGCCCTGCTCGCGCTGGTCGGCGAGCCGATGGGCCGCACCGCCATTCTCGATCATCTGAACCACGCGCGCATCGAACAGAATGACGACGGCAAGCTGTACACCGTCGCCACGCTGGACGACGCCATGTCGAAGCTGGAACGCCTGGCCTTCATCAGCGTGGTGACGGGGCGCGGCTTTGTCTGCAATCCGAAGCTGCGCTGGCCGGCGATCCGCTCCGCCATCGGCACCCACGCAATGGAAGACCTGTGCGCCGCCTACACGGAACTGGTGCCGATGCGCCAGACCTGGAACAGCACCGAACCGCGCAGCTACCGCGCCGGCATGGCGCGCCTGCGCATGGGCCTACTGCGCGGCCACGGCCCGCAACAGATCCAGCAGGTGCTGGCGTTCTGCCTGGGCAGCTATGAAGCGGCGCAGCTGCACCCTATCGTCGACATCTTCGGCCGTCCGTTCGAGCCGGGCATGATCATGCTGGTCAGCCCGCTGCTGCAAGACGACGTGCTGGCGGTCCTGATGCACAACGCCCAGCACGAACCAGCCACCGCGCCGCTGATACGCGAATACTGCGAGATGCATATGCAGCGCCGCCACGGCGACATCAACGCCGAACTGCGCATGGCCATGGCCGAAGACGCGCTGCTGTGCGGCCGCCTGGACGACGCCAAACGCTACCTCGAACGCACGGCCGGCGCACAAAGCCAGTACCTCGCCAGCATCATCGTATTGCTGCGCGGCGCCGCCAGTGCCGCCATCACCGGCTTTGACGTCGCGCTGAAAACGCTGCGCCGCGATACCGGCAAACGCAAGCAGCTGTTCAGCGGCATGGGCGGCAACCTGTACCTGCTGTCGGCGCTGCGCAGCGGCGATGCCAAACACCTGAAAAACGCCGAAGCCTACCTGGAAATCGCGGTCAAGCTGCCGAAGAATCATGATAGCTCGGTGTACCAGCAAATCGACCTGCTGCGCCAGATCCGCGCCGGCATCATGCAAGTGGATGCCGTATCGGCGCTGCCGTGGGAACCGTCGCTGCAAACCCAGATGTTCCAGTACCTGCTGTATTTCTGGCTGTCGCTGCCGGCACTACAGGAGCGCAAGGAACAGTTGCAGGAGCTGGTCAAGAACGCCGAACGCGCCGGCTATATGTTCATCGCCAGCCAGTCCGCCGCGCTGCTCGGCCAGATGGGCGACGCCGCCATGCAGACGCACGCGCAGGCGCTGCGCTCGCGCTACGGCTTCCCCGACCTGAGTACCTGGTTCGAGCGCCAGGAAGGCTGGCAGCGCCAGCTCACCGCGCTGATCAATCTGCACCAGCCCTCCGCGCCGGATGCGGCGGGCAGTTCGCGCCTGGTGTGGCTGCTGACCTACGATCACCGCCACGGCCTGACCGATATCGCGCCGCTGGAACAGAAGCGCGATGCGCGCGGCCTGTGGAGCAAGGGCCGCGCCGTGGGCCTGAAGCGTTTGCGCTTCGAATCCGAGCAGTTCGATTTCCTGACGCCGCAGGATATCCGTGCAGCCGAAGCGATCACCGTGGCGCATCGCGGCTACCAGTCCACCGGCCTGACGTATGAAATCGATCCGCAGCGCGCCGCACCGATGCTGGTGAATCACCCGCTGCTGTTCTGGTCCGACCTGCCGGACATGCGGGTGGAAATGCTGTCCGGCGAGCCGGAACTGCTGGTCAAGCGCAGTCCCGGCAACCTGGAACTGCGCTTGCAACCACCGATCCCGGACGATAGCTCGTCGGTGGTCATCAGCAAGGAAACGCCAACCCGCCTGCGGGTGGTCAACATCCTCGACGAACACCGCAAGATCGCCGCCATCGTCGGCGACGCATTGAATGTGCCGGCGCACGCCGAACAGCAGGTGCTGTCGGCCATCAGCGCCATCTCGTCGCTGGTGACGGTACAGTCGGACATCGGCGGCGCCGCGCCCGACATGGAGCAGATGGAAGCCGACATGCGCCTGCATCTGCACCTGCTGCCTTACCAGCATGGGCTGAAAATGCAGATCCTGGTGCGGCCGCTGCCGCATCAGACTAACGGCGCCTACTACAAGCCGGGTGACGGCGCCGACAGCGTCATCGCCGACATCGGCGGCAAGCCGGTGCAGGCGCGCCGCAAGCTGATCGACGAGCGCGATGCGGAGCGCGACCTGATCGCCAAATGCCCGGTGCTGGAATCGGCCGAACAGGATCACGGCGAATGGCTCTTGGGCCAGCCCGCGCTATGCCTGCAACTGCTGGTGGAGCTGCAAGCGCTCGATCCGGCCAGCATCGTCATCGCCTGGCCCGAGGGTGAGAGCTTCCGCGTCACCAACAAGGTGGAGACCAAGCATTTGCGCCTGGCCATCAAGAGCAACAAGGACTGGTTTGCCGCCAGCGGCGAGCTGCAAGTCGACGAGGGCAAGGTCATCGACTTGCGCACGCTGCTGCAGATGATGGAGAAAAGCCACGGCCGCTTCGTCGAACTGGGCGAAAACCGCTACATGGCGCTGACCGATGAACTGTACCGCCGCCTGCAAGAGGTGAGCGCCTATGGTGAAATCACCGCCGACGGCGTGCGTGTCCATCCACTGGCCTCGTTCGCGCTGGAAGAACTGGCCGACGATGTCGGCGGCCTCAAGTCCGACAAGCTGTGGAAAGAACACCTGTCGCGCATGCAGCAGCAAACCGCGTTTGAGCCGCAGCTGCCAAGCACCCTGCAGGCGGAGTTGCGCGACTACCAGCTGGAAGGCTACAACTGGCTGGCGCGCCTTGCGCATTGGGGCGTGGGCGCCTGCCTGGCCGATGATATGGGCCTCGGCAAAACGCTGCAGGCGCTGGCGCTGATCCTGTCGCGCGCGCCGCAAGGCCCGACGCTGGTGATCGCGCCGACCTCGGTCTGCATGAACTGGATCAGCGAAGCCGCACGCTTCGCGCCGACGCTGAACGTGCAGCTGTTCGGCCCCGGCGACCGCGTTGAGCAGCTGAACACGCTGCACGGCTATGACGTGGTGGTGACCAGCTACGGCCTGCTGCAACTGGAGGCTGCGCTGTTTGCCAAGGTCCAGTGGAATACCATTGTGCTGGATGAGGCGCAGGCGATCAAGAACGCCGCCACCAAGCGCTCGGCGGCGGTGATGGCGCTGAAGGGCGACTTCCGCATCGCCGTCACCGGCACGCCGCTGGAAAACCACCTGGGCGAGCTGTGGAATTTGTTCCGCTTCATCAATCCGGGCCTGCTGGGCAGCATCGAACAATTCAACCTGCGCTTCGCCGCGCCGATCGAGAAGCCGCAGGACCATCGTGCCGAACTGGGTGCGCGCAAGCGCTTGCGCCGTTTGATCCAGCCGTTCATCCTGCGCCGCACCAAGTCGCAGGTGCTGACCGAGCTGCCATCGCGCACCGAGATCACGCTGGAAGTGGATTTGTCGGCCGACGAAACGGCGCTGTACGAATCGCTGCGCCGCGCCGCGCTGGAGAATCTGGAAAAGGTCGAAGGGCCGGCCGAGAAGAAATCGATCCAGATCCTGGCCGAGATCATGAAGCTGCGCCGCGCCTGCTGCAATCCGAACCTGATCGCGCCGGAGCTGGGACTGGCCAGCAGCAAGCTGGCGGCCTTTGCGCACCTGCTGGAAGGCCTGCTGGAGAACAAGCACAAGGTGCTGGTGTTCAGCCAGTTCGTCGACCACCTGGCGCTGATCCGCGCACACCTGGACGCGCAGAACGTCAGCTACCAATACCTCGACGGCTCGACCTCGATGGCCGACCGCAAGAAGCGCGTCGACGCCTTCCAGGCCGGCGACGGCGATGTGTTCCTGATTTCGCTGAAGGCGGGCGGCGTCGGCATCAACCTGACCGCCGCCGATTACGTGATCCACATGGACCCGTGGTGGAATCCGGCAGTGGAAGACCAGGCTTCCGACCGCGCCCACCGCATGGGCCAGTTGCGGCCGGTGACCATCTACCGCCTGGTGGCGCGGCATACCATCGAGGAAGGCATCGTCGACCTGCACCAGCACAAGCGCGACCTAGCCGACAGCCTGCTGGAAGGCAGCGATGTCAGTGGCCGCATGTCGTCTTCTGAAATGTTAGCGATGCTGCAAGAGGGCTTGAAGAAATAATTTCGGCTTGTATCGGACGGCCTCAAGCGGGCGGTTTAATGATAATCTCTTCCGCTTCGAAGACAAGGCTGTATATGATGATCAAGACTAAATTCGCGCTGGCGGCGCTGATGGCGGCACTGGCCGCCGCGCCGGCCGACGCCGCTACGCCGCAGAAAAAAGCAGTGCCGACCAAGAAGAGCAGCGCCAGCAAGGCCAAGAGCAGCAAGGCCGGCAAATCAGGCAAGGCCGGCAAGAGCAAGGGCAATGGCAAGGCTGCAGCCAAGGCCTCCGGCAAAGGCCGCACTGTCGCCGCCGCAGCCAGCGTGCCGGCGCTCAAGGTAGCGTCCGAACGCTGGCAGGACCGCCAGTTCGACAACCTGAGCAACCAATTCCTCAACGCGCTGTGGCGCATCGATTCGGAAAGCGCGATCTACGCCGGCAAGTACGACACCGCCGCCGTGCTGACCGTGCCGAACAGGGAAGAACAGGCCAAGGAGCTGGCCTTCATCAACGACTGGCTGACGCGCTTCGGCGCGGTCAAGGCCAATGGCCTGGCGTCCAAGCAGCGCACTGACCTGGCGCTGCTGGTCAACAAGCTGGAAGCCGACCGCTTCCGCCTGACCACGCTGCGTGAATGGGAATGGAATCCGGCCAGCTACAATGTCGCCGGTCCGATCGACCTGATCCTGAATACCGAATACGCGGCCCAGCCGCAGCGCCTGCGCACGCTGCTGAAGCGCATCGCCAGCATTCCGGACTACTACGAAGCGGCGCGCGCCAACATCATCAACCCGACGCGCGAACATACCCGCCTGGCGATCAAGCAGGCGCCTGGCGTGCAGAACCTGCTGATCGAAGTTGACAAGGCAGCGCAGGCGTCGATCCTGACGGCGGTGGAGAAGCAGCAGTACACCCAGCGCATCAATGCTGCGCTGACGGCGGTGGACAACTACGTGGCGTTCCTGACCGAGATGGACAAGCAGATGGACACCAAGGGCCGCCGCTCCTTCCGCCTGGGCAAGGATCTGTATGAGCAGAAGTTTGCCTACGATATCCAGTCGGCCAGCACCGCCGAGCAGACCTATCAGAAAGCGCTGGCGACGCGCGAAGAACTGCTGGCGAATATGGACAAGCTGTCCGATGAGCTGTGGGACAAGACCATGGGCAACACCGCCAAGCCGGCCGACCGCTTTGCCAAGATCGGCCTGGTGATCGACAAGCTGTCGGCGCGCCATGTGGCGCGCGAGGATTTCGTCAACGAGATCAAGCGCCAGATTCCGGTGCTGCAGGATTGGGTGATCAGCAAGAACCTGCTGACGCTGGACCCGAACAAGCCGCTGGAAGTGCGTGCGACGCCGGCCTATGCCGCTGGTGTGGCGGGCGCCAGCATCGATGCACCGGGGCCGTATCGTCCGCAGGACCGCACCTTCTACAACGTGACGCCGCTGGATAACGCGACGCCGGAGCAGGCCGAAAGCAGCCTGCGCGAGTACAACCACTGGATCTTGCAGATTCTGAATATCCACGAGGCGATTCCGGGCCACTATGCGCAGCTGGTGTACGCCAACCGTTCGCCATCGATCGTCAAGTCGATCTTCGGCAATGGCGCGATGGTGGAAGGCTGGGCGGTGTATGGCGAGCGCATGATGCTGGAGTCCGGCTATGGCGACAACGCGCCGGAGATGTGGCTGATGTATTCCAAGTGGAACCTGCGTAGCGTGACCAACACCATCCTCGATTACAGCGTGCATGTGCTGGGCATGACCGAAGAGCAGGCCATCGATCTGCTGACGCGCCAGGCCTTCCAGACGCGCACCGAAGCGGTGGAGAAGTGGCACCGGGTGCAAGTGTCGTCGGTGCAGCTGACCAGCTACTTCAGCGGCTACAGCGAGATCATGGAATTGCGCGAGCAGCGCAAGCAGCAGCTGGGTCCGCGCTTCAACCTGAAGGAATTCCACGAGCAATTCCTCAGCTACGGCAGCGCGCCAGTGCGCGTGATCAAGGGCCTGATGACGCAGTAATCCTGCGCGCGCTCAAACTGATGGGCAGGTGATTCGATACGACGGGGAATGGCTGCGACGCGGCCGTTTTCTGCTACGATCAAATCCGGGAGGTATCATGACCATGCCCATCAAATTTAATACTCTTGAGTACGTCAGGAATCTGATTGAAGCCGGCATTCCGGCGGAACAAGCGGAGGCACAAGCTAGCGCACTGAGTCACGCGCTGGCAGAAGCCACGGTCGCGCCGAGCGAACTGGTTCTTCTCAGAACCGACATGATCGCCCGCATCGAAATGTTGCGCGCGGATATCTATGCCAAATTGGAGGCATTGGAGCAGCGCTTGCGGGCGTATGTCGACCGCAAGCTGACTGCCGTGTATTGGATGGTGGGAATTTCATTGGCGCTGCAAGCGGTGCAAATCACAGCGCTAGTCTATGTCATCAGCCGGTTGCCGTAACGCTCAGGCTTTTTCTTCCGGCGCAGTGGAGATGCGGACGAACAGCGGGGCGACCAGCAGGCCCAGTTCGAACAGCAGGCACATCGGAATCGCCAGCGAGAACATCGACACCGCATCCGGCGGCGTCACAATCGCCGCGATCACAAACGCGCCGACGACGGCGTAAGGACGAATCTCCTTCAGCTTGGCCACCGTCACCAGGCCCATGCGCACCAGGATCACCACCACCACCGGCACCTCGAACGCCGCGCCAAACGCCAGGCACATCGACATCACGAAGTCCAGATAGTTCTCGATATCCGGCGTCACCGCAATCGACTGCGGCGAGAATTCAGCGATAAAGTGGAACACCCGGCCAAACACCAAGAAATAACAGAACGCCACGCCGCCCATGAACAGCGCCGACGACGAAATCACCAGCGGCGCAATCAGCCGCTTCTCATGCGCATACAAGCCCGGCGCCACAAACGCCCACAGCTGGTAAAGCACCCACGGCAAGGCCAGGATGATGGCAATCACCAGCGTCACCTTCATCGGCACCAGGAACGGCGACACCACGCCAGTAGCGATCATCTTCGAGCCAACCGGCAGCGCGGCAATCATCGGTTCGGCAATGATGTCATAGATGCGCGAAGGCCCCGGCCAGATCATCAGCCCGATGCACATGATCGCAATGCCGATCGTTGCCTTGACCAGGCGGTCACGCAGTTCGATCAGGTGAGAGATAAAGGTCTCTTCGCCCTGGTTAGGTGTACTCATTTAGTAGAAAGAACTATTGGTCGGGCCACGCGGACGGAAGCGCGCCACGCGGGCGGCGCCGGACGTCACATGCATCTTGCCGCCGTTGCGCTGCTTGTACCAGTTGGGAATGGCGGAATTGCGCACCAGCTTCTTGCGGCGGAACTCGCGCGCCTTGCGCGCCAGGTCGTCGGTGGTGACGTGGCTGTACGCCGAATAGCCGGACGAAGCCGCCGTCTCCGAAGTAGATGAGCTGTCGCTCCAGCTGTTCTCGACATCCGCCATGTTTTGCGAAATCGAGTTTTCCACTTCCGACTTGACGCTTTGCGCGGCTTCCTGCACTTCCTTTTGCAGGTTGCGCAGCTCTTCCATCTCGATTTCGCGCGTCACCTCGGACTTCACGTCGTTGAGATAACGCTGGGCGCGGCCGTACAACGTCCCGGCCATGCGCGCCACCTTGGGCAGCTTTTCAGGACCGATAACGATCAGCGCGACCACGCCGATGACAGCAATTTTGGTGAGACCGAGATCGATCATACGCGCCGGAGATTACTTCTTCTCTTTGGTGTCGACGTCGATCGTGCCTGGCGCAGGTGCGGCTGGCTTGTCTTCTTCACCGCCCTTGACGCCATCCTTGAAGCCTTTGACAGCCTTGCCGATGTCCGAACCCATATTGCCCAGCTTTTTGGTGCCGAAGATCAAGATCACGACAACCAGCAAAATTGCCCAATGTACCCAGCTAGTAGAACCCATCATATTCCCCTTACAAGGCGCATTGCGCCTGGATTAAATTCGTTGATTCCTAGAACCGCAGCGATAGTATACGCGAAGCGCCGTTTCTCAGGTAAATAAGGCTGTTCTGCGTCAGTTCAACGCTTGCCGCGCCATGGTTGCGGCCCGCCGATCACATGCAAGTGCAGATGGTACACCTCCTGGCCACCATCCGGCCCACTGTTAACCAGGGCCTTGTAACCACGAGTCGGCGTGCCGTCCGCATCATAGCTGACCGAGCAGCCGAATTCCTCTGCCAGGCGGGGGGCGAGCGCCATCATCTTGCCCAGCAATTCAGGCTCGGCCGCAGCATCCTGCAACGTTGCATAGTGTTTTTTTGGAATCACCAGCAGGTGCACAGGCGCATGCGGATTGATATCCTTGAAGGCCAGCAAATCATCATCTTCGTACACGGTGGTCGAAGGAATTTTCTTTTCAGCTATTTTGCAAAAGATGCAGTTTTCCACTCAGGACTCCATTTATTCTTTGCGGGAAGCTTTTTCCTCAATGCCGGACACGCCCTCGCGGCGCGCCAGTTCATCGAGCACTTGCTGCGGCTTCAGGTCGAACTGCGCCAGTAGCACCAGCGTATGGAACCACAAGTCAGCCACTTCGTACAGCACCTTGCCGCTGTCGCCGCCGGCGCGCGCATCCTTGGCGGCCATGACGGTTTCAGTGGCTTCCTCGCCGATCTTCTTCAGGATGGCGTCGTCGCCCTTGGCAAACAGCTTGGAGGTGTAGGAGGTGGCGGCATCGCCGCCGTTGGCTGGCTTGCGCGATTCGATCACGTCCGCCAGCCGGTCAAGAATGGTGCTCATTTGCCTGCCTTGTAAATATCGCTCGGGTCTTTCAGCACCGGTTCGGTGTTTTGCCAGTCGCCTTCCTGCGCGTCGCCCTCGAATTTCTGGAAGAAGCAGGAATGACGGCCGGTATGGCAGGCGATGCCGCCGGCCTGCTCGATTTTCAGCAGCACCACGTCCTCGTCGCAATCCAGGCGCACTTCCAGCACCTTCTGCACGTGGCCGGACTCTTCGCCCTTGTGCCACAGCTTCTTGCGCGAGCGGCTCCAGTAGACGGCCTCGCCCAGCTCGACCGTCTTGGCCAGCGCCTCGCGGTTCATCCAGGCAAACATCAGCACATCGTTGGTGACGGCTTCCTGGGCGATCACCGGCACCAGGCCGTGTTCGTCCCATTTCACTTTTTTCAGCCAGGCAGCCTTGGGCTGGACCGGCGCGTTCATGCCGCCACTCCATCCAGGCGCATCGGAATGCCCTGCTGCGCCATGAAGCGCTTGGCTTCCTGGACCGAATATTGGCCGAAGTGGAAGATGCTGGCGGCCAGCACCGCATCGGCCTTGCCCAGCTTGACGCCGTCGGCCAGGTCCTGCAAGCCGCCGACACCGCCGGAGGCGATCACCGGAATGCTGATGGCGTCGGACACGCCACGCGTCAGGCCGAGGTCGAAGCCGGACTTGGTGCCGTCCTTGTCCATGCTGGTCAGCAGGATTTCGCCGGCGCCCAGCTGTTCCATTTTCTTCGCCCACTCGATGGCGTCGATGCCGGTGGCCTTGCGGCCGCCGTGGGTGAACACTTCCCACTTGCCCGGCGCAGTCTGCTTGGCGTCGATTGCCACCACGATGCATTGCGAGCCGTGCTTCTGCGAAGCCTCATACACCAGCTGCGGATTCGACACCGCCGATGAGTTCATGCTGACCTTGTCGGCGCCGGCGTTCAGCAGGCGGCGCACATCGGCCACCTCGCGCACGCCACCGCCGACGGTCAGCGGAATGAAGACCTGCGAGGCCACCGCTTCGATGATGTCGAGGATCAGGCCACGGTTATCGCTGGTGGCAGTGATGTCGAGGAAGGTCAGCTCATCGGCGCCCTGCTCATCGTAGCGGCGGGCGATTTCCACCGGGTCGCCGGCATCGCGCAGCTCGGTGAAGTTGACGCCTTTGACGACGCGGCCATCGGTCACGTCCAGGCAGGGGATGATGCGTTTAGCCAGCATGGTTATTCGTCTTCTTCCTCGATCAGGTCGCCGCTCAGCTCATCCGCGCGCTCCTGCGCCGATGCCAGGTCGATCGTGCCTTCGTAGATCGAACGGCCGCAGATCACGCCTTCGATGCCTTCGTCCTGCACCGCACACAGCGCTTCCACGTCGGCCAGATTATGCAGGCCGCCGGAGGCGATCACCGGAATCTTGACGGCTTGCGCCAGCTTGACGGTGGCTTCGATATTGACGCCGCCCATCATGCCGTCGCGGCCGATGTCGGTATAGATGATCGATTCCACGCCATAGGCTTCGAATTTCTTCGCCAGGTCGATGACTTCGTGGCCGGACATCTTGCTCCAGCCGTCGGTGGCGACCTTGCCGTCCTTGGCATCCAGGCCGACGATGATGTGGCCAGGGAAGGCGCCGCAGGCGTCGTGCAGGAAGCCCGGCTCTTTGACCGCAGCGGTGCCGATGATGACGTAGGTGATGCCGGCGTCCAGGTAGCGCTCGATGGTGTCGAGGTCACGGATGCCGCCGCCCAGTTGCACCGGGATTTCGTCCAGGTCGTTTTCCTCGGCGTAGTCCTGCACCGCTTTCAAGATCGACTTGATGGCCGCCTCGTTCTTCGGCTTGCCGGCGAAGGCGCCGTTCAGGTCAACCAGGTGCAGGCGGCGCGCGCCTTGCTTCAGCCAATGCAGGGCCATCTCGGCCGGATCTTCGGAGAATACGGTGGCGAGTTCCATATCGCCTTGTTTCAAGCGAACGCAGTGACCGTCTTTGAGGTCGATGGCAGGAATAAGCAGCATGATGGTTTAAGTAAGTATAAAAAAGAAATCAAGGGTTCCAGTGGACAAAATTCTTGTACAGCTGCAGTCCGGCCGCGGCACTTTTCTCCGGGTGGAACTGGGTCGCAAAAATATTATCACGCGCGACGGCACAACTGAACGGCGCACCGTAGACAGTTTGGCCAACGGTATGCGCGGCCTGCTCCGGCTGCGCAAAATAGCTGTGCACGAAGTAGAAATACGCGTTGTCGGCAATATCCTGCCACATCGGGTGAGACGCCGTTTGCTGCACTTGGTTCCAGCCCATTTGCGGCACCTTGAAGCGTGAGCCGTCTTCCTGCAGCTGGCCGTCGAGCTGAAAGCGCACCACTTTGCCGGGTAACAGGCCCAGGCCGGCGGCATTGCCTTCCTCACTGACATCAAACAGCATTTGTTCGCCGATGCACACTCCCATAAGAGGCTTGTTGCGGGAGGCCGTAAGCAAGGCCTCCTGCACGCCGGACTCGCGCAGGCTGCGCATGCAGTCCGGCATCGCGCCCTGGCCGGGCAGCACGATGCGGTCGGCCGATTCTATGTCCGCCACTTCGCCGGAAATCAGCACATCGGCCTCCGGCGCCACGGCGCGCAGCGCCTGCGCGACCGAGCGCAGATTACCCATGCCGTAATCAACTACTACGATTTTTTTCATGATGTGGTTTAGAGGGTGCCCTTGGTCGACGGGATGGTGCCGGCGGCGCGTGGATCAAGCTCCGACGCCATGCGCAGCGCACGCCCGAAGGCCTTGAACACGGTCTCGCACTGGTGGTGGGCATTGGTGCCGCGCAGGTTATCGATGTGCAGCGTCACCAGCGCGTGGTTGACGAAGCCACGGAAAAATTCCAGCGTCAGGTCGACGTCAAAGGTGCCGATCATGGCGCGCGTGAACGGGATGTGGTACTCGATGCCTGGCCGGCCGGAATAATCCAGCACGACGCGCGACAGCGCCTCGTCCAGCGGCACATAGGAGTGGCCGTAGCGGACGATGCCCTTGCGGTCGCCGATGGCCTTGGCCACCGCCATGCCCAGCGTGATGCCGACGTCTTCCACCGTATGGTGGTTATCGATATGGATATCGCCGGTGGCTTCGACTTCCAGGTCGAACAGGCCGTGGCGGGCGATCTGGTCCAGCATATGGTCGAGGAAGGGCACGCCGGTGTTCAGCTTTTGCTTGCCGGTGCCGTCCAGGTTGATGGAAACGCGGACTTGCGTCTCGTTGGTATTACGGATGATTTCTGCGGTGCGGTTCATGAAAAAAGCTCGCGATGGTGTTCAGGCTGCCAGCGATGCGGTGAACGCATCGAGGAAGGCGGAATTTTCTTCCGGAGTACTGACAGTAATGCGTAGGCAATTGGCCAGCACACTGTGCATTTTACTCACATTTTTAATTAAAACCTTGTGGGCTAGCAGTTTCGCGTGGGCATCGTCGGAATTCGGCACGCGAATCAAGATAAAATTCGCCGCTGACGGAAAAACTTCCACACCCGGGATACGGGCCAATGCAGCCGTCAGATCGGCGCGTGCGGCGCGCAAAGCGGCCGCCTGTTGGTTCAGCACCGCCACATGGTCGAGCGCGAATTCGGCGGCAACCTGCGTCAGTACGTTGATGTTGTAAGGAGGCCGCACTTTGTCGAATTCCGCCAGCAATTGCGGCGCCGCCGACATATAGCCGAGGCGGATGCCGGCCAGGCCGAGCTTCGATACGGTGCGCATCACCACCAGGTTGTTGAACTCCGGCAGGCGGTGCATGAACGTTTGCTGGGCAAACGGTTCATATGCCTCGTCCACCACGGCCAGGCCGCTACCGTTGCTGTCCAGCGCGCGGATGATGGCGACGATGTCGTCTGCGGCGAACAGGTTGCCGGTCGGGTTGTTCGGGTAGGACAGGAACACCAGCGCCGGCTTGTGCTCTGCGATGGCCGCCAGCATGGCAGGCAGGTCCAGCGTCATGTCGGCCTTCAGCGGCACGCCAACGTAATCCATGCCGGCGAATTGCGCCGAGCGCTGGTACATGACGAAGGACGGTGTCGGCGCGACGACAGTGGCGCGACGGTCCTGCATGGCGCAGGCCATGCACAGGATGGAGATCAGCTCATCCGAGCCGTTACCGAGGATGACGTCATAGCCGTCCGGCACGCCCAGCTTGTCGACGATACGCTGCTTGATGCTGGCGTAGGAGGCCACCGGGTAGCGGTTCAGCGCCACATCGGCCAACCGCTGGGCGAGATCCTCGCGCAGATGATGCGGCAGGTGGTAAGGGTTCTCCATCGCATCCAGTTTAATGAAACCACTCGCGTCGGCGACGTGATAGCTGGCGACAGCTCTGACGTCGGGACGGATGGTGCTGTTGACCAGCGTGTCGATGGGGGACATCTTACTCAAGCTCCTATGAGGTGACGGAATTGCGGGGTTTCTTGGGTTTCTTCGGCGGCGGCGCCGGGATTTCCGGCATCGCCAGCCGTTCATTGATGATGGCGCAGTATTCAGGATTCAGCTCGAAGCCGACATAATTGCGGCCGGTGCGCTTGGCCGCGATCGCCGTCGTGCCGCTGCCCATGAACAGGTCCAGCACCACGCCATCCGGCGGGCACGAAGCCTTGACCATGCGCTCGATAATCTCCAGCGGCTTCTGCGTCGGATGGTCGGCGCGCTCGGGATGCTCGCGGTGCAGGCGCGACACGCTCCACAAATCCTTCGGGTTGTAACCCACTTCCAGCCATTTCGCGCCGATGAAGATGGAGCGCGAGCGGGCCTTCTTGGTTTCGGCATCATACGGAATGCGCACCGCGTCCAGGTCGAAGTAGTAATCCTTGCGGCGCACGAAAAAGCCGATGGTGTCATGCACCGACGAGTAGCTGCGCACGCTGCCGCCCATCGATGGCACGCGGCGGTCCCAGATAATTTCGTTCATCATCGTCATGCGCTTTTTCAGCATGACGAAAATCTCCGGCGAAAAACGCCAGGTCAGGAAAATGTACAAGCTGCCGTTGGGCTTCAGCTTCGGCAGGGCGGCGTCTATCCATTGCTCGGTCCAGAGCAGGTAGTCGTCTACCGTTTGCTGGTCCGAGGCATTGCCGTAGTCCTTGCCGAGGTTATACGGCGGGTCGGTCAGAATCAGATCGATGGAACCGTCGGGGATGCGCGCCAGTCCGGCCAGCGCATCCTCGCAAAAGACCTGATTGAGCCAGGTGTCCGTCATCTCTTAGTCATTCCTCAGGCGCAGCTCCGCGCTGCGGGCGTGCGCCTGCAAGCCTTCGCCGTAGGCCAGTTCGGCAGCGACCTTGCCCAGCGTTTGCGCGCCGGCTTCGCTGACGTGAATGATCGACGAGCGTTTCTGGAAATCGTAGACGCCCAGCGGCGACGAGAAGCGCGCGGTGCGCGAAGTCGGCAGCACGTGATTCGGGCCGCAGCAGTAGTCGCCCAGCGATTCGGACGAGAAGCGGCCGAGGAACATGGCGCCGGCGTGGCGGATCTTGTCGGCCCATTGCTGCGGCTCGACGGCGGAGATTTCCAGATGCTCGGCGGCGATGCTGTTGGCGATGGCGCAGGCTTCGTCCATGTCGCGCACCTTGACCAGCGCGCCACGGTCACCCAGCGAGGTGCGGATGACTTCCGCGCGGGGCATTGTCGGCAGCAGCTTTTCTATGCTCGCTTCGACCTTGGCGATGTAATCGGCGTCTGGGCACAGCAGGATGGCTTGCGCCAGCTCGTCGTGCTCCGCTTGCGAGAACAGGTCCATGGCAATCCAGTCAGGATCGGTGGTGCCGTCGGCCACGATCAGGATTTCCGACGGGCCGGCGATCATGTCGATGCCGACCGTGCCGAACACGCGGCGCTTGGCCGACGCCACATAGGCGTTGCCCGGGCCGACGATTTTATCGACGGCCTGAATGGTATCGGTGCCGTAGGCCAGTGCGGCCACAGCTTGCGCGCCGCCGATGGTGATGACGCGGGTGACGCCGGCAATCGCGGCGGCAGCCAGCACCATCTGGTTCTTCACGCCGTCCGGCGTTGGCACCACCATGATGATTTCTTCCACGCCGGCGACGTGCGCGGGGATCGCGTTCATCAGCACCGACGATGGATAAGCGGCTTTGCCGCCAGGGACGTAGATGCCTACACGGTCCAGCGGCGTCACGCGCTGGCCCAGCACCGTGCCATCGGCTTCGGTGTAGGTGAAGCCGTTCAGTTCCTGCTTCTGGCGTTCATGGAACACGCGTACGCGGTGTGCGGCGACTTCCAGCGCCTTGCGCTGCGCATCGGGAATCGCCGCCAAGGCGGCTTGCAGTTCTTCCTGCGAGACGTCCAGCGCCGCCATGCTGGTGGCGCCGCCGTTCGGCAAGCGGTCGAACTTGTTGGTGTACTCAATGACGGCGGCATCGCCGCGCGCCTTGACGTCGGCCAGGATCTTGCCGACAGCGGATTCGATGGCGTCGTCGGTGCTGGCTTCAAACGCCAGCAGGGTGTCCAGGCGCTGTGTGAAATCGGCCTGGCTGGAATCGAGCTTGGTAATCATTTTTTGGAGGCGCGTTCAAATGCTTCGATAATCGGTTGCAGGCGCTCGCGTTTCATCTTCAGCGCGGCCTGATTGACGATCAGGCGCGACGAAATATCCATGATGGCCTCAACCTCTTTCAGGTCGTTGGCGCGCAGCGTGTTGCCGGTGCTGACCACATCGACAATCGCGTCCGACAGGCCGACCAGCGGCGCCAGCTCCATCGAGCCATACAGCTTGATCAGGTCGACGTGCACGCCCTTCTTGGCAAAGTGCGCGCGCGCGGTTTCCACAAACTTGGTGGCCACGCGCAAACGCGCGCCCTGGCGCACGGCAGTCTCGTAATCGAAACCGTTGCGCACCGCGACCGACATGCGGCACTCGGCGATATGCAGGTCGATCGGCTGGTACAGCCCTTCGCCACCATGCTCCAGCAGCACATCCTTGCCGGCCACACCGAAATCCGCCGCGCCATGCTGCACATAGGTCGGCACGTCGGTGGCGCGCACAATCAGCACGCGCACGTTAGGGTCGTTGGTCGGCAGGATCAGCTTGCGCGAAGTTTCCGGATTCTCGGTGACGGTGATGCCGGCTGCTTCCAGCAACGGCAAGGTGTCTTCGAAAATGCGGCCCTTCGACAGCGCAAGAATCAGCTGCTGGGAGTCGGCTTGGAATGCACTCATGGTTTTACTTGATTCGCTTGATGTTGGCGCCTACGGCGGAGAGTTTGACTTCCATCTGATCGTAGCCACGGTCCAGGTGATAGATGCGGTCGATCAGCGTTTCACCGCGCGCAGCCAGGCCGGCGATCACCAGCGAAGCGGAGGCACGCAGGTCGGTCGCCATCACAGGCGCGCCAACCAGCTGTTCCACGCCTTTGATAAAGGCGGTGTTGCCATCGGTTTCAATTTGCGCGCCCAGACGGTTCATCTCCTGGACGTGCATGAAGCGGTTTTCAAAAATGGTTTCCGTCACGCGGCTGGCGCCGTCGGCGATGGTGTTCACCGCCATGAACTGCGCCTGCATGTCGGTCGGGAAGCCTGGGTATTCAGTGGTGCGGAAGGTTACGGCGTGCGGACGCTGGTCCATCTGCGCGCGGATCCAGTTGTCGCCGATGGTCAGTTGCAGGCCGATCTCGCGCAGTTTGTCCAGCGCGGCGTCCATGATATCGACACGGGTGTTGCGGATGGTGATGTCGCCACCGGCAGCAGCCACCGCGCACAGGAAGGTCGCGGCTTCGATGCGGTCCGAGATCACGGCGTGTTTGGCGCCATGCAGTTCGCTGACGCCCTGGATCACCAGGCGGCTGGTGCCGATGCCTTCGATCCTGGCGCCCATGGCCACCAGCAGATTGGCCAGGTCGGTCACTTCCGGTTCGCTGGCGGCGTTTTCCAGCACGGTCTCGCCTTCGGCCAGCGTGGCGGCCATCAGCAGGTTCTCGGTGCCGGTCACGGTGATCATGTCGGTGACGATGCGCGCGCCTTTCAGCTTGGCGCACTTGGCGTAGATGTAGCCGCCTTCCACGGTGATGTCGGCGCCCAGCGCCTGGAGACCCTTGATGTGCTGATCCACCGGACGCGAACCGATGGCGCAGCCACCCGGCAGCGAGACCTTGGCTTCGCCGAAGCGCGCCAGCAGCGGACCCAGTACCAGGATCGAAGCGCGCATGGTTTTCACCAGGTCGTACGGCGCTTCCAGCTTGGTGATGGCGCTGCCGTTCAGGATCACCTTGTCGTTGTCCTGCGTGACTTTCAGGCCGGTTTCGCCGAGCAGCTTGAGGATGGTCGAGACATCGTGCAGGTGTGGCACATTGGACAGTTCCAGATCGCCGGAGGTCAGCAAGCCCGCGCACAAGATAGGCAGGGCGGCGTTCTTCGCGCCGGAGATGGTGATGTCGCCTTGCAGGCGGTTACCGCCTTGAATCAGAAGCTTGTCCATGCTTATCCTTGGTATTCTTCAGGGGTGAGGGTTTTCATCGACAGCGCGTGGATTTCCTCGCGCATGCGGTCGCCCAATGCAGCGTACACCAGCTGGTGGCGCTGAATCAAACGCTTGCCTGCAAACGCAGGCGACACAATCACCGCCTGGAAGTGCTGGCCGTCGCCGTCCACTTCAAGGTGGGTGCATTCGAGACCGGCCTTGATGTAGCCGTGGATGAGTTCTGGGGTCGTAGCCATGATGGGTGTCCTTACCTAAATTTTAGTGACGCAGGCGATAGCCGCTGCGCAGCAAACGAATCGCCAGGAACGCCAGCACCACCAGGAAGGCCGAAACAATGGCCAGGCTCACCAGGGGATTGACGTCGGACTGGCCGAAGAAGCCGTAACGGAAGCCGTCGATCATGTAGAAAAACGGATTCAGATGCGATACCGCCTGCCATACCGGCGGCAGCGAGTGGACCGAATAGAACACGCCGGCCAGGAAGGTCAGCGGCACGATCAGGAAGTTCTGGAACGAGGCCAGCTGGTCGAATTTCTCGGCCCAGATGCCAGCGATCAGGCCGGTGGTGCCGAGGATGGCGGCGCCCAGCAGCGCGAACACGATGATCCACAGCGGCGCCGCGAACGTCAGGTGGGCAAACCAGGTGGTCACCAGGAACACGCCGAGGCCCACCGCGATGCCACGCACCATGGCGGCCAGCACGTAAGCCGAGAAAATCTCCCAGTGCGACAACGGCGTCAGCAGCACGAACACCAGGTTGCCGGTGATCTTGGACTGGATCAGCGACGACGACGAGTTGGCGAAGGAGTTCTGCAATACGCTCATCATCACCAAGCCTGGAATCAGGAACGAGGTGTAGTTGACGTCCTGGTACACGGTGACGCGGCCTTCCAGCACGTGGCCGAAGATCAGCAGGTACAGCATGGCGGTGAGAATCGGCGCGGCGATGGTCTGCGTGGCGACTTTCCAGAAGCGCAGCGTTTCCTTGTAGACCAGCGTGCGGAATCCGGCGGAGATGAAATTCATACGGTCCCTTTGTCCATGATCTGCAAGAAGATATCTTCCAGATCCGCTTGTTGCAGTTGCATCTCGTCGATGATGGCGCCCGACTCGCGCAGGCGTTTCAGGATCTGTTCGACTTCAGCATATTCGTTGATGCGCAGGCTGTACTTCTTGCCGTGCTCGGTGGTTTCCGGATGCGTGATCAGCGGACGCAAATCGTCCGGCAAATCGCCGTGCGTCATGTTGACGATCAGCTGCGAACCGGAGATGCGGCGCACCAGCGACGCCATCGTGTCCAGCGTCACCACCTGGCCCAGCTTCAGCATGGCGACGCGCTTGCACATGGCTTGCGCTTCTTCCAGATAGTGGGTGGTCAGCACCACGGTGTGGCCTTCGCGGTTCAGGCGCGTGATGAATTGCCACAGCGTCTGGCGCAGCTCGACGTCGACGCCGGCGGTCGGTTCATCCAGCACGATCACCGGCGGCTTGTGCACCAGCGCCTGCGCCACCAGCACGCGGCGCTTCATGCCGCCCGACAGCGCGCGCATATTGGTGTCGGCCTTGTTGGTCAGGTTGAGGTTGTGCATCACCTCGTCGATCCAGGCGTCGTTGTTTTTCAGGCCGAAGTAACCGGATTGCAGGCGCAGCGTTTCGCGCACGGTGAAGAACGGGTCGAACACCAGTTCCTGCGGCACCACACCGAGGTTGCGGCGCGCCGCGCGGAAATCGCTGACCACATCGTGGCCGTGGATCTTGACCGAGCCGGCGTCCGGGCGGATCAGGCCGGCGATGATGGAAATCAGCGTGGTCTTGCCGGCGCCGTTGGGGCCGAGCAGGCCGAAAAACTCGCCTTCCTCGATATTCAGGGATACGCCGCCCAACGCCTGCAACGACTTGTAGCGCTTTTCGACATTGCTAATTTGGATTGCTGTCATGCTTGGCTTATCTATAAGGTTGCGGCGGCCGAACCGGCGCGCGCGAAGGTCCTGCGGGGGCCGCAACACTGCGGTTGCGGCAACGTTCAATTATATTGGAATTTCAAGCGGTCCGAGCCGGACCGGGTGATTACTACAGGCGGCGGGGTGGGGCGGGGGTCAATGGTGATGGTGGCCGGCGGCGTCGCCAGCCAGTTCGGTCTTCTTGCTGAAGACCGATTCCGGTGCTTCCACCGGGGAGAATTCGTCGTGCGCCGGATTGCTGGCGCCGTCGCAGCCCTGGTCGAGCTTGACGTCGGTGGGGAACAGCAGCGAACACACGCCGTACAGTTTGGTCAGGCTTTGCAGCGCCGGCGGCAGGTTTTGCAGCGACAGCTGTATGCCTGCTTCCTGTGCAGCCCGCTGCCACGACAGCATCACCGACACTGCCACCGAATCCACCGTCAACACATGGCGCAGGTCGAACACGGTCTGGCCGGCCTTGAGGGCGGCGTAGCCGCGCTCCAGCGCCACGGTGGCGTTGAGCACGGTCAGGGACGTGAGCGACTGCAGGTTGTCGGTGGCTTCGGTAACAACGTTGGACATGATGTCAGCTTACTTCTTAGGTGCGTTGGTGTTCAGCGGCTTGTTGGCCAGCTTCTGGTTCTTGTCCGCCAGCGCCTTGATCAGGCCGTCGATGCCGCCCTTGTTGATCTCGGAAGCGAACGTGCCTTTGTAGGTTTCCACCAGCCAGGCGCCCAGCACATTGATGTCGTAGATTTTCCAGCCGCTGGCGGTCTTGGCGACGCGGTAGTTCAGCGGAATCGGTTCGCCACGAGCCTGGTTGACCTGCGAGCGCACTTCCACTTCGCTGTCCGACGGATCGGCGCGCAGCGGCTTGAATTCGATGGTCTGGTCTTTCACTTGCGACAGCGCGCCCGAGTAGGTGAACACCAGCAGCTTGCGGAACTCGGCGGTCAGCTGTTGCTGCTGCTCAGGAGTGGCCTGGCGCCAGAAGCGGCCGGCAGCCAGCGAAGTCATACGCTGGAAATCGACGTGCGGCAGGATCTTGCTTTCCACCAGGTCGATGACCTTCTTGGTGTCGCCAGCCTGGATGGCCTTGTCAGCCTTGGCGGTGTTGATGACATCTTCGCTGATGCGCTTGACCAGCGCATCAGGTGCTTCCTGGGCGGCGGCAACGCCGGTGAACGCCAGCGAAACGGTTGCCAAAGCGATAAAATTTTTGATGAAGTTCATTGTTTATGCCTTATGAGTGGTTCTTCGGGTCACAGGCTGGCGTCAGTTCGCAGCCGGTGGTGTGCCGGAGTTTAACTCTTTTGCGGCCGGTTCGGATGACACCGGTGCAGAAGTTTCATCAGTATCATCTTTTTGTACCTTGCGAGGCGCACCGTCCGGATGGACCTGGCTTTCGCGGCGCTGCATATAGCCGTCACGCAGGAATTCGTAGCGGTCCAGCGCGGCGTCTTCCAGCAGCGACGAGGCGTCCAGCAGGCTGGCGCGGGTATCGACCACGCGCACCACGGTGCCGATATTGCGCACATTGGTCGGGTCCTTGTAGCGCCAGATATCGCCGGCGATGTCGGCCGGCAGCGCCACGGTATCGCGCACGGTGGACGGGCCCAGCAGCGGCAGCACCAGGTAAGGACCGGATTCCACGCCCCAAACGCCCAACGTCTGGCCGAAGTCTTCCTTGTGTTTCTGCAAGCCAGCTTCCGAAGCGATATCGAACAGGCCCAGCACGCCCAGCGTCGAGTTCAGCGCGAAGCGGCTGACATCCGACATGCCGGCTTCGCCGTTGCCTTGCAGGAACTGGTTGATCGCGGTCCAGGCGTCGCCCAGGTTGCCGAAGAAGTTGCTGACGCCGGTCTGCACAAACTGCGGCGTGACGTTCTTGTAGCCGGTAGCCACCGGTTTCAGCGCATAGGTATCGACCGTATCGTTGAAATTGAACATGGCGCGGTTGTAGCCCTCGTACGGGTCGCGCGGGTTCGGACCGGCGCAGCCGGCCAGCAGCATGGTGACGCCCAGTGCCAGTGCTGCTTGGCGGAATTGTTTAGTGATCATTTATCGTCCTTTCCGTCTGCGGCCTTGCTGTAGATGAACTGATTGATCAGGTCTTCCAGCACGGCAGCCGATTGGGTGCGGGCGATCTTGTCGCCGGCCGCCAGATTGTTGGTATCGCCGCCGGCTTCAATGCCGACGTATTGTTCGCCCAGCAGGCCGGCGGTCAGAATCTTGGCCGAGCTGTCTTTAGGAAATACATAACTGGATTCCATGTTCAAGGTTACCAGCGCCTGATAAGTCTTGTCATCAAACTTGATCTCTCCCACACGGCCGACCACCACGCCGGCGGCCTTGACCGCCGCTTGCGGGCGCAGGCTGCCGATGTTGTCGAACTTGGCGGTGATCGCATAGGTCTTGCCGAACGAGATCGAGTTCATGCTACCGACTTTCAGCGCCAAAAACATGAGCGCACACACTCCGATAACGATAAACAGGCCGACCCAGACATCCAGAGATTTGCGTTGCATTTGTTTTCTTCCTTGTTTTCTTATTACTTGCTGAACATCAGCGCCGTCATCATGAAGTCCAGCCACCAGATCGTCAGCGATGAAATCACAACAGTGCGGGTGGTGGCGCGCGCCACATCTTCCGGCGTCGGCTGCGCTTCGTAGCCTTGATACAGGGCGATGAAGGTAATCGCGATGCCAAACACCACGCTCTTGATGAAGCCGTTATAAATATCGTTCCAGATGTCGACGCTGGCCTGCATTTGCGACCAGAAGGCGCCGTCATCAACGCCGATCAGCTGCACACCGACCAGCCAGCCGCCCAGCACGCCCACGGCGCTGAACACCGAGGCCAGCAGCGGCACCGCCAGTGCGCCAGCCCAGAAGCGCGGCGCCAGCACGCGCTGGATCGGGTTGACGGCCATCATTTCCATGGCGGACAACTGCTCGCCAGCCTTCATCAGGCCGATTTCGGCGGTCAGCGAAGTGCCGGCGCGGCCGGCAAACAGCAGCGCGGTGATCACCGGCCCCAGTTCGCGCGTCAGGCCCAGCGCCACCAGCACGCCCAGCGACTGCTCGGCGCCGTATTTGTTCAGCGTGGTATAGCCTTGCAGGCCCAGCACCATGCCGACGAACAGGCCGGACAGGGTGATGATCAGCATCGAGTAATTGCCGATGAAATGCAGCTGCTCGACCACCAGGCGCGGCCGCTTCAGCAGGCCGGGCGACACACTCAGCAGGTTGGCGAAGGCGCGCGCGCCATAGCCGATGCTCTCTACATAGTCGCGCAGCGGCGCGCCCAGGCTGGACAACCAGTTCTTCAAGCTCATACTTGCACTCCCAGGCCCAGATCGTCGGCCAGGGACTTGCCTGGATAATGGAACGGCACCGGGCCGTCCGCTTCCGCGTGGACAAACTGCTTCACATACGGGTCGGTGGACACCAGCATGTCGGCCGGCGTGCCGTGCGCAACGATCTTGCCTTGCGACAGGAAATAAACATAGTCGGCGATGGCAAAGCTCTCCTTGACGTCGTGCGACACCAGTATCGTGGTCGAGCCCAGCGCCGTGTTCAGGTTGCGGATCAGGTTGGCAGTGACGCCCATCGAGATCGGATCCAGGCCGGCGAACGGCTCGTCATACATCATCAGTTCCGGGTCCAGCGCGATCGAACGCGCCAGCGCCACGCGGCGCGCCATGCCGCCGGAGATTTCGCCCGGTTTCAGCTTGGCGGCGTTGCGCAGGCCCACTGCCTGCAATTTCATCAGCACCAGGTTGCGGATCAGCTCTTCCGGCAGGTCAGTGTGTTCGCGCAGCGGGAAGGCGACGTTCTCAAACACCGTCAGGTCGGTGAACAGCGCACCGTGCTGGAACAGCATGCCCATCTTGCGGCGCAACAGATACAGGCCGGCGGTATTCAGCTTGTGCACCACCTGGCCCTGCACCTTGACGTGGCCTTTCTGCGGACGCAGCTGGCCGCCGATCAGGCGCAGCACCGTGGTTTTGCCGCTGCCAGAACCGCCCATGACCGCGATCACCTTCCCGCGCGGGAAGTCCATATTCAAGCCGGACAGGATCGCGCGCTTGCCATAGGAGAAGTGTAGGTCACGGATTTCGACGAGATTAGGCACGACTGAACTCATTTTTTGGAATGCCGTATTGTAGTGCAGAAAGGTCAATCTCTGCTGAAGGGCCCATGAAGAGCCAACATTGGGTAGCAGATAATACAACACTACTGAACCCAAAGTCAGCAATTTACACCGGGCACTAATTGTTACAGTCCAGCGCCGCTTAAATGAAAAAAACCGGATGCAGTCAGGGATCACCCATCTGCATCCGGCAGGGAAATCAGGCCGAGCCTGATGCCTTGCTTTGAGCTTAGCGCGGCAACTCGGAACTGCCCATCAGGAACTCGTCGACCGCGCGCGCGCATTGGCGGCCTTCGCGGATCGCCCATACCACCAGCGATTGGCCACGGCGCATGTCGCCGGCGGCAAATACCTTGGATACGGAAGTCTTGTAGCAGCCCTCGCCATCGGTGCTGGCCTTGGCGTTGCCGCGTGCATCTTTGTCAACAGCGAAGGCGTCGAGGATGTTGGCGACCGGCGAGACGAAGCCCATGGCCAGGAACACCAGGTCGGCTTTCATCTCGAATTCCGAGTTCGGCACTTCAGCCATCTTGCCGTCTTTCCATTCGACGCGGCAGGCGATCAGTTTTTCAACTTTGCCGCCCTTGCCTTCCAGGCGCTTGGTGGCGACGGCCCAGTCACGCTCGCAACCTTCTTCGTGCGACGACGAGGTGCGCAGCTTGGTCGGCCAGTAAGGCCAGACCATCGACTTGTTCTCCTGCTCCGGTGGCATCGGCATCAGTTCGAACTGGGTCACCGAGGCGGCGCCCTGGCGGTTCGAGGTGCCGACACAGTCGGAACCGGTGTCGCCGCCGCCGATCACCACCACGTGCTTGCCGGTGGCCTTGATCTGGTCTTTCAGCTTGTCGCCGGCGTTGATCTTGTTTTGCTGCGGCAGGAAGTCCATGGCGAAGTGCACGCCTTTGAGCTCGCGGCCCGGCACCGGCAGGTCGCGCGGGGCTTCCGCGCCGCCCGCCAGCACCACGGCGTCGAAGTCTTTTTGCAGGTCTTCAGGGAAGATGGTTTCCTTGGCCCAGTTGTTGACGTTGGCCGGGAAGTCCTTGCCGATCAGTACGCTGGTGCGGAAGGTCACGCCTTCGGCTTCCATCTGCTTGACGCGGCGGTCGATGTGCGACTTTTCCATCTTGAAGTCTGGAATGCCATAGCGCAGCAGGCCGCCGACGCGGTCGGATTTCTCAAACACGGTGACCGCGTGGCCGGCGCGCGCCAGCTGTTGGGCGGCGGCGAGGCCGGCCGGACCGGAGCCGACCACAGCGACTTTCTTGCCGGTCTGCTTGCTAGGCGGCTGCGGGATGACCCAGCCGTGTGCCCAGCCTTCGTCGATGATCTTGTGTTCGATCGACTTGATGCCGACCGGATCTTCGCTGATGCCCAGCGTACAGGCAGCCTCGCATGGCGCCGGGCAGATGCGGCCGGTGAATTCCGGGAAGTTGTTGGTCGAATGCAGCGTGTCCAGCGCTTCGCGGTAGTTGCCGCGATACACCAGGTCGTTCCAGTCCGGGATGATGTTGTTGACCGGGCAGCCGTTGTTGCAGAACGGGATGCCGCAATCCATGCAGCGCGCACCCTGGACCTTGGCTTGCTCGTTAGTCAGCGGAATGACGAATTCCGCGTAGTTTTTCAGGCGCGTCGCTGGCGGCAGATAGCTTTCTTCCTGACGCTGGAATTCCATGAAGCCGGTGATTTTACCCACGATATTTTTCCTTCGTAATCTTGTAAGGCTGACTTAAGCAGCAACTGGTTGCACAACGGCGGCTTCGTTCGCCACGGCTTCGGCCATTTCTGCCAGAGCGCGTTTGTATTCGCTTGGGAATACCTTGACGAACTTGGCGCGGCTGTCGGCCCAGTTGTCCAGCAACAGGCGCGCGCGCGTGCTGCCGGTATGCTTGAAGTGACGCTCGATCAGACGCTTCAGGATCACTTCGTCGGCCTCGCGGCCATGGTCTTTGTGCTGCACGTGGAAGGTGGCGCTGTCGACCGACTGTTCCTTGGCGCTCAGCACGCGTTCCAGCGTCACCATCGAGGTGTTGCAACGCGATTCAAAGTCGCCATCCGGATCGTAGACGTAAGCGATACCGCCCGACATGCCTGCCGCGAAGTTACGGCCGGTGTTACCCAGCACGACAACCGTACCGCCGGTCATGTATTCGCAACCATGGTCGCCGGTACCTTCAACAATGGTGGTAGCGCCCGAGTTACGCACCGCGAAACGCTCGCCAGCCACGCCGTTGAAGAAGGCTTCACCGGAAATCGCGCCGTACAGCACGGTATTGCCGATGATGATGTTGTTGACCGCCCAGCCACGGAACTCCGTGTTAGGACGCACGATGATGCGGCCGCCCGACAGGCCCTTGCCCACATAGTCATTACCCTCGCCCACCAGGTCGATGGTGATGCCGTGCGCCAGGAAAGCGCAGGCCGACTGGCCGGCAGTACCTTGCAGCTGGATGTGGATGGTGTCGTCAGGCAGACCGGCGTGACCGTAACGCTTGGCCACTTCGCCCGACAGCATGGTGCCGACCGTGCGGTTCAAGTTCTTCACGGGCGAGATGAAGGAGACACGCTCGCCTTTTTCCAGCGCCGCTTTGGCTTGCGCGATCAGCTTGTGGTCCAGCGCCTTGTCGAGGCCGTGATCCTGCTCCAGCGTGTGGTAGATCGAATGACCGTCCTGCACTTGCGGCTGGTAGAAGATGTTGCTGAAGTCCAGGCCTTGCGCTTTCCAGTGCGAGATGGCTTTCGACTTGTCCAGCAGGTCGACGCGGCCGATCAGCTCGTCATAGGTGCGGATGCCCAGTTGCGCCATCAGCTGACGCGCTTCTTCGGCAACGAAGAAGAAGTAGTTCACCACGTACTCAGGCTTGCCCGAGAACTTGGCGCGCAGTACCGGATCTTGCGTCGCAACGCCGACCGGGCAGGTGTTCAGGTGGCATTTGCGCATCATGATGCAGCCTTCCACCACCAGCGGTGCGGTGGCGAAGCCGATTTCGTCGGCGCCGAGCATGGCGGCGATGACGACGTCGCGGCCGGTACGCATCTGGCCATCGGCCTGGACGCGAATCCGGCTACGCAGGCCGTTCAGCACCAGGGTCTGTTGCGTTTCCGCCAGGCCCAGTTCCCATGGGGTGCCGGCGTGCTTGACCGACGACAGCGGCGATGCGCCGGTGCCGCCGTCATGGCCAGCAACCACCACGTGGTCGGCTTTGGCCTTGGTGACGCCGGCAGCCACGGTGCCGATACCCACTTCCGACACCAGCTTGACCGAGATCGAAGCGCGCGGATTGGCGTTTTTCAGATCGTGGATAAGCTGCGCCAGATCTTCAATCGAATAAATATCGTGGTGCGGCGGCGGCGAAATCAGGCCCACGCCCGGCACCGAGAAGCGCAGCGTGGCGATGTATTCCGACACCTTGTGGCCTGGCAGCTGACCGCCTTCACCAGGCTTCGCACCCTGCGCCATCTTGATCTGGATCTGGTCGGCCGAGTTCAGGTAAGCAGCGGTCACGCCGAAACGGCCCGACGCCACCTGCTTGATGCGCGAACGCAGCGAGTCGCCCTCTTGCAGAGGAATGTCGACCACCATCTGTTCCTTGCCCATGACCGACGCCATGGTCTCGCCCTGCTTGATCTTGATACCTTTCAGCTCCATGGTGTAGCGCGATGGATCTTCGCCGCCTTCACCGGTGTTGGACTTGCCGCCGATGCGGTTCATGGCGACCGCCAGCGTGGCGTGGGCTTCGGTCGAAATCGAACCCATCGACATCGCGCCGGTGGCGAAGCGCTTGACGATTTCTTTCGCCGGCTCGACTTCATCCAGCGGAATCGCCTTGGCCGGATCGATCTTGAATTCGAACAGGCCGCGCAGCGTCAGGTGGCGCTTGCTCTGGTCGTTGATGATCTGCGCATACTCTTTATAGCTGGAGAAATTGTTGGCGCGGGTCGAGTGTTGCAGCTTGGCGATCGCGTCCGGCGTCCACAGGTGGTCTTCACCACGGATACGGAAGGCGTATTCGCCGCCGGCATCCAGGTGGTTGGCCAGCACAGGATCGTCGCCGAAGGCCAGGTTGTGCAGGCGCAGCGCTTCTTCCGCCACTTCAAACACGCCGATGCCTTCCACGTTGGACGCGGTGCCCTTGAAGTATTTGTTGACCAGCGACTTGTTCAGGCCGACCGCTTCGAAGATCTGCGCACCGCAGTACGACATATAGGTGGAGATACCCATCTTCGACATCACCTTCATCAGGCCTTTGCCGACCGCCTTGGTGAAGTTGTAGATGGCTTTCTCAGCCGACATATCGCCTGGCAGGCCGGCTGCCATATCGGCCAGGGTTTCCATCGCCAGGTAGGGGTGGATCGCTTCCGCGCCGTAGCCGGCCAGCAGGGCGAAGTGGTGGGTTTCGCGGGCCGAGCCGGTTTCCACCACCAGGCCGGTCGAGGCGCGCAGGCCTTTGCTGACCAGGTGCTGGTGGATGGTCGAGGTGGCCAGCAGCGCAGGAATCGCCACGCGGTCCGGGCCGACCGAACGATCCGAGACGATCAGGATGTTGTGGCCGGATTTGACCGCATCCACCGCTTCCGCGCACAGCGACGCCAGGCAAGCTTCAACGCCTTCCTTGCCCCAGGCCAGCGGGTAGCAGATGCTCAGTTCGTAGGACTTGAACTTGCCGCCGGTGTGCAGGCTGATGTTGCGCAGGCGCTCCATGTCGTCGAAGCCCAGGATAGGCTGCGACACTTCAAGGCGCATCGGCGGATTGACGTTGTTGGTGTCCAGCAGGTTCGGTTTCGGACCGATGAATGACACCAGCGACATCACCATCGCTTCGCGGATCGGGTCGATCGGCGGGTTGGTCACCTGGGCGAACAGCTGCTTGAAGTAGGAATACAGCGGCTTCAGCTTGTTGGACATGACGGCCAGCGGCGAGTCATTGCCCATCGAGCCGGTGGCTTCCTCGCCGGCGGCAGCCATCGGCGCCATCAGGAATTTCAGGTCTTCCTGGGTGTAGCCGAAGGCTTGCTGGCGGTCCAGCAGCGACGGCACGGCTTTTTCGCCGACGGCCGGCTTGTCCTTGGCGCGGTTGTGCGCCAGCTGGCTTTCGCTCAGCTTGATTTCGTTCAGCTTGATACGCACCGCATTGATCCATGCCTTGTATGGCTTGGCGTTGGCGTAGGTGTCTTTCAGCTCTTTGTCGTCGATGATGCGGCCGGCTTCCAGGTCGATCAGGAACATCTTGCCTGGTTGCAGACGCCATTTCTGGATGATTTTCGACTCAGGAATCGGCAGCACGCCGGATTCCGACGCCATTACCACCAGGTCGTCGTCGGTGACAATGTAGCGGGCTGGACGCAGGCCATTGCGGTCCAGCGTGCCGCCGATGTAGCGGCCGTCGGTGAAGGCCATGGCGGCCGGGCCGTCCCATGGCTCCATCATGGCAGCATGATATTCGTAGAACGCGCGGCGATTGTCATCCATCGTGCCGTGATTTTCCCAGGCTTCCGGGATCATCATCATCATCGCCTGGGCCAGTGGGTAGCCCGCCATCAGCAGCAGTTCCAGCGCGTTATCGAAGCAGGCGGTGTCCGACTGGCCTTCGTAGATCAGCGGGAACAGCTTGCGCAGATCGTCGCCCAGCACGGCCGATTTCATCACGCCTTCACGGGCGCGCATCCAGTTGAAGTTGCCTTTGACAGTGTTGATTTCGCCGTTGTGGGCGATCAGGCGGTACGGGTGGGCCAGCGGCCATTCCGGGAAGGTGTTGGTCGAGAAGCGTTGGTGGACCAGCGCCAGCGCCGACACGCAGCGTGCATCCTGCAGGTCGCGGTAGTAGACGCCCACCTGGTCGGCCAGCAGCAGGCCCTTGTAGACGATGGTACGGGCCGACAGCGAGGCCACGAAGAATTCTTTGCCGTGTATCAGGTTCAGTGCCTGGATCGCGTGGCCCGACGATTTGCGGATCACGTACAGTTTGCGCTCCAGCGCATCGGTCACCATGATGTCGGCGCCACGGCCAATGAAGATCTGGCGGATGACCGGCTCTTTGGCACGCACGGTCGGCGACATCGGCATGTCGCAGTCGACTGGTACATTACGCCAGCCGAGCACCACCTGGCCTTCGGCGCGCACGGCGCGTTCGATTTCCTGTTCGCAAGCGATGCGGGAAGCATTTTCCTTCGGCAGGAACACCATGCCGACGCCGTATTCGCCTGGCGGCGGCAGTTCCACGCCTTGCTTGGCCATTTCGTCGCGGTAGTACTGGTCCGGAATCTGGATCAGGATACCGGCGCCGTCGCCCATCAGCGGGTCCGCACCGACTGCGCCCCGGTGATCGAGGTTTTTCAAGATCAGCAGACCCTGTTCCACAATCGAGTGACTCTTATTACCCTTGATGTGGGCGACGAAACCGACACCGCAGGCATCGTGTTCATTGGACGGATCGTACAGACCTTGTGCTTCCATGGCTAAACTCCAAAACTGATTGGCTTGAAAAACAAGGTTAGTGCAACGCAGCGTAAACCTCAAGCATAACAATTAGGGTCGGAGTCGAATTAAATTTTCCTCAGAAGCTTATTTATTTAATTGGGGACAGAGTCATAGCCCTATTCTGTACCAGGCTTTATTTTGAATGGGCGGCCGCGTTTGGCCGGCAATACCTGGCGCTTGACCTTGTTCTGCAGGGCGGCCTGGAATGTCTGCGACCCCAGCGGCCAGCCCTTGAGCAGGGATTTGCCAATTAAAGTGATTTCCTCCAACGTCAGTGCCGGCTCGGACAGCGCACTGTAGGCGGCTTCACGCTGGAATGGCGTGTTGCCCAGTTCCCAGACCTTGGCGTGATCTGTCACCAGCCCGTCCGGGCGGATGCCGGCGTGATGACAATAGCTGGACCAGGGATAATCCTCGGCGCGGCTGACCATGCCATTGCGGACCGGGTTGAATTCGATATAACGGCTGCACAACATGAAGTATTCGTCAGCATCGATCAGCGAAGTTTTGTAGCGTCCGTTCCACAAAGTTCCACTGCGGACATACTTTTGGTTGAAATAGGGCACGTAGTAGCGGCCTATCCATTGCATCATCTGGCCCAGGCCGGTGTCATCGGACGGTGTGACCAGCAAATGCACGTGATTGGGCATCAGACAGTAGGCGTGGATGGCGACTTTGTAGGTTTTGGCGGCGGTGCGCAGCCAGCCGAGGAAGGTCTGGTAGTCTTCGGCGTCGAGGAACACGTCCTGGTTGTTGGCGCCAGTCTGGATGACGTGGTGCGGCTGGTCGGGAATGATTAAACGGGGCAGTCGGGCCATGCGGATAACAAAAAAGGGGAGATCGGAAGTCCGATTCTACCCTTGTCGACTGACTCTGTCCCTGATTAATTTCGCTGGACAGATTTTCGTGTTGACTCCGTCCCTATTAGGACAAGTTGAAGCTGGCTGACAGGCTGTAGCCTTCGCCATAGGCACTGCGCAGCGGCAGATCCTGGCCCAGACCGGTGCGCGCTTTCTTGCGCAGACGATACACCAGCATGTCGACGCGGCGGCCGGCATCCGGATCGTCGCCGCCTATGCCAGCCACAATCACCTGGCGCGGCACCGGCCGGGTATTAATCGTCAGCAGGTGCAGGAAGTTGCATTCCTTTTCCGTCAGCGTAATGGCCATGCCTTGCAGCTCCAGCTGGCGAGCGCTCACTTTCAGCGTCCACTTGCTAGGCAGCGGGACGGTTTCCTGTGGCCCGACGCGGCGGTCGAGCGCTTCAATGTGCGCCGCCAGTTCCGGAAATTTGATAGGCTTGGTCAGGTAATGGTCGGCACCCAGGCGCAGGCCGAGGATGCGGTTGTCGAAAGCAACGCGGCCGGTCAGCACCAGCAGGCCTATTTGCGGATACAGCTGACGCATGCGCGGGATGACGTTGAAGCCATCCTCATCCGGCAGGCCGAGGTCCAGCACGACCACGCCGACATTGCCCTGGCTTAGGGCAGACCACATATCGCCAGCGTTGTTGGTGATATGTACTTCGTGTTCAAGCTCAGTCAGAAACTCCGCCATCTCTTCGGCGTAGTCCAGATTGTCTTCCACGATCAGTATTTGCGTCATTGATGCGCCATTCGTTCAATTGTTGAGCACAGCTGCGCCCAGACCTGGGAACACTACGAGCTTGCGTCCAGGGAATTATCACTGCTGGCATCGGCACGCGCAAGGCTTTTCCCGGCATTGGCCGCCACCGGCAACCAAATCCGAAATTCCGTGCCGCTTTCAGAAACATTTCTTGCCGTAACAGTACCACCGTGGACATCGATGATGGACCGCGCCATATACAGGCCCAGGCCCGACCCAGCCACGCCGACAGCGTTGCTGCCACGGAAGGCTTTGTCGAAAACATGCGCTAATTCGGCTTCCACGATACCGTCACCGTGATCGCGCACCAGGAATTCGACGCCACCTTCTGTGGCAATTCGTCCCACCAATTCTATCGGAATATTATCTCTTGTGTACTTTATTGCATTATCCAGCAATATTTCAAGACATAAACGCATGCCGGCCGGGTCGCAACGCATCCATTGCGGCAAGCCCAGCGTCTGCACCCGGACCGGCTGGCGGCGCCGGCGTGCTTGCTCGGCAACGCCTTCCAGCAACGTGGCGGGATTGATTTCATTGGGCTGGCGCTCGCGGCCGATGCTGGCCATGCGCTCGGGGGACAGGTATTCATCCAGCATCGCCAGCATGCGGTCCACCGCAGTCTGGATCTTGCGGTAGCGCTTGCGGGTGCCTTCGTCATGATGGGCGCCGGTCATTTCCAGCCGCTGCACGGCGCCGTCGATGGTGGAGAGCGGCGTGCGGAATTCATGCGACAGCATCGAGGCAAATTTCTTCTGCTGCGCCGCCAGCTCACGCCGGGCGCTGAGGTCGCGCACCACGCCGATCACCGTGGCCGGCACGCCGTTGCCATCCAGGATCAAGGTTGATTCGATTTCCACCGGCACCAGGTAGCCGTCGGCATGGACCAGTTCGGTTTCACGCAGCAGGCGACGGCGGCTGAGATCGCCATCGGCATAGCGCGTCAGGCGCGCCTGCAAGTCTTTCAGCAGGCCGGCGGCCAGCGTTTGCGCAGTGTGCAGCGTGTAGCCGAACTGGCGTTCGGCGGCCGGACTGAGCCAGGTCAGCTGGCGCGTGGCACAGTCGGCCATCCAGCTGATCTCGCTGCTGTGGTCCAACAGCAGCCGATAGCGGGCTTCGTTGGCTTGGGATTGCTGTAATGCTGCCTGGAGTTCCGCTATCGTCTGACCCATTGATTACTCCACCAAAGGTGCGAAGATTTGTTGCAGATCCTCCTGCGTGAGCGCCATTTTCTGCGACTCGCCTTCCGCCAGGATGGATTGCGCCAGATCGGACTTCTTCTGCTGCAAGACCTGGATCTTTTCTTCCAGCGTGCCCTTGGCGATCAGTTTATACACAAACACCGGCTTGTCCTGCCCAATACGCCAGGCGCGGTCGGTGGCCTGGTTTTCAGCGGCCGGATTCCACCATGGGTCATAGTGAATCACGGTGTCGGCAGCGGTCAGGTTGAGGCCGACGCCACCGGCTTTCAGCGATATCAGGAAGATAGGCACTGCGCCCTGCTGGAACGCGGCCACCTGGGCGCTGCGGTCCTTGGTGTCGCCGGTCAGCAAGGCATACGGGATGTCGCGCGCTTCGAGTTCCTCCTGGATCAGTTCCAGCATGCTGGTGAACTGCGAGAACACCAGGATCTTGCGCTTCTCTTCCAGCAAGTCTTCAACCATCTGCATCAGGTCCAGCAGCTTGGCCGAGCCGGCCTGCTGCTGTTTCTTGGTGGTCGACTTGACCAGGCGCGGATCGCAGCACACCTGACGCAGCTTCAGCAGCGCTTCCAGGATGACGATCTGGCTGCGCGCCACGCCCTTGCGGTCGATTTCCTCGCGGACTTTCTGGTCCATCGCCAGGCGTACGGTTTCGTACAGGTCGCGCTGGGCGCCGGTCAGCTCGACCTTGCGCACCATCTCGGTCTTCGGCGGCAGCTCTTTCGCCACATTGTCCTTGGTGCGGCGTAGCAGGAAGGGCTTGATGCGGCGGTTCAGCAGCGCGCGCCGCAAGGGATCGTCCGCGCGTTCAATCGGATGGCGGAACACGCTGTTGAAGCCCTTCTCGTCACCCAGCAGGCCGGGCAGCAGGAAGTGGAATTGCGACCACAGCTCACCCAGGTGATTCTCCAGCGGCGTGCCGGACAGGCACAGGCGGTGACGCGCGCGCAGCAGGCCGGCGCTTTGCGCCGCCTTCGAGCGGGTGTTCTTGATGTAATGCGACTCGTCCAGGATGACCAGGTGGAAATCGTGCTCGCGCAGTTTTTCCTCGTCGCGCGGCAGCAGCGCGTAAGTGGTCAGCACCAGGTCGGCTTCGTCGATCTGGTCGAACTGGCCCATGCGCTCCTTGCCCTGCAACAGCAGCACTTTCAGGCCCGGCGCGAAGCGCGCGGCTTCTTCCTGCCAGTTGCCCATCAGGCTGGTCGGCGCGATCACCAGCGCCGGCGCGGTCAGGCGGCCGGCTTCTTTCTCGACCAGGATGTGGGCCAGGGTCTGCACGGTTTTGCCCAGGCCCATATCATCGGCCAGGATGCCGGCAAAGCCGTATTCGCGCAGGAACTGCATCCACGACAAGCCATCGGTCTGGTAATCGCGCAGCGTGGCTTGCAGGCCGGCCGGGGTGGCGACGCGCTTCACCGAACCGAACTGATTCAGGCGCGCGCCCATTTCGCGCAGCTCCTCGCCGCCGGTCCAGGTCATCTCGACATTGCGCGCCAGCTCGTCAAGGCGAGCGGCGTCCAGCGTGGCCATGTGGACCGCGTTCTTGATCTTGTCGCTGAAATACAACTCGCCCAGCGTGGCGAGGATGGGACGCACCCGGCCCCACGGCAGCGCGACGCGGCTGCCGTCGGCCAGCGTGGCCAGCATCTGGTCTTCCTCGCCATGGTGGGCGATGGCTTTCGGATTGAAATCGTTGGGCGCATTGCGGATCAGCTGCACCAGCACAGGCAGCAGCGGCACGCGCTCCTGGTTGACCATGATGCCCAGTTCCAGGTCGAACCAGGCACGGCCGCCATCGGCCTCGTCTTCCACCACGTCGGCATACCAGTCGCCGACTTCCACCGTGTCGTAACGGTACTTGACGGTTTTTTCGATTTTCCAGCCGGCTTCCTTCAGCGCGGCAACGCCATCGCGGGCGAAGCGTATCCACTCGGCCTGGCTAGGCAGCAACAGCCCGCCTTTGACGCTGCTCAGCGGCAGCGTGGTCGGCGGCACGAAATGGCGTTCGCTCAGCAGCGCCAGCGCATCGGCTTCGGCGCTTTCGTCACGCTGGATGATTTCCGTGACGTCGCCCTTCTGGCGCACCACGCGCTGCGACGGGTCGAACGACACGCGCTCGCCATCGTAGTCATAGGACAGCACGGCAAAGTCATGCCAGCGCTGCACCGAGCCGTCGGCCAGCATGGCGGCGTCCAGCGTCAGCACCGGACGCGGCTTGACGTCGTCGCGTACGCGCTGCGGCAAGGCCTGCGGCAGCGGCATCAGGCCCTGCAGGCCGTGCGCCAGCAGCAGCTGCGAGACACGCATCTTGTCGTTATTGGTCAGCAGCGGCGCCTGGGCGACCAGCGCCTGCAAATCCGCCAGCGGAATTTCCGTGCCGCCCTGGTTCAACTGCAATACGCCACACGACAGGTTGTCGATATACCACGGCGGATCGGTCGGCAGCATGTAGTCGACCTGGTCGGCGCCGACATGCTTGGCTCCGGGCGGTGGCGCCACCTGCCAGCCGAGGCGCAGGCCCTTGCCTTCCTCGCGCCAGGCCAGGTTGGCTTCGCGCAGCACGCCGCCTTTCAATGGATAAACCAGACCGTTTCCGACGTCGGACCAGGAATTTGCCCACAGCAACTTATCCTGTTGCGCCAGCATGTCCAGCAGCGCCGCGCCGATCTTGCCGCGCGGTTCCGTTGCCGAACCGGTCTGCGAATTTTGGCCGCTGCGCATGGCAACAAAGAAGCGGATCAGGTCTTCGTCGGCTAGCGTCATGAAAGTTGGTGGCGTCGACAGCAGCGAAAACACCTCGCTGACCGGGCTGGCCGCCGCCACGTCACCGTTCGGCCGCAGGCGGGCCTTGTACAGGCACAGCGCCACATGGCGGCCACCGCTGGTGGGGGCCAGCACGTAGATCAGCTTGTATTGGGTTTGCTTCGGATCGTTATCGACCGGCGGCGGGCTCAGCTTGGCCTTGGGATGCGCTGCGGCATCCACACGCTGCAGCCAGGTGGCCACGGCATAGGACAATTGATTCGCCGGCGGCGCGGGGCGTGTTGGCGCAGCCGGTGCTGGAGCAGCTGGAGCATCAGTGGCGTCGTCGCGGGTAAAATCCATAGGTCGCATTGTTGGTCAAGATGGTTCAAAAACGGCAACAGGCAATATTATCCGCCATTGAAGCGTTCGTGTTTATGCTTTCTTTAAAAACCTGTCCATAAAAGTGGGCTTGCCAACGTTCACCGTCCTTTTTGCCTGTCAAGACTGGCAACTGCGTGCCGATGCCGTATTATTCCGGGCTTGTCTGTCTAGGAATCATCACCATGTTGCCTTCCATCGAACAACGTCTCGCCCTGGAACTGTCCGCCAAGCCAGTTCAGGTTGCCGCCGCCATCGCCCTGCTGGACGAAGGCGCCACCGTTCCCTTCATCGCCCGCTACCGTAAAGAGGCGACCGGAGGACTGGATGACATTCAGTTGCGCCTGCTTGAAGAGCGCCTGCGCTACCTGCGCGAGCTGGAAGACCGCCGCGCCAGCATCGTCGCCTCGATCACCGAGCAAAACAAGATGACACCAGAGCTGTTAGATGCTGTCATGCACGCCGAAGACAAGACCCGCCTGGAAGACTTATATCTTCCGTACAAGCAAAAACGCCGCACCAAGGCCCAGATTGCCATCGAAGCCGGGCTGGCGCCACTGGCTGACGGCCTGCTGGGCAATCCCGACCTGAACCCGGAAACCGAAGCCGCAAAGTACCTGCGTGAAGCGTTCACCAGTGCCGACGGTAATAATCCGGGCGTGGCCGATACCAAGGCCGCCCTCGACGGCGCCCGCCAGATCCTGATGGAACGCTTCGCCGAAGATGCTACGCTGCTGCAATCCTTGCGTGAATATGTGCAAGAGCATGGCATTGTTGAGTCGAAAGTTATTGAAGGTAAGCAAGAAGAAGGCGAAAAATTCGCTGATTACTTTGATTATTCGGAAAACCTGGGCACTGTGCCGTCGCACCGCGCGCTGGCGCTGATGCGTGGCCGCCGCGAAGGCGTGCTGGACGTCACGCTGCGCCTGGATAGCGAGCCGGAAAAACCAAAATGGGACGCGCCGCACAATCCATGCGAAAGCCACATCGCCGCCCGTTTCGGCATCAAGAGCGCCGGCCGCGCGGCCGACAAATGGCTGTCCGACACGGCCCGCTGGACTTGGCGCGTGAAAAGCTTTATGCACCTGGAAACCGAACTGATGGGCGCGCTGCGCGAGAAATCCGAATCGGATGCCATCACCGTTTTCGCTACCAACTTGAAAGCCTTGCTGCTGGCGGCGCCCGCCGGCCAGCGCGCCACCATGGGCCTGGACCCTGGCCTGCGCACTGGCGTCAAGGTGGCGGTGGTGGACGCCACCGGCAAGGTGATGGATACCGCCGTGATCTACCCGCACCAGCCGAAAAACGACTGGGAAGGCTCGCTGCACACGCTGGGCAAGCTGGCCGCCAAGCACAATGTGTCGCTGATTTCGATCGGCAACGGCACCGCCTCGCGCGAAACCGACAAGCTGGCGCAAGACCTGCTGAAGCGCTTCCCTGAGCAAAAAATGAGCAAGATCGTCGTCTCCGAGGCCGGCGCGTCGGTGTACTCGGCCTCCGAATTCGCCTCGCGCGAACTGCCGGACATGGACGTCTCGCTGCGCGGTGCGGTGTCGATCGCCCGCCGCCTGCAAGACCCGCTGGCCGAGCTGGTCAAGATCGATCCGAAATCGATCGGCGTCGGCCAGTACCAGCACGATGTTTCGCAGACGCAGCTGGCGCGCACGCTGGACGCGGTGGTGGAGGATTGCGTCAACGCGGTCGGCGTCGACGTCAACACCGCTTCGGCGCCACTGCTGGCGCGCGTCTCCGGCCTGTCGTCGTCGGTGGCGCAGGCGATTGTGTCCTACCGCGACGTCAAGGGTGCATTCACCTCGCGCGCCGGCCTGAAAGCGGTGCCGCGCCTGGGCGACAAGACCTTTGAACAGGCAGCCGGCTTCCTGCGCGTGACCGGTGGCGAGAATCCGCTGGACGCGTCGGCGGTGCACCCGGAATCCTATCCGGTGGTGGAAAAAATCCTGGCCGACATCCAGAAAGACATCAAGGGTGTCATCGGTGACAGCGCGCTGATCAAGCGACTGCAACCGGCCAAGTATGCCGACGACAAATTCGGCGTGCCGACCGTGACCGACATCCTGAAGGAGCTGGAAAAGCCGGGCCGCGATCCGCGTCCGGAATTCACTACCGCCACCTTCAAGGAAGGCGTGGAGGAAATCAGGGATTTGCGCCCGGACATGATCCTGGAAGGCGTGGTGACCAATGTGGCCGCCTTTGGCGCCTTTGTCGACATCGGCGTCCACCAGGATGGCCTGGTGCACATCTCGGCGTTGTCAAACACCTTCGTCAAGGACCCGCACACGGTGGTCAAGGCCGGCCAGGTGGTCAAGGTCAAGGTGCTCGAAGTGGACGAAAAGCGCAAGCGCATCGCCCTGACCATGCGCCTGTCCGACAGCGCGCCGCAGGCCGGTGCGCAGCCGCAGCAGCGTGGCGACCGCAACGACCGCCGCGCCATGGGCCAGCAGCAGAAGGATCAACAGCGGCAGACCGCGCGCGAGCCGGCCATCGGCGGCAGCATGGCTGCAGCCTTTGCCAAGCTGCGGGGGTAAAATGCCGGCGCCGGCGTTTTCTTATAAAATGCCGGTATTCCACATCTTTTACACCTAGAGGCAGCTATGAGCGACGTACAAACCTGGATCAAAGAAACCGTGACCAACACCCCGGTGGTGCTGTTCATGAAGGGCACCGCCCAGTTCCCACAATGCGGCTTTTCCGGCCGTGCCATCCAGATCCTGAAAGCGTGCGGCGTCGAAAACATCGCCACCGTCAACGTGCTGGAAGATCCGGAGGTTCGCCAGGGCATCAAGGACTACTCGAACTGGCCAACCATTCCGCAGCTGTACGTGAAGGGTGAATTCATCGGCGGTTCGGACATCATGAATGAAATGTTCGAGTCCGGCGAACTGAAAGCCCTGCTGGATGCCTGATCGCCCACGGCGGATGGTGATTGCCATCACCGGCGCCACCGGCGCGGTGTATGGCGTGCGTCTGCTGCAACATTTGCGAAATATCAAGGACGTCGAAACGCATCTGCTGATTTCCGACGCCGCAGTCCTCACGCTGCACCAGGAAACCGGCCTGCAGCGGCGCGAAGTGGAAGCACTGGCGCACGTGGTGCACAAGGTGCGCGATGTCGGCGCCTCGATCGCCAGCGGCTCGTTCCAGAGCGACGGCATGGTGATCGCCCCCTGCTCGATGAAAACACTGGCGTCGGTGGCCCACGGCCTGTCGGATAACCTGATCGCGCGCGCCGCCGATGTGGTGCTCAAGGAACGGCGCCGGCTGGTGCTGATGGTGCGCGAGACGCCCTTCAACCTGGCGCACCTGCGCAATATGACGGCGGTAACGGAAATGGGCGGCGTCATCTTCCCGCCGCTGCCGAGCTTTTACCACAATCCACAAACGCTAGACGAGATGATCGACCACACGGTCGCACGCGTGATCGACCTGTTCGGCATCGAGCACGCGCTGGCGCCGCGCTGGGCGGGCATGAAGGGCGCCGCCACTGGCGACGCGGAACAGGTTTAGCGCTTGTCGAAGTAAGAACTGCTGGCGCGCTTGAGTTCCCGGGCTTCTTCCACCATGCGGCGTTGCGCGATGCGTTTGCGCATCACTTCGGCATGCTGGGCGGCACTCATGGGAGGGGCGGTCATCAAATCTTTCAGCTGTGCGGCATTGCTGTAGTTGCTTTTCATCAAACGGCTCAAAGCGTGACTCCCCGAAATGTAGGCTCTGCCCTATTGTGCCTGAAATCCGTGTCGGAACTATGACAATTCGCAAAGGTAGCGAAAATAAAAAGGGCGCTGCCGACGGCACGCCCAGGCCCGAACAAAAACCGGTTTATTGTTAAACCAGTTTCATATCATTAAGCAGCAGGTACAGCAGGCGCGGTCAACATCTCTCCGTAGTACTACTTAAAAATGACTACTTCTGGTAGTTGACCCGTACCAGCATGCGGATAAATTCACGCGCAATCTGGCGGTGATGCTCATCCAGGCGCTGTAAATCCGCGATCAGCTTGACGTCGGCCGATTCAAAACGCGACAGCGAGCCGCCGCCGTCACCCGCCGGTGCGCCTTCTTCCGGACCGCCAAAACGCAGCCATTCCGCAGGCACGCCCAGCCATTGGGCGATCATGCGCAGCTTCTCCTGCGTCGGGATCGCCTCGCCGACCAGCCATTTCCGCGCTGCATGCACGGTAATGGGCCGGCCATCGAAGCGGATGTTGAACTCACGCGCCAACCGGGTCGGGCTGTCAGGCGAGTAGTGGGCATTCTTGAGAGCCTGTTGGAGTCGCTGGCTAAAGCTTTCGCGTTCATTAGAAGAATTCATAGTTGCACTATTTCATGTTGCGTTATGAAAGTCAGTCTCTGCGAGGGTTGCGGAAAGTGTGACTTAATGCGACATTATAATTAACATTCAATCTTCTGCCAGCGCCAACGCCCGGGAAATCCGCAGACGAATTTTATTCGGCGTGCAAGCGCGGCGATGGCTATGATCCTGCCGCGCAGCCCTTCACGTCGCACGATACCATTCCGCATCTTGCAGGTCACGAATTGCCACCAAGTCTACGTTTGAACGGTGTATTTCACGCTACAATGGCTTGACGTTGACGTAAACGGAAATCCATACAAAACATGTCCACCTACACCATTACCGAACTGGCACGCGAATTCGACGTGACCGCGCGCGCCATCCGATTTTATGAAGACCAGGGCTTGCTGAGCCCGTCGCGCGAAGGCGCTGGCGGTCGCAACCGCGTCTATACGGGACGCGACCGCACCCGCCTCAAGCTGACGCTGCGCGGCAAGCGCCTGGGCCTGTCGCTGGCTGAAATCAAAAGCCTGGTCGACATGTACGAAACGCCCAAGGATTCGGTGGCGCAGATGCACCGCTTCCTGGGCGTGCTGGCGCACCACCGCGAGACGCTGGAACAGCAGCGCGAAGACATCGAAATGTCGCTGGCCGAAATCCAGGCCCACGAAGACGAATGCCAACGCATGCTGGCCACCCAATCCGGTGTCAGGTCTGACATTAGTACATGAGCTTGTGTGCGATTGTCAGACCTGACACCGGAGTTGACGTTTACGTTAACGTCACATCGGCGTATGATGGCTGCTCCGGACCCAAAACAGAATAGAGGAAGACATGCTCCATCTCCCAGGCCTGACCTTTGACCATGGCGAGGATATCGCCGCGCTGCGCGAGGCCGTGCAGCAGTTCGCCGCTGCCGAGATCGCACCGCGCGCGGCGGAAATCGACCGCAGCGACCAGTTCCCGATGGACCTGTGGCGCAAGATGGGTGAGCTGGGCGTGCTCGGCATCACCGTGTCGGAAGAGTACGGCGGCGCCAACATGGGCTACCTGGCGCATATCGTGGCGATGGAGGAAATCTCGCGCGCCTCGGCATCGGTCGGCCTGTCGTATGGCGCCCACTCCAACCTGTGCGTCAACCAGATCAAGCGCAACGGCACCGAAGAACAAAAACGCAAGTACCTGCCGAAGCTGATTTCCGGCGAATACATCGGCGCGCTGGCGATGTCCGAGCCAAACGCCGGTTCCGACGTGGTCAGCATGAAGCTGCGCGCCGACTTCAAGGGCGACCGCTGGGTGCTGAACGGCACCAAGATGTGGATCACCAACGGCCCGGATGCCGACGTGCTGGTGGTGTACGCGAAAAATGATCTGGAAGCCGGCCCGAAAGGCATGACTGCCTTCCTGATCGAAAAAGGCTACAAAGGTTTCTCCATCGCGCAGAAGCTGGACAAGCTGGGCATGCGCGGCTCCCATACCGGCGAGCTGGTGTTCGAGGATTGCGAAGTGCCGGCCGAGAACGTGCTGGGTGGCCTGGGCAAGGGCGTCAATGTGCTGATGTCCGGCCTCGACTTCGAGCGCACCGTGCTGTCCGGCGGCCCGCTGGGCATCATGCAGGCGTGCATGGACGTGGTGGTGCCGTATATCCATGACCGCAAGCAGTTCGGCCAGCCGATCGGCGAGTTCCAGCTAATGCAGGGCAAGATCGCCGATATGTACTCGACCATGATGGCGTCCAAGGCCTATGTGTATGCGGTGGGCCAGGCTTGCGACCGCGCCACCACGCCGGAACAGGTGCGCAACCTGCGCAAGGACGCCGCCGGCGCCATCCTGTACAGCGCCGAGAAGGCGACCTGGATGGCCGGCGAGGCAATCCAGACGCTGGGCGGCAATGGCTACATCAATGAATATCCGGTCGGCCGCCTGTGGCGCGATGCCAAGCTGTATGAAATCGGCGCCGGCACCAGCGAAATCCGCCGCATGCTGATCGGCCGCGAGCTGTTCGCGGAAACCCGTTAATCGGAGAGTGAACATGAATGATCCTGTCGTTATCGTCGGTGCGGCACGCACCCCCATGGGCGCCTTCCAGGGCGACTTCTCCGGCAAGGCCGCGCATGACCTGGGCGCTGTCGCCATTCAGGCTGCGGTGGAACGCGCCGGCATCGACGGCAAGCTGGTCGAACACGTCTACTTCGGCAACTGCCTGATGGCGGGCCAGGGCCAGGCGCCGGCACGCCAGGCGCTGCTGAAAGCCGGCCTGCCGGTCTCCACCGGCGCCGTCACGCTGTCCAAGATGTGCGGCTCGGCGATGCAGGCCGCCATTTTCGCGCATGACCAGCTGGTGGCCGGCAGCGCCGACGTGGTGATCGCCGGCGGCATGGAGTCGATGACCAACGCACCCTACCTGATCCCGAAAGCACGCGGCGGCTACCGCATCGGCCACGGCGTGATGTTCGACCACATGATGTACGACGGGCTGGAAGACGCCTACTCGCGCAACGAGAAAACCGGTGAAGGCCGCTCGATGGGCACCTTTGCCGAAGAATGCTCGGCCAAGTATGCATTCACCCGCGAAGCACAGGACAACTTCGCCATCGAATCGGTGAAGCGCGCGCAGGTCGCCACCAATGAAGGCTACTTCAAGTGGGAGATCGCGCCCGTCACCGTGACCTCGCGCGCCGGCGACACCGTCATCGACAAGGATGAAGGCCCGCTGAAAGCCAAGGTCGAAAAAATCCCGACGCTGCGCGCCGCCTTCAAGAAAGACGGCACCATCACCGCTGCCTCGTCGTCGTCGATCAACGACGGCGCCGCCGCGCTGGTGATGATGCGCGAATCGAAAGCGAAGGAACTGGGCCTGACGCCAATCGCCCGCATCCACGGCCACGCCACCTTTGCGCAGGAACCGAACTGGTTTACCACCGCGCCGATCGGCGCCATCGAGAAGCTGTACAAGAAAATCGGCTGGGGCACCAGCGATGTCGACCTGTTCGAGATCAATGAAGCGTTTGCCGCCGTGCCGATGGCCGCCATGCGCGACCTCGACATCCCGCACGACAAGGTCAACATCCACGGCGGCGCTTGCGCGCTGGGCCATCCTATCGGCGCTTCCGGCGCGCGCATCATCGTCACCTTGCTGGGCGCGCTGAAACGCACCGGCGGCAAGAAGGGCGTGGCGGCGCTGTGCATCGGCGGCGGCGAAGCAACCGCGGTGGCAGTGGAGCTGGTGTAATGACGACCGCACTGGTTATCGGCGCATCGCGCGGCATCGGGCTGGAACTGGTCAGGCAATATCGCCGTGACGGCTGGCGCGTGATCGCCACAGCGCGCAAGCAGGAAGACTGCGACGCGCTGGCGGCGCTGGGCGCCGAGCCGCACAAGCTGGATGTGAACAATGTGGAAGCGGTGGCCGGCATCGGCTGGAAGCTGGATGGCGAAGAGCTGGACGTCGCCATCCTCAATGCCGGCGTGTACGGCCCGCGTCACGACGGTTTCCCGACCGAGATCGACTTCAACGCGGTCATGCACACCAATGTGCTGGCGGCCATGCGCCTGCTGCCTGTGCTGGCGCCACTGGTTGGCGCGGCCAAGGGCAAGCTGGCGGTGCTGTCATCGCGCATGGGATCGCTGAGCGAGCGCAGTTCGCCGGCCGGTTCGCTGTACCGCGCCAGCAAGGCGGCGCTGAACTCGGTGCTGATCGATACGGCGCTGGTGCATGGCAAGCAAGGCGTCACCTGCGTCGCCTTCCATCCGGGCTGGGTGAAGACCGACATGGGCGGCGCGGACGCCGACATCACGCCGGAACAAAGCGCGGCTGGCATCCGCAGCACGCTGGCGACGCTGCCCGGGTCCGACCAGGCGACTTACCGTAACTACGATGGCACAACCATCGGCTGGTAAAACAACAGGGACGCCATGATACTGAGCCAGGAACACGCAATGATCCGCGACGCCTTGCGCACTTTCGCGCAGGAGCGTCTGGCCCCCAACGCCGCCCGCTGGGACAAGGAGCATCACTTCCCACACGAGGAGTTGAAAGAGCTGGCGGCGCTTGGCGCCTTTGGTGTCGCCGTGCCCGAGGAATTGGGCGGCGCCGGCATGGATTATGTGTCCCTGGCGCTGGTGCTGGAAGAAATCGCGGCAGGTGACGGCGGCACGTCCACCATCATCTCCGTCAACAACTGCCCGGTATGCAGCATCGGCATGATGTATGCGAACGCGCGGCAGAAAGAACAATGGCTGCGGCCACTGGCGCAAGGCGAAATGCTGGGCGCCTTCTGCCTCACCGAACCGCACACCGGCAGCGACGCCGCCGCGCTGCGCACCACCGCCACGCGCGACGGCGACCAATATGTGCTGAACGGCGTCAAGCAGTTCATCACCAGCGGCAAGCACGCCGATGTGGCGATCGTCATGGCAGTCACCGACAAGAACGCCGGCAAGAAAGGCATCAGCGCCTTCTGGGTGCCGACGTCGACGCCCGGCTACATCGTCGCCGGCATCGAGCAGAAGATGGGCCAGCACTCGTCCGACACCGCGCAGATCGTGTTTGAGAACTGCCGCATCCCGGCCGAAAATCTGATCGGGGAAGAGGGCCAGGGCTACAAGATCGCCTTGTCCGGGCTGGAGGGAGGCCGCATCGGCATTGCTTCGCAATCGGTCGGCATGGCGCGTTCGGCATACGAAGCGGCGCTGAGTTATGCGAAGGAACGCGAAAGCTTCGGCAAGCCGATCTTCGAACATCAATCGGTGCAATTCAAGCTGGCCGAGATGGCGATGCAGATCGAAGCCGCGCGCCAGCTGATCCTGCACGCCGCATCGATGAAAGACGCCGGCCTGCCGTGCCTGAAGGAAGCCGCGATGGCCAAGCTGTTCGCCTCCGAGATGGCGGAAAAAGTCTGCTCAGACGCCATCCAGATCCACGGCGGCTACGGCTACGTCAGCGACTTCCCGGTAGAACGCATCTACCGCGACGCCCGCGTATGCCAGATCTACGAAGGCACCAGCGACATCCAGAAAATCCTGATCGCCCGCGCGCTTTAAGTTTTCGCCACCACGGCTTCGCCGATGGCGTAGAAATTGCCGCCGGCGATGTAGTGCAGGCTGCGCCATTGTGGATCGGCGTTTTCAAAGGCCCAGTGGCCGTTCTGGAATACGCGCTCGTCCGCATAGGCGGCCACCACTTCGCCGATGAACAGATCGTAGACCTGCTCATTGCGCGGTTCCGGCAGCACTTTGCAGATCAGCCATGCCGACGATCCAGCCACCAGCGGCACATCATGTCCGTTGACACGAAACAGCTGCACGCCGGCCTTGGCCAGTTTGTCCGGCATATCGTTGGCGCTGGTGTGGCCAACGTCGTAGGTCAGCTGCAGCTGTGCCATGTTCGGCACCTGCAGCACGAAGTAGCCGCTTTTCTCCACCAGCGGACGGGTGGCGGTCGCCTTGTCCAGCACCACCGTCACCTTCGGCGGCGCGAAATCCAGCGCGCATGACCATGCAGCCGACATCACATTCGCCACGCCTCCATGGCTGGCCGACACCAGCACGGTCGGGCCGTGATTCAACAAACGGTACGCTTTTGCCAGCTCCACTGGCTTGATATGCTGATCCAATTCCTACTCCTCACATCTGCAAACGGACGGCCAATGCCGCCAACGTCACAAACAATACCGGCAATGTCAGGCAGACGCCGACACGGAAGTAATAGCCCCACGAGATGCGCGTGCCTTTGTTGGCCAGCACATGCAGCCATAGCAGCGTGGCCAGGCTGCCGATCGGCGTGATCTTCGGCCCGAGATCGCTGCCGATGACATTCGCGTACACCATCGCCTCGCGCACCACGCCCTGCGCCGACGACGCATCCACCGACAGCGCGCCGATCAGCACCGTCGGCAGGTTGTTCATGATTGACGACAGGATGGCTGTCAGGAAGCCGGTGCCCATGGCCGCGCCCCACACGCCATGCTGCGCGCACCAGTCCAGCGCCGCCGTCAGGTACGCTGTCAGCCCGGCATTGCGCAGGCCATACACGACCAAGTACATGCCCAGCGAGAAAATCACGATTTGCCAAGGCGCGTGCAACAGCACTTCACGCGTGGAGATGCGATGCCCGCGCGACGCCACCACCAGCAGCACCGCCGATCCCGCCGCCGCCACCACGCAGATCGGTACGCCCATCGGCTCGATCACGAAGAAGCCCACCAGCAGCAGCGCCAGCACCCACCAGCCGGCGATGAACGTAGCGCGGTCATGGATCGCCGATGCCGGCTCCTTGATCTGCCTCACATCATAGTCAGCCGGGATATCGCGGCGGAAGAACCACATCAGCACCGCCAGCGTGGCCGCCACCGCGACCACATTCACCGGCACCATCACCGCCGCGTAGCGCGCAAAGCTGATGCCGAAATAATCCGCCGAGACGATGTTCACCAGGTTGGACACCACCAGCGGCAAGCTGGCGGTATCGGCGATAAAGCCGGCCGCCATCACAAACGCCAGCGTGGCGCGCGCGGAAAAACGCAGCTCGTGCAGGATGGCGATGACAATCGGCGTCAGGATCAGCGCCGCGCCGTCATTGGCGAACAGCCCGGACACCGCAGCGCCCAGCAGCACCAGCAGCACAAACAGGCGCTTGCCGCTGCCGCCGCCCCAGCGCGCCACATGCAGCGCCGCCCATTCGAAGAAGCCGGCCTTGTCGAGCAACAGGCTGGTAATGATGATGGCCACAAACGTCGCCGTCGCATTCCAGATGATGTGCCACACCACCGGGATATCGGCCACATGGATCACGCCGGCCAGCAAGGCCGCCAGCGCGCCCAGCGACGCACTCCAGCCGATGCCCAGGCCGCGCGGCTGCCAGATGACCAGCACCAGCGTGGCGATGAAAATCGATACGGCGCTCAGCATGCGGAAAATAGAAGGGTGACTATCATGAAAACATGATAGCCCAGATAAGACTCAGTGCGACATGAAGTAGGAGCGAATGTCGATCAGTTCAGCGGTGGGGAGCGCGCGCTGCACGTCGGCGATGGCGCTGGAGAGGGCGGCGGCAGCGCTATCGGCGGGGCGCAGGAAGTCCAGTACCAGGTTGCCGGCGCGGTTGATGCTCACCAGCGCATCCTCGCAGCCACAGGCCGCCAGTTGCGCGGCCAGCGCGTCGTAGTCGCGGCACGGGCTCGCCAGCCGGTATCTGAGCGTAAAAGCGAATTCCATCATGCACCTCCGTCGGCCCTCCAGAATAGGCTGACGCCGGCCACGCCCTTTGGGCGAGCGCAAGCTGCGGACGAAAAAAAAGCCCGCATCGCTGCAGGCTTCGTTCCAATGTATTACCTATGCTTCAATCGTACCGTTCTCCGAGGCTATCTGCCAGGTGAGGCGGCGTCTCAGGCGCCCATGCTATCTGCGTGGTGCCCCTGACGTGTAAATCGACTAACGTCTTCGGGATTACAACTCCAGCATCTGCGTCACCTGCGCCATCGAACTTACACAACTCTGGGCGCGGCGCATCAGCCGGACGTGGGACTGTTTGCATGCAAACCTCAACCACGAACGTAGTGTACCACACATTTTGTGCGGCGCACAAATTTATTTTACCGGCGCTTCCGTGACCAGTCCGCGCGGCGCCCGCTGCGGCCGTTCACGGCCAACACGCTCGAATTCGGAAATCACCTGCGCGCCGAACAGCAACAGCGTGGCGCCGATCTCCAGGCTGAACATGACGATGATGGCGGTGGTCATCGAGCCGTACACCACATTGACTTGCGACAGCGTCGAGAAATACCACACCAGGATGCGCCGCGCGATTTCCCACAACAAGGCCGCCGTCACGCCGCCAATCAGCGCATGCGACAGCGACAGCCGCCCAACCGGCATCACCAGGTAGATCGACGACAGCACCAATACCTCGCCGACAAAGCCCAGCAGATACAGCAGCACGCCCGACACGCCATTCAACGACCAGCTATAGCCAAACAGCCGCACGCTCTCTTCGCCCATCACCTGCAAGCTGCCCGCCACCAGCGTCACCAGCAGCATGCCGGCGCCCAGCGACAGGATGTAGCAGTAGGGCATGACCGCTGAAATCATGAAATGCCGCCGCCGTATCGCCACCCGGTGCTTGAAAATCACGCACATGGCGTTTTCCAGCACCGTGAAGGCCAGTGAACTGAAGAACAGCATGGTCACCACCAGCACGCCGCCCACCAGGTCGCGATGCTCCAGGAAATGCGCGACCTCGGCGACAATCGGCCGTGACTGTCCCGGCACCAGCCAGTTCAGGTAGCGCCCCACCGCCGACAGCAGCTCGGCCTGGTCGATTACATGTGACAAGGCCACCACCACCAGCATCAGCAGCGGCAGGATGGAAAGCAGCGAGTAATACGCTACCGCGCCTGCCAGCAGCAGGCCTTGATTGGCGCGAAAGCCCTTCAGGCATTGCACCGTGAAATCCATGGGATGACTGGCCACATAGGCCAGCGCCCTGCGGTTGAATAGCTTCATATTGTCATTCTAGGCACGGCTCAGCGTGCGGTATGTGCGTCGACGTCCAGATAGCGCCAGTTGGTAAACTCCACCGGATGACGACGGTAATTTTTCAACCACGGCTGTTGCAGGTCGGCGGAGATGGGGTGCGTCAGCAGCACCCACGGCGTGTAGGCGTGGATGAGGTTCGCCAGCTCATCATACAGTGCGGTGCGCTGCGGCGATTCTCCCATCGTGCGGGCTTGCTCATAGCGCTGATTGTAGGCTGGCAAGTTGAAGCGGGCGTAATTGGCGCGGCCCGCGTTGGGACCGTATAGCAGTTGGTAAAAATTATCGCCGTCGGGGAAATCTGCCACCCAGTTGGTTTCAAACATCATCACCGCTCCCAAGCGCGAGGCTTTGATGATTTCAGTTTTTTTATCGCTTTTGAAGCTGACCTTGAGGCCGATGGCGTGCAGGTTCTTGCGCCACAGCTCATCGCGCAGGCGGCCGACGGTGGATGCTTCGCTGTGCATCACCAGTTGCAGCGGTTTGCCGTCCGGTTGCGTGCGGAAACCGTCCTTGCCCTTGCGATAGCCGTAGCGGTCCAGCAGCGCGTTGGCCAGCGCCGGGTCGTAGCGCACCGGACTGCGGTAGCCGGGATCGTTGCCCAGCACGTTCGGCGGCAGCGGCGTGACGGCACGCAAGGCCAGGCCCTTTTTCATCGTGGCGATGTCTTCGGCGCTGTTGTAGCCCAGCGCGATGGCGCGGCGCAGCGCCAGCTTGTCCTTGCTGTAGCCGCCGATCAGTGGATCGTCCATATTCATCCACATGTAATAGGTCTGCAATACCGGGAATGGGGCGAGGACGATGCCTTTGCTGGCCAGTTCCGGCTTCAGCTGTGCATCCGGCGTCAGCACCAGTTCCTTCATCGATTCGGGCAATTGCTCCAGAAAGTCGAATTCGCCGTTCAGGAAGCCGAGCACGCGCGACTGGTATTCCTCGACGATGCGGATGTCGATGCGGTCCAGGATAGGCAGGCGCCGGCCCTGGAATTCGGTCGGGCGGAAGTCGCGGTTGGCCAGCAGGGTGATCTGGTCGCTATGTTTCCAGCTGCCGATCTTGAACGGTCCGGTGCCGACCGGGTGATTGCCGGTCTGGGCGCCGTAGGCCTCGACCACTTCCTGCGCCACCACGGAGGTGGCGGGCATCGCCAGGTAGTAGAGGAAATTGGGATCGGCGGCCTTGAGGCGGATGCGCAGTGTGAACTTGTCTGGTGCATCGATGGCGGCCATGCCGTCGAACAGGTAGAGCCAGGGAGATTTCAGCGCCGGATCGCGCAGGCGTGCGAAGCTGTAGACGTAATCGGCGGCGCTTGCCTGGCGGCGGCTGCCGTTGAAGGCGGCGTCTGGCGTGAAATAGATGTCTTGCCGCAGGCGGAAGGTGTAGCGCAGGCCGTCGTCGCTGATTTCCGGCATCGCGGCTACGGTGTTGGGGATCAGCTTGACCGGGCGGGCCAGGTAGTCATAGCGCAGCAGCGGGTCAAACAGGTTTTCCAGCAGGCTGAGGCTGGCCACATCCGAGGCGACGGCCGGGTCGAGCCCGGTTTCGCCGGTGCTGAGGAAGGCGCGCAGGATTTTGGGAGCGGCTGTGGGGGCGACGTGCTCAGTATGCGCTGCGGCGTTCGCCGGAGCGACGGCGGCCGGCGCGGCAATGCAGGGGGCGGCAAGGGCCAGCGCTATCGCTGCACATTTTTTCAGCAGTCGTCCCATCAGTCCTCGCACGGTAAAGCGGCAGCTTATAACTTTTTTGCCTTGCTTACCCGCTATACTTTGCAGATCACCTACTGCACTCAAGAAAAATGTCGCTCAATTACATCTGGTCTGGCTTCTTCCTGGTGGGCTTTTTGGCCGCATTGGCACAATTTCTGTTCCTGGGCGACACGGAAATCTTCAAGCGCATCATCGATGGCACCTTCGATTCCGCCCGCACCGGCGTGATGGACATCGCCCTGCCGCTGGCCGGCGTGATGACGCTGTGGCTGGGCATCATGAACATCGGCGAAAAAGCCGGCGCGATCGACTTGCTGGCCAAGCTGATCGCACCGTTCTTCTCGCGCATCTTCCCCGGCGTGCCATCCAACCATCCGGCCACCGGCCACATGGTGATGAATTTCTCGGCCAACCTGCTGGGCCTGGACAACGCCGCCACGCCGTTCGGCCTGAAGGCGATGGAAAGCCTGCAAACGCTGAATCCCAACAAGGACGAGCCGACCGACGCGCAGATCATGTTCCTGGTGCTGCACACCTCCGGCCTGACGCTGATCCCGTTGGCCATCATGGCGCAGCGCTCCATTCTCGGCGCGGCCGATCCGTCCGACATCTTCATCCCCTGCATGGTGGCGACCTATGTGGCGACCATGACCGGCATCATCGCCGTCTCCATCCGCCAGCGTATCAACCTGTTCAACCGCGTGGTGGTGGGCTGGCTGGGCGGCATCACTGCCTTCATCGTCGGCGTGGTCTGGTACTTCACGAACTACCTGACCAAGCCGGAAATCGAAGTGGTGTCCAAGGTGTTCAGCAACTTCGTGCTGATTGCGGTGATTGGCGGCTTCATCATCGGCGCGCTGCGCAAGAAGGTGAATGTCTACGAGGCGTTTATCGAAGGCGCCAAGGGCGGCATCCAGACTTCGATTACCGTGATTCCCTACCTGGTCGGCATGCTGGTGGCGATCAGCGTGATCCGCAACGCCGGCCTGCTCGGCTTCATCGTGCAGGGCTTCAGCTGGCTGTTCAGCACGCTTGGCTTCAATACCGATTTCGTTGCGGCGCTACCCACCGCGCTGATGAAGCCGCTGAGCGGCAGCGCCGCCAAGGCCATGATGATCGACACCATGCAAACGTATGGCGTCGATTCCTTCGTCGGCCGCCTGGCCTGCGTGTTCCAGGGCTCGGCGGATACTACTTTCTACATTGTCGCGCTGTACTTCGGCTCGGTCGGCATCCGCAAGACGCGCTATGCGATCTCGTGCGGGCTGATCGCCGACCTGGCCGGCGTGATTGCTGCGATTGCGATTTCCTATGTCTTCTTCTACTAAACTGATGCGCCGCCTGCTGGCGGCCACTTTACTGGCCACCGCCACCGCTCATGCTGCCCTGCCGGAACCGGTGGCGCAACTGATGCAATCCTCGCGCATTCCACAGGAAGCGGCTGGCGTCATCGTCATGCGCGGCGATACCGTGCTGGTGTCGCACAATCCTTCGCAGAGTATGTCGCCCGCTTCCACGATGAAGCTGTTTACCACGCTGGCGGCGCTGGAGCAGCTGGGGCCGGTGTTCCGTGGCCGCACCGAGTTTCGTAGCGACGCGGAGGTGGTCAACGGCGTCCTTCAGGGCGACCTGATCCTGCGTGGCGGCGCCGATGCCGACCTCAACGAAGATGCGCTGGCGCATATGCTGCAAGCGCTGCGCAACCAGGGCATCCGCAAGATCAAGGGCGATATCGTGGTCGACCGGCTGCTATTCACGCCGTCCAGGCCGGAGGTAGGGCAGGCGCCGTTTGACGAGTATCCGTGGGCCTACTACAACGTCATCCCCAACGCAGCGCTGGTCAACACGAATCTGCTGAAAGTGGAAATGCGCTCCACCGGCGACAAGTTTGACCTGTTGATGCTGCCGGAGATGGACAAGGTCAGCATCCGCTCCGACATGAAGCTGACCAACACCGCCTGCGCCACCTGGGAAAACGGCTGGCGCACGCCGAGCTACACGCGCAAGGGCGACCGCATCGAAGTCGTACTGCACGGCACCTTCCCCAAGGATTGCACCAAGTCCACCAGCATCAATGTGCTGGACAGCCAGGACTATCTGGCACGCCTGCTGCTGGCCGAATGGCGCAAGCTCGGTGGCAGCCTGGGCGGCGACGTGCGCGAAGCGGAATTGCCGGCGCCTGGACCCGCGTTGGCGCCGCCACCCGCAGAAGGCATCCTTGGCGCCGGCGCACCGGCCCATTCCGCTGCCTCGAACGACGTTCCTGCCGCGACAACGACCGCCGTCGCCATGCCAGCCGCTGCCAAGCCGACCCGCCTGCTGGCCGAGCACGTCTCCCGCAGCCTGCCGGAAATCCTGCGCGACACCAACAAGCAGTCCGACAACACACTGGCCCGCACCATCTTCCTCAGCCTGGGCAGCCTGGAAGCCGATCCGCTATTGGGCAGCAAACCGCTGCCGGCCGATCCCAACGGCGTCAGCACGCCGATGCGCGCCGAAACCGCCATCCGCGCCTGGCTGCAACAGCACAACATCGACGGCAATGGCCTGGTACTGGACAACGGCTCCGGCCTGTCGCGCAGCGAACGCGCCACGCCAGCCCAGTTGGCCGGCGTACTGCAAGCCGGCCTGAGAAGCCTGTGGATGCCCGAGTTCCTGTCCAGCCTGCCCATCGCCGCCACCGACGGCACCATGCGTCGCCGCCTGAAGGAAAGCCCGGCTGCCCAGCGCGCGCGGCTGAAAACTGGTAGCCTGTCAGGCGTCATCGCCATCGCCGGCTACGTGCCGGACGCCAACAACCAGCCCTGCATCGTGGTCGCCATTCTCAACGACGAACACGTCGCCAACGGTGCCGGCCGCGCCGTGCTGGACAGCCTGGTCGACTGGGTGGCGCGCAACTAACAGGAGCCGACATGAAACAACGCGCATTAGGCAAGCAAGGATTAATCGTCTCGGCCCAAGGGCTGGGCTGCATGGGCATGAGCAATATCTATGGCAACGCCGACGAAAGCGAATCGATTGCCACGCTGTACCGCGCGATTGAACTAGGCATCAACTTCTTCGACACCGCCGAAGTCTACGGCCCGTATCACAACGAAGAACTGCTTGGCCGCGCGTTCAAAGGCCGCCGCAGCGAAGTAATCCTGGCGACCAAGTTCGGCTTCGACATCCGTGAAGGCGTGCGCAACGCCGTCACCAGCGACCCGGCGCATATCCGCGTGGCCGTGGAAGGTTCGCTGCGCCGCCTCGGCACCGACTACATCGACCTGCTATACCAGCACCGCATCGACCCGAAAGTGCCGATCGAGGACGTGGTCGGCGTCATGGGCGAACTGGTCAAGGAAGGCAAGGTGCGCTACCTCGGCCTGTCCGAAGCGGGCGTGAGCAATATCCGCCGCGCGCATGCGGTACATCCGATCAGCGCGCTGCAAAGCGAATACTCGCTATGGGAACGCAACCTGGAAGACGAGATCATCCCGGTACTACGCGAACTGGGCATCGGCCTGGTGCCCTTCAGCCCGCTGGGCCGTGGTTTCCTGGCCGGCACCGCCAAGCGCGCCGAAGAATATCCGCCAACCGACTTCCGCCACCAGGACCCGCGCATGCAGGGCGCCAATTTTGACGCCAACATGGCCGCCGCCCAAACGGTGCGCGACGTCGCCGCCGCACGCGGTCTGGCCGCCGGGCAAGTAGCGCTGGCATGGGTGATGCAGCAGGGCGAAGACATCGTCCCGATACCCGGCACCCGCCGCCGCGCCAACCTTGAACAGAACGCCGCCGCCGCCGAGGTGGTGCTCAGCACGCAAGAACTGACCACCCTGGAAAGCGCCCTCCAGCAAGTCGCCGGCCCGCGCTACAACCAGGAACGCATGGCCACCGTAGACCGCTAAACCCCGTGGTCAGTGCCGACATTCGGACATTTCCCGCAGAAAATGTCCGAATGTCGGCACTGACCACGGGGTTTGCTTGACCTGCGTGCGACAGTTGTCGCATAATGGTGGCAACAGTCGCACGCGGAGCATTCGATGACCCTATCAAACATTTTCACAGGCTTGGACCTGCTGGCTTTCCAGTTTCTGCTGGCCAGCGGCGGTTGCGTTGCCGCCGGGCTGGGCGTGTGGGCTGTGATGACGCTGTGCCGACGCTGGCTGCCCGGCATCGCCGCCCAGCGCTCCGTATGGCTGCTGGGCCAGTGCACCATCATCGCTGCTTTCCTGCTGATCCTGATTCCGCAAACCGAGCGCCTGCGCCTGCTGCCGCCGATCGACATTGAAGAATTCTCGACGCAGTACGCCACCGCAAGCGCCACTACCACCGGCACCGCCACCGCTGCCGCCGCGTCAGCCGATACCACCCTGGCCAGCCCGCGTACTTACCTGGGCTATGCCGCCCAGGGCTGGCTGCTGGTCTATGCGCTCGGCCTCGGCTACACGCTGGTCCAGCTGCTGCACACGCGCCGCATGTTGAACGCCCTGGCCACCGCCGGCAACAAGACCAGCGCACAGCCGATGGATACCATCGAAGTCGACGCGCCAATTTCGCCGATGCTGTTTGGCCTGTTCCGCCCACGCCTGCTGCTGCCGCTGCACCTGCGCGGCTTCGACGCCGACCAGCGCCAGCTGATCCTCGAACACGAACTGACCCACTGGCGCCGTGGCGACCTGCAATGGGCCAGCGCCGGCATCCTGCTGCAAACCCTGCTCTGGTTTAATCCCTTCATGCGCCTGCTGCGCAATCAGTTGTCGTGGGCGCAGGAACTGGGCTGCGACCGCGATGTGCTGCAAGGCCGCCCACAAGCACAGCGCAAGGCCTACGCTGCCGCGCTGGTCGCACAACTCAAGCTGCAACAGACCACCATGCCAACCGCGCTCGCCTTCGGCAACGCCACGCAAGACACGCTGGCCAGCCGCATCGCCCTGATCCGCAATCCGCGCGGCGCCATGCAAAGCCGCTGGGCGCGCATCGCCACCGTGGCCGGCCTGGCCGGCGTGCTGGCCGCCAGCCTGACGCTGCAACCGTCGCTGGCGTCGCAAGGCGGCACGCTGCTGTCCTGCACCTCGCTGATGGACGCCGCCACCGGCCAGCGCCTGCGCCACGATGGCCAGTGCGATGCCCGCGCCACGCCCGCGTCCACCTTCAACATCGTGGTCAGCCTGATGGGCTACGACAGCGGCATCCTGATCGACGAGCACACACCGCTGATGAAGTACAAGCCGGGCTACTCCGACTGGAATGAAAGCTGGCGCACCGATACCGATCCCACCAGCTGGATCATCAACTCCAACGTCTGGTTCGCGCAGAACGTCACCACCCAGATCGGCGCCGCGCGCTTCCAGCACTACGTCGACGGCTTCGGCTACGGCAACCGCGATGTCTCCGGCGATGCCGGCCAGCGCAATGGCCTGACCATGTCGTGGATGGGCTCATCGCTGCAGATTTCAGCGGACGAACAGGTCGACTTCCTGCGCAAGGTCGTCAATCGCCAGCTGCCGGTATCGCCGAAAGCCTACGATATGACCAACCGCATCATGCAGCCGCAAACGCTGGCCAACGGCTGGACCATACGCGGCAAGACCGGCACCGCAGCGGCGGTGCTGGCGGATGGCCGCGACGACCGCGAGCGCCGGTACGGCTGGTACGTCGGCTGGGCCACCAAGGGCACGCGCACCATCGTGTTCGCCCGCATGATGCTGGACCACCGACAGGAAACCTACGCCGGTGCCCGCGCGCGACAGGCCTTCTTGAGCGAAGTCGCAACGCAGCTGGATACACTTTAATCCCCCAACCAAAGGAGTTACCTTGTCTACACTGAGCCGCATGGCATTTGCCATCGCAGCGTGCTGCTGCACGCCTATCGCCGGCGCCGCCGACCTGCAAACCGTGGTCGACCAAGCCATCAAGCCGATCATGAAAGAGCACGATGTGCCAGGCGTCGCCGTCGCCGTCATCGCCAACGGCAAGCCGTCCTACTTCAGCTACGGCGTCGCCTCGAAGGAAAGCAAGGCGCCGGTCACCGAACACACGCTGTTTGAACTGGGCTCGGTCAGCAAGACCTTCACGGCCACCATGGTCACGTATGGCGTGGCACAGGGCAAGCTGTCGCTGGACGATCATCCGAGCCGCTACATGCCGCAGCTGGAAGGCAGCGCCATCGACCAGGCCACGCTGCTCAACTTCGGCACCTACACCGCCGGCGGCCTGCCGCTGCAAGTGCCGAAAGACGTGAAAAACACGGAGCAAAGCACGCTGGCCTTCCTGCGCAATTTCAAGCCGGTGGCGGCGCCGGACCAGGTGCGCGTGTATTCGAATCCCAGCATCGGCGTGTTTGGCCACGTGGCCAGCCTGGCGATGAAAGCCAGCCAGGCCGACATCCTGGAAAAGCAGATCCTGCCAAAGCTGGGCATGCACAGCACCTACGTCCGCGTGCCGCATAGCGCGATGCCGAATTACGCCTGGGGCTACAACAGCAAGAACCAGCCAGTGCGCATGCGCGATGATGTGTTCTCGATCGAAGCCTACGGCATGCGCTCCAGCAGCGCGGACCTGATCCGCTATGTACAAACCAACATCGATCCCAGCCAGCTGGACGTCACCATGCGCCGCGCCATCGAGGGCACACACGTTGGCTACTTCAAGACTGGCGTGAATACGCAGGGCCTGGGCTGGGAGCGTTATGCATATCCGGTATCGCTGGAGCATCTGCTGGAAGGGAATTCCAACACCATGAGCCGCGAAGTGAATCCCACCATGCGCCTGTCGCCACCGCTGCCGGCATCGGACCAGGCGTGGTACAACAAGACCGGCTCCACCAGCGGCTTCAGTTCCTATGTGGCCTTTGTGCCGGAGAAGAAAATCGGCATCGTCATCCTGGCGAACCGCAGCTACCCTATCCCTGAACGCATCAAGGCGGCGTATGCGATTCTGACGGCGCTGCAGGAGTAGCCGGCATCACCGGCAGCGGCGTGGTCAGCACATCGATCATCGCTGCTGTTTCCGCGTCCGGCGTGCCATCGAACAGCGCCGGGCGATACTTGGTCTGGAAGACTGAAATCACATTGCGGGTCGCCTGATCCAGTTCGCCGGTCTGCGGCACCGCGTAGCCGATTTCCGCCAGTTTGCGCTGGAACCACAGCACCTCCGGCAACTGCTCCTGATAGCCGGGAAGGCGCGATGCCACGCGGCTCGCCTCCGGCCAAGGAATCAGGCCGGCGTCCGCCAGCTGTTTCCACGGGAAGGCCGGACCAGGGTCCTGCTTGCGCTGCGGCGCGATGTCGTTATGGCCGAGGATATTCCCCGGCGCGATGTTGTGGCGCTTGACGATATCCTTCAACAGCAAAATCAGCTGATCGACCTGTGCCTGCTGGAACGGCGCGTACACGCGTCCCTCCGGCGTCTCCTTGAAGCCGGGATTGACGATCTCGATACCAATCGACGCCGAATTGAGCTGGTTGTAAATCTTCCAGCTGCTCAGGCCAGCATGATTCGACTGGCGCGATTCATCCACCAGCGTGTAGAAGAATGGCGGATTGGTATCCGTCAGCAGGTAATGCGCGCTGACCTGCGTGCCGTGCGCCAGCGTGTTGATGGAACGCGGCAGGTCGCTCACCGTGTAATGCAGGATCACATACTTGATGCGCTCACTCTGCGCACGCGCAGTCAGCGAGTGGTCCAGGCGCGGCCCCTCGGGCGGCACGGTGGCGCAGCCGGCAAGCAGGGCGCCCAGGGCGAGTAGCGGAACAATTTTCATAAGCGTGTCAGCATCGGTTCAATGAGGGGAGTGTAGAGCAATCCGCGCCGCCGCGTGGTGCGCAAGCGTGTGCCGCTGCGTCAGCGACAATTCATCCGGCAGCGCCGCGCGCATGCTTTGCGCGATCAGCGGATGCAGCTGCGCCGCGCGGCCACCCAGCGCGATGGGACGCGCGCCATACCGGCCGACCAGCGCCAGCGCAATCCGCGCCAGCTCGCTGCCGGCACGGTCCAGGATGTTGCGCGCCACCGGATCGGCATCCGCGCTGGACGCCACGGCCAGCGCCAGGCTGCCGATGGCGCCACGATCCTGGCCATAAATGAACTGGCGCGACAAGGACCAGTCGCTGCCGCCGATCTGCGCGAACACCGCGCGCGCCATCGCCGATTGCTGCCACACGCCCGGCTGCTCGTCCTCCAGCCGCCAGATATGCCGCATCGCTTCGCGCGCGATCCAGAAACCGCCACCGCCGTCATCCAGCGTCACGCCACGTCCGCCGGCGCGATGGAACTGCCCATCGGCATCGATCCACGCGGCGATGGAGCCGGTGCCGGCATAGACCAGGTAGCCTTCGCCCGGCGCAAAGCTGTCCAGATAGGCGATCTCCACGTCATTACGCATGCTGATCGCGGCCGGCGCGATCTTCAGCACCTCGGCCAGCAACTGCGTGGCTTGCGTGCTGGCGCCATCGAAGCCCGTCAGGCCGGCGCAGGCGCGCACCGGCTGACCGGCGGCCAGCACCTGCGTCGCCAGCATGGCGAAGATGCCGCGCACCGCATCGCGGCCGGCGGTGCTGCCCATCTGCGTGGCCGACATGCCGCCCACGCTGCCCTCGGCCACGATGGCGCCGGCAGCATTGGCCAGCGCCCAGCGCGTTTGCGTGCCTCCTGCATCGATGCCCAGGCCGAGATCACTCATGGTCAGCTCCGTGTGTAGACGTTAATCCGTTCACTTTCATTACCCAGCCGGTCGACCGCGCTGACCACCACCACTTGCGCCGCGCCGCCTGCCGCATCGTCAGCCAGCAGCAGCACCGGGCGCGATGCCGGCGCCACCGCGAAGCGCCACTCGTTGCCATAGCGCGACCAGATCGCATAATGCGCCACCGGCTTGCCGGCGCCGGCCGACAGCTTTAGCGCCACGCCATTGCTGTCGCGCCGCGTGGATGCCTGTGGCGCGGCGGGCGCATCGGCGCCCAGCCACGGCGTGGCCGGCGTCAATGCGGCGGTCTGATACGCCTGCGTTTTCAGTTGATCGGTAATGCCTTTGCGGTTTTCCATCAGCGGCGCGATGGAGAAGTGCAGGTGGCCGCGCACGCCGCCACGGCTACGCGTGACGCCGATCTGCTTGACGATTTCCTCCGGCGCGAAGGACTTGAGGCTGTTGTCGATGCGGCTGGTGTACAAGCCAGGCCACACATGGCGTGCGCGCGTGTTCTGCGCCAGCCAGTAGTCGAGCAGCACATCGAAGGCTTGCGGCGCCTGCGCCACCGGCCAGTACAGCTGCGGCGCGAGGTAATCGAGCCAGCCGTTTTGCAGCCACAGTTCCGCGTCCGCATACAGCTTGTCGTACTGGCTGAAACCGATGATGCCGGCCGGACGGCGATCAGGACGGCCGATGCCGAAGGGGCTGATGCCAAAGCGCACCCACGACTTCTCCTTGCGGATGCCCATGTACATCGCCTCGATCAGCGAGTTCACATTCTGCCGGCGCCAGTGCGGACGATCCAGCGTGCCGCCTTCCAGCAGATAGCGCTGCCACGAAGGCTGGTCCGGGAATTCCAGCTCCTGCCGCGCGCCACCAACGCCGCCATCCAGCGCCACGCCTTCCGGGCCGGCGGCATTCGGCGTATCGATCGGATACGGATAGAAGTAGTCGTCGATGTGGACGCCATCGATGTCATAGCGGCGCACCACATCCAGCACCACGTTCAGCGTGTGCTGCGACGCAGCGGCTTCGCCCGGGTCCATCCACAGGTAGCGGCCATACGATTTGATGACTTCCGGCTGCTTGCGGCCGATATGGTTGGCGGCCAGCGGCGTCTTGGCGGTCGCATGGCGCGCACGATAGGGATTGAACCACGCGTGCAGCTCCAGCCCGCGCGCGTGCGCCTGTTCGATCCAGAATTGCAGCGGGTCCCACGGCTGCGCCGGTGCGCGGCCCTGCTGGCCGGTAAGGAACTCCGACCACGGTTCCAGTTCGGACGGATAAATCGCATCCGCGCTCGGACGTACCTGCAACACGATGGCGTTCAGGTTCAGCGCCTTGGCGCGGTCGAGAATGGCGAGGGCTTCGGCCTGCTGCCTGGCCGTGCTCAGGTTGCTGCGGCTGGGCCAGTCGATATTGGCCACGGTCGACACCCAGGCGGCGCGGAATTCGCGCGGCGCCGGTGGTGGCATGTGCGGATCGGACGGGGCCGTAGCCAAGCCGCCCGGCGCAGGCCGCGCTGCTGGCTGCGGCGGCGATGACGGCGCCGTGCCAGATTCCGGCACGGGCGCGGTCGGCGTACTGGAACATCCCTCAAGCAGCGCCGCCAGACCAGTCGCCATGCCGGCCGACAAGATCAGCCGCTTCTTCGCATTAAAAACCAAAACCACTCTCCGATTCAGTAGAGCACGTATTGTAATGGCTATTTCTGGCCAAATTCAGCAGGAATCCGCACCTTCAGCGCCATATAAAACGCCGGCAACGTCGAAATGCAGGCCCAGATGAAAAAGTGCTGGTAGCCGAGCTGCTGCTGTATCCAGCCGCTGACCATGCCCGGCAACATCATGCCGAGGGCCATGAAGCCGGTGCACAGTGCGTAGTGGGCGGTTTTATGCTCGCCATCGGCCACCATCACCATGTACAGCATGAAGGCGGCAAAGCCGAAACCATAGCCAAATTGCTCGATTGCCAGGCAGGCGCCGATCAACGGCAGATTGTCCGGCAGCGCCGTTGCCAGGTAGACAAACACCAGGTCCGGCACGTGCATGATGAAAACCATCGGCAGCAGCGCCCGCTTCAGACCGAAACGCGACACCACCACACCGCCAGCGATGCCGCCGGCCACCAGCGCGGCTACGCCGATGGTGCCGTAGACCAGGCCGAACTCCGAGGTACTAAGGCCCAGCCCACCCTTGTCGCGCGGATCGAGCAGGAAGGGTGCCGCCATTTTCAGCAGCTGCGCCTCGCCGAGACGGTACAGCAGCAGGAAAGCCAGCGTGGTCAGGATATCCTTCTTGCGGAAGAAACTGGCAAAGGTCTGCACAAAATCCTGCCACAGCGCGCCGCCGGCGGTGTGCGCATGGTCATCATCCGGACGCGGCAGCATGAACTGGTGCCAGGCGCACAGCAACAGGAACAGCACCGCCATCAGCACAAACACCACCGACCACGCATGCACCGGATCGCCGGTCGCCTTCATCAGTTCGCCGGCGATATACACCAGACCGCCCTGGCCGCCGATCATCGCCAGCTTGTAGAACGCGCTGCGCACGCCGACAAAGGCCGCCTGCTGACGCTGCGTCGGCAGGCCCAGCATATAGAAACCATCCGAAGCGATATCGTGCGTGGCCGAGCTAAATGCCATCAACCAGAAAATCACCAGCGTCCAGCGGAAGAAATCCGGCGCGTGCAAGGTCAGCGCCACCGCCGCCAGGCCGGCGCCGCTGACCAGCTGCATCAACACCGTCCAGCGCCGCTTGGTGCCAAACATCTCCACGACGGGCGACCACAACGGCTTGGCCACCCACGGCAGGTACAGCCACGCCGTGTAGAACGCCAGGTCGGCATTCGAAATGCCGAGGTTCTTGTACATCACGGTAGACAACATCATCACCGCCACATACGGCACACCCTGGCTAAAAGAAACACTAGGCACCCACGCCCAGGCACTACGTTGTTGCATACGAAAACTCCAGATTATTGCAAGGCGGCGCGGAGGTTGCCGGTGTGGTGGTCGAGCAGGGATTGGGCATCAGTCGCTGACTGTTTTTTGAGCAGCATGATAATGGCGGTTTTGATCTGGTACTGGCAGGCGTCCAACGCATTGCGGGCGGCGGCAGCATCGGCGCCGGTAACGCGCATGGTCAGGCTGACCGCGCGCTCGGTCAGCTTGGCGTTGGTGGGATGCATATCGACCATCAGGTTGCCGTAGACTTTGTGCAGACGCACCATCAAGGCACTGGACAGCGTGTTCAGCACGATCTTTTGCGCTGTGCCGGCCTTCAGCCGTGTGCTGCCGGAAATGACTTCCGGCCCGGTGTCCAGGAAGATGCCGATGTCGGCGCTGGCCAGCAACGGCGTGCCGGCATTGTTGGCGATGCCGACCGCCAGCGATCCCACCATGCGCGCCGCCTGCATTGCGCCCAGCACATACGGCGTGGTGCCGGACGCGGCCACCAGCAGGATCACATCGTTGTAGTTGGGATAGAGCAGCCGCAGGTCCGAAGCGCCCTTGCCGGCGTCATCCTCGGCGCCCTCGACCGCCTCGAACATCGCCCCGAGGCCGCCGGCCAGCAATGCCACTGACCGCTGATGCGGCCAGGAAAAGGTTGGATACAGTTCGACACTGTCCAGAATGCCCAGCCGGCCCGAGGTGCCGGCGCCCACATAAATCAGCCTTCCGCCAGCGGCAATGCGCGGCGCCATCGCTGCCACCGCCGCGCTGATGCTGGGGGACGCCGCCTTCACAGCCTGCAATGCCTGCGCCTGGTCGTCGACCAGCGCCGCCACCAGGTCCTCCACCGGGTAGAGGTCCAGCTGTGGATGCTGCGTACTCGGCGTCTCGGTCTTGAGCATGGTGGTCAGGTAGCGCGGCGCATCTCCGCGACAAAGTCGTAATGGTCGCTATGGCAATACGAATGGGTCAATTCCATCGCCTCGCCGGTGTCCAGATAGGCGATACGGGTGATGTATAGCAAGGCCTGGCCTTCCGGCACGCCCAGCTGCTTGGCCAGCTCGGCCGAGGCATTCATCGCGCGGATGTGCTGCAACGCCCGCGCCGGCGCCTTGTTGATGCCGTCCAGATACTGATACAGCGAGTTGCCGACCGCATTCGGATCGTTCAGCACGGTCTGCGGCAGTACCGACACCTCGTAGGCCATCACCACATCATCCGCCAGGCGCAAACGCTCCAGCCGCGCCACCTTGGAATACGGCGACAGCCCCAGGCTCAGCTGCTCTTCCGGCGTCGGCGTGACAATCGCCCGCTTCAGCCAGCGCGAACCGGGAATGTGGCCGCGCTGCTGCAATTGCTCCGAAAAACTGGTGAGGTTGGACAGCGGCTGCTCGATGCGCGGCGCAATATAATTGCCCGATCCGCGCCGACGCACCACCAATCCCTGGTCGACAAGTTGGTCGATGGCCTTGCGCGCGGTCACCCGCGAAACGTTTAACAGCTCCGACAAGGTCCGTTCGGACGGCAGCGCCTGATCCACCTGATAGCGGCCATTGAGCACATCGTCGCTCAATTTGCGGGCAATTTGCATGTACAACGGCGAACTGTCGTTGGCATCCGCCTTGAATTCAAAACTGGTCTGGCTCATTCAATTCTCCTCACGCCTCTAGTGTAATAGCGATGCGGTAAACGGTGTACGCCTGTTGACGTGTGAAGCAACAATATTTCTACAAGTAGCATAAGGCCCGGCGCGGCGGAATGCGCCTATTTGGCGGATAATGCGGGGTTTGCACCACCAGCCCAGACTGTCCAGAGCCATGTCCAAGAAGTCCAACGCGCCTGCCGGCTGCCCCTGTGGCGGCCCAGCGCTTGCCACCTGCTGCGGCCCGTACATCGACGGTTCCGCCATCGCGCCGAGCGCCGAAGCACTGATGCGCTCGCGCTATACCGCCTATGGCCAGCGCAACGAGCCCTACCTGCTGGCCACCTGGCACGCCAGCACCCGCCCCACCGAGCCCATCATGAGCGAAGAGGAAAAGGTGCAATGGCTGGGACTTGAGGTAAAATCTGCTTTACGTTTACGTCAACGTAAAGCAGATGACGCCGACCTGACCAGGGACACGGTGGAGTTTGTCGCCCGGTTCAAGATCAATGGCCGGGCCCAGCGTCTGCACGAGATTAGCAATTTTGTACGCGAACCGGCAGAAGGAGGAGACCTGCGCTGGTTTTACGTTGACGGTAGTTTTCCAGAATAGACAGACAAAAAGGAAAAGCAATGCCGCAAATCGAAAGCAAGCTCAACCCTCGTAGCGAGGACTTCAAGGCCAACGCCGCCGCCATGCAAGCCGTGGTCGACGATTTGCGCGACAAGATCGCGAAAATCGCCCAGGGCGGCGGTGAAGCGGCCTCGGCCAAGCACGTCGCCCGTGGCAAACTGCTGCCGCGCGACCGCGTGCAGATGCTGCTCGATCCCGGCACGCCTTTCCTTGAACTGTCGCAGATGGCGGCCTACGCCATGTACGACGACGCGGCGCCCGCCGCCGGCATCATCACCGGCATCGGCCGCGTGGCCGGGCAGGAATGCGTCATCGTCTGCAACGACGCCACCGTCAAGGGCGGCACCTACTATCCGATGACGGTGAAAAAGCACCTGCGCGCGCAGGAAATCGCCGACCAGAACCAGCTGCCATGCATTTATCTGGTGGACTCCGGCGGCGCCAACCTGCCCAACCAGGACGATGTCTTCCCGGACCGCGACCACTTCGGCCGCATCTTCTACAACCAGGCCAACCTGTCGGCCAAGGGCATCCCGCAGATCGCTGTGGTGATGGGTTCTTGCACCGCCGGCGGCGCCTATGTGCCGGCGATGAGCGACGAATCCATCATCGTCAAGGAACAGGGCACCATCTTCCTCGGCGGCCCGCCGCTGGTGAAAGCCGCCACCGGCGAGGTGGTGACGGCGGAAGACCTGGGCGGCGGCGATGTGCATACGCGCCTGTCTGGCGTCGCCGATCATCTGGCGCAGAATGATCTGCACGCACTGTCGCTGGCCCGCACCATCGTCTCCAATTTGAACCGCAGCAAGCCGCAACAGGGCGCGTTGCGCGAAGCGGTGGAGCCTTCGTACCCGGCATCGGAGCTGTACGGCGTGATCCCGGTCGATACGCGCAAGCCGTTCGATGTGCGCGAGGTCATCGCCCGCATCGTCGACGGCAGCGAGTTCGATGAATTCAAGGCGCGTTACGGCACCACGCTGGTGTGCGGCTTCGCCCATATCTTCGGCATGAAGGTCGGCATCATCGCCAACAACGGCATCCTGTTCTCCGAATCGGCGCTGAAAGGCACGCACTTCATCGAGCTGTGCGCACAGCGCAAGATCCCGCTGGTGTTCCTGCAAAATATCACCGGCTTCATGGTCGGCCGCAAGTACGAGAACGAAGGCATCGCCCGCAACGGCGCCAAGATGGTGACGGCGGTGGCAACCGCCAAGGTGCCCAAGTTCACCGTCATCATCGGCGGCAGCTTCGGCGCCGGCAACTACGGCATGTGCGGCCGGGCGTTCTCGCCGCGCTTCATGTGGATGTGGCCTAACGCGCGCATCTCGGTGATGGGCGGCGACCAGGCGGCATCGGTGCTGGCGACTGTCAAGCGTGATGGCATTGAAGGCAAGGGCGGTTCGTGGTCGGCGGAAGAGGAAGCCGCGTTCAAGCAGCCGATCAAGGAGCAGTACGAGCATCAGGGCCACCCTTACTATGCCACCGCGCGCCTGTGGGACGATGGCGTCATCGATCCGGCCGATACGCGCATGGTGCTGGGCCTGGGCCTGTCCGCCGCGCTGAATGCGGAGATCGAAGACACCAAGTTTGGCGTCTTCCGCATGTAAGGGGCGATGATGAGCTATACGACCCTGACCATCACACGCGAAGCCCACGTTGCCACCGTCACGCTGAACCGCCCGGACGTGCGCAATGCTTTCAACGAAACCAGCATCGCCGAAATTAAGCAAGCCTTCAGTGAACTCGGCGATGATGCCGGCCTGCGCGCCATCGTGCTGGCGGCAAACGGCCCGTCTTTCTGCGCCGGCGCGGACCTGAACTGGATGAAAAAAATGGCGGGCTACACGCACGCTGAAAATCACGCTGATGCGTTGCAGCTGGCGGAGATGCTGCGCACCATTTATCTATGCCCCAAGCCGGTGGTGGCCAAGGTGCAGGGCGATTGCTACGCTGGCGGCATGGGCCTGGTGGCCGCGTGCGACATCATCGTTGCGGTGGAAGAAGCCAACTTCTGCCTCAGCGAAGTAAAACTCGGCCTGATTCCGGCGACGATTTCGCCGTATGTCATCAAGGCCATGGGCGAGCAGGCCGCGCGCCGCTACTTCCTGACCGCCGAACGTTTCGGCGCGAAAGAAGCGCTGCGCATCGGCTTCGCGCATGAAGTGGTTGCTGCCGACGCACTTGACACCAAAGTGGCGGAGATCGTCAAGGCACTGGTCAACAACAGTCCGAACGCCGTCCAGCAAGCCAAGGTGCTGGTGCGCGAAGTGGCCGGACAAGAAGTGAGCGATGCACTGCTGGCCGATACGGCCGAACGCATCGCGCAAATCCGCGCCTCCGACCAGGGGCGCGAAGGCGTGGCTTCCTTCCTTGAGAAGCGCAAGCCCGCCTGGTTGAATTAATGGAGCAGTTTTGGAACTGAATAAACAAAGCGATTGGGTCGCGCGCAGCTTGCGCAGTGTATGGCATCCGTGCACCCAGATGCAGCATCACGAAACCATCCCGCTGATCCCGGTCAGCCGGGGCAAGGGCGCATGGCTGTACGACCATGACGGCCACCGCTACCTGGACGCGATCAGCTCCTGGTGGGTGAACCTGTTCGGCCATGCCAATCCGCGCATCAACGCCGCGCTGAAAGACCAGCTGGACACGCTGGAGCACGCCATGCTGGCCGGCTTCACGCACGAACCGGTGATTGAACTGTCGGAAAAACTGTCGGCGCTGACCGGCCATGTGCTGGGCCACAGCTTCTACGCCAGCGATGGCGCCTCCGCCGTTGAAATCGCGCTCAAAATGAGCTTCCACTCGTGGCGCAACAACGGCCACACCGCCAAGCAGGAATTCGTCTGCCTCAAAGGCAGCTACCACGGCGAAACCATCGGCGCGCTGGCCGTCACCGATGTCGCGCTGTTCAAGGACGCCTACGGCCCATTGCTGCGCGCCTCGCAAACCGTGATGTCACCCGACGCGCGCACCGCCACGGAAGGCGAAACCGCGCAGGACGTGGCCCGCCGCGCTGCCTCCGATGTCGAGCGCCTGTTCACCGAACGTGGCGACAAGATCGCCGCCATCATCATCGAGCCGCTGGTGCAATGCGCCACCGGCATGGCGATGCACGACCCGCTGTACCTGCAACTGGTGCGCGCGCTGTGCGACCAGCATAACGTCCACCTGATCCTCGACGAAATCGCCGTTGGCTGCGGCCGCACCGGCACCTTCTTCGCCTGCGAGCAGGCCGGCGTATGGCCGGACTTCCTGTGCCTGTCCAAAGGCATCAGCGGCGGTTATCTGCCACTGTCGCTGGTGATGACGCGCGACGACATCTACCAGGCGTTCTACAGCAACGACGTCACGCGCGGCTTCCTGCACTCGCACTCCTACACCGGCAACCCGCTGGCCTGCCGCGCTGCGCTGGCGACGCTGCAAATCTTCGAAGAAGACGATGTGCTCAACACCAACCGCGTGAAGGCCGAACGCCTGACCCAAGCGCTGCAACCGCTGGCGCAGCACGAACAAGTACGCAACTTCCGCCAGCGCGGCATGATCTGGGCCTTCGACGCCATCGATGCGCCGAAAGACTTCTCGCGCCGCTTCTTTGCCACCGCCACCGAACACGAACTGCTGATGCGTCCTATCGGCGCCACCGTCTACATGATGCCGCCGTATATCCTTAGCGACGAGGAAATCGACGGTCTCGCTGCCAACACGCTGGCCGTGTTCAACAAGGTCATGGCGGGCTGACGATGGAACTGCTGAAACAACTCAGCCAGCAGCTGCAAGCGCTGGACGAACAACAGCTGATCCGCAAGCGCCGCACGGTCGATTCGCCATGCGGACCGCGCGTGTACGTCGACGGCCGCGAGCTGCTGGCCTTTTGCAGCAACGACTATCTCGGCCTGGCCAATCACCGCAAGATCAAGCTTGCGCTGCAAGAGGGCGCGGCGATCTACGGCGTGGGCAGCGGCGCCTCGCACCTGATCAGCGGCCATGGACGTGCGCACGCCATGCTGGAAGAGCGCCTGGCGCAATTCGTCGGCGAGCATCTGGAAGCGCCGCGCGCCATCAGCTTCTGCACCGGCTACATGGCCAACCTGGCCGTCATCACCGGCCTGACCGCGCATGACCGCGACGCCGAAATCTTCTCTGAAGAACTGAATCACGCCTCGCTGATCGACGGCGTGCGCCTGTCGCGCGTCAAGGCCCACGTCTACCCGCACGCCGACCTGCAAGCGCTGGAAGCGCTGCTGAAAGCCAGCAAGGCCGCTACCAAAGTCGTCGTGACGGACAGCGTATTCAGCATGGACGGCAACCTGGCGCCGCTGCCGCAACTGCTGGCACTGTGCGAGCAGTACAACGCCTGGCTGGTGGTCGACGATGCCCACGGCTTCGGCACGCTGGGCGACAAAGGCCACGGCGCGCTGGAGCATTTCAAGCTGCGCTCGCCCAATCTGGTCTACATGGGCACGCTGGGCAAGGCGGCTGGCGTCGGTGGCGCTTTCGTCGCCGCGCACGAGACGGTGATCGAAACGCTGATCCAGAAAGCCCGCCCCTACATCTTCACCACTGCCACGCCGCCGGCACTGGCGCATGCCCTGCTGGCCAGCCTGGATCTGCTGGAAGGCGACGAGGGCGTCACACGGCGCGCACAGTTACAGGCATTGGTGGCACAATTGGACGATGGCCTGCGTCTTGAGCGCTGGCAGCGCCTGCCCTCGCAGACTGCGATCCAGCCCATCCTGATCGGCGATAATGGCGTCACCATGCGCGCCGGCGCCGCCCTGTATGAGCAGGGATTGTGGGTGGGCGCCATCCGCCCGCCGACCGTGGCGGCAGGCACGGCGCGCTTGCGCGTGACGCTGTCCGCAGGCCATACCGGCCTGGAGGTCGCAAAACTGATCGCTGCGATCAATGCCTTGGAAAGGGACCTGAAATGAGCCTGGATGATCCCGTGTTAGCAATCGCACCACAAACCCAGCCGACGGCGGCAGGCAGCGGCATGCCGCCACGCTTCAACTGCTTCGTTACCGGCACCGATACGGAAATCGGCAAGACGCTGGTTTCCTCCGCCATGCTGCATGCGCTGGTGGAAAGCGGTGTGCGCGCCTGCGGCATGAAACCGGTGGCCGCCGGCGCCGAATTGGGCGCTGACGGCAATTGGCACAACGATGACTGCGACCAGCTGGCCGCCGCAGGCAACGTCAACCTGCTGCAGTCGATCACCACGCCGTTCCTGCTGAAGGAAGCGGCGGCGCCGCATATCGCCGCCGCGCTGGAAGGCATCATCATTTCGCCGGTACCGATCCTGGCTTCCTACGTCGAAATCAACGCCGCATCGGATGCGGTGGTGGTGGAAGGCGTGGGCGGCTTCATCGTGCCGCTGAACGACGAATTCGACACCGGCGACCTGGCCGAGCAACTGGCGCTGCCGGTGGTGCTGGTGGTCGGCCTGCGCCTGGGCTGCATCAGCCACGCGCTGCTGACGGTGGAAGCGATCCTGGCGCGCGGCCTGAAGCTGGTGGGCTGGGTGGCGAATGAAACCCAGGCCGACATGGCCTTTGCCGATGAAAACGTGCTGGCGCTGGAGCAGCGCATTCCCGCGCCCTTCCTCGGCCGCGTGCCGCGCCTTGACCAGCCGACCGCCGAGGCGGCGGCAGAATATATCGATTTTACGCAGCTGCCCAATTGGCCGCTGCAGGATGCAAATTAAAAAGGAAAACAGATGTCTGAAACTACCCTCCAGGAACCGAAAGTCGTTTCCCTGCACCGCCCGACCGCAGCGATCCAGCCGGCCGCCTCCACCTGGCCGCGCGAAGAAGTGCTGGCGCTGTTCGAGCTGCCATTCAATGACCTGATGTTCAAGGCACAGCAAATCCATCGCGCCAATTTCCCGGATGCCGATGTTGAACTGGCGACGCTGTTGTCGATCAAGACCGGCGGTTGCGAAGAGGATTGCGGCTACTGCCCGCAAGCCGCACGCTACGACACCGGCGTCGAAGCCAAAAAGATTCTCGACATCGACACCGTGCTGGACGCAGCCAGGCAGGCCAAGGACAACGGCGCCACGCGCTTCTGCATGGGCGCCGCATGGCGCAGCCCGAAAGACCGCGACATGGACAAGGTCGAAGAGATGGTGCGTTCGGTGAAGGCACTGGGCCTGGAAACCTGCGCCACGCTGGGCATGCTGGAAGAGCACCAGGCGCAGCGCCTGAAGGACGCAGGCCTGGACTACTACAACCACAACCTGGACACCGCGCCCGAGTTCTACGACAACGTGATCTCGACCCGCCAGTACCAGGATCGCCTGGATACGCTGGGCCACGTGCGTGAAGCCGGCCTGAAAATCTGCTGCGGCGGCATCGTCGGCATGGGCGAAACCCGTGACCAGCGCGCCGGCCTGATCGCGCAGCTGGCCAACCTGAATCCCTATCCGGAATCGGTGCCGATCAACCACCTGGTGCAGGTGGAAGGCACGCCGCTGCACGGTCTGGACCCGCTGGACCCGTTCGAGTTCGTGCGCACCATCGCCGTGGCGCGCATCACCATGCCGAAAGCGCGTGTGCGTCTGTCGGCCGGCCGTCGCGAGCTGGGCGAAGCGATTCAGGCGATGTGCTTTATGGCTGGCGCCAATTCGATCTTCTACGGCGACAAGCTGCTGACCACCGATAACCCGGAAGCAAACGACGACCGCGCACTGCTGGAGAAACTGGGTCTGCGTACTCGTGGCGCGGTACTGGAATCGGTACAAAAGGAGAGCTGCGGCTGCTAACCAGCCCGCTCCCACGAGATAAAAAAAACTTCCGGCAAATTTACAAAATCAAGCCGCAGAGAGAGAGACGATGTTTACCAAAATTCTGATCGCCAATCGTGGTGAAATTGCCTGCCGTGTGGCCGCTACCGCGCGCCGCCTGGGCATCAAGACCGTTGCCGTATATTCGGAAGCGGATGCCAGCGCCAGGCACGTCGCCGTGTGCGACGAGGCAGTATTGATCGGCCCTGCCGCCGCCAAGGAAAGCTATCTTCGCGGCGACAAGATCATCGCCGCCGCCAAGGCCACCGGCGCGCAAGCCATCCATCCCGGCTACGGCTTCCTGTCGGAGAACGCCGAGTTCGCGGACGCCTGCGCTGAAGCTGGCCTGGTGTTCATTGGCCCGCCGGCATCCGCCATGCGCGCAATGGGCTCCAAGTCGGCTGCCAAGCAGTTGATGGAAAAGGCCAACGTGCCGCTGGTACCGGGCTATCACGGCGAGCAGCAGGATGCCGATTTCCTGCATGGCGAAGCGGACCGCATCGGCTATCCGGTGCTGCTGAAGGCGTCGGCCGGTGGCGGTGGCAAGGGCATGCGCGTGGTGGAAAACTCGGCGCAGTTCAAGGACGCGCTGGCGTCCTGCAAGCGCGAGGCGATCAGTTCTTTTGGCGACGACAAGGTGCTGGCAGAGAAATACCTCCAGCGCCCGCGTCACATTGAAATTCAGGTGTTTGCCGATACGCTTGGCAATTGCATCTATCTGTTCGAGCGCGACTGCTCGGTGCAGCGACGGCACCAGAAGGTGCTGGAAGAAGCGCCAGCGCCGGGCATGACGGACGAGCGCCGCGCGGCGATGGGCGAGGCAGCGGTGGCCGCTGCGCGCGCTGTCGGCTACGTTGGCGCCGGCACGGTGGAGTTCATCGCCAATCAGGATGGCACGTTCTATTTCATGGAGATGAATACCCGCCTGCAGGTGGAACACCCGGTGACTGAAATGATTACCGGGACCGATCTGGTCGAATGGCAGTTGCGCGTCGCCGCTGGCGAGCCGCTGCCGAAGCAGCAGCACGAACTCACCATCAATGGCCACGCCATCGAAGCGCGCATCTACGCCGAGAATCCGGAGAAAGGCTTCTTGCCGTCGATCGGCACGCTGCGCCATCTTGGCACGCCAGCCGCCGTCTCGTTCGAGCTGGGAGGCGCAGCAACCGCTATCGGCGGCGCCGGCGCAGCGACGCATGGCGCCGCGCCAGCGGCAGTGCGCATCGACTCCGGCGTGCGCCAAGGTGACGCTATTTCGCCGTTCTATGATCCGATGATCGCAAAGCTGATCGTCTGGGGCGCGGACCGCAAGCAGGCGCTGGCCCGCATGGCACAGGCGCTGGAGCAGTACCACATCGTCGGCCTGCACACCAACATCGCCTTCCTCAAGCGCCTCGTTGAAGGCCAGGCTTTCGCCAGCGCCGACCTGGACACCGGCCTGATCGAACGCAATCACGACACGCTGTTCCCCACCGCGCAGCCTGCGCCAGTGGCGGCACTTGCACTGGCCGCCAAAGCGCTGCTGGCCGACGAACGCAAGCACGCCACCGACCCATGGCAGCAAACCACCGGCTGGCGCATGAACCAGACCTACACCCGCAAGCTCGCCTTCGCGGACGAACACGCGGCCTACGACACCAGCGTCACCTATCGCCCTGGCGGCTTGCTGTTCACCAGCGGCGAGGAAAGCATCCAGCTCGGCGACCAGGCCAATCGCGGCACCGTGCTGCGCGATGGCGACACCTTCCACGTCTTCAGCAACGGCATGCACTACCAGCTGGCGTGGAACGACCCGATGGCGCACGCCGGTGAAACCGAATCCGAAGGCGGCCGCCTCACCGCGCCGATGCCGGGCAAAGTCGTTGCCGTCCTCGCCAGCAAAGGCCAGGACGTCAAGAAAGGCGACGCGCTGGTCATCATGGAAGCGATGAAAATGGAACACACCATCGCCGCGCCGCACGATGGCACCGTCAACGACATCCTCTACAACGTCGGCGACCAGGTCGCGGATGGCGCGCCGCTGCTGGACTTCCAGGCCGCATAAGGAGAACCACCATGCGCATATTGCTGCACCGCGCCGACGGCAAGACCGAACCGTGGATCAAGGACTTCGCCAAATTCCTGCCCGAGGCCGAAATCGAAATCTGGCATGCGGGCGAGAAGTGTCAGGTCTGTGATTACGCCGTGGTCTGGTCGCCGCCGGAAACCATGCTGGCGGAGCTGGCCACCGTCAAGGCCATCTTCGTCACCGGCGCCGGCGTCGACGCGCTGCTCAAGTTCGGCGAAGCGCTGCCAGCGCACATCCCCATCATCCGCCTGGAAGACGCCGGCATGGCCGTGCAGATGGCCGAATACGTCACGCACAGCGTACTGCGCTACTTCCGCCGCTTCGACGAATACGAGGCGCAGGCGCGCGATGGAAAATGGGCGCCGCTGCCGCAGTATCACAAGGAAGATTTCGCCGTCGGCGTGCTGGGCATGGGCGTGCTGGGCACCCGTGTGCTGGAAGCGCTGGCGCCGTTCGGCTTCCCGCTGCGCGCCTGGAGCCGCACCGAAAAGAGCGTACCCGGCGTGCAGACCTTCACCGGCGCCGATGGCCTGGACACCTTCCTGCGCGGCAGCCGCGTGCTGGTCTGCATGCTGCCGCTGACGCCGGACACCAGCAACATCATGGACCGCACGAATATGTGCAAGCTGCCGCAGGGCGCGTACATCATCAACGTCGCACGCGGTGCGCATATCGCGGAGCCGGACCTGGTGACGCTGATCAAATCCGGCCACATCGCTGCCGCCACGCTGGACGTGTTCCGCAACGAGCCGCTGCCGGCGCAGCATCCGTTCTGGCAGGAGCCGCGCATCACCATCACGCCGCACATCTCCGCGCTGACCTTGCGCCGCGAGAGCGTGCAGCAGATTGCCGCTAACATTCGCAAGGCCGAAGCAGGCGAAGCCATCGCCGGCGTGGTCGACCGCACACTGGGATATTGAAATGAGCCGCTTACCGAAGCAAGTGAAGATCGTTGAAGTCGGCCCGCGCGACGGCCTGCAGAACGAGAAGGAAAACGTCCCGGCCGGGATCAAGATTGAACTGGTGAACCGCCTCACCACCGCCGGCTTCCAGAACATCGAAGCGGCCGCTTTCGTCTCGCCGAAATGGGTGCCGCAGATGGCCACCAGCGCCGAAGTCATGGCCGCCATCGCGCGCAAGCCGGGCGTGATCTACTCCGCGCTGACGCCGAACATGCAGGGCTTTGAAGCGGCGCTGGCGGCGCGTGCTGATGAAGTGGTGATCTTCGGCTCCGCCTCTGAAGCCTTCTCGCAAAAGAACATCAACTGCTCGATCGCCGAATCGATCGCCCGCTTCGAGGGCGTGGCCAAGGCGGCGAAAGCGCAGGGCATCCGCCTGCGCGGCAGCATCAGCTGCGCCTTTGGCTGCCCGTATCAGGGCGAGGTGCCGCTGGACGCCGTGGCGGACGTGGTGGGCCGCATGCGCGACCTGGGCTGCGATGAAATCGACATCGCCGACACCATAGGCGTCGCCACGCCGCGCAAGACGCAGGCGGTGATGGAACAGGCCATCCGCGAATTCCGCATCGACGGCCTGTCCGGCCACTTCCACGACACCTATGGCCAGGCGCTGGCGAATATCTACGCCAGCCTTGAGTTGGGCATCGCGATCTACCACTCGTCGGTGTCGGGACTGGGCGGCTGTCCGTATGCGAAAGGCGCGACTGGCAATGTCGCCACCGAAGACGTGTTGTACATGATGCAGGGACTGGGCATCGACACCGGCATCGATCTCGACATCGTCGTTGACGCCGGCCAGTTCATCTCGCAATTCCTCGGCCGCAAAGGCGCCAGCCGCGCCGGCAACGCCATCGCCGCCAAGCGCGCCAACTAAACACATCGGGGTCAGTGCCGACATTACATCTGCCGGAATTGCCGTGTGTAGGATTCGCTGACCGCGAGTTTGTCGGCACGGCCTTTCAGGCGCACTTCCATTGCCGTGCCATCGCGGTCGATGCGGTCGACCGCTTCCAGGTTGACGATGGCGCCACGGTGGATTTGCGTGAACTGCGCCGGATCAAGCTGTTCGATCAGGTCTTTCAACGGCAGGCGTATCAACGCTTCGCCCTCCTGCGTGACCACGCGCGTGTACTTGCCGTCCGACTGGAAGAACTGCACATCACGCACCATCACCAGCCTCACCGTGTTGCCGGCCGAGGCTCTGATCCACTTCAGATACTGCACCGGCGCCGGCGCGATCTGCTGCCACACGCCGGCCGGCACCGGCGCCGTGCTGCGCGTCTTCAGCCGCTTCACCGTTTGCAGCAGCCGCGCCGCCGTCACCGGCTTGACGATGTAGTCGACCGCGCCCGCTTCAAATGCCTGCACCGCGTGTTCCGCGTAGGCGGTGACGAAGACGATCTGTGCGTTCTCGCCCACATGCGCCGCCACTTCCATGCCAGTCAGGCCGGGAATCTGGATGTCGAGGAACACCACGTCAGGCTTCACGGAGTCCAGCAGCGATATGGCTTCGACACCGTTTTCAGCCTGGCCGGCGATCTCCAGCTCCGGCCACAGCGCGGCCAGCTGGTCACGCAGTTCCGCTGCCAGCAGTGGTTCGTCCTCTACGATCAACGCGATCGGCATGCTCACTCCTTGATGATCAGCGTGGCCACCACGCCGCCGTTCTCTCCCGCCGCCACCGACAGCGACGCGCCTTCACCATACAGCAATTGCAGGCGCTCGTGGATATTCGCCAGGCCAAAGCCCTCGCCCATTTGCTCGGTCAGGCCAACGCCGTCATCGCTGACGTGGACGCACAGATCACCCGGGCGCCGCAGCGTGGTGATGACGATTTCGCCCGGCCGGCTGGCTCGCTCCAGCCCATGCTTGATGGCGTTTTCCACCAGCGATATCAGCATCGCCGGCGGGAAGGGCAGCCGCAGCGAAGCGGTGTCCGCAACGATATGGAAGCGCAGGCGCTGGCCCATGCGGATCTGCATGATGGACAGGTAATTGCGCACCAGCGCCAGCTCACGCTCCACCGTCGACGACACGGAGCGCATATCCGGCAGGGTGTTTTGCAGGTAGCCGACCAGATGGTCGAGCATCTGCTGCGCGCTGTCGCTGTCGGTGCGGATCAGGTATTTGAGGTTGGCCAGCGTGTTGAATAAAAAATGCGGCTCAACCTGCGCCTGCAGGGCCGACAACTTGGCGTGCAGCGCCGCGCGCTCCAGCTCCTGTTCCCGCTTGATGGCGCGCAGCACGCGTTCACGCTGTTCAAACTGTGCACGCAGATGCGCGGCCACGGTTTCCACGTCAGCCAGCGCCAGGCCGCCCTGCATATTGAAGAAGTCCCAGCTGAAGCGGCGGCGGATGCGCACTTGCGACGGCTGGCCAGGCTCGCTGACCACCAGCACCTCGGTGCACTTGTGCAGCCACACCGGCCGGCGCGGCGCGATCAGGATCTGGCCCTTGAATGGCGAGTAGCGGAACGCCGCCGGCCCGCCGTAGCCGAGCGCCATGCCCAGCGCCAGCCCGGACAGCGTTTCAGTGCAGACGTTGTAAGTGGTCAGCGAATCAAGCGGCGAGATCAGCGTGCGGCTCGGGCGCGAGGACAGCATCTCCGCCGTCAGCGGCGTACCGGCTTCGCTTAGTTCTTTCAGACGTTGCTGCACCATCGCGTGCATGACGCTGACGGGCATGAAGACCAGCATCAGAATAGTGGACAGCGGCCCCCACGCCCAGGTCGACTTGCTTGGGCCAGGCGGCACGACAGACAAGATCAGCCAGACCAGCGGCGGCGTCAACACGATGACGCCAATCGCCACGCGCGCCCACAGCCGCAGCAACGATTGCCACTTGTAGCGGCGCACCAGCACGGGATCGTGCTCGATGGCGGCAGGTTTGAGGTAAAAAGGTGTCGTATTCATAACGCCCATTCTAACGGCGGCCGGGCGGTGCGGCGGCGCTTGCGACGAAGCGGCCAAAATCGGGAGCGAAAAGGAAAAAACCCTGTTTGACGTTGCCATCAAACAGGGTTTTTAGATTTTGGTCGGAGTACAAGGATTCGAACCTTGGACCCCCTGGTCCCAAACCAGGTGCGCTACCGGGCTGCGCTACACTCCGAAGAAGCAAGATAATACAGGCTAGCAAGAATGTCGTCAAGTGCCCGCGTCATATCGATGCTAGTATCTAAAAACCATGAGCACCATGATTTCATTCGATACACCGGGCAGGCTGCGGCGGCCCGGCATTGCAGCAGGGCTTGCCGTCTCGCTGGCGCTGCACGCGGTACTGCTGTTTGCTTATCGGCTATCCGGCCCGCCAGCCGCTGAGCATGCGTCCAGGTCGATGACGGTGTGGCTGCAAGCGCCCAAGCCGCCGGCGCCGATTGCCACCATCGCGCCGCCACCGCCGCCCCGCAAGCGCGAACGTGAACCGGCACCGGCACCGGTGCGCCAACGCAGCGCTGTGGCCACCGCGCCCCAGCGCGCCGCCGCCGCCGAACCGGCGCAGCAGCAGCAGCAGCAGCAGGAGCCAGCTCAGCCCGCGCAAACCCAGGCGATCACGCTGCCACGCGAGCAAGATCCGCTGTACGCCGACCAGCAGCCGAAACAGTTCAACGTCGACGATGCGAAGAAACTCGCCCGCAAAGTGGCAGCAGAGAAAGATCCGGCCAGGGCGGGCACGCTGAGCGCCCAGCTGGAAGCCCATCCGCTCTATCCCGAGGAAACCTCGAATGCGCTGGCGAAGAAAATGGAAGGCGCCAAGAAAACCGATTGCCTGAAATCCGCCTCCGGCGCCGGCCTGCTGGCGCCGCTATTCTGGGCGCTGGACAAGCACTGCAAGTTTTAATCGTTTTTCAAGGTCAGCGCGCGGTCATACAGCGCGTTTTTCTTGCGGCCGGTAATCTGCGCGGCCAGGCCGGCTGCCTGTTTAACCGGCAGTTCCGCCAGCAGGATCTGTAAAATACGGTCAGCCTCGGCGTCGTTTTCATCCTCCGCCGGGGTGGCGCCCTCCAGCAGCACGACAAATTCGCCTTTTTCCCGATGGCCATCGGCCTTGATCCAGGCCTCCGCCTCGGACAATGGGCAGCGGTGGATTTCCTCGAACATCTTGGTCAGTTCGCGCGCAAACACCACCTGGCGGGTCGGCTCGAACGCGGCGGCCAGCGCGCTGGCGCAATCCAGGATGCGATGCGGCGCCTCGTAAAACACCATGGTGGCTGTCACCGCGCGCAGCGTGCCGAGGAAGTTCTCGCGCTGTTTGGCCTTGGCCGGCAGGAAACCGACAAAGTAAAACTGATCGTTCACCAGCCCGCTGGCCGACAAGGCCGTCACCACCGCCGACGCCCCCGGCAGCGGCAGCACGCGCAGACCGGCCGCGCGTACCGCATCGACGATGCGCGCGCCCGGGTCCGACACCGCCGGCGTGCCGGCATCCGACACCAGAGCGATGCGCTCGCCGGCCTGCAAACGGGCGATCAGCGTCTCGGCCGCCTCGCGCTCGTTGTGCTGATGGGCGGCAATCAGCGGCTTGTGCAGGCCGAAGCGGCCCATCAGCGTCGCGGTGTTGCGCGTGTCCTCGCATGCCACAGCATTGACCAGGCTCAAAACGTGCAGCGCGCGCAGGCTAATATCGGTGACATTGCCGATGGGGGTCGCCACGACGTACAAGGTTGCGCTAGGATAGGTCTGATGCGCCATTTCGCCCATGACGGGCAAAGTGGCTATGGAACTGGAATCAAGGTCGCTCATTGGGGGTAGGATGAAAAGTGTGAGGTTGACGCTGCTGTGCATGGTTGCCGCAGTTTTAAGTGCGTGCAGCACGCCATTTTGCAACGCGCCGGGAGGATTGTGCTCGCCCCAGGCGGCAAACACAAGCCCGCCGCCGCCGGTCCAGCCGCCGCCACCGCCGCTGCCCAAGCCACCGCCTGAGCCACCGCTGCCGGCGGCGGAGACCTTCTCCATCAGCCTGCCGGGCGGCGTCAGCGTGGCCGACGAGGACCGCAGCCAGCTGCCGCCACGCGCCGAGCCGCCGGCCATCGTCCGCAATGGCGACGCCGGCCAGCCGGCCAGCGGCCCGGTCCGCATCGGCCTGTTGCTGCCGCTGCGTTCGGAAACGCTGGGCGCTGCGGCGGACTCGGTACGCGCCGGCTTCATGGCCGCCTGGGAACGCGATCGCAGCAACATCACCGTCACCGTGGTGGAAACCGGCGACGTGCCGCAAGACATCCTGTCCGCCTATGCGCGCGCGCTGCAAGGCGAGGATATCGTGGTTGGCCCGCTGTCGCGCTCGGCCGTGGCGACGGTCGCCACCAGCGCACTGGTCAACAAGCCGACCATCGCGCTGAATTATCCGGAAGGCTACGGCCAGGCCGGCGCCACGCCGCTGCCGCCGCAAATGCTGGCCATCGGCCTGTCGATCGAGGAAGAATCGCGCCAGGTGGCCCAATGGGCCGCCAAAGAGCAGCCGGACGGCGCCGCCGTGGTGGTGCTCACCAATTCGCCATGGCAGCGCCGCGTGGCAGCCGCCTTTGCCGCCGAGTGGCAGCGCCTGGGCCGCCCGGTGCGCACCATCGAACTGAACGCGCCGGACAGCTACCTCAGCGATCCGGACCTGATGCAGCTGCGCGCCGGCCTGCGCCAGAACCTGCCGGCGCTGCTGTTCTCGGCCATGGGCGCCGACCAGACACGCCAGCTGCGTATCGCCCTTGGCAGCAATGTCAGCACCGAGCCGACCAATCCGATCTTCAGCACCGCCGACGCGCTGCCGCCACCGCCACCCGCAGCGCCCACCGAGCAATTCAGCGGCCTGCCGATCTACGGCACCTCGGCGCTGAATCCGGGCCGCGACGCCGGCTTCCCGACCCAGGATCTGGACGGCGTGCGCCTGCTGGACCTGCCATGGCAAGTCCAGCGCGACCACCCGGCGGTGATGGTCTACCCGCGTCCGCTGCAAGCCGGCGTCGGCAGCGCCGACATGTCGCGCCTGTACGCGCTGGGCATCGACGCCTTCCGCGTGGCGCGGGAGATCGGCCGCCATCCGGCCGGCCGTTTCCAGCTGGATGGCGTCACCGGCAGGCTGAGCGTCGATTTCGGCCAGGGCCCATCCAGCTTCGAGCGCATCGAACCAGCGGCCGTTTACAAGAACGGCGCGCCGGAGCCGGTCAACCCATGAGGACATCATGTCGCGCACTCCACAGCAACGGCTGGGCCGGCTGGGCGAGGACCGGGCGCTGGCCCACCTCGAAGCCCACGGCCTGACGCTGCTGGAGCGCAATTTCCTGTGTAAATCGGGCGAAATCGACCTGATCATGCTGGATGGGCCGATGCTGGTGTTTGTCGAAGTGCGCCGCCGCGCCAGCGAAAAATTCGGCGGCGCCGTCTACAGCGTGACGCCGGCCAAGCAGCAGCGGCTGTTTCGTGCGGCGCAATATTATCTTTTACGTCACAAAATTCCACCGCCGTGCCGCTTCGACCTGGTCGCCATCGACGCGGAAAAGTTATCATGGATACAAAACGCACTAGAGATGTAAGCATTTTTAACAGCGCTTGTCCGGTCAACCGGACGACTGCACTATAATCAGCACACTATGACTAATCAACGCATCCTGGCGCACTTCCACGAAAGTGCCGAAACTAAAATCCAGTCCGCCACCGTCCTCGCGCCGCATATTGCGCAAGCGATTGAGATGATGTTCACGGCACTGTCCAACGGCAACAAGATTCTGGTCTGCGGCAACGGCGGTTCGGCCGCCGACTCGCAGCACTTCGCTGCCGAGCTGGTGGGGCGCTTCGAACGCGAGCGCTTCCCGCTGCCGGCCATCGCGCTGACCACCGACACCTCGATCCTGACTGCCGTGGCCAACGATTACAGCTACCGCGAGATTTTCTCGAAGCAGGTGCAGGCCTTCGGCCAGGCCGGCGACATCCTGCTGGCGTTTTCCACTTCGGGCAACTCGGGCAACGTGGTGGCGGCGATTGAAGCGGCGCTGGAACGCGAAATGCGCGTGGTGGCGCTGACCGGCAAGGGCGGCGGCGCCATCGGCAAGATGCTGACCGACGCCGACGTGCACATCTGCGTGCCGCACGACCGCACCGCCCGCATCCAGGAAGTCCACCTGGTTACCATCCATGCTATTTGCGACGGCATCGACGTCGCCCTGTTCGGAGGAGATGTGAATGAATAATTCCAGCGCTATCTGGAAAAAGGTACAACGTCCGCTGGCCATGAGCGTGCTGTGCGGCGCGATGGTGGCGTCCTTGGCTTCCCTGACGGGCTGCGTCGCGCTGGTCGCGGGCGGTGCGATTTCCGGTACGCTGGCCGCCTCCGACCGCCGCACCTTCGGCGCGCAAACCGAAGACCGGGCGATTGAAGTCAAGGGCGGAATCAAGATCACCAATGTCGGCGGCAACGCCGCGCATGTCAATATCAACAGCTTCAACCGCCGCGCGCTGCTGACCGGCGAAGTGCGCGATGAAGCGATGAAGGCGCAGATCGAGCGCGAAATCCGCGGCATCGAAGGCGTCATCGACGTCATCAACGAGATGGAGATCGCCGGCCCGGCCAGCTACACCTCGCGCTCCAGCGACACCATCATCACCGGCAAGGTCAAGGCCAGCCTGGTCGACGCCAAGGACATTTCCGCCAACTCGTATCAGGTGGTCACCGAGCGCGGCGTGGTCTACCTGCAGGGCCGCGTCACCCAGCGCGAAGGCCAGATCGGCGCCGACATCGCCCGTGGCGTCAGCGGCGTGACCAAAGTGGTCAAGGTATTCGAATACATCTCGGAAGAAGAGTGGAAATCGTATCAACCACAGCCGGCCAACACCGCCAACAGCACGAGTAATCCATGAGTAGCTCCTCGCGCGGCTGGATCAAGCCGGTCATTGCCGCCGTGGTGGTGGCCGCCATTGGCGTCGGCGTCTACGCCACGGTCTCCAAGCGCGAGGTGGCACCGCAGCTGACCTTCCTCAGCATCAAGGGCGACAAGATCACGCCGGAAAGCCTGAAGGGCAAGGTGGTGATGGTGAATTTCTGGGCCACCGACTGTGCCACCTGCGTCAAGGAGATGCCGGACATGGTCGCCACCTACAACAAGTTCAAGCCGCAGGGCCTGGAGTTCGTCGCCGTGGCGATGAGCTACGACCGCCCGGACTATGTCATCAACTACACCGAAACCCGCGCGCTGCCGTTCAAGGTGGCGCTGGATGTCGACGGCTCGGCCGCCAAGGCCTACGGCAATGTATCGATGACGCCAACCACCTTCGTCATCGGCAAGGACGGCAAGATCCTCAAGCGCTACCTCGGCGAGCCGGACTTCCCCGCGCTGCACAAGCTGCTGGACGAATCGCTGAAAGGCTAAGCGTCCATGCAGGCGGCCTGGCATGACAAGCTGACGCTGCTGCTGGAATCCACCGGCGACGGCATGTTCGGCGTCGATCTCGATGGCCGCTGCACCTTCATCAACCGCGCCGGTGCGGAAATCCTCGGCTACAGCACCGCGCAGGTGCTGGGCCAGAACATGCATGACCTGATCCACCACTCGCATCCCGACGGCAGCCACTACGAAGAGCAGCAATGCCCGATCTTCCTGGCTTTCCGCACCGGACGGCCGTGCCGCAACGACCAGGAAGTGTTCTGGCGCGCCGACGGCAGCCGCTTCAACGCCGAATATTCGTCGCACCCGGTGGTCGACCAGGGCGAAGTGCGTGGCGCCGTCATCACCTTCACCGACATCACGCAGCGCAAGCAGACCGAGGAAGCGCTGGCGCACGCCCGCCTGGAGCTGGAACAGCGGGTGGCCGAGCGCACCGCCGAACTGTCACAGGCGCTGCTGCAACTGCGCCAGTTGTCGGCCCACACCGAAGCGGTGCGCGAACAGGAACGCAAGCGCATCGCCCGCGAAATCCACGATGAACTGGGCAGCCTGCTGGTGGCGCTGAAGTTCGACGTCAACTGGATCGCCCGCCGCGTCAACGACCGCGCGCCGGTGGCCGACAAATGCCAGACCATGAACCGCCTGATCGAGCGCGCGGTGGAAGACGTCGGCCGCATCATCACCGATCTGCGTCCCAGCATCCTCGATCACCAGGGCCTGGTGGCCGCGCTGGAGTGGCAGTTGCAGGAGTTTGCCGACGCCACCGAAATCGACTGCGACGCCGACATCGTCGCCGCACCCGAAGCGCCAGCGCCGGAAGCGCAGCAGGCCACCGCCGTGTTCCGCATTTTCCAGGAGATGCTGAGCAATGTCGCGCGCCACGCCGGCGCCACGGCGGTGCGCATCCGCATCCACCTGCTGTCGCATGAATTGCAGATGGAAGTGGCCGACAACGGCGTGGGCGCACCCAGCGCGCGCCTCAGCGACCGGGGCTCCTACGGCGTGATGGGCATGCGCGAACGCGCGCTGCACTTCGGCGGCGCACTGGAGATCGAGCGTGGCGACGGCGGCGTCGGCACGCGCGTCCGCCTGACCATGCCGCTGCGGAGCGCCACATGATCCGCGTGCTGCTGTGCGACGACCACCGCGTGGTGCGCGAGGGCCTGAAACAGATCCTTGCCGATGCCGGCGACATCGAAGTGGCCGCCGAATGCGCCGATGGCCCGGAAGCGCTGCGCCAGGCCGGCATCCAGGCGATCGACATGGTGCTGCTGGATATCGCGTTGCCCTTGCAGGACGGCCTGGAAGTGCTGGAGGAACTAAAGCGTCGCACGCCGCGCCTGCCGGTGCTGATGCTGTCCACCTACCCGGAAAAACAGTACGCGCTGCGCTGCTACAAGCTGGGCGCCGCCGGCTACCTGAATAAAAGCGTGGACGCCGACGAACTGCTGGCCGCCATCCGCCTGATCGCCAGCGGAGGCTCACTGGCCCCCGGCAGCGCCCCCAAGCTGCCGCATGAAGCGCTGTCGCAGCGCGAATACCAGGTCTTTGAAGCCATTGCCGCCGGCCGCAGCGTCGGGCAGATTGCACTGGAATTGGGCGTCAGCTCCAACACGGTGAGCACTTATCGTGCACGCATCCTGGAAAAGACCGGCACCAGCAACGACGTCGGCATCGCCCTGTACGCCGTGCAGCACCAGCTGATTAAAGTCTGATGTAGGGGAAGCACTACAGCCGCAGGCGCTTGGCCCGACGCTTGCGAGCATCATCGACATAACCACTCCAGGAGTAGTCCATGTCGATCTTCCGTTCCTATGACGCCGACCGCCCGGCCTTGGCCTGCGGCTGCGGACGTCACGCCAGCGCCGCCGAACACGCGGCAGAAGAAGCTGCCTCCGTCGAACAACTAAGCAACGATGTCGTCGAAGAATCGCTGCTGCGCGCCATGTTCCCGCAAGCGCAGCAACGGCGCGACTTCCTGCGCGCGGTCGGCGCCAACACCGCGCGCGCCGCCATCGCCAGCGTGCTGCCGGTGGGCGCCATGCAGGCGATGGCGCAAGAGACGAAAGGCGCCAATGGTGCGCTGGAGAAGAAAGACCTGAAGGTCGGCTTCATCGCCATCACCTGCGCGGCACCGCTGATCATGGCCGACCCGCTGGGCTTCTACCGCAAGCAGGGCCTCAACGTCACGCTGAACAAGACCGCCGGCTGGGCGCTGATCCGCGACAAGATCATCAACAAGGAGCACGACGCCTCGCACTTCCTGTCGCCGATGCCGCTGGCGATGTCGCTGGGCCTGGGCGGCGCCGCGCCACAGCCGGTGCGCATCGCCACCATCCAGAACATCAATGGTCAGGCGATTACGCTGCACGTCAAGCACAAGGACAAGCGCGATCCGAAACAATGGAAGGGCTTCAAGCTGGCCATCCCGTTTGAATACTCGATGCACAACTACCTGCTGCGCTACTACCTGGCCGAGCATGGCCTCGATCCGGACCGCGACGTACAGCTGCGCGTGACGCCGCCGCCGGAGATGGTGGCCAATCTGCGCGCCGGTAACATCGACGGCTTCCTTGGTCCCGATCCGTTCAACCAGCGTGCCGTGTATGACGAAGTAGGTTTCATCCACATCCTGTCGAAGGAAATCTGGGATGGCCACCCATGCTGCGCCTTCGGTGCGCCGGACGAATTCGTGCGCCAGAACCCGAACACCTTTGCCGCGCTGTTCCGCGCCGTGCTGACCGCCGCCGCCATGGCCAACGATCCACAGCATCGCGCGCTGGTGGCCAAGGTGATTTCGCCGGCGGCTTACCTGAACCAGCCGGAAACCGTGGTCACGCAAGTCCTGACCGGCAAGTTTGCCGATGGCCTGGGCAATGTACGCACCGTGCCTGGCCGTGCCGGTTTCGATCCGGTGCCGTGGCACTCGATGGGCGTGTGGATACTGACGCAGATGAAGCGCTGGGGCTATATCAAGGAAGACATCGACTACCAGGCCATCACCGAAAAAGTGCTGCTGCTGACCGACGCCAAAAAGCACATGAAGGAACTGGGCCAGCCGGTGCCGCAAGGCGTAAACAAGCCGATTACCGTGATGGGCAAAGTGTTCGATCCGGCCAAGCCAGCGGCGTATGCCGACAGCTTTGCCATCAAGCGGAGCAGCCGTTGATGCGGACTTCATTGAACCTGCGCGCTGCGCTGGTATCGCTGCTGCTGTTGCTGGTGATTGTCGGCGCCTGGCACCTCGCCACGCTGCCGACGAGCGCCGGCACAACGGCGGAGGACAGCGCCACCGCTGCGGCCGACGCGGAATACGCCGCGCTGATGGGCAAGTCCGCAGCGGCGCCAAAGAGCAGCGGCGGCTTCCCCACGCCGCTGGAATTCGGCCGCGCCGCCGCCGGCCATCTCGCCCATCCGTTCTATGACAACGGCCCGAACGACAAAGGCATCGGCATTCAACTTGGCTACTCGCTGGCGCGGGTCGGCATCGGCTTCCTGCTGGCCGCGCTGGTAGCGATCCCGGTCGGCTTTGTGCTTGGCATGTCGCCGCTGATGCAGCGCGCGCTGAATCCCTATGTGCAGATCCTCAAGCCGATCTCGCCGCTGGCGTGGATGCCGCTGGCGCTGTACACCATCAAGGACTCTTCGCTGTCCGGCATGTTCGTCATCTTCATTTGCGCGCTGTGGCCGATGCTGATGAACACCGCCTTCGGCGTCGCCTCGGTGCGGCGCGACTGGCTCAATGTCGCCCGCACGCTGGAAGTGGGGCCGCTGCGTACCGCGCACCGCGTGATCCTGCCGGCGGCTGCACCGACCATCCTGACGGGCATGCGTATCTCGATGGGCATCGCCTGGCTGGTGATCGTCGCCGCCGAAATGCTGGTTGGCGGCACCGGCATCGGCTACTTCGTCTGGAATGAATGGAACAACCTGTCGCTGACCAGCGTGCTGTTCGCCATCGTGCTGATTGGCGTGGTAGGCATGCTGCTGGACCTGGCGCTGGGACGACTGCAAAAACTGGTGACTTATGTCGAATAACATTCCCTTCCTGCGCGTGCAGGACCTGGCCAAGCGCTACGTGCCATCGGCGCCGCCGGTATTTGAAAACGTCTCCTTCGATATCGAGCAGGGCGAATTCGTTTGCGTGATCGGCCATTCCGGCTGCGGCAAATCGACCATCCTGAATGTACTGGCCGGGCTGGAATCCGCCTCCGAAGGTCACGCCTTCATGAACAACCGCGAGATCAATGGCCCCGGCCTGGAACGTGGCGTCGTATTCCAGGGCCATGCGCTGATGCCCTGGCTGACGGTGCTGGAGAACGTGCTGTTCGCCGTGCAGTCGCGCTATCCGGAGTGGAGCAAGGCCGAGAAGACCGGGCATGCCAAACGCTTTATCGCCATGGTCGGCCTGGCACATGCGGAAAACAAAAAACCGTCCGAGCTGTCGGGCGGCATGAAGCAGCGTGTCGGCATCGCCCGCGCGTTCGCGATCGAGCCGAAGATGCTGCTGCTGGATGAACCCTTTGGCGCACTGGATGCGCTGACACGTGGCGTGATCCAGGACGAGCTGCTGAAAATCTGCGCCGCCACCCATCAAACCGTTTTCATGATCACGCACGATGTCGACGAAGCGATTCTGCTGTCGGACAAGATCATGCTGATGTCAAACGGACCGCGCGCCCGCATCGCCGAAGTGGTCAGCAACCCGCTGCCCAAGGACCGTACGCGCGCCGGCATGCACCACGACCCGCAGTTCTACCCCTTACGCAATCATCTGGTGGACTTCCTCGTCCACCGTTCCAACTAAAGGAGAAACCTCATGGACCGCAATCAAGTCACGCAAAAAATCATCTCGACCAAAGTCGCCAAAGGCCTGCGCTGGGGCGATCTGGCCAAGGAATTCGGACAAAGTAAAGAATGGACCACCGCCGCGCTGCTCGGCCAGATGACCTTCAACCGCGAACAGGCCGACAAGGCGCAGCAGCTGTTCGGCCTCACCGACGAGGAAGCCGCGTGGCTGCAGATCGTGCCGTACAAAGGCTCGCTGCCAAGCGCCGTGCCGACCGATCCGCTGATCTACCGCTGGTACGAAATCGTCAGCGTGTACGGCACCACCATCAAGGAATTGATCCATGAAGAATTCGGCGACGGCATCATGAGCGCCATCGACTTCTCGATGGACATCCAGCGCGCAGCCGATCCAAAAGGCGACCGCGTGCAGGTGGTCCTGAGCGGAAAATTCCTGCCGTACAAAAGCTACTAAAACTAAAAGCCCGCCTGGAGGGACAGATAGAGTCCCTTCTGCTTTTTAGGATTGAAGATGGTGATGTCCCCCAGGTTGGCATATGCCACCGTCGCCGAGAAATGACGGTTGGGGAATATCGCGAGGAACACGTCGTAATATGCCTTCTCGTTATCCACGCCGAGATTGTGTGGCTTGCGGCGGTACTCGGCGCCCAGCACCAGCTTGCGGTTGATCAGGTACGCGGCCGAGAACTCGGGCTTCAGGCGACGGTCTTCATTTCTGTCGCCGCCAAAGCCCAGTATCCCCATCTGGTTCGCCCGCGTGGCGCGCAGCGTGGCATTCAACAGCAGGCTGTATTCCAGATAGATCTTGGTGGCGGACACGTAGTAATCATAGTCGCTATCGTCCTTGGCGCCGAGTTGCTTGACGTTGGTGACGCCCAGCGCGCCCAGGCCGTCTATGCCTTTGTTCTTCTTGTACATGACGCCGACCGCCACCTGCGGCACCCAACTATCCTGTTCATACACAGCGTCACCCAGCACCTTCACTTTGAGGCCGACGATATCCTGTTTGATGTTGAGCTGATTCAGCGGCGCCAGGCTGCCCTTGAATTCCTGCTTGGCCAGCGATAGCTCCACCCGGTCCGCAATGCCAACCGCGACGCCATAGGTGTTGAGCTGATAGTCCTGTGTGCTGACGTAGGTGAAGTGCGCATTGGCGCCCCACGAGTCGCGCGTGCCGTAGCCTGTGATCAGCGCCCAAGGCGTGATGCCGCCGCCGCCCGCGCCCTCCACCTGCGAGACGCCGCCCGTGGCAAGCAGCTTGCCCATGTCCTGCGCACCGACGCTGGCGCACGCGCATGCCAACAATGCTGGGATGAGTTTTTTCATGGCTCCGCTCCTGGCGATTATTTGGTCACAATGTCACGCTGCATCGGCGCCAGCTTGGCGACCAGCTTGAGCGCAACGCTGCTTGGCACATTGTGCTGCTCCATCGCGATCTGCAAATCCTCGGTCAGCGCGTTGAACATGGCGTTGGTGATCTGCAGGTCCTGGTGCACGGTCTTCATGTCGCGCACCGTGCCGACGCCGTCCATGGTCTTGTCGCGGTATTTGCCGGTGTATTTGCAAGGGCCGCCGGCGAACTCGCAGAACTGCTCCTGCAAGCGCACATTCAGCTGCGGGATGTCGAAATCGTTGAAATTGTCCTTGATGCGGGGATCGGCCAGTACCAGCGTAATGAAGGTATCGACGATTTTCTTGATGCCGTCCTTGCCGCCCAGGCCTTGATACGTGGAGTCGTCGGTGTAGGGCGTTTGCGCCATCGCCAGCGAGGAGGCCAGCAGTAGGCCGATGGCTGCCATGCGGGAGAATTTGATCATCGTGGGTCCTCATGAATGTCATGCCTACCCGCAAATTTAGCAGCTATTTGGGATACAAAACCATTTGTGTGCAGCGGAACAACGCTATTGTTTTGCCAGTGGACTTGTTGATGACGGTGGCATCCCACACCTGCGTGGTACGGCCCAGATGTACCGCCGTGGCAGTCGCCACCACCGTGCCTTCGCGCGCGGTGCCCAGGTGGTTGGATTTCAGTTCGATCGTGGTGAAGTTCTGCGCATCGTCAGGCAGGTGCGAGAAGCACGCATAGCCGCAGGCGGTATCGGCCAGCGTCACCACGCTGCCGGCGTGCAGGAAGCCGTTCGGCGCCAGATGGTTTTTGGTGACGTCGAACTCGGCGACGATCTCGCCTTCCTTCACCGACGTGATGACGATGCCCAGATGATCGGGCAGCGTGCCCTTGCCGAAGGTGTTGAAATACTCCGTGGTGAATTTGCTGGCGTCCATGTTCAAGCCCATTGAATCGGCGCGTGGCCGTTGGAGGTGAGGTAATCGTTCGCGCGCGAGAATGGCCGGCTACCGAAGAAGCCTTTGTGCGCGGAGAACGGTGATGGGTGAGGCGAGGTAATCACCAGGTGCTTGCGGCTGTCGATCAGCGCGCGCTTGGCGATGGCATAGCTGCCCCACAAGATGAAGACGATGTTTTCCCGCTGCTGCGACAGCGTTTTGATGGCGCTGTCGGTGAACGTCTCCCAGCCCTTGTTGGCATGCGAGCCGGCTTCGCGCGCACGCACCGTCAACACGCTGTTCAGCAGGAACACGCCTTGCTGCGCCCAGTCGCTCAAATCGGTGTGGCGACGATCAACGCCAAGGTCGCTGTGCAGTTCCTGGAAAATATTCTGCAAGCTGGGTTGCGGACGATTGCCATCCGGGACCGAGAAGCAGAAGCCCATGGCGGCGCCGGGCGTGTGATACGGATCTTGTCCGAGGATGACGACTTTGACGTCATCAAACGGCGTCAGGTCGAAGGCGCGGAAGATGTTTTTGCCGGCCGGGCAGCACTGCGTGGCCGCATATTCGGCACGCACAAAGGAAGTCAGGGATTCCCAGTAAGGCTGCTCAAACTCACCTTGCAGCCGCTGCTTCCACGATTCCTCTATGCGCACGCTCATTGTTAAACCGGCTGCTTGGTCACGCGCAGGTAGGGCTTGATGGTGCGGAAGCCTGGGAATTTGGTTTCGGCTTCTTCGTTGCTGACAGCGGTGGTGATGATGACGTCATCGCCGTTTTTCCAGTTCACCGGCGTGGCGACCTTGTGCTTGGCGGTCAGCTGCATCGAATCCAGCACGCGCAGGATTTCGTCGAAGTTGCGGCCGGTGGTCATCGGGTAGGTCAGCGTCAGCTTGATGCGCTTGTCCGGACCGACGATGAATACCGAGCGCACGGTGGCGTTGGTAGCTGGCGTGCGGCCTTCATGCGTGCCTTCTTCTTCGGCTGGCAGCATGTTGTACAGCTTGGCCACGGCCAGGTCGGTGTCACCGATCATTGGATATTTGACGGCGGCGCCTTGGGTTTCTTCGATATCGGCAGCCCACTTCTCATGGTTTTCGACAGCGTCGACCGACAGGCCGATCAGCTTGGCGTTACGCTTGGTGAATTCCGGTTCGATCTTGGCCATGTAGCCCAGCTCGGTGGTGCAGACCGGCGTGAAGTCTTTCGGATGCGAAAACAGGATCGCCCACTGGTCACCGATCCACTCGTGGAAGTCGATCTTGCCGTGGGTGGTGTTGGCGGTGAAATTCGGGGCGATGTCATTAATACGTAGCGACATGATAGATATCCTATAACGTGGATGAAATGATCAGGGAAATAGAAATAATACTAGAACCGTCCCGGCGAATAAAAAGTTTTTGTTTGTGAGTATTGGAGAGTTTCTAAGCTATTCCCTTTCGTTAAGATAATTCCTATAAGAAATTGTGTTATTGAACTATTTTTTTCAATTCAATAACTACTCCAACGAATGTCCGAAAGGGAAACGAATGGTATTTTGTAGAGGCTGTGGCAAGGAAATACATGAGTCGGCGCCGACCTGTCCGCAATGCGGCGCCGTGCAAAAAGTGCCCGACAGCGCAGCCTTGGCAGCCGATGGCCCCAAATGGATGGGTATCACCTCGCTGGTGCTGGGCATCATCTGCTTTCTCATCCTGTTCGACGAAGAACCCATGGACAAGGACACCATCATCGGCTTCCTGATGTTTGCCACAGTCTCCATCGTTTTCGGCGCGGTCAGCGTCAAAAGCTACATCGCCGCAAAGAAGATGGCCATTGCCGGCATCGTACTTTCTTCCATTTCCGTGCTGGCCCTGATCGGCATGCATACCCAATAAAAAGGAGCCGACTATGGCCATCGCTTTCTGCCGTGGATGCGGCAACGAAATCACCGACACCACCCGCTTCTGCTCCAAGTGCGGCGCGCCGCAAGCAGTACCGCCAGTTGCCGCGTCGCCTGGCACGCCAGTCAGCTACGCAAGGTACGACGATGTCCCCGTGTTTAGAAAACGCTGGTTCGCAGTGTTGTGCTGCCTGTTCTTCTCGCCAGCCCTGTTGTTCATTCTGTACACCGGCGATATCTATCTGGAAAAAGACGGCAAGGTCACACCGATTCCGCAGTACGCAAAGATCATCCTGATGGTTGTTGGCGTGCTTTCCATCATCCGAATTCTGTTTGCCTTGCTTGGCTAAAAGAGGAAACCAATATGTTTTGTAGTGAATGTGGCAGTCAAAATGACGATCAGGCAGCGTTTTGCAAGAACTGCGGAAAACCCCTGACCGCACAGCCGGCAACTGTTCATCACCCGGCGCCGGCAGTGCCGGCAGCACCGGCGCAACCGGCCTCCGAAGCCATACCTGAAGGCGTCAAAGGATGGAGCTGGGGCGCCTTCCTGCTGAATTGGATATGGGCCATCGGTAACCGCACCTGGATAGGTCTGCTGGCGCTGATCCCGTACATCGGCTTCATCTTTGCCATTTGGCTGGGCATCAAAGGCCGGGAAATGGCCTGGAAGAATGGCAAGTGGGAAAGCCTCGAACACTTCAACCGCGTTCAGAAATCCTGGTCGCGCTGGGCTGTCGGCCTCACCTTTGGCGTCATGCTGCTGGGTATTGTGGCCGCCGTGGCGATCCCCGCTTACCAGAATTACCGCAACAGGGCCGAGGAGCAGAAACTGTCGGATGAAATCTCGGCAGCGATGTCCGCCCCGGTGAATACGCCGTCGCAAGAAGTCGCGCCAGCCTTGCCCACCGCCAGCGGCAGTTTCGACATCAACAGCGATAATCTGCCTGCAACGCTGAATACGATCGTTGGCCAACTGGCTCAAACCCAGTTGGCCAACGGCCAGTCCGCCGTCACGCTCAACGGCACGCCACTGTTCAACGGCGATGACGCAGCTTGGCAAAAGCCGGTCCGTCTATTCCAGCATTCCGACAGCAAGCAATTCGTGCTGATGACCAGCAGCGGCGGTCGCGGCAATAGTTGCGAGGCGCTGTTCTTCTTCCTGGTGGTCCAAGCTTCCGGCGTTACCGCAACGCCCGAATTCGGCACCTGCGCGCCGCAAGGCAGCTTCGCGCAGGATGGCGGCAAGATTACGATTACCATGCCCAAGATGGGCGGCAACACGGTGGTGGTCTTTGACGGTACCGACGTGACGGAAGACGGCCAGCCGGTAGTGCTGGCGCCAGATAACGACCCGTCGAAATAAGATCCGGCAGCAAAGCAGGGCGACGCTGTCAATAACGACAGCGTCGACTACTTAGCCTGCAGCCAGCACGTTGTGTGCTTGCTCGTCCGCGTGGTACGAGCTGCGCACCATGGCGCCGACGGCAGCGTGCTTGAAACCCATCTTGTAGGCTTCTTCTTCAAACATCTTGAACACATCCGGGTGCACGTAGCGGCGCACCGGCAGGTGGCTGTTGGACGGCGCCAGGTACTGGCCGATGGTCAGCATGTCGATGTCGTGTTCGCGCATGTCGCGCATCACTTGCAGGATTTCTTCGTCGGTCTCACCGAGGCCAACCATGATGCCGGACTTGGTCTTCACCTGCGGATACAGGGCCTTGAAATCCTTCAGCAGCTTCAGCGAGTGCATATAATCCGAACCCGGACGCGCTTCCTTGTACAGGCGCGGTGCGGTTTCCAGATTATGGTTCATCACATCCGGCAGACCGTCAGCGAAGATCGCCAGCGCTTTTTCGAGGCGGCCGCGGAAGTCCGGCACCAGCACTTCGATCTGCGTTTTCGGCGACAGCGCGCGGGTGTTGGAAATGCACTCGACAAAGTGGGCGGCACCACCGTCGCGCAAGTCATCGCGGTCCACCGAGGTGATCACCACGTAGCTCAGGCGCAGCTTGGCGATGGTGTGCGACAGATTGGTCGGCTCATCCTTGTCCAGCGGGTCCGGACGGCCGTGGCCGACGTCGCAGAACGGGCAGCGGCGGGTGCACTTGTCGCCCATGATCATGAAGGTGGCCGTGCCCTTGCCGAAGCACTCGCCGATGTTCGGGCAGCTGGCTTCTTCGCAGACGGTGACCAGCTTGTTCTCGCGCAGCGTTTCCTTGATTTCGTAGAAACGGGTGTTCGGCGAACCGGCCTTGACGCGGATCCAGTCCGGCTTCTTCAAGCGCTCGACCTGCTCGACCGGCACGATCTTGATCGGAATGCGCGACGTCTTGCTGGCGCCTTTTTGCTTTTCGCTCGGGTTGTAAGCTACAGGAGTTTCAGTGGTCATAATCAGTTCATTCGTTTGCCGCCAGGACGCGGACTAATTCCTCGGCCAGCTGCTGTTGCACATCCGACAGCATTGCCTGCGCACCGACAGTACGCATATCGACTGTTTCCAGCCCGGCATAGCCGCATGGGTTGATCCAGGAAAACGGGGCCAGGTCCATCGCCACATTCAGCGACAGCCCGTGGTAGGTGCAGCCATTGCCGCGTACCTTCAAGCCCAGCGCGGCGATCTTGGCGCCTTGGTGGTCACCGCCGGCCATATAGATGCCCGGCGCGCCTTCCACGCGCTCACCGACAAGATTATACGCCTGCAAGACATTGATGATCGCCTGCTCGATTTTATGTACAAACTGGCGTGCATACAGCTTGCCGCCCGGCTTGTTGCGGCGCAGGTCCATCAGCAGGTAGATCACCACTTGGCCGGGGCCATGGTAGGTGACTTCGCCGCCCCGGTCGGTCTGCACCACGGGTATCTCCGACGTCCCGGCCAGCAGGTGGCCGCGATCGGCGCCCAGGCCCAGCGTGTAGACCGGCGGATGCTCGACGATCCACAGTTCGTCGCGCGTGTCCGGCGTGCGGGCGTCGGTGAAGGCCCGCATGGCGGCAAAAGTGCTGTCGTAGTCGGCTTTGCCGAGATGCTTGATCTCAGGGAAGGTTGGGGACGTCATGCCGGCATTATACCCTCGAAGGCCGCTTTCAGCCCGGCTGCTGGCGCTCCAGCCATTGCTGCACGGACGGGCGCTGCCACTGGAAATCGACGTATTCGCGCAGCTTGGCCGGTACTTCATCGCCATTGCGCACCAGGCGGCTGAGCATGATGGCCAGATCGGTGTCGGCAATCGACCAGTCGCCGAACAGGTGCTGCGGACCTTGCACGAAGTGACTGGCCACGTGCACCAGCTTGGATGCGGCGGCTTGCGCCGTTTCGGTCAGCGGCGCGCAGGCCTTGCCGAAAAACACCGTTTCCGTATCGCGCTCAACGCGCACCGGCACCAGGTCGCTACGCACCCAGGCCTGGAGCTGCCGCGCCAGCGCACGCTGGCGGCGGTCGCGCGGATACAGCGCGATGTATTCCGGCGGCGGGAAGCTCTCGTCCAGGTATTCGGTGATGGCGGACGACTCGGTCAGCACAAAATCGCCCTCCACCAGCGCCGGCACGCGGGCCGTCAGCGCCCGGTCGGCAAAAGCTGCCAGCTTCTGTTCGCCGCTGTACAAGTCCACTGTCTTGACGGCGAAGGGCAGGCCCTTCTCGGTCAACGCCACGAAGACGGAAAGCGCATACGGGCTGGTGTGCAAGGCATCAACGTACAGTTCAAACGGCATGGCGGCTCCGGCTTAGGTAGATTTATTCACATGGTAAACCTTGTGTAAGTGCCTGTATAACGGTATATTTTCGCAATTCTTGTTAGTTTTATTCACAAAGTTATCCACAGAATGGCCCGCAGGCTGCCCAATTTTTCCGCGTTGCGCGCCTTCGAGGCGGCGGCCCGCCACGAGAATTTCTCGCGCGCGGCGGAAGAGTTGCACCTGACGCACGGCGCCATCAGCCATCAGGTGCGTGGACTGGAACAGGAGCTGGGCCGGGCGCTGTTCGTGCGTCACGGCCGCCAGGTGAAAATAACTAACGACGGGCTGAAGTTCGCCCAATTCCTCGGCAAGGCCTTTGCCGACATCGAAGCCGCCACCGACGCCATGCGCGCCACCAGCATCAACCAGCGGCTGACGATTACCTCGATTCCCTCGTTTGCCGCGCGCTGGCTGGCGCCGAGGCTCGGGCGTTTCATCGAGCTGCATCCGGATATCGAGGTGGTGTTGCAGTCCAGCGGCCACATGCAGGACCTGGCGCGCGAGGGCGTGGACGTCGGCATCCGCTTCGGGCGCGGCAACTATCCGGGCATGGTGGTGCTCAGGCTGATGGGAGATGTCTACTACCCGGTAGTGAGTCCACACTATCGCGGTGGGCAGCTGCCCGCCATGCCGGCCGATCTGGCCAGGCACACGCTGCTGCGCTCGACCGAGCGCTGGACACCATGGCTGCACGCGGCTGGCCTGAGCCTGTCAGAACCGTCAGGCGGCTTGATGTTCGAGGATTTGCCGATGCTGATCCGCTCGGCTGCCGACGGCAACGGCGTGGCGCTGGTGCGGCATGTGGTGGCGATGCAGGAGATCGCCTCCGGGCAGCTGCTGCGACTGTTCGATATCGCCACGCCCAGCCCGGATGAATACTACTTCGTCACGCCGCCCAACGCGGCAAGCAAGCCGCAGGTGCTGGCGTTCCGTGACTGGCTGCTGGAAGAAATTAACGCCTTCCAGCGCCAGCAAGCCTGATTACATGACGATCTTGACCATCGGATGGGCGGACAGCTCGGTGTACAGCGCATCCAGCTGCTCGCGGCTGGTGGCGCGCACGGTGCAGGTCAGGCCGGTGTAATTGCCCTTGGCCGAAGGGCGGACTTCCATTTTGCCTTCATGAAAATCCTGGTCATGCTTTTGCACGACCACAATGATGGTCGGGGCGAAATCGATATGAGTCGGCCCCATGACCTTGATCGGGAAGTCGCTCGGATACTCGATGAGGGACTCTGATGGCGGGATCGCTTGCATATTCTTTCCAATCTAATAAGGTAGTGCCATCCACAACGGCGGCACTACCCTATATTGTAGCCCGATCAGGACTTTGCAAGCGCCAGCGGCTCCTGCGCCGGCGTGCCGGACAGGCGCTGCAAACGCGCCAGCGCCGACTCATTGCCACCCAGCGCAGGCTGGCTGACCGACTTGCGGATCGCCTCCAGTTCGGCGGCCTGGTCCAGCGGCTTCTGGCCGATATCGGTGACGATACGCAGGCCTTCGGCATCGTTGCGGATGGTGTCGGCGCGGCGGGTCAGGGCGCTTAGCGCGCTTGACTGGCCGCGCATGCCTTGCAAGCCGGCCAGCTGGGCCTGTCGGTCGGCGCGCAGCTGTTGCAGATCCTGCTGGGCGCGGGCCGAAGCCAGCGCCTGCATCGCCTTTTTCGCCTGCGTATCGAACTCGGCCAGCTGTTTCGACAGCGCGTCGACGATGGTTTGCAGCTCGTTCATGTACTGTTTCGCATCGGCTTCCTCCTGCAATTCCTGCGGCAGGCGCGCCTTGTTGCCTTCCAGCTCGTCGCAGAACAGCGTGATGGTGGCTTCCGAAATCTTGCCGGCGGACAGGCGTTCGGCCAGCGTGCCGGCGGCTTGCTCGTCGGTCGCGATCAGCTGGCGCAGCTTGACCACGTCGGACGCTTCCTTGTCGAAGGCGGCGCGGGCGGCGGCCAGCTTTTGCGCGGCGCTGCGCAGGTTGTCGGCCAGGCGGTCGCGGTCGGCCTCGGTGGCGGTTTCCGGATCAAAGTTGGCGATCGCCTCGGAAACGCGATTGCCGAGCGCGCCAAAGTGCTTGGAAATCAGTCGCGCGGTCAAACCCCAGCCATTCAAGTTGCTCATTTCAGTTTCCTCAAGGTTTACAAAGGTTGCGCATCATTGGATAACGATGCGTTGCTGCTCCACCGGGATGCCGATGACGAAGTCGACATGGATTCCGCGTTTGCTGGTATCGCCGTTCACGCTGTGGATGATTTCCGTCGTGATCAGCAGATATTCGTGGTTGCCGCTGCGCAGTTCGCGCACATACGGCATGAAGTACATTTCCTGGCGCAGGCCGGTGCTGCCGCTGGCGTCGTCCAGCCGGACCTCGGTACCGGTGAAGGGCGGCATATAGGCCACTTCCGGGTCGCCGGCGTCGCGCCAGTAGTCGATGCCTTCATTGGCGCCGAAGATCAGCGCCAGATCGAGCTCCATATCGCTGAGTTGCTCGCGCCACAGCGTGTAGCTGCGGTCGCCCAGGCCGGCGCCGGTGCGGCCGGTGTAAGCATCCTGGTCCTCGGTCGATTCCGGAATCACGCGCGCCAGTTGGGAGCAGTACATGATCTCGCTGACTTCGCCGCTGGCGTTCTGGTAGACCTGCAGGAATTTCTCCTTGTCGTCGCGGTCGCCGGTTTCCAGGTAATAGCGGTACAGCCCGCCGGACTGCTTCAGCTTGATCTGCGAGACGGCGACGATGCGCGTGTCATCGGCATCCGGCAGCGCAATCAGCGAGCCTTCGCCGGCCGCGCGCAGCAGCGGCGACTGCTGGATGCCGACCACACTGCCGATGCGCGCGCCGAGCGGCAGGCCGGTATCGGTGCGCGGCGCGTCATCGCCCATCAGCCTGGTGGCGCCAGTGCGCAGATAGTTGTAAGCATCGGTCCAGCCCATCTTCAGTTCCTTTCAAATGAATAATTCGGACCGGTGCGCAGGCGGCGGAACTTGCGCACCGAATACACAGCGGCCCAGCCCAGCAGGCTTAGCACCGACAACCAGGCAAACCAGCGCAGCACAGTGGCGCTGAACGGCGGCGCGGGCGCAGCGGCGGATGTCATGGCCGCGCCGGGCTGCGCGGTGGTCGCGGTGGTGGGCGTCATGGCTGCGGGCGCGGTGTCGCCAAGACCGGGCATGCCGCCAACCATGGCGCTGTCTGCTGTCGCCGGCCCCGCAACGGCTGGGTGCTGCGCGGCTGGCTGGCTGCCATTGGTGGTCGGATACGACACCGGCTGATGACTCTGGCTCATCGCCCGGCCCAGCATAAAGCCCAGCACGCCGGCCATCAGGCCATTGCCATTGCCGGACGCTTGCTGTTGATAGCCCGGCCCCGGCGCCGGAGAGGCCGGCGCACGGTCCACAGGTGACGGAGGCTGCGGCTGACGCAAGCGATCGTTCAGCGGTGGCAGCGGCTGATTGGTGGTGGCGTTGCGGCGCTGGTCCAGCGTCTTCAGCGCATTGGCCTCGGCGGCACCGCGATCGACATCGCGCGACATCGCCGACGTATTGCGTTGCGGCTGCGCCGGCGAACCAGCCTGCTTGCCGAAAGCGCCCGGACCGCTCTGGCGATTGGCGGGCGGCGCGGCTGGCTTGCTATGCCTGGCAGCGGAGTTGCTCTTTTGTGAAGAAAATCCCTTTTTAAACGACGACGATGTGCCAGAATGTGAAGCCGGCCGCGCTTCCGCCGGCACATTGCCTGCCACCCCCAGGCAAACCATCAACAGCAGCGCAGAACTGAATGACTTCATGATGTCTTTTCACAAAGAAGTTGAATGAAAAACAGCATAGCGCCGCGCGTTCGCGCTTGCATCGGTAATAAAAGGCCCGCTTCACCATGACACGTAAATACCTGGACATGAATCAGCACGACGCGCTCTACAAGGTGGCGCGCAGCTATCCCGGCGGCATCGACGCGCTGGCGCAAGCGATGGGGATCTCGGTCAACGTCCTGCGCAACAAGCTAGCGCCGACGATTGCGTCGCACTACCCGTCGTTCGAAGAAGTATCAACGGTGGTGGACCTGTGCCACCGGGCTGGCGTCGTGGAAGCGCACCTGCCGCTGCACGCCCTGCTGGTACGCCACGGCATGGCCGCCTTCGTGGTGCCGACGCCGGACAGCGTCAGCGAAGACGACCTGTCGCAGACGGTGTGCAAGGTAATGAGCCAGGTAGGCGCGGTAGCGGAAGCCGTCTCCACCGCATTGATGGATGGCAAAGTGACCGCTGCGGAAGCGGATCTGATCGAAAAAGAATTCCAGGGCGCACTTTCCGCCCTCGGCGAATGGCGCGCCCGCCTGCGCCTCAAAGCCCAACAATAAACCGGGGGTCAGTTCTGCCAAATGTACATGAGCTCGTGTACGTTTGGCAGAACTGACCCCGGATTAGCGTTCGTTGACGCGGGGGTTGTCGTTGCGGCGGTTGTCGTTGCGATTGTTTTCGCGGCTTTCGCGGTGCTCGCGCTGGGCTGGCTGCGCTTGCTGCGGTGGCGGCGTGAACTGGCGCGGCGGCTGGGGCTGGGCTTGCGGTTGCGGTTGCGGGCGCTGCTCACGCTGACGGCCACGGTGGTCATCGTCGTTGCGGTCGCGGTCGAAGCGCTCGCGTTGCTGCTGCTGTTGTTGTGGCGATACCTGCAATACCGGCTGCGGCATTACTGGCGACTGGGATGTCTGCGGACGCGGCTGCCCCGGCTGCCCAGGATTGAAGCGCGGACGCAGCTCGATCCGCATATCGTTCGGATTGATGGTCTGCGTCGGTGTATCCGGATGGCCGAACTGGTTCGGCGCCAGCGTGCTGATGCGGCCTGGCGGCTGTTGCGCCGGCACCTGCTGCGGCTGCGATGGCGCGGTGATCGTGCGGCCCGGCCCCGGACGGCTATTGCGGCCATCGTTGCGGTCGAAACGGTCGGGGATGCCATCATGGTCGCGGTCGCCCCGGCCGCCACGGTCGGTGCTCAGCGGACGCTGCGGTCCCTGCGGGGGCGTCACCGGTGTGACGTTCTTGACGAAGTTGGCTGGCGGCAGCAGATGCGCGCCACGTCCGACATTCACATTGCGGCGCCCATCAAACTGGTCGCGCGGCAGCACGGTCAGGCCGTCGCGACGGCCGTTGAAGTCCGGACGCGGCGTGAACGGCTTGCCGTTATGGGTCCACGTCACGCGCCGCTCGTAGTCGGACGAGACACGGTAATTCGGCACGAAGCGGTCGCGCGGCGATAGCGGATACCAGCCCAGCCCCGGTCCCGGATGATGCGGACCGCCATTGCCGCCGACCCAGCCAACCAGCGCCGGCGCCCACACCGGACGCCCGGCGGGACGGCCTGGCGCCCAGCGCCAGCGGCGCTCGACCAGCACCCAGCGGCCGTAATGCGATGGCGCATAGCCCCACGATGCGTTATCGACCCAGGTCCAGCCCCACGGCGCCAGCCAGGTCCAGCGGCCGTCGCGGTAGGGCGCCCAGTCCAGCGCCACGTTGCGTGGCGTCCACAGCGGGCCGTATTCGACGTTGTCGGTCCAGCTGCCGTTGCGGTCCAGTTCCTCGTAGCCGGTCATGCCGCTGGAGACGTAGCGGGTGGTGGTGGTGGCGCTGTCCAGGCGGTCGCGGTCTTCGGCCCAGACGTCGAAGCCGTCGCGGCGCGCGACGCTGGTACGCACGTCTTCCGGCGTGATGTCGACGTGGCGGCCATTGTTGACCACCACCGACGAGCCGGCGCCTTCCACCCGCGCGCTGCCTTCCAGCACGGTGACCTGGCTGGTATCCGGCTGGCGATCAACGTCGACCCGCAGTATGCCCGGCTCCAGCATGGTGATGCGCGCCTGCGGCGTGTTCAGCTCGAAATCGCGCAGCATCTCGGGGCTGCGCACGCGAATGCTGACGCTGCCGTAGTTCAGGCGCAGGCGCAGCAGGTCGTCGTCCATGCCGACGATTTCCAGATCAGAATCGCTGTCCAGCCGTACCGCCGTCGAGCCGACGCGGAACTCGGTGCGCGCGCCGGAGGCGGTATTGACGTGGTTATCGGCGGTCACCGGCCAGTTCAGCGAGGCGCCCACCGGCTCGCCTTCCCCGACCAGCGTCACCTGGCCCTGAATGCTGGAAATCCGGCCGACCATGGCGGGCGGATCTTCGGCATAGGCCAACGCACTATAGCCGGCCAAAGCGGCCAGCACGACGGTCGGGATGATGTTGCGGCTCATGGCTGCGTCTCCTGTGGGTGATGCCTGATTTAACGCCGCACGTTAGATTTCGACTACAGCGCTTACAAATAATTGCACTTAAGCCGTCGAACCGCCGCGCTTGACGAAGAACAGCGCCGCACCCACCGCCATCAGCAAGCCGCCGAACACGCGGTTTTGCTTCTTGACCGCGCCAGCGTCACGGAAGAAACGTTGCATCGACGATGCCAGGAAGGCGTAGCTGTGCATCACCACCAGGTCGATGCAGCACATCGTCACCGCCAGGATCAGCAACTGCGGCAGCAACGGCGCAGCGTGGGTGATAAACTGCGGCAGCACCGCCACCATGAAGATGATGCCTTTCGGGTTGGTGGCATTGGTCAGGAAACCCGTCAGGAAACGCTTGCGGGCGGTCGGCACCACCACCTCGGCGTGCTGCTGCGCGCCGATGGTGACCTTGGCGCGCCACTGGCTCAGGCCAAGGTAGATCAGGTACAGCGCGCCCACCGTTTTGACAATATTGAACGCCACCTCGGACGCCATCAGCAGCGAGCCGACCCCGGCGCCAGCGATGAAGAACACCAGCAGCAAGCCGGTCTGCAGGCCGAAAATCGTGGCGCTAGCGCGACGCACGCCATACGACAATCCATGCGACATCGATAACACCGCCCCCGAACCAGGCGAGACGGCGATAATGCAGGCGGCGACAAAAAAGGTGATCCAGGTGGCGAAAGTCATGACGGTTCCATTTGTTCAGAGGCAATCACCATTGTAGCGGTATCGTGCTGTCGCCCGCTTGGGTTAATATTGTCTATCAAACTACTAAGGAGTTGCACAAGATGGCCGGTTCCAGCCTGTTAATGCTGATCGACGATATCGCCACCATCCTCGACGATGTCGCTGCGATGAGCAAGGTCGCCGCCAAGAAAACCGCCGGCGTGCTTGGCGATGACCTGGCGCTGAATGCGCAGCAGGTGGCCGGCGTGCGCGCCGAGCGCGAGTTGCCGGTGGTGTGGGCGGTGGCGGTCGGTTCGCTGAAGAACAAGGCCATCCTGGTGCCGGCGGCGCTGGCGATCAGCGCCTTTGCGCCGTGGGCGATCACGCCGCTGCTGATGATCGGCGGCCTGTATCTGTGCTTCGAGGGCTTCGAGAAGATTGCCCACAGCCTGTTCCATTCCAAGGAGGACGACGGCCACAAGCAGGAACTGCACGCCGCGCTGGCCAATCCCGAGGTCGACCTGGTGGCGCTGGAAAAGGAAAAGATCAAGGGCGCTGTGCGCACCGACTTCATCCTGTCGGCGGAAATCATCGTCATCGCGCTGGGCACGGTGGCAACGGCGGCCTTTGCGCAACAGGTAACGGTGGTGGTCGGCATCGCGCTGGTGATGACGGTCGGTGTGTACGGCCTGGTGGCTGCCATCGTCAAGATGGACGACGCCGGCCTGTACCTGACCCAGCGCGGCGGTGCGGCGGTGCAGGCGCTGGGCCGCCTGCTGCTGTCGGCGGCGCCGTTGCTGATGAAGACGCTGGGCATCGTCGGCACGCTGGCCATGTTCATGGTCGGCGGCGGCATCCTGACCCACGGCCTGCCGTTCGCCCACGACCTCATCCACCACGCCACCCAAGCAGCGGCCGCCACGCCGACGGTCGGCCCGGTACTGGGCGTGATCGTGCCTAGCCTGCTGGACGCGGTCGCAGGCGTCATCGCCGGCGCCTTGGCGCTGGCCGTGGTCACCCTCGGCAGCAAAGTGCTGCGCCTGGTCAAAAAGCCAGCATGAGTCTTCTGCTCTGATATGGAACGAGCGCCATCCCGGCGCTCGCTTTCCATTTCGACAAGGAGCACTGCATGAGCACTCCCTCCAACGCCTTCGTCGGCGCCTCCTGGCTGGCCCTGCTGGCCGGCTGCCTCACCTTCATCATCGGCCTGTGGAACGCCAACATGGCGCTCAACGAGAAGGGCTACTACTTCACCATTCTGATGTACGGACTGTTTGCCGCTATTTCGCTACAGAAATCCGTCCGCGACCGCAGCGAAGGTATACCAGTTTCATCCCTGTACTACGGACTGTGCTGGATGTCTGTACTCCTGGCAATTTTGCTGTTATTAATCGGCTTATGGAACGCCCAGCTAGCGCTAAGTGAGAAGGGCTTTTACGGCATGGCCTTCGTGCTTAGCTTGTTCGCAGCCGTCACCGTGCAGAAAAATGTGCGCGACCTGACCGCCACCAAGCCCGCCCAGCGTTCCAACCAAAACCTCTGACCTGTCCGCCTTGACGGAATGGAGGCATACCCCCTCCATTCCGGCGAAATTTGATCTAAATCAATAAATTCGACAGGTGGACTACGTAAACTGATCATATCCATTGCGATAAAGCAATAAAACCGCCCGGAGAGACGAATGCGCAACAATCAACCAGTCACCAATCGCGAAGTAGAAGTCCTGGACGACCAGGCCATCGTGTCGAAGACTGACCTGAACGGCAACATCACCTATGTGAACCCGTATTTCATGCAGGTCAGCGGCTTCAGCGAAGAAGAACTGTTGGGCCAGCCGCAAAACATCGTCCGCCACCCGGACATGCCAGCCGAAGCCTTTGCCGACCTGTGGGCCTCGCTGAAGGATGGCACGCCATGGACCGGCGTCGTCAAGAACCGCTGCAAGAACGGCGATTTCTACTGGGTGCGCGCCAACATCACGCCGATCCGCGAACACGGCAAGACCATCGGCTACATGTCGGTGCGGGTCAAGGCCGAGCGCCACCAGATCGCCAAGGCGGACCAGGTCTACCGTACCATCCGCACCGAAAGCAACCACGGCATCCGCATCAAGAACGGCCAGGTGATCGAACCCGGCTTCGGCACGCTGCTGTCGCGCCTGAGCCATACCTCGCTCGGCTTCCGCATCTGGGCCGCCACCAGCCTGGTCAACGTGCTGCAGATGAGCGTCTGCGCCGCCGCCCTGCTGAACGGGAATACCGCCAACAACTACGGCATCTTTGCCGCCACCTTTGTCGGCCTGCTGATCAACGTCTTCCTGTGGTACACGCTGCGCGTTTCGGTGCTGCAGCCGCTCGACCGTGCGCTGCACGGCGCCCGCGCGATTGCCGCCGGCGACCTGTCCGGCACTTTTGAAACCCACGCCACCGACGAAGTGGGCCAGCTGCTGCGCGCGCTGGAACAGATGAACAGCAACCTGATCGCCACTATCCGCGACGTGCGCGTCAACGTTGAGACGATGGCCGTGGCCACCCGCCAGATCGCCGCCGGCAATGCCGACCTGTCCGGCCGCACCGAAGCGCAGGCCGCCAGCCTGGAAGAAACCGCGTCCAGCGTCGAGGAGTTCTCGTCCACCGTCAAGCAGAATGCCGACAACTCCGAGCAGGCCAACAAGCTGGCGCAGAACGCCTCCGACGTGGCAGTGCAGGGCGGCGAAATCGTCGCCGACGTCATCGCCACCATGGACGAAATCAACAACTCGTCGCGCAAGATTGTCGACATCATCGGCCTGATCGAAGGGATCGCCTTCCAGACCAATATCCTGGCGCTGAATGCAGCAGTCGAAGCGGCGCGCGCCGGTGAACAGGGCCGCGGCTTCGCGGTGGTGGCCGGCGAGGTGCGCAACCTGGCGCAACGCAGCGCGACCGCCGCCAAGGATATCAAGAACCTGATCGACGTCTCGGTGGGCAAGGTCAGTGCCGGCATGCTGCAGGTCGACCGCGCCGGCGCCACGATGAAGGAAGTGGTGGCCTCGGTGCAGCAGGTCACCGCCATCATGCGTGAAATTTCGGTCGCCTCGCACGAGCAAAGCATCGGCGTCGACCAAGTCAATTCCGCCATCGCCCATATGGACCAGGTCACGCAGCAGAACGCCGCGCTGGTCGAAGAGGCAGCTGCCGCCACCGCCAGCCTGGCGCTGGAAGCGGGCGGCCTGACACAAGCGGTCAGCCTGTTCAAATTCGGCCCGGCCCGCAGCTCGCGCGCATCGCGTGCGGCTGCGTCCCAGAAGTCTTCAACCTCAGTGAAACGCCTCGCAGCATAACTATGATTACGCCTTTCCCACCCGTTGAATTTGACGCCGAGATCATTGGCAAACTGAGTCAATCGGGACCACGCTATACCTCGTATCCGACCGCCGACCGCTTCCAGAACGACTTTGGCTACGGCCAGTTCCTGGAAGCGGTGGCCGGCCTGCGCATGCGCCGCATCCGCCGCCCGCTGTCGCTGTACGTGCATATCCCGTTCTGCGATACGATCTGCTACTACTGCGGCTGCAACAAGATCGTCACCAAGGATCGCAGCAAGGCGGCCGTCTACCTCGGCTACCTGAAGCAGGAAATCGATATGCAGGGGCGTTTGTTCGACGGCATGGGACAGATCGAGCAGCTGCACTTTGGCGGCGGCACGCCGACCTATCTGAGCGACAAGCAGATGGGCGACCTGATGGCGCACCTGCATGCCAACTTCGACTTTGCCGATGACGCGCACGGCGAGTATTCGATCGAGATCGATCCGCGCACGGTCAGCGTGGAGCGCGTGCACAGCCTGCGCAAGCAGGGCTTCAACCGTATCAGCCTCGGCGTGCAGGATTTCGATCCGGATGTGCAGAAGGCGGTCAACCGCATCCAGCCGGAAGCGGAAACGCGCGCCGTGATGGATGCCGCGCGTGCCGCCGGCTACCGCTCGATCAGCATCGACCTGATTTACGGCCTGCCGAAGCAGACCATCGCCAGCATGACGCAAACGCTGGACAAGGTGATAGCTGCCTCGCCCGACCGTATCGCGCTGTACAACTACGCGCACCTGCCGCACATCTTCAAGCCGCAGCGCCGCATCGCCGATGCCGATATGCCGTCGCCGGCAGTCAAGCTGGAACTGCTGAAGATGAGCATTCAGCGTTTGTGCGACGCCGGCTACATCTACATCGGCATGGACCATTTCGCCAAGCCGGATGATGAGCTGGCGGTGGCGCAGCGCCAGGGCCGTTTGCAGCGCAACTTCCAGGGTTATTCGACGCGCGCCGAAGCGGAGCTGATTTCGTGCGGCGTGTCGGCCATCAGCGCGGTCGGTGCGACCTATAGCCAGAATGAGAAAACGCTGGACGCGTATTACGAAAAACTCGACGGCGGCGTGCTGCCGATCACGCGCGGCATCAAGCTGGATAACGACGACCTGCTGCGCCGGATTGTAATCGCCAAGCTGATGTGCAATTTCGAGTTGTCGATGTCGTCGATCGAGCAGGGCTTTCCGATCAAGTTCCGCCAGTATTTCGAGACGGAGCTGGGCAAGCTGAAAGCCTTCGAGGAGGATGGCCTGATGACCATCGACGATGAATGGATTTCGGTGACGCCGAAAGGCCGTCTGCTGATCCGCAATATCTGCATGGTGTTCGACCGCTATCTTGGCGTGGCGCAGGACATCGCGCCGCAACCGCTGCGCTACTCGAAGACCATCTGAGGATGCCATGAACGCTGCACAGCTACTGCCAGTGTTTGTTGTCGGCCTGGCCGGCAGCATCCACTGCGCCGGCATGTGCGGCGGGATTGTTACCGCGATGTCTGCCGCCGCGCGGCCGCGCGACGCCGTGCGCGCAAGCGCCACCACAGTGCCCGACGGCATGGCGCCAGCGCATGCGGCCATGCCGGTTCGCCGCGCCATCCCGATCGCGGTTGCGACCGCAGCGCACCCGCGATCGCACGCTGGCGCGCTGCCGCAGGTGCTGGCGTATAACGCCGGCCGTATCAGCAGCTATATGCTGGCCGGCGCGCTGGCCGGTGGCCTGGCCGGCGGCGCGCGCAACATGGCCACCGTGGCCGGCGTGCAAATGGGCTTCTACTGGCTGGCCAACCTGATGCTGGTCGCCCTCGGCCTGTACCTGATGAACGCCTGGCGCGGCCTGGCCATACTGGAGCAGGGCGGCCGCGTGCTGTGGCAACGCGCCCAACCCGTCATCGGTCCGGCCATGAAAACCCTGATGCCCGCCGACACCGCCGCAAAATCCTTCGCCCTCGGCGCGCTGTGGGGATGGCTACCCTGCGGCATGGTCTACAGCGCGCTGACCACCGCCATGCTGAGCAGCTCCGCCACCAACGGCGCCGCCATGATGCTGGCCTTCGGCCTCGGCACGCTGCCGATGCTGACCAGCCTTGGCCTGGTCGGTGCGCGCGTACAGCAAGCGATGCAGCGCCGCTCCATGCGCATCGCCTGCGGCCTGCTGGTGCTGGCCTTCGGCGTGATCGGGCTTGCCCGCGCAGCGGGTGGCGTCACGCCCGAATGGATGGAAATGTTATGCCTCACACCAAACCACTGAACGACGCCGAAGCTGCGCCGTGCTACCACTGCGGCCAGCCACTGCCGGCCGTGGTCGACAACGCCGCGTGGACCGTCAACATCGCCGGCGCCGCGCACACCATGTGCTGTCCCGGTTGCGCGGCAGTCGCGCAAACCATCGTCGATCTTGGCCAGGAAAGCTACTATCGCGACCGCACCGCCTACGCCGCCAGTGCCGAAGGCGCGCAGCAGCTGCCGCCGGAACTGCAACTGTATGACAACGCCGATCCGCGTTTCGCGCTGGATGAAGACAGCCGCGAATCCACCTTCACGGTGGAAGGCATCCGCTGCGCCGCCTGCGTGTGGCTGATCGAACAGCGCCTGGCGCGCCTGCCCGGCGTCGACAGCGCGCAGCTGAACGTCGCCACCGAACGCCTGTACGTGCGCTGGCAACAAGACCGCTGCCAGCCCGGCGACATCCTCGGCGCGTTGCACACCATCGGCTATTCGGCCTATCCCTACGATGTCGACCGCCACGCCGACCAGCAGCGCCGCGCCTCGAAAACGCTGGGCCGCCAGTTGTTCGTCGCCGGCCTGTCAATGATGCAGGTGATGATGTATGTGGCTCCGTCCTACCTGGCCGCCGGAGATGGCACGCTGGATAGCGACATGGCCTCGCTGCTGCGCTGGGCCAGTCTGCTATTGACGCTGCCGGCCATCCTGTACTCCGCGCTGCCGTTCTGGCGCGGCGCCTGGAGCGGACTGCGCGCCCGCACGCTGGGCATGGACGTGCCGGTGGCGCTGGGCATCGCCGCCGCTTTCGGCGCAAGCGTCATCGCCACCTTCACCGGCCAGGGCGACGTGTGGTTCGATTCGGTGACGATGTTCATCTTCCTGCTGCTGTGCAGCCGCTATCTGGAACTGCGCGCACGCCGCAAGGCCGGCGCCGCGCTGGAACGATTGCAGCATGCGCTGCCCGCATCCGCCTCGCTGCTGGAAAACTACCCGGCCAGCAGCGCCGCCACCATCGTGCGCGCGGCGGCGCTGGCTGTGGATAACATCATTGTTATCAAGCCCGGTGAAGCGGTGGCTGCCGACAGCGTCATCATCGAAGGCCGCACCTCGCTCGACCTGTCGCTGCTGAGCGGCGAGAGCGCGCCTGTGCCGAAAAACGTCGGCGACGCCATTCCCGGCGGCGCCATCAACGCTGGCAGCATGATCATCGCCCGCGTCACCCGCAAGGCGCAGGACAGCACCTTGTCCGACCTGATTAAACTGATCAACCGCGCCGGCGGCGAGAAACCGCGCATCTCGCTGTGGGCCGACCGCGTGGCCGCCTACTTTGTCGCCGGCTTGCTGCTGTTTGCCTTATCGGCCTTCGGCTTCTGGTTCTGGCTCGATGGCAGCGCGGTGCGCGCCTGGCCGATCGCGATCGCCGTGCTGGTAGTGTCCTGCCCGTGCGCGCTGTCACTGGCCACGCCCACCGCGCTGGCCGCCGCCACCGACCAGCTGCTGCGCCAGGGCGTGCTGGTGACCGGCCCGCAAACGCTGGAAACGCTGTACCGCACCACCCACATCGTGCTGGATAAAACCGGGACGCTGACCTGGGGCCGGCCGGTGCTGCAAAACATCCACCAACTGGGCGCGATGCGCGCCGACTTCTGCCTGCAAGTGGCCGCCACGCTGGAAGCCGGCAGCGCCCATCCGCTGGCACGCGCCATCGTCAATGCCGCCGACGAGGCGGGACGCGAGAACTGGAGCGCCGCCACGCTGACCGAAACCGCCGGCTGCGGCCTGGAAGGCACGGTACACAACCGCCGCTACCGCCTCGGCAGCGCGCAGTTTGTGGCCGGTATTGCCGGCCTGCCACCGCCGCGCGAACATGCGGAAGGTGTCACGCCGGTCTACCTGGGTGTTGAAGGCCAGTGGCTGGCCTGCTTCCACCTGCACGACGGTCTGCGGCCCGATGCACAGGACACCGTCGATTACTTCCGCAAGGCCGGCAAGACCGTGGTGCTGGTCAGCGGCGACGATGACGTGCTGGCGCGCCGCGTTGGCGATCAGCTCGGCATTGAAACCACCGTCGGCGGCTACCTGCCGGCCGACAAGCTGAATTTCGTACAACAACTGCAACGCCGTGGCTGCGTGGTGGCGATGATCGGCGACGGCATCAACGACGCCGCCGTGCTGGGTGCGGCCGACGTCTCGTTTGCCATGGGCAGCGGCGCCGCGCTGGCGCAGGCCCATGCGGACGCGGTGCTGCTCAACGGCCGCCTCGGCGCGGTGGCGGACAGCGCCCGCACCGCCGAACGCACCATGCAGATCATCCGCCAGAACCTCGGCTGGGCCATGCTGTACAACGTGACGGCGATTCCGGCCGCCGCCATCGGCCTGCTCAACCCCTGGCTGTCCGGCATCGGTATGGCGGCCAGTTCGGCGGTGGTGGTGCTGAATGCGCTGCGGCTGCGAAGGAAAACTTGATGGAAGCACTCTACCTGCTGATTCCGCTCAGCGTGATCCTGGTGTTTGTCGCGCTGTGGATCTTCTTCCGCGCCTCCGACGATGGCCAGTTCGACGACCTGGTCGGCCCGGCGCTGCGCATCCTGCAAGACGATGACAATCCTCCGCCTGACACCAAGTGATCCGGCAGATTTTGACTTATATCAAGGATTTTTAAGCTTCTCCTAAGTAACCTTTGACGTACATCATCAAAGTGTTCTGGGGAGAACAAAATTGGATCATCATTACAACTACAAGGTCGTCAAGCAGTTCACGATTGCGACCGTAGTCTGGGGCGTCATCGGCATGCTCGTTGGCGTCATCATCGCGGCCCAGCTTGCCTGGCCGGCGCTGAATCTGGACATTCCATGGCTGACTTATGGCCGTCTGCGTCCGCTGCATACCAACGCGGTGATTTTTGCGTTTGGTATCTGCGGCCTGTTTGCTACTTCTTACTACGTGGTACAGCGCACCTGCCAGGTGCGGCTGTTCTCCGATAAGCTGGCCGCCTTCACCTTCTGGGGCTGGCAAGCGGTCATCCTGAGCGCGGTTGTTACGCTGCCGATGGGTTTCACCCGCGGCAAGGAATACGCCGAGCTGGAATGGCCGATCGCGATTCTGATCGCGCTGGTGTGGGTTTCCTACGCCGTGGTGTTCTTCGGCACGCTCATCAAGCGCAAGGTCAAGCACATCTACGTCGCCAACTGGTTCTTTGCCGCCTACATCATCGCGGTGACCATTCTGCACGTGGTCAACGGCATGTCGATGCCGGCCTCGCTGTTCAAATCGTACTCGGTCTACGCCGGCGTACAGGACGCGATGATCCAGTGGTGGTACGGCCACAATGCGGTGGGCTTCATCCTGACCGCCGGCTACCTGGGCATGGTCTACTACTTCATTCCGAAGCAGGCCGAACGTCCGGTGTATTCATATCGTTTGTCGATCGTGCACTTCTGGGCGCTGATCTTCACCTATATGTGGGCCGGTCCGCACCACCTGCACTACACCGCACTGCCGGACTGGACGCAATCGGTCGGCATGGTGTTCTCGCTGGTGCTGCTGGCGCCAAGCTGGGGCGGCATGATCAACGGCATGATGACGCTGTCGGGCGCCTGGCACAAGCTGCGCACCGACCCGATCCTGAAGTTCATGATCGTTTCGCTGTCGTTCTACGGCATCGCCACCTTCGAAGGTCCGATGATGTCGATCAAAACCATCAACTCGCTGTCGCACTACACCGACTGGACCGTTGCACACGTCCACGGTGGCGCGCTGGGCTGGGTGGGCTTCATCACCATGGGTTCGATCTACTACATCATCCCGCGCCTGGCCGACCAGCAGAAGATGTATTCGACCAAGCTGATCGACCTGCACTTCTGGGTTGCCACCATCGGCGTGGTGCTGTACATCGCCGCGATGTGGATTGCCGGCGTGATGCAAGGCCTGATGTGGCGCGCGGTCAATCCGGACGGCACGCTGACCTTCACCTTCGCGGAAAGCGTCAAAGCCACCTATCCGTACTACGTGGTGCGGGTCGCCGGCGGCGCGCTGTATCTGACCGGCATGTGCGTGATGGCTTACAACACCTGGATGACTTTGCGTAACACCAAGACTGCGGTCGCGCCGATTCCGGCAGTGAACCCGGCCCACGCTTAATCGGAGCACAGTATGAAATTTTCACATGAATGGATCGAGAAAAATCCCTGGCTGCTGATCGCGCTGGTGACGCTGGTGGTCAGCGTCGGCGGCGCCGTCGAGATCGTGCCGCTGTTCTTCCAGAAATCGACCACCGAGCCGGTGGCGGGCCTGAAGCCGTATTCGCCGCTGCGCCTGACCGGCCGCGACATCTACGTGCGTGAAGGCTGCTACAACTGCCACTCGCAGATGGTGCGTCCGCTGCGCGCCGAGACCGAGCGCTATGGCCACTACTCGGTGGCGGGCGAGTTCGTCTACGACCACCCGTTCCAGTGGGGCTCCAAGCGTACCGGGCCCGACCTGGCGCGCGTGGGCGGCCGCTACTCCGACGAATGGCACCGCACCCACCTGAACAATCCGCGTGACGTGGTGCCGGAATCGAATATGCCGAACTATCCATGGCTGTCGAAAACCGCGCTGGTGCCGGCCGAGGTGCAGCCGAAGATGCGCGCGCTGCGCCGCATTGGCGTGCCGTACACCGACGCCGAGATCGCCGCCGCACCGGAAGAGCTCAAGGACAAGACTGAAGAAGACGCCCTGATCGCCTACCTGCAAGGCCTGGGCACCCTGATCAAAGCGAGGAACTAGCATGGATATCCTGTTTGACAACGCCAGCAGCGTGATGACGGTGGTCTCGTTCATCACTTTCGCGGGCATCCTGTGGTGGGCTTATGTGCACCACAAGGACGCCGACTTCGCCACGGCAGCCGCGCTGCCGTTCGCCGACGACGAGGAGAAGCGCCATGGCTGATTTCACCAACGGCTTCTGGGACATCTACATCGCCGCGCTGACGCTGCTGGGCATCATCGGCTGCGGCATCCTGCTGTATTCGCAATCCAAGGTCAAAGTCGGCGTGCGCAGCGACGTCAATGTCGACACCACCGGCCACGTCTGGGACGATGACCTGACCGAGCTGAATACGCCGATGCCGCGCTGGTGGATGTGGCTGTTCTACATCACCATCGTGTTTGCGCTGGCCTATCTGTTCCTGTATCCGGGCCTGGGTTCCTACGCCGGCAAGCTGGGCTGGAAATCCAGCGGCGAGTACGAGCAAGAGCTGAAAAAAGCCGACGCCGAATACGGCCCGCTGTTCGCCCAGTTCCAGAAGCAGGACCTGAAAGCGGTGGCAGCCGATCCGCAAGCGCACGCCATCGGCGAACGCCTGTTCCTGACCTACTGCGCCCAGTGCCACGGCTCTGACGCACGCGGCAACAAGGGCTTCCCCAACCTGACCGACAAGGACTGGCTGTTTGGCGGCGCGCCGGAAACCATCAAGGAAACCATCATGCACGGCCGCGCCGGCATGATGCCACCGATGGGTGCGGCGGTAGGCGGCGACAAGGAAGTGGAGGCGGTGGCGCACTATGTGCTGAGCCTGTCCAAATCGACCCACGACCCGATCAAGGCGGTGTTCGGCAAAGACAAGTTCGCTGCCTGCATGGCCTGCCACGGTGCCGACGGCAAGGGCAACCAGATGCTGGGCGCGCCTAACCTGACCGACAGGATCTGGCTGTTCGGCGGCAGCATCGAGACGATCAAGGAAACCATCAACAAGGGCCGTACCGCCACCATGCCGGCATTCGCCGACTTCCTGGGTGACGCCAAGGTCCATGTGCTGGCAGCGTATGTATGGAGTTTGTCGAATGATACAAAGGCGGTTCCAGCAGTTACGCCTGCAGCCACCGCTGCCACTCCTACCGATCCACCGATAGCAGAAACAAAATGAACACCCCACAGGAACAAGTCATCAAGATGTATGCAAAACGCGAGGAGATCTACCCTCGCGAGGTTGACGGTAAATATGCCCGTCTGCGCTGGTTGTTTGTCTGGCTGACGCAGCTTGCTTTCTACTGTACGCCGTGGTTGCAATGGAACGACCGTCAGGCCCTGCTGTTTGACCTGGGCACACGCAAGTTCTACATCTTTGGCCTGGTCCTGTGGCCGCAGGATTTTATCTACCTCGCGGTGCTGCTGATCATCAGCGCCTACCTGCTGTTCCTGGCGACAGCGATAGCAGGGCGGGTGTGGTGCGGTTTCACCTGCCCGCAAACGGTGTATACCGAAATCTTCCTGTGGATCGAACGCAAGATCGAAGGTCCGCGCAGCGCCCGCATCGCGCTTGACCGCCAGCCGCTGTCGGTCAAAAAAGCCGGTAAGAAAACCGCCAAGCACATCGCCTGGCTGACGGTGGCGCTGTGGACCGGCTTCACCTTCGTCGGCTACTTCACGCCGATCAAGCACCTGATGAACGAAGTGTGGACCTTCAACTTCGGTCCGTGGGAATGGTTCTGGGTGCTGTTCTACAGCTTCGCCACCTACGGCAACGCCGGCTGGCTGCGCGAACAGGTATGCAAATACATGTGCCCGTATGCCCGCTTCCAGAGCTCGATGTTCGACCGCGACACGCTGATCATCACCTACGACACCGAACGCGGCGAACCACGCGGCCCGCTGGCCAAGAACAAGAACGGCAATGGCGGCTCGTGCATCGACTGCTCGCTGTGCGTGCAGGTCTGCCCGACCGGCATCGACATCCGCAACGGCCTGCAATACGAGTGCATCGGCTGCGCCGCCTGCATCGACGCCTGCAACATCGTCATGGACAAGACCGGCCAGGCGCGCGGCCTGATCCGCTACAGCACCGAGCGCGCGATGGACGAGCACCTGACGCCGACCGAGATCCGCCGCCGCGCCACGCGCCCGCGCGTGCGCATCTACACGGCCGTGCTGGGCCTGATCGTCATCGCCGCCTGTACCTCGCTCTACCTGCGCACGCCGCTGAAGCTGGACGTGATCCGCGACCGTGGCTCGATGGGCCGCGAAGTGGAGGACGGCATGATCGAAAACGTCTACCGCCTGCAGATCATGAATACCTCCGAACAGGAGCATGTGTACAAGATTACCGTCAGCGGCATGCCTACGCTGGCCGTGGCCGCCGCCGACCTGGTGCGGGTGGAAGCCACCGAAACCCGCGCCCATCCGATCCGCCTGCGCGCCGCGCACGGCGCCGGCCAGCCGGGCTCGAACAAGATTGAAGTCACGCTGACCGCAGTCGACGATCCGTCGCTGCATGTGAAAGAATCTGCGGTATTTATCGTGCCGCGCTAAGGAGAATGCCATGAACACACTTGCCGCACCTGTCGCCCCGTGGTGGAAACACCGCTGGCCGTGGCTGCTGATGGCCGGCCCGGCCATCATCATGGCGGCCACCGGCTACGCCACCTATCTCGCCATCCAGACGCCGGACGCGGTGGTGGTGGGCGATTACTACAAGCAGGGCAAGGCCATCAACCAGGACCTGCGGCGCGACCATGTGGCGGCGCAGATGGGCCTGTCGGTGGAACTGGGCTACGACGCCGCCAACGGCCAGCTGACCGGCCGCATCAACCGTGCCGATACCGGCCCGCTGATGGTCAGCCTGTCGCATGCGACGCAGCCGGCCAAGGACCTGAAGCTGATTGTGGTGCCGCAAGCGGATGGCAGCTTCAGCGTGCGCCTGCCGATGCTGGAGCGCAGCCGCTGGGTGGTGCTGGTGGAAGGGGAAAAACGCGAATGGCGCCTGGCCGGCGCCTGGATCTGGCCGAAGCAGCGTGACATCACGCTGCTACCGGATTAACCGCAAGTCTCGGTGCCGGCGGTGATGGCTTTCAAGGTGCGTGCATCCAGCAACTCGATTTCGCGGTTGCTGACGCGCAGCAGGCCTTCTTTCTTGAACTTCGACAGCAGGCGCGAAATACTCTCGATGGTCAGGCCCAGGTAGTTGCCGATTTCCTCGCGCGACATGCGCAGCTGGAAGGTGGTTGGCGAATAGCCGCGCGCCTCGTAGCGTGACGACAGGTTGACCAGGAAGGCGGCGAAGCGCTGGGTCGCCTGCATATTGCCCAGCAACAGCATCACGCTTTGCTCGCGGGTGATTTCCTGGCTCATCATGCGGTGGAAATGGCGCAGCAGCGTCGGCATTTCCGCCAGCAAGGTTTGCAGCGTGCCGAAAGGAATTTCGCACACCTCGCTGTCTTCCAGCGCGATGGCGGTGCAATGGTGCTGGTCGGCGCTGATCGCGTCCATGCCCAGCAGCTCGCCGGCCATCTGGAAGCCGGTGATCTGCTCCGCGCCCTCACGGTTGACCTGGTAAGTCTTGAAATGGCCGAGGCGGATCGCGTACAGGTTCTGGAATGGATCGCCAATACGGAACAGCGTGGCGCCACGGGCCACCTTTTTACGGCGGCCGATGATCTGGTCCAGCCGTGCCATGTCGTTATTATCCAGGCCCATCGGCAGGCACAACTGGTGCATGCTGCAGGAGGCGCAACTCGCCTTCAGGACCTCAATCGTCGCGCCGGGGATAACCAGCGAAGGAAGTTCTCGTATCATGCGGCTAGTGTAGCCCATCAACATCAATTTTGCTGGCTATTCCGCACTCATCCAATCAGGTATTCCCCCGCGCCACGCGTTCTAGCACGGCAGCGGCAGCACAGGTTTCAACAAATATTTAAACTTTTTATGTTGCATACGATTTAGTTGTGCACTATTATCACTACATCGAGCACGACTTAATAGCCAACTACTGAAAGGAAACACATCATGAAACGCACCTTGATCGCCTCCGCCCTGTTCGCCGCCGCCACCTTCGCCCAGGCCGCGCCAGCCAGTGACACCACCATCGTGCTGGTCCACGGCGCCTTTGCCGACGGTTCCAGCTGGGACAAAGTCATTCCGATCCTGACGGCCAAAGGCTACAAGGTGGTCGCCGTGCAAAACCCGCTGAGCTCGCTGGCCGACGACGTCGCCGCCACCCAGCGCGTGGTGGACGCGCAAACCGGCAAAGTGGTACTGGTCGGCCACTCGTGGGGCGGCACCGTGATTACCGAAGCCGGCACCAGCGACAAGATCAAGGCGCTGGTCTACGTGGCCGCCTTCGCGCCGTCGGAAGGTGAAGCCAGTGGCAACCTGGGCAAGGATTATCCTGTGCCGCCAGGCATCGCCACGCTGAAAGCCGACGCCGGCGGCTACCTGTGGCTGCCAGCCGACTCGGTGGCGAAAAACTTCGCCCAGGATGTGCCAGCCGCCAAGGCCGCGCTGATCGCCGCCACCCAGGGCCCGATCGCTGCCAAAGCCTTCAGCGACACCACCACCGTAGCTGCCTGGAAAAACAAGGCCAACTACTACATCGTCGCCAGCAAGGACCGCATGATCTCGCCGGAACTTGAACAGGCGTTTGCGAAGAAAATCAACGCCTTCACCACCACGCTGCCCACCAGCCACGTGCCGATGGTGTCGCAGCCAGCCAAGGTGGCGGAAGTCATCCTCGCCGCAGCCCAGCGTTAAACCAGATGAAGCCGGCGCACACGCCGGCTTTTGTATCTTGCCAACTTGTCGCTTTGATAGGAGAATCGACCTAGCCCTCTTATATCAAGGACGATATGAAGCCACTCGGCATCAAGGCTAAGGTCGCACTCGCCACCAGCATCACCTCGGTCCTGATGATCGGCCTGGTGACGCTGGTGCAAACCCAGCGCATGCAGGAAGACTACACGCGGGTGCTGTTCACGCAGCAGACCGCGCTGGTCAACCGTACCGCGCAGGAGCTGGACGACAAGCTGGCCATGCTGCTGGACATCATTGCGCTGTCGGCCCGCAACCAGCCGCCGGCGCTGGCCAGTTCAGCCGAGAAACTGCGTGAGTATTACCAGAACCGCGCCGTGCTGGCGCTGTTCGACGACCTGCTGGTGCTGGACGCCAGCGGCAAGGTGATCTCCGACCTGCCGGTGGTGGCCGGCCGCGTCGGCATCGACGCCGCCGACCGCGCCTATTTCAAGACGGTGATGCGGACCCGCAAGCCGATGATTACCGAGCCCATCATCGGCCGCGCCAACAAGCAGCCGGTGGTGCAGATGGTGGCGCCGGTGCTCAACGACAAAGGCGAAGTGGTGTGCGTGCTGCTGGGCGTGTTGCGGCTGTACAAGGACAACCTGCTCGGCCACCTGCGCACCGCCAAAATCGGCAACAACGGCTACTACTTTGCGCTGACGCGCAGCGACAATCCGGTGTACGTGCTGCATCCGGACATCACGCGCCTGCTGAAGCCGCGCGCGGAAAACGCCAACCCGGCCACCAGCCGCGCGCTGGATGACGGGTTCGAGGGCACGGTGATGGGCATGGGCGACGGCCGGCCGACGCTGAACAGCTACAAGATGCTGAAATCGGTCGACTGGCTGCTGGCCACCTCGCTGCCTGCCGAGGAAGCGTTCGAGCCGTTCGACGGCGTCATGAAGCGCGTGATGATCTGGAGCGGCATCGCCGCCCTGCTGACCGCCTTGCTGATCAGCGTGATGACCTTGCGGCTGATGGCGCCGCTGATCAGGCTACGCAACGCCATCGTCGCGCTGCGCGCCGAGCCGGCCCGCTTCACGCCGCTGCCGGTGCACGCGCATGACGAGGTCGGCCAGCTGACCTCTGCCTTCAATGACCTGATGCACGAACGGCTGGCGGCCGACGCGCGCCTGCAAAGCCTGGTCGAATTCGCGCCCAACACCATCGTCGTGGTCGGCGTCGATGGCCGCATCGAAACCTTCAACCGCGAAGGCGAGCGCTGCTTCGGCTATGATCGTGACGAGCTACTCGGCGAGCCGCTGGAAATCCTGGTGCCGGAACGCCTGCGCCAGCAGCACGTGGCGCACCGCAGCCGCTTCTTTGCCGACCGCCTCAGCGCCGAGCCGGTGCGCATGGGCGCCGGCATGGCCACCTACGGCCGGCGCCGCGACGGCAGCGAATTCCCGGTCGAAGTCAACCTGAGCGCGGTGCGCACCGACCAGGGCACCAAGGTGCTGGCGGTAATTTCCGACATCACCGAGCGCCAGCGCCTGCAGCACGAAGTCGAGACGCGCGCACTGGAACTGGAGCGCGAGCGCGACCGTGCCGAGGCCGCCAACCGCGCCAAGAGCGATTTCGTCGCCAATATGAGCCACGAGATCCGCACGCCGATGAACGCGGTGCTGGGCATGGTGTATTTGCTCGGCAACACGCAGCTGACGCCGCAACAACGCAAGTACCTGAACATGGTGCGCGTGTCGGGCCAGTCGCTGCTGGGCATCCTCAATGACGTGCTGGACTTTTCCAAGATTGAGGCGCGCAAGCTGGAACTGTCGCCGGTCGACTTCGCCCTCAACGATGTGATGGACACGCTGGCCACGGTGATGACCATGAACGCCGGCGACAAGGAATTGGAACTGGCGATCAGCGTCGACAGCAATATCCCCAACCGCCTGCACGGCGATTCGATGCGGCTGCAGCAAATCCTGGTCAACCTGGCCGGCAACGCCATCAAGTTCACCGAGCAGGGCGAGGTGGTGGTGGCGGTGCAGCTAAGCGCGCGCGACGCCAACAGCGCGCTGCTGCGCTTCGAGGTGCGCGATACCGGCATGGGCATGACCGAGGCCCAGCTGGGCCAGCTGTTCAATGCCTTCTCGCAGGGCGACCAGAGCATCACCCGGCGCTTCGGCGGTACCGGCCTGGGCCTGGCCATCACCAGGCGGCTGATCGAGCTGATGGGCGGGCAGATCGCCGTCAACAGCCGGCCGGGGCAGGGCTCGACCTTCTGGTTCAGCCTGCCGTTCGACATCCAGGCCGACCAGACCGACGAGCGCCGCAAGCCGGCGCTGGGCCAGCTGCGCCTGCTGGTGGCGGACGACAACCGCACCAGCCGCGAACTGGTGGCGCGACTGATACGCGCCTGGGGCTGGCAGGCGGACGAGGTTGATTCCGGCGAAGCGGCACTGCGCCGCTACCGCCAGAGCATCGATCACCAGCAGCCGTATGACGTGGTGCTGGCCGACTGGCACATGCCCGGCATGGACGGGCTGGCCACCGCCAAGAGCATCCGCGCCAGCGCCAACGGCAAGCCGCAGCCGATCGTGGTGATGCTGAACGCCTTCGCCCGCGACCGCATCGAGGAAATCTCGCATGCGCCGGAGGCGGACGTGGTACTGGTCAAGCCGATCACCAGTTCCAACCTGTTCGACGCGCTGCACCAGGCGCTGGTCACGCAGGGCGAAGGCGATCCGCAGGCTGCTGCCGACAACCACATCGTCGGCAGCCTGGCCGACATCCATTTCCTGCTGGTGGAAGACAATCTGCTGAACCAGGCGGTGGCGCGCGGCATCCTGGAACACGCCGGCGCCACGCTGGACATCGCCGCCGATGGCCGCCAGGCGGTCGACCTGATGCGCCAACGCGCCAACGAGTACGACATGGTGCTGATGGACATGCAGATGCCGGTGATGGACGGCTTTACCGCCACCCGCATACTGCGCCAGGAACTGCATCTGACGCTGCCGATCATCGCCATGACAGCCGGCGTACTGGAATCCGAGCGCGAACGCAGCCGCGAGGCCGGCATCAGCGATTTCATTCCCAAGCCGATCGAAGTCGAGGAAATGCTGGGCGTGCTGCGCCGCCACCTGCCGAAACCAGCACCGGCGCCAGCCCCGGTGGTGAAGCCGGCACCGGCGCCGACCGCCGTCCCGGAACAGGACGACCTGCTGGCCGCCATGGCCGCCGCCGCGCCAGCGCCGGTGTTTGCCGTGCCGCTGGCGATGCAGCTCGGCAGCGCGGCAACGGCGCCGCCGCCAGCGCCCAGGCTGGTCGATGCCGGCACGCCGGCCAACACCGTCTTCAATATGGACGCGCTGATGCGCGTGATGGGCAAGGATGCCAGGGGCCGCGCCGCCATGATCAAGATGGTGCGCGGCGTGCTCGACACTGGCATGCAGCCTGCCGACCAGGCCGGCGTAGCCTTGCAGCAAGGACAGCTGCGCGACGCCACCAAGCTGTTGCACGGCCTGCGCGGGGCGGTCGGCGTGCTCGGTGCCAAGCGCCTGATCCAGGCCACGCTGGCGGCCGAGGAAGCCATCCACGAGCAGCGCACAGAGCAGTTTGACGCGCTCTACCAGACCGTGCGCAACGAGCTGCAACACACGCTGGTGCTGGCCCGCGCCTGGCTGGACAGCCAGCCATTCTGATCCACTTTCCGCTGTTTTTTTGCAACACTTTGCAGGCTTAATCGTTTTCGTGAATCATATTGATAATAATTCGCATTTACGTTCACGCTTTTAATTGCTACAATCTTACTCATTTTTACACCTGACCACTTTCCAGAACAGAAAGAAGACATGGCAATGATTAAGAGTCGCAAACACGCGCAGACGCGCTTCAACCAACATATGAGCGCAGCGCTGGCTGCGATGCTGCTGCCAGTGGCCGCCCACGCCGCCGAGGCCGCCGCCCCGGAAGCCGCCGACCAGGCCAAGCCACAAACCCTGCAGGAAGTGCAAGTCAACGCCAACCGCGAAAATGACTTCAAGGCCGAACGCGCCTCGTCCGCCAAGTACACCGAAAAACTGGTCGACACCGCCCAGACCCTGACCGTCATCAAGAAAGAGCTGATCGAACAACAAGGCGCCACCACGCTGACCGAAGCGCTGCGCAACACCCCGGGCGTCGGCGCCTTCTTCCTGGGCGAAAACGGCAACACCACCACCGGCGACAGCATCTATATGCGCGGCTTCGACGCTTCGGCCTCGATCTATGTCGACGGCGTGCGCGACGTCGGCTCGATCTCGCGCGACGTCTTCAATATCGAACAGATCGACGTGCTGAAAGGCCCGGCCGGCACCGACAACGGCCGTTCGTCGCCAACCGGTTCGATCAACCTGGTCAGCAAGCAGCCATCGCTGGAAAACGCCTACCAGGGTTCGCTGACCGTGGGCAGCGGCAAGCAACGCCGTGGCACCGCTGATATCAACACCGTCATCAACGCCGAATCGGGCACCGCCTTCCGCCTGAACCTGCTGGACCAGGACAGCGAAAACGCCGGCCGTGACGTGGTCAAGAACAAGCGCTGGGGCGTGGCGCCATCGGTGGCCTTCGGCCTCAACGGTCCAACCCGCGTCTACCTGAACTACCTGCACGTCAAGCAGAACAATATTCCTGATGGCGGCGTGCCGACCATCGGCCTGCCAGGCTATACCGCGCCGGCCACCACCGCTGCTGTTGCCAACATGACCAACGCACCGATGGTCGACCCGAACAACTTCTACGGCACCCGCCTGGACCACGACAACGTCAAGGCCGACATGGCCACCGTCAAGGTCGAGCACGACTTCGCCGGCGGCGCCAAGCTGTCCAACATCAGCCGCTACGGCCGTACCCAGCAGGACTACATGCTGACCGCGTTCATGCTGACCGCTGCCAACATGACCGGCACCGACACCACCAACTACAACAGCTGGACCATGCGCCGCAGCAATCCGACCTTCAAGGATCAGCTGAATGAAATCCTGACCAACCAGACCACGCTGACCGCCAGCTTCGACACGGGCGCCGTCAAGCACACCGTGGTCGGCGGCTTCGAGATCACCAACGAGAAGCAGACCAACTACACCGTGGCGCTGGCTGCCGGCCAGACCCTGCCGCCGGCTAACCTGTACCACCCGAACGTCAACGACGTGGTCAACGTCAGCTATGCGCGCAACGGCGCCCAGACCCGTGGCGAAATCAACACCCAGAGCGCCTATGTGTTCGACACCATCAAGATCGGTGACAAGTGGATCATCAACGGCGGCGTGCGTCTGGACCACTACAACCTGGACTACACCTCGATCGCTGTCACCACCAACGTCGCCACCGCGCTGACCAACAGCGACAACCTGTGGACCGGCAAACTGTCGGCGCTGTACAAGCCTACCGACTACAGCAGCGTGTACGCAATGGTCGGCAGCTCGAAATCGCCACCAGGCGGCACCAGCTTCAGCCTGAGCACCAGCGCCAGCAGCGCTGCCAATCCGAAGTTCGATCCACAGGAAACCACCAACTACGAGCTGGGCACCAAGTGGGATCTGCTGGACAAGAAACTGTCGCTGACCGCCGCCGCCTTCCGCACCGAGGTGAAGAACGAGATCGAAACCGATCCGACCAACACCGCCATCGTCTACCAGAACGGCAAGAAACGCGTGCAAGGTATCGAACTGGGCGTGACCGGCGAAATCAGCCGCGGCTGGCTGGTGAGCGCAGGCTACACCCGTCAATCGACCAGCGTGGAAACCGGCCGCGTGATCACCGCCAGCGGCGACAACCAGCTGACCTACACGCCGAAGCAAGCGTTCACCGCGTGGACCTCGTACACGCTGCCGTTCGGCCTGCAAGTTGGCGGCGGCGCCCGCTTCAGCGACAAGCTGGCACGCGGCACCGATGGCGCCATCGGCACCCCGAAATATGCTGATTCGTACTGGGTGTTCGACGCCATGGCTGCTTACCCGATCAACAAGAACATCGACCTGCGCCTGAATGTCTACAATCTGGGCGACAAAGAGTTCGTGCAAGCGATCAACAAATCGGGTTATCGTTACACCCCGGGCACGCCACGTTCGGCCAGCCTGACCGCGAACTTCAAGTTCTAAGCACCGGTACCCGATTCCGTGTTGCTGGCCTCGCCGCTACGCTTGATGCGTAGCGGCGAGGTTTTTTGCTTTATAGGAGCTACATCATGATGCTGCATATCCCCTGCGTGCTGACGCGCGAACAAGTGAGCGAGATGCGACGCCGCCTGGATGAATCGCAATGGATCGACGGCCGCGCCACGGTCGGCGAGCAGGGCGCCAAGGTCAAGCAGAACCGCCAGTTGCCGGAATCATCGCCACTGGCGCTGGAGCTGGGCCAGACCATCCTGACGGCGCTGGCCACGCACCCGCTATATTTCTCGGCGGTGCTGCCGCTGCGCACCATCCCGCCGCTGTTCAACAGCTATGCTGGCGGCGAGCACTACGGCGCGCATGTCGATGGCTCGATGCGCCGCATTCCCGGCAGCGGCGAATGGGTGCGCACCGATGTCTCCACCACCGTGTTCCTGTGCGATCCGGACGAATACGACGGCGGCGAACTGATCGTCACCGACGCCTATGGCGAGCACGAGGTCAAGCTGCCGGCCGGCGATGCCATCATCTACCCGTCGACCAGCATCCACCGGGTTGAGCCGGTGACGCGCGGCGCCCGCGTCTGCTCGTTCTTCTGGACGCAAAGCATGGTGCGTGACGACATGCGGCGCGGCATGCTGCTGGAGCTGGACCAGAATATCCAGAGCCTGCGCGCCCGCCTCGGCGATTGCCCGGAAATGGTCGGCATCACCGGCCACTATCACAACCTGCTGCGCCAGTGGAGCGAAGTGTAAGCACTACATATGCGGCAGCCACATGCCCATGGTGGCGACGCCTGTTCCCATGGCGATGATGCCGGTGGACAGCGCCAGCAGCATCGCCATGCCAGCGCGCGCCGCCGTGCCGCCGTGCTTGCGGCTCAGCAGATACAGTTCCAGCACCGCCAACGGCAGCAGGTACTGTGCATAGGCGAGGAAGGTCAGGAAGGGGCCGGTAAAGGTATGCGGATCAAAACCGGCCGGCCCGCCGTTCAGCGCCAGCCAGCACATCAGTCCCACACGGAAAAACCACACACCGCTGACGCATAGAAACAGGCGCAAGGCCCAGCGCCGGTGGGCATCGAACTCGCGCGCCAGCGCATGGCGCAAGGCCTGTGCCGCGCATAGCAGCACCAGCAGCCCATTCACGGTGGTGCCGATGTGCTGCGAGGTGTCGCCGACGGTGCCGCGAAACCACACCATATAGATGCCACTGATGCTGGCCAGCACCGCGCCAGCCAGGTAAACCCGGCCATTCCAGCGGTGGAAGGCCGGGGCCAGCGTCCTCAGCTGTGGCAGCAGTTGCAAGGCGCCCCCCAGCATGATGACTGCCGCCAGCAACAGGTGCACAGCGATGGCCGTATTGCCGGCATGCTGGCCTGGAACATACCCGTGCGGCATCACCGTATTCCATCCCGTCAGATCGCCCCGTACGGCGGCGCCGCCGTACAGCGCCACCACGTACAGGCCGAAGATCAATTGCCCGGCGAAGGTAGCGCCGAACCACAGTCTGGCGGTGGCATTGAGGGCTTTGTCCATGTCGTTTCTCCCGTGTTGTTGTATCCGGCCTACGATAGCCAGCGGCCGCCACTGTCTCAAGACAGTGCCGTCCTTGATGCGATGAACGACGGTTTTCAGGACTTGAACGACGATCGTATTGCGGTTATTGTGAGCCGATGACGACCACACCCATCCATTCCTACCGCACACTGTTGCCCACCCGGCGCCAGGTGCTGACCGTGGCAGTGGTCGTGGCGCTGCTGTCATGGTTTCTCCATGCGGCGAGCCGCACGCCGTTGCACATCGTGCTCGCCCACATCGGCTTTATGGGCAGCTGCCTGCTGATGGCCTACTCGGCAGCAGGGCCGCTGCGGCCGCAGTGGCTGTCGCTGCGCGCAGCGCGGCTGCTGGCGCTGGTGGTGACCGCGCCGGTCGCGGCGCTTGCCATGGCGGCGATCATGCAGGGGGCTAATGTCTTCAGCTATCTGCGTAGCATAAAAAACCTCAGCGGCTACATCATGCTGGTGCTGGTGGCGCTGGTCTTTGGCCTGGTACTGTCGACGCTGTCGATGCGCGGCGAGCGACGCCAGCGCGAACGCGCCGACCGCTTGCAGGGGGAACTGGAAAAGAACACGCTGGAACGCGAGTTGCTGGACGCGCGCCTGCGACTGCTGCAAGCACAGATCGAACCGCACTTCCTGTTCAATACGCTGGCGAACGTCGAGGCGCTGGTGGCCTCCGGTTCACCGAATGCCGGGCCGGTGCTGCGCCAGCTGATCGCCTACCTGCGCGCCGCCATGCCGCGCTTGAATGATGCCGATGCCACGCTGGGCACCGAACTGCAATTGGTGCGGACCTATCTGGACCTGATGCACATGCGCATGCCAGACCGGCTGCAATATGATGTGGCCAACCTGCCCGCGTTGGCCAGCCTGCGCTTTCCCGCGATGGCGCTGCTGACGCTGGTGGAAAACGCTGTCCGCCACGGCATCGATCCGAGCATGGCCGGCGGCCGCATTGAAGTGGGTGGCGAGCGGCATGACGACAAGGTCGTGCTGTGGGTCAGCGATACCGGCGTCGGCATGGCGGAGACAGCGCAGCCTGGCACCGGGCTGTCGAATCTGCGCACGCGCTTGCAGGCGTTTTATGGCGCCGATGCGCATCTCGACGTACACGAACAGCAACCGCACGGCGTGCGCGTGGAACTTCATTTTCAACCAGGGACGCCAGCATGACCACCGCTCTCATTGCCGACGACGAACCGCTGCTACGCGAACGCTTGCGCAGCCTGCTGACACAGCTATGGCCGGAACTGCGCCTGATCGACGACGCGCGCAACGGCCCGGAAACGCTGGAACTGTTTGAACAGCACCGGCCGGACATCGTCTTCCTTGACATCCACATGCCTGGACTAAATGGCATCGACACCGCACGCGCACTGGGACGGCGCGCGCACCTGGTGTTTGTCACCGCATACGAACAGTATGCGGTGCAGGCGTTCGAGCAGGGCGCCATCGATTACCTGGTGAAGCCGGTGGACAGCGCCCGCCTGGCGGACACGGTGGAGCGGCTGCGCACGCGCAAGCAGGGCAGCGACACCTTGCATGCCGTGCTCGACCAACTGGCGGACCACATGGCACAGCGTGCGCAGCCGCGAGCATGGCTGCAATGGATCAAGGCATCGGTGGGCACGAGCGTAAGGCTGATACCGGTCGATCAAGTCCATTTCCTGCGTGCCGACGACAAATACACACTGGTGGCGTGGGAGGAAGGCGAAGCCCTGATACGCAAAAGTATCCGCGAACTCAGCGAAGAACTCGATCCAGCGCGCTTCGTGCAGACGCACCGCTCCGTCATCGTCAATCTGGGCAGCGTGCGCGAAGTGGTACGCGGCCTCAACGAAACCGCCGAGCTGCATCTGCGCAACCATGCCGCCGTGCTGCCAGTGAGCCGCAACTACCTGCATCACTTCCGCCAGATGTGACGGTTTTGCTGCGGCGCAGCGCCTGACATGTTCTATACTCGCCGTCATTTTCTCCCGATACATGACGCGCCATGACAACTCCTCACGCCAACCTTGCAGCGCCAGCCCGCATCCGCCGTCGCCAGACCTTGGCCCTGGTGCTGCTGGTGGTGTGCGGCGTTATCAACTACCTCGACCGCGCCACGCTGGCGGTCGCCAATGAATATATTCGCGCCGACCTTGGCCTGTCGCTTGGGCAGATGGGGCTGCTGCTGTCGGCTTTTTCGTGGAGCTACGCGCTATGCCAGTTGCCGGTGGGGGCGCTGGTCGACAAGATCGGGCCGCGCTGGCTGCTCGGCGCCGGGCTTGTGCTGTGGTCGCTGGCGCAGATGGCGGGCGGCTTTGCCGCCACCTTCAGCTATTTCGTCATCGCCCGCATCGCACTGGGGATCGGCGAAGCACCGCAGTTCCCGGCAGCGGCGCGCGTGGTCAGCAACTGGTTTCCGGCGCGTGCGCGCGGCACGCCGACCGGCGTCTACAACTCCGCCTCGCCGCTGGGCGTGGCGCTGGCACCATTGCTGCTGGCGCCGCTGATCGTCGCCACCAGCTGGCACTGGGCGTTCTTCATCACCGGCGCGATGGGCCTCGTGGCAGCGCTGGTGTGGGTCACGTTGTACCGCGACCCGGTGCGCGAGCAACTGACAACGGAAGAACGTGCCTACCTCGAAGTGGACGCAGTCAACGCGGTGGCGCCGAAAGCCAGTTTCTCCTCGTGGCTGGCGCTGTTCCGCTACCGCGTGACGTGGGGCATGATGCTCGGCTTCTTCGGCTCGGTGTACCTGAACTGGGTCTACCTGACCTGGCTGCCCGGCTATCTGCGCACCGAACGCCACATGGACCTGGCCTACGCCGGCATCGCTTCCTCGGTACCGTTCATGTGCGGTTTTGCCGGCGCGCTGATTGCCGGCTGGGCCTCCGACCGGGTCGCCCGCGCGGCGACCTCGCCAGTCACCGGCCGCCGCAACGCGGTGGTGGTGTCGACGCTGGGCATGGTGGCGTTCACCATTCCGGCGGCGCTGGTCGACAGCAATGTGGTGGCGGTGGCCTGCATCTCGATCGTCATCTTCCTGGCGAATGCCTCGTCGGCCTGCGCCTGGTCACTGGCGACCGTGGCGGCGCCGCCGAGCCGGGTGGCTTCGCTGGGCGCGCTGCAAAACTTCGGCGGCTTCCTCGGCGGCGCGCTGGCGCCCATCCTCACCGGCTACATCGCCCAGACTTGGTCCTTCGTGCCGGCGCTGCTGACCGGCGCCGGCATCGCCTTCCTGGGAGCGATGTCCTACCTGTTTCTGGTGACGCGGCCGATTCCGGAATAACTTGCCTGCCCCGGCGGAACGAATATATACTTCGTATACGTTTCGTATATAGAGGGCAGCATGGGTATTGTGAACATCGACGAGGATCTGCACGACCAGATCCGCAAGGCCAGCGCGGTTTCGTGCCGTTCGATCAACGCGCAGGCGGCGTTCTGGATCAAGATCGGCATGCTGGCCGAAACCAATCCCACGCTGACGTTTAACGAAATCATCGCGCGCGAATTGCACGCGGCCGGCGTCGACGCCAGGCATCTGAAAGCGGTCGCCTCATGACCAAGCGGCCAGAAGAAATAGCGCTGATGGCCGAATCGGGCCGGCTGCTGGCCAGCGTTTTCAGCCGGCTGGATAAGCTCAACCTGATCGGCATCTCGACCATGCAGGTCAACGACCTGGTCGACAGCTTCATCGTCAACGAATTGCAGGCACGGCCGGCCAGCAAAGGCCAGTACGGTTATGCCTACGCGCTGAATTCTTCGCGCAACAACGTGGTCTGCCACGGCGTGCCATCCACCACCGACATCCTGGCGGACGGCGATATCGTCAACTTCGACATCACGCTGGAAAAAAATGGCTACATCGCCGACTCCAGCAAAACCTACCTGATCGGCGCTGTTGCGCAAGAGGCACAGCGGCTGGTGCAAGTGACTTATGAAGCGATGTGGAAGGGCATTCACGCCGTCCGGCCGGGCGCGCAACTGGGCGATGTCGGCTACGCTATCCAGCGCCACGCTCAGCGTCACGGCTACTCGGTGGTGCGCGAATACTGCGGCCACGGCATCGGCCGCGAAATGCACGAGCCACCGCAGGTGCTGCACTGGGGCCGTCCGAAGACAGGGCTGATCCTGCGCGAAGGCATGGTGTTCACCATCGAGCCGATGATCAACCAGGGCCGACACGCCTGCCGCACCGAAGACGACGGCTGGACAGTCGTCACCACCGACGGCCAGCTGTCCGCCCAGTTCGAGCATACGGTGGCCGTCACCCGCAGCGGCGTGCAGGTGTTGACGCTGCGCAGCGACGAAACCTTCGCCTGAGCTTTGCCCATTATTACGCGAGGGTGAATGCAGAATTGCAGCCTGCGTGATTTCCTGGCCGGCGCTCCTGCCGCACAATGCATCGCAAGATGCCTACGCAAAGGAGCCCCGCATGACCACCAACGAAATCCGCCCGCCACTGCCGCCGTTCGACCTCGCCTCCGCCCTGGAAAAAGTCCGTCTCGCCGAAGATGGCTGGAATTCCCGCAATCCTGAAAAAGTCAGCCTGGCCTACACGCCGGACAGCCGCTGGCGCAACCGCGCCGAGTTCGCGACCGGCCGCCCGGAAATCGTCCAGTTCCTGAGCCGCAAATGGGCAAAGGAACTCGACTACCGCTTAATCAAGGAACTGTGGGCCTACGAAGGCAACCGCATCGCCGTGCGCTACGCCTACGAATGGCGCGACGATTCCGGCAACTGGTATCGCTCCTACGGCAACGAGAACTGGGAGTTCGACCCGCAGGGACTGATGCAGCGCCGCTTCGCCTGCATCAACGACCTGCCGATCAAGGAATCCGACCGCAAATTCCACTGGCCACTGGGCCGCCGCCCGGACGATCATCCGGGCTTGACCGAACTGGGGCTTTGATTACGCGTGCACTGCGCACCAAGCCAAAATTGGCAGAGCTGTGCGAGCTCCAATCATTCGTATATACTTCAACATGTACCATATGCTGTACAAGATTTGAAACGATGGAGTGCCTATGCGAATTATTAACTTTTCCGATGCCCGCAGCAATCTACGGACTGTCATCGACCAGGTGGTGGAAGATGCCGATATCACCGTCATTTCGCGTCGCGATGCGCCAGATGCCGTAGTCATGTCCTTCGATCACTACAGCAGCCTGATGGAGACTGTGCATTTGCTTAGTTCGCCGGCTAACGTGGCACACCTGGCAAAATCAATCGATCAGGCACGCGCAGGTCAAGCGCAGCATCGGGAACTAATCAGCATTCCCGATATGGAGAACTCGGAAAATGCGCAACATAAAGTTCACGGATGAGGCTTGGACCAGCTACACCTACTGGCAAACGCAGGACAAAAGAACGCTCAAACGCATCAATGAACTCATCAAAGATGCGCAAAGAGACCCCTTCAGTGGTATTGGCAAGCCCGAGGCATTAAAGCATAGCCTCACTGGCTTCTGGTCCAGACGGATAGACGAGACAAACCGCTTTATCTACGAAGCCACCGAAGAAGACTTGGTCATCATTTCTTGCCGCTATCATTACTGATTAGTGTGCACGCGGAATAAAGTTTGACACTTCATTCTCATACAAATCAAAGAGTTAAGTCATTAGAGAAGCAATAGCCAACAGAATATAGTTTGACACTAAATTAGCTTGACCACTTTGCCCGCAAAATCTTGCAGTAATAAAGTTTGACACTACGAAATAGCCACGTGGCGTTCCACGCTAACGTCTGCTGGTCTTCTTCAACACGACGATGAGTTCCCCCAAGGCAAGCGCCTCTGATTAGAGCCTTTGGGCCTCGACCTTGATCCAGCCTAATAGCTGTGCCGAGTATTTATCCAAGCCACGAGATAATCGCCACTTCTCATGTGCAACAGGTACCTGTTCCCAATAACCGCCGCCACTCGTTCGTATGCGGCTCCACCAACGCTCAGCGTGGGCTGCGGTCACATTAGAGATAGCGACGGTCTGCTCCCCAAGGCCGCCGCTCAGTTCATATCAACGAAGCCAAGGAAGATTCTTGTGCGGGCCGTAGATATAATTGTTATCAATCCAAAATTTACCCCCATCGACTGGCCCCCATATGTACCCATCTTGAATCCAGTATTTCCCACCGTTCTGAGGGCCCCAAATCCAACCATCATCGATCCAGTACTTTCCAGATTGCTGTGGCCCCCATATGAACTTATCATCTATCCAGAATCCTGTGTACATACATTACCCCGCTTGTGTATAGCTATTGCCTTCTGATATTTTGACTGACCACTCTTGCCGCGGATTCAGTAGGCAGACAAACCACCTCATTCAGTCCATAAATGCATCACATCTTGGTGATTATCAGCGCGTCAACTTCTCAGCATTCACTGCATCGAGAAAATTGAAATCACTGAAGGTGCCGAGACTTAATCTTCCGAAGCCGTTGAAAAGCTTGCTGACTTCGTCAAACTTCAATTTCAAGGCTGCCCCGTTCTCTACTGACAAAGCTGACAGAATCCCATTTCGGGTATGCTCATCACCTGCCCTAATAAACAAAGGCAGTTGCGCCGAGTAGTGGAAGTAGACTGCGGTGCGTGGAGTCCAAAAGTGGCTGGATCCCCCTGAATTCAAGTCCATTTTGGCGACAGCAGCAAGCGTCAGGAAAACGTCAGCCTCCTGCAATTCGAGGAACGTTGTCTTATCTGTTGCGCTGCGTTCCTTTAACAGGTCAGCCGAAACGGATACGCGTTGCAAATTCAGCGCGCGGTTGCGGTGATCATCTATTGAAACGATGGAAGTGTTGAAGACGAAGAATCCTTCGGCTTTAAGCTCGCCATTCCGGCCGCGAACAATAAATGTCGTAGTGACTATACGACGCAGTGACTTCCAACATGTATGGAGGCGGATACCGGATCGTTTTGCAGATAGGCCAGCAGTTCGGCCGGATTGTGCACATTGATGCCGGACAGCTGGGCAAAGGCATCGCGCTTTGCCTCGGTGCCGAAGTCGTAGCCGATCTGCCCCAGCACATAAGCCAGCGCTGGCGGCGCCTTGTTCTTGCTGCAGGCGCAGTCGGAAGCGTTGACTTCACTGGCGCTGACTTGCGCCGGCGCGGAGGACGGCAGGACTGCCGCGTTGTCGGCGCCGCCGGCCAGGGCTGTTTCGAGCATGCTTGCCGATATGGTGTTTTCGCTTTCAATCATCATCTTTCTCCAATCAAGGGAACTGTGGGGACCAACTTCTTTTATGCCTAGCAAACTGGCGTGCGCTGCGGTGATATTGAGCCGGCCGGCCAGCGTGCGCTGGCAATCGGTGGAGGTGGTGCTGTCGCAGCGATCCGCCGCATCCAGCAATGCGGTGCGGACCGCATGGGCATCACGTGGCGCGCCGCGCAGGACCTGCAAGCTCATTAGCAGCGCGGCGACGCCGGTAACGATAGGTGCGGCAAAGCTGGTGCCGCTGCGCGGCATGACAGCGCCGCCGGGCGCGGCGCCGGGGATGTCAACGCCGGGCGCGAGAATGCCGTTGTTCTGATAGAGATCGCCCCAGTTGCTGAAGTCCAGAGGCTGCTGATTGTGGTCCATCGCGCCAACCGCCAGCACCGAGGCCAGCGACGCTGGCACATGCAGACAGCGGCAGCCGTCATTGCCTACGGCGGCGACCACCAGGATGCCGAGTTCGGCGCAGCGTTGGATCGCCTGTTGCAGTAGCGGATCGGCCGTGCCGCTGGCGCTCAATTCGCCGCCGCTGATATTGATGATGTGGGCGCCGTGGGAGATTGCGTGATCGATGGCGCGGGCCAGGTCAAGCTGCAGGCAGCTGCGCTTGCCACCCTGGCTGGACGAATAGATCGGCACAATAATGCCGCGACAGCCAGGCGCAATCCCCTGTATCGCACTACCGTGCTGGCCAAACACGATGCTGGCCACATGTGTCCCATGTTGCGAGGCAGGGTCATTGCCTACCGCGCTGCTGGCAAGCGTGGCGACTTCTTCAATTTGGGCGCCGTCGAAGCAGGCGTGGGCAAGATCAACCGGCCCATCCAGGATGGCAATGCAAATCTCCGGATGGCCGAGGGTCTCGCCCCACAACGCCTGCAAGCCATGCAAGCTCGAAATCGTGCTCATGCTGTCTTCCCCTGGATTTTTGTTATCGAGGGACATACAGCAAACGGCATGCCAATACGAAAATGACGTGTTTTGAGGGAATTCAGGACTGGAAGCTGTAATGTTCGGTGTAAATTGACAGCGGCGAAAGTGCTTTTACACGCTATTTACTGCTGGGGATTAAGCTGGTCTGGGCAGCAAGCGTGGTTTGCCTGCAAGGACGGATTGATCCAGCTTGGCTAATCGCGAGGCTCAGCGCTCGGAGAAAGCAGTGCAGCTCCAGTTACATCTAGAACGGGAGCTGCGCTTGCTGGTCTTTGAAGAACCATGGAAAACAGAAGACGATTAGCCACAGGAAAGGCTCACAGGTCATCTATTAGCGCCATAGGAACTCTCTACCTGTTTGGGGTGAGAGAACTTCAATCTCATCAAAACTTGGTTGCAACCTTCGCGTAGAAGTAGCGCCCACGCACATCATAGGTGTACATATCGAAGTTGATCGGATTGTTGGCGGCGGAAGCGGGCGGCATCTTATCAAATACATTGTCGATCCCGAGCGCCAGCGTCAAATTACCGCCAGGTAGCGTATGGCCGAACTGCAGATCGTGATACAGCACCGCTGCTGTATGTCCACCATTGACCGCGTTGTTAGCGATATCCGCGCTGCCGCCGATAAAGCGTGCCTTCCATCCGGCCGTGTAGTTTTTTCCAAGGTAGCGCAATGAAGCCTGGGCTTTTACGCGCGGGAAGGTCGAGCGCGGCTGGTCCGACTTGCCGGCGCGGTCATCGACCACCACACTGCCATCGGCCTGCGGCACGTAGGAACGGTAACGTTCAAGATAGGAGACATCCAGCGCGCTGTCGATCTTGCCGCCGGCTGCCGGGAATACATAGCGCAGCGTGGCGTCAATCCCGGCGACCTCCAGCCGCGACAGGTTAACCACCGCCTGCGTCAGCTGTAATACTTCACCGCCGGTGCCACGCTGGATCAGATCGCAGAACTGGCCGCTTACCGCGCACGATTGCAGCAATTGCGTCGCCGTTTGCGAGGCGATCGCATCCTTGATCTTGATGAGGAATTTATCGGCCGTGAAGCTCAGCCCGTCGATGGCCGATGGCGTCCACGCCAGGCCAACGCTGTAGGTATCGGCGGTTTCCGGCTTGAGGCTGGTATTGCCTGCCGTAACGCCGCGCATCAAGCCGCTGTTGTACAGATTCTGGTTGTAGCTCGACGGTATTCCCGCGCATCCCGGCAAGCTGGCGCCGCCGCCGTTACATGGGTCGACCGCCTGGAAATTGGTCTGCCGCTGGCCCTGGTACAGTTCCAGGATAGACGGTGCCCGGAAGCCCTGCGAGTAGGTGCCGCGCAACATGGTCGATTTCACCGGACGATACAGCAAGGCCAGCTTGCCGGTGGCCTTGCCGCCCACGGTGGAATAACGCGAGTAGCGCATCGCCGCATCCAGTTCCAGATAGTGCACGCCTGGCAGATTGGACAACAAAGGCACGCTGACTTCGGCATAGGCTTCATGCAGGTCGTACTTGCCATTGGTTGGACTGCGGCCGGCATTGGTGGTCGGCGACTGGCCAACACCGCTGACAGTTGGCAGCACCGTCGAGATACTGCCGGAGAAGGCATCCGGTGCATCGAAACCGGTTTCGCGACGGTATTCGTAGCCGGTTGCCAGGCCCAGTTCGCCGGCAGGCAGTTCCATCAGGGTCCGCGTGGCGTTGAACGACAAATCAGTCTGGCTGGTGCCATTGCGGTCATGCGCGTTATAGCGGATGTAGTTGGCCATGTCCGGCGTGATGGTGCCGAAGATATTCAGCGGCGTGCAGCCCGGCGCCGCCGCGCACACAGCGGGCGAGGCCAGCGCGTTGTAGACGTGATCCAGGTTGATCTGATTATAGGAATCGAAGTCGGCGCGCGATTTAGTGTAGGTCGCGGTGGCGTCCCAGCGCCATTCCCCCATCCAGTCGAGACGGCCATCAATGCCGAGCAGCAGCCGTCCCAGCTCCACGCGCTGCTCGACGCTGCGATTGCCCACGTCGTTGGCAACACGCTGGATACGGAAGGTCGAACCGGAGAAGCCCAGCGCATTCGCCGCCGGCACACCGTTGGCCGTGCCGAATGGATTGTAGGCCTGGTCGCTGGAGATGCGGAAGCCATTGCTGCCGCGTATGTCCAACGCAAACGGCGAATACAGCTGACTGGATTCGCGCACCGAGTACAGCGCTTCCACCCGCGCTGTGGTGTCGTCATCGATCTGATAACTGAGGCGGCCGAACACGCCGCCGCGCTTGCTCGGACCGGCCGCCTGCATGCCCTGGGTCATGGTGTTGTAATAGTCGCCGGGTAAGCTGGCAGTATGGAAACTGTTGTCGGCGCCAGCGCCGACGCCAATCGACGTGACCCCGGCATTGCGCGCCACCGCCGTCGCTGCGCTCGATGCAAAGCCGCTGGCCGTGCCAAAGTAGGCATTATTGGACAAGCCCGGCAACACATACAGGCCTTGCGGACTGACCGGCGCCGCAGTCAATGGCGCCAGCGCCACGCTGGTCAGCGCGCGGTCGGAGCTGGCAATCGGCTTGCTGTCATTAAAACTGGCAGACAGGAACAGCGAGGTTTTGTCAAAGCGCTTGCCCCAGTTGACATAGCCGCTGGCGTTCTCCGCGTCGTTATGACTGCTTTGTCCCAGCCGCAGGTCCGACTCAAAGCCGTCGAGGCGCTTTTTGGTATAGATGTTGACCACGCCGGCAATCGCGTCCGCGCCGTAGATGGCCGAAGCGCCATCCTTGAGCACTTCGATATGGTCGATGATCCCCAGCGGAATCGTGTTCAGGTCGACAAAGTCGCGAAAACCACGGCCACCGGCCGCATTGCCCCAGCGATGCCCGTCCACCAGCACCAGCGTGCGATTGCCGCTGCCCTCAGCGCTGCCCAGATAGCGCAGATTGATCGAGCTGACGCCGTACGAGGTACCCTGGGTGCCGTTGGAGTTCAGGCTGACGCCAGCGCTAGGCACCGTCTGCAACAGGTCGCCGACCGAGGTTGGCGACGCAAATTTCATATCGTCCTTGCTCAAGGTGAGCATCGGACCTACCCCGTCGGCATCGCGCCGGATGATGCGCGAACCGGTGACGACGATCGATTGCAAAGACGGGTCCGGCGTAGCCGGAGCACCGGCCGGTTCGGTTGTCTGCGCGTGCACAGCGAGCGGTCCTAACAAGCTCAGCGCGATTGCTTCCACTGCCCAATTTTTCTTCAAAATCATTATTACACCCCTATACATTTTTGGATTGCATGAACATGTAACTTGACCGCCATGGCGGCCGGACTGCTTCAAGCGCGCGGAGTCCGGACTCCGAACGAGTTGATGGATGACGGCGCCGTTCAGGCGCCATCCTGATTCAGATGGCACGCCGACCAGTGGCGCGGTGCGATTTCTTCCCAGGCCGGCGCTTCCACCGCGCAACGCGGCATCGCATGCGGGCAGCGCGGATGGAAGGCGCAGCCGCCGGGGCGCTGCAATGGGCTGGGCAACTCTCCCTGGATAGGCTGATGCTCCACCACCGGCGCATCCAGCCGTGGCGCATCGGCAATCAGCGCGCGCGTGTAGGGATGGTTGGCATGGGAAAAAATCTCGGCGGTGTCGGCCAGTTCGACCAACTGCCCCAGATACATGATGGCGACGCGGTCGGCCACGTATTCGACTACCGCCAGGTTATGGCTGATGAACAGATAGGTCAGTCCCTGCGCCTCGCGCAGGTCCATGAACAGATTCAATATCTGCGCCTGCACCGAGACGTCCAGCGCCGACACTGCCTCGTCGCAGACAATAAAGCGCGGCTTGAGCGCCAGCGCCCTCGCAATCGCGATGCGCTGCCGCTGGCCGCCGGAAAACTGCTGCGGATAGCGCGTCGCATAACTGGCATCCAGCCCCACTTGCGACAGCAGACTGCGCACGTAGTCGGCAGCATCGGCTGGCGCCACCAGGCCGTGATACAGCGCCGCCTCGCCCACCAGCTGCTCGATGCGCAAACGCGGATTCAATGATGCATATGGATTCTGAAACACCATCTGAATTTGCCGGTGTTGCGCCACGCTAGGACGGCTGATATCGCGGCCTTCAAAAAGCATGGCACCGCTAGTCGGCGGCAGCAGGCCGGCGATCATGCGTCCGACCGTGGATTTGCCACACCCCGACTCGCCCACCAGGCCCAGTACCTCGCCCTGTTCGACGCGCAGCGACAACTGATTGACCGCATACACGGTAGGGTTGGTGCGGCCGTGCAAGCGCGCCAGCCAGCCCGGCGGCGCGCTAAAGCTCTTGCTGATTTCCTGTGTCTCCAGCATCGTATTCATACAGTTCCTACCGGTATCAGTGGGTAAAAGCAGCGGTGTTCCCGGTGGCCGAGTCGTACCACTGGCGGCGGCGCGGCGCATGCCGCTTCGGCCCGTCCGCAACGCGGCGCAAAGGCGCAGCCGGCCGGCAAAGCGTGCAATGGCGGCGCCGCTCCGGGAATCGCATACAAACGGCTGCCGCGTGAGCCAGCGTGCGGCAGCGCATCGAGCAAGCCGCGCGTGTAGGGATGCAGCGGCTGCGCCAGCACTTCGCTGACCGGGCCACGCTCGACCACGCGGCCGGCATACATCACGCACAAATCGTCCGCCAGATCCTTGATCAGGCTGATGTCGTGGGTAATCCACATCATCGCCGTGCCGCTGTCGCGCGCCAGGCGCTTCATCTGGTACAGGATCTGCGCCTGGATGGTGACGTCCAGTGCGGTGGTCGGTTCGTCGGCGATAATCAGGTCCGGCCGGTTCAGGATGGCATTGGCGATGGCCACCCGCTGGCGCATGCCTCCCGACATCTCGTGCGGGTAGGCGCGCATCCTTTGCTCCGGCGCGGCAATGCCTACCTGGCGCAGCGCCGCAATCACCCGCTGGTTGATCTGCTGGCGGTCCAGCCGCTGATGCAGCGCCAGCGTTTCGCCAAGTTGGGCGCCAATGCGCATCACCGGATTGAGCGACATCATCGGGTCTTGAAACACCATGGCGATACGATTGCCGCGCAGCTCGCGCCAGCGGGCGGCGTCGGCCTGGCGCAAGTCCTCGCCACGGAAGATGATGTCGCCAGCGGCGATACGGCCCGGCGCATCCAGCAAATTCATCAGCGAAAACGCCGTCACCGACTTGCCGGAACCGGATTCGCCGACGATGCCCAGCACCCTGCCGCGTTCAATCGAGAACGACACCTGATCCAGCGCGCGGATGACGCCGGCGCGCGTATGGAATTCGGTAACCAGCTTGTTCACTTCAATCAGTGCCATCTGCCTATCCTCTCAGTCAGGTTGCAACATCACGCGCAGACGGTCGCCGACCAGGCTGATCGACACCACCAGCAGCACCAGCGCAATGCCCGGAAACACGCTGATCCAGTACAGATTGGAAAACATGTAATCGAAGCCATTCGAAATCAGCAGCCCCAGCGACGGCTTGGTCTGCGGCAGGCCGATGCCGAGAAAGCTCATGGTCGCCTCCAGCGTGATCGCAGCCGCCATCTGGTTGGTGGTGGTGACGATCAGTGGTGCCAGGCAGTTCGGCAGCACATGGCGGAACATGATGCGATGCGCCGGCAGGCCCTGGCCGCGCGCAGCTTCGACGTAATCCTTGCTGCGCTCCACCAGCGCCGATCCGCGCACATTGCGGGCGAACACCGCCCACTGCACCAGCACCAACGCCAGCAAGGTCTTGTCAGCGCCCTGTCCAAGAACGGCTAGCAACACCAGCGCGATCAGGATGGTGGGCAGGCTTAGTTGCACATCGACGATGCGCATCAGCAGCGCGTCGACACGGCCGCCGCGCCAGGCTGACAGCAGCCCGACTGCGGTACCAATCAGTAGCGCTACCAGCGCGCTGGTCACGCCGATCACCAGGCTGACGCGCAGGCCATACAGGATTGCGCTCAGCACATCGCGGCCGGCGCCATCGGTGCCGAGGTAGTAGGTCAAAGCATGGTCGTTGCTGGATGCGCCCGGCGGCTTCTCGTTTTCAATGATGCTGACCTGGCGCAGGTCATACGGGTCCTGCGGCGCGATCAGCGGCGCGGTCATCGCGGCCACCACCAGCAGCGCCAGCAGCGCCACGGCAAAGCGTGCGGACGGGCTGCGGAAAAAGCGCCGCAGCGCCGCACGCCATGGCGGCTGTACCGGTGGTGCGGCCCTGACTTGCTGGATGTCGTTCATATGCATAGGGGTCTCGTTTTCCACAATCAGGCTGCCTTGCTGCGCAGGCGCGGGTCCAGCACCAGGTACAGCACATCCACCACCAGGTTGATCACCACATACAGCACCAGCACCACCATCAGGTAGGCCACCACCACCGGCCGGTCCAGTTGCAGCACCGAGTCGATAATCAGCTTGCCCATGCCGGGCCAGGCGAAAATGGTTTCAGTGATCAGCGAATACGCGACCAGATGGCCAAATTCGATGCCCATGAAGGTCACGATGGGGATCATCACGTTGGGGGCGATGTGGCGCAGCATCAGCCGCAGCGGACCGACACCTTTGGCACGCGCAAATTTGATGTATTCCTGGCCGGCCACCTCGCGCGTGCCGGCTTCCGCCATGCGCATGCCCAGCGCAACGTTGTGCAACGCCAGCGTCAGCGCCGGCAGCACCAGATACGACAGGCCTTGCGGCGAGAGGAAGCTGAGCGGCACACCCAGCACCTCGACCGTGGGACCGCGTCCACCGGACGGGAACCAGCCCAGCGTGACCGAAAACACCAGGATCAAGATCAGCCCGACCCAGAACGAGGGAATGGTTACACCCAGCAGCGAGACACCCATGGTCAACTGATGCAGCCGGCTGCCCGGCCGCATGCCGGCCCACATGCCCAGCGGAACGCCGATCAGCAGCGACAGCAGCAAGGCGCTGACCGCCAGTTCGAAGGTGGCCGGCATGCGCTCCAGTATCAGTTCGACCGCCGGACGGTTGAACACGAACGACGTACCCAGGTCGCCATGCAGCGCGTTGCTCAGGAAGCGCAGGTATTGCTGATGCAGCGGCAAATCCAGCCCCAGTGCCTGCGAGGCGCGCGCGATTTCGTCCGGTGTAGCGTTCGGCGCCACCAGCAGATGAATCGGATCGCCGACCAGGTTGATGCCGGCGAAGGCCAGGCAGGACATCAGCAACAGAACGACCGCGCTTTGCAGCAGGCGTTTGAATAACATCTCAGCCATGCTTGCCCCCCTGGCGTGGCGGGATCACCGGCAGCATCACATGCGATGGCCGCGCATGGTCAAGATACACGCGGTTGCGCGCCACCCGTACCGGTCCCGGATAACCTTCGGCATTGCCGCTGTTCGGATTGCTGTCGAAGTGAGGGAAATTGCTGCTGGCGATATCGATGCGGATGCGGTGGCCGCGCTGGAACAGATTGCTGGTCGGGTAGCCATCGATGCGCAGCGCATACACCTGGCCCGGCGTCAGCAGCGTTGGTTCGCTCCAGCTGTCGCGGTAGCGGGCGCGCAGAATGCCATCGCTCAGATTCATCGCATAGCCCTGCGGGTAATCGTCGCAAGGCGGATAGACGTCGATCAGTTTGAAAGTGAAGTCGGTATCGACGCAATCAGACGACACCCACAGATGCAACGAGATATCACCGCTTACTTCCATGTCCTGATGCAGCGGAGCGCTTTCAAATACGAGTACATCATCGCGCTCGCGGCGCTGATCGAACGCGCCGCCAAACATCAGCGGCTCGCCAGAGGTCACGGCGCCGCCGGTGGTCGGCGTCGGGTCGGCTGGGTCGTAGCAATAGCTCAGCGCGGGCGCCTCCGGCTGCGGTGTCTGAGGGGACAGTGTGCCGTCGCCATGCAGATAGAACGCCACCTGGCGCGCATCCGGCAGCGGCCAGCTTTGCTCACTGCGCCATTGGCCGCCGTGAGACATACGCCCTTCGGCATTTTTGCGGCCATCACCGCCCCCCATCACAAAAATCGTCACCGGCGCCAGCGGATCCGGCGCGGCGCGGTCCTGCTTCAGCCAGCGCTCAAACCATTGCAGCCGCAGCGCCAGGAAGTCCGGCGCAAGCTGGCCGTCGAGCTGCGCCTGTGGACCAAAGTCGACATCACCGGCATACGTCAGCGAACGGTTTCCATGGGTCCAGGGCCCCAGGATCAGATGCACCGGCGCGCCGCCACGCGCAGCCAGCCCGGCGTAGTTGGCGGCGGCGGTGCGCGAGTACGGGTCATACCAGGACGACATATGCACCATGGCGGCATCGCTGAATTGCGGATAGAAGCCTTGCGCATACAGGCCGGCCTGGCGCCAGTAGTCGTCGAACACGCCGCGCCGCCATTGATCAAACAGGAAGGACTCATATTCCGGCGCCAGCGACAGCGGTGAATGACCTGGCTGCCATTCATGCAGGCGGCGCAGCCAGACGCGCATGTCGACCGCCGCCAGCGCCGCCAGCGTGGCCGGATCGTCCTGCACCGCCGTGCTTTCCAGCGCCTGGCGCAAGGCCCAGGTGGCCTGCTTCAGCTCAAACGCGCCACCGCGCCGGATGCCGCCCTGGTAGGCATTGGCAAAGCCGCCGGAATCGACAAACATCGCTTTCACGCCCGGCGCATTCAGGCTGGCCAGCGCCGCCTGTGTATGGGCTGCGTACGACAAGCCCTTGGTGCCGATACGGCCATTGCACCAGGGCTGCGCCACGATCCAGGCGCAAGTGTCGTAGCCGTCTTCGCTGTCGCTGGTGTATTTGACAAAGCTGCCCTGCGATTGGTAGCGCCCACGGCAATCCTGGTAGATCACGATGTAGCCGTGCTGCACAAAGTAAGCGGCGATCTCGGCCCGGCTTTTGGGCTGCGGATCGGCAGCGCTGCACTCGCTGCGGCTGGGCAGATGCTTGCCATACGGCGTGCGCTCGAGAATCACCGGATGCGGCGTAGCCGCATCACCGGCGGGCATATAGATATCCGTCGCCAGCAGCACGCCGTCGCGCATCGGCACCATTACGTCACGTTGCAGAATCACGCTGGAATCGTCTTTCAAAAGAGGGGTCATCGGGATCATGGCGTCATCCGCACATCGGTGGCCATGGTGAAGCCATCGGCGCGCGGCTGTATCGTCAGCCCTTTGCGCAGCGCCCAGGTGGCGTTCAGGTGCACCAGCGGAATGATGGCGCCGTCCTGCATGGCCAGGCTGGCGGCCTGACGCAGCAAGGCCTGGCGCTGCTCAAGGTCGAAGGTATGGGTGGCCTGATCGACCAGCGCGTCAACCTGGAGGTTGCTGTAGCCGCCATAATTGTTGGCGCCGACGCCGGCCTTGTTATCGCGGCTGCGTATCACCGACACCAGGCCGGTCATGGCGTCGCCAGTGACCGAGCCATAGCCGATCAGGAACATGCTGAAATCGGAAGCGCCGCCAGTGCCCACCACGCGGGTCTGATACACGGAGAATGGCATCGCCGACAGCTCCACCTGAATACGGATATGCGCCAGCTGCTGCGCCAGCGCCTCGCACATGCGGGCATCGTTGACATAGCGGTTGTTCGGGCAATGCAGCGTAATGCGGAAGCCCTGCGGATAACCGGCCTGCGTCAGCAGGTCGCGCGCCGCCGCGATATTTTGCTGCGGCGCCTTGAGATCCGCGTCATAGCCGACAAACCCAGCCGGCACAATTTGCGCGGCGGCGGTGGCGTCGCTCTTCATCAGGTAACGCACGATGTCCTCGCGACTGATGGCCAGCATCAGCGCCTGGCGCACGCGCAGGTCGCGCAGCGGATTGTGTGGCAGCGGCGTACCGTCGTTGGCGCGCAGATAGGGCGAGGCTGCGCGGAACTGGTCCAGGCCAATGTAATTGAGCATGTAGGAAGTGACCGATTGCAGCACCACCTTTTGCGAGCGCTTCAGCGAGTACGCCAGGTTGGCAGTGGCGCCATCGATCAGGTCCACCGAGCCCGATAGCAGCGCCGAGGCGCGCGCCGGCTCGCGCGGGATGAATTCGAACGTGACCTTGTTCCAGGGCTCTTTATCGCCCCAGTAATCGGCATTGCGCAGCAGGACCACGCGCTGGCCATGGGTCCAGCTGCCAAACTTGTAGGGGCCTGTACCAATGGCGCTGCGGCCGTCGGCAAAGCTGGCTTCGTCCACGGCGCCCAGCGACTTGGGCAGGATGGCGATCAGGCCCAGATTATCCGGGACAGCCGGACTCGGCCCACTGGTGCGCACCTGCACCGTCAAAGGTCCGGTGGCCTCTACCGCGACGATGCCCTTCAGGTAGGTGCGGAATGTGCGTGCGCCCTTGACCGCCATGGCGCGGCGTAGCGAGTACTCGACGTCGGCAGCGGTCATGGTCTCGCCATTGTGGAAGCGCACGCCTGGGCGCAGTTGGAATTCCCAGGTTGTCGGGTCGATCACGCGCCAGCTCAGCGCCAGACCAGGCGTCGGGCGCAACTGGCTATCGTGGTGTGCCAGCGATTCGTAGACGTGCAACCAGACGTTGCGGTTCTGGCCGTTCAGCACGTGCGGATCGGCAGAGGTGACTTCGGCCTTGAAGCCAATCCGCAAATCAGCAGCAGCAGCCGTCGCAAGGACTGCGCTGGCGCTCAGCACCACGGCAGAAAACCATCTACGCCATCTCAACATCTATCTCTCCAAGTTTCGATTTTTGTCTCACTGAGTGCAACAGTATCTCATTGAATGATACGAGTCAATAAGATTACCGACGCAAAAAAGCGCCCGAATCAGCTTTTCATAGGGAAAAGGCGGGCTGGCTAGCGGCGTCCGATGTGGAAGAAATGAAACATGGGCATCAGAACAATGCCCATGGAAACAGCATTAGCTAGCGACGTAACCGAGCTGTTGGGAGAATTGGCGTGCGCCCTGCTGCAAGGCAGCGACCAGCAGCGGCAGTTTTTCCTGCGATACGCGGCTAGCTGGCGCCGTGGTGGCCAGCGAGGCGACCACGCTGCCTGTAGCGTCGAAAATTGGCGTGGCCACCGAGACCGTATCGACCGCTTTCTCGGCGTAGGAAATGCTATAGCCTTGCTCGCGGACTTTCTGGATGGATTGCTTCAACTGATCGGCGCCGGTGATGGTATTGCTGGTGAAACTCTCCCGTTCCGCCTGCAAGACTTCCTCTTGGACAGATGGCGGCGCGTAGGCCAGCAGCAGCTTGCCGGAGGCGCCGACGTGCAAGGGACGGCGCCGCGCCAGTTGCGACTCGACGCGTACCATATTCGGCGCGTCCCACCAGGCGATGCATATCGTCTCATGTGCCTCGCGCACGCGCAGCAGCACGCTCTCGCCGCAGGCCTCGCCGACCGCCGGCAGCAAGGCGTCAGCCAGCTTGGATAGCTGCACTTGCTCCTTGGCGGCAGCGCCCACCAGCAAGGCGCGGTAGCCAAGCGAATAAGTAGCAAGCGGCCCCTCTCTGCGAATCAGGCCGGTTTCTTCGAGCGTATTCAGCAAGCGAAACGTCCGCGCCTTGGTGATGCCCGATCGCTTCGCCAGCTCGGTGACGCCGAGGCCGGGATTTTCCGCTACCACCATCAATAATTCTATGCCCACGCTGACCACTTCAATGGTGTAGCTCATGTTTTAATGTCCTAAGAATGCGGCTTGTGTCAGTGTTACAGAAACCATCATATTGTAACGCTGCGTCCAGCCCATTCCGGAAATCCCACACGAAGCAACAAAAATTAGAGCATGATGGGCGCCATCGGCAACCGCCTGCAACACCACCGAGGTGAGCAACTTACGCTGCTCCCCGTCAGGAAGCGCCTGCTGAAAAGCACCATGCATCAACCGGACATAGTTCGCATCACCTCACCAAACGTGACAATCGCACGTCACTTACACCATGAATTTGGTTAGCTATTTTGATGCAAGTCAAAACAACGCACAAAATATGTGCGTGAATTTTCGCCCTATTGGGTTGGCAAATGACAATCACTAGCAAGAGTTGGAGGTAGCGGGTCAATCTCAACCGTTTTATGTTGTGATCATCTAATAGAACGAAGTTGTCGGGACTAAAGTACCAGCCTGGCTTGTTCGGGATGTCCCAACGGGAAAAACCATTGCGGATCGGTTAAGTCCATGTTGACGCACGAGGCGTAGCTGTTGAGATGGTCAAGAAGCAATTGCATGATGCTTGTGCCACATAAAGATTGGAAGTTGACAACTGCAGCGCTTTAGGAATAGCTGCACGAAGCTTTCAATAGAAATATGTCCCAAATTCAAACTTGGTTCAAGATCTGCTCTTGCACCACGGTCAGCTCTTTAGGCCTCGCATAGAGTTCCGATTTTTGGACAGTACCTTTGAATTTCAGAATATCCACTATGTAACGAGTTAGCGCGTCGGTGAGTGCTTCAGGTGCTCTTGGATCTAGGTAGATGGACTCAATGAGTTGATGACCGTTTACAGGTACTTTTAATCCTACGTCCTTCTGCGCTTGATCGATAGACGGGCAATATAGCAAAGCGCGCACTTCATTTTCGTGATCAAACGCCTCACGTTTATGAAACAACAGATCTGCCGCTAATGTCGGCTGCCATCCACCATTTAAAGCATCGACGATTTCCCGCGTCTTCTTTCTGACCGCGGGCGTTTTTTCGTATTTCACGTCTGCAAGCCTGCGTTTGTAACCTTTGTTCTTTCTCACAAAGTCTGTCAGCGCGTCGTTAAGCTTCGCGCGCGTGGTTTTAATCCGCACTCCAAGATGATCTTGTGAGTAGATTCGCCACATCGCGTCCGACATACTTTTCTTCCCCCAGCACTGCGCGAACATCGCATAGTCGTGCGAATGCTTGACTCGCGTTTCATAAGGGTCATCCCATTTCGATGGGTGAGAAAAATGGAGAGAGCCCTTTAGGATCTCGACCGCGTGATGGAATTTAACTATGCGATACAGATTGCTGTTTTGTTTGTCTTTCAATCGGCTCTCCTCGAAGTGATGTTGAGGTGTTTCTAATGAGTGAGTCTTCCGTAAATGCTGTAATCAATAGTGAACCGTTCCGGGATTTTGAGAGCCCCCTAGTTTGAGTCATGCCGTGATGGCTTGACTCGAAAGTTGACGATAGTAGTTCATTTCATCTTCAGCCGGTGGCATATGACCAATAGGTTCGAACAACCGGTGATGGTTAAACCAGCAGCCCCACTCCAACTTGGCCAGTTCGACGACTTCACGGGTCCTCCAAGGAGCACGGCAATGAATCAGTTCGGCCTTGTACAAACCGTTGATGGTCTCGGCCTGACTACTTGGCTTTAGTGCAGCACATGGTCTCAAAGTACTCGCTGATGAGGCGTTTGTTCTGGAAGTAGCTGTCCAGGACCAAGAACAGGAAGTACCGGCTCTCGAAGCTGAAATCGAACGGTATGCGGGCTTTATCGATTTTGAAGGTTTTGCGTTTTTTGTGTCCTTTGATTCCGCTGTCATGCACTCGGTGAGAGTGGCCGGCGCTGCTGCGCTACTGCGACGACGGCGCCATCGAGATTGATAACTCGGCGGCAGAACGCGCCTTGCGTGGCGTCGCGATCGGGCGCCGTAACTACCTGTTTGCTGGTGCCGACAGCGGCGGCGAACGCGCTGCCGCGATCTACTCGCTGATCGGCACGGCCAAGCTGAATGGTGTCGACCCCGAAGCCTGGTTGCGTCACGTGCTGACGCATATCGCCGATCATCCCGTCAACCGGGTTGATGAATTCTTGCCTTGGAACTGCAACCTGCCCGCAGCCCTCTGAGATAAAGCCGCTTCCCAACGGTGTGATGCCATCATCGATTAAATTGCTGCACCACTCAAGACGTCGCTGACCAGACGCTTACTCTGCCCGATCATTTGCCGCGTGATGAGAAAATCTATGCGCCGACGGCCGATGCCTGCCCGGCCTGCGGTGGCGGCCTGCGGCCGCTCGGTGAGGACGTGGCGGAACAACTGGAGTTCGTGCCGGCCAGTTTCGCGTGATACGCCACGTGCGTCCCAAGCTGGCATGCTCCTGCTGCGACGCCATCGTCCAGGGGCCGGCGCCAAGCCGGCCGATTGAGCGCGGCATCGCCGGCCCCGGTCTGCTCGCGCATGTCCTGGTGGCGAAGTTCGCCGGTCATCTGCCGCTGTACCGCCAGGCCGTCATCTACGCTCGCGAAGGCGTTGACCTTGGTCGCGCGCTGCTGGCCAGTTGGGTCGGCGCTGCCAGCGCATTGCTGCGTCCACTGGTGGACGCCATTCGGCGGCACGTGCTGGCGGCAGCAAAGCTGCATGCCGACGACACCCCGATCCCGGTGCTGGCGCCCGGTAACGGCAAGACCAAGACCGCGCGCCTGTGGACCTACGTGCGCGATGACCGGCCCGCCGGCGACGCGACACCACCAGCGGTATGGTTTGCCTACACGCCTGACCGAAAAGGCATCCATCCTCAGACCCACCTGGCCAAGTTTGAAGGCGTACTGCAAGCCGATGCCTACGCCGGCTTCAACGCCTTGTTAGACGATGGCACGATCCGCGAAGCTGCCTGCTGGGCGCATGCACGCCGCAAGTTCTACGATTTGCACGCGGCGCGCCCGACCGCGCTGACCGCCGAGGCGCCGCGCCGGATCGCCGAACTATACGTGATCTAGGCCGAGATCCGAGGCAAACCGCCCGATGAGCGCAGGCAGGCGCGGCAAGCCCGCGCGCGGCCCTTGGTCGATGACCTTGAACGCTGGCCGCGTGCCACGCTCGATACCTTGTCACGCAAGTCCGACACGGCGGCGGCGATCATGTACGCGCTCAAGCTTTGGCCGGCGCTGCTGCGCTACTGCGACGACGGCGCCATCGAGATTGATAACTCAGCGGCCGAACGCGCCTTGCGCGGCGTGGCCATTGGCCGCCGCAACTACCTGTTCGCCGGCGCTGATAGCGGCGGCGAACGCGCCGCCGCTATCTACTCGCTGATCGGCACCGCCAAGCTGAACGGTGTCGACCCCGAAGCCTGGTTGCGTCACGTGCTGACGCATATCGCCGATCACCCCGTCAACAGGGTCGATTATTTCTTGCCCTGGAACTGCTACTTACCAGCAGCCCTCTGAGATTACGCCGCTTCCCAGCGGTGTGATGCCATCATCGATCATTGCCATCGCGCTCAGGACGTACCTGAGCGAACGCTTACGCCTCACCGAGTACAATATCCTTATGTCCGATTCTAGGCAATGACCCATAACCCTGATGCTCCTTACGGATTAGTGATTCAGGAAGAAGGCTTTAATCGCTTTGATGAACTCATCCGGCTTTTCGAGGTTGATCACGTGGCCGGAGTCGATCTTCAGGTACGTGCCGTGTTTCAGCAACGACATGGCGCGGTCCGCCTGTTCCTGGCTCATGGCGCCGTCGAGCGTGCCATCCGCCAGATACGCGATGTTCGCTTGCATCAACAGCACTGGACACTCGATCCTGGCCAGTGCCGTGGCATGATCGAAGCCAGCATTCCAGCTGCCGTCGTAGAAGGCGGCGCCGAAGCGGGGATCGTACTGGTGATCGAGTCCGCGCAGCATCAATCTGATCGTGTCGTTTTCCACCAGACTGAGCTCGACCGGCACGCCGGGATTGGCCTTGCGGTAGGCTTCGATCGCGCCGGTCAGTACCAGCGCCGAGCCGGGGCCGATATTGTTGTTAAAGAACTCGGTGCTGGCGCTCACCCAGTACAGCAGGAAGTCATCCGGATGATCGGTGGACGCCGCCTTATAGCTGGTCGCGAAAGTACGGTACGCCACGGTGTTTTTGATTTCAGGATATTCCGACGAAAACAGCGGTGGATCTTCCAGCGCCACCGCCTTGACCAGGTCCGGCCGGTTGGCGGCAAGCCACGTTGTCAGCAGACCGCCGGATGAATTTCCGGTCACGTAGACGGGCTGGCCGATGTTTCGCTCGATGAAGGCGGCCAGGTCGGCGCCGATTTGATTCGCCGTCATGGCATAGTTGGCCGGCGTAGTGGTGGTGCCGTGCCCTTGATAATCGATGGCGTACACATGGAACGATTTCGCCAGCTCCGGCAGTACCCGGCTGTAGCTGAACCAGTCCAGCAACTGCGCGTGCAGCATCACCAGCGGCGGCCCGTTGTCCGGTCCCTCGACGTAGCTCAGGTTCACGCCATTCATCGCCGCCGTCTTCTCGACATAGCCGGCAGCCTGTATCTTTTCATGGTACGGGTCCTTGTAGGACAGGAAAGCCGCGACCGGCGTGGTCACTTCCGTCACCGGCGTGGTTTGAGCGCGATCGTCGCCGCCGCCGCCACATCCACTGATGCCCACGCTGAAAAGCACCGCAGCCAGGAGCGCCATGGCGCAGGTTGCCAGCGTCCGTTTTGTTGAAGAGGTTGATGTCATAGATTGTCCACGTTGATTTGATTGGAATTCTTTACAGGAAATTACAGGCCGAAATATAGTGAGCATCGACGTAAAAATCTCTTACAAATTTGTGTCAGCCGATGTCATCGGCCGGGCCCGGACCGGTGACATCATTTGACATGAAGTGTTACAGCAGCGGAAGGCGAGCGCTTCTATACTGGGTTCTCATGTTCAACACTACCTGGAGATTCCCCATGAAACATTGGTCCCCTCGCGCTGCCATTTTATCCATCGCCTCCTTGCTGGCATTGGCCGCCGGCCCCGCCTTGGCGCAAGGCAAAGTCATGCAGCAAATCGAGGCGCGTTTCAATGCGGCCGACAAGGACCACGACGGCAAACTGACCAAGGCCGAAGCCAAGGCAGGCATGCCGCGCGTCGCGCAGAACTTCGAGAAGATCGATGCCGACAACGCCGGGTTCATCACGTTGGTCCAAATCGGCGCCTTCATGGCCGCGCAGAAAAAATAATCGATGAGGTGGCGTGTGATGCTATGGGGCGCTAGCGTTGTCGTTGTGGTGGCGGCGGTCTTGATCTTGGCGCTGGTGGCTAAGATCGGCACCTATGTCGATCCCTTCCATGCGAAGGTCGCGGCGGCCGGCTACGTGGTGAAGACGGCGCAGGTCAATCGTGTTGCGCTCAGCTATGTGGAAGGCCCCGACAACGGGCCGCCGCTGGTGCTGTTGCATGCCCAGCATCTGGATTGGTTCAGTTACAGCCGGGTGATGCCGGCCCTCGCGCAGTCTTTCCACGTCTATGTCGTGGACTATCCCGGTCATGGCGCCACCCGCACGCCGTCCGACTATCCAATGACCGCCAATCAGATCGGCGCCGACCTCGGCGATTTCATCAAACGGATCGGCCAGCCGGTCTTCATCAGCGGCAACTCTTCCGGCGGATTGTTGGCGACTTGGCTGGCGGCCAACCGGCCGCGAGTGACACGGGCCGTCTTGCTGGAAGATCCGCCGTTGTTTTCCGCCGAATATCCCCGCATCAAAAAAACCATCGCGGACAAGTCCTTCGCCACCAGTTATAAGGCGGCGCTGCAGGCGCTGCAGAGTACGGATGACTTCCTGCTGTATTGGATCGATGCCACCTCCCAATTCTTCACACGGAATGTGGGCCCCGGAACGGCGCGCTTGCTGAGCGGTGCGATCAAGGTCTATCGATTCGTTCACCCTGGCGCGCCGGTGGAAATCGGTCTCCTGAACAACGATACAGTGCGCCTGCTGTTACGCGGACTAGACCAGTACGACCCCAGGTTTGGCGCGGCGTTCCATGATGGCAGCTGGCACCACGGGTTCGACCATGCTGCCGCCCTTGCAAAAATTTCTTGCCCAACCTTGCTGATGCAGGCCAACACCTCGACGCTGCCGGACGGCACGCTCGATGGCGCCATGAGCGAGGTCGACGCAGCCCGCGCAATGGGGCTGCTCCAGCATGGACAGTTTGTGAAAGTGGACGCGACGCACGTGGTAAATCTCGACAAGCCCGACGATTTCGTTCGCATCCTCGAAAGTTTCTTCGCGGAGAGGTAGTTACCGGCGAGTCGGCAGTCTTAGTTCGGCCTGGAATCCGCCCTCGGGACGCAGGCTCAGCTCGAGGCTGCCGCCGTGTTGCTGGGCGATGCGGTTGGCGATCGCCAAGCCCAGACCGGTGCCGGACGACGGTTGCGCCGCCGGTTCCCCGCGCCGGAACGGTTGCTTGAGCAGTGGCAGCAACGAGGTTTCCACGCCGGGGCCGTCGTCGGCCACCGCGACATGGACATATCGTTCCCGCTGCCAGGTTCGTACAGTTAATCCTACGCGCCCGTACAGGGCAGCGTTTTGCATCAGATTGACCAGCAGGCGCAGCATGCTGACTGGACGGATGCTCAGCGGTGGCAGTGGCGCCAACGCCAGCGTGAATGGCTGGCCAAGCCCGATGAAATCGGCGGCCAGCTGTTCGATCATCGCGTTCAGGTCGGCGTAGCGGAAGTCCTCGCCATCGCCGCCACGCGCGTAGTCGATGAATTGCTGGACAATGGCGTCGATATCGTCGATGTAGCGCTCGGCAGACGCCTGCCGGGTCGCCGCCAGTTCGGGCATCGCGTTGGACAGCCTCAGTTTGGTCAGCGGCGTGCGAATGTCGTGCGAGAGGCTGGCCAGCATCAGCGCGCGGGTGGCGTCGATGTCGGCCAGCGCCCGGGTCATGTCGTTGAACGCGGCGGCCACGCTGGAAACCTCCACCGGGCCCGCCACCGATACCGGCTCGGGCAGTTCGCCTTTGCCCAGCCGTTCGGCGGCGGCGGCCAGCTGTTGCAGGGGCCGGTTGATGTGGCGGTGGATCAGAATGGCGAGCAGCACGCCGAGCGTATTCAACGCAGCCGAGACGGAGATGGCGATCCAGGCACCACGATAGCGCGCGCTACGTTCGACCGGCAGCGAGATCCAGTACGGCTTGCCGCTCATCGATAGTTGCACCCATAACCGTGCCGGCTGGCCGGGCTGAATGCGCAGCGTGGTTTCGGTTGGCAGGCGCGCTTTCATTTCCTCCAAGAATCGCCGCACTTCGTACTGGGCCAGCGGCTGGAATAACGCGGACTCATTGGCGGAGGAAGGCACCGCCGGCGGCGTGGTCTGGCCGTCCAACAGGGCGACATATCCTGCGCGTTCTGCGTCGGGAAGGGCCGACAGCAGGCGCTGGATGATCGTGACCTGTGCCGCGAGCAATGCTGCCGCATCCTTCACACGCGGCGCCTGCACGAAGATGATGAACACCAGCACCGCCGTGACTTGGCTGATGGTGATGGCGGCGATCAGCAACAGCGCGTTGCGGCCGAGCAGGGTGCGGGGCCATTTCAGGCTCATGCTTCGATGTCGGCCACCAGCATATAGCCGAGCCCCCAGATGGTTTTGATATGGCGCGGACTGGCCGGCACCGCTTCGATGGCCTGGCGCAGGCGCAAGATTTGCACGTCGATGCTGCGGGCGTTGGCGTCGTAGCCACGGCCGCGCGCGCGTAGCAACAGATGGTCGCGGCTGACCGCCCGGTTGGGCGTGCTCGCCAGCGCTTCCAGCAGCAAACGCTCGGCCGAGTTCAATTCGATCTCCTCATTGCCGAGCCGCAGTTGATGCCGCGTCAGGTCGAGCGTGAAGTCGCCGAAGCGCAATCGTTCCGGCGTCGACGGCGTATCGCCATGCAGCATCTGCTGGCGGCGCAGCATGGCTCGGATGCGCGCCACCAATTCGCGCGGCAGGAACGGCTTGGCCAGGTAGTCGTCGGCGCCGGTCTCCAGGCCGATCACGCGGTCGAGCGGATCGCCGCGCGCGGTCAGCATCAGGATCGGAATAGTCTGGCCCTCCGCCCGCAAGCGACGGCAGATGGACAGGCCGTCTTCCTTGGGCATCATCAAGTCGAGCACCAGCAGGTCGAACGGTTCACGCTCCAGCAGGCGGTCGAGCTTGGCGCTGTCGGCCACCGCGCGGACCTCGTAGCCTTCCGAGGTGAGAAAGCGCAGCAGCATGTTGCGCAGCTCGAGCTCATCGTCGAGAACGACGATACGGTGCGCCTTTTCGCGGCTGAGGGAAGTTGCGTCAAGTGGGTCGAGTTGCTCGTCTGAGCTCGGCTGTGGCATGTGGCAGTACCGCGTCGTAACGGAATGTCAAAAGCAGATTGTAAGGGATGTGCCTGTAGGCAGGATTATCGCCATGCATTATTTTTTAATGTCAGCGTGTGTCGTTTTCCATTGATGCCCATTGGCGCCGCCAGTTCAAATTATCAAATAAACGCCGTGGTCCTGGGCCATTTTCGATACCGACACGCCAGTCTTACAGACCGTCACTGCGAGCCAAAGTATAAACTCCGGCGAATAATTTGGCCGGCTTTATGATTACCCGATTCCATTTCAATGTCCACAGTAGTTCCTGCAAAAAAAAACGGGGACTACTTTGGCAGACGCTACTCGCAGACGGTGCTGGGCCGACGCTTACTTTAAAACGTGGAATCTGGTCCGTGTAAAACCGAGCATCATCACCGACTGCTTCGCACTTTTGCGCTTCGGTATCGAGATGCATAAGCTCTAGCCTTGCCTCATTTCGAAAGTGGGTCAAAAAATCTTCTTGGAATCCCGGGTCTACCATGTCGCTTCGCAGGCGTGGGAAAATCTCGTTGAGGATTAATGGACTATGCTGCATAAGCATCGCCTTGATGATGTTGTAGTGGTCAACCCATCCCGGACACTATGTTAAGTTTTTCTTCGACGACGGCCGGTGCCAGTCCCTGGTTGAACTGATGCGGCCGTATCCAGT
>NZ_FNEQ01000026.1 GCF_900100205.1 Duganella sp. OV510 | reverse complement strand
GCGAATGCTGCGGTCTTGATGGCGGCGATGTCAGCGGTTTCCAGCGCAGCAACTGCGTCGGTGCTCAGGGCAGCAACTTGCGCGCTGCTCAGGGCATTCGCTTCAGCGGTGCTCAGGGCGACGATCAGGTCGGTGGTCAGTGCCTTGATCTGGTTGGTCGACAGGCCAGCAATCGCAGCCGTTTTCAGGGCAGCGAAGTCCTGGGTTTGCAGCGCGGCGATGGCGTTGGTCGACAGGGCAGCCACTTGTTGAGTGGTCAGCGAAGCAGCCTGGCTGGTGGTCAGCGCGACGATGGCGTCGGTGCTCAGACCCGATACAGCGGCGGTGGTCAGCGCAACGATCTGGTTGGTCGACAGCGCAGCCACTTGATCCGAGGTCAGTGCGGCCAGTTGCGCCGATTTCAGGGCAGCGATGCCGGCGGTGCTGATACCCACGATGTCGCGGGTTTCAATCGCGCCGATGGCGTTGCTCGACAGAGCACCCAGTTGGGCGGTGCTCAGTGCTGCCAGTTGCGACGAGGTCAGCGCGACAACCTGGTCGGTGGTCAGACCGTTGGCGATGGCATTGGTGCTCAGGGCGCCCAGTTGTGCGGTGGCCAGACCGTTGACTTGCTCGGTGGTCAGTGCAGCAACTTGAGCCGAGTTCAGGGCCGCGAACGAGGCGGTCTTGATCGAGGCGATGTCAGCGGTTTCCAGTGCAGCGATAGCGTCGGTGCTCAGGGCAGCAACTTGCGCGCTGCTCAGGGCATTCGCTTCAGCGGTGCTCAGGGCGACGATCAGATCGGTGGTCAGCGCTTTGATCTGGTTGGTCGACAGGCCGGCGATGGCAGCCGTTTTCAGGGCAGCGAAGTCCTGGGTTTGCAGCGCGGCGATGGCGTTGGTGCTCAGGGCAGCAACCTGCTGAGTCGTCAGCGCGGCAGCTTGACTGGTGGTCAGCGCGACGATGGCGTCGGTGCTCAGGCCCGATACAGCAGCGGTGGTCAGCGCGATGATCTGGTTGGTCGACAGCGCAGCCACTTGATCCGAGGTCAGGGCAGCCAGTTGCGCCGATTTCAGGGCAGCGATACCAGCGGTGCTGATACCGACGATGTCGCGGGTTTCAATCGCGCCGATGGCGTTGCTCGACAGGGCACCCAGTTGGGCGGTGCTCAGGGCAGTCAGTTGCGACGAGGTCAGAGCGACAACCTGGTCGGTGGTCAGACCGTTGGCGATGGCGTTGGTGCTCAGTGCGCCCAGTTGTGCGGTAGCCAGACCGTTGACTTGCTCGGTGGTCAGTGCAGCAACCTGTGCCGAGTTCAGGGCCGCGAACGATGCGGTCTTGATGGCGGCGATGTCAGCGGTTTCCAGCGCAGCAACTGCGTCGGTGCTCAGGGCAGCAACTTGCGCGCTGCTCAGGGCATTCGCTTCAGCGGTGCTCAGGGCGACGATCAGATCGGTGGTCAGCGCTTTGATCTGGTTGGTCGACAGACCGGCGATGGCTGCGGTTTTCAGGGCAGCGAAGTCCTGGGTTTGCAGCGCGGCGATGGCGTTGGTCGACAGGGCAGCCACTTGTTGAGTGGTCAGCGAAGCAGCTTGGCTGGTGGTCAGCGCGACGATTGCGTCAGTGCTCAGGCCCGATACAGCGGCGGTGGTCAGCGCAACGATCTGGTTGGTCGACAGCGCAGCCACTTGATCCGAGGTCAGTGCAGCCAGCTGGGCCGATTTCAGGGCAGCGATGCCGGCGGTGCTGATACCGACGATGTCGCGGGTTTCAATCGCGCCGATGGCGTTGCTCGACAGAGCACCCAGTTGCGCGGTGCTCAGTGCGCTCAGCTGTGCCGAGGTCAGCGCGACAACCTGGTCGGTGGTCAGACCGTTGGCGATGGCGTTGGTGCTCAGTGCGCCCAGTTGTGCGGTAGCCAGACCGTTGACTTGCTCGGTGGTCAGTGCAGCAACCTGTGCCGAGTTCAGGGCCGCGAACGATGCGGTCTTGATGGCGGCGATGTCAGCGGTTTCCAGCGCAGCAACTGCGTCGGTGCTCAGGGCAGCAACTTGCGCGCTGCTCAGGGCATTCGCTTCAGCGGTGCTCAGGGCAACGATCAGGTCGGTGGTCAGTGCCTTGATCTGGTTGGTGGACAGACCGGCGATGGCTGCGGTTTTCAGGGCAGCGAAGTCCTGGGTTTGCAGCGCGGCGATGGC
>NZ_FNEQ01000001.1 GCF_900100205.1 Duganella sp. OV510 | reverse complement strand
AACTGGATACGGCCGCATCAGTTCAACCAGGGACTGGCACCGGCCGTCGTCGAAGAAAAACTTAACATAGTGTCCGGGATGGGTTGACCACTACAAGGCTGGTTTATTATTTGTCAGTGTGAAGTGCTCGAAAGTAGGCGTGGAGACTCCCAGGTCTTTCAGCAAAGATTTTCTCCACAAAGGATAGATTTTCAGGAAGACGGAACGGGCCGTCTCACCGTCTTTGAGCCCCAATGCAAAGAACGACATCAAGCTCGGCTCACTCAGTTTTCTCCTCAGTAGGTCGTGGCTAGCCGTAGCTGCCGTCATCATATGAAGGGTGTCTGCCAAACTCTCATTGTCAAGATCTCGACCTGTTACATGACGCACCAACAGGAAGAGGATCTGCCATAACTCTCCACTATTGCGGGGCTTGGTGTTCTTTTCAAACGAAAAAAGAGCAGCATTGCGTATTAGTTGTGCTAGTGATGCAATAGCATTGCGAGGTGCATCTTCTTTTTTCATTGCCTTCGCGTGCCAGATGGCCATGAGGGATGCCACTGCCATTGCATTCATTTTGTGCTCGCCGAGCATCAGGCTCATGAGGTGACTCGCATGGGTTAGCAAATCACCATAAGTTGAAGGTTTGCGATCCCATATGCCATTGAAGATGGCGATGCAATGAGGAGTTTTCTCGATCAAATCCGCACCGTCAGCGAGATCCTGCATACCTCCCAGCTCATCTGGCAGGCTGGCAATTTGCCATCGTTGATCAATCCCGATCTCAACTCCCCATATACAAAGCATCCCAATTTTTTCAGCAACCTCCTTGGAGCTAAGTATCCCCTGAGATTCGATCGCAGATAGAGCATCAAGCGTGCATATGCTTCTAAAGTCTGGGTCACCATCTTGGCAGAACAGGCGAATGTATGCATCGTCCGAATACAGTAGGTATGATGACTGATGAGAGAGGGCCTTAATTTCGTCTGTGAGCCTCACCGATTCAGGCATTGATTCTGGAAGCGACGATTTTTGCTCGGATGGTTGTCGTAATTGAGAAAAATGAGCCTGCAAAATTTGTTGAATGCCTTGTCTTTTTTCGCGATGAAGCGAGCCGTCAATGGGGTCTCCGATCTTTCCAAGTTCTTGCATCGTTCGCTGAGAGACCGCGATAAATGGAAAAATCTTGAATAACAAACCAAGAATGCCTAGGTCATAGGTCAGCATTAGAGATAACAAATCCATTAGCGGCGTATGGCTTTGCATCTGGTTCGTTGGCACTGCTGTCCACGGAAATAGGATCATCGCTAGAACCGCTCTCTTATCTGAGCCTTTAGCATTCTTGGATATTTCCCAAAGATGAGGAAGATTTCTTGCTTCTGGATAGGTGAGGTCTGGTCTCCAAGAAAAAGGAGCGTGTTTATCTTCTTCTTGTTGCGTTCGTTTCTGCCGCCTCGCCTCGAACTGCTCAGGAGACTCTCCAATTAAATCGGTGAGTATCGCGATTAGTTCTTCTGCACTCGCATCAGCAGGTATGGAGGCTGACCGCATAATTCTAGATTTAGGGAACTTCAAACTATAGGCTTGCAGTCTTCGCTGATATTCTTCGATTTGTGCTGGGTCTGGCTTTCCTTGTAACGGAGATATGGCAATGGACATCAGAAACAGGCCTTCCTGTTCCTCGCTATCCGTATCTGTCAGCTCACCCATTCGCCATGCGATATCACGAGCACGAGCGTCTGAAGGATTTTTTGCTCGAACCAAATTGTGCAATAGTCGCAGGTGCTTCAATCCGTTTTTTGGGTCGGATGCGGTCAAGATTTCAGCTGCTGCAATGGCTTCCTCTATAAAGCCGCATCGAGTTGTGATATCGATGAGGGTTCCCAACGTGAAGGGATCTTTTGAACCCCTCTCGATGAGCGAAGATAGGAGATCTCTGGCTTCAGCAGTGTGGCCCAGGCGATCTAAAGCCGAAGCTTTGATTGCTACCAGCATTTCCTGCGTGGGGAACCTAATCTGAGCTTCCACGATCCAATCTAACAGTCGATCCCATTGTTCAAGCGTTGCATAGGCTTGGGCGAGTTGGAGAACAGCGTCATATGGGAAAATTCTATCCGCCTGTAGAGTCTCGGCCACAATTACAATTTTTTCTGCGTCTTGATAGAATCGAGGATTCAGTGCAAAGAACAGTTGCGTCGCCATTGACTTAGGTTTACCTAGCTCACAGAAGCTATCATACAAACCCGAGATCGCGTCTGCTTGTCTAACCTTATTTTTTGAAATCGCTATAGCATAGTTCACTACTGCTTTCTGTGCAGCAGAGTTTGGATTCTCGTCAAAAATACTCATCCACTTTCTAACGAGGTCAGTTCGCACTAGTCTGTTGGAGGAAAGGATCGCAGCTGTGAGAGCCTCCTCAAACATTGGGTCAGTTTGATCTAAACTAGCCAGGGCTGATTCAAAATAAGCGATACACTCAGCATCATGCTTAGCCATGTGGAGTAAAGACGTTCGGCGTATTTTTTTCGTTGAATTTTCTGCCTGGCGTGCGTTAGCGGTTAGTGCAAGATCAAAATTGCCCACCTGCGTAGCGAGCGACTCGACAGCGGTTTGCAGTGTTGAGAGGCTTGGACGTTTTTCAGCAGCTTCACGAAGAACTGCTAACGCCTGCTCCTCTGTGTGAAGCATTGAGGCTGCTGCACTAATGATATCCGCTATAAATTCGATATTGCTGGTCCAGCCAGCCAGGCGTAGTCCATCGAGTGCCGCAAGCATGCCAGTCCAGGCTTCTTGCAGAAGCATCAAATTGGCATCCGAATATCCAGATAAAGGCATTCGGATGTGCTCTGATCCGTGATCCGGTTCGACATCCACGGCGAGATGGAATTGAGCTTTCGATTTCAGAATTAAGAACAGATTACGTGTCGCATCTCTAATATTCTCTAGGGGAAGTCCGGCATCACAGACCTCGATGGCTTCCTGCCATCTTGATCGCATAGTTCGAATGATAGCCTTTGCTGCAAGCTGCTCCGGACCATCAAAAGAATTTAGAACCTCCTCTGCCTCCTCGTCTCGCTTTTCCGCAGACAAGAGTCTAGCTTTTACTCCAAGGATTAACGGTGCAGAAGATTGGAGAGCCTCATAAATTTCCGTGAAGTCATTTGGTCCATCCTCTGCGAAGGTAATCGCCATTTTTGCCTCTGCCCACGCTGCGATAAACCGAGGATGGTTCGGACAAGCATTCATAGCTGCTGCATAGTCTGCACATGCTTGCTCTTGAGCTAGGTTCGCCATGTGTAGACGGCCGCAAAGATGCCAATAGTCACCCACTTCTAATGGTGTAGCGCTGGCCAGTAAGTCGTCAGCCGACCTTAACATTTCCTCCGCACGTGCGAATGAACCCACGGATAAGTAGCGTTCGGCTTCATCGAGATACCACACCATAGTGCCGAGTGGTTTAGCTGGCCATGACGTTACCGGATCTTCGGCCATTGATTCAATTAGGGCCGGGCTTCGTTCAGAAAATCCTCGCGGAATTTTTTCGAGTAAGGCGATACTCGCAGAGGTGTCTAATCCAGGATTCTGTCGTTCGAGGGTGATATGCAGCGTCATCCCGATGCTAGCTAGGGCTCTGAACTGTGCGAGCTCCTTTGTGAAGTTGGTGTTCTCGTCTAGCAAGTCTTTTTTTGCAATGCGAAGAGTTACCGAGACCTGCTCATCAGGAAGATCACGTGCATTGATCCGTTTTAGTTCGTCGTGAATCCATACGTAATAGAGAGGGCAGTCGATAGCTCGCGGATGGGCACTTAGATCACAAAGCACAAGCAGAATGGGCTCTGTAAATCTCGCGTAGTAGCGAATTGTTGACGCTTTCAGTTGAATCGAAAATTCGCTTCCATTGGCCACTAGGTCTGGAACTGTAGTGCCTTTGAGTTGAACGCGAAATGTGTCAGTGGCCTGGCTGTTTTCGAAGGTTAGGACTTCGTAATCGATTCCGAAGTCGCCTGTGTTTGTGCCGGGTTGTGGCGACCAGTTTTCTGGGCAGCGGGCACCAAAACACTTCTCAGCTCTGCCCCCGATAGCCTGTGCTTCGCTGACAGTAGGTAGTGGTCCATTCTGAGACATTTCGACCTTTCGTTGATGTTTCATGCTTTCCTGTCATGTTGTTAATTTTTGAGCAGGACAAAGTTGCGTCTAAGTTTGAAGAATTTCCAATTGGTATGGTAATTTATAGTTAATTGCCAATGCAATAATTTTTGGCGAGCGAGCAAAAACAAAGCAGTGTTGACAATCATTGTTTAACTTCTTGTTAGAAAGTTTGCGGACAAACCCATGGGAAAAACCGAATTCGAGTGGCACGACGACCTGCAGACGTTGGCTCTTGCGAAAGCCATTTTGCAAAACGATGCGGCAGCGGCAGAAGAAGCTCTAAAAAATGGTGGCAATCCCAAGGCCTACTGGATCGATGGGAGCACCACTCTTCATGACCGTGCAGTGAAGAGTTCGTCTTCGTCGGAATCGCTTAAGAGCTTGTTCACCTCGAAGAACTTTGGGAAAATCCTGCGGCTAGCTGAAGAGCCGGACTTATGGACTCAATCCTTTGTTCTATTCGCTGCGAGGCGTGGTTATGACTTTGAATGTCGCCCTGATGGTTCCCACTCTAGGCTGATCAAGATTGGAACCACCAAAGGAATTCTTTCGCGGATCTGGCGTAAGTGGGACTTGATCAAAGACGCCCGCTGTAGTGATGTCGAATCGGAGAGCAGGAGCCGGTGGACACTGTATTTTGGTGAGCGTTGGAGCGATAGCGTAGACAGATTTGAGATCCACTTTTCTATCGATGCATCGACCTGGGAAGTGCTAAGACAATTTAACACTGCTCGCGATGAAGGGCATATCGCACAGCCATTAGACGAGAATGACACTTTGATCTGGCCTCAAAAGAACTGGGAAGCTGAGAGCAAGACTTACAGTCTACTCGGAGAGAAGGCCCAATACACGGTTGCAGACATGGTGAGCTGCATGAAGAAGGGTGGCAGTCCTTTCACTCGCTTCGATGGCTTCTATGCTGACGAAATTGATCCTCATCCTTCTGTGTCGGCATTTATGGAAACAGTGCGTGAGGAGCTCGGTGATGAGCCTGGCTGGCACCTTCGGATGCCAGCACTACTCACTAAAGAGGGGCTCAAGGATTTATACGCTAAGGCCGAGCTTCGGCTCAGAGCCACATCTTCTTAATTTGGCTGTCTATTTTTTAAAAAATCTATGAAGTGTATCTACTGCGACGAAGAGAAGGCTGCGGGGCTCTTCTCATTGGAGCATATTTTTCCCGAAAGCCTCGGCGGCAAACTCTGTGACGATTTTTTCAAGACCAGAGCAGTTTGCCGAGACTGCAATTCCAAAGCAGGCCTTGTCATTGATGGTCCCTTCTTGAAGGGGGCATTGACGAAGAACGTGCAAGCCATGTCGCAGATGGATTTTGTCGATCCACATTCAAGTTCGTCGTGGGCACCTTTTTTCTACAAGGGACAAGTTCGAAATTTGGAATTGAAAGAGGGTGAGGTTTGCGAGAAGTGGGAGGGGGCTCACGGTGAGCATGTCTACCATGTCCATCTGGAGGATGCCCCGATATATGATACCTATACTGGTGGGAATCCTATCCAGCGGAAAAGACATCCTGGCCGAGCTTATCTATTCTTGACCGATGCTCAAAGTGGCAAGGTCTGTTTCACTATTCGATCTTTTGAATTGCAGTTCAAGGGAGCTCAGCGTTACGCCGGAAACTTTGATGTTGAGATAGAAGATCAGACTACGGTAGGTCGGATTCCAGAAGAGCATCGAGCTGAATTTCGCAAGATCCATACTTTAGCTTTTTCGCGATCCCCCTTGAGCATGAGTATGGCCGTGGATACAGGGGCGGAAGAAAAATTCATGGCTAAGATCGCGAGAGCTTTCGGCTTTCAACTGTTCGGCGAATCTTACCGTGACTCGGACTACAGCAAACGATTGAAACTTGCCATGCTTGAGCGGGACGGTGATCGACGTCGTGAATTAGTCCATTACTTGACGAGAGCTCCTAACATGCAGCAGGTCGCCAAGTTCATCCACGTGCGTGGCACTTACACTATTTACTTTCATGCTATCGAAACGGGATTCATCCTTGGCCTCGTGATGCCAAATGGTGACGGCTACTTCATTATCCTGTCTGACGAGCAAGCCCTATGGGCTGATAGCCGATTCGATCCATACCGTGACGGCGTGGCCCACGTGGTGGCTCATGGAGCGAATATGTTCATTGGCCCGCTAAGTTTTGCTGAGCTTCATGCACACAATTCCGGTGTGGGAGAGCATTCAGGTTTGGCTGAACTAGAGCGTCGGCGGTTTGGCGTTGTGAAGCCTGTGAGCTTTCAATTTACGTCAATTTTGGGGACTAACGGGGGACTGGTGCAGGGTGGGACTAAAGATCTGAGCAAATCCTAGAGGGGGAATTTCTAAAATTTAATTTCCCAGAGGTATTGCTGCATCATCGGGGTCAGTTTCTCGGTGGGGCTGTTCTTGACTGCGGCGGCGTTGATTTCGTTCGGGACTGTGGTCATTGGTTCGTCTGGCGATGCGATAAGTCTGGTGTTGCGGGAGCGCAAACCACCCCCGCGCGTAACCCGTCATTCTACCGCTTTCGGCTGCTGGCTGACGAATTCAGGCAAATGAGGAGAAGATCGCCATGAACAGATGTGGACGTGAGTGGGGAATGGCGCGTCCACGATGCGCGGCCTGGTTCGCGTCTCCAGATCGCCAAAAGGGGGCTGCATGGGGCTAGAATGGATCAATGCATGCGGGGGCAGGTCAGCGAAGATGTGGCGGAAATCGGATCGCAAGGAGAGAAAAATGAACTATGCGATTGATATTGATCGGGCGGTTGATGGCGAGGATCAGGCAACGGCCTTGAGTCTGGCCAAGCAGTGGGTAGCCGCTGCGCCGGAGGACGCCGCTGCGTGGTGCAAACTCGCTCACGTTCATGGCATCGGAGAGGATTTCCAGAAGGCGGATATAGCAGCGTCCGAGGCGCTTAGAATTTCTCCTGACTCTCAGCCTTATTTATTCGAAAAAGGCTATATCGCTTACCGTATGGGGAACCAGGCGGAGGCCGCGCGCGCTTTTGCCGCCTGTGCCGAGCAGGCAGGGTTGGCTGACGACAGTTTTTATCTGGATGCTGCCCGGATAGCCCAAGCCAGATGCCTGGTGCTGGACGGTCGCTCTCAGTTGGCGGCTGCTGTCATCGCCGCTGCTGCCCCGGACGCCGCGACGTGGCTGGACGGGCGATTTTCCAAAGAGGACGTGCTAAAGCTTATAGCGATTAGCAAGTAGCGATTTAGCAAGGCGTTGCATCCGGCGCAGATCAGATAGGCGTCAGGATAGGCGCGACCACCAAATCGATGCGTCAACATTGTATCTCCTGGGGCGACAAAGAGTCTCCTTTCGGCTGGTTTATCGCACACGGTTGCGGCGGCATACTGCCGTATCGGTTGCCGGCGTGTGTGAACTGAATCACGCTGGCGGCCTCACCTACGTAACGCATCTTCCAGGAGAATACTCATGAAACGCTTTTTATCCGGGCTCGCCTTCGCCGCCTTCTCTTTTGCCGCCGCCGCTACCGCGTACGCGGCCACGCCGGACGTCAGGATGTACCGGCTGGATTGCGGTTACATGACGCTGGGCGACAAGTCAGTGATGTCGGACGAAGGGTTGTACCAGGGCCAGTCCTACGACATCGTCATGTCCTGCTATCTGATTAAACATGGCGACGATTGGCTGCTGTGGGACGCTGGCCTGCCGGAAAAATATCTTGCCGGCCCTATCACCGAAGGCAGTTTTGCAACCGGACTTGACCGTACCATCGTCGAGCAGCTCGCCGACCTGGGCCTACGTGCCGACGACATCAAGTATGTCGCCGTATCGCATTCGCATTTCGACCACTCCGGTCAGGTCAACAGTTTCCCCAACGCGACCCTGATCATCCAGCGTGGCGAGCTGGAAGCCATGGCGGATACCAAGAAAGCTGCCGCGCACTATATTGATGCCGGCCTGTTCAGCTCCCACATCTCAGGTGACAAACTGCAGCGGGTACGAATCATCGACGGCGATGTCGATCTGTTCGGCGACGGTACACTGCAAGCGATCCAGACGCCTGGCCACACGCCCGGCAGCATGGCGCTGCTGCTCAAACTGAATCACGCCGGTTATTACGTATTGTCCGGCGACCAGTGGCACTTTACCGAAAACCATCAGCGCCAGCAGGTGCCAACCTGGAACTATAACCACCAGCAAACCGTGGCGTCCGGAAACAAGCTCGATCAGCTTATCGCTGGTAAGCACGCCACGCTGGTGATCCAGCATGAGCCGGTCGACAACCAGAAGCTGTCGAAGATGCCTGGCTTCCTTGACTGAGTAATTACTGCTGAAGCGTGGCGACAATGTGATCGAGCACCACGCGCGTTTTGGCGGTCATTTTTCGGCCCACCGGTATCAGTGCATGGACCGGTGGCGCCGGCACGTCGGCCTGCGGCAACACATGCACCAGGCGTCCGTCCAGCACAAAGGGCCGGGCGAAGCGGTCGATCATTTGCGAAATACCCAGGCCGAGGACTGCCGCTTCGACAAACGCATGCCCGTCCAGTATTAGCGCCGGCGTTGGCGCAAACTCGCGGCGCTGGCCATGATCGTTCAAGGACCAGCCGCGCAATTGTCCTGTGAAGCTGCGAAACAGCACGGCGTCGTGATCCATCAGGTCCGAGATCGACGCGATGGCATCGCGTTGCTGCAAATAGGCAGGCGACGCGTACAGACCGAGTTGCAGGTCGCAGATTTTGCGCACGGTCATTTCACTGTCGGCGGGGAGATGGCCGATCCGGACCACGATGTCCCAGCCGTCGCCCACCGGATCGGACATCCGGTCGTTGAGCGACAGTTCCACCACCACCTTGGGATAGCGTTCGCGCAGCGCGCCGAGGGTCGGCAATATCAGCCGTCCGAAGCCGGCAGGCAGGTCGACCCGCACCCGTCCTACGGGTTCGGCCCGGTTGGCAGCCAGCGCCTGCTCGGCCTCGCGCAGACGGTCGATGGCGACGCGCGCTGCCGCCAGATAGGTCTGGCCATCCTCGGTGATGTGGACGGCGCGCGTGGTGCGCTGAAACAGCTGCGTCGCCAGATGTTTTTCCAGCCTTTGCACCGCTTTGCCGACGCTCGACTTGTTGGTGCCCAGCCGCTCGGCGGCGCTGGTGAAGCTGCCTGTCTGCGCGACCGCGACGAACGCCATGATGTCTTGCAGCGTGGCGCCAGTCATTTCCTGCATTGTCTCTCCTGTCGCGCCAAAGGAAATCAGTTTAGCAGGTCCTGGAGAGCGTCGTGGAGTGCACGCATGTCCTAAATCATGTCCATCTACGTCGTTTGCCGGATTGCGGCCTCAGCCTACTATGTCTTCACGCAATCTCGCTAACCCTCACAAGGAGTCGCATCATGACGCAAACCTATCAAGGCACCGCACTTATCACTGGCGCTTCCTCCGGCATCGGCGCCATCTACGCAGAACAGCTGGCGCATAAAGGCTACGACCTCATCCTGGTGGCGCGCGACCGCTCGCGCCTGAATGCGCTGGCCACCCGCATTACCACCGCCACCCAGCGTATGGTCGAGGTACTGGATGCCGACCTGGCGATTCCCGCACAGCGCGCCGTGGTCGAAGCCAAACTGCGCGACGATGCCAGCATCACGCTGCTGGTCAACAACGCCGGTGTCGGTACGCATACGCCGCTGCTGCAAAGCGACGTCGAGCGCATGGAACAGATGATCGACCTGAACGTGACGGCACTGACCCGCCTCAGCTACGCGGCCATACCGGGCTTTGTGGCGCGCGGCAAGGGCGGCATTATCAATATCTCGTCGATCGTCGCGATTGCGCCGGAAGTGCTGAATGGTGTGTATGGCGGCAGCAAGGCGTTCGTGCTGGCCTTCAGCCAATCGCTGCACCACGAACTGGCCGACAAAGGCATCCGCGTCCAGGCCGTGCTGCCAGGCGCCACCGCGACCGATTTCTGGGCCACCGGCGGTCTGCCACTTGAGCACCTGCCGGCCAACATCGTCATGCGTGCCGAGGACCTGGTGCGTTCCGCGCTGGTCGGCTTTGATCGCGGCGAGCTGGTCTCCATTCCATCGCTGCAGGACGTGGCGCACTGGGATGCTTACGAGGCCGCACGCAAAGCCTTGGCGCCGCACTTGTCGACCAACACGCCAGCGCCACGCTACGCCACCGCTTAATCACGCAATCAATATCACTTACCTGGGAAAAATTATGAAACTGACCGACAACACTATCTTCATCACCGGCGGCGCTTCCGGCATCGGCCGTGGCTTGGCAGAGGCCTTCCATCAACGCGGCAACAAGGTCATCATCGGCGGCCGCCGCAAGGCGCTGCTGGATCAGGTGGTGGCAGCCAATCCCGGCATGGAAGCGATCGAGCTGGATGTCGCCGATTCCGCCAGCATTGATGCAGCGGCGCAGACGCTGATCGCCCGCTATCCGTCGCTGAACGTGTTGATCAACAACGCCGGCATCATGCCATTCGACGACGCCGGTGGCGTACTGGACGACGCCTTGACGCGCACCTTGATCGATACCAACCTGCTCGGCCCCATCCGCCTGACTTCGGCGTTGATCGAGCACCTGAAAGCTCAGCCCGCAGCGACCATCATTCATAACACCTCGGTGCTGGCCTTCGTTCCGCTGGCAGTGACGGCCGTGTATTCCGCCACCAAGGCAGCACTGCATTCCTACGCGATGTCGCAGCGCTTCATGCTGCGCGATACCAATGTCAAGGTGCAGGAAATCGCCCCGCCGTGGGTAGATACTGACCTGATCAAGAAGAGCGGCGACCCGCGCGCCATGCCGCTCGATGCCTTCATCGCCGAAACCATGCAAGGACTGGCCAGCGATCGCGAGGAGGTGGTGGTGGAAGCCATCCAGGGCTTCCGTGCCAATCCCGGCCCTGGCGAGTACGGCGTATTCAACGGCTTCAACGCTGAAATGATGGTGAATCCAATCCCGGTCTGACCGGTTGGCGCGACTGCTTCAGTGCGGTCGCGCCTGCGCAATAGGCGCCGGCATCTCCACACCGGCGGGGCCTCGGCCTGCTGGCTGGCGTGTCAGAATTGTTGGCCTTATTCCCGACAAGGAAAAACTGAGTCCGTCACACCCGCGCCTCGCGCCGCAGCGATAGTGGCGGTACGCCAAAGCCGCGCACAAAGGCTTCGCGCAGGTGTCGGCGGTCGCGGAAGCCGGTTTCCCGCGCGATGATTTCCAGCGGGTGCCGGCTTTGTTCGATCATCAGCCGCGCGGTTTCCAGGCGCAGTCCTTCGAGCGCCTTGGCTGGCGACTGTCCGGTCTCGGCGGTGAAGACGCGGGTGAACTGGCGCGGACTCAGGTTGGCGCTCTCGGCCAGTTCTTCCACGCTGACCGCCCGGTGCAGATTCTTGCGCGCATAACTAAGCACATTTTGTATGCGATCCGATTTGGGTGACAGTTGCAGCAGTTCGGAATGCTGGGTCTGCCCGCCGGAGCGGCGCTGATGCATGACCATTTTATGCGCCACGGTGCGGCCCACCTCGTGGCCCAGGTCTTTTTCCACCAGCGCCAGCGCCAGGTCGAGGCCGGCTGTCATGCCGGCGGAAGTCCAGACCGGGCCGTCCACCATGTAGATACGATCCTCTTCGACATGGGCGTCCGGATGCATCTCCTGCAGCGTGCGGCCGTAGGCCCAATGGGTGGTGGCGCGGCGCCCGTTGAGTAGTCCGGCCTCGGCCAGAATGAAAGCGCCGGTGCAGATGCCGGCAACGCGGCGCCAGGTGTCGCCATGCTGTTGCAGAAAGTCGACCAGCTCGGCCGGCGTTGGATTGCCAAGCGGATCGGTGACGCCCAGCACCACCAGCGTATCGAGCCGGCCGGCTTCGCCGATCGCCTTGCAGGACACCGTCACCCCCATCGACGAGCGCACGCCGCCTGCCTCCAGCGCGTATTGTTCCACCGCATAAAAGGGCTGATCCAGGCCGGCGTTGGCGAATTCGAATACCGATTGCGTGCCGAGCGCAAGCATTTGAAATCCGTCTGTCAGCAGGTAGCCTATCCGATGCATGCTGTACTCCAAATTGAAACGAAGCAGCCATCATAGCGCGCATTGCCGCCGTCTGCGGGAAGACGAGTTATGCCAATGGAGAGAGAACGCGTGGTGGCGATCGGGCTAGCGCACCACCTGCAAGCTGGTCTTCTTGCCGTGCCGGTAGGTGAACAGCGTCAGCGCGGCGTTGCGCAGGTCGCCGTTGGCGTCGAAGCTGATGGTGCCGGTGATGCCCTGATACCGGACGTTGGCCAGCGCCGGCAGATAGCGCGCCGGGTCCGCCGACCTGGCCTGCTGCATGGCGCTGGCCAGCACCATCACGGCGTCGTAGGCGTAGGGCGCGTAGGTTTGCAGGCTCAGTTTGTAGCGCTGCTGGTAGCGCGCGGCAAACGCATCGTAGGCCGGCTGCTGTTGCTTGTCGATGCCACCGGCCACCACGCAGATCACCTTGTCATCGCCGAGGGCGTCGCCGGCCAGGATCGGCATTTTTTCCGAGCAGATGCCGTCGCCGGACACCAGCCTGGCAGTAATGCCCAGCGCCTTCATCTGCTTCAGCATGGGGCCGGCCACCGCGTCCATGCCGCCGTAAAACACCACGTCCGGCTTGTGCGCGCGGATCTGCGTCAGGATCGCGTTGAAGTCGACCGCCTTGTCGCTGGTGAACTGGCGGCTGACAATCTGCGCGCCGCCGGTGCTTTTCACCCCTTTGACGAATTCGTCCGCCAGTCCCTGGCCGAACGCGGTGCGGTCGTCGATGACGGCGATCTTGCTTGCCTTGAGCGTGGCGACCGTGTAGCGCGCCAGCACGCGGCCGACCAGATTGTCGTTGGCGACGACCCGGAAGGCGGTCTCGAAGCCCTGGTGGGTGTACAGCGGCGTGGTCGCGGCCGGCGATATCTGCGGCACGCCGGCGCTGTGGTAAATCTTGGACGCCGGCACCGTGGTGCCCGAGTTGAGATGGCCGACCACGCCGGCCACGCCCGCGTCGACCAGTTTCTGCGCCACTGCCGTGCCTTGCTTGGGATCGCTGCCGTCGTCTTCCGCCAGCAGCACCCACTGCACTTTTTTGCCGTCGATGGTGACGCCTTTGGCGTTGAGATCGTCGATCGCCATTTGCGCGCCATTTTCAATGTCCTTGCCCTGGTGGGCGCTTTGCCCAGAATATGGTGCTGCGGCGCCGATCTTGACGACGGTCTGGGCCTGGGCGGAAGCTAGCGTCAACAGCAGCAGTACGAAAGGAGGAGTGCGTCGCATGGGAGCCTTGGTGGGCTTCTGAGCCCGGTTAATCGTTTGGTTGAAACTCATCACAATAATGATTGCATGCTGCTTAAAGTTCGGCGCCGCAGTCCTTGCAGTAGCGCGATGCGGCGTCGTGGCCGGTGCTGAGGCAGGCAGGACAGGCGCTTGGCGTCAATGTGGCGCGGCCGCGCTGGTAGGTGATTTCGGAGCTGATGATGCCGGTCGGGACGGCCAGGATGCCCCAGCCCAGCAGCATCATGAAGGAGGCGATGGCGCGGCCGATGTCGGTCTTCGGCACCAGGTCGCCGAAGCCTACCGTGGTCATGGTGGAGATGGCCCAGTAGACGGCGGTGGGGATGCTGGTATAGCCATTCTCCGGCCCTTCCACCACGTACATCACGGTCCCCAGCAGGAAAACGATCAGGAACACCACCGACAGGAAGATGAAGATCTTGCGCCGGCTGGCGAGCAGTGCGTCACCCAGCATGCTGTATTCCTCAATGTACAAGGTCAGCTTGAGGATGCGGAAGATGCGCAGCAGGCGCAGAATCCGCACGCCCATGATGACATGCGCGCCCGGAATGAACAGCGAAAGATAGCTCGGCAGGATCGACATCACGTCGATGATGCCGAAGAAGCTGCGCGCATACATCACCGGGCGCTGCACGCACAGGCAGCGGCCGATGTATTCCAGCGTGAACAGGATGGTGAATAACCACTCGGCGGCATGCAGCCAGGCGCCGTATTCGGCGGCAATCGACTGCACGCTGGTCAGCACGATGACCAGCACGCTGAGCAGGATGGCGCCGATCAGCGTCAGATCGAAGGCGCGGCCCTTGCGCGTATCGGATTCAAAGATGATGGCGTAGAGTTTCGCGCGCCAGCCGCCGGCCGGTTTGCCGAGGCGTTGCTGAAGCGGATCGATGGGGCGTTGGACTGGATTCATGGGCATCTATCTTACTGGCAAATCCACACCGGTGGCGGCCATATCGAATGGGCATGGATCGTGGCACTTTCCGCATGCCTCGCGGCCCGGCCTTTGGGCTAGCATGGCGGCATGAAAAAACTACTGCTCACCTTATTGATGGCGGCCGGCCTGTCCGCCCATGCCGCTGAACCATTCGTCAAAGGCGCCGATATCGGCTGGCTGCCGCAGATGGAGGCCACCGGCTACAAATTCCATAACAGGCAGGGCAAGGAACAGGACCTGCTGCAGATCCTCAAGGATCACGGCATCAACACGGTACGTCTGCGCACCTGGGTGCATCCGTCCGACGACAAGGCCAGCGGCCACAATAGCAGGGACGAAACCGTCGCGATGGCGCTGCGCGCGCAGAAGATGGGCATGCGCGTGATGCTGAACTTCCACTACAGCGACAGCTGGGCCGATCCGCAGCAGCAGCGCAAGCCTGCCGCGTGGGTGGGCCACGATTTTGCGCAACTGAAGAAGGATGTCTACGACTACACCTATGAGGTCATGCGCGCCATGAAGCAGGCCGGCGTCACGCTGGAATGGGTGCAGGTGGGGAATGAGACGCGCACCGGCATGATCTATCCGGAAGGCCATACCGACAACTGGCCGCAACTGGCGCAGCTGATCAACCAGGGCTATGACGCCGTCAAGGCCGTCAGCCCGTCCTCCAAAGTAGTGCTGCACCTGGACCGTGGACAGGACAATCAATGGTTCCGCACCTGGTTCGATAACGCCAAAGTGCACGGCGCTAAATATGACGTCATCGGCCTGTCCTATTATCCGTACTGGCTGGACGGAAAGCCGGACTATACGCAATCGATCGACGCGCTGGCCGCCAACATGAACGACATGGCGACGCGCTACGGCAAGGAGGTGATGGTGGTTGAAGTGGGCGGTGAGGACAGCAAGCCACAAAATACCTACGACATGCTGATGGCCGTGCAGCAGAAGGTGCGGCAGGTCCCGGGTGGAAAAGGCCTGGGCGTCATCTACTGGGAACCGCAGGGCGCCCGCAGCTGGAGCCATTACGAGTTGAGCGCGTGGGGCGACGATGGCCGTCCGACCAAGGCCATGGATGCTTTTTTGGATTCCTTATAAAGTAACTCATTTATCTTCGTACTCAGTGATTTTTGAGTGTGTATACTTTTTGTATTCAACTAAAAATAATCACTGAAGGATCGGGATGAACAAAAATCTGATGGCGCTGGCGATTGCCGGCGTATTCGCGGCGGCCAATGCGCAAGACAATGGCTCCGACAAGATCGAAAAGGTCGAAGTGACCGCGACCCGGACCGGCGCGGTGGATGTGCAGCAGGTACCGGCCGCGATCACGGTCATCAAGCCGGAGGCGCTGACCAGATATGGCCAAGGCAGTTTGAGCGACATCGCCAACCTGGTGCCGGCGCTGTCGCTGCAGGAGCAGGGCGCGGGCGTCAACAACATCACGATCCGCGGCCTGGTGGTGCGCGGCATTGTGCCGTCCGAGGTGCAGGATGCATCGCTGGTGGCGGTGTACATCGATGAGATGCCGGTCACGCTGAAGTCCAGCAATCCCGACCTGAAAGTGCTGGACCTGGAACGCGTGGAAGTGCTGCAAGGCCCGCAAGGCACGCTGTTTGGCGCCGGCGCCATGGCCGGCACGGTGCGCCAGATTACCAGGAAGCCGGAGTTCAATGACTTCTACGGTTCGGTGGAAGCGGTCGGTTCGCGCACGTCGAAGTTCGGCGGCGACAATCACAATGTGCGCAGCACGGTCAACGTGCCGGTCAAGGACGATGTGCTGGCGCTGCGCCTGACCGGCTATACCGGCAACGATTCCGGCTACATCCTGAATCAGCACAACGGCAAGACCGACAACGATGTCTCGACCAACCAGGCCCGCGTGGCGGCACGCCTGCGCGCCACGCCGGATCTGCTGATCGACGCCAGCGTGACCGCATCCAATATCAAGGGCGGCATCAACGATGCGTATTCCGGCCTGGCGCCGTACACCACCACCTCGCTGATCCAGCAGACCAGCAAGGACAGCCTGCAACTGTATAACCTGACGCTGAACTATGATGCAGGTGCGGCACAACTGGTGTCGTCCAGCTCTTACCTGCACCGCGATACGCGCTACATCAACTCCGGCCAGTACAAGGCAACCGCCTTCATCTTCGGCGGCCAGTTGCCGCTGATCGCCTCGTCCTACGTGATCGACAACGCCATCACCAATTTCGCGCAGGAGTTCCGCCTGCAATCGAAGGCGGGCGGCCCGCTGAAGTGGACCGCCGGCGCCTTCTACACGCAAGGCAAGCGTGACCTGCGCCAGGACCAGCCGACGCCCGGCTTCGACGCCCGCTTTGCCCTCGCCAAGAACTTCCCCGGCTATAACTCGCAGCTGAACGACAACGCCTTCACGCCGGACGACTACTTCTCCGGCACGCAGAACATCGATTCGAAAGAGGCTGCGGTGTTCGCCGAAGCCACCTACACCGTATGGGACAAGCTGGACCTGACCGCCGGCGTGCGCCTGTTCCGCGGCACACAGGACTTTGATCTGAAATTCAGCGGCCTGTTTGGCAACCTGATCAACTCGACGCCATCGGCGCCGCAGAGCAGCAAGCCGGAAATCAGCACCAGCAGCGAAACGTCGAAGGGCGCCAATCCACGCTTTGCGGCGGCGTACCGTATCGATGAGGACCACACCGTATATGCCTCGGTGGGGAAAGGCTTCCGCTACGGCGGCAACAATCAGCCGGTGCCGTTTGATTTCTGCGGCCAGAACGCGCCGTCGACGTTCTCGCCGGACAGCCTGTGGAACTTCGAGGCCGGCTCGAAAAACACGCTGTTCGATCGCCGTGTGACCTTCAACGCCAGCGCCTACGTCATCAAGTGGAAGGACGTGCAGGTATTCAACCGTCTGCCATGCACCTACTACTTCACTGAAAACGCTGGCAAGATCCGCAGCGAAGGCGTGGAGCTGGAAAGCTTCTTCAAGCTGTCGCGCCAGGCTTCGTTCGGCGTCAGCGCGTCGTTCAATCACTCCACCGCCACCGATCCTGTGATTACCGGCGTGGCCGCGCAGTCGATACCGGAAGGCGCACGCGTGCCGTATGCGCCGAAGTTTGCCGCCACCGCTGTCGCCAACTACAGCATTCCGCTGGGCGCGGCGCAGGAGATCGCGCTGTCGGCCAACTATGCGTATCGCGGCGAGTCGTACACCAACTTCGCGGCGTCGCAGGGCAGCTACTCGCGCATTCCTTCATCGAATACCTTGAACGCGACCATTGTGTATCGCACCGGTGCGTATGAATTTGGCCTGTTCGGCACCAACCTGACCAATGGCGCCAAAATCAGCGACATCACCACCAATACCATCGCGATCCAGCCGGGCGATAATCTGTACATGATCCGTCCGCGCACCGTGGGCCTGCGCGTCAAGGCACGCTTCTAAGTCGCATAGTTTGATATCTCTTGTTATATGGAAAGTATTCCGCTAAGCTGATCGCATTCATCTCTCCGCCCCCATGCCACCTCCGCCTGGCGGGCAACTATTTCTACGGCCCCACCCCCGCCGTGTTCGAATTCTCTTAGCTCACCCCATAGGAAACTTTCATGTTTGCTAACCTGAAGATTCGTACCCGGCTGATAGGCACCATGGCCTTGCTTGGCGTACTCATTATTTTTATCGGCGTCAAAGGTATTGTCGCGTTGCATACATCCAACAATGTGCTGAAGGATGTGTACAGCAATTCCATGGTCTCGATGAAGGCCATTTACGAGGCGCAGATTCAGATCGACCGTGCGCGCCTGTCGCTGGATCGCGTCGCCCTGGCGCCGGATGCGGCCAATGTGCCGGAAACCCTGAAGCGCAGCCAGGACTTTATCGAAGGTAGCAACAAGTTCTGGAGCAGCTACTACTCGCTGCCGTTTGGCGCTGGCGAAAAAGAACTGGCCGACAAGGTGGCCGCGCAGCGCGATGCGCTGATCAAGGATGGTCTGCTGGCGGCCGTCAAGGCCATCAACGACAAGAACAAGGCGGAGATCGACCGCCTGATGCTGAGCGAAGTCACGCGCCTGTTCCGGCTATACACCGACAGTTCCGAAAAGCTGTCGGGCTATCAGCTGAAGGCCACTGCCGAACAGTATGACGCCAGCCAGTCCGCCTACGACCGCAACATGGTGATCGCTGTCGGTGCGATTGTTGTCGGCATCGTGCTGGCTGCGGTCTCGGGCTATTTGCTGCTGGGCGCGGTCATGGGCCCGCTGACGCAGTCGATTGCCCATTTCCAGGCCATGGCACATGGCAATCTGTCCAACCACATCGAGCACGGCCGCAAGGACGAAATGGGCGAGATGATGGAAGGCTTGCAGCAGATGCAGGAGCGCCTGGCCGGCACCGTGCGCAGCGTGCGCGAGGGCAGCGACGCCATCGCCACCGCATCGAGCGAAATCGCCGCCGGCAACCTGGACCTGTCGCGCCGCACCGAGCAGCAGGCCGCCAGCCTGGAAGAAACCGCGTCGTCGCTGGAAGAACTGACCTCGACCGTGCGGCAGAATTCCGACAATGCACGCCAGGCCAATACGCTGGCGACTTCGGCTTCCGATATCGCCGTCAAGGGTGGCGAGCTGGTGACGCGCGTGATCGACACCATGGGTTCGATCACCCAATCGTCGGACAAGATCGCCGACATTATTGGCGTGATTGACGGCATCGCTTTCCAGACCAACATCCTGGCGCTGAACGCGGCGGTCGAAGCGGCGCGTGCCGGTGAGCAGGGCCGTGGTTTCGCCGTGGTGGCTACCGAGGTGCGCAACCTGGCGCAACGCTCGGCCGCCGCCGCCAAGGACATCAAGGCGTTGATTACCGATTCGGTGGAGAAGGTCGGCAGCGGCAGCGCGCTGGTCAATGAGGCTGGCACCACCATGGAAGAGATTGTCACCAGCGTAAAGCGCGTGACCGACATCATCAGCGAGATCAGCTCTGCTGGCCGTGAGCAGGAAATCGGCATCGAACAGATCAACACTGCTGTGGCCGAGATGGATACCGTCACGCAGCAGAATGCCGCGCTGGTGGAAGAGGCCGCCGCCGCGTCGCAAGCGATGCAGGAGCAGGCCGTCAAGCTGGCCGAGATGGTGGCCGTGTTCCAGGTGGAAGGCAGCAATATCGCCGCCCGCAAGACGGCATCGGCACCGGTGCGCAGCGCCACGCGCACCCATACTCCCGCCGCACCAGCCCGCAAACCGGCGCTGAAGCTGACGCCCAAGCCGGCTGCCGCCTCCGCAGCCAAGCCAGCCGCCGCACCGCGCAAAGCACCGAAAGACGAAAGCCAGGAGTGGGAAGAGTTCTGACCGTTTAAAAGCAAAAAAGCCGGCGCACCGCCGGCTTCCCCGAATTTTTTATTCTTCCAGCAGGCTGCGCAGCATCCACGCGGTTTTTTCGTGGACGTCGAGGCGCTGGGTCAGCAGGTCGGCGGTTGGCTGGTCGTCAGCTTCGTCGACCACCGGCAGCAGCTTGCGCGCGGTGCGGGCGGTGGCTTCCTGTGCTGCCACCAGGTGGCGCACCATGTCCAGCGCCAGCGGCACGCCTTCGACTTCTTTGATGGTCGCCAGTTTGGCGAACTGGGCGTAGGTGCCCGGCGCCGGGTAGCCGAGCGCGCGGATGCGTTCGGCGATCTGGTCCAGCGCGGCCCATTGTTCGCTGTACTGCGTCATGAACATCTGGTGCAGCGAATTGAACATCGGACCTTTGACGTTCCAGTGGAAATTGTGCGTCATCAGGTACAGCGTGTAGCTGTCGGCCAGCAGGCCGGACAGGCCGGCGGCGATCTTGGCACGGCTTTTTTCGGTCAGACCGATATCGATCTTGATAGGTTTTGCAGCCATCATTTCACTCCTAGGTTGGTCATTCGACTGCACCATTGTAGCGCCATGCGGCTGAACGTGCCTGTACCGCTTGCCAGACCTGCTTGCCATACCTGTTACCCGTCCCACTTAGCCAGGCTGCCAGCCGCCGCCGATGGCCTTGACCAGCTGCACGCCGGCCTGGCGGTAACGCGTGGTCAGGTCCAGCTCGCTGCGGCGCGATTGCAGGTAGGCGGTCTGCGCCGTCACCACTTCCAGGTAGCTGGCCGCGCCCTGGTCATAGCGCTTGGTTGCCAGGTCCAGCGCGCGCTGCGCGGCCGAGGCGGCCAGGTGGTCGGACTTGGCTGCTTCCTCGTAGTTGTTGAGCAGCGTCAGCTGATCCTCCACTTGCTGGAACGCGGTCAGCACCACCGAGCGGTAGCGCTGGCCGGCTTCATCCAGCGACGCTTCGGCGCCGGCGATCTGCGCCTTGCGGCGGCCGCCGTCCAACAGGTTGACCGCCAGCGTCGGGCCAACCGCCCAGAACAGGTTGGAGGCGCGGGCGAAGCGGTCGAAGTCGCTGGTCTGGTAGCCGCCGGTGACGCCCAGCGTCAGCGATGGGAACAGCGCTGTGCGCGCCACGCCCAGCTGGTCGCTGGCGGCAGCCACGCGCAGCGCGGCGGCGGCGATGTCCGGACGGCGCTGCAGCAGTTGCGACGGCAGGCCAAGCGGCAGCACCGGCGTGACGAAGCTGGCGCCATCGCCTGGCGCGATGCTGAAGCTGGCGGCGTTGGCGCCGACCAGCGCGGCAATCGCGTGTTCCTGCACATTGCGCTGCGCCTGGCGCTGGCGCAGCAGCGAGCGGGTGGATTCCAGCTGGGTTTCGGCGCGCGCCAGGTCGAGGCCGGAGGCGCTGCCGCCGTCGTGGCGGCGGGTCATCAGTTCGGCCTGGCGCTTGTACGCGGCTTCAGTGTCGCGCAGCAGCTTGAGGTCGGCGTCGGCGCCGCGCAGGGCCAGCAGCGTGTCGGCCAGCTGGATTTGCAGCGACAGGCGGGCGGCGGCCAGATCGGCGCCGGCTGCCTGTTCCTGCGCTTCGCCGGCGCTGACCTGCTTGGCGATGCGGCCCCACAGGTCGACTTCATAGCCGAGGTCGAACTGCAATGTGCCGCTGTTGTATTCGGACGGCGAGGTGGCGCCGCGCAGCGGGCGCAGGTCCGACTGGCGGTCGCGCTGGCCGTTGAGCGAGACGCCCAGGGTTGGCGATTGCGCCGAACGGGCGACGCCGGTTGCGGCCTGCGCCTGCCGGTAGCGCGCCAGCGCGCTGGCCAGATCGGGACTGTTGGCGATCAACTGCTGTTGCAGCGTATTCAGCTGCGCGTCCTGGTACATGCTCCACCAGTCGGCTGGCAGCTGCGGCGTTTGCGCGTTGCCGTCGGACCAGCCGGCGGGGAGGTCGCGGAAGCTGTCGGCCAGCGGCACGACGGGCGGCTGTTGCACCGGCGCCTGGGCGCAGGCGGCCAGCGCCAGGGCCAGGGTTGTGGCATAGAGTATCTTCACAGCTTGGCCTTTGCATTGTTGGCGCTGGCCACGCGCACCTTGTCGCCGGTGGCGACGCCGTCCGGCGGATTGGCGATGACCTGGTCGTTGCGATCGATACCGGCCGCCACTTCCAGTACATTGCCGAGGTCGCGGCCGACGGTGATCTGTTTCACCACCACGCGGCCATCCTTGCCCAGGGTGGCGACCTGCGTGCCGGACTTGTTGAAGATCAGCGCGCTTGGTGGAATGCTCAGCGCACCGCTGGCCGTTGGCGTGTCGAAGTGAATCGAGGCATAGCCGCCAGGCAGCAGCTCGCGGCTGTCGTTCTGCACGGTCAGCTGCACCAGCATGGCGCCGGAGCTGGCGTTGATCGCCTGCGACAGCGACTGCACGGTGGCGGTGTAGGTCTTGCCCGGACGCTCAGGCACGCTTAGCTCGGCTTTGTCGCCGGTCTTGATGGCAGCCACCTGGCGCTGCGGCACGTTGACGTAGACGCGCAGGCGGCTGAGGTCGGACACCACGAACAGTTCCGAGCCCGGCGCGCCGCCAACGCTGATCAGCGCGCCGACGTCGGTGTTACGGGCGGTGACCACGCCGTCAAACGGCGCCACCAGGCGGGTGTAGCGTTGCAGCGCCTGTACCCGGTCGACATTTGCCTGCATGGCGTTGACTGCCGACTGCTTGGCCGCCAGGTCGCCGGCCTTCTCGTCGGCTTCCTGGTGCGAGACGGCGTCCGCCGCCAGCAGGCCTTGCCAGCGCTTGGCGGTGCTGGTGGCCAGCGTCAGGTTGCTGCGCGCGGTGGCCAGCTCGGCCTTGGCTTGCAGCAGCTGCTGGTCGAGGTCAGGGGTTTCGATGTCGGCCAGCGTCTGGCCGGTTTTCACCGGCGCGCCAATGTCGACCTTCCATTCCTTCAGGTAGCCGCTGACGCGGGCGTAGATCGGCGCGCGCTGCCACGGCTCGATGCGCGCCGGCAGTTCCAGCGGGGCGCCGGCAGCTTGGCCGGCGGTGGTGATGCTGACCAGCGGCACCACCGGCGTGCTGGCTTCCTTGACTTGTTCGGCTTGCGAGCGGCGGCTCAGGACGCCAGCCGCCACCAGCGCGGCGGCGAGGACGATCAGACCCAGGGCCAGCGGCTTGTGACCGGTGCGAGATGGTTTAGACATGGACAGGTGCTCCGGAAATAGGTTGGTCGTTGGATGTGGATTTGGGCGCGTGCTTGCGGTGCACCAGGCTGAACACCACCGGCACAAACAGCAGCGTGGCGGTGGTGGCGAAGATCAGGCCGCCGATCACGGCGCGGCCCAGCGGGGCGTTCTGCTCGCCGCCGTCGCCGAGGCCCAGCGCCATCGGCAGCATGCCGATAATCATCGACAGCGCGGTCATCAGCACCGGACGGAAGCGCACCGAGCCGGCTTCCAGCGCGGCAGCGGTGGCGTCGCCCAGCTCGTCCAGCCGTTCGCGGGCGAAGGAGATCACCAGCACCGAGTTGGCGGTGGCCACGCCCATGCACATGATGGCGCCGGTCAGCGCCGGCACCGACAGCGTGGTGTTGGTGGCAAACAGCATCCAGACGATGCCGGCCAACGCCGCCGGCAGCGCCGAGACGATCACCGCCGGGTCCAGCCACGACTGGAAGTTGACCACGATCAGCAGGTAGATCAGCACCACCGCGCCCAGCAGGCCGTACAGCAGGCCAGCGAAGGCGCGGTCCATGGTCTTGACCTGGCCCAGCATCTGCACGGTCGAGCCTTTCGGCAGCTCGGCCCTGGTCTCCTCGATCGCCCGGTTGATGTCCTTGGCGACGGCTGCCAGGTCACGGTCCTGGGTGGTGGCGTAGATCTGCACCATCGGCTGGATGTCGTACTGGCTGACGATGGCCGACTGCGTGCCGCGCTCGAAGCGGGCGACGCCGCCCAGCGTGGCGGTGCTGGTGGTCGAGCCGTTGCCGACCGGCAGATTGGCCAGCGCCGACAGCGAGTCCATCTGCGGTTGCGGCGTCTGCATGACGATCGGGTAGCTGACGCCGTTAGCCGGATTCAGCCAGAAGGTCGGCGCCACCTGCGACGAACCGGCCAGGTTGACCACCATGCTGTTGGTGATGTCGCGCGTGGTCAGGCCCAGCTGCTGCGCCTGGGTACGGTCGATGTCGACATTGAATACCGGCGCTTTATTCGACTGCTGGATGCGGGCGTCGGCCACGCCAGGAATGGCGCGGATGCGTTTCAGCAGCTTGTCGGCGTAGGCATAGTTGTCGGCGATCTTGGCGCCACGGATCTGCACGTCAATCGGCGCTGGCGAACCGAAGTTCAGGATCTGGCCGACGATGTCGGCTGGCGGGAAGGAGAAGGTGGTGTCCGGGAATTCTTCCGGCAAGACCTTGCGCAGCTTGCGCACGTACTCGGCGGTTGGCGCATGCTCTTCGCCCAGCGCGATCTGGAAGTCGCCGTCGTGGGGGCCGGTCGTGCCGGTATTGTTGTACACGGTATTGATCGAGCTGGCCGGCATGCCGATGTTGTCGGTCATGGTGACGATCTCGTTGGCGGGAATCACGCGGCGGATGGCTTGCTCGATGCGGGCGAAGCGGGCGGCGGTTTCCTCGATCCGGGTGCCCACCGGCACGCGCACGTGGATCAGTACCTGGCCGGAGTCGACCGATGGGAAGAAGTTACTGCCCAGGAAAGGCACCAGCGAGAACGAAGCCAGCACCACCACCATGAAGCCGATGATGAAGCGTTTGCGGCTGACCACCGCCGCTTCCAGCAGATTGCTGTAGCCGGCGCGCAGGCGCTCGAAGCGGGCCTCGAAGCCGCGCTGGAAACGCACCAGCGGATTCGACGACGGCGCCGGCTGGCCATGGCCATTGTGGCCATGGGCGTGGCCTTCGCCGGTGTCATGCGGTTTCAGCAGATAGTTGGCCATGGTCGGCACCAGCGTGCGCGACAGGATGAACGAGCAGATCATGGCGAAGATCACCGCCTCGGCCATCGGCACGAACAGGAAGCGCGACACGCCGTCAAGGAAGAACATCGGCACGAACACGATGCAGATGCACAGCAGCGAGACGAAAGCCGGCGTGGTGATCTGTGCGGCGCCATCCAGAATCGCCATTTCCACCGGCTTGCCTTGTTCCAGGTGCCAGTTGATGTTTTCGATGGTGACGGTGGCGTCATCGACCAGGATGCCGACCGCCAGCGCCAGGCCGCCAAGTGTCATCAGGTTCAGCGATTCGCCGAAGGCCGCCAGGGCAATGATCGAGCCCAGAATCGACAGCGGAATCGATACCGCGATGATGATGGTCGAGCGCCAGCTGCCGAGGAACAGCAGGATCATCAGGCTGGTCAGCGCGGCGGCGATCACGCCTTCCGAGGCCACGCCCTTGATCGCGGCGCGCACGAACACCGACTGGTCATTGATCGGCGTGACGGTCAGCGCTTCGGGCCAGCCGGCTTTCAGCGTGTTGATCTTTTCACGCACGCCATCGACGATGGACAGCGTCGAGGCCGAGCCATTCTTCAGCACCGACATCAGCACCGAGCGGCTGCCGTCGACGTGCACCACGTTGGTCTGCGGCGCATTGCCGTCGTGGATGTTGGCGATGTCGCCCAGGTAGATGGTGGCGCCGTTGACCACTTTCACCGGCAGGCGCGCCAGGTCGGCGATGGCCGACGGCGCGCTGTTCAGCTGGATGGTGTATTCCAGGCTGTCGATTTTCTGCGTGCCGACTGGCGTCAGCACATTCTGCGCCGCCAGCGCGTTGGCGATGTCCTGCGCCGACAGGCCGCGTGCCTGCAGCAGCGCCGGGTCAACGTCGATCTGCACCTGGCGCTGCTTGCCGCCGTAAGGCAGCGGGATCGCCGCGCCCGGCACGCTGACCAGCGGCGTGCGCACGGTGTTGGTGCCAAGGTCGGACAGCTGCTGTTCCGATAGTCCCTTGCCGGACAGCGCCACCTGCAGGATAGGCACGGTGGCGGCGTTGTAGTTGATGATCAGCGGCGGCGTGATACCGGCTGGCATCTGGCGCAGCAGCGCTTGCGAAATCGCCGTCACCTGGGCATTGGCGACGGCGATGTTGACGCCCGGCTGGAAGAAGATCTTGACGATGCTGACGCCGGTGAAGGTATTCGCCTCGATGTGTTCGATGTCGTTGACGGTGGTGGTCAGCGCGCGCTGGAACAGCGTCGAGACGCGGCCGGCCATCTGGTCGGGCGGCTGGCCGGTGTACTGCCAGGCTACCGCGATCACCGGGATCTTGATATCCGGGAAGATGTCGGTCGGCGTGCGCAATGCCGCCAGCGGACCGACGATCAATAGCAGCAAGGCCATGACCACGAATGTGTAGGGGCGCCGTAGCGCCACGCGGACGATTTCAATTAACACAAACTTACCCCCAGGGACAGACTGACCGGGCAATATAGCGCGGTGCAGCATTTTGAGTAATGCGGCGGAATCGAATGCCCTTATGAGCCAGGCTAATCAATACCGTTGGCAAAGCGATGGTGTATTGCAGCAAAACGCTACATTAGTGAATAATTTTATCGTTTTAATGCTTATATTTGACCTAAGAATTGTTTCTGTTATGTATCGACGTGTATCGGCTGAGCTTGTCATCTGTTTGTAATGTGGCCGTCATCTTGCGGTCAGGGCTGGATTTCTATACTGGGCAGACACTAACCCTTAAGGAATCGCCATGAAAAAGCTGTTACTTGCCGGTACTTTTGCCGCGCTGTTTTCGGGGGCTGCATCGGCCGCTGTTAATAATATTGTATTGGTCCACGGTGCTTATGCCGATGGCTCCAGCTGGAACGAGGTCATCGCGCTGCTGCAAAAGGCTGGCAAGCATGTGACTTCGGTGCAAAATCCGCTGACCTCGCTGGCCGACGATGCCGACGCCACCCGCCGTATCCTGGCATTGCAGGATGGCCCGACGGTGCTGGTCGGCCATTCGTGGGCCGGCACGGTGATCAGTGAAACCGGCACCGACGCCAAGGTGGCGGCGCTGGTGTATGTGGCGGCGCGCGCGCCGGATGCCGGCGAGGATTATGCCGCGCTGGCGGCCCAATTCCCGGCGGCACCGGCCAGCAAGGGCCTGGTCAAGTCGCCGGACGGCTTTGCGCAGCTGAACGAGGAAGCCTTCGTGCGCGATTTTGCCGGCGACCTGGACCCGGCGCGGGCGCGGGTGCTGTATGCGGGGCAGGGACGCATTTCGCAAAGCCTGTTCAGCAGCCGCACCACACAGGCAGCCTGGAAGCTCAAGCCGAGCTATTACGCGGTGTCGGCCAATGACCGCACCACCTCGCCGGAGCTGGAGCGTTTCCTGGCCAAGCGGATGGGCGCGAAAACCATCGAACTGCAGTCCAGCCACGTGTCGATGATTTCGCATCCGCAGGAGATTGCCAATCTTATTCTGGAAGCGGCGAAGTAAGCACGACGCCGCCGCCATTCTCCTTCACCGTGATCGCGCCCGCCGCCTGCTGCGGGCCGATCATGGTGCCATTCGCCATCCCCATCGCATTGGTGCGGAAGCTGCCCACCGGCGCGGCCTGTCCGCCCGCATACACGTCGTAGACCGTGTCCGGCTTCAGCTGGTACAGGAAAGCCTCGATGGATTCCACCACGCCCAGGCTGCGCAGCACAATAAAGCCCTTGCCCTTGCCCTTGCCGCCGGCCGGCCGCAGCTGCATATTGCGCGCGTCCTGATTCACGCGCGGCACCAGATTGGCGCGGTCGTCCGCCGTTGGCGCCACGTTGGACAGGTAGACCAACGCCTGCGGCGCCTGACCGCCACCCATGGTGGCGATGATTTTATTGGTGGCAGTGTCGATCACCTGCACCCCGTCGCCGTTTTCCAGGCCGATGTAGACGCGGCTGTTGTCGTCGGAAGTCCAGGCACCATGCGGCAGTGCGCCGGTGGCGATGCTCGCCAGCAGCCTGGCTTCCTTGCCGGTGCTGTAAACCTTGACCACGTTCTCGCCGCCGACGGTGACGTAGGCGCGCACTTCGCCGCCCACCTTGGCGAACGCCAGGTGATTGGTGATGAAGCCGGTGTCGATGACGCCGGTCACCGCCAGCGTGCGGGTGCTGATGCGGGTGACTTTGCCCACATCCTTGTGCGTCATCCAGATTTCGCTGAAGTCCGGCGTGAATTGCAGGAAAGGCGAGAAAGGGCTGACCACATCGATGCGCTTGATGATGGTGTGCGAGGCGACGTCGATGATGTCCACGGTGGGGGTAAAGCTGGAGACGGCAAACGCCAGCTTGCCATCGGGATGGAACTGCACCATGCCGGGACCGACTGCGGTCTGGATGCGGCGCGTTTCCTTGAAAGTGGCCGGATCGATCACCGAGATATAGTCCTCGCCGCGCACCACCACCCAGACTTCCTTGCCGTCGGCCGTGAAAAAGCCTTCATGCGGCGAGCGGCCGACATAGGTCTTGCCCTTGACCCGGTTGGTGGCGGTGTCGATGAAGGTGACCGAGTTGGAGCCGTTGGAGATGGCGATCAGCGTCTTGTGATCGGGCGAAAAACCCAGGCCGTGGACATTGATTTCGCCACGATACAGTGGCGACAGCACGTCCGGCCGGGCGTTGCCCAGCTTGATCTGGCCCAGCAGCGTATTGCTGGAAGGGCTGAAAACGGAAATGGTATTGGTGTTCTGGTCGGCGGTATAGACGCGGTCCAGCGGCGACGGTGCGGCAAAAGCCTGGGCGCACAGCAGCGCGCCCATGGCGAAAGGGAGTTGTTTCACGGGTTCTTTTCCTTGTAACGTTGCAGCCAGGCTTGCATCACCTGGATCTCGACCTGCTGCTCGGCGATGATGCCAAGCGCCAGATTGCGGATTTCCGGCTCCTGGGAGGACAGCAGCACGGCCTTGGCCATATCGACGGCGCCCTGGTGATGGGGCATCATCATGGTGACGAAGTCGTGTTCCGGATTGCCGTTCATCGGCGCCTGGCGCATGCCGGCGTCCATGACGGCCATGGCGTCGCCCATCAGCGCGCCGAAGTGCTTGGCGCTGCTGGCGACAAACGTGGGGACGGGCGCCGGGGCGGCGCCGCCATGATGGTGCTGCTGCGCGCTGGCCTGCGCCGCCATCAGCGGCAGGCAGGCCAGGCAGGCGACGATCGCGGCGCGCACCGGATCAGCCGCGATACAGCGGGTTGCTGGCGACGTACACGGTCACCATGCCGGCGTTCACGGCTTGCGGCGCGATCTTGGCCAGGTCAAATACTTCTTCGCTGTGCAGCGTCTCGAAATGCCAGGTGAAGGACTGGCCGTTGACATCGAAGGTGACGGTGTCGCCGTTGTTGACGTTGACCCATTTGGTACCGGCCTCGATGACAATGTGGCGGTCGGCGTTGTTGGCCTGGGTGGGCATGCCGAATTGCGTCAGCGGATTGACGGCGGCATGGGCTGCGCCGGCAGTCAGTGCGGCAGCGATAATGGTAATGTGCAGGGCTTTGAACATGATGTTTCCTTTTGGTGGTTGAGTGAAGATGTGGCCAGTCTACGCAGCGCGCACTGACAGCAAGATGACGTTCACATGACAGATTTGTAATCCCTGCGGCCATCCAAAAGGCCGACAATGAGCACATCATGAAAATACTGATTGTTGAAGACGAACCCAAGGCGGGCGACTATCTGGTCAAGGGCCTGAACGAATCCGGTTATGTGGTGGACCTGGCGCGCAATGGCATCGACGGCCTGGCGCTGGCGCTCGAACACGACTACGAGCTGATCGTGCTGGACGTGATGCTGCCGCAGATGGACGGCTGGACCGTGCTGGCGCGGCTGCGCGAGCGCAAGGAAACGCCGGTGCTGTTCCTGACCGCGCGCGACGATGTGGCCGACCGCGTCAAGGGCCTGGAACTGGGCGCCGACGATTACCTGGTCAAGCCCTTTGCCTTTGCCGAATTGCTGGCGCGCGTCAAGACGCTGTTGCGGCGCGGGCCGGTGCGCGAATCGGACATCCTGCGCCTGGCCGACCTGGAAATCGATGTGCTGCGCCGGCGTGTGACGCGTGGCGGCCAGCGCATCGACCTGACCGCCAAGGAGTTTGCGCTGCTGCACCTGCTGGCCAAGCGCCAGGGCGAGGTGCTGTCGCGCACGCAGATCGCCTCGATGGTCTGGGACATGAACTTCGACTCCGATACCAATGTGGTGGACGTGGCGATCCGCCGCCTGCGCGCCAAGGTTGACGATCCGTATGCCTTGAAACTGGTGCAGACGGTGCGCGGCATGGGCTATCTGCTGGAAGTGCGCGAATGAAGCGCCGGCCGTTGTCGCTGACGTTGCGGGTGGCGCTGCTGCTGTCGGCGGTCAGCGTGGCGAGTTTCGTCGCGGTGGGCGCCTACCTGTATCACACCTTGCAGCGGCAGATGGCCAGCCGGGATGACATCGAACTGATCGCCAAGGTCGACCAGCTGCGGCGCATCATCGCCGGCCTGCCGTCGGCCGCCGCCATCGCCAGCGACGGCAGGGCGCTGACCGATACGCTGTACGGCCATAACGACTTCATGCTGCGGGTGAACGCGGCCGACGGCAAGCCACTGCTGCAAACCTCGGTCACCTCGCGGCCCTTGCCGCAGGTTGACAGCGTGCCGGTGCAGCGCGCGCTGACGCTGGACGACATCCACGACTGGCAACCTGCCGCCGGCATCGGCCGCATGGTAAGGGCTACTGCGCTGGCCGGCGCTGGCGCTGCCGGCGGCGAGCCGGTGCAGGTGACGCTGGCGCGCGAGCGCTCCGACCGTCTCAAGCTGCTGCGCGGCTATGCCGGTGACCTGCTGCTGGCGCTGGGCGGCGGCGCGCTGCTGGCGACCTTGCTTGGCTATGCCATCGTCCGCCACAGCATGCGTCAGCTGCGTTCGGTGGTCGCCAAGGCCAACGACATCAGCACCAGCCGCATGAATACGCGGCTGTCGGTGCAGGACGCGCCGGTCGAGCTGCGCGAACTGGGCGTGGCCTTCAACGGCATGCTGAACCGGCTGGAGGACGGCGTGCAGCGCCTGTCCGGCTTTGCCGCCGACCTGGCGCACGATATGCGCACACCGGTCAATACGCTGATGGTGGAAACCCAGGTGGCGCTGTCGCGTGCCCGCACGGTGGAGGAATACCAGGCGCTGCTGGCCTCGAATTCCGAGGAATACGAACGCCTGTCGCGGATGATCGAAAACACGCTGTTTCTGGCGCGCGCCGACAACGCCCAGCTGGCGTTGCGACGCGAAACGCTGGACCTGCGGGCGGAACTGCAACGCATCCACGACTATTTTGAAATACTGGCGGACGATGTCGGCGTGCGCCTGAACGTGGAGGCCGAAGCGCTGCGTGCGGATATCGATCCGGTACTGCTGCAGCGCGCGGTCAGCAACCTGGTCGCCAACGCCATTCCGCACACGCCGGCTGGCGGCCAGGTGACGCTGTCGGCGCGCGCTGTTGCCGATGGCGTGGAAATCCAGGTCAGCAACAGCGGCCCCGGCATCGCCGCCGCCCATCTGCCGCACATCTTTGACCGCTACTACCGCGCCGATCCGGCCCGTTCGGCTGGCGCGGGGCTGGGCTTGTCCATCGTCCGCGCCATCATGGAGTTGCATGGTGGAAAAATTACAGTGGACAGCCAATCTGGCCTGACGACGTTTTCGCTACGCTTTGAAAAAAAATAGCGAAATCGTGTCGATTTCGGCGGTACTGCTTCGTCGTGGGTATAGAGTGACTTACTCAACCCACCACGGAGGAGACCATCATGATCAACAGCATCATTCCACATCTGGTATGCGAAGGCGCCGCCGACGCCATTGAATTCTATAAAAAAGCCTTTGACGCAGTCGAACTGATGCGCCTGCCCGGCGAAAACGGCCGCATCATGCACGCTACGCTGAAAATCGGCGACTCGACGCTGATGCTGGCCGACGATTTTCCCGAATATGGCGGCCTGGGGCCGAAAGCGCTGAAAGGCAGCCCGGTCACACTGCACCTGTCGTCACCGGACGTCGACGCGGCATTCAAGCAGGCGGTGGATGCCGGCGCCAGCGTGCGCATGCCGCCAGCCGACATGTTCTGGGGCGACCGCTACGGCCAGGTGACCGACCCGTTCGGCCATCACTGGTCGATCGCCACCCGCATCAAGGACATGACGCCGGCGGAAATGGCTGATGCGATGAAGCAGATGCCGAACGATTGCCAGTAAGGAACGGTCCATGCGATTCATGATGATCGTCAAAGCCACTACGGATTCCGAAGCCGGCAAGATGCCCAGCACGGAGCTGATGCAGGCGATGGGCAAGTTCAACCAAGAACTGGTCAACGCCGGCGTGCTGCTGGCCGGCGAGGGCCTGCATCCAAGTTCCAAAGGTGCGCGCATCCGCTACGAGGGCGCCGCGCGCACCGTCACCGAGGGGCCGTTTGCCGAAACCAGGGAACTGGTCGCCGGTTTCTGGCTGATCCAGGTGCAATCGAAGGAGGAGGCGATTGAGTGGATGAAGCGCTGCCCGAACCCGTTTGACGGTCCGTCCGAGATCGAAATCCGCCAAGTGTATGAAATGAGCGACTTCGGCGACGCCCTGCCGCCGGAATTGGCGGCCCAGGAAGAGTCTTTGCGGGCACGCATGTGATACCTTACTCACTCAGTCTAGTCTGGAGCACGATGTAATGGAATTCATGGTACTGCGCCGCGCCAATCAAAGCACGGAACGAGGAACGCAGCCGCCGGCGCTGGAGCCGGGGACCTTTCTGCGCCCCAGCGCGGAAGCGGTGCGGCTGCAGCGCCGGGATGGCGTCTGGACCGAAGTGCAAGGCCCTTTCCCGCCCAAGGAACTGGTGGCTGGCTTCGTGCTGCTGGAGGCCGAGTCGCGCGAGGACATCATTGCCCAGGTGCGCTATTGGCCCTTGTTCGACAGTGGCGCAGTCTATGAAATCCGCGACGCCGGCTGCCCCGGCAACTGTGTCGGCTTCGACGAGCGCGGCACGGCCGCCGGCACCATCCCGCAACGCAAGGAGACGTTGACGCGCTACGTGGTCTTCCTGCGCTCGGACGCCGACAGCGAATCCGATGCGGCGCCGCCGCCGGAAGTCATCGATGTCATGAACGAGCACAATGAGGCCGGCGTGCAGCAGGGGGTGCTGCTGGCCGGCGAAGGGTTGAAGGGTACGAGCAATGCCACGCGGGTGCATTACGCCAACTCGCGGACCTCGGTGGTGGATGGCCCGTTCACTGAAGTGAAAGAGCTGATCGCCGGCTACTGGATGTTGCAGGCGGCCTCGCGCGACGAGGCGATCGCCTGGGCCAAGGCCTATCCGTATCCACAGCCGGGCGATATCACGCTGGAAATCCGCGAAGCGTGCGAGCGCAAGTCGCACGTCGAATTCACGCCCGACATGGTCAAGGCCGAAGAGCGCATGCGCGCTGAATTGCTGGAAGCGGAACTGCGCAACGCCTTCAGCAAAGCGGCCCGTGGCGGCTGATGTCCACAAGACGGTAACAGCGGTATGGCGGATGGAGTCCGCCAGGATCATCGCCGTGCTGGCGCGCATGTTGCGCGATGTCGGCCAGGCCGAGGAGCTGGCGCAGGACGCGTTGGTGCTGGCGCTGGAGCGCTGGCCGCAAACCGGTGTGCCCGACCAGCCGGCGGCGTGGCTGACCACCGTGGCGAAAAACCGCGCACTGGACGTGCTGCGCCATCGGCAGCTACATCACGCAAAAGAAGCGGCGATCAGCTATGAGATCGACAGCCAGTTGCAGGACGCCGCGCCCGACCTGGAGACCGCCGTCGCCGACGCGCTGGAAAACGATATTGGCGACGACCTGCTGCGGCTGGTGTTTGTTGCCTGCCATCCGGTGCTGCCCACCGATGGCCGCGTGGCGCTGACCTTGCGCCTGCTGGGCGGCCTGAGCACCGATGAAATTGCCCGCGCCTTCCTGGTGCCGGAAAAAACCGTGGCGCAGCGCATCGTCCGCGCCAAGCGCACGCTGTCGGAAGCCAGGGTGCCGTTCGAGGCGCCGCGCGCGCACGAGCTGGGCGAGCGGCTGGCCTCGGTGCTGCAAGTCATCTACCTGATCTATAACGAAGGCTATTCGGCCAGTGCCGGTGCCGACTGGATGCGCCCGGCGCTGTGCGAGGAGGCGCTGCGGCTGGGACGCATTCTGGCCGGCTTGCAGCCGCACGAGCCGGAAGTGCATGGACTGGTGGCGCTGATGGAAATCCAGTCCTCGCGCGCCCGCGCCCGGCTCGGGCCGAAAGGCGAGCCCATTTTGCTGCTGGAGCAGGACCGTTCACGCTGGGACCAGTTGCTGATACGCCGTGGCCTGGCGGCGCTGGCGCGCGCCGAGCAACTGGCGCTGTCGCCAGCCGATGCACCAGGCGCCGGCGGCCTGCAAGGCCTGGGGCCGTATGCCTTGCAGGCCGCCATCGCCGCCTGCCATGCGCGCGCCCGGCGTGCCGAAGAGACTGACTGGCAGCGCATTGCCGCGCTGTATGAAGCACTGGCGCAGCGCTTGCCGTCGCCGATCGTCGAACTGAATCGCGCGGTGGCATTGTCGATGGCCTATGGGCCGCAAGCGGGATTGGAGGTGGTGGATGGCTTGCTGGAAGCGCCAGCCTTGAAACATTATCATCTGCTGCCCAGCGTGCGTGGCGACTTGCTTGCCAGGCTGGAGCGCCACGACGAGGCGCGTGGTGAATTCGAACGCGCTGCCGCGCTGACGCACAACGAGCGCGAACGCCAGCTGCTGCTGGCGCGCGCGCAATCGTCGCCATTGTCTTAGGCCAGCGTTGCTTCCAGCAGCTTGACCAGCGATTCGATGCCGTCGGCGTCGGTCTGGTCGAAGCGGTTCGGCAGCGGGCTGTCGAGGTCGAACACGCCGACAATCGCGCCGTCCGGGCCGCGCACCGGCACCACCAGCTCCGAGCGCGAATTGACGTCGCAGGCAATGTGGCCGGGGAAGGCGTGCACGTCCGGCACGACAATCGACTTGCCTTCCACCACGGTGGTGCCGCAGACGCCACGGCCTTTCTTGATGCGGATACAGGCCGGCTTGCCCTGGAACGGGCCGAGCACCAGTTCATCGCCCTTGAGGAAATAGAAACCGGCCCAGTTCAGGCCCGGCATGCTGTTGAATACCAGCGAGCTGAAGTTGGCGGTATTGGCGATCAGATCGGTTTCGCCGTGGACCAGGCCTTGCAGTTGCGGGCGCAGGTCGTTGTACATGGCGTTTTTGGCGTCGGCGCTGTCGGTGCCGTAGGCGTTGTCGCTGAGGGTAAAGGTCATGATGTGTTGTTCAGTAAATAAGCGCGGGCGCGCCAAGACCTCTATGGTAGCCGATCCGACGATTTTACGAAGACTTCCTACCCTTTTTGTAGGCGGTATCCGATAGCGCTTCCGCTTTGCGCGCGCTACTCTGGTGGACAGTGCCTTATTACCGAAGCGGGGGAGAATATGTCCACGAGAAAAAAGAGCACGGCGCCACGGCAGCCGCCGAAAAGCAAGCCTGGGATGCCGCCCGTGCAACCAGCAGCGCCGGCCATCGATGTCGATGCCATGCTGATGGTTGGCGAGGAGCGCGTCCACATCGATTGCGAGCAGGACGACAACGTCACCTTCATGGCGGAACAGATCGATTGACTCGGTGCGCTGGCTGACAGACCAGCTAGCCCTGCGGGCGCGAAAATCGGCTATCTCTACTCGAAAGCCGCCTATGTCCGCCGATATGGTGATCGTCCGCAAAGAAGGCCTGTATTGTGTGCCAGGCCAGTTCTACATCGACCCGTGGCGGCCGGTGGAGCGGGCCGTTATCACGCATGCGCATGGCGACCACGCGCGTGGCGGGCACCAGCATTACCTGACGGCCGCACCGGGCGTGAATGTGATGAAGTCGCGGCTGGGGCCGGTCAATATCACCGGCCTGGCGTATGGCGAACCGTTGCTGCACAACGGCGTCAAGGTGTCGCTGCATCCGGCTGGTCACGTGCTGGGTTCGGCGCAGGTGCGCATGGAGTATCGTGGCGAGGTGTGGGTGGCGTCGGGCGACTACAAGGTCGAGGCCGATAGCACCTGCGCGCCGTTCGAGCCGGTGCGTTGCGACACCTTTATCACGGAATCCACCTTCGGCCTGCCGATCTACCGCTGGCAGCCGCAGCAGGAAATCTACAACGATGTGAACGCCTGGTGGTCCGCCAATGCGGCGCAGGGCCGTGCCAGCGTGCTGCTGGGCTATAGCTTCGGCAAGGCGCAGCGTTTGCTGAGCGGGCTGGACCCGTCGATCGGCCCGATCATCTGCCATGGCGCGGTGCAGACCTTGAACGAAGTCTACCGGGAGGGTGGCGTGTGGCTGCCGTCCACGGTGATGGTCGGCGACGTCGCCAAGAGCGACATCGGCAAATCCATCGTGCTGGCGCCGCCATCGGCCGGTGGCTCGCCGTGGATCAAGCGCTTTGGCGATTTCAGCGACGCCTTCGCCAGCGGCTGGATGCAGTTGCGCGGCGCGCGCCGGCGGCGCGGCGTCGACCGTGGCTTTGTGTTGTCCGACCATGCCGACTGGCCCGGCCTGCTGGAGGCAATTACCGCCACCGGCGCGCAGCGCGTCATTGTCACGCACGGCTCGATCGCGGTGCTGGTGCGCTGGTTGCAGCAGCAAGGCTTGCAAGCCAGCGGCTTCGATACCGAATATGGCGACGACGAGGCCGAGGAGGTCAGCAATGCGTGACTTTGCCCGCCTGTACGCCGAGCTGGACGAAACCACGTCCACCAGCCGCAAGCTTGCCGCGCTGCAGAATTATTTCACCACCGCCGCGCCGCAGGATGCCGCCTGGGCGGTGTATTTCCTCGCCGGCGGCAAGCCGCGCCAGGCGGTGCCAACCAAGCTGCTGCGCCAGTATGCGATGGAATACGCCGGCCTGGACGAGTGGCTGTTCGACGAATGCTACCACGCCGTCGGCGACCTGGCCGAGACCATTGCCCACATCCTGCCGCCGCCCAAGCATCCGAGTGAAATCGGCCTGGCCGACTGGATCGAGCTGGGCATCGCACCGCTGCGTGGCGCCGATCCGGAAGCGGTGCGCACCGCCTTGTTCACCTACTGGGACCAGCTGGATACGCGCGAGCGCTTCCTGCTGACCAAGCTGATCGGTGGCGGCTTCCGCGTCGGCGTCTCGCGCTTGCTGGTGACGCGCGCCCTGAGCGCCGTTGCCCAGCTCGACAGCAAGCTGATCGCGCAACGCCTGATGGGCTGGACCGACGGCAGCGTCAACCCGACCGGCGCCGGCTTCCGCCAGCTGATTTCCGAGCATACGGTGGAAGAGCAGGTGCAGCGCGGCGGCCAGCCGTATCCGTTTTTCCTGGCGCACCAGCTGGAGCGTGATCCGGCCATGCTGGGCAATCTGGAGGACTGGCAGGTCGAGTGGAAATACGACGGCATGCGCGCCCAGCTGGTGCGCCGCGACGGCAAGAACTGGCTATGGTCGCGCGGCGAAGACCTGATTACCGAGCGCTTCCCCGAGCTGGCGGCGTTGCGCCTGCCGGACGGCGTGGTACTCGATGGCGAGATTCTGGTCTGGCATGGCGGCCACGCGCCAGCGCCGTTTTCCGACCTGCAAAAGCGCATGGGACGCAAGCAGGTGTCGGCGCGCCTGCTGGGCGAATTGCCGGCAGTGATGGTGGCTTACGACCTGCTGGAACTGGAAGGCCGTGACCTGCGCGAGTTGCCGCAGTCCGAACGGCGCATGTTGCTGGAACAGTTGATCGGCAGCCTGCAAGGCACGCCACAACTACGGCTGGCGCCGCTGATCGTGGCGCAGAGCTGGGAGCACCTGGCTGTGATCCGCACCGAGTCGCGCGAACGTGGCGTTGAAGGCATGATGCTGAAGGCGGTGGACGCGCGCTACGGCGTGGGCCGCACCAAGAGCGTTGGCACCTGGTGGAAATGGAAGATCGATCCGTATAGTGTCGACGCGGTACTGATCTACGCCCAGGCTGGCCACGGCCGCCGCGCCTCGCTGTACACCGACTATACCTTTGCGGTATGGGATGAAGGCGGGGACGAGGAGCGCAAGCTGGTGCCGTTTGCCAAGGCGTATTCCGGCCTGACCGATGCCGAAATCGCCCAGGTCGACCAGGCGATCCGCAAGACCACGATCGAGAAATTCGGCCCGGTGCGCAGCGTCACGCCGAGCATGGTGTTCGAGATCGGTTTTGAAGGCATCGCCAGCTCGCCGCGCCACAAGTCCGGCATCGCGGTGCGCTTCCCGCGCATCCTGCGCCGGCGCGAAGATAAATCGGTGGAGGAGGCGGACACGCTGGAGTCGCTGAAAAGCCTGTTGGCAGCGCCATGAACGCGCAAGCCTGGTTTGCTGAACGCGGCTGGACCGCGTTCCCGTTCCAGCGCGAGGTGTGGGCGGCGGCCGCAGCCGGCCGCTCCGGCCTGCTGCATGCCACCACCGGCGCCGGCAAGACCTATGCCGTCTGGTTTGCCGCCTTGCAGCGGGCCGCCGCGTTAAGGCCGGCGACGGGCAGGGCGCCGTCCGGCCTGCGCGTGCTGTGGATCACGCCGATGCGCGCGCTGGCCGCCGACACGCTGCGCGCCTTGCAGGACGCGGCGCCGGACTGGCAGATCGAAGCGCGCACCGGTGACACCAGCTCGGCCCAGCGCGCCCGCCAGAACAAACGACTGCCGGATGCGCTGGTCACCACGCCGGAAAGCCTGACCTTGCTGCTTAGCCACCCGGATGCCGCCGCCCGCATGGCGCAGCTGGTCATGGTCATCATCGATGAATGGCATGAACTGATGGGCAACAAGCGCGGCGTGCAGACACAGCTGGCGCTGGCGCGGCTGCGGCAATGGAATCCGGCGCTGCTGGTGTGGGGGCTGTCGGCCACGCTCGGCAATCTGGCGCAGGCGCGCGATGTGCTGGCGCCGGACGGCGTGATCGTCGAGGGCCACGTCGCCAAGCAGATCCTGGTCGATACGTTGATCCCCGAGCATCCGTCGCGCTTTCCGTGGGGCGGACACCTTGGCGTGCAGATGCTGCAGCCGGTGCTGGCGGAAATCGACCAGCATGGCAGCACGCTGGTGTTCACCAATACGCGTTCTCAGGCGGAGCTGTGGTATCAGCACATGCTCGACGCCAGGCCGGACTGGGCCGGTCTGATCGCCCTGCATCACGGCTCGCTGGACAAGGAGGTGCGCGACTGGGTGGAGCAGGGCCTCAAGCAGGGCCGGCTGAAAGCGGTGGTCTGCACGTCCAGCCTGGACCTGGGCGTCGATTTTCTGCCGGTCGAGCGCGTGCTCCAGATCGGTAGCGCCAAGGGCATTGCCCGCCTGCTGCAACGGGCCGGTCGCAGCGGCCATGCGCCGGGCCGGGTCTCGCGCCTGACGCTGGTGCCGACGCAAAGCATGGAGTTGCTGGAAGCGGCCGGCGCTATCCAGGCGGTTGCCGCGCGCGATATCGAGGCGCGCCCGGTGCCGGAAAAGCCGCTGGACGTGCTGGTGCAGCATCTGGTCACCATCGCGCTGGGCGGCGGCTTCCGCCCCGAGGCCTTGCTGGCGGAGGTGCGCAGCGCCTGGTCGTACCGCAACCTGATGGACGACGAATGGCAATGGGCGCTGGACTTTGTCGCGCGTGGCGGGCAGACCTTGGTGGCGTATCCCGAATACCGGCGCGTGTTGCCGGACGAGGAGGGGGTCTACCGCGTGCCGGACGTCGCGCTGGGCCGCCGTCATCGCATGGGCATCGGCACCATTGTTTCGGATTCGTCGTTGCAGGTGAAATATGTCAGCGGTGGCCGCCTGGGCAGCGTGGAGGAATCGTTTATTTCGCGGCTGCGCAAGGGCGACCATTTTCTGTTCGCCGGGCGCATCCTGGAATTCGTGCGCCTGCACGAAATGACCGCCTACGTACGACGCGCCACCGGCGCCAGGGGCGCGGTGCCGCGCTGGCAGGGCGGGCGCATGCCGATGTCGTCGGAACTGGCACATGCGGCGCTGGCGCAGTTGCGGCTGGCCACGCAGGGCTGCTTTGACGGGCCGGAAATGCAGGCGCTGCAACCGCTGCTGGCAATCCAGCAGCGCTGGTCGTCGCTGCCCGCCGCCGACACCACCGTCATCGAAACCATGCACAGCCGCGAAGGGCGGCACCTGTTCATGTTCCCGTTCGCCGGCCGCTCGGTGCACGTGGGGCTGGCGTCGCTGATCGCCTTCCGCGTCGGCCGCATGGCGCCGGTGACGTTTTCGATTGCCGTCAACGACTATGGCTTCGAGCTGTTGTCGGCGCAGGAACTGGACTGGGCTGCGCTGCTGGATGTGCCCAGCGGCAAGGAGGTCAGCCTGTTCAGCATCGAGCATTTGCTGGAGGATGTGCTGGCCAGCCTGAACGCGACCGAAATGTCGCAGCGGCGCTTTCGTGAAATCGCCCGTATCGCCGGGCTGGTGTTCCAGGGCTATCCGGGACAGGGCAAGAGTGCGCGGCAGTTGCAGGCATCGTCATCGCTGTTCTTTGCCGTGTTCAGCCAGCACGATGCCGGCAACCTGCTGCTGACGCAGGCGCAGCGCGAGGTACTGGAGCAGGAGCTGGAACTCGGCCGTCTGCGCGCCACGCTGCTGGAATTGCAGGCCCGTAGCGTGCGTTTCCATGCAATCAAGCGCGCTACACCGTTCGGCTTTGCGCTGATGGTGGAGCGCTTCCGTGAAAAACTCAGCACCGAAAAATTGTCGGACCGCGTGGCCCGGCTGGTACGTGAACTGGAAAAGGCGGCAGGTCCATGAATCATCTGATCGACATCGTTGGCGAACAATTGCTGATGCTGCCGCAAAAGGCGCTGTACTGGCCGCGCGAGTCCATGCTGATTGTGGCCGACATCCATTTCGGCAAGGCTGCCTCGTTCCGCGCACTGGGCGTGCCGGTGCCTGCCGGCACCACCAGCGCGAATCTGCTGGCGCTGGAGCGCCTGGTGGCGCAGCTGCCAGTGCGGCACATCATGTTCCTCGGTGATTTCCTGCATGCGCGGGCGGCGCACGCACCGGCCACGCTGGCCGCCATGCAGGCCTGGCGCGAGCGTCATCCTGAGTTGCAGCTGACGCTGGTGCGCGGCAATCACGATGCGCATGCCGGCGATCCGCCGGCGCAGCTCGGCATTAGCGTGGTGGATGAACCGCATGTATTGGGGCCGTTTGCCTTCTGCCACCATCCCGACATCCTGGTGCCGTCGTATGTGCTGGCTGGCCATGTGCATCCGGTGTACCGGCTGCGTTCGGGCTGGGACTCGCTGCTGCTGCCGTGCTTTCTGATGGGACCGCAGCATCTGGTGCTGCCGTCGTTCGGCGCGTTCACCGGCGGTCATCCGGTGGCGCCGCAGCCGGGCGAACGCTTGTTCGTCAGCAGCGGCGAGGCGGTGCTGGAAATTCCGCTTTAAAGGCAGATGGTGGTGTGCTTGCCCATGCCCACCGGCGCGCGGCCGGTGACGGCGGTGCGCGCCAGTTGCACCAGCTGCTTCATCTTGCTGGTGCTGGCGTCCCAGTATTCGGCGGTCTGGATGCGCACCCGTATCAGCGTCAGGTGCGGATCGTCGAGGCCGCCGGGATACCATGCCCGCACCAGCGGATTCCACAGTTCGCGCGCCTTGGCGCGGTCTCTCACCAGGAAGGCCTGGCCGGTCACCGACAGGTAGAGGTGCTCGTCCGGGCTGGAGAAGCTGACATTGACTTCAGGATGCAAGGTCAGTTCTTGCGTGTAGTCCGCCTCGTCCGAGGAGAAAAACCACATATTGCCTTCGCCGTCGATCTGCTGCACGGTCAGCGGGCGGCTGCTCAGCACATTGGCGTGGTCCATGGTGGTGAACATGCCGAAGCGGATGTGCTTGATCTTGGCGGCGATGGTGTTGATCTGGTCCTGCGAATAAAGCGGCATGATGCGCCTCCATGACAAAAAGGGTGGTTGCGCCCACGTTAGCGCGCCAGCCCGCCCCGTACTGTTCTTTACATAACAGATACACAAGATGAGTTGACCATTCAAATGATAATCATTATCATTTGTATTTTTCGCCTGAAGGATGTACCGTGAGCGTACCCAGCGCCAATACCGCCCGCAATGCCAGCCGCGCTGTCTGGCTGAAGCATTTGCACCAGTGGCACTGGGTCAGTTCGGCCATGTGTCTGCTGTGCATGGTGCTGTTTTCGGTCACCGGCATCACGCTGAACCACGCTTCGCAGATCGAGGCCAAGCCGGTGGTCACCAACCAGCAGGCGCAGCTGCCGGAAGCGTTGACGGCGCAACTGCGCAGCTATGCCGAGCAGCATGACGGCGCCAAGGAGCCGCTGCCGCAACCGGTCGAGCAGTGGCTGAAGGATGCTTTCAAGGTGCAGGCCGGCGGCCGCGCCGCCGAATGGGCTGCCGACGAGGTCTACCTGCCGATGCCGAAAGCCGGCGGCGACGCCTGGGTGCGCATCGGCCTGGAAGACGGCGCCGCCGAATTTGAAAACACCGACCGTGGCTGGGTGTCCTGGCTGAACGATGTCCACAAGGGCCGCAACACCGGTCCGGCGTGGAACTGGTTCATCGACATTTTTGCCGTGCTGTGCCTGGTGTTCTGCCTTACCGGCTTGCTGATTTTGAAGTTCCATGCGACGAATCGCCCGTTCACCTGGCCGATGGTGGGCCTGGGTGTGTTGATACCCGTAGTTATAGCAGCGCTGTTTATTCATTAATCTCACGACAGGACCTCCATGAAATTACGCTACTCCATCGCGCTTAGTCTGCCACTTGCCAGTGCTTCGGCCATGGCCGCCGACCTGGCCCTCAAACTCGACGTGCCGCAACTGAACGTGGCCGAATACCACCGTCCTTACATCGCCGCCTGGGTCGAGAACGCGGACCAGAAAGTGGTGGCCAACCTGGCCGTGCTGTACGACGTCAAAAAGAAGGACAATGTCGGCACCAAGTGGCTGAAGGACATGCGTACCTGGTGGCGCAAGACCGGCCGCGAGCTGACCATGCCGATGGACGGCGTTTCCGGCGCCACCCGCGCTCCGGGCGAAACCACGCTGAATATTCCGAAAGGCGCACTGGACAAGCTGCCAGCCGGCCAGTACACGGTGCTGGTGGAAGCCTCGCGCGAAGCCGGTGGCCGCGAAGTGGTCAAGGTACCGCTGCAATGGCCGCCTCAGTCGGCACAGAACGTGACCGGCAAGGGCAAGGAAGAGCTGGGTGCGGTCGTTGTGCAAGTCAAACCATAACAACAGGCGGGGATATGAATAAATTCAATAAGTCGTTGATCGCGCTGGCACTGGCCGGCTTGTCCTTCGTTTCGCTGAATGCACAGGCGCACAAGCCGTGGATACTGCCATCGTCGACGCTGGTGGAAGCGGGCCGCGACGGCGCCGCCTGGGTGACGGTGGACGCTGCGGTGTCCGAAGGCCTGTTCGATATCGACCACGTGCCGCTGAAAATCGATGGCATCGATGTGACCGGCCCTGGCGGCATCAAGGTTACGCCGGAGAATGTCAACAACGGCAAGCTGCGCAATACCTTCGACCTGAAACTGACCAAGCCGGGCACCTACAGGATCGCGCTGGTGACGCAAAGCGTGTTCGGCAGCTACAAGGACAAGGAAGGCGCCACCAAGCGTTTCCGCGGCAGCGAGGAAACGCTGGCCAAGGATGTGCCGGCCGACGCCACCGAGGTCAAGCTGTCGCGTAACGAAAACCGCCTGGAAACCTTTGTCACCAACGGCGATCCGAGCAACGATGTGCTGAAGCCAAGCGGCAAAGGCCTGGAACTGGTGCCGGTCAGCCATCCGAACGAGCTGCGCTCCGGCGAGAAAGTCACCTGGCGCCTGCTGTTGGACGGCAAGCCCGCCGCCAACCTGGGCGTCAGCCTGATTCCGGGCGGCGTGCGCTATCGCGGCACGCTGGGCGAGATCCGTCAGAACACCGACGCCAAGGGCGAGCTGACGCTGACGCTGCCGGCCGCTGGCGCCTACATGGTCAGCAGCAGCTGGCCGGCCGCCGCCGCGCCGGTGCCAGGCCAGCCGCCGCAGATGGCGCCGCGTCGCGCCAGCTACGCCGCTGTGCTGGAAATCCTGCCGGACTAAGGCTGGCATGCGCCGGGTTCTTCTGCCTCACATTATTTCCGACGACCCGGCGCCAGCAGGCGGCGTGATCCGCGATTACGCTGGCCGCAGCATGGGCACCAGCTGGTCGGTGCGGCTGGTGGCTGCGCCGGATGCCGCCTGCGCGCATTTGCAGAACGGGCTGCAACAGCAGCTTGATACCATCGTGGCCGAGATGAGCCACTGGGAAACCGAATCCGACCTGGGCCGCTTCAACCGCGCGCCCCATGACAGCTGGCACAGCTTGCCGCCGGCGTTCTTTGACGTACTGTCTTTTGCCATGGACGTGGCGCGCGCCTCCGGCGGCGCCTACGACCCGACCGCCGGCTCGCTGGTCAACCTGTGGGGATTCGGCCCGTGGGGACGCTTCGACCAGCCGGACTTCGTGCCACCGTCGGCCGATGAAATCGCCATCGCCCGCGCCCAGCTGGCGGCGCGGCCGGTGCAGTTGCAGCGCGAGGGCCGCAAGGCCCTGCAACCGGGCGGCGTGCAGCTGGATTTGTCGGCGGTGGCCAAGGGTTACAGCGTCGACCGGCTGTCCTACTATCTGAAAACGCAGGGCTTTGCGCACCACCTGGTCGAGGTGGGCGGCGAGCTGCGCGGCGCCGGCGTCAAGCCGGACGGGCAACCGTGGTGGGTGATGCTGGAGCAGGTCAGCGACGCGGCGCCGGACGCCGTCGTGCCGGGCGAGCTGGCGCTGGCGCTGCACGGCCTGGCGGTCGCCACCTCGGGCGACTACCGCCGCTATTTCAAGCTGGACGGCCAGCGCTACTCGCATACCATCGATCCGCGCAGCGGCATGCCGATCGCCAATGAGCTGGCCTCGGTCACCGTGGTGCACCCGCAATGCATGGCGGCCGACGCCTGGTCCACCGCGCTGACCGTGCTGGGCAGCCGCGATGGCCTGCAACTGGCCGAGCGGCAGGGCCTGGCAGCGCGCTTTGTCGTGCGCCAGCCCGATGGTAGTTTTACTGAAATCCTGAGCCCCCCCTTACGCAGCATGTTAGACGAATGATCTGGACCAACGACCCCACCCGATTGATGCTGGTGGCGGGCATGAGCGTGGCTTACGCGCTGGTATGCCTGGTGCCTTACCTGCGCTGGCGCCGCAAGCGCCTGGCCGCCGCGCGCGCCAAGGCGGAAGCAGCGGCGTCACCCGGCTGGATCGTCAGCTACGCCAGCCAGACCGGCGTGGCTGAAGAGCTGGCGCAGCAAACCAGCGCCACACTGAAGCTGGCCGGCATCCCGGCGCGGCTGGCTGAATTGTCCGAGCTGGGGGCGGAAGATTTGCAGGGCGCCGAGCGCATCCTGTTCCTGGTCAGCACCTACGGCGAGGGCGATGCACCGGACGCCGCTGCCGCCTTTGCCGGGCGCCTGATGACCACCTCGCTGCCGCTGCCGCAGCTGCACTACGCTGTACTGGCGCTGGGCGACCGCTCGTATGGGCAGTTCTGCGGCTTCGGCCGCGCGCTGGACCAGTGGCTGCAGGCGCAGGGCGCGCAAAGCCTGTTCCCGCGCATCGAGGTCGACCGCAGTTCGGAGGCCGCCATCGGCGAGTGGCGCCAGCAGTTGAGCCATCTGGCCGGCACCAGCGACGCGCCGGACTGGAGCGCGCCAGCGTTTGACGCATGGCGCCTGAGCGAGCGCGTGCACCTGAACGAAGGCAGCGCCGGCGCCCCGGTCTACCATCTGGAGCTGGTGCCGGTGAGCGGCGTGCTGCCGGACTGGCAGTCCGGCGACCTGGTGCAGATCGCGGCGCCAGCCGATCCGGCCCATCCGCGTGAATACTCGATCGCCTCGATCCCGGCCGACGGCCGCGTGCACCTGCTGGTGCGCCTGCACAGTCATGCCGATGGTAGCCACGGCGTGGCGTCCGGCTGGCTGACGCAGCAACTGGCGCCGGGCGGCACGCTGCAACTTCGCTGCCGCCAGCACCGCCGTTTCCGCCTGGAGGGCAACGCCGCCCGCCCGCTGATCCTGATCGGCAACGGCAGCGGCATTGCCGGCCTGCGCGGCCACCTGAAGGCGCGCGCGCTGGCCGGGCAGGGCCGCAACTGGCTGCTGTTTGGCGAGCGCAACGGCGCCTACGACTTCCACTACCGTGCCGAGCTGGAGGCGCTGCGCCAGGCTGGTCAACTGACGCTGGATCTGGCCTGGTCGCGCGACGGCGGCGCCGAACGCTATGTGCAGGATTTGCTGCCCGCGCGTGCCGACCAAGTGCGCGCGTGGGTGGCCGATGGCGCGGCGATTTATGTCTGCGGCAGCCTGCAAGGCATGGCCGCAGGGGTCGATCATGCGCTGGCAGATATACTAGGGCGTGATCAACTAGACAACTTGATAGTTGAAAAGCGTTATCAACGGGATGTTTACTAAAATAAACGTGGCAAATCCGCCACGAATGCTGTCGGTGGAAAACGGATTTAGCCATATTAAATTCTTTTGAATTTTGGAAATGCTGAATATTCGCTATATTTCCTTGAATAATGTTTTTTCTTCACTGCTTTAAGTAAAAAACCTACACATTCTGTTACAGCCCCGTTACATAATCATTGGTTGATGAGCAAAGAATGTCTCGTCGCCTAGCCAGATCCTGTGATGTCCTGCGTAGTGGCCTACCGGCTATTTCTTCGTAAGGCTTTTCCCGGCCCGTCAAGGCGCGAACATGCCCCTCCTTGCTCATTGTTGTTTAAATAACCACATTACAGGGAGTAATGAATGAAATTGCAAGAGAAAGTAGGCGCCCGATCCGTGCGTCTGGCACTCGCAGTCCTGGCCGGTTCCACACTGTTCGCAGGCCAGGCATCGGCACAAGAAGAGCAGGCCATCCAGCGTGTTGAGATTACCGGTTCCGCCATCAAGCGTATCAACGTCGAAGGCGCGCTGCCAGTGCAACGCCTGACCTCCGAGCAGATCGCGAAAACCGGCGCGACCTCGGTTGCCGACCTGATCCAGGCACTGCCTTCGATGCAAGGCTTCACCATTGCCGCTGTTGCAGCCGGCACCAACTCGGGCGGCCGCGTATCGGCCTCGATCCACGATATCGGCGAAAGCTACACCCTGGTGCTGCTGAACGGCCGTCGTATCGCCCCGCAGGGTTCCGGCTCGGCGATCAACCTGAACGCCATTCCGATGAGCGCGGTTGAGCGTGTCGAGATCCTGACCGACGGCGCTTCGGCCCTGTACGGCTCCGACGCCATCGCCGGCGTGATCAACTTCATCCTGAAGAAAAACCTGCAAGGCGGTTCCGCCGAAGCAACCTGGTCGCAGCCTGGCAAAGGCCGCGCTGGTGATGCCACCAACTTCAGCGCTACCTACGGCTTCGGCGATCTGGACGAAAACCGCTACAACGTCATGCTGTCGCTGCGTCACGACGAACAGAGCCAGCTGAAAGCAACCGACCGCGACTTCGCCAACACCTCGTTCCGTCCATTCAGCTGGAACGGCAACAACTACGTGTGGGACCGTTCGAGCACCTCGGCGATTCCAGGCAACGTCAGCGCCACCTACCGCAACGGCGTGACCCCGACCTCGACCTCGTCGATCGCTTTCAATCCGTACGCGCGCGCCAATGGCGGCAATTGCGGCCCGATGCAACAGCCTTCGTACAACAACACCGCCACTGCAGTGAACTGCGGTTTCGATTCGACCTCGACCATCGAGATCGTGCCGGAAAGCCGTCGTGACAGCGCCTTCGGTAAAGTCACCTGGCGCGCCACCGACAGCATCGAAGTGTTCGCTGAAGCGGCTTACTCGCGTCTGGACCTGACCGCGCGTATCGCTCCTAACGCCACCTCGATCGCCGTTGCCAAGGGTTCGGCCCTGTACGACGGCTATGTCAAGCCTTACTTGACCGCTGCACAGGACGCCAACCTGACCGCCGCCAGCGTCAGCTATCGTACCTACGACTGGGGCACCCGCGACAGCGAAACCATCACCGAGTCGAAAAACTTCGTGCTGGGCGCTGAAGGCGAGATCGGCACCTGGAGCTTCGGCACCGGCCTGACCTGGTCGCAGAACGCCATCGACGAGCGCTATGTGGGCGGCTATCAGAAGAACGCCGAGTTCCGCAGCATGCTGACCAACAACCAGTTCAACCCGTTCCTGCCAGCTGGCCAGCAAAGCGCCGCGACCAAGGCCCTGATCGCCAATTCGGTGTTCAACGGCTCGATCCGCGAAGCATCGACCACGCTGAAAGGCATCGATGCCCGCGCCTCGCATGAACTGTTCAAACTGCCGGCAGGTACCGCGCAAATCGCGCTGGGCGGCGACTACCGCAACTACCACTACAAGCAAACGCCAAACGCCACTTCGGCGGATATCTACGGCTTCAGCACCTCGGCTGCCTACGATATGGAACGTAATAACTACGGCGTGTTCACCGAGGTGAGCATCCCTGTTGTGAAGTCGTTCGAGATCAGCGGCGCGGCTCGTTACGACACCATCGAAGCAGTGAAAAACAATCTGGCTAACCGCGAGATGGGCAACAAGGAATCGGCCAGCACCTACAAGGTATCGGCCCGTTGGCAGCCTACCCAGTCGTTCCTGGTGCGTGGTTCGTATGGCACCGGCTTCAAGGCGCCTTCGATGCTGGACATCGGCCAGCCGCTGGTGGCTGCAGGCTTCACCGCTGCTTCGTATGACTGCCCAGCCAACCTGGCCGCGGAAAACCAGTCCTACTGCCGTCCAGGCAAGGCGCAGTACTACGTGGTCTCGGGTGGTAACGAAAACCTGAAACCAGAGAAATCGAAGCAGTTCACCGTCGGTTTCCGCTTCGAGCCAACCTCGTCGTGGCACGTACAGGCTGACCTGTGGGATGTGAAGATCCGTGATGCCGTGTCGTCGGTGTCGGAAGCCCAGATCTTTGCTGATCCAGTCAAGTTCCGCCAGCTGTTCACCACCTTCGTCAATCCAGGCAACGGCCAGACCGAGTGGGCCAAGCAGACGCTGTCGATCAACATCGGCCAGACCCACAACCAGGGTATCGACTGGGAAACCAGCTATCGTCACAAGTTTGGCTTCGGTAACTGGACCAATACCCTGAACGGCACCTATCTGCTGAAATCGGATTACACCGTTCCAGGTACCTCGGGCGACTGGACCAACAGCATGAACACCTTCGGTATCAATGATGCCGTATCGTTCCGCCACATCGTCCGTCTGGCCAGCGTGCTGGATACCGGCGCGTTCTCGAACTCGCTGATCGTCAACTACCGTAACGGCTACACCGACGCGTCGGCTACCGCTTACAACCTGGCGACCCTGAAGAACGAAACCTTCCGTATCCACGTTCCTTCGCACCTGACCATCGACTGGCAAGGCAAATGGCAAGCAACCAAAGCCATCGCTCTGCGCGCTGGCGTGAAGAACCTGGCTGACCGCGATCCACCGCTGTCGCTGCGTTCGTCGTCGGGCCACCAGGTTGGTTACGATCCACGTTACGCCGACCCTATGGGCCGTACGTTCTACCTGACCGGCAACTACACCTTCTAAGCTGAAGGGCTAGTCAGATAAAAAACTCCCACCAGCCTGGACGCGGTCAAGACCGCGCCCAGTGCAGGTGGGAGTTTTTTCTTATTGGGAAAGAAATTAAACGGCGCTGGCTTGTTCGAGGCCGCGCGCCAGGCTGGAGATCGACGGATTGTCGATGAACACGCAGCGCTTGCCGTTGCGCTTGCAGTAGTCCTTGACCCGCCAGTAGGCGCTGTGGCTGATGCAGCCGGTCTGGCAGATCACCAGGTCGGCCGCCGCCAGGCTGGCTTCCAGGCGGTTGGCGTTATCCTCCAGGCCGCCGTCGTGATGGCTGAATTGCGCGCCTTCGCGCTCGATCAGTTCACGGTAGCTGGCGACGTTGCCGTTGCGGCCGCCGACACACAGCACCGCGCGCTCGCGCAGGCTGAGCGGCATTTTCATCACATGCTCGACCACCTGCGGCGCTGCTTCCGGCACCGGCACCGGCGCTTCCAGCGCGCGCGCCAGTTCGACCCGCAACTCGGCCATCTGCTGGCGCATGGCGCGCTCGCGTTCTTCCATCTGCCCCAGGCGTTCGGCCAGCTTGGCGCGCGACTCCAGGCCGGGGATCGAGTCGCGCAACTGTTCCAGCTCGACTTTCAGCGAGTCGACCATGCTGTCCTTGCCGACTACCTGCGCGCGCAGCTGCATCAGCTGTGCCGCATGTTTTTCCGCATCGGTAGTCTTCTCCGCCATCAGCGCGGCGGCGCGCTGCTGTGCCTTGGCCAGGTCGTGCGTCAGGCGCTTGTTCTCGTCCAGCGTGGCGTTAAATTTAGTGATGTCGGCGCGCACGCAGGCGCCCGCCTGGTGCTGCACCATGTGCAGGTCGCGGCACATCTGTTCTTCCAGCTCCGAGGTGCAGCGCGGGTGCGTCAGGCCGGCCCAGAAGGCGCCGGCGACATCGCCGTTGTTGACCGCGTTGCGCCACATGTCGGCCACCTGTTCGGTGCTCTTGGCATTGCGGAAGCGCAGCAGCACGGCGGCATAGCGGCGTTCCAGTTCCTTCTGCAACGCCTCCGACAGGCGGTTGCGGCTACCGCATTCGGTGACCGCGCCAACGTGGACTTCGTAATCATCGGCCACCACCTTGCCGTTGGTGACCTTGTCGACCAGCTTGCGCAGCACGCCCAGCGGGAAACCGACGCCAACCAGCGGGCAGTGGCAGGCATGCCCCAGTTCCCACAGCCGGCGGCGGCGCGAAGCCTGCGCTTCGGGCTCTTTCGCCAGCACATTCAGCACGTTGTTAATGATGGGCTTGATGACTTGCGGCTTGGCCGCTTGCTCAGCCGGGCGCTGTACCGGGCTGGCGACGGGGCCGGCCACCTGCGGCATCGAGGCGGCAATGATGGCCGCCAATGGATCGTGTTTCTCGCACATGGTCAGAACGCTCCCTCAGGCCACCGACGGCGCGGTGCGCGCGCGTGCCATGATGCGGCTGAGGAAATTGGTTTTTTCCTGCTCGTGCATATTGCGCTCGACCTCGCTTGCCCACTGTTCCGACAGTTGCGCGCAGGTGGCGCTCAGCACCGGCGAAAGGTCGGGCAGGGTGGCCAGCGCTTTCAGGTGGCGCTCGATGACCGAGGCCAGCTTGACGCAGCCACCCGCATCGTCGCTGCCGGCGGTGTAGTGCGACATCAGATGCAGCACGGCCGACAGCATCAGTTCGGGATTGTGGCCGCCATGCGATGGGGCGAGGAAAATCGGGTTGCTATGTTCGATGGCCATCAGACGCTCCTGGTTCGGAAAGAGAGTTTGGCTGGCGGACGCGGCTGGCTACTCAAGGGGGGGGGGAGAGTGGGGCGCGGCGGCGCCCCTTTAACGCACAGTTAACTGGTACTCAGGCGGTGAGAATCAGCTTGTTCAGCTGAGTGATGCGCAGACGGTAGACCCGGCCCGAATGTTCGATTTCCAGCTCGCGGCCGCCGTCCATCAGGCTGGCGCTGGTGATGCGCTTGACCGGCTTGACCGCTTGCGCGGCAACGGCGGCGACTGGGTGGGCAACAACTACAGGGGGCATCGCAGGGGTGGTCGTAATCATCTTCGCTTCTCCTTAAATAAGAATGATTCGTATTTGCATTCATTATTGTAGAAGCGGGACAGGAATGCAAGCGTTTTTCAGTTATATAGACGATAAAAAATTAGACGATAAAAAAATGGCCCGGCAGGAAACCGGGCCCAAGGCTGGGTAATGCGGGAGGTAATACTGAGATGCTACAACGCCGCCAGCAACTGCCCGGACGGTTCGGTGGCGCCACGCTTGTTGCGGGCGGTAGAGGGCCTGGCCCGGCTGCGCGACGGCGGCAGGCGGCGCAGGGTTTTCAGCGCTTCCGGATCTTTGATGCCGATGGTGCGCTGGTCGACGCTGATCAGACCGATTTCGTTGAAGGCCGACAAGGTGCGGCTGACGGTTTCCAGCGTCAGCCCAAGGTAGCTGCCGATTTCGTGGCGCGTCATGCGCAGGTTGAACAGCTTGCTGGAATAGCCCATCTGCGCGAAGCGTTCGGCCAGTGCCACCAGGAAGCGCGCTACGCGCGCCTCGGCGCTGAGCGCGCCCAGCATGCCGATCATCGCCTGCTCGCGCACCAGTTCGCGACTCATGACGCCGTACATCATGTTCTCCAGTTCCAGGTGGATGCGGCCCAGCGCGGTAAGCTTCTTGAATGGCAGCAGGATCAGGTCGCAGTCCGACAGCGCGACCGCCTCCGACGAGTAGTGGCGGGTGTGGATGCCGTCGACGCCCAGCATGTCGCCCTTCATCGGGAAGCTGAGCACCTGTTCGTTGCCGTATTCGTCGATCAGCACGGTTTTGAGGAAGCCGGAATTGACAATGTACAGTGTGTCGAACGGCTGGCCGATGGTGTGGATGCGCTGGCCGGTCTTGAACTGCACGTGCTGGAACAGCAGTTCCTCGTTGGCCATCGAGCTGGCGGCGGGGATGTGCAGGATGTCGCAGACTTCCTTCAGGTTCGACCAGAGCCGCCCTTGACGCTGGCGGCCGGCTTCCATCGACGACTGCAGCGCCGTCGAGGCCGGACGAATTTCAGACGTTTGCGTAGACAGCATGGCGGGTCTCCTGTGGGCACGTATCTGGACGGTATGGTTTCAGTATGCCAACACAGCGGTAGGATAGATATCAGCAATGGCTGAATCTGGAGGTAGGAGTCAGGCTAGTGTTTGTAGGATAAGTCCTACAGACGAGCCTGCTTCTCAGGTCTTGAAGGGGGACAGCAGCCGGTGCGCGACCGCGTACTGCACCATTTCCGACAGCGAGCTCATGCCCATCTTCTGCATGATGCGGGTCTTGTGGGTGCTGACGGTCTTGACGCTCAGGTGCAGGCTGTTGGCGATCTCGGTAATCGAGCGCCCGGCCACCAGCAGCGAGAACACCTCGAACTCGCGGTCCGACAGCTGTTTATGCAGCAGCGACTCGTGCGGCATCATGATGTTGAGCGCCAGCTGCTCGGCCACTTCGGTGCTGATATAGGGGCGGCCGGAGGCAACCTTGCGGATCGCCCCCACCAGCTGGGTGCCGGCGCTTTCCTTGGTCAGATAGCCCTGGGCGCCGGCGCGGATGGCGCGCACCGCGTATTGTTCTTCCTCGTGCATGGTGAGGATCAGAATGGCCAGCTTGGGCGCCTCGGCCTTGATCTGGCGGATCAGGTCGACGCCGCTGCGGCCGGGCATCGACAGGTCCAGCAACAACAGGTCGAAGCCGCCCTGGCGCACATGGCCAAGCACCTCGAAGCCGTCGATGGCTTCGCCCACGATGTCGATGTCCGGCGCGCCATCAAGGATGCGCTTCAGGCCTTCGCGCATGATGGTGTGGTCGTCGGCAATCACAATGCGTATCATGGGGGTCACCAAAAGTTTATTAATAGTAAGTATTATTACTCTTGAATTAACCTTGTGATCCTACTACAAAATACGCGCCGCGCGGATGTTATTTGCTGCCCGGTTCCTTGATCAGGCGGTGCACCAGCACCGGTATCCTGGAATGCTGCAACACCTTGTTGGTGACGCTGCCCAGCAGCAGCTGGCCCCAGCCGCTGCGCCCGTGCGAGCCCATGAAGATCAGGTCGCAGCCGTGCTGCTGCGCCACCTCGACGATTTTCGCCGCCGCGCTTTCGTGGAAGGCGGTGATGGTCTCGCAGCGCACGCCGCGCCTGGCGCAGGACTCGGCGATGTCGTGCGTGTGGTCCTGGCCGGCGCGCTGCATGGCGGCGCGGTATTCGTCTTCGCTGGGGTAGCTGGGCGGGATGATTTCCACATAGATCGGGTACTGGTATTCCGGCGCCACGAACAGCGCCAGCACCTCGGCGCCCAGCTGTTCGGCAAACTGCACGCCGGCGCAGGCGGTCTTGCTGGAGACGGCCGAGCCGTCGGTGGTGATCAGGATTTTCCGGTACATGATGAACCTCCGTTCAGTATCAGCGCACCACTTTATTGTAGTCGCGATTTACATTATTAACAGGATGGAAAGACTTGATGTTTATCAAATAAAAGCGCTTTGTGCTGTGCGACAGGGTGTGGGCTTTTATGCGTTTTACACCTTTTTTTTGCACTAAAGCACTACTTTTGTGTCATGCGGCGTTCCTCGGCGATCTATCCAATGTTAGTATCTCCAAATACAGCAAGTTTAGGCAGTAACTTATCAATATGGAGAAGCAGGGATTATGACTAACGCCGCTGACGATTTCGACGCCTTATTTGAAGAAGTGTCCGCTCAGAGCAAGACCGCAGCGCCAGCTCCAGCGCCTGCGCCTGCAGCCGCCAGTGCCGAAGACGACCTGGAAAGCCTGTTTGAAGAAGTCGCCGCCGCCCGTCCGGCCGAGGTGGTGGCGGTTGCCGCTCCTGCCGCCGCTGCCGTTGCCGCCGAAGGCGAGGGCGAAGGTGAACCGGAAGAAGGCAAGGCGATGTTCGAACGCCTGGGTGGCATTGTGCGCCTGCTGCACGATTCGCTGCGCGAGCTGGGCTACGACAAGGCGCTGACCGAGGCGTCGACCCAGATCAACGATGCCCAGGACCGCCTGGAATACGTGGCCACGCTGACCGAACAGGCGGCCAACAAGGTGCTGAACACGCTGGACGAGGCGATGCCTGACCAGGACAACCTGTCGAAACAGTCGAAAGACATGGAAAACCGCTGGGCCGACCTGTTCGCGGGCAAGCTCAGCCTGGAGCAGTTCAAGCAGCTGGCCGGCGACTCGCAGCAGTTCGCCATCGCCGTGTCGGCCGCCACCGAGACCGAGAAAGCCCGCCTGCTGGAAATCATGATGGCCCAGGACTTCCAGGACATCACCGGTCAATTGATCAAGAAAGTGGTGAACATCACGAAAACCGTCGAGAGTGAACTGGCCACGCTGCTGCGCGACAATGCGCCACCGGCGGTCAAAGAGAAAATCGCCCAGAAAGAGGTGTCCCTGATGTCCGGCCCGTCGGCGCCGACGGTGGCACTGAATCAGGATAGTGTTGACGATCTGCTTGCCGATCTGGGGTTCTAATGGACGATATGCTGAAGGATTTCGTCGTCGAGGCGATGGATCTGGCGGTCAACGTCGAGGAGCACCTGCTGCGCCTCGAACGCGATCCGGAAAACAAGGAAACGCTGAATGCGGTGTTCCGCTCCTTCCACACCATCAAGGGCGGCGCCGGTTTCATGGGCCTGCCAGCAATGGTCACCGCCTGCCACCTGACCGAAAATCTGTTTGACGCACTGCGTACCGGCGCCGCGCCGGTAACGCCGCTGTCGATCGAAGCCGCACTGCAAGCTTCGGGCTTTGTGGCCGACCAGCTGGCTGAGCTGAACAACGGCGCTGAGCCGGACAGCCTGCCGGCCTTGCCGAAAGATCTGGAAACGCTGCTGAACGACGCCATCGCCGGCAAGACCGGCTCGGCGCCAGCCGCTGCCGCACCTGCACCTGCGCCAGCCCCGGCACCAGCACCAGCCCCGGCCGCTGCGGTAGCCGTGGCTGCGCCCGCCGCTGCGCCATCGGCCGACGGCCTCGACTGGGAAGGCATGTACGAAGCCGTGGTGCCAGCCGGTAGCTTCACCCGCTCGGCGCCTGCGCCGGCTGCGGTTGCGGCGCCGATTGCTGCTGCCGTGATGCCGCCAAGCGCTGCTGAAATTGCCGCTGTCGCAGCCGAAGTCAAGGCGGCCCCGGCTGCCCGCCGCGAAGCCGCCGAGAAGCGCGAAGAGCGTCCGCAGAGCGCGCCGGCCAAGGAAGAATCGATCCGTATCGACGCCGTCAAGCTGGATGCGCTGCTGGAAGTGGCTGGCGAATCGGTACAGGCCGCCAACCAGGCTGCCGTGCTGCTGGAACGCCTGCTGCAATTCAAGTTTGAAGGCCAGGCGCAGACGCTGATGGCAACGCTGGCGGAAACGCTGGAACGTGCCTCGCGCTACTCGACCGAACTGCAACGCGCCACACTGGCGACCCGCATGCAGCCGGTTGGCCGCCTGTTCCAGAAATTCCCGCGCCTGGTGCGCGAGCTGGCCAAGGACCTGGGCAAGGAAGTCGATCTGAACATCGAAGGCGCGGAAACCGAAGTCGACCGCGTGGTGGTGGACTCGCTGTACGATCCGCTGGTGCACATGCTGCGCAATTCGCTGGACCACGGCGTCGAGACGCCGGAAGAGCGTATCGCCGCCGGCAAGCCGATCAAGTCCTTCATCCAGCTGAAAGCCTGGCAGGAAGCCAACAGCGTCATGATCGTGCTGCAGGACGACGGCAAGGGCATGGACCCGGTCAAGCTGCGCGCGAAGGCGATGCAGAAGGGCCTGATCTCCGAATCGGCACAGTTAACCACCGACGATTGCCTGCAACTGGTATTCTTGCCAGGTTTCTCGACCAAGGAAGTGGCGTCGAGCGTGTCCGGCCGCGGCGTCGGCATGGACGTGGTGAAGACCGCCGTGGAGAAGAACCGCGGCGCGATCCAGATCGAGTCCGAGCTGGGCAAGGGCACCAAGTTCTCGATCCGCCTGCCGATCGAGCTGTCGATCGTGCCGACCATGCTGGTTTCGACCTCGGGCGCCGCGCTGGCGCTGCCGATGGCCGTGGTGCAGCGTGTGGTCGAGCTGCCGGAAGTCTTCATGGAAGTCGGCGGCGCCCCGGTGCTCAAGGATCAGGGCCGTCCGCTGCCGGTACGTTCGCTGGCCGACTCGCTGGGCTACGACAGCTGCCGCGAGAAGGTGGGTATTGTTGTCTCGGCACCACAGCCGTACATCCTGGCTGTGGAAGCGGTCGATGGCACTGCCGACCTGGTGATCAAACCGATGACCGCGATTACCGTCGAGGGCATTACCGGCACGGCGCGCTCTGCAGAGGGCGAGCTGGTGCTAGTGGTAGGCCTATCGTTCCTAATGGACGGTTGTAGAGGTAGTGTACGCATGGCGGCCTGAGTCGGAAGATCAGGCCCGAAGGATTAAAAAGCCTGCGTTCACACGCAGGCTTTTTTGTATTTAGGGGTCATACCACGTGGATCGGTAGGCAGAAGGCGTCGGGCTCAAGAGGCTGGACAGCGGTGGCTGCTATTGCATTGCACAATATGGCATAATCAAGTTGGATAATAGTAGCAGTAGCATAAAGACATCATGAAGACGCTTTACGACAAACTCTGGGAATCCCACGTCGTCAACACCGAGGAAGACGGCACCACCATCCTCTATATTGACCGCCACCTGGTCCACGAAGTGACCAGCCCGCAAGCATTTGACGGCCTGCGCGCCGCCAACCGCCAGCCATGGCGCCTGTCGGCCAACCTTGCCGTGGCCGACCACAATGTGCCGACCACCTCGCGCGCCGAAGGCATCGCCGACCCGGTCTCGCGCCTGCAAGTGGAAACGCTTGACAACAACGCCAAGTCCTACGGCCTGACCTACTTCAACATGAACGACAAGCGCCAGGGCATCGTGCACGTGATCGGCCCCGAGCAGGGCGCGACGCTGCCGGGCATGACCGTGGTGTGCGGCGATTCGCATACGTCGACCCATGGCGCCTTCGGCGCGCTGGCGCACGGCATCGGCACCTCGGAAGTGGAACACGTGCTGGCCACCCAGACGCTGCTGCAGAAAAAATCCAAGGCCATGCTGGTGGAAGTCAACGGCGCGCTGCCGGCTGGCGTCACCTCCAAGGACATCGTGCTGGCCATCATCGGCAAGATCGGCACCGCCGGCGGCAATGGCTACTGTATCGAGTTTGGCGGCTCCACCATCCGCGCGCTGTCGATGGAAGGCCGCATGACGGTCTGCAATATGGCGATCGAGGCGGGCGCCCGTGCCGGCATCATCGGCGTTGACGACACCACCATCAATTATGTCAAAGGCCGTCCGTTCTCGCCGGCCGGCCCGCAATGGGAGCTGGCGGTGGCCTACTGGCGCACGCTGCACACCGATCCGGGCGCCAAATTCGACCTGGTGGTGACGCTGAACGCTGCCGAGATCAAGCCGCAGGTCACCTGGGGCACCTCGCCGGAAATGGTGCTGCCGGTTGACGGCCGTGTGCCGGACCCGGACCAGGAAAAGGACAGCGTCAAGCGCAGCGCCATGGAAAAGGCACTGGTCTATATGAACCTGAAGCCGAATACCGCGATTGAAGATATCCGCATCGACAAGGTGTTCATCGGTTCCTGCACCAACTCGCGCATTGAAGACTTGCGTGCCGCCGCCGCCGTGGTGCGCGGTAAGCACCGCGCGTCCAACGTCAAGCTGGCGCTGGTGGTGCCGGGCTCTGGCCTGGTCAAAGAGCAGGCCGAGCGCGAAGGCCTGGACCGTATCTTCAAGGATGCCGGTTTCGAGTGGCGCGAACCAGGCTGCTCGATGTGTCTGGCGATGAACGCCGACCGCCTGGAACCGGGCGAACGCTGCGCATCGACGTCCAACCGCAACTTCGAAGGCCGTCAGGGCCAGGGCGGCCGCACCCACCTGGTGTCGCCGGCCATGGCTGCGGCAGCCGGTATCGCCGGCCACTTCGTCGACGTACGCGCACTGCACTGATACAAGAACGCGGCTGAGGCGCCGCACCAAAACTGGAAGGAACCCATCATGAAAAAGATCTTCGCACTGACCATTATCGCCACCTTCGTGCTGACCGGCTGCAACACCGTTTCCGGTGTCGGCAAGGACATTCAGCGAGCGGGACAAGCGGTGCAGGGCGCCTCGGGCCATTAAAAACCGGCGGGCCAGGCGCCCGTCTACAGAGTAACGATCATGGAAAAATTTACCATTTATGAAGGGCTGGTCGCGCCGCTGGATCGCGCCAATGTCGATACCGACGCCATCATCCCGAAGCAGTTCCTGAAGTCCATTCACCGCACCGGCTTCGGCCCCAACCTGTTTGACGAGTGGCGCTACCTCGACCACGGCGAACCCGGCATGGACAACAGCCAGCGTCCGCTGAATCCGGACTTCGTGCTGAACGAGCCGCGCTACCAGGGCGCGTCGATCCTGCTGACCCGCAAGAATTTCGGCTGCGGCTCGTCGCGCGAGCACGCGCCGTGGGCGCTCGACCAGTACGGCTTCCGCGCCGTGGTGGCGCCGTCGTTTGCCGACATCTTCTTCAACAACTGTTTCAAGAGCGGCTTGCTGCCGATCGTTTTGAGTGAAGCGCAGATTGATCATCTGTTCAACGAAGTCAAGGCTTTCCCCGGATACAAACTGGTGGTCGACCTTGAGCAGCAGCGCATTTCCACCAGCAATGGCAGCGTCTCCTACCCATTCGAGATCGACGCCTTCCGCAAATACTGCCTGATGAACGGGCTCGACGATATCGGCCTGACGCTGCGCCACGCCGACACTATCCGTGCATTCGAAGAGCGCCATCTGGCAAACCAACCATGGTTGGCTAACGTCATCTAAAGATAAACATGAAAATCGCAATCCTCCCGGGCGATGGCATCGGCCCGGAAATCGTCACCCAAGCGGTCAGGGTGCTGAACGCACTGGACGAAAAATTTGAGATGGAAACCGCGCCGGTCGGCGGCGCCGGCTACGAAGCCAGCGGCCACCCGCTGCCGGAAGCCACGCTGAAGCTGGCCAAGGATGCGGACGCGGTGCTGTTCGGCGCTGTCGGCGACTGGAAGTACGACACGCTGGATCGCCCGCTGCGTCCGGAGCAGGCGATTCTGGGCCTGCGCAAGAACCTCGGCCTGTTCGGCAATCTGCGTCCGGCCATCCTGTACCCGGAACTGGCCAACGCCTCGACGCTGAAGCCGGAAATCGTTTCGGGCCTGGACATCCTGATCGTGCGCGAACTGACCGGCGACATTTATTTCGGCCAGCCGCGCGGCGTGCGCGAGTGCCCGGATGGTCCGTTCAAGGGCCAGCGCGAAGGCTTCGACACCATGCGCTATGCGGAAGGCGAAATCCGCCGCATCGCCCATGTGGCCTTCCAGGCCGCGCAAAAACGCGACAAGCGCCTGACTTCGGTGGACAAGGCGAATGTGCTGGAGACCTTCCAGTTCTGGAAGGACATCGTCACCGACGTCCACAAGGAATATCCGGACGTCGCACTGGACCATATGTACGTCGACAACGCCGCCATGCAGCTGGTGCGCGCGCCGAAGAAATTCGATGTCATCGTCACCGGCAATATGTTCGGCGACATCCTGTCGGACGCGGCGGCGATGCTGACCGGTTCGATCGGCATGCTGCCATCGGCTTCGCTGGATGCCAACAACAAGGGCCTGTACGAGCCGTCGCACGGTTCGGCGCCGGACATCGCCGGCAAGGGCATCGCCAATCCGCTGGCGACCATCCTGTCGGCGGCGATGATGCTGCGCTTCTCGCTGAACAAGGTGGAGCAGGCGGACCGCATCGAAAACGCCGTCAAGAAAGTGCTGGCGCAAGGCCTGCGCACCGCCGACATCTACGAACCGGGCACCACCAGGGTGGGCACCGAAGAGATGGGCAACGCTGTCGTCGCGGCACTGTAACGATCACATAAAAGGAAAGCAAATGAAACTCGTAGGTCTGGTAGGTTGGCGCGGTATGGTGGGTTCGGTCCTGATGCAACGTATGCAGGAAGAGGGCGATTTCGCCCATATCGAGCCAGTGTTCTTCACCACATCGAATCCGGGCGGCAACGCGCCGGCGATGGCCAAGAACGAAACCAAGCTGAAAAGCGCCACCGACATCGACGAACTGAAAAAGTGCGAGATCATCATCTCGTGCCAGGGCGGCGATTACACCACCGAGGTGTTCCCGAAACTGCGCGCCGCCGGCTGGAACGGCTACTGGATCGACGCTGCGTCGACGCTGCGCATGGAAAAAGATGCGGTCATCGTGCTGGACCCGGTCAATATGCACGTCATCAAGGACGCGCTGTCGAAGGGCGTGAAGAACTTCATCGGCGGTAACTGCACCGTATCGTGCATGCTGATCGGCCTGGGCGGCCTGTTCCAGCAAGGCCTGGTCGAGTGGATGACGTCGATGACCTATCAGGCGGCCTCGGGCGGCGGCGCGCAGCACATGCGCGAACTGCTGACCCAGTTCGGCACCATCAACGGCGCCGTCAAGCCGCTGCTGGACGATCCTGCCTCGGCCATCCTGGAAATCGACCGTCAGGTGCTGGCCACCCAGCACGGCCTGTCGGCGGACGAAACCAGGCAGTTCGGCGTGCCGCTGGCCGGCAACCTGATCCCGTGGATCGACAAGGATCTGGGCAACGGCCAGTCGAAGGAAGAGTGGAAAGCCGGCGCCGAAACCAACAAGATCCTCGGCTTGGGCGCGGACTTCGGCTCGAAAGCGATTCCAGTGGACGGCCTGTGCGTGCGTATCGGCGCCATGCGTTGCCACTCGCAGGCACTGACGATCAAGCTGAACAAGGATGTGCCGCTGGACGAAATCACCGACATCATCGCCTCGGCCAACCAGTGGGCCAAGGTCGTGCCGAACACCCGCGAGGCATCGGTGAAAGACCTGTCGCCAGCCGCCGTGACCGGCAGCCTGACCATCCCGGTCGGCCGCCTGCGCAAGCTGGAAATGGGTCCGGATTACCTGTCGGCCTTCACCGTGGGCGACCAGTTGCTGTGGGGCGCGGCCGAACCGCTGCGCCGCATGCTGCGCATCGTGCTGGACAAGTAAGCCTCCATCGCTACAACTGAAGGGGTTTTTCCTATGTGTTCTCATAGGGAAAACCCCTTTTTGTCGTTTAAACTTGCAGAGTCAAAAGCATGATGTTATGTTGACATATCTGGGAAAGTAACATTTTCCTACTGACAACCATAAAAAACGTCCCACTATGCCAGTACAAAATCGTCCCCGCCTTGTTTCGTTTGCGTTGAAGACTCTCACCAGCGCAGTTGCCAGCGCGGTGCTGATGGCCGCCACGGCCCATGCAGCGGGGCTAGGCAAGCTGACCGTGCTGTCGGCGCTGGGACAGCCGCTGCGGGCCGAAATCGAGCTGACCGCCGTGACGCCGGAAGAGGCCAGCGCGCTGGTCGCCAAGCTGGCGCCGCCGGAAGCCTACCGCAGCGCCAATATCGACTTCAATCCGGCGCTGATGTCGCTGCGCTTCGACGTGGAGCAGCGCAATGGCCGCCAGATCATCAAGGTGAGCTCCAGCCAGACCATCAACGAACCGTTTGTCGACATGCTGCTGGAACTGAGCTGGACCGGCGGCCGCATGGTGCGCGAATACACCTTCCTGCTGGACCCGCCTGACCTGCGCGCGACGCAGGCGCCGCAAGTGACGGCGCCGGTGGATGTTGCCAGTCGCCCGGCCCAGCCGGCTGCGACGCCAGCCCCGCCAGCGGCACAGGCAGCCGCGCCGGCACGTCCGGCAGCGCCGGCGCCGAAGGTGGCTGCCACCGAATACACCGTCAAGCAGGGCGACAACCTGACTCGCATCGCCAACCAGGTCAAGCCGGTCGACGTTTCGCTGGACACCATGCTGGTCGCCCTGTACCGCGCCAATCCGGAAGCCTTCAGCGGCAAGAACATGAATCGCCTGAAATCGGGCCAGATCCTGTCGGTGCCGGATGCCGAGCAGATCCGCGCCGTCGGCGGTGAGGGCGAGGCGCGCAGCGTGGTGGTTGCCCACGCGGTCGACTTCAACGCCTACCGCGCCAAGCTGGCCGGCCAGGTAGCCGCCAGCACGCCGGCCAAGGAAGCCGATCCGACGCAGAATGTGTCCGGCAAAATCACTGCCAAGGTGGAAGAGAAACCAAACGCCGCCAACACCGCCAAGGACAAGCTGACGCTGTCCAAAGCCACCACCGATAAGCCGCAAGCCGGCAAGACCGGCGTGGCGGCGGATGAAGACAAGATCGCCAAGCAAAAGCAGGTGGATGAAGCTGCAGCGCGCGTCAAGGAACTGGAAAAGAACGTCAACGACCTCGAAAAGCTGATGGCCGTGAAGAGCAAGACCGCCGCTGACGTCAAGGCGCCTGCCGCCTCGGCTGCGGCTGTTGCATCGCCACCCGCCGAAGCGGCGGCCGAGCAGAAGCCGAAGAAAATGGTGCTGCCGCCGAAACGCATCGCCGAGCCGAGCCTGTTCGAAACCATCATGGACAACCTGACCTACATCGGCCTGGCCGTGGCGGCTGTCCTGGCGGGGGCGTTGGGTATCGCCGCTTCGCGCCGCCGCAACAAATTTACCGTGCCGCCAGAGGAACCGTCGATCCTGGGCGAGGTGGCCGAGCCGTCGCCGCAGCCGCTGATCGCTGAACCGGGTGGCCAGAGCGTCGACACCAACAACAGCGTGTTCAATTCGAACTTCGCGCCGTCGGCCAGCCAGCTGGACACCAATGAAGTTGATCCGGTGGCAGAAGCCGACGTCTACATCGCCTACGGCCGCGACGCCCAGGCGGAAGAAATCCTGAAAGAAGCACTGCGCACCCATCCGGAACGCCACGCCGTGCGCCTGAAGCTGCTGGAAATCTACCTGGCGCGCAAAGATGCGCGCGCGTTTGAAACCCAGGCTTCGGAACTGTATTCGCTGACCCGTGGCGATGGCGAAGAGTGGGAGCAGGCCGCCACCATGGGCCGTTCACTGGACCCGGCCAATCCGCTGTACAACGCTGGCCAGAATGACGGCTTTGCCACTGCGCCAGTCGCCACCGCCGCTGTCGCTGCTGCTGCCGTCGCTGCGACGCTGCCGGAGGAAGATCAATTTGGCGATACCTTCGCCACCGAGCCTGAATCGGCGCCTGCGCTGTCGCCGATGGATCTGGACCTGAGCCAGGATACCGCACCAGCCGCTGGCAGCGCCGACTTTGACGCTAGCTTTGGCGGCGCCGACCTGGAAACCGCGCTGCCGCAAGCGGCCGATGCCAGCGTGTCGCCGGCTTCCGTGGCTGCCGAAGGCAACCTCATGGACTTCGATCTGGGTGGCCTGAACTTCGAGACTACCCCGGCGCCATCGGCTGAAACACCAGCCCCGGCACCGGCTGACGACATGAGCATGGACTTCGGCCTCGATCTGCCAGCAGCGGCGCCGGCCGCCGATTCGCTGCCAGCCGCCAATACTGATCCGCTCGATCTGGACCTGGCCGGCTTCGATATTCCGCCAGTGCAAGCCTTCACCGAAACACCGAAAGCACCAGCCGATCCGCTGGACTTCGACACCAATCTGGACCTGCCGGCCGATGTGGAGACCATCACGCCGGCGCCGGCCAGCCAGGAATTCGACCTGTCCGGCATCGATCTGGACCTGGGCAACCTGGGCGGCGACACCACACCGGCAGCGCCTGCTGGCGGCAGCAACGAACCGCTGTCGGCCATGCACATGGAAATGGACACCAAGCTGGACCTGGCGGTCGCCTATCAGGAAATCGGCGACAAGGAAGGTGCGCGCGAACTGCTGGACGAGGTGCTGCGCGGCGGTAACGACGAGCAGGTGGCCAAGGCCAACGCCATGAAGGCCCAGCTGGGATAAAGCCCCGCCGTTATATAATGGCTGACTCAGACATTTAGATTGGGCAGCAATTTGAAACGGATCGCAATCGGGCTCCAGTACGACGGCCAGGCCTGGCACGGCTACCAGAAGCAGGACCACGGCCTCACCGTGCAGGACAAGCTGGAGCAGGCCATCCTGGAATTTGCCACCGTGCCGCTGGCCACCACCTGCGCCGGCCGCACCGATGCCGGCGTCCACGCCTCCGAGCAGGTGGTGCACTTCGATACCGAGCTGAACCGCTTGCCGCACGCCTGGGTGCGCGGCATCAACGCCTTCCTGCCGCCATCGATCGGCGTGCGCTGGGTCAAGGAACTGGACGGCGATCCGACGGTCGACAACTTCTTCCATGCCCGTTTTAGCGCGCAGGCGCGCACCTATCACTATGTGCTGTACAACAATCAGACGCGCTCGCCGCTGCTGAATGGCCGCGCCGGTTTCTATCATCACCCGCTGGATGTGGAGCGCATGCAGGAAGCGGTCAAGCCGCTGATTGGCATGCAGGATTTCACGGCTTTTCGTGCCGCCCATTGTCAGGCCAAGTCGCCGGTCAAGCTGATGCACGACATCCAGATCCGTCGCCAGGGCGACCTGATCATCTTCACGCTGAAGGCCAATGCCTTCCTGCACCACATGGTGCGCAACCTGGTCGGTTCGCTGGTCTACATCGGCCAGGGGCGCGAGGAGGTCAGCTGGATGGGCGAGCTGCTGGCGGCGAAGAACCGCCAGATCGCCGCGCCCACCTTCATGCCGGACGGCCTGTACCTGGCCAAAATCGATTACGATGAAAAATGGGCGCTGCCGCAGGAAGCCAGCGACCAGCTGCCCTGGTTTTAAAGGATGAACATGCGCACCCGTATCAAGATCTGCGGCCTGACCCGCGAAGAAGACGTGCAAGCGGTGGTGGCTGCCGGCGCGGATGCGATCGGTTTCGTGTTCTATCCGAAAAGCCCGCGCTACGTGACGCCGGAACGCGCCGCCGAATTGATACGCAGCGTGCCGCCGTTTATCACCGCCGTCGGCTTGTTCGTCAATCACACGCCGGAAGAAGTGGCGGCGGTGGTAAGTACGGCGCCGGTATCGTTAATACAATTGCATGGCGATGAAACGGTCGGGCAGGCTGCTGCCATCGCCGCAGCGGCCGGACGACAGTTCATGAAGGTGTTCCGCGTCAAACCTGACACCCGCCCGGATGAACTGCTAGAATACGAACAGGCAAACCGCGCCGCCAGTCCCTTGTTCACCAGCCTGTTGCTGGATACCTATGTGGACGCCTACGGTGGCGCAGGAAAGGGTTTTGATTGGTCTCTCATTCCAAAAGATCTCGCGCCTCGGGTCGTTTTAAGTGGTGGCTTGAGCGTACACAACGCGACTGACGCGGTGGCAGGTGTACGCCCCTACGCTGTCGACATCAGCTCTGGTGTCGAGGCGGCCAAGGGGATCAAGGATGCCCGCAAGATCGCCGACTTTGTCGCGGCGGTGCGGGCCGGAGATGCCATTTTAGAAAGCCTGAATCATCATGAAACCTCTGTTTCACGCCAAGGATTACCAACTTCCTGACGCCAAAGGTCACTTTGGCCCCTACGGCGGCAGTTTCGTCGCCGAAACCCTGACTTATGCGCTGGCCGAGCTGAACGAAGCCTATGCGAAGTACAGCAAAGACCCCGAGTTCCTCGAAGAGTTCCGCTACGAGCTGAAGCACTTCGTCGGCCGTCCGTCGCCGATTTATCATGCCAAGCGCTGGTCCGAACTGGCCGGCGGCGCGCAGATCTACTTCAAGCGCGAAGACCTGAACCATACCGGCGCGCACAAGATCAACAACGTCATCGGCCAGGCCTTGTTGGCCAAGCGCATGGGCAAGCCGCGCATCATCGCCGAGACCGGCGCCGGCCAGCACGGCGTAGCCACGGCCACCATCTGCGCGCGCTTCGGCCTGGAGTGCGTGGTGTACATGGGCAGCGAAGACGTCAAGCGCCAGGCCCAGAACGTCTACCGCATGAAGCTGCTCGGTGCGACGGTGGTACCGGTGGAGTCCGGCTCCAAGACCTTGAAAGATGCGCTGAATGAAGCGATGCGCGACTGGGTCACCAATATTGAAAACACCTTCTACATCATCGGCACCGTGGCCGGTCCGCATCCGTATCCAATGCTGGTGCGCGACTTCCAGTCGGTGATCGGCGAGGAGTGTCTGGTGCAGATGCCGGAAATGACCGGCCGCCAGCCGGATTATGTGGTGGCGTGCATCGGTGGCGGCTCGAATGCCATGGGTATTTTCTATCCGTACATCGACGAAACCGGCACGCGCCTGGTCGGCGTGGAAGCGGCAGGCGAGGGACTGGATGGCGACAAGCACGCGGCTTCGCTGACCAAGGGCTATCCGGGCGTGTTGCACGGTAACCGCACCTATCTGCTGCAGGATGAAAACGGCCAGATCATCGAGACGCACTCGGTATCGGCCGGCCTGGATTATCCGGGCGTCGGGCCGGAGCATGCGTATCTGAAGGATAGCGGCCGTGCCGAGTATGTATCGATTACTGACGAGGAAGCGCTGCAAGCCTTCCACGATTGCTGCCATATTGAAGGCATCATTCCGGCGCTGGAGTCGTCGCACGCCCTGGCCTATGCGGCCAAGCTGGCAGCCACGCTGCCGAAGGATAAGATTGTATTGGCCAACCTGTCGGGCCGTGGTGACAAGGACATGCATACGGTGGCTGAACGTATGGGTCTGAACTTCAACTAAGGAAACCGACAATGTCCAACATCGCAGCAACCTTCAGCGCTTTGAAAGCGCAAAACAAGACCGCGCTCGTTACTTTCATCACCGCCGGCGATCCAGGCCGTGAATCGACCGTGCCGCTGATGCATGCCCTGGTGGCAGGCGGCGCCGATATCATCGAGCTGGGCGTGCCGTTTTCCGATCCGATGGCCGAAGGCCCGGTGATCCAGCGCGCCTGCGAACGTGCGCTGGCGAATGGCGTCGGCATCAAGGACGTGTTTGCTTATGTGGCCGAGTTCCGCAAGACCAACCAGACCACGCCGGTGGTGCTGATGGGCTATGCCAATCCGATCGAGCGCATCGGCACCGCCGAGTTCATCGCCCGATCGGTGGCGGTGGGCGCGGATGGGGCGATTGTGGTTGACTATCCGCCGGAAGAGTGTGAAGCGTTCGCCGCCGCCATGCGCGCGGCCGAGCTGGACCTGATCTTCCTGCTGGCGCCGACCTCGACCGAACAGCGCATCGAGCAGGTGGCCAAGGTGGGGGGCGGCTTCAGCTACTACGTCTCGCTGAAAGGTGTGACGGGCGCCGGCAATATCGATGTGGTGGATGTGGCCAATCGCCTGCAAGCCATCCGCAAGCATGTGAAGTTGCCGGTTGGCGTAGGCTTCGGCATCCGCGACGGCGCCACCGCGCGTGCCGTGGCCGAGGTGGCGGACGCCGTCGTCATCGGCAGCCGCATCATCCAGGAAATCGAAACCGCCGGCAAAGACGGCGCCGTCGCCGCCGTGCAAGCCTTCACCACCACCATCCGCACCGCCCTCGACGCCTGACGTCCATCAAATCCCGACTGCTCACCTTGATACATAGTTAAGTACCCGCTATGTTGAAAGGGAGCAGTCGTGCGCTTCACCTGGGATACCCGCAAAGCCAAAAGCTAACCTGCGCAAGCACGGCGTAAGCTTTGATGAGGCTTCTACGGCTTTTGACGATCCGCGTGGACAGCTGCGCTTCGATACCGCTCATTCGACTATGAAGACAGATTTATTCAGTTGGGCCGCAGTGATCGGGGCCGCCTGCTTTTGGTGTGCCACTGTTACCGGCGCGATGTGATTCGCATTATTTCTGCGAATCAAGCTGATCCGGTGGATGAAATGGATTATTTCGAGAGGTAATCACATGAGCAAACATGCGTGGCAACCAAGTCCGTACTTCGAGCAACTTAGCGAGGAAATTACCTTCAGGCTGGATTTTCGCTCGATTGAGTACTTTGAAGAGCTGGGCAGACCATATGGTTTGCCGGCGCAGGATATGATCAGCATGTACCTTCGCCACATGGCTGGATCTGGTTATAAAGCCAATCTTGGCATTCTCACCCTGGAAGAACGTGAGGCCTTGAGGAAATCGCTGGAGGCAGAGGGGAAGCTCCCTCTGGAGGGCTAGTGGATTTCCTCTAAAGTTCGACAGGGGGGCGAGAAACGGCTACACTTCGGGCCACGAGTAAGCTGCAAGGAGAATTTATGAGTTGGTTGGAAAAACTGCTGCCCCCACGTATCCAGCGTTCCGACGCCGGCGCCCGCAAGACCATGCCGGAAGGCCTGTGGGTCAAATGCCCGTCGTGCGAAGCCGTGCTGTACCGCACCGACCTGGAGTCGAACCTGCACGTCTGCCCGAAATGCGACCACCATATGCGCATCCGCGCCCGCGAACGCCTCGACAGCCTGTTCGACGCCGGCGGCCGTTATGAAATTGGCATGGATACGCTGCCAGTCGATACGCTGAAGTTTAAAGATAGCAAGAAATACCCGGACCGCCTGAAGCAGGCCATGGAAGCCACCGGCGAAACCGACGCGCTGATCGTCATGGGCGGCTCGATCATGAGCCTGCCAGTCGTGGTGGCGTGCTTCGAATTCGAATTCATGGGCGGCTCGATGGGCTCCGTGGTCGGCGAGCGCTTCGTGCGCGGCGCCCAGGTCGCGCTGGAACAGAAAGTGCCATTCATTTGCATCACCGCCACCGGCGGCGCCCGCATGCAGGAGGGCCTGCTGTCGCTGATGCAGATGGCAAAAACCACCGCCATGCTGACCAAGTTGTCGGACAAGAAACTGCCCTTCATCAGCGTGCTGACCGACCCGACCATGGGCGGCGTCTCCGCTTCGTTCGCCTTCATGGGCGACGTGGTGATCGCCGAACCGAAGGCGCTGATCGGCTTCGCCGGCCCGCGCGTGATCGAGAACACCGTGCGCGAGAAACTGCCGGAAGGCTTCCAGCGCGCCGAGTTCCTGGTGCAGAAGGGCGCCGTCGACATGATCGTCGATCGCCGCAAGATGCGCGAAGAAATCGCCCGTCTGCTGGCACTGTTGCAAAATCAGCCAGTGGAAGTGCTGGCTTAAGTTCGAGCCACCGCTACACGCGACGGCGCGCAATCGGATATCATCCGGCCTGCGCGCCGTTTTCATTTCAGAAGTCAATCATGTCGAACCTCCCAACTACTTTGCCCGCCTGGCTTGCGCTGCTTGAATCGCGCCACGCCGAAACCGTCATCAACATGGGCCTGGACCGCGTGCTCGCCGTCAAGGAACGCCTGCAGCTGAGTTTCAGCTGCCCGGTCATCATGGTGGCTGGCACCAATGGCAAGGGTTCGACCTGCGCCATGCTGGAATCGATCCTGATGCGCGCCGGCTACAAGGTCGGCCTGTACATCAAGCCGCACTTCCTCGACTTCAACGAACGCGCCCGCATCAACGGCGACATGGCCAGCGACGAGACGCTGGTGCAAGCCTTCAACGCAGTCGAAGCGGCGCGCGGCGACACCTCGCTGACCTACTTCGAATTCACCACGCTGGCCATCATGATGCTGCTGTCGCAATCCGGCATGGATGTGGTGATCCTGGAAGTCGGCCTGGGCGGCCGCCTGGACGCGGTCAACATCATCGATGCAGACGTCTCCATCGTCACCAGCGTCGATATCGACCACACCGACTACCTGGGCGACACGCGCGAGAAGATCGGCTACGAGAAGGCCGGCATCTTCCGCGCCGGCAAAACCGCGATCTGCTCCGATCCGGTGCCGCCGCAAGCGCTGATCGACCATGCCGAAGCCATCGGCGCCGACCTGTGGCTGATGGGGCGCGATTTCAATTACTCCGGCGACAAGCAGCAATGGAGCTACGGCGGCCGCAACCAGCGCCGCAATTCGCTGGCTTACCCAAGCCTGCGCGGCGCCAACCAGATTCTCAACGCCTGCGCCGCGCTGGCCGCGCTGGAGGCACTGAAACTGGAACTGCCGGTCGGCGCACAGGAAGTGCGCACCGGCCTGGTGACGGTGGAACTGCCGGGCCGCTTCCAGGTGCTGCCGGGCCGCCCGACCATCATCCTCGACGTCGCCCACAACCCGCACGCCGCCGCCGCGCTGAACCAGAATCTCGGCAATATGGGCTTCCACCGCTACACCTACGCGGTGTTCGGCTCGATGCATGACAAGGATATCGACGGCGTCATCGCCGCCATGTCCGAACACGTCGACCACTGGTGCCTGGCGACGCTGCCATCGCCACGCTCGGCCAGTGCGTCGGAACTCGCCGCCAAGGTGCAGCTGGTACAGCCGGAACGCGACGAACGCACCATCAACGTGTTCGACGATCCTGCCGCCGCGTACGCAAATGCCATCAGCCGGGCCGGGGAGGATGATAGAATTGTGGTCTTTGGATCTTTCCTGACCGTCGCCGGTGTCATGGCGGCCCGAAAATCCTCACTCCACTGAACGCACAGGACTGAAATCACGCATGGGCTTGTTCTCGAAATCTGGCAAAAACAAGCAAGACGCTGGTCAAGACAGCGGCTATTACACCAGCGCAGATGATCAGGCGATGACGGAGCGCGCCCGCTCCAAGCGCGCCTCATCGGCTGACGGTCCGAAGCGCCGCACGCGCGACCGCGAAGATGACGATCCGGTATTGCCGGAAAAGAAACGCGCACGTCGCCGTCTGGTTGGCGCCATCATGCTGGCGCTGGGCGTCGCTGTCGGCCTGCCGATGCTGCTCGATTCCGAGCCAAAACCGCTATCGTCCGATATCGAAATCAAGATTCCAGCCAAGGACAAGCCATTGGCTGACGCCGCACCTGCGCCTGCGCCTTCGTCCGCTGCAACGGTAGCCGCCAACGCCGCGCTGGACAGCCGCGAAGAGATCGTCGAAGACGTAAAGCCGGCCGCCAAGCCGGCACAAGCGCCATCGCCGGCCGCCGCCGCGCCGGTGGTTGCCGCCGTCGACACCAGCAAAGCCGACGCCAGGGCGGAAGCCGAGGCGAAGGCCAAGGCAGACGCCAAGGCCGAACGCGAGCTGAAGGCCCGCCAGGACGCCGAGCACAAACAGGAACAGGAACGCAAGCTGGCCGAGGCCAAAGCCGAAGCAAAGCTGAAAGCCGAAAAACAGGAAGCCGAGCGCAAGCTGGCCGACGCCAAGGCCAAGGCCGCTGAAAAGCCGGCGGAACCGAAACCGGCCGCCAAGAACGAGGATGCGCGTGCGCTGGCCATCCTGGAAGGCAAACCGGCCGCCGCGCCGTCGGCCGAAAAGTTCGTGCTGCAGGTGGCCGCGCTGAGCGATCAGGCCAAGGTGGATGAATTGCGTGCCAAGCTGAAAACCGGCGGCATCAGCTCCTTCACACAGAAAACTGCGTCGGGCATCACCCGCGTGCGCGTTGGGCCGTTCAGCAGCAAGGAAGAGGCCGAGAAGGTGAAGGCCAAGTTGAGCAGCATGGGCCTGGAAGGCCGCCTGGAAACTGTCTGACGTGACGGTCTTCGACTACCTGGTGATCTTTGTCATGGTCACCTCGGTCATCATCGGACTGGTGCGCGGACTGGTCAAGGAAGTGCTGTCGGTGCTGAGCTGGATTATCGCCTTCATCGTGGCCAATGCCTATGCCGTGCCGCTGTCGCAGATGTTGCCGGAGGCGGTGCCGGGCGAAGTGCTGCGGCTGATCATTGCCTTTATCGCACTGTTTATCGGCGCGCGGATTTTAATGGGCCTGCTGTCGCTGGCGCTGGACGCCTTGCTGGACGCCGGCGGCCTGAGTTTTATTGATCGCCTGCTGGGCGCCGTGTTCGGCGTGGCGCGCGGGCTTGTAATTGTGCTGGCAGCCGTCATCTTGAGTGGGATGACCTCGCTGCCGCAACAGGATTTGTGGAAGCATGCGATGTTGAGCCATTACGCCGAGGACGGCGTGCGCATGGCCAAGCCCTATCTTCCCGCTGCATTGGCGCAGCACGTGAATTTTTGAATTCTTTAAATCTGTAGTACCTGTCCAGGAGCACCATCATGTGTGGCATTGTCGGCGTCGTTTCCCATCAACCTGTCAACCAAATGCTGTATGACGCCTTGTTGCTGTTGCAACATCGCGGCCAGGATGCGGCAGGTATCGCGACCAATCACAGCAGCATGTTCGCCATGCACAAGGCCAACGGCCTGGTGCGCGACGTTTTCCGCACCCGTAACATGCGTACGCTGCAAGGCAATTCCGGTATCGGCCACTGCCGCTATCCAACCGCCGGCTCGTCCAGCGAGGAAGAAGCGCAGCCGTTCTACGTCAACGCGCCGTTCGGCATCACGCTGGCGCACAACGGCAATCTGACCAACTGGGAACAGCTCAAAAAAGAGATGTTCGAGAACGACCGCCGCCACATCAACACCGACTCCGATTCGGAAGTGTTGCTGAACGTACTGGCGCACGAAATTGAAAAAGCCACGGTGGGCATCTCGATCGACGCCAACACCATCTTCAACGCGGTCACCGTGCTGCATCGCCGGGTACGTGGCGGTTACGCCGCCGTGGCGCAGATTGCCGGTGTTGGTCTGCTGGCGTTCCGCGATCCGTTCGGCATTCGCCCGCTGTGCCTGGGTATCAATGAAAGTGCCGATGGCGTCGAATACCTGATCGCTTCGGAATCGGTGGCGCTGGAAGGCATGGGCTTCCGCTTCGTGCGCGACATCGCGCCGGGCGAAGCGGTGTTCATCGACAACGACAAGCAGCTGCATTCGCGCCAGTGCGCCGACAACCCGTCGCTGAATCCATGCGTGTTTGAATTCGTCTACCTGGCGCGTCCGGACTCGGTGATCGACGGCGCCTCGGTGTACGCCACCCGCCTGAAAATGGGCGAGTACCTGGCCGAGAAGATCAAGCGCGAACTGAAGGACATGAAGATCGACGTGGTGATGCCGATTCCGGATTCGTCGCGTCCGGCGGCGATCCAGCTGGCGCTGGCGCTGAACGTCGAGTACCGCGAAGGCTTCATCAAGAACCGCTACATCGGCCGTACCTTCATCATGCCGGGCCAGGCCGCGCGCAAGAAATCCGTGCGCCAGAAGCTGAACGCGATTCCAGATGAATTCAAGGGCAAGGTCGTGCTGCTGGTGGATGACTCCATCGTGCGCGGCACCACCAGCCGCGAGATCGTGCAGATGGCGCGCGACTCCGGCGCCACCAAGGTGATCTTCGCGTCGGCGGCGCCACCGGTGATCTACCCGAACGTGTACGGCATCGACATGCCGACCCGGGACGAGCTGATCGCCCACGGCCGCACCGTGGAAGAAGTATGCCGCGAAATCACCGCCGATGCGCTGGTCTACCAGGATATCGACGCGCTGAAACGTGCGATCTCGGACGTCAATCCGGCGCTGACCAACTTTGAAGCGTCGTGCTTCGACGGCGTGTATGTGACCGGCGACGTCACCCGCGAGTATCTGGACAAGCTGGAATACGAGCGTCATCACCCGACCAAGGCAGCCGCGCCGGAAGACGCCGGCCGTTCGCAACTGAACCTGAACCTGGCCGCCAGCGAAGCGTAACCATGAGCGAAAAAAAGCACTACGGTTTCACCACCACCATTTTGCACGGCGATCGCCAGAAGGGCATCGAGCACGGTTCGCTGCACAAGCCGATTCATACGTCGGTGGCCTTCGGCTACGCCGATGCGCGCCAGCTGGCGTCGGTATTCCAGGGCAAGGAGCCGGGTTTCCGCTATGGCCGCCAGGGCAATCCGACCATCTCGGCGCTGGAAGAGAAGGTCAACAAGATGGAGCAGGGCGTTGGCACGATCTGCTTCGCCACCGGCATGGGTGCGATCGGTGCCGTGGTGCAGGCGCTGCTGCGCGCCGGCGATCACGTGGTGTCGTCGGCCTTCCTGTTTGGTAACACCAACAGCTTGTGGCAGACCGCCATGAGCCAGGGCATCGGCGTGTCCTTCGTCGACGCCACCGATGTCGCCAACGTCGAAGCGGCGATCACCGACGCCACTCGCGTGGTGTTCGTGGAAACCATCGCCAATCCGCGCACGCAAGTGGCGGACCTGAAACGCATCGGCGAGCTGTGCAAGGCACGCGGCATCCTGTACGTGGTCGACAACACGATGACCACGCCGTATCTGTTCCAGCCGAAGTCGGTGCACGCCGGTCTGGTGGTCAATGCGCTGACCAAGTCCATCGGCGGCCACGGCAACGCACTCGGTGGCAGCATCACCGATACCGGCGCCTATGACTGGAAGCAGTTCCCGAACATCTACGAGAACTACAAGAAGGCCGCGCCGCTGCAATGGGGGCTGGCGCAGATCCGTGCCAAGGCGCTGCGCGACTTCGGCTCGTCACTGGCACCGGACGCCGCCCACCACATCGCGGTTGGCGCCGAAACGCTGGCGCTGCGCATGCAGCGCACCACCGCCAACGCGCTGGCGCTGGCCGAGTTGCTGGAGAAAGATGAACGGGTGGCCGCTGTCTACTACCCGGGCCTGAAGTCGCACCCGCAGCATCACATCAGCGCGGAACTGTTCCGCGCCCATGGTTCGCTGCTGAGCTTTGAGCTGAAGGATGGACTGGACTGCTTCGACTTCCTGAATCGCCTGAAGCTGGCGATTCCGGCGTCGAACCTGGGCGACAACCGCACCCTGATCATTCCAGTCGCGCACACCATCTTCTACGAGATGGGCGCGGAACGCCGTGCTTCGATGGGCATCGCCGAGTCGCTGATACGCGTATCGGTCGGCATCGAAGACACCGACGATCTGCTGGACGACTTCTGCACCGCCCTCGAAGGCTGCTAAGTCACTACGGTAGGCTTAGTGCCAGGTGCGCATCAGGCCTACCGCCAAACCTTCCAGCGCAAATTCATCCGCTTCAGGATCAACCTTGATGATGTTGAAGTCCGGATTCTCCGGCAGCAGTTCAATGGTGGCGCCGGTCTTGCGATAACGCTTGACCGTCACTTCGCTGCCGATGCGGGCCACGACGATCTGGCCATTCTTGGCGCTATCCACCTTTTTCACCGCCAGCAGGTCGCCGTCCATGATGCCGGCGTCGCGCATCGATTCGCCGCGTACTTTCAGCAGGTAGTCCGGCTTGGCGGCAAACATCGCCGGATCGACGCTGTAGCTGGTTTCCAGGTTTTCCTGCGCCAGAATCGGCGAGCCGGCGGCGACGCGGCCGATCAGCGGCAGCGACATCATCAGCGCGGCCGGTACTTTCGGCGTGGACGGTTCGGCGTGCGTGCCCAACAGGCGGATGCCGCGCGACGTGCCAGCGGCGATTTCAATCGCGCCCTTGCGCGCCAGCGCCTGCAAGTGTTCCTCGGCCGCGTTGGCGGACTTGAAGCCCAGTTCGTTGGCGATCTCGGCGCGGGTCGGCGGGAAGCCGGTGTTTTCGATCGCGTCCTTGATCAGATTCAGGATTTGTTCCTGGCGTGCAGTGAGCTTGAGCATTGTGGTCAGTAGCCTGTGGATATAGACAGTCTGTATTTTTGTACAGTATGGCCGGCAATGCAAGGGAATTTATTGCTTTCAGCGAAATAAAGTGAAAAAAGTTGCTGCACGGTTGCTTCAATCCGGCCGCACGGTCAGCCCGGTCGGCGTGGCCGACAGCGGTACCGTGTAGCCGCCGCGTTCGCCCAGTGCGCCCAGTGTGGGCAGCGGCTTGCCATCGCGCGTGACGAAGACGCGTGCGCGCGGCGTGTGCGGCGTGGCTGGCGCCAGTTGCAGGAGGATGGCGCCGCTGCGCGTGTCGATCTCGGCGCCGGCGATCTTGCCGGCTTCCAGCGTGATCCAGGTTTTGTTTGGCGCGTAGAACAGGCGCGTGCGGGCGCTGTCCTTCGGCGCGATGTGCAGCTTGCCGTTGTCGTCGCGCAGGTTGGCGCCGAAGGCCAGCCAGCCGAAGGTCGGATCGTTGACCACATAGGTGGCGCTGGCGTAGGCGTGGCCGTAGAAGCCCATGCCGTAATCGCCGCTGTAGGCGTCCCAACGCATCATGTCCGGCCAGGCGTGGAAGGCGGCCGAGGAGAAGCCTTGTTGGTCGATATTGGTGACGCCGCCCAGCAGGCCGCCGTAGGCGACGCGCAGCAGGTGCAGGTCGGACGGGTTGGCGCGGTAGGCTTCAAATAGCGGCACCGCGTTCAGCGTCGAGCCGTAGTGGTGGATCTGGCGTTCGATGCGCTGCGTCTTGCCGCCGTACAGGAAGTCCCAGTAGCGGCGGGCGTTGCCGTTGTAGCCCCAGCTCGGCACGGTTGGATCGTAGCCGAGTATCACTTCGCGCGTGATGTCAGCCTGCTTCTGGTAGCCGAAGTGGCGCATCCACGCGTACACCTCGGCCTGGCCGGTCGAGTCCCACGCCATCTCGCTGCCGAACGGGAAGGCCAGCGAGCGCCAGTGGTCGGCGCGCTGCTTCATCAGCTTTTCCATGTTGACGGCTTCGGCCTGCAGGCCTTCGCGTTGCAGGTCCTTGAGGATGTCGACGAAGACGTCGCCTTCCATCAGGCCGAACTGCGCGTACTCGGGCGCATCGCGCACCATCGCCACGACAGTCTGGTAGGCGCGTTCCAGATACCAGCGCCAGTCGTGTGCCATCACCAGGCCGGTATGGTTGCGCGCCAGGCGGTAGAGCACCCAGTGGCCGATGGCCACGTGCGGGTAGTTGTAGGCGCGGCCGAGGTTGTCGGCGTCCTTCTTGCTCCACGAGGTCCAGGTTTTCCAGTCCTGCTTGGCATCGTAGTACTGCGGGAAGGCTTGCGGGTCGTAGTAGAACAGGCTTTTGCGCACGGCGCCGGCTTGCGCGCCATCGGCTACTTGCAGCTTGCCGACCACGGTTTCGTTGACCACGCGTTCCAGCTTGGCCACTTCGGCGGCGTCGGGATTGTCCAGCTGTTTCATGATGGCGGCCACCCAGCTGCCGCCACCGCCTTCATCGCTCATGCCGGAAATCCACACTCGGGCGTCGCCGGTGACGATGCGCTTGGCGTCGTTGTCGTAGGTGAGGATGGCTGGCGCGCGCTTGAACGGATCGTTGTGGTCGTCAAACCATTGCTGCGTGGTGGCGAAGCGGCCAAGATCGGCCACCGCCTGTTCCAGCGGCTTGGTGATGAAGTAGCTGACGGTCTGCACGCTGCCATCGGCGTAGGTGATGTTGAGGCGTGCCGGTCCCCAGCCCTGCGTGCGCACCGCATAGCGCTGCCAGCCCTTGGCGGTGGCGCTGGCCGGAGCGGCAATCGGCGTCGCGGCGAGCGCGCCGGCCGGCTGGCTGGTGATGCTGGTCACCTTGTGCGGTGCATGCAGGAACAGCGCGGCGTCGAGGTCGGTCGGCACGACGTAGCCGGGAATGCCGACCGCGACTGGCCGCTGCTGCTTGATCAGCGTTGGCTCGATGGCGCGGATCGATGCTGCGGTGACGAAGCGCACGCCGATGTCGCGCCGCTCGCCAGGCGCCAGCGTCAGGCTGGTTGGCTGGTTCCATTGTTCTCCAGCGTCCTTCCAGTCGGTTTCGGCGTAGGCTTTGCTGGCCACGGTCCAGTCGTAGAAGCCTTCTGCGGTTTGTGCGCGCTTGCTGTTATCGTCGATCGGCCGCCAGGCTTCCAGCGGCGTGCGGCCATCCGGCAGTACCAGCAGGGCGGGGCCCTGGCCGTTCAGGCGCGTGACCTGCACGTAGCCGGCGTCGCGGCCGATGTAGGGATCGGCAAAGCTGGCGCTGGCGTGGGCCTGCTCCAGCGAGCGGTCGGTAATGATGTTGTCAAACACCATCGGCATGCCGAGGCCGCCAATTTCAACCGGCTGGGCCGAGCGATTGATCAGCGTGAAGCGCAGCACCAGCGCCCCTTTATCGTTGAGCCAGCGCCGCTCGACCGTCAGCGGCAGGCCGGCGCCGAAGGTGGCGCTGAGGTCGGCGGCGGCCAGTGCGCGGCCGGCCGGCAGCACGCGGATCGGCTGGCGCGCCTTGGATGACGAGAATTCCTGCCAGGCACCGTCACCGCTGCGTAGCCGCAGGTTCAGGTCGCCGACATGGGCATAGCCGTCGCCGCGCCGCTCCTGCGCCCGCGTGCCAGGCACGAAATCGAAGCTTGGGTCGGCAATCGGCGTCAGCCGGGCCAGCGTTTGCGTGTCGGCGCGCAGGGCCAGCAGCAACTGCGGCGTGCTGTAGGCCTTGTCGGCGGCAATGGCGGGGAGGGCGATCAGGGCGGCAATGGCGGCAGCGAATAGTTTCATAAGCAATCCTGTTAGAAGTGCAAGCATTGTAACTCCGGTGTCAGGTCTGACAATCGCACACAACCTCGACTGTATTAAGGCTGTGCTCGTGTGCGAATGTCAGACCTGACACCGGGGTTTTTGCTGGCGTTCTTGCCCAAAAGCTGCTATAGTCGCGGGCTTACCTCTTCCCACACCTGTCTTGACGCCAGGGTGGGCTTATTTTCACAAGTCCTTAAGGGAGTTATACATGCGTCACTACGAAATCGTATTTATCGTCCACCCGGACCAGAGCGAGCAAGTGCCCGCGATGATCGAACGTTACAAAACCACCGTAACGACCCGTGGCGGCAACGTTCACCGTGTTGAAGACTGGGGCCGTCGTCAGATGGCTTACCCAATCCAGAAACTGGCCAAGGCACACTACATCTGCCTGAACATCGAAGCCGACAACGAAACCCTGGTTGAGCTGGAAACCGCATTCAAATTCAATGATGCCGTTCTGCGTCACCTGACCGTCAAGCTGAAGAAAGCCGAAACCGCTCCTTCGCCAATGATGAAGTCGGTACAACGCGAAGATGCAGCGAAATCGCATCGCACCGAAGCTCCAGCCGCTGCTGCTCCAGCCGCTGCTTAATTGTTCTGAGAAGGAACCGCGCTGAACCAGCTCCAGTTCATCGCCCTCATCGCCGAACGGGATGCAATACGCTATACACCCGCCGGCATGCCGATCGTGAATGCTGTACTCCAGCACCGGTCGCAGCAGGTGGAGGCGGGCATCGTCCGATTGAGCGAGTTTGAAATTACCGCGCTTGCCGCGGGCGAGATTTCAGGCCGCTTCAGTCAGACGCCGCTGGCAGGGCTGTACCAGTTCACCGGTTTTCTCAACAAGAAAAGCCGCAATAGCAAAAGCCTGGTGTTTCACATCATTGATTTTAGTGCTGTCGCAGACAGCGCAATTTAAATACAGGAGCCTAAAATGGCATTCGGTAAAAAGTTCGACAAAAACAAGCTCAAGCTGAAAGAAAAGCGCAAGCAACAAAACCCACTGTTCAAGCGCAAGAAGTTCTGCCGCTTCACCGCCGCTGGCGTTGAGCAAGTAGACTACAAAGACGTAGACACCCTGAAAGACTTCGTCCAGGAAAACGGCAAAATCATGCCAGCACGTCTGACCGGTACCAAAGCGCACTACCAGCGCCAAGTTGACACCGCCATCAAGCGCGCTCGCTATCTGGCCCTGCTGCCGTACACCGATCTGCACAACGCTTAATCGCGGCAGAGTAACTGGAGAAGAACTATGCAAATCATTCTGTTGGAAAAAGTTGTCAATCTGGGCAACCTGGGTGAAGTCGTTAAAGTTAAAGACGGCTACGCACGTAACTTCCTGATCCCGCAAAAAATGGCCCGTCGTGCTACCACGTCGGCTATCGCGGAATTCGAAGCCAAGCGCGCTGAACTGGAAAAAGCTGCTGCCGCCAAACTGGCTGCTGCCCAAGCCCAAGGCGAGAAACTGAACGGCATGACCGTGACCGTTTCGCAAAAAGCTGGCGTTGACGGCCGTCTGTTCGGCTCGGTCACCAACTTCGACATCGCTGAAGCCCTGACCAAAGCAGGTTTCGCTGTTGAAAAAGCTGCTGTGCGCCTGCCTACCGGTCCACTGAAGACCACCGGCGAGTTCCCAGTCAGCGTTGCGCTGCACACCGACGTGATCGCAGAAGTGACCGTTGCTGTCGTAGGCGAAGCTGCCTAAGACTGGACCGGGCGGCAACGCCTGTCCGGTATGCAACACCCTAAAAAAGCCGGGCTTTGCCCCGGCTTTTTTCTCGTCATAATTTTGTAATACTGCACAAGCAGGTATAATTCGTCGCCATGAACGCCCCCTCCGATCCGCAAGTCGAGTCGCTTCGCGTCCCGCCGCATTCCATCGAAGCAGAACAGTCCGTCATCGGCGGCCTGCTGCGCGATAACGCGTCGTTCGACCGTATTGCCGACATGATGCAGCCGGAAGACTTCTACCGCTACGACCACCGCATCATCTTCGAACAGATCGTGCGCATGATTAACGCGTCCAAGCCGGCCGACGTCATCACCGTCTTCGAGAACCTGACCCAGCTGGGCAAGGCCGATGACGTCGGTGGCCTGACCTACCTGAACGCGATGGCGCAGAACACGCCGTCCGCCGCGAATATCCGCCGCTACGCGGAGATCGTCCGCGACCGCTCGGTGCTGCGCCAGCTGATCACCGTGGCGGACGACATTTCCGGCCAGGCGTTCAGCCCGCAAGGCAAGGAAACCAAGGAAATCCTCGACGAGGCCGAATCGCGCATCTTCGCCATTGCCGAGCAGGGCGCGCGTGGCGCCGCCGGCTGGCTGGCGGTGCAGCCGCTGCTGACCCAGGTGGTCGAGCGTATCGATGAGCTGTACTCGCGCGAAAACCAGTCGGAAATCACCGGCGTGCCGACCGGCTTCATCGATCTGGACCGCATGACTTCCGGCCTGCAGGGCGGCGACCTGGTCATCGTGGCCGGCCGTCCGTCGATGGGTAAAACCGCATTTTCGGTCAACATCGGCGAAAACGTTGCGATCGAAGCCGGTTTGCCGGTGGCGATCTTCTCGATGGAGATGGGCGGCGCACAGCTGGCGATGCGTATGCTGGGCTCGGTCGGCCAGCTGGACCAGCACCGTCTGCGTACCGGCCGCCTGAACGACGAGGACTGGCCGCGCCTGACGCACGCCATCCAGAAGATGAACGACGCCCAGGTGTTCATCGATGAAACCCCGGCGCTGAATCCGATCGAGATGCGCGCCCGCGCACGCCGCCTGGCGCGCCAGTGCGGCAAGCTGGGCCTGATTATCGTCGACTACCTGCAGCTGATGCAGGGTTCCAAGGCCGGTGACAACCGCGCCGCCGAGATCTCCGAGATCTCGCGTTCGCTGAAAGGCCTGGCCAAGGAGCTGGGCTGCCCGGTGATCGCGCTGTCGCAGCTGAACCGCTCGCTGGAGCAACGCCCCAATAAACGTCCCGTCATGTCCGACCTGCGCGAATCCGGCGCGATCGAGCAGGATGCGGACGTCATCATCTTCCTGTATCGCGACGAGGTGTACAACGCCGACTCGCCGGACAAGGGCACCGCTGAAATCATTATCGGTAAACAGCGTAACGGTCCAATCGGCGCGGTGCGCCTGACCTGGATCGGCGCGTATACCAAGTTTGGCAATTACTCTGGTAGTTTGGGTGTTTACCAGGGCGACTAATCCTAACGCCGGTCAGGCACAAGCTGGCTGGCGATCTGCAGTAGTAATAAAACGGAGAAAAATATGTTTGGACGTTTGATGCCCACCGAGGGCAAATTCTTTGACCTGTTCAATCAGCACGCTGAGCTGTGTGTCAAAGGCGCAAAAGAGATGGTGGGCCTGATGTCGAATTTCGATGACCTGGAAAATCGCGTGCACGCGATCGAGAGCATCGAGAAGCAGGCTGACAAGATCACTTACCAGACGGTCGACCTGCTGCACAAAACCTTCATCACGCCGATCGACCGCGATGACATCCACAAGCTGATCACGCGCCAGGACGACATCCTCGACCTGCTGGAAGACGCTGCGCAAACCGTGTCGCTGTACGACCTGCATTCGGTGACACCGGAAGCCAAGCGCCTGGCCGAGCTGGTGCTGGCCTGCGCCGAGAAAGTCAAGGAAGCAGTCGGCATGCTGCACAATATGGACAATTCGCGCCAGATCGTCGCAGTCTGCGAAGAGATCGACCGCCTGGAATCGGACGCCGATCACGTGATGCGCGCCGCCATGTCCAAGCTGTTCCGCGATGAACCGGACGTGCGCAACCTGATCAAGATGAAAGCCATCTACGAAATCCTGGAAACTGTGACCGACCGTTGCGAAGATGTGGCCAACATCATCGAAGGCATCATCGTCGAAAACGCTTGATTACAGAAGACTGACCTGACATGCAAACCCTACAAATCAGTATCTACGTGCTGGCGGGCCTGATCGCGCTGGCACTGATATTTGACTTCATGAACGGCTTCCATGACGCCGCCAATGCGATCGCCACCGTGGTGTCGACCGGCGTGCTGAAGCCGCAGACCGCTGTTGCCATGGCGGCGGTGTTCAACTTTGTCGCCATCTTCGTGTTCCACCAGCTGACCGTGGCCGCCACGGTGGGCAAGGGCACCATCGACCCGGGCGTGGTCGACCAGTATGTGATCTTTGGCGCGCTGGTGGGCGCCATCGTCTGGAACGTGTTCACCTGGTACTACGGCATTCCATCGTCGTCGTCGCACGCGCTGATCGGCGGCCTGGTGGGCGCGGCCGTCGCCAAGAGCGGCACCGGCGCGCTGATCTCGGCCGGCCTGATCAAGACCGTGCTGTTCATCGTGCTGTCGCCGCTGCTGGGCTTTGTGTTCGGCTCGATCATGATGCTGCTGGTGTCGTGGGTCTTTGTCCGCTCGACGCCGCGCCGGGTCGACAAATGGTTCCGCCGCCTGCAACTGTTCTCGGCTGCTTCGTACAGCCTGGGACACGGCGGCAATGACGCGCAGAAGACCATCGGCATCATCTGGATGCTGCTGATCGCCGCCGGTTATTCGACCGCTGGCGAAGCAGAACCGCCACTGTGGGTGATCGTCTCGTGCTACACGGCGATTTCGTTCGGCACGCTGTTTGGCGGCTGGCGCATCGTCAAGACCATGGGCCAGAAGATCACCAAGCTGAAACCGGTGGGCGGCTTCTGCGCCGAGACCGGCGGCGCCATCACGCTGTTCACCGCGACTGCGCTGGGCGTGCCGGTATCGACCACGCACACCATCACCGGCGCGATTGTCGGTGTCGGTTCGGCACAGAAAATGTCGGCGGTGCGCTGGGGCGTGGCGGGCAACATCGTCTGGGCCTGGATCTTCACGATTCCGGCCTCGGCCTTCGTTGCCGCGATCGCCTGGTGGATCGGCCACCACATCATGTAACAAAGGGAGCCTCGGCTCCCTTTTTTGTTTCGACTGACATTTCGCAAATGGCTGACCCGGCAATTGGAGTGAGCTTGGTATCTTGAAGTCGCATTTTGCGACTTCAAGTTGGGGAGGTAAGCGCAAGATACCCGTGGCATTCACGGAGCACGGTGCGATTATGGCTGCGACGGTGCTGAGGTCACCGAGAGCCGCAGAGGTCTCGGTGTATGTGGTGCGTGCTTTCGTGCAGCTAAGAGGATTGTTGGCAAGCCACCAGGAACTGGCGGACAAGCTGGCTGACCTGGAGGCGACGACTGCGCAGTTGTCTGCACGGCACGAGTCTTTCGCCCTGCAGTTAGCGCAGATTATTGAGGCTATCCGTCAACTGACCGCTGTGCCGCAGGCGTCGGCGCGGCGAGCGATAGGTTTTGTAACACAGCAGGATACACAATGATCGATTTTGCGCATCTTAAAAAATTGGCCGAGGCTTCAGCAGCGGTGACGGTGGCTTGCAGTTGCCACGACGCGGCGCTGCTGGCATGGCAGCAGCTGCCTTTGACGCTGGAACTGGAACAGTTCGAAGAGGTGGACTCGCTGGTCGAGGATCCATACGATGAGCCGGCCTTTGCCGAGTACCATCCGGCCGGCACGCGCTATGAGAGTGAGCAGGCGCCGATCGCGCCGCGTTACTATCCGTACAACCGCTGCCAGCTGGCGCGTTGCGTCAAATGCAGCCGCCACTATCTGCGCTATAACGAAGCCGGCGGTTATTTCACCGAAATGCGCATCCGCGCCTTGCGCCCGCAACTGCTGGTGGACGCACCACTTTAATCGTTGACGGCCGCCGGGGCGGCTTCAGTTCGGTTATCATGCCGGGTTTGCCTTGCCGGATTGCCGCCATGTCCTCCCCGCGTAACAAGCGCTATACACGCCGCCAGCATTTCATCGAGACACTGCTCGGCGCGGCCATGCTGGGCGGCAGACTGTCGGCCCTAAGTTACCGCATCGGCCTGCACGGCAAGCTGGGCGTCACGCGCCATACGCTGACGCTGCCGTCGGAGCGGCGCCTGGCGCAGCCGCTGAAGATCGCCTTTGCGTCCGATTTCCACGCCGGCCGCACCACCCATGCGGCCATCTTCGACGACCTGTTCGCGCGCATCGCCAGCGAGCAGCCCGACGTGCTGCTGCTGGGCGGCGATTACATCACCGGGCCGGCCACGCATGCCGAGGTATTGAGCGCACGCCTGGCGCATTGTCATCCGCCGCTGGGCAAGTTTGCCGTGTTCGGCAATCATGACCTGTCCACCGATGACGCGCTGATTGCCGATCTGTTCGAGCGTGCCGGCGTGCGGATGCTGGTCAACCGCAGCATCACGCTGGCGGCGCCGTTCAGCGAGGTATCGATCTGCGGCATGGACGATCCGTGGACCGGCGCCCCTGACGCCGCCGCCACTTTCGACGGCGCCGGCGCCGTGCGGCTGCTGCTGATGCACGCGCCGGATGGTCTGCTGAAGCTGCGCGGACAGCGCTACGACATCGGCTTCGCCGGCCACACGCACGGCGGCCAGATCGCGCTGCCGGACGGCACGCCGATCATCATGCCGCAAGGACCGCTGTCGCGTCCCTACTATTACGGCCGCTTCCCGGTACAGGGCAATGGCGACCTGATCGTGACGCGCGGTATCGGCTGTGGCGGCATCCCGGTGCGCATCAATGCTGATCCGGAGCTGGTGATCTGCACTGTGCAATAATAAGCCGCATGAACACTTCGACCCTGCAACTGCGCAAAGAAGATCCCGCCGCAGCCGATTCGATGCGGCTGATGGAGGAATTGTCGAACGCTCTGGAAGCCATCACTGGCGACAGCGGCAAGGCTTCGTTCGACGCGGCCGACGTGATCGGCCCCGCCGCCTGCTTCGTGGTGGCGCGCGACGACAGCGGCAGCGCGATCGGCTGTGGCGCCTTGAGGCCGCTGCAGCCGGGTGTCGCCGAGATCAAGCGCATGTATGCGCGCCATGGCACCGCTGGCGTCGGCAGCGCCGTGCTGCGTTTCCTGGAAACAGAGGCGGCAGCATCAGGTTATCAGGCGCTGTGGCTGGAGACGCGGCTGGTCAACCGCCGCGCGGTCGACTTCTACGAAGCGCACGGCTACACGCGCATCGCCAACTACGGCAAATATATCGGCAACCCGCTGGCAGTTTGTTTCGAGAAACAGCTGTAAGGATCGTCTTACAAGGCGTTGCGGCAAGCGCTGCTACCGTGCTGAAGCGTGGCAGGGCAGAATAACGTCCATGAAAATCGTAGACCAACGCTATCTGGATAGCGACAACCGCTATTCCACCCAACCCTGCCTGCTCAGCATCCTGGAGCTGGACCCTGTTGAACCCGAGCAAACCGCGCAAGCGCAAGAGCGTCTGTACGCCGCTTTGCCAGGCCTGCGCCGCCTGCGCGGCCTGGTCGGCAAGCGCGCCGACGCTGAATCCGTACCAGCGCTGGTCGAGCTGGTGCAGCAAACCGCGATCGAACTGCGCCGTCTGGCGCTGAATGAAGTGACGGTCGGCTTTGTCGGCGTGGTGCCGCGCATGCCGGGCCGCTATCGCCTGGTGCTGCCGTACAACGCACAAGCTGCCGCCGCGCCGGCGCTGGCGATGGCCACGCAGCTGGTCAGCGCCATGCTGGCCGGCCGCTCGTTTAACGTCAAGGCCGGACTGGCACGCCTGCGCGCCTTGGCCGACCGCCGCAGCAAGCCGCGCTATTTGATGCAGACCGCGCGCACCATCTTGATGTCGGTGATCCCGAAGAGGACTTTTTCGATGCCGTCCATTTTCACGGCCCTATAGCCCTTGTAGCCCTTTTAGCCCTTGTTGCACTCCTCGCAGCCGACCGCGCAAAGCGGCGTGAGCTGCCCTCCTGCGCAGATTACGCGCGCCACCAGCGCCGAGCGGGACTAGGTCACAACTGCACTTCCATGCCTTCGTAAGCCAGGAAGACCTGTAAATCGCCCAACAGCGGCGCATGGCGCTCCATGACATCAGCGAACACGGCTTCCAGTTCGTCGTCGCTGCGGGTTGGTTCGTGATGGGTACAGTACAGCGCCTTGGCGCCGGTGCGCAGCGCCAGCGCCAGGGCCGAGTCGAAGGTGCCGTGGCCCCAGCCCCGCTTGGCCGGGTACTCTTCGCGCGTGTACGAGCAGTCGACGATCAGCGCGTCGACGCCGCGCACGGTGGCGTCGATGGCGGCGCTGCGCTCGGTCATCCAGGTTTCGTAGACGGCATGCTCCGGATGGCCGGGCGGGTGGATGTTGTAGTGCGGTTCGTGGTCGCCGGTGAAGAACAGCGAACGGCCATTGCAGTCGACGCGGTAGCCGAGGTCGATCACCGGGTGATTCATCACCACATTGCTGACGGTGGCGTCGCCGACGCTGATCGGCTGGCCGACCTCCAGCGTCTGGTATTCGATGGTGGCGTCCATCTGCGTTTCGCTGACCGGGAAGTAGCTGTTTTGCAGTTGCACGCCCATCACATGCTCGATGCCGTTGCCGGTGGCGGGATCGGTCACGCCATGCAGGCGCACGCGGCTGTCGCGTATGAACAGCGGCGTGAAGAACGGCAGGCCATGGATGTGATCCCAGTGACTGTGGGTAATAAAGATGTTTGCGTGGATAGGTTTGGTCTTGTTCTGTATCAGCGATTGCGCCAGCGAGAACAGGCCGGTGCCGCCATCGATAACGATCAGGGTGTCGTTATTGGAGCGCACTTCGATGCAGGTGGTGTTTCCGCCATAGCGCGCAGTGCGCGGGCCGGGTGAAGGGATGGAACCGCGGACTCCCCAAAATTTGAATTTCATACGCTGATCCCTGGTGTGCTTTTTATTATTGCTATGTTGTATTGCCGCGTTGCCTGCGACCGATGATAGCTTTTTTTGCCAGACACAGGGAAAAAGCCGAGTCAAAAGTGTTGCATCGCCAATTTCTGGATGTACAACAGCTTGCACTAAAGCTACACTTATACAACTACGTCCATGCGTAGGGGGAACACGCGCCTTGTCCTGAGCAGGTATTGAAAAAACAACCATGCAAGAGTTGAATCAAACGCAGATTGCTGAACGGCTGTACCAGCTGACCGAACTGAGCGTTCAGCTGGGCAGTACGCATGAGACCGACTCTTTGCTTGAGCGCATCCTGGTGCTCGCCAAGCGCATGACCAATGCCGATGGCGGCACGCTGTACCGTCCCAGCGACGACAAGCGGCAACTGAATTTCCACATCCTCCTCAACGATACGCTGAACACCCACCAGGGTGGTTCCAGCGGTGTGCCGGTGACGGCCGGCAGCGTGCCGCTGTACAACGCCGACGGCGAGAAGAACCTGTCGGCCGTGGCTGCCTATGCCGCCCACTTCGGCCTGTCGGTGAATATCGAAGATGTGTACAAGGCCGACGTGTTCAACTTCTCCGGCATGGTCAAGTTCGACCAGCTGCGCAACTACCATTCGCAGTCCTTCCTGACAGTGCCGATGAGCGACCACGAGGGCAAACTGGTGGGTGTGCTGCAACTGATTAACTCCAAGGACGCCGACACCGGCGAGATCCGCGCCTTCACCCAGACCGACCAGCGTTTCATCGAAGCGCTGGCGGCCCAGGCGGCGGTGGCGCTGACGCACCAGCGCCTGATCGCCCAGCTGGAAGAACTGCTGGAATCGCTGGTCAACCTGATCAACATCGGCATCGATGAAAAGTCGCCGTACACCGGCCGCCACTGCCAGTTCGTGCCTGAGCTGACCATGATGCTGGCCGAGGCGGTGCACAACACCGACAGCGGCCCGCTGGCGGATTTTCGCATGACCGACGCCGACCGCAAGGAGCTGTGGCTGGCCGGCCTGCTGCACGACTGCGGCAAGATCACCACGCCGGTGCACGTGGTCGACAAGGCGACCAAGCTGGAAACCATCTTCGACCGCGTCGCCATGGTCGACACGCGTTTTGAGGTGCTGCTGCGCGATGCTGAAATCGCCGCACTGAAACGCAAGCTGGAAGCCGGCGCCGACGTCGCCGCGATCGACGCCGAACTGGTACAGCAACAAGCCACGCTGCGCGAGGAGCGCGACTTCATCCGCTACGCCAACGTTGGCGGCGAGGGCATGAAGCAGGAGGACCAGGAGCGCGTGCGGCAGATCGGCAAGCGCCGCTGGATCGGGCCGGACGGCGCCGAGCGCGATTTCTTCGACGACGACGAACTGACCAACCTGACCATCAAGTTCGGCACGCTGACCGAGAGCGAGCGCAAGGAAATCAACAACCACATCGTGATGACCATCAAGATGCTGGAGGCGCTGCCATGGCCCAAGCACCTGAAGAACGTGCCGGAATACGCCGGTGGCCACCATGAACGCATGGACGGCAAGGGCTATCCACGCGGCCTGACCAAGGAGCAGATGTCGGTGCAGGCGCGGGTGATGGCGATCGCCGACATCTTCGAGGCGCTGACCGCCAAGGACCGCCCGTACAAGAAGGGCAAGATGCTGTCGGAGTCTTTGCGCATCCTCGGCAACTTCGCGCAGAACGGCCATATCGATCCGGACCTGTTCGACATCTTCATCCGCAATAAGATCTATCTGGAGTTCGCCCACAAGAATATGGACGAGAAACAGATCGACGTCATCGACGTATCGAAGATCCCGGGCTACCGTGCGGATCAGGGCGCTTAAAAAATACGGCCTGCGCTGGGCACTGGGCCTGCTGCTGACCGCCATCGCCATGCTGCAGGTGGCGGGACAGGTGCGCATCGATGCGATCGAACGCATGGACACTTTCTTTGCCGACCTGCGCATGCGGCTGGTGAAGCCGGTGTTCGATCCGAAGATCGTCATCGTCGACATCGATGAAAAAAGCATCGCTGAAGTCGGCCATTTTCCGTGGAACCGCAAGATCGTCGCGCAACTGGTCAGCCAGCTGACCGACCACTACGGCGTGGCGGCGGCCGGCTTCGACATTGTGTTCCCCGAGGCCGACAACACCTCCGGCTACGAGGTGCTGGACGGCCTGGCGCGGCACGAGATGAAAGACGTCAACGGCTTCCGCGCGCGCGTCGACACGCTGAAGGAGGCGATGGATTACGATGGTCTGCTGGCCAAGGCGCTGCAGGACCAGCCGGTGGTGCTGGGCTATAACATTGCCGACAACCAGCGCAAGGGCCAGTTGCCCGATCCCTTTTTCACCAGCGAGACGCTGAACGGCCGCACGGTGCCGGCGATCACTTCGCGCGGCTACCTGGCCAACCTGGAGCGGCTGCAATCGGCTGCGGCCACCGGCGGCATCTTCACCGCCACGCCGGATCCGGACGGCATCCTGCGCCATTCGGCGCTGGTGATGCGCATTGGCGATGGTTTCTATCCGACGCTGTCGCTGGCGACGGCGGCGGTGGCCTTGCAGGCGCGCGCCATCACGCCGGCCTTCAGCAAGACGGTCGACCAGTTGTCGGCCAGCGAGCGCGCTTACGGCGGCCTGGAAGAATTGCTGATGTTTGTCGGCCAGGAGAAAGTGCCGCTGCGCATCCCGGTTGGTGAAAACCTGACCGCGCTGATCGAGTATCGCGGCAGCGGCGGGCCCAAGGGCGGTGCCTTCCCGTATGTGTCGGCGGCCGACGTGCTGGCCGGCCGCGTGCCGAAGGAGGTGCTGGCCGACCACATCATCCTGGTCGGTACCACCGCGCCGGGTCTGCTGGACTTGCGGCCGACGCCGGTCAACAACGAATATCCCGGTGTGGAAGTGCACGCCAATATGATCAAGTCCATCCTCGACGAGCGCTTCAAGGTGCGGCCGGATTACGCGGACGGCATCGAGGGCGTCCAGGTGCTGCTGGCCGGCGGCGTGCTGGCGATCGCGCTGGCGGTGCTGTCGCCGCTGCCGTCGATGCTGCTGGCGGTGGCAGTGGCCGGCGCTGTGTTCGGCTTCAATTACTGGGCCTACAGTGAGATGGACTGGGTGCTGAAGATGGCGATGACGCTGGTGCTGATTGCTGCCGTGTTCGTGTTCAATGTCGCCTGGGGCTATTTCTTCGAGGTGCGCCGTAACCGCGGGCTGGTATCGCGCTTCGGCGAATACGTGGCGCCGGAGCTGGTGGCGCAGATGTCCGAAAATCCCGAACAGTACAATATGGACGGCGAAAGCCGCGAGCTGACCGTGATGTTTGTCGACGTGCGCGGCTTCACCACCATCTCCGAAGGGCTGACGCCGAAGCAGCTGCGCGAATACATCAACCTGTACCTGACGGCGATGTCGGAAGACATCCGCAGCGCCCACCAGGGCACGCTGGACAAATACATCGGCGACGCGGTGATGGCCTTCTGGGGCGCGCCGGTGCATTTTGACGATCACGCCAGCCGTGGCGTTGCCACCTCGCTGCTGATGCAGCAAAGCGCCCAACGGCTCAACGAGGACTTCATCGCGCGCGGCTGGCCGGCACTGAAAATAGGCATCGGCCTCAACTCCGGCCTGATGCACGTGGGCGACATGGGCTCGAACATCCGCCGCGCCTACACGGTGATGGGCGACGCGGTCAACCTCGGTTCGCGGCTGGAGGGTATTACCAAGGTCTATGGCGTCGGTATCGCGGTGGGCGATACCACCCGCGCGGCAGCAGCGGAATTCAGTTACCGTGAGCTGGACCTGGTGCGGGTCAAGGGTAAGAACGAGCCGGTGGCGATCTTCGAGCCGGTGGCGCTGGCAACCGAGGTTGACGAGGCCACCCAGCGCGAACTGGCGCGCTGGCACGAGACGCTGGCCGCCGTGCGCGCCCAGCAATGGGAGACGGCGGAAAACTTGCTTGCCGAGTTGCAGGCGCTGTCGCCGCAGCGCGGCCTGTATCAGCTGTATGTCGAGCGGATTGCCCACTATCGCCAGCACCCGCCTGGCGCGGACTGGGATGGTGTGACCACATTTGAAACAAAATAGCGAAAAATTCTCGGCCCGAGCGTAACGATAGGAAACGCCACAAGCACTATTGCAACTAAGTCCAGACAGAAATCCAACACTTCAGCCGGATGCGAAAGGAAGCTCCCGCAGGCGGGTGTTGCTATGCTAGCATCGGCAGATATTATTGCGGAATAGCAAACAAGATCGAGTCTTCGTCATAAGAAAACCATGAGTCAAATAATGAGATCTACCATGAGGCGCCTGCTCGCAGGCACTGTGCTGGCCGCTGCTGTGGCCTCGGCCTGGGGCGCGGATGAGGGCGTCATCCGATTTGAAATCGCCCGCTTCGAGGTGAAGGGCAATACGCTGCTGCCTCCAGCGCAAGTCGATGCCTTGCTGGCGCCTTTTGCCGGCAAGCAACGCGACTTCGGCGATGTCCAGCGTGCGCTGGAGTTATTGGAAAAAGTCTATCACGACAATGGTTATAACGTCGTCACGATTGAATTGCCGGAACAGGAATTGAACGGCGGCGTGGTGACGCTGCGCGTGGTGGAAAACAAGATAGGCCGTGTCAGCGTCAAGGACAACCGCTATTTTGACGAGGCGAATATCCGCCGCAGCCTGCCAGCATTGCAGGAAGGCCGCTCGCCCAATCTGAAGGCGGTGTCGGCCAACCTGAAGCAGGCCAACGAGAATCCGGCCAAGCAGGTCACTATGAAGTTGCAGACCGGCGAGCGCAACGAAGAGGTTGACGCCGTGCTGGAGGTCAAGGATGAGTCGCCGTGGAAGATCATGGGCAATGTCGACAATACCGGCACCGATCCCACCGGCAAGACGCACGTCGGCGTGACGCTGCAAAACGCCAACCTGTTCAACCGCGACCATGTCGCCACGTTGCAATACATCACGTCGGCCGAGGAGCCGGGCCGCGTCAAGGTGTACGGCGCCGGCTACCATATTCCGCTGTACGGCTCGGGCGACTCGCTGGACTTCTACGCCAGCTATTCCAATGTCGATTCCGGCACCGTCAACGCCGGCCTGTTCAACCTGGCCGTCAGCGGCAAGGGCGCCGTGTATGGCGCACGCTACAACCAGGTGCTGGCCAAACGCGGCGAGCTGGAATCGCGCCTGTCCTACGGCGTCGACGTCAAGGCCTTCAAGAACAGCGTACAGTTCGAAGGCACCGAGCTGGGCAATGATGTCACCGTGCACCCGGTCAGCATCAGCTACCAGGCCAGCACGCCGATCAAGCAGGGCGACGCCGGCGTGCAGCTGACGCTGTTGCGCAATATCTCCGGCGGCTCGAACGGCGACCAGCGCGCCTTCACGCTGGCGCGCATCCACGCCAAGACCGATTACACCATCCTGCGCGTGGGCGGCAGCATCACCCGCGCATTGGAAAACGCATGGCAGCTGCGCGCCATCGTCAACGGCCAGTACACCCGCGATGCACTGATCCCCGGCGAGCAGTTCGGCGCCGGCGGCGCAACGTCGGTGCGCGGCTTCGTCGAGCGGGAAATCGCCAACGATTCCGGCCTGAGCGTCAACCTGGAAGCATACACGCCCAACCTGTGCGCACGCGCGGGCTGGAACTGCCGCCTGCTGGGTTTCTACGATACCGCCTACGTCAGCCGCAACAAGGCCCTGCCTGGCGAACTGGACAACACGACCATCGCCAGCGCCGGTGTCGGCGCCCGCTTCGTGCTGTCGACCTACGTTAACCTGCAACTGGACTACGGCCATGTGACCAAGGCCGGCGCCACCACCCGCGCCGATGCCAACCGCCTGCATGTGCGCCTGGGCCTGGCTTATTGATCGAAGAGAACGCATATGAAACCGCAAATCGCATTTAACCTGCGCCGCAAGGCGCTGGCCGTGGTGGTGGCCGCAGCCTTCAGCACGGCCCAGGCAGCGCCGGTGGCGCCGACCGTGGTGCACGGCATGGCCACCTTCAACCAGCAGGGCAGCCTGTACTCGATCACCAATACGCCGAACACCATCATCGACTGGCGCAGCTTCTCGATCGCGCCGGGCGAGATCACCCGCTTCATCCAGCAGAGCGCGGACAGCAAGGTGCTGAACCGCATCACCGGCCAGGACCCGAGCCAGATTCTGGGTTCGCTGCAATCGAACGGCAAGGTGTTCTTGATTAACCCGAACGGCGTGATTTTCGGCGCCGGTTCGCGGGTCGACGTCAACGGCCTGGTGGCCTCCAGCCTGAACCTCTCCAACGCCGATTTCCTGGCGGGCAAGAACAACTTCAGCGGCGACAGCAGCGCCGGCAAGGTCAGCAACCAGGGCACGATCAGCACGCCGTCCGGCGGCCAGATCTTCCTGATCGCGCCAGCGGTGGAAAACAGCGGCATCATCTCGTCACCGAATGGCGATGTGGTGCTGGCGGCGGGCAAGAGCGTGCAGCTGTTCGACTCGGCTGATCCGAATGTGCAGGTGGTGGTGTCGGCGCCGTCCGACCAGGCGCTGAACCTGGGCAGCATCGTGGCGCAGGGCGGCCGCGTTGGCGTGTTCGGCGCGCTGGTCAACCAGCGCGGCACCATCAACGCCAACAGCGCGGTGCGCGGCGAGAACGGCAAGATCGTGCTGAAGGCCAGCGGCACTACGCTGGTGGAGGCGGGCAGCAGCACCACCGCCACCGGCAGCAATCTGAACACCGGCGGCGATATCGTGCTGCTCGGCGCACAAGTGGGCCTGACCGGCAATGCCGTGGTCGACGCCAGCGGTGAGGGCGGCGGCGGCAAGGTGCTGGTCGGTGGCGACTATCAGGGCAAGAACGCGGCAGTCATGAACGCCGACTCCACCTATGTGGGCAAGGATGTGGTCATCAGCGCGGACGCCACCCGGCAGGGCGATGGCGGCACCGTGGTGGTATGGAGCCAGGATGCCACCCGCATGTATGGCGCGCTGTCAGCGCGCGGCGGCGCGGCTGGCGGTAACGGCGGCCTGGTGGAAACCTCGGCCAACTACCTGGATGTTGCCAGCGCGCGCGTGAATACCAGCGCCGTACACGGCAAGACCGGCACCTGGCTGCTGGACCCGTATGACATCGAGGTGGTGTCCGGCCGCGCGCCCGACAGCCTGACGCCAACCGCCACTTTTGGCGGCGGTTCGGCCACCGGCAAGACGACTGTGGGCGCCGACCTGATCTCGGAATCTTCCACCAATGTGGTGTTGCAGGCCAAGCACGACATCACGTTCACGAGCGCCATCAGCAACGATGCAGGCGCTTCGCTGACGGCGCAAGCCGGCAATAACATCACGGTGGACGCGCCGATCTCCATGGCTGGCAACATCACGTTGAGCGCGAATGACGCGGCCAGCGGCAGTGCCACCGGCGTGGGCGGCGTGACGGTGACGACAGCTGGCAGCGTGAGCACCAACGGCAGCATCGCCACGCTGAAAGGCAGCTTTGTCACCATCAATGGCCAGGTGGACGTGGGCACTGGCAGCCTCGATGCGCGCGCCAATGTTGCTGGCGGCTATATCACGCTTGGCGCGGAAAGCCGGGTTGCCAGCACAGGCGACAGCGAGGCTTCCTTGTCCTTTATTACCGACAATATCAACCTGTACGGCAGTGAAGGCACCGTCGGCGGCAATGGCCCGTACGATTCGGTGTCGTTTGCCACTTACACTGCCGGACGCGGTATCACGCTGGGCGGCACCGGCACCAATACGCTGAACCTGGAGGCCGGCCGGCTGGACTCGATCGCCACCGGCAACCTGATCATCGGCAATAGCGGCGCGGGCAATATCACCACCGGCGGCGAAGTCAACCTGTATAGCGCGCGCAATCTGACCCTGGAGAGCGGCGGCAACATTACCATCAACCATGCGCTGAACGGCTACTCGACTGCCTATGTCAGCGTGGATGGCACGGGGACGCTGGCCATGGGGGGCAACGGCAGTCTAAGCAATCCCGACGGTACGGTTTACCTGGTCGGTAACAAGATGGACCTGAAAGGCAGCGTCAACGCCTACCACATCTATGTGGATACCTATGGCGCCACTACCGGTATCAACCTTGGCACGGAAGCCAACGGCAAACTAAGCCTGACCGGCAGCGAACTGAATACGCTGCATTCCAGCAGCCTTGACATCGGCACCAGCCAGGACTACAACGGCGCGTTGACGGTTGCGGGTGAGATCGACTTGAGCAGCGGCTTAACCGCATCCAGCGAGCTGAACCTGCGTGGCAAAGGCGTGACGGTGACGGGTACGCTGAATACCGCCGGGCAGTTAAGCCTGGACGGTATGACAGGCGCGATCAGCGGCACGGGCGCCATCACGTCCGCCGACCTGGAGCTCAAGGCCGCGTCGGTCTCGTTGACCGGCGCTAATGTGGTCAGCAGCATCAGTGGCAGCGCGTCCAGCGGCGATTTCGCTTTCAAGACCGCAGGCTCCTTGTATGTCGGTGGCGGCGGCATCACCGCGCTGAACGGTAATACCTCGCTGACGTCAACCCTCGCGGGTGATTCATCAGGCAACATCTCGCAGGAAAACACTGCGCAGATCCAGACCAAAAAGCTGACGGTCAGCGCCCCTGGCAGGGTGACGCTGGCGTCACCTTCCAACCAGGTTGAGTCGCTGACGGCCACCAGCGCCGCTTCGCTGTCGCTGACCAACAAGACGGCGCTGACGTTGAACGCCATCACGCTCAACAGCAATGGCAATTCCGATTCCAGCCTGAGTGTTACTGCCACCAACGCCAACATTACTGTGGCAGGCGCAGTCAATACCAATGGTCGCGATATGTACCTGAATGGTAGCAATATCGGCGGTGGCGGCGCAATTACTGCCGCCACGCTGAATCTGCAAGCCAGCGCTTCGGTGAACCTGACTGGCGCCAACAAGACCACGAGCGTCCAGGGGAGTTCGGTCGGCACCTTTGCCTATAATGCTTCCGGCGCCATGGCGTTGGGGTCGATCACATCGGCCACGGGCATCGCGCTGACGGCTACCGGCGATATCACCCAATCGGGCGGCTACAGCTACCTCATCGCACCGGAGCTGAGCGTCAGCACGCCGGGCGCCGTGAGCATCGGCGGCGGTACCAACGCGATCGATGCTTTGCGCGCCAGCAGCGTAGGTTCGCTGAAGGTAAGCAATCCTGGTGATATGACCGCAGGAGCGATTACGCTGACCGGCAATTATGCCGGTGGTGGCGTCATCGACCTGTCTAGCTCGTACGGCGCCATCACGGTGGCAGGGCTGCTTGATGCGAAAACCAAGGGCGCGGTAACGCTGTCCGCCGGCCAGGTGACCGTCGGCGCCAACGGCGGCGGGGCCGCCGACATTTTCAATTTCAACGCCAACCAGTTGACGCTGAATGCTGACCTGACCGGCAAGGTGGCCAACATCAAGCCACTGAATGCTGAATACGGCATCGTGGTCGGCGCGGAAAGCATCTCGTGCTCGGGTTGCCTTGGAGTGAGCAAGCTGTACCATCTGGTAGTACCCACCATCAGTATCGGCTCAACCGACGCGGCGCTGAAAGTAGGGCCGGTTTCGGTCGCAGGTATCAGCGGCGTCGGCGCATCGGCGTCCAGTATCAGCAGCGCCACCAAGCGCGTTTTGCTGAACAACTCCGTCGGTGACATCACCCAGACTGGCGCGATCAATGTGCAGGACCTGGGTATCCAGACCAGCGGCAATGTCGCGCTGGACAATGCTGGCAACATGGTCAAGAATCTGGCGGTGTCGCAAAAGGGATCCGACAACGATATCAGCTTCGTTAACAACACGACCGTGGCGATCGCCCAGTTGCGCACTCTTAGCGCAGCGGGGACTGAGCTGTTCAACATCAACGGCGTGCAGTCCGATGGCGATGTGGTGATGAATGTCACCGGCGGCATTATCAAAGGAAGTGGCTCGGTGCCTGGCGGCAGCATTGTTGCGGATAACCTGACCATGCACACTACTGGCGGAGTCGGTATCTCGACACTGGCGCTGGCGACCACGGTTGCCAGTTTGAGTGTGGAGAACAGTGCAGGTAGCGGCAGTACCAGCATGATCAACATCGCCAACGTCAATCCTGAAGGTGTGGAGATGACGGTGACCAAGGCGTGGCAGACCGATATTGGTGGCGGCAATGGCGGTGCCATCACGATTGATAACATTGGCGGCATGCTCATCGGCGCTGCAACGCCTACTCCCTCGCCCGGTGTGCCGATCGTGAAAACCACTACCGGTGCGATCACCTTGCAAACTCACAGTCCATTGACGATTAACGGCGAGGTGACTTCGGGTAGCGGCGCCATTACACTGGCAGCCGGTACCGGGTATAGCCTGGATAACAAGGTTATTATTGGAGCGAACGGCAATGTGCATACGACCAATGGCGGCACGGTGTCGGTTATTACTACGGTATTTGACAATACCTCGGGCGGCACGATCACAGGCGCCAACGGCAGCACGGTGACACCAACGATTCAACAGCCAGTGACACCAACGCCGACGCCGACACCGACGCCAACGCCAACGCCAACGCCAACGCCGACGCCGACGCCGACACCGACACCAACACCGACGCCGACGCCGACGCCAACGCCGACACCGACGCCGACGCCGACGCCGACGCCGACGCCAACGCCAACGCCAACGCCAACGCCGACACCAACGCCAACACCGGCGCCATCGGCCGACATCTGCGTGATCGCGCCGAATTCCGCGCTGTGCCAGGTGCTGTCGCCGCCAACCGCGTCGGAGCCGAACAAACCAGCGCAAGGCGCGGCTACCCAGGTGGTCACCACGCTGGCCTCGGCAACGGGTGACGGCAAAGGTGGCAGTTCGTCCGGTGGCGGCGGCTCCAGTTCGGGCAACAGCTCGACCTCGGACACGCCGGAAGACGACAAGAAATCTGAAAAATCCTCTGGCTCCGCAGCCAACGAAAAGACCGGAAAGCAAAATGAAGCCACTGACAAAAAATACTGCAATTAAGGCGTGGCTGGCGTTGATGCTGTTCTGGGTGGCCAGCGTCAGCTGGGCTGCCCAGGTGGCCGGCACGGTAATCCAGCTGAGCGGCCCGCTGATGGCCAAAAAGGCCGATGGCGCCGTGCGCATCCTGTCCATGCGTTCCGAAGTGGAAAGCGGCGACACGCTGATGACCGAGAAAAACACCTATGCCATGGTGAAATTCATCGACAACAGCGAAATCACGCTGAAGCCATCGACCACTTTCAAGGTGGAGAACTTCTCCTACGACGCCGACAAGCCGGACGGCGACAAAGCCTCGTTCAACCTGGTCAAGGGCGGCTTGCGCTCCGTGACCGGGCTGCTGGGCAAGCGCAACAAGGAAAAGTTCGAGATGAAAACGCCAAGCGCCACCATTGGCATTCGCGGCACCACCTTCATTGCGGAATGGGTGGAACCGTCGGCGACGGCAATCGCCGCGCGCGAAGCCTACCTGATGGCCAGCACCGCCTCGCTTGATCCGCTGGCGGCGCCGGTACAGCCATTGATGCTGGCGCAGGCGCCGATGGCCAGCCCCACTGGCTTCGCAGCTGGCCTGTATGTGCATGTGCTTGACGGCATGATCAACCTGAACAATCAGGGCGGGTCGATGCAGTTCAACGCCGGACAGTTTGGCTTCACGCCCAACTTTAAAACGCCTCCTGTCGTGCTGCCGCAAAATCCCGGTCTCCAATTCTCGCCACCACCGACATTTGGCACCGTCTCCGGTCCGTCGGGCAACAGCGGTGCACCGGCGCAATCCAACCAGGTCGACTGCGTGGTGCGCTAAAAAAACCTTGACCTTCCAATCGTGGGATACTTGATGCTGTAGAGGATGAAACAGCACTGGGTGTCCCATGAATCAGCAAGCGATCAAAATTGAAGGCATGAGCTGCGCCTCCTGCGTTGGCAGGGTGGAGCGGGTATTGGCGGCCGTGCCCGGCGTCGACAAGGTCAGTGTTAACCTGGCAACCGAGATGGCGCGGGTGGAGTCGGCCCAGCCGGTCGAGTTTGCCGTGCTGGCGCAGGTCATCGACAAGGCCGGCTATCACGCGTCGCTGCCGCCGCCGGAACCGGGCGTCGCGCCAGCGGCGGACACGCCGGCCGGGCCAGCATCCGCCGCGCCGGCGCTGATGCCCACCGGCGGTGTCGCCGTGCTGCTGGCTGCCTTATTTTCCCTGCCACTGGTTCTCCCCATGCTGCTGGAGCTGGCCGGTATCCACTGGATGCTGGACGGCCGCCTGCAATGGCTGCTCGCCACGCCGGTGCAATTCTGGCTGGGTGCGCGTTTCTACCGCGCTGGCTGGCTGGCCGCGCGCGCCCGCAGCGGCAATATGGATCTGCTGGTGGCGCTGGGCACCAGTGCCGCCTATGGCCTCAGCGTCTACCTGCTGCTGGCCGGTGGCGCCATGCCACACCTGTATTTTGAAGCGTCGTCGGTGGTCATCACGCTGGTCCTGCTGGGCAAGTGGCTGGAAGCGCGCGCCAAGCGGCAGACTGCTGCCGCTATCCGTGCGCTGCAAACGCTGCGGCCGGAATCGGCGCGCGTACGGCGCGATGGACAGGACGTGGACGTCGCCATCCATGCGGTGCGGGTTGACGACATCATCGTCGTCCGTCCCGGCGAGCGCATTGCCGCCGATGGCGTGATCGCCGAAGGCGCCAGCCATGTCGACGAAGCGCTGATTACCGGCGAAAGCCTGCCGGTGGCACGCCATGCCGGCGAGCGCGTTACCGGCGGCGCCATCAACGGCGAAGGCTTGCTGCTGGTGCGCGTGACGGCGATCGGCGCGGAAAGCACGCTGTCGCGCATCATCCGACTGGTGGAAGACGCGCAGGCGGCCAAGGCGCCGGTGCAACATCTGGTCGACCGTGTCAGCGCGGTGTTCGTGCCGGTGGTTCTGGTGCTGGCACTGCTGACCTTTGGTGGCTGGTGGCTGCTTGGCGGCGACGCCGAGCAAGCCATCATCAACGCCGTGGCGGTGCTGGTGATCGCCTGTCCATGCGCGCTGGGGCTGGCGACACCGGCCGCCATCATGGCCGGCACCGGCGTCGCCGCGCGTTATGGAATCCTGATCAAGGATGCCGAGGCGCTGGAACTGGCGCACCGCATCACCACCGTGGCGTTCGATAAAACCGGCACGCTGACGGAAGGGCAGCCATCGCTGGCGGTGCTGGCGCCGGCGCCAGGCGTCGACGAAGCGCGGCTGCTGCAACTGGCTAGCGCCGTGCAGCGCGGCAGCGAGCACGCACTGGCCCGCGCCGTGCAGCAGGCGGCCGCTACACGCGCGGTGGCGGCGCTGGCGCCCGCCGCCGACATCAGCGCCTTGCCGGGACGCGGCGTGGCGGCGACAGTGGATGGCGTGCGCCTGCTGTTGGGCAGCACGCGGCTGATGCAGGAGCAGGGCGTGTCCTTGCAGGCGCTGTCCGCACGCGCGGAGGAACTCGAACGTAGTGGCCACACCATCTCCTGGCTGGCCGACGCCGATGCGCATCAGCTACTTGGCCTGCTGGCCTTCGGCGACCGCATCAAGCCACAGGCGCAGGCAGCGATCGCGGCGTTGCACGCGATGCATATCCAGACCATTCTGCTAACCGGCGATAATCAGGGCAGCGCGGATGCTGTTGCCCGGCAGCTGGGCGTACAGCGTGTGATCGCCAACATGCTGCCGGCGGACAAAGCCAGCACGGTCGCCGGGCTGAAGGGCGAGGGCGCCACCATCGCCATGGTTGGCGACGGCATCAATGATGCGCCGGCGCTGGCGGCGGCGGATGTCGGGATCGCCATGTCCAGCGGCACCGATGTTGCCATGCATGCCGCCGGCATCACGCTGATGCGCGGCGATCCGGCATTGGTGGCGGCGGCGATTTCCATCTCGCGCCGCAGCTATAGCAAGATCCGGCAGAATCTGTTCTGGGCCTTTATCTACAACCTGATCGGCATACCGCTGGCAGCGCTGGGCCTGCTCAATCCGATGGTGGCCGGCGGCGCGATGGCGCTGAGTTCGGTCAGCGTCATCAGCAATGCGCTGCTGCTGCGGCGCTGGAAACCGGAGGGGCAATGAATATCGGCGAAGCAGCCAAGGCGTCCGGCGTCTCGGCCAAGATGATACGCTACTACGAAAGCATCGCCCTGATACCGCCGGGGCGGCGCAGCGACGCCGGTTATCGCATCTACGCCGACAACGACCTGCACACGCTGCGCTTCGTCAAGCGCGCGCGCCTGCTGGGCTTCTCGCTGGAGCAGATCCGCGAACTGCTGTCGCTGTGGCAGAACAAGGCGCGCGCCAGCGCCGATGTCAAGCGCATCGCCACCGGTCATGTGGCGGAACTCAACCAGCGCATCGCCGAACTGACCGAAATGCGCGACACGCTGCAAACGCTGGCCAGCTGCTGCCACGGCGATCACCGCCCCGACTGCCCCATCCTCCAAAGCCTCGCCGACTAACGTATAATCCTGACACGTTTTGGTGCTCGCGCATTCGCCCGGATGCGCAGTTAAACGGGAAACAGGGAGCCTTCGCCGGCGATCCTGTGCTGCCCCCGCAACGGTCAACAAGCGTCGTCCCACGACGACAATCCGCTTCGCTATACCACTGTGCCTTGTGCATGGGAAGGTCAGGTGGATTTGCTTGCCAGCCCGGATACCGGCCAAACAGGTGGAGGCGTCATGGGCGCCTCTGTTCAATCCACTCACGGGGAGGTGAGGGGATTGCATCTTTAGTCAAATCATATCTATGCGTTTATCCATTTGTTCGATGGAGGTGCTGGCTTCGCTCGCGCTTCTGCCTTTGACCACCCACGCCGATCCAGCCGACACCACCATTGAAGTGCGCGGCCACTATGACAACGGCGTTGGCACTTCCAGCGCCGCCAGCCAGGGCGCGGTGACGGCCGACCTGATCGCCAACCGGCCGGCCTTGCGTCCCGGCGAGCTGCTGGAGTTTGTGCCCGGCGTGATCGTTACCCAGCACAGCGGCGACGGCAAAGCCAACCAGTACTTCCTGCGCGGCTTCAATCTGGATCACGGCACCGACTTCGCCACCTTTGTCGACGGCATGCCGGTGAATATGCGCACGCATGCGCATGGACAAGGTTATACCGATCTGAATTTCCTGATTCCCGAACTGGTGGACCGCATCAATTACAAGAAGGGGCCGTACTACGCGGACGAGGGAGATTTCGCCTCCGCCGGCGCGGCGCACATGACACTGGCGAACAGGCTGCGCGACAATACCGCCAGTATCAGCGTGGGCGAGAACGCCTATTACCGCTCGGTGTACACCGGTTCGACGCCGCTGGGCGCGGGCAATCTGGTATACGGCGCGGAGCTGGGACACAACGACGGTCCGTGGCAAACGCCGGAGGCCTTTCACAAGAGCATAGGCGTGCTGCGTTATGCGCAAGGCGCGAGCGACGATCAGTTCAGCGTGACCGGCATGTTCTACAAGGGCGCATGGCATGCCAGCAACCAGATTCCCTTACGCGCGGTGCAGAGCGGCGAGCTGAATGAATTCGGCGCGATCGATCCGAGTGATGGCGGCGACACGTCGCGTTACAGCCTGTCGGCCAGTATGCGCAAGCGCTCCAGCGATAGCCTGCTGCAGGCGAATGCCTATCTGGTGCAGTCGGAGCTGACCTTGTTCAATAACTTTACCTACTTCATGGATGATCCGGTCAATGGCGACCAGTCGCGCCAGCACGAGAAGCGCCGCATGGGCGGCTTCGATGTGGCACAGACGTGGTTCGGCCATTGGGGCGGGCTGGATGTCAGCAACAAGGTGGGCGTGCAGGGACGCTATGATTATCTGTCGCCGCTGTCGCTGCACGCGACGCGCAATCAGCAGGTGTTGCGCACGGTGTCCGAGTCGCGCGTGAAGGAGGGCAGTGTCGGCGCGTATCTGGAGAATACCGTGCAGTGGCGCGACTGGCTGCGCACCACGGCGGGCCTGCGCTATGACCGTTATCGCTTCGATGTCGACAGCAATATCGCCGAGAATTCCGGCAAGGTGAGCGCCGGCACGACGTCGCCTAAATTGTCGGTGGTGCTGGGGCCTTGGGCCAAGACCGAGTTCTTCGTCAACTATGGCGAGGGCTTTCACAGCAACGACGCGCGTGGTGCGACGGTGCATCTGACGCCGAAGGAAGGTGAGCCGATCGATCCGGTGACGCCGCTGGTCAAAACGCGCGGCGCGGAGATTGGTGCGCGCACCGAGTTCCTGCCTGGTCTGCAAAGCTCGGTCGCTGTGTGGAAGCTGCGCTCCGCTTCGGAGCTGGTGTTTTCCGGCGATGCCGGCGACACTTCGCCAAGCCGTGGCAGCTACCGCTCGGGCATTGAGTGGAACAACCATTACATCGCCAATTCCTGGCTGCTGTTCGATCTGGATCTGGCGTACTCGCGTGCTCACTACACCGAACATGACGAGGTGGGTGACAAGATTCCGGGCGCGATCGGCAAGGTGGCGTCGTTCGGTGCGACCATTGTGGATCTGGGGCCGTGGTCGGCGGCTTTCCAGATGCGTTACTTCGGCCCGCGTCCGCTGATCGAGGATGACAGCCGGCGTTCATCGACCACCGCGATTGCGTATGCGCGTGTGGGCTACAAGTTCAACCGCCGCTGGTCGGCGCAGCTGGATGCCTTCAACCTGTTTGACCGCCGCGTCAGCGATGTCGATTACTACTATGCCTCGCGTCTGCCGGGCGAGCCGGCGGAAGGCGTGGACGATATCCACTACCACCCTGCCGAACGCCGCACCTTCCGCCTGACGGTGAAGGCGACGTTCTAGCGCGCTCCCGCGATGAAGCGGTGGTGCTACCATCGCTTCATGACGACTCCATACCAACTCTATTACTGGGACGGCTTGCAGGGCCGCGGTGAATTTGTCCGGCTGGCGCTGGAGGAGGCGGGCGTGCCGTATGTGGATGTGGCGCGGCAGAAGAAGGGCATGCCGGCGCTGATGGCCAGCCTGGATGGCGACAAGGTGGCGCATCCATCGTTTGCGCCGCCGGTATTGCAGGCAGGCGCACTGCTGATCGGGCAGACCACGAATATCCTGATGTTCCTGGGCGCGAAACATGGACTGGCACCGCGTTCTTTAGAGGGACGCTTGTGGGCCAACCAGTTGCAGCTGACGATCGCCGACATCGTCGCCGAGGCGCATGATACGCACCATCCCATCTCCACGAACGCCTACTACGAAGACCAGAAGAGGGAAGCCAAGGCGCGCGCCAAGGATTTCCGCGAGCAGCGCATCCCGAAGTTCCTGGATTATTTTGAAGGTGTGGTGCAGCGCAATCCGGGGCGCGGAGGCTATGCGATCGGTGCGCGCCTGTCCTACGTGGATCTGTCGCTGTTCCAGCTGATCGACGGCCTGCGCTATGCGTTCCCCAAGACGATGGCGAAGCTGGCAGCCACCTATCCGCACCTGCTGGCACTGTATGACAAGGTGGCGCAGCGTCCAAATGTCGCCGCCTACCTGCGTTCCAAACGCCGGCTTCCACACAATGAAAGCTGCATCTTCCGCCATTACCCGGAGCTGGAGAAATAGTCAGGCTGCGCTGGTGACCGGGTAGCCGGCGTCGGCGATGGCGGATTTCAGCGGTGCCAGCGGCGTCGCGCTGTCGATCCGGACCGACTTGGTGGCCAGATCGATATCCACCTTGGCGGCGGCGTCCACCGCTTGCACAGCCTTGGTGACGGCGCCAACACAGTGGCCGCAGCTCATGTTTTCTACTTGCAGTTGATACATTGCGTACTCCCGGAACAGTTTCGATCCCTGTACTCTAATCCTTCCAGCAGTAGTAAGGTCAAGCGAATTTTCCGGTTGCGCCTCAGCCCACCGGCGGATCGTCCAGCCGCGCCAGATCGAGGCTGATCAGCGCCCAGATGCCGCCCACGTAACTGGGCTCTTGCAGCAGGGTTTCGACTTCGGAGGGTTTGATTTCGAAGGGGCGGCCTTGCTCGATCAACTGGCCGACGTGACCGTAGATCGCCTTGGTGGCGTTGCTCAGGGCTTTGTCGACTGTCTCGCCTGTTGTAACGCAGCCAGGCATATCAGGTACCGTGACGCCGTATTTTTGGGCGCCTATCGTCCGCTGGATCAGGATAGGTATGTCCATGATATCTGGCCAACATCAATGACTTGAGTGTCTAGTGTCATACAGCTTGCCACCGGTTTCAAGCACTTTCTGAGAAGAGCTTTTGCCAAGCTGTTCCTTGCTTTGAGTGATTGACATCGAGAATTGCCTCAGATAACATTGAGAACATGCTTTAATGCATCTAAAATGTCAGTGTAGTAATACACAAAGCCACGGTCCCCTATCCCCGTACCTGGTCAAGCGCCACGCTTTATTTACCTAAACCACACGGGGATCATCATGAAATTCGCTAAACTTGCTGCACTTGCCGTTGCTATGGCCTATGGCACCTCCCAGGCTGCCGTCATCACTTTCCAGACCGGTTTTTCCGACGCCGGCGTTCAATCCAGTGCCACCGCTTACCGCGACGTGGTGAATGCGGCTGTTGCCAATTCGACGCAGAGCACAGTGTTGAGCAACTATGACATCGTTTCCAACCAGTCGCTGTTCGGCGCCGGCGCCAGCAACATCGCCTTCAAGTCGAGCATCGACTTTGGGCTGGCCAACAGCGGCACGTATTCCTTCCGTGCCGGCGTCGATTTCGGCAATGGCGGTGCGGTGTTCCTCGACGGCCAGGCGGTCGATCTGAAAACCAACGATATGTGGTGGGCGCACAGCTACGACAACACCAATTCGGTGTTCACGGTGAACAACCAGGCGCTATCGGCCGGCAATCACACGCTGACCATCTACGGCCTGGAAGGCTGCTGCGATGGCGGCCAGCAGGTGCAGTTCTCTGCCAACGGCGGCGCCTTCCAGAGCTTCAGCGCCAACACGCTGCAACTGACCGCCGCCGTGCCTGAGCCGGAAACCTACGCCATGATGCTGGGCGGCCTGGGCTTGGTGGGCGTGGCCGCGCGCCGTCGCCGCAGCAAACAGGTAGCGTAAAAAGAAAAAGCCCCGCCGGCATTGCTGCGGGCGGGGCCAAAAACAATCGGGTCAGCACTGACCCCGAATTTTTACAGCACTTCGCTGGCGTGATCCGCCAGGCGCGAGCGTTCGCCGCGCGCCAGTGTGACGTGGCCACTGTGCGACCAGCCCTTGAAGCGGTCGACCACATAGGTCAGGCCGCTCGAACCTTCAGTCAGGTATGGCGTGTCGATCTGCGCGATATTGCCCAGGCAGATGATCTTGGTGCCCGGACCGGCACGCGTCACCAGCGTCTTCACTTGCTTCGGCGTCAGATTCTGCGCTTCGTCGATGATCAGGAACTTGTTGACGAAGGTACGGCCACGCATGAAGTTCAGCGACTTGATCTTGATGCGCGAACGGATCAGGTCCTGCGTTGCCGCACGGCCCCACTCGCCGCCATCCGAATCGGACTTGTTCAGCACTTCAAGGTTGTCGTCGAAGGCGCCCATCCATGGCGACATCTTCTCTTCCTCGGTGCCCGGCAGGAAACCGATGTCTTCACCGACCGGCACCGTCACGCGGGTGACGATGATTTCGTTGTAGAGCTTGGTTTCCAGCACTTGCGCCAGGCCGGCTGCCAGTGCCAGCAGGGTTTTGCCCGTACCAGCCTGGCCGAGCAGCGTGACGAAGTCGCATTCCGGATTCATCAGCAGATTCAGCGCGAAGTTCTGCTCGCGATTGCGCGCGGTCACGCCCCAGACATTGTTCTTGTTGTGGCTGAAGTCACGCAGGGTTTGCAGCACGGCGGTCTTGCCGTTGATCTGCTTGACCTGGCCATAGAACGGCGCTTCGCCATTCTTCGGCTCCAGGAACACGAACTGGTTGACCAGCATCGACGGCACGAACGGGCCGGTGACGCGGTAGAACGTGGCGCTCTGGCCGTTCTTGTTCTCCTGCCAGGACTCCAGATCCTTGCCGTGCCTGTTCCAGAAATCGTCCGGCAGCTGGACGATGCCCGAGTACAGCAGGTCGGTGTCTTCCAGCACGTGGTCGTTGAAGTAGTCCTCGGCCGGCAGGCCCAGCGCGCGCGCCTTGATGCGCATATTGATGTCTTTCGACACCAGCACGATGGCGCGGCCGGCTTGCTCGGCTTCCAGCGAACGCACTACCGACAGGATCTGGTTGTCGGCCTTGCCCGATGGCAGGCCAACCGGCAGCTCGGCCGTTTGCAGACGGGTCTGGAAGTACAGGCGGCCCTTGGCGTCCTTGTTGCCCAGCTTGGACAGCGGGATGCCATTTTCGATGGCGTCGTCGTCGGTGTTGGAGACCAGCGCGTCCAGCGTGCGCGACACCTGGCGTGCATTGCGCGCCACTTCGGTCATGCCTTTCTTGTGGTTGTCCAGTTCTTCCAGCGTCATCATCGGCAGGTAGACATCGTGCTCTTCAAAACGGAACAGCGACGATGGATCGTGCATCAGCACGTTGGTGTCCAGCACGAACATCTTGGTGGTGCCGGTCTGGTCGGCATTGCGGCTGGTGGACGACTTGATCGCCACTTCATTGTTCTTGTGCTTGGCCGGGTGCGGCGCTTCGGCCACGATCGGCGTGACCTTGCCACGCGGCGAAGGCTTGCCCTTGGCCTCGACCGCTTCGGCGGCGGCTTGCAGCACGGCCGGCGCGGCCTTCAGCACGGCAGCCACGGCTTTGGATTTGCCGGCGGCCGGCGTCTTGGCCACGGCTGGTTTTTTTGCAGGTGGTACGGCTTTGACGGTCGCCGCCTTCTTCGGCGCTGGTGCAGGCTCCGGCGCGATGTCGGCGACTGCCGCGAGGGCAGGCGTCACGCGGCCGCTGGCCTTGGGGTAATCTTTTGCCAACAGTATAGTCGCTGGCTTACTTGGTATTTTTGGCAGTGGCATCAGGATCTCAATCGAAAGATATCTGGAGGAATCCGCCCACAGGAAAACGTCCCGATGGGGTGGATGCTGGGTAAAAGGGAAAAGTAGACTGCCGACGGGCGCTCATCCGGCCCGGTGAAAGTACCGCGTGGTGGCCGGCTGGCCACCATGTAGGGTGGGAAGAATTACAGTACTGACTCAAAATAACTGGATACGCTCGGTTCTGATACGGTTGAGCAAACTGGAAGCTGCAACGCGTCCCAACAACGATCCTGATAACTCAGGCCTGACGCGCTACAAATTCCAGCACTTCATCGACGTGACCGGCTACCTTCACGCCTCTCCATTCTTTCACCAATTGGCCGTTAGCGTCAATCACAAACGTACTGCGCTCGATGCCACGGACAGTCTTACCGTACATTTGCTTCATCTTCATGACACCGAACTGTTCGCAGACTTGCTCTTCCGGATCGGAAATCAGTTCAAACGGCAGGCCCAGCTTGGCGCGGAAGCCTTCGTGCGAGCGCAGCGAATCACGGCTGATGCCGTAGATTTCGGTCCCGGCTGCCTGGAATTGTTCATGCAGGTCGCGGAAGGCCACGTTTTCAGTGGTGCAGCCTGGGGTGTTGTCCTTCGGATAGAAGAACAGCACGGTATAACGCGCCGGGCGGCCGGACAACTGGAAGGTCTGGCCGCTGGTCATCGGCGCGGAGAAATCGGTTACTACATCAGCCACAGGCGTCTCCTAAGAGGGTTACTAAGCTTGGGCAGCACCTTGAATGATCAGCTGGCCCGAGCGTCCCGGCAATTCGCCCCAGGTGATGGGGCAAACCGGCATCGGCAGGGTTCGTATCTTCTGATAGTAGTCAGCCATGGACGCCAGTCGGTATCCCTGCGCTTGCCATCCTGCCAATAGCTGCTCAAATATGGGGGCAAGTTTCTGTCCTTCAAGCTCTGCATGCAAAGTATAAACGTGGTCGCGCGTGGCGCCCTCGGTCAATTTCAGCAGGAAAGCAGCGATATTCGCGGTGCTGATGGTTAAGCCGTTGATTTCGCAGCCTAAAAGTTCATCCAGCGTGGGCAGCGTGGTGGGCATCTGGATGTGCTTCAGCACCTGCTTGCCGTCGGACAGCAGATGCGGGCCGTCGGCCGGGTTGGCCAGCGTGCCGTCGGGTTTGAGCACGCAGCGGCCGTCGGACGCATAGGCGTAGCCGGCGTCGTCGTGTTCATGGAAGGCGCCATTGTTCATCTGCCAGCCGGCGGCGCCGTGCGTACGCGGCGCCACGCCGAAGATTTGCGTGTAGCGGGCGGCCGCCTTGCGCATCATGCTGGCCGACCAGGCGGCGTCGCGCTTGGCCACATTGTCCTGCCACAGCACGTGGTCCCAGGTATGGATACCGCATTCGAAGCCGGCGTCCTGCACGGCGCGCATCTCGGTCGCGCAATCCTTGCCGATGTCCGGGCCGGGCAGCAGCACGCCATACATCAGTGTCTTGAGGCCGTAGTGTTCGACCACCGAGGTGCGCGACACCTTGTTGAAGAAGCCGGGGCGCAAGGCGCGGCGCAGCGCCCAGCCGGTGTGGTCCGGGCCAAGCGAGAACAAAAAGGTGGCGCCAGCCTGGCGTGCCTTCAGCATGCGCACCAGGTTGGGAACGCCTTCACGGGTGCCACGCCAGGTGTCGACATCGATCTTCAACACCATCAAGGGTCGGGTCGTCATCAGTCCATCAGTCCATCAGCGCGTGAGCGGCGGCTACCTGGCTGCGGTAGGCGTCGAAGATTTTCTTCAGCGCGTCGGCCATGCTGGTGGATGGCTTCCAGTCCAGTTCTTCACACGTGTTGGTGATCTTCGGCACGCGGTTCTGCACATCCTGGTAGCCGGCGCCGTAGTAGGCGCCGGAGGTGGTTTCGACGATCTTCACCTGCGCGGCGCCGCTCGCGTACTCAGGGTAGTCCCTGGCCAGTTCCATCATCATGCCGGCCAGGTCGCGGATCGAGTAATTGTTGACCGGGTTGCCGATGTTGTAGATCTTGCCGCTGGCGGCGCCGTCCTTGTTATCGATGATCTTCATCAGTGCATCGATGCCGTCATCGATGTCGGTGAAGGCGCGCTTTTGATGGCCGCCGTCGACCAGCGAGATGTTCTCGCCACGGACGATGTGGCCGAAGAACTGCGTTACCACGCGCGACGAGCCTTCCTTCGGCGTGTGGATCGAATCCAGGCCGGCGCCGATCCAGTTAAATGGCCGGAACAGCGTGAAGTTCAGGCCTTCCATGCCATAGCCCCAGATCACGCGGTCCATCAGCTGCTTGGCGTTCGAGTAGATCCAGCGTGGCTTGTTGATCGGGCCGCAGATCAGTTCCGAATTCTCTGGATCGAATTCGTCGTCATGGCACATGCCATACACTTCCGACGTCGACGGGAACACCAGGTGCTTGCCGTACTTGGCGGCCGAGCGCACGATGGGCAGGTTGGCCTCAAAGTCCAGTTCGAACACGCGCAGCGGCGCTTTCACATAGGTCGATGGCGTGGCGATGGCCACCAGCGGCAGGATCACGTCGCACTTCTTGACGTGGTATTCGACCCACTCCTTGTTGATGGTGATGTCGCCCTCGAAGAAGTGCATGCGCGGGTGGTCCAGCAGCTCGGGAATGCGGTCGCTGTTCATGTCCATGCCGTAGACATGCCAGTCAGTGGTTTCCAGGATGCGTTTCGACAGGTGGTGGCCAATGAAGCCATTGACGCCAAGGATGAGGACTTTTTTCATGATGAGTTTTTCAGGTGATGATTAGGCCGCCGCAGCCAGGCGTGCTTGCAACTGTGCTGCGGTGATGGCGATGCCATCGGCGGTCAACGAGGAAATCGTCAGCATGCGGCCGTCGCCACAAACACCGAAGATACGGTCATCGACCACAGCCAGGCCGGCAGGCAGGCTGAGGCCGACAACATTGCCGGCCAGGCGCGCACGCTGAATGACATAGCGTACGCCGTCAATCTCAGTGAACGCACCTGGATAGGGAGGGGCAACAGCCCTGTGCAAATTGTAGACCTGCTGCGCCGGCTGGCGCCAGTCGATGCGGCCGTCTTCCGGCGTGCGGCCACCGAAGTAGCCGCCCTGGGTCAGGTCGTTGTGCAGTCGCGGCGCGCGCTCGTCCAGCAGCGATGGCAGCACGCGCCACAGCGCCTGCTCGGCCGCCACCTGCACTTTGCCGAAGACTTCGTGCGCGGTGTCGTCCGGCAGGATCGGCACTTCCATCTGCGCGACGATGGCGCCAGCATCCGGCTTGACGGTCATTTCGTGCAGCGTGGCGCCGGTGACAGTGGCGCCGTGCAGCACCGCCCAGTTGACCGGCGCGCGGCCGCGGAATTCCGGCAGCAGCGAGCCATGCATATTGAAGGCGGGCGCCACGTCCAGCAACGCGGCCGGCAGCATGTGGCGATAGTAGAAGCTGAACATCAGGTCAGGTTTGGCCGCCAGCACTTGCGCCAGCAGTTCCGGCGACTTCGCGTCGGCGGGCGTGATGTAGGGAATGCCTTCGGCCTGGCACAACGAGATCACCGATTCGAACCAGATGTTCTCGCTGGCGTTGTCTTCATGCGTGACCACCAGCGCGACGTCAACGCCGCCGGCCAGCAGCACCTTCAGGCAGCGCACGCCGACATTGTGGTAGGCGAAGACCACCGCCCGCTTGCGGCTTTCAAACTCAGTCATGATGACGCGCCACGGTGCGTTTTTCGATACCGATCGGCAGCTCCGCCAGCTCGACCGGCTTTTGCTGCAGGATCGTCTGCACCACGTAGCGCGGCCGCGCACGCACCTGCTGGAAGATGCGGCCGACATACTCGCCCAGCAAGCCAATGCCGAACAGGATCACGCCCATGAAGAAGAAGGCCACGGCAAACAGCGTGAACACGCCGTCCGCCTCGACGCCTACCACCAGCCGGCGATACGCCAGCACCACCACCATGATGGCGGAGAAGAAGGACATCGCCATGCCCAGCATCGAGTAGAACTGCAGCGGGATCAGCGAAAAGCCGGTGATCAGGTCGAAATTCAGGCGGATCAGGCTGTACAAGGAGTACTTCGATTCACCGGCCGCGCGTTCCTCGTGTTCGACGATGATTTCGGTCGGGTTGCGGGCAAAGCGGTAGGCCAGCGCCGGCACGAAGGTATTCACCTCGCAGCACTGGTTCATCAGGTCCACCACGTTGCGGCCGTAGGCGCGCAGCATATTGCCCTGGTCGGTGATCTTGATGTTGGTGATGCGCTCGCGCAGGCCATTCATGGCCTTGGAGGCCCAGGTGCGCCAAGCAGAATCCTGGCGCTTGCGGCGGATTGAACCAACGTAGTCGTAGCCCTCGCGCATCTTGGCCACCAGGTTGCCGATTTCTTCCGGCGGATTTTGCAGGTCGGCGTCGAGCGTGATCATGATCTCGCCGCGCGCCGCTTCAAAGCCGGCCAGGATCGCCATGTGCTGGCCGTAGTTGCCGTTGAAGAGCACCACGCGGGTGACGTCGGGACGCTTGCGGAATTGCTCGGCCAGGATAGCCACCGAGTTGTCGCGGCTGCCGTCGTTGACGAACACGATCTCGTAGCTGGCGCCCAGCTTGTCGAGCGCCGGATACAGGCGCGCGAACAGCACCGGCAGGCCGGCCTGCTCGTTGTACACCGGGATCACCACCGAGATTTCCGGCTTCAGATTGGCGAGAGTCATGTCGGTCATTTGGTCAGGATCGCTTTCACGGCTGCGACAGCACGGTCGACATCGGCCGTGGTCATGGCATAGAACATCGGCAGCGTCACGGTCAGGCGGCCGATCTTTTCGGCGATCGGGAACATGCCTTCCTTGAAGCCGCGCTCGCGGTACAGGGTGAACAAATGGATCGGTGCGTAATGGTAGCCGGTGCCGATATTGAAACGCTCCTGCATGGCGCGCATGAAGTCGGCGCGTGTGGCCGGGCCGCAGTCCGGCAGGATGATCTGGAACAGGTGGTAGTTGCTAGAGTCGAAAGCTTGCAGCGGCAACTGGGCGCCGGTCTGCGCTTCGAAGTCCGGGCCGAAGGCTTCGTAATAGCGGCGTGCCAGCGCACGGCGGTGCGCAGTGATTTTTTCCACGTTGGCGAACTGGCCAAGGCCGATGGCGGCCATGATGTCGCTCATATTGTATTTGCCGCCAAGGACGTCGACATCGATCCCGTCAACGCCGCTGCGGGTCACGCCTTGCAGGCGGTATTTTTCCGCCAGTTTGGCTTCTTCCAGGTTGTTCAGCACCAGCGCGCCGCCTTCGCCGGTGGTGAGATTCTTGTTGGCCTGGAAGCTGAACGAGACGAAGTCGCCAAAGGCGCCGATGCGCTTGCCCTGCCATTCGGCGCCGAAAGCTTGCGCGGCGTCTTCCACCACGCGCAGATTGTGTTTGCGCGCGATCGCGTACAGGCGGTCCATGTCCACCGGCAGGCCGGACAGGTAGACCGGGATGATGGCCCTGGTACGTGGCGTGATTGCGGCTTCCAGCTTATCGAGGTCGATATTGCGGGTCAGCGGATCGATGTCGGCAAACACCGGCGTGGCGCCCACTTCGACGATGACATTGGCGGTGGCGACCCAGGAAATCGGCGTGGTGATGACTTCATCGCCGGGACCGATGCCGGCGATGCGCAGCGCGATCTCCATGGTGCAGGTGCCGGAGTTGAAGGTGCGCACCGGGCGGCCGCCGAAGTACGCCGACATCTGCGCTTCAAACGCTGCGACTTTCGGTCCGCTAGTGATCCAGCCGGAGCGCAGCACGTCGCTGACGGCGGCAATGGTGGCTTCGTCTATCGTCGGACGGGAGAAGGGAAGGAAGGGCAGCTCAGCACTCATCGGGATTAATCTACGTTTATGGATGATCTGGCTGCAATTCTAAATTGTTCGTCAGGTCCGCGCCAGCCAAGCAACCCCTACGAGTATCACTACGATGGCAAGTAAACGTTGTATCGACAGCGCTTCGCCGAACAGATACCAGGCGCCTATGGCGGTCACCACATAGCCCAAAGATAGCATCGGATAAGCCACCGAAACATCGACGCGCGACAGCGCGATAATCCACAACACCACCGATAGCACATAGCAAGCGAGCCCGCCAATTATGGGGATCTGCGTTGCGACGCGTAAACCGACGCTGAATAAATTACTCAGCGTCAGATGGATTTCGCCGACATTGCGCGCGCCCGCTTTCAACAATAATTGCGCGACCGCGTTGAGCAAAACACCGACAACAATGAAGCAAAAAGTGGCGAAATTCATTTTATGGTTTTGTTCATTACATATTGGTAAGGACGACCCGGCGGCTGTCCCGGGCGACGATGCGCATGTGTAAACCGTGGCCTTGCATTACACCCAGCGTTTCGATGCCGACGATGGCCAGCGCCTTTTCATTACGGGCAGTATGCGCGCGCCAGCGCTGGTAGAAACCATCCAGGGTGGGGATGGACAACTCCGGCTGCTGGCGCAAGCCGAAGGTGAACTCGTCCCAGTACGCCACCAGCGTCACCGGCCGGCCAAGGTAGAAGGTCATCGACTGCTCGTAGACGAACACAGTATAGACGGGGGTATCGGGCAGCAGTTCTGACCGCACTTTTTGCGCCAGCGCCTTGCCGGAGCGCAGCTGGCCGTAAGTCTCGAACCCAGCCAACAATAATTGCACTGAGGCAAAGCTGGCGATCGCCAGCGTCAGCACAGTCAGGTCGCGGCGCAGCTGGCGCGCATGCAGCAGCGCCAGCGCGCCGCCGGCTGCTGCGACCATGGCGGCGGCCAGCACCCACGGCTGGTAGGTTTCCAGCAGCGCGCGCTCGTCCGGGTGGCGCGAGGCAGCCTGGATCATGTGCGGGATCATGGCGATGCCGACCACGCCAGCCAGCACCAGCAGGCCGGCGGCAAGCATGCGGCTCAGGCGCGGCGCGCCTTCCAGGTAGACGCCCAGCAGCAGCGCCAGCGCCGGATACACCGGCAGGATGTAGCCAGGCAGCTTGGAACTGGAGTAACTGAAGAAGAAGGTGATGAATACCACCCACACCAGCAGCAGCAGCCTGGGCTGGAAGGTGGCTTGCGCGTCGCGCCTGGCGCCGTTCAGCAGCGCCTGCGGCAGCAGGCCCAGCCATGGCATCACGCCGGGAATCAGCAGTAGCAGGAAGTAGTACCACGCGCCTTCGCGGTGGTGGGTCTTGAGGAAGAAGCGTTCCCAGTGTTCGTGGATGAAGAAGAAGTGCGGCTGTTCCGGGTTCTTCAGCGCCACCAGCACGAACCACGGCGCGGCAATGGCGAAGAACAGCAGCAAACCCTTGCCGAGGTGCAGGCGCTTCCAGATGGCCAGGTCGCGCGACAGCAGGCTGTAGATGACCAGCACCGCGCCCGGCAGCACCACGCCGATCAGGCCCTTGGCCAGCACCGCCAGCGCCATGCCGGCCCAGCACAGCAGCATCCAGTTGCGCTGCTCGGACGGCGTGGCGCCGTCGCGCTGGGCGATCAGCATGGCGCCGAGGGTGATGGTCATCATGCCGCTCAGGCCCATGTCCAGCGAGTTGAACTGGCCGCAGGCGACCCAGAACACGCTGGAGCCCAGCACCACGGCGGCGTAAAAGCCGGCGCGCGGGCCGAACACGCGCTTGGCCGCGTAGCCGGTAAACAGCACGCCGCCCAGGCCGCACAGGCCGGTCCACAGGCGCGCCTGCCATTCGCCCAGGCCGAAGGCGGTGAAGGTCAGCGCGTTCATCCAGGTTTGCAGCGGCGGCTTTTCAAAGTACTTGATGCCGTTGAGGCGGGTGGTGATCCAGTCGCCGCTGGCCCACATTTCCCGCGCCATTTCGGCGTAACGGCCTTCGTCAGGCGGGACCAGCGAGCGGATGCCCAGCACATACAGCCAGACCAGGGCGAACACCGCCACCAAAGTCCAGGCGACTTTCTTCGAGTTGTACAGGTCGTTCATCAGGCACTTCTATTGTTGTTCTTAGTCGGCTTGCGGCGTGATGATCAGGGCCAGCGTGACCTTGCGGCCTTCGCCCATCAGGATGTTGTAGGTGCGGCAGGCGGCCTGGCTGTCCATGCATTCGACACCGATGCGGCGCATGGTCAGCGCGGCGGTCAGCTTCGGGTGGATGAAGCGCTGGCGCTCGCCGGTGCCGAGGATGACCACGTCCGGATCGTCCCGGCCGATCAGCTCGAAGTGCTCGGCGGTCAGCGATTCGAAGGTTGGCGCGTCCAGTGCGCGCGGCGGGGTTTCCGGCAGCACGATCAGGCTGTAGTGGTAGCGTTCGGCATTGATTTCGACGCCGCTGGCGTCGTAGCCGGTGACGGTCTGGTATTTCTGGGTGTCGCTTTGATGGAGCTTCATGGCGCAGGGGTAAAAAACGGCAAAAAGGAGCGCCATTGTAGCCTTTTCAAGGTGGGGCCGGCCTGAAAGGTTGATTAAATCGGAGGCTTTCGGCAGAATGGTTCTTTTCGCATTGCAGCACGGGCCGTCGCCGGTGTTTTGGCAGGTCAGAGAAGTTTGCCTCACATAAACAGGATTTTATTTTGCGACCGATTCAAAAATCGAACAAACTGGCGGAAGTCTGCTACGAGATCCGCGGCCCGGTGCCTGAGAAGGCGCGGCAGATGGAGGAGGAAGGCCACAAGATCACTAAGTTGAATATCGGCAACTTGGCCGTATTCGGCTTTGACCCGCCGGACGAGATTGTCCAGGATATGAAGGTGAACCTGTCCAACGCGGCGGGGTATACCGATTCCAAGGGCATGTTTGCGCCGCGCAAGGCGGTGATGCACTACACGCAGGGCAAGAACATCGCCGGCGTCAGCATTGACGATATCTACCTGGGCAATGGCGCGTCCGAGCTGATCGTGATGTCGATGAATGCGCTGCTGAACAACGGCGACGAGGTGCTGGTGCCGGCGCCGGACTATCCGCTGTGGACGGCAGCGGTGTCGCTGTCGGGCGGCACGCCGGTGCACTATATCTGCGACGAGCAGCAGGACTGGTATCCGGACATCGAGGACATGCGCCGCAAGATCACGCCGAACACGCGCGCGATCGTGGTCATCAACCCGAACAATCCGACCGGCGCGCTGTATCCGGTCGAGCTGCTGTTGCAGATCATCGAGCTGGCGCGCCAGCACGACCTGATCATTTATGCCGATGAAATCTACGACAAGGTGCTGTATGACGGCGCCCAGCACGTGTCGATCGCCTCGCTGGCCGACGATATCCTGTTTGTCACCTTCAACGGCCTGTCGAAGAATTACCGCGCCTGCGGCTACCGTTCCGGCTGGATGGTGGTGTCGGGCGAGAAGTCGCACGCGAAAGACTATATCGAAGGCCTGAACATGCTGGCCTCGATGCGCTTGTGCGCCAACGCTCCGGGGCAGTTTGCGATCCAGACTGCGCTCGGCGGCTACCAGTCTATCGACGATCTGGTGGGCCCGGGCGGGCGCCTGTTAAAGCAACGCGATCTGGCGTACAAGCTGCTGACCGAGATTCCGGGCGTCACTTGTGTCAAGCCGAAAGCGGCGCTGTACATGTTCCCGCGTCTTGATCCGAAGATCTATCCGATCGCGGATGACCAGCAGTTCGCTTATGAATTGCTGGCCGAAACGAAAGTGCTGATCGTTCAGGGCAGCGGCTTCAACTGGATCGCGCCGGATCACTTCCGTGTCGTGTTCCTGCCGAACTCGGACGATATGGTGGAAGCTTTCGGCCGCATGGCCAAGTTCATGGAAAGCTACCGCAAGCGCCACGGCGCCAGCTTCTAAGTCAGATCCCTGGAAACACATTATGAAACCAATCAAAGTAGGCTTGTTAGGCGTCGGCAATGTCGGCGGTGGTACGTTCGATGTGCTGGAGCGCAATCAGGAAGAAATCCGCCGTCGCGCCGGCCGCAGCATCGAAGTGGTGGCTGTCTCGGCCCGCAACCTGGAGCGCGCCAAAGCGCGCACCGGCGGCAAGGTGAAGGTGGTGGCCAATCCGGCCGACATCGTCAACGATCCGGAAATCGACATCGTCGTCGAGCTGATCGGCGGCTACGAGGAAGCGCGCAAGCTCGTGCTGCAAGCGATTGCCAACGGCAAGCATGTGGTCACCGCCAACAAGGCGCTGCTGGCCGAGCATGGCAACGAAATCTTCAAGGCGGCGCAGGACAAGGGCGTCATGGTGGCGTTTGAGGCGGCGGTGGCGGGTGGCATCCCGATCATCAAGGCGCTGCGCGAAGGCCTGACCGCCAACCGCATCGACTGGTTTGCCGGCATCATCAACGGCACCACCAACTTTATCCTGTCCGAGATGCGCGACAAGGGCCTGGACTTCGCCACCGTGCTGAAGCAGGCGCAGGAACTGGGTTATGCGGAAGCCGACCCGACCTTCGACATCGAAGGTGTGGATGCGGCGCACAAGGCCACCATCATGTCGGCGATTGCCTTCGGTATTCCGGTGCAGTTCGACAAGGCGCACGTGGAAGGCATCTCCAGGCTGAACGCGGTGGACATCAAGTATGCCGAGCAACTGGGCTACCGCATCAAGCTGCTGGGCATCGCCAAGCGCGCCAAGGTCAACGGCAAGGAAGGCGTGGAGCTGCGCGTGCACCCGACGCTGATTCCATCGAAACGCCTGATCGCCAATGTCGAAGGGGCGATGAACGCGGTGCTGGTGCAGGGCGACGCGGTTGGCGCCACGCTGTATTACGGCAAGGGCGCTGGCTCGGAGCCGACCGCGTCGGCGGTGATTGCCGACCTGGTCGATATCACCCGCCTGGCCACCGCTGATCCTGAGCACCGCGTACCGCACCTGGCGTTCCAGCCGAACGCGATGACCAATATCGAGATTCTGCCGATGGCGGAAGTCACCACCAGCTACTACCTGCGCATGAACGTCAAGGACGAGCCAGGCGTGCTGGCTGACCTGACACGCATCCTGGCCGACGCCGGCATCTCGATCGACGCCATGCTGCAGAAAGAGCCGGCCGATGGCGAGACGCGCACCGACATCATCTTCCTTACGCACCAGACGCAGGAGAAGAGCGTCAACGCCGCCATCGCCAAGATGGAAAGCCTGTCGACGGTGGGCGGCAGCGTCACCAGGATCCGCCTGGAAAACCTCAGCTAGGCTTGTGGCAGCTCATACGGCCCCGTCTCATGGGGCCGTAGACTGGGCAGATGTCGAACACCGCCGCCCGCTATGATTCACCCTGGAAAGCTGCGCTGACGCATGCTTTCCAGGACTTCATCATCCTCTTCTTCCCCGACCTTTATCCCCTGATCGACTGGACCAGGCCAGCGCATTTCCGCGACAAGGAATTGGCGGGCATCAGCCTTGGCGCCATCCCCGGCCACATGGTGGCCGACCAACTGGTCGAAGTCAGTTTGCTTGCCGGCTGCGTGCAAACGGCCCTGATCCACATCGAAATCCAGGCACAGCGCGACACGGCGCTGCCACGACGCGTCTTCGATTACAACTATCGGATTCATCATCAGTACTCGCAACCAGTGGCCAGCCTGGTGCTGCTGGCAGATGAAGACCCACGCTGGCGTCCAGACGCCTATCACGATCATGTGCTGGAGACGTCGACGGCGTTTCGCTTTACCTCAGCTAAATTGCTGGACTGTGCTCAACGAACTGAAGAATTGCTGGCTTCGCATAACCCGATCGCCTTGGTGGCGCTGACGCATCTACGTACCCAGCAGGCGCGCCATGATCCACATCAACTCTATGCGGCCAAGTGGGAGCTTACGCAGCGAATCTACCAGCACTGTTGGCGCAAGGAGCGCATACTGGTGATGTTCAAAGTGATTAACTGGATGATGGTATTGCCGGAGCCGCTGCAGCGGCGGTACTGGCAGGCAGTTTTCAAACTGGAGAAGGAGGCGAAAATGGAATGGATCACTCCATTGGAGCAGATGTTTATCGATGACGGATGGAAAAAAGGTTTGAAGGAAGGTCGAGAGGCGGGGCGCAAGGAGGGGGCGGCGACGCTGTTGGAACGGCTACTCACGCAACGCTTTGGGCCGTTGCCTAAAACTGTGCAGCGCAAGCTGGCAAAGGCGGATCTGGCGCAGCTGGAGGTATGGAGTGATGCGCTTCATGAGGCAAAATCGTTGAAGCAGGTGTTCGGATAAAAAAGCCGGGGCAGCGTCTACGCACGCTGTCCCGGAAAGGGTTCTTCCAATACCTAGGGCTTGCTACAACTTACAACTTACTTCGAAGCGACGGTCAGTTCGCTTTTCACTTCCTTCACGCCTGGCACGGCCGAGGCGACCTGGATGGCTTGGGTACCGATATCGGTATTGGCGACGGTGCCACTCAGGGTCACCACGCCGTCATTGGTGGTTACGCCGATCTGCTTTTGTTCAGACAGGGACGCCTTGATTTTGCTGGTGATGGCCTCGTCGTTGGTGGCGGTGCCGGCTTTGGCGGCGCCAGCCAGCGCTGCATCCTGTTGGCCAGCGGCGAATGCGGTACCGGTTGCGGCAGCGGCGGTCAGGGTGGCGGCTACCATCAGGCGGGCGATCAGTTTGTTGGTCATCATGATTTGCTTCCTTTATCGAGTTTGAGGATAAAACGTCTGTGACGTTACCTACTCCTTTGCAAACCCCGTGCCAGCTGTAATTTTCCCTTTATTTTCAATGACTTGTAGGTTAATTTCTAATGGGAAATTATAAACTTGTAGATTTTCCGGCCATATTGCCGCGATCTTGTCGGGAAAAAGCGACGATAGCCAGAGGCTATACGCTAACTCATTGATTTTTAATGGATTCGTCTTGTCGCTCAATGGCGACATCCCCTCGGAACAGGCTGGCGTCCAGATTATGTTTCTGCAGCAGGCGGTAAAACTCCGTGCGGTTGCGCTCGGCCAGGCGGGCGGCGTCAGCAACATTGCCATCTGTGAGTTTCAGCAGCTGGACCAGATAGTTACGCTCGAAACGCTGGCGTGCCTCGGTGTAGCTCAACACCTCCAGCGACGGCACGCGCAACGCACGCTGCACCAGCGACAGCGGGATCAGCGGTGCCGTCGCCAGCGCACACACGTGCTCGATCACGTTGTATAACTGGCGCACATTGCCGGGCCAGGCCGAGGTGGTCAGCGCCTCCAGCGCGTCGGGCGCGAAGCCGCGCACCGTCTTATCGTATTTGGCAGCCAGCGTTTGCAGAAATTGGTTGGCCATCGGCACGATGTCTTCGCGGCGCTGCGACAGCGGCGGCAAGGTCAGCGTGATGACGTTCAGGCGGTAATACAAGTCCTCGCGGAACTGCCCCTCCTGCATCGCTGCATCCAGGTCGCGATGGGTGGCGGACAGGATGCGCACATCGACCGGCTTAGCCACGTCCGAGCCCAGCTGGCGCACCACGCGCTCCTGTAGCACCCGCAACAGCTTGACCTGCAACAGCAGCGGCATGTCGCCGATCTCGTCGAGGAACAGCGTGCCGCCATCGGCCGCCTGCAGCAAGCCTTCGCGCGCGCCCACCGCGCCAGTGTAGGCACCCTTGACGTGGCCGAACAGTTCCGACTCCAGCAGCGCCTCCGGGATCGCGCCGCAATTGATGGCGATGAACGGCGCTTTGGCGCGGCGGCTGGCGCGGTGGATCGCCTGCGCCAGCATTTCCTTGCCGGTGCCGCTTTCGCCACGGATCAGGATGCTGGCGTCGGACGCCGCCACCAGCCGTGCCTCGGCCAGCAGTTCATCCATGCACTGGCTGCGGCTGATGATGGCCGAGCGCCATTCCTGGTCGCCCTCATCGGTGCGCGCGGCCGGCGCCGCCAGGCTCAGCGCCTGGGCGATGCGCTCCAGCAGCAGCTTGGCGTCGAACGGCTTGGTCAGATAGGCGTAGGCGCCCAGCGTGGTGGCTTCCACCGCGTCGGGGATGGTGCCGTGCGCGGTCAGCAGGATCACCGGCAGCGACGGATAGCTGCGGCGGATTTCCTGGAACAGCCACATGCCGTCACGGTCCGGCAGGCGGATGTCGCTGATCACCAGACGAGGCAATTCCATCGACATGCGGGTTAACGCTTCCTCGGCGCTGCCGACCGCCGTGACGCGGTAGCCGTTGGCGGTCAGCCGCATCGACAGCAGGCGCAGCAGGTCGTCGTCATCATCCACCAGCAGCAGGTGGGCGCCCTGGCCTTGGCTTGTCGTCGTCATTTGGTCACCTGCGAAGTTGGCGCCGGACGGACCGGCAGGGTGCGTTCGATAGCCTTCAGGCCTTCGACGATTTCATTCAGTTGCTCGATGCGGCGCTGGTTGTCCTTTTGCTGCGTGGCCAGCTTGTCGGCGTGGTCATACAGGCGGCGGGTTTCCGCGCAGTTGCTGGACAGCAGTTGCGCCAGCGACCGGAACGGCGCCGCCTCGACATCGGCCGACGTCGCCACGCTGTCCAGCAGCGCCTGCGCGCGCGCCAGGTCGCTGCTGCCGCGCGTCAGCATCAGCGCCATGCCCATCTGGACGGCGACACGCGGGCTGCGTTTTTGCAGGCCGAGGCCGCTCAGTTCCTTCAGTAGCTCGCCCTGGGTCATGCGCCGCAGTGACTGGTGGTAGCTGAGCAGGGGGGCAACTTCGTCCGGCGGTGGCGGCGGCGCGCTGATGACTTCAATGACCGGCGCCGGCACCGGTGGCGGCGCCGGATCGGCCGGGATCGGCGAGTTCAGCGTGCACGCCGACAGCGCCAGGCAGGCCAGCAGGCACAGGATGAGATTAGCTTTCATAAGGCAGTTCAATGCGGAAGTGGGCGCCCCGTTGCGAGGGCATCAGTTTGAGGATGCCGCCATGCGCGGCCACGTATTCATGCACGATGGACAGGCCGATGCCGTTGCCGCGTCGTGCGCCTGGCGGTTGTCGCTGTCCCTGGTAAAACGGTTCAAAGATGCGCGCCGCGTCTTCCGCCGCCACGCCCGGCCCCTGGTCGACGCAATCAAGCAGCAGCTTGCCGTCCAGTTCGCCGAGACGGAAGCAGATCAGGCCGCCGGCAGGGCTGAAACGCACGGCGTTCGACAGCAGGTTGCCGACCACGATCGCCATCTTGTCGGCGTCGACGGCCAGCGGCGCGGCGCGGCCTTCGGTCACCACCGTCAGCTTGGCGGCCTGCCATTGCAGGCGCTGGCTATCGATGGTCTGGGCCAGCAGCGCGCCCAGGTCGGCCGGCTGGCGTTGCAGGTGCTGGGCATCAAAAGTAGCGGCGTTGTAGCGCAGTAGCGCCTCGATCTGCGATTGCAGCGCCGCCGTATTCTGGTTGAGGATGCCGGCGATCTCGCGCTGGTCGGGCGACAGCGCGCCAGCCACGCCATCCTCCAGCAGCGCCACGCCTTCGCGCAACGCCGCCAGCGGCGTCTTCAGCTCATGCGAGATGTGGCGCAGGAAGCGCGCCTTGTCGGCTTCCAGGTCGGCCAGGCGCTGGCGCAGCCAGTTCAGCTGCTGGCCGACGCGTTGCAGGTCGCTTGGCCCGCGTACGGCGATCACTTGGTCGTAGCGGTTTTCGCCGAGCGTGTCGATGGCCTGCTCGATCTGCTCCAGCGGGCGCGACAGCCACAGGCCAAAGCCGGAGGCCAGCGCGGCGGCGATCAGGATCGAGGCGATCACCTGCGCCTTCAGCACGGCGCGGCGCTGGTCAAGCTCCGCCAGTAGCGCGCTGTTGCGGCGCTCGACTTCCTGTTTGACTTCGTCGCTCAGCTGCTCGTTGACTTCGGGCAGCGGCAGCAGTGCTTTTTCCAGCGCTTGCTGGCGTGCGGTACGGGCAGCGCCGGGCCGCGACGGCGCCTGCAGGATCTGCCAGGCCTGTTCGCCGGACTGGCGCCAACGCTCGAACAGCTCGGCCGGCGTGTAGGGCAGGGCGGTGGCCACCTCGTCCAGCGACAGACGGGCGTCGCGCCAGGCGTCTGCATAGCGGCGGCGGAAGGCTGGATCGTCCAGCACCAGGTACTGGCGCGCGCTGCGTGCCATGGCGACGCTGCGTTCAGCCAGTTGTTGGGTATTTTCAGTGAGCGCCAGCGCGTGGCGTCCACTGTCGCGACTATGGGCGGCCAGGCGATCCAGCGTCCACAGGGCATGCAGCGAGGCGGCGCTCAGCAGCACGGCAATCAGCAAAAAGACGCCCAGCAATAACTGGCGAAACGAGAGTTTCGAGAGCATTGTGGGTCAGAAAAAGGCCATATTGACTGAATAATAAGGCCAAACCACGGCGGGAGCCTGCACGATTGGCGGGCTCCATGCGCGTGGGCGGAGCGCCGGCCGGGGTGGCCAGCGCGCTTCGCCGCATCGGATCAGGCGGCGGGGCCGACGTCCATGCCGTCGTAGGATTCCAGCTGGTGTTCTTCAGCGAATTTGTAGAATTCCTGGTTGCGGGCGTGCAGCGTGTCGACCGTGTGCTTTTCAACCTTTTCGATATGCAACCACCACAGCGCCGGGTTGTCGCCCTCCTGCTTGGAATCGTAGATGCCGACGATCTGGTAGCCCTTGGCTTTCAACAGCGCTTGCGCCGCTTCCAGCTTGGCCTTGTCGGCGTCGGCGAAAAAGTAACCCCACAGCAGTGGCTTGGTGATATCCCATGGGGCATTCGCCTTCATGTCGTCAAACAGCGTGACCATTTCTTCTTTGCTAATCATATGTATTCCTTGAAGTTCCAGGCTGTATTTTACCGCGCGCACGATTTACCTGACGGTTGGCGCGTGTAACGTAACATTTGCCGCTTTCTGCTCAAAAAGCGTGGATTTTGGAGAGTATTTGTGCGTGATTGTGCACAACTTTAGAGCGATATCAATAAAAAAGTTTCCTGGGATCTATTTATTTTGGCTTGGCTGAGACCGCTCGTTTATAATTTGAAAAGTGCGCCAGTTGCATTTATTTTCTTTCTTGCTCTAGACAAATCACCAACATGCGCTCCCCTGGCGTTCGATTCTCCATAGCCCGGCACGCCCAATGGGCGCCCGGCCTGACCTCCCGCGAAGCATGGGCTGCCTGGTCGAAGGCGCCGTATGCCATCGTTCCAGGCGAAGAGCCAGGCGTGAAGCCGATGCCGCCGATGCTGCGCCGGCGTGCCGGCTTCCTCGGCAAGATGGCGCTGGAAGTGGCTTATCAGTGCCTGGACGGCCTTGGCGATATTCCTACCGTATTCTGTTCGCGCCATGGCGACGTGGCGCGCGCGGTGGAGTTGCTGACCGATCTGGCGAAGGGCGAGGCGTTGTCGCCGACGGCTTTTGGCATGGCGGTGCACAACGCGATTCCCGGCTTGTTCACCATTGCGCGTGCCGATCGCGCCAACCACATTGCGCTGGCGTCCGGCGAGGCGACGATCGAGCATGCAGTGATCGAAGCCTGCGGCCTGTTGGCCGATGGTGCGCCGGCGGTGCTGCTGGTGGCGTGCGATTGTCCGTTGCCGGCGCTGTTTACGCCTTTCGAGTCGTGCGAAGAGCAGCCTTTTGCGTGGGCCTGGCTGATGACCGCCGCCGATGACGGCGCGATCGCGCTGAACTGGAGCGCTTGCGACGATGCGCCGAAAGGCGGCATGCCGGGCGGCTTGCAGGTGGCGGCCTTCCATCAAAGCGGTGCACGCAGCATGGAGCGCTGCGACGGGCGCTTGCGCTGGCATTGGAGCCGCGATGCTTGAGGCGCTGCTGGCGCGCTGCGGACTGTACTGGCGGGTGTTTGCGACAGGCTTGAGTTTTGTGGTGTTTGGTGTCGGCGGCCTGGTGCTGCGGCTGCTGGTGTTCCCGCTACTGAATCTGATGGTGCGGCAGCCCGAGCGCAGGATCAAGGCGGCGCGCACGGTGATACGCCGCGCCTTCCGCGCGTATGTGGATTTGATGCGCGCATTGGGCGTGCTGCGTTATGAGATCAGCGGGCTGGAAAAGCTGGAACGCGGCGGCTTGCTGATCCTGGCGAATCACCCGACGCTGATCGATACCGTGTTCCTGATGGCCTTCGTCAAGAACGCCGACTGCATCGTCAAGGGCGCGTTGTGGAACAACCCGTTCACGCGCGGGCCGGTGCGGGCGGCAGGGTATATCAATAACGAAGGCGGCGCGGAACTGGTGGAGGACTGCATCGCCTCGCTGGAACGCGGCAATAACCTGATCGTGTTCCCGGAAGGGACGCGCACGCCGGGCAATGGCGTGATCAGCATGAAGCGCGGCGCAGCCAATATCGCGGTGCGCGGTGCGCGCGACATGACGCCGGTGCTGATCCGCTGCGAGCCGGTCACGCTGGGCAAGGGCGAAAAATGGTGGCGGGTGCCGCCACGCCGTGTGTTGATGCGCATTGACGTGCTGGATGATGTGGCGGTCAGCAGCTTTACCGAAGGCGGCGCCAGCGAAGTAATGGCGGCGCGACAGCTGACCGAGTTTTTACAAAATTATTTTACGGGGAAGTATCAAAGCCATGCTTGAACTGGAAGTGAAAGAACTGATTATCGATGTGCTCCAGCTGGAGGACATTACGCCCGACGATATCGACAGCGCGGCGCCGTTGTTTGTCGACGGCCTGGGCCTCGATTCGATCGATGCGCTGGAGCTGGGCGTGGCGCTGCAAAAGAAGTACGGGATCTCTCTGTCCGCAGATTCGGAAGATACCCGCCGTCATTTTGCCTCGGTGCAGGCGTTGGCGGCGATGATTGAAAGTCATAGAAAAAAGTAAGGGGAAGTACATGATCGACCTGAGTGAAATGAATAAACAGCAGTTGCAGACCTGGGTGGTCGACCTGCTGGCAGATATGTTTGAACTCGACAAAGCCGAACTGACGGCCGAGTCGAACCTGTATTCCGACCTGGATATCGACAGCATCGACGCGGTCGACCTGGCGGTGAAACTGAAGCAGTTGACCGGCAAGCGCCTGCAGCCGGAAGTGTTCAAGACCATTCGCACTATCGGCGACGTGGTCGATGCGCTGGCCGGCATGACGGAGCAGGCAGCATAAGCACGATGCCGATGACTGTATTAACAGCGGCGATTACGCTGTTGTATCCATTAGCGATCTGGTTTGGCCACGGACAGGTGGAGCCGCGCTGGCTGGCCGGTCTGCTGTTGCTGGCTGCTGCCACGCGCCTGCCGGCGCTGAAGCTGAGTGGCGTCGCGCGCTGGTCGGTGGCTGGCGCACTGGTGCTGGTGGCCTGCGCCATCTGGAGCAATATGCTGTTGCCGTTGAAGCTGTATCCGGTGCTGGTGAACATGGCGTTGCTGGCGGGTTTTGGCTATAGCCTGACCACTCCGGTGTCTGCGGTCGAGCGCATGGCGCGCCTGCGCGGCGGCGATTTTCCGCCGGTGGCGCAGGCATACATGCGCACCGTGACGCAGGTATGGTGCGGCTTCTTTATCGTCAATGGCGCGCTTGCGCTGGGCACCGCGCTGTGGGCGACGGAGGCCGTCTGGTCGCTGTACACCGGTGTGATTTCGTACGTGCTGATGGCGGTGCTGTTTGGCGCCGAGTATCTGGTCCGTCTGCGTTTCAAGCGTTCGCATCATGTCTGACCGTATTGAAGATCTCGCCGCCGCGATTGCGGCGCGACCTGCCCATGGATTGCTTGGCTGGCGTGCCGGTGTGGCGGTCAGCAACGCACAGTTCCTGACGCGCGTGCGCGACTGGCATGCGCTGCTGCGCGCACAGGCGGGGCGCAACTACGCGCTGTACCTGGATGACAGCATCGAATTCGGCGCGGCGCTGCTGGGCGCCTGGCATGCCGGCAAAACCATCTGGCTGAGTGCTGACACGCTGGAGGCAAGCTGCGCTTCGCTGCGCGCGCAAGTCGATGGCTTCCTCGGTCAATTTCCGGCGGCATTGCAGCCCTTGCAGCCACAGGCGGCGAATGGCAGCGCGGGCGATATGCCAGCCCGCGCACTGGCCAGCGATCTTCCGGCGCTGGTGGTATTCACCTCCGGCAGCACCGGCACAGCGCAAGCCATCCCCAAAAAAATGTCGCAAATTGCCAGCGAGGTAGCGACGCTGGAGCAGCTGTTCGGCCGCGCCGTGGGCGACGCCGCCGTACTGGCGACGGTGTCGCATCAACACATCTACGGCTTGCTGTTCAAGGTGTTGTGGCCTTTGAGCAGCGCGCGCGCCATCCACGCGCTGAGCATCGCCTTCCATGAAGAACTGGCGCCCGCAATGGCTGCTGGCCCGTGCGTATTGGTCGCCAGCCCGGCCCACCTGAAACGCCTGCCGGAACATCTGGACTGGAGCGGCGCCGCACGCATGCTGCGCGGCGTGTTCTCGTCCGGCGGCCCACTGCCTGAAGAGACGGCGTTTTCAACCGGCGCCTTGCTGGGCGAGGTGCCGATCGAAGTATATGGCAGCTCCGAGACCGGTGGCATCGCCTGGCGCCAGCGCAGCCGCTGCGGCGATGACTCCTGGCTGCCGTTCCCCACTGTCGATTGGCGCATCAACGAAGAAGACGCCACGCTGGAAGTGCGCTCGCTGCATCTGCCTGACGACGGCTGGCTGACGCTGGCCGATCGTGCCGAGCGTGTTGCTCATAGCGGCCCGTCGCGCTTCCTGCTGCTGGGTCGCGCAGACCGCATCGTCAAGATTGAAGAAAAGCGGATTTCTCTGACAGCGATGGAAGCCGCGTTGCTGGCGTCAGGCCTGGTCGCCGAAGCGCGCGTTATCCTGTGCGAGCCGGAAACCGGCGAACGCCAGCGCCTGGCCGCCTTGATCGTGCCTGCACCTGCCGGTCGCGCGCTGCTGGAAGAGCAAGGCAAGAATGCGCTGAATACGCGGCTGCGCAGCGTGCTGGCGACCACCGTCGAAGCAGTCGCGCTGCCACGCCGCTGGCGCTACCTCGACCAGATTCCGGTCAACGCGCAAGGCAAGATCACACTGGCCGCGTTGCAGGCCTTGCTGGACAACGAGGACGGCGCGAGCAACCGTCCGCGTTTCCCGCGCATGCGTGAACTGGAGCGTGAGTCCGCGCGCGTGCTGCTGGAAATCAGCGCACCAGCAAACCTGCTGTACTTCGATGGTCATTTCGACGTTGCCCCGATCCTGCCCGGTGTGGTGCAGATCGACTGGGCGATGCACTATGGCCGCCAGTTCTTTACGCTGCCCACGCGCTTCAGAGGCATCCATGCGCTCAAGTTCCAGCAGGTGATACAGCCGGAGATGCCGGTGCAGCTGGAGCTGGTCTACGATACCGTCAAGAACAGCCTGAATTTCCGCTTCATGTCCGCAGCCGGCCAGCATGCAAGCGGCCGTGTCATGCTGGAGGATGTGGATGTTTAAGCCTTGCATCGTTGTTCCGGTGTACAACCACGAACACGCCATTGGCGCTGTGCTGGACGGCCTGCTGCGGCATGGCGTGCCAGTCCTGCTGGTGGATGACGGCAGCAATGCAGACTGCGCCGCCGTGCTGGATGCGCTGGCGCGTGAGCATGCGGCAAAAGTCACGCTGGTGCGCCTGCCGCACAATCAGGGCAAGGGCGCTGCCGTGCTGGCGGGCTTCCGCCGCGCGGCGGAACTGGGCTACACCCATGTGCTGCAAATCGACGCCGATGGCCAGCACCAGACTGGTGACGTGCCTGTGTTCCTGGCGCAGGCTGCGGCGCATCCGCAAGCCATCATTGCCGGCCACCCGATCTACGACGAGTCGGTGCCGAAGGCGCGCCTGTATGGCCGCTACGCGACGCATATCTGGGTGTGGATCAACACGCTGTCGCTCGATATCAAGGATTCCATGTGCGGCTTCCGCGTGTATCCGGTGGCGCCAGTGAATGCGCTGGCGGCGCGCCGCCATATCGGCAAACGCATGAACTTCGACACCGATATCCTGGTGCGGCTGTTCTGGGACGGCGCGCAAGTGATCAATCTGGGCACCCGCGTTTCCTACCCGTCGGACGGCGTGTCGCACTTCCGCGTATGGCGCGATAACGTGCTGATCTCCTGGATGCACACGGTGCTGTTCTTCGGCATGCTGCCGCGCATTCCCAAACTGCTGGCGCGAAAATGGCAAGCCCGATGAGCGCGCGCGGACTGCATTGGGCATCGATCAACGAGATCAGCTTCGTGGCTGGCATGCGCCTGCTGTTCTGGATTTGCCGTGTGTTCGGCCGCTGGCCGTTCCGCGTGTTTCTGTATCCGATCCTGGGCTGGTACGTGATGACCAAGCCGCTGCCGCGCCGCGCATCGCAGGAATACCTGCAACGGGTGTCGCGCTACACCGGCAGAAAATTGCCCGGTGTCCTGCGTCACTTCGCCGCTTTTGGCGAAAGCATCCTGGACAAGATGCTGCTGTGGGGCGGCTTGTACAAAGTGGACAAGGTCGAACTGCACGGCGGCGAACTGATTACGGATGCTGTAGCGGCGGGCAAGGGCGGTCTGCTCATCTGCGCTCACCTCGGCAACCTGGAACTGTGCCGCGTGCTGTCACGCCAGCGGCATGACATCAAGCTGACGGTGCTAGTGCACACCAAGCACGCGCAAGCCTTCAATGACATGCTGGGCAAACTGAATCCCGCAAGCCAGATGAATCTGATGCAGGTGACGGAGATGTCGCCCGCCACCGCCATGCTGCTGTCCGAGCGAGTGGCGCGCGGAGAGTTCGTCGTCATCGCCGGCGACCGTGTGCCGGTGTCGCACAATCCGCGTGTGGCGATGGCTGACTTTATCGGCGCGCCGGCGGCTTTCCCGGTCGGACCGTATGTGCTGGCCAGCATACTGCAATGCCCGGTCTACCTGCTGTTCTCCATCCGTGAAGGCAAGCGTGCGGCCGTGTATTTCGAACGCTTCCGCGAAGCGGTGCGGATTCCGCGCGCCGGCCGCGAAGCCGTGTTCAATGAATTGGCCACCGATTACGCGCAACGCTTGGAACACTACTGCCTGCGTGCGCCGCTGCAGTGGTTTAACTATTATGATTTTTGGCACTCACCCCAATTGGAACGCCCAGATGCATCTCGCTGATATTGCCCAACTCGACAAACCGTCGCGCACTGTGCGCTTCGACCGCAACCGCCTGACGATTGAAGATATCGTCGATATCGCGCAAGGCCGCGCCACGGCGGTACTGTCGGATGATCCTGAATTCCGCGCCGCCATCGCGCGTGGCGCCGACTTCCTCGAACGCCTGCTGCGCGAGGATGGCACGATCTATGGCGTGACCACCGGCTATGGCGATTCCTGCACCGTCACCGTTCCGCCTGAGCTGGTGGCAGACCTGCCGCACCATCTGTACACCTACCACGGCGTCGGCCTGGGTGAATACTTCACGCCAGCACAATCGCGCGCCATTCTGGCATCGCGCCTGGCGTCGCTGAGCAAAGGCTATTCCGGCGTTAGCGTTGAGCTGCTGCTGCAAATTACCCGTCTGCTGGATGCTGGCCTGCTGCCGCTGATTCCGTCCGAGGGCTCGGTTGGTGCCAGCGGCGACCTGACACCGCTGTCCTATCTGGCAGCGGTGCTGTGCGGCGAGCGCGAAGTGTGGCGCGATGGCGTGCAAGTGCCAGCAGCGCAAGCCTTGCAGGAAGCCGGCATCACGCCGTTGCGCCTGCGGCCGAAAGAAGGTCTGGCCATCATGAATGGCACCGCCGTGATGACGGCGCTGGCCTGCATGGCTTACGACCGGGCCGATTATCTGGCCAAGCTGAGTACCCGCATTACCGCCATGGCCTCGTTCGCGATGGACGGTAATGCCCACCATTTCGACGAAGTGCTGTTCTCGGCCAAGCCGCACAACGGCATGCAGCAGGTGGCTGCATGGCTGCGCAGCGATTTGCCGACCGATACCTGGGAGCGCAATGGCAAGCGCCTGCAAGACCGCTACTCAATCCGCTGCGCGCCGCACGTGATCGGCGTACTGGCGGATGCGATGCCGTTCTTCCGCAGTTCGATCGAGAATGAACTGAATAGCGCCAACGATAATCCGCTGATCGATGCCGATAACGAGCGCGTGCTGCACGGCGGCCATTTCTACGGTGGCCATATCGCTTTCGCCATGGACGGCATGAAGAACGCCGTCGCCAACCTGGCCGACCTGCTGGACCGCCAGATGGCCTTGCTGGTGGACAGCCGCTACAACCACGGCTTGCCGGCCAACCTGTCGGGCGCCACCGGTGCGCGCGCGCCGATCAACCACGGACTGAAAGCCTTGCAGATCAGCGCCTCGGCATGGACTGCGGAAGCGCTCAAGCTGACCATGCCGGCTTCGGTGTTCTCACGCTCGACCGAGTGCCATAACCAGGACAAGGTCAGCATGGGCACCATCGCCGCGCGCGACTGCCTGCGGGTTTTAGAGTTGACCGAGCAGGTTGTCGCCGCGCTGCTGATCACTGTGCGCCAGGGCGTGTGGCTGCGTAGCCAGGCCAGCCCGGAGTTGCAACCGCACGCCGCGTTGACGGCAATGCAGGAGGCGCTGGCGGCCGATATCAAGCCGGTGGAGGAGGACCGCCGGCTGGAACCGGACCTGCGCGTGCTGCTGGAGCGCATCCGCAGCCAGGTATGGGATCTGTATGCGTAAAGCCAAGGAAAGCCGCTGGTTCGCGGAAGTCGAGATGCAGGTGCAGTTCTTTGACCTGGACCCGATGGAAATCGTCTGGCATGGCCGCTACGTCAAGTATCTGGAAGTGGTGCGCTGCGCCTTGCTCGACAAGATCGGCTACAACTACCCGCAAATGAAAGAGTCCGGCTACGCCTGGCCGGTGATCGACATGCAGTTGCGCTACGTGGGCTCTGCCGTTTTCGGTCAGAAGCTCAAGCTGCGCGCCGACATCGTCGAGTGGGAAAACCGTTTGAAGATCGATTACCTGATCACCGACGCGGAAACCGGCAAGCGCCTGAACCGCGCCACCACCACCATGGTTGCTGTCGATATCGCCACCAAGGAGATGTGCTTCGTGTCGCCGCCGGTGCTGTTTGAAAAAATGGGAATCAAACATGAACAAGACTAAGTTTGCTATCGCAGCGCTGTCGCTGCTGGCATTGGGGCAGGTGCAGGCCGCCGTGCCTGCCGCGAAGATCCAGGCCATGCTGGCCAAGCCCTCCGTCATGTGCGGCCGTTTTGACCAGACCAAGAATCTGGCCGGCATGAAGAAGCCGCTGGCTGCGGAAGGGCGCTTTTGCGTGGTGGCCGGCAAGGGCGTGTTGTGGCGCACGCTGAAGCCGTTCCCCAGCACGCTGCGGCTGACGCGCGACGAAATCGTCAACTACCAGGGTGACCGTGTGGCCATGCGCCTTGACGCCAAGACCGAACCGACGGTCCGCGTCATCAACAACGTACTGTTCTCGCTGCTGGCCGGCGACCTGGGCCAGCTGGACACGCTGTTTGACGGCGACGGCAGCGTTGATGCGAACAGCTGGACCGTGTCGCTGAAGCCGCGCCAGGCGGCGTTGGAAAAAGCCATCGGCACCATCAAGCTGGAAGGTGGGAATTACGTCAAATCCATCGTCATGAGTGAGTCCAGTGGTGACCGTACCACCATCGTGTTCTCCGCCATCCAGACCGGCGAAGGCGCGATGAGCAAAGAAGAAGCGGCACTGTTTTGACCCGCACCCGCCAACTCGCGCTGCTTTGGATGCTGGCTGTATGCCTGCTGCTGGGCCATAACGTCTATCTGTGGGCGGTCAAGCGTATCGTGCCGGATACCGACATCATGGCGCTGCTGCCGGTGCAGGAGCGCGATCCGGTATTGCAGGCATCGTTCAGCCACATGGTCGACGCGGCGCAGCAGCGGTTGATTGTGTTGGTCGGCGCGGAAGACTGGCAAGACGCCACGCGCGCCGCTGATGCCTACAGCGCTGTGCTGGCAGGTCGCAACGATATTTTCGAGGCGACGCCGGTCAATGAGAAAACGCAGAATGACTGGCTGTCGCTGTTCCAGCAACATCGCCTGGCGCTATTGACCGTGCAGCAGGAAGCGCAGCTGCATCAGCAGCCATCGCAATTCTGGCTGGAGGCGGCACTGGCCAAGCTGTATGCGCCGTTTGGCGGGCCCAAACTGGGCGCTTGGCAGGACGATCCTTTCGGCCTGTTCGCTGGCTGGGTGCAGGAGCGTGCACTGGAAACGCCGGTGCGTCCGCGCGATGGCCATCTGTTCGTCGCCGACGACAAGCGCCAATACGTGCTGCTGCCGCTGACGCTGAAAGTGCCCGCGTTGTCGATGACGGCGCAGGACACCGTGCTGCCGTTGCTGAAGCAGGCCGGCGACGCCGCGCGTAAAGCCTCGCCGAAAGTGGAGCTGATTCAGGCCGGTGTGATACTGCACGCGGCCAACGCCAGCGGCCAGGCCAGCGGCGAGGCGTCCACCATTGGCATCGGCTCGCTGCTCGGCATTATCCTGCTGATGTGGTTTGCCTTCCATTCGTTCAAGCCGATTTCGCTGATTCTGCTGTCGATCGGCATCGGCTGCCTGGGTGCCTTGTCGGTGTGCTGGATGCTGTTCGGGCATATCCACCTGATGACGCTGGTGTTCGGCGCAAGCCTGATCGGTGTGGCGCAGGACTACGGCATCTACTTCCTGTGCAACCGCCTGGCGGCCGATGAACAGCTGGATTCGCCAGGGCTGCTGAAACGCCTGCTGCCCGGCCTGGGCCTGACCTTGCTGGCTGCGGTGATCGGCTACATGGGGCTGGGCCTGACGCCATTCCCCGGCTTGCGCCAGATGGCGGTGTTCTCGGCGCTCGGACTGGTGTTTGCGTGGCTGACGGTGGTGTGCTGGTTCCCGATGCTGATCGGCAGCCGTACCTTGAAAAGCGGTGGCCTGGTGCGCGTCTATGGCGCGGCCTTGCAACGCTGGCCGCTGCTGCGCCTGAACCGCACCTCGCTGATTGCCGCCGTGATGTTCATACTGGCGGCCGGCTACGGCATCAGCCGCCTCGGCGCGAATGACGACATCCGCCTGCTGCAAAATCCGCCCAAACACTTGATCGATGACCAGATCAAGTTGAGCAAGCTGCTGGATGCGCCGACGCCGGTGCAATACTTCCTGGTGCGTGGCGATTCGGTGGAAGCGGTGCTGGAGCGGGAGGAGCACCTGAAGGCGCGGCTGGATTCGCTGATTGAAGCCAAGCGCCTGTCCGGCTATCAGGCCATGTCCAACTGGGTGCCATCGGCGCACGCGCAAGCCGCGCGGCGCGCGCTGATCGAAGAAAAGCTGCTGTCCGACGATGGCCCGTTGAAAGGCATTGCCGCGCAGGCGGGCGAGGATGCGCAGTGGATCGCCGCTACCCGCGACGGCTTGCTGGCCGCCGGCACGCCGCTGACGCTGGAGGCCTTCCTGCAATCGCCGGCCAGCGAGCCTTGGCGTCACCTGTGGCTCGGCGAGAGCAAGGGTGTCTACGCCAGCATCGTCGCCTTGCGCGGCTTGAGCAGCGCCGCCGCGCCGCAAGTGCTGCTGGCGGCGGAAGGGCTGGACGGCGTGCAGTGGGTGGACAAGGTGGCCGAGATTTCGTCAGTGCTGGGCCGCTACCGCGCGTATATGAGCTGGGTGGTGGCTGCCGCTTATATCGTGGTGTTTGGCCTGCTGTTCCGCCGTTACCGTGGCCGCACCTGGCGTGTGCTGGCGCCGACCGCACTGGCCAGCGTCGCAACGTTGGCGATTCTGGGTTATGCGTCGCAAAACCTGCAACTGTTTCATGTGCTGGCTTTGATGCTGCTGTTGGGCGTCGGCGTCGATTACGGCATCTTCATGCAGGAGCATCCCGACCGGCGTGACCATACGCCATGGCTGGCGGTTGGCATGTCGGCCGCGAATACGATTTTGTCCTTTGGCTTGCTGGGCCTGAGTTCCACGCCGGCATTGCAGGCATTCGGCCTGACGATGCTGCTGGGGACAGCGCTGGTCTGGCTGATTGTTCCCTGTTTTGGTTCTATTACCCGAGAAAGCAAACATGAGTGAGGCATCGAAGATCGAAACCGCCGAGATCCTGATCGTCGGCGCCGGCCCGGCAGGTTCGGTCGCTGCGGCCCTGCTGCGTCAGCAAGGCCGGCAAGTGCTGGTGATTGAGCGCGAGCAGTTCCCGCGCTTCTCCATCGGCGAGAGCCTGCTACCACAAAGTATGGCTTACCTTGAACAGGCGGGCATGTTGCAGGCGGTGGTGGAGGCTGGTTTCCAGTTCAAGAACGGCGCAGCCTTCATGCGTGACGGCTGCTACACCGATTTCGATTTTCGCGACAAGCATTCGGAAGGCTGGGGCACGACCTATCAGGTACAGCGCGCCAACTTCGATCACATCCTGGCCAAGGAAGCGGAGCGCTTTGGCGCCGAAGTACGCTATCGCCATGAAGTGCTGAACATCGAACTGGGCCAGGGCGCCAATGGCGGCGCCCGCGTTACCGTCAAAGACCCGGATGGCCAGCAGTATGTGGTGGACGCTGGCTTTATTCTGGATGCCAGTGGTTTTGGCCGCATCCTGCCACGTCTGCTGAAACTGGAAACGCCGTCCAATTTCCCGGTGCGCGGCGCCATCTTCACGCACGTTGATGATGGCATCCGCGCCGGGGGCTTTGACCGCAACAAGATCCGCGTCACCGTTCATCCCAAACACTGTGATGTCTGGTTCTGGACTATTCCCTTTGCCGGCGGCCGTTGTTCGCAGGGCGTGGTGGCCGAGACCAGCTTCCTCGACAGCTACCAGGGCACGCCGACCGAACGCCTGCGCACCATCATTGCGGAAGAGCCGTCGTTGCAAGCCTTGCTGGCCAACGCCAACTGGGATACGCCGGCGCGCCAGATCGTTGGCTATTCGGCCAACGTGGAGAAACTGTGGGGCCAGGGCTATGCGCTGCTGGGCAATGCCGGCGAGTTCCTCGATCCGGTGTTCTCGTCTGGCGTGACCATCGCCTTCAAGTCCGCCAGTCTGGCGGCAGCCGCGTTGCAGCGCCAGTTCGCCGGCGAGACGGTGGACTGGCAGGCCGATTACGGCGTCCCGCTGCGCAAGGGCGTTGATACCTTCCGCGCCTTTGTCGAGTCCTGGTATGCGGGCGGCTTCCAGAAGATTATCTTCCACGAAGCCAAGCAGCCCGACGTCAAGCGCATGATTTCGTCCATCCTCGCCGGCTACGCCTGGGACCAGAGCAATCCGCTGGTGAAGGAGACGTCGCGCCGGCTGACAGCGCTGGAGGCCCTGTGTTCCTGATGCCATACCGCTGGCGTGCCGCTGCCGTGGTAGTGATGGCGCTGACGCTGTCGGCCTGCGCCACCACGCCGCCGCCGGCCGCGCGCCTCGGCCTGAAGCTGGCGCCGGCGGCGCTGGGTACATCGATCAGCGTACAGCAGCACCTGAAGGTGGAGCGAAATGGCCGTACCGACGACCTGGATGTCGCCTTGCAGGTGGAACCGGAGGCGATCGACGTGGTCGGCCTGGCCTTTGGCCAGCGCGTGCTGACGCTGCGCTACGACGGCAAGGAACTGACTTCCTGGCGCCATCTGATGCTACCGTCGCAGGTGCGCGCCGAGGATGTGCTGGAGGATATGCAGCTGACGCTGTGGCCCGCCGACGCCATCGCCGCTGCGCTGCCTGCCGGCTGGCGCGTGGTGGAACAGGGCCGCAAGCGCACTGTGTACCTTGCCGACGAACCTATTATGGAGATAGTCTACAGTGGCGAGCCGCGTTGGAGCGGCACGGTGGTGTTGGAAAACCTGCGATATCACTATAAGCTGACGATACAGTTTGCACCCGAGACTTAGCATGTTGAATATTTACCTGAACGATTGCGGCATTATTTGCGCACTTGGCGACAGCCATGCGCAGGTCAAGGCACGCCTGTACGCCGGCCAGTCCGGCGTACAGGCGAGCGGCCGCTGGTCGTCCGGACGTCAGTTGCCGCTGGGTGAGGTACAGGCAGAACTGCCTTCGCTGGCGCACCTGCCACCGCATCAGCGCAGCCGTAATAACGCGCTGGCGCTGTCCGCGCTGGCGCAGATCCGTCCCGCTGTGGAGGCGGCGATTGCCCGGTATGGCGCGGACCGCGTCGGCGTGGTGATCGGCACCAGCACCTCCGGTATCGGCGAGACCGAACAGGCGGTTGGCCAGCACGCCGCAGTGGGCGCGCTGCCGCAGGACTTCCATTACGCGATGCAGGAGATGGGATCGCCGGCCGAGATGCTGGCGCATGAACTGGGGCTGCGCGGCCCGGCCTATGTGCATTCCAGCGCTTGCTCGTCCAGCGCCAAGGCCATGGCCAGCGCCGCGCGCCTGATCCGCATGGGACTGTGCGATGCGGTGATCACCGGCGGCGCCGATTCGCTGTGCAGCTTCACCGTGGCGGGCTTCGCCTCGCTGGAGTCGGTCAGCCCGGCGCAGTGCAACCCAATGAGCGCCAATCGTCGCGGCATCAATATCGGCGAGGGGGCGGCCTTGTTCCTGATGACGGCGGAACCGGCATCGGTGGCGCTGCTGGGCTGGGGCGAATCGTCCGACGGACACCATATGTCCGCGCCCGATCCGGCCGGCGAGGGCGCACGGCTGGCGATGACGCAGGCTTTGCAGCGCGCCGGCGTGCAGCCGGCGCAGATCGATTACATCAATATGCATGGCACGGCGACGCCACAGAACGATGCGATGGAGTCGCGCGTGATCGAGAGCCTGTTCGGCTGCGAAGTGCCGGTCAGCTCGACCAAGCCATTCACCGGCCACACGCTGGGTGCGGCGGCAGCGATTGAAGCGGCGCTGTGCTGGCTGGCCATGCAGGACGATAACCCGGACGGCAAACTGCCGCCGCACCTGTGGGATGGGGCCGCCGACAGCGCGTTGCCGGCACTGAACCTGGCGCCGGTGGGCGCCACGCTGGGCCGCCCGTTGCGGCATGTGTTGAGCAGCTCCTTCGCCTTTGGCGGATCGAACGCGGTGCTGCTGCTGGGGAGAACCGCATGAATATGCCGGATATCCGCACGCTGGTGCCGCACTCCGGTCAGATGGTGCTGCTGGACCGCGCCATCAGCGCCGATACCGACGACTTCTGCGCCGAGGTGCGCATCCACGCCGGCAGCATGCTGGCGGATGAACGCGGTGTCGGCGCCTGGGTCGGTATCGAATACATGGCGCAGGCGATCGCCGCGCACGCTGGCTGGCTGGCCTTGCAGCGCGGTCACGAGGTCAAGGTCGGCTTCCTGCTTGGCTCGCGCAAGTATGAAGCGCAGGTATCGCAGTTTGCGCTGGGCGAGGTATTGCGGGTGCATGTGCACCGCGTGCTACAGGCCGAGAATGGCCTGGGTGCGTTTGAATGCCGCATCGATATCGTTGATGGCGCCAGCGCTGCGGCGACGGCGACGGTGACGGTATTCCAGCCGGATAATGTCAATCAATTTCTCAAAGATGGAAACGTAGGATGAATCAGAACAAATCCATGAGCGTGCTGGTGACGGGATCGTCGCGCGGCATCGGCAAGGCGATTGCGCTGCGCCTGGCGCGCGATGGCTATGACGTGGTGCTGCATTGCCGCAGCCAGCGCGCGGAAGCCGACGCGGTGGCGCAGCAGATCGAAGACATGGGCCGCGCCGCGCGCGTGCTGCAATTCGATATCAGCGACCGCGCCGCCACTGCTGCCGCGCTGGAGGCGGACGTTGAGCAGCACGGCTGCTACTACGGCGTGGTGTGCAACGCCGGCGTGGCGCGCGACAACGCTTTCCCGGCGATGTCCGGCGAAGACTGGGACATCGTGTTGCAAACCAATCTGGATGGCTTCTATAACGTGCTTAATCCGCTGATCATGCCGATGGTCCAGCGCCGCAAGCCGGGCCGCATCGTCACGCTGGCCTCGGTGTCGGGGCTGATCGGCAATCGCGGCCAGGTCAACTACAGCGCGGCGAAAGCCGGCATCATTGGTGCCACCAAGGCGCTGGCGCTGGAACTGGCCAAGCGCAACATCACCGTCAACTGCGTGGCGCCGGGCCTGATCGAAACCGACATGATCGAAGATGTGCCGATGGAAGAAGCGCTGAAGCTGATCCCGGCGCGCCGTGTCGGCAAGCCGGAAGAGGTGGCGGCAGCCGTCAGCTTCCTGGTGGGCGAAGAGGCGGGCTACATCACCCGCCAGGTTATTTCGGTCAACGGTGGCCTGGCATGAGCCGCCGCGTCGCCGTCACCGGTATGGCCGGCATCAGCCCGATCGGCAACGACTGGAAGGCAATCCGTCAGCGCCTGGGCGAGTACCGCAATGCGGTGGTACGCATGGCCGACTGGGAAGATTATGAAGGTTTGAACACGCGCCTGGGCGCACCGGCCGCACCGTTTGAACTGAACCAACGTTATCACCGCAAGGCGGTCCGCAGCATGGGCAGGGTAGCGCTGATGGCAACCCGCGCCACCGAACTGGCGCTGGCCGATGCCGGCTTGCTGGAACATCCGCTGTTGCAGAGCGGCCGCATGGGCGTGTCCTTCGGCTCGTCGGCCGGCACGCCGAGTGCGATCGGCGACTTTGGCCGCATGATGGAGGAACGCACCACCAAGGGCATCAATGCCACCACCTACATCAAGATGATGGCGCATACGGCGCCGGTCAACATTGGCGTGTTCTTCGGCATTACAGGTCGCGTGATCACCACCTCCAGCGCCTGCACCTCCGGCAGTCAGGGCATCGGTTACGCGTATGAGGCAATCAAGGGCGGCAAGCAGCTTGCCATGGTGGCCGGCGGCGCCGAGGAATTGTGCGCCACCGAGGCGGCGGTGTTTGATACGTTGTTTGCCACCAGCACCCGCAACGATGCGGGCCATACCACGCCGCGCCCGTTCGACGGCGGACGCGATGGGCTGGTGATCGGCGAGGGCGCCGGTTGCCTGATTCTGGAAGACATGGAGCACGCGCAAGCGCGCGGTGCCACGATCTACGCGGAACTGGTCGGCTTTGGCACCAATAGCGACGGCTGCCACGTCACCCAGCCGAACGCCGCCACCATGCAGACGGCGATGCAGCTGGCGCTGGAAGACGCCAATCTGCAAGCCGCAGATATTGGCTACGTCAATGCACACGGCACTGGCACGGCGCAAGGCGATATCGCCGAATCGCAGGCGACGCTGGCGGTGTTTGGCGGCGCCACGCCTATCAGTTCCCTGAAGAGTTATATGGGGCACACGCTGGGCGCCTGCGGTGCGCTGGAAGCCTGGATCAGCATCCAGATGATGAACGAAGGCTGGTTCGCGCCGACCATCAACCTGGACCAGATCGATCCGGAATGCGCGGCGCTGGACTACATCGCCGGCACCGGCCGCGCGTTGCAGTGCGAGTATGTCATGTCGAACAATTTCGCCTTCGGCGGCATTAACACGTCGCTGATTTTTAAACGCCACGTCAAATAGGGAAATAACCATGAAAAAAAAGCTGTTTGTTGCCGCGCTGCTGGCCGCCTCGTTCTCCGCCTCGGCGGCTGATACCATGATCAAGTTTCCGATCGCCGGCGCCATGTCTGTCAATGACGCTGAAAAGCGCCTGGACGAAGGCGTGAAGTTCTATTTCGCCGGCCAGCCGACGCCGAAAGTGCTGACCAAAGTCACCAGCGACAAGACCAGCCAGCGTACCAACAGCTTTGGCAAGTCGGCCGAGAAGGCCTGCAACTGGGTGTTCCTGTCGGCCATGCTGGCGTTGCAGAAGCGCGCCCAGGAAGTCGGCGCCAATGCGGTGATTAACATCGTCAGCAATTACAAGGATGTTGAGATGGCCAGCGCCACCGAGTTTGAATGCGCTGAGGGCGCCATCATGGCGGGCGTTGCTCTGAAGGCTGATTTCGTCAAGGTCGCGCCATAATATGAGTTCAGTGGTTACGCTGTGGATGGTGGATGCAGACGCCGTGACGGATGCGGATCTGCTGCGCTATCGCAGCTGGCTCTCGCCTGGTGAGGAGGCGCGCTACCAGCGCTTTGTGCGCTCCCACCGCCAGCGCCAGTTCGTGGTGGGCCGCGTGCTGCTGCGGCTGGCGCTGGGGCGCTTGATGCACATCGCGCCGCAGGAGGTCAAGCTGGAAGAGCAGGTAGGCAAGGCGCCGCGCCTGGCGGCACCGCTGCTGAAAGGTGCGGCCCCTGGCTTCAGCATTGCCCACAGCGGCCGCTGGGTGGCGTGTGCTGTAAGCGCGCAAACCGCGCTGGGACTGGACATCGAGCTGTGCGACGCGACGCGCGACCTGCACGCCCTGGCGGCACAAGCTTTCGATGCCGACGAGATGGCGCAGTGGACACGCATTCAGAATTTGCCGGCTGATGAGCGCACCGATGGTTTTTACCGTTTGTGGAGCGAGAAGGAAGCGCGCTTCAAACTGGGCCTGACCGCCGGCGGGCATTGCGTGGCGATACCCCATGCGGAACTATCGGTGGTGGTGTGCAGCGAGCAGCCGTTGGCGCAACGGCCGCAGATCGAGATGACTACGCTGCCGTGACTACTGCCATAGCCAGTTCCACAGGCCGGGCAGCTGCGGCTTGGCGTCCGGGTTGCTGACGGTGGCGGCCAGGGCGGCGCGTTCCAGTTCATCGTGCTTGTCGTAGAACGGCTTGTCGGCCAGCGGCACGTTGAGTTCGCGCGCCACGTCCAGCAGGATGTCGATGTATTCCTCGATGTGGCGAGAGGTGTAGGTGTTTACATCATGGAAAGTGACCACCACTGGCGTGTATCCGTCCACCGCCGGCATGGTGCCGGCGGCCCAGCGCTTGCGGGTTTCTGCCAGGTGGGTCAACATGTTGGAGCGCTTGTGCCAGCTGAAGTTGATGCCGTAAATTTTGCCGTCATTGGCGTTCAAGTCGGTCAGCAACATGTGCAAGCCGTGCGCCTGGTAAGAGGCCAGCGTCGCGGCGTCGTAGGCCCAGAAGGGCGGACGTACCAGCTTGGGGGCGACGCCGGTTTCGGCGATCAGGTCGTCGACGCCCAGCCGCATGGTTTCATCCAGCCTTTCACGGCTCATGAAGCGATGATTGGAGTGAAACGATGTGGCGGAATGCAGCGCGACGACATGGCCTTCGCCATGTTCGCGACGGATCAGGAAGCGGCCCATCTGGGTGCCGCCGCCATGCCAGGCACGGGTTTGGGTGAAGAATACGGCCTTGATGTTTTTACGCGCCAGGACGTCGAGAATGTGCACCGTCGGGTTGTCGTTGACGGCCGCCGCCGGGCCGTCGTCGAAGGTCAGCAGAAAGCGGATCGGCGCAGGCTGGTCCTGTGCCTGCGCACCTGCGCACAATAGCAGTAGAGAGAAAGCAGCAAGCAGTAGGTGGGGACGGAGCACTGACACGGAATGGATCGCTAAATTCGGTCCGATATTGTACGTGAATTTGCGTAACTCACCGCGCTTTGAATAACATTGAAAAGAAGAAGGGCTTATGAGCGCCAATGTAGATCTGATGCAGCCACCCGGTGATCCCCACGTGCCGGAAACGGCTTTCGGCAAGTGGTTTTTGCGCACCGAGACCTGGACCGTGCACGTGCTGGAGCGCGCATTGAAGGACCTGGATCGTTTGATGCCGGCAGGTGCGCCGCGCAGCTTTGACGTGGTGGCGGATGTCGGCTGTGGCTATGGCCGTTCGCTAGGCAAGTTGCAACAGCGTTTTTCGCCGCAGCGTCTGATCGGCATGGACATCGACCCTGAAATGCTGGAGGAATCCGCTAAAGAGGTGGCGGCGCTGAACATCAAAGCTGACTTTATCTGCTGCTCCAGTTCCAATATCAAGCTGGAAGATAACTCGGTCGACCTGCTGTTCTGCCACCAGACCTTTCACCACCTGATTGATCAGGAGCGCGCGATCGAAGAGTTCTTCCGCGTACTCAAACCAGGCGGCGTGCTGCTGTTTGCCGAATCGACCCGCCGCTACATACACTCCTGGGTTATCCGCCTGCTGTTCCGCCATCCGATGGATGTGCAGAAAACCGCGCCGGAATACCTTGCCATGGTGCGCAGCGCCGGCTTCTCGGTGCCGGATAGCGCGGTGTCCTATCCCTTTCTGTGGTGGAGCCGCGAAGACCTGGGGATGATGGAGAGCGTCTTCCGCATCAAGCCACCGGCGGTGCGCGAGGAAACCCTGATCAACCTGGTCGCGGTCAAACCATAAAAAAAAGCCGGCGCGAAGCCGGCTTTGCTTTAAGCGCTGTGGCTTAGAAGGCGTAACGCACGCCAGCCGAGATCAGGTTGGCTTTGATGTGGGCGTCGCCGTCTTTGGCGATCTTGCCGAAGTACTCGTATTCAGCAACGAAGCTGACATTTTTGTTCAGCACGAAGGCCGCGCCAACGCTGACGTATGGCGAGGTCTGGTTGTCGGAACCGCTTTCCGAGTAGCCCAGTGCCGATGCCGACACTTTCACGTGGTTGTAGGCGGCGCCTACTTTGCCGATCAGCGCGAACTGTTCGTTCAGTGGCAGGGTGCCGGTGGCAGCCACGTACAGCGAGCGTGCTTTCGAGGCGATGCGTGCGCCGCTGGCCGATTTTTCCGCTTCACGCAGATCGGCCGCGCCGACTTCAACGCCGAAGTTCTGGGTGTAGTTGTAGCCGCCGTACACTTTGTACGCGGTGTCGTGATCTTTCAGCGAGTAGCCGTCGAGTTCAACTTTTTGTTCGGCACGGCCGACGTTGCCGCCGATGTATGCGCCTTCAGCGTGCGCGGCCAGTGGAGCAGCCAGGGCTGCGATCAGTGCGATCAGTACGTTCTTTTTCATTTGCTATCCTAAAGTGTGGCTAAGAAAGCAAAACGGAACATCCTGCTTCATGCGGATGTTCCGTTTCGCCGGGGCAATATTATATAGAAAGATAGCAAAGCTTGCAAATCAACTTCAGCGAGTATCAGTCCAGGCTCCAGGCGTATTGCATTTTTGTCCAGGACTGTTGCGGTGCGCCTTCCACCGTACCGGGTTTGAATCTGCACAGGCTGAGGCCGGCCTGGGCGGCACGGTCCAGCTTGCGGAAGCCGCTGGATTTTCCACCCGCGAATCGGCCACCTTGCCATCCACGCCGATCAGTAAAGCAAGCATGACTGTGCCGGTGTCGCCATTGCGCAGCGCGTTCTTCGGATAGTCCGGCTTGCCGCACGTCTGGCGGCAGGCAGACGTATCAATATTGTCATATCAATTCGCTAAAATTTATCTTTGGATGTAAACGATTCTCATTTACTATATTCGCTTTAAAATACACACCGACTTCAGCGTCGGCGTGCAAGGCGCAATGTAAGGAGGATGAGATGAACTGGATCTGTATCGGTGTGGCGGCACTTGCTGCGCTGTGCCTGTACCTGGCGTCGCCGCACCAGTCGCTGTGGCCGGCGGCGCTGAAGCGCCAGGCCTTTCTGCGCTGGCTGTCGGTGCCGCTGGCGGTGGGCGCGATCGCCAGCGCGGTCGACGCCTATGGCTTCTGCATCCTGTAAGGTCTGGCGCTGGCCACTCCACCTGATCTAGCGTGGCGCAGCGCTTGAGGCAACGCATGCCGGACGGTTCCGGCATGCGGTTATAATCCGCTCAATCTTTCCTGAACGGACACGTCCCTCATGAGCCAGCCCAATCAGTTTTCCCTGTTAAAGCAACGCCGCTTCGCGCCGTTTTTCTGGACCCAGTTCCTCGGCGCGTTCAACGACAATCTGTTCAAGACGGCGCTGGTGGTCATCATCACCTTCGATGCACTGAGCTGGACCACGATGTCGCCGTCGCTGGTGACCAACCTGATCCCCGGCCTGTTCATCCTGCCGTATGTGCTGTTCTCCGCCACCGCCGGTCAGCTGGCCGACAAGTTCGAGAAGTCTGGCCTGACGCGCTTCGTCAAGTGGCTGGAGCTGGCCATCATGTGCGTGGCAGGCATCGGCTGGGTGACGCATCACCTTTGGCTGCTGATCGCTGCGGTGGTTGGCATGGGCATTCATTCCACCTTGTTCGGACCGGTCAAATATGCCTACTTGCCGCAGCAGCTGAAATCGGAAGAACTCATCGGCGGCAACGGCGTTACTGAAATGGGCACCTTCGTCGGCATCCTGATGGGCGAGGTGCTGGGTGCGGTGCTGGTGGTGCAGCAGCCGAATGGCTTGTGGCTGGAAGCTGCCGCCACGGTGCTGGTGGCGGGCATGGGCCTGGTGGCCGCGTATCGCATCCCGCATTCGCCGGCGCCGGCGCCGGAACTGAAGATCAGCTGGAACTTCATCGGCGAATCGGTCCGCAATATCAATTACTCGCGCAAGAACCGCACGGTGTTCCTGTCGATGCTGGGCAACTCCTGGTTCTGGTTCTACGGCGCGCTGGTGCTGGCGCAGTTCCCCGTGTACGCCAAGGACTACCTGCACGGCGACCACAGTGCCTTCGTGCTGCTGCTGACCATCTTCTCGCTGGGCGTGGGCAGCGGCTCGCTGCTGTGCGAGCGCCTCTCCGGCCGCAAGGTGGAGATCGGCCTGGTGCCGTTTGGCTCGATCGGCCTGACCATCTTCGGCGTTGACCTGTATTTCGCCAGCCTGGCTTACAGCACTGCGGCGGTGGCGGGCGCACACATGGATGCGTTCGCGCTGATGGCGCAGCATGGCATGTGGCGCATCCTGTTTGATGTGCTGATGATTGGCATGTTCGGCGGCTTCTTCATCGTGCCGCTGTTCGCACTGATCCAGACCCGCTGCGATCCGGCGCACATCTCGCGCACCATCGCCGGCATGAACATCCTCAATGCGCTGTTCATGGTGGCGGCGGCCGGCCTGGCCATTGTGCTGCTGGGGCAGGGCCTGAGCATCCCTGAACTGTTCCTGGTGACGGCGTTGCTGAACGCGGTGGTGGCGATTTACATCTTCTCGCTGGTGCCTGAATTCCTGATGCGCTTCATGGCCTGGCTGCTGATCCACACCATCCACCGGGTCGACACGGTTGACGCCGAGCGCATTCCGGCGGAAGGGGCGGCGGTGCTGGTGTGTAACCACGTCAGCTATGTCGACGCGATTGTCATCGTGGCGGCGGCACCGCGGCCGATCCGCTTCGTCATGGACCACCGCATCTTCAAGCTGCCGCTGCTGGGCTGGATTTTCCGCACCGCGCGTGCGATCCCGATCGCGCCGGCCAAGGAAGACCCGTGGCTGATGGAGAAAGCCTATATCGACATCGCCCAGGCGCTGCACGAGGGCGAGCTGGTATGCATTTTCCCCGAAGGTCAGCTGACCCGCACCGGCGACATCAACGACTTCAAGGGCGGTATCGCCAAGATCATCGAGCGCACCCAGGTGCCGGTGATCCCGATGGCGTTGCGCGGCCTGTGGGGCCATCTGCTGAGCCGCAACAAGGAAAATGCTTTCGGTCGCGCCTTCCGCAGCGGTTTGCGCTCGCGCCTGTCGCTGGCGGTGGGCGAACCGGTGGCGCCGCAGGACGTCACGCCGGACGACCTGAAACAGCGCGTGGCGACGCTGCGCGGCGATTGGAAATAAGACAATTTGGCCTAAATGTCCATGTCATAGTGGTGAGGAAATGTAACTTACCACAGGTTACAAATTACGGATCTGGATTTACAGGTTTTCTTTAGACTGCATGCGGCGCTTCACGAGAGCGTCTCATAAAACTAGGGGAAATCAGATGAAAAATACCACCACCGCGCTGGCAGCGGCGGCGCTGCTGGCGTTGACCGCCTGCGGCGGCTCCGACAGCTACACGCCACCACCGCAAGCCGCGCCAACGCCAGTACCGGCACCTACGCCGGTTGCTTCGACCATCAGCGTCGACTTCAGCCAGGGCATCGACGGCTGGATACCCGGCGTGGCCGACTACTTCGATGATGATGCGCCGAGCGAAACCGGCTATGGCTGGTCCAAGCTGCCACCGGGCACCGGATTGAGCGGCATGGGCTTCTACCTGACCAGCCATAACAACAGCGACAACGTCATGACCTATGTGAAGCACCAGTACAGCGGTTTTGTACCCGGCGCAAAATACAGCCTGACTTTCTCGCTGACCCACGCCACCGATGCCTCGCAGGATTGCTTTGGCGCAGGCGGTTCGCGCGGCGCCAGCATTTATATGGTGGCGGCGGCCAGCGGCGATGAGCCGAAGACGGTCAAGCAAGCCAATGGCGAATACCGCATGAACCTGGATCGCGGCAACAACGCTGAATCCGGCACGCAGGGCAAGGTGCTGGGCCTGCTCGGTTCGGAAGAGCTGGAGTGCGGTGGCGCCGGCTGGGCCAAGGTCACCCGCAAGTTGGACGACACCATCGCGGTGACCGCCGACAAGGAGGGCAAGCTGTGGATCGTGCTGGGCACCGACTCCGGCTTTGAATCGGCCAACGCGCTGTACCTGCTGAGCGCGACGGTCAACGTCAAGCCGCAGTAAGTCAGCGCGCCGCCTGGACCTGGTCGCGGTTTTGCCGTGCGCCGGCCAGGCGGATGATTTGTTCCAGTTCCACCGGCTTCACCAGGTGATGGTCGAAGCCGGCTTCCACCGTGCGCCGGCGCGCGTCGTGCTGGCCCCAGCCGGTCAGGGCCAGCATCAGGATATGCTCGGCGCCGGGTTTCTGGCGAATGGCGCGCGCGGTTTCGTAGCCATCCATGCCCGGCATGCCGAGGTCCATGATGACCATGTCCGGCGTCTGTTGCTCGACTGCGGCGATGGCGGCCATGCCATCGTAGGCGGTGCGTACATCGAAGCCATCCAGTTCCAGCAGCGCGGTCAGCGAATCGGCCGCGTCCTCGTTATCGTCCACCACCAGCACCTGCATCTTGCGGCCGTCCGTGCCGGCCTGCTGCGCCAGCGGCACCGCGTCGCGCGCGCCGCCGTGGTCCACCACCGGCAGGCGGATGATGAATTCCGTGCCTTTGCCGGGACCTTCGCTGTAAGCGTCCACTGTGCCACCGTGCATTTCGGCGAACTCACGCGCCAGGCTCAGGCCGATTCCCAGGCCGCTGGAGAACTGGCCGTTGACGGTCTTGCTCTGTTCGAACATGCGGAAAACGCGCGGGATGGTGTCGGCATCCATGCCGATGCCGTCGTCGCGTATCGACACCAGCAGCGCGCCATCGTCAACGCTGGCGCGCACCACCACATGCCCGGCCTGCGGCGTGAACTTGACCGCGTTGGACAGGATGTTGGCGTAGATTTGCACCACGCGCGCGTAGTCGATGTCCAGCATGATCTCGCTGGGCGGCAGTTGCCAGCTGATGTGGATGCGCTTGGCGTCGGCCGCGTGCTGGCATAGTTCGCTGACATGGTTCAGCACCGAGGCCAGCGACGCCAGCTGGCGTTGCAGCGTGATCTTGCCGCTGGTGATGCGCGCCACGTCCAGCAGGTCATCGACCAGCCGCGTCAGCAGGCGCACCTGGCGTTCCACCATGTCGCGGATGCGCGCCACCGGCGCCGCGTCCGGGTACATATGCGTCAGCAGCGACACCGAGGTGCGGATCGGCGCCAGCGGGTTGCGCAGTTCGTGGCCCAGGCTGGCGAGGAACTCGTCCTTGCGGCGTGCCGCCTCGCGTACCTGGTACTGCTTGTTGCGAGCGCGCAGCGTGGCGTGCAACGCGGTGATCAGGGTCAGCGTGCGCACCGGCCGTTCCATCAGGCTCAGGTTACCGAGCCCGGCCACCGCCTGCCGCACCACCGGCGAATCGGCGCCGTTATGCGTCAGCAGGATGATCGGCAGGTCGGACCAGTCGGGCTGGCGCAGCACGCAGGCTTGCAGCAGCTGCAAGCCGCCTGGCGCCAGCGCTTCTTCCACCGTCAGCACGGCGCCGGCGCCTTGCTCCAGTTGCTGCGCCAGTTCGGGCAGCGTGGTGCAGACGTGGCTGTCGATGGCGGCCATCGCCAGCACCTTGGCCGCCAGCGGCGCATCCTGGCCGGTGGGCGCGTAGATCAGGATGCGGGTTTCCATGGCGGTCAGTGCGCCTGCGCGTCGCTGCCGCTGCCGTGGTAGGCGGGGACACCGGTCAGCACGCCGTGGAAATCCTTCAGCACCGGCCCCACCTTCAGGCCGCCAGGGCCGACCTCGAAGCGGCGCAGCGTGCGCTCATGGGTGCTGCCGCGTTTCTTGAACACGGAGATGGCCTGGCGCACCTCGCCGGCGGCCTCAAAGTAACGCAGCAGGATGACGTTGTCGGCCAGGTAGCTGGCGTCGACATTATTGGTCATTGCGCTGCCCAGCATGCCGGATTGCACGCCGACGATGATGCTGACCACGCCGCGCTGGCCCAGCCAGGTCAGCAGCTCGTGCAGGTAGATAATCAGGAAGCGCTCGTCCGGCACGGCGTTCAGGTAGCCGTTCAGGCTGTCGATGACCACCAGCCGCGCGCCATTCTCCACCGATTGCATGACGGCGCTGGCAAATTCACCGGGCGACAATTCGGCCGGATCGACCTGCTGCACCGCCAGCAGTTGTTTGTCGATGGCTTCGGTCAGGCTCATGCCCAGATTGGCGCTGCGGTTCAGCAAATTGTTGCGCGCCTCCTCGAACAGGAACATGGCGCAAGGTTCGCCGCGCTGCGTGGCGGCGTGCACGAACTGCGTCGCCAGTGAGGACTTGCCAGTACCGGACGGACCGGTAAGCAGCGTGCTCATGCCTTCTTCCAGGCCACCGCCCATCAGCGCGTCCAGTTGCGGCAAGCCGCTGGACAGTTGCTGGCGCTGGGTGTTTTCGCGCGATTCGGCTGCCACCAGGCGCGGATAGATTTGCAGCCCGCCTTTGATGATCTTGTAGTCGTGCGCGCCGCCGCGAAAGGCGATGCCGCGATACTTGACCACGCGCAGGCGGCGCCGTTCAGCGCCGTAGTTCTGGTCGGCCAGCTCCAGCGTGAATACCGCGTGCGCCAAGCTGCGCACCTGCAGGTCGGTGGACAGGGCGGTGCGGTCGTCGAGGAAGATGGTGGTGCATTGGCGGCTGCTCAGGTACTGCTTCAGCGCCAGCACCTGGCGGCGATAGCGCAGCGGACTTTCCGCCAGCAGTTGCAGTTCCGACAGTGAGTCCAGCACCACCCGGCGCGGCTGGTATTTGTCGACGGCCGCCAGGATGCGCTGCGTGGTGTTGCCCAGTTCGATTTCGGACGGATGGAAGATTGTGTATTGCTGGTCCGGATCGAGCGCTTTCTCGTCGGGGATGATTTCTTCGATGCGGATGCTGTCCATGCTCCAGCCGTGCGATTGCGCCACGCTGCGCAATTCGATCGCCGTCTCCCCCAGCGTGATGTACAACGAGGACTCGCCGCGCCGCACGCCTTCATTGAGGAACTGCAGCGCCAGCGTGGTCTTGCCGGTGCCTGGCTCGCCTTCGACCAGGTACAGGCGATCGCGGGTCAGGCCGCCTGCCAATACTTCGTCCAGGCCCGGCACGCCGGTCGATAGAAAGTCGGTAGTCAGGCTGTTTTGCTCTTGCATGGGGCATGGTCCAGACAAAAAAATATAATCTGGACAATACTACCTGAATTGACTATCGCCGCGCGCGCTGCTGAATTCCCTGTTGCTTGTGGCGGTACATGGCGCGGTCGGCGCGACCCAGCAGGGTTTCGACGTCCTGCGGATCGTCCGGATGATGTAGCGCGATGCCGATGCTGGCGCTGAGGCTGACGCTGGTGGTTTTCAACGTGAACGGTTGCAGCAGTGCGTGGCGCAGCTTGTCGGCTGCTTCCTCGGCGGCGCCGTCGGCCGTCAGCATTTCCAGTATCACGATGAACTCGTCGCCGGCCAGGCGGCCGACGGTGTCGGTCTTGCGCACCGCGCCGCGCAACCGCGCGGCGAACTGGCGCAGCAGTTCGTCGCCTTCATCATGGCCGTGGCGGTCGTTGACCTGCTTGAAGCGGTCGAGATCGAGGAATAGCACAGCGCAGCTCTGGCGCGAACGGTTGGCGCGTTGCAGTGCCTCGGGCAGCGCCTGCATCAGCGCGCGGCGGTTGCACAGGCCGGTCAGGGTGTCGCGCAGCGCCATTTCCTCCAGCGAGGCGAACAGCGACTTGCGTTCGCTGATGTCGTGCAGGAAGGCGATGAACAAATGGCCGCTGCTGCGCGGCACGTAGGCCAGCGACACTTCCACCGGCAGTTCCTGGCCAGCACGGTTGTGCAGCGTCAGTTCGACCCGGCGGCTGAGCACGGCGGTGGCGCTGTCGGCCAGTTGCTGCATGTCGCGTTCGTAGGCGCGGCGCAGCGGTGCCGGCAGCATCATGGCGGCCAGCGGCTGGCCGATCACCTCGTTGCGTTTCCAGCCCAGCAGCCGCTCGGCCTGCTGATTCCACTCGCGGACCACGCCGCCCGGATCGAGGGCGATGAAGGCGTCGTGGGCGTTGTCGAGGATGGCGCGCAGTTCGGCCGCGCGTTCCTGCAACAGTTGCTGCGTGCTCTGTTCCTGGCCCAGCGCGCGCTCCAGTTGTAGCGCCTTGCGGGCGATTTCGCGGGTACGCTCGGCCACTGTCGATTCCAGCTTTTCATTCAGGCTGCGCAGCGCATCGAGATGGGCCTGTTCGTTGCGCAGCATCTCGGCCAGCGCGCGCGACAGCACTTGCGCTTCATGGAAGGTATCAACCGGCTGGATGGCCGGCAATGTCTCTGCCTGATCCGGTGCCGCCAGGCGTTCCTCGATGGTGTGGCTGAGCTTGTTCAACGGCCGCGTCAGGCGGCGGGTGACGAGGGCGGCGGCGAGCGCCATGGCCAGGCCGAGGATGGCGCCCAGCAGCAGGATCTGGCGTTCCAGCACGCGGGCGCCGGACAGGGCCTGCTCCTCCGGCTGGCGCACCAGGATGGACCAGCTCAGCGTGGCAGGATCGGCCGGATCGCCGCTGCGGGCATAGCCGGTCAGGTAGCTGCGGCCGTCGGGCCAGGTTTCCTTCAACGCGCCGGAAGCGCCGTCGCGCGCCAGCGTCAGGCTGTCACTGTTGATCTTTTGTTCTTCCATGCCCTGCGGGCCGAGGATGACCACGCCGTCGCCGCGCACCACGAAGATCTCGGCCGAGTATTGCTGGTCGGCCGGCGCCAGGATGGTTTGCACCATGCGCCGCGCCCAGCCCCAGCTCATGTGCACGCACAGCACGCCGAGCTGCTGGCCGTTGGCGTCTTTCAGCGGGCCGGAGGCGTCGACGAAGCGCCACGGATCGGCGCCGCCGGCGGGTTTCTTGCCGAGCAGCTTGGCCGGGTGGTAATCGCTGGCAAAGATTTGCTCCCTGCCGCCCTTGAACCAGTCGCGCTCGCTGACGTCACTGCCTTCCAGTACGCCCTGGGTGGCGGCGTACACCTTGCCGTCCGGCCTGGCCAGGCCGATCCAGGCGTAATCGGGAAAGGTTTTCTGCAAGCTTTCCAGCGCCGTGCGCACCTCGGCCGGCGAGCGGCCGTCACGCACGGCAGGCAGCTCGCTGAGCAACTGGACGTCGGCGGCCGCCTTGCGCACCACGCTGTTGAGCGAATCGCGCATCTGCCAGGACAACTGCTGCAGGCGCTGCTGGGCCTCCTTGCGGGCGTAGCCGATAGCGAAGTGATCCACCAGTATCAGCAAGGACAACACCGTCAGCATCACCGTGGCGCCAACACCGACGCTCACCAGCGTGGTGAGGCGGGGACGGGCACCGGATGGCGGAGGGAAAGTTAAGCGCACGGTCGTACCAAAAGATGACGAAAAGAAATTAACTGATTGTAGCATTGCAAGCTGGAATGCATTGGAAGTGCAGGGCGATCAGCCAGCCTTAAATCTCACTTAAACAACGCTTAAGGTTGCCGCACTGCACAAGAAAGTTGCTTGACTTAATTAGAATGATCGTTCATTCTATAGGCTGTGCTTAATTTTTATACAGAAAGCTCATCATATGGAAGCCCTGTTCTGCAAAAAAACGATGCTGCGCACCGCTGGTGCCGCAGCCATAGTCTCCGCACTGGCCGTTCTGGCCGGCTGCTCCAAGTCCACGTCCGAAGCACCTCAACAACAGCAGGTGGCGGAAGTGGGCGTTTTCAAAGTGGCGCAAGCGCCGCTGCAAATCACGACCGAACTGCCGGGCCGCACCAGCGCTTACCAAGTCGCTGAAGTGCGCCCGCAGGTCAACGGTCTGATTCAGAAACGCCTGTTTGTCGAGGGTGCCGACGTTAAAGCCGGCATGCCCTTGTATCAGATCGATCCGGCCATCTACCAGGCTGCCTACAACTCCGCCAAGGCCACGCTGGCCAAGGCCAAGGCCAACCTGTTGACCGCCGCGCCGAAAGTGCAGCGTTACAAGGAGCTGGTCGCCATCGAAGGCGTCAGCAAGCAGGAATACGATGACGCCGTCGCCGCCCACGAGCAGGCCAAGGCTGACGTGGAATCGGCCAACGCCGCGCTGGAACAAGCCAAGATCAACGTCAACTACACCCACGTCGATGCGCCGATCAGTGGCCGCATCGGCCGTTCGAGCGTGACGCCGGGCGCGCTGGTCACCGCCAACCAGACCACCGCGCTGACCACCGTGCAGCAGCTGGACCCGATCTACGTCGACGTCACCCAGTCGAGCGAAGACATGCTGCGCCTGAAGCGTGAAGTGGAGAGCGGCGGCCTGAAAAAAGACGGCCAGGCCAAAGTCACGTTGCTGCTGTCGGACGGCAGCAAGTACGCCGAAGCCGGCAAGCTGCAGTTCTCCGATGTCTCGGTTGATCCGGGCACCGGCAACGTGACGCTGCGCGCGCTGTTCCCGAATCCTAAACATGATCTGCTGCCTGGCATGTTCGTGCGCGCGGTGGTGGAATCCGGCGTCGATGAGAAAGCCATCGCCGTGCCACAGCAGGGCGTGACCCGCAACCCGAAAGGCGAAGCAACCGCCATGGTGATCAACAAGGAAGGCAAGGTTGAACAACGCACGCTGGTTACCGGCAGCACGCTGGGCGACAAGTGGCTGGTCAAATCCGGCCTGGCCGAGGGCGACCTGCTGATTGTCGAGGGCCTGCAGAAAGTCAAACCGGGCGCGCCAGCCAAGCCTGCCGCCGCTGCCGCCGCGACTGCCGCTGCCGGCGGTGCGGCACCAGCCAACGCCAAGAGCGCGAAGTAAGGAGATAGCCCATGTCCCGTTTCTTTATTGATCGCCCGATTTTTGCGTGGGTGGTCGCGATTGTCATCATGCTTGGCGGCGTGATGGCGATTCTCGGCCTGCCGATATCGCAGTATCCAAGCATTGCACCGCCGTCGATTTCGATCACCGGCTCGTATCCAGGCGCCTCGGCCAAGACCGTGGAAGATGCCGTCACCCAGATCATCGAACAGAAGATGAAGGGTATTGATGGCCTGCGCTATATGTCGTCGTCGTCCGACGCCACCGGTGGCGTCAGCATCACGCTGACCTTCAAGAGCGGCACCAATCCTGACATCGCGCAGGTGCAGGTGCAGAACAAGCTGCAGCTGGCGACGCCGCTGCTGCCTGCCGCCGTGCAGCAGCAAGGCCTGGTGGTTGCGAAAGCCACCAAGAACTTCCTGCTGGTGCTGGGTTTCGTGTCTGAAGATGGCAAGATGACCAACGCCGACATCGGCGACTATGTGCTGGCCAACGTCACCGATCCGATCTCGCGCCTGGAAGGCGTGGGTGACGTGACCAACTTCGGTTCGCAGTACGCCATGCGCATCTGGCTGGACGCCGCCAAGCTGCAAAGCTACCAGCTGACGCCAGCCGACATTTCGTCGGCCATCACCGCGCAAAATGCCGAAGTGTCGGCCGGTGAACTGGGCGGCCTGCCAGCTGTCGCCGGCCAGCAGCTGAACGCCACTGTGACCGCGCAAAGCCGCCTGCAGACCGCCGAGCAGTTTGGCGCCATCCTGCTGAAAACCTCTGCCAACGGCGCCACCGTGCACCTGCGCGACGTGGCCCGCATGGAGCTGGGCCGTGAGAACTACAACATCACCGCCCGCTACAACGGCAAGCCTGCCTCCGGCATGGCGATCAAGCTGGCCACCGGCGCCAATGCACTGGATACCGCCAACCTGGTCAAGGCCAAAGTGGCCGAGATGGAAAAACGCTTCCCGCAAGGCCTGAAGGCCGTGGTGGCGTTCGACACCACGCCATTCGTCAAGCTGTCGATTGAAGAAGTGGTGAAGACCCTGGTGGAAGCAGTCATCCTGGTGTTCCTGGTGATGTACCTGTTCCTGCAAAACTTCCGTGCCACGCTGATTCCAACCATGGCGGTGCCGGTGGTGCTGCTGGGTACTTTCGCCATCCTGTCGGCGCTGGGCTACTCGATCAACACATTGACCATGTTCGCGGTGGTGCTGGCGATCGGCTTGCTGGTCGATGATGCCATCGTCGTGGTGGAAAACGTTGAACGTATCATGAGCGAGGAGGGGCTGTCGCCGCTGGAGGCAACCCGCAAATCGATGACGCAGATCAGCGGCGCGCTGGTGGGTATCGCGCTGGTGCTGTCGGCGGTGTTCGTGCCGATGGCCTTCTTCAGCGGTTCGACCGGTGTGATTTACCGTCAGTTCTCGGTGACGATCGTGTCGGCGATGGTGCTGTCGGTGCTGGTGGCGATGATCTTCACGCCGGCGCTGTGCGCGACCATCCTCAAGCCGGTGGAAAAGGGCCATCACATGGCCGATACAGGCTTCTTTGGCTGGTTCAACCGCACCTTTGACCGCAGCAGCACCAAGTATCAGGGCATCGTCGGTTCGATCCTGAACCGCAGCGGCCGTTCGCTGATCATCTACGCCGCCATCCTGGTGGTGATGGGCCTGGCCTTCGTGCGCCTGCCGACTTCCTTCCTGCCGGAAGAAGACCAGGGCGTGCTGTTCTCGCAGATCCAGCTGCCGACCGGCGCTACGCAAGAGCGTACGCTGAAGGTGATCGAGAAAGTGGAAAACCACTTCCTGGTCAACGAGAAGAACAACGTCGCTTCGGTATTCGCGGTGGCCGGCTTCAGCTTCGCGGGTAATGGCCAGAACAGCGGCATCGCCTTCGTCCGCATGAAGGACTGGTCCGAGCGTCCGGGCAAGGATAATCGCGTCAGCGCGATTGCCGGCCGCGCGATGGGCGCGCTGATGCAGATCAAGGATGCGATGGTGTTCGCCTTCGCGCCACCAGCCGTGCTGGAACTGGGTAACGCCTCCGGCTTCGACTTGCAGCTGCAGGATATCGGCGGCGTCGGTCACGATGCGCTGATGGCTGCGCGTAACCAGATGCTGGGCATGGCCTCGCAGAGCAAGGTGCTGGTCGGCGTGCGTCCGAACGGCATGGAAGATACGCCGCAGTACAAGATCACTGTCGACCAGCAGAAGGCCATCGCTTTGGGCCTGAAGGTGGATGATGTGAACAAGGTGCTGAGCACCGCCTGGGGCAGCTCGTACGTCAACGACTTCGTTGATCGTGGCCGCGTGAAGAAGGTGTACCTGCAAGGTGCGCCGGAAGCCCGCATGACGCCGGAAGACCTGAACAAGTGGTTCGTACGTAACACCGACGGCGAGATGGTGCCATTCTCGGCCTTCTCGACCGGCAAGTGGATCTACGCCTCGCCGCGCCTGGAGCGCTACAACGGCCTGCCGTCGACCGAGATCCTGGGCGCGCCTGCGCCGGGCCAGAGCTCGGGCGCCGCCATGGCGGAAATCGAAAAGCTGGCGGAAAAACTGCCGCCAGGTATCGGCTACGAGTGGACCGGCCTGTCGACCGAAGAACGCGACTCCGGCTCGCAGACCACGCAGCTGTATGCGATCTCGATCCTGATCGTGTTCCTGTGCCTGGCCGCGCTGTATGAAAGCTGGTCGGTGCCGTTCTCGGTGCTGCTGGTGGTGCCGCTGGGTGTGATCGGTACGGTGCTGGCCACCATGCTGTTCAAGCTGTCGAACGACGTCTACTTCCAGGTCGGCCTGCTGACCGTGATTGGCCTGTCGGCGAAGAATGCGATTCTGATCGTGGAGTTTGCCAAGGAATTGCAGGACAAGGGCGAGGACCTGAAGAAGGCCACGCTGCACGCAGTCAAGCTGCGTCTGCGTCCGATCCTGATGACGTCGATCGCGTTCGGCCTGGGCGTGCTGCCGCTGGCAATCAGCAGCGGCGCCGGTTCCGGCAGCCAGAACGCCATCGGCGTGGGCGTGTTGGGCGGCATGCTGACTGCGACCTTCCTGGGCATCTTCTTCGTGCCGCTGTTCTTTGTGCTGGTGCGTGGCTACTTCACTCCGAAGAAGCCGGCCGCTCCGGAAACCGCTGTAGAGGTGCATTAATATGAAAAAATCTTTGATGACGATGGCGGCGCTGGCGATGTTGGCCGGTTGCAGCCTGGCGCCGGTGTACGAACGCCCGGCGCAACCGGTGCCGCAGGCTTTCCCGAACGGCGACGCCTACAAGGGCGTGCCGCCGGCGGCCGCTGACGCCAAGCCGGTGTCGCAAATCCTGTGGCGCGAATACTTCGCTGACGCCAAACTGCGCCAGGTGATCGAGCTGGCGCTGGCCAACAACCGCGACCTGCGCGTATCGGTGCTGAACATCGAGAAGGCCAAGGCGCAGTACAACATCGATTCGGCGGCGCTGCTGCCGAAGCTGTCGGCCAATGTCAACCAGACCGCCACGCGCACGCCGTCGACCATGACCGGCACCGGCGAAGCCGCCATCAGCCGCCAGTACACCGGCGGCCTGGTGATGTCCTCGTATGAGCTGGACTTCTTCGGCAAGGTGCGCAACCAGTCGGAAGCCGGCCTGCAGACTTACCTCGGCACCGAGGAAGCGCGCCGCACGCAGCAGATCACTTTGGTGGCGGAAGTGGCGAATGCCTATTCGACGCTGATCGCCGATCAGCAGCGCCTGAAGCTGGCGCAGGAAACGCTGAAGTCGCAGCAGACCTCCTATGACCTGAGCAGGAAGCGTTTTGCCTCGGGCGTGGTGGCCGGCACAGATATGTACGATGCGCAGACCAGCGTGGAAACCGCGCGCAACGATGCAGCGGTCTACACCGCGCAAGTGGCGCTGGACCTGAATGCGCTGACGCTGCTGGTCGGCGGCGCCGTGCCTGACGACCTGCTGCCGACCGGCGAGCTGGAAGAGGTGACGCAGCTGGCTGCGATTCCGGCCGGCCTGCCGTCGGACCTGCTGCGTTCCCGTCCGGACGTGCAGGAAGCCGAACGTGCGCTGCGCGCCGCCAACGCCAATATCGGCGTGGCGCGTGCCGCCTTCTTCCCGAGCATTTCGCTGACCGCGTCCGGCGGCAGCGCCAGCACCACCTTGTCGGGCTTGTTCAAGGCTGGCTCGTCGACCTGGAGCTTCGCGCCGCAGATCAACCTGCCGATCTTCGACGCGGGCGTCAACCGCGCCAACCTGAATATCGCCAAGGCTGACCGCGACATCTCGGTGGCGCAGTACGAGAAGTCGGTGCAGACCGCGTTCCGTGAAGTGGCTGACGCACTGGCCACGCGCGGCACGCTGGACGAGCGCCTGTCGTCGCAGACCGCGCTGGTGGAAGCGTCGCAGAAGAGCTACACCATCAACGAGGCGCGCTATCGCCAGGGTGCGGATACCTACCTGAACGCGCTGGTGTCGCAACGCGCGCTGTACACCGCGCAGCAGGGCCTGATTACCACGCGCCTTGCAAAAACCAGCAACGCCGTCACCTTGTACAAGGTGCTGGGCGGCGGCTGGCAGCCGGAGCTGCCACAGCAACAGCCGCAAGGCTGATCCGGCGCGGCGGGCGCCATTTCGCGCCCGCCGTCTATACTATCTTTATCTGCCCCAGGCACATTACCAAGGACACCAATGAACACCCCGGTCAAACGACGCACAGACCCAGAGCGCGCGCAAAACCGCCGCAATCAGGTATTGCAGGCGGCCGCCGTGTGTTTTGCCCGTAGCGGCTTTCATGCCGCCAGCATGTCGGAGATCTCGAAAGAGGCCGGCATGAGCGCGGGCCACATCTACAACTACTTCGACAGCAAGGACGCCATCATCATGGCGTTTGTCGACCTGCACGCCGAGGATGTACTGATCAAGCTGGGTGAGCTGGACAGCCAGGAAGATCCGCTGCAATCGATGATCGACGGTGCGCCGGAACATATCGAACAACATCTTCATCCGCAGCCGACCGATCTGCCGCTGGAGATGTTTGCCGAAGCCGCGCGCAATCCGAAGATCGCCGAGGCGCTGCGTTGCGCCGACCGCAGAGTGGGGGAACGCTTCCGCCCGATCATCAAGCGCGAGCGCGAGAAGCGCGGGCTGTCTGTGGACGACGCCTTGCTGGATGGCCGCATCGATACCATGGTGTCGCTGTTCCAGGGCTTGTCGATCCGTGCCATACAGCGTCCCGACATGCAGCGCGACTCCCTTGTGGAAGGGTGGCGGGTCGCGCTGAAGGCCTTGCTGCTGACCTGATTTGTCTCTTAATGTTTCGCGCCGCTGCAAGGGCGCGCGCGCTGTTGTACCATGCATGATGTGTCTTTCCAGCTGAGGAGCATCATGACTTCCTACGTAATTCCCGCCCACGACATCGTCGGCCTGCCGGTAGCCGGTACTTCCGATTTGTTCCCTGTCCGCCGCGTCTACTGCGTCGGCCGCAACTACGCCGGCCATGCGCGTGAAATGGGTTCCGACCCGACGCGCGAGCCACCATTCTTCTTCTCCAAGCCCGGCGACGCGCAAGCCGTGGTGCCGGCCGCGCCGAACCGCGTGCTGGAGCTGCCGTATCCGCCGCTGACCGAAAACCTGCACTATGAATGTGAGCTGGTGGTCGCCATCGGCAAGGGCGGCGCGAATATCGCGGTGGCCGATGCGGCGTCGCACATCTTCGGCTACGCGGTCGGCTTCGACATGACGCGCCGCGACCTGCAATTCAAGATGCGTGACGCCGGCCGCCCATGGGAAATCGGCAAGGCGTTCGACTTTTCTGCGCCGATCGGCCTGATACATCGCGCTGATGAAGCGGGCGACATCAACAACGCCGCCATCCAGCTGGATGTGGATGGCGTGACCAAGCAGTCGTCGTCGATCTCGCAACTGATCTGGTCAATCAGCGAAACCATCGCCAACCTGTCGACCTACTTTACGCTGGCGCCTGGCGACCTGATTTTCAGCGGCACGCCGGAAGGTGTGGGCGCGGTGGTGCGCGGCAATGTCCTGGAAGGCAAGGTCGCCGGCCTGTCGCCGATCACGGTGAAATTGGTATAAACCGTTTATAGCAAAGCGTTGATTGCGCTCAACGCTTGCAATGATCCCGCCGCCAGCCCGACATCGCGCGGGCTGGCGACTTGCGGTTCACGCGGGTTGATGCGCACCATGCGGCCGTTGTAGTGACTGACGACCGACTGGCCGAAGTAGCGCACCGACGGTATCGCCACGCCTGCGCCCAGTTCGATCACCAGCGGACGCTCGGCCTGCCGCAACAGCCGGCTCAGGCGCGCTTCCTGCGCGGCGGCGCGGCGTTCGATCCAGCCGCCATCACCAAACATCAGGATATTCGGCCGCGCCAAGCCGCCACAATGTGGGCAGGTGGGCGGCGCGTTCATTAGCTGGCACGCGGAATTGTCGACTTGCGGCTTGTAAGCGTCCGCGCGCCAGATATCGGCGCCGCAGGGTTGCAAGCATTGCAGGTGGTGGATGGAACCGTGGCATTCATGAATGCGCTGCGGATCGAAGCCGGCGAGCTGGAACTGGCCATCGACATTGCTGGTGAAAACGCCGTAGCCATGTTCCATGCGCTCGCCCCATTGCTTCAGCAGGCGGAAACCCTCGTGCGGCACGGTGGCGCGGTACAGATTCAGGCGGTGACCGTAGAATCCCCATGCCAGCGCCGGGTCTTCATGAAAAGTCGATGGCGAGGCGACGCTGCTGAACGCCATGCGCGCCTGGGCGAGGGCGGGATAGGCCTTCCAGAAGCCCTCGTTGCCGCGAAAATCCGGCAGGCCGGAATCCACGCCGATGCCGGCGCCGGCGGCGGCGATCAACAGATCGGCTTGTTGGACGAGCGCGGCGGCGCGCTCAAGATCAGATGCGTGCATGCCACCATCTTAGCCGCGACAGGCAAACATGACAAATACTTAAACCCGCTGCTATAATTAGCTGTTCGTCGGGGCGTAGCGCAGCCTGGTAGCGTACGTGCATGGGGTGCACGGGGTCGGAGGTTCGAATCCTCTCGCCCCGACCAACAATCAAATCAAGGACTTAGGCCAGCCACTAGCTGGCCTTTTTCTTTTTCGGCTATGATGTTTTCTTTCGTCAATAACTGGGGAACGGTATGGCTGATTGGGATTGGAGTAGTACGTCCGCAAGGGAATCGCTGGTGCTGCCGCGCGTGGATGCGCTGGCGATTTACGCCAACAGCAGCGGAGAAATCGTGCTGCGCCAGCAGGGCATGGACGGGAACGAAGACAGCATCATCATCATCCCCAAAACCCAGGCGCAACACGTGGTCACGGCGATTTCTGAAATGCTCGCGGACAAGCCGAACTAGCCGACGAACAGTTTCAGCAGTGACGGCAGTAGCTGCGTGACAAAGATCGCTCCCACCACCCATATGATGATGGACGACTTTGCCTCGGCGAGGGCCGCTTTCAGTTCGCCTTTCAGCTCTGCGATATCGGTCTTGGTGGCGCTATTCGCTTTAAGAAAGGCGATATCCAGCTTGATGGCTGCGACATCCGCTTCGAGTTTCCCCAGGCACGCTTCGATATTCATGCGCCAAGCGTATGCCTCGGGCCTCTCGTCGTCAAATTTCATGGACATAACGTGCTCCCCGGTTGAAAGCCGAGTGACTCGGCTTTTGCCAGCGTAACGGCTTGCGGCAAGCTGAAATTGATGCCGCTCAAAGGGAACATGGGCTGGTAGGCGACCTCGCCGCAGTCTTGCGTGCCCGGCGCGCAGATGCGAGCACGCACCAGGCGGATGCAACTGGCGCCGTAGGGATTGCTGATGCAGTTGAGGCGCGCCTGCGCCGGGCAGGCCGGCAGGCTGCCCGCCGGAATCTGAGATGGCGTCAGGCTGCCATCCGCATTGCGCGTCAGCGACAGGTAGTCGATGCGCACATGCGCATCGCTGACCGGCGCACCCAGCAGCAACGTGCCGGCGCTGTCGCGCATGACGGCTGATTGCCGCACGCCGTTCATCACCGCCGGGCTGCTGAAATCGCTGACAGCCGCCGCGTAAGCTGCGCGTCGCGTGACCTCCTGCAAGGTATTCCACAGGTACAGCGCCCGTGCCGCTTCCAGCACGAAAAACATCACACCGATAAAAATCACCACGCACAGCGCGAATTCCGCCACGGTGGCGCCGCGTTGGCGTTCAGTTGCCCACATAGCGCACATTGTGGCTGGCCCGCACGCGGATGTTGCCGAGATTGCCGGCGTAGTCGGACAGTCCGCTCGGCACTTCGATCATGACGACGACCGTAACCATGGCCGGCACATAGTTGAACAGCGCGCTGCAAGGTACGCCGTCGCAGGTGACGGCAACGATCAGGTTGCCCGGCGCAGGTGCGAGCGCGCCCAGTTCCTGTTCGATCAGATGGCTGGCCAGCGCCACCTCCTGCGCCGCCAGTTGGGGATTCTTCATATTCACCGCCGGCACGCTGGACAGGTAGCGGGCGCCAGCCCAAGCCGCCTTCTGCACCACTTCATAGTTATACATGACGCGACCATAAAACGTCAGCACGACCAGCATGGACAGCAGCACCGGCAATGACAGCGCCAGTTCCAGCGCGACCACGCCGCCTTGCCGGCGTCGGCTGTTCATGGCTGCAACTCCGGCACGCCGCTCAGCGACGATGGCGGCGCGATGCCGGCAAACTCCGCGCTCAGACTGCTGGCGGTGGCAGGCACCGCCATGAAGAAGCGGCCCACGCCCAGCACGGTGGCGCTGGCCGTGGCGCCGGCCGGCACCGGGCAAGCCAGCAGCGCGACATTGAGCATGCGCCGGTTGGCGACGCCGGGCTGGCGCGCTGGCGCGGGCGCCTGGAAATTGCTGCCGCTGGCCTGGTTGTATGGTGTGGCGGTGCTCTTGTTGTTCGGGTAGCCGCTGGCGGCTGGCGGTCCGGGTGTGTACAGGCTGGACCATGCGCTGGTGGCGAACACGCTGTAGCCGGCGGCAGGCTCCACCGGCTGCGCCACGTAAGCCGAGTAGGGCACGGCTCTGGCGCCCGCCCACAACAGGCCGTATTGTGATGCGGTGTTGCTGGCGTCGCCGGGCAGGGGATCGGCGCGCGTCCATAAGCGTGTGCCGCCACTGGTCCAGCTGGCCGCAGTTTGCGCTGCCGGCGCCGGTGTCATCCAGGCCGGTGTCGTTGGATAGGGCTTGATGTTGCTGTCGGGCGGCGCGGTTTCCGGCATGCAGGCATTGGCGCTGTAGTCGTCGAAACGCGCGTTCAGGTGCTGGTATAGCGCGGCGAGCGGAAAGCCGCGCTGCACGGTCAGCGTGCCGCCGATGACGGTCGGCATGGCCAACTGGCCGGCGCAAACGAAGGGGCCAACCACGGCGGTGGCGAAGTCCGCTGCGTTGCCGGACATGCCGGGCGAGGCCAAAGGATCGATGAGGAAGTTTTCCGGCGTCAGGCCGTGTGGATTCAGATTCATCAGGTCGTAGGCAACGCCGCGACGGAAGCCGAATTCCACCAGTTCGTTGAAGCTGGCATTGCCGCTGACATTGGCGCGCGAGGCTGCTGCTGCCGTCGATTGCGCGCAGATCGCCAGTGGCGTCACCAGCGTCGCTGCGCGTCCGGCCACCGCGCGCGCGGCGGTGTAGCTGGCGCCACGTCCTCTGCCGCCAAGATGCATGAAAACCGCGTCCACCAGGCCGGGGTCGGAAGCCAGCCGGCGGGTATCGATTTTGGCGTACATCATGCGCGCTGGTGCGCCTTGGGCGGCGGCGACATCGGCCCAGCCGTCGTCCGGCGTAGCCGGTGTGGCGGCGAAGCGCAAGGCGTCATTGGACCAGCTCACCGTGGACAGATTGTAGCGATAAGGCAGCCTGCTGGCCGCCGTTGCGGCCGCCGTGACAGCGTTGGCGATGCCGCTTTCGGTGCCGTTCAGTTCGCGCGCGGCGGCGAGGGCGGTAGCGTCCGCCAGTATCTGTAGTTCCGCCTTGCGGTTGTAGAGCTGCGCCAGGTCCAGCGCCAGCCCGAGCAGGGCCAGCATGCCAAGCAGCGTCGCGCCACACAGGATGGCGATCACGCCGCGCTGGCGGCGCCGGGACGGATGGAAAACAAGCACAGTCTTCTCCTGGCGAGGGGCACCGTCCAATTTTATCCAGCAGGAAATATTAACTGTTGACCAGGCGCAAGGCTCCTGACAGAAACTGTCATGACCTGGCCGTACCATGGCTGCATTGCCAACCTTGAACGGAGAACCACATGAGCCCTGATTACGTGCTGTTATACGTCGATAATGCTGTCGCCAGCGAAGCCTTCTACATCGACCTGCTGAGTCTGCAGCCAGTGCAGTCGTCGCCAACCTTTGTGCTGTTTGTGCTGGCGTCCGGCATGAAGCTGGGCCTGTGGTCGCGCCATACGGCCGAGCCCAAGGTGCTGGCCAACGGCGGCGGCAGCGAGCTGGTGTTTGCGGTGGACGACCGCAGCGTGGTCAACGATATGTATGCTGACTGGTCGGCGCGCGGCCTGGCCATCGCCCAGCGGCCGACTGCGGCGGACTTCGGTTACACCTTCGTGGCGCTGGATCGCGATGGCCACCGCCTGCGCGTGCTGGTGCTGGAAGTATGATGAAAGCGGCTGCGGCCGCTTTTTTACTTGTTGTTTCCGTTGACACTCAAAATCAAGGGGTGCTATATTTGCCACAGGATTGGGAACGTTTCCAATCCCGTTTGACGCGCACCCTCGTCTCTTCGCCCCGCGAAGTTGCCGGCGCCTTGGACGGCGCCGGTTTTTTTCCCGGTTGAAGACCGTAGCACCCTATAAAAAAGACAGACGGAGACTGGATGGACAAGCACACCACGGGCGCGCCACGACGCGCCTGGATGTTGCGCCCGGCGCTGGCTGCGCTGGCGCTGATGCTGGGCGGCGGTGCCCAAGCTGCTGCCGCGACCGCACCGAAGGCGGAAGTGATGCACTGGTGGACTTCCAGCAGCGAATCGGCCGCCGTGCGCAAGTTCGCCGACGCCTACCGCGCCGCCGGCGGCGTGTGGGGCGATACGGCGATTGCCGGCGCTGACCAGGCCAAGGCGGTGGCCATCAACCGCATCGTCGGCGGCAATCCGCCCACGGCCGCGCAATTCAACACTACCAAACAATTCCGCGACCTGATCGATCAGGGCTCGCTGAATAACGTCGACGATATCGCCATCCGTGACCGCTGGGAGCAGCTGATGCCGCAGCCGGTGCTGGATGTCATCAAGGTCAAGGGCCACTTCTACGCGGTGCCGGTGGACATTCATATGTCGACCTGGATCTGGTATTCGAAGGCGGCGTTCCAGAAGGCTGGCATCGCCAAGGAGCCGGCCACGCCGGACGAGCTGTTCGCCGCGCTGGACAAGCTGAAAGCGGCCGGCCTGGTCGGCCTGGCGCACGGCGGCCAACCGTGGCAGGAGAACATCCTGTTCCAGGCCATGCTGGCGAATATCGGCGGCAAAGACTTGTACCTGCAAGTGCTGCGCGACCGCAATCCGAAAGCGATCAACTCGGAAACCTTCAAGAAAGTGCTGCTGGCCTTCAAGCGCCTGCAAGGCTATGTGGACACCGGCTCGCCGAACCGCAACTGGAACGACGCCACCGCGATGCTCATCAACGGCAAGGCGGGCGTGCAGATCATGGGCGACTGGGCCAAGGGCGAATTCGCCGCCGCGAAGCAGACCGCCGGCAAGGACTTCGGCTGCATCGCCGGCCTGGGGCCGAACGTGCCGTACCTGATCCAGGGCGACGCCTTTGTCTTCCCGAAGACAAAGAATCCGGACGCGGTGCGCGCGCAAAAGCTGCTGGCCACCACCATGCTGGCGCCGGGCGCGCAGCTGGAGTTCAACAAGATCAAGGGTTCGCTGCCAATACTGAGCAATGTCGATGCCTCCAGCATGGACGTGTGCGCGCAGGCCGGCATGGCGATCCTGAAGGACAAGTCGCGCGCGGTCGGCATGATCGAAGTGCACCTGACGCCTGACCAGAACGGCGCCTTGCAGGATGTGCTGACCACCTACTGGAATACCCGCATGACGGTGGAAAGGGCGCAGAAGGGCGTCGCCTCCGCCTTGATGGATTGACCCGTCCGGGTTATCCTTGCCGCCGCATAGACAGAACGGATAAGGGAATTTGTGGCAACCATCAAAGACGTAGCCCGGCTGGCGGGCGTGGGTTTAGGGACCGCCTCGCGCGTCATCAGCGGCAAGGGATCGGTATCGAAGACCACGCAGGAGAAAGTGCTGAAGGCGATCGAGGAACTGGAGTTCCGTCCATCGCACGCGGCGCGCTCGCTGTTGTCGGGGACGACGCAGATGGTTGGCGTGTACATCCCTTACCTGAGCGGCACGTTCTACACGCCGATTCTGCAAGCGATCTACACCGCGCTGCGCGAAGCGGGCCTGAACATGGTGGTGGCTTTCGGCGTTGGCGACGGCGATGCGCGCAACCAGGCGATCGATGGCCTGAATTTCCTGATCGAGCGCGGCAGCGATGGGCTGATCGTGATGAGCAGCGAGATGATGGACGAGGACATTGTGGCGCTCGGACCGTTCCAGTCGCGCGTGGTGGTGATTAACCAGGCCTTTCCCAGCATTGCGAAGCAGTGCTTTACGGTGGACCACGAGGCCGGCGGGCGGCTGGCGGCGCGCACCTTGCTGGATGCGGGACACCGCAAGATCGCGGTGATTGCGGGCCGCGCGGCGGCAACCGACAACCAGCAGCGTATCGCCGGTTTCAAGGCGGAGCTGGAGGAGGCCGGCGTCGACACGCGCAAGATGTGGCTGGCCGACGGCGACTTTACGCCGGAAGGTGGCTGGACCTGTGCGGAAAAGCTGTTGCAGTCGGGTGAAGAATTTACAGCGCTGTTTTGCGCCAATGATGAAATGGCGGTAGGCGCCTTGTCGATGTTCCAGAAGGCGGGCGTGCAGGTGCCGCAGCAGGTGTCGGTGCTTGGTTACGATGATACGCACAGCGCGGAGTTCACCGCGCCGCAGCTGACCAGCGTGCATATTCCGTGGAGCGAGATGACGATGAGCGGCTTGAATTATCTGCTGAACCATTGCTACGGTTTGAAGCGTCCGGTGGCGCGTGAATACCGCCTGCATGTGGCTGAACGGGCGTCCCTGGCTTCGGTGGCGCGTAAAAAGAAGTAAAGATCGAGAGCACGCGCTGTCCGCATGCTCTTTTTTTACAGTATATTGGAAACGATTCCATCAACGGAGACGGCATGCTGATAAAACGACTGGTAATTCTGGCTGCATTCCTGCTGGCCGGCGCGGCGCAAGCGCAAGGCGGCTTGCCGATGTTGCGCACCGAAGGCACGAAATGGCTGGCCGCCGATGGCACGCAAACGCCGCTGCGTGGCGTCAATCTGGGCAATTACCTGATCCAGGAATTCTGGATGATGGGGCAGGATACCAAGGCCGTGAACGATCAGTGCAAGCTGGAGGCGGTGCTGGACCGGCGCTTCGGCTACGAGAAGCGCGACCGCCTGTACACGCTGTTCCGCGATAACTGGATCAAGGAGCGCGACTGGGACATGCTGCGCAAGCTGAATCTGAACCTGGTGCGGCTGCCGTTCATTTACAGCGTGGTGGAGGACGAGAAGCATCCGCGCCAGCTGCGTGCCGACGCCTGGAAATACCTGGATAACGCCATCGAACAGGCCGAGAAGCGCGGCATGTATGTGATCCTGGACCTGCACGGCGCCGTCGGTAGCCAGGGCTGGGAACATCACAGCGGCTGCGCGGGACAGAACAAATACTGGGACACGCCGGAATACCAGGCGCGCACCATCTGGCTGTGGCAGCAGATCGCCGCGCGCTACAAGGATCGCGGCGCGGTGGCCGGCTACAGCATCCTGAACGAACCATGGGGCACCACGCCGGAGAATCTGGCGGTGGTCATGGGCACGCTGTACAAGGCAATCCGCGAGATTGACCGCAACCACGTCATCATCCTGCCTGGCCATAGCAAGGGCATCGACGCTTATGGCAAGCCGTCCGAGCATGGCATGAGCAATGTCGCCTTCGAGATGCATCCGTATCCCGGCCACTTCGGCTGGGGCAAGCCGGGGCTGGCGGTGCACAAGAACTGGCTGCAATGCACCGGCGAAGGTGACAACGTTTGCAAATGGAAGGCGCGGCTGGACGGCCTGGATACCGCCTTCTTCGTCGGCGAATTCCAGCCGTGGGCCTTCATGGGGCCCGAGCTTGGCGGCCAGTTGCTGCGCGTGACTTACGACACCTATGTCGCCAATGGCTGGGCCTCAACCGCGTGGGCCTACAAGCTGGTGACCAACAAGGGCGGACAGGGCAAGGGTACCTGGGGCCTGGTCACCAATGCGCCCGGCGCAAAAATTCCACAACTAGATTTCAACAAGGCCTCGCTGGCCGACATCGAAAAACTTTTCCGCCTGTTTGGCAGCGTGCCGTATGAGCCGCAGCAGACTGCCATCCAGTGGATGAACTCTCCAACATCGCCTACTCCTTTCAAACCATGACCATGATTCTTACTGACCTGCCTACGGCGATCAAGCGCTCCGACTTTGCCAGCGACTTCTTGTGGGGTGTCTCCACATCGGCTTACCAGATCGAAGGCGCTGCCGCCGTTGATGGCCGCGTGCCGTCGATCTGGGATACCTTTTCCGCCACGCCGGGCAAGATCCGCGACGGCTCCACCGGCGCTGTCGCCTGCGATCACTATCACCGCTGGGAGGAAGATCTGGACCTGGCACAGTCGATGGGCCTGAACGTCTACCGGTTCTCGATTGCGTGGACGCGGATTTTCAATGGCGTGGACGCGGAGCCGAATGCGAAGGGACTGGCGTTCTATTCGAAGCTGGTGGACGGCATGCTGGCGCGCGGCTTGCAGCCATGGTGCACGCTGTATCACTGGGATCTGCCGCAATATATCCAGGATCAGGGTGGATGGAATAACCGCGATACCATCAAGCTTTATTTGCAATATGTGGACGTGATCACCAGGCATCTGGGCGACCGCATCAAGCACTGGATCACCCACAACGAACCTTGGTGCACAGCGATGCACGGCAACTGGGATGGCATGCACGCACCGGGCAACAAGTCGCTGCCGCTGGCGCTGCAAGTCTGCCACAACGTGCTGGTGTCACATGGACATGCTGTGCCGCTGATCCGCGCCAATGTGCCGGACGCGAAGGTCGGCATCGCATTGAGCTTGCATCCGGTGAAACCGGCCAGCGACAGCGCGGAGGATATCGCCGCCGTCTCGCGCCACGATGCGCTGCGCAATCGCTGGTTCCTCGACGTGCTGTATGGCCGCGGCTATCCGGCGGAAGCGCTGGCGCTGGTTGGCGCCGATGCGCCGGTGATTGAGCCGGGCGACATGGAAGCGATCGCCGTGCCGTGTGATTTCCTCGGTGTGAACTACTACTTCCCGGAAGAGGTGGCGAACGCGCCGGAAGACTACCCGCTGCGCACCAGGATCGTGTATCCGCAAGACCGCCAGCGCACCGACTTCGGCTGGGAAGTGTCGCCGGACGGCATGGTGACGCTGCTGGAACGCGTTGCGCGCGATTATCCGACCGGCGACTTGTATGTCACCGAAAATGGCTCGTCCTACGACGACCATCTTGAAGGCGGTGTGGTGCAGGATACCGCGCGGCGTGATTACCTGATCCGCCACCTGGCAGCGATGCGCGATGCGATTGCCGCCGGCAGCAAGATCAAAGGCTATTTCGCCTGGAGCCTGCTGGACAACTTCGAATGGGCGGAAGGCTATCTGCGCCGCTTCGGACTGACCTATATCGACTATGCAACGCAGCGACGCATCGTCAAGCAAAGCGGCGAGTGGTACAGCGCCTTCGTGCGCGGCAAAAACTAAACATCAATAACTAAACATCAATAACGGAGACACATACAATGAATAACCACATCCTGCGCCGCGCTGTTGTTGCGGCCACGCTGGCGCTGGGCGCCAATGTCATCGCCGCACCAGCCACCAAGCCTTTGACCGACTGGCCGCACATCACCAGCGCCGTCAAGCAGGACAAGGCGATGGAAGCGCGCATCAAGGAGATCGTCGCCGGTATGACGCTGGCGCAGAAGATCGGCCAGATGACGCAGCCGGAAATCAAATTCAGCACGCCGGAAGATATCCGCAAATACTACATTGGCTCGGTGCTGAATGGTGGCGGCAGCTGGCCGCAGGGGAATAAGCACGCCAGCGCAGCCGACTGGGTCAAGCTGGCCGACGCCTATTACGACGCTTCGGTGAGCACCGACATGAAGGTGCAGATTCCCGTCATCTGGGGCATCGATGCCATGCATGGCAACTCGAATATGTACGGCGCCACGCTGTTCCCGCATAACATCGGCCTGGGCGCTGCGCGCGATCCGAAGCTGATCGGCGAGATGGCGAAGTCGGTCGCACGCGCGGTGCGCGCCACCGGCATCGACTGGGTGTTTGCACCGACGCTGGCGGTGGTGCGTGACGACCGCTGGGGACGTACTTACGAAAGCTTCTCCGAAGATCCGGCCATCGTCAAAGACTATGCGGGCGTCTACGTCAAAGGTCTGCAAGGCGACTTGAAATCCGATAACACGGTGGTGGCCACCGCCAAGCACTTTGTTGGCGATGGCGGCACCTTTGAAGGCAAGGACCGTGGCGTCAACAAGTCCGCCAACGAAGAGATGATCAACATCCACGCGCAGGGGTATTATCCGGCGTTGGCTGCTGGCGTGCAGACCGTGATGGCGTCCTTCAACAGCTGGAATGACTACGGCAAACTGCATGGCAGCCGCGAGCTGCTGACCGTTGCGCTAAAGGAGAAGATGGGCTTCGACGGCCTGGTGGTCAGCGACTGGAATGGCATTGGCGAAGTGGCCGGCTGCGCGGAAGACAGCTGCGCTGCATCGATCAATGCGGGCGTCGACCTGGTGATGGTGCCGGAGAAGTGGAAGAGCTTCATCGCCAACACCATCGCGCAGGTAGAGAAGGGCGAGATTCCGATGTCGCGCATCGATGATGCGGTGACCCGCATCCTGCGCGTCAAGCTGCGCGCCGGCCTGTTCGACGGCAAGAAGCCTTCACAGAACATCTACGCCGGCAAGCAGGAAGCGATGCAGGACCGCGCGCTGGCGCGCAAGGCAGTACAGGAATCGCTGGTGCTGCTGAAGAATAACGGCGGCGTGTTGCCGCTGGCGCGCGGCAAGAAGATACTGGTGGTCGGCAAGAGCGCCGACAACATGGCCAATCAATCGGGCGGCTGGTCGCTGACCTGGCAGGGCACTGACAACAAGAACAGCGACTATCCGTTCAGCGACACCATCCTGGCTGGCGTGCAAGAAGTCGCCGGCAAGGACAACGTCACGTATAGCGAGAATGCCGCCGGTGTCGATGTCAGCAAGTATGACGCAGTGATCGCGGTGATCGGCGAAACGCCATACGCCGAGGGCGACGGCGATATCGGCCCGGCTGGCACGCTGCGCCTGTCGGGCCGTCATCCGGAAGACCTGGCGGTGTTGCAGGCCGTAGCGGGCAAAGGCAAGCCGGTGGTGACGCTGCTGATTTCCGGCCGTCCGCTGTACACCAACGATATCCTCAACCTGTCGGACAGCGTGGTGGCCGCGTGGCTGCCGGGCACCGAAGGCAAGGGCGTCAGCGATGTGCTGTTCCGCAAGGCGAACGGCAAGGTCAATCTGGACTTCCGCGGCAAGCTGTCGTTCTCGTGGCCGAAGTCGGCCTGCCAGACGCCGCTGAACATCGGCGATGCTGGCTACGATCCACTGTTCAAATATGGCTATGGTCTGAATTACAGCAGCAAGGCGACGGTGCCGCAGCTGGACACCAGTTATCCGGAAGGCGGTTGCGGCAAGTCGCTGGCGGTGCCGGTGTACAATCCGACCGACCGCGCGACGTATGGCCTGTATGTCAGCAGCGGCGGCCAGCGCGTGGCGCTGGGGGCGGACTTGAACGCGGTGTTCAACCTGCCGACCGTGAAAGTGGAAACTGCGCAGATCAACACCCAGCAGGACGCCAAGCGCCTGACCTGGACCGGCGCGGCGAAACTGGAAGCACAGGCCAGCAAGGCGCGCAAGCTGCCGGCGTTTGCCAGCACCGACGGCGCGCTGCAGTTTGATACCATCGTGACGGTCGCGCCGCAGGGCAAGGTCTTGGTGGGCATGGAGACAACGGAGCTGGATGCCAGCGAAGTGTTGAAGCAACTGGTGGGCAAGGGCAAGCAGACGGTGAAGATTCCGTTGGCCTGCTTTGCCGCCAAGGGCTTGCCGCTGGCGGCATTCAGTACGCCGTTCAGCATCGCCGCCGATGCGCCGTTTACGGCGACGTTCGCCAACATCCAGATCGTTGGCGGCGCCGCCAAGGACAAGGATGCGCTGGCGTGCGCGGATCTTAAATAATAAAAGGAGAAGGTAAAGCATGGAACATTATTCGCAAACTGCGGTGGCGCCGGGGCAGTCACAGACTGCCGGTGGAAATACCGGGCCGCTGGTCATCGTTACTATCCTGTTCTTCATGTGGGGCTTGCTCACGTCGCTGAACGACGTGCTGATCCCGCACCTGAAGGCGGTGTACACGCTGACCTATGTGCAGGCGATGCTGGTGCAGTTCTGCTTCTTCGGCGCCTACTTCATCGTCTCGCTGCCTGCGGGCATGCTGATCAAGAAGCTCGGCTACCAGAATGGCGCCGTGGCCGGACTGACGATAGCAGCTGCCGGCTGCGTGTTGTTCTATCCGGCGGCGACCAGCGGCTACACGCTGTTCCTGATTGCCTTCTTCGTGCTGGCGGGTGGCATCACCATTTTGCAGGTGGCGGCCAATCCGTATGTGGCGGCGCTGGGTGATCCGCGCACGGCGTCCAGCCGGCTGACGCTGACGCAGGCCTTCAACTCGCTGGGTACCACCGTGGCGCCTGCGTTGGGCGGCATGCTGATATTGGGCGGCGGCGTTTTGAGCGCTGTTGATCTGGCCAAGCTGCCGGAAGTGGAGCAGGCCGCGTATCGCGCCAAGGAAGCGGCCAGTGTGCAAGGCCCTTATCTGGTGCTGGCTGCCGCGCTGCTGGTGCTGGCCGTCCTGTTCGCGCTGGCGCGCCTGCCGAAGATCGTCGACGCTGAACAGGCGGGCGCGCAAGGCACCTTTGCCGATGCGCTGAAACACCGACATCTGGCGCTGGGCGTCGTGGCGATCTTCCTGTACGTCGGCGGCGAAGTGTCGATTGGCAGCTTCCTGATCAACTTCCTCGGCGAGCCGCATGTGGCGGGCCTGACGGCGGAGACGGCGGCCCATTACGTCAGCTTCTACTGGGGCGGCGCGATGATCGGCCGTTTCATCGGCTTCGCGGTGATGCGCACCGTCAGCCCAGGCAAGGCGCTGGCCTTCAACTCGGCGGCGGTGATTGTGCTGGTGCTGCTGGCGATCTTCAGCAGCGGTTCGCTGGCGATGTGGTCGATTCTGGCGGTGGGCCTGTTCAACTCCATCATGTTCCCGACCATCTTCTCGATGGCGCTGAATAAACTGGGTCCGCTGACCGGCCAGGGTTCCGGCGTGCTGTGCATGGCGATCGTCGGTGGTGCGCTGGTGCCGTTTGCGCAGGGCTACCTGGCGGACACCGTCAGCCTGCAACTGTCGTTCCTGGTGCCGGCCGCTTGCTATCTGTTCATCCTGTATTTCGGTCTGAAGTACGCGAATATGTACACCGAAAAATAAGCCATTTTTGTTCGATTGGATTGCCTTTTAGGTAAGCACTTCTAATCCCGGCTTTTCTGAATCGTGCGCAATGACCTTGGTTGAGTTGACTGTCTAAAATCGGTTCATCTCAACTGAGGGAGTGTGCGTCATGAGTAATCCTGTTAAAGCGTATTTGGTTGGCGGCGGCATCGGGTCACTGGCCGCAGCGGCGTTCATGATTCGCGATGGCGGCGTGGCCGGCAGCGATATCACCATCTTTGAAGCCCTGCCGCTGGCGGGCGGCAGTCTTGACGGCGGCGGCAATCCGGACAGCGGCTACACGCTGCGCGGCGGCCGCATGCTCACCACTGACAACTACGAGTGCACCTGGGATCTGTTCAAGAGCATCCCGTCGCTGGAACATCCGGGCCAGACGGTGTACGACGAAACCATCGCGTTCAACGAACTGCACAAGTCGTATTCGCGTGCGCGGCTGGTGGACCGCAACCGTTTCAAGGTCGATGTCAGTTCGATGGGCTTCTCGATGGAGGACCGGCTGGAGCTGGTCAAGCTGGAGGAGGCCGACGAGAAGGATCTGGGCGATAGCGCAATCACCGACTGGCTGTCGCCGGAATTCTTCGAGACCAAATTCTGGTATATGTGGGCGACCACGTTTGCCTTCCAGCCGTGGCACAGCGCGGTGGAGTTCAAGCGCTACCTGCGCCGCTTCATGAAGGAGTTCTCACGCATCGAGACGTTGGCTGGCGTCAAGCGCACGGTCTACAATCAATACGATTCGCTGGTGCGGCCATTGCAGCACTGGTTGCAGCAGCAGGGCGTGCAGGTGCTGCTCGGCGCCAAGGTCGAGGATCTGTCGTTGACCGAAGACGCGTCCACCGTGACCGCGATCCGCTACCTGCGCGATGGCGAGGCGCACACCATCCAGGTCCGTCCCGAAGACCTGGTGTTCTTCCAGAATGGATCAATGACCGATGCTTCCAGCTACGGCAGCATGCACAGCGCACCGTCCAGGCTGGACAAGCGTGACAGCCAGGGCTGGGCGTTGTGGGAAAAGCTGGCTGCTGGCCGGCCGCAGTTCGGCAATCCGGCGGCGTTCAATTCCAGCATTGCGGAATCGTGGTGGGAGTCGTTCACGGTGACGCTGAAAGATCCGGCCTTCTTCGACCGCATGGAGAAATTCACCGGCAATGTGGCCGGTACGGGCGGGCTGGTGACGTTCAAGGATTCCAACTGGTTCATGTCGGTGGTGCTGGCGCATCAGCCGCACTTTGCCGGGCAGCCGGAAGGTGTGCAGGTGTTCTGGGGCTATGGACTGCATCCGGACCGCATCGGTAATTTTGTCGCCAAGCCGATGGCGGAGTGCAGTGGTGAAGAGATCCTGCGCGAGCTGTGCGGCCATCTGAATTTCGATTACGAACAGGTGATGTCGAGCGCGAACTGTATTCCATGCCGCATGCCGTATATCACCAGCATGTTCATGCCGCGCCAGCATAGCGACCGTCCGCTGCCAGTGCCCACCGGTTCGCGCAATCTGGCCTTCGTCAGCCAGTTTGTCGAGGTGCCGGAGGACGTGGTGTTCACCGTCGAATACTCGGTGCGTGCGGCGCAGATGGCGGTCTACCAGCTGCTTGGCGTACAGCGCGAAGTACCACGCATCACGCCGCACGACGAATCGCTTAAAGTGAAGTTTGATGCGGTGATCAAGGCCTTTAAATAATCACGCCAATGCGCCCATCAGCTTTTGCATGGGCGTGAGTGGAATCAGTGCGTCCGGCTCGTCTATCTCCAGTACGACATCGTTGTAGGCAACCGGACGCAGATGTTCGACTTCAATCGTGTCAGATTGCCGCGCTTCGTCGAGTAATTGTTGCAGGGCCGGCGCATCCAGCAAATTCAGCTTGGCAAGCAGGGCGCTGTACTTTCTCATGTCGGCCTCATTGGCAGCGATGCGATCCGCAGGCCGCACGGCAAGCTGGATACAGCCGAATACCGCAAACGTCGCCAGCAGCCAAGCCGATTGCGCCGGCAACTGCGCCGCTAGTGCCGCCACCGCGCTGCTTCCCGCAAGCAGACTCATGAAGACTAACGAAGTCTGGATGCGGCGGTAAAAGCGCGCGGTGCGCTGACACAGGCGTTGTGCGTAGCGGAAATTGAAGTACAGCTCTTCCTTGTCTTCATCCATGATCGGCTCCCTCCTTCGGCGGCTGCTGCTTGGCAGGCGCGGGCTTGCGGCGCTTCACTTCCGTTTGGGAGCCGGGCGCTGCGGTATGTGTGACTTCGGTTCGAGGAGATTCATTGTATGCCTTCCCGCACCTTCTTGATGGGCGCACGATTCCATCATGCAGGCATTTTTTGCGCATGCTTTGCGCTAGATCAGATGGGGAAGGCGGCGCCATCGGTGTTGGGCCGATGGCGCGGGAGGGGGATTACAGGAAGCGGTCGAGGATTTTTTTGCTGTGCTTGTCCAGTTCGCGCAGGTCGCGGACCAGGTAGTGGATGCCGTGGATGTCGGAGACCAGCAGCGTGTCAACCGTCAGGCGGCGGATGTCTTCTTCGCCGCGCAGCACGAATTCGGTATCGCCGCGATCCGTCACCACCGACCAGGTGCATGGCGTCGCATAGCTGGTCACGCTGTTGATGCGCGAGATCTCGGGCATGAATTCACGCCCGCCGAGCTCTTCGGACACCAGCGCGCCAATCGCCGGCGGCAGGTCGCTGATCAAGTCGATCCACGCCACTTCCTTGCCATCGGTGTTCAGCAGCGAGATACCATCTTCCGGCGCCTGCACCGGGAACGCGCGCACCGGCGACACGCCTTCATGCACCACGCCGTCCACGGTGGTCAGCACCAGGCGGCCGAAGGGATTACGGGTCAGTTCAAATGTAGTCGTCATCGTGTTATTCCTTGCTACCGTCGTCCAGGTCCGTGTCCACATTGCGGGCCTGCGCCTGATACAGGCGGTAGTACGCGCCCTCGCGCGCCATCAGTTCGTCATGCGGACCATCTTCCACCACCACGCCGCGATCCAGCACCACCAGGCGGTCGGCTTTTTGCAGCGTTGACAGGCGGTGGGCGATGGCGATGGTGGTACGGCCTTGCACCAGATTGTCCAGCGCCTTCTGGATTTCTTTTTCGGTTTCCGAGTCCACCGAGGCGGTGGCTTCGTCGAGGATCAGGATCTTCGGATCGATCAGCAGCGCACGCGCGATCGAGATGCGCTGACGCTCGCCGCCCGACAGGCCCTGGCCACGCTCACCAACCATCGAGTCGTAGCCTTGCGGCAGGCGCAGGATGAATTCGTGCGCATGCGCGGCGCGCGCAGCGGCGATGATTTCTTCGCGCGTCGCATCCGGCTTGCCGTAGGCCAGATTCTCGGCAATGGTGCCGAAGAACAGGAACGGCTCCTGCAGTACCAGGCCGATGTTGCGGCGATAGTCGGCCACCCTGAACGAGCGGATGTCCTTGCCGTCCAGCAGAATCGCGCCTTCGGCCACATCGTAGAAGCGGCAGATCAGATTGACCAGCGTGGACTTGCCGGAGCCCGAGTGCCCCACCAGGCCAACCATCTGGCCTGCCTTGATGTCGAGGTTGATGCCGCGATTAACGGCGCGATTCCCATAGCGGAAGCCGACTTCGCGCAGCGAGATATTGCCCTCGACCTTATCCAGCTTGACCGGATTGGCCGGTTCAGGCACCGACGACACGTGGTCCAGAATATCGAAGATACGCTTGGCGGCCGATGCCGATTTCTGCGTCACCGAAACGATGCGGCTCATCGAATCCAGGCGGCCGTAGAAGCGGCTGGCGTAAGCGATGAAGGAAGTCAGCACACCGACAGTGATATTGCCCTTGGAGACCTGATAAATACCGAATACCCAGATCACCAGCAAGCCCAGCTCCGTCAGGAAGGACACGGTCGGCGAGAACAGCGACCATACCTTGTTCAGCTTATCGTTGACCGCCAGATTGTGCTTGTTGGCGGTGCGGAAGCGGTTCGCCTCGCGCGCCTCCTGCGCAAAGGCCTTCACCACGCGGATGCCGGGAATGGTATCGGCCAGCACGTTGGTGACCTCGCCCCACACGCGGTCGATCTTTTCGAAGCCGGTGCGCAGGCGGTCGCGCACCAGGTGGATCATCCAGGCGATGAACGGCAGCGGCCCCAGTGTGCAGATGGCCAGCCATGGATCGAGATTGAACAGGATGATGCCGGTCATGATGATCATCAGGCAGTCGGACAGGAAGTCCAGCAGGTGCAGTGACAGGAACACGCAGATGCGGTCACTCTCGGAGCCGATGCGCGACATCAGGTCGCCGGTGCGCTTGCCGCTGAAGTATTCCAGCGACAGCTGCAGCAGGTGTTCATAGGTCGTGGTGCGCAGGTCGGCGCCGATACGTTCCGAGGCCAGCGCCAGTACATAGGTCTTGCCCCAGCCGAAAATCCACGCCATCACCGCCGCGCCCACCAGGCCGGACATGTACAGCGCCACCAGCGACGGATCGACCGGCTTGCCGCTTTGGTACGGGATCAGCACATTGTCCATCAGCGGGATGGTCAGGTAAGGAGGAATCATGTGCGCGCCGGTCGACAGCAGCATCAGCGTGAAGCCGAGCGCCAGCTGCCATTTGTACGGCCGGGCGAAGCGCCACAGGCGGAACAGCGTCCACGTCGACGGCGGCGTGTAGACCACCTTGGTGCAGACCGGGCATTCTTCCTGGTCCGGCTCCATCGGCGCCTTGCAGCTTGGGCAGACGTTTTTGTCGTCGACCACCACCGGCTGGCCGCTGGCGTGGCTGTCGCGGTGCGCGTCGAACTGCTCGACCAGGCGGATCGCCGCCAGGTTCTGACCCAGCGTGAAGCGCCATGCGCCCAGTCGGCCTTGTTTATTGATTAATTCGAGATGACCGACGCCGGCGTGGTCGTGGTGTTTCAACACCATGCCCGGCGAAAACGGCCACGATTCCCAGCTGGCCGCACCCGGCGCGCGGGCCAGCAAACGGGCCGGCGTCACCAGCATCGCGCCCTTCGAAAAACGAAGTTGCTGATCCAGGTCAACCTCCAGGGCACTTACAACGTTTTCCTCTTGGGAAAGTTGTGCCTGTATCTCGGAACGCCAGCGTTCGGGAAGCTCGCTCAGGCTGGATACGTTGGAAAGTTGTTCGGTCGTCATCGTGCGGCGTACTCCGGAGGGGAAAAGGGCTGTTGTTGCGGCTTATTTACGGTATTCTGTCATTGATCAAACATTTGACAGAAAACAATAAAAAGCTTGTTTTGCGTTGGCGGCAAGTATACCGCACAGCAGCAGGGCACGGATACAGGGTTTACAATACGGCGCGGGCTGGCAAAGCCGATAACAAAGTTACAAGAATCAACACATGACTAAGAAGAAAGACATTGAAGTTCTCCGCGTAACCCATTTGCGCGGTCCGAATATCTGGACCTATCGCCCGGTCATCGAGGCGTGGCTGGATATTGGCGAACTGGAGAACTTCCCATCGAATTTGTTGCCTGGTTTGTATGAGCGTCTGACCACCATTTTGCCAGGCCTGATCGTCCACCGCTGCGGCGTGGGCGAGCACGGCGGCTTCCTGGAGCGCCTGCGCGACGGCACGTATGCCGGCCACATCCTGGAACACGTGGTACTGGAGCTGCAAAACCTGGCCGGCATGAAAACCGGCTTCGGCAAGACCCGCGAAATCAGCCCGGACAGCGGCCTGTATAAAATGGCCTTCCGCACCCGCCAGGAAGAAGTCGGCCGCGCCGCGCTGGCCGCCGGCCGCGACCTGCTGATGGCGATGATCGAAGATAAGCCTTACGATCTGGACGCCACCGTCGCCACGCTGACCGACATGGTCGAGAGCCTGTGCCTCGGCCCAAGCACTGGCAACATCGTCGACGCCGCCGGCGTGCGCAAGATTCCTTTCATCCGCCTGACCGACGGCAACCTGGTGCAGCTGGGCCACGGCGCCGCGCAGCGCCGCATCTGGACCGCCGAAACCGAACACACGTCGGCCATCGCCGAAGGCATCGCCTCCGATAAAGACCTGACCAAAACGCTGGTGTCGTCGTGCGGCGTGCCGGTGCCGGAAGGCCAGCTTGTCACCAGCGCTACCGAAGCATGGGAAGCCGCGCAGGACATCGGCCTGCCAGTGGTGCTGAAGCCGTATGACGGCAACCATGGCCGTGGCGTATCGCTGAACCTGACCAACGAAGCCGATGTCGCCGCCGCCTATGAACTGGCCGCGCAGGAGGGCGACAGCAGCAGCGTGATCGTCGAGCGCTTCATCGTCGGCGACGAACACCGCCTGCTGGTGGTGGGCCGCCGCGTGGTGGCCGCCGCTGCTGGCGAGTCGCTGTGGGTCACCGGCGACGGCAAGTCGAGCGTGCTGGAACTGTGCAACACTCAAATCAACACCGATCCGCGCCGTGGCGAAACCGAGGAATTCCCGCTGGGCCGCGTCAAGCCTGACGAATCGGGCGAGATCATCCTGGAGCTGAAGCGCCAGGGCATGACCCACGGCTCGGTGCCGGCCGATGGCCAGAAAGTGCTTATTCAGCCGAACGGCAACGTCGCTATCGACGTCACCGACAAGGTGCACCCGCAAGTGGCCGCGATGGCTGCACTGGCGGCGCGCGTGGTTGGCCTGGACATCGCCGGCATCGACCTGGTGACGTCGGACGTCACCCGTCCGCTGGAAGAAACCGGCGGCGCCATCATCGAAGTCAACGCCAGCCCGGGCCTGCTGGCCCACCTGAAGCCGGCCGAAGGCGAGCCGCGCAACGTCGGCGAAGCGATTGTCGAGCACCTGTTTGGCGAAGCCACCGGCCGCATGCCGATCGTCGGCATCGCCGGCAAACATGGCACCACGATGACCGCGCGCCTGGTCGCCTGGCTGCTGCAAATCAGCGGCAAGAAAACCGGCCTGACCTGTGCCGATGGCCTGTTCGTCAACGGCCGCCTGCTGCCGCGCGACGGCTTCTCCGACTGGGAAACCGGCGAGCGCCTCCTGCTGAACAAGAGTGTTGAAGCGGGCGTGTTTGAAAACAGCGCACGCATGATCCTGGCCGAAGGCCTGGCCTACGACAAATGCACGGTGGGCGTGGTCACCGATGTCAGCGGCCTGGAAGAGGTGAGCGAGTTCCACATCGACAGCGAGGAGCGCCTGTACAACGTGCTGCGCACGCAGGTCGACGTGGTGCTGCCGGGCGGCGCCGCAGTGTTGAATGCCGCCGATCCGCAAGTGGTTGAAATGGCCGACCTGTGTGACGGCGAAGTGATTTTCTACGGCGTGGACGAGCACCTGGCTGCTATCGCCGCGCATCGCCAGGACGGCAAACGCGTGGTGTTCCAGCGTGCCAACTGCATCGTGATGGCCGAGGGCCAGACCGAGGCGGGCACGCTGCCGCTATCGCCGCTGGTGCCGCCGGAAGCCGTGCTGGCCGCGATTGCCGCCGGCTGGGCGCTGGGCCTGACGCCGGAGCTGATCGGCGCCGGCTTGCGCACCTGGGAAGCGAATCCAAAGAAAACACCTCATTGAAAGAACAAGAATAATCATGGAAGTTAAACGTATCCGCGCCCTTCGCGGCCCGAATCTTTGGAGCCACCATACTGGAGTGGAAGTCATCGTTTCGTGCCCGCCGGAAGAACAATCGATCGCGACGCTGCCGAACTTCGAACAGCGCCTGCACGCGCGTTTTCCTGCCGTTGGCGCCTTGCACCCGACCGGCAATTCCAGCGCCGTGCCGCTGGCCCGCGTGCTGGAAGTGGTGACCCTGAGCCTGCAGGCGCAAGCCGGCTGCCCGGTGACGTTCAGCCGCACGCACGCCACGCTGGAAGAGGGCATCTATCAAACCGTGGTGGAGTACACCGAAGAAGCCGTCGGCCGCCGCGCCGTGGAACTGGCCGAGGCGCTGATCGTCTCGGTACTGGCCGATACCGCCTTCGACCTGGAAGCCGCGCTGACCGAATTGCGCGACCTGGATGAAGACGTGCGCCTGGGCCCAAGCACCGGCGCCATCGTCAACGCCGCCGTGGCGCGCGACATTCCGTTTCGCCGCCTGACCGAAGGCTCGATGGTGATGTTTGGCTGGGGCTCGAAACAGCGCCGCATCCAGGCCGCTGAAATGGACACCACCGGCGCCATTGGCGAGACCATCGCGCAGGACAAGGAACTGACCAAGAAGCTGCTGCACGCCGCCGGCGTGCCGGTGCCTATCGGCCGTTCGGTCGAAGATGAAGCCGACGCCTGGAAAGCCGCGCAGGAAATCGGCCTGCCGGTGGTGGTCAAGCCGAAGGACGGCAACCAGGGCAAGGGTGTCACGGTCAACATCATGACGGAAGACCATCTGAAGGCTGCCTTCCGCACCGCCAAGGAATTCCGCGACGATGTGATGGTCGAGCGCTACTTGCCAGGTCACGATTACCGCCTGCTGGTCATCGGCAACAAGCTGGTGGCTGCCGCGCGCCGTGATCCGCCGCTGGTGGTGGGCGACGGCGTGCACACCGTGCGCCAGCTGGTGGAGATCGTCAATGCCGACCCGCGTCGCGGCTCGGGCCACTCGACTTCGCTGACCAAGATCCGCTTCGACGACATCGCGCTGGCGCGCCTGGCACTGCAAGACCTGAACGCGGATTCGGTGCCGGCCAAGGGCCAGCGCGTCATCCTGCGCAACAACGCCAACCTGTCGACCGGCGGCACCGCTACCGACGTCACCGATGACGTGCATCCGGAAGTAGCGGCGCGTGCGGTGGAAGCGGCGCAAATGATCGGCCTCGATCTGTGCGGCGTGGACGTGGTGTGCGACAACGTGCTGGAGCCAATTGAAAATCAACGTGGCGGCGTGGTGGAAGTGAATGCCGCGCCGGGCCTGCGCATGCACATCGCGCCATCGTTTGGCAAAGGCCGCGCGGTGGGAGAAGCCATCGTCAACACCATGTTTGCGCCTGGCGAAAACGGCCGCATTCCCGTGGTAGCGGTGACCGGCACCAACGGCAAGACCACCACCGTGCGCCTGATCGCGCACCTGCTGACCGCCAGCGGCCTGCGCACCGGCATGACCAATACCGACGGCGTCTACATCGAAGGCCGCCAGACCGATAGCGGCGATTGCAGCGGTCCACGCAGCGCGCGCAACGTGCTGCTGCATCCTGATGTTGATGCGGCGGTGTTTGAAACCGCGCGTGGCGGCATCTTGCGCGAAGGCCTGGCCTTTGACCGCTGCCAGGTGGCAGTCGTCACCAATATCGGCATGGGCGACCACCTGGGCCTGAATTACATCACCACCGTGGAAGACCTGGCGGTGCTGAAGCGCGTGATCGTGCAGAACGTGTCGGAAAGCGGCTACGCGGTGCTGAACGCGGTTGATCCTATCGTCGCCGGCATGGCGGCCACCTGCCGTGGCAAGGTGATCTTCTTCGGCGCCGACCGCACGCATCCCGTCATCGCCACGCACCTGGCGCAGGGCAGCCGCACCGTGTATGTGGAAGATGGCGACATCGTCGCGGCGGAAGGCCGCGAGCAGCATCGCATCTCGCTGTCGCAGGTGCCGATCACCCGCAACGGCGCCATCGGCTTCCAGGTGGAGAACGTCATGGCGTCCGTCGCTGCGGCGTGGGGCGTGGGCATCGGCTGGGATGCGATCCGCCTCGGCCTGAAAACCTTCGCCAACGATTCGGACAATGCGCCGGGCCGCTTCAATGTGTTCGACTACAAGGGCGCGACGCTGATCGCCGACTACGGCCACAATCCGGACGCCATCCTGGCACTGGTCAAGGCGGTGGAAACCATGCCGGCCAAGCGCCGCGTGGTGGTGATTTCCGGCGCAGGCGACCGCCGCGACCAGGACATCTCGCAGCAGACCGAGATCCTTGGCCGCGCATTTGACGACGTGCTGCTGTACGAAGACGCCTGCCAGCGTGGCCGCGTCGACGGCGAAGTGGTGGCGCTGCTGCGCTCCGGCCTGACCGGCGCACCGCGCACTTCGCACGTTGAGGAAATCTACGGCGAATTCAAGGCCATCGACACCGCGCTGGCGCGCTTGCAAGACGGTGACCTGTGCCTGATCCTGATCGACCAGGTGGAAGACGCGCTGGCGCATATCGCCAGGCGTATCAAGGAAGCATAATCTTCCACGCTCCATAGAAGGCCGCCGCATGAGCTTATGCGGCGGCCTTTTTTTTGTCGCCCGCGCAACAGCGCAGGGCGGCGCCGGCTGTTGAATAAACAGCAGTTCGCGCTGCAAATCCAGCAATCCGGGCGTGAAACGGCGCCGATTTGAGTGGCATGGAAACTGCACTTTGTGCAAGCAACCAACCACAAAGATCGGAGCCGAATCATGAATCACCAACTTCCTCAACCCACGCCGCGCCGCCTGGCGCTGGCGGTTGCCCTGGCGTTGACCGCGTTGCAGGCGCAGGCTGATCCTGCCGCAGCAGCTGTGGCGGACGACGCTGCCGCACCAGCGGTGGAAGCGATTGCCGACGGCTCGGTGGTGGTGGTGAAAGGGCAGAGCACTGCGCTGGCCAGGCGTCCGGTCAGTTCGGTGTACGGCACCGATACCAGCTTGCTGGATACGCCACGCTCGGTATCGCAGGTCAATGCCGACCAGTTGCTGCGGGATGGCATCAAGACTGCCGACGACCTGGTCAAGTACGCGCCTGGCGTGACGCGCAACGGCGGCCAGAACGTCTCGGTGGCGCCGCTGATACGCGGCCAGGCGTCCGAGCTATACCAGGATGGCCAGCGTACCTACAATGTGCGCCATCCTTTTAATACCAATGCCTTCGAGGGCGTCGATATTGTCGCCGGCCCGGTGCCGCAAGTGTTCGGCATCTCCTCGCGCAGTGGCGGCTATGCCAATTACCTGTCGAAGAAGCCGGACTTTGAGAGCCAGCACGGCCAGGTCAGCGCGCAACTGGGCACCTGGGTGCCGGGCGGTGGCTCGTATGGTGCCAACTCGCTGACCTTCGATCTGACCGGCCCGCTGAGCGAGACGCTGGCCTACCGCGTCAGTGTGACGCCTCAGCGCGCCAAGGACTACGCCGATGGCGTCAGTAATAACTACAACGCCTTCTACGGCGCGCTGGCGTGGAAGCCGGCCGCCGGCGTGCGCGTTGACTGGAATCTGGCGGTGGACGACTACTACGATTTCAATGTCACCCACGGCTGGAACCGCGTGACGCAGACGCTGATCGACAGCGGCCAGTATTACGGTGGCCGTGCGACGCCGATCATCAGCGTCGGCAGTGGCGCTTCGATCAAGTATTATTCGCCGGTGTACGCATCGGGCGCCTATAACTCATCGGTGGTGGGTTGGCAGCAGCGTACCGCCGTCACCAACACGGCCGGCGTCAAGCAGTATGTCGCCGGAGCGCTGCTGAGCGGTACGGCGTTGCCGTCCTTCCTCACCAACGCTGCCACGCCGGGCACCGTGCGCGGCTGGGTCTACGATCCGGGCTTGCAGGGCAATGGCCTGACATCGCTGTCCGATTCGGCGTACTCCAACCCGAACGACAAGAACACGGCACGCCGCGAGACCTCGCAACTGCGCGTGGCATGGGACATCACGCGCGGCTGGTCGCTGCTGAACAGCGCCCTGTACCAGCACTCCAAGGATACCGGCAGTTCGGTCGGCAGTTTCTTCACGCAGATCGAGGACCGCATCTTTGAAGACCGGCTGGAACTGCGCGGCAATGGCGGTTACACGCTGTTTGGCCTGCCGCTGCGGCACGACAGCAATACCGGTGTCAGCTACCGCTACGAACGCTTCAGTACCAAAGCGGCCAACAACAGCTTCACTATCAATCCGTATGACCTGACTGCGCCGCTGGACTTGAAAACGCCAGGAACGCTGCTCGGCCTGGCCTCGCCATCCGGTCCCGGTTCGTGGATCGGCACTGCCGGCGTGCCGCAATATTCCAGCGCGTTTGGCTATCTGAGCCTGCCTGCTGCCTATCCGGCCGGCGGCGACTTCTATTCGGAGCGCGGTGGGTCACCGGCAGCCGGCGGCGCCGTCTACACTTCGGACGGTGACTGGAAAAACCTCGGCCTGTTCACCCAGCAGAACTTCCTGCTGGACGAGCGCTATGGCCTGAACCTCGGCCTGAGCGGCACCCGCGTTGACGCCTACATTCACAATCCGGTCTACCTGACCGCAGCGCAGGAAGTATCGGATTCGCTGCGCGCCTACCTGCCGGCGGTACAGGGCAGCCTGCTGTATAAGCCGACTGCGGACAGTACGCTGTACGCGACCTATGACCGCTCGTATTCGATCAACACCGGCGGCTTTGCAGACGTGCTGACCTGGGGCGCCAATAACAAACTGAATCCACTCAACTTCCGCAGCTTGAGCCGCTTGTTTGAAGTCGGCGCGAAGGCCGAGCTGATACCCGGCCGTCTGCAAGGCACCATTGCCGCCTATCGCCAGCAGCGTGACGTGGCGCCGCTGACCGATGGCAGCGTGCCGAAAATGCAGATCCGTGGTGTCGACCTGTCGCTGCGCCTGCAAGCCACGCGTGATGTGACGGCGGGCCTGAACTATTCGCTGATCAACGCCAAGTACACCTACATCACTTTCCCGGCCGGCTTCTTCTCGCCGTACGGCTTCGTGGCCGACAACGCCACCGTGTTCGCCGACGGAAATACGCTGAACCAGCGCGCCGCACCAGGCTCCAGCAAGGCGCCCGGCATCCCGCAGCACTCGCTCAACGGCTATGTCGATGTGCGCTTCGGCAAAGGCTTCGGCGCCGAGGCCTCCGCCTGGTGGACCAGCAAGTGGGACACCAGCCTGGCCCACAACGCTACCGTGCCGAATGAGCACAACCTGAACCTGACGCTGTACTACCGCCAGCCGAAGTGGGATGCGGCGCTACGCATCCTCAACGTTACCAATGAGCAGAACTTCGTCAACGGGTTGACCGGCGCCACCACCGAGTTTTTGCAGCCGGGCGTGCCGCGCGCGCTGCAAGCCTCGCTGGCGTACCGCTTCTAAGCGCCGCTGCGCAAGCAGCAGCGCGCTGTTGAAAAAGCAGCAGCGCCGTTGCACGCGCAGCAGTTTTGGCCATCCCGCGCGGGCACGGCTTTTGCGAAATACAGGAATAACCATTGAAGGAGCAGGCGATGAGCGGGAAAACGGGCGTAAAAATATTGTGGTATCTGACCGCGCCGGACGGCCAGGTGCCGTGGGAAGCGGATGGACGCTGGCAGACCGGCTACGGTCATTTGCAGCAACTGGCCAGCACCATCGACAAGCTGGGTTACTACGGTGCGCTACTGGCCACCGGCGCCGACGAAGTCAACGTGCTGGCGGCATCGGTGCTGTCGGTCACCCAGCGCATGAAGTTCGTGGCAGCCGTCTATCCGGGCCTGATCGCGCCGGCCAAGCTGGCACAGATCGCGCAGACCATCAACCGCTTCTCAGGCAATCGCCTGATCTACAACGTCGTCAATGGCAACGACAAGGTGCTGCCGTCGCAAGGTTTCCACTTGCCGCATGATGAGCGCTACGATTACAGCCTGGAATACTGGGATGCCTTCAAGCGCCTGTACAGCGGCAGCGGTGCTGGCTACGACGGCAAATACATTCAGATCGCACCGCGTCCGGCCGATGCCGGCGGTGGCAGCCAGCGTGGCGCTGCTGCGCCGAGTTATGCGCCTATCCCGCTGTGGGGCGCTGGCACCTCCGGCCCCGGCGTGGCGCATTCGGTGCAGACGCTGGATGTGTATTTGAGCTTTGCCAACACCCCGGCCAGGCTGGGTGAAAAATTCCGCCGCGTCGGCGCCGAGGCGGCCAAGCTGGGACGCCAACTGGAATATGGCACGCGCTTGCAGATCATCGTGCGCGAAACCGAGGAGGAGGCGTGGGAATATGCCGAGTACCTGGTCAGCCGCACCTCGGTCGAGTATGCGCGCCAGTCGATCGAGCGCCAACTGCCGCCGGGCGAGCATTTCGATACCTATGTCAGCCCGGACCCGCAGGTCAACCGCAACCTGGAGCAGATTCGTGCCGGCCGCCTGCCGAAGGCACGCGATTATGAGATTTATCCAAACATCTGGACCGGCCCGGCGCTGCACGGCTTTAACGTGCTTGGCCCGGCGCAGGGCACCACGCTGGTCGGCAGCGCCGAGAACGTGGCGGCGCGCATCCGCGAATTCCAGGCACACGGCGTTGGCACCTTCATCCTGTCCGGTTGGCCGTTGATCGAAGAGGCGTACCGCGTGGCCGACCTGCTATTCCCGCTGCTGGACTTGGACCACGGCTTCGACGTACCGTTGCTGTCGCCGGGACGCCGGCCTGCCGCACAGGCGCCACTGGCCGCTGCAGCGTAAGGAGGCCGCATGGGACAGCACTCGCGCAGGGACTTTTTACGTGGCGGCGCCGCACTGGGCGCCGGCCTGGCCTTCGGCGGCTTGCTCGCCGGCTGCGAGCAGCAGGGCGGCGCAGGCAATGCATCCGCCAGCGCCGCTGCCGCGCTGGACGACAAGCCGCGCCAGGGCGGCCGCCTGCGGCTGGGCATCGTCGACGGCAGCCATAGCGGCAATCTGGATGTCCACAAGCCGGTCGGCAGCGGCATCATTCGCGGCTTCGCGCTGTACAGCAAGCTGTGGGAGTGGAGCGAGCATATGACGCCGGACCTGGCGCTGGCCGAAGAGGTCAGCGTCAACGCCAACGCCAGCGCCTGGACCATCCGCCTGCGCAAGGGGCTGGAATTCCATCACGGGAAAACCATCAGCGCCGATGACCTGATTTTCTCGGCGCGCCGCCTGTCCGACCCGCAACTGGCGTCGCCGTTTGCGTCGCTGGTGCAGCGCATAGACCGCGACAACATCGTCAAGCTGGATGAGCGCACCGTGCGCATTCCGATCCGCGATGGCGCCGGCTTTTTGCCGCTGCCGGACGGCTGGGTCAATTTCGGCGGCATCGTGCCGACCGACTATGACCCGGTGCGCAATCCGGTCGGCGCAGGGCCGTACAAGCTGAAGGAATTCACGCCCGGGCAGCGGTCGCTGTTCACCCGCTTTGAAAACTACTTCAAGCCCGGCAAGCCGTATGCGGATGAACTGGAAATCATCGAGTTCAAGGACCAGACGGCGCGCGTGGCGGCTTTGCTGGCGGGGCAGATCGATACTGCCTACGCCATCTCGCCCGAGCAGATTCCGGCGCTGCGCGCCAGCGGCGTGGCCAACCTGGTCATCAGCCAAAGCCACGGCTGGCACGGTTTTGAAATGAACCTGAACGCCGAACCATTCCGCGATGTGCGCGTGCGGCAGGCTTTCCGTCTGCTGGCGAATCGCCAGGAGCTTGTGGAGCGCGCGCTGGGCGGCCAGGGGCGGATCGCCAATGACCTGTATTCGCCGCTTGATCCAACCTACAACCACGCCATCGCCCAGCGGCCCTACGATCTGGAACAGGCAAGGTCGCTGTTGCGCGCGGCGGGCCACGAGCGCTTGCAACTGGAACTTGCGGCCGGACCGGGCGGCAGTGCGGCGGCGCAGGTGTTTGCCAATCAGGCCAGGCTGGCTGGCGTCGACATCCGCGTCAAGCAGGTCGACGCCGCCACGTTCAACGGCCCGCTGCGCGACAGCTGGGCCTTGAGTACCACCTATAAGCTGGGTGGCGAATTCCTGCACACCGCCACCAATACCGATGGCCCGCTGGCGGCCCTCAACAAAACCCACTTCAACGACGCCCGCTTCACGCAACTGCTGACCGAAGCGATGGCGCAGCCGGACGTCGAGCGGCGCAAGCTGCTGGTGCACGAGGCGCAGCAGATCCAGCATGACAGCGGCGGCCTGCTGATCTGGGGCTACGCCAACGTGGTGGACGGCATATCGCCGCGTGTTGGCGGCGCCAAACCGGAACGCTCGCACTTCACCACCTGGCGCTTCGATGACCTGTGGCTAAGGAGCTGACACGATGAGCCAACTGACTGCGCTGGTGCCGTGGGCGCTGTGGCTGGGACGACGTCTGCTGGGCGGCGCGGCGGCCGTGGTGGCCATCAGCGTGATCGTGTTCGCCGCCACCCAGGCCTTGCCATCCGACCCGGCGCGCATGGTGCTGGGACCGGAAGCATCGGAAGCCACGGTGCGCACGCTGCAACGGCAACTTGGGCTGGATCAGCCCTTGCCAGTGCAGTACCTGAACTGGTGCGGCCGGCTGGTGCGCGGCGATCTTGGCGTATCGCTGGATTCACATGTGCCGGTGCAGACTTTGCTGGCCTCGCGCGCAGACAATTCGCTGGCGCTGCTGGCCGGCGTGTTGTTGCTGCTGGTGCCGTTTTCGCTGGGTGGCGGCGTGTGGATGGCGCTGCACCGCGACAGCTGGCTGGAGCGCAAGGTGCTCGGTGCGCTGATTGCCGTCAAGGCCGTGCCGCAGTTCGCGCTGGGCATCGCGCTGGTGATGCTGTTTGCCACCAGTGTGTGGCGCTGGTTGCCGGCCGTATCGCTGCTGGACTCGGGCCGCTCGGCATGGGCGCAGCCACGCTTCCTGGTACTGCCGCTGGCGACCTTGCTGCTGGCGGGCTTGCCCTACCTGTGCCGGCTGGTGCGCGCCGCCATGATCGAGGCACTGGAATCGGAATATGTGCTGGCCGCGCGTCTGCGCGGCGTGCCGGAGTGGCGCATCCTGTGGCGCCATGCGCTGCCGAATGCACTGATCCCGGCCATCCAGGGCCTGGCGCTGACACTGAGCGTGCTGCTGGGCGGGACGCTGGTGGTGGAAGTGGTGTTTGCCTATCCTGGCGTTGGCAGCGCGCTGAACGCGGCAATTGAAATGCGTGACTTGCCGGTGGTGCAGGCGCTGGTACTGCTGATTGCCGCCAGCGTGGTGCTGATCAACCTGGGCGCCGACCTGCTGGCGGTGCTGCTGACACCGCGTCTGCGTACCGCGCTATCCCAGGGCCGCGCCGGAGCCAAACCATGAGTGGCCCGGCGGTGCTGCGCCATTGGTTGCGCGGCGTCTGGCGTCAGCGCGCGCTGCGTAGCGGCCTGTTGCTGACGTTATTGGTGCTGCTGGTGGCGCTGGCCGGCCCCTGGCTGGCGCCGCACGGCGCGGCTGATTTCACCGGGCCGGTGTACGGCGCACCGGCGCAAGGCGCGCCGCTGGGCTACGACTACCTTGGCCGCGATGTGTGGTCACGGCTACTGCTGGGCGGCTGGTCGATGGTGTGGATGACCATCGCCGCCGCCATCATCGCGCTGCTGGCAGGCGCGCTGCTTGGATTGCTGGCGGCGCACGCCGGCGGCCGCATAGACCGCGCGCTGGTCTGGTGTGCCGACGTGCTGCTGGCTTTCCCTAACCTGATCCTGGTGCTGCTGGTGGTGTCGATGCTGGGCCGCGCGCCGTGGCTGATCGTGCTGACCACCTCGATTGCTTTCTTGCCCGGCATGTTGCGCCTGGCGCGTAGCCTGGCGCTGGGTGTGGCTTCGCAGGAGTTTGTCGAGGCGGCCGAGCTGCTGGGCTACTCGCGCCGCCACATCCTGCTGCGCGAAGTGCTGCCGAATATCCTGACGCCGCTGCTGGTCCATTTCGGCAGCATGATGTCATGGGCGGTGACGATCTTGTCCGGCTTGAGCTTCCTCGGTTACGGCGTGGCGCCACCGGCGGCGGACTGGGGCCTGATGATCAATGAAAATCGTGCCGGCCTACAGGCGCAGCCATGGGCGGTGCTGGCGCCGGTGCTGATGATTGTACTGTTCGCGTTGGGCGCCAACCTGCTGGCGGATGGCCTGGCGCGACTCAATGCGAGGATAGAACAACGATGAACGCACCCGTCCAGTTGCCGCAGTTGCTGGCCAGCCCCGCGCTGGCCGTTTCCGGCCTTGCCATCACCTTGCAGAACGGCGCCGAGGTGGTGTCGGATATCGCGTTTGAACTGGAGGCGGGACAGATCCTCGGCCTGGTCGGCGAATCCGGCTCCGGCAAAACCAGCATCGCCAGCGCTCTGCTGGGCCATGTGCGGCAGGGTGCACGCATCAGTGGCGGCAGCGTGATGGTGGCGGGCGAGGATGTGCTGCGCGCGACGCCAGCCACCTTGCGGCGGTTACGTGGGCGCTTGATTGGCCATGTGGCGCAAGACCCGGCCACCGCACTCAACCCGCTGCAACGCATCGGCGCCGCGCTGGAGGAAGTGCTGCACCTGCACGCGCCGTCGCTGCCGCGCGGGGAACGCGGACAACGCATCACGCAGGTGCTGCGCGATGTTGGCCTGCCGCAGGAGCCGGACTTTTTGCGCCGTTTCCCGCACCAGCTGTCGGGCGGCCAGCAGCAGCGGGTGCTGCTGGCATTGGCCTTCCTGCCGCGTCCGGGCCTGATCGTGCTGGACGAACCGACGACCGCGCTGGATGTCACCACGCAGGCGCGCATCCTCGAAACCGTGCGTCAGCTATGCCAGCGTTACGGTGCGGCGGCGGTGTATGTCTCGCACGACCTGGCGGTGGTGCACCAGCTGGCCGACCGCGTGATTGTGCTGTACGCCGGGCGCATCGTTGAAAGCGGGCCTTCCGCGCGGCTGTTCGCGCATCCCGCCCATCCTTACACCAAGGGACTGCTGGCGGCGATTCCTGATATCGGCAAGGCCAGCGTGCCACGGCCGATTCCCGGCCAGCCGGCGGCGCCGGGCGCACGCGCAACCGGTTGCGCCTTTGCCGGGCGTTGCGCCTGGCGTATCGACGCCTGCGCTGTCGTGCCGCCATTGCAGGAGGTGGCGCCGCAGCACCGCGCCGCCTGCGTGCGGCCGGAAGCGCTGGCCGCAGTCGCCAGTGTACGATTCGTTGAGCTGGCGCCGCCGCCACCGGCCGAACCGCTGCTGTCGGTCGCGCATGCCAACGCCTGGTATGGCCGCCAGCAGGTGCTGTTCGATGTCGGCCTGTCGGTCTCGCCGGGCGAATGTCTGGCCGTGGTGGGCGAATCCGGCTCCGGCAAGACCACGCTATCCCGCCTGCTGGCCGGACTGGGCGCGTCGGCGCAGGCGGAGCTACGTTATGGCCGCTCGCTGCTGCCCTTGCAGGCCCGCGCCCGTGGCGCCGCCGAGCGCCGCGAGATCCAGTACATTTTCCAGAATCCTTACCGCGCGCTGAATCCGCGCCAGACCGTCGGCCAGACCTTGCGCCATGTACTGCGCCATGTGCGGCCGCAGGAACAGGATGGCGAAGCGGCTATCCTGGCGGTGCTGCACAAGGTGGCGTTGCAGGCCCGCGTGCTGGATGCCTGGCCGGGCGCCTTGTCCGGCGGCGAACGTCAGCGGGTCGCCATCGCCCGCGCGCTGCTGTGCCAACCACGCCTGCTGATCTGCGACGAGATCACCTCGGCGCTGGATGTGTCGGTGCAGGCGGCGATCATGGAACTGCTACAGCAATTACAGGCCGAAGGACTGGCCATCCTGTTCGTCACGCACAACCTGGGCGTGGTGCGTTCGCTGGCCAATCGCGTGCTGGTGCTGCGCCAGGGCCGTGTGATAGAGCAGGGCGACGCCAGCCAGGTGCTGGATCGTCCACAGCGTAACTACACGCGCGCGCTGGTAGGTGATACGCCCAGCATCCGTGCCTTCCAACCTTACTGAACCGAGGACCATTCCATGAGCATCGATTTCTTTTCGCGCCTGCCGTTACACGGCGAAACGCAGCACCTTCCCGGCGACAGCCGCAATCGCGGCGACTGGCATGGTCTGGGACCGGGCCAGACCACCGGCGCCTTGTCCGACTTCGCTGTCGGTGATGATTTCAGCTACATCGACTACCTGGCGCAAGTGGCCAAGGCCACCGAGCTGAATGGCTTCGGTGGCGTGTTGATGGTGAACGGCGTCACCGGAGAAGAGCCGTGGACGGTGTGCTCGCTGCTGGCGCGCGAAACGCGCCGCCTGCGCTTTGTCACCGCGTTCCAGCCGTATCACTTTTCCCCATGGGCGGCGGTGCAGATGGCCGCAACCTACCAGCGTGCCAGCGGCAACCGGCTGGTGTGGAACATCATCAATGGCGGCTCGGAGACGGTGCAGCAGCAGGTTGGCGACTTCGTGCCGCACGATGAGCGCTATGCGCGCGCCACCGAATTCATGGACGTGGTGCGCGGCTACTGGAACAATCCGGACTTCCATTACGCCGGCAAATATTACAAGGCAGAGGGCGGCGGTTTGCGCGGGCCGCTGGCCAAGGCGGCGCTGCCGCTGATCTGCACCGCCGGCTCGTCCGAAGCGGCGCGCGACTTCGGTGCCAAGCATGCCGACTATTTCCTGATGCGTGCGGAACGCCCGCAAGAGGTGGCGGAACTGATTGCCGATGTACGCCGCCGCGCTCGCGCGCACGGCCGCGAGAATGCCATCCGTTTCGGCCTGTCGATCGACGTCATCACCCGACCGACCGATGAGGAAGCCCGCGCTGAAGCGCGCCGTTTCTTCGACGAGGCGCAGGTGCGCGGCGCCCATCGTGCGGCCGCTGCCGCTACCGGTCTGCGCTCGGCGCGCAAGCTGGGCTACGAAACCGAATTCCAGCAGCCGCAGAAAGAGGAACGCCAGTTCGAGGATTTCTTCATCCATCCGAATGTGTGGGCCGGTTTCGGCTACATCGGCATTCCGCCTGGTTGCGCGCTGGTTGGCAGCTATGCCGATGTGGTGGAGCGCATCCGAGAATACCATGGCGTTGGCATTGACCTGTTCTTCCTGGCCGGTTATCCGCACCTGGAGGAAGCGTATCGTATTGGCGAGCACATCCTGCCGCATTTCCGCAAGGAGCGCGCCGCCGCTGCGCGCAACGATACGCTGCAACCGCCGCAGCCGCTGGCGGCCAACGGCGGTTGATGCTGCTTTTTATGCCGCCGCCAGTTCACGGCGGCGGAATTCCTCGCGCACGGCGGGGATGATGTAGCGGCCGTAGTCGATGGCGTCATGCAGCGGATCGTAGCCGCGATTGAGGAAGGTGGTCACGCCGATGTCGGCATAGGCCAGCAGCGCCGCGATGATGGTGTCTGGTGTACCGACCAGCGAGGTCGAGTCGGTGCCGCCGCCGATGGCGCTGGAGGTGCCGAGGAATAGCGCCTTGTCAAACACCTCGCCACGCGCCGCCAGCGCCAGCTGGCGCTGGCCGCCGCCGCTCTGGCCATGATCGCCGCCACGTCCCGGCACTTTCGCGCCGCTGTAGTTGCGCTCCAGCTGGGCGACGATGTGACGCGCCTTTTGCCACGCCAGCTCCTCCGTCTCGCCGATGATCAGCCGCACTGACAGGCTGACGCGCGGCGGCGTCACGCCGATGGCGTCGGCCGCCGCCTTCAGCTGGGCGATGCGGGCGGCGGTGTCGGCCAGCGGTTCGGCCCACAGCGCATACAGGTCGGTGTGGCGCACCGCGACCTGGTAGGCGGCGTCCGAGGAACCGCCCAGCGAGATCGGCACGCCGGTCTTGCGCAGCGGCTTGACCGGCGAGTAGGCGTTCCTGATGTTGAAGTATTTGCCTTCAAAGTCGAACGGCTGGTCCTCGCTCCAGGTGCGGCGGACTATTTGCAGGTATTCATCGGCGCGAGCGTAGCGCTCGGCCTTGTCCAGCAGGTGTTCGCCGTGCTCGGGTTCCGGTGCATGGCCGGTGATGGCGTGCAGGCGTATGCGGCCGCCAGTGGTCTGGTCCAGCGTGGCGAAGGCGCGCGCCGCCAGCACAGGCGGCGTCAGGCCGGGGCGATGGGCGATCATGAAGCCCAGCTTTTCGGTATGGGCGGCGGCGTAGGCGGCCAGCGTGGCCGGATCGCCGCCGCCGCTGGCGATCAGCACGCGGTCGAAGCCCGCATGTTCGTGGGCGCGCGCCAGGTCGCGCAGATAGGTCAGGTCCAGCGGCGCGCCATAAGCCTGGCGCGGCGCGAGCTGGTTGCGCGGGAACAGCCCGCCGACAAATTCAACTGGCATGGGTAAGCTCCTCTTTGGCCTGCTGTTGCAGCAGCGCGTGCGCGGCTTTCAGCGGCGCGTGATCGGCCCAGGCGCGCACGTCGACATCGCGGTCGAGGAAGCCGTGGCGCAGCTGGAAGTTCTTCTGCAGTTCAAACAGCGACAGGCGTTCGTCCGACAGGTCCGGCGCCAGCGACAGGTGGAAGCCGTCGCGATACGCCGCCGCCACGCCTTCGCTGCCGGCACGGGTTTCGGCTTGCAGGATGGCGCGCACTTCGGCTTCATGGCTGCGCGCCCAATCGGCAGCGCGCAGCGTCTGTGCCAGGAAGCGCACCACCAGGTCGAAATGCTGGTCGAGGAAATCCTGGTGCACGGTGATCGGACGCGGCGTGCCGTTGTTGACGCGGTGACGGCGCTGCGGCAACTGGTCCAGGTTGATGCCAACCACGGCGCCGGCGGCGCGCGCGGCATCGGCTGCTGCCGCGCCCTTGACGTAGACCGCGTCCACCTCGCCGAGGATCAGCGCCTCGATGCCGTGCCAGAGGCCCGCGCCTGGCGCGTCGCCTTGCGTTTGTGGCGTGGTGCTGCCGACTTCCACCAGCGTCACATCTTCCAGCGTCAGACCGGCCGAAGCCAGCGCGCCGTGGTAACCGGCCAGGCTCATGCCGCGCGCGATGCTGCGTCCGCGTTTGTTTTCGGCCAGGTCGATGTCCCGGAAGCGCGGCAGCGCCAGGCGCTTGCCGGCCAGGTCGGCCGGGCTGCTGATCTGTGAACCGGGACGAACCAGGATCGATTGCCACTCGTCGATCCAGGTCAGGCCGATCAGGCGCGTGTTGGCGCCTTGTGCGCGTGCTGGCAGCGCGAACAGGTTGCCGCCTTCGCGTATCAGCGTGGTCAGCTCGTGGTCGTAGTGCTGGCGGGCCAGCTCGCCGCCGACTTCCTGCAAGGTCTTGAGAGCGATGCCTTCGGTGGCGAATTCCTGGTCCAGCCAACCGAGCTTGTAGGCCAGGCCGGTGGCGGTCGGCACCGGGCAGCGGGTGAACCAGATCGTATCTGTCTTGCTCATATGTCTTCCTCTTGAAATGGTGTGCTGCGCCGGCGGCGCCGCTGCCAGTCCTGATGCAGAAAGCGTACCGGGCGAAAACCGCCCATTGTGCTTGGTTTTCGCCAGCAGATTGCTGCGCCGGCAGCAGCAGCTGTTCAAGTCACAGCAATCGCGTATAGAAATTGACTATCATCGCCATTAATATATATAGGTTTTATTTATCGAGATGGCTGAGTAAAATAGTTTTACGCTATTAAACAATGAGGAGCCATAGTATGAGTCAGCCACCTATCACCACCGCCTCCGGCATTCCAGTCGCCGACAACCAGAATTCCCTGACCGCCGGCCCTCGCGGTCCCGTCCTGTTGCAAGACTTCCACCTGATCGAGAAGCTGCAACACTTCAACCGCGAACGCATTCCAGAGCGCGTGGTGCACGCCAAAGGCTCGGGCGCCTACGGCACGTTCACCATCACGCACGACATCACCAAGTACACCAAGGCCAAACTGTTCGCCGAAGTCGGCAAGCAGACCGAGACCTTCCTGCGCTTCTCCACCGTGGGCGGCGAGAAGGGCAGCGCCGATACCGAGCGCGATCCACGCGGCTTCGCCGTGCGCTTCTACACCGAGGAAGGCAATTGGGACCTGGTCGGCAACAACACGCCGGTATTCTTCCTGAAGGACGGCATCAAGTTCCCGGACTTCATCCACACGCAAAAGCGCGATCCGCAGACCAACCTGAAATCGCCAACCGCGATGTTTGATTTCTGGAGCCGCACGCCGGAAAGCCTGCACCAGGTAACCACGTTGTTCTCCAGCCGTGGCACGCCGGACGGCTACCGCCACATGCACGGTTTCGGCAGCCACACCTACAGCCTGATAAACGCCGCCGGCGAACGTGTCTATGTCAAATGGCACTTCCTGACGCAGCAAGGCATCAAGAACCTCAGCGCTGACGAAGCCACGCGCATCGCCGGCACCGATCCGGATTACGCGCAGCGCGATCTGTTCAACGCCATCGCCGGCGGCGACTTCCCGCGCTGGGACGTCAAGGTGCAAGTCGCCACCGACGCCGAACTGGCCGCATGGGAAGCGCGCACCGGCTGGAATCCGTTCGACCTGACCAAGGTATGGCCGCACGCCGACTTCCCGCTGCTGCAAGTCGGCGTGCTGGAACTGAACCGCAACCCGGTCAACTACCACGCTGAAGTAGAGCAGGCCGCTTTGTCGCCATCGCACGTGGTGCCGGGCATGGGCTACTCGCCGGACAAGATGCTGCAAGCGCGCCTGTTCGCTTACCACGACGCGCAGTTGTACCGCGTGGGCACCAACCACCAGCACCTGCCGGTGAACGCGCCACGCTGCCCGTTCCACAACCAGCAGCGCGACGGCGCCATGGCTGGCGCCAATGGCGGCGCGGCGCAGAACTACGACCCGGTACAAGCCGCCGGCAGCAATCCGCACGGCATGGGCCACGGCGAACCGCCGCTGGCGCTGGACGGCGCGGCCGGCCGCTACGATGGACGTGGCAAGGAAGACGACTACACCCAGGCGGGTGACCTGTTCCGCCTGATGCCGGCCGATGAACAGCAAAACCTGTTCAACAACATCGCCGGTCCATTGAGCCAGGTGAATGCCGAGATCATCGCCCGCCAGCTGGCGCACTTCGACCAGGCCGATCCAGCCTACGGCGCCGGCGTGCGCGCAGCGTTGCAAGCGCGCGGCGTCAATGTAGCGTAAAGATGGCTTACAATCTCCATGTTGCAGCGCATCGTGGAGGTTGGACTTGAAACAGAAAGCCGCTTTTCCGCCGTCGTCCGCCTTGCCGGGCCAGGTCGTCCTGGTCTTGCAGGGCGGCGGCGCTTTGGGCGCCTATCAGCTGGGCGTTTACCAGGCCTTGCACGAAGCCGGCATTGAGCCGGACTGGGTGATCGGCACTTCCATCGGCGCCATCAACGGCGCCATCATCGCCGGCAATGCGCCCGAGCGCCGGCTGGACCAGCTACGCGAATTCTGGCATCGGATGGAGCGCAATTCCTTTGGCTTCGCCACCATGCCGCGTGCGGTGGCGAATGCCATCACGCTGGGGCAGGGCATTCCCGCTTTCTTTGAACCGAACCTGGCGTCGTGGTGGAATCCCGACGCGCATGTCGGCGTCGAGCATGCGTCCTTCTATCAGACCACGCCGTTGCGCACGACGCTTGAAGACCTGGTCGATTTCGATTACCTGAACGACAAGCACATGCGCATGACGGTTGGCGCGGTCAACGCGCGCACCGGCGCCATGCGCTATTTCGACAGCCGCAAGGAGCCCTTGTGCGTTGAACACGTGATGGCGTCCGGCGCGTTGCCACCGGCGTTTCCGGCGATCCGCATCGACGGCGAGCCATACTGGGACGGCGGCATTTATTCCAACACGCCGATCGAGGCGGTGCTGGATGATGAGCCGCGTCGGCAGTCGGTGATCTTCTCTGTGCAGGTGTGGAATCCGGATGGCAGCGAGCCGCAAAGCGTGCTCGATGTGCTGGATAAGCAGAAGGAGATCCAGTACGCCAGCCGCGCCAGCAACATCGAGCAGCAGCGCAAGCTGCACCGGCTGCGTCATGTTATCCGTGAGCTGACCAGACACTTGCCGGCGGAAGAGCTGGCGCAGCAGGAAGTACGCGAGCTGGCCTCGTGGGGCTGCGGCACCGACATGCATGTGGTGTCGCTACGCGCGCCGCGCATCGGCAACGAGGACCACACCAAGGACATCGACTTCAGCGCCAGCGGCATCCGCGCCCGCTGGCAGGCCGGCTACGACGACACCCAGCGCTTCCTCAAGCTACGCCCATGGGAACAGCCGATTGATCCGATCGAGGGCATCGCTATCCACGAACTGCCGGAGCACTGAGCACTTCGTCGCAGACTGCCAGCCACGCGCGGGCGGCGTGCGACAGGTAGCTGGCTCGCCAGACATGGGCCGGTTGCCACGCCAGTTCGGGATCGGCGACTTTCACCGCATCGAGGTGGCCGATGGCGAGGCGGTGGATAAAGGGCTCGGGCAGCAGCGCCACGCCCATGCCGGCGGAGGCCATCGCCACCAGCCAGTCCCACTGGCCGCTTTGTGCGGCGATCTGCGGTTCAAAGCCGGCGGTGGCAAAGGCGGCGCGCAGCGTGCGCGTCATGGCGAAATCGTCCTTCAGCAATACCAGCGGCGTATTGGCCAGCGCTTTCAGTTTGATGGTGCTGCGGTTTTTCTGGAAGGTGCCTTGCGCGGCCAGCGCCCATACCGGGTAGCTGGCGATTGGTGACGATTGCAGGCCGAGTTCGGGATCGGCAGGCAGCACGGTCATGCCGATTTCCAGCTCGCCTTGCGCCACCTGGCGTTCAATCGCCTGGCCGGCATCTTCCTGTAGTGTCAGCGTGATGTTGGGGTGGCGCTGGCGGAAGGCTTTCAGCACGGGCGTGAACAGCAGGTTGATCATCGGCGGGATGCCGACCGTCAGTTGACCACGGTCGACCGTCTGCGTGTCGCGCACTTCGACCGCCAGCTGGCGCATGGTCGCCAGCATCTCCACGCCACGTGCGTAGACCACCTGGCCGGTGTCGGTCAGCGTCAATCGGCGGCCTTCGCGTATCAGCAGTTGCGCGCCGACTTCCTCTTCCAGCTGTTTCACCATCTTGCTGATGGTCGATTGCGTGACGTGCAGCGACTCCGCCGCCTGCGTGAAGCTGTTCAGGCGGACGGTTTCGGCAAAGTAGCGGAGCGAGCGCAGGTCCATGAATAAAAGGAATGGAAGTTGAGAATTTAAGTCATAAAACTACAGTTTTTCTGATTCTATACTGAAACAAAAGAATGAGGAGAACCCACATATGTATGAAGATCGCATCCGCCGTCCGGCGCTCATGAACAAGCTGATGAGCGCGGAGCAGGCCGCCCTTTTATTCAAGGACGGCATGACAGTAGGCATGAGCGGCTTTACCCGAGCCGGTGATGCCAAGGCGCTGCCCGCAGCGTTGGTCGAGCGTGCGCGCTCGGCCCCGCTGCACCTGACTTTGCTGACCGGCGCATCGCTGGGCAATGACAGCGATGGCCTGATGGCCAATGCCGGCGTGGTCGCGCGCCGCATGCCTTTCCAGGCCGACGCCGCGCTACGCCGCAAGATCAATTCCGGCGAGGTGATGTTCATCGATCAGCACTTGTCGGAGACGGCCGAGCAACTGCGTTCCGGCGACCTGAAGCCGGTGGATATCGCGGTCATCGAAGCGGTGGCGATCACGCCTGATGGCGGCATCATCCCCACCATGTCGGTCGGGAACACGGCGAACTTCGTGCAGCAGGCCGGCAAGGTGATCGTCGAGATCAACCTGAGCGCGCCGCTGGCGCTTGAAGGCTTTCATGATATTTACGTGCCCGGTGCACGTCCCCACCGCGAGGCTATTCCCTTGCTGACGCCATTGCAGCGCATCGGCACGGCGGTGATTACGGTGCCGCCGGAGCGTATCGCCGCCATCGTGATCACCGACAGCCCGGACAGCCCCTCCAACGCGCTGCCGCCCGACGACGAGACCGACGCCATCGCGCGTCACGTTATCACCTTCCTTGAAGGCGAGGTGAAAGCGGGGCGGATGGAGAATGATCTGCGTCCGCTGCAGGCAGGCATTGGCACCATCGCCAACGCCGTGCTGCATGGCCTGATCGATTCGCCGTTCCGTGACATGACCATGTACTCGGAAGTGCTGCAGGATAGCGCTATCGAGCTGCTGGATTCCGGCCAGCTGAAGATGGCGTCGGCGTCGTCGATCACGCTGTCGGCGGCCATGCATGAGAAATTCTTGCACAATATTGAGCAGTACCGCGAGCGCATCGTGCTGCGGCCGCAGGAGATCAGCAACCATCCGGAGATTGTGCGCCGGCTTGGCATCATCGCGCTGAACACGGCGCTGGAGTTTGACATCTACGGCAACGTCAATTCGACTCACGTCGGCGGTACACACATGATGAACGGCATCGGCGGCTCGGGCGACTTCGCGCGCAATGGCCAGCTGTCGATATTTGTCAGCAAGTCAGTAGCGAAGGATGGTGCAATTTCCAGCGTGGTGCCGTTTGCGGCGCACGTCGACCACACCGAGCATGATGTCGATGTGCTGGTGTCCGAATGGGGCCTGGCCGACTTGCGCGGACTGGCGCCGCGCGAGCGCGCGCCGCTGATTATCGAGCACTGCGCGCATCCCGACTATCGCCCGCAACTGCGCGCCTATTTCGAGGAGGCGAAGCAGGGCGGCGGCCAGACGCCGCATGTGCTGGAGAAGGCTTTGTCGTGGCACGCCCGCTATCAACGCGAAGGAAGCATGCTGGTAAAATAATGGTCATTAGCGTTCACTTAGTATTGGATCAACATGACCATTAAAATCAGCCAGAACTTCGACTCCGGCGCCATTGAAGTGCTGCGCGCCGACAGTGCAGCCACGATTGAACTGAACCTGCGCAAGGACTCGCACGCGGATATTCACCAGTGGTTCCACTTCCGCGTGCAGGGCGCGCGTGGTCAGAAGCTGACGATGCGCTTCCTGAACGCCGGCCAGGCCACGTACGCCAAGGGTTACGAGGATTATCAGGCAGTGGCCAGCTACGATACCGAGAACTGGTTCCGCGTGCCGACCAAATTCGATGGCGCGGTCATGACGATCAGCCATACGCCGGATACCGACAGCATCTACTACGCTTACTTCGAGCCGTATTCGTTCGAGCGCCATCTGCGCCTGCTGGGCGAAGTGGGTGAGCATCCGCTGGCGCGCGTGCATGACCTGGGTTCGACGGTCGATGGCCGTGACATGAACCTGGTGGTCATCGGCAAGCCGGAAGCGGAAAAGAAGATCTGGTTCATCGCGCGCCAGCATCCTGGCGAGTCGATGGCCGAGTGGTTTATCGAAGGCCTGATCGATTCGCTGCTGGACGATGCGAATCCGATCGCCCGCAAGTTGTTGCAGCGCTGCGTGTTCTACATCGTGCCGAACATGAATCCGGACGGTTCGGTGCGCGGCAACCTGCGCACCAACGCGGCTGGCGCCAACCTGAATCGCGAGTGGATGACGCCTTCGGTCGAGCGCAGCCCGGAAGTGCTGTACGTGAAGCAGAAGATGCATGAAACCGGCATCGATATGTTCTTCGACATCCACGGTGATGAGGCGCTGCCTTACAACTTCGTGGCTGGTAATGAGATGCTGGAGAACTTCAGCGATGAGCGCCGCGCCAAGCAGCAGGCCTTTATCGATCGCTACAAGGATGCGTCGCCAGACTTCCAGGACAAGGTGGGCTATGCGGCCAGCAAGTACAAGGAAGACATGCTGACGCTGGCGTCGAAGTATGTCGGCCATCACTTCGGCTGCCTGGCGCTGACGCTGGAGATGCCGTTCAAGGACAACGCCGACCTGCCTGATCCGAACGTGGGCTGGAATGGTGCGCGTAGCGCGGCGCTGGGCGCGGCGATCCTGCAGCCGATTCTGCTGTCGCTGAACGATTACTGATCATGGGCGTCGAGATCGAACGCAAGTTTTTGCTGTCCGGCGATGGCTGGATGCGCCTGGGCGAGCCGGTGTTCTTCAAGCAGGGTTATCTGTCGTCGAACAAGGAGCGCGTGGTGCGTGTGCGCATTGAGGGCGAGCGGGCGGTGATCACGATCAAGAGCGCCAACAAGGGCGCAACGCGCGGCGAGTGGGAGTATGAGATTCCTGTCGCCGACGCGGCCGAGCTGCTCGACGGTTTGTGCGAGCAGCCGTTGATCGAGAAGTACCGTCGCCGCATTACGTTCGCCGGCAATGTGTGGGAAGTGGATGAGTTCCTTGGCGTGAACGCCGGGCTGGTGGTGGCGGAAATTGAATTGCAGTCGGAAGACCAGCAGTTCGACAAGCCCGACTGGATCGGCGCGGAAGTCACCGCCGATCTGCGCTATTTCAACTCGAACCTGATTAAGCAGCCGTTCTCCACTTGGTAAGTGCTTGCTTCTGTCCTAAGCTATCAGGATGGATAACGAGGTTGCAGCGCTCAAGGCGCATATCGACGCGATCGTGCCAACGTTAGCAACGAAGGCCGACATCGAGATTTTGCGCGCGGAAATGCACAAGATGTCGGCTGAGGGGTATCGTTGGATGGTGGCGTCGATGGTGGCGATGTTCATCGGCTTCGGAGGCTTGTATTTTGCCGCCAGCCGCTCGCAGGCTGAACGCAGCCAGGCGCCGCCGGCGATACAAGTGCAGTCCCCGCCGCCTGCCGTTCCAGCCGCACAAGCCCAGGGGCCGCAGCCAATTGTGATTTATGTTACGCCGCCCAAACAGTAACAAAGCCCCGTGAGGGGCTTTGTTACTGTTGGCTTAGTGGAAGTGCTCGGTGCCGGCGGGCGCGTCTTCGGGCATTTCGGCGTGGGCCAGTTCGCCTTGCGGGTCGGCGAACAGCGGGGCGCCGCAGTCGTCGCAGAACTCGACCACATAACGCTCGTTGTGCTTCTTGATCTGCGTGACGCCAGCCGCGTTCAGGTGGGCGATGATGTCGTCCACCGGGGTCAGCGGCTTCAGCAACGCGGTCAGCGCGCCCGGACCTTCCGGCGGCGTGCCTTCCTCATCTTCCTGGCCGTACAGCGGCCATACCACGCCATAGATCACATCGCTCGACGAACGCTGCGTGAAGGCGACGCGGTATTCGTCCACCTGCGCTTCGGCGCTTTCCTCGCCGAAGCCGGCAATCACCGCGCGCAGTTCCGACGGTTGCACGTCCAGCGTGTGGGTCAGGTAGTGCACGGCGGCGCGGATCGATACCGGGCGGATCAGCTTGTCCGCTTCGCGGCAGGCCATGTAATAGGCTTCCGGCAGCAGCAGCTCGACGCCGCAACCCGGCAGCAGGCGGCTGACGGTCGACGTGGCCTGTGTGCGCCATTGCTCCAGCGCGGACGAACGCTCGGCGGCGAAGTTCGACTGGTGCTCAGGCATCTGCCAGCGGAACAGCGGTGCGCCGGCCGGCGCCACCACGGCCACCAGCAGGTAGCGGGTGTCAGCCAGGAAGGGGGCGGTTTCCGGCACCTTGGTGTCGGCCTTCAGCGCCGTGCCTTTGATGGCGGCTTGCGCCAGCTTGTGTACCTTGCCGTAGGTTTCGACATGGCTGCGTGGCAGCTGGTCGATCGAGAACAGCGTTGGCGACATGGCCAGTTGCGTGCCCTCAGCCAGCAGGTGCGCGGCGAAATGCGCCGTCAGCGTTTGCAGGATGTCGGACGGGACAGGGCCGGAGGCGATGGCGAAGCGTGTCCAGGCGAGGATGGGTGCGGCCACCAGCAGCACGTCGAACTGCTTGCTGACGCCGTCGGCCGTTTCGATGCTGATGTGACTCGATTCGCTGACCGCTTCCACGCCGTCCATCACCACGTCGTAGGCGTTCAGGTCTTCCTTGAACAGCGCGTTGAGGGTGGCGTCGATGGTGTCCTGGTGGCCGGTCTTCAGCAGTTTCTGGAGCTGTGCATCGAGAGAGTGCTCCCAGGCCCGCTCTTCGATACGGCTGGCCGCCTGCCCGACAGCCTGGGCGTAGGTGGCGAGACGCTGGCTCTCGGCAGACAATTTTTGGGATGAAGCTTTAGATGAACGACGCATAGCGCAATAAGAGTCTCATAAAAGTGAAAAAAACGGATCAGTCATACAGATCATAACCCTTATGCGACATATTGTAGATCATTCGGCAAACGTGCATAAAAAAACGCCGGGACCAGCCCGGCGTTTCAGGTGTCGAGCGCTGAAAGTTAAGCAGCCAGCAACTGGCGCAGAACGAACGGCAGGATGCCGCCGTGCTTGTAGTAGTCGACTTCGATCGGGGTGTCGATACGCAGCAGTACCTTGACGTCCTGGCTGCTGCCGTCCTGGCGGTGGATCACCAGCGTGGCCAGCTGTTGCGGCTTGATTTCGCCGTCCAGGCCTTTCAGGTCATAGGTTTCCTTGCCGGTGATGCCCAGCGATTCCACCGAATCATTGCCGATGAATTGCAGCGGCAGCACGCCCATGCCGACCAGGTTGGAACGGTGAATACGCTCGAACGAACGCACGATCACCGCCTTCACGCCCAGCAGCTGCGTGCCTTTGGCCGCCCAGTCACGCGACGAGCCGGTGCCGTACTCTTCGCCGCCAAACACCATGGTCGGGGTGCCGGCTGCCACGTACTTCATGGCCGCGTCGTAGATCGACAGCTGTTCGCCCGATGGCTGGTGAATGGTGATGCCGCCTTCGACTGCGGAACCGTCGGCTTTCGGCGGGATCATCTTGTTCTTGATACGCACGTTGGCGAAAGTGCCGCGCATCATGATCTCGTGGTTGCCGCGGCGCGAGCCGTAGGAGTTGAAGTCGGCTTTCTGCACGCCGTTTTCCTTCAGCCATTTACCGGCCGGGCCGTCTTCCTTGATCGAACCGGCAGGGGAGATGTGGTCGGTGGTGATCGAATCGCCGAACACGCCCAGTGCGCGCGCACCGGTGATGTTCGGATCGGTCACTTTCGGCGTCATCTCGAAGCCGTCGAAGAATGGTGGCTCGGCGATATAGGTCGAAGCAGGCCAGTTGTAGACCTGGCCTTCGGTCGACGACACGTGCTCCCACAGCTTGCCCGGGTTGCCCTTGACGTCGGCGTAGTTGGTCTTGAAGACTTTTGCATTCATCGCAAACTTCATCAGCTTGGCGATTTCATGCGAGGTCGGCCAGATATCGCCCAGGTAGACGTCCTTGCCGTCCTTGCCCTTGCCAACCGGCTGGGTCATCAGGTCGACGGTCATGTTGCCGGCGATGGCGTAGGCGACCACCAGCGGTGGCGAGGCCAGGAAGTTCGAACGGATATTCGGGTGAATCCGCGCCTCGAAGTTACGGTTACCCGACAGCACGGCCGAAGCGACGATGTCGTTCGAGGTGATGGCGGCGTTCAGCTCAGGCGTCAGGTCGCCGGCGTTGCCGATGCAGGTGGTGCAGCCGTAGGCGGTAACGCCGAAGCCCAGTTGCTCCAGGTAAGGCAGCAGGCCGGCGGCGGTCAGGTACTCGGTTACCACGCGCGAGCCAGGAGCCAGCGAGGTCTTGATGTGCGGCGCCACGGTCAGGCCGGCTTCAACGGCTTTCTTGGCCAGCAGGCCGGCGGCCAGCAGCACGCTCGGGTTCGAGGTGTTGGTGCACGAGGTAATCGCAGCGATCAGCACGTCGCCGCTCTTGACGTGTACGCCGTTGGTGGTGGTGTAGGTCTGGCTCAGGTCTTCCGGCTTCTTGTTGAAGCCATTTTCCGAGGTCGGTTTCGAGAACAGCTCGATGAAGTTGTTCTTCACGTTGCCGATTTCGATACGGTCCTGCGGGCGCTTCGGACCAGCCAGCGATGGCGTCACGTCGGTCAGGTTCAGTTCCAGCACGCGGGTGTAGTCGATATCGCCAGCCTTGGACACGCCGTACATGCCCTGCGCCTTGAAGTAGGCGGCAAAGGCGGCGATTTCTTCCTTGGTGCGGCCGGTGCCTTCGAAGTATTCGATGGTGGCGTCGTCGACCGGGAAGAAGCCCATGGTGGCGCCGTATTCCGGCGCCATGTTGGCGATGGTGGCGCGGTCGGTGACCGACAGCGTCTCGGTGCCTTCGCCGAAGAACTCGACAAACTTGCCGACGACTTTGGCTTTTCGCAGCATTTCGGTGATGGTCAGCACCAGATCGGTCGCGGTGCAGCCTTCGCGCAGCACGCCGGTCAGGTTGACGCCGATCACGTCCGGGGTCAGGAAGTAGACCGGCTGGCCCAGCATGCCGGCTTCCGCCTCGATGCCGCCGACGCCCCAGCCGACCACGCCGATGCCGTTGATCATGGTGGTGTGCGAGTCGGTGCCGACCAGCGAGTCAGGGTAGTACACGCCGTTGCTGTCCTTGTGGACGCCGCGCGCCAGGTATTCCAGGTTGACCTGGTGGACGATGCCGAAGCCCGGCGGCACCACGCCGAAGGTGTCGAAGGCTTGCATGCCCCATTTCATGAACTGGTAGCGCTCGTTGTTGCGCGAGAATTCCAGCTTCATGTTCAGATCCAGCGCTTTTGGCTCGCGGAAGTGGTCGATGGTGACCGAGTGGTCAACCACCAGGTCAACCGGCACCAGCGGCTCGATTTTCTTGGCGTTGACGCCCATCTTGTAGGCGACGTTGCGCATCGCGGCCAGGTCGGCCAGCAGCGGCACGCCGGTGAAGTCCTGCAGCACCACGCGGGCGACGACGAAAGGAATTTCGTCGGTGCGTTCACCGGTTGGCGCCCAGTTGGCCACCTGCTTGACGTGTTCTTCGGTGACTTTCTTGCCGTCGACGTTACGCAGTACGGATTCCAGCACCACGCGGATCGACATCGGCAGGCGGGAAATTTTGGCGCCCAGACTCTTTTCCAGGGCTGGCAGCGAGTAGAACTTGGCCTTCTTGCCCGAAATGTCGAATTCCTTAAGCGTGTTCAGAGTGTTGTGTGACATGACCTCTCCTTCGTATTGGGTATCGTCTATTTGTTAAAAAGCGTGGTGCTGCGTTCGTAATGCGTTATTGAAGCGTGTTGGCCGGCGCGTCGGCGGCGGTGGCCAGCGGCTTCAGTTGTTCGGCGTTGCGGCATTCGTTGGCCAGCTGGCGGTTCTGCTTGGAGTCCAGCAGCATGCCCTTGGCCGGGATGCCGATCCAGATCAGGCCATACAGCTTGTTCTCGAAGCGCAGCGCGCCGGTGGTGGTGCCAACGCGGGTCAGGCGGTGCAGGCGCTTCTTCCAGCGCAGCGCGATGTGGCCATCGTCGCTGGCGTTCTGGTAGATGGTGATCTTGTTGCCCAGTTCGCAGTCGAAGTCGGTGGCGGCGGTATCGGTGATGACCGGCTCGTCTTCTTCCTCGTTCGGCGCTTTCGGCTCGACCGGCTTGGCGGCGACCTTCTTGGCCTTGGCGGCCGGCTTTTTGGCGGCTTCCTTCTTGACGGGTTTTTTGACCTCGGTTTCGGCGTGGGCGCCGGCGGCAAGGGTCAGCGAGGCCAGAGCGAGGCTGCAGGCCATGAATAATTTGGAGATCGACATTAGTTTGCTTCCTGTGGCTGGTCGGTGGACGGACCGTTGAACAGCGGCGCCACCGATTCCGGCAGGCTCAGGCCCGCCAGTTTGGCGCGCTGTAGAACGGTCCAATAATATCTATAGCTGGCGCGGTCGTGCAAGCGCCCATTTTGGGAGATGGGACCCCATTGCACGGCTGCGGCTTCGTGCAGGATGGCGGCCGCCTCGCTGACTTCCGACAGGCGCGGCGTGAACGTCTTGATGATCGGCTTGATCTGGTTCGGGTGGATGCTCCACATGCGCGTGTAGCCGAATTCGGCGGCGGCGCGCTGGGCGTCATTCGCCGCCACCGCAGTGTCCTTGATCTCGGTGGTCACATTGTGCGACGGCACCTTGCCGTGCGCGTGGCAGGCGGCGGCGATGTCCAGCTTGGCCCGCACCACCAGCGGGTGGGTGAACTGGCCAGGCGTGCGCATCGCCGCGCCGGGGATCGCACCGTAGTGCGACGAGACGAAGTCCATGATGCCGAACGACAGGCACTGCACCTGGGGCAGGGCGGCGATCGCGTAGACGTCGTGTAGCGCGCCGTGGGTTTCGATCAGCACGTGCACCGGCAGGTCCTTGCGGCCGGCCTTGGCGGCGTGCGTGTTGATCAGCTTGATGGCGCGCGCCAGTTCGTCGATGCTGTTGACCTTGGGGATGGCGATGTAAGCCAGCCGCTTGGCGGCGCTGCAGATGATCTCGACGTCCTGCGCAAAGTGCGGGCTGGCGATGTCGTGCACGCGAGCGCCGATGCGGTTGAACTGGTTGTCGTCGGAGTTGAGCAGTTCCACCACCAGCCGGGCGTGGGCTTCCTCGTTGCCGGCGCTGGCGCCGTCTTCGCAATCGAGGGTGATGTCGAACAGTGGACCAAGTTCTTGTTGCAGGGCGATCGACTTGCGCATCAGCTTTTCGGAGCCGGCATAGTGATCGCAGGCGGGCAGCAGTAGCGGCTGGCGGTTACCCTGGAATAAAACCTCGGATGGGTGCATGCGGGTGGAATCTGATAATCGGTCGGTAGAAGAAATAACCGCCGCGCTGCTCTCGGCAGCGCGGCGGGTACGGCGGATCGGTTGTTTAACCGGTTCCACGAGAGGGGAGAAGGATTACGGCAGCAGGTGCTTGACGCCTTCGCGCTCTTCGGTCAGTTCTTTCAGGGTCAGGTTGATGCGCTCTTGCGAGAATGCATCGATGTCCAGGCCTTGAACGATTTTGTATTCGCCGTTTTCGGTGGTCACAGGGAAGCCGAACACGATGCCTTCAGGGATGCCGTACGAACCATCCGAAGGCACGCCCATGGTGGTCCACTTGCCGTTGGTGCCGACGTGCCAGTCATGCACGTGGTCGATGGCGGCGTTGGCAGCCGAAGCAGCCGACGACAGGCCGCGCGCTTCGATGATCGCGGCGCCGCGCTTGCCGACCGTCGGCAGGAAGGTGTTGGCATTCCATTCCTGGTCGTTGATCAGGTCCTTGACGTTTTTGCCGCCCACGGTGGCGAAGCGGTAGTCAGCGTACATGGTTGGCGAGTGGTTGCCCCACACGGTCAGCTTCTCGATGTCTTTCACCTGGGTGCCGGTTTTGGCAGCCACTTGCGACAGCGCGCGGTTGTGGTCCAGGCGCAGCATGGCGGTGAAGTTCTTGGCTGGCAGCGATGGCGCCGATTTCATGGCGATGTAAGCGTTGGTGTTGGCCGGGTTGCCGACCACCAGGACTTTGACGTTGCGCGAAGCGACGGCGTCCAGTGCTTTACCTTGGGCGGTGAAGATCTGGGCGTTGGCTTCCAGCAGGTCTTTACGCTCCATGCCTGGGCCGCGTGGACGGGCGCCGACCAGCACTGCGTAGTCGACATCCTTGAAGGCGGTCAGCGGGTCGGCGTGGGCGGTCATCTCGGCCAGCAGCGGGAATGCGCAGTCGTCGATCTCCATCATGACGCCTTTCAGCGCTTTTTGTGCCTTCTCGTCGGCGATTTCCAGCAGTTGCAGAATAACTGGTTGGTCCTTGCCGAGCATGTCGCCGTTGGCGATGCGGAACAGCAGTGCGTAGCCAATTTGACCGGCGGCACCGGTGACAGCAACGCGCAATGGGGTTTTAGCCATGATGAATCTCCAAAGTGTGTAAGTAAAACGTTCTTGAAGCTGGACCGTTGCCCGGTCCGGGAAATCGTAATCATACTGCAAAATTCAACGCTTATAATGATGTATCGATAAGCGTTGGCGGCGAGTGTAGGCCTGCTGCCACTATCTGTCAATCCTATCTTATGTCTTATATAAGACAGATAAGTTATTGCCGTTTTTTCTGGACGGCACTGTTCATTTGTGGTGAAATCTTGGTCTATGAGTTCCGCGCCACCCAATTCGAACAACAATGCTACCGCTGCCAGCGCCGGTAGTGCTGCTTCGGTGTCGCCAACTTTCTCCCCGCTTTACCAGCAAATCAAGGCCCTGATCACCAAAAGCCTGCAGTCCGGCGAATGGAAGCCGGGTGAACTGATCCCCAGCGAAGTCGAACTGGCCAACCGCTTCAAGGTCAGCCAGGGCACGGTGCGCAAGGCGATCGACGAGCTGGCCGCCGAAAACCTGGTGATGCGCAAGCAGGGCAAGGGGACTTTCGTCTCCACCCACCACGAAGAGCGCGCCCAGTTCCGTTTCCTGCGGCTGATGCCGGACGAAGGCGTGCCGCACCCAGGCGTCAGCCAGTTTATCGAAGTCAAGCGCACCCGTGCGCCGGCCGACGTAGCGCGGTTGCTGGACCTGAAGTCCGGCGACGCCGTGATATTTGTCAAACGTGTGCAACATTTTGACGCCGTGCCAACCATCGTCGAGGAAATCTGGCTGCCAGGCATCACCTTCAAGGGGCTGACTGCGGAGCGGCTGGAAGAATACAAGGGTCCGATGTACGGGCTGTTTGAGTCCGAATTCGGCACGCGCATGATCCGTGCCACCGAAAAAATCCGCGCCGTTTGCGCCGCCGAGGGCGACGCCGCGCTGTTGAAAATTGCCGCGAACACGCCGCTGCTGGCGTCGGAGCGGGTGTCGTTCACGTATGGCGACAAGCCGGTCGAGCTGCGCCGCGGCCTGTACCTGACTGAACGCCATCACTATCACAACGAGTTGAATTGAAGGAGACACAGCGTAACTGGGCGCCGGTCATACGCCCGTAGCATTGTTGCGCTGATAATACGTTGAGCTACGGAAAGTAGCCGCCAGTTGTGATGCCGACCACTATTTTTATTATATGTAACAATAGATATTGGTTATGAGAGTGGAAATCGGCGAAAATCGTAGTCTTACCAAAATTTTGTATAAGCCTGAGGAGGTCTTGTTATGTCAGAAGCCGTAAGGGAAGCCCCTAAAAAAGAACGGCCGGAGTTCCGTAACATCCACGTTACCGAACTGTCCAACTACCGCATGCCACTGGCTGCCATCGTGTCCATCCTGCACCGTATTTCCGGCGTGGGCATGTTCGTGCTGCTGCCTTTCGTGCTGTATCTCTTGCAGAATTCGCTGCGTTCCGAGATCTCTTTCGCGTACTACGAAGGTTTCGTGACCTACCCGCTGGTCAAGCTGATCATCCTCGGCCTGAGCTGGAGCTTCCTGCACCATATGTGCGCCGGCATCCGTCACCTGGTGATGGACCTGCACGTCGGCCTGGACAAGCACTCGGCGCGTAAATCCTCCGCGACCGTGCTGGTCATCAGCCTGGTGCTGACTGCCCTGATCGCCCTGAAACTGTTTGGAGTATTCTGAAATGTCCATTAACGATAACGGTATCGGTCCTAAGCGCCGCGTAGTCGGCGCGCACTATGGCATGCGTGACTGGCTGGCGCAACGCGTCACCGCAGTCATCATGGTGATCTACACCGCCGCCCTGGTGCTGGCTTTCCTCACCGGCCAGAACTTTACCTATGAAGGCTGGGCTGGCCTGTTCGCCCAACAATGGTTCAAGCTGCTCACCGCAGTGACGCTGATCGGCCTGTTCTACCACGCCTGGGTAGGCATGCGTGACGTCTGGATGGACTATGTGCGCGCCATTGGCCTGCGCCTGTTCCTGCAAATCGCCACCATGGCCTGGCTGATTGGCTGCGCTGTGTGGTCGATTCAAATTATCTGGAGTGTGTAATCGTGGCAGCTATTAAATCTGGTATTCCAACCCGCCGCTTTGACGCGGTAATCGTCGGCGCCGGCGGCTCCGGCATGCGCGCATCGCTGCAACTGGCCGAAGCCGGCCTGAACGTCGCGGTGCTGTCGAAAGTGTTCCCGACCCGTTCGCACACCGTTGCGGCACAGGGCGGCATCGGCGCCTCGCTGGGCAATATGGCCGAAGACAACTGGTTCTGGCATATGTTCGACACCGTCAAGGGTGGCGACTACCTGGGCGACCAGGATGCGATCGAATTCATGTGCCGCGAAGCACCGAAGGTGGTCTACGAGCTGGAACACTTCGGCATGCCGTTCGACCGTAATCCTGACGGCACCATCTACCAGCGTCCGTTCGGCGGCCACACCGCCAACTTCGGTGAAAAAGCTGTGCAGCGCGCTTGCGCCGCAGCTGACCGTACCGGCCACGCACTGCTGCACACGCTGTACCAGCGCAACGTTCGCGCCCGCACCCACTTCTTCGTCGAGTGGATGGCGCTGGACCTGATCCGCGACGCCGAAGGCGACGTGGTGGGCGTGGTCGCGCTGGAAATGGAAACCGGCGACGTGATGATCCTGGAAGCCAAGACCACCGTCTTCGCCACCGGTGGCGCTGGCCGTATCTTCGCTGCTTCGACCAATGCCTTCATCAACACCGGCGACGGCATGGGCATGGCCGCACGCGCCGGCCTGCCGCTGCAGGACATGGAATTCTGGCAGTTCCACCCGACCGGCGTGGCCGGCGCGGGCGTGCTGATCACCGAGGGTGTACGCGGTGAGGGCGGTATCCTGATCAACTCGGAAGGCGAACGCTTCATGGAGCGCTATGCGCCGACGCTGAAGGATCTGGCGCCGCGCGACTTCGTGTCCCGCTCGATGGACCAGGAGATCAAGGAAGGCCGTGGCTGCGGTCCGAACAAGGACCACGTCATGCTGGACCTGCGCCACATCGGCAAGGACACCATCGAGAAGCGTCTGCCATCGATTCTGGAAATCGGCCACAAGTTCGCCAACGTCGATGCGACCAAGGAACCGATCCCTGTCGTGCCGACCATCCACTATCAGATGGGCGGCATCCCGACCAATATCCACGGTCAAGTGGTCACGCCGAACGGCGACGGCACGCAGAAAGTGGTCAACGGCCTGTACGCGATCGGCGAATGCGCCTGCGTCTCGGTGCACGGCGCCAACCGCCTGGGCACCAACTCGCTGCTGGACTTGCTGGTGTTCGGCCGCGCAGCCGGTAACCACCTGGTGGCATCGAACCTGAAGCAGAAGGAAAACAAGCCGCTGCCGAAAGACGCATCGGACTTCGCGCTGAACCGCCTGAACCATCTGGAAACCTCGACCGGCACCGAAAAAGTGCAGGGCGTCGCCAACGATATCCGCGCCACCATGCAGAAGTACTGCGGCGTGTTCCGTACCGACGAGATGCTGAACAAGGGCGTCGAAGAAATCATGAAGCTGGACGAGCGCCGCAAGCACGTCTCCTTCAAGGACAAATCGAAGGTGTTCAACACCGCCCGCGTGGAAGCGCTGGAACTGGACAACCTGATCGAAACCGCGAAAGCCACCATCGTGTCGGCAGCTGCCCGTAAAGAATCGCGCGGCGCCCACGCGCAGGATGATTACCCGCACCGCGACGACGACAACTGGATGAAGCATACCCTGTGGTACTCGGAAGGCAACCGACTGGATTACAAAGCCGTCGTGACCAAGCCGCTGACGGTTGATACCTTCAAACCGAAACCACGTACTTTCTAAGGCTATACAACATGGCACGCACTCTCAAACTTAAAATCTACCGCTACGATCCGGATCAGGACGCCAAGCCGTACATGCAGGATGTCACCGTCGAGTTGAAAGACACCGACAAGATGCTGCTGGACGCGCTGCAGCGCATCAAGTCCGACGTCGATGACTCGCTGGCCCTGCGCCGCTCGTGCCGCGAAGGCGTGTGCGGTTCGGACGCGATGAACATCAACGGCAAGAACGGCCTGGCTTGCACCACCAACCTGAACGAGCTGAGCGAGCCTATCGTGCTGCGTCCGCTGCCAGGCCTGCCGGTGATCCGCGACCTGATCGTCGACATGACCCAGTTCTTCAAGCAGTACGATTCGATCAAGCCTTACCTGATCAACGATTCGATCCGTCCTGAAAAAGAACGCCTGCAAACCCCGGAACAGCGCGAAGAGCTGGATGGCCTGTACGAGTGCATCCTGTGCGCGTGCTGCTCGACTTCGTGCCCTTCGTTCTGGTGGAATCCGGACAAGTTCGTCGGTCCTGCCGGCCTGCTGCAAGCCTACCGCTTCATCGCCGACTCGCGCGACGAAGCCACCGGCCAGCGTCTGGACAACCTGGAAGATCCGTACCGTTTGTTCCGCTGCCACTCGATCATGAACTGCGTCGATGTCTGCCCTAAAGGTCTGAACCCGAACAAGGCAATCGGCAAAATCAAAGAGCTGATGGTACGCCGCGCAATCTAACGCGCACCCTGCGGGCGGCAGCGCAAGCGCCGCCCGTTTTTGTTTCACCGTTTTAGAATCTGCGCTCCAGCAAGAATGGCGCGCACAGTGTAAAGTAATAAACTTATGACTGAAACGAATCACGCAGCGCATCAGTCCGACCCAGCCAACCGTGCCCGCCTGCGCTGGCGCGCCCGCCGGGGTCTGCTGGAAAACGACATCATCCTCACCCGTTTTCTGGATGCGCGTGAAACTGAATTGACCGACGAGGAAGTGGACGCGTTAACGCGGCTCCTCGACTTGTCGGACAATGCCCTGATGGATCTGGTACTGGCCCGCAAGGAGCCGGAAGGCGAGATTGACCTGCCGCACGTTCGCGCGTTGCTGCAGCAGTTGCGCCAAGCGTAAGCAGCACACCCAGTTTCTTTTACTTGCATCATCTCTCCAAGAAGGAAGAGTCCATGAATATCTCTGATAACAAAGCCACTCTCTCGTTCTCCGATGGCAGCGCATCGGTCGAATTCCCGATCTACAAAGGCACCGTTGGTCCTGACGTCGTCGACATCCGTAAACTGTACGGCGCGACCGGCAAGTTCACCTACGATCCAGGCTTCATGTCGACCGCAGCGTGCAACTCGTCGATCACCTACATCGACGGCGACAAGGGCGAACTGCAATATCGCGGCTACCCGATCGAACAGCTGGCGGTGAACGCCGACTTCATGGAATCGTGCTACCTGCTGCTGAACGGCGAACTGCCGAACGGCGTGCAGAAAAAGGAATTCGTTGAGACCGTCACCAAGCACACCATGGTGCACGAGCAGATGCAATTCTTCTTCCGCGGCTTCCGTCGTGACGCGCACCCGATGTCGGTACTGGTCGGCACCGTCGGCGCGCTGGCTTCGTTCTACCACGACTCGCTGGACATCAACGACGCCAAGCATCGCGAAGTATCGGCCATCCGCCTGATCGCCAAGATGCCTACGCTGGTGGCGATGGCGTACAAATACTCGATCGGCCAGCCGTTCGTGTACCCACGCAACGACCTGTCGTACTCGGCCAACTTCATGCGCATGATGTTCGGCAATCCATGCGAAGAATACAAAGTCAACGACGTGCTGGTGCGCGCGCTGGACCGTATCCTGATCCTGCACGCTGACCACGAACAGAATGCTTCGACCTCGACCGTGCGTCTGGCCGGTTCGTCGGGCGCCAACCCGTTCGCCTGTATCGCTGCCGGTATCGCCTGCCTGTGGGGCCCTGCCCACGGCGGCGCCAACGAAGCGGCACTGACCATGCTGAAAGAAATCGGCTCGGTGGACAACATCCCGGCCTTCATCGCCCAGGTTAAAGACAAGAACTCCGGCGTCAAGCTGATGGGCTTCGGTCACCGCGTCTACAAAAACTTCGACCCACGTGCGAAGCTGATGCGTGAAACCTGCTACGAAGTGCTGAACGAACTGGGCCTGCAAGACGACCCGCTGTTCAAACTGGCGATGGAACTGGAAAAGATTGCACTGAACGACGAATACTTCGTTTCGCGCAAACTGTACCCGAACGTCGACTTCTACTCGGGCATCGTGCAATCGGCGCTGGGCATTCCAGTGTCGCTGTTCACCGGCATCTTCGCGATGGCGCGTACCATCGGCTGGATCGCCCAGTGGAACGAAATGATCGCCGATCCAGAGCAGAAAATCGGCCGTCCACGCCAGCTGTTCATCGGCTCGACCGTGCGCGACGTGCCACCGCTGGACAAGCGTTAATCCACGGTTAGCACGCAGCATAAAAAAACGGGCTTCGGCCCGTTTTTTTATTGCTTGATCAGATTAAGCAGCGCCGCTTTGCCGTCTTCCTGCGACCAGCCGGTCAATTGCGCGACCGGGCGGCCGTCTTTCAGCAGATAGAATTGCGGCACCGCGCCGACGTTGAACGCTTGCCATTCGCTGACGTTGTAGGGGATGGACATCGGCGTTTGTGGGTGTTCCCTGTTCCAGCCTGCCACGAAGTCGAAAGGGATGGAGGCGCTGGGCGGGATGATCAGGGTCAGATTGGCCATGCGCAGTCGTGCCAGGAACTTGCGGTCATCGTGCAGGGCGTCGAGCGCGTTGCGGGAGGGATGGCAGCCGGCGTCCACCACCATCAGCAGTTCGGTATCTTTGGCAGCGGGCAAGGCGCGCCGCGTCAGCGTGTTGCTGGCGGCGTTGTAGTCGAATACTGTGCGGCCAACGAAGTCGGGCCCGAGTTGGTCGATCACCTTGGGTATGGCCTTGTCCGCCAGTAGCGGATGGCGGGCGGCAAATGCGCGCGCCGCTTCGAATGCACGTGCGGCCAGCATCGCGGTGAAGACTGTTCTGTCGATGCCGCGCCGGGTATCGATGCCGCGCCGGGAAAATTCCGCGTGCAGCGCCAGCATGTCGATATAGGCCGCCGAACCGGGAAGCTCCTGATGCACCAGCATGGTGGCACTGAATAGCAGCGGCAAGTCCCCATCCGGCTGAAGCATCAGCGCCTGGCTGCTCATCCTGTCCCTGAATAGTTCATCGTAGCGTTGTAGTAGCGCCGTGTTGATGCGCGTGGCCGACGCCGGCCCGTTATCCTGCGGATGATCGGCGAATTCTTTCAGCAAATGCAGACGCCGTTCTGTATCGGCGGATGGTTCAGGCAATCGTAGCGGTTCGCCGACCAGCCCTTGCGTGAGCTGCGGCAGATGCTCGCCGAGTCCCATGAAGGCCAATGCCGCTTCGAGTTGCCCTGGATTCAGTTCGTCAGTCAGCGCCGCATGGTTGAAGCTGATTACATGGTTGTCGCGCCACCGCAGGCCAGCAAGGAAAGAGCGCTTGCCGTAGGGCGTCAACGCGTCCAGTGGTGTCGGCTCACCGGATGCGAGAACGGCTGCAAGTTGTTCGCGGGTCTGTATCTGCGCGGCTGTGGCGATGGCGGACGAGATACAGCATAGGCAAAGAATTGTCTTGCGAAGAGCTTTGGCAATCATAGTGCGGGGGGAAGTTGGATTGCCAAAACAATATCACACTCAATGCGCTGGTGGTTACCGGGCGTCAAAGTGCAGCATGTGTTCGACGCGGACCTTGATTTCGCTGTTCAGGCTGGCGAGCGCCTTGCGCAGCGCGCGGGCGGAGGTTTCGCCGATGCCGCCGACAGTGATGCTGTGCTCATAACAGCCGCCTCGACGCAAAATCTGCCATTTGTCGACGCGTGCGCTGGCGCTTTTCAAGGTCGATTCGAGTTGGCCGGCTGCAGGCTCATTGGCGCCTACCGACAGATGAAAGGTGTGCGTCATGCGGAACTGGCTGTCCAGTGGCCTGGTATCTGGGGAAAGGGCGGTAAATGTGCTCATGATTTCTCCTGCAAGCTTGGCTCGATTTGGAGTAACCATGTCACACCCGCTTCGTTGCCGTGAAAAGGCCGCATCGCCGTAGAGGCTTCCACCTTGCCCGGGGAGGCAGGTTGGCGTCGGTTGAACCGACTCTTGATGCTGATGAGCTATAGCGAAAATCCGTTATAGCGAAACTTTGTTCAATATAGCGGAAATTCGTCTGGCATGCAACCGGTGGGGATTATTGATTTTCTTGCAGCAGCTGGTGGAATATGGCGCGGCTGTCATCGTCGATGCGCAGGAACTGGACGCCGGTTTTGAAGCCGAGTTCGGCGTCGGGATCGCTGTAGATCACCTGGCCCATGGCCAGCACGTTGTGGTCGACTTCGCCCAGCTGGACCTTGAAGGAGACGGCGCAGTATTGCGCCAGGCGCATCTGGCTTCCGGTTTGCAGGCTGATGCCACCGTGGGACAGGTCCAGCGTGTGGACTTCGTGGCGGCTCTCGTCGGTCATGGTCAGCACGGCTGGCTGGCGCACGTCGTGGCGGCGGGCTGTGCGGGCTTTCTGAGTCATGGTGCTAGCGGAAGTTCGATTATGGAAAGATTATCACACTCTCCGATTGCGGCGGTCGGGACGTAGCACTAATAGCCACCAACACAACACTCCGATCGTCAATTGCGGCAAATTGAACAGGAATTTGTCGAGCGTGACGTCGCGCCGTTGCGGCCACGCGCTGTTGGCGGTTTCGGCGATGATATTGGTATGGTAGAAACAGGCCGCCAGCAGGAGCAGCGCGGCAATGCCCCATACCACCGGCAGGCTGGTGAGGCGGTGGCGCAGCAGCGCCGCGAACGGATAGGCCAGCACGCAGCAGAAGACGTAGGCAAACAGGTTGGCCGGCAGGTTGGCCAGATCAAAGTGCGGCAGCACGACCGGCACCGCACAAATCGCCACCGCCAGCATGACAGCAATGACAGGATGGGCGCGTTCAGGCCAGGAATCAAAACGAATGGTCATATTATGTGTATGCTGAAAAGGCGATCATTGTAGTGCTACTTTCTGCACTCGGTGAACTTGTCTTTTCGGAACTTGTCCAAGCTGTTATGGTGGTTGGTGTTTTACGGAGGGAATATGTCTAAGTCCGCAACTGTTGCGTTTATTGTTCAATTGGAAACAGCGCTAAAGCGAAAATTGGAAGCCGTTGCTGAAGCGCGTGGGCAAGCTGCGGATGATCTGGCTTCGGAGGCGATTGCTCTTTTCCTTGAGCAGGCGGATAGTTTGACGCCTGCAGAGAAAGCAGCAAGGCAAAGCTGGGAGCATTACAAGACCACCGGGCTTCACCTAACGATGGCTGAAGCCGACGCCTGGTTGTCAGAGTTGGAGGGGGGGCAGAATATAGAGCCTCCCCCATGTCATCGCTAATCTGGTCCGCTGCCGCACTCTCTGATGTGCAGCGTTTATACCGATTCCCGGCGCCCAAAAGTCAGACCGCCGCAAAGCAGGCCGTTGCTGCGATACGGCGGGCAGTCAGGTGGTTACAGGCTTATCCGCATCTGGGTAAGCGAACCTTTCACCTCGGACCGGGGCATCGACAACTGGCTGTGCCGTTTGGAGCTGAAGGATACGTTGTCTTTTATGTAGTGAGTGGCGGCGTGGTCACTATACTGGCAGTAAAACATCAACGTGAGTGCGCGCCTTAGCCCTGTTATTTTTCCTGGTCGAGCAGGGCCTGAATTTCTTCGCGTTCTTTTTTGCTGACGTGGCCGCCGCGCAGGGCGGCCAGCACCAGGGCTTTGCCGGAGCCGGCGAAGGCTTTCTGGATCAGGTCTTTCAGCAGATTGGTTTGGACCGAGTCCTGTTCCTGCACCGGCGAGTAGATATGGGCGCGCTGGCTTTCGTCGCGCTTCAGCAGGCCTTTGGTGTGCATGATCTGCAGCACGCGCAGCACGGTGGCGTAGTTGCTGTCGGGACGCGTTTCCAGCGCGGCCTCATGGACCTGGCGCGCCGTCGCCGGGCCGAGCGCGAACAGCAGGCGCAGCATTTCCAGTTCGGCGGCGGTCGGTTTTGGCAGATTCTGGGTACTCATGGATGTAGAATAAAATATCTAGAATTGATTGTCTAGCTGTTCTTTGATGGTGTCGAAGCGTGGCTGGCCTTGCTGGCAGACGGCTTGCAGCGCGCGCAAGGGCTGTGGCGCACTGTCGGCGCGGTCCAGCAGCTCTTCCAGCAGGTTGCCGAAGGCGCGGACTTCCAGCGTTTGCAGCGCGTCCGCCTGCGCGCCGGCCGGATCGTAGAAGGAGGCGGCGCCGAAGTCGCCCAGCAGTGTGTGGCCGTGCTCGTCGTGCAGGATGTTGTGGCCGTAGAGGTCGCCATGCAGGATGCCGTGGGCGTGCAGTTGCGCGGCGGCGGAGGCGATGCCGTGGGCGATTGTCAGGGCAGCTTGCAGGGTGAAGCGTTTGTCTTCGGCGTAGATGTCGCGGGTGCAGCTATCCAGGCTCGGCGGGCCGGCCAGGTTGCGGAATTCCGGCGGGATCAGGGACATGACCAGGCCGTGCGTGTTGTCGGGATGGTCTTCAATGTGGCCGAGGATGGGGATCAAATTCGGATGGCCGCCGGCGCCGAGGCAGGCGGCCATTTCGCTTAGTGGCGAGCCGTCGCTGGTCATGGCGCCTTTGAACAGCTTCACCGCGACCGGCTGGCCGGCGTCCTGCCATTCGGCGCGGTAGATGATGCCGGAGGCGCCTTCGCCGAGTTTGTCGCGCAGCGTCAGCGCCGGCCAGCGGATGGCAGCGGACGGGGTGTGGACGAGGGCATTCTCGCGCTGTTCGCTAAAGGGATTGCCGGCGTAGGCCAGCCACGTCAGGCGCGGCAGCGACAGCAGCCAGTCCGGCAGCCCGGTCAGCTGGTTGCTGGCGATGCGCAGCAGTTCCAGTTTATGCAGCTGCGCCATCGAGGCGGGCAGGGCGCGCAGGCGGTTGCCGGCCAGCATCAGCTTTTGCAGCTGTGGACGCTCGCCCAGTTCGGCTGGCAATTCTTCGATGGCGTTATCAGTCAGCACCAGCCAGCGCAGCTGCGCCGGCAGCGCGGCGGCCGGCACATGGCGGATGCGGTTGGCCTTGAAGCCGATCATGCTCAGCGCCGGGCATGAGCCCAGCACCGCCGGCAGCCCGGTGAACTGGTTGTCTGAGCAGAAGATGATGCGCAGCTTGTGCAGCCGGTGCAGATCATCCGGCAGCGTCGACAGCGCGTTGCCCGACAGGTCGAGAATTTCCAGGCTGTCGGCCAGCGCGTAGATGTCGCGCGGGAATTCGGTGAGGCCGCAGCGCAAGGTCAGGCGTTGGATGCCCGCCAGCGCGCCGCTGCGCAACTGCTCCAGGGTGTGCATGTGAGGTGGCGATTGAAAACGACGGCGCAGTGTATCACTTCGCCGCCACCGCCGGGCTCACCCTCACCACTTCATTTCACCCTTGGCGACCTTGGCGCTGATGTCCAGCGCGCTTTGCAGGCCGGCATCCGGGTACAACTGCTTCATGCGGCCGATCAGCGCGGCCGAGTCGGTGGCCTTGGCCGCTTCGTTCTCGAACTTGACCAGATACTCGCGGGTGTAGCCCACGGCTTCCGGCGTCTGCGGCGCGCCCGGCTTGAAGTGGCCCGGCACGACAGTCACCGGCTTGAGCGCGGCAATGCCATCCAGCGTGGCCAGCCACTGGCGGCGCGCTTCGAGCGTCTGCGTGTCGGCAGTCCACACGTGCAGTTGATTAAATACTGTCACACCGCCCACCACCGCCTTGATCGATGGTATCCACACATAGCCGCGCGGCGCCGCCTTGATTTCCAGCGCCTTGCCTTCCAGCGTGATGCGGTCGCCTTGCAGCGGCTGCGGCACGATCACTTCACGCGGCGCGTTGTCCTTCAGGATCGGGCCCCAGTAAGCCAACTTGGCGGCTTTCTTCTTCTCGATGCCGGCAATGACGGCTGGCGTGGCGACGATCTTCGCCTGCGGGAAGGCGGCGTGGATCACGTCCAGGCCGAAGTAATAGTCCGGATCATCATGGCTGATATAAATCGTGGTCAGGTGCTTGCCGCTGGCGCGGATGCGCTCGACCAGCTTCAGCGCCTCGCCGCGCGAGAACTGGGCGTCGATCAGCACCGCGTCCTGGTCGCCGCTGACGATGACCGAGGCCACCGGGAAGATCGCGGCCTCGCCGGGATTGAACACTTCCAGTTGCAGCGGCGCTGCCTGGGCGGCAACGGAGGTGGCGAGGGTGGCGGTCAGCAAAGCTTGTTTGAACATGGTCACTCCAGATAAGTAAGAATGACGCCATCTTAAATTTCTCAATCCAATAGAAAAATACGGTAATCTGGCTTTGTTAATTGCATAAATCGGATGAATCATGGATCGCATCACTGCCGCGCGGGTATTTGTCAGCATTGCCGAACGCGGCAGCATGATCGCCGCCGCCAACGCGCTGGAGATGTCGCGCGCGATGGTGACCCGCTATCTGGCTGAAATGGAGCAGTGGGCTGGTGCCCGCCTGCTGCATCGCAGCACCCGCCGCCTGAGCCTGACCGATGCCGGCGACATCACGCTGGAACGCTGCCGCCGCATGCTGGACGTGGCCGACGGCATGGAAGTCGCCGCCAGCGAGGACGCGGACACGCCGCAAGGCCTGCTGCGCATCACTTGCTCGCAGGCGCTGGCGCAGGCCGAGCTGCTGGGCGCCGTCAGCGAATTCCTGAAACGCTATCCGCGCACCTCGGTCGACCTGCAAATGAGCAATCGCGCCGTCAACCTGATCGAGGAACGCATCGACCTGGCGCTGCGCGTCACCAACACGCTGGAGCCCAACCTGATCGCCCGCCAGCTGGGCGTCTGCGCGTCGGTGGTGTGCGCCGCACCATCGTATCTGGCAGCGCATGGCACGCCGACGCTGCCGCAAGACCTGGCCGGCCATAACTGCCTGACCTACACCTACTTCGGCAAGAGCCTGTGGCAATTCACCGATGCGGGCGGCGAACAGCTGTCGGTGCCGGTCAGCGGCAACCTGTCGGCCAACGAGGACTTCATCCTGCTGAAAGCGGTGGAGCAGGGCGCCGGCATCGCGCTGCAGCCGCTGTACAACGCCGGCCCACTGATCCGCGCTGGCAAGCTGGCGGCGTTGCTTCCCGGATACACTCCCTTAAGCATGGGTATTCACGGGATTTACACCTCGCGCCAATATATGTCGCCAGCCTTGCGCGCCATGCTGGACTTATTGGCAACCTGGTTTGGAAGCGAGCATGGGCGCGGCTTAAGTGAAAGTTAATGGCGGAAGTTTCATTTGTAATTTTCCGCACAAATGGTTGTTGGGATACAATACCGGTGCTATGCTGAATGGCCCGTTTTAGGTAACACCCGAACAAAAGCCCTTCCCCACAACTTGATGTGCAATCCGCTAACCGGTCAGGCCGTGTCGCGGAAGGTTAGACCAACCCGCTAATTCCTCGCGAAGCGCGAAGAAAGGTGAGCAAGAATGATGCAACAATATACGTCCAACTCCTACCTGTTTGGTGGGAACGCTCCGTACGTTGAAGAACTGTACGAAGCGTATTTGAACAACCCAGGCTCCGTTCCAGACAACTGGCGTGCCTATTTCGACGCCATGCAGCACGTGCCGGCAGTCGATGGCTCCAACAAAGCAGACGTCGCTCACGCCTCCGTCATCGCCTCCTTCGCAGAGCGCGCCAAAGCAGGTCCTATCCGTACCGTCACCGCTTCCGCCGACGTTGAAATGGGCCGCAAGCGCGTGGCCGTTACCCAGCTGATCGCAGCCTACCGTTACCTGGGCTCTCGCTGGGCCAACCTGGACCCGCTGCAACGTCAGGAACGTCCAAGCATTCCTGAGCTGGAACCAAGCTTCTACGGCTTCACCGATGCCGACCTGGACACCGTATTCAACATCAGCAACACCTATTTCGGTGGCGAGACCGCGACCCTGCGCGACCTGCTGAATTTCCTGCGCGACACTTACACCCGTTCGATCGGCGCAGAGTATATGTACATCTCCGATCCGACCGAAAAGCGCTGGCTGCAAGAGCGCCTGGAGTCGATCCGTTCGACTCCGAATTTCACGCCGGAAAAGAAAAAGCACATCCTGGAGCGCCTGACCGCAGCTGAAGGCCTGGAACGCTATCTGCATACCAAATACGTCGGCCAGAAGCGTTTCTCGCTGGAAGGCGGCGAAACCTTCATCGCTTCGATCGACGAGATCATCCAGCGCGCCGGTGAAAAAGGCGTGCAAGAGATCGTCATCGGCATGGCCCACCGTGGCCGTCTGAACGTGCTGGTCAACACCCTGGGCAAAGCGCCTAAAGACCTGTTCGAAGAATTCGAAGGCAAGCACGGCGACGACCTGCCGGCAGGCGACGTGAAATACCACCAGGGCTTCTCGTCGGACATCTCGACCGCTGGCGGTCCAGTCCACCTGTCGCTGGCGTTCAACCCATCGCACCTGGAAATCGTCAACCCGGTGGTTGAAGGTTCGGTCAAAGCCCGTATGGATCGCCGTGGCGACCACGGCGGCAAACAAGTGCTGCCGATCCTGGTACACGGCGATGCGGCATTCGCTGGCCAGGGCGTGGTGATGGAAACCCTGAATCTGGCGCAGACCCGTGGCTATGGCACTGGCGGCACCGTGCACATCGTCATCAACAACCAGATCGGTTTCACCACCTCCGACCCACGCGACGCCCGTTCGACCATCTACTGCTCGGACGTGGTCAAGATGATCGAAGCGCCAGTGCTGCACGTCAACGCTGACGATCCAGAAGCCACCGTGCTGGCTTCGCAGATCGCCATGGATTACCGCGCCGAATTCGGCAAGGATATCGTGGTTGACATCATCTGCTTCCGCAAACTGGGCCACAACGAGCAAGATACCCCAGCGCTGACCCAGCCACTGATGTACAAGAAAATCGGCAAGCACCCAGGCACCCGCAAGCTGTACGCGGACAAACTGGCAACCCAGGGCGTGATCGCGGCCGATGGCGGCGAGCAGCTGCAAACCGCCTTCCGTGACGCCATGGATGCCGGCAAGCATACCGTTGATCCAGTCATCTCCAACTTCAAGAACAAGTTCGCCGTTGATTGGCTGCCGTTCCTGAACAAGAAATGGACCGACGCCGCCGACACCGCCGTGCCGCTGACCGAACTGAAACGCCTGGCCACCCGCATCACCACCGTGCCGGAAAACTTCAAGGTGCACTCGCTGGTGGAAAAAGTGCTGGCTGACCGCGCTGCCATGGGCCGTGGTGAAGCCAATCTGGACTGGGGCATGGGCGAACACCTGGGCTTCGCCTCGCTGGTATCGTCCGGCTATGCGATCCGCCTGACCGGCCAGGACGCCGGCCGTGGCACCTTTGTGCACCGTCACGCCGTGCTGCACGACCAGAACCGCGAACGTTGGGACGCCGGCACCTACGTGCCGCTGCAAAACATCGCCGAAGGCCAGGCGCCGTTCACCGTGATCGACTCGGTGCTGTCGGAAGAGGCAGTGCTGGGCTTCGAGTACGGCTACTCGACCGCCGAACCGAACACGCTGACCATCTGGGAAGCCCAGTTCGGCGACTTCGTCAACGGCGCCCAGGTTGTCATCGACCAGTTCATCAGCTCCGGCGAAGTGAAGTGGGGCCGCGCTTCCGGCCTGGTGATGATGCTGCCGCACGGCTACGAAGGCCAGGGTCCGGAGCACTCGTCGGCTCGCCCGGAGCGCTTCCTGCAACTGTGCGCGGACAACAATATGCAAGTGGTGCAGCCTACCACCGCCGCGCAGATCTTCCACGTGCTGCGTCGCCAGATGGTACGTCAGTTCCGCAAGCCGCTGGTCATCATGACCCCGAAATCGCTGCTGCGTAACAAGGATGCAGGTTCGCCGCTGGGCGAACTGGCCAAAGGCGCGTTCCAGACCGTGATCGGTGAAGTGGACGAGAGCATCGACGCCAAGAAAGTCAAACGCGTGATCGCCTGCTCGGGCAAGGTCTACTACGACCTGGTCAACGCACGCAAAACGCGCGGCCAGACCGATACCGCCATCGTGCGTATCGAGCAGCTGTACCCGTTCCCGCACAAGGCTTTCACTGCCGAACTGAAAAAGTTCCCAGCTGCGACCGAAGTGGTGTGGGCACAGGACGAACCGCAGAATCAGGGCCCATGGTTCCAGATTCAGCACAACATCTTCGAGAGCCTGGAATCGGGCCAGCGTCTGGCTTACGCCGGCCGCCCAGCTTCGGCGTCGCCAGCAGTCGGTTACTACGACAAGCACTACGCGCAGCAAAAAGAACTGCTGGAAACCGCATTCTCGAAACTCAAGGGCTTCATCCTGACCAAGTAATCGTCACCACTTTATGAACGGAGCGCCCGGCTGCTACGCGGCGGGCGCCGCAAAAACAAAATATACGGAGTTTTTTCATGGCACAAATCGAAGTCAAAGTCCCACAACTGTCGGAATCCGTCGCTGAAGCGACCATGCTGACCTGGCATAAAAAAATCGGCGAAGCGGTAGCGCGCGACGAAAACCTGATCGACATCGAAACCGATAAAGTGGTGCTGGAACTGCCAGCGCCAGCCGCTGGTGTTCTGGTACAGATCATCAAGGGCGACGGCAGCACCGTGGTGGCTGATGAAGTCATCGCCATCATCGACACCGATGCCGGCGCCGCTGCAGCACCAGCCGCCGCCGCGCCTGCGGCTGCCCCGGCCGCCGCTCCTGCCGCTGCTGCTGCACCGGCCGCCGCCACCGGTGGTTCGAAAGGCGACGTGGCGATGCCAGCCGCTGCCAAGATCCTGTCGGAAAAAGGCCTGAGCGCTGGCGATGTCGCCGGTTCGGGCAAAGATGGCCGCGTGACCAAGGGCGACGCCCTGGCCGCTTCGGCATCGTCGACCCCGGCAGTTGCGCCACTGGCCGCACCAGCCGCCAAGCCAGCGCTGGCGCAAGTGTCGGCCCCTGCCGCCGCCAACCTGGGCGACCGTCCGGAAGAGCGCGTGCCGATGAGCCGCCTGCGCGCCCGTATCGCCGAGCGCCTGCTGCAATCGCAATCGACCAACGCCATCCTGACCACCTTCAACGAAGTCAACATGGCTCCGGTCATGGAACTGCGCAACAAGTACAAAGACAAGTTCGAGAAAGAGCACGGCGTCAAGCTGGGCTTCATGTCGTTCTTCGTCAAAGCCGCTGTTGCAGCGCTGAAGAAATACCCGATAATCAATGCGTCGGTGGACGGCAACGACATCCTGTACCACGGCTACTTCGACATCGGTATCGCTGTCGGTTCGCCACGTGGCCTGGTGGTGCCTATCCTGCGCAACGCCGACCAGATGTCGATCGCTGAAATCGAGAAGAAAATCGGCGAATTCGGCGCCAAAGCCAAAGAAGGCAAGCTGACGCTGGACGACCTGACCGGCGGTACCTTCTCGATCTCGAACGGCGGCACCTTCGGCTCGATGCTGTCGACCCCGATCATCAACCCGCCACAATCGGCGATCCTGGGCGTGCACGCGACCAAAGACCGCGCCGTGGTGGAAAACGGCCAGATCGTTATTCGTCCGATGAACTACCTGGCGATGTCCTACGACCACCGCATCATCGACGGCCGCGAAGCCGTGCTGGGCCTGGTGGCCATGAAGGAAGCGCTGGAAGATCCTGCACGTCTGCTGCTGGACCTGTAATTCATCGCATGATCCCGAAGCCGCGCGGCTTCGGGAGTTCTCAGGAAGGTCTTGCATGAGCGTTGCTGAAGAAATCAAGCGTTTGCACGAGCTGCACCAGGCGGGCGCGCTGTCGGACGAAGAGTTCGCCGCCGCCAAAGCCCGTTTGCTGAATGGCCAGGCGCCTGGCGCCACCAGCGACATCACCACCTTGCGCCGTTCGCGCACCGACCGCTGGCTAGGCGGCGTGTGCGGTGGACTGGGCCGCATCAGTGGTGTCGAGTCGTGGATCTGGCGCCTGCTGTTTGTGCTGTTTGTCTGCACCTTCGGTTTCGGCCTCGCCATCTACATCCTGTTATGGATCTTCGTTCCAGAAGACGAACTGATTGGAAATTAAAAAATGAGTAAACAATTTGACGTAGTAGTTATCGGCGCCGGTCCTGGCGGTTACATCGCCGCCATCCGCGCCGCACAGCTGGGCTTCTCGGTAGCCTGCGTGGACGCCTGGGCAAACGAAAAGGGCGGTCCGGCACCAGGCGGCACCTGCACCAACGTTGGTTGCATTCCATCGAAAGCGCTGCTGCAATCGTCGGAGCACTTCGAGCACGCCGGTCACGCGTTCAAGGATCACGGCATTGATGTTGCCGGCCTGTCGCTGAACCTGCCGCAAATGATCAAGCGCAAGGACACCGTTGTGAAGCAAAACAACGACGGCATCCTGTTCCTGTTCAAGAAAAACAAGGTCACCTTCTTCCACGGCCTGGCATCGTTCGCCGGCGCCGCCACCGCTGAAGGCTACCCGCTGGCCATCTCGGCGCCAGCCAACGAAAGCATCGTTGCCAAGCAAGTCATCATCGCTACCGGCTCGAACGCCCGTGCCCTGCCAGGCGCAGAATTCGACGAGCAACTGATCCTGTCGAACACCGGCGCACTGGCGATCGGCGACGTGCCGGCCAAGCTGGGCGTGATCGGCGCTGGCGTCATCGGCCTGGAAATGGGTTCGGTATGGCGTCGCCTGGGTTCGGAAGTGACCGTGCTGGAAGGTCTGCCGACCTTCCTCGGCGCCGTCGACGAGCAGATCGCCAAGGAAGCCAACAAGCTGTTCACCAAGCAGGGCCTGAACATCAACCTCGGCTGCAAGATCGGCAAGATCACCAAGGGCGCGAACAACGTCACCGTTGAATACGACAATGCCAAGGGCGAAGCCAACACCGCCGTGTTCGACAAGCTGATCGTGTCGATCGGCCGCACCCCGAATACCAACGGCCTGGCCGCCGACAAAGTCGGCCTGGCGCTGGACGAGCGCGGCTTCGTGGCGGTCGATGACGACTGCAAAACCAACCTGCCAGGCGTATGGGCCATCGGCGACGTGGTACGCGGCCCGATGCTGGCGCACAAGGCGGAAGAAGAGGGCGTTGCGGTTGCCGAGCGCATGGCTGGCCAGCACGGCCACACCAACTTTGCCACCATTCCCTGGGTGATCTACACCTCGCCGGAAATCGCGTGGGTAGGCCGCACCGAGCAGCAACTGAAGGCCGACGGCGTCGCTTACAAAGCCGGCACCTTCCCATTCCTGGCCAACGGCCGCGCACGTGCGCTGGGCGATACCTCGGGCATGGTCAAGTTCCTGGCCGATGCCAACACCGACGAAATCCTCGGCGTGCACATCATCGGCCCGATGGCGTCGGAGCTGATTTCGGAAGCCGTGGTGGCGATGGAGTTCAAGGCTTCGGCTGAAGATATCGCGCGCATCTGCCACGCTCACCCTTCGCTGTCGGAAGCAACCAAAGAAGCGGCGCTGGCGATCGACAAGCGCACGCTGAATTTCTAAGCCTGATGTAGCTTGGTGACAGGGCGGGCCGTCATGGCCCGCCGTTTTTGTTTGTGCAGATTGAAACTATGAACGTCCAAGAGTACTACCACAACGCGCTGTCGCAGCGCGGCTACAAGCCCGACGAGGCGCAGCAGCGCGCCATCACCCGTCTGCAGCAATGCTATGACGAATGGGTGGAGTACAAGTCGCAACGCTCCAGCACTTTCCGGCGCCTGATCAACCGTCCGGCCGTGCCGAAAGGCGTGTACATGTGGGGCGGCGTGGGCCGTGGCAAGTCCTTCCTGATGGACAGCTTCTTCTCGGTGGTGCCGCTGGTGCGCAAGACGCGCCTGCACTTCCACGAATTCATGCGCGATGTGCACCGTCAGCTGGACGAGCTGCGCGGCGTGGCCGACCCGCTGGACGAGGTGGCCAAGCGCGTCGCCAAGAAATACCGGCTGATCTGCTTCGACGAGTTCCATATCTCGGACGTGGCCGACGCCATGATCATGTACAACCTGCTGAAGGCGCTGTTCGACAATGGTGTGTCCTTCATCATGACCTCGAACTACGATCCCGAGCTGCTGTATCCGGACGGTCTGCACCGCGACCGCATTCTGCCGACCATCGCGCTGCTGTACGAAAAGCTGGACGTGATGAATATCGACGCCGGCATCGACTATCGCGGCCGCGCGCTGGAGCAGGTCGAGGCGTATTACACGCCGCTCAACGCCAAGACCGATGAGGCGCTGCGCGCTGCCTACGCCAGCGTCGCCGAAACCGCCGACGAAGATCCGGTGATCCGCATCGAGGCGCGTGAAATCCGCTCGCTGCGCCGTGCCGGCACCATCATCTGGTTCGACTTCCACACGCTGTGCGGCGGTCCGCGTTCGCAGAACGATTACCTGGAAATCGCCAGCCGTTTCCATACCGTGATATTGTCCGGTGTGCCGATGATGTCGGCCTCGATGTCGTCGGAGGCGCGCCGCTTCACCTGGCTGATCGATGTGTTCTACGATCAAGGCGTGAAGCTGCTGATGTCGGCCGAAGTCGAGCCGGAGGAGCTGTACACCACCGGCGCCATGGCCAACGAGTTCCACCGTACCGTGTCGCGCATCGTCGAGATGCAGTCGCAGGAATACATGAACCGCCAGCAGCGTGGCGCCGCCGCGTCGCTGTCGTGAAGGATAGACTGATGAAAGCCCGTTTTATAATGATCGCGCTGGCTGTGCTGAGCGCAGCGGCGCAAGCCCAGCAGGTGCAGTCGGTCGAGCAGGCCGATGCCGCCCTGGTGAAGGTGAGCAAGGACCGTGACGCGGTGGAAGGGGAATTCTCCGCCAGCGAGCGCGAGTGCTACACCAAGTTCTTCGTCAACAACTGCCTGGACAAGGCCAAGGAAAAGCGCCGTGTCGCGCTGGCCGAGATCCGCGCGCGCGAGGTCGATGCCGAACACTTCAAGCGGGTCGCCTCGGTTGCCAAGCGCGATGCCGACCTGGCCGAGCGCACCCGCAAGGACGCCGAGGAAGCGGCAACGCGTGCCGCCCAGCCGCCCAAAGCGCCGAAGGAAGAACATGCCGAGCCGAAGGCGCCAACCGGCCCGCGCGTGGCCGACCGCGAAGCCCAGCACGAAGCCAAGCTGAAACGCCAGGCGCAGCAGGATGCGGCCAATGCCGCCAAGCGCGCCGCGAATGTCGACGCGTTCGAGCGCAAGCAGAGCGAATCGCAGCGCCGCCAGGACATCGTCGCCCGCAAGAAAGCGGAAAACGAGGAGAAGGCACGCAAGGCTGCCGAGAAAGAGGCCGCTGCCGAGAAGAAGGCTGCTGCGCAGCCGGCGCCGGCCAAATAGCTTACACGGCGCGCGCCGCGCGGGCGCCTGGCGCCAGCAGCTTGATGATGGCCATCGAGCAGTTGTCGCCCTTTCCCTGCGCCCGTTCGCCGGCCTTGGCGATCAGCCGTTCGGCGGCCTGGCGCGGCGTGTTGCGCGCCACCGCCGCCGCCAGTTCTTCCGGCCGGAACCATTGCCACAGGCCGTCCGAGCACAGCATCAGCGCGTCGCCGGCTTGCAACCCTTCATGCGTGCCGAAGCTGACGAAGGGATCTTTCATGCTGTTGCCCAACGCATTATTCAACAGGCGCGCGCCGCGATGTTTTTTGGCGGCCTCCAGCGGCAGTTTGTCATGCTCGACCAGATGGGCGATGTATTCAGCGTCATTGGTACGCATGGTGCAGGCTTCGCCGCTGAAGCGGTAAATGCGGGCGTCGCCCACATGCGCCCACACTGCCTGCGCCTGCGGCGTCAACACCAGCAGCGCCAGTGCGCTGTGCGGCTCGGCTGAGGCGGCAATCGGATTCATCTTGATGACGTGGTGGGCTTCCTGGGCGATGTCGCGCAACAGTTGCTGCAGGCGGGGCAGGCTGGAGCTGTCGCTGGCGCGGAATTCGTCGAACAAATGCTTGCTGGTCAGCAGTACCTGATCTGGCGCGACGGCGTTGTGATTGCCATCGGCCAGCACCGCCAGCACATAGCCCGGCGCCTGCGCGGCGGTGAATAGCGCCACGCGGTCGTTTTGCTGCGGCCGGCTACCGGCGTGCTGCGCGGTGCCAGCCTCGATTTTATAATGGCTCATAAGATCATTTGTTGGCGTCCGGCGCGCCGTAGATTAAACTATGCACCGTGTCGCAGTTTGTATGCAACGGGGTTAGCAAAAGTGTTGTTCAAGTGAAACCATTTGGCTGAGAAATATGACTGATGTACAAGATATCCAGCGTCGTTTGATCGAACTCGACGTCGAACACCGCGATCTGGACGCGGTTATTGACATGCTCACCCTGGACGGCCACCACGATCAACTGCAATTGCGCCGCCTCAAGAAGCGCAAGCTGCAACTGAAGGACCATATCACGCTGCTGAAGATGCAATTAGTGCCGGACGTGCCGGCCTGAGCCGAACGCCACTACGAAGTTTATTTTGACCGAACACCTCCCACCGTCCAGCGACGCCACGCCCGCCGTCATCGGCGCCACGCCTGAACAGCCTCCCGGCAAATATGACTCCGAGGTCGAGCGCCTGTTCGGCGCCGGTGGTCCGCTGGGACCGGCTGTCGGCGATTTCCGTCCGCGCCGCTCGCAGACCGAGATGGCCAAGGCGGTGGCGTCTGCCATCGCCGGCCAGACCACGCTGATCGCCGAGGCCGGCACGGGCACGGGCAAGACCTTCGCCTATCTGGTGCCGGCGCTGCTGTGGGGCGGCAAGACGATTGTCTCCACCGGTACCAAGAACTTGCAGGACCAGTTGTTCCTGCGCGATATCCCGACCGTGCGGGCCGCCCTGCAGGCGCCGGTGTCGGTGGCGCTGCTGAAGGGACGTTCCAACTACCTGTGCCACTATCATCTGGAACGCACGCTGCAGAATGGCCGCATGACGTCGCGCGACGATGTCGGCCACCTGCGCGAAATCTCGCGTTTCCTGAAAATGACCAAGACCGGCGACAAGGCCGAGCTGGCGCGCGTGCCGGAAAACGCGCTGATCTGGAATCTAGTGACCTCGACCCGCGACAATTGCATGGGCGCGGAATGCCAGTATTACCAGGACTGCTTCATCATGAAGGCGCGCAAGGAAGCGCAGCAGGCCGATGTGGTGGTGGTCAACCACCACCTGTTCTTTGCCGACGTGGCGCTGAAGGATTCCGGCGTGGCCGAGCTGCTGCCGTCCGCCAACACGATTATCTTCGATGAGGCGCACCAGCTGCCGGACACCGCCACCTTGTTCTTTGGCGACACGTTTTCGACCTCGCAAGTGCTGGAACTGTGCCGCGATGTGCTGGCCGAAGGCTTGTCGAACGCCCGCGACGGCGCCGACTGGGGCAAGGTGGTGACGGTGGTGGAGAAGGCAGCGCGCGACCTGCGCCTGACGTTCCCGCAAGACATCGTGCGCCTGTCGCTGCCGCAGATCGCGCCGTCAAGCGACTTCTTCCCGGCGCTGCAAACGCTGAAAGACGAGCTGGACGGCATGATGGCGGTGCTGGAAACGCAGGCCGAGCGCGCGGAAACGCTGGAGCAGTGCCGTCAGCGCGGCCTGGACCTGGTTTCACGTCTGGCCGCCTGGAAATTCGATCCGAAAGCCAAAGTGGCCAAGGGCGAGGAAGCGGTATTCTGGGTGGAAGCCTATGCCTCATCGCTGCAGCTGCACAAGACGCCGTTGTCGATCGCGCCGATTTTCGCCGGTCAGCGTGAGGGCGTGCCGCGCAGCTGGATCTTTACCTCGGCGACGCTGGCGGTGAAAAAGGATTTCAGTCACTTTTCCGAGCAGATGGGACTGACGGACGAACCATCGATGTCCTGGCCCAGCCCGTTCAACTACGAGGATCAGGGCATTTTGTACGTGCCGACCGGCTTGCCGGACCCGAATTCCTTCGGCTACACGGACGCGGTGCTGGACCTGGCCTTGCCGATCATCGAAGCGGCTGGCGGCAAAACTTTCCTGTTATGCACGACTTTGCGTGCGGTGAAACGCGCCGCCGAACGCCTGCGCGATGAGTTTGAAAAGCGCGGCCTGCCGTATCCGCTGTTCGTCCAGGGCGACAAGGGCCGTACCGAATTGCTGGACCAGTTCCGTAAGGCCGGCAACGGCGTGTTGATCGGATCGCAAAGTTTCTGGGAGGGCGTGGACGTCCGTGGTGATGCATTGTCGCTGGTGATTATTGATAAATTGCCATTCGCACCACCGGATGATCCGGTGCTGGCCGCGCGGATTGAGGTGATGGAAAAGCAGGGTAAAAACGGCTTTATGCATCACACTTTGCCGGAAGCGATCATCAACCTGAAGCAGGGCGCCGGCCGTTTGATCCGCGACGAGAACGATCGCGGCGTGCTGATGCTGTGCGATCCGCGGGTGATTTCCAAGCCTTACGGCAAGCGTATCTGGCAAAGCCTGCCGTCCTTCAAGCGCACGCGCGAGCAGGAAGTTGTGTTCGAATTTTTCCGTAACAAGAATTCTGAACAGTAACTTCCGGTATCAAAACCACGGTCAGACGGCTGCCCCCGCAGCGGATCACAGTGCGGGGTGAACCCATATTTAATGGTCCTCTTGCGGCAACACGACAATCTTGCCCGTCACCCGCCGCGCCGCCATATCGTTGAGCGCCTGCGCAGCTTCCGCCAGTTTGTAGCGACCGGAAATCCGGGGTTTAATCTTGCCTTCTTGTAACCACTGCAGCAACTGCCGCATATTCTTTAAATTGCCTTTTGGATCACGCTTGGTGAACTCGCCCCAGAACACGCCCACCAGCGATGCACCTTTCAACAACGTCAGGTTGAGCGGCAATTTGGGAATCTCACCGTTGGCAAATCCGACCACCAGATAACGCCCACCCCACGCAATCGAACGGAACGCCGGCTCGGCATATTCGCCGCCAACCGGGTCATAAATGACATCCGGTCCCTTGCCGCCGGTCGCCGTCTTGACCGCCTCGCGCAAATCTTCCTTGCTGTAGTTAATCAGGACATCCGCACCGTGCTGGCGGCAGACCTCCAGCTTCTCATCGGACGAAGCACAAGCAATAATGCGGGCTCCAAGGGCTTTTCCTATCTCGATCGCCGCCAGACCTACACCCCCGGCTGCGCCAAGAATCAGCATGTTCTCACCATCTTCTAGCTTGGCCCGGTCGACAATCGCATGGTAGGAGGTGCCGTAGGTGAGCGTAATTGCTGCCGCTGTATCGAAGTCCATGCTGGGCGGCATGGGAATCAGGGCTTGCACAGACGCTAACAGTTGCTGTCCGAAACCGCCGGTCGGAACGAAGGCGATGACCTTGTCGCCCGCCTTGAAAGTTGTCACGTCGTCGCCGATGGCGTGAATCACACCGGACACTTCGCTGCCGGGCACGAACGGCAATTCCGGCTTGAATTGATATTTTCCTTGCACGATTAACACGTCCGGGAAATTCACGCCGGCCGCTTGAACGTCGATGACGACCTGCCCAGGACCGGGCTGCAGGTCTGGTAATTCTTTCACTTTCAGCGCATCCGGCTGGCCCCACGCTTCGCAAACGACAGCTTTCATTCTGGTCTCCCTGGTTATAAAAAAGAACGCTCGTTATATTTTTATCTTACCGGAAAACGCCAGCCGTTTGCGCAAAGTTCAGACTGTCGCGCGTTTGTTCTGGCGCAAAGTGTTCGCAGAAATGCTTGTTAGAGTTGGTTAAATGAAGGGGGATATCATGACTATCCGTCACGGCTGTTTTTTCAGTTATGCGCATGGCCAGCATGCTTATATGAGCAAGTTCAAGAACGACCTGGTCGAGGCCTTGAAGTGCTATCTTGAACCACACTTCGATAATGAGAACGAGCTGTTTATTGATAGCGAGCAACTCGCGGGCGGCGACGACCTCGATAGCAAGATCGCACGCGCCTTGTGCGAGAGCGTCTGCATGATTGTCATCTATACACCTAAATACGAGGCCCACGGCTACACTCGTCGCGAGTTTGCAGCAATGCAACTCATTGAGGAGGAGCGCAAGCACTGGTACACCTTGCCCAGCCACCTCATCATCCCCGTCATCATGACCCGCCACCCGGTCAGCCTGCCGCCGCAAATCACCGGACCGGGCATGTATGTGGACTTTTCCCGCTACACGCTGGCTAGCGGCGACCTCAAGGCCAACCCGGATTTCATTCCGGACATCGAGAAAATCGTCCACCGCATCGCCGAGCATTACCACTATCTAAAACAGAGTACGCCGCCGGGGCATGACTGCAGCCGTTTCGTGCTGCCGGAGATTCCGCCCGAATGGCGTGCCATTCCTCCTCCACACTTTCCACGCTAAAGGTTTGCCATGGAACCCACTTCCCTGCCACTACCGCCGCTGAGCTGCGCCGGCGAAGTCATTACTTTCTATTCATACAAGGGCGGCACGGGTCGCACGATGGCACTCTCCAATATAGCGGTGTTGCTGGCGCGACAGCAGAACGCCACCACACCCGTGCTGATGATTGACTGGGACCTGGAGGCGCCGGGCTTGCACCACTATTTTGAACATCCGCAAGATCACAAGCCCGGCGTGCTGGAGTTTTTCGAGGCTTGCCACGAACAGGTCCAGCGCCTCCGCCATGGCGCCGCAGCGCCGGACGACGAGGCGCTGGCGCATGAGGTGCTGGCCGCCGTTAATTGGGAGCAGTACGTCAGCCGCGTCGACGAGGCCAGCCAGCTATACCTGATGCGCGCCGGCCGGCTCGACGATACTTTTCCGGAACGGTTGGCGGCGATGGAGTGGGAAACGCTGTTCCACAGCTGCCCGGCGCTGTTCCGCTGCTTTGCCGAGCGCATGTCGCGGCATTTCCGCTATGTGCTGGTGGATTCGCGCACGGGCCGCACCGATGTCGCCGGCATCTGCACGACTCTGCTCCCGCGCAAGCTGGTGCTGGTGTTCACGCCCAACCGGCAAAGCCTGGACGGTGTGCAGGCGCTGGTCCAGCGCGCCACCACCTATCGCCGCAGCCATGAGGACGAGCAGCGGCCGCTGATGGTGTATCCCTTGCCGTCACGTATGGAAATGGATGACAGCGCGCAACGCGCCCAATGGCGGCGCGGTGATCCTTCGCAACAGATTGCCGGCTACCAGTCCGGCTTCGAGGAGGTGCTGCGCGATAGCTATGGCATGCAGCAGATGTCGCTGGAAAGCTATTTCGACGAGGTGCAGCTGCAACAGACGCGTGCACTGGCCTATGGCGAACAGGTAGCGGTGCGGCAGGACCACGGCGAGGGCGACCGCTTTTCGCTGACCCGTACCTTTGAGTCGCTGCTGGCCTGGCTGGCGCCGGGCTATTTCCCTTGGCAGTCGCTCGGCGAAATCCGGCTGCAAACCGCCATCAGCGAGGCCCGCCGGGCGCTGGAGGAGGGCGGCGCGGTAGCGCGGGCGGTGTCGGCGCCGCTGGCACGTGATCTCAACGCGCTGGGCGAACTATATCGCCGCGAGGGCCGTTGGCGGCAAGCGCTGGCCAGTTTCGAGGAAAGCCTGTCGCTGCGCCAGCGCGGCCTGGGAGAGGACCATCCCGACACGCTGCTCAGCAAGGCCAATCTGGCGCACGCCCTGCGCAAGCAAGGCCGGCTCGATGAGGCCTTGTTTCTGGATGAGTGCATCGTCGACGCCCGCCAGCGCATGCTGGGCGAGGTGCATGTCGATACGCTGGACGCGCGCGCCAGCCTGGCTGCCACGCTGGCGCAGCTGGGGCGCATAGCCGAAGCGCTGGCCTTACAGGACGGCGTGCTGGATACCTATCTGCGCCTGCTGGGACCGGATCACCTGCTGAGCCTGTCCGCCAGGGCGGCGCATGCCGGCATGCTGCTGCAACGCGGCGAGATCGAACTGGCCCGTGGCGCGCAGGAGCAGGTGCTGGCCGCGCGCAAGCGCTTGCTGGGCGCCGAGCACGCGGAAACCTTGCGCGCCAAGACCGCGCTGGCGTGTACCTTGCTTCAAATGCAAGAACTTGGTTCGGCGCGCAACTTGCTGGACGCAGTGCTGAAAGCCAATTTACGGCGGCTGGGGCCGGAGCATGCGGATACCCGAGATGCGCGGGAGCAACTAATTGATGTCCAGTTGCAACTGGGCGTGCCAGCCGATGAGGCGCCACTGGTGCCGGAATTGCATCAGGATGCCTCGATGGACGATTACGGCGATGCGCTGTTGCGGCCGGCGCACCGCCACGGCGCCCCGGCCAACAGCCGCTGGTCGCGCAAGCCCGACGATCTGCTGGCGCTGGACGGCCACCTGTCCGGCAGCCGCAACACACCACGTTGACAAAAATTAATACGAAAGCGGGCGGTCGGCATGCGCAGTCCAGCCATTGCTTCAGGTAAAATCCTTTGAATGAGAATCCTGATAAGCAATGACGACGGCTACCTGGCGCCCGGTATCAATGCGCTGGCCAACGCGCTGGCTACGATCGCCGAGATCGTGGTGGTGGCGCCGGACAGCAACCGCTCGGGCGCGTCCAATTCCCTGTCGCTGGACCGTCCTTTGTCCGTCCAGCAGGCCAGCAATGGTTTTTATTTTGTCAATGGCACGCCCAGCGATTGCGTGCATATTGCGCTGACCGCGCTGCTGGATTACCGCCCGGACCTGGTGGTGTCCGGCATCAACAACGGCCCGAATATGGGGGATGACACGCTGTATTCCGGCACCGTCGCTGCCGCCACTGAAGGTTATCTGTTTGGCATTCCTGCCATCGCTTTTTCGCAGGGTGCCTACGGCTGGGAGCATATCGACGACGCCGCGCGTCATGCGCGTGACATCGTCCAGCGCTATTATGCAACGCTGCCCCATCCCTACCTGCTGAACGTGAATATACCCAACCGTCCTTATGAGCAGCTTAATGACGTGGTCGCCACCCGGCTGGGGCGGCGCCACCAGTCCGAGCCGGTGATCCGGGCCCAGGACCCGCGTGGCCGGGATATCTACTGGATCGGCCCGCCGGGCGCCTGCAAGGACGCCGGCGAGGGCACTGACTTCAACGCCTGCGCCAGCGGCAAGACTTCGATCACGCCGCTGCAGATCGACCTCACCCACACCACCCAACTCAATGCATTGGCAAAGGCCTTGGCATGACCGAAAAAAACCGTACCTTTCCTTTGCCGCTGTCCTCGGTAGTCGATCAGGGGGCCAGGAAGGCAACGGTATTCAAGCCGGTGGCAACACCGCAAACCGCCACCCAGAACGCCGCGCGCTACGCGCCACCGCAATATCCGGCGCCGCGCGCGGTGGCGGCGCCGTCCAAGTCGCATAGTTCTGCCATGGAGCGCGCCCACGCCGTGCCGCAGCAAGCGCAGCGCCAGAGCGCGCTGGTGTCGGACGGCGTGCGCCGCGCCATGGTGCAGCGGATCGCCAAACAGGGCGTCAAGGATCAGGTGGTGCTGGGCGCGATGGACACGGTGCCGCGCCATATGTTCATGGACGAGGGGCTGGCGCCGCAAGCCTATGTCGACGCCTCGCTGCCGATCGGCCATCACCAGACCATTTCCCAGCCCTACATTGTCGCCCGCATGATCGAAGTGATGCGCAATGGCGGCCAATTGCGGCGCGTGCTGGAGATCGGCACCGGCTGCGGCTACCAGGCAGCGGTGCTGGCCTGCGTGGCGCAGGAAGTGTATTCCATCGAGCGCATCAAGCCGCTGCACGAGCTGGCCAAGTCGAATCTGCGGCCGCTGCGCGTGCCGAACCTGCGTCTGCACTACGGAGATGGTATGCTTGGGCTGCCGCAAGCGGCCCCGTTTGACGGTATCATTCTGGCCGCGGCCGGAATGGAGGTGCCGCAAGCGCTGCTGGACCAGCTGGCGATCGGCGGCCGCCTGGTCGCACCGGTAGGTGGCCAGACGCAGCATTTGGAACTGATTACGCGCATCGGCAAGCAGGAGTGGACCAGCGAAACGCTGGAAGACTGCCACTTTGTGCCCTTGCGTCCGGGCGTTGTCTGATCGCGCCCGTACCACTAGATGAAGATGAGAATGACGAATAAAAGCAATGTGCTCGCCATGGGCCTGGCGCTCTTAGTATTGAGCGCCTGCCAGACTACCCCCAACCAGGCGCCGGTGATCGACCGTCCGATTACGCCAGCAGTCAAACCCGCGACGCCGAGCGAAACGGCGCAGATCGCCCGCGAAGAGCGTGGCCTGTATACCGTCAAGAAAGGCGATACGCTGATCCGCATCGCGCTGGAATTCGGCCAGAATTACCGCGACCTGGTGGTGTGGAACAACCTGTCCAACCCGAACGATATCAAGGTCGACCAGGTGCTGCGCGTGCTGCCGCCGGATAGCGCGCCGAACAGCCCGGGCGTGGAAACCGCCGCGATTGTCATGCCGCCATCCGACAAGACGCCGCCAGCGGCGCCGGTGGTCAAGAAAACCAGCCCGAAAGGCGAGAAGAAACCGTACACCGACGCCAACCTGGCTGAGTTGCAGCGCGCCGACAACGGCAAGGACGGCGCGGCTGCGGCCGCGTCCGCCCCGGCGCCGGTCGCAGCAGCAGCCGCGCGTCCAGCGCCACCTCCGGCCGCGCCAGCGGCGCCCGCCATGGCTGCCGACGACGCCAGCCTGAGCTGGGTGTGGCCGGCGGAAGGCAAGGTGGTCGCCACCTTCGACGAGGGCAAGAACAAGGGCGTGGATATCGCCGGCAAGGCTGGCCAGCAGGTCGTGGCGGCCGGTGCAGGAAAAGTGATGTACGCCGGTAGCGGCATCCGTGGATATGGTAATCTCGTTATTGTGAAGCACAGTAATAATTTGTTGTCCGCGTACGCGCATAACCGGACCATCCTGGTGAAGGAAGGGCAGAGCGTGAACAAGGGACAGATGATTGCGGAAATGGGTGATTCCGATACCGACTCCGTCAAGCTGCACTTTGAAATACGGCAGCAGGGCAAACCGGTGGACCCATCCCGTTTCCTGCCTAACCGCTAGCTGAGCCATGTAAAGCCATGACCTCGACGCCGCACGATCAGATGGATGATGACGCGCTCCCGGAGGATTTCCGGGATGATGCGAGCGATGAGGTCGCAATGGACGGCGCCGATGATGCCGACGACGACGCCCTGCCGGAATCCGGCGCGGTGCTGGAAACTGTCGACGAGCTGAAGAAAGTGCTGGCTGCCGAGCTGTCCACCGACACCACCCAGCACTACCTGAACCAGATCGGCACCCGGCCGCTGCTGACCGCGCCGCAGGAAGTCCACTACGCCACGCTGGCCAAGGCTGGCGATTTCAGTGCCCGGCAGACGATGATCGAGCACAACCTGCGGCTGGTGGTGTCGATTGCCAAGCACTACATCAACCGTGGCGTGGTGCTGCTGGACATGATCGAAGAAGGCAACATCGGCCTGATGCGCGCCATCGACAAGTTCGAGCCGGAGCGCGGTTTCCGCTTCTCGACCTATGCGACCTGGTGGATACGCCAGAGCATCGAGCGCGCCATCATGAACCAGGCGCGCACGGTGCGGCTGCCGGTGCACATGGTGCGCGAGCTGAACCAGATCCTGCGCGGCAAATACCATCTGGAAGCGCAGCATCACAACGGCAAGGACGCCACCGCCGAGGATATCGCCGAGCTGGTCGGCCGGCCGGTGGAGGAGGTGCAGGACATCCTGGCGCTGTCCGAACACGCCACCTCGCTGGATGCACCGCTGGACAATGATCCGCAATCGTCGCTGATGGACATGCTGCCCGGCGACAGCGACGACAGTCCCGATGCCCGCGCCGAGCATCACGAAATGACGGTGCTGGTGCGCGACTGGCTGACCAAGCTGCCGGACAAGCAGCGCATCGTCATCATGCGCCGCTTCGGCCTCGACAACGACGATCCGGCCACGCTGGAAACGCTGGCAGAAGAGATGGGCGTGACGCGTGAGCGGGTGCGCCAGATCCAGCAGGAAGCGCTGGTCAAGCTCAAGCGCGCGATGGCCGCGCGTGGCGTGGTCCGCGATTCGCTGCTGTAGTTCCTGCCTGTTCTGGTATCATGTCGGCCCTGCACGCGGGCGGCCGCGCTATTTCCAATATTGAACGCTATGCAAGAAAATACCATCGACATCAAATCGCTCGACATGGACGCCCGTGGCGTCGGCCATATTGAAAATGAAGACGGCACGCCGGGCAAAGTGGTGTTCGTGGAAGGCGCGCTGCCTGGCGAGCGCGTCAGTTTTGAAACCTTCAAGAAAAAGAAAAACTGGGAAGCCGCACGCATGACCGCGCTGCACCGCGAATCATCGATGCGCGTCAAGCCGAAGTGCGAACACTTCGACTACTGCGGCGGCTGCTCGATGCAGCACCTGGAGCCGAGCGCGCAGGTCGCCATCAAGCAGCGCGTGCTGGAAGATAACCTGTGGCACATCGGCAAAGTCAGCGCCGACAACATCATGCGCCCGATGTATGGCCCGACCTGGGGCTATCGTTACCGCGCCCGTCTGTCGGTGCGCTGGGTCGAGAAAAAAGGCACGGTGCTGGTCGGCTTCAAGGAGAAACGCTCGGTCTTCGTGGCTGACATCAAGAGCTGCCAGATCCTGCCGCCGCACGTGTCGGACATGCTGCTGCCGCTGCGCGCACTGATCGGTTCGCTGACGCTGTTCAACCAGATCCCGCAGATCGAACTGGCCATCGGCGAAGACGTCACCGTGCTGGTGCTGCGCATCATGGACGCGCTGACCGCCGACGACGAAACCAGGCTCAAGGCCTTCGCCGACCAATACAAGGTGCAGTTCTGGCTGCAGACCAAGGGCCCGGAAACCGCCGCACCGTTCTACCCGCTGGAACCGCAGTTGCACTACCTGCTGCCGGAATACGGCGTGCGCATGCCGTTCAAGCCGGTCGACTTCACCCAGGTCAACCACCACATCAACCGCGTGCTGGTGCACAAGGCGCTGCGCCTGCTGGACGTGCAGCCGGAAGACCGCGTGGCCGACCTGTTCTGCGGCCTGGGCAATTTCACGCTGCCGCTGGCGACGCTGGCGCGCGAAGTGGTCGGCATCGAAGGCAGCGAGTCGCTGACCGACCGCTCGCTGAGCAACGCCAAGGCCAACGGCCTGGATGGCAAGACCACCTTCTACAACCGCAACCTGTTTGAGGTGACGCCTGAGGACCTGGTCGCGCTGGGCAAGTTCGACCGCATGCTGATCGATCCGCCGCGCGACGGCGCCATGACCTTGTGCGAAGCGCTGGGCAAGCTGCGCGCGACCCACCCGGAATTCCTGCCGAAGCGCATCGTCTACGTCTCCTGCAGTCCATCGACGCTGGCGCGCGACGCCAGTTTGCTGGTCAACCTTGCCGGCTACAAGCTGGACAAGGCTGGCGTGGTCAATATGTTCCCGCACACCTCGCACGTCGAATCGATGGCGGTGTTCGATCTGCAGTAATCGGGCAGGCATAAAAAAGCCGGCTGTGAAGCCGGCTTTTTTGTTGGGGCGGGGAGCGCTTAGTCGCGGTCGCCGCCGAAGATGCCCAGCAGCGACAGCAGGTGGGTGAAGATGTTGTACACGTCCAGGTACAGGCTCAGCGTGGCGCGGATGTAGTTGGTCTCGCCGCCGTTGATGATCTGCTGCACGTCGTACAGGATGTAGGCCGAGAAGATACCAATCGCGACCACCGAGATCACGATCGCCAGCGCCGGGATGTGCAGGAAGATGTTGGCGATCGACGCCAGCATCAGGATGATCACGCCTGCGAACAGCCAGGTGCCCATGCCCGAGAAATCGCGCTTCGATACCGTTGCCACCGAGGCCAGCACTGCGAACACTGCTGCCGTGCCGCCAAACGCGGTCATGATCAGGAAGCCGCCGTTGGCGAAGCCGAGTATCCGCGACAGCAGCGGCGTCAGCATCAGGCCCATGAAGAAGGTGAAGCCCAGCAGCAGGGCGACGCCCAGGCCGGAATCCTTGTTCTTCTCAATCGCCCAGATGAAACCGAAGGCGACCGCCAGGAACAGCAGCGCCATCATGCCGCCGCCCAGCGGCAGGTGCAGCGACACGCCGATGGCTGCGCCGAGGACGGTTGGCACCATCGACAGGGCCAGCAGCCAGTAAGTATTACGCAGCACACGGTGCTGCACGGCCTGGCGACTACCAGCCAGGTCGTAAGTTTTTTGCATGTTGATCATATTGCCTCCAGTAAAGGATTTTCAGAACTACTTTGGTAAAAGCATAGCACGCCAGGGTAAGAATAAGTAAAAACATGCCAGAAAAGCACTTAATCCGGGCTTAAACAGGCTTAATGCCGGTGGTTATGGCTGTATTGCAAGCGTATATACGGCCGTTATTCTGGAATATGAGGTGTTCTATGGTAAAATCAAAGGTTGATTGGATTATCAATTTCGTTTTAAACCTTTCTTTTTATTGGAGTTTTTCAAAATGGCAATCGAACGCACCCTGTCGATCATCAAACCAGACGCAGTTGCAAAAAACGTGATCGGCAAAATCTACACCCGCTTCGAAGAAGCTGGCCTGAAGATCGTTGCCGCTCAAATGAAGCAACTGTCGCGTGAAGAAGCTGAAGGCTTCTACGCTGCGCACAAAGAGCGCGGTTTCTTCAAGGATCTGGTGGACTTCATGGTCTCCGGTCCAGTCATGATCCAGGCGCTGGAAGGCGAAAACGCCGTCCTGAAAAACCGCGAACTGATGGGCGCTACCGATCCTAAGAAAGCCGACAAGGGCACCATCCGTGCTGACTTCGCTGACTCGATCGACGCCAACGCAGTCCACGGCTCCGACGCTGTGGAAGCTGCTGCTGTAGAAATCGCTTACTTCTTCGGTAAGTAATTGTAAGGATTCCGTTTCCGCACTGCGGTGCGGAAACGGGATAAATGACAAGTAGAGAACTGACTATGAACGCTCCTCTGACCAACCTGCTGGACTTCGATCCCGCGCAGCTCATCGCGTATTGCGCCGAGTTGGGGGAGAAGCCGTTCCGCGCCAAGCAACTGCAACGCTGGATCCATCAATTCGGCGCGTCGGATTTCGACGCCATGACGGACCTGGCCAAGTCGCTGCGCGACAAACTGAGAACCCGCGCACAGATCGTCGCCCCGGCCATTATCAGCGACCATACGTCCACCGACGGCACACGCAAATGGCTGGTCGATGTTGGCAATGGCAACGCGGTCGAAACCGTGTTCATTCCGGAAGAGAATCGCGGCACGCTGTGCATTTCCACCCAGGCTGGCTGCGCCGTCAACTGCCGCTTCTGCTCGACCGGCAAGCAGGGCTTCAGCCGCAACCTGAGCGTCGGTGAAATCATCGGCCAGTTGTGGATGGCGGAATTCGAACTGCGCCGCACCAAGGGCATCGAGCCCGGCCCGAAAGGCGAACGCCAGATCACCAACGTGGTGATGATGGGCATGGGCGAGCCGCTGCTGAATTTCGAGCCGACCGCCACTGCGCTGAAGCTGATGCTGGACGATAACGCCTACGGCCTGTCGCGCCGCCGCGTGACCTTGTCCACCTCGGGCGTGGTGCCGATGATCGACAAGCTGTCGCAAGAAGTGCCGGTGGCGCTGGCGGTCTCGCTGCACGCCTCGAACGACGAGCTGCGCAACGGCCTGATCCCGCTGAACAAGAAGTATCCGCTGAAGGAACTGATGGCAGCCTGCAAGCGCTATCTGGAATTCGCGCCGCGCGACTTCATCACCTTCGAATACTGCATGCTGGATGGCGTCAACGACAGCGACGAGCACGCACGCGAACTGATCGCGCTGGTGCAGGATCGTGAATTCGGCGTCAACTGCAAATTCAACCTGATTCCGTTCAACCCATTCCCGGAATCGGGCCTGCTGCGCTCGAAGAACCCGCGCATCAAGGCCTTCGCGCAAATCCTGCTGGATGCCGGCCTCGTCACCACCATCCGCAAAACCCGTGGCGACGATATCGACGCCGCCTGCGGCCAGCTTGCCGGCGAAGTGCAGGACCGTACCAAGGTTCAGCAGCGCATGGAAAAGATGGCCGAGTATCAGCAAAAGTTTGGCGCCAATTTCGGCAAGATCGTGGAGATCCATTCCTGATGACCTTCCTGGCGCAGCGGAGCCGGCTCAGTCTCGTCGCCTTGTGCGCGGCAGGGGCGCTGGCCGGCTGTGCCTCGCCGGGAACAGGGCAGAGCGGCAAGGCCGAACTGACCACCGCCTCGGACCAGACGGCAGCGCAGCGCAAGGTGGATATCCGCATGCAGCTGGCCATCGGCTACTTCCAGCAGGGCCAGTACACGGTGGCGCTGGATGAAGTCAAGCTGGCGCTGGCGGCCGATCCGAACCACGCTGACGCCTACGGCATGCGCGGCCTGATTTACCAGCAGCTGGGCGAGCACGCCCTGGCCGAAGACAACTTCGTCCGCGCCCGCAAGCTGGCGCCGGACAGCCCGGAACTGGCGAACAACTACGGTTCCTTCCTGTGCCAGCTTGGCCGGGTCAAGGAAGCGTTGCCGCTGTTTGATGCGGCCCTGAATAACCGTGCCTACCGTTCGCCGGCCAGTGCCGCGAACAACGCCGGTTCTTGCGCATTGAAGATCAAGGATTACGCCAGCGCGGAGCGTTATCTGCTGCAAGCCTTGCAGTTGACGCCCGACCTGCCGGCCACTAACGCCAATCTGGCGCGGGTGTATGTTGAAAAAGGCGATTATGTGCGCGCCAATTTCTTTATCTCCCGCTTGAACAAGGTGGCAAAGATGGAGAGCCTGACGGCCGATGTGCTGTGGCTCGCGATTAAGGTGCAGCATAAGCTGGGCGATACGGATGCGGAAGCTGGCTGGGCGACGCAATTGCGCCGCCACCACGCCGGATCGGCCGAATATGCTGCTTATCAACGTGGGGCGTTTGATGAGTGAGACAGGGATACCAATGAATTCTGAGTGGGCAGAAGCGCCGAAGGAACAGGGCAGTACCGGCAAGGCTACGCCCGGCGCGTTGCTGGCAGCGCAGCGTGAGGCGATGGGCTGGACGGCTGAACAGATTGCGGATCAACTGAAACTGGCCGTGCGCCAGGTGAAGGCATTGGAAGCCGGCGACTACGCCGCGCTCCCGAACATGGCGGTGACGCGCGGTTTCGTCCGTGCTTACGCCAAGGTATTGAAGATGGATGCGGCGCCGCTGGTCGCGATGATTGAAGTCGAGCCGCCCACCAGCCCCGAGGTGATGGCGCCACGCAAGGATTTGTCCGGCGCGTTTTCCGAGTCGCGCTTCCCGTCGATGACGGAGCGCTCGTCGGGCACGTCCGGCTGGATGGCCGGCCTGGTGGCGGTGGTGGTCGTGGGTGGCGCGGCTGCCTATGCCTACCAGAACGGCATGATCCCGGCCTCGCTGTTCGAGCGCAAGGCGGAAGAGGTCAAGACGGCTGAAGCCACACCGCCGATCGAGACCACGCTGGTCAAGCCGGGCGAAGAGAATACGGCGATGCAGCAGCAGAATGTGCCGCTGATTTCGGTGCCGGCGCAAAATGAGCCTGGCGCGACGTCGGCAGTGCAGGGCGTTGAACCGACGCCAGCGCCGGCCGCAGTATCGCCGCCTGCGACGGTGACGCCGCCGGTGCCTACGCCAGCTCCGGCGCCGGCCCCGGTGGCGGCAGCGCCAGTAGCGGCGCCGGCCGCCGCTGCCCCGGCGCCAGCGCCAGCGCCAGCGCCAGCGCCGACGGTGTCGGCCACGGCCAACGGTGTCGGCCACCAGCTGGTGCTGAAAGTGACCGAGGATTCGTGGGTGGAAATCCGCCGCCCAGGCACGACGCCGCTGATTTCGCGGCTGGTGAAAGCCGGCAGCACCGAGACCTTTGATATCAAGGACCCGGCGCTGCTGATCGTCGGCAAACCAGGCGGCGTGCAAGCCACGCTGGCAGGTGCGCCGCTGCCGTTGCCGAATATCCCGGGCGGGACGATTTCGCGCGTAAATATTAAGTAAGCAAACAGAGTTAAAGAATCATGACGCAAACTGCTATTCCATCGGGACCAACGGATCGCCGCGCCAGCCGCCGGGTGTTGATCTCGCACGGCGAGCGCAAAATCTGGGTGGGCGGTGACGCCCCGGTGGTGGTGCAGTCGATGACCAACACCGACACCGCCAACGCCATCGAGACCGCGATCCAGATCCGCGACCTGGCGCGTGCCGGTTCGGAACTGGTGCGCCTGACCGTCGACCGTCCGGAAGCCGCCGAGGCGGTGCCTTACATCCGCGAACAGCTGGACAAGATGGAAGTCGATGTGCCGCTGGTCGGCGACTTCCATTACAACGGCCACACGCTGCTGAACGATTATCCGGAATGCGCCAAGGCGCTGTCCAAGTACCGCATCAATCCGGGCAATGTCGGCAAGGGCGCCAAGCGCGACTCGCAATTTGCGCAGATGATCGAAGTAGCGGCGCGCTACGACAAGCCGGTGCGCATCGGCGTCAACTGGGGCAGCCTGGATCAGGCGCTGTTGGCGCGCATCATGGACGAAAACGCCGTGCGCGCAAATCCATGGACCGCGCAGCAGGTGATGTATGAAGCGCTGATTACCTCGGCCATCGAAAACGCGCAGCGCGCCGAAGAACTGGGCCTGGGCCGCGACAAGATCATCCTGTCGTGCAAGGTCTCGGGCGTGCAGGATCTGATCGCCGTGTACCGCGAATTGGGCAAGCGCTGCGACTACCCGCTGCACCTGGGTCTGACCGAAGCGGGCATGGGCAGCAAGGGCATCGTCGCTTCGACGGCGGCGCTGTCGGTGCTGCTGCAAGAGGGCATCGGCGACACCATCCGTATTTCGCTGACGCCGGAACCAGGCGGCGACCGCACCAGGGAAGTGGTGGTCGGCCAGGAGATTCTGCAAACCATGGGCCTGCGCAAGTTCACGCCGATGGTGATCGCGTGCCCAGGCTGCGGCCGCACCACGTCGACCACCTTCCAGGAGCTGGCGGATAACATCCAGACTTTCCTGCGCGAGCAGATGCCGGAGTGGAAAAAGACCTATCCGGGCGTGGAAGCGATGAACGTGGCCGTGATGGGCTGCATCGTCAACGGTCCGGGCGAATCGAAGCACGCCAACATCGGCATCAGCCTGCCGGGCACCGGTGAATCGCCGGCGGCGCCGGTGTTTGTCGACGGCGCGAAATTCGCGACCCTGCGCGGTGAGCGCATCGTTGATGAATTCCAGGAAATCGTACTGAATTACGTGAAGAAGAACTACAGTAAACGCATTGAAGAACACTATGTCCAAATCTGAAAAAATAACAGCCGTCAAAGGCATGAACGACATCCTGCCGCAGGACTCGCACCTGTGGCAGCTGTTCGAGAACACCGCGCAATCGGTGGTGCAAAGCTATGGCTTCCAGCAGATCCGCACGCCGATCGTGGAAGACACCGCGCTGTTCAAGCGCGCCATTGGCGCCGTGACCGACATCGTCGAAAAGGAAATGTACTCCTTCGAAGATTCGATGAACGGCGACCAGTTGACGCTGCGCCCTGAAGGCACGGCCGGTGCGGTGCGCGCCGTCATCGAACACAACCTGGTCTACGAAGGCCCGAAACGCCTGTGGTACACCGGCCCGATGTTCCGCCACGAGCGTCCGCAGCGCGGCCGCTATCGCCAGTTCTACCAGTTCGGTTGCGAGGCCGTCGGCTTCAGCGGCCCGGACGTGGACGCGGAAATGATCATCATGTGCCGTCGCCTGTGGGATGACCTGGGCCTGCCGGAGATCCGCCTGGAGATCAACTCGATTGGTGACGCCGAAGAGCGTGCGCGCCACCGCGTCGATCTGATCGCCTACCTGGAAAAGCACGAAGACATCCTTGACGCCGAAGCCAAGCGCCGCCTGCACAGCAACCCGCTGCGCATCCTGGACACCAAGAACCCGGCGATGCAGGACATGGTCAACGCCGCGCCAAAGCTGATGGACTACCTGGGCGAGGAGTCGCTGGCCCACTTCAACGGCGTGCGCAAGATCCTCGACCACGCCAACGTGCAGTACGTGATCAACACCCGCCTGGTGCGCGGCCTGGATTACTACAACCGCACCGTGTTCGAATGGGTCACCGATGCACTGGGCTCGCAAGGCACCGTGTGCGCCGGCGGCCGTTACGATCCGCTGATCGCCTCGTTCGGCGGCAAGCCGACGCCTGCCGTCGGTTTCGCCATGGGCATCGAGCGCCTGCTGGAGCTGATGAAGGAAGCCGGCGAGCCGGACGCGCCTAACCAGTGCGACGTCTATCTGGTGCACCAGGGCGAAGCGGCTCAGCTGCAAGCCTTCGTGCTGGGCGAGCGCCTGCGCGACGCCGGCCTGGACGTGATCATGCACGGTTCCACCGCCGCCGGTCCTGGCAGCTTCAAGTCGCAGATGAAGAAGGCCGACGGCAGCGGTGCCGCTTTCGCCGTCATCATCGGGGAAGACGAAGTGGCCAACAACACCGCTGCCGTCAAAGCGATGCGCGCGGCCGAGGGCGAACAGCAGCAAACCACCGTGCCGTTCGACGACGTGGTGGATTTTGTAGTGGACCAGATCACCGATAGCGGCGATCATCACCACCATGTGCACGACGAGCACTGCAATCACTAAGCAATCACTAAGCATTCCATTCAACTATAACGGCAGACGAATACCATGGCATACGATCTTGAAGAACAAGAACAACTCGCGTCCCTCAAAGCGTGGTGGGACAAGTACGGCAACCTGACGACCTGGGTGCTGATCGCTGTACTGGCTTCCTACGCCGGCTGGACCTATTGGCAGAACCGCGAGCGCGGCCAGGCTGGTGAAGCGTCGGCGCTGTATGCCGAGCTGCAGGCGGCCGTGGAAGCCAAGGACAATGCCAAGGTGCTGCGCGCCGCTGGCGACATGCAAAGCAAATACGCCAGCACCGCCTACGCGCCGATGGCCGCGCTGGTGGCTGCCAAGAGCGCCTTCGACGCCAACGACCTGAAATCGGCCAAGGCCCAGCTGCAATGGGCTGCTGACCACGGTGCCGACGAGTTCAAGGCGGTGGCCAAGATCCGCCTGGCCGGTGTGCTGCTGGACGAGAAAGCCTACCCTGAAGCACTGAAGGCGCTGGAAGGCAATCTGCCGGCACAATTCGCCGGCGCTGCCGCCGACCGCAAGGGCGACATCCTGGCCGCGCAGAACAAGCTGGCCGAAGCCCGCAGCGCTTACGAGGCGGCATACAATGCCACCGACAAGAAGAACCCGGGCCGTCAGCTGATCCAGATGAAACTGGAAGCTATCGGCGGCAGCGTGCCTGCTGAAAAAGGCGCGGCGTAATCGACACGTAACGATCAAGGTTTATAAAATTATGCGTATTACCGAAAAAGTAGTTGCAGCAAGCGTGTTTGCGATGTTGGCCGGTTGTTCCTTGTTCGGATCGAAAGAAAGCAAGAACCAGCCAGCAACGCTGGTGGAACTGAAGGACGCGTCGCTGACGCCGAAAGTGGTGTGGAAATACTCGGTCGGCAAATCCGGCAGCGCGGTGTTCACGCCAGCTTTCGCCGGCGACAGCGTGTACGTGGCTGATGCCGACGGCGCACTGGTGCGCCTGAACGCCGCCACTGGCAAGGAAATCTGGCGCGTCAAGACGGGCACCGACCTGACCGCCGGTGTGGGCACCGATGGCGAAGTGGTCGTCGTCGGTGGCGTCAAGGGCCAGATCCTCGCCTACGACAACAACGGCAAGCAGCTGTGGAAGGCGCAGGCGACCAGTGAAGTGCTGTCGTCGCCGGAAGCCGGCAATGGCCTAGTGGTGGTGCGCAGCGTCGACAATATGATCTCCGGCTATGACGCCAAGACCGGCGCCAAAAAATGGAATGTGGCGCGCACCACGCCAGCGCTGACCTTGCGCAACGCGCCGGGCATGGTGATCAGCGGCCAGAACGCCTATGTCGCCCAGCCGGGCGGCAAGCTGCTGGTGCTGAACACCGCCGGCGGCCTGCAGCGCTTTGAAGTAGTGGTCGGCGAACCGCGCGGCGCCACCGAGCTGGAACGCGTGACCGACATCGCCGGCGCCCCGGTGGTGTATGAAAAAGATGTCTGCGCCGTGTCGTACCAGGGCCGCGTGGCCTGCTTCGACGCCACCACCGGCGCACCGCACTGGAGCAAGGCGACGTCCTCCGACAAGGGCGTGGCGGTGGACCAGCGTTTCGTATTCGTCTCTGACGACAAAGGCGCAGTATCGGCCTATAGCCGTGAAAACGGCGCTAACGCCTGGAAGAACGACAAGCTGTCGTATCGCGTGCTGTCCACTCCCGTGTCCTATGGACGCGCGGTGGCGGTGGGCGACTACCAGGGTTACATCCACTTCCTGTCGCGGGAAGATGGCGCATTTATTGGTCGTGTGGCGACCGACGGCAGCGCAATCAACGCTGATCCTGTCATCGCTGGCACGAATTTGATTTTCCAAACCCAATCAGGGACTGTGACCGCTCTGGCGGTCGAATAATAAAATGAAGCCGGTAATCGCACTAGTGGGTCGACCCAATGTAGGGAAATCGACCTTGTTCAATCGTCTGACCCGCTCGCGCGATGCGCTGGTGGCGGACTTGCCTGGGTTGACGCGCGATCGTCACTATGGCGAGGGCCGTGTCGGCGAACGTCCCTTCCTGGTTATTGACACTGGCGGCTTCGAGCCGGTGGCCAAGGAAGGCATCCTCTATCAAATGGCCAAGCAGACCAAGCAGGCCGTGGCCGAAGCTGACATCGTCATCTTCCTGGTCGACGGCCGCCAGGGCCTGACGCCGCACGACAAGACCATCACCGACTTCCTGCGCAAGAGCGGCCGTCCGGTGATCCTGGTGGTGAACAAGGCCGAGGGCATGCGCTACAACGCAGTGGTGGCGGACTTCTATGAACTGGGCATGGGCGAACCGGCTGTCATTTCGTCGGCACACGGCGATGGCGTGGCCGACCTGGTCGACCTGGCGCTGGACACGGCGTTTGAAAAGCGTCCGGAAGATCCCGAAGAGCTGGAGCCGACCGACCGTGGCGTCAAGATCGCGCTGGTGGGCCGTCCGAACGTCGGCAAGTCGACGCTGATCAATACCCTGGTCGGCGAAGAACGCGTGATCGCCTTCGACATGCCGGGCACCACCCGCGACTCGATCGAGATTCCGTTTGAGCGCGACGGCAAGAAGTACACGCTGATCGACACCGCCGGCATCCGCCGCCGCGGCAAGGTGTTTGAAGCCATCGAGAAGTTCTCGGTGGTGAAGACGCTGCAATCGATCTCGGAAGCCAACGTCGTGGTGCTGATGCTGGACGCGCAGCAGGACATCTCCGAGCAGGACGCCCACATCGCCGGCTTCGTGCTGGAAACCGGCCGCGCGCTGGTCATTGCCGTCAACAAGTGGGACGGCCTGGAATCGTGGCAGCGCGACGAGATCAAGATCGACATCGACCGCAAGCTGGACTTCCTCGGCTTCGCCAAGATGCACTTCATCTCGGCGCTGAAGGCGCAGGGCATAGGCCCGCTGATGAAGTCGCTGGACCAGGCTTATGCGGCCGCGTTCGCCGACCTGTCGACGCCGAAGCTGACCCGCGCGCTGATCGAAGCGGTGGAGAAGCAGGAGCCGCGCCGCAAGGGTTCGATCCGTCCGAAGCTGCGTTATGCGCACCAGGGCGGCATGAATCCGCCGGTCATCGTGATCCACGGCAATGCGCTCGATGCGATCGCCGAACCGTACAAGCGTTTCCTGGAAAAGCACTTCCGCGAGACGTTCAACCTGGTAGGCACGCCACTGCGTATCGAACTGCGTACCGGTAAAAATCCGTTCGCAAAAACTTCCGGAAAATAATGCGTTTTTTTGCAGGAACACCCTGCAAAAAAAACAAAAACAGGTTACAGTGGCTTAGAAGCACCACTTTAGACGTGGCGAGCGGTGTTTCAGCGAAAATAGTTTGACTTTTATAGACTTTTCGCTGGGCCACGACCTTGAAGTCAAGCGTTTCGCCTCCACTTCCAACACAACAACATAAAATGGAGCTGTTATGAGCAATAAAGGGCAACTGTTACAAGACCCATTCCTGAACGCTTTGCGTAAAGAGCACGTTCCCGTCTCGATCTATCTGGTCAACGGCATCAAGCTGCAAGGCCATATCGAATCGTTCGACCAGTACGTGGTTTTGCTGCGTAACACCGTGACCCAGATGGTCTACAAGCACGCCATCTCCACCGTGGTACCGGCCCGTGCCGTCAACCTCAATATTGAAAACGAAGCGGAATAAGCATTGCCGCATCGTTTCTTTTCACCTAGCGTGACCGTCGTATGCGCGCCGCTTTAGTCGGTATTGATTTCGGCCAGGGCGACTTTGCCGCCAGCGTCGAGGAACTGAACCTGCTGGCCCGTTCGGCAGGCGCGGAACCTGTGACGGTGATCACGGCAAAACGCTCCGCCCCGGATGCAGCCTATTTCGTTGGCAGCGGCAAGGCCGACGAAATCGGTCAGGCTGTGCTGGCGGATGGCATCGAAATCGTCATCTTCAATCACGCGCTGTCACCGGCACAGCAACGCAATCTGGAAAAGCGCCTGAACATCCGGGTGCTGGACCGGACCAGCCTCATTCTGGATATCTTCGCCCAGCGTGCCAAGAGCCACGAGGGCAAGCTGCAGGTTGAGCTGGCGCAGTTGCAGCACCTGGCTACCCGATTGATACGCGGCTGGACTCACCTTGAGCGCCAGAAGGGCGGTATCGGCTTGCGCGGTCCTGGTGAAACGCAGCTGGAGACCGACCGCCGCCTGATCGGCGAACGCGTCAAGGCACTGCGTGCGCGTCTGTCCAAGCTGCGCAAGCAGCACGAGACACAGCGCCGTTCACGCAACCGTACCCAGACTTTCTCGATTTCGCTGGTCGGCTATACCAATGCCGGCAAATCGACCCTGTTCAACGCGGTGACCAAGGCCGGCGTGTATGCTGCCGACCAGCTGTTCGCCACGCTGGACACGACCTCGCGCCGTGTCTACATGGGTGAGGAAGTCGGCAACGTGGTGCTGTCCGATACGGTCGGCTTCGTGCGCGAACTGCCGCACCAGCTGGTGGCGGCGTTCCGTGCCACGCTGGAGGAGACCATCCACGCCGATCTGCTGCTGCACGTGGTCGACGCCGCGTCGCCAGTGCGCATGGAGCAGATCGAGCAGGTCAACCTGGTGTTGAAGGAAATCGGCGCCGATCATATTCCGCAGATTCTGGTGTGGAACAAGATCGATGCGGCGGACCTGCAACCGTCGGTCGAGCGGGATGAGTATGATAAGATTTCCCGGGTCTTCCTCAGTGCCCGCACTGGCGAGGGACTCGACTTGCTGCGCGGCGCCATCACCGAATGGGCCAAGGACGCGCCAGGCGCGCGCCTGCAGCAGCCGTACCAGGTCGACCAGGACCCAGAAGAAGAACGAGAAGTAGAGAGCAATTCCACCCACCTTGACGTTGGATCACACTAATGCGTGTCTCCTCACTTATGAAACGACTCGGCTTGAAGCTGTCGCTGAACGACCCGCGATGGGGCAAGGACGACAAGCCGCAAGCCAATGAAGGCAAGAAGCCCGGCGAGGGCGGACCGCCAGACATGGAACAACTCTGGCGCGATTTCAATAATCGCCTCAATAATCTGTTCGGGCAGAAGAAGCGCCCCAACAACAATAACAACAACGGCGGCGATAACGGCGGCGATGGCGGTGGCGGCAATCGTCCCGACTTCTCCGGCGGCATTCGCGCCACGGCTGGCGCGGTCGGCGCGGTGGTCGCGCTGATCTGGCTCGCCAGCGGCTCGTTCATCGTGCAAGAGGGCCAGACCGGCATCGTCTATACCTTTGGTAAAGTCAGCCACACCACCGGCTCCGGTTTCAACTGGCGCTGGCCGTATCCATTCCAGAGCAACGAGACCGTCAAGGTTTCGCAGATGCGCATGGTGGAAATCGGCTATCGCGGCAATATCAAGAACAAGCAGGCGCGCGAATCGCTGATGCTGACCGATGACGAGAACATCATCGACATCCAGTTCGCCGTGCAGTTCAAGCTGAAAGATCCGGTCGCGTGGCTGATGAACAACCGCGATGAGGAAGACACCGTCCGACAGGTCGCTGAAACCTCGATCCGCGAAATCGTCGGCAAGAACAAGATGGACTTCGTGCTGTACGAAGGCCGCGACAAGGTCGCCTTTGAAACCCAGCAGCTGATGCAGCAGATCCTCGACCGCTACGCCTCGGGCGTGCTGGTGTCGAACGTGACGCTGCAGGCAGTGCAGCCACCGGAGCAGGTGCAGATCGCGTTTGACGATGCCGTCAAGGCGGGCCAGGACCGCGAGCGCCAGAAGAACGAAGGCCAGGCTTACGCCAACGACGTGATTCCGAAAGCGCGCGGTACCGCATCGCGCCTGATGCAGGAAGCCGAGGGCTATCGCTCGATGGTGGTGGAAAACGCCACTGGTAACGCCTCGCGCTTCAAGCAGGTGCTGGTCGAGTACCAGAAGGCGCCGGGCGTGACCCGCGACCGTCTGTACCTGGAGACCATGCAGCAGATCTTCTCCAGCACGTCCAAGGTCATGGTGGATGCCAAGTCGGGCAGCAACCTGCTGTACCTGCCGCTGGACAAGCTGATCGCCCAGGCTGCGGCCACCGACGCGCAAGCCGCAGCGGCCCGCGCCGCCCAGGCTGCCGGTGGCCTGCCTGCCACCAGCACCACGCTGCCGTCGGAGCTGATGCCGTCGGTGGAAGTCAACCGCCAGCGCGATCCGCGCTCGCGTGATACGTCTCGTGACCGGGAGAGCCGTTAATGAATCGCATAGCTAGTACCGTTGTCCTGGCGTTCATCGCGCTGATGTTGCTGTCGTCGACCGTGTTTGTGGTCGACCAGCGCAAATATGCGATCGTGTTCGCACTGGGCCAGATCAAGGAAGTCATCCGCGAGCCGGGCCTGCACTTCAAGTTGCCGCCGCCATTCCAGAATGTGGTTTTCCTGGATAACCGCATCATGACGATCGAATCGCCGGACGCCGAGCGCTTCATCACCGCCGAGAAGATGAACATCCTGGTGGACAGCTTCGTCAAATGGCGCATCGGCCGCAACGAGAACCAGCCGAAGCTGTACTACGTGACCTTCGGCGGCGATGAAAGCCGCGCGCGTGACCGCATGTCGCAAATCATCAAGGCGGCGCTGAACGAGGAAATCACCAAGCGCACCGTCGCCGAAGTGATCTCCGGCCAGCGCGGCAAGGTGATGGAGGGCATCCGCACCAAGGTGGTCAACGAGGCCGCGCAGATCGGCGTCGAGATCATCGACGTGCGTCTGAAGCGGGTTGAATACGTTGAGCAGATCAACACCTCGGTGTATGAGCGCATGAAGGCCGAGCGTACCCGCGTGGCCAACGAACTGCGTTCGACCGGTTCGGCGGAATCTGAAAAGATCCGCGCCGATGCTGACCGTCAGCGTTCGGTGATCCTGGCGGAAGCCTATCGCGACGCCGAGCAGATTCGCGGTGAGGGCGATGCCAAGGCGTCGGCCATCTACGCCGAAGCGTTTGGCCGCAATCCGGAGTTCTACAAGTTCTACCGCAGCCTGGAAGCCTATCGCGCCACCTTCAAGAACCATGGCGACGTGATGGTGCTGGATTCCAGCTCGGACTTCTTCAAGTACTTCAAGGGCACCGGCGGCGCCGGTTCGGCCCCGGCGCCAGCCAAAAAGTAAGACCTGCGGGGAGCCTCTGGCTCCCCGTATCGCATCTTTTTCCCCTCGTTAGACGCATTTTCGCGTAAAATATCAGGTTCGGCCCTCTTGTTGAGTGGCCTTGGCCTGCGTGCCGCATTGTTCATTTCTTAATTAAATAGTCCCATGCCGAATTGGCTGCTGCCCGAGAATATCGCCGACGTTTTGCCGTCCGAAGCACGCAAGATTGAAGAATTGCGTCGCCTGATGCTGGATAACTTCCGTACCTATGGCTACGAGCTGGTGATGCCGCCGCTGCTGGAGTACCTGGAATCGCTGCTGACCGGCGCCGGTGAAGACACCGACCTGCGCACCTTCAAGCTGGTGGACCAGCTGTCCGGCCGCATGCTTGGCCTGCGTCCCGACATGACCACGCAAGTGGCGCGCATCGACGCCCACCTGCTGAACCGTGCCTCGGTCACGCGCCTGTGCTACGCCGGCAGCGTGCTGCATACCCGTCCGTCGGGCCTGCACGCGACCCGCGAGCCGTTGCAGATCGGTTGCGAGATGTATGGCCACGCCGGCCTGGAAGCCGACGCCGAAATCCAGGAACTGGCGCTGGCCTCGCTGGCCCTGGCCGGTTTCACCGAGGTGCGGCTGGACCTGACGCACGTTGGCGTGCTGCGCGCGCTGCTGGAAAACTGCCCGGCCGCCCAGCGCGACCAGGCGAAAATCCACGCCGCGCTGCGTGCCAAGGATGTGCCGGACCTGCAGGCGCTGGCAACCAATTACGACCCGGTGGTGCGCGACGCCTTGCTGGCGCTGCCATCGCTGTACGGCGACATCGATGTGCTTGGCAAGGCGCGCGAGGTACTGCCGGAGCTGCCGGGCATCGCCAAGGCGCTGGCCGAACTGGCCGCGTTGGCGGCGTCGGCGCTGGGCCGCGCGCAAGTCGCGATCGACCTGGCCGACCTGCGCGGCTACCAATACGAAAGCGGCGCGATGTTCGCGCTGTATGTGCCAGGCTTGCCGAACGCGGTGGCGCGCGGTGGCCGTTACGATCACGTAGGCGAGGCCTTCGGCCGGGCGCGTCCCGCCACCGGCTTCTCGCTCGACCTGCGCGAACTGGCGCGCCTGTTGCCTACTGCGGAACGCAAGCATTCGATCCGCGCTCCGTGGGGCAATGCGCCGGAATTGAAGGAAAAAATCGCCGAGCTGCGCAAGTCCGGCGAAGTGGTGATCCAGAGTATGCCGGGTCACAGTCACGAGCTGGACGAGTTCGAGTGCGATCGCGCGCTGGTCCTCGACGAGAATGGTAGTAACTGGATTCTTAAAAACTTAGGTTAATGTGATGTCAAACAAAAACGCAAAAAACGTCGTCGTCATCGGTACCCAATGGGGCGATGAAGGTAAAGGCAAAATTGTCGACTGGCTGACCGACCACGCCCAGGGCGTGGTGCGCTTCCAGGGCGGCCACAACGCCGGCCACACGCTGGTCATCGGCGGCGTGAAAACTGCGCTGCAACTGATCCCGTCGGGCATCATGCGCCCAGGCGTGGCCTGCTACATCGGTAACGGTGTGGTGGTGTCGGTGCCGGACGTGCTGCGCGAAATCGACAAGCTGGAAGCGGTGGGCGTTGAAGTCGCCTCGCGCCTGAAAGTGTCGGACGCAGCGCCTGTGATCTTGCCATACCACTCGGCACTCGACCTGGCCCGCGAATCGGCCCGTGGCGAAGCCAAGATCGGCACCACCGGCAAGGGCATCGGCCCGGCCTACGAAGACAAGGTGGCGCGTCGCGCCATCCGTATCGCCGACCTGCTGAACGAACAGCGCTTCTCGGAAAAGCTGAAAGAGAACCTGGACTACCACAACTTCGTGCTGGAGAACTATCTCAAGGCGCCGAAAGTGGATTACCAGAAGACCCTGGACGACGCGCTGGCCTACGTGCCGCGCCTGCGCCCGATGGTCACCGACGTGTCGAGCGCGCTGTACAAGGCGCACAAGGCCGGCGCCAACCTGCTGTTTGAAGGCGCGCAAGGCTCGCTGCTGGATGTCGACCACGGCACCTATCCGTTCGTCACCTCGTCGAACTGCGTGGCCGGCAATGCCGCCGCCGGTGCTGGCGTTGGCCCGAGCATGCTGCACTACGTCATGGGCATCACCAAGGCTTACACCACCCGCGTGGGTTCCGGCCCGTTCCCTTCGGAACTGCCGACCGATGCAGGCGTTGGCCACCACCTGGCGCAAGTCGGCCACGAGTTCGGTACCGTGACCGGCCGTGCCCGTCGCTGCGGCTGGTTCGACGCCGCGCTGCTGCGCCGCTCGGTCCAGATCAATGGCGTCACCGGCATGTGCATCACCAAGCTGGACGTGCTGGACGGCCTGGAAACGCTGAAGCTGTGCACCGGCTACACCATCGATGGTGAAGCAGTCGACATCTTCCCATCGGGCGCTGAAGAAGCCGCGCGTTGCGTGCCGGTGTACGAAGAAATGCCGGGCTGGAAAGACACGACCGTCGGCGCCAAGTCGATGGACGCGCTGCCGGTTGCCGCCCGCAACTACATCAAGCGTATCGAAGAGTTGGTCGGCGTGCCGGTCGACATGGTATCGACCGGTCCGGATCGCGAAGAAACGATCGTGCTGCGTCATCCGTTCGCGTAATCAAGGAATTTTATGACCACCACCACCCCACAATCGAACGAAAAACACCTCTGGGTATCCTGGGACGAGTACCATCGCCTGATCGAGCGTCTGGCACTCAAGGTGCACGAATCCGGCTGGCAGTTTGACATGGTGCTGTGCCTGGCGCGCGGCGGCGTGCGTCCTGGCGACGTGTTCTCGCGCATCTTCGACGTGCCGCTGGCGATCCTGTCGACCAGCTCCTACCGCGCCGAGAAGGGCACCGTGCAGGGCGACCTGGACATCGCCAAGTACATGACCATGACCAAAGGTCCGCTGAGCGGCAAGATCCTGCTGCTGGACGATCTGGCCGATTCCGGCGTCACGCTGATGAAGGTGGTCGACCACCTGAAGCAGAACTTCGCCGGCGTGACCGAAGTGAAAACCGCAGTGATCTGGACCAAGGGCAGCTCGGCCTTCAAGCCGGACTACCAGATGGAAGAACTGCCGCACAATCCATGGATACACCAGCCGTTTGAAGACTACGACGCGCTGCGCCCGCATCAGCTGGCAGCATGGATCAAGAAAGGCGAAACGGCTGCGTAAGCCGTTTGAGCAAGGGAGCTTCGGCTCCCTTTTTCGTTAACCCACACAGATGCCCATGACCCAAGACTTCTTTCAGACTTTTATCCTGCTGGTGCTGGTGACCGACCCGTTCGGCAATGTGCCGCTGTTTGCCAGTGTGCTCAATCCGGTGCCGGCGGCGCGCCGTCCGCGCATCGTCATCCGCGAGTGCGGCATTGCGTTTGTGCTGCTGCTGATCTTCATGTTCTTCGGCCGCCACTTCCTCAGCGCGCTGCACCTGTCGGAAGTAGCGCTGCGGATTGGCGGCGCGGTGATCCTGCTGCTGATTTCGATCCGCATGATCTTCCCGCATCCGGATGGCGTATTGGGTCGCACCGATGGCGCCGAGCCGTTCATCGTGCCGCTGGCGATCCCCGCGCTGGCCGGTCCTTCGGCACTGGCGACGGTGCTGCTGTTCTCGCGCGAGAGCACCGGCGAAGTGCTGGTGCACGTGGCCGCGCTGGCGGCGGTGGGCGTGGTGTGGCTGCTGGTATTCCTCAGTGCCGAGAAGCTGCAGAAGGTGCTCGGCCCGCAGGTGATGACGGCCTTCGAGCGCCTCATGGGCCTGATCCTGACGGCGATGTCGGTCGAGATGCTGTTGAGCGGAATACGCGAGTTCGTCAAAACCCTGTAAAGTGGTCCTTTTGCGGAGGACGCCATGCATCAGGTAACGCAATGGGACATGATCGGCCGGCTGGCGTTGTCAGCCTTGCTGGGCAGCTTCATCGGCTATGAGCGCGAGCGGCTGGCCTGGGCGGCTGGGCTGCGTACGCACATGCTGGTTTGTGTGGGTTCGTGCCTCATCATGATTGTGTCGGCCTATGGCTTCGTTGATGTCAGTGCTCCGGGCGTAGGACTCGATCCTTCGAGGATGGCGGCACAGGTGGTCTCCGGCATCGGCTTTCTTGGCGCCGGTGCCATCATGGCGCGCGGCGAGATCGTGCGCGGTCTGACGACGGCGGCCAGCGTCTGGTCGGTGGCCGGCATCGGGCTGGCGGTTGGTGGCGGGTTGTATATTCCAGCGGTGGCGGCCACCGTCATCATTCTGATTATCCTGGCAGGCATCAAGCCGCTGGAGCGCCGCTTCATCGCCAGCCGCCAGTTGCGGGCGATGGTTATTTTCACCGAGCGCGATGCGCTGTCGCTGCCAAGACTGCATGAAGCGCTGGGACCCGGCAGCGCCCGCGTCAAGACTTTCGTCATGCGCCACAAGGCCGGCGCACCCGACATCGACGAGATCCAGATCACGCTGTCGCGGTTGACGGAAGGGCAGTACAGCGCCATCGGCAAACGCCTTGCCGAACTCCCTGGTGTGCTTGAAGTCAAAGAGGGTGAAGTCTCGTCCTGACTGGTAAAGGTGGCTTGACGCGCATCGCTTTGCAGCTTATATTTAGATAACTGTCTAATTAGATGATTGCCTAATGAATGCCACCAACAGCGCTTTCAAAGCCATAGCCGATCCCGCGCGGCGCGAGATCCTGCGTCTGCTGCGCAGCGGCGAAATGACGGCGGGCGAGCTGGCGGAGCACTTCGACATGAGCAAGCCAACCATGTCGCACCACTTCGCGGTGCTGGCGGAAGCGGATCTGATCACGCGCCGGCGCGAAGGGCAGACCATCTGGTACGGCCTGAATACCACCGTGCTGCAAGACGTGCTGGCCTGGATGATGGACCTGGCTGGGCCCGAAACCAAAGGGAGGAAGAAATGAAAAAGTGGAGCATTATCGTTTGCCTGCTGTTGATCGCTGCCGCCTGCGCGGCCATGGGCTGGTACTGGCCGCTGCTACCGCCGCATGTACCGGTGCACTGGAACGCCGCCGGCGACATCGACGGTTACGGCCCACGCGCCGCCTTGCTGCTGCTGGGCCCCGGCCTGATGTTGCTGATGCTGTTGCTTGGGCTGCTGTTGCCGCGTATCTCGCCACGCCGCTTCGAGATCAGCAGCTTTGAAGCCACGTACTCCTATCTGTGCGTGGTCACGGTGGCCCTGATGGGCTATGTGTATGCGCTGGTGCTGCTGGACGTGGTACACGGCGGCGTGGCGATGCATCGCGCCGTTCCGGCCGGTGTCTTCATCCTGCTGATCCTGATCGGCAACCCGATGGGCAAGGTGCGCCGCAACTTCTTCATGGGCATCCGCACGCCGTGGACGCTGGCCAGCGAAGCAGTGTGGTACACCACGCACCGGCTGGCGGCAAAGCTGATGGTGGCAAGCGGCCTGCTTGGCCTGGTCGCGCTGTGGCTCGGCGCTCCGCACTGGATGCTGCTATCCATAGCGCTGGCCTGGGCGCCGATGGCGGCCGGCTACTCGCTGTTGCTGTACAAACGTCTTCCTCACTGATTGGAGAAAAGTATGCGTTTCAAATTCATGCTGTCGCTGTTGCTGGTTTCCCTGTCGGCGGCTGCGGCGCAGCGGCCGGTGTCGCTGGATGTCGGTGGCGGCACTGTCTACGGCACAGAGCTGACGCCCGATGGCGTGCAAGGCAAAGTGCCGGTGGTGCTGCTGCACGCCGGCTCCGGCCCCACCGACCGCGATGGCAACAGCAATATGCTGCCTGGCCCGAACGACTCGCTGAAGTTGCTGGCGGAAGGACTGGCGAAAAATGGCATCGCCTCGATCCGCTACGACAAGCGTGCCATCGGCGCCAGCGCGCTGCCGGTGTGGAAAGAAGAAAACCTGCGGCTGGACGACTACATTGGCGACGCCACCGCATGGCTGAAGAAGCTGCGCACCGACGCCCGCTTCTCGCGGGTGGTGATGGCTGGCCACAGCGAAGGCGCGCTGATCGCCTCCGAAGCCTGTGCGCAGGGTGGGGCGGATGCCTGCGTGCTGATCTCCGCCAGCGGCCGTCCGCTCGATGAGCTGCTGCGCGAGCAACTGAAAGGCAAACTGCCAGCGCCGCTGATGGCGGAAAGCGACCGCATACTGGATGGCCTCAAGCAGGGTAACACTACCGACAAAGTGCCACAGCCCTTGATGTCGCTCTACCGCCCGGACGTGCAGCCGTATCTGATCTCCATGCTGCAGCACGACCCGCGCAAAGCTGTCGCCGCGCTGAAGATGCCGGTGCTGATCGCGCAAGGCACGAAGGATGTTCAGGTGCAGGAAGCGGATGCCAAAGCACTATCCGCCGCCGCACCGAAGGCCAAACTGGTGATCATCGACGGCATGAACCACGTGCTGAAAATCGTCGGCGACGACCAAGCCTTGCAGCAGAAGTCCTACTTCACACCCGACCTGCCAGTTGCCCCGCAACTGATCGATGCTGTAAGCAACTTCGTCAACAAGCCTTGAGCTTGATGCAGCCCCAAGTGCTTTATTAACCGCCTCGTACACTGCTCCTATTACCCGGCGATAGAGGCAGTGTTATGAGTGCGGAAGATATAGACGTAAGCAGCATGTTCGTAGCTTGCTGATGAGCGCGCTCGCCATCTCTCTTCCTGGAGCGCCGGAATCCACGGAGAAATTGCGTGCGCTTTGTCGGAACTTACCCGTTCACTGGTGGTCGCGATTTACATCGCGTGGACGGATTACCGTCGAGCTACATAAGCGTATTGAGGCTGGCGACATGGAGGCTATTCGGGAGGTAATCTACGATTGGCTATCTTATACGGAGGATCTATGAATAATTACGAGTCTCTGTTTTATGAAATTCTTACGCTGACCAGATCGGAGCAATTGTGCTGGCATCAGATAGGACGAAAAGAAAATGCCGAGATCATACTCAATCCTCATCTTGTGATCCGGCAGTTTGCTAGTGACATGCGGCTTGAGGGGAATGTCTTAGGGCTGCTGCTGTTGGAGCGAAGGCACCTATATAACGAAGAGGATTTTTTTATTGAACCGCTCGAAGAACGCCGCGCCGAATTGCTGGTCTTGGCGGAAGGCGAGCTGATTGCCAGCCTGACTGAAATGTCAGTCAGGCTGGCCAGGATGATGGAACTTTTAGACTTGGCAATCGATCAAAGTAACCGCAGGTTACTTGTGCAGCCTGCTTAGGCGATGTTGTCGGTGCCGGGAGCGCCGAACAACTGCTGCTTGAGGTGGTGCAGCTGGTCGCGCACTTGCGCGGCCTTTTCGAACTCCAGGTTCTTGGCGTGATCCAGCATGGCTTTTTCGAGGCGCTTGATCTCCTTGCTGATCTGCTTCTCGCTCATGGATTCGTACTTGGCCGTCTCCTGCGCCACCACCAGCTCTTCCTTCGCACTCTTCTCGCTGTAGACGCCGTCGATCATGTCCTTGATGATCTTCTTCACGCCGCGCGGCACGATGCCGTTGGCTTCGTTGAAGGCGATCTGCTTGGCGCGGCGGCGTTCGGTCTCGCCGATGGCGCGTTCCATCGAATCCGTCATGCGGTCGGCGTACAGCAGCGCCACGCCGTTGAGGTTACGCGCGGCGCGGCCGATGGTCTGGATCAGCGAACGCTCGGAACGCAGGAAGCCTTCCTTGTCGGCGTCCAAAATGGCCACCAGCGACACTTCCGGCAAGTCCAGGCCCTCGCGCAGCAGGTTGATCCCCACCAGCACGTCAAAGGTGCCGATGCGCAGGTCGCGCAGCAGTTCAACGCGCTCCACGGTTTCGATATCGCTGTGCAGGTAGCGCACCTTGATGCCGTGATCGGCCAGGTATTCGGTCAACTGCTCGGACATGCGCTTGGTCAGCGTGGTCACCAGCACGCGCTCGTTCTTGGCGACGCGGTCGGTGATCTCGGACATCAGGTCGTCAACCTGCGACAGGGCAGGGCGCACAATGATCAGCGGGTCGACCAGGCCGGTTGGGCGCACCACCTGTTCCACCACCTGGTCCGCATGCGTGTTCTCATAATCAGCAGGCGTGGCGGAGACAAACACCGTTTGCCGCATCTTGCTCTCGAATTCCTCGAACTTCAACGGACGGTTATCCAGTGCCGATGGCAGGCGGAAGCCGTAGTCGACCAGATTGGTCTTGCGCGAACGGTCGCCGTTGTACATGGCGCTCAACTGGCCGACCAGCACGTGCGATTCGTCGAGGAACATCAGTGCGTCTTTCGGCAGATAGTCCACCAGCGTTGGCGGCGGCTCGCCCGGCATGGCGCCGCTGAGATGGCGCGAGTAGTTCTCGATGCCCTTGGTGAAGCCGATTTCCGCCATCATCTCCAGATCGAAGCGGGTACGCTGTTCCAGTCGCTGTTCCTCAATCAGCTTGTTCTCCTTGCGGAAGAACTCCAGGCGGTCGCGCAGCTCGGCCTTGATGCTCTCAACCGCACGCAGCACGGTGGAGCGCGGCGTTACATAGTGCGAACCCGGGTAGACGGTGAAGCGCGGGATCTTTTGCTTGACGCGGCCGGTCAGCGGGTCGAACAGCTGGATCGATTCCAGCTCATCGTCCCACAGCTCCAGGCGCACCGCGAGGTCCGCATTCTCTGCCGGGAAAATGTCCAGCGTATCGCCGCGCACGCGGAAGGTGCCACGGCCGAAGTCCACTTCATTGCGCGTGTACTGCATCTGGATCAGGCGCGCGATGATGTCGCGCTGCGCCACGCGGTCCTTCTGGCGCAAGGTCAGAATCATCTGGTGGTATTCATTCGGATTACCGATACCGTAGATGGCCGACACGGTCGCCACGATCACCACATCGCGCCGCTCCATCAGCGACTTGGTGCACGACAGACGCATCTGCTCGATGTGCTCGTTGATCGACGAATCCTTTTCAATGAACAGGTCGCGCTGCGGCACGTAGGCTTCCGGCTGGTAGTAATCGTAGTAGGAGACGAAGTACTCGACCGCGTTCTCCGGGAAGAATTCGCGGAACTCCGAATACAGCTGCGCGGCCAGCGTCTTGTTCGGCGCGAAGACGATCGCCGGACGGCCCTGGCGCGCGATGACGTTGGCCATCGTGTAGGTTTTACCGGAGCCGGTCACGCCCAGCAGCGTCTGGAAAAACAGGCCGTCGTCGATGCCTTCGCACAGCTGGTCAATCGCCGCAGGCTGGTCGCCGGCGGGCGGGAAGGGCTGGTGCAATTTGTAAGGCGAATCCGGGAACGTGACCACGGTTGCCTCGGGAGTTTCTGCTACAGGTAAATCAGCCATCTTGCTCAGACCTTTGTTAGAATAATGGCCTGCCAGCGGCCTGAAGTCGTTATTTTAAAGGGCGCTGTCTATACATCTCTGCTGCGAACCGCTTCCACTCGAATCCAATCTTATCATGACGAATCCTAGCTTGTTCAGCGCCATCGACATGGCACCACGCGACCCTATCCTGGGTATTACCGAAGCCTTTAACGCCGACATCAACCAGAATAAAATCAATCTGGGTGTGGGTGTTTATTATGACGACAACGGTAAAGTGCCGCTGCTATCGTGCGTACAGAAAGCGGAAGAAATCCTGATCGCGGCGCCTGCGCCACGCACCTACCTGCCGATTGAAGGTCTGGCGGCCTATGACAAGGCGGTGCAGGAACTGGTATTTGGCGCCGACAGCGCCGTAATTCAAGAGAAGCGTGCAGTTACCGTGCAAGCCATCGGCGGCACCGGCGCACTGAAAATCGGCGCCGACTTCCTCAAGCGCTTCGCGCCGGATGCAGAGGTCTACATCAGCGACCCAAGCTGGGAAAACCACCGCGCGCTGTTTGAAAGCGCCGGCTTCAAAGTCAACAACTACGCCTACTTCGATGCGGCCACGCACGGCGTCAACTTCGCCGGCATGATCGCCGACCTGAAAGCCATGCCGCGCGGCGCCATCGTGCTGCTGCACGCCTGCTGCCACAACCCGACCGGCGCCGACCTGACCTCGGACCAGTGGACCGAAGTGATCGGCACCATCAGCTCCGGCGGCCTGGTGCCGTTCCTCGACATGGCCTACCAGGGCTTTGGCGCTGGCATCGCCGAAGATGGCGAAGTGGTGCGCCGCTTCGCCGAAGCCGGCGGCCCGCTGCTGGTGTCGAACTCCTTCTCCAAATCGTTCTCGCTGTACGGCGAGCGCGTCGGCGCGCTGAGCGTGGTGGCAGCTTCTGCGGAAGAAGCGTCGCGCCTGATGTCGCAACTGAAGCGCGTGGTGCGTACCAACTACTCCAACCCGCCAGTGCACGGCGGTAAAGTGGTGGCGACCGTGCTGACCACGCCAGAGCTGCGCCAGCTGTGGGAAGACGAGCTGGCCGGCATGCGCGTGCGCATCAAGGAAATGCGCGAAGCGTTTGTGGTGAAGCTGGCTGCCAAAGGCCATGACTTCGCTTTCGTGCGGGACCAGATCGGCATGTTCTCGTACTCGGGCCTGAGCAAGGCGCAAGTGGATCAGCTGCGTGCGGAGTCGATCTACGCCGTGGACACCGGCCGCATCTGCGTCGCCGCGCTGAACTCGCGCAATATCGATATCGTTATTGACGCCATCGCCAAAGTGCTCTAAAATCTTGTTTCTTCGCGCTGCGTTGTAAAGTGCAAAACGAAGGACTGGCAACATAAAATACGGCAGTAAGTTGCATCTTGCTGATGCGAAAGAAACAGTATAAAATGTTGCCTCTAATCCCTGATAGCTCAGTTGGTAGAGCGACGGACTGTTAATCCGCAGGTCCCTGGTTCGAGTCCAGGTCGGGGAGCCAGAATACTAAAAGCCACGTTTTACGTGGCTTTTTTCATTTCTAAACGGTGATTCTTGATGTTGGTCGGTTGCTGCCTTATTGCTTATGAGCATCAAAGCCCTGGCCTTTATCGTAGCGGCACTTTCGCACTTGCCTCCCCAGCATATTCCACAGAACTAATCGTCAACGACGGCTTCAAAAGCTACACGCATCCGTATAGTTTCGTCGAGATGGCCTCGGGACTTACCGGCTGTGCGATAGGAGCCGGCTCGGTCGACCTCATCGGCACCTACAGGACGCATGCAGGCGGCGGTTTCAGCATTGACCTGAATGGCAGCTCGGCCGGCACCATTTCGCAATCGTTCGCGACGGTGACAGGGCAGTTTTACAACGTCAGCTTCAGCATGGCCGGTAATCCTGACGGTGGCGGCCTCACCAAGACCATCAGCGCCGGCGTGGCAGGCGTGAACACCTTTAGCTTTGACGGCACCGGCGCCAGCAAGACTGCGATGAGCTGGGAAACTCGCAGCTTCAGCTTCGTGGCAGCTTCCGCCCTCAGCACGCTGACTTAAGTCGGCGATAGCCCCACCACCAGCGCTTAAGGCGCCGCCCTGGACTACATCTCCGTCACAGCAGCAGTGCCGGAGCCAAAAAGCTACGCCATGATGCTGGCCGGTTTGGGCCTGGTAGGCTTGCTGGCGCGACGTCGCAAGGTTGCATAAAAAAAATTAGCCAAAATCGCATTCACCCGATATAATTCTGGCCTCAATTCCCTGATAGCTCAGTCGGTAGAGCGACGGACTGTTAATCCGCAGGTCCCTGGTTCGAGTCCAGGTCGGGGAGCCAGAATACAGCAGCGTGCCAAAAACCCAGCCCTAATCCGGTTGGGTTTTTGCGTTTCAGGGTCCGCGCTTACTCAATCAGCTAAGCCACCCCGTAGGATTACCTCGACGACGACGAGCTGCAACGGTTAGTGTCCGTACTGCGGGCCAATGAGCCGCCGATGGTGTGCCAGGTAGCGCTGTTCCTGCTTTCTACCGGGGCTCGGCTTTCGGAGGCATTGAACGCTGACTGGGCGCACGTCGACAGGGTATCGCGGGTGTGGCGTATTCCGGCGACTAACTCCAAGTCTAAGCGGGTTCGGACGATGCCATTGAATGACCATGCAATCGAAGTATTGGAGCGCTTGGGCACCGAGGGCAAGTCGGCTCACCTGTTCATCAACCTGAAGACCGGCGAGCGGTTGACGGCTGTGAATAAAGTATGGGGGCGACTGCGGGTAAAGGCTGGACTACCGCATCTCAGGCTGCATGACCTTCGACACCAGTTCGCGTCGTTCTTGGTCAACGCCGGCCATACCATCTACGAGGTGCAGAAGATCCTTGGACACTCGGACACAAAGGTGACTGAACGGTATGCGCACTTGTCGCTGAAGACGTTGCAGGTTGCTGCTAACAGTGCGTCGGTGGCGATGCGGGGCGCTGGTAAAGCGGAGGTCGTCGTGCCGGAGGTGTTGGAAGCTGCGTAGTTGAGGTAGGGCGGGGCGGTGCATGTATCGGCCGTCTCGCATAGTGACTATTTATCTGGAGCGACCTTCTTGCGACAATAATATATCTTTCGAGTGAGCAAGATGATATTCTTACATTAACCACGCCAAATTGGTGACGGTGCAGTAGGGTTGGACTTTATACCTAGATGAGAGAATACTCGTGCCTTCGATAAAAAAATTCACTATCAAAAATTTCAAAGGGATCGAGGAAGTAGAGCTCGATTTGGATGGACGTATAAAATGTCCGGTGATAACGTTGATCGGTCTTAATGAGAGTGGGAAAACAACCATTCTTGAGGCACTCTCTCACTTTGTGAGTGGAGACAGGTCAGTTTCTGAACTCTTTGAGGGCCCCCATGCAAAGGCTTCTGGTGTCCGGCTTATCCCTATCAATAAAAAAGCCGCCTTCTCATCTAAAGTCGAAATAATCGCTAGTATTGAGCTTAGTCAAGAGGACTTGAGCGCGGTTCGGAAGAATATTGATGCCCGAGTTGATATCGATATGGCCGCTCTTTCTACGCCTTTTTCGATTATAAGGTCCTATAAATTCGAGGACAGTGTATTAAAAAGTACAAGCAATTTTTGGGGGTTTAAACTTCTTACGCGAAATAATAAGAAAGGTCAGTTTAAAGAATATGTGCGCCCTACCGAGTTGGAGCACGACATATGGCACGCAGTTTATACTGTATTGCTGGGACGCCTGCCAAATGTTTCGTATTTCCCCACTTTCTTAGTGGACATGCCTCAAAAAATTTATTTGAAAGCTCACGATAAAGAGACAGCCATAAATCGACATTATCGCTTCGTGCTCCAAGATATCCTCGACAGTTTGGGTGAGAACCTTTCGCTGGAAAAGCATGTATGTAATCGTATTGAGGAATTTAAATCATCTGAAAACACTCCAAACTGGTTCTCAATATTTTTTGGTGGTCCAACTAAGGCGCCGATAGATTCTGTATTCCAGAAGATTGCCAATGCAGTTACAGGTCAAGTTTTAGGAAGTTGGCAGAGAGTTTTTCAAAGAGCGATTAGTGCTAAGAGTATATCGGTGGAGTGGAGTATTGATGCTGAGCGGGATCATATGCCATATGCTATGTTTTACGTTTCAGATGGTGAGTCACGGTATGCGATCAGCGAGCGTTCGCTAGGCTTTCGATGGTTCTTCTCATTTCTCCTATTTACCGCTTTTAAGCAGGGAAAGGAAAGAAAAACCATATTTATTTTTGATGAGCCCGCCGCCAATCTCCATGCAAAAGCCCAAGCTGAGCTGCTTACCAGCTTTTCGAAGATTGCATCAGATGGTAACCGAGTTATTTACTCAACACACAGCCATCATATGATTAATCCACGTTGGTTAAGTGGTGCATATATTGTAGAGAATACTGCCCTTGATTACGACTCTGGAGATAATTTTGGTCTTTCCACGAAGCCTACTAACGTAAAGGCCACGTCTTATCGCCAATTTGTGGCGAACTATCCCAGCAGGTCAAGCTATTTTCAGCCCGTAATCGAACAGCTTGAGTACGTCTCTCCTGAGGTAGTGGGCGAAGCCCCCTATTTACTCGTTGAGGGAATTTCTGATTACTACGCCTTAAGGCTGGCGCAGCGAATTTCGAATCGAAGCTTCGGCTTCCGCTTACTGCCTGGTGTCGGTGCCGGAGCGTGCGGACCTATGGTAAGCCAACTCTTGGGACGAGGGGAGTTGTTTGCTATTCTACTTGATGATGATAAAGCTGGGAAGAAGGAAGCTCAGAGGTATGTAGATGAGTGGTTTCTAGCGAAGAAGTCAGTCTGTACAATCGGAACTATTAATCCGAAGTACGCTGGTTTTCAAATCGAAGGTTTGATTGACAGTGAAACCCGAACTGGCATTCAAGAAAAGTTGGAAGTGTCAACGCTGACAAAAAAACAGATTGGGCTTTATCTTGCTGAGTCTGTGGCTGGTGAAAATTTATTAAATACATGCTTGTCAAAACGAACGATCGGGCAGCTATTGGAAGTCTTAGATTACTTTGAGAACCTATTGGTAGATCATTCGCAAGAAAGACTGTCAGCCAATGGATAGGGTGATATTCACGGAATATATTGCTGAATGTGGTTAGGGCTATTTTAAAATTACCGCCATGGAATAGGAAAACAACTTGGACTTAATTAGCCAGTTCATCTCTCGATACCGAAAAGAATACGATTTCTATGAGCAAGCTTGTCGAATCGTGGCGCAAGTCCTTGACTCTAATCTCCAATCGACTGGCATTAGGGCGATCGTAACGTGGCGAGCAAAGAATCCCTTAAGGCTTGAGGCCAAAGTACGTCAGCGCGCTGCATCGCAATCATATTTGTCTGTAGACGATATCTACGACGACATAGTCGACCTAGCTGGTGTACGAGTAGCACTTTACTTCCCTGCTGAACGCGGCGAAGTCGGTCGTATCATTCGATCGCTGTATGTTCCCGTTGCCGAGGCGAAAGAGTTTCCTACGGCATCTGAGCCGACTTATAAGAAGAGGTTCTCTGGTTATTGGGCAACGCACTATCGCGTCCGTTTACCAGACACGTTGCTTAACGAATCGCAGAAACGGTACACGGAGGCCCGTATAGAAATTCAGGTTGCATCGGTATTAATGCATGCGTGGTCCGAGGTCGAACATGATCTTGTCTACAAGCCACTTCAAGGGAAACTTTCTGAAGAAGAGTATGCGATTCTTGACGAACTTAATGGTCTGGTGTTGGCGGGGGAAATTGCCCTAGAGCGGCTGCAGCGGGCGGGAGAGATGCGGGTATCATCGGATGATCGAGAGTATACCAACCATTATGACGTAGCTTCCGCTTTGCTGGAAATGTCCCGTGCTAAATTGGCGCGGCTGGATATTCACGATTCGGCAATAGGTCGAGTTGATTTGCTATTTCAGTTGTTGCGGGCTCTCGACTTGAATACGCCTGAGAATTTGGCGAAATATGTTAATGCTCTTCATGCTGACTTTGAGAAACGGCCTCTTGCCGAGCAAGTTATCGATCAGGTTCTTTCCGAGGATACCTCTCGTTATGCTGTGTATGAAAATTTACGTACTTTCGATGTTCCGTCTCTCTCCGCTATTTCAGTTGATTTTCTACGATCATCGCAAAGCGAAGCAATAGGCCAATTCATTGCCTTGTGGATTGATTACGAAAGAATGCTGCGGGCTGTTGCTTCGAAGAAAGGCTACAAGAGTTTAGGTATGCCGTCGGGGAGGTTCTTATCCACCCTCACTGAGTTTTCGCCTGAGCTCGTCGAAGCTGCGGAACGTCTTCGACATTTCCGAAATCAACTAGTACATGGTATCGAAGTTCCTGATGCCGATTACATTCGTACGCAGGTTGCTGACCTGAAAAGACTCGTCGAATCGATGCAGCACGCACTAAAACCCCCGCCCAAGCCATCTCGCAAGGCGGCAAAGAAAGTGCCGAAGTAGTACCAACTGATTCTTGTGTATATCTGCGAAGACCTCGTTTGCACCTACTGGTGCAGACTCACATGAATGGTGATGATATGGCAACGCACGAACTCGACTTGCTCGAAAACGCAATCGATAGCTTGGCTGAAGCACTGGCAAAGTTTGAGGAAGGGGATGCTGGGGAGACAAAAGCTTTTAAGTTCTCCGTTTTACATATGGCACACTTTGTGGAGCTGGTTTTTAAGTATCACATTGCCAGTAAGCATCCTCTTTTGATATTTAAGGAGCCGTTCGCTGCCAAACTGGACCGTAACAAAACGATTACTCTTTGGGAGGCAATCAACTTCATCAACAACGAAGCCGCAGATACCGTTTCTCCTGCCCTTAAGAAAGACCTTGAATGGCTAAAGCGGCTTCGCAATGAGATAGAGCATCACCAGTTTAAGATGGAAGTACCAGAGGTGAGGGCTGTCATTGGGCGTTTATTTCGCTCAGTTGTTGAGTTCGTCAAAGAGCATACCGACATTGAGCTCGAATCTTTGATACCTGAGTCAACAATGGAGACGTTTCAGGTGCTGTCAGATGAGTATGAGTTTACGGTAAGGACGGCATTGCAGGCGGCTGAGCAGTTTGAGAAAGATCACCCCTCCGACCCTTATGACCCCGATGAACGTCCTGTTCGTTTGGACTGTGAGAACTGCGGTAATCCGACTCTTATACTCAACGACGATTCGAGTAGCGGATATCGCTGCCTTGTATGTGCCAATGAGGATGGAGACAACATCCCGTCTGGATGCGATATCTGCGGCGCACCTGCGACACAGGGTGAGTTGGATGCTTGGCCGTTAGAAGACGGAAGTTATGAATATAGGTGTTATTACTGCTCAGGTAAATATCGCGCAGAAAAGGATGACTAATTTGGCTTACGTGCTCGCCAGATATCTCAATGATGGTGGGAGATGCCCTGAAACTGGCGATTCGGCTCCTGTTCGGCGTTCGGCAGCGCTAAGCCCTTGACCCACATCAACTTTTCGCCAACGATGCCACGGCAGCAACCATACGGTCTCGGTATTAGGTCAGTTTTTGAGGGCTACGGCGGCAGCGGCTGGCAAACCGTTGCGTTTCTTCGACTTGGTGGCCATCAGCTTGCCGGAGCCCCGTTCTGTTAATCCGCAGGCCCCTGGTTCGAGTCCAGGTCGGGGAGCCAGAATTTAAAAAAAGGCCTACTCGTTCACTCACGTAGGCCTTTTTTGTGCCTTGAATTCAGGTGGAAGATGCGGCGGACGCACATAAATTGAAGATGCGCCCGTGTTCGGGGAGGGTTACTTGGCCAAACGCGCAGCCACTTCAGCGATGCGCTTGCCGTAGGCTTTGGCGGTGTCCAGGTCGCCTTGTGGGATTTCGTCGACGCTGGCGTCCGATGGCGATTGCACCAGCAGGCCTACCGAGCCGCCGAGGTTGTTCAGGTCGGTGCGCTTGGCGGCCTTGGTGTTGGCCGGTGGCAGGCCCAGGCTGACCCAGATGCCGCCATGCTGCGACGCCAGCGTCTGCAGAGCGATCAGCGATACCTGTTTGTCGCCGCTGAAGCTGGCGCTGTTGGAGAAGCCACCAAACACTTTGTCCTGCCAGCCGCGCGTGAACCAGACCTTGGAGGTTGCGTCGGCGAATTTCTTGAACTGCCAGCTCGGGCTGCCCATGTAAGTCGGCGCGCCAAACACGATAGCGTCCGCCGCCGCCAGCTTTTCCCAGCCGCCTTCCGGCAGATTGCCTTCCGCGTCGATGGCCAGCAGTTCGCCGCCGGCGCCTTCGCCCACATACTCGGCCACGCGCTTGGTGTGGCCGTAGCCGGAATGGTAGACAACAATAATCTTGCTCATAAAATCTCCTGGTGGATGGCGAATTGGAAGTGTATCGGACCGATACCGGACTGATAAGTACGCACCCCAAGGTTAGTATTCCGCGCTTCTCTACCGCAATCTGCCTAAAGACCGGGTCTTGCCCTTCCACAGCCGATGTCACGGCATTCATGGATTTTGCATTTTTGCACGAAAAATTCACAGAACTATAGATTCCGGTGGACGGGAATCTTGCACATGGGTATTCTGAATCCTGCTTCCCGACGGTCTGTCAGACGGGGAATGAAGCTTTCATCTTTAAATAAGTAAGGTAGAAGAATTATGAGCGGCGAAAACGACGCGATTGTCTACGGCACGGAAGACCTGTTGGTCAGCCTGTGCAACTCGGTCACCCGGGTGTTGAACGTGGCAACGCAAAGCAAGGTGAATTACTCCGGCATGGTGCAGCGCATTACCAAAGTCGGCCTGAAGCCCGACATCGGCTGCTTCGTGCTGTTTGACGGCGGCTTTACCGGCCTGGTAGTGCTGAACTTCGCCGCCGACACGGCGATGGAAATCTACGAACGCTACATGCTGCACATGGGCATGCCGAAGTCGGAACTGGCCGGCTCGCACACTTCCGATGAAGTGTCCAACATCCTGGGCGAGCTGATGAACCAGATCGTCGGCGATTTCACCGGCAAGATCCGCCGCGAGCTGCAAACCAATATCACGCAGAATCAGCCGAAGATGCTGGTGCTGAACAAGCAGATCGTGCTCAGCGTCGATACGCCGCTGGACCGCCCGGAAATGCGCCGCGTCAGCTTCTACACCGAGAAGAGCAATATCTTCTACCTGGAACTGGCGATCGATCGTACCGAATTCATCCGCGTCAGCGACTTCGATTCCAGCGAAATCATCGACGCCGATGCGCTGCTGGAGCAGGAACGCGGTACGCATAAGGCGGCCAGCGCGCCGGCCGCCTCGTTGGTCGACGCCGACGCCGACGAGCTGCTCAAGTCACTCGGCATGTAACACCCTCCCACCCGGCCAGCTTCACGCTGGCCGTGCTGTTTTTGCGCCACACTTCTCCCCTCCGTGCCGTCCTGGCAAGCTTATCGAACTCACCATATTGTCGGATTGTTGACACAGCTAAGCCACTGAATATTCAGTTATTGTATATGCTTAACCGAATTTCTAACACTTAAATCCGTTTCAGATATATTCAGCTTGCAATACCCGCTATCAATAAATCAAAATATCGCCTTTCAAAAAAGTCAGTGCACTATTGATAGTTGCCGCGACGGCGTAGAGCCTTTGCGCTACCACGATCACGATAGATGACCGGGTAGTGACCTACAAAAAGAGAAAGCAGGAGACAACTGTTTCTAACTCTTTGCACTACATTTAAATCGGGAAATTTGATGATCAAACTGTCTAAGATGCACAAACGCGTACTGGCACTGGGCGCCATTCTGCCTATCGGTACTGCGCTGGCGCAAACTGAAGCCGTCGCCACCCAGCCACAGCTGGAAACCGTTACCGTGACCGCCCAGCGCCGCACGGAAAACATCAAGGATGTGCCGGTCTCCGTGACCCTGTTGAGCAATGAAAAACTGGACGTGCTGCTGTCGGGCGGCCAGGACATCCGTTTCCTGGCAGGCAAAGTGCCTTCGCTGAACGTGGAGTCGTCGAACGGCCGTACCTTCCCGCGCTTCTACATCCGCGGCTACGGCAACACCGACTTCTCGACCTTCGCATCGCAGCCGGTTTCGCTGATCTATGACGACGTAGTGCAAGAGAACGGCATCCTGAAAGGCTTCCCGGTATTCGACGTGGCTGGCGTGGAAGTGCTGCGCGGCCCGCAGGGCACGCTGTTCGGCCGTAACACCCCGGCTGGTGTGGTCAAGTTCGAATCGGCCAAGCCTAACCTGGACAAGATCGAAGGCTACTACAGCGCTTCGCTGGCCACCCACATGACCTCCAGCGTGGAAGCTGCTGCCAACATTCCGCTGTCGAGCGAATGGGCGATGCGCGTCTCGACGCTGCGCCAGCACCGCGACGACTTCGTCGACAACACCTATACCAAGCAGAACGATACACTGGAAGGCTACAACGAACACGCCGAGCGCGTGCAGTTCCTGTACAAGCCAAGCACCACCTTCAACGCGCTGTTCAATGTGCACGCGCGTTCGACCACCGGTAGCGCGCGCCTGTTCCGCGCCAACCTGATCAAGAAGGGCACCAACGATTTCGCTGACGGCTACGACTTCACCAAGATCTCCACCGACGGCCTGAACTTCCAGAACCTGACCACCAACGGCGCCAACGCCCGTCTGACCTGGGACCTGGGTTCGGTCAAGCTGTTCTCGATCACCGGCTACGAAGGCATCGACAACTACTACACCCGTGGCGACATCGACGGCGGCTCGCCAGCCAACCCGCCACGCTTCCCGGTGCAGACCGCCGGCGGCATCAAGCAGCTGTCGCAGTACAGTCAGGAATTCCGTGTTGAATCGAAGAATGCAGGCCCGCTGAACTGGCAGACTGGCGTGTACTACTTCAAGGAAAGCGGCACCGGCTTCAGCGACAACTTCGACAGCACCACCCAGCTGCAGACCTCGGACCTGACCAGCCACCAGAACAACACCGCCTACGCGGCGTTCGGTTCGGTGACCTACGATGTGTCGAGCGACTTCACGCTGCGTGGCGGCCTGCGTTACACCCACGACGAAAAAGACTTCCGCACCGTGAACGCCTGGAACGTCGACCAGATCGGCCCTAAGTCGGTGGACGTCAGCAAGAACAAGGCTAACTGGGATCTGAGCGGCACCTACAAGATCAACAAGGACGTCAGCGCCTACGGCCGCGTGGCGACCGGCTTCCGCGCACCGTCGATCGCTGCTGCTTCGGCATCGGTGCCGATCACAGTGGCGGATGCGGAAACCATCACCTCGATCGAAGCCGGCATCAAGGCCGACCTGTTCAACCGCCGCGCCCGCGCGTCGCTGAGCGTGTACAACTACGAGGTCAAGAACCAGCAGCTGACCGTGGTCGGTGGCACCTCCAACGTCACCAAGCTGATCAATGCTGCCAAGACCGCCGGCCGTGGCGTCGAAGCCGAGATCGAAGGCTTTGTGACCCCGGACTTCAAGGTCAGCCTGAGCGGTTCGTACAACCATACCGAGATCAAGGACCCAAGCCTGTACGCAGCGCCATGCGGTACTTGCACGGTGACCGACCCGATCGTCAACGGTCTGGCGTCGATCAACGGCAACCCGCTGCCGCAAGCTGCCAAGTACATCGTCAACGCTTCGGCGCGTTACAACTGGCCGCTGGCGAATGGCAACCTGTTCGTGCTGACCGACTGGTCGTATCGTAGCAAAGTCAACTTCTTCCTGTATGAATCGAAGGAGTTCACCGGCAAGGAAATGCTGGAAGGCGGCCTGCGCGTGGGTTACAACTGGGCTGACGGCAAGTACGAGCTGGCTGGCTTCGCGCGCAACATCACCAACACGCAGCGCATCATCGGCGGTATTGACTTCAACAACCTGACCGGCTTCGTCAACGAGCCACGTCAGTTTGGCGTGCAGTTCCGCGGCGGTTTCTAATAAATCGCCATTCAGCCTAGACAGCTGAAAAAGGGCCGTATATAATGCGGCCTCTTTTCCCTGATAGCTCAGTCGGTAGAGCGACGGACTGTTAATCCGCAGGTCCCTGGTTCGAGTCCAGGTCGGGGAGCCAGAATATAAAAAAGCCCAATCCTTACAGGTTGGGCTTTTTGCGTTTAGGAGATGTGTTTGATCAAATTAATGTTCGGGCAGATCGAATGGCTCGACCTTTGAATCATAGACCGGGGAGAACTGCGCTTCCGGCCCATCCAGCTTACCATTTGCCCAGTGGATTTCTTTATAGAGAAAAGGCGAACCGTCCGGTGACACCAGCAGTGTAATGATGGAATGATTCAAGTTTGGAGCGGTTGTCACCAACTCGCGGTCCAACATAACAATCGCGTCTGCTTGATCGATGACATAAGACCGACAAATATTTTCCCCGCATGGTGCCGACGATTCCTCAATGGATAAAATCGCTCCAGGGGCGAGCTCGCGCAGTCCCATATCGAGATCGACCTCCATGTCTGCCACGCCTTGTTCGCACCTGAATATATCGTTCCTGGTCTTTGTACAGCTGACCTTCCCGACAAGAATGGTTTCGTAGGCGTCCCTTACTTCACGATATTTTCTGGGTGTCGACGAAAAATATTCGTTAAATCCCGACGATGACTTTCCATTTTTCTCCAACAGCCGAACTTTGGTACGCAATCCGTCCTGCGCCTTCTCAAAAAGAACGACGTTTGCACGCTGATACGCCTCCAGTGTCGACGCGAGATTTTCTGGCGCCGGGAAAAATCGTCGGAAAAGTTTTGATTCGAGATGTGTCGGTTTTTCGCGGCTACCTAGCGCAGCATCGCAATCCGCCGAGCAAGGTACATCAGAAAAGCTTTGCACAGAAATTGTCTGAGCGAGGACCGGCAACGAGGTCATCAAAAAGAAAAAAGGGGCAAGCATCGCGGCGCAAGGGCGCATGATATTTCCTCGTTGTCAGATTACTGATAACGGCAGGATGGCATGTTGCGCTACGGGAATATGCTCAAATTGTCACCATGCTGGCAGGCGGAGGCTGGCCCCGACTGCCTTCGCCAAGCTTACAAGCCCTTCACTTGCAGGGTTTGATCTGGCGTTTTGATGTTGAACAGGCGATCGATGTTGGGATGTTTGCCTGGATTGGCGCGGGCGTCTTGCGTGTGTTCGGCATAAATCGTCAGACCGATTGCCGCTGCTTCGGGAGTAACCGCGCCCAGCGTTTCGGCCAGCCAGCAATACACGCGGAGCGATCCCGCCTGGCCTGGTTTGTTTTCGATCTTTGCCACCGAAGCGCCTGAATGGTCCACCAGTTCGATTGCTGCAACCGTATCCAGTACGGGAAGCAGAGCGAGGTTGTCGGAAAATTTATCGCTGAAGTTTGGTCGTTGCATAGGTACGCTTGCAAATGGTGATGTGGTTAAAAACGGTATTTTGTCACATCGGCGGCTGTTTGATTGGTCATGCACGGCCAGGCGAAGTATTCTTATTGTAATTGTCAGGGAGCGATTGGCGCTCTCGCTAGAGATATTCTCATCATGGCTAAATATCTGATTTCGTTTCCGAGTGCTGCGATGGTCGTGCCTGATGGCGAGTGGGATGAGGTGGTGCGCACCTCGCACGCTGTGATCGAGGAGGCCAAGGCGGCTGGCGTGTATGTCTTTGGTGGCGGCATCAATGAGGGTGTGGCGCCCGTTCTGGTATCGGCGGATGGCTTGGTGGAAGAGGGCGGCTATCCCTGGGCGCCATCGCTCGATGGCGGCTTCACCGTGCTTGAATTGCCGACGCGCGAAGATGCCGTCGAGTGGGCGGCACGAATTGCCAAGGCCTGCCGCTGCGCGCAGGAATTGCGCGTTTTCCAGTTTGATCCGGCGTCTTGATCGCCTGAGCTTGGGCTTTTTGCTTTTCAGCTCGGGCACCTGTACAGTATGATTTTTGCTACCTATCTAACAAGGGATTGCGCATGAGTCAGAAGAACATTGAAGTCACCATCCTGGAATCCCTGAACCATCTTCTGTCCAACCATCCCAGCCTGCTGCCTGCCGTGTACGACATCGTGCACACGCAACTGGGCCTGCCGAAGGACCGGCTGCCCTGGCTGACGGGACAGAACCGCATCCCGCTGGTCGATATCAATCAGTTCGGCTATGACCAGCAACTGGGCGTCGAGCACGACATCCGCAGCAAGTACAACTTTGAAGGCGACCTGGCGCGCATCTACGCCGAGAACAAGGGCTATCTGGTGCACAAGTGGCACCACTACATTCCGCTGTACGAGCGCTATTTCGGCGCCTATCGCGGCAAGCCGCTGCGCTTCCTGGAAATCGGCGTCAGCAAGGGCGGCAGCCTGCAGATGTGGCGCCAGTATTTTGGCGAGCAGGCGATCATTTACGGTATCGACATCAATCCGGAATGCGCGCAGCTGAACGGCATCGCCGGCCAGGTGCGCATCGGCTCGCAGGCGGATGCGGATTTCCTGGCTTCGGTGGTGGAGGAGATGGGCGGCGTCGATATCGTGCTGGACGATGGTAGCCACCAGATGGAGCATATTCCCGCCACGCTGAAGGCGCTGTTCCCGAAAGTCAGCGAAGGTGGCCTGTACATGATTGAAGACCTGCATACGGCCTACTGGGAGACGTTCGGCGGCGGTTATCGTTCACCACAGAACTTCTTCAGCACCATCGTGCAGGACCTGATGGATGACCTGCATCACTGGTATCACATCGACGGGCAGAAGGTGCCTGAAGTGAGCAACTTCTGCCCCGGCATCCACATCCATGATTCGGTGGTGGTGCTGGAGAAGCAGCGCGTACAGAAACCTTCGCGCTCGCTGATCGTCTGACCGAAACTACTTGCCACCGTACGGCGAGATGGTCTTGATGTTGCCTTGCTCGTCGTAGAACAACTCGGTCACCTTGACCGAACGCAGGTGGGTGATGCCTTTTGACAGGCTGCTGTCGTGGTAGTACAGGAACCAGCGGCCTTCAAATTCGACGATCGAGTGGTGCGTGGTCCAGCCAATCACCGGCGTCAGGATCTTGCCCTGGTAGGTGAACGGGCCGTATGGATTGTCGCTGGTGGCGTAGCACAGGAAGTGGGTGTCGCCGGTCGAGTACGAGAAGTAGTACTTGCCGTTGTACTTGTGCATCCACGGGCCTTCGAAATAGCGGCGGTCATGGTCGCCGGCCAGCAGCGGCTTGCCTTGCTCGTCCAGGATCTCCACCGCGCGCGGCGCTTCGGCCAGCGATTTCATGTCAGCCGACAGGCGCGCCACGCGGGCGGTCAGCGCCGGCTGTTCGTCGCTTGGCTCCTCGTTGCCTTCGGCATAGACGTTGTCGCGGTACTTCTGCAACTGGCCGCCCCAGATGCCGCCGAAGTAGATGTAGAACTCGCCCTGGTCTTCAAACACCGCCGGGTCGATCGAGTAACTGCCGTCGATCGGCGTGGCTTCCGGCGTGAACGGGCCGGCCGGATGGTCGCCCACCGCCACGCCGATCTGGAAGATGCCGTCCGCTTTTTTGGCCGGGAAGTACAGATAGTATTTGCCATCCTTGCGGGCCGCGTCCGGCGCCCACATCTGGCGCTCGGCCCACGGCACGTCTTTCACATGCAGGGCGACGCCGTGGTCGGTGACCGGGCCGTCCGGCGTGTCTTGCGACAGCACGTGGTAATCCTCCATGCCGAAGTGGTCGCCGTTGTCGTTGAACGGAATGCCGGCTTCGATGTCGTGCGATGGGTAGATGTACAGCTTGCCATCGAAAACGTGGGCCGACGGATCGGCGGTGTAGATGTGCGTGACCAGCGGCTGCGAGATGGCGTGCTGCAGGGCCTGTTCTTCGGCTGGCGTCAGTTGTTCGGACATGATGTACCTTATCAGTTGGTGGCGGCGGCGCGGCGGGCGAACAGGTCTTGTTCGATGGTGCGCTCGGTGGCCTTGTTAATTTTGTAGAAGTAGAGGATGGCCACGCCCAGCAGGAACGGGATCGAGGCGTAGATGCTGATCGATACGCGAATGCCTTCGGCCACCGTCTGCGATTGCTGCGCCAGCGTGCCATCGTAGCCGTAGCTGGACAGCAGTCCGGCGACCAGCGCGCCGCCGATGCTCAGGCCTGCCTTCAGGCCGAAGATCATCGCCGAGAACAGCAGGGCGGTGGCGCGGCGGTTGTTTTTCCATTCCGAGTAGTCGGCCACGTCGGCGATCATCGCCCACAGCAGCGGGATGGTGATGCCGTAGAAGAAGCCGTGCAGGATCTGCGCGCCGAAGATCAGGCTGATCGAGGTCGGCGAGAAACCGTAGAACACCAGCATGAAGAGGGTGGAGGCGAACAAGGTCAGCGCATACACGTCGCGCTTGCCGAAGCGGTCGGCCAGCGATTTGGAGAAGCCGATGCCGATAATCATGCACAGGATGCCGGCGCCGTTGAACAGGCTGAAGGCGGAGGTCGCCGGATCTTCCGGCCACTGGAACTTGGTCAGGCCAATGCCGTTCAACGCCGCGTTCAGGTGGACGATGAAGCCGTTGAAGCCGATATCGTTGAGGAACTGCGCCAGCGCCGCCTGTTGCAGGTAGTCCTTGAAGTAGTAGATGTACAGGCCGCCCTTGAGCGCCAGCGTCACGAATACCAGAATGGTCAGCAGCAGCATCACCACCCACGGCTTGTTGCTGAACAGGTCGACGATGTCCTGGCGCACGCTGGAGCGCTGCGCTGCGGTCGGCACGATACGCTCGCGCGTGGTGAAGAAGGTAATCAGGAAGCAGATGGTGCCGGCCACCGCGAAAATAATCATGGTGTTCTGGAAGCCAAGCACCTTGTCACCGCCGCCGAGGATCAGCACCAGCGGCAGCAGCAGCACCTGGATAATTAGCTGGGCGATCATCACCGCGACGAAGCGGTAGGCCGACAGGCTGTTACGCTCCTGCATGCTGCCGGTCAGCACGCCGCTCAGCGCGGAGTAGGGCAGGTTGTTGGCCGAGTAGACCAGCATCAGCATCAAATAGGTTAGCGTGGCGTAAATGATCTTGCCGCGCTCGCCCAGGTCCGGCGTGCTGAAGGCGAGGATGGCGATCAGGCCGAACGGCACGGCGGTCCACAGCAGCCATGGACGGAACTTGCCCCAGCGGGTGTTGGTGCGGTCGGCCAGCAGGCCCATCAGTGGATTGAAGCAGGCGCCCGCCAGGCCGCCGATGAAGATGATGGAGGCGGCGGCGTTGGCCGGAATCTTGTAGACGTCCGTGTAGAAAAACGCGATGAAGGTGAGCAGGGTCTGGAAGATCAGGTTGGCGGCCAGGTCACCCAGGCTGTAGCCGATCTTTTCCGTGACCGAGAGTTTGCCCGCTGGGCGAGAGGTGGCGTTGGTCATGATGTCCAATATTGTTGTGTCTGGCCGGGTCTCCACGGCGTTTACATGGTATTACCATGCTGCGTTGCGTCAAATGAATAGCGCAACCATTTCATTGTCACTTTTCTGCCAATTCACGTCAAGCGGATTAATTTCCTGCCGCCAGCAGGTTTTGCGCGCTTGGTGGATAATCGGCAGATCGTTCATTCTGAAAGTATCAGCATCATGGCAGACCTGACCGCATTTCCTATTACCGGCAAATGGCCGGCACAGCATCCTGAGCGCATCCAGCTGTACTCGCTGCCGACGCCGAACGGCGTGAAGGTGTCGATTGCTCTGGAGGAAACTGGCCTGGCGTATGAGCCGCACCTGGTCAGCTTTGAAACCAATGACCAGATGTCGCCGGAATTCCTGTCGCTGAACCCGAATAACAAGATTCCAGCCATCCTTGACCCGAATGGTCCGGATGGCAAGCCGTTGCAGCTGTTCGAGTCGGGCGCGATTCTGCTGTATATCGCCGACAAGACCGGCCAGCTGATTCCGAAGGAAGCCGCCGGCCGCTACGAAACCATCCAGTGGCTGATGTTCCAGATGGGCGGTGTTGGTCCTATGTTTGGCCAGTTGGGCTTCTTCCACAAGTTTGCCGGCAAGGAGTACGAGGACAAGCGCCCGCGCGACCGTTATGTGAATGAGTCGAAGCGTCTGCTGGGCGTGCTGGAGCAGCGCCTGGAGGGCCGTCAATGGATCATGGGTGATACTTATACGATCGCCGATATCGCCATCTGGCCGTGGGTGCGCAACCTGGTCGGCTTCTATGGGGCTGGCGATCTGGTGGAGTTCAGCAAGTTCACCAATGTGCAGCGCGTGCTGGAGGCGTTTGTTGCGCGTCCGGCCGTGGCCAGGGGCCTGGACATTCCAAAGCGCGGTTGATGTTCTAATAGGCCGGCGCGCGGCAGGCTGCGTCTGCCTCCCATCTGCCTGAGCAGATGCGCGAGCGGCATAGCATGCCCTCGATCAGCCCGAGCTGCTTGCAGCGGGCCAGCAGTTGCGCGGTGGTGTCGCCATTGTGGCGCTCGACGATGTCACGGCTACGTTCCGGCGCCACAATGGCCGGCTGGCCGGCGTGGGCGACCATGGCGGCGAGCAGGGTGACATCGGTGTCGTTGCCTGGCTGAGCCTGCGGCGCGCTGGCGGCCGCGCGTGCTGGCTTGTATGGCGCCGCACGCGCTGGCGACTGCGGCTGCTTCGCGGCGGCGTTGGCGATTGCAGCGGTGACGGCGGTTGGCGTTGGCACCGATGCCGATGCCGGTGCCGATGCCATCCCCGCCGCCACCGACGCCGATGTCCCCGCCGCCATCGACGCCGACGTCATCCCGGTCGCCACCGACGTCGTTTGTGCCGCCACTTCCGTTGTCGCTATTTTGCCCGCCGACGCGGCTGGCCAAGCGCCACCATCTGGCATGGCGCGTCCATGCATCGCTGTTCTGGCATCCGCAGCTTCATTGACGATGGTGGCCGCTTGATCGGCTGAAGTCTCGCTGCGGGCATGACGGGCTGCTTTTGCCGGTGCTGCTGTGCTGCGCATCGTCTCCCTGTACCGGAAGCTCTCCGGTGTAATGCGCTGATCGTGCATCAGCCACGCCACGCTGCACATCAACAATAGCAGCAAGCATAAACCTATCGTCCAACCATCGACGGACCAGGCAGCGGCGCGCACGGTGACAGCGGGCGTTCGAGGGCCATGCTCCAGCTGTGCCAGTATGCGCTTGTCCTGCGCCGCGCGCGGCTTGCCGCCCATCAGATCCGGTTTCGACGTCTCCACAATATCTCCCTCGCATTTGATCTGGCCGGCATCGCTGTGCTGCGAACGGCCTACGATGAAGTGTCCTGTGTGTGGCGTCGGCCCGTTTTGATGGAGCGCACCATGTTTCTCTTTTCTATGCTGCTGTTCTTTGCGCTGACATGTTTCTGCGCCTGGCTGTTGTTGTTTCCGGCCGGCCGTGAAGTAGTAATGCAATCACTCGGCGCGGCCGGGCGATGCATGGGCAGGCATCTGCGTGGCGGCGCGCGGCAAGGAATGCAGCAGGCCGGCGCCTTGGGACGCCATGCAGGGAGCACGCTGCAATCGCTCAAGCATCGCTGGCCGCTGTTGCTGGCTGCCTCGGTGCTGCTCAGCGTGCCGCCGTTGCTGGCCTGGGTCCTGAGCGGCCGCAGCATGCTGTCCGGCTATGACAGCGACACACACGCCATCAACAGCCAGATTGCGGGCCTGCTGCAAGGCGAGCAGCTGACTGCCCCCGCGCCACCGCCACCGGTGGCATTCACCACCGCCGAAGTCACGCTGGTGCGCCCGATGCTGGACAGCGCCAACCGCAACTGGCAACTGCTCGACCCGGCCTTCGCGCAGCGCCTGATGCTGGTGTTCAGAATCATGAAGGAGCGCCACGGTTACGACATGGCGCTACTGGAGGGCTATCGCAGTCCTGAACGTCAGAATGTGCTGGCCGCAGCCGGCTCCAGCGTCAGCAACGCCAAAGCCTTCCAGAGTTATCACCAATTCGGTCTGGCGGCCGACTGCGCCTTTCTGCGCGACGGCAAGCTGGTGATTTCCGAAAGAGATCCATGGGCCATGCGGGGCTACCAGTTCTACGGCGCGGCCGCCGAAGCGGCTGGCCTCACCTGGGGCGGCCGCTGGAACATGATGGACTTCGGCCACGCCGAACTGCGCTTGCCAGGAACAGTAAAGAAGTAAGCGCCATTGTTCTTCCGCAAGAAATGCCTGCCTTGTTGGTGGCAACATTGATCGGTCCGCCCGTTGCCTGGGCGCCGCCGTCTTCGCCGGACATCACCATGCGCAGAATCTGGAGCTTCCTGACCGATAGCCGCAACCTGACCATCATCGGCCTGGTTGCAATGGCCGCCTTGTTCTACCTTGGCGCGCAGGCATTGGAGCTGGCCTTGCTATGGGCGCTGATCGCCAGCGCTGCCATGCTGGCGCTGATCGCCAGCGCTGCCATGCTGGCGCTGGTGGGCGTGGTGTGGTGCGGGCGCCGCTGGCATGCGCGGCGCGCATCGGAAAAACTGGGCCAGGCCATCGGCCAATCCGCCGATTCGTCGGTTGCCGAAGTCAAGGCCATCCGCAGCAGCCTATTGAAAGCGATAGAAACTATCAAGGGATCGAAGCTGGGCATGGTCTCCGGAAAACGGGCGCTGTACGAGTTGCCTTGGCTTGTCGTGATCGGCAATCCAGCCGCCGGGAAAAGCACAGCGATTAGTAACTCTGGCTTGCAGTTTCCCTTCGCCGACGGCAAGGTGCTGCAAGGCGTGGGCGGCACGCGCAACTGCGACTGGTTTTTCACCACAGAGGGCATCCTGCTCGACACCGCCGGCCGTTATTCGGTACAGGATGAGCACCGCGTCGAGTGGCACGGCTTTCTCGATTTGCTGAAGAAGCACCGCCGTCGTGCGCCGGTCAACGGCATTATTGTCGCCGTTAGCATTGCGGAACTGCGTGGTGACGATCCGGAGGCGGGCATCAAGCTGGCGCGCAGCCTGCGCAAGCGCGTGCAGGATCTGATCGAACGGCTCGAAGTGTTTGCGCCGGTGTACGTGGTGTTCACCAAGGCTGACCTGATCGCAGGTTTTGGCGAATTCTTCGCCCAGGCTGAACGCATGGAGCGCGAACGTGTGTGGGGCGCGACCATGCCATATCAGCGCAAGTCCAGCAGCCAGCAGGTACTCGCCTTTTTCGATCACGCTTTCGAAGAACTGTGCGATGGCTTGAAAGCCATGAGCATCGCCAACATGGGGCAGCAGCGACGCCAGCGCATGGAACCCGGCGTATTCACGTTTCCGCTGGAGTTTTCGACGATACGTGCACCAATCAGGTCCTTCCTTCTCACGCTATTCGAGGAAAATCCATTCCAGTTCAAACCTCTGTTCCGTGGCTTCTACTTTACCAGCGCTTTGCAGGACGGGATGCCGCAGAGCGAGCAATCGCAGCGCGTGGCCAAGCGCTTCGCGTTGACCGCGCCGGATGCGGCGGTCAGCGAGGCGGGGCATTCCGGATTCTTTCTGCTGCATTTATTCCGCAAAGTGATCTTCGCCGACAAGGATCTGGTGTCGCAGTACGCCAGCAAGAACAAGGTGAGGATGAAGTATGCAGCTTTCCTCGCTGCGTTACTGCTGCTGGGCGCATCGCTGGGCGGCTGGAGTTGGTCGTACATGGGCAACCGCCAACTGGTCGCCAATGTGCAGGCGGATCTCGATAAAGTCATCAAGCTGCAATCCAGGCGCCTGGATCTGCAATCGCGGCTGGAGGCGCTGGAGATTATCCAGGACCGCGTAACGCAACTGGAAAAGTACCGCGACGCACGTCCATGGTCGCTGCGCATGGGGCTTTACCAGGGCGAGACGCTGGAGCGCAAGCTGCGCGACGAATACTTTGCCGGCGTCAGGAGCGTGATGCTGACGCCGGTGGTGGAAAAACTGGAAGCTGTGCTGTCAGAGACGAATGCACCAGCCAACGTTGATGATGCTTACAACGCGCTGAAGAGTTATCTGATGCTGGCTGATAAATCCCACGCCGAAGCAAGCCATCTGAACGATCAGCTGCCGCGTCACTGGCGCGCGTGGCTGGAGCAGCATCGGGGCACGATGCCGCGCGAACAAATGATACAGAGCGCTGAGCGGTTGATGACCTTCTATCTGTCGCAGATACCCGATCCGGCCTGGCCACGCATCGAACTGCGGCTGGCGCTGGTGGACCAGGCGCGCGAAAACCTGCGCCGGGTAGTGCGCGGCATGCCGGCGCGTGATCGCGTGTATGCCGACATCCGCGCCCGTGCCAATACACGTTTCGCCGCGATGACGGTGGCGCGCATGGTTGGTGAGCAGGATCGGGGGCTGGTCACCGGCAGCCACGCGGTGCCAGGCGCCTTCACCCGTGAGGCCTGGGAGAGCTTTGTACAGGATGCCTTCCGCAACGCGGCCAACCGTGAACTGCAAAGCACGGACTGGGTGCTGAAGACCGCCGCCCGCGACGACCTGACGCTGGAGGGGAGCCCGGAACAGATCCAGAAAGGACTGGCTGAGCTCTACAGGGCAGAGTATGCACGCGAATGGCAAAAGCTGGTGCAAGGCGTGAGCATCGCCAATATGAATGGCTTTGATGCCGCCGTAACAGCGATGAACCGGCTGGGCGATCCCCAGTCTTCACCTTTATCCAGGCTGCTGACGATGGTGCATCAGCAAACTTCATGGGACAACCCGAACGGGATGAACGAACAAGTGAAGGAGGCGCAGACAGGCTTCATCAACTGGATAAAATACAGTTTGCTGCGCCGTGCGCCGGCGCAGGTCAGCATCAATCTGCCGGACAGGCCGATGGGCGCAGTAGGGCGAGAGTTTGCCGGCATCGAAAAACTGGTGGCGGCCAGGGACAAGGATGCTACGCTGATGCGCGCTTACATGGACGTCCTGTCCAAGCTGCGCGGCCGGCTGAACCAGGTAAAGAACCAGGGCGACCCCGGACCGGGCGCGCGCCAGTTGATGTTACAGACGCTTGAAGGCAGCGGTTCAGAACTGGCGGACGCGCTGCGTTATGTCGATGAGCAGATGCTGGTCGGGATGAGCGACGCACAGAAGCAGACCATCCGTCCACTGCTTGTGCGGCCACTGATGCAGACTTTTTCGGTGCTGGTCGGGCCGGCGGAAGCGGAGATCAACAAGACCTGGCTGGCGCAGGTCTACGAGCCATTCCAGCAGACGCTGGTCAACAAGTACCCGTTCTCACCAACCGCACGCATCGAAGCAAGCAGCGAGGAGATCGCACAGTTCTTTGGTCCGGATGGACTGGTGGCGAAGTTTGCCAACGCCACGCTAGGACAACTGGTGCTGCGTCGCGGCGATGTGCTGGCGCCGCGTACCTGGGCCGACATGGGTATCACGCTGCCGCCACAAATCATCCAGCGTTTTCCAGGCTGGATTGCACCGATAGGAGCGGGCGGCGTGGCGTCCGCCGCGCAGACCGTGTTCCAGATTCAGCCGATGCCTGCGCCCGGAACCCTGGAGTACACGGTGGAGATAGATGGCCAGCAGCTGCGTTACCGGAATACTGCGGCACAGTGGGCGCATATGGTGCACCCAAGTCCGCAAGGCGTGGCCGGAGCGCGTATCACTGCGGTGGCGCTGGATGGGCGCAGCGTCGATGTGCTCAACGAGCCGGGAGAGCTGGGGCTGAAACGCATGATCGATGCGGCGGCCAAGCAGAAACGCGACGGTGGCGTGTTTGAACTGCGCTGGACCGGTGGCGGCGTTACGGTGGCGATGGGGTTGAAGATTATCAGCAGCCCGGACGCCACGGCAAGCCAGCCGCCGGACCAGGGCTTTCGCGGCATGCGGCTGCCAGACACGGTCGTCGGCACACCGCCACCAGCATTGGCAGGGGCCGTGCAATGAGTCGCGGACCTCAGGCGGCACGCATCGGCTATTTCGGCAAACTGCCATCCCGCGCCGATTTCATCAAGGCTGCGCATAATGTGGCCCTGGCTAGCCTGCTGGACGACTGGCTGGCCGACGTGATGAACCTGCTGAGTACCGATCCGCGCTGGAAGCTCAACTACGACGCCATGCAACCGCTGAATTTCGCTTTCATCGGCACGCGCAGCCGGCGCGCCATCGCTGGCTATCTGGCAGCCAGTAGCGACAGTTCGCAGCGCCGTTACCCGTTTCTGGCCATGAGTAGCATTGAAGTCGATGTGCCCAGTGGCTTTATCGCCAGCAGCCCGCTGGTGTTCGCACCGTTGTGGGATGAGCTCAAGCAGCTGGGTGCTGACGTGCTGTCCGTCGCCGATCCTGAGGCCGCACTACAAACCTTGTCCGCCACCCATATCCACATCGATCCCGCCGATGCGCAGCATGGGAAAATCTTCCTCGACTTCCTTGAGCGGCACAACATCGGCGCACTGGAAGCCATGCTGTCCAGCGCCTCCGTACGCCAGACCATCCTGGCGATAGGCTTGCTGTTGCAGCCAGTGCGCCGCAGCGGCGCGGGACGGCTGGACAAAAGCCTGGTGCTACCGTTGCCGCAGCCGGGGCGGCAACGCTACCTGGTCGCTGCCTTCTGGCTGGACCTGATCGCGCCTTTCCTGCTGCATGCGGACTTTGAACTAAGCCTGTTTCTTGCCGACCTGGCTGGCCAGCCATCGCTGGTTATCGGCTTTGGCGGCGCTGCACCGGAAACGCTGGCCGCCATCATTGATCCGCACAGCGCCGCCGAGCATCAGATCCGCTTTGACTATGCCGGCTGGGTTGACGAATTGATCGCCGGCGACCCGGTCGTGCAAAAATTCTCAGCTTACCTTGAGCAGGGACGGCTTTCGCTGCGCTCCGCTCAGGCGCTGTTCCATGAAACCTTTGGGTGAAAGGAGATCCGCCATGCACTTGAAGATCACAACCATCGTGCTGTTGTTGATGTGCGGGGGCAGCGCAGCGCAGACGCCGGGCCAGATCGTGGTAGCCGGCGCGGTGCCTGACGAAGCCAGCAAGGCCGCCTTGCTGGCCAATGTGCGTGCGCTGTACGGCGCGGAACGCGTCGTCGACCAGATGACAATCGCCCAGGTGTCACTGCCGCCCAACTGGAACAGCTACGTGCAAAAGCTGGTAGCACCCAATCTCAAGTTAATCAGCAAGGGCGAACTGAAAATCGACGGTACCACCGTCACCGTGCGCGGCGAGGTGGCGAACGAAGCGCAGCGGCAGCAGATTGCCAGCGACATCGCCACCAGCCTGAATCCCACCTACACAGTCAACAACGGCTTGCGGGTCAGTGCTGCGGAACAGAACCTGCTGGACGATACGCTGGCTAAGCGCATCATCGAATTCGATAGCGGCAAGGCGACGTTGACGCAAGCCGGCCAAGCCATCCTCGACGAGATGGAAGTTGCGCTGCACAAGGTCAGGGACAAGAAGGTTGAAGTGATCGGGCACACCGATAATGTCGGACCTCGCGACGGCAACCTGGCACTCAGCCAGGCACGTGCTGAAGCGGTGCGCGGTTATTTGTCAGGAAAAGGAATCAGCCAGCAAATGGTGCTGGTGTCTGGCCAGGGACCAGATCGCCCCGTGGCAGATAATGGCACGGCAGAAGGCAGGGCGCGGAACCGGCGTATTGAATTCCGCGTGGCGCAGTAATCAAGGCAGGGTAATCGTGACATAGGCCGGGCGTGGCGCCAGCTTCACCAGGCCGGAGTACGCCGCCAGCGTATCTTCCGTGGTGTGCGATAACGATGCGTCCAGCCCAATATAGGTGACCAGACCGGTCACGCCAAACATTGCCGATACCGCCCACAGCGAAGCATTGGAGCGTAGCTTGTGCACGATCTGGTCCGGCCGCTCGGCTTGTGGCGCGAAGCCTTTGCTCTTGCCTTGCATGTGCGCGATCTCGTCGCCCAGGCGCGCGGTCAGGTACGCCAGCTTGTCGCTGGCATCCACTGCGTATTTGCCGCGAAAGCCGATCAGCAGGCACATATGGAAAACCTGTAATGCCGGCAGCCGCGAGCCGCCGCTGCTGCGTAGCGCCTCCAGCTGGTCGAAAAAGTGCTCACCCGCTAGCTGATCGCCAAAGATCACCAGTTGTAGCGGGCGGCGTTCCCATGCCGGCCGCATCGGAAATTGCGACGACAGGATGATTTCATCCAGCGCGGCACAGAATGCATATTTGGCCGCATCGATGTCGTCACCCTGCGCGCGCAGCTTGCGTGCTTCGCGGTCAAACTCCGCCAGGTAGGCTGTAATGGTGTCGAGGAAGGGCGCTTCGGCCGGCGGCATGCTGCCGTTTTTCAGCATGAATAGCAGGTAGAAGCCTTCCTGCAGCAGATCGAGCAGGGTGTGCACGTGACCGTAGCCGGCCTGGATCTGCTTGCGCTGTCCGCCCATCAACGTGGGAACGGCGCGGCGTTCAACCTGGGAGCTCATGCTGCCACCGCGATCAGGTTGAGGCGCAGGTCGCGTATGCCTGCTGGTACGTAGATGGAGATTGACTGCGCTTTCAGCATCTGTTCATACAACATGCCTTTGCCCTCCAGAGCGAAGTAATAGGTGTCTGGTTGAATCGGAATCGCTGCGGGGACCTGCGGCGCGTGCGTCAGCTTCACGCCGGGCATCGCCGACAATACGCATTTTTCCACATCGTCCGGCGCGCCGACCTTGACACGCAGAGGCACTATGTCGACCAGTTCCAGCGCCGGCAGCGCGGCGCTGACAGCAAGGTACAGCGTGGTGCGCTGATCGATCTTGCCGGAGTCGAGCTTGCCCAGATGGTAGCTTGGCTTTTCCTCGGTGAGTGCGATGGCGAAGTATCTGGTCGAGATGACGGTATCCAGCAGGTCGCGGATGATATCGTCCAGCGCGCAAAAGCAGAGTGCCAGATCTTCGTGCTGGTAGCTGGGCAGGTCGATCAGTGCATAACGCTTGGAGTAGGTCATCAGCGAGCCGGCCAGCGCAAGCAAAGCCTCAAACAGCCGCTCGGGATGCAATTGGGGATGGCGTGCATAGTGGGTCAGCACCGCCGCCGACGTGCTGACCGTGTGCAGCAGCCAGAAGGACGATACGTCGCCGGAGCGGAACTCGATGACATTGCGGCCCGGCTCGCGCATATGGCCTTGCAGCGACTGTACCTTGGCCTGCAAGGCATCCAGCAGCCGATCCAGCAGGACCTTGAGTGCTGGCGCGCTGGCAATTGACAGGCCAGGTGGAATGAATGCGGGATCTGGCTCGAAGCCTCCTGTTACCATGCGCCGCAACCGTATCACCGGCACGCATTCGAACGCGCCCAGCGGCTCAAGGTCTGATATCAGCCGTACCGCGCTTTTGAGGAAGATGACGTCAGTGTTGACTGCTTGTGTGTAAAGGTCAGCGATTTCACTGCTGTTCTGGCCATAGCGCGCGCCGTTGTGCGGCTCGCCGAAGGACGCCGCGTTGCCACCGCCAGGTGCCAATGAGGGCAGGGCGGCATGCCATGTCACTTCCATCACATTCGTGGGGATGCGTGACAAGTCTATCGCTAACGGCAGCGGAATGCTGAAGGGCGCGTCGATGATTTCGCCGTCGCGGAAGATCAGGGATAGCGATTCCAGCTTCAACTTGCCGGCCCTCAGCGCATCGAAATCCCAGCTTAGTTCGCGCACGCCCCATGAATAGGGATGCAACGCCTGCGTGGTGTGACGCAGGCGTGCTTCGTGATACTGATCCTGTTGCTGGAAATGTTGGGGGCGCAGGAACAGCCCCTCGCCCCAAAGCACCTTGGATGGAATGCTCATGCCGTCTCCTTTATCCGATCAGTCATTAGAACGAAAGCGCTACCGGCGCAGTTTGCGAAGACGCAAGCAAAGAGAAAAGAAGACGGCGCTTGAGTAAGCGCAATCGGTAGCTCCGGTATTTCATGAATACTGGCCATCTTCTCATCCGCTTATGCAAAAGGAGAAACCGATGCGCATATCAACATCAATGCTGTCCTGTATCGCGAGCCTGCTGCTGTTGTCGGGCTGCGCAACGGATGGCGCGGTCATCCGCGCCGATAAACCAGCCATCCAGCCATTGGACCGCGCATTGGCGGAGGCCGATGCCGCGTTGGCTGTAGGCCAGGCTGACAAGGCACAAGTCATCCTGAGAAGTGCTGCTGGCAACTACCCGGCAGACAAAACTCCGTGGCTGCAACTGGCGCAGATCAAGTTTGACCGCGCCAGCTATGGCGAAGCAATCCTGAACGCGCAGGAGGCGTTGCAGCGCGACCCGAGCGACAAGCTGGCTAATAGCATCATCGCGGTCAGTGGCCTGCGCCTGTCAACCAAGGCGCTGGCGGATCTGAGCCAGCAGAACAACCTGAATGGTTCCTTGCGGTCCGAAGCGCAGGAGCTGGCCAGGCTGTTACGCACCAGTCTTGGCGAAGATGTGCTGGTGCCCACTGCGATAACCGCTGCACGCAAGCCCGCAGCGCCGACGCCGACCAGAAAAGGCCAGGCGGCCAAGACCAACAACCAGGCGAATGATCCATTCGGCGGACTGAAATAAAGGAGCTTGTATGGCTAACGGTGACAGCATTCAAAAGCGTCTGACCAAGGTGCGCGCGCCACGCGTGCAAATGACCTACGACGTGGAGATCGGCGATGCGATGGAAAACAAGGAACTGCCGTTCGTGGTAGGCGTAGTCGGCGACTTCGGCGGCAACTCCGATGTGGAGAAGAAGCGCCTGAAAGAGCGCAAGTTCGTCAACATCGACAGCGGCAATTTTGATGAGGTTCTGGCCGGCGTGGAGCCGGTTGCACGCTTCCAGGTGCCAAACCAGTTGAAGGACGATGACAGCAGCTTCAATGTCGAACTGCGTTTCAGGTCGATGGCCGATTTTCGCCCGGAGTCCGTGGTGCGTCAGGTCGAGCCATTGGCCCGGCTGCTGGAGGCGCGCGGCAAGCTGGCAGACCTGCGCAACAAGCTGGCCGGGAACGACAAGCTGGAAGACATTCTGAGCGATGTACTGAACAACACCGACAAGCTGGCCCGCCTCAAAGCCGGCAAGGGAGACTGACATGTCGGCACAAATCATTCCCGCCGCAGCAGCCGTGACGGTACTGGAAGGAGACAGCCTGCTCGACCAGATTGTTGAACAGAGCAAGGTTGCCAAGTCCAGCGTGGAACACGAGCGTGCCAAGGACATCATCACGGAACTGGTGAATCAGGTACTGGACGGTACGGTGGTCGTCTCCAACAACCTGTCGGCCATGCTGGACGTACGCGTAGCGGAACTGGACCAGCTGATCTCCTCGCAGCTGAGCGCCATCATGCATGCGCCGGCATTCCAGAAGCTGGAGAAAAGCTGGACCGGCCTGCATTACCTGGTAAAGAATTCCGTCACTGGCCAAGGACTGAAGATTCGCATGCTTAACGCCACCAAGCGCGAACTGGTCAAGGACTTCCAGTCTGCACTGGAATTCGATCAAAGCACGATGTTCAAGAAAATCTACGAAGAAGAATTCGGCACCTTCGGCGGCGCGCCGTATGCAGCGCTGCTGGGCGATTTCGAAATATCGCGCCAGCCGGAAGACATGTATTTCATCGAGCAGATGTCGCACGTGGCGGCCGCTTCGCACGCCCCGTTCATCGCCTCTGCTTCGCCCGAGCTTTTTGGCCTGGAGAGCTATGGCGACCTGGCCAGGCCACGCGACCTGTCGAAAGTGTTCGACACAGTGGAATACGCCAAATGGAAAGCCTTCCGCGAATCCGAAGACGCACGCTACGTCGGCCTGACGCTGCCACGCTTTCTGGGCCGGCTGCCGTTCAATCCGGTTGATGGCACCACAGTGGAAGGCTTCAACTTCGTCGAAGAAGTGGATGGCACCGATCATCAGAAGTACCTTTGGTGTAACGCTACGTATGCTTTCGGCGCCAAGCTGACCAAGGCATTCGACGACTTCGGCTGGTGCGCGGCGATACGCGGCGTGGAGGGTGGCGGCCTGGTTGATGACCTGCCGACGCACACCTTCAAGACTGGCGAAGGCGAGGTGGCGCTCAAATGCCCGACCGAAGTCGCCATCACCGACCGCCGCGAGAAGGAATTGAGCGACCTTGGCTTCATCTCGCTGGTCCACTGCAAGAACACCGCGTACGCCGCCTTCTTCGGCGCGCAGTCGGCGCAGAAGGCGAAGAAATACACCAGCGAAGCGGCCAACGCCAATGCCGTGCTGTCCTCGCAGCTGCAGTACATTTTCGCCGTCTCACGCATCGCCCACTACATGAAAGCCATGATGCGCGACAAGGTGGGCAGCTTTGCCGCTGCATCGAATGTCGAGGATTTTCTCAATCGCTGGCTAATGCGGTATGTGCTGCTGGACGATAACGCCAGCCAGGAACAAAAGGCGCAGTTCCCGCTGCGCGAAGCGTCGGTGCAGGTGCACGAGGTGGCCGGGCGGCCTGGCGTGTTCCGCGCCGTGTCTTTCCTGCGTCCGCATTTTCAGCTTGATGAACTGTCCGTTTCACTCCGTCTGGTCGCGGAGCTGCCGCAATCGACCAACCACTAATCCCAACAACACTGAGAGGAGCATGCAATGGCAATCGACGTATATCTGTACATTGACGGTATCAAGGGCGAATCGAACGATGACCGTCACAAGGACTGGATCGAGTGCAAGTCGGTCAGCTTCGGCGTAGAACAGCCCAAGTCCGCGACCGCTTCCACCAGCGGTGGTCACACGGCCGAACGTTGCGAACACCGGGACATCGTCATCTCCAAGCTGGCCGACCTGTCTTCGCCCATCCTGCTGCAGACCTGTTCCGCAGGCCGGACCATCCCCAAGGCCAAATTCGAGTTCATGCGCGCCGACGCCCAAGGCGAGCGCGTAAAGTACTATGAAATCGAGATCGAAAATGTGCTGATCGGCGCCGTCTCGCCGGCGGTGGATGAAGGCGACATCCTGACCGAGGACGTGGCCCTCAAGTTCTCCCGGATCAAATGGAAGTACACGCAGCAGAAAATCAGCGGTGGCGCCGGTGGCAATACCTCCGGCGGCTGGGACCTTGCCGCCAACCGCGTGGTCTGACTATTTCCCCCCCCGGCGCCCGCAGCGCTTTATGGCCAGGCCGCCCGGCCTGGCTTCTTTTTGAAAGCACCTGATGAATGGCTTTGCTCCCGGCCTGATGGACCGGCTGCTCGGCGACCATGATCGCCCTGTCTCACTCGAACAATACAAGGACAGCGTGGCGCGCGACCTGGAAGACTTGTTGAACACCCGCTGCGCCGTGCCGGAAGAGTGGATGCGCGCCTATCCCGAATGCACGCGTTCCATCGCCAATTATGGGCTGGTGGATTTTGCCGGCATGTGCCTGAGCAGCGCCGATGACCGCGCACGTATCTGCGCCGCGCTGAAGACGGCTATCGAGCGCCACGAGCCGCGCTTGCGCAACGTGCAGGCCCGCCTGGAACGTGAGGCGGGCGACATCAACCGCGTCAGCTTTGCCATCTACGGCACGTTGGCCGGATTGTCATACACCGAAGCTGTGAGCTTTGACGCGGTGCTGCAACCGTCATCGCTGCATTACTCCATCAACCGCAGCACGCGCGGAGCCAGAAAATGAATCTGAAATCGCTGATCGGCAAGCTGAATGACACCACCCGGCTGGCGGCCACGCGCGCTGCCAATATCTGCGTGGGACTGGGGCAGCATGAGGTGGAGGTCGAACACCTGTTCCTGGCTTTGCTGGAGCAGGAACGCTGCGACGTCGTGCTGATCGCCCGCGCTTGCGGTGTGGAGATCGCTGCGCTGGAGGCGGATCTGCATCGGGAAATCAGCCAGTTCAAGACTGGCAGTACGCGGACGCCGGTGTTCTCGCGTCATTTGCCGCTGCTGCTGGAACATGCATGGCTGATCGCATCGCTGGCGACATGGCCAGGCCAGATCCGTAGTGCGCATCTGCTGGTGGCCCTGCTCACCGAGCCCGAACTGGAACAACTGGCGTTGCGCGCGTCACCGCAGTTTGCGCGTATTCCCATCGACGAGGTCAAGCACCAGTTGGAGAAGTACACGCGAGAATCGCAGGAAGAGATCGTTGCGCCGGAGGCGCCAGTCGCTATCACGCGCTCGCCCGCGCTGGACCAGTACACCACGAGCCTGACGCAGCAAGCGCGTGAAGGCCGGCTGGATCCGGTAATTGGCCGCGAAGTTGAAATCCGCCAGTTGATCGATATCCTGCTGCGTCGCCGCCAGAATAATCCCATCCTCACCGGCGAGGCCGGCGTCGGCAAGACGGCGGTGGTGGAGGGCCTGGCGCTGCGCGTCGTAACAGGCGACGTACCTGCGGTGCTGAAAGACATCGCGATTCACACGCTGGACATGGGCCTGTTGCAAGCCGGTGCCAGCGTCAAAGGCGAGTTCGAACAACGACTGAAGAACGTCATTGAGGAAGTGAAGCAAAGCCCTCAGCCGATTATCCTGTTCATCGACGAAGCACACACCATCATTGGCGCCGGTGGTGCTGCAGGCCAGAACGATGCCGCCAATCTTCTGAAGCCTGCGTTGGCGCGTGGCGAACTACGCACTATCGCTGCGACCACCTGGAGCGAGTACAAAAAATACTTCGAAAAGGATGCCGCGCTGGCCCGGCGCTTCCAGGTGGTGAAAGTGGAAGAGCCCAGCGAGGACATCGCCTGCGCCATGCTGCGTGCGATGGTGCCGCTGATGGAACAGCACTTCGGCGTGCGTATTCGTGACGAGGCGGTGATCGAAGCAGTGCGCCTGTCGCAGCGCTACATCACTGGACGGAACTTGCCGGATAAAGCGGTCAGTGTGCTGGATACAGCTTGTGCCCGGGTGGCGCTGGCACAAAGCGGCACACCGGCATTGCTGGAGGATGCGGCAAGGCAGATGGACCGTATCGCCGCCGAAATCGCCGCCGTGCAGCGCGAGACTGATCAGGTCCATCAGCATCAACGTCTTCAGCATCTGCAAGCCACCCACGCCGCACTGGAGGAAGAGCATGTGCTGCACACCGCACGCTGGCAGCGGGAACAATCCATCGTTGCGACCATCATCCGTCAGCGAGCACAGGGCAGTGACACGGCCGCCAGCCGTGCGCTGAAGGACGAACTGGCCACACTGCAGGATGAAACGCCGATGGTGCCGCTGGAAGTCGATGGCGCCATCGTCGCTGCCATCGTCTCCGGCTGGACTGGCATACCGCTGGGGAAAATGGTCAAGGACGAGATCCGTACCGTGCTGACCTTACAGGATGCGCTGCGGTCCCGCATCCTTGGCCAGCCACACGCGATTGCCGCTATCGTGCAGCGGGTCCGCACTGCGCGCGCCAATCTCGACGATCCGGACAAGCCCCAAGGCGCGTTCCTGTTTGTCGGCCCATCGGGCGTCGGCAAGACGGAAACCGCGCGGGCGTTGGCGGACTTGCTGTACGGTGGCGAGCGAAAAATCATCACCATCAACATGAGCGAGTATCAGGAGGCGCACAGCGTCTCCGGCCTCAAAGGATCGCCTCCCGGTTATGTCGGCTACGGCCAGGGTGGCGTGTTGACTGAAGCTGTTCGTCGCCAGCCCTACAGCGTGGTGCTGCTGGACGAAATCGAGAAAGCCCACCCCGACGTGCTGGAAATTTTCTATCAAGTGCTCGACAAGGGAAAGCTCGACGATGCCGAAGGCCGCGAGATCGACTTCCGCAGCACCATCATCATCGCCACTGCCAACGCTGGCTCGGCGATCATCATGCAGGCATGCCTGAACAACGACACGCCGCCGCTGCCGGAAGAACTGGAAACGCTGTTGCGTCCCCAGTTGACCAGGCATTTCAAGCCTGCCTTCCTCGGCCGGATGAAAGTGGTGCCTTACTATCCAATTCCAGATGACGTACTGAAGGAGATCATTGCACTCAAGCTGGCGCGCATCGGCCAGCGCATCCGCGCGCAGCATCATGCGGAATTCAGCTACGACGCCGCGTTGCTGGAGGCCGTGCTGGCGCGTTGCACAGAAGTCGATTCAGGCGCGCGCAATGTCGACCATATCCTCAATGGCACGCTGCTGCCGGAAATCGCGCAGGCGGTGCTGGAGCGGATGGCGCTGGAAGAGGGCATCGCGTACATCAAGGCCGGCGTGACCGGCGAAGGGCAATTCACCTACACCATCGAATAGGAGGCGTCATGTTCAACGTTGCGCAGTTGCTGCAACCGGTCAGTGCGGATCGGCCCTGTGGCCAGGACCTGTCGTTCAGCAGCGAGGTGGACGCCATCGCACAGGCGCGTCAGCATGATGATCCAACGCTGGCGCAGGGTGAGTGGACCACGGCGCTGAAAGAAGCCGACTGGCCCTTCGTCGCCAGCCGCTGCGCCGACATGATCGCCACCCGCAGCAAGGACCTGCGTCTGGCCGCATGGCTGGCCGAAGCTTTGGCCCGGACGCAGGGCGTGCGTGGCCTCGGCGACGGCTACGCTGTGCTGGCCGGATTGTGCGAACAATACTGGGCAGATTTGTATCCATTGGTCGATGGGGACGACTACGATCAGCGCATCGGCAACCTGTTCTGGATACTGGCGCGGACGCCGCTGCTGGTGCAGGAATGCGTAGTGCAAAAGCCCTCATTGGACGATGCCGAATACTGCCTGACCGCTTTAATTACGCTGGAACGCGTGGCAGATACGCAACTGGGCGCCGATGGTCCGGGCTTCAATGCCGCGCGTGAAGCGGTACAGTCGTTGGTGCGTGAACTGGCGCCGTATGGTGCTTCCATTAATCTTGCTGAACACGCTGAAAGCACTGTTGGTAACGTTGCCATCGTGTCCCCAGGTCCCTTGCAAAACCGCATCCAGGCGCTGCAACAGCTGCGACTGGTGGCGGACTTTTTCCGACGTACAGAGCCCCACAGCCCGGTCGCCTACCTGGCCGAGCGCGCGGCCAGCTGGGGCGAGATGCCGCTGCATGTCTGGCTGCGCGCCGTCATCAAGGACCCTGCTGCCATCGCCGGCGTGGAGGAGTTGCTGGGGGCCTCGCCAACAGGGGATTAATGCTGCGCCGCAATGCTGAAAGTTTCTTTTATGCTACATATTGAAAGGGATTAGTGCTAGGATGAACTGGACAATCCAGACTTTTAGCTAGGGAGTTAGCTATGAATAATCTCAAGATCGGTACCCGCCTCGGCTTCGGTTTCTCGCTTATTTTGTTACTGTTGGTGGCGATGACTGCGATTGGCATCCTGCGCTTGAGCAGCGCCAGTGCCAAGACGGACGAAATGATTAATGTGAAGGTACGCGACGAGCGCCTGACTGCAGAGTGGGGAAAAATCATTGAGGTCAACGCCGCGCGCACCACCGGCGCATTCATGGTGCGCGAAGCCGCCGATCAGAAAAAGCTCGAAGCTTTGATGGCCGGATCCTCCGGCCGCGCCACCCAGATTCAGGACCAGATCGGCGCCAATCTGGACAACGAAGAACTCAAGCCGCTGTTCAAGAAAGTGCTGGACACACGCAAAGCCTACACTGACTTCCGCAAGTCCGTTTTCACCGCCAAGAATGCCGGTGACCTGGACACCGCCACCAAAATCTACGAAGGCGAAATGACCCAGAGCCGCATCGCCTACCTTGGTGCGCTCAAGAGCTTCGCCGATCGTCAGGCATCTTTGCTGGACGCGGCCGCCGTCGACATTCACCAGCAATATCAGAGCGGCCGCACGCTGCTGGTCATGCTCGGACTGGCCGCGATTGCGTTTGGCGTGATCGCCGCCTGGTGGATCACCCGCACCATCACGCAGCCGATCAACGAAGCGGTGAAGGTGGCGGAGACAGTATCGTCGGGTGACCTGACCAGCGACATCCAGGTCAACAGCAACGATGAAACCGGGCAGCTGATGAACGCGCTGAAGACCATGAACAGCAATCTGGTGAGCATCGTCGGCCAGGTGCGCAATGGCACGGAACTGATCGCCACGGCGTCCACCGAGATCGCTGCCGGCAACCAGGACCTGTCGTCGCGTACCGAGGAACAAGCCAGCTCGCTGGAAGAAACCGCATCGTCGATGGAGGAATTGACGTCCACCGTGCGCTTCAATGCGGAGAACGCCCGCCAGGCCAACGAACTGGCGATCAGCGCGTCGGAGATCGCCAGCCGTGGCGGCTCGGTGGTGGGCGAGGTGGTCAACACCATGGGTTCGATCAACGATTCGTCGCGCAAGATCGTCGACATCATTTCGGTCATCGACGGCATCGCCTTCCAGACCAATATCCTGGCGCTGAATGCGGCGGTGGAGGCGGCGCGTGCCGGTGAACAGGGGCGTGGCTTTGCCGTGGTGGCGTCGGAGGTGCGCAATCTGGCGCAGCGTTCCGCCTCGGCCGCCAAGGACATCAAGGGCCTGATCGACGACTCGGTGCAGAAAGTGCAGATCGGCTCCGAGCTGGTGGACAAGGCAGGTCAGACGATGGAAGAAATCGTCCAGAGCATCAGCCGCGTCACGCAGATCATGACGCAGATCAGCAATGCCAGCGAAGAGCAAAGCCAGGGCATCGCCCAGGTCAATGATGCGATCACGCAGATGGACCAGGTAACGCAGCAGAATGCGGCGCTGGTTGAAGAGGCGGCTGCTGCTGCGGAATCGATGCAAGAGCAGTCGGCCAAGCTGGCGGACGTGGTCAGCGTGTTCAAGCTGGATGCCGCGTACTCGACGCCAGCCCTTCCGCGCGCACCGGCCAAGGCTGCGGCCCTGCCGCGCCGTACCGCCGCAGTGGCGGCGCCCAAGCCCGCATCGGCTCCCGCGCCGGCGGCTCAAGAGAAGCGCAAGCCAGTCACCACGAATGAAGGCGACTGGGAAGAATTCTAAGCCGCTGTAAAATGGCGGTCTATGAATACCGCCAGCACCACCGAGCCGAAAGCGCGGCGCGCCCTATGCGCCGCGTGCCTGCGCCCGCAGCAGACCTGCATCTGCCGTTGGGTGACAGCGCTGCCGAATCAGGTTGAAGTCCTGATTCTTCAACATCCAATGGAAGTCAGCAATGCCAAGGGCAGTGCGCGTTTGCTGCATCTAAGCCTGGCCAACAGCCGGCTGGAAGTCGGCGAAACGTTCGATCCGCTACAACTGCAGGCCATGCTGTCTCCCGCTCGGCGCAACCTGCTGCTCTATCCGGATACCGAAGATGCGTCGCTAAGCCTGGCCAGGCCGCAGCCGTTCGATCCTGCGTGGCTGCGGGAACCATTGCGCCTGGTAGTGTTGGACGGCACCTGGCGCAAGAGCCGCAAGATGCTGTATCTGAATCCGCTGCTGCAAGCCTTGCCGCGCATGCCCTTGCGTGACACGCCACCATCGCACTACCTGATCCGCAAGGCGCACCTGCCGGATCAGCTGTCGACGCTGGAGGCCACCGCCTACGCGCTGGCACAAGTTGAAAACGCTGAGAACAAATACGATCCGCTGATCGACGCCTTCGATGGTTTCGTTGCGCAGCAGGCCAGCTATGTGACTATTCGCGAGAATTGACAGGACGTCATCGTTTAAAATGCTGTTTGGCAATATTTTAAGAATATGTGACGTGAAAAAACTGCTGTGCTTCCTTCCCTTCTTCCTCGCTGCGTGCGCGTCTGCGCCGCAGCAATCGTCTGATAACCTGATTTCGCCGGAATTCAAGGCGCCTGCGCCGGGTGCGCTGATCGTACTGTTGCCGCCGCAAGCCGAAGGCGCGGAGTTGAAGGAAGGCGTTGATTCCTTGCTGGTCCAGCTGCATCGTCAATTGAAGGCAGCTGGTTACAAGGTGGCCGGGATTGCACGGTCCAACTACGAAACCATTTGGGCGCAGGAAGTGGACGCGGTGGGTGGTGTCTACGATACGGTGACCGGCAAGCGCCGGCACGACGCTTATTTCCAGGCGCGTGCACATCTGGTGCAGCGGGTGGGAGACGACACGCAGGCAGCGCTCGTGATCGAGCCTCGCCTGCTGCTGCGCAAAGCCACGCTGTCCGGCGCCACCGTACAGTGGGATGGCCAGCAGCGCCGCGTACTGATGTCGAATAGTGCGGGTCGCGAGTATCGCAGCGATGGCACGACCGTGGCGATGTCGGTTAATCTGAATGTGTTTGCCGCCAGCGGCGAGCCGGTGGCAATGACCTATGGCGGCGCTTCGCTGGTGTATTCAGTGAACATCCAGGCGGCCAAGCACGAAGTGCGCTCCGATATTTTTGCGAATGACAAGGAGCTGGCCCAAGGCGTGGCGCTGTCTTTGTCACCGCTGTTCAAACCATCAGCTCAATAGTTTGAGGCCGGGCGGCAGCGCGTCGCCCAGCATGCGTTTTTCATCGGCTTGGTCGAGCTGTACCACTTCCCGCACCATGGCGCTCCAGTTGGCGGGAGCGCCGACGCCATGTAGGCGGCGCAGCACTTCGGCGCGCAAGGTGTCGTTGATGTCGCGTGAGCGATCACCGGTCATGCGCGCCAGGTGGGCGGCGGCGAAGCCAGCCGGTTCGGTTTTTTTCCAGTCCAGTTTCAGCACTTGGTCCAGCCATTGTTCGACGATGGCGGTGTCCACCACGTCATGCGCGCTGCCGTGGAAAGGCTGGCGCGCGCCGACACGGCTCAAGCCCCACAGGAAGCGGCCTTGCGTTGCTTCCGCTTTGGCCAGGTCGCCCGCACCGCTGCGGGTTTTGTTGGCGGTGGCTTTGGCTGCAGCCTTGCCGGCCTTCTGCAGCTGGTCCAGCATCCACGCGCCGATTTCTGCCTTGTAGTTGCCGGGAATGCGTTCCAGCGATGCGCCCAGGCGCAGCATGTCTTCCTCGCTGCCGTTCACCAGCGTGACCGGACGGCGGCCTCGCTCCGCTGCATCGGCCTGCACGTTGAAGGCAAAATCATCCAGCACACGCAATTGCGCGTCCACGCTCAAGCCGCCGGAGACACGGCGCCACAGCGTCCACCATTCGGCGCAGGTCTGGCTGTCCTTGTGGTTTTGCACGCCGCTGTCGAACAGCGCCCACAGTTGTTCGATGCGCCACTCGTCCAGCGTGTGACCGAAGCCTGGACGCAGGCAATAGCCGCTGAGGTTGAGCCACGCGCGTTCGTGCTCGGACGAGCGGCGACGGCCTTTGGCGCGCTGCATCAGCGCGTCGAACAGGTGGCGCAGCAGCGGTGTGATCCAGCTTTCGCGGCTGCCCAGCAGGTGTTCGAGCTGGACGCGCAGTTGCTTGACTTCCTTGAGGTCGACCTGCTGCGCGCGGCTGCCGAAGATGCGGTCGATCTTTTCGATGGCGGCGGCGAGGCCGGCCGGCATTGGCGCTTCGTCAGGTACGCTGGCTTCCGGCGTTGTTTCGCCGCGCAGCTGGAATTCGAGCAGCCAGCGTTGCTTGTCTTCCTTGGCCACGCAATGCACTTCCAGCGTGCCGACTTCGCTGAGCATCGCGGCCAGTTGCACCGGGATTTCCTTGCGGGCGTCGGCGGCGCTGCTGTCGCGCAGGACGGTGGCGATCGGCGGCAGCTGGATGTATTCGTCCGGCTGCAACTCGATCACGTGGCCGGCTCGTGGCGCGTCCGACGTCGAGGAGGCGAGGTGGAAGCGCACCGGTCGGCCGAGGCGCAGCGCGAAGGTGCGGTCGGCCAGCAGGAGTTCGCGGTTTTCGGCGGCGCCGCGCGGCAGGATGCAGATGGCCCGGCGCGGCTTGTCGCTTGGGCCGGCGTCGTCCAGCAGCAGGAAGTAGCTGCGCGCGGAACCGCCGCCGATGACTGGCGCCTGGCCGGACTGGCCCAGCGCGTAGGCGACGCCACCGCGTGCGACGGCGACGTCGGGATTATCGTTGTGCAGGACGCGCAGCGGTTGCTGGCGCCACCCTGCCAGCGTGGCTTCCAGGCGGCGTGCCAGGGCGTCGGCGCGGAACACGCCGCCATTGAGCAGCAGCGTATCCGGAATCGGGATAGTGGTGCTGTCGGCCGGCAGGTCCAGCGCTTCGCGCGTGGCGGCGGCATGCTGGCGCAGGAAGTCTGCAAGGTGACGTGTGATGGCGGCATCGGCGGCGTAAGGCAGCCCGAATTCGACGATGGCGCCGCGTCCACGCTTGGCCGGGGATTGTGTTTCGTTGAGCGGGAAGAAGCCGTCCACCACCAGCGCGGAGACTTCATCGCGTGTCAGTTCGGCCGATCGTGAGCCTCCGATCAGTTTCGAGCCGGTGCCCAGCAATGTGACGGTGGTGCGTTGCGGCGCATCAGCCGCCAGCAGCAGTTCCTTCGCCGCCCGGCAGCGCTCCGCCAGTTGCGACAGGCGGCTAGCCGACAGCTTCGCTTGCGGCGGGGAGGCTACCCGCGCTTCTTCGCCCGCCGCCGAATGGCTGCCCGTTGGCGTGTCGCCGCGCGGCGCTCCACCGGTGAGTCGCGCTTCGACCAGGTGGGCGAGGGCGAGGTCCATATTGTCGCCGCCGAGGATCAGATGGTTGCCGACGCCGATGCGGCTGATGGCCGGCTGGCCGCCTGCGCTGGCGTCCACCTTCATCAAGCTGAAGTCCGTGGTGCCACCGCCGACATCGCACACCAGTACCAGCCGCGTTTCCGCCAACTCCTCGGCCAGCGCGGCGCGCTGGCGGAACAGCCAATCGTAGAACGCCGCCTGCGGCTCCTCCAGCAAGCGCAACGACGGCAGCCCCGCCATGCGCGCCGCTTCCAGCGTCAGGGCACGCGCGCCTTCGTCAAACGATGCGGGAATGGTCAGCACAATCTGCTGCTGATGCAGCGGATGCGCCGGAAAGCGCGCATCCCAGGCGCTGCGCAAATGCGCCAGGTATGATGCGCTGGCCGCCACCGGCGATACCTTGGCCACATCGGCCTCCGCACCCCACGGCAGGATCGGCGCCATGCGGTCCACCTGCGGATGCGAGAGCCAGCTCTTGGCGCTGGCCACCAGCCGCCCCGGCACCTGCGCGCCAAGCTTGCGTGCCAGCTGGCCGATCACCACCTGCGCCGCATCCTGCTGCGGCCATGGCAGTTGCAGTTCGCCCGCCGCCAGCTCGCCATCCGCAGGGTGATAGCGCAAGGACGGTAGCAACGCCGCAGCACCAACCTCGCCGGGCGCGGTCAGCTGATCGATGTCGAACAACTGGATCTGCGCGCTACCGGCTTCTGCAAAGGCCATCACCGTGTTGGTGGTGCCCAGGTCGATGCTGACGACGTATTTACTCATGCTGTGCGGACGTCAAACTCCACTTTCCAGCGCTGGCCATCGTTGGCCACTGCGGCCAGTTCCAGCGTGCCGGATTCGGTCGCCATCGCATGCAGGCGTACCTGCACCACATCGCCAGCCTGACGGCCTTCCGGCGACAGGTTGGCCTGGATCTCGTTCATCTCGATCAGCTCATCCGCGCCCCAGAAGTCCAGCAAATCGCCAATCTGGTCCTGACGGCGTACCGAGGAACCAAAGAAACGGAACTGCACCGGCTCACCGACCACCAGGCCAAACTCCTGGTTCGGCAGTTCAATTTCGCTGCCTTCCTCCATGCCGAACGGCGCCACGCACAGCGCCTGGATCGGCGGTTCCATGCCGGGGATCGCCGGCATTGCCGATTCGATCGCCACGTAGTACGAACGCGCCGTGCCGCCGCGAATGCGCACGCCGCTGCCGCGACGCACATAGCTGTAGTAAGCGGCACCGCGCGCCACCGCCAGATCCAGATCGGCGCCGCCCAGCATGCGCGCAGGTTCCGCGCCTTCCATGTACAGCCAGTCGTTGATGGTGCCCATGATGCGTTGCGCCAGCAGGTCCGACTTGAATACGCCGCCGTTGAACAGCACTGCGGTCGGATGCAGGAACGTCGCCTCCGCGCTTTGCTTGCCGGCGTAGCCTTCCAGTTCTGCCGTGGCGCCGAGCTGGCGTGCCAGGAACGCGGCCAGATGGCGCGTGACGCCGGCATCCTGCGCATACGGCAGGCCAAGCTGCGTCAGGCCCGCGCGGGTGCGCACTGCCGGCCGTGCCGAGGCTTCCACTTTCGGGAAGAAGCCGTCGAGGATGAAGGTCGATACTTCATCGCGAGTCAACTCGGTGCGGATCGAACCGCCGATCAGCTTCGAGCCGCGGCTGGGCACGACAATAGGCCAGGTGGCGACGCTGGCATCGGCCAGCAGCTTTTCCTTTGCGCTGCGGCAGCCGTAGGTCAGCGCACGCATTTGCCAGGCATCCAGCTGCGTGCCGTTGACGGCCAGCTTGCGCGCCACCAGGTGCGCCAGTGCCAAGTCCATATTGTCGCCGCCGAGCAGAATGTGGTCGCCGACCGCGATGCGATGCGGCTCCAGCACGCCATCGCGTTCCAGCACGGCGATCAGCGAAAAGTCGCTGGTACCACCGCCGACGTCCACCACCAGGATGATGTCACCCGGTTTGACTTCCTTGCGCCAGCGGCCTTCGCTGCCCTGGATCCAGCTATACAGCGCGGCTTGCGGTTCTTCGAGCAGTGTCAGATTGGTATAGCCGGCGGCGCGCGCCGCTTCGGCGGTCAGTTCACGCGCGCCCGGATCGAAGGAGGCAGGAATCGTCACCGTCACGGCCTGTTCGCCGAACGGCGCGTCAGGGTGCGCCTGTTCCCACGCCTTGCGCAAGTGGCTCAGGTAACGGGTGGATGCTTCCAGCGGCGACACGCGCGCGACTTCTTCCGGCGCGTCGTTTGGCAGCAGCGCCGAGCGGCGGTCAACGCCTGGATGGCTCAACCAGCTCTTGGCGCTCGACACCAGCCGGATCGGCGTGGTGGCGCCACGGCTGCGCGCCATCTCGCCGGCCACGCCGGCTTGCTCTTCAGCGCTTTGCTGCCATGGCAGGTTGTTCTCGCCCGGCGCCAGTTCGTCGGCGTGCGGCAGGTAGAGGAAGGACGGCAGCAGCGGCAGTTCTTCGATGGTGCCCGGTGCGGTCAATTGCGGAATCGCCAGCACGCCGTGCTGGGTTTTCTCGCCTTCGCTGGCTTGCAGGTTCACATACGACAGCGCGCTGTGCGTGGTGCCCAGGTCGATGCCGATGGCGTAACGCGGATCGCTCACAGTTCCACCTCCGCCGGCGACAGGATGGCCGCGTCATGCGCTTCCGCCAGCTTCGGCAGGCGCACTTCGGCCGAACGCCAGCCGCGATGGCTCAGCGTGCCCTTGAACGGTGCCTTGCCGACCACATTGCCGGTCAGGCGCACGGCGGCGGCGTCGAAGCCTTCCGCCAGTTCGACGCGGCTGCCTTCCGCTTCGCTGCGGATCGGCTGGATAGTGAAGTGTTCCTTCAGCACCTTGGCACAGCCTTCATGCACCACGCGCGCGGCAGCGCCGATGTCGGCGTCGGAATAGGCGCTCAGGTTTTCCTGGGTGAAGTCGATCAGGCGGGCTTCGCGCTGCAACAGCGACAGCAGTTGCAGGGCGGCGTCCGGCGTGGCGACGCGCAGGGTGACCGGGGCCGGTGCAGGCGCAGGCGCAGGTGCCGGTGCTGGTGCTGGTGCTGGTGCCGGCGGCGCCACTGGTGCGGCGGCTGGTTGTGGCGCATCGTCGATGCGCGTCAGGCGCGCTGCGTATTCAGCATCGGACAGGGCGCGGAAAAAGGCGCCGATCGCGATCGAAATCCGGCTGAAGAAAGACGGCAGAGGTTGGCTCGAATGGTTCATATTATTACTCACTGTAAGGTTGCCGAACGCTGCGCCGGGCGCGCGCTGGGGCGAAGCCCGGCATGATACCAGCTTGCCCCAGCGCTCCCCAAGACTGCAAGCGGATTTCCCTTGATATGGCGGCGCACAGCGCCTAGAATACTGTATATGTATACAGTATTTCGAGCGATGCCATGTCCCATGACGAAAACAACCAGGAACACGTGATGCTTCCGCCGCCTTCGCTGAAGGCGCAAAAGGGACGTGGCGCCGTGTCGAATATGCAAGGCCGCTACGAGCTGAACGCGCGCGAGGCTTACGACGACGGCTGGGAACGCGAGGAAGAAGAGGTCAAGCCATGGAAAACGCATGTCACCGAGGAACTCTGCAAATCCATCCTCAGCCGCAATGCTTCACCGGATTTGCCGTTCAGCGTATCGCTGAATCCGTATCGCGGCTGCGAGCATGGCTGTATCTATTGCTTTGCGCGGCCTACACACAGCTATCTCGGACTGTCGCCAGGCATGGACTTCGAGAGCAAGATTTTCGCCAAGGTCAACGCGCCGGAAGTGTTGCGGCGCGAGCTGGCCAAGCCCAGCTACCAGCCGGAGTCGATCGCGCTGGGCGTCAACACGGACGCCTACCAGCCCTGCGAGCGCGAGTACAAGCTTACCCGCCGCGTGCTGGAAGTGCTGCAGGAATGCCAGCATCCGGTGGGACTTATCACGAAGAATTCGCTGATCGAGCGCGACATCGACATTCTGGCGCCGATGGCGGCCAGGCGGCAGGCTGGCGTCGCCATCACGCTGACCACGCTGGACCCGGCCATCGCCCGCACGCTGGAGCCGCGCGCGGCAGCCCCCGCGCGCCGCCTGCGCACCATTCGCACGCTGACGGACGCGGGCATTCCGGTGGCCGTCAGCATCGCCCCCATCATTCCTTTCATCACCGAGCCGGACATCGAGCGGATACTGGAGGCGGTCAAGGAAGCGGGCGCCGTCAGCGTGCACTACACGGTGCTGCGGCTGCCGTGGGAAGTGGCGCCGCTGTTCAAGGAGTGGCTGCAGGCGCACTTTCCCGAGCGGGCGCAGCGTGTGATGAACCGTGTGCGGGAAATGCGCGGCGGCAAAGACTACGACAGCAATTTCGACACGCGCATGAAAGGCGAGGGCGTTTGGGCCGAGTTGATACGCCAGCGCGTCAAGATCGCTTCGGAGCGGTTGGGGTTGACCGGGCAAGGCAGTCGCTTTCACCGCATGGACGCCTCGCAGTTCACGCGGCCGCTGGTGGTGCCGCCACTCGGCGCACGCGCCAAGGCGGCAGCCGACGCGGGGCAGATGGATTTATTCTGATTGCAGCGCAGCCAGGTGGCGCTGTATCTCGAACACGTGCTGGTCGTGGCGGCCGAGTTCGCGCAGGGCGTTGGCCAGGTGATTGAGGTAGTCGCTGTTCGGGCCGCTGGGGCCGGTTGAACGGGCGATGTGCGCGGCGATGTCCTGTTCGGATGCGGCGCCGAGGAAGGCGGTGTTGTCCGGCGTGGCAATGTAAACCAGGCCTTCGATATCGCCGCCATCCTCAAAAGCCATCGGGATGGAAAGTCGCAGGTAGCCGTTTTTTTCGCGGTGGTCGAGGTGGGCAAATACTTCGGGGGTAATCAGGTAGGCCATGCCGTGGCAGATGGCGCCAGCTTCCTCGATCAGCGTGACAACGCGGCCTGGTGCTTCCGGCGTGCCGCGATGGTCGTGTGAGCCCTGCCAGAAACGCCGCGTCCAGCCGTGGATGCTGGCCGGGCGGCGTTGCAGGTAGGGGAAGTCCGCCTTGTAGATCAAGGAGCCGTAGCCAAACAGCCAGACGCTGTGATGGCCGTCAAACTTGTCCATCAGTTGATTGATGGCGATGGTGTTTGCAGTCATGCCGCCATTATAAAACAGCGGTAGCGCTAACATCATGCGACACTTTTAATGTGGCAGGTCGGCCAGCTTTCGTACCAGGTGCAGGCGATCGACGCCCATGAAGTTGAAAGCCGCCTTCAGCTGTTGTTCGTGATTGCTCAACAGCTCGCCATGGGATTCCTGGCCCATGACGGTACAGCCGGAAGTGACCAACAGCAGTTGCAGGTCAAGGCGCTGCTGGCTGACGGCCTGGAGTTCCAGCAGGCGATCCATCCACGCCTTCAGCGTTGATGGAATCGAGAAATTATGCATCGGGGCGCCGAGCACGACTACGTCGGCTTCCTTGAATTCCTGCAGCAGCGAAGCGCTTTGCAAAGCTTCGGCGCGCAGTTCGGCGTTCATCGGAATATCGGCATCCCAGCGCTGGCTGATGACTTGCAGCAGCGGGCCGCTGGCGTGGGAAAGCGGGGAGGCTGCAAGGTCGCGGTAGAGTACGGTCGCCTGGTCGTCAGCTGTGGTCAGTGCCGCAATAGCCGCAGAGGTAATCTGGCGGGAAGTCGAGTTGTCGCCCAAGGCGCAGGAATCTATGTGCAAAATGTTCATCAATGAAGCATACACAAACCGAAACCGCTTCCACAATGGATTTATGGCAACTAGCTTTTCCCAATTGAAATAAATTGTAAGAGCGCGCTCAGGCTGTTGGCACGTTCCACTCGTGCGCGCCGACGAAATCGTGCAGAAAAGTTACAAAACTTTCCGTCGCTGGCGACAGGGCGCGGGCGCTGCGCGTGTAGATGAAGAAACGCCGCGTCAGCGCCGGTGCCGCCAGGGGCCGCATTTTCAGGCCGTACAGCTGCACCATCTTCTCGGCGTAAGGCAGACAGACGGTGATGCCCTGGCGTGCGTGCACCATCGCCAGTGCAGTGGTCATGAAGGTCACTTCGTTGTGCGGGCTGAGTGAAAGTTCCCTGACGGAAACGTGAACGTCACGCAACAGGCGCTCGGTGAACTGGCCTTGCAGTGAAATGAAAGGATAGCGGTTGACATCGCTCCAGGTGATGCGCTTGCGCTGGTCCAGTTCGTGGCCTGGCGGGTAGACCACGACAAAGGGCATTTCGAACAGCGGCTGCGCCGCGATCTCGGCGCTGGTATCGCGTTCCGGCCCGATGCCGAAGTCGACTTCGCCGCTGAACACGCGCGCCGATACCTGTTCCAGCGGACAATCGGTCAGCCGGACCTGCACGTCGGGATAGCGCTCGCGGTAGGCGGCGATCACTTCCGGCACCATGGTGCAGGACAGCATCTGCGGCGCGGCAACCCGTACCGAACCCTGCTTCAAGGCCTTGCGGCTGGCGATGTCGGCCATGGCGCGGTCGAGGTCGTGCAGCATCTTGTCGAACAGTGGATAGAGTTCGCGGCCCAGTTCGGAGAGCTGGGTTTTGCGCGTGGTACGCTCGACCACCCGCATGCCCAGCAGTTGTTCCAGTTCCTTGATCTGGCCGCTCAGCGCTGACTGCGTCACGCTCAGATGATCGGCCGCCAGCGTAAAGCTGCCGGTCTTGGCCAGCGCCACGAGGGCGCGCATTTGCCGCAGGCTGGGATTCATGGGGAATTCTGATAAATGATGAGGTAAATACGATTTGCATGATATCTGAATCTGACATCTAATGCCGCTATCAAGAAGGAGACATCCATGAAAATCAAGCAAATACACCACGTCGCCTACCGCTGCAAAGACGCCAAAGAAACCGTCGAGTGGTACGTCAAGCACCTGAACATGGACTTCGTGCTGGCGATTGCCGAAAACGAAGTGCCATCGACCAAGGCGCCGGACCCGTATATGCACGTGTTCCTGGATGCAGGCAACGGCAATGTGCTGGCGTTCTTCGAGCTGCCGACGCAGCCGGACATGGGCCGCGACCAGAACACGCCGGCCTGGGTGCAGCACCTGGCGATGGAAGTAGCCAGCATGGACGAACTGCTGGCCGCCAAGGAGCGCCTGATCGCCGCCGGCATTGATGTAATTGGTCCTGTCAATCACACCATCTTCAAGTCGATCTACTTCTTCGATCCGAACGGTCACCGGCTGGAGCTGGCCTGCAACATCGGCACGCCGGAAATGATGCAGAAGCTGGACGAGGTCAAATGGGCGATGCTGGAAGAGTGGTCACAGACAAAGAAAGCACCGAAGCACGCGGCATGGATGCACGGAGGTGAGGCGTGAAGCTGGCGACTCTGAAAGATGGCAGCCGCGACGGCCGCCTGGTGGTGGTCAGCCGCGACTTGGCGCGCTACCAGCTGGTGCCGAAGATTGCCGCCACCTTGCAGCATGCGCTGGACAACTGGGAACATGTCGAGCCGCGCCTGAAGCAAGTCTACGCCACGCTGAACGCAGGCGAATCCGTCGACGCCCAGCCGTTCGAGCAACAGCATTGCCATTCGCCGCTGCCGCGCGCCTACCAGTGGGCGGATGGCTCGGCCTATATCAACCACGTTGAACTGGTGCGCAAGGCGCGTAATGCCGAGGTGCCGGCGTCGTTCTACACCGATCCGCTGATGTATCAGGGCGGCTCAGACAATTTCGTCGGCCCGCGCGATGCGATTTACGCGCTGTCGGAAGAGTGGGGCATCGACCTGGAGGCGGAGGTGGCGGTCATCACCGGTGATGTGCGCATGGGCGCCACGCCGGAAGACGCTGGCAAGGCGATCCGCCTGGTGATGCTGGTCAACGACGTCTCGCTGCGCAACCTGATTCCGAATGAGCTGGCGAAAGGCTTCGGCTTCTTCCAGTCCAAGCCGGCAAGCGCCTTTTCGCCGGTGGCGGTAACGCCGGACGAGCTAGGCGCGCACTGGACGGAACACAAGCTGCACCTGCCGCTGTTGGTGGACCTGAACCAGCAGCCGTTCGGCAAGCCGAATGCCGGCGAGGACATGACCTTCAGTTTCGCCCAGCTGGTAGCGCATGCGGCGGCCACGCGCGAGCTGGCAGCCGGCACCATTATCGGCTCCGGGACGGTGTCGAACAAGCAGGGTGGCCTGCACGGATCGAGCATCGCCAATGGCGGCGTCGGCTACTGCTGCCTGGCGGAAGTGCGCATGTACGAAACCATCGAGACTGGCAAGCCGCAAACGCCGTTCCTCAAATTCGGCGATAGCGTGCGCATCGAAATGAAAGACGAGCGGGGCGCCAGCATTTTCGGCGCCATCGAACAGACCGTCACGCACTACGGGGAGCGCCGCTGATGAAGCTCTACACGTATTTCCGCAGCTCCGCCGCTTACCGCGTGCGGATCGCGCTCAACCTCAAGGGCATCCCCTACGATGCCGTGCCGGTGCACCTGCTGCGCAACGGCGGCGAGCAGCTGGGTGACGCCTACCGCGCCGTCAATCCGGCCGCGCTGCTGCCGGCGCTGGAGGATGACGGCAACGTCATCGGCCAGTCGCTGGCCATCATGGAATATCTGGAGGAGACGCATCCGCAAACGCCGTTACTGCCCGCCACGCCGGCAGAACGCGCCCGCGTACGTGAGCTGGCACTGACGGTTGCCGCCGACACGCACCCGCTGGGCAACCTGCGCGTGCTGAAATACCTGACGGGGACAATAGGCGTCACGGAAGACATCAAGCTGGGCTGGCAGCAGCACTGGCTGCGCACCGGCCTGTCAGGCCTCGAAAGCCTGCTGGCCAACGACGCACACACCGGCCGCTACAGCCACGGCGATAAACCGACGCTGGCCGACTGCTGCCTGGTGCCACAAGTCTTTGGTGCTCAGCGTTTCGGCGTCGACATGACGCCATATCCGACCATCATGCGCATCCATGCTGCCTGCAACGAATTGCCCGCTTTTCAGCTGGCCCATCCATCCCGGCAGCCGGACGCGGAATAATCAGGGCTGCGCCTCGGCCGGCGTTGCAGCGCTGATGCGGATGGCTGCCTGCGCCATTCCCAGCGCGGTATCCAGTGCGGCGGCCGGATCGACCATGCGGTCTGGCTGCACGCCGCCGCCTTCCCAGTTGTAGCGGGTGAGAACGTTGCTGGCGCGCGAGATCGCGACAGATGTCTGCAACTGGCGCGAGATGCGCTGCTTGCTGCCGACACGCGCATCGCCCAGCGTCGGCGCGCCGATCACCAGCGCGCGCTGGCCACTTTTGCCACTGGCGATGGCGCGGCGCATATACTGCTGGAGGTCGTAGGCAAAGGCTTCGGCCGCGCCGCTGGTGCGATTGCTCACCAGCAGGTACAGCGGCTTGACGCCACCGAAACGCTTGCCGGACACATTCGCGTAAGTCCAGTATTCCGCCACCACGCGACCGGAACGGTCGATCTGGTCATGCAGGTGGATTTGCGCGTCCTTGAAAATGATGCTGCGCTGGTCGACCAGCAGGTAACTGGACAGCAGCGCTACCATCTCCTGGCTGTCGCCACCGGCGTCGCGCAAGTCGATGATCAGCGCCGAACTGTCGGCCGCCTTATCCATCAGACGCGCGGCGGTATCCAGCGCGCCACGGTCCAGCGGCGCGAAGCGGGTGATTTTCAGGTAGCCGATATTGTTGTCCAGCAGGTCGAACTTGCGCAGTCCGTAGTTGTCGGCGGCTGGCGCTGGCGCTGGCGGACGCTGGCGCTCGTCGCCGAGATCGTAAGGCACGAATTCCAGATAGGTGTGGCGGTCCGGTGCAATCGCCGCCACGTCAGCGGTGACGCGGGCGGCCAATGCACGCGCCGTCAACTGGCTATCGTATTCGCCGCGCGCCAGGCGCTTGCGCAAGTCATCTGCCGCCGCCTTGGCGCGTGGCCCGTCGACGTGCAGTTCGGTCAGCCGGTGCGCAAACTCGTTGATGACGTGGGCGCGCGTGGGCGCATCAAGCGCCTCGTCCAGCACCGGCGGAGCGGAGGTTTGTGCACCGGCGCCCAGCGACATCATCAGCGCGGCAGCAGCTACCCAAGGTTTGCGACCCATTTATTCCCCAAAATCAGACATGTATTCGAAAATTATCTTAACACTTTCCCATCGGAAAATGCCGCTGGCGGTCCCGGCGCGTTACAATCTCACCTTTCCCCAAAAGCAATTCCCTTCATGACGATACCGACCACCATCCTGGCGGCGCTCGACCGCGCCGATGTTTCCTGGCGCCCGCTGTTAATCCAGGGGCTGGAAGCCGTGATGGCGGCAACGCCGGATTACCTGCCGCAACTGGCCCAGGATCAGTACCTGCCGACGGAGCAGCGTCTGTTTGCGGCATTCGCACTGCCGCTCAATAAGGTGAAGTATGTACTGGTAGGCGAGGGACCATATCCGCGAGCAGAGAGCGCCACGGGCGTCTGTTTCATGGATGGGGCGGTTGGCAGCCTGTGGTCGTCCGAGGTGGGCGGCGGCCTGTCGAAGCCGGTCAACAAGGCGACTTCGCTGCGCAACTTCATGAAGATGCTGCTGGTGGCTGATGGTCAGTTGCAACTGGAGAATACCGCCGGCGAGGCGATGGCGGCGGTATCGGCCCAGGCGCGCAGCGGCGCCGGCAGCCACATCCTGACGCTGGCCGACATGCAGGACAAGCTGACCGCCGAGGGCTTCCTGCTGCTGAACGCCTCGCTGGTGTTCCGCAGCCACGTCGCCCCGGCCAAGGATGCCAAAGCCTGGCTGCCGTTCTTCGAGACGGTGATGGCCGGACTGGCCGCGCAGGCTGACCAGGTGCCGACGATGGTGCTGTGGGGGAAAATCGCCGAACTGCTGAGCAAGTTGCCTGTGATGAAAGATTTTCCGCAGATCGCTGCCGAGCACCCATACAACCTCAGTTTTATTGGCAACAAGGACATGCATCAGCTGTTCCAGCCGATGCAATTGCTCAAGGGCTGAAAAGTAGGGCGACCAGCAAGCTTTATTAAAGTTTGGTATACTTGACTAATTCGATCAACTACTCAGGCTTTGTGAATAGTATTGAGGTCGATATTTTAACCCAACCGAGGTAGTGATGCGTCTGACCACCAAAGGCCGTTTTGCTGTGACTGCGATGATTGACTTGGCGTTGCGCCAGGGCAAGGGACCAGTCACGCTGTCCGGCATCAGCCAGCGTCAGGCGATTTCCCTGTCCTACCTGGAGCAGCTGTTCGGCAAGCTGCGCCGCCACGAGATTGTTGAATCGATTCGCGGCCCGGGCGGTGGCTACAGTCTGGCGCGCCGCGCCGACAAGGTCACCGTGGCCGACATCATTATCGCCGTCGACGAGCCGCTGGATGCGACCCAGTGCGGCGGCAAAGAGAATTGCCATGGCGCCGACGCTGCCAGCGGCGTGCGCTGCATGACCCACGAACTGTGGGCCACGCTGAACGAAAAAATGGTTGATTATCTGGATTCCGTTTCGCTGCAGGATCTGGTCGATCAACAAAAGCAGAAGAACGCTGAGCAAAACGTGGTTGTCATGCACCGCAACGACAACCACGCCGCGCTGTAAGCCCTAACGGAGTAAACAGATGAACGCCCCAGAAAAAAACATCGCTGACGTGAAGTTCCAGACCGCGCCGCATTTCCCGATCTATATGGACTATTCGGCCACCACGCCGATCGATCCGCGCGTCGCCGATGCGATGATCCCATACCTGCGCGAACAGTTCGGCAACCCGGCGTCGCGCAGCCACATGTATGGCTGGACCGCTGAAAAAGCGGTGGAAGAAGCGCGCGCCAACGTCGCCGCGCTGGTCAATGCCGACCCACGCGAAATCATCTGGACCTCGGGCGCGACCGAATCGAACAACCTGGCCATCAAGGGTGCGGCGCAGTTCTACAAGACCAAGGGCAAGCACATTATCACCGTGAAAACCGAGCACAAAGCTGTGCTGGACACCGTGCGTGAACTGGAGCGCCAGGGCTTTGAAGCGACCTACCTGGAACCGCAGGACAACGGCCTGATCACCATCGAGCAACTGACCGCCGCGATCCGTCCGGACACCATCCTGATCTCGGTCATGCTGGTGAATAACGAGATCGGCGTGATCCAGCCGATCGACCAGATCGGTGAACTGTGCCGCTCGAAAGGCATCATCTTCCACTGCGACGCCGCCCAAGCGACCGGCAAAGTGGTGATCGACCTGCAAAAAACCAAGGTCGACCTGATGACCTTTACCGCGCACAAAACCTACGGCCCGAAAGGCGTGGGCGCGCTGTACGTCTGCCGCAAGCCGCGCGTGCGCATCGAAGCACAGATGCACGGCGGTGGCCACGAGCGCGGCCTGCGCTCGGGCACGCTGCCAACCCACCAGATCGTCGGCATGGGCGAAGCCTTCCGCCTGGCGAAAGTGGAAATGGACAGCGAGATCGCCCGCATCAAGGCGCTGCGCGACCGTCTGGCCAAGGGCCTGCAAGAGATCGAAGAAACCTACATCAACGGCGACATGGAACACCGTGTGCCGCACAACCTGAACGTCAGCTTCAACTACGTTGAGGGCGAGTCGCTGATCATGGCGGTGAAAGACCTGGCGGTATCGTCGGGCTCCGCTTGCACCTCGGCCTCGCTGGAACCATCTTATGTATTGCGCGCGCTCGGTCGTAGCGACGAACTGGCGCACAGCTCGATCCGTTTCACCATCGGCCGCTTTACTACCGAAGCCGATATCGACTTCGCGATCGAACTGATGAAGTCCAAGGTACACAAACTGCGTGAACTGTCGCCGCTGTGGGATATGTTCAAAGACGGCGTCGACATCAGCTCGATCCAATGGGCAGCCCACTAATTTTACAGATACAGGAGCATCAAAATGGCTTACTCGGAACAAGTACTGGATCACTACGAAAACCCACGTAACGTTGGCGCTTTCGAAAAAGGCGACGACAGCGTAGGCACCGGCATGGTTGGCGCGCCAGCTTGCGGCGACGTCATGAAGCTGCAAATCAAGGTGGGCGCGGATGGCGTGATCGAAGACGCCAAATTCAAAACCTATGGCTGCGGTTCGGCGATCGCATCGAGCTCGCTGGTGACCGAATGGGTCAAGGGCAAAACCCTGGACCAGGCGCTTGCCATCAAGAACACCCAGATCGCGGAAGAACTGGCGCTGCCGCCAGTGAAGATCCACTGCTCGATCCTGGCGGAAGACGCCATCAAGGCAGCGGTGCTGGACTACCAGAACAAGCACGCCACCGTCGCAGCGTAAAAACCGTCATTCCGGCGCAAGCCGGAATGACAACGGAGAATCACATGGCAATCACCCTGACCGAAAAAGCAGCGAAACACATCAACCGCTACATCGAGCGCCGCGGCAAGGGCCTCGGTCTGCGTTTTGGCGTGCGCACCACCGGCTGCTCGGGCATGGCTTACAAGCTGGAATACGTGGACGAAGTGACCGATGAGGACAGCGTGTTCGAATCGCACGGCGTGAAGGTATTCGTCGATCCGAAAAGCCTGCCGTACATCGACGGCACGGAGCTGGACTTCGCGCGCGAAGGCCTGAACGAAGGCTTCAAGTTCAACAACCCGAACGAGAAAGACGCTTGCGGTTGCGGTGAAAGCTTCCGCGTCTAAGCCGTCATGCAGAATCACTTTGAGCTATTCAATCTGCCGCAGCAGTTTGCCGTAGACGCCGGGGCGCTGGACAGCGCCTACCGCGACGTGCAGAGCCGCGTCCATCCCGACAAATTCGTCAATGCCACCGACGCCGAAAAGCGCGTTGCCATGCAGTGGGCCACCCGCGCCAACGAAGCCTACCAGACCCTGAAGAATCCGCAGAAGCGCGCGCAGTACATATGCGAGCTGCACGGCGTCGATCTCCAGACCGAGTCGAATACGGCAATGCCGATGGCCTTCCTGATGCAGCAGATGGAGTGGCGCGAAGAACTGGGCGACGCCCGCGCCGGCAAGGACAGCGACGCACTGGAGTCGCTCGACAAACAACTGCGCAACGCCCGCAAGGAACAGCTGGTGCAGATCGAACAGCAGATCAACGCCGGCGACTACGCCGCCGCCGCACAAGGCGTGCGCGCGCTGATGTTCCTCGAAAAATTCGGCGAAGAAGTCCGCTTCGCCTTTGAAGCAATCGAAGCATAAAATCGGGGTCAGTGCCGACATTCGGACATTTCGCGAGCGAAATGTCCGAATGTCGGCACTGACCCCGAAGTAAAGGTATCAATTACATGGCACTTCTGCAAATTTCCGAACCAGGCATGTCCACCGCACCGCACCAGCATCGGCTGGCGGTCGGGATTGATCTGGGCACCACCAATTCGCTGGTGGCGACTGTGCGCAACAGCATTCCAGAAGTGCTGAACGATGAAGATGGCCGCGCGCTGCTGCCATCGGTGGTGCGCTATCTGCCTAACGGTCACGCCAACATCGGCTACAAGGCGCAGGCCGCGCAGACCACCGATCCGAAGAATACCATCGTCTCGGTCAAGCGCTTTATGGGCCGTGGCCTGGCGGATATCGCTTACGCGGAAAACCTGCCGTACGATTTCCAGGATACGCCTGGCATGGTGCAGCTGAAGACCGTCGCCGGCGTCAAGAGTCCGGTGGAAGTGTCGGCGCAGATTCTGGCCACGTTGCGCCAGCGCGCGGAAGATTCGCTGGGCGATGATCTGGTCGGCGCAGTCATCACCGTGCCGGCATATTTTGACGATGCACAGCGCCAGGCGACCAAGGATGCGGCCCAGCTGGCCGGCCTGAACGTGCTGCGCCTGCTGAGCGAGCCAACGGCGGCCGCCATTGCCTACGGTCTGGATAACGCATCGGAAGGCATCTACGCTGTCTACGATCTGGGCGGCGGCACCTTCGATATCTCCATCCTGAAGCTGAGCAAGGGCGTGTTTGAGGTGCTGGCTACCGGCGGCGACTCCGCATTGGGCGGCGACGATTTCGATCACCGTCTGTTCTGCTACATCCATCAGGAAGAAAAGCTGGCGCCGTTGTCGGATGAGGACACCGCCGTGTTGATGGTGAAGTCGCGCGAAGCCAAGGAACTGCTGTCGACCAAGGGCGAAGTGATTGTTGACGCCACGCTGAAGTCCGGCGAGCAGGTGCACATCACCATCACCGCCGAGAAGTTCCAGGAGATTACCAGGCACCTGATCGAAAAAACCATGAAGGCCATCAAGAAAGCGCTGCGCGACGCCAATGTCGATGCGGACGATGTGGATGGCGTGGTCATGGTCGGCGGTGCGACGCGCATGCCGCACGTGCATCGCGCGGTCAGCGAATATTTCCACACCACGCCGCACGCGAATATCGATCCGGACAAGGTGGTGGCATTGGGCGCCGCCATGCAGGCCAATCTGCTGGCCGGCAACCGTGCCGCTGGCGATGACTGGCTGCTGCTGGATGTGATTCCGCTGTCGCTGGGCATTGAGACCATGGGCGGCCTGGTGGAGAAGATCATTCCGCGTAACTCGACCATTCCATGCGCGCGTGCGCAGGAGTTCACCACCTTCAAGGATGGCCAGACCGCGCTGGCGGTGCACGTGCTGCAAGGCGAGCGTGAACTGGTGGCCGATTGCCGTTCGCTGGCGCGCTTTGAGCTGCGCGGCATTCCGCCGATGGCGGCCGGCGCGGCGCGTATCCGCATCACCTATCAGGTGGATGCGGATGGCTTGCTGTCGGTGTCGGCGCGCGAACTGCGTTCGGGCGTGGAAGCGTCGATCAGCGTCAAGCCATCGTATGGCCTGGGCGATGATGATGTGGCGCGCATGCTGATGGATTCGCATGCCTCGGCCGATGTCGACATGAAAGCGCGCGCGCTGCGTGAAGAACAGGTGGAAGCGGAACGCATCCTGCTGGCGACGCAAGCGGCGCTGGATGAAGACGCGGCGCTGCTGTCGGACGAAGAGCGTGTGGCCGTCGATGCGCTGATGGCGAAAACCCGCGAGATCGTCGCGCAATCGCAGACCGGCGCTGTCGATCACCAGGCCGTGAAAGCCGCAGTCGAAGCGCTGGCCCACGGCACCGAAGAATTTGCGTCCCGTCGCATGGACCGCAGCGTGCGCAGTGCGCTCGCCGGCAAAGCGCTGGATCAAGTCGTTTAATATATAAAGAGTTTAACCATGCCACAAATCGTATTCCTGCCCCACGCAAAACTGTGCCCGGATGGCGCTGTCGTTGAAGCCGAAGCCGGCAAGACGCTGTGCGACATCATGCTGGAGAATGACATCCACATCGAGCACGCCTGCGAGAAATCCTGCGCCTGCACTACCTGCCACGTGCTGGTGCGCGAAGGTCTGAGCTCGCTGAACGAAGCCAGCGAAACCGAAGAAGACCTGCTGGACAAAGCCTGGGGCCTGGAGGCCGTATCGCGCCTGTCGTGCCAGGCCGTGGTGGCGGACGAAGACCTGGTCGTTGAAATTCCGAAGTACACCATCAATCACGCCAGCGAAGGCGGTCACTGATATGAAATGGGCTGACATCACCGCGATTGCGGAAGCGCTGTACGACAAGTACCCGGACGTCGATCCGGCCGCTATCCGCTTCACCGATCTGCACAACAAGATCATCGAGCTCGAAGAGTTTGATGACGATACGTCGCGCGGTGGTGAAAAAGTCCTCGAAGCAGTTCAGCAGGCGTGGATCGATGAAGCAGCCTAAGAAACCAGTCCAGAAGATCGGCGCCACCGTCACCAGCGCCGACAATATGCCGGAAATCCGTGAAGGCCAGACCGTAGCCCTGCTGCAGGAGCTGCACATCCTCACGCGCGACGGCAAGATGAACCAGGACAGCCGCCGCAAGCTGAAACAGGTCTACCACCTGTACCAGTTCATCGAGCCGCTGCTGAAGGAAGTGCTGGCCGAAAAAGACAACGTCTCGCTGGTCGATCACGGCGCAGGCAAGTCCTACCTGGGCTTCATCATCTACGACCTGTTCTTCAAGGCTTTGCAGAACGACTCGCACATTTATGGCATTGAAACCCGCGAAGAGCTGGTGACGCGCTCGCAGGAACTGGCCAGCCAGTTCAACTTCCCCGGCATGTCCTTCCTGCCGCTGTCGGTGGCAGAGTCCACCGAATCGAAGTTGCTGCCGGAGCAAATCGACGTCGTCACCGCGCTCCACGCCTGCAACACGGCCACCGATGACGCCATCCAGTTTGCGCTGAAGAAGAAGGCCAAGCACATCGTGCTGGTGCCATGCTGCCAGGCCGAAGTGGCCTCGGTCCTGAAGAAAAACAAAGGCCAGTCGCTGGGCAAATCCGCGCTGACCGAAATCTGGCGTCATCCGATACACACGCGTGAATTCGGCAGCCAGATCACCAACGTGCTGCGCTGCCTGCAACTGGAAGCGCACGGTTACAGTGTCACCGTCACCGAACTGGTAGGCTGGGAACACTCGATGAAGAATGAGCTGATCATTGCCACCTACAAGAACCTGCCGCGCAAGCGCCCGGCCGAGCGCCTGAAAGAAGTGCTGGACACCGTGGGTCTGCAAGAGATGAACACCCGTTTCTTCGCTGACGAAGAGGTAGCGTAATGGAGAACTGGCTCGATCTGCGTAGTGACACCGTCACGCGCCCAAGCGCCGCCATGCGCGCGGCCATGAACACCGCAGAAGTGGGCGATGACGTCTACGGCGACGATCCGACCGTCAACCGTCTGCAGGAATACGCTGCCGACTTGTTCGGCTTTGAAGACGCACTGTTCGCGCCATCCGGCACGCAGAGCAATCTGTTGGCGCTGCTGGCGCATTGCGGCCGTGGCGACGAATACCTGGTCGGCCAGGAAGCGCACACCTACCGTTACGAAGGCGGCGGCGCCGCAGTGCTGGGCAGTATCCAGCCGCAGCCGATCGTCAATCAGGCCGACGGCAGCATCGCGCTGGCCGACATTGAATCCTATATCAAGCCAGATGATTTCCACTTCGCCCGCACCAGGCTGCTGGCGCTGGAGAACACCATCAACGGCCGCGTGCTGCCGATGGACTACGTGCAGCAGGCCACGAAACTGGCGCACGACAAAGGCCTTGCCACGCACCTCGACGGCGCACGCGTTTGCAACGCGGCAGTCAAGCTGGGTATCACGCCGCGCGAAGTCGTGCAAGGCTTCGACTCCGTCTCCGTGTGCTTGTCGAAAGGACTGGGCGCACCGGTTGGTTCGGTACTGCTGGGCAGCCGTCCACTGATCAGGGAAGCCAAACGCTGGCGCAAGATGCTTGGCGGCGGCATGCGCCAGGCGGGTGTCATCGCTGCTGGTGGCTTGTACGCGCTGGAGCACAATATTCCAGGTCTGGCTGAAGACCACGATAACGCCGCTTACTTTGCTGCCGAACTGGCGAAGATGAGAAACCTCAAAGTCAGCGCGCCGCAAACCAACATCTTCTACGTCGACATTCCGCAGTTCGTGCTGAAAGGCCTGGGCGATGTGCTGGAGCTGACGCGCATCCGCATGTCGCTGGGACCGCGCACCCGCATCGTCACCCACATGGACGCGTCGCGTGAAGACATCGACCGCGCCATCACCGTTTTTGGAGACTTCTTTGGATAATACGATACGTCTCTCCAAGCGCGTAGCCGACGAACGCCAGTGCTCGCGCCGCGAAGCTGAACTGTATATCGAAGGCGGCTTTGTCAGCGTCGACGGAGTAGTGGTGGAGGAGGCTGGCGCGCGCGTCGCGCCGGAGCAGCAGGTCACGCTGGCGGATGACGCCACGCTGCTGGAAATCACACCAGTCACCATCCTGCTGCACAAGCCTGTCGGCGCACAGCCGCTGCATCTGCTGAAGGCTGACACGCTGACGCGCTCCGCGCCCGGCCAACGCTTCCTCAAGCGCCACGTCACCGGCCAGCAGGAGATGGTGCCGCTGGACGCCAAGGCCAGCGGCCTGGTGGTGTTCACGCAGGACTACCGCGTCAACCGCAAGTTGAGCGATGAGGCACTGGAGCAGGAGATCATCGTTGAAGTCTCCGGCGAGATCATCGAAGGCGGCTTGCAGCAGCTGAACCAGATCAACGGCAAGGTCAGCTGGCAAAACGAAATGCGCCTGCGCTGGGCCGTCAAAGGTCTCAAAATCGGCACGATCGAAAAGCTGTGCAAGGAAGTCGGCCTGAAAGTAGTAACCATGAAGCGCATCCGCGTCGGACGCATCTCCATGGCCAGCCTGCCGTCCGGTGAATGGCGCTATTTGCAGAACTACGAAAAGTTCTAAGCGGCAGGCGCCGCCTTCTTTTTCTTTTGCAGCGGCGGCAACTGCAGCAGGCGGGTGCCGGCCAGTTTATCGTGCAGGAACTGGCGTTCCTTGTCGAAGAAGGCGGTCAGCGACCATGCGACGATGCCGACCAGGATCGCGCCCAACGCCTGCCAGCGGTGCAGGTCCGCAGCCAGCGAGATCAGCAGCGCCGGCAATATCCACATCCAGCTCAACAGATACCGTACGGCTGCCACGCGTGGCGTTACCGGGCCGCCGCTGGCGGTGACCAGCTTCAGGCGCCAGGTGCGCATCGCCAGCGTCTGGCCTTCGCGCGTCCACTGGTGGATGAAGTAGGCGCCCAGCACCAGGAACGCCAGCGCCTGCCGCATGTGTTCGACCAGCGGTGTGTGGCTGCCGCCGCTGGCGATTTCGAAAATCAGGAAGGGCAGGAACAGCACGGCGAAGCCGAGCAGGGTTTCGTATACCATCGAAATCAGGCGGCGTTTAATCGTCGGGTTATTTGACATCGGCAGGAGGCGTCGCTTGCGTAGACGGCGTGGAAGTCGGCGGAATCGGCGTCACGTTGGAGGCGTTCGGCAGCGGTGCATTCGGATCGACCGGTGGCGTAATCGGCGGCACCACTGGCGCGGCAATGCTGGCGGCTGGCTTGACCGGCGCCGGTGTCGGCATCTTGGCCTGTGACGGCGTCGGCAGGTTGACCACCTGTTTCTTGGTGTCGGCCTTGGCGGCGAGCTCTTTCTTCTGCTCGTCCGTCAGCATTTGATATTCTTCCCACGACACCGCTTTCTGTGCCGGATTCAGCTTTTGCGCGCGGGCGTAGTTCTGGCGGATCTGGCGCCGCTCGTCCGGCGACATGCCGACCCATTCGCGCATGCGGCGCTGCACGCGCACCTGCTCGTCCGGGTTCATGCGCGCGTAGCGCTTGGCGATGCCCAGCCATTTCTGCTTGCGGATCGGCTCGATGCCATCCCACTCGCCGGCCAGCGGCTCCAGCGCCTGCTGTTGCGCCGGCGTCAGGTCTTTCCACAGGATTTTTTCCGGCGCCACAGCGCCTTTCTGCCCGGTGACCGCCGCCACCGGCGCCGCCACCAGGTCGACCGCGTCAGGCTGGGCGGCAATCCACGCGCCGCCCGCTGCTACCGCTAATACCGTTGCTGCTGCACCCCACTTGGCGCGACTGCTCCATGCCATCGCTTACTCGCTTCGCGTCAGGTAGGCGTTGAAGCCATGGTCGAGATAGGCGTCCAGCGGCAGCTCGTCCGACAGCACGGCGGCGTCGATTTCCGCCAGGTCGGCGATGCGTTCCTGCTGCTCGTACTGGTAGATGCCAACCATGCCGACCACCAGCGCCAGTGCCGGCACCAGCATGCCCCAGCGGCCCAGCCAGTTGAAATGCGACATGAAACCGCTGCCGGCAGCCGCCAGTTCAGTCTTGACCACGCGCACCGCCAGCGGCACTTCCACGTGGGCTTTCTTGCGGGCCAGCGCCATCTTGCGCGCCTGCGCCAGGCGGTCTGTGGTCGAAGCAGGCAGCTCGTCCAGCTTGTCATTGAGCGCGTGGCGCACTTTGTAAGCGAAATTCAGATCGTCGGTGTTCATAATTTAATTCCCTTGGCTGCCAGCGCCTCGGCCAGCGCATGTGTTGCACGAGAGCAATGCGTTTTGACGCTGCCTTCCGAGCAGCCCATGGCCGCAGCCGTCTCGGCCACATCCATATCCTGCCAATAACGCATCAGGAAGGCTTCGCGTTGACGTGCCGGAAGCTTTTGTACTTCGGCATCGATGATATCCAGCGTCTGCTGGCGCTCGAACTTGTCGGCGCCGGATTCGGCCGCTTCGCTGCCTTCTTCGGCGGCGTAGGATTCGAGCATGTCAAAATCCACATGCTCGTCGCCGGACGGCCCCATGCCGGAAAACAGGCTGACCCAGGTGTTGCGGACTTTCTCCCGGCGGAAGTAGTCGAGGATGGTGGTCTGCAAGATGCGCTGGAACAGCGCCGGCAGCTCGGCGGCCGGCTTGTCGCCATATTTCTCGGCGAGCTTGATCATCGCGTCCTGGACGATGTCCAGCGCGGATTCGTCCTTGCGTACTGCGTAGACGGCTTGCTTGAAGGCCCGGCGTTCGACGTTTTCGAGGAAGTCGGATAATTCTTTGTCTGTGGCCATGCGGCTGCCGGGTGTTTTGAACTGAGCCGCATCCTAGCAAAAAACCTCACATTTTGCATGGTTTTACCTCAAAACCCATCAATTTCCAAATTAGCTCTTGCTGAAAAGGAGAGGCCGGTGTACCGTATGGGACGCTTTGAACAACCCCGAAGCTCTATGGTCTGGTCGCAGCAGGCACACAACGCCGCAACGACACGACGCGCTTTCATTTAGTAGGCAGTTTGCTCTCGCCCACGCCACAAGCGTGAGAGGTATGCAACACCACTACGGAAAACCCGGCCAAACGAGAGTTTGCGCTAGCATCGCTTTGCACGTCACTACGGTTGACGGAAAAGGCAGTGCGACCGCATAAGTAAAGGGAAGCCAGGCAGAGCTGTAGCGGTATTCGTACTTCGCAAGGACAGAGCATCCGATCAATCTCCTATGGACCTTGAAAGGAATGTTTCATGAATACCGAAGCATCTTCATCATCGCAGTTAACTGGCGCGGAAATACTGGTGCGCTGCCTGGCCGAAGAGGGCGTTGAACACGTCTTTGGCTACCCGGGCGGAGCCGTCCTGTATATCTACGACGCCATCTTCAAGCAAGACAAATTCCAACACGTTCTGGTACGCCACGAGCAGGCTGCGGTGCACGCTGCCGATGCATACTCGCGTTCGTCGAACAAGGTGGGTGTTGCGCTGGTCACGTCCGGTCCGGGTGTTACCAATGCCGTCACTGGCCTGTCCACCGCTTACATGGATTCCATTCCCATGGTCGTGATCTCGGGCCAGGTGCCTAGCCACGCCATCGGCCAGGATGCGTTCCAGGAATGCGACACGGTCGGCATTACCCGTCCTGTGGTCAAGCACAATTTCCTCGTCAAGGACGTCAAGGACTTGGCCGAGACCGTCAAGAAAGCCTTCTTCATCGCCCGCACCGGCCGTCCAGGCCCTGTGCTGGTCGACATTCCGAAGGATATCTCGATGCACAAGACGACGTACTCGTACCCGAAAGAGGTCGAGATGCGTTCGTACAAACCGGTAGACAAAGGCCACTCCGGCCAGATCCGCAAGGCAGTGCAACTGCTGCTGCAAGCCGAACGCCCGATGATTTACACCGGCGGCGGCGTGATCCTGGCGAATGCCTCGCCGGAACTGAACAAGCTGGTCGATAAACTGGGCTTCCCGGTCACCAACACGCTGATGGGCCTGGGCGCCTACAAGGCGTCGAGCGAGAATTTCGTCGGCATGCCAGGCATGCACGGGACCTATGAAGCCAATATGGCGATGCAGCACTGCGACGTGCTGATCGCCATCGGCGCGCGTTTCGACGACCGCGTGATCGGCAACCCGAAACACTTCGCCTCCAATCCGCGCAAGATCATTCACGTTGACATCGACCCGTCGTCGATCTCCAAACGCGTGAAGGTAGACATTCCTATCGTCGGCAACGTCAAGGACGTGCTGATCGAATTCCTGGCGCAGCTGGACGCGTCGGACGCCAAGCCGAATCAGCCGGCGCTGAAAACCTGGTGGAAGCAGATCCAGGAATGGCGCGGCCGCGACTGCCTGAAGTTCGCGTCGTCCGACCTGGTCATCAAGCCGCAATCGGTGGTGCAGAAGCTGTGGGAAGTGACCAAGGGCGACGCCTTCATCACCTCCGACGTTGGCCAGCACCAGATGTGGGCGGCCCAGTACTACCCGTTTGACCAGCCCAGGCGCTGGGTCAACTCGGGCGGCCTGGGCACCATGGGCGTCGGCCTGCCGTACGCCATGGGCGTGCAGATGGCGAATCCGGATGCGACCGTGGCCTGCATCACCGGCGAAGGCTCGATCCAGATGTGCATCCAGGAGCTGGCGACCTGCAAGCAGTATCACCTGACGCCGAAGATCATCATGCTGAACAACCGCTTCCTGGGCATGGTCCGCCAGTGGCAGCAGATCGACTACGGTTCGCGCTACTCCGAGTCCTACATGGATTCGCTGCCGAACTTCGAGAAGCTGGCCGAGGCGTATGGCCACGTCGGCATGCGCATCGAGAAACCGGGCGACGTCGATGGCGCGCTGCGCGACGCGTTTGCGATGAAGGACAAGCTGGTGTTCATGAACTTCATCACCGATCAATCGGAAAACGTCTGGCCGATGGTTAAAGCAGGCAAGGGTCTGTCCGAAATGCTGCTGGGTTCGGAGGATCTCTAATATGCGACACATTATCTCTGTATTGCTGGAAAACGAAGCCGGTGCGCTGTCCCGCGTGGTGGGCCTGTTCTCGGCACGCGGCTACAACATCGAAACGCTGACCGTGGCGCCGACCGAAGACGCGACCCTGTCGCGCATGACCATCGTCACCACCGGCTCGGACGACATCATCGAACAGATCACCAAGCACCTGAACCGCCTGATCGAGGTGGTGAAGGTGGTGGACCTGACCGAAGGCCATCACATCGAACGCGAACTGATGCTGATCAAGGTGCGCGCGGTGGGCAAGGAACGGGAAGAGATGAAGCGCACGGCGGACATCTTCCGTGGCCGCATCATCGACGTCACCGAAAAGAGCTACACGATTGAACTGACCGGCGCCAAGAGCAAGCTCGATGCGTTTATCGACTCGATCGACCGTGCTTCGATACTCGAAACAGTACGTACCGGCGGTTCCGGCATTGGACGCGGCGAACGCATCCTCAAAGTATAAGCAAGTAACTTACAACGAATTTATTTAGGAATGAACATGAAAGTTTTCTACGACAAAGACGCTGACCTCTCCCTGATCAAAGGCAAAAACGTGGCCATCATCGGCTACGGCTCGCAGGGTCACGCGCACGCACAAAACCTGAGCGACTCCGGCGTCAACGTCACCGTGGGTCTGCGCAAAGGCGGCGCCTCGTGGCAGAAAGTGGAGAAAGCCGGCCTGAAAGTCGCTGAAGTGAACGACGCCGTCAAAGCTGCCGATGTCATCATGATCCTGCTGCCGGACGAGAACATCGCCCAGGTGTACAACGAAAACGTCGCACCGAACGCCAAGCAAGGCGCGGTACTGGCCTTCGCCCACGGCTTCAACGTGCACTACGGCCAAGTCGTGCCGCGCGCCGACCTGGACGTCATCATGGTTGCACCGAAAGCGCCAGGCCACACCGTGCGCGCCACCTACACCCAGGGTGGCGGCGTGCCGCACCTGATCGCCGTGTACCAGGACAAGTCCGGCGTGGCGCGTGACATCGCCCTGTCGTACGCATCGGCCAACGGTGGCGGCAAAGCCGGCATCATCGAAACCAACTTCCGCGAAGAGACCGAGACCGACCTGTTCGGCGAGCAGGCAGTGCTGTGCGGTGGCGCGGTCGAGCTGATCAAGGCCGGCTTCGAAACCCTGACCGAAGCGGGCTACGCGCCGGAAATGGCTTACTTCGAGTGCCTGCACGAACTGAAGCTGATCGTCGACCTGATCTATGAAGGCGGCATCGCCAACATGAACTACTCGATCTCGAACAACGCCGAGTACGGCGAGTACGTGACCGGTCCCAAGGTTGTCACCGCGCAGACCAAGGAAGCCATGCGTCAGTGCCTGAAAGACATCCAGACCGGCGAATACGCCAAGTCCTTCATCCTGGAAAACAAGGCCGGCGCACCAACCCTGATCTCGCGCCGCCGCCTGACCGCCGAACACCAGATCGAAGAAGTCGGCGCCAAACTGCGCGCCATGATGCCTTGGATCGCCAAGAACAAAATGGTTGACCAGTCGAAGAACTAAGCAGTTCCTTCTTCTGCAAAAAACCGGCACGCGTTGCCGGTTTTTTTACGCCCGGTGGAAATGTGTGAATTTTTTAAAGTTTCCTTGAGGTAAAATATTGCTTTATTAATGAAGAATGAGGTTGTGATGATCGTTTGGCGTGGATATGGTTTTCTGGTGGTACTGCTGGCAGTAGCCGGCATGGTCTTGGGGCAGCTGGGCGTGGAGGCATTGCCCGAAGGGTATCGTCCGGGCGGCGCCTTTGTGGGACTGGTGCTGGCTGCAGCGCTGGTGTATGGTCTGCATCGCCTGATCGAGGCCAAACAGCCAGCACGTGTGCTGATCGATAAAAATACCGGTCAGGAAGTGGTGTTCAAGCCCAAGCACGATCTGTTCTTCATCCCGCTGAAATACTGGTCGCTTGTGCTGGTCGTGCTGGCCGTGGTGCAGTTCTTCCAGAAATAATCAGTGCAGGGCGGCGTAGGCTGAGATTGCCGCAATCAGCGTGAGGACGCCGACCATGGCGGCGCCCCATTCGGGCACCAGCATCTTGCCGTCGTCCGCATAGGGCGGCACCAACTTCCTGCTGAAGATTTCCTTGCTGCGCATGGCGCGCGCGTGGCCGAACGAGATGATGGGGATGATGAATCGTCCCAGGCTGTACATCAGCACTTCCATAAAAAGGTAGAACGCGAATTCGCCGACGATCATCATCTGGAGCCTCCGTATCGATTGCGCATCATAGCTGTGCTGTAGTTAGGAAATCCTTAAAAATGGAAATGTTACAAACAGTCACTATGTCTTACAGGTGCGCGTAGTAAATTCATGTAAAGTCCGGCTTGTCGTAATCTCAACCTGGAGCCCGTAATGAACCTGATGAAAAAACTTGCCGCCGCTGCCGCTGTGTCCTTTGCGCTGGGCGCGCACGCCGCTCCAACTGAATCGCTGCCAAGCGCCGGCACGCTGGTGATCGTGCCGGCCTACGGTGAAGTCAAGCATGTCAACGACCAGGCAGTCGTGGTGCTGGCCATCGAAGAGCAGGACAAGGACAAGACCGCCGCCGCTTCGCGCGTCAATCAGAAGATGAAGCAGGGCCTGGAGATCGTCAAGAAAGAAGATCCGAACGCCAGCCTGAAGACCCAGGGGTATTACACCTATCCGGTGTATCCGGAAGAGCGCGTGCTGCCGAACGGCCAGCCGGTCAAGCAGCGCGTGCCGACCGCATGGCGCGTCGGCCAGTACCTGGAAGTGACCACCACCAGCCTGGACAAGCTGCCGAAAACCGTGGCCGCCGCGCAGAAGATCCTGACGCTGAACGCCATCAACTTCGGCCTGACGCCGGACACCACGCGCAAGCTGGATGAGCAGCGTATCGCCGCCACCTACAAGAACCTGAACGAGCGCATCGGCTCGATCGCCAATGCCATGGGCCGCAAGGTGGGCGACGCAGTGGTCGACACCATCGACTTTGAAGGCTCGGGCAATTACGCCCAGCGCGAACAAGCTTTCGCGCCAGCGCCGATGATGATGCGCGCCAAGGCCGCCGACATGGCCGAAGTGGCCGAGCCAAGCTTCGAGCCAGGCGAAACCACGCTGCAGATGCAGGTCGTCGGTAAAGTACGCTTCAAATAATGGCCAGTTGAGGTAGAGTTGCAGTTTTCTTAACTGGAGACTGCAATGAAATACCTTGCTGCTGCTGCCCTGATGGCGTGCGCCGTGGCGCACGCCGATACCTTGCCGACCAACGGCGCACTGGTCGTGGTGCCGGCCTTTGGTGAAGTGAAGCACGTCAACGATCAGGCTACCGCCACACTGTCGATCGAAGAAATCGACAAGGACAAGGCCGCTGCTGCCTCGCGCGTCAATCAGAAGATGAAGCAGGGCCTGGAGATATTGAAGAAGGCCGATCCGCAGGCCAGCCTGAAATCCCAGGGCTATTACACTTATCCCGTCTATCCGGAAGAAACGCCGCCGCAAGCCGGCCAACCAGTGCAGCCGCGCAAGCCGCGCGTGCCGACTTCGTGGCGCGTGGGCCAGTCGGTACAGCTGGTGACCGCGAACCTGGAGGCTTTGCCGAAAACCGTGGCTGCCGCGCAAAGCGTGCTGAGCCTGAATAATCTGCGCTTCGGCCTGACGCCGGAAACCACGCGCCAACTGGAAGACCAGCGCATCGCCGCCACCTACCAGAACCTGAATGAGCGCATCAACGCGATCGCCAAGGCCATGGGGCGCAAGGTCAGCGAGGCGGTGCTGGATACGGTGGACTTCGAAGGCTCGGGCAACTACGCCAATCGCGTAGAAGTCAGCGGCTCGCGCGTACTCGCCTACGCCAGCAATGTGGCGCCACCACCACCAGCCCCGCCGGTGACCGAGCCGAGTTTCGAGCCCGGCGAGACGGTGCTGAACATGCGCCTGGTGGGCAAAGTGCGCTTCAAATAAACTAGGGCTGGACGCCGCGCGCCAGCAATGCGTCCAGCTGCGCAAACAGCGTGGTGAATTGTGCGTTGGCGGTGCGGCAGTAGGCGCAGGTTTGCAAATGCGCGGCGAGCGCCTGTTGCTGCGCCTGTCCCAGCGGCTCGTCGCGCGCGCTGATGACCAGATACGTCGTCTCGCGGCAGGTCAATGCTTTGTTCATTCCAGTTCTCCCCAGCCGCGCACCGCACACTCGCGCAAGCGCATGCGGGCGCGGTATAACGTCACGCGCAGGTTGCCGCTGCTGATCGTACAGCTGGCTTCGATTTCCTTCAACTCCATGCCCAGGTATTCGCGCATCAGGAATAGCCGCGCGGTGTCCTCGGGCAGCCGGTTCATGCAGACTTCGATGATGTCGAGCAGCTGCCTTTCGGCCTCCTTGGTGGCGCCGCAGACGGTGTCGACGAAGCTGTCCGGGTGCCAGGCGTCGTCGCTGGTGAACAGCGGATCGAACTCGCCGCCGCCGTCGTTGCTGGTGCTGTCCGGCAGCGGCGCCTGGAAGCGCCGGGCGCGGATGGCGTCGACGATCTTGTGGCGCAAGATGGCGGTCAGCCAGCTACGCAGGCCGGCGCGGCCGGCGTAGCTGTCCCATGCCTTCATCGCACCCAACAGCGCTTCCTGCACCGCGTCCTCGGCGTCGGCGGCCGAAGCGAGTTGCAGGCGCGCCAGCCGTAGCAGAAAGGGCCGCTCCTGCGCCAGCTGGCGCCATGGATCGGCGTCGCTCATTGCGTGCGTCGTCCCAGTGAAATCGCGTAAGCGGGTGCGCGCGCATTCAGGATCGGGTCGGCCGACGGCGTAATGCCGGCTGGCAGCGTCACCGGCATGAAGACGACGCCATCGCAGCTTTGTGCCGCCAGCGCGGTCACGCGCAGCGTGCCGAGCGCCACATGGCCATTGCCTTGCCACTGTTGTGACGAATCGATCAGGGAATCGCCCTGGGCCGGCAATTGCGCATAGATGGTGAACTCGGCCGGACGCAGGGCCAGGCGCTGCGCAAGTTCGGCTTCCAGGAAGTTGTCGGGCATGGTTTTTTCCTCATCATCGCTCAGGTAGAGTGTGCCGGCGGCTGGTTCGACCACGATGCGCGCGTGCTGTTTCGCGCTGCCCGCACCTTCGAAGACAAAAGCGTTGGTGGAGAAGTAGGGCGTGGCGGCATACGACGCAGGCGCGGTGTGGGATGCCAGCAAGGCTGGCTGATTCTTGCCGTCCGGGTATTTGGCATTATGCGCCGCAACCTTGGCCGGGTCAGGTTTTTTGGTCACCGGGTCCGGCACGCGCGCCTCCAGGAAGCTGACAAACGATGCCGGCGTGGCGGCAAAGAACACGGGTTCGGAGATCAGCAGCAGGTCATAAGTTTCGTTGCCGCCGGTCAGACGCATCGACAGGCCGCGCACTGAGCGGCTTTTGTCCGATACGCCGGGATTGCCGCCGCCGATCGAAAAGCGGATCGCCGCATCCACCCTGGCTTGTGCGAACAATGGGCTGTTGACGAACTGCGCCACCTGCGGCGCCGGCGTAAAGTCGCCCTTGGCACAGAAGCCCTTGGCATGCGAGCCGCGTTTGCCCGGGTGCTTGCCGAAAGTACCGTTCAGCGCGTCGACCAGCGCGGCGGGACCGGGGACGTCCGCTTCGGCGGCGGTAGCTTGTTGATTGAGTAGCAGCAGGCTTGCAGCGAGAATGGCTGGTTTCACGGTGTTCTCCAAAGAGGTTGAGATACCGTTAAGTCGTTCCACCGCTTTGTTTGTTACACGCATTTTTGATGATGCATGGTAACAGGTCCTTTTTTGTTGTCGCCTCCTCTATAATGACGGAGCAACACTACCTGATAAAAGAACGGACCACTATGCCCAAATTTCCCCGCCGCCGCGCCAAGAACGCGGCCGTAGCCAAACTGCCCAAAACGTCACGTTTCAGCCGTTTTGCGCGTCGCGCCCGGGGACTGGACCTCGACCGGCCGCGCCATCGCGGCATCTACCTGCTGCCGAACGCCTTCACCACGGCGGCGCTGTTCTGCGGCTTCTACGCCATCGTCATGGCGATGAACCAGAAGTTCGAGCATGCGGCATGGGCGATTTTCATCGCCATGATCCTCGACGGCCTGGATGGCCGCGTCGCCCGCCTGACCAACACGCAGAGCGAATTCGGTGCGCAATACGACTCGTTGTCGGACATGGTGTCCTTCGGCGCCGCGCCGGCGCTGGTGATGTATGAATGGTCGCTGCGCGGCCTGGGCAAGCTGGGCTGGATCGCCGCCTTTGTCTACTGCGCCGGTGCCGCGCTGCGCCTGGCGCGCTTCAACACCAATATCGAAGTGGTGGACAAGCGCTACTTCCAGGGCATGCCTTCGCCATCGGCGGCAGCGCTGATGGCCGGCTTTATCCTGATGATGCTGGACCTGGAAGTCTCCGGCCTGGAAATGGGCTGGGTATCGTGGGGCATCGCCGTATTTGCCGGCCTGACGATGGTCAGCAATGTGCCGTTCTACAGCTTCAAGGATGTGAACTTCCGCAAGCCGGTGCCATTCATCGGCGTATTCCTGATCGCGCTGGGCCTGGCGCTGATCGCCATCAAGCCGGCGGCGACCTTGTGGCCGCTGTTCGCGGTGTATGGCATATCGGGCTATGTGGTGGCCGCCTGGCGCGCGGCCAAGGGCAAAAAGGTCAGCCTGATCCAGACCGAGATGGAAAGCGACGACCCGAGCGAACGGCTTTAAATAATAGGGCGGTCGGCCCTGAAGCAGTGAAACGCAACGCAGCATCAGCCACGGAGCTATCATGAGCAACGCATCCAACCGCCTCATCATCTTCGACACCACCCTGCGCGACGGCGAGCAATCGCCGGGCGCGTCGATGACCAAGGATGAAAAGGTCCGCATCGCCAGGCAGCTGGAGCGCTTGCGCGTGGACGTTATCGAAGCCGGCTTCGCGGCAGCGTCGCCGGGTGACTTCGAATCCATCAAGGCGATTGCCACCGCCGTGCGCGAATCGACCATCTGCTCGCTGTCGCGCGCCAATGACCGCGACATCGCCCGCGCCGCCGAAGCGCTGGCGCCGGCCGAGCGCAAACGCATCCACACGTTCATCGCCACCTCCAAGCTGCACATGGAGGCCAAGCTGCGCATGCTGCCGGAGCAGGTGTTGACACAGGCGCGCAATGCGGTGCGCTTTGCCCGCCAGCATACCGACGATATCGAATTCAGCCCGGAAGATGGCAGCCGCTCGGACGAGGACTTCCTGTGCCGCGTACTGGAAGGTGTGATCGAGGAGGGCGCGACCACCATCAATTTTCCCGACACGGTCGGCTACGCCGTGCCGGAGCTGTTCGGCGAAGCCATTCGCCGCCTGCGCGAGCGCATTCCGAATTCCGACAAGGCCGTGTGGTCGGTACACTGCCATAACGATCTGGGGATGGCGGTGGCCAACTCGCTGGCGGGCGTGATGATCGGCGGCGCGCGGCAGATCGAGTGCACCATCAACGGCCTCGGCGAGCGCGCCGGCAATACCGCGCTGGAAGAAGTGGTGATGGCGCTGCGCACGCGCGGCGGCTACTACAACCTCGAATGCGGCATCGACACCACACAGATCGTGGCGGCATCCAAGATGGTGTCGCAGATTACCGGCTTCGCGGTGCAGCCGAACAAGGCGGTGGTCGGTGCGAATGCGTTTGCCCACGCCTCGGGCATCCACCAGGATGGCATGCTGAAGTCGCGCGAGACCTATGAAATCATGCGTGCCGAGGATGTCGGCTGGGCCGCGACCAAGATCGTACTGGGCAAGCTGTCCGGCCGCAACGCCTTCAAGCAGCGTTTGCAGGAGCTGGGCATCGGCCTGGAATCCGAGGCCGAGGTGAATGCCGCCTTCGCGCGCTTCAAGGAGCTGGCCGACCGCAAGGCCGATATTTTTGACGAGGACATTCTGGCGCTGGTGTCGGACGAGCAGCAATCGCAGGAAAGCGAGTTGTATCGCTTTATCTCGCTGGAGCAGCGTTCCGCCAGCGGCGAGACGCCGACCGCCAAAGTGGCTTTCAGCATCGACGGCGAGGTGCATGTCAGCGAAGGCCGTGGCGACGGCCCGGTGGATGCCACCGTCAACGCCATCGAGGGCGAGGTGGGCAGCGGCGCAGAGCTGGTGCTGTTCTCGGTGAACGCGATCAGCACCGGCACGCAGTCGCAAGGCGAGGTGACAATGCGTTTGTCGAAGGAGGGCCGCATCGTCAATGGCGTTGGCGCGGACCCGGATATTATCGTGGCGTCGGCAAAGGCGTATCTGTCGGCGCTGAACAAACTGCATTCCAACATTGAGCGAGTGAATCCGCAACCATGAGTGAGTATTTTGATGTTGTAGCGTTGGGCGAGGCGATGGTGGAGTTCAACCAGGCCGAATCCAGCGAGCCTTTGTATCGCCAGGGCTTTGGCGGTGATACGTCCAACGCCGTGATTGCCGCCAGCCGCCAGGGCGCGCGCGTGGCCTACCTGAGCCGTGTCGGCGAAGACCATTTTGGCCGCATGTTGCTGGACCTGTGGCGTGCGGAAGGCGTGGACGTGAGTGTGGTAGCGCGCGACCCGCAAGCGCCGACCGGCTTGTACTTCGTGAATCACGGCCCGGAAGGACATACCTTCAGCTATCTGCGTGCTGGTTCGGCGGCCAGCCGCATGCAGCCGCAGACGATGGACCTGAGCGCGGCGGCGCGCACGCGCTGGCTGCACGTATCCGGCATCTCGCAAGCGATTTCCGCCAGCGCTTGCGATACGGTGTTTGCCGCCATCGAGACGGCGCGCGGGGCGGGCGGCAAGGTTAGTTTCGATCCCAACCTTCGCCTGTCCCTGTGGCCATTGGCGCGCGCCCGCGCCACCATTGCGGCGACGATCGCGATGACCGACCTGTTCCTGCCGAGTCTTGACGAAGCGGTGGCGCTGGCAGGCACCGACGATGTGCCGGCGATCTTTGCCTGGGCACGTGCGCATGGCGCGCATACGGTGGTGCTGAAAGCCGGCCCGTCCGGCGCATGGTATGCGGCGCCAGGCGCCGAACCGCAACTGGCCGCATCGCGCGCCGTGCAGGCGGTGGACGCCACCGGCGCCGGAGATTGTTTCGACGGCTCGCTGCTGGCGCGCCTGGCGGCAGGTGACGCGCTGGCCGATGCGGTACGCTACGCCAATGCGGCCGCCGGCCTGTCGACGCTGGGCCATGGCGCGGTGGCGCCGATTCCGACTGCGGAGCAGGTGCGCGCGGCGCTGGGCTGATACTTCGTTCCACGCCGAAGCATTTGCGCTACCCGATAGCTATCCTGATGTTTTCAACAGGAGGTTTACATGGCTGTCACTTGCTTTATCCGTTACGAGATCGATCCCTTCCAGCGCGAGGCATTCCGCCAGTATGCCGAGAACTGGCACCGCATCATCCCCCGACTGGGCGGCCGCCTGCTGGGCTACTTCCTGCCGCTGGAAGGCAGCAACTACGAAGCCTGGGGCCTGGTCGGCTTCGATACGCTGGCGGACTATGAATCCTATCGCGCCCGTTTGCGTGCCGATGCCGAGGCGACCGCAAATTTCGCCTACGCCCAGCGCGAACGCTTCATCTTGCGCGAAGAACGTACCTTTACCGAGGCCGTGACATGATCGCTGTGATTTTTGAAGTGACGCCAAGCGCCGATGGCCGCGCCGGGTATCTGGCGCGCGCGGCACAGTTGGCGCCGTTGCTGGCCTGCGTGGATGGCTTTATCTCGGTCGAACGCTTCACCAGCATCACCACGCCAGGCAAGATGTTGTCGCTATCCTTCTGGCGTGATGAGGCGGCGGTGCAGGCATGGCGCCAGCAGGAGCAACACCGCGTCGCACAGCGGGCGGGGCGCGACGGCGTGTTCGACGACTACCGCCTGCGCGTGGCGTCGGTGATCCGCGACTACGGCATACATGACCGCGCTCAGGCGCCGGCCGACCAGCCGCCCATGACCCCGCGCTCCGGGCGCGCCTCTCCATGACGCTGGCGCAACCGCGCTTTGCCCGCGTGGCGGCGGCCATCGGCGATCCGACGCGGGCACTGATGTTGTCGCGCCTTCTGGATGGCCGCTTCTACACCGCCACCGAACTGGCGCAACACGCCGGCGTGGCGGCACCGACCGCGTCGCAGCATCTGAAGCTGCTGGTGGATGAAGGCCTGGCCCGCGTTCGCGCGCAGGGCCGCCACCGCTACTACATGCTTGCAGACGGCAATGTGGCGCATGCACTGGAAGCGCTGCTGCGCGTGGCTGACGGCGCACTACCGGAATCCACGCGCTGGAAGGCGCCGTCGATGCACGGCCTGCGCCATGCGCGCAGCTGCTACGGCCACCTGGCCGGCGTGATGGGCGTAGACCTGTGCCGCTGCTTCATCGATCAGGGCTGGGTGGAGGGCGACGCGCAGGAATATGCGCTGACAGCGGAAGGCGTGGCACGCGTGCGCGATCTCGGCATCGTGCTGCAAGAGAGTCCGCGTCAACTGTATGGCTGCGTCGACTGGTCCGAACGCCGCGACCATTTCGCCGGGCCGCTGGCAGTCGCGCTGCTGGACAACTTCATCGAACGCGGCTGGCTGCGCCGCAGCGCCGACACGCGCGCACTGGAAGTCTCCGCCAGCGGCCGCAAAGCCCTGGCGGAGCTGTTTGTTTAGAAGCGAACTTTGACGTAGGCGGCCGGGCCGTGCAGGCGCACGTTGAGGTCGCTATTGTCGCGGTTGCGGTTCAGGCTGATTTTGTGTGCCGTGTATTCCGCCACCACGCCAACTGCCTTGGTCGGATACCATTCCACGCCCAGCGCGCCGCCATAGATATGGCCTTCGATGTTGCCGCCGTTTTTCTTGATCCCGGAAGCGTCCGCGTACAGGCGCACGTTATCCGATACCTGCTGACGCCAGCCCAGTTCCAGCAGCGGCGCGTAAGCGTGCTCTTTTTCATGGTAGTCGGCATTGCCGGCCACGCCGTTCAGCACGCCGCTGGCGGTGCCCTTGATGCTGGCCGAGTAGTAGGCGGCGCCGACGCCGACGCCAAATACGCTGTTGCCGCTGCCGATCCACCACTTATAAGCCAGATTGGCCAGGTCCAGTTTCAGCTTGGCGTTCAGCTGGCCGGTGCCGCTCAGCGGCAGGCCGTTGACGTTGGTGGAGCCACTCAGCGACGGGTTGTAGTTTTTGTCGTAGCGGTAGTAATCGAAGTCCAGGCCCTGCGAATCGCCGATCAGCAGCGATGCCTTGACGCGCGGCAGCGTAACGTGGTCCAGCTCGTAGCTGCCGGTATCGATGCGGCCATAGTTGGTATCGCCCTGATAGTCGATCTTCGGCTCGGTGTAGAAGGCGCCGACCGACAGACTGGCGCGGTCGAGTGCCGGCGAAGGTTCTGCCCAGGCGATGGCGCTGGCGGCGCTCAGGGCCAACAGCGTGGCGGCGTAAATGGCGTGGCGGGCAGGGGGCGTGCGTAAAGACATGGTTTCTCCATAGGTTGCAATGTTGATGGGAAAATAATAGCAACCATGACCAGCCAAACACGTCGGCGCACGCCCAGAGTGCGCGTGGGAATCATCCTACTCTATAGCCAACCGGGCAAAAGGCAATCAATATTAGCCGTTTGGTGGCAGCTCCCCCAAAAAGAGCATACACAGCCTGTATTTTCCGCTATACTTCCGGGTCTGGTCTTTCCGGCCAGGCTTCATTGCAACTTCACGGTGGGCAGGGTTACGACTCCGCGCACCGCATGTTAAAGGTAAATATCATGACCGTAGAAAACATCAACAAAGCAGCGATCATCGCTGACAACGCCCGTGGCCAAAAAGACACCGGCTCCCCAGAAGTGCAAGTTGCACTGCTGACCGCACGCATCAACGAACTGAACGGCCACTTCAAAGCCCACAGCAAAGATCACCACTCGCGTCGTGGTTTGATCATGATGGTTAACCGTCGTAAATCCCTGCTGTCCTACCTGAAGAGCAAAGATGCAACCCGTTACCGCGATCTGATCGCTAAACTGGGTCTGCGTAAGTAATTCTTGCGCCGTCTGGCTTAAGTCAAAATGCCTGCGTCAGTTTGCTGTCGCGGGCATTTTGTCTTTCTGGGTATTGAAAAATTGCCAAGTAGAATGTAGTAAAGGTGGTCTGACAACTGCCTGTGGTGAGGTGAACGACAGCCCCTGAAAATCTGTCGGCAAATAGAAAGGGATTACCCATGTTTAATAAAGTTACGAAAACCTTCCAGTACGGTCAGCACACCGTCACGCTGGAAACTGGCGAAATTGCTCGCCAGGCATCCGGCGCGGTGATGGTGTCGATTGAAGACACCGTCATTCTGGCCACCGTGGTAGCGCGTAAAGACGCGAAACCAGGCCAGGACTTCTTCCCGTTGACCGTCGACTATCTGGAAAAAACCTATGCTGCGGGTAAAATCCCTGGCGGTTTCTTCAAGCGCGAAGGTCGTCCTTCGGAAAAAGAAACGCTGACCTCCCGCCTGATCGACCGTCCTATCCGTCCGCTGTTCCCGGAAGGCTACCTGAATGAAGTGCAAGTGGTCATTCACGTTCTGTCGGTCAACCCGGAAATCGATCCAGACATCGCCGCGATGATTGGCGCTTCGGCCGCGCTGAGCGTGTCGGGCGTGCCATTCAATGGTCCGATCGGCGCCGCCCGTGTGGGTTACGCCAATGGCCAGTACATCCTGAATCCTACCGTTGAACAACTGAAGACCTCGCAGATGGATCTGGTGGTTGCCGGTACCGAAACCGCCGTGCTGATGGTGGAATCGGAAGCGCAGCAGCTGTCGGAAGAAATCATGCTGGGCGCCGTGGTCTTTGGCCACACCCAGATGAAAGCCGTGATCGACGCGATCCACGAGCTGGTACGCGACGGCGGCAAGCCTGAACAAGTCTGGACCGCGCCAGCCAAGAACGAAGCGCTGATCGGCCGTGTGGCCCACTTCGCCGAAGCGAAGATCCGCGACGCCTACCAGACCCGCGACAAGCAAGCCCGTACCGACAAGCTGCGCGCAGCATCGGCTGAAGTCGTCGCTGATCTGGCTGCTGAAGCTGCCGCTGCCGGCGCCGCTGCACCTGATTCGGTTGACGTTGGCAACATCCTGTTCGACATGGAATCGAAGATCGTCCGTTCGCAGATCCTCGAAGGCGAGCCACGTATTGACGGCCGCGACACCCGCACCGTGCGTCCAATCTCGATCCGTACCTCGGTGCTGCCACGCACCCACGGTTCGGCACTGTTCACCCGTGGTGAAACCCAGGCGCTGGTGGTTGCCACGCTGGGCACCGCCCGTGATTCGCAGAAGATCGACGCGCTGATGGGCGAGTTCACCGATCCGTTCATGCTGCACTACAACATGCCACCGTTCGCCACCGGCGAAACCGGCCGCGTCGGTACGCCGAAGCGTCGTGAAATCGGTCACGGCCGTCTGGCCAAGCGCGCGCTGATCGCCGCGCTGCCGTCGCAGGAAGAGTTCAGCTACTCGGTGCGCCTGGTGTCGGAAATCACCGAATCGAATGGTTCGTCGTCGATGGCTTCGGTCTGCGGCGGCTGCCTGGCGCTGATGGATGCTGGCGTGCCGATGAAAGAGCACGTGGCCGGTATCGCCATGGGCCTGATCAAGGAAGGCGGCCGTTTCGCCGTGCTGTCCGACATTCTGGGTGACGAAGATCACCTGGGCGACATGGACTTCAAAGTAGCCGGCACCCGCAACGGTATCACCGCGCTGCAGATGGATATCAAGATCCAGGGCATCACCAAGGAAATCATGCAAGTGGCGCTGGCGCAAGCCAAAGAAGGCCGCGAGCACATCCTGGGCGAAATGCAAAAGGCCGTGCCAACCGTGAAGACCGAACTGTCGGACTTCGCACCACGCCTGATCACCATCAAGATCAATCCGGAAAAAATCCGTGACGTGATCGGCAAAGGCGGCGCCGTCATCCGCGCGCTGACCGAAGAGACCGGCACCCAGATCGACATCAGCGACGAAGGCGTAGTCACCATCGCTTCGGTTGACGCTGCTGCCGGCCAGGAAGCCAAGCGCCGCATCGAAGAGCTGACCGCATCGGTTGAAGTAGGCAAGTCCTACGACGGCGTCGTGCTGAAGCTGCTGGACTTCGGCGCCATCGTTCAGGTGATGCCAGGCAAAGACGGCCTGCTGCACATCTCGCAGATCGCCAACGAGCGTGTGAACGCCGTTGCCGACTACCTGAAAGAAGGCCAGGCAGTACGCGTCAAGGTTCTGGAAACCGACGACCGCGGCCGCCTGAAACTGTCGATGAAAGCCGCAGCGGAAGAAGCAGCCGCAGCAGCAGCCAACGCACAGTAATCAGTTCAGTCTGATGTGAAAACCGCCGGGTGCGCAAGCCCCGGCGGTTTTTTTATTGTTCTTTGATTTGCGTCTAGCGGTGGATGAAATTTCGTTGTGCCGCCGGCTTGACAGGTCTAGCATGAGCTGACATACCGTCACCGGGGAGTCATCATGCAAACCACTATTTTTATCGATGAAAAGCTGATGCAAGAGACGCTGCTGTTGACGGGATTGACATCAGAAAGCGCAGCCGTGGAACTCGGCCTGCGCACGGTGGTTCGCCTCAAGCAGCAAGAGAAGATACGTGAAATCCGAGGCAAGCTGCCTTGGGAGGGCAACCTGGACGCCATGCGGTCTGACAAATGATCTTGGTAGACTCCAGCGTCTGGATCGATTTTTTCAGAGGCAATTCGACCCCGCAAACCGATGCGCTCGATGCCATATTGGGCCACGAGCCTTTGGCCATCGGTGACTTGATTTTGGTTGAGGTGCTGCAAGGCTTTCGTCTGGATCGTGACTTCCACCAAGCGCAGAGATTGCTAACTTCGCTGACCGTGATCGATCTCGGCGGTCGAGCCGTAGCCATACAGGCGGCCCACAATTTTCGCGCCTTGCGGTTATTCGGCGTCACCATACGCAAAACCATCGATACATTAATCGCCACCCGCTGTATTAACGATAGCTATGCCTTGCTTTACAGTGACAAGGATTTCGATCCTTTCGTCGATTACCTTGGCCTGCGCTCGGCAATGCCCTTTCTTGCCTAATCTGCGCCGGCAATATATGGCATGTTAGATTTGCATTTTCTATTGATAATTGTGTTTTCAGCGGCGGCATCACGCTCGGGATACCGTTTGTGAGCGTGTAATTTTTCGTCATTTCGATCGTCGCTTTTGCCGTTGTAAGTTTGCTTCTCGATTGCTATTAAGCGGGCTGATGTGGATTAGCTCTCGTCCAGGGCACGGTCTGCGGGCTTTGAGATGCTGGCCGTGCTGAAGCGCTGAACTTTGCGTTCTCCATCCTGTCCAACGTGCAGGGGAGGACATCATGGATAGTCTCTACTACGAAGACGTTGCGGCCTGGGCAGAGAAGCAGGTAGCACTGCTACGTTCACATCAATGGGCGCAGCTGGATATCGAGCATATCGCCGAAGAAATTGAGGATATGAACGTTAGCCATCGCCATCAGTTGGCACACCGGATGGCAATTCTCCTGGCGCATATGCTCCAGTGGAAATATCAGCCAGATCGCAGAGGTAAAAGCTGCCTTAATACCATGCGTACACAGCGCGACGCCATCGCAAAGCTATTCAAGAAAATGCCAAGCTTGCGTAAGCTGCTAGAAGACGCCGAGTGCGATGAGGAAGTTTGGCGTGACGCGGTCGATATCGCCGGACGCGAAACAAACCTGGTTGATTTGCCTAAAGATCGCGAATGGCCGTTTGAAGTTGTTTTGAAAGCAGACTATTTGCCTGCTCAAGGCCCGAAAATAGCGCCTTGAGCAGGTGCTGGCGCTGGATTACTTGCCGTCGTAGGTGACGCGGAAGATGCGGCCGGCGTAGTCGTCGGAGATCAGCAGCGAGCCGTCGGCCAGCATGATCACGTCGACCGGTCGGCCGACCACTTCTTCACCGCGCAGGAAGCCATCGATGAAGCTGGTGTCGCTGACCATCTTGTTGCCGTACAGCGTGATCAGGCGGACGTTGTAGCCGATCTTGGTCGAGCGGTTCCACGAGCCGTGCTCGGCGACGAAGATGTTGTTGCGATACGCTTCAGGGAACTGCTTGCCGGTGTAGAAGCTCAGGCCCAGCGGTGCCACGTGCGGCCCCAGCTTGGCGACCGGCTCGACAAACTCTTCGCAGGTACGGCCCGCGCCGAACTTCGGATCTGGCACCACGCCACCGTGGCAATACGGGAAGCCGAAGTGCTGGCCGAACTTGGTCAGCACGTTCAGCTCGCACGATGGCGTGTTGTCCCCCATCTCGTCGCGGCCATTGTCGGTGAACCACAGCTGTTTAGTCGTCGGGTGGAAGGCGAAGCCGACGGTGTTGCGCACGCCACGGGCGATTTCTTCCAGCTGGCTGCCGTCCGCGTTCATGCGGTAGATCTTGGCGCTCTTGGTATCGTCGGTGTCGCAGATATTGCAGGGTGCTCCGACCGGAATGACCAGCTTGCCGTCCGGGCTGGCCTTGATGACTTTCTCGCCGTGCCATTTGTCATTCGGCAGGCTGACTTTGACCACTTCATACGATGGCTTTTGCGCGTAACGCTTGTCGATGTTGTCGAAGCGGATTACGCGGCTGATTTCGCCGACATACAGCGCGCCGTTCAGCAGTGTGACGCCGATCGGGTTTTCCAGGCCCTCGGCGATGGTGACCACGTCCGCCGTCTGCTTGTCCGCACGCGGCACCAGCGCGTACACCTTGCCGGCTTTGCGCGAACCGACGTAGACGATGCCGCTGTCCGACACCACCATGCTGCGTGCCGTGGTCGCGCCTTCCGCGTACACGCTGATGCGGAAGCCTTTGGGCAGCGTGAAGCCGCTCAGCAGATCCGAGGCGGGCTTGACCACGGGCGCCGCAACTGGTGCCGGAGCCAGCTTCTTGTTGGCGTTGGCGCCGATGTAATCAGCCAGCAGCGCAATCTGCGATGGGCTCAAGGCTGGCGACCAGGCTGGCATGTTCTTGTCCGGAACGCCCTTGCTGATGATCTTGATCAGGTTGGCCTTGGTCGGCTCGCCGTGCAGCCAGGCATGCTGGCCCAGCGTGGGGCCGACCGCGCCCTCCATCTTGGCGCCATGGCAGGCGGCGCAGTTGGCCTGGTACAGTTTGTCGGCGGCTTGCGTGGAAGCGGCCGACAGCGCGGCAGACGCGGAGAAGGAAACGAACGCCATGCCGATGGCGGCGGCTTGCAGAGCGGTCTTGTACATTGGAAGTTTTCCCCTGATAAATGGTGGCGCCATTGTACAGTCAGCGCAGGGGAGTGAGGCGGCGTGTTTGCCGCCTCGATACAACTCAGCTTGCCAGACTGTTGCGCAGTTGCGGCAGCGCAGCGATGCGTGGCTGGGAGGCGCGCGCGGCGGTGCGCACCACGCCGGTCGATGCGCCTGCACCATCCAGCTTGAACACGCTGACCAGTTGCGCCAGGTGGGTGGATTGGCCTTGCAGCGATTCCGCCGCTGCGGCTGCCTGTTCCACCAGCGCGGCATTCTGCTGCGTCACGCCGTCCATCTCGCCGATGGCCTGGTTGATCTGCTCGATGCCAGCTTCCTGCTCCTGGCTGGCGCTGGCGATCTGTTCCATGATCTCGCTGACGCTGCGTACGCTGCTGACGATTTCGGTCATGGTGTTGCCAGCCTGGTCGACCAGGGCGGCGCCGCTTTCGATTTTTTCCACCGAATCGCTGATCAGTTCCTTGATGTCCTTCGCGGCGCTGGCCGAGCGTTGCGCCAGGTTGCGTACTTCCGATGCGACCACGGCAAAGCCGCGACCCTGTTCGCCGGCGCGCGCCGCTTCGACAGCCGCGTTCAGCGCCAGGATATTGGTCTGGAAGGCGATGCCATCGATCACGCCGATGATGTCGACCACGCGCTTGGACGAGCTGCTGATCGATTCCATGGTGGTCACCACTTCCGCCACCACGCCGCCGCCGCGTACCGCCACGTCGGAGGCGGTGGCCGCCAGCTTGTTGGCCTGGCGGGCGTAGTCGGTGTTCTGTTTGACGGTCGAGGTCAGCTCTTCCATTGACGAGGCGGTTTCCTCCAGCGAGCTGGCTTGCTGCTCGGTACGCGACGACAGGTCCATATTGCCGCTGGCGATTTCGTCCGATGCGATGGCCACCGCCTCGGTGGTGGTGCGCACTTCGCCGACGATGGAGGCCAGGCGGTCGCGCATGGCGGCAATGCTGTACAGCAGGCTGGACTTGTCATTGGCCGCCAGCTCCACGCGCACCGTCAGGTCGCCGGCCGCAATGCGGTCGGTGATGCCGGCGGCATAGCTTGGTTCGCCGCCCAACTGCTTGAGCACTGAGCGGGTAATCAGCCAGCCCAGCAGAATGGCGACGCCTAGCGACACCACCGCCAGCACGACGGACAGCGTGATGCCCTGGATGCTGCGGTCGTGCACGGCTTTGCCGGTTTTGTCGATGGCGGCGCGCTGGCGCTCGGCAACTGCGCCGATGCTGGCCAGGTAGCGTTCGCAGGCAGGCACGAACAGTTCGCGGATGCGCTGTGCGGTCAGCTCGGCGTTGCCGCTATCGCGCGCTTCCAGCACACTTTTGCGCGCGGCCTGGTAGACATCGCGGTCGGCCAGGGCCTTGGCGTACAGTTCCTTGGCGCGCGGGTCGACCAGGCGGTCGTTCAGCAGTTTCTGCACTTCGGCGTTGCGCTGGATGGCGCGTGCCAGGCCGTCGTCAAAATAGCGACGGTCTTCCGGATTGCTCAGGCGGGCGGATGCCTGGGCGCGCTGCACATTGCTCTGGATGCTGGCTTGCCACTCGGTGACCAGCCGTTCGGTTTGCAGTTGCTGTTCCAGCAGGTGGTCGGTGTCTTCGGTGATGCTGCGCAGGGTGAGCGAGCTGCCGACAGCAATAACCAGCAGCAGTACCAAGCACGCGCCAAAACCTATGGCCAGGCGGTTACCCACTCTCATTTTGGCGAAATTCATGTGTTTCCTCGATAGTCAAATGTGGTGGATCATTATTGTCTCAATAGCAATATGTATTGTGATTGAGCAATTCTAACACTGATTCAAAAAGTTTGTGCTTCGGGGAAATACCTATTGTGTGGGGCTGATATCGGCGAAGATGAGGGGTTTTGCGGGTGAGATGACGCAATCCGAATTTACTTTTATTTACAAAGTGACGTTGCTTAGGTAGTCTCTGCAAGCATGACTTCCATCACCGATTTCGACGTGCCGTTCGACGGCCACATGCTCAAGGCCGACCACTACACCGGCACCGCCAGCAATCGCATCCTGTACCTGCATGGGGCTGGAAACAGTACCCGCCACGGCCACCATTTGCTACGTTCAGCCTTGCAGCAGCGCGGGCTGGGCAGCGTCTGTTTCGACGCCATCGGTCATGGCGAGACGGGCGGCGCGCTGGCACAATCTTCTGTCGCCAGTCGCACCCGGCAAGCGCAGGCGGTGCTGGCGGCCAGCGCGCTGAGCAAGCCGCTGGTGGTGTTCGGCTCCAGCATGGGCGCCTACAACGCCATCCGGCTGACTGAGCAGCACAAGGTGGATGCGCTGGTGCTGATTGTTCCTGGTGTCTACACACCATCGGCTTATGAGGTGCCGTTCGGACCGGATTTCTCGGCGGTGATACGCAAGGAGCGCAGCTGGGACGATAGCGACGCCTGGGACATCCTGTCGCGCTTCGAAGGACGCCTGCTGGTGATCCACGCCGAGCACGACGCTGTCATCCCGCTGGAAATTTCCGACCGGCTGTTCGGCGCCGCCACCCGCGCGCAATCGCGCCAGCTGCACATCGTGCAAGGCGCTGAACACAATCGCCTGTGGTCACTGCTGGCAGAAACACCGGCGGACTTCGATGCAACCATCGATATGATTGTCAACATGGTTAAGTAAGATCAAAATACGTATCTCAGAGTTGCCTTATCGTAGGACGCGTTTGAAAGCGCCTGCAGATAGGATACTTTGATCATGATACGGTCCTTCGCCAGTAGGGATACAGAACGTCTTTTTTTAAGTGTGCCTGTGCCACGCTTCCGAAATATCGAGCGGCCAGCTAGACGGAAATTATTGTTGCTGCATGCGGTTCATAGCTTAAATGAGTTGCGCATATTGCCGGGAAACCACCTCGAAAGCTTAATTGGCCGTCGAGCGGGGCAGCATAGCATCCGGATTAACCATCAATGGCGAATCTGCTTTCGATGGAGTGGCATAGATGCTTATGACGTTGAAATAATTGATTATCATTAGGAGGTCGGCATGAAAACCGTTCTTCAGGAAATCCATCCAGGCGAGATATTACGTGACGATTTTTTAGTGCCCTTGGGCTTGCCTGAGAGCGTGCTGTTTGATGTATTGGAGGCTCCGCACGAAGAGGTTGCAGCGTTAATTGCTGAGCAGGGACCCGTCACGGCCAGTGTCTCTCTTGCGCTTGCCAGCTATTTTAAGACGAGCAGTGATTTCTGGATGAGTCTACAGGCCGAGTATGAACGGCGTTTGCTGAATGGCGGAAGGCAGTAGGAGTCGAACTTACGAGGGAGCGGCTGACGCCCCCCACCGGGTTTGAAGCCCGGCCCCATCACCGGATGAGTATGCCTTCCGTTGTTTTCCGTTGTTTGCTACGCGCTGTACGCCCATGCGGCGTTCGGGCGTATCAGGTGGATATTGCCAATGCGGCGAGTATAGCCGACACGGTCGAAGAACTCCAGGATCTGTATCGCCCGCTTGCGTCCGAGGCCGGTCGCGTCGCGGAACGATGACGCCTGTACTTCGGGCAGTGTGGTCACCAGTCGCGCCAGTTCATTCAGCTGCTGCGGGTGATAGAACAAGTCTTTCACCACCTGATTCAATTCGCCTGTTTTGGACAGCTTGAGCAGCAGGCGACGCACTTCGGCCTCCGGCATCTGATGCATGCGCATCAGGTCGCGTACCCATGGCGGATCGAAGCCGCCCGCCAGCAGCGATGCGAGTAGCGGCGCCGCCAGTGCCTGTTCCTCGGCGCTCAGTTCGACGCTGTGTTCGGGCAGGTGCAGGCTGCGGCCACGCTGCCGGATGGCGCCATCTTTCAGCAGCGTGTCAATCAGGCGGCTCCACAAGCGGTCTTCCATGTCTGGTGAGACGATGCGCTTCAATCGCCACAATTCCGGCCCGGCGTCGTCCGGCGCGCGCGCGTGGAATTCGCCCAGCGCCTCCAGGATGCGTGCTTGCAGCGCCTGCACCTCGGCGGACGCGATCAGCAGCGTGTCGCCGCCTTGCAGCGCGACTTCCACCGTGCCGGCTGGTGCCTTGATCTGCTCCGCCGGCAGTTGCGACAGGCGCACCAGCGTCGATGCACGCAAGCCCAGTGGCCCGCGTGCCAGCAATGCCGCGATGTCGCCGTTGCCGATGTATGCGGACAGTGCGTCCAGCCACGCCAGGCGTGCCGGGCTGCGCCGCTTGCGCGCCGGCCCGAAAGGATCGAGTACGACACCGCCGCCGATGGTGGCGGTGGCTTGCGCATTGCGGATGACGAAGCGGTCGCCCGGCACCGCATGCACTGGCGCGTCCAGCACCAGTTGCACGCGTCCGGTGTGGCCGGGCGTCAGTACTTCATCGTCGAGCATCACGACGTTGGCGGTGTGGTGGGCGGCACCGAGGTGTACGTGGACGGGTGACCAGGGCTTCAGCGTCAGGCCGCAATCCGGCGTCAGCGTCAGTTGCACGTCGACGCGCTCCGAGCATTCGCCCAGCGCCGGCGCGACAACCCAGCTGCCGCGTGCGATATCGTCTTTGGATGCGCCGCTCAGATTCAGCGCCAGGCGCTGGCCTGCGCGGCCCACTTCGGCGGCGCGGTTTTGCGCGTGGATGCTGCGCACGCGTACTTGCTGGCCGCCGGGCGCCAGTTGCAGCGTATCGCCAATGCGCACGCTGCCCGCCAGTGCGGTGCCGGTGACGATGGTGCCTTGACCAGACAGCGTGAACACACGGTCGACGCCGAGGCGGAATAAACGCCGTTCATCGTTGGCCGGTAGCGTGGTGGCTATTTGCGCCAGGTGCTGTAGCAGCGCAGTGACGCCGACGTCGCCTTCGACCGTGGCGTTGGTGCGGAATATCGGTGCGCCGGCGAAATCGGTGGGCGACAGCAGGGTGTGAATTTCCTGCTCCAGTTGTTCCATGCGCGCAGCATCGGCGCGATCGATCTTGGTCATCGCCACCACGCCGCGCCTGACGCCCAGCAGGCGCAGGATGGACAGGTGTTCCAGCGTTTGCGGCATGATGCCGTCGTCAGCGGCGATCACCAGCAGCGCGACGTCGATGCCGGTGACGCCGGCGGCCATGGTGCGGATGAATTTTTCGTGGCCCGGCACGTCGATCACGCCCAGCACGTCGTCGCCCAGCGGCGTGTAGGCGTAGCCGAGCTCAATCGAGATGCCGCGCGCTTTCTCTTCCTTCAGGCGATCGGTGTCGACGCCGGTGAGGGCGCGCGTCAGCGTGGTCTTGCCGTGGTCGATGTGGCCTGCGGTGCCGACGATCATGCCTGGAGCAGCGACAGTTGTTCGATGAAGCGCTGCTGCTGATGGTCTTGCAGACAGCGCAGGTCGAGCCACAGCGCGTCTTGCGCCACGCGGCCGATGACCGGCAGCGGCAGCGCGCGCAGACGTTGTTCCAGCACGCCTAGCGCGTTGCTGACGCGGCCTGCGGCAGCGGGGCGCACCACCAGGCCGTGGCTTGGCAGTTGGTCGACCGGCAGCGCGCCGCTGCCGATCTGGCTGGTCATGGCATCTTCGCTGACTTCATAGCCTGCGCCCAGTGCGGTTTGCAGCAGTGGCAGAATGGTTTGCGCTTGCGCGCGCATGTCAGCGGCGGGGCGTGTCAGCAGTTTGAGGGTGGTCAGGCGTTCTGGCAGCAGGTCGGGTGCGCGGTACAGCGCGAGCACTGGCTCCAGCGCGGCCAGCGTTAGTTTGCCGACGCGCAGCGCGCGCTTCAACGGATTCTTTTTGATTTGCGCGATCAGGTCTTTGCGGCCGACGATAATGCCGCATTGCGGGCCGCCCAGCAGCTTGTCGCCGCTGAAGGTGACCAGGTCGGCGCCGCCTTCGATGGTTTCGCGCACGGTGGTTTCATGCGGCAGACCGTATTGTTCGAGGTCGACCAGCGTACCGCTGCCCAGGTCCACCGCCAGCGGGATGTTGTGCTTTTTCGCCAGCGGCGCCAACTCATCCAGCTCGATGCTCTTGGTGAAGCCGGTGATGGCGTAGTTGCTGGTGTGGACCTTCATCATCAGCGCGGTGTCTGGGCCGGCTGCTTCGTCGTAGTCTTTCAGGTGGGTGCGGTTGGTGGCGCCCACTTCGCGCAGCACGGCGCCGGCGCGGGTCATCACGTCGGGGATGCGGAAGGCGCCGCCAATTTCCACCAGTTCGCCGCGCGAGACGATGACTTCCTGGTTCAGCGCCACGGTGTTCAGCATCAGCAGCACGGCGGCGGCGTTGTTGTTGACGATGGTGGCGGCTTCGGCGCCGGTCAGTTCCAGCAGCAGCTCTTCGATCAGGTTGTCGCGGTCGCCGCGCTTGCCGGTGTCGATGTCCCATTCGAGGTTCATCGGCCAGCGCATGGCGTCGACTACCGCTTGCACGGCGGCGTCCGGGAGCAGGGCGCGGCCAAGGTTGGTGTGCAGGACGGTGCCGGTCAGGTTGAAGACCGGACGTAATGGTGAAGCGTTTTGTTCTTGCAGGCGGGCGGCCAGCATGGCCAGTAGCGATGGGATGCTGGTGTCGGTGGCGGGTGTGGCGGCTGCCACGTCGCCGCCTTCACGGGAGGCCAGCAGCATGGCGCGCAGTTCAGCCAGCAGCGCGCGTGCGGCTTCCAGCGTCTGCACGCGGCCATGCTGCGCAATCAGCGGTTCGCAGCCGGCGTCGGACAGAATCAGATGCACAGCCGGCAGACGGATCGCGCCCGGTGCCTTATCCGCGTCACCGTGCGGCGATGCCGATGCGGCCATTGCGGTCGGTGCGCTGCTTGTCGTCGCGCCGGCCGCAGCCGCAGCTACGGTGCGTGCGTCCGCCGCAGTGGCGGGCGTCGCGGGAGACGCCGGCTTGCTGCCAATTGCTGGCGGCTTGCTCATTCGGCGTTAAACCACAGCAGAGGATTGCCGCTGGCGCGCGAGTAGCCGGCTTCGCCGACCAGCAGGTCCAGCGTCAGGCTGGCCAGGTCGTCGGCCAGTGGCTCGACGAACAGGTCGTGCTCTTGGTTGAAGATCTTGCGGTAGGTATGGCAGTCCTCGCAGGTCTCTGCGCGTGCTACCTTGCTTGGATCGTTGGCCTTGTTGACTGGCTCGGTTGGCTCCGGCGTGCCGTCTTCCGGTTCGATGCTCTGGTAAGCGATCTGGGAGGTGCTTTCGCAGCACGAGCACTTCACGCGCACCATATGCCATTCACTGGCGCAGCATGCGCAGTGCAGATAGCGATAGCCCTGCGATTGTCCACCGATGCGGATCACGCTGGCCACTGGATGCGCGCCGCACACAGGACACAGGGTGTTGGTCACCAGCGGCTGCACGCGCGGCGCGTCCAGCTGGCTGGCGCGCATGGTCCACATGACTTGCAAGGCTGCAGCCACAAACGGTGCGTGCAGTGGATGCACGCCTTCGGTCAGTTCGGCCAGCACCGCATCGGCGCAGCCTTCCAGTTGCGCGCTGTCGAGCGAGCGCAGTTCTTCCAGCACGGCAGCCAACTGTGGCTGGCTTGCTGCCAGCGGGTCCAGTTCATTCAGGATGGCGCCGAACACGCGGCGCCACGTAGCGGGGCGCTGGCCGCTGACAGGCAGCGGCGGCATGTGGTGATCGATCGCCAGTTCGATGCCGGCAGCGTCTGGCAAGGCGAAAGTTTCAGGCGGCAGTGAGCGGATCACGGCGGCTTGTGCGTCAACCAGCGCAGCCATCATCTTCAGGTAGCCGCTCATGGTCTCGCCGACCGGAATACCCTTGATTTGATTATCTGCCAACTGGCGAAGGCGCGTTGCGCGCGCGGTGAACAGACTGCGTGCTTCCGGGAGCAGCAGGCGCGGTATGGCGGTGTGATCGAGTGCCTCGATTTCGCCAGGTTCTAGCAAGCGTTGTACCAAAAAAAATCTCCCGTATTGCTGGCAGCAGAATCGCTGCCAGCTCAGGGAGTATTTTAATCCCAAATCGGGATCGCCGCAGGCTTAGTCAAGCTTTGTACGGCCTTTGCGGATCACTTCATCAAACCAGCGCGGATGGTGCTTGCGTGCCCAACCGTAGGTGACCGTGCCGCGCACCATGGCGCCGATCGAACCCTTGACCCAGAACGCCGCGTAAATGTGCACGATGATCGACATGATCAGCACCGTCGCGCAGAAGGCGTGCAGCAGCGCGCCGAGACGCACGATCTCGATCGGGAAGTAGAATGCAAAGTACGCGCGCCAGATCACGATGCCCGACAACAGCAGGCCAGCCATGGACAGGATCAATACGTAGAACAGAATCTTCTGGCCGGCGTTGTACTGGCCGACCGGTGGCAGATTCTCTTCACGGTTGTTGAACACGTCCTGTGGTTGCTGCAGCCATTCCTTGTCGCCCGGTTCGAACTTGTTGTGGTGCCAGAAGCGCACCACCAGCACGAAGAACGAGACGAACATCACCAGTCCGATGAACGGATGCAGGATGCGCGTCCACTGGCCGCCGCCAAGGAACACCGCCATCCACGACATCGCCGGATGGAACATGGCGAGGCCGGAGACAGCCAGCAGTATGAAGCAGATCGCCGTGATCCAGTGATTGCTACGGTCGTTGGCCGTATAACGCTGGATCAGCGGATTGCCGTCTTTATCATGGTTGGGTGAGCTCATTTTGCTTCCTCCCTGATACGTTGGGCCTCGGCGACTGCCTCGGCTTCTTCTTCCTTCGACACTTCGTTAGGACCCACGCGCGAGTAGTGGAACCAGCCCGCCAGCGCCGTCACCGCCATGCCGGCCAGTGCCAGCGGCTTGGTCAGGCCTTTCCACAAACCGACCGTGGCGCTGATGCTCGGATCTTTCTTCAATCCGTGGTACAGCGTTGGCTGGTCGGCGTGGTGCAGCACGTACATGACGTGCGTGCCGCCGACACCGGCTGGATCGTACAGGCCGGCGTTCTGGTAACCGCGCGACTTCAGATCCTCGATGCGCTCCTCGGCGTGTTGATGCATGTCCTCCTTGGTGCCGAATACGATGGCGCCGGTAGGGCAGGTCTTCACGCACGCAGGTTCCTGGCCGACAGCTACGCGGTCCGAGCACAGCGTGCACTTGTAGGCGCGGTTATCCTGCTTGGAAATACGCGGCACATCGAACGGGCAGCCAGCCACGCAGTAGCCGCAGCCGATGCAGTTCTCCTGATGGAAATCCACAATGCCGTTGGTGTACTGGACGATCGCGCCCGGCGAAGGACAGGCTTTCAGACAGCCTGGATCTTCGCAGTGCATGCAGCCGTCCTTGCGGATCAGCCATTCAAGGTCACCCTTGGTGTTCTCGTATTCCGAGAAGCGCATGACGGTCCAGGATTGCGCCGTCATGTCGATCGGGTTGTCGTAGACGCCGGTGGTTTCACCCACTTCGTCACGCAGATCGTTCCATTCCATGCAGGCGGTCTGGCAAGCCTTGCAGCCGATGCATTTGGAGACGTCGATCAGCTTGGCGACAGTGCCGGTCACCGGTGTGCGCGCCACCGGTGTCTGGATTGTCGTTGCCGACATGCGCTTGATATCAAGTGATTGTAATGCCATGTTTTATCTCCTCCGGCGTTAAGCTTTTTCCACTTTCACCAGGAACGATTTCGATTCCGGTGTCTGTGAATTGCCGTCGCCTACAGTAGGCGTCAGCGTGTTAACCAGGTAGCCCGGTTTGGTGAGCCCCTTGAAGCCAAAGTTGATCGGCAGGCCGACGTGATGCATCGGTTTGCCGTCGATGGTCAACTGCTTGATACGCTTGGTCACCACTGCTTTCGCAATGATGTAGCCGCGCTTGGACGATACCTTCACCCGATCGCCATGCACGACGCCGACTTCCTTGGCCAGCGCTTCGCCGATTTCGACGAACTGCTCCGGCTGAATAATCGAATTCAGACGCGCATGCTTGGTCCAGTAGTGGAAGTGTTCCGTCAGGCGGTAGCTGGTAGCCGCGTGCGGGAATTCATCCTTCTTGCCCAGTTTCTTGCGGTCGTTCGCGAACATGCGGCCGGCCGGGTTGTTAAAGGCTTTCGGATTATTCGGATGCAGCGGGTTGTGGCCGATCGGCGATTCGAACGGCTCGTAGTGCTCGGGGAACGGACCTTCGGCCATCGCATCACGCGCAAAGAAGCGTGCCACGCCTTCCTGCAACATGATGAATGGACCCATGCCGTTTTCCGGCGGTTCGTCCGCTTTGTAGTCCGGCACGTCGGCGCCGCCCCAGTTGGTGCCGTTCCACGCGATCAGCTTGCGCGTCGCATCCCATGGCTTGCCTTGCGGGTCGCACGAAGCACGGTTGTACAGCACGCGGCGGTTGGCCGGCCAGGCCCAGGCCCAGTTCAGCGTATTGCCGATACCGGTCGGGTCGCTGTTGTCGCGGCGGCCCATCTGATTGCCTTGCGCGGTCCACGAACCGGCAAAGATCCAGCAACCGCAAGCGGTGCTGCCGTCATCCTTCAGTTGCGCGAAGCCTGCCAGCTGCTCGTTCTTCTTCAGGATAACCTTGGTCGGATCTTTCGGATCGGTGATTTCCTTCAGCGCTTTACCGTTGAATTCCATCGCGATCTCTTCCGGCTGCGGCGAGTGCGGCTGCGCGTAGTTCCAGGTCAGGTTCAGGATCGGATCAGGGAACTTGCCGCCGTCTTTCTTGTACGCCGCTTTCAGGCGCAGGAACAGGGCCGACATGATTTCCAGGTCGCTGCGCGCCTGGCCTGGCGGCTCGGCGCCTTGCCAGTGCCATTGCAGCACGCGCGACGACGAGACCAGCGAGCCACGCTCTTCAGCGAAGCAGGAAGTCGGCAGGCTGAATACCTCGGTCTGGATCGCTGCCGGATCGACCTTGTGGAAGTCGCCGTGCGGTTTCCAGAACTCCGACGTTTCGGTTTGCAGCGGGTCCATGATGACCAGCCATTTCAGCTTGGACAGGCCGTCAGTGATCTTCTGCTTGTCCGGGCCGGAGGCCAGGATGTTGAAGCCCTGGCAGATGTAGCCGGTCATCTTACCCTGAGTCATCAGCTCGAAAGCCTGCATCATGTCGTAAGGTTTATCCAGCTTCGGCAGGTAGTCGAAGGCGTAGTTGTTTTCCTCGGTGGCGTGATCGCCCCACCAGGCCTTCATGAAGGAGACCAGGAACTTCTTCGAGTTGCTGTAGTAGCTCAGCTGATTAGGGCGCAGCGGTTTCAGCGCGCGCTTGGCGACATAGGCATCCCAATCCTGCTCGGCCTCGCCTGGCAGGCTCAGATAGCCCGGCAGCATATTGGTCAGCAGGCCCAGGTCGGTCAGACCCTGGATGTTGGAGTGGCCGCGCAGCGCGTTCATGCCGCCGCCGGCGATACCCATATTCCCCAGCAGCAGCTGGATCATGGCGCCGGTACGCAGGGTTTCCGCGCCGGTCGAGTGCTGGGTCCAGCCCAGTGCGTACAGGATGGTTGCGGCACGGCCCGGCACAGCGGTCGATGCCAATGCTTCCGCCACCAGATGGAATTTCTCCGGCGGCACGCCGCAGGCTCTTTCCACCATCTCTGGCGTGTAGCGCGCGTAGTGCTTCTTCATCAGCTGGTACACGCAGCGCGGGTGCTGGAGCGTTGGATCGATCTTGGCATAGCCATCGTCGCCCATCTCGTAGTTCCAGCTGCTCTTGTCGGTGTACTTGTTCTTTTCGTCGTCCCAGCCCGAATACAGGCCGTCGTTGAAGGCGAAATCTTCGCGCACGATGAAAGGCATGTCCGTGTAATTGCGGACGTACTCGTGTTGAATTTTGTCGTTGGTGAGCAGGTAGTTGATGATGCCGCCCAGGAACACGATATCCGCGCCGGTACGGGTAGGGACGTAATGGTCCGCCACCGAGGCCGTTCGGGTAAAGCGTGGATCGACCACGATCAGCTTGGCGCCGCGATGCGCTTTCGCTTCCGTGACCCATTTAAACCCGCAAGGGTGTGCTTCTGCTGCGTTGCCGCCCATGACCAGGATAACATCAGCATTCTTGATGTCTACCCAGTGATTCGTCATCGCACCACGTCCAAATGTCGAGGCAAGACCTGCCACCGTTGGACCGTGTCAAACACGTGCTTGGTTGTCGAATGGGAGCATGCCGGTGGCACGCATCGTTTTATGGGTTAAGTAGCCGACTTCGTTACTGGCTGCCGATGCACACAGCATGCCGGTGGTGGTCCATCGGTTGACGGTTTTGCCGTCTTCGGTTTTTTCGATGAAATTGGCGTCACGGTCCTCTTTCATCAGCTTGGCGATGCGGTTCAGCGCGTCATCCCACGACATCGGGCTCCATTCGCTCGCACCTGGAGCGCGGTATTGCGGCGCCAGCAAGCGGTTAGGCGAGTGGATGAAGTCGATCAGCGATGCGCCTTTCGGGCACAGCGTGCCGCGGTTGACCGGGTGGTCGGCGTCGCCTTCAATGTGGATGATGCTGGATTTGGCGTTTTTGGCGCCGTCGCCCAGGCCGTACATCAGAATGCCGCAACCGACGGAGCAGTATGGGCAAGTGTTGCGGGTTTCGGTGCTGCGCGCCAGCTTGTACTGCCGGACTTCGGCCAAAGCCGTAGCCGGTGCAAAGCCGAGGAGCGCAATGCTCGAACCCGCGATGGTCGCGCCGGTTACCCGAAGGAACTGGCGTCTCGACATCTGGTTCATGGAATACCTCTCTTGTTTGTCTAGTGACCTCCCAAGTTTATCACCTGCATTAACCCTGTCGTGAGTGCTGAATTGTATTAATTGTTGCTAATACGCCAGAACTGCCTTTTGGTATGGGTGAATTGATAATTTTTGTTTTGCTTATAACAAGCTTTCAACTGCCTGAATCGATGGCGGCGAGGCGCCGGGGCCGAGGCAGGCGGCGGCGCCTGCGGCTACCGAGAATTGCAGGTGCTGCAACGGCGTCGCGTCGATGCGGTGCATCATGCTCCAGGCCAGCGCGGCGATGCTGGCGTCGCCGGCGCCTACCGTGTCCACCACCTCGATGCGTGGCGCCGGCTGTGACCAGCTTTGGTCGCCGATATGCAGCGAGGCGCCATCCGCGCCTTTGGTGTACAGGTAGGTGGCGGCCGGGTTCCAGCTGCGCAGCGTGTCGAAGGCGCCGGCGATATCGTCGGTGCGGAACAGGCCCGCCAGGTCTTCTTCGGAGACCTTGATCACATCGGCCAGCGCTGTCATGCGGCGCAGCGTGGTGTCATAGCGCTCGTCCATCAGCACGCGGTAGTTGGGATCGTAGCTGATGCGCACACCCTCATGTTTCAGCTGCTCGGCCAGCGCCAACAGCTTGCCGGCCAGCGGCTCGCGCGCCAGGCTGATGCCGCCGAAGTGCACCCACTTGCAGTGCCCGCGCCAGCCTTGCGGCAGCTGCGCCGCATCGAAATGCAGGTCGGCGGCATCGTCGCCGATGAAGAAGTAGGCCGGTGGATCGGTGCGGTGGACGATGGCCAGCAGCGGCGATTTCGCGTAACGCTGCAGGAAGCGCAGGTCCAGCCGCGCCGCTTCGCTGGCACGCCACAGCGCGTCGCCGAAGACATCTTTGCTGATCGCGCCGGCAAACGCGGTCGGCACATCCAGCGCGGCCATCGTGCGTGCCACATTCCAGGTCGAGCCGCCGGTGAGGCTGTACCAGTGCTGCTGCGCGCCGTCCTGCACCACCATGTCGGTCAGCGCTTCGCCCGCTGCGATAAACAAGGGGAATGCCGTCATCTCAGTCTTTCACCACATTGAGCACTTCGTAGCAGGCGCCCATGGTGTGGTAGTCCACCTTGCCGGCCGGGCTTTTCTCGTCGGTCAGCTTGCTGTTGTCCGGCGCGAGAATGCGATACCAGGCGCCATGCTGGTGATCGACGAAATGCTCCCAGCTGTAGGCCCAGATCTTGTCGTACCAGGTCCAGTAGCGATGCTCGCCGGTACGCGCCGCCAGCAGGGCGGCGGTCGCCAGGCTCTCGGCCTGCACCCAGAAGTATTTGATGTCGTCGCAGATGCTGCCGTCCGGCGCGAAGCCGTAGTAGATGCCGCCGTGTTCGTGGTCCCAGGCTTTCGCCAGCGCCGCGTCGAACAGCTCCGCCGCGCGCGGCAGCAGCCAGTTCGGATTTTGCGACAGGTGGGCTGCATGGCGCTCCAGCAATAGCAGCAGCTTGGCCCATTCGGTCAGGTGGCCGGGCTGGTAGCCCCATGGACGGAAGATGTTGGTCTTGTCGTGGCGGTTGTATTCCGTGTCCACCGACCAGTCGGAGTGATAGTGTTCCCACACCATGTTGTCGGCCAACGCCGCCTGGCGGATGGTGATGTTGCGCGCCAGCGTTTCAGCGCGCAGCAGGTAGGCGCGCTCGCCGGTCGCTTCAAAGGCGGCGATCAGCGCTTCGCAAGCGTGCATATTGGCGTTCTGGCCGCGATAGCTGTCCAGGTGCGACCAGTCGGCGCTGGCCTCGTCAGCGTACAGGCCGTGCTGCGCTTCCCAGAAGCGCTTTTCCATCAGTTCGAAGGTTTCGGCGATCCATGGCGCCGCCTGCGTTTCACCAGCCATCAGCGCGTGGCTGTAGGCCAGCAGCACGAAGGCCAGGCCGTAGCAGTGGTTGGTGCCGTCGGTGACGCGGCGTTCGCCGTTGTTCCAGTCCAGCTGCCATGCGTAGCCGCCGGTGGCAGGATCGCGGTGCGCGTCGCGCAGGAAGGACAGCGCATGACGCAGGCGCTGGCGATCTTCCACGTCGCCAAACTGGCGCCACGCCATCGCATAGTTGAAGACGAAGCGGGTGCTGCTCACCAGATGGCGCGTGTGCGCATCGTAGACAGTGCCGTCGTCTTTATAGAAGTGATACAGGCCGCCGCTGGGATCAACGCAGCGGGCGTCGTAAAAATGCTTGGTGTGGCGGATGTGGTTCAGCAGCGTGCTGCGGGAGCGGAAATCAGGGGCCATTATCAGGTCCGTTTGAAGTTGACGAGGTTCTTGGGTCGCCAGCCGTCCATGACGGTACTGGCGCGTACGATTAATTCCACCGGCGCGATCTTCTCCACCGGCTCTTCTTGCTGGCCGTTGAGCAGCATGTCCACGCCCAACGCACCCAGTTCTTTTTTGTCGATGCGCAGCGTGGTCAGCGGACGGTGTCCCAGCACGGCGGTCGAGATATCGTCGAAGCCGACGATGGCGATGTCGTGCGGGACTTTCAATCCCTTGGCCAGGCAGCAGCGCATCGCCACCAGCGCGGCGCTGTCGTTGTAGCAGAACAGCGCATCCGGCGGATGCGGCAGCGACAGCAGCTGCTCGGTCGCTTCCCAGGCGCCGATTTCCAGGTCGACGCCGTCCGGCAGGTAGGCCTCCATGCGCGGATCGCCAAGGATGCCTTCCTCGAACAGCGCTTGCCGGTAGCCGCGCGCGCGTTCGCGGATCGAGTAATGCGATAACGGGCCGGAAATGAAGCCGATGCGCGTGCGGCCGGTATCGATCAGGTGCTTGGTCGCCAGGTAGCCCCCCATCATATTGTCCGGGTTGACCGAGCTGTAACCGCGCAGCTTCATATCGATCAGCACCAGTTGCTTGCCGGTCGAGCGCAGGGCGCTCAGCGTCTCCGGTTCGAAGAAGCCGGCGCACACAATGCCGTCCGGCGCGTGCATGCGGATCTGGTCGATCAGGCCATCGGCCGGGCCCACCGCCATGAACGACAGCACGATGCCTTGCTTGCGGCAGGCTTCCTCCGCACCGTGCAGCACCGGCGAATAAAACGGACTGCTGGCCGCCGTGTTGTGCTGGCGGTGCAGCAGGAAGGTCAGGCGGCGCAGGCGTTTCGGCCGCAGCTTGCAAAAATCGTAGCCCAGACCGCGCGCCGTTTCCAGCACCATCTGGCGGGTGGCTTCGGTCAGGCCGGGTTCATTTTTCAACGCGCGTGAAATCGTCCCCGCTGATACGCCCGCGACACGGGCGATGTCCCTGATCGTGATATTCGTCCCCATTATTTTTGTGTCTCCTCGGTGTGATGGAAGTCTTGCATTAGCGTTATTGACGGTCAACCGCGATAGCGAGTTGGCCTTTGAGTTTAGCGTAATTTACTAAACACGCTCAATTTAGTGAATATGGCTAAACTGAGGCCGAAATTCGCTTGGTGTTTGACCGGCCGGCGGCAACTATGCAGAATATTTTTATCAATAATATAAAAACCATCCATACGAGGAGACGCTCATGGAACACGTTGCACCCGCAACAGTGCACCCGCACGCCCATGCGGAAGGTGGCAACACCGTCCCGCTGATTATCATCACGCTATTGTTTTTCATGTGGGGGCTACTGACCTCACTGAATGACGTGCTGATTCCGCACCTGAAATCGATCTACACGCTGAACTATGTACAGGCCATGCTGGTGCAGTTCTGCTTCTTTGGCGCCTACTTCATCGTTTCGCTGCCGGCCGGGATGCTGATCAAGAAAATCGGCTACCAGCGCGGCGCGGTCAGTGGACTGGTGCTGGCGGCCGCCGGCTGCGCATTGTTCTTCCCGGCGTCGACCAGTGGCTATGCCTTGTTCCTGCTGGCGTTCTTCGTGCTGGCCAGCGGCATCACCATCCTGCAAGTGGCGGCCAATCCGTTTGTCACGGTGCTGGGCGCGCCCGCCACCGCCTCCAGTCGGCTGACGCTGACGCAAGCCTTCAATTCGCTGGGTACGACCATTGCGCCGGCGCTGGGCGGTGTGCTGATCCTGGCCGAAGGCGCGCCTGCCGTTGCTGGCATCGTCCGCAGCAAGGCGGAGGAAGCAGCGGCGGTGCAGGGGCCGTATCTCGCGCTGGCGGCGGCGCTGCTGGCGCTGGCGATGCTGTTTGCGCTGGTGCGCCTGCCGAAGATCATGCACGCAGATGAAGAGGGCGGCGCGATGTCGTCCGTCAGCACTGGCGTGCTGGCGCACCGCCACCTGCTGCTGGGCGCCATTGGCATCTTCCTGTACGTCGGTGGAGAGGTCAGCATCGGCAGCTTCCTGATTAATTTCCTCGGCGAGGCGAATATCGCCGGCCTGTCGCATGGCGATGCGGCGCACTACGTCAGCTATTACTGGGGCGGCGCCATGATCGGCCGCTTCATCGGCTTTGCCGTCATGCGCTACATCAGTCCAGGCAAGGCGCTGGCGTTTAACGCGACTGCTTCCATCATTCTGATCCTGCTGGCGATCTTTGGCCATGGCCAGTTGGCCATGTGGTCGATCATTGCGGTCGGCCTGTTCAACTCCATCATGTTCCCGACCATCTTCAGCATGGCACTGCACAAGCTGGGCAAGCAGACCGGCCAGGGCTCGGGCATTCTGTGCATGGCGATCGTCGGCGGCGCACTGGTGCCTTTCGCGCAAGGCCTGCTGGCGGATACCATCGGCCTGCAACAGTCGTTCTTCGTGCCCGCCGCCTGCTATGTGTTCATCCTCTATTTCGGCTTGAAATACGCCGGCATGTACCACAACAAGGAGACTGTATGAAGTTGAAACTGGCGATCGCATTCGCCCTGGCCGCGATGTCGGCGCAGGCGGCCGAGCAACCATGGATGGACAAGTCGCTGAGCGCCGACCAGCGCGCCGAACTTGCGCTGAAGGCGATGACGCAGCAGGAAAAACTGCGCTGGGTGATGGGCCACTTCGGTTCCGACCGCGACCAGCACAAGAAGCATCCGGCAGCGCTGCCTTTCTCGGCCGGCTACATCGAGGGCGTGCCGCGCCTTGGCCTGCCGGCGCTGTTCGAGACGGATGCCGGCCTGGGCGTCGCCACGCAGGCGAGCAAGACGCCGCGCGAACGTACCTCGCTGCCTTCCGGCCTGGCTACCACCGCCACCTGGGACCGCGCGCTGGCCTACAAGGGCGGCGCGATGATCGGGTCCGAAGCGCGCGCTTCCGGCTTTAATGTCATGCTGGCCGGTGGCGTCAATCTGCTGCGCGAGCCGCGCAACGGCCGCAATTTCGAATACGCCGGTGAAGATCCTCTGCTGGCCGGCAGCATGGTGGCGGAGCAGGTCAAGGGCATCCAGTCCAACAACGTCATCGCCACCATGAAGCACTACGCCGTCAATGACCAGGAGACTGGGCGCTTCGTGGTGGATGTCCGGCTGGACGACGCCAGCAATCGCATGTCCGATCTGCTGGCGTTCCAGTTCCTGATGGAGCAGGCCGATCCCGGCTCGGTCATGTGCTCATACAACCGTCTGAATGGCGTCTACGCTTGCGAGAACGATTACCTGTTGAACCAGGTGTTGAAGAAGGACTGGGGCTACAAGGGCTATGTCATGACCGACTGGGGCGCTGCGCACAGCACGGTGGAAGCCGCGAACGCTGGCCTCGATCAGCAGTCCGCCTGGGAGTTCGACAAGTCGGCATACTTCGGCGGTGCGCTGGAGGAAGCTGTCACCAATGGCCATGTGTCACAGGCGCGCTTCGACAACATGGTGTTCCGCGTGCTGCGCGCCATGTTTGCCAACGGCGTGGTGGACCATCCGGTCGCCGAAGGCGGCAAGATCGACTATGCCGCCAACAGTGTGGTCAGCCGCATCGATGCGGAAGAGGGCATGGTGCTGCTGAAGAATGCCAACAGCGTGCTGCCGCTGAAGGCTGGCGCGAAGAAGATCGTCATCATTGGTGCGCATGCGGATGTCGGCGTGCTGGCCGGTGGCGGTTCATCGCTGGTATATCCGATAGGTGGCAACGCGGTGCCGGGCATTGCGCCGACTTCGTGGCCTGGACCAGTGGTGTATCACCCTTCGTCGCCATTGAAAGCGATTCAGGCGCGCGCACCTGGCGCTTCGGTCAGTTTTAATGACGGCAAGGACCCTGTCGCCGCAGCCAAGGCGGCCGCCGATGCGGATGTCGTGCTGGTGTTCGCGCAGCAGTGGGTGGGTGAGGCGCTGGACGCGGTGTCGCTGTCGCTGCCGGATAATCAGGACGCGGTGATTTCCGCTGTCGCCAAGGCCAATCCAAAGACCGTGGTGGTGCTGGAAACTTCCGGCCCGGTGCTGATGCCGTGGGTGGAGCAGGCTGCCGGCATCCTCCAGGCGTGGTATCCGGGCAGTGCCGGTGGCGAGGCCATTGCGCGCGTGCTGTTTGGCGAAGTTAATCCGTCCGGCCACTTGCCGGCGACCTTCCCAGCCTCGGAGAGCCAGCTGCCGCGTCCCAAGCTGGATGGCGATCCGAAAAACGAAACCGTGCGTTTCACGGTCAACTATCATGAAGGCGCGGCGGTTGGCTACAAGTGGTTTGACCTCAAGGGGCTGAAGCCGCTGTTCCCGTTTGGTCACGGCCTGTCGTACACGCAGTTTGCCTACTCGGGCCTGAAGTCCAGCCAGAAGGACGGCAAGCTGTCGCTCAGTTTCAAGGTAACGAATACCGGCGCTGTCAAAGGCAAAGATGTGCCGCAGCTGTATGTGGCGCCGCTGAACGCCAAATGGGAAGCGCCGAAACGTCTGGCCGGCTGGGACAAGGTGGAGCTGGCGCCGGGCGAAAGCAAGGAAGTCAGCGTCACGGTCGACCCGCGCCTGCTGGGCGTTTTCGACAGCAAGAGCAAGACCTGGCGCATCGCAAAAGGTGGTTACAAGGTGCTGCTGGCGCATGACGCGGCAGACGCCAAAGCGACAAGCATCACTGTCCAGCTGCCGCAGCGCACGCTGAACGTCAACGGAAAATAAACAGAGGAGCGAGACTTGAAACAACTATACAAATTCTGCGCGATGGCGATGATGATCGGTGCCTGTGGCATCGTTGAGGCAGCGCCTGCCGCGAAGGGCGATTTCGTCACCGTCAAGAACACGCACTTTGCGCGCAAGGGCCAGGCTTACTACATCGCCGGCGCCAACTTCTGGTACGGCGGCTACCTCGGCGCCGCCACCGGCGTTGGCGACCGTGCACGCCTGGTGAAAGAGCTGGATAACATGAAGGCCATCGGCATCAACAACCTGCGCGTGCTGGCCGTCTCGGAAAAGACCGAGATGAAGAGCGCCGTCAGCCCGGCCACCACCAGCGCCCCAGGCCAGTACGATGAGAACCTGTTGGCCGGCCTGGACTTCCTGATGGCGGAAGTGGCCAAGCGTGACATGACCGTGGTGATCTACCTGAATAACTTCTGGCAGTGGTCTGGCGGCATGACGCAGTACCTGAACTGGTTCGAAGGCACGCCGGCGCTGGACCCGAACGTGACCAAGGACTACGACACCTATATGCAGAAGACGGCCGGCTTCTACCGCAACGCCGCCGCGCAAACCGAATACCGCAACGTCATCGCCAAGATCGTCAAGCGCGTCAACACGATAACCGGCAAGCCATACACCGAAGACACCCACATCCTGTCCTGGCAGTTGGCGAATGAGCCGCGTCCGGGCAACGGCAAGTCGACGGCGGAAGAAAAAGCAGTCTACGTCAAATGGATCGACGATGTGGCGGGCTACATCCATAGTCTCGACAAGAACCATCTGGTCAGCACGGGCAGCGAAGGCCTGGCTGGCTCCGCGCAGGATGCGCAATTGTTCCTGGATGCTCACCGCACCAAAAATGTCGACTACCTGACCTACCACCTGTGGCCGAAGAACTGGGGTTGGTTCGACTCCAACAACCCAACCGGCAGCTGGGACAACGCCATCGGCAAAAGCCGTGACTACCTGAACTCGCACATCGAGTTGGCCAAGAAGCTGGGCAAGCCCATCGTGCTGGAGGAGTTTGGCCTGGACCGCGACGGCCCGTCGTTCAGCATCAAGGCGACGACCAAGATCCGCGACCGCTTCTACCGCGAGGTATTCGACATCGTCGCCACCCGCGCACAGAAAGGCGATCCGATCGCCGGCTTCAATTTCTGGGCATGGGGCGGCATGGGACGCGCGGCCAATGCGGATTACTGGTGGAAGCCAGGCAATGACTTCGTCGGCGATCCGCCGCAGGAAGAGCAGGGCCTGTACTCGGTGTTCGATTCTGACGTCAGCTCGCTGCTGCTGATTAAGGAGTACGCCGACAAACTGCACGGTATCAAGCGATGAAGCGCCTGCTGGTATTGCTGGCGATGATCGTCAGCGTCAACGCCCACGCCCAGAAGTTTGCCGGGCTGGCCGACACGCCGCAGATGGGCTGGAACAGCTGGAACTCGTTCGGTTGCGACATCAACGAAAAGCTGATCCGCGATACAGCGGACGCCATGGTCAGGCTGGGTCTCAAGGATGCCGGCTACGAGTATGTCAACATCGACGACTGCTGGCACGGCAAGCGTGACAAGGATGGCTTCATCCATCCGGACCCGGAACGCTTCCCGTCGGGGATGAAGGCGCTGGCAGATTATGTGCACAGCAAGGGCCTCAAGCTGGGCATTTATTCGGACGCCGGCGCCACCACCTGCGGCGGCAAGCCGGGCAGCCGTGGCCACGAGTATCAGGATGCCAAGACCTACGCCGGCTGGGGCATCGATTACGTCAAGTATGACTGGTGCGACACCAAGGGCCTGAGCGCTCAGGGCGCCTACACCACGATGCGCGACGCCATCCGTGCCGCTGGCCGGCCGATGTTTTTCAGCATGTGCGAATGGGGCGACAACAAGCCGTGGGAGTGGGCCAGGGACATCGGCCATTCGTGGCGCACCAGCGCGGACATTTATCCATGCTGGAACTGCGAGCTGAATCACGATGCTTACTCGCGCCTTGGTGTGTTGCGCATCTTCGACCGCCAGGCCGGCTTGCGCAAGTACGCCGGCCCGGGCCACTGGAACGATATGGACATGCTGGAAGTCGGCATGGGCATGACGGAAGACGAGGACCGCGCGCACTTCTCGATCTGGGCGATGATGGCGTCACCGCTCATCCTCGGCAACGACCTGCGCAAAATTCCGCAATCCACGCTGCGCATCCTGGAGAACAAGGATGTCATCGCGATCAACCAGGACAAGGCCGGCATCCAGGCTTGGAAGTTCTTCGACGACGGCAAACTGGAATACTGGGCCAAGCCGCTGGCGAACAACGAATGGGCGCTGATGGTGCTGAATCGCGGCGAGCAGGCGGCCGGCGTCAACTATGACTGGAAAGCGCACCTGGTCAGCGATGAGCTGAGCAAGCGTGAACTCGACTTCAAGCTGGCAACCTATGACTGGCAAGACATCTGGGGCGGCAAGTCGGGCGATACCGGCAAGAAGCTGGAAGCGAAGGTGGCGCCGCATAGCGTGCTGCTGTTGCGCCTCAAGCCGCAGCCGCTGGATGGCGCGGCGTGCAGCACCACGCCGGCGCCGCGCAAGCTGAGTTACCACTGGATGTCGCGCACCCGCTGGCAGCAGATGTTCGACGAAGACGTGGAAGTCGCCGACAAGGGCGGCGTCGACCTGCTGTTTGTTGGCGACTCGATCACCGAGGGCTGGAACGCGGATGTCTGGAAGCGCTCCTTCGGTCAGTGGCGCACGGCCAATTTCGGCATCGGCGGCGACCATACCGGCAATGTGTTGTGGCGCTTGCAGAACGGGCACGCTGAAAAGCTGCGTCCCAAGACTGTGGTGCTGACCATCGGCGTCAACAACTTCAGCTTCTGCAACGCGACGCCGGCGCAAGCCTTTGATGGCGTCAAGCTGGTGGTGGCGCAGTTGCGCAAGCTGTATCCGGATGCGCGCATTCTGCTGAACGCCATTCTGCCGCACGGCGAGTCGCCGCAAAGCGTGGAGCGCAAGCGGGTAGTGGAGTTGAACCGCATGGTTGCGACCCTCAACGATGGCAAGCACGTGTTCTTCCATGATTATGGCCAGGCGTTCCTGCAGAAGGATGGCGTGATGTCGGCGGATGTAATGCCGGACTTCCTGCATCCGACACCGTGGGGCTATCAACTGTGGGCCGACGCCATGCTGCCGGATATCCGCAAGCTGATGGAGTGAGTGTGAGCCGATTTCGCCCACAGCGCCGGATAAAGGCGGCATTGACGGCGGCAGGCTGGCTTGCCGCCAGTCTCGCCGGATCGGCGACCATTCCGGCCGCCGATCCGCACGTTGCGCGCATGGGGCGCACGCAAACGCTAGCGGATGGCGGCGTGCGCTTCAGCTATCCCGGCGTGAGCTTTCAGGTCAGTTTTGAGGGCACACGGCTGATCGCCACCATGCAGGCCAGCGGCAAGCAAAGCTATGTGGACGTGATTGTGGACGGCGAGGCACGCAAGCTGCGCCTGGATGAAGGTCGTCAGACGCAGGTGCTGGCGGCCGGGCTGGCGCGCGGTCTGCATACCGCGCAAATTGTCAACCGCTCGGAAACCTGGCAGGGCAATGCGGCTTTGCTGGACCTCGACACGGATGGCGCGTGGCACGCGGCGCCAACTCTGCCGGACCGCAAGCTGCTGTTGCTGGGCGACTCCGTCACCTGCGGTGCGGCGATCGACCGTGTGCCCGGTGAGGAGAACGGCGCGGCATCGGCCAATCCGCGTGCATCTTATGGCATGTTGATGGCGCAGCAGCTGAAAGCGCAGGTACAGCTGGTCTGCTACGGAGGACGAGGCCTGGTCCGCACGTGGGAAGGCAAAACCAAGGAACTGAATCTGGCCGACTATTACGGCATGGCGCTGCCGACGCAGCCGGTCGCCGTGCCGTGGGATCAGCGCGACTACCGGCCGGACGCCATCCTGGTCGCCATCGGCACCAACGACATGACCACCGGCATACCGGAGCGCGAGCAGTATGTGACCGCGTATGTATCACTGGTGAACACGCTGTTGCAAGACCATCCGCAAGCGCAGATCATGCTGACTGAAGGCGGCATTCTCACCGGCGAAAAGCAGGCCGTGCTCACGGCCTACATCAGCGAAACGATACGCCGCGTGGGCGATTCACGCGTGCACGCCATCGCCTCCAAAGGTTATCCGGGCGACGCCGCCAACGGCCATCCGACCGGCGCGCAAAACATCAGCATCGTCAACGACCTGCTGCCGCAGGTGCGCAAGGTTATGCGCTGGTAATCAGTTGGCCCAGCATGGGCGCCAGCAGCACCATCAACACGCCGCTGAAGATCATGGTCAGGCTGGCGACCGCGCCTTCCTGCGGACCAATCGAACGCGCCTTGCTCAAGCCGAAGCCATGGGCCGCCGCGCCATACGGTGCGCCGCGCGCAATGCGCATGCGCAGCGGCAGCCTCGCCAGCAGCACCTGGCCAAGCAGGATGCCGAACAAGCCGGTAATGATGACAAACACGCCGGTCAGCTGCGCCGAACCGCCCAGGTGGCGCGTGGCTTCGAGTGCAAAAGGTGTCGACACCGAGCGTGCCAGCAGGCTTTGCGCCATGCTGCCGTGCAGGTCCAGCAAGCGGTCCAGCAGCAGTGTGCTGCCCAGCGAAGCGGCGATACCGGCCACGCTGCCGAGCGTCAGCGCCAGCCAGTGCTCCTTCACCAGATCGCGATACTGATAGATCGGCAGCGCAAACGCTACCGTTGCCGGGCCGAGTAGCCAGGACAGCCAGCGCGTATCGCCAAAGTAGACCGGGAACGGTGTCGACGACAGCTGCACCACCGCGATCAGCACCGCCGAGGTGGCGATGGCGGGCGTCAGCCACAGGCGCGGGTAGCGTTTGTGCAAAGCCTGATTTGCATAGAACAGGCCCAGTGTCAGCAGCAGGAACAGCAGCGGCTTCACGCGGCACGCTCCGCGCGCAACCGGCGCAGCTTGCGGCCGCGCTCAAAGCGGCACACCCATTCGACGGTGAAAGCGGTCGCCAGCATCACGCAGGCGAAGCCGATGCCGATGGCGGCGAACAGCCGCAGGCCATCTTCTTTCAGCAAGCCGGTGAATTGCACCACCGATACCACCAGCGGAATGAAGAACAGCAGCATATTGGACAGCAGCCAGTCCGCGCCATGTTCGATGGCGGAAGGCCGCAGCACGCCGGATTGCAGCAGCGCGACCATGATAATCAGGCCGACCACGCCGCCGGAGAAGGGCAAGCCGACCCAGGCCGAGAAGCGGTCGGCGGCATACCACGCCGCGATCAGCCCCAGCACCTGCGCCAATGTGTAGACAATACGTTTCATGCTGCCATTTTAGGTGTCGCCGGATAAAAGATAAAATGAATTAAAATTATTAAAATCATTCTGAATTGGAATAGATAATGGACATCCGCGCACTGCGCTATTTCGTTGCTGTGGTCGACCATCAGGGCTTCAGCCGCGCTGCCGAGGCGCTGCATGTGACCCAGCCGACGGTCAGCAAGATGATCCAGCAGCTGGAGCAGTCGCTCGACTTGACGCTGCTGGAACGTGTCGGCAAGCGCTTCACGCTGACCGACGCCGGCAACGTGGTGCTGCAACGCGGCCGCGCGCTGCTGGCGATGCATGAAGAAATGGGCGTTGAGCTGGCTGACTTGCAGCAGATGCGGCGCGGCGATCTGCGCATCGGCGTCACCCAGCAGGCGCACGCGCCACTGGCGCCGCTGCTGGCGGCTTATCACAAGCGCTATCCGCAGATAGAACTCAAGCTGTTTGAGGGCGGCTCGCAAGGCATCGAGGCGGACTTGCGCAGCGGCGCGCTGGAAATGGGGACGATGCTGGACTATCCTTCCAATGCGTCGGCATGGCAGGACTTCGATTCCTTCCCGTTGCTGACATCGCCCATGTGCCTGCTGGCGCCCAAGGATGCGCCATGGCGCGGACGTCGCGGCGTGGCGCTCAGCGAATTGGCCGATTGCGCCTTCATCTTCTACGGCGAAGGCTTCGCGCTGAACGAAGTGATTGCGGATGCCTGCCTGCGCGCCGGCTTCAAGCCACGCATCAGCAGTCGTAGCGGTCAATGGGATTTCGTCGCCTCGCTGGTGCGGCTGGGCGTCGGCGTCACGCTGCTGCCCAAGGTGTTTTGCGATACGCTGGAGAAGGGCCAGTTCACCGTGGTTAAGCTTCAGGAACCGGCGCTGGACTGGAAGCTGATGCTGGCCTGGCGGCGCGGCGGACATCTTTCATTCGCCGCGCGCGCCTGGCTCGATCTGGTGCGCAGTAAATCCGCCTAGAAGTTGGCGCCGATGCGGAAGCCGAACATGCGTGGTTCGATGAAGTTGGACTTCATGAAGCCACCGAAGGCCGAGTCGGTGCTGGTCTTGGCATGCTTGTCGCTGAAATTGCGGACGTACAGTTCGGCGTGCCATGTGTCTTCCGGCGATTCAAGCCGCACCGACGCGTCGCCCGTCGCATAGGCGCTCTGGTAACGGCCGATGTGTGCGAACTCGGAATTCAGCAGATCGAAGTAGGCCTTGTCGCGCCAGTTCACCTTCACATACGGGATCACCTTGTAGCCGTTTGCCAGACCGAACTCCTGCGAGAAGTTCAGGTTGAGCTGATACTTCGGCGTATTCGGCAGGTGGTTGCCGTCGATATCGGCAAGGCGGCGGCCCAGCAGCGTCTTGTCGGTGCCGTTGTAGACGGCCGGGCAGGCCTGCAGTCCCAGTTCGGTGCGCACGTCGCACAGATAGTCGTCGCTGTACGAATTGAAGTCGTGGACGCTGGTGTTGATGTAGGCGAACCCGCCACCGAAGCGCGCACCGCGCCATGGCCGGTAATCCCATTCCAGTTCCAGGCCAGGGATGTTGACGCGGCCGACGTTGATGGTACGCCAGGTTTCGTACACATCGCATTTCGGCTGGTCGGCCGGGCAGGGCAGGCCGTTGTCCGGAATGATCTGGTTGACGAAGTAGGTGCCGGTCAGCTGCATGCCTTTGTACTTCATGAGGAAGGCAGTGGCGGACAGGCTCAGTTTGTTTTCCAGGAACTTGCCCTTGAAGCCCAGCTCATAGTTGGTGACGGTTTCCGGATCGTAGGGCAGGAAGGTGACTTGTCCCGGCTTGCCGTCGGCGCACAGGTGATAGTTGCAGGTGTCCGCCTTGTCGGCGAAGCCTCCCGCCTTGTAGCCGGTAGAGATGGAGCCGTAGACCATCTTGTTGTTGTCGATCTGCTTCTGCAGGCCGAGGCGCCAGGTGACCTTGTTCCATGTCTGTTTGTGGTCGTTGGAGGTTGGCGATCCATACAGGCGATAAGCATCGACGCTGCCGCCCATGCCCGGCGAGAGGTCGGTGCCGTCGTGAACGTGGAAGCCCGGCGTGCCGGGCGTGCCTTGCGAATACCAGCCGTTGTAGTAGGCGGCGTTGCCGATCCAGTTGGCGCCATACACCTTGCCGCCTTTGTCCTCCTTGCTGTCGACGCTGTAGCGCGCGCCGGCGGTGGCGGTCCATGTCGGGATGAATTGCCAGTCGGCTTGCGCGAAGGCTGCCTTGGCGTCCACCTGGCGGTTAGGCTGGTGATACAGCACGCTGCCGACATCGCCGTAAGGCTTCTGGATGGTGTTGGTCTGCTCGTAGTCGATCGCGTTCCGCTCGTGCATCCAGAACAGGCCCGCCACGTATTTGACGCTGCCCAGTTGCTGCTTGAGCTGGGCCTCGTGTACGGTCGACAGGTAGCGCGAGGATAGCGTGCGGTGGAAGGAGTCGGTCAGCGGCCAGGTGCCCCAGTTGCCGTCGGCGGAATTCGGATAGGCGCCGTTGATCTGGAATGGTGCGGCGTTCTGCAGGCCCTTGTCGTCGTCGGTGATCTCCGAGCGCCGCTGGTCGGCCACCTGGAAGGTGTAGTCGAAGCTGGTGTGGTCGTTGATATTCCAGTTGACGCCGGTGCGGAGTGTGCGGATCTTCATGTCGATGTGACCCGGCACGTTGACATTGATGTCCCACTTGCCCTGGTCGGTGCAAGCGTAGCGTGTGCCGGCGCCGGCCTCGCAGTCGCGGAAGTTGGCGCCGCCGGCGCTGGAGTCCTGGAATTCTTCGTAGGCCGCCTTGGCGGTGAGGTCGCGATTGACCTTCAGCAGCGCAGTCAGGCGGCCCGCCCATTGGTCCTGGTTGGTGTAGTACTTGCTCGGACCGACCGGCGTATTGAAGCGCTGGTCGACGTCCGGCTTGCCATTCGGGATCCAGCCCAGCGCTGGCGCATTGGCTTCGCTGACGTCGCGGCTCTGGTTGGCATAGCCGTCGCGTTTCACTTTCATGAAGGTGCCACGCAGCGCGAGCGAGTCGTTGATCACCCAGTTTTGCACCAGGTTCAGCTGCTTCTTGTTGTAGTTGCCCAGGTCCAGCTGCGCATTGCCGTAGTTACCGGTCCAATCGGGCTTGGCGGGAATGACGTTGATGCTGCCGCCGGTCGAGTTACGGCCGAACAGCGTCCCTTGCGGGCCGCGCAGCACTTCCACCTGCTCCAGATCGAACATCAGCGCCTGCGCGCCTTGCGGGCGCGGCGAGTACATGCCGTCGACGTGGAAGCCGACCGCCGGGTCGCCGGTCTCGGTAAAATTGGTGGAGGTGATGCCGCGTATGGTGATCTGCACCGCCGAATCGAGGCCGGTGTTTTCGATGACGACGTTGGGCATTTCGCCGCTCAGGTCACGCAGGCTGGTGGCGCCCTTGCGCGCCAGCTGTTCCTGGGTGATGGCGGTGACCGCCAGCGGGGTCTTGAGCAGCGAAGTGGAATAGCGGGTGGCGGTGACTTGAACTTCCGGGATTTCGTCCTGCGCAGCGGCCACGCTCATGAAACTGCAAGCGCTGGCCACGGCAAGACTCATCAGCGTCTTACTCGTAGGGTGCAGCATTTTGTCTCCTTGGTGTTATTAGAGTGGTCATTCGCCAAATCTTGATGCGGCCGCGCTCAGGATGTGGCAATCTGACAATTCAGTATTGACCTCCGATTCGGGGTGGTCAAACAGAACACCATTTGATGACGCAGTTTATTCAGGTTTACTAAACATGAAGAGATACCACCTTGCAGCTTGCGTGCTGGTTTTGAGCGCGCTGACTTCTCCCCTCCATGCGGCGCAGCAGCCGTTGAAAATGCGCTGGGAGGTGTTGCGCAACGAACTGGCCGGGCCGCAGGGGCGAACCAAGGCGCGCCTCAGCATCACCGCGCTGAAGGGAGCGCCGTTGCCGGCGCAGGGCTGGTCGCTGTATTTCAACACCGCGTATGGCATCGTCAATGGGCCGCTGGATGGTCACCTGGTGATGGAAAAAGTCAGTGGCGGCTTGTACCGCGTGCGGCCGGCGGCCGGCTTCAAGGGCCTGAAGGCGGGGCGCACGCTGCATGTGGATTACTATTTTTCCGATGTGCTGATCAAGCTGGAACGCGCGCCCGCCGGTCCTTACCTGGTCTACGATGCCGCGCCGGAGGTGGCGCACGCCGTCAGCGACTATCAGGTGCTGCTGCCGACACGCCCGGAACAGTTGACGCGGCCGGCCGGCGCACATGTGCTGGTGATGCCGCAGGATACCTACCGCCGCAATGCGCAGGCGGACCTGCTGCCGGCCAGCGCGCTGCCGCCACTCTTTCCGACGCCGCTGGAATTGAAGGCAGGCGCCGGTCGCGTGCAGTTGCTGCGCGCGCCGCAAGTGATCTCCGGCCCTGGTCTGAAGTACGAAACGGCGTTTGCCCGCGCGCTGTTTGCGCGCTATCTGCCGCAGGGGGATAGCACGCGTACACCGCTGCCGCTGCGCCTGCGCATCGGTGTGGTGGACGGGCAGCAGTCGCCGGAAGCCTATGAGCTGAGCATCAGCGCCGACGATGGCATCAACATCACCGGCAACACGGCGGCTGGTGTCGCGCGTGGCCTGCAATCGCTGCACGATCTGTTGCCTTTGCCGTCGCCTGCCGCCGCGCAGATCGAGTTGCCGGCGCTGGAGGTGGTGGATGCGCCGCGCTTCGCCTATCGCGGCTTCCAGCTGGATGTCGCGCGCAACTTCCAGCCGAAGGAAGTGGTGCTGAAGACGCTGGACCTGATGGCCACCTACAAGCTAAACAAGCTGCATTTCCACATCACCGATGATGAAGGCTGGCGGCTGGAAATCGCCGGCCTGCCGGAACTGACCAGCATCGGTGCGGTGCGTGGCTACAGCGCGAAGGATGGCGTGCGTTTGCCGCCGGCGTATGGTTCGGGCCCGCGCAGCGACGATCCGCATGGCAGCGGCTACTACACCCGCGCCGACTATATCGAGATCCTGCGCTACGCGGCCGCACGCCACATCGAGGTGATACCGGAGGTGGAGATGCCGGGCCATGCACGCGCCGCCGTCAAGGCGATGGAGGCGCGCTATCACCGGCTGACGGCGGCGGGCGAGCAGGGGGCGGCGCGCTACCTGCTGAACGATTTCGACGACCGCTCGGTGTATAACTCGCCGCAGCAGTACAACGATCATGTGATCAATCCTGGCCTGGAGTCCAGCTATGCATTCATCGATCATGTGGTCGAACAGATCGCTGCGCTGCACCGCGACGCTGGCGTGCCGTTGAAGACCATGCATGTCGGCGGCGATGAGCTGCCGCATGGCGCATGGGAGAAATCGCCGGTCAGCCTGGCGCTGATGCAGCGCGAGAAGCTGGCCAGCGTGGCGGATCTGTGGGATTACTTTTACAACCGTGTCGACGGCATCCTGCGCAAGCATGGCATGACTGCCTCGGGCTGGGAGGAGCTGGGGGCGCGTCGTTCGGCGCAGGAAGGCGCGCAACTGCTGCCGAATCCGCGCTTTACGCAGCGGGGTTTCAGCCTGTATGTATGGAATAACACGCCGGGCAATGAGGAATTTGCGTGGCGTGCTGCCAACGCCGGCTACGACATTGTGCTGGCGCCGGTGACCAATATGTATCTGGATATGGCGGCCAATGCCAATCCGGAGGAGCCGGGAGTCAACTGGGGCGCGTATGTGGAGCTGGATACGGTGTACAACTTCAAGCCGATCAGCGCGCAGTTGAGCGAGCCTGGGCGCAAGCGCATACGCGGACTGGAAGCCACGCTGTTTTCGGAAACGATCCGTGAAGCCAGCCAGCTGGACTACCTGATGATGCCGCGACTGCTGGCGGTGGCCGAGCGGGCGTGGGCACCGGACCCGGCCTGGGCGCTGGCTGGCGATGCGGCGCAGACGGCCGGCTTGCATCGGGCAGCCTGGTCGGGCTTCGTCAATGTGCTGGGACAGCGGGTGCTGCCGCGCCTGGACCTGGAGCGCGGCGATGTGGCTTACCGGATCGCGCCGCCAGGAATGGTGGTGGAGGGCGGCAAGGTGCTGATCAACCATCTGCTGCCGGGCATGACTTTGCGCTACACCACCGATGGCAGTGCACCGACGGTGCGCAGCAAGCCGGTGACCGGGCCGATCGCCGCCAGGGGCACGATTTCCGCCGCCGCTTTCGACCGCACCGGCCGCGCCGGCCTGGTGGCGCGCATCGTCAACCGCTAGCCCCGCCGCCGCATTTTCGCGCAGGCGGGTATCCCCAGCATGGGTTGCGGCGTACGCCGGAACGACGGGGCGGAGGTTTTTGCCGTCCAGTCGCCGTTTTGTGCAGTTCGTCGCAATCCCTGGTCGCTGGTTCGTGCGCGCGGGCTATGATGCTTGTATCAACACCAGAGGATGCGATATGAAGAAGCTTTTCCAGTTCGGCTTGCTGTTTGCCGCGTTTTGCTCGCTGTTTGGCCGTGCCGGCGCCGCTGACGACGTCACCGAAACACGCATGATCCCCATCGATGCCCGCGTGGTGCGGGTCAAGATCGATGGCGTCGTCGATCTCAAGCTGCGCCAGGGCGACACGCCGACGCTGCGCATCATCGGCGAGAAGCGCTACCTGGACAAGCTGACCGCGTCCCAATCCGGCGACACCTTGCATCTGGAAAGCGAGGGGCGCGGCATCAAGATCGGGCGCGGCACCGCCCGTGCCGAGCTGATCCTTCCAAAATTGCGCGAAGTGGTGTCGGAAGGCGTCGGCCAGACCGAAATCAACGGTTTCAGCGGCGACAAGCTGGATCTGACCCTGGATGGCGCCGGCAGCATGAAAATCGTCTGCGACTACAAAATCGTCAAGGCCAACCTGGGCGGCGTCGGCAGCATGAACGTGTGGCTGAGCGAGAATGAAGAAGCCGAGCTGGACCTGCGCGGCGCCGGCTATATCACGCTGGGCGGGCGCAGCAAGCTGCTGAAGGCCAACCTGGGCGGCGTCGGCGGGCTGAATGCGCAGCAGTTCCAGGCGGATTCTGTCGATGTCGACCTGAGCGGCCTGGGCAACGCCACCGTTACCGCCAGAACCAATGCGACGCTGAACCTCAGTGGCCTGGGATCGGTCATTGTGTATGGCAAGCCGTTGAACCGCAATGTGTCGGTGGACGGGCTGGGCAAGGTCAGCTGGAAGTAACAACACACCTACTATACAACGCGATATGAAAAAATTCATACTAGCGATCGTCATCGCACTCGGCTGGCAGCAAGCCGCGATGGCAGGATTCGCCGAAGGGGCGACCGCGTACAACAGCAAGAACTATGCGGTGGCATTGAAAGAGATACGCCCGCTGGCGCAGGCCGGCAATGTGGATGCGCAGCATCTGCTGGGGCTGATGTACTACATGGGTCGCGGCGTGCCGCAGGATTACAAGGCGGCGCTGGAGTGGCACCGCAAGGCGGCGCTAAAGGGCAAGGCCGACGCGCAATACGTGGTCGGCGCCATGTATTACACCGGCAACGCGGTGATCCAGGATCACAAGCAGGCGGTGTCGTGGTTCCGCAAGGCGGCCGAGCAGGGACACCCGGACGCGCAGCAGGTGCTGGGACTGATGTATCGTTATCATATGGGCGGCATGCCGCAGGATAATGTGATTGCTTATATGTTATGGAATCTGGCGGCAGCCAATGGTTCGGCCAATGCGGCCGAGCAGCGCGCGCAGGTGCTCAAGCATATGAGCAAGGAGCAGATCGAGGAGGGGCAGGCGCTGTCGGCGGCCTGGCGGCCCAACACGGCTTTACCGCAGAAGTCCCGCACTGGCGGCGGGTAAAGTGCGGAAGTCGTACAATCGCTCTTTATCCATAGAGGGCGAACGATGCGCGCGATTGAAATCACCCAACCCGGCCCGGCCGATGTCCTGAAACTGTGTGAACGCCCGATGCCGGTGGTGAAGTCCGGCGAGGTGCTGATCAAGGTGCATGCCGCCGGCGTCAACCGCCCGGACGTGTTCCAGCGCACCGGCAATTACGCGCCGCCGCCGGGCGCTTCCGACATTCCCGGCCTGGAAGTCGCCGGCGAAATCGTCGACGGTGATCTCGACTACACCACCCTCGATATCGGTGACCATGTCTGCGCTTTGGTGCAGGGCGGCGGCTATGCCGAGTATGTTGTTGCTCCGATACAGCAGGTTTTACCAGTCCCGAAAGGCTGGTCGATGCTCGAAGCGGCGACAATTCCGGAAAATTACTTCACAGTCTGGAGCAACGTTTTTGACCGCGCCAATCTGAGCGCCGGCGAGACTTTGCTGGTGCAGGGCGGCAGCTCCGGAATCGGCGTTACCGCCATCCAGCTGGCCTCGGCGATGGGCCACCGCGTGTTCGCCACCGCCGGCTCCGATGACAAGGTGGCGGCCTGTGTGCAGCTCGGCGCCGAACGCGGCATCAACTATAAAACCGAGGATTTCGCGGCGGTCGTCAAGTCGCTGACCAACGACCGCGGCGTCGACGTGATTCTGGACATGGTGGCCGGAGACTACCTGCCACGCGAGGTTTCCTGCCTGGCCGACGATGGCCGCATCGCCATCATCGCCACGCTGGGCGGCGGCAAATCGACGCTGGATATGGGCCAGGTGCTGCGCCGCCGCCTGACCGTCACCGGCTCGACCTTGCGCCCGCGCTCGGCCGAATTCAAGGGGGCGATCGCCAAAAAACTGAAGGAAAAAGTCTGGCCGATGATGGCCGAGCGCAAGCTCAAGCCGGTCATTCATACGGTCTTCCCGCTGGAGCAGGCGGCCGCCGCGCATGCGCTGATGGAAAGCAGTTCGCACGTCGGAAAAATCATGTTGCAGGTGATCTGACGGTGATTTCGTTGTAAAATGCGTAGTAAATTTACGGTTTTCGATAGCCGGGGAGAGGCTTTGCCTGTTTGACCATGCGTTTTTGGGCGCGGTAAAATAGTGGGTTATCAAACCTTTGGGCAAGCTTATGCGTCGCAAACTCGTTATCGGCAACTGGAAAATGAATGGCAGTCGCGCCGCCAACACGGCGCTGTTGTCGGGGATAGTCGCCGGCTTGAACGACTTTGGCGCGGACTGCGCGGTGTGTGTGCCGGCGCCCTATCTGGCCCAGTGCCAGGCTGAACTGGCTGGCTCGGCCGTGGCGTGGGGGGCACAAGATGTGTCCATTCACGCCAGCGGAGCGTATACTGGCGAAGTATCGGCGGCGATGTTGCAGGATTTCGGCGCCACCTACGTGTTGTGCGGTCACTCCGAGCGCCGCTCCTATCACCACGAAAGCAGCGAGCTGGTGGCGCGGAAGACGGTGGTGGCGCTGGCAGCAGGGTTGACGCCGGTGGTGTGTGTTGGCGAGTCGCTGGCCGAGCGCGAAGCAGGGCAGACCGAAGAGGTGATCTGCGGTCAGCTGCAAGCCGTGCTGGATGCGATCGCGGCCGACGACGTGGCAAAGATCGTGCTGGCCTACGAGCCGGTATGGGCGATCGGCACCGGCAAGACCGCCACGCCGCAAATCGCCCAGGATGCACACCGCTTCCTGCGTGACTGCCTGGCGGAAAAACACGCGGCTGCGGCGGCGGAAGTGAAAATACTCTACGGTGGCAGTATGAAACCGGAGAATGCAAAAGAATTGATGGCCCAGCCGGATATTGACGGCGGCCTGATTGGCGGCGCCGCGTTAAAGCCGAGTGATTTCCTCGGGATTATTCAGGCCGTATAAATGCAGTAAATTGCAGTAGAAACGCGCAGTAGAAACAAAACGATACAAAACTTTTAATTTGGAACGGAATAACATGAACTTTTTCAATCTGGTTATCGTAGTGCAGGTGGTTTCCGCCATCGCCATTATCGGCCTGGTGCTGCTGCAACACGGTAAGGGCGCCGACATGGGCGCGGCCTTCGGCTCCGGCGCTTCCGGCAGCCTGTTCGGCGCCACCGGCTCCTCCAACTTCATGTCGAAGTCGACCGGTGTTGCTGCCGCGATCTTCTTCATCGCCACGCTGAGCCTGTCGTACATCACGACCCACCGCGCCAACAACGTCAGCGGCGGCGTGATGGATCGCGCGCAAACCACCGTGCCGGCAGCGCCTGCCGCAGCGCCGGCAACCGCGCCAGCAGCACCTGCCGCTTCGGCGCCAGTTGCACCGGCTCCTGCAAACTCTATTCCAAAGTAATATAATCTCTGTAGTTATTTAGTGCTGTTGATATTTTTTTAAGTTGTTTGCTCATAGTTTTAGCAGTATCTTTGTGAGCACAAAAATAGTTAAAGATTTATCGATTTTTTCTTGTTTTGACGCAATACGGGATTAACAACCGCGTGAAAACGAAGTAAAATAACGGCCTTATGCCGACGTGGTGAAATTGGTAGACACGCTATCTTGAGGGGGTAGTGGCGCAAGCTGTACGAGTTCGAGTCTCGTCGTCGGCACCAGAATATAGGCCAGCAAGGGTGGTACCAAGCTGGCTTTTTTACGAGGATGTGTCGTTCGATCCTGGTCTGAGCAGTTTTTCGATTGGGGCGAACGTTAAGCGCACCGCAGCGTACCGCGATGTGTCCTTTAAACTGATCGTTCAACATAAGCTCATCTAATCGTGAACCTCGAAAATTATCTCCCCGTCCTGTTGTTTATCCTCGTCGGTCTCGGCGTAGGCATTGCTCCCCAAGTACTCGGTCACATCCTCGGCCCAAAAAGGCCGGATGCAGCCAAGCTGTCCCCGTATGAATGCGGCTTCGAAGCGTTCGAAGACGCGCGCATGAAATTCGACGTGCGTTACTACCTCGTCGCGATTCTCTTTATTTTGTTCGATCTGGAAACGGCATTCTTCTTCCCGTGGGGCGTATCCATGCGCGAACTGGGCTGGCAGGGCTTCGTTACGATGATGGTGTTCATCGCCGAATTCGTGGTCGGTTTTTGGTATATCTGGAAGAAAGGTGCCCTTGATTGGGAATAAGCCATGGCTATTGAAGGCGTATTAAACGAAGGTTTCATCACCACCTCGGCCGACAAGCTGATCAACTGGGCGCGTACGGGTTCGATGTTCCCGATGACGTTCGGTCTGGCTTGCTGCGCAGTCGAAATGATGCACGTGGGCGCTGCCCGTTACGACATGGACCGCTTCGGCGTGGTGTTCCGTCCATCGCCACGTCAGTCCGACGTGATGATCGTGGCCGGCACGCTGTGCAACAAGATGGCGCCGGCACTGCGCAAGGTCTACGACCAGATGCCGGAGCCGCGCTGGGTCATCTCGATGGGTTCCTGCGCCAATGGTGGCGGCTACTATCACTACTCTTACTCCGTTGTGCGCGGCTGCGATCGCATCGTGCCGGTTGACGTGTACGTGCCAGGCTGTCCACCAACTGCTGAGGCCCTGCTGTACGGCATCATGCAGTTACAGAACAAGATCAAGCGCACCAATACGATCGCACGCTAACGGGGGCGCAACACAATATGACTACACATCTGGAAAAACTCCAAACCGCCCTCGGCACTGCCCTGGGCGACCGCGTTTCTACGGTCGTTGCGCTGGGCGAGATCACGCTGACCGTCAAGGCCGCTGATTACTACGCCGTGATGCAGACGCTGCGCGACGACGCCACGCTGGGCTTCGACACCGCCATCGACCTGTGCGGCGTCGATTACCTGAACTATGGCGATGGCGCCTGGGATGGCCTGCGTTTCGCGGCTGTCACCCACCTGCTGTCGGTCCAGTACAACTGGCGCGTCCGTGTACGCGCTTTCTGCGCTGACGACGAGATGCCGCTGCTGCCGTCGCTGACGCCGCTGTGGCGTTCGCTGAACTGGTACGAGCGTGAAGCGTTCGACATGTTCGGCATCCTGTTCGAGAACCACAACGACCTGCGCCGCATCCTGACCGACTATGGCTTCATCGGCCACCCGTTCCGCAAGGACTTCCCGGTCTCGGGCTACGTGGAAATGACCTATGACGCCGCACAGAAGCGCGTGGTCTACCAGCCGGTCACCATCGAGCCGCGTGAAAACGTGCCGCGCGTGATCCGCGAAGAAACCTACGGGAAGTAAGAACATGGCAGAAATTAAGAACTACACCCTGAACTTCGGTCCGCAACACCCGGCCGCGCACGGCGTGCTGCGCCTGGTGCTGGAGCTGGACGGCGAAGTGATCCAGCGCGCTGACCCGCACATCGGCCTGCTGCACCGCGGCACCGAGAAGCTGGCTGAGCAGAAGACCTATCTGCAGTCGGTGCCGTATATGGACCGCCTCGACTACGTGTCGATGATGTGCAACGAGCACGCCTACGTCATGGCCATCGAAAAGATGCTGGGCCTGGAAGTGCCGCTGCGTGCGCAATACATCCGCGTGATGTTCGACGAAATCACCCGCATCCTGAATCACCTGATGTGGCTGGGCGCGCACGCGCTGGACGTCGGCGCCATGGGCCCGTTCCTGTATTGCTTCCGCGACCGCGAAGACCTGTTCGACTGCTACGAAGCGGTATCGGGCGCGCGCATGCACGCAGCCTACTACCGTCCGGGCGGTGTCTACCGCGACCTGCCGGATGCAATGCCGCAGCACAAGCCATCGATCATCCGTTCGGCCAAGGCCATCGACAACCTGAACAAGGACCGTCAGGGCTCGATGCTGGACTTCATCGAAGCCTTCACCGCGCGCTTCCCGACCTATGTCGACGAATACGAAACCCTGCTGACCGATAACCGTATCTGGAAACAGCGTACCGTCGGCATCGGCGTGGTGTCGCCGGAAGATGCGAAAGCCATGGGCTTCACCGGCGCCATGCTGCGCGGTTCGGGCATCCAATGGGATCTGCGCAAGCACCAGCCATACGAAGTGTACGACCTGATGGACTTCGACATCCCGATCGGCACCAACGGCGACTGCTACGACCGCTACCTGGTGCGCGTGGAAGAACTGCGCCAGTCGAACAAGATCATCAAGCAGTGCGTTGAATGGCTGCGCAACAACCCAGGTCCCGTCATGACCAGCAACCGCAAAGTTGCGCCACCAGGCCGCGTGGACATGAAGACCAATATGGAATCGCTGATCCACCACTTCAAGCTGTTCACCGAAGGTTTCCACGTACCGCCAGGCGAAGCCTACAGCGCGGTGGAACACCCGAAAGGCGAGTTCGGTGTCTACATTGTGTCGGACGGCGCCAACAAGCCATACCGCGTGAAACTGCGCGCTCCAGACTATGCACACTTGCAGTCGCTGGATGAAATGGCGCGTGGCCACATGATTGCCGACGCCGTCACCATTATTGGTACGCAGGACATCGTGTTCGGCAGTATTGACCGCTAAGTGCGAGAGGCAAAAAGTATGTTGTTATCCGAGCAGTGCTACAAAAAAATCGATCGCGAGCTGGCCAAGTACCCAGACGATCAGCGCCAATCGGCCGTGATGGCCGCGCTGGCGCACGCCCAGGTTGAACTGGGCTGGGTCTCGCCTGAAACCATGCAGGAACTGGCCGACTACATCCGCATGCCGGCCATCGCCGTGCAGGAAGTCGCGACGTTCTACAATATGTACAACCTGAAGCCGGTCGGCAAGCACAAGATCACTGTGTGCACCAACCTGCCTTGCGCCCTGTCGGGCGGCGAGCGCGCGGCACACCACCTGAAGCAGAAGCTGGGCATCGACTACCGTGACACCACGGAAGACGGCGCGTTCACGCTGATGGAAGGCGAGTGCATGGGCGCCTGCGGCGACGCACCGGTGCTGCTGGTGAATAACCACCGCATGTGCAGCTTCATGTCCAATGACAAAATTGACTCCCTCGTGGAGGAACTGAAGAAATGACGTCACTCCACAACCGACACATCGATCCAGTCATCCTGGCCGGCCTCGACGGCGATAACTGGCATCTGGAAGATTACGTCAAGCGCGGCGGCTACAGCGCCCTGCGCCGTATCATCGAAGAGAAAATCACCCCGGAACAGATCATCGCCGACCTGAAAGCGTCGTCGCTGCGCGGCCGTGGTGGCGCGGGTTTCCCTACCGGCCTGAAGTGGAGCTTCATGCCGCGCCAGTTCCCGGGCCAGAAGTACCTGGTATGCAACTCAGATGAGGGCGAACCGGGCACTTTCAAGGACCGCGACATTCTTCGCTACAATCCGCACTCGCTGATCGAAGGCATGGCCATCGGCGCCTACGCGATGGGCATCACGGTTGGCTACAACTACATCCACGGCGAGATCTTCGAGGTGTACACCCGCTTTGAAGAAGCGCTGGAAGAGGCGCGCGCCGCCGGCTTCCTGGGCGACAAGATCATGGGCAGCGAGTTCAGCTTCCAGCTGCACGCGCACCATGGCTATGGCGCTTACATCTGCGGCGAAGAGACTGCGTTGCTGGAATCGCTGGAAGGCAAAAAAGGCCAGCCGCGTTTCAAGCCGCCATTCCCGGCGTCGTTCGGCCTGTACGGCAAACCGACCACCATCAACAACACTGAAACCTTCGCTGCGGTGCCGTTCATCCTGAACATGGGCCCTGAAAAGTACCTGGCGATTGGCCGTCCGAACAACGGCGGCTCGAAGATCTTCTCGATCTCGGGCGACGTTGAGCGTCCGGGCAACTACGAAGTACCACTGGGTACGCCGTTTGCCAAACTGCTGGAACTGGCAGGCGGCATGCGCGGCGGCAAAAAGATCAAGGCTGTGATTCCTGGCGGTTCCTCGTCGCCGGTGATCCGTGGCGAGATCATGATGCAAACCGACCTGGATTACGATTCGATCGCCAAGGCCGGTTCGATGCTGGGTTCCGGCGCGGTCATCGTGCTGGACGAGACCCGCTGCATGGTCAAGGCCATGGAACGCCTGGCGTACTTCTACTTTGAAGAGTCGTGCGGCCAGTGCACGCCGTGCCGTGAAGGCACGGGCTGGATGTACCGCATGATCCACCGCATCGAAAACGGTCAGGGCCGCGCATCGGACCTGGACGTGCTGAATTCGGTATGCGACAACATCCAGGGCCGCACGATTTGCGCGCTGGGCGACGCGGCAGCAATGCCTATGCGTGCGTTCATCAAGCAATTCCGCGAAGAATTTGAACACCATATCGAGCACAAGCAATGCTGCGTGCCCGCGTATATTTAAGCTGCGTCAGGTAACGATCACCATGGTTGAAATCGAAATAGACGGCAAAAAAGTCGAAGTCCCTGCTGGTAGCATGGTGATGGACGCCGCCAACAAACTGGGAACCTACATTCCGCACTTCTGCTATCACAAGAAATTGTCGATCGCAGCTAACTGCCGCATGTGCCTCGTCGAAGTGGAGAAGGCGCCCAAGCCTTTGCCAGCATGCGCAACGCCGGTCTCGGCGGGCATGATTGTGCGCTCCAACTCCGACAAGGCCACGCAGGCACAGAAGTCGGTGATGGAATTCCTGCTGATTAACCACCCGCTGGACTGCCCGATCTGCGATCAGGGCGGCGAGTGCCAGTTGCAAGACTTGGCAGTGGGCTACGGCAAGGGCGAATCGCGCTACGAAGAAGACAAGCGTGTGGTCACCCCGAAAGACGCCGGCCCGCTGGTGTCGATGCAGGAAATGGCGCGTTGCATCCAGTGCACCCGTTGCGTGCGTTTCGGCCAGGAAGTGGCCGGCGTCATGGAACTGGGCATGATCGGCCGCGGCGAACATTCGGAAATCACCGCGTTTGTCGGCCAGACCGTCAACTCGGAAATGTCCGGCAATATGATCGACCTGTGCCCGGTCGGCGCGCTGACCTCCAAGCCATTCCGTTACAGCGCCCGTACCTGGGAACTGTCGCGCCGTAAATCGGTATCGCCGCACGACGGCCTGGGCGCCAACCTGATCGTTCAGGTTAAAGCCGGCAAAGTCATGCGCGTGCTGCCGCTGGAAAACGACGCAGTCAACGAGTGCTGGATTTCCGACAAGGACCGCTTCTCGTACGAAGGCCTGAACACCAGCGACCGCCTGACCCAGCCGATGCTGAAGCAGGGCGGCGAGTGGAAGGAAGTCGATTGGCAGACCGCGCTGGAATACGTCGCGCACGGCCTGAAAAACATCCGTCACGAACACGGCGCCAATGCGTTGGCCTCGCTGGCCACGCCGCACTCGACGCTGGAAGAACTGCACCTGCTGCAAAAGCTGACCCGCGCCATGGGCTCGGACAGCGTCGACACCCGCCTGCGCCAGACCGACTTCTCGTCGGACGTGACGCCGTGGCTGGGCATGTCGATCAGCGAATTCGGCGCGCTCAACCGCGCCTTCGTGATCGGCTCGTTCCTGCGCAAGGATCACCCGCTGCTGGCCACCCGTCTGCGTACCGCAGTGAAGGGCGGCGCCAAGCTGTCGATCCTGCACGCAACCGACGACGACCAGCTGATGACCATCGCCAACAAACTGATCGTTGCTCCATCGGAGTGGCTGTCGGCGCTGTCGCAAGTGGTTGTCGCCGTCGCTAAAGCGAAAGAAGTTGCCGCACCAGCAGGCTACGAAGGCGTACAAGCCTCGGACGCTGCTGCCGCGATCGCCGCTTCGCTGCTGTCGGGCGAAAGCAAGGGCGTATTCCTGGGCAACGCTGCTGTACAGCACCCACAAGCTGCCGCGCTGCACGCCGCCGCACAATGGATCGCTGAACAGACCGGCGCCAAGCTGGGCTACCTGACCGAAGCCGCCAACACCGTTGGCGCCTACATCGCCAACGCCAACAGCGGCAAGGCGCCAGCCTTCAGCGAGCCGAAAGCCGCTTACCTGCTGCTGAACGCCGAACCGGAACTGGACGCGCACAATCCGCAAGCCGCCGTGGCCGCCCTGAAGAAAGCCGACATGGTCGTGGCCCTGTCCGCCTACAAGCACGGCATGGACTACGCCGATGTGCTGCTGCCGATTTCGCCATTCAGCGAAACCTCGGGCACCTTCATCAATGCTGAAGGCCGTGCACAAAGCTTCAACGGCACCGTCAAGCCGCTGCTGGAAACCCGTCCTGCGTGGAAAGTGCTGCGCGTGCTGGGTAACATCCTCGGCCTGGACGGCTTCGACTACGACACCTCGGAAGCGATCCGCGACGAAGTGCTGGGCGCCGGCGTGACCGATGTATCGGCCAAGCTGAACAACGTGTCCAAGCTGCCGCTGACCGCCGCTACCGCTACCTCGACTGGTGTTGAACGTATCGCCGACGTGCCGATCTACTTCGCCGACGCCGTGGTCCGCCGCGCCGAGTCGCTGCAGAAGATGGCCGACGCGGCTGCGCCGAAAGCGCACCTGTCGAGCGCCCTGGCGCAGCAACTGGGTGTTGCCGAAGGCGACAAGGTCAAGGTTACCCAAGGCTTCGGCAGCGCGATCCTGGTCGCCACTGTCGACGCCAAACTGCCAGCCAACGCCGTGCGCGTGGCCGCTGCTCATGCATCGACCGCCGCCCTGGGCAGCATGTTTGGTTCCATCACCGTTGAAAAAGCAGGAGAGGTGAAATAATGGCGCTGCCTGAATTCGTCACTACACTACACACGCTGGGCGCCAACAGCGTGCTGGCGCCAGTCTGGCCAGTGGTCTGGTCGCTGATCAAAGTCCTGTGCGTGCTGCTGCCGCTGATGGGCCTGGTTGCTTACGCCACCCTGTGGGAGCGCAAGTTCATCGGCTGGATCCAGATCCGCGTCGGTCCTAACCGCGTCGGTCCGCTGGGTCTGCTGCAGCCGATCGCCGATGCGCTGAAACTGCTGTTCAAAGAGATCATCACCCCGGCCAAGGCCAACCCAGGCCTGTTCGTCATCGGCCCGATCATGACCATCATGCCGGCACTGGCATGCTGGGCAGTGGTGCCTTTCGGTCCGGAAGCCGTGATCGCCAACGTCAACGCCGGTCTGCTGCTGCTGATGGCGATTACCTCGATGGAAGTCTACGGCATCATCATCGCCGGCTGGGCCTCGAACTCGAAGTACTCGTTCATGGGCGCGATGCGCGCTTCGGCACAGATGATTTCCTACGAAATCCCGATGGGCTTCGTGCTGGTGGTCGTGCTGATGGTGTCCGGTTCGCTGAACTTCGGTGACATCGTCGCCGGCCAGCAAAAAGGCATGATGGTCGAGCAGGGCTTGAACTTCCTGTCGTGGAACTGGCTGCCGCTGCTGCCGTTGTTCGTGGTCTACCTGACCTCCGGCCTGGCCGAGTGCAACCGCCACCCGTTCGACGTGGTCGAGGGCGAGTCGGAAATCGTTGCCGGCCACATGGTCGAATACTCGGGCATGGCCTACGCCATGTTCATGCTGGCCGAATACGCCAACATGATCCTGATCGCCACGCTGGGTTCGATCATGTTCCTGGGCGGCTGGTCCGCACCGTTTGCCTTCCTCGAATTCTGGGGCGGTTTCGGCGGCTTCTTCTGGTTGTTCGCCAAAGCGTTCTTCCTGGTGTCGGTCTTCATCTGGGTGCGCGGTACTTTCCCACGCTACCGTTATGACCAGATCATGCGTTTGGGCTGGAAAGTATTCATTCCGCTGACGCTGGTGTATCTGGTGTTCATCGCTGGCTGGATGCAGACCTCCTGGAATATCTGGAAGTAAGGGATTAAAGAAAATGGAACGTTTAAAAGACTTTATCGGTAGCTTCATGCTGACCGAACTGATCAAAGGGATGGCGCTGACGGGCAAGTATATGTTCTCGCGCAAGATCACCGTGCAGTACCCGGAAGAGAAGACGCCAATGTCGCCGCGCTTCCGTGGCCTGCACGCGCTGCGCCGCTATCCGAACGGGGAAGAGCGCTGCATCGCCTGCAAACTGTGCGAAGCAGTGTGCCCGGCGATGGCGATCAGCATCGAATCCGAGCAGCGTGAGGACGGCTCGCGCCGTACCACCCGTTACGACATCGATCTGACCAAGTGCATCTTCTGCGGTTTCTGCGAAGAGTCGTGCCCGGTTGATTCGATCGTGGAAACGCATGTGCTGGAATACCACGGCGAGAAACGCGGCGATCTGTACTACACGAAAGAGATGCTGCTGGCCGTCGGCGACCGTTACGAGAACGATATCGCCGCAGCCCGCGCAGCGGACGCTCCTTATCGCTGACCCAGGCGGGCCGAACTCCGGTGAGGCCCGCTTCAGCGATGTGATCAATAAAACTGTACGTCTCTTGGGTTAGTTATGGAATTTAAAACTGCTTTGTTCTACGTCTTCGCGGCCATCATGATATTGGCCTCGCTGCGCGTTATCACGGCCCGCAATCCGGTGCACGCGGCACTGTTCCTGGTGCTGGCGTTCTTCAACGCCGCCGGCATCTGGATGCTGCTGGAAGCCGAGTTCCTGGCCATCGTGCTGGTGCTGGTCTACGTTGGCGCCGTGATGGTGCTGTTCCTGTTCGTGGTCATGATGCTCGACATCGACACCGAAAAGCTGCGCGAAAACTTCTGGGGCTATCTGCCAGTCGCTTCGTTTGTCGGCGTGATCATCGTGCTGGAAATGGCTGCCGTGCTGTGGCGCTCGTTCCTGACCTTCGATCAGGAAGTGGCCAATCCAAACAATATCGGCGGCACCAAGGAACTGGGCCTGCTGATCTACACCAAATACATCTATGGCTTTGAGATTGCCGCCGTGGTCCTGCTGGTTGCGATCATCGCAGCCGTGGCGCTGACCCTGCGCAAGCGCAAAGACACCAAATTCTTCGACCCAGCCGACGCTGTCCGCGTCAAGCGTAATGACCGCCTGAAGATCGTGAAAATTGATCCAGTCACTACGCGCGGCCAGGTTGAAACCGAAGTTAAGGAGGCACCATGACTTTATCCCTGGCTCACTACCTGGTTCTGGGCGCGATCCTGTTCGCGATCTCGATCGTGGGTATTTTCCTGAACCGCAAGAACGTCATTGTCATTCTGATGGCCATCGAACTGATGCTGCTGGCAGTGAACATGAACTTCATCGCGTTCTCGCATTACCTCGGTGATGCGGCAGGCCAAATCTTTGTCTTCTTTATCCTGACCGTTGCTGCTGCCGAATCGGCAATCGGCCTCGCGATCCTGGTGGTGCTGTTCCGTAATCTGGACACCATCAACGTAGAAGACCTGGATAGCCTGAAGGGCTAAGTTTTAACCTCCGAAAAATAACGATTAAGGTTCATCATGGCGGGTACACTTAACGCTAATCTCTTGCTAGCCGTACCACTGGCGCCCCTCGCGGGCGCAGCGGTAGCAGGCTTGCTGGGAACTAAATTCTTCGGCAACGTGGTCGGTCGCAAGACCGTGACTGCGGCGACCATTCTGGGCGTGCTGGTGGCATTCATTATTTCGGCGATGACGCTGATGGAAGTGCTCGACGGCGCGCGCTTCAATGAAACCATCTACACCTGGATGACCGTGGCCGGCATGAAGCTGGAAGTCGGCTTCCAGATCGATTCGCTGTCGGCGATGATGATGTGCGTGGTGACCTTTGTGTCGCTGATGGTGCACATCTACACCATCGGCTACATGGCGGAAGATGAAGGCTACAACCGCTTCTTCTCGTACATCTCGCTGTTCACCTTCTCCATGCTGATGCTGGTGATGGCGAACAACTTCCTGCAACTGTTCTTCGGCTGGGAAGCCGTGGGCCTGGTGTCCTACCTGCTGATCGGCTTCTGGTACACCCGTCCGACCGCCATCTTCGCCAACATGAAGGCCTTCCTGGTCAATCGTGTGGGTGATTTCGGCTTCATCCTGGGTATCGGCCTGCTGCTGGCTTACGCCGGTTCGATGAATTACCAGGAAGTGTTCGCCAAGCGCGAAGCACTGTCCCTGCTGACGCTGCCGGGTACCGACTGGGCGCTGCTGACCGTCGCCTGTATCTGCCTGTTCATCGGCGCGATGGGTAAATCGGCGCAGTTCCCGCTGCACGTCTGGCTGCCAGATTCGATGGAAGGCCCAACCCCGATTTCCGCACTGATTCACGCGGCAACCATGGTTACCGCCGGCATCTTCATGGTGTCGCGCATGTCGCCGCTGTTCGAGCTGTCGGACACCGCGCTGAGCTTCATCCTGGTGATCGGTTCGATTACCGCGCTGTTCATGGGCTTCCTGGGCATCATCCAGAACGACATCAAGCGCGTCGTCGCTTACTCGACGCTGTCGCAGCTGGGCTACATGACTGTGGCGCTGGGTTCGTCGGCTTACTCGGTGGCCGTGTTCCACCTGATGACCCACGCGTTCTTCAAGGCACTGCTGTTCCTGGGCGCCGGTTCGGTCATCATCGGTATGCACCACGACCAGGACATCCGCAACATGGGCGGCCTGCGTAAATACATGCCGATCACCTGGATCACTTCGCTGCTGGGCTCGCTGGCCCTGATCGGTACGCCGTTCTTCTCGGGCTTCTATTCGAAAGACTCGATCATCGAAGCCGTGCACGAGACGCATATCTGGGGCGCCGGTTTCGCCAACTTCGCCGTGCTGGCTGGCGTGTTCGTGACCGCGTTCTACTCGTTCCGTATGTACTTCCTGGTGTTCCACGGTAAAGAGCGTTTCGGCCAGGCGCATGCCCACGGCCATGACGATCACCATGCTCCGGCTGCTGCCGCTGCGCATGACGACCACGGTCACGACGACCATGGCCACGACGAAGACCATGACGACCACGCGCACCACGGTCTGGCCCCAGGCCAGAAACCGCACGAATCGCCATTCGTAGTCTGGTTCCCGCTGGTGGCCCTGGCCATCCCGTCGGTGCTGATCGGCTTCTTCACCATCCAGCCTATGCTGCATGGCGACTTCTTCAAGGATGTCATCTTCATCGGTGAAAACCACAAGGCGATGGAAATCCTGGGCGAAGAGTTCCACGGTGCCGTCGGCATGGCGATCCATTCGCTGACCACGTTGCCGCTGTGGCTGGCCATCGCGGGTGTCGCATCGTCGTACTACTGCTATATGATCAATCCACGCGTACCGGCATGGTTCTTCGCCAAGTTCAAGGCAGTGCACACGCTGCTGGACAACAAGTACTACATGGACAAGTTCAACCAGACCGTGTTTGCCGGTGGCGCACGCTTGCTGGGTGAAGGCCTGTGGAACTTCGGCGACAAGAAACTGATCGACGGTCTGCTGGTCAACGGCAGCGCCAAGCTGGTTGGCTGGTTCTCCTCGATCACCCGCCTGGCGCAGACCGGTTATATCTACCACTACGCCTTCGTGATGATCCTCGGCATTCTGGGGTTCCTGGTCTACTTCCTGCCGTTTTGGCACGCTTAATTAGCTGATACGCATAGAGATAACGATAACCATGATGTCAACAATATCTTCATTACCTCCGTACCTGAGCCTCTCGATCTGGCTCCCGATTATTTTCGGCCTGATCGTGCTGGCAGTAGGGCGTGACAGCAACGCGCCATTCACCCGCGTGCTGACTTTGATTGGCTCGATTGTCAGCTTCGGTGCGACGATCCCGCTGATCACCCACTTTGACAATGCCGCCCACGGCATGCAGTTCGTCGAGAAAGCGCCGTGGATCGAGCGCTTCAACATCTGGTACTCGCTGGGTATCGATGGCCTGTCGCTGTGGTTCGTGCCGCTGACCGCCTTCATCACCATCATCGTGGTGATCTCGGCCTGGCAAGTGATCCAGAAGCGCGTCGCGCAATACATGGGCGCGTTCCTGATCCTGTCCGGCCTGATGATCGGCGTGTTCACCGCCATGGACGGCCTGCTGTTCTACTTCTTCTTCGAAGCGACCCTGATCCCGATGTACATCATCATCGGTATCTGGGGCGGCGACAACCGCGTGTATGCGTCGTTCAAGTTCTTCCTGTACACCTTCTTCGGCTCGCTGCTGACGCTGGTTGCCATCGTCTACCTGTACAACGTGACCGGTAGCTGGGACATCCTGCTGTGGCACAAGGCGCCGCTGACGATGACCGAACAGATATTGATCTTCCTGGCCTTCTTCATGGCGTTTGCCGTGAAAGTGCCGATGTTCCCGGTCCACACCTGGCTGCCGGATGTCCACGTCGAAGCGCCAACCGGCGGTTCCGCCGTGCTGGCCGCGATCATGCTGAAACTCGGCGCCTATGGCTTCATCCGTTTTTCGCTGCCGATCACGCCGGATGCTTCGCACTACCTGTCGGGCTTTGTGATTACCCTGTCGCTGATCGCCGTGATCTACATCGGTCTGGTGGCACTGGTACAGAAAGACATGAAAAAGCTGGTCGCCTACTCGTCGATCGCGCACATGGGCTTCGTCACGCTGGGCTTCTTCGTCTTCAACGACATGGCAGTGCAGGGCGCCATCATGCAGATGATCTCGCACGGCTTCGTGTCGGGCGCGATGTTCCTGTGTATTGGCGTGCTGTACGACCAGGCCCACTCGCGCAACATCGCCGACTACGGTGGTGTGGTCAACAAGATGCCTAAGTTTGCCGCCTTCTTCATCCTGTTCTCGATGGCCAACTGCGGCCTGCCAGCAACCTCCGGTTTCGTTGGCGAGTTCATGGTGATCCTGGGCGCCACCCAGTACAACTTCTGGATCGGCCTGCTGGCAGCAACGGCACTGATCTTTGGCGCAGCGTACTCGCTGTGGATGGCCAAGCGCGTCATCTTCGGCAAAGTGACCAACCACCACGTGGCTGAACTGGTCGACCTGAATGGCCGCGAGTTCTTCATGCTGGGCATTCTGGCGGTTGCCACGCTGTACATGGGCCTGTACCCAGCACCATTCACCGACACGATGCAAACCTCGGTCGCTGACCTGCTGGCACACGTAGCACACAGCAAGCTGCCTTAAGAAAAAACGGAAACGCATAAATGACTACACCTATTGCACAAGACGCCATCAACCTGGTCCCGGCCTATGCCGAGATCGCGTTGCTGATCGGCGCTTCGGCCATCCTGCTGATCGACATGTTCCTGTCCAAGGCGCAGCGTTCGTTCACCTACGTGCTGTCCCTGCTGATGCTGGTGGTCCTGGCTGGCATCAGCTACACGGACTTCGCCGCCGGCACCACGACCTATACCTTCCACGGTATGTTCGTCGCCGACCCGATGGCCAACCTGCTGAAACTGTTCACCTACCTGACCGTCGGCATGACGCTGATCTATTCGCGCCAGTACGCGACTGACCGCGACATGTTGAGCGGCAACCTGGGCGGCGAGTTCTACGTGCTGGCGCTGTTCGCCATGCTGGGCCAGATGATCATGATCTCGGCTTCCAGTCTGCTGTCGATCTACCTCGGCGTGGAACTGATGTCGCTGTCGCTGTACGCACTGGTGGCGATGCGCCGCGACAACGTGCGCGCAACCGAAGCGGCGATGAAGTACTTCGTCCTGGGTGCGCTGGCTTCGGGCTTCCTGCTGTACGGCATGTCGATGCTGTATGGCGCGACCGGCACGCTGGACATCCGCGAAATCGCTACCGCTGTTTCCGCCGGCACCATCAAGCCGACCATCCTGGTGTTCGGCCTGGTGTTCCTGGTTGCCGGCCTGGCCTTCAAACTGGGCGCCGTGCCGTTCCATATGTGGGTGCCTGACGTCTATGATGGCGCACCAACCGCCGTGACCCTGCTGCTGGGCGGCGCACCGAAGATCGCCACCTTCGCGATCTGCATCCGCCTGCTGGTGGAAGGCCTGCTGCCGATGGCGTTCGACTGGCAGCAAATGCTGATGGTGCTGGCTGTGATGTCGCTGGTGGTGGGTAACGTCACCGCGATCGCGCAAACCAACATCAAGCGTATGCTGGCTTACTCGACCATCGCACAAATCGGTTTCGTGCTGCTGGGCCTGCTGGCTGGCGTGGCCGGCACCACCAACCGCACCGGCATGGACGCCGCCTACAGCTCGGCCATGTACTACGTGCTGACCTATGTGCTGACCACCGTCGGCACCTTCGGTACGCTGATGCTGCTGTCGCGCGCCGGTTTCGACGCCGACAACATCGCCGACTTCAAAGGCCTGAGCAAGCGCAGCGGCTGGTTCGCCACCGTGATGACCATCCTGCTGTTCTCGCTGGCCGGCGTGCCACCGATGATGGGCTTCGCCGCCAAGTTCGCCGTGCTGGACTCGGTGCTGGCCACCGGCCAGATCTGGCTGACCGTGTTTGCCGTGATGTTCTCGCTGGTGGGTGCGTTCTACTACCTGCGCGTTATCAAGCACATCTGGTTCGACGAGCCGGTTGACAATGCACCGCTGGCCGCGCCAGCCGACATGAAACTGGTACTGAGCCTGAACGGCCTGGCCATCGTCGCGCTGGGCATTCTGCCTGGCCCGCTGCTGGACGTGTCGCTCAAAGCCATCAAAGCAACGCTGGCTGCCTGATGGATATCTCCACCGCCGGCTGGCTGGTCATCGCGATAGCACTCGCGGCGGCCAACCTGCCGTTCTTCAACGACAAAGTGTTCGCGGTACTCGGCACCAAATGGCAAGGCAAGCCGCTGTTCGTGCGCTTGCTGGAAATGACGGTGCTGTACTTTGTCGTTGGCGCGGTGGGGTTCTCGCTTGAGACCCACATCGGCGCCCGTTTCCCGCAGACCTGGGAGTTCTACGCGATCTCCGCCTGCCTGTTCATCGTTCTCGGATTCCCGGGATTTATCGTCCGCTACCTGCGCAAGCCCCACGGCTGATACACTATCGTTCTCATACGATAGTGGAGCAGGGATGGACAACCTCAAAGAAACGCGTATCGACGGCGAACTGGTCTACGACGGCCATTTCCTCAAAGTCCAGCGCGACACCATAGAACTTCCCAACGGCAAGCGCACCAAGCGCGAATACATCCTGCATCCTGGTGCGGTGGTGATTCTGCCGCTGCTGGACGATGGCACCGTGCTGATGGAGCGCCAGTTCCGCTATCCGCTGCACGACGTATTCATTGAATTCCCAGCCGGGAAAATCGATCCGGGCGAAGACCCACTGCTAGCCGCCAAGCGTGAGCTGGAAGAAGAAACCGGCTACACCGGCGGCGAATGGCAGTTCGTTACCAAGATCCACAACGCCATCGCTTACGCGGACGAGCATCTGGACCTGTACCTGGCGCGCGGCCTGAAGGCCGGCAAGCAAAAGCTGGATGAAGGCGAATTCCTGGAAACTTTCACCGCCACCATCGACGAACTGTTGCAATGGGTCCGCGAAGGCAAGATCACCGACGTCAAGACCGTGATCGGCATCTTCTGGCTGGACAAGCTGCGCTCGGGCGACTGGAAGCTATGAAGCGCTGGCTTGCGTTGGTCATGCTGTGTGTCGCCGCCAGCGACGCGCAGGCAGCGGCGCAGCGCACGCCATTCCAGATACGCTGTGAGGATACGATCAGCAAGTCGGTGTCGGTATTGAAGGCGAAGCAGGAAGGCTACACCATCAACAACCAGCTGCCATACCGTGCGCTGACCGCGCGTACCGGCAGCAGCAACCGCGGCATGCAGACGCTGGGCCTGACCGTTACGCAAGGCTTGCACAAGGCCTCGGTGGGCGGACCGATCCTGCAGGACCGTCAGAGCGGCTATGAATGCATCGCGCCGAAGGTGGATATCCAGCTGTACTACTCGCCGGTGCGTATCTACGTCGGCAACGAGTTTGTGCCGGGCACCTGCGCGTACAAGGAAATTCTGGATCACGAGATGCGGCATCTGAAGGCGCACATGGACAACCTGGCGCGCGTGCAGAAGGTGGTGGGCGATGCATTGAACAAGCGCTTCGCCGGGCAGCCGATGTATGCGCCATCCGGCACCGCGATGTCGGCGTTGCAGCACGAGATCGGCAGCACCTGGTTCAACTTCATCCGCGACGAATTTGAGAAAGGCAAGGCCGATCAGGAAAAGATCGACTCGCCGCAAGAATATGCCCGCCTGGGCAAGGCATGTAACGGCGAGATCGCGCAGATCCTGACGCGCCGCCGCAAGTAAAGAGAGTTATGACAGAGAATACGAAACCGCGCTACTTCGCGCTGCTGCCGGCCGCCGGCGTTGGCGCGCGCATGGCGGCGAACGGGCCTAAGCAATATCTGACGGTCGGCGGAAAGCCGATGCTGCGTCATGCTGTCGACGCTTTTCGCGCCTCGCCGCTGGTGGCGCACACCTACGTGGTGGTCAGCCCTGATGATGGCGTGATCGATTCCGTGCTGCCGGCGGACCTGGACGGCGTGACCGTGCTGCGCGTCGGAGGCGCCACGCGCATGGACTCGGTGCTGAACGGCCTGCGCGCACTGAACGGCGTGCTGGCCGAACATGATCTGGTGATGGTCCACGACGCCGCACGTCCCGGCCTGACGCCCTCTTTGATCGCTCGCTTGATCGACGGCGTCGGCAACGATCCGGCCGGCGGCTTGCTGGCCCTGCCGGTAGTCGACACCATGAAACGCAGCGCCCCCGGCACCGACGGCATCAGCGTCAGTGCCGCCACCGTGCCGCGCAACGGCTTGTGGTCCGCCCAAACGCCGCAGATGTTCAGCTACGCCTTGCTGCTGCGCGCCCTGGGCAGCGCCCCGGACGCCAACGCCATCACCGACGACGCCAGCGCCGTCGAAATGCTCGGCTACGCGCCACGCCTGATCGAAGGCCATCCACGCAACCTCAAAGTAACGCTGCCGGCAGACATCCGCATCGCCGAGATGTACCTGGCACATAAGGACGACTAAACATGAACAAACTCCCATTCCGCATCGGCCAGGGCTATGACTGCCACGCGCTGGTTGAAGGCCGCAAGCTGATTATCGGCGGCGTCGACATCCCGCACCACGTTGGCCTGCTGGGCCACTCGGACGCAGACGTGCTGCTGCACGCCATCACAGATTCGATTTTGGGTGCCGCCGCGCTGGGCGACATCGGCAAGCACTTCCCGGACACCGATCCGGAATTCAAAGGCGCCGATTCGCGCAAGCTGCTGAAAGAAGCTGCCAAGCGCGTCTTGGCGACTGGCTATAGCATCGGCAATATCGATTGCACCATCATCGCCCAGCGTCCGAAAATGGCGCCGCATATTCCGTCGATGCGCGCCAACATCGCCGAAGACCTCGGCGTGGACATCAGCCAAGTCAACGTCAAAGCCAAGACCAATGAAAAGCTGGGCTACCTCGGCCGCGAAGAAGGCATCGCCGCCGAATCCATCGCCTTGCTGATCTCCTCGTAAAACAGGATCGCCTCATTCTCGCTAGCACTGAAGGCAATATCGGGCGGCACCGACGGATAGTCGCGCAAGAAATCCTCGACGGTTTTGCCCGCCAGCAGATAATCAAACATCCGCTTGATCGGTACCAGCGTGTTGGCAAACACCGGCGTGCCTCCAAGAACGGCCGACTCCATCTGTACCTCGGGTGTCAGCGACTGCATGAAAGCCAGCAGTTCTGGATCGATAGGATCAAGCGGCGAGTTTCGCGGCTCAATGATGCGCCCCTTGAAGCGTTCAACTGGGTTGAAATAAAACCCCGACTCCAGAGGCGGGCAGTCGTCGTCAAACTGAACGTCATCGTCACGCCCTGGAATGACTTCCGACCACTCGCTTACTTCTCCCAAGTATGGTTCGACGTTCTTCTCGGGTTGCCTTTCTGAATGAGATGATTCGTATTCCATTATTTCGCTCCGTTTAAATGAGTGCGACCTCCTGTCCACGCGACAAACCTAACGTCAAAAAACGTCGCAAGTTGTAATGGTAGCGGGCATCCTCAATTGTGATCGAGCGGCTATCCTCGATCACAGCTCCACAATCGGCAAAGTCCAGACCATGATTGCGAAGATTGCTTTTGCGCTTGGCCTCGTCCCAAAAATAGATTGTCATTTCAGTCTAGCTGCTGAACGATATCCTTCAAGCAGACTGAAGAGGACAGTCGGCCCAGGAATCATTGGAATATCCTGAACCGTTGTTCTTTACGTGCTTTAAGCTAAATCAAGAGTGCGTCAGAGTGCTTAGCAACGACCAGTTGAGCCTGCCCGCAAATCCGCTGGCGCTCATGCAGTCATCGCAGCCGAATCCATCGCCTTGCTGATTTCTTCGTAAAATAAAATCGCCTCATTCTCGCTGGCGCTGAAGGCGAGGTCGCGTGGCACCGATGGATAGTCGCGCAGGAAATCGTCGACGGTTTTGCCCGCCAGCAGATAATCAAACATTCGCTTGATCGGCACCAGCGTGTTGGCAAACACTGGCGTGCCACCAAGAATGCCCGGCTCCATCTGCACTTCTGGTGTTAAAGACTGCATGAAAGCCAGCATTTCAGGGTCGAAAGGATCGAGCGGCGAATTTCGTTCCTCAATGATTCTTCCCTTAAATCGCACGACCGGATTGGCATAAAATCCCGACTCCAACGGAGGACAATCGTCATCGAACTGAATGTCATCGTCAGGCCCGGGTATGACATCCGACCACTCACTTACTTCGCCCCAATAGGGCTCGACGCTCTTTCCGTGTGACTTTTCTGAATGAGATGATTCGTATGCCATTATTTCGCTCCGTGTAAATAACCGCTACCTCGTAACCGCGCAAGAAGCCCAACGCCAGAAAGCGCGGTTCGTTGTAGTGATAGCGCATATCCACGATAGTGACCGTGCGATGATCCTCGATCACCGTGCCACAGTCCGCAAAGTCCAGACCATGATTGCGAAGATTGCTTTTGCGCTTGGCCTCGTCCCAAAAATAGATCGTCATTTCAGTCTAGCTGCTGAAAGATATCCTTCAAGCAGACTGAAGAGGACAGTCGGTCCAGGATATCGTTGCGCTATCCTGAACCGTTACTTTTTGCCGGCCTTAAGCTAAATCAAGCGTGCGTCAAGGCGGTGAGTGCTGCCACCAGTTGATCCAGCTCTTCGGTGGTGGTGGAGAGTGCGACGGTGGCGCGGACGATGTTGCTGTGGCCGATGTTGCGCTCGACCGTGAAGATGTTGAAGCGGTTCAGCAGCGCCTGCTGTAGTTCACGCGCGCTCATGCCGTCGATGGCGAAGGCGACCAGCGCTGTGCCATGTTCCGCCGCGCGTGGCGACAGCAGGCGCAGGCCGGGCAGGTCGGCGACGCGGCTGACCCAGTAGTCACGCAACTCGGCCAGGCGGGCCGTCTTGGCTTGCGTGCCGCCCACGCTATCATGGAAATCGAGCGCCGCAGGCGTGGCAAGAACGGCGCCCAGCGCAGGCATGCCAACATGCAGACGACAGCGGATATCGGTGACTGGATAATCCTGATCGCCCATGTGTGGCTCGATCTTGTGCAGTTGCGCAGCGCGGATGAAGACGAAGCCAAGACCCGGCGGCGCGCCGATCCACTTGTGCAGGTTGAAGCCGGCGAAATCGACATGCATCTGCTGCACATCCACCGGCAACTGGCCCAGCGCGTGCGCACTGTCGACCAGCACATCAACACCATGCTCGCGGGCGAAAGCGACAATCTCGCGCACCGGCACCTGCTGGCCGTTGCACGGATAGACCTGCGACAGCAGCATCAGTTTCAAGCCGGGCGTACTGCGGATGGCATCCTTGTATCGCGCCAGCAGATCTTCCTGGCTGATGGGCAGTTCAAATTGCAGCGTCAACGGCGTGACGCCGCGCCGCTGCTGCAGCCACGCCATGCTGTTGCGCATCGCCGGATAATCGAGATTGCTCCACAAAACCACATCGCCCGGCTGCAACGAATGATACTGGCCAATCAGCACTTGCATCGACTCACTGCCACTGCGGGTGAGCAGTATCTCATCCGGCTCCGCGTTGATCAGTTGTGCCAGCCGCGTGCGCAAGATATCTACATGCCTGGCGGTGAACTCCCCGCGCACAAACGGACTCAGATGCGCATTCGCATAGCGCACAGCCTCCTCAAACGCCGCCTGCACTGGCAAAGCCATCGCGCCGAAATAGCCGTGTTCGAGATTGGTGACCGTAGAAGTGGATTTGGGATACTGGGACGCAATGTCATGCATGAGTTGGCCTTTAGCTTGGGACGTGTCCTATTCTATCCAAAGTTTTGCTGATCTCCTCATAGAAGAGTGTAGCGTCGCTTTCCAGCACCGTTGTCGCTACATCTTGTGAGACGGCAGGATAGTCGTACAGGAAAGTAGACATCGTTTTGCCAGCCAACAGATAGTCGAACATGCGCTTGATGGGACATTCAGCCAGCTATCGGGATCGTCCAAATAACTATTCAGTTTAGTAGCTGAAAGATATCCTTCAAGCGGACTGAAAAACAATGGGCTCAGGACATCATGTCGATATCCTGAGCCCGTTAGTGGGGATGGCTTTAAGCCAGATCAATCGTACATGCTGAATCAGCGCGGCAGCGCGATCACCTCGCCGATGCCGGAGTGGTCGTGCTTGTCGCCGTACACGCGGTCCAGCTCTACTTGCGCAAACTCGCCGGTGCAGTGGCCGGCGGCGACGCGTTCCACGTGCCAGCGTGTCTTGAAGTTGTTCACCACTTCGCTGACTTGCTGGTCGCTCTTGTCGACCAAGTGCAGTCCGCCGACGATCGTGTACAACTGCTTGTCGTACTGCGATGCAGCCTCCAGGATGCGCTCGATGCCCGGGTGCGAGCAACCGACCACCACCGCCAGGCCTTGCGGCGTACGGATCGCCAGCGACAGTTCATTCAGCTCCAGCGTGCCCTTGCTGTCCGACACGGTCTTGACCAGGTATAGCCCCGGCGCCACCTCCACCGATTTGTCGATCAGCGTGAATCTGGCGGCAGGCCATGGCGAATCGATGGTCAGGCTGGCGGGCGGCTTGCCGTTGAAGTAGCGCAGGTCGGGCGTGATACCGGCCGCATTGCGCAACAGCGCCTTGGCGGCAGGCGGGGAGGGCGGCGTGCCGAAGGAGCCGGTTTCCAGCGGCGCGTAGATTTTGACGGTAGGGTTCTGTTCCAGCACATAGGCCAGGCCGCCGGTGTGGTCGCCATGGCGATGCGAGATGACCACGAAATCCAGCGTTTTCAGATCGATGTTGAGCTTGCGTACATTGTCGGCAAAGGTCTGGTACTGGCCGCCGGCGTCGAACAGGATGCGTTTGCCCTGGTACTCGACCAGCGCCGAATAACCCCAGCCGCGCTGCAAGTCCGACGGTTTGCCAAACGCATCGAAAATCACCGTGACACGCGCCGGCGCATCATCGGCTTTGGCGGGTAGCAGGCAGCTCAGGCCTGCCAGCAAAACGAACAAGCGGAACAACTTCATATCTGATCCTTGTCTGATGAGGGAATCAGACAATTTTCACGCGCGGCGGATTTTTCCGCCAAGTCTATTTCCGCATAGTGTTATTGGTTTTCCGAAGAAGGCAGTAGCAGATCGCGCAGGCGGTCGGCGGCGCCCGGTATGCGCTCCAGTCGCGGATAGCGCAACGAATCGAAATAGGGGATGCTGGCCGAACGTACCGCGCCATCCGCCTCGAAGTCCAGTGCGATGGCCTGCTTGCTGGCGGCGCTGTCGCGGATTGCCTGCTTTAGTCCCTCATCGGTATAAGGCTGTCCGCCGACCGATACCAGGCGTGCGCCCAGGCTGATGCCGGCCTTGAACGCCGGGCCTTCCCATGCCACGCTCTTGATCGCGCCCTTTTTTCCTATTACCAGTCCGAGCGAGGTGGACAGGTCCATGCCGCCGAGGTCCACCTCATGCAGCGTAAAGAATTCCGTTGGCTGGTCGGTGTACACCAGGCGATAGCCGCCACGTTTCAGACCGTCGAGCAGATAGGTGTCGTCGTGCGCGTGCAGGCGTTGCTTGAAATAGGCCGCCCAGTCATACGGCGCGATCTTGTTGAGCGTCTTGCAGACATCTTCGAAGGTGTAGGTGGTGATGGTGCGCGTATTCTGCCCCGCGCCAAAGAACACGGCGGCGAAATCCAGCATGCTTTTGCGATCCTTGGTCAGTGCGCGCAGCAGCATGTCGACGTCCAGCCAGAGCAGCACGCCTTCGGCATAGTAGTCCTCGCGGCGCTGCCAGTCGCGCCAGTTGACTGGCTTGGCCGGCATGTACAGCGCATCGACGGTGCTGTCCTGCAGCGACTTCCACGCGCGTCCCGGGCGATTCGCCATCAGCGACGCATCGACCGCCAGCGCATCCAGGCTTTGCTGCACGCTGCGCAAGCCCTGGCGCGTGCTGATCACGTGCGCCCAGAATTCGGTCTGGCCTTCATACACCCACAGCAGGCTGCCGCGCATCGGCAGGTTCAGGTTGGGTGTGTATAAATCGGCAGGCTGGCGCGTGCGGCCGTTCCACGAGTGGATGAACTCGTGCGCCACCAGATTGGCCATCAGCACCTGCTCGCCGGGATCGCGCGCGTAGTTGGCCGAGACATTGATTTCAGTGGACTCCTGATGCTCTACGCCGCCGCCAGAAGGCAGTACATCCGACAGCGACATCAGGAAATCGAAATGCCGGTAGTGTTGCGAACGGAACAGCTGTGGCACGGCGGTCGCCAGCGTTTTGAACTTGGCGATCAACGTTGCCGGCAGGTCGAGTGAGGCGGCGCTGTCGCCGAACATATTCAGCCGCACTTGTGTACCGTCCAGGTCGATGCGCTTGTAGTAGCGGCCCGCGTACACCGGTGCATCGACCAGGTCTTCAAAATTGGCCGGCTTGAAGGTGACGCGATTGCCGCTGGACCTCGCCGTTTCCAGCGACGTCGCAAACTGGAAACCATCAGGGATTGTCAGCTCGGCCTGCACGCCGACATTCCGGATGTACCACCCGGCTGGATACAGCGCTACCTTTTGCCAAGACAGGATCAACAGATCGCGTGACATCAGCTTCGGGCCGGCTGCGGCGGGCAGGTACTGAAACTCCAGTTGGATCGCGCGCGCGCCGGATGGCACGTTGATGTGGAAAGCGTAGGGATTGGCATCGTCGCGCCGCCAGTCCAGCCGGCGTCCGTCCGCATGGATCATCAGGCCGGCCAGCGGCGCGGCTTCCTGCGTTGGTGAGTGACTGCCGGTTTCCCATTGAGGATAGAGCAACACCATGGCGCCGGGCTTCTGAACCGGAATGGTTTCGCGTACGCGAAAGATCTTGTGCACGCTGTCGCTCGCGTCGACCGCAAGCTGGATATCGCCTTTAAAAGGAATGTCTCGCGGCGCCGGGATCATGCCGGCCATGGCGAGGCAAGGAAGGATGAGCAGGGAGAGCAGTAGTTTTTTCATATCGTGCGTCTTGCAATATACATGCCAAACGTAAGCCGTTGAATGGCAAGGGTATCGGGCCGTCCGCCCGGTGTAAAGCTGTCCGCACGGACGTCCGATGTCAGGCGCGCGTCACGCGGTGGGTGTTTGGACTATCGTGGAAAAAAGGAGGTGCGTATGTTGAAGACTTGCTTGGTGGGATTGGGTCTGGCTGCGGTAACTGCGGTTGTGCCGCCGGGAGACGAGAAGAAAACGAAGACCAAGGTGCTGGAGGCGGGCGCGAAGGTATTGCAGAGTAACCGGCCGCTGGCGGGCTTCGATATTTATCTGGTTGGCTTTCATCCAATGAAAGAACATCCGGAGCAGCAGATGGAGGCCCATCATTACTGTCATCAGATGAACGAGGATTTCGCGCAATGCATGCTATTTGACGGTAACGCCGAAGACGCGAACCTGAATGGCGTGGAATACATCATCTCCGAGAAGCTGTTTGCATCTTTGCCGGCCGGGGAGCGTGCATTCTGGCATCCGCACAACGGCGAGATCCTCAGCGGCCAGCTGATGGCGCCCGGCATACCCAAAGCCGCCGAGAAAGCGCTGATGAAAACCAAGATGAACAGCTATGGCAAGACATGGCACTTCTGGCACACGGATCAACAGAAGCTGCCGCTGGGCGAACCCATGCTGGCATGGTCATTCAACCGTGACAACGAGGCGGTGCCCGGCCTGGTGGAGAAACGCGATGAAAAGATGGGGCTGGACACCGCCACCACGCGCGCGTCGCGACGTGACCTGCTGCCGCTGGCCAGGCCGCAGTCGGGCGTGGATGATCTCAAAGGCAAGTTTCCGCGCCCGACCACTGACATCCCTGGCGTAAGGCAGCAGTAGCTCCTGCAGCAGTAGCGTCTGTTACCATACGCCTTTTTGGGAGTGAAGATGGCGCGGGATATGACTGCGTACCGCCAGATGGCGGTGCAATCGGTGGCGTGGGGCGGACAGGTGGCGATCTATCCGTTGCCCGGCCAGGCCTATTCGACCGACCTGCCGGTGCAATGCTCGCGCCGCATGAGCGACACCAGCATCTATCCGCTCGGCACCTGCTTCCTGGTGGACGCCAAGCTGACCGACCGCCAGGGCGGCCCGCAGTACCTGTATGTCTGGCATGGCGACGACATCAAGGTACTGTCGGATAAGGAAGCCGAGGTATTCCTTGGCGCCTATCGGCGCGTGCGGCTTTAATGTACCGCGTGCAGCTTGGCGGCGGGCTTGTCGCCATCGCGCGCCCACAGCAGCGCGACCGCCGCCATCGACAACGACAGCACGCCACCAACCACCATTGCGCTTGATACGCCCAGATGATCGACCGCCAGGCCGCCCACCAGCGCGCCGCCGGATAGCGCGATCTGCGCGGTAGTGACGAACACCGCGCCGCCACTTTCCATCGCATGCGGCGCGGCCTGGAAGATCCAGGTCTGCACCGACATCGGCATCATGCCAAACGCAATGCCCCAGATGACCACCAGCACACCCGCGCCGATCAGGCCATGGCCCAGCAACGGCAGCGCGGCGGTCGACAAGCCCATCACCACACCGGTGGTGATCAGCCCGGCCCGTACGCTGCGCGCCAGGATCTTGCCGCCGATTACGTTACCCGCCAGGCCCGCCGCGCCATACACCAGCAGCAGGATGCTGATGGTCTTGGCGTCCAGCTGCGTCACCTGGGCGAGGAAGGGCGTGATATAGGTGTAGGCCGTGAATTGGCCGATAAAGATCAGCATGGTGATGAAGATGCCCAGCCGCGCCTTGGGCACGCGCAGCAGTTCCGGCAACTGGCGGAAGGTGACCGAGGACTTGGCCGGCAGCGCCGGCAGCAAACGCATTTGCGTCAGCAGCACCAGCACGGCAACCAGGCTGCCGGCGTGGAAGGCGGTGCGCCAGCCGAACAGTTCGCCAATCAGCGCGCCGGCCGGCACGCCGGCCACGGTGCCGATCGAGACGCCGGCAAATATCATCGACAGCGCTTTCGGCTCCATGCCCGGCTGAACCAGCCGCGTGCTCAATGCTGGTCCCAAGGCCCAGAAGCCGCCAACGCCGACGCCCAGCAGCGCGCGGCCCACCAGGATCAGCGGGAAGGAATGCGAGAAGGCGACGATCAGGTTGGACAGCAGCATGGTGCCGGTCAGGCTCCACAGCACGTAGCGGCGGTCGGTCTTGCCGATGCCGACGGTGACCAGGATGGCCGCCACCGCCGCCACCAGGCCGGGCACGGTAATCATCATGCCGGCCACGCCTTCGGTGATACCGAGTTCGGCAGCAATTGCCGGCAGCAGGCCGACCGGCAGGAATTCGGTGGTCACCAGCGCGAACGCGCCAATGGCGATGGACAGCACGCCTGGCCACGGTGAGTGATGGGGAGCAGGCGAGGCCGGCGCGGTGGCGACGGTCGCCTGGGTATTTTGTTTTTGCATGGGAATTCCTGAAAAAGCTTGAGTTTTTTACTGGTCGGTTCATAATGTCCGTAGCAAGGAACTTTGTCAATAAATTTTTAACCGATCGGTATGAAAGAGAGAAAAATCGGCCGCCCGCGCACCTTCGACGCGGATAGCGCGCTGGAAAAAGCGATGAAGGTGTTCTGGGAGAAGGGCTACGAAGGCAGTTCGCTGCCGGAGTTGACCGAAGCCATGGGCATGAACCGGCCCAGCATGTACGCGGTGTTCGGCAACAAGGAGAACCTGTTCAAGCTGGCATTGGAACGTTACGGCGCCAGCCGCGATCCCCTGTTTGAAGCAGCGTTGCAACAGCCGACCGCGCGCGAAGTGGTCGAGCATTTCCTGCGCGGTAACGCCAACGCCCAGACCGAGGAAGAGAGCCCACACGGCTGCCTGGTCATCAATGGCGCGCTGGCATGCAGCGACGATGCGCTGCCGATCCGTAACACGCTGATCGAACGCCGCGCCGCCGCCGAGGACCGGCTCAAGCAGCGTTTCATCCGCGCCAGTCAGGAAGGCGATTTACCGCCGAATTTCTGCGCCGGCCAGATGGCGCGCTACGTGATGACCGTGTCCAACGGCATGGCGGTGCAATCCGCTGCCGGCGCCACCCGCGAGCATTTGCAGCAGGTGGTGGACCAGGTGCTGTACGGCTGGCCGAAGAAGTGACGGCTTAGTCGCCGCTGGCGTCGTCCTCGTCGTCATTGCCGGCGCCTTCCTTGACGGCCTGCGAACGCGCGCCGTCGGCGCCGGTTTTCAGTTTGGCGGCATTGGCCAGGAACTGGTCGACGCTGCGATCCTCGCTGTGCCGCACTTCCGGCGGCAGCAGCACCGACATATACAGCTCATCCGCCGCGCGGCCCGTGCTTTGCAGGTTGGACAGCACCATCAGGCCGGAGCCGGCCAGCAGCATCACCGTCGCGGCAATCAGGAAGCGGCGCGGGTGGTGTGGCTTGATGGTAATCAGGTGGAAGAAGATCATCGCACAGGCGATGCCCAGCGTGACCAGGTTGCCGTAGCGCGTCAGCGATTCCGCCGACCACGCATAGGCCAGCACCGAGCTGCCCATGCGCCACAAGCCCACCACCGCCAGCGCGCTGCCGAGAATGAACAGATGGCGTCCCATGCGCGCATGTGCGCCGAACAGCCGGTTGGCCAGCGCCCATACGCCCGCCCACAGCAGGCCGGCGGCCAGGCTGGACGCCAGCACCAGCAGGTAACGGATCAGCGCGAACGGTTCGACATCCGACAGCCAGGTTTCCACGCAGCTGAACAGCGCGATCAGCACCAGGCCGATGGTGGCCGGTGTGCCGCCTTCCCAGCCGTGCATGGTGGTGTCGGCGATTTCCGGCGCCACCGGGAAGTCGGCGCCGCGCACGCGCAAGCGGGTGTGGCCGAGGCGCACCACGGCTTCGCCGTCGAGCGACATGCTGCTCTGCTTGCGGCCCTTGTAGACAATGCCGTTCTTGCTGCCGAGGTCGCGCAGCACCACCTGGTTGTGCTGGTCGGTTTCGATGATGGCGTGGCTGGCGGCGCTATGGGCATCGTCGAGGATGATGTCGTTGTCGTAGCTGCGGCCGATGCGGATCGGCAGCGCACTTACCTTGTGACGGTGCAGCACGTCGCCATTGCGGGCGAGGATTTCGATGAAGTAAGGGGCTTTCATTTGACGCCGCCTTTCTTCGCCGTGGCCGGCGCCAGCGACAGCGATTCAAGGAACACGCGCGTCAGGCGCATGCCGTTGTCATAAGAAACGCCGCGCGCATCGAGCCGGCTTTGCAGGCTCATCAGGCCCTGGTCGGTGCTGGCGGTCAGCAGTGCAAAGTCGTACAGGCCGGCGAACTTGCGGTAGGCGCGCACACACAGCACGGCGCGCAGCGACAGGTCTTTGTGCTTGACGAAGCTTTCGGTGCAGTTGGGGCCGGTCAGGCGCGCGTCGCGGTTGCTGCCGAAGTGTTCGTTCTTGAACGAGGTGCTGGCCAGTTGTGCGAAGCGCAGCTGGTCGAGGCCGGTGCTGCGCAGGAACTGGTGGCGGATAGCAATCTGGCCGGTCTGTAGCGAGCCGCTGACGAAGATCGCCGATTCCATCGCACAGCTGGCGTCGTCCACCGAGAATGGTTTGTCGGCCTTGACGTTGGAGCGGCCCCAGCAGCGCATCTGTTCGGATTCGCGCACCGGCACTTGATACGGTCCCATCGGTTTCAGGCTCAGCGGGCTGGCGAGCAGCTGGTTGACCATCGCAGTCTGGTGCGCCAGCAACTGGCTGGCCACCACCGAGGTGAAATCGGCCGGCGCTTTTTGCTGGGCTTCGACTTTTTTCAGCAGGTCCTGTGCGTAGCGCGCCGGCACCAGGAAGCTGACCAGTTCGCCGTCAAGGCGCTTGGAGACGTTGACGCCGGCCACCGAGCCGTCGGCCGTCACGCTGGGGCCGCCGCTCATGCCGGAGTTGATCGGGCCGGTGAACATCAGCTGGTCGTAGAAGCTGCGGGTGATGACGCCGTTGTAGGCCCCTTCGGAAATCGCGAAGCCGAGATCGAGCGGATTGCCCATCGAGTACAGGTATTGGCCCTGCGTCAGGCGTGCGAGTTTTTCCGGCATCTTGAAAAAGCCGGTGCCGTTGCGGTTCACGCGCAGCACGGCCAGGTCGTGCAGCACGTCGACCGCCAGCAGTTCAACATTGCCGCGCTGGCCGCTGGTGTCCACCCATTCGCCGACGTAGGTGTCGGGATCGAGGGCGAATTGCGAGACCACGTGATAGTTGGTCAGCACCAGGTTGCTGGTGCCGATCAGGAAACCGGAGCCGACCGAGGATTGCGTGCGGCCGCTTTTCAGCAGCGAGCGCACTTGCAGGATGTCGTTCTTGGCGGAGGCGTACAGGTGCTGGGCGGCGCTGGAGGGCGGCGGCAGCGGCGCGCCGTCGGCGTTGGCCGCATCGCCGGCATCGGCGGTGTTGCTGTCGGCCGCGCCATTGGCGCCATGCGCGCCCTGTGCGCCCTGTACGGCGCCTGACGCGGCAGCGGCAGGTGGTGTGGCGGTGGCCGGTGCTGCGTTGGCTTGGCCGGTGGGCGGCTTGGCGCCGGGCTGCGCCGCTGCGGCGGGGTTGGTTGGTATGGCTGGCTTGGCTGATGCCGCGCGCGCCGCCGGGCTGGCGGGCTGCTGCGCGGTGGCGGTTTCGGGCGCTGCCGGCGCGATGCCGGCGCAGGCCCAGGTGAAAGCAAGAATGCTGGCGAGCTTGGTGACTTTCATGCAGTCCTTAAAACAACGTTACAGCGCGCCATCCTCCACCGGCACCGGCGTCAACGGCGTCATCATGTGGCCCAGCTTGGCGGCCTTGGTATCCAGATAATACTGGTTGAAGGCATTGCGGTTGACCAGCAGCGGCACGCGCTCGGCCACTTCAACGCCCAGATTCGTCATGGCACTGATCTTACGCGGATTATTGGTCATCAGGCGCAGGCTTTTTACGTTGAACTGTTCGAGCATGGGCTTGACCAAGCCATAAGTACGCTGATCCGGCTTGAAGCCCAGCTGTTCATTGGCCTGCACCGTGTCGGCGCCAGCCTCTTGCAGGCGGTAGGCGCGAATCTTGTTGACCAGGCCGATGCCGCGGCCTTCCTGGCGCAGATAGAGCAGCACGCCCCGGCCTTCATCGGCAATCTTCTTCAGCGCGCCTTCCAGCTGGGCGCCGCAATCGCAACGTTGCGAGAACAGCACGTCGCCGGTCAGGCACTCCGAATGGACGCGCGCCAGCACCGGCTCGCCATTGCCGATATCGCCCAGCACCATCGCCAGGTGTTCCTTGCCGGTGGCTTTCTCGACGAAGGCGTGCAGCGTGAACTGGGCCCAAGGCGTTGGCAGGGCGCAGGAGGTGACGTAGTTCAGTTCGTCTTGGGACGGGATTTCTGCGCTCTGCGACATGGTTTTGCTCTTTATTCTATTCATCCAGGGTAAAAAAGGCGCGCCGGGCTGTTCCAACAGACCCGGCGCGCCCTTCATGATACCAAAACTGGCGGAAATGTTTTGAGGGCCCCCTCGGACCCTCAAGCCTGCTTATTGTTTAGGCAGGTCGAACAGCAGCAGTTCAGCTTCTTCCGCCTGATCCAGCGTGACGACTGGCTCGTCGCTCAGTTTCAGCGCGTCGCCGGCTTTCAGATGCACGCCGTTGACAGTGACCGCGCCGCGGATCAGGTGCACATAGCCAATCCGGCCTTCTTTCAGCTCATGTTTCAGGCTGTCGCCCTCGGCCATGATGGAGGCGTAGATCTCTGCATTCTGGTGGATCAGCACCGAACCTTTGCGGCCATCGTTCGACGCAATCAGGGCCAGCTTGCCTTGTTTGCTCTCGGGAGCGAAGTTCTTTTCCTCGTAGCTTGGAGGAATGCCGACCTGGTCAGGCTGGATCCAGATTTGCAGGAAGTGCACGATTTCATCACGGTTGTGGTTGAACTCGCTGTGACGCACACCGGTGCCGGCGCTCATGCGCTGGACATCGCCGTAGTGCAGCACCGAACCGGTCCCCATGCTGTCCTTGTGTTCCAGCGCGCCGCTCAGCACGTACGAAATGATTTCCATGTCACGGTGGCCGTGGGTGCCAAAACCCTGGCTGCCTTGCACTTTGTCTTCGTTGATGACCAGCAGCGGGCCGAAACCGACGTGTTCCGGGTCATGGTAATGACCGAAGGAGAAGCTGTGTTTGGAGTCCAGCCAGCCGTGGTTAGCTTTGCCGCGCGAATCAGAATGACGTACTTGTAACATGATGTGCTCCATTTCTTGTTGGGGTTAATGTGCGATAATTTTGAAAGCGTTCTTTCGTATCGCTGCATCCATGAATCACATTGTAGTCCGCTGATTCCAAATAAAAAAACGGAAAAATTACCGTCCTACTATCGAAAAAATCGAATGCTCAGACTAAGCCTTGAAGCCCTGCAAATCGTGGACGCCATCGACCGGCGCGGTTCCTTCTCCGCTGCCGGCAAGGAATTGCACCGCGTGCCATCGACGATTTCGTACACCGTCAGCAAGCTGGAGGACGATCTCGGCGTGCAGGTGTTTGAACGCAACGGCCCGCGCGTGGAGCTGACGCCGGCCGGCGCCGAGCTGCTTAAAGAGGGGCGCTACCTGCTGAAGGCGGCGCAGGATCTGGAGCACCGGGTGCGCCGCGTGGCGTCAGGCTGGGAAACCGAGCTGGCGGTCGGCATGGATTCCATGTTTTCCGCCTGCCTGTTCCACGACGACGTGCCGGCTTTCTATGACGTGGCCAAGCAGACCCGCCTGCGCATCGTGCAGGAAGCCTTGTCCGGCACCTGGGAAGCCTTGCTGGAGCGCCGCGCCGATATTCTGGTGGGCGCGGCTGGCGACGGCCCGGCGGGTGGCGGCTATGTTTCCGAGCCGCTGGGCAAGATCAACTTTGTGTTTGCCGTGTCGCCATCGCATCCATTGGCGAGTGTCCAGGACAAGCTGGGACGGACGCATCTGCAACACTACCGCGCTGTCAGCGTGGCCGATTCGGCACGCCGGATGGCGCCGCGCACAGTCGGCCTGTTGCTGGGACAGGACACGCTGACCGTACCCGACATGAAAACAAAATTCCAGTACCAGCTGGCTGGCATGGGCTTTGGCTTCCTGCCCGAACCCTGCGCCCGTACGGCCATCGCCGCCGGCCTGCTGGTGGAGAAACAGGTCGAGGAGCCGAAGCCGGCCGAGACCTTTTACCTGGCCTGGCGCAGTGGTGAAAATGGCGCCGCATTAAACTGGTGGATCAACCGCATGCGACAACCGGGCCTGTTCGAACGCCTGATTAGCCAGCTGCCCCATCATAATGTTGACCAAGGCCAATAGTTTCGGGCAACATGTCAGGATCGCCTAACGTCTCGCTGGAACTTTCAATGACCGCCACGCCGCCTGTGTTTCCGCATCCTCTGGCTGACCGCAACGGCAGTCCGGCAGCCTTGCTGCTGGACCTCGCGCGCCTGCCTGCTGGCGCCGCGCCGGTGACCGTGCTGGAAGAACTGGCCGGCGGCAGCATGAGCTGCTACTACCGCGCCGGCGCCGACGAGGCCTTGCAGCAGTCACTGGAACAAGCCGGCTGGAAGCCGCTGCCGGCCGACAAGGCGCAGCGCGTCGACGACGCGCTGCCGAAAGAGCTGCCGCCCGCCATCCAGTGGATTGAAGGCGACTGGTTCCTGGCCACGCCGCCGAAGCCGGTCGGCACCCAGGCCGCGTCGCGCGCGCTGGCGCTGCGGCTGGTGCAACTGGTGTCCGCCGATGCCGACACCCACGAAATCGAAGCGCTGCTGCGCCAGGACCCGACCTTGTCATATCACCTGCTGCGGCTGGTGAATTCGCTGGGCATGGGCACCGGCCGCCGCGTCACCAGTTTTTCGCAAGCCATCCTGATCCTCGGCCGCTCGCAGCTGCGCCGCTGGCTGAACCTGATGCTGTTCTCGTCGCGCGAAGGCGACCAGCGCTCGGCCATGTTGCTGGCGCACGTGTCGGTACGGGCGCGGCTGATGGAGTTGCTGTCCAAGGCCATCGGCGAAGACAAGCATCATCAGGAACAGGCCTTCATGGTCGGCATGTTCTCGCTGTTGGGGACGCTGTTCGGCATGCCGCTGGAGGAAGTGCTGAAGCCGCTGACCATCAGCGACGCGGTGCAACGGGCGCTGCTGTCGCATGAAGGCGAACTGGGCCAGCTGCTTTGCGTGGTCGAATCCGCCGAGCGCGCGGAATACGATAGCCTGGGCGACTGCCTGGCAGCCTTGCAGCTGGACGGCGCCACCTTCAACCGCCTGGTTGCCGATGCTTATTTATGGATGCAAGGCGTCAGCGCCGGCAAGGCGGGTAACGTCCATGGTTAACGCGATCGAGCGTTGCCTTGAATTGAGCCGGCTGGCGCGCAGCCAGCAAGGCGAGGCGCTGGCGCAGACGCTGCGCGAGCTGGAGCAGGCCCTGACGCTGGCCCGTTCGACCGTCAAGCCGGCCGACATGCCGGCGTTGCCGGACGGCGCCACACTGGAACTCGACCTGACCGGTTATGTGACGGCCTGGAGCGCCGGCGCAGAAGGCATGTTCGGCTACACGGCCGCCGAGGTTATTGGCCAGCATGTATTGTTCCTGTATGCAGAGGACGATGACGACGGTAATATCGCCGAGCTGTTCTTCGACCACAGTCCCGGCGCGCTGGCGGCGCGCACCGAAGTGCGGCGGCGCAAGAAAAGCGGCGAGATCATCTGGGTGCACCTGGACATCGAACTGCGCCACGACGACAGCGGCGAACCGCTGGGCATGCTGGTGCGCGTGTCGCAAGCCAACCATGCGCTGTCCGACCAGGACAAGATCAACCTGCACGCGCGCATCATCGAAGACAGTGAGCAGGGCGTGCTGATTACCGATGCACATGAGCGCATCGTCTCGATCAATTCCTCGTTCACCCGCATCACCGGTTACACGCCAGCCGAATCGATCGGCAAGACGCCGGACCTGCTGCGCTCCGGCGTGCACGACGCCGAGTTCCGCGCCAAGGTGCGCACGGCGATGCAGGGCGGCGGTCCATGGCGAGGCGAGATCATCGGCAGGCGCAAGAATGGCGAGATGTTCCCGCAGTCGGTGACCATCAGTGCGGTGCGCGACCAGCGCGGCAGGATCAGCCACACGTTCTCGCTGTTCTCCGACATCAGCGTGCACAAGGATGCCGAGGCGCGCATGCAGCGCATGGCCAACTACGACCCGCTGACCGGCCTGCCCAATCTATGCCTGCTGACCACGCTGGTAGGCCAGGCGCTGACTGAAACCAAGCGGTCCGGCGAACATGGCGCCTTGCTGGTGGTGGAGATCACCCGCGTCGGCGCCATCAGCGATACGCTGGGGCATGATATCGGCAATGAATTGCTGAGTGAAATCGGGCGCATCTTCCGCCAGACGCTGCGCGAAGGCGATGTGCTGGCGCGGCTGGACGGCCATCGCTTCGCTGTCGCGCTGCTGCATGTGGAAAAGCGCGAGCACGCCGGCATCGTCGCCGAGAAGCTGTTGACGGCGCTGGCGTCGCCGATCCTGGTCGCGGCGCACAGCTTGCAGGTTGGCGCGCACGTCGGCATCACCGTCTACAACGAAGACGGCGCCGATGTGCCAACGCTGATACGCTATGCCGACGTAGCGGTGGCCAAGGCGGCGCAAAGCATCGAATCGAACTTCCTGTTCTACAGCGAAGAGATGAACCAGCGCGCCAAGGAGCATTTGCGCATCGAAAGCGAGCTTCGCCAGGCGCTGCACAACCACGAATTGCAGCTGTTCTATCAGCCGAAGGTGAGCTTGCGCAGCGGCCGCATTGTCGGCGCCGAGGCGCTGCTGCGCTGGCGCCATCCGGTGCGCGGGCTGGTGTCGCCGGGCGTGTTCATCCCGGTGGCGGAAGAGACTGGCCTGATCCATGACCTCGGCTCGTGGGTGCTGGAAGAGGCGTGCCGCCAGGTCAGGGAGTGGCGCGACGCCAACCTGATCATGCCGCCGATCGCGGTCAACCTGTCGGCGCGCCAGTTCGACAGCGAGCTGCCCAGGCGCGTCGCGGCGGTGCTGGAACGGCACCAGGTGCAGCCGGACCAGATCAACCTGGAAATCACCGAAAGCCTGCTGATGCGCGGCACCGAAAAAGTCATCGCCATCATGAACGAGCTGGTGGCGATGGGCATGGCGCTGGCGCTGGATGACTTCGGCACCGGTTACTCCAGCCTGGCGTACCTGAAGAAGTTCCCGATCAGCACGCTGAAGATCGATCGCTCCTTCGTCATCGGCCTGCCGTACGAGGAGAATGACTGCGCGATTGCGCGCGCCATCGTCACCATGGCACAGCAGCTGCGCCAGGAGATCGTGGCCGAGGGCGTGGAGACCGCCGAGCAGATGAGTTTCCTGCGCGAGCTAGGTTGCGACCAGCTGCAAGGCTATCTGTTCAGCCAGCCGGTGCCGGCCGCCGAATTTGCCGCCATGCTGCGCGAAGGCAAGCGGCTGGCTTTCCCTAACCGTTGATCAGTGTGCTACGGAAGAGAGATAGCGTGCTATGTTACAGGCTGACAGAATGGTCTGTTTTCATCCACCTGAGGAGACTTCCATGCTAAAACATACGTTTGCTGCAATGACGCTGGCTTGCGCCGGCCTGGCCCTGACCGGCTGCACTACCACCACCGGTGAAGGCAAGCCAAGCGCCGCCGCCGTCAAGACCGAGATCGAGCAGGGCGCCTACACCACGCTGGAGCGCCTGTACAAGGAGGTGCCGGGTTCGCGTGAACTGGTGCGCAAGGCAAACGGCGTGCTGGTATTCCCGAACGTGGTGGCGGCCGGCCTGGTGGTCGGCGGCGAATATGGCAAAGGCGTGCTGCGTAGCGGTGGCCAGTCGGTCGATTACTACAGCGTTGCTTCGCTGTCGGTCGGCTTCCAGGCGGGCGCGCAATCGAAGGCGGTGGTGCTGCTGTTCATGAGCCGCGAGGCGCTGGACAAGTTCCGCAATGGCAAGGGCTGGACCGCAGGCGTGGATGGCTCGGTGGCGCTGATCAAGGTGGGCGCGAATGGCGAGATCGACACCTCGACCGCCAATAATCCGATCCAGGGCTTTGTACTGACCAATGCCGGCCTGATGGCCAACCTGAATCTCGAAGGCACAAAGATTTCCAAACTTAATCTCTAAGGCAATAATGACGCGTAACACCCTGGACCAGGCCCATATTCATCCCGCTGCGCTGGCGCAGATCGAGAACAATCATGCTGCGCTGGTAGCGGAAGTGCAGGCCGCCATCACCGCCCACAAGGTGGTGGTGGTTGGCATGGGCTTGAATCCCTTTCCCGCCAAGGCACGCAAGATCCTGGACGGGCAGGGCACGCCGTACACCTACCTCAGCTACGGCAATTACTTTTCGCAATGGCGTCCGCGCCTGGCGCTCAAGCTGTGGAGCGGCTGGTCGACCTTCCCGATGATCTTCGTCAACGGCACGCTGATCGGCGGCGCCAATGATCTGCAAAAGCTGATCGCCAGCGGCGAGTTTCAGCGCATGCTGGCGGCCTAGTCGGGATCGACTTCGTCGTTGAGCTTTTCGGTCAGCTCTTTCAGTGACGGCGACGCTTCGTCCAGGTGGTAGACCACGCAATGGGGCGCGCCGCCGTCTTCGACTTCCAGTTCATATTTGAAATCCCAGGACTTCGGCGCCTGCTTGACCAGCTTGGGCGGCAGGGCGAAGAAGTCGCTGGCCTGTAGCAGCTGTTGCAACTGGCTGGCCTGCTCCTCTGGTAGTTGCTTCAGGTCGACGGTGCGGGTTTGCGCGCCGGCCGGGCCGGCAAAGCCGCCGGTGCATTTGAGTATCAAGCGCATGGTGTTTCCTTCACGTCACACCCACCACTTTCCACGCGGCCTGGATGGCGTGCTGCTCGGCCGAATCGGCGCCGTACAGCAGCGCGGCGGACTCGGTGGTGGCGTTGGCCATGTCGGCAAAGGTGGCGTTTGGCGTCAGCAGGCCCAGCGCCTTGTACCAGATCGGCCCGGCCTTGTCCCAGGAGTTGCCCTTGAGCGCGATGGCGGCCGCATAGAACGCGTGGTTGGGGATGCCGGAGTTGGTGTGCACATCGCCGTCTTCGATGTAGCCTGACATGTTTTTCGGCTGGTCGTCGCCGGACCAGGTGAGCGCCTGGTTACCAGGATCTGCCATCGAACGCAGCGCCTTACCGACCGACGGCGCCATGATGCCGGCGCCGATCAGCCAGTCGGCCTGCTCGACATTCTGCTTCAGCGTCCACTGTTTGACCACGCTGCCGAACACGTCGGAAATCGATTCATTGAGGGCGCCGCTCTGGTCTTCATACACCAGCCCGCCCGGCACGGCAAACTGCGTGACGCCATGCGTCAGCTCATGGGCGATGACATCCAGCGCGCCGGTGAAGCCGAGGAATAGCTTGCCGTCGCCATCGCCATAGACCATTTGCTGGCCGTTCCAGAAGGCATTGTTGAACTTGCTCTGGTAGTGAACCGTGGACTCCAGCCGCATGCCCTTGCCATCGATGGAATTGCGTTTCAGAACTTCGCGATAGAAATCGTAGGTGGCGCCGGCGCCGTCATACGCCTGGTTGACGGCGACATCGGTGGACGGCTTGCTGTCCTCGCCGCGCGCCAGCTTGCCCGGCAGTTTGGACTTGTTTTGCGCATCGTAGACAGTGCGGCGTTTCTCGCCGGTGGCGGCGGCCGCGATGCCCAGCACGACAGGCGCAACCGAGCGCTGGCCGCGCAGGTGGGCGGAAATTTCCGCTGCATCGAGCAGGCAATGGCGCTCGGTGGCGTCTTGCGTTTGTTCCGCCAGCTTGCGCAACATCTTGGGCGGAACGATGAAGCAGGTGCAGCCATGCGGATGCTCGGCCATAACGTTCTCCTAAACAATGCAATAACGTATTTATACACGTATTTGCGTTGCCGGCACGTCACCGTTGGCGCGCAGCGGTCTTGAGCGGATCGAGCAACATGCGCAGGTTGTTGTGGTCGAGTTCGTACATCAGCGCGATCAGGCCGCCCAGTTCGCCGGAGGGGAAACCTTCGCGCGCGAACCAGCCCAGGTAGTGGCCGGGCAGGTCGGCAATCTTGCGGCCCTTGTACTTCCCGTAGGGCATTTCGCGCGTCAGCAGCAGGGCGAGTTTTTCTGAGTTCATCCGCGCATGATAAACCCTTATTGCGGCGCCGACACCATCTCCAGCGGCACGCCGCCGCGCGCGGTGCGCAAGTTGACCAGGCGGACCGGTTCCAGCGCGTTTTCCGCCTTGCCGTCGGTGGTGACCGCCAGCGCGATGGTGTTCTGGCCGTTCGGGTTGAGGATGCCGGGCGGGATCACGAAGGTGCGCTGCGGCCCGATGTGGGCCGCGAACTGGCCCATGTTCCAGCCGTTGACGAAAATCAGCGCGCGGTTTTCGCGCTCCGAGCGCGGCTGCGTGGTGTCGCCGAAGGCCAGGCCCAGCTGCACATCGTGCTGCTTCGGCAGATCGAGCTGGAACTGGGTCTTCAGCCAGTAGGTGCCTGGCGCTGGTGGCGCGTCGGTGGACTGTGCCTTGCTCCAGCCTTGCTGCGGCGCTGATGGCAGGTGCCAGCCTTCGCGTTCGCCGTACAGGCCGCCGTTGTTGAGCGGGCCGCGCGCCACGTCGGTCAGCGTTTCGCCGCCGCGCGTGCCTTGCAGGCGCCAGGCGATCGGCACGGCGAAGCGCTTGCCGCCTTTCGATGTCAGCGAGGCGGAGATCAGGCCGCGTGCCTCGCGGTGGTAGTCGTCCGCCATCAGGTTCCAGTTGTGCGAGTTGTTGCGCACCATGACGGCGATCAGATGCTTGCCTGGCGCCAGATTGCCCAGTGCCAGCTTGACGCTATCGGTGGTTTCGGGGAAGGAACGGCCGGTGTCCAGTTCGTGCTGGCCGACGTAACGGCCGTCGATCCACACTTGCAGCATGCCGGCGCCGCCGGCGCCGTAGAACAGTTCCAGCTGATTGGTTTTCGGATCGGAGATGTCGATGCGGCCGCGATACCAGATGTCGCCGTGATGGAAACCGTAGTCGCTCATCGACAGCGTTGGCTGGCCGCGTTCGGGCATGGTCCAGGTTTGCGCCGCCGAGGCGCGCGTGTCGGCCTTGGTCCAGAGTGTGTCGTCGAAGTCTGGTCGGGCTTCCTGGCTGTCGGTGCGGCGCAGCCAGGTGGCGGTGGCCAGGTCGGGCAGTTTGACGGCTTCCGGCCCGGCCAGCGTGGCGCTGCGGTAGCTGCCGTCTGGTTGTGCGGTCAGTGCGAGGCGGCTGCCGTTGAAGGTGGCGGCACTGAAGGCCGGTCCCCAGATTTCCAATGCGCTGGCGGCCGAGGTGTCGCCGGTCAGCGCCAGCGTGCCGCCGGCCAGTGTGGCGCTGCGCACCAGTGCTGGCGTCAGTTGCAGCACCTGGCCGGCTGGCGTTTTCTGCGTCCAGAAGTTGATGCTGTTTTTGTTGTCGGCGATCAGTAGCAGCAAGGCCGGTTTGCCGCCGCCGCTGATGCGCACGCGCGCCAGGCCGTCGTGCACGTAGCTCAGTTTGAGATCGCCGCTGGCAGCGTCGTAGTGCGAGCTGACCTTGCCGGCCAATACTTCGACGCGCGGTGCGCTGGTGTAGCGCAGCACGGTTTCGCCGTCTTCGCCATCGCGGCCATGCAGCAGCGCGAGATCGCGCTCGCCCTGGCGGAAGTGGGTTTGCAGTTCGGAGGTGGAGTACACCAGTTGCTGGCGCTCCAGCGCATAGGACGCCAGCAGCATCTTGGCGTCCTGGCCGTTGAGGCGCAGCGGCACCGTGTAGCGGCGTTCCCTGGTGTCGAGTTCAAAGGTGAAGCGGTCGTCGCTCAACTGGTCGGAAGGGCTGTGCACGGCGAACAGGATGTGCGTGCCCAGCTTCGGATTGACGTTGTGGTAGACCTTCACCTTTGGCGACGAGGTCGGGATGAGCGGCCCTTTGCCCATCTGCGCCAGCGCCTGTTCGGCGGCTTGTACGAACATGCCTTGCTGCTTCAGCGTCAGCGCCTTCGGCCGCAGGCCACGGTCTTCCGAGATCGGCGCGCCGTAGTCGTAGGAGGTGTACACCACCGGGCCGCCCAGCCAGCCCCACGAGGTGCCGCCGAAGGTCATGTAGATGTTGTGGATGGTGATGCGGTTGATCAGATTGGTGCCGTAGAACACGCGCTGGTAACCGATGCCCTGGCGCTCGGCGGTGCAGTTGTAGGTGCCGTTGGAGCCCCAGTAGTCGAACCAGCCGCCGCCCAGTTCGGCGGCGAAGCCTGGCGTTTTCGGCGATGACAGTGCGCCGGCCTTGAAGCCGGGCTTGCCGTAGATTCCCCAGTCTGGCGCCTTGTTCGGTCCGGATGGATCGGCGAACACATTGCAGCTGCCGCCAGGGTAGCCGTCGAAGGCGTAGATGTCGGTTGGGCCGGAATTGGCCCATGGCGCGGTGGAGGTCGGCGGCGTCCAGTCGGGCAGGCGGCCGGCAGCGTTGTGGAAGAAGGGGACGGTGATGCCGTCAGCACGGGCTTTCTTGGCCAGGTGCTCCATCTGGCGCACGTGTTTCGGCTCCACCTTGCCCAGTTCGTTTTCCAGCTGGTAGGCGATGACGTTGCCGCCGCCGTCGGTGATCTGGTGGCGGGCGATGATGGCGTTAATTTGCGTCATCCATTCATCGGCGGCGGCCAGGTAGACCGGATCGTCGGTGCGGGCTTCGGCCTTGTTGCGGAACATCCAGCCGGGATAGCCGCCGCCGGTCAGTTCGGCGTTGACATAAGGGCCGGTGCGGGCGATGACGTACATGCCTTCTTCTTCGGCGATCTCAATGGCGCGTTCGACGTTGCGCACGCCGTTGAAGTCGTACACGCCGGGCGCTGGCGAGTGGTAGCCCCAGTCGAAGTAGAAGGCGATGCCGTTGAAGCCGACCGCTTTCATTTTCTGGATGATGTCGCGCCACAGCGAAGGGCTGGGCAGACGGAACGGGTGAATCTCGCCGGACCAGACGACGATGCGCTTGCCGTCCACCATCAGCGAGTGTTCGTCCCAGCTGACTTTGCGTGGTTTGCCTTTGGGCTTGGTAGCGGTGGTGTAGGCCTGGCGTTCGTCCAGCAGCACCGAGGCGTTGGCCACCGTGCCGGAGATGCCGCCGGTCTGAGTCTTGGTGCTCCAGGTGCGCAGCTTGTCGCTGCTGTCGGCGTACCAGAGCTGGCGGCCGTCGGCATCGTTGGCGTACAGGCGCCAGCCGCCACTCGGCAGCTTGACCAGCGCCGGCGTTCCAGCGATGCTGCCCAGCGCGGCCAGGCCGGCTTGCGGCTCTACTCTCCAAGGGCCAGCCAGCGTCGCGGCGGTCGCCAGTTCCAGCTGACCGCTGGCAGGATTACGCACCAGCGCGGCGTATGGCGCGGCCGAGGCTGGCGCTGCGTCGTGGCCGGCATTGGCGCGAGCACCGGCGCTGACAATGGCGCCGGCGCTGTCGCTCGCACCGACAGTTGCGCCGGCTGTCCCGACGCCGACGTCGCCGATGCGCGCGATCGCGGCGCCGGGGGGCAGTCCACGCGCTTGTTGCTGGGCCGACCATCGCGTGAATTCGGCGTCCGGCGTTAGTACATAGGTTTGTGCGCCTGCTTGCGTGGACAGCGACACGGCCAGCTGCGGCTGGCCGTCCACGCCGCTCAGCCAGCGCGGTGCGGCGGCCAGCGTCAGGCCTGGCAGCGCTGGCGCGACGATATCAAGCGGCTGCCAGTGTTTCAGGTCTGCCGACCGGGCGACCGCGATGCGCGCACCCTGCGCGTAGGCGATGTAGTAGTTGCCGGCATGGCGCACGATGGACGCATCGACGGCGACATCGGCTGCCGGAGCGCCGCTTGGCGCTGCCAGCGCTGTTAATGCTGTCAATGCCTCCGACGCCAGTGGCGTGAAGGTCACGCCATCGTAGGACGAATACACGCTCAACTTGCCGATGCTGGCCAATGGTGCGCCAACCAGCACAAACACCGGTGAATCCGCCGTGACCTGCTGGCGCGCCTGCTGCTTCTGCGCGTCCGACGCCTGCGGAATCCCCAGCTCCTGCGCGCCCGCATGCAGCGCCAGCGTCGCGCAAGCCATGGCGAGCAGGCGAGGCAGCAGGGATAGTCGGGGGCGGCGAAGCGCGGTGCGTGCAGTCGTCATGGGCGAGGGCGAGGCCAGTCGGGTTGAGGTAGCCCGGATCATAATGCCTTTTCACCTTGGCAACCCCGCTGGAAAACGTCAACAATCTGAGTGTTTTGGCGCAAACGCCGCATGATAATTGCGGTTGAGGCAAATATGTTTTGGATTTTGCTGTCTTTTTCTCATGAACGAAAGCCCAGATACTGCATGGCATCCACTTTAAAGGAGTCATGCCATGCCCATTGCCTTATTGGCGCTGACCATCAGCGCATTTGCCATCGGAACCACTGAGTTTGTCATCGTCGGCCTGTTGCCAACGATTGCCGCCGACCTGGGCGTCAACCTGCCGTCGGCCGGGCTGCTAGTCAGCCTGTACGCGATGGGCGTCGCCATTGGCGCCCCGGTGCTGACCGCGCTGTCCGGCAAAATGCCGCGCAAGCTGCTGCTGGTGTCGCTGATGGTGCTGTTCACCCTTGGCAACCTGCTGGCCTGGAAGGCGCCGGGCTATGAATCGCTGGTCATCGCCCGCATCCTGACGGGACTGGCACACGGCGTGTTCTTCTCGATCGGCTCGACCATCGCCACCTCACTGGTGCCGAAGGAAAAGGCGGCCAGCGCGATCGCCATCATGTTCACCGGCCTGACGGTGGCGCTGGTGACGGGCGTGCCGCTGGGGACATTCATCGGCCAACACTTCGGCTGGCGCGAGACCTTCCTGGCGGTGGCGGCACTGGGCTTGATTGCTGCTGTCGGCAGCGCGATCTTTGTACCGTCGTCGATCCAGCACAACCAGCCAGCCTCGCTGCTGCAGCAGATGAAGGTGCTGGCTGAACCGCGCCTGCTGCTGGTGTATGCGATGACGGCAGTGGGTTATGGCGGTTCGTTCATCGCCTTCACCTTCCTGGCGCCGATTCTGACCGACATCACCGGCTTCAGCGCCAACGCGGTCGGGCTGGTGATGCTGGTGTACGGCGTATCGGTGGCGGTCGGGAATATCTGGGGCGGCAAGCTGGCCGACCGTCGCGGCCCGATCGGCGCGCTGAAGATCATCTTTCTTGGTCTGGCGGCTGTGCTGGTGGTGTTGACCTTCGCTGCGCCATATAAATGGCTGGTGATCGCCACTGTACTGGCATGGGGCGCGGTGGCGTTTGGTAACGTGGCAGGGTTGCAAGTGTATGTTGTACAGCAGGCAGAGCACTACACACCACGCGCTGTCGATGTGGCGTCGGGCCTGAATATCGCCGCCTTCAACCTGGGCATCGCCGGCGGCGCATGGGGCGGCGGCGTGATCGTCCAGCACTTGGGGCTGGCGCACACCGGCTGGATCGGCGGTCTGGTGGTGCTGGGCGCCTTCGGCCTGACCGCGCTGAGCGGCCGCCTGGACCGCCTGAATCCACGGCCGGCCAGTATCAGTGGGGGCAGGTCGCTCCACGCGACAGGTCACTGAGCGGTGTATAGTGGCGGCGATTTGAACTTCGCCGTCACACCATGTCCGCAGTCTCCCTGTTTAGCCTCATCTCCGCATATTTTGCGATCCTGCTGATCGTTGCCTGGCGCACTTCGCGCAACGCCAACAACGACAGCTTCTTCATCGGTAACAAGAGCAGCAACTGGCTGCTGGTGGCCTTCGGCATGGTCGGTACCACGATGAGCGGCGTCACCTTCATCAGCGTACCCGGCGCCATCGGGCGCGACGGCTTCGGCTACCTGCAGGTCATCCTCGGCTATGTGCTGGGCTATATCGTCGTCATCACGGTGCTGCTGCCGCTGTACTACCGTCTCAAGCTGACGTCCATCTACACCTACCTGGAACAGCGGCTCGGCCCGCGCTCTTACAAGAGCGGCGCCGCGTTTTTCATCCTGTCGCGCACCATGAGCGCGTCGGCGCGGCTGTACCTGGTGGTGAACATCCTGCAAATTACCATCCTCGACAGCTTGGGCGTGCCGTTCTGGCTGACCACGCTGGTCATCCTCGGCATGATCCTGCTGTACACCTACGAGGGCGGCGTCAAGACCATCGTCTGGACCGACATGCTGCAAACCGCCGGCATGGTGCTGGGACTGCTGATCTGCGCCGGCTGGTTGCTGCATGCGATGGACACCGGCCCGCTGGACAGCCTGGCGCAAATGCACGAACAAAACCTGACGCGCGTCGTCACCACCTCGATCGACAGCCCGGCCAATTTCTGGAAGCAGGTCGGCGCCGGTTTCTTCATTGTGCTGGCCATGACCGGCATGGACCAGGAAACCATGCAGAAGAATATCTCGGTCAAAACGCTGCGCGATTCGCAAAAGAATATGGCGCTGATGACGGTTGTACTGACCGCTGTACTGGTACTGTTCATGTACCTTGGCGGCTTGCTGTACCTGTACGCGCCGACAGTGGGCATTACGGCTGTAGGAGACAAGATCTTCCCGGCGGTGGTGATGAGCCACATGCCGGCGGCCTTGCAGCTGATCTTCTTCATCGGCCTGATCTCGGCGCTGTTCCCCAGCGCGGACGGTGCCATGACCGCGCTGACGTCGTCGTTCAGCATCGACATCCTCGGCGTACAGCGCCGCACCGACATGACGGAAGCGGCGAAGATACGCTTGCGCCACCGCGTGCACCTGGTGTTCTGCGCCATCTTCCTGGCGCTGGTGCTGGTGTTCAAATGGGTGGACAACGCCAGCATGGTCGGCCTGGTGCTGAAGCTGACCGGCTATACCTATGGTCCGTTGCTGGGCCTGTTCGCTTTCGGTATCCTGACCCGGCGCGCGCTTCGCGACCGCTGGGTGCCACTGGTGGCGCTGGCCGGACCGGTGCTGTGCTATGTTATTGATTTTAATCAGGAAGCGCTACTTGGTAGTTACCGCATCGGGTTGGAACTACTTGTTATCAATGGCCTGATCGTTTTCACCGGACTGCTGCTTATTTCCAAAAAGCAGCAATAGCAGTATTATCATTGCAAATTACGCAATCATGGAGTGTTGATGAGTCAATCCCCGTTATCTTATGTTCGTCGTGGTTTCGCCTTCTTCTGGCGCGCGCTGGACGCCGGGCGCCGCACGGTGCTGAACCTGATTTTTCTGGCCATCGTGCTGGTGCTGCTGTACGCCATCTTCGGCGGCGGCGCCAAGCCGCTGCAGCCCAAGACCACACTGGTGCTGGACCTGAAAGGCCAACTGGTGGAGCAATCCAGCGTCAATGCGACGGATGCTCTGCTGGCCAACGCACGTGGCGCTGAAGTGCACAAGATGATACAGCTGCGCGATGTACTGGCGGTGCTGGAGACGGCCGCCAAGGATCCGGACATCGGCGGCGCCGTGCTGCTGACTGACGAGATGCAAGGCGCCGGCCAGGCCACGCTGCGTGAAGTGGCCAGCGCCATCGAGCGCTTCAAAGCCGCCGGCAAGCCGGTGGTGGCGTGGGGCGCCAGCTACGATCAACGCCAGTACCTGCTGGCCGCGCATGCCAGCGAAGTGTATATGCACCCGATGGGCATGGTGATGATCGAGGGCTTTGGCCGCTACCGCAACTACTACCGCGACGCGCTGGACAAGCTCGGTGTGACGGTTAACCTGCTGCGCGTCGGCACCTACAAGGCAGCGGCCGAGCCGTATATCGCCAATGGCCCGTCGCCGGCCGCCGCCGAGGCGGACGCGTATCTGTATAACGCGCTGTGGGCTTCGTACACCGACAACGTGGAAAAAGCACGCAAGATGCCGCAAGGCCAGATCATGAAGTCCATTAACGAACTGCCGCAGCAGGTGGCGGCGGTGAATGGTGACCTGGCCAAGCTGTCGGTGGCGACCAAGTTTGTCGACGGCCTGAAAACGCGCGATGAAATCCGCGAGCTGATGGTCAAGCGCGGCGTGCCGGACGCGGAAGGCAAGAGCTTCCGCCAGATCAGCTTCGACGAATACCTGGCGCGTGTGCCGCGCAAGCTGACCGGCGACGCCGTTGGCGTGATCGTGGCGCAGGGCGAAATCAGCGACGGCAGCGCCGGCCCGGGCGCCATCGGCGGCGAGTCGACCTCGAAGCTGATCCGCATGGCGCGCGAAGACAGCAGCATCAAGGCTGTGGTGCTGCGCGTCGATTCGCCTGGTGGCAGCGCCTTCGCTTCGGAACTGATCCGCCGCGAGCTGGAACTGACGCGCGCCGCCGGCAAGCCGGTGGTGGTCTCGATGAGCAACCTGGCAGCATCGGGCGGCTACTGGATTTCGATGGCGTCAGATGAGGTGATCGCTGAGCCGAATACCATCACTGGCTCGATCGGCGTGTTCGCGCTGCTGCCGACCGCCGACAAGGTGGTGGACAAGCTGGGCATCCACACCGCCGGCCAGCCGACCACCTGGCTGGCCGATGCCGGCAACCCGTTGCGTCCACTGGACCCGCGCTTCAGCCAGGTGATCCAGGGCAGCATCAACCATATCTACGAAGAGTTCACCACCAAGGCGGCCAAGGCGCGCAAGACCACGCCGGCCAAGATTGATGAAGTGGCCCAGGGTCGCGTGTGGACTGGCGTGCAAGCCAAGGAGCGCGGCCTGGTCGACCGACTGGGCACCTACAACGATGCGCTGAAATCGGCGGCGTCGCGCGCCAAGCTGGCGGGCGACTATCGTGTGGTGTATGTGGAGCGTGATATCAGCAAGGTTGACCGCTTCATCGAGATGGTCGGCGGCGGCACAGCGAAAGCAGTGGCGCAGGCCGTGGCGGCCGAGCTGAAACTGGGCGCCGCCGCCAGCACCGGTCTGCCGCCAAGCGCGGCGACCGAGGTGGCCGGCGACTTCGCTTGGCTGTCGGAGTTGACGGCGAAACGCAAGCCGTTCACCGCCATCACCCACTGCCTCTGCGAATCGCCTTAAGCCAGCGGTAGCGTCACTTCGAAGCAGCTGCGTCCATCGCGCATCAGGACGCAGCGCGCTTCGCCACCATGGCGGCGGGCGATCTGCCGCACCAGTGCCAGTCCAAGACCGGCGCCGGTATTATCCAGTGTGCCACGACGACGGAAGAAGGGCTCGAACACGCGCTCGAATTCCGAGTCCGGCACGCCCGGGCCCTTATCCCATACACGCAAGGTCGCCACACCGTCGGCGCAGGTAATTTGCACGTTGGCCGGCGGCACGCCGTGGCGGTGCGCATTCTCCAGCAGGTTGCGCAACAGGCGGCGCAGCAAGCGCGGGTCGCCATGCATGATGGCCGATTCGCCGTCCAGCGTCGCCTCGTCATAGCGCGCGCATTCCTCGGCTGTCAGGGCCAGCAGGTCCAGTTCCTCGGTGTCGGTATTTTCCCGGATGGCGCCCAGCCGGCTGGCCAGCAGGATTTCATCCAGCAGATGATTCAGCTCGGCGATGTCCTGCTCCAGGCCCGCACGCCGCTTCGGATCGATGCCTTCCGTGATCAGCTCCAGCGCCAGGCGGATGCGCGCCAGCGGCGTGCGCAATTCGTGCGAGGCGTTGGCCAGCAAGGTCTTGTGCGCGCCGACCAACTGTTCGATCTGGTCGGCGGCGCGGTTGAAGCTTTGCGCCAGCCGCGCCACCTCGTCCTTGCCTTCCACCTTGACGCGCGTGGTCAGGTCGCCGGCACCCAGCGATTCGACGCCTTGCTGCAAGCGTTCCAGCCGCTTGGTCAAATGGCGCACCAGCGGGAAGGCGGCGATGCCGATGCCCAGCGCCACCAGCATCAGCGCGTTGTGCAGCATGGCCTTGGGGCGGGTGAAGCCCAAGGGCTCGCTGGACAGCAGCTTGCGGCCGTCCGGTAGACGCACAAAGGATTCCGGCGGCGGGCCGGTGACGCCTTGCTTGCGCCAGTGTCGCGCCGGGATCATTTCGCCAACCACGGCCAGCGGGCGCCAGTCGCGCGTGTACAGCGTCATATGGGCGTTCATGCCGTAGGCCATGCGGGCCAGCGCGGCCTGTTGTTCCTCGGGCGGCGCATCGGCCGGCGCCAGCATGTTCGACACCAGCTTGGACAGCGTGATGTTGGAGCGCTCCAGCGGGCTGCCGCTGCGGTTCCAGATCAGCGTGGTGGCGATGGCAAACAGCGCCAGGATAAAAAGCAGCGCGACGTAAAAGCGGAAGTAAAGGCGCGGAAGGCCCATGCTGAAGCGTTTCATCAATCCTGCACCTTGGCGAACAGATAACCGGCGCCGCGCACGGTGATGATGCGGCGTGGTTTTTTGGGATCATCCTCGACGGCGGCGCGGATACGCGACATGTGGACGTCGATCGAGCGGTCGAAGGCTTCCAGCGGCTCGCCCTTCAGCAGGTCCATCAGCGCATCGCGCGACAGCACGCGGCCGGCGTGTTTGGCCATCACCAGCAACAGGTCGAACTGGTAGGCGGTGAGGTCGCAGGACACGCCATCCAGCTTGGCCGAATGCGCGGCTGGGTCGATTTCCAGGCGGCCGAAACGCAGGAAGCCTTCGCCGGGCGTGCCGGCGTTGCGTGCGACATCCAGCGGGCGCGGTTCGACGCGGCGGCGCAGGATGGCGCGCAGGCGGGCCAGCAGTTCACGTGGCTCGAAAGGCTTGGGCAGGTAGTCGTCGGCGCCGATTTCCAGGCCGACGATGCGGTCGATGGCGTCGCCGCGTGCGGTCAGCATCAGCACCGGCACGTCCGACGTGGCGCGCAGCTGGCGGCAGACATCCAGGCCGTCCATGTCGGGCAGCATCAGGTCGAGAATGACGGCGTCGATTTCGGCGGCGGCGATGTGGGTCATGGCCTCGCGGCCGGTCGGCGCGTGAGTCACGCGGAAGCCTGATTGGCCCAGGTATTCGGTCAGCATTTCGGCCAGGCGGGGGTCGTCTTCGACTAAAAGTATGCGGTCTACAGGATTCATGTGGGCCATTCTACGTCAGCAGCTTGTAGGGCCGATGTCACCTCGGTAAAGAAATGTAAAGGTAGATTAACGATATCAACGCAAAGTCCTTGATTTGTAGCGAGATTGTATCGTCGGTGTTTCCCCCGCAGACATGGCGAAAACCTTGTGCTAGAGTCCCGGCATTGAGGCCATGGCGCGGTTGCCATGGACACGCACGCCTACAAAAAGGATAACGATGGATTCGCAAGCCAAGCCGACTTTGAATGCCAACCCTCCCAAGCGCAGCCGCAAGCTTCTCGGCAGCGTGATCGCTGTGGCCGTGATGGCCGCGCTGGGTGGACTGGCGTGGTATCTGACGCACCAGCCAGCAACGCCGGCGGGCGGCGCCAGTGCGCAAGGTCCTGGCGGTCCTGGTCCCGGCGGTCCTGGTGGTCCCGGTGCTGGCGGCGGTCGACGCTCGCCGGCCACCACGGTGGGCGTGGCGACGGCAGAGAAAGCCGATATCCCGGTCACGCTGGAAGCATTGGGCACGGTGACGGCGGCGGCCACCACAACGGTGCGCCCGCAAGTCTCCGGCATCCTGCAGAGCGTGTTGTACAAAGAGGGCCAGATGGTCAAGGCCGGCCAGGTGCTGGCGCAGATCGATCCGCGCCAGTTTGAAATGTCCCTGATGCAGGCCACCGGCACGCGCCAGCGCGACGAAGCCCAGCTGGAAAACGCCAGGCTGACGCTGAACCGCTACCGCACGCTGCTGACCCAGGACTCGATCGCGCGCCAGGATGTCGACACGCAGGCGGCGCTGGTCAAGCAGCTGGAAGGCACGGTCATGACCGACAAGGCGGCCGAGGGCACGGCGAAACTGAACCTGGGCTACACCAAGGTGGTGGCGCCGATCTCCGGCCGCGTGGGCTTGCGCACGGTGGATATCGGTAACCTGGTCGGCTCCAGCGACACCAGCGGCATCGCCGTGATTACCCAGCTGTCGCCGATTGACGTTGAATTCTCGATCCCGCAGGACAGCGTGCCGGGCGTGGCGCAGCGCGTCAACGACGGCGCTTCGTTGCCGGCGCTGGCGCTGGACCGCACCCGCACCAATACGCTGGACAGCGGCAAGTTCTACGCGATGGACAATCAGATCGATACGTCGACCGGCACGGTCAAGGCCAAGGCGCGCTTTGCCAACGCCAAGTCGACGCTGTTCCCGAGCCAGTTCGTCAACGTGCGCCTGGAGCTGAACACCATCAAGGACGCCATCATGGTGCCGGTGACGGCGCTGCGCCATGGCACCAAGGGTGACTTCGTCTATGTGCTGAAAGAGGACAAGACCGTCACCGTGCGCCAGGTCAAGCGCGGCGCCTCGACCACCGACAAGGTGCAGATCACCGAGGGCCTGAAGCTGGGCGAGCAAGTCATCACCGAAGGCGCCGACCGCCTGAAGGAAGGCGCGAAAGTCACGCTGCCGGGCGCCAAGCCGGCTGGTGCTGGTGCTGGCGCCGGTGCTGACGGCGCGGCCAAGGGTGAACATCACCGCCGCAACAAGGAAGGCGCGGCCAAAGCAGAAGGCGCAGCGAAACAATGAGTCCATCCGCACCATTCATCCAGCGTCCGGTAGCGACTTCGCTGCTGATGCTGGCGATTGTCCTGGCGGGCATCGTCGGCTTCCGCTTCCTGCCGCTGTCGGCGCTGCCGCAGGTTGACTTCCCGACCATCCAGGTGCAGACGCTGTACCCGGGCGGCAGTCCGGAAGTGATGGCGCAGACCGTGACCGCGCCGCTGGAACGCCAGTTCGGCGCCATGGCCGGCCTGTCGCGCATGAGTTCCACCAGCGCTTCCGGCGTATCGATCATCACCTTGCAATTCGGACTGGGACAGTCGCTGGACGTGGCCGAGCAGGAAGTGCAGGCCGCGATCAACGCCGGCTCATCGCTGCTGCCGACCGACCTGCCGGCGCCGCCAATTTACGCCAAGGTCAATCCTGCCGATGCGCCGGTGCTGACGCTGGCGATCACCTCCGACACGATGCCGCTGACCGAGGTGCAGAACATCGTCAACACCCGCCTGGCGCTGAAGATCAGCCAGGTGTCCGGCGTCGGCCTGGTCACGCTGAGTGGCGGCCAGCGCCCGGCGGTGCGGATTCAGGCCGACACCAATGCGCTGGCGTCGTATGGCCTGGGCCTGGACACACTGCGCACCGCCATCACCGCAGCCAACGCCAACGGCGCCAAGGGCAGCTTCGATGGCCCGAGCCGCGCCTACACCATCAACGCCAACGACCAGCTGGTGACCGCCAAGGATTACAAAGACCTGATCCTGACCTACAAGAACGGCGCGCCGGTGCGGCTGGCCGACGTCGCACAGGTGGTCGACAGTGCCGAGAACGTGGAGCTGGGCGCCTGGGCCAACACCAAGCAGGCCATCATTCTCAACGTGCAGCGCCAGCCTGGCGCCAACGTTATCGCCACCGTGGACGCCATCAAGGCGCGCCTGCCGGAACTGCAAGCAGGCCTGCCGGGCGCCATGCATGTCGAGGTGCTGAGCGACCGCACCAAGGGCATCCGCGCCTCGGTCGAACACGTGGAGCTGGAGCTGTTGTTGGCCGTGGTGCTGGTGGTGCTGGTGATCTTCGCCTTCCTGCACAGCCTGCGCGCGACTGTGATTGCCAGCCTGTCGGTGCCGATTTCGCTGATCGGCACCTGCGGCGTGATGTATTTGCTCGGCTACAGTTTGAACAACCTGTCGCTGATGGCGCTGACCATCGCCACCGGTTTCGTGGTCGATGACGCCATCGTCATGATCGAGAACATCGCCCGCTACATCGAGGAGGGCGAAACGCCAATGGCCGCCGCGCTGAAAGGCGCCAAGCAGATCGGCTTCACCATCATCTCGCTGACGGTGTCGCTGATCGCCGTGTTGATCCCGCTGCTGTTCATGGGCGACGTGGTGGGCCGGCTGTTCCGCGAATTCGCGATTTCGCTGGCCATCACCATTTTGATTTCCGCCGTGGTGTCGCTGACGCTGGTGCCGATGATGTCGGGCCGCTGGCTCAAGCCGCACGGCGAGGAAAAACTCAGCCGCTTCGCGGTGCGCTTCCAGGAATTCTTCGACTGGGTCATCAGCCACTACGACAGGTCGCTGACCTGGGTGATCAAGCATAGCGGCCTGACGCTGCTGGTGGCGCTGGGCACGTTGCTGCTGACGGTGCTGCTGTACATCGTCATCCCGAAAGGCCTGTTCCCGACGCAGGATACCGGCCAGTTGCAGGCACGCCTGGAAACCGGCAAAGCGGTTTCCTATCAAAAGATGGCGTCGTTGCAGCAGGAGGCGGCCAAAGCAATTCTCGAAGATGCGGCGGTTGAGAATCTCAGCTCCGTGGTTGGCGTGGACGCGGCCAACAACACCATGCTGCACACCGGCAGCATGCTGATCAACCTGAAGCGGGAAGGGCGCGGCAACCAGCAGGAAACCATGGACCGCCTGCGCAACCGCGTGGCGCAAATTCCCGGGCTGACCTTGTACCTGCAACCGACGCAGGATCTGACCATCGATGCTGAAACCGGTCCGACCCAGTTCCGCGTGTCGATCGAAGGCGCGGACAACGCCACTGTGAACGAATGGGCGACCAAGCTGGCCAACCAGATGCGCACCAAGTCGCAGCTACGCAATGTGGTATCGGACGTCGAGGCCAGTGCCGCTGCGGCCTATGTCAGCGTTGACCGCGACACGGCCTCGCGCCTGTCGGTGACTGCCGCGTCGATTGACGATGCGCTGTACAGCGCCTTCGGCCAGCGCATCGTCTCGACCATCTTCACCGAGACCAACCAGTACCGCGTGATTCTGGAAGCGCGCCGCGATGATATCTCGACGCCGGAAGACCTGGGCAACCTGCAACTGAAGACCGGTTCCGGCAAGGCCACGCCGTTGTCGGCGGTGGCTACCGTCACCGAACGCCAGGCGCCATTGCAGATCACCCACGTGGCGCAGTATCCGGCCACCACGCTGGGCTTTGACACCGCACCAGGCATCTCGCTCGGCACTGCGGTCGACAGCATCAAGCAGGCTGCGGTCGATATCCATATGCCGACTGCGGTCACGCTGACCTTCCTTGGCGCGTCCGGCGCCTACCAGAATTCGCTGGACAACCAGCTGTGGCTGATCCTGGCTGCCGTGGTGTGCGTGTACATCGTGCTGGGCGTGCTGTATGAAAGCTATATCCACCCGCTGACCATTTTGTCGACGCTGCCGTCGGCCGGCGTCGGCGCCTTGCTGGCGCTGTGGGTCTCGGGCCAGGACCTGGGCGTGATCGGCATCATCGGCATCATCCTGCTGATCGGTATCGTCAAGAAGAACGCGATCATGATGATCGACTTCGCCATCGAGGCGGAGCGCGACGAAGGCAAGCCGCCGCGCGAGGCGATCCACCAGGCCGCGCTGCTGCGCTTCCGTCCTATTCTGATGACGACGCTGGCCGCGCTGTTCGCTGCCGTGCCGCTGATGCTGGGCTGGGGCGAAGGCTCGGAGCTGCGCCGCCCACTGGGGCTGGCCATCTTCGGCGGCCTGATTGTCAGCCAGTTGCTGACGCTGTACACCACGCCGGTGATCTACCTGGGCTTCGACAGCCTGGCGCGGCGCCTGCGTGGCGAGTCTGGCGACAAGCGCAAGCCGCAGGCTGAAGGCGGTGCCGCGTGAACCTGTCCTCGCCATTCGTCAAGCGTCCTATCGCCACCGTCTTGCTGACGGTCGGCGTGGCGCTGGCCGGCATCGGCGCGTTCTTCGTGCTGCCGGTGGCGCCGCTGCCGCAGGTGGACTTTCCGATCATTTCGGTCAACGCCACCGTGCCCGGTGCCAGCCCGTCGACCATGGCCACCAGCGTGGCCACGCCGCTGGAGCGGCACCTGGGCACCATCGCCGGCGTCAACGAGATGACCTCGCAGTCCAGCACCAGCAGCAGCAACGTGATCCTGCAGTTCGACCTGAACCGCAATGTGGACTCGGTGGCGCGCGAGGTGCAGGCGGCGATCAATGCCAGCCGTGTCGATTTGCCGGCCACGCTGCGCAGCAATCCGACTTACCGCAAGGCGAATACCTCCGGCTCGCCGGCGATCATTCTGGCGCTGACCTCGAAGACCCGTACGCCGGGCCAGATCTACGATTCGGTGTCCAACATCGTGTTGCAACGCCTGTCGCAAGTGACCGGCGTGGGCGACGTGGAACTGGGCGGCAGCTCGCTGCCGGCGGTGCGCGTGGAATTGAATCCGTTCGCACTGAACCGGCAGGGTTTGTCGATGGAGGACGTGCGCGCCGCCATCCAGGCCGCCAACGCCAACCGTCCGCGCGGTGCTATCCAGGGCGACGGCCGCCGCTTGCAGATCTATACCGAATCGGCCAACACTGTCGGCGGCCGCAGCGCCGCCGATTATCGTCAGCTGATTGTCGGCGTGCGCAACGATGTGCCTATCCGCCTTCAGGATGTGGCGGAAGTGGTGGACGGCGTCGAGGACCAGAACAATCTGGGCCTGTTCAACGGCGAGCCAGCCATCATCGTGCTGCTGCGCTCCCAGGCTGGCGCCAACGTCATCGAGACGGTGGACAGCGTGCGCGCACAGCTGCCGATGCTGCAGGCGCAGCTGCCGCCGGACGTCAAGATCCAGGTGGCCAGCGACAGTACCAATTCTATCCGCTCGTCGCTGCATGAAATCGAAGTGACGCTGATTATCTCCATCCTGCTGGTGGTGCTTGTGGTCAGCGTATTCCTGCGCAATGTGCGCGCCACCATCGTGCCGACGGTGGCCACCGTGGTGTCCTTGCTGGGCACTTTCGGCGTCATGTACCTGCTGGGCTTCAGCCTGAACAACCTGTCGCTGATGGCGCTGACCGTGGCTACCGGCTTCGTGGTCGATGACGCCATCGTGGTGCTCGAAAATACCACCCGCCATATCGAGGCCGGCATGGACCGCTTCGAGGCGGCGCTGCTGGGCGCGCGCGAGGTGGGCTTCACCGTGCTGTCGATCAGCCTGTCGCTGATTGCCGTGTTCATTCCGCTGCTGTTCATGGGCGGCCAGTTCGGCGCGCTGTTCAAGGAGTTTGCGATTACCTTGTCGGCGGCGGTGATGATTTCACTGGTGATCTCGCTGACCACCACGCCAATGATGTGCGCCTGGCTGCTGACGCCCGGCGGCCACGAAGCCAGGCCGCAGACGCCGGTCGCGCGTTTCTTCGAGCGTGGCTTCGACGCCATCCTGCGCGGCTATGCGCATGCGCTGGACTGGGCGCTGCACAGTGTGTGGCTGGTGATGGCCAGCCTGGTGTTCGTCATCGGCCTGAATTTCTACCTGTTCGCGGCCATCCCGAAAGGTGGTTTCCCGCAGCAGGACACGGGCCAGATCAGCGGCGGCATCCGCGCCGACCAGAGCATCTCGTTCCAGGCCATGCAGGGCAAGCTGCGACAGCTGGTCAACATCATCAAGGATGATCCGGCAGTGGACACGGTGGTCGGCTTCACCGGCGGCCGCCGTGCCGGCGGCGGCTTCATGTTCATCAACCTGAAGCCGGCCAATCAGCGTGACGTGGCCGGTCAGGCAGTGATCGCGCGCCTGCGGCCGCAGCTGGCCAAGGTGACTGGCGTCAGCCTGTTCCTCAGTCCTGTGCAGGATCTGCGCTCGGGCGGACGCTCGGCCAACGCCAACTTCCAGTACACGCTGAAGTCCGACAATCAGTCGGACCTGAAGAAGTGGGCGACCCGTTTGGCGCAGGCGATGAAAGAGCAAAAAGCGCTGATGGACGTGGACTCCGACCAGGCCGACAATGGCGTCGAGACTTTTGTCACCATCGACAAGGACATCGCCTCGCGGCTCGGCGTCTCGACCAAGGATATCGACAATGCGCTGTATAACAGCTTCGGCCAACGCCAGGTGGCGACCATCTATGATGAGTTGAACCAGTACCACGTCATCATGGAAGTGCCGCGCGAATTCGCCAAGAGCCCGAATGCGCTTAACGATGTCTACGTGCCGGCCAAGGGCTTGCCGTCGCCGTCGGCGTCCAATCCGAGCGGTGCGCCGACCGTGAGTACGACCACCACCTCGTCCACCGGCGCCACATCCACCACCACCACGGCCGCCAATGTGGCCGCGCCGGCGGTGAAGGATGCATCGTCCGGTTCGGCGCTGAGCACCACGGCCACCACCATGGTGCCGCTGTCGACGTTGGCGCGCTTTGCCGAAAGCTCGGCGGCGACTTCGATCAATCACCAGGATGGTGAACTGGCGACCACCATCGCCTTCAACCTGGCCGAGGGCTACAGCTTGTCCGACGCTGCGGCCGCGATCTCCAGCGCCGAGGCGGAAATCGCCATGCCGAATAATGTGCGCGGCAATTTCGCCGGCTCCGCCAAGCAGGCGCAGGAGAGCAACAAGTCGCTGCCGCTGCTGATCCTGGCCGCGATCGTGGTGATCTACATCGTGCTGGGCATCCTGTACGAAAGCCTGGTGCACCCGGTGACGGTGCTGACCACGCTGCCGTCTGCCGGCGTTGGCGCGGTGCTGGCGCTGCTGATCTTCAAGATGGAGTTCTCGACGATTGCGCTGATTGGCATCTTCCTGCTGATCGGTATCGTCAAGAAGAACGCCATCATGATTATCGACTTTGCGCTGGAAGCCGAGCGCGCGCGCGGGCTGTCGCCGCTGGAAGCAGTGCGCGAAGCCTGCCTGCTGCGTTTCCGCCCGATCCTGATGACCACCTTGGCGGCGGCGCTGGGCGCGTTGCCGCTGGCGATCGGCTTCGGCGAAGGCTCGGAGCTGCGCCAGCCGCTGGGCGTGGCCATCATCGGTGGCCTGATCGCCAGCCAGCTGTTGACGCTGCTGACGACGCCCGTGGTCTACATCCTGATGGACAAGCTGCGCCGCCGCAGCCCGTCCGAACAACAACTCAGCCGCATCCATAGCGACGAATCGCCGATTACACCATGAGCAAACACGCATCTTCTTCCTCTTATTCCCTGAGCGCGCTGGCCGTGGTGTCGGCGCTGCTGGCCGGCTGCTCGGTCACGCCGGCTTACAAGGTGCCTGAAACGGCGGCGCCGTCGGCCTACAAGGAGACACCAAGCGACGCTGACAAGGCTGCCGCCGGCTGGACCGCCGCCGCACCGGCCGACACGCTGGAACGCGGCCCGTGGTGGCAGCTGTTCGGCGATCCGCTGCTGAACCAGATGGCCGACAGCATTGAGGTGAATAATCAGAACGTCGCCGCCGCCATCGCTGCGTATGCGCAGGCGCGCTCGCTGGTGGCCGAGCAGCGCGCGTCGCTGTTCCCGTCGGTGAACCTGAACGGCAGCGCCACGCGCACCGGTGGCGGCGGCAACACGTCAACCGCCAACCAGTACCGCGCCAATATCGGCGCCAGCTGGGAGCCGGATGTATGGGGCAAGCTGCGCGCCAACGTCAGCAACGCCGACGCCAGCCTGCAGGCCAGCGCCGCCGACCTGGCCGCAGCACGCCTGTCGGCACAGGGCGAACTGGCCACCAATTACTTCTCGCTGCGCCAGACCGATGCAGAGAAGGCGCTGCTGGACGCCACCGTGGAAGGCTATGAGCGCGTGCTGCAGATCACGCAGAACCGCTTCGATGCCGGCATCACCGCCAAGTCGGACCTGCTGCAGGCGCAGACGCAGCTGGCCAGCGCTCGCATCGACCAGATCACGCTGGTGCGCCAGCGCGCCACGCTGGAACATGCGATTGCGGTCTTGCTGGGCAAGCCGGCCGGCGACTACACGCTGGCACCTGCCGACTGGAAGATCGCCGTGCCGGATATTCCGACCGGTGTGCCATCGACGCTGTTGCAGCGCCGTCCCGACATCGCCGCCGCCGAACGCCGCGTGGCCGCCGCCAACGCCAATATCGGCATCGCCCGCAGCGCCTACTTTCCTAGCCTGAACCTGACCGGTTCCTACGGCTACGGATCGTCGTCCACCGGCGGCTTGTTCAACGCTTCCAACAACCTGTGGTCACTGGGCCTGACGGCGGCGCAGACGCTGTTCGACGCCGGCGCCATCAAGGCCCGCGTCAGCGGTGCCGAGGCGGCGCGCGACCAGGCCATCGCCAACTACCGCCAGACCGTGCTGACCGCATTTGCCGATGTCGAGAACCAGCTGGCCGCCACCCGCACGCTGGCGCAGCAGCAGGATCTGCGCAAGGTGGCGTCGGAAGCGGCCGACCAGGTCGAGGTGCAGATGTTGAACCGCTACCGCGCCGGCCAGGTCAGCTACAGCGACGTGGTGACTGCGCAGCAGACTGCGCTGAGCGCGCGCCGCTCTCTGGTACAGGCGCAGGCGGATCGCCAGACCACAGCGATTGCCCTGATCCAGTCGCTGGGCGGCGGCTGGCACGCCGCCCAGTAAGCTGTCGTCGCCGCGAAAGCGGCGACCCATGGAACGCCAGCAGCGCGACGCGGCCGGCGCGTCCCGCCGCAACGGCCCGCTATGCCTTGGGCCGTCTGCCGGCTTGGCTTTATAATACTGGCGCCGTTATCAATCAGGGGCCATATCTTGTTTAAATACTTAGTCATTCCTGCCGCAGTGCTGTGCGCCACAAGCGCATACGCCGACGAAGGCCAATGGCAGCCATACCAGCTGCCACAACTGAAATCCGAATTGAAACGCATCGGCATCGCCATCCCGGCGGAAAAGCTGGCCGATTTGTCGAAGCACCCGATGAGCGCCATCGTGTCGCTGGGCGGTTGCTCGGCATCGTTTGTGTCGGACGCCGGCCTGGTGGTCACCAACCACCACTGCGCGTATGGCGCCATCCAGCGCAACTCGACGCCTGAACATCATTACATCGCCAACGGCTTCCTGGCCAAGACCCGCGACGCCGAACTGCCGGGCGGCCCGAACACGCTGGTATATGTGACCGACAAGGTAGAAAACGTCACCAGCCGCGTGCTGAAAGGTGTTGCGCCAGCCATGAACGGCAAGGCGCGCAGCGAAGCGGTGGAGAAGAACATCAAGGCCCTGATCGCCGAATGCGAGAGCGACAAGTTCTATCGCTGCTCGGTGCCGGCCTTCCATCGCGGCCTGGAGTACTACCGCATTCGCCAGATGATGATACGCGACGTGCGCCTGGTGTACGCGCCGGCCAATTCGCTGGGGGACTTTGGCGGCGACATCGACAACTATGAATGGCCGCGCCACGTGGGTGACTATTCCTTCCTGCGCGCCTATGTCGGCAAGGATGGCCGTCCGGCCGAGCCGTCGCCGGACAATGTACCGTACAAATCCAGGGACTTCCTGGTGGTCTCGGCCGAAGGCCTGAAGAACGGCGACCCGGTGCTGCTGGCCGGCTACCCTGGCCGCACCAGCCGCTACAAGCTGCCGTCGGAAATCCGCTATGCGCGTGACGCCGCCTATCCGGCCAAGGCTGGCGAGATCCAGTCCGACCTGGACGTGATCGCCGCTGCCACCAAGGATAGCGATGCCAACGCGGTGCGCTACGCCAGTGTGGTCAAGAGTCTCAATAACGTGATGAAGAAAACGCGCGGCCTGATGGACGGCTTTGCACGCAAGGACATCGCCGCCATCAAGGACGTACAGGACGCCGAGTTCCGCGCCTGGTACGCCAAACAGCCGAGCGCCGACAAGAAGCTGCTGGCCGAACTGGATGCACTGATCGCCGCCGACATCGCGCTGAGCGACGAGGAGTTCGGCTATGGCGTCGCCACCACCGGCGACCTGCTGAAGTCCGGCGCAACGCTGTATCGCCTGGCGCAGGAAAGCGCCAAGCCGGATGCCGAACGCGAAACCGGCTACCAGCAGCGCGACCTGGCCTTCATCAAGGCGCGCCTGAACCGTCTGGAGCAGTCGTATGTCGGCAGCGTCGATCAGGCCCGCTTCACGGCGGCGCTGCAGCGCTATGCCAAATTGCCGAAGTCTATGCACGTGACCGGCCTGGATGCACTGCTGCCTGCGGTGGACGCCGTGCCGGCGCTGTACACGCAGTCGCAACTGGGCGACACCGCCAACCGTCTGGCCTGGATCGGCAAGGACGCCAAGGCCATCGCCGGCGCCAACGACGCCTTCCTCAAGCTGGCGGTGAAGCTCGACGGCGTGACGCAGTCGCTGAAGGAGCGCCGCAAGGAGCTGGACGGCAATCTGGAGCGCGTAATCCCGCAATACATGGCGGCCGTCATCGCGTGGAAGAAATCGCAGGGCAAGCCGGTCTATCCTGATGCGAATTCGACGCTGCGCGTGACCTACGGCACCGTGTCGCCGTACTCGCCGAAGGACGGCATTACCAAGGGTCCGTTCACCACCATCGAAGGCATCGTCGAGAAGAACACCGGCAAGGCGCCGTTCGACGCACCGCAAAACCTGCTGGATGCGATCAAGGCCAAGCGCTACGGCCAGTTCAAGGACCCTGTGCTGGGCACCGTACCGGTCGACTTCCTGACCAGCGCCGACACCACCGGCGGCAACTCCGGTTCGGCGGTGATGAACAAGCATGGTGAGCTGATCGGCCTGAACTTCGATTCAACCTATGAGTCGATCACCAAGGACTGGTACTTCGACCGCGACATCACCCGCGCCATTCATCTGGATATCCGGTATATGCTGTGGGTGATGGCGGAAGTCGACCATGCCGACAATCTGCTCAAAGAAATGACCATCAAGTATCCTAAAAAATGACGACCTTGCAGCTCCTGCTTAGTTACGCCAATATGCCATTGCACCTGGCGGTATTTGCCACGACCCCGCTGGAGCTGCTGTCGTTCCTGCTGTCGGTGGCGACGGTATGGCTGAACATTCGCCAGAGCCACTGGGCCTGGCTGTTTGCCATCATCTCGTCGGCCACCTATGGCCTGGTGTTTTATGGTTCGCGCCTGTATGGCGACATGGGCTTGCAGCTGGTGTTCATTACCGTGTCGATCTTCGGCTGGTATCAGTGGCTGCATGGCGACGATCGCCACGACAAGCTCCCGGTGACGTCGCTATCGGCGCGCGGCCGTGTGATCGCCGGCGTCGCCTGGCTGGCGGGCTTTGTGCTGCTGGCCTGGTTCCTCAAGACCTATACCGATACCGACGTGCCGAAATCGGACGCCTTCCTGACCGCCGGCTCGCTGGTCGGCCAGCTGCTGCTGTCGCGTAAGAAGATCGAGAACTGGCATGTGTGGATCATCGTCGATGTGCTGTATGTGGGGCTGTATTTGCACAAGCACCTGATGCTGACGGCAATTCTGTACGCGGTGTTTGTCGGCATGGCGGTGGTCGGGCTGCGCGCCTGGAGCGGCGACACGCACACTGGCGGCCGCCGTCTGGCGCTGGAATGAGCGGCGCGCCGCTACGCATCGCCATCCTCGGCACGGCGTCTTCGGGCAAGACCACGCTGGCCGCCGCGCTGGCGGAGCGCTATCAGACGGTCTGGGTGCCGGAGTATTTACGCGAATTTGTCGACACCGCCGGCCGCGTGCCGGTGGCGGGGGATCAGATCCACATCGCCCGCACGCAGCTGGTGCGTGAACAGGCCGCCGCTGCAAGCGCGCGGCGCTATCTGTTCTGCGATACGTCGCCGCTGATGACGGCGGTGTACAGCCGCCACTACTTTGACGGCATCGATGCCGAGCTGGCGGTGCTGGCTGACGCGCACGCGCGCGACTATGCGCTGACGCTGGTGACCGCGCCGGATATTCCGTGGATTGCTGATGGCTTGCAGCGCGAGAGCGAGGAGGTGAGCATCATCATCCACCGCATGCTGCATGAGGAATTGTCGGCACGCGGGATTCCTTACGTGCCGATCAGCGGCGGCGTGCAGCAGCGCATCGCCCAGGCGGACGACGCGCTGGCCGCACTGTAGCCCCCGGTCAGAGGTCGAACTGCGCCGAGACGCGCACGGTGCGCGAGGCGCCCGGCATCAGGTAACCGCCCAGATCAGGCGTCACATCGCGCCAGTAGAACTTGTCGAAAGCATTGTCGACCGCCGCGCGGAAGGTGGTGCCGACGCCGCCGATACGGGTTGAGTACGAAGCGCTCAGGTTCACCACATGGTACTTCGGCACGAACACGCTGTTGGCCGCATCAAACGCTTTCTTGCCCGAGTAGATCCAGTTGGCGCCCACTTTCAGGCCCTGCACCGCAGGCACGGCGTAATCCGCATACACCGACGACTTGAACGCGGCGACATTGGTCACGCGCTTGCCGTCAAGCTCCACCGATCCGGTGCCGCTTTGCCGCGTGTTCAACGCAGTGGCCGAGAAACCCACATCCAGGTCGCGGTTGACGCGGCCGTTCAGCGCCAGTTCCAGGCCACGGTTCTGCGCCTCGCCGTTGCGCACGTAGTATTTGGCAGCGTCGGTGTACTCCAGTCCTTTGCGGATCTGGAACAGGGCCACGGTGGCGCTCAGGTCAGGGCGGATATCGGCCTTGATGCCCACTTCCACCTGCTTCGATTTGCCCGGTTCCAGCGCGCGGTGTTCATTCTCGGTGCCTTTCGGCGCCACGCCGCCATGCTCCAGGCCCTGCGCGTAGGAGATATAAGTCGAGACATTAGGACGCACGGCGTACACCAGCGCCACGTTGGGCAGCCAGAAGCCGATGTCGGTGTGGGCATAGGGCGGCAGCACGCCGTCGTCGTCCGGTTTCACGTATTCGTCGCGCTTCACCTGCACGTAGCGCGCGCCGGCGTGCAGCTTCAGTTGCTCGTTGAGGCTGACGATGTCCTGCGCGAACAGCGCGCGTTCGTTGTCGCGGCGGCGCTCCGAGACCGGGCCGCTGCTGCCTGGCGCCGGCGCCACAATCACCGGATGGTAGATATTGCTGGTGCCCGACCAGTCGTACAGGTCATCGCCCCATTTTTCGCTGTTCTTGAAGAACGATGCGCCGCCGGTGAATTCATGCTTGACCGAACCGGTGGCGAAGCGGCCTTGCAGCAGTGCTTGCGCCGTCAGTGGCGATTTCTTCTCGCCCAGGCTGATGTAGTTGTAGACATCGTAATCGCCATTGCCGCAGAAGCCCGGATACAGTTCCTGCGCGCCGCAGCCGTAAGGGAAGGCGGTGTAGTCGTCGCGCTTGAAGTGGTGCTGGTTGACGCTGACGGTGGCGTTCCACTCGGGCGAGAACTGGTAGGTGAAGCGCGCACCGACGTTGCTGCTGGTGGTTTCCACCGGGCGGCTCCACGGCTGGTCGTTCAGCAGCTGGTCGGCCGGCACGTCCGGCAGCGTGGCGTTGTTGAGCAGCTGGTAGCCCGGCGCGGTGATCTGCGATTTGCGCTGGTAGTCGGCGTCGACTTGCAACAGCGCCTGCGGCGAGATGCGCCAGTCGAAGGCGGCCGAGACGAACTTGCGGTTGCCGTCGGCGCCCTTGATGTAGGAGCGCAGTCGCTCGCCGGCGACGTTGACGCGGTAGCCGAAGTCGCTGTTCTCAAAGCGTCCGCCGAGGTCCAGTGCGCCGTACAGCGTGCCGCGCTCGCGTGCTTCCAGTACCACGGTGCGCAGCGGCGTGTCGGTCGGGCGCTTGGTGACGTAGTTGATGATGCCGCCCGGCGCGGAGACGCCGGCCTGCAGGCCGGACAGGCCTTTCAGCACTTCCAGCCGCTCCTTGTTTTCCAGCGGGATCTGGGTGTCGCCGGCGATCGCCATGCCGTCCTTGCGGTAGCTGGAGGCGTTGTCCAGCTTGAAGCCGCGAATCGAGAACTGTTCGGCGTAGCCGACCGCGTTGTAGGCGTCGCTCAGGCTGGCGTCGTAGCGGGCGGCGTCAGTGGTCGAGCGGATTTGCAGGTCCAGCATCTGCTGCGCGGTCAGCACGCTGACCGAGGCTGGCGTTTCCAGCAGCGGTGCATTGGAGAAGCCGGCGACGGCAGCCGTGGCGGCGCGCGTCTTGGCGGCGCTGACGACGACTTCCTGCATCGTCTGTTCAGGTGCATCTGCGTCGGCGCCGGCGGCGTGCGCCAGGCCGGAAGTCATCTGTAAAACCGCCAATGCGATGGCGGACACTGCAAAGTTTGGTGTGGACATATCTGCTCTCTACTTGTTCGGCTGGATGCCAGCGAAGAGAGCCATCAAAGGAGGGGAGGTACCGACTTTTGCGCTTTCCTTCGCTGGCATTATCCAGATCAGGTACGAAGGGTATCTCTCACCCGGAAACGACGTTCCCAGGACCCCTAGCGAGGCGCCAGTGTAACACAGTTGTCATCGCGCGCCAGCGGTGCTGGTGCCGTGCGCCGCGTTTTGCGCGGCGCCGCTACACTGCGGACTTGCGCCGCCACACGGCGGCCATTGAAAGGATTTGAATGAAGCAGTCGTATCAAGAGGGGACCTGGTTTGCCGTGCCGTTGCTGGACGGCGGCTATGGCTGGGGCCTGGTGGCGCGCCTGACGCCCGGCAGCAAGATCATGCTGGCTTACCTGTTCGGCCCCAAATTGCCGCGCTTTCCGTCGCTGGAAGAGCTCAACACGCTGCGCCCGCAGGATGCAGTCAAGGTGCTGCGTTGCGGCGACATGGCGCTGGCCAGCGGCCACTGGCGCGTGCTGGGCGATATCGATGTGTGGCAGCCGGCCATGTGGCCGGTGCCGCAGTTCCTGCGCCGCGCCGATGCGCTGAAGCGCGCGTGGCGCGTCACCTATGCCGATGCGGACCCAGGCCGTTCCGAGCGCGAAGAGTCTGTGCCCTATGAGACACAAGGGCTGGAGTCGGACTCGCTGTACGGCTACGGCTCGGCCGAGCTATTGCTGACCAAATTGCTGGAGGCGCCGGAGCACCCGATCAATCAGCAGACGCCGCGCAGCTGACATTCCACGCCGCGTATTCGCTGCGGCTCTTGCGTACCGCCACCCTGACCAGCGTGTCACGGTCACTCTCGAACACCATGCCCACCATGACAGGCGCCCCGTTGGACGGTGGCGCCGGCTCGATTGCGGCCAGGCGGAAGGTCAGCGCACGCTGCCGCGCGCACGATGAGTTCCCGGCGAACAGCAGGCGCGCTCGCGCCAGCAATGTGCGGTGCTGCCAGATCAGTGCCTTGACGTCGTCCGGATGCACGGCCGGGTCCATGCGCGTGGTGTATTGGGCGACGCTGCACGGCACCTTGGGCGTGGCCAGCCAGACGTACCATTCCGGCGCCGCCGCCGAGGGTGTCCAGCGCTCGCCCTTGGGTGCTTTGGCGTTGTAGATGTAGCTGGTGCGGATTTGCCGGCACAGGTCCGGCGTCAGGCGGCGCGGCGCCGAGTCGACGCGTGCGATCACCTGCCACGGCTCGCCGCGACGGCGCTGGATGTCGAACGCCGGCGCGAACAGCGACGGGCCGCCGCTGACATGCGCTGGCACTTGCTGGCGGTAGTATTCCTCGAAGGAACTGCGCTCTGCGTCGCTCGCTTCGCGCGTCTGCGGCGCTTGCGGTTTGGCCGGTGCCGCCGGTGTTCTGGCCGCGTGCGCGCTGCCGCCGGCGCCGAGCAACACGGCCAGCAGCACGGCGGGCAGCGCGCCGCTATTCAGGGGACTGCGCATTACAAGCCTTTCATGACAATCTGGATCTGCAGGCCGCCGCCGTCACGGTTGCGTACCTGGAGTTCGGCATTGTGACGGCTCATGACGCGGTCGACAATCGCCAGGCCAAGACCGGCGCCGTTGGCCTGGCCGCGCGCTTCGTCCAGGCGGGTGAAGGGTTTGAGCAATTGCTCGATCTGCGCGGCCGGCACGCCGGCGCCGTGGTCCTGTACTTCGATGATCACTTTTTTGGACGCGTGCATGCCCTTGACGCTGCACTTGATGTCGATGTCGGTATGGTCCTCGCCGGCGGTCTTGCCGTAGCGGCGCGCGTTTTCAATCAGGTTGTTGATGACACGCTTGATGTCGGTGGCGTTGCCCATCACCTGTGCGCCGGGTGCGATGTCGGTGTGGATGCGCACATCCGGCAGGCGCGCGGCTTCATGCGCGGTGTCTGCCAGCAGCTCGCTGATGTCGACGTTGATGAAGCTGGACGCCTCGGTCGGCTTGGCGTAGTCGAGGAACTGGCCGATGATGGCGTCCATCTGGCCGATGTCGGACTGCATGCCTTCGCGCGCTTCGTCCGACAGGTTGGCCATTTCCAGCTCCAGCTGCATGCGCGCCAGCGGCGTGCGCAGGTCGTGCGAGATGCCGGCCAGGATCACCGCGCGGTCGGATTCCACCTGCTGCAATTCGTCGACCATCTGGTTGAAGCTGCGGTTGGCCTCCATGATCTCCATCGGGCCTTTTTCCGGCAGCGGCGCCGGCCGCTTGCCCTGGGCGAAATCGCGCGTTGCCTGCGTCAGGCGACGCAGCGGCAGGTTGACCAGGCTGGATATCAGCGCCGCGCCCAGCAGCGACACCAGCGACACCACGCTGGCCCAGCCCAGCCACTGGATGCCGGTCAGGCCGCGGATGCGTTCGCGCTCCAGCATCAGCCAGTACTGGTCGTCGTCGATATTGAAACTGACCCAGAAGCCGGCCACGCCGTTGACCTTGGCCGAGAAGCGCGTGTCGGCACCCAGCTTGGCCTTGACCAGCTTTTCGATGTCCGGCATCAGCGCGTTCCTGGCTGGCGGCTCGACCTTGTCGTCTTCTTCAAGCGGGAACACGCGGATGCCTTCGTTCGACACCAGCTCGAACAGCAGCTCGCGGCGCAACTCGGGCGCCGAGTGGGTCAGGGCAGCGTGGGTGATAGTGACCACCGAGATCACCTGGGCCGAGATCTGCTGCACCTGCGGCTCGTGCTGCACCACGCTGATCATGCCGACCCAGGCCGTCATGCTGGTGGTGGTCAGCGCGCCCAGCAGGAAGAAGGTGCGCCAGAAAAGGCCGCTTTTCAGGCTGGCCAGGCGGAACGAGAACGGCAACTTCATCTGCACGCCGGCGCCTTAGCGCGGCTGGCCCTCCGGGATGAACACATAGCCCAGGCCCCAGACGGTCTGGATGTACAGCGGGCTGGATGGATCAGGCTCGATCAGCTTGCGCAGGCGCGAGATCTGCACGTCCAGGCTGCGGTCGAACACTTCGTATTCGCGGCCGCGCGCCAGTTCCATCAGCTTTTCGCGCGACAGCGGCTGGCGCGCGTGGCGCGCAAATACTTTCAACACTGAGAATTCGCCGGTGGTCAGCGGCACCGTCTCGCCGTTTTTCTTCAGCGTGCGCGTGCCCAGGTCCAGCACGAACTGGCCGAACTCGAAGGTCTGCGGAGTTTCCGACGGCGCGCCGGGGATTTCGTCCGGGCCGCGGCGGCGCAGCACGGCGCCGATGCGCGCCACCAGCTCGCGCGGGTTGAATGGCTTCGGCAGATAGTCGTCGGCGCCCATTTCCAGGCCGACGATGCGGTCGACGTCTTCGCCTTTGGCGGTCAGCATGATGATCGGCGTCTGGTCGCCGGCGCCACGCAGGCGGCGGCAGATCGACAGGCCGTCTTCGCCGGGCAGCATCAGATCCAGCACCAGCAGGTCGTAACGCTCGCGCAGCCACAGCTTGTTCATCGCGGTGGCGCTTTCGGCGGTGAAGACGTTGAAGCCTTGCTCGGTCAGATAGCGGCGTAGCAGGTCGCGCAAGCGGACGTCGTCGTCTACCACCATGATCTTGGCGGCGTGGCCCTGGGAAGTAGCGGCGGCGTTGTTGCTGGATTCAGTCGTTGTACTAGTCATGTGGCAGCCAGATTTGTCTTATTCATGTTGCTATGGTAACGTCATATTCGTCCTGCGAAAACGCGTGCGGGACGACCCATTACAAATTATTACAAACTTTACCCAATTAGCCTTACCCACCCGGTCAAAGCATCATACACTTCCGGCATAGATTCAGCTTTCCAGGGAACGCCATGTTCATCGATCACAAAAAAAAATTCGCGGCAGCAAGCGCATCTTTTTGCGTTCGGTCTTCCATGGCCTCTGCCTTGCTGTGTTGCGGCCTGCTGGCCGCTGGCGCCGGCCAGGCGCAGGACGGTCAGCGCCGCGATGCGCCACCCGCCCACCAGCAAAATGGCCAGCGTGGCGAAGCGGCACGTAGCAACGATGCGCGTCAACTCGATCCGCGCCGCTACGAGGAACGCGCCGAGGAGCAGCGCCGCGCCATGCAGGAAGCCAGTCGCAACGCCGAGATGAATCGCCGCGTCGGCCGCATGACGCCGGATGAGCGCCGCGACCTGCGCCGCCAGATCAATGAAGTCAGCCAGGATCTGTACGCGGTGCCGCCAAAGCGTTAATTGCCAGTCAATTAAAGATAAAAAAACGCTACGCTTGTTATTTTCGTACTATTGATCTGTATCAATATCCTCACACATGCGCCGCGCGAGGCGCTGATTTCCCTATCTTTTGCATGGTCTAAGTGTAATATTAGTTAATTACACGCAACGCCCTTCGGCCGCATGCGTGCCGTTTGGAGGAAGACCGTGGTTCAAGACGTTGCATCCGCAGCGCCAGCCGCCAGCCCGGAGCCAGAAGCCCCAGGGCCCGGCTTGCCCCTTGGTTTGGTGAGGCGCGCGGACGGAATTTATATCGATCTGGGCATGAGCAAACCGGCGCTGATGGCGGCGGTCAGCCATGTATTCCAGTCGGGCTGGTATTTCGCCGGCCTGGATTATGCCGCCCTGATGCTGGCAGTGTACGGCGTCGGCCCGGATCCCGGCGCGCTGCAGGCGCTGCGCCTGGCCGATGCGGCGCGCGTCTTCGATGGCGCCCGACTGGCACTGTACAAGCCACCCAAGACCAGCCTGTCGTATGCCGAGTATTACTTCCAGCAGCTGTACCTGGAGGAGCAGACGCTGCCCGACGGCACGCTGATCCCGGAACGCCCGGTGCAGCTGGACATCGACGAGTTCATCGCCTTCATGTGGAGCCAGGGCATCCGTTTCGGCATCGATGTGGCGGCGGTGCAGGCGGCCATGGCCTCGCCCAAGGCCGAACGCATCACCTTTGCCACCGACCTGGAGCCGGCGCCGGGGCAGGATGCCGCCGTGGTCGAAGTGTCGGCCGAGCTGCATCGCAGCGATGCGCCGAAGGCGCGTGCCGATGGCCGCATCGACTTGCAAAGCTTCCAGAACCGCTTCCCGCAGATCAAGGCGCATATGCGGCTGCTGAAAAAGCTGCCGGCGGCGCCTGGCCTGCCGGGCTTCGACCTGGCTGGCCGCAAGACCGAGCCGGAGCCGCCCAAGGACCTGACCTTGCGTTTCCTGTCCGGCGAGGGAACGGAAGCGAAAATGTTCGAGGATGGCGAGTATCTGGTGTCGACCCGCGAGGGTTTTCTCAGTGTCGACGCCAAGTCGAACCGGATTGCCATCACCGATAAAATCGTCAGCCTGGAGGGCGTCAGCGGCCGCACCACCGGCAACCTGCAACTGGCCGGCGCCTATGAGGAATACGGCGATGTGCAGGAACAGCGCGATGTCACCGGCAGCGACATCACGGTGCATGGCAACGTCTATGGCAATATCCATTCGCGCGGCGGCACGGTGGTGCTGGACAAGAACCTGGTCAGCGGCAGCGTGCACAATGCCGCCGGCGATATCCATATCGCCGGCGTGGCGTCGAATTCGGTGATCTATGCGGCCAACGGCGGCGTGACCATGCAGCGCGCCGAGAACTGCGTGATTTCCGGCACCCGCGTCAAGATCGAGGAAGCGTCCAACTGCGAAATCATCGGCGAGGAAGTGCTGGTGTCGGTGGCCGAAGGCTGCGCCATCGCCGGCCGCAACGTCGAGGTGGAAAGCGCCGGGCCGCGCCGCCGTACCGAGATGGTGATTTATGTGCTGGTCAAGGATGTCACCCAGTTCGACCAGGAGATCTCGGAGCTGGACATGCGCATCGCCGCCTTCGCCCAGGCCAACCGCGACAGCCAGTTGGAGATCGAGCGCATCTCGGCGCTGCCGGACGTGCGCCGCTATCTGGCGCTGGCGGCCAAGCTGCGCACCCAGGAACTGGTGCTGACGCCGGAGCAGGGCCAGCATCTGCGCAAGATCGCCAGCGCCGTGTCGGAAGAGATGAAGGCGATCCAGAAGCTGAAGCAGGACCTGCAGGTCGGCCAGACGCAGCACACGCTGCTGGCCGACCGGCTGCTGCGGGTGATCGAGCAGAAGGCGGAAGCAGCCGGCATCGCCCGCTGCGGCCTGCACCTGGCCAGCGGCGAAACCATGGTGCGCACCATGCCGTTTGCCGCCGATACCGCAGTGCTGCGCCAGTTGCAGCCCAAGGACCTGAAGCAGCGCCTGCGCGGCACGCCGAGCGGCGGCCAGTTGCTGTTTGCCGACAGCGCCGGTTCGCTCGACTGGCATCTGAATCCGCGCCTGCGGCCGGCGTCCCCTTGATGCGGCTGGCGCAAGCCCGCCGTAAATGCTAATCTTGCGCTACATTTTTCCTGGGGATTAGACTGTGTCAGACGACGCTACGGCGCTGGTATCCATTGCGGATGGCGATCTGCCGGCCGCGATCGTCCAGCGCGAGGACGGCATCTACTTCAAGGCCGACACCCCGGCGGTGGCCTGCCTGACCGCCGTCAGCCAGGTTTTCATGAGCAGCGCCTTCTTTGGCGGGCTGGATTACGCGGTGTTCAGCAAGATGCTGTACAACGTCGGCCCCGATTTGCCGGAGGTGCTGCGCGCGCAGCCCTTGCTGCGCTTCGCCGACATCATCCTGCCTTTCCACGCGGTGCGGCGCGCGCTATACAAGACCGTCAAGGTGATCAACGGCGAGGCCGAGTATTACTTTGAGCAGGTGTTCATGGAGCTGCCGGACATGCCGCCGCAGCCGGCGCGCCTGAATTTCGATGAATTTGTCGCCGACATGTGGGTCAAGGGCATCCGCTTCGGCATCGACGCGCCGGCGGTGCGCGATGTCATCGCCACCGGGCGGCTGGCGCGCATCATCGTGGCGCGGCGGCTGAACGCGGTGCCGGGACGCGACGCCGCCATCGTTGAGGTATCGCAGGACATCCACCGCAGCAATGCGCCCAAGGACATGGGCGAGGGCAGGCTGGACCTGCAGACGTTCCAGAACCGCTTCCCGCAGGTCAAGCCCAACGTCAAGTTGCTGCGCAAGGTGCCGCGCGCGGCGGGTGTGCGCGGCTTCGAGTTGTCCGGGCTGGTGCTGGAGCCGCCGGTGCCCAAGGATATCGAGCTGGCGTCGGTGGCCGGCGAGGGCACAGTGATCGAAAACCTGCGTGGCGGCGAATTCCTGGTGTCGGCGGTGGAGGGCTTCCTCAGCGTTGATCCGGCCAGCAAGCGCTTGTCGATCGGGCCGAAGATCATCAGCCGCGAGGGCGTCAGCGCGCGTACCACCGGCAATTTGCAACTGACCGCCGAGTACGAGGAGTTCGGCGACGTGCAGGAGCAGCGCGTGGTTGAAGGCGGCAACATCACCATCCACGGCGATGTGTTCGGCAACATCACTTCGCGTGGCGGCGATATCGCGCTGAACAAGAACCTGATGGGCGGCACCGCCATCAATGCCGATGGCGCGATCCGCGTGCGCGGCGTCGCTTCAGGCGCGGTGTTGCAGACCAGGCAGGGCGAGATCGCGCTGTCGCGGGCGGAAAGCTGCATCATCTCCGGCACGCGGGTGGTGATTGGTGAGGCCAGCAACTGCGAGATCCTGGCCGAGGAAGTTGTGATCAAGGTGGCAGAAGGCTGCGCCATCGCCGCCCGCAAGATCGAGATCGTCCACGCCGGCCCGCGCAAGCAGAGCGAGATGCTGCTATACACGCTGGTGCCGGATACCGCCAAATACGATAAGAAGATCGCCGAGTTGCAGCCGCGCGTGCTGGCGGCCGGGCGCGAGGCCGAGGCGCGCAAGGCGGAGATGGACGAGATCACCGGCCAGACCGAGGTGCGCAATTACCTGACGCTGGCCACCCGCGTGCGCAAGCGCGAGGTGACGCTGACGCCGGAGCAGCTACCGCTGTTCCAGAAGATGGCGGAGACGGTCGGGCCGTCGCTGCGCCGGGTGGCGAAGATTTCGCTGGCGATGAAGGCGGCTCAAGTGCAGCAGGAGCAGGCGCAGGAGGAGGTCAATCAGGTGCTGCGGCAAAAGAAGGCCTTGCAGCGCGGCTCGCGTTGCGTGGTGGAGCTGCTGACCGGCGATGTGCTGCTGCGGACCATGAGCTTTGTGCCGGGCGAGCCGCCGCTGTATGACCGCCCGGCCAGGGAGGTCAAGGCCAAGGTGCGCACGGCCGCGCCGGGCATGACGGTGCTGCATGCCGGCCACGTCGGGCCTATTCACTGGGTGCCGCAGGTCGACGACTAGATCTGCCGGCGCAGCGCCGCCAGCAGTTCGCGCGCGTAGCCGGGCAGCGCTGCTTCGTCGCGCACGCAGATCAGCAGCTTGCGGTCGGCCCAGGCATCGCTCAACTTGACCATGCGCAGCGGCGCCGGGCTGCGGCGTGCCGCCGTTTCGGGCAGGATCGCCAGCCCGGCGCCGCTGGCCACCATGCGGCTGACCGCTTCGAAACTCAATAGCCTGATCTTGCAATGGAAGCGCCGGCCCAGCCGCGCCGCCTGTTCGATGGCGTTCTGCTGGAAGGCGCTGTCGCCTGCCAGGCCGATGAAATCGTGGTCCAGCGCCTGTACGAACGCCAGTTGGCGTTGCTGCTTCAGCTGCTGCGCCAGCGGATGGCCGCGCGCCATCACCAGCACCAGCGGATCGTCGCGGAAAGCATAGGTTTGCAGCGCGGCGCTGTCTACCGCATCCGAAATGATGCCGATGTCGGCGGCGCCGTCGGCTACGGCCTGCACGATCTCGCGGCTCATGCGTTCTTCCAGGTTGATGCTGAGGCGCGGATGTGCTTTGAGGAAGGCCGCCAGCGCGTCCGGCAGGAACTCGGTGATGGCCGAGGTATTGCACAGCAGCCGCACCTGTCCTTTCAGCCCGGCGGCGAATTGCGCCAGGTCGGCGTGCATGTTTTCGACCTGTCGGGTGATGGTGCGCGCATGCTGCAATAGCGTGCGGCCAGCCTCGGTGGGTTCGGCGCCGCGCCGGCCGCGCTGCAACAGCGGCACGTCGAGCGCTTCCTCCATGCCGCGCACGCGCGCGCTGGCCGACGGCAGCGCCAGGTGCGACAGTTGCGCGCCGGCGGTGATGCTGCCGCTTTCTGCGATGTGGATGAACAGTTGCAAGTCAGTCAGGTCGAAGCGCATAGTCCGGGTTTAGCCTAAGTATTATCCGAAGTCTGGCTCAGTATATTCCACATTTTCAGGCACCTCGCGGCACGGCACAATATGGTTCATGGAGATCTTGTTCATTACCGCCGTTTTCATTGTCGCTGGCCTGGTGAAAGGCGTCACCGGCATGGGCCTGCCGACCGTGGCGATCGCGCTGCTGTCGCTGCGCATGCCGCCCTTGCAGGCCGCCGCGCTGCTGATTGTGCCTTCGTCTGTAACGAACGTCTGGCAACTGGCGGCCGGGCCGTCGGTGTATCCGCTGTGGCAGCGTTTCCGCTGGGTGATGCTGGCGATCTGCGCTGGTGTGGCAGGCGCTTTCCTGCTGGGCGCCGCCAGCTGGAGCGGGCTGGTGCTCGGGTTGGCGCTGCTGGCTTATGGCCTGCTGGGCCTGAGCGGCTGGCGCATGCGGGTGGCGCCGCGTCATCAGCGCTGGGCCGGGCCGCTGGCCGGTGCCGCGACCGGGCTGATGGCCGGCGTTACCGGCGTGTTTGTCATGCCGGTCGCGCCCTATCTGCAAGCGCTGGATCTCGACAAGGATGAGCTGGTGCAGGCGTTGGGCATGGCGTTCACCGTCGGCACGCTGGCGCTGGCGGTGATGCTGGCGCTGCGCGGCGAATGGCAGGCGACTGCCGCTGGCAGTTCGGTGCTGGCGCTGTTGCCAGCCATCGCCGGCATGCAGCTGGGCCAATGGCTGCGCGATCGCATGCAGCCGGCGCTGTTCCGCCGCTGCTTCTTCATCGCCCTGCTGGCGCTCGGCGCCCACCAGCTGCTGCGTATCGTTACAGGGTGATTTTGCCGCGCATCTGTTTGCGCTGGCCGTCTTTGGTCTTGCCGTCGAGGCGGCGGCGCTGCGAGCCGAGCGTCGGCTTGGTGGCGCGCCGCACGGTGGGCAGCACGGCCACGCTGTCGACCATTTCCTGCAGACGGCGCAATGCGTCCAGCTTGTTGGCGCCCAGACTGCGCGACTGCTGCGCCTTCATCACGATGACGCCTTCGCGCGTGATGCGGCTGTCACGCAGTGCTTGCAGGCGCTGCTTGATGTGGTCTGGCAGCGACGAGGCGGCAATGTCGAAGCGCACATGCACGGCGTTCGATACCTTGTTCACATTCTGTCCTCCCGGCCCCTGGGCGCGGATGGCGGTGAATTCCACTTCGTCGGGATTGATCGTGTAGTTCATTCAACGATTGTAGCAGTTGACGCCTGTCAACGCATGCGGCGGCGGGCGCGGTTAGCATGGCTACTGCTGTTCTTCCCATCGAAAGGATCGTCATGGCTACTCCGAACACGCCGGTTGCCGCTGCGCGCCAGTACCTGGTCTTCCGGCTGGGCGGACTCGATTACGCGCTGGACTTCTCCAAGGTGCAGGAGCTGCGGCCCTTGCAGGCGCTGGAGCGCTTTTCGTCAGAGGGGGAAATCATCAGCGGCGTGGTGGTGTCGCGCGGCGTCATCATGCCGATCGTCGACATGCGCATCGCTTTCGGGCCGCGCCCGCCGCAGCATGATCCGCTGACCGATGTGATCATCCTCAAGCTGTCCAGCTGCGTGATGGGAATGGTGGTGGATGGCGTGACGGATATCGTCTCGCTGGCGCTGGAACAGATCCAGCCGATTGCCGGTGCGGCAGCGGTGGATTACCTGGCGGGACTGGGAGAAGTGGACGGGCGCCGCCTGATCGTGGTCGACATCGATAAGCTGATGTCGGTCCGCAAAGTGCAGTTCGGCGCCCGCCAGGCTGCCTAGTTGAGCGCTTCCAGTTCCTCGCTCAACGCCAGCCACTGTTCTTCCAGCTCGCCCAGCTCCTTGACGCAGTAGGCCTGGTCGGCCAGCAGTTCCTTCAGCTTGCCCTTGTTGGCGGCGTCGTAGATCGACTCGTCGGCCAGCTGGGCGTCCACGCCGGCCTTCCTGGCGGTCAGCTTGGCGATCTGCTCGTCCAGGCGCTTGATCTTTTGCTCGATCGGCTTGCGCTGCGCCGACAGGCGCTGGCGCTCTTCCGCGTCCTGGCGTTTCTGCTCCTTGCTGGCGGCTGGCGCGACGGCGGCTTTCGGCGGCGCCACCGGCGACTGCACCGGGAAGGCGGTCTTGTTGTCCTTGCCGGCCGCCGGCAGCACGTCGGTGCCTTTGCCCAGCTTGGTCTGGAACAGCCAGTCCTTGTAGTCATCCAGGTCGCCATCGAACGGCTGCAATTTGCCGTCGGCGACGATGATGAACTGGTCGGTGGTGGCGCGCAGCAGGTGGCGATCGTGCGATACCACCACCAGCGTGCCTTCGAACTGCGCCAGCGCTTCGGTCAGCGCTTCGCGGGTTTCCAGGTCCAGGTGATTGGTCGGTTCATCCAGCAGCAGCAGGTTTGGGCGCTGCCAGACGATCAGCGCCAGTGCCAGGCGCGCCTTTTCGCCGCCGGAGAACGGCGCGATCGGGCTGGCGACCATGGTGCCCGGGAAGTTGAAGCCGCCGAGGAAGTTGCGCAGTTCCTGCTCGCGCGTGGTCGGCGCGATTTTCGCCAAATGCCACAGCGGCGATTCGTCGTGACGCAGCATCTCCACCTGGTGCTGGGCGAAGTAGCCGATGTTCAGGCCCTTGCCGGTGGTGGCTTCGCCGGTCAGCGGCATCAGCTCGCCGGCGATGGTCTTGATCAGCGTCGATTTGCCGGCGCCGTTAATCCCCAGCAGGCCGATACGCTGGCCGGTCTGCAGCGAGAAATTGATACCGCGGACAATGGTTTTCTCGGTGATCTCGCCGGTCTTCTCGTTCTCGCTGCGGTAGCCGGCGTTGACCTCGTCCATCACCAGCAGCGGGTTCGGTGCGCTCAGCGGCTCGCGGAATTCGAACGAGAATTCGGCGGCGGCGCGCAACGGCGCCAGTTCTTCCATCTTGGCCAGCGCCTTCATGCGGCTCTGTGCCTGGCGGGCCTTGGAAGCTTGCGCCTTGAAGCGGTTGACGAAGGATTCCAGGTGGGCGCGCTTGCGCTGCTGCTTTTCCAGCGCACCGGCGGCCAATATCATCTGCGCCGCGCGCTGGCGCTCGAAGGCCGAGTAGTTGCCCGAGTAGCGTTTCAGCTTGCGCTCGTCGATGTGCACCACGACGTTGACGATTTCGTCGAGGAAGTCGCGATCGTGGGAGATGATCAGCAGCGTGCCGGCGTAGCGTTTCAGCCAGTCTTCCAGCCAGATGATGGCGTCCAGGTCCAGGTGATTGGTCGGTTCATCGAGCAGCAGCAGGTCGGATGGGCACATCAGCGCCTGCGCCAGGTTCAGGCGCATGCGCCAGCCGCCGGAGAAACTGGCCACCGGCTGCTGCATCTGGTCCAGCGTAAAGCCGAGGCCCAGCAGCAGCTGTTCGCCGCGCGACTGCACGGTGTAGGCGTCGGCGTCGGCCAGCGCGCCGTAGATATTGCCGATGGCGATGCCGTTTTCGTTGGATTCCGGCTCGGACTCCAGGCGCGCCAGTTCTTCCTCCAGCTTACGCAAGCCGACGTCGCCGTCGATGGCGTAATCCAGCGCGGCGCGTTCCAGCGGCGGGGTTTCCTGCGCCACGTAAGCGACGCGCCATTTGGCCGGGAAGTCGATGTCGCCCTGGTCCGGATGCAGCTCGTTGCGCATCATCGCGAACAGGCTGGATTTGCCGGCGCCATTGGCGCCGATCAAACCGATCTTGTCGCCAGGGTTGAGGGTGACATCGACTTGTTCCAGCAGCGGCTTCACGCCGCGCATTAAACTAACTTGATTGAAACGGATCATTTTAAATTTTCAGTTGGTCGGCCGTCAGCAGGAAGACCATGTCGTCGCCATTGCTGGTGGTGAGCCAGGTCAGGCCCAGTTCACCAAAGGCGGCTTCGGCGTATTCTTTTTCATTGCCGATCTCGACGATCAGCAGGCCATCGTCGGTCAGGCGTTCGGCGGCGCCGGCGACAATGCGGCGCACCAGGTCCATGCCGTCCTTGCCACCATCGAGCGCGAGCTCCGGCTCGGCGCGGTATTCCATCGGCAGCTTGCTCATCGAACCGCTGTTGACGTACGGCGGATTGGTGATGATCAGGTCATACTTCTTGACCGGCACATTGGCGTACAGGTCGGACTGGATCAGCGTCAAACGGTCTTCCAGCGCGTAGGTGGCGACGTTGCGCCTGGCGACTTCCAGCGCGTCGGCCGAAATATCGACCGCGTGGACGGCGGCGTCGGGGAAGGCGTCCGCCATCATGATCGCCAGGCAGCCGGAACCCGTGCACAGCTCCAGAATATTGGCCACGCTCTCAGGCTCGTTGACCCACGGCGCGAAGTATTCGGGGATCAGCTCGGCGATGAAGGAGCGCGGCACGATGGTGCGTTCATCCACGTAGAACTTGTAGGTACCCAGCCACGCTTCATTGGTGATGTAGGCCGCCGGAATGCGCTCGACGACGCGGCGTTCGATCACTGCCAGCACCGACGCCACTTCGTCCGGCAGCAGCTTGGCGTCCAGGAAGGGATCAAGGCGGTCCAGCGGCAGCTTCAGCGTGTGCAGGATCAGGTAGGCTGCTTCGTCGAAGGCTTCCATGCTGCCGTGGCCGAAGAATAGCTGGGCAGTGTTGAAGCGGGTGACGGCGTAGCGCAGCAGGTCGCGCGGCGTGGTGAATAGAGTGGTGGTCATGGCTTTTCAGGTCAACAGGTTTTCCAGCGTGCGGCGGTAGATATTCTTCAGCGGATCGACGAAACGCAGTTCGATATGCTCGTCGATCTTGTGAATACTGGCGTTCGGGGGGCCGAATTCTATCACCTGAGGGCAGATCTGCGCGATAAAGCGGCCGTCCGAGGTGCCGCCGGTGGTCGACAGCTCGGTGTCAACGCCGGTCTCCGACTTGATCGCCGACGACAGCGCATCGCTTAAAGTGCCGCGCGGCGTCAGGAACGGCAAGCCGCTCAGCGCCCACTTGATGTCGTAGTGCAGATTGTGCTTGTCCAGGATGGCGTGCACGCGGCGCTTCAGGTCCTCGTGCGTGCTGGCGGTCGAGAAGCGGAAGTTGAAGTCGACCACCATCTCGCCAGGGATCACGTTATTCGCACCGGTGCCGGCGTGGATGTTGGACATTTGCCAGGAGGTCGGCAGGTAGTATTCATTGCCGTGGTCCCAGACTTCCGCCGCCAGTTCCGCCAGCGCCGGTGCGCCCAGGTGGATCGGGTTCTTGGCCAGCTGCGGGTAGGCGATGTGGCCTTGCACACCCTTGATCGTCAGCTTGCCGGACAGCGAGCCACGGCGACCGTTCTTGATCATGTCGCCCAGCGTTTCATCCGAGGTCGGTTCGCCGACGATGCAATAGTCCAGCGTTTCGCCACGCTCTTTCAGCATATTGCAGACAATGACCGTGCCGTCGGTGGCCGGGCCTTCTTCGTCGCTGGTGATCAGGAAGGCGATCGAGCCTTTGTGATCGTCATGTTTGGCGATGAACTCTTCGCAGGCCACCACAAAGGCGGCGATCGAGGTCTTCATGTCGGCCGCGCCTCGGCCATACAGCTTGCCGTCACGGTGGGTTGGCGTGAAGGGCTGCGAGCGCCATTGTTCGACCGGGCCGGTCGGCACCACGTCGGTGTGGCCGGCGAAGACCATCAGCGGCGAAGTCGTGCCGCGACGCGCCCACAGATTGGTCACGCCATTCGATACGATGGTTTCGCACTTGAAGCCGAGCGGCGTCAGCAGGTCGATCAGATGCTGCTGGCAGCCTTTGTCATCCGGCGTGACGGAGGACAGGGAGATCAGCTTTTCGGTCAGCGCCAGGGTCTTGGAAGGGGTCATGTCGGCTATATTCAGCGATTAAAGATTTGTTGGTACTGCGCGTCGGAGAAGCCGACCGAGAAAGCGCCGTGGTTATCCATCACCGGACGTTTGATCACGGACGGATTCTCCAGCATCAGCGCGATCGCTGCTTCGTCGTCGACGATGGACGCCTTGCGCTCATCGGACAGCGCACGCCAGGTGGTGCCCTTGCGGTTCACCAGCACATCGCGCGACAGCTGCTTCAGCCAGCCGGCGACGATCTCGCGCGTCAGGCCCTGCTTTTTGAAATCGTGGAAGGTGAACTCCTGCTGCTGGTCGGCCAGCCAGGTGCGTGCTTTTTTGACGGTATCGCAGTTCGGGATGCCGTAGAGGGTAATGGTCATGATCAGTCGGGGAAGTTGGACCCGGTAGGATACCATGGCCGGCGCTCCGACTGATAGGCTACTGGCGGCGCGTTCGATAAGTATCGACGCTGCGCAGCAGGGCCGTCATCAGGCTGGACACGGTCAAGCCACCCAAAATGGCGCCGGCGATGGTTGCCGCGCAGTAGATGGCGGTCTGGTAGCTGGCGTCTACGTGCGTTCCTGTTCTTACCGCTACCGCCATGGCGATCATGGAAACGCCGGCTCCCAGCGCCAGGCCGGCGATAAAACCGATCGCTCCCCAAACGGGACGATAAGCGCGTATGCGACGCAGGTAGACGAATGCGGCGTAAAACATGGCAGCCAATAGCACTCCAAGCAAAATAACAAACAAGGCGGCCATTTTTACTCCTCCAACGCATCAAAACGATCATGGCATCAGCGTAACATCTTGCCTATTTTGAAAGCGCACGGATTCTTCTGCAGAGCGCCGGGGCGGGAGTATTGGGTATCCCTCGCGGAAATTTAGTCGATTACCTAGACCGTTTTAGACTGATGAGGGCTAGTTTTAGACTGCTTTAGACTCTACGAGACCCGTTTAGAACGTTTTAGACTAAATTTACGGAAGGCATACCCAACACCCCGCTCAGGTGTTGAGGGTGAACTCGGTGAACGAAGCTTCGCTACTGGGTGGTTTGGCTTCCGGCGCGGCCTGGGCTTTGCTGTCCGGCCCATTATTGAGCAGCCACAGCAGATTGGTGGCGGAATCGGCGTTGGCCAGTGCTTCGTCCTGGCTGACCTGACCGTCCTGCACCAGCTTCAGCAAGGCCTGCTCGAACGATTGCGAGCCGGGTGACATGCTCTTTTCCATCGCCTCCTTGATCTGGCCGATTTCGCCTTTTTCGATCAGATCCGAGATGTAGCGCGTGTTGACCATGACTTCCACCGCCGCCGAGCGCGTGCCGCCATTCGCCGTGCGTACCAGCCGCTGCGAGACGATCGCCTTGACGGTGCTCGATAAATCCTGCAACAGGGCGGGGCGGTTCTCGATCGGATAAAAGCTGATGATGCGGTTCAAAGCGTTGTAGCTGTTATTGGCGTGCAGCGTCGCCAGCACCAGGTGGCCCGACTGCGCATAGGCCAGCGCCGCCGCCATGGTTTCCTTGTCGCGGATCTCGCCGATCAGGATGCAGTCCGGCGCCTGGCGCATGGAGTTGCGCAGCGCGGTATAGAAGTCCTTGGCGTCGCTGCCGATCTCGCGCTGGTTGACGATGGATTTCTTATTCTGGAACAGATACTCGATGGGATCTTCCAGCGTCAGGATATGGCCCGAGCGCAGTTCATTGCGGTGATCCAGCATCGAGGCGATGGTGGTCGACTTGCCGGAGCCGGTAGAGCCGACCAGCAGCAGCAGGCCGCGCTTTTCCATGATCAGTTCCGACAGCACCGGCGGCAGCTGCAAATCCGCCAGCACCGGTATCGTCGCCGGCACAAAGCGGAACACGGCCGAAATGGTGCCGCGCTGCCGGAACGCCGACAGGCGGAAGCGCCCCAGGTTGGGCACCGACACGCCCATGTTCAATTCATTGGTGGTGACCAGTTCATCCATCTGCGCCGGCGTGGCGATTTCCGCCAGCAGCGCCTGGATATTGTCCGGCTCCAGCTTTTGCTGGTTGATCGGGATCAGGTTCCCGTTGATCTTGATGTGCACCGGAGAATTCACCGCGAAGAACATATCTGATGCGTTCTTCTCCTTCATTAGCTGGAACAGGCGATCCATGGCCATGGTGTGACTCTCCGGTTTTTAAAGCAGCAGCTTAAACGCCGCGCAGCAGTTCGTTGATGCTGGTTTTCGAACGGGTCTGCGCGTCCACGCGCTTGACGATCACCGCGCAGTACAGCGAGTACTTGCCGTCTTCCGAAGGCAGCGAACCCGATACCACCACCGAACCCGAAGGCACGCGGCCATAGGTTACTTCGCCGGTGGCACGGTCGTAGATCTTGGTCGACTGGCCGATGTACACGCCCATCGAGATCACCGAGTTCTCTTCAACGATCACGCCTTCAACGATTTCCGATCGGGCGCCGATGAAGCAGTTGTCTTCGATGATGGTCGGATTGGCCTGCATTGGTTCCAGCACGCCACCGATGCCAACGCCGCCCGACAGGTGGACGTTCTTGCCGATTTGCGCGCACGAACCGACGGTGGCCCAGGTGTCGACCATCGCGCCTTCATCGACGTAGGCGCCGATGTTGACGTAGGAAGGCATCAGCACCACGTTTTTGGCGATGAAGGAACCACGGCGCGCCACCGCTGGCGGCACCACGCGGAAACCGCCCTTGGCGAAATCGTCGGCGGTGTAGTTCGCGAACTTGGTTGGCACCTTGTCGTAGAACTGCATGGTGCCGTCCGATGGCAGCACCACATTGTTCTCCAGGCGGAACGACAGCAGCACGGCCTTCTTGACCCACTGGTTGACTACCCAGCTGCCGGTGGCCTTGTCGGCCACGCGGATGGTGCCTGCGTCCAGGCCGGCCAGCACGTGGTTGACGGCGTCGCGCAGTTCGGCGGCGCCGTTGGCCGGGTTGATGTTCGCGCGGTCTTCCCAGGCGGTTTCAATGATGTTCTGGAGTTGTTGGCTCATGATGGACTCAATAATATTAAAGGGACTTGCAGAATTTGACGATGCGCTGGGCCGCTTCCAGGCCTTCCGCCGTTTCGGCGACCAGCGCCATGCGGATGCGGTTGCGGCCCGGATTGATGCCATGCGCCTCGCGCGCCAGGTAGCTGCCCGGCAGTACGGTGACATTATATTCGGCGTACAGGCGCTGGGCGAATTCAGTGTCGGACAGGCCCGTGCGGCTGACGTCCGCCCACAGGTAGAAGCTGGCATCCGGCAGTTCGACGTCCAGCACTTCCTTCAGCAAGGGCGTGATGGCGTTGAACTTGGCGCGGTATTGTTCGCGGTTTTCTTCGACATGGGTTTCGTCGTTCCAGGCCGCGATCGACGCAGCCTGCACGGTGGTGCTCATGGCGCCGCCGTGATAGGTGCGGTACAACAGGAATTTTTTCAGTACCTCGGCGTCGCCGGCGACAAAGCCCGAACGCATGCCTGGCACGTTGGAGCGCTTCGACAGGCTGCTGAACACCACCAGGCGCGCATACGGCTTGTCGATGGTGGCCAGGCCAAGCTGGTGGGCGGCTTCCATCGCGCCCAGTGGCGGTTGCTCGCCGTGATAGATCTCGGAGTAACACTCATCGGCGGCGATGACGAAGTTGTAGCGTTCCGACAGCGCGAACAGGTGTTCCCAGTCGGTCAGCGACAGCACGGCGCCGGTCGGGTTGCCTGGAGAGCAGACGAACAGCAGCGCCACACGCTGCCATACCTCGACCGGAATGCTGTCGTAGTCGCAGCCAAAGTTGCGCGCCGGGTCGGAGTTGACGAAGTACGGCTCGGCGCCGGCCAGGTAGGCCGCGCCTTCATAAATCTGGTAGAACGGATTCGGGCTGACCACGATCGAGCCGGCGTCCTTGTCGATCACCGCCTGGGCCAGCGCAAACAGCGCCTCGCGCGAGCCGTTCACCGGCAGCACTTGCGTGGCGGCGTTCAGCTTGGGCAGATTGTAGCGGCGCTCCAGCCAGCTGGCGATGGCATTGCGCAGCTCGGGCGTGCCAATGGTGGTCGGGTACACGGCCAGGCCGCCGAGGTTGTCGATCAGCGCCTGCTGAATGAACTTCGGCGTCGGATGCTTGGGTTCACCCATGCCCAGGCTGATGGCCTTGAACTGCGGGTTGGGCGTTACCTGCTCAAACAGCAGACGCAGTTTTTCAAACGGGTAGGGATGAAGCTTGTCGAGAAGTGGGTTCATAGTCCTTGATTATAGCGCCTCGGCGTGTGCCCGGTCATCCATGCTAAATTGTTAAAATATACGGGTACACAACCACAGGTGCAGGATATGGCGGAAAATGAGATCGTGCTGGAAGCGCAAGTCAGCCGCAAGGTAATGGCGGCGCGGCTGGCGACAGGGCTGGCGCAGGGATTGCTGCTGTATTGGCTGTATGCGGCCGCGCGTGACGCCGCCTGGCCGGCGACGTCGGCCTATGTGATGGTGCCGCTGATGACGGTGCTGCTGATCTGGCCGGTGCTGCTGGTGTCCAGCCTGGGCCACCTGACGCTGCGCGCGGTCGGTTACTGGCTGCTGGCGGCGGCCGTGGTGCTGCTGCTGTTCGCCCAGCACGATGTCTGGCGCGGGCTGCACTCGCACCTGCTGCTGCCGCGCTGGCAGTATAGATCCGTGTGGTCGCCGTCGGTGCCGCTGCTGGGCTACGCCGCCGCCTTCTTCTTTATCGCCCATGCGATGGTGATGGCCGGCGCGCACGAGGGCCGGCGCATCGCCAGCTACAACGGCTATTTCGAGACCGCCTGGAAGCTGGCTATACAACTGTTGTTTTCCATGTTCTTCGTTGGCGCGCTGTTCCTGGTGCTGTGGATGGGCGCCGAGCTGTTCATGCTGGTCAAGCTGGGTTTCCTGCGCGAGCTGCTGCAGCAATCGTGGTTCAACGTGCCGGTGGTGTGCACCGCCTTCTCGTGCGCCATGCATGTGACGGACGTGCGGCCGGCCATCGTGCGCGGCATCCGCACCTTGCTGCTGGTGCTGCTGTCGTGGATCTTGCCGGTGGCGGTGGTGCTGGTGACCGGCTTCCTGTGCACGCTGCCCTTCACCGGCCTGACCGCGCTGTGGGAGACACGGCACGCCACCGCCGTGCTGCTGGCGACAGCGACGGTGCTGCTGGTGCTGATCAACGCCGCCTTCCAGAACGGCGCCGCGATCGTCGCGCTGCCGCTGCGTGTCGGTGCGCGCACCGCCGCCATCCTGATCCTGCCAGTGATCATGGTCGGCATCTATGCGCTGGGGCTGCGGGTGGCGCAGTACGGCTGGACCTCGGACCGGGTGATGGCCGCCGCCTACCTGCTGGTGACCACCTGCTACGCCATCGGCTACCTGTGGGCCGCCTACGAATACGACACCTGGCTGCAGCCGCTGACCACGGTGAACATCTACACCGCTTTGCTGGTGCTGGCAGTGCTGCTGGTGCTGTTCTCGCCGCTGGCCGACCCGGCGCGCATCGGCGTGCACAGCCAGATGGCGCGGCTGGCCCAGGGCAAGCTGGCAGCCGCCGATGTCGACTTCCACTATCTGCGCTACCAGGGCGGACGCTATGGCAAGGCCGCCTTGCAGCAGCTGGCGCGCGCCACCGGGCCGGATGCGGCGGTACTGCAGGCAGGCGCCAAGGCGATGCTGGCGCAGGATGACAAGGACCGCTGGAAGACGCCGGTGCATTCGACAGCGCCAGTGTCGGTGGCCGACAACCTGACCGTGTGGCCGGCCAATGCCCAGGTACCGGCCGGCTTCCTGGCGCAAAACTGGCAGGATACACCGGACAATCAGAAGCCCTCGTGCCTGAGCACCAGAGAAGGCAAATGCGACGCCTTTGTGTTCGACGCCGACGGCGACGGCAAGCCGGATGTGCTGCTGCTGGAAAAGCAGCACGCCTTTGGCGCCCGGCTGTATGCCGAAGAGGGCGATGGCAAGTGGAGCACGGTTGCCACGCTGAGCTACCGCGACGCTGCCTGCAAGCCGCTGATTGAAAAGCTGCGCAAGGGCGAATTCACGCTGGCCACACCACGTTTCAAGGAACTGGATATCGGCGGCCAGCGGTTCGAGCTGAGAGCCGAGCACCCGCCGCGCGAGAACTGCCTCAAGTAACGGCGCCCTGTAGCGGGCAGGCATGCATATCGTCTCCAAGGCGGCGCGCCAGCTCGCCGCGAAGTTGTTGCAGGCCGTGGATGCGCTGGTCGATATCGTCCAGCTTGCGCTGCAAGGCTGCGCGCAACTGCGGCGCGGCGTCGTCCGGCTCGGCCAGCAGCGGCAGGTCGGCCTCGATCTCGCTCAGCGTGAAGCCCAGCGTTTGCGCCAGCCGGATGTAGCGCAGCCAATTCACCGCTTCTGGCGGATAGTCGCGATAGCCATTGGCGCTCCGGCGCGCGCGCAGCAGGCCGCGCTTCTCGTAAAAGCGCAGGGTGTCGCGGCTGATGCCGGTGGCGGCGGCAATTTCACCGATTTGCATGCCTGGATCTCCAGTTAGTGCTTGACCCTGGAGTGTACTCCTGCCTTTAGTATGGCGACATCATTGAACGGGAGAGCCCATGCTGAACATCGCCACATATCGCCACATCGTCCGCGCCAGCGCCATCTACGACCTGGTGCTGACCGCGCCGTTTGCCACGCCGTGGAGCTTTGCCATCGTCCGCGCGCAGCTGGACGCCACCAACCAGGCGCTGGGCGGCGCAGCGCTGCCGGCGTTCACGCCGTTTCACATTTTGTTTGCCTGCCTGCTGGGCAGCGTGGTGCTGGTATGGTCGGTGCTGCGCATCCGCGACCCGCAGCCGCTGTATGGCCGCTACGACGGCATCGCGCGCTTGCTGTTCAGCAGCTGGATGATCTGGACGTTGCACGCCACCGGTGCACCGCTGCTTTGGCTCTTCATCGTGCCGGAGCTGGCGTGGGGCATTGTCCAATGGCTGCCGCTGCGCGTCCGCCGCGTTCGCGCTTAATCAGGCGGCTTGCGCCAGCGCCGCCGGCGTGCCCCAGACCTGCTGCGCCACGCGCATCATGTTGCGGCCCAGGACCAGCTCCGCCTCGCTGTCGCTCATGCCGGCGCGGCGCAACGCTGCCGGCAGGTCGCGCCAGACTTCCGGCGGCGTGAAGCTGGGCGGATGCGCCATGCTGTAGCCGGCCGACGCCGGCCACCAGTGCGATGGATCGAAGCCGGGCGGCGTGTCGTCCAGGCCGGGCTGCTGGAAGCAGATATCCAGGCCGATGCCGACATGGCGTATGCCCACCAGGTCGGCGATATAGGCCGCATGGCGCGCCACAGCGTGCGCATCCGGCTGTTCGCTGCCAAGGAAGAAGGACAGGCCGGAAACGCACACCACGCCGCCGGTGGCCGCGCAGGCGCGTATCTGCTCGTCGGTGACGTTGCGGCCGTGCTGCACCAGCGTGTAGGGATTGGCGTGGCTGAAGATGACCGGCTGCGACGACGCCTCCATGATCTCCAGGCTGCTGACGCGGCCCGTATGCGAGCAGTCCATCAGGATGCCGTTGTCGTTGACCGCCGCCACCATGCGCTGGCCGAGCGGCGTCAGGCCGCGCGGCGCGTCGTGGCAGCCGCCGGCGACGCTATTGTTGCGGTTGTAGGCGAAGTGGATCTGGCGCACGCCCAGCTGCGCGTACAGCGCCACCATTTCCGGCTGCTCCAGCAGCGGCAGCGCGCCTTCCAGGTCGAAGCTGATCGCCATGCGGCCATCGGCGGCGGCCTGGATGATATCGTCGACGCTGGACACCAGCGCATAGCGCTGCGGATCGGCAGCAATGGTAGCGCGGTAGCCGGCAATCACCGTCATTACCTGCGACAGCGGATTCATATCGGCGCCCACATTCAGCGACACATAATTGACGCCAGCCGCGTGCAGGCGGCGCACCGGCGTGAAATCGGCCAGCGGGTGCTGGGGCAGGCAGGCGTGGGCATCCCAATTGATCATGGCATTCATCTTTATCAAAACGGCTATACTGCATCATAATGTATATTCGCTGCATGCTTTATACTATCGCCCTCATTTAAAGAATTCAGGCCGATATGTCCTTCTCCACCCTGGGCCTTGCTCCCTCCCTGCTCAACGCCATCACCGAGATCGGCTACCTGCAGCCGACCGCGATCCAGCGCGAAGCGATTCCCGCCATCCTGCGCGGCGAAGACGTGCTGGGCGCGGCGCAAACCGGTTCCGGGAAAACCGCCGCCTTCGCGCTGCCGATGCTGCAAACGCTGCTGGCCAAGCGCGGCGGCCCGCGCCAGCTGCACGGCCTGATTCTGGTGCCGACGCGTGAGCTGGCGGCGCAGGTGGGCGAGTCGGTGCGCCAGCTGGTGTCGATGCTGCCGACCACCTACAAGGTGCAGGTGGTGTTTGGCGGCGTTTCGATCAATCCGCAGATGCTGGCGCTGCGCGGCGGCACCGACATCCTGGTGGCCACGCCGGGCCGCCTGCTGGACCTGATTGACCACAACGCGGTGCGCATCGAGCAGACCTCGATGCTGGTGCTGGACGAAGCGGACCGCCTGCTGGACCTCGGCTTCAGCGAAGAGCTGAACCGCATTCTCGCGCTGCTGCCGGCGCAGCGCCAGAACCTGTTCTTCTCGGCGACCTTCCCGCCGGCGGTGCAAAAGCTGGCCGACAGCCTGCTGCGCACGCCGACGCGCATCGAGGTGCTGGCCGAGTCGTCCGACCAGCCGGCGATCACGCAGCGAGCAATCAGCGTTGATGTGCCGCGCCGGACCATGCTGCTCAAGCACCTGATCCAGCAGCACAAATGGCGTGGCGTCATGGTGTTTGTCGCCTCCAGGTACGCGTCCGACCACGTGGCCGACAAGCTGCGCCGCAACGGCATTCATGCCGAGTCCTTCCATGGCGAATTGAGCCAGGGCGCACGCACCCAGACGCTGACCGACTTCCGCAGCGGCTATCTGCAAGTGCTGGTGGCGACCGACGTGGCCGCGCGCGGCATCGACATCGCGCGCCTGCCGGCGGTGGTGAATTACGATCTGCCGCGTTCCGCCGTCGACTACACGCACCGTATCGGCCGCACCGGCCGCGCGGGCGAAAGCGGCATGGCGATCAGCTTCGTCAGCGCCGACGCCGAGCAGCATTTCCGCCTGATCGAGAAGCGCCAGAACCAGCGTGTGCCGCGTGAAGTGATCGCCGGTTTTGAGCCGACCGAAACGGCGCAGCCGGTAAGCGCCGTCACGGATATCGTCAACGGTGGCATCAAGGGCAAGCGCAAGAGCAAGAAGGACAAGCTGCGCGAAGCCGCCGCCAACGAAGGGACAGGCGAGTAAGCTACATGGCTTGATGGGATGGCGTCACTGCTGATTTCCGGTGGGACGATACAGTTTGCGATAAGCCGACGGCGACGTGCGCAAGGATGCGCGAAAATGCTGGCGCAACGACAGCGCGGAGCCAAAGCCAGCTTCCTGCGCCACCATCTCGATCGATATCTCGCTGCTCTCCAGCAGCCGCTGCGCATGCGCCACGCGCTGGTTCAGCAGCCACTGCTTGAACGAGGTGCCGGTCGCATCGCGGAAATGGCGGGTGAAATTGCGCCGGCTCATGGCGGCGCGCGCGGCCAGCGCATCGATGCTGTGATGATGCGCCAGATGCCGGTTGACCCATTCCAGTACCTGCCCGAACCGATCATCGCTGCCGCTGACCGGCACGGGACGTTCAATGAACTGCGCCTGGCCGCCTTGCCGCTGCGGTGCCACCACCAGCTGCCGCGCGATGTGATTGGCCGCCTCGGCGCCGCGCAACTGGCGCAGCAGGTGCAGGCAGCAATCCAGTCCCGCCGCCACGCCGGCGGAAGTCAGCACATCATCATCGACGTACAGCACCTCGCGATCAACCGCGACGGCCGGATAGCGCCCGGCCAGCGTATCGGCAAACGCCCAGTGCGTGGTGGCGCGATGGCCGGCCAGCAGGCCGGCTTCCGCCAGCGGGAAGGCGCCCAGACACAGACCGACGATGCGGGCGCCGCGCTGATGGGCGCGTTTCAGCGCTTCCAGCAGCGCCGGCGGCGCGCCCCGGCAGTCGTCATGCCAGGTCGGCAGGATGACGATATCGGCACGGGACAGTGCCGACAGGCCGTGCCGGACCGAGATATCGAAACCGCCGGTGGTGCGCAGCGGCGAAGGGTCTGCGGAACAGATTTTCAGGTCGAAACCTGCGTCACGGAACACCATGCCGGGTACCGACAGGTGAAAGGGTGTGATGCCGTCGAAGGCGATGACGGCGATCCGGTAGTTTTGGGCGGTGGTCGCGTTCATGGCCCGATTATATCGTATGTGTGCCTTCGGGCCACTGTTGGCACGCCGTCCGGCGGCGCACAATGTCTCTCATCGCAACCCAACCAGGAGAATTACCATGCGCCGTGCCCTGATCGTCATCGATGTGCAAAACGAATACTTCAGCGGGAATATGAAGATTGAATACCCACCGGTGGAGGTCACGCTGCCGAATATCACCCGCGCCATGGATGCCGCGCACGCCGCCGACATCCCGGTGGTGGTGGTGCAGCACGACGCGCCGGAGCAGTCGCCGATCTTCGCCAAGGGCTCGCCAACCTGGCAGCTGCACGATGAAATCGCCCAGCGTCCCTCCAGCCATCACATCAACAAGACTTACGCCAGCGTGTTCACCGGCACGGATCTGGGACAGTGGATCGCAGATAACGGCGTCGACACGCTGACCATCGTTGGCTACATGACGCACAACTGCGATGCGTCGACCATTTACGAGGCCGCGCACAAGGGTTTGTCGGTCGAGTTTTTGTCAGACGCCAGCGGTTCGCCATCGTATGAAAACGCGGCCGGCAAGGCCAGCGCGGAAGAGATACATCGTGTCTTCAGCACGGTGTTCCATTCCGGCTTCGCGGCGGTGGCCAGCACCGAACAGTGGCTGACGGCGGTGCGCGAAGGGAAAGCGCTGGAGCGCGACAATATCTATATGTCGGTCCAGCGCACGAAGCAGCATTAACCGCCGACGCGTTTGGGCTTGTGGCCGAGCTTCACCAGTTCGGCCATCACACGTTCGCAATGGTCGCCCTGGATTTCGAGCACGCCATCCTTGACGGTGCCGCCCGAGCCGCAGGCGCTGCGCAACTGCTTGCCCAGCGTTGCCAGTGCGTCGGCGTCCAGCGGCAGGCCGCGCACCAGCGTCACGGTCTTGCCGCCACGGCCCTTGGATTCGCGCGACACGCGCACATTGCCGTCGCCGGCCGGCTTGGCCTTGGCGGCCGTTTTGCAGCCGCAATCGCCCAATGGCTTGCGGCAGTCAGGGCAGATGCGGCCGGTTTCGGTGGAGTAGACAAGGGCCATGGCTTAATCCTTCAGCAATCGCGGCATCATGATGTCGAAGAAGCGTTTCTGGTCCGAGGCCAGGCAGACCTGCGCGTTCGGCTTGCCCAGCTGCTCGCGGGTGTAGCCGTCGTTGTCGACGACGATGCGCAGCGGCGTGGTCGGGCAGACCGCCGGATCGATCAGCCATACCACCGGCACCACGTCGAACAGCGACGGCATATTGCTGGACCATGGCTGGTAGGCGTTGATCCATTGATGATAGAGCAGGGCCAGCGCATCGGTCACCGGCGAGCCGTGGCCGAGCAGGGCGTTGCGTTCCACTTCGTCGAGGCGGATTTGGGTCGAGTCGACCGGCATCATCACGATCGGCACGCCGGAGGTGAACAGCTTCTGCGCGCCGGCGATATCGGAGACCATGTTGTATTCCTTGTCGGCCGGGCGCGATGGCACGTATTGCGACTTGCGGTAGCCGCTGCGCACCGAGCCGCCCATCATGGCGACCTGTTTCAGCTTGCTGAAGGTGGCGGCGTCGCGCTGGATGGCGGCGCCGATGTTGGTCAGCGGGCCGAGCGCCAGCAGCGTGATCTGGCCGGGCTGGCGCTTGATCTGGTCGAGCAAGAAGTCCACCGCATCGACTTTTGCCGGCAGCTTGCCGCGCTGTGCATAGCGCGCCTGCGTGAACGGCTGCGGATTACCGCTGGTGGCGACGCCTTGCGCCACCGGAATCTGGCTGTGGCCTGTTTCGCGCAGCATGCGTTCCAGCAGTTGCGCGCGCAGGGCGGTGTCGCCCCAGGCGGTGGTGATGCCGACAATCTCGATCTCAGGGCTTTGCAGCAGCAGGCCGAGGGCGAAAGCATCGTCGATGTCGTCGCCGATGTCCATGTCGACGATGACTTTTTGCGGCGCGGCCTGCGCGACGACAGCGCACGACAGCGCCAATGCGGTAAACAGCCCGCGCAACGGGCGAGCGAGAGGGTAAGCCATGACGATCCTTGATGCGGTGAAGCGGGGATTTTACAGGAAGCTGGCTTTCCTCAGCGTGGCCGGCACGATGCGGCGGTGCGCCGGGGCGACAAATAGCATGTACAGGCGGCCCAGCGCATTCCGGGTATGCACCACGGTGCTGATCGCAACCTTGCCCGGCAGCTTGCAGACCGAGAGGCTGACGTTGAGGTGCTTGTCGGAGTCGCCGAGGATGACTTCCTGCTCGCTGAGATAGTTGATGGTAAATATGCCGACGCGGTCGCCGACCTGATAGGCGCTGGCCGGCTTGGCTGGATCGATATCGCTCAGCAGGCCGAGGTTTTTCAGGCCCACCAGTTGCACGATGCGGTTGCGCAGCGCCATGGCGGCGTTGACCCAGCCGGGCGTGGTGGCAGCCACGCGCAGATAGAGTTCCAGTGCGCTCAGAGGCGTAGGCGCGAGGTCGGTGGTGTAGCAGTCGTGAAAGTCGGCGCCGCGCAGGTGTTGGCTTATCTCGGTTTGTTGTGGAATGGCGGTGGTGGTGATGTTCATTTTTCGGTGACCAGATCAATGCGGCGCTTGATGCGTTGGGCTTCTGCGGTGTCGCCGGCTTGTTCGGCGCGCATCGCCTGTACGCCCAGCCAGGCAAGCAGTGGACGGCGCCAGCCTTGGGCGGAGGCGGTTTCCACGGCGTCCGCCAGAATTTGCGGCGTGGCTCTGCCGGCGCGCAGCAGCACGCCGCTGGCGACCAGCCGCGAGAGCGGATCGGCGATGGCTTGCACTGCGCTGGCCGCCGCCGCGTCGCTGGTTGCCGCAGCCACCGGCTGATGCTGCGCTGGCAGCAGCCCGATGTCGGCGGCGGACAGCGGTGCGCCAGCGGCGGTCGTGGTGGACGCGGCTGGGGCGGCAGCGACCGAGCGGCCGACGCCGGGCAGACGGCCGGCGAGGTAGGCGGCGTAGGCGCGGTCGGCGGGGCTGGCATCCTGGGCCAGCTTGTCGTAGCCGGCGCAATCCTCGAACACCAGCGAGGCGACGCGCGCGGCGCATTGGATCAATTCTGCGCGGATCATCAGGTCGACCTTGCCGGTGCTGGCCAGCGCGCTGCGGGCGCGCTTGAATTCGGCGGCCTCGATGCGCGTGTTGCCCTCCATGTAAGCAGCAGTGGCGCGGTCGATGCCGTTATGCGCGTTCATCTGCCAATCCGGCACTGGCGGATTGTTGCCGCAGCCGGCCAGCAGCACGCCAGCGATGACGATAATCTTCTTCATGGCAGCTTGATCTCCGTATCGCGCTTGAACGGCCACTTGCGGTTGATTTCATTCACCAGCTGCTCCACACGCCGCAAGCTGCTTTCCACCTCGCCGCGCAACGCGCCCAGGTCTGCGGTGGCTTCCCTGGTGTTGGAGGCGACCGCCTGCGCTTCAACCAATACCGCATCCATCTTCTTCAGCGAGTTGCGCGCGTCCGCCAGCAGGCCGTTCAGCTGCTGCACCGTCGCCTGCGCATCGGTCATCACGCCTTTCTGGCCGAAGACCTGTTCGTCCGCGTGGCCGATCAGGCTATCCGCCTTGACCGCCAGCGCATTCACCGTCAGCAGCAGCTTGTTGGCGCGTTCCATCAGCTGCTGGGCGTTCTTGTCATCGCCGGCGATCAGGCCCATCGCGCCTTGCGGGCCATTCAGCTTGCCGGTCACGCCGGCGACATTCGCCAGGCTGGCGGCCAGCGCGGAATTCTCCGCCGTCAGGTCGTTCAGGTTTTGCAGCAGGTCGCGCGCCGCCGCCAGCAGGCGCGGAATTTCGGCGCCCGGATCGCCCACCAGCAGCGTGCGCGCCGCGCCATCCTCCAGTGGTGGATCGGTGGGAATGCCACTGAAAGCGCGCAGCTTGGCGCCGCCCACCAGGCCGCGCTCCAGCGTGAAGATGCTGGAACTGCGCAGCCAGTGCGCATCCTTGCTCTGCACATCCACCACCACGCGCGCCTTGCCCTCGCTGCTCAGCTCAATGCGGCGCACGCGTCCGATGGGGAAGCCGGCAAACGTCACATCCATGCCGACCACCACGCCTTCCGAGTCGTCGGCTTGCAGTATCAGCGTCTGCGTCGACTCGAAGGCGCCGCGTGCGTATAACAGATACAGGCCGGAGCCGGCCACCAGCACCACCATCAGCACCAGCAGCAGGGCGGCCTTGAATTCAGCATTGCGCACAGGCGCGGCTTGGTTGATTGGTTCAGTCATATCAGTAGTAATTCCCCATAAGCGAGGCGACTTCGATCAGCAGCATCACGGCAAACAATCGCACCATGTCGGACAGACCATGCGATACCTTGTTGCGGTAGCTCTCGCCGAAATAAAAAGAGGAAGCCATCGGTATCAGCCCGACGGCAAAGCTGAAGAACACAATCTTCAGCACCAGGATCATGGTCACGGCCGGGTTGAACACTTGCCCGACCACGCGCGTGTAGCCAGCCAGCGCCCACGGCGTAAAGCCATATAGCGACAAATAGGTAAGGATCAGCGTCAGCACACAACTGACGGCGGCCAGCAGCCATACCGCGAAAATGCCCGCCGCCACACGCGGAAAGAACTCGCGATGCAGTTCCGCCTCGGTGACATGCTGGCCGGTGCTGCGGCCCTGAGCGAATTCCAGCCCGGCGGGCAGGGTGGTGCGCAGCGCCACGAAGGCGGCGGCAGTCAGCGGGATCAGCTCCAGCACCAGCACGCGCACCACCATCTCCAGCGCATAGCGCGTCAGGCCATAGCTTTGCGAAGTCACCACCACGATGCGTATCAAGACCAGGCTGACCAGCGCGGACAATACGCCATACCACGCCAGGCTGGGCGCGGTGTCGGCCACCAGATGGCGCGCCAGCAGCGGGCGCCGTTCGCGGCCATAGCTGGACGGCGCCAGCGCCACGGACAGCATCAGCACCGCGAACTGCGTCAGCCGCCACCAGCTTTGCAGCCAGCCGACCGCGCCACGGTGCAGCCGTTGCAGGAGATTGGGGAAGGATGCTTGCGTACTCATATTGGCATATTAGCACCGGCGCGGCGGGAACAGGTGTCCGCTACTTTTCCGGGAAGCTGTCGATGATGGCGTCAGCCGCCGCGCGCACCCGCGCGCTGCGGCTCAGATCCGCGTGCATCGCCAGCCACACATCATAATGGTCGACCCGTTCCGGCCAGATGCGCACCAGGCGCGCGTCGCCATCGGCCATGTGGCAGGGCAGCTCTGCCACGCCCATGCCCAGTCGCGCCGCGTCGATCAGCGCCAGGCCGCTGTTGACCTCCATCGCCACGCGCGCGTTGTGCACTGGCTCCAGGCAGATTTTTTCCTGGTGGCGCGGCGCCACGCTGACCTGATAGATGACGATGTCATGCCCCGCCAGCCCGTTGCCCGGCACCGGCATGCCGCGCTCCTTCAGATAGGCCGGCGTGGCGTACAGGCCCATGCTGCGGCGGGTCAGGTGGCGCGAAATCAGGTCCGGATCGCTGGGCTTCAAGGTGCGCACCGCCAGGTCGGCCTCGCGCCGCGTCAGGCTGGTGATGCTGGTGCTGGTACTCAGCACGATGCGGATTTCCGGATGCATCACGTGCAGGCGCTGCATGGCGGTGATGACGAAGTGCGCGGCCATGGTGTCTGAGGTGGTGACGCGCACGCTGCCGGACAGCCGGTTGTCGATGCCTTGCATCTCGCGCTGAAACTGTAGCGCCGCCTGTTCCATCTTTTCAGCGGCGGTGACGGCCAGTTCACCGGCTGGCGTGGCCAGATAGCCGGACGGCGTGCGCAGGAACAGGCGCGCGCCCAGCGACTTTTCCAGCGCGTTGAGGCGGCGGCCGACGGTGGCCTGGTCGATGTCCAGCAAGGCGGCGGCGGCGCGCAGCGTGCCTTTGCGGTAGATGGCGAGGAAGATGCGGGCGTTGTCCCAGTCCATGGCGGCTCCGTGCGTGATGCATATTTGCATCAGAATGCTGATGTTATGCGTATTTACTGCATCATGCAAGCCGCCTACCATGGGCGGATGAATACCTCGACGACAAGCGCCGCGCAGGCGCGGCAAGTACCTCCCTTATTGATGCTGATGACGCTGGCCATCGGCTTCGTCATGGCGATGATCGACGTCACTGCCGTCAATACGGCGTTGACCGACATTTCCGCCAGCCTGTCGGTGCCGCTGACCGGCCTGGTATGGGTGGTCGACGGCTACACGCTGACGTTTGCCGCATTGCTGATGGCAGGCGGCGCGCTGGCTGACAGATTCGGCCCCAAGACTGTCTACCAGGGCGGGCTGAGTGTGTTCATCCTTGGCTCGGTGCTGTGTGCCGTGGCGCCGAGCGGCCATGCGCTGATCGCGGCGCGCTTCCTGCAAGGCGTCGGTGCGGCGCTGTTCATGCCCAGTTCTCTCAGCCTGCTGACGCATGCGTATGAAGACCAGGCTACGCGGGCGCGCATGCTGGGCACCTGGTCGGCCATCGTCGGCTGCTCGTCGGCGGCTGGACCGCTGGTGGGGGGATTGCTGGTGCACGAATTCGGCTGGCGCAGCGTGTTCTGGGTGAATGTGCCGATTGGCTTGCTGGGCATCGTCTTGACGCAGGTGATGGCGCCGGCTACGCCGCGCCATCAGCGCGACCTGTCGATGCTGAGCCATGCGCTGGGGGTGATCGCGCTGGCGGCGCTGAGTTTTGTGCTGATCGAGGGGCCGGCGTTGGGCTGGATGTCGGGCGCAGTGCTTGGCGCTGGCGTGGCCACGCTGGCTGCCGCCGTGCTGCTGGTGCGACGCGAGCGGGCAGGCGCGCATCCCTTGCTGCCGAAAGCGCTGTTCGATACGCCAGCCTTTGCGGCCGCTAACGGTGTCGGCTTCCTGATTAATTTTGCGGTGTTCGGGCAGTTGTTCTTGCTGAGTTTATTTATTCAGCAGGGCGGGGCCGATGCGCTGCAAACGGGCCTCAAACTGATACCGATGATGGCGGCCTTCGCCATTGGTAATCTGACTTCCGGCCGCATTACGGCGCGTGTCGGCACGCGGCCGCCGATGATGTATGGCCTGCTGGTGGGCCTCGGCATGGCGCTGATGATGCTGTTTGGCTTGCGTCCGGATACGCCTTACTGGCTGCTGGTGGCGGCGGCGGTGCTGATGAATGTCGCCATCGGCATTGCGATTCCGGGCATGACGGCGACCGTGATGCTGGTAGCTGGCAAGGCCCACGCCAACAGCGCCGCCGCCGCGTTGAACGCCAATCGTCAGATCGGTGCGCTGGTCGGCGTGGCGATGATGGGGACGGTGATGCACGTGACGCCTGAATGGGCGCTGCGCATGCCGCTGGCGTTCACGCTGATCGCAGCGGCATACGCGGGCGCCTTGTACCTGGTGTACCGCTACGTCAAACCCGCGCGGCCAGGCGGGGTCTGACGCCTGGCATTCAGGCTAAAGCGTGCCGGTTAGATGCCTTGCTGCTGGCGCCACGCGATCATTTCGGCGATGGTCAGGATAGGCAGCTGGTGCTGTTCGGCGAAGCGTTCAATGTCGGCGCCGCGCATCATGGTGCCGTCGGGGTTCATCAACTCGCACAGCACCGCCGATGGATCCAGGCCCGCCATCGTCGCCAGATCGACCGAACCTTCGGTGTGGCCCTTGCGGGACAGCACGCCGCCAGGCGTGGCGCGCAGCGGGAATACGTGGCCGGGGTGCACCAGGTCGGATGGCCTGGCGTTGGCCGCCGTCGCCGCGCGGATGGTGGTCACGCGGTCGGCCGCAGAGACGCCGGTGGTGACGCCTTCGCGTGCTTCGATCGATACCGTGAACGGTGTGCCATAACGGCTGCCGTTGTTGGCTGCCATCATTGGCAATGCCAGTTCGCGCACCTTGTCGGCGCTCAGGCACAGGCAAACGATGCCGCTGCATTCACGTATCATCATGGCCATGGTCTGCACGGTCAACTTTTCAGCGGCAACGATCAGGTCAGCTTCGTTCTCGCGATCGAAATCATCGAGCAGGATGACCGGGACGCCGGCGCGCATGGCTTCCAGTGCCGCGTGGATGCGGCCTTCCAGATCGTCGGATACCAAGATGTAAGGGGATATTGCGGTGTGGTCCAGCATGTGAAACGCTCCTTGATGAAATAGGAACGCGACAGGGCAAGCGAATACGCGCAGCCCACCACGCCGATGGCTCGGGCAGCAGGATGCGTCAAGCGCACATCTTCTTTCATCCGGACTTTAACCGTCGGCCCTGGAGTTACACCAGATCTGCGCGTTTCCGCGCTCGCGGGCTTTACCGCCGGTGGGGAATTACACCCCGCCCCGAAGACGTTGTTGTTGCCTGCCGGACGGCAGGCACGAGGATTCTAGCCTAAATTCCGGATTTCGGTGTAAGGTAGCAGGTCTATTACATATTTTGCATTCGGAATGAAGCTGATTACCCTGCGTATCGTGTCCGGCGCTGCACTGTTGGCATGTTCTTTTCTGGCGCAAGCCGAGACTCTCCCGCCACTGAAGCTGAGCGATCAGGTGCCGATCGGACCGCAGGTAAAAGTTGGCAAACTGTCCAATGGGCTGACCTACTATATCCACCAGAATGGCCGTCCCGAGAAAAAGCTCGAATTGCGGCTGGTGGTCAAGGCGGGCTCGATCCTGGAAGACGAGGACCAGCAAGGCCTGGCGCACTTCACCGAGCACATGGCCTTCAATGGCTCGACTCATTTCAAGCGCAACGAACTGGTGTCCTATCTGCAGTCGATCGGCGTGAAGTTTGGTGCGGACCTCAACGCCTATACCAGTTTCGATGAAACTGTTTATATTCTGCCCATCCCTACCGATAAAAAGGAAGTCGTCGAACAGGGCTTCCAGGTGCTGGAGGACTGGGCGCACGGCCTGTCGTTCAATGATGCCGATATCGACAGCGAACGCGGCATCGTGCTGGAGGAACTGCGCCTCGGCAAAGGCGTGGACGACCGCATGAACAAGGTGGTGCTGCCGAAGGTGCTGAACGGCTCGCGCTACGCCGAGCGCATGCCGATCGGTAAAGAAGAAATCATCAGGAACTTCAAGTACGACGCCATCAAGCGCTTCTACCGCGACTGGTATCGTCCGGACCTGATGGCGGTGGTGGTGGTCGGTGACATCGAGCCGGCCGAGGCGCAAGGCCTGATTGAGCGGCATTTCGCCAAGCTGAAAAATCCGGCCAGGCCGCGCCTGCGCGCGTACGCGCAGATCCCGGAACGCCAGGATTCCGAAGGCATCGTCTTCACCGACAAGGAAGTCAGCGCCAACACGGTCTACATCCGCTATCCGATCCAGTCCTGGCCGGCCGGCGAGACCATCGGCGACTACCGCCAGAAGCTGATCGAGGGCATGTACAGCTTCATCCTCAGCCAGCGCATGTACGAATTGACGCAGCAGGTCGATCCGCCTTTCCTGCAGGGCGGCAGCGGCATGAACAAGATCGTGCGCGGCTACCGTTCCTTCGGCGCCGGCGCGGTGCTGGGCAAGGGCGGCGCCACGCCGGCCATCAACGCGCTGGTGCAGGAAGACCAGCGTGCGCGCCAGTACGGCTTCAGCACGTCGGAAGTGGAGCGCGCCAAGAAGGGCATGTTGCGCAACTACGAGCGCATGTACAACGAGCGCGAAAAATCCGATTCGTCCGGCTATGCGGCGGAGTACATCCGCAACTTCCTGGAGGATGAAAGCATCCCCGGTATCGCCACCGAGTACCGCTACGCGACCGAGCTGATACCAGGGATTACGGTGCAGGAGGTGAATGACGCCGTGCGCGCCGCCGTGCCGGATAACCAGAGCAAGCTGGTGATCTACACCGGCGTCGACAAGGCCGGCGCGGCGCCGCCGAAGGCAGATCAACTGGTGGCGATTGCCACCGCCGCCGAGAAGATCGCCGTCAAGCCGATCGAAGACAAGGTCTATGCCAGCCAGTTGATGCCGACCCTGCCGAAGGCCGGCCGCATCGTCAGCGAAAAGGTCAATGCCGTCATCGGCACCACCGAGCTCACGCTGAGCAACGGCGTGAAAGTGGTGCTGAAGCCGACCGACTTCAATAATGACCAGGTGATCCTGGGCGGTCTGCGTTACGGCGGCTGGTCACTGCTGCCGGACAGCGATGTCTTCGCCGCGCATTACGCCAGCAGCATCGTTGGCCAGATGGGCGTGCTGAATTATTCGCCCAACGACCTGGTGAAGGTGCTGGCCGGGAAGAGCGTCAGCTCCAGCGCGCAAGTCAGCTCGCTCAACGAATCGGTGGGCGGCAGCTCCGGCAGCACCGACGTGGAAGCCATGCTGCAACTGGTGTACCTGCAAATGACGCAGCCGCGCAAGGACGCCGCCATCTACACCGCCTACGTCGACCGCCAGCGCGAACTGGCGCAGAACAATCTGGCGCGGCCGGAATCGGTGTTCTACGATACCGTGACGGCAGCGCTGTACAACAATAGCCCGCGCGTGCTGCGCGCCGCCAAGCCGGCCGACTTCGACCAGCTGGCGCTGGACCGCGTGCTGGATATTTATAACAGCCGCATGTCGAGCGCGCGTGACTTCACCTTCTTCATCATCGGCAGTTTCGAGGTCGAGAAGATCAAGCCGCTGCTTGCCACCTACATCGCCAGCCTGCCGGCGGGCGAGATCCCGGTGGCGTTCCGCGACGAGGGCGTGCGCCCGGTCAAAGGCGTGGTCAAGAAGGAAGTACATGCCGGCTCGGAGCCGAAGAGCACCATTTCGCTGTCCTTCACCGGTGAGGTGGAATACTCGCGGGCGGCGCGCATCCGCTTGCAAGCGCTGGTGGAAGTCATGAACATCAAGCTGATTGAAACGCTGCGCGAGAAGATGGGCGCGATGTATAGCGGCGGCATGAGCGGCAGCATGAACCGCATCCCGTACGGGAACTACTCGATCAACGCCACGCTGCCATGCGCGCCGGAGAATGTGGACAAGGTGCTGGCCGCGACGTTTGCGGAAATCGACAAGATCAAGCGGGATGGCATAGACGAGGCGGACCTGAACAAGGTCAAGGCTTCGTGGATCAAGAGCTATCGCAAGGGGATGCGCGAAAATGGCTATTGGATGGCGTCGTTACAAAATGCCTTCTTCAACAATAACAATCCAGAGGATATACTCACTTATGAGTCGCGCGTGAACGCGCTGACGGTAGCGGACCTGAAAACGGCCGCGCAGCGTTATTTTGATACAAACAACTACCTGCAGGTAGTGCTGTATCCCGAGAAGTAAGGAGTGATCATCATGGCAAAGAAAAAAGAAGAGCTGGACCCGGAAACCCTCGAACTGATTAACTGGTGTATTGAAGTGGAGGGCTTCCTGGTCAAGGGCGGCGCCACCCAGCAGGAGGCGCAGGACCATATCGAAGAGCAGGTGGAATGGTTCACCGACCAGTTCTATGAAGGCTTGACGCCAGAGGAAGCCGCCAAGGAAGCACTGGCTTAATCGGGCAGGGCGTCGTGGCAGACGACGCCGAGTTTATTTCCTTCCGGGTCGCGGAAGTAGGTGCCATAGTAGTTGGCGTGGTAGTGCGGGCGCAGGCCCGGCGCACCTTCGCAACTGCCGCCAAGCGCCAGCGCCGCCGCGTGGGCGCGGTCCACCGCCTCGCGTGACGCCGCCATCAGCGCCACCATCTGCCCATTGCCGCAGCCCGCAGGCTGGCCATCATACGGTTTGCCGATCACGAACAAGGGCCGCGCGCCTTCGGCCGGCTGCCAGGCAGCCCACGGCTGGCTGGCGTCGACAAAGCGCTGGCGCGCGCCGACTATCTCCATCAAGGCGCTGTAAAAAGCCAGCGCCGGTTCAAAATTGTTAATGCCCACATAAACGTGCGACAGCATGTGCTTCCTCCGGCAGATAAGTATATTGTCAACAGCAGCAGACAGTGTACGCCGGGACGGACGCCAATGCATCATGCGCAAGAAGGAGTAAAACCATGTTCAAAAAAATAATCGTCGGGTTCTCGGTGCTGGTGCTGGTGCTGTTTGTGGTGGCGGCGCTGCAGCCAAGTAGCTATACCGTCCAGCGTGCGATCAGCATCCAGGCGCCGCCGGAAAAAGTGATCCCGTTGATCAGTGACTTCAGCCAATGGCCGCGCTGGTCGCCATGGGCGAATATCAGCGCCGGCCACATGGAAGTGCTGCGCCAGACGCCAAGCAATATCAGCGTCAAGCTGCAATTCGCCGGAGAGAATGCGGCGCCGTCAATGATGGAATTCTGGGTGCAGCCGCAGGATGGCGGCACCACGGTACGCTGGAGCATGAACGGCGAAACTGATTTTACGGGTAAGATCATGAATATGATTATCAGCATGGACAGGGCGCTAGGCCCGGCGTTTGAAAGCGGCCTGGCCAAAATGAAAGCGGTGGCGGAAAAATAAGCGGAGGCGTGTGATGCGGATGCGTGCGTTAATGCCGGCGGCGGCGATGGTCGTCATGGTGGCCACGATTGCAGCGGCGCGCCCTTTCATCCGCGTGCGCGGACACCCGATCTAACTGGCGCGCCAGGCGCCGGGATTGACGCCGGCCCATTCCTTGAAAGCGTGATTGAACGCGCTTTGCTCCTGGTAGCCGAGCAGGAAAGCGATATCCACCAGGTTTAATTCGGGACGTTTCAGGTATTCCCTGGCCAGCGCAAAGCGGGCCTGGTCCAGCACCTGCTGGAAGGTGGCGCCGGCTTCGCTCAGCTTGCGCTGCAAGGTGCGCGGCGACAGCTTCAGTGCTTCGGCAATCGACGCCAGCCTGACCTGGCCGCTCGACAGGCTGGCGATGATGGCAGCATGCACCTGCTGCGTGATCGCCGGCTGGCTGGCGAGGCGCTGTTGCAGCAGCTGCTCCGCGTGCTGTTGCAACACCGGGTAGAGGCTGACGTCGGCGTTCGGCACAGGCCAGGACAGCATCATGGCGTTGAAGCTGGCCACATTGGCCTCGGCGTCAAATTCGGGCACCGCGCCCAGCACTTTTTCATACTCGTCGCGCAGCTCGGGCGGACCGCCATCGTGCATCAATTTCAGATCATTGGCCGGCAGCGTGATGCCGGCCAGCCAGTTGCTGAACACCCGGATGCCTGCAAACACGCTATCGGCCAGGTGCCGGTGCGCGCTGCTGTAATTGCTATGCCAGGCGTAGTAGGCGATGTCGTCATCGACAGTGATGCTGGAACGGCCCAGGTCATGCGCCAGCTGTTCATAGCGCATGGTCTGTTCGAAAACGTGGCCGAAGTCGCGGCAGCTCAACAGGATCAGGCCATAGACGGTGTAGGTGCCCAGTTTGACGCATTGGCCGACATGCAGGCCGAAATGCGGATCGTTGGCCAGTTGTGCGCCAAGGTCGAGCAGGTGCACATAGTCGTCGGCGGGCAGCGATTCCGGCAGCGGTTCCAGCGTGCCGGGCGCCAGGCCGGCGGCTTGCTCCAGCGCCCGCGCCGTCACGCCGCGCGCTGCGGCGGCTTCCAGCAGCGGCTGGAGATAAGAGCCCGCTACGCGTTTGGCATGATCGAACAAGGGAGCTGTCATGAATGCGCAATACCGGCGGGCGGCATTGTTTTAATCTCAACTGGTGAATAATCGGTGCGCTCCAGTATAACAAGCGCCCGCCAGGGAGATAGAAAAACAATGAGACGCTGGAACGGTTGGGGTGACGATGCGGTTGAATTTGCGCTGAACGATGGCGCGTTGGCTTTTCTCGCGCAGCGCATCGGCGCCGGCAAGCCGGTGCCGGATGCGGGCTTCGAGCAGGCTTGCGCGCAGGTCGGCGCCTCGCGTCTGCCGGCGCATCGCTTGGTGAATACCGCGCCGGCACTCCGGCTGCGCAATGCACTGGGCCAGAGCCTGCCGGACTGGCTACGCCTGCGGTATGGCGTGATTGGCGCAGCGCCGGACGGCGTAGCCTATCCGGAGAGCGCGCAGGACGTGCGCGACTTGCTGGACTATGCACGCCAGCATGGGGTGGCGGTGATCCCGCAAGGTGGCGGCACCAGCGTTGCCGGTCATCTGACTGCGCCAGCCGGTATGCCGTCACTGGCGGTGAACATGACGCGCATGCGCCAGTTGCTATATCTGGACACGGAATCGCAACTGGCGACCTTTGGCGCCGGAGTGCTCGGCCCCGACCTGGAGGCGCAGTTGCGCGCGCGCGGCTACACGCTGGGCCATTTCCCGCAGTCGTTCGAGTATTCAACGCTGGGCGGCTGGGTGGCGACACGCTCGTCGGGGCAGCAGTCGCTGCGCTACGGGCGCATCGAGCAGATGTTCCGAGGCGGCTCGCTGGAGACGCCATCGGGCACGCTGCATTTGCCGACATTCCCGGCGTCGGCTGCCGGGCCGGATCTGCGTGAGATAGTGCTAGGCTCCGAAGGCCGTCTCGGCATCCTGACCGAAGCGACGGTGCGGGTGACGCCGGCGCCGGCTTATGAGGCGTTCCACGCGGTGTTCTTCCCCAACTGGCAGACGGCGGAGACAGCGGTGCGGCAGGTGGTGCAGGCCGGCTTGTCGCTGTCGATGCTGCGTCTGTCGAATCCGCTGGAGACGCTGACCATGCTGGCGCTGGCCGGCCATCGTCGCATGGTGTCTGTGCTGGAAGGCTATCTGTCGCTGCGCGGCTGTGGCGACGGCAAGTGCATGCTGATGATCGGTGTCAGTGGCCGCAAATCGCTGGCGCGCGCAGCCTTGCGCGAGGCGCTGGCGATGACGCTGCCGCATGGCGGCGTGCATGTGGGGCGCTTCATGGGCGACAAGTGGCGGCAAAACCGCTTCCGCAATGTCTACTTGCGCAACGCGGCGTGGTCGCATGGCTATGCCATCGATACGGTCGAGACGGCGGTGGATTGGCCGCGCGTCGAGATCATGATGCGGGCGTTGGAGAAGGGCGCCGTGGCGGCGCTGGGCCAGTATGGGGAGCAGGTGCATACCTATACGCACTTGTCGCATCTGTATGCGCAAGGGGCGAGCGTCTACACGACGTTTGTGTACCGGCTGGCCGGCGACTATGAATCCGACCTGGCGCGCTGGAAGTCGCTGAAGACGGCGGCTTCGCTGGCGATTGTCGAGCATGGCGGGACGATCAGCCACCAGCACGGCGTAGGTGCCGATCATGCGCCGTATCTGGCGGCGGAAAAGGGGCGGCTGGGTATGTCGATGCTGCGTTCGGTGCTGGAGCATGTGGACCCGCAGCGGATCATGAATCCCGGGAAGCTGATGTCATGAAGCGCACCGACTTCGCGCGTGAGTGGGATGTGATTGTGATTGGCGGCGGCATTACGGGCGCTGGCATTCTGCTGGAGGCGGCAAGGCGCGGCCTGAAGGCGTTGCTGGTTGAGCAGCGCGATTTTGCCTGGGGTACGTCGAGCCGGTCTTCAAAGCTGGTGCATGGTGGATTGCGCTATCTGAAAGAGGGGCAGTTTGCGTTGACGCGCGAGTCGGTGCATGAGCGCGAGCATTTGTTGCGTCAGGCCGCCGGCCTGGTGGAGCCGCAGAGCTTCGCCTTTGGCGATTATGTGGGGCGCAAGCCGGGCAAGCGGGCATTCCTGGCGGGACTGGCGATTTATGACCGCATGGCGGGACAGCGCGCGCGGCACTACTATGGCCGCGACGAGTTCGCGGCGCTGGCACCGAATGTCGCCACGGACGGCCTTCAGGGTGGGATGGTCTACACGGACGCCAAGACGGATGATGCGCGGCTGGTGCTGAGGGTGTTACAGGAGGCGCGCGCGCATGGTGCTGTCGCATTAAATTACATGGCTGTCGAGGCGCTGCTACGCGCTGGCGACGCCACGCCAGCGAATGGCGACGTGGAAGGCGTGCGTCTGCGCGACGGCCTGGATGGTGCGCAGCACGAGGTGCGCGCACGGATGGTCATCAGCGCGACCGGCGCCTGGGCAGACCGGCTGCGCACAACGCCGCCTGCTTCGGGCGTGGCGGCCAATGAAGCAACTGGCATGCATGCCGGCCGTCCCGGTGGCGCTTCGGCGGCCGGCGGCACGGAGCGCGACGGGGCGGCGCGTCGACTGCGGCCTTTGCGTGGTAGTCACCTGGTACTGCCGGCCTGGCGGCTGCCGCTGGCGCAGGCGATCAGCTTGATGCATCCCGCCGACGGCCGCCCGGTGTTCGCCTATCCGTGGGAAGGTGTTACGCTGGTCGGCACGACCGATGTGGATCACCGTGACGATCTATCACAAGAAGCAGCCATCACGCGCGCCGAATGCGATTACCTGCTGGCCGCCTTGCTCGCGCAGTTCCCGCAACTGCAATTGGGCGATGATGACATCATCGCCACCTACGCCGGCGTGCGGCCGGTCATCGATAGCGGCAAGTCCGATCCGTCGAAAGAGACGCGCGACCACGCACTGTGGCTGGAAAACGGCTTGTTGACCGTCACCGGCGGCAAGCTGACCACCTTCCGCGTGATCGCGCTGGACGTGCTCAAGCTGGCCGCCACGCGACTGCCGGAGCTGCAGGACAAGCTGTCGCCACAGCCGGTATTCACGCCCTCGCCACCGCTGCGCTATACACCGGAGCTGCCGGCCGGTCAGGCGCTGCGCCTGCAGGGCCGCTACGGCGTGCAGGCACAGGAACTGGTGGATGCGGCGCAGGCCGGTGAGCTGGCCGTCATTCCTGGCACGGAAACCATCTGGGCGCAGCTGCGCTGGGCCGCGCGCCATGAAGACGTCTGCAAGCTGGAAGACCTGCTGCTGCGGCGCACGCGTATCGGCATCCAGTTGCGCGGCGGCGGCGTCGCCATCCTGCCACGCATCCGCACCATCTGCCAGCCGGAACTTGGCTGGGACGATCAGCGGTGGGAGCAGGAGCAGGCCGCGTATCTCGCACTCTGGCAGGCGCATTACAGCATGCCGCAACAATAACCACTACGAGACATCATGGCAGACCACTACCTGCTCTCCATCGACAACGGCACGCAAAGCGTGCGCGCGCTGCTGTTTGACTTGAACGGCAATCTGGCCGCCAAGTCGCAGATTCACCTGCAAGCCTATTTCTCCGCGCATCCCGGCTGGGCCGAGCATGACGCCGATGGTTATTGGGACGCGGTCGCCGCCGCCTGCCAGCAACTGTGGCGCAGCACCGACATCCCGCGCAGCGCCATCAAGGGCGTCGCTGTCACCACGCAGCGCGGCACGGTGGTCAATCTGGACCGCGAAGGCAAGGTGCTGCGGCCAGCGATCACCTGGCTGGACCAGCGCCGCGTCGGCAAGCAAAAACCGTTAAGCTGGTGGTGGCGCGCCGCCTTCAAGGCTGCACGGGTGGAGGACACGATTGAATACTTCCGGCGCGAAGCGGAAATCAACTGGATCGCCGAGCAGCAGCCGGAGATCTGGGCACAAACGTATAAATACGTGCTGCTGTCCGGCTTCCTCAACTACCGGCTGTGTGGGCGCCATGTTGATTCAACCGGCTCGCAGGTAGCCTACCTGCCGTTCGACTACAGGCGCCACCAATGGGCCGCACGGCGCGACTGGAAATGGCAGGCGCTGCGTGTGCGCCCCGACATGCTGCCCGAGCTGGTGTCGCCAGGGACCGTGATCGGCACCGTTACCGCAGCCGCTGCTGCGGCAACCGGCATCCCGGAAGGCACGCCGCTGGTGGCCGCCGCTGCGGACAAGGCGTGCGAGGTGATCGGCGCCGGCAGCCTGGAACCGCACATCGCCTGCCTCAGTTACGGCACCACCGCGACCATCAACACCACCAGCAAACAGTACGTGGAGGTGACGCCCTTCATTCCACCGTATCCGGCAGCCGTGCCAGGCGCCTACAGTACCGAGGTGCAGATCTTCCGTGGCTACTGGATGGTCAACTGGTTCAAGGAGCAATTCGGACATCTGGAAAAGATGGCTGGCGCGGAGCAGGGTACGGCGCCGGAAGCGATGTTCGACCAATTGGTTAACGAGGTGCCGCCGGGCTCCATGGGATTGATGCTGCAGCCGTACTGGAGTCCAGGCATCCGCATCCCCGGGCCCGAAGCCAAGGGTGCGATGATCGGCTTCGGCGACGTCCACACGCGCGCGCATATGTATCGGGCCATCCTGGAGGGCTTGGCCTATGCGCTCAGGGAGGGCAAGGAGCGTATCGAAAAACGCAGCGGTGTGGCGGTGACAGAATTGCGCATCGCCGGCGGCGGCTCGCAAAGCGACGCGGCGATGCAACTGACGGCGGACATCTTCGGCTTGCCCGCCGCCCGCGCGCATGTCTACGAAACCTCCGGCCTGGGCGCGGCCATCGCCATCGCCGCAGGCCTCGGGCTGCACAAGGACTTCAACACCGCAACGCGTGCCATGACGCGTCCGGGCCGCGTGTTCCATCCGATCGCCGCCAATCAGAAAATCTACGATCAGCTGTACCGGCGCGTCTACCTCAATATGTACAAGCAGTTGCAGCCGATGTATCAGCAGATCGCTGACATCACCGGCTATCCGGAGCAGTTATAGGCTGCCGCGCAGTTCAAGCGCAATGGTGCGCGGCGCGGTAACGCTGGCATAAGGCAGGCCGAAGGCTTTGGTCTGCCCATCCAGGTTGTAGACGTAGCGCTTGTCGAACAGGTTGTTCACCAGCAGCCCGATGCCGAACTTGCCGTTGCTGGCGTCCCAGCCGAGGCGCAGGTCGGCTTTGCCGCCGGAGTCGCCGGTGCGGAAGGCTGGTGCGTTCAGGCATTGCAGCGCGCGCGTGTCGTCGTTGCAGCGGGATTTGCTGTGATAATTCCCTTGCAGCGTGGCGCTCATGCGGCCGTTCAGCGCCTCCCAGTTGGCGTTGATGCCAGCCATGCCGCTGAAGCGCGGCGTGCCGACCGTCTGGCCTGACAGATCGAGTGTGGCGCCGCTGCTGTCGGTGGTCTGGTAGCGCTGGTAGGTCTGGTCGATCAACTCGACGCCGGCGAACGCGGTCAGGCGTGGCGAGATGCGGATGCGCGCATCGAGATCCAGGCCCTTGGCCTCCTGGTCGCTATTGATGATGTTGTAGGTGGGGATGGCGCTGGTGCCGCCCAGCTTGACGTCTTGCAGGTTCTTGAAACGGTAGGCGAACAGCGAGCCATTGATGGTGGCGCGCAGCGACGGCGCGGTCAGCTTGAAGCCCAGTTCCAGATTGGTCATCTTTTCGGGACTGAAGCTCGGATCGCGCTCACGCGGATTGGATGATGTGGCGTTCGGCGGCGTGAAGACATTGAAGCCACCGGCCTGATAGCCGCGCGATAGCGAGGCAAACAGCAGCAGGTCGTCATTCAGCTTGTGATCGAGTACCAGGCGCGGACTCCAGTCGGTCCAGCTGCGGTTGGCGCTGACAGGCGTGGCGGCCAGCGGGCCGGCGGCGGCAAAGATGATATTCGGCGGTAGTGCCGAAGCATCCAGTCCCGCAGCCGGGCCGTAGGTGTTGAGCAGCGCGTCCAGCGCGACCGATTCACGGCCCGGCACATGCCATTGCATTTCCTTGCGGTCGCGGCTCCAGCGCAAGCCGGTGGTCAGGCGCGTGCCAGGCGCCAGGCGCCAGATCAAGTCCCCGTAAACAGAGAAGGCACGCGTGCGCAGGCTGGCGTTATTGTCCTCCTGCCAGCTGAATACCGAGCTTTCGTCCACGCCGGGAACGCCTGCCATGCCCAGTCCACCAAACAGCGTGGCGAAATCGGCGACGCCGCCTTGCATCAGGCTCAGGCTATCCAGCGTAGCGGTGTTGAGAATGGCGGAACTGCGCTGCCGCTCGCGGTTGTTGTAGAAACTGGCGCCGGCGATCCAGTCCAGCGTGTCGGTGGTGCCGGACAGCTTGAATTCCTGCTGCCAGTTGTAGGCCTTTTTCTGGTCTTGCGTGGCCAGGCGGAAGTCGATACGCGCGCTGCCGTCGTTGTCGGTCAGATTATATGACGAGAAGGTGCGGTAGGCGGTGGTGGAGCGCAGCGTGACGCCGCCCAGCGGTATCTCGGCGCGCAGCGTCACGCCGTCGAAGTTGCGCGTCTCGCGGCCATCGGTGTCGTTCTCCAGCGGCGCCTTGCGTGGGTCGCTGAAACGGGCAACGTAGGCAGTATCGTAGACGCCGGTGTAGCCGGAAAATGGCAGCGTTGGATCCTTGACGACCCCAAAGGCTGGCCAGCCTTTCTGGCGTAACTGTTCGTGCTCCCACGACAGCAGCAGCGTCGCGTCGCTGATTTTCTGCTTGAGCGACAGGCGCGTGGCCCAGGTATTGTCGCCGGTGGTGCGGTGGCCGGTGCTGGTATTGCGCACCCAGCCATCGCTGCGGGCGCGGACGAACACCAGCCGTGCGGCGGTACTGCCGCTAAGCGGCACGTTGAGCATGGCGTCGGCATCGACGCGGCCGTAATCGCCCACCTTGACATGGCCGCTGGCATCGAATTCCGCTTCCGGCTCGTTGGTGACCACCGAGATGGCGCCCGCCGCGCTATTCCGGCCGAACAGCGTTCCTTGCGGGCCTTTCAGCACTTCCACCCGCTGGATGTCGATGAAGTTCATCAGCGCACCGCCGGTCTTGCCGGTGTAGACGCCATCGACGTAAATGCCGACCGGCGTATCGGTGCCGATGCCGAAGTCGCCCGCCTGCACGCCGCGTATGCCGAAGATCGGCTGGGTGGGCTGGGTGGCGTCAACCTGGAAGCCAGGCAGGTAGCCTGTGACATCGCCGAGATTGCGTGCGCCGAGGTTCTGGATGTCGCGCGCGGTAATCACTTCCATGGAGATCGGTACTTCCTGCACTGACTGCGCACGGGATTGCGCGGTGACGATGACTTTCTGGATATCGTCGTCGGCGTGCGCGCTGAGTGTGCCGGCGAAGGCGAGGGCGATGCTGTGCGCAAGCACGCGCATGTGGCGGGATGGTCGGGATGGCGGCTGCAATGCATGTGGCTTCACGGTCTCTCCTCGGTTGTTTGGTTTTTTTCAATGTAGACGCGTGCTTCACCGCGCCGGGGGCCGGATCGGACAGACAAGGATGCCGTCCCGGCCAACCCCTGTCGGTGTTGCGTGGCCGCTTCGGCTCCCCGCTTGTCCTTTTTGCCCCCGTCGCCGCCTGGCTTTGTTTGCACAATGAAGCCGGGACTTTCAACAATGGGGGGGAACACAATGATCGCAAACGAGATTACCGACTGCGGCAACGCGGTGTGTGTGGTGGGCGCGGGGCCGGGCGGCTTGTCGGCAGCGCGCGCGCTGAAGGCGATGAACCTGGCATACGAGCAGTTCGAGCGCCATGCGGATGTCGGCGGCATCTGGGACATGCAGAATCCCGGCAGTCCGATTTACGAATCCGCGCACTTCATTTCATCGCGCGATCTGTCTGGCTTTATCGGCTTCCCGATGCCGAAGTCGTATCCGGACTATCCGACCAACCAGCAGATACTCGGCTATGTGCGCAGCTATGCGGATGTATTCGGCCTGCGTGCGGCGATCCGCTTCAATACGCCGGTGCAGCATGTACAGAAAGAAGACAGCGGCAAGTGGGTGGTGACGCTGGGTGACGGCACGCGCCGCCGCTATCTGGCGGTGATTTGCGCCACCGGCTGTAATTGGGACCCGAATATGCCCGAGGTGAAAGGCCAGTTCAACGGCGAGATACGCCACTCTGTCACCTACAAGAGCAGCGATGAATTTGCTGGCAAGCGGGTGATGATTGTCGGCGCCGGCAACTCCGGCGCGGATATTGCCTGCGATGCTGCCAGCCGCGCGCGGCACGCCTTCATCAGCATGCGGCGCGGCTATCACTTCATTCCCAAGCATTTGTTTGGCATTCCCGCCGACCAGGTGGGCGAGAGCGGCCCGCCGCTGCCGATCTGGGTGGCGCGTCCGGTCATGAGCCTGTTGCTGAAGATGTTCACCGGCGACCTGACACGCTTCGGCTTGCCCAAGCCGGACCACAAGCTGTTTGAAAGCCATCCGCTGCTTAACTCGCAGCTGCTGCACAATCTTCAGCATGGGAATATCACGGTCAGGCCGGATGTGTCGCATTACGACGGCGACGATGTGGTGTTCAGGGACGGCAGCCGCGAGCAGCTGGACCTGGTGATCTATGCCACCGGCTACAAGTGGAGCTGCAAATACGCAGCTGAATACTTTGAGTGGCGCGGCGGCAGGCCGCAGCTGTATCTGTCGATGTTCAGCCGCGATCACCGCAACCTGTTCGGCATCGGCTACGTTGAAACCAATTCCAGCGCCTACAAGCTGTTTGACACGGAAGCTTTCATGATCGCCGCCTACCTGCGCGATCAGCTGGACAACCCGGCCAGCGCCGGCCGCTTCGATGAATTGATCGCGCATGACCATCCCGACCTGTCGGGCGGGCTCAAGTTCGTGCAGTCGCAGCGGCATGAAGTCTATCTGGAAGCGCACGCGCTGAAGTCTTACCTGAAGCGGCTGCGGCGCAAGATGGGCTGGCCTGAACTGACTGAAGACTACTACGACTGCTTGCGCGTTGATACGGCGGCTGCACAGCCGGCCGCACTGCGCGCGGCGGCTTGACGGAGGCGGCATGGAGAAGACCTTTGCGTTCTACCAGCAGCAGGCAGCCGGCCTGGATTTTGAAACGCGCGCGCTGATCGGCGGCCGTTTCGTCAACGCTATCTCGGCCGAGGAGTTCGACACCATCAATCCCGCCACCGGCCGCCGGCTGGCCGGCATCGCGCGCTGCGGTGCGCTGGAAGTGGATGACGCAGTCAGTGCCGCGCGCCGCGTGTTCGAGCGTGGCGACTGGTCGCGCGCCACACCCAAGCACCGCAAGAAAGTCTTGTTGCGTTTCGCCGACCTGGTGGAAGCCAAGCTTGAGACACTGGCGATCATGGAGAGCCTGGATTCCGGCAAGCCGATACGTGATGCGCTGTCGGCCGACCTGCCTGACATGATCGAAAGCCTGCGCTGGCACGCGGAAGCCGCCGACAAGCTGTACGACCAGGTAGCGCCTACCGCGCCGGATATCGTGGCAATGATCGTGCGCGAACCGGTCGGCGTGGTCGGCGCGGTCCTGCCATGGAATTTTCCGATCTACCTGGCTGGCTGGAAGATCGGTCCGGCGCTCGCCAGTGGCAATTCCATCGTCATCAAGCCGGCCGAGCAAACCACACTGACGGCGCTGGTGCTGGGCCGGCTGGCGCTGGAGGCGGGTGTGCCGGATGGCGTGCTGAATATTGTGCCGGGCCATGGCGAGACAGTGGGGCAGGCAATTGGCCGGCATGGCGATATCGACTGTGTCAGCTTTACCGGCTCTGGCGAGGTGGGACGGCTGTTCCTCAAGTATTCGGCCGAGTCGAATATGAAGCGGGTGGTGCTGGAGTGTGGCGGCAAGAGCCCGGCGCTGGTGCTGGCCGATGCGTACGACCTGGCTGGCGTGGCGCAACAGGTGGCGCTGGGTGCGCTGTTCTGCCAGGGCGAGAATTGCAGCGCCGGCTCGCGGCTGATCGTGCATCGCTCGCGCAAGGACGAACTGCTGGAACAGGTGAAGCGGGCGTTTGACGAATGGTGCGTCGGCGATCCGCTCGATCCGGCCACGCGCATCGGCGCGATGATCGAACCGCAGCATATGCGGCGGGTGCTGGGCTATATCGCTGGTGGCAAGGAGCAGGGCGCGCAACTGGTCTATGGTGGCCAGCAGGTGCGGCAGGACAGCGGCGGCAGCTTTGTCGAGCCGACCATCTTTGACCGGGTGCAGCCGTCGATGACGATTGCACGCGAAGAGATCTTCGGCCCTGTGCTGTCAGTGCTGACGTTTGACAGCCTGGCCGAAGGCGTGGCGATTGCCAACGACACCAGCTATGGCCTGGCATCGTCCGTCTACACCAGCAGCCTGGACGCGGCGCACAGCGTGGCGAAGCAGATCCGCGCCGGCACGGTGTCGGTCAACTGCTTCTCGGAAGGCGATACCGGCGTGCCGTTCGGCGGCTACAAGGAGTCCGGCTTTGGCGGCCGCGAGAAGTCGCTGCTGGCGCATGACCAGTACATGGAAACCAAGACCATCTGGATGCAACTGGGGAGGGGCGGCGCATGACGACAACTGCAACGGGGCGTGTGGCCCTGATTACCGGCGGCGCCGGCGGCATCGGCCGCGCCATCTGCCGTGGCTTTATCGCGCGTGGCATCCAGTGCGTGCTGGCGGATTACAACCAGGCGTCGCTGGATGTCGCCGTCGCTGAACTGGGACCGGCAGCCACCGGCGTGGAAATCGATTTGCGCGACTTCAGCAAGCTGCCGGAGTTGCTGGCCTTTGTGCAGCAGCGCTTCGGGCGGCTGGACATCCTGGTCAACAATGCGGCCATCACCGGCACCGGCCATTTCGAGGAGCGCTCGGTCGAGAATATCCTCGGCGAGCTGAATATCAACCTGCTGTCACCGATTGTGCTGACACGGCTGGCCTTCCCGGCCTTGCAGCGGGCTGGCGATGGACGCGTCATCAATACGGTTTCGCTGGGCGGCATTTTTCCGCTGCCGGAAACCGGCATCTACTCGGCCACCAAGTTCGGCCTGCGCGGCGCCATGCTGTGCCTGGGCATGGACGCCGAACGGCACGGCGTGAAGATCGGCAGCGTGATGCCATCCGCCACCGAGACGCCGATGCTGATGCGCGAAGCGATTGAGGGCGGCAACACGCTGCAGTTCATGGACCCGCCGCAGCAGCCGGAGGATGTGGCGAAGCAGGTGCTGCGCATGCTGGATCACCCCTGCCTGGAGCGCTATCCGCGCATCAGCGAATCCTGGACGGTGCGGCTGGCGATGCTGGCGCCGAACCTGCTGCCCAGGCTGATCCCGCTGTTCCGCAAGAAGGGCTTGCGCGGCCATGCACGCTACCTGGAGTCGCTGCGGCGGCGCGGGCTGGTGCAGGTACGCGATGGCCAGTGGGAGCTGTCCTAGGCGGTTGCTTGCGCGGCGCCGGCCCGCTCCACGGGAATCAGCCGTGGAGCGGGCGCGCCCTGGCGGATCTGGTTGGGCAGCATGCCGGACCAGCGCTTGAAGGCGCGGCGGAAGTTGCGCGCATCGGTGAAGCCGGTGGCCATGGCGATATCGACCAGCGGCATTTCGCTGCGCTTCAGCAGGTCGAGCGCCGCCTCGTAACGCACCTGGTCCACCAGCCGCTGATAGGAGGTATCCAGCTCGGCCAGCCGGCGGCGCAGCGTGCGCTCGCTGAGATTGAGCGTCGCACCGACTTTCGCCAGGCCCGGCACCTCGTCCACAGAGCCGCGCAACTCGTTCATGATGGATTCGACCAGATCGTTGCGCGGCGTTTCCGTCTCCAGCAACTGGTCGATTTGCGCCTGCAGGCTGCCTTGCATATAGCGGTCATGCGTCGGCAGCGGACAGTGATACCAGGCCATGTCGCAGATCAGGCGATTCAGCGGCGCGTTGAACACCACCGGGCAACGGAAGTATTCGCTGTAGGCGGCAGCATACGCAGGTCGAGGATAGCGCAGCTCCAGCCGCGCCGGGCGGAAGTGCGAACCGACCATCGCGCGCGATACTTCCACGCCGCTGACAAAAATCTCTTCGATGAAGAAGGGCTCCAACTCGGGATCGTGAAAGCGCGTCGCCACCTCGGTGACGAAGTGGTGTTCGTCGAGGATGCCGATTTCATTGACCGTCAGTGCGCCGGCGGCGCGCTGGTACTTGATCAGATACTGGAACGCCTCGCCCAGCGTGGCGCAGGTCAGCATGCCGAGGCCCGGCAGGCCGAAACACACGACCGTCTGGCGTGCGCCGGTGGCGATGCCGATCGCCGGATCGCCCCAGCGCTGCATCGCACGCCGTATCAACAGGCTGGTTTGGCGGTAGGAGACGCGGAAGTTGGCGTCGCACAGATTCTCCGGCGTGAAGCCCAGCCCCTTGCACAGCCGCTCAGGCGAGTGGCCACGGCTGGCCACCAGTTGCAGCACCTGGCGTATCACATGCGGCGGCACATCGGCTGCGGCTTCGGCGTCGGGATGATGCGGCTTGACCGGCATGGGCGCTTCTCCTGTAGATTGTGCGGCTAGCATAGTACGGTTTGTGGCGGCTGGATCACGTTGTGGCTAAATGGCCGTTTTGGTGCCGTGTTTGGCCATTTTAGACCTATTGCACTACGCCGCCGTCGTAAGCTGGGTAAAAATTCAACACGGGATAGACCATGCGGACTTTCATCCTTTCCTGCGCCTGGGCGCTGGGCATAGGCGGCACCACCATGATGCCGCTGCTGGTGACGAATGCGATGGCGCGGCTGCACCTGGACGAAGGCCAGGCGACCATGCTGGTTGGCGTCGAGATGATCGGCATGCTGATCGGCTGCATCGTGCTGCCGCCATTGGCGCGACGCCTGCCGGTACCACTGACGGCGGCCGCAGTGGTGCTGCTGGCGGCCTGCCAGGCCGCTTCCGCGCTGCTGCTGCCGGTGCCGGTGTTCAGCGGGCTGCGCCTGGTTGCCGGCTTGTGCGAGGCGCAGATGATCGTCATGGTCGGCATCTGCCTGGCTTGCCATCCGGATGCGGAACGCCTGTGGGGACTGGTGCTGCTGGTGTCCGGGCTGGCGGTGGCCGGCGTGTTCACGGTGCTGACCTTGTTCCCGGATGCCGCCAGCGGCGCGGCCGTGTGGCAGGGACTGGCGCTGATGGCGGCGGTGCTGGGCGTGGTGGCGGTGCGCGTGCCGTCGCTGGCGCCGCAGCGGCTGCCCGGCGTGCACATGGGACGGCAGGGCGGCATGGCCGGCATCTGGCTGGCGTGGGGCGTGTTTGTTGGCGTGTACAGCGTGCAGGCCGGCGTGTGGGCGGTGTCGGCGTTGCAGGGAGAGCGTATCGGCCTGACGCTGCCGCAGATCGGCGTGCTGCTGTCGGTGTCGTCGCTGCTGGGATTCTTTGGTGCGCTGGTGCCGGCGATACCGGTGCTGGCGGCGCGACGCGGACTGACAGTGATGGCGGCGCTGGCCGTGATGTTCGGCTCCGTCGCCTGCTTCTTCCTGGCACACGGCGCGGTGCTGTACTTCATCGGCCAGTTGATGCTGAATGCGGCCTTCTACACCATCATGGCGGTGCTGAACAGCTTCATCTCGGCGCAAGACCGCGACGGCACGCTGCTGTCGCGCTCCGTGGTGGTGACGTTTGCCGCCGTGGCGCTAGGCACGGTGGGGGCGGGAGCGTTATTCCAGGACGCCGGCGGTGTCGGCGTGACGGTGTTCGCGCTGCTGGCGCTGGCGGGCAGCGTGCCGCTTGGGCTGAAAGCCCTGCGCGGCACGCCACGCGTCAGCGCATCACCAGCGCTTTGACTGCGGCTAGCGAGGCCCCACCGGTCTTGGTGGCCTGCACCTGATTGCGGCCGCCTTCCTTTGCCACGTACATGGCGCGGTCGGCGGCGACAAACAGCGACTCGGTGTTGTCCAGCTGGTGCGGGTGGATGGTCGCCACGCCGATGCTGACCGTCAGCCACGCCGACGTGGTCGAGCGCGGATGCGGGATCTGTAGCGATTCGATGTGGGCGCGGATGGATTCGGCCAGCTGGTAGGCAGCAGCGGCGTCGGTCTCGGCAAACAACAGCACAAATTCCTCGCCGCCGTAGCGTGCCGCGAGGTCGGTCGGCCGCAGCGCGTGCGAGGCGATCGCCTGCGCCACCTGCTGCAGGCAGGCGTCGCCGGCCGGATGGCCCAGCGTATCGTTGTATAGCTTGAAGTGGTCAACGTCCAGCACTACCAGCGACAAAGGCTGGCCGCTGCGCATGGCGCGCTGCCATTCTTTTTCCAGGAAACTGTCGAAGTGGCGGCGGTTGGCGATCTTGGTCAAGGGATCGACCATGGCGGCGCGTTGCAGCGCGTCTTCCGACTGCTTGTGGTGGGTAATGTCGTGCAGCAGGCCGATGAACAGCGGCTGGCGCAGGTACATCGGCGTCAGCGTCAGGTCCATGCACACCGAACTGCCGTTGCGGTGGCGGATGATGACCTCGCGCGTGCCGTGGTTGTGCGCCGACTGCGGCGCGGCGGCATAGCGGGCGAAGTAGTCCAGGTACTCCTGTGCCACCAATGGATTCAGCAGTTCGGTGATGTCGCGGCCGGCCAGTTCCTCCGCCTGATAACCCAGGTATTTGTCGCAGGCTGGATTGGTGAACTGAATGCGGCCGTCGGCCTCGATGATCAGCAGGCCCTCGGCCATGTTGTTGACGATGGTGCGCAGGCGTTCGGCCTGTTCCTCATGCGTTTCGCTGCGGCTGCGGATTTGCAGCTGGGTGCGCACGCGTGCGCACACTTCCGGCATGCGCAGCGGCTTGCTGATGTAATCGACCGCGCCGAGATCGAAGCCGGCCACCACGTCCTCGGTGGCGGTGCGCGCGCTCATGAAGATCACTGGAATGCGCTGGGTGGCGGCGTTGCTCTTCAACTGGCGGCAGGTTTCGTAGCCGTCCATGCCCGGCATCATGATGTCGAGCAGGATCAGGTCCGGGTGGACGCGGCGCGCAATTTTCAGTGCGCGCTCGCCGCTGGTGGCGACGAAGGTCTGGTAGCCCTGTTCGACCATCAGCTTGCGCAGCGCGCCGAGATTTTCGGGCGCGTCGTCCACGATCAGTATCGCGGCATCGCGCCGCGTAGCAAAACTCAGACTTCCGGAATTCATTGGAGATCGCCTTTAACCTGGTGGGTTGCATTGGCGTGTTTGAGCGGTTGCGCGGGTCGGCAACGGCGGGTCAAAACAGAGGTGATCGGTGCGTGTTTCAACAAAGGCTGGCCTGATATGAAAGTGACTATCCGTCTAAATCATACCGCTTTGCTGTCGAGCTCGGGTGAAAAAAATCCGGTGGGCTACGCGTGTTGTCCTCGATGCATCAGGCCGCAGCCACGCTAGCGCCAGATTGTGTAAGTAATGTTGGCTGGAAGTTATGGGAATTGCCGTTTTTAGTGACTATTGGTGATAAAGTCGCGGGCGATGGTGTTGTATTTTTGCGGGCGGCGAGTGCCGCCCGCTGAGGGTGTTACTTAGATTTTTGCGGCAATCAGCTTGCCCAGGATCTCGATGCCGTGGCGGATGCGTTCCGGCGGCACGGTGACGAAGGACAGACGCAGCGTGTTGGTAGCCGGCTCGTTGGCGTAGAACGGCGAACCAGGGACGAACGCCACTTTCTGGGCGATCGCTTCATCCAGCAGCTGCATGGCGTTGATGTGCTGCGGCAGCGTGACCCAGATGAACATGCCGCCTTCCGGCTTGGTCCATTCGACGCCGGCCGGGAAGTGCTGGGCCATCGCGTCCAGCATTACCTGGCACTGGTCGCCGTACAGCGCGCGGATTTTCGGGATGTGCTGGTCGAGGAAGCCGTCCTTGATCACTTCGTGCACCACCATCTGGGTCAGCTGCGACGTGTGCAGGTCGGCCGCCTGCTTGGCCAGTTCCAGGCGGCGCGCCAGCGGCAGCGGGGCGACCACGTAGCCGAGGCGGATGCCAGGGGTCAGCACCTTGGAGAAGGAGCCCATGTAGATCACGCCGTCCGGGTTCATCGCCACCATCTTTGGCAGCGGCTCGCCCTTGTAGCTCAGCGAGCCGTAAGGATCGTCCTCGATCAGCGGCAGGCCAAGGCGGGCGCAGGTTTCCACCAGCTCCTGGCGACGCTCGATCGACAGCGAACGGCCGGTCGGGTTCTGGAAGTTGGGCAGCGAGTACAGCAGGCGCGCGCCTTGCGCGACCTTGTCGATCGACGACGGCACCAGGCCATGTTCGTCGGTAGCCACCGATTTGAATTCCGGCAGGTAGACCGAGAATGCCTGCAGCGCTCCCAGGTAGGAGGGGGTTTCAACCAGCACGCGGCTGCCTTCGTCGATCAGCACCTTGCCCAACAGGTCCAGCGCCTGCTGCGAGCCGGAGACCATCAGCACTTGTTCCGGCACGATTTTGGCGCCGCCGGTCGACAGCGAATCGGCGATCCACTGGCGCAGCGGGGTATAGCCATCGGTCGGGCCGTATTGCAGCGCGACCTTGCCGTTGTTGGTCAGGACCTTGTCGTAGGCCAGCTTCATTTCGTCGACCGGGAAGGTCAGCGGCGATGGCAGGCCGCCGGCGAAGGAGATGATCTCTGGCTGCTGCGTGATCTTCAGGATCTCGCGGATGAAGGAAGCCTGCAGCTGTTCGGCGCGTTCGGCGAACTGCCACTGGATCGGATTGGGATTTTCGATTTTCATACGTGTCTCACTAGAGGATAACAACAAGCGCGCTTGTGGCGGCTTTTATAGAAGGAACGGCAGCGGATAAGCTGCCGCCCGCTTTACGCGACTTCCGCGATCAGTTCGATTTCGACGCAGGCGCCAAGCGGGATTTGGGCGACACCAAAGGCGGAGCGGGCGTGCTTGCCGGCGTCGCCGAAGACTTCGCCCAGCAGCTCGGAAGCGCCGTTGGTGACCAGGTGCTGTTCAGTAAATTCAGGGGTGGAGTTCACCAGGCTCATGACCTTGACGATGCGCTTGACGCGGGTCAGGTCGCCGCCGACGGCCGCTTGCAGGGTGCCGATCAGGTCGATGGCGATGGCGCGTGCGGCGGCCTTGCCTTCTGCGGTGTCGATGTTCTTGCCCAACTGGCCGACCCAGACGCTGCCGTCGGCGCGCTTGGCGATGTGACCAGACAGGAATACCAGATTGCCGGTTTGGGCGTACATGACGTAGGCGGCGGCTGGAGTGGCTGGTGCTGCCAGGGTGATATCAAGCGCTTTCAGTTTTTCGTAAACAGACATTGTGGTTATCCAGTTAATTATTAGTGTGGAGACCGATATTGTACTCTCGCGGCGGAGGATGCTTACAGTTGCCGCGAAATCCAGATACTGTACGGCGTCAGCCCCGTTTTACCTGCATTTTGCGGCCCGCGCCCACGGTGGCGATGACAGCGATTGCGAAGACCAGGGTTTGCCATTCCAGTGCTTCGCCCAGTACCACGGTGGCGCCCAGTACAGATAAAAAGGGTTGCACCAACTGTACTTGCCCGACCCGCGCCACGCCACCGAGCGCCATGCCGCGATACCAGAAGAAGAATCCGATAAACATTGAAAATACGGAAACGTAGGCGAAGCCGGCCCAGGCGGCGGTGTTGGCGCTGGCAATCTGCGCAGCTTCCTGCCACGCCAGCCAGCCGATCACCGGCAGCAGCGGTGGGGCGGCCAGCACCAGCGCCCAGCAGATGGTTTGCTGTCCGCCCAGTGTCTGCGACAGGCGGCCGCCGGCGGCGTAGCCCATGGCCGCCAGCAGCACCGCCAGGAAAATCGCCAGGTCGGCGGCGTGCAGACTGCCGCCGCTCTGCCGCAGCGCAAAGCCGACCACCAGCGCCGAGCCTATGATCGCCATGATCCAGAAGCCTCGGGACGGTTTTTCTCCACCCAGCAGGGCGGCGAACAGGGCAGTAGCCAGCGGCAGCACGCCGACCAGTACAGCGCCGTGGGCGGCAGGCAGGCTGCGCATGGCAACGGAAGTCAGCCAGGGGAAACCGATCACGCAGCCGATGGCGACCATGGCCAGTGCCGGCAGCGCGGAGCGCGGCGGCAACGGGGCGCGTTTCCAGTACAGCCAGCCGGCTGCCAGTACGGCGGCAGCCAGTGCGCGGGCGAGGGCGACGAACATCGGCGACAGTCCTGCCGCGCCTTCCGCGCCGGCGCCAACAGCGAGGCGGGTGAAGGGCAGCGTCAGGCTGAAGATGGCAACACCGATCAGGCCGAGCAGCATGCCGGTGGTTTCGTCACTCAGGCGGCTGTGAGTGGTCAGCATGGGTGTTGGTGTCATGCTGACATCCTACGTGACAAAACCAGTACAGTGCCAGTACACTTGCAAACATAATTTGACATACTGTGACGGTAAAATGACCAATACACGACCACGCACTTCGCTGTTGGGCGCCGCAGCAGCGGCGGCAGCGGAAGCAGTCAACGAGGCGCTGGCCGCCGCCCAGGCACGCGAAGCCCGCGCCATGGCCGCCCCTGTGCCCGGCCCGGCGGTGACGGCGGTGCCTTTGCCCGGCCCGGCTGCTGCCAGTACGTCTGCCGGTCGCAATGAGCCGCGTGGGCCACGTGCGCCAACGCGTACACCTGGCAGGGCTGCTGGCAACACACGAGCGGCAACGGCGCAAGATCCCGCGCAGGGGCCTGCGGCGCCTGGTCGCGCGTCTGCCGGCGCGAACGCTGGCGCCGGTACGGCTGCAGCTACTGGCGCTGGTGCGGCCGCAGCTAATGGCGTGGCCGGGCGCGGCGGCGCTGGGCCGATGCTGGGCCTGTTGTTGCGTGAATCGGGCGAAACGCTGATCGACCAGATCGTGCGTTCGGTGGCTGCGCGTATCGATGACCGCGTGTTGCGCGGTGGCGCGCGCATGCCGTCGATCCGGGCGTTTGCGGCGTCGCACGGCGTATCGGCCTTCACCGTGGTGGCCGCCTACGACAAGCTGGTGGCCACCGGCTACCTGGAATCCCGCCGTGGCGCCGGTTTCTTCGTGCGGGAGCGGCCGGCGATGGCGCTCAACGTGGCCGATCCGGCGGCGGGCGGCGGCGCATTCGGCGTGCATGGCGCGGCTGGCGGGCGCGCTGCGCTATCCGGCTTCGACAGCAAACCGATAGACGTGGTGTGGCTGGTGCGGAATATGTTCCGCCAGATGCCGCATCAGCAGATGCCAGGCTCCGGCGTGCTGCCGCCCGAGTGGCTGGACGGCCCTGCGGTGGCCAACGCCCTGCGCGCCGTCAGCCGCCAGAACCCGACGCTCTTATTAAGCTATGGCGTGCCGCAAGGCTTTCTGCCGCTGCGCCAGCAACTCCAGCACAAGCTGGCCGAGCTGGAAATCGCCGCCGCGCCAGAGCAGATCCTTACCACGGCCGGCGTCACGCAGGCGCTGGACCTGGTGGCGCGCGAATTCACGCGGCCTGGCGACACGATCTTCGTCGACGACCCGGCCTGGTTCCTGATGTTCGGCTCCTTCGCCGCGCTGGGCGCCAAAGTGGTCGGCATCCCGCGCCTGGCCGACGGCCCGGACATCGCCCGCCTGGCCGAGCTGGCGGCGCTGCACAAGCCCAAGCTGTACATCATCAACTCGGTGCTGCACAACCCGAGTTCCACCTCGCTGTCGGCGGCCAAGGCCTTCCAGGTGCTGCGCCTGTCGGAGGAACACGACTTCATCATCGTAGAAGACGATATCTACTGCGACCTGCATCCCGGCAGCGCGGTGCAGCCGGCGACGCGGCTGTCGGCGCTGGACCAGCTACAGCGCGTGATCTACCTGAGCGGCTTTTCCAAGACCATGGCCGCCAACCTGCGGGTCGGCTTCATCGCCACCTCGCCGGAGCGCGCCGAGCGCCTGGCCGACCGCAAGATGCTGTCCACCTTGACCACCAGCGACATCGGCGAGCGGGTGGTGTACAAGGTGCTGTCCGAGGGCTCCTACCGCAAGCACGCCGACAGATTGCGTGCACGGCTGGATGGGCTGCGCGCCAAGACGCTGCGGCAGATGGAGCGGGCCGGCCTGAAAGTCGACGGCTCGCCGCCGGCCGGCATGTTCGTCTGGGCCGATGCCGGCTGCGACACCAATGTGCTGACGGAGCGCGCCATGGCGCATAATCTGCTGCTGGCGCCGGGCAGCCTGTTCTCGCCCAAGCAGCTGCCGTCGACCCGCATGCGCCTCAACGTCGCGGCGATGCAAGACCCGGCCGTGTGGCGATTCCTGGAAAGGGAATTGGTCGGCTCTTGAAAAGCCTCTTATAATCCCCACTTTCCTGAAATCTTAACCAAAAGACTATTCCAAAATGGCTGATACCGAAAAACAAACCCTTGGATTCCAGGCAGAAGTGAAACAGCTGCTGCAGCTGATGATTCACTCCCTGTACTCGAACAAAGAGATCTTCCTGCGTGAACTGATCTCCAACGCCTCCGACGCATCGGACAAGCTGCGTTTTGAAGCGATCAACAACGACGCCCTGTACGGCAACGACCATGAACTAAAGATCAAGGTCAGCTTCGACAAGGCCGCGCGCACCATTACCATTTCCGACAACGGCATCGGCATGAGCCGTGACGAGGCGATTTCGCACCTCGGCACAATCGCCAAGTCGGGCACCAAGGAATTCTTCGGCAAGCTGTCGGGCGACCAGCAGCAGGATGCGGCCCTGATCGGCCAGTTCGGCGTGGGCTTCTACTCAGGCTTCATCGTCGCCGACAAGATTACCGTTGAAACCCGCCGTGCTGGCGCCGCCGCTTCGGAAGGCGTGCGCTGGGAATCGGAAGGCCAGGGCGACTACTCTGTCGAACAGATCGAGAAGATTGGCCGTGGCACGGACATCATCCTGCATCTGCGCGAAGGCGAGGACGAGCTGCTGTCGTCGTGGAAGATCAAGTCCATCATCCGCAAATACTCGGACCACATCTCGCTGCCGATTGTGATGCAGAAGGAAGAGTGGGACGAAGAGCAGAAAGAAACCGTCCTCAAGGACGAGCTGGAAACCGTCAACCAGGCCAGCGCGCTGTGGGCGCGCAGCAAATCCGACATCACGCCGGAACAGTACGAGGAGTTCTACAAGCACGTCTCGCACGACTTCGCGGCGCCGCTGACCCATACGCACAACCGCGTTGAAGGCCGCAGCGAATACACCCAGCTGCTGTACATTCCGGCCAAGGCGCCGTTCGACCTGTGGGACCGCAACAAGCGTGGCGGCATCAAGCTGTACGTCAAGCGCGTCTTCATCATGGACGATGCCGAGCAGCTGATGCCGACCTATCTGCGCTTCGTCAAGGGCGTGATCGACTCGGCTGACCTGCCGCTGAACGTCTCGCGTGAAATCCTGCAAGAGTCGCGTGACGTCAAAGTGATCCGCGATGGCTCGACCAAGCGCGTGATCGGCATGCTGGAAGAACTGGCCAACGCCGACGAGCAGGAAAAGAAAGACAAGTACACGACCTTCTGGACCGAGTTCGGCCAGGTGCTGAAAGAGGGCATCGGCGAAGACGCGGCCAACAAGGACCGTCTGGCCAAGCTGCTGCGTTTTGCTTCGACCGCCAACGACAACGACCAGCAAATCACTTCGCTGGAACAGTACATCGCGCGTGCCAAGGAAGGCCAGGACAAGATTTACTACGTCACCGCCGATAACTACATCGCCGCGAAAAACAGCCCGCACCTGGAAATCTTCCGCAAGAAAGGCGTTGAGGTGCTGCTGCTGACCGACCGCGTCGACGAGTGGATGTTGTCCTTCCTGACCGAGTTCGAAGGCAAGGAACTGGTGTCGGTGGCCAAAGGCGGCCTGGATCTGGGCGCGCTGGAAGATGAAGCCGAGAAGAAGGAACACGAAGAAACCGAGTCCTCGTACAAGGATCTGGTCGAGAAGATGAAGGAAGCGCTGACCGATAAAGCCAAGGACGTGCGCGTGACCTTCCGCCTGACCGATTCGCCGGCATGCCTGGTGGCGGACGAGAACGAGCTGTCGGGTAATCTGCTGCGCATGCTGAAGGCGGCGGGCCAGAATGCGCCGGAGTCCAAGCCTATCCTGGAAATCAATCCGGATCACCCGCTGGTGCAGCGCCTGAAGAACGAAGACGTGGCCAGTTCCTTCAGCGATTGGTCGAACATCCTGTTCGATCAGGCACTGCTGGCCGAAGGCGGTTCGCTGAGCGACCCAGCCAGCTTCGTCAAACGCCTGAACGAGCTGCTGCTGGCGAAATAAGCCCTGCCGCGCGCTGGTGTGTTGTGATACTTTAGCGTTTCACAACACACCGGGGCGTTCATGAAGAAATCCGCACTGGCGCTGGCTGTTCTGGCCAGCGTCTTCCTCTCCGCACACGCACAAAATACGCTGCCCAGCGAGACGCCTGAGGAGTTCAAGGCGCCGGTGGATAGCTTCGACTATATCAAGCGCACGGTGATGATACCGATGCGTGACGGCGTCCACCTGAACACTGTCATCGTCATTCCGCGCAAGGCGCGCAACGCGCCGATGCTGCTGACCCGCACGCCGTACAGTGCCGAAGGCATGACCAGCCAGTCGGAAAACGCCCAGATGGAATCGATCCTGCAGGGCTATGACAACCAGGCCGACGTCATTACCAAAGGCGGTTATATCCGCGTTGTGCAGGACGTGCGCGGCAAGTACGGCTCGCAGGGCGACTACGTGATGAACCGGCCGATGGCCGGCACCGCCTTCAATCCGACCGCCATCGACCATTCCACCGACACCTGGGACACCATCGAGTGGCTGAGCAAGAATGTGCCGGAGTCGAATGGCAAGGTGGGCATCATCGGCAGTTCGTATGATGGCTATCTGCCGCTGATCGCGCTGGTGAATCCGCACCCGGCGCTGAAGGTGGCGGTACCGATGAATCCCATGGTCGACAACTGGCGCGGCGACGACTGGTTCCACAACGGCGCCTTTCGCCAGGTGAACCTGCCATACATCCTGGAGCAGGTGGTCACGCGCCGCAACGACGCGCACTGGTTCATCAACACCTACGACGACTACGATACCTTCATGCGCGCCGGCTCGGCCGGCGAACTGGCGCGTCAGCGCGGCGTCGAGCAGAGTGGCTTCTGGCGCAAGGTGCTGGCGCATCCATCGTATGACCAGTTCTGGCAAAGCCAGGCCGTTGACCAGATCCTTGCGAAGCAGCCGATCACCGTGCCAACGCTGCTGGTACACAGCCTGTGGGACGCGGAAGACATCTACGGCGCCATCGCCGCCTATAAGGCGATCAAGCCTAACGACAAGGACAACAAGGTATTCCTGGTGATGGGGCCATGGAACCACGGCGGCCAGGATGGCGACGGCAGCAAGCTGGGGCCGATCCGCTTCAACAGCGACACCGGCCTGCACTTCCGCGAAGAGATTCTGCGGCCCTTCCTCGACCGTTACCTGAAGGACGAGCCATCGCCGGAAGCGCTGGCGGCGAAGATCGCCCCGGTGACGGCGTTCGAGACCGGCACCAACAAATGGCGCGCGCTGGAGCGTTGGCCAGCCGGCTGTGTCACCGGCTGTTTCATCGCGCCGGCCACGCTGAAGCTGGGCGCCAACGCCAGGCTGAATCTGACCAACGCCGCGCCGGTGGCATTGCGTGCACCGGCGCAGAAGAACGGCTATGACGAATACATCTCCGACCCTGCCAAGCCGGTGCCATATCGCGCGCGGCCGATCGCGGCGGTGGGCTATGACGAAGCCAAGGGCCAGACCTGGCCACGCTGGCTGGTCGACGATCAGCGCGAACCCTCGGGCCGCACCGATGTGCTGACCTATACCACCGGCGTGCTGTCGGCGCCAGTGAAGATCAGCGGCGAGCCGGTGGCACACCTGCTGGCCTCCACCAGCGGCACGGACGCCGACTGGGTGGTCAAGGTGATTGATGTCTATCCGGATCAGGTGCCGTCGCAGCCGGAGCTGGGCGGCTATCAGCTGATGGTGTCGGCAGATATCTTCCGTGGCCGTTATCGAGAGAGCCTGGAGACGGCCAAGCCACTGGCGGCCAACACACCGCTGCCGTATCGGTTTGCGCTGCCGACCGCTAATCACGTGTTCCTGCCGGGCCACCGCATCATGGTGCAGATCCAGTCCAGCTGGTTCCCGCTGTATGACCGCAATCCGCAGACCTTTGTGCCGAACATCTTCCACGCGCAGCCGGCGGACTATAAAAAGGCAACCCAGCGCATTTACCACGACAGCTATATCGAGCTGCCGCTGGTCGGCGCCTCCGTCAAGTAAGGCTTACAGCGCGGTGCGTAGCGCGAACAGCTCGGGGAACAGCACCACGTCCAGCATCTTGCGCAGGTAGCTGACGCCGGCCGTGCCGCCGGTGCCGGTCTTGAAGCCGATGATGCGCTCGACCGTGGTGACATGGCGGAAGCGCCAGAAGCGGAACGCGGTTTCCATGTCGACCAGCTTTTCCGCCAGCTCGTACAGCGCCCAATAGCGCGTTGGGTCGCCATAGACTTGCAGCCACGCTTGCTGCACTGATTCGTCGGCTGCCGTTGGCAAGGTGGGATCGGCGTTGAGGCGCTCGGCGGAAATCGGCAGGCCGTGGCGGGCCAGCAGCTTGACGGCTTCGTCGTAGATCGACGGCGTGTTCAGCGCTTCTTGCAGCAGCGGGAGTTCCGGCGTGGTGGCGTGCACGTTGAGCAGCGCGGCGTTCTTGTTCCCGAGGATGAATTCAATCTCGCGGTACTGGTAGGACTGGAAGCCGGATGAGGCGCCCAGGTAAGGGCGGATGGCAGTGTATTCCGGCGGCGTCATGGTGGCCAATACGTCCCAGGCGTGCACCAGCTGGTCCATGATGCGTGCCACGCGCGCCAGCATCTTGAAGGCTGGCGGCAGGTCGTCGGCCTGGATGTGCGTGCGCACCGCGCGCATTTCGTGCAGCATCAGTTTCATCCACAGTTCGCTGGTCTGGTGCTGGATGATGAACAGCATTTCATTGTGGTTGGGCGACAGCGGGTGCTGGGCGTGCAGGATCTGGTTCAGGCCCAGATAGTCGCCGTAGCTCATCGCGTTGCTGAAGTCCATTTGCGCGCCGTGCCATTCAGGGTTGGTGTCGGCACCGTGCATCGGGCATTTGTTTTCGCTCATACTGTTTATCTCGTTTTCAGGTCACGGCGTCGCGCTTGGCGTCGATGTTGTAGTCCTTGCGATCCAGGATGTCGCGCAGGATTTCGACAGCGTCCCATACATCAGCATAGCTGGTGTACAGCGGCGTGAAGCCGAAACGCATGATGGCTGGCTCGCGATAATCGCCGATGACGCCGCGTGCGATCAGCGCCGCCATCACCGCGTAGCCGTGCGGATGGGTAAAGCTGACGTGGCTGCCGCGATTGGCGTGTGCGCGCGGCGTGACCAGGCCCAGTGGATGGGCGGCGCAACGGGCTTCCACCAGTTCGATGAACAGATCGGTCAGCGCCAGCGACTTGGCGCGGATCGCCGCCATGCTGGTCTGGTGGTGGACGTCCAGGCCGCATTCGACCAAGGCCAGCGAGACGATCGGCTGGGTGCCGCACAGCGCCCGGGCGATGCCCTCGGCCGGCTGGAAGTCTGGCGCCATGGCGAATGGCGCGGCGTGGCCCCACCAGCCGGACAGCGGCTGGTGGAAATGCGGCTGGTGCTTTTTCGGCACCCAGATGAAAGCCGGTGCACCAGGGCCGCCGTTCAGGTATTTATAGGTGCAGCCCACCGCCAGATCGGCGCCGCCGGCGTGCAGATCGACCGGCACCGCACCGGCCGAGTGGGCCAGGTCCCAGAGGATCAGCGCGCCGTGCTCGTGGGCGAGGGCGCTAGCGGCCTGCATGTCGTATTGGTAGCCGGTGCGGTAATTGACGTGGGTGAGCATGACCACGGCGGTATCGGCGCCGATGGCGGCCGGCAGTTCCTCCGGGCTGTCGATCAGGCGCAGCGTGTAGCCGCGATCCAGCCAGGTGGTCAGGCCCTGGGCCATATAGATGTCGGTCGGGAAGTTCGAGCGTTCGGTGACGATCACGCGGCGGCCGGCATCGGCGGCTTGCATATCCAGCGCGGCGGCCAGCGCCTTGAACAGATTGACCGACGTGGTATCCGTGACAACCACTTCGCCATCGGCGGCACCGATCAGCGGCGCCAGCAGCTTGCCGAGGCGCTTGGGCAGCTCGAACCAGCCGGCAGCGTTCCAGCTGCGGATCAGGTCCTTGCCCCATTCCTGGGCGATCACTTGCTGGGCGCGGGTGAGGGCGGATTTTGGCCGTGCGCCCAAAGAGTTGCCATCCAGATAAATAATGCCGGCTGGCAGATCGAACTGGTCGCGCAAGGAGGCGAGCGGATCTTGCGCGTCGCGCTCCAGGCAGTGATTGCGAGTTGTCATTGTGGATACAAGTTGAGGTCTAAAGCAGCGAGTGTAACCTGAAAAATTGCCCAAAGCGCCGATTTTTCAGCGGCAGTATCCGCCGCAAACCCGCATGAATACTGGACTTGCGCACTTTTTTAAAAATTTTTCGATTTTTTTTCAAAAAAACCCTAAAGTTCCCCTAAACCCTGCCGTTACCGTTCTTAGATGCGCAGGAAACCGTGCATCGACCGGTCGGGCGGGTAGGCAAAAAATTTTTAAATTTTTTTCGTTAAAACCCTAAAGTTCTCCAAAAGACTGCCGTTACCGGTTTAGATGTCGCAAAAAAGAGTCGCTTTGCCGCTTTATTTTTCGATTTAAAGGGATGATTTTTTGAAACTTGTATCCCGCAAGAAACCTACGCCGCAAGGGCGTAGCAGCTGATCTGCGAGTGTTTGTAAGACAAACACCGACAGGTCGCGTCCTCTATTTCCCGACGAAAAATACGGAGAGTATCCTCTACTCGCCCTTTTGTTGCTCAAGCAGAATGTATCTCAACGGAAACGCAAACGTGTTCCGACAGAGAGAAAACGCAAGGAGTGGGAAAATGACCGCAAACGATATGATGGCTGAAATTCGCGACGCCAACCTGAGCTACCTGATGCTGGCTCAGCAGATGATCCGCGCCGATAAAGTCACCGCGATTTTCCGTCTGGGCATCGCTGCTGAAATCGCCGACCTGATCGAAGGCATGAGCAACGCACAAATCCTCAAGCTGGCAGGCGGCAATATGATGCTGGCCCGCTTCCGCTTCGACGACAGCGCCATCCTGTCGATGCTGACCAACTACAATAAAGACCGCGTTCTGGCCCAGTCGCACGCCGCCATCCTGATGGCCGGCCAGCCAGTCGAAGAAATCGTTTAATTGCTGGGAGCGCAGATCATGGCCGCCAAGAAGAGTGTTGTGTCGGAAGCCCAGGAAATTCAGCTGGCCATCGAATTGATCCAGCTGGGCGCCCGCCTGCAACTGCTGGAATCGGAAGTGTCGCTGTCGCGCGAACGCCTGCTCAAGCTGTACAAGGAGCTGAGGGGCGTGTCGCCGCCGAAAGGCATGCTGCCTTTCTCGACCGACTGGTTCCTGACCTGGCAGCCAAATATCCACTCCTCGCTGTTCATCAACATCCACAGCTTCCTGGTGACGCATGCCGGCGCCACCGGTGTCGAAGCGGTGATGAAGGCGTACAAGCTCTACCTGGAGCAAATGCCGCCGGAGCCGGGCGAAGAGCCGCTGCTGTCGCTGACCCGCGCCTGGACGCTGGTGCGCTTCTTCAGCAGCAAGATGCTGGAAACTGCGCCATGCGGCAAGTGCCAGGGCAAGTTCGTGGTCAACGCCATGGACCTGAACGGCAGCTACGTCTGCGGCCTGTGCCACATGCCTTCGCGTGCCGGCAAGACCAAAAAATCGCGCGAAGCCGAGGCAATCGCGGCATAATGCCCGCGTGACTGAAACGTATATCAATTACATTCAACGCATCCTCCGCGCGCCTGCCGTGCGGGCTATGCTGATCCAGTGCGGTGCATTGCCGCTGACCCTGGCCATCCTGTACCTGATGGCCAGTTTCCGTTTACCCACCGATTATCTGACGCTGGCCGTCGTGCAGGGCCTGCTGGCCGCGCTGATCACCTGGAAGCTGGCGCTGGCAGCCTGGTGGCGCGCGATCCAGCTGCTGTTCCCGCTGGCGCTGCTGACCACGCTCGCGCTGCAGCTGCCGTCCTGGCTGTTCGGCGCCGGCTTTTTGCTGCTGCTGGGCTGGTACTGGTCGACCTTCCGCACGCAAGTGCCTTACTACCCGTCCGGGCCGGCCGTGTGGGACGCGGTGCGCCAATTGCTACCGGCGGACAAGCCGCCGCGCGTGGTCGATATCGGCAGCGGCCTTGGCGGCTTTACGCTATACATGGCGCGCGTGCGCCCGGACGCCGAGGCGATCGGTATCGAACTGGCGCCGCTGCCCTGGTTATATAGCTGGCTGCGGGCGCGGCTGACCGGCAGTCGCGCCCGTTTCATGCGCGGCGACTATGAAAATCTTGATTTCCGTCAGTTCGACCTGGTGTTCGCCTACCTGTCGCCAGCTGCCATGCCGGGATTGTGGCGCAAGGCGAGCGCGGAAATGGCTGCTGGTTCGATGCTCGTAAGCTATGAATTTGTCATTGAGGAAAGAACGCCAGATAGCATCATTCGTGCCACAGCAGGAGAGAATCCCCTCTATATATGGTACTTTTAAGCATCATTTGACGTTATTCACTTGCCCCTCGCCCCCTAGTCAGGCTATTGTAGTTCTATATGTAAATTCTTGAAAAAACCGGCCCGCTTAGTCACAATTCGGCCGGTTTTCGCTCTGGGGAGTCAGCACACCTTGTTAGTCATCATCGGATATGTAGTGGTCTGCGTCGGCGTGTTCGGCGGCTACGCCATGAGTGGCGGGCATCTGGCCGCGCTGTTCCAGCCGCTGGAGCTGGTCATGATCGGTGGCGGCGCCTTTGGCGCTTTCCTGGTCGGTAACAACGGCAAGACGCTGAAATCCACGCTGGCTGCGCTGCCGACGCTGTTCAAGGGCTCGCGCTACACCAAAGACCTGTACATGGAGTTGATGTCGCTGCTGTTCGACGTGCTGTCCAAGGTGCGCAAGGAGGGCCTGATGTCGATCGAAGGCGACATCGATAGCCCGGAGCAGAGCCCGCTATTCAGCAAGTACCCAAGCGTGCTGGAAGACCACCACATCGTCGAATTCATGACCGATTACCTGCGCCTGATGGTGTCCGGCAATATGGATGCGTTCCAGATCGAGAACCTGATGGATATCGAAATTGAAACCCACCACCACGAGGGCGCCGCACCCGGGCATGCCATCGCCAGGCTGGGCGACGGCATGCCGGCCTTCGGTATCGTGGCGGCGGTGATGGGCGTGGTGCACACGATGGAATCGGTGGGCCTGCCGCCGGCCGAGCTGGGTATCCTGATCGCTCACGCGCTGGTCGGCACCTTCCTCGGCATCCTGCTGGCTTACGGTTTCGTCGGTCCGCTGGCCAGTCTGCTGGAGCAGAAGCTGGAAGAGTCGACCAAGATGTACCAGTGCGTGAAAGTCACGCTGCTGGCCAGCCTGAACGGCTATGCGCCGGCGTTGGCAGTGGAATTCGGCCGCAAAGTGTTGTACTCGACCGAGCGTCCGTCCTTCAACGAGCTGGAAGACCACATCAAGAAATCCAAATCGAAGTAAGCCATGCTGCGCATACTCTATTGTTTAAGGATGAATCATGGCTGAAGAGGGCCTGCGGCCGATTATCGTCAAGCGCATCAAGAAGCATGGCGGCGGTCACCACGGCGGCGCCTGGAAGATTGCCTACGCCGACTTCGTGACGGCAATGATGGCCTTCTTCCTGCTGATGTGGCTGCTCGGCTCGACCACCAAGGGTGACCTTAACGGCATTTCCGAATACTTCAAGACGCCGCTAAAAGTGGCGATGTCCGGCGGTTCCGGCAGCGGCGACAGCTCCTCGATCCTGAAGGGCGGCGGCAAGGACCTGACCCGCACCGACGGCCAGGTCAAGGCCAGCGACGATCCGCAGGTCAAGAAGACCTATAACCTGACCGCCGCCAAGGCAGCGCTGGAAGCGGAAGAGAACCAGCGCCTGAAAAACCTCAAGGAGCGCATCGAGAACAAGATCGAGGCCAATCCGCTGCTGAAGAAATACAAGGAACAGCTGCTGCTGGACATCACCAGCGAAGGCTTGCGCATCCAGATCGTCGACGAGCAGAACCGTCCGATGTTCGCGCTGGCCAAGGCCGAGCTGCAACCGTACACCAAGGAAATCCTGCACGAGATCGGCTTCGTGCTGAACGATGTGCCCAACCGCATCACCTTGTCCGGCCACACCGACTCGACGCCTTACATGAGCGACGCCGGTTACAGCAACTGGGAATTGTCGGCCGACCGCGCCAACGCCTCGCGCCGCGAGCTGATCGCTGGCGGCATGCAGGATGCCAAGATGCTGCGCGTGGTGGGGCTGGCCTCGGCCATCAACCTCGACAAGGCCGATCCGTTCAATCCGATCAACCGCCGCATCAGCATCGTGGTGATGAACAAGCGCGCCGAAGACAGTGTGCTGCGCGACGGCCGCAAGATCGAGGTTGGCGACGTCGAGGATGCCGGCGAGATCGCACCTGCGGCTGCCGCCCAGGCCAAGCCGGCCGGCCCGCCTGTCCGCAAATAAGCACATAGGCAAATAAGCAAATAAGCAAGCAGAAGTAATCGAGACTGTTATGACGAGAAAAAAAATTCTGGGTTCCCATGTCAAGCGCCTGCTGTCCGGCGTGTCTGACCACGGTCGCCGGCATCTGACCGAAGTCGAGACCGACCTGATCCAGACTGGCCTGCTGCTGGAGGAAGCGATTGAAAAGCTGTCCTTCAACTTCATGGCCATCCACCAGACGGTGGAAGCGGAACAGGCCACCATCCAGCTGCTGCTGGATGGTGGCACCGTCACACCCGAGCAGCGCACCCAGCTGGAGGCGCTGCAAGGCCAGGTCGGCGGCTATGTCAACGCCGCCATCACCAGCCTGCAGTTCCAGGACATGACCAGCCAGCTGCTGGACCGCACACTGAAGCGCGTCACCGGTCTGCGCGAGTTCCTCGGCACGCTGGGCGCGCACGGCGACGAAATGCTGCCGGAGAGCGACAACGAGCAGATTGTCGAACTGCTGGGCAAGGTCAGCATGGCGCTGGCGATACAGAGTCTGGAATTGCGCAGCGTGCTGCGCAAGGCAGTCAGTCAGCAGCACCTGGAAAGCGGCGACATCGAGCTGTTCTAACACCTAAACAACGTGATTTACAAGAGAGAATAAGATGGCCAAGACTATACTTGCAGTTGATGATTCCAGCTCCCTGCGCCAGATGGTTGCCTTCAGCCTCAAGGCTGCCGGCTACCAGGTGGTGGAAGCGGTGGACGGCCAGGAAGGCCTGGAAAAGGCCAAGCTGCAGAACGTCGACCTGGTGCTGACCGACCAGAACATGCCGCGCATGGACGGCCTGCAACTGATCCAGTTGCTGCGCGAGCTGCCCAGCTATGCCAAGACGCCTATCCTGATGCTGACCACCGAATCGTCCGACGAAATGAAAGCCAAGGGCCGCGCCGCCGGCGCCAACGGCTGGCTGGTCAAGCCTTTCGACCCACAGCGGCTTATCGAGGTAGTTAAAAAGGTCATCGGCTGATATAGGGCGCGCAATGATGCGAAGCGAACGTAACGGAGTATCACCATGACCATCGATATAAGCCAGTTTTATCAGGTCTTTTTCGATGAGGCCGAGGAACTGCTGGCTGAAATGGAGCGGCTGCTGCTGGCCGTCAATGTGGAGTCGCCTGACACCGAGGATCTGAACGCGATCTTCCGTACCGCCCATTCGGTCAAGGGCGGCGCGTCGACCTTTGGCGTGACCGACATGAGCGAAATCACGCACGTGCTGGAGACCCTGCTGGACCGTATCCGCAAGGGCGAGATGGCGCTGACCGGCGAACACGTGGACGCCTTCCTGGCCGCCAAGGACATCCTCAAGATGCAGCTGGACGGGCACCGCCTCGGCAGCGAAGTGGACCAGGATGCGGTCGGCAACGTGCGCATGATGCTGCAATCGCTGGCGCAGGATGTGCCGGTGGTGGCGCTGGCGCCCGTTGCGCCGGCCTATAACGCGGTCGAAGCCAAGGTGGTCGATCACAGCGGCGGCCGCCGCTACCGCCTGGAACTGCCGGCCATGGCGCACCGCGAAGTACAGGCGCTGGGCGAGGAGCTGGGTCTGATGGGCCACGTTTCGATCACGCCGCTGGACAAGGACCGCAATGCGATGGTGGTCACCACGCACGAAAGCCTGGATGACATCATCGCCATCTGCTCGTTCGTGCTGAATCCGGACGAGATGCAGGTCACCGAACTGCCGGCGCTGGACGACGCCCAGGCGCAAAAAGAGAAGACCGCGCGCGACCAGGTCGAGGCCGATCTGGGCTATGGCTTCTTCGATACCACCGAACTGAAACCGGCCGGCGCCAGCGGCGAAGGCTATGGCTTCTTCCAGCCGCTGGACGAAATCCGCGCCAACGCCGGCGCCGCCTCCGAGGATGCGCAGGGTTACGGCTTCTTCCAGCCGGTCGAACAGATCCGCGCCGCCGCCGGCATCGTCATCGAGACACCGCCAGCGGAAGAAGAGAAGAAAGTCGCCAAGAAGGAAGAGAAGGAAAAAGAGAAGGCGCCTGCCCACGCCGGCGCCGAATCGGCGTCGATCCGCGTGTCGATCGAGAAGGTCGACCAGCTGATCAACCTGGTCGGCGAACTGGTGATCACACAGGCGATGATCGAGCAGCGCGTCGACACGCTGGACCCGATGGTGCACGAGCGCCTGCTGAACAGCGTCGGCCAGCTGACCCGCAACACCCGCGACCTGCAGGAAGCGGTGATGTCGATCCGCATGATGCCGATGGACTTCGTGTTCTCGCGCTTCCCGCGCATGGTGCGCGACCTGGCGCACAAGCTGGGCAAGAAGGTCGACTTCATCACCAACGGCGCCGCCACCGAGCTGGACAAGGGCCTGATCGAGCGCATCGTCGATCCGCTGACCCACCTGGTGCGCAACTCGATCGACCACGGCATCGAGATGCCGGAGGTGCGCCGCGCCGGCGGCAAGAGCGATGCCGGCCGTTTGTTCCTGTCGGCCTCGCACCAGGGGGGCAACATCATTATCGAAGTCTCGGATGACGGCGGCGGATTGAACCGCGAGCGGATACTGGCCAAGGCGCAGCAGAACGGCCTGGCGGTCAGTGATACCATGAGCGACGCCGAAGTCTGGCAACTGATCTTCGCGCCGGGCTTCTCCACCGCCGATGTGGTCACCGATGTCTCCGGCCGCGGCGTCGGCATGGACGTGGTCAAGCGTAACATCACTGCCATGGGCGGCGTGGTCGACATCCGTTCGGCCAAGGGCTTCGGCACCACCATTTCGATTTCGCTGCCGCTGACGCTGGCGATCCTGGATGGCATGTCGATCCGTGTCGGCGACGAGGTGTACATCCTGCCGCTTGGCTTTGTCATCGAGTCGCTGCAACCGGCGCCGGAAGATGTCAAGGAAATCAGCGGCAAGGGCCGGGTCATCAAGGTGCGCGGCGAATACCTGCCGCTGGTGCCGCTGTACCAGATGTTCGACATCACGCCGCGCTTCAGCGACCCGTGCCAGGGCATCGTCATCATCGTCGAAACCGACGGCCGCAAGGCTGGCCTGTTCGTCGATGAACTGGTCGGCCAGCAGCAGGTGGTGGTCAAGAACCTGGAGTCGAATTACCGCAAGGTGGCTGGCATCTCCGGCGCCACCATCCTTGGCGACGGCGGCGTGTCGCTGATTCTGGACGTCGCTGCACTGATACGCTCGTCGCGCCAACTGGCCGACGAATCGATTTTTTCTTCATAGGGGGCCAAGATGGCAGAGATCCAATCCAACACCGCACACGCCAGCGAGATCGCCGGCCACGAATACCTGGCCTTCAAGCTGGGCGCGGAAGAATACGGCATCGACATCCTGAAAGTGCAGGAGATCCGCGGCTACGAGGCGGTCACCCGCATCGCCAACGCGCCGGAATTCATCAAGGGCGTGATCAACCTGCGCGGTATCATCATTCCGGTGGTCGACATGCGCATCAAGTTCAACCTGGGCGAGCCGGTGTACGACCAGTTCACCGTGGTCATCATCCTCAACATCAATGGCCGCATCGTCGGCATGGTGGTGGACTCCGTGTCCGACGTGACCACGCTGACGCCGGAGCAGGTAAAGCCGGCGCCGGAAATGGGCACCGCCTTCAGCAGCGACTACATGATCGGCCTGGGTACCATCGATGAGCGCATGCTGATCCTGGTGAATATCGACAAGCTGATGTCCAGCCCTGAAATGGGCTTGATGGACCAACTGGCGGCGTAAGACCGCCACCGCCGGCGCCACAGCCCCGCCCCGGTGTTAAAGCAATACGGACGTGCCCCAAAAAGAAGGGCGCGCCGCCACACGACGATAGAGTATAGAAGAGGGGAGTGACACCATGAATTTACGCGATTTCAAAATCGGCGCACGGCTACGCATTGGCTTCGGCATCATCCTGCTGATCCTGGTGGGCATCGTGCTGATGACTAACTACCTGAATTACAGCAACAAGAACAAGCTGACCAAGGGACTGGAAACAGCGACCGCCAAGAACCTGCAAGCGGGCACGATGAAGAGTGCCATGCTGGAAACCGGCATCGCCATGCGGAATATCGGCCTGCAGTCGGACGTCAGCCTGATGCAGAAGGAAGAACAGAAGGTCAAGGACCAACGCGCCCGTTACGACAAGGCGCTGAATGAACTGAAGGCGCAGGGCCTGAATGACAGCGAGAAAAAAGTGCTGACGGAACTGGCGGCGCTGGACGCCGACACCGATGCCGCGTTCAAGGAAGCGATCGGACAGATCCTGGCGTTCAACAGCGAAGGCGGCGCCAAGGTGATTTCCGGCCGCATCGATCCGCTGAACACCCAGACGCTGGCGCTGATCAACAAGCTGGTCGACATGCAGCAGGCCAACGCTGCCGAAGTGATGGACAATTCCGTCACCGCCGATCGCGGCCTGATGCTGGTGCTGTTTGTGCTGGGGGGCGTGGCGGTGGCGCTGGGCGTGGTGTGCGCAACGATTATTACCCGCTCGATCACCGTGCCGCTGTCGGGCGCGGTTGGCGTGGCGCAGAAGGTGGCGTCGGGCGAACTGACTTCGCACGTGCAGGTGGAAGGCAGCGATGAAACCAGCGAACTGCTGCAGGCGTTGAAGGACATGAACGACAGCCTGGCCAAGACGGTGGGCGATGTGCGCACCGGCACCGAGCTGATTTCGACCGCGTCGCAGGAAATCGCCTCGGGCAATGCCGACCTGTCGGCACGCACCGAGTCGCAGGCCAGCTCGCTGGAGGAGACGGCGTCGTCGATGGAAGAATTGACCTCGACCGTCAAGCAGAATGCCGACAATGCGCGCCAGGCCAACCAACTGGCGGTATCGGCATCGTCGGTGGCGGAGAAGGGCGGCAGCGTGGTGTCGCAGGTGGTGCAGACCATGGGTTCGATCACCGAATCGTCGCGCAAGATTGCCGACATTATTTCGGTCATCGACGGCATCGCCTTCCAGACCAATATCCTGGCGCTGAATGCGGCCGTCGAGGCGGCGCGTGCGGGCGAGCAGGGCCGTGGTTTCGCGGTGGTGGCTTCCGAGGTGCGCAATCTGGCGCAGCGCTCGGCCGGCGCCGCCAAGGAAATCAAGGAGCTGATTACCGATTCGGTGGAGAAAGTCGACGCTGGCAGCAAACTGGTGGATGAAGCTGGCCAGACCATGGATCTGATCGTTACGTCGATCCGCCAGGTGACCGATATCATGGGCGAGATCACCGCCGCCACGCAGGAACAGAGCAACGGCATCGAGGAAGTCAATACGGCGATCTCGCAGATGGATGAGATGACGCAGCAGAATGCGGCGCTGGTGGAGCAGGCGGCAGCAGCGGCGGAAAGCATGCAGGAGCAGGCGGAATTCCTGTCGCAGGCGGTCAGCATCTTCAAGCTGTCGCATGATGCGGCGGTGCGCCAGGCTGCGCCGGCGCCGCGCCGCGCGGTGACGGCCAAGCCGGCCGCAGCCGCCGCGCCAGCGATTGCCGCGCCGCGCCCGGCAGCGACCAAGCCTTCGCCAAAGCCGGCCGCAGCGAAGAAATCCACGCCGGCGTCCTCGGGCGCCGACGAATGGGAAGAGTTTTAAGCCGTCGCACCGGCGTTTGCCGGTGCGACGTGGCATATTTAGAAACACGCATCAAAAAGGATTCAACATATGCCGCAATCAAAAGACACCGTCAAAGAATTTGACTTCAACGCCCGCGATTTCGAGCGGGTGCGTGGCCTGATCTACAAGCGCGCCGGCATCTCGCTGGCGGACAGCAAGCAGGAGATGGTCTACAGCCGCCTGGCGCGCCGCCTGCGCGCCACCGGCATCGACTCGTTCGCCAAATACCTGGACGAGCTGGAAGCCGGCCGCCTCGGCGAGGAGTGGGAGTCGTTCACCAACGCGCTGACCACCAACCTGACCTCGTTCTTCCGCGAAGCCCACCACTTCCCGCTACTGGCCGACCACGTCAAGGGCAAGCGCGAGCCGCTGACCATCTGGTGCTCCGCCAGCTCCACCGGCGAGGAACCCTACTCGATCGCCATGACCGTCTGCGAAGCGTTCAACACGCTGACGCCCAACGTGCAGATTGTCGCTACCGACATCGATACCAATGTGCTGGCCACCGCCGCCAACGGCGTCTACGGCATGGACCGTCTCGACAAGATGTCGCCCGAGCGCCAGCGCCGCTTTTTCCTCAAAGGCAAGGGCGACCGCGAAGGCATGGCCCGTGTCCGGCCGGAATTGCGTAATATGATAACGTTCAAGCAGTTGAACTTGCTGGCGGACAGCTGGCCGATCAGTGGCCAGTTCGACGCCATCTTCTGCCGCAACGTGATGATTTACTTCGACAAGGCGACCCAGCGCAAGATCCTGGCGCGCTTCGTGCCGCTGATGAAGCCGGATGCCCTGCTGTTTGCCGGGCACTCGGAGAATTTCCTGTATGTCTCGGAGTCGTTGAAACTGCGCGGCAAGACCGTCTACGAACTGGACGATAGCTCGGCCGCCCGTAAAGCACCGCCGCACCGCACCTGAGAGAAAACATGGACCTCGAACAATTTGCCACCAACGTCTATTACGACCGGACGTTTGACTGTCAGGCCGCCAAGATCCTGCCTGGTGAGTATTACCACACCAACAAGGACATGCTGATCGTCACCGTGCTCGGCTCCTGCGTGTCGGCCTGCATCCGCGACCGCACCACCGGCCTGGGCGGCATGAACCACTTCATGCTGCCGGACGGCGGCGGCGACAACGGCAGCCCGGTGTCGGCTTCGGCGCGCTATGGCACGTATGCGATGGAAATCCTGATCAATGACCTGCTGAAGGCCGGCGCCAAGCGCGAGAACCTGGAAGCCAAGGTATTCGGCGGCGGCGCCGTGCTGAAGGGCTTTACCGCGATCAACGTCGGCGAACGCAATGCCGCCTTTGTGCTGAATTTTTTGAAAGTGGAACGGATCAGGGTGGTGGCGGAAGACCTGAATGACATCTACCCGCGCAAGGTGTATTTCTTCCCGCGCACCGGCAAGGTGCTGGTCAAGAAGCTGATGCAAAGCCACAATGACACCCTGGTCAAGCGCGAAATCGAATACGCCAGCCGCCTCAAGGTGGCACCGGTGGGCGGCGAGATCGATCTGTTTTAAATAACAAGAAAGCATTTTATGAAGATCAAAGTCCTGGTGTGCGACGACTCCGCACTGATCCGCAGCGTCATGAGCGAGATCATCAACTCCCAACCCGACATGGAAGTGGTGGGCGCCGCGCCCGACCCGCTGGTGGCGCGCGAGCTGATCAAGCAGACCAACCCTGACGTGCTGACGCTGGACGTCGAGATGCCGAAGATGGACGGCCTGGATTTCCTGGAAAAACTGATGCGCCTGCGGCCGATGCCGGTGGTGATGGTGTCGTCGCTGACCGAGCGCGGCTCGGAAATCACCATGCGCGCGCTGGAACTGGGCGCGGTGGACTTTGTCACCAAGCCGAAAATCTCGATTCAGGCTGGCATGCGCGAATACACCGAGCTGATCACCGACAAGATCCGTGCCGCCTCCAAGGCCCGTGTGCAGGCGCGCCGCCTGCCGCAGCCGGGCCACGAAGGCCATACGGCGACGCCGCTGTCGGCGCTGCGCAATCCGCTGCTGTCGTCGGAAAAACTGATCATCGTCGGCGCTTCCACCGGCGGCACCGAGGCGATCCGCGAATTTCTGATGCAGATGCCGTCCGACTGCCCCGGCATCCTGATCACCCAGCACATGCCGGAAGGCTTTACCCGCTCGTTTGCCAAGCGGCTCGACACGCTGTGCAAGATCTCGGTGCAGGAAGCGCAGGGCAATGAGCGTGTGCTGCCGGGCCACGCCTATATTGCGCCCGGCCACTCGCATCTGTACCTGACGCGCAGCGGCGCCAACTACATGACCCGCATCGACCAGGCCGAGCCGGTCAACCGCCACCGTCCGTCGGTCGATGTGCTGTTCCGTTCCGCCGCGCAAGCAGCAGGCAAGAACGCGGTTGGTGTTATCCTGACTGGCATGGGCAAGGACGGCGCCGCCGGCATGCTGGAGATGCGTAACGCCGGGGCGTATAATTTCGCCCAGGATGAAGCAAGTTGCGTGGTGTTCGGCATGCCGCGCGAGGCGATTGCGGTGGGGGCTGCGCACGAAGTCGGCGCGCTGCAGGCACTGCCGGGCATGGTGCTCGGTCACCTGGCACAGCACGGTATGCGCGCTCTGCGTGTTTAATTGTGCAAGTGTGACGTTTTACTGCGACTTTGTTCGCCTTAGGGCAACGAAAATGCTATCCTACAACTTAATGCCAAATAGTAGGCACTATTAACAACCGCGTAGAGAAACAACGGAGCAATTCATGGCTGATCCAAAGATGAAATTTTTAGTTGTTGACGATTTTTCGACGATGCGCCGCATCGTCCGGAATCTGTTAAAAGAACTGGGTTATGCCAATGTCGACGAGGCAGAAGACGGCGTGATGGCGCTGGCAAAACTGCGCGCAGAATCCTTCGACTTCGTCGTGTCCGACTGGAACATGCCGAATATGGACGGCCTGACGATGTTGCAGAACATTCGTGCCGATCCAGCCCTGGCCAAACTGCCAGTGCTGATGGTGACTGCGGAAGCGAAAAAGGAAAACATCATCGCGGCGGCGCAAGCCGGCGCCAACGGTTATGTGGTTAAACCATTCACCGCAGCAACGCTGGACGAAAAACTGAACAAGATCTTCGAAAAACTCGGAGCTTGATTGTCGGCGGCGGGGGCCAGTCCCCCGCAAGCGGGTAGCGCGGACGCGGGCGCTGCCGAGCTATACCTCTAAGGCCATGCACCAGACCACCTTCCTCGTCCGTGAGCCATTGCTCGACCCCAAGCAGCGCGTGGTCGGCTATGAGCTTGCCTGGCAACATGCCGGCACGGGCACCGTCTCCACGCGGGAGTCGCTTGAATCCCTGATAGGCTTTGTTGCCAGCCAGGTGGTTGACGAGGATGACGGCTGGCTGCTGCGCGACAAAATCCTCTTCCTTGAAGCCGTGCCGGCCATGCTGTCGGCCGATACGCTGTACGACCTTCCCCCTGAACGCACTGTGTTGTCGATCCGCGCGGCCGAACTGGCCCATCCGGATACGATGGCGGCTGTCCAAGGCTTGCGCGCCGGCGGCGTCGGCATCCTGCTGCGCGAGGCGGACCTGACCCGCACCGGCAGCCGCTTGCCGACCATGGCCTCGTATGTCGAGGTGCGTTTCTCGGGCGCCGATGTGGCAACGCAGGCGCGCACCTATGCGGCGCTGAAGCAGTCCACTGTGGGCATGATCGCCCGCCCGGTCAGCAACTGGGCCGATTTCGACGCCTGCGCGGCGCTGGGCCTGAATGCTTTCGTCGGCAAGCTGCACCTGACGCCGCGTCCGTCGACCGACACCAAGAGCCTGAATCCGGCGCAGACGGTGATCATGCAGCTGATGCAGATGGTGCGGCAGAATGCCGATATCGTCCAGCTGGAGGCGGTGCTGAAGCGTGACGCCACGCTGTCCTACAAGTTGCTGCGGTTTATCAATTCGGCGGGTTTTGGCGCGGGCAGGGAAGTGCAGTCCTTGCGGCAGGCGCTGACCTTGCTGGGCTACCAGCCGCTGTACCGCTGGCTGACCTTGCTGCTGGCGACCGCCAGCACGTCCGGCTATTCGCCGGTGCTGCTGGAGACAGCGGTGGTGCGCGGCCGCCTGGCCGAGCTGCTGGCGCAGGCGGCGCTGGGCAAGCCCGAGGCGGAGAATGTGTTCGTCGCCGGCATGTTCTCGCTGCTGGACCGGCTGCTGGGCATGCCGATGGATCAGGTGCTGGCGAATGTTCAGCTGTCCGACGATGTGGTGGCCGCCTTGCTGTCGCGCAGCGGAAAATACGGTCCTTACCTGGCGCTGGCGGAAGCCTGCGAGTTGAGTTCCGACCTGGTCGCCTCGCTGGCGGCAACGCTCAAGCTGAACCCGCTGGAGGTCAACAAGGCCCACCTGTCGGCGCTGGCCTGGGCCCAAAACGTCGCCGCTTGATCTCCCTCAAACACGCCACGCGCGACGATTGACGCTGCACCTTGCGCGGCGCATGATGGCCCCATCATGAACGCCAATTCCGATCAGGAGTACATCGACAACAAAGTGGGCGACGTCCGCACCGCTGTGGATGACTTGCGGCTGTCAACCAGCGAGCGCGTCGCGGCGCTGCACGGCAGATTTGATGCCGTGGATGCTCAGTTCCGGGCAGCAGGCGATCAACTCAAGGCCTTGGATCTTAAAATTGAAAGCACCGTTGAGGCGGCGAAGGCGGAAATCATCAAGTGGATTGCCGGGCTGCTCATCGCGATGGTCGCGTTGTTTGTAGGTGCGACCGGCACCATCGTGAACCTGCTGTCGCCTCGTCCGGCGCCGTCGATCAGTGCGCCGGCGTTGATTATCCAGTTGTCGCCGCAGGGCGCGGTGGTGTTGCCGGCCGCGCCTGCTGACCGCAAGCCTTAGATTTCCAGGTTGTCGATCAGGCGGGTCGTGCCGAGCTTGGCGGCTGCCAGCACCACCAGTGGCGTGCCTTGCGCCAGGTCGCCGGCGTTAGGCGGTTGCAGGTCGTTGCGCTTGCGGATCGAGATGTAGTCCGGCTTCCAGCCACGCTTGGCCAGATCGTCCATCGCCTTGTGCTCAAGCTGGAACACATCCAGATGGCCGGCGCGCACTTCGTCCGCCACCGCGTTCAAGGTCTGGTACAGCGCTGGCGCCTCGGCGCGCTCCGTCTGCGACAGGTACATATTGCGCGACGACAGCGCCAGGCCGTCATCCGCACGCCAGGTTTCAGCAGCAATGATTTCGGTCGGCATCGCAAACTGGCGCGTCATGTTGCGGATGATCATCAACTGCTGGTAATCCTTTTTGCCGAACACCGCCACGCGCGGCTGCACGCACGAGAACAGCTTGGTCACCACCGTGCACACGCCGTTGAAGAAACCCGGACGGAACTCGCCCTCCAGCGTATTGCCCAGGCCATCCGGCGGCTGCACGCGGTATTCCTGCGGCTCCGGATACAGATCCTTCTCGGTTGGCGCGAACAGCACGTACACGCCTTCCTTCTCCAGCTTCTCGACGTCGGCCTGGAAGGTGCGCGGATACTTGTCGAAGTCCTCGTTCGGGCCGAACTGCAGGCGGTTGACGAAGATCGACGCCACCACCGGGTCGCCGTGCTTGCGCGCCAGGCGCATCAGCGACAGGTGGCCTTCGTGCAGATTGCCCATGGTCGGGACAAAGGCCGTGCGCAGCTGGCCGCTGAGTTGGTCGCGCAGTTCTTCAATCGAGGTGATGATTTTCATGGTGTTCGCTCATTCTTGTTGCCGGCTCACGCCGGCGAGTAGGCCAGCCGCACATAGATCGGTGCGAACGGCTCGGCCTGGGTAATTTCAATCAGGGTTTCCTTGGCCAGCTCCAGCAGCGCCACAAAGTTGACCACCACCACCGGCACGCCGCCGCCGATGTCAAACAAATCGGCAAACTCGACAAAGCGGGCCGATTGCAGGCGGCGCAGGATGCCGGTCATGTGCTCGCGCACCGACAGTTCCTCGCGGCTGATCTTGTGGTGCTGGGTCAGCTTGGCGCGCTTCATCACGTCCAGCCAGGCCTGTTGCAGATCGACCGCCGCCACGTCCGGCCAGGTCGGAATCAGGCTTTGCTCGATGAAGATCTGGGTGCGGACGAAATCGCGGTCGAGCTGCGGAATCGCGTTCAGGTCGTAGGCTGCCAGCTTGATCTGCTCGTATTCCAGCAGGCGGCGTACCAGTTCGGCGCGCGGATCGTCCGCCTCAACATCGAGGTCGGCCTGGCGTTGCGGCAGCAGCATGCGCGACTTGATCTCGATCAGCATGGCTGCCATCAGCAGGTACTCGGCCGCCAGTTCCAGGTTGGACAGGCGGATCTGGTCGACGTACTTCAGGTATTGCAGCGTCAGCTGCGCCATCGGAATGTCGAGGATGTTGAAGTTTTGCTTGCGGATCAGGTACAGCAGCAAGTCCAGCGGGCCTTCGAAGGCATCAAGGAAAACCTCTAGCGCGTCGGGCGGGATGTACAGGTCGGTGGGCAGCTTCAGCAGCGGCTCGCCGTAGAGGCGGGCGTGGGCGGAGACTTCGGCCGTGACGGCTTCGGCTTCGGCGGCAGCGGCCTCCACAGCCGTGGCGTCCTCCGCAGCCACTGCATCGCTTGCCGCGTCGTCTGCCGCCGCCGCCGTGGCGTTCGCCGCAGCCGGCGCATCGCTTGCAGCGTCGACGGCAGGCGCCGCAACGTCGTTGGCAGCAGCGGCGCCAGCATCAGCGAGTGGATGGACGTCGCCATCCGGCGCGCCGTGTTCGGCGTCCGGTACTGGCGGCTTCACGTCAGCCGTATCTTCTGGCACCATCCCCGCCGCCCGCGTGCGCTGAGCGCTTAAACCTTGTTCTGGTAGACGTAAGCTTGCTGCTTGACAGCCGATTTCAGCTGACGCTCCTGCTCATCCAGCGAAATCGCTGGACGGTCCCACAGCAGCGCGCGGCCTTGTTGCTGGCCGGCTTCAATGCCAGGATTCTTTTCCTTCAACGCCTTGATGAACAGGGTGTGGTCGGATTCGTACATCGAATGTTGTTTAGAAAGTTTCATATTATCTAAGTGGGTGGATCAGCAACGGCTATTTTACCGCCCCCGGTGCTCCAGCGCTATTTCTATCGCTGCGCACTGGCCGGATCGGGTATGCTCTGAAGCATAATGTTGCACGAATATCAAAAATGACGCAAAAACGCCTGACCGCCAAGACCATTTTCCTGCTGACCCTGCCGCCAATGCTATGGGCTGGCAACGCCATTGTCGGCCGCCTGGTGCACGACATGCTGCCGCCGGTGCTGCTGAATTTTCTCCGCTGGAGCATCGCCTTCGTCATCCTGTTGCCGCTGGCCGGTCCGGTGTTCCGTCGCCAGGCGGGACTGTGGAGGCACTGGAAAACCTACGCCTGGCTCGGCCTGCTGGGCATCGGCATGTACAACGCGCTGCAATATATGGCACTGCAAAGCTCGTCGCCGATCAACGTCACGCTGGTGGCGTCCGGCATGCCGGTATGGATGATGCTGACCGGCTGGCTGTTCTTCGGCGTGCCGGTCAGCCGCCGGCAGGTGGCAGGCGCTGTGCTGTCGATCGCCGGCGTGCTGCTGGTGCTGGCGCGCGGCGAATGGCGGCACGTGCTGGAATTGCGATTGGTGCCGGGCGACCTGTTCATGATACTGGCGACCATCGCCTGGTCGTTCTACAGCTGGCTGCTGCTGCGCGCCACCGAACCGGCCGACATCCGCAGCAACTGGGCCAGTTTCCTGCTGGCGCAGGTGGCGTTTGGCGTGCTGTGGTCAGGCGGTTTCGCGCTGGGCGAGCAGGCGCTGGGCGCAATGCCGGTGCAGTGGAGCTGGCTGCTGGCAGCGGCGCTGCTGTACGTGTCCACCGGCCCGGCGATTGTCGCCTTTGGCTGCTGGGGCGCGGGCGTGCGCGAAGCGGGGCCGTCGGTTGGCGCCTTCTTCGTCAACCTGACGCCGCTGTTCACCGCCGTGCTGTCGTCGGCCTTCCTCGGCGAAGCGCCGCATGGCTATCATGCTGCCGCGTTTGCGCTGATCGTCGGCGGCATCGTCGTTTCCGCGCGGCGCGGCTAGCTGGCCGTCGCCGCCTTCAGTGCATCGATGAAGACGCGCACTTTCTGCGGCACATGCGAGGTGGCCGGGTAGACGGCGTGGATGTCGCTCTCCGGCAGCGTCCACTCTGGCAGCACCCGCACCAGCCGCCCGGCGGCGACATCGTCCTTGACCGAGAAAGTGGTGGCGCGCAGCACGCCGTCGCCGCTGATCGCCGCCGCACGTGTCGCATAGGCAGTGTTCGACGAAAATACCGTGTTCTGCATGCGCACATCGATCTGGTTGCCGGCGTGGTCGGTCAGCGCAAACTGCGTCGGCTGCGCCAGCACCGACAGCGACACGTACGGCAGCCGCGCCAATTCCTCCGGCGTGCGGGGCATGCCGTGGCGGGCAATGAAGTCCGGGCTGGCCACCAGCCAGCGCACCAGCTTGTCCACCCGCGTTGCCATCAGGCTGGAATCGGCCAGCTTGCCGAGTCGCACGGTGACGTCGATGCCTTCGGCGATCAGGTCGATGATGTGGTCGCCACAAGTCAGGTCAATCTTCAGCGCCGGATAACGGGCGCGCAGTTGCGCCAGCAGCGGCGACACCACTATCAAGCCATAGTCGATGGGGCAGGCCACGCGCAGCGTGCCTTGCGGGCTTTCGCTGCCGCTGCGCGCCTGCTCGATGGCCAGCTCGGCCGCCTTTAGCAACTGCTTGCTGGAGGTATAAAACGCATGGCCGGCCTCGGTCAGGCTCAGCTTGCGCGTCGAGCGCAGCAGCAGGCCGACGCCGATTTCCTGCTCCAGCAGCTGCATATGCTTGCTGACCATCGATTTGGCCAGTCCCAGCCGCCCGGCGGCGGCCGTCAGTGATCCGGCCTCGACCACAGCGACAAAAGTGGCCAGACGGTTCAGGTTGATGGAGGAAAGATCGGTCATACGTTAATTGTACACTTTAAGCGGACAGTGATTCGCAATTTGTCCGGCTTCTCAGCACGATGTTGTCTCCCTATACTCGCCTCATCAATCACCCACCAGGAGTCATCATGAAGCTGTACGGCATTCCACTTTCCGGCCATACCCACCGCGTGCAACTGTTTTTAGGCCTGCTGAACCTGCCGCACGACTACATCACGGTCGACCTGCGCAGCGGCGAGCACAAGAAGCAGCCGTTCCTGTCGATGAATCCGTTCGGCGAAATTCCGGTGCTGCAGGACGGCGACGTCACGCTGGCCGACTCCAACGCCATCCTGGTCTACCTGGCTGCCAAATACGCCGATAGCCGCTGGCTGCCGCGCGATCCGGTCGCCGCCGCCAAGGTGCAGCGCTGGCTGTCGGCCGCTGCCGGCAAGATCGCCTACGGTCCGGCCACCGCCCGCCTGGTGACGGTGTTCAACGCCCCGCGCGACCATGAAACCGCGAAGAACATCGCCGCGCGCCTGTTCGATGTCATGGAGCAGGAGCTGCAAGGCAACCGCTGGCTGGCGGGCGAGCACCCGACCATTGCCGATGTCGCCGGCTACAGCTACGTCGCGCATGCGCCGGAAGGCGGTGTGTCGCTGAAGCCTTACCCGAACATCCGCGCCTGGCTGGACAATGTGCGCGCGTTGCCGGGCTTCGTCGGGATGCCTGCCACCAAGGCCGGCCTGGCTCCAGAGGAGGTGTAATCATGGATGCCGCCGCCTCGATTTTCCATGCCGGTGAACTGGCAATCCAGCAGCGCGTGGGTGTGCGCGAGCAGATGGCTGGCGCGGCGGCATACATCCGCGATTTCATGCCGGACCAGCACCGCGATTTTTATCACAGCCTGCCGTTCTTCTTCGTCGGCGCGCTGGACGCGGCCGGCCAACCGTGGGCGACCATGCTGGCGGCCGACGCCGGCTTCATCGTGTCGCCGGACGCGCGCACGCTGGATATCAGCGGCGGCATGCTGCCCGGCGATCCGCTGGAAGGCCAGCTGCACGCGGGTGCCCACATCGGCGGACTGGGCCTGGAACCGACGACGCGCCGCCGCAACCGCGTCAACGGCGAGATCGTGGCGGCGGACGATGGCGTCTTGCGCGTCAACGTCACGCAGAGTTTTGGCAACTGCCCGCAATACATCCAGCATCGCCAGCACACGCCGGCGGCGGCTGATGGCCGCAAGGTACAGGTATTGCGCGGCGTAGCGCTGAGCGCTGCCGACCGCGAGCTGATCGCGCGCGCCGACACCTTCTTCATCGCCAGCGCCAATATGGCGGCCGATGCGGGCCGGGGCCGTGGCGTTGATGTGTCGCATCGCGGCGGCCGGCCGGGCTTTGTGCGGGTCGACGATGCGCATACACTGACTGCGCCTGAATTCGTCGGCAACTACTTTTTCAACACCATGGGCAACCTGTTGAACAATCCGCGCGCCGGCTTGTTGTTCATCGACTTCGCGAACGGCGATATGCTGCACATCGCTGTCGAAGGTGAAATTATCTGGGAAGGCCCACAACTGCAAGCCTTTGCCGGCGCGGAAAAGCTGCTGCGCTTCCACGTGCGTGAAGTAGTGCGCAATGTAGGCGCTCTGCCGTTCCGCTGGACCGAGCCGAAACCAGCGATGCAAAACGCCCGCACCGGCAGCTGGGCCGAGGCGGATCGCACGCAAACCGCCGCCGCGCTGACCACCAGCTGGCGTCCGTTCAACGTGGTGGATGTGGTGCAGGAGAGCAGTGACGTGCGCTCGTTCCACCTCGAACCGGCCGATGGTCTGGGCGTTGCGGCGCATGTGCCGGGCCAGTTCGTCTCGTTGCGTCTGCCCGAGTGGGCGACTGGTGGCGCGGCGGCCAAGATCCGCAGCTACACGATTTCCGATGCGCCGGATGGCCGCCGTTATCGCATCAGCGTCAAGCGTGATGGTGTGGTGTCGTCCTGGCTGCATGCGCACCTGTCGCCGGGCGCTCAGATCGAGCTGATTGGGCCGGGCGGCGATTTCGTATTTGAAGAGGGCACGCAGCGCGCGGTGGTGATGCTGTCCGCCGGCATTGGCATTACGCCGATGGTGGCCATGTTGAATGGTTTGCTGGTCAACGGCAGCCGCACGCGGCACAAGCATCCGATCTATTTCATCCATGGCGCGCGCGAGGTGTCGCATCCGTTTGCCGTTCACTTGCAGAACCTGGCGATGGGGCACAGCAATCTCTACCTGCACGTACAGAACAAACGCATCGATGTGCAAGCGCTGAAAGAGTTGCTGCCATTTGATGACTACGATTTCTACCTGTGCGGCCCAGCAGGCTTCATGCAGGCTATGTACGACGGGCTGCGCAAGCTGAATGTCGCTGACGCACGCATCCGCTTTGAGGCCTTCGGCCCGGCCAGTGTGCGGCGCGATGCGGCCAAAGCCGCGCTGGCTGCGGCCGTTGCTCCTGCTGAGGCCATTGCGCCTACCGCGCCTGCGTCGTCGGTGCCCGTGCCGGTGCCAGTGCCAGTGCATTTCACGCGTTCTGGCGTCGACGCCACGTGGGATGGTACGCACGCCAGCTTGCTCGATCTGGCGGAAGCCAACGGCGTGGAAGCGCCGTCCGGTTGCCGCTCCGGCCTGTGCGGTTCCTGCACTGTGGGCTTGAGCAGCGGCGAAGTCGATTACACGCGCGCTTGCGGCACCGAGCCGGAAGCCGGCCAGGTGCTGCTGTGCTCTGTAACGCCGCGCGCGGGTAGCGGCCCGCTGGCGCTGGCGTTATAAGTCCTTAGCGCTTGGACTTGACTTCCTTGTCTTCGCAAGGCGCGTGGGCTGGGGCGGTGGCGCCGCCGTCCGTATGCGCAGTGTTGCAGTCAACCTTGTTCTTGTCGCGCTGCGCATGCTTGCGGTCCTTGGCGGTCTGGTTGGCATTGGTGTTCTGACGGTTGCTATTGTTTTGCATGGTCGTCGCTTGCTGCTCGCCGCTGGTGGCGTTGCTCTGGCCTTGCGTCGGCGTGCCGGTGTTGCTGGTGCCGCTGGTGCCCGTGGTTTGGGTCTGGGCCATGGCTGCGGTGCTCAGGCAGGCCGCTGCGATCATTGCAATCAGTTTGCTATTCATGATGGTCTCCTTTAGCGTTTAACGTCGGGGTTGGGGGTAGTAGGGGCGGCATGTGGCGAAGATGCCTTGCCGTTGTCCTTGCCACAGGCGTTAGCCTGGCTGGCCTTGCCGGTCTTGGCATGCGCCTCGACCGTTTCGGCGCCGCTGGCGTCCACACCGCCTTGCATGCTGGTGCACGGATGTTTATCGGCGCGCTTGTCGCTCTGCTTGGTCTGCGCCGCCTTGCCATCGCCGGTTTTCACCGACGGGTCCGGGTCGGCCTGCTGTGCCCAGGCGCCTGTTGTCAGGCATCCGGTCAGCAGACATATTGCCAGTTTGTTCTTCATGCTTGCCTCCATGCTTGTATCCGATAGGTGCAAACATTGTTTCACGTCGGGCTCGTTGCTGGCGTAGGAGCACTGCCCGTCGTGAAGTCGGAGCGCAGGTGTTTAACGTACTTGGCCCGGATCGGTTTTCTTGCGCGTATCGGTCGAGTTGGGCATTGGGTTATTCGCGCAGGCGACCTTGTTGCCGTTGCGCGTGCGGGAGCTGTTGAGGTCAGGATCGGCGCCTTTGTCCACGCAATCCATATTGTTGTTCCGATTGCTGGCGTCGTTACCGGTGCGGTTGCCGCGACTTTGTGGATCGGTCGTGCTGTTGTTCTGCTGCGCGCCGGTGGTGGACCTGTTTTGGCCACTCTGGTTCTGGCCACTTTGCGTGGTGCCGGTTTGGCCGGTCTGACCTGTTTGTCCGGTCTGGCCCGTTTGGCCAGTCTGGCCGGTCGTGCCGGTTTGCGCTATTGCCACGCTGCCGATGCAGGCTGCTGCAAAGAATGCGATCAGTCGAGTGTTCATGTCTGCCTCCTTGGGTAAGTGAGAAGACATTTTTTCATGCGGGCGCATGAAGCGGCGTAGGACCGCCGCCCGTAAGCGTGTCAGTGCCGCAGCAGGCGGCGCATCACCAGCGGCGCTGGCTCAAGCGGATTGGCGTGCGAATACTCCAGCTCCTCGGCCAGTTCGAATTCGTAGGCGGCGTAGAAGTCGATCAGCTTGGGCTGATCCGCGCGCACGGCCAGACGAACTTCCTGCACGCCGGACGCCAGGCCGTGATGGATCACCGCCTCCAGCAAATGCTGCGACAGGTTGATGCCGCGATGACCCGGCAGCACGCCCATGCGGCAGACTTCCCACACATCCTGCTCGGAATCCAGCGGCAGCCAGCGCACCGAACCGATGGCCTGGTTGTCGACCTCCAAAACAAAACCGCCGCCATCGCGCAGGTGCTCTGCAACGATGACGGCGGTTTCGCGGTGGCCACTGGAGGTGACGCTGACCTTGCCGGCCCACGCGGCGCGCGTGAGTTCGGCGATCAGTCTGGCGTCATCCTTCGTTGCTTCGCGCACCCTCAGGTTCATGCCTGGTCCTTAACGGATGCGCATGCCCGGCTCGGCGCCCGGCCACGGATTCAGGATGTAGATGCCTGGATTGGCTTTCTCATCGGCTGCCGAAGCGGCCATGACCATGCCTTCCGAGACGCCAAACTTCATCTTGCGCGGCGCCAGGTTGGCCACCAGCACGGTCAGCTTGCCGATCAGGTCTTCCGGCTGGTACATCGACTTGATGCCCGAGAAGACGTTGCGGTGACGGCCTTCGCCGGCGTCCAGCGTCAGGCGGAGCAGCTTGTCCGAGCCTTCGACGTGTTCGCAGTTGACGATTTTGGCGATGCGCAGGTCGACCTTGAAGAAGTCGTCCACGGTGATTTCCGGCGCCATCACTTCGATGCCGGTTTCGGTCACGGCGACAGCCGGCGCGGCCTTGGCCTTGGCAGGCTTTTCGGCCTTGACGGCTGGTGCGGCAGCCTGCGCAGCGGCGGCCGACGGCGCGTCGAACAGGTCTTCGATCATCTTGGCGTCCACGCGGGTCATCAGGTGCGCGTAGGTGCCGATGGTGCGGCCCAGCATGGTGCTCGACACCGCGCCGCTGGCGACATCGGTATCGGTCCACACCAGCTGCTCGTCGTTGAGGAACTTGGCGACGTTGGCGGCAACGCCCGGCAGCACTGGCGACAACAGCAGCGTCAGCTGGCGGAACAGGATCAGCGCGGTGGTGCAGACGTCGTGCAGCTCGGCCACTTTCGACTCATCCTTGGCCAGTATCCATGGTTTGTTCTCGTCGACATACTGGTTGGTGATGTCGGCGATTTCCATGATCTCGCGCAGCGCCTTGCCGAATTCGCGCGACTCATAGTTGGCGGCGATGCTGGCCTGGCGCTCGACGCCTTCAGCCGTCACCAGCGCACGCTTGATCCACGCCTGGGCGTTGTCGGACAGGCTGGCAGCCAGCTTGCCGTCGAATTTCTTGGCGATGAAACCGGCGCAGCGCGAAGCGATATTGACGTACTTGCCGATCAGGTCCGAGTTGACGCGGGCGACGAAGTCTTCGCCGGTGAAGTCCAGGTCTTCCACCTTGGAGTTCAGCTTGAAGGCGATGTAGTAGCGCAGCCATTCCGGATTCATGCCCAGGTTCAGGTAGCGCAGCGGCGAGATGCCGGTGCCGCGCGACTTGGACATTTTCTCGTTGTTGACGGTCAGGTGGCCGTGCACCGCCACGCGCATGCGCTCGATGGTCGGGTGATCGGCAAACTTCAGCATCGCTGGCCAGAACAGCAGGTGGAAGGAGACGATGTCCTTGCCGATGAAGTGGATCTGCTCGGTGTTCGAATCGCGCAGGAAGGCGTCGTAGTCCAGGCCTTTCTTGGCGAAGTAATTCTTCAGCGAGGCCAGGTAGCCAACCGGCGCGTCCAGCCAGACGTAGAAGTATTTGCCTGGCGCGTCAGGAATCGGGATGCCGAAGTACGGCGCATCGCGCGAGATATCCCAGTCGGCCAGCTTTTCGCCGGCTTCGCCCAGCCATTCGGAGACCTTGTTGACCATTTCCGGCTGCAAGCGGCCAGGGGTGTTCAGCCATTCGCGCAGGAATTCGTAGCAGCGCTGGTCCGACAGCTTGAAGAAATACTGTTCCGACGGCTTCAGCACCGGCGTGGCATTGGTGAATACCGAGAACGGATTCACCAGGTCGGTCGGCTGGTAAGCCGCGCCGCACACTTCGCAGTTGTCGCCGTACTGGTCCTTGGCGCCGCATTTCGGGCATTCGCCCTTGATGTTGCGGTCGGCCAGAAACATGCCTTTGACCGGATCGAAGAAGCGGTCAACGGTCTTGGTCTGGATCAGGCCGGCATCGCGCAGCTTGCGGTAGATGCCTTGCGACAGCTCGACGTTTTCCGGCGAGTCGGTCGAGTACCAGTTATCGAAGGCGATATGGAAGCCGTCCAGGTACTGCGCGCGGCCGGCGGCGATCTTGGCCACGAACTCCTGTGGCGTGATGCCTTCCTTCTCGGCGGCGATCATGATCGGCGTGCCGTGCGTATCATCGGCGCCGACAAAGTGCACCTCGCGCGCAACACCGGCGTCACGCTGCATTCGCTGGAACCGGACCCAGATGTCGGCCTGGATGTACTCCATCATGTGGCCAATATGGAAAGCCGCGTTAGCGTAGGGCAGGGCAGTGGTGACGAACAGCTTGCGAGTCATGGTTGTTGCACTTTGTGGGTGGAAAAGGAGCATTTTAACAGCGGATGCGGCAGTTGCGCAGCTTGCGCTAGAATGGCGGCATATTTAACGGAGAGTTACATGAGCATCACTGTAGAAGACGTCAAGGCCGCCCTGTCGAAAATTGTTGACCCAAACACAACGAAGGATTTCGTCAGTGGCAAGTCTGTCAAGAATCTAAAGGTCGATGGCAGCGATATTTCGCTGGACATCGAACTCGGCTACCCAGCCAAAAGCCAGATCGATGCCATCCGCAGCAGCGTGATTGCCGGCCTGAAGACCCTGCCGGGTGTCGGCAACATCAGCGTCAGCGTATTCAGCAAGATCCTCGCGCACACCGTGCAGCGTGGCCTGAAGCCGATGGTGAATGTCAAAAATATCATTGCCGTCGCCTCGGGCAAGGGCGGCGTGGGCAAATCCACCACCGCCGTCAACCTGGCGCTGGCGCTGGCCGCCGAAGGCGCGTCGGTCGGCCTGCTGGACGCTGACATCTACGGCCCATCGCAGCCGATGATGCTGGGCGTCAAAGGCCGTCCGGAAACCAAGGACGGCAAATCGATGGAGCCGCTGGAGAACTACGGCGTGCAAGTGTCGTCGATCGGCTTCCTGATCGATCCGGACGAGCCGATGGTGTGGCGCGGCCCGATGGTCACCCAGGCGCTGCAACAGCTGCTGGAACAAACCAACTGGCGCGACCTGGACTATTTGATCGTCGACATGCCGCCAGGCACCGGCGACATCCAGCTGACCTTGTCGCAAAAAGTGCCGGTCACCGGCGCGGTGATCGTCACCACGCCACAGGACATCGCGCTGCTGGACGCGCGCAAGGGCCTGAAAATGTTCGAGAAAGTCGGCATTCCTATCCTCGGCATCGTGGAAAACATGAGCGTGCACATCTGCACCAACTGCGGCCATGCGGAAGAAATCTTCGGCCATGGCGGCGGCGAGAAGATGTGCCAGGACTTCAATGTGGACTTCCTCGGCGCGCTGCCGCTGACCATGGCGATCCGCGAGCAGGCCGACGCCGGCAAGCCGACCGTGGTAGCCGATCCGGATGGCCAGGTTGCTGCGATCTACAAGGCGATCGCCCGCAAGGTCGCCGTGCAGGTGGCTGAAAAAGCCAAGGATATGACCAGCAAGTTTCCTACCATCGTCGTCAAAAACGACTAAGGAGCCGTGATGATGAAGCCGCTGCTGGCCGCAACCCTGCTGACGCTCAGCGGCGGCGCGCTGGCCCAGCAGTCGGTATCGTTTGTCGAGCCGGCGAATGGCGCGACTGTCGGCAGTCCGTTCAAGGTCAGGTTTGCGGTGGCTGGCATGAGCCTCAAGCCGGCCGGCGACATGAGCGCCAACACCGGCCATCATCACCTGCTGATCAACGCCACGCCGGTCAAGGCGGGCGAGGTGATACCTACCGATGAAAAGCACATCCATTTCGGCAAGGGCCAGACCGAAACCGAACTGACGCTGCCGCCCGGCAGCTACACCTTGACCATGCAGTTTGCCAACGGCCTGCACCAGGCCTACGGCGCCGGCATGAACAAGGAAATCAGGATCACCGTCAAGTAATGGCTGTACCGGCCGCGCTCAGTCTGCGCAAGGCGCCGCGCCAGCGCCGCTCCACGCATACGGTGGAGGCGATACTTGAAGCGGCGGCGTTGGTGCTGGAAGCCGACGGCCTGGAAGGCTTCAATACCAATGCCGTTGCCCGTCGCGCCGGCGCCAGCATCGGCACGCTGTACCAATATTTCCCCAGTAAAGATGCGCTGACTTTGGCCTTGCTGATACGCGAGGAAGCCAAGGCGCATGCGGCCGCCGCTGCCGCCGCCGCGCTACCATCCTGGCGCGATGCTTTGACGGCGTTCATCGAAGTCGGCGCGCGCCAGCAATTGACGCGGCCGCATCTGGCGCGCCTGCTGGACCAGGAAGAGGAGCGTCCGCACATTCGCGCCGCTAAGGATGGCGCGCATAGCTTCAGTGAATTGCTGCACGTGATGCTGGATAAGCCGGACGCGCCGCCAAACTTGCATGATCCGGCGCGCCGCGCGCTGGCCGCCGCCGATCTGCTGGCCATCATCCGCGCGATGGTCGATGCCGCAGGCCAGCGCGGCGAAACCGACGTGGACGACCTGGCTCGCCGCGTGCGCGCTGCGGCGTTTGGCTATCTGGCCGCTTAGCTCACCACGGCCAGGGAATACTGAGTCCCGCGCCTGCCAGGTGTGCAGCTTTATAGAGCGCCTCGCCCAATACCAAGTCTTGCAAGGCAAGGCCGGTCATATCAAGCACGGTGATGTCTTCCGGCTTGCGCATGTAGTCAGCGCTGCCGTTCAGCAGATCGCCCAGTTGCACGCATGCGATGCCGGGAGCCCATTGCATTTCACCCAGCGTGCTGGCTTGCGCCAGATCGTCGACGATGACCTGTGCCTGTTGCAGCACGCCGTCCGGCAGTTCGCGCTTGCCGCGTGTGTCGGCGCCGACGCAGTTGATATGCGTGCCAGGCTTGACGGCGCCCGCACTGAATAGCGGCCCGCGCGCCGGCGTTGCCGTGATGACGACATCGCTGGCGGCGACCGCTGCATCAGCATCGGCGGCATGGCGCAACGTGCAGTGCGCCAAGCCCAGCGCGGCAAAGCGCGCCTCAAAGCTGCCATCCGGTCGGCCGCTGCGAGATACGTAGTACGCTGCGCGCAGCGAGGGCAGGGCGCGCAGCGCCGCAGCCAGTTGCGCGCTGGCTTGCACGCCGGCGCCGAACACGCACACCGACTGGCTGTCCTGTCGCGCCAGCGTGCGCAGCCCCAGTTCGCCGGCTGCGGCGGTGCGCGCGGTGGTGATGGCGTTGCCGTCCAGGATGGTGCGCGGCCGTCCTGTGGCCGGATCGAATAACATCACTGTTGCCTGATGCGGCTCGCCGCCCAACTCGCGGTTGGCTGGCCAGAAGCCGGCCGCCTTGAAGCCCAGCAAATCACGCGACGCGACGTCGCCGGACTTGATGCCGAACACGCCGCCCGTTGCCAGCGCCTCGCGCACCACCGGGAAGATGCGGCCTTGCTGCCTGGCATGCAGCGCGAAGGCGGTAGTGACAGCGTCTAGGGCGAGATCGGCATTCAGCAGACCGGCGATCGCATCGCGGTCCAGCAGCAGGAGTTGGGCTTGTTGTCGCATGATTGGCAAAATTATCTAAAACTGGATAAAATGTATTGTATCGACATTTGAGGAGCACGTCATGCACAACAATCTGGAAACGCCGGCGCTGTTGCTGGACGAGGGCCGCATGCAACGCAACATCGAACGCATGCAGAACCGCATGAACCAGCTGGGCGTGGCGTTTCGTCCGCATGTGAAGACCAGCAAATGCCTGGAAGTGGTGCGGCGCCAGATGGCGGCCGGCGCGCGCGGTATTACCGTCTCCACGCTGAAGGAGGCGGAGGAATTCTTCCGCGCTGGCGTGGATGACATCCTGTACGCCGTCGCCATCGTGCCAAACAAGCTGGACCATGCGCTGAAGCTGATCCGCGCCGGCCTACGCCTGACGCTGCTGGTGGAGTCGGTGGCGATGGCGGAGCAGGTCGCCATCCATGGTGCAGCGAATGGCGTCTGTTATGACGTACTGATCGAGATCGATACCGACGGCCACCGCTCCGGCGTGAAGCCTGCCGATCCGCTGCTGCCGCAAATCGCCGCCGCGCTGCAAGGCAGCGCCCGCCTGAAGGGCGTGATGACGCACGCCGGCGCGTCCTACGACTTGAATACGCCGGAAGCGCTGGCCGCCATGGCCGAGCAGGAGCGTTCACGCTGCGTGGCCGCCGCAGAGAATTTGCGCGCCGCCGGCCATGCGTGCGAAGTGGTCAGCGTCGGCTCCACGCCGACAGCGCTCAGTGCGCGGCACCTGAAAGGCGTGACGGAGGTGCGCGCTGGCGTCTACGTCTTCTTTGACATGGTAATGGCCGATGTAGGCGTCTGCACGTCGGATGATGTGGCGATCAGCGTGTTGTGCACGGTCATCGGTCATCAGCCGGACCAGGGCTGGATCATCACCGACGGCGGCTGGATGGCGATGAGCCGTGACCTCGGCCATCAAAGCCACGGCTACGGCCTGGTGTGCGATGCCGACGGCAAGCCGGTCGACGGTCTGGCCTTCGGCAAGGCCAACCAGGAGCATGGCGTGCTGCAATGGACGGGCGAGGGCGATATCAGCCAGATGTTCCCGGTCGGCAGCAGCCTGCGTATCCTGCCAAACCACGCTTGCGCCACCGGCGCGCAGCATGGCCAGTACCATGTGATTCCCCAAAAAGGCGGCGAGTTGAAGGTGTGGCCGCGCTTCAGCGGCTGGTAAATGCGAGTAATCCGTTTGCGCCGTTACTAAGCTGTTGATCGTAAAGGATTTTCTGCGAAAGGAAAGCGAGTTGAGGGCAGGGCGTCGGACGCCTATTCTGTTGGCTTCACCAACAGGAGAACCACCATGAAATTCAACCATCTCAGCTTTCCATCCAGCGACGTGCGCGCCACCGCCGACTTCTTCGTGCGGCACCTCGGCTGCTCGCTGGAATTCATCAGCCCGGCAGCCGCGATGCTGAAGCGTGCCGGTTTCGACATCGTCATCGAAGCCAAGGACCACACCGTGGTGTGGCCGCACAACTTCCATCTCGGCTTCGAACTGCCGTCGGTGGAGGCGGTGAGCGAGTTGTACCAGCACCTGCAAGCGCAGGGCGTTGCCATGAAAACCGGCATGTTCCACCATGAGCGCGGTTCCCGCTTTTTCTGCGCCGCGCCGGGCGGACTGCTGTTCGAAATCAATACCCGCGCCGACGCACACGAGCAGTACCGCGCCAGCTTTGAGCGCCAGGCCGCCGCCGACGCGGTAAAATAGCTGCTTTTATATCTCAGCTTTCACTCCGATGACCAACGCACCAGCCAAGCCAGTCCGCACCCGTTTTGCCCCAAGCCCGACCGGCTACCTCCACCTCGGCGGCGCCCGCACGGCGCTGTATTCCTGGGCCTTCGCCCGTCACTTCGGCGGCACCTTCGTGCTGCGTATTGAAGACACCGACCTGGAACGCTCGACGCCGGAAGCCGTGCAGGCGATTATCGAGGGCATGGCCTGGCTGGGCCTGAACCACGACGAAGGTCCGTTCTATCAGATGCAGCGCATGGACCGCTACCGCGAAGTGGTGGGGCAGATGCTGGATGCCGGCACCGCCTACCATTGCTATTCGTCGCCGGAAGAAGTGCAGGAAATGCGCGACCGCGCCACCGCCGCTGGCCAGAAACCGCGCTACGACGGCACCTGGCGCCCAGAGCCAGGCAAGACGCTGCCGGCGATTCCGGAAGGCCGCAAGCCGGTGGTGCGCTTCAAGAACCCGCTGGATGGCGAAGTGAGCTGGAACGACTTCGTCAAAGGCACCATCACCATTGGCAATAAGGAGCTCGATGATCTGGTCATCGCCCGTCCGGACGGCACGCCGACCTATAACTTCTGCGTCGCCATTGACGACCTGGACATGGAAATCAGCCACGTGCTGCGCGGCGACGACCACGTCAACAACACGCCACGCCAGATCAACATCCTGCGCGCCATCGGTGCACCGCTGCCGGAATACGGCCACTTGCCGATGATACTTGGTTCGGACGGCGCCAAGATGTCCAAGCGCAAGGATGCGGTCAACGTCATGCAATACCCGGCCGAAGGCTATCTGCCGGAAGCCATCCTGAACTATCTGGCGCGACTGGGCTGGAGCCACGGCGACGACGAAGTGTTCTCGATGGAGCAGGTATGTTCGTGGTTCGACGGCTCGCATCTGTCGAACTCGGCTGCACAGTTCAACATCGAAAAACTGAACTGGCTGAACAACCACTATATTAAGCAGGCCGATAACGAGCGTCTGGCCGAACTGGCCAAGCCGCGCATGCTGGCCAACGGCGCCGTGTTCGAGGGCGCGCCGGCCCTGCCTGTGGTGCTGGGTCTGCTGAAAGAGCGTACCAACACCGTCAACGAACTGGCCGACGCCGCCATGCTGTTCTACCGCGAGCCGCAACCGGATGCCGCGCTGCTGACCCAGCACGTCACCGATGCCGTCAAGCCGGCGCTGGCTGATTTCGCCGAGCGTTGCAAAACGGTCGAGTGGAACAAGGCGGCGCTGGCAGCCATGATCAAGGAAGTGCTGGTGGCCAATGGCCTGAAGATGCCGCAGATCGCCATGCCGTTGCGCCTGTTTATTACCGGCCAGCTGCAAACGCCGGCGATCGACGCTGTACTGGAAATCTTCGGCCGCGACACGGTTGTGGCGCGTCTGGCGAAGTTCCTCTAAATTATTCATTGAAGCAGGGGCAAAGTTGCAAAAGGGTATTTGCATAATACGGCGCCTCTGCTATACTCTTGTCTCTCGCGCAAACGGGGGTATAGCTCAGCTGGGAGAGCGCTTGCATGGCATGCAAGAGGTCAGCGGTTCGATCCCGCTTACCTCCACCAGTTTGCAGAGATTGTAGTACGGTAGTTCCAGGGTCCCCATCGTCTAGAGGCCTAGGACATCACCCTTTCACGGTGAGTACCGGGGTTCGAATCCCCGTGGGGACGCCAGCTTCGCCAAGGCTGGTTGGTCGTAAATTTTCTGTGCCAGAGGGGGTATAGCTCAGCTGGGAGAGCGCTTGCATGGCATGCAAGAGGTCAGCGGTTCGATCCCGCTTACCTCCACCAACGCACGGAAGATGTAGTTCAGGTAGTTCCGAGGTCCCCATCGTCTAGAGGCCTAGGACATCACCCTTTCACGGTGAGTACCGGGGTTCGAATCCCCGTGGGGACGCCAGCTTTGCCAAGGCTGGTCGGTTAGTAGTTACTGTTTTCTGCGCCCGGGGGGTATAGCTCAGCTGGGAGAGCGCTTGCATGGCATGCAAGAGGTCAGCGGTTCGATCCCGCTTACCTCCACCAACAGCGTAGAATACATATCCAGTAGTTCCTTGGTCCCCATCGTCTAGAGGCCTAGGACATCACCCTTTCACGGTGAGTACCGGGGTTCGAATCCCCGTGGGGACGCCAAAGCGCAAGTGACCAAGCCGCCATGTAGCGGCTTTTTTGTTTTCTGCGCCTCCTCCTCTTTGCAGCAGTGCAGAATGATCCCGTCTATTAGACGCGATTGCTGCTATCGGTTGGGTAGCTGAATTGCTCTAACGTCAAAGACCTCTCCGTACACATGAAGCAAGCCGCAAGGGAAATGACCAGATATTGTCTGATAAATTGGACAAAAAATTAAAATTTGTCTTTTTAATCGGACGTTTTGAACTTTAAAATATTATGCCTGTCCGATGAAATTGACAAAAAAAGGTATTTTGTCTAATTTGTCGGACATGAAAACCAAAACATCACGCCCGTTTCCGTCTGTAGAGAGACAGCTTAAGGCCTTTGGACTTAGGCTGCGAGAAGCACGTCTGCGCCGAGGCATTTCGACGCTACTGTTTTGCGAACGAATGAATGTGTCGCGTGACACGTTGAATCGGCTGGAAAAAGGTGATGCTTCGATTGCGATGGGCACATACCTGCGCGCGCTTCGCATCCTGGGCATGGACAAAGACTTTGATGCTGTGGCCAGGAACGACGACCTCGGACGCAAGCTCCAGGATGCTAAGCTTTTGATTCGAACTCCACGAGGACGCGCAACGAAGTCTCTTCGCATCGGACAGGAGGCTGTCAATCAGGAGGAGTCTGTTGATGAGTAAAGCTAAAACACTACAGGAGCGTGAAACTTATCAAGTACATCTTGAAGCGGCAGAGTTAGGCATTCAGGAGCAGGTGGGCATACTTCACCGAAACCTGCGCAAGGAGGATTTGCCGCCTTCGTTCCAATACGTGGAAAGTTGGGAGCAGCACCCTGGTCGGTTCATGCTCGATCCACGATTGGACATCCATTCGGGGGAGCAATTTCCTGAAGTGGGCGTGCCGGGTTTTGGTATTTTCCTCGATTCAGCACCGGACAGGTGGGGACGTATGCTGATGGAGCGGCGCGAAGCAGTCGAAGCCGACCGCGAAGAGCGCGCGATGAAGAAGCTGCATGAAGTGGACTTTCTGCTGGGAGTACACGACATCACGCGCATGGGGGCACTGCGCTTTCGCAAGTCCGAGGGGGCCAACTTTCTCGACAACCGCGAAATTGCCGCGCCGCCGGTCACAAGTCTGGCTGAATTGGCCGAGATCAGCCGTCAACTGGAGGAACCAGGCGTGGAAAAGTTACCGGCGTACGAGCGCTGGCTTGCCATGTTGATCGCGCCTGGCACGTCCCTTGGTGGCGCCCGGCCGAAAGCGAATTTCACTGATATAACAGGCAAACTTTGGTTCGCAAAGTTTCCTTCCAGAGAAGACCGTTACGACGTTGGTGCGTGGGAGTATCTCGTTCATCGGATGGCGCGTGATGCCGGTATCTGGGTTCCTGAGTCTCGCCTGGAGAAGTTTGGGGATGGATACCGCACTTTTTGCGTCGAGCGCTTTGACCGTGAGAGGTGGAGTCGCCGCATGTTTGTGTCTGCGATGACTTTGCTTGAGCGCCAGGATGGGCAGACGGATGCCAGCTATATCGACATAGTGGAATTCATCTCTGACCAAGGCGCGCAAAACCATATCAATACAGACCTTGAGCAACTTTATCGGCGTGTCGTTTTCAACGTCCTGATAGGCAACCGCGACGACCACTTGCGCAATCATGGATGCCTTCGGGATAAGTCTGGCTGGTGCCTTGCGCCGGCATTTGACATGAACCCGAGCCTGTACAAGCATGAGCACGCGCTGACACTGGACGGGCAAACGGCTGCTCCAAGCTTGAAGGCCGTAAGTCAAACTGCGGAAGATTTTTATCGGCTTACCCGCGCCAATGCAGACGCCATCGAGAAAGAGGTGGCAGCTGTGGGTGATCCTGAGTTCCAAGCGCAACGTTGTGGTGCTGCCAATCTTGCTGTCTTTTTTCAGCAAAAACAAGGGTTTGCTATTGCGTTCACCTAATCGTGCTGCTATGATTCGCGCCTTGGAAATGTCCCCATCGTCTAGAGGCCTAGGACATCACCCTTTCACGGTGAGTACCGGGGTTCGAATCCCCGTGGGGACGCCAAAAGACATTTCCAAATGGCCAGTACGGACAGTTTCTGTCCCCATCGTCTAGAGGCCTAGGACATCACCCTTTCACGGTGAGTACCGGGGTTCGAATCCCCGTGGGGACGCCAAATCATGCAAAAAGCCGCCTTGTGCGGCTTTTTGCATTCCTGTGCTGTAATGAGGATCCGCTTATATGACGAATTTCCGCCGCCTTGATCTGTTCTGCCGCGTAGTCGATAACTACGGCGACATCGGTATCTGCTGGCGTCTCGCCAGACAGCTGGTGCGCGAGCACGGCCTGGCGGTAACGCTGTACGTCGACGACCTGGCCAGCTTCCAGCGCATCTGCCCTGAAGTGGATGTGGCCGCCGAACGCCAGCAAGTGGAAGAGGTCACGGTGCGTCACTGGCGCGACCAGGATGGCGTCTACACGCCGCAGCAGGTGGCCGATATCGTCGTGGAGTTCTTTGCGGTCGATCTCCCGCCCGGCTATATCGACGCCATGGCGCAGTGCGAGCCACGCCCGGTCTGGTTCAACCTCGAAGGGCTGACCGCAGAGGAGTGGGTGGAAGGCTGCCATCGCCTGCCGTCGCCGCAGCGGCAGGGGCTGATGAAGCATTTCTTCTTCCCAGGCTTTACCGAAAAAACCGGCGGCCTGCTGCGTGAGGCAGCGCTGGAACAACAGCGTTTGCAATTCGAACCCGAGCCGTTCCTGCAACAGCTGGGCCTGACGCCGGCGGAGCTGATATCCACCAAGGTGTCGCTGTTCTGCTATCCGCACGCGCCCGTGTCGGCCCTGTTTGACGTGTGGCAGCAAGGCGACAGGCCGCTGACCTGCCTGGTGCCGGAAGGCGTGGCGGCCGATGCCGTGCGCGCTTTCAGCGGCAGCGATGGCCGCGCCGGGACAGTGGCAACGCATGGCGCGCTGACGGTACGCGTGCTGCCTTTCGTGCCACAGCCGGACTACGACAAGCTGCTGTGGGCTTGCGAGCTGAACTTCGTGCGCGGCGAGGATTCCTTCGTGCGCGCGCAGTGGGCCGGCAAGCCGTTCATCTGGCACATCTACCCGCAGGACGAAAACCTGCATCACAAAAAACTGCGCGCCTTCCTGCTGCGCTATGCGGAAAACCTGCCGCAACTGGCGCTGTTTTCGCTGCGCTGGAACGGCGCACCGGCCGCTGGGGATGATGACTGGATGGCGCTGTGGAACGGGCTGCAAGGGGAGCGCGAAACGGCCGCTGCGCACGCCGCCGGGTGGCAGCAACAAATGCTGGCGCACGGCGATCTGGCCGGCAATCTGCTGTCGTTTGCCGCCACGCTGAGATAGGCGCTAGAAGAAAAACAAGGTACAATGCCGGGTTAATCTCTATGAAGCATTTTTTACCCGATCAAACGTAGGCCGCCCAGGCGACGATGATCTTTACGCAACCACCTTATTAAGTAGAATCACTATGAAACCTGCAAAAGAAATTCGTGTTGGCAATATCATTATGGTTGACGCTAAGCCATTCATCGTGCTGCGTTCCGACGTCAACGGTTCGAGCCGCACGGGCTTCACCTACAAGTGGAAAATGAAGAATCTGCTGACCGGCGCGCCATTCGAAAGCGTGTTCCGCGGCGACGACAAATTCGACGTGGTCGTTCTGGACAAGAAGCCAGTCACCTACTCGTACTTCGCGGACCCACTGTACGTCTTCATGGACGCTGACTACGAACAGTACGAAATCGAAGAAGAAAACCTGGGCGACGCCCTGAACTACCTGAAAGATGGCATGGAATGCGAAGCTGTCTTCTACGACGGCAAAGCAATCTCGGTTGAACTGCCAACCACCATCCAGCGTCAGATCATCTACTCGGAGCCTGCTGTCAAAGGCAACACTTCGGGCAACGTGACCAAAGAAGCCAAGATCGAAAACGCCATCGAATCGAAGCAGTTCACCATCCAGGTGCCACTGTTCGTGTCGCAGGACGACATGATCGAAATCGACAGCCGTACCAACGAATTCAAGAAAGTCGTGCGTAACTAAGCACCGCTTTTTTGCGAAAAGCACGCCCGCGCAAGCCGGCGTGCTTTTTTTTTGTTAATTTTTGTGGTGTAACTTGCAACCTCCTGATATATTAATGCAACGCAACAAATGCGGCGCATTAGTGAAACCAACCTCGGGGATGGCATGGATCGCAGGGATTTCGTCAAAATGGGCGTGGCGGCTGGCGCTGCCAGTGGCAGCGCCTTCGGCAAGCCGCTGGGCAGCGGTGGCATCCTCGACGCCGGCGTGCGCGAACAGCAGCAGATGATGGAGGCGGGCAAGCTCACGTCGCACTCGCTGACGTCGCAATACCTGGCGCGTATCAAGACCATCGACAAGTCCGGGCCGCGCCTGAATTCCATCATCGAGATCAATCCGGAGGCGTTGAAGATCGCGCTGGAGATGGACCGCGAGCGCAAGCTGAAGCGCCTGCGCGGCCCGCTGCACGGCATTCCGGTTCTGCTGAAGGATAATATTGCCACCGCTGACCGCATGAGCACCACCGCCGGTTCGCTGGCATTGTCCGGCGTGCGTGCGGCGCGCGATGCGCATGTGACGGCGCAGTTGCGGGCGGCCGGCGCTGTCATCATCGGCAAGACCAACCTGAGCGAGTGGGCGAATATGCGCTCGACCCATTCGGTCAGCGGCTGGAGTGCGCGCGGCGGCCTGACCTTGAATCCGTATTCGCTCGACCGCAATTGCAGCGGCTCCAGTTCCGGCTCCGGCGCGGCGATCGCAGCCGGCCTGGCGACGCTGGCGGTGGGCACGGAAACCGATGGCTCCATTGTTTCGCCGGCGTCGATCTGCGGCCTGGTGGGCATCAAGCCGACCCTCGGGCTGGTCAGCCGCAGCGGCATCATTCCAATCGCCCATTCTCAGGATACCGCCGGGCCGATGGCGCGCAGCGTCGCCGATGCGGCGCTGATGCTGTCGGCGATGACCGGCGTGGACCCGAAAGATCCGGTGACGCAGGAGGGCGTCGGCAAGGCTGGCGACTACCGCGCGGCGCTGGACAAGGCCGGGCTGAAAGGCGCGCGCATCGGCGTGGCGCGTAATTTCTTCGGCCATCATGCGGAGCTGGATGCGGTGATCGAGAAGGCGCTGCTGGATCTGAAAGCGCAGGGCGCGGTGCTGGTGGATGCGGACGTGCCCAACGTCGGCAAGTACAGCGACAGCGAAACCGAAGTGCTGCTGTATGAATTCAAGGCCGACCTGGCGGCTTACCTGAAGGAGTATGCGCCGAACGCACCGGTGTCGAATATGGCGGAGATCATCGCCTTCAACCAGCAGCATCGGCAGCAGGAGATGCCGTATTTCGGCCAGGAGTATCTGGAGCAGGCGCAGGCCAAGGGCGGACTGGAGTCGCCGGCGTATCAGAACGCGCTGGCCAATAACCGCCGCTATGCGCGTGCCGAAGGCATCGATCAGGTGATGCAGCAGCACCGGCTCGATGCACTGGTGGCGCCGACCGGCGGCCCGGCGTGGCTGACGGATTTCATCAATGGCGACCACTTCATCAGCGGCTTCTCGTCGCCGGCGGCGGTGGCCGGCTATCCGCACATCACCGTGCCGGCCGGCTACGTGCAAGGGCTGCCGGTGGGCCTGTCGTTTGTCGGCGCGGCCTACAGCGAGGCGGCGTTGATCCGCATGGCCTATTCGTATGAACAGGCGACCTTGCACCGGCGCGCGCCGCAGTTTCCGCCCAGCGTGTCGCTGGCGATGCGCTAGTTCTTCAGCACGTGGCGGAAGGTGGGCTCGATGCCCATCGCGTGCAGGTGCCTGACGATGTCTTCCAGTGAAGCGTCTTTCAGCAACAGGCCTTGTGGCGTCTGGCGCGCAGGTGCTGGCGCTGGCGCCGCAGTGTGCTGGCGCTGTAGCGTCGCCAGCGCGTGATCGAACTGCTCGTCGCTGATGCTGTCGAGCTTTTCCAGGAAGGCGGCTTGCGCCATTTCGTTTGGCGGCACTTCCAGGCCCAGGTCTTCGGCCAACGCGCCACCCATGCTCGGATTGATAAACGAGGCCCACAGGCCGGTGGCGACGTGCAGGCATGGAGGCAGTTCGACCATGGTGCGGCCGAAATCAATCTGCTCATCTTCAAAGTAAGCCTTGTGCAGCAAGTCGAGGAACTGGCGTGCCTGTTCCACCGGGATGGGCGAGGCCAGCGACAGCCATAGACGGTAGCTGTCGCCACCGGACACGCTGACCGCCGGCGCGGGCAAGTCCAGCGCCGATTGCAGTGCGTTGGCGACATCGCACAGGCGCAGCCAGTGCTGTTCTTCCACCGCCTTGTGAAAATCGATGACGATGGCGCGCGTCACGCCATCCTGTGCCAGGTCGAAGGCAAACGTCGCCTCGCCGCGCAGGTGGTGCTGGAGGCGCTGGTGGTTGTCGGCGTTGAGCAGGTACAGGCGCCGCAGTTCAGAAATTAACTTGTCCATGCTTGCATTATCGCTCATTATTGCGCAACTTCACATGACAGGGAGGGCGGATGAAAGCTGTACTGATAGCGTTGGCGTTGAGTTCCGGTTGGGCTGCGGCGAGCGAGTTCGCCAAGCCGCATCAGTTGATTGATGTGGGCGGCGGCCGCAAGATGAATCTGTACTGCAGCGGCAAAGGCGCGACCACCGTGGTGTTTGATGCGCCGGCCGGCGATGCAGGGTGGGCCTGGTATCGCGTGCAGCCTGAAGTGGCCAAGCAAACACGCGCCTGCGTGTTTGATCGTGCCGGCTTTGGCTTCAGCGATTTTTCTCCGCAGCCGAATACCGCCGAAAGCGTGGCGGCCGACTTGCACAAGCTGCTGACCGCAGCGGGTGAGAAGGGGCCGTTCATCATGGTGGGTAATTCGCTGGGCGGCGCCAATGTGCAGGTCTACACGTATCGCCATCCGCAATCGGTCAAGGGACTGGTGCTGGTGGAAGCGCAGCATGAAGACGAAACCGCGCGGCTGGACCGCGCCTCTGGCGGCAAAATCAAACAGATCTACGCGATGGTCGTGGGACAGGACAAATACTGCCTGGATGCGGCGGAGCAGGGCTTTGCCAAGGACGCCGAAAAACAGAAGCAGTGCATCGGCGAGCCGCTGGTGAACTATGGCGCGCAACTTGGCGCGGCGATACTGGCGTCCGAGTTGAAGCCGTCATACTGGCGTGCCAGGGCGGCGGAGTACGATGCCATGGCGACTACTGACGAACAACTGCGCAAACTACGCCGGCCCTTCGGCGATATTCCGGTGGTGGTGCTGACGCGTAGCGTCAGCCCTTACGCGGTGCCGGGACAGCCACAAAGCGCCGCCAACAAAGCCTTCGAGGTGGAGAATGCCGCGATCCAGAAGGAATTCACCAAACTGTCGCCGCGCAGCGTTCAGCGCGTGGTAGCCGGCGCCGGCCACACGATTCAGGCAGACAAGCCTGAAGCGGTGACCGCCGCCGTGCTGGAGGTGCTCAAGCAGGTCGGGCGCTGAGCGCTGTCTACATCGCTTTGCGGACCAGGACCGCTTCGGCGCGGTACTGTTCCGGCAGGATGCGCTTCAGGTCCGTCAGCTTTTGCAGGTCGTTGTAGACGATGTAGGGATCGTTCGGGTGCAGCGTCAGGTAGTTCTGGTGATAGGCTTCGGCCACGTAGAACTGCTTGCCCGGTTCGATCCTGGTCGCCAGCGGCTTCTTGAAGGCGCGTGAGGCGTTCAGCTGGACGATGTATTTCTCCGCCACCGCCTGCTGCACCGGCGTCTGCGGGAAGATGGCGGAGCGGTATTGCGTGCCGCTGTCCGGCCCCTGCCGGTTCAGTTGCGTCGGGTCGTGCGCCACCGAGAAAAAGATCTGTAGCAGCTTGCCATAGCTGACTTGCGTCGGATCGTAGGTGACCTTCACCGATTCCGCATGGCCGGTGTCGCCGCGCTCGATCGCTTCGTAGCTGGCGCTGCGCGCATCGCCACCGGTGTAGCCGGAGACTGCGTTGCTGACACCTTTCACGTGCTGGAATACGCCTTGCACGCCCCAGAAGCAGCCGCCGGCAAAGATGGCGGTGGCTGTGCGGGCGCCGTCCACAGGTTCGTCGGCGGCCGGCGGCGCGATGACTGTCGCGGCTTCCGCCGATATCGCCTGCTGCTGGCAGGCCACGAGGCTGAGAATGGCGAGCGCGCCGCCAACTGCTTTGCTGATGCTGTTCATGATGGTGCTCCTTTTAACCGAAGGTGAAGGCGTAGGCTTGGACGCCTGGATCGAGGAATTCAATGCGGAAGGTGCGGTCGGCTACATCGCCGGACTGGCGCACCAGCTGGTACAGGCGCTGGCTCTTGATGACGCCGCTGCCATCTGCGGCGGTATCGCTGCCGTGGTTCTGGCCCGGCGCCGCCCCGTCGACGGTGACGCGGAAGCGTACCGGCTTGCCGTCCTTGCCCGGCCCAAGCACCAGATGCAGATCGCGTGCATGGAAGCGGTAGACGATGCTGCCGTTGGCTTGGTTCAGCGTGACCTGTTCCGGCTGCGCCAGCCAGTTGCCGGCCAGGCCCCACTGGTTCAGCGCTGGCTTGGCGGGCGCCGTGTACTGGCGGGCGGCGTTGGCTGCCTGCTTTTCCGGCGAGGCGAAGTTTTCAGCGCGCTCGTAGCCCAGATAGGTTTCCGGCGAGCCGACCTGGCCCATGTCCGATTGCTGCTGGATGCCTTTGACGTCTTCGGTGCTGACCACCGTGTTGGTCACGTCCTTGCGGCCGGCTTCTTCCAGCAGTTGCTGGATCACCTGTTCCGAACGGGCGTAGTCGCCTTCGCCGAAGTGGTGGTGGCGGATCTGGCCTTTGGCGTCAATGAAGTAGTGCGCCGGCCAGTATTGATTGTTGAAAGCGCGCCAGATGGCGTAGTCGTTGTCGATGGCGACCGGGAAGTTGATGCCCTGGTCTTTCACCGCCTTGCGCACGTTGTTGACGTTGCGTTCGAAGGCGAATTCCGGTGCGTGCACGCCGATTACCACCAGTCCCTGGTCGCGGTATTTATCCGCCCAGGCTTTGGTGTAGGGCAGGCTGCGCAGGCAGTTGATGCAGGAGTAGGTCCAGAAGTCGACCAGCACCACTTTGCCTTTCAGCTGCTCGGTGGTGAGCGGGGCGGTGTTGAGCCACTCGACGGCGCCGTTCAGTGCGGGCAGCTTGCCTTCAACCGGCAGCGTCTCGGCGGCCTGCGCCGCAGCGCGGCGGGACATCATCTCCGGACCGGCGGCATTCCCCGCCATGGCGACACGCGACATCATGGCGACACGCGACATCATGGCGCCGCTAGCCGGCGCATCATCCGCCACAGCGGCCTGGCGCATCATCGCTCCGCCAGCCGGCGCATCTTCCGCCACTGCGGCTTGGCGCATCATGGAGCCGCTAGCCGGTTCATCTTCTGCCGTAGCGGCCCTGCGCATCATGGAGCCATCGGCCTCCGCTTCGCCTGCGGCTGCGGTCTGGGGCATCATTGCGCCGCCTGCTGGCGCGTCATTTGGAGCAGGGCGCGGAGCGAGCGTATCGATCAGCTGCTGCTCGATGCCGGCGGTGGCGACGCTGGAGACGCGCGTTAGCAGGCCGGTATCCAGGCCGGTCGCAATCGCCGCGACACCGGCCAGCATCGCCACGCCGAGGCCACGGCGTATCCATTCACCCGCGCCCAGCGAGCGCTTCATCGCGCTGAAGACTTTACCACCGACCAGCAACGCCAAGGCCAGCGAAGTCGCCGCGCCGGCGGCATAGGCCAACAGCAGCAGCGTTGTGCCGACACTTGCGCCATTCAGCGCCGCGCCGGTCAGGACCAGGCCCAGTACCGGACCGGCACATGGCGCCCACAGCAAACCAGTGGCCACGCCCAGCAGGAAGGACGAACGTGCGCCACCGGCCGAGTCGCCTTCCGTCTGCGCCTTGTTGGACAGCTTGTCACCCAGTGCGACCAGCGGCTTGGTCAAGCGGTCCGCCACCTGTGGCAGCATCAGCGTAATGCCAAAGAAGGCCATCAACACCAACGCAATCCAGCGGCCATATTCATTCGCCTGCACCACCCAGCCGCCACCGACGGCGGCCAGCGTCGCCACCAGCGCAAAGGTCATGGCCATGCCGGCCAGCAGCGGCAGTCCGCTGCGTACAAACGGTTGTCCGGTGCGGGCAAACACAAACGGCAGCACCGGCAGAATGCAAGGACTGACGATGGTCAGCGCCCCGCCCAGATAGGAGAGCAATATCAGCAACATGATGTGGTCCTCCGATCAGGCTTCGCCAGCGACGAAATTCAGCGCCACACCGTCGATGCAGTAGCGCAGGCCGGTTGGCTCCGGGCCATCGTCAAACACATCGCCCAGATGGCTGCCGCAGCGGCGGCACACCACCTCCACGCCATACATGCCCAGCGACGTGGTGCGGCTGGTGTTCACGCCACGCTCCAGCGGCTTCCAGAAGCTGGGCCAGCCGGTGCCACTATCGAATTTGTTCTTCGACGAGAACAGCGGATTCTGACAACCGGCACACAGGAACTTGCCGGCGCGGTGCTCCTTGTAGAGCGGGCTGCTGAACGGGCGCTCGGTGCCGTGCTTGCGCAGCACTTCGTACTGGGCGGGCGTCAGCAGCGCACGCCATTCGGCGTCGGTGCGGGTGACTTCCCAGGCGGCGGCCGGAGCGGCGATGGTGCTGCGGTAGGCAATGCCGGCCAGCAGGGCGGCGCCGCTGGTCAGGATGAAAGAACGTCTCGATGTCATGGTGTCCTCCGTAAGTGGAATAACGATGGAGCCATTCTGCGCCCGCAATGCTGACAAAATCCTCACGTAAACTTAAACTAATTGTGATACTTTCGTAGTACGTATTGCGGCACAATGACGGCCATGGACAACAAACGTGTACTCATCGTCGAAGACGACATTCATATCGCAGACCTGTTGCGCTTGCACCTCCAGGATGAGGGATACCAGGTCACCCATTGTGCCGACGGCACGCAGGGACTGGCCCAGGTACGCACCGGCGGCTGGGATGCGCTGATCCTCGACATCATGCTGCCTGGCGTTGACGGCCTGGAAATCTGCCGCCAGGCGCGCGCCATGACCACCTACACGCCCATCATCATCACCAGCGCACGTTCCAGCGAAGTGCACCGCATCCTCGGCCTGGAACTGGGCGCGGACGATTACCTGCCCAAGCCATTCTCCGTGCTGGAACTGGTCGCACGCGTGAAAGCGCTGTTGCGCCGCGCCGATGCCATGTCGCGCAACCAGCGCAACGAGGGCGGGGCGCTGGAACTGGACGGCGTGCGCGTCGATCCGATCACACGCCAGGCACATTTGAACGGCGCCGCGCTGGACCTGACGCCGCGTGAATTCGATCTGCTGTACTTCTTCATCAAGCAGCCCGAAAAAGTATTCTCGCGCCTGGACCTGCTGAACCTGGTGTGGGGCTATCAGCATGACGGCTACGAGCACACGGTCAACACCCACATCAACCGCCTGCGCGCCAAGATCGAAACCGATCCCGCCGACCCTAAACGCATCCTCACCGTGTGGGGCAAGGGCTACCGGTACGCCAGCGGGGCCGCATGAAACTGACACTGTCACAGCGCCTGTCGCTGGTATTCTCGATCCTGCTGCTGGCTTGCTGCGGCGCGTCGGCGTGGCTGCAGATCCGCGCCAACATCATGCACGAAAAGGAAGTGGTGCAGGGCCTGTCGCGCGGACTGGCGCGCAGCATCGCACTGGATGCGCAGCTGATGCATGCCGAGGATGCGCAAGCGCTCGGCCCCGCCATGGTGCGCCGCCTGTTCAGCCGCCTGATGGACGTGAATCCCAGCGTCGAGGTCTACCTGCTCGATATGGATGGCCGCGTCGTCGGTCACGCCGCGCCGGACGGCAGCCTGAAACGCGACCATGTCAGCCTCGATCCGATCCGCCGCCTGCTGGCCAACGAGCCATTGCCGATACAGGGCGACGATCCACGCAGCGACAAGGGCCGCAAGGTGTTCAGCGCCGCCATCCTGCGCGCCGGCGAGAAGAAGGTCGGCTACATCTACGTGATCCTGCAAAGCGAAGAGCACGACCGCCTGGCCGCCCGCGCCACCGCCAGCTCGGTGCTGCGCACCACCTTGTGGTCGATGGTGGTGGTGGCGGGACTGGTGCTGATCGCCGGCCTGATTGCCTTCCGCCTGATTACGCGGCCGCTGCGCCGCCTGACCACCACCATGCGCCAGCTGGACACCAAAGCCGATCAGCTGGTGCTGCCGGCGCCAGTCGCGGCAAGCCCGCGCGATGAAATCGCCGTGCTGGAACACGCTTTTGGCGACATGGCATCGCGCATCAACGACCAATGGACCACCATGCGCCAGCTGGATCATGAGCGGCGCGAAGTGGTGGCCAATATCTCCCACGACCTGCGCACGCCACTGGGCTCGCTGCACGGCTACCTCGAAACGCTGTCGCTGAAGGATGAAACGCTGACGGCCGCCGAGCGCCAGCACTACCTCGGCATCGCGCTGGCGCAGAGCCAGAAAGTAGGGCGGCTGGCGCAAGCGCTTTTTGAGCTGGCGCGCCTGGAACACGGCTCGGTGCAGCCGGAGCTGGAGCCGTTCTCGCTGTCCGACCTGATCCAGGACGTATTCCAGAAATTCGAGCTGCAAGCCGCCGAACGCCAGGTGCGCCTGATGGCGACGCTGCCGCATCCGGCGCCGATGGTGCGCGCGGACCTGGGCATGATGGAGCGTGTGCTGACCAATCTGTTCGACAACGCCATCCGCCACACACCGGCCGGCGGCGAGGTCGAAATCACCGTGGCGCCAGCGGCCAGCGGCAAAGTCACCGTCACCGTGGAAGACACCGGGCCAGGCGTGCCGGCCGCCATGCGCGAGAACCTGTTCCGTCGCCCGGTGGCGCTGCAAGGCGAGTACCGTGTCGGCGGCCTTGGGCTGTTGACGGTCAACCGCATCCTGCAACTGCATCACAGCAAAATCGAATTGGTCAGCGAGCCGGGTCTCGGCGCGGTGTTCCGCTTTACGCTGGATGCTGCGTGAGCGGCTGGCGCCATTCCGTCAGGTAGTGCTGCGGCGTCTTGCCGAGGATGCGGCGGAACATGGCGCTGAATGCGCTCGGACTGGCGTAACCCAGCGCCGCCGCGATCTCGCCCACGCTTTGTCCCTGCGCCAGCCGGCCGAACGCCTCGGCCAGATGCACCTGCTGCACCCACTGGCGGTAATGCAGCCCGGTCTCCTTCGGGAATAGGCGGATCAGCGTGCGCGCGCTGGCGCCCACCTCATCCGCCCACTGTTCGATATTCCGGCCGCTGCCCGGATCGGCCATGATGGCCGAGCATACCGCCAGCAGGCGCCGGTCGCGCGGCCAGGGGATGGCTATCGGCACCGTTTCCGCCGCCTTCAGTTCGGACAGGATCAGCATCGCCAGATGCTCGCCGCGCCCCGGCAGCGGATATTCGATCGGTTCCTCCAGCAGCGCCAGTATGAGTTCGCGCAGCAGCGGACTGACTTCGATCACGCGGCAGGTATCGCCATAGGCGGCAGCGGTCTTCGGCTCGACGTAGATCGAGCGCATGGTCACCTTGCTGGTGGCTGTCCAGTGATGCATCACGCCCGGCGGTATCCACAGCGCGCGGCGCGGCGGCAGTACCCACATGCCGGCATCGGTCAGCACGCGCATCATGCCGTGGGTGGCATACAGCAGCTGCGCGCGCTCGTGATGGTGCGGCGTGCCGGAGACACCGTGCTCCACATCGCGCGAAATGGCGGTGACTACACGCGGCACGCGCTGATAGTCACGATGATCGGTGCTGCGGGCGGTATCAGGCATCTGTCACTTATTCGACGAAAATTGGAATATCAGGCTTTCTCGACCATATTACACTTAAACGTCCAACAATAAAGGCTTTACATATGACTACCGCTGCCATCAGCCGTCCACACGGCGACACGGTCATGCAGATACTCGGTGCGGTTGCACTGGTCCACCTGCTGAACGATCTCACCCAGGCCATGCTGCCATCGATCTACCCGATGCTGAAATCGGAATTTGGCCTGAGCTTCACGCAGGTCGGCCTGATTACGCTGACTTTCCAGTGCACCGCCTCGCTGCTGCAACCATGGATCGGCCACTACACCGACAAGCGCCCGATGCCTTTCCTGCTGCCGATGGGGATGGTGGCCACGCTGGTCGGCGTGTTGATGATGTCGTTTGCCTCGACTTTCCCGGCGCTGCTGGTGTCGGCGGCGCTGATTGGCGTTGGCTCGTCGACCTTCCACCCTGAAGCCTCGCGCGTGGCGCGCGCCGCGTCCGGTGGCCGCTTCGGCTTTGCGCAGTCGCTGTTCCAGGTGGGCGGCAATGCCGGTTCTGCGCTGGGACCTGTGCTGGCGGCGGCGGTGATCATCGGCCGTGGCCAGGGCAATATCGCCTGGTTCGCGCTGCTGGTGCTGGCCGCGATCGTGGTCCTGGTGTACGTCAGCCGCTGGCACAGCCACCATCTGGCGCAGCCGAAGAAGGCTGCCGCCGCTGCGGTGTCGCCGCTGCCGAAGGCACAGGTGTATGGCGCCATGACGGTGCTGGCGCTGCTGGTCTTCTCCAAGTACATCTACATGTCCAGCCTGACCAGCTACTACACCTTCTACCTGATCGATAAATTCGGCGTGTCGGTGGCGAACGCCCAGATGTATCTGTTCCTGTTCCTTGCCGCTGTGGCAGCGGGCACTTTCATGGGCGGCCCGATTGGCGACCGCATAGGCCGCAAGCGCGTGATCTGGATCTCGATCCTCGGCGCGGCGCCGTTCACGCTGGCGCTGCCGTATGTCGGCTTGTTCTGGACTGCGCTGCTGTCGGTGGTGATCGGCTTTGTGATCTCGTCCGCCTTCTCCGCGATTGTGGTGTTTGCGCAGGAACTCATGCCGGGCAAGGTCGGCATGGTGGCGGGTATCTTCTTCGGCCTGATGTTCGGCGTCAGCGGCATCGGCGCCGCAGCGATGGGCCATATCGCCGACATCAAAGGCATCGCCTATGTGTACCAGCTGTGCTCCTACCTGCCGCTGCTGGGCATCCTGACGGTGCTGCTGCCACACATCGAGCAGCCGAAGCACCGTTAAACAGCTCAGGCGTCGATAAAGCGCATCTTGAAGTTGCGGCCTTTGATGGCGCCGAAGTCGCCGCCCAGCGGGTTGCCTTTGTTGAGGCGCGCGAAGGCGTCGTAGGCGACGCGGCGGTCGATGGCGACGTAGGTCTGGAACTCGGTCACGTTGATCTTGCCGACTTGTTCCTTGCTCAGACCTGCATCGCCGGTCAGCGCGCCCAGCACGTCGCCTGGGCGCAGCTTGTCCTTCTTGCCGCCGGAGATTACCAGCGTCATCATCGGTGCCGGATCGACGCCGTACTCGTTGTCATCGAGGCTGTCGAGGTCGAACCAGTTGACCGGCTGGCCCTGGTATTCCTCGATCAGCTTGACCCACTTCTTCTCGTTCGGCGCACACAGCGACAGCGCCAGGCCTTGCTCGCCGCCACGGCCGGTACGGCCGACGCGGTGGATGTGCACCTCGGTGTCCTTGGACACATCAACGTTGATGACCGCTTCCAGGTTGGGGATGTCCAGGCCGCGCGCGGCAACGTCGGTGGCCACCAGTACAGAGCAGCTACGGTTGGCAAACAGGATCAGGATCTCGTCGCGTTCACGTTGTTCCAGCTCGCCGTACAGCGTCAGTGCGGAAAAACCCTTCGATTGCAGATGCTCGACCAGCTCGCGGCATTGCACCTTGGTGTTGCAGAAGGCGATCGCCGACACCGGCTTGTAGTGGCCCAGCAGGCGCGCCACTGCTTCGTTGCGGTTATCGAAACCGATCTCGAAGAACAGCTGCTCGATCTGGCTGTTGTCGTGCTGCGCCTCGACGGTGACTTCAACCGGATCAACCAGGAAGTCATCGGTGGCGCGGCGGATATCGTCCGGGTAGGTGGCCGAGAACAGCAAAGTCTGGCGGCGTTTCGGGCAGGCGCTGACAATGCCGGCGATTTCGTCGTAGAAGCCCATGTCGGTCATGCGGTCGGCTTCGTCCAGCACCAGCGTGCCGACCTTGGACAGGTCCAGCGTTTCGCGGCCCAGGTGGTCGCGGACGCGGCCCGGCGTGCCGACCACGATGTGGGCGCCATGCTCCAGCGAGGCGATCTGCGGGCGCATCGGCGAGCCACCGGTCAGCACCAGCACCTTGACGTTGCCGGTCGAGCGGGCCAGGCGGCGCAGCTCGCCGGCCACCTGGTCGGCCAGCTCGCGGGTAGGGCACAGCACCAGCGCCTGTACTGCGAACCAGGCCGGATTCAGCTTGGCCAGGATGCCGATGCCGAAGGCGGCGGTTTTGCCGCTGCCGGTCTTGGCCTGGGCGATCAGGTCGCGGCCTTCCAGCACCGACGGCAGGCTTTGCGCCTGGATGGTCGTCATCTCCTTGTAGCCGAGCGAGTCGAGGTTATCCAGGAAGGCGGGATTCAGCGGCAGGCTGGCGAAGGAGGTGGAAGTCATGATGGCGGACCCTGTTCTAAAAGGATGTGAACACAGTCTAACAGGCGTCGCGCTGACTGTGCGGGAGGTGTTTGTGAAGTGTGCTGCGGCTGTGCCGTATCAGTCACGCTTCCATACCGGCAAACCGGTGAGGTCGAGATTTTCGTCGCGTACCCAGACAGGCAGACCCGAGGTATCGGTCGGCTCCAGCAGTTCCAGCTGCTCTTGCTTCAGCGCGGCGCGGCGGGGGCGCGGCGGCGGCGCGCGCTTGGCCTCTGGTTCGAGCGGCACGGCGGGCAAAAAACCGGGCAGGTCGAACGTCGCGTTATCTTTTTTATCTCTCATCTGGAAAAAAACAAAAGCCCGGCTGCATCAGTCGGGCTCCGTTAGCGATTACTTAAGGCGTGGAGTGTAACACAAAGCGCAAACTCAACGGAAGCTCAGGGCCCCCGTCAGGTCGCCCGGCGGCGTGGCGTGGCGGGCGGCAAAGGCTTCGTTGCGCGTCTTCAGGCCTTCCAGCAAGGGCAGGCCGTGCAGGCGGGTGATGAAGCGCATGATCGACGTGGTGTCGTAGAAGGTGTGGTCCACATGGCCTTTTTTCGCGAATGGCGAAATGACGATGGCAGGGATGCGCGAACCCGGCCCCCAGCGGTCGCCTTTTGGCGGCGCCACGTGATCCCACCAGCCGCCGTTTTCATCGAAGGTAATCACCACCAGCATGTTCTTGAACTGCGGTGACTTCTTCAGGTGCTCGATTATATTGGTGATGTGGGCATCGCCGGACTCGATGTCCGAGTAGCCGGCGTGCAGGTTCAGATTACCCTGCGGCTTGTAGAAGGTCACGGCCGGCAGCTTGCCTGCCACCGCGTCGGCGATGAATTTGTTGGAGATCGGGCTGTCGCCCAGGCCGCCGTCGCGCAGGTATTCCTCGCGCTCTTTGGTGCCCGGCGCGAACTGCTTGAAGTAGTTGAACGGCTGGTGGTGGTACTGGAAGTTCGGCTTCTCGCCGCCGCCACGTGCATCCAGCGCCGCCTGCCACGCGCCGCCATACCACGCCCAGCTGATCTTCTTGCGCGACAGCAGATCGCCGATGGTGTCATAGGTTTGCGGCGGCAGGGTGCTGGCGTCTTTCGGATCCGCGTGCAGCGGATCGCCGTCGTAGGCCGGGCGGATGTAGCTAGGCTGGTACGGCGGCGCCATGGTGTTGACCGCGTAGCCGTCCGGCGTGATGGCGCCGTTGTTGACGAAGTGCGGATGGCCGTCCATCGCCGATGCCGGCGAATCCTGGGTGACGGAGAGGCGATAGCCAGTCGGGCCATCGTCCAGCACCGCGATCTTCTTCTTGGTCGCGGTGTCCTTGGCGTTGAAGTATTCCGGCACGCGGCCGGTAATCAGGAACTGGTGGTTCAGGTAGGAGCCGCCAAAAGCCGCCATGAAGAAGTTGTCGCACAGCGTGTACTGTTCGGCGATCTTCCACAGGCCGAGGTTTTTATCGGTCTCGCTGTAGTAGCCCATCACCATGCCGCCGGTGTTGCCCCAGGCAGCGAAGCCGTCGTTCTTGCCGCCGTTGATCTGCATCTGGTTTTGGTAGAACAGGTGCCACAGGTCACGCGTGATGACGGCTTCCGGCAGCGGCTTGCCTTCGGTGTCGACCAGTTTGAAAGGACCGTTCGGCAGACCCTTGATGTCGTCTTCCTTGATGGCGTATTTTTTGCCACCGATGTCCTGGGTATTCGGCACCATGCCGCCCCAGACTTTTGGCAGCGACGGCAGCACCGAACCATCGCGGTCACGCTGCGCGGAGGCGGTAGCCGGCACGGCGGACAGAGGCTGGGCGGTGCCAGGGAAATTGGCGAACAGGTTGTTGAAGCTGCGGTTCTCCAAATAGATCACCACCACGTTCTTGATATTGGCCTTCAGCTTGTCATCGAGCGAGCCTTTGGCGGCGGCTTTGGCCGGGGCGGCTTCGCTCAGTACCGGCAGCGTGGTTGCCAGACCGGCGGCGCCGGCTGCCTGGAAGATGCGGCGGCGCGAAGGGTTGGCGGGAGCGTTTTGCGCTGCATGTTCCAGTTGTTCTGGTTGTTCCATCACTTGCTCGATATCTTTCACCTGCGCCTCCATGGCTAACTTGAAAGGATAATTGTGACAGTTTTGCGGTTGATTGGGTACGGCTTTATGACAGGTGGAAGTGGAGGCGAAGTCACGCCTCCACTTGTCAAGTTAGCTCAATTACGCTTGCTTTCGCGTTTGACGGCGGCGCTGTACGCCGATCAGGCCAGCCAGGCCAGCCAGCATCATGGCGTACGATGAAGGCTCTGGCACGGGGGCATAGGAGATGACGCTGAGATTGTCGATGGCAAAATCGGTATAAACATAGTTGTCATAAGTATCCCATCCGGTCACATAGGAGCCCTGACTGATATTGTAGAAATTGCCGTTATTGTAATCGCCGCAGACAACGCAGGCACCGACGGTAATCCCCCAGTAAAACGGGCGAACCTCGCCATACGGGTAGCCCCAGTCGCCGCCGATCGCGGTCGGCGAGATGTGGATCGTATTCGTGCCGGTGCCATCGGGCGCAGGGGCCAGCCACTGCGCTGCGAACCATTTATTTCCGAGCATGGCTTCGATTTTCACCACATACCCGAGCGCTTGTTGCCCGTTGATTAATTTGGGCGAGGTGACGGTAATATCGAATCCGCTTATGTTGCTGTTGGGGCCGGTAAAATAAATGCTGTCGCCTTGTACGGCATTGCCGACGCCGTCTGCTTCCGGCACCACATTTTGGATGTTCGACTTGAACCCGTGGCCGATAGGCGTAAGCAAGTTGGGGTTATAAAGCCCAACAGCGAGATTGTCGAAATCGAAGGTGTACGCAGTGGTCTCGCGTGCGGCGTGGCTGGTGCTGGACAGCAGCGCGCCTAGGACAAGGATCGAAGCAGACAGCAGTTTCTTCGTTACGGGCATGGGATCTCCAAGGTGGATGAAATGGTGTTGTTGCCAATTCAGGATATCTTAAAAGCAATGATTCTGGAACAATTATATTTTGTTTGTGATAATTGCTTTTTTAATAAACTCACTTGCTGAGCCCCAAAGCAAAAAAGGCCTATCGCAGCGCGATAAGCCTTTTTTAGTATTTGGTTGCGGGGACAGGATTTGAACCTGTGACCTTCGGGTTATGAGCCCGACGAGCTGCCAGACTGCTCCACCCCGCGTCTGAAGGCAATCATTATATACAGGTTTGCCCTGATGCGCAAGCCCGGCTTATTCGGCCCCTAATCGCCACAGCGATGTGACCTCGGCGGCGCGGGCGGCGTGCAGCGGATCGGTGGCGTCGGCGGCGCGTGGATGCACCGGGCGGACGTCGATCCGGTCCAGTACTTTGAGGCCGGCGGCGGCAATCCATTCCAGCAGCTGCGCGCGCGGCCGCAGACCGAGATGCTCGGCCAGGTCGGACAGGATCAGCCAGCCTTCGCCGCCCGGCGTCAGGTGCGACGACAGGCCGTTGAGGAAGCCGCGCAGCATGCCGCTGTCCGGGTCATACACGGCATATTCGATCGGCGAGCTGGGACGTGCCGGCACCCATGGCGGATTGCAGACCACCAGCGGCGCGCGGCCTTCGGGGAACAGGTCTGCCACTTGCAGTTCGACCTGGCTGTCGTAGCCCAGCAGCGCGAGATTCTCGCGGGCGCAGCGCAACGCCCGCTGATCCTGGTCGGTGGCGATCACGCGGGCGATGCCGCGCTTGGCCAGCACCGCCGACAGCACGCCAGTGCCGACGCCGATATCGAACGCCAGCTTGGCGCCCGCCGGCAGCGGTGCATCCGCCACCATCTGCACATATTCCCCGCGCACCGGCGAGAACACGCCGTAGTGCGGATGGATGCGCGCGCCCAGCGCCGGGATCTCGACGCCGGTACGGCGCCATTCGTGCGCGCCGATCAGGCCTAATAGCTCGCGCAGCGAGGCGATGAATGGTTGTTCGTAGCGGCCGTAAGCTTCATTGCAAGCCAGCTTGACGTCCGGCGCGCGGCGCAGCGGAATGCTGTAGCCCTCGTCGAAAGGGATGAGCAGCATGGCCAGCGTGCGGGCGCGCTGAGACTGCGCCTGGCGGTGCAGGTGGAAGGCTTCGGTCGGCGAAGCCGGCACTTTCGGCGCCTTGGCTTTTTTGCCGGCGCGGCCCTTGTGGTCTGCACGGCGGGCCAGTGCTTGCAGCAACTGGCGTGCGTTCTGGAAGTCGCCGCGCCACAGCAGCGCCGTGCCTTCGCAGGCCAGGCGATACGCAACGTCCGCATTGGTGGTGTCGTCGGCGATGATGACGCGTTTCGGCGGTGGCATGCCGGTTTCGGAACGCCAGAGCGCGGAGTGCTGTTCGCCGTTCTCCTCCCAGTGGATTTGTTGTGGAATCGGCGAGGAGATTTGTTCAGGCATGGGGAGGCGATCGATAAAATAGGGAGGCGCCACGCGGAGTTGCGTGGCGCGGAGCCGCTATTATACCGATGCGGTGTCGGACGCCGGAGTTGCGGTGTCGGTGGTTTCCGCCGCAGGTGCCGGCGTTTCAGCAGGCGTCGCTTCCTTGACGTCGACATCGGTGGCGTTGGCGCTTGCCTTGGCCTTGTCGGCGGCGGTCGGCGCCGCGTAGGTATTGGTGTCCTTGCTGTCGACCAGGTTGAGCAGGCGCAGCGACAGGCTGCGCAGCGTGTTGCGGTCGATGCCGTCGTCGGTTTTGTTGGCGCTGTTGTCGCTGCTGGCCAGCGCGGTTTGCAGGTTGCGGCCGATGAGCTGGAACAGGTCGGCCAGCGTGCCAGGGAAGTCGAGGTTTGGCAGTTGCACCACGGGCAGGTCCTTGGTGTCGGTGGTCTGGTCCGGCTGCGGCAGCTCGTCAGCGTTGCTGGTCTGGCTGGCCGCCGCACTCAGCTCGGCGTCGTACTGGACTTCCACTTCGAAATCGAACTTGCGGCCATCGGCGGTGGTGATGGTGCCTTTGCCGACGAAGTGCGAGCTATCGGTCAGGCTGAAAGCCGCCGCATTGGTGACGCTGCCGCCGCTGCGGGTCTGCTGCACGCCGGCGGCGAAGGTGGACGTGGTTTCCAGGCTGGCCGAGTCAAAGTCGATCACCGCGCCCTTGGCGTCATCGCCAAACAGGGCCTGGGTGAAGCTGTTGACGAAATCCTGGGCGAAATCCACCGTGGCGTTGCCGAGCGCGGCGACGCGGCTGGTCAGGTCCAGCGGGTTGCTGGACTGCTTGGCCGGCGTCGCGCCTTGCAGTTTTTGCAAAGCTGCCGGCTTGCTGTCATTGGCCTGGTTGCCGGTGTACAGCGAGGGCAAGCGGTTGCCCAGATTGGAGATGATAGACATGATGGATTCCGTTTAATAACACTTCTACAACTCTTTAACGGTATCCTGGTCCAATACTTGAGGGCCCGGCGCGCAATTTAGTGGTGGTGGGTCCAGCCTTCCGGTGCGGCCAGGTAGGAAGCAACCGCGTCTTTCTGGCCGATGGCGTGGTGACGTACTTCGCCGCACTGGCAAACGCCGACGTAAGGCTGGATGTGCGAGCAGGCCGAAACTTTTTGCAGGCGGACTTGCACGGCTTTGGCGCACTTGGCGCATTTGAAGGTGAGGGTACGTGGTGCTTTTAACATGGTTGCGTGACTGCTTACAAAGACAAAGGCGGGATTTTATCACTCACGCAAAGATGTCGACCGACGGCGTGGCTGGCGGGCCGCTGTCGTAGGCGCGCTGCGCCAGCTCGGCACGCGCCTGCATTTCCATCTGCTGCGCCTGGGTGGCCACTGCGCGATCCGGGCCGGAAGGCTCGGCCGGCGCCAGCGCCGCCGCCTGGATGGCGCGTGCGCGTTCGATGGTTTCCTCGGGTGTGGCGCCGGGCGAGGTGTCGATATTGACTTCGCCGCCGATGGCGTAATCGACGCCGTTCGGGCCGCGCTGGTAGGTGTAGGAGGCGCCGGAGGTCGCCAGCCCGCCGGCGGCGGCCATGTGGGCTTGCTCGTGCTGCCGGACTTCGAGGTCGCGGGCCTTGAGCTGGTCGATCAGGGCCAGTGCTTCGTTGGATAGCTTGGTGGAGGCGGACGGCGTGGACGGCGTGGATTGCGCAGTTTGTGCGGTTTGTGCGGACGCGGCCACCTGCACCGGCGGCACGCTGTGCGCCGGGGACGGGTAGCCGGAACTCGCTGATAGGGCGCCGATGCTCATGTTTTTGCCTCGCGGAGGCTAAATCATAGCACCGCGCGGCTTACATGACGCTAATCGTGCTGCGGCCGCCGGCCGACGGTTGCACCAGGATCTTGGCCGAGATACGTTCGGTCATTTCCTGCACGTGGGAGATGACGCCAACCTTGCGGCCCATCGCTTGCAGGCCGTCCAGTGCGTCCATGGCGACGCGCAGGGTATCGGCGTCCAGGCTGCCGAAGCCTTCGTCAATGAACAGCGATTCGACGCGCACGCGGTTGGAGGACAGCGAGGCCAGGCCCAGCGCCAGCGCCAGCGAGACCAGGAAGGATTCACCGCCGGACAGCGAGTGCACCGAGCGCATTTCGCCGCCCATGTCCTGGTCGCGCACCAGTAGCGCGAGCGATGGTGCAGTGTTGTTCTGGATGCGTTCCAGCTGGTAGCGGCGCGACAGGTGGTTCAGGTGGGCGTTGGCGTAACCGAGCAGGACGTCCAGCGTGAATTGCTGGGCGTAGTTGCGGAAGCGCTTGCCGTCGGCGGAGCCAATCAGGTCGTCCATGCGCGCCCAGCGCTGGGCGAAGGTTTCCTGCTGCTCGATTTCGGTCAGCATGGTGTGCGAGCGGCGGCGCTTTTCGTCATCCTGCGCCAGCGCGAGTTGCAGGGCGGTGGCGTGGTCGTTGGCGGTTTTGCGTTCGGCCAGCAGGGTGTTGAGGGCGGCCGTCACAGTGTCGATCGGCGATGCGGCCGGAGCGCGCGTGTCGGCTGTGTCAGCGGCCTGCGGCTGCGGCGCGTCGTCGGCTGGCAGGTCCGCTGCGGCGTCGGCGGTCCACAGGTCGGCAGTGGCGTTGTCGTTATCGGCGTTCGCGCTGGCGTCGTCGGCTTGCAGGGTGGCGGAGCGTGATGGCGGGGCGGTGAGCTGGTGCTGTTCGCGCTGGCGTTGGCGTTCTTGCAGTACCGTGATCGCCTGGTCGGCGGCGCGGGCGAGCGATTGCAGCGCGTTGCGTTCGATGGCGATGTCGTCGGCCGGTGTGGCCAGCAGTTCGCGCAATTGCGCCAGATCCTGCATGCCGGCTTCGGGCTGGCGCTGCTGGAATGCGGACAGCCATTCGGTCAGGCGCCCGGCGGCTGCGGCAGCGGAGGCTTGCAAGGCGGCGAGGCGCTGGTTGGCTTGCGCCAGCGCTTCGTCGGCGCGTGTGCGGGCCTGGCCGGCTTGCTGCGCTGCCGCCTGGCTGGCGGCGTAGCGCACCTTCGCCGCATCGATGGCTGCTTGCAGCGCCGCCTCGACGTCGCGCACTTCCTTGCCGGCCCACATGGCCATGCGCTGTTCCTGACTGGCTTTGAGCGCGGCATCGGCGGCGCCAAAGGTTTCGCGGATGGTGAAGGCGTCCTGGCTGGCCTTGGACCATGCATCCGTCAGCGCCTTCAGCTCGACCTCGAAGCCAGCGAGGGAGGCCGCGCGTTCGTCGTAGGCGCCGCGCTGCGCCAGCCATTGCTTGCTTTCCGATTGACGCGCTTCATAGAACCGTGCCGGCCCGGACTTCCAGTCTTCCTTCCATTCTTCGCTTGGAATTTCGCCGCCGCTGAAGGCCGCGTCCAGGTCGGACAGCAGGCCGCTCAATACCAGCGCTACTTCGATGCGCTGATCCTCCAGGCCCTTGTACTCGGTGTTGGCTTGCGCCAGCGCGGTCTTGGCGGTGGCAGCGACGGTTTGCAGGCGCGTGTGATCGGCGGCTGCGCGCTCGTAGGCGGCTTGCGCCTGATCGCGTGCGACGCGGGCGGCGTGCAAGGCGCGCTCCTGCTGCTCGACCATCTGCAAAGCCTTATATGCTTCTTGCAGCTGCGCGGTGAACCACGCGGTGCGCTCGGCTTCCAGCGGCAGTTCGCTGCCATCAACCAGCGGATGCGCGGACCAGACGGCGCGCACGCGTTCCAGCTGCTGCTGCACGGAGCGTTGTTCGGCGGCCAGCACGTTGAGCTGGTCGGCGCTGGCTTGCGCGGTGGCGCTGTGCGCTGCCTGATGCTTGACGTTGGCCTCCATCTGCTGACGGCTGCGCGCCACATCGCCTTGCAGCTCGCGCAGCATGATTTGCAGCCGGTCGTCGCTGTGGCGGTATGGGTGGTCTTTGGCGCCGCAGACCGGGCAAGGTGTCTCATCTTCCAGCGTTTGCCGCAGCGATTCCACACTGGCGGCCGTGGCGGCTTCCGCCAGCTTGAGCGAGCGCTCCGCCTGCGCAAAGGTCGCCATGATGGCGATGCCTTGCTGCTGGGCGGCGTTCAGTTGCGCTTCGGCGGCGGTCATGGAATGTCGCAGTTGCACCGATTGGGCTTCGATCTGCGCATGGCGGGCCTGGCGGGCTTCGAGGTCCAGCCAGATTTTCTCCGCGCCGGCAAGCAGATCGCGATGCTGCTCCCAGCCGGTGCGCGATTCGCGCAGCTGCTCGACCGGATACATGGCCATTTCTTGCGCGGCTTGCTGGCGCTGGAGGTCCAGCGCTTGCAGCGCCTGCACAGCGGCTGCCAGCCTGGTGCTGGCATCGGCTTCCTCGTCCCGATGCAGTTGAGCGTTGCGCTGCACGCGCGACAGGCCGTTATGCAGGCGCTCGGCCTGCGCGGCCGCCTGGCCGGCCTGCACGAACAGCACGTCCCAGCGTTCCCATTGCTGCGCGAGCGTTTTCCAGTGCTTGTGCTGCTCCAGCCAGGTGACGCCAGCCTGCTGTTGCGCGGCCAGGCGCGCGTGTTCGTTCTGGCGCGCTTGCAGCGCGGTCCTGGCTGCGGCCTCGGCGTGATCGGCTTTTTCGCAGGAAGTGGAAGCCTGGCGCCAGGCGGGCAGCATGGCTTCGATGCGGGCGTCCAGCGCCTTGGCCTGGTCCAGTTGCGGGGCGGCGTCGCGTTGCGCCGCTTCGGCTTGCTGCTGGCTGGCGGCGGCTTGCGCCTGTGCGGCGCTGGCTTGTTCCAGGGCGGCTGTGGCCTGCTGCACGTTCTGCGCATTGGCGACGATGGCGTTTTGCGTGGCGGCGATGTCGGCGTCGATGCGATGAATATCTTCGTCCAGTGGTCGTGCCGGCTGCACGGCGTCGATGCGCGCCAGTGCCGCATGGCGCGGAGCCGCTGCTTCGATAGCCGCTTGTGCGGTGGTGCTGGCCTGCTGCGCGGCTTGCTCTTCCTGCGTCAGCTTCTCGGCTTGCTGGTGCCAGCGCAGTTCTTCTTCCAGTTCGGTCTTTTTCTGATCCAGCGCCTGCAAGGCGATGGCGGCGTCAGTGCTTTGCGACGTGATCTCGGCGCGCTGTTCGCTGGTCAGCGGTTTCTGGTCCGCCAGCCGCAGGTTGAGTTTTTGCAGCGCCGCCTGTTCCAGCTTGTTGCGCTCGAAGGCGCGGATGGAAATCTCGGAGTAGACAGTGCTGCCGGTCAGCGTCTCCAGCAGCTCGCCGCGCTCGTTGTCCTCGGCCTTGAGGAAGGCCGAGAACTCGTTCTGCGCCAGCAGCACGGCGCGCGTGAACTGTTCGAACGACAGCCCGATGCGTTTCTCGATTTCGGCTTTCACCTCGGTCTTGGTGGCGCCGATCGGCTGTTCCGACGGCAGCAGCTTGAGCGACATCGCGGTTGGCTGCAACGCGCCTTCCGCCTTGGTGCGCGAGCGGCGCACGCTCCAGCGCGCACGATAGGTGGCGCCGTCGCTGCCGACGAAATCGACTTCGGCATAGCCCTCGGCCGTGCCACGGCGCAGCAGCGTGCGCGGGTCCTGCGTGGAAACTGTCTCGTTGCCGACGTCGGACAGGTAATTGCGCCCGGCCACGCGCAACAGGCGTGGCGTGGCGTCGTACAAGGCCAGGCACAATGCGTCCAGCAGCGTGCTTTTGCCGGCGCCGGTCGGGCCGCTGATGGCGAACAGGCCGGTCGATGCCAATGGCTCGGATTCGAAATTGACAGTGAATTCCTCTGCCAGCGAGGCCAGGTTCTTGCCGCTGATTTTCAGGATTCTCATGGTTGCATCAACTCCGCAAAGGCGCTCAGTTGATCGACCGGCGCTGCATTGCCGAAGCGCTGCTCGTATAGCTGCCGGAAAATGTCGTCCGGCTTGAGTTTTTCCAGCTGGTCCAGCGTCATCACTTCCTTGTCGATGGAGGAGGCGCGGGCGGCGGTCGAGGTTTCGATTTTTGCCAGGCGCACCTGCTTGCCATCCAGCGCTGCTTCGATGCGCGCGCGCAGGCCGGGCTCCGGCTGTTCCAGCAGCACGCGCACTTCCAGGTAGGGCTGCTGCTCGACTGGCGCCTCCGGCGGCGACAGCGCCGCCAGTTCTTCCAGCACCTGCGTCAGCGGGGCCGGCCTGGACGGCACGCGCAGCAGTTCCACCGCACGCGGCACCGGCACCGGCGCGATCTCGCGCACGGCGGCGCCTTCCAGGTCGATGCGCAGGATCTGGTGGGCGTAATTCACTTCAGCGAAGGACAACGGCAGCGGGCTGCCGCAATAGCGGATGTGCTCTTGCTTGCCGACGTGCTGCGCCAGATGCAGATGGCCAAGCGCAGCATAGGCAATCGCCGGATCGAAGATCCCGGCCGGCAGCATCTCGGTGCCGCCGATGACGATGCGGCGCTCGGAATCGCTGGACATCTGGCCGTCCACCATGTGGCAATGGCCCATGGCGATGATGGCCTGGCCGTCCTGCCGCTTGCTGTGCGCCAGTTCAAACGCCTGCTGATAGAGCAGGGCGATGCCGGCCAGGTAAGGATCGACGCCTTCGGCGGCATTCGCGCGCGGCACGTCGCCGGGACGCAGGAAGGGCACGGCCAGGCACCAGGCCTCGACCTCGCCGCTGCGGCCGGTCAGCGGCAGCACCAGCGATGCGACATCGATCTCACCGTCGGCATTGCGCTGCACCGCGCCGATGACGCGCGTGCCGTGCGCCTCCAGCAGCGGGCCGGGTGCATCCAGCCGTCCCGGCGAATCGTGATTGCCAGCGACGATGATCAGGTTCAGGTGCGGCGCGCGCTCTTTGGCCAGGCGCAGGAAACGGTACAACTGCTTCTGCGAAGCCGCCGACGGATTGGCATTATCGTAAATATCACCGGCGATCAGCAGCACGTCGGCCTGTTCGGCAACGATGGCGTCGAGCAGCCAGTCGAGGAAGCGCTGGTGTTCGTAGTGACGCTCAAAATTATGCAGGGATTGGCCGAGGTGCCAGTCGGAGGTGTGCAGCAAACGCATGAAGTATGTGAAACAGCCGGAAAAGCGCCAATATAGCGCATGCCGGCTGCGACCGGTTTGATTTATGCCACGTTGCTTGCGGGGGCGTGCTGCATCTGGCCGGCGCGGAAGGTATTGCGACCGGCCTGTTTGGCCTCGTACAGCAGGATGTCGGCGCGGTTCAGCAGTTCGGCCGGGCTGACGTCCTCCTCGCTGTAGAAGGTCAGGCCGATGCTGGTGGAGATCGACACCACCGTGCCATCGAGGTCGAAGTCTGCCTGCATGGCTGCGACGATTTTGGCTGCCAGCGCCGCCGCGTCGTCCACCCGGTGGATGCGCTCCATGATGATAGTGAACTCATCGCCGCCCAGGCGCGCGATGGTGTCGCTGGCGCGCATGGTGTGGGTCAGCCGCGCCGAGAAGGCTTTCAGCAGCGCGTCGCCGACCGCATGGCCGAAGGTGTCGTTGACTGGCTTGAAGCGGTCGATATCCATATACATCACCGCCATCAGGTTGCCGTTGGCGCGCGTGGCGATCATCGCATCGTGCAGCTTTTGCAGGAAGCCGGCGCGGTTGGTCAGCCCGGTCAGCGCGTCAACCTGCGACAGCCGCAGCAGCCGCTGTTTCTCGCGTTTTTGCACGGTGATGTCCTGCCGCATGACGTGGAAGCCGATGACATTCGCGCCGTCTTCGTCCAGCTGCGGGATGTACACCACTTCGTAAGTGCGCTCGGCGAGGTTGCTGCTGTCGCTGGTGTCTTCCTCCTCGAAGGTCAGCGTCTCGCCTTGCAGCGCGCGCTCGACGTAGGCTTCGAGGAAGGCGTAGCGCTCCTCGCCCATGGTGTCGCGGATGGTGCGGCCCAGCACCGATGTACCGCTACGGTTGAATTCCCGTTCGTAGGCGACGTTGTGGAAGCGGTAGACCTGGCCGGCGTCGATATACGCGACCATGGCCGGCAGCGTGTCGGCGATGGTGCGCAGGCGCGATTCGCTTTCACGCAGCGCCATCACCGATTTGCGCACGTGGGTAATGTCGTCCACCGTGCCAACGTAGCCGTAGATCTTCCCGTCCACCACCATGGCGGCGATCTTGAACGAGACCCAGACGATCATGCCGTCCGGATGAACGCAGCGCAGCGTGTCCTGGTAGGGGACGCGCGTCTGCGCCATATGGGCCAGCGCGTTCTTCAGCACAGCGCGGTCCTGTGGATGGACCGCGCGCAGCCAGGCGTCGCCCAGCGCTTCCTCGCGGGTCAGGCCGGTAATCAGTTCAAACGTCCGGTTGACGTAGGTGCAATGGCCGGTTGCGTCGGCGCGCAGCAGGCCGAGTGGCGAGGCATCGTTGACGGCGGTGAGTTCCGCCTGCTGCTTGCGGGCGGCCAGTTCGGTCTCCATGCGCGAGGTGATGTCGCGCACGTTGACCGCGACGCCGTCGGTGATCGGCACGATCTGATGGTGCAGCCAGTGAACCTCGCGGTTGGGCAGGAAGTCGACCTCGAACTCTTCTTCCAGCGGCTGGCGGGCTTCCAGCACATGCCGGTATTTTTCGACAAAGCCTTTGGAGTGCAGCTCGGGCACGACCTCCACCAGGCGCTTGCCCTTGATGTCGGCGCTGCGGTAGCCCAGCAGCTGCGCGCCGCGCTCATTCAGGTCGGCGATGGTGAAATCCAGGATCTCGCGCCGCGCGCCGCGCATGCGGCAGGCCTTGAACAGGAACACCGCATCCAGGCTGGCGTCGGCGGCGGCACGCAGCATCAGTTGTGCTTCGATCACCATGCTGGCGGTGCGGCGCAGCCGGTGCGCCTGCTGCACCAGCAGGTAGACGAACAGCAGCACCAGCACCGAAGCCACGGTGGTGGCGATATAGTACATGTCGCGGCGGTGTTCGAAGCGCGCCATCTGCGATTCGGCGGGATTGCCGACCACCGCCATCAGCTGGAAGCGCGGCATCTCGGCATAGCCGTAGATGCGGTCGATGGCGTCGAATCGCCGCTTGAGCAGAAATTCTTCGGGCGGCTGGGTAGGACTGGACTGCGCCACGCTGAAATCGATGCTGTCGCTGATGATGACCTGGTCGTCAATGCGCGCCGCCGACATGCCGTTTTCACGGCTGATCAGCATTACCGCACCGCCGGCATCGACGGTCAGGCGGTCATAGTCCTCGACAAAATAGGCCGGATCGATCATCACCATGATGACGCCGGCGAAGCCGCCAGCGGGATTGTTCAGCCGGCGCGAGATCTGGATCTGCCATTTCTTGGTGCGGCTGTCGACCACCGGCGTGGCCACCAGCGCGGTATCGTCGCTGCTGCCCGCGTGCTTCCTGAAGATCGGATGGTGCTTCAGGTTGGGTGCGAAGTAACCGTTCATGCTTTCGATGATATTACCCTCACGGTCCAGCACCGCCAGTGGCAGATCGAGCTTGGTTGGCAGCAGCGAATCGAGCAGGCCGTTCCTGCGGGTGAACTCGGGCAGCCGCAGCCTGCCGTCGCTTTCTTCGTATTTGAGCTTGAACAGCTGGGTGGCGTGATCGACCTGGCGCAGTAGGTGGTTGGTATGCTCGGCCAGCGTGCGCGCCAGCGACTGGCTATGCAGCACCGCTTCGTAGTGCGCGGTGTGCTTTTCCTGCCGCACCTGATAGGCGACGGCGGCCCACATGAAGGCCAGCAGCGCGATGCCGAAGGCGGGCAGCAGGATGGCGCGGTACAGGCGGCGGAGAGCGGCGAACATCGGGCGGGAGTCCTCACGGATGGCTTTGAGGTTATTCTGCACGGAAATATCACTTTTGGCGTGAAAGGTGCGAAAAAACGTCACTCCGGCCACAGGCAATATTGAAAACTTTATTAGAATAGTGCCTATGACCGAACCGATATTGAGCCTGTCCGCCGCGCGCGCGCTGCACCTTGCGGCGCAAGGGCTGTTACAGCCGCGCCGCCGCAAGGCCCGTCGGGAAGATGTGCTGGCCGCGATCCGGCAAATGGGCGTGCTGCAAATCGATACCATTCATGTGGTGGCGCGCAGTCCCTACCTGGTGCTATGGAGCCGGCTGGGCGATTATCCGCAGCCGTGGCTGGAGCAGGCGCTGGCGCAAGGTGAATTATTTGAATACTGGGCGCATGAGGCCTGCTTCGTGCCGGTCGAGGATTACGGCTTGTACCGCCATCGCATGCTGGACCCGGAGGCCATGGGCTGGAAGTATTCGGCCACCTGGATGAAGGAGCGCCGCGCCGAGGTCGAGGCGGTGCTGGAACATATCCGCGCCAACGGCCCGACACGCTCGTCGGATTTTGAGCGCACCGATGGCAAGGCCGGCGGCTGGTGGAGCTGGAAACCTGAAAAGCGCTCGCTGGAAGTCCTGTTCACCACCGGCCAGCTGATGATCTCCGCGCGCCACAACTTCCAGCGCATCTACGACCTGGCCGAACGCGTGCTGCCAGCCTGGCACGACAGCCAGCTGCCGCCGATGGAAGACGTGCGCCGGCAACTGGTGCTGAAGGCGGTGAAAGCCATGGGCTGCGCGCGCGGCGCCTGGATCAGCGACTACTTCCGCACCCGGCCGCCGCGCCTTGATCCGGAAATGCTGGTCGGGCAGGGCGCCTTGCTGCGCGCCTGGGTGGACGACTGGGATGACCCGATATACGTGCATCCGGACCACGCCGGATTGCTGGAAAGCGCCGCTGCCGGCGCGCTGGCGTCAACGCTGACCACCATCCTGTCGCCATTCGATCCTGTGGTCTGGGACCGCCGCCGCGCGCTGGAGTTATTTGATTTCGACTACCGGCTGGAGTGCTACACGCCGGCCGACAAGCGCAAATACGGCTACTTCACGCTGCCCATCCTGCGCCGTGGCGCGCTGGTGGGCCGGCTGGACGCCAAGGCGCACCGGCGCGATGGCGTGTTTGAAGTGAAGTCGCTGGTGCTGGAGCCCGGCGCGCGTATCAGCGACCGTTTCACGCGCGACATCGCCGGCGCCTTGCAGCGCCTGGCCAACTGGCACGCCTGCCCGCAGGTCCAATTACAACAGGCAGCGCCGGCCGCATTCGGCCCGCAGCTGCAAGCCGCGCTGGACGCGGCAGGAGCAGAAAAGGAAGCCGCATCATGAGTTTGCCCGCCGCCCCCGCCAGCTTGCTGGCCGCCGACGGCCAACCGCTGTTTGGACGCTACGCCGGCCAGGTCGGCAAGATCGACTGGAGCCAGCTGGCCGCGCCATTTTCCCGCAGCCCGCTGTGGCGGCGCTTTCACCACAAGCGCTGGCATTACATCGCGCTGTGCACCGAGGAGGTGTTCTGCGCGGTCGCCATCGTCGACCTGGGCTGGATCAGCACCGCCTTCGCCTACGCTTTCGAGCGCCGCGACGGCGACATGCTGGCCAACTTCTCGCAGGACGGCCTGCCGCTGGTATCGGCCCGGTTGGCCAACCATGCCGGCGAATCGAGCAGCTTCAAGACCAAGGGCTGCCACATCACCGTCGACACCAACGGCGACGGCAGCTACGAACTGGCGCTGCGCTGCGACTACCTGGAGATCGACGCCAGCTTCGGTCCGTCGCCATCGCCGCTGCTGCTGGCCACCGGGCCTATCGACCAAGGCTCGGTGCACGCGACGCAGAAATCATCGGCCATGCCGCTGCGCGGCGAAGTGCGCACCTGGCGCGAGGAATTCAAGCTCGATGGCGGCATCGCCAGCTTCGATTACTCCAACGGCCTGCTGGCGCGAAACACCGCCTGGCGCTGGGCCTCGGCGCACAATATGGAGCTGGGCTTCAACCTGCAGGCCGGCTATTTCGGCGACCGCGAAAACGCGCTGTGGCTGGATGGCGACCTGATTGCGCTTGGCCCGGCGCACTTCCTGTACGATAAAAAAGAGCCGCTGTCGCCATGGCATATCTTCACCGAAGACGATATGCTGGACTTGACCTTCACGCCCGAAGGCGCGCGCCGCGACAACAAGAAAATGGTGGTGGCGGCCAGCCGCTATTTGCAGCCGATCGGCACCTTCAGCGGCTGGGTGCGCGCCGCGCCCGATCAACCCAAACGCATGGTCACGCAGCTGATGGGCGTGACCGAAGACCATTCCTCCCGCTGGTAGCCAGTTATGAGCATCCGCAATCTCGATCGTCTGTTCCAACCCCGTTCGGTCGCCGTCATCGGCGCCTCGGATAATCCGCAGCGCATCGGGACGCGAGTACTGGCCAATCTGCTGGCCAGCGATTTCCTCAAGAACGGCGGCTCGGTGTGGCCGGTCAATCCCAAGCACCAGAAGCTGCAAGGACTGCAAACCTACGGCCGCGTGAGCGCGCTGCCGATCGCACCGGACCTGGCGATCATCTGCACGCCGCCAGCCACGGTGCCGGGCTTGATCAATGACCTGGGCCAGGCCGGCGGCAAGGCCGCCATCGTCATGACGGCCGATCCGGGCCACAGCGGTGGCCGCTTCCTGCACCAGCCGATGCTGGAGGCGGCGCGGCCCTATCTGCTGCGCATCCTCGGCGCCGGCAGCGCCGGCCTGCAATCACCGGCGCTGGGATTGGACGCCAGCTTCACGCAGATGGCGGCGAAGAAGGGCAAGCTGGCCTTCGTCTCGCAATCGGCGGCGCTGGCGACGGCAGTGTTGGACTGGGCCGGCCAGCGCGGCATCGGCTTCTCGCGTTTTGTTGCCATGGGCGACGGCGTTGACGTGGACTTCGGCGACCTGCTGGACTACCTGGCGGCCGACGGCGAAACGGAAGCCATCCTGCTGTGCATCGAGCATGTCAGCAGCGCGCGCAAGTTCATGTCGGCCGGCCGCCTGGCGGCGCGCGGCAAGCCGGTCATCGTGCTGAAAGTGGGGCGCGACGCGGCGCCCGGCGCCGACCTGGTATTCGACGCCGCCATCCGCCGTGCCGGCATGTTGCGGGTGAACTCCACCGAAGACCTGTTTGACGCGGTGGAAACGCTGGCGCGCCAGCGCCCGCAGCGCGGCGAGCGGCTGGCAGTGCTGACCAATGGCGGCGGCCTCGGATTGATCGCCACCGACGCGCTGGCGTGCAGCGGCGCGCAACTGGCGGAACTGTCGCCGGCCACGCAGAAACTGCTGACGCAGGCCGGTGCACCGCACGCCAATCCGGTCGGCCTGCTGGCCGATGCCCAGGTCGAGCGCTACACCAGCACCGTGCAGGCGCTGTTGCGCGAACCGCAGGCCGACGCGCTGCTGTTCCTGCATGCGCCCACCGCCATGGTGCCGAGTCACCAGATCGCCGAAGCGGTGGCGCCGCTGATGCAGGCGGCCGGCAAGAACGTGCTGTCCTGCTGGCTGGGCGGCGGCTCGGTGGCGCAGGCCCGGCGCGTATTTGCCGACGCCGGCCTGCCAACCTACGACACGCCGGAAAAAGCCGTCCACGGCTTCCTGCAAATCGCCCAGTACCGCCGCAACCAGGCATTGCTGATGGAGGTGCCGGTCGGCGTGCCGACCACCAGCGCCGGCGGCCGTTCGACCGCGCGCAAGCTGGTGCAGGCGGCGTTGCATGACGGCCGTAGCGAACTGTCGGACGCCGATGCGCGCGCGCTGATGGCTGCTTACGGCATCGCGCTGGCGACGCCGCAACAGGCGGCGCTGGCCGGCGCCACGCTGGCGGCGGCGCGCATCCAGATCAGTCACGATCCGGTGTTCGGGCCGGTGGTGTTCTTTGGCCAGGGCGGCATTGCCGCCGACGTGGCGGCCGACCGTGCCGCCGGCCTGCCGCCGCTGAACATGGCGCTGGCGCGCGACATGGTGGATCGCACCCGCGTCTCACGCCTGCTGGCGCAGGGCCAGACGGCGGCCGACGCCGAAGCGCTGATCCGCACGCTGGTACAGGTGGCCGACATGGTGGCCGACCTGCCCGAACTGGCGGAGCTGGATCTGAATCCGCTGCTGGCGATCGGCGGCAGCGTGGTGGCGCTGGGCGCGCGCATGCACCTGGCCAAGGCGCGTGGCCGCCGTGCCGAACTGGCCATCCGCCCGTATCCGCAGGAACTGGAGGAGCGGCTCGACTGGAATGGTGGCCAGATCCTGCTGCGCCCGATCAAGCCGGAGGATGGCCCGCAGCATCAGCAATTCTTCGCCGCGCTGGCGCCGGACGACATCCGCCTGCGCTTTTTCTCGGCGATGCGCGAACTGCCGCCAGCCCAGCTGGCACGGCTGACGCAAATCGATTACGACCGCGCCATGGCTTTCATCGCCACCCGGCCCAATGCGCAAGGCGAGCCGGAAACGCTGGGCGTGGTGCGGGCGGTGCTGGACCCGGACAATCAGTCAGCCGAGTTCGCCGTCATCGTGCGTTCCGATTTGAAAGGGAAAGGGCTGGGCTACATCCTGTTCCAGAAGCTGGTGGATTATTTCCGTGCCAGAGGCACGCGCGAGATCGTTGGCGACGCGCTGTCCGAGAACGCCGGTGTGCAAAAAATGATACGCCACTTTGGCGGCGTGGTTTTGCCGCACCCGGAAGCCGGAATGGTGCGTTTGCAACTGCCTTTGCGGTAGCATTCGCCGCAAGCTTGAGATAAGATAATCAGACCAAGAGCGCTGACGGGTTTGTTCTAGCTCAAAGCGCCGTTGTCGGGAAACTTTACACTTTTACTTCCGCTACCTACCCCCTGGGAGTCAGAATGTTAACCGCCACATACACTTTGGTTGCCCTGTCCGTCGAACAAGCCAGTGTTCGGCTCAGCCTGATATCGTTTCAAAAGTATGTGCGGACCACGCTCATGCAACAGAATCGCATGACGCTGTCGCAACTGGAATACGCTTGCGAAAATCTCAATACCTTGTATCAAGCCTGCCACTGGCGCAAGACGGAGATGTATTTGATCCCCGCGCTGCGCGACGCCACCGAGCACGCCGATCATCTGCTCGATGATCTGAACCGGCTGAACCAGGCCGCGCTGACCTCGATCCGCCTGCTACAGGAAAAGCTCGGCGCGCTGGCTGACGTGCGCGACGAGCAGGTCAGCGAAGTGTGCGACAGCATCGACACTTTTTGCGCTGCACTGCTGAAGCGGCTGGAAAAAGAGGAACTGGAACTGTTTGCGCTGGCGCGCAACGCCATTGCCGGCGAAACCTGGTTCTCCATCGCCAACCAGCTGATGATGCACGATAAGCACCTGGATGAAATGAAACGTTCCGGCCTGCCACCGGCCGAAGCGGCCCAGGTGGCTGCGCGTCGTCGGGCGCTGCCGGGCGGGGAGGTGGATGACGGTCAGATTTCCATTCCCGGTCTGCAAGTCTTGCCAGTTGTAAGCTTGGAAGATTTGCCTGCGCGGCCCCTGCACCGCGCTGCGCGGCAAGCGTCGCGCGACGATGCAGTCATGAAATAACCGTCCTCATATCGCGTTAGCAGGGCAAAATTTCCCTGCTTTGCTATGATGGTGGTTTTAGTCATCACCACCATAGCGCACCATGTTTGATTTCCTCTTTAAGCGTGCGACCGAAACTTCGGCCGTTCCCACCGCTCCGGCAGCCTCGCCAGAGCAGGATGCGGCCACTGCCGCCACCGCCAGTCGTCGTGACGAGCAGACGCAGCGTGCCGCCGCGCTGAATGGCAATGAAGCGGCTGCGGTCGCACTGATACTGGAGAGCGAATTTGCCGGCGTGCGCCTGACCGCCGCCGAGCATGTGCAGTCGCGCGCCGCGCTGGAACAGGTGTTGGCGGCGGTGCGCAATACCGACCGTCGTGTGGCCAAGCTGATGCAGGGCCGTCTGGATGCGATCCGCTACCAGCAGACGGAGCAAAAAAAAGCACAGGTGTGCCTGGATCTGGCGCAACGCCTGCTGGCGGATGAGAAGCTGACGCCGAACCAGGTGGCCGAGCTGGATCGCCAGTGGCTGCTGGTTGCCGATGTGCCAACGCTGGCTGCCGATTATGCCGCCGCCCGGGCGGCGTTGGCGGCGCGTCTGGAAGCGCAGGTCAACTTGCAGCGCAGCATCATTGACGCCATGGCTGCGGTGCGCAAGTTGCCGCAAGCCGGCTTGCCGGCCGAAGAGGCGTTGCAGGCGCTGGAACGCCATGCCGCCGCCCAGGCTGATTACCAGCAGGCGCCCGAACACAATGCCTTGCCGCGCCACCTGCTCAGCGATTTTGCCGCCGCAGTCGAACAGGCCCGCGCCGCGCTGACCGCGCCGCCGAAGCCGGCCGCCAAGGCCGCAGTCACCACCACCGCCGCAGGAACCACCGCCGCAGCCGCAGCCGCCACCGCCGCCGCAGGTACCGCCGCCGCAGGCACCGCCGCCACCGCAGGCACCGCAGCAGCAGCTACCGCCGCCGCAGCCACCGCCGCCACCGCAGGCACCGCGGCAGCAGCTACCGCCGCCGCCGCCACCACTACCGCCGGCGCTGCCGCCGCCACAGCCGCCGACACCGACACTGGCACCGCCAGCGCCGGCCCCGGCCACGCCAGCGCCGGAGCGGCCGAAGCCGATGCGGCCAGTGTCGCCGGCGCCGACGATACGCACGTCACGCCGGCGCACGCCTCTGGCAACGCCGCCGAGACTGTCGCAACCGCGACTGCCAAGCCGCCCAAGCAGCCGAAGCCCGCGCCCAAGGAAACCGACAAGAAATTCCTGGAAACCATGGACGCCATGGAAGCAGCCCTGGAACAAGGCCAACTGCACGCCGCCGCCGAACACGACAAATGGCTGCGCGACCACAAAACCCGCCTGAACCAAGCCCAGACCGATCATCTGAACCACGTCCGCGCCGAACTCAAGCGCCTGGGCGACTGGGCACGCTGGGGCGGCAACGTCTCGCGCGAAGAACTGGTGAAGGCTGTGGAAGACCTGGCAGGCCAGAAACTCGCGATGAGCGAACTGGCCAAAAAGGTTGGCAGCATGCGCGACCGCTGGAAAGCGCTGGACGCCGTCTCCGGCCACGCACCGAAATCGCTGTGGGAGCGCTTTGACGCCGCCTGCACCAGCGCCTACGCGCCGGCCGCCGCCCACTTCAAGCAACTGGCCGACGAACGCCACGCCAACGCCGCCAAGGCGCAAGCGCTGATTACCGAAACACAGGCCCTGGCTGAATCGGTCGCCGGCGGTGGCGCCGATCTGAAAAACGTCGCCGCCGCCGGCCAGCGCCTGCGCCAGATGTGGGGCCGCCTGGGCACCATCGACCGCAAGGAAAAACGCAAGCTGGACCATACTTTTGACAAGGTCCTGGCGCACATGCTGGCGCCGCTGTCCGAACAGCGCAAGGTGGAAGCCGCCAAGCGCGAGCAATTGATCGTTGAAGCCGAAGCGCTGGAGCCATCCGACCGCCACACGCTGGACAAGCTGCGTCATTTGCAGGAACGCTGGCAGGAACAGGCCAAGACGCTGCCGCTGGAGCGCAAGACCGAGCAAGCGTTGTGGCAGCGTTTCCGCGCCGCCTGCGACGCCATCTTCGCCAAGCGCAAGGAAACCGCCCACGCCGCCGATCACGAACGCAAAACGCAGCTGCACGCGCGTGAGGACGTCTGCAAGCAACTGGAAGAAGCCACCTTCAGCGGCGATGACAAGGCCCAGCTGGCCGCCATCGCCAAGGCGCTGAAGGACGCCGCTGCCGCCTGGAACACCACCGGCACCGTGCCGCGCGCGGCCGAGGCGCGCATCAACCAGCGCTACCACAACGCCGTCGGCAAGGTACAGGCACAGGCGGACGCGATCAAGCGCCGCGCCGGCGCCGCCCAGGCCAACGCGCTGCGCGACAAGCTGCGCCTGACGCAGGCACTGGAAAGCGAGCTGGCCTCGGACGCCGCCGTCGACGGGGCCGGCTGGCAAGCTCAATGGGCTGAACTGCCGTCGCTGGGCAATGATTACGAGCGGGCGCTGCAAGGCCGCTTCAACGCTGCGCTGGCAGCCGTCGATGACAAGCGCGGCGCCTACGTGACGCAACTGGAAAGCAACCGCGCCAAGCTGCTGGATGAAGTCCTGCGCCTGGAAATCGTCGCTGGCGTCGACAGCGGCGCCGAGTTTGCCCGCGAGCGCCTGAAGATGCAGGTGGAGGTGCTGCAATCGTCGCTGAAGTCCGGTCAGAAGCCGCAGTCGGCCAGTGCCGCCTATCTGCAACTGTGCGCGATGCCAGCGCTGGCCGACGCCCGCACCAGCAGCCGCATCGAACAGCTGTTCCGCCGCATCGGTGGCGCGGAGCGCGCATGAGCTTGAACGAAGTCCGGATACAGGCCGAGGATTTCGACCTCAGCACGGAGATTGCCCAGCTGCGCGCCGGCCATCCAAAAGTAGGGGGTGTGGTCAGCTTCGTCGGCACGGTACGCGACCTGAATGAAGGCGCGGCCGTGTCGGAGATGGAGCTGGAGCATTATCCTGGCATGACCGAGCAGGCCATCAGCGATATTGTCGATAAGGCAAAACAGCGCTGGCCGATTTTCAGCGCGCTGGTGATCCACCGCATCGGCCCGCTGAGGCCCAAGGACCAGATCGTGCTGGTGGCGGTGACGTCGGCGCACCGGGGCGAGGCGTTTGCCGCCAGCGAGTTCATCATCGACTATCTGAAGACAGAAGCGCCGTTCTGGAAAAAGGAGCAGACGCCCGAGGGCGCGCGCTGGGTGGATGCCCGCGTCAGCGACGATGTTGCGCTGAATAAGTGGCAGTAGCTCCTTGAAAAGCCATTGGTGGCCCCTATGTTAGCGATAGTTAAATATATCGGAGCATCACCATGCGTCAAGACAAACTCACCACCAAACTCCAGGAAGCCCTGTCGGACTCGCAGAGTCTGGCTGTGGGCAATGACAACCAATACATCGAACCGCTGCACCTGCTGACGGCCTTGCTGAACCAGGACGACGGCAGCGCCCGTTCGTTGCTGCAACGCGCCGGCGTCAATGTCGGCGGCCTGACCCGCGCGCTGACGGCGGCCATGGAGCGCCTGCCGAAAGTCTCCGGCAATGGCGGCAATGTGCAAGCCAGCCGCGAGCTGGTTTCCGTGCTCAACCTGGCCGACAAGGAAGCGCAGAAACGCGTCGACCAGTTCATTTCCAGTGAAATGGTGCTGCTGGCACTGACCGAAGACAAGTCGGACGCCGGCACGCTGGCGCGCGAAAACGGCCTGACCCGCAAGTCGCTGGAAGCGGCCATCGACGCCGTGCGCGGCGGCGCCAAGGTAGACAATGCCGACGCCGAAGGCCAGCGCGAAGCCCTGAAAAAATACACCCTCGACCTGACCGAACGCGCCCGCATGGGCAAGCTGGACCCGGTGATCGGCCGCGATGATGAAATCCGCCGCGCCATCCAGGTGCTGCAACGCCGCTCGAAAAACAATCCGGTGCTGATCGGCGAACCCGGCGTGGGCAAGACCGCCATCGTTGAAGGCCTGGCGCAGCGCATCGTCAACAACGAGGTGCCGGATTCGCTGAAGGGCAAGCGCGTACTGGCGCTGGACATGGCGGCGCTGATCGCCGGCGCCAAGTACCGTGGCGAGTTCGAGGAACGGCTGAAATCCGTGCTGAAAGAGCTGGCCATGGATGAAGGCCAGACCATTGTCTTCATTGACGAGATGCATACCATGGTCGGCGCCGGCAAGGCCGATGGCGCCATGGACGCGGGCAATATGCTGAAACCTGCGCTGGCGCGCGGCGAGCTGCATTGCGTCGGCGCCACCACGCTCGACGAATACCGCAAGTACATCGAGAAGGATGCTGCGCTGGAGCGCCGTTTCCAGAAAATCCTGGTGGACGAGCCGACCGTCGAAGCCACCATCGCCATCCTGCGCGGCTTGCAGGACAAGTATGAGTTGCACCACAAGGTCGCCATTTCGGACGCGGCGATCATCGCGGCGGCCGAGCTGTCGCATCGCTACATTACCGACCGCTTCCTGCCCGACAAGGCCATCGACCTGATCGACGAGGCGGCAGCCAAGATCAAGATCGAAATCGATTCCAAGCCGGAAGTCATGGACAAGCTGGAACGCCGCCTGATCCAGCTGAAGATCGAGAAGGAAGCCGTCAAGAAGGAGAAGGATGAGGGATCGCGCAAGCGCCTGGAACTGATCGACGAAGAAATCGTGCGCCTGACGCGCGAGCTGAACGACTTCGAGGAAATCCTCAAGGCCGAGAAAGCCGTGGTGCAGGGCAGCACCCACATCAAGGAAGAAATCGACCGCATCAAGCAGGAGATGGAGCAGGCCACGCGCGACAGCAACTGGCAGCGCGTCTCGGAGCTGCAATATGGCCGCCTGCCGCAGCTGGAAGCCGAGCTGAAGCAGGCCGAGGCGGCATCGGCGCGCGGTGTGTCGATTGAAAAGAACACGCCAGCCAAGCAGAAGCTGCTGCGCACCGAAGTCGGCGCCGAAGAGATCGCCGAGGTGGTGTCGCGCGCGACCGGCATTCCGGTATCGCGCATGATGCAGGGCGAGCGCGACAAGCTGCTGCACATCGAAGAGAAGCTGCATGAGCGTGTGGTTGGCCAGGACGAGGCGATTTCCGCCGTCGCCGACGCCATCCGCCGTTCGCGTGCCGGCCTGGCCGATCCGAACCGTCCGTATGGTTCGTTCATGTTCCTTGGCCCGACGGGCGTCGGCAAGACCGAGTTGACCAAGGCGCTGGCCGGCTTCCTGTTCGACACGGAAGAGTCGTTGATCCGCATCGACATGAGCGAGTTCATGGAGAAGCATTCGGTGGCCCGCCTGATCGGCGCGCCGCCCGGCTATGTCGGCTACGACGAGGGCGGCTACCTGACCGAAGCCGTGCGCCGCAAGCCGTACAGCGTGATCCTGCTCGATGAGGTGGAGAAGGCGCACCCGGATGTGTTCAACGTGCTGTTACAGGCGCTGGACGACGGCCGCATGACGGATGGCCAGGGCCGCACGGTGGATTTCAAGAACACCGTCATCATCATGACCTCGAACCTGGGCTCGCACAAGATCCAGGCGATGGAGGATTCCGATCCGGCGCTGGTCAAGCTGTCGGTGATGGCCGAGGTGCGCTCGCACTTCCGTCCGGAGTTCATCAACCGGATTGACGAGATTGTGGTGTTCCATGGCCTGGATGAGAAGAATATCGGCGCGATTGCGCGTATTCAGCTGGCCATCCTGGAGCGCCGTCTGGCGAAGATGGAGATGACCTTGTCGGTGACCGACGCGGCGCTGCACAAGATCGCCGAGGCGGGCTACGATCCGGTGTATGGTGCGCGGCCGCTGAAAAGGGCGATCCAGCAGCAGATCGAGAATCCGCTGTCCAAGCTGATCCTGCAAGGGAAGTTCGGACCGAAGGACACCATCAAGGTCGATGTCCACAACGGCGCGCTGGTGTTCGGCGGCTAAGCGCCCTGGTGGCGGACGATGCGGTTGCGGCCGTCGCGCTTGGCGCGGTACAGCGCATCGTCCGCCCGCTTCAGCAGGTCTTCGTAGGACAGGTCGCCCGGCGTCATTTCACCCAGCCCGCCGCTGATCGTGGCGCCGGTCTGTTCGGCGATGCGCAGCCGTAGCCGCTCGGCGATTGGCAGCGCCATCTCGCCCTTGGTGTGCGGCATCAGCACCACAAATTCATCCCCGCCCAGGCGCGCCGGAAAGTCCGTGGCGCGCAACTCGCGCCGGCACACGTCCGCCGTGACGGTAATGGCTTTGTCGCCAGCCAGATGGCCGTGCTGGTCGTTGATGATCTTGAAGTGGTCGATATCGAAGATCAGCACCGAGGCCGGTGTCTTGTAGCGGGCGAACAGCTCGAAATGCTCGGTCAGGCTGGTCATCAGCTTGCGCCGGTTGGCCAGGCCCGACAGCGCATCGGTTTCGCTCTGCATGCGCAGCAGCCCTTCCAGCTTTTTACTGGCGGTGATATTGCTGGCCACCCACAGCACCGCATCCTCGCCCATCACCGCATGCTCCAGCGGCTGCACACGGCCCTCGAACCAGATCGCTTCCATCGGCCCGGCGCCACCGACGCCCTTGACGTCGTCCGCCGCCAGTTCGTACTCCACCACATGCAAACCGCGCGAAGCCAGCGCGATGGCGATCTGCGCCTGGAACCAGGCGGCTTTGGCCGGTTGTAACACGTCGTTCAGCGACTTGCCGACCAGGCTGCTGCCATCGTGGTAGTAGCGGGTATCGGTGCCGCCGAACAGGGCGGCGTAGCGGCCGCTGCGGGTCAATATGAATGCCGGGTCCGGCAGCGCCGCCAGCAGCGCCGCGATCTGTTCGTTCGAGAAGAGGGACAGGTCCGCCATGCGATATCGCTGTTGTGATTGATTGGTTTCCACGAATGTACCGTACTTTTAGCCCAAGCTTGCGTTAACGGCAGCAATTTTGAAAACTTAACGATCGATCATTATTGTTGTAATCCAAAAAACGTTGTTGGCGAACAGCCAAAAGTTTTCTTGAACATGGCGGAGAAGGCCGACTGGCTGGCGTAGCCCAGTTCGGCGGCCACCCGCGACAGCGGCACGCCGCGTGCGATCAGCGGTGCCGCGTGCGCCAGCCGCACCTGCTGGCGCCACTGGGCAAAGCCCATGCCCAGTTCGCGCTCGAACAGGCGCGCCAGCGTTCGTTCGGAGGCGCCGACCTGGCTGGCCCAGCCGGCCAACGTCAGCTCGGCGCCCGGTTCGGCGATCAGCGCGTCGCACAGCGCTTTCAGGCGCTTGTCGTCCGGCAGCGGCACGCGCACCGGGCGCACGGCGCAGCGCGGGATTTCGTCCAGGATCATTTCCATCAGCAGGTGGTGGCGGTGGGATGGCTCCTGCTGGTCATGCTGTTCCAGCGCCGTCAGCAACTCGCGCAGCAGTGGCGACAGTTCCAGAATCTTGCATTCATTGCCGGGGAAGGGCGCGCGGCCGGCGTACACGCGCATTGGCCGCAGGTGGGTATTTTCCAGCACGGTGACGCTGTGGACGATGCCTGGCGGTATCCAGATCGCCCGTTGCGACGGCACGATCCAGCTGCTGTGGTTGGCGTCCACCCGCATCACGCCGTGCAGTGCGTAGGTGAACTGGCCCCAGCCGTGGACATGCGGCGCCAGCACGGCGGCCGCCTGCAGGTCGCGACCGGACATGGTGATCGGCCGCTCGGCGGTGGGCGGCTCGTTGGGGAAGTCGAAGCGCGTGTGGTTGACGATCTGGATGGGCATGGCAGGAATTCGACAAAGATTGTCTTTCTATCTTAAATCAGACGGCTGCAAATTGCTTACACTTTGGCAATCAAATAAGGAGATTGCAGCATGAATGACAAAAATCTTTGGCGCCAGGATGCCCGCGTGATTACGCTGGTGGGGCTGGCGCACGGCACTTCGCATTTCTATCACGTGATCCTGGCGGCGCTGATTCCGTGGCTGAAGCCGGAGTTCGGTCTCAGCTATTCGCAGCTGGGCTTGCTGATGACGGTGTTTTTCGTGGTGTCTGGCGTGGGGCAGGCGATGGCTGGCTTTGTGGTCGACCGTCTCGGCGCGCGCACCGTGCTGTTCAGCGGCATCGCGCTGCTGGGCGTGTCGGCGGTGATGCTGTCGAGCGCACACAGCTACACGCAGCTGATGCTGGGCGCGCTGCTGGCCGGCTGCGGTAATAGCGTGTTTCACCCGGCTGACTACACCTTGCTGAATCAGCGCGTGTCCAAGGCGCGGCTGGCGCATGGCTTCTCGGTGCACGGCATCAGCGGCAATATCGGCTGGGCACTGTCGCCGCTGTTCCTGACCTTCGTGGCGGGCCGCACCGACTGGCGCACTGCGCTGCTGTGCGCCGCCTTGCTGCCGCTGATGGTGCTGGCGCTGCTGGCCTGGAACCGCCATGCGCTGCGCCCGGAACCGGCGGCCGTTGCAGTAGCCGGGGCCAAGGCTTCGGCGTCCGCCGACAGCAGTGCCTTCGGCTTCCTCAAGCTGAAGGTGGTGTGGCTGTGCTTTGCGTTCTTCCTGATTTCCGCCGTGGCGCTGGCCGGCATCCAGACCTTTGCCGCCACCAGCCTGGTCAGCCTGTACGGCATGTCGCTGGCGACCGCCACCTCGGCTTACACCTGCTTCATGTTCGCCTCGGCGGCCGGCATGGCGTATGGCGGCTTCCTTGGCGCGGGCAGCCGCAACCATGACCGCATCATCATGATCGCCTTCGGCTCGGCGGCGCTGTTGTCGCTGGTGCTGGCAGCGGCCGTGGTGCCGGCCTGGATGGCGGTGGTGCTGATGGGCCTGATCGGCCTGGTGACGGGCATTTCCGGCCCGTCGCGCGACCTGATGATACGCGCGGCGGCGCCGGCCAATGCCACCGGCCGCGTGTTTGGCGTCGTGTACTCCGGCCTGGACAGTGGCCTGGCGCTGGGGCCGCTGCTGTTTGGCGCGCTGATGGACGCCAACCATCCGTCCGGCGTGTTCGTCTTCATCGGCATCTTCCAGGCGCTGGTGATCCTGACGGCGGTGGGCGTGGGCAGCAACACGCGCGTGGCTGCGGCGCCAAAAACGGCGTAGTATCGGATGCTTTGAAGATCAATGCAAAAGGATGACGATGCGCTTTGCCACCACCGACTTATGCGACGACAACGCCAACCTGCTGGATGACGGCCGCCTGGCTGTGCTGCCGCCGGTATTCAGGCACTACGGCCAGCGCCTGCGTTTTAGCGGCAGGGTGGTGACGCTGAAGGTGCACGAGGACAACGCACTGGTGCGCGCCACGCTGGAAACGCCAGGCGATGGCAATGTGCTGGTGGTCGATGGCGGCGGCAGCCTGCGCCGCGCGCTGGTCGGCGGGCAACTGGGCTTGCTGGCACAGGACAATGGCTGGGCCGGCATCATCGTCGATGGCTGCATCCGCGATACCGATGAAATCAACGCCTGCGATATCGGCGTGCGCGCGCTGGGTGCGCATCCGCAGAAGAGCAGCAAGAAGGGCGTCGGCGAGCGCAACCTGCGCGTGCAGATCGCCGGCGTGCCGGTCAGTCCCGGCGACTGGATTTACGCGGACGCCGATGGCGTTCTGGTGGCGCAGCAAAAGCTGGCCTGACCGTGCGCAATGCAGAAGCGGCAGCGACATCATCGCTGCCGCCTTGCCTTTACGGCTTCTGCTGCTGATGCTGCTGCAGGTGACGGCGCAGGCGTTGCTGGAACTCGTCGACATCGTCCACCGTGGTCAGGTCATCATCGACTTCGACCATGTGGGTGGCGTGGCCGGGCGAAAACGATACGCTCGCCTCCACGCCATCCTTGTTCTCCGACAGCTTGTGTCCCTGAACGGCGCCCAGCACGTTGCCGTGCACGTCGGTTACGATGGTCATCTTCATGACATGCCTCCGCCCTGGATGTTGTGGAAGCAACCGCCGACGCCCTGGTTGTGGATGGCGACGAAGTACGTGGCGTTGCCGTTGTTGTCCTTGCGCTTGCGTTGCTGGTCAGCCAGGTGGACGGCGCCCTGGTTGGGCGTCTTCACATCGGCCGAGGCGAACTGGGTGCCACGGTCGCCGCCGTAAGTGTAGCTCCAGAACGCGGTTTGACCAGGGGCCAGGAAGGTCAGCGGCCCTACGTTGTTGAAAGCCATAATCTCCTCCGTAAAAGTAGGCTGCGCCAGCGGATGCCGGCGCGGCACTTCCATCTTAGCCAGCCCATCGGCACACACTTTGATGCAAACCATGTGCGGGCTTTTTTGGTGGCGCGCGCGTTCTGAGGGATAATGACGGATTGAATCAATCAGGATCACCAGCTTATGTTCTCTTACCGCCACGCCTTCCATGCGGGTAACCACGCCGACGTGCTGAAGCACTTCATCACCATCCAGTTGCTGCAGTATCTGAATCAGAAAGATGTGGCGTACACCTATATCGACACGCACGCGGGCGCTGGCGTCTACGAGCTGGACAGCGGATTCGCGTCCAAGAATGCCGAGTACGACACCGGCATCGGCCCGCTGTGGAACCTGACCGACATGCCGGAACAGGTCAAGGAATACGTCGACCTGATCCGCGCCATGAATCCGAGCGGCAAGATGCGCTACTACCCTGGCTCGCCTTACATCGCCGAGCAGGTGGCGCGCCCGCACGACCGCCTGCGCCTGTTCGAGATGCACCCGGCCGATGCCAAGCTGCTGGCCGATAACTTCCGCCGGCTGGACGAGCATGCGGCAGCGCAAGGCATCCGCCCGACCGTGCGCGGCCAGCGCGTGCTGGTCACCCGCAGCGATGGGTTCGCCTCGCTGAAAGCGCTGCTGCCGCCGCCGTCGCGCCGCGCGCTGGTGCTGATCGACCCGCCGTACGAAGACAAGCAGGACTACAAAAAGACCAAGGACGTGCTGGCCGAGGCGCTGGGGCGCTTCCCGACCGGCACCTACGCCGTCTGGTACCCGCTGTTGCAGCGCATGGAATCGCGCCAGTTCGCCGATAAATTGAAGCAGCTGCCGGCCGCCAACTGGCTGAATGTGGTGCTGACCATCAAGAAGCCTATGCCGGATGGTATCGGTGGCTTGCATAGCAGCGGCATGTTCATCCTGAACCCGCCATACACGCTGGAGCCGATGCTGAAGCAGGTGATGCCGTGGCTGGTCAAGGCGCTGGGTGTCGATGCCGGCGCGCGATTTACGCTGGAGAGTGGCACGCAGACGACGGGTATGCGCAACAGTAGCGAGCGCCGTCCACCGGTTCGTCAAAAAAACGTTGTCAAGAGCGCATGATTAGGTATAGGCTGGTCGGTAGAATGACAATGGGAGCCTCCCATGATGTTAGCCTCACCGGCATCACCCAATGTAGCTGACAATTTCTTCCTCGCGCGCCAGCCCATCCTCAACCGGGGACAGCGGCTGGTGGCGTATGAATTGCTCTTCCGCGATGCCGGTTCCTACAACGGCGCCCACGTCACCGACGACACCGAAGCCACCGCCACCGTGATTGCCCATGCGTCCGAACTGGGCATGGAGCAGGTAGTGGGCGACCAGATGGCCTTCGTCAATGTCGACGCAGTCGGGCTGATGAGCGACTTCATCCGCTTTCTGCCGAACGACAAGGTGATACTCGAAATCCTGGAAACGGTCAAGGCCACGCCGGAAGTGCTGGAGCGGGTACGCGAGCTGAAGCGGGCCGGCTTTCGGTTCGCGCTGGACGACGTTATCGGGCAATCGGACGACGTGCAGAAATTCACGCCGCTGTGCGACGTCATCAAGGTCGACATCAAGGACATGCAGCCCGGTACGCTATCGGCGCTGGCGCGGGTGCTGAAGAATCCGAAGCAGAAGCTGCTGGCAGAGAAGGTGGAGACGGTTGAAGAGTTCCAGGAATGCATGGACCTGGGCTTTGAATATTTCCAGGGTTATTATTTTGCGCGGCCGGTGATCCTGAGCGGCAAGAAGATCTCGCCATCACAGATCAGCGTGCTGAACCTGCTGGACTTGCTGGATCGCGATGCCAGCAGCCAGGAAATCGAGCGCAGCGTCAAGCATGACGCGCTGATAGCGCTGAATCTGCTGCGGCTGGTGAACACGCCGGCGGTGGGAGCGCGGCAGCGCATCAATTCGGTTGGCCATGCGCTGATGGTGCTGGGGCGGCGTCAGCTGCGACGCTGGCTGCAAATCCTGCTGTACGTAAAGAATGGCGGCACGCAGGAGTTCACCTCGCCGCTGCTGCAACTGGCCACCACGCGCGGCAAGACCATCGAGCTGATGGTCGAGCACCGCAAGCCGGGGCAGCGGGTCAGCGCCGACATCGGCTTCACGGTGGGCGTGATGTCGCTGATGGACACCTTGTTCTCGATCCACATGCGTGACGTGCTGGACAGCGTCAACGTGCTGGACGACGTGCGGGCGGCGCTGCTGCACCGTGCCGGCGACTACGGCCACATGCTCAGCCTGATCGAACACATCGAACGTGGTCGCGACGGCGAAATGCTGGCGCAGATGCTGCATCAGCTGCAGCTGCGCCCGGCCGAGCTCTACAACATCCAGCTCGCCGCCATCGAATGGGTCACCGAATACACCCGCAACATCTAAACCCGGGGTCAGTTCTGCCAAATGTACATGAGCTCGTGTACGTTTGGCAGAACTGACCCCGGAGTTTTTATTGGGCGAGGAGGAGGAAGACGGTGGGCTTTTTGTGGAAGTCGGGGGCGGGGGCGGTCTTCCATTGGGCGGCGCTCATCGTGCGGATGGTCTCGCTTGGCAGGCTGAGATCGGTTGCGACGCACAGCAGCGTGTTCGGTGCGCAGGCGGACGCCATCGCTTCCAGCATGGCGGCGTTGCGGTATGGTGTTTCGATGAACAGCTGGGTCTGCTTTTCTTTGCGCGAACGCTGCTCCAGCTCTTTCAGGCGGCTGGCGCGCTGTGCGGCGTCGGTCGGCAGATAGCCGTTGAAGGCGAAGCTTTGGCCGTTCAGGCCGCTCGCCATGACGGCCAGCAGCAGCGACGAGGGGCCGACCAGTGGGCGCACCGGGATCTGGTGCTGGTGCGCCAGGCGCACCAGGTCGGCGCCGGGATCTGCTACCGCCGGCACACCTGCTTCCGATACCAGGCCGCCATCCTGGCCGGCCAGCAGCGGCGCCAGCAGCTCGTTCAGCGCGGCGGCCGGGGTGTTGACGTTCAGCTCGGCGATCTTGATTTCCTGCATCGGCTTGCACAGCGGATGCTGCGCGCCGACCAGCTTCAGGAAGGCGCGGGCGGTCTTGGCGTTTTCTGCGACGAAATAGTCCAGCTGCGCGGTGATGCGCTGCACCTGCTCGGGCAGCACGTTGGCGAGCGCTTCGGTCTCGCCCAGGGTGTTGGGAATTAAATACAGGGTGCCGGTCATGTTATTGCTTGAAAAAAGTGAGGCCAAGTTGGCGCAGCATGCCCGTCAGGGCGATTAAGGGCAAGCCGGTGAGGGCGGTCGGGTCGCTGCTGTCGATCCGTTCGAGGATGGCAATGCCCAGCGCTTCGTTCTTGGCGCTGCCGGCGCAGTCATATGGCTGCTCGATGCGCAGGTAGGCGTCCAGCTCGGCATCCGGCAGGTCGCGGAATTTCACCACGGTCTGGATGTCTTCCAGTTGATGCGTGCCGTCACGGCCATCCCAGACGCACAGTGCGGTATGGAAGATGACTTCGCGGCTGCGCATTTTCTGTAGCTGCGCCAGCGCGTTGGCGTGGTTGCCGGGCTTGCCGATTTGTTCATCGTCCAGCGTGGCGACCTGGTCGGAGCCGATGACGATCGCGCCCGGCATCTGCGCTGCCACGGCGGCAGCCTTGTTGCGCGCCAGGCGCAGCGCGGTGGCGCTCGGTGTTTCGCCGGCCAGCGGCGTTTCATCGATGTCTGGCACGGCGACCTCGAACGGCAATTGCAGACGGGACAATAATTCCTTGCGGTAGGCGGAGCTGGAGGCCAGTACGAGTAAACTTGATGTCATGAGGGGAATGTTATATGCTCTGTCGCCGGTGATTCCTGCGACAGAAATGTCGCAAAAATCGCTAAGGTTTTGACTTGAATACGAAAACCCTGCTATTATCGCAGGTTTTCCGGGGAAACTCTGTAATGAATGCTCTTGTGATCGACACCTTTGAGTTCTGTCGGACCAACAGCAGCCAGGCAGGCACGACGCCTGTCGCTGAATTGACCCGCCTGGCCAAGGAGTGCGCGGACGCCTCCGGCGAGATTGCCTGGGAAGTGGAAGGAAGCACCCACAAGCTGGGTTTCCCGCAGATGACGCTGTCGGTCAACGGCACCGTGCAACTGGTCTGCCAACGCTGCCTGCAGCCTTATGCTCACCACCTCGATTCGTCGACCGTGCTGATGCTGGGTAAGGATGATGAACAGGCGGATGAAATTGAAGCAACGATAGACGACGAATCGATCGATGTCATCGTTGGAAGTCGCAGCATGGAACTGATGTACCTGGTGGAAGACGAAGCATTGCTGGCCTTGCCGCAATCGCCGCGTCACGATGTCTGCCCGGATTCCAGCCTGCTGGACAAGGCGAAAAGCGAGAAGATCTCGCCCTTCGACGCTCTGAAGAGCCTCACCCCGAATAAGTAGTATGTAACAGACGTGTCAATACGCGTGTTTATCGAGTCTTGGCAAGTTAGCAGTGCAATGTAGTAGGGCTCGATTCGCATGTTGTACGCGGTCGATTGTGTTAGAATTTTAGAACTTATGTATTAGGAGTCATTAACATGGCAGTTCAACAGAACAAAAAATCCCCATCGAAGCGCGGTATGCACCGTTCGCACGATTTCCTGGTTGCTCCACAACTGGGCATCGAGCCAACCACCGGTGAAACCCACCTGCGTCACCACATCAGCCCTAACGGCTTCTACCGTGGTCGTAAAGTCCTGAAAACCAAAAACGACGAGTAATCGATCGCTTTTGCTGGACACGGAAACAGGCGGTGCTGACTTGTGTAGCATCGCTTTTTCTTTTTTAAGCGGCTGCAATCTGATTTTGCACACCGTCATGTTCCAACGCGGATTCCGGATGCACCGGCTCTGCCGCTTGCCATAACAATGACAATCAAAATTTCTATCGACTGCATGGGTGGCGATCACGGCCCCTCGGTCACTATTCCCGCAGCTGTTTCCTTCGTCAAACGCGAACCTGATGCCGAGCTGATCCTGGTGGGCCTCGAAGACGTCATCCGCGCCGAACTGAAGAAACACCATGCGGACGCGCACCCGCGCCTGAGCGTGGTACACGCTACCGAACAAGTTACCATGGACGATCCGCTGGAAGTGGCGCTGCGCCGCAAGAAGGATTCGTCGATGCGCGTCGCCATCGAGCAAGTCAAGGACGGCAAAGCCCAGGCTTCCGTCTCCGCCGGCAATACCGGCGCGCTGATGGCGGTCGCCCGCTACGTGCTGAAGACCATGAGCGGCGTCGACCGCCCGGCCATCTGCAGCATCATGCCCAACCAAAAAGGCGGCCCGACCTATATGCTGGACCTGGGCGCCAATGTCGACTGCGAACCGCACCACCTGCACCAGTTTGCCATCATGGGCTCGGTGCTGGTGTCGGCCATGGAAAACATCGAACGCCCGACCATCGGCCTGCTGAACGTCGGCACCGAGGACATCAAGGGCAACGATGTGGTCAAGGCCACCAGCAAGCTGCTGCAGCTCGACCACGAGCGCGGCGCGCTGAACTTCTACGGCAACGTCGAAGGCAATGACATCTTCAAGGGCACCACCGACCTGGTGGTGTGCGACGGCTTCACCGGCAATGTCACGCTGAAGGCAGTGGAGGGCGTGGCCCGCTTCTTTGCCGACACCGTCAAGTCCGAATTCACCCGCAATCCGCTGACCATGCTGAGCGCCCTGATCGGCCGCAGCGCGCTGGGCAATATCAAGAAGCGCCTGTCGCCATCGCGTTACAACGGCGCCAGCCTGCTGGGCCTGCGCGGCCTGGTGTTCAAGAGCCATGGCGGCGCCGATGCATATTCCTTTGAGTGGGCGATCAAGCGGGCGTATGATGCTGCAAAAAATGACGTGTTGCCGCATATCTCGACCTTGATTACCGAGTTGATGCCGCGCAACACCGAAACACCGGAAGTACCTGGCTCAACTATTTAGTGGACGGTAAAACGGCATGACCCTGTATAGCAAAATTATTGGCACCGGCAGCTATCTGCCGGAAAAGCGCGTAACCAATCAGGAATTGACGGACCAACTCGCCGCCAAGGGCATCGAGACTTCGGATGAGTGGATCACCACCCGCAGCGGCATCGCGGCGCGCCACTTTGCCGCGCCGGATGAAAAATCGTCCGACCTGGCGGTGCACGCCGCCAAAAACGCGCTGGACATGGCTGGCCTGCAGCCCAACGATATCGACCTGATCATCGTTGCCAGCTCGACCCCGGATTTCTTCGGCAGCTTCCCGAGCACTGCCTGCATCGTGCAGCAAAAGCTGGGCATCACCAACCACGGCGCCGCCGTTGACGTGCAGGCGGTGTGCAGCGGCTTCGTCTACGCGCTGTCGACCGCCGACGCCTTCATCCGCGCCGGCGTGCACAAGAACGTGCTGGTGATCGGCGCTGAAGTATTCTCGCGCATCCTAGACTTCAGCGACCGCACCACCTGCGTGCTGTTCGGCGACGGCGCCGGCGCCGTGGTGCTGAGCGCGTCGGAAGAGCCGGGCATCCTGGCCACCGCGATGCATGCGGACGGCAGCCATTCCAGCATCCTGTGCATGCCGAACACCTTCGGCGGAGCGACCGCTGGCGAAGCCTACCTGTACATGGACGGCCCGGCAGTGTTCAAGCTGGCCGTGTCGGTGCTGGCCAAAGTGGCTGACGAAGCGCTGGCCAAGGCACAGATGCAAGCGGAGCAGATCGACTGGCTGATCCCGCACCAGGCCAACCTGCGCATCATGAGCAGCACCGCCAAGAAGCTGGGCCTGCCGCTGGAAAAGATGGTGGTGACCGTCGATCAGCACGGCAATACCTCGGCCGCATCGATTCCGCTGGCGCTGGACGCCGCCGTGCGCGATGGCCGTGTCCAGCGCGGCCAGAACATCATGCTGGAAGGCGTCGGCGGTGGTTTCACCTGGGGCGCCGTGCTGGCGAAGTTTTAAGCTGAATTAGAATTAGAGTTCTAACGGACTCAGCGGTAGCAGCGCGGTCATGATTGCATGATAGCTTTGCTGCCAATAATTAAAAAGAGATGAAGTCATGACTAAATTTGCTTTTGTATTCCCAGGCCAAGGTTCGCAGGCGATCGCCATGCTGGACGGTTTCGCCGGCAATCCTGTGGTTGCGCAGACCATCGCTGAAGCCAATGAAGCGCTGGGCTTCGACCTCGGCAAACTGATCGCCGAAGGCCCGAAAGAAGAACTGGACCTGACCACCAACACCCAGCCGGTGATGCTGACCGCTGGCGTGGCCGCCTATCGCGCCTGGATCGCCGCCGGCGGTCCGGTGCCGTCGGTAGTGGCCGGCCACAGCCTGGGTGAATACTCGGCGCTGGTTGCCGCTGGCGTGATCGCCTTCAAGGACGCGGTGCCGCTGGTGCGTTTCCGCGCGCAAGCCATGCAGGAAGCCGTGCCGGTCGGCCAGGGCACCATGGCCGTGGTGCTGGGCCTGTCGGATGACGATGTGCGCGCCGCCTGCGCCGAAGCCGCTGCTGGCGGTGGCGTGGTCGAAGCAGTCAACTTCAACGCTCCGGCGCAAGTGGTGATCGCTGGCGACACCGCCGCTGTCGAACGTGCCTGCGAAATCGCCAAGGGCAAGGGTGCCAAGCGCGCCATGAAACTGCCGGTGTCGGCGCCGTTCCACTCGTCGCTGCTGAAGCCGGCGTCGGACCGCCTGCGCGACTACCTGGTCAACATCACCTTCTCGGCGCCGCAGATCCCGCTGATCAACAACGTTGACGTGGCTGTGCTGAACGATCCTGCCGCCATCAAGGATGCGCTGGTACGCCAGGCCGCAGCGCCGGTGCGCTGGGTGGAAACCGTGCAGAAGATCGCCGCCGACGGCATCGTCGATGTGGTCGAGTGCGGCCCGGGCAAGGTGCTGATGGGCTTGACCAAGCGCATCGACAGCAATCTGGTAGGCGATGCAATCTTCGACCAGGCCTCGCTGGACAGCGTATTGAGCAAGCTCAAATAATCGTTTGCGATTTCAGGCACACTCGGAATTTACTGTAGAAGGACTTACATGACTTTAGCAAATCAAGTCGCCCTGGTAACGGGCGCATCGCGCGGCATCGGCAAGGCGATTGCCCAGGAGCTGGCGCGCCAGGGCGCGAAAGTGATCGGCACCGCCACCACCGAAGCCGGCGCCGAAGCGATTTCTGCTTACCTGGCCGAGATCGGCGCCGAAGCGGGCAAGGGCATGGTGCTGAATGTCACCAACGCTGAAGCCTGCGCTGCCATCATCGACGACATCAGCAAGACGTATGGCGCGGTCGGCATCCTGGTCAACAACGCCGGCATCACCCAGGACAACCTGGCGATGCGCATGAAGGATGACGAGTGGGATAGCGTCATCGCCACCAACCTGAACTCGGTCGGCCGCCTGTCGCGCGCCGTGCTGCGCGGCATGATGAAGGCCAAGGCCGGCCGCATCATCAACATCACCTCGGTGGTGGCCTCGTCCGGCAATCCGGGCCAGATGAACTACGCGGCGTCGAAAGCCGGCGTGGAAGGCATGACCCGCGCGCTGGCACGTGAGATCGGCAGCCGCAACATCACCGTCAACAGCGTGGCGCCGGGCTTCATCGACACCGACATGACCAAGGCGCTGGGCGAAGAACAGCACGCCGCCTTGCTGACCCAGATTCCACTGGCGCGCCTCGGCAAACCTGAGGATATCGCCGCAGCAGTCGCCTTCCTGGCGTCGCCGCAAGCCGCTTATATTACCGGCACCACCCTCCACGTGAATGGCGGTATGTATATGAACTGATGAGAATGGGCATAAAATACAGCCCATTCAAATCTTTTAGTCGTAATTTCGGTATATTTAGCAGCACTCACTGAAATTAGTTTTTCAGCGCGCAAACCTGATAAAATGCGCGCTTTCCGTAACACACAAAATGGAGCCATAACATGTCGGATATCGAACAACGCGTTAAGAAAATCGTCGCTGAGCAACTGGGCGTCGCCGAAGCAGACATCAAAACCGAATCGTCGTTCGTCGATGATCTGGGCGCTGACTCGCTGGACACCGTTGAACTGGTGATGGCACTGGAAGACGAGTTCGAAATGGAAATCCCGGACGAACAAGCAGAGAAAATCACCACCGTGCAGCAAGCGATCGATTACGCTACCGCGCACGTCAAGGCGTAATTTCTGCCCGATCGACTTTAGGAGAATCGCTTGAGAGGTTCTAAAAACCGTCGTGTTGTCATTACCGGCCTGGGCGCCGTGACCCCGATCGGCAATAATATTGCCGATACGTGGGCCGCAGCGGTCGAGGGCAAATCCGGTATTGCCACCATCACCAAGTTTGACGCATCTGCTTTCAGCACCCGTTTTGCCGGTGAAGTCAAAGGCTTCAACATCGAGGACTATATCTCCGCGAAAGAAGCCCGCCACATGGATACCTTTATCCATTACGGCATGGCGGCCGGCATCCAGGCTGTGCAAGACTCGGGCGTGGTTGTCACCGAAGAGAACGCCGACCGTATCGGCGTCATCGTCGGTTCCGGTATCGGCGGCCTGCCGATGATCGAAGAGCAGAAGGAAGATTACGACAAGCGCGGTCCGCGCCGTATCTCGCCGTTCTTCGTGCCGGCCTCGATCATCAATATGATCTCGGGCAACCTGTCGATCAAGTACGGCATGCGTGGTCCTAACCTGTCGATCGTGACGGCTTGCACCACCGGCCTGCACTGCATCGGCGCTGCTGCTCGTCTGATCGAGTATGGCGACGCTGACGTGATGGTTGCCGGCGGCGCCGAATCGACGGTCTCGCCACTCGGCCTGGGCGGCTTCGCCTCGGCCAAGGCGCTGTCCGCGCGCAACGACGATCCGGCCACCGCCTCCCGTCCATGGGATACGGACCGCGACGGCTTCGTGCTGGGCGAGGGCGCCGGCGTGATGGTGCTCGAAGAGTACGAACACGCCAAGGCACGCGGCGCCAGGATCTACGCGGAACTGCTCGGCTTTGGCATGAGCGCCGATGCGTATCACATGACTTCGCCCCTGGAAGATGGCAGTGGTGGCAGCAAGTCGGCGCAAGCCGCGCTGGCCAACGCCGGCATCAACCCGGATCAGGTGAATTATGTGAATGCGCACGGTACCTCGACGCCGCAAGGCGACGTGGCGGAAGTGCAGGGCATCAAGCGCACGTTCGGCGACCACGCCAAGAAGCTGGTGGTCAACTCGACCAAGTCGATGACCGGTCACCTGCTGGGTGGCGCCGGTGGCCTGGAAGCGGTGTTTACGGTGTTGGCGATTCACCATCAGGTGTCGCCTCCAACCATCAACATCTTCAACCAGGACCCGGCTTGCGACCTGGACTTTGTTGCCAATACGGCGCGCGACATGAAGATCGATTACGCAGTGAAAAACTCGTTCGGCTTCGGTGGCACCAACGGCAGCCTGGTCTTCGGTAAAGCCTAAAAAAGTTTGAACCTTTTCTCGCCTCGCCCTGTCTAAACAGGGTGAGCGAGAATTCGGCGCCGGCATTCGCTGGCGCCTGAATTGCCCGGCCTCGCGGCCGGCGCTCCCACCTGGTTATCCCCTTTTTTGTAATGTGTTTGTGGTGCTGCCGTCATGTCGATCGCGGTGTCCGTTGTGGTTCGCCCCTCGCGCGGCTTGCGGATTGCGCACGCCGGCTTGTGTTGTGGCGTGCTGGCGTCCGCCGCCGCCTGTCCCGGCATGGTGGCGCCCGCGTTGTGCCTGTTGAGTGGCGTGCTGGCCTGCTGGTTTGGCCGGCCGTCTGCTATCGCACGCCGGATTGATATATCCGGTGTCGGCCACCTGCGGCTGGCGGTATACCAGCACAACGACAGTGCGCTTTGCCAGCTGGAAGGTGCGACGTTATGGCCGCGCCTGCTGTTGCTACGCCTGTGCGACGCCTCCGGCAAGGTGCAGGTGTTGGCGGTGTTGCCCGACAGCGTGGCGGCCGCCGACTGGCGCCCGTTGGCGCTGGCATGCCGCGCTGTCGCCCGCACTGAAATAAACACGCCGACAGCTTGAACTTCTTGCAGCGGGCTAACTCTATAGCGTATGGCTATACGAAACGGCTGCGCTGCAGGCCACCGAGGAATGCAGGAGTGACGACAGAACGCGAGTGCGACCAATTGCTGGTCGAACGGGTCCGTGATGGCGATAAGCAGGCGTTTGATTTGCTGGTGGTGAAGTACCAACGCCGGCTGATGCGCCTGCTGTCGCGCATTGTGCACGACCCTGCCGAAGCGGAGGACGTAGTGCAGGAGACCTTTATCAAGGCATACCGGGCGTTGCGGCATTTCCGCGGCGATTCGGCCTTCTACACCTGGCTGTACCGCATCGGCATCAACACCGCCAAGAATGCCCTGGTGACGCAAGGGCGGCGCATGCCCACGTCAACCGAGGCGGACAACGAGATGGCGGAAGCGTTTAACGAGGGTGAGCATTTGCGCGATATCAATACGCCGGAATCCATGCTGGCCAGCAAGCAGATCGCCCACACCGTCAATGCCGCCATGGATGCCTTGCCGGTCGACCTGCGCACCGCCATCGCGCTGCGCGAAATCGAGGGGCTGAGCTATGAGGAAATTTCCGCCATCATGGCTTGCCCCATCGGCACAGTCCGCAGCCGCATCTTCCGCGCCCGCGAAGTCATCGCCGAGAAATTGAAGCCTTTGTTGGACACGGCGGTTGACAAGCGCTGGTAAGGCGGGAATGATCGTGACATCCGGCAATTTGAATGGCGGGTACGAATGGACAGCGATAAAAAACTGCGTGAACATATCTCGGCGCTGGTCGATGGCGAGTTGCCTGACAGCGAGCGCGAACTGGCGCTGGCCGCGCTCAATACCCAGGCCGGACGTGCCGCCTGGCAGGCCTATCAGCTGACTGGCGACACGCTGCGCAATACGCCCGGACCCGGGCTGAGCGATGCTTTCAGTGCCCGCCTGGCGGCGCGACTGGCGGCCGAACCGGCGCACGCAGCCGCTGAAGGGACCGACGCCCCCCTTGAAGTCCAGCCAGCCGCCATCATTTTCCCTTAAGCGCATAGCTTTATCATCATATTGCACATACGGAATGGCGATTTTCGCTTACCATGTGCTAGCCTCACGTCGCGCGACGCCACGTGCAGGGCGATTGCATCCTGAACTTTGAAGAAGAGATCGATACTCCATGAAAAATAACTTCTCTGCTGGTCGTAAAACCCTGTCCGCGCTGGTAATGGGCGCCTGCTTGTCGATGTCCCTGGGCATGTCGCCCGCCACGGCGGCGTCGCCGGTCACCGGCGCCGTCATCGGCCTGCCGGACTTTGCCGACCTGGTCGACCGCGTCGGCCCGGCGGTAGTGAATATCCGCACCACCGAGCGCCCGAAACAGCTGCAGCGCGGCGCGCCCGGCCTGCAAGGCGACGAGGACATGCAGGAATTCCTGCGCCGCTTCTTCGGCGGCCAGATGCCAACGCCAAATGGCCGTGCGCCGCGCCGCCAGGCGCCATCCGACGAACCGGTCAACCGCGGCGTCGGTTCCGGCTTCATCCTGTCGGCGGACGGCTATGTGATGACCAATGCCCACGTGGTCGATGGCGCCGACGAGGTGTTTGTCACGCTGACCGACAAGCGCGAATTCAAGGCCAAGGTGCTGGGCGCCGATACCCGCACCGATGTGGCGGTACTGAAAATCGAAGGCGACAAGCTGCCATTCCTGACGCTGGGCGATTCGGACAAGATCCGCGCCGGCGAGTGGGTGATTGCGATCGGTTCGCCGTTCAACCTGGAAAACACCGTCACCGCCGGCATCATCTCGGCCAAGGCGCGTGACACCGGCGAGTACCTGCCGCTGATCCAGTCGGACGTGGCGGTCAATCCGGGCAACTCGGGTGGCCCGCTGATCAATATGCGCGGCGAGGTAATCGGCATTAACTCGCAGATCGCCACGCTGTCCGGCGGTTCCAACGGTATTTCGTTTGCGGTACCGGTCAACGAGGCGATCCGCGTGTCCGACCAGCTGAAGAAATCCGGCAAGGTCACACGCGGCCGCATCGGCGTGCAGATCGGTGAAGTCAACAAGGAAGTGGCGGAATCGCTGGGCCTGAAATCGGCGCAGGGCGCCGAAGTGTCGCTGGTGGAGCCGGGTGGTCCGGCGGACAAGGCCGGCATCAAGGCGGGCGACATCATCCTCAAGTTTAATGGCAAGACGGTCAACCGCTCTAGCGACCTGCCGCGCCTGGTGGGCGAGACGGCGCTGGAAAGCAAGGCAACCGTGACTGTGTGGCGCAAGGGCGCCGAGCTGACGCTGCCGGTGACCGTGGCCGAGCTGGATGGCGACAAGACCGCCAAGGGCACGAAAGGCAAGGGCGCCGACAAGGCCGAGCCAGCCAAGGCCAATGCGCTGGGCCTGAAGGTGGAAGACCTGAACGCCGAGCAGAAGAAGGAGCTGGGCGTCAACGGTGGCGTGGTGGTGGCTGATGTCGATGGTGTGGCGGAACGCGCCGGGCTGGATGAGGGTGACGTACTGCTGCAGCTGAACAACATCGAGATCAAGGATGCCAAGCAGTTCAATGCGGCAGTGGCCAAGCTGGACCCGAAAAAGCCGTCGGTACTGCTGGTGCTGCGTGAAGGCAATACCCGCTTCGTCTCGCTGCGTCCAAGCGCAAAAGCCGAGAAATAAACCAGCGTCGTTCCGGCGGACGGCGTCCGCTGGAGCGACCGGCGCTCATGCACTTTACCCTTTACTCCCGCAGTTATTGTCATTTATGTCAGGACATGCTGGACGCGCTGATGCGGCTGCAAACGCCGCAGCAGCCGATCAGTGTCGACGTCATCGACATCGACCACGCCGATGACCCCGCGCTGCTGGCCAAATACGACGAGCTGGTGCCCGTCCTGTTCGCCGATCTGTCGCAGCCGGAGCTGTGCCACTACTTCCTCGACGAAGCCAAAGTGCGCAAACTGCTTAAAATCTAGGCAGAATGGCATTTCTCGTGGCATAAATCGGGCTTTCCACTCTGAAATCCGGTAAAATGCCGGGGCAAAGCATATGTCCACAAGGCGCTCGCCAGGGCTTCGCCCCGTTCTGAGCGCTTTTTTGTATTGTGCGTCCGTCGTGTCAAACCCGTTTTTGAATATTTGTTAATGAATAACATACGCAATTTCTCCATCATCGCCCACATCGACCACGGCAAATCGACGCTGGCCGACCGCATCATCCAGCTGTGTGGCGGCCTGTCCGACCGCGAGATGGAGGCGCAAGTACTCGATTCGATGGATCTGGAGCGCGAGCGCGGCATTACGATCAAAGCGCAAACCGCCGCCCTGCAATACAAAGCCCGTGACGGCATCGTCTACAACCTGAACCTGATCGACACGCCCGGCCACGTCGACTTCTCGTATGAAGTGTCGCGCTCGCTGTCAGCCTGCGAAGGCGCGTTGCTGGTGGTCGACGCCTCGCAAGGCGTGGAAGCGCAGACCGTGGCCAACTGCTACACCGCGCTCGATCTGGGCGTGGAAGTGGTGCCAGTGCTGAACAAGATCGACCTGCCGAACGCCGATCCGCCAAGCGCGATCCAGGAAATCGAAGACGTGATCGGCATCGAAGCCGGCGACGCCGTCCAGTGCTCGGCCAAGACCGGCCTGGGCGTGGAAGACGTGCTGGAATCGATCATCGCCAAAGTGCCGCCACCGAAGGGCGATCCGAGCGCACCGTTGCAGGCGCTGATCGTCGACTCCTGGTACGACGCCTACGTGGGCGTGGTGATGCTGGTGCGCGTGGTCAATGGCACGCTGAAACCAAAAGAAAAAATCAAGCTGATGGCGACCGACTCGGTGCAGCTGACCGAAGACGTTGGCGTGTTCTCGCCGCGCTCGTTCTCGCTGCCGCAGCTGTCGGCTGGCCAGGTGGGCTTCGTCATCGCCGGCATCAAGGAGCTGAAGGCGGCCAAGGTAGGCGACACCATCACCCACGCCGTCAATGCGGCGCCGGCGCCGCTGCCTGGCTTCAAGGAAGTACAGCCGCAGGTGTTTGCCGGCCTGTTCCCGGTCGAAGCCAACCAGTACGACGCGCTGCGCGACTCGCTGGAAAAGCTGAAACTGAACGACGCCGCGCTGATGTACGAGCCGGAAGTATCGCAGGCGCTGGGCTTCGGCTTCCGCTGCGGCTTCCTCGGCCTGCTGCACATGGAAATCGTGCAGGAACGTCTCGAACGCGAGTTCGACATGGACCTGATCACCACCGCACCGACCGTGGTGTATGAAGTGGAAATGCGCGATGGCTCGGTCATCAAGGTCGACAATCCGTCGCGCATGCCGGAAACCACCAAGATCAACGAGATCCGTGAACCGATCGTCACTGTCAACCTGTACATGCCGCAAGAGTATGTCGGCTCGGTGATCACGCTGTGTATCGGCAAGCGTGGCGTGCAGATGGACATGAGCTACCACGGCCGCCAGGTCAAGCTGGTGTACGAAATGCCGATGGGCGAGATCGTGCTGGACTTCTTCGACAAGCTGAAGTCGACCTCGCGCGGCTATGCCTCGATGGACTATGAGTTCAAGGAATACCGCACTGCCGACGTGGTCAAGGTCGACATGCTGATCAACGGCGAAAAGGTTGATGCGCTGGCGATCATCGTCCACCGCTCCAACTCGGCCTACCGTGGCCGCCAGGTGGCTGCCAAGATGCGCGAGCTGATCCCGCGCCAGATGTTCGACGTGGCCATTCAGGCCGCCATCGGCGTCAACGTGATTTCGCGTGAAAACGTCAAGGCGCTGCGCAAGAACGTGCTGGCCAAGTGCTACGGCGGTGACGTCAGCCGTAAGAAGAAACTGTTAGAGAAGCAAAAAGCGGGTAAAAAACGCATGAAACAGGTGGGCTCGGTCGAGATTCCACAAGAAGCGTTCCTGGCAATCTTACAAGTGGATGAGAAATGAACCTGCAAGTCATCTTAGGAAACTTTGCATTAATCCTGTTCGTGCTGATGGTGCTGACGGGTGTGATCTGGTTCCTCGACGTGTTCTACCTGGCCAAGCAGCGCCGTGCCGCCGCCGACCGCGCGCTGGCCGAGTACGACGCCCGCAGCGCCAAGGCAACCGCCGATGGCATCAAGCTGGACAACCAGGGCCGGCGCGCGCAGATCGAAGCCGACATCCTGCGCCAGCCGACCTGGGTGGAATATTCGGGCAGCTTCTTCCCGGTGATTGCGCTGGTGTTCTTCCTGCGCTCTTTCCTGTATGAGCCGTTCAAGATTCCATCGTCGTCGATGGTGCCGACCTTGCTGGTAGGCGACCTGATCCTGGTGAACAAGTTCACCTACGGCATCCGCCTACCGGTCATCAACAAGAAAATCATCCAGATCAACGACCCGCAGCGCGGCGATGTCATGGTGTTCAAATATCCGAAGGATATGAGCCAGGATTACATCAAACGCGTGATTGGCGTGCCGGGTGATAAAATCACGTATGAAAACAAGCGCTTAACGGTCAACGGCGTGGAGGTGAAGTACACCGCCATGGAAGACTACCTGAACGATGAGCGCCTGGTTTATAACAAGCAATTCCAGGAAAACCTGAGCGGCGTCAGCCACCGCATCCTGAATGACGACAGCAAGCCGACCTATGGCCGCGATGCTGTCGAGGCATTCCCGGGCCGCGATGAGAACTGCACCTACCGTTATGAAGGCTTTACTTGCACCGTTCCAGCAGGCAATTACTTCATGATGGGCGATAACCGCGACAACAGCGCGGACAGCCGCTACTGGGGCTTTGTGCCGGACCGGAATATTGTTGGAAAAGCATTCTTTGTCTGGATGAACTTCAGCAGCTTGCGTCGTATCGGCGGCATCCAGTAACAGGCGGCGTTGAGGCGCGAAAGGGACTAAGATGAAAACACGGCAGAAGGGCATTTCGCTGGTCGGTTTAATCATTGTCCTGGCGCTGCTGGGCGTGGTGCTGGTGCTGGGCCTGAAGATCGTGCCCACCTACACCGAGTACCGGGCGATCCAGAACGCCATCGTCAGCGCCAAGGCGACCGGTGGCTCGGCGGCCGAGATTCAGCGATCGTTCGATGCCGCCACCACGGCCAGCTATATCAGTTCGATTAGCGGGCGCGATCTGGTGATTGAAAAATTGAATGGCGAGACGGATATCAGTTTCGCCTATGAAAAGAAAATCCCGCTGGTCGGACCGGCCAGCTTATTGCTTGAATATGAGGGCACCACCGCCAAGGCTGGTGTCAAACCCACCCAGTAAAGAACCGTACACACAATGAATCTCCAGTTATTGCAAACTCGTTTAGGCTATACGTTCCAGGATGCTGGCCTCTTGCAGCAAGCCTTGACGCACCGTAGCCATAGCAGCGTGCATAACGAGCGACTGGAATTCCTCGGTGACTCGATCCTCAACTGCGTGGTGGCGTCGATCCTGTACGATCGCTACGTGGACATCGATGAGGGCGACCTGTCGCGCCTGCGCGCCAACCTGGTCAAGCAACAGTCGCTGTATGAAATCGCACAAAAGCTGGAGCTGTCGCAGTTCCTGCGGCTGGGCGAGGGCGAGCTGAAATCGGGTGGTTTCCGCCGTCCGTCGATCCTGGCCGACACGCTGGAAGCGCTGCTGGGCGCGATCTTCCTCGACGGTGGCTTCGAGCCGGCGCGCACCGCCATCCGCTCGTTCTACATCCCGATCCTGGACACGGTCGACCCGCAAACCCTGGGCAAAGACGCCAAGACCCTGCTGCAGGAATTCCTGCAAGCGAAAAAAATCTCGCTGCCGCTGTACAACGTGATCGCCACCCATGGCGCCGCGCACAGCCAGGAGTTTGAAATTGAATGCCTGGTGCCCAAGCTGGGCATCCAGGTGTTCGGCCGCGGCGGCAGCCGTCGCGCCGGCGAACAGGCAGCCGCCAAACTGGCGCTGGCCGCCGCCGAGCAGGCGGTGCAGAAAGCACCGTCGGCCGCGCGCAAGTCCAAGCCGCGCGCGGCGCAGCTGAAACTGGCCGGCATCGCTACCGTGCAGGACCAGCCGACGCCGTCGGCCAAGGCAGCCAACAAATAAAAGAGAACACCATGACGACCGAAACGACCTCCGCCAGCAATTACCGTTGCGGCTACATCGCTATTGTGGGCCGCCCGAACGTGGGCAAGTCGACGCTGATGAATACGCTGATTGGCGCCAAGGTCAGCATCACCTCGCGCAAGGCGCAGACCACGCGCCACCGCATCACCGGCATCCAGACTTATGATGATGCGCAGTTCATTTACGTGGACACGCCTGGCTTCCAGACGCGCCACGCGAATGCGCTGAACAAAACGCTGAACAAGACTGTCACCAACACGCTGATCTCGTCGGACCTGATTTTGTTCGTCGTCGAGGCGGGCACTTTCGGCCCGGCCGACCAGCAGGTGCTGGATCTGCTGCCGACCGAAGTGCCGGTGATCCTGGTCATCAACAAGTCTGACCGCGTCAAGGACAAGGCGGCGCTGATGCCGTTTGCGCAGCAGGTGGCGTCCAAGTTCAACTTTGCTGCCATCGTGCCGGTATCGGCCAAGCTGCGCTTCCAGCTGGATGGCCTGGAAAAGGAACTGAAAGCCCTGCTGCCGGAGAACGAAGCGATCTTTGGCCCGGACGATATCACCGACCGCAGCGAGAAGTTCATGGCGTCGGAAATCGTGCGTGAGAAGCTGTTCCGCTTTGTCGGCGATGAGCTGCCTTATACCAGCACGGTGCTGATCGAGAAGTTCGAGCAGGAAGGCGATTTGCGCCGCGTGTTTGCCGCCATCCTGGTCGAGCGCGATACGCACAAATCGATGATTATCGGGAACAAGGGCGCGCGCCTGAAGGAAGTGTCGACGCAAGCGCGTCTCGACATGGAGAAGCTGTTCGGCGGCCCGGTGTACCTGGAGATCTGGGTCAAAGTGAAATCCGGCTGGGCCGACAACGAAGCAGGCCTGCGCGCTTACGGCTACGAGTAAATCCACCACCAGCATGTCCACCACGCCAGACGCCACCCTGGACGCGCCGCTCGCAGCGGCGCCGCAGGGCGCTGGCGTACCTGCGGCATCGGACGCCAGCCCCGCGCCGGCCAAGCGCCCACGTGCGCCGTCGCGCGAGCGCACCATCGGCACCAAGGTCGCCGGCCAGCCGGCCTTCGTGCTGCACAGCTATCCCTACAAAGAAACCAGCCTGATTATCGACCTGTTCACGCGTGACTTCGGCCGCGTGGCCTTGATCGCCAAGGGCGCCAAACGTCCGCACTCGCAGCTGCGCGGCGTGCTGCAAACCTTCCAGCCGCTATCGAGCAGCTGGGTCGGTAAATCCGAACTGCGCACGCTGACCGACGCCGAATGGGTAGGCGGCATGCTGCCGCTGGAGAAAACCGCGCTGCTGTGCGGCTTCTACCTGAACGAACTGCTGGTCAAACTGCTGGCGCGCGACGACGCCCACCCGGCCTTGTTCGACCACTACGTCTCCACGCTGAACCAGCTGGCGCACAACGAACCGGCGCCCATCGTCTTGAGAAAATTCGAACGGGCCTTACTTAAAGAGACGGGTGTTGCGGCCGACCTGACGCGCTGTATCGAAACGCGCAGCGCGGTGCGTTCGGAGCTGGTGTATGTAGTTGATCCGGAGCGCGGCCCGCGTCCCGAGCGCGCTGCTGACCCATGGCCGCGCGTCGCCGGCAAAACGCTGCTCGACATGGAATGTGAAAATTACGAAGACGCCGCCACGCAAGCCCAAAGCAAGCAGCTGATGCGCTTCCTGGTGGCGCATCACCTGAACGGTGCGCCGTTGAATACCCGGCAGATCCTGATTGATCTTAGCCAGCTATAAATCCAGTTATAAGAGAAAAAAATGAGCTTCCTGCAACCATCCGGCACCATCATCGACCTGGGCGTGAACATCGACCACGTCGCCACCTTGCGCAACGCGCGCGGCACCCGCTATCCGGACCCGATCCGCGCCGCGCTGCTGGCCGAGCAGGCGGGCGCCGACTGCATCACGCTGCACCTGCGCGAAGATCGCCGCCACATCAAGGACGCTGACGTCATCGCCATGGCGCCGCAGCTGATTACCCGGATGAACCTGGAAGCGGCGGTCACGCAAGAGATGATCGACTTCGCCTGCAAGATCAAGCCGGCCGACGTCTGCCTAGTGCCGGAAAAACGTACCGAAGTCACGACCGAAGGCGGCCTCGATGTCGCCGGCAACTACAATGCGGTCGAGCGCGCGGTGAAGCAGTTGCAGGCCGAAGGTATCCGCGTCTCGCTGTTCATCGACGCTGAAGAGGCACAGATGGACGCCACCGCCGCCATCGGCGCGCCGGTGATCGAGCTGCACACCGGCCGCTATGCTGACGCCGAAGGCGCCGAACAGGCGGCCGAGCTGGAACGCATCCGCCGTGGCGTGCAGTATGGCGTGGGCAAAGGCCTGAAGGTCAACGCCGGCCATGGCCTGCATTACACCAATGTGCAGGCGATTGCCGCGATTCCGGAAATCGCCGAACTGAATATCGGCCACGCGATTGTCGCCCACTCGGTATTCGTCGGCTGGGAGAATGCCGTGCGCGAGATGAAGGCCATCATGGTGTCCACGCGCATAGGACGCACGTCGTGATTTACGGCATCGGCACCGACATCTGCAAAATCCCGCGCATTGAAGCGGCGCTGGCGCGGCATGGCGACCGCTTTGCCAAGAAGATCCTCGGTCCGCAGGAGTTCGAGAAGTATTTGGTGCGCAAGGCCAGGCATCCGGTGCGCGGCATCCGCTTCGTGGCGACGCGCTTCGCTGCCAAGGAAGCGTTCTCCAAGGCCATCGGCCTGGGCATGCGCATGCCGATGACCTGGCCCGCCGCGCAGATGCTGAATCATCCTAGCGGCAAGCCGATGATCGTCTGTAGCGGCGTGCTGAAAGAATTCATGGAAAAGAACAAGCTGTCGGCGCAGGTGACTGTCAGCGACGAAGAAGACTATGCGGTCGCCTTCGTCATCGTGGAGCAGGAAAAGTGACTGAAGAAGTAAGCGATCCGCGCGAACGGGTATTAGCCACCGTGGCCAAGCTGCCCAACCTGCCGGGCGTGTACCGCTATTTCGACGCCGAAGACAAAGTCCTTTACGTCGGCAAGGCGCGCGACCTGAAGAAACGCGTCTCCAGCTACTTCCAGAAGAACCTGGCCAGCCCGCGCATCGCCATGATGGTCGAGCGCATCGCGCGTCTCGAAACCACCGTCACGCACAGTGAGGCCGAAGCGCTGATCCTTGAGAATAACCTGATCAAGGCCCTCAGCCCGCGCTACAACATCCTGTTCCGCGACGATAAATCCTATCCCTACCTGAAGATCACCGGCGGCGATGCGCCGCGCATGGTCTACTACCGTGGCGCGGTGGACAAGAAGAACCAGTACTTCGGGCCTTTCCCCAGTTCGTGGGCGGTCAAGGAATCGATGCAGATTTTGCAGAAGGTGTTTCAGATCCGCACCTGCGAGGAAAGCGTCTACGCCAACCGCACGCGCCCATGCCTGCTGCACCAGATCGGCCGCTGCTCGGCGCCGTGCGTGGACCTGATCTCCAGCGAAGACTACAAGCTGGATGTGGAAAACGCCGCACGCTTCCTGCGCGGCCGCCAGTCCGAAGTGCTGGCTGATCTTGAGCAAAAAATGCACGCCTACGCCGCCGACCTGAAATTCGAGCAGGCGGCCTCGGTGCGCAACCAGATCCAGTCGCTGTCGCGCGTGCTGCACCAGCAAAGCATGGAAACCACCGGCGACGCCGATGTCGACATCATTGCCGTGCTGGTGCAGGGCGGACGCGCCTGCGTCAACCTGGCCATGGTGCGTGGCGGCCGCCATTTGGGCGACCGTGCCTATTTTCCAACCCACGTCAGCGATGCCGAGGCGATTGCCGAGGAGGCGATTGAAGTCGAAGTACTGGCCGCCTTCCTGGCGCAGCACTATGCCGACAAGTTCATTCCCGGCACGCTGATCCTGAATATCGAATTCAATCACCCGGCGCTGATCCAGGCCTTGCAGGAGCAGTGCGGTCACCGCATCAACCTGATCTTCCAGCCGCAGGACCAGCGCCGCAAATGGCTGGAGCTGGCGCAGAAGGGCGCCGAGATCTCGCTGGCGCGGCTGCTGTCGGAGCAGGGCTCGCAGCAATCGCGCACGCGCGCACTGGTGGATGCCTTGCAGCTGGAGCCGGAAGACATCGACACGCTGCGCGTCGAATGTTTCGACATCTCGCACACGCAGGGCGAGGCGACACAGGCCTCGTGCGTGGTGTTCCATCACCACCAGATGCAGAACGGCGAATACCGCCGTTACAACATCAACGACATCACGCCGGGCGACGATTATGCCGCCATGCGCCAGGTGCTGTACCGCCGCTATGAGAAGGTCGCCAACGGTGATGGCGTCATGCCGGATGTGGTGCTGATCGACGGCGGCAAGGGCCAGATCGAAATGGCGCGCCAGGTGTTTGCCGAGCTGGGGCTGGACATCAGCCTGATCGTTGGCGTGGCCAAGGGGGAAGGGCGCCGCGTCGGCCTGGAAACGCTGATGTTCGTCGACGGCCGGCCATCGCAGGAACTGGGCAAGGAATCGGCGGCGCTGATGCTGGTGGCGCAGATCCGCGACGAGGCGCACCGCTTCGCCATCACCGGCATGCGCGCCAAGCGCGCCAAGACGCGCCAGACCTCGCGCCTGGAGGAAATCGAAGGCATCGGCGCCAAGCGCCGCCAGCGGCTGCTGGCGCGTTTCGGCGGCCTGCGCGGCGTGGTCAACGCCAGTGTCGAGGATCTGAAGACCGTGGAAGGCATCTCCAGCGCCCTGGCCGAGGAAATCTACAAGCAGTTGCATTAAGCACCAACTGTGCTGGTTTAATGCGCGGCGTCAAGGTAGACTAGCGGCGCATTACACATTTTCATGGCCGCACATCTTTTCTAGCTTATGCCCTTCAATATTCCGATACTGTTGACCTGGTTGCGCGTTGCGCTGATCCCGCTGGTGGTGGGCGTCTACTACCTTCCCACCACTGTGCTGCCGGTGGCGGATCAGAATATGGCGGCCACCCTGGTCTTCATTATCGCCGCCATCACCGACTGGTTTGACGGCTTCCTGGCCCGCCGCTGGAACCAGACCTCGGCCTTCGGCGCCTTCCTCGACCCGGTGGCGGACAAGCTGATGGTGGCCGGCGCCTTGCTGGTGCTGGTGCAGCTGGACCGCGCCAACGCCGTCATGTCCTTCATCATCATCGGCCGCGAGATCGCCATTTCGGCGCTGCGCGAATGGATGGCGCAGATCGGCGCGTCGAAATCGGTGGCGGTCAGCTCGCTGGGCAAGATCAAGACCACGGCGCAGATGATGGCGATTCCGGCCTTGCTGTTCCATGATGTGCTGTGGGGCGCGATCGACACCCAGTTCTGGGGCGCGCGCCTGCTGGAGGTGGCGGCGGTGCTGACCGTCTGGTCGATGTTCTATTACCTGCGCCTGGCGTGGCCGCTGATCAAGGAAAAATCCGGCCAGCTGTAATGGAATAAACAATATTTTCATTTGGCATTGACAGGCCGTGTAGAACCTCTATAATGCTGGCCTGTTGTTGATGACGACGAAGCAAAGCGGGAGTAGCTCAGTTGGTAGAGCGCAACCTTGCCAAGGTTGAGGTCGAGAGTTCGAGACTCTTCTCCCGCTCCAGGCAAATCGTCAAAAACAAGTAGTACTAGCAAAAACAGCAGTCACCTGCTATGATGCTGGACTCGAAATGCGGGAGTAGCTCAGTTGGTAGAGCGCAACCTTGCCAAGGTTGAGGTCGAGAGTTCGAGACTCTTCTCCCGCTCCAGTTTCCCCGGAAATTGGCTGGCGCAGTAAAAATGGTAACACTCCATGCGGGAGTAGCTCAGTTGGTAGAGCGCAACCTTGCCAAGGTTGAGGTCGAGAGTTCGAGACTCTTCTCCCGCTCCAGAATTCTGGATGGCAGCGCGTAACCCGCTGTGATCTTGTCATAAAAGTTCCCTCTGGCGAGGTAGCAAAGCGGTTATGCAGCGGCCTGCAAAGCCGTCTAGGTCGGTTCGACTCCGATCCTCGCCTCCATCAAATCAAATACTTGCGTTTTGTTGAGCTAGCTCAAAGCCGATGTAACCCACACGGATTTTGCGGTTGACCACACGCGAGACGGCCTGTTGGCCGTTGCTGTTCTGCGGCGCCGGGCCTATGCTCGGCCCATGGCTTCCTTCAAAACCCTCCCGCACGGCCGCATGCAGATCCGCATCGTGCCCGTCTGCTGCCCAAGCCCTTGTACGCCACCTTCGACGGCGAGGCCACGCGCGCGCCTATGCCGGCCACCTGGAAGCGCTGCTGGCCCATGGCACAACGGCGCGCTATACTGATAGCGCCGTGGCCAGCTGCCCGGCATGCGCCAAGGTGCTTTCCTTCGCAGCTGGCCTTCCGTCCATGCGCATGTTGTCTCACCCGGCATGGCGCGGGAATGTGTGCGGCACGGCACGAAAGGAGATACCTATGGCAGCACGCGACGAAATCGACCGCGTCACCGACCGCATCACCAACCGCATGACGCAAGCCGTCAAGGAGAAACTGGAGGAAGCGGCGGCGTTGACCGGCGCGACGGTGAACCAGTTCATGGTGCAGGCCTCGCTGGAGAAGGCCGAGCGCGTCATCGACCGGGAAAAGACCATTCCGATCACCGCCAGGGATGCATCCATGATTCTGCACATGCTGGACCACCCGTCCATGCCGAATGCGGCACTGCTGCGGGCCTTCGAGCGCTTCAAGCAACGGGAGGCGGAGAATGGCAACCAGAATCCTGCCGCTGGCGAACACCCATGACGTGGGTGCGTTTGACTGCGGCACGCCGGACCTGAACCTCTTCCTCCAGAACACCGCCGGGCAGCAGCAGCGCAAGTCCATCTCGCGGACCTATGTGCTGGTCGATGACGGCGCGCCAGCGCAGGTGCTGGGCTTTTATACCCTGGCGGTGCGGCGCATGGTGATGAAGGAGGCGCTACCGCCGGCGCTGGCGAAGCGGCTGCCGCGCGGAGTGCCCGGCTTCTCGCTGGCGCGGCTGGCAGTGGCCACGACGGCGCAAGGACAGGGCCACGGCGAGTATCTGCTGCTGCACGCTATGCTGCGCGCCGCGCGGGTGGCGGAGCAGATCGGCGGCTTTGCGCTGTTCGTCGACGCCAAGAACCCGGTGGTGGCGGAGTTTTACCAGCGCTACGGTTTTGCCGCGTTCCAGGATCAACCCTTGACCTTATGCCTGCCGTTTGCTGACATGCCGCGTTCTCCGCCGCCTATACGATAAGGGCAGGGCGTGCGTAGCCGGACTCCGCCTTGTCGGAATACGCTCTCCAGCGATATCTGAATGTCACCAACGCGTTGCCCTCAGCGTGTCATGCGCTCCGCGCATCCTCGGCCATAATCCCCGATGCGGGAATACTGTCCGATGCCAAATCACCGCCTCCGGCAGGCGCAACTCTGGAAGGAGGAGGGCGAGGAGTTTGCGCTGTTCGTCGACGACATGCGCCAGCGCGGCATCCTGCAGCCGATGCCATCGACCGGCCGTGGCTGGCGCCTGGCGGACGAGGTGGCGCCACCTGCGGTAGGGGCACGCTGCGTGCTGGGCTCTTTCTTTTTTCGAAGGCAGCCACATGGAACATATCCGGAAAACCATCGATGTCGGCGACTGGACCATGGACGTGCACGCATCGCGCCGGACTAGCAGGATGCCGAGCATTCCTATGCCAGCGTCGAGCAGGCGCTTGAGGGTGCGCGGGCACGAATTACCGTGATGCTGTGATGTGGATTGCCGGCAGATCGATTGCTGCCAGCGCGCGGCGCCTGGCTGCTCGAAGGGTAAGTGGAAACGCATAGCAAAAATAAAATAAGGAGTAGCAACAAATAGGGCGCCACCGCCATCGCCACCAGCGATCAGTTTGCCATGCTGGCGCTGACGGCTGCGCCTCGTGGCCGCGTCGCCGGTGAGCCGGCGCGTCCAGGTGCGCGTGCCAAGGCGGTGCGTCAGAACAGGCTTGCCTGCGCTGGTGCGGACGATGACGGCTGCGGTTCGCCCCCGGCGTCCTTGGGCGGGGCATGCTTCGGCGCCGGCCAGGCCGATTCCTCTACGCGAGATCGCCAGGCGACTGGGCATCTCTCGCAATACTGTCCGGCGCTACCCGCGTTCGGAGATCACTGAGCCCAGCTATGCCGAGCGCCATATCGCGAGCGGACTGGACAAATATTCTCTGCAATTATCGGGATGGCTGAAGAGCGAGGCGAGCAAGCCGCGTAAGCAGCGCCGCAATTTGAAGCAACTCCATGCAGAGCTGCAGGAGCTGGGATATCAAACCATGGCTTCCTTCAACATCCTTCCCCACGGCTGCATGCAGATTCGCATCGTTCAGAAGCGCCCCAGGCGCAGTTAGTACTGGAAATATTTTCCAAAGGTCTGCTATAATTCGGCTCCGCACGCGGGAGTAGCTCAGTTGGTAGAGCGCAACCTTGCCAAGGTTGAGGTCGAGAGTTCGAGACTCTTCTCCCGCTCCAGCTTCCCCAAGCTGGTCGCGCGTCGGTTGTACCACTCCAAGCGGGAGTAGCTCAGTTGGTAGAGCGCAACCTTGCCAAGGTTGAGGTCGAGAGTTCGAGACTCTTCTCCCGCTCCATTATTTCCTTCCCCATCGAACTATCCACGTCGCCGCCAAGCCGATTGCTATTAAATCCCGCTTTGCTTGCGGCCTAGCGTACCATCGTTGCCGCTGCCAGCGGTTGTGGCGCCTCGCGCTTGCGCGCCGGCTGGCGCGAGGCGGTGGTCGGGTTGGAGGTCAGCTGGTAGCCGCTGAAGGATTTCATCTCGTCCATCAGGAAGTGCGAGACGATTTTCTCCACGCCGAAGCCGCCGTTCAGCATCACCACCATCAGGCGCTTCCATTCCTGCATGTCGTCCACCACCGCGCGCAGCATGTAGTCATACAGGCCACTGACGCGGCAGGATTCAACGATCTCCGGCATGCCGGCGATGCAGTCGTCAAACGCGCCGAAGTCGTTCAGCGTGTGCCGCTCGAAGGAAATCTGCGCCATGACGATCAGCACATTGCGGATGCGGTCGACCGCGATTTGCGCGCGGTAGCCGGTGATGAAGCCACGTTCTTCCAGGTCGCGCACGCGGCGCAGGCAGGCGCTGGGCGACAAGGCCACGCGGTCGGCCAGCGCCTGGTTGGTGATGCGGGCGTCCTGCTGCAGCAGATCCATGATCTTGCGATCAATGCGGTCGATATCTTTCTGAGTCATCTACGGTCATCTCCTGATTGTAGGGCGCCATCTACGTAAAGCGGTAGGTCGGCAGCCCTCCCAAGGGAGGTGCAAGAATCATGCCGATATGGCGCCAGTTATTTTCCTTATGATGCGACCATTTCGGGATTTTTGATAGGTGCAGGAACTGTCTATTTTTACTGCGGGCGCATGCCGATTCTGCGGTTGTCGCCACCTGCGGCCGCCGAAGATTGTGCGGAAAATTACAAATCTTAAATAAAATCAAGGGTTTGGCGGATTTTTGTGACGCCCGTGTACCTCTGGACGGCGGAATTCCCTTGCGCCAGAGTCAGGCTTTCTTCAACAGGGAGCCAGGTATGTTGTTGGTGAGGGCGGCCAAAGCCGCAGATCTCGAAGGCGTTCATGCGCTGGCGCTGGCCGCCGGTCCGGGCATGACCACGCTCAAGGCGGACAGAGCCGCGCTGGCTGCGCGGCTGGCGCTTGCGGAAGCCTCGTTCCGGCAAGCGCTATCGCCGGCCGAATGCGATTATGTGTTTGTGCTGGAGGACACCGTCCAGGGCCGGCTGGCCGGCATTGCCGCCATCAAATCCGCAGTTGGCCTGGATGAGCCTTTCTACAACTACCGTATCGGCGCGCTGGTGCATTCGGCGCCGTCGGTGGGCGTCTACCACCGCCACGAGGTGCTGTACATGACGCACGACCTGACCGGCTGTGCCGAACTGTGCTCGCTGTTCCTGCATCCCGCCTACCGCAGCGGCAGCAACGGCAGGCTGCTGTCGAAGAGCCGCTTCATGTTCATCGCGCAGTTTCCGCATTTGTTCACGCAAACGGTGTTCGCCGAGATGCGCGGCTTCCAGCAGCCGGACGGCAGCTCGCCGTTCTGGGAGGCGATCGGCAGGAAATTCTTCCAGATGGATTTCCAGCGTGCCGATGATTTGTGCCAGCCCGGTGGCAAGAGCTACATCGCCGAACTGATGCCGCGTTATCCGATTTACACCAGTTTCCTGTCCGAAGCGGCGCGTGCGGTCATCGGTGTCACCCATGCCGACACGCTGCCGGCGCGCCGGCTACTGGAGCAGGAGGGCTTGTGCGCCAGCAGCTATATCGACATTTTCGACGGCGGCCCGGTGCTGCATGCGCAGTTGCGCGACCTGCGGGCGGTGCGCGACAGTGTTGCGCTCCGCCTCGGCGATGCGCCGCCCGGCGCCAGCCTGTCGCTGATCTGCAATACCGACATGGCCGGTTTCCGCGTGATGGCGGCGCCGGTCGCCGACCAGCATGCACTGCAATGCACCACCGATTGCACCATTCGCGTGCTTGGCATGGTTTGACGGGGTTTTTGCACCGTGGTGCAGGAACTGCGGTTTTTCGGCATCGGCGCGCTAAGAATCTGCGGTTGTCGCTGCCGCAGGAACGCTAATCTTGTGCGAGTCGGAAAAATAGCCATAAAAATCATAGTCTTGAGAAATTTCAGGCGTGATGGCGGCAGATGGACTTGAGGCTTTGTTTCGCCCTACAGTAAGGATGGTCGCTTCAATTCCAGTCACGCCGCCCCATTGCTACGGAGAGTTTTTGAGAATGAAACCAAGATATTCAGTGCTGTCGTTAGCGTTGCTGAGCCTGTTCACCGGTGCAGCCCATGCCCAAGCCGGCGCCACGCCGGACGCATCCCAGGTGGAATCCATCGTGGTGGTGGGCAAGCGCGGCCAGACGGCCGCCAATACCGCTGGCGGCGCCAGCGTCATGAGTGGCGAGGCCTTGAGCAAGGTCGGCGCCGAATCCTTCGCCGACTACCTGGGCAAGCTGCCGGGCGTGGTGTTCAACGCTGGCCCGAGCGGCAATTCCACTGCTGTGATCCGCGGTGTCGGCACCTCGGCCGGCCTGGACCAGGGACAGGGCACCACCGGCTACTACATCAACGAAATTCCGCTGACCGAAGTGGGCTACACCATTTCGATCCCGGATATCGACACCTTCGATGTCAGCCGCGTGGAAGTGCTGCGTGGCCCGCAGGGTTCGCTGTATGGCGCCTCGTCGCTGGGCGGCGCCATCAACTACGTGGCCAAGGAAGCGGACGCCGGCGGTTTTGACGCCACGCTGGAAACCTCGCTCAGCAAGACCGTCAACGCCCACAGCCTGGGCTACACCGGCAAGGCGATGCTCAACGTGCCACTGATCGCCAAAGAGCTGGCGGCGCGGGTGGTGGTGGTCAAGCGCGAAATGCCGGGCTATCTGGACAACATCGGCATCGGCAAGAAAGGCAGCAACGACAATCGCGTCACCGACGGCCGCGTGTCGCTGGTGTGGACGCCGGACAGCAAAACCAGGGTCAGCTGGTTCAGCCTGTGGCAAAGCTCGTTTGCCGATGACGAGTCCTACCGCATGACGCGCTACGGCGAACTGGAACGTTCGACCGCGCTGCCGACCAGCTTCGACCTGGACTTCGCGCTGCACAGCGCGCGCGTCGAGCGCGACTTCGGCTTCGCCAAGCTGACCGCGCTGGCCTCGTACAACAAGAAGCAGCAGGAATTGCACTTCGACTATTCGCCGTATTTCCCGAACTTCATGGGCACCGTCAATCCGCAGCTGTTCCGGCAACTGGGCGAGAGCAAGAACAACAACTACGAGGTGAGGCTGGCCTCCCCGGACGGGGGGCGCTTCGAGTGGCTGGTCGGCGCCTCGTACCAGAAGACCGACAAGCGCTTCGACGAGGACATCTCGGCGCAGGGCGCCAACGCGGTGTTGACGCCGCAGGTCGGCGCCGGGCTGCTGCGCGGCGATTTCTACCACTGGGGATTCAGCCAGACCTACGGCAAGGACAAGTCGGTGTTCGGCGAAGTTTCGGTCAACCTGGACGGCGGCTGGAAGCTGACGGCGGGCGGGCGCCGCTACGACACCTCGCTCAACAGCCGTTCCGAGTACCACGGCGTGCTCTACCCGGACGGCCTGATCATCCCGATCGGCTACCAGGCCGAGAGCGGCTTCTCGCCGAAGCTGTCGGTCAGCTACAAGCCGACGCCGCAGACCATGTACTACGCGGTGGCGTCGGAGGGCTTCCGCTTCGGCGGCGCCAACAGTCTGACGCCGATCGCCGGCTTCACCACGCCGACCGGCTGGGGCAGCGACTCGCTGCGCAACTACGAGCTGGGCGTGAAATCCTCGCTGCTGAACCGCCGCATCACCTTCGACGTCGACGTCTTCAATATCGACTGGAGCGACCTGCAGGTGCGCCTCAGCCGTCCAGACGGCCTGACCTACGGCACCAACGCCGGCAAGGCGCGGCTGCGCGGGCTGGAGTTCTCCGGTTCGTTCCGCGCCACCGAGAACCTGGAACTGGGCGTCAACTATACCTACCTCGACGCCAAGCTGACGCAGGATCTGCTGCAGGCGACGGTGCCGCTGCACAAGGGGCAGCAATTGCCGGGCTCGTCGAAGAATCAGCTGTCGAGCACGCTGACCTACAAGTGGAATGACCGCCACAACGCCAGCGCCTCGCTCAGCGGACGCTACCTGTCCGACGCGCCGGCCAACCTGCAGCAGACCGACCAGCGCATCAACGGCTTCAGCCAGTTCGACGGCCGCTACGCGATGTGGTTCGACAATGTTGAGCTGAGCCTGTTCGTCAACAACATCGCCGACAAGCGCGGGGTCACCTTCAGCTACGGCAACGACGCCTTGTTCGGCCAGCAGCAGTTCGTGATCCGGCCGCGCACCGCCGGCGTGCGCCTGCACTGGCAGTTATGAGCGGACCGATGCGGACCGGCGCGCTGCGTCCCAGCCTCGGCTGGGGCGGGCTGCTGGTGCTGGGGATCGCCAACATCCTCGGCGCCGGCGTCTACGTCATGACCGGCACGGCGGCGGCGCGCTTCGCCGGGCCGGCGGTGACGCTGTCGTTCGTCGTCGCCGGGTTCGCCTGCCTGCTGGTGGCGCTGTGCTACGCCGAACTGGCGTCCAGCATGCCGGAATCCGGCTCGGCCTATTCTTATTGCCGGCGCGCGCTCGGCGGCGGCCCGGCCTGGTCGCTCGGCTGGCTGCTGTTCCTCGAATACAGCATCGCCGCCTCGCTGCTGGCGGTCGGCTTCGCCGGCTACCTGGGCAGCCTGCTCGGCGACTTCGGCGTCGCGCTGCCGGCCGCGCTGTCGACGCCGCTGATCCAGTCGGCGGTGGTGGACGGCAGGCACGCGCTGTCGCTGGGCGCCGGCTGCAACCTGGTGGCGGCGCTGGCGGTGTTGTGCGCCGGCGGCATCGCCGCGCTCGGCATGTCGCGCTACTCGCTGGTCAGCACGCTGCTGGTGGTGGTCAAGGTGGGGGTGCTGGCCGGCTTCATTCTGGTCGGCATGGGCGCGGTCGATCCGGCCAACTGGGCCCCGTTCGTACCGCCCAACGAGGGCGGTTTCACCTACGGCTGGGAGGGCGTGGCGCGCGGCGCGTCGCTGTTGTTCTTCGCCTTCCTCGGCTTCGAGACGGTGTCCACCGCCGCCGCCGAAACCCGCCATCCGCAGCGCGACGTGCCGATCGGCATCCTCGGTTCGCTGGCGGTGTGCACCGGCTTGTACGTGTTGTCGGCGATCGTGCTGACCGGGCTGGTGCCGTTCCGTGAGCTGGGCGTGCCCGATCCGATCGCCATCGCGGTCGACCGCATCGGCATGCCGGGCATCGCGCTGCTGATCAAGGTCGGCGCGCTGGCCGGGCTGGCCTCGGTGCTGCTGGCCAACGCCTTCGGCCATTCGCGGATCTGCTACGCGATGGCGCGCGACGGCTATCTGCCCGACCTGTTCGCGAGCGTGCACCGGAACCGCAACAGCCTGTGGAAGGGCAACCTGCTGCTGGCGGCGATCGCGGCGATCGGCGCGGCATTGTTGCCGATCTCTGTGATGGCCGACCTGATCTCGTTTGGCGTGGCCTTCATGTTCGCCATGGTCGCGGTGAGCCTGATCCATGTGCGCAACACGCAGCCGGATCTGCCGCGCAAGTTCCGCGTGCCGCTGGGCGGCGTGCGCATCGGCGGGGTCTGGATCGGCTTCGTGCCGGTGGCCGCCATCGTCACCAGCTTCGTCATGACGCTGCCGGTGGCGCTCGACATCGTCGGCCAGGCGCGCCGCGGCGACTGGCTATCGGTCGGCCTGCTCGGCGTGTACGCGCTGGCCGGCTTCTCGCTATATCGGTTCTACGGACGGCCGCGCGCGCTCGGCCGTCTTTCTCACCAACCACCTGAAACGGAAACACCATCGTATGCTGAAAATCACTGAAGCCTTCGCGTTGGGGCGCCTGGACGCCCACGATCAGGCCGAACTGGTCCGCAAGGGCGAACTCGATGCCGCCACGCTGACCGAAGCCGCGCTGATGCGCATCGAGGCGCTGGACCCGACGCTGCGCGCCGCCAGCCATGTCGCGGCGGAGCAGGCGCTGGCGCGCGCCGCCGGCCTGCCAGAGGGCGGCGCCATGCGCGGGGTGCCGTGGATGCCGAAGGATTCGCTCGACTATCCGGGCATGCCGAGCCGTTCCTGCTCGCGCAGCCGCACCAGCATTCCGGTGGCCAAGGGCTACCCGTATGTGGAGCGGCTGGACGCGGCCGGCCTGGTCGCGGTCGGCAAGAGCTCGATGCCCGAGTTCGGGCTGCTCGGCTCGACCGAGCCGTTGGGCGGCCCGGTGACGCGCAATCCGTGGTCGCTGGCCCATTCGCCGAACGGCTCCAGCGGCGGCGCCGGCGCCGCCGTGGCGGCCGGCCTGGTGCCGCTGGCGCAGGGCAGCGACGGCGGCGGCTCGATCCGCCTGCCGGCCTCGGCCTGCGGCCTGGTCGGCCTGAAGCCGGGCCGCGACGCCACCGTGCGGGTGCGCTCGCGCCACAACGTGGAGGACCTGCTGGTCGGCGACAGCCTGATGTCGCGCAGCGTGCGCGACACCGCCTGGGGCTTCGCCGCCACCCATCTGCAGCCGAACCGGCCGATGGTGCAGGGCGCCGCAGCGCGCCGGCTGCGCGTGGCGGTGATCGAAAACGGCTTGCGCGGCACCGCGCCGCACCCGGACGTGGTTTCCGTGATCCGCCGCAGCGCCGACCTGTGCGCCTCGCTCGGCCATCGGGTGGAGGCGGTGCGATGGCCGATCGACGGCGCGGCCTTCATGCAATCGTTCGACGATCTGTGGTCGCACCTGGGCGCCGATTGCGTCGACGCGGTGCGGCCGCTGCTCGGCGGCCGCCGCATCGAGGACGCGCTGGAGCCTTGGACGCTGGACATCGCCAAGCGCGCCGAGTCGCTGCCGACCAGCGCGCTGGAGGCGGCGTACCGGCAACTGGCGGGCCTGCCGGCGCAGCTGGCGAAATTCTTCGAGCAATACGACGTGGTGCTGTCGCCGGTGGCGCTGACGCCGCCGCCGCTGTTGGGCAGCTTCGCGCCGACGGTGCCGGTCGACACGCTGCGCGAGACCATGTTCGACTGGATCTCCTACACGCCGCTGCAAAACATGGCGGGCACGCCGGCGATCTCGCTGCCCTTGTTCACCAGCGGCGAAGGGCTGCCGATCGGCAGCATGTTCGCGGCCGACCGCGGCCAGGAGGACATGCTGCTGGCGCTGGCCTACGAACTGGAGGCGGCGCTGCCGTGGCACGCGCGTTGGCCGGCGGTGTCGGTCGCCACGCAGGGCTTGTCGGCGGCGCCCGTATGACCGATAAATTCCTCCCCCGTGGTCCCGCCGATCTGATCGACCTGGTGCGCGGCCAGCCGCTGGCGTGGATCGTCTCCGGCGACCTGCAGGCGACCGTGCTGCCGGTCCAGCTCGAATGCGACGCGGCCGGCAAGCCGCTGCGCCTGCTCGGCCATTTCGGCCGCAACAATCCGCAGTGGTCGGCGCTGGCGCGTTCGCCCAGGGCCAAGGTGCTGCTGCTCGGCCCGCATGGCTATATTTCACCGTCGTGGTACGCCGACCGCAGCCAGGCGCCGACCTGGAACTACGCCTATGCGCAGTTCGAGGTCGAGGTCGAGATCCGCGACACGCCGCAGGACGCCGACGCGCTGCTGCGCCGGCTGGCCGGCGAGATGGAGGCCGGCAGGCCGGCGGCGTGGGCGATCGAAGACATGGGCGAGCGCTATGCGCGGCTGTCGCACGGCATCGTCGGCTTCCACGCGCGCATCGTGTCGGTGGGCAGCCGCTTCAAGCTGGGGCAGGACGAGCGCGACGATGTGTTCGCCGACATCCTGCGCGGCCTGCAACTGACCCAAGGCGATGCGCTGGCCGACTGGATGCGTCGCTTCGCCGACCGTCCCGCCGGGCTGGCGAGCTTGCCGACTGTACCGGTGCCGTCCGCGCTTGATCCCGATATCATGCGGTTCATCGACGACGTCCGCGACCGGGGCCGCGCGCTGACCGCCGGCCGCTCGCTCAGCTGGCCGGAGCGCCGCGTGGTGGCCGAGCAATCGCGCCTGCCATGGCAGCAGGGCGGACCGCAGATGGCCAGCACCGAGGAACGCGTGATCGATACCGAAGCAGGCCCGGTGCGTCTGCGCTTCTACCGGCCGCTGGCTGGCAGTGGGCAAGCCGCCATGGTGTATATGCATGGCGGCGGCTGGGCCTTGTTCAGCATCGACACGCACGACCGGCTGATGCGCGAGTACGCGGCGCGCAGCGGCATGGTGGTGGTGGGCGTGGACTACGCGCTGGCGCCGGAAGCGCGCTATCCTGTGGCGTTGAACCAGGTGGTCGGCGTGGTGCGCTGGCTGCGTGCGCATGCCGGCGAGCTTGGTATCGATGCCGACCGGCTGGCGCTGGGGGGCGACTCCGCCGGTGGCAGCCTGTCGATGGGAACGGCGCTGAAGTTGCGCGACGCTGGCGAGGGGGATGCCGTCAAGGCCATCCTCAGCATCTACGGTGGCTTTTCGCCCGAGTGCTCGCCGGCTTCCCGCCAGCGCTACGGCACACCGGACGATATGCTCACCGCAGACGAGGTGGATGAGTTCTGGGCCAACTATGTCGGCCACATCGGCGACCGCCGCGACCCCTACCTGGTGCCGGTGCTGGCCGCGCTGCAGGGCTTGCCGCCGGTATTCCTGCTGGTGGCCGAGTGCGACGTGCTGGCCGAGCAGAATATGCTGATGGCCGGCTGCCTGCTGGAAGCCGGCGTCGCGGTCAAGGTGAAGGTCTATCCGGGCGCGCCGCACAGCTTCATCGAAGCGATGGGCGTGTCGGCGCTCGCCAGCCAGGCCATCGACGATGGCGCGCAATGGCTGCGCAGCACGCTGGGCTGATGGGATTTTGTGATGTCAAAAGATAAGGATGCAGCATGATAGATCGTCGAAAGTTCCTGGTTTCCGCCGGTGGCCTTGCTGCCAGCGCGATGGCGCCCGCGTTCGCCGCCAGTGTCGCCAAACGCCAGTGGCCTGCGCCGCCACAGCACGCGCGCATGCCCGCCGACGTCGGCAACCTGGGTTATCACCGCATGGACGATTACGCCTGGTTCCAGCCCAAGGACTGGCACGCCGTGCTGCGCGCGCCGGACTCGCTCGACGCGCCGATCAAGGCGGTGGTGAAAGCGGAGAACGACTACACCAACGCCATGCTGGCCCCCTCGGCGCCGCTGCAGCGGCAACTGATCGAACGCATGCAGGCGCTGGACGCGCTGGATAGCGCGCCACTGCAGGTGCGTGATGGCGACTATCTGTACTACCAGCGCAGCAAGGAAGGCAGCGATCATCCGGTCTATGCGCGGCGTCCGCTGGCCGGAGGTGCAGAACAGATCCTGCTGGATGTCGGCGCCGAGGCGCAGGGACAGAAGTACTACAAGCTGAGTTGGGGCGGTCCGCAACATAGCCGTGATGGCCGCCTGTTCGGCTGGGCGGCGGATTTGCGTGGCTCCGACATCTTCTCGATCCTGGTGCGCGATGTCGCCAGCGGCAAGCTGCTGGTGGAGGATATCCTCGACTCGCACGGCGAATTCGCTTTCTCAAGCGACGGGCGCTATCTGTTCTGGTGCGGCCGCACCGACAAAGGCCGGCCATCGAAAATCTTCCGCCGCGAGATTGGTGGCAGCGGCGCCGACACGCTGGTCTACGAGAACAAGGACCCGGCATTCTTCGTCAGCCTGCGCACCACGGTGGCTGGCGGCTATCTGGTCATCCGCATGTTCAACGGCGACATGACCGAAGTACGCCTGGTGCCGATGGCCACACCGACCGCCGAGCCTGTTCTGGTCGAAGCGGCCACGCAGGGGCTGCATTACGATGTCGAGGAATGGAACGGCAAGCTGCTGCTGTTGACCGATGCCGACGGCGCGGTCGATTACAAGCTGGTCACGGCCAGCATCGGCGCGCCGGGCCGCGCCAATTGGCAACCCTTCGTCCCGCATCAGCCGGGCCGCTTCATTCTGGCCATCCATCCGTTCGCGGATTATCTGGTGCGCGAGGAGTGGCGCGATGCATTGCCACGGCTGGTGGTGATGTCGAAAGACGGCAAGGAAAAGGAAATCAGCTTCGATGAAGCAGCCTATGCGATCAGCGTGCCGAACGGCCAGGGCTGGCAGTCGCCGACACTGGCGTTTACCTACCAGTCACCGCGCTCGCCGCGTGCGTCCTGTCTGCTGACGCTGGCCAGCGGCAGCTACGCACGCGTGGACAAGCCCGTGGTCTCGGCGGCGTATGACCGTGAGCGCTATGAAGTGCGCCGGCTGGTGGCGCCGGGCGCAGACGGCGTGCTGGTGCCGATCACGGTGTTGATGCGCAAGGGACAAAAGCTGGACGGCAGCGCACCGCTGTATCTGTATGCTTACGGCTCCTACGGCGGCACGGTGGATGCGGAATTTTCATCGATGGCGATTGCGGCGGTCGACCAGGGCTGGATCTACGCCATTGCCCACGTGCGTGGCGGCGCCGAGCGCGGCACCGACTGGTGGCGTTCGGTGCTCAAGCAGGGCAAGAAGAAAACCTTCACCGACTTTATCGACTGTGCTGAATACCTGATCAGTCAACGCTACACGCGCAAGCAGCGCATCGTCGCGCACGGCTATTCGGCCGGCGGGCTGTTGATGGGGGCGATTTACACCATGCGTCCGGACCTGTGGGCTGGCGTGATCGCGCGCGTGCCGTTTGTCGACGTGCTGACCACGATGGAGCATTACGAGAACCATCCGCTGGGCACCACCTCGTTCCCGTTCTGGGGCGACCCGCGCGTGCCGGAAGAACATGCTTACATCGCCAGCTATTCGCCGTATGACCAGTTGCGCAAGACTGCCTATCCAGCGCTGCTGGCGGTAGGCAGCGTGGCCGATAACCGCGTCGCTTTCTGGGAACCGCTGAAGTTCGCGGTAAAGGCGCGCGCGCTGACCACGGCGGGCAATCCCATCCTGTCGCGGACCGCGATGTACGCCGGGCATATGGGCGATCCGGGCGCCAGGGCCATGTACGAGGAGGGTGCGTCTTTCCTGGCATTTGCCATGTGGGCGGCCGACCGGAAATGGGGCAAGGTGCCGCAGTCCTGACGGCGGCGAGGCGATTGTTACATCGAGCTGGCAGCCGCTAAACTCAGCAAATTGTCGTATGTGCTATTGTTGGGTTCAGAGTCTGATGCCTGGGAGATGATATGAATGCTTTGCCGGCCATTGCTGCGCTGTGCGGCGCGCTGGTCCTGACTTCCGTTCCGGCCGAAGCGGCTGGCCAGTTGGCGCGTCACATGACGGAGCTGAGTGGCGCACCGCAAACCAAGACCATGCGCGGCAAGCTGCGCGGCCACGATACGGCGGATTACACGATTCGCCTGCGCCAGGGGCAGTCGCTGACGGTAACGCTGAAAACCAATCTGCGCTCCAATTATTTCAATGTCAGCGGGCCGGGCGAAGGCGACGCGCTGTTTGTCGGCGCGCGCGACGGCGCCCGTTATAGCGCCAAGGTGGCGCAGGACGGCGACTACAAGATCAGCGTCTACCTGATGGCCAATGCGGCGCGCCGCGACGAGCGCGCCAACTTTACCTTGAAGATCGCGGTGAAGGATTGACGCTGGCGCGCGCTCTTTGCGTCCTGGCGGCCTGGCTGCTGCTGACGGTCAGTGGCCGCTGGCTGGGGGCCGGCGAGGCACAACAGTCGCTGGCGGCGTCGGTTGGCGGCAGCATCGGCCTGCCGTGGTTGCTGGCTGCCGCATTGACGGTCGCGGTGGTGCTGCTGTCTTCTCACCGCCGCACGCTGGGACTTGGGGCGCCTGAGCCCTTGAAATCGACCTGGCTGGTCTGGCCGCCGTTGTTGTATTCATTGCTGATGCTGCTGGTGGCATGGGCCGGCGGCTGGCCGCCGCGTAATGTGCTGCTGATCGTCGCCATCAACACCGCGTTGGTGGCGGTGTCGGAAGAGCTGATGTTCCGCGCGATACTGCTGCAAGGCTTGCTGGACAAGCTGCCGGTGTGGCCGGCGGTGCTGGTGTGTTCGGTGCTGTTCGGCCTGGCGCACACGGTGAACGGCCTGGCGACCGGGGACTTCAGTGGCGCGCTGTGGCAATCGGCGGCCGCTTTCCTGCAGGGTGTTTGCTATGCGGCGATCCGCCTGCGCACCCGCTCGATCTGGCCGATGGTGGTGGTGCATGGATTGTGGGATTTCGCACTGGTGACATCCATGCTCTCCGCTTCGGCGGACGGCGAAAGCTCGGTGCTGCCTTACGCCGCCTTGCTGGCGGTGTTGCCCTTGTGTCTGTACGGCGTCTACCTGCTGCGCGGCAGCCGGCGGGCCTTGATCAAAATCGAAACGGCGTAAGGCCTACCAGGGCGCCGTCATAGCGGCTGAAGGATGGCCTGGTGCTTCTGGCGCACCAACAGGCAGGCGAGGCCGAGCAGCGCGGACAGCGTCATGACCGCCGCCATCACCGTCAACTGATTGCCGGCGAACAGGCCGACCAGCGCGCCGGCGGTGGCGCCGGCCAGCATCTGCATCGAGCGCAGCAGGGCGGCGGCGCTGCCGGCGACATGGCCGACGGTTGCCAGCGCCTGGTGGGTGGCGTTCGGCATTACGATGCCGGCGCACATATTGCTCAGCAAAACGCAGGCCGCGACCAGCGCGATCGAGCCGGCGCCGGCCATCGCGACGATCAGCAGCACAATGCTGATGACGCTGGACGCGACGACGCCGAGGCTCAACAGGCGGTCGGCGCCCCAGCGTCGCGCCAATCGCGCACCGGCGGCCGCGCCGATGATGGTGCCGGCCGCCGTCAGCGCAAACAGTCCGCCATAGACGCCGTTCGATACGCCCAGCATGTCGATAAACACCGCCGACGAGCCGGTGATATAGGCGAACATGGTGCCGAACGAGGTGGCCAGCAGCGCGGTGTGGATCAGGTAAGCGCGGCTGTGCAACACCTGGCCATATGCCGAGATAGCGCTGCGCAGGGCGTTCTGCTGAGGCTGCTTGCCAGCTTGCGGCCGGGTTTCCTGGTAGCCGAAGACGCCCAGCAATAGCAGCAGGAAGCCGATGGCGCCCAGGCTGGCGTAAATCAGCCGCCAACTGCCGAAGTGCAGCAGTCCAGCGCCCAGCAGCGGCGCCACCAGCGGCGCGACGGCGTTGACCAGCGCGACATACGACTGGCGCGACAGCGCCGCCTCGCCGTTGAAGACATCGCGTACGATGGCGGCCGGCAGGGCTGCAGCCGCGCCGGCGGCAACGCCTTGCGCCAGCCGCAACAACAGCAGCGTGCCGATCTGATCGGCATAGGCGCAGGCGATGGCGGCCAGCGAGAACAGCGCCAGGCCAGCGATCAGCACCGGCTTGCGGCCGTAGCGGTCCGACAGCGGCCCGAACAGGATGGGGCCGACGGAAAAGCCAAGCAGGAACACGGTAAGCGTACGCGTGGCTTCGCCGATGCTGGTGTGGAAACCGGCCTGCAAAGCGGGTATTGCCGGCAAGCCAAGGTCAATCGCCAGCGGCGGCAGGGCCGACAGCAGGCCAAGCATGACGATGTAGAGCGGCGACGTGGTTTTAATATATGACATAATGATACTGTATCGTTAGGCGGTACAGTAGTGTATCATGATGCGGTACACTTTGCTGATGCATGGGAGCTGTGGATGGAAGGCATACAAGTTATTTCGAGAGCGGCTGCGATCTTGCGGGAGGTCGGTGCGCAGCCGGACGGTCTGAGCCTGGGCAAGCTGGCCAACGCCACCGGACTGGCGCGCTCAACCGTGCAGCGCATTGTCGATGCGCTGGAGATGGAGCATCTGGTGCAGGCCGGGGCAGGGGGCGTGCGGCCCGGATGGGGATTGCGCCGCCTCGGAGAGCTGCCCGGCTCCGGCATCTCGCAGGAATTGCGCGGCGCGCTGTACGGCCTGTTCGAAGCGACGCATGAAACCATCGACCTGTCGACGCTGAGTGGCGGCGAAGTGCTGTTCATGGACCGTTTCCTGTCAGACCAGTCCGAACGCGCCGTGCCGGCCGTGGGGGCAATCTATCCGGCCTACACCATGGCCAGCGGCAAGGGGCTGCTGGCCTGCCTGTCCAATGACGAAGTCGCCGCGCTATACGCGAATACGCCCTTGCAGCGGCTGACCACGCACACCGTTGCCAGCATCGCCGAGCTGCTTGCGCAACTGGACGGCGTCCGCGCCGGCGCATTTGCCTACGACCTGGAGGAGCACGCCCTCGGCCGCAGCGCGATCGGCCTGCCGGTGGGCGTGTACCGCGATGTGCTGCTGTCCATCTCGGTTGTGATGCCCACGCATCGCTTTGACAAACAGCGCGCAAAAGTCGAGAAAGCGCTGCTGACATGCGCCGAACGCTGCCGTGCGCGGCTGATGGAACTGCAAGCAGCCTGACATCCACCCAACTCTACTGTTGACCTTTGCCGCCGCTTCCCGCATAGTTATAAATGGTTGCGCAACCATAAACACCGAAGAAAGTGTAATTGCCCAACTTTTACTGGACACCTGATCACTATTTCGGAGGAGTTTGATGAAAGCACAGCCTTTCTGGCCGGGCGCGCCCATGGTCATGCTGGCGGTATTTGGCGCGGTCGCAGCGCCTGCTGTACTGGCCGCGCCGGCGGCCGACAATCTGGCGCCACGCCAGCGTATCCTGTTCAACGATGACTGGCGTTTCCACCTCGGCGACCCGGACGGCAATTCCGCCCCTTATCTGTACGACATCCGCCCCGAAGTGCTGAAATCGGCCGATGGCAAAGTGGCCGACGCCATGCCGGAAGAGGCTGCCCGCATCGCGCGCGGTAATACCGCGCTGCTGAAACCGTGGATCATGCCAACTGGTAACGCCTTCATCAAGGACCCGGCCAAACGCTACGCCCGTCCGGCCAGCGGCCCGGCATTCGCAGCGCCATATGCCCAGGCCGGCTTTGACGACAAAGCCTGGCGCAGCGTACAGCTGCCGCACGACTGGGCCATTGAAGGCCCGTTTCTGACCACCGGCCCATACGGCGGCATGGGCCGCCTGAAAACCTGGGGCCCGGCCTGGTATCGCAAGACGCTGACCTTGCCAGCTGCCGACCAGGGCAAATCGCTGTTCCTCGACATCGACGGCGCCATGGCCTATTCCAGCGTGTGGGTCAACGGCCAATTGGCTGGCGGCTGGCCGTACGGTTACAACTCCTTCCGCATCGATCTGACGCCGTATGTGAAAGCTGGCGCCGACAACCAGATCGCCATTCGCCTCGACAACACCGGCGAGTCGGCGCGCTGGTATCCGGGCGCCGGCCTGTACCGCAATGTCTGGATCACCAAGACCGCGCCGCTGCACATCGGGCTATGGGGCGTGCAGATCACCACGCCGAAAGTGTCGCGTGAATCGGCGGAAGTGGCCTGGCAGGTCACGCTGGACAATGACGCCAAGGTTCCAGCCGACGCCGAACTGACCACCCAGCTGTACGCGCTGGACGACAAGGGCGCCATCAGCGGCGCGGCGGTAGCAAGCGTCATCACGCCGCGCACGCAGGTTGCGCCGGGCGCCGGCACGGTGGTCAAGGGGACTGCCACCATCGCCAAGCCGCGCCTGTGGGGACCGTTGCCGACGCAGAAGCCGAATCGTTACGTGGCTGTCACCATCGTGCGCAGCGCCGGCCGCGTGGTCGATAAATACGAAACGAAATTCGGCATCCGCTCGCTGCGTTTCGATCCGAACGCCGGCCTGTACGTCAACGACGAGCACATCCCGATCCGTGGCGTGAACAATCACCACGACCTTGGCGCGCTGGGTGGCGCTTTCAACGTGCGTGCGGCCGAGCGTCAGCTGGAACTGCTGCAGGAGATGGGCACCAACGCCATCCGCATGAGCCACAATCCTCCCGATCCGCAATTGCTGGATCTGACCGACCGCATGGGCCTGGTGGTCATGGACGAGGTGTTCGATTCGTGGGAGCGCAAGAAAACCCCGCTCGACTTCCACCTGATCTTCCCCGACTGGCACGAGCAGGACCTGCGTTCGATGCTGCGCCGCGACCGCAATCATCCATCGATCGTCATGTGGAGCGCGGGTAACGAGGTGGGCGAACAGTACACCGGCGAAGCCGGCGCCGACATCGGCCGCAAGCTGGCCGGCATCGTGCACGAGGAAGATCCGACCCGTCCACTGACCAACGCCATGAACTGGGCGCAGGCGGACATGCCGCTGCCTACCACGCTGGACGTCATCAGCCTGAACTACCAGGGAACGGGCATCCGCACGCTGCCGGGCAAGTTCCCGATGTTCCGCGAAAAGTTCCCGGACAAGGTGATCTTGCATACCGAGAGCGCATCGGCGGTGTCCAGCCGTGGCGAGTACCAGTTCCCGGTGCCGGGCGTGACCAGTGCAGCTGTGCGTCCTGGCGTCGGCGGCGATCCGAAAGCCATGCAGGTCAGCGCCTATGAACTGTTCGCGGCCGACTTCGGCAGTTCGGCGGACAGCGCCTTCCGCGCGCTGGACATGCATCCGTACACCGCCGGCGAATTCGTCTGGACCGGCTTTGATTACATCGGCGAGCCGACACCATATTACGGCGCGCGCAGCTCGTACTCCGGCATCTTTGACCTGGCCGGTTTCAAGAAGGACCGCTACTACATCTACAAATCGCGCTGGCGTCCGGAAGAGAAAACGCTGCACATCCTGCCGCACTGGACCTGGCCTGAACGCGTGGGCGAGGTGACGCCGGTGCACGTGTTCACCTCCGGCGATGAGGCCGAGCTGTTCGTCAACGGCAAGTCGCAAGGCAAGCTGAAGAAGGCGCAGTATGCGTATCGCCTGCGTTGGGATTACGTGGTGTATGAGCCGGGCGAAATCAGCGTGGTGGCCTACAAGGATGGCAAGGAATGGGCGCGCTCGTCGGTGAAAACCACCGATGCGCCGGCCGCGCTGGACGCCACGGCGGACCGTTCCACCATCGCCGGCGACGGCAAGGACCTGTCCTTCATCACCGTGCGCGTCATCGACAAGAACGGTGCGACCGCGCCGCGCGCCAGCAACAAGGTGCGCTTCACGGTTGAGGGGCCGGGTGAACTGGTGGCCACCGATAATGGCGATGCCACCAGCTTTGTCTCGTTCCAGTCGCCTGAGCGCGCCGCGTTCAACGGCCTGGTGCTGGGTATCGTCCGCGCCAAGCCGGGTACGGCTGGCGCGATCAAGGTCCGCGTAACGGCGGATGGCTTGAAGGAATCCGTCATCACCATCCGCAGCACGCGTTAAGCAATCAGGTGCGCCGGGCGGCGCACCGTCATCTCAATACTGGCCGCGCACGGTCAGCATCACACCGCGAGGGGCGCCGTAGTAGTAGCCGGGGCCGTACTCGCGGATCTTCTCGTAATACACCTTGTCCAGCAGATTGGTAACGTTGAGTTGCGCGCTCAGCTTGTTGCTGAAACGGTAGCCGACAAAGCCGGACGCCAGCGTGTAGCCGCCCTGGCGCGCGAACGCCGTACCACTCTGGCTGGTGATCTCGCTTTGCACATTCAGGCCGCCGCCGATCTGCCATTTGTTCAGCTCACCCGGCAGGGTGTAGGTGGTGAACAGGCGGACCAGGTGTTTCGGCGTGGTGGTGCGCAGCGCCTTGCCGGTGTTGCTGGCGGTGTCGCGCACGTACTTGGTGTTGTTCAGCGTGTAGCCGGCGGTGATGTTCCAGTTTTTGCCCGGCTGGCCCGATACTTCGGCCTCGAAGCCACGGCTGCGCTGTTCGCCGTCGGCGACCTGGCAGTAGCCGTTGGTGTAGTCCGGCGGGCAGGGATTCGGGCTGCTCAGGTCGTCGACCGCCTTGCCGTTCTGGTCCAGCTGGAAGATTGCCATGCTGGCGTTCAGGCGCTTGTTGTAGAACTCGCCCTTGATGCCCAGCTCGATGTTACGGCCGGTGATCGGCTTCAGCGGCGTGCCGCCGACGCCAAACGCGCGCTGCGGCGTGAACACGTCGGCGTAGCTGGCGTAGGCGGTCAGGTTGTCGTTGAGCGTGAACAGCGCGGCCACGTAGGGCGTGAACTCGGCGTCGACGCTGTAGGCGTTGGCGACGGCGTCCGGCTTGTAGTCCCACCAGCTCATGCGCGCGCCCAGGATCACGGTCAGCGGATCGGTCACGCTGAAGCGCACGGTGGCGTAGGCGCCTTGCTGCTCGGTCAGGTTCTTGACGTACTTGCCGGTGAACGGCGCGCCTTCCGGCATGGGGATGGTGTACGGGTTCCAGGTGTAGGGATCGAGGCCGGTCATCGACGGCAGGCCGCTGACGGTGCTGCAGGAGCCGGCCACAGGCTGCGCGTAGTCGCGGGTGCCATTGGCGCCGATCACCAGTTCATGCTGGCGGCCGAGGAAGGAGAAGGGGCCGCTGGCATACAGGTCCCAGCTGCTTTGCTCCGCCGTGTAGTCCTTTTCGCCGCAGCGGCTGATCTGGTAGTTGATCTTGTTCGGGTCCTTGGCGTTGCGCGAGATCAGCGTCTGCACATAGCCGTTGGCGCCGTTCAGCCGCTTCATCTTGATGAAATCGAAGCTGGCCTTGGCGCTCCAGCCGCTGCCCAGGTCTTGTTCCAGCGTGGCGAATACCTGCTGGTTCTCGCGGTCCCAGTGATTTTTTGCCGAGCCGAGATAGGTATCGCGTGGGACCACCATCGGGCTGCCGTCGATGTTGGCCATCAGGTTGCCCCAGGCGCCGTTGGTTTTCAGTTGCGCGTATTCGGCACCGGCGAACAGTTTGGTGGTCGGGCTCAGGTCCGCCTCCACCACGGCGTAGAACACGCCTTTGTCGGCGTAGCGGGATTTCTGAAAGTGGCGGCGATCGTCCTTGACCGCGACCACGCGGCCACGCACCGAGCCGGACGCGTTCAGTGGGCTGGAGACGTCGACTTCGCCGCGATAGGTGTCCCAGCGGCCGACGGTGGCGGCGCCGGACAGCGCGAATTGCTCCAGCGGGCGCTTGCGCACCAGGTTGACCGCGCCCGACGGGCTGCCGGCGCCGCGCATCAGGCCAGCCGCGCCGCGCAGCACTTCAGCATGGTCCATGGTGGCCATGTCCGGCTGGATGTAGAAACCATTGCCGCTGCCGGGCGTGATGGCGGCGTTGCCGTCGAACTGCACGTTGGTGATTTCCTGGCCGCGTGCGTAGTAGCTGACGCGTTCCGAGTCGGTGTTGAACACTTCGATACCGGGCGTGCTGCGCAGCACGTCGTTCAGGTCGGACAAGCCCTGGTCTTCAATCTGCTGGCGTGTGATGACGGTCAGGCTGTGCGGCGTTTCGCGTGGCGAGGCATTGATTTTCCCGATCGACAGCGCGCGCGCCGTGTACGAGCCGGTGCCTTCGCTGATATTGTCGCGTGCGGCGGTGACCACCACCGCTGCCATTGTCTGTTCGCCTTTCGGCAGCGCGCGCAGCATGTAAGCGCCGCTGGTGGTTGGCACGGCTTCCAGGCCAGTGCCGTCCAGCAGCGTGTCCAGGCCTTGCTGCACGTTGTACTTGCCGTGCAGGCCACGGCTGTTCTTGCCTTCGGCCAGATCGGTGGAGCCGGCCAGGAAGATGCCGGACTCGCCGATGAAGCGCGTCAGCACGGTCTTCAGCGGGCCGGATGGGATCTTGTAGTCGCGGGCGGCAGGGGCGGCTGCCTGGGCGTGTGCTTGCGCGGCGATCAGCAGCGGCGATGCCAGCACGGCGCCGTTCAACGCCAGGCGCAGGGCGCGCGCCAGGATGCGGGGAGTGGGTTGCTTCGACATGTATTTCTCTCTGACAGTTATCGATAAGAAGATTGCTTCATCTTCTGAATCGAAGTGCTCGCCAAAAAGCGGAACTGTCTGTGTAAATTATTTTTATTTCGGCTCGATGGTGGTCCACCACGGTAGCGTGCGCTCGACCTTGACCGGCAAAACACTCTCCAGCATGGCCAGCGCCCGCTCCGGATCGCGCAGCGGATAGCCGCCCAGCACGCGCAGATGCGCGACTTTCGGCGATACGCCCAGGTGACCACGGTGGTAACGCGCCAGTTCGGTCACCAGTTCCTGCAGCGGAATGTCGGCCGCCAGCAGCACGCCGCGCGTCCACGCTTCGCGCGCCGGATCGGCCGCCATGGTTGGCTGGATGCTGTCCGCGCTGAAGCGCAATTGTTGGCCCGCCTCGGCCACGCGCGTATCGCCGCCGCTGGTGGTGACGGCGACCTTGCCCTGGTAGACAGCCAGCAAGGTGTTGTCGCCGTCCAGCCGCACGGTAAAGCGCGTGCCCAGCGCTTGCAGGCGGCCATGGCGCGTTTCGGCAAAAAATGGACGGGGATCGTGGCCGGTGTCGATCAGCATTTCACCGGTGAGCAGCTGGATGCGGCGCATCGCCGGCTGATAGTCTGTATTCAGCACTGTGGCTGTATTGAGCCAGACGCGGGTGCCGTCGGCCAGCAGGATCTCGCGCATTTCGCCGGTTGCCGTGCGATGGTCGGCCGACCAGGCCAGCGCCATGTCGGACAGCCCGCCATCTCGCCAGCCGGCCCAGCCCAGCGCCATATCGGACAGCCCGCCATCGCGCCAGCCGGCCCAGCCCAGCCAGCCGGCGCCAGCCAGCACGGCGATGCTGCCCAGCAGGCGGCGGCGTCCGCCGCGCTTGGCATGGATTTGCGTCAGGGCGCCGGCGGCGGCCTGGCGGTTTTCCGGCGCCTGCATGGCGGCGAAGCGCTGGCTGATGGATTCGGCATACGCCCAGGCCTGGCGATGGTCGCCCGCCTGATCCAGCCAGTCGCGCAGCGCGGCGCGGTCCTGTTCGGTGGCGTCGCCCGAGCGCAGCAGGGCGAACCATTCGGCCGCCTGCTGCATCACCGCGTGCGACGGCGTCGCGGTGTCAGCTTGCATCGGCGGTCCAGCGTGCTTCCAGTTGCATACAGTGCAGCATCGCTTGCGCCATGTATTTGCGCACCATGCGGTCGGAAACACCCAGTTCGGCGGCGATTTCCTTGTCGGTCATTTCCAGTACGTTGCCCATGATGAAGGCGCGGGCGGCATTGGCCGGCAGCTTGCGCAGCATGGCGTCCACCGCCGTCAGCGCCTGTAGCACGATGGCGCTGTCTTCGGCCGAGCAGACGTTGCCGGCCGGCTAGGCAGCCAGGGCGTCGAACCAGGCCTGTTCCACCTGGCGGCGGCGCCACAGGTCCACGCACAGCCCGCGCGCGACCGTGCTCAGGTAGGCGCGAGCGCCTTCGGCACTGTCGAAACTGCGCGGTTTCAGCAACAGGCGGATGAATGCGTCATGGGCGAGATCGGCCGCATCGCCATGGTTGCCCAGGCGGCGTTGCAGCAGGCCGTACAGCCAGCCGTGATGGTGGGAATACAGGAGTTCGACGGCCGACATGCTGGCACTTCGTGAATAAGAATCATTCCATTTTAGGGCATTGCTGCCAATTACGCAACGAGGGGAGTGGCCAATCGTAAAAATTGTGCAGCGCGGTAGGCATTTCTTAATACCTTTTTAATCGTTCTCGATTTAAAATTAATGCTATTTGACTAAGGGGATTTCGATGGAAGAGTTGCTGGCCGCCTTCATGGCCTGGTTTTTACACCTGGACACGCATCTGGCGCAGCTGATCGATCAGCATGGCGACTGGGTCTACCTGATCCTGTTCCTGGTCATCTTCATCGAAACCGGGGTAGTCGTCATGCCGTTCCTGCCCGGCGATTCGCTGCTGTTCATCGCCGGCGCGCTGGCGGCCAAGGGTTTGCTGGACCCGGTCACGCTGTGCGTGCTGCTGTTTATCGCCGCCGTTGCCGGTGACGCGCTGAATTTCAGCATTGGCGCCTGGTTCAAGAGCAGGGCGCTGGATACCAGCAAGATCCCGTTCGTCAAGCAGGAGCATTTGCTGCACACGCAAAACTTCTTCGACAAGCACGGCGGCAAGACCATCATCCTGGCCCGTTTTGTGCCGATCGTCCGCACGCTGGCGCCGTTTGTCGCCGCGCTGGGTTCGATGCCGCGCAAGGTATTCTTCGGCTATAACGTCAGCGGCGCCTTCCTGTGGATCGGCAGCCTGGTATCGGCCGGCTACCTGTTCGGCAATATTCCGTGGATTAGCAAGAACCTGACCGCAGTAGTGATGGGCATCGTCGTGCTGTCCATCCTGCCGGCGGTGGCAGGATGGCTGCGCGCCCGCGCCGCTTCCTAAGCGCCCAGCTTGCGCCCCAGCCGGCGCCAGCCGATGACGATGCCGGTCAGGCTCATGACCACACCGCCCAGGCTGAACAGTATCAACACGCCGTCCCACAGCGGGCGGCGCTCCACCAGCGGCAGCCAGTCCCAGCTATGCAGCAGCGAGAATAGCCAGCGGCTCCAGCGCTGGAGGCGGTCGCAGCGGCTGACCACCATGCCGGTGTGCGGATCGAGATAGATCCAGCTGGCCTGTGCATCGTTGAACGCCAGGCGCAGCACCGGCAGCGGCTTGATGCTGCCGCTGGTCATGCTGTGTTCGTCGCGGCTGTAATAGTAAAAGTCGTAGGCGTTCAGCGTCTCGACTTCCACCAGCGGCGCTGGCAGAAGGCCACGCGCGGCACTGAGCAAGGCGTTGACGTCGATGGCGGCCGTTTGTGCGCTGCGTCCGTCCAGCAGCAGAGGCTTGCCGGCGGGCGGCTGCGCCAGCACCATGGTCTTGCCCAGCACCCGTATCCAGCGCAGTTCCCGCACATCGCCGCTGGCGGTGGACAGCAGCGCTTCAGGCGCGGCATCCAGCGCGGATGGTTGCAACGCTCCCTGCTCGATGACCGACATGCGTAGCTGCGATGCGCTGCTGGTGAACACGCGCCATGGATTCATCGACATCAGGCCGCTGAAAATCCAGGTGGTTGCGATCACCGCAAACAGCAGGCCGCCGATGTGGTGCCAGCGCATGAGGGCGCCAGGGTAGGGCGAGCGGCTGCCGCTGCGGTATGGCCGCGTGAAGCGCCAGCGCTGGATGCCGACCGTGGCGCCCGCCAGCACCATCACCGTGCCGGCGATGGCAGACCAGTTGACGATGTCGGCCCAGTAGCGGTCCAGCATCCCGCCCCGGAATGGATACAGCCAGTGTATCCAGGCGCCGGCGTAATTCCACAAGCGCTCGCTGCGCGATGCGTCGCGCACCACTTCGCCGGTCCGGCCGGAGATGTACAGCAGCGTGTGCGCGTCGTCGTCGAGCTGCACGCGGTGCAATGGGCGATGGCTGTCCAGGCTGCGCGTGTGGGTGAACGCATCTTCATCGATCATGTCCAGATAGTGCGCTGCTACGTCGGGACCGGCGTAGGCGGTTGCGCTGGCGATGGCGCGTTGCGCATCGGTCGCCATTACGCGCCGTCCGCTGTGCGCATCGATAACGATGGTGGTTTTGCTGTCGGTCGGCTGTACCAGGTAGACCGGCGTGCCGGCGCTGGCGACCGCCAGCCGCAGGTCGCTGAAAGGACCGCTGACGCTAGCGCGCGCCAGGGCTTCCTGCGGCGCCAGCAGCGGCGTGCCGGCCGGTAGCGGCGGCAGGTGCTGCAAGCGTTCGGCATCGGTCAGCTTGGGGTAGCCGACGTACATCATCACCATGCCGGAGCAGAACCACATCGCGAAAAACACGCACAGCACGATGCCCAGCCAGCGGTGCAGCAGAAACAACAGGCGCTTCATGCTTACAGACTCAGATTGGCGGAGACATAGACGGCACGGCCATCACCGGGCGCATGGCGGGTCTGGTCGTTCAGCCAGACGTACTCGTAGTAGCGGTTGGCGAGGTTTTTCAGCTGCACATCCAGCGTCCACTGGCGCGACAGGCGATAGCTGGCACTGGCATTCAGCAGCGTGTAGGCGCCGTATTTTCTGCCGGTATTGGCGGTGGTCAGGTAGTAGTCGCCTTGGCCGTTGGCCCAGGCGGACAGCTTCAGCGCCGGCGTCGCTTGGACTTCATAGCCAGCCGAGTAAAGGCGGCCGGGCAGGTGATCGATCTGCTTGCCGAGCGTGGCGGGTGCCGCCGGATCGGGGCGCGTGATGCGCGAGCGTTGCCATGAATAGCTGAACCATGCCGACGCGTTGTCGCCGGCGCGCACGTTGAATTGCAGGTCGGCGCCATCCCGGCGTGTGCTGCCGATATTTTCCGAGCCGCCGGCGGGATCGTTGAGGCGGCGCTTGACCTCGTCCGAGGCGTCCTGCCGCCACAGCGCCACGCGGCCGTTCAGCCAGTCCACCGGCGTGAACTTGACGCCGCCTTCCCAGCCTTCATTGATCGATGGCCGCAGCGGGCTGCCGCTACTCTGGTAAGCCGCCGCGCCGGCGCCGACCTGGAAGGTCTTGCCCCAGTTGGCGTACACGCTGGCCCTGCTATTCGGCGCATACACGGCGCTGAACTTGGGCTGCCTGATCAGCCCGTAATCCTGGATGTCGTAGTGGACGTTGCGCGAGCGGTCGCTGAAGTCGCCCTCGACCTTGTCGACGCGGTAGCCGGGGATCAGCTTGACGCCGGGCAGCGGCTGCACGACGGCCTGCACATAGGCGCCGTAAGTGTCGAAGCGGAAGTGCTGGTCGCGCGTGGTGGACACGCGTACCTGGTCCAGCGTGTTGTAGCGCGGGCTGGCGTCGTGCTGGTGCTCGGCGCTGACGCCGCCTTCAATCGAGACGCCAGGCAGGCGGTAAGTCAGGCTGGCCAGCAGGCCCTCGTGCGTTTCATCGATCACCCGTTCCTGCTGCGAGGTGATGATGGAATAGCGCAGCCAGCGCTGGTCCTGTACCGAATTGCGGTACAGCTTCGCCGCCAGCGACAGCTGGTCGCTCAACTGGTGATCCAGGTGCAGGCTGAGTTGTGTCATCTCGCGGTTGCCGCCGGTGGCGCGTGCATAAGCGTAGGACGAGGTCGGATCACTGCGCGCATCCTTGGCTTCCAGATAGCCGGCTTCGTCGCCATTGCTTTCAGTATGCCGCAGGATGAGGCCGGAGCGCGTGCGGCCGTCATCGCTGGTGTAGAACCATTTTCCGCCGACGGTCAGCTTGTCGAATTCGCTGTTGCTGCGGTAGCCGTTAGACCTCAGGTAGCCGACGAAGTAGTTCTGCGTCCAGTTCTTGTTCTCGATGCCTTGCGCGACTTGCACCTGGCGCGTGGCGAAGCTGCCGTAGCCGAAGCGCAGCTCGGTATCGTTGCCGCCCAGGCGGGTATTGACGTTCACATTGCCGGCGATATTGTGCAGGCCGTAGCGCGGGTCGTTGGTGCCGCGCACCACCTCGATGCTGTTGATTTCAAGCGGGAACAGCATGTCGAGGAAGGGCATGCCGCCAGCGTTGTCGTTGCTGGGGATGCCATCGATCAGCAGCTTGACGGCGTTGACTTCGCCTTCGCCATTAAAGCCCCGGAATGACAGCTTGCCCGATTCATTACCTTGGCGGAATTGCGTCAGCATGACGCCGGGCGCGCGCGAGAACAATTCCCACGTGTGCTGGGCCTGCTGATCCTGGATCAACTCGGCACCGAGGATATCGACCGAACTGAGCACGCTGCGTGCCGCCATGGGGCCGCTACGCTGCGCGGTGATTTCCACGCGGCCAAGCACCAGCGCGGCATCATCGTTATTTTCTTGTGCGATGGCGAATGACGACGCGCCGACAAGCGCAGGCAGCAATGCGGCCTGCGCAAAAATTTTTGCGGATGAAGACATTTTTACTTCCTTGTAGAGATTCCTGCGGCACAAGCGAACGCGCTTGAACCGCCATGTAAAACGGATGGAATGAACTCAGGAAGTAGCGGGCGGCCCGCGCGGCTTGGCGGCGGCCCAGGAGAACAGCGGCGCTGGCGCCTGGTGGAACAGGGAAGGGTAAAGGTCGTGTCCGCCGACGACGGCAAAGCTGAACGCTTCCGGTGGCGTGAATGCCTGCGGGCTGGCGTGCGCCGCGCAGTACGGGCACTTTTCCATGTGCTGCATCAGATCGGGCTGCTGCGGCGTGCCGTCATCCGGCAATTGAACGCGCTTGATGCCGTTGGCGCCGCACAGTTCCAGCCACTGCGGCGGACTGCCCTTGGGCGTCATCGCATGCGTAACCGCCGGCGCGAGCGCGCCGAACAGGACGGCCAGCAAGGCGATCCAGGCAATAAGCACGCGACGGTCAAGTATGGAAAACATGCCGCCATTGTAAAGCAGCTTGGATTTTTCTGCCTTTAGCTCCCAATACGGCTGGCGCAACGAGCGCATAAATGGATTGGATCTCTCCGTGACGTTTCGGGCCGTTGCCGAAAACGGTACAAGCCAGGCTTGCCAAGGCTAGTCTGGAAAAGCTGAGAGCATGGAACGACGCAGTACTGGATGCGCCATCGCTGAAGCAAGTGTTCGAGTAAGCACAGGTTTTTTTAATACGCGGTTAATGATCGCTGTCGGACAATCGGGTCTTTACCACCCGTTTGTCCGATCATGAACCGCGACCTGCCACTTCCAGAACTGTCGATCGTCATTCCCGTCTATAACGAGGAGGCGGGCCTGCCGGCGCTGTTCGCGCGACTGTATCCGGCGCTCGACCGCTTGCAGACTTCCTATGAAATCATCTTTATCAATGACGGCAGCCGCGACCGCTCTGTCGGCATTCTGGCCGAGCAGTTCCGGCTGCGGCCGGATGTCACGCGGGTGGTGCTGTTCAATGGTAATTACGGTCAGCACATGGCCATCCTGGCTGGCTTTGAGGCGGCGCGCGGCGACATCATGGTGACGCTGGATGCCGACCTGCAAAATCCGCCAGAAGAAATCGGCGTGCTGGTGGAGAAAATGCGCCAGGGCCACGATTATGTCGGCTCGATCCGCCGCAAGCGGCGCGATTCCGCGTGGCGCACCTGGGCCTCGAAGGCAATGAACCATGTGCGCGAAAAAATCACCAGCATCAAGATCACCGACCAGGGCAATATGCTGCGCGCCTACGGCCGCAATGTGGTCGACCTGATGAACCGGTGTGGCGAGGTGAATACCTTTGTGCCGGCGCTGGCTTACCGCTTCGCGCGCAATCCAGCCGAGGTGGTGGTCGAGCATGAGGAGCGTTCGGCGGGCGAATCCAAGTATTCGCTGTACAGTCTGATCCGGCTGAATTTCGACCTGGTCACCGGCTTTTCGCTGGTGCCGCTACAGTTCTATTCGATGCTGGGCATGCTGATGTCGATCGCTTCCGCCGTACTGGTCGGACTGCTGCTGGTGCGCCGACTGTTCCTCGGCGCGGAGGCGGAGGGTGTGTTCACGCTGTTTGCCATCACCTTCTTCCTGATGGGTGTGATCTTGTTCGGCATCGGCTTGCTGGGCGAGTACATCGGCCGCATCTACCAGCAGGTGCGCGCACGGCCGCGCTATGTGGTGCAGGCCATCCTCGAACAGAAGGCTGAAATGGTGCAATCGGCAAGGTTATAATGCGCTCGACCCAGCCATGGAGGGCTGGACATCGGAGAACACGCTACCTTGGATGCCGGAAGAAAATCGCGCAAGGCGCCGCATGATGCGGCGCTGCTGGCGGCCGCCTGCGGCATCGTCGGCAGCGAGGGCCTGGCCGGGCTGACGCTGCGGCCGCTGGCGGAAGCGCTGGGCGTGTCGGTCACCGTGCTGACCAGCCATTACGGCGCGCGCGCTGATGTGATTGCGGCGGTCTGCAACGCGGCCTGCGAGCAGGACAAGCAGCTAATGGCGGAGTGGCGCGGCACGCTGGCGGCGCTGGGCACGCTGTCGCCGGCAATCGCGGCCGAGCTGGCTGAAACCATGCTGGAAGAATTGGCCACGCATCATCGCGGCCTGTCGATACTGTATCTGGAACTGCTGCATGCTTGCACCTGGGATGCGGCGCTACAGCCGGTGTTCGCGGCGTGGCAGGCGGAACGGCGCGGCTTCTGGCAAGCGTTTGGCGAGCGCGCCGGCATGGCGCCGGGCTTGCTGTCTGGCGGCTGGTGGCATGGCTATATCCTCGCTGAACTGGCTTACGGGCTGGTGCTGGGACCGGTCACCGCTTACCGCAGCTTGCGCCGACTTTGCCTGCGCCGCCTGTTTGCTGGCGGTCTGGCGACCAGGGCAGATGCCGGCGACGCGGAATTGTTCGCGCTGTTGCTGGCGCGGATGCAGGCGGCCGATGGCGAGCTGGCTGGCGCGAACGGCGCCGGCACCAGCACGAGCGCCGGCACCAGCGCCAGCATAGCCGGTACTAATGGCATGGTCGCCGGCGCTATCGGCAGCATCGGCACCGCTAGCGCGAACGGTGCCGGCAGCGCGGGCCGTGAGCCGGCGTGGGCGGCGCAGGCGGGGCGCGTTTGTGGCCGCTGGCTGGCGGCGCGGGGCGTGCATGGCCTGACGCACCGCGCCGTGGCGGCGGAGATCGGCATCGCCCACACGACGCTGAGTTATCGCTATCCGGCCCAGCGCGATCTGGTGATCGCCGGCCTGGAATCGATCGTTGCGCACATCCGCTTCGCGGTGGATGCCGACAGCCTGACCGAGTTGCAGCGCCTCCGCGTGGAAGGCGACGGCAAGCAGCTGGACCTGGCGCGCGCCAATTTCGCCGTGGCGATTGCTGCCGCGCGCATGCCGGAGTTGACGGCTTACACAGCCGACATGCGCAGCCGGCGCGGCAACAATCTGGTGAAAGTCTTCATGAAGTATCTGCCGCAGGCACGCGGCATCGACGCGCTGTGTGCGCAAGTCATCTCGATGGGCCTGACTGGCTTGACCAACACCGAGCCGCCCGGCGAAGCATCCGACCAGACGGTAGCCGCAGCATTTGGCGCTGCGGCAAAGTGGCTGCAGCAGAATCAGTAGCCGCAGCCAGGGGCTCAAGCAGAATCAGTGCCGCAGCCAGGGGCTTACTCAGCGTAGGCCCACAGGTCCACCAGCGCGGCGCTGCTGTAAGTCAGCAGACGGAACACGGCAGGCGCGTAGTCGCTGTCAGCCACCAGGTAGCCTTCCGACTGCGCCGGCAAATCGCCGCAGCCAGAGGCTGCCAGTGACAGCTTCAGCGTACCCGGCAGCGACGACGTGCTCAATTTTCCTGACAGCTTGCAATTGCTGCCGCCCGCCACGATATCGCCACTGGCATTGACGCTGAACGTCGCCGCCGCACCGGACGCCAGGCGCACCGTGTAGCTGCGCGCGATGGCGCTGATACTCAGCGTGGCCGAGGTGGTGGCGTTGCTGTTCAACAGATCCAGCGAGGTATTGGCTGTCGGCGCCGGCGTCAGCTGCCATGCGCCGCCGGCGTCGCGGCGGTACACCGCGCTGGCCTGCTGGGCGCTGTTGTTGAGCACCAGCAGACGGCTGCCATCGGCCGCCGAATAATATTTGCCAGCGGTAGGATTGGCGCTATCGCCCGAACTGACCGCATACACGCCAGCCGCCAGATCGGCGACTTTGACTTCAGGCTTGGCGGCCTCGTTATTGCTGCCGCAGGCGGACAGCAGCAGGGCGGCCGCGCTGGCCAGAATAGTGAGGGAATTTTTCATGGCGCGGCTCACTGGGCAAACAGATCACGCAGGCGCAAGCGCAGCCATTGCTGGCCGGCCGGGCGCTGGTCGTAGCCAACCTGCATGGCGGTCACGGAAATCTTGGTCTTGTAGACGACAGCTTCATCTTCCGCCTGGTCGGCGGTGGCAGCGGCCGGCAGCGAGCCGCTCAGGCCCCACGGCGCGGCGCTGCTGAATTTCAGCGCGTAGGTATCGTAAGTGCCGATGCGCGCGAAAGCCCATGGCGCGGTGGCGGCAACGCCATCCGGGAAGTTGACGTTCAGCGCGGTGCCGGTTGGCAGCAGGGCGGAGCTGCCGGCCTTGGCTTGCAGCGCAGCGATCAGCTTGACGGTCAGCTGGGCGACAGTTTTGGAACGGGCGTTGGCCAGCGCGGTGTTATCGACCGTGTCGGTGCCGGCGCTCAGCGCGATGGCAGGCAGGCCACGGCCGGCGGCGAATTGCGCATTGCCGATGGTGCCGGAGTTGATCACCACCTTGCCGACGTTCTGGCCTTCGTTCGGACCGGACAGCACCAGGTCCGGCGCCTTGCCCCAGCGTGCCTGCGCCAGCACGTCCAGGCCATACATGGTGGCCATCACTGGCGTGCCGTGCACATAGTTGAAGTCGCCGCCGGTGTAGCCGCTCTTGGTGAACGGTCCGACCGCAGGCGCGCCGGTGGCGGCGGCACCGTTGTGGCAACCGCCTTCGGCTTCGATCTGCGTCTTGTCGTTGTCCGGAATGATGGTGTTGGTGCTGTACATCACGATGGCCGCGCTGCGGCCGCTCTGGCCGGTGCACGGCACCGAGACGATGACCGAGTGGCCGGCCGCCTTCAGTTCGTCATACAGGGCCTTGACGTTGCTGGTCAGGCCGTCATCGTTGGACAGCACGATATTCAGGGCGAAAGCAGGGCTGACGCACAAGGCGAGCGCGGCACTCATGGCTAAACGTTTCATAGGGTCCTCTCGGTGGGAAAACCGACAGAATATGAAAAGTTTATGACGGCGATATGACACGTGTACGAATTATTTGAACTTGAATATGGCGTAAAAAAAGACACTTGTACGGCTATTGTGTCGCTGCCTCGCCGGAATTTTCCGCTTGCCTGGTGGCCAGTACCTTGTCGATCCGCAGGCCGTCCAGGTCGACCACTTCGAAGTCCCAGCCTTGCCACTGGCAGCGGTCGCTGGTGCGCGGAATATCGCCCAACAGCAGCATCACCATGCCGCTCAGCGTGTTGTAGCGGCCACGTTCTTCCTCCGGCACATCGCGCAGGCCCAGGCGGTCTTTCAGCTCGGGAATAGGAATCAGGCCGTCCAGCAGCCACGAGCCGTCATGGCGCTGCACCGCCCACGATTCTTCCGGATGCGGCGTCTTGAACTCGCCGGTGATGGCTTCCATCACGTCCTGCAGCGTGACGATGCCGAGCACTTCGCCGTACTCGTCGACGATGAAGGCCAATTGCGCGCCGGACTGCTTGAAGTGCTCCAGCAATTCCATGCCGGTCAGCGATTCGGGCACGAATACCGGCTCTTCCAGCTGTGCGGTGAGGTCCAGCTGGTTGCCGTTCAGCGTCTGCATCAGCATCTGGCGTGCGCTGGCGACGCCCAGCACCTGGCGCCAGCCGTCGCGCAGCACCGGGAAGCGCGAGTGCGTGCTGGCGTTGAAGCGGCTCAGGTTGACGGCGGGATCTTCATCAACGTCGAAATAGATGATGTCACGGCGCGGGATCATGAACGAAGCGATCTGGCGGTCGTCCAGGCGGAACAGCTTGCGCACCATCTGGTGCTCCTGTTCTTCGATGACGCCGGAATCCGAGCCTTCCTCCAGCATCAGGTGCAGTTCTTCCTCGGTCATGGCCTGCGGGCCGGTGTTACGCACGCCCAGCAGGCGCAGCACCAGTTGCGTCGATGCCGACAGCAGGCGCACAAATGGGCGGGCGATGATGGCCAGCAGCTGCATCGGACGGGCGATCAGGCGCGCCAGCGGTTCCGGATTCAGCTGGGCCAGACGCTTCGGCACCAGTTCGCCCAGCACAATCGAGAAGTAGGTCAGGATGACCACGATGGAAGCGGTGGCGGCGTTGTCGGCCCATTTTTCAGGCACGCCATGGGACAGCATCCATTCGCCGAATGGACGGGCCAGCGTGGCTTCACCGACGATACCATTCAGCACGCCGATGGAGGTGATGCCAATCTGGATGGTGGACAGGAACTTCGTGGGATCTTCGCCCAGTTGCAAGGCGGCGCGGGCGCCGTGGTCGCCGCCTTCGGCCAGCTTGGCCAGGCGGGCCTTGCGGGCCGTCATCAGTGCGATTTCAGCCATGGCAAACAGGCCGTTGAGCAGGATTAACCCCAAAAGTATAGCAATTTCCATCGAAGTGGCGCACCAGGCGCGATGTTAGAAAGCGCCTATTCTATGCCAGAGTTCTTAAGAATCTATTTTTTGGCCTTGCCTATATTTCCAGCACCAGATGGCCGGGGGCGGTAGCCCAGGAGACGCAGGTGCACATACCGGTGGCGCGCATCTCTGGCGTCAGGCAGATGTCGCGGTGCAGCGGCTGGCCTGACAGTACCAGCGTATAGCACTTGCCGCATTCGCCGCGCTGGCAGTCGTAGGAAACGAAGGCATCGGCCGCCAGCAGCGCGGCCAGGATGGACGTGCCGGGCTGGACTTCGACCGTCATTTCCGATAGCGACAGTTCGACCGTCAGCGGCCCGTCATCCTGCTGCGTGCGGGCGCCGAAGCTTTCGAAGTGCAATGCATCGGCCGGCCAGCCTTGCTGTGCGCCAGCTTCGGCCAGGCCTTGCAGCAGCGGGGCCGGCCCGCAGGAATACAGGCTGTCGCCGTCCTGATAGGGGCCGAGCAGGGCGCCGAGATCGGCGCGGCCGCTCTGGTCGGCGATGTGCAGCACGATGCTGGCGTGCGGCAGGGCGCGCAGTTCGTCCAGCAGCACCAGCCGTTCGGTGCTGCGCGCCAGGTAGTGCAGCGCGAACGGCTGGCCGGCCGCGCTGAGCGCGTGCGCCATCGATACCAGCGGCGTGATGCCGATGCCGCCGGCAATCAGCAGCACACGTGCGCCGGCCGCGTTCAGCGGAAAGCTGTTGAACGGACCATCGATGGTGATCTCGCTGCCGGCCGCGTAGGCTTCATGCAAGCGGCGCGAGCCGCCCTTGCCGCTATCCTCGCGCTGGACGACGATGCGGTAGGTGTCGGTGGCGCCGGCGGCGCCGACCAGCGAATAGTGGCGTTCAAGCGCACCGCCATCGGCATCCTTGAAGTGTACGACGATGTGCGAGCCGGACTGCCAGTCGGGCAGGGCGGTGCCGTCCTGGCGGCGGAGCTGGAACTCCTTGACGGCCTGCCCATGGGCGATGACCTGCGAGATGACGTAGCCCATGGCTTTAGCTGACTGCCGGATTGAACGGTGACGCATCCAGGTATTCCCACTCCACCTGTTGCGGCGTGTCGCGCAGGATCCAGCGCGCAACCTTGAATTCCCAGTAGCGCTTGGTGCCGCCGGTTTCGTTGTGCGGATCTTCCTGATGCCACAGCACGGTGGCGGCGCCGGTCAGTTGCAGCAGCTGGCCACGCTCGAAATCCGGGATGCACAAGCCGGCGTTCGGATTGACGTGGAAATTGCCCAGCGTGTTGAACAGGCTGTTGCCATCGTAGTCGGGGATGCGCAGCGTGTTTTCGTCCACCTGCTTGATGAAGCCGGGCTTGCCGCCGCGATGCGAGGCGTCCGCGCCAGCGCTGTCATGGCGGCTGGCGAGGAATAGCGTGTCGGCCTGCTGGATGATCTGCTCCACCGGACCGCGCAGCACCGTGCCATGCGCCGTTTGCACCGGCACCACCGGCTCGCCCATCCGGCGCAACTGGCGGCGCTGGATGTATTTCGGGCAGTTCGGATACGCCTCGCGGATCGCCACCTCGGCGCCTTCCGCGTCCAGCCGGCTCAGCTTGCCATTGACGCGGTAGCGCCGGCGCGAGCCCAGTTCGATGAACAGCATGCCGATGTCCGGAATCGCCTGGATGTTGCTCCAGAACGGATCAGACAGATCGCGCTCCTGCTGCGGAATATTGATGAGGACGGAACTGCCGTCATTGGTTTGCACAAAGCCTGGCTTGCCGAACAACAGCGAGGCCCAGACCCTGCCGTCCGCATCCGTGCTGCCCACCACGGCCATGAACAGCTTGGCGATGAAGGGACGGGCGCCGCCGATGACCTTGTCGGTCATGACGCTGATATTGCGGTCGGCGATGGCGGTTTCGCCGGCGCGCTGCTGCGCTTCACGTTCGCCCGCGTGGAAGCTGTCGTTCATTGCGTTCTCCATCGTTGATTGCTATACGGCGTATTGTGCGCAGTCCGCCGTAAAACAAGAATACCTGCCCGACGCAAGTAACTATTTCGCCGGCCGAAACGATGAATTGATCCAGGCGTTGTTTATCCGGCGCAGGCCAGTGCCTAGAATGGCCTCACCCAACTGACCTGTTAGCGAAAGGAAGCAAACCATGAAAGTCGCAATCATCATCCTGTCCGACCCAAAAGCCGGCGAAGAAGCACTGGGCCGCATGTTCAACGGCCTGGCCGCCGCCTATGACTTCAAGCAGAAAGGCGTCGAAGTCGGCATCTATTTCCAGGGCACCGGCACCCGCTGGCCTGGCGTGCTGGCTTCGGACCAGCACCCGATCCACGCGCTGTACAAAGGCGTGGAAGACACGGTGGTCGGCATCTCCTGCGGCTGCGCCGACGTGTTCGGTGCACGCGAGGAAGTCGAGAAGGCCGGCTTCGACCTGATCACCGACAACAGCGTGCCTGGCACCTCCGGCCTGCCCAGCATTGCGCAGATCTCGGCGGATGGCTACACCGTCTTCATTTTCTAACCGATCTGCGCTGAAGGATCTCATCATGAAAACACTCCGCATACTTGCCGCGCTCAGCCTGGCGCTGCTGGTGCACGCCGCGCCGCCCGCCTACGCCAAGGACGTCGCCAACGTGGCCAGCACCGCTGCCGTGGAATACCGCACCGTCAAGGTCGACGGCGTGAATGTGTTCTACCGCGAGGCAGGACCGAAGAACGCGCCGGTGCTGTTGCTGCTGCACGGTTTCCCGACCTCGTCGCAGATGTTCCGCAATCTGATTCCGCAGCTGGCCGACCGCTACCGCCTGATCGCGCCCGACTATCCGGGCTATGGCCAGAGCGACATGCCGCCAATGGACAAATTCACCTACAGCTTCGACAACCTGGCCAATGTGATCGACAAGTTCACCCAGACGCTGGGCCTGACGCGCTATGCGCTGTATGTGCAGGATTACGGCGCGCCGATCGGCTTCCGCGTCGCCACCGCCCATCCGGAGCGTGTGACTGCCATCGTGGTGCAGAACGGTAATGCCTACGACGAGGGCATCGCCCACAGTTTCTGGGATGATCCGCGCGTCTACTGGAAGGACAAGACCGAAGCGAACGGCAACAAGCTGCGTCCGCTGTTTGAACTGGCCGGCACCAAATGGCAATACACGGAAGGCGCGCGCGACCCGGCGCACGTCAGCCCGGATGCGTGGACGGTTGACCAGGCGTATATGGATCGTCCCGGCAACAAGGACATCCAGCTGGAGATGTTCTACAGCTACGGCACCAATCCGCCGCATTATCCTGCATGGCAGGCCTACTTCCGCAAGCACCAGCCGCCGATGCTGATCGTCTGGGGCAAGAACGACAAGATCTTCCCGCCAGCCGGCGCCCATCCTTATCTGCGTGACCTGCCGAAGGCAGAACTGCACTTCGTCAACACCGGCCACTTCGCGCTGGAAGAGGATAGCGTGGCGATTGCCAACTACATCCGTCCTTTCCTGGCGAAGAACGTGAAAGCGGCTAAGTAAGCGCCAGTTCCGCTTCCAGCGCGGCAAACAGGATGTCCATGCCGTTGTGGTAGATGGCGTCGATCTCGGTCACGCGCAGGAAGGGCATGGCAGCGGTGATGTGGGGGAATTCGGCCGGCCGGCTGAAGTCCTCCAGAATGATTGGCGTCGCGTCCGGCTGTTTGGCGCGGCTGCCGACTTCCGCCAGGCCGGCGCCGGCGGTGAAGTTGGCCATCATGCGGTAGTAGCGCGCGCTTTGCGCCGGATTCATGCCGGCTTCGTGAAAATGCCCCAGCAACTGCTCGTAGAACTGCAACGCGGTTGGCGTGCGGAAGCGGCGCGATACCATGCTGAGGTAGGCGTGCGGATGGTCGATGGCCATCAGGCGCAGGCCGTCGAAGGTGCGGCGTGCGCGTTGCAGCGGCGTGCCGTCCGGCGTCAGCGTCGCCGACACCTCATCGAGCACAATGTCGAGAATGCCATCCAGCAGCTCGGCCTTGTTGCGGAAGTAGTGGTAGAGCGCCATCGCCTCCACCCCCAATTCGCTGCCCAGCTTGCGCATGCTGAGCTGGTCGATGCCATGTTCGTCTATCATGCTGAGCGCCACCTGGGCGATGCGCTGGCGGTCCAGCGGTTCGGTCTTGTTTTTCACACTCTTAATTTGCCTTTTTATTCACGATGCACATGCATTATCGCACTGGAACAGAAACCATAGAAATAGCTGCACGCCGGCATTTTTTCGCCGCTGCGCCGGACGGCTTCGGCTGCACCATCATTGACTTGCCAGGGACTTCGGCCACGCTGCTGAGCGTCCTGGCGATGCCGTCGCCGACCATGAACCGGGTGGCCGGCCTGCCGGGCGGGCAGCCGCTGGCGGACGAGACGCTGGCGCAGATCCGCCAGTTTTTCCGCCAGCGCGGGATTCCGCGCTTCTGGCTGCACGCCTGGAACACGCCGGACAGCGCCGTGCTGCACGACAGCCTGCTGGCGCATGGCTGCACCCGGCGCGGCGCCTGGGGACAGTTTGAGCTGGTGCTGGCGGGCTTGTTACCGCCAGCAGCGGCCTCATCCCTCAACATCCGCCTGGCGACAGCGGAAGAATACGGCCTCGCTGGCCAGATCCTCAGCGACAGTTTCGGCATGCCCTTGCTGACGCCATGGATGGCGGGGCTGGCGGGCCGGCCGGCGTGGCAGGTGTTCTTCGCCTGTGATGAGAATGGCACGCCGGTCGCCACCGGCACTTTGCTGATCGACGGCGTGCAGGCGTGGCTTGGCATGGGCGGCACCTTGACGGCCGCACGCGGACGCGGTGCCCAGCAGGCCTTGCTGGCGGCGCGGCTGGCGGCGGCCAAGTCGGCCGGCTGCGTCATGGCCAGCGTCGAAGCCGAGGCTGCCGAACCGGGCGAAAGCAGCACGTCGCTGAACAACATCCTGCGTGCCGGTTTCCGGCAGGTGGGAACGCGGCAGAATTATTTATGCGATAGTTAACTTTACAGTGTAAGCACAGATGTGTATTCTGCTGGACTTTACAATGTAAAGCTCAGAGGAGTAGCAATGGATCGTCGATATTTTCTGGCCGCCAGCGTGGTGGCTGCGGCAGGTGGCGCAGCGGCAGCGGCCGCGCCCGATGGCATTACTGTGACCAGGCCGGATGGCGTCAACCCGCCGGGCATCCGCACGGCCGGTATCAAGATGGTGCCGGTGGTGGGCGGCAAATATAAGGTGTGGACCAAGAAGATCGGCAGCGGCCCGGTCAAGGTCCTGCTGCTGCACGGCGGCCCCGGCTTCACCCACGAATACCTGGAGGCGATGGAATCCTTCCTGCCGCAAGCCGGCATCGAGATGTATTACTACGACCAGCTGGGCTGCGGCAACTCCGACCAACCTGACGACCCGTCGCTGTGGACGCTGCCACGCTATCTGGAGGAAGTGGAAGAAGTACGCAAAGGCCTGGGGCTGGACAACTTTGTGTTGTACGGCCATTCGTGGGGCGGCGTGCTGGGCATCGAATATGCATTGACGCATCAGCGCCACCTGCGCGGCCTGGTGATTTCGAACATGACCGCCGGCATGCAATCGCTGCTGAAGCACCTGGACACCATCAAGCAGCAATTGCCCCCGGCCTCGCTGGCCAAGCTGCTGGCGCTGGAAGCCAAGGAGGCCTATGACGCGCCGGAGTACGAGCAGATCATGATGGAAGACCTGTATCCGAAGGTCATCTGCCGCACGACACCTTGGCCGGAGCCGGTCGAGCGTACCTTCCGCCACGCCAACCAGAAGATCTACAACCTGATGCAGGGCAAGAGCGAATTCCTGATGACCGGCAACCTGAAGGATTGGGAACGCTGGGACCGCCTGCACGAAATCAAGGTGAAGACGCTGACCATGGGCGCCAAATACGATGAAATGAATCCCGAGGACATCCGCAAGATGGCCAGCCTGATGCCACGCGGCCGCGCCGTTATCTGCGAGCAGGGCAGCCATTTGTCGATGTGGGACGCGCAGGCTGATTACTTCGCGCACCTGCTGAAGTTCCTTCAATCCGTATGATTGATATATAATGAGAATCATTTTCATTCAGTCGGATTAAACGGGTGCCTGTCTCTGGCAATCAACAGCTTAAGGAGCGCCAGCTGACAGGCGATACACTGACCAGACTCTACGAGCGCTGGCGCGCGCCATTGGTGCGCCTGCTGCAGCGGCGCACCGGTAGCCGCCATCTGGCGGAGGACGCTACGCAAGAGGTGTTTGCGCGCCTGGCGGCGTCGGGCAGGGCGCTGACGCCGGCCGAGGAAGCGCCGTATCTGGCCACTTCGGCGCGCAATGCCGCCACCGACCAGTGGCGCCGCAGCGACGACGCCGAGCTGGTGTCGATGGACGCGGCCGAGCAGGAATTGAAGGCGCTTCCGGATCAACCGCAGCGTGAGCCGCAGCAGATCGTCGAGCAGCGTCAGCGCATCGCGCGCCTGAACGACGCCGTCGCAGAACTTCCGCAACGGCAGCGCCAGGCCTTCCTGCTGAACCGTATCGACGGCATGACCCATGACGAGGTCGCCGCCGCCATGGGGATTTCGGCGCGCATGGTGGCCAAGCACCTGTGCCGGGCCATGGCCTATTGCCAGTTGCGCGTCAACTACGGTAGCGTGGAGCAGATGGAACGCCTCCATGTACACGAGGAAGAAGCCGGGGATACGCCATGAGCCACGACCTGATTGCCTTGCATGAGCAGGCTGCGCAATGGTTCATGCGCCGCAGCGAGCCGGGCTGGACCGGCGCCGACCAGCACGCGCTGACCGTGTGGCTGGCAGCCTCACCACAGCATCGTGAAATTTATGAAGGCATGGCATTGACCAGCCATGACTTGCACCATATTCCGCTGGCGCAGAAAACCTCCCGGCGTCCGCACGCCGCATCCGCCCCTGCCAACAGGGCGCGTGGTGCGCAGGCTGGTCGGCGGGCATGGCTGACGGCAGCGTTGGCCGCGTGTGCGCTGCTGGCGGTTGGCGCTGGGTCAGGCTGGCAGCACTGGCAGCACTGGCAGCATTGGCAGGGCGCACCTGCCTATGAACTCGCCGTCGCTACCGCGCCCGGCGAAGTCCGCACGCTGGATCTGCCGGATGGTTCCACCATCGTGCTCAACATCAATAGCAAGCTGACAGTCCGCTATGGTAGCCACCGGCGTGAAGTGGTACTGGAAGGCGGCGAAGCCTTTTTCAAGGTCGCCCGCGACGCGCAACGGCCGTTCACCGTCGCCAGTGGCGCCAGCGAGGTCAAAGCGGTCGGCACGGCATTCAACGTCCGCGTCACGCCGGCGCAGATCGTGGTGAAAGTGCGGGAAGGCCGGGTCGAGGTCCGCCCGGACAGTGGCGCCAGCCAGGCGCAAATCTACGTGCTCAACGCCGGTGGCGGCCTCGGCATCCATCCAGCCAGCCACCGCGCGCGCAGCATCGCCGTTTCGGCGGACACCGTGGGCGACTGGCGCAGCGGCCAGCTGCATTTCAGGAGCGCACCGCTGGCGGAAGTGGCCGCCGATTTGCAACACTATCTTGGTCAGCCGGTGGTGGTGGAAGGGGCACTGGCCCGGCAGCCGATCTCCGGTGTCGCCTCTACCCGTGAGCCACGCGCCTTCCTGCTGGCGCTGCCAGCGCTGCTGCCATTACGCGTCCAACAGCAGCTGGATGGCAGCTGGCGCATCACCGCCCGCTGAAAAATATTTGCGCATTATTCGCATCCCAGGTTCTGACTTTCCCAGGCTGTGCGTTATTACCTAAGGGGACCACCCCAAGCGGTAACTATTAACGAGGAATGGGGAAGATGAAGGAGACCTTACGTCAATGCGCAGCCTGGCTGCATACCTGGGCCGGGCTGGTGGTCGGCTGGGTATTGTTCTTTGTGTTTGTCACCGGCACCGCCGGCTATTTTCAGCATGAAATCACCCGCTGGATGCAGCCGGAACGCGTGGCGCCGCAAGCGCCCGCGCAGCCGCTGACGCTGGCCGACACGCAGCGCCTGGCAGGCCTGGCGCTCGACCGGCTGGCGCAGGCCGCGCCGCAAGCCGCCAACTGGCGCATCACCTTGCCACACTACGCACAAGGCAACCGCTCGTGGCAGGAATTCGGCGTGCGCTGGGAGCAGATGCCCGAGCCAGGCCACGATTACGGCCCCGCCGTCGCCGAACGCCTGGACCCGGCCAGCGGCGCCTTGCTGCCACAGGAGGCGGAGCCGCGCGCCACCACAGGCGGCTCCGGCCTGTACCGCATGCACTACTCGCTGCACTATATCCCGTACACCTGGGCGATCCGTATCGTCGGCGTCTGCACCATGCTGATGCTGATTGCCATCGTCACCGGTGTCATCACGCACAAGAAGATCTTCAAGGACTTCTTCACCTTCCGTCCCGGCAAAGGGCAGCGCAGCTGGCTGGATGCGCACAACGCCATCAGCGTCATGGCGCTGCCGTTCTTCCTGCTGATTACCTACAGCGGCCTGGTGTTCTTCCTGTACAGCTACATGCCAGCCGGGCGCGACATTGTGTATGGCACCGACCATGACCAGGTCGAAGCCTTCTTCGACGAACTGTACGATGGCGGCCACCAGCACACGCCGGTCAGCCGGCCAGCGATATCGCTGGCGCCGCTGATAGAACAGGCGCAAGCCGCCTGGGGGCCGGGCAAGCTGGCCTCGATCCTGATCGAAGCGGACGAAGGCGAACCGCCGGAGGTTGTGCTGTCGCGCGTGGCGGGCAATCACTTGAGCGCCTATCGTCCGGCCACGCTGCGTTTCAACGCGCAGACCGGCAAGCAACTGCCGGAGAAGCCGGAGCCGGGTGGCAGCGCTGCCGCCACACAGGACGTGATGTTCAGCCTGCACGAAGGGATGTTTGCCGCGCCATGGGGACGCTGGCTGTATTTCGTCGCCGGCCTGCTGGGTTGCGCGATGATCGGCACCGGCCTGGTGTTGTGGACCGTCAAGCGGCGCAAGCACCATCTGGCCTCCGGCTTTGAAGGCGCCGACCACTTCGGCGTGCGGCTGGTGGAAAACCTCAACGTCGCCACGATTGCCGGCCTGCCGCTGGCGCTGGCCGCCTATTTCTTCTCCAACCGCCTGTTGCCGGTGGCGCTGAACGAGCGCGCCGCATGGGAAATGCACTGCCTGTTCGCTGTCTGGCTGGGCACGCTGTTCTACGCGATGGCGCGTCCGCTGACGCGGGCATGGATCGAATTGCTGTGGGCGGCTTGCCTCGGCTTCGCGCTGGTGCCGCTGCTGAACGTGCTGACCACCAGCCGCCACCTCGGCCACACGCTGCCGCAGGGGGACTGGGTGCTGGCCGGTTTCGACCTCACCATGCTGGGCCTGGCGGCGCTGTTTGCCGTGATGGCCGTCAAAGTACAACGCCGCCTCGCGCCGGCCAAGGGAATCGCATGAGCAAGACATTGACGACTGCCGATCGCTGGTCGGTACTTTCACGCATTGTGGCGGCCGCGCTGGGTGGCTACGCGCTGACTTCGGCCGCCACTGTGCTGGTGGCCTTGATCTGGCCGGCGCCCAAGGCGCAAGCCGTGCTGTGGGGCACGATGCTGAGCTTTGCCGTCTACACCACGGCAGTGATCTGGGCCTTTACCACCCGCAGCGCCACGCGCGCGTGGATCGGCATGCTCGGCAGCACGGTCGTGTGCGCCGGCCTGGCGTGGCTGCTGAAAGGAGGTTTGCCATGAATACCCTGCTGCATATCGGCATTCTGGCGATCAGCCTGCTGGGTTTCCTTGCGCTGGCGCTGGCCAGCGAGCGTTATGGCGAGCATCTGTCAGGCCGTCAGCCTTCGCCGCGCGCGCAACTGCTGGCGCGCATTGCCGGCTGGCTGTTGCTGGCGGTGGCGCTGGCCTGGGGGATCACTGAACTGAATGCCGGCATCGGCATTGCGATGTGGCTGGGCTGGTTGAGCGTGGCGGCGCTGGTGCTGGTGTTCTCCTTTCCGAAATGGCCATGGCAGCCGCCGGCACGCGAGAAGCCTGATCGCATCCCAAGGCTGCCAGCCGCCGGCACGGTGCCGGTGCCGCGCGTGCGCCGCGTGGTGGCGGCGCTGCTGCTGGTGGCCACCGGCAGCGTGTTTGCCTACAGCCTGGCCAGGGTGGAGCCGCAGTTGCTGAAGCGTCCCGATGCGGTGCGTGGCAAGATCGGACCTTGGGAGTTCACGCTGGCCGAGGCGCATCGCGAGGCGCCGGAATTGATGGCGATGGATATACCGTTCAAGGAATTCCGCATCCGCTTCTGCGAAACCTGCGACCTGGAGATCCGCCAAGTGCTGATCAAGGTGAATAAACCGCGCAACGAGCGCACCACCGGCATGGCCTTCTTCGGCGCACGTTGGGAGCGCAAGGCGGAGATTCCGCTGCCGTCCACCATCAACGCCGACAGTGAGCTGTGGCTGACGGTGGTCGGCAAGGATGGCAGCGTCCACCAGCAGGCCGTGCGGCTGGTGCTGGTGTCGCCGTCGACGGTGGAGTGGTTCAATCAACACAAGGAGCAGTAATGCGTCACGCTAAACATTTGATCGTGCTGTCCGGCCTGCTGCTGGCGGCTGGTGTGCAGGCACACGAGCCGGTGGTCAGGTGCTATCTGCTGGACGACGCCACGGTGCGTTGTCGCGGCTCGACCAATGATGACGAAGCGCTGCCCGGCGCGCGCATGGAGGTGGTGGGGCACGACGGCAAGACGCTGCTGGAAGCCAAGCTTGACGCCAATTCCACGCTGACATTCAAGAAACCGCAGCAGCCGTTCTATGTGTTGTTCGATACCGGGCCGGGTTTGCAGGCCATCGTCGAGCAGGAGGAAATCACCAGGCCGGCGCCGGGCCGCGCACCCGGCTGGATGCGCAAGCCCTGAGCCTGGTCAACGGCTGGCGTCTGCCTCGGGTACGCCAAAATCCGGTGTACCGTCCGCGCGCCACTGGATCAGCTGCGCGCGCGTGTGGCGATTCGGATCGCCGAGCGGATCACCCTTGATGTCGCGGTAACTGCGGGCGTGATATACCAGAATGCCCGACTTGCCGTCCGGCGTGGTGGTGAATGAATTGTGGCCGGGGCCGTACTGGCCGTTCTTGTCGCTGCTGGCGAAGACCGGCGCCGGCGACTTTTTCCATGATTTGGGATCGAGCAGGTTGGCGCTCGCGTCCGCCGTCAGCAGGCCCAGCACATAGTTGGCGTCGGTCTTGCTGGCGGAATAGGTCATGAACACGCGGCCGTTCTTTACCAGCACGGCCGGCGCCTCGTTCACATCGAAGCCGATCTTTTCCCACGCCAGCTCCGGCTGGCTGAGCATCACTGCGGGGCCGGCGATGGACAACGGCGTATCCATCCGCGCCAGGTAAATTGCCGTCACATGCTTGTCGTTCTCCGGCGGACGCTGCGTCCATGCCAGATAGCGCTGCTTGCCGACCGTGAAGGTGGTCGCGTCCAGCGAGAAGGTTTCCCAGCCGGTCTTCAGCTGGCCGCGCTCGATCCAGCTGCCTTCCAGCGGATTCGGCGACGCGTTCTCCAGCACGTACAAGAGGATCTCCCACGGTTTCTCCGCCTGGCCAGCGGTGAAGTAGACATACCATTTGCCATCGATGTAATGGATCTCCGGCGCCCAGATATGCGCGCCCATCGGCCCGGTGGCGTGCTTGCGCCAGATGGTCTTGACCTCGGCCTTGCCGAGATCATTCAAGTCCTTGGCCCGGCGCAGCTCGATGCGGTCGTATTCGGGCACGGTGGCGGTGTAATAGTAGTAGCCGTCGCTATGCAGCGTCACCTGCGGATCGGCGCGCTGCGTCACCAGCGGATTCTGAAATGCCGGCGCCGCTGATACATTCGACATCAACAGCGCAGCAGCCAGCGCAAAAGCCAAGCGATTCATCCATCGTCTCCATTGTATTTTTCAACGATGATGAAACGAAACCCGCCGGCCTTCCAATAACTTTTTTGCATCCAGCGATACTTTTATTGGAATCGATATTCACGCGACCAGATTTGTTCTCCTGACAGGCCAAAGGTGACTTTTTCAATATCAGGCGGCAAAGGAACACTCACTGTGAAACTACCACTCTTGTCGGGGTGCGTTGAAGCCATTTCGACAAGAATGCGGGTCGATTTTCCTTCATCGACGACTCGGATGCTTTCCGCCACGATAGAGCTGTGGAAGATTAGGCCGCGCAGCATAAGTTTCACTTGAAAGTGGTCTGTGGCGACTTCCAGTGACTGAATGCGTACATCGCCTGTTTCCGCTATACGGGGAAGTGTCATGGCGGTACCTCCTTTCATCCCATTGTAGATCAATCAGGTTTAGGTTTAAAACCTCTCCCTGACTTATGAATTTTGTCACCCGGGTTTTGCTCGAATTTTGTGCCAAGATTTGCTCTCAATATAGATTTGGCTAGTTTGGCGGGTGTGCTGAGCATCGCGTTACGGTGGACAAGACATTCCCCTGTAGCCGATTCCCACGCCTCAGCAGCAAAGGCCGAGCAAGGATTTGCCAGAGACCACGCATCCGAGCCTGCTGCGCGATAGGATGCAATAGTGGCAAAAAGATTTGCCGCCTGCTGTGTGTTGATGAACATCACGCGACAGTATTCACTTTGTCGACCGAGCTCCAGATTCTCCTTCAGCCCGTTTGCGCCGCTGTCTGGATGATTGCCCCATGTGCCATAAGTGACAGGAAAGCCGTCGATAGGGCAATACTCGATCCAGCTGTGCCCAAAGATACCGCCTTCTGATGCATTTGAATGTATTTTTAGTATCCCGCTCATGATGGCGTACTCCCGGTGGCTACCTTACATAACCAGCTCAAAGCACGATTGATCTATAACAAACTTCTTCAGCATGTCTCTTACAGTTCATAATGGTAGAAGTTGATAGTTATCAGGATTCCCTCTCCGCATGAAATTGAAGATCTTCGCCTCTCTGACACTGGCAATTGCGCTAACACCATTCACCCACGCGCAAGACACCCGCTACGTGCCGCACGCGTCGTACACGCAGCTGGCGATACCTGGCCCGGCTTGCCTGACGATGAATCAGCCGTGGGAGGACGTCTGGAATCCCTGCGCGGAAGCGGACCACAAGGATTGGTTGCAGGATCTGCGCCATTGGCGCGACGAGCGCCGTATCCGCGTCGGCTACGATGGCAGCCGCTATGCGCGGCCGTCGGCACAGTGGACGCAGTCGAGCTATATGCAGGCGCAGATGATGGTCGAGGACCGCTATTTCTATGACCCGGTCAAGCGCCAGTACACGGTCGACCGCTACCTGGATGACCTGGAAAAACGCTTCGGCGGCATCGATGCGGTGCTGGTCTGGCCGACCTATCCGAACATCGGCCTGGACGACCGCAACACCATCGACATGGTGCGCTCGCTGCCGGGCGGCATTCCGGCGGTGAAGAAAATGGTGGCCGAGTTCCACCAGCGCGGCGTGCGCGTGATGTTTCCGATGATGTTGTGGGACCAGGGCACGCGTGCGCTGGAGCGTTCCTGGCCGGACGAACTGGCGGCGCTAATGAAGGAAATCGGCGCCGACGGCATCAATGGCGATACCCAGGACGGCGTGCCGCTGGCCTTCACACTGGCCGCCGACAAGATCAACAACCCGCTGGTGTTCCAGCCGGAAGGCCTGCCGTCCGACGAAGCGCTGGCCTGGAACCTGATGACCTGGGGCCAGTACACTTTCCCGTTCGCGCCGACCGTGGACCGCTACAAGTGGCTGGAAACGCGCCACATGGTCAATATTTCGGACCGCTGGAACCGCAGCAAGACCGATGATCTGCAATTCGCCTTCTTCAACGGCGTCGGCTGGGAAAGCTGGGAAAACATCTGGGGCATCTGGAATGGCATCACGCCGCGCGACGGCGAAGCCACCCGCCGCGTCGCTACGCTGTCGCGCCTGTACACGCGCTTCCTGGTCAGCCCGGAGTGGGAGCCGCACTATCCGTCGCGTCGCCATGGCGTGTTCACCAGCCGCTGGCCGCTGGCGGAAGGCACGTTCTGGAGCATCGTCAACCGCAACGAGTACGAGAGCAAGGGCGTGCAACTGCGCGTGCCATACCGCGACGGCGCACGCTACTTCGACGCCTACCATGGCGTTGAATTGACGCCGCAACGCGATGGCGACGGCGTGCTGCTGTCGTTCCCGATCGAGGCGCGCGGCTTCGGCGCGGTGCTGATGACCCACGCCGCGCCCGACGCCAGGCTGCAAGCCAACCTCGCCAGAATGAAGGCGATGACAGCACGCCCGCTGGCCGATTTCTCGGCCGAATGGAAACCCTTGCCGCAGACGCTGACGCCAGTTGTGCCGACCAGGTTGACCAGCAGCGCACCGGAAGGCATGGTCGAGATCCCTGCCGGCAAGTTCGACTTCACGCTGCGTGGCCTGGCGATTGAGGGCGGCAACACGGCCGGCGTCGATGTGCAATATCCATGGGAGGACAGCGCGCGCCGCTTCCACCAGCATGATATGGACATCAAGCGTTTCTTCATCGACCGCTACCCGGTCAGCAACGCCCAGTTCAAGGCCTTCATCGACGCCACCAGCTACCGTCCGGCCGACGATGCCAACTTCCTCAAGCACTGGAAGAACGGCAGTTATCCGGCCGGCTGGGCCAACAAGCCGGTCACCTGGGTCAGCCTGGAAGACGCGCGCGCCTACGCAGCGTGGGCCGGCAAGCGCCTGCCGCGCGAATGGGAGTGGCAGTACGCCGCCACCGGCAGCGATGGCCGCGTCTACCCATGGGGCAACGACTGGCGCGCCGACCTGGTGCCGCAGCAGGCCAGCGGCCGGCTGGTGGCGGCGCCGGCTGATGTCGATGCGCATCCCGGCGGTGCCAGCCCGTTCGGCGTGCAGGACCTGGTCGGCAATGTCTGGCAGTGGACTGACGAATACAGCGACGAGCACACCCGTTTCGCCATCCTGCGCGGCGGCAGTTCCTATCGTCCGCAAGGCGCGATGTGGTATTTTCCACAGGCCTATCGCAACGATCAGCACGGCAAGCTGCTGCTGATGGCGCCGGGCCGCGACCGCGCCGCCACGCTTGGTTTCCGTTGCGTGACCGACGCCGAATAACCGGAGAAACAGCATGCTGCTGAAAGACATGATGAGCAAGGCGGTGGTGACGGTCGAACCGGACGACACGCTGGCGCTGGTCAAGCAAATGTTCCACCTCGGGAAATTTCATCATGTGCTGGTGATGGAGCAGGGCCAGCTGACCGGCGTGGTATCCGACCGCGACCTGTACAAGGCGCTCAGCCCCAACATCGACACGCCGGCCGAGAGCTACAAGGACGCTGTCACGCTGAACAAGACGGTGCGCGAAATCATGTCGCGCCAGCCCATTGTGCTGAAGGACGACGCCACGCTGGATGACGCCATCGATATCTTCAATGCGCATATGATTTCCTGCATTCCCATTGTCACGCAGCAGGGCAAGCTGCTCGGCATCCTCAGCTGGCGCGACATCCTGCGCAACCTGCGCTCGCTGGAGAAGCGATGAACACCCTGGACGCGCTGACCGGACTGGCCGACCGCGCCGCCTTCCGCGAAGGCCTGCGCGCAGCATTGCAACGCGCAACCCGGACCGGCACGCAAGTGGCGCTGGTGCTGGTCAACCTGGACGGTTTTCAGGCGATCAACGACCTGCATGGCCAGGACAGCGGCGACGCCTTGCTGCGCGAGATGGCCAGCCGCGTTCTGCAACTGGCGCGTGCCGGTGAAATGGCGGCGCGGCTGGGCGGAGATGAATTCGCCATCGTCTGCGAACAGGTGACGGCGCCGGCGGCGCTGGCCGCGTTGGCCCAGCGCATCGGCCTTGCGGTGCAGGCGCCGGTGGCCATCGATGGCGAGAAAGTGCTGGTCACCGCCAGCATCGGCATTGCCACCGCCAGCGATGTCAGCACCGCAGTTGCCGGTGATCCTGGCGACGAACTGCTGCGCTTTGCGGCGGCAGCGGTGCAGGTGGCGCGCGACGCCGGCGGCAACGGCTGGCGCTTCTTCGATCCGCAACTGCACGACCGCGCCATGCAGCGCATGGACCTGTCGCATGGTCTGCAACTGGCGCTGGAACGCAACGAAATGGCGCCACGCTTCCAGCCCATCGTCGACGCCGGCAGTGGCCGCATCGTCGGCGCCGAACTGCTGCTGCGCTGGTTCCCGCAGCAAGGGGAGGTGTCGCCGGCCGAATTCATCCCGATTGCCGAAGCAAATGGCGCGGTGATCGGCATCGGCGCCTGGGTCTTCCGCCAGGCTTGCCTGGCCGAGCGCGACTGGCATGCGCGCTGGGGCGCGAAGGCGCCGTATGTATCGGTCAACGTCTCGGTGCGCCAGCTGGATGATGCCGGCCTGGCCGACAGCTTCGCCGCCATCCTGCGCGACACCGGTGCCGATCCGCAGCGTTTGCTGCTGGAGATTACCGAGAGCATGCTGATGGATGACATCGTCGCCAAGCTGCGCGTGCTGGACCAGCTGTCGGCGCTGGGCCTGCGCATGGCGATGGATGATTTCGGCACCGGCTATTCGTCGCTGGCGCAACTGGCGCGGCTGCCGGTACAGGTGCTGAAGATCGACCGCTCCTTCATCAACGATATTGCCGAGAGCGGCGAGAGCAGGGCGGTGGTGGAGGCCATCATCAGCCTCGGCCGCGCGCTCGGCCTGCGGCTGGTGGCCGAGGGCGTGGAAACCGCCGCCCAGCAGCTGGAACTGTGCGGCTACGGCTGCGACTACATCCAGGGCTATTATTTTTACCGCCCCATGCCGGCGGAGCAACTGGTGGCCGCTGTCGACAAACAGGCGGCGCTGGGCGAGCTGCCGCAACCTGGCGGCCTGTATTTCCTGCTATATGTCAGCGAATCGGTGGCGCCGTTATCGCAGAGGCAACTGGACCAACTTCTTCTCCGTACCCGCGCCAACAACGCCGAGGCCGGCATTACCGGCTGCCTGCTGTATGAGGATGAGCACTTCATGCAGATCCTGGAGGGCGAGCGCAGCCAGGTGCTGGATACCTTCGAGCGCATCCGCGCTAGCAAGCTGCACGCCCGCGTCCGGGTGGTCATCGAAGGACCGGCGCGGCGCCGGGTATTCACCCACTGGAGCATGCTGTTGCCGGATAGCACAGCCGCACGCCGGCACGGCCCGGACTTCCGCGCCTGGCAAACCCATCCGATGCGCTTCGACAGCCTTGCCGACGATGCGCGCGTCTGCTATGCCTTCATCACTGCTTACGTGCCTGACGTGAAACACTAGTGCCATTGCGTAAGCTTTGTCTTACGCAAACACAGCACTCGCCCCTATGCAAGATCGCTGCTGAAGTCCAGATAATCGATAGCATCACCTGGATACGGAAAGCGGTCATGAAGATTCTCAAGCAGCGCCTGCTACGCGGCGCTAGCCCGCATTGCGCGCCACCTTGTTTGCAGGCGATTATCGACGTGCAGCCGTGGCATGAGCACTCGTCGGGCGACTTTCCGGTGTTGTGCGAGCGGCTGCTGGCGTGGATGCCGACGCTGCGCAAGCAGCAGCGCGCAGGCGGCCGCCCGGGCGGCTTCGCCGAGCGTCTGCGACAAGGTGCGCATTTCGGCGACATTATCCAGCACGTCACGATGGAATTGCAGCATCTGGCAGGCAATTACGTCACCTTCAGCCAGGTCAACGAAGTCGGCGGGCAGCCCGGCTGCTATCGCGTGGTCTGCGGCTACGCCTCGGAACGCGTGGTGGCAGCTGCGTTGGGGATGGCGGTGGCGCTGACCGAGGCGCTGGCGCGGAACGCGGAATACGACTACACCGGCCAGTTGCGCCGGTTACGGCGGCTGGCACAGCGCTGTGCCGTCAGCCCCGCCGTCAGCGCGGCGCTGACGGCAACACGCCGGCGCGGCATTCCAGTCCACCGCATCAGCGAGGATGCGGAAGAATTCCAGCTGGGCTGGGGCAGCCACCAGCGCCTGATGCGCGCCACCACCACGGCCACCGACCTCGACGCCATGTTTGCCGGCAGCGATGGCCGCATCCCGGTGATCGCGGTCACAGGCACCAATGGCAAGACCACCACCACCCGTCTGATCGCCCATGCGGCCGCTCAGGCCGGCAACCGCGTTGGCATGGCGTGCAGCGAGGGCGTGTATCTCGGCGGCATGCTGGCCGACACCGGCGACTGCACCGGCTACCATTCGGCCCGATTGGTGCTGAGTTCGCCACAAGTCGATTTCGCCGTGCTGGAAACAGCACGCGGCGGCATCCTGCGGCGCGGCCTGGCATTCGATCGCTGCGATGTCAGCGTGCTGCTCAATATCAGCGAAGACCATCTCGGCATGGATGGCGTGGAAACGCTGGCCGGGCTGGCGCGGGTCAAGCAGGTGCTGCTGAACGCCGCCTCGCGCGCCGTGGTGCTGAACGCCGAAGACCCGCTGTGCGTGGCCATGGCGGCGCAGCTGCGCGGTGGTCCCGAGGTCTGGTATTTCTCGCTTGATGCGGAAAATCCGCAACTGCTGCGCCACCTGGCGCAGGGCGGGCGCGCCGTCTACCTGCAAGACCATGTCGCCATCCTGGCCGGCGGCGCGCGCCATCAGGCCTTGCTTGACGTGCGCCGCATGCCGGTGACGCTGGACGGCGCCGCCCGCTGCCACATTGCCAATGTGCTGGCCGCCGCCGCAGCGCTGGTGGCGGCTGGCTTAGCGCCGGAGCAGGTCGTATCCGGCCTGGCCGGGTATGTCGACGACAGCAGCAGCGAGGTGCTGCGCTCCAAGATTACCGACATCAATGGCGTCCATGTCATTGTGGACTATGCGCACAACGGCGCCGCCTATACGGCGCTGGCGCAGATGGCGCACGCCATTTCGGACGGCCATGTGGTCGGCGTGATCTCGCTGCCTGGCGACCGCCGCGATGCGGATTTGATGAACGTCGGCGCCATCTGCGCTGCCGGCTTCGATGATCTGGTCATCTATGAGGCCGATAACCGTGGCCGCAAGCAGGGCGACACCGCGCGCCTGCTGGCCTGCGGCGTGCGCAACGCCAACGTCAGCAAGGGCCGCCTGCACTGCAAGCTGGATGCGCAGCGCGCGCTCCGCTTCGGGCTGGGCATGTGCAAGCCGGGCGATGTGCTGGTGTTTGGCTGCTGCACGTCGCTGAAAGATGTAATCGCCGCACTGCCGCCGGTCGTGCTGGCTTAACCGTAAAGAAAGGCTGAAATATGCATACTGCAATCGTAGTCCACGGCGGTGCCGGGGCGGGAGAAGAATTGAGCGCCGGCTGCCGCAGCGCAGCCCAAGCCGCCGCCGGGGCGCTGGCGCGGGGCGAGCAAGGCCTGGCGGCAGCCATCGCCGCCGTATTGGTGATGGAAGATGATGAGCGCTTCAACGCCGGCACCGGCTCGGCGCTGGGACTGGATGGCAAGACCATCGAAATGGATGCTTCGGTGATGGACAGCCGTGGCACGCTGGGTGCTGTGGCGATATTGCGTTCGGTGCGCAATCCGGTGCTGGTGGCGCGCGACGTGGCAAAGTCGCCGCATGTGCTGCTGGCCGGTGAGGGCGCACTGCGTTTTGCCCGCATGATGGGGCACGAAGCTTACGATGTGGTCAGCGACAAGGCCCGTCGCGAACATCAGAAGATGCTGGAGAAAATGGCGACCTGCGAACAGCCGATGGCGGGCGTTGACAATATCGAATTCGAACGCTATTGGAACTACGACGGTCAGCCCACCTTCAAGGCGCCGCATGGCTGCGACACGGTAGGTGCGGTGGTGCGCGACGCTGATGGCCACTTTGCCGTGGCCGGCTCCACCGGCGGCTCGGCGCCATCGTTGCTGGGCCGGGTCGGCGATACGCCGCTGATCGGCAGCGGCTTCTACGCCGGCGCGGACGGTGCGGTGGCCGCCACCGGTATCGGCGAATACATCATGCGCAATATGCTGGCCAGCAAGGTCTACCATTGGATCGCCGGCGGCATGGACCTGCACGAAGCGCTGCGACGCGGTATCGCGCTGGTGCCGCCGGATGCCGATACCGGCCTGATCGCGGTCAGCAAGACCCAGGCCGGCTGGCTGGCCAATGCATCGACACCGTTTGCACACTTGTAGCGCCCTGTGTGAATCCTCGCACACAGGCAGGCTGTGCGAGTGATTATCATGCAAGTCCACTTATCGTTTTTCTTACTACAACAGGGGGTTATATGGGCTTTATTATCTGGTTGGTGATTGGCGGCGTTCTGGGCTGGCTGGCAAGCATTGTGATGCGCACCGACGCGCAGCAAGGCATGTTCCTCAACGTGGTGGTTGGTATCATTGGCGCCGTGCTGGGCGGCCTGATCCTGGCGCCGATGTTCGGCAGCGGCACCATCAATGACGGCGACTACGGCGTGGTGTCGCTGGGCGTATCGTTCCTCGGCGCGATCGTGTTGCTGGCGATTGTCAACCTGCTGTTCCGCGGCCGCGCGCGTTAAGCCATCTTGGACGACTTGCCCGGCTATGTGCGCGTGCGCGGGGCGCGCGAGCACAATCTGAAAAACGTCGACGTCGATATTCCGCGCAATGCGCTGGTGGTCTTCACCGGCGTATCCGGTTCCGGGAAGTCGTCACTGGCGTTCGGCACGCTGTATGCCGAGGCGCAGCGGCGCTACCTGGAATCGGTATCGCCGTATGCGCGGCGGCTGTTCCATCAGATGCCGGTGCCGGAAGTTGACGCCATCGACGGCTTGCCGCCGGCGGTGGCGCTGCAACAACAGCGCGGCACGCCGACCACGCGGTCGTCGGTCGGCAGCGTCAGCACGCTGTCGAATTCGCTGCGCATGCTGTATTCGCGCGCCGGCGACTATCCTGTCGGGCAGGAGTTGTTGTACGCTGAATCGTTCTCGCCGAATACGCCGCAGGGCGCATGTCCGCAATGCCATGGCCTCGGACGTGTGTATGAGGCCACCGAAAAATCCATGGTGCCGGATGACAGCCTGACCATCCGCGAGCGCGCGGTGGCTGCCTGGCCCACCGCCTGGCACGGCCAGAACCTGCGCGATATCCTGGTGACGCTGGGCTACGATGTCGATGTACCGTGGCGCGACCTGCCGAAAAAGACCCGCGACTGGATCTTGTTCACCGACGAGCAGCCGGCCGTGCCGGTGTACGCCGGCCTGACGCCGGCCGAGACGCGCCGCGCGCTCAAGCGCAAGGAGACGCCCAGCTATCAGGGCACCTTCACCGGTGCGCGCAAATACGTGCTGCAAACCTTTGCCGGCACCGAAAGTGCGTTGATGAAGAAGCGCGTCGCGCAGTATCTGGTCAGCATGGCCTGTCCAACCTGCGAGGGCAAGCGGCTGCGCAAGGAAGCGTTGTCGATCAGGTTTGCCGGGCATGACATCACTGAAATCTCGCGCCTGTCGCTGCGCCAGCTGGCGCAGTTGCTGCAACCGTATGCGGCGGCACCGCCGTCTGGCCGCAAGCCGGCCAGGCCGCACCCGGAAAAGGCGATTGTCACGCAGCGCATTGCCGCTGATCTGCTGGCGCGGCTGGAGGTGATGCTGGACCTCGGCCTCGGCTATCTGAATCTGGAGCGCGGCACGCCCAGCCTGTCGCCGGGCGAGTTGCAACGGCTGCGGCTGGCCACGCAGGTGCGCTCCAGCCTGTTCGGCGTGGTGTACGTGCTGGACGAGCCATCGGCAGGCCTGCATCCGGCCGACACCGAAGCGCTGCTGCGCGCGCTGGACCGGCTGAAGGCGTCCGGCAATTCGCTGTTCGTGGTGGAGCATGCGCTGGAGGTGATACGGCATGCCGACTGGATCGTCGATGTTGGCCCGAAAGCCGGCCAGCATGGCGGCCAGGTGCTGTACAGTGGCAAACCGCAAGGGCTAAAGGCGGTGAAGGATTCGCGCACTGCGCATTACCTGTTCGGCGCGGCGCAACGGACCGAGCGTCCGCTGCGGCAGCCGTCCGGCTGGCTGAAGCTGCGTGGCGTGGTGCGCAACAATCTGCAAGGACTGGACGCGGATTTCCCGCTGGGTGTGCTGGCCAGCGTCAGCGGCGTGTCCGGCTCGGGCAAGTCCAGCCTGGTCAGCCAGGCGCTGATCCAGCTGGTGCAGGCGCAACTGGGCCAGACAGCGGTGGCCGAGCCGGCCGAGACCAGCGAAGATTTGCTGGAGGCGGCCGAGGATGCCGAGCTGCAAGGCCAGATCGCCGGTGGCATGGAGCAGGTGCGGCGGCTGGTGCAGGTCGACCAGAAGCCGATCGGTCGCACGCCGCGTTCCAACCTGGCCACCTACACCGGCCTGTTCGACCATGTGCGCAAGCTGTTTGCCGCCACCCGCGCGGCCAAGGCCAGGCATTACGACGCCGGACGCTTTTCGTTCAACGTTGCAAAGGGGCGCTGCCCGCATTGTTCCGGCGAAGGCTTTGTCATGGTCGAGCTGCTGTTCCTGCCGAGCGTGTACACGCCGTGCCCGGAATGCGACGGCGCGCGCTACAACCCGCAAACGCTGGCGGTGCGCTACCGCGAGCACAACATCGCCGACGTGCTGGCGATGACGGTGGACACCGCCTGGGAGTTCTTTGAGGACGTGCCGCCGCTGCGCCATGCACTGGAGGTGCTGCGCGCGGTCGGCCTCGGCTATTTGCGGCTGGGCCAGCCGGCCACCGAGCTGTCCGGCGGCGAGGCGCAGCGCATCAAGCTAGCGACCGAACTGCAACGCGCCAGCCGGGGCGATACGCTGTACGTGCTGGACGAGCCCACCACCGGCCTGCATCCATCCGACATTGACCTGCTGCTGAAGCAGCTGCATAGCCTGGTCGACGCGGGCAACAGCGTCATCGTGGTCGAGCACAATGTGCAGGTGCTGGCGGATAGCGATTGGCTGATCGATGTCGGTCCTGGCGCCGGCGAGGAGGGCGGCCGCATCGTCGCCAGCGGGCCGCCGGCGAAGGTGGCGCAACACAAGAGCAGCCGCACTGCGCCCTACCTGAAGGCGGTGATTTAGCGACGATGACTGTAGCGTCGCTATCGATCCAGCGATGTTTTTTTTCCCAGTTCGCAGGAACCGCAAGAACTTGCACTGCGGCGCTCCGGACGGCTGCGTCACTCAATCCACCAAAACAATTCTGTTCGTCGAGCCACGATTCTGGTCGAATGCTCCAGTTGCGCTGCCATCTTCCAGCGCTAAGGTTATCTGGCTACGCCAGGCTTCAGACCATGGAGCAAGCTAGCGGTGCACAACGGTGACAATTCGTGAACCTTTGGTACGCGACTGAGTTCGGCCAGCAGCGGCCTTGTGAACGCGCGGATACTTTTCTTCACTTCGTGATGTATGTTAAAAAAATCAATAATTGCTGGAGCAATCGCAATTTCCGTAAGTGTCATCGCCCTTTCACTCTGGATGAATAAAAGCTCCATGGGGGTTTTGGTCATGAATCTGTTTGGGGTGACGTAAGGAGCCAAGATCTAGCCCGCCTGAGCGGCTGCTTTAACGGAACGTGCCAACGGCAGCAAGCGGCCAAAACCGGTCGCTCAGGTAATCAACCATTAAGACACCACAACGATAATGCACCGCTCACCTGATGCCGGAGTTGTTTTGCGTCTTACATCTACCAGGTAGCAACCGAGATAAAGTAATCACTAACAAGCAGTTCACTGCGGATGTTGCATAAGTTCAATAGTGTGGCCGTCAGGTCCTCGGGTGTAGACCATGATTGTTCCGCTAGGCGCGGTTTGCGGTTCGCCGGTTGCCGTCCATCCATAAGGGGCCATGCGATTTAGCATTGCGCGCAGGTCGGTCACGGCAAACGTCAAATGAGCCGAACCGACATCACAGGGACGTTGCTTTAAAATCAAGCGGTCTTCTGGTGCATCGTACTCAAGCAGCTCAATTTTGTATCCATCGGGGCCTTGTAGGAGAGCATTTCTTAAATAAGCCCCCGGCACACCGACAACTTGTTCCATCGCGTGTCCACCGCCAAGCTCTTTGCGGTAAATGAGTTGAAAGCCGAGAACTTCAGTCCAGAAATCAAGTACGCCATCTATCGATGCGACTGTCAGCCCAGTATGCTCGGTGCGTAATACGGTAGAGGTTTGGTAGTTCATGAATGCATCCTGTCATTACAGTCAGGGCCGCGAATATATGCGATCGCTGAAATCCGGCCGGGACTGCCTTCGTTACTTTAACAGATGGCCGTTCTGGGGCGACAACGGCGTGTCGGCGCAGACCATGATTTTTTGCAATGGCAACATGCTATGCTGACGGGGCCGGCCGAGAACGGCCAGAAGCGGACTAGCTCTTGCTCGACCCGCTATCGCCTGGCGGGCGGCACAGGTGATGCCTGAGTCAGATGGAAATTACAATGCAGGAGTTTCATGAAGCGCATATCGAACGGACTGGAAGAAATTTCGCACGATCAAACAGGAACCTTATTCCGCGTTTTCCAATTGTATTACTACGAAAATTCGGACTGGATGGCGGAAGAAATCGGTGATGACGGCTTGTTCGATGCATGTGCAGTCTCGATTGCTGACTATGTGACGTCTTCATCGAAAGGTGCATATTGGATCAGGAAGGACGGCGCCTTGGCGGGTTTCGTTGTCACGGAAGCCGTAAGCTTGCCGGACGGTAGGGAAGTAGATGAATTAGCAGACCTGTTCATCATGAAGCGCTATCGGCGCCAAGGTGTCGCGCTTGCAGCGGTTCGTGAACTGGCCAGGAAGTTCGAAGGGCCGTGGCTTGTCGCAGTCTTTCGAAATGATACCCGTGCGGCTGCCTTCTGGCATAAGGCATTTCAAGAACTCGATCTCGCAAGCGTACGCCCTTATACCGACCCTGAGCTTGAACAGTTCAGGCTCTACGCTGTGAATGACCGGCAGCTTGCACAAGACACGTGAGTGGTCCGCATTGGGGCGGTTGCCGCCGAAACGGAAGCCTACGGGGGGAAAGTAAAAAAGCCGGAATAGCAGTTCCGGCTTTTTGTTTGCTGCGTTTAGCGATTACGACGATTTGATCAGACCAGAAATGTAGGTCAGTGAAGCGGTAATTTTCGGGCCGAGAATAGCCAGGCCGGCGGTGATCGCTGCGGCGATTGCTGCTGCCATCAGGGCATATTCGATTGCGGTGATGCCGTCTTCGTCGCGGATAAAGTGTTTGATTGCGTTCATGATTGTTCTCCTAAGTTTGATCGATTTGAATGAATGACGTCTGAATTATGACGATTTGATCAGACCGGAGATGTAGGTCAGCGATGCGGTGATTTTCGGGCCAAGGATGGCCAGACCGGCGGTGATCGCTGCGGCGATGGCGGCTGCCATCAGGGCGTATTCGATGGCGGTGATGCCGTCTTCGTTGCGGATGAAGTTGGTGATTGCGTTCATGATGAGCCTCGTAAAAGTTGGTTGAGTAAGTGGGCTATTACGTCAACTAAAACGGGGTTCAGGTTTTAGGTTTGCTGCCGATGAAAGTCATTCTACGCACCTTGCCGCCGCCACACATCCGACAAACGCCACGATCTACAATGACAATTGTCACTGCTTACCGTCCGCCCTGAAAGACGTATGGTGAGGCGAGGAGAGCCGGAACAGCAGTTCAGGCTTTCTTGTTTGCTGCGGTCAGCGGCTGGAGTAGTAGGCGGCCAGTTCGGCGATTTCGGCGTCGGTCAGCTGGCGCGCGACGTTGCGCATTTGCTGGTTGAGGTCGTTGCGGCGACTGCCGTTTCGGAAGGCGTGCAGTTGGTCGCGGATGTAGGCGTCCGGCTCGCTGTCCAGAATCGGCGTGGCGGATTGCTGCGCGTAGCCGCCGTGACAGCTGGCGCAGGCGCCGATGTTGCGCATCGGCGAACCGTTGCTGACCAGCTGCGGCGTCGCCCGCTTGCTGGCCGACGGTTCGCGCTCATGCGGCAGGTAAGCGTAATACGCCGCCAGGTCGCGCATGTCGCGGTCGCTCAGCATGGCCACCATCGGCTGCATGATGGCGCTGATGCGGTGGCCGGACTGATAATCGCGCAGCTGCTTGTAGATGGCGCTTTCGATCTGGCCAGCCAGGTTCGGCGAATTGGCCTCGCTGACGCCACGGATGCCGTGGCACATGGTGCAGCGCATGGCCAGCGTGGCGCCACGACCGATCGACTCGGCATTCGCCGGCCGCATCATGGTGGCGCTGACGATGACGTTGCTGGGGCGTGCGGCCGCATCGTCGCCCAGCGCGCTGGCGCGCGTGCCGCTGGAAATGCCGGCCGCACTGCAAATGGCCTCCCACAGCGACAGCGCTGCCGCGCGGTTATTGGCAAACGGCACCCAGATGAAGCCGACCGCCGCCGACACCAGCGCCATCACCAGCAGGATGATGACGCTGTAGCGCGTCCAGCGATTTTTCAGGGAAAGGACGGATGGTTCTTGCATGGCATCACCTGATCGGAACAGCCGGCACGGCCGTATTCGGAGTATTGATGAGCTGCGCGATCGGGAAGCCGTAGTTGATCAGGCTCAGGCCGATCATCAATGCCAGCCACAGCGCGAAGCCGTTCAGCGCGGCTGGAATGCGACCGGTCGCATGCACCGGCGCGCTGAAACGGAACTGCGGCAGCTCGATGTGCGCGCTGCGGTGGCCCTTCAGCAGTATCCACAGGAACAGCACGCCCGAGGCCAGCAGCATCAGCCCGCCGGTGAAGGTGATGATGACCGAGATCGCCATCGGCGCCAGGTCAGCGGCGGTGTAGTCGTAATAGGCCATGCGGCGCGGCATGCCGAGAATGCCAACCCAGTGCCACGGCAGCGTCAACACCATCATGCCGACGAACCACAGCCACAGTTGCACGCGCATCAGCTTCCAGCAATCGAGCGCGCGGCCGGTAAGGTGCGGCCACAGGTCGTAGGCGACGGCAAAATACATGATGACGATGGCGCCGCCAAAGATCAGGTGGAAGTGACCGGTGATCCATTGCGTGTTGTGGATGGCGAAGTCCAGCTGGTAGCTCATGTTGATTAGCCCACCGGCGCCGCCGAAACCGAGCATGATGAAGGACAGCGCCAATGCCAGCATCAGCGGGTTCTTCCATGGCAGCTTGCCTATCCACGCAAACTTGCCTGTGCCGCCGCGCAGCCGGCCGGCAATTTCGACCGAGGCGCAGATGGTGAAAATGGTCAGCAGCGTCGGCACGGAGACCATGCCGGTGAATACCGCGTGCAGGAACTTGACGCCGGTGCCGACTTGCGGGTCCTGGAACAGGTGGTGGATGCCGATCGGCATCGAGAACACCAGGAACAGGATGAAGGAAATGCGCGCCATGGCGTCGCTGTACAGCCGCCCGCCAATCGCGCGTGGCACCAGCGTGTAGAAGGCGATATACGCCGGCATCAGCCAGAAGTAGACGATGGCGTGCAAGGTCCACGAGAAGAACACACGCGCCAGGCCGGCGTCGATGGTGCTCTTGAAACCCAGCGCCACCGGCAGGATCAGGAACAGGATTTCCACCGCCGCGCCCACCGAGGTCCACGCCCACAGGTAGGCGCCGGCGTTATTGGCGAACATCGCCAGCGGCACCGTCTCGCCCGGATGGTTGCGGCGCCAGATGCGCAGGTTGACCGCCATCAGCGCCACCCAGATCCACGATCCGACCACCACCAGCACCACGCCGATGTAATAGAAAGCGTTGGCGATCAGCGGCGGGTAAAAGGTGTACAGCACCGAAGCCTTGCCCAGCGCCACCGGCACCATGGCCACCACAGTGCCAACCACCACCAGGCCGAAGCCCAGCCAGGCCCACTTCAGGCCGACCAGCGCCTGCTTCAGCGCCAGTTCGACGATGGCGTAGCCGAAACCCATCGCCACCAGCGTCGGGAACACATAGCCCATGGCCGAGCCGTGCGCGGTGACCGAGCGGTAGTACAGTTCAGGATTGCCCAGCCAGGAGGACAGCGGGCTGCGGATATACATCTGCCATTCGCCGAGGATCAGCGCCAGGAAGAAGGTAATGAACGCCAGCCAGAAGTGGGCCAGCACGAGACGCCGGTTAGGAACGTTCAGCACAGCTCAGCCTCCTTTTCTGTTGCGCCAGGCGGGCATAGGTTTCCTTGTCGACCACCTTGACATGCGCCCACATGGCGGCGTGGCCGACGCCGCAGAATTCGTGGCAGGGCATGGTGTGCTCGCCGGTTTCCTTGAAGCGGGCGTGGAAGGTCGATACATAGCCGGGGATCAGGTTGACGTTGATGTTGGTATTGGTCACGCTGAAACCGTGCACCACGTCGGCGCTGGTGGCGCGGATGACGATCGGCGTATTTTCCGGCACCAGCACGCATTGCGGCGTGAACGAATACTGGTTGCCGACCAGCCGCACTGTGACGCTGCCATCGGCCTCGGTGGCGCTGCCGAGGTTGGCCTCGACAAACTCGCCGGCCAGGTGCAGCGTGCCCGGATTGATCGTCTCCATGCGCTGCGGCGGCATGGTGATCCAGTGCAGGCTCATGTAAGCCATCATGAACAGCAGCGTGGCGACCACGATGCCAACCACCCACACCCAGCGGGTTTCCGCCTGCTCGGCAACGTGGGCGGCCTGATGTGGATCGCTCATCTAGGCACCTCCGCGCGCGACGAATACCAGGAAATAAAAGGCAAACCAGATCAGCATCACGATTGCCACCGCCACGCCGGCCAGCGCAAACGCGCCGCCCGGTCCCTGCGCCACGATGGCGTCCACGCGCTGCTGGTTGGCCGCCTCGGTTTCCACTGGCGTATCGGGTTCCACGATCATTGCTGTCCTCCTATTCAAGCAGCGCGCTGCGCAGCTGGTTGACTTGTTGCGGCGTGACCGGCGTGGCGCCGTTGCCCCAGGCGTTGCGGATGTAGGTCGCCACTGCCGCCACCTGCGCATCGTTCAGGTCCTGCGCGAACGGCGGCATGCCGTACGGCGTTGGATTCTTGCGCGTGCCTGGCGGGTAGCCGCCATTGAGGATCATGCGCACCGGATTCACCGACGAACTCATCAAGATCGACTGGTTGGCGGCCAGCGGCGGGAAATGCGGCGGCATGCCGCGTCCATCGACCGCGTGGCAGCTTGCGCACTGGGCCTCGTAGATGCGCTGGCCCTCAGCGAACTGCTGCTGGACATCGTTGGTCAGTGGCGCTGGCGGCGGGGCAGGTGGATCGTCGCCCGGCAGGCTCTTCAGGTAGACCGCCATCGCCTTGACGTCGGCATCGCTCAGGTATTGCAGGCTGTTGAAAGTGACTTCGGCCATCGGGCCATAGACCGTGCCGCGATGCGAGACGCCCGTTTGCAGCAGATCCATGATGTCCTGCAATTCCCAGTTGCCGAGACCGGCCTCGCGGTTGGAGGTCAGCGACGGCGCGTACCAGTTCTGCATCGGAATCAGGCCGCCCTGGAAGGCCTTGGCCTCGGCCGAACCGCCCAGCGCGTTGATCGGCGAGTGGCACATGGCGCAATGGCCCAGGCCCTGCACCAGATAGGCGCCACGGTTCCATTCGACCGACTGCTGTGGATCAGCCTTGTATTCGCCTTCCTGGAAGTACAGCGTGCGCCAGCCGATCAGCAGGCTGCGGTTGTTGTATGGGAAGCGCAGCTCGTGCTCGCGGTTGACCTTGTGCACCGCCGGCACCGACATCAGGTAGGCAAAGATGGCGTCCGAATCCTCGCGCGTGACCTTGGTGTAGGAAGCGAACGGCATGGCAGGGTAGAGCAGCTTGCCGTCCGGCGAGCGGCCGGTGTGCAGCATGTCGTAGAACTGTGCCGGCGTCCATTTGCCGATGCCGGTTTCCTTGTCCGGCGTGATATTGGGTGCGTACAGGTTGCCGAACGGCGTAGGCATGGCGCGGTTGCCGGAGAAGATCGCTTGTCCGGGCACGGTGTGGCAGGCGATGCAATCACCCGCTTGCGCCAGGTATTTGCCGCGCTCGATCTGCGCGCTGTTGATGGTGGTGTCGGGCGCAGACGAGCCACGGTTCATCAGCCACCAGGCGGCGCCAGCCAGCAGCACCAGGATCAGGACGATGGAGAGCAGGACGCGCTTCATGGCTTGGCTCCCGCCGCCGCGTGCGGATTCTGGCTGCCGCAGCCCATCGGCAATTGGGTGTTGTCGGCTGGCGCTGGCTTGTCATTGGCTGGCACCGGCAGCGTGGCCAGGTAGGACGAGACTGCCGCCACTTCAGGTTCCGACAGTGTTGAGGCGATCAGCTGCATGCAGTCCGGCGACAGCGCGGTGCGGGTGCCGTAGCGCCAGGCGCCCAGCTGTGCGCTGACATAATCGGTGCGCAGGCCGAGCAGGCCCGGAATGCCGGGCTCGCGGCCGGTCAGCGTGGCGCCGTGACAGGTGGTGCAGGCGGGAATCTTCTTGTCGGGCAGGCCCTTGGTGACGATCTGCTGGCCTTGCGCGATGGTGGCCGGTGGCGCCGATGGCGCGGCGACAGCGATCGGATCGGGACTCTGGGCGGCGAAGTAGTCGGCCATCTGCTTCAGGTACGCGGGCGGCAGGTAGGCCAACAGGTAATTCATCGGCGCATAGCGGCGGCGGCCTTCCTGGAAGGCGATCAGCTGGTTGTACAGGTAGCCGGATGGCTTGCCGGCCAGGCGCGGGAAATAGACGTTGGCGACGCCACGGCCCTTGTCGCCATGACAGCCGACGCACGCCAAAGTACGCGCCTCCATCGTATCGGGCGCGCGCTGCGGGGCAGGGATGCTGGCTTCCTGCTGCGCATAGGCGTGGCAGGCAAAGGTACTCAGAACCAATAAAGCTGATAAACCGCGGGATGGGACCATGCCGTCTCCTCTGGGTGCTACACACGATGGACCGCTAATCAATGTATATCTTATAACCCTTGGTCCGCCATGTAGTGCGTGCTCTGCCACAATGGGGAGGTGGCGTTGTGAAAAAGGAACGCTTTGTCCAAGACATCTACTCTCTTGATATCGTGACAATGCGATAGTTTTAAGGTGGCTTCAGGCAATTAAATGTTGTTTTAGTGTTGTCATCCCGAGCATCTTCATCCTGACCCGTCCCACCGAATTCGCGGACGCGTGGGAGCATTCAGTCCCCGGTGTGCGTAACAAGCCAGTTGTTACCTATCGATACTTATTGCAGCCAAAGCCAGCCGGTATCTTCTCTCCATCGGATTCGCTGATTGAGACCGGCCTAGCAAGTGTCAATGTCATCTCCGATATCCCTGTTTAACCGAGCGCACTTAACGCGATTACTTTAGGAGTTTCAAATGGCAATTATTCTGAACAACACTACCAAGTACGATGCACAGTTTACCGTTCTGAAAGGCGACCAGGTCGTCGTTTCGCTGCCCGCCGTAGAGCCGCAAGGCAGCGTCAGCATTCCGACCGAGAACGAATATATGGTAACGGCCCAGGCCACGATCGATGGCAACACCTACACCTCGGCGCCACTCAAGGTGGACGGTGCTGCGCGCTTTCAGGCGCGCGTCATCCAGCACCGCAGCCAGCAAACCTACATCTTCGATCTGGTGAAGTCGGCTAGCACCAAGCCGAATAAGCTGCAATTTGAGAAGACCTGCCTGCCGACGGTAATCTTCACCATCGTCAAGGATGGCAAGCCGCTGCAGGCCATCTCGGTGAGCGACTCCTTCCTGGCACAGGAACTGACGCTGAGCGATACCTACACCATCAGCGCCGTTGTCAAAGGCATCACGACTGACGTCACTACCACCAATAACCCGAATGCCAAGGTGACCGCCATCGATGCAACTGCTTCGGCAGACGAGGGCTACTTCTCCCTGTTGCTGGGTCAGTCGTAAGCTTTGCGGCTGGCTTGTCGAACGGCGAGCCAGCCATGGTGTTTTAAGGAGTGACGATGATACCTCCCGGACGAACGCGAAAACTCCTGCTCAGCAATATGACCTCCGCCCCGGCGCGGGCGTGCCTGCGGTGCGGACAGCACATCATGACAGATCTGTGGATTGCCGCGCGTGGAACTGTGCAGTTGCCCGATCCGCGCCAGGCAGGCATCTCGGCTACCGTTGCTTACACCGATCCGGCCACGCTGGTCGACTACACCGCTTCGCTGCAGGAGGACGGTATTGGTGGGCGGCTGGAGGTCGCGCAGATGCTCATGGCCGGTGTGCCTTGTCTGCAACTGTCCCATCAGGGCAGTGGGATAGGCAATGTGTTGGAGTTGAGTAATCGGACCGGTGGCGATGTGGCTTTCAGCCTGATGCTGATCCGCACGCCGTTCGTCGTCGATTGTGTCGTGCCGGCTGGCGAAACCGCTGCGGTCCAGTGGGACCATCTGGTACTGGCGGTTACGGTCGACGGCTTGACGCCGGCGCCACTGCAGGTGCGCAACTGGGACACGACATTCGTAATTGAACTGGCGTCGATGCAAGGCAGGTTCTTGCCTACGCTAAAGCAAGTCTGATGTGCTTGACTCTCAACGAAAGGAAGCAAAATGACGAAGGTTTTAACTTTACAGAACGAGTCATCGAGCGTTGTCACGTTCTATGTTACCGGGAGCGATGGCAAGACGCGGATGCTGGCGCTGGAAGCGGGAGAATCGGTTGATTCGCCGCTGAAATGGAACGGTCCCGGCAGCGCCGGTTTGGTCAGCGGCATGATCAATGGCTCGGAGATCAATCAGGTACTGCCCTCCGTGCTGATCGAAAACGCCGACACGACCTTACGGGTACTCGATGGTGTGGTGTGGGAACGGGATACGGACCCAGCGACACGGCTCGGTACCACGCAGTTGCCTGATGGCGAACCAGGCGTGTTTGCGATACAGAAGCAGCAGATGTCGAAATGGTGCTGGGCGGCAGTGACCAGCAGTGTGGTAGATTTTTACGGCTCGGCAAAGAAAACCCAAGGGGAGCTGGCCAACTCCGAACTCAAATTGACGAGCTGCGATGTGAAGGCGCCCCCATCAGAGTGCAACAAGCCTTTCGCGACCGCGACCGCGCTGCGCCATGTCGGTCATTTGAATGCTACGACGCCGGATGGGCTGACGCTAAGCAAGGTGGAGACCGAAATCGCGGCACAACATCCGATCGCGATGAGCCTGAACTGGCCAAATAAAACCATTGGGCACGCGATCGTGATCAGCGGCTACGCCGGCGCCGGTGATACGGCAACCATCACGGTACAGGATCCGGCCACTGCCAGCACCAGCATTGTCAGCTTCAAAGGTTTCCCCGGCAACAGCTATCCAGACGCCATCTGGAAACGTTCATATACCACCAAGTAAAGGATCGCACCATGTCTAACATTGTATTCCACCAGGAGCCCCGCAACGGGCAAAAAATTGTCATGGCTGCGCTGGCACAGTTGCATCTCCAAGACGCTTCGGCGCGCAGCCTGCTGCAGACGTCGACTGCTTCCCAACTGTCGGCGGTGTCGCCGGTGCCAGTCTTTGTGCTGAACGTCGATGCCGCCGGCCGGCTCAACAAGGACGATATCCGCCCTGCCGGGGTGCGCTATCAAGTGCTGATTAAAACAAGGGCGGTTGCGCAGGCTTATGTTGAGACCGTCCATCGATTTGACGGCGATGTCGCGGTGGAGCATCAGATGTTGCAGGCCGGACCGTTTGTCGACGGGTTTACCAATGCGATTGAAACAGCCGAGGCCGAACTGAATGGCGATTACTCACCCGTGCTGCTGATGGTGCCGGAAATTCATTTTCAGGCGCTGGGATTTTTACCGCAGCCGAGCGACGCTGGCGTGAGCGATCCCCGTTTTCTGCCGGTGACGCCAATTCCTTCTGGCGTGGAGAGCAAATTCTATCCACTGGATGACTTGCTCGATGCATTGATGCCGATTGTCCGGGAAGCGATCGATTCCGGTAACGACTATTAACATCAATTGGCGGCGCCGGCACGCCGGCGCCGCCGCTCGGGAGCTTGACCATGCAAGAGGAAACGGTGCTGCTGGAGACGGTCGACCCGGCCATCTGCGGCAACTTTGATATCGTCGCACGGGGCAACGTCACGGTCTATGTTGAATGGCGGTTTGCGGAGCTGGGCGCCAGCGTCAGCGTGGATATCCGCGATGACAAAGGAAACAGCGAATCCACCTTCACACTGAGGTTGGGGAAGCACCGCATCGTGCAACTTGGCGTGATCGATGTCACGCTGAGCGCGGATGCCGGCGATGAACATGCTGTTCCCGGCATCTATTTGCGCTGCTGCCTGCCTTTGTCCAGCGCGGAGTTCTTCGACGCCGTGATCGGTGGCTGGTATAGCGATGATCCTGGCCCGCCACCGTTCCCTCCACCACCGCCTTTTTATCCCCCACGCGATGAGACTGCTGCGCAGGCCTACCGGATCGATGCATTGCCTGCGGCCGCCGACCTGTTTCCGTTCATCTGGCTACATGCGCCGGATCCTCATCTGCAGCAGGAAATGGTGGTGTCGTTCGCTTCCTGCAGCGGGTTTGCGGATTTCGCTTTGTACAAGAACCTGCAGCGTTGCGTTGGCGCCGATGCCGCCGCGCAGAAGCGCCAGGTGGCCACTGCCTTTTTGAAAGGCGCAGACAGTGTCAAGCTGGATAACTTGGCTGAGAAGCTGTCGCTGACCCAAGCTTTTTCGCTGTTGCGCGTTGAGCTGGAAGCACTGCCTCCGCAACCATCCATCGATGTGCTGGAACAGGTGGTGGAAGCTCAGCTACAGATGACGGTCAATGCCTTCCTCGACGCCAGCGATTGGAGAAATATACAAAATCCCTGCCTATGGCAAACCCTGTATGCGTTGGCGCTGAGTGGCGACGCAAGCGATGCCGCCTTGAGCGCGGCACTGTATCCGCTGGCCCAGACTGCCTATTGGCTGGGCTTGCTGGCTGATGGAACGCTGGCCGCGACGACGCCGGCGCTGCGTCTGCGGCCATTGAGCGCAACGCTATCGATGCCGGATCTCGTCGCAGCCAGGATGCTGACGCTGCCGACCTTCGTGCAGCCGGCACCGCTTGCGCCTGCGGGCCGGTGGGAGCTGCTGGGCATGGGCACGCTGAAAATGGCGCGCCAGCGCTTGCAGGCCTACGTGCCGGGCGAACTGGCGGAAGTGGTCAATGTGATGCCGCGTGAACGCCAGGAGGTACAGGAACGGCAGGTCGTGCAGGATGTGCTGCATGAGCGCCAACTGGGCGAGCAGACCGGGTTGAGCGAAGAGCAGCAACATACTGCCGCCGCCAGCGAGCTGGGTGACGCGATGCAGGCGGTGATGGCGGCCGACGGTTTGTTGCGCGACATGAATAATGTGCATCCGTCCTATGCCAATCTGGACCTGACCCTGTCTGGAAGCGCTGCTGGCGGCGATGCGCGCAGCGGCTGGGGCGCACGTCAGGCGGCGCAGCTGGCGCAGCGCGTGACCGAGCAAGCGGCGACGCGGCTGGGCCAGCGGGTGGGCTGGCAGCGCAAGCGGATCTGGCAGCAGTTGCAGGAACGCCGCCAAAGCAATCTGATCGATAACGCCGGCAATGGCCGCCTGGTTGGCGTTTACCGCTGGATTGACCGCCTGCTGCAGGTACACATGGAAAACCTGGGGCAAAGGCTGGTGCTGTCTTTTCTGTTTGAACAACCCGCCCAGGATTGGCTGGCACAAGTCAAGGCCGAGCATGGCATCAGCGCCGCGCCGCCGGTAGCGCCACTGACTTTTGGTGCGACAGATGGCAAGGGCTACCAGCAGATTACAGAAATAAATTATCAGGACTTTGGCGCCTTTTACGGCCTGGACGAGCTGGAGGCGCCGCCGCCGGCAACGCTGCGGCTATGCGCCAGCTTCGACCGCGCCAGCGCCGCCAGCGGTGCTGCATTAAACGTCCCCGACGGTTACCTTGGTGTGTCAGGAGAGGTGACGGCGGCACTGTCCGACAGTCGTTACAACCTGGCTGGCGTGGTAGCGGGCGTGAGTGTGACGGTGGCTGCCAGCACGCTGCCGCTGGCGTTGAGCGTGACGGTTCCGCAAGCGAGCGCGCCGGCTGCGGACGTTGCCGCGCTGCCGGGGCAGGATAGCGCGAGCGGCGCCGCAGCAGTCAGCGTCAGCGTGCCGGCGCCTTCGCAATCGGCGTTCGGCAAGACCGATATCAGTTCTGCCGTGCAGGGACGCGCTGGTGCGATTCCGCTGACCCTGATTTCGTCGGCGCCGGCCTTTGTCGTGAATATCGAGGTGCTGTGCCAGCGCGACCCTGCGGCCGGGGGCAGCGGCGCACGTGCAATGAAGGCATGGCAGATCCGCATCTACCAGCGCTTGCAGCAGGCCGATCAGGCATCGCAGCGCGCTTACGCCGATGCGGTGGCCGCCGCAGTGGCCGCCGCCAGCGCCGGGCGCGGCGGCGACGTCCAGCGCGACGCCTTGCGCCAGCGCTGCCTGGCCTTGCTGGCACCCGCAGCGCCGCAGGAATGGCGCGTGCTGTCGCCAGCGCTGGACTGGCAGGCAATGGCCTGGCAGTATGAAGAATGGCCGGTCGCCGCACCACCGGCATGGCCCGAGCCGGCGCCAGCCGCAGCCACCGAGCCCGGCGCTGACCGTCTGTTCCGGCAATTCCTGCGGGCGCCGGCTGCGCGGGTGTTGCTGACGGTGCTTCCGGGGAGCGAAATCCCACTGCTGTATGCATTGCAGTTTGGCCGCTCCTGGCCTGGCGGGATACAGGCGACGCCTGTGACCGATAGCTGCCGGCAACTGGTCGAGCAGTTGCGCCGGTCGCAGGTCTTGACCAGCCAGACGCCGCCCTGGAGCGTGCGCTTGCCGACCTCCATGCTCTACCTGCAGGAAAGCGACCATTTGCCCAGCTTTATCGGGCCGCCGCCGGCCGGACTGGCGCCTTCGCTGGGGATGGCGCCATGATTTCTGGCGCGGTGCCGGTCGGCACTATCCTGCCTTTTGCTGGACCGCTGGCCTTGCACGATGCGCCGACGCAGCGCATCGAGCGCTTGCGCTGGCAACTGTTCAGGGATGGCTGGCGCTTGTGCGACGGCGCTTCACTGCTGCGCGGCGATTACCCGGAATTGTCCGACCTGCTGGGTAGCGCCTATGGCGGCGATGCCAGTCATTTCAATCTGCCCGACCTGCAAGGATGTTTCATGCGGGGCGTGAGTGGCAATCTGGCCGCTGACAATGCGGAACGCAAGGCGGTCAAGGAAGGCGGCAATGTGGGCAACCGGGTTGGCTCCCACCAGGCCGACGCCTTCCAATCACATGAACATGACTACACTGAGCCGGTGCTGCTGCCGGATGCCATGGTGGTGCTGGCGACGGAGGGGAGCCCGCTGTATACGGCCAAGCCGATGCAGTCGACCACCAATTACGTGCCGGCTGACACGGTGCGGACTGCCGATGAAACCAGGCCGGTCAACCTCAATCTCAACTTCATCATTCGTTGCCGTTAAGGATGAAGTAGCTTTGCAGCGCGGTGCCGATCTCCGCAGCGAGCGACGCTTGCAGCGCGATCGACATGGCTTGCTGGTGGTCGAATTGCGCTGACCACAGCAAGTTGCCGCTTGCCGTATCGCGCAACCGGACCGAAACGCGTAGATGACCGGCGTCCGCCCGCACGCTGCCCTCCAGCGCTTGCCGTGCCTGAGGCAATCCCGGCGCAGCGCCAAAACGACGGAACAAATGGTCAATCAGCTCTTCATTCAGTCCCTGTACGAACACGCTTGCCGGCGCGTCTTGCGCCAGGCAGCGTAATGGCGCCAGCGCCAGTGGCCGGGGCGTGGGCAAGCCGGCGTTGTGCAGCAAAGGTACATAGCTCCCCTTAGGAATGACCAGTGCATGCGGCGCATGGCGACCGGAACCGAGGTAATAGGCGGCCAGCTTGTCGCGCAGACGGCCCATCTGTACCCGAACCACCGGGTCTTCTCCGGTATGGAAAGAACTTGCGGTGCGTTCAAACACTTCAATGCCGATCGTATATTCGTTCAGATCGCGCAAGGCGCCGTCCATGCGTTTTTCAACCAGGAAGGCCAGCAGGCGGCGCAGGCGCGGCGCCTTGGCAAATTCCGGGCTGGCCAGCAACTGCTGCAGCGTGACGGCGAGACCGTTTGAGGCGGCGGCCGGGATGCTGGCGGCAACAGTCCAGGCGGGATGGCGGCTGCTGGAGACAATAAGCTTGTCGATGATGAACTCCTTCTGCTTGGAATAAGTATCCTGGGTTGCGCTGTCTGCGCAGGCGCGCGCAGTCTCGCGCGCACTCTCTACTTATCAAAATCCGTGCCTGAAAGAACACCCACTGTTAGCCCCGCAAACGCTGGCCGCTGGTGCTGCTGCGGCCGGTGTTGACAGCGTATTGACAGCTATTGACATGTCAACACTGCGGTATAATCGCGCTCACCGCGCCCCAACAATTGTGTGCTGCATGAACGACGAATACACGCTGACCTCACCGCTGGCCGTGCACGCAGCGCGTGCCGGCCCCTTGCTGGGACTGACAATACTGTGGCATCCCGAACTAGACCGTATCGGTCAGCAGCACATCGGTCCGCCCGAGGCTGGCAAGGTCGAGTTAAGCCGTTACCTGCCAATGTTTGGCGACGCCGGCCTGGCTGGTCTGCCGCTGGGACATCGCAGCGTTTCGCGTGCGCCGCTGACGATCGCCCGGGATGGCGCCGGCAATGTCAGCATCAGCATGGCGTCAGGCAGGATGGCGGTCACCGCCAATGGCCAGCTGCTGTTGGCGGCGGCCGTCTTTACGCCGGAACAGGTGACGCGAGGGCTGGTACTGGGCTTGGGCGGCGCGATACTGGTGTGCGTACACTGGATGCACGGCTTGCCGCGCCAGAATGCGCTGCCGGGGCTGCTGGGTGTCAGCAGCGCCGCGATCCGTCTGCGCGATCAGGTCAGGCAAGCGGCGGCAGTCAGCCTGCCGGTATTGCTGTTGGGTGAGACCGGCACCGGCAAGGACCTGGCGGCGCGCGCCATCCACGCCGGCGGCAGCCGCGCAGGCGCTCCCTATGTGGCGGTGAACATGGCGGCGCTGAACGAATCGTTGGCCGTTGCCGACCTGTTTGGCGCGGCCAAGGGCGCCTACACCGGCGCCCAACAGGCGCGTGTCGGTTTGTTCGGCGAGGCCGATGGCGGCACCTTGTTTCTCGATGAAATAGGCGACACCCCACAGGTCATCCAGCCGATGCTGCTGCGGGTGCTGGAGAACGGCGAATACCGGCCGCTGGGCGCCAGTCGCGTGCTGCACGCCAATGTGCGCCTGATTGCCGCCACAGATCAGGACCTGAGCGCGCGGCAGTTCAGTCCTGCCTTGCTGCACCGTATGGAAGGTTTTCTGATACGGCTGCCGCCGCTGCGTGAGCGACGCGAGGATATCGGCCTGCTGCTGCGCCATGTGCTGGCAGAGCAAGGGGATGCCGCTGTGCTGGCGCGGCGGCTGCCGGCGGCATTCATCGAAATCCTGTGTCGCCAGGATTGGCCCGGCAATGTGCGGCAATTGGCGCAGGTGCTGCGCCGCGCATTGATGGCGGCGCATTCCGGCGAAGCGCTGCTGCTGGAAACATTTATTCAGATGCCAGCGCCAACACCGCCAGCCCCTGTGCCGAGTGCCATTGCCGCGCGTTCAACCCGCATCAGGCTGGAGGAGCTGGCGCCGCAGGAGGTGGCGCGGGTGCTGCGCGTACATGGCTGGCAGATCCAGCCGGCCGCGCGCGAGCTGGGTATTTCGCGGCCGTCGTTGTACAAGTTGCTGGCAATGTATCCGCAGCTGCGGCGCAACGCGGAGTCGCCGACTTAGGCGCCGCCGTGCGGCAGGTCCGGTTCGGTGCCGTCGCCGACCTGGCATTCGGGATCAAAGCTGAACACCCTGGTTTCGGTCACATGGCCAAGCTCGCGCATAATGCGAACCGTCAGTACGAACGAGAGCTCCCAGCGCCCTGGCGCATGGTTGACGTCCAGCTGGTGCTTCCAGCTGTGGGTGACGCGGCGGTGCTTCTGATCCGCGCCGACATAGTTCTGCGCCGTGCAGCGAAAATCAAGTGACAGCGGGTAGCAGGCGCCCAGCGCCTGCACAAAGGGCGAGGGCGCGGCGTACAGCGGCGCTACCTGTCTACCGATCTGTACCAGCGCCGGTTTGGTGATGATGCAGCAGTCGACAATCTGGAAAGTGTAAAAATTGCCCTTGCGTCCATAGCCGTTGACTGCGACGTTCAACACATCGCCCATGGTGAACGCGATACAGCCGGAGTCGGCGCCGGTGACTGGCTGCACATCCGGCGTCAGCGTCCAGTCGAGCTGGCTGCTTATCTGGTCGACGTCGAAGGAGAGTGAGAGCAGTAGCGGCGGGCGTGATACGGCGTCGACATCGCTGGCTTGCTGTGGAGTGGACATCAGGTTCATGGCGGCTTTCCTGTGGGTTGGTGAAGGGTTGGGATGGCGCGGCGCAGCGCAACCAGGTCGGGTTCGGAGTCGATCAGGTTGGCGGGATAACCGAGTTGGCGCGCGCGGGCCAGATGCTGGGTCGCCAGCAAGCGCCGTCCGGTCAGTTCGGCGGTCAGCGCAGCGCGGAATTGCACTTCCGGCGAGGCCGGCGCGGCGTCGCTGGCACGCTGGCTCCATTCCAGCGCGGCGGTGGGCTGGCCCAGCCGTGCCTGATAGAGCGCGTAGCGTGACATGCGGTTGATGTTGTCGGGTGATCGCTGCAGCAAGGCGCCCAGCAAATCGCTGGCGCGCTGATAGGCGTGCTGCGCATCTTGTTGCCGTCCCGGCAGCCAGCGCAGTGCATCGGCCAAATTGGCCCAGACGAGGTAATTGTTGGGACTGCCCTTGGCTGAAGAGGCGGCTTGCTCAAAGGCGTCGGCGGCGCCGGCGTAAGCGCCGCGTGCATACAAAATCGTACCGAGGTTGGAGTACAAATGGCTGTCAGGCTGCAACATCAATCCCTGTTGAACCAACTGCAGGGCTTCGTCGCTGCGGTTCTGGCTGAGCAAGGCCGCGCTCAGGTTGGCATAGGCATAGACCGCGTTGGGCTGTAGCTTCAGGCTGAGCCGGAAGTCGCGCTCGGCTTGGGCATAGTCGCCTTGGCGATAATGCAGCGTGCCCAGCAGATCGGCAAAGCGGCGCTCGCGCGGATGCAGCTGCATGGCGTCTCGCAGCGCGTGTTCGGCATCGGCATAGCGGTGCATGGCGATCAACAATCTGGCATGGCCCAGCAACGCCAGGGCGTTCAACGGGTCGAGCTGCAGGGCCCGCGTACTAGCTTGTTGCGCGCCCGGGTAATGCCCCTGGAATTCCAGCACCGACGCCTGCGCGGCATGTGCCAGCGCCAGTTGATTGTCCAGGCGCAGCGCCTGCTGTGCACTGGCGTCGGCCAATTTCAGCCAGGCTTCGTCCCGGCCATCGCCGGCATACCGGAGGCTATAGGCCAGCGAAAGTCCTGCGGCGGCGGCGGCGTGGCGCGGATTCTTTTTCAGTACGGCGTCGAAGTCAGCTATGGCTTGGTTCAGGCTATTGTCGCGGTCGCCCGTGGCCAGGCTGGCCATGCCGGCGCGCAGCATGTCCGCTTCGCTCATGGCGATCGCGCGCAAGGGCTGCCACGCTGCCGTAGACAGCCAGGCCATGCCAGCTAGCGCCGCCAGCGCCAGTGCGCCGCTGGCGAGCCAGCGCGCATTGCCTGGTGGGAGCTTGGCCGGTGGCATTGGCGGCGGCTGGCCGACGGCAATGGCGCGCAGCTGTTGTGTCACCTGGTCCATGGATTGCAGCCTGTCGGCGGGTTGCTGAGCGGTCATGGCATGTACCAGCGCCGCACACTCGGGGCGGAAAGCGCTGAAGTCCCATAGCCTCGAAGATAATTGCAGATGGGCGGCGGCCAGCGCCAGGCCACGCAAGCCGGCATGCGGGCGATGGCCGGCGATCAGCTCATACAACACAACGCCCAGAGCATAAACGTCACTTGCCGGGCTGGACGATTGCCCCAGCAGGCGTTCCGGCGCCATGTAGGCGATCGTGCCTTGCGCGTTGTCGAGCGGGGCGCTCTCGGTGGCCAGAGGATCGATGCTGCGCGCCAGGCCGAAATCGAGAATGCGTACGCGACAGGACGGCTCCAGCATGACATTTGAAGGTTTCAGGTCGCCATGGATCAGTTGGGCCTGATGTGCCTCGTGCATGGCTTCAGCGATTTGACCGATGATATCGAGCGCCTCGGCCATCGGCAGTGCGCCGCCGACAAGCCGCTGCGTCAGCGTCTCTCCCTCGATCAATTCCATCACGATGACTTGGGCCTGCTGATGCTTTTCGATCGCGAAGATGCGGACAAAGGCAGTGTGCTTCAAAGAGGCGCCTAGCCGTGCTTCTTTGAGCAATGGGTGCGGATCTTGCGGTAGCCCCGGCGCATGCATACGCTTGATCGCAACGTGGCGTTGCAGGACTGAATCCCATGCGGCAAATACCCGGCTATAACCGCCCATGCCAAGCTGACGGCCTATCTGGTAATGATTGTCGCCTATATCCTGTAGGTCGTCGCGAACGGGTAGGGAGAGCATGGTCGGCGTCAAGGCAAGCAGTAACTACACGCTATTTATCGTTGAAACATACAGTAGAAAATAATACAAAGTAGAGATTTTGTCACGATGTTTGTTGAAAATAAGAATCTTTTCTGAAACCAAGCCACCGGTTGGGTCGCGCATAAAAAAATGCCTGCGCGAGGCAGGCATTCGGGCGGGAGCGAAGAGCGCTTACGCGGCTTTTTCAGCCGGGAAGGCGTTGGTGGCTTTCGAGCCCCAGATGGCGTAGAACAGCACGTACAGTTCGCACACGGCGGTCAGCAGGAAGGACAGTTGCAAGCCGACGGTGTCGGCCAGCCAGCCTTGCACCACCACCAGCGCGCCGCCGGCGATCGCCATGATCAGCAGGCCGGCGCCTTCTTCGGTCAGCGGGCCCAGGCCTTTGATGCCCAGCGTGAAGATGGTCGGGAACATCACCGAGTGGAACAGGCCGACCGAGATCAGCGCCCACATGGCGACGCTGCCGGTGCCCAGCGCGGCGATCATCATCACGATGAAGGCGCCGATCGAGCAGAAGGCCAGCACGCGCTCGGCAGTGGTTTTGTTCATTGCCCAGGCGCCGACGAAACGGCCGATCAGCATGCCGCCCCACAGCAGGAACAGGTAGTGTGCGCCTTGCTCGTGGCTCAGGCCGCCGATTTCCGGCTGCGCGGTGAAGTTGATGAACAGGTTGGCCACGCCGATTTCGGCGATCAGGTAGATGAAGATGGCGGGAATGCCGAACACCAGGTTGCGGTGCTTCCACAGCGACAGCTTTTCACGCTCGGCGTCGGACACGCGGCTGGTGGCGCCATGGTGCATCGATGGCATCTTGAAGCGGGCGATCACCAGCGCCAGGATCACCAGCACGCAGGCGACGATCAGGTAGGGCAGTTGCACGGCTTGGGCGTCGGCCAGTTTTTCGGCCTGGGTCAGCACGCGGCCGGCTTCGGCGGTGCCGGAGTTGGAGCGGCCCAGGATCAGGTAGGCGCCGAACAGCGGCGCCAGCGTCGCGCCCAGCGAGTTGAACGCCTGTACCAGGTTCAGGCGCGAGGAAGCGGTTTCCGGCGAGCCCAGCACCGCGACATACGGGTTGGCCGACACTTGCAGCAGCGTGATGCCGCAGGCGATGATGAACAGCGCCACCAGCGTCACGCCGTAGGACGGCATGCGCGCGGCAGGTATCATCAGCAGGGCGCCGGCAGCCATCATGATCAGGCCGAACACCATCGATTTCTGGTAGCCGATGCGCTCGATCAGGCGCGCCGATGGAATCGAGGCGAAGAAATAGGCGATGAACCAGACCGATTCGATCAGCGTGGTTTGCGTGTAGTTCAGGTCGAACACGCTGCGCAGGTGCGGCAGCAGCGTGTTGTTGATGACGGTGATGAAGCCCCAGGTGAAGAACAGGCTGGTCAGCAGCGACAGGACGGCGCGGTTGCTGGAGCCATTGGCATGCGGCTGCGCGGAGCTGGAAGCGGTGGAAATTGGTGCGGGCATGAGTGTCTCTGGAAGTTTTCTTAACCTTCTATGCTATAGCAGTGCCCGTATGTTCTCCAATGCCAAAAAAATCATTATCAATAACTTTTGGGTATAGCTGGCAACAAGCTAGTGACCTGCGGCAATTTTGTTGCCAGAATGAAATCAACAAAGGTGCGCACTCGCAGTGACAGGTGCCTTGCATGCGGGTACAGCAGGATAAACGGCCGCGAGGCGCCGCCATGTTGCGGCAGCAATTCGACCAGTGCGCCGCTGGCCAGATCCTGTTCCACGATGAAGCGATAGGTCTGCACCAGACCCGCGCCGGAGCGCGCCAGCGTGACGATGCCCAGCACGTCTTCCGAGCAACACAATCCGCCTTCAGTCACCACATCGATTTGCTTGCCATCGCGTATGAACGGCCAGGGGATGCGCTTGCCGGTGCTGGGCAGGTCAAACTGGATGCATTCGTGCTGGCTGAGGTCGTCCAGCGAGGTGGGCGTGCCGGCGCGCCGCAGATAGTCTGGAGAGGCGACCAGCACCAGTTCGGCGTCTTCCAGCTTGCGGGCGATCAGGTTGGAGTCGGCTGGCGCGCGGCCGCGGATGGCCAGGTCGTAGCCTTCGTCGGCAAAGTCGATGTTGCGGTTGCTGACGTGGATGTCGATGCTGACGTCGGGATATTTGCGGCGGAACTCGCCCAGCAGCGGCAGCAGCCGGTAGTGGGCGTAGGGCGTCGGCGCGCTGATGCGCAGCGGGCCGGAGGGCTGGACCTGGGCGCCGGTGATCTGCCGTTCGGCTTCGGTCAGCTGGGACAGCGCCTGGCGGCATTGCTCAAAGTAGACGCGGCCGCCGTCGGTCAGGCGGATCTGGCGGGTGGTGCGGACGAACAGCCGCACGCCCAGCCTTTCCTCCAGCCGCGATACCGAACGGCTGACCGCTGCCGGTGTGACCCCGGCAGCTGTGGCGGCAGCGGTAAAGCTGGATAGTTCCGCCGCCAGGCAGAACAACTCGATGCTGCCGAGCAGGACGTCGTCAAATTGACGCTTCATATCGGTTCATTCATTACGTGATGTATCAATTGTCTTGTTTTTTGATGTCTTTATCAAGGTCCAGCGCAAAAGTATAGTTTGCTCACACCAACCAACTTTGAAAGGAAACACATCATGAGCAAGACAGTCATCGTTACCGGCGCTTCCAGCGGCATCGGCTTTGCGGTTGCCGAGGCGTATTTGAAGCGCGGCTACAACGTGGTCGGCAACGCACGCACCATCGAGCGCCTGAAGGAAGCGGCGGACAAGTTGGGCAACCCGTCCAATTTCGTGCTGGTGCCGGGTGATATCGCCAAGGCGGCGACCGCCAAGGCGCTGTTTGCCCGCGCGGTGGAGGCGTTCGGCAAGGTGGATATCCTGATCAACAACGCCGGCATCTTCATCGCCAAGCCGGTGACCGATTACACCGAAGACGACCTGGAGCAACTGCTGGACACCAACCTGAAGGGCGTGTTCTTCCCGTCGCAGGAAGCGGCAGCGCACATGGGCGCCAACAAGTCGGGTCACATCGTCAACATCACCGCCAGCATTGCGATGCAGCCGAATGTGAAAGTGCCGGCGCTGCTGCCGGTGCTGATCAAGGGCGGCCTGAATCACGCCACGCGCGGCCTGGCGATCGAGCTGGCGGCGTCCAACGTCAAGGTCAATGCGGTGGCGCCGGGCATCATCGCCACGCCGATGCATAGCCAGGACGAGGCCACACAGTCGTTCTTCCGAACGCTGGCGCCATCGGGCACCACGGGTGTCACCGACGATATTGTCAACGCCGTCATGTACCTGACCGAATCCAGCTTCACCAGCGGCACCATTCTACCGGTCGATGGCGGCGCCACCGCCGGCACCTGGTAAATCAAAGGAGAATCACCATGCCATATGTAAATATCCGCGTCACCAATGAAGGCGTGACGGCTGAACAGAAACAGCAATTGATCGAAGGTTCGACCGATCTGCTGCAACGCGTGTTGAACAAGGACCCTGCCACCACCTTTGTCATCATCGACGAGGTGGAGACCGATAACTGGGGCGTCAACCGCGAAAACATCACCACGCGCCGCCAACGCGAGAAGGCGGTGAAATGAAGCTGCTGTACGTGGGTGATCCCATGTGCTCGTGGTGCTATGGCTTCGGCAAGGAAATGACCGCGCTGATGGCCATGCACCCGGGGCTGGAGTTGCAGATCATCGTCGGCGGCTTGCGAGCCGGCGGGACTGAAGTGCTGGATCAGGCGGGCAAGCAGTTCCGCCTGACGCACTGGGCACGCGTGGAAGCCGCCAGCGGTCTGCCGTTCAATCGCGAGGCGCTGATGGCGCGCGAGAACTTTGTCTACGATACCGAGCCGGTGTGTCGCGCAGTGGTGGCGGCGCGGCGGCTGGCGCCGCAGGCGGACCTGCTGGCCGTATTCCGCGCCTTGCAGCACGCGTTTTATGCCGATGGGCTGGATACGACCGACGGCAGGGTACTGTCCGCAGTCGTGGCCGCGCAGCTGGGTATCGACGTGGAAACCGTGCTGCGCACCTGGCAGGACGGCGTAACCATCGCACAGGCCAGCGCCGACTTTGCCCATGCCCGCGCGCTGGGCGTACGCAGCTTTCCGGCCTTGCTGCTGGAGCGCGATGACGGCGTTGTCGAAATCAGCGGCGGCTATGCGCAGGCGGCGCAACTCGACCGGCAGTTGCGGCTGGCGTCAGAGACGTAGCGAGGCCTCGTGCATGCTGACGTGCGGCGCCGGTGTTCGTGCAGATCGCAGAGATGGTGCGTTTCATCACGCTGCGCCGGCGCCGTTTGCACTAAGCTGAAAGCTGTGCTGATCGGTGGAGCGGGCAATGACTTTGGCGACAGATCAAAAAAACGATGACAGCGGGCTATCGCCAACCTCTAAGGCCATGCTCGCCATGCGCAAAGAGGTGTTTGGCCTTTGGGAAACGCATGTGCGCGACCATATCGATGAGGCGGAGGCTGTGTCCGGCCCGATCCTGATCAATACCTTGCCGGCGTTTTATGACAATATCGCCGAGGCATTGACGCCGTCCTATCCGCGCGAACATGGCGCCAGCAACACGAACTCGATGTCCGCCCACGGCGGCGAGCGGGCGCGCATGACGACCTTCCGCGCCGACCAGATCATCCTCGAATACCAGCTGTTTCGCGATGCGATTGCACAGACGGCCAATCGCCTGGACGTACGCTTCTCCGCCGAGGAATGGCGTGTGGTGGAAGTCTCGATCGATACCGCAGTGCGCGATGCGATCCGGGAATTTGCCGTGATTCATGAGCGCATGCGCGAGCGCCTGGCTGCGACGCTGTCGCACGACATGCGCAATCCGCTGTCGCTGATCGTTACCGCCACCGAATTCATCGCCCGCAGTCCTGACATCGATGAGGCCCGCCGCATGGCCGTCAGGATTCAGGTGGGCGCCAAACGCATGCAGCTGATGCTGGCGCAACTGGTCGACGTGCTGACGTTTGAACGCGCCGCCAAGCTGCCGCTGGTCCTGACGGAATTCGATATCCGCGACCTGCTGGAGAGTACGGCGCAGCAGTTCAATATCGGCGGCGATGAGCGCATCAAGATCAGCGCCGGCTCGGTGGTGGGGCAGTGGTGCCGCAGTTCGCTATACCGCGCGCTGGAAAACCTGATCACCAATGCCATCAAGTATGGGGATGGCGGGGCGATCCGTATCAAGGCGGCCGCCGAGGGAGGGCGGCTCATGCTGAGCGTGCATAACACTGGACATCCGATAGACGAGGGCCAGCGCGAGCGCATCTTCGAGTATCTGCGGCGCGAGGGGCAGGGCGGGCTGACCGAAGGCTGGGGCATCGGCTTGCCGTATGTGCGCTCGGTTGCAGAAGGCCATGGCGGCAGCGTGGCGGTGGATAGCTCCGCCGCCACTGGCACCACTTTCATCATCGATATCCCGGTTGATTGTCGTCCCTATGTCAACGGCAGGCCGGACTGATCCGGCATTCTCCTACTTGCGGTCGGGCACTTGGCTGATCGCTGTCCGGCGCTACTTCGCTTACTATCCCCCCATAAGCCACGATGGCGGATGGGAGACGTGATGCCGCATGCAACAACGCAGCGTCGGATTTTGATCGTAGACGATAACCGCGATGCAGCCGATTTGCTCGCGCAAGTGCTGGCGCTGTATGGCCACGTTACGGAAGTTGCCTATGACGGGCATGCGGGACTGGCCGCAGTGGAGCGCTTTTGTCCGGACCTGCTGTTTCTAGATATCGGCATGCCGCAGCTCGACGGTTACCAGGTCGCCGCACGCATCCGGCAAATGCGCCATGTGCCGCAGCCCTTGCTGGTGGCCTTTACCGCATGGAGCGACGATGACGCCAAGGCGCGCGTGATTGCCGCCGGATTTGATCTTCACCTGACCAAACCGGCAGACTTCAATGTGTTGCTGGATACAGTGTTGAAGTCGCCGCCAGTCGCGTTATAGCCTGCTGATGGTTTCGACTTTGCCAAGCCGCCCCTGAGCGGTCGACAAGCGGAATTTCTCGCGACGGTCCCCCATCATGTTTTGCAATTCCTTGACCGGCAAGCCGGTCACCTCATGCATGCGGATCAGCAGCGAAGCGCCAACCGGCAAGCGGAGGTTGCGCACCTTGCTGATCATCGGCGCCGTCACCTCCAGCGTGCGCGCCAGCGCGGCGTCGTTCTTCAGGTTCAGCTTGTTGGAGATATTGTCGAGCAGCTGGTTGGGATTGTAGTGCGTTTGCATGAGGCCTCCGTTGGTGGAATCAGTTCCAGTAAAAATTCACTGTAATGGAAAAAATTTCTGCGGAGGCCGCTTTTCAATCGTGCTACGCAATCGATGAAAATACTTTCATTTTTCGCACAACCTGTCCACGACAAACTATTTTGCTGCCGCCGCCGCGCGCTTGCGCAAGGTGGTAACGGCGGTGCCGCCAACGCCCCAGTTGTCGGTCTCTACCTCATCAATGATGACGAAGGTGGTGGCCGGGTTCTTGTTCAGAACTTTTTGCAGCAGGTCGGTCACGCCCTGAATCAGCTCCTGCTTTTGCTCGGCAGTCGCGCCTTCATTGGTGATGCGGATATTTACGAATGGCATAGCTTTTCTCCTTGGTTAAAATCAGTTGACAGGGCCAGCAGCGCGCCGGCCAGCAGCAGGGCGGTCGAGACGCCCAGCGCAATGGTGATGCCCGACAGGATAGCAGCTGTGGCCGGCACCGCCACCAGCGCGCCATAGACGGCCACGCCCATCGCCCCGCCGACCTGGCGCGCCGTGTTCAGCACCGCCGACGCCGTGCCGCCCTGGCTGCGCTCCACCGAAGACAGGATGGCGGTGGTCATGGCCGGCACCGCCAGCCCCATGCCGGCCGGTATCAGCGCCAGGCCCGGCAACATGGCCCAGAAGCCGGCTGTTTCGGAGATGCCGAACACGGCCAGCAGCGTGTAGCCGCTGGCGCCGATCAGGCCGCCGACGATCATCGGCAGGCGCGAGCCAACTCGCGCTTGCAGCCAGCCGCTGGCGATGTTGGCGAACAGGAAGGTGCCGGTCAGTGGCAGGAAGATCAGGCCGGCGTCCAGCACCGGGAAGCCGCGCACTGTTTGCAGGTAAAAGCTGAGGATGAAGATCACGCCGTAGTAGGCGAAGTTGACGAACACGCCGAACAGTACGGCTGGCGTAAAGCCGGTCAGCTTGAATAATTGCAGCGGCAGCATAGGCGCTGCGCTGCGGCGCTCCACTTGCAGGAACAGCGCGCCGGCGATCAGCGCCACGGCGAAGGCGGCCAGCACGGCGGGATGCGTCAGGCCGAGGGCGTGCACTTCAATCACCGCGCCGATGAAGGCGGTCAGCGCGATCACGGCCAGGATCTGGCCCGGCACGTCGAAGTGGCGGGCCGGACCACTGTGGCGGATCGCCGGCACCACGCGCAGCGTCAGCCAGAAGCCGATGATGCAGATTGGAATATTCACCCAGAAAATGCTGCGCCAGCCAAATGCCGACATCAGCACGCCGCCCAGTACCGGCCCGGCCGCGATCGATACGCCGCCGGCCGCCGTCCACCAGGCGATGGCCTTGGCCAGCAGCTTGCGGTCATGCGCGTAGACGGCGTTGAGGATGGCGAGCGAACTCGGCACCAGCAAGGCCGCGCCGATGCCTTGGGCGGCGCGGGCCAGGTTGAGCGTCAGCGCATCCGGCGCCACGGCGCAGGCCAGCGACGCCAGCGTGAACAGCGCGAAACCGCCGAGGAACACGGCGCGCGCGCCGAAACGGTCGCCGATGGCGCCGGCCGACAGCAGGAACACGGCGAAACCCAGCGTGTAGGCATCCACCACCCATTGCAGCTGGCTGACGCCGGCCTGCAATTCGCGGCCGATCTCCGGCAGCGCGACGTTGACGATGGTGACGTCCAGCTGGACGATGATGAAGGCGAAGCTGCAAGCCAGCAGGATCGCCAAGGATGGTGTGGTTTTCATGATGCCGCTCCATGATTCGATGTTGGCAATATAGGCCAAATAATGCATCATGAAAAATGAATTATACTGAATCTGTGATTCTTAAATTGAGAACGACTATGGAACTCTCATCCCTGCGCATCTTTAAAACCGTGGCCGAGGAGGGCGGCGTGACTCAAGCCGCTACCCGGCTGAACCGTGTGCAATCCAACGTGTCCGCCCGCCTTACCCAGCTGGAGGAATCGCTCGGCGTTAACCTGTTCCATCGCTCCGGGCGGCGCATGCTGATTACCGAGGAGGGCGCCCGGCTGCTGGCTTACGCCGAGCGCCTGCTGCAATTGGCTGACGAGGCGCAGGAAGCGATGCGCGGCGATCGCCAGCCGTCCGGGCAATTGAAAATCGGCTCGATGGAAACCACAGCCGCCGCCCGTCTGCCGCAGGTGCTGGGGCAGTTTCACCGGCAGTATCCGCAGGTTGACCTGTTGCTGGATACCGGCCCGACCGATTACCTGCTGCAGGCAGTGCTGAATCACCGGGTCGATGTGGCGCTGGTGGCGGCGCCGGTCGAGCGCCCGGAGCTGATGCAATTGCCGGTATTTGATGAGGAATTGGTGCTGCTGACCGATAGCCTGCACGGCCCAGTCAAGTCGCCGGCCGATGTGGCAAGGCGCACGCTGCTGGGATTCCGTAGCGGCTGTTCCTACCGCCGACGGCTGGAGCGCTGGTTTGCCGAAGGCGGCGTATCACCTGCGCGGATTGCGGAATTCGGGACGTTCGAGGCCATCATCGGTTGCGTTGCGGCGGGGATGGGTGTGGCGATGATGCCGAGGGAAGTGCTGAAACAGCGCGAACTGGCGAAATCGGTACGCATCCATACGCTGCCGGCGGAAGTGGCGCGCGTGCAGACGATGCTGGTGTGGCGACGTGATATCGCCCAGCATGCCGCACGCGACGCCTTTGCCGCAACCTTCGGCGCCTTGAACACAGGCGCCGAAGGCTAGGACATTATTTGTTGGTGGTTGGCGTTGGTTCGGTGCTGTTGACCGGCGGCGTAGCTGGTGGCGGCGCGTTCGGGTCAGGCTGCGTGGTGGTGCCGCCGTCGGTGGCCGGCATATTGTTCACGGGTGGCGTGACTGGCGCCGGAGTGGCCGCTGGCGCTGGGGTCGCTTCCGGCACTGGAGGCGCATCCACTTCTTTCTTCTGGCAGCCGCTGATGATGGCAGCGGTGGCGATCAGGGCGCAAGCAAACTTACCGGTCAGATGAAACTGTTTCATATTGGACTCCTTCAGTTGGATGGCTTGAATTATCATCTTAGCCATTCCTGAGGTTGCGCCGTATCGGCGTGCTTGCAGTCGCTTTGTAGGACTACTGCCCGTGTGATGACCTCCGGTACAATATTGGCATTCTGTTCAATCCCGGGGGACTCATGCGTCATTACATCGCAGCCGCGCTGCTGACCTTTATCGTGGTGGGCGCAAGTGCCAGTGAGTCGGCCAGCGGCAGTTTTGTCGCCGGCAAAAGCTGCGAAGCGTATTCCTCTTTCGCCAAGCGCAGCAATCCCGGCGATATCAAGATCAGCGCCGGCACGTCCTACACCGTGCGCGAAATCAACAAGACTGACTTCGACTGGGTGCGCATCGAGGTGCCCGGCGCCGAGCCCAAACTGCGCTGGGTGCAGCGCGAATGCGGCAAGCCGGAACTGGAAGAGCGCGAGGAGCGCACGGCCGCGCGTGGCAACGGCGAAGTCTGCTCGTTGCCGAACCAGCAGGACAGCTACGTGCTGGCCATCACCTGGCAGCCGGGCTTCTGCGAACATGTCAGCTACAAGGGCAAGAAGCCGGAGTGCGACGCCATGAACGGCGGCACGCTGGCGGCAAAGAACCTGAGCCTGCACGGCCTGTGGCCGAACAAGAAGGAATGCGGCACCAACTACGGCAGTTGCAGCGGACAGCCTTTCGCGCTGAGCAAGGACACCATTGAGAAAGTCGCGCCATGGATGCCTAACTTCTACTACGAGCGCACCTTCGGCGCCTACGAGTGGAACAAGCATGGCAAATGCCAGTCGCTGCCGCCGGACGACTACTTCATCAAGGCGGTATCGGCGGTGCGCGTGGTGAATGAATCGGAAGTCGGCAAGATCGTGTTGGGCAGCACTGGCAAGAGCTTCCGCGTCAACGACTTCTTCGAGCGCGTCAAGGCGCGCTATGGCGACAAGGTCGCCAACACGATTACGCTGGTTTGTACGCAGCGTAAATACCTGCAAGAGATCCGCGTGTCGCTGGCGCTGGACTTCGCCACCGACCGCGACCTGCCGCAGATGGTGGCCAACGCCAAGCCGGCGGCCAGCCGCACCGCCAACTGCGCCGACGAGATCTATGTCGAGGCAGCTGGCAGGTAGCGGCGATCAGGCTGCGAAGCCGCCGTCGATCACCAGATCGGCACCGGTGACGAAGCCGGCTTCAGGGCTGGCCAGGTAAGACACCATCGCTGCCACTTCGTCGGCCGTGCCGTGGCGTTTCAGTGCCATCAGGTCGTGCAGGGCGGCGCCGAAATCGCCGTCGGCAGGGTTCATATCGGTATCGATCGGGCCGGGAGCGATATTGTTGACCGTGATGTTGCGCGCGCCCAGGTCGCGCGCCATGCCCTTGACCAGGCCGACCAGCGCCGACTTGCTCATCGCGTAGGCTGCGCCGCCTTCAAACGGCATGCGCTGCGCATTGACGCTGCCGATGTTGATGATGCGGCCGCCGTCCTTCATATGCTTTGCCGCTGCCTGCGAGGCCACGAACACGCCGCGCACATTGACTGCCACCGTGCGGTCGAAGTCTTCCAGCGAAAACTGGTCGGTAGGACCGAGCAGCAGCACGCCAGCGCTGTTGACCAGGATGTCCAGACGGCCGTAGCGGTCGGCAACGCTGTCGATGGCCTTGGTCAGCGAGGCGGCGTCGGAGGCATCGGCCTTGATGGCGATCGCTTCGCCGCCGGCAGCCTTGATTTCTTCTACCAGCGCTTCTGCGGCGATGGCCGAGGCAGCGTAGCCGATGGCGACTTTCGCGCCTTCGCTGGCCAGGCGGCGTGCCGAAGCGGCGCCGATGCCACGCGAACCGCCGTTGATGAAAGCGACTTTACCGTTGAGTTTGGTGGTGTTCATGATGTGTTTCCTTTCGATGTGGTTGGTTGATGAACACAGTATGGTCTGCCGCACTTGATCCCGGTAGTCATAAAATAACGTGTACAGTTTCAACCATTGGTATAAGATGGTGGCATGCTCACTGAATTAAGCAGTTATCTCGACGCCTTCATCGCCTCCGCTGACGAGGGCAGTTTCTCCGCAGCCGCGCGCCGGCTGGGGCTGACGCCGGCCGCAGTCAGCAAAAGCGTCAATCGGCTAGAGTTGCGGCTGGGCGTGAGATTGTTCCAGCGCAGCACCCGCAGCCTGGCGCTGACCACCGACGGCGAGCGCCTGTACGGCCAGGTGCGGCTGCCGTGGAATGAGATCGGCGATGCGCTGACGGATCTGCGCCAAGGCGCGGGCAAGCCAGCCGGCACGCTCAAGGTGGCGTTGGCGCATACCGTGGGCCGCACCTATTTCGTGCCGTTGCTGGATGAGTTCACGCGCCGCTATCCGGACGTGGTGCCCGATCTGTATTTTGATAATCGCCAGGTAGACTTGGTGGCGCAGGGTTTTGATGTCGCCATCGGCGGTGGCATCGAGCTGACCGACGCGCTGATCGCACGCGAGCTGGCGCGCATGCATATTGTGCTGGTGGCGTCGCCGTCCTATCTGAAAGCGCATCCGGCGCCATCGCAGCCGCAGGAACTGGCGCGCCATCGCGGCCTGTTGCGGCGTTCACTAAGCACCGGCCGGCTGGTGCCGTGGACTTTGAAGAATAGCGCCGGCCAGGAAGTGGTGGCGAGTGTGCGTCCTGTGGCAGTGATGGACGACCCGGAAGCGTTGGCGCGCGGCGCCGCCAGCGGCATGGGCATCGCCATGCTGCCGTTGGCGCACGCCTTGCCCTTGCTCGATGGCGGAGAGCTGCTGCCGGTGCTGCCGGACTGGTATGCTGAAACGCGGCCGCTGTCGATCTACTACTCCAGCCGCAAGCTGGTGCCGGCCAAGGTAAGGGTATTTGTTGACTATATGGTGGAGCAGTTCCGTGCCAGTGGCCATGCGGCGCGCTTCCACCGAAACTAGGACAGGAGATGCATCGATGAAGTTCAAGCTGGGATTGGTGGCGTTGTTATTGGCGGGGCAGGCATTTGCAGGCGTGAGCATCACGCCGGATAACGCAAAATTGCAGTACACCGGCCGCATTGATTTTGCCGACCGCGCGCGGCCGATGATGTCCTGGCCCGGTACCAGCATCGAGGGGAATTTCACCGGCGGCAGCCTGGCGGTCAAGCTGGACGACCAGCAGGGCAAGAACTTCTTCAATGTCTTCATCGACGGTGACTACGCCAGGCCGGTGGTCATTGAAGCAAAGCAGGGCAGCGGCGTCTATCCTGTCGTCAGCGGCTTGAAGGCGGGCGCGCACAGCTTCCTCATCACCAAGCGCACCGAGGGCGAGGAAGGCGGCACCTTCTTTCAGGGGCTGGAGCTGGCGGACGACGGCGTGCTGCTGCCGCCGCCACCGCGCAAGAAACGCCATATTGAATTCTTCGGCGACTCGATCACCACCGGCATGGGTAACGAGTCGCCGGACGATGGCCCGGACGACCGTCTGCGCGACAAGAACAATTTCATGTCCTACTCGTCGATCACGGCGCGCGCGCTGGATGCGGAGGCGCACATCATCTCGCAAAGCGGCATTGGCGTGATGGTCAGCTGGTTCCCGTTCACCATGCCGGACTTCTACGACCAGCTTAGCGCGGTCGGCAACAACGACAGCCATTGGAACTTCAAGTCATGGACGCCGGACGTCGTGGTCATCAACCTGTTCCAGAATGACCGCTGGCTGATCGATCGCGAGAAGCGCCTGTCGCCTATGCCGACTGATGCGCAGCGCATCCAGGCCTACCGCACTTTTGTGCAAAAGATCCGCGTGCTGTATCCGAACGCCTACATCGTTTGCGCGCTGGGCAGCATGGACGCGGTGCAGGAAGGCTCCAGGTGGCCCGGCTACGTGCGCACAGCGGTCGACGAAATGCAGCAGCTGGGCGATCAGCGCATCGACACCATCGTCTTCCCATGGAACGGTTTCGGTGGCCACCCGCGCGTCCAGCAGCATCAGGCCAACGCCGCGCTGCTGACTGCCTTCATCAGGCAGAAGATGGGCTGGTAAAAAGACAGGGGACAGCTGGCGCGCGGGCGCGGTAGACTGAGGTTTTCCAATCGGGAGGCCGCGATGAGCGAACAGTGCCAGCATTTCAACCAGATTCATACGCATCACGCCAACACCAACGGCTGCGAGGAATGCCTGAAGACTGGCGACCGCTGGGTGCATTTGCGCGTTTGCCTGAGCTGTGGCCACGTAGGCTGTTGCGACCAGTCGCCCAATCGCCATGCCACCAAACATTTCCATGCCACCGACCACGCCATGATGCGTTCCGGCGAGCCGGGTGAAACGTGGGGCTGGTGCTATGTCGACCGCGAGATGTTCGACCCGATTTGATGATTGTGCTGATTTCGTCATTCTTTGCGCGGCGCTGAAACAAGACGCCAGCGGCGCCGGGACGTACATTATTGGCTAAACATTCACCAAGAGGGTACGTATGCATCGCCGACAGATATTGCAGGGCGCCGCCGGTCTGGGACTGGTTTCCGGCTGGAGCGTTCAGGCCCACGCCGCCAGCGCCGCCAAGGGTGCGATTCCCGCCACCGCCCAGCCTTTGCCGCTTTCGTCGGTGCGCCTGCTGCCTTCGGTGTATGCGGATGCGGTGCAGGCCAACCAGGCCTACCTGCTGCGTCTGAGTGCCGACCGGTTCCTGCATAACTACCACCGCTTCGCCGGCCTGCCGACCAAGGGTGCCATCTATGGCGGCTGGGAGTCGGACACCATCGCCGGCGAAGCACTGGGTCACTACCTGTCCGCCCTGGCGCTGATGCACGCGCAGACCGGCGCGCCGGCGCTGAAGCCACGCATCGACTACATCGTGGCCGAACTGGCGCGCGTGCAGCAGGCACAAGGTGACGGCTATATCGCCGGCTTTATGCGCAAGCGCAAGGATGGCAAGGTAGTCGACGGCAAGGAGATCTTCCCTGAAATCATGCGCGGCGAGATCCGCTCGGCAGGCTTTGACCTGAATGGCTGCTGGGTGCCGCTGTATAACTGGCACAAGGTGTTCGCCGGCCTGTTCGATGCGCAGACCTATGCCGGCAATGAGCAGGCGCTGCAAGTGGCTATCGGCCTTGCGGGCTATATCGACAAGGTGTTTGCCGCGCTGAATGACGAGCAGGTGCAGCAGGTTTTGAACTGCGAGCATGGCGGCATCAACGAAAGCTTTGCCGAGCTGTATGCGCGTACGCAGGACAAACGCTGGCTGGCGCTGGCGCAGCGGCTGTATCACACCAAGGTGCTGCTGCCGCTGACGCAGGGCCGCGATGAACTGGCCAACCTGCACTCCAACACGCAGATTCCGAAGCTGATCGGCCTCGCGCGGCTGCACGAGCTGACTGGCCGCGAGAGCGACGCCACCGCTGTCGACTTCTTCTGGAAACGCGTGACGCAGCATCACAGCTACGTCATCGGCGGCAACGGCGACCGCGAATACTTCTCGGCGCCGGACAGCATCGCCGCGCACATCACCGAGCAGACCTGCGAAGCCTGCTGCAGCTACAACATGCTGAAGATGACGCGCCATCTGTACAGCTGGGCGCCAGACGCCGCTTATTTCGATTACTACGAGCGCACGCACCTGAACCACATTCTCTCTCATCAGAACCCGCGCACAGGCATGTTCACCTATATGACGCCGCTGATGTCCGGCGTCGCGCGTGAATATTCCAGCGAAGAGAATGACTTCTGGTGCTGTGTGTTGTCCGGCATGGAAAGCCACGCCAAGCATGGCGACTCAATCTATTGGGAGAATGGCGACACGCTGTTCGTCAACCTGTACATCCCATCGACGGTGGAGTGGAAGGGCGCCGGCGCCAGGCTGGAACTGAACACGCGCTATCCCTACGAAGGCGATATCGACCTGAAGGTGCGCGGCCTGGCGGGCCAGCGCCAGTTGACGGTCGCACTGCGGATTCCGGCGTGGGCCGGCAAGCACACGATACTGGTCAACGGCAAGCCGTATGCTGCGAGCACGGAAAAAGGCTATGCGCTGATCCGCCGCCGCTGGAAGGCCGGCGACACGGTGCGCCTGTCGCTGCCACTGGCCCTGCGTCTGGAATCCACCGCCGGCAACGACAAGGTAGTGGCGCTGGTGCGTGGTCCGATGGTGTTGGCGGCAGACCTTGGCGCCTCAGATAAACCTTACAGTGGCGTGGCACCGGCGCTGGTTGGCGCCAACATCCTTGGTTCGTTCGCCGCGTCGGACAAGAACAAGGCGGCCTACCGCAGCGTGGGCAGCGGGAGGCCGGGCGACATGAAGTTCACGCCATTCTTCGCTTTGTACGAGCGGCGCGCTGCGGTGTATTTCAACGCTTATACGGAGGCGGAATGGGCCGCATCGGAAGTCGCCTTCCGCAAGGAAGAGGCGCGCCTGAAAGATCTGGCCGACCGCTCGGTGGATGTGATGCATCTCGGCGAAATGCAGCCGGAGCGCGATCATGACCTGCAATCGGATATTTCGTATCCGGTGTCCTACCGTGGCCGCAATGGCCGCGATGCGCGCACGGGTGGTTTCTTCAGCTTCCGCATGAAATGCACCGATGGCCCGCTGGTGCTGCAAGCCAGCTACTGGGGCGAGGAGCGCAACCGCGACTTCCACATCAGCATCGATGGTGAACGGATCGCACGCGTCAAGCTGGATGGCAGTAATCCGGGCGTGTTCATCGACCGCGAGTACCCGGTCCCGGAACGCCTCACCAGCGGCAAGGGCAGCGTGGTGGTACGCTTCGATCCGGAGCCGGGCCACACAGCGGGGCCGGTATTCGGCGTGCGCCTCTTCACCTCAGCGGTGCGCACCGCTTAAGGCTTTTTCACTGGCTTGCTCTTTGCCTCAAAACGGGTTTTATTGGCTTCGGCCAGCAACGCGCGGCAATCCACCGGATCCACTTTGCCGGTGTTGATCAACGGGATAACGGCAGCCAGCGGATTGATCGCGGTGGCCAGCGCCACGGCGGCGCCAGCCTTCAGCGCCAGCGGGCCTGCCTGCGGTCCGACTTTCGGTTCGGTGAACGTACCTTTAGCATACAGCGGCGTGCGCAGCGAGACGATGCGCACGCCTTTGGTTTGCGGCCGCACGTCCAGGTCCAGCGTTTCCTTCGACAGGTCGACATTGCCGTTGACGTTGATGACGGCTTCCTCCGTGTCGACCACGAAGCGGCGTGCGGTGGCTTTGCCGTGTTCCACCACAAAGTCGCCGGCCAGGCAGTTCAACTGGATCTGCTTGTCGCCAAACAGTTTGACGAATACCAGATTGGCGATGTTGAGGCCCGCTGCTTCCAGGATGAATTTGCTGACCGAACCTTCGCTGACGGTGGCGCCCAGTTCGCCGCTGGAGGTGGCCAGCATGCTTGACACGGAATTGCCTTTGCCGGCGAGGGCCGCATCGGCGCTGACTTCGCCGACGCTGGCCTGCATCGATTCCAGTTTCGGGAACAGCTGGTTGATCTTCAGGTGGCGCGCGGTCATGCGGACTTCGGCGTCGATCTGCTTCTGGCGGCCATCCAGCTTGACGTTGGAGGTGATGTCGCCGCCCGCCATGCCAAAGTTCAGCGGCGTCAGGGTCAGCACCTTGTTGTTCATCTTGATGTTGGCCTGAATGTCGTTGAGCGGAATGTCATGCGTGCGTATCAGCTTCTTGCCGGTGAACTTGACGTCGGCGTCCAGTGCGTCCCACTTGGCGGTGTTGAATTGTTCGACCGGCAGGGCCTTGTCTTCCGGCTGGTTCTGCGGCTTGTTGCGCTTGGCCTTGCTGGTATTGCTTTCGGCGCCGATGGTCGGGCCCAGGTCTTCCAGACGTAGCTGGCGCGACGTTACGGCGCCAGTCAGCAGCGGGCGTGGTTTGCGCGGGCTGTAGGTCAGCGTGCCTTCCAGGTCGCTGCCACCGACTGTGCCGGTGAAGTTCTTGTAGGTCCAGTTCCAGATGGCGTCGGATTTTTTGCCGATCAGGCGGCCGGTGGTGGCGTAAGGCGGCGTCTCCGGCAGCAGCACGCCGGTCAGCGGATACAGGTCGGCCATGCTGGCGCCGCCCAGCGACAGTTTCAGATCCAGGCCCGCAGGCGAACGCGGATCGGTGAGGACGCCTTCGACGGCGATCTTGTTCTTTGCCAGATTGGCGTTGGCCTGTATCGGGAAGTTGGTATGTTCATCGGTCAGCGCGAGCACCTTGCCGACCTTGCCGCCGCCAGTGACCGGCGCATTGCGGTAGCTGCCGCTGAGTTCCAGCTTGATGCCGTACTTTTGCGCGTCCGGACCTTCATTGATGCCTGTGGCCTTGGCACGCAGGTCCAGCTTGATGCCGTCGTCGATGTAACGCAGATCGCCTTCGCCCAGCGTCAGACGCTGAATGTCGACGTCCCACTCGGACGGTCCATTGTCCTTGAAGGTCCAGGTATTGCTGCCGTCGGCTCGGCGCTGCGCGGCCAGCACAATTTTCTCGACGGCGAGGTCGGTGATGGCGACTTCCTTGTGCAGCAGCGGCAGCGGATGCAGCGCGACAGTGATGTTGCCGGCGCTGGCCAGCTTCGGCCCTGCCGTAGTCCATGTCGGGTTGGCGATATAGACGTCATTGGCGCTGATGCGCGGGCGTGGCACGTAGCGGCGCCAGCCCGGTTCGGCGGCGTCGCCTTGTTCCCAGCGCACGCGCAAGTCGCCATTGATGGCGAACTCACGACCGATGGTGTCCGAGACGCGCTGGTTGATCCACGGGCGGGCGCGGTTCCAGTCGAACGTCAGCACGAAGATGACGATGGCGATCAGTACCAGCAGCAGCGTGGCAAACAAGCCAGCAATAATTTTGAGTGGGCGCGTTTTTTTCATGGATACCGATGCTACGCCTCGTGTGCCCTGGCTTATGTGCGCTACGCCACAGTAGGCTAAAAGCTGGCGTGCTTGCCGACTAGCCAGGCGTGCATCAGTTCGCGGTTTTCGCTGTTGTCTTCGTAGTGGAACTTGCCGGCGATTTGCGTGGCGACGGGCAGGCCGTCCTGGAACAGCACGCGGTTGCTGGCCAGCGCGGGAACCTTGTCGCCGGTGAGCAGGGTGCCGCACAGGTTGAGCGGATCAATGGCGGAGATGCAGACGTAGCTGCCGTCGTGCTGGCGGCGGCGCATCTCGCGCAGCAGGGGGATGGCTTCCGGCAGGGCGAATTGTTCGCCTGACAGGCCGGCGACAAAGCGGCCGCCACGAATTTCGCCGCGCGCTTCGAGACGGTGATAGACCGGCAGCAGCTCGCGCCAGCTTGGCATCCAGCCGGCTTCACGCTCCAGCAGGCGCCACATCATCACGCCGTAACGGCGCAGCAGCGTCATGGCGATGTGTTCCAGCGTGTCCGGATCGGTGCGCGGCTTGCGGCCAGGCTGCGACGCCGGCGCGGTCTCGCCGGCGCGGACGGTGATGGTCAGATTGTCGCCGCGCCGGACCAGCGCCCAGCGTCCGGCTTCCTCCATTGTCGGTCCGGCGCCACGCCGGCGGCGCTTGTCGTTGCTGGCGCGCTTGTTGGCTGGCACCAGCATCGCGCGCAGACCGGCGTAGCTATCGGCATTGACCAGGCCAGTGGCCACCAGTTCGCCCAGCGTGTTCTCCAACTCCACTGGCAGCAGGCGCGCGTCGTGCGACAGTTCATCGAAGAACATGGCGCCATCGCGCCGCAGCGTTTCCAGTACGCGTGCCGCGCGCGGCGATACCTCGACTTCGCCCGCCACCGCCGGCAGCGCGTGCCATAACGCCAGTTGGCGGCGCGGCAGCAGCACCAATGGCGTGCTGCGCACCGGTCCGCCGGCCGCGCTGGCGGGCGCTCCGACGCGTGTCCAGACGATCTTGCCGGCGCGGCACAGATCATCCAGCCATAGCGGCGAGTAGTCTTTCAGGCGCAAGGCCAGCAGGTCGCTCTCCCATGCGCCGGCGGCTGCTTCGTAGCCTTCCAGTTGCGCCAGCAGTTCGGGCAGCGCGTCCATGCCTTGTAGTCGCGCTTCCGGCGCCAGGTGCTGCCATTCGAACAGGAAGCGCATGAAATCCTGGCGCTCGACCGGCTCGACCTCGCGCCGCAGGTTGCGGATCGTGTAGCGATGGATGCGCGCCAGCAGGTGGCGCTCGCACCATTCTTCGGTGGTGGCGCCGGGCGTAAAGCGGCCACGCATCACATACCCTTCGCTTTCCAGCTGCGTTAGCGCGATGGTGACGGTGGAGGCGGGGAGCGCCAGCGGCGCGGCAATCGCCGGCACCGTCTGCGGGCCGACGCCACCCAGGCGCGCCCGCAGAATCTCGACCAGTGCCGCATCGCGCGTCCAGCCTTCGTCTCCTGGCGCACCACCAGTCGCTGCCTGGGCGGGCGCACCGTTCGCCACCTCGGCGGACGCGTGGCCGGCTGATTTGGCAGGCGGCGAGGCCGGTGACAGGGCCGGCGTCGCCGCCGCTGCCGGATAAGCCGCTTGTACGCAGGGCAGCCGTTCCAGCGCCGCCCACAGGTCGGCGCCGCTGGCCGCATCGCGCAAACGCGTGGCGCGGCCGCTGGCAGCAAGGCCATCGAGCCATGCCGGCCAGCCTTCTTCGCACGCCGCCTCTTCCGGCGTAATGCATGCCAGCGACATCAGCGCCTCGTGCATCTCGTCGCTGCTGCGCACTGACGGCCAGGCCTCCTCCGCCACCGCCGCAATCGCCCCGGCGTCGAGCGCGCCCAGATCATCGGTGGAGGCGGGATCGGTCCAGCGGCGATTCAACACCGCTTGCGTGCGGCGTTCCTCCAGCGGCGCATCGTCGAGGAAAGCGTAGGGCCGCGCATTCAGGATCTCCATCGCCAGCGGTGAGGGCGCCGGCAGGTCGCGTGCCAGCAGCCTGACGTCGCCGGCCTCCATGCGCCGCAACAGCGCCAGCCAGGTTTCACTGTCCATCGCCTCGTGCAGGCAGTCGTCCAGCGTTTGATCCACCAGCGGATGGCTGGGCAGCTCGCGTTCGCCAACGATGTTTTCCAGGCATGCCGCCTGATCGGGAAACACCGCAGCCAGCAAATCATCGCTTTTCATGCGTTGCAGTTGCGGCGCCACCTTGCGGCCGCCGCTAAAGCGCGGCAGGGCCAGCGCCGTCGTCGCATTCCATCGCCAGCGCACATTGAACAGCGGCGCATCCAGCAAGGCCTGAATCAGGATATGTTCCGCAGTATTCGAACGCAGATAGCGCCACACCTCGTCCAGCGGGAAACTGTGGCTCTCCGACAGCGACAGCACGATCGCATCTTCGGTGGCCGCCGCCTGCAATTCGAAATTGAACGTGCGGCAGAAGCGCTTGCGCAATGCCAGCCCCCAGGCGCGGTTCACCCGGCTGCCAAACGGCGAATGCACCACCAGCTGCATGCCGCCCGATTCGTCGAAGAAGCGCTCCATCACCAGTGTATCGCGCGTTGGCAGCGCGCCCAGCGCGGAGCGTGAACGCGCCATGTACTCGGCGATCTGGCGCGCGGCGTCATCGCGCAGGCCCAGATGCCCGGCCAGCCAGTCGACTACGCGTTCGATTGCCACCTCGCCATCGTCGCCGGCCAGCAGGCCGTCGATCTCGCCGCGCAAGCGCGCCACGCCGATCGACAGTTCATCCGTGCGCCCGGGCGCCTCGCCGATCCAGAACGGGATGTTGGGCGCCGCGCCGTGCGCGTCTTCGACCCGCACCTTGCCGGTGTCAATGCGCAGGATCCGGTACGAGGTATTCCCCAGCTGGAAAACGTCTCCCGCCAGGCTCTCCACCGCAAAGTCCTCGTGCACCGTGCCGATATTTTGTCCTTGTGGCTCCAGCAGTACCGTGTAGTCCGCGTTGTCCGGTATGGTCCCGCCGGACATCACCGCTGTCATCTTGCCGCCGCGCCGCCCGCGCAAGGTGCCGCTGATGGTATCCCGGTGCAGGTAGGAGCCGCGCACGCCCTGGCGGCTGGTATAGCCATCGGTCAGCATATGCAGCACCTCGTCATAGCGCTTTTGCTCCAGTTGCGCATAGGGCGACGCTTGCCGTATCAGCGCAAACAGTTCGTCTTCGCGCCATTCGCGGCAAGCCACTTCCGCCACGATCTGCTGCGCCAGCACGTCCAGCGGCGCTGGCGGAATGCGCACAGCATCCAGCTCATTGCGCCGCACGCAGTCCAGCAGCGCCGCGCATTCAACCAGGTCATCGCGCGAGGTCGGGAACAGCCGTCCCTTCGGCGTGCCGCCCACATGGTGGCCGGAGCGGCCGACGCGCTGCAGGAGCGAGGCAATGCTGCGCGGGGAGCCGATCTGGCACACCAGGTCCACATCGCCGATGTCGATGCCCAGTTCCAGCGAGGCGGTGGCGATCAGCACCTGCAATTCGCCACGCTTCAGGCGCTGCTCCGCGTCCAGCCGCGATTCCTTCGCCAGGCTGCCGTGGTGCGCCGCCACCAGGCCGGCGCCGAGGCGATCCGCCAGATGACGCGCCATGCGCTCGGCCATGCGCCGCGTGTTCACGAAGATCAGCGTGGTCTTGTGCATCACCGCCAGCTCGGCCAGGCGGTCGTAGACGCGCTCCCACACATCATTGGCCATCACCGCCTCCAGCGGCACCGGCGGCAGCTCAAGATTCAGGTCGCGCGCCCGCACATGGCCGACGTCCACCACCGCGCAGGCACGCCCGGTCCCGGCAAGAAATTGCGCCACCGCCGATATCGGCTTCTGCGTGGCGGACAGGCCAACCCGCACCGGCGGCTGCGCGCACAGGGCGTCCAGGCGCTCCAGGCTCAGGGCCAGATGGCTGCCACGCTTGCTGCCGGCCACCGCGTGGATCTCGTCGACGATCACCGTGCGCACGCCGGACAGCATGGCGCGGCCACTGTCCGAACCCAGCATCACGTATAAGGACTCCGGTGTCGAAACCAGGATATGCGGCGCGCGGCGGCGCATGGCGTTGCGTTCGGCCTGCGTGGTGTCACCGGTGCGCACGGCGGTGCGGATGCCGTGCGGCGGGTGGCCAAGCGCTTCCAGCTCGCGGCCGATGCCCTCAAGTGGCGCCAGCAGGTTGACGCGGATATCGTTGGACAGCGCCTTCAGCGGCGATACGTACAACACCCGGGTTTCGTCCGGCAGCGGCGCGTCGCGGCTCTCGCGCACCAGGGCGTCGATGGCGGCAAGGAAGGCGGTCAGCGTCTTGCCGGAGCCGGTTGGCGCGGCGATCAGCGTGGCGTTGCCGGATTGGATCAGCGGCCAGGCCTGGCGCTGAGCCTCCGTCGCGCCGGCAAAAGCCGCGCCAAACCAGGCCGAAACGGCGGGATGGAATGCATGCAGAGCGTCGGTCATGAAGGTCATGTTGGGGCAGGGCGCGTGAATCTCAACCATGCGCCGGAGGAACGCAGGGTCATGGTAAGCTTGAAACATTGTAAATCATGAACCGTCCCTACCCATGTCAACGCCGGCCTCCGAAGGCTTACCGCTGTTCCTGAGCGCTCCCGGAGAGCTGGGCGCCTGCATCTGGGCGCATGACTGGGACAATACGCCGCTGGGCCCCATCGCCAACTGGCCGCATAGCCTGAAGACCGTCATCAACCTGATGCTTAATTCTCCGCAGCCGATGTGGATGGGCTGGGGTGGGCAGGTGACGTTTTTATACAACGACGCCTATATTGATGTGCTTAGCGTCGCCAAGCATCCGTGGGCGCTCGGGCGGCCGGCGGCCGAAGTGTGGGCCGAGATATGGGATATTTGCGGCCCGCTGTCGGACCGCGTGTTTTCAGACGGTGAGTCGACCATGGCCGACGATGTCCGCCTGTTCATGCGGCGCGGCGATTTTCTCGAAGAGACTTACTATGCCTTTTCTTACAGCCCGGTGCGCGATGAAACGGGCCGTGTGGCGGGGCTGTTCTGTGCCAATCTGGATGTCACCAGTCGCCACCTGAACGCGCGCCGCATCCACATGCTGTCGGACCTGAACACCCAAACGCTGCAGGAAAAAACCGTGCAGGGCGCCTGCGCCGTCGCGTTGGCCACCATTGCCGACAATCCGGACGATGTGCCTTTCGCACAGCTTTATTTGCCCGGCGAGGGCGCGCCGGCGCAGCTGCTGCATGCCACACATGCCGATATTGCCGATGCGCGTGCGTTGTTTGCGGTGGACGAGGTGATTGCCAGTGGCGAGGCGCGGCTGATAACGCTGGATGCGCAGACGCCGCTGGCCGGACTGCCATTAGGCCTGGCGCAGCAGCCTTTGCGCCAGGCGCTGGTGCTGCCGCTGGCGGGTGCCGGCCCGGCGCAGTCCACTGGCGCGCTGGTACTGGGCGTCAGTTCGGCACGCAAGCTCGATGCGGACTATCGCAGCTTCCTCGACCTGATCGCCACCCAGGCCGGCAACGCCATCCGCCATGCGCGCGCCGCCGAGGATGAACGCCTGCGCGCCGACATGCTGGCGGAACTGGATCACGCCAAGACGCAGTTCTTCAGCAATGTCAGTCACGAATTCCGCACGCCGCTGACGCTGTTGCTGGGACCCGCCAATGATGCGCTGGAAGATGGCGACGCGCCATTGCCGCCGGCGCAGCGCGAGCGCGTGCAGCTGATGCAGCGCAATGCGTTGCGATTGCAAAAGCTGGTCAACACATTGCTGGAATTTTCGCGCGTGCAGGCAGGCCGTGCGCACGCCAGCTTTGCCGCTGTCGACCTGGCTGCGCTGACCAGCGACCTGGCCAGCAGCTTCCGTTCCGCCATCGAGGGCGCCGGCATGCGCCTGGATGTTGATTGCGCGCCGCTGCCGATGCAGGTCTACGTCGATCCGGCGATGTGGGAAAAAATTGTATTGAACCTGGTGTCGAATGCCTTCAAGTTTACGTTTGAAGGCGAGATCAGTGTGCGCCAGCGCATCGTCGGCGACCAGTTGCGGCTGGAGGTGGCGGATACCGGTGCCGGTATTCCGCATGACCAGTTGCCGCATTTGTTCGAGCGCTTTCACCGTGTCGAAGGCGCGCGATCGCGTACGCATGAGGGCTCCGGCATCGGCCTGGCGCTGGTGCATGACCTGGTACTGATGCACAGCGGCCGGATTGGCGTCGAGAGCGTGCTGGGACGCGGCAGTGTGTTCAGCGTCTCCATCCCGCTGGGTTGCGCGCACCTGCCGTCAGCGCAGGTGGCAATGGCGGCGCCTTCTGTGGCCCCTGTCTCCATCACGGCGGAAGCTTACGTCATCGAAGCGGAAGGCTGGGTGCAGCATCAGGCCACGTCGACCGACAATAGCGCGAAGCATGGCCGTCTGCTGGTAGTGGACGACAACGCCGACATGCGCGACTATCTGCAACGCCTGCTTCAGCCGCATTGGCAGGTGGAGGTGTGCAATAACGGTGTCGAAGCGTTGGCCATCATCGAACGCAATCGGCCGGACATGGTACTGTCGGATGTAATGATGCCGCAGCTGGACGGTTTCGGCTTGCTGGCAGCGTTGCGCGCGCATCCCGCTACGCGTGACATTCCCTTCATGTTGTTGTCAGCGCGCGCCGGCGAGGAAGCCCGGCTGGAAGGCTTGCAGGCGGGCGCAGACGACTATCTGGTCAAGCCGTTCTCCGCACGCGAGCTGGCCGCCCGCATCGAAGTGCTGCGCCTGCGCCAGCGCATGCGTATGGTGGAGGGCGCGGCGGCGCGGCGCCTGCAAACGGTATTCAGCCAGGCGCCGGTGGCGATCTGCCTGCTGAATGGGCCGGAGCATGTGTTTGAACAAGCCAATGATTACTACCAGCGGCTGGTCGGGCCGCGCCCGCTGCTTGGACTGACGATACGCCAGGCGTTTCCCGAACTGGAGTCGCAAGGTATTTATGAACTGCTGGACGGTGTGCTGGCCACCGGCCAGCCGTATGTAGGCCGATCGATACAGCTGCACATGCGGCGTGCGCCGGACCAGTCGCCCAGCGAGTGCTGGTTTGATTTCGTCTATCAGCCCTTGCTGGATGACGCCGGCGTGCCGCAAGGCGTGGCGGTGGTGGCGTTTGAAGTGAGCGAGCTGGCCAACGCCAAGCGCGCGGCGGAGGCGGCCAATCGCGCCAAGGATGAATTCCTCGCGATGCTGGGTCATGAGTTGCGCAATCCGCTGGCGCCTATCGTCACCGCGCTGCAACTGATGCGCATGCGCGGCGGTGACTACGCCATCAAGGAGCGTGAAGTGATCGAGCGCCAGACCAGGCACCTGGTGGCCCTGGTGGACGATTTGCTGGATGTGTCGCGCGTGGCGGAAGGGAAGATCCAACTGAACCGGCGCGTGGTCGAAATGGCGGAGGTGGTGGCGCGTGCCATTGAAACCGTCAGCCCCTTGATCGAACAAAAGCGTCATCAGCTGTCGCTGGAGGTGCCGTCATCCGGCTTGCCGGTGCTGGCCGACCCTGTGCGCTGCGCGCAGGTATTGGCCAACCTGTTGACCAACGCAGCCAAGTATACGGAACCGGGTGGTCGTCTGGCGGTAAGTGTCCGCCTTGATGATGGCCAGGTGGTGGTGGATGTCGCCGATAACGGCATCGGCATCGCGCCGGACATGATAGGCCCGGCGTTTGAACGCTTCACGCAGGCGCGCCAGGCATTGAGCCGCTCGCAAGGCGGACTGGGACTGGGGCTTGCCATCGCACGCAGCATGATGGCGCTGCATGGCGGCAGCGTGAACGCCAACAGCAATGGCATCGGTTGCGGCAGCACCTTTACGATACGCATGCCGCTGTGGCAGGGGCATGCCGGGGATGCCGCCGCAGCGTCTTCCCCGGCGCCTGCCTGTGCCACGCATGGCGGACTGTCGATACTGGTGGTGGACGATAATGAGGACGCCGCACGCGCGTTGGGCGAAGCACTGGAACTAATGGGCCACACCGTCAAGGTGGTGTTCAGCGCGCCCGCCGCGCTGGCGGTGGCGCCGGTGTTTCATCCGCAGGCGGCCTTGCTGGACATCGGCCTGCCGGGCATGGACGGCTATGAGCTGGCGGTGCGGCTACGCGAGTTGCCCGGCATGGAGGAACTGTGCCTGTTCGCGGTAACGGGATATGGGCAGGAAGCGGACCGCAAGCGGGCGCGCGAGGCTGGCTTTGAACAGCACCTGACCAAGCCGGTCGAACTCGGACAGCTGGAAGCGTTGCTACAGACAGCGCGCGCGCTTTAAACGCTGATGCGGAAGCTATCGCGGTATTGGTTGGGCGTGACGCCGAAGCGCTGCGCAAACACCAGCCGCATGCGCGCCGCGCTGCCAAAGCCGCAGCGGTAGGCGATGGTCTTCAAGGCCAGCTCACTCCCCTCCAGCAGGTTGCGGGCCGCATCCACACGGATGCGCTGCACGAATTCGGCCGGTGTAACGCCCATCTCCTTGACGAACTGGCGCGCGAAGCTGCGCGTGCTCATGCCGGCCACTTCCGCCAGGTTCTCCACCGACAGCGAATCTGCCAGGTTGTCCATCACGTGACGCTGGATGATGCTCGCCAATGCATCCGGTGCGCCCGCTTCGGCAAGATAGGGACTGAATTGCGACTGGCCACCCTGGCGCTGCGCCAGCACCAGCAGGCGTTTCGCCGCCGCCAGCGCGATGGCCTGGCCATGGTCCTCCGCCACCAGCGCCAACGCCAGGTCGATGCCGGCGGTGACGCCGGCTGAGGTGACCAGGCCACCGTCACGCATGTGGATGCGGTCATGTTCTACCTGGGCCAGCGGGAATTGCGCCGCCAGCGTACTGGCATCAGCCCAGTGGGTGGTGGCGCGCTTGCCATCCAGCAGGCCGGCGCGGCCCAGCAGGTAGGCGCCGGTGCAGATCGAGCCGTAGCGGGGGACTTTGCCGGCCACCTCGCGCAGCCAGGCCGATAGCGCCGGATTGTCTGCTTCTGCTGATAACTGCGGTCCGCCAGCCACCAGCACGATATCGTAGCCGGTGCCGGCCTCGCTCAGCGTGTGGTCGGCGACCAGTTGCTGGCCGTTGGAGGCGCGGATGGGCGACGGCGCGGTGCCTATGGTCACCAGCCGATACTGCTGTTCAGGTGGCAGGAAGGCGTTGGCCTCGGCGAATACATCCATCGGACCGGAGACGTCCAGTGACTGCACGCCGGGGAATAGCACCAGGGCCAGCGTCTTCAAGATGCGCGTCCCATGACGGGAGCTGGCGGAAAGTAGGCACCGCGCGCCAGCAGCCGCAGCGAGCCGGCCGCCACATACAGTACCAGCAGCAGCGTGGCGCCGAAAGTGACGGCGGCCAGCACGTGCAGTGCAGGTTCGGCGTGGTTTTGCGCCATCAGCATCAGTCCTTGCGCCAGCGTGGCGAGGCCGAAGGTGTAAGCCCAGTAGCCGGGCGCAAAGTCCTGCTGCGCAAGCCAGGGCGTCGCTAGCGCCAGCCCGGCGAACACGAACAGTGCATAGCCGGCCAGCGCATAGGTAATGGCGTTGCTGGCCTGCGCGCCGGCCAGCACCTGGTACGCCACCAGCGCCACCACAGGTGGAGCGCTGTAAATGCCCATGAAATTACGCGTCTTGTCGGACAGGCCTCCGGTCATCAGCTGATGCGTGATGGTCGAGTCAAGCACCAGCCAGGAGATGCCGCCCGCGCCGAATAGCATCCAGCCGTAATCGGTGTAGCCAAAGCTGCCGGCGGCGAGAGCGTTCACCAGCACGCTGGCGGTATAAGGCAGGTACAGCGGCGGCACGATGTGCGCGGCGTCGCGCTGCCGGCTCCAGTGTGCGGCCAGGCGCCAGGCGCCGTAGGCGATGTTGGCGACTGAGCCTAGCCAGAAGACAGGTGTCGCTGCAGACAGCGTGTACGGTTGCAGCGCCAGCGCCACCAGGATCAGCGACTCCGGTATCAGCGCCAGGAAGGCCGATTGCACCGGGTCGCGTGTTTCGGCAACGGCAGCGGCGCGGTGGATCAGCCACTTGCGCGCATACAGCCACGCGAACAGCAGGAAGGACAGCACGGCCAGCGCTTGCAGCAGTTCGCCGGCCAGTGGCGGCAACGTCCACAGTTGATGGGCAAAGCGCCAGGCGTTGCCGGTTTCGGCCAGCCCTAAAGTAAGGGCAAAAAATGAGGCGGGTAGCAGTTTGTTTTTCATGATGGTGGCGGAAAGTGATCGATGAGACGATTTTAGGCCGCTGAGGCGGCGGCAGGAATCAATCAAATGGATCGTATCCTGCCAATGTAGCACCGAATCCGGCCTTTGCGTTTTACGCAAAGGTGTTGACGCGCTGCGCTGTCTTATCAGCGTGTGGGCTGAACGCTACAGTGGCTCATCTTCTAACTCACTGGAGTCATCACCATGACCAAGCTGCTGCAACCGATCCAGATCGGTGACCTGACCCTCAACAACCGTGTCGCCATGGCGCCGCTCACCCGTTCCCGCTCCGGCGCGGATGGCGTGCCGGTGGCCCTCAACGCCGAATACTATGCACAGCGCGCCACGTCCGGCCTGATGATCACCGAGGCGACCAATGTGTCGCCCAACTCCGCCGCCTTTGAACTGGCGCCCGGAATTTACAACGACGCGCAGGTGGCAGGCTGGCGCCGCGTGACGGAACAGGTGCACGCGGCCGGCGGCAAGATGTTCATGCAGCTGTGGCACAGTGGCCGCGTCAGCTCGTATGCGTTGCTGAAGGGTTCCGAACCACTGTCGCCGTCCGGCGTGAATGATGATCTCGGGCTGTTGCAAGTCTACGGTGCACTGCGCAACGGGCAGTACACGCGTATCTACGCTTCGCCGTCGCGCGCCATGCGCAATGAGGAAGTGTATGCGGCCATCGCTGAATTCCGTGCCGGCGCCGAGAATGCACGGCGCGCGGGACTGGATGGAGTGGAGATCCACGCGGCCAACGGCTACCTGGTGCAGCAGTTCCTGTCGCCGGTGGTCAATCGCCGTAGCGACGAATTTGGCGGCAGCGTGGAGAATCGTGCGCGCTTCCTGCGTCTGGTGATCGAGGCGGTATTGGAGGTGTTCCCGAAAGAGCGCATCGGCGTGCGCATTTCACCGTATGCGGCCTATAACAATGCTACTGATCCGGATGTGGCCGAAACCTATGGCTACCTCGCCCGCATGCTGAACGAGTATGGCATCGCCTACATTCATGGCGCCGATACCAATGCCTGGGGCGGTGTGCCGGACATGCCGAAGATCCTGGCGCTGGTCCGCGCCAACTACAGCGGTGTATTGATGGCCAATGCCGGCCTGACGCCGGAAGCTGCGCAGTGGCTGGTGGAAGACGGCAAGGCGGACATGGTGGCGTTCGGCCGGCTGTACGTCGCCAATCCAGACCTGGTGGCACGTATCGCCGGCGGCGGTCCGTACAACGAGCCGGACCCGTACTCGTTCTACGGCGGCACGGAGCGTGGCTACACCGACTATCCCGCTCTGGGTTAAGGAGAAGGCCATGGACCGCTGGCAGGCGATGGAAACGCTGGTGCATGTGGTGGAAGCGGGTTCGTTCTCGGGTGCGGCCCGCCGCCTGAACGTGGGCCAGCCTTGTGTGTCCAAGCTGGTGGCGCAACTGGAGACAGAACTGGGTGTCCAGCTGCTGCTGCGTTCCAATCGCGGGCTGGCGCCGACCGAGTCGGGACTGGCCTATTACCAGGGCGCCCGCCGCGCGCTGGAAGCGGCGGCCGACGCCGATAGCAGCGCACGTGGCGCCAGCGTGGGTATGGGTGGCCGGCTGGTGGTCTCGGCACCGGTGACTTTCGCGCGCCTGCACGTCATGCCGCAGGTGCAGCGCTTTCTCGACCAGCATCCGCAACTGAAGCTGGATGTGGTGCTGGACGACCGCAATATCGATCTGCTGGAAGAGGGCGTGGACGTGGCATTGCGCCTGGGCGCCCTGAGCGATTCCGCCATGACGGCGCGCCGCATCGGCCGCAGCCCGCGCGCGGTGCTGGCCACGCCGTCCTATCTGGCGCGGCATGGCGAACCGCTGCATCCCGGCGAGCTGATTGCCCATCAGGCGATCGTCTACAACCGCGCCGGCAGCGGCACGGCATGCATGTTCCAGTGCGGCGAAATGCAGGAACCGGTGACGCTGGAAGGGCGTGTACGCGTGTCGGCGGCAGAAGGCGTGCGCGCTGCCGTGCTGGCGGACATGGGCATCGCCGTCGCATCGGAATGGATGTTTGCGCCGGAACTGGCCAGTGGCCAGGTGCGGCGCGTGCTCACCGGATGGGACTTGCCGGCCATGGACCTGTGGGCGGTATTCCCCTCCGGCCGCAAGGCCAGCGCCAAGGCGCGGGCGTTTGCGGCGTTCGTCGAAGCGCTATTAGCGCATTAACTGCGGTCCTGCCAGCGGCAGGTCGAACCAGCGCTTGCCGGTGGCGTCGGCCAGTGCATTTCCCAATGCCCCGGCCATCGGTCCCTGCGCCGCCTCGGCCACGCCGAGGAAGGGCGCGCCTGGCCTATCAATCAGAACCACATCCACCTTGTCCGGCACATTCGAGTAGCGCATGATCGGGTAGCTGGCCCAGTCCACGCTGGTGATGCCGTCCGGTGTGAATTGCAGCTTCTCGTACAAGGTCCAGCTGGCGGATTGCAGTATGCCGCCTTCGACCTGGTTGCGGATGCCATCAGGATTGACGCCCTGGCCGCAGTCCACAGCTGCCGTCACCCGCACGATGTGCACCGCACCGGTGCTGCGCTCGACGCGTATCTCCACCGCCAGCGCCACATAAGCCATGATGTTCTTGTACTGGCCGAAGGCGAAGCCGAAGCCATGGTCGCGGCGGCGCTTGCGCTGGTTCCAGCCGAACTGCGTCGCGGCGCGTTCCATGACCTCGCGTGCGCGTGGATCGTCCATGTGGCGCAGGCGGAACGCCACCGGATCGGTGCGCGCGGCTGCCGCCAGATCATCCATCATGCCTTCGATCGCGAACAGGTTGATGTGCGCGCCAAGCGAGCGCATGGCTGACGTGCGCAGCGGCGTCACCGGCAGGAAGTGGTTGACGACCTTCGCCTGCGGTAGCGTGTACAGCGGAATGGCGTTGCGGTCGCCGCCGCCTTCCGGCATCGGCATCGGCTGCGAAGGGCTGGGCACGAAGGGACGGGCCAGCAATTGCGCCGGTATCAGCTTGCCGGCGTTGCCGGGACGTTCGTTGTGCGAGCCGCTCCACAACTCGTACTGCCAGTCGCAGATTTTGCCTTCGGCGTCGAGCGATGCAGCCAGCTGGGTGCTCATCGCTGGTGCATAGGGCTCCCACTGGTTTTCCTGGTCGCGCATCAGTTGTACCCGAACAGGACGGCCGGGCAGCACGCGCGCCAGCAGGGCGGCATCGGCAGCCACGTCGTCGGCACCGTTCTGGCCATAGCAGCCGGCGCTTTCGGTATGGATGCAGCGGACATCGTCCAGTGGCATGGCCAGCAGCTCGGCCAGTGCGGCGCGCAATGGATACACGCCCTGGGTATGCGTCCACACGGTCATGTCGCCTTGCTCCAGCAAGGCCACCGAGCACGAAGGTCCGATGGAGCCGTGCAGCACGTACTGCTTGGTATAGCGGTGTTTGAGCGTCAGGACCGCTTTGCCGGTCTTGGCCTTCTTGTCCTCGACGACGATGTCCTGCGAGGGCAGGGCGCGCAGCGTGGCGTGAATATTGGCTGGCGACGGTAGCGCCGGGCCGCGTTGCCAGCGGGCGCTGGCCGATAAGGTACGCATCGCCTGCACGGCCTGCCATTCGTCGCTGGCGATGACGGCGAGGTAGTTGCCATCCACATGGACTTTCAGTACGCCAGGCATGCGTGCCACGGCCCTGGCGTCGGCCGACAGCAGCCGCGCGCCGTAAGCCGGCGGCCGTACCACGCGGGCGTGCACCATGCCAGGTAAGCGCATGTCCTGCACGTAGGCCGCTCCGCCGGTGAGCTTGGCGGGGATGTCGACGCGCGGCAGCGACTGGCCAATCACGCTGTAATCGCGCGCTGGCTTCAGTGGCGACCTGACTTGTGCCGCGCGATGCAGGTCGACGGCGCGTACAGCGTCGCCGTAGTGCATCATGCGGCCGTCGGGCGCGATGACGTGGCCGTTGCTGGTCTTCAGTGTGGCCGCGTCCAGCTTGAATTGCGCGGCGGCGCCTTGCACTACTAGCGCGCGTACCTGGGCTGCGGCATTGAGCAGCGCTGTGCCGCTATCCGCCATGGTGTGGCTACCGGCGGTAAAGCCTTCGTTGGGCGTCAGGCTGGTGTCGCCGGTGATGAAGTGGATGGCGGCTGGCGCCACGTCCAGCTGTTCGGCGGCCACCTGCAATAATGCCGTACGTACTCCTGTTCCCAGTTCCACCTTGCCGGTGAAGACGGTGACTTTGCCGTCTGCGGCGATCTTGATCCAGGCGTCCAGCATCGGTGTGCGTTGCAGGCTGCCCGCCAGGTCCTTGTTGGCGACCGGCGGCACGCCCATGCCGTTGAATTCCGCAAGCGCGCGCCGTGGCAGCAGCGTAAAGCCCAGCACCAGGGCGCCGGCTTGCATGACTGCGCGGCGGCGCAGGTCGATGGTTGCGGCGTTCATGGCTTGCTCCCTTCCGCGACTTCCTTGATAGCAGCGATGATGCGCATATGCGTGCCGCAGCGGCACAGGTTAGGCTCCATGTGCGTACGGATCTGCGTTTCGCTTGGATGTGGATGTTGTTCCAGCAGCGCTTGTGCGCGCATCACCATGCCGGCGATGCAATAGCCGCATTGTGCTGCCTGGTGTTTGATGAATGAAGCTTGCAGCTTGCCCGGCTTGTCGGCGCTTCCCAGGCCCTCGATGGTGCGTACCTGCCGGCCCTCGCAGGCTGCCACCGGCGTCAGGCAGCCGAAGACCGGCTGGCCATCCAGCAGCACGGTGCAGGCGCCGCACTGGCCCATGCCGCAGCCGAATTTGGCGCCGTTCAGTTCGAGCTGATTGCGTAGCGCGTAGAGCAGCGGCGTGGCGGGATCAATGTCCAGCGTGTGGCGGACGCCGTTGACGGTCAGGGTGCTCATTGCTGGTTCTCCTTGCGGATGTCGGTAACGCGTTTTTCTATGCCATCCCATGCCGGGCGCTTGCCGATATCGGCGCGCACGTAGGCGGCGATGCTGGCGATTTGAGCATCGCTCAGCGCGGCGGCAAACGGCGGCATGAAGGTGGTCTGGTGTGCGTGGCTCCAGGGCACGCCATTCAGCACAATCTGTATCAGGTTATCCGGGCGATCGCTGTTGACGGCGGTGCTGAGCGCCAGCGATGGACGGCCGCCGGTGGCCATCATCGGCGCAGCGGCGCCATGGCAGCTGGCACAGGCGCCGGCGAACAGTTGGGCGCCTTGTGCGACGCGGGCGTTGTCGGCGGCCGGGGCCACCGATGCGGCCTTGGCAGCTGGCTGTTGCAGCGACATGATGTAGGTGGCGATGGCGTCGGTATCCGCTTCCGGCACTTGCGACAGGCTGTGCGCGACGGGACCCATCGGACCGGCGGCGGCGCCGTGTTCCGGCGACCAGCCATGGCGCAGATAGATCGCCAGTTGTTCACGCGTCCATGGCTTCGGCGCCTGGGCCAGCGCGGTCAGCGCCGGCGCATCCCATCCATCGATATTGCCGCCGCTGAACGCCGGGCTGCGCTCGCCGCCGATCGGCCCTAGCGCGCTGTGGCAGGAGGCGCAATGGCCAGCGCCATCGACCAGGTAGCGGCCACGGTTCCATTCATACGATTGCGCAGGATCATCCGCCACGGGGCCTGGACGCAGGTACAGCAGGTTCCAGCCGGCCAGGAAAGGGCGGAAACGCAACGGCAGTAGCAAGTCGTTGTCCGGCGCCTTGTACACCACCGGCGTGCGCGTCATCAGATAGGCGTAGGCATCGTCAATGTCGGCAGTCGACATTCTGGTGTAGTGGAGGTAGGGGAAGGCTGGATAGAGCAGGTGGCCATCGCGCGCCACACCGTGCCGCAGCGCGCGCGTGAATGCGGCCAGCGACCAGTTGCCGATGCCGGTGGCCGGATCAGGCGTGATATTGGTGGTGTAAATGGTGCCAAACGGTGTGCGCAGCGGCAGGCCTCCAGCGTAGGGCGAACCGCCGGCGGCCGTGTGGCACACCATGCAGTCGCCCTGGGCGACGACCCGTGCGCCGCGCGCGATGCTGGCGCTGTCAAAGTCATTCGGCCCTGGTGTTTGCACCGGGGCTAGCGCCGGCTGTATGACCCAGGCGGTGGCTGCCGCAGCGCCTGCCGCCAGCGCCGCCCCTATCCAGATCCAGTATCTCGTTTTCATGCATGCTCCCGGTGTCTTAAGCCTGCACTGTGCCATTGCCACGCGCGCTTGGTAACCGTCCAGATGGCATGGCTACTATTCCGGCCAGGAATGGCCAAACGATTGTAATTAATCGATGGATCAATTAAAGTCGGCTGCTGGATTTCCCAAACGGAGAACATCATGCCCCAACTGACCTTTAGACAAAAACTTTGGCTGCCGCTAATTTGCAGCCTGCTGTGCCTGACCGGCGTTGCGGTTTTAGATGCGCTGCAATTACGCACTCTGCGTTTCGAGGAACGCCAGCGGGCGTTGACCGATATGAATGACGCCGCCCTGCATATCGTGCAGCGCTACGCGGCCGAGGCAAGTAGTGGCAAGGACGATCTGGCCAATGCGAAGAAGCGCGCGCTGGCGACACTGGACAGCATACGTTATGCCGGGGACGGCTATGTGTCGCTGATCGGCACGGACGGCCGCATCATCCAGAATCCCGGCAATCCCGCTTCCAACGGCAAGGACATGATGGATTTCCGCGATGCCGACGGCGTTTATATCTTCCGCGAGTTCGCGCGGATTGCCAATACGCCGGAAGCTAGCGGCTTTGTGCGTTTCCTGTGGCAGCGTCCCGGCCAGAAGGACGCCACGCCCAAGCTGGCGCGCATCAGCACTTATAAACCGTGGGGCTGGGTATTCCTGACCGGGGTGTACACCGACGATATCGAGGCGGACTTTCACCGTTCGCTGCTGACGTCCGCTGCTGGCCTGCTGGCGGCGGGTACGGTGCTGCTGCTGGTGTCCGGCGCCATCAACCGTAGCCTTGGCCGCGTGCTGGGGGGCGCGCCTGAGTATGCGGTGGCGGTCGCCAATCGCATTGCCGCCAATGACCTGAGTGCACCGGTAACGCTGCGTCCCGGCGACGACAGCAGCCTGCTGCACGCAATGCACACGATGCAGCGTAATCTTGTTGGCACCATCGGCGAGATACGCGGCAGCGCTGAAACCATTGCCACGGCTTCAAGCCAGATCGCGGTCGGCAATCTGGACCTGTCTGCGCGCACCGAGACGCAAGCCAGCTCGCTGGAGGAAACGGCGGCGTCGATGGAACAACTGACTTCCGCCGTTCGCCAAAATGCGGCCAACGCGCAGCAGGCAAATGAGCTGGTGCAGGATACCGCGCAGGTGGCGCAGCAGGGCGGGGAGGTGATTGGCCGGGTGATCCAGACCATGGGCGACATCAATGCCGCCTCCAGCCGCGTAGTGGATATTATCGGCGTCATCGACGGCATCGCTTTCCAGACCAACATCCTGGCGCTGAATGCGGCGGTGGAGGCAGCGCGCGCGGGTGACCAGGGCCGGGGTTTTGCCGTAGTGGCAACCGAGGTGCGCAACCTGGCGCAGCGTAGCGCGGCCGCTGCGCGTGAGGTCAAGCAGTTGATCGACAATTCGGTTGCCAGCATCGCAGCTGGACAAGCGCTGGTGGCGCAGGCTGGCAACACCATGGAGCAGGTGGTGGGCAGCGTGTCGCGCGTGACCGCGATCATGGCAGCCATCAGCGATGCGTCGCGCGAGCAGAGTACCGGGATTGGCCATGTCAATCAGGCGATTACCGAAATGGACTCGGTGACGCAGCAGAATGCGGCGCTGGTGGAGCAGGCGGCAGCGGCTGCGGGCAGCATGCAGGACCAGGCCAGCCATCTGACCAGCTGTGTTGGCGTCTTCCGCCTGTCACATGGCGGCGCCGCGCCGCTACGGCCCTTGCTGTTGAATTGAGGCCTTTAGTCGCTTATTTGCCGGTACTGCGCCAGCAGTGCCGGCATTTGCTTTTGCAGCAGCAGTTGTGCGCAGGCCTGGCGCAGGCGCGTTGTGATGGCGGGCGTGGCGGTTTGTTGCGACAGATATAGGCATAGATCGGCCTGGCCGACCACCAGTGGCGCGCCAAAGTCCGCAGGCTTGTGGCCGAGATGGCGGATGGCATAGTCCATGGAGGCGCGCACGCCGGCCACACCGTCCAGCCGTCCCTGAAGCAGCATGCGTAGTCCCTGTTCGTAGCTGCTGGTTTCGTAGCGGGCGATGCAGGTGTGCAGTGAGCCGGCGAAGCTGGCCCTGCGCAGCAGCGCAACCCTGCGGCCGCACAAGGCTTCCATTCTGGTATAACGCGTGCCGCGTCGGCCGACCACCACCACGTCTTCCGTGCCCAGCGTGGCCAGTGGCGGCCGGGTTTGGCCAGTGCTGGCGTCGATGGCCAGCATCAGGTCAGCAGTGCCGCCGGCCAGCATGGCGATGGCGCGTGCATAGGGCACCGCTGTGGTGGTGATGGGCAGTCCGCTCAAGGAAGAAAGCTGTGACGCCAGGTCGACAGCGACGCCTGCCAACTGGCCGTCTGCATTGCGTCCGCCCCACGGCATCAGGTCAACGACCACCATGCGTAACGGTACGGTTGGGGGCATCGCCAGCGCTGGCAGCGTGGCGAACAAGGGAGCACAGAGAAGATGGCGGCGGGTGCGGTTCATGAACGTCCCCTGAAGTGGAATTTCAGTATAAGTGATCGACCGATAAATTAAAAGCAGATATACTCGAAACATGCAAACCAAGACCAAGCCTGTGGTAAAACGACTGTCGCCGGCGGAGCGCGAGCAGCAGATTGTCGCCAAGGCCATCAGCTATTTCGCCACGCACGGCTTCAATGCCAGCACGCGCGAGCTGGCCAAAGAGATCGGCATCACCCAGCCGCTGCTGTACCGCTACTTCCCCAGCAAGGATGCGCTGGTGGACCGCGTGTTCCAGGTCATTTACCTGTCACGCTGGAACACCGAGTGGGATCGTCTGCTGCGCGATCGTGGAATGCCGCTGTCGAAGCGCTTGCACCTGTTTTACAAACAGTACGCCGGCATGATCCTGCAAAGCGATTGGATACGCATCTTCATTTTTGCCGGCCTGACGCGACAGGGCATCAACGATCGCTACCTGGCCGGCCTGCGCGAGCGCGTGTTCGACGTCATACTGGCGGAGCTGCGCTTTGAACATGGCGTGGATGCGCCGACACCACAGCAGTACGAGGATGAGATTGAGTTTATCTGGGGCCTGCACGCCGCCATTTTTTACGTCGGCGTGCGCAAGTATGTGTATGGCCTGGCGGTGCCGGATGATCTGGACCGCCTGGTGGCGCAGAAACTTGACGTGTTTCTGGCCAGCGCGCCCAAGGCGTTGAAGAACTTGCGGAAGGCAACCTAAACCTTGGTATGAGTTTGCATACGAAGGTGCAATTTCGCTAAATCCTTTCTGATTTTATATTGACGCATGTGTCAATCAGGGAGGAGTTATGTTTGTCAAACACTACAAGAAGCTGCCCGGTTTTCGCACCATGGCGGCCGAGTGGCTGATGCTGGGATTTGTGCTGGCGCTCAGCGGTCTGCTGATCGCTTACTTCGTGTGGAATGAGCGCGGTCTGCTGATGACGTCCAACATCGAGCGGATGCGTATGCAAACGCTGATTATCGACGAGAACCTCAGCCACCAGCTGGAAGGTGTACGCAGCGCGCTCGATAGCGCGCGTGCCACGCTGAAGCCAGGCAGCAGTTGTTCTGTCGATTGCCGCCGCACGCTGCTGCAATCCCTGAAGCGCGCCATGCCGGGCGTGCGCGCCTTGCTGGTGCTGGACCGCAAGGGCGATATCGTGATGTCCGACGATGACTTGCGCGATAGCCGCCTGGATGACCGCAACTACACCAGCCACGTCGAGCGCATGCGCGATCCGGATACACTCTATCTGTCGCAGCCCTACGAGAATACGCCGGGCGTGTTTAACATCAAGCTGTCGATGGCGCTGATCGGTGCGGATGGCGCCAATAATGGTGCAGTCAGCGCCATTCTCAATCCTGAATACTTCGATGCTGTCATGCGCTCCGCCTTGTATGCGCCGGACATGAACAGCGCCATCACCGAAGACAGCGGCCGCCGCATCCTGTTCGTGCCAGCCGATCCCGCTGCGATGCGTAACACCAGCGCCGCGCCTGATCCGTTCTTTGTCCGCCACCAGAACAGCCATCGTTCGGAGACGGTGCTGGACGGTACGGCGTCGAACGGCGAGCAGCGGCTGGTTGTCCAGCGCACCATGCTGCTGCGTGGCCTGGGGCTGGACAAGACGCTGGTGGTCAGCCTGGGCCGCAACCAGGCGCTGATCGCCGCCGGCTGGCATAGCATGGCGTGGACCTGCGGCATTGCCTGGCTGGTGTTCGGTCTGACGTCCAGCGGTGCACTGGTGCTGGTGCAGCGCCGCCGTCAGGTGCTGGAAGATCTGGCCGCCGCGCGCGAGGACGAGCAGGCCGCCGCTGCGGAAAAGATTGAACTCGCGCTGAACGGCGCCAATCTCGGCTTGTGGGAATGGCAGATGGCGGAAGATTACCGCACCGTCGACGGCCGCGCCGCCGCCATGCTGGGCTACACGGAAGAAGAGCTGAATGGAGGCGCCATCGACTGGCGCAGCATGGTCAAGGCGGACGATATACCCGGCATCGAGGCGGCGCTGGCCGCGCACGTGGCCGACAGTTCGCGCTCCTTCGAGGCGGAGTACCGCATGCGCCATCGGGCTGGCCACTGGATCTGGGTGCAGACGCGCGGCAGGGTGGTCGAGCGCGCGGCGGATGGCAAGCCGTTGCGCATGCTGGGCACGCGCATGGACATCAGTGCGCGCAAGCTGGCGGAAGCGGAGATTGCCCACCTGGCATTTTACGATGGCCTGACCAATCTGCCCAACCGACGGCTGCTGCTGGATCGGCTGCATCACGCCATCGCCAAGGCGGCACGTGGCGGTATCCATGGCGCGGTGCTGTTTGTCGATCTGGATAACTTCAAGTCGCTGAACGACACCATGGGCCATGACATGGGCGACCGCCTGCTGGAAATGGTGGCTTTCCGTCTCAGTGAAGTCACGCGCGAGACGGACACTGTGGCGCGGCTGGGCGGCGATGAATTCGTCATTCTGCTGGAAGACCTCGGCGCGGACCAGCAGCAGGCCATGGGCAATGCCGCCGCTGTCGCCGGAAAAGTGCTGGACTCGCTGAGCCGCAGCTATACGCTGGATGGGCATGAGCTGCGCAGCACACCGAGCATCGGCGTGGTGCTGTTCGGCGCCGAGCATCACACCATCAACGACCTGTTGCGCCAGGCGGATATGGCGATGTACGAGGCCAAGGCAGCCGGCCGTGCCACCTTCCGTTTCTTCGATCCGCACATGCAGGTGGCGCTGGATGCTTCCGCAACGCTGGAGTCGGACCTGCGTTTCGCATTGCAGCGCGATGAGCTGCGCCTGTACTACCAGCCGGTGGTGGACAATACTGGCCGCGTCACTGGCGTGGAGGCGCTGCTGCGCTGGCAGCATCCGCAACGTGGCTTGATCGGGCCGGGCGAGTTCATTCCGCAGGCGGAGAAATCCGGCCTGATCGTGGAGCTGGGCGAATGGGTGCTGGAAGCGGCCTGCCGCCAGCTGGTGTGCTGGAACGGGTCGCCGGACAGCACCCACCTGACCATGGCCGTCAATGTCAGCGCACGCCAGTTCCGGCAATCTGCCTTTGTCGACCAGGTGCTGGCGGTGCTGGAACGTACCGGCGCAGATCCGCGCCAGCTGAAGCTGGAACTGACGGAAAGCATGCTGCTGACCGACATGGATGACGTTATCGCAAAGATGACAACCCTGAAAGCGCATGGTGTCGGCTTTGCACTGGATGATTTCGGCACCGGCTATTCGTCGCTGAGCTACCTGAAGCTGCTGCCGATCGATCAGCTGAAAATAGACCGCTCGTTCGTGCACGACATGCTGCACACGCGCCATGCATCGAGCATCGTGCGCGCCATCATTACGCTGGCGTACAGCATGGACCTGGCGGTGGTGGCGGAAGGCGTGGAGACGCGCGAGCAGTGGTCGGCGCTGGAAGCCTTTGGCTGCAATGCCTTCCAGGGCTATCTGTTCGGGCGTGCTGTGCCACTGACCGAGCTGGCTGTACTCCCCGACACCGCTGCGTACTGTGCTCCTTCCCGCGCGCAGGCCGACGCTATGCTCGATATGTCAATATAAGGAGTATCAGCATGGCAGAAACCAAAGGACGTATCGAACCCTACCACCATCCGGCGGCCGGCTGGGGCGCGCTGAAATATGTGGCGATCAACCTGTTCAAGGAGCGTGTCAGCGGCGTCAATTACAAGTCGCTGTTTGCGCAGAACCAGCCCGACGGTTTCGACTGTCCCGGTTGCGCTTGGCCGGACCGTGAGCATGCGTCGACGTTTGAGTTCTGCGAGAACGGCGTCAAGGCAGTGGCTGCGGAATCGACCAGCAAGCGTGTGACGCCGGAGTTCTTTGCCGCGCATACGGTGACGGAGCTGTTGCAGCAATCCGATTACGAGCTTGAACAGCACGGCCGCCTGACGCATCCTATGCTCTACGATCCAGTCGGCGACAAATATGCGCCGGTAGCCTGGGCTGAAGCCTTCAAGCTGATCGCAGACGAGTTGAACGCGCTGGATGATCCCAACCAGGCCGCGTTCTATACTTCCGGCCGCGCCAGCAACGAGGCAGCCTTCCTGTATCAGCTATTCGTGCGCGCTTATGGCACCAACAACTTTCCGGATTGTTCGAATATGTGCCACGAAGCGACCAGTCGCGGCTTGCCGGGCACCGTGGGCATCGGCAAGGGAACGGTGACGCTGGACGATTTCGAACATGCGGACACGCTGCTGATCTTTGGCCAGAACCCTGCCACCAACCATCCGCGCATGCTTGGCGAACTACGGGAATGCGCGCGGCGTGGCGCAACCATTGTGTCGATCAATCCTTTGCGCGAACGCGGCCTGGAACGCTTCGCCAGCCCGCAGCATCCGGTGGAGATGCTGACCATGTCCAGCACGCCGATCAGCTCCATGTTCATCCAGCCCAAGCTGGGAGGCGACTTTGCGTTGATTAAAGCCCTGGCCAAGCGCGTACTGGAAATGGACGACAGGGCGGTGCTGATTGGCGTGCGGCGCGTGCTGGATATCGATTTCATCGACGAACACACCACCGGCTTCGCCGAATTCGCGCGAGACCTGCGGGCGGAGAAATGGGCGCTGCTGGAAGAAGAATCCGGCGTGCCACGGTCTCAGATCGAGGCGCTGGCGGATGTCTTCATGCGCGGCGAACGCGTGATCGCCACCTGGGGTATGGGACTGACGCAGCATAAGCATTCAGTACCGACGATACAGATGCTGTCCAACCTGATGATGATGCGCGGGCAGATCGGGCGCCAGGGCGCGGGCCTTTGCCCGGTACGCGGCCATTCGAATGTGCAGGGCGACCGCACCATGGGCATCGAGGAACAGCCGGCGCAGGCTTTCCTTGACCGCATGGAACGGGTGTTCGGCTTTGTCCCGCCGCGTCATCACGGTTATGACGTGGTGGCGACCATCGGCGCCATGGCGGAGGGGAAGGTCAAGGTGTTTGTTGGGCTGGGCGGCAATTTTGCCATGGCCACGCCGGATACGCCCTTGACTTTCAACGCCCTGCAGTCGTGCGAGCTGACGGTGCACATCGCAACCAAGCTGAATCGCAGCCATCTGATTCACGGCCGGAAGGCGCTGATCCTGCCGACATTGGGCAGGACCGAGATCGACATGCAGGCCGGCGCGCCGCAAGGCGTGACGGTGGAAGATTCCATGAGCATGGTGCACATCTCCTTTGGCCTGAATAAGCCTGCTTCACCGGACCTGCTGTCGGAGATTGCGATCGTCGCGCGCATGGCCGAGGCGACGCTGGGCGAGCGCTATCAGCTGAAGTGGAAAGACTATCGCGATGACTACGCGCTGATCCGCGACGATATCGAGAAGGTCTTCGACGATTTTTATGATTACAACGCGCGCGTGGCCAAGCCGGGTGGTTTTCACCTGAAAGTGGCGTCGCGCGAGCGCGAATGGGCGACCGCCAGCGGCAAGGCGCAGTTTGTGCCGCATAAAATCGCGCTGGATACGCCGATCCGTCGTGCCCGCGCCAGGCATGGCGAGCGCCTGCTGGTGATGATGACCACCCGCTCGCACGACCAGTACAACACCACCATCTACGCGCTGGATGACCGCTATCGCGGCGTGTTCGGCATGCGGCGGGTGATCTTTATCAACCAGGCCGATATCGACATGCTGGGCATGAAAGCCGGCGACTGGGTAGATGTGCAAAGCGTGTGGGACGATGGCGTGGAGCGCCGTGCCGACGGCTTCATGCTGGTGGCTTATGACATTCCGCGCGGCTGCATCGGCGCCTACTATCCGGAGACCAATCCGCTGGTGCCGCTGGCCAGCGTGGCCGACGGCGCGGGCACGCCAACCTCGAAGTCGATTCCTGTCCTGCTGACGCCTGCGGTAGCATCATGATTATCCGGCCGCCAACCAATTGGTTGCGGATGCTGTTCGTCTGGGATGGCTCCGTACTCAAGACCATCGTGCCGCAGCTGCTGATTATTTTGTCGATCAGCGTACTGGCGGTTGTCACCAGCGGCCATATCCTCGGGGCGAAAATTCCGCTGGATACGGTGCCGTTTCCGCTGGTGGGTGTCAGCCTGGCGATCTTCCTGGCGTTCCGCAACAACGCTGCGTATGCGCGCTATGTGGAGGCGCGGCAGATCTGGGGGCGCATCCTGATCGCGGCGCGCGCACTGACTTCGCAAGTCATCAATTACCTGCCCGAAGATGGCGACGGCTTTGAGCGCAAGCTATTCGTGCAGCGCCTGATCGCCTTTGTCTACGCCTTGACGCACCAGCTGCGGCATACCGATCCTTCTGCGGATCTGGCACGCTACTTGTCTAAAGAAGAGGCGGATGAACTGCGCGGCTTGCACTATATTCCGGTGGCGCTGCTGGACCGCATCCGCCTGATGTTGTCGCGCGCCGGCCGCAAGCGCGGCGAAGGCGAGCCGTTGTTGTGGTTACTGGATGCGCAGGTCAGCGAACTGGCTGCCGCTGTTGGGGGCTGCGAGCGCATTTCGAATACGCCGATTCCGTTTGCGTACGGCGTGCTGGTACACCGAACGGTGTATCTGTATTGCTTCATGCTGCCGTTTGGGCTGGTGGCGGACCTGGGCATGGCGACACCGCTGGTGTGCGTTTTTGTCGCCTATACGCTGTTTGCGCTGGAAGCGATTGCTCAGGAAATTTCGGAGCCATTTGGCACCGATCCGAATTGTTTGGCGCTGAACGCCATGACGCGCAATATTGAGCGCTCCTTGCTGGAGCAATGCGGTGAGGAGTTGCCAGCGCAGCTCGAACCCTGCGAGCGTTACAACATCTCTTAAGGCCGCAGCTGGATAACTGTGCCGCCGGCCTTGCCGGCGGCAGCGGATTTTTCGCGCCACAGCGGCAGCGCCGATGCCGGCATCGGACGGGCGATCAAATAGCCTTGCGCCTGGTCGCAGCCCAGTTCCCGCAGCAGCTGGCGGTCCTGTTCCATCTCGATTCCTTCTGCTACCGTTGTGACGCCCAGTTCACGGGCGGAGGCAATCGCGTGGCGCAGCAGCGTGTGCATGTGCGGTCGCTTGCTGGCGCCGTGTACCAGGCGGCGATCCAGTTTCAGTTCGGTGAAGGGGAAGCGCGACAGTTGCAGCATCGAGGCGTGGCCAGCACCGTAGTCGTCCAGCGCAAGGCCGAAGCCCTGCATGCGCAGCTTGATGAGGATGCGCAGCGCGGTGGCCAGGTCGGCGATTTCCTGATGTTCGATGATTTCGAAGGTGATAGCGCGTGGCGGCACATTGGCGTCGTTGACGGCCTGGATCAGCTGTTCGGCCAGGTGCGGATCGGTCAGCGACAAGGGCGAAAGATTTACCGATAGCGGCAAGGACAAGCCATCGGCCTGCCAGCGGCGCCAGTCGCTCAAGGCGAGGTGCAGCACTTCAACGGTCAGCACATCCACCAGGTTGGCGGCTTCCGTCTGCGGCAGGAAGCAGGCGGGCGACAGCAATCCATGCGCCGGATGGCGCCAGCGTATCAGCGCCTCGGCGCCGCGCAGCGAGCCGTCCTGCAGGCAGGTCTTTGGCTGATAGTAGAGTTCAAACTGGCGGTTCTGTAGCCCGGTGAGGATTTCGCCGGCGCCGGGCTGCGGCGGCGCTGTGCCGCAGCGTGTGCGGGTGTCGCTTATCCGGTGTGCGGCGATGCGTGCGGCCGCCGGCGGGCAGCTGTCGACGGCGTTCCGCAGCGCGTCCGCCGTCAGCGGCTTGGGCAGGGCGGCCAGCGCTTCGAGGCCCAGCGTGGTCGCCAGCGTGAGGGCGGCGTCGTGCAGGCGTGCGGTGTGGCGGCTGGTGATAATGATGGGCAGACCTGGCTCCAGCATGGACAACGCTTGCAGCAGACCGGCACCGTCCATGTCCGGCAGGTCGAGTTCCATGATGACCAGGTCTGGAGGGGAGGGCAGCGATTCGATCAATTCGAGTCCGCCGGCGGCGCAGTCGGACCAGCCGTTGACGATGATGCCAGCCTGGCGGCATTGCGCCACCGCCGCTTCCAGCTCGGCTCCGCTGCCATCAATGACGACGGCACGCAGGGGTGGTGCAGCCGGATCGCCGGCGATCATGTGCGCACCGGTCCTGTGACCAGGCGCAGGCCAGTGCGCGCAGCGCCATATGTGGCGCTGTCGTGACGACCGCCGGGCGCGGCTTGCCGACTGTCGCGCGATGTGCCGTTGTGCGTGTCTTGCGGCCGGCTGCCGCGTACCTTGCCACTGCGCGCGGATTGCTGCGTGTTGTCGCCAGCCGGTGCATCGGCGCGGGCTGACGTGGTGGCTTCGGCGGTGACCTTGAAGCGGGATACCGCACGTTCCAGCTGCCCTGATTGTTCTTGCAGCGCTTGCGCGGCGGCGGCCACCTGTTCTACCAGCGCGGCATTCTGCTGCGTGCCGTGATCCATCTGGACGACCGCCTGGCTGCAAGCCAGAATGCCCGCATGCTGCTCGGCGCTGGCGTGCTTGATCTGCGCCATGATTTCTTCCACATGGGTGACGCTGCTGACGATGTCCTGCATCGCCGCCGACGCCGCGCGTACTTGCTGGTCGCCGGCCCCGGCCTGAGCGACCGCAGCTTTGATCAGGTTGCCGATGTCGCGCGCGGCATCGGACGAGCGGTGTGCAAGCGCGCGCACTTCGCCTGCCACCACAGCAAAGCCACGGCCAGCCTCGCCGGCGCGCGCCGCTTCAACGGCAGCGTTCAGCGCCAGGATATTGGTCTGAAAGGCGATACCGTCGATCAGGCCAATGATGTCGGCCATCTGCGCGGCGGACGAGCGGATGGATTCCATGCGCGCGGTGACGGCGGCGACAGCCTCGCCGCCTTTGCCTGCCGCCGCCGAGGCTTGCAGCGCCATGGTATTGGCGCGCGCCGCGTGGTCGGCGTTCTGCTGCACGGTGGTGGTCAGTTCCTCCATCGCGGCGGCGGTTTCCTGCAGGCTGGACGCCTGCTGCTCGGTGCGTGCCGACAGATCCAGATTACCGCTGGCGATCTGGCTGGAGGCGGCGGCGATCATCTCGGTGTCGCTGCGTACCTGCGTTACCAGTTTGCTCAGGTTATCGCGCATATGCTCCATTTCGTACAGCATGCTGCTGCGGTCGCCGTCGCGCAGCGTGATGGCCTGCGTCAGATCGCCATCGGCAATGCTGGCGGCGGTACGCGCCGCCTGATCCGGCTCGCCACCCAGCTCGCGCCGCAGACGGCGGATGATGGCGGCTGCCACGGTCAGCGAGATCAGTATTGCCGCCGCGCCCAGGACCAGCATCTTCATCTGCGTGGCGGCATAGGCGTGCGCTGCCTGCTCGCGCGCCTCGCGCATCAGCGATACTTCGTTGCCGATCTGCGCGGCCAATGTTTCACGGCAGGCTTGCAGCATGGGTTTGACATGGGTATTCAAGTAAGTGCGGGCTTCCTCATCGCGCCCCGCTTGCACCAGCGCGATCAGCTTTTGCTGACCGACAGCGTATTCCTGGTAGGCCGCACGGACCTTTTTCAATGCGGCGCGGCCGCCCGCCGTCACCACCCGCCGGTCCAGCTCCGCAAGCTTGGCATCGGCATCGCGCCGATAGCCGTCAATGCTTTCCAGCTGCTGGCGCCGCACGGCTGGATCGGCGCTCAGCATCAGGTTGCGCAGCGAGACGGCGATATCGGTCACACGCAAGCGGACGTCGGTGGACAGCTCGATCTTGGGCCAGCGGTCATCGGCGATGGTGGCGGTGGTGGCGTTCAGCTTGGCCTGTTCGGACAGTCCCAGCGCAATGGCGGCAGCGAGGAACAGGCAAATCAGGCCGAAGCCGGTGACGAGAAGATTGGCGACCTTGATGCGGGCGGTTTTCATGAGCATTCATCCAGAAATGGCGTGTGCTCAGAATAAGCGCCAGCGCGCCGCCCGGATGGCTACAGATGGGCTTTTTTGCGAGGAGCACAGTTGGCCATGTCGCCGGCCAGCAGGCCTAGCGTGCGCACCGCCGCCTCCACGTCCGCATTCCAGGGATAGCTGTAATTCAGGCGGATGCAGTGCTGAAAAGCGTCGCCGGTGGCGAAGATATTGCCGGCGCCGATGCTGATGCCGCGTTCTTGCGCCCTCGCGTACAGCTCCAGCGCGCGCACGCCGTGCGGCAGGTTCACCCACAGCACATAGCCGCCGGCCGGCGTCGACACCTCGGTCCCGGACGGGAAGAAACGCCGCACCGCCGCCGTCATGATGCTGGCGTTCTGCGCATAGGCCTTGCGTAGCTTGCGCAGATGATAGTCGTAGCCGTCGTTCTTCAGGTACTCGGCGATCGCCAGTTGCGGCAGGGCGGGTGTATTCAGCGTGTTCAGGAACTTCAGCTTTTCCACCTGCGATTTGTAGCGACCAGGCAGCGCCCAGCCGATACGGTTGGCGGGGCTGAGCGTCTTGGAGAAGGAATTGCAGTGCAGGACCAGACCGCGCGTATCGTAGTTCTTCAGCGAGGTCGGATGGACGTCGCCGTAATACAGCTCATGATAGACATCATTCTCGATGACCGGCACGTCATGCCTGGCCAGCAGTTCGACCAGCGCGCGCTTGCGCTCATCGCTCATCTGGAAGCCCACCGGATTCTGGAAGTTGGGCATGACGATGCAGGCCGCCACGCCCTGGCCGACGATGGCGCGCTCCAGCGCTTCCAGGTTGATACCTTGCGCCGGATCGGTTTCGATCTCCACCACGTGCATGCGCATCCGTTCGATCGCTTGCAGCAGCGCGTAGTAGGTCGGTGATTCCACCGCGATCACGCTGCCCGGCGGCGCCACCGCTTGCAGGCACAGGTTCAGCGCCTCGGTGGCGCCGGTGGTGATGACGATCTCGCCGGCGTCCACCGGCAGGCCGTTCTCCAGGTGGCGGCGGGCGATCTGCCGTATCAGTTCCGGATTCCCAGGTGGCAGGTCGGCAGTCATGCCCATCTGGCCGACGCGGCGCCCCAGGCTGTTGGCGTAGTGGTTGAGGCGTGCCCACGGAAATGTGGCGGGATCGGGATAGGGCGAGCCGAGAGGCACGCTGCCCTGATTGATCGAACGTAGCGTGGTGAGCACAAATTCGCTGGTGTCCAGCGTTTCGGCGCGCGCCATGTCGGCCGGCGCCTGTGGTTCGCTGGCCACGGGCGCAGCTTGCACGCTCGGCTTGCGGCGTACGAAATAGCCGGACTGCGGCCGGCTTTCAATTAGTCCCTGGCTCTCCAGCAGCAAAAATGCGCGGATGACGGTGGAGACACTGAGGTTGTGGTGCTGGCTGGTCTGGCGCACCGACGGGATCTTCTCGCCTTCGCGGATCACGCCTTGCGCGATCTGGCTGGCGATATCGGCGGCCAGGGTTTCGTACAATTTCACGGTCTCTCTCCCGCAAATGAATGCTGTCAGCGTAGCTCAAATGCGGCGCGGGCGACACTATACCTCGGTTTAGGTAGGGCGGGCTAACCCATACTGGAGTATAGGGTCCAAGTCGCCAAAACCACACTATAATCCAGGGTATTGCCAATATAACCAATAAGGATAGGCATGTTTCGGGTACCTCGCACTCCTTGGATGTCTGCGCTGCTGATTTTACTGATGTTGTTGATCTACGTGATCGACACTTTTTCGCCGCTCGACATGGCCATCGCTGTCATGTACGTGGTGGTGGTGCTGCTATCCGCCAGCATATGGGCGCGGCGCGGCGTGCTGCTGGTGACTTGCGCCTGCCTGGCCCTGACTTTTCTTTCCTACGCGATGACGCACAGCGAGGTGTTTTCCGGCGCGGCTTCCGGCCGCCTGCTGGTCGGCCTGCTGGCGATCAGCGTCACCTGCGTGCTGGTGCTGCGTGGCCAGGCCGCCACCAACGCGCTGATCGCGCGCGAGGAGGCGCTGCGCCGCAGCGAGGCTTTCCTGGCCGGCACCCAGCGCATCAGCAAAACCGGCAGCTTCAGTTTCAAGGCGCCCGGCGGCGAGATGTTCTGGTCCGACGAGGCGGCGCGCATCTATGGCTATCCGCTGGACGTGGCGCCGACCATGGCGCGCATCCTGGCGCACACCGCGCCGGAAGACCGGCACATCGTGCAGGAGGCGATCGACCAGACCTTGCGCTGCGAGGGCGAGATCGACCTGCGCCACCGGCTGCTGATGCCCGACGGGGAGCTCAAATACGTGCACGTGCTGTCGCGCCCCCGGCACACGCGGGAAGGCGAATGCGAATACCTCGGCGCGCTGACCGACGTGACTGCGGCGGTGCTGGCCGAACAGGCGCTGCACCGCTCGCAGGTGCAGCTGGCGCACGCCACCCGCGTCACCATGCTGGGCGAACTGGCCGCCTCGATCGCCCACGAAGTCAATCAGCCGCTGGCGGCGATTAGCACCAATGGCGAGGCTTGCTTGCGCTGGCTGAACCGCCCGCAACCGGAGCTGGACGAGGCCAAGGCCACCGTCACCAGCATCCTCGAAGCCAGCGCCCGCGCCACCGGCGTGATCCGCCGCATCCGCGCGCTGGCGCGCCGCAGCGACCCGCAGTATGTGGAACTGGACCTGAAAAGCGTGGTGGAGGAGAGCGTCGACATGGTGCGGCGCGAGCTGAATACCCACCACGTGGCGCTGATGCTTGGCCTGGCGTCCGACCTGCCGCCGGTGAACGGCGACCGGGTGCAGCTGCAGCAGGTGTTCATCAACCTGCTGATGAACGCCATGCAGGCGATGCACGCCTGCCAGCCCGGCCAGGCGGTGCTGACCGTGCAAACCCAGCGGAATGCCGATGGCGCCTTGCAGGTCAGCGTCAGCGATTCCGGTCCCGGCATTCCGGCCAGCGTGGTGCCGCGCCTGTTCGAAGCCTTCTACAGCACCAAGGACGACGGCATGGGCATGGGCCTGCCGATCTGCCGCTCGATTATCGAAAACCACGGCGGCCGCATCTGGGTCAAACAGGCGGCGCCTGACAGCCCGGTCGCCGGCGCCACGATTCTTTTCACCTTGCCTGCCCATGAACCAGATTGATTATTCCGACGCGCTGGTCTACATCGTCGACGACGAGGCGCCGCTGCGCGACGCCATTTCCAGTCTTTTGCGTTCGGTTGGCATGCAGGTAGCCAGTTTCCCGTCGGTGGCGGCCTTCCTGGCCGAGCCGCGCAAGGAGCTGACCAGCTGCCTGCTGCTGGACGTGCGCCTGCAGGGCGTCAGCGGCCTGGATTTCCAGGCCGAGCTGAATCGCGACGGCGTCACGCTGCCGATCATCTTCATGACCGGGCATGGCGATATTCCGATGTCGGTGCGGGCGATGAAGGCCGGCGCCGTTGATTTTCTGGCAAAACCCTTCCGCGACCAGGACCTGCTGGACGCCATCCACACCGCGCTGGCGGCGGACCGCGAACGGCGCCAGCGCGACCAGGCCACCAATGGCGTCAGGGAGCGCTATGCAACGCTGACGCCGCGCGAGCGTGAAATCATGGCGCTGGCCGCGCGTGGCCTGATGAACAAGCAGATCGCCGGCGAAGTCGGCACCAGCGAAATCACGGTCAAGATCCACCGCGGCAACGCCATGCGCAAGATGCAGGCCAAGACCTTCGCCGACCTGGTGCGCATGGCGGAAACGCTGGGTTTAGCCTAGGGTTGAGCCTGGGTTTAAGGCCACCTATACCCTTGTATAATTTTCCTGATTAGCCCCTGCCTGTATCTTTCTCCCATGCGCTGAACGGCCGCGAGCCGCCGTTCGTTCAAGGGAGTTAGCCAGTGTCTTATCCGGATCCACAATTTTGCAATCTCGCTATCGTTGACGACGACGAGGCTGTGCGCGTAGGACTGCGCAGCCTGCTGCGTTCCTACGGCTACGCCGCCAACGCCTACGATTCGGCGCTGGCCTTGCTGGCCTCCGGTTCGCTGGGCGATTATCACTGCATCATCACCGACCTGCAAATGCCGGGCATGAGCGGCATCGAGCTGCTGGAGCAGTTGCGCCGCGATGGCACCCAGCTGCCGCTGATCCTGATGACCGCCTTCCCGGAGCCTGCGCTGCGCAAGCGCGCGCTGAACGGCGGCGCCTGCTGCTTCCTGAGCAAACCCTTTGAAGCGAACGAATTGCTGCGTTGCCTGAGCCAGGCCAGCGGCAGCTTCCCGACCCACGCCGAGGAGTAAATCCATGCCACACACCATCAGCAGTTCGCGCCGTCTTATCTATATTTTGCTGCTGCTGGTGATCACCGCCAGCATCACGCTGTCGGTTTTCATGGAGCGCACGGCGCACAATATCCGCCGCAACGAAACGCCGCTGCTGAACCACACCATTCCGCAGATGCGCTACCTGGGCGACTTCGAAAGCGCCTTGCTGCGCTACCAGCTGGCGCTGAACAAACGGTTTACGGAATCGATTACGCCTGAACGCTTCGTGTTCCTGGAGAACATGGGGCGCGGCGAACTCGATGCCTCCCTGGCGCAATTGCGGCCCAGCCTGGGCGATGGCCCGGAGCTGGGCGCCTTGCGCGACGGCTACCAGCGCATCGTCGCGCTGACGCCGGAATTCGAACGCCATGTCGGCAATGATTCCGCTGCCGCGCGCGCTGTCCTGGTACGCATGAACGAAGAGGTCAAGCAGCTGCGCGTGCGCATCGACAGCCTGCAGCAGGCCGTCGAAGACGCCATCTACGACAACGGCGGCATGGCGCATCGCGCCATCGGCTGGATCACCGGCCTGGTACATGTATTCGACGTGCTGGCCCTGGTCACCTGTTTATTCATGCTGTACCACGTCCGGGCCCGCGTGCGGGTTGAGGATGAGCTGAGCCACCAGGCCCGCCACGATCCGCTGACCGGGCTGGCGCACCGCCGCAGCTTCGAAGTGCGCCTGGCAACGCTGCCGCCGGTGCCGCACGTGGTGGTGCTGGGGACCATCGACCGCTTCTCGCGCATCATCGGCGGCTTCGGCCACGCCTTCGGCGACCGCGTCATGATTGGCCTGGCGGCACGCATTCGTGGTGCGGCGGAGCGCAGCGGCGGCGAGGTATTCCGCCTGGATGGCGCCAACTTCGCTATCCTGTTCCGCATGGAATGCAGCGATCCGGCGTTTGCTGAGGCCTTGTCCGGCCTGCGCGACGAGGTGCGCAATCCGTATGACTGCGAGGGCCACGAAATCTACACCACCTTGAGCCTGGGCGCGGTCAACTATCCGCAGCACGGCGCGAATCCGGATGCGCTGCTGCGCAATGCCGACGCCGCGCTGCAAGCGGCGCGCAAGGCCGGTGGCGACCGTGTGGAAATCTACTCGCAGCAGCTCAACGCCGAAGCAGGCGAGCGGCTGGACATGGAAGCGTTGCTGCGCCACGCCATCGAGCGCGAGGAACTGGAACTGCATTATCAACCGCAGCAAGCGTTGCACGACGGCGGCCTGGTAGGTTTCGAGGCGCTGCTGCGCTGGCGCCGCCACGGCAAGCTGATTTCGCCGGCCGAGTTCATCCCGCTGGCCGAGGAATCCGGCTTGATCGTCTCGATCGGCAACTGGGTACTGGAAGAGGCCTGCCGCCAGATCAGCGTGTGGCAGGCGGAAACCGGACAGCGCGTGGCGGTGGCGGTGAATATCTCGCCACGCCAGTTTGCCGCGCCCGGCTTCCTCACGCATCTGGAGGACCTGCTGGCGACCACTCACATCGATCCCTCCTGCCTGGAACTGGAAATCACCGAGAGCGTGATGGTGGAAGATGCCGAAGCGGCAATCGCCTTGCTGCACCGTCTGCGCGGGCTGGGACTGAAGCTGGCCATCGACGATTTCGGCACCGGCTATTCCAGCCTGGCCTACCTGTCGCGCTTCCCGATCCACAAGCTGAAAATCGACCAGTCCTTCGTCCGCAATATGCACGCGGTGAGCGAGCAGGGTGCGATTGTGCAGGCCACCATCGGCCTGGGACACAGCCTGGGCCTGACGGTGATTGCCGAAGGCGTGGAATCCGAGGCGCAGCGCGCCATGCTGAGCAACTGGCGCTGCGACGAGATACAAGGGTATTACTACAGCCGTCCCTTGCCGGCGGCATCCGCACTGAACTTCCTCGAAGGGAGCCTGCAACTGCAGGCCGCATAACACGGAGATGATAATGATGAAATGGTTCCGCAACCTGAAAATCGCCAGCAAGTTGAATGTGGTGGTGGCCGCCGTGCTGGCGCTGATGATGGCGCTGGGTGTGTTCTCCGTGTTTCAGCTGTATGCGCTGAACCGGGTCACCAACGAAATCGACCATCGCTGGGCGCCGGGCGTGCGCAATGCGCTGGAGATCAAGTACGGGCTGACGCGCTTCCGTACCTTTGAACTGTTCCATGTGGTGTCGACCGAGCCGGACATCCTGCGCAAGTACGAGCAGGACATGGAAAACCAGATGCAGAAGGTGCAGCAGTCGCTGGCCGCCTATGCCACGCTGGCGCACGCCGGCGAGGAGCAGGACATCGTCGCCCAGCTGCAATCCTCGCTGACTGCCTATCGCGGCGCGGTGCGCCAGGTGGTGGCGCTGTCGCGCCGTGGCGATGATGTCGGTGCGCTGGCCGTGGTGCGCGGCGAATCGCGCAAATACGATTTCGAGGCGATGGCACAGATCGACCGGCTGGTGGCCATCAATGAAACCGGCAGCGCGCAGGCGGCGCTGTCGGCCGACCAGACCTACCTGCATGCGCGCCACCTGATCTTCGGCTTCATGGCCGGCGCACTGGTGCTGGGCATGCTGCTGGCCGGCCGCGTGGCGCGCATGATTTCGCTGCCGCTGGCGCGTGCCGTCGATGTGGCGCGCCGTGTGGCGGAAGGCGATTTGCGCGTCGATGCGGAAAGCGGTAGCCGCGATGAAACCGGCGACCTGCTGCGCGCGATGAACCAGATGAGCAGCAAGCTGCAACGCATGGTGACGCAGGTGCGCAGCGGCACCGACACCATCGCCAGCGCATCGGCGCAGATTTCAGCCGGTACCAGCGACCTGGCGCAGCGCACCGAAGGACAGGCTGCCACGCTGGAGGAAACCGCCGCCACCGTGGAGGAGCTGACCACCACGGTCGCCAACAACGCCGACAAGGCGCAAGAAGCCTTCAAGCTGCTGGAGCAGACCGCCAGCGTGGCGCGCGAGGCGGAGGTGGCGGTGTCCACCGTGACGGCGACCATGGAACGCATCAGCGCTTCGTCGCGCCGCATCGGCGATATCGTCGGGCTGATGGACAGCATCGCCTTTCAGACCAATCTGCTGGCGCTGAACGCAGCGGTGGAAGCGGCGCGCGCCGGCGAACATGGGCGCGGCTTTGCCGTGGTGGCGGGCGAGGTGCGCGCGCTGGCGCAACGCAGCGCGCAGTCGGCCAGGGAAATCAAGGACCTGATCGCGCAGTCGCTGGCTGAAGTTGGCGGCGGCGGCCAGGCGGTGCGCGAAGCCAGCGCCACCATCGACGATGTGGTCAACGGCGTGCGTCGCGGCGCCACGCTGATGGGCGAAATCAGCCATGTGACGCGCGAGCAGAGCGTCGGCCTGCAGCTGGTGAACCGCACGCTGGCCAGCATGGACGGCGTGACGCAGCAGAATGCCACGCTGGTCGAGGAGTCGCTGGCCGCCATCATCTCTTTGCAGGAGCAGGCGGAATGCCTGGCGCGCAGCGTCAGCCTGTTCAAGCTGGCCGGTGCGGCGCGCGAGGAACTGACGGTGATCGAGATGCCGATGACGCCAGCTGCGGCGCGGCCAAAACCACGGCCAGCGCCGGCGCCTGCCGGCAGCGGCCTCAATTACGTCGCCGGGCTGGTATGATGGGTGCGTTACCTTCCCGGGCATGCAACCATGCAGCGTTTGATTTTTCTTCTATTGTTGTTGGGTGGCGCCGCGCAGGCAGCACAGGCAGCCCAGGTGGCTGGTGTGGTGGTGCAGGCCAGCGGTCCGCTGACGGCGCGTTCGCCATCCGGTGTGGCCAAGCCGCTGCAGGTCAAATCGGAAGTGGAGAGCGGCGATACGCTGATCACCGCAGCCGGCGCCTACGCGCTGGTGCGCTTCATCGATAACAGCGAATTGACGCTGAAGCCGTCGACCACCGTGGTGGTCGATCAGTTTTCGTTTGATGGCGACAAGCCGCAGGAAGACCGTGCCGCCTTCACGCTGGTGAAAGGCGGCCTGCGCTCGGTCACCGGCCTGCTGGGCAAGCGCAGCAAGGAGCGTTACGCGATGCGCACGCCCAGCGCCACCATCGGCATACGCGGCACCACCTTCTTCCTGGAGTACCTGACGGTGGCGGCGCCGGGACTGGAGCCCGGCCTGCACGTGCATGTCAGCAGCGGCGGCATCTCCATCGTCAATGGCGCGGGCGAGTTCCGTTATGACCCTGGACAATTCGGCTACATCAAGGACGACAAGAGCCGCCCGGTGAAGATGTTCACCAATCCTGGCATGCAGTTCCAGCCGCCGGCGTCATTCGGCGAAGCCGACACGCTGACGCCGGCACAGTAGGCTGTCGCTCAGGCGCGGCGCAGTTTCTTGCCGCCCATCGGCTTGATGCTGGCGGCGCAGTCGCCGCAGAAACCGTACAGCGACAGCGAATGCTCGTGCAGCACGAAACCGCGTTCGGCCGCCACGGCTTCCTGGCGCTGCTCGATGTCGGCGTCGAGGAATTCTTCCATCTTGCCGCAGTTGGTGCAGATCAGGTGGTCGTGATGGCTGCCTTCATTCAGCTCGAACACCGAGGCCACCGACTCGAAGTGGCGGCGGATCAGGATGCCGGCGTCGGCAAACTGCATCAGCACGCGGTAGACGGTGGCCAGACCCATGTCGATATTCTCGTCATGCAGCAGGCGATAGACGTCGTCGGCGCTCAGGTGTTTGCTCTTTGACTCCTGGAACAATTGCAGGATGCGTAACCGGGGCAGGGTGGCTTTCAAGCCGAGCTTGCGCAGCTCTTGAGGGATATCCATGTGTCTCTAGAATGATAATGATTCCTATTCTCACCATGGTAATCTAAATTTATTTCCTTAGCAATGCACGATTGCAGTGGTGTGCGAATTTCTGTGGTGGACAAAGCTATAATTTAGCAACCCGGTCTCTCTTTTTTCTTTCGTGAACCATCCATTTCTGCAAGGCGGCGGCCAAGTCGCACACATCATCGCGGCCCACGACTGGAGCAACACGCCACTGGGGCCGATCGACAGCTGGCCGCAGTCGCTGAAGACCACGGTGGCACTGATCCTGCGCTCGCCGGTGCCCATCGTGACGCTATGGGGCGAGCAGGGCGTCATGATTTATAACGATGGCTACTCGCTGTTCGCGGCCGGCCGCCATCCGGCTTCGCTGGGCGCCAATGTGCGAGAAGCCTGGCCCGAGGTGGCGGATTTCAACGACCACGTGATCAAGGTTGGCCTGGCTGGCGGCACGCTGGCCTACCAGGACCAGGAACTGACGTTGCACCGTTCCGGCAAGCCGGAACAGGTGTGGATGAATCTCGACTACTCGCCGATCGTCGACGAAGCCGGGCAACCGGTGGGGGTGATGGTGGTCGTGGTCGAGACGACCGCCACGGTGGCGGCCGAGCGCCGCCTGCGTGAGGAAAGCGAACAGGCGCGCGCTGCCGAGAAAAGCTTCCGCACGCTGGCGCAATCGATGCCGATCCAGGTGTGGACGTCGAATGCCGATGGTGTGGTCGAGTGGTTCAACGACCAGGTCTACCGCTACACCGGCAGCGAGGCGCCGCTGGACCGCGAGCGCTGGCGCCAGATGGTGCATGCGGAGGATCGCGACGCCGCCACCGAGCAATGGTATGCCGCGATCGGCGCTGGCAAAACTTTCGAGGCCGAGTTCCGCATCCGCCGCGCCGACGGCGCCTGGCGCTGGCACCTGGTGCGCGCCTTGCCGATCATGGACGAACAGGGCGTGGTGCAGCGCTGGGTCGGCACCAACACCGATATCCAGGACCAGAAATCCACTGCTGCCATGCTGCGCCAGCAGGTCGCGGAGCGCACGGCGGAACGCGACCGCATGTGGCAATACTCCACCGACGTGATGCTGGTGGCGGAACTGGAGGGCTGGATCACCGCCATCAATCCCGCCTTCACGCGCCTGCTGGGCTGGGAGGCGGCCGAGGTGGTGGGCACCTCGATCTACAGCTTGATCCATCCGGACGATCTGGAAGCGTCGGCAGCCGAGATGGCGGCGCTGGCCGGCGGCGCCACCACCTTCCGCTTTGAGAACCGCACGCTGCGCAAGGGCGGCGGTTACGCCATCCTGTCGTGGACTGCGGCGCCGGACGCGCGCTATGTGCATGCGGTGGGACGCGATATGACGGCTGAACGGGCGGCGGCGGAGGAGATGCGCCGTACCGCGCTGGCGTTGCAGCAATCGCAGAAAATGGAAGCCATCGGCAAGCTGACCGGCGGCGTGGCGCATGACTTCAACAATCTGCTGCAAGTCATCTCCGGCAACCTGCAACTGCTGGCCGGTGACGTGGCCGGTAACGCCCGCGCCGAGCGGCGGCTGGACAGCGCGCTGGCTGGCGTCAGCAAAGGAGCAAGGCTGGCCAGCTACCTGCTGGCGTTTGGGCGCAGACAGGCGCTCGATCCGCGCGTGGTCAAGATCGGCCGCTTCATCGCCGGCATGGAAGACATGCTGCGCCGCAGCCTGGGCGAGGAGGTCGAGGTGGAGATGGTGATCTCCGGCGGCTTGTGGAATACGCTGGTCGACACCACGCAGGTGGAGAACGCGGTGCTTAACCTGTGCATCAACGCGCGCGATGCGATGGACGGCGTTGGCAAACTGACTATCGAAGTCGGCAACGCCCACCTGGACGACGCCTACGTCGCCGCGCACCATGAGGTGAGCGCCGGCCAGTACGTGGTGATCGCCGTCAGCGACACCGGCAGCGGCATGACGCCCGAAGTGCTGGAGCAGGCTTTCGATCCCTTCTTTTCGACCAAGCCGGAAGGCAAGGGCAGTGGCCTGGGACTGTCGATGGTGTATGGCTTTGCGCGCCAGTCGGGCGGCCACGTCAAGATCTACAGCGAGGAGGGCAGCGGCACCACGGTCAAGCTGTATCTGCCACGTTCGATGGAAGCCGAGGATACGCCGCTGCCACTGGAAACCCGCGCCGTCATCGGCGGCACGGAAACCATCCTGGTGGCGGAGGACGACGAGGGCGTGCGCGCCACCGTGGTCGAGCTGCTGAGCGAGCTGGGTTACCAGGTGCTCAAGGCCAGCGACGCCGCCAGCGCGCTGAGCATCATCGACAGCGGCATTCACATCGACCTGCTGTTCACCGACGTGGTGATGCCAGGTCCGCTGCGCAGTCCCGACCTGGCGCGCAAGGCGCGCGAGCGTCGGCCTGGCATCGCGGTGCTGTTCACTTCCGGCTACACCGAAAACGCCATCGTGCACGGCGGCCGGCTGGATGCCGGCGTCGACCTGCTGGGCAAGCCATACACGCGCGAGGCGCTGGCGCGCAAGGTACGGCATGTGCTGGCCAACCGCCAGCACGCCAAACAGCTGCGGGCGGAAACGCCACCGCCGGCGCCTGCGTTGGATGGCGCGTCACGCATCCTGCTGGTGGAAGACGAGCCGGAACTGCGCGACACCACCGCCGAACTGTTGCAACTGCTGGGCCATACGGTGCTACAAGCGGGCGACGCGGGCGGTGCGCTGGCGCTGCTGGCGCAGCACCAGGTCGATATCCTGCTGACGGACATCTCGCTGCCCGACCTGTCCGGCGAAGTGCTGGCGGCGCGGGCACGGGAGAGCCATCCGGCGCTGCGCGTGATCTACGCCAGCGGCCAGCACCCGCGCGCGCCGCTTGAACGGGCGCAGGTGTTATTGAAACCTTATAGTCTCGATAAGCTGATGCAGGCTTTGCAATACAAGTCGTAATTATTTGATACGCAAATTATCAAAAAGCTCAGCCAAAGTGTGATTTTTGGTGAGAATCTTTCGGTATATTGCTTTTAGGTATCGACAGTTGCTTTTCAGCAGTATAAAGTTCAGGTATCCGAATTAGTTCTTCGGTCCGGCACCACACCCTCGTGCCTCGATACTCTTCCCCCCAGCCAAAAAACACGCTGCCCTTGCGCGGCTGGCGTTCGCCTGTACGCGTCATGGCAACGGCGGGGAAACCACAGGAATCCTGATGATCTTAGACTTCGCGCCCGAGCGTGCCGCCATGGCAACCCTGATGATGCTGAGCTGCTGTGCAGCCCTGGCAGGGGACGCCACGGACAGTGAAGCACCGGGCGCCGCGCCGCGCTGGACCCTGGGCGGTTTCGGCACGCTGGCGGCGGCGCACAGCAATAACGACCAGGCGGATTTCACCGCCCATGCCCTCAGCCCTGGCGCTGCTGGCTACAGTCGCGCTTGGAGTGCGCAGGTGGACAGCCGCGTGGGTGCGCAACTGGATGTGCGTTTCAACAGCCAGTGGTCGGCGGTGCTGCAACTGCTGTCGGAACGCGGGCTGCGCGGCACTTACCGGCCGGTGGTCGAATGGGCGAATCTCCAGTACCAGGCCACGCCGGACCTGAGCCTGCGTGTCGGCCGCATCACGCTGCCCTTGTTCCTTGCTGGCGACTACCGCAAGGTTGGCTATGCCTTGCCGTGGGTGCGCCCGCCGGTCGAAGTATACGGCGCGATTCCGCTGTCCAGCAGCGACGGCGTTGACGCCAGTTACCGCTGGCAGGCCGGCGCAACGAATAACGTGACGCAGGTGTTCTACGGCCGCACCGACATCCCCGCCACACCAGGTGCGCGGGCACGCTCGCATGGCCTGACCGGCCTGTCCAACACCACCACCAGCGGCGCATTGACCGTGCGCGCCAGCCTGCTGCGTGCGCAACTGAGCGTGGACGTCGCGCGCCAACTGTTTGACGGCTTGCGTGGCTTCGGTGCGCAGGGCGAGTCGCTGGCGCAGCGCTATGAACTGGAAAACAAACGTTCATTTGTGGCAGCGGCTGGCTTCAGCTACGATCCGGGCCAGTGGTTTGTCATGGGGGAAGCCGGCCGCATGAACACCGACTCCCACCTGGGCGACAAGACCGTAGGCTACCTCAGCGCCGGCTACCGTCATCGCGACCTGACGCCATACCTGGTGTATTCCAGCTCGCATGCCAATGTCGCCACCAGCGTCGCCGGCATGGAACTGAGTGGCCTGCCGGCGCCGCAGGCAGCGGCGGGCGCCGCGCTGAATGCGGGTCTGAACCAGCTGCTGGCGGCGATTCCGCGCCAGCACACCATCAGCGCCGGCGTGCGCTGGGACCTGCGGCCCGGCTACGCGTTCAAGCTGCAGTATGACCGCATCACGCCCCATCAGGGATCGAGCGGAACGTTCATCAATGTGCAGCCGGGCTTCCGCTCCGGCCAGCCGGTCGCGGTGCTGAGCGCCGCCCTCGACTTTGTGTTCTGAGGCGGCCATGTCGAAACTATTTTTCCGATGGAGCCTGGCGCTGCTGCTGTTATGCAGCGGTGCCGCGCATGCCGCCGAGTTCGTCGTCATCGTCTCGGCCAGGAACCCGCTCAACGCCATGAGCGCCGATCAGGTAGCGGCGATCTTCCTGGCGCAGAACGGACGCTTCCCCGGCGGCGCCGAAGCACAGGCGCTTGACCTGCCGGTCGGCAGCCCATTGCGCGATGACTTCTACCGCAGCGTGGCGGCGCGCACGCCGGCGCTGATGAAAGCCTACTGGACCAAGATGGTGTTCACCGGACGCGGCCACCCGCCGCGCGAGCTGGCCAGCAGCGTCGCCGTGCGGCGCATGGTGGCCGATAACCCGGGCATGATCGCCTACATCGACAAATCGGCGCTGGATGCCAGCGTCAAAGCCATACAGGTGACGCCATGAGCGCTGTCAAGGAAACCCTGCGCGCGCGCTGGCTGCGGCGCGGCCTGGATACCCACGTTTCGCTGCCGCTGTTTGCCTTGCTGCTGCTGGTGGCGATCTGGCTGGTGGCCTTCCATGAAATCGACGCCGAGCGTGAACACGCCGAGGAAGCCGCAAGCGATTCGCTGCATGAAATGCTGGGTACCTACGAAGCCCAGGTGGCGCGCAGTATTGACGGCATCGACCAGACCTTGCGCGTGCTGAAGTACGCGGTGGAGCGCAAGGGCGCGCTGGGGGCCTTGCCGGAGCTGGGCCGCGAGGGCTTGTTGCCACCGGGCGTGGTGTTCGTGGTCAGCATCGTCGACCGCCATGGCGTGACGGTGGCCAGCAATCCGCGCGCCTTGTCGATCTCGGTGGCGGACCAGGGCTATTTCAGGTTCCATCAGGAGCGCGATAGCGGCGCCACCTTCGTCAGCCCGGTGCTGCGCGACGCCGCCAATAGCGAGTGGCATTTGCACTTCACGCGCCGGCTGGACGATGCTGACGGCAATTTCGCCGGCATCGTGGTGGTGGAAACCGATCCGGCCTACTTCACCAGCAGCTATGAGCGCAGCCGCCTGGGCGAGCGCGGCATGCTTGGCCTGGTGGGCACGGACGGCGTGGTGCGCGCGCTGCGCACCGGTGACAAGATGAGCTTTGGCCAGCGCCTTGGCATTTCCGAGGGCGAGGTCGATAATCATATCGGTGGCAAGTACAGTGGCGTGCGCGAGCTGCATGGCATCGCGCTGAATGTGCTGGTCGGCCTGGACGAGCAGGAGCTGATGGCCGGCTTCGAACACCGGCGCCGCGAAAAGCTGTGGGAAGGCGCAGTCCTCAGCGGAGCGCTGGTGCTGGTCACCGGTTTGCTGTGGCTATGGTCGTGGCAGGGCGCGCGTACGCGGGCGCGGATGCGCCGTGCGCAGGAAACCTATGCGGCCGCATCGGCCGCCAGCCTGGATGCCTTCTTCGTCATGCGCGAAATGCGCGACGCATCCGGCGTCATTGTCGACTTCAGGATCGTCGACGCCAATCAGCGCGCGGTGCAGATGACCGGCAGCAGCAAGCAGCATCTGTGCAATACCACCTTGTGCAAGCTGATACCGGAGGCGCGCGAGAACGGCATGCTGAGGCACCTGGTGCGTGTGATGAAGGTGGGTGGCATGCATGAGCAGGAGTGGCAGAACACCATGCCGCAGCTGCGTGCGCGCTGGCTGCACCAGCAGGCGGTGGCGGTGCAGGGGGGCATCGTCGCCATCGTGCGCGACATCTCGGAGCGCAAGCTGGCCGAGGAACGCATGCTGCACCTGGCGCATCACGACATCCTCACTGGCCTGCCGAACCGCAGCCTGATCGCCGACCGCCTCGACCAGACCATCGCCCAGGCGCGCCGCAACGGCGGTGCGGTGCTGGTGGCTTTCATCGATCTCGATGGTTTCAAGCTGGTCAACGATGGCCTCGGCCACAATGCCGGCGACGAGCTGCTGAAGGTGGTGGCGCAGCGCATGTCAGGCTGCCTGCGCTCCAGCGATACCGTGGGCCGCTTCGGCGGCGATGAATTCGTGCTGCTGCTGAACGAGCCGTCGTCGGTGGTGGACGCTGCGCCGGTACTGGAACGCGTGCGCGAGGCGGTGCTGCAATCGGTCAGCCTCGGTGGCCAGGAAGTGCAGGTCAGCTGCAGCATCGGCGTGGCGGTGTATCCGAATGATGGCGGCGACGCCGGCACGCTGCTGATGAACGCCGACGCCGCCATGTATCGCGCCAAAGAGCTGGGCAAGAACAATATCCAGTTCTACACGCGCGAGATGAACGCCAGCATCGAGGAAAAGCTGGTGCTGCTGGAAGGCTTGCGCAATGCGCTGGACGAAGGACAGTTCCGCCTGGCCTACCAGCCCAAGGTGGATCTGCATCACGGCCGCATCTTCGGCGTCGAGGCGCTGGTGCGCTGGGAGCATCCCGAGCATGGCGTGATCGGGCCGGACCGCTTTATCCCGTTGGCCGAGGAGAGCGGCATGATCGTCGCATTGGGCGACTGGGTTCTGCGTACCGCATGTGCGCAGAACCGCGCCTGGCAAGACGCCGGCCTGCCGCCGCTGCGCATCTCGGTCAACGTTTCGCCGCGCCAGTTCGAGGAGCCGCGCCTGGTCGAGCGTGTGCGGCACGCGCTGGCCGACAGTGGCCTGGCCCCGGAGTGGCTGGAGCTGGAAGTAACCGAAGGCCTCATCATGCGCGACCTGCAGCAGGCCGTGGCCAAGATGGCGGAGGTGAAGGCGATGGGGGTGTCGCTGTCGATCGACGATTTCGGCACCGGCTATTCCAGCCTGTCGGCGCTGAAGTCCTTCCCGATCTCGACGCTAAAGATCGACAAGTCGTTTGTGCGGGATCTGGGACGCAGCAGCGGAGACGAGGCGATTGCCAGTTCCATCATCGGGCTGGCGCATCGCCTCAAGCTGCGGGTGATCGCGGAAGGTGTGGAGACCGAACAGCAGCGCGCCTTCCTGCGCGAAAACGGCTGCGACGAGATGCAGGGCTATCTGTTCAGCCGTCCGTTGCCGCCGGAGCAGCTGGCGAGACTGTTGGCCGCGCCAGCCGTCAGGGCTGCTTAGTAGGACCAGCTCAGCGTCGCGCTGCCGTTGCGTGGCGCAGCGTAGTAAGCCTGGGTCCAGTACAGGCTGGTCAGGTGCTTCTTGTCGTTGACGTTGTTCAGGTTGACGGACAGCGACAGGTTCTTGTCGATCTGGTAGCGCGCCATCAGGCCCAGCGTCGCATACGACGACTGCACCGTACGGATGCCCGGTTCCTGGTCCACTGACGTCTCGCTCTGCCAGGCCAGCGTGGCGCCCACTTTCAGCGCCGGCACGGCTGGCACCTGGTAGGTGGTGTTGACACGCGCGGTGGTGCGCGGCACGAAGGTGCGCACCGCCTCGCCATCGTCGCCTTTCAGTGAGGTCAGGCGGGTGATACCGGCGCTGGCCTGCCAGCCTTTGGCCAGCTCGCCCGACAGGTCGAACTCGAAGCCTTCCGATTCCGCGTTGACGCCACGGTAGTAGGTCTTGGCGCCGATCATGCCGGCCGCTTCGGCGGTGTTGTCCTGCTTGGTCCTGAAGATGGCGCCGGACGCATTCAGCTTGTTGTCAAAGAACGCGGCCTTGACGCCGGCTTCGCTGGTCTTGCCTTCCACTGGCGCCAGCGGTGCACCGGTGACGTCGATCTCGCTTTGTGGATTGAAGATCTCGGTGTGGCTGGCGTAGGCCGACCAGACGCTGTTGATGTCGTACACCAGGCCGACATATGGCGTGGTCTTGGTGGCCGAGCGGTACTTGCTGGTGCCATAGGAATTGCCGCTGCTCTTGGCGCGGGTGTGATTGACGCCGCCCAGCAGCTTCCAGTCATCGGCCAGGTTGAAGCGGGCCGCCAGGAACACGGTGTTGCGGGTGTCTTCATAGCTGCTGCCATCGACGGCGGCGTTGAAGGTCGGCTTCGGATAGCTGCCGTCGAACGCGGTCTGGCCCGGCAGTTCGGTGCCGATGCCCTGGCCGTAGTTCGATACGTCGGTCAGCCTGGAATTCGAGTAGCTGTAGCCGAAGCTCAGGTCATGCGTGCGGCCGCCGAGGTTGAATTTGCCGTCGACCGAGAGGTCGGCCAGTTTCTGCTTCTGGTCGGCCAGGTATTGCGACGGGTAGGCGTACAAGCCGCCGCCGACGCCCTTGACCGGCGTGCCGTAGACGTATTGCAGGTTGGAGTCGGACTTGAAGGTGATGTAAGTCATCGTGCCTTGCACGTTCCAGCCCTGGCCGAGGTTGTGGGTCAGCTCGGCGAAGGTGCTGTTGGTGGTGGTGTTCCATTCCGACCAGTCGGCCGAGGTGCTGGTGCCGACCGGGTAGTTGGTCGGCGAGCCGTCGGTGTAGTACAGCGGCAGCGCGCCCCACATCGGGCCGTCGATGCGGTTGGCTTCATAGGTGTGGCCGATGGTTAGCAGGGTGTCCTTGCTGAGGTGAGCGTCGACCACTGCGTAAGCGACGTTTTTCTTCGGCTCGTAGCGGTCGATATAGGAATCGCTCTGGTCGTGCACCAGCACCACGCGGCCGGCGACGCTGCCACTGTCGTTCAGCTTGGTGCTGACATCGCCTTCGACGCGGCGCTTGTTCCACGAGCCCAGCGTCAGGCTGGCGCTGGCCTGGGTCGATGCGGTCGGACGCTTGCGGATGAAGTTGATGGTGGCGGAAGGGTTGCCGGTCGAGGTCATCAGGCCGTTGGCGCCGCGCACCACGTCGATGCGTTCGTACAGCGCGGTGTCGAGGTCGCCCTGGACGTTGCCGAATACCTGTGGCATGCCGACGCCGTCGTACTGGAAGTTGATGATGTCGAAGCCGCGCGCGGTGTAATAGGTGCGGCTGGTTTCCACCTGCTCGACGGTGACGCCGGTGGTGGTGGCCAGCACCTGGTTGATGTTGTCCAGCTTGAAGTCATCCATGATCGCGCGGGTTACCACCGACACCGATTGCGGAGTTTCGCGCAGCGACAGTTCCAGCTTGCCGGCCGACTTGGTGGCGCGGGTGGTGTAGGCATCCTGGTCGGCGGCGCCGGTCACCGTCACGGTTTGCAGCTGGGTTTCCTGCTCGGGCGCAGCGGACTCGGCGGCGGCCATGGCCAGGCCGGAATAAATCATCGACAGCGCCAGCAGCAGGGGACGCAGGGGCAGGTGACGGGGCATGTGAAACTCCTTTTTGTTATTAGCTAATAAGAATCGGAATGAGAACTATTCTTATTATATCTGCTTGATAACATACACGCAACGCCGGGCGCCCGCCAGCATGTGTTCCACGCGTCCGACGGAACAGTCCGGACCCAGTACGCGCTGGAACAGTTCCAGCTCGGAGCGGCAAAACTTCTGGCACTGCTTGGCGGCGGCGCAGATCGGACAGTGGTTTTCCACCAACAGCAGGCTGCCGTCATCCTGTTGTTCGACCTCGGCCATATAGCCTTCGGCGGTGCGTGCCTGTACCAGCGCCTGCACGCGCTCGGGCAGGTTGCGGCTGGTGGCCAGGTGCTGACGGTATTCGCGTTCGCTGGCCTGCTCGCGCGAGACGATCAGTTTTTCGAGGCCGGCATCGCCAAACAGATCGCGCACCTGGTCGATCAGTTGCACGGTCAGCTCGGCGTGACGGTCGGGGAAGCGGGCGTGGCCGGCTTCGGTCAGCAGCCAGCGGCGCGACGGGCGGCCTGGCTTGTCGGCCACGTCCTCGTGGGTGACCATGCCTTTTTCTTGCCACGATTCCAGCTGCTTGCGCGCGCCCATGGACGTCAGGTTGAGCAGGGCGGCGAGTTGCTGCGCGGTTTGCGGGCCGCGCGTCTTGATCAGGAACAGCGTCTGCTCGGCAGTGTTCATGGCAGCGCTCCGCTGACCGGCGCCTGCATGCTGCGGTGCCAGCCCTGCATACGCCAGGCCGACCACGCGGTCAGGCACGCGCCCAGCAACAGGATCAGGCGGGTGTCGATCAGCGTCAGCACCGCGCCGACCAGGGCCATAATGATGTTGGCCAGGCAGAAGGTGGTGGAAATCAGCCCCATCACCGCGCCCTGGCCGTGGGCGCCGCCGAAGCGTTCGGCGCAGTAGTTGGGCACGATGGCGTTGTAGAACGAATGCGGGATGCCGTACAAGATGATGCACAGGATGCCGATGGTGGCGTTGCTGGCAGCCAGCGCGGCAATGATGGCGGCCACCGCAAAGGCGTACAGGCGGGCGCGCAGCAGCGGTTCGCCCTTGAACGGACGGCCGGCGACGATGGTGGTGGCGGTCATCACCGCGCACATGGCGGCGGTGGTCCAGGCGATGCCCTGGGCACTGTAGCCGGGAACTTCCACCAGCCATAGCGGATAAAACTCATAGAAGCCGGTGACGCCGCAGGTGTAGGCCAGGGTAATGATGAACAGGCCGCGCAGGTCCGGTTCGCGCAGCAGGTTCAGTGAATGGCGATCGCGCGCCACCTGCCACCAGGAGGTGGTGGCGCTGGACGGTGCTTCCGGCGGCAGCGTCGCGGCCACCAGCGCGGCGACCAGCAGCAGTGCGGCGACCGCGACCCAGAACGGCGTCGTAATACCGAATTGCAGCGTGGCGCCGGCCAGCAGCGGGCCGGCCAGCCAGCCCATGTAGAAAGCGCCGTTTAGCCACGACAGCGCCTTGCGGCGCAGCTCGCCATCGAGGCGATCGGCCAGCAGCGCGCGCGCCACCGAACCGCTGCCTTCCAGCAAGCCGGTAGCAAAACGGGCGACGATGAACAGTGGGTAGGACTCCATCAGCAGCGCCGCAGCGGTAACGGCGTGGCCGAGGGCGGCGCCGACCGAGGTAATCAGCAGCACCGGGCGGCGGCCGTAGCGGTCCGACATCGGGCCAAGCAGCGCGGAGCCGATCAGCAGGCCGATCGGATTAATCGTCAGCGCCAGGCCAAACAGCAGTTTGGGCGGCAGGCCGAGAAAAGTATTCAAGCCATTGGCGGAACCGTCGGCAAACAGCGGCGGCAGGATCGGATAAGGCAGCGCCGCGCCGATCGTCGAAAGCAAGGCCAGCAGACAAGCGGAAAAGATAAGCAGAGAAGTTTTCATGCCTCCACTCTAGCCCTGGCTCATCAATAAGTAAACAAAAAAGTTTACAAATCAGGGTCAGATCTGCCAAACGTACACGAACTCATGTACATTTGGCAGATCTGACCCCAGGTTTAGCGGCGGCCGAGGGCGCGGTCGATTTTTTGGTCGGTTTTGTATTGGCTCAGGGAGTACACGGCCCAGATCGTCGCTGGCAGCCAGCCGATCAACGTGATCTGCAGGATCAGGCAGATGATGCCGGCAAATGGGCGGCCAATGGTGAAGAAGGTCAGCCACGGCAAAATCAGGGCGATGATCAAACGCATAAGTCTATTCCGGTGAAGTTGTTGGACCGCACACAATATCACGTATGATGGCCTTCCTTTGCGACGGATTGCTTCTCTATGAAAGACTGGTTTGCCGGCGAACGCGGCGCGTATTTTTTTCTGTGGCTGGGGATAGGCCTGATCGCGCTGTTTGGCGTGCTGGAGTACCGCTTTCCGCAGGCGCAGCAGCTGGAGACGGCGCGCGGCCGCGTCGTCTGGCAACAGGAGACGCGCGGTGCGCTATATTTCGTCCTGTCGGATAAGCAGCAGCTGGTTCTTAATGCCAAGGGCGACATCGATGGCCGCCAGCGCCAGACGATACGCGATGCGCAGATGTATCCCGTCAGCGTGCAATTCCTGCGCGCGCAGAAAACCGCCATCGGCTTCGCGCCCGGTGCGTTCTATGCGGCGTACGGTGTCGCCGTCGGCGGCAAAACGGTGCTCAGCCTGGACGAGGTGCGCAGCGCTTACCGGCGCGATAACCTGATTGCGCTGGCGATGGGCGTCGCGGCAGCAGTGGCCGGCGCCTGGCGCGTGCGCTCCTTCAGTCCTGGCCGACGTCGCGCTGGCGACGGAAAGCCAGCCAGCCGGCGATCACGGTAAAGCTGGCGACAATCACCACGATCACCATGAAGCCGTGCGGCGAATCCGATAGCGGGATACCGCCCACATTCATCCCCATCAGGCCGGCGATGATGTTGATCGGCAGCGCCAACACCGTCACCACGGTCAGCACGAACAGGCTGCGGTTGTTGCCTTCGCTGGCCAGCGCCGCGATCTCTTCCTGTATCAGCTTGATGCGTTCCTGTAGCGAGGCCATGTCGGCCAGCACCAGCGAGAATTCCTCGGTCGACTGGCGCAGCTCCTGGGTGTCGATGTCGGCCATCCACGCTGGCGGCTTTTGCAGCAGGCGGAACAGCGCTGCCGGCTCCGGCGCCAGCAGGCGCTGCAGGCGCACCAGTACGCGGCGCAGCGCGCCCAGACTGGCGCGCTTGGTGGTCAGCTTGCCGGCCAGCAGATTGTCTTCGATGCGGTCGACGGTGGTGATGGCGCCGCGCACGATCTTGATCAGCGCGTCGGCCTGGTCGCGCAGCAGGTGGATCAGCAGCTCGACCGAGGAGCGGATCGGCTCGCCACCGCGCACGGCGTTGCGCAGGCTGTCGACCGCGCGCAGCGGCTTGCGGCGCGCGCTGATGGCGATCTGCCGGTCGACGCTGAGCCACATGGTGGCGATGTCGGACGGTTCGTAGCTGAAGTCGTGGACGACGTCGTTGACCACCGCGATCAGGGTGTTGTCAGCCAGTTCGATGCGGGTCGAGCGCGGGCCTTCATGCAGGCTTTCGTAGAATTCTTCCGGCAGCGCGGTGTGCTCGTGCAGCCATTTCTCGCTGGCGGTGTTGGCCAGGTTGAAGTGCAGCCAGATGAATTCCTGCGGATGCTGCTCGCGCTCGGTCAGCCACTGGCAGGCGGCGCTGGTGTCCAGCGGCAGGCCTTTGCCATCGGCGCTGCGGCCGAACAGGTAGCCGCAGACCAGTCCGGACAGGTCGGAACCGTAGGAAGGCGAAGGCGTCTGCATGCGGGCTTAGACCAGCAGCGTGGCGCTCATCTCCGCCGCGTCACGTTGCGCCTCTTCCAGCATCGCCGCCAGCTTGTGTTCGTCGATGAACAGGTCGATCGCCGAGTCGGAGTGCGGCGGCAGGTCGCGCTGCGGTTCCTGCAGCGGCGATTTGATCGGCGTCAGGTGGTTGGCCAGCAGCAGCGTGTCCAGCAGCGTATCCGGCGGGATCGACATGAAGCTGTCGCGCAGGCCTTCGATGGCGTCGGCCACCGGTTCGGGGATGCACAGCTTGCGCATCACTTCCCGGGTGATGATTTCCTCGCTGGCCGAGTGCCAGTTTTCCGGGTCCTCTTCCAGCAGGCCGGGGAATTCGTCGGCGCGCGACAGCAGGTAGAAGCCGCCGACCTCGTGCACGATGCCGGCGAACAGCGCGGTGTCTTCGTTGACGCCGGTGACATGGCGGGCAATCAATCGTCCCAGCGCTGCCACCGCCAGCGTGTGGTCCCACAGCTTTTCCGCCTTGTTGCGCACGGCCGGGTCGGTGATCTTGCTGCCGAACTGGCGCACCACCATGGCGGCCGCCAGCGCAAACAGGTTCTGGTAACCGATGCGCATGATGGCGCCGCGCACATTGGTCACCACCGGCGCGCCGGCGCGGTTGAACATGGCGGAATTGGAAATGGCCACCGTCTTGGCAGCCAGCAAAGGCTCGGCCAGCACCAGGCTGATCGCAGTGTCGATAGGGCAGTCGGGATCATCCAATGCCAGTTGTACGCGCAGCGCCGCATTGACGCTGGTTGGGAAGACGAGTTCGCCACGTATGGCCAAGGCCGCAATATGGCCAAATGCTTCAAGTTTGTTCATGGTCAAAATTATACGCAGGCTTCGTCCCAATCTCAACGCTCTATAGCCGTTGTTGATGCGATTCAGGCGGATAGGGGCGGCAAAGAGACAGTGCTGTCACGCTAGTGTCACACAGTGTGCTGCGGGAAGGGGGAGGGAGACGTTCGCGGCGGCGACAGGCGGCGCCGCGAACGGGAGAGCGGTGGATTAAGCGTTGACCAGTTGCGGCGTGCGGTTGCCGCGGTCGCTGTGGTAGCGGCTGACCGACAGGTCGTCGGCGCGGATCGCCGGGCGGCGCGCCGAGATCAGGTCCGATAGCAGCTGCGCCGAGCCGCAGGACATGGTCCAGCCCAGCGTGCCATGGCCGGTGTTGAGATACAGGTTGCGCAGGCCGGTGCGGCCGACGATCGGCGTGCCGTCCGGCGTCATCGGGCGCAGGCCGGTCCAGAAGGTCGCTTCGGTGGTGTTGCCAGCGCCGGGGAACAGGTCGTTGACCACCATTTCCAGCGTTTCGCGGCGGCGCGGATTGAGATCGGTATTGAATCCGGCGATTTCCGCCATGCCGCCAACGCGGATACGGTCGTCAAAGCGGGTGACGGCGATCTTGTAGGTTTCGTCCAGGATGGTCGAGACCGGCGCGGCGCCGGCGTTGACGATCGGGACGGTGATCGAATAGCCCTTCAGCGGATAAACCGGGATCTTGACCAGTTCCTTCAGCAGCGCGGTCGAGTAGGAGCCCATGGCGACCACATAGGATTCGGCGGTGACCAGCTCGTCGCCGCATTGGACGCCCTTGATGGCGTCGCCTTCGGTGACCAGGCCGTCGATCTCCATGCCGTAGCGGAATTTGACGCCGAGTTCTTCCGCCATCGCGGTCAGGCGGGTGGTGAACAGCTGGCAGTCGCCGGTTTCATCGTTCGGCAGGCGCAGGCCGCCAACCAGTTTGTTGCGCGCCAGGCCAGGTTCGGCGCCAACCAGTTGCTCGCGGCTCAGCAGTTCATAAGGCACGCCGGTTTCTTCCAGCACGGCGATGTCCTTGGCGGCAGCATCCATCTGCTGCTGGGTGCGGAACAGCTGGGTCGTGCCTTGCTGGCGGCCTTCGTATTCGATGCCGGTCGAGGCGCGCAGGGCCTTGAAGCAGTCGCGGCTGTATTCGGCCAGGCGCACCATGCGTTCCTTGTTGGTAGCATAGCGTTCGGCATTGCAGTTTTGCAGCATCTGCCACATCCATTGCAGCTGGAACAGCGTGCCGTCCGGTGTGATCGACAGCGGGGCATGGCGTTGCAGCATCCATTTCATCGCTTTCAGCGGGATGCCGGGCGCGGCCCAGGGGGAGGCATAGCCGGGCGAGATCTGGCCGGCGTTGGCGAAGCTGGTTTCGAGGGCGGGACCGGGCTGGCGGTCGAGCACGGTAACGTCGTGGCCGGCCTTGGCCAGATAGTAGGCGCTGGTGACGCCGATGACACCGCTGCCCAGGATAACTACACGCATATTGCCCCCGATTATTTTACTTCGATATATTCCGCTATGGTATTCTCGTTTTTGTAGCGTTTGTTACTGTATATCTTGAATAAAACAGTGGAATTTCATGCGAATACAGAAAGAATCGGTCCGCGGGCTGGACAAGCTGGACAGAAAGATATTGCAGATCCTGCAGGAGGATGGGCGCATCTCGATGAAGGATCTGGGCGAGCAGGTCGGTTTGTCGACTACGCCGACCATTGAGCGGGTCAAACGCATGGAGCGTGACGGCGTCATCACCGGCTATCACGCGCGCATCGATCCGCCGTCGCTGGGCGCCAAGCTGCTGGTGTTTGTCGAGATTACGCTGAACCAGAAATCCGGCCCGGCGTTCGAGCAGTTCCGGCGCGAGGTGCTGCGGATACCGGAGGTGCAGGAGTGCCATCTGGTGTCGGGGGATTTCGACTACCTGATCAAGGCGCGCATCCATGAGATGGCCGAATACCGCAAGCTGCTGGGCGAGATGCTGCTCAGCCTGCCCGGCGCGGCGCAGTCGAAAAGCTATGTGGTGATGGAGGAAATCAAGGAAACGCTGACCTTGTCGACCGAGGTGGTGCAGGGCTGATCTGCATCAAAGTGTGTCGCTTGCATTCATCGGCGAGCGGCGCATACTGAATCGATGAACTCCATCGAATCCACCAAGTACCGCAAGCACCTGGAAGAGGGCGGCGTGCCGTCTCAGCAGGCACAAGCGCATGCCGATGCGCTGGGTGAGGTGCTGGAGAACATGCCGAGCAAGGACTGGGTCAGGTCCGAGATCAGCGGGCAATTGCAGGAACTGAAATTCGATATGGTGAAATGGATGATCACGCTTTTCATCACCTTGTTCCTCGCGCAGACCGGCGTGACCATCGGCGCCGTCATTGCCCTCATCCGCTATATGCCCCACTGAGCCGGCTTCAGTTACAATGTCATAATGACATTACAACCAACTGGAGCAGGCGTGAAACCTCCGTCATTGCAGCTCGTCGTCCGCTCGCTGGACGAGCATCTGTCATCCGACCAGAGTTTCAGCTCCGCCTACGCGCGCGCGGTGGGCGCCATCGCCGGTAACGAAGGCAGCCTGACGCTGGCCCAGTTCGCCGCCGTCACCGACATTGCCGGCGACGGCCAATCTTCCGCCGTGTTCACCGCGCTGGTGCTGAACGCGATCGAGTCCGGCGTCGAAGTCGACTGGGCGCTGAATGCCCTCGGCCGCAGCTGTACCCCCATCGACCAGGCCGCGCGCGAACAGGCGCTGCACATGGTGGTGCCGCTGCTGGCGCTGCACGGCGCCGACGCCCGCGCGCTGGCGCAACGTTTCGCCAAGTCGCTGTCGGTGCGGCTGACGCCCGATGACCTGAACCGTCTGCCGCAAGCCGAGGAACGCGGCCTGCTTGCCAACCTCGGCGAACAGGCGCGTCGCCTGGTGCGCGGCCGCTCGCTGGCCGACGCGGTGGCGGATTTCGGCCGCACGGCCGGCCAGCCGGCGCTGGTCGACCATGCACGCAATTTCCAGTCCGGCGATATCGACCAGATGCAGTTGCGCGAGCTGGTCGGCAACAGCACTGCGGTCATCACACAGGACATCAATCTTTATCTGGAGCAGGCGCGCCTGCTGTCGCTGGGCGAGGCGGCGGCCAGTTCGCTGGTCAGCGCCGCCAACGACCTGAAAAGCCAGGTGACGCAGCGGCTGGTGCTGGTTGAACAGCGCATCGCTTACGAGCGCCGATTACTGATCGAGGAAATCGACGACGCCGTGCACGATGCCGGCAATGCCATCGAACTGGTGATGACCGACCGCCTCAACACCGACAAGTGGAAGGATGAGGACGTCTGGTCCAGCATCGGCCGCAACCAGTTCGGGCAGGAGATGGAACGGCGATTGGACCGCATCGTGCGGCGCAAGGAGCAGGCGCTGCATTTGCTGCAGGAGGATTTGCGGCTGTTCCAGTCCGGCATGCGGCTGGGGCAGGCGACGGTGTTCCAGCGTCAGCACCATGCGGCGCTGGCCAAGCTGATGCCGCGCTTGCGGGTTGGCACGCGCATTGTCAACAAGCTGGATACGGCGGCAAATGTCACGCTGGTCAGCGGCGCGGCGGTGGCGGCCAGTACCGGCACGGCGGCTTATCTGATCGGCGCGGCGGTGGTGCTGCCGGTGGTGGCGCCGGTGGCGCCGTTTGTTGGCGGCGCGGTGCTGCTGGCTGGTGCGTTCAAATGGTTCACCGACGGTGGCAAGCGCAAGCGCATGGAAATCCGCGACAAGCGCGTCGCCTTTGAAGAAGAGTTGCGCAAGCAGCTGCTGGCGGCCGAGCAGTCATTCAATACGCAGCTGGACCTGGTGGCGGAAGGCTTCCGCGACTCGGCCCTGCAACTGCTGACGCCCATCGTGCTGGAAGCCGAAGCGGCCGGCCGCGTGCCCGGCATGCGCCAGCGCATCGCCGACCGCGTCATCACGCAGGCGCAGGCGGCGATCCGCCAGCTCGACGCGGAGCTGCGTTAAGTCACAGATTGTGGGCGATGATGGCGTCGGCGTCGGTGGCGGCTTGTTGCAAGGGCTGGGCCAGGGCCTGTGTGGTGTACACCGGCGTTTGTGGCATTGCCGCGCCCAGCACCGGGCCGTCGGTCTTGCTGATGTCGACCGATACGGTGGTCGACAGGCCGATGCGCAGCGGATGCTCCTTCAGCTCTTTCGGGTCCAGCGCGATGCGCACCGGCAGGCGTTGTACCACCTTGATCCAGTTGCCGCTGGCGTTCTGCGCCGGCAGCAGCGAGAAGGCGCTGCCGGTGCCGGCCGACAGGCCCACCACGCGGCCATGGAATTCGACCTTGCCGCCATACATGTCTGCTTCTACCTTGGCCGGCTGGCCGACACGGATATGCTTCAGCTCCGATTCCTTGAAATTGGCGTCCACCCATAACTGATCCAGCGGCACGATCGCCATCAGCGAGGTGCCTGGCGTGGCGCGCGCGCCGATCTGCACGCTGCGCTTGGCTACGTAGCCCGACACCGGCGCCAGGATGGTGTTGCGGCGCGCCGCCAGCCAGGCCTGCACGTAGTCGGCCTTGGCCGCCTGCACCGCCGGATGCTGCGCCACACCGACGCCGCTGACGCCAGCCTTGGCCGCTTCTTCCTGCTTGACCGCGACAGCGATCGCGGCGCGCGCATCGTCCACCGCCTGGCGCGCGTGTTCGACTTCTTCGCCGGAGACGGTATGGTCGGCGGCCAGCGGTTTGCGCCGCGCCAGGTCGTCTTCGGCATTTTTCAGTTGCAGCTTGCGCTGCGCGATGGTGGCGTCGTACTGCGCCACGTCGGCGTAGCGCTGGCGCTGCTGGCGCACGGCGGCGCCCAGCCTGGCGTCGGCCTGCTGTAGGGCGATGTCGGCATCGGCCGCGTCCAGCTGAATCAGCGGTGCGCCGGCCTGCACCATCTGCGTTTCATCGGCGCGGATTTCGGTGACGTTGCCCGTCACCTGCGACGACAGGTTGACCAGGTTGCCGCCGACGTAGGCGTTGTCGGTCTCCTGCACCTTGGACAGCACGATCTGGTAGTAGGCCGCATAGGCTACGCCGGCGGCGATGAAGGCCAGCGTAATCCCCGCCAGCAGGGCCTTGCGTTTTTTTTCGTTGGGTTGGGTGGTGTCAGTGCTCATGATGATGTCCTATTTGGATGCGGTCGCCAGCGGCGCTTGTTCGTGATAGCCGCCGCCCAGCGCGTTGGTCAGCGCGACTTCGGCCAGCAGTTGTACTTGTTGCAGATAGAGGTCGGCATCCTGCTGCCTGAGCAGCGCCAGGCGTGCATTCAGCACGCTGCTGTTGTTGGCCAGGCCGTGATCGCGCCGCGCCTGCGCCGACGCCAGTTGCGCGAGTGCCGCCGACGTTGCCGCCGCCTGCTGCGTGATCTGCTGTTCGATGCCTTGCAGCTGTGCGCCGCTTTGCGCCACGTCGCGCACTGCTTCGACGATGGTCTGGTTGTATTCGGCGATGCGTTCGTTGCGGTTGGTGCGGGCGCCGTCCAGCTGCGCATCCAGGCGGCGGCTGTCGAACAGCGGCAGCGAGATGGTCGGGCCGAGATAGACGGTGCGGCTGGCTGCCTGCAGCAGCTTCTCGACCTTGATGGTGTCGAGGCCGATGGAGCCGGTCAGGTTGACGTCCGGGTAGAAGGCCGCCTGGGCGGCGTCGATCCTGCTCAGCGACGCCTCCACCTTCCAGCGCGCGGCCTGCAGGTCCGGACGGCGCGCCAGCAGCTCGATGCCGAGGCGGGCGGGCAGGACGTGCGGTGCGGACGACAGTGGCACAGGCTTCAGGTCTGTCAGCGCCTGGTTGTCGGCGCCGGCCAGCGCGCGCAGCGCTTCGCGTTCATGTTCGATGTCGGCCTGGAGTTGCGCCTGCTGCTTGCGGATCAGGCTCAGGTCCGCTTCCGCCATGCGCTGCTCGTCGGCGTTTGCCAGGCCGCGTGCGATGCGCTTGGCGCTATCCTGCACCAAGACCGATTGCGTGGCCGCCAGCTGCTCGGTGTTGGCCAGCCGCGCCCACGCGCCTTGCAGGCGGAAGTAGCTTTGCGCGATCGACGCGGCCAGCGCCTGTTCGGCTTCCGCGTAGGCGGCGCGGCCGACATTCAGTTCGCCGACGGCGGCCGCCACTTGCGCGCGGTTCTTGCCCCACCAGTCGAAGTTGTAGTGCAGGTCGAGGCGCAGCGTTTCGGTGGTGAAGTAGGCGCCGCCGATCGGTTCGGGGAACAGGCCGGTGCCCGAATAGCGCTGGCGGTTGGCGTTGGCGTACAGCGACGTCTCCAGCCCGAGGTCGGCCAGGCTGCGCGACAGCGACGAGCGCGCGCTGCCGATGTGGGCAGCAGCCACTTCCAGCGTCGGTCCGCTGGACAAGGCTTGCCTGATGATGGCGTTCAGCTGCTCATCATGGTAGGCGGTCCACCACTGGGCTTCTGGCCAGCCTTCGTTGGCCAGCTTGATGCCGGCAGACAGTTCGGCGCTGGCGATGTCGCGCCTGGGGAGCGGGTGCGTGTCCGGCGCGATGGCGGCGCAGCCGGAAAGCGCCACGGCCAGGGCCAGCAGAATAGGTTGTAGTCGAGTTTTCATTTGCTTTCCTTAGTCCATGGCGGCATGCGAGGTATCGACCGGCGCGCTTTTTGCCGGCGGCTTGACCAGCACCAGCAGCGGTATCACGCACAGCGTCAAAATAAACATCAGCCAGAAGTCGTCGACGTAGGAGATCATCGACGCCTGGCGCGTGATCTCGTTATTCAGCGCGGCCGCCGCTTCCGGCGTAGCCAGGTTGTCCAGCAGCGCCGGATTGGTGGTGCTGATATGTTCCGTCAGCGAGGCGTGCACGGTTTGCGTGTTCCGCACCAGCAGCGTTTGCACCAGTGCGATGCCGATCGAGCTGCCGATATTGCGGATCAGGCTATAGATCGCCGTGCCCTCGGCACGCAGTTCCGGCGACAGCGTGGCGAAGGTGGCGGCGCTCAGCGGCACGAACACCAGTCCAAGGCCCAGGCCCTGGATCACGCCCGGCCAGATGATGTCGCTCTGCGACAGCACCAGCGTGTAGCGCGACATCTGCCACAGCGAGAAGGCAGTGATCAGGAAGCCGGTACCCAGCAGCAGGCGCAGGTCGACCTTGCCCACCAGCCGGCCGACAAACATCATGGCGATCATGGTGCCGATGCCGCTGGGCGCCGTGACCAGGCCGGCGATCTTGGCCGGATAGCCCATCAGGCCTTGCAGCATGGTGGGCGTCAGCGCCCGCGTGGCAAACAGCACCACGCCCACCACGAAGATGAACAACAGACCGCTGACGTAGTTGGAATTGCGCAGCAGCCGGTAATCGAAAAAGGATTTGCCGGCGGGGCGGGTGGCCGTATGCGCGACAAAGTAGGCAAAGCTCAGCGCCAGGATGCTGGCTTCGACCCAGGTTTCGGTGGCGTTGAACCAGTCGTTCTGCTCCCCGCGGTCGAGCAGCATCTGCAGCGCGCCGATGGCCAGGCTGAGCGTGGCGAAGCCGAAAGCGTCGAAGCGCATCTTGCGCGGCGCATCGACCTTGCGGATGTAGCGCCAGATGCCGTAGAAGGCGATCGCGCCGATCGGCACGTTGATGAAGAATACCCAGCGCCAGTCGTAGCTGTCGGTCAGCCAGCCGCCGAGGGTGGGGCCGAGGATCGGGCCGATCATCACGCCCATGCCCCACACCGCCATGGCCGAGCCGTGCTTTTCGCGCGGGTTGATGTCCAGCAGCGTCGCTTGCGACAGCGGCACCAGCGCGGCGCCGAAGACCCCTTGCAACAGGCGGGCGATGACGATTTCGGTCAGCGAGCCGGCCAGGCCGCACAGCACCGACGCAACAGTGAAGCCGGCCACCGAGGTCAGAAAGATGTTCTTCTGGCCGAAACGGTCACACAGCCAGCCGGTCAGCGGCGTGGCGATGGCGGCGGCGACGATGAAGGAGGTCAGCACCCAGGTGATCTGGTCCTGCGAGGCCGACAGGCTGCCCTGCATGTGCGGCAGCGCGACGTTGGCGATGGTGCCGTCGAGCGCCTGGATCACCGTCGCCAGCATGATCGAGACGGTGATCATGCGGCGGTTCAGGCCGTCGTCCGCGACAGCGGCCGTTGCTGCGGCATTGCTCATGGGAGCGACTCGATATTGGCCTGGATCGCTTCAAGGAAGAGGGTGACGTTGCGCAGCATTTCGGGGTCTACATTGCCGAGCAACTCACGGCGCAGCGCATCGGCTTCCTGCCAGACCGACTGGTAGACCTCCTGGCCGGCAGGGGTCAGGCTCAGCAGCTTGACGCGGCGATCGGTTTCGGACGGCGTGCGCATCATGTAGCCGGCTTTGACCAGGCGGTCGACAGTGGCGACCATGGTGGGATCTTCCACACCGGCGCGTGCGGCCAGCTTCGTTTGCGACGGCGGTTCGCTTTCCTTGGCGGTCAGGGCGATGGCCATCCAGCTGGCCTGGCTCAGTCCCAGGTGCTTGAGGCGGCGGTCGATCGCCAGCCGCCAGGCCCTTGCGCTGCCGTGCAACGCGGCGGAAAAGCGTTCTTCTATAGAAGGCATATGATTTTACGGCTAATGGTTAGGTATCGAACGATTAGTTTAACACGAGTAAGATATGTTCGTCAGCGCACAGAAAAATCGTGCAGCATTTATTATGCTAAGTGGTGAGCAAGTTCGCTCGTGTCAAGAATAGAGACTCATCATGAAAGCCAAGTTACTCGCCGCCAGCCTGCTGGCGCTGTCCGCCTCAGCCTTTGCGTCGAATGTTTCGATCAGCGTTGGCCAGCCAGGCTTTTACGGTCGCATCGATATCGGCGACTATCCGGCGCCGCAACTGCTGTATCGCCAGCCGGTGATGATCGAGCGGCCGGTGCGCTATGTCGAAAGCGCGCCGATCTACCTGCGCGTGCCGCCTGGCCATGCGAAGAACTGGCGCAAGCATTGCCACGCTTACCATGCATGTAATCAGAGAGTGTATTTTGTACAGGACCGTTGGTATAACAACGAGTACGTGCCGCGCTATCGCGAGCGTCATGGCGGACCGCGCCATGAGCCGCACCGCAACGATCATCGCAACGATCATCGCAACGATCATCGTAACGATCACCATCGCGACGACCGTGGCCACGGCCGTGGTCCCGATCATGGTCGTGGCCCTGATCACGGACGCGGCCCCGATCACGGACGCGGGCACGACCGTCACGACCGATAACCGGCGGCACAGGCCGCCACAGGAGAAAAGTCTTGCAAAGTAAATACGTCATTGTTGGCGGCGGCGCGGGCGGGCTGGAGCTCGCCTGCAAACTGGGGCGCAAGCTCGGCCCGGAGGCAGTGATGCTGGTGGACAGCCGCCTGTTCCACATCTGGAAACCGTCGCTGCACGAGGTGGCGGCTGGCACGCTGGACGTGCACCAGGAAGGCCTGTCGTACCAGATGCTGGCGCACGACAACCGCTTCACCTTTGTCTACGGCCCGATGCTGGCGCTGGATGCGCAGCAGCGGGTGCTGACCGTCGGCGCGATTGAAAGCGGCGACGAGAGCAAGGAGCAGATACTGCCCGAGCGCCAGATCCAGTTCGAGAAGCTGGTGATGGCGGTGGGCAGCACCTCGAATTACTTCGGTGTGCCCGGCGCTGCTGAACACACCATTTCGCTGAACGCCACCGAAGACGCGGAACGCTTCCGCCTGACGCTGCTCAAGCTGCTGACGCTGGCCGAGCTGAAGAAAAGCGTGCAGCCGGATGCCGGTGTCGATGTGGTCATCATCGGTGGCGGCGCTACCGGCGTCGAGCTGGCGGCCGAGCTGCGCGAGGCCAGCGGCGTCTATGCCACTTATGGCTTTCGCCAGTTGCAGGCGGAGCGCGATGTCAGCATCACCTTGCTGGAAGGCGCGCCGCGCATCCTGGCGCCGCTACCCGAGAAAGTGTCGGCTGCCGCGCTGGAATTGCTGCGCCAGCGCGCCGTCAACGTCGTCACCGGTACGCGCGTGACCGCCATCGACGGCGCAGGCGTGACTGCCGGCGATACCGTGTATCCGGCGCAGATCGTGGTGTGGGCGGCCGGTATCAAGGCGCCTGACTTCCTGAAGGAGCTGGGGTTGCCGGTCACCAAGTCCGGCCAACTGGATGTTGATGGCACGCTGGCGGTCAAAGGGTATGATGATATTTACGCGCTGGGCGATTGCGCCGCCTGCATCGGCCCGGACGGCAAGCTGGTGCCGCCGCGCGCGCAAGCCGCACACCAGATGGCCGACTACCTGCTGGAGACTTTCATGCGCCAGCACAAGGGCCAGTCGCCGCAGACCAAGCCGTACACCTACCGCGACTATGGCTCGCTGGTGTCGTTCGGCCAGACCACCTCGGTCGGTAGCCTGATGGGATCGTTGAAGGGCTTAAGCTGGTTTGTCGACGGCTTCGTCGCGCGCATGATGTATGTCAGCCTGCACCTGATGCATCACCAGGCCGTGCTGGGCACGGTGCGCACCGGCGTGCTGGCGGTGGCGCGCTTCCTGATCAAGCGCACCACGCCGCTGGTCAAGCTGCACTAGGCTGTGGCTGCGGCTTCGGCAATATCATCGTCAGCGTGACGCCGCCCTCGGCGCCCGCTGACAGTGTCAGCGTGCCGCCCAGATAGGCGGCGCGCTCGCGCGCCATGCGCAGGCCGAACTTGCCGGCCGACTCGCCAGCCGGCACCGGGCCGCTGAGGCCGACACCGTTATCCTTCACCGTCAGCATCACTTCATCTTCGTTGTCGTCGACGATAACGTCGACTTCGCTCGCCTGCGCGTGCTGGATGATGTTGCGCAGCGCTTCCTCCAGCGTGTGCAGCAGCACGATGCCGTGGCTGCGCGGGCAGTCGAGTTCCTCTTCCGGCAGGCTGCAGCGGGCGGTGATGCCGCGCTGTTCGCCGAACTGCGTCACCAGCTCGTCCAGCGCCACGCGCACGCCGAGGAATTCCAGCTTGTCATTCCACAGCTTGAGCTGCATCTGGCGGTTGGTTTCGACGATCTGGCCAAGCAGCTTTTTCATGTGGCCAGCGCGGTCCTGCAGCGCCGGTTCGGGCGGCAGCTTTTGCATCAGCAGTCCGAGGTGCATGGTCAATGCCGTCAATGACGAGCCGAGGCTGTCGTGCAACTGGCGCGACAGCGAGCGGCGCTCGTTGTCCCAGCAGGTGTGGACGTGGCCGAGCAGTTCGCTCAGGTCGGCGCTACGCAGGGCGTCCTGCTGCGCAGTGTGCTGTTCTTGTGGTGCCGGTACGGACATGGATTTTCTCTGTAAAGTTCGGACGGACGACGGTCTTACCCGATCATACCCGAGCTTTGCGACCTCCGACGCACAACAGGCGCATTACTCTTTTATCGGCACCCTGGCACAGTTGTCGATCACCTCCATCAACTGGTCGATGTCGACCGGCTTGACCAGGTGACGGTCGAATCCGGCTTCCATGACGCGGCGCAAGTCTTCAGCCAGGCCGTAGCCGGTCAGGGCGATCAGCCTGATGTCGCGGGTGGCCGGATCGGCGCGCAGGCGGCGTGCCACCTCGTAGCCATCGATGCCGGGCAGGCCGATGTCGACCAGCGCCAGGTCCGGCTGGTAGTCCAGCGCCGCGCTCAGACCGAGCAGGCCGTCGGCTGCCGCTGCCACATCGTAGCCGTAGCCGCCCAGCATCATGGTCATCATTTCGCGGCCATCGTCGTTGTCTTCGATCAGCAGCACGCGCGGCTTGCCGTGCTCGGCTTTGGCGGGCGCTGGCGGCGCCACCACCTGATGCTCGATCAGCGGCAGGCGCAGCGTGAAGGTGCTGCCGCGATTCGGTCCGGGGCTTTCAGCCTCGATGCTGCCGCCGTGCAGTTCGGCCAGGCGGCGCACCAGCGACAGGCCGATGCCCAGCCCGCCTTGCGAGCGGTCCAGCGTGCTGCTGCCCTGCACGAACACGTCAAACACATGCGGCAGCAGTTCGGCGCTGATGCCGACGCCGCTGTCGCGCACGCTCAGCACCACATCGTCGTTTTCGGTCCAGGTGCGCACTTCGACGCGCCCGCCGGATGGCGTGTACTTGAGGGCGTTGTCCAGCAGGTTGCTGGTGATCTGTTCCAGCCGGGTGCTGTCGCCGTCGATCCAGCCGGCGTCGAGGTCCTGCACCAGCTCGAAATCGGTGCTGCGGCCGGTGGCGCGGTAGGTTTCCAGCGTTTGCCCGACCAGCGCCGACAAATCGAGCGGCAAGCGGTTCAGCAGGATCTTGCCGGACATGGCACGCGACAGGTCGAGCAGGTCGTCGACGATGCGGCCCAGGTGCTGGCTCTGGCGCTGGATGATTTTCTTGGCGCGCTGCATGCCATCCAGCGACACGCCCGGCAGGCCGATCAGCGAGGCGGCGCTGCTGATGGCGCTGAGCGGATTGCGCAGCTCGTGGCCGAGCATGGCCAGGAACTCGTCCTTGGCGTGGTTTTGCCGCTCCATCGACTTGCGCTCTTCGATTTCGCGCGTCAGCCGCTGGTTGGTGGCGGTCAGTTCGGTGGTGCGCTGGCTTAGCTGGCGCGCCTGCTTCTTCAGTTCCTCGCTCTTCATCGCCAGCGCCACGAACACCGAGATCTTGGCGTACAGGATCTGCGGAATCACCGGTGTGAACAAGAAATCGACGGCGCCGTGCTGGTAGGCTTTCAGCCGGTCCAGCTCGTCGGCCAGGAAGGCGGTGATGAAGATGATCGGAATGTCGGCCGAGCGGGCGCGGGCGTGGATGGCTTCGGCGGTTTCAAAACCGTCCATGCCCGGCATGTTGACGTCCAGCAGGATGACGGCAAAGTCATGCATCAGCACCTGGCGCAATGCGTCCTGCCCGGAACGCGCCGCCAGCACTTCATAGGACTCCTGCTCGGCCCATTGGGCGAGCAGGCTGGTCAGCGCGAACAGGCTGTTGGCGTCGTCATTGACGACCAGTATCTTTGGTTTGTCTGGTTTGGGCACGGGATCTCTGCCGTAGAAGCATTAATCGATGATAACAAGGGGCTAAATGAATGTCAAAAAAGCACATTCAATCGAGCGCTACAGCAAGGCGGGGCGGGGCGTGCGTTCGCTTTCGCACAGACCGCAGGCGATGGCGCTGGCACAGTAAAAGCGGACGATTAACCGAGAGGATTCCATCATGAATATCGATACTGTCGTGGACAAAGAATATGTTGGTCATAGCTTCCGCGCCCTGGCCGAGGCGCCGACCAGTGCCTTGCGCGGGCTGAGCGCCAAGGATGCCAAGGCGCTGGCCCAGGCCTTCAACGTGCACACCGTGCGCGACCTGGCCAACCTGGAGTTCGTCAAATGGGCGGTGGCAATCAGCACGCTGGCCAAACTGGAGCAGGAAACCCCGGCCGAGCAGGCCAGGGAAACCCTGCTGGACAACGCCGTCGAGATGACGTTCCCGGCCAGCGATCCGGTGTCGGTGGACGCCGGCATTACCCGTATTGAAGTGCCGCCGGAAGTGGTGAATGCGCATGATGACCACCAGAACGCTGCCAAAGTTGAAGAGTGCACCCAGAAGGGCATCAAGGAAGAAGCTGCCGCGCATTAAGCCATACCGTAGCGCAGGGTTGGCGGGCTGCGGCCCGCCTTTTTTATGTCAGGCCAGCGTGGCCGACATGGTGTGCGGCTGGCTCGGCTGATTGCGCATCGACTGCGCGGTGCAGCAACGGTTCTTGCCGGAGCGCTTGGCTTCATACAGGGCGCCGTCAGCGGCAGCAATCAGCGGCGCCACGTCGGTGGCATCATCGGGGAAGATGCCGACGCCGATGCTGGTCGACAGTTTCAGCGTCAGGCCATTGACCTGGTAGGGCTGCGAGACCGCTTCGATCAGCTTGTTGGCGGGTTCCTGGGTATCGGCCACGGTGGCGATATCACCCATGACGATGACGAATTCGTCGCCGCCGACGCGCGCTACGGTGTCTTCCTTGCGCGAGCAGCCGACCAGGCGCTGCGCCACCTGCTTGAGGATTTCATCGCCGTAGGCATGGCCATGGGTATCGTTGATGATCTTGAAACCATCCAGGTCCAGGTACATGACAGCAGCCTTGTTTTGCTGGCGCGTGGCGTGTTGCAGCACGGTGGCGATGCGGTCTTCCAGCAGCCGGCGGTTCGGCAGGCTGGTTAGCGGATCGTGCAGCGCCAGTTCCTGCTGCTGGCGGCTGTATTGCGCCAGCTCCTTGTACAGCAGGCGCACTTCCAGCATGTTGTGGATGCGCTTGTGAACTTCCAGCAGGTCGAACGGTTTGCTGATGAAGTCGCGCGCGCCGGCTTCCAGCGCGGCGATCTTGAAACTCGGCTGGGCAGTCAGGGCCAGCACCGGCAGATAGCCGCCTTGTTCGATTTCCTTCAGCCCCTTCATCACCTGGAAGCCATTCAGGCCAGGCATTTGCAGGTCCAGCAGGATCAGGTCGTAGCATTGCTGGCGGTGCATCGGGCAGACCTGCTCCGGCAGCATGGTGGAAGAGACATCTGTATAGCCGGCCTCGCGCAGGATCTCCAACATCAGTTCGACGTTGTCTGCGCTGTCATCCACCACCAGAATTTTGGCGTTCAGGATTTCGTCTCGGCTCGGCATAATGAGGTCTCTATCTCTCTAACTCTTAATAGTATTTCGATAATAACGCAAAGTGTGGGTGGTGCGACGCACACAAGCGCGTTTAATTTCTGCATGGAAACAATTCTACGCTAATTCCAGCAGTTTTGTAGTGTATCAACAGATTTTCTGATTGCTTGTAGGACATTGCCGCGTGTTGAAGTAGGAGTGGAAAAATTGCCACATGGAAACTTAATCAAAGCTGTGAACATTGTGATACCGTTTTCAAGCGTGGCGTTGGGCGGCTCCCATCGCGGCGACTTTGGCAATCAATTCGTTTGGCTCGATCGGCTTGGCGATATGCGCCAGGAAACCGCTGGAAAGCGCTTTGATGCGGTCTTCCGAGCGGGCAAAGGCGGTCAGCGCGATGGCCGGCAGGTCGCCGCCGCGCGCTGGCCCGAGGGCGCGAATGCGGTCCAGCAAGCCGTAACCGTCCAGTTCCGGCATGCCGAGATCGCTGACCATCAGGTCGGGGCGCTCATGTTGCAATAGATTCAAGGCTTCGCTGGCGGTGGCAGCGGTCAGCACCTGGGCGTTGCAATCGGCCAGGATGCGCTTGATGAGTTCGCGCGCATCGTCTTCGTCATCCACCACCAACACTTGCAGACCGGTTAGATCATGCGCTGCAGCATGGTGCTGCGCCTGCTGCTGTTCAGTGCTCATGCCTGGCTGCTGGGCGGTATGGCGCGGCAGGCGCAGCGTGAAGCACGAACCCATGCCTTCGCCTTCGCTGGCCACGTCGATGGTGCCGCCATGTTGTTCGACCAAGTGCTTGACGATGGCCAGCCCCAGTCCGAGGCCGCCATGTTGGCGGGTGGTGGTGGCATCGGCCTGGCGGAAGCGCTCGAAGACGTGGCCGAGGAAGGCCGGGGCGATGCCAATGCCGCTGTCGCGCACGCTGATGGCGATGTGGTCGCCGTCGCGCTGCACGCCGACGGTGACGCTGCCGCCAGGTGGCGTGAACTTGAGCGCATTGCTGAGCAGGTTCCACAGGATCTGTTGCAGCCGGCTGGCGTCGCCGGCCACCATGCCGGGCGCGTTGGCGAAATCTTTTTCGATGCGGATCTGCTTGGCCTCGGCGGCGGCGCGCACGGATTCGATCGCGGCGGCGGCAATCGCGGCCGGCGCCAGCGGCTGCATCTCCAGCCGGACCCGGCCGGAGGTAATGCTGCTCATGTCGAGCAGATCTTCGATCAGCTGCGACTGGGTGCGGGCGTTGCGCTCGATGGTTTGCAGGCCGCGATGCAGGTCGGCCTCGCCGCGGTTGCCACGGCGCAGCACTTGTGCCCAGCCGAGTATCGCGGTCAGCGGCGTGCGCAGCTCGTGCGACAGTGTGGCCAGGAATTCGTCCTTCAGCTGGCTGGTGCGCTCGGCCTCGGCGCGCGCCTGGCGCTCGGAATCCAGCAGCACCTTGCGTTCCTCGGCCGCCCGTTGCGACGCTTCGTACAGCCGTGCGTTGTCGATGGCGATGGCTGCCTGGGCGGCGATGCCACCGATGATGCGTTCGGTGCGTTCGCTGAACATGCCGGGCTCCGGGTGGCCGAACATCAGGCAGCCGATTGCCACGCCGCTGCCCAGCGCCACCGGCACCGCCAGGTAGCTGCGCACCGGCGGATGGCCGGATGGCACGCCGTGGTGGGGCGCGTTGCCACCGTAGCGCGGGTCCTTCAACACATCGTCGCAGCGCACCGTGCCTTCGCCACGCATGCTGGGGCCGAACAGGGCAGTGGCGCGTGGCTGGCCGTATTGCGAGAACTCGTCGGCCGCGCCGCTCGACAGCGTGTGCAAGACCATCGCCTCGCCAGCGGCGTTGGTGCTGTGATAGAAGAAGGCGCCGAAGCGTGCGCCGGCAATGCTGGTGGCGGCGTCGGTGATTTCCTGCAACAGGCGGCCAAGATCGCGCTGCGAGGCGAGCATCATGCCGGTATGGTTGAGCAGTTCCAGAATGGCGGTTTCATCGCGCAAAGCTTCCTGCGCGCGCTTGACCTGGTCGACATCGGTACTGGTGCCGAACCAGCGCAGCACGCTGCCATCGGCGCCGTGCACCGGGTTGGCGCGCATCAGGAACCAGCGGAACTCGCCCTGCGCGCTGCGGATCGGGACTTCCAGTTCGAACGGGGTGCCATGGTGGCGCGATTGCGCCCAGTGTACTTCCAGTGCATCGATGCAGTCCGAGGCGTAACTGCGTTTCCAGCCATCGCCGGCCATTTGCTCGGGCGTGGTGCCGGTATAGTCGTACCAGCGCTGGTTGTACCAGATCATGGCGCCATCCTGCTCGGCAATCCATGCCAGTTGCGGCATGGAATTGGCGAGCGCGCGCAATTCCAGCTGGCTTTGACGCAGCGCTTCCCTCGCGCGCAACAACTCGTCGTGCGCGTCCGCTGAGGGGGGCGGAGTGGCGATAGGATGGTTCGGAACTGTCATGGAATTATTTTAGCGCCAACACCATTGCCAGCTCCGCACGTTTGATCGCTGGCGCCGCCCCGGGGTTAGCCGCCGCGCACTTTGGCTGCTATTTGTTCCAATACCGTTTGCAGCTGCTCAATATCGTAGGGTTTTTGCAACGCTTGAGCGGGGAATTCCAGTCGTTTGGTCAGTTCGTCGCCATAGCCCGAGGCGAACAGCAGCGCCAGGTGGGGCTTCTGCTGCAGCGCCAGGCGCGCCAGGTCGACGCCGGACATGCCCGGCAGGCTGACGTCGGTAAACAGCACGTCAAAGCGCTGCTGGTCCAGCAGCGGCAGCGCTTCCTCGCCGCTGGCGACGGATTCGACCTCGTGGCCCAGCGCGCGCAGCGTTTCGCAGACCAGGTAGCGGGCGTCGGCATTATCTTCCACCACCAGCAGGCGCAGCGGCTGGTTGCTGTCGGCCAGCGGGGCGGGGCGGGCGATGGCCAATGTACACAGGATGCCATCCACACCGCTGGCGCCGGCCACTGGCGTGTAATACAGGTCCAGACGTTGCTGCTCGATGCGGCCATCGCGCCATAACGGCAGGTTGACGCCTCGGTAGCTGACGCTGCGGCCTTCGCGCGCGGGCGCCAGTGCGCCGCTGTTCCAGCTCCAGGCGGCCGGTTGCATCGACGGCACATTACCGCCGGGGACGCGCACGCCAGGCAGCCCGGCCAGCGCCGCATAGGCGTCGTTATAGACCATAATTTGTTCGGGGCCCCACATCAGCAGCATCGCCTGGGGCGAGTTCAGCAGGATGTCGACACTGAGTCGCAGACTGGCGGGCCAATTGGCCGAATCGCCCAGTGCGGTGGTGGACCAATCGGGAGCAGGCGGGGTAACGGCGGCAGGGAAAGTCATTCGGTGCGCGTGATCTCTGTTCTAACTGTCTTATGAAAAGGCAAAGCTGAGTGCATCGTACACGGTAAAAAAAAAGCCCGCTACCGTAGCGGGCTAAATCTATTTCCTTGGAGGAGAATAGAGGAGACAGCTAAATGATGCTGCAATGCGAAAACGAATGCAAATTTAGATTTGTAATGTGTGCAATCACTGGCAGGAATGAAGGGAGTGAACATGGCCAACGTCATTAAACATCGCAAGGTGAAAATCGTGGTGCTGGAGCAGGATGAGCAGATTGCCGGCCATTGTGGTGAGGGCGATATCGCCATCCTGTCTGACAAGGAGGGCTGGTGGATCAAGTTTGTCGGCGCCGACGGCCATATTGATTGTTATGGCGATCCCTATCCTTCCTATAATGAGGCATTGTGGTCGGCCAAAGCGGCGGCCGAGTTTGGCACGTAGTTTGCCAGCGCGTACGCCAGTGCTGGACAAGCAAGGGGAGTGTCCCTATAATGCTGCTTCTTTCAAGCGGCATGCTGTTTGAAAGGCTTGCAGTAAAGCAGTTTCCAGAGTAATTGATTCGGCATATCGTGTGCCAAGCCAATTAAAAGACAGTAAATGTCACACTTTGCAAAACGAAATTAATGCTTTATAATGCCAGCACGTTGCGGCTGTAGCTCAGCTGGATAGAGTACTTGGCTACGAACCAAGGGGTCGTGGGTTCGATTCCTGCCAGCCGCACCAGAATTTCAGTGCCAGCACCGCAAGGTGCTGGTGCTAAAAAGTAACTGATGTTATGATGTTGTTTTTGCGGCTGTAGCTCAGCTGGATAGAGTACTTGGCTACGAACCAAGGGGTCGTGGGTTCGATTCCTGCCAGCCGCACCAGAATTATCGCGTCAGCACCGGGAGGTGCTGCAGCAAAGTAGTGAAGATTAGTTGTATCAGCGTTTTACGCGGCTGTAGCTCAGCTGGATAGAGTACTTGGCTACGAACCAAGGGGTCGTGGGTTCGATTCCTGCCAGCCGCACCATCTGTAAGCCGAAGGGCCTGAAGAGAAATCTTCAGGCCCTTTTGCTTTTTGCCTTGCGCTGGCTCAAGCTCGGCCTCATCCACGCACGTTAGGCTGGCTGCTTGACTCGGAGGCTATCGTGGCGAATGATCAGAGCATCGAATTGCGCGTTGCATTGCTGGAGCATGAAATGGAAACGCTGGTGGAGATCGTTGAGGAAATACGCGCGAACTACGTTACCAGAGATTACCTGGAAGAGCGCCTGTCGCACTTTGCTACCAAAGAAGATCTGGAGCGCGTGAATCAAGGCTTGCGCAACTGGGTGCTGACCGTGGTGCTTTCCTGTACAGCGTTGCAATTCGCCGTGCAGTATGCGATTTTTCAGTTATACGTACACGCACACTGAGGAGCTTTGATGCTGGACCAGCCTGTGGGGTTCACTTTCGACGCCGTCAACGCGCTGGCGCCAAGCCATCTGCTTGATCAATCGTGAAGATTTCGCCAGCGATGCGCTGGCGCCAAGTTCGGCCGGCTCCGGCTTTTCCGGCGTCGCCCTGATCCACCTGGCGCGCAGCGTGGAAGATGTGCCGCGCATCCTGGCCAAGGCGGCGGAGGCGGGCGGTGTCGTCGTCAAGCCGGCCACCCGCACGCACTGGGGCGTGGCCGGCTACTTCAAGGACCCGGATGGCCATCTGTTTGAGGTCGACTATGAAACCGTATGGGTATTCGACAGCGAGCATCATTTGCGCGTCGATGAGGTCAATATCGTGTAAGCTGCGGCCCTCATCCCTACGAAAGAATTACATGAAACAACTGCTTTCCTCGTGCGCCATCGGCCTGACGCTGGCCTTGTCCCTGGCCGCCTGCGACCGCGCCAAGACGCCTGAAGCCGCACCGGCCGCAGCGCCAGCCGCCAGCGCCGCCGCCACAGCAGTTCAGGCATTGCAAAAAATCGACAGCAAGGTTGGCACCGGCGCCGAAGCCACTGCCGGCGTGACCGCCGTGGTCAACTACACCGGCTGGCTGTACGAGCCGAATTCGCCGCAACAGCACGGCGCGCAGTTCGATTCGTCGATCGGCCGTGAGCCATTCAGCTTCCCGCTCGGCGGCGGTCAGGTGATTCCAGGCTGGGACGAGGGAGTGCAGGGCATGAAAGTCGGCGGCAAGCGTACGCTGATCGTGCCGGCCCACATGGGCTATGGCGAACGCGGCGTCGGCCCGATTCCGCCGAACGCCACGCTGATCTTCGACGTCGAACTGCTGGACGTCAAGTAAGCACGTTGCGTGGCGCGCCCGCCGCCCACGCTTCGATATTGTCGATCAGCTGATCCACCAGCGTCTGCATTGCCTGCGTGCTGGCCCATGCCGAGTGCGGGGTCAGGATAAAGTTGGGCAGGCGCAGGTTGAGCAGCACATTGTCGGCGGGTGGCGGCTCCGTCACCAGCACATCAAAACCGGCGCCGGCGATCAGGCCGCTGCGCAAGGCGTCGGCCAGCGCCACTTCGTCCACCAGGCCGCCACGCGCGGTGTTAATCAGCAGCGCGTTGCGCCGCATGCGTATCAATTCCTTGGCGCTGATCATGTTGCGGGTCTGCTCGGTCAGCGGCAGGTGCAGGCTGATGACGTCCGACGTCTCCAGCACTTCATCGAAACCCGCTTCACGCACGCCATCGGCCGCCGCATCCGGCAGCGGCGAACGGTTGTACACGATGACTTCCATGCCGAAGGCGCGTGCGATCTGCGCCGTGGCCTTGCCCAGCGCGCCGTAGCCGAACAGCCCGAGGCGGCTGCCCGCCAGGTCGGCAATCGGATGGCCGAACAGGCAGAAGCGCTCCGACTTCTGCCACAGGCCGGCCTCGATATCCTCGCGGTAGGCGACCAGCTGGCGGCGCAGCGCCAGGATCAGTGCGAACGTATGTTCCGGCAGCGTGTGCACCGCGTAGTTGCGGATATTGGTCACCACGATGCCGCGCTGCTTTGCTGCCGCCAGGTCGATGATGTTGGCGCCGGTGGCCGCCACCGCGATCAGCTTCAGGTCCGGCAGCTGCGCCAGGTCGTCCGCCGACAGCGGCACCTTGTTGGTGATGGCGATGGTGGCGCGCGCATCGCGCAGGCGCTGCACAGCCTCGCCGGCGCGGGTGGCCTCATACTCGGTCCACTCATGCGCAAACGATGGCTTGCGGACAGTGGCGATCACGCTGTCGCGATCGAGGAAGACGATGCGATGTGCTTGGTTCATATGGCAACCTCAAAAGATGGGGCGCGCGCCGGCGTTTTCGGCAGGCGCATGCCCGGATGGTTGGAAAACAGTTCGGCGACCCATTCGACAAACACGCGCACCTTGGCCGACAGGTGGCGGTTTTGCGGGTACACCACGTGGACAGGCAAGGGGTCGCTGACCCAGTCGCCCAGTATCATTTCAAAACGGCCATCGTTAATCATCGGCTCCATCATGAAGGTGGCCATCTGCACGATGCCCAGCCCGGCGGCGCCGGCCGCAATATAAGCATTGCTGTCGTTCAGCGCGATGTGGCCGGGCAGGGCGACCTGTACCCGCTCACCGTCCCGCGTAAAATCCCAGTCGAAGATTTTACCGGTACGCGCGGAGAAGTAATTGACGCAGCGGTGGCGCAGCAGATCATTTGGATGCGCCGGCCGGCCATAGCGCGCCAGATAAGCCGGCGAGGCGCCAGTGGTAAAGTGCAGAATGCCGACCCGGCGCGCGATCAGGCTGGAATCGCCCAGCGTACCGCCACGCACGGCGCAGTCGACGCCTTCCTCGACCAGATCCACCGGCCGGTCGCTGCAGCCCAGTTCCAGCTGGATGTCCGGATAACGCTGGAAGAAATCGGGCAGCGCCGGCACGATCACCTCGCTCGCCAGGCCGGTCGGCGCATCCACCCGCAGCCGTCCGGACGGGCTGAGGCGCGTGCGCGACAGCGATTCCTCGGCCTCGCGCACGTCCGACAGGATGCGCAGGCAGCGCTCATAGTATGCCGCGCCGTCGGCGGTGACGCTGACGTGGCGCGTGGTCCGGTGCAGCAGTTTCACCGCCAGCGAGGTTTCCAGCGCCTGGATCAGCGTGGACACCGTGGCTTTAGGTAGTTTCATGTTCTCCGCAGCGCGGGTGAAGCCACCGGCGTCCACCACCTGCACAAACACTTCCATCGCTTGAAGTTTATTCATCTTTGGTCCCATTGTTCAGGATTCTGAACAATCAATTCGACTTTGCCTTATTTATCAGATTGTAGATCAAGTTTAAGATTGCTGTACTGCACAAAGTAAAAGAGAAAGAAAGGAGGACATATCATGAAATATCGGGATGCAATTTTCGCAACGATAGCGCTGGCATTGACGTCGGTTGCACTGGCAGGCGTGGTCTATACCGACGCCTATGCGCACACCGCCAGGGCGGAGGTGACCGGCGTTCGCGCACTGACGCTGGTGGCTAGCGGCGATTTCGCCTGCGATCCTGCTAACATGTTGTCCTCCAACGAATCGGGAACGGTGCAACAATGAACAAGCCAGTAGAGGCCCTGCCAGTTTTATCGGACCAGCTCAAAATCCGCAGCCTGGAAGTCAAGGGCGCGGAAGGTCCGCTGGCAGCCCGCCTCTATACCAGCGGCGATGCCGGCGCCAAGCGCGACATGCTGCTGGTCTTCTTCCACGCCGGCGGCTTTGTCGGTGGTGACCTGGAAGATGCGGACATGTTCTTGCGTCACCTGGCGGACGATAGCCAGCACGTCGCGGTACTCGCCTCGGCGTACACGCTGGCCACCGAAAAGCCATTCCCGGCAGCGGTAGAAGATGCACACGCGGTACTGGTGTGGGCCAAGAAAAACAAAGCCAAGCTGGGCTGGACCGGCAAGCAACTGCTGGTGGCAGGCATCGAAGCGGGCGCCAACCTTGCAGCCGTCTGCGCGCTGATGTCGCGCGACCGCGGCGGCCCGGCACTGACCGGCCAGGTGCTGGTGATGCCGATGCTGGACCCGGGCCTGACCACCTGCTCGATGCGCGAAATGCAATGCGCCGAGCTGCTGGAAGTTGCCGATCAATGCGCCCAGGCGTATCGCGGCTACCTGCCCAATGCCGCTGACCGTACCCATCCGTATGCATCGCCGTTGCAATCGAGCCGTTTGAAAAACCTGCCGCCAGCGCTGATCCTGTCGACCGAAGACGATCCGCTGCGCGACGAGGCGGAACAATACGGCGCCAAGCTGATTTCCTGCGGCGTTAAAACCACTGTCCGGCGCATGCAGCCGGCGCCCCTGAACGATGCGGGGGCACGCAACGAATGCGCTTGCCGATGTCAGGCGCTGGGAGAAATCGCCAGCTTCATCGCTGGACTGGAACGGTCCGAGACACCGCCAGCCGCATAGGATTCCCCTATCCCTAAGCAGTAAGAGTCACGTCCCCACCGGCTTGCCGGCGGGGCGCTAGTACCGTGTTTTCTCGATTTTCGTTGAGACCGCCCGGTGCCGCCTTTTCCATTAATTATTTTCATACAAAAAGGAATTAAAATGAAAACCATTAAATCAATGACTGCTGTAGCGCGGCCGCTGGCCGCTGCTATGGCACTGGCGGGACTGGCCGCATTCACCCTTTCCGGTTGCGGCGAAGCGAATAGCAAAGCTGCTGAAGCGCCGGCTGCGGGCGGTCCACCGGTATCGGCTGCTGCCGTGGTCGAGAAAACCATCACCGAGACGCAGGAATTCTCGGGCCGCCTGGAAGCGATCGACCAGGTGCAGATCCGTCCGCGCGTCAGCGGCTTCATCACCGCCATCAACTTCAAGCCTGGTTCGCAGGTGAAAAAGGGCGATGTGCTGTTCGTCATCGACCAACGTCCGTTCCAGGCGGAAGCCAGCCGCGCCGAAGCCGCCGCCAACTCGGCGCGCGCCAAGGCCGATCTGGCCAAGGTCGAACTGACCCGCGCTGAAAAACTGCTGGCCGACAAAGCCATCGCCCAGCGCGAATACGACGCCTCGGCATCGGGCTACAAGCAGCTGGACGCCGACGCCCGCGCCGCTCAGGCGCAGTACGAAAACGCCAAACTGAACCTGAGCTACACGCAAGTCACCTCGCCGATCAACGGCCGCGTTTCGAAAGCGGAAATCACCCTGGGCAACCTGGTCGACCAGACTGCGGTGCTGACTTCGGTGGTGTCGCTGGACCAGATCTACGCCTCGTTCGACGGTGACGAAGACACCTATCTGCGCGTTGGCGCCGCCGCCCACCAGGGCAAACCGGCGGTGGTAAAAATCGGCCTGGCCAACGAAACCGGCTTCCCGCATGAAGGCAAGCTGGAATTCGTCGACAACCAGCTCGATCCACGCAGCGGTTCGGTACGCATGCGCGCCATCCTGGCCAACACCGATGGCATCCTGGTGCCAGGCCTGTTCGCCCGCGTGCAACTGGCCGGCAGCACCGGCGCCAAGTCGACGCTGCTGATCAATGACCGCGCTGTCAACACCGACCAGAACCGCAAGTTCGTGTTCGTGGTTGGCAAGGACAACAAGGCCGAGTACCGTCCGGTCACGCTGGGCCAGCAAGTTGACGGCCTGCGCATCGTGCGTGATGGCTTGAAACCGGGCGAGAAAATCGTCGTCAACGGCCTGCAGCGCGTGAAACCGGGCGCACCGATCACGCCGAACATCGTGCCGATGGACGCCGACCCGCTGGCCGCAGAAATGGCGGCGAAAAAGGAACAAAAAATAGCTGCCGCCGATAAGAAAACGGGCACTACCAAGGAATAATTAAAAATGAATATCTCTCGATTTTTTGTCGACAAGCCGATTTTTGCGGCGGTACTGTCGATTGTTATCTTCGTCGCCGGCTTGATATCGATCTTCAAGCTGCCGATCTCGGAGTATCCGGATGTGGTGCCGCCATCGATCGTGGTGCGCGCACAGTATCCGGGCGCGAATCCGAAGATCATCGCTGAAACCGTGGCTGCGCCGCTGGAGGAGCAGATCAACGGCGTCGAGAACATGCTGTACATGTCCTCGCAAAATACCTCGGACGGCGCGATGGCGCTGACCGTGACCTTCAAGATCGGCACCAACGTCGAGCAAGCTGAAACCCAGGTGCAGAACCGCGTTCAACGCGCGCTGCCACGCCTGCCGGAAGAAGTGCGCCAGATCGGTGTGACGACCGTGAAGTCGTCGCCGAATCTGACCATGGTGGTCCACCTGAATTCGCCGAACGGCCGTTACGACGACCTGTATCTGCGTAACTACGCGGTGTTGAACGTCAAGGACCAGCTGGCGCGCCTGCCTGGCATGGGCGAGGTGCAGCTGTTCGGTTCCGGCGACTACGCCATGCGTGTCTGGCTCGATCCACAGAAAGTAGCGCAGCGCGGCCTGACCGCCGGCGACGTCGTGGACGCGGTGCGCGAGCAAAACGTGCAGGTTGCCGCCGGTGTGATCGGCCAGGGTCCTGCCGAAGGCGCGGACTTCCAGCTGACCGTGAATACCCAGGGCCGTCTGCAGACGCCTGAGGAATTCGGCAACATCATCCTGAAGACCAACGCCGATGGCGCGGTCACTTTGCTGAAGGATGTGGCGCGGCTTGAAATGGGCGGCAACTCGTATGCGCTGCGTTCGCTGCTGAACAACAAATCGGCGGTGGCGATTCCTATTTTCGAAGCGCCTAACGCCAACGCGCTGCAACTGTCGGCTGACGTGCGTGCCACCATGGCCCGCCTGTCGAAAGATTTCCCGGAAGGCGTCGAATACAGTGTTGTATACGACCCGACCCAATTCGTGCGGGAGTCGATTGACGCCGTGATCCACACCCTGGTCGAAGCGATCATTCTGGTGGCACTGGTGGTGATCATCTTCCTGCAAACCTGGCGCGCGTCGCTGATTCCGCTGCTGGCCGTGCCGGTATCGGTGGTCGGTACGTTTGCCGTGATGCTGGGCTTCGGCTTCTCGATCAACACCTTGTCGCTGTTTGGCCTGGTGCTGGCGATTGGTATCGTGGTCGATGATGCGATCGTGGTGGTGGAGAACGTCGAGCGAAATATCGAAAACGGCTTGTCGCCGCATGACGCGACCATCCAGGCGATGAAAGAGGTGAGTGGTCCGATTATCGCGATTGCACTGGTGCTGTGCGCGGTGTTTGTGCCGATCGCTTTCGTCTCCGGTCTGTCGGGCCAGTTCTACAAGCAGTTCGCCCTGACCATCGCGATTTCGACCGTGATCTCGGCATTCAGCTCGCTGACGCTGGCACCTGCGCTGTCGGCCGTGCTGCTGAAACCACACGATGCACCGAAAGATGCGCTGACCCGTGGCATGGACAAAGTCTTCGGCCGCTTCTTCCGCTGGTTTAACCGCTTCTTCAACCGTGCCTCGCATGGCTACGAAAGTGGTGTCAAGGCTGCACTGAAACGCAAAGGAGGTTCGCTGATCGTCTACGCACTGCTGGCTGTCGCAGCAGGCTTCATGTTCAAGATCGTGCCGCCGGGCTTCGTGCCACCGCAGGACAAGGGCTACCTGATCGGCTTCGCCCAGCTGCCTGATGCAGCCTCGCTGGACCGCACCGATGCCGTGATCCGCAAGATGTCGGAAATTGCCACCGACATTCCTGGCGTCGACAACTCGATCTCGTTCCCTGGCCTGTCGATCAACGGCTTCACCAACGCGCCTAACGCCGGTATCGTGTTCCTCGGTCTGAAACCGTTCGGTGAGCGCAAATCGGGCGAGACGGCGGAAGCGATTGCCGCTGAAATGAACAAGCGCATGGGTGCAATCGAAGGCGCCTTCGTGCTGGTGCTGTCGCCACCACCGGTGAGCGGCCTGGGTACGACCGGCGGCTTCAAGCTGATGATCGAAGACCGCGACAACCTTGGCTACGATGAGCTGTACAAAGCCGTGCAAGCGGTGCAGATGAAGGCCTGGCAGAATCCGAAACTGGCTGGCGTGTTCTCCAGCTACCAGATCAATGTGCCGCAGCTGTTCGCTGACATCGATCGCCAGAAAGCCAAGCAACTGGGCGTGCCACTGCAAACGATTTACCAGACCTTGCAGATCAATCTGGGTTCGCTGTACGTGAATGACTTTAATCAGTTCGGCCGTACCTATCAGGTGCGCGTCCAGGCTGACAAGCAGTTCCGTTCGCACGCTGAAGATATCGCCCAGCTGAAAGTCCGCAACAACAAGGGCGAAATGATTCCGCTGTCGTCGCTGATGCGCGTCAAGGATAGCTATGGCCCGGATCGCGTACAGCGCTACAACGCTTACGTGGCAGCTGAAATCAACGGCGGCGCCGCACCTGGTGTTTCGACCGGTGAAGCGCAGGCTGAAATGACCAAGATCGTCAACGAAGTGCTGCCGAAGGGGATTGGCTACGAATGGACCGAACTGGTTTACCAGGACATCCTGTCGGGTAACACCATGATCTACGTGTTCCCGCTGTGCGTGCTGCTGGTGTTCCTGGTGCTGGCTGCGCAATACGAAAGCTGGACCCTGCCGCTGGCGGTGATCCTGATCGTGCCGATGTCGATCTTCTGCGCACTGGTGGGTGTGAAACTGACCCACGGCGATAACAACGTCTTCACCCAGATTGCGCTGTTCGTGCTGGTGGGGCTGGCGTCGAAGAATGCGATTCTGATCGTGGAGTTTGCACGGGAGCTGGAGCACCATGGCCGCACCATCGTCGAAGCCGCGCTGGAAGCCTGCCGCCTGCGTCTGCGTCCGATCCTGATGACCTCGATCGCATTCATCATGGGCGTGCTGCCTCTGGTGTTCTCGCACGGCGCCGGTTCGGAAATGCGTCATGCGATGGGTGTGGCGGTGTTTGCCGGCATGCTGGGCGTGACCTTCTTCGGCCTGTTCCTGACGCCGGTGTTCTACGTCCTGCTGCGCAAGCTGGCGGTCAAGCTGGAGAAGAAAAAACCTGCCGTGGATGGTGACGCCGCTGCGGTAAAACTGGAAGGAAATCACTGATGAACAAGCTGCATATGATCGCCAAGGGCGTAGCGCCCATCCTGGCGGCGCTGCTGATGACCGCATGCGCAGCGCCGGAGTTCAAGCAACCTGCGATGGACGTGCCGACCGCGTTCAAGGAGTCTCAGCTTCCTGACGCACAGGTGAAGACCGCCGCCGATGGCAGCACGTGGAAAGCGGCGCAAGCCGCCGAAGCGCAGCCGCGCGGCGAGTGGTGGCTGGCTTTCAATGATCCGGCGCTGAATGAACTGGTCAACGAAGCCACGCGCGCCAACGCCAACCTGGCGGTGGCTGCGGCCCGCGTCAAGCAGGCGCGCGCCATTGCCGGCATCGCCGAGGCGGACCGCATTCCGCAAGTTGGCCTCAACGCTGGCGCGCAGCGCCTGCGCCAGTCGCCGGTCGAAGCCGGCCTGCCGGCCGGTACGCCGGTCGATCCGGCCAAGGTGTTTAGCGCCAATCTGACGGCAAGCTACGAGGTGGACCTGTTCGGCCGCGTATCGTCGAATGTGGCGGCAGCGCGTGGCGACGCCGCATCGGTGGAAGCGAATTACCGCTCGGTGCTGCTGGCCGTGCAGGCTGACGTGGCGCAGACTTATTTCCGTCTGCGTGCCACTGACGCCGAGCTGGAAACGCTGAACCGCACGGTGCAGACCCGCGAAGAGAACGTCAAGGTCAACCAGCGTCGTTTCGACCTGGGCGACATCGGCGAATTCGATCTGTCGCGCGCCAAGACTGAACTGGCAACCGCCCGCGCTGAAGCCATCGGCCTGCAGCGTCAGCGTGTGACCACCGAGCATGCGCTGGCTGTCCTGCTGGGCAAGCCGGCTGCCAGCTACACCGCTGGCAACAGCCCGCTGCTGGATGGCACGCTGATGCCGGCGATTCCAGCCGGTCTGCCATCGTCGCTGCTGGAGCGTCGTCCTGACATCGCCGCCGCACAGCGCGCGATGGAAGCCGCCAACGCCCGTATCGGCGTGGCGCGTTCGGCGATGTTCCCGTCGCTGATGCTGAACGCGAATGCGGGCGGTGTGTCGGGTGGCACGGTGGCTGACGTCTTCAAGTGGAGCAGCCGCTCGTGGCTGCTGGGCGCTGCCTTGTCGCTGCCGGTGATCGATGGTGGCCGTAACCGTGCCAACATCACGCGCAGCGAAGCAGCGCTGGAGGAATCGGTGGGTACGTATCGTCAAAGCGTGCTGACGGCGTTTGCGGAAGTGGAAGACAATCTGGCGGGCCTGCGTATTCTGGCTGGCCAGACGGTGCAGATTGAAGATGCGGTAGTGTCCGCACGCCGCTCGGCTGACCTGGCGCAGAAACTGTACACGGCCGGCCGTTCGAGCTACCTCGACCTGCTGGACGCGCAGCGCAATCTGGCGACCGTGGAACGCAACGCGGTGCAACTGCGTGGCAATCGCGCGGTCACCACCGTGGCGCTGATCCGTGCACTGGGCGGCGGCTGGGATGCCGCAGGCGCAGCGCCGGTGGTTGCGCAGCAGTGATGCTTATGTAAGGTAAAAACCTAACGCAGAAAAGCGGACCGCGAGGTCCGCTTTTTTTTGTCACTCCGGCTTTCGCCGGACCGACGGGTGACTTATTTGGATGCGACTGGGGCAGGAGTGGTTTCTGCTTTTTCGGCCTTGGCGTGTGCCTTGGTTTTGGTCTTGGCGGCTTTGGCGTGTGCATCAGCCTTGTCGGCTTTCTCTTCAGCCTTGGCAACGGCGACGTCTTTCTTGGCGTCGGCTTCTACCTTGGCGGTCTTGGCTTCCGCCTTGATCTCAGCCTTGGTTTCCTTGGCTTCTGCCTTGGCAGCGGTTTTGGCTTCTTTTGCTTCGGCTTTGGTGGTGGCGGGAGCTGGCGTCTGTGCGAATGCAGCGGTTGCGAACAGGCCGGCGATCAGGGTAGCGATTACTTTAGTCATGATTCAATCCTTTGAAGGTTTCGGGCCCGGGACAATTCCCGCGTCTCTGAGCAAAAAACGCGACGCCAAAACGTTGCGTTGACGGCCTTTACAATCGCTTACATGTTCGCCAACGCACGGTTCTCGCGCGACGACGGGCATAGTCTGAAGGGATGAAAGACTCGCTCAAGACCTACAAGGCCAAACGTAATTTCGCCATCACGCCCGAACCCGCCGAAGGCGGCGAAGAGGGCAGGGAGGCGCTGACGTTTGTCATCCAGAAGCACTGGGCTACCCGGCTGCATTACGACTTCCGCCTGGAGCTGGACGGCGTGATGATGAGCTGGGCCGTACCCAAGGGCCCCAGCTACGATACGCACGACAAGCGCATGGCGGTGCACGTCGAAGACCATCCCATTTCCTATAACGACTTTGAAGGTACGATACCGCCCAAGCAGTACGGCGCCGGCAAGGTGATCATCTGGGACAAGGGCACCTGGCATCCGCTCGACGATCCGCGCAAGGCGCTCAAGGCTGGTAATCTGAAATTCGAAATCCACGGCCACAAGATGCATGGCCGCTGGGTGCTGGTGCGCATGCGCGGCAAGGGTGAAAAGCAGGAACCCTGGCTGCTGATCAAGGAGAACGATGAATACGCCCGGCCGGCCGATGAGTTCAGCGTGGTCGACGAAATGCCGGACAGCGTGAAAGCGCTGCCGATGCCTGCCACGACCGCGCCTGCTGCCGCCAGCCCTGCGGCTGCCGCGCGCGCGGTGGCGAAAGATGTCGCGAAGGCGCCCAAGGCTGAGATGCCGGAAACGCTGTCGCCGCAACTGGCCACGCTGGTCGACGGCCCGCCGGCAATGGCGGAGGACTGGCTGTTCGAGGTCAAGTTCGACGGCTACCGTCTGTTGGCGCGCATCGACGGCAAGGACATCCGCCTGATCACCCGCAACGGCAACGACTGGACCCATAAGCTGCAACCGCTGCGCAACCAGCTCGCCAAGCTGAAATTCCCGCCTGGCTGGTATGACGGCGAAATCGTCGTCCACGATGAAAATGGCCGCCCCGATTTCGGCTTGCTGCAAAACGCTTTCGACGAAAACGCACCAGGCGACATCGTCTACTTCCTGTTCGATATTGCCTTCCACAAGGGCCATGACCTGCGTGATCTGCCGCTGGAAGAGCGACGCGCCGTCCTGCAGGAGATCATGGTCAAACGCGAATCCGGGAACGTCCGTTTCAGCACCGCACTCAATGCGCCGCCGCAGGACATGATTGCCGCCGCCTGCCAGATGGGCCTTGAAGGCATCATCGGCAAGCGCAAGGATTCGCGCTACACCGCACGCCGTGCTGGTACCTGGATCAAGCTGAAATGCGGCCAACGTCAGGAATTTGTCATCGGCGGCTACACCGATCCGCAAGGCTCCCGCACTGGCTTCGGCTCGCTGCTGCTAGGTACTTACGATGCAGAGGGCAAGCTGCAATACGCCGGCAATGTCGGCAGCGGCTTCAACGCCACCTCGCTGCAAGACCTGAAGGCGAAGATGGAAAAGCTCCACGCCGATAAAAGCCCGTTCGCGCCCAGCCGCGACATCGACAAGAAAGCACACTGGCTCAAGCCAACGCTGGTGGCGGAAGTCAGTTTCGGCGAATGGACGCACTCAGGTTCGATCCGCCATTCGGTCTTCCAGGGACTGCGCAAGGACAAGCGGGCAGCCAGCATCACCCGCGAGACGCCGCAACACGTCAAGGAGAAACCAGACATGCAGACCACCATCGAGGGCAAGCTGCCCAAGTCGCTGAAAGTCACCAATCCCGACCGCGTCATCGACAAGCAAAGCGGCGCCACCAAGATCACGCTGATACGCTACTACGCGCTGGTGTCGTCATTGATGATTCCACACCTGAAAGGACGGCCGGTATCGCTGGTGCGCGCGCCGGAAGGCGTCGGCGGTGAGCTGTTCTTCCAGAAGCATGCCGAGGTGTCGCGCATGCCGGGCGTCAAACAACTCAAGCAGTCACTGGACCCGGATCATCCGCCGATGCTGGAGGTGCCGAGCGAAGAAGGGCTGCTGTCCGCCGCACAAATGAACGTGATTGAACTGCATACGCAAAATGCCGTCGCCACCAGTTATGAAAAGCCCAACCGCATGATCTTCGATCTCGATCCCGGCAAGAACGTGACCTGGGATCAGATCAAGGAGGCGGCGCAACTGATGCGCGCATTCCTCACCGAGCTGGAACTGCCGGCCTTCCTGAAGACCAGCGGCGGCAAAGGACTGCACGTTGTGGTGCCAATCAAGCCTAACTATGGATGGGATGATGTCAAGGCCTTCTCGCAGGCGATTGTCGCGCACATGGCGGAAGCCATCCCAGACCGCTTTGTGGTGAAGAGCGGCCCGAGCAACCGCGTTGGCAAGATATTTATCGACTATCTGCGCAACGGGCGGGGTGCGACCACGGTATGCGCCTGGTCGGCACGCACGCGGCCCGGCCTTGGCATTTCGGTGCCGATTACCTGGGACGAGCTGGATGGCTTGCAGAGCGCGGACCAGTGGAACGTCACCAACGTCCACACACGCCTTGATGTGGGCAACGCGCCGTGGGACGGCTACGCCAAAGCAGCCAAAGGTCTGGCGCCGGCAATGAAGCTGATGAAATTCAAGCCTGGCAAGAATTGACAGGTGCCCGGCCGGCGCCGAGATTGGGCGCCGCCGAGCAGCCGAGCAGCCGAGCAGCCGAGCAGCCGAGCAGCCGAGCAGCCGAGCAGCCGAGCAGCCGAGCAGCCGAGCAGCCGAGCAGCCGAGCAGCCGAGCAGCCGAGCAGCCGAGCAGCCGAGCAGCCGGCCAGCCGGCCAGCCGGCCAGCCGAGCAGCCGGGCCACCGGGCCACCGGGCCACCGCTATGCCGCTTTGCGGCTGGCGGCGGGCTTGCGCTTGGCGACGGTCGCTGGAGTTTTTGCAGTGGCCTTGGTGGCGCTCTTGGCGCGAGAGGTCGATGAGGTGCTGCTGCGGGTGGTGCTGGAGCGCGCTTTCGGCTTGGCCTCTTGTTCCTCTTCATCTTCCGCAGCGGCGCGCGACTTGGCCGGCGCCGCTTTGCCGCCTCGCTTGCCCAGGCTATTTTGCAGCAGCGCCACCAGGTCGACCACATTGGAGGACTTCGGTGCGCTCGGCTCGGCCTCCGGCGCGGTAATCGTTTTGGTCTGCCCAGCCTTGATCTTCTTCTTGACCATTGCCATCACGTCCTCTTTATAGGTGTCGTGATACTGCTCAGGCTTCCATTCCTCGCTCATACCGTCAACCAGCGACAATGCCATCTTCAGTTCCTTGTCGGTGATGCCGGCCGCCTTCAGGGTTGCTGGCGGCAGCTTCAACTCCTCGGCGTCGCGTATCTCGGTGGCGTAGCGCAGCGTGTTGAGCACGATCTTGTCTTCCACGCAGACCAAGGCGCACAGATGCTGCTTGGTGCGCATCACCACGTGGGCAATGCCGATCTTGCCGGCCTTGCGCAAGGTCTCGCGCAACAGTGCGTACACCTTGTTGCCGCCGCGCGAAGGTGCAAGGTAGTAGGGCGTTTCGAAATACGTCAGCGGCACATCGGCCGCCTCGACGAAGGCGACGATATCGATGGTCTGCGTCGCCTCCACGTTAGCGCGCTTCAGGTCTTCATCCGACAGCACCACGTATTCGTTGTCCTCATACTCGTAACCCTTGACGATGTCGTCCCAGGTGACTTCCTTGCCGGTCTTCTTGTTATAGCGCTTGTAGCCAATTGGCGAAAAGTCGCGCCGGTCCAGCATGGTCAGGTCCAGGTCGTGCTCCTGCACGGCGCTGTACATCTCGACCGGAATATAGACCAGACCAAAGCTGATCGCCCCTTTCCACAACGCGCGCGCAGCCATGTCTAACCACCCACCGAGCCAGTCACCGGCAGCACGATCCCGGTGATGTAGCTGGAGCAGCAGGGCGCCGCCAGGAATACATATGATGGCGACAGTTCTTGCGGCTGCGCCGGACGTTTGTAGTCCGTCTGCGAGCCGAACTTGGCAATCTTCTCTGGCGATTGGTCGGCGGGATTCAGCGGCGTCCACACCGGCCCCGGCGCCACCGCATTCACGCGGATGCCCTGTTCCAGCAGATTGGAGGCCAGCGATTTGGTGAACGCATGAATTGCGCCCTTGGTGGTTGAATAGTCGAGCAGATGCTCCGAACCCTGCAAGCCGGTCACCGAACCGGTATTGATGATGGACGCGCCGCGCTTCAGGTACGGCAGCGCCGCCTTGGCCATGTGGAAGTAGCCATACACATTAGTCTTCATGGTCAGGTCGAAGCGGTCCTCGGTCAGATCGGTCAGCTTTTCCGCATGCTCCTGGAATGCGGCGTTGTTGACCAGGATATCCAGCCGGCCAAACCGCTCCTGCGCCTGGTGCGCCGCATCACGGCAGAAGGACGGATCGGTCACGTCGCCGCGGATCAACAGGCAGCTCTGGCCTTCCGCCTCCACATAGCGCTTGGTGTCTTCCGCATCCTTGTCTTCGTTCAGGTAGACGATCGCAACGTCAGCGCCTTCGCGCGCGTACAGTACCGCCACGGCGCGGCCGATGCCGGAGTCACCGCCGGTAATCAAAGCCGCCATGCCGGCCAGCTTGCCGCTGCCGCAGTAGTCGGGCGCCAGGAATTCCGGTTTCTGTTGCATCTCCGCTTCCAGGCCCGGTTTCTCCAGGTGCTGAGCCGGCAGCGGCGTGCCGGGATATTGGTGATCGCTGGTCTGTACCGCTTCCTTGTCCTTGCTCACGGTGCTGGCGCGCGGACCTTGCTGGTCCACCTTGTCCTGGCGCTGCTGAATCTCGCGCTGCAGGCTGGCTGAGCCCTGGTCGGCCTTGTTTTCTGATTGCGACATGGTGTTCTCCCTGAATTCCAAGAGAACAGTATTGAGGCCGTCAGCCGCGCCGACAGTGCGCGGACACACATAAAAATAATGCAAAAAGATTGCTAATTATGAACGTTATGGCAAACTGGCGGCAGAGACAATAGAAACCAAAACTATACTAGGGAGTTATACCATGTCGGACGTTTACAGCCGGTCGAGCAGTACGGGTGTGTTTTTCAGTCCCAGTGCCGAGCGTCGCACCGATTTCCGCTCATGTTGTGGAGAGATGTTTTCCCAACTGACGTTGTGTGAGCATGTAGACGCCGCCGTCGCCTCGCTTGCCAGGCGCGAGGCCGATTTGCTGGTCCTCGACCTGACCGGTTTTGACAAACTGAGTGAGCTGGCCGGCGTCGGCGCCCTGATACGCGGCCGCGCTGGCGCGCCGATTTTGCTGCTATGTCCTTACGAGCACAGTGCCTGGGTGCCGGAGCTGATGGCTTACGGCGCCTTCCACTACCGTATTTGCCCGATGCTGGACGACGAAATCCAGCAAGCGGTACGCCAGGCGCTGGCGGTGCCGGATGATCCCGCCGCCTTCGCGCAGCAGGAGTTACTGGACAAGGAAAAGGAATTGCGCGACCTGCTGGGCGTGCAGCGTAGCCTGCAGCGCGCGCTGGCGGACATCGACATGGCGTCGCTGATGGCGTCGCAAATCTGCCTGGCGCTGTGTAACTTCCCCGGCGTCCGCCACACGGCGGTGCTGCACATGAAGGAACGCGGCGACCTGCAACTGATCGCGCAGGAAGCACGCAACCACCTCGACCTGGGCCGGCTGCTGCAACGGCGTGACCGTCTGCTGCAATCGCCGCTGCGCGATGTGTTCCCGCCGCTGATGGCGGTATCGCGCGGCGAAATGATCCTGCTCGATGCGCCGGAAAAGGCCGGCGATCCGGAACTGGCGATGGCGCTACATGACCGCAATGTCCGCATGGTGCTGGCGTTGCCGCTGCGCGCCGAGGCCGGCGGCCCGGAGATGGGCGCCATCTGCCTGATGTTCGACCGCCACATTACCTTCTCGCGCGAGCAGTTCGCCTGCTTTGCCAGCATGGCGCAATTCGTCAGCTTTGGCCTCGGCATGAGCGAGTTAAAGCACCGTAACGATGCGCTGTCCGGCCAGTTGTCGCAGTTGAGCACCGTCGATGCGGCGACCGGCGCCGCCAACCGCCGCGCCGGCGAGGACACGCTGGACAACGAAATCCGCCGCGCCCGCCGTTACGGCCTGCCGCTGGCGGTGCTGTCGCTGGATGTCGGCAGCTTCAGTTCCTCGAATGATTTATACGGTTCGCCTGTGGGTGACGGCGCGCTGCGCAAGATCGCCGAAGCGGTGACCGACCGCCTGCGCACTTCGGATACGCTGGCGCGCATGCGCGGCGAGGAATTCCTGATCGTCGCCACCCACACCACCTCGGCCGACGCGCTGCGGCTGGCCGAGAAGCTGCGCGGCGCCCTCAGTGACGCCGATTTGCCCGGCGCCGGCCATGGCGCCACGCTCAGCGTCAGCCTGGGCGTGGCCGAGGTGGGGCCGGAGGAGGCCGGCGCCGCCGTGCTGGATCGTCTCGACACAGCGCTGCACCGCGCCAAGCGCGCGGGCCGCAACTGCATCGAACTGGCGGCGGCCTAAATTTCCTCCAGGATGGTGGCGATGCCCTGGCCACCGCCGATGCACTGCGCGGCCAGCGCATAACGGCCGCCGGTGCGCGCCAGCAGCGCCGCCGCCTTGCCGGTGATGCGCGCGCCGGTGGCGCCCAGCGGATGGCCGATGGCCATGCCGCCGCCATCGATGTTCAGCGCCTCAGGCCTGATGCCCAGTTCACGCACGCAGGCCAGCGCTTGCGAGGCAAAGGCTTCGTTAATCTCCGCCACATCGATGTCCTGCGCCGTCAGGCCGGCCAGCTTGAGCGCCTTGCGAGTGGCGGGAATCGGCCCGATGCCCATCAGCGCCGGGTCGCAACCCACCGCCGCCATCGAGACGATGCGCGCGCTGGGTTGCAGCCCGTGCTTGCGGGCGAAGTCCTCGCTGGTGACTAGCACCGCCGATGCGCCGTCGGTCAGCGGCGAAGATGTGCCGGCGGTGACCACGCCGTGTTCCGGATCGAAGACCGGCTTCAGCGACGCCAGTGCTTCCAGCGTGGTGCCGGGACGGATGCAACCGTCTTCGGCGACGACTTCGCCGTTGCCGGTGGTGATGGGGATGATCTCATCCTTCAACAGCCCGGCCGAGCGCGCGGCGGCCGCCTTCTGGTGCGATTGCAGTGCCAGCACTTCCTGGTCGGCACGCGACACTTCGTATTTGCGGGCGACGTTTTCGGCGGTGTCGCCCATGCTGATGTAGGCGTCGGTGTGCGCCAGCAGTTGCGGGTGGGGCGAGAAATTGAAGCCGCCTTGCGGCACCATCGTCATCGATTCAACGCCCACGCACAGATAGGCTTCGCCCAGGCCCGCCTCGATATTGGCGGCGGCGATGTGGACGGCGGACATCGACGAGCCGCAGAAACGGTTGATGGTCATGGCGCTGACCTCGTGCGGGAAGCCGGCCAGCAGCGAGACGATGCGTGCCAGGTTGTTGCCCTGCGAAGATTCCGGATAGGCGCAGCCGAGAATGACGTCGTCGAGCAGCGCGGGATCGAGGCCGGTACGCCCGATCAACCCTTTGACGACTTGCGCGCCGAGATCATCGGGGCGGACTTCGGCCAGCTTGCCTCTGCGGGAAAAATGAAAGGGCGAACGCGCGTAGGCACTGATGACTGCTTTCATGATGGATACCTTTAATGATGATCGTAATGATTGATATATTACGCTTGCAATGTATAATGTCAATCGATTAGAGGTGGGAGTCGACTATGAAAGTCAGCAGGGAGCAAGTGGCGCTCAACCGTGAGCGCATCGTTGAAACGGCAGCGCGGCTGTTCCGTGAAAAAGGCTACGACGGCATCGGCGTGGCGGACCTGATGAAAGGCGCCGGCCTGACGCACGGCGGCTTCTACGGCCATTTCGCCTCGAAAGAGGATCTGCTGGCCGAGGCGGCGGCACACGCGTTGAAAAAATCGGTCGAACGCTGGGAAGGCTATGTCGCCGAAGGGCGGGACACGGCGCTGGAAAAAATCGGCGACGGTTATCTGACCGCGCAGCACCGCGACCATCCGGAGAAGGGCTGCTCGGTGACGGCGCTGGGTGCGGACGTCGCCCGTCTCGGTCCCAAGGCGCGCCATGCGATGACCGAGGGCGCGCGCGGCCAGTTGGCGGTGCTGGAACAGCTGATGCCAGGCGCGGATGTGGCCGAACAGCGCAGGCAGGCGCTGGCCAAGTACGCGTCGATGATCGGCGCCATCGTGCTGTCGCGCGCGGTGGACGACGAAGCGTTGTCGCTGGAGATCCTGGACGCGGTGCGGGACGCGCTGCCGGGCTGAGTGCACAATTTCGCGCCCGGTTTGGTGAATTTCGTCATTGAGAAGTCGCCCGGCCTCGCGCATAATAGGGCGCATGGAGACGACACGACGCAGTTTCATGATTACGGCGGGATTGGCTGCGGCTTTTCCCGGATTGGCGCGGGCTGCCGTGCAGGCCACCACGCGTGGGGCGCAGGAAGCGCTGTCCTTGTGGTACGAGCAGGCGGCGGCCCAATGGGTCGAGGCGCTGCCGGTCGGGAATGGCCGGCTGGGCGCCATGTGCTTTGGACGCATCGCGCAGGAGCGCATCCAGCTGAATGAGGACACGCTGTTTGCCGGCGGTCCGTATGATCCGAACAATCCGCGTTCGCTGGCGGCTTTGCCGCAGGTGCGGGCGCTGATCGACCAGGAAAAGTTCAACGAGGCGGCGGAGCTGATTTCGTCGTCGATGATGGGTATTCCAAAGACGCAGATGCCTTACGGCGCGGCTGGCGATTTGCTGCTGGACTTCCACGGCGTCAATGGCGGCACGGCCTACCGGCGCTGGCTGGACCTGGACACCGCCATCACCTCCACCCGCTTCAGTGATGGCAAGACGCAGCACAAGCGTGAAGTCTTCGCCAGCGTGCCGGATCAGGTGATTGCGATACGCCTGACCGCCACCAATGGCTTGCTGAATTTCGACCTCGGCTATCGCCATCCGCTGAAGGCCAACTACGGCGTCACCGACTACACCGGCGCCAAGACCGCCACCACAGCCGCGCCGATGCCATGGGATTACCGCGAGCCGCTGCGCGCCGCCGAGCGGCCGGCAGGCTTGTCGGTGCGTGCCGATGGCGCCGATGCGCTGCTGATCGAGGGCCGCAACGAGGCTGCTGCCGGCATTCCCGCAGCACTGCGTTATGCGGTGCGCGTGCAGGCGCTGGGCGATGGCGCCATCACGCCGCGCGAGGAGCGCATTGAAGTGCGCAACGCCACCACAGTGACGCTGCTGGTGGCCGCAGCGACCAGCTATGTCCACTACGCCGATGTGAGCGGCGACCCGGCGCAGACTGTGCGTGCGCAGACCTCGGCAGCGGCGGCCAAGCCGTATGCGCGCTTGCGCAGCGCGCATGTGCATGCGCACCAGATGCTGTTCCGCCGGCTGTCGCTGCGGCTGGGCGCTGGCGCCGCCGATTCGCGCCCGACCAACCAGCGCATCGCTGTCGCCGAACAGCAGGCGGATGCCGGGCTGGCGGCGCTGTATGTGCAATACGGCCGCTACCTGCTGCTGTCGTCGTCCCGGCCAGGCAGCCAGCCGGCCAACCTGCAAGGCTTGTGGAACGAGGGTGTCAATCCACCGTGGGGCGGCAAGTACACCATCAATATCAACACGCAGATGAATTACTGGCCGGCGGAATCGGCCAATATCGGCGAGTGCGTGGAACCGTTGCTGCGCATGGTGGAAGACTTGAGCGTGACGGGCGCCATCACCGCCAGCAAAGGTTACGGCGCGCGTGGCTGGATGGCGCACCATAACACCGACTTGTGGCGCGCCGCCGCGCCGATCGATGGGCCGCTGTGGGGAATGTGGCCGTGCGGCGGCGCCTGGCTATGTCAGGCCCTGTGGGATCACTATGACTACAATCCAGACCAGGCCTACCTGCGCCGCATTTATCCGCTGCTGAAAGGTGCATCGCTGTTCTTTGTCGATACGCTGGTGGAGGACCCGCAGGGCAGGGGACTTGTGACGTCGCCGTCGATCTCGCCTGAGAACACGCACCACAAGGGCGTGGCGACCTGCGCCGGTCCGGCCATGGACCGCCAGATCATCCGCGACCTGTTCGGCTGGACGCTCAAGGCGCACGCGCTGCTGGGCGAAACCGACGCCGGCTTCGCCGCTGAACTGGAGGCCAGACGTGCGCGCCTGCCGGCGGACCGCATCGGTGCGCAAGGCCAGTTGCAGGAGTGGCTGGAAGACTGGGATGCCGGTGCGCCGGAGCAGCAGCACCGCCATGTATCGCATCTGTATGGCGTCTATCCGAGCGAGCAAATCAATGTGCGTGACACGCCGGAGCTGGTAACTGCGGCCAAGGTCACGCTGAATACGCGGGGCGACAAATCCACCGGCTGGGCCACCGCATGGCGGCTGGCGCTGTGGACGCGCATGGGCGAAGGCGAGCGCGCCTATACGATCCTGCAAGGGCTGCTCGGCCCCGAGCGCACCTACCCGAACATGTTTGACGCCCATCCGCCATTCCAGATCGATGGCAATTTCGGCGGCGCGGCGGCGATTCTGGAAATGCTGGTGCAATCGTGGGGCGGCGAAATCCGTCTGCTGGCAGCTTTGCCTCAAGCTTGGCCCGATGGCTCGGTGCGCGGCATGCGAGCGCGGGGCGGCATTGAGCTGGATCTCGATTGGTCACAGGGCAGGCTGCGCCAGCTCCAGCTGCGCGGCAAGCCCGGTCAGAAAGTCAATGTCCGCAACGGTGACCGGCTCGTCGTCATGACGCTAGACGCCAAAGGCCGCGCGAAAATGCTGGGCTGAAGCGAGGCTCAGCGCTTCAGCAGCGGATCAAGCAGTTGGCCGGACAGGCTGGCGGCTTGCGGCGTGTCGGTGCCGTATTCTGCTGGCCAGTGCGATGGCAGGTAGTGGGTGCCGAACACGCGGTCGAGCAGCGGCAGCGTGGAGGCGTAGTTGCGGTTGATGTGGTCGTTGCGGCTGTGGTGCCAGTGATGGAAGGCTGGCGTGGCCACCAGCCATTCCAGCGGGCCGAGACGCCAGCGCAGGTTGGTGTGGATGAAGAATCCCCACAGCGTGCCGACCACCAGCAACAAGGCTGGCGCGCCGCTGCCTGCAACGCTCGGGCCGGCGAGGCCCAGCAGGTACAGCGGCACCAGGCCAAACAAACGGGTCACGACCATGTCGACCGGATGCGTGCGCGTGTTGGCGAGGAAGTGCATATGCTCTGTGCTGTGATGCACCGCGTGGAAGCGCCACAGCCAGGGCAGTTCGTGACTGAGCCGGTGACCCCAGTAGAAGCCGATCTCGCCGACCACAAACACCAGCGCGATGCGCGCCGCCAGCGGCAATGCCTGCACCGCCGACGTCAGCCAGGCCGGCACCACATGCTGCGCCATCACCGCCAGCAGCGCCGCCGGGATGCTCAGTACGATCACCGGCACCAGGCTGCTCATCACGTAATAGGCCAGATTGTGCAGCTGTTCACGGCGCGAACGGGCTTCGTGGCGTGCGCCGAACCAGCGCTCCAGTGGCACGAACAAGATCGTCAGCAGCACCAGCCAGACGCTGAGGCGCAGCACTGCGGCGATGAATTCAGCAGGAGATGGCAGCACGGCGGGCCGGTTCAACTCAGGCGCGGGCGACAGCGCGGCGGCGCGCGGCAAAGCCGATCAGGCCCAGGCCGACAGCCAGCATGCCCCAGGTCGACGGCTCAGGAACAGCGGCGGTCAGCGATACGCTGTCCAGCAGCAGGAACGGTGGCGCGCCCGGCGAGCCTTGTGCCAGGAAGGACAGCACTTGCGTGGCGCCGGTGGCGGTAAAGGTCATGCTGGAGGTGTTCCAGCCACTGAAGCCGCCGCTGGCGATGTTCAGCGCGCTGCTGTTCTGCGTGCTGTTGCCGAACACGACCTGCCAGTAGTTGCCGCTGTTCGCGCCGTCAAAGCCGACTTGCTGCGCCAGCGCCGAATCGAAGGTCAGCGTGTACTGGCTGCCGGCGGTCAGGCCGCTGACAGTTTGCGACAGCACGCCTGGCCAATATTGCGAGTCCGAGGCAAAGATATTGCCGCCGTTGGCCGATTTGGCCCAGCCGTTGTTCTCGCTTTTCAGCCAGATGGCGGAATCCCAGGTATTGGCGATATTGCTGTTGAGGACGAAGTTATAGCCGCCGTCGTTGCCGTTGCTGCTGGTCCAGCCACTCAGCGTGGTGCGCTTGTCATCGCTGACGATGCTGGAGGACAGTTGTTTGTTGCTGCCGTTGGTTGTGGTTTCGAAATTGCCATTGGTGACCAGGTTGGTCGCAGCATGGGCAACACCGCCGCTCAGGGCGGCAACAGCGGACAGGGACAGCAGAAGGGATGAGATGATGCGCATGACGCGGACTCCAATAAATTGTGGACAGTGTGAGTAACTGCCGGCAATTTGTTTGGGCCGACGACAGATTGACGATTGTTTTTTGAGTTGCGTCAAACGAGTTGTATAGCGTAATTCTATCAGAATCTCACTCGTCTGCAAGATTTGCTTATGAGATTTTCGGATAAGCTAATTTGGTAAACGTATTTGCGATAAACTACCGCCTTTCTGTACCAGTGGAACAACAATGCTGCAATGGCTGAAACACTACCGGCGTGATCAACTCCCAGGCGACATCAGCGCCGGGCTGGTGGTGGCGATGATGATGATCCCGCAGGGCATGGCCTATGCCATCGTGGCCGGATTGCCGCCGGTGGTCGGGATTTACGCCAGCATTGTGCCGCCCATCGTGTATGCCCTGTTCGGCAGCAGCATGACCCAGTCGGTCGGCCCGATGGCGATTATTTCGCTGATGACCGCCGCTGTCATTGGCCCGCTGGCGCCGGCCGGCTCGGCGCTGGCCGGCGTGCTGGCGGCGCAGCTGGCGCTGGTGTCCGGCGCGGTGCTGCTGCTTTGCGGCCTGCTGCGCATGGGCTTCCTCGCCAATTTCTTCTCGCGCCCGGTGATGAGCGGCTTTACCGTCGGCTCGGCGATCGTCATCGCCTACGATCAGCTGCATACGCTGCTGGGCGCTGCACTGCCACAGGTGCACCTGCCGAGCGCGGTGCTGGGCGTCGGCTCGCTGGTGCTGCTGGTGTTGGCACGCCAGTATCTGTCGGCGTTGCTGAAGCGCTGCGGCGTGCCGGCGGTGGCGGCCGATATCGCCGCCAAGCTGGCGCCGATGATGGTGGTGCTGGCGGGCATCGCGCTGATGTCGTGTACCAGCCTGGCGGAGATGGGTGTGCGCACCACCGGCCTGGTGCCGGCCGGGCTGCCGCAGTTGAACCTGGCCTCGTCCAGCCAGCATTGGGGCGTCTTGCTGCAACCGGGGCTGCTGATCGGCTTCATGGTGTTCCTGCTGTCGATGTCCGGCGCGCAGGCGCTGGCGCTGAAGCGCAATGAAAAGCTGGTCAGCAATCATGAGCTGGTTGGCCTCGGCGCGGCCAATGTGGCCAGTGCGCTGTCCGGCGGCTTCCCGGTGACCGGCAGCCTGTCGCGTTCCGCCGTCAATTTCGCCGCCGGCGCCAACACGCCGCTGGCCAGTCTGATCACTGCGGTGCTGCTGGCCTGCGCGCTGCTGCTGCCGACCGGCTGGCTGGCGCTGCTGCCGATGCCGGTGCTGGCCGCCACCATCATCGTCGCCGTGCTGGGCATGCTGGAGATGGGCATCCTGCGTACCGCCTGGGAATATGACCGCGGCGATGCGCTGGCCTGGGTGGCCACTTGTCTCGGCGTACTGGTGATGGGCGTGGAGGCCGGCGTGATCATCGGCGTGGCGCTGTCGATGGGCACTTTGATCTGGCGCGCCAGCCGCCCGCACATCGCGGTGCTGGGCCGTATCGCCGGCACCGAACATTTTCGCAACATCGAGCGCTATCCGGCCGAGACGCAGCCGGAATTCCTGATGCTGCGCATCGACGCCAATCTGTTCTTCGGCAATGTGGAGGCGGTCAATGAACGCATTGAGTGCGAACTGGCCACCCACCAGAGCGCACGCGATCTGGTGCTGGTGATGTCGGCGGTCAGTTCGATCGACACCACGGCGCTAATGGCACTGGCGGAGCTCAACCAGAGCATGAAGCGGCGCGCAATCGGCATGCACCTGGCCGAGGTCAAGGGGCCGGTCATGGACCGCCTACGTAATAGTACGTTGTTGCAGCAATTGAACGGCAAGCTGTTCCTGAGTGCGGCCAATGCATCAGATCAATTACATAGTAGTAGGGATGTTGCTTAGCCGCAAATATGCATGGACTTCATCGCATTTTGAACCTATGATCCGAGTAGTAACTGCGCAGATTAACCCCCGAAGAATGGTTTCCGATGTTGGTCCGACTTGCCCGCCGTGCAGGAAAAATGTCTATCGCCGTATTTGTCAGCGTGACGCTGACCGCCGTGGTGACGCTGGTACTGACGACTTTTGCGCTGTACTTCTATCAGCAGGAGCGCGTGCAGCGCTGGGAGCAGCTGCGCAAGACGCTGGCCAACAGCGCCGATGAACTGGCCGCTGCGGTGGCGCTGCCGGCCTGGAATTTTGACGAAACGCAGATCGTCACCATCATGAAGAGCGGCTTGAGCAACCGCGACCTGCACGCCAGCGCGGTGGCGCCTGTGGCCAGCAACCGTCCTTTCATCCTGACCCGTAACGCACAGGCGCAGCTGGTGCCGGCCGAGCGGCTGCCGTCCGATCCCGAGCTGCTGTCCGAGCAACGGCCGATCGTCGCCGGTGGGCAGAATATCGGCACCATCACAGTCTACGCCTCGCCAGCGCTGCTGATCGAACAGCTGCGCCAGCGCCTGTATACCATCGCCGGCCTGATTTTTGTGCTGGACGTGACGCTGGTGCTCAGCCTCTACCTGCTGCTGTGGCAGCTGATCCTCAAGCCGCTGACGAATATCGAGCGCTATGCGGCCAGCGTCAAGGCTGGCCAGAATCCCGGCGCGGCGCCGCCGCGCGACTGGTACTCCGGCGAACTGAAAACTCTGAATGCCTCGATCCGCGAGATGGTGCGGCTGATGGAAAGCCGCTACGTCGCCATGCACGCCAGCGAAGAGCGTTTGCAGATTGCCTCCAGTGCGGCCGCCATCGGCATCTGGGACTGGGATATCGTTTCCAGCCAGATGGTGTGGGACGAGCAGATGTACCGCCTGCACGGCATGGAAGGCCGCAAGCTGGATAATCCGTTCGAGGCCTGGCGCAAGATGGTGCATCCGGACGACTCGGTGCCGACCGAGATGCTGTTGCAGCAGGCGCTCAACGGCACCGCCGAATTCGATATCGAGTATCGACTGATCTGGCCGGACGGTTCGGTGCATTACATGAAAGCGGACGGCATGACCTTCCGCGACCGCGACGGCCACGCGATGCGCATGGTCGGCGTCAACTACGACGTCACCGCCAGCCGCATGGCGGAGCAGGAATTGCGTCGTCATCGCATTCACCTGGAAGACCTGGTGGCGGAGCGCACCAACGCGCTGTCGGTGGCGGTGCGCCAGGCGCAGACGGCCAACCGTGCCAAGTCGACCTTCCTGGCCAATATGAGTCACGAGCTGCGCACGCCGCTGAATTCCGTGATCGGCTTCTCGCGGCTGATGGCTGATTCGAAGAACATGCTGCCGGAAGAGAAGCGCAACCTGGCGATCATCCACCGCTCCGGTCAGCATCTGCTGACGCTGATTAACGATATCCTCGAACTGTCCAAGATCGAAGCCGGCCGCGCCGTGCTGCAAACCGAAGTACTCCACCTGAACGACATGCTGCAGGAAGTGATGGATATGGTCAGCATGCGCGCGGTGCAAAGCGGCGTCGAGCTGGTGTTGGACAGCGTCGGCCTGCCGGCCAGTGCGCGTGTCGACGGCACCAAGCTGCGCCAGGTGTTGCTGAACCTGATGTCCAACGCGGTCAAGTTCACCGCGCAGGGCAAGGTGACGCTGAAGGTACGCGGCATGTCGCGCAACGGCCAGTGCGAGCTGGCTTTTGCCGTCATCGACAATGGCCCCGGCATCGCGGAAGAGGACCAGGCGCGCGTGTTCGAGCCGTTCATCCAGGCCGACGGGCCGGGCGCGAAAGAGGGCACGGGCCTGGGCCTGACCATCTCGCGCGAATTCGTGCAACTGATGGGCGGCACGCTGGCGCTGCAATCGACGGTGGGCGAGGGCGCGACCTTCTACTTTACCGTCGCGGTGCAGGTGACGGATGAAGCGCCGATGGTACACCAGGACGAAGTCAGCCCGCTGGAGCCGCAGCAGCGCCGCCGTGTACTGGTGGCCGATGACAATGCCGACGGCTGCGCGCTGATGGAAAGCCTGCTCAAGCCGCTGGGCTTCGATGTCGCCGTGGTCGGCGATGGCGTGCAGGCGCTGGCCATGGTCGATGTGTGGCAGCCGGACCTGGTGTTCATGGACTGGCGCATGCCGGCGCTGGACGGTATCAGCGCCACGCGCAAGATCCGCGCCAATACGGATGGCCCGCAGCCTGGCATTGTGATGCTGACCGCCTCCGCCTTTGCCGAAGAGCGCGAGGCGGCGCTGGCCGCCGGCGCCGATGAGTTCATGCGCAAGCCGGTCGAGCAGGAACAGTTGTACGCAGTGCTGGAGCAGCAGCTGAACCTGCAGTTCGTGCGCCGCCACCGCGTGGCCGCGCGCCGGGCGTTGCAGGCACCGTTGGACAGCGGTGACCTGAAACGTCTGGACCCGGCACTGCGCGGCGAATTGAAGGTCGCCTTGCAGGAACTGAACCTGGCGCGCGTGGCGCTGCTGCTGGAGCCCTTGCCGCGCGGGCTGGCCGATGTGGTGGCCCGTATCGAGCATATGGTTCAGTTGCACCAGTACCCGCAGCTATGCGCCTTGCTGGACCAGGCGGATAATGAATTGGAGCCACTGGCCTGACCGGTATATGATAGCGAGAGCAACCTTTAAATAGGCGAGAGACTTTTACATGCACCGGGATTTGTCGGAACAACACACCAAGGGCGAAGTGCTGATCGTGGAAGACACGCCAGCCTCGCTCAAGCTGCTGAGCGACCTGCTGACAGAAGCCGGTTACTACGTGCGCCAGGCGCCAAATGGCGAGCTGGCGCTGTGGACGGCGCAATCGCGGCCGCCGGAGCTGATTTTGCTGGACGTGCGCATGCCCGGCATCGACGGCTTTGAGGTCTGCCGCCGCCTGAAGGCGACGCCGGAACTGAGCCAGGTACCGGTGATCTTCCTGTCGGCGCAGCACGACACAGACGACAAGGTGCGCGGCTTCGCGCTGGGCGCGGTGGATTTTGTCGCCAAGCCTTTCCAGGCCGAGGAAATCCTGGCCCGCACCGACGCCCATGTGCGCCTGGGCCGCGCGCAGAAGGCGCTGGCCGAGGAACGCGCGCTGCTGGAAGAGCGGGTGGCCGAGCGCACCGCCGAACTGGCGAAGGAAGTCGAACAGCGCCGCGCCAACGAGGAATTCCTGCGCCTGGCCAGCCAGGTGTTTGAGGCGACCCAGGACGCCATCGTCGTCACGGACCGCGATGCGCGCATCGTCGCCACCAATCCCGCTTTCACGCAGATTTCCGGCTATACCGCCAAGGAAGTGCTGGGCGAGAGCATCGGCCTGCTGCATGCCGGCGACCAGGACACCAGTTCCTTCGACGCCATGGTGCAGTCTGTGATGAAGACCGGCCACTGGTCGGGCGAGATCATGGCCCGCCGCAAGAACGGCGACACCTATCCGGGCCTGCTGAGCGCTTCGGTGGTGCGCGACGAGAAGGGCCACGTGATCAATCACGTGGCGGTGTTCATGGATATCAGCGAGCGCAAGGCCGAGCAGCACCTGATCGATTTCCTGTCCAACCACGATGCCTTGACCGGGCTGCCAAACCGCCTGCTGGCGCGCCAGCGCTTTGCCCAGACGCTCAACGCCGCCCGCCGCGAAGGCCGCTGCGTGGCCGTCATGTGCCTGGATCTGGACCGCTTCAAGAGCATCAACGACTCGTATGGCCATGACATGGGCGACAAGGCCTTGCAGGTGGTGTCCAGGTACCTGAGCGAGACCGTGCGCGAAGGCGACACCGTCACGCGCCAGGGCGGCGATGAATTCCAGATCATCATTGCCGACGATGCTCAACTGGGCGCCACCATGGCGCTGGCGCAGAACATCCTGGCCGGCTTGCGCAAGGAGCTGGTGATCGACGGCCAGCAGATTACCGTCACCTCCAGCATCGGCATTGCCGTCAGCCTGACCGATGGCGACAGTTTCGATGAACTGGTGCGCAACGCCGATACAGCGCTGTTCCGCGCCAAGGAAATCGGCCGTGACAACTACGCTTTCTTCACCGAGCGCATGGATGCGGAAATCCGCGACAAGCTGGCGATCCAGAGCCAGCTGCGCGGCGCCATCGCCCGGGATGAATTCGAGGTGCATTATCAGCCGCAGGTGTGCCTGAAAACGGGCGCCGTGGTCGGTGCTGAGGCATTGTTGCGCTGGAATAGTGCAGTATTGGGCAAGGTGCCGCCGAACCGCTTCATTCCGCTGGCCGAGGAATATGGCCTGGTCAACTCGATCGGCGAGTGGGTGCTGGAGAGCGTGTGCGCACAAATGAAGGTGTGGCACGACCAGGGCCTGGGCAAGATCAAGGTGGCGGTCAACCTGGCGGCCGGGCAGTTTGCCAATGACGCCACGGTGCCCTACGTGGAAACCACGTTGCGCAAATTCGGCGTGGCGCCTGAATATCTGGGCCTGGAGATCACTGAAGGCACGGTGATGGGCGATCCCAATAAAGCCGTGGAGGCGCTGCGCCGCCTGAAGGACATCGGCGTCAGCATCTCGCTGGACGACTTCGGCACCGGCTATTCAAGCCTGAGCTACCTGAAACGCTTCCCCATCGACGTGCTGAAAATCGACAAATCCTTCGTCGATGACGTCACCACCAATAGCGCCGACGCGGCGATTGCGCTGTCGGTCATCTCGCTGGCACACAATTTGAATATGCGGGTGATAGCGGAAGGTGTGGAGACCCGCGAGCAGATGCAGTTCCTGACCGGTCGCGGTTGCGACGAGATGCAGGGTTACTATTTCAGCCGTCCGCTCAATGCCGAAGGTTTTACCGCGCTATTGCGGGAACGCCGTAATTTATTGGAAATGTAATCCACCTTTTCTCTGGAGCGTTATGGAAAAGAAGTTCAGCACCGCGATCGCCGGTGCATGCATGTTGTTGTGTTTGAGCGCAGCCAATGCCGCTGCACCTGCCGTCAAGCCTGGTCCGTCGGATGCGCAGTTCAAGGCCATCTACACCCAGGAATGGAAATGGCGCATTAGCCAGAAGCAGGAAGACGGCGAGGATGACGACAACAGCGGCGTGTCGTCGACGCTGCCACGCATCGACGCCGCCACCCAGAACCAGCGCCTGGCCTATTGGCAGGACGTGATGAAGAAGCTGGGCGGCGTCAAGGAAGCCCGCCTGTCGGCACCGGAACGCATCAACTATCAGGTGTACAAGGCGCAGATCGCCGCCTTCATCGCCGCCCAGGAATTCAAGGATTATGAAAAGCCGCTGAACGCCGACACGGCGTTCTGGTCGAATATGACCTATACCGCGCGCCGCCCGATGACCAAGGAAAAGGAATATCGCGCCTACATCAAGCAGCTGGCCGATGTGCCGCGCTACTTCAACGACGAAATCGTCAATATGCGCGCCGGTATCGCGCGTGGCTTCACGCCGCCGAAAATCACGCTGGTGGGCCGCGACGCGTCGATCACCTCCGTGATTGACGCGAAAACGCCGCAGGACTCGGTGTTCTACATGCCGTTCAAGGAGATGCCGGCCTCGATGCCGGACGCGCTGAAGGAAGAGCTGCGCGCGCAGGCGGTCAAGGCGATCGAAACGAGCGTGGTCCCGGCCCACAAATCGCTGCTGAAATTCATGCGCGAAGAATATGTGCCGGCGTCGCGTGAAGAGCTGGCGGCCGAGAGCCTGCCGGACGGTAAAGCCTACTACCAGTCGAAGATCGTGGAATTCACCACCACCACGATGACGGCGGACCAGATCCACAACATCGGCCTGGAAGAAATGGCCAAGATCCGCGCCGAGATGCTGGACGTGATCAAGCAGGTCAAGTTCGAGGGCGACCTGCCGGCCTTCCTGCAATTCCTGCGCACCGATCCGCAGTTCTACGCCAAGACGCCGGAAGAACTGCTGATGCGTTCTGCCTGGGTGGCCAAGAAGTTCGACGCCAAGGTATCGAAATATTTCGGCTACCTGCCGCGCCGCCGCTTCGCCGTGATCCCGGTGCCGGACGACCAGGCGCCGTTCTACACCTCGGGCCGTGGCGGTCCGGGCGTCTATCTGGTCAACACCTACAATCTGCCGTCGCGCGCGCTGTACAGCATGCCGGCGCTGACGCTGCACGAATCGGCGCCGGGCCACGCTTTCCAGATGCCGATCGCGCTGGAGCAGAAGGGCCGTCCGCCATTCCGCAACGCTTATATCTCTGCCTATGGCGAGGGCTGGGCGCTGTACACCGAGCGCCTGGGCGCGGAAATGGGCATGTACGAAACGCCGTATGAAACCTTCGGCATGCTGAGTTACCAGGCCTGGCGCGCCTCGCGCCTGGTGGTCGACACCGGTGTCCACAGCAAGGGCTGGACCCGCAAGCAGGCGCAGGACTACCTGCGCGAGAACACCGCGCTGTCGAACCACGAAATCGAAACCGAAGTGGACCGCTATATTTCCTGGCCGGGCCAGGCGCTGTCCTACTACCTGGGCGAGATGAGCATCATCAACGCACGCAAGAAAGCCGAGAAGGCGCTGGGCCAGAAATTCGACATCCGCAACTTCCACGACACGGTGCTGCAACTGGGTTCAGTACCGCTGCCGGTGCTGGAAGCGCGGGTCGACCAGTTCATCGCTGAAGGCGGCAAGAGCCCGTATCCCGACCTGGAGTAACAGTTCACCGGGGTCAGTGCCGACATTCGGACATTTCGCGAGCGAAATGTCCGAATGTCGGCACTGACCCCGATGGTTTAGGCGCGTAGCATGTCGTTGGCGATCCAGTCCAGCACCGGTGGGCGGTGTGGTCGCCAGCCCAGCTTGCGTGCGCGAGCGCCGCGCACGCGGCTGTTCGAGCCCAGGCCGTACGAGGCCATTTCGTAGCCCCATTCTTCCTTGGCCTGTTCCAGCGGCCAGTCCTGTGGTTCGCCGAGGCCGAGCGCCTTGGCAATCGCGCTGCTCATGTCGCGGAACGAGGCTTCGCCACTTTCGACGAAGTAGAAGGTGCCGGCTTCGGTCTTGTCCAGCGCCAGCAGGTACAGGTCGACCACGTCGTCGATGTGCACGTTGGACCAGATATTGCGGCCCGGGCCGACGTGGCGCACGATGCCGCTCTTGCGTGCCTGCTTCAACAGGCGCGGCAGCTGCACCGAATCGCGCGGCAGCGCGCCGTGGCCGTAGATCAGCGTATTGCACAGCACCGCCGAGCGCACGCCCTGATTGGCCGCATCCAGCACCAGATTGTCGATGGCGACGCGCGCCGCCTTGTCGGCGGTCGGTGCGGGCAACTGGTCTTCGTAGTAAATTTGCTCGGTGCCTTCACCGCCCGAGGCATCGCCGACGATGCTCGATCCGCTGGTGTGCAGGAATACCTTGCCTGAGCCAGCGAGAGCTTCGACAAATGCTTCAACCGCGACGCGATTGTCGCTGCTAGCGGCGTTGATGACGGCGTCCGCCGCGCGCGCCTGCGCGATCAGCAGTTCGCGGTTGTCCAGCGCACCGAGTACGCCGGTGACGCCGATTTTCTTTACTTCTTCCAGCTGCTCTGGCTTGCGCACCAGACCCACGACCTCATGGCCAGCCTTGACCAGGCCTGCCGCAATCGCGCTGCCGATAAACCCGGCCGCGCCGGTGACGAATACTTTCATGTCCTGCTCCTGTGGTTTTCATTCCAGAAGCAGACAGTATGGGGACGCGCGACGCGCGCACCAATAGCACCCGGATCAAAGCTCCCTTGCGCCGGTTTCAATAATCAGAAGTAGACGGTGGCGGTAATGGTGGATTTGTAGACGTCCGGCTGCGGCGTGGTCTGCGCTGGCACGGCGCCGTAGACGGTCAGGTTTTGCACGCTGCCGGTGCCGGTGCCGGACAAGGTGTCCGTGCCCTGGGTGTTGCCCCAGGTGCTGCCGCCGGCGGTGGTGCTCAGGTTGAAGGCCACGGTGCTGGTGTTGCCGCCGGTGCCACTCATCAGGCGCGCGGCGACGGTGGAGCCCGAGCCGGTGCCGGCATTCAGGCCAACGTTGTATGGCGTGGTGTTGGTGCAGGTGACCTGCAACGTGGTATTGACGTTGACCGCAGTATTCAGTACGCCTTGCGACTGGCCGAAGTCCAGCGGATTGGCGGCGATGGTGCAGTCGGCCACAATTTTTAGCGTGACGTCGAAGTTGTTGGTCTTGGCGCTGCTGTAGACGGCTGCGCCGCCGATTTGCGGGGCAAGCATGGCAAGGATGGTGGCTGCGGCGGCGATGCGGGCGAATACGGTACGTTCCATGGTGTTCTCCAATGTGGTGGCGCAAAACGATATGAACTGGCCGCTACGTTGGGGCGGTACTTTTCGAGACTAAGGGAAGCTTTAGCGCGGGCTTGGGCGCTGGAGAAGACTGCTTGTCGCGTCGTCAGCTGGTGCGGGGCTGGCGGCGGAGGGGAGTGTGAGGCTTAGAACGACACCGTGGCGGTGATCGTCGATTTATACGTATCTGGCTGCGGCGTGGTCTGTACTGGCACGACGCCATAAACAGTGTGGATTTGCGAAGCGCCGGTGCCGGTGCTGGATTTGGTATCGGTGCCCTGGATGTTGCCCCAGTTGGTCGTGCCTGAGGCCTGATACAGATTGAAGGCGACGGTGCTGGTATTGCCGCCGGTGCCACTCATCACGCGTGCGCTCGTGCTGGAGCCGGTGCCGGTGCCGGCGTTCAGGCCGATGTTGTAAGGCGTGGTGTTGGTGCAAGTGATGTTCAGCGTGGTGTTGACGCTGACGGCGGTAGCCAGCACACCTTGCGACTGGCCGAAGTCCAGTGGGTTGGTGGCGATGACGCAGTCGGCGATGATCTTCAGCGTGACGTCGAAGGTCTGGGTTTTGCTGGCGGCACCGCTCAGCATTGGCAGCATTGCTGCGCCCAACGCGGCTGCAAGTGCAACGCGGGTGACGATTGTGCGCTTCATGATGATCTCCTGTTGAGGTAGTTGGTTACGCGTCTTTAACAACTTTTATTTCCGCGCTTCAATGAAGCAAATTATTCCTCAACTGTTTAAATCGTGCTTTTGCAAAAGGCGGCAATACTTTTGGCAGCGTAGAAAACGCAAAAATTATTTGCTGCTCGGCACTTTTTTACAACAGGCGAATTTTGTTGCACGAGAAAAAGCTTTTTGCGGCGAGTGCGAGAGCCTATTTGCACCATCGCGGTGCGTTGTGCAAGCTTGTGGTGCGTGTTATAGAGGGCGACAAGGCTTTACGCTGGCATGGTGATTGCATACGACAGAACATTATTTAAACGTCCTTGCTGCCATGCCCGACTGCACGATATCGCGTGACCTAGCCGCCAGCCAGAGTGCCTGGCAGGCCAGCCTCACGCTGGGTTTTGCCGACGATGGCGGCACCACGCGGCTGCTGGACAAGCTCCACTATGGCCCGCTGCGCGTGCAGAAGGCGCTGTACCCGGAAGACCGCAAGGTCTGCCAGGCCATCATCGTCCACCCACCGGGCGGCGTGGTCGGTGGCGACCAGCTGGAAATCGATATCGGCGTCGGCAACCGCGCACATGCCTTCATCACCACGCCCGGCGCGGCCAAGTGGTACAAGGCGAATGGCAAGGTATCGCGGCAGTCGGTGCACCTGCATGTCAACCAGGACGCGGCGCTTGAATGGCTGCCGCAGGAAACAATCTTCTTCGATACGGCAGACGTGCTGCTGGAGCAGGACGTGGAGCTGGCAGAGGGCGCCACCTTCCTCGGCTGCGAGATCCTGTGCATGGGCCGGCGCGGCTCGGGCGAGATATTCAACACCGGCCGCATCCGCCAGCGCAGCAGCATCCGCCGCGAGGGACGGCTGATCTGGTGGGAGCAGGGTGACATGATCGGCGGCCGCCTCGATAGTCCGCTGGCGCTGAAGGGACACACCGTCTGCGCGACGCTGATCGCGGCCGGCAAACCCTTGCCTGCGTCGGTGCTGAACGAGATCCGCGCCGACATCGCCGCCGATGGCGAACATATCTTCGGCGTCACACAGACCAAGGGCGTGCTGGTGGCACGCCACCTGGGCGACGACAGCGAAACCGCGCGCCACCTGATGCTGGCCGTTTGGCGCCGCCTGCGCCCCTACCTGTTGCAGCGCGAGGCGGTGACGCCGCGCATCTGGCAAACCTGAAAGAGCAAACACGACATGGACTTGACGCCACGCGAAAAAGATAAGCTGTTGATTTTTACCGCAGGCCTGGTGGCGGAACGCCGGAAGGCACGCGGCCTGAAGTTGAACTACCCGGAAGCGGTGGCGCTGATTACCTGCGCCATCATGGAAGGCGCCCGCGACGGCAAAACTGTCGCAGAACTGATGTCCGACGGCACGCGCATACTCACGCGTGCCGACGTCATGGAGGGTATCCCTGAAATGATCCCTGACATCCAGGTCGAAGCGACGTTCCCAGATGGGAGCAAGCTTGTGACTGTCCACAACCCCATCCCATAAAGGAGTTCATCATGATTCCAGGTGAATACAAGCTTGAAGAGGGCGAGATCCCTCTGAACGAGGGCCGTGAAACTGTCACCGCAGTGGTCGTCAACCAGGGCGACCGGCCGGTGCAGGTAGGCTCGCATTTTCATTTTTTTGAAGTCAACTCGGTGCTCAAGCTGGAACGCTGGAAGGCTTACGGCATGCGCCTGAATATCGCCGCCGGCACCGCCGTGCGTTTCGAGCCGGGCCAGCAGCGCACCGTGGAACTGGTGAAGCTGGACGGCGACCAGGAAGTATATGGCTTCAATGGCAAGGTCATGGGAAAGCTGAGCTGATATGGTAACAATCTCGCGCCGCGCCTACGCGGAGATGTTCGGCCCGACCACGGGCGACCGCATCCGCCTGGCCGACACTGAACTGTTTATCGAAATCGAAAAAGACTACGCAACCTACGGCGAAGAAGTGAAATTCGGCGGCGGCAAGGTGATCCGCGACGGCATGGGCCAGTCGCAGCGCGTGGCGGCGGAGGTGATGGATACGGTGATTACGAATGTGGTGATCATCGACCACTGGGGCATCGTCAAGGCGGATATCGGCTTGAAGAATGGTGTCATCGCCGGCATCGGCAAGGCCGGCAACCCGGACATCCAGCCGAATGTGACGATGGCGATCGGCGGCGCGACCGAGATCATTGCGGGCGAGGGTATGATCATCACCGCCGGCGGCGTCGACACGCATATCCACTTCATCTGCCCGCAGCAGATCGAGGAAGCGCTGATGAGCGGCGTGACCACCATGATCGGCGGCGGCACCGGGCCGTCGGCCGGCACCTCGGCCACCACCTGCACGCCGGGGCCGTGGCATCTGCACGCGATGTTGCAGGCGGCCGATGCGTTTCCGATGAATCTGGGCTTTCTCGGCAAGGGCAATGTCAGCCTGCCGGCGCCGCTGGAAGAGCAGGTGCGCGCCGGCGCCATCGGCCTGAAGCTGCACGAGGACTGGGGCAGCACGCCGGCCGCGATCGACAACTGCCTGACGGTGGCCGACAAGATGGATATCCAGGTTGCCATCCATAGCGATACGCTGAACGAGGGCGGCTACCTGGCCGACACGCTGGCGGCGTTCAAGGACCGCACCATCCATACCTTCCACACCGAGGGCGCGGGCGGCGGCCATGCGCCGGACATCATCGCTGCGGTGGGCGAGGGCAATGTGCTGCCGTCGTCGACCAATCCGACACGGCCGTTCACGGTGAATACGCTGGATGAACACCTGGATATGCTGATGGTCTGCCATCACCTTGATGCTGCCATCGCCGAGGACGTGGCGTTTGCCGAATCGCGCATCCGCCGCGAGACGATTGCGGCCGAGGATATCCTGCACGATATCGGCGCGATTTCGATGATGTCATCCGATTCGCAGGCCATGGGCCGCGTCGGTGAGGTCATCATGCGCACCTGGCAGACGGCGCACAAGATGAAGGAGCAGCGCGGGCCGCTGGCGCCGGATTCGTCGCGCAACGATAATTTCCGCGTCAAGCGCTATGTCGCCAAGTACACCATCAATCCGGCCATCACGCACGGCATTGCGCATGCGGTGGGCTCGGTGGAGGTGGGCAAGATCGCTGACCTGGTGCTGTGGAAGCCGGCTTTCTTCGGCGTCAAGCCGCAGATGATACTCAAGGGCGGCATGATCGCGGCGGCGCTGATGGGCGATCCGAATGCGTCGATCCCGACGCCGCAACCGGTGCATTACCGGCCGATGTTCGGTTCCTTTGGCGGCGGCTTGAAGAAGTCGTTCACCTTCGTCTCGCAGGCGGCGTATGACGCCGGCATTGGTGAGGAACTAAAATTGAACAAGACGCTGATTGTGGCCAAGGGCATGCGCGCGCTGCGCAAGTCGGACATGATCCATAACGGCCTGGCGCCGAAGATGGACGTCAATCCTGAAACCTATGAAGTGCGCGCCGACGGCGAGTTGCTGGTCTGCGAAGCCGCAGTCAAGCTGCCGATGGCGCAGCGCTATTTCCTGTTCTGATGATGCTGACTCTCCATACTAAAGTGGCGCAAGCCGACGTGGTTGCCGCGCAATTGGTGCTGCCATATGAACTGCGCGAGAAGTGTCGCCTGCGCGCGGCGCTGGATACCGGCGAGGAAGTCGCCGTCTTCACCGTGCGCGGGACCGTGCTGCGCGATGGCGATCTGCTGACCGGCGAAGACCAGCGCGTGATCCGCGTGGTGGCGGCGCCGGAGCCGACCTACAAGGTGACGTGTGCCGATGCGCACACGCTGCTGCGCTGCGCTTTCCACCTCGGGAACCGCCACACGCAGGCGCAGGTGGGCGACGGCTTCCTGCGCATCCGTGCGGATGCGGTGCTGAAGGAGATGCTGGCCGGCCTGGGCGCGACAGTGGTCGAAGAGATGTCCGCCTTCGAGCCGGAGTCCGGCGCCTACGGTGGCGGCCACGGGCATCATCACGACCATGGTCCGCTGGCGCCCATCCCGCTGCGCCAGAAGATCCACCGTCCGGGCGATCCGAAATAAATGCAGGCCGCCGCGCTGCTTCATTTGCTGCAATTCGCCAGTCCGGCCCTGCCGATAGGCGCGTACAGCTATTCGCAAGGATTGGAGGCGGCGCTGGAGCGCGGTGACGTCCGCAACGCCGACACCGCGCGCACGTGGATCATCCGCCACCTGCACGAAGTGGTGGCGCAATGGGAAGCACCGGTCACATGGCGCCTGATGCAAGCCTGGTCGCGCCGCGACTGGCGCGCTGTCAGCGACTGGAGCGAAAAATTCATCGCCTCGCGCGACAGCAGCGAATTCCGCGCCGAGACCATCCAGATGGGCTACTCGCTCACCAAGCTGATCGCGGAACTCGGCATTACCGATGCCGACACGCTGGCCCATCTGCAAGGCGAAGCCGAAGTCGCTCTGCCGACCGCCTTCAGCTGTGCCGTCGCCGCGCTTGGCATCCCGCACGCGGAAGCACTGCTGGCCATGTTGTTCGCCTGGGCCGAAAACCAGGTGCTGGTATGCGTCAAGTCGGTGCCGCTGGGGCAGGTGGCCGGCCAGCGCATGCTGCTGTCGCTGCGAGAAGAAATCGAAGCCGCCGCCCGCTACGCGCAAACCGTCAGCGATGACGATATGAGCAACTGGGCGCCTGGCCTGTCGCTGCTGTCGATGCAGCACGAAGTTCAATACAGCCGTTTATACAGATCCTGAAAGAGCACCATGACACCATCCAATCCACTCCGCGTAGGCATCGGCGGCCCGGTAGGTTCCGGCAAGACCGCGCTGTGCGAAATGCTGTGCAAGGGCATGCGCGACCATTACGACATGGCAGTCATCACCAACGACATCTACACCAAGGAAGACATGGAGATCCTGCTGCGTGCAGACGCGCTGCCGGCCGAACGCCTGATGGGTGTGGAAACCGGAGGCTGCCCGCACACGGCGATCCGCGAAGACGCTTCGATTAACCTGGAAGCCATCGCCCGCATGCAGGCTGATTTTCCCAACCTGGACCTGATCCTGGTGGAGTCCGGCGGCGACAACCTGGCCGCCACCTTCAGCCCCGAGCTGTCCGACTTGACCATTTACGTGATCGATGTCGCCGGCGGCGAAAAGATTCCGCGCAAGGGTGGTCCTGGCATCACGCGCTCGGATCTGCTGATCATCAACAAGACCGACCTGGCGCCGCACGTGGGCGCGGACCTGGACGTCATGGCGCGCGACGCCAAACAGCAGCGCGGCAGCCGTCCCTTCATCTTCACCAATCTGCGCAGCGGCGAAGGCGTCGCCGCCGTCATCGACTACATCCGCCAACAAGGCTTGCTGGACCAAACAAAGGAGAGCACATGAAAAAGACCATCACCGCATTGGCCCTGGCGGCAGCCAGCAGCGCCGCCTGCGCGCACACCGGCGAAGGCGCGCACGCGCACGGCTTCCTGGCCGGCTTCACGCACCCGTTCACCGGCCTCGATCACCTGCTGGCGATGCTGGCGGTGGGCGCCTGGAGCGTGCGCCAGCCGAACGCCAAATGGCTGCCGGCCACCTTCATTGGCATGCTGTTGATCGGCATGGCAAGCGGCGCGCTGGGCCTGAGCATTCCCGGCCTGGAAACTGGCATCGCCTTGACGGTGGCGCTGATGGGCGTGTTGCTGGTGGCGGCCACGCGCTTGCCGGCGGCTGCCGGTACGGCGATGGTTAGCGTATTTGCCATCCTGCACGGTAACGCGCACGGTCACGAACTGCCGCAGGCAATCAGCGCTGGCGGCTTGCTGGCCGCCAGCCTGTTGCTGGTGTATGGCGGGAATATGTTGGGTCGCGTCAGCCCGGCGTTGGCGGTGAAGGCCTCGGGTGCGGCGATTGCCGCCACCGGCGTGATGCTGACGGCGACGGCCTAAGACTTACTTGCGCTCTTCGGTGCGGCGTTCCTGTAGCACGATGGGCGCTTCGTTTTGTGGATACAGGCCGTGGTGGCCTTCGTAAACCGCACGGATGGCGGCCAGGTCGGTTTCCTGGTCGCCGCTCAGGTAGATGTGGTCAACCATGCCCAGGGTTTTGTTCGGATAGTCGATATAGACCAGGGTTAATGGCACCTTGGCTTCAATCGCCAGGTGATAGAAGCCACTCTTCCAGTTGGGGCGATAGCTACGCGAGGCTTCCGGCGTGATGGCCAGCCAGTACCAGTCGGCGGCGTTCATGCGTTCGGCCTGGGAGCGGATCATGCCTTGTGGCGCGCTGCGGTCAACCGGCTCGCCGCCCAAAGCGCGGAACCAGCCGCCCAGCGGCGATTTGAACAGCGAATCCTTGGCCAGCCAGCGGAATGGCAGATTCAGCGCCCATTTGCACAGCAGGCCGATAAAGAAATCCCAGTTCGATGTGTGCGGATACACCACCAGGATGCCACGCGGGCCGGGCAGGGGGCGGTACAGAAAGCGCCAGCCGAACAGGTTCAGCACCCGTAGCGCCAGGCGGCGGCGCCATGTCGGCAGCGCTTCCGGCTTCAAGTCAAAATCAGACATCTCACTATACCCCGTCGTCGTTTTTTTTAGATTATTGTCACTATTGACAGGCTTATATTCGCCTGCTTTAAAAGTAGCGCGCATTCTATATTGGCGTCGACGGGGGAGCAAGCCCACCCGTTCCGTATCAGAGCTTGTAGTTCAGTGTCAGCGTGGCGTTGCGCGGCGTGCCGTAGGTATTGCCGCCGGTGGTCCAGCCTATGCCCTGGTAGTACACCTTGTCGAACAGGTTGTTGACATTCAGGCGCAGGCCGAGCTTCTCGTTGAACTGATAGGCCGCGTGCAGGCCAACCACGCTGTAGCCGCCATGCGTGATGCGGTCATCATCCGATGAGTAAATGGCGTTCTGTGTATTGACCGAGCCGCCAACGCGCCAGCGTTGCAGCTCGCCCGGCAGGCGGTAACTGGTGCTCAGCTTGAACTGGTGGCGTGGCAGGTCCGGGTCGAACAGCTTGCCGATGTTGGCGGCGTTTGAGTCGGTCACAAACTTGGCTGACACATAGGTATAGCCGGCGGTCATCTGCCAGCCCGGCGTCAGCTCGCCGCTGACTTCCATTTCCACGCCCTTGCTTTCGACCTTGCCTGCTGCGCGCGAGCAGAAGGTGGAGCCGGTGCTCGGGCATGGCGATGGACCATCGCGGTCGCTCATGGCGCGGTTTTCCTGGCTGACCTGGAAAACGGCCAGGCTGGCGTTCAGCGCGCCGCCGAAGTATTCGCCCTTGACGCCCGCCTCGTAGTTGGTGCCGGTGACTGGCTTGAGCAGGTTGCCGCTGGCGTCCACTGTGCTTTGTGGCTGGAAGATTTCGGTCCAGCTGGCGTACAGCGAATGGTTGGCGTCCAGGTCGCAGACGGCGCCGGCGTATGGTGTGATCTCGCGCGTGACCTTGTAGCCGGCGTCGCTGCGGTCATTGTTGTAGTCATACCAGCTGCTGCGCGCGCCGACGATCAGCGACAGCGGATCGGTGATGCTGAAACGCGCCGAACCATACACGCCGCTTTCCTTCAGCGTGCTGCCGATGCCCCAGCGCTGGTAGTTGGCCGCCGGGCGGCTGGCGGCGTAAGGATCGAAATGGAACGGGTCGAATGGAATCGCCGTGGTGCGGATGCCCCAGTCGCCGTAGTTGTCGTTGACGGCTTTGCGGTGGCTTAGGCCCAGCGATACCTCGTGCTTGCGCCCCAGCAGCGCGAACGGGCCGCCGATGGTGGCGTCGAAGCTGTTCTGCTCATTGTCCAGGCGATAGGCTTGCGAGTTGTTGCTGAAGCCCGCGTCGTCGCCGCGTATCGAGGTGAACATCATGTCGACATACTGCCATTTCTTGATCGCCGACAGCTTGGCTTTCCAGCCGCCGCCCAAGCGCTGATCGAGTTCGGCGAACACGGTCTTGTCGGTCTGGTTCCAGAAGTCGTAGGCATTGTTCAGCGTTGACGAACGTGGCAGGTCCAACTGCGAACCGTCGTCGTGGGTAGGGAAGCCCTGGTAGCCGCCGGTGTTTTTCATGTCGCGGTAGTGGGCGCCGACAGTCAGCGTGGTGCCGCGTGCGAGATCAGCTTCCAGGATGCCATAGGCTTGCTGCGTGCGCTCATGCGAGACGTCGTAAAAGAAATCCTTGTCCTGCGCGGCAATCACCACGCGGCCGCGCAGGGTCTTTGCTTCATTCAGCGCGTTCGATGCGTCCAGTTGCAGCTGGTAGTCGTTCCAGCTGCCGGCGCTGGCGGTCAGTGACACTTGCTGCTCGGCGGTCGGACGCTTGCGCACCAGGTTGATGGCGGCGGATGGATTGCCGCTGCCGCTGGTCAGGCCGTTGGCGCCGCGTACCACTTCAATACGGTCGTAGACTACCAGGTCCGCATTGTCGGCGTTGAAAGTGCCGTTGGCGCCCATGGTGGTGGGCAGGCCATCCAGCAGCATGTTGGTGACTTCAAAACCGCGCGCGCTGAAGCTGCCCGAGTTACCGACGAAGTAACCCTTCTGCATCACCAGGCCGGTGATGCTTTTAACGGCGTCGTCCAGCGTGACCAGGCCCTGATCTTCGATCTGCTGGCGTGTCAGTACGCTGACCGATTGCGGCGTTTCGCGCAGTGACAGGTCCATGCGGGTGGCGGTGTTGGTGGCGCGGGCGGTGTACGAGCCGGTGCCTTCGGTAGCGTTCTGGCGCGCACCGTTGATGGTGATGGCCGGCAGCGCGGCTTCCGCCGCCGGTTGCGGGCGTGGCGCCGGTGCTGGCGCTGGCTGCACCGCCTGTGGCGGCACCACGCGCTGGGCGCGCAGCACATAGCCGCCGGTTTCCACGCGGGCGGCTTCCATGCCGGTGCCGTTCAGCAGCGCGGTGAAGCCATCCTGCACCGAGTACGCGCCGCGCAGACCGGCGGTGGACTTGCGGTCGGTCTGGTCGGCGGTGAAGATGATCGAGATCCCGGTCGTCATGGCGAAGCTGCGCAGCGCGGGGCCGAGCGGACCGGCGGCGATATTGAATTCCTGGCCTTGCGCCTTGCTGGCCGGCGCAGTCTGCGCGTGCGCCGGCGGCAGGGCGCCGAGGCATAGCATCAGGGAGATGGCGCAGGCGATCGGCCGGCGCTGGAAGTTGTGTTGCATGACGGTTCCTCAAGTAAGTAAAAGTGGAGTGCTTACTTGATAGGTGCCGCAAGTTTGAAAATCGGGCAGGATTTTTTTATCTTTTTTCGACATGGACCCAATATGCGCTAAATGTGCGGATGCGCACCGGCAGCGACTTGGGCAGCATGGCCAGGATGGCGTCCGTGTCTTTCAACGGGAAGACGCCGGAGAAGCGCAGCTCGGCGGCGGCTGGATCGCAGCGCAGCACGCCGCGCCGGTAGCGCCCCAGTTCGGCCAGAAAGTCGGCCAGGCGCATCTCGTCGGCGACGATGGCGCCCAGCGTCCACGCCACGTTGTCGCTGGAGGATGGCGTTGGCGCATCGATGGCCGTGGCCGAGAAGGCGGTGCGCTGGCCGGCATCCAGGCGCCGTGGTGCCGCGCCTGCTGGCGTGATCTCGACTGCGCTGCGCTGCACATCGACCTGTGTGCGGCCCACCATCTGGCGCACGGTGAAGGCGGTGCCCAGCGCGCGCACGCTGCCTTGCGCGGTCTGCACGATGAACGGGCGGCCGGCTGCGGCTGCGGCTACAGTTGTCGCATGGCCGGTTTCAATGCGGATTTCGCCGGTCACCAGTTCCAGCCGGCGCTGATGCGCATCGAAACGCAGGTTGACGGCGCTGGCGGTGTTAAGCAGCACGCGCGTGCCGTCGTCCAGCGTCCACTGGCGGCGCTCGCCGACCGAGGTGCGCAGGTCGGCGGTGAGTTCCTGCCATTGATGCGTGCGCGTACCCAGCGCACCAGCAGCACCGGCGACGCCCAGGCCGAGCAGCACCGCGATGCTGTTGCGCCGGCTGGTCGGCGGTGTCGATAGCGCCGTGTAGGCAGCGCCGCCGCGTAAACCGTGCAAGCGGGCGCAGACAGCCTCGATGTGCTGCCATGCGCGCGCATGATCGGGATCGGCGGCGCGCCATTGCTGCCAGCGCTCCTGGTCGGCTGCACTGAAATCGCTGGCCATCAGCGCTGTCAGCCATTCGGCCGCCTGGTCGGCGGCTGTGTCGCTGAAGTTGCGCTTCATGGCGTGAGGGCGAACAGGCATTGGCGGTTGGCGCGCGTCAGGTATTGCTTCACCGAGCTGGTGGAAATATGCAGCAGCGTGGCGATCTGTTCGTAGGTCAGGCCTTCCAGTTGCGCCAGCAGGAAGGCTTGGCGCACGGGTGGCGGCAGGCCATCCAGCGCCTGGTCGATTTCCTGTAGCACCTGGATGACGATCAGGCGCGTTTCCGGCGAAGGCATCGATGCCTCGGGCAGGGCGGCCAGGGCCTCAAGGTAGGCTGTTTCCAGCAGGTGGCGACGGTGCCGATGCGCCAGCAGGCGGCGCGCGATGGTGGCCAGGAAGGGGCGCGGCTCGCGGATGTCGCTCGCATTGCCGGTGGAGATGACGCTGACGAAAGTGTCCTGCGCCAGGTCGGATGCGTCGCTGCTGTTGTCCAGGCGGCGCTGTAGCCATCCTCTTAGCCACGCATGGTGGTCAAGATACAGCGTCTCGACGGTACTGGTGGAAGGCTGGTTCAAGGAAACTGGTAGAATGGGAATGAGAATTGTTACTATTCATATTAAGCGAACTGACAACCTTTGTCGATACTAAAATGTGTAAAGAATACATTTCAGGTATTGTGTGATCCTCACACTGATCAAAAAATAAAGGGGAGTCATGTCCACAAGTATTTTGAAGCCCTTGGCGATTGCTGCAACCTTGCTGGTGACCGCTGCCGCGCAGGCGGGGGCGCCGATGGCGCGTTACCAGGCGCCCGGCTTTTATCGCACCACGCTGGGTGATTTTGAAGTCACCGTGCTCAACGACGGCACGCTGGATCTGCCGGTCGACAAGCTGCTCAAGCAGCCGCTGGCCAAGACCAATGCGGCACTGGCCCGGTCGTTCCAGAAAAGCCCGCTGCAAACCTCGGTGAACGGCTTCCTGATTAATACGGGCAGCAAGCTGGTGCTGATCGATACCGGCGCCGCCAGCCTGTTCGGGCCGACGCTGGGGCAACTGGTCGGCAACCTGAAGGCGTCCGGGTACAAGCCGGAGCAGGTCGATGAGATCTATATCAGCCATATGCATGGCGACCACGTGGGCGGGCTGGCGTTGAATGAACAGCGCGTGTTTCCGAATGCGATTGTGCGCGCCGGCAAGCTGGATGCGGATTACTACTTGAGCCAGACTAATCTGGACAAGGCATCGCCCGAGGCCAAGGATAATTTCCAGGGGCCGATGGTGTCGATCAATCCGTATGTGAAGGCGGGCAAGTTCCAGGCGATTGTGGCGAATACCGAGCTGGTGCCTGGTATTAAGTCGTATTTTAACGGCGGCCATACGCCGGGCCATATCACCTATGTGGTGGAGAGCAAGGGGCAGAAGCTGGTATTGCTGGGAGATTTGCTGCACGTGCAGGCGGTGCAGTTTGATGATCCTGGTGTTGGCATCTCGTTCGATACCGACAGCAAGATCGCGATTACTGAGCGCAAGGAAGCGTTTGCTGCGGCGGCCAAGGAAGGGTATCTGATTGGCGCGCCACACCTGTCGTTCCCTGCGCTGGGGCATGTGCGCAGCAATGGCAAGGGCGGTTATCTGTTCGTCCCCGTAAGCTACACCCAGCCACGCTAAATCCCGCAGCCTATCGGGCTGCGGGGTACTGCTTACGCCAGGGCAGGGTAGTCGGTATAACCTTCTTCGCCAGGACCGTAGAAGGTTTCCGCTTTCCATGGATTCAGCGGCGCATCGGCTTGCAGACGCTCCACCAGATCCGGATTGGAGATATAGTCCTTGCCAAACGCAACCGCATCCGCCTTGCCGCTATCCAGCAGGCCCTGCGCCACCACCTTGTCCAGCTTTTCATTGGCGATAAACACACCGCCGAACTCTTTCTTGATCAGCGGCGCCAGGCTGTCCTCACCCACCGCCTCGCGCGCAGCGATGAAGGCGATCTTGCGCTTGCCCAGCTCGCGCGCCACATAGCCGAAGGTCTCGGCCGGGTTGGCATCGCCCATATCGTGCGAATCGCGACGTGGTGCCAGGTGCATGCCAACGCGGTCCGCGCCCCACACTTCAATCACCGCATCCGTCACTTGCAGCATCAGGCGCGCACGGTTCTCGACCGGGCCGCCATACTGGTCGGTACGCTGGTTGGTTTTACTTTGCAGGAACTGATCCAGCAGATAGCCGTTGGCGCCATGAATCTGCACGCCGTCAAAGCCGGCTTGCTTGGCGTTTTCAGCAGCCTTCTTGTAAGCGGCCACCACACCAGCCAGCTCCGTCGTATCCAGCGCACGCGGCACCGGATATGGACGCTGCGGACGCAGCAGGCTGACATGGCCCTCGGCCGCAATCGCGCTGGACGACACCGGCGCATCGCCGTTCAGGAAACTCGGGTCCGAGATGCGGCCAACGTGCCACAGCTGCGCGAAGATCACGCCGCCCTTGGCATGCACGGCGGCGGTGACTTGCTTCCAGCCTTCCACCTGCTCGTCCGACCACAGGCCCGGCGTATCGGCATAGCCGACGCCTTGCGGCGTGACGGCAGTAGCTTCGCTGAGGATCAGGCCGGCGGTGGCGCGTTGTTCATAATACTTGGCCATCAGCGCGTTCGGCACGCGGCCGCCGCCAGTGGCGCGGGCGCGGGTCAGCGGCGCCATGACGACGCGGTTTTTCAGGGTGATATCGCCGATAGTGATCGGATCGAACAGAGTAGGCATGATGAGGTTCCCTATAGTTGCATTTGGTCGATGAAGGCCTGGATGACTGCTTCATCTCGTTTGAAATAATTCCACTGGCCGACCCGCTCCGACTTGACCAGCCCGGCCTTGACCAGCACGGCCAGGTGGGCGGACATCGTCGATTGCGACAGGCCGGCGCGGCGGTCGATCATGCCCGCGCATACTCCCAGGCTCAGCGGATGCTGCTGTTCCGAAAAATATACGTCCGGCTCCTTCAGCCACGCCAGGATCTGGCGCCGCATCGGGTTGGCAAGGGCTTTGTGGATCGCGTCTATGTCCATGATGGCTATATGTATCGTGTTTTTCCGATTTCAATATCGGAATTCTACGATATAAATAAAAAGCGTGCTGGCGGCTCGAAAATCCTTTATGTTATTAGAACATTGTTGAAAATTTATCGCTCCGCTTATGTCGAGTTCCTACCTGGATGTGTTTATCGGCCTGTCGTACACCTTTCTGGCGGTGAGCCTGCTGTGCAGCGCCACGCGCGAAGCGATCGCCTCGCTGTTCCAGACGCGCGCCAAGGTGCTGCTGGACGGCGTGCTCACACTGCTGCACGAGCCGGCCGGCAAGTCGCGTCTGCGCGGCATCCTGCCGTCGTTGCAGCGGCTGTTACGGCTGGATGGCGGCTTCCGGCTCGACAAGCTGGATGCGCAGTCGCTGGCGGCCGAGGTGATGCGGCATCCGCTGATCAGCGGCATGGCGCAGCGAGGTCGCATGCCTTCGTATATTCCCTCGGCGATTTTTGCGCGTGCTTTCGTGTCGACGCTGACCACCCGCTACGGCAAAGGCCAGACAGCGGCCATGCTGTTGAATAAGGTCGGCAATGAAGGATTGACGCGCACGCTGCTGGCCATCATGGGCGAGGGGCCGGATGATGTGGCGGCGCTGGAGAATGCCGTGCGCATCTGGTACGACACGGTGATGGAGCGCATCAGCGGCTGGTATAAGCGGCGTTCACAGTTCGTGCTATTCCTGGTCGGCCTGTTTTATGCGGCGGTGATGAATATCGACGCATTGCAGCTGTCCACGCGGCTGTGGAACGATGCTGAGCTGCGCGATGGCACGGTAGCCAAAGCGCAGCTGGTGCACGCGGCAGGCTTGCCGGCGTCGACAGCATCTGCGGATGGCGCTGCGACCGCGCTGGCGCAAACCAAGGCGGCCAAGGCACAGGCGCAGGAACTGCAAAAGCTGCCGATCGGCTGGCCGTCTGCGCGCTTTGATGGTGTGGTCGGCGTGTGGCCATTCATCGCCGCGCTGGTGTTTGCGCTGATCGGCTGGACGGCAACTGCCTTTGCCGCCTCGCTAGGATCGCCGTTCTGGTTCGACGGCGTCGGCTGGCTGCTGGCGCTGCGCGGCACCGGCGCCAAGCCACCAGCCGAAACCACGGCAGCACCGACCGTCACAATCTCGCTGCCGACCTTGCGCAAGTAGAGCTACTTGCCGCGCTGTGCGCACTTCGATGATTGGATCGCGCGCTCGGTGATGTTGTCGATACCCTTGATCGCGTCCTGCGTGCAGCCGGCGTCGTCGACCACATGCGGCTGCGGCTTTCTGCTGATCTCCTTGTAGCCGGTGAACACCAGCGCGGCGGCCGCGCAACCCATCAGTACCCAGTTGACCTTGGACTGCATCGTCACGCCGCGAAGTGCAGGGCCAGGCCGATGATTGCCGGCAGGGTTTGAATCAGCAGGATCGAACGCTTGACGGTGATACCGCCCCAGATGCCAGCCACCGCCACGCAGGCCAGGCCGAACACGGTAAAGGCCGACGCAATGGCAGCGTCTGGATGCACGTAACCAACCACCAACGCGGCGACCAGGAAGCCGTTGTAGCAGCCTTGGTTCGACATCGCCGGCTGGACAATTTCCGCCTTCTCCTTGCTCAGGCCAAAGACGCGGCGTCCGCGTGAATTGAACAGCACGGTTTCCAGCAACACGATGTAGACGTGGATCAGCGCCACCAGCGCGGTGACGATCTGGGCTGCTAAGTGCATGAGTGCTCCTTATTGTTATGTTGGTGGAACATTATCACCCGGCTGAGGCGCTTGCGGCTAGAGGCCCTGCACCAAATTTTGCCCGAATGCTATAGTGTCGTCATGACATGGATAATTCTGATCTTGGCCGGATTGCTGGAAGTAGTGTGGGCGGTAGGCCTGAAATATACCGAAGGCTTCAGCAAGCTGGTGCCGTCGGTCCTGACCCTGACCGCGATGGCCGGCAGCGTCGGCATGCTGGGCCTGGCGCTGCGCACGCTGCCGCTGGGGACAGCTTATGCGATCTGGACTGGCATCGGCACGGTGGGGACGGTGGTGTACGGCATTGTAGTGCTGCATGAGCCGGCCAGCATCGTGCGGTTGACCTGTATCGCCATGATTGTCGGCGGCATTATCGGCCTGAAGGTATCGACGGCTTAAAACGCTGGATTGGGGCGGGTGAGGTAGTACCACTCGCTGTTGGCTTCGGCTGCTGCGTCCGGAAACAGGATGCGGCCGTCGAACTCGGCCAGCACCGGCGTGCCATCCACGCGGCGGCCGATTTCCTCGCCTTGCCGGACCGGATCGAAGCTGGCCCAGGCGCGACTGAACTTGTCGTCCGCGTGCTGTTTGTCGTAGACCGACACCATGCTTAGTGCCTCCATCTGCTCGGGCTGGACCTGCTCCGGCTCGGGCGCATCAATCATGCCGAGGAAGGCCAGCGTATTCAGGATGGCGCGATATGCCACTTCGGGCGCTTGCGGATCATTGTGCTGGCCACATTCCAGCGTCAGCGCATAGCCGCCGACCGAGCGCATGTATTCGGTAGTGCCCATGCCGTAGCGCAGCACTGTCTGCAACGCGCTGCTGCCGCTCAAGCGCCGCTGCACGCCGGCGCCATAGGTGCGCAGCCAGCCATCGACAAACCGCCGCACGCCCAGCCGCCGCGCCCAGGCGCGTTCCTGCGCCTCATGCTTGAAAGGCTCCAGTGGCCCATCGTTATTGCGCGGCCCGACCATGACGAAAGGCTCGCCGGTTCCGCTGAACGAATGCAAGTCCAGCAGCACATCATGCTGCGCCAGCAGAGGACATAGCCAGTTCGCTACACGATCCTCAAAATTCTGCGGGTTTGGATTCGGGAAAAGATTACGATTGAGATTACGATCGCCAGCGCGCTCGCCTTTCACATAAGCGAGGGGATTTACGACCGGTACGAACGTTACGCCACCTTTTATTATCGCCAGCACACCACGGTCTAGATTTTCAAACACTTGAGCCATCGCCTTGGTACCACAAGTCTCATTGCCGTGTACAGCTCCAGTAATGATCAACTGTGTCCCAGCTTGTTGCCCACAATAGTGGATGGATTTGAATTGCAATGCGCTGGCGCTGATTACCATCTTGATGAATTAAAGTTCGGGAGAGTTCTGGACTTCTGGGTCGTGGGCGAACTCTACGCCATTTTCATCTTTAAAATGAAGCGTGATGTTGAGCGTAATTTTGGATGTGTTAGCATCGATAAAAGTCAGTTGTTTTCCGCTAATACTAACACTTTCCTCGCTCAGCTGATCGTTGTGTTCCGGAACCACGGTCATGCCAGTAAAGATGATATCTTGGTCTCCACTATCGAATATCTGATAGTTAATGATGGTATCTTTGGCTGTGATCCACGGAACGGCCGGGAAGGTTTCTACCTTGAAATCGTCTTTGGTTTTGCCAGGGCGGACTTTAACGAGAACATTGATAAATTGGGTGCTCGGAACAAGATTACTCATAAGTCTACTTTCTTCGGTGGGTGGAAAGATAATGCAAGTAAGCAGGGTCACGATAATCCATCATTTCGAGACGCTTACGTTGTTGCAAAGATTCTTCATGTTGTCCAAGGCAGGCATGGGCTTTGACCCATGGCGCCAGCACATTAAAGTCGGAGCTGTTGTTGAGATATGGACGTAGTATGTCCAGTGCATTTTCACAATAAAGTCTTCCAGCATCAGATTTTTTTTGCTCGTGTAATTCCGCATTGAGTATTAATGCCTCAACCATGCTGTTGCGTATCAATAGATCAGTTGGAGATTTTTCGTTTAAATTTTTTAATTTTTCGATGCCTGGATCAAGGCTCGCGCTTGCCTTTTCGACCTTCTGTTGGCTCAAAAAAATGGCAGCTTTAAATCGCTGTGTGTTTGCGAGCATAATTTGAAGGGCGATTTTTTTTGGTTCCAGCAATATTAGTTCGGTAAGATTCTGTTGCAGTTTATCTAGTCGTGTAAGCACCTGTTCAGGGCTTTGCAGTTTGCTTTCATTCTCAATAATACGCAATTCTGAAATATAGAGACTGCGCTGCCAGTTGCGGTTGCTGGAGTCCTTTGCAACCATGGTCTGGAGTAAACGATGTGCTTGCATCACAGCCTGAAGACTTCCTTGGCTATCACCGCGTGCCTGTTTTATTTCTGAACGGTGAGACCATGCGGATGCCAAGCCATTAACCCAAAGTGTTTCGGTGGGATAGTTGTCATGCAGCGACTGGAATAATTCCAGCTCACGCTGTCCCAAGATTTCCGCCTGTTCTAAATTACCTAATTGCATTTGGGCCGTTGCTTGCCATGATATGCTGTTTGCCAGGTCCGCCGCCATGCGCTTGTTTTTTGGATCTTTATCGTATGCACGCTGCTTGAGACTGACAGATAAAGCGAATTCGCTTGCAGCTTTTGTTGCATCGCCGCCGCGTAATGCAACAGTTCCGAGATTGCTGTGTGCGTAGGATTGTTCAATCCAGCTGTCTATAGATGAGGGTATGGCAGCGGCTTGACGATCTGCAAAATGAAGGTATTCCTCAAAATATTTTCGTGCTTCACCTAATTCCCGCTTATCAAGGTGTATTTGTCCTAGCCAAAATGCGTTTTCCCCAGCGCTTTTTAAAAGTTCTAAGTCAGAAGGGGCCGTTTCTAACTTCTTTTGCAAGATCGCTCGCGCAGCTAATAGAGCTGTGTTTGCACCTATGGCATCGCCACGGGAAATACGTACCTCAGAGATCAACTGCAATGACTTCGCGCGTTGGGCAAGCGCTGTATCGCTGGCGTTTCCAATTGATGGATCGGACAAATATTTCAGAGCCCGATTGCTTACGCTATCAAGCAGATCAAGCTTGCCGAGGGGACGCAATTTTTCAGCAAATTCACCCAGCATGAATGCCATCAGACCTTCCGCTTCGTTTCTATGGGCCTCGGCTTGGGTTTGTGCGGAACGCGCGGTGATTCCCAGACCACCTGCGAGTACGGCTAGGCAAGTAACAACGATCAATACCATCATCCTCATGCGCTCACTGCGGCGTTCGCTTTGGAGGGATGTCTGGATGAAGTCTTGTTCTTGTGACGAGAAACTAAGGCCGCCGTGCTGCTGAATCTCGCGCGCCTGGTTGGTCTGGGTGCCGGACGGCAGCAGCATGTCGCGCTTGCGGCCGCTTTCTTGCCAGCGGTTGGCCTGGGCGCTGATGCGGCTGCGGATTTGCAGGGCCTGGCGGTGTTCTTCTATCCATTCGACCACGCGCGGCCAGCGGCGCAGCAGCGCTTCGTGGGCGATGCCGAAGGTTGGTGCGCCGCCTTGCAGGTCGCTGACGAACAGGTGGGCATCCACCAGCGCTTGCACCAGCTTGTTTTCGGCGTCGTTGCGCAGCGCGGACCACGGCACGCGGCGCGAGCTGACGATGGATTCGTCTTCCGCCACCAGCACCAGCTGCGACAGCACATGGGGCAGGGCGGCGATCTGCTGCGCGCCCAGGGCGGATATCACCTGCTCGGCGCGGGCGCCGATTGCGCCTTCCAGGCCGCCCATGGCGTGAAAGGCAGCATGAGTCAGTTCACCGTCAGGCGTGCGCTGACGGTACAGCTCTTGCAGGCAGTATTGCAGCAGCGGCAGGCTGTCCGGGCCGGAGCGGGCGGCGTGGCATAGCACGTCGTCCAGGCCTTCGCCCTTGTCGTCGACGGTGTAGCGCAGTTGCGCCACCTGTGCCGGGTGACGGACGATCTGGGCGATGTCGGCGCTGCCGGGTGGCGTCAGGTCGAAGTGGCCGCCGCTCAGCTTCAGGTTCATCAGCGCCGGATAGGACGCCAGGTGCGGGTAGAAGTCATTGCGGCAACCCAGCACCAGTTGCATGCTGCCTGAGCGCGCCAACTGGTCCAGCACGTTGATGAAGACGGCGCGCTCGACATCGGTGATGTGCGGCAGGCGGAACACGGCTTCAAAACGGTCGATGAACAGCAGCAGCTGGATGCTCGGCAAACGCTGCTGCATGTGCTCGATCAGCACGGGCAGGTCGTGCGCCAGGCGCTGCGCCAGGGCGGCGGCGCTGGTGTTTTCAAACAGCAGCCGGTCGTTGATTTCGGCGTCCAGCAGCACGCTGGCCAGCGTTTCCAGCAGCCCGGACTGGCCCATGTCGGCGCAGTCAAGCTGGACGTGGGCGCTGATGGCGATGCCAGAATCTGCCGGCGCGGCGCCCGCTTTCAGGGCGGGAATCAGGCCGGCCTGTACCAGCGAGGTCTTGCCGGCGCCCGACGGACCCAGCACCAGCACCATCGCGCAGGCGGCCTGGGCTTGCGCCACCACCACTTGCACCAGTTGGTCGACACTCAGCTTGCGGCCGAAGAAGATGGCGGCGTGTTTTTCTTCAAATGCTTCCAGTCCGCGGAACGGCGACGCGTGCAGCCAGCTGCCCTGGCTGACTTCGTCGTCATAGCTAAGCTCGGCAAGCAGGCGGTAGCCGCGCTTGCGGATGGTTTCGATGTAGCGCGGTTCAGTGGCCGAATCGTCCAGCGCGCGGCGCAGCTGGGTGATGATTTTGTGGATGGCGTTGTCGCTTGGCGAGACATCGCCCCAGCAGGCGTCGAGCAGGGTTTCGGCGGAAATCACTACATGGGGATGGCTGCACAGGTACAACAAAACGTCCATGGCGCGCGGCTCCAGCTGTCGGTTTAACACACCGCAACTGAGCGTATTGGTGGCCGGATCGACCCGCCACTCGCCAAAACGAAAACTCTTGTGCTTCATTCCTGCCCTTGAGAATCAATGACTTAGACACCCGGAAGGTTTCCAGAAGGTGGTCTTTGCCTAGACTGGGTAAAGTTGTTACATGTAAATACTAACACTATCTCTAGAGAAATAGTTAAGGATTTATATGACCAAAGTTTTACAAAGTCTCACGGAGAATCCATGACAGTTTTGACCGGCGTGAAAGCCCCTTTTGAACTTACCCAATACGCGATAGCGATTAAGCAACAGGGAATAGATTTTGCCATTCGCCATTACACGCATCAGGCTGGCAAGAGCCTGTCGCTGGCCGAGGCGCGCGCGCTGACCGATGCCGGTATCCAGATCGGCGTGGTGTGGGAGGCGCCGGATGCGCACCTGAGTTACTTCAGCCGCGCGCAAGGTTGCGCAGACGGTGCCGCAGCCTACCTGATGGCACAGTCGGTGATCACCCAGCCATCGGGCTCGGCTATTTATTTTGCCGTACCGGACATGATCGAATTCAGCGAGGCCGCCAGCCGTTATTTCGAAGGCATCAACCAGGCGTTCAGCGCGGCCGGGCCGGCCGAGCGCAAGTATCAGGTGGGCGTGTACGGTACCAGCGCCTGCTGCGAGGCGATGATGGGGCGTGGCCTGGCCACTGTCGCCTGGCAGGCCGACCAGGAGGTGGGCGCGGATTACAACTTGAAGCAGTTGCACGCGGCCACCTTGCCGGTGGATGACGGTCAGCGTATCAGCGTCGGCATGGTGTGCAACAGCCCGGACCGCCCGGCAGGACTGTTCCGGGTGCTGTAACGATGAATATCTGTTTTACTGAAACACCGTCGCTGAAGACAGTCAAGCCGTCCAAGACCATCTTCCTGAACAATACCGGGCAGGATGTGACGCTGAAATTCGTCACGGCGCCGGACCTGGTGCTGGGGGCGTACACCATCAGCAGCGGCATCAGCGCGGCAATCGACCATATCCGCTTGGGCGTCACCGATTATTATTCCTGCCACAGCCAGAACGTGGCGATTCCGGGCGACTGCACGGCGGTGCTGACCTATTCGAATAGCGTGTTGACGATGGCTATATCTTCCTGACAAGGATGACGATATGATACGGCCGATGAATGCTTCCACTATCGGCCGCAACTCCGGCCTCGACACGCTGCGCGCGCTGGCCATCGTGCTGGTCTTTGCCAACCACTATATGATTTTCGTCAGCGGCCAGTCGACGTTTGGCTGGGTCAGCGAAATCGGCTGGGCCGGCGTGGACCTGTTCTTCGCGCTCAGCGGCTATTTGATCGGTAACCAGATTTTGTCCGGTATCCGCAAGGAGCAGGCCGGCACCGAGCGGTTTTCGCTGGCGCGTTTCTATGCGCGTCGCTTGCTGCGGACCTTGCCGAATTTTTACGCGGTGCTGGCGCTGTATGCCTTGTGGCCTGCGATGCGCGGCGCCAGCGAATTGCCGCCGCTGTGGAAATTCCTGACGTTCACCCAAAATATCGATCTGCGGCCGGGCACGGCGTTTTCGCATGCCTGGTCGCTGTGCGTGGAGGAGCAGTTTTATTTCCTGCTTCCGGCGCTGGCGCTGGGGATCGCCATGCTGCGCAAGTCGCTGGCCTGGGCTTGGCTGGCGGTGGCCGGCGCGCTGTTGGCGGGAATGGCGGTGCGCAGCCATCTCTGGAGTGGCCTCAGTGAAGCGGAACTGAGTGGCGCGCATTATTACACGCAGATTTATTACGCTTCATGGTGCCGCTTCGATGAACTGGTCTGTGGCGTGGCGCTGGCTTTGCTGAAGAATTATCACGGTGCCGCGTGGACGCGCATCACCGCTTACGGCAACTGGACGCTGGCAGCCGGCATGGCGCTCACCGCGCTGACCTGGCATTACCTGCTGGAAGATCATTATGGCTACGCGATGACGGTTTATGGCTATCCGCTGCTGGGCCTGAGTTTCTGCCTGTTGCTGCTGGCGGCGCTGAGTCCGGGATCGCTGCTGCAGCGTTGGCGCGTGCCGGGTGCGGCCAGCCTCGCGCTGTGGTCCTATGCGATCTACCTGACGCACAAGCAGCTATGCGTGCTGCTGCGCGCTCCGCTGGAGGCGCAGGGCTGGGGACCGGAAAGCTGGCAGGCCCTGCTCATCATGGGGACGGCCAGCGTGCTGGTGGGCTGGTTGCTGTATCTCTGCGTAGAGACTCCGTTCATGAAGCTGCGCGACCGCTACGTGCCAAGCAACTACGCTAATTCATCTCGATCACGTCAAACGGTGACTGCGTAGAGCCAAGGAAGGCCATGACCGTGCGGGCGCGGTCGCCCATGTCGTAGCCGTGGGTGGAGTCGACCACGCTGCGCAGGCCGGGGATTACTTCGGTGATGTGCGGGCTTTCATAAGCCAGCACCAGCAACGCGGCCAGTTCGCTGGCGCGGCCACGGTTGATGCGCATGCGCTCTTCCAGCACGGCCAGCAATGCACGCTGCATGCGTGGCGTTGGGTTGGTGATGTAGCCAAACACCAGCGGCGTGTTGGTGATGGCGTCGCACAGACGATTTTCAATCTGCTCCGGCTTGACGTCGGAAGCGATGTCGAAATACGCGCCATTCCAGCGCGTGCGTTCATACGGGTGACCAGGCGGGAACGCGTCGGCCGTTTCAAAACCGAGCATGTGGCTCAGGCGGCGCAGCCATTTAATAATTGTGGGCATCATATTGGGATTTCCAAAGTCTGTTGGCGGAGCGGGAGCGTTAGTGCGCGCTGGCTTTGGAGAAGACGTTCATGACGATGACGCCGGCAACGATCAGTGCCATGCCGATCAGGGCGGGTGGATCGAGCTTCTGGCCGAATACCAGCCAGCCGACCAGCGTAATCAGCACGATGCCGACGCCGGACCACACCGCGTAGGCGATGCCGACCGGGATGCTGCGCAATGTCAGCGACAGGAAATAGAAGGCGATGCCATAGCCGGCCACCACCAATAGCGATGGTAGCAGCCTGGAAAAGCCTTCGCTGGATTTCAGCGCCGACGTGGCGATGGTTTCGGAAATGATGGCGATGCCTAGATATAACCACTGTTTCATGTTCTCTCCTGTAATCCAGCGATTATCGCAAAAAAATGGCCGGGGATGAGCCCGGCCAAACAGGGAGAGATGAAATCGGCAGCCCCAGGCGCAGGTGGTCTGCACCTGGTGGCTGTTGTAACTGTTACGCCTGGGCTTCCTCGCCCAGTTTGCCGGCGCGGAAATCTTCCACGGCGGCGAAGATCTCGGCTTGCGTGTTCATCACGAACGGGCCGTATTGCGCGATTGGCTCGTTGAGCGGCTGGCCGGCGATCAGGATGAAGCGGCTGTCTTCGTCCGCCGTGATGGTCACACCATCGGCGCCCTGGGTATTGGCCAGGATTGCCATGCGGCCGCTGGCCACCGGCTTGTCACCGATCGTCACCGAACCACGGTAGGTGAAGATGAAGGCGTTATGGCCTTCCGGCAGCACTTGGCTCAACGACGCGCCTGCCGGCAGGTGGACGTCGAGATACAGCGGCTCGGTCACTTCGCGCTGCACCGCGCCGTCCACACCGTGCGAACGGCCGGCGATGACCTTGACCTTGGCGCCCGCTTCAGTGGTGAAGACCGGCACGTCGTCGCCGTTGAAGTCGCGATACCATGGCGCGCGCATCTTGTCCTTGGCCGGCAGGTTCAGCCACAGCTGGAAGCCTTCCATCACGCCGTCTTCCTGCTCCGGCATTTCCGAGTGGATCACGCCACGGCCGGCGGTCATCCATTGCACGCCGCCGTTGGTCAGCAGGCCTTCGTTGCCGGCGCTGTCCTTGTGGCGCATGCGGCCTTCCAGCATGTAGGTCACGGTTTCAAAGCCGCGGTGAGGATGGCTGGGGAAGCCGGCGATGTAATCGTTGGCCTGGTCGCTGCCAAAGTTATCCAGCATCAGGAAAGGATCGAGGCGGCGCTGCAGCGTCTGGGTCAACACGCGATTGATCTTGACGCCAGCGCCGTCCATCACGGCCTGGCCGGTGATGATGCGTTCCACGCTGCGTGGGGTTTGTACTTGATCGGTCATGTCGTTCTCCATTAATTAGTTTGCGCCGCCTGGATTGCTTACACCAATACGGCGTTGATTTCTGCTTCCGCGTCGGCTTGTGCCTTGGCGACTGCTTCCGGACCCATGCCCAGGCCTTCGGCGAACACATACTGCACATCAGTCAGGCCGACAAAGCTCAGGAACATCTTGATATGTGCCAGCTGGGTATCGGTCGGCGCATCGCGGTGGATGCCGCCGCGCGACAGGGCGACGTAGACTTTCTTGCCGGTCAGCAGGCCTACCGGGCCGGTTGGGCCGTACTTGAAGGTCACGCCAGCGCGGGCAACTGCGTCGAACCAGGTTTTCAGCTGGGCGGTAATGCCGAAGTTATAAGTCGGTGCACCGATCACGATCACGTCAGCCGCTTGTGCCTGGGCGATCAGCGCGTCGTCCAGCGCCACGCGTGCGGCTTGTTCGACGCTGCGCTGGTCTGCCGGGGTGAACAGGGCTTGCAGGGCAACTTCGTCCAGCACCGGATGCGGATTCGCGGCCAGGTCGCGGCGGGTGATGGCGGCGCCTGGGTTGGCGGCGCTGATTTTTGCGACCAGGGCATCAGCCAGGCGAGTGGATTCCGAACCGTTGCTGCGGGCGCTGGAGTTGATTTGCAGGATGTTCATGGTGTTGCTCCTTAATGTTGGTGAGTGCTGCGTCGATGGAGTAACTTTAACCGTTTCAAAATCCATCCGGAAGACGCTAAAATGGATAACATTAATCCACTAATGGAACAATCCTATGGAAATCGACCCTGGCGACCTGCTTTTATTCGCACGCATCGTTGAATGCGGCAGCTTCAGCCTGGCGGCGGAGCGGGTGCAACTGCCGAAATCGACGGTATCGCGCCGGATTACGCTGCTGGAAGGGAAGTTGGGTGAGCGTCTGCTTCAGCGCACCACGCGCAAGCTGGTGCTGACCGAATTCGGCGCCAGCCTGCTGGAACATGCGCAAAAAGTGGCCGACGAAACCGAGGCGGCCGGCGCGCTGGCGCAACACCGGCAAGTAGCGCCGAGCGGCCTGTTGCGGGTGTCGATGCCGGCCGACTTTGCCAATGTCGCGGTCAGCGCGGTGCTGGCCAGGTTCATGGACAGCTATCCGGCCATCTCGCTGGAGCTGGACCTGTCGCCGCGCCGCGTCGACCTGGTGGCGGAAGGCTTCGACCTAGCGATCCGCATGGGCACGCTGCCGGATGACGCCACACTGGCGGCGCGGCGCATCACGTTCAGCTCGCTGGCGCTGTATGCCTCGCCGCGCTACACCAATCTGCGCGGACTGCCGGAGCATCCGGACGACCTGTTCAAGCACGACCTGCTGAGCCTGCCGCCACGGGTGAACGGGCTGATACGCTGGAGTCTGCTGCGCGGCAAGACCGCCTGGGAGCGCGACTTGCCGGTGCGGCTGCTGGCCAATTCGCCCGAACTGCTGGTGCGCATGGCCAGCACCGGCATCGGCATCGGCGCCTCGACCGAGGCGATTGCGCGGCCGTATCTGCAACGCGGGGAACTGGTGCGGGTATTGCCGGAATGGGCGTTTCCGCAGGTGACGGGCTGGGCGGTGTTCCCCGGGCGGCGGCTGATGCCGGCCAAGACCCGGGTATTCATCGATATGCTGGAGGCGGCCTTTGAGCAGGGCGCGCCGGTGGGGATGTGACTACTTCAGCTGTGCCATTTCCTCGCCCAGCTTGACCGGCGCGGCCGGCTGCCAGGCGGAATTGAACTTCAGCACATCCTTCTGGAACAGCATGACCACGGTGGAGCCCAGCAGGAAGCGGCCCAGCTCGTCGCCTTTTTTCAGCACGATATTCTGGTCGTCGTATTTCCACTCGGTGACTTGCGCCAGGCGTGGTGGATTGATCACGCCATGCCAGACGGTGGCCATGCTGCCGACAATGGTGGCGCCCACCAGCGTCATGATGAACGGGCCGTGGGCGGTGTCGAACACGCAGACCACGCGCTCGTTACGGGCGAACAGGCCGGGGATGCCGCGCGCGGTGGTGGGATTCACCGAGAACAGCTCGCCCGGCACATAGATCATGCGGGTCAGTTTGCCGTCGATCGGCATATGAATGCGGTGGTAGTCGCGCGGGCTCAGGTAAAGATTGGCGAAGCTGCCGTGCTGGAATTGCGCTGCCAGCTGGGCGTCGCCGCCGACCAGCGCGGTGGTGCTGAATTTGTGGCCCTTGGCCTGGAAAATCTGATCGTCCTCAATATCGCCGAATTGGCTGATGCGGCCATCCACCGGGCAGATATACGCGGCATCGGCCAGCGGACGGGCGTCCGGGCGCAGCGCGCGGGTAAAGAATTCATTAAATGTCTTGTAATTGGCGATATTCGGATCGAGCGCTTCGTCCATATTGACGTTATACCTGCCGACAAACCAGCGGATCAGGCGAGTCGTGTACGCGCCACCCTTGGCGCCGGCGATGCGGCCGGCGAGATTGGTCAGCGCTCCCTTGGGAAGCAGATATTGCGGCAAAACAGCAAGGCGATCGGACACGATAGCTAATCCATGCGAATGAATGATCGCGCATTATAACGTTGCCGTGCGCACCTCGGCGCAGTTGATGGAGAGTGATATGATTTTCCCGTAAATTCTTTTCACTGGGGAATATCTTGTGAAGATACCGAAAAGCACATTGGAACAGTGGCAAGTCTTGCAGGCGATCGTCGAATGCGGCGGTTATGCGCAGGCGGCCGAGGCTTTGCATCGTAGCCAGTCTTCGGTCAGTTATATGGTGGCCAAGCTGCAGGAGCAATTGGGCGTGGAACTGCTGGAAATCGACGGCCGCCGTGCCCGGCTGACCAAAAATGGCCAGGCGCTGCTGAGCAAGGCGCGCGAATTGCTGGGCGATGCCTTCCAGCTGGAGCAACTGGCGGGCAGCCTGGCGGACGGCTGGGAGCCACAGGTCAGCATTGCGGTCGACAGCCTGTTCCCGGTCGAATTGCTGGTGCAGGTGCTGCGCGATTTCGAGCCGTGGGCGCGGCATACGCGACTCAATCTGGAGGAGACGGTGTTGTCCGGCTCGGAGGATGCGCTGTTGGAAAAGCGCGTGGATATTGCCATCGTCAGCCGCATACCCTCCGGTTTTCTCGGCGACGCGCTGATGGATATTGAATTCGTCGCGGTCGCCCATCCCTGTCATCCGCTGCATGCGCTGGGGCGCGAATTGGAGATCGACGATTTAAGCCGTCATCTGCATATCGTGGTGCGCGATTCCGGCACCTTGAATCCCCGCGATCATGGTTGGCTGAATAGCAATCAGCGCTGGAGCGTCACCAGCCCGCATACCCGGCTTGAAATGATTTGTAATGGAATCGGGTTTGGCTGGCTGGCCGAACACAAGATTCAAAAACAATTGGAACAGGGTTTGCTTCAGCCTTTGCCATTGCGTGTGGGCCAACGGCGCAAACTGTCCTTGTCGCTGGTGGTGGCTAATCCGGAATTAGCCGGCCCGGCCACCTGCCGCTTGGCCAATTTAATCCGCAAGGTCGTGAAGGAGGGGATACAACTGCGCACGCTTTGTGAATGAGGGTGCATATATATTCTCTTGCAAACAGTTGTGGAAAATCTCCATTTTTATCGCTATATTGGTATTTATCAGGATATATCTGGAATATCCCTGTGAAGTTATGGTAAATTGCGCCTATCAAATCTCACACATTGTCACTTGTGGTTTTTTAAAATCTGACCCATCGATAAGAAGGAAATAAGATGACGACTTACCAGGAATACAAAGCCAAGATCGCTGAGCTGGAAAATCTGGCGGAAACTGCCCGCAAAGATGAAATCGCACAGGCGAAAGAGAAAGTCGCCACCATCATGCGCGAATATGGCCTGACCGTTGCCGATCTGGGCGGCGCAGTCAAAGCCAAGACCTCCAAGCCACGCGCACCAGTACCAACCAAATACCGCGATGACGCCACCGGTCAAACCTGGACCGGCCGCGGCCGCGCACCAAAATGGCTGGAAGGCAAGAACAAAGATGATTATCTGATTAAGTAATCATCCGGTAATAATCTGGCGAGGCGGGTTTATATCGGATAAACCTGCTGCCGGTCTTGTTGATTCAAACGTTTTTCATTTGGTGCAAGCCAGAGCGCCACATTTCGTGAGATGATTGCGAAATGCCATCTATTCCCCTTTTTCCGCTGAAAACCATCCTGTTTCCTGACGGGCATTTGCCGTTACAGGTGTTTGAAGTGCGCTATCTGGATCTGGTCAAGCGCTGCATTGCCAAGGGTGAAGAATTCGGCGTCGTCTCGCTGCTTGATGGGAGCGAGTTGCGCGTGCCGGACCAGCATGAAACCCTGTCCGGCTGCGGCACCATGGCGCGGATCCTCGACTGGAGCGCTCCGCTGCCGGGCCTGCTGCAAATCTCCTGCATCGGCACCACGCGTTTCCAGGTCAAGTCGGCCGAGCAGCTGAAGCATGGCTTGTGGATGGCTGATGTGGACGAGGTGGCGGAAGACATGGTGGTGCCCATCCCGAGCGAACAGCAGGACGTGGCCAACGCCCTGGGCGCGCTGATCCGCTCGCTGCAGAAGAAACAGATTTCCACCGCCAATATGTCGCTGGCGCCGCCATATCGATTGGACGAAGCCGGCTGGGTGGCCAACCGCTGGTGCGAGTTGCTGCGGCTGGACCTGGAAGAAAAGCAGCGCCTGCTGCTGCAGGAAAATCCCGTGCTGCGCCTGGAACTGGTGCAGGACGTCCTCAGCGAGAACGGCCTGCTCGATTAATCGGCGTGCGCCTTGCCGGGATCTTCCAGCGCGTGGATGCGCACCGACCACATCACGCCTGCCACCAGCAGCACCATCGCGGCAATTTCCAGCGTGCGCGGCAACTGCTGCTTGTAGATAAAGCCGTACAGCAGCGCGAACAGCGTTTCAAACAGGATCAACTGGCCGGCCAAGGTCAGCGGCACCTTGCGGCTGGCCACATTCCACAAATGATTGCCGATGGCCGAAGCGCCCAGTGCAATCACGCCGTTGACGATCCAGAACAAGGTCCAGTCGCGGCCGCTGGCGACCGCCGCCGCACCGGTGACGTCGCCATGGAAGACGGCCAGGGCGACCACCGAAATCACCAGGGCGATCAGGCCGCTCGACACGCCGTACAGTGCCGACCATTCGCCGCTGCTGAAATGCGGATTGCGCTTCAGGTAGCGGGTGTTGTCGACCGAGTACCAGGTCCAGCACGCCAGCGCGCCGGCCGCGCACAGCACGCCGAACAGCTTGGCGTTCAGCGGCATGCCATTGCCGACATCATGCGTGAAGACATCGATATTGATGCAGGCGATGCCGGCGGCGACCAGCAGCAGCGGCAGCGTCAGTTGCCGCAGCGGTATCGAGCCGTGATCCTTCTGTCCCATCAGCGTGACCGAAATCGGCAGCACGCCGATAATCAGCGAGGTGGCTGCGACGCCGGCAAACTTGACGCCCAGCGCGAGCAGCATGTAGTAGACGATGTTGCCTGCCAGCGCGTGCTTGACCATGGCAATAATGTCGCTGCGGTCGAGCCGGCGCAGCAGCGGCGGCAGGCGGGTGGACATCAGCGCGGCGGCGATCAGGCCGTAGGCGACGTAACGGCCACAGGCCATTTCAAGCGGCGTGAACGCACGCAGGAATTCCGGCACAATAAACACCATGCCCCACAGGGCTCCCGCCAGCAAACCGCACAACACGCCATTCCACATCGCACACTCTTTCCAAAGCACAAAACAAATAAACCCTAGCGTGTTGCATATCTGCGTGAAGACAGCAGCAGCGCCGTCAAGCCGCTGGAGCTGTCGTCACACTGGGTCATGGAGGATTTGCCAGAGACGTATCCATCTGGCTTATAGCGCCGACCAGCAGCGCCACATTCACCAGCACGGTGAGCCAGAACTTCAGCAGGAAGCTGGTCTTGCTGGACTTGTGGCGCAGCATGCGCTGCGCCAGCAGCGCGCCCGGCCAGCCGCAGAACAATCCCAGCAACAGCAGCGTGCGTTCTGAAATGCGCTGGCGACGCTCGATGGCGGCGGACTTGTCGAGCGCGTAGGCGATGAAACAGGCCACGCTGGCGACGCCGTAGAACGACGCCAGCCATAGCAAGGTCAGCGCGATCAGAAGTAGCTCAGGCCGAGGGCGGCCTTGACTTCATCGGCGGTTTTGGCTGCCACCTCGCGCGCCTGCATCGTGCCTTCCTTCAGCAGCTGCATGATGTAGCCTTTGTCTTTTTCCAGCTCCTCGCGGCGCGCGCGGATCGGCGCCAGCAGTTCCTGCAACACCACTTCCAGGCGTTTCTTGACGATGGAGTCGCCCAGGCCGCCGCGCACGTAGTGGGCTTTCATTTCTTCCAGCTTGTCCTTTTCAGGATCGAAGGCGTCCAGGTAGATGAAGGCGACGTTGCCTTCCAGGTGGCCAGGATCTTCGACGCGCAGGTGCAGCGGGTCGGTGTAGACTTTTTTGACGGCGGCGGTGATTTCAGCGGCGCTGGCGCCCAGGTTGATGGTGTTGCCCAGCGATTTGCTCATCTTGGCCTTGCCATCGATGCCCGGCAGGCGGCCGATGTCCGGCACCAGGGCCTTGCACTCGACCAGGATGTCCTGGTTGACGATGCGGTTGAAGCGGCGCACGATTTCGTTGGTCTGCTCGATCATCGGAATCTGGTCTTCGCCGACCGGCACCAGCGTGGCCTTGAAGGCCGAGATGTCGGCCGCCTGCGAGGCCGGGTAGGTCAGGAAACCGGCCGGGATGTCGCGCTCGAAGCCGCGCAGGGCGATCTCGGTCTTCACGGTCGGATTGCGCTCCAGGCGGGCAACGGTGACCATGTTCAGGTAGTAGAAGGTCAGCTCGGCCAGTTCAGGAATCTGCGACTGGATCAGGATGGTCGACTTGGCCGGGTCGATGCCGACCGCCAGGTAGTCCAGCGCCACTTCGACCACGTTGCGGTGCACCTTGTTGGTGTCGTCCATATTGTCGGTCAGGGCCTGGGAGTCGGCCAGCATGATGAACTGCTTGAACTGGTGCTGGTAATCCACGCGGTTGCGCAGGCTGCCGACGTAGTGGCCCAGGTGCAGTGGACCGGTCGGACGGTCGCCGGTCAGAATGATTTGCGGGCCTTTCGGTGCGGTGGAGACGGCTTCGGTGCTTGGTTCAGGCAGACTCATCAGGGTTCCTTTACGTTGCCCGAGTCTGGCGCGTGGATGTAAAAACGCCACCAGACTAGGGCGGCGTTGATAAAAATATCACATCACTATGGGTGTACAGTGGCCGCGCTCGCTAGGAGCGGCGCCAATACGTGCGGGTGTGAAGCGGGGCATAAAAAATCATGGCCGTATGGTTGCAGGTCATGGCCTGTCTGTCAAGGCTGCTGCGCAGCCGCAAAGCGTTGGCGCGGTGGTGGAACTATGCTTGAGGCCCGGTAGGCTTGCTGGTCGCGCAATCCGGCCTCATTGCCGTACTCTTTAAGCTGCTGCATTAGTGGTATATTGCTTCATTGGAAATCTTTCTTCTGGAGCCGTCATGCGTTTTACCGCTGTTGCAGCGCTGCTTGCCTTGTCTTTCCCTGTCTTTGCGCAAACGCCAGCGATGGCGCCGGACATTCCCGCCAAATTCGACACCATCATTCCCAACGCAGACTACGTCAAACGCGAAGTCATGATACCGATGCGTGACGGCGTCAAGCTGCTCACGGTGATCCTGATCCCGCAAGGCGCCAACAAAGCGCCGATCGTCCTGACCCGCACGCCGTACAACGCCAGCGGCCGCGCCAGCCGCAACATCAGCCCGAGTGTGCTGGCCACCGCCGGCCAGGGCGACGAAACCATGCTGGGCGAGGGCTATATCCGCGTCTTCCAGGATGTGCGCGGCAAATACGGCTCCGAAGGCGACTACGTGATGACCCGCCCACTGATCGGCCCACTGAACAACACCCGCAACGACCACGCCACAGACGCCTGGGATACCATCGACTGGCTGGTTAAAAATATCCCGGAAACCAACGGCAAGGTCGGCATGATAGGCTCGTCCTACGAAGGCTTCACCGTGCTGATGGCGCTGACCAATCCGCATCCGGCGCTGAAGGCCGCCGTGCCTATGAGCCCGATGGTCGACGGCTGGCGCGGCGACGACTGGTTCCACAACGGCGCTTTCCGCATGCCCAACCTGAGCTACATCGCCAGCCAGACCGCCGCCAAAGGCAGCGGCAAACAGCTGGCCACCGGCGTCTACGACGATTACGAGGGCGTGCTGCGCGCCGGCTCGGCCGGCAGCTACGCCGCCCAGTTCGGCCTGGATAAACTCAACTTCACCAGGAAGCTGTTCGAGCATCCCGCCTACGACAGCTACTGGCAGCACCAGGCGCTGGACAAGATCCTCGCCAGGCGCGAACTGAAAGTGCCGACCATGACCGTGGTGGGTTACTGGGACCAGGAAGACATCTACGGTGCCTATGCCGTCTACAAGGCGCTGGAGCCGAAGGACAAGGACAACAACAAAAACTACCTGGTGGTGGGCCCATGGCGCCACAGTGGCGTCAACTACGAAGGCTCGACGCTGGGCGCGCTCAAATTCACCGGCGACACCGCGCTGGAATTCCGCCGCGACTTCATGCAGCCTTTCCTCGATCAATACCTGAAGGATGGCGCGCCAGCTGCCGACACGCCGCCAGTGCTGTTCTACCAGACCGGCGTCAATCGCTGGCAGAAGCTGCCGCAATGGCCGCTGGCCTGCGCCGACGACTGCGCCACGCCACTCAAGCCGATCTACTTGCAGGACGGCTTCAAGCTGGGCTTCGAGGCGCCGAAGGACGGTGCCGCTTACGACGAATACGTTTCCGATCCAGCCAAGCCGGTGCCGTTCGTGCCGCGTCCCGTGCGCATGGGCGACCGCACTGTATGGCAACCATGGCTGGTGTCCGACCAGCGCCGCGTTTCCGACCGCACCGACGTGCTAACCTATGTGACCGAGCCGCTGAAAGCGCGCGTGCAGATCGCCGGCGCGCCGATGGTCAACCTGTTCGCCTCCACCACCGGCACCGACGCCGACTGGGTGGTCAAGCTGATCGACGTCTATCCGGACGAAGTGCCATCGCAGCCGGAAATGGGCGGTTATCAGCTGGGCATTTCGATGGATATTTTCCGTGGCCGCTACCGCAACAGCCTGGAAACGCCGTCGCCGATCCCGGCCAACACGGTGGAGCGCTACCGCTTCGCGCTGCCGAACACCAACCACGTATTCCTGCCCGGCCACCGCATCATGGTGCAAGTGCAATCGAGCTGGTTCCCGCTGTACGACCGCAATCCGCAGACCTATGTGCCAAACATCTTCTACGCCCAGCCTTCGGATTATCAGAAGGCTACGCTGAAGGTCTACCACGCTGGCGAACAGCGCAGCGCGATCGAACTGCCGGTGGTCGAAGCGAAGTAACTACAGCGTCGCTTCCGCCTCGCCGCCATCGACATCCTGGTCCGCTGTGCGCTCCAGGATGTCGCCAGGCTGGCATTCGAGGCGTTCGCAGATTTTCTCCAGCGTGGCAAAGCGTATGCCCTTGACCTTGCCGGATTTGAGCAGCGACAGGTTCTGCTCGGTGATGCCCACATACGCAGCCAGCTCGCGCGATTTGACCTTGCGCTTGGCCAGCATCAGGTCGAGATTGATAACGATGGCCATCAGATGAAGGCCTCGTTCTCGGCTGCCAGCCGGCTGCCTTCCTGCATCAGGCGCGTGACCAGGTAAAACAGGCTGCACACCAGCAGCAGTATCAACTGCTCCGAACGGACCCCGGCCGACATATGGCGCTCGCCGCCGGCCAGCAGCCAGAAGGCAAGGGCACGCAGCGGCGGCTCGGCGATCGTCAGCAACGTCGAAGCCAGCGTGGCGCCGGCAAACGCGCGCAGATGGCCGATGGACTGCGGCGTGAACAAATCACGGCGACGGAAGTTCAACAACAACCGGTCCAGCCGCCACAAACCATATGCCAACACCAGCAAGGGCACGGCGGCCAGTGTCGCGCCGATTGCGCGCTGCTGGGCGGACATTGCCAATCTGGCCGCGCTGCTGACACCTTCGCCGGTAATTTCAATACTCACGATGCCGATATCCGGCGTGAAGCTGGTCCAGGCAAAAAAGAAAAAGGTCGCCTGGACGACAACGCATAGCCACAGAAAGATGCGGATCAGAGAAATTTTCATGCTTATGAATTTATCGTTTTACAGTAAGTTTTTGCTGTTGTATATTGAATTGTACATTTAAAAACGGGAGCTGGGCATGAAAAGCATGTGGTTTGCGGTAGCTGTGGTGCTGTGTTTGTCGGGCTGTGCAGTGCAGGTGGGGGAGCGCAATGTGCTGCGCGCAGACCGGGCGGAAGATCCGCCGCGCACCCGGCATCTCGACCAGGCCAGTGCACCGGCCTGGAAACTGGATGTGCAGGCATTGCCGGTGAATGGTGCGGAATTGCGTGGTGTCGTCGCCAGCCGCCCTGGCAATGCGCTGACTGTGCTTTACTTTGGCGGTAATGCCTTTCATCTCGACGAACATGGCGCCAAGGTGCTGGACGCTGTTGCGCCGTGCGGCGCCGATGTCACCATCTTTGATTATCGCGGTTATGGCCGCAGCAAAGGGGAGCCGAGCATCGCCGCGCTGAAGCAGGACGCGCTGCGGATATTCGACGACGTCAACGCCAGGCGTCCAGGAAGGGTGGTCTTGCATGGCCAGTCGCTTGGCAGCTTTGTGGCGGCTTACGTGGCGCAGCAGCGCCCCGCCGCACGTGGCCTGATCCTCGAATCGACCACCACCAACGCGCGCGACTGGGCCAACGCCATGCTGCCGTGGTATGCATGGCCGTTCGTACGCTTGCAGGTCAGTCCCGAATTGCAGGACATCGACAATGTGGCTGCGGTGTCGGCGTATGCCGGGCCGGCGCTGGTGCTGGAAGGCGAGGAGGATGGCGTGACGCCGCCGCGTCTGGCGCGCCAGGTGTACGCGGCGCTGCCGTCCACCGCCAAGCAGATGGTGCTGGCGCCAGGCGCCGGCCACAACGATGTGCTGTCGTCTACGGTCGTGCAGCCGGCATATTGCCGGTTCATCGGCCAGTTGGCGGCACTTTAGCGCTAAGGGCGCGGGCGTACGCTGTCGGTCAGCACGTCCGCGCGGAAATAGCGCAGGTAGCCTTCCATGATCTGGTTGGATTTGCCGGCCTTTTCCAGCGCCTCGCGCAGGATGGCCTGGTCTTCCGGCTTGAGTGCATTGGACAGGTAGGCGCCGCTCTGTATCCACGGCAGTTCCGGAATCGCCTCGGCCTTCAGCTTTTCCTGCAAGCCGTGCACGCGCGACTCGCGGCGGATCGCGCCGGCCATCAGCGTCGGTCCCATGATGGTGACGTCGGCCGAGCCGGCGTGCAGCAGGCGCGCGACCGCAAGCACGTCGACTTCGACGAACAGGCGGCCCTGCTTTTGCAGTTCGGTGGTCAGCGTGGTGTAATGCTCGCCGTAGTCGAAGCCGCGCACCACAGCCACGCGCAACTCCTTGCGGGACAGCAGGTCCTGCGCGCTGGTGATGGGCGCGCGGCCATTGTTCACTGAAATCAGCATCGCGCGATGATTAATCATCGGGATAAAGGTGCCTGACTGGTCGCGACCCGGCGTGCGCGACGCCGGCGCCAGCACGTCCGCTTTGCCGGTGTTGAACAGCGCCACCTGGCGCGCGCGCGGCACCACCGAGAAGACGATGTTGCAGCCGGTTTTGGCGCCTATGCTGCGCAGGACGTCCGGATAAATCCCTTTTACCTGCTCGCCATCGATCATCACGCTGGCGCCGTTGGACGACACCGGCGCCGCGATATCGCGCGAGCAGGTGGCGCCGGCATGTGCTGCGACGACGGCAAGACAGGCCGCCATCAGCACGCGCGGCGTCATGCCGGCACCTCATGCTTGCGGAAGTAGTTGCGCGCGACGAGGATGGCCACCGCCTGCATGATGGCGCACAGGTAGAAGGTGCTGCCCACGCGCCAGTCGTCGGATGCCAGGTGGCTGACTTCACCCAGAATCGCGGAGCCCAGCAGCGGCATGATGATCACGCCCACGCTGCTGATCGATTGCAGGGAGCCCATCAACTCGCCCTGTTCATTGGACGGCGTGCTCTTGGAGACGATGCTTTGCAACGCCGGTCCGATGGCAAACGACAGCACATTGCAGACAATTAGCACATACATCATCCAGCCTTGCGTCGCCAGGCCATACAGCAGGTAGGTGATGGCGCCCGAGACCAAACCCAGCACCGATAGCCGCACCTCGCCGAAGCGCTTGATCAATATGCCGAGCAGGCCGGCCTGCACCACGGCCGCCGTCAGGCCGACGCAGAACAGCGCAGCGCCATTCTGGCCGGGCGTCCAGTTGAAGCGGAAGGTGGTGTACAACACCCAGGTGGTTTGCAGCATCATCGCTGCCAGCGTCACCAGCGTGTAGGTGACGATCAGGCCACGGATGTCGGTACGGCGCGCCAGCTTGCCGATTGCCGCCAATGGATTCAGTTTGGATAATGTGAACGGCGCGCGGCGCGATGCCGGCAGCGACTCCGGCACGACGAAATAGCCGTAGACGAAATTGGCGGCCGACAGCGCACCGGCGACATAGAACGGCAGGTGCAGGTCGACGGTGCCCAGCAAGCCACCCAGCATCGGCCCGCAGATGAAGCCCAGGCCAAAGGCGGCGCCGATCTTGCCAAAGCTTTTGGCGCGGTTCTCCGGCGTCGAGATATCCGACGCATAGGCCGACGCCACCGACATGCTGGCCGACGACATGCCGCCGATCACCCGGCCGAGGAACAGCCAGGCCAGGTTGGGCGCCCATGCGGTGGTGAGGAAGTTGATGCACATGCCGGCCATGGAGTACAGCAGCACCGGGCGGCGGCCGATACGGTCGCTGATCGCGCCCAGCATCGGCATGAACAGGAATTGCATCAGGCCGAAGACAGCGCCCATCATGCCGTACCAATAGGCCTGGCCTTCACGCGTGCCGGTGAACTCGCCCACCAGCACCGGCAGCACCGGCACAATCAGGCCAATGCCCAGCATGTCGATGAAAACGCTGATCAGTACAAAATTCAGATTGCCCTGCGGTGCTGCAGAATCAGTTGTGCTCATGGGTGCTCGGGAAGGTTACGGCGTGGCCGGGCTGGCGGCCCATTCGGCGATGAAGTTGTCGCGGAAGGCGATCAGCTCCTGCATGCGGGCTTCGCCCAGCCGGCGGCCGGCGGCGGTCTGCATCTTGCCGGGCAGGGTGGCCAGCTTGGTGTCGATGTGGTCCAGCGCATAGGCCTTGTCATTCAGGTCGCGGTGCAGCGCCATCGGATCGTCCGGGTGCGCCAGCGCCGAATCCATGCGGCCGGCGGTATAGAACAGGCGCGCCAGGCCGACCGCGCCCAGCGCGTCGAGGCGGTCGGCGTCCTGCACGATCTTGGCTTCGATGGTCTCCGGGCGAATGCCGGCGGAAAAACTGTGGCTTTCGATGGCGTGGGCGACGGCCGCCAGCTTGTTCGGCGGGAAGTCCAGTTCGGCCAGCTGGCGGCTGGCCAGCAGCGCCGCCTTGCGCGAGGCCAAATGGCGTTCGGGATCGTTCTTGGACAGGTTGACCAGGTCGTGCAGGTAGCAACCGGCCAGCACCACCAGCGCGTCGGCCTCGGGATAGTCGTCCAGCAGCAGGCTGGCGTTGCGCCAGACGCGGTGCAAATGGTTGGTGTCATGGGCGCCATCCGTGCCCTGCGCAGCGGCGGCAAGGGCGACCAGGCGCGGGTGCCAGCCAGTAAGCAAGCTATTCATCTGTCTCCCTGAAAATCGGCGGTTTGTGGCAAATCATACATGCTAGTAGTGGCCTTGTGCAGAGGCAAAAGGATGATTTAATGGTCAATCTGGTAATTGCAATAAGTTTATTTTGTTGCCCGAGCGCATTTAACTGGTGCTATGCATCTTGACTTGAGGTAACATTACGGTCAGTCACTTTAGCAATGAAGGAAAACCTATGTCCAACGTAAGCGAACTCAACGCCTCGGCAAATACCGCTGGCGAGTACCTGGCCTTTACCCTGGGTCAGGAAGAGTATGGCATCGACATCCAGAAAGTCAGCGAGATCCGCAGCTACGAAACGCCGACGCGCATCGCCAACGCCCCGGGATTCGTCAAGGGCGTGGTCAACCTGCGCGGCATCATCGTGCCGATCGTCGACATGCGCATCAAGTTCAACCTGGGCGCGCCAACCTATGACCAGTTCACCGTCGTCATCATCCTGAACATCGGCCACCGCGTGGTCGGCATGGTGGTGGACCGCGTGTCGGACGTGACCACGCTGGCGCCGGAGCAGATCAAGCCAGCACCGGAAATCGGCTCGGCGCTGAACACCGACCACATTGTCGGCCTGGGCACGATTGAAGAGCGCATGCTGATCCTGGTCGACATCGACAAGCTGATGTCCAGCGCCGATATGGGGCTGATCGAGAGCACGGCGCTGGCGGCATAAGCGCCAGCCACCATCACAACGGGCAAGACCCGATGCTGATGCCGTAGTTTTGTTTTTGGTTTACTCTGAGAGGTAGGTGCAAGAATGAATATGTTGGCGAATATCAGTATCGGAAAACGCCTGGCGTTGGGCTTCACAATCATCCTGGCGTTTGCGATGCTGATTACCGGCATCGGCGTATGGCGTCTGCAAGGCGTGGCCTCGGCCACCAGCGAAATGATGCAGGTGCCACTGGCCAAGGAGCGCATGATCTCCGACTGGTCGGGCAAGATCGATAGCGGCATCCGCCGCACCACCGCGATCGCACGCAGCAGCGATCCGTCGCTCGGCACCTACTTCGCCGAAGAGTCCAAGGCCTCGTCGGCCGCTTCCTCGGAACTGCAGAAGAAAATCGAAGGCCTGATCACCGACGCCGACGAGAAGGAACTGTTCACCCGCATCGGCGCGCAGCGTAAAGTGTACCTGTCTTCGCGCGACCAGATCAACAAGCTGAAGACCGCCGGCGAACTGGATGAAGCCACGAAGATTTTTGAAACCGTTTTCCGGCCTGGCACCGCCAAGTATCAGGAACTGATCGTCGAACTGCTGAAAATGCAGCGTGCGAAGATCGACGCCAGCGCCGCCCACATCGACGATGTCGCCACCAGCAGCCGTCACCTGCTGTTCGTGCTGGCCGCGCTGGTGCTGGTGTTCGGCCTGACCAGCGCCTGGCTGCTGACCACCGGCATCGTCCGTCCGCTGCAGCAAGCGGTGACGGCCGCGCGCCGCGTCGCCAGCGGCGACCTGACCGGCCATATCGACGACAGCGCCAAGGACGAAACCGGCCAGCTGCTGTCGGCGCTGAAGGAAATGAACGCCAGCCTGCTGAACATCGTTACCGAAGTACGTGTCGGCACTGATCACATTACCACCTCGTCGACCGAAATCGCCCAGGGTAATCAGGATCTGTCGCGCCGCACCGAGCAACAGGCGGGCGCGCTGGAGGAAACCGCGTCGTCGATGGAAGAACTGACGTCCACCGTCAAGCACAATGCCGACAACGCCCGCCAGGCCAACCAGCTGGCCGCATCGGCGGCGCAGGTTGCTGTCAAGGGCGGCGCCGTGGTGGCGGAAGTGGTGGGCACGATGGATTCGATCAACCAGTCGTCCAGCAAGATTGTCGACATCATTTCGGTGATTGACGGTATCGCCTTCCAGACCAACATCCTGGCGCTGAATGCCGCCGTTGAAGCGGCGCGCGCCGGTGAGCAAGGCCGTGGCTTCGCGGTGGTGGCGTCGGAAGTGCGCAACCTGGCGCAGCGTTCCGCCTCGGCTGCCAAGGAAATCAAGGCGCTGATCGGCGACTCGGTCGAGAAGGTCAACCAGGGCAGCAAGCTGGTGGCCGATGCCGGCACCACGATGGACGAAATCGTCGCCAGCGTGCACAAAGTCAGCGACATGATTTCGGAAATCACCGCCGCCAGCAGCGAGCAAAGCGCCGGCATCAACGAAGTCAATCACGCGATCGGTTCGATGGACGCGGTGACGCAGCAGAACGCCGCGCTGGTCGAACAGGCTGCAGCCGCTGCGGAATCGATGCAGCAGCAGGCCGCCGCGCTGGCACAGGCGGTGAGTGTCTTCAAGGTGGATGGCACGCCGCGCCTGCAACACGCACGCACCACGCGCTCGCCGCTGCAGATCGCCCGTTAATCCGGCTGGCCGATCGCCTGTTGCGACAGGCGGTCGGCGTCGCCATTGCGGTGACGCGGCACCCAGCGCAGGTTCACGGCGCCCAGTGCCGCCATCAGCGCCATCACGCGCGCACGATGTTCTTCCAGTCCCTTGGCGCCACGCGCCGCGTACAGATTCACATCATTGATGACTACCTGGCTGTCGCCATGCACGGCCAGTTCGGTTGCGCCCATTTCCCGTGCTGCTTCCAGTAGCGCCGTCAGGGCCAGGTATTCCGCTTCGCTGCTGTTGCCATGCCCGGCGCGGCGGCTGATTTCCACGCGCTGGCCATCCGGCCCGCAGAGCAGCGCGCCGATGCCGATCCGGCCGGGATTCGGGTGGGCCGAACCATCGAACCAGCCACGCCAAGCGGCCGTTGCTTGCATGCCGGCCTTGCGCTGCGCCAGCTTGTGCGCGGCGTCGGCTTGCCGGCCGGCGCGGCGCTCTTCGTCGCGCTGGCGCAGCGCCTGGCGTTCGGCCAGCAGTTGCGCCAGTCCCAGCGCGCCAGCCGCCAGGGACAGTACCTGCAACAGCGCCTGTGCTTCGCTGACTTGCGTGCGTGCCGCCAACCGGCGCGCGGCCACGCGCTCGCCCTTGAAGGCGGCCGTGGCCAGCATTTCAAACTCGGAGTTGTCCATTAATCGCGGCGGCGGTTGTCAGGATGGTGGTCGTAGCGGTTCGGGACGCCGTCGCCATCGCGGTCGCGGTCATAGCGGTTGGGGACACCGTCGTGGTCGCGGTCTCCGCGTCCACGGTTGTCGCCGCGATGGTCGCCACGGTTGTCGTGACGGTCGTAGCGGTTCGGGATGCCGTCATGATCGCGGTCGCCGTTCGGGCCACGGTTCCAGCGTGCTTCCTGGCGATACCAGTGACCGTCACGCTGCTCCCAGCGCGGCTGCTGGTAGACATAGCCTGGACGCGACGCGATCCAGTTGCCGCCTACCCATTCGTGACGATTGCCGCGCCAGTCCCAATAGCCGGGCGACCAGACATAGCCTGAACGTGGCGCGGGAATGCGTTCATAACGCGGTGCTGGCGGAGCAACGGTAATGTAGTCCACCCGGGTCGGGCCGCCGCTGACGATCCAGCCGCCAGGGGCAAAGCGCCAACTGCCGCCGTCACGTACCCATTCCGCCTGGCGCCAGTAATTGCCTGGCCGTTCGCGTTCCCAGTGGCCGCCAGCCCAGTTGTGGCGGTGGCCATCCCAGTTCCAGTAGCCTGGTGCCCAGACGTAGCCACGGCGCGGTGCAGGGATGCTTTCAAAGCGTGGAGGTGGCGGTGCGTTGCCGATCACGATGCTGACGCCGACCTGCGCGGACGCAGTGGCGGGTACAAAAGCTGCCGCGCTCAGTGCGAGCAGGGCGGTGGCGAAAATTGGCTTGATCACGATGGAATCCTCCGTTCTTTTATGTGCGCTTGCTGCTGTCTTGGCACTGCGCATGAACGAACTATATCAAGCGATTTTCGTCGTGGTGCTGAATGATGCAACTTTTTACATATGACACAAAGCTGTTCAAATCCAATGTGCGCCGGCGCACGGATTCAGATTTTGTTGGCTTTGTCCGCTTCAGCGGCCATGACGATGGCGCGTTCTTCCAGTACCGATTGCAGCTTCTGTTCAGGCGTCAGACGCTTGGCGCTGACCACCACCGTTTGCATGGCTGGATCTTGCGTGATCGCGGTGTGGCTGGTCAGGGCGTAGGCGGCGCCGCAGGTCAGGGCTGCGCTGATGACGAACAGGGCTTCAAAGTTTTTCAGGACGTTCATTTTGTGCTCCTTTGCTTGGTGATTGAGTTTCGATGTAGTCACTGTAACCAAAGGCGACGCAAGCTGCGCGGGGATTGCGACGGGATGCGTTTTCTGCGGACCGAAATGCATTCTGGCGCGATGGGAGGGCGGTTTTCCCCGTCCCCCGGCTAAAGAGTGCAAACCAATAGCGAGGGGTATATGCCGCACTTCATCCGCACCATATTGCAAGCCTGGGCCGAGCGGCGCCGCACCCGCCGTCGCCGCGCCAACCTGCACGCCGGACAGCGCGGTCCCGCTGTCAGGCTGGTGTCCTCGCGCCGCGAACCCGCTGGCACAACCACCGCCACCGCCACCGCCACCGCCGCCACCGCCACCGCCACCGCCACCGCCGCCACCGCCACCGCCACCGCCACCGCCGCCCCAGACAATGCCGCCGGCCCAGCCGCCAGAGGCGGCACGCTCCGCTCGCGCGATGAACATGCCCGGCAAGATGGCCGTTCCGCTGGCGCGGTCGGTCCGCGCACGTCGCGCGTCGCCTGGATCACGGCGGTAGGCGTAGTCCTGGCGGCGGGCGGCGGCGCGCTGATCGCCGGCCACGCGCGCCATTTGGCCGCCACCACCGCCAGTACGCCACAGTCGGCTGCCAACATCCGCGCCGCCAACGCCTACCAATCCGTGCTGCCGGGTATCAGCTTCCGCGTGCCAGCCGAAACCGGCATCAGCGCCAGCCTGCATCCGGGCGGCGTCTTGCTGATCGCTTCCGGCCTGCAAGCCGCACCGCCAGTCCGTGTGGATCTGTGCAGCCAGCTGCGCAGCCCTACCGACACGCGCCTGCTGCCGCTGCGTATCGGCTACCGCTTCGACGACGTCAAGCGCTGGGTGAAGCGCAACGAAGAAGCCAACGTGCAGATTTCTCTGCGCAACGTCCTGCTGGTAGCAGACCGCAACAACGGCGCCGACGCCATGCCCGAAGTACAGATTGAAGGCATGGCCAGGGGCGATTTCAGCGATCCGCTGAGCGAACCGCTGCAACTCAGCTGGCACGCACGCCAGGGCGATGCCCGCTGGCTCAGCGATGCCAGCTTCGGCCAGATCGAGCAGGGCAGTAGCGGCCAGGTCGCTTTGCGCCAGCAAGGCTGGCTGCTGTGGGGCGCGAACGCCGCATTGCGCATCGAACGCCGCAGCAACGCCATGTGCCCGCAGGCTGGTGAGCTGGTCGTACAGATTTACCGCCCCGCCGCGCCGTCGGCCACGCGTGCGCCGGCCGGCCAGGTCGCCGCACTGGTCACCGCGTTCCCGGCACGCGGCCGCGCAGTCAACGCCTATCTCGCTGCTGGCGACTACCAGGTTCCCGCAGGCGCAGCTGGCGCACTGGAAGACCAGGCCCTGTTCGAACAACTGCAAGCACAAGGACTGATGCGCCTCAACCCTAGCGGCGCCATCGACATCGCTCCGCGCGATCTGCCGCAGTGGCAAGCTGCACATGCCAGCGAGCGCGCTGCGGAACTGGGAAACTGGAAGCAGGTCCAGCCAGGTCCCGCCACGCAGAAACTCTTCAAGCGCCTGTATTACCAGGCCGACGGTGCTTATGTTCGCCAGCAGATCGACATCTACAACAGCGAGCGTCGCCTGCTGGCATGGCGCATCAAAGGTCCAGCCGACCTGCCGCTGGACTGGAGCGCCACCACCGCCGACAACGCAGGCAACGGCAACGCGCCAGTGATCATCGCCACTACCAGCCAGATGCCGGTAGCCGCATCGCGCCTGTTTGCATCGCTGCCACAAGGCTGGCAGCCTTGGACACGTATCGCCCGCTGGCCGCAGGCCACAGAGATCATGGGAGGTCGCCCCAACGTGCGCCTGACGCTCAACCTGCCGCGCGCAGCCAACGGCGGCGAAATACTGCACATGCTGGTCGCAGGGAGGGTGGCAGCGGCCGGCATCAATGGCGCCAGCGCCCAGCTGACGCCCGCATGTACCGGCCGCGCCTGCGCCAATAGCAGCGACGTTCAGCAAATTACGCTGACGCTGCAAGCCGGCGTTCGCACTATCCGCCTGGATTTGCAGCCACTGGACTTCAACACGCCGGAAGACCAGAAATACCGCCACCTGCGCGTCGTCGGCGGCCACCTGATCTGGCAGCCGCTCGCGCAAAGCGACAACGTCAGCGCGCGCCGCAACATGCCATCGGCAGTCCAGCTGCAAGACCGCAATGGCACCACCCTGTGGACGGACGGCGCACCTAGCGAATCCGCTACGGAAGCCGGCCTTGCACCGCTGCTGGGCATCAGCAGCGAACACGCCAACAGCGTCACCGGCATGCTGGCCCGTTTGCCCGCCCCCGCCGGCACAGTCAACGCCGTGCTGACGCTCGACCTGCCACTGCAAGCACTGAGCCAACGGGTGCTGGACTGCGTCGCCATGCACCGTGGCCGCTGGCAGGACGGTCGCTGCACCGGCAGCCAGCCCGCACCTGAAGGCCGTCACGCTGGCATGGTCATTCTTGACACCGAAACCGGCGACATCCTCGCAGCGACAGGCGCCGGCGCGGGCGACGTCAACGCCGCCAACTGGGCCGAGGTGCGCGATTTCGACCGCACCAGCCCCGCGCGCAGCCCACTGCGCCTGCCGGCCTTGCAACACGATGGCGGCGCGCACCAGAGCCCCGGCTCGACCTTTAAAGTCATCAGCGCGCTGGGCCTCGAACTGGCGGCGCAAAATGATCAGCAGATCGATGCGCTGCTAAGCGGGATGCCACTCCCCGCCATCAATCGCCTGGCGGCGCAGCGTGGTTACGGCTTCCAGACCGACGCCGCCAGCTACCCGATGAATCCGCGCCTGGCGCATATCACCAACTACCGCGAACAAAGCCTGGATCGCCGCGCGCAGGAGGGGCGTCTCGGACTGGCGCAAGCGCTGACCTACAGCCTGAATACCTGGTTTGCCTGGTCCAGCGAACTGAGTGACCGTAGCCTGTTCGGCCGTCCTGATGGCGGCGCACCGGATGTGCAGGCGCTGGACGCCGATGCGCTGGATAGCGTGCGGCCCATTGTCGCTGCCGCACGCCGATTGGGCTTCGAGCAAACACTGCGCCTTGACGGCGGATTGCTGCCGGCTGACTTCAACTGGCGCACCTGGGACGCGCTGCAAGCCACGCCTGCGCGCATCGATCCTATCCACACCCGCCACGAACTGCGCCAGATGGCGATCGGCCTGCGTATGCAGGTGACGCCGCTGCAAATGGCGCTGGCGTCGGCGGCGGTTGGCCAGGGCAGGGTGGTGGCGCCACGCATGCTGCTGTCGCTGGACGGCGCCAGCGCCGGCGTGCCGACCGCGCCACCGCTGGGCATCCGCCTGGACCGGATCAAGGCCGGCATGAAAGGCGTGGTCGATGTCGGCACCGGTGCGGGCGCTTTTCGTGGCGCCTCGCTGGCTGCTGTGCGTGCGGGCCTGTACGGCAAAACAGGCACTGCGCCCAGTGGCGAGGACACCGCGACCGTCTGGTTCACCGGATGGCTGGAACCGGGCAGCTTGCCCGGCCAGCGTCACCGGCTGGCGATGGCGGCCTTTGTCAGCCACTCCGACGCCACTGGCGGCGAGCATGCGGCGCCGGTGATTGCCGCGATTCTGTCCACGCTGGCCGCGCAGAACGGTGAACAGAAGGGGAAATAGCCTTGTAAACGGGATAATGCGAACCTGTTTTTTGTGGCATGCTTGAAAAGCCTTTTGACTTCATTTTTTATACAGGACTTTATGCGCTTGCCAGGAACCCGGTATCAGGAGCACGGCTGGGAACAAGTGCGCAAGCTGCTGGGGCTTTGCTCGTTGCAGGCATTCCGGCAGATTGATATGCACCAGGTGCTCGAACCCGAGCGGCATGCGGCCCTGCTCGACGCTTATACCGATGCGGTAGCCGCCGCCTTGCGCGCCAATGCCCGCAGCGCGCGCGGTGAGGCCGAGGGCAACAGCTATGGCGAAAGCGTGTACGAGTTGTCGCTAGGGCTGCTGTATGAGCTGCAGGCGCAAACCGCCTACTGGACGGCGTTTGTCGCCGCCATGGCCAGCGAACATGCGCGCAGCGGGGATTTCTGGCGCGATCCTGCCGCCGAGGGCGTGCTGCGCAAAAAAGTCAATGATATGTATGCGACCTTGCGCGACAAGGTTGACGCGGACAACTACATCATCGCCTCCGGGCGCGATTGCTCACCCAATAAAATCTACACCTACCGCATGCTGGACACCGCCTATCGGGAAATCTCCGGCCTGTTTGTGGCTTGGGAGCAGAACGCCGCGCAGGTCGGCGCGATCCTCGGAAGGCCGCTGGCCGGCACGCCAATCGAGGTGCGGCAAATGAAATCCATCAGTGCCTGCAAGGCGGAGTGGATTATCCGCTGGAGCGAGTCACTGGAGCAATTTGCCGGTTCGCCCGGGCCATTGCACACCCGGTCCAAGCGCTTCGCCAGCCTGAAAAATAGTCCGGACAAGATCGCGGCGCTGCTGGCGGAGATTGGCGATTACGAGGAACTGTCGGCCAATATGGATAGTACCGAAGAGTGGCAATCGGATGCTGGCGAGGCCGCGTTGTGGCTGGAGGACTACTGGCGCGTGCTGGGCGAGTCGGAGCAGGCGGAGGCCAGCGGCCAGGCGCCGGACGATGACTGCATTCTGTCCGCGCCGGAGGCGGACGAAGCGGCCGACGTCGCCGACGATGACATTGAGGAGACCGGCCCGTTTGCCAGTGACGAGCAACTGGCCGCCGAACAAGTCCGCGCCGAAGACCTTTCCCTGCCCCTCCGCTATCTGGAAATGGCGCGGTCCGCGCAGGAAGCCGGCAGCTGGACGGTGCGCATGTTGCACGACGAATCGCTGCCGATCCGCCTGGCCGTGTACCAAAAACTGCTGGGCGCTGCGGATGATACTTATCCCGACGCCTGGCTGGACCCGGCCACCGGCGAGCTGCCAACGCTACAGCAACTGGCGGCGCTGGACCAGATTTCGATGCCGACGCTGCGCAAGCGCCGTAATGAAGCGATCGCCAGGCTGCAAGCAGCCGGCACGCGATGAAGGAGAATAATTTGAACTTGCCACATGATGATCTGGATGCACGGCTGCGCGAGCGCCTGTTGCTGTCGCGTCCCGTACCGGGAGACCGCCTGATGCTGGCCGACGCCACGCTGTCGGCAGCGCTGGACGGCACGCGCGCGCTGACGCCAAACGAGCGCCAGGCCTTGTCGGCATCGCCGCTGACGTTGCGTCGCTTCCGGCAGCTCTCATTGGAGCGCCACGCGGCCGCTCAGCCACGGGCCGCCAACGATCCGGTATGGACGGGCAGCAGCGGTATGCTGCGCGCCGCCTCCACCGCCGAGGCGCTGGAGGCCCTGGTCACTGATGATGGTTATTGGACGCTGAACTTCCTGCCGCAGGATGGCGGTTGGCAGGTGATTCTCAGCCTGTCCACCGAAGCGCCGTTTGCCGAGCGCGTACTGCGCGAACAGCCGCAGTTGCGCGTGATCGACGGCGGCGGCGCCATTGTGCTGCAAGGCCGGCTGGACGCGGACGGCGAATGCGAGCGTGTTTGGCCGTTCGCCACCGCGCCCGGATCGCATTTTCAACTGTATGGAGCCGGCTTTGCCGTCGAGCCGGTGGCGCCGTAGACGATGAGATTATTCAGCCGCCGCCGCAAACAAGCCACTGACACCAACGGCTTGGGCGCCACCCTGATCGCGCTGCGGCTCGATGATGGCGACCTTGCGCCCGCGCAGAGTGCGGTGGTGATATTCAACGCGGCAGGCCATGCGCGGCGCGCGGCGGTGGGCAAAGTCTCGTGCGAGCAGGGCGAGATGGCGTTCTGTTTTCATCCAGGTCCTTACACGGTGGACCTGGTGCCGTTTGCGGCGGCGCCAGAATGGGGCCTGCGGCTGCGGTTTGTCGTGGACGCGGCAAATCCGCGCGTGTCGCAACAACGGTTTGATTTATATCTCTACAGCGAAACGGCGGGAAGGCTGGAGCTGCCAGACTTTGCGGTGGCGGCCCAGATGGCGCTGCAAGCGGAACTGGCCCAGGGCGCACTTGATCTGCCGCCGTGCACGTCGCTCGACGAATGGCATGCCTTCCGCGCCGGCCTGAATCAGCTGATGTACATGCGCTATGGCGTGACGGTAGACGATTGCGTGCCAGTGGACTTGGGCGATGAAATCGACTACGCCACAGTCCTCCAGGCCCGAGCCGCTCAAGCCGCCGAAGCCGAACGCGCGGCCATCCCGGCCGACACCGCCGGCACTGCAGCGAGTCCCGTCGCCACGCCGACCGGCCTCGCCACCTGCCTGCCTGTGGGGCAGATGAGCGTGGCCGAGCAGGATGCGCGCGCCTTACGCCGCCTGTTCCTCGAACTGCCGGCCTTGAGCCGCGAACTACGCCTGCTTGCGCTGCCTGAAGGCCTGGACATTTTCCAGCAACAGCAGTCCGTGCTGCTGCGCCTCGGCATGGCGGCACTGAACGTCAATACCATGCCATCTCTGGCCTGGGCCGCGCCAGACCAGCCACTGCCAGCAGCTGACCAAACCCTGCGCAGCGCGCAAACGCAAATCGCCCAAACCGCGCTTGACGAAGCCTGGCCGCTGCTTGCCCGCCTTCAACTGGCAAGCCCGGAACAGTGGCTGTTGCTGCTGGAAGAAGCGGACCGCATCTGCACCAACCTGGAAACCGGCTTGTCATTGCGCCGCACCACCTACGTCCCGCGCACGGAGCCATCGCTATGACCACCATCTCAGTCAGCGCCGTGCCAGCCAACGCCGAATGCCGCAGCGTGCTGGCCGATGGCCGCATACTCACCATCACCGCCAGCCGGCGTCCACGCGCCAATCGCGCCGACGTCAAATGCACGGCGCCAAACGCTCCATCGATTGCCGAACGCATGCAGCAAGTCGTCCGCCTCGCGCGCCACACCGAAGCGCGGTTCGACAGCCGTGACCAGGTGATGCTAAGCATGGACATCGCCCCAGCCGCCGATGAACGCGACTGGGAACTGGCCGCCGTACTGGCGGACCGCATGGTGCGCGGCCTTCAGCCAATCCAGCCAACCATCGCACAAGGCAGTTCCGACGCCTGGCATCTTGGCCGCGTCGACGGCACCGTGCAGGTAGGCGAGGGCGCAGCACCAGTTGATGCGGTGCGCATCACGCATCTTGGCGCGCTGATCGGCCACGCCGACATGTCGGCCGCTGTCTCCACGGTGCGCACCTGGTTCCCGCTGCACAGCGGTGGCATCAACGATACCCTAGGCTGGCTCGAAGTCAGCGTCTTTCCGCTTGAAGCGGCAGCGCGCAGCGAGGAAGACAGCATCACCGCGCCTGGCCTGGAACTGACCGCACAGCAGGAAGTCAAACAGACGTTGAACGCCGCGCGCCACTTCGATGGCAAGGCCCTGGGGCGCTGGCGCACTGTGGTCCGCTTCGGCCAGCCACGCTTTCAGGGTGGCTCCTACCAGCTGGCACTGGTGATGGCCGATCGCCTGGCGCGGGGGCGGGAATTCGTACCGCGCGGCCGTATCATCGCCACCGGCTGCTCCAGCGCATGGCATGCTGGCCGGGTCGACACCGTGGATGGCCGCGAATCGAAGCTGGAATTGATATTCAATCAAGTAAATCATGGCGATCGCGTGCTGCTGCCAAAGGACTGGCAGGACTGCCTGCCGCCCGGATTCGCGGCCGGATTGCGCCAAAAAGGCGCGACGCTGGCCTGTATCGACAAGATTGGCATGATTTAAACTGTGCGCAAGAAGAAATCGGGCTTGCCCTGCTAAAATCGGCAGATCGAAGGGCGGCGCGGAAGATGAATCGTAGAAGGAGTCTGACATGTTCCAAATGTTTGGTTTTGGCGGCGTCAAATGCCCGCGGTGCGAGCACAAAAACGGCGACCAGTCGGGCTATTGCAAGCACTGCGGCCTGACGCTGGGCGCGCCGCGCAGCGAACCGGTATTGCGCGACAACCGCTGGATCCCCGGCGATAATGAGCTGGCCGTTTACTTCGGCGTCAGCACGCTGTCCGGCATCTTCACCAAGACCTTGCGCGTGCCGGCAACCACGCGCGCCTACATCCTGCAAGCCGACAAGGCCACTGAAGTGCCGCAGGGTGAATACGAAATCGAAGGATTCTTCACCCGTCTGAATCACCTGCTGCGTAACCAGAACGCCGAAATCCTCATCACCCGCACCTTGCCGCTGCCGGTGGAATTCGCGTTCGACGACCTGCACACGGCGGAGCATCTGAAAGTTTCGGCCAGCTTCACGGTTGCCATCCGTATCGAAAGCGTACCGGCTTTTGCGCAGCACTTCATGACGGTGCCGGGTGTGGTCAACACCGCGCATCTGCACGAACTGCTGCAACCATCGGTGCGCCAGTTGGTCGCCGAATTTGTCGGCAGCCGCTCGATCCGCGAAATGGCTGGCAATGGCGATCTGCGGCTGCAACTGAACGAACGCCTGCAAGCAGCCCTCAAGCTGCGCCTGGCCACCTACGGGCTGGCGGTTGACGGTGTGGACACCGTCGCGCTGCGCCACGATAAATTTGACCATAACCGCGCGCGCATCGGCTCCTTGTGGCTGGTGGCCGATGAGCGCCACGTGCAGCTGGAACATACCAAACAGCTGGACCAGATTTATAGCGACGAGGAATGGCAGGCCATCGCCCGCGACGAGCAGAAGATGCATTCGGACTTCCGCCGCGCGGAGCTGCGCCAGGACGCCAGTGTCAACAAGGCCGAGCTGACGCTGAAAGAAGCTGAGCGTGTGCAAGCCTTGCGCGCGCGCGAAGTGGAGCTGTACAGCCGCGTGATGGATTCCAAGACTCGCAAGGTCGCCATCGACAAAGGTGCTGGCACCGTGCTGGCAGACCTGGAACACGAGCTTTCGAAGAATAAATCGCACCGCCAGGGCGAGCAGGCCGATTGGGATCATGTGCGCCAATTGGCCCAGATCCGCATGCGCACAGAGCTGGAAGTGCTACAGCAGACCGCCGCCGAGCAGCGCCAGATCGCACAGCAACGCCTGTCGCATCAGCTGCGCCAGCAGGCGATCGAAAACCAGATCGCGCAGGCCTTGTTGATCGAAGACGAATCGCACAAGCGCGCCGAACTGGCTGCGCTGCGCCAGCGCGAGAAGGACGAAAAGGCGCGCGAGTTGCAAATCGAGTCGGAAGCCCACGCCGCCCGCATCCAGGGCATGACGATAGCGAATGCTGCGCGCCGCCGTGAAGCTGAGCGTGTGCAGGAGTGGGAAGATCAGCTGGCACTGGCCCGGCAGCGCGAACTGCTGCGCGGCGATGCGGTCAAGGACGCCACGAACGCGGTGCAGGTGGCGGAGATCAATCAGAAGATTGAGGATCTCAAGCGCACCGGCGCGCAAGCCGATGCGGTAGCACAGTATGAAAAGCTGCTGCGCACCATCGAGGCGGATGGCATGCACGCGCGCCAGACTCAGGCCAACGCCAAGCAGGCCATGCTGGACCAATTGGCGATCGACGAACAGCGCCTGGTGCTGAAACAGCGCGAGCAGGAAGCCGCATGGCAGCACGAGCTGCGAAAATTCGAACAGGAACGCGCGGCCGCTTTCACCAACCAGCAGTCGCAGCAGGATCACGAAATCCGCCGCATGGAAACCATGAACCGCATGAGTGACATGGCGATTGCTGCCGTGGCCGCGCCGTCCAATGTGGAAGCGGTGGCGCAGATCATGAAGCTGCAAATCCAGGGGGGCATGACTGCTGAACAGATACAGGCATTGTCGCAGGTGGTGGCGGCCGAGCAGGGCGTCACGCCGGTGGAGGCCGCACGCATGGCGTATGAGCGCGTGCTCGAAGAGCGTGCGCACCGCGATGCGGAGCTGGATAAAGACAGGCGCCATCAGGTTGACCTGATTAACGTGGCCAAGGCGGCAGCGCCGGCGACAGTGGTGGTGCAGCATCGCTGCGCCAACGGCCACCCGGTGCCGCCAGGTCGGGAGCATGACAAGTTTTGTGCCGAATGCGGCGCACCGCTGCAGTAACTTATCGGGTAAAGATGCAAACAGCAAGAGACAAGATCCGCGAACTGCGGGCCTTACATGATGACGGTTTGTTGAGTCTCCAAGAGTTCGACCGTCGCAAGAACGCCATCCTGGATGCGGAGTACGCGCCACCAGGAGGCCTGGCCGCACCTGCGCAACTGCCGCAGCGGCAGGGCACGGAGCTGGGCCTGATGACCGGCCAGGAAATCGGCCCGCAAAACCGCCGTTACCGGCTGGAGCGCCTGATTGGCATGGGCGGCATGGGACAGGTGTGGCTGGCGACCGACCTGGCCACGCACGCGGAGCTGGGGCACAGCGAACTGGTGGCACTGAAAATCCTGCCGCCGCAGCTGACGCAAAGCGCCACCCATGCCAAGCTGCTGATCGAAGAAGCCACGCAGGCGCGCAAACTGGCGCATGAACATATCGTCCGCGTCTATGAGTGGGCGCAGGACCCGGCCACCTCCAGCTACTTCATCATCATGGAGTATCTGGAAGGGCAGGATTTGGATGCCTATCTTGCGGAGCAGGGCACGCTGTCGCTGGAATCGGTGTACAAGCTGCTGTCGCCGATCGGCGAAGCGCTGCAGTACGCATGGGACAAGCACAAGCTGGTACACCGCGACATCAAGCCCGGCAATGTATTTCTGACCCAGCGCGGCGAAGTGAAGCTGCTGGACTTCGGCATCGCTTCGCGTGCGCGCAGTGCCGGCAGCAGCCTTGGCCTGCAAACGCCGAATGCTGGCACCGCCGGCTACCGCGCGCCGGAAGCAGGCACCCATCAACGTCAGCCCGCGCCAAAGCTGGACGTGTATGCGGTGGCGGTCATGATCTATCAATTGCTGGAAGGCCGCATGCCTTTCGACGATATGCGGCCGGCCGATTTTCATCCGTCGCCACCGCGCGGCCTGAATGAACGGCAGTGGAAGGTACTGCAAGAAGGTTTCGCTTATTTGCAGGAGCGTCGTCCGGCATCGGTCAATGAGCTGCTGGCGGAGTTGCGCCGTGCTGCCGGTCCGAGCGAAGCGGAACTGGCAGCGCAGGCCGAGCAGGCAGCGCGCGAACAGGCGGAGCGCGAGCAGCAGCGCAGGAACGAGCAGGCGGCGCAAGCGGAGCAGGCACGCCAGACGGAAGAAAAGCGCAAGGCGATGGTGGCTGAACTGGCAGCGCGCCGGCAGGCCGAGATGCAGGCGGCGGCCGTCGACAAGCAAAAGCAGGAGCAGCAGCGGCGCGCGCTTGAAGCGAAGCAGCGCGCCGAAGCGGAGGCTGCCGCGCAAGCCCGCAAGCAAGTGCTGCGCGAGCAGTTGCAGGCGCGCCGCGACGCCGATGCCAAGCAGGCGCGCGACGAGCGTGAAGAGCAGCAGCGCAAGGCGGCGCAGCTGAAGGCGGAAGCTGCCTATCGCCAGGAGCAGGAGCGGCATCGCAAGCAGCAGGCGGAACGTCATGCGGCGGAATTGGCAGCATTGACGGCCAACACGCCGGTGGCCGACGCCAATGGTGTGCTGCGCGACCGCTTCCTTGATGGCAGCGGCGCTGGCCCTGACCTGGTGCTGATACCGACCGGACGCTTCCAGATGGGCTCCCAGGAGCATGAACAGGCCTTGGCCATCAAGGCGGGCGCGCAAAAGAACTGGCTGGACCGCGAGCAGCCGCCGCATTGGGTCGGCATCGAGTACTCCTTTGCCATGGGCCGTTTTCCGGTAACCGTGGGCCAGTGGCGGCGCTTTGTCAAAGATACCGGCTGGGAGTCGCAGTCCGACACCGACTGGCGCGCGCCTGGCTACGCGCAGACGGACGAGCATCCGGTGGTCGGCGTCAGCTGGATGGACGCGCAGCAGTATCTGCGCTGGCTGTCCGACAGGACCGGACAGCTATATCGCCTGCCGACTGAAGCGGAATGGGAGTATGCCTGCCGCGCCGGCACCAAGACCGCTTTCAGTTTCGGCGATACGATCAGCACCGAGCAGGCCAACTACGATGGCCATTACACCTACAACGGCGGCCCGCGTGGCGCCTATCTGCAAGGCACCAGCAAGGTTGGCGCTTTTCAGCCGAATCCCTGGGGCTTGTTCGATATGCACGGCAACGTGTGGGAATGGACGCAGGACGTGGTGCACGATAATTATACCGGCGCACCGGCGGATGGCAGCGCGTGGGAGCAGGGTGGCGATCCGGTACGGCGGGTGTTGCGCGGCGGCTCGTGGCTGTACAACCCGCGCTACCTGCGATCGGCTGTAAGGAACGGCTTTTCCGCCGTGCTGGCCAACGACATCGTCGGCTTTAGAGTCGCTCGCAAGCTCGCATGAGGTATACTGCCGAGCTTTGGAAGTCAGGATTTAATTATGAGCGCTTTGCCACCATGCCCTAAATGCAGTTCCGAATATACGTACGAAGATGGCGCCCAGCTGGTGTGCCCGGAGTGCGCGCACGAGTGGAGCGCCGGCGCCGCAGCGGAAGCGGATGAGGGCGCGCGCGTCTACCGCGACTCGGTCGGTAATGTGCTGCAGGATGGCGATACAGTCACCGTTATCAAAGACCTGAAATTGAAAGGTGGCGGCGGCACCGTCAAAGTCGGCACCAAGGTGAAAAACATTCGCCTGGTCGATGCCGATCACGATATCGATTGCAAGATCGACGGCTTCGGCGCCATGAGCCTGAAGACTGAATTCGTCAAGAAAGTCGTATGAAGCACAAGCTGTTTTTGTTTGACCTGGACGATACGCTGCTGGACTTCAAGGCTTCCGAGCAGTTGTCGTTTGCCCGCACCTTGCAGGCACTGGGCCTGACCGGCGACATGGCCGCGCTGTTCCTGCAATACCAGGCGATCAATATCGCGCTGTGGCGGGCCTTTGAAACCGGCTCCGTATCCAAGGACTTCCTCAAGGTGGAGCGCTTCCGCAAGACCTTCATGGAGAACGGCCTTGAGCTGGACCCGGAAGCGGCCAGCCAGCTGTATCTGGAATCGCTGTCGGATACGGTAGTGTTGATCGACGGTGCGGTGCAGCTGTGCGAAACGCTGGCTGGCATTGGTGAGGTGGGCATCATCACCAACGGTGTGGAAGCGATCCAGAACCAGCGCATCCTCAAGTCCGGACTGCGTGACTCGATCTCCTTCGTCGCGACATCCGAAGCCAGCGGCTATGCCAAGCCGGATGTGCGCTTCTTTGAATACGCGGCGCAGATGGCGCGGCCGTTTGTCAAGGAAGAGGCGATCATCATCGGCGATCGCCTGGATGCGGACATCCTCGGCGCCAACCGGTACGGCATCGAGAGCTGCTGGTTCAATCCTGAGCGCCTTGTCAATGCGTCGGAGGCAGTGCCTACTTATCAGGTCAGCAGCCTGCACGATATTATGCGGGCGGTGGCGTAAGCGCTACCGTCGAATACGGCGAGAGGACGCGCCAGCCAAGCGTCGCATACAAGGCGCGGCCCATTTCGGTGGCCACCAGCACGCGCTGGGCAGCCTGCGATTGCTGGGCTGTGCCCAAAGCCGCCATCAGCGCGGCACCAAGACCCTGTTGACGGTGCACGACATCGACCGAGATGCGGTCGAATATAAATACCCCCTCATGTTCCACCGCGTAGCCGCTGGCGACCAGTACATCAGCCTCGGTGAAAATGCGGGCCGTGGTTACTTGCGACTCGGTTTTTTGCTGCATCCAGTAGCCGGGCGGCAGCGAGGGCACAGGGTTGATGCCTGGTGGCTTGGTCATCAGGTAGGCACCGGCCTGCAAGTGCCAGCGCGGTGTGACGCGCGACAGCAATTGCTCGCGTGGACCGCACATCTTGATGAATACATTGGTCTCGTTGATTTCCCGCGCCAGTTCGCTGATTCCTTGATCAGGTCCGGCAAACACATAGCGCCGCAATTCGGCCGGCAAGCCGGTGTCCACACGCAGCCCGCCATGATCCAGTATCGGCGCCGGCAAGCCACGCGCAATCGAGCGTGCCGCCAGCCAGTTTTCCAATAGTTGCGGGTTTACGTTATCCATGAGTTGCAAAAAAGTTAAATAGCGAATAGCATCCGCTCATGCGTTTGACTTTATATTTACTAGCTATATTTCTTTCGGCGGACGCGCACGCTGAATGGCGTTCGTTCAACTGGGAGTATGCACAGATTACTCCGGATCGCCCCAAGGAGCGCGTCGCGCTGACGTTGCCTGCGCAGTTTGATGGACATTCGTGCTCGGTGCAACTGGATACCGGCATGAACGGCGCCTTTCAATGGCATGGCGAGGCCAAAGGCGAAACGACACAAGTGCGGTTCGAGGTGGCCGGTGTTGTGCAGCAGTTAGCCATCGATCAGCAGCATCTGGAGCAAATCCGGCAAGGCCAATGTCAGTTGGTCGCCTCGGTTGGCAATGCCTTCTTTGAAAACGGCAGCCTGACGCTGGATTTGCGTAATGCGCGCTATCAATTCGAACAGGCGGCGGTCCTGGCCGGCGCAGCAAAGGCACAGCCGCTTGTCTACGCGCAGTGGTATGACATCGGCGGGCACTTGCTGGTGGAGGTCAAGCTGCCATCCGGCGCCAACAAGTACGCCATGCTGGATACCGGCGCCGCAAGCTTTGGTTTAAGCCCGCTCTCGGCCAGCGCGTGGGCTGACCTGGTCGACCTGCCACCGGTCGCGGGGCCGGGCGTCACCGAATATAAAGTCAACAGCTGGGGCAAGCAAATCAGCTGCTTCGAGACCAGCAGGCGTGGGCCGCTGGTCATCGCCGGGCTGCGCACGCTGGACACTTTTCGCGTCTCCTACTGTCAGCATCCCGATTTCAGCACTAGGCAAAAAGTTGTGGGCCTGCTTGGCCTGCGGGATCTGATGGACAGTGTCATTACGCTCGATTACCGTTCCCTGCGCTGGTCAATAGAGCGCCCTACCGAGGATATTTGAATGCGTTACCCTGGATTTGGATTTGTCGCCCTCCTGATGTTGTCGCATGCATCTGCGCTGGCGCAGCAGGATGAGCCTGTGCAGTCTGTGGCAGTCGCCGGCACCAAAGATCCCGACTGGAAGCCGTATCGCAACATGGTGGATGGGCTGGATGCCTTCGATAAGTATCACAACCTGGCGCCGGGCGCCGCGCTGAGATTTGTGCTGCAGCCGCAAAAGTCCAATCTATCGCTTGCGGATCTCAAGTTGCGTATCGCTGGCGACAACTCCAACATCGATGTGCCGATTGCCGCTGACGCCACGTTCTCGCTGCCGCGTGATGCTGCGGCATTCAAGGACGACGCGGACCTGCAACTCAACATCAGGAAGGGACTGTATCGCTGGCGTCCGGATATCCACACGCCCGGCATTCCGCCGGACCAGCGGCGCCTCGGCGACCTGCGCCTCGAATGCGAGGTGCGCTGGGCGGTCGACAAATTCGATACGTCGTTCCTTGCCAGGACTTACTTGAGTACCCTGGGCGGCGCCTGTCATTCGTCCAGGAGCAGGGTGTTCTCCACCGCATCGAAGCCAGTGCGGAGCGTCACCCTGATCGATGGCGAACGGCGCGAGCAACTGAAACCGGAGCGTCTGGACGCAAAGGACCCGGTGCGTTACGCGCCGCCCATCCATGACGAAAGCTGGTCCGACGACACCATCGTCAAGTTTGAATTCTGAAGCGGGTGATGACCTTTTAGTAGAAGCGCGGCTCAGCCATTCGGTGTACATTGTCGGTTCTGATTCAACGCCATCAAGGAACACAGAATGACTATCAAAGCCCTGCGTGATCAATCACTTCCAATGCGACACATTGTCCATGTGCGCAATCACATTATCTCCACCGACGGCTCGGTGGAAGAGGGTGGCAACGATGCCGGCCCGTCGCCGCATGACTTGTATGACGCCGCGCTGAGCGCCTGCAAGGCATTGACCGTGGTGTGGTACGCCAAGCGCAAGAACATCCCGCTGGAGCATGTGGAAGTCAGTATGGAACGCGATGCCAGCGAAGAGCGCCAGGGCACTTATCGCTTGGCGGCCACGCTGCACCTGACCGGCGACCTGACCGAAACCCAGCGCGCGGAACTGCTGTCGGCCGCGCAGAAATGTCCGATCCATAAATTGATGACTTCCGTGACCACCGAAGTCACCACCGTTCTGGGCTGAATACCATGAGCATCTCGAATCTGCTGAAGGGCCACGAGAAAGACCTGGGCGGCGGCCTGATGGTGCGCCGCTACCTGCCGTCCGCCGTCAAGCAAGCGGTTGGTCCATTCATTTTCTTCGACCATTTCGGTCCGGTCGATGTGCCGCTGGACGCTGACCACGATGTGCGCGCCCACCCGCATATCGGCCTGGCCACCGTGACTTATCTGTTTGAAGGTGCGATGGATCATCGCGACAGCCTGGGCACCTTCCAGCGCATCGAACCTGGCGCCGTCAACTGGATGACGGCAGGCAGCGGTATCGTACACTCCGAGCGCACGCCGAAAGACCTGGTCGGCAAGCCACACCGCACCCATGGCCTGCAGCTGTGGGCCGCGCTGCCGGTGACGCATGAGGAGGAAGCGCCGGGCTTCTGCCACACGCCGGCCGATGCGATTCCTGAGCTGAACATCGACGGCGCCAAGGTGCGCGTGCTGATCGGCTCAGCCTTCGGCCAGACCTCGCCGGTGCAGACCTACAGCCAGACCTTGTACCTGGACGTGGTGCTGCAAGCGGGCCATGAACTGGTGCTGGCCAAGCTGCCGGCCGAAGCGGCAATCTACCCGATCAGCGGCGAGCTGGAAATCGACGCCGCGCCGCTGGCGCTGCATACCATGGCGCTGCTGGATACCAGTGGCCAGCAACGCGTCAAAGCCAATACCGAAGCGCGCTTCGTGGTCATCGGTGGCGAGCCGCTGGATGGCCATCGCTTCATGTACTGGAATTTCGTTTCGTCGCGCAAGGAGCGCATCGCGCAGGCGGCGGACGACTGGGAAGCGCAGCGCTTCGCCAAGGTGCCGGGGGAGACGGACTGGATACCGCTGCCGGCCAAGAAGCCGTCAGCGTAAGCGGGAATCAGGCGGTGGACATGGCGTTCGCCGCCACCGTGCTGTACATGTCGTTGCCGTTGGTGCGGATGATCCAGTGTTCCGGATACGGATCGCTGGCGAAGCGGGTGTGACGCGGCACGCGGCTCAGTTTATCCAGCGAGGCGGATGGCGCCAGGGCGGTTTCCTTGCCGGTCAGCTGGTCCAGGTGCCAGAAGCCGCCATCGCGGTGGAACATCAGCGGTAGCGCGGCCGCATGCGGTGCGGCGGCAAACGATTTGACCGGATAACCCGGATGCGTTTCCGGCGCCAGCAGGTAGAAACATTCGGCATTGGCGCCGTGGTCGATGCGATGCAGGATCACGCCGTGCGGCATGATGGCCGACACCGACAAGGTGACGATGCCCTTGATGCTGGCGCTGAATTCAATCCGCATGCCAAGGCGCAGCGCGGTCGGCTTGTGTTTGCCCGGCCAGACGCCATCCAGCAGGATGCCGTAGCGCGATACATCTTCAATTTCAAATCCCAGGCCGGAACGGCGGATGATGGCGTGTCTGCCCGACAGGCGGCGCGTCAGGCCATTGGTATCCTGGCCGTCCGCCGTGTAGTGGGTCAGCATCACGTCCGATTCCGGATCGATCAGTTCAAAGCGGCCGATCACGCAGTCTTCTATCGCAAACAGCCGGATCTGGCGCTGTGCGCCGGCTTCCGGCGCCGCGTTGACCAGCGACGCGGCACGGCTGGCGTGCGGGTGTAAGGCTGCCGCTTGCGGCATGTCGATTTCGATCAGGTCCTCGTCCCAGGCGATGGTCGAGAAGCCCAGGTCCACTTTGCCAGCTGGCGCGTTCAGGTCCAGGTGGGCGATGCCGGCGTTGCGTGCGGTGACATCGATATCCAGGCTGTCGCCGCCTTGCGCGCTGACGCGGGCGATGGAAGCGTCATCCGCCATCACGCGCACGTTTTTGTGCGTGCTGAGGAAGATGCGGTGGATTTCGGTCAGCGTGGCGTCCAGGCGCGGCACCAGGATGACGAAGGTGCACACCCACTTGCGCGCCGCCATGCCGGGATGCTGGCTAAGCAGCTCGATGCTGATCTGGTACTGGCCATGCTCCTTGCCGCGCGAGGAAAACTCGACGAACACCGGGCGCCACTCGCCGCTGACCGCACGCACGAAGTGCTGGCGCGCGGCGCTGTTGGGGATCAGGTCCGATTGCAGTTGCAGCGTCAGTTGCGGTGCGCAGGCGTCCGGCATGCCGCGCAGTTCCATCTTCAGCGTCTGGCGGCCGCCGGCTGCGCGCGGATCAAAGCCGCTGATGTGCAGTTGCGGGCGCGCTGTCTGGGCGCGCTGGTGAGGACGAGCGTAATTCTGGGAAGGTTCGGTGGCAGGTACGGCATCCAGCACCGTGGCCGGCGAGGCGGCACGGGTTGTGCGCAATGCGTTCAGCAGGTCGAAGCTGGAGGGCTCTGCTTGGGCGTGGCCGCCTTCGCAAGTTTGCGCTCCGGACAAGACCCAGAAGGTGCAATGCGGGTGCTGGGCATTACTGCATTTATTCATGACAAACCGACCGATGGGATACCTGTCAGTTTATGCGGTTTTCACGCTGTTTGGCAAACTTTGCAACCGATTTTTGACGGAGTCTGTGCGGGTATCAAAAATGCGACGGAATTGGTGCTGTCGGTAGTGCTGTTTCGTCAACATTGCCACTGTTTTGGGCTGGTTCAAAGCGGAGGACGATGGCGCTCAGATTGTCGATGTGCAGCTGCGGCGGCGGGTTCTCCGCGTAGTCCCTGAACAGCGCATCCAGCGCCTGGCCTGCCGACGGCTGCGCCAACAGCGCTGGCCAGCGGCTGATCCACGGCTGCGGGCGGGCGCAGGACCAAAAACCGTCGGTGGCCAGCAGATAGCTGGCGCCTGGGCGCAGGGTCAGCGTGCGACGGTCGGCCAGCTGGTGCAGGAAGGGTGGCAGGTTACCGGCGTCCAGCGGCAGCAGACCATCGTCCAGCATTTGCGGATTGGCGAAGGCGTTGCCAAGGATGTAGGCCTGGGAGATTTGCGCGCGATGTTCGCCGTGCACCTGCTGCCGCCACTCATCTTCGCCGAGCAGGCCATGCATGGCGAACGCGGTGGCGGGGACGTGATCGACGGTCAGCGGCGTGGCGGCTTGCGGTGTGATCTCGTACAGGCGCGAGTCGCCAACGTGGTACAGCATCGGCGCGCGGCCGGGGGCGATCTCCAGCAAGGTGAGCGTGGTGCCGGGACGGCGGAAGGTGTCGTGATCGTCGGGACGGCTGAAGCGGGCCTGTAGTTTCTGGTGCAACTGGTCGAGGTGCGTGCTGAGTTCTTCCAGCGAGTGGCAGGCCGGAATGTGTAGCAGGCCGGTGGCGACGGCTTCGGCGGCCTGGCGTCCGTGACCATGGCCGCCCATGCCGTCCAGTACCGCCAGGCGGACGTGGCCCGATGGCCAGCCTGGCACTTTGGTGGTTTGCGGGGTTTGCTCGTGCAGCAGAATCGCGCTGCCGTCAGCGTCAATGATCAGCAGGTTGTCCTGATTTTCCGGCACCTGCAGCTTGCTGATGCTGGCGGCGCTGCGGGCGGCGATGTCCAGCGTGGGGCCGAAGTGGAGTTGGTCGGTGATGCGTGTCATCGGTGCGGGCGCCGCAGCGCGGGATGCGAAAGGCCACAGCTTAGCTGAAAAACTGGCGGCGGCGGTGGGCGGTGTGTGGGTCATTCGCCACTCCGGCGCAGCCACAGGCTGCTGACCCAGCCGGTGCTGGCGCTGCCGTCAACGGCAGCTTTGATTTGCCACCAGTCGCCATCGCGCGCGCCGGTCGGCGTCACTTCGGCGCCGGCGGGCACCACGCCGATGCGGGCGGCGTCCACGCCGGGGGATGAGCGCAGGTTCAAATCGCGGTGCACGCGGAAAGGTTTGCCCGCGATGGGCGTGACATCGGCGGTTGCCGGTACGGCGGCTAGCGCCCGTGGTGGCGCCTCCGCGTGCTGCGGTTCGGCCGCCACCGCACTGGCGCCGTGCGTGGCGTACAGTATCAGGCTGCCGAAGCCCCATGCGCCGGCCACCATGATGAATAGCGCGCGCATGTTCGGACGTCGCCACCAGTGGCGCGGCGTCAGATAGGCGGCCAGGAACAGCGTGACGATCAGGCCCGCCGCGAAGGCGGCAACGGCATGGAGTTTGACGGCGTCCATGGTGACTCAGGCCTCGAAACGCAGCACGTAGTGGCCCGCCACCAGGTGATGGCCGTGAGGCAGCAGGTAAGGCGCATCGCCGATAGCGGCGACGAATTGCAGCTTGTCGTCCAGGTGGTACAGCGCCTGCGTAGGACTCTGCCGGGCGATGGTATAGCCCTTGCTGACTGCTTCAAAGCTGAAGGCGGTGCGCGACAGGCCTATGCGGTCGGCGCTGGCGCTGATGGCGCCGTCGGTGCGCTTGATGAAGCGAGGGGAATCCAGCAGGCGCAGTGCCGCCAGCATCGGCGAGTTGCGTCCGAAGGTGAAGCGCACACCGCAGGCCACGCCGGCGCTGATTGGCTGGGCGAGACAGATCATGGCACGGTAGCGATCCGCCATTTCCGGCGCGGCTGCCAGCAGGCGCAAGGTTCGTGCGTCAACCGGTGCAAAGGTGGCGGGCGCTTCGATGGGTTGGCGGCCTTCGGGCGTGCAGGCGTACAGGTTGTCGGCGCTGTCGACAGCCAGCGTGAGCGCTGGTTGCGCGGCGGCAGACAGCGACAGCGTGCTATCAAACGACAGTTCCAGCGCCTGTGCGCCAGTGTCGCGGTAGCGGCTCAGGCGCGGCAAGGCCAGGGCAACCAGCGACACGCGCTGTTGCGATACCGGTGCATAGGTGGCGTCGCTTTCGCCGGCGCGGTTGACCGGCTTGTGGCTGGCGGCGGCGGGAACGGCGGTCAGGTCGATCGGTGCGGCCCCGGTGCGGCTTTGCCAGACGGCTGGCTTGCTGGACGGCGCTGTTGGTGCTGACGCGCGCGCCGGAAGTGCGGAGGCGCGGGCGATCTTGACCAGCAGTCGCTGGCCGCCTTGCGGTTCACGCAGTGACTTGACGGTGTAATAGCCGCTGCGCGGATCGTAGCGGCAGTCGAAGGCATCCTTGGGACGCATCTGCACCACTGGCGGCGCATCGGGACCATCGTTGAGGATCAGCAGCGCGGCGTCCGGGCCGAATGGCCAGCCCTGCGCAACCGCGCTGGCTTCGCCGCCTTCACCGCCGATCAGCGCCAGGCGCTGGTTGGGATAGATGGCGCATACCGGATGCCAGATGGCGCTGTCGCGCGACACGTTCACGTTGTACAGGATTTTTTCGTCTGGCGCCGGCAAGTAAACGGCGTGGCCGAACTTGACTTCGATCTCGCCCGGCGCCAGCGCCTCCGTCCCCATCACGTCATAGCGCACCTGGTCGCTGCCGAGCAGATCGCCGAAATCCTTTTGATGCAAAGCCGTCAGCGTTTGCGCCAGGTCGCGTGCGCGGGCGCCACGGGTCAGGTGGTAGTCGTCATCGACTTCTTCCTGCGGCAGCATCAGCGTCACGTGCGAGAAGCAGCGGGTGGCGGCGCGGCCCTTGTGTTCGCGCGGGCTGCGCTCCAGCAGGTCGCGCAGCAGCGGGCGGCGCGAGAAAAGCGACAGGCCAGGCGCCTGCCAGATCGCCTCGGCGTTGAATACGTCCGGAATGCGTCCCAGGACGGCGTGTTGAACATAGGTCGGCATGATTCAGACTCCTTCAGTAGATATCGCAACGAAGGTAAGCAGGGGGCAGAGGAAAAACAGCAGATGGCTGCCGCCAGCCGAGAGAAAACTCATCGGCTGGCCCATGATGGGGAAGATCGCCAGATTGGTGCCCCAGGACAGCAGGAAGTGGGCGAATACAAAGGCGGCGCCGCCACTTAACGCGAAGTAGCGGAAGCGTCCCAGCCAGGCGTGACGGAAATTGCGGGCTTGCGTACCCGCGCGGTAGGCGTGCAGGGCCGCCAGCACGATCCCGGTGAGGAAGGCTGCTTGCACGGTCCAGAGCAGCAGGCCGCCCAGCAGGCCGTGACGGTTGAGGAAGAATGAGGCGGCAAAGTCGTCCTGCACAGCGGGGATGTTGACCACGTTACCGGCGGCTTGGCCGAGCGTGCGCAGGCCAAGCCAGTGATCGGTGCCGAACCAGCCGCCTTCACCGACAGCGCGCGCGCCCAGCAGCAGTTGCTGGCCGGTGTGCGGGTGTTCGGCTGGATTCAGCCAGACCAGGAAGCGGTCGGCGTAAAAGCCCCAGCGGATCAGGTCATCGGTGCCGGCCAGGCGCAGGTAGGCGATGGTGGCGACCGCTAGCAGCGCGGAAGCGGCAATCAGCACGGCCAGCATGCGGTTGCCGGCGGCGAGGGCGTACGCCAGCCCTATGCCGGTGCTCCACACCAGCAGCAGGATCAGGGGCGAGAAGTCGTCCACCTGTACCAGGGCGAGGCCGAGCAGTGCCAGGAACAGCAGCGCGGGAGCGATCAATTGCAGCCAGCGGGCGCTGTGGTCAGCCAGGCGTTGCGGGCCGTTGTGCCAGTTGAAGCGCAGTGCCAGGCAATGGGCGGTGAGGGCGGTCAGCGCGAGTTTGGCCAATTCGACAGGCTGCAGGTCGAAGACGCCGGTTTCGTCGCCCCATAGCACCTGGGCTGCCAGTGCTGCCAGGGCGATGGCTGCGAACAGCGCCAGTATCCACTCAATGTTGCGTTGTGCCAGATGGGTGCCGCGTGCAGCCTGGTGTTGTGCCCACAAGCGCAGCAGGCCGCCAAGGCCGGCGCCGATCGCCAGCATCGCTGCGCTCTTCTGGTAGAAGCGCAGCCAGGACGATTCCGGCGCGGCGAGGCCGAGTTCCAGTTGTGCCAACAGGCCGGCGGCGAGCAGGATGGCGCCGGCGGCGGTGGCCAGCGTCAGCCGGCCGGGCAGGGCGAGCCACATCAGCAATGCGCTGGCGCCTAGTAGCAGCGAGCATGCAGCACTCGGCGGGTCGCCAGCGCGCTGCGAGATCAGCGCAACCAGGCCGACCAGCAGCATGCTGACAGTCGCCAGCAGCGCGCAGGCCCAGGCGGTGCGGCCACCCGACCGATCGGCTTGCGTCGAGGTGGCGCGGCGTGCAAGAGCGTCGCTGCGTCGCCCTGCGGTTCCGGCGCTGGCTCTGGCGATAGCGCTAATGGTCATGGCGGCCGCGCAGATGGCGAGACCTATCCAGATGGCGTCCGCGTGGGCACCGCTCCACAGCGAGCGTTGTTGCCATTGCCAGCTGACCTGCGATGGCAGCTTGAGTTCCGGTTCGCTGAACAGCTTGACGTGACGGCTGGGCTGCAATACCAGTTGATCCTCGCTGGCGTTCAGATGGAAACGTGTGCGGCCAACCGCGATGGCAGTCACGCCGGCGAGCGAGGCTTCTTGCGTGCGCAAGTCCTGCTGTCCCGCGTGGCTGGATACCAGCACGGCGGCGCGATCACCATCCGGATTGCCGCCTGAAAGCTGAAGGCTGCCATTCACACGCGCGATCTGCGCCGCGCCAGGCGCCACCTGCGCCAGGCCAAGCCGATTGTCACAATACAGGTTGCCGCCAAAGCTCAAGGGACGGGCGATGGTCAGCGGCAGCGGCATGATGCGGTTCCAGACCGCAAGCACTCTGGTTGACAGCCGCGATTCCGGACAGCCCGGCTGCTGGCGGCCATTGCGGTATAGCACGGCGCCGTCGTAGCGCCACTCTTGGCCGTCACGCGTAAAGCTGACTTCCCGATCGCTGGCGGCGTGTACATCGAACACCGCGCCGTCGATCTGGAAGCGCTGAAGTCCTTGCAGGGCCGCGCTTCCCAGGCGCTGGTCGCCCGACTCGCGAATCAACACTACTTGTCCGGACGCGCTGAGATTGCGCAGCAGCCAGCTGCCGTTGGCATCGCGGCGTAACGACAGATGATGGCGATCCGTTTGCGGCGCAGCGAGTTCACGCTGGCCCAGTATGATACTGTTGCCTGCGGCTAGATCAATGGTAATGGCGGAAGGAAGCCAGGCCGCAGGCGCGCGCAGCAAGGCCAGTCCCTGCAATCCGCACAGGGCCGCCAGTGAGGCCAGCGTCAGTGCCAGCGGCAGATTGCGCCGGGCGGCGTGAAGGACGGCGCCAAGGCAACGCGTCGCGCCGACGGCCAGCAGGCCAGCCAGGCGTTCGACGATCGATGGACGCAGCACCAGGCGATGCGGCGCATTGCGCGAGGCCGCGCGCGAGCTGGTGGCGGCCATCATGCCGCCCGCATGGTTTGCCAGCCATTGATGGCGGAAGGCCGATGCATACCCAGTACAGGATCCACCGCATCAAATTCGCCACGCGCCGGCTTCACACCTTGTATCGCGTTCAGCATGCGGCTGATCTGGATCGCATGGCGTGGCCGCTGCGCTGGATCGATATGCAGCAGCGCGCGCAGCAGATCCAATGCGGCATCGCGCTTGTCCTGTGCAATGGCGGCCGCAAAACGCTCCTCCTCATCCAGTTGCAGGGCTGAAGGGATCTCGCCGCCGTTCCTGCTGCGCAGAAGGTCGGCGCCAGCCACGTGATGTTCGCGATACGCCAGCCCGCAGTCCGCGCAGAAGCGCAGCGGCATGCCGCCGGTGACCAGGAAATACAGCATGGCGCCCAGCGAGAAGTAATCGCTGCGCGCACTGGTGGCGTAGCCGCCCAGGTTGGTGGGAAAGAACTGTTCCGGCGCCTGCCAGTTGGCGGTGCCGGCATACGAGTGTGCCTGCAAGCTGCCCAGTTCGCGGTTGGTGCCGAAATCGGCCAGCTTGACGGTGTGCAGATGCGGATCGAGCAGCACATTCGCGGGTTTCAGATCCAGGTAACGCCAGCCATATTGATGCACCTTGGCGAGTGCCTGATTGATCTGCGCGATCCAGTTCAGCGCCCGCGTCAGTGGCAGGCTTTCGCCGCGACCCTTGAGGGCGATCATGTGCTTGCCCAGGTCGGAGCCCATCAGCTCCAGCGCCAGTACGGGCAGGCCATCGTGCCAGCCGCTGTCCATCAGCCGCACGATGTGCCGTTCATCCCAGGGTTCCAGCGATTGCAGAAAAGCGATCTCGTTGTGTGCACTGCTAGTCCAGCGCTCACGCTGCGCGGGCAGGGCGCGGTCCATCTGCTCCTGGTTGATCAACTTGACGGCCACGTCACGCGTGGCCTGTGGCCCGCTAGCGCGCCAGATGATGCCGTAGGCCGAACCACCGATCTGCTCGCGCAGCCGGTAGTGGCCCAGTTCCAAAGCGATGATTGCGTCTGCTGTCGTCATGATTTCCCCCGTCGCAGAACGCTAGCGGAGGGACCATGAAAAAAGCCCCGAAGATTCGGGGCTTTGTGGCTTTTACCTTAACGCTTTTACCTTAACTATTAACGATCCCAGCGATCGCGATGACGGTGCTCATGGCGATACTCGCGGTAGTAAGGGCGTGGCGGCTCAACATACACCACGCGTGGAGGCGGCTGGTAGTAGCGTGGAGGCGGCGCATAGTACACCGGCGCAGGGCGCTCGTAATAAACTGGCGCCGGCTGCGTATACACACGGGTCTCTACGTAGTCGCGGCGGCCATGGTCACGGTAATAGCGGTCGTCCGAGGAGCGGATGCTGTTACCGACTGCCGCACCCACCAGGCCACCGACGATGGCGCCATCGCGGCCGCCGGCGCTATTGCCGATGGCGGCGCCAACCACAGCACCGGCGACCGTGTTGAAATCACGGTCGCTGGCGAAGACCGACGACGATACTGCTGCAGTGGCCAGTAACGCTACACCCAATAATTTTTTACTCAACATGGTAATCCCCTTGCTGTGGCGCCGGATCGGAATGATCCGTTAGCCAGTGACTCCACTATAAATCCTGGACAGGGAAACGCCATGTCTTATACAGATGCTTACAAACCAGCCTTGCCGGTAATGGCTTGTAACAATTTGAGATACATTCAAAGACGCCGGATTTCCCACTCTGGGCGTAGCAGGCTGAATACCGTCACATCCTGGTAACGGCCGTTGATAAAGAATGACTGGCGCAAGGTGCCTTCGGCCTGGAAGCCGCATTTTTGCGCGATCCGCACCGAGGCGACGTTCTCCGGCGCCGTCAATAATTCAAGCCGGTGGTACTGGTGGACGCCGAACAGATAGTCGACCAGCAGCCTGCACGCCTCGGTTACATATCCTCGGCCCGCCAGTTTTTCGTCGAACAGGCGATAGCCGATTTCGCGCGACACCGGCGTGCGGCTTTTGAAGTGGGTAATGACGCCAACGATGTGATGCAGCGCGTCCTCGATGATAAACAGTTCACTATCTTCCGTGACGAAGCTGTTCTGCATGAACTCCCTGCGCAAGGTCTCTGGCGATTTGAAGTGGGTCGAGAAATAATCGCCGCGCGATGGCAGGTCGTTAGCCAGTGCGATGAAGGTATTCAGATCGGCGGTCAGCAGGTGACGGACGGTGCAGAGTTGACCCTTGAGCATAGGCGCTTTCTTTGGGAAGGTGAGCTTGTATCGTAGTGTAACCGGGATGGCAAATCAACATGATGACAATTGCGTCATGTTGGGTTATCGTTTAAGACTGACTTCTTTCCAACACAGGAACCGCATGAAATCCGTCATCAAGAAATCCCTGTCGCTGACCGTCCTGGCCAGCAGCCTGCTGAGCATCGGCGCCTTCGCCGCGCCTAACGATTCCGCCACGCTGGACAAGATCCGCGACAGCGCGATGAACAGTGACTGGGCATACGAGCGCCTTGCGGACCTGACCGACCTGGTAGGTCCGCGCCTGTCCGGCTCCCGTGGTGCGGAAGCGGCGGTGGAACAAGTGGCGGAGGCCATGCGCAAGCTGGGCGCCAAGGTGACGCTGGAACCGGTCAAAGTGCCGCATTGGGTGCGTGGCGAAGAGAAGGCAGAGCTGATCGACTACGCCGGCCGTCCCGCCGGCATCACGCAAAAAGTCGTCCTGACCGCGCTGGGCGGCTCCGGCGCCACGCCAGTCGCCGGCCTGACCGCGCCGCTGATCGTGGTGCGCAGCTTCGATGAGCTGAAAGCCAAGGCAGCACAGGTGAAAGGCTCCATCGTGCTGTTCGACGTCGCGTTCGACCAGGAGATGGCGGATCGCGGCCATGCGGGCCCGGCCTATGGCGCTGGTTCACGTTACCGCACGCAAGGCCCTAAAGCGGCTGCTGAACTGGGCGCCGTGGCCGCGCTGGTACGCTCGGTTGGCGGCGCCAATTACCGCATCCCGCACACTGGCGTCACGCTGCTGGCGGACGGCGCGCGCATTCCCGCTGCCGCTGTCACCGCCGAGGACTCCATGCTGATCGACCGTCTGTCGGCGCGCGGCCCGCTGAAGATGCACCTGACCCTGACGCCGCAAACCCTGCCAGACGCCGACAGCTACAACGTCATCGCCGACCTGCCAGGCACCGACAAGGCCGACGAGGTGGTGATCGTCTCCGGTCACCTGGATTCGTGGGACCTGTCGACCGGCGCACACGATGATGGCACCGGCGTGGCCGGCGCCATGGCGGTCATTGATACGCTGAATAAGCTGAAGCTCAAGCCACGCCGCACCATCCGCGTGATCGCCTGGATGAACGAGGAAAACGGCACACAGGGCGGCAAGGCCTATTTTGAAAACAACAAGGCCAAGCTGGAAAAACACTTCGCCGCGATTGAATCCGATAGCGGCGGTGGCCGTCCGTTCGGCTTCATTGGCAGCGTGACGCCGCCGATGGTCAAGTACTTCGCGCCGCTGAAAACCGCGCTGCAGCCTATCGGTGCAGGCATTTTCGAGCGTCGCGACTTCGCCGGCGCGGCCGATACCGGCCCGCTGGAGCGTGCCGGCGTGCCGGTGTTCATGCCGCTGGTCGACGCCAGTTCCTACTTCAGCTACCACCACACGCCGGCCGATACGCTGGACAAGGTTAGCCCGCTGGAGTTGAAGCGCCATGTCGCTGTCATGACCTCGCTGACCTGGTATCTGGCCAATATGGAGGAAAACATCGGCCGCGTGCCGAAGCAGGATTAAGCCTGGTCTCAGAATGGACAGCTGCCGCCTGTGATAACATTGCGGCATGACTGTCCTGTTCCGATCCATCGTTGTCTGGCTGGTGCTGCTGGCGCTCCCTTATCAGGGATACGCTGCGGCACAGATGATGCTGTGCGCCGCGCCGGTGCCGGCCCCCGCCAGCCATGCGGCGATGGTCATGCCATCCGGCCCGCACGACCATGCGGCCATGATGGCCTCCATGGCGCAGGCCGAGTCGAAGGCTGACGATGGTGCATCCTCCCACACCAGCATGAAGTGCAGCGGTTCCGCGTGCTGCGCTGCCGCCGCGCCGGTCCTGACGCTGGACATCTCCAATCCCGCGCTGCCGGTTGCATCGCGGCTTGTTCCTTTTTATTCCGGTTTCCTGCCGGCGGTCGACCTGGCCAATCCTGAACGTCCCCCTCAAGGCCGCTACGCCTGATCACACGACAGCTCCGTCCGCGAGCTGGGTTTTCCATTGATTTTTGAGGTAGAGGACATGACTTCTCTGTATAAATTCGCCAGTGGCGCCAGTCTGGTGCTGCTGCTCAGCGGCTGTGCGTCGCTGTCCGGGGACGCCGGCTTCAGCGCCGCCGCCGGCATCAGCGAGCAGCGCACCGGCGCCCGCGCCAGCGTCGAAGGACGCCTGCCGCGCAATGAAGACGATGCGCGCGCACTGGCCGACGTCATCAACAAGAAACTGGCGCAGCCGCTGGCCGCCGACGATGCGGTGCAAGTGGCGCTGCTGAACAATCGCGGCCTGCAAGCGAGCTACTGGTCGCTCGGCGTGGCCGAGGCGGACCTGGTGCAGGCAGGCCGCCTGCAAAATCCGGTATTCGATTTCAAACGCAGCCACGGCGGCGGTGAGGTCGGCTACGAGCGCACGCTGACTTTCAATCTGGTCGGGCTGATTACCGCGCCGATGGCCAGCCGTATCGAGGGCCGTCGCTTTGAACAGACCAAGCTGCTGGTGGCGAACGAGGCGCTGAAAGTCGCCGCCGACACGCGCCGCGCATGGGTGGATGCGGTTGCGGCGACGCAGATCGCCAATTACGCCATGCAGGTTGAGGCGTCGGCGCAGGCCAGCGCGGAGTTGGCGGAGCGCATGCGCAAGGCTGGCAACTGGAGTTCTCTGGACCAGGCGCGAGAGCAGGCTTACCACGCGCAGACGGTGGCGGAAGTCACGCACGCGAAGAAGACCGCAGTCGCCACGCGTGAGAAGCTGACACGCTTGTTGGGCCTGAGCGGCGAGCAGACGGCGAAGTATCGCTTGCCGGATCATTTGCCAGACCTGCCGGCCGCGCCGCGCGAGCTGGTGGATATCGAGCAGGTCGCCGTCACTGAACGCCTGGACATCCAAGCGGCGAAGGTGGATGCCGAACAGACGGCATCGACGCTGGGGCTGACGCGTACCACGCGCTTTATCAATGTGCTGGATCTCGGCGCGGTACGCAATACGGAAGGTGGCACGGCCACGCGCGGTTATGAAATCTCGCTGGAGATTCCGTTGTTCGACTGGGGCTCGGCGCGCATGGCGCGTGCGGAAGCGACCTATATGCAGTCAGTGAACCAGCTGGCGCAAGCAGCTGTCGTTGCACGCAGCGAGGCGCGCGAGAGTTATGCGGACTACCGCTCATCCTACGATCTGGCGCGCCACTATCGCGACAATGTGGTCCCGCTGCGCAAGCAGATTTCTGATCAAACGCTGCTACGCTATAACGGCATGCTGATGAGCGTCTTCGAGTTGCTGGCTGATGCGCGCGAGCAGGCAACTGCTGTCAGCGGCTACATCGGCGCGCTGAAAGACTACTGGACTGCGGAAGCCAACCTGGAGGCGGCGCTGGGCGGCCGCCTGTCAACCAACAAAGGAGTACAACCATGAGCAACCGCAGATCCTTTTTGAGCGGCGCGGCGCTGATCGGCGCCGGCATGGTGAGCAAGGTAGCGGCGGCTTCGCTGCCTGAAGCACATGTGCATTCGTCAGCGGCAACCGTGCCGCCGGTGGCACCGCCGAACGGCCGTCCGTATAACCCGGTCGTCACGCTGAATGGCTGGACGCTGCCGTGGCGGATGAAAGATGACGTCAAGGAGTTTCATCTGGTGGCAGAGCCTGTGGTGCGCGAGATCGCGCCGGGCATGACGGCCAATCTATGGGGCTATAACGGCCAGAGTCCCGGCCCGACTATCGAAGTGGTGGAGGGTGACCGGGTGCGCATCTTCGTCACCAACAAGCTGCCGGAGCACACCAGCGTGCATTGGCACGGTCAGCGTCTGCCGAACGGCATGGATGGCGTGACCGGGCTGACGCAGCCGGGCATCCCGCCGGGGAAGACGTTTGTGTATGAATTCGTCGCGAAGAATGCGGGGACATTCATGTATCACCCGCACGCCGACGAGATGGCGCAGATGGCGATGGGGATGATGGGCTTCTGGGTGACGCATCCGCGTGATCCGAAGCTGCATGCGGTGGACCGTGATTTTGTGTTCCTGTTGAATGCTTACGATATTGATCCGGGCAGCTACACGCCGAAGATCAATACGATGACGGACTTTAATCTGTGGACGTTTAACAGCCGCGCTTTCCCTGGCATTGATCCAATGGTGGTGCGCAAGAATGACCGCGTACGCATCCGCGTCGGCAACCTGACGATGACCAATCATCCGGTTCACCTGCATGGGCATACGTTTGAGGTGACTGGCACGGATGGCGGCTGGGTGCGTCCGGCGGCACGTTGGCCGGAGGTTACTACCGATATCGCGGTCGGGCAGATGCGGGCGATCGAGTTTATCGCCGATGAGCCGGGGGATTGGGCTTTCCACTGTCATAAATCGCATCACACGATGAACGCGATGGGGCATGATGTGCCAACCATGATCGGTGTTGACCATAGCGGCGTGGCGCAGAAGATCAATAATCTGGTGCCGGGCTATATGGTCATGGGCGACAAGGGTGGTGCGATGGGCGATATGCAGATGCCGCTACCGGAGAATACGCTGCCGATGATGACCGGAACCGGGCCGTTTGGTGGCCTGGATATGGGCGGCATGTTCACGGTGGTGAAGGTGAGGGAAGTGCTGGCGCGGAATGACTATAAAGATCCGGGCTGGTACAATCATCCGCAAGGCACGGTGGCGCGCGAATGGACCGGTGATCTTCCCGCCGCACCGCGCGCTCCCGGCGCACCGCCATCCAAGCCGTCAACGCCGGTGGAGGTGAAGCGGGATGGGGATATGCACCACCATCATTAACCCAGGTAAGCCTTGGCAAGAAGTGCCGCCACGCCGAGTACCACGGTGGCGTGAATGCCAAGGCTCCATCGCATGAAAATGTGGAGTTCCTTGCGCAAATCAGCAACGGAGGACTCCACCCGTCCAAGACGCTCATCGACCCGCTCAAAGCGCTTATCGACGTACTCAAAGTGTCGTTCCTGCATGCTGCGTAACATTTCGATACGGACTTCAAAGTCGCGTCGCATGTCAGTAAAGCGTCTTTCGTTTTCATCACGGCTGATGGTCGTGGTGAAGTCGATATGTGCGCGGAGTTCAACAGAGCGCCGCTCGATATCTTCCTTGACTTCGCCAAAGCACCGGTGAATATCTTCCTTGATTTCGCTAAAGCAGCGGTTCATTTCGCGTTGCAGATTGGTCAGCCTGTAAACAGTCGATTCATTGTCGGCTTTATTCTGGCGTAACTCGCTGAGTTCGTCTTCAATGCGGTTGAATCGGTCGTTCATATCGTTCTCCATCGCAGCGATCGCCGTAGCGTGGCTGTTGGATGTGGCTTCCAGTTTTGTTATGCGCTCTTCCATGATGAAATCGTCCTCCTGATGGCCGGTTGCCGCAATGGCGGGTAGATAAGGTGTTAGACCTATCTGCACGAGATTTGATCCATCTCAGCAGATTTGCTAGTATGGAAAGCTCTATGACCAAACCATCCCGCTATCCGGAACAAGTCCTGCTGCTGCCGTACATCGGCAAATGGCTCCTGTTGGCCGGCCTGATTGCCGTGCTCGGCGGCACCGCATCGGCATTCTTCCTGTTCGCACTCGACTACGCGACCAATTGGCGGGAAACGCATGCCTGGATCATCTGGCTGCTGCCATTGGCCGGTTTCGTGGTCGGCTGGATCTACATGAAAGTGGGCAGCAGCGTCGAAGCAGGCAACAACCTGTTGATCGACGAAATCCACGATCCGCAAAAAGTCGTTCCCTTGCGTATGGCGCCACTGGTGTTATTCGGCACCGTGGTGTCGCACTGGTTCGGCGCCTCGGTCGGGCGCGAAGGTACGGCGGTGCAGATGGGCGGCACGCTGGCAGACCAACTGTCGCCGCTGTTCAGGCTTCGTCATAGCGAGCGCCGCATCGTCCTGATGGCTGGCATCAGCGCCGGTTTCGCTTCGGTTTTCGGCACGCCGTTGGCCGGCGCCATCTTCGGCCTCGAAGTGCTGGCGATCGGACGCTTGCGCTACGACGCCATTTTCCCCTGCATGGTTGCCGCCATTGTCGCCGATCAGGTGGGCATGGCCTGGGGCGTGCATCACACACACTACGCGATGAGCGCCATCGTGCCGATCACCTTCTGGAGCGTCGCAGCGGTGCTGGTGGCGGGTATCCTGTTTGGCCTGGTAGGCATGGCTTTCGCCAAATCCACACACGCCGCATCGGCGTTTATGAAGCGTCATATTCGCTATGCGCCGTTGCGGCCGATGATCGGCGGCGCGGTGGTGGCACTGGCGGTGTGGTGGCTCGGCACGCGCTACATCGGACTGGGAATCCCGGTGATTGTGGAAGCGTTCCAGCAACCGGTGGCGCCGTGGGATTTCCTTGGCAAGTTTGCCTTCACCGTCGCATCGCTGGGCAGCGGCTTCAAGGGCGGCGAAGTGACGCCGCTGTTCTACATTGGCGCGACGCTGGGCAATGCACTGGCGCCGTTGTTGCACCTGCCGTTTGCGCTGCTGGCGGGATTAGGCTTTGTGGCGGTTTTCGCTGGCGCCGCCAACACGCCGCTGGCGTCGACCATCATGGCGATCGAATTGTTCGGTCCACAAATCGGACCCTACGCCGCGCTGGCCTGCGTGGTGGCGTATCTGTTTTCCGGCCATTGCGGCATTTACCGTGCGCAGCGGATAGGCTTGCTCAAGCACCGGTTACCGCCTGTGGCGAGCGACCGCAAGCCACCTTCAACCTAAGCGGGCGATCAGATGCTGCGCATCGAAAGGCGCCCGCACCTTGATGTCGTTATCGAAGTAGCAGTAGACATCGCGGTTGGCGCGACGCGGTGGTGGTTTGTCTGAAATCAGCTTGGCGTCGGATGGCTGACTGCCACTTGCCCACGCGCGTATGCGCGCCGCCCAGTGATCCAGCGCCGCATCGTCATAGCCGCTGGCGTACAACTCTTCCGCGCCGTGCAGACGGATGTACATAAAATCCGCTGTCACGTCCTCGTAGTCCGGCCACTTGCCGGCAGTGTCGGCCACCACCAGCGCCACTTTGTATTTGCGCAGCAGCGCCACGAAAGCTGGATCGTTAAAACCCTCATGACGGATTTCCAGCGCGTGGCGCAGCTTGTGATTGGTATCGATGTCCAGCGCCACGCGGCCATTCATGCGCGGCTCGTGTTGTCGCGCCAGTGCCTGTGCCTCTTGCATGTCGCGTGGTAGCAGCCGGAAAAAACGCTCCAGCCGCTCGGCGTCAAAACGGAAATTTGGCGGTAGCTGCCACAGGAATGGCCCGAGTTTCTCGCCCAGTGCGAGCACGCCGGAAGCCATCACGTTCGCCATTGCCGGCTCGATGCCGTCGCCTAGCCGCAGAATGTGCGTCAGGTAGCGGTTGCCCTTGTGGCTGAAGATAAAACCGGGCGGCGTGGCCTCGTACCATGCGGTGTAGCTCGACGGCCGCTGTAATGAATAAAACGAGCCATTGAGCTCGATGGTTGGCAGTTGGCGCGACGCAAACTCCAGTTCACGCGACTGCGTCAATCCCTCGGGATAGAACACGCCGCGCCAAGGCCGGTAACGCCAGCCGGATATGCCGATGTAGATTTTGCCCATGCCGCGACTATAGCCAAATTCCACACCGGCTGCGGCACGTTACGGTTGGTCATCTGGCGCAACCGCTGGCGCGGCGTACCATTTTTCCCTGGGGATCACATGCGAGGTGGCTGGCTCCTGAATGTAGTGGGGCGAGGTAATCTGTACGCCGTATTCGTGGAAGACATCGATGATATTCTGGTGCAGCTTGTTCAGCACCTCGGCGCGCTGGCGCGGCGCTTCGGCGGCGGCATACGCCACCAGCCGATACTCGGTGTAGAAGTCCGATAACGCCACCTGCACCACATACGGTTTGGGCGTGTCGGCGACATCGTCGGTGCGGCGAGCGGCCAGTTCCAGCATGGCGTGCACCTGGCGCCATGGCGTGTCGTAGCCGATGGTGACGGTGGCGTCGAGTACAAAGCCAGTGCCAGGATAGGCGCGTGAGAAATTCTTGCTGGTGTTGGACAGTACCCACGCATTCGGCATGGTGATTTCCTCACCCAGGCCGGTGCGCAGGCGCGTTTCAAACATGCCCAGTTCGATCACCGTTCCTTCGACTTCGCCAATGCGCACATACTCGCCTTTGCGCAGCGAACGCGCGTACATCAGTATCAAGCCTGCGGCGCCCTGGCCGACAATGCTCGACGCACCCAGCGACACCATCAGGCCAACCAGCACCGACAGTCCCTGAAACGCCGCCGTCTGCGCGCCCGGCAGGTAAGGGTAGGCCATCGCCAGCGCAAACAGCCAGATCACCACATTGGCGATGCGGCGCGTCGGTACGGCGGTATCCTGGTCCAGCCAGCCGACTTGCAGCTCGCCGCTTCCAACGCGCTTGAACACGGAGCCCAGCGTCAACATCACCAGCCGCGCGATGGCGACGATCACCGCCACCAGCACCAGCCCTGGCAATGCGTTGACGATGCTGCCGGCGACGCCGCCAATCACATCGAGCAGATAATCCTGCAGCCGCTCGCCCCAGCTGCGCGTGTAGGGCACTTTGCCCAGCACGAACGCCAGCCAAAGATAAGTGGCGATCAGCCGCAGCGCCCAGATCAGCAGGTTGACCAGATGCTGCATGAAGCGCACATAGTTGTCGGCATCCAGCACGCGTACATTATTGACCTTGACGCGGCCGAGGTGTCGGCTCAAGGCCAGCGTCGAACGCCGTCCGACCCAGCGATGCAGCAGGAACAGGCCGCGCAGCACCACGCCATACGCCAGCGTGACCGCTGCGCACAGTGCCACAGCGATCGCCAGGTAGCGCGGGCTGACCTGCTCGCGGCGCTCGGCCAGCGCCTTGGTCAGCTGTTCGGCGCTTTCGGTGGCGACGCTGTCGGTGGTGTCGCCGGCAAGTGGGTTGATGTCGGTGGGCGTGACCAGGAACAGCAGCGTCCCGTCCAGCATCACCTGCGTGCCTTCGTTGATCGGATGGATGCCGGCGTGCTGCGCGCCATTCCTGGACAGGACCGCATCCAGCCGTTTGCGCGCGCCCTCGGCACGGTCCTCCGGTGTGAAGCCGGCCATCGCGGTACGGAAGATGAAAATGGTGCGATTGGCCACCACCAGCCTGGCCGTCGGCGTGGCCGGTGTGGCGGCCTGCGCGGGCAGCGGCAGGGCAGGCGGATCGGCGGCGATGGCAGCGCTGCCGCACAAGGTCAGGATCAAGACGCACAACAGGCGGCACAGGACAGTCATAGGCATCCTCAGGCGGGTATTCAACATTCCGCCATCTTAACGGATTCAATAGTTGTCTGGCAGTTATGGCTGGTTCATGGCATAATATTGGCCTTGTGTGGGCTCCGATGGTGAAATTGGTAGACACTGCAGACTTAAAATCTGCCGCCGCAAGGCGTGCCGGTTCGATTCCGGCTCGGAGCACCACCCACCACATAGTAAAACGCTATTCTCGCGGCCGCAGACGCGCCCACTCTCCCCAAGTCATTCGATCTAAGCTTATCGCGACATTTTCGCGACATCGCTACGGCATAGTCCGGGCTTCATACTCCTCTTCACTCCAACAAGGAATATCAATGAAGCTCTTTACTCTCGTTTCGCTCACCCTGCTGGCTGGCCATGGCGCCGCCTTCGCCGCCGATGACAAGGCGCCGCCGGCCGGCCCACAAGGTCCACGTCCTGGCTGGGGGCTGGGTGTCGGCGTGGTGGTGTCGTCGGCAGAATATGCCGGCGAAGACCGCCGCGTGATCCCGGTGCCACTGGTGACCTATGAAAGCGAGCGGTTTTTCTGGCGCGGTATCAGCGGCGGTGTGCATCTGTTTCGTCAGCAGGGATTCACCGTGGACGCCACGCTGTCCGCACGCTTCTCCGGCATCGATAAAAAAGACTTCGGCGTGCGCGAGCTGGCCGAGCGTGGCATCAACCGTGATCTGCTGGAAGACCGCAAAGATAGCGTGGATATCGGTCTGGCCGCAGGCTGGAACGGCGACTGGGGCAAGCTGGATGTCGGCCTGAAGGCAGATGCGGGCAGTGCCAGCAAGGGTTTCGAAGGTTCGGTGAAATACGGCTACCCCATCAAATTGCAAGGCACGCGCATTACGCCACATGCCGGCGTGTCTGTGATGTCGAAGAAAATGGCCAATTATTACTACGGCACGCTGGGGGCGGAAGTCGCGCGCGGCGTGGTCGATTACAAACCTGGCAGCGCAGTCATTCCAGTGGTCGGCATCGATGTCATGCACCCGTTGAACAGGGAATGGATGGTGATCGGCGGGCTGTCCTACCGCGCCTTGCCGGGCAAGCTGAAAGATAGCCCGCTGGTGGAGAAAGACACCAAAGGCAGCGCGTCGCTGATGTTTGCCGTCTCGCGCAGTTTTTGAGCTAATCTGTCGTTATCTCAAGAGACGGAGTTGACCGTGATCGATCAGCCACTAAGCATATTGATCGTCGAGGATAACGCGGCCCTGGCCGCGAATATCTACGACTTCCTGGAGGCCTGCGGGCACACGCCGGATGCCGCGCCGGATGGTGAATCGGCGTTGGCCCTGCTGGCGATCCAGCGTTACGACGCCATTGTGCTCGACTGGATGATGCCGCGCATGGACGGCATGACGATGCTGGCGCGTTTGCGCGGGGAGCACAAGTCGTCCATTCCGGTGGTGATGCTGACCGCCAGGGATCAACTGGAAAACAAGATCGAAGGTTTCCAGACCGGCGCCGACGACTATATGGTCAAGCCGATTGCCCTGGCCGAGCTGGAGATCCGCCTGCGGGTGGTGGTCAGCCGTGCCCGCACGTCGCACGCGCAATCACGCGTGTTGCAGGTGGCCGATCTGCAGTTCGACCTGAATACCCAGATCGTCAGCCGTGCGGGTTACCCGCTGGCGCTGTCGCCGATTCGTCGCCAGTTGCTGGAGATGCTGATGCGACGCTCGCCGCATGTGGTGCCGCGCGAGGATCTGGAGCACCTGATCTGGCGCAACGAGGTGCCTGATGCCGACATCTTGCGCTCCCACATGCATATGTTGCGTAAAGCCGTTGACGGCGACACCGTGTCAAAACTGATCCAGACCGTCACCGGCACTGGCTATTGCATCCGTCCGGCCCATGATTAATTCCGCCACCGCGCCAGCCATGCGCCGCAGCAGCCTGCAATGGAAAATCACGTTGCCGTTTCTGTTGTTTGGCATCGTGATGACGGTCGGGATCAGCTTCCAGGCATGGCTTAGCCAGGGGCTGATCGTACATCCGATATGGGAACAGCTGCTGTCGTCCAGCACCGAGCAGTATCTGGCGCTGGCGCGGCGGCAGGGGGACGCGCCATTGCCTTCGCTTGGTCCCTTGCGCGGCTGGCGCTTGTCTGGCGGGCCGCTGCCGGCCGACATGCCGGCCTATTTCGCGCAGTTGGCGCCGGGTTTCTATGACGAAGAGCAGACCGACGAAGAGGATTTCGATCACGCCGTGCTGGTAACGGCGGTCGGTGCGGAGCGCATCGTCATGGCGGTGGACATCACCGCGCTGGAAGGGCTGCAGAATCGCAATGCCGTATTAAGTACGGTGTTCTGGGTAATGGGCATGATCATGGTGACGTTCAGCGTGTTGCGGATCTATCGCAGCCTGAGGCTACAACTTCAGGAACTGGCGCGGGCGATGAATGCACTCAATCCGGAGCGGCCGTCCATGCGGCTGCAAGTCGATTTTCAGTTGGCCGAGTTGCACGATATCGCGGTGCTGGTGAATGGCCACCTGGAACGGGTCGAACGCTTTGTCGAGCGTGAGCGCAGCTTGCTGGACCAGGCCAGCCATGAGTTCCGCACGCCGATTGCTGTCGTCGCCGGCGCGGTGGATGTGTTGATGCAGCAGCCCTTGCCGCCGACCGCGATGTCGCCGCTGCAGCGCATCCGTGCCACCACCGACAACCTGACCGAGATCATGGCGGCTTTGCTGTACCTGTCGCGCGAACCGGACGGAAAGGCGCTCAACGAATCCACCAGGGTGGATGCATTGCTGGAGGTACTGGTGGCGGATCATCGGCACCTGTTGCAAGGTAAGCTGGTCGACTATGTGCTGGATGATATTCAGCCAACGTGGGTGAAGGCGCCTGAGGCGATGGTCCGCATCGTCATCGGCAACCTGCTGCGTAACGCGGCGGAAAACAGCTATGAAGGCGCGATCATCGTGGCGCTGCAAGGCGATTGCCTGACTGTGCGTGATTGCGGCGTCGGTTTCGATATTGCGGCAGCGGCGCGTTCGTATTCCATGTCATTGCGTAATTCAGCCAAGCTGGGTGGCGGACAAGGACTGGGACTGTTCCTGATCCGACGCATATGCGAGCGCTTTGGCTGGTCATTGTCCATCAACTCAACCGTTTCAAAAGGGACGCTGGCTCAGCTGCGTTTCTAACTCCATGACAAACTCCATCAAGCTAGCGATCAGTGTTGTACTGATCGCGACGGCCCCCGCTCGCGCGCAGGGCCCGCATTTCGACGACCCGCAGCTGCTACGCCTTATTCAGGCGGCGGTCAGCGTCAGCGCAACGCTGGCCGAGGCGGATGCACGGATTGCCGATGCACGTGCTGCCAGCGTTGCCAGTGACGGCGCATTGCTGCCCACGCTGGGCTTGAATGCCAGCGCGGAGCGCGGAATATCCACTCCAGGCACGCCGGTCGCAGGCAACGTCTCGATTGGTCTGCAGGCCAGTTGGGAGGTGGATCTGTTCGGCGCCTTGCGTGCCGGCGCCAGCGCCGCGCAAGCCAGGCTGGCGGCCAGCGAAGCCGCGCTGCATGGGGTGCGGGTCGCGGTTGCCGCCGAAGTGGCCAGCAGCTATGTCGACTTGCGGGCCTGTGAGGCGCAACTGGCCTATGCAGTATTTGATGCCGAGTCGCGCGCTGAAACTGCGCGCCTGACAGCGCTGGCAGCAGATGGCGGCATGCGTGCGCCGGCGTCGGCCGACCTGGCGGATGCCAGTGCGGCGCAGGGCAGGGCGGTGCTGAGCCAGCAGGGGGAACAATGCGGGCTCGCGCTCAAGTCGCTTGCGGCGCTGACCGCCATCAGCGAAACGGCTTTGCGCAATGAGCTGGCCGGTGCGACAGCCCATGTGCCGCAAGCCAGCGTTGCGGATGTGGACACGGTGCCTGCCGGGGCGTTGTCACAGCGTCCGGATCTGCTGGTGGCCGCGCAAGCGCTGATTGCGGCCAGCGCGGATTATCAGCAGGCCCAGGGTCAGCAATGGCCGCGCATTACCCTCAACGGCAACATCAGTGCGGCGCGTGCTTCCAGTGCGGGACTTGGCACGAACGGACCGATATGGACTGTCGGCCCGGTGTCTTTCACTTTGCCGCTGTTTGATGCCGGTGTGCGCCGCGCCAACATGCAAGCCGCGCTGGCGCGCTACCAGGCGGCGGGCGTGAGCTATGCCGAGCGCTTGCGCAACGCCGTGCGCGACACCGAGTCCGCGCTGCTGTCTTTAAAAAAGGCGTCCGGCCGCCGGGCAGACACCGACAACGCCGTCAACGGATTTGAACGTTCATATCGGGCTGCCGATGCGCTCTACCGTGGTGGCCTGGCCAGCCTGTTTGAATTGGAGGATGCACGCCGCAGCATGCTGGCCGCGCATACCTCGCTGGTCGACCAGCAGCGTGACAGCGCGATCGCCTGGATTTCCCTTTACCGCGCTACCGGTGGCTGGACGCCGGCACACCCTCAAAAACAGGATACACAATGACGACATTGAAAAAAGCGCTGCTGGTCGCTGTAGTTGCGTTGATGCTGGCCGGGATAATCGCGGCGCAGGAAGGGCGCGGCATGCCGCCGGCTGCCGCTGCCACGGCCAGGCCGGCATTGACGGTAACGGTTACGCAAGCAAAAATCGCCAGTCTGCCGCAACGCGTGCAGGCCAACGGCAATATCGCAGCCTGGCAGGAGGCCAGCATTGGTGCGGAGGCCGACGGGCTGCGGCTCACCGACGTCAAGGTCAACGTCGGTGATCGCGTGAGGCGCGGACAAGTGCTGGCGACATTTGCCTCGGCGACGGTTGGCGCCGACCTTGCACACAGCCGCGCCACCTATGCCGAGGCCGAGGCGGCGCTGGCGGAGGCTGCGGCCAATGCGCAACGGGCGCGTGGCCTGCAGGCCAGCGGCGCCCTGTCCGCGCAGCAGATCAACCAGTACCTCACGACAGAACGCACAGCGCAAGCCCGGCTGGATGCGGCCGGGGCGCTGTCGCAAGTGCAGCAACTGCGGCTGGCGCAAGCCAGCGTACTGGCGCCGGATGACGGCGTGGTGTCGGCGCGCAGCGCGACGGTCGGTGCGGTTGTACCGGCCGGGCAGGAGCTGTTCCGCCTCATACGGCGCGGGCGGCTGGAATGGCGTGCGGAAGTCGCAGCGCCCGAGCTGGCGCGCCTGAATCCGGGGTTGGTAGTGTGGGTGACGCCGGCTGGCGGCGCACCGATGCAAGGCAAGGTACGCATGACCGCGCCGACAGTGGACCCGCAAACGCGTAACGGCGTGGTGTATGTCGATCTGCCGGCGGCCAGCACGGCGCGCGCTGGCATGTTTGCGCGCGGCGAGATTGAACTTGGCGAGGCGCGGCGCGGGTGGGCGCTGCCGCAGGCTACGGTATTGCAGCGTGATGGCTACAGCTATGTGATGCGGCTGACGGCCGATCAACGGGTCGAGCAGGTCAAGGTTACACCGGGCCAGCGAATTGGTGGCATGGTGGAAATCGTGGCCGGACTCGATGGCGTCAGCAAGGTCGTCGCCGACGGTGGCGCTTTTCTGGACGATGGCGACCTGGTACGCGTGGTGGCGACGGGGCCTTGAACATGAACCTGAATATCTCCTCCTGGTCGATCCGCAATCCGGTGCCCGGCATCCTGCTGTTCATTCTATTGACGCTGGCCGGCCTGCTAGGCTTCCGCGCGATGAAAGTCCAGAACTTTCCCGATATGGACTTGCCGCTGGTGACCATCATGGCCGCCTTGCCCGGCGCCTCGCCGACGCAGCTGGAGAATGACGTCGCGCGCAAGATCGAGAACTCGCTGGCCACGGTGCAGGGCCTGCGTCACATCAACACCATGCTGACCGACGGCGTCGCCAATATCTCGGTTGAATTCCAGCTGGAGAAGCCGGTGCAGGAAGCGGTTGACGATGTGCGCGACGCGGTGGCGCGCGTGCGCGCCGATCTGCCGGCCGACCTGCGTGATCCGGTGATCAAGAAAACCACCTTCGCCGGTTCGCCGATCCTGACCTACACGGTGGCCGCACCGCGCATGGACGATGAAGCCCTGTCGTGGTTCGTCGATAATGAAGTCAGCAAGACGCTGCTTGGCGTGCCGGGTGTTGGCCTGGTGGGGCGCGTGGGAGGCGTTACGCGCGAAGTGAGAGTGGAGCTGGACCCCGCGCAGCTGCTTGCATTGAACCTGACCGCCGCCGACGTATCGCGCCAGTTGCGCCAGGTGCAGCTGGATGCCGCTGGCGGTCGTTCGGACATCGGCGGAATCGAGCAATCAGTGCGCACCATCGCCACGGTACAGACGGCCGCACAGGTGGGGCAGATCGAAATTGCACTGCCGGACGGTCGCCGCCTTCGTCTCAGCCAGGTGGCGAAGGTCAGCGATACGGTGGCCGAGCCACGTTCCGCCGCGCTGCTTGGCGACCGGCCGGTGGTCGGCTTCGAGATCACGCGCGCCCGTGGCGCCGGCGATCTGGACGTGCAGGCCGGCGTGCGCGCGGCGCTGGACCAGCTCAAAGCCGGGCATCCGGGCATCAGCATCACCGAAACCATCAACTTCGTCGATCAGGTGGAGGAAAACTACGACGGTTCGATACGCCTGTTGTGGGAAGGCGCGGCACTGGCGGTATTGGTGGTGTTCCTGTTCCTGCGCGACTGGCGCGCGACGCTGGTGGTGGCGGTGGCCTTGCCATTGTCGATCATCCCGACCTTCGCCGTCATGCAGCTGATGGGCTTCACGCTGAATGTCATCACGCTGCTATCGCTGTCGCTGGTGGTCGGTATCCTGGTGGACGACGCCATCGTCGAGATAGAGAACATCGCCCGCCACCTGCGCATGGGGAAGACACCGTATCAGGCGGCGATGGAGGCCGCCGATGAAATTGGCCTCGCCGTCATCGCCACCACCTTCACGCTGATTGCCGTGTTCCTGCCGACCGCCTTCATGAGCGGCGTGGTGGGCAAGTTCTTCGTGCAGTTTGGCTGGACAGCCGCAGTGGCGGTATTTTGCTCGCTGATCGTGGCGCGGGTGCTGACGCCAATGATGGCGGCCTACATGCTCAAGCCGCACACAACGGAGGGCGCGGTCGAACCCTGGTGGATGGCTCGCTATCTCGGCTCGGCGCAATGGTGTTTGCGGCATCGCGCCAGAACCATGCTGGTGGCGCTGGGCTTCATGCTGGTTGGGCTGTTGATGGCATCGCGGCTGCCGGAAGCCTTCATCCCGCCTGACGATGTGGCGCAAACCCAGGTGCGATTGACGCTGCCGCCGGGCGCTACGCTGGCCGATACGCTGTCGGCGGCGCACCGGGCGCGCAGTTTGATACGAGATAACCGCCAGCTGAAAATGATGTACACCGCCGTGGGCGCCGGTAGCGTGGGTGGTGATGATCCGGATGAGATGCCCGGCGCGGCCGATGTGCGCAACGCAGTCCTGACGCTGACACTGGCGCACCGCAGCGAGCGACCCGGCATCAGCCGCCAGCAGGTCGAGCAGCAACTGCGTGATGCGCTGGCGCTGCTGCCGGGAGTGCGCGTCGGCGTGGGTTCCGGCGGTTCGAGTGAAAACTATGTGGTGGCCTTGTCCGGCGAGGATGGCGAGCTGCTGGCGCGGCATGCCGCTCAGGTGGCGCGTGAATTGCGGACCATTCCTGGCATCGGTGGTGTGACCTCCAGTGCTGGACTGGTGCAGCCGGAACTGCTGGTGCATCCAGATTTTGCCCGCGCGGCCGACCTGGGCGTCACATCCGCCGCCATCGCCGATGCATTGCGGGTGGCGACCAGCGGCGATTATGAACAGGATCTGGCCCGGCTGAATTTCAGCGCGCGCCAGGTGCCGGTGGTGGTGCGCTTGCCAGCGTCGGCGCGCAGCGACCTCGATACGCTGAAACGCCTGCCGGTGGCCGGCACGCGTGGGCCGGTGGCGCTGGAAAATGTCGCCACCCTGGAGTTGGGCAGCGGACCGGCCCAGATCGCGCGCTATGACCGGGTGCGCAACATCAATTTGCAGGTCGAGTTGAATGAGCTGCCGCTTGGTGTCGTCGAGCAGGCGGCGCTGGCCTTGCCCAGCCTGCGCGCCTTGCCGCCGGGCGTGCAGCGCAGCGCGATGGGTGACGCCGAACAAATGGCGGAACTGGCATCCGGCTTCGGCATCGCCATGTTGACCGGCGTGCTATGCATCTATGCGGTGCTGGTGCTGCTGTTGAAGGATTTTGCGCAGCCTGTCACCATACTGGCAGCGCTGGTGTTGTCGATACCGGGTGCGTTCCTGGCGCTGTATGTCAGCGGATCGGCGCTGTCGATGCCGTCGATGATCGGACTGATTATGCTGATGGGTATCGCGACAAAAAATGCCATCCTGCTGGTCGATTACATCGCCATCGCGCGTGCGCAGGGCATGACCCGCTGGGCGGCAACCGTCGATGCCTGCCACAAGCGCGTGCGCCCCATTGTGATGACCACCATCGCCATGGGCGCGGGCATGCTGCCGGTGGCGCTGGGATGGGGCAGCGATCCAAGCTTCCGCGCGCCAATGGCCGTGGTGGTGATCGGCGGCTTGTTGTCGTCTACTTTCCTTAGCCTGCTGGTGATTCCGGTGGTGTTCAGCTATATCGACGATGGGGTGCAATGGCTGACGCGCCGTCGCATGCTAACATGGCGCTCTTTTGCTGATCGAGTTGAGAAATGGCGTCTGAAAAAGTTGTGAAGTTGGGATTGGCTGCGGCGATGGTTGCTATTGTGCTGGGCGTGGCTGGTTATGTGCTGGTGTTCTGGCATAGCTACCAGGGTTGCCAGCAGTTGGAGGCAGAAGCTGCGAAGAATGGCAAGCCAATGTCCTGCGCCGACATCAAGGCTGCGGCCAAGGAAGCCAGCCGCAGGTAACTATCCCAAGTAACTACCGCAACTAACTACCGCAACTAACTAAGCAGCGCCGCGTGCCGCGCGTGGCGTCGCGCCGTAGCGGCGCCGATAAGCGGTGGCGAAGTTGGTGGCCGCAGAGTAGCCTGCCGCTTCTGCGGCCTGCATCACGCTGGCGCCTGCCAGCAGCATTTCATGCGCGCGCTCCATGCGGATCTGGCGCAGCCGTTCAAATACCGTCACGCCCCACGCGCGCTTGGTCAGCGCTTGCAGCGACACCGGGTTGCTGCCGACTTCACGCGCGATATCGGCCATCGACAGATAGGCGCAAGTCGCGCCACGTAATAATTCTTCCAGCTTCATCAGGCGTTGCCGGTCGACGCGGCGCAAGCCGTCGGACACGGCATCCGCTTCGCCAATGGCGGTCAGCGCTTCCGCCGCCAGTTCGATACAGCGCGCTTCCAGGCGCAGGCGCTGCAAGCCTGGCAGGTAGGCTGCCGGTTCCAGTATTTCCCTCGCCAGCTGGCGCGCGCGCGCCGACACTGTCCATGGCTGGCGCGCCAGATGCTCATGTGCGAATTTTTCCAGCGCGCCGTGCGCCGCGTGTTCCTGCAAACCGCCTTCGTGCAGCCATTCCGGCATCAACGTCAGGCTGACTTTGCGTTCGCTGCGGCCAGCTTGCCAGCGGCGCGAAAACAGGTCTTCCTCCGCCAGGTTGACCAGCGCGCCGCCATGCCGATGCTGCGGATTGGCCGACGCCGGGCCCAGATGAAAGCGGTGGTGGCCGAACGAGAGGTCGGTGGCGCCGTCGACCAGCAGCACGATCTTGATGCCGGGATTGAGGCTGTTACTGGTGTTCATGGTGCGCAGGTCGCGCACATTGGCGGCGTGCAGAATTAGGCCGGGACGCAGCTTCAGTGTGTCGAACTGGCCGTGCAGCACTTGCTCTTCGCCCGGCGCGCTGTTATTGAATGTGTAGCCGGCGCCCAACAGCCCGGCGCTGCGGACCAGGTCCGAGCGCGTGACAAACCGTGTGCTGCCGCACGCCGGTGGGCTGTTTTGTGCTGATTCATACATTTTATTTTTTCCTGCAAATATCTCTTCGATAAGAGTATGACACACTTCGCTTGTTTTGATAATGCGAATCATTCTTATTCTTATATGGAGAGTCCCATGAAGTCCCCAGTTTTACGCCGTTTGCCGCTTGCCGCCATGATCGGCGTTGCCTTTTCGCTGCCTGCGCTGGCACAAACGTCCGCCGAGGAGCTGAAAACCGTGGTGGTGACTGCGTCCGCGCAGGAGCACAGCCTGCAGGATGCGCCGGCCAGCATTTCGGTGATTACCCGCGCCGACATCGAAAAGCGTCCGGTGCTGGAAATCGCCGAGCTGCTGGGGACGGTGGAGGGCGTGTCGCTGTCGCGCTCGGGCAATCTGGTGCCGGGCGTGCAATTGCGTGGGCTGGGGCAGGCGTACACACTGTTCCTGGTGGATGGCAAGCGCGTCAACTCCACCAGCGTCAGTTTCCGCGGCAATGACTATGACACCGGTTGGGTGCCGACCAGCGAGATCGAGCGCATCGAGATCGTACGCGGGCCGATGTCGTCGCTGTATGGCTCGGATGCGATCGGTGGCGTGGTCAACATCATCACCCGCAAGGTGGGCCAGAAATGGCGCGGCTCGCTGAAGCTGGACACGGTGCAGCCGAATGATAACGAAGCGGGCGATACGCGCTCGGCCAGCGTCAGCGTCAGCGGTCCGCTGGTGGCGGATGTGCTGGGCCTGCGCGTCTCGGCCGGCTATGACAAGCGTGACGGCGATGGCAAGGTCAATGCGCCGGTCAACGGTGTTACGCAGACCGGCTTTCCGCTGATCGCCAACCGCCAGCTGGGCGCGATGCTGTCGTGGATACCGGCGGCCGGCCAGGATGTGAAGCTGGGCTACGATACCAGTCGCCGCGACCATGGCGGTTTCGTGCTGGAGCGCGAGGCGACCTCGTTGAGCCATAACGGCAGCTATGATTTCGGTCGCTCGTCGGTGACGCTGAATCTGGACGAGACGCGCAACCTGATTGGTACGGTGACCGGCCAGACCAATCCGAACAAGGCCAATACCAGCAGCCTGGATGGCAAGCTGGTACTGCCGTGGGAATCCGCGCGGCAGGTGGTGACGGTGGGCGGCGAGGTGCGGCGCGAGAAGCTGCATGATCCGGCCAATATCACCGGCTTGCCGGGCACGCCGGACTATCGCAGCAATCCGAATATTTCGGTGAACCAGTATGCGCTGTTCCTGGAGGATGAAATCACGCTGCTGGATGATTTGAAGCTCACCGTCGGCAACCGCTACGACCATCACAAGAATTTCGGCGGCCATAACAGCCCGCGTGCCTATCTGGTTTATCACGTCGATCAGCACATCACGCTGAAGGGCGGCCTGGCGCGCGCCTTCCGTGCGCCGACACTGCTGCAGGGCAGCCAGAACTGGGGCTCGGTATCGTGCGGTAGCGCGACGGTCGGTTGCTACATCGTCGGCAGCGCCGCGCTGAAGCCGGAAACCAGCACCAGCAAGGAGCTGGGTGCGCAGTTCGACTACGGCAAGGTTGGTGGCGGCGTGACCGTGTTCCACAATAATCTGAAGGACATGATCGACATCACCAGCCGCACGGCGGACCGCGTGCTGGCGCCAACCTACAGTAACTTCGTTGGCTTCCTGCCGGATGGCCGGCCGATTTTCGCTTACCAGAATATCGCCAAGGTGCGCACCAAGGGCCTGGAGAGCAGTGTGCGGGCGGAGTTGTCGTCGCAGCTGTCGGTGCGCGCCAACTACACATACACGGATGCGAAAAACACCAGCGGCGTCAAGGAGCTGCCGATGATTTACCGGCCCAGGCATACGGCCAACGTGGCGCTGGATTGGCGTCCGACCGATAGCTGGAGCGCCACGGCGACCGCGCGCTATATCGGCGAGCAGTATCTGAGCGTGCCGTCCAATGGTTTGAACCTGGTGAAGAAATCCGCCTACACGGTAACGGACCTGAGTGGTGCGTACAACTGGGGCAAGACCTTGACGGTCAGCGCCGGCGTACTGAATGTTGGTGACAAAGGCGACCAGCGCACTTCATCGTCCGACTTCAATGAGGAAGGCCGCCGCGTATTCCTGTCCTTGCTGACCAAGTTCTGATGATGGGCGGCTTACGCAAGTTAATTGTCGCCGCCTTGTGCTGGCTGGGCGTGGTGGCACAGGCGCAGGTGTTCAGCGGCGCGCTGGAGGCGCAGACGCATCGCGAGCACCCGGTGCGGTTGGCCGAGGGCGATTTTGTTCAAGGGCGTTTGGCCGGTAAGGCGATGCGGCTGGTGCTGCTGGACCGCGATGGCAAGCGTGCGCAGATCCTGGCCAAGGGACGGCGCGATGTGCAGGAGTTTATGTTTGTCGCCGGTGATCGTGGGCCGTATGTGCTGGATGTGCGTGCGCCGGAAGCGGGCAGCTATGAATTGAGCGTGTTGCAGCAGGTGCCGCTGGCGGCGCAGGTGGCGCCAGCGCCAGTCATCGAAAGCCCGCGCCTGCGGGCTTTGCAGCAAAGCCTTGAACAAAGTGTGGCCGCCGCCAATCTGGCTGCCTCCGCTGGCCGGGCCGCCGTCACCTCCGTCGGCGATCCGGCTGCCACCGGTTCGACCGCCAGCACGTTCGGTTCCGGCGTTGCTGTCCTTGACGCATTCTGGCGCGAGGTGGCGGCGCAAGGCGGGCCGCTGGTGGAGCGCGTGGCCGGTTTGCCGAAGGACCAGCTGTTGCTGACGTTCTTGTGGCGCGGCGCTACTCGCAACGTGCGTATTCTCGGCGCGCCGTCGGCCGATCATGACGAGATGTCGCGCCTGGGGAATAGCGATGTCTGGTATCGCAGCTACCGCGTGCCCGCCAGTACGCGCCTGAGCTATCGTCTGGCGCCGGATGTGCCGGAGCTGAACGCGCCGGCCAGCCAGCGCCGCCGCGCCATTTTGGCGACGGTGCAGCGCGATCCGCTCAATCCGCGCAGCTTCCCTGAGAAGACGCTCGATAAATACGATGGCGCCTCGGTGCTGGAACTGCCGGCGGCGCCGTCGCAAGACTGGGTGCAGCCACGCGAAGGCGTGCCAGCCGGCCAACTGGAGAGACTGCGCCTGGCCAGCAAAGCGCTGGGCAACGAGCGTGACATCTATCTGTACCGGTCGCATGGCTACCGGCCCGGCGCCAAGGGCAATGCGCTGGTGGTGCTGTTCGACGCCGAGAACTACACCACCGATGTGCCCACGCCGGCGATCCTCGACAAGCTGGTCGCCGCCGGCAAACTGCCGCCCACCGCCGCCATCCTGATCGCTAATCCCAGCGCGGAAACGCGCGGCGCCGAGCTGCCGCCGAATCCGGCCTTCGCCCGCTTCCTGGCGGAAGAGCTGATGCCTTGGGCGAAAGCGCGTGGCGTGCATGCCGGCGCGGCCAACACCGTGGTGGCTGGCGCCAGCTACGGCGGTCTCGCATCTGCCTGGGCGGGACTCAAACACCCGGAATGGTTCGGCAATGTGTACAGCCAGTCCGGCTCATTCTGGTGGGCGCCGCCGGAGCAGGAGGCAGAATGGCTGACGCGCGAATATGCCGCCGCGCCGCCGCGCAAGGTACGCTTCCTGCTGGAGGCAGGCTTGTTTGAAGTAGGGCGCAACGGCAGCTTTGGCATCCTGGAAACCAGCCGTCATCTGCGTGACGTGCTGCGCGCCAAAGGCTATCAGGTGGAGCAAAGGGAGTTTGCCGCCGGCCACGATTACTATCACTGGCGCGGCAGCCTGGGAGAGGGATTGATACGCCTGATCGGCAAAGCGCCTTAAGCGGCGTCTACCAGACGGAAGCCGCTCCACGCCAGCGTGGTCACTTCCACCACCAGCACCGAAGGCTCCGGCTGCACGGTGGCAGCCAGGCGGTGGATGGCATCGCGTACTTCGTTGATCGGCTCGTTGCCGCTGTAGCAGTATTCACCCTGCGGCAGAAAATAACCTTTGCCGTCGTCGGCCTTGATGGCGCCGGCGACATTGTATTTCGCCAGCTCGGCATTCAATTGATCGTAAGTGCCGGGCTGCGCTTCGGCGTAAGCGACACGGATGATGTAGTTAATCATGTCAAATCCCTAATGATGGAACTGCATCATGGCATAAAAAAACGCGCCGTAGCGCGTTTTTATGGTCAGCCCTGGCTGCGCCGACGGCGCACGGTCCAGCCCATCAGGCCGAGTCCTGTCAGCAGCATCGCGTAGGTTTCCGGTTCCGGCACTGCCGCCGCCGAAATGCTGGTGGTGGTGAACGTGGTGTAGTTGCCGTACTGGTTGGTGACAAATTGCTGACCTGGCGGCGGCGCCTGGTTGCCGTAGTAGCTGGAAATGCCAACCGTGTTGGTGCCCAGCGCTACATTGCCCAGCGTGATGCTGAAATTGGCGGTGCTGCCTTGCTGGTACACCGACCCCGTGTACTGCCCCCAGAAAGTGAAGGCTTGATAGCCGGGCGATGCGACCATATTTTGCGAAAGGTCGCCATTACCCAGTGACAGATCAAGTCCCGGCGCGGCGCCGCTGGTCCAGTAGCCCTGGCCAGCAAGAAACGACGATGGTACGCTGACGTTAAGTATGGTGGCGCTGTTGGGAATGTAAATCGTGAAGCCATCCAGCCCGGTTTGCGAACCTGCATAGCCCTGGCCTACATTGGTCACGGCATAATTAAACACATACTCATTCGCATGGCCGACCACTGCGGTGGCGCTGCCAGTCAGGCTGTACTGGCCAGTAAGGTCGGTAACCACGGCGCCGGCGATGTTGCTGCAAGCGGCAGCCACTGCGAAGGCGGCGACTTTAAGAGACATTTTTGCAATCATGTTATTTCTCCAAGGAACGATTAATTGCTATCAATGCATGTAACTTAACATGAAAGTATTTTATTGTCGTTGTCAGAGTGGAATGTCTGTTGTTAAAGCGCAAAAGACAAAGCCCCGAGCAGGCGGGGAACCTGTCGGGGCTTTGCGTCAATTGGCGGAGAAAGCACGTTTGACTGGAATGAATGGTAAAGCAGCTTTCTTAAAATTGCCTTAGTAGCCATCTTGCAAGTTGATGCTTTTGGCGGGCGGCCGGATGGTGTAGCATGCTGGACGGCGTTCGCGCCGGTAATCCAAGGATAGATATGCAAATCAAAATTAATGACGTGTTGCGTGCTTATATCGAGCCGCTGACTGAAAGCGAATATCAGGCGCTGGAGCGCAGCATTCTGACGGAAGGCTGCCGCGATGCGCTGGTGCTGTGGGAAGACGTGCTGGTGGACGGCCACAACCGCTACCAGATCTGCCAGGAGCACGGCGTTCCATTCAAGGCGATTGAAAACACCAGCTTCCGCAGCCTGGAAGATGTCAAGCTGTGGATGATCGATAACAACCTGGGCCGCCGCAGCATTTCCGACTACCAGCGTGGCGTGCTGGCGCTGCGCAAGAAAGAGATCATGAGCGCGCGCGCTTTGGAGCTGGCTGCCGAAGCCGCCGCCGAAGACGCCAAGATCGCGCCGCCGGAAGAGGGCGAAGCGCCGGCCAGGAAGCCGGCCGCCATGCCGCTGGCCTCGCGTGAGGACATCGCCCGCGCCGCGCGCCTGAGCAGTGCCACCATCGGCCAGATCGAAAAGATCCAGAAAACGGCGACGCCGGAACTGGTGGAAGCTGTCCGCGCCGGCACCATCTCGATCAACGCCGCCGCCACTGTGGCGTCGCTGCCGGAAGAGGCGCAACTGGCGGCGGTTGCCGGCGGCAAGAAGGAATTGCAGAAGGCCGCCAAGGAAGTGCGCGACCTGCGTGCCGCTTCGCGTCCGGCCAGGGAAGCGAAAGAGCCGAAGACCGCATCGGCAGCCGACTATGGCGACATTCCAATGGACGTGCAGGAACTGCGCGCCGAAAACATCGCGCTGCGTGATAAGAACGCCGCTTTGCTGGAAGAGATCACCGTCCTGCAACGCCGCATCTCGGAACTGGTCAACGCCTGATTTACTGGAGTCCTTATGCAGCAACTGCAAGCGCCGTTAGCCTTGATCTGTGTGGTGTCAATGGGCGCGGCGGTTGCAGCGCCCGCAGTCCCCAGGACTGCGGTGAGCGAGGAGGCGCGCCTGACGGCCGCCGCCAAGCGCGTCACCATCCTGCGCGATAAATGGGGCATCCCGCACATCTACGGCAAGACCGACGCCGATGCGGTGTTCGGCCTGGTCTACGCCCAGGCAGAGGATGACTTTCACAGGGTCGAGCTGAACTTCATCAACGCCATGGGCCGCCTGGCGGAAGTGGAGGGCGAGGCGGAGCTGTATAAAGATCTGCGCATGAAACTGTTCATCAATCCGGATGAACTGAAGCGGCAGTACGCCATCGCACCAGTCTGGCTGAAAAAGCTGATGCATGCCTGGGCCGATGGACTGAACTTCTATCTGCAAGTGCATCCCGACGTCAAACCTGCGCTGCTGACGCATTTCGAGCCATGGATGGCGCTCAGCTTCAGCGAAGGCAGCATCGGCGGCGATATCGAAACCATCGACATCAAGCAGTTGCAAGCGCTGTACGAAGGCGGCGCCAGGCTGCCGCTGATGCCGCCGGTGCTGATGTCGTCCGTCGACGGCGTGGATCTGGACAAGGAGCCGGGCGGCTCCAACGGCTTCGCCATCGCCCCTGCGCTGACGAAGAACAAGCGCGCGCTGTTGATGATTAATCCGCATACTTCGTTCTACTTCCGGCCCGAAGTGCAGGTGCAAAGCCAGGAAGGGCTGAATGCGTATGGCGCCGTGACCTGGGGCCAGTTCTTTGTCTACCAGGGTTTCAATGACCGCATCGGCTGGATGCACACGTCCGGCGGCGGCGACGTGATTGACGAATACCTTGAAACCATTTCGGAGAAGGACGGCCAGTTCTTCTATCAGTATGGCGACGAGCAACGGCCACTGAAGCCTGTCGACATCACCCTGCCATACAAAGCCGCCAACGGCATGGCCAGCAAGACGGTACGCGTCTATTACAGCCACCACGGCCCGATTGTTCGCGCCAGGGATGGCAAGTGGGTAGCCGTGCGCCTGATGAACGAGCCGCTGAAGGCATTGACGCAGTCTTTCATCCGTACCAAGGCGCGCAACTACAAGCAGTTCTACAAGTCGATGGAACTGCGCACCAACTCGTCCAACAACACGGTGTATGCGGATGCCGACGGCAATATCGCTTACTTCCACGGGAACTTCATCCCGCGCCGCGATCCACAGTTTGACTGGAAGCATCCGGTTGACGGCAGCAATCCGGCCACCGAGTGGCACGGCCTGCACGAGGTGAAGGAAACCATCACGCTGTTCAATCCGAAGAACGGCTGGATACAGAACACCAACAACTGGCCCTATACGGCGGCCGGTGCGTACAGCCCGAAAGTGAAAGACTATCCGGCCTATATGTCGGTGTTTCCGGAAAATCCGCGCGGCATCCACGCCGTGCGTGTGCTGGAAAACAAAAAGGACTTCACCATCGATAGCCTGATTGCCGCATCCTACGACACGCAACTGCCAGCGTTTGAGTCGCTGCTGCCGCAGCTGTTCGCCGCTTACGATGCGCTGCCGTCCGAGGATGGGCGCAAGGCCGCGCTGGCGCCGCAGATCAAGGCGCTGCGCGCGTGGGACATGCGCTACTCGCTGGAATCAACCAGCACTTCGCTGGCCGTCTTCTGGGCGCAGGATTTATTGAACACTTACCAGCCGGCCGCCAAGGTCAAGGAAGTGCCGGTACTCGATTACATCCAGGCCGCCTTGACGCCGCAACAGCGTATCGATGCGCTGGAACGCGCGGTGGCGAAACTGACGGCCGATTTCGGCAACTGGCAAACGCCATGGGGCGAGATCAATCGTTTCCAGCGCCTGACTGGCGATATCGTGCAGCCGTTTGATGACAGCAAGCCTAGCTTGCCGGTGGCTTTTGCGTCGGCCAACTGGGGCTCGCTGGCGGCCTACGGCATGACTTCCAAGCAGAAGACAAAGCGGATCTACGGTGAGCGCGGCAACAGCTTTGTGGCGGCGGTGGAGTTCGGGCCGCGCATCAAGGCGCGCAGCATCCTGGCCGGCGGGCAGAGCGGCGATCCGGCGTCGCCGCACTTCAACGACCAGGCGGCGATGTATGCGCGTGGCGAATTCAAGGATGTGCTGTTCTATAAAGCGGACGTCGAGAAGCATCTCGAACGCCGCTATCATCCGGGCGAATAAGCCTTACTCGATGTCACGCGCGCCCTTGCGGTAATCGGTGGGACTGCTGCCGGTCCATTGCTTGAAGGCGCGGCAGAAGACTGCGGAATTGGAAAAGCCAAGATCCAGCGCCAGCGTCGCCACGCTGACGTTGGAATGCGTCAGCTTGTGCACGGCGATGTCGCGCCGCAGTTCATCCTTCACCCGCTGGAAAGCGGTGCCTTCGTCGGCAAACTTGCGTGTCAGGCTGCGCACCGAGACATGCAGCGCGTCGGCCAGTTCCTGAATGGTGACTGGATCAATGATGCGCGGCTCCAGGAACATGCGCGTCTTCGCCGCAAGCGAGGTGCGGTTCACCGCCGCGAATGTCCAGTCCTCGGGCGCGCGCTTGAGAAAGCCCCACAGCTGGTGCTTCTCGCGTTTGAAGGCCGAGGCGCAATCCTTCTCGTCGAGGCAGATGGTTGTGTCGGCCGCATCGAAACTTACGCCACCCGGAAACAGAAAAACATAGTCCTGTACATAGCGCGGCCGCGCGAAGCAGAACGCCACCTTGTGCACCGCGATTTCCCTGCCCAGCAGCCACGAAGCGACGCCATGGACGAGTTTCATCATCAGTCCGTGGCCTAGCGGATTGACCTTGGCGCCGGGCGCGCGTGCGATCAATGACAGCCGGATCACGCCGTCCTTGCGGCCCATGTGCAAACGGTAGTCATCCAGCAGCAGATTCCAGAAACGCACAAAGCGGTTGAGCGCGACCATGATGGTGGGCGTGTCGAGCAGGCTAAGCATCAGGTATTTCAAGGTGCCGCTGCGGATAGGCCGCGACCACAGGCCCAGCATCTCATCGTCCAGCTGCGCTGCGATCGCCTTGTACAGCGCGACATACTGGCGGCGGGTGATCCGGGCCTCCGGCTGCGCCAGCAGCGAGGCCGGGATGCCGGCGTCAGCCAGGGTCTCGGCCACCGCCTGCTGGCCTTGGCCGGCACGCATAAACGCCAGCATCTCTTGCGTAAAATGCACGGAAACAGTTTCTGAGATTGGCGTGTTTTGCATATATATTGGCCTGAACGGTGAGGTATTCGACACAAGCCACGACTATACTGCGTGCCGTTATGGCGTGTTTTGCCTATTTTTGCATGGCTAATCTGGATGGAGCAAGTGTGATGAGCAAACGTATAGTCGTTACCGGCATGGGCATGGTGTCGCCGCTGGGCATGGGCAGCGAAACGGTTTGGCAGCGGCTGCTGGCTGGCCAGTCCGGCATCACCCGCCTGGGCGACGAGTTCACGGCGGACCTGGCCTGCAAAGTGGGTGGCATGGTGCCGGACTTCGATCCATCTGTGGCGGCGGAGCCGAAAGACCAGAAAAAGATGGACCGCTTCGCGCTGTTCGCGCTGGCGGCCGCGCAGGAAGCGCTGAACCAGGCAGGATGGCATCCCGCCACCGAGGATGAACGGCTGCGCACCGCTACCATCGTGGCTTCCGGTATCGGCGGCTTTGGCGCGGTAGTGGAAGCAGTGCGGACCACCGATGGACGCGGCCCGCGCAGGCTGTCGCCGTTCACGGTGCCGGGCTTCCTGGCCAATATGGCCGCCAGCCAGATCTCGATCCGCCACGGTTTGCGCGGACCGCTGGGCGCACCCATTACCGCCTGCGCCGCCGGTGCACAAGCCATCGGCGACGCCGCACGCCTGATCCGCTCCGGCGAAGCGGAGATCGCCGTGTGCGGCGGCGCCGAGGCTTGCGTCGACCGCGTCAGCCTGGGCTCATTCGCAGCGATGCGTGCGCTGTCGTCCGGTTTTAACGATGCGCCCAGCACCGCATCGCGGCCATTCGATCAAGGCCACGACGGCTTCGTCATGGGCGAGGGCGCCGGCATACTGGTGATTGAAGAACTGGGGCATGCGCTGCGTCGCGGCGCGGTGCCGATCGCTGAGTTGGTGGGCTATGGCACCACCGCCGATGCCTACCACCTGACCGCGCCGCTGGATGACGGCGCCGGCGGCCGCCGCGCGATGGAACTGGCGATACGCCAGGCAGGCGTGCCTGTCACGGCGATTGGCCATCTGAACGCACACGCTACTTCAACGCCAGTGGGTGATGCCTGCGAACTGGCCGCCATCCGCGCGCTGTTTGGCGAACAAAGTCCTGCCATCTCTGCCACCAAATCGGCGACGGGGCATTTGCTGGGCGCGGCGGGCGGCGTGGAGGCCATCTTCACGATACAAGCCTTGCGCGATCAGCTGGCGCCGCCGACGCTGAATCTGGTCGAACCCGTGGCCGAAGCGGCTGGTCTGGATATCGTCGCCGGCGCGCCGCGTCCTTTGCAGACCGAGTATGCGCTGTCGAACGGGTTTGGATTTGGCGGTGTCAATGCAAGCCTGTTATTCCGCCGCTGGCAGTAATCAGGGCTGGGGATAGACCAGCGGCTCGGGATGTTCCACTTCGCTGAGCCGCACCCATTGCAGGTTCTCGACCCTGTTGTTGCGTACATTGCCGTCGCGGTGGCGCACGGCCGGCAGCTTGTTCGGGTTCGGCAGGAACACCTCGGCCACCAGATCGTGCACGTAGAATTCGCCCTCGCGCTTGCCGCCGCGCAGCTTGACCTTCAAGCCTTCCGGGTACAGCGTCGGTTTCAGCACGCTGACCTTGGAGCCGGCCGACAGCATCACCCGGCCATCCTTCGAGACTTTGTAATAGTCGCTGCCGACCACCGGCTTGGCGCTGGCGACCAGAATGGAATAGGCGAAGCCGAGGGCCAGCACCACGGCAATGATAATTAAATAGATCATGCCCCGGATATTAGCAGCTAAATAGCATCCAGCGAACGGCGAATATCGGCCTTTAGATCCTCTATATCTTCAATTCCGACCGACAGCCGTATCAGGCCATCGCCGATGCCCAGCGCCGCCCGCTGAGCCGCCGGGATGGAGGCGTGGGTCATCAGCGCCGGATGTTCGATCAGGCTTTCGACGCCGCCCAGGCTCTCGGCCAGCGCGAACACCTGGCAGGCTTCGAGGAAGCGGCGCGCGCCCGCCAGGTCGGACTCCAGATCGATCGAGATGATGCCGCCGAAGCCCTGCATCTGCCGTTTTGCCAAGGCGTGTTGCGGGTGCGACGCCAGCCCGGGATAGAACACCTTGCGCACTTCCTTTTGCTGTTCCAGCCATTGCGCCAGCACCAGCGCACTGGCGCAATGACGCTCCATGCGGAGCGCCAGCGTCTTCACGCCGCGCAGCGCCAGGAAGCTGTCGAACGGGCCGGCGATGGCGCCGACGGAATTCTGCAGGAAGGCCAGTTGTTCGCGCCATTCCTTCTGCCGCTCCTCGCCGCCCACCACCGCGATGCCGCCGATGATGTCGGAGTGGCCGTTCAGATACTTGGTGGCGGAATGCACGACGATGTCGAAGCCGTGCTCCAGCGGCCGCTGGACGATGGGGCTGGCGAAGGTATTGTCGGCCACGGCGATGATGCCGCGCTCGCGGCAGATACTGGCGATCGCCTGCAAATCGGCCAGCTTCAGCATCGGGTTGGTCGGCGTTTCGACCCACACCATTTTGGTTTCCGGCCTGATCGCGGCCAGCAGATTCTCCGGATTCGTCAGGTCGACATAGGTGAAATCATGGCCGGCGCTGCGGCGGCGCACGCGCTCGAACAGGCGGTAGGTGCCGCCATACATATCGTCGCCGGCGATGATGTGCGAGCCGGCGTCGGCCAGCTCCAGCACCGTCGATATCGCCGCCAGTCCCGAGGCAAAGGCGAAACCTTGGACGCCGCTTTCCAGGTCGGCCACGCAGCGTTCCAGCGCCCAGCGGGTGGGATTGTGCGAGCGGCCGTAATCCAGCCCCTTGTGCACGCCGGGACTCTCCTGCACGAAGGTGGAGGTGGCGTAAATCGGCGGCATGATGGCGCCGGTCGATGGATCGGGCGATTGGCCGGCGTGGATCACGCGCGTGGCCAGTGCGGCTTTTTTGCTGTTCAAGATAGCGTCCTTCGCAGATGGTTGAGCAGGTCGTAACGGGTAATCAGGCCGTAGAAGGTATCGTGTTCGGCCACCACGGCGGTCAGTCCGCGATCCAGGATGTCGCGCAATGCCGCCATGTCGGCCGATGGCGGCAGCATCTCCAGCCGCCGGGTCATCGCGGTGCTGACCGGATGGTTGAAGCGTTCCGGCTCGGCGCCCACTGTCAGCAGCAGGTCGGATTCGTCGATGATGCCGGCCAGCTGGCCTTGTTGCAGCACCGGCAGTTGCGCCACATCGGCGGCGCGCATGCGGTTGAAGGCGATCATCAGCGTGTCTTCCGGCGTGACGCTGATGACTTCCCCGGCGTCGAAGCGGCGGCCGATCAGGTCGCGCAAATCGTTGTGCTTGCGGCGCTCCAGCAGGCCCTGGTCGCGCATCCATCCATCGTTATAGACTTTGGACAGGTAGCGGGTGCCGGTATCGCACACCAGGCTGACCACGCGCTTCGGCGTGGTTTGCTCGCGGCAGTAGCGCAGCGCGGCGGCCAGCAGCGTGCCGGTCGAGGAGCCGCCCGGTATGCCTTCTTCCTTCAGCAGGGCGCGTGCGGTAGCGAAGCTTTCGATGTCGTCGATGGTGTAGGCTTTCGTCACGCCGGTCATGTCGGCGATGGCAGGGATGAAGTCTTCGCCGATGCCTTCCACTGCCCACGAGCCGCTGGTTTCCGACACCTTGCCCGTCTCGATGTACTCGGCCAGGATGGAGCCGGCCGGATCGGCAAGGATGAATTCCACCTGTGGCGCGACCTTGCGGAAGTAGCGCGTCAGGCCGGTCAGCGTGCCGGAGGATCCGACGCCGACCACGATGGCGTCGACGTCATGGCCCATCTGCTCCCAGATCTCCGGGCCGGTGGTGGTTTCGTGCGCCAGCGGATTGGCGGGATTGTTGAACTGGTCCGAGAACCAGGCGCCCGGCATTTCGGCGGCCAGGCGGGCGGCAAAGTCCTGGTAATACTCGGGATGGCCCTTGCCGACGTCTGAACGGGTGGTGCGCACTTCGGCGCCCAGCGCCTTCAGGTGCAGCACTTTTTCGGTCGACATCTTGTCCGGCACCACCAGGAGCACGCGGTAGCCTTTCAGCCTTCCGACCAGGGCCAGTCCGAGGCCGGTGTTGCCGGCGGTGGCCTCGATGATGGTGCCGCCGGGCTTCAGCAGGCCCTGGACCTCGGCCGCTTCGATCATCGCCAGGCCGATGCGGTCCTTGATCGAGCCGCCTGGGTTTTGCGATTCCAGTTTGAGGAACAATTGGCAGGGGCCGGTATCGAGGCGGGTAACCTCGGCCAAAGGCGTATTGCCAATCAGGGTGAACAGGGCGGGTTTGCGCATACGTTCTCCTTCGTGCATTTCGGGCAAGTATGCGCTTTTTTCAGAAGACGCGGTTTATAATCCGCGCCATGGCAAAACTCTACTTCCGATACTCTGCGATGAACGCAGGCAAGTCCACCGCCATGCTGCAGGTGGCCCACAACTACGAAGAGCAGGGGCAGGCTGTGCGCCTGTTCACGGCGGCCATCGACCATCGTTACGGCGTCGGCAAGGTCACGTCGCGCCTGGGGCCGCAGCGCGAAACCGAGGTGTTCGACAAGGACACCAACTTCCTGCAAACCATCGACAAGAAAATTGCCTGCCTGCTGGTGGATGAGGCGCAGTTCCTCAGCAAGGACCAGGTCAAACAGCTGCACCAGCTGGCGCAGGTGCGCGGCGTGCCGGTAATTACCTACGGACTGCGCTCGGACTTCCTGGGTGAGCCGTTTCCCGGCTCGGCTTATCTGCTGGCGCTGGCCGACGATATCGAGGAAATCAAGAACATCTGCAGCTGCGGCAAGAAGGCGACGATGAATATCCGCGTCGACGAGAACGGCAAGCGTATCAAGGAAGGTGAGCAGATCAGCATCGGCGGCAATGAAAGCTATCGCCAGGCTTGCGGCCGCTGCTTTTACAGCGAAATCCATTAAACTGGCGGAATGCCACCCTCCATTACCGACCTTCCTGCGCTGGACAACCGGCGCGTCAAAACCAGCACGGAAGATGTGCTGATCGACCGCGTTGTTGCTGGCGATTTGCTGGTGATTGCCTTTGGCTTTGTCTCATGGGAGGCGCGACCGGACTTCGACTTCTATGGCCGCCTGAAAAAGCTGGAGCAGGCCAGCGGGCGGCACATCAACAAGATACTGGTGCGCGATTCCGGCAATAGCTGGTATCACCGTCGCCTCGATGAACTGGGCGAGCATCCCGAAGAGACAGCGGCCAGCCTGCGGGCGCTGATCGACGAGATCCGGCCCTCCAGAGTGGTGACGATCGGCCAGTCGATGGGGGCGTATGCGGCGCTGATGTATGGCTTGCTGCTCGAAGTGCAGCAGGTGATTGCTTTCGGGCCGCTGTCCTTCCTCGATCCACGCCAGGCCTTGTTGTACCACGAGCGCCGCTGGTTGCCGGTGATGCGCGACCTGGCAGCGCGGCCGCCGGCATCCGGCTACTACGACCTGCAAGCGCTGGGCCGCGCCAAGGCTGGCAAGCTGCCCGACATGCATATCCTGTTCGGCACCAAGCCGGACAAGGATGGCACCACGGAGTCCGTCAATCTCGACGCCATGCATGCGCACCGTCTGGCGGCTATGGGCAATTGCACGCTGTATCCCTTCCCGTATTCGGGCCACCCGGTGGTCCAGCACCTGATCGACACCAGGCGTATCAACGCCTTGCTGGCGCAGATCATCATGGGCCTGGCGCTGCCGGAAGAGATGAGGGAAGTGACGCCCGACTGGCATGGCTGGATCGCTGAAAACCTGCGCAATGGCAGCCCGCCGGAAGAATTGGTCGAGATCCTCAAGCATCATGGTTTTTCCGATGCCAGCAGCAAGGCCGCCATCGCCAACCTGAGTGATGGTAAATAAATTAAAATAGCTTTTTATGTAACCATAAAAGGCAACGATGCGTTTTATTTCCATGGTTTTGCTGTATTGCGCCAGCCTGTCGGCGCATGCAGCGCCGCATTACGCGTATTTGAATCCGCCGGGGAAATACCTTGTCGGCTTCCAGTTGGTCAAGCAGTACGACTATAGCCGCTCGTCGCAAGGTGCATCGGCGCGTGCCATGCAGACCCTGGTGTGGTATCCGGCCAAGCATGGTGGCAAGCGCATGACTTATGCTGATTATCTCGGCACCGCTTTCACGCGCAGGGACTTTTCCGTCAGCGATGCACAGGTGGCGCAGAAGACGGCGCAGCTCATCAATCAACCCGGCAAGGCGTTGACGCCGGCGCAGCGGCAGGCGGAGGCGGATAGCCCGGTCTGGGCGAGCCGCGACGCCAAGCCTGCCACCGGCAAGTTCCCGCTGCTGATCTACGCACCCGGTGCGAACGGACCCGCGCATGAAAACGCCGAGTTGTGTGAATACCTGGCCAGCCAGGGCTACGTTGTTATCGCCAGTCCCAGCGTCGATGGACAGGGGCGCGTGATGAATACCAATCTGGACGGCGCGGAGGCGCAGGCGGCCGATATCGCATATCTGATCGGCTATGCGCATAGTCTGCCGCAGGTGGACGTTGGACACATCGCCGTCGCCGGCTTCAGCTGGGGCGGGCTGGCGAATGTGCTGGCGGCAGCCAAGGACCAGCGCATCCGCGCGCTGGTATCGCTGGACGGCTCGATGCGTGGTTTTCCTGAATATATCAATGGCGGCAAGGACGCCGCCAAATACGTCACGCCGGAACGTGTGAATGTGCCGCTGCTGTATCTGTCCGCGAGGCCCAGGACCATCGAGCAGCTGGAAGGCAGCTATGACGTGTCATTCAGCTTTATCAACGCGATGAAGTATTCGGACGTGTATTACTACATCCTGCACCCGATGGCGCATACCAATTTCAGCACGTCGCAAATCCGCTTCAGCGGGGATGACGATTTCGAAGAATACTCACGCGAAGAGATCGTGCAGGCGCACAACTGGGCCTCCCGCTATGTGCTGGAGTTCCTGAACGCCTATCTCAAAGACGATAGCAAGAGCAGGGAATTTCTCGCCGCGCGCCCCGTCCGCAACGGCGTGCCGCCACACATGATCACCGCCGATATCCGCATGAAGTCCGCAGCCACGCCCGCCCAATAACCTTCAACCTGGAAATCACATTGTTTATCAAAATTTTTAACTACACCATCCTTGCTTTTGTCGCAGTGATTATTGCCGGCGTGTCCGGCCTGAGTTTTTATATCTGGCCAACCGGTCTGAATGACCACCAGCTGTCGATAACGCCGGAAGTCGTGCAGCGCTTGCGCAGCCTGCAGGCGGAGCGCAAATTTGGGCCGGATGTTGCGACGTTCTATCCGGGCGCCGCCAATGAAGAGCAGCGGCGCGCGGCCCAGGCGGTGGTGGATGCCACGCTTCAGGAACTGATTGCGGAGCTGCCGGCGCGGCCGCAGCGCTCGACTGTGCTCGGGACAATGAAGCGCGCCCTGGCAGACTTCGATCACTCGGAATCCGAAGAGCGCGATCAGTTGCTGGCGTACTTCAGCAAAGTGCTGGATATTTGCGGCGTGCAGACCTCCGGCGAACTATTCAATGTCTGGCGCTACGGCTTTCCGTATGGCTGGCTGATTTAGCTGAGCGGTGCAGTGGCGCGTTGCAGGTCGGCGACGCTGGCCGGCTTGGTCAGATGCAGGTCGAATTGCGCCTCGTAGGCGCGGGCGACGTCTTCTTTCTGGCCATAGCCGGTGAGCGCCACCAGCCGCACGGCGTCGCCGCCGGCTTCCTTGCGGATCGCGGTCGCCAGTTCGTAGCCGTTCATGTCCGGCAGGCCGATGTCGAGGATGGCGACCTGCGGCATCTGCTGCCGCACCGCATCCAGAGCCTCGGCTGCGCTGTGGGCGATGCGCACTTCATGCCCCAGCAACTGCAACAGCGCCGCGCCGGACAGGGCGGCGTCGATATTGTCGTCCACCAGCAGCAGTTGCAGGCCGGCGGTGGATGTCGTGCCGCCCAGCGTCAGCGATGTTGCGGGTGGCGTGCACAAGGGCAGCACGACCTCAAACTGGCTACCCATGCCGCCGCCGGCACTGTGCGCGCTGACTTCACCGCCATGCAGTTCAACGATCTTGCGCACGATGGCCAGGCCCAGCCCGAGGCCGCCGCTGCGCCGCGCCAGCGATTGCGGCGCCTGGTGGAATGGCTCGAACACGCGCGCGATCAGTTCCTCGCTCATGCCGATGCCGTTGTCGCTGACCTCCAGCCGCGCGTGCGTGGCGTCGGCGCTGAGCGTGACTTTGGTGGCGCTGCTGCCGAAGCGGGCGGCGTTGGACAGCAGGTTGTTGAGCACTTGCGTCAGGCGGCTGTCGTCGCCGTTCACCCAGGCTGACACCGGCGCCGACAGGCTGATTTGCTGGCCCGGCGCGGCGGCTACCGCGTGCCGCACCACGTCGGCGAGGTTGAGCGGATGCGTGTCCAGTTGCAGCTTGCCCGAGGTGATGCGTGACAGGTCAAGCAAGTCGTCCACCAGCCGGCGCAGGTGATTGACCTGGCGGCGCATGACGGCGCGTTCCTTGCGGCTGCCCGGCTCGTCGCGCATGTCCAGCAGATCCAGCGAGGTAACGATGGGGCTGAGCGGATTGCGCAGCTCATGGCCCAGCACGGCCAGGAATTCATCCTTGGCGCGGCCGGCTTCGCGCGCGTCGGCCAGTGCTGTCTGATGGCTGGCCAGCGCGCGGTTGAGCGAATCGAGCAACTGCGCGCGCTCGCGTTCCTGGTCGTTGCGCTGTTGCTCGGCTTGTTCCAGCGCCTGGCCGATCAGCGCAATTTCGGTGATCGAGGAGGGCGCCAGCGTCAGCGGCGCGCCGGAGCCGAGCGCTGCGGCGTTCTGTTGCAGTGCCTTGATGGTGCTGAGCACGCGGTTGGACAGTCGCGACGCAAACAGGAAACAGCCCAGCAGCGACAGCAGTATCCCGGCGCCGTAGACGCCCATGCGCTCGAAGGCGGCGGCGCGCAAGCCCTCGATCGGGCGGCTGACGATCACCGCCCAGCCATAGCGCGAGCGGGTGGTGTAGGCGGTAGCAACATGCTGGCCTTCGCTGGTGGTTGCGCCGCCGAAGCCTTCCGGGCCGCCAGTGCGCATCAGCTGCGCCAGCGAGGGACTGGGCGGATCGCCGACCTTGCCTTGCTGGTCGCGCGAGCGCGCCACCACTGCGCGGTTGCCGTCGCGCACGGCGATGACGGCGTCGGCCGGCACTTGCTGGCGCTGGATCAGGCGCACCATGCGGTCCGGCTGTATCACTGCGGTCAGCGTGTAGAGTTTGCCCTTGTCACCGGCAATCATCACCCGCACCGGGAAAGCGGGGCGGCTGCGTGGGCCGCGCGCGATGTGGCCGGCCACCGCCTGCTGGGTTGACAGCAGCTGCTGCATGCTGGCCGGATCGGCCAATGGCGGTGGCGGGGCGCCGTAGGTGTCCATGGTACGCAGCAGGATTTTGCCGCTGTCGTCGGTCAGGATCACGCCCAGCCAGTCTGGCTGCTTGCGTGTCAGCGCGTTGGCGGCGGCGTAAAAGCCGGGCAGGTCGCCGTTTTGCAGTGGCGAGGAATTGCCAAGCGAAGTCAAGGTGGCGACCGCGCTGTCGAGTTCGGCATCGACCGCGCTCGACAGTGCACGGGCCAGGTCCAGCATCCAGCGTTCCTGCTCGCGCTCCTTGTAGTCGCCGGCAGCATGGATGCTCCAGGCGCCAAGCACAGCCAGAGGCAACAGCCCGATCACGGTCAGCATCATCAGCAAATACCGCAGGGAAAACGCAAACCGGGGCCGTGCAGGCATAGAAGTTCTGGAACTAAATATTGGAATCCGACAATTTACACGAAAAAAAAGCCCGCAGAGCGGGCTTTTATGTATCGTGCACGCTTATGCGGCGCCTGAGGCGGTTTCCAGCTTGCGCAGTACCGGCGTTTTGAACTCAAAACGCTTGATCTCGCCCACCATGAACAGGTAGCAGGCAATGGTCACCACCGCATTGGCGCCAACGAACACCAGCGCGCCGGCAAACGAACCGGTGGCCTGCAGGATGTAGCCGATGACGATCGGCGTGGTGATGCCGGCGGTGTTGCCAAAGGTGTTGAACAGCGCGCCGCTCATGCCGCCGGCTTCTTTCGGCGAGGTGTCGGCCACTACCGCCCAGCCCAGCGCACCGATGCCTTTGCCGAAGAAGGCAATCGACATCACCATGATGACCAGCCAGTCGGCTTCGACGTAGTTACACACAATCATCGAGGTCGACAGCAGCATGCCGCAGACGATCGGCGTCTTGCGCGCCACCGACAGCGATTTGCCGGACTTGATCAAACGGTCAGAGATCACGCCGCCCAGCACGCCGCCGAGGAAGCCCGCCACCGCCGGCAGCGCGGCGACGAAGCCGGCCTTCAGGATGGTCATATGACGTTCCTGCACCAGGTACACCGGGAACCAGGTCAGGAAGAAGTAGGTCAGCGTGTTGATGCAATACTGGCCAATGTAGACGCCCAGCAGCATGCGGTTGCCCAGCAGCTGCTTGATGCACGACCAGGTATCGATCTTGGCGGCGGTGGCTGCGCGGTCCTTGCTTTCCAGGTCGACCAGCGCGCCGCCCGCCTCGATGTAGGCGATTTCCGCCGCGTTGGCTTTTGGATGCTCTTTCGGGCCATACACGGTTTTCAGCCAGATGAAGGCCATGACAATGCCGAGGCCGCCCATGACGAAGAACACGCTTTCCCAGCCGAACGAGTGCACCAGCCAGCCCATGATCGGCGCAAACAGCACGGTGGCGAAATATTGCGCCGAGTTGAAGATGGCTGCGGCAGTGCCGCGTTCGCTGGTCGGGAACCAGGCCGAGGCGATGCGCGAGTTGCCAGGGAAGGACGGTGCTTCCGCCGCGCCGATCAGCAGGCGCAACGTGAACAGCGCCGTCACGGCAGCCGCGCCGGTGAAGAAGCCGACTGTGCCCATCAACATGGTGAACAGCGACCACAGGAAGATGCTGAAGAAGTAGGTGATTTTCGAACCGAAGCGGTCCAGCAGCCAGCCGCCCGGAAGTTGTGCCAACACGTAGGACCAGGCAAACGCGGAGAACACGAAGCCCATCTCGACAGGACTCAGTCCCAGCAGCCTTTTCAGCTCGGGCCCGGCGATCGCGATGGTGGCGCGGTCGGCATAGTTAATAGTGGTTACTGCGAACAGGATTGCCAGAATCATCCACCGTACGCGGGTGGCTTGCGGTTGTTGCGTGGTCATGCGGTCTCCTTACTTTGGTGCGACGATCATAGCTCAGATATCAGACATCATACAACCAAATAACTGCTATCAAGTTGCTAGTAAACGTTTAACTTGTTGATTTTTATATACATGCACCATGGCGGTGCGCATGGAGGTTGTACGATGACAAGTATCTCTATGACCAGAGTGGCATCATTTGCACAAACCGCGGTGTGAGGGATTACAATAACGGGCGTAATTACTCCGAGCACCAATCGTTTACGAGGGAATGAACATGGCAACACAAAATCCAAAAATCATCTACACGCTGACTGACGAAGCCCCACTGCTGGCAACGTATTCCCTGCTGCCAATTATCAAGAAGTTCACTGCACCGGCTGGCGTCGACGTGGTGTCGAGCGACATCTCGGTCGCCGCGCGTGTGCTGGCTGAGTTCCCTGAATTCCTGACTGACGAACAAAAAGTACCAAACAACCTGGCTGAACTGGGCGCGCTGACGCTGAAGCCGGAAGCCAACATCATCAAGCTGCCAAACATTTCGGCGTCCGTCGCCCAGCTGCAAGCGGCCATCCGCGAACTGCAAGGCAAGGGCTACAAGCTGCCGGACTTCCCTGAAGATCCGAAAACCGACGAAGAAAAAGCGCTGAAAGTGCGCTACAGCAAATGCACCGGCTCGGCTGTGAACCCGGTGCTGCGCGAAGGTAACTCGGACCGCCGCGCGCCGAAAGCGGTCAAAGAATACGCCCGCAAGCACCCGCATTCGATGGGCGAGTGGAGCCAGGCATCGCGTACCCACGTGTCGCATATGCACGCCGGCGACTTCTACCACGGCGAAAAGTCGCTGACGCTGGAAAAAGCACGCGACGTGAAAATGGAGCTGATCACCGCCTCCGGCAAAACCATCGTGCTGAAACCGAAGGTCTCGCTGCAAGCTGGCGAAATCATCGACTCCATGTTCATGAGCAAGAAAGCGCTGCTGGAGTTCTACGAGAAAGAAATCGACGACGCCTACAAAACCGGCGTGATGTTCTCGCTGCACGTCAAAGCCACCATGATGAAGGTGTCGCACCCGATCGTGTTCGGTCACTGCGTGCGTATCTTCTACAAGGAAGCGTTCGAGAAACACGCCAAGCTGTTCGATGAACTGGGCGTGAACGTCAACAACGGCATGGTCAACCTGTACGACAAAATCGAGAAGCTGCCAGCGTCGCAGAAGGACGAGATCCTCAAAGACCTGCACGCCTGCCTGGAACACCGTCCGAAGCTGGCCATGGTCGATTCGGCCAAGGGCATCACCAACTTCCACTCGCCGAACGACGTGATCGTTGACGCGTCGATGCCGGCGATGATCCGTATCGGCGGCAAAATGTGGGGCGCCGATGGCCGCACCGCTGACGTGAAAGCCGTCATGCCGGAATCGACCTTCGCCCGTATCTATCAGGAGATGATCAACTTCTGCAAATGGCACGGCAACTTCGACCCGACCACCATGGGCACCGTGCCAAACGTCGGCCTGATGGCGCAGCAAGCCGAAGAATACGGCTCGCACGACAAGACCTTTGAAGTGGCGGAAGGCGGCATCGCCAACATCACCGACCTGGCCACCGGCGAAGTGCTGCTGACCCAGACCGTGGAAGCCGGCGACATCTGGCGCATGTGCCAGGTCAAGGACGCACCGATCCGTGACTGGGTGAAGCTGGCCGTGACCCGCGCCCGCCAGTCCGGCATGCCGGCCGTGTTCTGGCTGGATACCTATCGTCCGCACGAAGCTGAAGTTATCAAGAAAGTCCAGGTTTACCTGAAGGATCACGATACCAAGGGCCTGGACATCCACATCATGTCGCAGACGCGCGCCATGCGTTACACGCTGGAGCGCGTCTCGCGCGGCCTGGACACCATCTCGGTCACCGGCAACATCCTGCGCGATTACCTGACCGACCTGTTCCCGATCCTGGAACTGGGCACCTCGGCCAAGATGCTGTCGATCGTACCGCTGATGGCGGGCGGCGGCATGTACGAAACCGGTGCTGGTGGTTCGGCGCCTAAACACGTCAAGCAACTGGTCGAAGAAAACCACCTGCGTTGGGATTCGCTGGGCGAGTTCCTGGCGCTGGCGGTGTCGCTGGAAGAGCTGGGCATCAAGGAAGGTAATGCCAAGGCCAAGATTCTGGCCAAGGCGCTGGATGACGCAACTGGCAAACTGCTGGACAACAGCAAGTCGCCATCGTCGCGCACCGGTGAGCTGGACAACCGTGGCAGCCACTTCTACCTGTCGCTGTACTGGGCGCAAGCGCTGGCGGCGCAGACCGAAGACGCGGAACTGGCGGCCAAGTTTGCGCCGCTGGCCAAACAGCTGTCGGAAAACGAGACCAAGATCGTTGACGAACTGAACAGCGTGCAAGGCTCGGCCAAGGATATCGGCGGTTACTACCAGCCGGATCCGGTCAAGACTGCTGCGGTGATGCGTCCAAGCGCCACCTTCAACGCTGCGATCGACGCAGCGTAAAACAAAAGGGCAGCGCAAGCTGCCCTTTTTTTCGCCTCGTGAACTGCTGGACCGCTTACTGCGGTGTCAGCATCTGGCGCGCGTAGCGCAGGCCGACGCCGTAGCCGCCGCCGTTCTTTTCGACGACGGCGCGGGCGGCGTCATACGTTTCGCGGCGGGTCCAGTCGCGTTGCAGCTCCAGCAGCACTTGCAGCCAGCTGGTCATCTGCGCGCCTTTGCCGGCCATGCGCTGCAAGGCGAGGTCGTGGCCAGCCACGGTCAGGCCGCCGCAGGCATCGCCCGCCACATAGCATTCATAGCCGGCTTCCAGCGCGCTCAACACGGCGAAGCTGATGCACGCCTCGGTCAGCATGCCGGAGAAGATCAGCTTCCTGCGGCCGGTGGCTTCAATGGCGGCGCGCACGGCGTCGTCTTCCCACGCGTTCATGTTGCGGCGTTCCAGTACCGGATGTTCGGGCGCCAGCGCGTGCAGATCCGGCAGCAGCGGACCGCTGTAGACTTTGCTGGCCGAGGTGCTGATCACCATCGGCAGCGAAAACGCCAGCGCCGCTTCCATCAGCGCGACGGAATTGTTCAGCAGCGTCTGGCGCTCCATCGATTGCACGCCGAATTGCAGGCCGGCTTGCTGGTCCAGCAGGATCAGCGCGCAGTTTTGGGGAGTCAGTAAGTCTTGCATGGTTCTCTCACAATAAGGGGATGATGGTGGATTGTAGGCGCGCCACGCCCGCCGCAAATCCCTTGAAGTGGCAGGCGCGGCATCCCTCATAGGTGACAGAATTGACGCCGCCTGACGCCCGTGCGACGATGCGCCCATGCCTATTCTCCCTTCCGGCCTGACGGCCAACGCCATCGCATCCGCCGTGCTGGTTGTGGGCTGGCTGTGCGTGTTGCGCTGGGCGCGGCATTGGGGCTGGGGAATCGCCTTGCTGACGCTGATCGGCACGATCGCTCACGAACTTTTGCACGCGGTGGTGGGCTGGGCTGTGTTTGCCAGGCCGACCTCGTTTTCCATCATTCCCCGGCGGCAGAAGGACTGCTGGGTGCTGGGTTCGGTCGGTTTCAGGAATTTGAATATCTGGAACGCGGCGCCGGCCGCGTTTGCGCCTGTCCTGCTGGCCTGGGGCGCCTGGCTGGTGTTCGGACACTGGATGCAGCCGGCGTTTCAGCACGGCCATTATCTTAGCTGGACAGGCGCCGGATATGTGACGGCTGTGGCTCTGTTCTCGTCCGTGCCGTCGCACATCGATATCCGGATGGGCGCCGCCTCGGCGCTGATGTATGGCTGCATCGGCGGCTTGATTGTGCTGGCAATTTACAGTTCGTCTTCCACCTTCGCCTTGGGCTTGTTGAGCGCGTCACCAACGCGCTGAATGCGCAATGCCATGAACGGTTTCCCCGGCAGCTTCACGACGCGCTTGTTTTTGTCTGCGGCCGTGTAGCGGGTAAGGGCGCCCAGTTCGAAGGTTTCAGGCACACGCGTGATCGTCATATTCCAGGTGTCGATGACGTCAACCTGGAAGCGCATGCCTTTGCTGAGTTCACGCACCGGCAGCACGAAGGGCCATTCCTTCGGCCGCTCGTCGCCCAAATAATATAAATAGTATTCGCCTTTCTTGCCGGCCGCATTCATCACGAAGGCCTGGTCGATCGGCGTCAGCCCTTCGGCCGGCCCGGCTTCAACGATTTGTCGCAGGAAGGCGATGCGCTGCGGGCTGCTGCCTTCCAGCGTGCCGCCACCGCCGATCCAGCCGTTGTCGATGATTTCACCGTGGGTGGCGTAGGCGCCGCCGGTCAGCGCGATCCAGAAGCGCCGCGTCAGCTCTTCACCACTGAGCTGACCCCAGCGGCTTTCCGAGTTGCCTTCGTAGTTGATCTCGTCATGCACGATCGGCTTCTTGTAGATATCGCGCAGCAGCGGCGACACGCCGAATACCTTGACCGCGTTGTAGTACTGCAGGCTGACGTGCGTGACCCATGGCTTGTTGTAGTCGTACAGGCGGTCGGCATTGTGGATGGAACGCAGGTGGCCGTAAGGATCGTGCTGCTGCACCAGCTGGAAGTAGCGGTCGAAGTCTTCGTCGCTCAGGTGCTTGATGTAGCTGTTCTCGTTGGCCAGGCTCCACCAGATATTCTGGAACGCCGCGAAGCGCGCCACCATGTACTTGACGAAGCGGCGGTTGATTTCATCGCTGGTGGTGTCGAAGCCCCATTGTCCCTTGTCGTAAGGGCGGAACAGGATCAGGTCGACCTGGATGCCCAGGTCGCTCAGACGCTGCACATCGCGCTCCAGGCTCTGGAAATAGGCAGGATTGAAGCGGGAGAAATCGAAGTTATCCTTGGCCGTGCCGACGAAGGGGAAGCTGGTCAGCTTGTTCGGGCCTTGCACGTAGTACGGCTTGTACGGCGGCACCGCCAGCATGCGCGCCTTGTTGAACGGCGCGCCTTTCAGCGTCGCCAGCGTTTGCAGCTTGCGCGCTTCGGGCTGGAACGCCCATTCATAAATCGTCGTGCCAAAAGGGTAGAAGCGGGTTCCATCGGCATACGCAAAATGATAGGTGTCGGCGACGCGTACCGGGCCGTGATTCTTGCTTTCGACGCAGAGCAGGGTGCCGGTCTTGTTGTTCAGTTCCGCATAGTTGCTGTGGGTGGTGTAGGTCCACGCGCCTTCGTGGTCCGGCATGAAGCGGATCTTGTAGACACCGTCGCCATCGTAAAAACCTTCAGGACGATAGATCTTGTCCCCTTGCCTGAAGGTCGCGCTCAGCTCCAGATTGGCAAATGGATTGCCGGCGGACGGGCCGGGCAGGCTGATTTCATACACGCCGTACCGGGGCACGCTTTGCTGCGCCCAGCCCATGCTGTGCAGGCCGCACAACAACAGAAAGGCAAAGAAGATTTTCCTCATCGCTTGTCCTCAGCTCAAAAAGAATGCAGGATGTGATTATGACAAACATCTCAAAACAGTCCATGAATATGGTTAAACAAGTCTTGATGGCCGCGATGGCGGCGTTGGTGCTGCCTGCGTCGGCAGCGGTAATTGGCCATGTCGTGCCGGCGGCGCCGCTGACCGAGGTACAGGTGGCCAACCGCCCGGAGTGGCAAGCCTACCTGGCACGCTCACGTGCACTGATGGCGGCCGACAAGGCGGCCTTCAAGGCCGAGCGGCCATCGGGCACGGTGCCTGCATTGGTGGCGTCGTCCAGCGGCATCAAAACCATGCCTTTGAATCGTTCCGCCGACTGGTATGCCTCGGTCGAGGCGCGCCATGTGGCCGACGTGATCGTCAGTTTCCAGACCCCGGCCGGCGGCTGGAGCAAGAACACGGCGCGGGACGGCGCCTTACGCCAGCAGGGCCAGTTCTATGTCGCAGGCCACGCCGTCGCCGCGCCGGACGATGTGTCATGGGGCTGGGTGGGCACTTTCGACAACGATGCCACCACCACCGAGCTGCACTTCCTGGCGCGCGTGGTGCAGGCCGCGCCCGAGCCGGCGCAAGCCTATCGCGCCAGCTTCGAGCGCGGCCTGCAGTACATCCTCGATGCCCAGTATCCGAATGGCGGCTGGCCCCAGGTGTATCCGCTACAGGGCGGTTATCACGATGCGATCACCTATAACGATGATGCCATGGTGGACATTGTCAAGCTGCTGTCGGCCGTCGCCGACTTTTCCTTTGTGCCGGCTGAACTGCGGAGCAGGGCTGCCGAGGCGCGGCAGCGCGCCATTGGCTGCATCCTCGCTTCACAGGTCCGTATCGATGGCCGCCTGACAGCGTGGGCGCAGCAATACGATCCGGTGTCGCTGCGCCCGGTCGGCGCCCGCAACTTCGAGCCGGATGCCTTGTCGAGCGCCGAGAGCAGCGGCCTGCTGATGTTCCTGATGCAGATCGAGCAGCCGGCGCCGCAGGTCGCCGCTGCCATTGAGGCCGGCGTCGCCTGGCTGCGGGCCACCGCCTTGCGCGACCTGGTATGGCAGCACTCGCCGCAGGGTAGCGCGCTGATCAGGCAGCCGGGCGCGCCGCTGCTGTGGTCGCGATACACCAGCCTGGAGAGCGGCAAGCCGGTGTTTGGCGACCGTGACCGCACCCTGCACGACGATGTTCAGGAAATCTCGGCAGAGCGCCGCGACGGCTACGCCTGGTACGTTACCAGCGGCCAGAAAGTGCTGAGCGCCTACAATCGCTGGAAACAACGCCAACCATAAGCACAACGGAGACAATCCATGTATCGACGCCATTTTCTTGCGCTTGCCTTGTCCTTGCCGTTCGCCAGCCTCGCCGCTGCACCTGCCACGCTGCCGCGCGTTATTGTCTCCACCGACATCGGCGGCACCGATTTCGACGACTTCCAATCGCTGGTGCACCTGCTGGTGTATGCCGACGTCATCGATCTCGAAGGGCTGATCGCCTCGCCATGGGGAGAGGGCCGCGACCGCAAGCGCCACCTGTTGACGATCATCGATGCCTACGAAAAGGACTATCCGAACCTGCGCACCTGGTCGGCCCATTACCCGACGCCCGAGCGTCTGCGCAGCATTTCCAAGCAGGGTGGCCTGGACCTGGCCGTGCCGCCAGGCTGGGGCCAGCCGACCGAGGGTTCGAACTGGATCATTTCCTGCGCGCGCCGTAATGATCCGCGTCCCTTGTGGGTGCTGCTGTGGGGTGGATTCGAGGATCTGGCGCAGGCCTTGCACGACGCGCCCGATATCAAATCCAGGCTGCGGGTCTACATGATCGGCGGCCCGAACAAGAAGTGGTCGATCGCCGCCTACGACTACCTCGCGCGCGAACATCCGGACCTGTGGATCATCGAGAACAACGCCACCTACCGTGGCTGGTTCAGCGGTGGCCGCCAGGATGGCGACCTTGGCAACGAGCGCTTTGTCAGGCAGCACGTGAAAGGCGTCGGCGCGCTGGGCGATTACTTCGCCAGCATCGATCCGCGCATCAAGATGGGCGACACGCCATCACTGACCTATGTGCTTGGCGCGCACCCGGAAGACCCCGGCCACGGCGGCTGGGGAGGGCAGTTCGTGCGCGCTTGGGACAGGCCGCGTATGACGTTCACCACGCCGCCATCGGCCAGCGATGAAGTCGAAACGTTTGGCATGATCGAGTTGGTGTATCGTCCGGCCGGAACTGCGCCGGCGCAGCCGCGCGCCACGCTGGTGGTGGACAAGCAGGAGTTCACCGGCACGCTGCAACAGGATGGCGCCTGGCATTTCCTGTTCTCGCCCAAGGAGAGCAAGAAGTGGTCTTACCAGATCCGCAGCAATCATCCCGGCCTGGACGGCCAGAGCGGCGGCTTCACCTCGCGCCTGCCGACGCTGGAGCAGACAGCACGCGTCTCTGGCAACTACCCTAACTGGTGGACCGACAACCCGGCGCCGGAGCTGATGGAGGGGCGTGAGCCGGGCGCGAAGACCATCAGCCGCTGGCGCGAAGCCTATCTGCGCGACTTTGCCGCGCGCCTGCGCCGTACGCAAGTCCCAGCCAAGCAGTAACTATCATGAAGATACTATCTATGGTTTTTTAGCAACATGCTGCGATTTTTTGTAGCAAAAGTGGCCTGACCACATTACTGTACTGGTAGTGCCACATCGCATCTGGTACTACCACTTAAAAAAAGATCGAAACATCGATCACATAAAACGACAGGAGATAGTAATGAGAACAGCACGTCCAACGCGTGTGCAGCGGCTCGCCCTTGCGAGCGCAGTAGCCAGCGCCATGCTGCAACTGGCGGCCGAAGCCCAGGCCCAGACACCAGCCGCAGCGGAAGCGGAACCCGTCACCTCCATCGTCGTCACCGGCTCGCTGATCCGCCGTGTGGCTGACGAAGGCGCCACGCCGCTCAGCATCACCAAGTCGACCGACCTGGAATCGCGCGGCAATACCGAACTGAAGGACTTCGTCCTGGAACAGCCACAGTCGCTGTCGCTGGGCACCAACTCCGGCGCCGCCGGTCCGGTGACCAACTTGCGCGGCCTGGGACCGATGCGTACGCTGACGCTGCTGAACGGCCGCCGCCTGGCGAATGAGCCGCTGCAGGACCAGTACGTCTCCGTCAACGTGATTCCGCGCATGGCGCTGGACCGCGTTGAAACGCTGAGCGGCGGCGCCGCATCGATCTACGGCGCGGACGCCATCGGCGGCGTGCAGAACTACCTGACCAAGCGTAACTACCGTGGCGCCTCGGTCAAGGCCGAATATGCCACACCGGAAATGAGCGGCGGCGGCGAGAGCAAAAGCGTCGGCCTGATCGCCGGCTGGGGCAACCTGAATTCCGACGGCTGGAACATCTACGTCGCCGCCGACCACCAGGAGAAGGGCGCACTGTTCCAGGGCGACCGTCCTGGCCAGCACGATCCTGAAGTGCTGCGCCAGCTTGGCCTCGGCATCACGCCGGATGCGCGCAATGCTTCGCCGATCGCCAACTTCGGCTTTACCCGCGCGGCGAACACCAACTACAACCCGGCCTTTGGCACGGGTTGCGGCTCGCCATACGCCTTGCCGACGCTGGGCAACAACAGTACCGCCGCATCGCCGGTCTATGCGCCGGGCTGCGCCCGCAATCCGCTGTTCTGGAATCAGATCACCGACGGCAGCCGCATCACCACCATGTCCAGCCGCGCCAGCCTGAACCTGGACGGCGGCCACCGCCTCGACCTCGACCTGCTGCACTCGGAATTCACCGTGCAGAAGTATCGCGGCATGCAGGTGCCAGGCGCGAACAACCCGTTCACCACTTATTCGCTGGCGTCGAGCAGCCGCTTCTATCCGGGCAACGGCATCACGCCGGCCGTGCAGGTAGTCGGCAGCAATACCGGCGCCAACACGCCGACCATGTATATCGACCCGGCCAAGACGCCGGGCGCGGTCAGCACGCTGAACATGAACGGCCGCAGCATCTACTTCCAGTGGGGACCTGCTGAACTGGGCCCTGCGTATCGTAACGATCGCCAGACCAATGACCGCCTGGTGCTGTCGGCGGAAGGCACGGTATTGGGCTGGGATTACCGCGCGGGCGTCAACTATGGCCGTTCCGAGCGTGATACCGCAGCAGGCGCCGGCTACGTGCTGTACTCGAAAATCCAGGAGGGCTTCAACAAGGGCATCCTGAATCCGTTTGGCCTGCAGGATGCGGCTGGCGCGGAATACTTGCGCAACGCACAAGCGCTGGATTACACCTACCGCCTGAACAAAGCCTACAACCAGAGCGTTGATCTGACGCTGTCGAAAGGCATCTGGGCGCTGGGGGGCGGCGACCTGACGATCGCGGTGTCGGGCGAGCTGCGCAAGGATTCGGCCAAGGTGGGCGGCGCGCCGCTCGACTACGTGCTGAAGAAAGCTGACGGCAGCTACAACATCGACGCTTCCGGCAACGTGGTGCAGACCGATCTGGTTGGCGAAACCCCGGTTGGCGTGGCCAAGAAACTGGAACGCAAGATCTCGTCGCTGACGCTGGAAGTCGATGCGCCGCTGACCGACAAGTTCCTGCTGAACGCTGCGGTGCGTGCCGACCGCTACGACGACCTGAAGACCACCACCATCAATCCCAAGCTGGCGGCACGCTGGCAGCCGGCGCAGCCGCTGGTGCTGCGCGCTTCGGTGTCCACCGGCTTCCGCGCGCCGTCGATCATGGACATCCAGAATCCGACGCCGGAAGTACGTACGCAGATGATGGACGATCCGGTCCTGTGCCCAAGCTCGCAGCCGACCGTGGCCGGCACCGGCACGCCGAGGCCAGGCTACACCTTTGACCAGGTATGTAACGTCAACACCGCATACTGGACCAAGTCGCCAAACAACAGCTTCCTGAAACCGGAAAAATCGCGCGGCTTCTCGTACGGCTTCGCGCTGGAACCGTTCAAGGACTTCACGCTGACCATCGACTACTGGGGCCTGCGCCTGAACGACGTGCTGGGCGCCACCTCGATCGCCGAGATCCAGCAGAATGCAGCCAAGTACGAGTCCTTCATTCTGCGTAATCCGGACGGCACGATTAACCACATCGTCGCCAGCCAGTCTAACCGCGGCAAGGCGCGCATCCGTGGCGCCGACCTGACGGCATCGTATCGCTTCCCACGCGCCAGCTTCGGCAATTTCGACGTCAAGCTGGATGGCACCTGGTATCAGAAGAACGAGTTCCAGAGCGAGAAAGATGGCGTGTGGCTGCAGAACGTCGGCGTCATCACCAACGATGGCCGCTACGGCAGCGCCGGTCCGAATGCCGGCCTGGCAGGCATGCCGCAGATTAACCCGCGCTGGAAGCATACGGCGTCGGTCAACTACAGCTTCGGCGACTGGCGCGCGACCCTGTCGCAGCGCTTCAACAGCGGCCTGACCGACCTGACGCCACGCGCCGGTTCGACCATGACCAAGGTGGATTCGTACAGCCAGTACAACCTGAACATGCGCTACCTGGGCATCAGGAACACCACCATCTCGCTGGGTGTGAACAACATCACGCAAGAATGGCCGCCGGTGACTGCCAACACCATCTACAACGGCTATATCACCAGTATGGCCGACATGATGGGCCGTACCTATCGCCTGTCGGTGGAGTACAAGTTCTGATCGGCTGAATAGCCGAAATGAGCAAGGCGGCCACTGCAAGGCCGCCTTTTTTTACGTCGTTTTAGTGCGAAATCTCTGGCTGGTACAGGTCTTCCAGGTGCACGTCAAACACATTGCCGAAGGCAGTGGGCGCGGGGACGGGCGGCAGGGCTTCCGGTTCGACCGTGACCACGCGTACGCCGTTCTGTTCCAGTTGCTGCACGGCGGCGTCGGAGGCGCAGGTGTCGGTAATCACGATGGACACGCGCTGCAGGCCGCACAGGATCAGGCCGGCCTTGCTGGAAAATTTGCTGCTGTCGGCCAGCACGATCAGTTGTTCGGCCTGATTTATCAGGCGCTGCTCCGCCTGGATCAGCAGCGGGTCCGCCTCCAGCAAGCCCAGCAGCGATACGCCATACACGCCCATGAAGATTTTGGCGGCGTAATGGTGCTGCGTGATGTCGTTGTCGAACGGGCTGAGAATGACGTTTTGTTCGCGGTACACCTTGCCGCCGGGGACGATGATTTCGTTCGCGCTGGTGGTCAGCAGCCGTTCCGCCATCAGGAAGGAATTGGTCAGTATCTTGAGCTGATGGTCGACCAGGAATTCTGCCATCATGAAGGTGGTGGTGCCGCCATTGATGATGATGGTTTCGCCGTCGCTGCACAAGCTGGCCGCATGGCGTGCAATGCCGCGCTTGCGTTCGGCATGGCATTGCATATTGTTCTGGAAGGTTTCGCTGGCATGCGCCAGGCCGCGCACTTTTTGTTGCAGGTTGGCGGCGCCGCCGCGTGTGCGCGTCAGCAGGTTGCGTTCGGCCAGCCAGCCGATGTCGCGCCGCACAGTGGCCGGCGATGAGCTCAGCCATGTCACCAGCTGCGGCACGGTGACGCTCTGGTGTTCAGCCAGCAGTTTCAGCAAACGCTTGCGGCGCTTGTGTTTAATCATCGTCGTCTCCTGTTCTTGTGCAATCAGGCTAATCGATTTCAAAATCTGGCGTCAATCACGCGGCGATCAATTCAATGATTGTTTTCCCGGCATGTTCGCGGCTATATGATTCTCCAATCAGCATTGTGATTATTTGCCGCTTAATCATGATCTTGATCGTTCGTCGATTGACACCCCGAGGGCTGCTGATTTCTACTGACTGCTATCGCCACCACGGCACGACGCACACATCAACAACGGAGATCAGCAATGAACGAAGCGAAGCAGAACGAACCAATCCGCTCTTTATGGGACGACAGCAGGGCCGCTCAAATGAGCGAGCCTGAACTGCTGCTATACCGTTCCAACCTGCTCGGTTCGGACCTGCGCATCACCAATTTCGGCGGCGGCAATACCTCGGCCAAAGTCATGATGGCCGATCCGCTCAACGGCGAACAAGTCGAGGTGCTGTGGGTGAAAGGCTCGGGTGGGGACCTCGGCAGCATCAAGCTCGATGGTTTCTCGACGCTGTACATGGACAAGCTGAACGCGCTGAAGAACCGCTATCGCGGCCTGGAGCATGAGGACGAGATGGTCGCTTACCTGCCGCATTGCACCTTCAACCTGAATCCGCGCGCCGCCAGTATCGATACGCCGCTGCACGCCTACATCGCCCGCAAACACGTCGACCACATGCACCCGGACTCGGTGATCGCGATTGCTGCCTGCGCCAACAGCAAGGAACTGACGCAAAAGATTTTCGAAGGTGAGCTGGGCTGGCTGCCATGGCAGCGTCCGGGCTATGACCTGGGCCTGAAGCTGGAAGAAGTCTCGAAGAACAACCCGCAACTGAAGGGCATCATCCTCGAAGGACACGGCCTGTTCACCTGGGGCGATACCGCCAAGTCCTGCTACGAAACCACGCTGGCCATCATCAAGCGCGCCGGCGACTGGCTGGACGCCAATGTCGCACAGCCGTCGTTCGGCGGCGCCATCGTCCAGCCGCTGCCTGCCGGCCAGCGCGCCGACTTCGCCGCGCGCCTGATGCCTATCCTGCGCGGCAAGATCAGCAAGGGCGAATTCAAGCTTGGCCACTTTGACGATCAGGACGCGGTGCTGGAATTCGTTTGCAGCCGCGACCTGGCGCCGCTGGCCGCGCTGGGCACCTCCTGCCCGGACCACTTCCTGCGCACCAAAATCCGTCCCTTCGTGGTCGACTTCGATCCGGCCAAGCCGGACTTCGACAAGCTGGTGGAAGGCCTGGACGACGCACTGGAAGCTTATCGCGCTGACTACAAGGCTTATTACGACCGCTGCAAGCGCAGCAACAGCCCGGCTGTGCGCGACGCCAATCCGATCATTTACCTGATCCCCGGCGTTGGCATGCTGTCGTTCGCCAAGGACAAGGCCACCGCGCGTATCGCCGGCGAGTTCTATGTCAACGCGGTCAACGTCATGCGCTGCGCCAACGGCGTCGATAAATATGTCGGACTGCCTGAACAGGAAGCCTTCGACATCGAATACTGGCTACTGGAAGAAGCCAAGCTACAACGCATGCCGAAGCCGAAATCGCTGGCCGGGCGCATCGCGCTGGTGACGGGCGGCGCCGGCGGCATCGGCCAGGCGGTGGCTCGCCAGCTGTTGCAAGAGGGCGCTTGCGTGCTGCTGACCGATATCGACAGCGAAGCACTGGCGGAAGCACACAAGGCGCTGGCCAAGGTGGCTGGCAAAGACAGTGTCGCCAGCGTGGTTGCCAACATCACCGGCGAAGAGGCGGTGGACGAGATTCTGAAAGCGTCGTCGCTGAACTTCGGTGGCGTTGACCTGCTGATCTCCAACGCCGGCATTGCCTCGTCGGCGCCGCTGGAAGACACCACGCTGGACGTGTGGAACCGCAATCAGGACATTCTGGTCAAGGGCTACTTCCTGGTCAGCCGCGCAGCCTTCCGCATCATGAAGCTGCAAAAGCTGGGTGGCTCGATGGTCTTTGTCGCCAGCAAGAACGGTCTGGTGGCATCGGCCGGCGCTTCGGCCTATTGCACCGCCAAGGCAGCTGAGATCCACCTGGCGCGCTGCATTGCGCTTGAAGGCGCTGCGCATGGCGTGCGTGTCAACGTGGTCAATCCGGACGCAGTCATCCGTGGCTCGCGCATCTGGGATGGCAAGTGGAAGGAAGAGCGCGCGCAGTCCAACAAGATCGAAGCCGATGACGTGGAAGACTTCTACCGTCAGCGCAGCATGCTGAAACTGAGCGTACTGCCGGAGGATATCGCGGAAGCCGTGTACTTCCTGGCCTCCGACAAGGCGGGCAAGAGTACCGGTAACATCATCAATGTGGACGCTGGCAACGCCGCCGCCTTCACCCGATAAAAATAATAGAGGAGACACAATATGGGTACGCTCATCAATCAAACCCTGGTGGAAGAACATAACGCCAGCCTGCAAGCCAATCTGCATGCCGATTACGACGCACTGGGAGGCATGCTGTCGCGTCGTGGCGTCGATATCGAAACGCTGACCGCGCTGGCGCAGCAATTTGCGGTGGCCCTGCCCAGCTGGGGTGCGGGCACCGGCGGCACGCGTTTCGCGCGTTTTCCCGGCAAGGGCGAGCCGCGCAATGTCTTCGAAAAGCTGGATGACTGCGCGGTCATCCATCAACTGACGCAGGCCACGCCTGGCGTGTCGCTGCACTTCCCATGGGATAAGATCAGCGATACCGCCGAATTACGGGAAAAAGCTCATGGCTACAATCTGTATTTCGACCTGGTCAACTCGAACACCTTCCAGGATCAGGCGGGGCAGGCACATACCTACAAGTACGGCAGCCTGACCGCGCAGAACGCCGCCGCGCGCGAGCAGGCGGTGGCGCACAATGTCGAATGTATCGAGCTGGGTCGCGCGCTCGGTTCGAAGGGATTGACCGTGTGGATAGGCGATGGCGCCAACTTCCCCGGCCAGAATAATCTGCGCGGCTCGCTGGAGCGCTACCTGGACAGCATGCGCTCGATTTATGCGGCGCTGCCGGACGACTGGAACGTCTACATCGAACACAAGCTGTTTGAACCGGCGTTCTATGCCACCACCATCGCCGACTGGGGCACCAGTTTCGCCTGTGCGCAGGAACTTGGGCCAAAGGCCAAATGCCTGGTCGACCTGGGCCACCACGCGCCCAACACCAATATCGAGATGATCGTCGCGCGGCTGGCGCAGTTTGGCAAGCTGGGTGGTTTCCACTTCAACGACAGCAAGTACGGTGACGACGATCTGGATTCCGGTTCGATCAATCCCTTCCAGCTGTTCCTGGTGTTTAATGAGCTGGCTGATGCCGCACAGCGCGAAGGCGCGTCGTTCAAGACCGCCAATATGCTGGACCAGTCGCACAATGTCACCGATCCGATCGAAAGCCTGATGAACAGCGCGGTGGAAGTGCAGCGAGCATTCGTCCAGGCGGCGCTGGTGGACCGTGTGGCGCTGCGCGGTTTCCAGGAGGGGAATGATGTGCTGCAGGCGGCGCAGACGCTCAAACATGCATTCCGCACCGATGTCAGTCCTATCCTGGCGATGGCGCGCCAGCGCTCCGGTGGCGCGGTTGATCCAGTGGCCGCCTATCGCCGCGCGGGCTATCGTGAGAAGGTGGCTGTTGATCGCCCGGTCAAGCCCGGTGCCAGCAGCAGCGGCATCGTCTGATTACCGCCGGCCGACGCGCGCACCCGCGCCGGCCCGGTCGTATCAGGACGTGACCGCAGTGTAAGGCTTGCCGTTGACGATCACGTTGTCGAGCTTAAGATTGTTCACACCGGCGGCACGCAGCTGTCCATCGCGCAGGCTGACGTTGAAGTCTTTCAGCTGAATGTCACTCATCGTCGTCTGGCCCGGATTGGGCGCGATATTCCCCAGCGTGCCCGCACTGCCGCTGAAAGCAGTGAACGTGATATTGCGGACAGTGGACTGTGGCGGCTTCTGGCCTTGCAGGTTCTTGTACTGCGACCATGGAATGATGTCCAGGATGGACACGCTGGAACCGGTCAGCTTGATATTGCGGTAATGGATATCCTCATAGTGCTGCGGCGTGTCCGACCGCAACTTCAAATGCGCCACACGCACATCGCCCACCTCGCAATCCTCGATCACCACATCACGCACGATGGTTGCCTCACTGCCCAACGTCAGCACACTGTGGCCACGTTTGAACACGCAGTTGCGCACGCGGATATGCTCGACCGGTGGGCTGCTGCGATCTTCCAGTGCAAGCGGTCCTTTCGAACCCTTGGCAGCGATGCAGTCATCGGTCACGGAGAAATAGCAGCCATCGATCGTCACACGCTGGCAGCTGTCCAGATCTATGCCATCGGTGCTTGGCGCCTGCTTGTAATCATCGGGGACGACAAAGCGCGCCTTGCGCACAGTGACTTCCTGGCAGTTATAGATATGCAGGTTCCAGAATTGCGAATCCTTGAAAGTCACACCTTCCACCAGCACATCGCGTGAACTGTCGATCAGTGCCAGGCGCGCACGCGGCAAGCCCAGGTTAGGAAAGTTGTGCGGGTCCTTGGCTGCATTACGCAGCTTCCAGAACAAATCCCAGATTGGCCGGCCGGCACCATCCAGCGTGCCTTCGCCGGTGATGCGCAGCCCGTTGCAACCGCTGGCATTGATAAGGGCCGGCGTGAACTTGTCCTCGAAGTGCCCCTCGATGCGGGTGCGGCGCGGCGGGAAGTTCGCCATGTCGGTCGAACATTCCAGCACCGCTCCTTGTTCGAGGTGCAGGTGCACCTGCGGCTTGAGGAACAGCGCACCGCTGACAAACCGGCCCGCTGGCACGACCACCGTGCCGCCACCTTGTACAGCCAATTGATCGATCGCAGCCTGAATGGCCCTGGTATTAACCGTCTTGCCATCGGCGACCGCGCCGAATTCGGTAATAGGCTTGCGATTGGCGCTTTGTGCGCCAGACTGGCTGGCAGCGACGGCAAGCGTGGAGGCCAGCAAGGTCTTGGTGAAGCGGCGGCGGGTATATTGAGCAGTCATGTACTTTCCTGTGCAAGAGTCAGCGGAAATAATGCTGCCAGTCCGTCCAGCAATGCAAGTGCTAGCCGATCAACTGTGTGAGCAATTGGCTTGGGCCTGGTCCGAGCGACGATGCCGCAGCTGCCGGCCGCATGGGCGATCATGATACGTCGATCAGGGCGGTGATTATTCGCTTATTGCTCATGATGTTGATTGTTACGTGATTGACATGCGGTAGCTCGCTGATTTCTACTGGCTGGATGAAAAAACGTATTCTGTGCCTGTTGATTTGCGCGGTGGCGCGCGCCCAAGCCGAGCCGCCCGGCGATGCCGGCGATTCTCATCGTTTCTCCACCGTGGCAGACGTGCAGCGTCACTTGGCGGCTCCGCCGGCCGATGCGCGGCCGATGGTGCGCTGGTGGTGGTTTGGCCCGGCGGTGGTCAAGCCGCAGCTGGAGCGCGAAATGCTTGCCATGAAGCAGGGCGGCTTTGGCGGTTTCGAGATCCAGCCTGTGTATCCGATGGAACTCGACGATCCGGCGCGCGGCATCCGCAATCTACCTTATCTGTCGGCGGATTTTCTGGATGCGGTCAGCTTCGTCAACCAGAAAGCGCACGAGAACAATCTGCGCGTCGACATGACGCTGGCCAGCGGCTGGCCCTACGGCGGGCCGCATGTGCCGGTGACGGAGGCTGCATCGCGCCTGCGTGTGGCCCCCGTGACGCTGCCTGCGGGAGCCGATTCGGTCGCTGTGCCGTCGATTGGCAGCGGTGAGAAGCTGGTGGCTGCCTTTGTTGGTGCGGGCAACGACAAGCAGTTCGATGCGACGCGGTTGGTGCTCATCGAGCCGACACTGGCGAATGGTCGTGCGCAGGTCGCAACCGCCGATGGCGAGCGTGTGCTGGTGTTCTATATCGCCAGCCGCACGGCGCAGCAGGTCAAGCGCGCCGCGCTTGGCGCGGAAGGTTTTGTGCTGGACCATTTGAGCCGCACGGCGATTGATCACCACTTGCAGCAGGTGGCCGAGCCTTTATTGCAAGCCTTCGGCGACAAGCCGCCATATGCGGTGTTTTCCGATAGCCTGGAGGTGTATAACACTGACTGGACCGACGATTTTCTGTCCGAATTCCAGCGCCGTCGTGGCTACGACCTGAAGCCGCACCTGCCGGTGGTCTACAGCGGTCAGGGACCGGATGCCGGCGCGCTACGGCGTGATTGGGCGTTGACGCAGACGGAGCTGGTCAACGAACGCTATCTGACGCCGGTGGATGACTGGGCGAAGCGCCACCATACCCGCTTCCGTTCGCAGACCTACGGCGAGCCGGCGGTATCCTTGTCCAGCAACCGGCTGGTGGCCCTGCCGGAAGGCGAGGGGCCGCAGTTCCGCGAGTTTTCGTTCACCCGCCTGGCGACATCGGCAGGCCATCTGTATGGCCGCAATGTGATCTCGGCTGAAACCTGGACCTGGCTGAATTCTCCCGCCTTCAGTGCGACGCCGCTGGACATGAAGGTGGAGGCGGACCGCATGCTGCTGCAAGGCGTGAACCTGTTCGTCGGCCACGGCTGGCCGTACACACCGCCTGGCGTACAGGAGCCAGGATATTCATTCTATGCAGCGTCGGTGTTCAACAACCACCAGCCGTGGTGGAACGTGATGCCCGACGTGAACGCGTATTTGCAACGCACCAGCTATCTGCTGCGCCAGGGCGAGCCGGCCAACGATGTAGCATTGCTGCTGCCAAATGATGATGTGTATGCGGAGTCCGAACCGGCCAAGGTATCGTTGTCAGCCGAGATGCACAAGCATGTGACACCGGTGGTGATGGAGCAGATTCTCGATGCCGGCCACAATGTCGATTTTCTCGATGATGAGGCGCTGCGCGACAGTAGCAAGCGCTATCCGCTGATCGTGCTGCCGCATGCCAAGCGCATGTCGGTTGATACACTGGAGCGGCTGATCAAGCACGTCAAGGCTGGTGGCAAGCTGATTGCGGTCGGCAGCAAGCCATCGCTGGCTCCCGGCTACCGCGATGCGGCGGCGCAGACCAGGCGCGTGCGCCAGTTGAGCGAGCAGTTGTTTGCGCTGCCGGGCGTGCAAATGGTGGCGGCGGAGGCGGCGCTGGGCGCAGCGGTCGGCAAGGCGATCGCAGCGGATTTCCACGTCGCGTCGCAGGCCGAGGCAGTTGGCTTCATACGGCGCAAGCTGACGGATGGCGACATCTACTTCATCGCCAACACCAGCAATCACGAAGTACGCACGACAGCTACGCTGGCTGCCAAGCGTGCCCACGCCGCGTGGTGGAATCCGCACGACGGATCGGTAACACCAGCCACGGTAAGGCCGTCGCTGGAACTGACACTGGCGCCATACGAATCACGTGTACTGGTGCTATCGGACAGCGGCGTTCCCGCCGCCCAGCAGCCGGGCGCCGAAGCGGGGCGCACTGCCGCAGCGCCGGCCACCACCCTCATGGACCTGGGCGCCGACTGGCAGCTCAGTTTTCCCGGCGCCGGCGGCGCATTAGCCCAGCCGCGCACGCTGGCCCATCTGACTTCCTGGGCTGACGACCCGGCCACACGCTATTACTCCGGCGTCGGCATCTACTCGAAGACCATCACACTGGACGCCAGGCAGTTGCAAGCCTCGCGCATCAAACTGGATTTCGGCCAGGGGACGCCACTGGACAGTACGCCCAAAGTCCCTGCCGGCATGCGCGCCATGCTGGAAAGCCCGATCCGCGAGGCCGCCGTGGTCTACATCAACGGCCAACGCGCCGGCGCTGTCTGGCATCCGCCATATCAGCTAGATGTCAGCACGCTGCTCAAGCCCGGCGACAACCGCATTGAAGTACAAGTCGCCAATTTGTCGATCAATCTGCTGGCTGGCCAGGAGCGTCCAGACTACCGCCTGCTATCGGCCCGCTACGGCCAACGTTTCGTACCACAAGATACGCACCTGATCAGTCCACGCCCATCGGGCATGCTGGGACAAGTGCGCTTGCTTTCGGAGACCAAGCAATGAAAAAGAAAACCATCTACCTTGCCCTGATGCTGGCTTGCGCCACCCAGGCCCACGCGCAGCAGAACTATCCGCAGCCAACGCCGGAGATGCAAGCCATCATCGACAAGGATACCAGCCGCTTTTTCGGTGACGCTCCAGCCGATGGCGGGTCGCGTGCAACTGGCTTGTCGCCGGAACTGATCCCGGCGGCGATTGACAAGGCGATGCGCAAGGTCGCTGACTGGCAGCTGGAGCGCACCATGCGTCACCTGGACAAGATATGGACCTCGGCGGTGCTGTTCAGCGGCTTCATGGCCGTCTCCGAATCCACCGGCGACCCGAAATACCGCGACGCCATGCTGGCCATGGCCAATGGCTTTGAATGGAAACTGCGCACGCCGTATCCGAACGCCGACGATATCGCCATCGCCCAGACCTATCTTGAACTGTACTTCCAGCAGCCGTCGCCCGAACGCATCGCGCCCACGCGTGAGCAGCTCGACACACTGATCAGCCTGAAAACCCTGCGTCCCGGCGATGAGCGCCAGCCTTGGTGGTGGTGCGACGCGCTGTTCATGGCGCCGCCGGTGTGGGTCAAGATGTACAAGGCCACCGGCGAACGCAAATACCTGGACTACGTGCACACCCAATGGCGCCAGACCTACGATCTGCTCTACGACAAGGAAGAGCACCTGTACGCACGCGACGCCAGCTACAAGAGCAAGCGCGAAGCGAACGGCAAGAAGATTTTCTGGTCGCGCGGCGAAGGCTGGGTGATGGGTGGGCTGGCGCGCACGCTGGACTACATTCCTGCGGACGATCCGCAACGGCCGTTCTACATCGAGCAACTGCAACAGATGGCTGCCCGTATCGCCCAGATCCAGGGACCGGACGGCCAATGGCACGCCGGCTTGCTTGACCCTGCTACCTATCCATTGCCGGAAACCTCCGGCGCCGCGCTGTTCGTGTATGGCATGGCGTATGGCGTCAACAAGGGCTATCTGGACGCCAAGGTGTATCGTCCGGTGATCGAGCGGGCCTGGGCCGGACTGCTGACGAATATCTACGCGGACGGGCGTCTGGGCGGCATCCAGCAAACCGGCGCCGAACCCGCGTTCTATCGTCCGACATCGAGTTTTAACTACGGCGTGGGCGGCTTCCTGCTGGCGGCATCGGAGTTGAAGAAGATGGCAAAGCCGCAGTCATGATGAGCCGCCCGCTGAACAAACAGCGCCGCACGCTGCTGCGCGCCGCTACTCTGCTGCCAGCATTGCCGTTGTATGCCAAGGCGGCCGTGCCGGAGTCACGTCTCGCCCTCGAAACCATCCGGGTGAGCGCGCCGTTTGACATGCCACCTGTCCGCGTTCCCAATTTTTCGGAGGCGCCGCGCTTCAGCATCACCAGCTACGGTGCGGTCGCCGGCGACAAGGCTGCGACGACGAAGGCCATCGCTGTGGCGATCAGCGCCGCCAACGCTGCGGGCGGCGGTCGGGTGCTGGTCCCTCGCGGTACTTGGCTTACCGGGGCGGTCCACCTTAAGAGTAACGTTGACCTGCATGTTGAGGAAGGCGCCGTGCTGCTGTTCTCCGGGCAGCCGGAAGACTACCTGCCAGCGGTGCCGACGTCTTGGGAGGGCATCGAATGCTATAACTACTCGCCGCTGCTATATGCCTACGACTGCGACAACGTGGCGCTGAGCGGCAAAGGCACGCTGCAGGCTACACTCGATGTCTGGCGCCTCTGGTACGCACGCCCCAAGCCGCATATGGATGCGCTGGTGACGCTGTACCAGTACGCCGTACGCAATGTGCCGGTCAGCGAGCGCCAGATGGCGCAAGGCGAAGCACACTTGCGTCCACACTTCGTGCAGTTCAACCGCTGCCGCAATGTGCTGGTCGAAGATATCAGCATACGTGACAGTCCGTTCTGGACCGTCCATCCATATATGTGCCAGGATGTTGTGATACGCCGCGTCGACATTCGCGCGCATGGACATAACAATGACGGCGTCGATCCGGAAATGAGCCAGAACGTTCTGATCGAAGACTGTGTTTTCGATCAGGGCGACGATGCGATCTCCGTCAAGTCGGGCCGGGAGTTCGACGGCTGGCGGTTGGCTTCACCGGCAAAGAATATCGTGATCCGCAACTGCCGTATCAAGAACGGCCATCAGTTGCTGGCGATCGGCAGCGAGCTGTCGGGTGGCGTGGAAAATATCCTGGTCGATAATTGTCACTTCGATCGCGGCGATGCCGATGGCCCGGTCAAGGGTACAACGCTGGTCGAGATCAACAACATCCTGTACGTGAAGACCAACGAGCGGCGCGGCGGTTATGTGCGCAACATCCACATGCGCAATGTCACCGCCACGAAGATCGCTGGTGGGCCGCTGTGCGTGGAGACGGATGTGCTGTACCAGTGGCGCAATCTTGTGCCGACTTACGAGCGCAGGCTGACGCCGATCGAAGGCCTGCATGTCAGTAATGTGCGGGTTGGCGAGGCGCGGTTTGTCTGCCGCATTCAGGGAGATCCCGGTATGCCGGTCAGGGATGTGGCGTTGAGTGGAGTGCGGGTGCAGTCCGTGCGGGAGAAAGCCATCAGCACCAGCAATGTTGAGGGATTTTCCAACAGCTAGCAAAAACAGCCACGGGACGGCGCCTCGCCTTCCCGTGGCAACCTGGCTTAGCGCGGGCCTTGATACATCAAGCCGCTATCGTTCAAGCCGAATTTGTACTTCTTGTTCATCTCGATAATCTCGGCGCCGGCCAGCAGCACCGGACCGTAACCGTGGGCGGCCTTGGTGCTGACCGGGCGGTAGTAGTAGAACGCCGGATCGAACGCCATGCCGGTGCCGACGCAGACACCTTCCACTTCGCCCTTGGCGTTAACCTTGCCGGCCACCGCGTTCCAGGCCAGATTGGCCATCGGGCCGAACATCTCCTTGTCCAGATAGCCGCGGTTGACGCCGCGCGCAATTGCATAGGTGTAGATGGCGGTGGCCGAGGTTTCCAGATAAGAATCCGGACGATCAATCAACTGGTGCCACAAGCCGTCCTTGTGCTGGTATTTGGCCAGGCCGTTGGCGTGCGCGCGGAACTGGGCTTCAACAGCCTTGTACTGCTTATGGTTCTTCGGCAGTACCTCCAGCACCTCCACCATCGCCATCAACGCCCAGCCGTTGGCGCGCGCCCAATGCATTTCCGGATGGTCGCGCATGCCTTCGACATAGCCGTGCATATAAATGCCCAACTGCGGATTGAACATGCGCCTGGAGAATTGCAGCACCTGGCGGGCGGCGTCGTCATAATATTTGGCGCTGCCGCTTTGCTTGCCCATCAGCGCGATGGTCGGCACGCCCATGAACATATCGTCCAGCCACAGTGTATCCGGCAGCGGGCGCATCTTCGGCTTGCCGTCGGCGCCTGGACCGCCGCGCGCCAGCGTGCCATCCTTCAGTCGATATTCTTTTTCGGTGACGAAGGTGCTACAGATCGGCACCAGCTGGCTGTAGTCCACCTTGACGCCGGACTGCTGCGCTTTCAGAAAGCTCATGCACAGCGCGCCGGCATCGTCCAGTGCGTGCGGATTCAGGAAGCTCTTGATAGGGGCTTGAGCATTGGCCTTGTCGGCCTGCACGGTTGGCAGGTAGAGGCGGGTCAGGTCGGCCATCAGCTGGTGGCGCTTGATGGTGTAGTCGGTATAGCGCTTGTCGCCGGTGGCGCTGCCGGCGGCCAGCATGCCGGCGTAGGTCACGCCCCATTCATAGCTGGTCAGGCGGAAGTCGCCCGGCTTGAGCACGGCGTCGGGATCGGCCTTGTCAAGTTTGGCGATCGGCGCGTGGCTGGTCTTGTTAATGAGTTCCGCCGGCGTCACCGCGTCCAGGTAGCCGAACACCCGGTCCAGTACTGCCTTGACCTCGGCTGCTTCCATGGCGCGGTAGGGATTGGGATAAGTGACGTCCAGCGCATGCAGCATGGCGTCCGCTGTGTTGGGGCCTTTTTCCTGCGGCGGCGGCGCGTGCTGGGCCAGGGCCGGGCCAGACAAGGGCAGGGCGGCGGCGATGATGGCGGCCATCAGCAGATGTTTGGTTTTCACTTGTTTGCTGTCTCCAGAATAGGTATTAAACACGTCACACTAACCGATATAGCCAAGGATTTGCACCGGAAGTGATTGAATAATCTTATTGTTGATTGAAGCCGCGCAGCGCCGTGATCAACTCGTTGAGTATTTCTTAAAAGCGAGGCATGGCCGCCACAATGCCAGTCTTCCTCCAGGTATTTGCTACGTAAGATGGCCAGTGAGCGCAAAGCTCTGATAAAAATAACTGGAGACTCGTATGCAAACAAGCAAAAAGAACGGGATACAGCCGACATTGATCCACATCGCGGTGGTGGCCATGCTCGCGTCACTGCAGGCACATGCGCAGGAGGCGGCGCCGGCTAACGCCACTCCTGCAGCGCAGGACAATGAAACGGTCGTGGTGGTGACTGGCTTTCGCGCCAGCTTGAACAGCGCGCTGAACACCAAGAAGAATTCCGACGGCATCGTCGACGTCATCAAGGCCGAGGACATCGCCAAATTCCCCGACGCTAACCTGGCCGAATCCTTGCAGCGCGTGCCTGGCGTGGCGCTGGCGCGCGGCGATGGCGGCGAGGGCAAGCAGATCACGGTGCGCGGCCTGAACGCCGGCTTCACGCGCGTGCGCATCAACGGCATCGAAGGTGTGGCGGCGACGGGCGCTTCCGACATCAACGGCAGTACCAATCGTGGCCGTGGCTTCGACTTCTCGGTGTTTGCCTCCGAGCTGTTTAACAGCCTGGAAGTGCGCAAAACCTCTGAAGCCTCGGTGGAAGAAGGCTCGCTGGGCGCCACCGTCGACCTGCGCACCGCGCGGCCGTTCGACTTCAAGGACCGCACCATCAGCCTGGGCGTGCAGGAGTTCCACAATACGCTGACCGAGAAAACCCAGCCGCGCGTAACCGGCCTGTTGTCCGATCGCTGGAATACCGACTACGGTAAATTCGGCGCGCTGATTTCCGGCGCCTTCGCCAAGCGCCGCGCCACCGAGGAAGGCTATGAGGCGGTGGAGCTGCTGAGCGCCAGTGCCGATGGCGGCTTTTGCTCGCCGGTCGGTGCGGCGGTGCAGAATCCGGCCAACAGTGCGGTCAAGGGCATTACTGCCGCCAATTGCGGCTTCAATCTGCCGCGTACTTCGGTCAGCAGCGCGTACAACGATGTGATGAATCGTCTCGATAACTACGGCGGCACGGTGGCCAGCCCGGCGGCCGGTTCCGGCGCCTTTGCGCCGCGCATCCCGCGCTATCGCCGCTCGCAGACCGACTACGAGCGCACCGGCATCACCAACTCCTACCAATGGCGTCCGAATAACGAGACGGAGTTCAACCTGGACTTCATGTACGGCAAGTTCGCCAACACGCGCCATGACAACTACATCTCGGCCATCTCGTTCGGCCGCACGCTGGGCGCCGCCAACGGCAAGCCGCAGACCTCCATCGTGGACGCGCACTTCAACGACAACGGCAGCTGGGACTACGGCAAGTTCAATGGCGTCGACGTCCGTACCGAAGGCCTGGTGGACGTGTACACCACCAAGTTCCGCCAGCACGTGCTGTCTGGTAGCCACAAGTTCAGCGACACGCTCAAAGTCGACTTCATGACGGGTAGCTCCAATAGCAACCTGAATGAACCGATGCGTGCAACCGTGCAGTTCGACTCGCCGAACGCCAACGGCTTCTCGTGGGATTTCCGTAACAACCGCAACGTGCCGACGCTGAACTTCGGCATCGACATCACGGATCCGAACAGCTTCAGCTTCGCGCCGCAGGATGCCGACGGTACGGTGCACGGGCAGTTCGTTGGCCGCTACCTGGACACCACCAACAAGCTGCAAACCCATGCCGCCAATCTGAGCTGGGAGATCAACGATCATCTGACCTCGCGCTTTGGTCTGTCGAAGCGCAAAAACACCTGGAGCAATTACGAAGTCGGCTCCGGTGCGAATGGCCTGACGCTGCCGGCCGGCGTGACCATGGCCAGCATCTCGCGCCAGATCACCGGCTTCGGCAGCGGCCTGGGTGGCAGCGGCATTCCATCGTCATGGTCTGCGGTCGACCTGGATAAATTCCTCGCCGTGTACAACATCGAGTGCCATTGCTCGGCGGTGCCGGGTTCGGAGTACAACATTCTGGGACAGACCAATCGCCGTGTGGAAGAGAAGATCGATGCTGTGTACGGCATGGTCGACTTCAACTATGATGCGCTGGGCATCGGCTGGCGCGGCAATGTTGGTGTGCGCGGCGCGGACACCACCGCCACTTCCACTGCGCTGATCAACGTCAACGGTGCGTTGCAGCCTAACGTCGGATCGAAAAAGTACCGTGACTGGTTGCCGGCGCTGAACCTGACTGCGCAGCTGCCGAAAGATGTCTTCGTGCGCTTCTCGGCGGGCAAGACGCTGTCGCGGCCGGAGTATGTGGACCTGGCGCCATCGGCGACCGTGTCGCAGATTTCGCAGTCGGTCTCGATCGGCAATCCGCAGCTGGACCCTATCCGCGCCAAGACCTATGACTTGCAGGCGGAGTGGTACTACGCGAAGAACGCCATGGTGTCGCTGGGCTACTTCCACAAGGACATCGGCTCCTTCATCCAGAGCGTCAACGAGCGCGTGCCGTACAACACGCTGGGCTTGCCGAACGATCTGCTGGTCTTCAACGGCTGCTCGATCAGCGGTGCCACGCCGATTTGTCCGACGTTGCCGACCACCGAGGTGGTGGTGAGCCGCAAGGTCAACACGGCTGGCGGTCCGTTGAATGGCCTGGAATTCAATCTGCAGGCGCCGTTCAGCTTCCTGCCTGCGCCGTGGAACAACTTCGGTGTGCTGGCCAATGCCACGCACGTCAGGTCGAAGATCACCTATATCACGCGAGTGGACAATCCGACCACGCCAGCCAACGAGCAGTTGACGCAGGTGGCCAACTTCACCGGCCTGTCGCCGAATACGCGCAACCTGACGCTTTACTATGAAGATCAGAAGTTCAGCGCACGCGTGTCGGCGGCTTACCGTTCGTCCTACATCCTGGCGGTGCTGGGCGATGTGAACGGCGCCGACTACACCGTCGTCGATGCGTCGACCAACGTGGATATGAGCCTGTCGTACAACCTCACGCCGCAGTTGCGTATCAGCCTGGAAGGGCAAAACCTGCGTGACACGCCACTGCGCTACGGCCGCGACACCCAGCGCAACGACACGCTGCTGTACGTCCACTCCGGCCGCACCTTCGTGCTGGGGCTGAACTACAAGTTCTGAAATCGCGCCTTGTAGTAGCTCAATACGGCCTGGGCAATCCAGGCCGAGACTGGGCGGATGCCGAATCCCACGCCATCCGCCCGTTATGACACTCCCTGGAAAGCAGCGATAACCTTTGCTTTCCGGGCATTCATTACTTTTTTCTTCCCTGACCTCTGCATCCAGATCGACTGGTCAAAACGGCCGCGCTTCCGCGACAAGGAACTTGCAGGTATCAGTTTCAGCGGCACACCGGGCGGCCTGATCGCAGACAAACTGGTCGAAGTCTGCCTGCTTAACAGCAGCAGGCAGTGGATACTCGTTCACATCGAAGTGCAGGCGCAGCGCGATGCCCACTTTGCGCGACGCGTATACGACTATAACTATCGGATACACAAGGAGCACGCGCGGCCGGTGGTCAGCCTGGCATTGCTGGCAGACGATGATCCGAACTGGCGTCCTGACGCCTGGCATAGCCAGGTGCAGGGCACGGCAACCACGTTTTACTTTACCGCCGCCAAGTTGCTGGATTTTGCCGGCCAGACTGACGAGTTGCAGGCGTCGCATAATCCTTTTGCCTGGATCACATTGGTCCACTTGCGCACGCAGCAGGCCCGTCATGATGTGAATCAACTCTATGCGTCCAAGTGGCAGCTTACCAAGCTACTGTATCAACACGGTTGGAGTAAGGCGCGCATAATTATGCTCTTCAAGATAATCAATTGGATGATGGTCTTGCCGGAAGCACATCAGCAACGCTACTGGCGGGCTATCCTGAAATGGGAGAAGGAGCAAAAAATGGAATGGATCAGCCCATTGGAGCAGTCATTTATGGATAAGGGATGGGAGAAAGGCCGGGAGGAGGGCATCAGGGAGGGCATCAGGGAGGGCGTGGCGTCGGTGCTGGAGCGGCAGTTGACGCGGCGTTTCGGGCCGCTGTCGAAGGCTGCGCGCGCCAAACTGGCGAAGGCCAGCCTGGCGCAGCTGGAGGCCTGGAGTGATGTGCTGCCGGAAGCGCAGTCGTTGAAGGCGTTTTTCAGCGCTTGAGCCACGCTTCCGGTACCGGCACGATGCAGATGTTCATCGTGCGGCCATCTTCCGACAGCATCGCCGACTGGATCTGGATGCGCGTGCCATCGGCGTTGAAGGTCGGATGCGGATGATCGGCCGCCGTGGTGCGGTGGCCGGTGGTCAACATCATCATTTCGCGCGTGCGGCGGTCGATCAGGTACACCGAGCGGCTGAAATCGTCGCCCACGGCCCATCGGCCATCGGACGACCCATGCACATGCCACAAGCCGCTGCCAGACGGCGTCTGTCCGGCAATCGTCATTTCGCGTGTGCGCAGGTTGACGATGGCCAGGCCGGTCGGCTTTTCGCGCGTGCCGGCATTGCCCCATTCCGCATCCTGTCCCGGATTGGCGCCGCCGACATCCGTGCCCGGTGCACCGCTGGCACCAGGCACAGGACGATGACCCATGATGGCCATCGCCACTTCATCCTTGCTGATGACCGCCTCATGCGTCACCCATTCATACGACGCTTCCGGATACAACGGACGCAAGCCGCTGCCATCGGCCTTCACGGTCCAGGTGCGTTGCGGCGACTTGCCGCCAGTCTCCCAGCAAAATACGATTTCGCCTGGATTGAACAGATTGGCCTGGATATGGCCGATCTGGAACGGCACCGACACCACATGACGGAACTCGCCAGTACGCAGGTTCATGCGCGCGATGCCGTTCGGCCCTGCGCCCATCTTGCGCGGACCGAAAGCCGGTTCGATTTTCGTGCCCGGCGCCAGATGGCGCGCCGCCTCACCAGGACCGACGCGGAAATAAACCCATTCCTCATCCGCGTCCAGCGCCATGTCGCCGCCGGCTTCCAGCTCGACCGGCGTGGTGCCCGCCACACGCTGATACGCGTCGGCAGGCTTCAGCGTGCCGGCGGCGCTGTCGGCAAACACGCGCGCCAGATCGACTTCAACAATCTGCAAGCGCTTGGCGGCGCCGCCGTCATTGCGCATGAAGTACAGCTTCATCGACTTGCGCGCCAGGTTCAGCATACCGGTGTAACCGCCTTCGCTGACCTGCACGATATCGCCGCTCTGTTCATTGACCGCCACCGCCTCCTTGCCGGCGATGTTCGAGCGGAATACCAGCCATTTGCCATCCGAAGTCCATTGCGGATGGGTGGGATAGATCTTGGAATCGCCATGCGGCTTGCTGGTCAGGAAGGTCAGCATGGTGCCGGTGACCGGGTCCTTGACCACCTTGCGTTCGGAAGGGAAGCGCTTGCCGATTTCGGCCTGCGCGGTGGCACAAGCCAGGAAGGCTGCACACAGCACAGCATAGCGTTGGAATGTCGTTTTCATTGGTTGCCGATGGCCCGGTAATGGAAGAGAATAGATATATACATTTTTCGTCAAACCGGCTCAATAGGGATTCGAGTCAGAAATATGAGTGATTGCACGGTCAGGGAGACTGGTCTGAAAAAAAGTTGAGCCACCCATACCGGATTTGTCCCGCTGCTTCGTCTTAGTCCGTATGCCCACCATTTTCAATGACGATGCCCACCGATCTGGATGACTGGTTTGTTCGCGAAGTGCTGCCACTGGAGGCGTCGCTTGCGCGTTTCCTGCGCCGTCACCGCCAGCCGTCGGATGATGCCGCCGATCTGTTGCAAGAAGTATATGTGCGGATCTATGAATCCGCCGCGCGCCGCCGCCCGGAGCTGGTGCAGCCCTTCGTCTTCGCCGCCGCGCGTAACCTGCTGATCGACCAGGCGCGCCGCGCCCAGATCGTCTCGATTGAAGCCTACGCCGACCTGGAAACGCTGGATGTGCACAGCGACGACCTGACACCAGAGCGTCACGCCAGCGGCATGCAGGAATTACGTTTATTGCAATCGGCGCTGGAGCAGTTGCCGCTGCGTTGCGGCGAAGTGGTACGCATGCGCAAGATCGATGGCATGTCGCAGCGCGAGGTCGCGCAGCACCTCGGCATTACCGAAGATACGGTGGAAAAGCAGATTGCCAAAGGCATGCGGGCACTGGCCGATGCCTTGTTGTTGAAGGGAGTTGTCGTCAGCATGTCAAAAATGGTGACTAAAATACGTGGCAAGAATGAGCAGCAAGGTGGCCCGGCATGATGCGCGCCGCCGATATCGAAGCCCAGGCAGCCGAGTGGCTGGCGCGCCGTGACGGCGACGGCTGGACCGCGCAGCATCAGCAGGAGCTGGATGCATGGATCAACGCCGCCACTGCGCACCGCATCGCGTGGCTGCGGCTGGAAAGCGTCTGGCGCCGCGCCGACCGGCTGGGGAGTTTGCATAATCCCGAACGCAAGGCGGTGCCGGCAGCGTCGATGTTCCAGGCGATGAACACGCGGTCGTGGCGCATTGCCGCCGGCGTGGTGGTGCTGGTTGGTGCGGCCTGGCTAGGCTCGTTCGGATTACGCGCACAGCCGGAGCGCTATCAGACGGCGCTCGGCCAAAGCACCTCACTGGCGCTGGACGATGGCACGCGCGTGACGCTGAATACCAATACCAGGATGCGCGCCAGCCTGGCGGCGTCGAAGCGTACCGTGTGGCTGGACAAGGGCGAAGCCTATTTCGAGGTGATGCACGACGCCAGGCGGCCGTTCGTGGTGGAGGCGGGCACGCGCCGCGTGACCGTGCTGGGTACGCGCTTCTCGGTGCGCCGCGACGACAACGGCCAGGTGCAGGTGAATGTGGTCGATGGCCGCGTGCAGGTCAGCCCGGCCGGTGCAGTGTCGGCCGGCGCACCGGCCATCATCACCCGCAACGACAGCCTGATCGCCGCAGGGGACGCGGTACTGGTCAGCCATCAGACCGACCAGCAGACCGCCAGTCGCCTCAGCTGGCGCCAGGGAAGGCTGGTGCTGGACCAGATGACGCTGGCGCAGGCGGCGCAGGAATTCAACCGCTATAACAAACGACAGCTGGTGATCGCCGATCCGGTGGCGGCGCAATTGCGCATCGGCGGCAGCTTCAACGTCGATAACATCGACGGCTTCGCGCGCCTGCTGCAACAAGGCATGGGGCTGAAAGTCGAGCGGCAGGGCGACACCATAAAAATTTATCGCTGATGCATACCGGATCGCATCGCGCGACTCGTCTTAGTAAGTGAGCAGTATCCAATCACTTCTAAAATTAGGGAATGAACATGGTTCGTCATACACTGGCTATCGCCGCCCTGGCATTATGCGCGGCAGCGCAGGCGCAAACGCGCGACATCAACATCGGCGCCGGCGATCTGAAGGCTGCGCTGGATGCATGGAGCGACCAGTCTGGCGTGCAGGTGCTGTATAGCAGCGCCGATATCGAGGGCGTGCAGACCAGGGGCGTGCTTGGCCCGCTGTCGGCGGACGATGCGCTGAAACAGCTGCTCGGCAATAGCGGCCTGCAAGTGCGCCATGACGGCGCCAGCGCGGTGGTGATCTTTCGCCGCCCACCCGCCGCCGCAAGCGCAGCAGCGGCACCAGTCGCCGCAGAGCCAGCCGAAGGTCTCGCCTCCATCACCGTCACCGCTCAAAAACGCAGCCAGGCCGCCCAGAGCGTTCCCATTTCGATGACCACGCTGTCGGCGCGCACGCTGGAGGCGAACCGCGTGCAGAACCTGCAGGATGTCAGCCGCCTGACGCCGGGCTTGCTGGTGTCGTCGTTCAGCCAGGCCAATCCGACCATCGCCATTCGCGGCATCAGCAATACCTTCTCGCAGATCGGTGTCAGCAAGCCGGTGGCGGTGGTGGTGGATGACGTCTTCATTCCGCGTAACAGCGCTGCCAGCTTTGAACTGTTTGATCTAGACAGCATCAATGTGCTGAAAGGGCCGCAGGGCACGCTGTTCGGCCGTAATGTCACCGGCGGCGCGATCGTCATCACCACGCGTCAGCCAGCGCTGGACGAGCGCGCCGCCGAAGCGCAAGTCAGCTTCGGCAATATGGGTGAGCGGCTGTTCAATGGCTTGGTCAGCACGCCACTGAGCGAGACAGCTGCCATCAAATTCTCGACCTCGGTGCGCGAGCGCGATGGTTATGGGCGCGACCGCCTGACCGGTCAGGAGCTGGATGATCTGAACAGCCGCAACTATCGCGCGCAACTGCTGCTTAAGCCGGACAGCGACATCGAGGCCACGCTCAGCGCCGATTACAGCGAAGACTGGAATGGCGGCCGCACGCTGTCGTCCAATACGCTGGGCGATGACGGCAATCCGCGCACCGCCGAACTGGGCGTGCAGCAGGGCTTCAAGCGCTACATCTCAGGCATGTCGGCCAGGTTGAACTGGAAGCTGGCCGCCGGTGACCTGACCGCCATCAGCGCCTACCGCAGCTCGCGCGCCAGTGAAGATTATTCCGGCGTTGGCGCGCATTACAGCCTGCTGGCCACCGGCAGCCAGAGCATCCCGCGTGACGCCGACAACATCGACACCTGGTCGCACGAACTGCGCTACGCCAGCCCGAAATGGGCTGCAGGTGATTTCGTCACCGGCCTGTATTACATGAGCGAGGAAGGTGCACGCCAGTTGTGGACACGCGGCCTGGCTGCACGCACCGGCGCACTGGCCAGTTCAACACTGGCCGACCAGCAGGTCGACACCCAAAGCCTCGGCGTGTTTGCTGACGGCGTGCTGCACCTGCCCGCAACCTTCGACCTGACCGCCGGCGTGCGCTACACGCATGACGAGAAAACCGCCAGCCTGACCCGCACCGATTATCTGCGGCCGGCCGCCACGTTCAGCAGCAACGGCAACAAGGCCAGCTGGAGCGAGCTGACGCCGCGCGTGGTGCTGAGCTGGCAGCCACAGGCCAATCTGATGTGGTACGCCAGCGCCACACGTGGCTTCACCGCCGGCGGCTTCAACGGCGATGCGTCGACGGCGGCGATCTTCCGCACGCCGTTCGATCCCGAAAAAGTCACCAATATCGAAGCCGGCGTCAAGTCGCAATGGCTGAACAACCGTCTGCGCCTGAATGCTTCGCTGTACAAGATGAAGTACACCGACAAGCAGGAATTCGTCAACAACACGCTGACCGGCATCCTGAGCATCATCAACGCCGGCAAGGCGACCGTGAAGGGTGGCGAACTGGAAGTGGCGTACAAGCCCACGCGCTGGCTCGACCTGTCGGCCGGCTACAGCCACCTGAACGGCGTCTACGACAGCTTTGCCGTTGGCACCTTCAACTACACCGGCAACCGGCTGTCGTCGGCGCCGGCCAATCAGTATTCGGCGGCCGCCAACATGACGCTGCCGCTGAACGGCGCCGGCTTCGTCACCGCTGCTGCCAACTACGCATGGCGCGACACCTACAACACCGGCGCCGCCGCCGATCCCAACCTGCAGATCCCGGGCTACGGCCTGGCCAATATGAGCATCGGCTATGAGTCGCCCGACCGCAGCTGGAAAGTGACCGCTTGGGTGAAGAACGCCAACGACACACGCTACATCCTGACCCGCTCGACGCAGGTGGTGCGTGCAGAATATGACGGCGAGCCGCGCACCTTCGGCCTGACGCTCGGCGCGAAATTCTAAGGGATGGCCATGACCGCACCTCTGAACCGCCGTCACTTTGTATTGGGCTTGCTGGCGGCGCCGCTGGCCTTGCGCGCGGCGACTGCCGCCGTGGAAGACCAGCACCTGCCGCCATGGACGCCGGGCTGCCTGGACATCCACCACATCGCCACCGGGCGAGGCAGCGCCACGCTGGTCGTCATGCCAGACGGGACCAGCATGCTGATTGACGCTGGCGCCACCAACAATGCGCTGGATGTCTCGGCCGCGCCGATGCCGGACGCATCGCACCGGCCCGGCGAATGGATAGCGCGATATGCGCAACGGCATTTGCGCGCCACCGGCCGCCAGCAGCTGGACTACCTGCTGGTGACGCACATCCATCCGGACCATCTGGGTGATGTCAATGACGCCGCGCCACTATCGGCGCAAGGTGCTTACCGGCTGTCCGGCGTGACCGATGTGGCGGAGCTGCTGCCGGTCGGCCTGCTGGTCGATCGCGGCTATCCGGCGTATGACTTTCCGCTCAGGCCAGGCGGCCGCTATGCAGAAAACTACTATGCTTTCGTGCAGTCGCGTGTGCAGCGCGGGCTGGGCGTGGCGGCAATCCGCGCCGGCAGCGCCAGCCAGCTGGCGATGCGCGGTGGCAGCGCGCCGTTCAGCATCCGCACGGTGGCTGCCAACGGCGAGGTATGGACTGGCAGCGGCGAGCAGGCCAAAAGCATGTTCCCTCCGTTGTCGTCGCTGGCGCGCGCCGACTATCCGGATGAGAATGTGTGTTCGATCGCGCTGAAAATCAGCCTGGGAAAATTCGCCTACTTCACCGGCGGCGACCTGACCAGCTACACGCACGATGGCGAGCTGCCCTGGCGTGACGTGCTGGGTGCGGCAGCCAAGGTGGCGGGACCGGTCAATGTGGCCACTGCCGACCATCACGGCATGTTCGACGGCCTGAGTGGCGACGTGGTGCGCGCGCTGCGTCCGCAGGCGTGGGTGATACCAAGCTGGCATCTCGCGCATCCGGACATGTTGCAGCTGGAGCGCATGCTAAGCCAGCGCCTGTATCCAGGCCCGCGCGAAGTGTATGCGACATCGTTGATGGCAGCAAATCATCTGGTCAACCGGCGCCTGACCAGCCAGCTGCGCAGCCGCGACGGCCACGTGGTGGTGCGGGTGGCGCCGGATGGCGCCAGCTACACCGTCTACGTCACCGGCAACGGCGACGAAGACGACCGGCTGAAGTGGGTCAGCCGGCATGCATCATGATTAGTGCGCAGCAGCGTTGAGCGGCTTGACGGGCGCGTCGACCACTACCTTGCTGCGCACCTTCTGCGCATCTTCAAACTCCAGCGTCAGCGGTACCTTGTCGCCATCCTTCAGCGGCTGCTTCAGGCCCATCAGCATCAGGTGATAGCCGCCGGGCGCCAGCTTGACGGCCTGGCCGGCTGGCAGGTCCAGCGATTGCACCTGGCGCATGCGCATCATGTCGTTATCCATTTTCATTTCATGCACCTCGACCGCGCCGGCGGCCGGCGAGCTGGCGCCGACCAGTTTGCTGGTCTGGGTCGAGGTCAGCGTCATGAACGCGCCGGTGGCTTTTTGTGCGGCCACGGTGGCGCGCACCCATGGTTCGCCGACGGTGACTTGCGCCAGCGCGGGCAGGGCTGCCATCAGCAGCAGGGAGAGCAGTTTTCTCATTGGAAGAGTCCTTTCAGGAAATTGGTTTCTTTCTTGGGGTTCAGCAGCAGGCGCAGGTCGGCTGCGCACTCCTGGGCGGTTTGCGCGTGTTTCATCGCCAGGCGGATCTTGCCGTTGGTGTCGAACACATAGGTGAGGGCAGTGTGGTCCATGGTGTAGGAACTGCCGCTCGGCACCTTGCGGTAGAAGATCTTGAAGTCCTTGGCGGCCTTGGCCGTCTGTTCCAGGTTGCCGCGCACGGCAACAAAGGTCGGGTCGAAGGCGCGCATGTACTCGGTCAGCAGCGGCGCGGTATCGCGTTCCGGGTCGACTGTGACGAATACCACTTGCAGCTTGTCGCCGTCGGCGCCCAGCAGGCGCTTGATTTCGGCGGCGCGCGCCAGCGCTGTCGGGCAGACGTCCGGGCACTGGGTGAAGCCGAAGAACAGCATCACCAGCTTGCCCTTGAAATCGCGTAGCGTGGCGGGCTTGCCGTTGGTGTAGAACAGCTGGTAGTCGGGGCCGATGTTGGCGCCGGTGATGTCGATGGCGGTGAAACCGGCGGCGTGCGCGGTGCCGGCCAGGAACGGCACGGGCAGGGCGGCCAACGACGAGATAAAGGTACGGCGTTGCATAGTCTATCCTGTAAAGCGGAAGATGCGGAGGCACGGCCGCGCGCGGGCGCGGCGATGCGGCGGGCGGAATCTCAGGCGCGGGCGGGCGGGCCGCGTGGCTGGGCGTCAGACCAGTGGCTGTGCTGTCGCTGCGCGGCTGGGCGCGGCGCCGGATAAACGTCGTGACCTTCCAGTACCGCCGGCAGGCCGGCCGCAACAGGCGGTGGCGCGTCGCCGCCGGCGTGGACGGCGCACAGCATGCAATGCTTGAGACCATGGGCGTGGAGGCCGCCTGGCACCCGCTTGCCGCCGGCCGGGCTGACGGCGAGCGGTGTGGCGCTGCAAATTTCGCTGGCCAGCATCTCGCCAGCCAGCACGGCCGGGGTGACCGCCTGGCTGATCGCCGGCGCGAACAGGTTCAGCAGGATCGCCATGGAGACGATCAGGCTGAGCATGTTAGTCAAGCGCCGGTGCTGGAAAAGAGTAGGCATTCGGCAATTATAAAATAAAAAAGCCGCCTCCGTTTTTGACGGGGCGGCTTCGACCGGCGTGCGGCCGGATTATTTCAGTGCCAGGTGCCGGCTTTGGCTCAGCGCCGGCTGGCCGGCGTGGCTGCCCAGTTTGAAGATCTTGACCACTTCTTCCAGTTCGTGGGCCTGATCCTGCAGCGCCTGCGCGGCGGCGGCGGCTTCTTCCACCAGCGCGGCGTTCTGCTGGGTTACCTGGTCCATCTGGGTGACCGCTTCGTGCACCTGGCTGATGCCGGCGCGCTGCTCTTCGCTGGCGTGGCTGATTTCGGCCATGATATCGGTCACGCGGCGCACGCTGTCCACCACTTCCTGCATGGTGGAGCCGGCTTTTTCAACCTGCTTGCTGCCGGTTTCAACCTTGGCGACGGAATCGTCGATCAGTTCCTTGATTTCCTTGGCGGCGGTGGCCGAGCGCTGGGCCAGCGTGCGCACTTCGGACGCCACCACGGCGAAGCCGCGGCCTTGTTCGCCGGCGCGGGCCGCTTCCACGGCAGCGTTCAGCGCCAGGATGTTGGTCTGGAAGGCGATGCCGTCGATGACCGAAATGATGTCGGCGATCTTGCGCGACGAATCGGTGATCGAGCCCATGGTTTCCACCACCTGCGCCACCACTTCGCCACCCTTGGCGGCGACGCTGGACGCGGCCAGCGCCATCTGGTTGGCTTGCGAGGCGTTCTCGGCGTTTTGCGTGACGGCGCTGCTCAGTTCTTCCATCGAGGCGGCGGTTTCTTCCAGGCTGGACGCCTGTTGTTCGGTGCGTTGCGACAGGTCCAGGTTGCCGTGCGCGATTTCGCTCGACGCGGTGGTGATCTGCTCGGCGCCACGGCGCACCTGGCCGACCACGCCGGACAGGTTGTCGCTGATGTTGTTCAGCGAGCGCAGTACCTGGCCGATTTCGTCCTCGTTGTCGACCTGCAGGTGAACGTCAAGGTCGCCGGCGGCGATGCGTTCGGCAGCCTCGTCGGCACGCGCCAGCGGACGCGATACCACGCTGCGTACCAGCAGGAACAGCGCGGCGGCAAACACCACCAGCGAGATCAGGCCCAGCAGCGCGTAGCGGTTGCGCAGTTGCGCCGCTTCGCGGGTGATTTCCTCGGTGTAGGTGCCGCCGACGATCAGCCAGTTCCATGGCTTGAAGGTATGGAACTCGACCATTTTCTCGCGTGGCGAGGCGCCGTCTTTTTCGCTCCAGTCGTAGGTCATGCCGCCATCCTTCTGCGCCAGCATGTCCTTGACGAACAGGCGGCCGTCGCTGCTCTTCAGGTCCAGCAGATTCTCGCCTTCCTTGCCTGGGTGGACCAGCGCGTTGCCCAGGGTCTTGCCCTCGGCGGCGTTGATCACATAGATATAACCGGTTTCACCGATCTTGATTTCCTTGATTTTCTCCTTCAGCATCGCCATGTTCTTGGCGATATCGAGGCCGATGAACAGCACGCCGATGGTCTTGCCGCTGTCGTCCTTGATCGGGTCGTACTGGGTGATGAAAGGCTTGCCGAACAGGTTGGCCAGGCCGATATAGCTGCTGCCTGAACGCAGCACCGGATAGCTCGGGTGGGAGCGGTCGAGCTGCGTGCCGACAGCGCGGTCGCCGTTTTCCTTGCGCACGGTGGTGGTCACGCGCACGAAGTCCTCGCCGGTGGCGGCAAAGATGGTGACGATGACGCCGGTGTCGGTGGTGAACTTGTCCGGGATGGTGAAGTCCAGGTTCAGCGGCTTGCCGGCGAACTTCAGTGTCGGCGTGGCCTTGCCGCCGATATCGACGGTGGTGGACGGATCGAGCGAGAACTGGCCGCCCTTGAACTCGGCGGCAAACAGGCGGGCGAAGGCGGAGGCCTCGTTCATCATCGCCGAGTTGAATACTTCGACGGTGTTGCTGATGCCGCTGAGGTTGTAGGCCACATTGGCGCGCGCACGCTCTTTCAGCATGGCGGAGGTGCTCATATTAATCAGCACCAGCAGGATGGCCATGATGACGCTCAGCAGGCCAAAGGTAAAAACGGTAATTTTCGTACCGACACCCCAGTTACGGGGATTCATCATTATTGTTTTCATTGATCTCTTCAGAGAATAGGTATTGCGTTTGAGGTCGCTCGGAATCGAGCTGCTCCGGGGGCGGGGGAGCATAGCGTGGGGCGAAGACACTGCCGTAATAGTGCTGCCTGGCGGGGCCGTCAACATGAAACTAAGACCATTATGATATACAGTTTTTTTCTGTTAGGCAATGAAACTGAACAGGTTCTCGAAAGATTTCTATTTATAAAACAATGACTTGTGTAAAAAATTGCACATTGGTAAGTATTTATACTTAGTAAAATCGTGTTACCGGATGTTTCGTTTCAGCCATCTTTAAGCTTAGGCGGGGAAACTGTGAAATACCAGCCCCGTGCAAGTCCGCCTCCCTGTAGAATGAGATTGCACACATTTACGCAACAAATTTATTCATATATGTTTCGGAGTAAGCCGATGAAGAAGCAAATGCTGTTGGTGGCCGTGCTCGCGGCCCTGTCAGTTCAGGCCGGTATCGCCGCGCCAGAGAAAGCGGCGGACACCCCCCTCAAGCCGTTGCCAGGCCAGACCATGGCGGCCCGCTTTACCTCCGTAGTGCTGGGCAAGGCCCACTACAAGCCCTTGCCGCTGGACGATGCGATGTCGGAAAAGATCTTCGACCGCTATTTCAAGTCGCTGGACGCGGAGAAAATGTTCTTCACGCAGGCGGATATCGACCAGTATTCGATCGTGCGCACCCGCCTGGACGACGCCATCAATACTGAAAACCTCAGCGTGCCGTTTGCCATCTTCAACCTGTACCAGCAGCGCTTCAACGAGCGCATCGCCTATGCGCGCGAACTGGTCAAGCAGGGCAAGTTTGAATTCGCTTCCGACGAAAGCTATCAGTACGACCGCGAGAAGGTCGACTGGGCCAAGAGCGACGCCGAGGTCAAGGACCTGTGGCGCAAGCGTGTCAAGAATGAATGGCTGCGCCTGAAGCTGGCCGGCAAGGACGACAAGTCCATCCGCGAGACGCTGGACAAGCGCTATGAAGGCTACCTGAGCCCGTCGCGCAAGCTGACCAGCGAAGATGTGTTCCAGATCTTCATGAACGCGTATGCGATGTCGATCGAGCCGCACACCAACTACCTGGGCCCGCGCGCCGCCGACAACTTCGACATCGCCATGCGCCTGTCGCTGGAAGGCATCGGCTGCGTGCTGCAATCGCGCGACGATTACACCGTGGTGCGCGAGGTGGTGACCGGCAGTCCGGCCGGCCTGTCCGGCAAGGTCAAGGTCGGCGACAAGATCGTTGGCGTGGCCAAGGACGAGAAGACGCCGATGACCGAGGTGATGGGCTGGCGCCTGGATGACGTGGTGGCGCTGATCCGCGGTCCGAAGGATTCGACCGTCAAGCTGGAAATCATTCCGGCCGATGCCGGACCGGACGGCAAGCACACCTTTGTCACGCTGGTGCGCCAGAAGATCAGCATGGAAGAGCAGTCGGCCAAGAAATCCATCTATGAAGTCAAGGATGGCAACGCCAAGCGCCGCGTCGGCGTGATTTCGCTGCCGACCTTCTATATGGACTTCGAGGCGCGCCGCAAGGGCGACAAGGACTTCAAGAGCGCCACCCGCGACGTCAAGCGCCTGCTGGTCGAGCTGAAGAAGGACAAGGTTGACAATGTGCTCATCGACCTGCGCAACAATGGCGGCGGCTCGCTGAGCGAGGCGGTCGAGCTGACCGGCCTGTTCATCGACAAGGGCCCGGTGGTGATGCAGCGCACCGGTGACAACAAGGTCGAGGTGGAAAGCGACACCGATCCGGGCATGGCCTGGGATGGCCCGATGGGCGTGCTGATCAATCGTGGTTCGGCCTCGGCGTCGGAGATCTTTGCGGCGGCGATCCAGGATTACGGCCGTGGCATCATCATCGGCGAGCCAAGCTTCGGCAAGGGCACGGTGCAGACGCTGTTCGACCTGAACCGCTTTGCGCCGGGCGAGAAAACCCGTTACGGCGAGCTGAAATACACGGTGGCGCAGTTCTTCCGCATCAACGGCGGCACCACCCAGCTGCGCGGCGTCACGCCGGATATCAAGCTGCCGACCATGGGCGATTCCGACCAGTATGGCGAGTCGAGCTATGAGAACGCCTTGCCGTGGACGCAGATCAAGCCAGCCGTCTATATTCCGGCTGGCGAGATCAAGGATATCCTGCCGTTGCTGGACAAGCGGCATGATGCACGCGTCTCCAAGGACAAGGACTTCCAGTATCTGCTGGAAGACATCGCCCTGGTGAAGAAACAGCGCAAGGAAAATTCGGTGTCGCTGAACGAAGTGGTGCGCCGCAAGGAACGCGACCAGCAGGAATCGCGCTCCAAGCTGCGTGAGGCGCGTCTGTTGTCGCCGGTGCCTGGCGCGGACGATCCTATCCTGTTGCCTGATCCGAAAGAGGCGCTGAATAAGGCGATCTCGGCATCGGCCAAGCCGGCAGGCAAGGCGGCGCAGAAGGTGGCTGGCGTCAAAGGCGCGTTGCGTAGCGACGACGGCCTGCAAGGCTCGGAGCGTTCGCTGGCAGCCGAGCTGGAAGCCGAAAAGCAGGCCAAGGCGGCCAAGGATGTGTTGCTGAACGAAGCGGTGCACATCATGGGCGATGAGGTTGGCCTGTTGAAGACCGATACCCGTCTGGCGGCCCGCGTGCTGCCTTACGCAGCCGACGGCAAGTAAGTTTTTCCGTTGTAAAAAGGCCCGCAGCGCTGAGTAATCAGTGTGCGGGCTTTTTATTTGCCCTTAATATGCGTTTGGTGAATTTCTACTATTCGAAATATAAATTGGATCTATATGCCGCGCCGCAGCATACTTCACCTGTCTCCTCTATTCTCCTCCAAGGAAATAGACTTCAGCCCGCTCCCTGAGCGGGCTTTTTTTTATGCCGCAATGTGGCCGACATCGGTTAAACTTTCCTGAAGTCAATCTTTAGGTCTCGGCAAGTGTCTCCAACTCAATTCAAAATCATCCTGGCGGTGCTGGCGCTTGGTGGCGCGGCCATAGGTGGCGGCATCGCTTATGTGCTGATCCAGCCTTCCGCGCAACATGCTGACGCGGCCAGGCCTGCTGTTGCCAAGGGCACGCTGGCGCATTGGCATGCGCGCGTGACGACCATGGCTGGCGATGGCCTGCCAGGCGGCAGCAACGGCAATCCCAAGCGCACGCGCTTTGCCGACCCGTTTGGCGTGGCGCTCGACCAGGCCGGCAATCTGTACATCTCGGACGGCGGTAATAACAACATCATCCGCAAGATCGACCTGAACGGCGTGACGTCGACGCTGGCTGGCGGCGTCGAAGGCTATGCCGAGGGCAGTGGCACCGCCGCCGCCTTCAACACGCCGTCCGGCATCGCCGTCGACGCCGCCGGCAATGTGTACGTGGCCGATACCGGCAACAACGCCATCCGCAAAGTGACGCCGGATGGCGTCGTCTCGACGCTGGCTGGCGACGGCCTGGCCGGTGACAAGGACGGCAAGGGCGCCAACGCCCAGTTCAACGGCCCGGTCGGTGTGGCGGTGGATGCCGCCGGTGTGGTGTATGTGAGCGATACCTATAACGATCGCATCCGCCGCATCGCGCCCGATGGCAGCGTGACCACCATCGCCGGCGGCAAGCGTGCCGGGCTGGTGGATGGCACCGCCGCGCAAGCCTTGTTCGACACGCCTACCGGCATCGCCATCAACGCCCATGGCGATCTGTTCATCGCCGACACCGCCAACCACGCGATACGCAAGCTGGCCAAGGACGGCACGGTCAGCACCGTCGCCGTCGCCAAGGATGACGACCGTGACGCGCTGCTGCGTTCCCCGGTCGCCATCGCATTGACCGCCGACGGCTATATTTACACCGCCAGCACCGCGCACGGCCGCCTGGCGCAGATCACGCCCAAGGGCGAGGCGGTAACGCTGCAGGACATCGACCACCCGGCCCAGCCGGGCTACGGCGCGGATGGCAGCGTGCGCCTGTACTCGCCGCGCAGCATCGCCGTCTACAAGGACGGCTCGCTGTTCGTCACTGACGCCGCCACGTTCCGGCTGCACCACGTCGCCCAGGTCAGCGCCGACACCGAGCCGGTGCCGGACGAGCCGCAACCGGGAGCGCCGTCGCACAGCGCCACCATGCCGTGGCCGCTGGCGCCGCAGAACAAGCCGCATGAAGTGGTTGGCCTGCTGGGCGAGGTGCGTGGCGATTTCAAGGGCGAAAGCCGCGATCATTTCCACGCCGGCCTGGATGTGCAGGGCGCCATCGGCACGCCGGTGCTGGCCATCAGCGCGGCCAAGGTCAGCGATCCGCGCGCCAGTTGGGGCTACGGCGAATTGTCGGAAGGGCTGGCGCTGGAGGGCATGTATTACGTCCACATGCGCGTGGGCCGGGACGCGCGCGACAAGCTGCTCAATGATCCGCGTTTCCTGCTGTCGCGGGGCGACAAGGGTGTGGCGGAAGCGGTGCGCATCAAGCGCGGTACGCGCTTTGTCGCCGGCGAAGCGCTTGGCACCATCAACCGCATGGCGCACGTGCACCTGGAGTACAAGCCGAATGGCGGCGCGCTCAATCCGCTGCGCCTGCCGTTCATCGACCTGGAAGACAGCATCCGCCCGCAGATTCACGCGATCAGCGTGACCGACGCCAGCGGCAAGCCGCTGACCGAGCAGCGCGAAGGCCGGCTGCGCATTCCACGCAGCCTGGGCGAGGTGCAGATCGTGGTGGACGCCAGCGATCAGATCAACGGCAACCAGCAGCGTCGCCGCCTCGGCCTGTACAAGCTGGGCTACCAGTTGCTGAACAAGGATGGCGAAGTCATCCCGGGCATGAACCAGCCGCTGATGACGCAGCAGTACGACCGTCTGCCGCGCAACCGCGAGGCGGTCAAGCTGGCCTATGCGGCCAGCAGTGGCATTACCGTGCATGGCGCCAGCGAGACGCGCTTTGCCTACGCCATCAACAACAAGCTGATGAACGGCAAGCTGACGCCGGGCGCCTGGAAAGTCGGGGAACTGGGGCCGGGCCACTACATCCTGCGCATCACTGCGGAGGACTTTGCCGGCAATGCAGCCGACCGCAACCGCGATCTGGCGGTCACGATCGACTAGGGAGGGGCTGCTTAAGCGGCAGCCAGCATGCCGGACAGCAGGAATGGAATCATGGTGCCGGTGCTTTCCACCTGGTTCAGCAGCTCGGTGCGTTCGGAGACGATTTCCGCCTTCGATGGCAGGCTGAGTTCTTCCGGCACGTCCTGCGCCGACAGAGTGATGCCCAGGCCGGCCAGCGCGGCGACCGGATCGTTCAGCAGGTGCGCGCGAAACTTGTCATCACTCGCCAGTTTATCGAGGATGGCGCTGAGTTCGTTGACAGTATGCATGATGGATTTAGCCCTTATAGAGAAGGATTAAGGTGCGCGCACGGCCGTGGCGCCCAGCTTCATGCTACGACAAACTTTTCAAATTGCCAAGACGTGCGCTAGACTCGTGCTCATTGCCATCCCGACCGGAGGATATGCCCATGAAACTACGCCGTTGCGCCGTTTTGTACGTCGAATCTCGCGAAGAACTCGCTATCGATTGGAAAGTCGTTCTGTCCGGCGGCAGTGCGCTGGCCGCCAGAACGCACTGGGTGGCGCTGGCGCCGCACCTGGACCTGGAGCTGACCATTGATGCCGCTCAGCTGGCCGCGCTGGGCGGCCTGAGCCACACGGTGTGGAGCGAGCGTGCAGCGGCCGAGCAGCAATATGGCGAGGCATGCGTGGCGCAATTGCTGGAACTGGGCCTGCTGATCGGCGATACGCCGCAATACGCCGGACAGCGTGAGCGTGACGACACCTTGCGCGCCACCCACTGGCGTCCACTGTCCGCGCTGGCGCATACCTATGGCCGCTGGCGCGGCGTCACCGAAGAAACCGGCATGGAGGCGCCAAGCTTCCAGGCGCTGCTGGAGCGCTATGGCGAACCACCACCACCCACTTTCGAGCTGGGCGAAGGCGCGGCCGTCAAGCTGCCCGGCGCCGCCGGCGGACGCATGGATGAGCAACTGCTGAAGCGCTATACCGGCCGCAACTTCGACCAGCAGGCCAGCGTGCCGCTGGAGGTCGCGGCGCGGCTGCTGCAGCGGACCTTTGGCGCGCAGGAAGTGCGCCAGGTCGGGCCGCATGCGTCGGTATTGAAGAAAACCAGTCCGTCGGGCGGCGGCCTGCATCCGGTCGAAGCTTTCGTACTGGTGCAGCGGGTGGACGGCGTGGCGCCCGGGCTGTACCACTATCATCCGCTGGAACATGAATTGCGGCCGCTGCGCGCGCTGGACAGCGATGCGGCGGCCGAGCTGGCGCGCTATATGCTGGCCGACCAGCACTGGCTGTCCACCGCGCCGTTGCAAGTGGTGCTGGTGGCGCGCATGGAGCGCAGTTTCTGGAAGTATCGCAATCACCAGAAAGCCTACCGCGCGCTGGCGCTGGACGCCGGGCACTTGTCGCAGACCTTCTACCTGCTGGCGACCGAGGCCGGTTACCCGGCCTTCATCACCGCCGCCATCAACGACGCCGATATCGAAAAGACGCTGGGGCTGGACCATCTGCGCCACGCGGTGATTGCGATGTGCGGCTGTGGCCCGGCCTCTACCGGTGAGCGCACCATGGTCGAGCTGCGCTACGGCGAGAAGGACGCGCTCTAGGCCTGGGTTTCCTGCGCCTGCAAGCCGTCGAGCACGGTGTCGAGGGCGGTGCTGAATGCCGCCAGTGCGGCATCGATAGGCGCGCCTGGCGACGAAGCCAGCAGTTCTTCCAGCTCGGTGGCGGTGCGGTGCAGTTCCGGCATCGACAGGTTGCCGGCGGCGCCGCGCACCTTGTGCACCAGCATTGCCGCCTGCGGGAAGTCGTGTTGCTCGATGGCGTGCAGCATCTGGGCGGCGCTGGCTTCAAAGTCGCTGGCGAAATGGCCCAGCAGCACGCTCAGCAGCTTGCTGTTGCCGCCCAGCCGTCCCAGCGCCGCATGCATATCGATGCCGGGCAGGGCGGGCATGCCATCGTCCTGCGTTGTGGCCTGCGCTGGCATGGCCGGCGCTGTGGCGGTCGCGGCGGGCCGTGGACGGCGCAACTGGCTGGCCAGCACGCTGAACAGGCGCTCCGGATCGATCGGCTTGGTGACATAGTCGTTCATGCCCATCACCAGGCTGCTATCCCGGAAACCGGCTACCGCATGTGCCGTCATGGCGATCAGCGGCAGCGCCGCGTGCTGCGTCTTGGCGCGGATGCGCGTGGTGGTCTCGTAGCCATCCATGCCCGGCATCTGGATATCCATCAGCACCGCGTCGTAGCTGGCCTGGTCGACCATCTGCAGCGCCTCGACGCCGCTGCCAGCCAGGTCCGCCTGTACGCCGGCGCGCAGCAGCACTTCCCGCGCCACTTGCTGATTGATGACATTGTCGTCCACCACCAGCACGCGCGCACCGCTGATGCGCTGGGCCGCGTCCGACAAGGCCGTCGAAGCTGCCACCTCCGGACGTGGCGGCGATGCCAGGCCCAGCCCCACCAGCACCGCATCCAGCAATTGCGCCGGCTGCACCGGCTTGACCAAGGTGGCGGCCACGCCGGTCCGTGGCGTGGCCTGTGCTGCTGGCTCGCGACTGAATTCGGTTTTCATCAGCACCAGCGGCAAGCCGGTGTCAACGCCTTCCAGCTCGCCGTCGAGCAGCACCAGGTCGGCCGCTTGCGTGGCCAGGTGGGCCATCGCTGCGGCGCCGCTGGCCGCCGCCGCCACCTCGAAGCCGTTGTGGCGCAGCAGGCGGCACAGCATGTCGCGCACCATGGCGCTGTCGTCGACCACCAGGATGCGCTGGCCGGCCGCTTCAGCGGGCAGGGCCGGCGGCGCCGGCTGTTCGCCAGGCTGGCGGTGCAGCGCCAGGTCGAAGTGGAAACGGCTGCCTAATCCTGGCGTGCTGTCGATGCCGATCACGCCGCCCATCGCCTGCACCAGCTGCTGCGAAATCGCCAGGCCGAGGCCGGTGCCGCCGTACAGGCGGGTGGTGCTGGTGTCGGCCTGCGAGAAGGCGCGGAACAGGCGCGCCTGCTGCTCGGCGCTGATGCCGACGCCGCTGTCTTCGACGATGAAGCGCAATCGCACCGGCTGGCCGTCCTCGACCAGTTCGACACGCAGGCCGATGTGGCCGTCGGCGGTGAACTTCAGCGCGTTGCCGACCAGGTTGACCAGCACCTGGTTCAGCCGCAGCGGATCGCCGACCAGCCGCAGCGGCACCTGTGGCTCGGCCCAGGCCAGCAGGTCCAGCCCTTTCTCGGCGGCGCGCCAGGAGAACAGGTCGCTGATCTGCGCCAGTGTTTCGCCCAGGTCGAACGGGACGGCCTCCAGCTCCAGCTTGCCGGACTCGATCTTGGCGAAGTCCAGCACGTCGTCGATGATGCTGAGCAGGTTCTGGCCGGCGCGGCCGATCTTGGTGAAGTAATCGTGCGGCTTGGCCGGCAGGTCGAGATGCGTGCCGAGGCCGGCGAAGCCGAGGATGGCGTTCATCGGCGTGCGGATCTCGTGGCTGATATTGGCCAGGAATTCACTCTTGGCGCGGGTGGACGCTTCGGCGTCGGCACGTGCCCGCTGGATGGCGCGGATGGCGCTGGCTTTCTGGAAGGCTGAAACGAAGGGCTCTTTCAGCGCCTTGAACATCTCCAGGTCCTTGCGCGCAAACGGCGCTCCCTGCTTGAAGACCAGGTAGCCCTGCACCTGCTGATTGACGCGGATGCGCACCGCCAGCATGGTGCTTTGCTTGAGGAACATGTCCGGCGCGATGACGGTGGCGGCGTCGACAAACTGCGCCTGCGCGGCGGCTGGCGCCATGCCGGCGGCAGCCGATGGCAGCGCGTCGTGGCCCCAGGCGGCGCGGATCGCCAGCGGGCCGTCCGGCACCTCGGCAATCAGCGCATAGGCGACGCCGACTTCACCGATTGCCGACGATTCGCGCAGGATGGTGTGCAGCAGGGTGTCGAAATCCAGCTCGTCATTGATCGATTTGACGATGGCGTGCACCCGCTCCAGGTGCAGCGTGCGCGAATACACCTGCTGCTGCAGGTTGCGCACGCGCCAGCGGTACACGCCCCAAGCGCAGGCCAGCACCGTCAGCACCGCGCCCAGCCGCGCCCACCAGGTCTGATACCAGGCTGGCAGGAAATGCAGTTCCATGCTCAGCTCGTGCGGGCTCCAGACGCCGTTGCGGTTACTGCCGCGCATAGACAGCCGATAGCTGCCGGGCGGCACATTGGCGTAGGTGGTGGCGCGGTGGCTGGCGTCGGCTTCGACCCAGTCCTTGTCATAGCCGTCCAGCCGGAAGGCATAACGGTTGCGCTGGCTGGACGAGTAGTCCAGCGCGGCGATTTCCACCTCGACCTTGCGCGTGCCTGGCGCTATTTCCAGCGCCGGCCCGCCTGCGGTCAGCAGCGCGGCTGGCGGCACCAGCTGGCTGTCCAGCCGCACCGAGCTGACCACCAGCGGCGGCTGGTAGCGCCAGGTTTGCGGCAGCACCGGCTGCACCACCACGTAGCCGCCCGAGGTGCCGAAGACGATTTCATGATGTGCCGTCTTGCCGACCGCGCCGACGAAGTACGGCTGGAACACCAGCCCGCTGCTGCGGTCCAGCGTATGCACCTTGAAGGTGCTGGCGTCAATCACAGCGATGCCGTCCGAGGTCGACGCCCAGACGTTGCCGGCCTGGTCGGCCTGCAAGGCGCCGATATTGTTGACCGGCAGGCCTTCCTGCATGCGCAGCTTGCGGAAACGGTAGCTGCCGTCGGCATTGCGGCCGTCCATGATGCCGATGCCGTTGCTGTTGGTGCCGACCCACAGGCGATGCTGCTGGTCGAAGGTCAGGCTGGTGATGACACTGTGCGGCAGCGCGTTGGCGCGGTCGCTGCTGGACAGGATATGCTCGATCTGGCCGGTGGCCGGATCAAAGCGGTTCAGCCCGTGGCGCGTGCCCAGCCACAGCATGCCGTCCGGGCCGACCCGCATGATGGTGACGCGGCTGTCGCTCAGACCGCCTTCTGCAGGCGGGCCCTGTTCGTAGATGCGCACCGCGTGGCTGCGCAAGTTGTAGCGCATCAGGCCCGATGGCAGGGACAGCCACAGTGTCTCGCCCAGCTGCACGATGCTGCCGATGCGCGGATACGGATCGTCCAGCGGCAGCGCTACCCGCCGCACGCGCTGGCCGCGTTCGCTGGTGTGGTACAGGCCCAGCGCGGTACCGATCCAGGCTTCGTGCGGCTCGGCTTCGGCCAGGCTGAGGATCAGGCGATTGGGCAGGGCATCGTCGGGCTTGCCCGGATCGGGGCGCAGGCCGGCGCTGCGGTTGCCGTCGGCGTCGATCAGGTCGATGCCCTGGTCGCCCAGTGCCACCCACAGCCGGCCGCCGGTGTCGGTCATGAAGGCAAAGGCGGAGATTTCGCTGAGGCCGGCGCCATCCAGCACCGTATCGACGTTGCGGTTAGCGGGGTTGTGGATATCGACGCCGCGCTCGTTGGCCACCCATATCAGGCCGCTGCGGTCGCGCAGCACGGCGGCGGTGCGGTCGTGGGCCAGGCTGATGCTCATGGCCGCGCGGTGCACGATGCGGCGGCTGTGGCCGGCGGTATCGAACTCGATCACGCCGCCACCGTAAGTGGCGGCCCACCAGGTGCCGGGAAGGATCTCGGCGATCGACAGTACCATGGCGCTGCTGGCATCCTTGATCTGGCTCAGCGGCAGCAGGCGTGCGCTGTCGCCGGCGTGGGCCACGCCGATGCCGCTCTTGAGCGTGCCGAACACCACTTCGCCGGCGCTGCTGCTGCCCAGCGACAGCACCGCGTCGTTCAGCCCGTTGGCCATGGGCAGGTCTTCGATCATGCCGGTGACGGCGTCGCGCCGCGCCAGGCCAGCGTTCGAGCCTATCCACAGATGGCCGGCGCGGTCCACCAGCAGTGCGCGGACCTGGTTGGCGCGCGCGCCGCCCATGGCGCTGGCGGCGCGCGGATAATGGGTGATGGCGCCGCCTTTCTGCAAGTCGATGTAATCCAGGCCGCCGGCGGAACCGACCCAGATGTTGCCGCGCTCATCGCTGGCCAGCGACGACACTGCCGGACTGCTCAGGCCCTTGGGACCGGCCGGATAGCGGATGAAACGCTCGCTGCGCTTGTCGTACATGGCGACGCCATCGGTGGTGGTGCCGATCCACAGGCGGCCCTGGCGGTCGACATGCAGCGTTTGCACAAAGTCGCCGGGCAACGAGTGCGGATCGTCGGCCTTGTAGAAGAAATTGCGCATGCGGTAGCCATCCCAGCGGCCGAGTCCGGATTGCGTGCCAAACCAGATGAAGCCATCGCCATCCTGGGCGACGGTCATGACGATCGGGCTGGGGAAGCCGCGCTCGGCCGGCACCAGGTGTTCGAACATGGTGGGCGCCAGCTTTTGCCATGGCGTTGGCGTGGCGCCGGCCGGCAGGATCAAGGCCAGCGCCAGAGCGGTCGCGCCGGCAAGTAGGGAAAGAAAATCTCGCACAAGTAACCGTATAGGAGTCCCCATGCCCGATAGCAAGGGGCGTTACACCCTCAAAGCATACGGAATTGTTAGTCTCAAGTCTATAAAATTACCGTGCGAAAAAAAACCGGGGTCAGTTCTGCCAAACGTACACGAACTCATGTACGTTTGGCAGAACTGACCCCCGGAGTTTAAGGGGTGACGGTGGCTTTGAGGGGGTGGGTGGCGCGGGCGGCCATTTGCTTGACCTTTTCTTGCCACTCGGCCTGCGTTTTGACGTGGCCGGCGCGGTCCCAGGCGGCGCCGATGTAGTAGCGCAACGGTTTGCCGGATTCGACTGGCGCCAGGATCAGCTCGTTCAGCGGGTCTTCGGTGATGCCGCTGGCGCTCGGCAGCACGATGGCGGTGCCAAAGGCGCCGTTGCTGTTTTGCGTGACCCATTGTGTCAGCGCCACACCGTCGCGGCCGACCGTGATTTTTTCGTTCTGCTTCTTGTCGGCCGGCTTTTTGTTCAGGCCGACGGCTGCAGTCAGGGTCTGCGGGCCGCTGAAGGTGAAGGTGCTGTCCATGGTGTCGAAGTCCTGGCCGGCGTCGACCGTGAAACGCTTGACTTCGCTGACCTTGGCGCCCGCCGCGTCCCAGCTGTCGTACGTCAGCTCGAAGACGCTACGGATCGGGCCGTTGGCCAGCACTTTCCACGAGGCGTAGTTGCGGCCGACATACAGCTGCTTGCCGTCCCACACGCCGGTGCCACCGGCGCCGCGCGATTTGCCGACGTTGTACATGTCCATGCCTTCACCTTCGTCGTGATGGTAGTGGTCATGGCCTTTGTTGTACCAGCGGTCGACGATCGGGTAGGCAACGCGCTTGAACCAGATGTCCAGCCCGCTCGTGACCAGCACTTCCTTGCCGACGCCAGCCGTGTCCGGCGCCGCCAGTGCCGGGCCGTAGGTGCGGTGCGCCACGTGGTCGTTTTCCCAGCCGAAGTCGTCCAGGCGCTCCGGCACATAGCGGGCAAAGGTCTTCGGTGCGAACGGCTGCGTGACGGTCTCGGTTTTTTCGACGGTGAACGTGGCTTTTTGCTCGCCCTTGGCAAAGCTGTGCTGGAAGAACAGCTCGCCATAGGCGATGCCGACGTTGTTCGGGTCCTTGGCCTGCGGCGCGATATTGCTGACCTGGTAGGGCAGGATGTTGCCCTTGCTGTCTTTGATCGCGATTCTCTGGATCAGCGCGCCAGGCAGCACGCGGTTGATCTCGCTCCATGGCACGGCGATGGTTTCCGACGGGCGCGCCTGGTCCAGATCGTTGGTGACGGTGATACGCGCCAATTCGGCCGCGCTCAGCGTAGCGCTGGCCAGTGCGGCGGCAGCAGCGATAGGTAACAAATACATACGCATTCCGGTCATCTCCTTATTCGTGGCTGTAGTTGGTGGCGCCGGCATCTTTCGGCACGTAGTGGTAGGTGCGCAACTTGACCTGGATGTCGAGCTTCGGATTGTTGAGCAGCTTGATCATCTCGGCGCCGGCCAGCAGCGCCGGTCCGTAGCCGTGCAGCGCGTCGACGCTGGTCGGACGATTGTAGTAGTAGATGTGATCGCTGGCGAAGGTGGTGCCGACGCAGGTGCCTTCGACCTGGCCGCGCGCGTTGATGCGGGTGGTCAGGCCGACCCAGCCGGCCTGGGCGATCGAGCCATAGGTGGCGGCGTTGATCCAGCCTTCATTGATGGCGTGCGCGATCACGTAGGTGAACATGGCGCTGGCCGAGGTTTCCAGGTAGGAGTCGTTACGGTCCAGCATCTGGTGCCACAGGCCGGTGCCCGATTGCAGCTCGGCGATGCCACGCAGGCTGAGGCGCAGCTGCGCCAGCACTTTCGGATAGCCTGGATGGTCCTTCGGCAGCACGTCCAGCAGGTCGCTCATGGTCAGCACCGCCCAGCCGTTGGCGCGCGCCCAGTAGAAGCGCGGCGCGTCCGGATTGTTGGCGTTCCAGCCGTGGGTGTACAGGCCCAGCTGCGGATTGAACAGGTATTGCGACATCTGCAGCACGTTCTTGACGGCGTCGTCGTAGTATTCGCGCTTGCCGGTCAGATGGCCCATTTCGGCCAGCGCCGGCACGCCCATGTACATATCGTCGGCCCACAGCGAGACGGCTTGCGGACGCTCGCGCGCCAGCGTGCCGTCTTTCAGGCGGAATTGCTTTTTGTAGACCCAGTTGCTGCACGTTTCGATGAACTGGCTCATGTCCGGGCCGATCTTGGCGAACTTGGCACGTATCATGGCGGCGCACATGGAGCCGGCGTCATCCAGCGAGCGCGGTTCGAGGACGCGTGCGAAGCTGTTGGCGCGCTTCAGGCTGAACTGCTGTTCCTGGGCCTTGAAGTAGGGATATTTGTCGGCGATGAACTGGAAGTGGCGCGCGGTCATCGCGGTGTATTTCTTGTCGCCGGTGACGCTGGCGGCTTTCATCAGGCCGGCGTGGACGACGCCCATTTCGTAGACCTGGATGCCCCATTCGGCGCTGCTCGGCTCGACGACGGCGTCGGCCACCGGCTTGCTGAAGTCGGTGATCTGGAGGCCGCTGTCCTTATGGATCACCTTGGTTGGCGTGGTGGCTTCCATGTAGCCGCGTATCCGGTCCAGCGAGGCAGTGATTTCGGCGACGGTCGGCTTTTTGTACAGCACTGGATAGGTGCCTTCGCCGGCGTCGTAGACGCTCTTGTTGTCCGGATTACGGTAAGGGCCTTCAGCGTGGACTGGAAGGGCGAGCAGGGTAGCGGCGACAGCCGCGATCAGTGCGGTTGGGGAGGTCACGGGTTTTCGTCTCTTTGTTGTTGTAAAACGTTTATTTGGTCGAACCATTCTAAATTGGTCCGGCCACTTTTGCAATCCGGACAGGCCACTTTTGTTGTGGCCGCCCAGAAGACGAGGGCAGCAAGGCTGAGGCCGCCGCCCAGCAGGCAGACGCCGTTCCAGCCTGCCAAGGCGTGAACCTGCGTGGCCGCCAGCGCGCCACCGCCGCTGCCCAGCGCGTAGAACAGCATGTAGGCGCCTATCAGCCTGCTGTGCTCGCCTCGGGCGGTTTGCAAGATCAGGCTCTGGTTGGTGGCGTGAAGTGCTTGCACGCCCAGATCCAGCGCCAGGATGCCAATCACCAGCGCCGCCAGCGAGTGCGGCGCCATGGCGAGTGGCAGCCAGGCGAGCGTCATCAGCGCGAGCGCGGCGGCGCTGGTGTATTGCGCATGGCCTTGATCGGCCCAGTAGCCGGCGCGCGCGGCCGCCAGTGCACCAGCCATGCCGACCAGGCCGAAGGCGCCGATTGCTGTGTGCGAGTACTCGTAGGGCGGGGCGCTCAGCAGGAAGACCAGCGCGCTCCAGAAGGCGCCGAACACGGCGAACATCAGCAGCGCAATCATGCCACGCACTTGCAGCATGCGGTTGTGCCGCAGCAGCGTGAACATTGAGGCGAGCAGGCCGAAGTAGGACAATTGCGCCGGTTGGCCGGCGGCTGACAGAGGGGCACGCCGTGCATGCGATGGGCTTTGCCTTGGCGCGAAAACCGGGAGCGGGGTCAGCTTCGGCAGCCTGCGCCATAGCAGCGCGGCGAGGGCGAGCATGATGGCGGCAGAGGCTGCATAGACACCGCGCCAGCCGGCCAGGTCGGCAATCAACCCGGCGAACACACGTGCCAGCAGCAGCCCGGCCACCACGCCGCTCTGCGCCGCGCCGACCACGCGTCCACGTTCGTCCGCAGTTGTGGCGCTGGCCGCATAGGCGATCAGGCCCTGCGTCATCGCGGTGCCAAGCATGCCCACGGCCAGCATGCCAGCCATCAAAGCCGCCGTACTATGCGCCAGGCAAACACAGGCCAGGGCGACAACCAGCCCACCCACCTGCCACAGCATCAGGCGCCGGCGTGGCAGCATATCGCCCAACGGCACAAGCAACAGCAACGCCAAGACGCTGCCAGCCTGCGTCGCGGTGATGATGCCGCCGACCGCCGCCAGGCCGACGCCAAAATCCGCCGCCAACGCGTCCAGCAAGGGCTGCGCGTAATACACATTGGCGACACTCAGCCCGCAGGCGCAGGCAAACAACAATACTAAAGAACGCGGCACGATCAGCCTCCAATCCAGTTGCAAAATAAAACTTCTTGCAGCCTACCGTAAACCAGTTTTAAAATGCAACCATGGCCAAACGAAAATCCCTGCAAAATGACGATTGCCCGGTCGCCCGCGCGGTCGACCTGGTCGGCGACCGCTGGTCCATGCTGATCATTCGCGACGCCATGGACGGCATCCGCCGCTTCGGCGATTTCCAGCGCAACCTCGGCGTCGCCCGCAATATCCTGTCCGACAGGCTGGGCGCGCTGGTGGAATACGGCCTGCTCGCGATCCAGCCAGCATCTGACGGCAGCGCCTACCAGGAATACGTGCTGACGGCCAAAGGCGAAAGCCTGTTCCCGGCCATCGTCGCCTTGCGCCAATGGGGCGAGCGCCACCTGTTTGCGCCCGGCGAAGCCCATTCCACGCTGGTCGACAAAGCCAGCGGCAAGCGCGTGGCTGTCATGCAGCCCCATGATCACGAAGGTAAGGTATTGAAAGCCACGCATGCTGTGGTGAAAAAGCTTGCTTCGAAGTGAAGAAATTCCACCAATCTGTCGCCTTTTTCAAGAACATGGGAGTAGAATGGATTTGAACGGTCGTGCTTTTTTAGCGCGGCCGTAAAAACAAGGAGACAGCATGGATTTGACTTACACGGCTGCGGACCTGGCATTTCGCGACATGGTGCGCGGTTTCCTGGACACCAACCTGCCAAGCGACCTGCAAAAGAAAGTCCGCAACCACCTGCGTCTGAGCCGCCAGGATTATGTGCGCTGGCATCAGATCGTCGCCCGTCAGGGCTGGTCGGCGCCGGCCTGGCCGGTGGAGTACGGCGGACCGGGCTGGACGCCCACCCAGCGCCACATCTGGGAAGAAGAGTGCGCCCGGGCCGGCACGCCGCCCATCCTGCCGTTCGGCGTCAATATGGTGGCACCGGTCATCATGGCCTTCGGCAATGAGGCGCAAAAAGCCCACTACCTGCCGCGCATCCTGAATTGCGACGACTGGTGGTGCCAGGGCTATTCCGAACCGGGCTCCGGTTCCGATCTGGCATCGCTGAAAACCACCGCCGAGCGCGCGGGCGACCATTACATCGTCAACGGCCAGAAGACCTGGACCACGCTGGCCCAGCACGCCGACATGATCTTCTGCCTGGTGCGTACCGACAGCAGCGTGCGCAAGCAGGAAGGCATCTCCTTCCTGCTGATCGACATGAAGACGCCGGGCATCACCGTGCGTCCCATCATCATGCTGGACGAAGACCACGAGGTGAACGAAGTCTTCTTCGACAACGTCAAGGTGCCGGTGCAAAACCTGATCGGCCAGGAAAACAAGGGCTGGACCTATGCCAAATACCTGCTGGGCCACGAGCGCACCGGCATTGCGGCGGTGGGCCGCTCCAAGCGCGAACTGCTGTTCCTGAAAAAAATCGCGTCCGAGCACTACAAGCACGGCAAGCCGCTGATGCAGGACCCGGTGTTCGCCGCCAAGATCGCCAGCCTGGAAATCGACCTGATGGCGCTGGAAACCACCGTGCTGCGCGTGTTGACGCGTGAAGACCACGCGCCCGGCCCGGAAGCCTCGCTGCTGAAAGTGCGCGGCACCGAAATCCAGCAGTTGCTGACCGAGCTGATGATCGAAACGCTCGGCCCCGGTGCGCTGCCATTCGATACCGACTACCTGGAAGGCAAGACCGACCACGCGGTTACCGGCGACGATGCGGGCGCGCCGCTGACCGCGTATTACTTCAACTACCGCAAGACCTCAATCTACGGTGGCTCGAACGAGATACAGAAAAATATCATCTCCCAGATGATTCTGGGCCTGTAAGGGAGCGGCGATGGATTTCAATTTCAACGAAGAACAACAGCAATTCGCCGATGCGCTGCGTCGCTGGGTGGACAAGGACTACAGTTTCGACACGCGCAAGCGCATCATTCACTCCGCCAGCGGCGTGTCGGATGTGGCATGGAATACGCTGGTGGAACTGGGCATGACGGCCTTGCCGGTGCCGGAGGCGCAGGGAGGCTTCAACGGCAACGCGGTCGACATGCTGGTGGTGATGCAGGAGCTGGGACGTGGCCTGGTGGTCGAGCCGTATTTCTCCACGGTCTGGGGCGCGAAGTTCCTGCAACTGGCGGGCAATCAGCATCACCGGCTGGAAGACGTGGCCAAGGGTGAGCTGAAACTGGCGTGTGCGCTGACGGAAAAACACTCGCGCCACGATCTGGCCGACGTCAAGACCATCGCCAGCATCAACGGCGAAGGCTACCGCATTGATGGCACCAAGACGGTGGTGATTCACGGCGGGCAGGCGGGCGCGCTGATTGTTTCAGCCCGCAGCGCCGGCACGCAGCGTGACACCAACGGCATCAGCCTGTTTGTGGTGCCGACCGATACCAGCGGCGTCGTCATCAAGGACTACCGCACGATTGACGGCCAGCGCGCGGCGACGGTGCAGTTCAACCATGTGGCGGTGCCGGCGTCGGCGTTGCTGGGCAAGCTGGGTGGTGGCTGGGACATGCTGGAGGAGGCGGCCGATTACGGCGTCAGCCTGCTGTGCGCGGAAGCGGTCGGCGCGATGGACGCCATCTTCAACGCCACGCTGGAGTATCTGAAGACGCGCAAGCAGTTCGGCATCGCCATTGGCAGCTTCCAGTCGCTGCAGCACCGGATGGCCGATATGTATGTGCACCTGGAGCAGGCGCGCTCGATGGCGATGCTGGTGGCGGCACGCATGGCGTGCGATGCGGAGGAGCGCCGGCGGGTGGCGTCTGCGGCCAAGGTGCGCATCGGCCAGGCGGCCAAGTTCATCGGCCAGCAGGCGGTGCAGCTGCACGGCGGCATGGGCGTCACCGACGAACTGCCGGCCGCGCATCACTTCAAGCGCTTGACGATGATCGAGCTGACGCTAGGTGATGTAGACCACCACCTCGAACGCTTCGCGGCGCAGCGCGGGTTCCAGCAGCATTCGTGACGAAGCCCATCACCGTCATTCAAGTGTGAATTTTTTGAACGAAGATTTCTATGACAATCAGGGTGTTAATGTGCGCTTTACTCTTTATATCCCCCTCGTGCTTCAGTGGCGAAATCGAGGATGCATTGAGTCGTGCTGGTCTCGTCGAAAGCAACATCCCGACAGGCGGCGCGTGGCTTGCGGCTAACCACAACTTGGTCGATTATGTCGTGGCAAAGAATGCTGGACAGCTCACCATCAAGGAAGAAAAAAATTTACACCGGCCACAGGAAACCAAAATCACGTTCAACGGCAAGTCCCTCATCGGCACCAACAAAGGGGAGTGGGGAGGCAATCTTTCCGTAGTCGACTCCGATGGGACGGCACATCTACTCATCCGCGATAACATCGTTCAGCTGATACAGGAAAAAGATGAACTTTTCGTCTTTACCGGACTGGCGCACTTGGCTTCCGCGCGGGGGGCAATCTACAAAGTCACAGGTAACAAAGAAGATGTCAACGCTGAAAAAGTGACGCTGCTTCCGGGTGCGCCGGAGGCGGTGGCCATAGAGCGAAACGACAGGGAATACTTTGCATTTCTCATTGTTACCGACAACGGCCTGATCAGCTTCAGTCCGAAATTTTTGGAGATGAAGGTGCTCGCCATTGACCAGTTCTGGCATGGTCTGTATCCGAACAGCGCTTATCTGCTGGATAATCAACTTGTCATCGGGATGCGGTCTGGCGTTGCGGTACTGAGTTTCAGGCAAATTGTTGGTATCGGCTCAACGCCCCGCGTCGAAAAAATTCAGTACTTTTCAAAGAAAGTAAAATAGTGCGACGCGCTCCCGAATGCTCCCGCTTCAGTCGTTCCGTGATCTGCATTTGCAATCCGAGGCTGAAATATTTGGTGAGATGTTTGCGGCTGGCGTCACGCCGCGTAAGAGGCGGCAGGAAACACCAGTCTATCCCGTATATACGCAAAACACTCGAATTCTTACTTTCAAACTAAATGCCAGTCGCGCGCAAAAAAGTAATGCTTATGCGGACGTCCAATTGCTGCTCCTGGCCGTTTACGCTTATTCTTGCCCTTGTAAGCTGAGTCTCATCGTACTTGGAGAAATCGGGAGTATTCATAGACAACTAGTCGAAAGTGCGGCTGTTAACGTGATTCGGTCTTTTTGCGGTGGATGTTGGCCAACTACACGGTCGATTATCCAGAATATTCAATATTCCACCGGCTGCAACTGGCCGAACTCAGCCGCTGGCTGTAGAGCATAACATCTTGCTTATCTGAAAAATACGCGAAATCTCACATGTTCTGGCGGCGGCTTTACATGAGTGTGAGCGGTGGCAGTGATGAGATATTGACGTAAAAAAGCCCGAACAGGTTTGATCCTGTCCGGGCAACTGGAGGCGTGCCCGGGAGAGGTGGGCACGCTTTACTGCTCAGTAGGGGCCCGCGCCGGGCGCCGTCAATTCAAACTGCTCCACGTCGAGCCAGGAGCCGGGCTGCCTGCCGGCGCTGAACAGGCCAACCTGTGCGCCTACCCAGGTGCCGCGCGTGACCGGGAACGGTGAGCCTACCGGCTTGAACGTCTTGCCATCCACGCTGTAGGCGAAGTTGACGAAGGCGCCTTCGTTCATGTGGGCGCGCAGCGTCAGTTCCGTCGGTGCTGGTGACAGTATCACTGTCGATTGCTCCTTGCAGCGCGGGCCAAATGGTCCGCACACTGTCCAAACCAGTTCATTGACCGTGCCGTTACGGCGTAGGCCTACCCATGCGTATTGCATGGCGTTGATGATCAGGCCTGCGCGATCGCCATCTTTTGCCTGTTCCAGCCGCACGCGCGTGGTAGCGAGGAAGCGTGATGCGGGCGCTTTTTGCGTCAGGATGGCTGGCGAGGCGCGGACGAAATCATCCGCGTCGGCCAGCGGCTGTGTGTACAGGCGCAAGGCGCCAGGCTTGGCGCTCAGCGAGTACCACGATGGTTGCGGATTCGCGCCCCATTGCCATTGCAGGCCAAGCTGCGGCGTGCTGAAATCGTCAATGGTCGGCGGTGCGGCCAGCGGCTTGCCTTGCACCGGTTTGGTGTAGGTGATGACTGGTTCGCCGGTGCCCGGCTGGCGGCCAGGTTGGCCGATCAGCGGCCAGCCATCTTTCCATTGCATCGGTTGCAGGTGGACGACTCGGCCATATGGGCCCTTGTCCTGGAAGTGCAAGAACCAGTGGCGGCCGTCCGGTGCATCCACCCATGCGCCCTGGTGCGGGCCGTTGACTGGCGTGTCGCCCTGCGCCAGCACATTGCGCACTTCATAGGGACCGGTCAGCGAGCGCGAACGGAATACTGCCTGCCAGCCTTGCTCGACGCCTCCGGCTGGGGCGAACACATAGTAATAGCCGTTGGCCTTGTAGACTTTCGGGCCTTCCACTGTGTGATAACCCGGATAGTCGGCGCCGTTGATGATGTCCTGGCCTTTGCCGTCCAGGATGCGCGTGGCGCCGGCGTCCATGCGGCGCATGGTGACAACGTTGTTTTTGCCCGCGCGGCTGAAGGCCCAGGCATGCATCAGGTAAGCCTGGCCGTCGTCGTCCCATAATGGCGCTGGATCGATCAGGCCACGGCCGCCAAGCAGCAGGCGCGGTGCGCTCCACGGACCGCTGAAGTTTTGTGCTTCGGTGACGTAGATGCCGAAATCGGGATCGGGATAGAAGATGTAGAAGCGGCCGTTATGGTGGCGCAGCGCTGGCGCCCAGACGCCTTTGCCGTATTGCGGCTTGGCGAAGACATCGCGCGGCAGCAGCTCGGACAGCGCATGGCCTACCAGCGTCCAGTTGACCAGGTCCGGCGATTCCAGCAGCGGCAGGCCGGGGGCGTTGCTGAAGCTGGAGGAGGTCATGTAGAACTTGTCGCCGACGCGGATGGCGTCCGGGTCCGAATAGTCGGCGTGCAGCACCGGGTTGCGATAGCGGCCGTCGCCCAGGTCGGCGACCCATGGCGCGTCGGCTGGAGGCGTTTGCGCGTGGGCGGACTGGCACAGCAAGACGGCCAGTGCGAGGGGAATGTATTTGAGATTCACCAGTATGGCTCCCAGATGCGGCTCAGGCGCGTCAGCGCTTCGAGGTAGAAGTAATCGCCCCAGATGCAGGACTCATCGACGCCGATGCGGTTAGGCTTGTGGTAGACCGCGTGGCGCAGCAGTCCTGCGCCGGGTGCGCCCTCGTGGTTGAAGTAGTGTTCGGACAGCGTCATGACCATGCCGGCAGCGGCGTGCTCGTATTCTGCGCGCAGTGGATCGAGCAGCGGCAGGCGGCTGGCCAGTTCCAGCAGGCCGCAGGCGGCGACGGCGGCAGCAGAGCTGTCACGTTCTTCGGCGCCATCGGTGAAGATCAGGTCCCAGTAGCAGATGCCGTCGGCCGGCAGGCGGTTCAGATAGTAGTTGGCCAGTACCTTGCCCAGATCGAGCAATCGGGTGGCGCCATTGTGACGCGCCACCAGCGGGAAGCCGGAGATGCCCCAGGCCTGGCCGCGTGCCCAGCACGAATCATCGCTGTAGCCCTGGTGCGTCTTGCCTTCACGCGGCTGGCCGTTGTCGGCGTCGAAGAAGAAGGTGTGGTAGGTCGAGCCGTCGGCGCGCACGATGTGGCGTGCAGCTTGCTGGATATGGTGATCGGCCGCTTCGCGGAAGCGCAGGTCGCCGCTGGTGTCGCTGGCCCAGTAGAGTAACGGCAGGTTCAGGTTGCAGTCGATGATCATGCGGCCGCGCTGGGCCGGATCATTCAGATCGCCCCACGCCTGGATGATACCGGCGTTGGGGAAATAGCGCTCCAGCAGAAGCTTTGCTGCGCCCAGTGCCGCTTCACGCGCCTGTTCGCTGCCGGTCAGCTTGTAGCCGGCGACGCACGACAAGCTGTAGAGGAATCCCAGGTCGTGGTGATTGGTGGCGATGCGTTCGCGCTGGCGTTGATCGAAGCTGGCCACATGATTTTCCGCCACCGTGCGAAAGGCTTGCTGTCCACTTAGCTCATAAGATAACCACAGCATGCCGGTCCAGAAGCCATTGGTCCATTCGGTGTTGTCCATGGCGCCGTAGACGCCGCCGGTGCTGGAGGGCGTGGGAAAACGGTCGCCGAAATAGGCGGCGTTGCGCGCCACGGCAGCCAGTGCAGCGGCGATGGCCTGATCGATGTGGCTGCGCTGCGGCAGCTGGCGCCACGCCTGCGGCAGGCGTCCGGTCTGTAAAACTTCTGGCATGGTGTTCCTCATGGTGTGGCCTTGGTGGTTTCCGCCGGCGTTGGCGATAGCGCGAACACCGACAGCAGCAGGAAGACGGCGCCGATGGCGGCGAGCAGCAGATAGGTATGGTTAAAGCCGATCAGATCATAGGCCTTGCCGACCAGCGGCGACAACAGGGCCAGCCCGAGCGAGTGGCCGAAGCTGACGCCGACCATGTAGACAGTGGACGCCAGCCGGTTATCGAAGTGATAGGCGATGTAGCGGAACACCGATACTACCAGGATGGGCAGTTCGACCGAATGCAGCATCTTCATCGCTGATATCGACACCGGCCCGACCGCCAGCCCGGAACCGGCAATGCGGACGATCATGATGGAACCGGCCAACAGCAGGCCGTACTTGGCGCCGATGCGCCGGACCAGCAGCGGCGAGACAAACAGGCCGGCCGCCTCAACGAAGATCTGCAGCGAATTCAGGTAGCCGAACATGGCGGCGCCGGTGGCCTTGTCGGGGAATTGCGAGGCGAAGTAGCTGGGGAACTGCTGGTCGTAGACCAGGTAGATATTCGTCACCGTCAGCACAAACACCATGAAGCGCCAGAATGCCTTGTCGCGTAGCAGGGCGAGGGCGTCGGCCAGCCGCAGCTTTTCGCCGGTGGCGCTGCTGACTGCATGCTCCGGCAGGCGCCAGAAGGCCAGCATCAGCACCAGCAGCAGGCCGGCGCACGAGGCCAGCATGAAGTTGATGTGCGGGTCGACGTTGTACAAGCGGCCGGTGAGGAAGGCAGCGCTGGCGAAGCCCAGTGAGCCCCACAGCCTCACGCGGCTGTATTCAAAACCGTAGGCGCGCCCGATGCGATCAACATACGACTCGATCGCGTAGCTGCCGGCGATGAAGGTGATGCCGAGGTAGATGCCGCCCAGCGCGGCGCCGGCCAGGATGTGGGTCTTCAGCAGCGGGCCGTAGACGTACACCAGGAACAGGCCGGACAGCATGCACATCACGCCGACCGCCCACAGCACATGCTTGCGCATGCCGATCTTGTCGGAAACGTAGCCGTACACCGGCTGCGAGCACATGGCGGCGATGAAGTTGGCGGCAAAGACGATGCCGGTTTCGGCGCCGGACAGCTGTAGCGTGGAACGTAGCCACAGCGCCAGCAGCGACATGCTCATTGCCTGGGCAAAGAAATACACGTACACAAAGGTGCACAGGAAGCGGAAGTGGGCTTGCTTGCTGCTCATGATGCGGATGTCTCCATTATCTAGTTTTATTTTTTATTTTATTGGGCGCAGCCACAGCGCCTGGCCGCCGGATGCCAGCATGACCAGCGGCAGTACCGTGCGCGCATCGACCGTCTGCTTGCGGATGCCGACCTTGGTACGGGTTGGCGCCTTGGCGTCGTCGGCGTAGATGGTGGCTTCGTAGCGCTGGCCGGCTGGCAGGAAGTCCAGCTTGAGCTGCACCGTGCGCGCCTCGTTGTTGGTGATGGCGCCGATATACCATTCATTGCCACTGCGGCGGGCGATGGTGGCGTTGCGGCCCGGCGCGCCATCCAGTACGCGGGTTTCATCCCACACGGTCGGAATGCGGTCCCAGAAGGCCAGTTCCGGCTCGTCCTGCGACATCTCCGGCTTGTCGTACCAGTACAGCGTTTGCAGGGGGCTGTAATACACCACGGCCAGCGCCAGCTGGTGTGCGTGCGTGGTCTTGATGCGCGGATCGTAGTAGCAGATGGTATAGTCGGCGGCGCCTGCGAGGAAGCGGGTGAATGGCAGCACCGTGTTGTGCGTTGCGTCCGGCATTTCCTCGTTGCCGCGTATCCCTTCGGAAGTCATCAGGTTGGGCCAGGTGCGCTGTTCACCGGTCGGCCGCCAGTCGTCGTGGATGTTGACCATGATGCCGGCGGCTGCGGCCTGCTGGATGGCCTTCTCGACCCAGGTGGTCCAGCGGTGCGAGCCGACCTGCACGAAGCCGAATTTCACGCCTTTAATGCCCCAGTCACGGTAGGTCTGGAACAGCGTATCGGATTGCGTCAGCAAGGCTTGCTGGTTCACATACAGCCAGACACCGATGCCGCGTTCCTTGGCGTAGGCGATGATGGCTGGCAGGTCGAAGTCAGGAATCGCTACCTTGGTGGCGTCCGAGTCGAAGGAGAAGGCGGGGCCGTACCACTTCCAGTCGAACAGGATGTATTCCAGCTTGTGGCGCGCGGCGAAGTCGATATTGGCCTTGGCGGCTGCGGTGGTCTGCGTCATCACACGCATGATCTTGCCCGGCTTGATCCAGCTGCTGTCGGCGATGCGCGACGGCGGGTTCAGGTTCAGGATGAAGTGGTTGTTCTGCGCCAGTTCGCCCGGCGTGCGGGCGATCATGATGCCGCGCCATGGCGTCGCGAACGGCGAGATCAGGTCGGCGGCATCGTGCATGGCGGTGACCAGCGTATCCGGCTTGTCGGCGCTCAGCTTGAATTTGGTGCGCGCGTAGTCGGTCATCTGCGCCTCCAGCAGGGCAACGTGCAGACCGTTCGGCAGTTCCAGCGTCAACGGGCGCTCGGATTGATCGGGCCAATCGCGCAGCGGCAGCAGCTTGTACGGTGCCTGTGCCCAGCCGTGATACCAGGCGCGAGTGCCCGCTGGCAGCGCGAATTCAGTGTCTTCGCCGATGATGCGGTAGTAGCTGCCTTTTTCATTTTCCGGGAAGGCGAAGCGGAAGGCCACGCCTTCGTTATAGGCGCGCACCTCCACTGCCAGCTTGTAGACCGGATTGTCATCTTTGACCAGTTCCACGGTCATGGCCTGGTAGTGGTCGCGGATTTGTGCGGCTTCGCCGGTGACGGGTTTCCAGCTGCTGTCATGGCTGCTGCGGCGTACGCCAGCGACGTTCAGGTTGTCGAACCAGCGTGGGCGGCGGTCGACCGGCAGTGCCATCGCGCTTTCGGACAAATGGTTGTCAAGGCGGAGTTCCAGCAGCGAGTCGCGGATCACTGTGTGGGCGCCATAGTGCACGCTGTAGTAGAGGGCGCGCTTGCCGGCGGCATCGGTCTTTTGTTGCAAGGTCAGGACCACATTGCCATCCGGTGAGGCGAGGCGTTCTTCGAGGCCGGCGGCTTGCGCCACGCTGCAGGCCAACAGGCAAATCAAAGCAATCATACGACGCATGGCTGGCTTCCTTGAATAAATGGGATGACGCTGACCGACGGCGCCAGCGCCTCGATCTGTTGACGGGTAGGCGGTGTGGCGCCGGCTTGCGTGCAGGCGGCGGCGCCGGCGGCTACCGCATGGCGCAAGTGCTCTATGCTGCCCGCTTGCGGCCGGTGCATCATACTGTACAACAGCGCGCAGACGCTGGCGTCGCCAGCGCCGATGGTATCGGCCACGATAATGGCGGGCGGCGCCGCATGCCAGGCTTGCGCACCGCTGAACAGTTCCGCGCCCTCGGCGCCACGCGTCAGCAGGACGACGGCGTTCGGGTTGATCTGGCGCAGGCGCTCAAGTGCTGAGCGGGTATCGCTGGTGCGGAACAGGCCTTGCAGGTCTTCGTCTGACACCTTGATGACATCCGCCAGTGCCGCCATCTGGTGCAGCATCGGGTCATATGGCTGGTCCATCAGCTTGCGGAAGTTCGGGTCGTAGCTGATGCGCACACCTTGTGATTTGAGGCTGGAGGCCAGTGACAGCAGCCGGTCCGCCAGCGGCGAACGCGCCAGACTGATGCCGCCGAAGTGTACCCACTGCGCTTCGCGCTCCCAGCCGGACGGCAGTTCCCACGGTGCGAATTGCAGGTCGGCGCTGTTGTCGCCGATGAAGAAGTAGTCGGGCGGCGCTGTTTCGTGGACCACTGCCAGCAACGGCGCGCGGTCATTCAGTTGCAGGAAGCGCGGATCGAGGCCGGCCTGCTGCGCGCTGGCCTGCAAGGCCTGGCCGAAGACGTCGTTGGAAATGGCGCCAGCGAAGGCGCTTGGCACCTCCAGCCGTGCCATGGCACGCGCCACATTCAAACCGGCGCCGCCCGTCATGCTGGTCCACTGGTCAGGGCCGGTGCGTACCAGGTCGGTCAGCGCTTCGCCAGCCGAGACGAAATGCGGCAGGGCGTTCATGCGGCGCTCCCCAGCGCCCGCAGTACTTCGTAGCAGGCGCCCATGGTGTGATAGTCGGTTTTGCCGGCCGGGCTTTTCTCATCACTGAGCTTGCGGTTGTCCGGGCTGAGGATGCGATACCAGGCGCCGTGGCGGTGGTCGATCATGTGCGTCCAGCTATAGTTCCACAGGCCTTCGTACCAGCTCCAGAAGCGTGGCTCGCCGGTGCGCACCGCCAGCACAGCGGCAGCGGCCAGCGATTCGGCTTGCACCCAAAAGTATTTGTCGCCGTCGCAGATGGCGTTGTCCGGCCCGAAGCCATAGGCCATGCCGCCGTGCTGTGCGTCCCACGATTGTTCGAGGGCGTCATCGAACAGGGCGATGGCGCGCGGCAGCAGCCAGTCTCCCGGCTCCGCCAGCGCGTCGGCGTGGCGTTCCAGCAGCAGCAACAGCTTGGCCCATTCGGTGAAATGGCCCGGCTGGTAGCCCCACGGACGGAAGATATTGGTCTTGTCGTCGCGGTTGTAGTCCCAGTCGATTTGCCAGTTCTCGTCGTAGTGTTCCCAGATGCGGCCATCGGCCAGCGCGGCCTGGCGCACAGTGATGTTGTGCGCCAGTGTTTCGCCGCGCAGCAGGTAGCGGCGTTCGCCGCTGGCCTCGTAAGCGGCAATCATAGCTTCGCAGGCGTGCATATTGGCGTTCTGGCCGCGATAGGGTTGCAGCGTGCGCCAGTCGGCGCTGGCCTGGTCTGCGTATAGGCCGTGCTGCGCCTGCCAGAAGTGTTGTTCCATCAGATCGTAGGCTTCGGCCATCCACTGGCGCGCTTCGCTGACGCCGGCGGCCAGCGCCTGCGAGTAGGCCAGCAGCACGAAGGCCAGGCCATAGCAGTGGTTGTCGCCATCGGTAACGGTTTTTTGCTGACCGTTCCAGCGTAGCTGCCAGGCGTAGCCGCCGGTGGCGGGATCGCGCTGCACGTCACGCAAGAAATTCAGGCCGTGGCGTAGGGCGTCGCGGTAGCTGGCGTCGTCGTTGTGGCGGCAGGCCATGGCGTAGTTGAAGATGAAGCGTGTGCTGCTGACCAGGTGGCGCGTTTCGCGGTCGTAGATGCTGCCGTCATCCTTGAAGAAATGATAGAAGCCGCCGCTGGGATCGATGCAGCGCGGGTGGTAGAAGCGCATCGTCTGGGCGATGTGCGACTGCAGGAAGTCAGGTGATTGGAAGTCGGGTGACATAGCGGTATCCATGGTCAGTAGTCTGGCGCCAGCCCTGCTGGCAAGATGCCGCTCCAGGCGGCGATGCGGTAACGGGTGGTCCAGGCTTCGCCGGCTTGCAGCAGGATGCCGAGCCTGTCGCTGAGCGGGTGACCGGCCGGCGGTTGCGCCACGCGGCTCAGGTCAAACACGCTGTTGACCGGTTCGGCGCCCAATGCGACGTGGCGGCTTTGCCATGGAAATTCGGGGCGGCCCCGGTTGCTGAGCCACAGCATCAGGTCGGGGAACTGCTGAGGATTCCACCACATGCCGACGTGGGCGCTGTAGTCCTGGTAGTGCAGGCTGAATGGCGCCGCGCCGTCAATGGCGGTGAGTGCGCGGACTTGCAGCAGCTCTTCGCCGTCGTCGGTGAGTGGCAGTCGGCTCAGGTCCAGCGGTCCGTGGATGCCGGCCAGTGCATTCAGCTGAGCGGAGCGGGTATCAGGCAGCAGGCGGCTGACGGCGCCAGCGCTGCTGCTTGGGTAGCTGTAGATGCCTTCGTGGCGGCCCAGTTCCAGCGTGACGCGGCCGTGCGGCTGCGGCAAGCGGAAGGTGGGATGCAGGCCGGCCGGCAGTTGCGTGCTTCGGCGCGGGTGGATGGTGAGTGTGATGTCCAGCGCTGCTGCACCTTGCACGACGCTGATGTGGCGTTCGATGCTGGCGACGGGCGAGTCTTCGGGATAGTCGATCTCCAGGCAAATGCTTTGCTGGTCTGCGTGCTTGCAGCGCCAACGGTGATTGGAGGCGTAGCCGTGCGGCCAGCGGTCGTCCGGCGCCAGTGCGGTCCAGCCTTGCGGCAAGTCGGGTGGCAGGTCGGTGCGGCCGAACGGGACGCATGGCCATTCGCCACGCATGCGTCGCAGCATGCCGGGCAGGCCCATGGAGTCGACCGTGCCGGCCCAAGGGGCGACGTGCATCACTTGCAGGTCGCGTTCGGCGTCGAGGCGGAAGTGCAGGGGGCCAAGCATGCCACCCAGGGCTTGCACTTCGGCGCTGCCGTGGTCCCATTCGAGACGCCACATAGGCGGCCGCGCGATGTGTTTCATTTCAGCGGCAGACATCGTGCTTGCCTTCCATGGATTGCAGGATTTGCGCTTCGTCCAGCGGGTGAATATCACCGACGATGCTGTGCTTCGCGCAGGCGGCTGCCAGGGCGAAAGTCAGTGTGTCTGGCTCCTGCCAGCCGCGCAGCAGGCCATGCAGGAAGCCGGCGGCGAAAGCGTCGCCAGTGCCGATGCGGTCGATGATGCCGTTGATCTGCCGCGCCGGCGCCAGGTTGATGCCGTTGCGCGTGTACAGGGCGGCCGACAGTTCGTGGTGGTCGATGCTGTGCTGGCGGCGCGTGGAACAGGCGATGGCTTGCAGTGTCGGAAATGCATGGAAGGCGGCCAGTGTGGCTGTCGTTTGTTCGCCCTGGGCTAGCTGTGTATCGTTGAGTAGCAGGGCGATATCGCGTTGGTCGATGAAGGCCAGGTCGGCGCAGGCCAGGATTTGCGCTAATGTGACGGCGCCGTCTTCGCCGCGTGCGGCCCACAGTTTGGCGCGGTAGTTGCCGTCGAAGGAGACCAGCACCCCGAGGCGGCGCGCGGTTTGTAAGGCATCCAGCGTGGCGCGTGCCGCTTCGTCGCTGACGGCAGCGTTAATACCGGAAACGTGCAGCCAGCCCGCGCCGGCCAACAGCTCATCCCAGTCGTAGCTGGCGGCAGGACGCAGCGCGAAGGCCGAGCCAGCGCGGTCGTAAATAATGTCGGCAGCACGGTTGCCGGCCCCCGGTGTCAGGAAGTAGAGGCCCATGCGGCCCGTTACGATATCGGACGCTGGGCCAGCTGCGGCAATCGGCATAGCGGGGAGAGCGCGTGCGGCGTCTTGCGTGGCCGCGACACGGTGCGTTGGCGTGGCTCGCGCCAGTTCGAGCGCGGCGACATCTACGCCGTGGCTGCGCAGTACGTCGCGGGCATGCCGGCCGAGCGGGTTGTCGGGAACGGTGCTGACGAAGCTGGCGGCGTGGCCGAGGCGTGCGAGCGAGGCGGCGACATTGGCTTCTGCGCCGCCGACGTGGACGTCGAGCGCGCGCGCCTGTTCCAGCAGTTCACCGCGCGGTGCGCCAAGGCGCAGCAGCAGTTCGCCGAAGCAGACCACCGGGCCGCTGTTGTACGGGAAGAGGCTCATCGTGCCAGCCACCCGCCATCCACCGGCAGTACGACGCCGTGCACGTAGTCGCTGGCGCGGCTGGACAGGAACACGGCGGCGCCGGCGAGATCGTCCGGCTGGCCCCAGCGCCCGGCCGGAATGCGTGCCAAAATCTGCGGCTCGCGCACAGCGTCGTTGCGCAGCGCTTCGGTGTTATTGGTGGCGAAATAGCCAGGTGCGATGGCGTTGACGTTGACGCCGCGCGCGGCCCATTCATTTGCCAGCGCGTGCGTCAATCCGGCCACGCCACTTTTGCTGGCAGCGTAGGCCGGCACGCGTATGCCGCCCTGGAACGACAGCAGCGAGGCGATGTTGATGATCTTGCCGCCGCCATTGACCAGCATGTGGCGCGCCGCTGCCTGCGACAGGAAGAACATCGATTTCAAATTGGTGTCGACCACCGCATCCCAGTCCTCCTCGGTGACATCGGTGGCATCGGCGCGGCGGATGATGCCGGCGTTGTTGACCAGGATGTCCAGCCGGCCGAATGCGGCCAGTGCCTGGTCAACCACGCCCGCCAGCCCGCCTGTCTGCGTCACACTGCCGGACGGCGCTGCCGAAGCGGCGACGGAAAGCGTACCTGGCAGGAGATCAGCGTACACGCTGTGGCAGCGACGGCCGCTGGCCAGCACCTGTTCAACGGTGGCCGCAGGATCGCTGCGGCCGGCGAGCACGATGTCCGCGCCAGCCTGCGCCAGTGCCACCGCGATCGCTTGCCCCAGGCCGGTATTGGCGCCCGTGACCAGGGCGACCCGGCCGTCCAGATCGAACAAATTCTGCATGGATGCTCCTTATTTCAGCTGGCAGATGTCGAGCACATTCATGTCGGTGTAGTCGAGGTTCTCGCCGCCCATGGCCCAGATGAAGGCGTAATTGGCGGTGCCTGACCCCATGTGGATTGACCATGGCGGCGACAATACGGCTTGCTCGTTCTCGACCACGATGTGACGCGCGGCGTCCGGCTGGCCCATGAAGTGGAAGATGCGCTGATCCGGCGCCACGTTGAAGTAGAAGTACACCTCCGAGCGGCGCTCGTGCAGGTGGGGCGGCATGGTGTTCCACACGCTGCCGGTCTTCAGTTCGGTGAGGCCCAGCAGCAGCTGCGCCGACTGACACACGCCGGGTATCACGTACTGATAGATGGTGCGTGCGTTGGCGGTTTCCAGGCTGCCGCGCTCCAGCGGCACAGCGGTGGCATGGTCTATCTTCTTCAGTTCATAGCGGGCGTGCGCCGGCGTCGAGGCGAGGTAGTAGCGGGCCGGATTGGCTGCGTCGTCCGAGCTGAATTCCACCGACTGGCAGCCCATTGGCACATACAGGCCGTCACGCGCTGCCAGTGCGGTGACAATACCATCGACCGTCACGCGGCCGCTGCCTGCGCCGACGTTGATGATGCCCAGTTCGCGCCGCGTCAGGAAGGGCACGGCACCGTCGCCTGGCGTAGCCGGCTGCAGGGGCAAGACCAGCGCGGTATCCATCGGCAGCGCGCCGCCGATGATGAAACGTTCGTCGTGACTGTAGTTCAGCGCGATGGCTCCCGGGCGGAAAAGATCGCCGATCAGGTAGCGCTGGCGCAGGTCTTCATTGCTGGCCTGCGCCATCATGTCCGGATGGGTGGCGTAGTAGGTCTTGTCAAACATGGTGCTTGTCTCCTGCATGTTCATAAATTTGTTATCGATCACATTCTAGCAGAAGTTTTTTGAGAAATGCAAAGCACATTCGTAACCGGCCATCCGGCCTAAGCACCGAAATAGCGGGCGATGTAGCAAAACTTCAGGTTTTTTTGCGGAGAATGGCCATCTGCGGTAGGATGGCGAAAATTTAATCGATAACATGAGCTAGCAAAATGCCACGTGCCCCAAAGAGCCCAGCCGCCAAAGAAGAGCCGGTGCGTCCCGCCACCAACGTCACCCTGTACGATGTCGCCGAGCGCGCCCGCGTATCAGGCATGACAGTGTCGCGCGTCATCAACGGCAATGCCCATGTCAGCGAGAAGACGCGCGAGAAGGTGATGAAGGCGATCGGGGAACTGGGTTACACGGTCAACGTGGCGGCGCGCGCGGCGCGCGTCGGCACGCTGCGTGTGGGATTGCTCTACAGTAATCCGAGCGCGGCCTTTCTCAGCGCCTTTCTGGTTGGTGCTATGGGCCAATGCAACCGCAGCGGCGCGGAGCTGATCCTCGAACACTGCGAAGACCTGAAGACCCAGCGCAAGGCCATCGAGCGCCTGATCGCCATGGGCGCGGACGGCATCCTGGTGCCACCGCCGCTGTGCGACTCACGTTCGGCGTTGAAGCACCTGAAGGAAATCGGCATGCCGACCGTGGCGGTGGCCACCGCCAAGCCGTCGCCGCAGGCTTCGGCCGTGCGCATCGACGACTATGACGGCGCGCGCTCGATGACCAAATACCTGCTGTCGGCCGGCCACAAGGACATCGCCTTCATCAAGGGCGATCCGGAGCACACGCCGGCGCAACTGCGCTACCAGGCGTTTATCGATACTATGCGCGAGGAAGGCTTGCCGGTGCCGGCCGAGCGCATCGCGCAGGGGATGTTCACCTATCGTTCCGGCCTGGTGGCGGCGCGTGAGCTACTGTCGCAGAAAGTGCGGCCGACAGCGATCTTTGCCAGTAACGACGATATGGCGGCGGCGGCGATCGCGGTGGCGCATGGCATGCATTTGCAGGTGCCGGAAGATATCGCCATCGCCGGTTTCGATGATACGCCGGTAGCCGTGACGGTGTGGCCGGAACTGACCACCATTCACCAGCCGATTGGCGACATGGGCCGCGCTGCGGTCGAGATGATCGTCGATCATGTACGCGAGCGCCGCGCCGGCCATGAGGTGGTGCCACGCCACCAGCTGATGCCGTACACGCTGGAAGTGCGCGAGTCGACCGCGCCGGCAGAGGGCTAAGCCGGCTCAGTCGCGAGGTGCCGCAGTTCCTCGTAGCGTTCCAGGAACAGGCGGTAGGCCTGCTCCGGCCCGACCGGCACGATCCGTTCGGCGGCTGGCGGCGGCAAATGTCCCCATTCCATCCATGCCGGCGGCAGCAGGTCGCGCAGTTCGGTGGCCATGCAGACCAGGTCTGCGTGCTTGATCTCGGGCAGGTCGTCCTGGAAGCCGAAGCGGCGGCGCAGCGCTTCCTTCACCGGGTGCACGCGCTGCTTGACGTAGGCGCGGCCCAGCATGACCTTCACCGGTGATGGCCAGTCGCCGAGGAATTCTTCACAGTCGTGCATCAGCGCCGCGTAAGCCAGCTCTGGCCGCACAATCTTTGACACCATGATGCAGTGCTCCGCCACCGAATACCACGGCCGCGCGGCGCCACCCCAGCGCGGCTGCGACGACAGGCATAGCGCGATGTCGCTGATCGGCATGCCGCTGGCGTCCGGCGTCATCAGGTCGAGTACAAAGCCGGAAGGTAGCAGGATGGCGGTGCGGCCGTCGGGCTTGTGGGTCGGATGGTCCATGCGTGGCATTCTACACCGGGCAGGTCGATTTATTTTTGGCAACAGTGCTGGAACTGAATACACTAAGAGGATTCTCCACTTCTTCTTTGTGAGGCCATGGCGACCAGACCTTCGTATATCTATCAGGGCGGCTCGGTGATGATGCATTCACCGCTGCAGTTGAAAAACTCCGATATGTACGGCTTTTTCGTCAAGGGCGAGACGGCCAAACTGCAGGCGACAATCGACGCCACGCTGAACGCGGTGGCTGGCACGCGCATGACCTTCAAGGCGATTTCGCCGTATGTGCTGATGACGTTCACGCAGGTGAACCATGCCGATTCGGCGGCGCCGGTCGATCACGCCAAGGGCTGGATCACCGAGGTCGACATCGTCACCTGGATCATGGTGGGGGCGATGGATGACGAGGGCGAGCTGGCCCATATCTATTACTACCCTGCGCATATCTTTGTCGACGATGCGATGGCGCTGATTAACGGGCGTGAGCTGTTCGGCTATCCAAAGTATTTATGCGAGCATGAGATTTCGGAAAAGCGCTGCGCCTTGTCGGCCAAAGGCTTCCATCCATTCGGGCCGGACACCAGGATCGCCATGCATCCGCTGCTGGAGGTGAATGCGACCCACCAGTCGGGCGAGGAAACGCCGCTGGAAAACTGGGTAGACCTGATCGAGGAGGCGATCAAGCTGTTCCTGTCGATTCCCGATTTCTTCAATATGGATGTCGCCGGATGGAAGGACATTCTGTCCCTGCTGCGCAATCCACGCATCGATCAGATCTTCCTCAAGCAGTTCCCGGACAGCGCTGGCCTCAAGGCGGTGTACCAGGCCATCCTGGCGGCGCCGGCCACCATCGAGAAAATCCATGGTGGCAAGCTGCTGGCTTATGAGTATGAGGCGGTGCTGCACGCCTTCGACAGCTTCCCGCTGAACGAGACGCTGGGCCTGAAGCTGGGACCGCAGCAGGCCATCCTGCCGTATTACCTGAACTTCGATTTCACCGCGCAGCCGGGCGAGGAGCTGGTCGACAATTCGGCGATCTCCCCGCAGAAGATCGCGGTGCTTGGCGGCGGCGTCAGCGCCATGACCACGGCTTATTATTTGACCGAACAGCCGGGCTGGCAGAATAACTACGATATCACCGTCTACCAGCAGGGCTGGCGCCTGGGCGGCAAAGGCGCCAGCGGGCGCAATGCCAAACTGGGACAGCGTATCGAGGAACACGGCCTGCATATCTGGTTCGGCTTCTATTCAAATGCGTTCAAGATGATCAAGGAGGCGTATGCCAGCCTTGACCGGCCAGCAGGCTCGCCGCTGGCGACCTGGCGCGACGCTTTCAAGCAGCACGATTACGTGGCCTTGTCCGAGCTGGTCGGCGACCATTGGCATAACTGGTCCATCGTGTTCCCGACCTTGCCGGGTGAGCCGGGCGAGGGCGACCAGAAGATCACGCTGTGGCAGATGGCGGTGGCGATGGTCGGCTGGATTGAGCAGTGGATACGCAGCCTGGATAATCTGACCAAGGAAATGGTGCTGCCGCCGCATCCGCATCACACCGGCGTCATTCCGGACTGGCTGTATCACCTGGCGGAGGGCGTAACCTCGTCGGTGGAGGAGCTGATTGATGATGTGTCGCTGCTGGCTGGTGCGCTGACTGGCATGGTGTTCAATATGGCGGAGGATGCGGACGAGGGCCAGCACCTGGCGCTGGCCGGCGCCATGGCGGGCGTGCGCGGCAAGCTGCATGCGCGTTACGATAAGTTGATCGCCCGCGCCGAGGGCGATGTGGCGGACGATGTGCGCCGCCTGTTCATTTGCCTGGATCTGGGCATTACGGTGATGAAGGGCGTGTTTGCGGATGGCGTTATCAAGCATGGCTTTGATGTCATCAATGACCTCGACTTTCGTGACTGGCTGCGCAAGCACGGTGGCGACGAGCAGTTGTGTGTGCAGTCGGCGCCGGTGCGCGGCTTCTATGATCTGATCTTTGCTTACGAGGACGGCGATTTCGACAAGCCGAACGCGGAGGCGGGCACCATGCTGCGGGCGATGGCGCGCATTGGGCTGGCCTACAAGGGCGGCATCATGTTCAAGATGCAGGCGGGGATGGGCGATACCATCTTTACGCCGATGTATCAGGCGTTGTTGAAGCGCGGCGTGAAGTTCAAGTTTTTCCACAAGGTGGAGGAACTGGTGCCGGACGGTGCGCAGATCGGCAGTATCCGCATGACGCAACAGGTGCAGCTGGCCGGTGCGGATTATGATCCGCTGGTGCCGGTGAAGGGGCTGGATTGCTGGCCGAGCGAGCCGCTGTATGGTCAGATTGATGCGGCGCAGGCGGCGCTGCTGCAGGAGAAGGGCATCAATCTGGAGTCGCATTGGACGGATTGGCCGGCGGTGTATCGCGAGGCGTTCGGCAAGGAGTTGCCGCAGCTGACGTTGAAGCGTGGTGTCGATTTCGATCAGGTGGTGTTCGGCATTTCGATTGGTTCGCTGCCGGTATTGTGCCCACAGTTGCTGGCGCAAAGCCCGGCGCTGCTGGCGACTTCCGAGAAGGTGAAGACGGTGGCAACGCAGGCTTACCAAGTCTGGCTGGACAAGGATCTGACGCAGATGGGCTGGGCCTATCAGCCGGATGGTCAGCAGCCGGTGCTGAGTGGCTTCACCGAGCCTTACGATACCTGGGCGCCGATGGATCAGTTGCTGGTGCGCGAGGACTGGCCGGCGCCGCTGGACCCGCGCAATGTGTCGTACTTCTGTAGCGCGCTGCCGGTGGCGAGTTATCCGTCGGTCAGCGATCATGATTTCCCGCGCAGGATGACCGAGGTGGCGAAGCAGGGGGCGATCAATCAGTTGAGCAAGGAGATTGCGTCACTCTGGTCGGCGGCCGGGCCTGCGGGGGCGTTCCCGTGGAACTGGCTGGTGGATGGCAGCGAGGCCACTGGCGTGCAGCGCTTTGATGCGCAATATTGGCGTGCCAATGTTGATCCGTCCGAGCGGTATGTGATGTCGGTGGCGGGCAGCACGCGTTACCGGCTGCGTACCGATCAATCGGGCTTCTCTAACCTTTTCCTGACTGGCGACTGGATCAAGACCGGCATCAACGCCGGTTGCGTGGAGGCGGCGGTGATGGCGGGCATGCAGACCTCGCGCGCGATCAGCGGGTATCCGCTGGTGATCGAGGGCGAGACCGACTTTTAAAGCTGCTTGTAGAGGAAGGTGGTGCCGCAGAATGCGCCGTCGGGCATCAGGGCGTAATTCGGCACCATGCCGGCGATCTGCCAGCCGGCGCGCTGATACAGGCGTTCGGCATCGCTGCCGGTGACGGTGTCCAGTACCAGTACGGTCTTGCCCTCGTCGCGGGCGGTCTGGTCGACGGCGGCCAACAGCATCGCGGCGACGCCTTGCCGGCGGGCGTCGCGGTGGACCAGCATCTTGGCGATGTCGGCGCGGTGCGGCTGGTTGTCCGGCAGGGCGGTGATCAGCTGAACGGTGCCGATGATGCGGCCGATGGCGGTTTCGGCCACCAGCAGCACGCGCTCCTGGCGGGCGGCGCCGGCAAGCACGCCGCGCCAGAACGTCAGCGCCTTGTCGCGTGACAGCGGCAGCATGAAGCTGACCGACGCGCCGCCCTCGACGCAATCGATAAGCACATCCGCCAGCGCCTCCGCCAAAGCAGACTCGCGCAAGCGCGCTTCATCCGCACCCACACGCCGCACCGCGATCACCGGCCGCACAGTTCCGCCATCCGCGTGGCTGACTGCGGCCGTGGTGCTCCGCTGGCGGGCGCTCATGCTGCTCTCCGGCCGGTTGGCTGTGTGGTCAGGGCGACGAGATAGCGGGCTGGCTTGGTGGTGGGATTGTGGTAGACGATGTGGCGGTCGAGCCGCATGGCTAGCGTGTCGCCGGCCTCCAGCCGCCATTGCTGCTCGCCGACGCTGATCTGCATGGCGCCATCGATCATCCATACCTGCTGGTGGATGTCGGCGTTGTGCGGCACGCTGTCGTAGGCGACGCGCTGGCCGGCTGGGAGTATGACATCCACCAGTTGTAGCGGCGACGGCGCTGCCGGTGACAGCGCGCGGCGCATGTAGCCGGAGCCGGGATCGGTCCATACCGGCTGCTCGGCCACACGCGCCACCGGCGACGGTTCGGGTTCGTCGCCGCCAGCCTTGTCTTCAAATAGCGCGGCCAGCGCCACGCCCAGCGCACTGGCCAGCTTGTCCAGCACCGCAGCTGTCGGGCTGCTTTCGCCACGCTCGATGAGCGAAATGGTGGAACGGCCTACGCCGCTGCGGCTCGCCAGCGCGTCCAGCGACAAGCCATGGGCGTCGCGTAACTCCCGCACGCGGCGGGCAATTAAAAGATTGATATCCATGGATTTCCATTTTACAGGAAACCCATGTCCAGTAAACTGGAATGTTAGCCGCGACCCGAACGGTTGTTATCGGTGCCCGTGTCGGCGCGCGCACCGGCAGTGCGATCACGGTGGGTGGCCGTCTTGGCGGCAGATGATGCGCTCTGCTGGTTGCCGTGCGGCGTATCGTTGCCAGGATGGCCGGTGGCGTGGTTGCCACTCTCCGACATGCCCTGGGTTTTCGGATCGTAGTCATCCTTCGGCATATTGGCGCCGGGCTTGAAGCCACGTGGGTCTGGTTTGTTAGGTTGGCTCATGGTGCATCTCCTTTTTGAAAACACAGATATATGCTAAGCCCGTCCGGCCGTAGCTGGAGTAGGTGCACACGCCGTTGGCCTGTAGGAGCGTGCGTCAGCGCACGGAGGTCTGCTCGACGGCGTGCCAAGCTGCGTGCATAGAGGAGGCCACCATGGCAGAAGTAAGGAAGGGGCAGGCGCCGCAGCCGCTGGAGCGCCAGGAATTTCATATGCAGTTCATGCGGTCTTTCAAGGACCCGAAATTTGAGGCATTGCACGAGGCGCTGGCGCAGGTCGAGGAAATCGCCTGGCAAAACTACCACCAAGGCCGCAAGGCGCCTGTGACGCAGAAGGCCGGTAGCGAATTCGCTGATCCGGACTATGACTTGTCGGTGGAGTGGAAGGAAACGCGTGATCGTCTGCTGGCGGCGGAGCGGCGGCAGCGGGACCCTCAGTCACGTTCCCGCGTGCTGCTGATTAATGGCGCCGCGCGCAACGATGGCACATGTCCGGGCGAAATTTCAAAAACTTATCGCATGACGCTGTGGGCACAGGAGGTGTTGCAGGCAGCCGGCATCGAGACGGACGTGCTGGACCTCAGCCTGCTGACTTCCAGCTACGACTTGCACATCCATCCCTGCAAGGGCTGTGTGTCGACCGCCATGCCGCTCTGCCACTGGCCGTGCAGCTGCTATCCGAACCACGCCGAGCGCCAGACCAATGACTGGATGGCGGAGATTTACGAGAAGTGGGTAGCGGCGCACGGCGTCATCATCCTCACACCGACCTATTGGTATCAGGCGCCGTCCGTGCTGAAGCTGATGATCGACCGGCTGGTGTGCGCCGATGGCGGCAATCCCGATCCCACCAGCACCCACGGCAAGAAGGCCAATGAGGCCAAGGACATCGAGCTTCAAGGCTGGGACTATCCCAAGCACCTGGCTGGCCGCGCGTATGGGCTGGTGGTGCATGGCGACGTCGCTGGCATAGAAAGCCTGCGCCGCAACCTGGCCGACTGGCTGGACTGGATGGGTTTGATCGACGCCGGCCAGCAGTCGGCGCTGGATCGTTACGTCGGCTATTACGAATCCTATGCCGACAGCCATGCTACGCTGGACCAGGACGAGAAGTTCCAGCAGGAGGTGCGCAACGTGGCGCACGCGGTAGCGGCTGCGGTACAGCAGTTGCGCATGGGGCGGCTCGTCAAGCCGGATGCGGCGGTACGGCCGGCGCGGCCGAAGTAGAAGTAGATCCCGGCCTAGCGCTTGCGCGCCAGCGTCACGCCGTCGCTGATCGGCAGCATCGAGAGGTCGATGCGCTGATCCTCGCGCAGCTTGATGTTGAGTGCCTGCAGCGCGGCGGTATCGTCGCTGTCGGCGCGCTCAAGCACTTTACCGTCGCGCAGCGTGTTGTCGAAGACGATCAGGCCGCCCCGGCGCACCAGTTGCAAGCAGGCTTCGTAGTAGCCGTCGTAGCCGACCTTGTCGGCGTCGATGAAGGCAAAATCGTACAGGCCTGCCTCGCCATCGCGCAGCAGCGTTTGCAGCGTCTCCAGCGCTGGTGCTATGCGCAAGTCGATCTTGTCGGCGACGCCGGCTTCGCGCCAGTAGGGCTGGGCTACGCTGGTGTATTCCTCGCTGATGTCGCAGGCCACCAGCCGGCCCTCCGGCGGCAATGCCAGTGCCACCGACATCGCGCTATAGCCGGTGAAGACTCCCACTTCGATCGCATTGCGTGCCCCCATCAGCTTCACCAGCAGCGCCATGAACTGGCCCTGTTCCGGCGAGATCTGCATGCTGGCGCGTTCATGGTCGCGCGTGGCATTGCGCAGCGCGGTCTGCGCCGGATGTTCGCGCAACGAATGCGCCAGCACGTAGTCGTAGAGCGCGTCGGTCAGGTTAAGCGTGCGGTTGGACATGCTGCCATCTCCTAAGGTGGTTTGCAGGAAGTGTAACAGCGTCCGCGCAAACGCGGCTCACGCTTGCTGGCGCACGATCAAACGCGAGAAACTGGCGACGCAGGCCACGGCGGCAAACGCCGCGCCCAGCATCAGCGCATAGCTGGTGCCGCGCGTGGCCGACAGTGTGAAGCAATAAGCCACCAGCGCGGCACCGGTGGCCTGGCCGATCAGCCTTGACGTGGCAACCACGCCGCTGGCGCCGCCGGCGCGCGACGCTGGTGCGCTGCCCATGATGGCTTTCAGGTTGGGCGCCTGGAAGAAGCCGAAGCCGATGCCGCACCATGCCATGCGCCAGCCGATGTCGAACGCGGTCGGCTGCTCCGGCAGCATCAGCAACGACACCATGCCGGACGACAGCAGCGCCAGGCCGATGCCACCCAGTGCGCCCGGCGGATAGCGGTCACTGAGCTTGCCAGCGATTGGCGCCATCACCGCCACCAGCACCGCCCATGGCGTCATCAGGAAGCCGGTTTCCACCGGCGAGCGGCCCAGCGTATGCTCGAAATAAAACGGCAGCGAGACGAAGGCCAGGCCCTGCGTGGCAAAGGTGCACACGGCGGTCAGCGAGGACAGCGCGAACAGCGGCCGCTTGAACAGGTCGACCGGCAGCATTGGCGCCGCGTGGCCGGCCTGGCGGCGCAGCAGCAGCGCGAAGAATAGCGCCGTGGCGATCAGCTCCGGCAGCAGCCGGCGCCAGCTTTCCTGGTGCGCGGCGTCGCCAAAGGTCAGGATCAGCAGGCCGAAGGCCAGTACATTCAGGATGGCGGTGGGTGTATCGATCTTGTGGCTGGCGCGCGGATTGTGCGGCAGCACGCGGCGCGCCAGCAGCACGGCGGCCACACCCAGCGGCACGTTGATAGCGAACAGCCATTCCCACGGCGCTACAGCGAGTATCAGCGAGGCGGCCGTGGGGCCTACCGCAAACGCCACCGCCACCACCAGCGAATTCAGGCCGAAGCCGTGGCCGTGCAGCCGGGCCGGGAAGATGGTGCGTATCATCGCCGTGTTCACGCCCATCATGGCGGCGCCGCCTATGCCTTGCAGCAGCCGGGCGATGACCAGCGACGGCAGCGACCACGCCAGCGCGCAGGCCAGCGAGGCGGCGGTGAACAGCACCAGGCCAAACAGGCACACGCGCCGGTAGCCGATCACTTCGCCCATCGCGGCAAACGGCAGCAGCGTGGCGACCATGGCCAATTGGTAAATATTGACGATCCAGATCGAGGCGGCCGGCGTGGTGTGCAACTGGTCGGCGATGGCCGGCAGGGCGGTGTTGGCGATGGCGGTATCGAGCGAGGCCATGCCGACGCCGATGGCGACCGACAGCATGGCGAGCCGCCGCGCATCGGGCGGCAGACCGTCGCGCGCATCCAGCGCGCTATCTGGGTGGTTCATGGAAGGTCCGATGCAATAGGTGCTGAGCCTGACATTGTCGCGGAAAATGCGAAACTTTGCTTACGCCGCAGCGGCATTGCGCAAATCGGTGCAAGCCTTGTCCAGCGCTGCTTCGACGTCCGGCAGCATGTCGATCACTTCGACCAGGTCGCCGGCGCTGGCGGCGCGCTCCATCTCCTGGCATAGCGAGTGCAAATGCGTCGAGTTCAGGTAGCCGGCGCTGCCTTTCAGTGCGTGGATCGCCGCTGCTGCCGCATGGCTGTTGCCGGCGACGACCGCCGCGCGCGCGCTTTCCAGGCGGCGCGGCGCTTCGTCGAGGAAGGCCTGGGTGATGCGCTGGATATGCTTGTGCGACAGGCCGGCCAGCGGCATGATCTGCACCGTGTCCGGCCTGGCCTCCGGCGTCACGCCGAACTGCTGGTCCAGCGCGGTGACACGCTCGGCGGCCAGCCGCACGGCGTCGGTCGGGCGCAGCTGGCGGCCACGGCTCAGGTGCTGGGCGATGACTTTTTCCACCTGGTCGTACAGCAGGCGTTCGTCCACCGGCTTGCTGAGGAAACCGTCCATGCCAACCGCCAGGTAGCGCGCGCGGTCATGGTCGCTGGCGTTGGCGGTCAGCGCGATGATCGGGATCGATGGATCGAGCACGCGATAGTCTTCGCTGCCGCCAGCGCGGATCAGGCGCGCCGCCTGTTCGCCGTCCATCATCGGCATGCGGCCGTCCATCAGCACCAGGTCGTAGGCGGCGGTGCTCAGCGCGTGCAAGGCCTGCAGGCCGTTTTCGACGATGCGGATGTCATGCCCCATGCCTTCCAGCAGCGTGCTGACGATGATCTGGTTGGTGCGCACGTCTTCCGCGCACAGCACGCGCAGGCGGTAGGCATGGTGTTCCTTGCGCGGCAGCGCCAGGGCGTCGGCGGCCGGCGCCGCGCCCAGTTCCAGCGGCAGCGTGAAGCTGAAGGTGGAGCCGGCGCCGACCCGGCTTTCAACCGCGATCGAGCCGCCCATCAGTTCCACCAGTTCCTTGCAGATCGCCAGTCCAAGGCCGGTGCCGCCGTAGCGGCGCGTGGTCGAATGGTCGGCCTGTTCGAACTTCTGGAACAGGCGTGGCAGCGTGTCGGGCGGGATGCCTGGGCCGGTGTCGCTGACGTCAAAGCTGACGGCGGTGCGGCCTTCGGCGGTCAGCAGCGCCGAGACGTCCAGCCGTACTTCGCCGCGGTCGGTGAACTTGATGGCGTTGCCCAAGAGGTTAAGCAGGATCTGGCGCAGCCGTGTCGGGTCGCCGCGCACGTAGCGTGGCAGGTCCAAAGCCAGCTCGCTGCGCAGCAGCAGGCTCTTGGCGTCGGCCTGGCCTTGCAGGATGCCGAGGGCGTCATCGATCAGCGCGATCAGGTCGAAGTCCACGGTTTCGATCGACAGGCGGCCGGCGTCGATCTTGGAAAAGTCGAGGATGTCGTTGAGGATGGCCAGCAGCGACTCGCTGTTTTGCAGACCGATGCGCAGGTATTCCTCGGTCCTGCCGCGCACCGTCTGGTCGCGCATGGCGAACTTGATCATGCCGATCACGCCGGCCAGCGGCGTGCGGATATCGTGGCTCATCGCCGACAGGAAGTCGATGCGGTGACGGCTGACCACCTCGGCGTGCTCCTTGGCCTCGGTCAGCTCGGCAGTGCGTTCCTTGACGCGCTGTTCCAGGTTGTTGCGCAGCAGGCGGATCTGGTCGGCCAGCGCGAACGCCAGCAGCACGCCGTCCAGCGTGCCGCCGAGTAGCGTGAATAGCTGCGCATTGGTCACCACCGCCGGGATCAGGCCGACGTTGGCCGGCAGGATGAACAGGCCGGGCACCATCAGCGCGACGAAGCCCAGCACGAAGAAGCGCGCAGGATAGTAGCCGCGCCGCCAGACGACGATGCCGCTGGTAAGCGCCATCGTCATCCAGATGGTGATGACGATGGTGGCGATAGTGTGGGCATAGCTGAGCGCCAGGAAGCAGCTGGGCAGCGCTACCAGCGGCAGCACGATGTTGATGCGGCTGAGCTGATACAGGCGCGGCGCGTTTTCCTTCAGTCGCAGGAAGGTGGTGTAGAACAGCGTGCTGAGGACCGGCAGCAGGAAGAACGGCACGTAGTGCCAGTGCAGGTTGTGCCAGCCGAACAAATCGGCCGACATGTGGAAGGTCATGCCCCAGGCTACCGCATAGCATAGTACGTACAGCGAGTAGTACAGCGACGAGCGGTCACGCGTGATCGAGTAGATGAAGAAGTTGAACACGGTGAGCGCCAGCAGCGCACCCACCGAGCCGATAATCAGCACATTCTCGTTGGCCACCAGCTGTTGATAGTCGCTGCGCGGCAGCACCGAGAACACCGGTGTGCGTGCGTAATAGGGGCTGGAGAAACGTATCAGCACCTGATAGCGCTGGCCCGGTTGCAGGTCGATGTCCTTGCCGTAGTGGAGCATGTAGGAATGCGGCTGGCGGTAGCCGGTCAGCACCTGGCGGATGCTGCCATCCTCGCCATAGATCTGGATATCGACCATGTCGATCAGCGTGTCGTTGGGATCGATGACCCAGTGCGGTAGGCGGCTGTCGTTTTGCAGCTCCGCGTACAGCCAGTAGCTGCCGCCCAGCAGGTCGACCTTGGTGGCGGGCTTCAGCCTGGCTAGCATGGACGGCAGGCCGCTGGCGTTGACCGGGTAAGGCTCGCCATTGTCCGCATACAGCTGGCCGGCTTTGGCCAGGTCGATGCTGGCGTTGCCCAGAACGATGGGCGCGGTTGGTGCAGCGGTGGCGGGGAGACAGAAGGCCAGCAGCAGGAGCAGGGCATGGTGGCGCAAAAAGGCGATCAGGCGGAGGGTCTTGCTCGCTTTGCTCATCAGTATTCCGTGCGCCGGCTGTCCATAGAAGATGTCAGGCCCATTTTAAACGAGAACTTAGCTGTTTGGTATGATCATGGCTTTGCACGTCAGGAAAATATCTTGTTAATTTCGCCAGAACAGTTCATTGGATTTCTTAGCGCGGCGCTGCTGATTACCGTTTCACCGGGGCCGGACAACCTGATGGTGCTCAGCGTGGGCATGTCGCGTGGCCGCCGTCAGGGCATGGTCTTCGGCCTTGGCTGCGCGCTGGGTTGCCTGAGTCATACCTTGCTGGCGGCGTTTGGTGTGGGGGCGCTGATCAAGGCTTCGCCGCTGGCGTTTGGCGCGCTGAAGCTGGTGGGCGGTGCTTACCTGATCTGGCTGGGCATCGGCGCCTTGCGCAGCCGGGGCGGCGCGCGTGTTGAAGGGGCGGGCTTGCCGCATGAAAGCCTGGGTAAATTGTTCAGCAAGGGGCTGTTCGCCAATACGATCAATCCAAAGGTGGTGCTGTTCTTCCTTTCCTTCCTGCCGCAGTTTGTGGTGGCCGAGCGTGGCGACGCCGCCTGGCAGACGGCGCAACTGGGCCTGTTGTTTACTGCGCAGGCGGTGGTGCTGTTTGGTCTGCTGGGTTATTTCTCCGGCGCGGTAGGGGCCTGGATCAATCGTACGCCGAGCGCCGCCAAGTGGATGGACCGGGTGGCCGGTGCGATCTTCGTCGGCCTGGGTTTGCGCCTGATGATCGCGCGCTAAAAAAGTGTGTTTGGGCGAGCGCGATGTCATCATCGCGTCATGCAGGGCTGAGATACTGTCTTTGCTCTTTCAAGTCTCTCCCGATTTGAAACCTTTGGCCCGCGCTTCTGCTGCGGGCCTTTTTTTATCTGGCGGTCAGGTCGAAGCGCAGTTCCATCTGGTCTTGCACGGACATGGCGCCGGCCATCACGGAGAAGGGTGTCAGGCCGAAATCGGTTTGCTTCAGGTTGACCGTGCCTTTGACGTTGATGGCGCCTTGCTCTTCGCGTAGCTCGACTGGAATCGCCAGTGTACGTGTTACGCCGTGCAGTGTGATCGAGACTTGCAGCGGTTGACCGATGGCCACGCGCTCCGCGTGCACCTGCACCAGCGGATAGCGGTCGGCGTCCAGCACCTTGTTCAGCATATTGTAGCGCGTGCCTTCAATGGCGTCGGCTGACGGCTGCTTGGCCAGGCCGGCAGTCTGTCGCAGGTCCGCTTCATCGACTTTCATCTCATCCAGGCGGAACGTGAAATCTGCGATATTGCGTGAGGGTGACACAGTGCCGCTGATCGCATGGCTGGCCACCACGTGATCGTGACCGAGGCGCGCCAGCACGCCGCCGCGCCGCACGGTGACGGCGATCAGCGATTGCGTGCTGTCGATCCGCAGCAGCGGTTCCGCAGCGGCAGGCGGCGTCGCAGCGGGCGAGGGCGTCACCACGGCCGCTGCAGGGGCCGGCGCTGGCGCCGCTGCTGGCGCCGCTGCTGGCGGCGGCAATTGCGAGCAAGCGCTCAGCGAGAGCAGCGCTGCGAATATGACAAATGTAAAGTTCGTGTGCGTCATTTAGCCGTCATATTGTCCAAATATTATTGCATCCGCTGGCGACAGCGTGATTCACCTGGCCCCGTGCCCAAGACGGCGCGGACGTACACGGATCATAGCTCAGCAGGCTGGCCGGTGGCCTGAAACACCGGCACCATTCCCAATGCTTAAGCATCCTTAAGCACTACCTTAATGAACTCCTAAGCCTGTCTTTGCCGATCAGTGGCAAAGTAGAACCCATAGCGCGAGGCTAAGCCCAGCGCCCGGTTGCCGGACCGTTCAAGCCCGGCACAAATACCGTCCAGCCGGCACCATAGCCGACGGACCAATGAACATCCCCACGCTTTCGAGCGTTTTGCAACCAGCACCATCTCACGATGATGCTGGTTTTTTTTTGCTTAACCGCCGTGCTGCTTCAGCCAGGCGTCAATCTGCGGCAGGCGCTGCGAGCGTACCTTGATGCGATACTCGATCGACGCAATCGCCGTCTTCGTGTCGCCCTGGGCTTCGGCAGACAGGTACTGCTTTGCATACGCTTGCAGCTTGCCGATCATCGCCGGATCGGCAGAGCGTCCGCCCAGGCCAGGGAAGTAGCGGCTGCGCGAGGAGCCGTCGACGATCTTGTCCACCTTGGCACGATTGGCAACCGCGAAATCAAACGCCAGGTCCGGATGGTTGCTCGCGACATGGCTGATGATCGATGCACCGGCAGTCGCTTCCGGCTCATCGCTCAGCGCCAGGTCCAGCGCGCGCTGTGCCAGCGCCTTGTCGTTGGCGGTGCCTAGCAAGTCATACAGCTCAGCCTTGATCATGCTCGATTGCTCGGCCTTGGCGGCAGCATGCAGTTGCTCCCACGCCGCCCCGTCGGCATTCGCCGCGATCACGCCCAGGATAGGGCGGCGCAACGCGGCCGGCATCGCCTCCTTGTCGGTGGCCGAGGCAGCGTAGCGGCGGCGCGCTTCGGCAATCACGGCCTGGTCGCCTACTTCGGCCAGCGCGTGGATCAGTGCTTCGCGCAGGTTTGCCACCGGCGCCGCTTCATCCTTGGCGGCGGTCCAGCCGACGCGTGCGAACACCGGGGCCAGGCGCGCACGGGTATAGCGGTCCAGCGCCGCCTGCTGTTCCGGCTTGCCTTCGTAGCTGCCGTGCAGGCCGGCCAGCACGCTGGCGATGCGTTGCCATACCTGCGGCGCTGCGCCCACTGGTGCATTGTTCGCCAGGTCCATAAAGCCGGACGCAGGCATCTGGCCGGCCAGGCCCAGCGCCCAGCTATCGGCCAGCAGGCCCAGTTGATCGATGGCCGGCATGCGGGCAAACTCGCCCGCCAACGCGGCGAAGGCTTGCGGCGCATACAGCGTGCGATAGTAGCCACTTTGACCCGCGTTGACCAGCACCGCGCCGCAGCCTGGCAGCGTCACGCTGGCCTTGCCGCCGCTGACCAGCGTGCGCACCGTAGTGCCGCCCACTGTCTGTGCGATAACCGGCACGCGCCAGCTCAACGGCTTCTTGTTTTCCTGATCCTTGCTGAATTCACCCTGCGTCAGCTGGATGGTGGTCTTGCCGTTCTTGCAGACGGCATCGGACACGCGTATCAGCGGCACGCCAGGCTGCAGCGTGAAGTCATGCGCAATCGCGGTGATCGGTTTGCGCGCCGACTTCTCGATTTCGCCCCACAGGTCATCGGACACCGTATTGCCGTAGGCGTGCTTGGCGATGTAGCTGCGCACGCCGGCGCGCCAGGCTTCGTCGCCGACATAGTTTTCCAGCATGCGGATTACCGCTTCGCCCTTGCTATAGGTAATGCTGTCGAACGCCTGGCTGGCTTGCTCCACCGTGGCGATACGCTGCACGATAGGGTGGGTGGTGGCCAGCGCGTCGCGCTCCATCGCGCCTTCGCGCGTGCCGACCGCGCGCAGCTCCCAGTTCCATTCCGGATGCAGTCGGGTGGTGGTGCGCGATTCCATCCACGAGGCGAATCCTTCGTTCAGCCACAGGTCATCCCACCAGGCCATCGTGACCAGATCGCCGAACCACTGGTGTGCCATTTCGTGCGCGGCCACCAGGAAGGAAACTTCCTTGTCCGACTGCGTCGCCACGCGTGGATCGAGCAGGATCGAATTTTCAAAAGTGAAGATGGCGCCCCAGTTTTCCATCGCGCTGAAGAACTGGCTGCGGCCGGGCGCGGCGATGTTGTCCAGCTTGGGCAGCGGGTATTTGACGCCGAAGTAGTCGTTATACTCTTTCAGCACATCGCGCGACGAATCCAGCGCGAATTGCGCCTGGCCCAGCGCACCTTTTTGCGTGATCACACCCAGCTCCACGCCGTCAGCCACCGCAGTGGCGCGTTCAAATTCGCCCAGGCCGAAGAACAGCAAATAGGTCGACATCTTTGGCGAGGTGGCAAAGCGTACCAGCTCGCGGCCGTCGGCCAGCTTGGTGGTGGAGGTGACCGGCATGTTCGACACCGCCATCTGGCCGGCCGGAATGGTGGCTTCCAGCGCGAAGGTGGCCTTGTAGAACGGCTCGTCCCACGATGGAATCATGCGGCGCGCGTCGGAGTTCTCAAACTGCGTGTACAGCGCGCGCTTCTTGGCGCCGCCGTTGTCGTAATCCAGCGAGAACAGGCCGGACGCCTGGGTGCCGATGATGCCGGTGTAATCCAGCTTGAGCTGGTAGCTGCCCGGCTTCAGCGCCTGGGCAAAGTGGAAGGTGGCGGTCTGCTGCTCGGCATTGACATCGATCTTGCTCGATTGCTGCGTCGCCTTGCCCGGCCCCGCGCTGATGGCGGCGGCGCTGAATTTCAGGTCGGCCGCCTGCAGCGTCAGGCTGCTGGTGGCTTGCTTGACGTCGAGCGCTATGGTGACGCTGGCGCTGAAGCTGCTGTTGGCTGCATCCGGCGTCAGCGAAACGGCGTAGTGGGTCGGGACGGCGGTGCGCGGGAGCTGGGTGGTGACCTGCGCGGCCTTGGCGGCAGGTGCTGCGGCGACCAGGGTAGGTGCGCCAGCGGACAATCCCAGCAGCGCCATGACGGCGAGCGAAATCAGACTGCGTTGCATGTTCTTCCTTGTGATATTGAGGGCCTTGTGGGCAAGCGAGCAATCTACGGCGAACCGTGGGCGCTGTCAAATCCCAAATGGGATTATGATCTGGCCAAGCCCACTTTCCCCGAAAAGGCAAAGACATGATCGATTTGTACACGGCCGCCACACCGAACGGCCACAAAGTCTCCATCGCGCTGGAAGAGCTGGAACTGGTCTATACGCTGCATGCGCTGGACCTGCAGGCCGGCGAACAGAAGGAACCGTGGTTCCTGGCGATCAATCCGAATGGCCGCATCCCCGCCATTGTCGACCGCTCCGCAGACAATTTCGCCGTGTTCGAATCCGGCGCCATCCTGATCTACCTCGCCGAAAAGACCGGCGAATTGATGCCCAGCGACGCCAAGGGCCGCTCGCAGGTGCTGCAATGGCTGATGTTCCAGATGGGCGGCATCGGCCCGATGATGGGCCAGGCGAATGTGTTCCACCGCTACTTCCCGGAGAAGATCCAGCCGGCCATCGACCGCTATCAGGGCGAGAGCAAGCGATTGTTCCGCGTGCTGGATGCGCACCTGGCCAGCAACGAATACCTGGCCGGCGATTATTCGATCGCCGACATCGCCAACTGGGCGTGGGTGCACACGCATGACTGGTCCGGCGTGACGGTGGACGACTTGCCGCATTTGCAGCGCTGGCTGGCGGCGATTGCCGCGCGACCGGCGGTGCAGCGCGGTATCCTGCTGCCGCCGCGCGCCGAGCGCAGCGATCCCGCCACGGTGCGCACCATGCTGGAAACGGGGCAATCGCGATGAAACTCTATACCTCTGCCCGCGCGCCCAATCCGCGCCGGGTCGCCATGTTCATCGCCGAGAAAGGCATAGCCGGCATCGAACAGGTGCAGGTCGACCTGGGCGCCGGCCAGCACCGCAGCGCTGACTACCTGGCGCGCAATCCCTTTGGCCGCGTGCCGGCGCTGGTGCTGGACGATGGCCGCACCCTGTGCGAAACCCGCGCCATCTGTTCCTGGCTGGAAGGCCATGCGCCGGAGCCCAGCCTGATGGGCGAGGGCTACGACGAACGGGCCTTCATCGAAATGACCGACCGCCGCGTCGAGCTGCATTTGTTCTATGGGATAGCCAATTGCGTGCGCCACACGCATCCGGGCCTGGCGGCGCTGGAGCAGCCGCAGTTTCCGGAGTACGGTGTGGTGCAGGGCGAGAAAATGCGCGAGACGGCGCGCTGGCTGGATCAGTTGCTGGCCACGCAACCGTTTGTCGCCGGCCAGCGCTTCACCATCGCCGACATCACGGCGTTTTGCGCGCTGGAGTTTGCACGTGGCCTGATGCGTTTCCGGCCGGGCCACGAGGAGATGTCGCATTTGCAGGCGTGGCGTGACCGCATTGCCGAGCGGCCCAGCGCCGCCGCGCAGGGTTAGGCGATGCGTTTGTACCAGGGCTGGTGCGCCAGCACCGGCTTGTAGTGGCGCGCCAGCGGATCGTGATCGTCGAGGTCGCGGTCCAGCGCGAGGAGGCCGAACGGCGCCAGGCTGTCATCGAACAGTTGCAGCACGCGCCGGCGCAGCGCCGGCCCGAAATCGGGCAGGGCACGCTGGCCCAATATCATATGGAATTCGTTGAATGAGGCGTCGGTGACGAGGTTGTACTGTGCCCACGTGATGCGACCGGCCAGCTGCGGCTTGAGTACCGCGCGCGTGCCATGGTCGCTGACATCAAAGTAGTCGATCAGTTTGCCCACGCCACCGCTGCGGACATAGTTCAGTTGCAGCTCGCTCAGTTGCGCCATCGGCAGGCTGGCTTGCTGGACCTCGGCCAGCATGGCGTCGCTATTGACGGTGGCGTAGATTTCGGTGCGCGCCGCCAGTTGCTCCTGTTCGAGCAGGATGGCCAAGGTCCAGGCCTGCTGTGCGCCGGCGCAGTCAGCCAGCCAGACGCGCGGCAGGGCAACGCCGTGCAGGCTGATACCCAGCGACAGGCGCAGCATCGACGCTTCCAGCGTATCGTCGAACATCAGCGCTGGCGCCACGTACAGCGCGCGCAGCAAGGTGTGGTAGGCGCCGTCGTCGTGCAGGATGCGCGATTGCAGCGCGGAGATGGTCAGCAAGCCCATTTGCGCGCACAGCGCCTGCACCTTGCGCATGACCAGCGCGCGCTCGTAGCCGCGAAAATCATAGCCGTGGCACTGGAACAGGGCTTCCAGCAGCAGCTCCAGTTCAAGCTCCTCGACCGTCGATGGCGAATGCCGCCGTGCCGCGCCGGCCGCCGCAACGATCAGCGGCGTGACCGTTGGCGGTGGGCTGGCGGCGACTTCCTCATCGCCACGCAGCGCCGCCTTGAGGGTAGCGAATAGCGACGACATCAGTGCAACCAGACGCGCATCAGCGACAGCAGCTGTGCCACGTCCACCGGCTTGGTGATGTAGTCGGAGGCGCCGGCGGCGATACATTTGTCGCGGTCTCCCTTCATCGCCTTCGCCGTCAGCGTAATGATCGGCAGCGACTTGAACTTCGGAATGCGGCGGATCGCGCGCATCGTATCGTAGCCGTCCATTTCCGGCATCATGATGTCCATCAGGACGATCTCGATGGTCGGATCGCGTTCCAGTACCTCGATGCCATCACGGCCGTTTTCGGCAAACGACACCTGCATCTGCTGCCGTTCCAGCAGCGACGACAGCGCAAAGATGTTGCGCAAGTCATCATCGACGATCAGCACCTTGCGTCCCGCCAGGCCGCCTTCCGCCGCGTGGATTTCCTCCAGCATGCGGCGTTGCGCTTCCGGCAGGCTGGCTTGCGAGCGATGCAGGAACAGCGCCGTTTCATCCAGCAGCCGCTCGGGCGAGCGCGCATCCTTGATGACGATGGTTTTGGCATAGCGCTTCAGCTTCGCCACTTCCTTGCGATCCAGGTCTTTGGCGGTATTGATGACCACCGGCAGGTCGCGCAGCGAGCCGTCCTTGCCGATGATGTCCAGCAGGTCGAAGCCGCTGATATCGGGCAGCGTCAGGTCCAGCACCATGCAATCGAAATGTTGTTCGCGCAAGGCATTCAGCGCCGCCTGTCCGGTATCCACCGCGACGATATGAATGTCCACATCGCCGATCAGCGCCACGATGGATTCGCGCTGTGCCGGTTCATCATCAACCACCAGCAGGCTGCGCTTCCCGCCCAGCAGGAACTTCTGGATGCGTGAGAACTCCTCCTGCAAGGCTTCCTTGCTGACTGGCTTGTTAAGGTAGGAAATCGCTCCCAGTCGCAGCGCACGCTCACGTTCGCGCAGCGACGACATCACATGCACCGGAATATGCCGCGTGCTCGGGTCGCGCTTCAGTCGGTCCAGCACCGTGAAGCCGTCGATGTCCGGCAAGTCCAGGTCCAGCAGGATGGCCGATGGCAGATAATCGCGCGCCAGGCTCAGGGCCGAATCGCCATGCATGGTGACGATGCCCTTGAAATTCTTCTCGCGCGCAAAGCCCAGTACCACCTGCGAGAAGCGCTCGTCGTCTTCGATGATGAGCACCGATGGATCGCCCGGCGCCACCAGCCCGCGATCATCGCTGCCGCTGAACTCATCGAGATCGGCGTCCAGCTCACTCAGGCTGCTGTGCTCCGCCAGCACCGTCTCGACCTGCGCCGGCGGCGTGTAGACCACCTGCGGCGTTGGCAGCGGCAGACGTACCTGCGGTGCGCGCACCATGTCGTAATTGATGAAGCCCGCGCGGTTATACGGCAGGAACAGCGTGAAGGTCGAGCCGCTGCCAACCACCGACTCGACGCGGATCTCGCCACCCAGCAGACGCGCCAGCTCGCGCGAAATCGACAGGCCCAGGCCGGTGCCGCCGTATTTGCGCGCGGTCGAACCGTCGGCCTGCTGGAAAGCTTCGAAGATCAGTTGCAGCTTGTCCGAGGCGATGCCGACGCCCGTATCGCTGACTGCGAACGATAGCACCGCATCGGCATGCAGAAGATTGGGGTGGTCGCTGGTGAAACCGCTGCTGACAAGGCTGATGCGCAACGACACCTGGCCGTGGGTGGTGAACTTGAAGGCGTTTGACAGCAGGTTTTTCAGCACCTGCTGCAAGCGCGTGGTGTCGGTCATCATGGCTGTCGGCAGATTGTCCTTCAGCTCCACCGAGAAGCCCAGGTGCTTGGCTTCCGCCATGTGGCGGAAGGTGCGGTCCACATAGTTGCGCAGGTTCTGGAAGCGGTATTCGGAAACATCCAGCGTCACCGTGCCCGACTCGATCTTCGACAGGTCGAGAATGTCATTAATCAGCGTCAGCAAGTCGGAGCCGGAGCCGTGGATGGTCTTGGCGAATTCCACCTGCTTGCCGGACAGGTTGCCGTCCGGATTGTCGCCCAGCTGCTGCGCCAGGATCAGCAGCGAATTCAAAGGCGTGCGCAGCTCGTGCGACATATTCGCCAGGAACTCGGACTTGTACTTGGACGACAGCGCCAGCTGGGTGGCTTTCTCTTCCAGCGCCAGCTTGGCCTGTTCCACCTCGCGGTTCTTGCGCTCCACCTCGATATTCTGCTCGGACAGCAGGCGCGCTTTCTCCGCCAGCTCCTGGTTGGTCTGTTGCAGTTCCTGCGCCAGCGACTGCGATTGCGTCAGCAGCGACTCGGTACGGCTGTTCGCCTCGATGGTGTTCAGCACCACGCCGATCGATTCCATCAGCTGGTCGAGGAAGGACAGGTGGGTCTCGGTAAAGCGGTCCAGCGAAGCAATCTCGATCACCGCCTTCACCTGCTGCTCGAACAGGATAGGCAGCACCACGATATTGTTGGGCGGCGCCGCGCCCAGACCGGACGACACCACGATGTAATCGCGCGGCACATCGGTCAGCCAGATACGCACCTTCTCCAGCGCGCACTGGCCCACCAGGCCTTCACCCGGCAGGAAGGAGGTCGGCAGCTTGCGGCTGGAACGGTAACCATAGCTGGCGATCATGCGCAGGCGCGCGTCGGATTCCTGCGAATCCATCATGTAGAACACGCCGTGGTGCGCCGATACCAGCGGCGCCAGCTCGGACAGAATCAGCTTGGTCACTGCCTGCAAGTCGCGCTGGCCCTGCAACAGGCGGGTGAAGCGCGCCAGATTGGTCTTCAGCCAATCCTGCTGCGCGTTCTTCAGCGTGGTGTCCTTCAGGTTACGGATCATCTCGTTGATGTTGTCCTTCAGGTAGGACACCTCGCCGCGCGCCTCCACCTGAATCGAGCGCGACAAGTCGCCGCGCGTCACTGCCGTTGCTACCTCGGCAATCGCTCGCACCTGGTTGGTCAGGTTGGCCGCCAGCTGGTTGACGTTCTCGGTCAAGTCCTTCCACGTGCCGGCCACGCCGGAAACGTTAGCCTGGCCGCCCAGCTTACCTTCGGTGCCCACCTCGCGCGCCACGCGCGTCACCTCGGAAGCGAAGGAGGACAGCTGGTCCACCATCACGTTGATGGTGTCTTTCAGTTCAAGAATTTCGCCTTTGACGTCCACCGTGATTTTCTTCGACAGGTCGCCACGGGCCACCGCTGTCGTCACCGCCGCAATGTTACGTACCTGGCCGGTCAGATTGGACGCCATGAAGTTGACGTTATCGGTCAAGTCCTTCCACGTGCCGCCGACGCCCGGCACATACGCCTGGCCACCCAGCTTGCCCTCGGTGCCCACCTCACGCGCCACGCGCGTTACTTCGGAAGCGAAGGAGGACAACTGGTCCACCATCACGTTGATGGTGTTTTTCAGTTCCAGAATCTCACCTTTCACGTCCACCGTGATCTTCTTCGACAGGTCGCCGTTGGCCACGGCGGTGGTCACGTCGGCGATGTTACGCACCTGACCGGTCAGATTGCCCGCCATCGAGTTCACGCCATCGGTCAAGTCCTTCCAGGTGCCGGCCACGCCGGGCACGTTCGCCTGGCCACCCAGCTTGCCCTCGGTGCCCACCTCGCGCGCCACACGCGTTACTTCCGAGGCGAAGGAGTTCAGCTGGTCCACCATCACGTTGATGGTGTTTTTCAGCTCCAGAATCTCACCTTTGACGTCCACCGTGATTTTCTTCGACAAGTCGCCATTCGCCACGGCGGTGGTCACATCGGCGATGTTACGCACCTGGCCCGTCAGGTTACCCGCCATCGAGTTCACCGAGTCGGTCAAGTCCTTCCACGTGCCGGCCACGCCTTTCACCTGCGCCTGGCCACCCAGCTTGCCTTCGGTTCCCACCTCGCGCGCCACGCGCGTTACCTCGGAAGCGAAGGAGGACAGCTGGTCCACCATCACGTTGATGGTGTTTTTCAGTTCGAGAATCTCACCTTTCACGTCCACGGTGATCTTCTTCGACAGGTCGCCATTGGCCACCGCTGTCGTCACCGCCGCGATGTTACGCACCTGACCGGTCAGGTTGGACGCCATGAAGTTGACGTTATCGGTCAAATCCTTCCAGGTGCCGCCGACGCCCGGCACATACGCCTGGCCACCCAGCTTACCCTCGGTGCCTACCTCTCGCGCCACGCGCGTCACCTCGGAAGCGAAGGAGCGCAGCTGGTCCACCATCACGTTGATGGTGTCTTTCAGTTGCAGGATCTCGCCACGCACGTCTACCGTAATTTTCTTCGACAAGTCGCCATTGGCCACTGCCGTCGTCACCTCGGCGATGTTACGCACCTGCGAGGTCAGGTTACCCGCCATCGAGTTCACCGAGTCGGTCAAATCCTTCCACGTGCCGGCCACGCCTTTCACCTGCGCCTGGCCACCCAGCTTGCCCTCGGTGCCCACCTCGCGCGCCACGCGCGTCACTTCGGACGAGAATGACGACAGCTGCTCCACCATGGTGTTTGCGGTCATCGCCGCGCGCAGGTACTGGCCTTTCAGCGGATGGCCGTCGACCTCCAGCGCCATGGTCTGCGACAGGTCGCCCTTGGCCACCGCGCCGATCACGCGCGCCATTTCGGTGGTCGGGCGCACCAGGTCATCGATCAGGGTGTTGACGGAGCTGATAATGGTGCCCCAGCCACCGGTGGTGTTGGTAGTTTCGGCGCGCTGCGTCAGGCGGCCTTCGCGGCCCACCACGCGGCTGACTTCCGTCACTTCGCGCACCATGCGCGCCTTGGTGTCGATGATATCGTTGAGCGTATCGGCGATCTTGCCGGCCATGCCGACCCAGTCGGACGGCATGCGCACTGAAAAGTCTCCTTTTTTCAGCGCCATCAGTGTGAACAGCAAAACCTTGGCATCCAGCTGTTCGCCCAAGTCGGTCATATTATTCATAGCTTATTCCTCGTTGCTTAGGAGGGAAGGTGAGTTGATATCGCTGGTTTGCTCCAGCAGTCCGGCCGCCGGTAGCGGCGGATAAAACAGGTCGCCCTGGCAGGCCTGGCAGCCCAGTTCCTGCAGCACTTCCAGCTGCAATCGCGTTTCCACGCCCAGCGCGATAACGCGCATCGACAGCGCCCTGGCCAGGTGCACGACGGCAGCCACGATGTCGGTGCCGCCTTCGTCGTTGCCAATGCCGTGCACAAAGCTGCGGTCGATCTTCAGCGCGTTCAGTTGCCAGCGCTTGCACGCCGCCAGCGACGAGCGCGCGCTGCCGAAATCGTCCAGCGCCAGGCGCACGCCACCGCTCTGCATTTGCGTCAGCAGTTGCGCCAGCGGCTCGCTGGGCCCGAGCAGCAGCTTTTCATTCAGTTCGATACCGATGCTGCAAGCGGGCAGGCCATGCTTGCGCATCGCCGGCAGCAGCACTTGCAGCAGATCCGCATGCAGCAGCGGCGCCGCCAGGTTGATCCAGATGCACAGCGGCCGGCCGGGCGGCGTGGCGTTCAGGCTTTGCCACAGCGAGGCCTGGGCGCAGCTTTGCGCGATCACCCAGGCGTCGACCCGGTCCAGCAGCGTACGATCCATCACATGCGGCAGAAACTGCGCCGCTTCCAGCAGGCCGCGCAGCGGATGGCGCCAGTACAGCAGCGCCTCGGCACCGATGACACGGCCGCTGGTCAGCTCCACCTGCGGCTGGTAACGCAGTTCCAGCTGGTTGGCGGCCAGCGCCTTGCGCAACTCCAGCGACCATTGCTCGCGTTCGCGCTCACGGACATTCAGTTCCTCGTGGAAGAACTGCACCGGCGTGGCGCCATTCTGCTTGGCGTGGTACATGGCGGTGTCGGCGTTCTTCATCAGCACCTGCGCGTTGGCGCCATCTTCCGGATACAGTGCGATGCCGATGCTGGCTCCGGTCTTCAGCCGCTGTCCGCCGACCTCGAACGGCAGGGCGCAGGCCATCTCGATCTTGCGGCCCACGCGCGCCGCATTGGCGGACGCCGCCTTGCCTTCGATCAGCACCACGAACTCATCGCCGCCAAGGCGCGCCACGATGTCGGCCACGCGCACCGCCGCCGTCAGCCGCGCCGCCACCTGGCGCAACAGTTCGTCGCCGGCCTCGTGGCCATGGCTGTCGTTGATCTGCTTGAATTTATCCAGGTCGAGGAACAGCAGGGCGAAACCGACGCCGCTGCGGTCTGCGGTCGCCACCGCATGCTCCAGCTGCTGAATCAGCGCGCGGCGGTTCATCAGGTTGGTCAGCGCATCGCGTGTCGACAGGTCGTGCGCGCGCTGCTCCGCCAGCTTGCGTTCCTTGATCTCCTGTTCCAGCTCGCCGTTGATGCGCTCCAGGTCTTGCAGGCGCTGCACGCGCAGGTCTTGATTCAGCCGTGCCAGCTCATCGCTCTTGATGCGCAGTTGCAGGTGGTTGGCCGCCAGTTCGACAAACACCGCCACCTTGGCCTGCAGGATTTGCGGTATCACTGGCGTGAACAGGTAGTCGGCTGCGCCTTTCTGGTAGCCCTTCAGGCGGTTCAGTTCATCCGCATAGTGGGCGGTGATGAAAATGATGGGCGTGCCGGCGGAACGAGGATGCGAATGAATGGCTTCCGCCGTTTCATAACCATCCATGCCAGGCATGCTGACATCCAGCAGGATGACGGCGAATTCATGTAGCAGCACCTGGCGCAGTGCCTCCTTGCCCGAACTGGCGGTGATCAGTTCATACAATTGCTGATCCGCCGCATCCAGCAGCAAGCTTTCCAGTGCAAACAGGCTGGCCTGGTCGTCGTTGACGAGAAGAACTTTCGGGATCTGCACGGCGGCGGTTAACGGTAGCGGTTTGGGAGTTAAAAGATACTCTTGTATTGGACGGAGTCAAGCAAAATTGTGCGCTGCCGCATGCCAGCGGCGCGTGCCATTTTATCGTTTTAATAATTATGATTCCACTATTTCTAGCTCGGAAAATATTATCGGAATATAATTTTCCTCAGCGCACGATTGCCAGCACATTCTGTGCTGAATTCTCACCAATTGTTCCTCTGGTTCCCGCACGGCATTGATAGTATGCTGCTGTGATGCAAAATTCTTCCACTTCAAAAGTCGGCTCGCGGCTGGTGTTCTGGGGCGTAGGTTGTCTTTTGGCAACTGGCACCGGTGCTTTGTTGTACAGCGCCGCCTCGCGCACCGTTGAAGAAGATGCGGCGCAGCGGTTTGAGAACCTGGCGCGCAGCACGCAATACGGCATTTCGGCGCGCATCAAGTCGTATTCCGACCTGACGCGCGGTCTGGCTGCCTTGTTCCAGACTTCGGACCAGATCAGCCGCACGCAATTCCACCGCTATGTCGCCAGTCTGGGCATTCCGCACCACTTCCCGGCCATCGAAGCGCTGACGTGGGCGCCGGTCATCAGCGACGCCCAGCGCGATGCCTTTGTCGCCGGTGTGCGCGCCGAAGGCTATCCGCAGTTCGACATCAAGCCGGCGGGGCGGCGTGCGCAGCATGTGGTGCTGAGCTATCTGGAGCCGATGGTGGCCGAGCGCCACGGCATCGACCTTGCCGCCAACCCGGCCATCGCCAGGATGCTGGAACTGTCGCGCGATACCGGCAACGTCGCTGCATCCGGCCAGCCTATTGTGTTTCAGCGGCCGGCGCCGCATTACGGCCTCGGCGTGCGCCACCCGGTCTACCGCAGCGGCATGCCGCTGACCACGGTGGCCGAACGCCGCGCTGCCTATCTGGGATCGGTCGGCGCCGGTTTCAGCATTCCCAAACTGATCCAGGGCGCGATCGATGAAATGGCGGTGCGCCAGGTGCATCTGATGCTGTATGCCGACGGCAGCGCCCACGTCGAGCAGCGCCGGCTGGTCATCGAGGGCAGCGACCGCCTGCTCTTTAATGACACCGGCGAGATTACTGCGACCCCGCTGCCGGCCGCCCAGCGCGCCGACTATCTGGAAACCGTGCTGCCGATCGACTTCAATGGCAGCTTATGGAAGGCGCAATTCCAGGTCCGCAAGGATGTGCTGATGACCGGCTTCGATGTGTATTTCCCATGGATCGCGACGCTGACCGGCTTTGCCGGCACGCTGCTGATATATAGCTATCTGTTCGTGCTGTATTCATCGCGGCGGCGCGCCATCAAGCAACGCGTGCTGCTCGACACGGTGCTGAACAATGTCGATGCCCACGTCTATATGAAGGACCAGAACCGGCGCTTCCTGTATGTCAATGCGCGCATGGCAGAGTGCCTGGGCCGGCCGGTTCATGACATCATCGGCAAGCTGGATCGCGAGCTGATGCCACCCGCCGAGGCGGATGCTGCCTGGGCGCAGGAGCGGCCGGTGTTTGCCGATGGTGTCAAGCGCACCGGCGAAACCCAGTTCGTCGACCGTGACGGCGTGCTGCAGCAGCTGTGGACCGTCAAGGTGCCGGTGGAGCTGGGGCGTTCGGCAGCGGCGGTGATCGGCCTTGCCACCGATGTGACGGCGCTGCACAAGCTGAAAGACGAAGCCGACGCGGCCAACCAGGCCAAGAGCGACTTCCTGTCGAATATGAGTCACGAGATCCGCACGCCGATGAACTCCATCATCGGCATGGCCCATCTGGCGCTGAAAACGGTCACGCACCCGAAACAGCGCGACTATTTGCAAAAGATCTACCACTCCGGCCAGCACCTGCTGGGCATTATCAACGACATCCTCGACTTCTCCAAGATCGAAGCCGGCAAGATGGACCTGGAGGTGCTGGACTTTACGCTGGATGCGCTGCTGGCGAATATCTCCAGCCAGCTGGGCGAGAGCGCACAGGCGCGCGGGCTGGAGCTGGTGTATGAAATCCGCCCCGGCCTGTCGCACCAGTTGCGCGGCGATCCGCTGCGGCTGGAGCAGGTGCTGCTGAATTTCGTCAGCAACGCTATCAAGTTCTCGGACAACGGCAAGGTGATCATCCGCGCGCGGCCGGTGGAGGAACGCGACAGTCACATCATGGTGAAATTCGAAGTGGTCGACCACGGCATCGGCATGACGACCGAACAGGTGGAGCAGCTGTTCCAATCCTTCCACCAGGCCGATACCTCGACCACGCGGCGCTACGGTGGCACCGGCCTCGGACTGGTCATCAGCAAGCAGCTGGCGGAGCTGATGGGCGGCGGCGTGGGCGTCGACAGCACGCCGGGCCAGGGCAGCACCTTCTGGTTCACCGCGCGCCTGGCCAAGGGCGTGTGCTTCCTGGCGCAGGGCGACGAGGCAGTGCGCCAGGAGGTGCTGGATAGCATACGCGGCGCCTCCATCCTGCTGGTCGAGGACAATATCTTCAGCCAGCAGGTGGGCCAGGAACTGCTGGAAGACGCCGGCGCCACCGTCTGCGTCGCCAACAACGGCAAGGAGGCCATTGACCTGCTGCTGAAGGAGCGCTTCGACTGCGTGCTGATGGACGTGCAGATGCCGGTGATGGATGGCTACGAGGCCACGCGCCTGATCCGCGCCCATCCCAAGCTGTCGGCAACGCTGATTATCGCCATGACCGCGAACGCCGGCCGTGGCGACCAGCAGCGCTGCCTGGACGCCGGCATGGACGAATTCGTGACCAAGCCAATCGCGCCCAAGCTGCTGTTCAACATGCTGTGCAAGTGGATGAGCCAGCGGACCAGGACGTCCAGCGACCTGGCGCGTCCGCTGGCGCCACCACCGCCGTCGTATTTCACCATGGCGTCGCCGCCAGTGTTCGTGCCACGCCAGACGGCGCCTTCGGCGCCGGCCATGCCGGCTCCTGCGCCGGCGCCCGAAGCGCCGGCGCTGCTGTTCGATGTCGACGCGCTGGCGCAGACCTTCGGCGGCAAGGCGGACAAGATGCGCAAGTACGCGCTGCTGTTTCTTTCCTCCGCCCGCGACGGTCTGGCCGAAATGGACGAGGCGCTGGCGATGGAAGACCTGGCGCACCTGGCAGAGCTGGGACACCGCACCAAGTCGGCCGCGCGCGCGGTCGGCGCCATGCAGTTCGGGAACCTGTGCTACGCCCTCGAACAGGTGCGCAACGACGCCGACAGCGACAACGCCGAACGCTTGATCCGCGAACTGCACGCCATGCTGACTGTGCTGGATCAACATATCGAACAGGAACTGCTGGCATACGACCCAAGCTAGAGCGATAATACAGCCTCGATCACTTTGAACAGTCCTATGCACCCTGGCATCACCCCCGGCCTGCTGATTTTGCACGGCAATCAGATGGAACAGTTGCGCGCCGCCGTCTTCCAATGGCTGCGCAACCACCCGCTGGGGGCGCTGGAGTCGGAAATCTTCCTGGTGCAATCGAACGGTGTGGCCGAGTGGCTGAAGATCGCGCTGGCCGAGGAGATCGGCATCTGCGCTGCCTCGCGCGTGGCGCTGCCTGCGCGCTTCCTGTGGGACGCCTACCGTGGCATGCTGGGACGCGAGCGCGTGCCACCCATTTCCGCTTTCGACAAGGGCCCGCTGACCTGGCGTCTGATGCGCCTGTTGCCGACGCTGCTGGCCGAGCCGGTGTTCGCGCCGCTGCGCCACTTCCTCGCCGACGGCGAAGCGGAGCGCCGCCTGCAACTGGCCGAACGCCTGGCCGACCTGTTCGACCAGTACCAGGTGTACCGGGCCGACTGGCTGGACGACTGGGCGGCGGGCCGCGACCAGCTGCGCAATGCGCGTGGCGACATCACGCCGCTGCCGGACGACCAGCGCTGGCAAGGGCAGTTGTGGCGCGCGGTGATCGCCGACGTCGAACCGCACGAGCGTGAACTGGGCCGCGCCACGGTCCACACCGAATTCGTCCGCGCCAGCGCTGCCGGCGAGGAGCCGATGGGCCGTCTGCCGCGTCGCGTGGTGATCTTCGGCGTCTCGGCATTGCCGTTCCAGACCTTGCAGGCGCTGGCCGCGATCGCCCGCTACACTCAGGTGCTGCTGGCGGTGCCGAATCCTTGTCAATACTACTGGGGCGACATCATCGAAGGACGCGACCTGCTGCGCAGCGCGCACCGTCGCCAGCAGCTGCGCAACGGCCAGGACCTGGGCCAGATTCCGCTGGAAGAACTGCACGCGCACAGCCATCCGCTGCTGGCCAGCTGGGGGCGGCAGGGCCGCGACTTTGTGCGCATGCTGGACGAATTCGACGAAGCTGCGCAGGCTCATGCCGCCGACAACGATGACGTGGCGCCGCTGCGCGTGGACCTGTTCAGCGAAGGCGACGGCGACACGTTGCTGACACAGGTGCAGGCCGCCGTACGCGAACTGCTGCCACTGTCCGAGCATCCCGGCGTGCCGCCGGCAGACAAGGACCGGTCGATCGAATTCCACGTCACCCACAGCGTGCAGCGCGAAGTCGAAGTGCTGCACGACCAGTTGCTGAAAATGTTTGCCGACGCCGAACGTGGCGGTCGGCCGCTGCGCCCGCGCGACGTGGTGGTTATGGTGCCGGACATCGATACCTTCTCCGCCGCCATCCACGCGGTTTTCGCCCAGCACCGCCGCAGCGACGCCCGCTACATCCCGTTCGAGATCGGCGACGTCAATGACCGCAGCGTCAATCCGCTGCTGGTGGCGCTGGAATGGCTGCTACGGCTGCCGCAGCAGCGCTGTCGCCAGAGCGAGGTGCGCGACCTGCTGGACGTGCCGGCTTTGGCCGGCCGGTTTGGTCTGCATGAAGACGACCTGCCGACGCTGGGCCGCTGGATCGAAGGTTCCGGCGTGCGTTGGGGCCTGGATCAGCAGCACCGCAGCGGCCTTGGCCTCGGCCCGGCCGGCGAGCAGAATGCCTGGATCTTCGGCGTGCGCCGCATGCTGCTCGGTTACGCCAGCGGCGCTGGCGACAGTTTCGCCGGCATCGAACCTTACGGCGAAGTCGGTGGACTGGATGCCGCGCTGGCCGGCTCGCTGGCGCAACTGGTGGAGGCGCTGCTGCACTGGCGCGCCGTGCTGGCCGAAGCGCGCTCGCCAGCTGAATGGGGTGTACAGGCGCGCGCCTTGCTGGCCGCCTTCTTCAAATCCGGCGAAGAGGGCGACCGCCTGACGCTGGCGCAGCTGGACGACGCCCTGAACAAATGGCTGGACACCTGCGAAGGCGCCGGCTACGACGAAGCCGTGCCGCTGGCTGTATTGCGCGAAGCCTGGCTGGGCCTGATGGACGAGCCGACGCTGAATCACCAATTCGTCTCCGGCGGCGTCACCTTCTGCACCTTGATGCCGATGCGCGCCGTGCCGTTCCGCGTGGTCTGCCTGCTCGGCATGAACGATGGCGACTTCCCGCGCCGCGCGCCGAAGGCCGACTTCGACCTGCTGGCGCTGCCCGGCATGTCGCGTCCCGGCGACCGCTCGCGCCGCGACGACGACCGCTACCTGATGCTGGAGGCAGTGCTGGCCGCGCGCGACAAGCTTTATATCAGCTGGGTCGGACGGAATGTGCGCGACAACAGCGAGCAGCCGCCGTCGGTGCTGGTGTCGCAGTTGCGCGATTACCTGGTCAGCGGCTGGCAGCTGGACCTGCACGCGCGCACCACCGAGCACGCCTTGCAGCCGTTCAGCCGGCGTTACTTCGAGGCTGGCGGCCTGCTGACCTATGCGCGCGAATGGCGCGAGGCGCACGGCGAGGAGGGTACGGCCAGCGAGACGGCCGAACTGCCGCCATTCGACATCGACGACAAGTTCCGCCTGAAACTGGGCAGCTTGAACAACTTCATCCGCCAACCGGTGCGCTTCTTCTTCCGTCAGCGTCTGGGTGTGATGTTTGGCGAAGCGGCGCTGGTGGGCGAGGACGAGGAACCGTTCTCGCTGGACGCGCTACAACGCTACGTGCTGGAAGATACGATGCTGGATGACGCCGAAACGCCGGAACTGATCGAAGAGGTCTACGACAAGCTGACGCAGCGTGCCGGGCGCCTGGCGCGTGAAGGCCGGCTGCCGATAGGCCTGATCGGTCAGCAGTATCAGGACAAGCTGGTCGATGCGCTGGTGCCGGTGCGCTGCGCCTGGCTGACGCTGCGCCAGCATTACAGCTTGCCGGCGCCGAAGGTCGCATTGAACCTGGTGCTGGCCGGCGTGCCGCTGGACGACTGGATCGACCAGCTGCGCACCAATGGCAACGACACTGTCTGGCTGGCGCAGATGTCCTCGCGCGTGGCCGACAAGCAGGGCAAGCCGCGCGGCGACAAGCTGATCGCGGCCTGGCTGCGCCAGTTGGCCATCTCCGCCACCGGCATGCAGGTCACCGGTTACCTGGTTGCGCGTGACGCCATCGTGACCATGCAGCCGCTGGACCGGGAGCAGGCACAGGAGGCCCTGCGCGAGCTGGTCTGCCTTTGGCGCGACGGCATGAATCGTCCCTTGCCCACCGCCTGCAAGACCGCGCTGGCGCTGGTGCGCGAGGGCGATCCGCGCGCCGTCTACGACGGCGGTTTCGACCTTCATGGCGAAAACGAAGACCTGTGCCTGAAGCGCATGTGGCCGGACTTCGCGGCGCTGAGCGCCGAGGCGGATTTTCATGATGTCTCGCTGGCGCTGTATGGACCACTGGCGGACTGGATGGAGCAGTGCATCACAGTCGAGCAGATCGAAGGCGAGGGCACAGCATGAGCAACGTCGCCAACCAGCTTGCGCCGCTGACCTTCCCGCTGCACGGCTCGCGCCTGATCGAGGCCAGCGCCGGCACCGGTAAGACCTGGACCATCGCCGCGCTATACGTGCGGCTGGTGCTGGGCCACGGCGGAGACGACGCCTACCGGCGCCCGCTGCTGCCAGCCGATATTCTGGTGATGACCTTCACCCGCGCCGCCACGCGTGAACTGTCCAACCGCGTGCGCGAACGGCTGGTGGAGGCGGCAGCCTACTTCCGTGAAGCCGCGCCGCACGCCAATCCGGACGACTACCTGGACCAGATCCTCGAATCCTATCCGGATTACGCCGCCCAGCAGCAGGCCGCACACCGCCTGCAACTGGCGGCGGAAACCATGGACGAAGCGGCCATCTTCACCATCGACGCCTGGTGCCAGCGCATGCTGCGCGAGCACGCCTTCGACAGCGGCAGCCTGTTTGACGAAGAACTGGTCAGCGACGAGCAGGCGCTGTTCGAGGACGCTGCGCACGATTACTGGCGCCAGCAGGTCTATCCGCTGAATGCTGTCTCGCTGGACGCGTTGCTGTCGTGCTGGAGCGATGTCGGTGCGCTGAAGTTCTCGATCCGTGAGCTGGTGAAACGCGCAGACATCATCGGCCAGGCCAGTGGCGATTCGCTGGGCGTATTGATCGCTAACGTGCAGCGCGAGCAGCAGGCGCAGCTGGCCGAACTGAAAGCCGGCTGGTACGAACGCGCCAACCGCATGGAACAATGGATCGCCCAGCTGCGTGCTGCCGATCCCAAGTGCCTCAACGGTAACAAGATGCGGCCTGACTCCCTGGTCGCCTGGTTCAACGGCCTGCGCGAATGGGCGCAGAACCCGGTGAGCGTGCGGCCGGATATTTCGGACACCGCCTGGAACCGCCTGACCACCGAAGGCGTGGAAGACGCTTTCGCCAAGAATTTCAGCACCGTCGTACCGGAAGATTTCGAAGCCACGCTGCCGCTGAAATTCGCGCTGGCGGAAATCGCCCCGCTGTCGCATGCGCTGTATCGCCACGCCGCCGCCGCAGTCGCCGCGCGCATGGCCGAGCTGAAAAAGCGCAGCCGCCAGTTCGGCTTTGCCGACATGCTGGATCGCCTGAACGCCGCCCTGCAAGGCGAAAACGGCGCCGCGCTGCGCAAGCGCATCACCGACCAGTATCCGGTGGCGCTGGTCGACGAATTCCAGGATACGGCGCCCAATCAGTACCAGATCTTCAACGCGCTATACCGCGTGGCCGACAACGACCCGCAAACTGGCCTGTTCCTGATCGGCGATCCGAAACAGTCGATCTACGGTTTCCGTGGCGCCGACATCCACAGTTACCTGTCGGCGCGCCGCGCCACCGCCGGCCGCCACTACCAGCTGGGCACCAACTATCGCTCGACCCGGCCGGTGGTGGACGCCGTCAACCATCTGTTCCTCAACGCCGAGGGGCGCGGCGATGGCGACGGTTTTGCGCGCGGCGCCTTCCGCTTCCGCGATCCTGCCACGCGCGACAACCCGCTGCCATTCGAGGCGGTCGGCGCCAAGGGACGCAAGGAGCGCATGGTTGGCGCCGACGGCGACGTGCCGGCACTGGTCATTGCCTGTAGCGCCGCACAAGACCTCAAGGCCGACAGCTACCGTGAATTCTTCGCCCACTACTGCGCGGAGGATATCGTCGCGCGCCTCAACGACGAACGCACCGGCTTCCAGGGCGACACCTTTGAACGCCTGAAGCCGGCCGATATCGCCGTGCTGGTGCGCGACCGCAAGGAGGCGGCAGCCATCCGCCGCGCGCTGCAACGGCGCGGCGTGCCAAGCGTCTACCTGTCCGACAAGGACTCGGTGACCGACAGCGAGGAAGCGGCCGATGTGCTGCGCTGGCTGTCGGCGGTGGCCAATCCGCTGGACGGCGCGCTGGCGCGGGCGGCGTTCGCCACGCGCACTGCCGGCCTGCCGCTGGCCGAACTGGCGCGCCTGTCGTCGGACGAACTGGCGTGGGAAGAGCGCGTCGAACAACTGAAGGCGCTGCACATCATCTGGCAGCGCCAGGGCGTGCTGGCCATGCTGCGCCGCTTCATCCATGAACTGCAACTGCCAGCAGCGCTGTTGCAGCAGGTCGGCGGCGAACGAAGACTGACCAATCTGCTGCACCTGGCGGAACTGCTGCAATCGGCCAGCCGCCAGCTGGACGGCGAACAGGCGCTGATACGCTGGCTCGCCGAACAGATCGAAGGCGGCGAGGGTGCCGGTGACGAGCGCGTGCTGCGACTGGAAAGCGACGCCGAGCTGGTGAAGGTGGTCACGGTCCACAAATCCAAGGGCCTGGAATATCCACTGGTGTACCTGCCGTTTGCCGTCACCGCGCGCAAGGTCGAACGTCGCAACCGCAGCTTCTTTGAATTCAGCGACGACGACGGCGTGCGCCAGATCGACATGGCGCTGACCGACACCGCGATGGAACTGGTCGAAAAAGCCCGCCTGCAGGAAGACTTGCGCCTGATGTACGTTGCGCTGACGCGCGCGCGTCACTTCCTGTGGCTGGGTGTGACCGCACTGTCAGCGCGCAAGGCCGGGGACAACACGCTGCATGAATCCGCGCTCGGCTACCTGCTGACCGGTGGCGCAGCGCTGCCGTCGGACCTGATGCTGGAGCGCTGGCAGCATACCTGTAAGGACTGCACCGATATCAGCATCGCCACGCTGGCGATGGATGCGCGGCAGGTGACGCGCCTGAGCCGCGTTGAACACCGCCCGCCACTGCTGGAGCCGCAGCATTACAGCGGACATTTCGAGCGTGACTGGTCGGTTGGCAGTTTCAGTTCGCTGGCGCGCCGCACCGGCCCGACCGGCATCATCAGCGCCGCCGGCCCGGTGCCGCGTGACGCCCAGCAGGAAAAGCTGCTGGAAGATGACGGCCAGCCAGCCATGGTCGTGCCGTCGCGCGTCGAAGACACGCCATGGCATCGCTTCCCGCGCGGCTCGGTGCCCGGCAACTTCCTGCACGAGCAGCTGGAGTGGATGGGACAGGAAGGCTTCGACATTGTCAGCCATGAGCATTTCGAAACACGCCTGACGCGCCGCGTCGAGCGCGCCGGCTGGGGCAACCGCCTCGACGACACGCTGGCCTGGCTACGCGAAATCGCCAACACGCCGCTGCCGCATGTGAATGCGCCGCTGAGCGCCATCGCTGCGCCGCTGCCGGAGATGGAGTTCTGGTTCCCCAGCGAGCGTCTGGCCACCGGCGCGCTGGACCAGCTGTGCGCCAAGCACCTGCTGGGCGGCGCCGCGCGGCCGGCGCTGCCGGAGCGCCAGCTGCACGGCATGCTGAAAGGTTTCTGCGACCTGGTGTTCGAGCATCAGGGCCGCTACTGGATACTCGACTACAAGTCGAATGCGCTGGGCGGTGGCGATGCCGCCTATCATGAGCCGGCGCTGGTGGCGGCGATGGCCGACCATCGCTACGACATCCAGGGCGCGATCTACATGCTGGCCTTGCACCGCCTGCTGCAAAGCCGGCTGGGCGACGCCTACGATCCGGCCACACAGCTGGGCGGCGCCATCTTCATGTTCCTGCGCGGCATAGGCAATCCGCAGACGCGCGGCTGCTACTGGATCGCGCCGGACCCCGATCTTCTGGACGGGCTGGATAGCCTGCTGGGTGCAACCAATGAGTCATGAATTTTTCGCGCAAGTCGATGCGCTGACCGAGGCCGGGCAACTTCGCCGCCTGAGCGGCGCCTTTGCCCGCTTCATCGCGTCGGTGGGCGACAGCTCGCCGCAACTGATGGCGGCCTGCGTGCTGCTGTCCGAACTGGAAGGGCGTGGCCACAGTTGCCTGATGCTGGATGAGCTGAACGCCGACCCGGCCGCGCTGCTGGGCTGGAGCGGCGACGAGTGGCGCGAGCTGCGCGCATCGGTCGGCGACTGGCCGGAAAGTACGGCCGCATGGCGCACGCTGCTGCTTGATTGCCAGCAGGTGTGGGCGGCGCACAGTGCCGACGACCATCAGCCGCTGGTGCTGGATGGCGAGCGCCTGTACCTGCGCCGCTACTGGCAGGACGAAACCCACGTCGCGAAGGCGGTGCGCGGCCGCGCGCTGGGCGGTGTGCTGCCGCTGGACGACGAGGCGCAGACGGCGGACATCCGCCGCTGGCTGGACATCCTGTTCCCGCACGCTGCGCGCGGCGGTGGCCCCGACTGGCAAAAAATCGCCTGCGCGGTGGCCATGCGCGGCAAGCTTGGCATCATCACCGGCGGGCCCGGCACCGGCAAGACCTACACCGTGGCACGCCTGCTAGCCTTGCTGTTTGCCACCGCCGGCGAGCGCCAGGCCGGCCTGCGCGTGGCGCTGGCGGCGCCGACCGGCAAGGCGGCGGCGCGGCTCAAGCAATCCATCGATACCGCGCTGGACGAGCTGGCCGACAAGGTCGGCGGCGAGCTGCCGCTGCGCGAACTGGCTGCCCGCATGGGCGCGGCGCGCACGCTGCACAGCCTGCTTGGGGCGCGGCCGGATACGCGCGCCTTCCAGCACAATGCCGGCAATCAGCTGGAGGTGGACGTGTTGATCGTCGACGAAGCGTCGATGATTCACCTGGAAATGATGTCGGCGCTGCTGGCGGCGCTGCCGGAGACCGCGACGCTGATACTGCTGGGCGACAAGGATCAATTGGCGTCGGTGGAGGCGGGGGCGGTGTTGGGCGACCTGTGTCACAACGCCGAGGCCGGCGACTATCTGCCGGAAACCTTGTCGTATGTACATGCCAGCACCGGCCAAGAGATTCCGGCCGGCTTCGAAGGCCATGGCGGGCCGATTGCCCAGCAGACAGTGATGCTGCGCGAAAGCCGCCGCTTTGGCGGACCGATCGGCGCGTTGGCGCTGGCGGTCAACAGCGGTGACGCGGCGGCGGCTGTCAATGTATTGCGCGAAGGACGAGATGCCAGGATTGCCTGGACTGATCTGGCGCAATCCGCAGACCTGCTGCAACTGGCGCTGAACGGCCGGCCGGGCGCGGAGGGCGGGTATCGGCAATATTTGCAGTTAGTTAAAAATTCCCCTGCTGAGGTCGATGAGATCGTACAACTTGCCTGGGTGAAATCCGTGCTGAAGGCGTTTGAAAGCTTCCGCATCCTGTGCGCGGTGCGGGAGGGCGAATGGGGCGTGGCGGGACTCAATGATGCTATCGAGCAAAAATTGCAGTCGGCGGGTTTGCTCAAGCGCACTGGTGAGTGGTACGTCGGCCGGCCAGTGATGGTCACGCGTAACGATTATGCGACCGGTGTTTTTAACGGCGATATCGGCTTGACCTTGCCCGATCCGGCGCGGCCGGGGGCGCTGCGGGTGTACTTTTCGGAAGGCGAAACGGTGCGCAGCGTGCTTGCCACAAGGTTAAGAAATGTCGAGACGGCGTTTGCGATGACGGTGCATAAATCGCAAGGGTCGGAGTTCGCGCACACGGCCATGGTGTTGCCGAAAGACGGCGGCGGCATGCTGGCCAGGGAGTTGATTTACACCGGCATCACGCGCGCGCGCGACTACTTCACGTTACTCACGCCGAACGGGCAGGTGTTGCTGGATGCGATAGGCCAGCGCACCCAGCGGGCGAGTGGCCTGCGCAATTTGCTCGGCCAGTGAATTGCCGCGCCGAACTCCAGCGCGGCGTTTAAGCCAGGAATTGGCGCGTTGACGCCAGAATCTGGCGCCATTCCGCTTGCTTTTTCCTCTACGCACGCGTTACCACCTAGGATCTGACCGCGTACGCGGTCAGATCCCACATGGCGGTGCGGGGGAAGCTTACATCGCGCGACGCACGCGCTTGGATTGCTTGACCGCCTTCTTCTTGGTCTTGGCCGACGCTTTCATGACTTTTGGTTTCTCATCCGGACCAGCAATCAGGCGGCGAATCTTGACCGCATCCATATTGCGCACCGAGTTGGCGCCTGCATTCAACAGTACCAGCGTGTTGTTCTTTCCACCAGATTTGAAGCGCATGATCAGGCAGCGGCCTGCCTCTTCGGTGTAGCCGGTCTTGGACAAGCCGACATCCCAACCCTTGGCGCCAACCAGGCGGTTGGTGTTGTGATACTCCACCTTGCGGCCCTTGATCTTGATGATGTCCTTGGTGTCGGTGGTGATGCGGCGGATCTCCGGATACGCCGATGCCGCCGTCGCCATCTTGATCAGATCGGTTGCGGTTGACACATTGTGCGGCGACAAGCCAGTCGGCTCCTCGATCACCGTCTGGGTCAAACCCAGCGTACGGATCTTGCTGCGCACCGCCATGCGGAACGCCGGCGCACCGCCCGGATAGGTGCGCGCCAGCGATGCAGCGGCACGGTTGTCTGACGACATCAGCGCCAGTTGCAGCACATCGCCGCGTGACAACTCGGCGCCGACCGGCACGCGCGAGGCGCTGTGTTTCAGCGTATCGACATCTGCACGATCGATTTCGATCATCTGGTTCATGTCGAGTTTGGCGTCCAGCACCACCATCGCGGTCATCAGCTTGGTCAGCGAGGCGATCGGCACCTGGTTATCGGCATTCTTTTCGAGCAGTACTTTACCGGTGGCGTCTTCCACCACCAGCACCGACTGCGATCCGAGCGACGGTCCTGCGGCAAACGTCACCGCAGTAAACGAACTCAGCAATACAGCAACTATTTTTTTGAGCATGGTATGAATCAGGGAATAGGAAGTCTATCGGACACGTCTGGGCGACGCGGCGCGCGTAAAAGGTCTAGCTATACGGCAATATTCTCTAAGGGAAGACAATAACATTAAAGTGGCTTCTCGTCTATTGTGTGTAAGCCTCGGATTCTTATATATTTTTTGCCACAAAGATGGTCTTAAACAAAAAAGCCCTGAGGCGGGAGCTCCTCAGGGCTTTCTTTCGTTGCCGGCGGCGGCGGCGGCCGGGACGGTTGCTAAACTAATTGCCGATCTTGGCAATCGAAACTTCGGTGGATTTCACCAGCGCGATGACTTCGCTGCCGACCTTCAGGTCCAGGTCCTGGATCGAGCGCGAGGTGATCACCGAGGTGACGATGCCGTGCTGGGTTTCCACATCGACTTCCGAAACGACTGGGCCAAAGATGATTTCCTTGATCTTGCCACGGAATTGATTACGTACGTTAATTTCAGAAATGGCCATCGTGCTTCCTTTGTCTGGTTGATTACTACGCCTCCAGATTACGGGCACGCTGGCCGTTTGAGAACGAATCTCTCCGTATATTGTTATTTGTTATAAATCTTGTCGAACTCGGCGCCGTCGGCAAAGTGCTTGGCCTGGGCTGCTTTCCAGCCGCCAAACACATCATCGATGGTGAACAGCGTGACCTGGCGGAAGTTGGCGTTGTACTTCTTGAAGGCTTTCTCCGAACGTGGGCGCAGCGAGTGCTTGGCGATGATCTCCTGGCCTTCTTCGCTGTACAGGAAGTTGATGTAGCCGGTCGCCTGCTTGCGCAGGTTGCGCTTTTCGACCACGCGGTCAACCACCGCCACCGGCGATTCCGCCAGGATGGAGATCGAAGGGTAGACCACGTCGAACTTGTCGCCGAATTCTTCACGCACCAGGTTGACTTCGTTTTCGAAGGTCACCAGGACGTCGCCGATCTCACGCTGGGTGAAGGTGGTGGTGGCGCCACGGCCACCGGCATCCAGCACCGGCACGTTCTTGAAGATCTTGCCGACCAGGTCGCGCGCCTGCGCCTCGTTGCCGCCTTTTTTGATCACGGCGCCCCAGGCGGCCAGATAGGTGTAGCGGCCATTGCCGGAGGTCTTAGGATGCGGAATGATGACTTTCACACCAGGCTTGGCCAGGTCGGCCCAGTCCTTGATCTGCTTTGGATTGCCTTTGCGCACCAGGTACACCATGGTGGAGTAGAACGGCGACGCATTGTTGGGAAATTTCTTGGCCCAGTCGGCCGCTACCGCGCCACGCTCGACCAGGATATCGATGTCGTTGGCCTGGTTCATGGTGACCACCGAGGCTTCCAGGCCATCGGCGACCGAGCGCGCCTGCTTGGACGAGCCGCCGTGCGACTGGTTGACGCTGACCGTCTCGCCGGTAGTTTTCTTCCAGTCGGCGCTGAAGGCCGGGTTGATTTCCTTGAACAGCTCACGGGTAACGTCATAGGCGGCGTTCAGCAGCACGGTGTCGGCGGCGTGCGCCTGAGGCAGGCCGAGCAGGGTGGCCGAGGCAGCCAGGAAGGACTGTAAAACGAAGCGGCGAGTCGATTTTGTGGTGGTCATAATGAGCTTTCGTAATATCAAGACGTCCATGGTGTAAAATTTCGCCCGGAAAAGATACGAATTTTTCGTAATATGCTTAGAAGTTCATTACAAATCGTATATGGACTTTCGAAAACATTCGTGTGCAAACGGCCTGTCCCGGCTTAGTGTATAGTCGTTCCCAGCACTAAAGTAATGTTTGTGAGCCTAAATGAGTCTTGAAATTCGTATTGCTGCGTCGACGGATGCGGAGGCAGCATGCAATGTATTGCGCCGTTCGATCAAGGAATGCTGCGAACTGGATCATAAGAATGATCCCGCCATTCTTGATGCCTGGCTAGGCAATAAAACTCCGCAGATGGTGGCCAACTGGTTCAGTTCGCCCACCAATTTTTCGCTGGTCGCGATCAGCGAAGGCACCGTTGTCGGCGTCGCCCTGCTGACCGGCGCCGGTAAGGTGGCCTTGTGTTATCTGCTGCCGGAAGCGTGCGGCAAGGGCGTTGGCAAGGCGCTGCTGAAGCGCATGGAAGAGCAGGCCTGTGACTGGGGCGTGAAAGCGCTGCAATTGCACAGCACGGCTACCGGCAAGGACTTCTTCGCCCAGCGCGGCTATATCGATGCCGGCCTGGTGCGTTCGCCCTATGGCGTGGAGACGGTATTCTTCTGGAAGCAGCTGGACGAAGACGCCACCTGCCCGAATGCGCCCAAGCGCAAGAAATTCTGCAATTGCAATACCGCCTAGTAAGCCACCTTCAGATTCTCCTGCCGCTGTTCCGGCAATGCTCCCACTTCCACCCCACCGGCGAACAGTTTCAGTTCGCCAGCCGCAAACTGCGTCCACTGCTCGTTGGAGGTCAGCGGCTGCGTGGCGATCACGGCGATGCGGTCGTCCAGATGGTTGTGGCGGCTGAAATCGATGCTGAGATCGCAATCGATCAGGTGCGCCACCGAGAACGGATATTCGCGCACCACCACATGCAGGTCGGTGCTGCAATGGGCAAACAGCAGCTCGCCATTCGACAGGATGAAATTGAAGGTGCCGTAGTCGGCGATTTCGCCGGCCAGCGTTTCCAGCGCCGCGTACAGGACGTGACGCTCCGGCTGGGTGGCGAAACGCAACGCCAGCCCCGAGAGCACATGGCAGAAGGCGCGCTCGCTGTCGGTGTCGCCCCACGGAGCATACAGGCTGGGATTCGGATCGAACAGTTTCAGGTCGCCGTTATGGGCGAACGACCAGGTCTGGCCCCACAGCTCGCGGGTGAACGGGTGGCTGTTTTCCAGCGAGACACGGCCTTGCGTGGCCTTGCGGATATGCGCCACCACGCTGCGCGCCTTGATCGGGCTCTGCTTGAATTGCGCCGCCAGCGGCGAGTGGATCGATGGCAGGTAATCGGTGTACAAACGGCAGCCGGTGGGCGTGTGCAGCGCGATGCCCCAGCCGTCCTTGTGTTCGCCGGTGCGGCCGCCGCGTTCGGCAAAGCCGGCAAACGAGAAATCCACTGCGGCCGGTTTATGGCTGCTCATTGCGAGGAGTTGGCACATGGGCTGACGACATAGAGTTAAACGATGACCTCACGATAAAGGCCGCACCGCAGCGCAGGAACGAATGTTTTGGCATAACCTTAGGCGAAAGCATTCGTTCAGCTTTGCGTGGCGCGGGAATACGCTGTCGACATTGTCAGTATCCCAAGAGGAATCCCATGTCATATCCCATCCTGCAGAAGTACCTGGCGCGTCTATCCGACGCCACCGGCGCCGCTTCCAGCATCTGGCTCGATCACGAGGGCAAGGCGCAAGGGCGGTTTTTCAATTGCACCATGAGCAGCGCGTTCCAGCCTGTCCGTCACCTGGACGGCGGGGCAGTGCGGGCTTATGAAGGCCTGGCGCGCAGCGTGTCGGCGCAGGACCAGGGCCTGTCGCTGTGGAAGCTGCTGGATCACGCGGCCAGCGACGACGAATCCATCGAGCTGGACCGGCTGTGCCGCATGCTGCATTCGATTAATTTCTTCCGCCAGGCCAGCGACTCGGCGGCCGACCTGTACCTGAACGTGCATGACCGCCTGCTGAGCGCGGTCAGCAGCAATCACGGCCACGCGTTCCGCCGCATTCTCGATGCGCTGGAGCTGCCGCTGAACCGCGTGGTGCTGCAACTGCCGGCGGCGACGCCGCAGCAGGGCTGGCTGTTGAATTATGTGTCGGACAACTATCGCCGCAACGGCTTCCGCTTTGCGGTCAACGTCAGCAGTGCGCGCGATGCGCTGGGCGTGCTGGAGCGACTGCGGCCGGATGTGTTCAAGCTGGACGCGCGGGAATTGCAGGACAGGGAAGGATTGGAACAATTGCTGCAGCGTTGCGCTGCGTCCCGGGTGGAGCTGGTGTTCAAGCGGCTGGAAACGCCACAACACCTGGCGGCTCTGCGCGAACTCAGCGCGGCCGCAGGTGTATCACTGCTGGTGCAAGGATATCTGCTGGACGAACCGCGCGCGGCTTTGCTTCAGGAGCCGGCGCGGTGGGCAGCATGACAATCACTTAGTTCAGAACCCATTTGTATTGCACTTGGGCCCAGACCGGCGCTGCGCCGTTGCTGGCTGGCTGGAATTTGCAAGCGGCGCTGGCGCGCAGCGAGGCTTTGTCCAGGGCGACGTGGCCGCTCGACGAGATCACTTTGGTGTCTTGCACGTTACCGTTGGCGTCAACCAGCACGGCCAGTTTGACGTTGCCTTGCAGTTCGTCGTCTTGCCAGGTGTTGCGGTAGGCCGGGGCGTCGCAGTTGGCGTTGGCCAGGCGTGCATCGGTAGCGGCGCCAGCTGGGTTGATGGTCGACAGCGAGATCAGGCCAAGGGCGATGATAGAACGGATGATCATGGTAGGGCTCCAATTAATTAGTTCATCGGGAAAACAAATCTGGTATGGCTGAACTATAATGCGGCGCACCATATATGGATACTTTATTGTTGGAATGCCAGCCATTAACAAGTCGTATAACTAGGCAGCAAAAACCATTTCCGATACACAATAAATGCATCACTCACACAGATGTATCATTTCTTAAGCGCAAGTTAAGGGTATCGGGGACAGTTTGTGCTTCCCTCCGCATAAGCTATAGTGTCAACATTGCTTTACATGGATAAACTATGGCATCGCGCAGAGATTTCATTCAGCGGGGAGTCGGACTGACCGCCGCGAGCTTTTTGTCTGTGCCGCTGATCGGTTGCGCTTCCAGCGCGCCGGTGCGGCATGGCAACATAACAACCACCACGCCGAAACCGGTCAAGCAGATGGCGCGCGCTGCCGAGCAGTCGGCGCCGTCCGGCACCGGCGGCATGATGGAACCGCCACCGGATATCTTCGACGCCCAGGCGCTTGACCTGGAGTTCTGGCTGCGCCCGCGCACCATCGAGGTGACGCGTCCGGCGAGCAAGGAGCGCGCCAAGCTGCTGTACTGGAAGGATGGCGAGATCATCCAGTCGGCCTACGAGGACTTGTGCCACCTGATGCGTGACGTCAATGGCGGCAACGAGGCGCGCAACATCGATCCCAAGCTGTTCGAGACACTGTGGGGCACGCAGGCTTTCGTGCAGCGCTACGGCATCGAGTCGCCGGTGGAGATCCTGTCCGGCTACCGTACGCCGGCCTCCAACGCCAAGCTGCGCGAGGCGGGCGTGCCTGCCGCGCGCCAGTCGCTGCACATGGTGGGGCGGGCCGCCGACATCCGTCTGGCCAACCTGAATTCCGAGGTGCTGGGCGGCCTGGTCAGGAGTTTCCGCCAGGGGGGCGTGGGCTTCTACTACCGCGCCGGTCCGCGCGGTGGCTGGATACACGCCGACACTGGCTTGCAACGCACCTGGAAAGGTTGACACCGGATCGGCTACACTGGCGGCTTGGGAAAGCAACAGGAACATCATGCAAGACAATAACGAGCCGCCACGCTTCCGTCCGGTCCCGTGGAGCGGGCTGGAAACGCCCGCCGACGTGGAGCTGTGGATCGAGGAACATAACCAGGCGCTGCAACAGCACATCGGCAAGCATGAAACCGGCTATGGCGTATGCTTCACGCTGGCCGAGGGCGGCGACATCTATCTGCAAACCACGCAGGACGGCTACCTGGTGCTGGATGTGACCGAAGACGCCGCATGGGTGACGCCGCTGATCATGGCGGCCGCGCGCGTGCAGGAAGCGCCGCCGGGCCGCATGTGGGTGCTGCCCGATGATAAGCTGGTGCAATTGATGATAGGACTGAGCGGCCTGATCGCCAGTTCCATCCTGGTCGTCGGCCATAATTTTGGCCTGCGTCGTCGCATGGGCGCCTGGTAAGCGTCCCGTCTTTAAAGGAATTTCATGCTCAAACGCGAATTTCTGCTGGCGCTGGCGCTCAGCATTGCGCTGCCGGCCTCGGCCGCCGACCTGCTGGCCACCGTCAAGGCGCGTGGCACGCTGAAGGTGGCGCTGGAAGGTACTTATCCGCCATTCAATTACAAGGAAAAGAATGGCGAGCTGGCCGGCTACGATGTCGATGTCGCCAGACTGCTGGCCGGCAAGCTGGGCCTGAAGGTGGAATTTGTCAGCAGCGAGTGGGCCAGCATCCTGGCCGGGCTGGCAGCCAACAAGTATGACGTCATCATCTCGCAGGTGGGCATCAATCCGAAGCGCGAGCAGGCGTTTGATTTCTCGCAGCCATACATTTATTCGATGCCGCAGCTGATCGTGCGCAATAACGAGACAGCGGCCTACAAGACGCTGGCCGACCTGAAGGGCAAGAAGCTGGGCGTGGGGCAGGGCAGCGTCTACGAGCAGCAGGCCAAGGCGGTGCCGGGCATCGACGTGCGCAGCTATGCGGCGGCGCCGGACACCATGTCGGACCTGGCGGCAGGCCGCATCGACGCCGCGCTCAACGACAGCCTGATGTCGGCCTACCTGCTGAAGATCTCGAAGCTGCCGATCAAGGCCGGCGCCCAGGTTGGCGTCGCCGAGCGCATGGGCATTCCGTTCAAGAAGGGCAATCCGCAATTCAAGCAAGCGCTCAACAAGGCGCTGGCCGACGCGGCGGCCGATGGCAGCCTGAAGGCGATTTCGGTCAAGTGGTTCGGCGTCGACGTCAGCAAAGCGCCGTAAGCGATGGAATGGCTGCAGCTGCTGCGCGAAGCGGCGCCGATCATGTTGCGCGGCGCCGGCTACACGGTGCTGTTCGCGCTGGCGGCCATGGTTGGCGGCCTGCTGATCGGCTTCCCGGTGGCGGTGCTGCGCATGCTGCCGTATCGCCTGCTGGCGTGGCCGGCCCATGTGTATGTCAGCCTGATGCGCGGTACGCCGCTGCTGGTGCAGATGTTTGTCATCTACTATGGCTTGCCCAGCGTCGGTATCGAGTTTTCGCCAGTGACGGCCGGCATCCTGGCACTCAGCCTGAACTCGGGCGCCTTCCTGTCTGAAAGCCTGCGCGGCGCCATCACGGCGGTCAGCCAGGGCCAGTGGGCGGCCAGCTACAGTCTGGGCCTGGGTTACTGGCGCACGCTGTACCACGTGGTGTTGCCGCAGGCGCTGCGGGTTGCCGTGCCGGCCATGAGCAACACGCTGATCAGCCTGATCAAGGATACCTCGCTGGTGTCGGTCATCACGCTGACCGAACTGATGTTGTCGACCAAGGAAGTCATTGCCACCACCTTCCAGCCGCTGCCGCTGTATCTGGCGGCAGCCGCCATCTATTGGATGCTGAGCCTGCTGTTTGAGGCGCTGCAACGGCGCGCCGAACAACGCTTGAACCGCGCGCACCGCTCACGATAGCCAGTCCGCTCGACATCGCCGTTGCGAGGTGTTAGTCTTAAGACATCAAACAAGGGGGTGTATGGATAAGACTATGCACACTGAGCTGCCGGGCCTGTCGGTGTTTGGCGGGGCGGCTGCGGTCGCGCCTTATGCGGCGCTGGATGGCGGTGTCGCGCCGTTCAGCTTCGATGATCTCTACCTGCTGGCGCCGGTCGGCTATTTCGTGCTGTCGCTCGACAGCACCATCTTGCAGATGAATCTGGTCGGCGCCGACCTGCTGGGCCTGGCACGCGCAAATCCGGACAAGGCCACGCTGCGCCAGTTCATCGCCCCGCGCTTTCACGAAGACTTCGACCATTTCCTGCGACGTGCCGTCAACAGCGGCCAGCCCGAGCATTGCAATGTGCAGATGCTGCGCAGCCGCAACCAGCAGGGCTTTCCGGTATCGCTGCACGCCAGCGCTGCCCGTGGCAGCCAGGGCATGCGCGTGGTGCTGGAGCCGGCCGAGGGCAAGCAGCCGGCGCTGGAGCGCAGCGAGGAGCGCTTCCGCCGCATCGTCCACAACGCCGAGGATGGCATCTGGGAAATTGACGCTGCCGCCCGCACCAGCTTCGTCAACCCGAAGATGGCGCAGCTGCTGGGCTACGCCATCGAGGAAATGCTGGAGCAGCCGCTGGTGACCTTTATGGACGAGGAAGGCCGTATCATTCTCGAACGCAATATCGCACGCCGCCAGCAGGGTCTGGCCGAGCGCCATGAATTCAAGTTCATCCGCAAGGATGGGCGCGAGCTGTGGGCCACGCTGGTCACCAATCCCATCTTTGACGCCGGCGGCAGCTACCGTGGCGCGCTGGCGCTGGTCAGCGATATCACCGATCACCGCGCCTCGGCCGAGCTGATCTGGCAACAGGCCAATTTCGATGCGCTGACGGCACTGCCCAATCGCCACATGTTTCACGACCGGCTGGCGCAGGCGCTGAAAAAGGCGCAGCGTGATGGCGCACAGCTGGCGCTGCTGTTCATCGACCTGGACGGCTTCAAGCAGGTCAACGACACACTGGGCCACGCCCTGGGCGACGCGCTGCTGGTGGAGGCGGCGCGGCGCATCGTCCGCTGCGTGCGCGGTGCCGACACCGTGGCGCGGCTGGGCGGCGATGAGTTCAGCGTGATCCTGCCTGGCATCGAACAGGCCAGCAGCGTCGAGCGCATTGCCCACAATATGCTGGCGGCGCTGAACCGGCCGTTTGCGCTGGAGGCGGCGCAGCCGTCGGTGTCGGCCAGCATCGGCATCGCGCTGTATCCGGACGATGCCACGGCAGCGGAAGACCTGCTGCGCAGCGCCGACCAGGCCATGTACGCCGCCAAGCAGGCGGGCCGCAACCGCTACAGCTATTTCACCCGCGATCTGCAACTGGCGGCGCAGGCACGCCAGCAGGCCACCCAGGATTTGCGCCTGGCCTTGCAGCAGCGGCAGTTCGAGCTGCACTACCAGCCCATCGTCAACCTGCGCAGCGGCAAGATCGAGCGCGCCGAAGCGCTGCTGCGCTGGCGCCATCCGCAGCGCGGCCTGCTGGCGCCGGCCGAATTCCTGCCGCTGGCCGAGGCGGGCGGCCTGATGCTGGAGCTGGGCGACTGGGTGTTCCGCCAGGCGGCACGCCAGGCGCGCCACTGGCAGGATGAGCTGGGCACCGGCTTCCAGGTCAGCGTCAACCAGTCGCCGGCGCAGTTGCGCGGCGATACCGCGCTGTATGTCGACTGGCTGCAGCATGCCGCCAGTCTGGGCCTGCCGCCGCGCAGCATGGTGCTGGAAATTACCGAAGGGGTGCTGATGGAAGGCCGCTCGCCGGCCGCCGAACGGCTGCGCGACTTGCGCGAGATGGGCTTGCAGGTGGCGCTGGACAATTTCGGCACCGGCTATTCATCGCTGTCCCACCTCAAGCATTTCGGCATCGACCTGCTGAAGCTGGACCACAGCTTCATCCAGCACCTGGCCTCCGACAGCGGCGACCTGGCCATGTGCGAGGCGCTGATTGTCATGGCGCACAAGCTGGGGCTGCGGGTGGTGGCGGAGGGCGTGGAGACCACGGCGCAAAGCGGCCTGCTGTCGATGGCGGGCTGTGACTACGCGCAAGGCTATGTGTTTGCCGGCGCCTTGCCGGCGGTGGAGATGGCGGCGCTGGCAAAGCGCGGCCTGCCGTTACTGCACTAGGAGTTGCGCAGGCTGAGCAGCGACAGCACGCGCTCGCGGCTGATGCCGGCCAGCGCCGAGGTGATCGACAGCAGCGACTGGTAGCCGGGCTGCTTGGTGGTGGTGACAAAGTTCTGCGCCACCTGGTCCATGCCGCTGCGGGTGGCTTCCGGCGCGGCGCTCTGCACGCGCGCGGTGACTTGCGCCAGCGCCTGGCGCACCGAGGCGATCGACTGCTCGACCTTGGCCAGCGCGCCAACCACCTGGGCCAGCGTGCTGCGGATGGCTTCGGAATCAGTGACTTGCCAGTTGTCCGGCTCGACTTGCGGCGCGGCGGCCTCGGCCTTGACCCGGTTCAGCTGGCCGCTCGGGAAGCGGATGCCGCTGCCCTGCACCGCGATGGTGTCGCGGACATTGGTCCATTGCGCTTCCGAGGTCGAGAATTCCAGCTGGCCATCGTCATTGACGCGGGCGCGCACGCCGGCCGGCGACAGCGCCTCGTCGAAGCGCTGGGCGATCTGCACGTCCGACAGCCCGGGTTCCAGCACCACCGAACGGACGTTCTGGCCACCGCCGATCGACACCGCCACCACTTCGCGGGCGCCGCTGCGCAGATTGGCCAGGTTCATGCCGCGCACGGTGAAACTGGTGTCGCTGCCCTTGCTGCTGAATTTCAGTTGCGCGTCCAGCGTGCCGCCCGAAGCGGCGCTGCGGTTGCGCCAGCTGTTGCTGAACTGGCGCACGCGCGCTTCCAGCGTGCCGTCGGCGCGCTGGCGATTCGCCAGGCGGGCGCTCAGGTCGGTCTTCAGGTTGCGCAGCTGGGCGGCGCTTTGTTCGAGGAAGTCCAGCGCCTGCTGCGCGCCGGAAATATCGCCTTGCAGCGGCTGGTCCCAGTTGCTCAGCCCACGGCGCAATGGCGCCGCCGGGTTCGGCGTCGGATTCACCGGCGTCGATGTTGCCGCGTTCTCGCCATTCAGCCCCAGCGAGGTGCCGTCCACTGCGGTGGCATTGCCTGCATTGCCGGCGTGCTGCGAGCCGGGAACAATGACTTGTGGCGTGGAGGTGGACGAGATTTGCATACGCGGACTGGATTAAAGATTACAGGACGTTGAACAGCGACAGGTTGGTGATCTTGGAATACGCCTTGTACGACGCCTGCAGCGCGTTGTTGTAGCCGTTCAGCTCGGTGGCGGCCTCGGTCATGTCGAGGCTGCCCAGGTCGAGTATCGCGGTCTTGTTCGACAGGCTGACGTTGGCGTGGTTGCCGTCCAGCGTGGCCATGACGTTCTGCGCGCCGCCGAAGCTGGCGATCTTGCCGGCGATCAGGTCCAGCGTCTCCATCGCGCCGTCCATATTGGCTTTCAGCGCTGCCTGCACATCGGCTGCGCCCGGATCGAGGTCAGGCTGCGACAGCGCGGCGATGGTGCTGTCCATCTTGTTCAGCAGGTCTTCCAGGCCTTTGACGTCGACGTTGACGGTCTGGGTGATGCCGTTGCCGACCACCGATTTCTGCTCGTTGGTGTTGCCGGTGAACGAGTAGCGCGAGCCGGCCAGGGCATTTTCGTCATAGGTCATCGACGGCGTGTTGGTCAGCGTGCCGGAGAACACGTAGCGGCCTTCCTGGTCCTTCTGGTTGGCCGAGTAGAACAGGCTGTCGCGCAGCGAGGTCATGGTGGTGACCATCGACTTCAGGTCGTCCGGCGTGTTGCTGGCGTCCGAGGCCCAGACCAGCAGGTCGTGGCTCTGCGTGATGTCATTGACCATGCTTTGCAGATAGGTCTCGTTGGTCGACAGGCGGATCTTGATGGCGGCGATATTGTCGCGGTACTGGCCGACGATGGACTGCTCGCGGTCCAGGCGCGACAGGCGCACCGAGGTCACCGGATCATCGGACGGCACGCCGATCTTGTTGCCGCTGGCCATGCGGGCGGTCAGCGAGGCAAGCGCGCTCTGGTTATCCTGCAGGCCGCGGGTCATGGTGGCCTGGAACTGGCTGGTGGCGATACGCATTGCTTACTCCTTAACCGAACATTTGCAGCGTTGAATCGAACAGCGCGTTGGCCACTGCAATGACCTTCATGTTCGCCTGGTACATATTCTGGAATTCCATCAGGTTGATGGCTTCCTCGTCGGTGTTGACGGCGCTGGTCGACTTCCAGTCATCTTCCGCCTGCGAGCGGATGGTGGTGGCGGTGGTTAGCTGCGCCTTGTTCTGCTGGCTGTCGATGCCCAGCTTGCCAACCAGCTGGGTGTCGGCGTCGCCCAGCAGCAGCGTGCCCAGCGTGGTCAGCGTGATCGGCTGGCCCTTGATGTCGATGAGTTTCTGCAGGTTGCCGCTGTCGCCCGGCGTGCCGTCGCTGGAGAACGCCAGGTCGGTGGTCTTGATGCCTTCGGTAATTTCCAGCAGGCCGGTGGCGCTGGTCGGGTTGAACACCAGCAGCGGTTCGCCGGGGCTGCCGTCGCTCTTCTGGCCGGTAGTCAGCACGGCATTGACCTTGTCGGCCATCTGCTGGGCAATTTCCTTGATCGAAGTCTGCAGCGGCAGCAGGGTGTTGACCTTGTAGTTGCCGAGGCCGCCCAGCTGGCCGCCGACTGCGGTTTCATCCAGCGGGAACTTGACGTTCTGGTAGCTCAGTGTCAGCACTGGCGCGCCGCCATCGGTGGTGAAGGCCAGCGTTGACGAGGCGAAACCGACCACCAGCGGCTGGCCGCTCTTCAGCGAGACGTTGACGCTGCCATCCGGATTGCTGACCACTTCCACGCCGACCTGGGCCGAGACGCTGTCGATCAGCTGCTCGCGCTGGTCCATCAGCGCCGAGGTATTGGTGCCGCCGACGCCGACCGAGACGATCTGCTTGTTCAGCGAGGCGATGCTGGCCAGCGATTGATTCAGCGACGGCAGGATGGCGCTCTGTTGCTGCTGCACCGAGATCGACTGGTTGGCGGTGACGTTGTAGATCGAGTTGAACTGCTGCGACATCGAGTCGGCAGCAGTGATCACCTGCTGGCGCAGCGGGCTGGAGGTCGGATCGACGCCGGCCGCGTTCAGCGCCTTGAAGAAGTTGTCGATGCCGTAGCTCAGGCTCGACTTCGGATCGCTCATCACGGTTTCCATCTGCGTCAGGTAAGGCTGCACCTGCGAGCGGTAACCCAGCTCGGAATTGGCGCGCCACATCTGTTGCAGCTTGTAGGAATCACTGAAACGCAGCAGCGAGCCGACCTGTACACCATTGCCCGGCGACAGGTTGCCGGAGTCGGTGGCGATCGCCTGCAACAGCGCGCCCTGGCGGGTATAACCTTTGGTTTGCGAGTTGGCGATGTTCTGGCTGACGGTATTCAGTGCAGCCTGGGCAGCCAGGGCGCCCGACAGGGCGTTGTACGAAATGGTCATGTTGCGGGTCTTTCCTGGTGAAGTCCGAAGGGCCTGCGGTGCGCTGCGCCCATCGGCCCGATATGCGTAACAGGCGACCGATTATTGCTGCTGATTAAGCGTTTTGTCGGAATTTTGCGAAGCAGCAACATTGGCCTGCGGCGCAGATTGCTGTTGTGGCAATAGTTGGCGCAGGATGGCGTCAGCCACGCCGAAGGCGCGGCGATTGGCCAGCTGGTCGGCCACCAGGTTGTCGGCCATGTCCAGCATGTCGTCGTTGATGCGGCTCTTGTTCGGGCTGTCCTCGGCGGCAAAGGCACGGGTGCCGTCGCGCATCTGGTGCAGCATCTTGCCGATGAAGAAACTTTCAAACTTGACCGCCGCTTCGGTAGCCTTGGCGCGGTAGGCCGGATCGACATTGTCGCCCGGCTGGGCCGGCTGCGCCGCCACTGCGTTCGGGCTCAGCTGGCCGGCAGTGCCGTTGGCCAGCAGGCGGGTAGCGGAGAACTGGCTGTTGTCGTAGCTCATTGCGTGTCCTTAAATAACTACCAGTTCGCCTTCGATGGCGCCGGCCTGGTCGAGTGCCTGCAGGATGGCCATGATATCGTCCGGTGTCGCTCCCAGGCTGTTGACCACGTCGATGATCGATTGCAGCTTGGCGCCAGCCGGCCATTTGAACATCTGTGCCGGGCCTTGGTCGGCGCTGACCTGCGACTGTGGCGAGGCCACCGTCTGGCCGCCGGCCAGCGCGTTCGGCTGGCTGACCTTGGTGGATTCGGAAATCACCACCTTCAGCGAGCCGTGGGTGACGGCGGCAGCGCGCACGCGCAAGCCTTCGGCGATCACCACGGTGCCGGTGCGCGAATTGAACACCACTTTCGGCGCATCTTCGCCGACGTCGACATTCATCGATTCCAGCTTGGCCATGAAGGCCACGCGCTGGGTGGGATTATTCGGCGCCACCACGTCGACGCTGGTGGCGTCGCTGGCGGTGGCGATGTCGCCAAAGCGCTTGTTGATCGAGTCGACGATGTTGATCGCGGTCTGGAAATGCGGGTGGCGCAGCGACAGCCGCACGGTCGGCTTGGTGTTGAAGTCGGTCGGGATCTCGCGCTCGATGTTGGCGCCGCTCGGGATGCGGCCGGAAGTTGGCGTGTTGACCGTGATCGACGAGCCGGACTTGCCTTGGGCGCTGAAACCGCCCACCACCACATTGCCCTGCGCCAGCGCATACGTTTCGCCGTCGGCCGCGCGCAACGGCGTCAGCAGCAGGGCACCGCCACGCAGGCTCTTGGCGTCGCCCATCGACGACACCACCACATCGATGCTCTGGCCCTTGCGGTAGCCAGGCGGGAACACCGCCGACACCATCACGGTGGCGACGTTCTTGGATTTTGCATCGGTGCCGTCCGGTACCTTGACGCCGAACTGCTTCAGCATATTGATCACCGACTGGCTGGAGAACTTGACCTGGGTCGAGTCGCCGCTGCCGTTGAGGCCGACCACCAGGCCATAGCCGACCAGCGGATTGTCGCGCACGCCTTCGATGGCGACCAGGTTGCGCAGCGCCTGCGCCGCCTGCACCGGCACGGTGGCGCCCACGGTGAGGCTCAGGGCCAGCGACAAGGCAATAAGCTTGCGGAATTTCATGGGATCACCCGTTTTTCAAATCAAACTCAGAACGGCATCAGCGGGCCGGCGAAGAAGCGCGTCAGCCAGCCCGGCTGCTGGACGTCGGCCAGCGTGCCCTGCGCCGAGTAGGCGATGCGGGCGTTGGCAATGCGTTGCGACGATACCTGGTTGTCGGCGTCGATGTCGGCCGCGCGCAGGTAGCCGCGCAGGCGGACGAATTCCTCGCCATTGTTCAGGGTCAGGGTTTTTTCACCGGACACGCGCAGCAGGCCATTTGGCAGCACTTCCTGCACAATCACGGTGATGGCGCCGCTCAGCGCATTCTGCTGCGTGCTGGTCGAATCGCCGGTGAAGGTGTTGGAGGCGCCCAGGCCGATGCTGGCTTTCGGGAACGTCTTGCCCAGCAGATTAGGCGCATTGATATTGTCGGCCGACTCTTTCGAGAAGCTGGTGCCGGCTTTCTTGCTCGCCTGCGTGGTTTCCTGCAGGATGATGGTGACGATGTCGCCGACACGGAAAGCGCGGCTGTCCGAGGTCAGCGACAGGCCGAGGTCGGGGCTGAACACGCCACCCGAGACGCCGCGCGGCGCGATGTTGCGGTTGACCGCCGGCGGTTCGTCGGACGGGCCGGGACGCACCGCCGGCGGCTGCAATGCGGCGCAGCCGGCCAGCGACAGCGTCGCGAGCAGGGCGGTGACAGCTTGTTTCATCAGCGTGCTGCCTGCGACAGGTACTGCAGCATGTTGTCGGCGGCCGACAGCACCTTGGTGTTCATCTCGTAGGTGCGCTGGGCGGCGATCATGTCGACCATCTCTTCCACCACCTGCACGTTCGAGCCTTCCAGCGTGCCCTGCTTGATCTTGCCCCATTGCGCGGTGCCCGGCTGGCCTTCGGTCGGCGTGCCCGACGACGGCGTTTCGGCAAACAGGTTTTCACCCAGGGCCAGCAGGCCGGTCGGGTTGATGAAGGACGTCAGCGTCAGCTGGCCCAGCTGTTGCGGTGCGACGTTGTCGGCGACCTTGGCCGAGACGGTACCGTCTTCGCCGATCGACAGCGCGGTGGCGTTGGCCGGAATGGTGATCTGCGGGATCAGCGGCAGGCCGCTGGCGTTGACCAGGATGCCGTTGGCGTCGACCTGCAACTGGCCGGCGCGGGTGTAGGCGGTGGTACCGTCAGGCTGGCGCACCGACAGGAAGCCGTTGCCCATGACCGAGATGTCGAGTTCGCGGCTGGTGGTTTGCAGTATGCCCTGGGTGAACACTTTTTGCGTGCCAACCATGTGCACGCCGTTACCCAGCTGCACGCCGGACGGCGCCAGCGTGTTATTGTCGGCGCGCTGCGCGCCCGGCTGTGCTTCCACCGAGTAGAACAGGTCTTCGAACACCACGCGGTCGCGCTTGAAGCCGACGGTGTTGGCGTTGGCCAGATTGTTGGCGATGGTTTGCAGTTTCTGGTCCTGCGCCTGTACGCCGGTCTTGCTGATCCACATTGCTGGATTCATGATTTCTCCCTGGGTGTGTGGTTAGCTACCGCTGATCAGGCGGTTGCCGGCTTGAACCATCGAGTCAGTCGACGAGAACAGCTTCATCTGGATTTCAAAAGTACGGTTGAGGCTCATGACCGAGACCATCTCCTCGACCGCCGACACATTGCTGCCTTCCAGGTGGCCTGGGCGCAGCACCACGGTGGGATCGGTCGCCAGCGGGTTGCCGTCGCGGGCGACGATCAGGCCGGCTTCATTCTTGGTGACTTCCGACGCTTCCGCCTTTACCAGGCGCAGCTTGTCGATGGTCTGCATGGTGGTGGTGCCGGGTGCCTGGATCGAAATGGTGCCGTCGTTGCCGATGTCGATGCGGGTGTACTCGGGCAGCGTAATCGGGCCGCCTTCACCCAGCACCACGTTGCCGTTGACGCGCAGCGTGCCGTTTTCGTCCAGCACCATGGCGCCGGCGCGGGTGTAGGCTTCGCCGCCGGCGGTCTGCACCGTCAGGAAGCCGTCGCCGGCCACCGCCACGTCGAGGTCGCGGCCGGTGCTTTTCATCGTGCCCGGCTTGGTCGACACGCTATTCGCCTGCAATTGCGACATGTGGCGGTCGTCGTAGCCGTAGCCGTTGACGGTCTGCGCCGACGACTGCTCCATATTGGCGCGGAAGCCGTTGGTATCGGCGTTGGCCAGGTTGTTGGCGTGTACCTGCTGGCCGCGCAGGGCCCGTTCGGCCCCGCTCATGGCGGTGTAAATCAGCGCATCCATGCGTCAGTCCTTAGATCGCCTGCATCAGCGATTGCAGCATCGTGCTCTCGGTCTGGATGACCTTCGAGTTCGCCTGGTAGTTGCGCTGCGAGGTCATCAGGCCAACCAGTTCGGAGGTGATGTCGACGTTCGACTGTTCCAGCGTGCTGACATTGATCTTGCCGTTGATGCCGACGCCGGCAACGTCGGTGTTGGCCACGCCGGATTCGTTGGAGGCGCTCCAGCTGGTGTCGCTGATCTGGGTCAGGCCGCCTTCGTTGGCGAAGGTTGCCAGCACCACTTTGCCGACGGTCTGGGTCAGGCCGTTGCTGTACTTGGCGATCACCGAACCGTCGTTGCCCAGCGAAACGCCGGCAAAGGTGCCGGCCGAGTAGCCGTCAGTCGGGGTGTTGGTGGCGGTCGACGGTTCGCCGGAGAAGAAGGTGGTGCCGGTGTAGTCGATGGTCACGGTCGGGGCCAGCTTGGCGCCGCTGGCGAAGTTCGGCCACAGCGCCGGGTCCGAAGTGTCGACGCCGGTCAGGTCGAGCGGCTTGGTGATCAGCGTGCTGGTGGCTGGATCGTCCGGGATCAGCTGGCCGCTGTTGGTGTCGAAGTTGAGCGTCATGGTGTCGCCGACCGCGTTGCCGTCCAGCGCATAGTTGACGGTGACGGTGCCGGTGGCGGTCAGGCTGAAGTACTGGGTCAGCGAGTGCTGCTTGCCCAGCGTGTCATACACATTGGTGACCTTGGACATATTGTAGGTGCTGGCTTCCGGCGGCGTGTCAGGGGTCACGGCCGGCACGCTGGCGCCCGGGAAGCCGCTGACGATTTTCCAGTCGGACGACAGGTTGCCGATGTAGGAGGCGGCGGTGGTCACCTGGGCTGGAATCGCGCCGTTAGGAATCTTCAGGTCGCCTTCGGCGCCCAGTTCGGTGCTAGGCGGCGTCATCGCCTTGCCTTGCACGCGGCGGCCCGAGGCGTCCACCAGGTAGCCGTCCAGCGAGGTGTCGAAAATGCCGACGCGGGTGTACTGCAGCGAGTTGTCGGCAGCGCGGGTGACGAAGAAGCCACGGCCGCTGATCGATGCGTCCAGCGAGCGGCCGGTGTTCAGGATGCCGCCCGACAGGCCGATGTTCTGGGTGACCGAACCCACCTGCACGCCATTCAGCTGGCTGCCTGCCACCAGCGTCGAGAAGTTGGCGCGGTTGGCCTTGTAGCCGTAGGTGCCGGCGTTGGCGATGTTGTGGCTGGTAACGTCCAGCGATTCGTTGATGGCCTGGATGCCCGACAATGCAATATCAAAACTCATGATGGCTGATCCTTAGAGAGTGGATTGAGTGGCGGTCGCAGGACCGTTAAATGCGGTGATGTTGGCGGTGGAGGTCTCGCCGATGTTGGCTACATTCAGTACCACGCTGCCGGTGGCGCTCAGGCGCACGCTGTTCAGGCGGCCCTGGATATCGATGGTCGGCGTGGTGCCGCTGCTGGTGGTGACCTTCATCGTGTAACTGCCTTCGGCCAGGCCCAGCTTGGCCGGATCGATGGTGAACGGCACCGTGCCCGGCGCTTGCGTGCCGAGGTTGATGGTGTGCTCGACGCCGTCGCTGCCAGTCAGCACCAGCTTGGTGGCGCTGCTGGAGGCTTCCAGCGTGGTCTGGCCGACGACCGGCGTGCTGCCGTCGATCTTGACGGTGTCGGTTTCGGCCATCACGTTGGAACCGACCTGCTGGCCCAGCGACAGCACCTGCATGCTTTGCAGGATGCTGGAGTTGGTGCTGGTCAGGTTGGACAGGTTCTGCAGCGTTTCGGTCTGCGACAGCTGGGTCAGCTGCTGGACAAACTGCGCCGGATCGGTTGGCGACAGCGGGTCCTGGTTGCGGATCTGCGCCACCAGCAGCTTGGTGAACATGTCCGACGCCTCGCTGGCGGTATTGCCAGTGATGCTGGTACCGCTGGTGGCGGAGGTGGACGTGCCGTTGTTAAGGAGACTGACTGCCATGATTAGCCTTCGCCGAGTTTAAGGAGGGACTGCTGCATCGTGCGGATGCGGCCGAGAACTTCAACATTGGTTTCAAAGGCGCGCGAGGCCGACATCATGTCGGTCATCTCGGCCACCTGGTTGACGTTGGGGTAGAACACCATGCCTTCGGCATTGGCCATCGGATTGCCCGGCTCGTAGACCTGGCGCAGCGGCTCGGCCGATTCGACCACGTCCAGCACCTGCACCTTGCCGCCGGCGCTGTTCATGCCCTGCGGGCTGTCGCTCATGACGGCGGCAAACACCGGCTTGCGCGCGCGGTAGGTGTCGCCTTCGGTGGCGGCCACCGAGTCGGCATTGGCCAGGTTGCTGGCGATGGTGTTCAGACGTACCGACTGGGCCGCCATGGCCGATCCGGCAATCTCTGAAATATTCTTGAAGGACATACGCTAGGCTCCTGGATTACTGGCCGGAGATGGCCTTGGCCAACCCCTTGAACTTCATGTTGGCGAAGGTCAGGCTGGTCTGGAAGTCGGTGGCGTTCTGCGAGAAGGCCGCCTGCTCGACGCCGATCTCAACGGTATTGCCGTCGCGGGTAGGATGGTAGGGCACGCGGTACAGCAACGCGCTGTCGCCGCCGTCGCCGAGTTCGCCATTACCCTCGGACTGGATGTTGGCCAGTGTGGCGCTGAAGTCCATGTCCTGCGCCTGGAAGCCGGGCGTGTTCTCGTTGGCGATATTGGCCGCCAGGATGCGCGTGCGCTCGGAGCGCAGGGCCAGGGCGTCGCCGTGCACGCCTGCCGCATCTTTGAAGTTAATGCCCATACTCTTCCCCTATGTGGACGTTGCAGTAAAACACGGTTTCATGACTCACAACTGCTAGCTGCCATGTAGAATGACGGCCGAGCGCTTCCCAGCGCCACCGTCTTCGGCATCATAGTAGAGGTATTGCTCATGTTCAACAAATCTATTGTAACTGTTTCGGCCGGGATGTTGCTATGTTGCATTCCATTTTCTTCGGCTTTTTGCGCCAGCGGTCCGGTGGCGGCAGCACAAGTGCCGTCCATTGTGGAAGCGGCAGCGCGCCAGCAGGTCACCCGCTGGGCCGAAGCGGCGGGCTTGAGCGAACCCCAGTTCAGCGTCACGGTGGTGCCCGGAACGCGGCCGCTGACGGGCTGCCAAGGGCCGGTGACAGCACAGGGCGCTGATACGCGGCTACCGAGCCGCATGCGTTTTGTCGCTGTCTGCGCCGGCAGCAATGGCTGGCGGTATGAGTTCATCGTGCGTGCGCAAGTGACGGCACGCATTGCAGTGGCAGCAAGTGACTTGCCGCCTGGGAAAGTTCTTTCAGACGAAGATCTGTTGCTGGAGCGCCACGATATCTCATCGATCGCCGACACCATCGCCGATCCGCAGGACGCGGTGGGCATGAGCGGCAAGCGCGCGCTGCGCGCCGGCGAGGTGTTGCGCCGCAATGTGCTGATGGCGCCGACGCTGGTCAAGCGCGGCGAGCCGGTGCTCATCGTCGCGCGCCACGAGCAGATCGAGGTCAGCATGGCTGGCGATGCGCTGGACAGCGGCGCGCGCGGCGACACGGTGCGGGTACGCAATGCGAATGGCACGGTGATCCGTGCCCGGGTGACGGGCGCTGGCACGGTAGTCCCGCTGTCGGCGCCGGTCACAACTAGTTCTCCGTCGGAGTAGGGCCGAGCTGGCCGCCGCGCTGCAATTGCGTGGCGACCTTGCTCAGCTTGTCTGCGTAATTCGGGTCGGTGGCATAGCCGCCGCGCGCCAGGCCGCTGGCGAAGGCGCGCGCATCGCTGCCGGTGTTGAGGGCGGCCGCGTAGCGCGGATTGCCGGTCAGCAGATCGGCATAGTCGCGGAAGGCGCTGGCGGTGTCGGGATAGCTGCGGAAGCGCTCGGTCTTCTTCAGCATGGCGCCGTGTTCATATTCTGTGGTGCTGGCGAGCGTCACGTCACCCTGCCAGCTGCCCCCGGCCTTCAGGCCGAACAGGTTGTTGGCATTTGCCGGGCCGTTTTTCAGCGGTTGCTTGCCCCAGCCGGATTCCAGCGCCGCATGCGCGGCCACCAGCTCGGGCGACACGCCCAGCTTGCCGGCGGTTTCCTGCGCCCACGGCTTGATCGAGGCCAGGAACTGTTGCTGGGTGTCGCGGTCGACGCCGTTGCCGTCTTCATCGATGCTGCCGCTGGCACGGTTGCGCAAGGCCATGGCTTGCAGGCTCATCGCCTGGGAGGAGGGGGCGGCGTCCTGGCGGAAGCCGCCGTCGCCGTTGGCGATATAGGTGGCGACGTCGGCCTGGACTTGCTGGAAGGCGGTATTAAAGGCGCCGGCAGGCGCAAAACCGCCAGTGGCCGCAGTGGGGCGGCTGGCGGTCATATTCGATACGGTTGCGGCAGTGGGTGCGGTGGTTTGCATCCCAGTGGTTATCCCACTAAGCTGGCGCATAGATCTGCTCCTCGCCATGCAGCACGCGCTGCATGATGGTGTATTGCTCTGCCAGCAAATCGCCGTTGCGTTTGCTGAGACGCTTGCACTCGATCACCGCTGCTTCCAGCGATGCCCAGTCCGCTTCCATTTTCTCTCGTGCAGTATTTTTCAGCAAGGCAAAAGCTTGGGCCATATTGCCAGTATGACCAACTAAACGTTGTACCAGCGCCACGCGCTCGGCGCGGCGTTGTTCCATGGCGTCAACTAGCGAGGTGATAGCGTCGGCGGCGGCCGACAGTTCGCCGGCCTTGTGGCGCAACGCCGCCTCGAATTGCGCCTGCAACTGTTGCTGCAACTGCGGGTAAGCCTGTAAATCGGTGGCGATGCCGGTCAGCAGGGCGCGCATCGCGTCCTGGCGCGACAGGGTGCTGATGCTCAAGGCTCGCTCCCGTGGAAGCGCTGGATCAGGCCGGCCAGCTTGGCCGGGTCGAACGGCAGCTCGCCCTTGGCCAGCGCATCGCGCAGCAGGTCGACCTTTTCCTGATCGATTTCCGGCATCTCGCGCAGCGCTTGCAGCGCCGGTTGCATGACGGACGATTGCAGCGGCGCCGGCGTCGGCGCCACCACGGCTTCCGGGGCGTCGGCCGGGGCGCTGTCAGCCACGCGCTGGACGGCCATGCCGTCCGGTGTCGGTGTCGAGATTCTCATGCGGGTGCCTCGTGTTGGCTTGGTTTCCATACGTGTGTCTTATTTGTTACGGCGCGGATCGCGCAGCGGGCTCTCGGCCTGGCCGCCGCTGAGCTGGTTGCGCAGTTTTTGCAGCAGCGTCGCGTCCGGCAATGCGGTATTCACATCGTGGATCAGCGGCGAGCTATTGTCCGGCATGCCGAACATGGCGGCAATGGTCTTGGCCTGGGCGGTGGTCAGTATCAGCAGCTCGATGCGGCGGTTGACGCCGGCGTCGGCACGCTTGATGTCAAGCGGCGCGCGGTCGGCCATGCCGACTACCTGCAGCACCGATTCCGGGTTCATCGAGCCGGCCAGCAGCTGCGAGCGGGCCGACATGGCGCGGTTGGCCGACAGCGTCCAGTTGGAGAAGGCGGCGTAGCTGGTGTCGGCGTATTGCAGCGAATCGGTGTGGCCGACGATCAGCATCTGGTTTTCCATTTGCTTGAACAGCGGACCCATCTTGCGCAACAGCGAGCGGAACTTGTCGGTCGGCACCGCGCTGCCGCGCACAAACATGCCCTGGCGGTCGGTGTCATGCATCATCACGCGCAGGCCGTACGGCGTGATCACGGCTTCCAGGTTGGAGGTCAGGCCGAATTCGGCGCTCATCTTGGTCAGCGCCTTGGACAGCGCAGCCAGATCGTCCGGGCTGTCATACTTGACCTTGGAGGTCGGCGAGCTTGGTGTGCTTGGCGTGTCGTCGGACGGTTCCTTGCTTGGCTCGTCGGTGGTTTCCGCCTTGGATTTCTGCTTGCCCTCGGCTTCGGTGTTGCCGAAGTGCGGCATCGGGAAACGGTCGATCAGGCTGCCGCGCGGGCCGCCGACCTGCTCCGGCATGACGCCCTTGCCTTGGTCGGTCTTGGCGCCGTCGGCCTCGGTCAGGATCTGTTCCAGCGATTCGGTGTTACGCGCCGCCATCAGCCACAGCACCAGGAACAAGCACATCAGCGCCAGACAGAAGTCGGCAAACGCTACCTTCCAGGCGCCGCCGTGGTCGTCGTGTTTGTGCTTGCCGCCACCGCGCTTGACGATGGTCTGGTCATGCGCCTTGTCATGCGGCTTTAGCACCACGGCCTCCACGACGCGAGTCATCGGCTGGCGCGCTGTCGCGGCCTTCCAGGTCATTGATCCAGCGTTCCAGCTGGGCGAAGCTCGGCTTGATGTTCAGCGCCACCAGGCGGCGGCCGGCGTCGATCGCCAGCAGCGGCGGCTTGCCGGCCACGTGGGTTACCAGCACCACCTTGACGGTTTCCTTGTTCGACGCTTCCGAATTGATCAGCTGTTTCATCATGTTGCACAGCGGGTCGATCAGGCCGTAGCAGAAGAAAATACCGATGAAGGTACCGACCATCGCCGCGCCGACGTGCTCGGCGATCTCGCCCGAGGTTGCGCCTTCGTTGACGGTGTTCATGGTGATCACGATGCCCAGCACGGCAGCCAGAATGCCGAAGCCCGGCATCGCCTCGCCGATCTTGCCCAGCGATTTGGCCGGCTGTTCCAGCTCGGTGTGGATGGCTTCCAGTTCCTGCTCCAGCACGCCTTCCAGCTCGTGCGCGTTGATCTTGCCCATCGCCATCAGGCGGAAGTTGTCGACGATGAAGGCCAGCAGTTTCGGCTCTTCCAGCACGCGCGGATAGCGCTGGAACAGCGGGCTGTCTTTCGGCGCCTCGACGTGGGCGTCCAGCGCCTTCAGGCCGCCGGCCGCCAGTTGCAGCAGCTCATACATCAGCAGCAGCAGCTGACGCTGGAACTCCGAGTCGTATTTTTTCTTGGTGATGATCTTCTTGATCTGGGTCATCATCTCCTTCAGCACGTGGCTGGGGTTGCCGATGACCAGCGCGCCCAGGCCGGCGCCGGCAATGACGATCAGCTCGATCGGCTGCCAGATCTGGTGGAACGCGCCACCCATCATGAAGAAGCCGCCGAAGACGCTGCCTAAAACTATGAGGAGACCGACTATTTGCTGCATGATGATTCGCCTTTCCGCGTCATTTTCTTAATCCCTGCCGCACCGCGCCCGCTCAGGCGCTTTGCAGTACTGCTTTCATTTTGTTCAGCGCCGCCTTGTTGAGCTGACAGACGCGGGCGTCGGTCAGGTCCAGCACGGCGGCGATTTCCTTGTAGCTCAGCTCGAACTCGTAATACATCTGCACCACCCGCTGCTCGCGCTCGTCCAGCCCGCGCAGCGCCTGCTCCAGGCTGCGCCGCACCATCAGCTGGTCTTCCGGGCTGGGTGCGCTTTCGTTGCTGACGCTGTCCTGCAGGATGTCGTCGAAGCTGGCGATCAGCTCGGCGTTCTCGTCCAGCAGGTAAGCCTGGTAGGCTTCCGGCGACAGTTCCAGGCCGCTCATGATTTCCTGTTCGCTCGGTTCGCGGCCGAGCTTGCGGGTCAGCGCGCGCACCGCGTCGCGCAGCTTGTGGCTTTGCTGGCGCACCGCGCGCGGGCGCCAGTCCTGGCGGCGCAGCTCGTCCAGGATGGCGCCGCGGATGCGCAGGCTGGCGTAGCTGCCGAAGGCGCCGTCCGGCTCGCCGTAGCGGCGCAGCGCTTCCAGCAGACCCATCAGTCCGATCTGTTCCATGTCGTCGCGGTCGATGGCGCCGGCGATCTGCGAGTTCAGCTGACGCACGATGCGCTTCACCAGCGGCGCATACGCCATCAGGTGCTTTTGCTCGTCGGCCACGCTGTGCATGGACGGCGCCGCGCCGTGCTCACTGTAGCCTTCTGCATAAGTGTCAGCGAATTCTTCTACGTATCCCATGCCCGCTCCACTTGTGTTCATGTGTCCTGGCTTACTCGACGATGAGCTTGCCTATCATGATTTCGTCAAACGGCTTCTCGCGGCCTTCCTGTTCGAACTCATGGTCGAAGGCCTTGTTCAGTTCTGCGGCAAACTGGTCGATGGTCATCACGCGCGCGCTGGCCATCGGCAGGTTGGACAGGGTTTTCACCGCGACGCTGCGCAGCATCGGCAGGTTTTCCTTGGTTTCCTTTTCACGCTTGGCGTCGGTGGCCACCACCAGGTCGGCGGACAGGTAGTGGGTCACGTTATCGCTCGGCTCGTGGCGCAGCATGACCACCACCTTGTCCACCGTCAGGTACTTCGGCGGCAGTTCGGATTTCTTTTCTTCCTTCTTCGGCTTCTTCTTGACGTCCTTGCTCTCTTCAGCGTGCTCTTCGCCGCCTTTCGACATGTACCAGACTGCGCCTCCAGCCACTGCGGCGCCGACCACGGCAACCAATACAAAGGCGATGATGACTTTCATGTTCTTCATTTAACAGATTACTCCCCGGTCATGGCAAAGGTGGCGGTGCTGTCGTCTTCCGACAGGGCGCGGCCTGGTGTGCGGCCGTCATCCTGGCTGCGCTGTTGACCATTGCGGCCACCCTGGCCCTGGTCTGCCTGGGCTTGTGCGCGCGACGACGATACGCTGACTGACACATCGGCGAACTGACGGCTCGACAAGTCCTGGCGTACGCCGTCGCTGATGGTGTTGAGCTGGCGTACGACTTCGCTGTTGCTGGCCGACAGGTTGATCTGCAGCGAGCCGGCGCTGTGGCGGATCGAGATTTCGATGGCGCCCATGTTGGGTGGTTCCAGGCGGATGACCGCCTGGTCGCTATTGCGCTGCAGTTGCAGTTGCAGGCGGTCGCCCAGCGCTTCGCGCAACGGCTGCTGCCATTGTTCCGGTGTGCCGGCCAGCTTGACGGTGGTGCTGGCCTGACCATTGGCTGGCACAGTGGCCTGGCTGACGTTGATGCTGCTGACGGTGGTGGCGTGGGCGGTGACGCTGCCGTTGCCATCGTCGGCGGCACTGCTGGCGGCGGCGCCGACGGCGACCGTGGCCGCTGGCGTGCTGCTGTCAGCCACGCGTGGCGTGCTGCGCGGCAGACTGGCGTAGTTGACCGGCGGCGGCGTGACAGCGCGCTGTTCCTGCGGCAGCGCGCTGTCGGCGCTGATATTCGATGGCGCCACAGCGGGTGCGGCGACCGGCTTGTCGGCATCCGCCTGGCGCGCGGCGGCAGCGGCCAGCGCGGCATTGTTGGCGGCAGCGCTTTGCGGCGCCACCACCGGCGCGGCGACCGGCGCCACGGCGGCTTGCGCGGCGACGGCGATATCGTCGCTGGCTGGCGTCACCGCGACACTGGCGGCAGCCAGGTTGAGGCGGGTGGCGCTGGCGTTCAGGCTGGAGGCGGCGCTGACGGCGTCGACGCGCACGGCATCACCATCGGCGGCGGCGGGGGCTGCAACCGGCGCCGGCGGCGCCACGTTCAGCATCGAGGTAATCATGGCCGGCAGCACGTCGCTGGCGGCGGCGCTGCCGGAACCGGTGGCGTCATCGCTGTCGGTCTGGGTGCTGGCATCGGCGCTGCTGTCGTCGCTGGCGGCGCCGGCCACGTCGGCCAGGTTCAGCAGCTGGGCAAACAGCGGGGTGGCGGCAGGCGCGGCGCCGGCGGCAGCCTGGGCAGCCTGGGAGGCTGCGGCGGCATCAGCGGCGGTGCTGCGCGCCGGTTGCTGTGGCGCAGTCGCCTGTTGCGGGCTGCTGCTCTTGGCTGGCGTACCGGCCTTGGCCGTGTTGCTGGTGCTGGCACTGTTGGCGCTGTTGCTGGACGGCTTGGCGGTGCTTGCCGTGGCGGCGCTGCGGCCATTGCCGGCAGCAGCCGGGGCAGGGGGCGTATTGGCGGCCACCGGAGCGGTCAGTTCGGCTTGCGCGGCCTTGGCCGCTGCCGTTGCGCTGGAGAGTGTCATCGTCATGCTTGGATTCCGTTTTCTGCTATTTCGCTGTCGAGGGCATAAGCCACAAAGCCCTCTCTGTTGGTCTGCATCTCTTGCAGCCGGCGGCCGAGTTCATCGGTCGCGTGGTTGCAGCGTTTGACTGCTTCTTCGTGCATCTGGCGCAGCGCCGACAGGGCGGCCAGCTCGGCGCTGGTCCATTTGCCTTGCGCCGCCATCTGCGGCAGCACGGTCCCCATTAACGTGTTAATCGCCGCCAGCGTCTTCCAGTCCTCGGAAGCGATGGCGGCGCTCATTTTCTGCGCCATTTGCAGCAGGGTGCGTTGCCTATCCATTGGTTTTCGCCTGGACGCCCAGCCACCCTTTTTTAATCGTTGTCAGCAGCGTGGTCACCTCATCGATGATGGCCGGGTCCAGGCTGACGCCAGCCGTGTACAGGCGGCCGGCGCAGTAGTCATACAGGCGGCCGAGGTTTTCCACCACCTCGCCGCCATTGTCGAAGTCAAGCGAGCTCGACAGACCGTTGATGATGTCGGTGCACTTGTTCAGGCTCTTGGCCTTCAGCTCGTAGCGTTTGCCGACGATATGGCCGCGCGCGCGCGCCAGCTCTTCGAGCAGGCCATCGGTGAGCACCAGCACCAGTTCAATCGGCGAGGCCCGGGCAACCTGGGCGTCGAGATTGGTGGAGTGGTAACTGCTATAAGCTTCCTGATTCATCATGATTCACCAAACGGTCTAAAAATTACTGGTTATTGCTTCAGCTGTCGCTGTCAGGCGTGAACATCGCCGTGAACATATTCGACGTGTTGGTCATGTTCGCCTGCAGCGTTTGCAGCGCGGTGAACTGCGCCAGATAACGCTTGTAGGCGTTGTCGAACTGGTTTTGCACCACAGCCTGACGGTCGGTCAGATCGCTTTGCAGGCGGTCGTTCTGTGCCTTGCGCTGCGTGATCAGGCCGCCGGCGCTGCTGGTCCACAGCGTGGTCAGCTTGTTCATCGCGCCCAGCACGCCGCTGTCGACGCCGATGCCGGCGCGGCCGAACAGCTTGTCCAGGCCTTCCGGATTGGCGGCGATGGCTTTGTTCAGGCGGCCCGAATCCAGCGTCAGCGTGCCATCCTTGTTGGCGATCAGGCCGTAGCTGATCAGCGACTGGCCGCCGGTGGCGTCACGCAGAATGCCATTCAGGCGGTCGCGCAGATTGAGCACGCCGGAGTCGTTGTAGAAAGCGGCGTCGGCCGAAGTGGTGGCTGAGCCGGTAGCCGTGGTCAGCGTGTGGTCGCCAGCTGCGGTCAGCGTCTTGATGCTGCCCAGCAGCGCGTTGTAGGCGTCGACAAATTTCTGCACGTTGGCAGCGGTGCCGCTGTTGTCGGCGGCGATGGTCAGCGTCACTGCGGCGTCGTTGACGCCCTGCGCCTGGGTGATGGTGAACTTGACGTCGTCGACCACGCTGAAGGTGTTCGACCCCTGTTCGATCTTGGTGCCGTTTTTGCCGCCGGCATAGACGATGGCGTTGCTGGCGGCGGTCAACACGGTCTGGTTGCCGGTGCCCAGCGCGGCCTGCAGGTTGGCGTCGCCGAGGCCGGCGGTATTGATTTCCTTGACGATGTTGTCGGCGCCGGTGGCGTTCGAGGTCAGCACCAGGCGGGTATCGCCATTGATGGTCATGGTCGAGGCGGTGATCTGCGACTTGTTGTCGGCGGCGGCGTTGATCGCGGCGGCGACTTCCTTGGCGCTCAGTTTGCCGTCCTTGTCGCCATCGGCGCTGGCCAGGTCGACCTTGATGGTGGTGCCGTTCATCAGCACCACGTCCATGCTGCCGGCGTTGGTGGCGTCACTGCTGGCAACGTTGTACGACACCTGGCCGGCGGTGGCCAGCTGCTGCACGTAGAACGCATAGGTGCCGGCCTGCGCTGCCGAAGTGGCGGTGGCGGTGCCGATCGCGGTATTGCTGAAGCTTGCCTTGGTGGCGCTGACCGAGGTGGTGCCGGTGGCCAGGCCCGCCAGCGCCGACTGGAAGGTGCTCAACGCCGAACCCAGCTTCGTCAAGCCGGTGGCCGTGGCAGTCGCCGCAGCCGATTGCCGGTCGAGAATGGCCTTGGTCGAGCTGACGTAATCGTTGGCCAGGCCTTCGGCGTAGGTTTGCGGATCGTAGGTTGGGGCGGTGATGACTGCCATGATCTTGCTCCTGGAAAGGATGAATGAAGTGTACCCTGTTATAGGGCGACCTTAATCGTTTCCGTATGAAAATATTTGGGACAATTTTTTGTAACGGCGCTTATTTTTGGCCGCGCAGCCACAATTGCGTTGCCAATTCGTCATGTTGCTTGCGTTCTTTGGCGTTTTGCTCGCGGTTTACCACCTTTTGCGTCTTGTCCAGCACCTTGCCCAGCACTTCACGCTTGGCCCAGGCGGCGTTCAGCGCCTGTTGCGAAACCGCCATATCGGCTTCGTGCATGTGCAGGTCGAGCCGGTGGCTGTCGGCCATCGCCATCACTGCCTGCTTGTAATTGCCGCAATTGCCGGCCAGCGCAGGGTGCAGATTGCCGCTGGCGCCGCTATTGGTGTACAAGCTGGTCAGGCGCTCCAGGTTTTTCTGGTAACGGTCGCGCAGATTGGTCTTTTCCGCCATCTCGGTCTGCAAGCGCTCGACTTCCGTATTGCGCAGGGCCACCAGCGTGGTCAGGTTACGGATTTTATGTTGGCTCATGTCGTCATCAGCTTTTCAAGTTGCGCAATGCACTGGGCAATCGGGGCTTCTTCCTTGGTGCCCTGACACAGAAAATCTTCCACCTTCGGGTGCAGCTGTACTGCCTTGTCGGTGACCGGATCGGCGCCCGGCACATAGGCGCCCAGCGGAATCAGGTCACGCACGCGGTCATGGCGGGACATGCTGGCCTTCAGCGCGCGCGCCGCCATCTGGTGTTCGTGGTCGATCACTTGCATCATGCAACGGCTGATCGATGCCGCAATATCTATCGCCGGATAGTGGCCGCGCTCGGCCAGCTCGCGCGTCAGCACGATGTGGCCGTCGAGAATCGCACGCGCGGTGTCCACCACCGGGTCCTGCTGGTCATCGCCTTCGGCCAGCACGGTGTAGATGGCGCTCATGCTGCCGGACTGGTTTTCGCCATTGCCGGCCGATTCAATCAGCTGCGGCAGGTTGGAGAACACCGACGGCGGATAGCCCTTGGTTGCTGGCGGCTCGCCCAGCGCCAGCGCCACTTCGCGCAGCGCCATCGCATAGCGGGTCAGCGAGTCGACCAGCAACAGCACATTCTTGCCCTGGTCGCGGTAGTGCGCGGCGATCGAGTGGCACAGCTCGGTGGCCATGACACGCATCAGCGGGCTTTCATCGGCCGGCGCGATCACCAGCACGGCTTTCTGCAAGCCTTCCTTGCCCAGCGACATATCGACAAACTCGCGCACCTCGCGCGAACGCTCGCCGATCAGCCCAACCACCACCACGTCGGCAACGGTCTGGCGGGTCATCAGGCCCAGCAGCACGGACTTGCCGACGCCGGAACCAGCCATCAGGCCAACCCGCTGGCCCTTGCCCAAAGTCAGCATGGAATTGATGGCGCGCACGCCGACGTCCAGCGGTTCTGTCACCGGCTTCTTGCGCAGCGGGTGGATGCGCGGTGGTTGCGATTCCAGCGGGAAATCGCCGGTCAGCTTGCCCAGCCCGTCGATCGGTTCGCCGAGGCCATTGACCATGCGTCCCAGCCAGCCGGAGCCGATCTGCAGGCTGATTTTTTCAGGGGAGGGCAGCACGCGGGCGCCGGTGGTCAGGCCGACCGCCTTTTTGAACGGCATCAAATAGGACACTTTTTCGCGGAAACCGACGACTTGCGCATCCAGCCATTCGCCGCCGACTGTCTCTATCTGGCAACGCTGGCCGGTGTGCAAAGGGCAACCCACGGCCTCAAGCAACAAACCGGAGGCGCCCACCAGGCGGCCCGTCGGGGTCGCCATGGGTACCGAACCCAGTTCCAGATTGCGTAAGGCATCTGCGATCACTCTTCGATCTCCGGTTCATCGCCGCTGTCGGCGATCTGCAGTTGATTATCGACCTGTTCCATGACCGCCGCAAGACGTTGATGGCAGCCGGCGTCGACTTCATTATCGCCCGCCTTGATGCGGCATTCCCCTACCTCAAGACGGGCATCGGGGATCAGGTTCCAGCGCTTGGAGCGTTTCGGGTCCAGCTCGGCAATCCGCTTCAGTTCTTCCGGATTCAGGAATACATCGATTTCATCGCGGGTCGGCGGCATCGACGCCAGCGTTTCCTCGACCAGCGCCATCAGCTGCACCGGCTGCAAGGCCAATTCTGCGCGGATGACCTGGCGCGCGACTTTCGCCACCAGATCCACCACTTCCTTGCGTTGTGCGGCACGGTAGTCGGAGCGCAGTTTCTTCAGGCTTTTCAGCATGGCGTCGACCGGGCGCGCCATCTGGTCGTAGGCCACCAGCGTTTCGTGGCGGCCTTCTTCGCGACCCTGTTCCTGGCCGGCCTGGCGGCCGTTTTCAAAGCCGTCCTCCTGGCCGCGTGCGAGGCCGATCTCGTAACCGTCGCGCTGGCCCTGTTCAAAGCCTTCGCTGACCGATGCGGCCCACTGCGCGCCACCGTCGCCGCCATGGCCGTGACCATGGCCCTGCGCGGCAGCCGCCGCCGCGCGCTGGGTGGTGAACTGCGCCAGCGGCGGGAAACGATAAGAACGGAACTGCTTCATTCAACCACCTGTTCCGCAAACAGCTGGATCTCGACTTCGCCGGCGTCGGCCAGCGCCTTGACGGTGGCCATGATTTCCTGGCGCGTCTGTTCGATACGCGACATCGGCACCGGACCGGCGCGGCGCATCATGTCCTCGAAGGCTTGGGCCTGGCGTTTCGGCATGGTTTTCAGCACCGCATCCCGCACCGCGACATCGGCGCCCTTGAGCGCGATCGCCCATTGTTCCAGCGGCACGTCTTCCAGGATGCGGGTGATTGCCTGCTCGGTCTGGTTGCCGAGGATGAAGAAGTCGTACATCGACAGTTCGATCTTCGACACCACTTCCGGATCGTGGGCGCGCAGCAGCTCGACCATCTGCGCGCGGTTGCTTGGCAGGCGGTTGAGGATCTCGGCGGTCTGGCGGATGCCTTCGACGCTGGTGCCCTGCGAATCGAAGGAGCTCAGGCAGCGGTCCACCAGCTCGTCCAGTTCCTGCAGCAGGTCGGCGTCGACTTCTTCCATGCGCGCCAGGTTCAGCAGCACCAGGTCGCGCGTGTCCTGCGGCAGGCCGTCGATGATCTGGCCGGCCAGCGCGGCGGGCAGGAAAGCCAGGAACACCGCCTGCATCTGCACGTGTTCGTTGGAGATGTAATCGGCCAGCCATTTCGGCGAAGCCCACTGCAGGCGCGCCATCTTCGGCCGCAGCTCGTCGCCGTAGATGTTGTTCAGCACGGTGTTGGCGAGGTCGCCACCCAGCGCCAGGTCGAGCGAGCGCTTCAGGTAGGAGCGCGACGCGCCATGCACGCCGGACTGCTCGCGGTAGTCGTCGAAGAACTTCTGCATGGCGTTCTTCACCGACTCCACCTTGATGCCGCTCATGCGCGACATCACTTGCGTCACTTCCAGCAACTCCTCGCGCGACAGGCAGCGCAGCACGGCGGCAGCCGGCTCTTCGCCGATGCTCAGCAGCACGATGGCTGCCTGTTCCACCGGCGTCAGCTTGGTTGGCATGGCGTATTCGCCGCCATCATCATCCATGTTATTGAGTTCGGCCATTTTTCTGCATCCATTGTTTGACGACTTCGGCTACGCGTTCCGGTTCTTTTGCGGCCAGGACTTTCAGGTGGTCGACCATGACGTCCACGGCGGAGCCTGGTGGCGGCAGATCGTAGTTTTCCAGCAGCGGCACCACCGGCATGCCTGGCTGGGCAGAGCCGCCCAGCGCTGGCGTGCTGCCTGGCGCGGCGCCGTCGGCCAATACGGCCTGTTCCTTGGCGGCGGCTTCCTTGGCTTCGCGGGCGGCGGCCACGGCAGCCTGTTCGGCGGCGCGGCGTTCGGCGGCGACGCGGGCGGCTTCCTTCGGATCCGGCGTAAAGCGCACGGTGATCAGGCGCATGATAGGGCGCAGCAACAGCAGGTAGCCGAGCAGGGCGGCGACCGCGTAGATCGCGTACTTGCTCATGTCGACGATGTTGTCGCGCTCTTCCCACCAGGCCACTGGCGCGGCCTTGGCCGGGAAGTTCATGGCCGACACCACCAGCTGGTCGCCGCGCTCGGCGTTGATGCCCAGGCCGTTGCGCAGGATCTTGTCGATGTTGGCGATCTCGGCGGCGCTCCAGCCGGTTTTCGGCGTCGGCGAAGCAGCTTGCGCCAGCACCACGGCCACGCTCAGTTTTTCCAGGCGGCCACGGCTGCGCTTGGTCTGGGTGATGCTGCGGTCATACGCGTACTGGCGGGTGGTGGCGTTCTTGCGCGCGCTGCCGTCCGGCTGCTGGGCGTTCGGATCGGCGGCGCCGCCGGCGGTCTGCTGGGCGGCGGCAGCCGGATTGGCGTTGGCTGGCGGCGGACGGTTGGACAGCGTGCCCGGCACGCCCATCACCAGGCGGTTGCGGTCCTGTTCTTCGCGCATCGCTTCGCTGGTCACTTTTGGATCGGCGCCGTATTTTTCCACGGTTTCTTCGACGCGGTCGTTGTCGACGTCGGCCGCTACCGACATACGGTAGTTGTCGTCGCCGATGACCGGGCCGAGCAGGCCCTTGATATTCGATTTGACCTGTTCCTGGTAGCGCCTGGCGGCGTCGTTGCCAGTGGTGCCGGCGTCAAAGCCGTCGGCCAGGTCGATGTGGGCCGACAGCAGGTTGCCGCTCTGGTCGACCAGGCTGACGCGCGCCGGCGACAGGCTGGCGACGCTGCCCGACACCATGTTGATGACGGCGGCGATCGCTTCCGGCTGCAAGGTGGCGCCCGGTTTCAGCTGTACCACCACCGAGGCCGAGGACTTCTCGCCGTCCGACGACACGAAGGAGGTCGACTTGGCGATCGACAGGTGCACGCGCGCATGCGAAATCGCGTCCAGCGTCATGATCGATTGCGCCAGTTCGCCTTCCAGGCCGCGGCGGAAACGCACGTCCTGGACGAATTGCGACACGCCCAGCGGGTCGTTCTTGTCCATCAGTTCCAGGCCGGCCGGCAGCTGCGCGGTCACGCCCTTGGCGGCCAGCAGCATGCGTACCTTGCCCAGCATCGAATCCGGCACCAGTACCTGGCCGCTTTCCGGGTGGATGCGGTAAGGGATGTGCTCGCCATCGAGCACGGTCATCATGTCGGGCGCCGAGACTTTTTCGCGCGCGCCGAAGACCGGCTTGTAGCTGGACTGGTTGCTCCACATATACATCAGCACCAGCGCCGTCAGGCCGATGGCCAGCATCAGCAGCGGGTACAGGGTTTTCAGCAGGGCGGGAGGCAGCGACGGCGCCGACGGATTGGCGCGCCAGCGGTCGAAGGCGGACTTGAAGGTGTTAATCACGTTAAATGCTTTCGCGGAGGCTTACAGCGGTAATTTGATCAGTTCGTCGAGGCCGCCCATGACTTTGTTGCGCACTTGCATCAACATCGAGAAGGACAGGCCGGCTTCCTGGCTGGACAGCATGGCGCCGACCAGGTCGTCGCTCTTGCCGGAATCGACATCGGCCATCTTCTGGCCGGCCGCCACATCCTGGCCGTTGACGCTGTCGATGGCGTTTTGCATCGACTGGGCAAACGAGAAGGCTGGCTGCGCGCCTTGCGCGCCAAACTGGTTGGCGGCCGCAATCTGGGTGTGCTGGCTGGCCAGGTCTTGCGCCGCGTTGGTCAGCGACGCCAGGTCGGCCTGTATCAGGCTGGAGAATCCGTTGCTCATCTTGCTACCCCCGTTTTTGCGGTGTTTTTACCGCTTTGAATCCAGATGACTACCATAGCGAGATTGCCGAAAAGCAGCAAGTGCAATGGAAGAATAAGTGACGATCTATAGCTAACCTGCTACACATCCGTTGTGCATGTCACAGTCTTGCAAGAAAGATAGTGTACGGATGTCGGACTAAATCGGACGCGCCTGCTGCTTGAAGGTCGGGCGCGGTCGGCATGGTCGCGGTGGCGGAAATGTCGAATGTCAAATCTCCGCAGCGCGCCGTGGACGGGCGATGAAAACTGTTATTTCGAAGCAAATCTCGTTATAAATCATTTACTAAGCGCCATTTGTTCATGTATGTTGCGGAGCAGCGTAAGCAGCCGACAATCTGAACTAAGCTTACCGACTAGCAACATTCTTGTAAAGCGATATTTGTCTTGGAGGAAATTTTTGAAGCAAATATTGTTGGTTAGCAATAATGTGAATTTTCAGGTATGCTGATGCCGAGATCTTCCTACTTTTATAAAAAATTGCGCAGCAAGTAACCAGTTTTTAGCTGGATAGTGCGATGATGGAGGAGTAGGAAAGAATTAACCGCCATGGCCAATACATGACAACGACAAAACAGACGCAACATCAAGTGCTGGACCCAAGCCTGCTGGGGCGTCCGGTACATTTGCTGCATATCTTTGCGGCCCAGTTGCGCGACGATCTGGCGCAATCCATGCGCCTGAATATGAATCGCCGCTACTGGGGCGGCTTTCAGGTCGACGACGTCGCCTTCAGCCGCCTGGAAGGCAGCGAGATCCGCAGCCGCTGGCTGAGCTTTGCCGCACCGGCCGGCCAGATCGCCTTTTCGATGGAACGCAAGGTGCTGCTCAGCGTGCTGAATTACCGCTACGGCAGCGGCGCCAAGGCCGACGCCAAAAGCGACACCGCCGCCGCAGTGGATGAAAGCACGGTGCGCGTGACCGCCACCGAGGAGCGCCTGGCTGTGGTACTGGGGCAACAGTTGGCTGGCACGCTGGCCGGCCGCATCGAGCTCAACCTGCCCGCCAGCGACAAGCCGGCGCTGGCCGAAGGCGAGGCGCACGAGCCCGTCGACAACGAATTCAAGCCGGCGCCCGGCTCGCATCCGCCCAAGGGCAGCTGGGCCATCACCGTCACTGTCGCCGACGTCAGCAGCGGCGCCACCGGCCAGTTCTGGTTTGCGCTCGACAAGCAGCTGATGTCCAGCGTGCTGCGCGGCCTGCTGCGCGACCGCGACAACGGCAAGAAGGCCAAGAGCGCCGCACCGCTGGCGCAGCGCCTGCAGGTCGGCCTGGTGGGCCGGCTGGCCAGCAAGGAAGTGTCGCTGGGCAGCTTGTACGATTTGCAGGTTGGCGACGTCATCCCGATCAGCCTGGCGAGGGCCGACGTCCTGCTCGAAGATTCGCGCCTGTTTACCGCCGCAGTCACCGAGCACAAAGGCAAACTCTGTTTAACCTCTTTTGAAGACGCAGAATAATGATGAACATGAACGTAGCCAATCCTAGCGACGCCCTGCTGGAAGACCTGTCCGAAGAGATGATCATCGACCAGCCGGGCGCGGAGCTGACCGATCTGCCTGCCGCTGCGCCGCGCCGCGACCTGCCGGCCATGATGCGCAAGATCCCGGTGACGCTGACGCTGGAAGTGGGTTCGGCCCGCATCTCGCTGGAAGAGCTGATGAATATCGGCGCCGACAGCGTGGTGGAACTGGATGTGCTGGCCGGCGAACCGCTGGTCATCAAGGTGAACGGCACTGCCATCGGCCGCGCCGAAGTGGTGGTGGCAGGCGAAAACTACGGCCTCAAAGTGATCGACCTGGATGGCCTGAATCTGGACATGATGACTCCATGATCCGGGGCATGAATGCGCACTGGCGGCGTCGCCTGCTGGCGGCCGCGCCGGTGGCTGCCTTGCTGGGCCTGGCTTGCATGCCCGCCCAAGCGGTCGACCTGCTGGCCAATGTGGTGCCGGGAGCGAAGACCGAACTGACGGTCAAGATGCAAATCCTGATCATCATGACCTTGCTGGGCTTGCTCCCGGTAATGGTCATGATGATGACCAGCTTTACCCGTTTCGTGATTGTGCTGTCGCTGCTGCGCCAGGCCCTGGGCCTGCAGCAGGGCTTGCCCAACCGGGTGATTACCGGCGTGGCGCTGATCCTGACGCTGCTGGTGATGCGGCCGATCGGCAACGAGATCTGGACCGAGGCCTTCGTGCCCTACGACCAGGACAAGATCGGCCTGGAAACCGCGCTGCAGATCGCCGAGAAGCCGATTTCGCGTTTCATGATGGCGCAGACCAGCAAGGCGGCGTTGCAGCAGATCGCCCACCTCGCTGGCGAGGACAAGATCACCGATCCGACCCAGCACGCCTTCACCGTCAAGCTGGCGGCGTTCGTCTTGTCGGAGCTGAAGACCGCGTTCCAGATCGGCTGCATGCTGTTCATTCCTTTCCTGGTGATCGACCTGGTGGTGTCATCGGTGCTGATGGCGATGGGTATGATGATGCTGTCGCCGCTGGTGATTTCCTTGCCGTTCAAACTGCTGCTGTTCGTGCTGGTCGACGGCTGGACGCTGACCGTCAACACGCTCGTGACGAGCATCCAGGCTTACTGATAGGGCGACGCTGATGTTGACACCTGAAATAGCTGTCGACCTGGTGGTCGAATCACTGCACATCGTCATGCTGCTGGTGGTGGTGCTGGTGGTGCCCGGCTTGATCGTCGGCCTGCTGGTGGCGCTGTTCCAGGCCGCCACGCAGATCAACGAGCAGACGCTGAGCTTTCTACCCAGGTTGCTGGTGACCTTGCTGGCGGTGATCCTGGCCGGTCGCTGGATGTCGACTTACCTGATGGACTTCTGCGTGTCCATCTTTACCCGCGCCGCCACCCTGGTCGGCTAGCCGCGCCCATGGAACCGATCTTCGCCCAGTTGCTGCCGCTGCTGACCGCCATCTGGTGGCCGTTCTGCCGCATCCTGGCGATGTTCATCGGCGCGCCCGTGCTGGGCGAGGCGGTGACGCCGACCACCATCCGCATCCTGATCGCGCTGGTGCTGGCGATCCTGATGCTGCCGCTGACCAGCGGCATGGACTGGGGGCCGGCGGCCATCAATCCCTTCTCGCTGCACGGCGTGGTGGCCACCATCGAGCAGGCGCTGATCGGCTTCGTGCTGGGACTGGCGTTCCACTTCGCGATGTCGGTGATCGGCGTGCTGGGCTTCATGGTGTCGTCGCAGATGGGCTTGTCGATGGCAGTGATGAACGACCCGATGAACGGCCAGTCGTCGGACGTCACCTCGGCGCTGCTGTCGACGCTGGCCATCATCGTCTTCTTTGCCATTGACGGCCACCTGGTGCTTGCCAACGTCATCGGCCAGAGCTTCAAGGCCTGGCCGCTGGGGCACGGCTTCGGCAACCACCTGCTGGAAGCGGTGGCGTACAACGTTGCCTGGATCTTCTCGGCCGCCATGCTGCTGGCGCTGCCGGTGGTGTTTTCGACCATGGTGGTGCAGATCGGCTTCGGCTTCCTCAACCGCGTGGCGCCCAGCCTGAATTTGTTTGCACTGGGCTTCTCCGTGATCACCATCTTCGGCCTGCTGATGCTGGCGCAGGTGGTGCGTTTCATCCCGGAACACTATATCCGCATGACGAATATGGTGCTGGAGATGATACGTCAGCAAATGCAGGTGGCGCATGGCTGACGACAGCACAGGCGATAAAACAGAAAAGGCTTCACAGCAGAAGCTGAAGAAATCCCGCCAGGAAGGGCAGGTGGTCCGCTCGCGCGACCTGTCGACCGCGATCGGCATCCTGGTCAGCCTGAAGCTGTTCGTCTACATGTTGCCGACCTACCTGGCCGAGTTCAACGAAATCTTCCACCAGAGCTTTGCGCCGCTGGATGGTGACGGTGCGATCGACAATGCCATGTCGATCGTGTTCAGCACCTCGATGATGTTGCTGATCAAAATGCTGCTGCCGCTGTTCGTCGTGCCGCTGTTCATCGTGCTGGGCGCGATGGTGCCGGGCGGCTGGGTGATTTCGATGAAGAACTGGGAGCCGAAGTTTTCGCGCATGAGCCCGGTGGCCAATATCGGCCGCCTTTTCAGCGGCAAGCACGCCTTCGAGCTGCTGATCTCGATCGGCAAGGCCGGCGTGCTGATCGCGGTGTTGATCCACGTGGCGCGCGGCATGGTGCCGGATTACACGCAGCTGCAGATGATGCCGCTGGGCCAGGCCTTGATGTCCGGCTCCAACCTGATGCTGGACGGCCTGATGTCGCTGGTGGCGGTGTTCATCATCTTTGCGCTGATCGACGTCCCGGCGCAGGCCTGGTTCTTTGCCAAGAACCAGCGCATGTCCAAGCAGGACCTGAAGGAAGAACACAAGTCGACCGAGGGCCGGCCCGAGGTCAAGGGCCGCATCCGCCAGTTGCAGCGGGCCATGGCGCGGCGCAGCGCGCGCAAGAGCGTGCCGACCGCCGACGTGGTGATCGTCAACCCGGAGCACTACGCGGTGGCGCTGAAATACGACCTGGACAAGGCTGCCGCGCCGTACGTGGTGGCCAAGGGCGTCGACGAAATCGCGCTGTACATCAAGGGGCTGGCGTTCGAGTTCAAGATCGAAGTGATGGAGCTGCCGCCGCTGGCGCGCGCCATCTACAACACCGCCCAGGTCAACCAGCAGATCCCGGTGCAGCTGTACCAGGCGGTGTCGCAGGTGCTGAACTATGTGTTGCAGTTGCAGGCATTCCGTGCCGGCCGGCGTAACGCCGAACCGGAACGTCCAAGAGAAAGTGAAGTTGTTGTGCCCACATCCATGAGCGAGGTTAAGCAGTGAATTTTTTCAAAACGCTGATTGCGGAGGCACGTCGCCACAAGTTTGCCACGCCGGCATTCCTGTTGATTATCCTGGCGATGATCATCCTGCCGCTGCCGCCGATATTGCTGGACGTGATGTTCACGTTCAATATCGTGGTGGCGCTGATTGTCATCCTGGTGTCGGTGTCGGCCCGCCGGCCGCTGGACTTCTCGGTGTTCCCGACGGTGATCCTGGCCACCACCATGCTGCGGCTGACGCTGAACGTGGCGTCGACCCGGGTAGTGCTGCTGCACGGCCATGAGGGCACGGCAGCTGCCGGTCACGTGATCGAGGCTTTCGGCAATGTGGTGGTTGGTGGTAACTACGTGGTCGGCATCGTGGTGTTCGTGATCCTGATGATCATCAACTTCATGGTGGTGACCAAGGGTGCCGAGCGGATTTCAGAGGTGTCGGCGCGCTTCACGCTGGACGCCTTGCCGGGCAAGCAGATGGCGATTGACGCCGACTTGAACGCCGGCCTGATCAATCAAGAGAAAGCCCAGCAGCGGCGCATGGATGTGGCCACCGAGGCCGACTTCTACGGCGCCATGGACGGTGCGTCCAAATTCGTGCGCGGCGATGCGGTCGCCTCGATCCTGATCCTGATCATCAACATGGTCGGCGGCGTGGCGATTGGCGCGCTGATGCAGGACATGTCGTTTGGCGACGCCTTCAAGCAATACGCGCTGCTGACCATCGGTGACGGCCTGGTGGCGCAGATCCCGGCGCTGCTGCTGTCGGCTGCCGCTGCGATCCTGGTCACGCGTATTTCGGACTCGGGCGACTTCGAGCAGCAGGTGGGCAGCCAGGTGCTGACCTCGCCGCAGGTGATGTTCAGCGCGGCCGGCATGATGATGATCCTGGCCGTGGTGCCGGGCATGCCGTGGCAGATGTTCGTGCCGTTTGCGCTGGTGCTGGCGTATGTCGGCTGGAAGCTATTGAACCGGGTGCAGAAACCGGAGACCTCGAATCTCGACGCCATCGAAGCGGCGCTGCGTGACGATCGCCTGCCGGACCTCGACTGGCACAGCCTGCCGATGGTGCAGCCGCTGCAGGTGGCCGTCGGCTACAAGCTGGTGGCGCTGATCGACAAGGCGCATGGCGAGCCGCTGACCAAGCGCGTCAAGGGCGTGCGCCAGAGCATTTCGGAATCCATGGGCCTGCTGCTGCCGCCGATCACCGTGCGCGACGACCTGGGGCTGAAGCCGACGCAGTATTCGGTGATCCTGTCAGGCAGCGTGGTATCGCAGGCCGAGGTGTTTGCCGACCGCCTGATGGCGATTCCGTCGCCGAACGTGTATGGCCAGATCGACGGCATTCCCGGCATCGAACCGGCGTACGGCATGCCGGTGACATGGATCGAAACCAGCGAAAAGGCCAATGCGCTGGGGCTCGGTTACCAGGTGGTGGAGACGCCAAGCGCGATTGCCACCCACTTGTCGAAGCTGATCCGCGAATACCTGCCGGAGCTGTTCCGCCACGAAGACGTGCCGGCGCTGGTGGAGCGGCTGACAGCGCAGGCGCCGAAGCTGGCGTCATCGCTGGACAAGGCACTGACGCATACGCAGCTGTTGCGCGTGTTCCGGGTGCTGCTGGCCGAAAACGTCTCGCTGAAAGATATCGTGCCGATCGCCACCACGCTGGTGGACAGCTCGGAGACCACCAAGGACCCGATCCTGCTGGCGGCCGAAGTGCGTTGTGCGCTGCGCCGCCAGATCGTCACCGCCTTGTTTGGCCAGAAGACCGAGATGCAGGCGTTCAACCTGGGCGGCGACCTGGAAAACATGCTGCTGGGTTCGCTGAACCAGGCGCGCCAGAGCGGCAAAGTCGTGCTGGACAACTACCCGATCGACCCGCATTTGCTGGCCCAATTACAGGTCAACATGCCGGTGGCGCGCGAGCAGATGAAGCAGCAGGCGACGCCGCCGCTGCTGCTGGTGCTGCCGCAGATCCGACCGCTGCTGGCGCGCTACGCCCGCCTGTTCGCGCCCGGCCTGCACGTCCTCTCCTACAACGAAATCCCGGAAAACCGCGAAGTCAGCATCATCGGCACCGTCGGTTAAAAAACCGGGGTCAGTTCTGCCAAACGTACACGGGCTCAACTGCGAAGCAGTTGAGCCCGTGTACGTTTGGCAGAACTGACCCCGGTGTTTAGCCTTGGAGTTTCTGGGCCCAGGCGGGCAGGCGGTTGAAGAGGCAGTGGGTGACGTTGTTGAAGCTGCCGAACTGCAGGCCGCGCTGCTCGGCCAGCAGCGTCAGGCTTTGCTTCGAGAACAGGCTGATGTGGCCGTTGCGCGGCGAGGCGTACCACCAGGTCAGGCGGCTGTTGGCCTGAATCTGGCCATCCGATAGCAGGGTGGAGAAAATCACCATGCATTCATCTTCCATCAGCGACGTCAGGTTGCTCATCAGCTCGGCCACGTCGGGTACGTGCTCGAACACTTCGAAGGCGGTGATCAGGTTGAACTTGCCCAGCGCGCCGATCTGTTGCTCGTTGCGCGGGAATGGGTCGTAGGAACTGGAGTTCCAGCCATGGCCACGCAAGGTTTCCGATAGCAGGCCGCTGCCTCCACCGTAGTCGAGGTGACGGATATCGGCGCGGCTGGCGCCCAGCAGCTGCTGTACAAATTCTGCATTCGACAGCGGACGCCGGCTGACATAGTCCGGATCAATCTCGACATAGCTGTCGTTGTAGATGTGCTGCTGGAATTCCTGCTCCGTCCACCCGCCGAACTCCGGCGCCAGCACGAAAGCGCATGCCGGGCAGCGGTGGTAGTAGACCGGACGTCCCGACAGCGGCAGGAACAACTGGCGCGCTTCTTCGCAACTCTTGTTGAAATCGACCACGTCATGGATGACAGTGGCTGCCTGACAGACCGGGCAGCTGACGCTGGCCGGCGTGTGTTGATGGTTCTGCATGGTACGCTTCCGTTCAGTTGGTGTGCAGCTGGAAGCGCGGCATGCCGCCCGCGCCCGGCAGTGTGTTCAGGTCGGCGGCGACGGCTGCAATGACCGGCTCCCAGTCGCCCATCTGCTGCTGGCGATACAGCTTCGCGCTGGGATACCATGGGCTGGTTTCACCCTGTTCCAGCCAGCGCCATTCAAACGGCTTCGGCAGCATGATCCACACCGGCTTGCCCAGCGCACCGGCCAGGTGGGCAACGCTGGTGTCGACCGTCAGCACCACGTCCATCAACTCGCACAGCGCGGCGGTATCGCTGAAATCCTTGATCTGGCCAGCCACCTGGCGTATCGGCAGCGTGTCGAGCAACCGCTGGTCCATGGTGCGGACGTCTTTTTGCAGGCTGATGAACTCGTACTGTCCGGAGATCAATGGCGTCAGCACCGACAGCGGCAGGCTGCGGTTATGGTCGTTGGCGTGCGTGGCGCTGCCGCTCCACACGATGCCGATGCGTGGCCGGGTTTTCGGGCCTAGCAGCGCCGCCCACGCGTCGCGCTTGGCCGCATCGGCGCGCAGGTAGGACGCTGGCGCCGGGACGCTGTCGACGCGGGTATTGAATGCGCCAGCCAAGCTCATCAATGGAATGTGGTAGTCGAAAGCGGGCAGGGCGTCGCCCTCGATGACGATCTGGTCGACGCCGTCCAGCGAGGCCATCAACGGCGCCAGGGTGCCCCAGACTTCCATCACGACGCGGGCGCCGCGTTGTTTCGCCAGCGCGGCATAGCGGCAGAATTGCAGCGCGTCGCCCAGGCCCTGTTCGGCGTGCAGCAGGATGGTCTTGCCTTGCAGCGATTCGCTGCCGCTCCATTGCGGCTTGACGAAGCGGCGCCGCGTCTTGTAGGTCGCCAGCTCCGGCGCGTGCCAGCGCCATTCGTAGCCGGCCCAGCCGCGCTCGTAATCGCCACGGGCCAGCAACAGCAGGCCCTTGTTGACGTTGGCGATGGGCGAGTCCGGCGCGATCGCCAGTGCCTGGTCGAGTCTGGCCAGCGCCTGATCGCGCAAGTCCAGTCCGCTCAGCAGCAGCGCCAGGTTGACGTAGGTGCCGGGATTGTCAGGCGCCAGCAGGGCCAGCTTTTCAAAAGCTGCCAATGCCGCTTCCGCATCCAGCGGTTGAGCGGCCTGTGGCGCGCCGTGTTGTGCGGCGCGTTCGGTTTTCAGCCTGAGCACTTCGCGCAGGCCGCGCCGCACTTCCTCGTGCTGGCTGCTGTTGTCGAGCGCGCGCGTGTGCAGTTGCTGGAGCTCGGCGTCGCCGCCATCGAGTTCCAGGGCGGCGGCGTACATCGCGGCTGCCGATGCATGTTGCAGCTGCTGTTCCAGTTCGGCGCCGCGCTGGCGATAGGCGGCTACCAGTTCGCGTTGCAGTTGCAGCGCCGTGGCTTCCGCCTGCTGCGCCTGTTCCGCCTGTTGCAGGACGCGCAGTGTCAGCGCGCGCTGGCGGTGCGCCTGTACGTGTTGTGGGTGCAGGCTAACTGCCTGATCCAGATGTTGCAGCGCATCGGCATGGCGTTCGCCGGCCAGCAGCAGGCGGCCCAGGTTGTAGTGGGCGTCGGCGTACTCGGGATACAGCGCCAGTGCCTGGCGGTAGCTTTGCTCGGCCTGCTCATGCTGGCCCTGGTCCTGCAGGATGTTGCCGCGATGATTGAGTGCTTCGATATTCTGCGGATTCAGCACCAGTGCCTGATCGGTGTTGACCAGTGCCAGGTCGTACTGGCCGGTCTGCCACAGCAGCGCTGCGCGGTTGCTCCAGGCCTGGTCGTCGCCGGCGTCGAGGTTGAGCGCCTGTTCGTAGGCTTGCAGCGCTTCGGCGCTGCGCATCAGCGATTGCAGCGTGACGGCGCGGTTGAAATGGGTGTTGGCGTCAGCCGGCGCCAACGTCAGCGCGCGGTCGTAACTGCGCAGCGCTTCTTCCAGTTGCTGCATTTCACGCAGGGCGTTGCCGAGGTTGTTGAGCGCGTTGGCATGCTCCGGATTGACCGCCAGCGCCGAGCGGATGAAGCCGGCGGCGGCGTCGAAATTGCCGCTCTGGAAGGCGGCGATGCCGGTATTGTGCAGGGCATCGAAATGCCCTGGGTCGAGCTGCAGCACTTGTTCATAGGCTTGCAGCGCCTGTGGCAACTGGCCTTCACTGTGAAACTGGACACCTTGGGCGAACAACTGGTCTACGTTGGATGGGATTGCCATAGAAAAGAGTAAATGAACGGGTAAGCCCGCCCTTATTGCAACTCATCGGCAAGGGCGGGTTGGGATAGCAGGGTCGCCACTTCCGCCATGGCCTTGAACAGCGCCAGCGTCAGCGCCGCCGTGTGCAGGCGGCTTGGGTGGGCGTGTTCGCCGGCTGGCGAAGGCAGTTCGCGCCGCAGGCGGCAGCGCAGGATGGTCAGGCCGGAGCGGCTGACCACCGCCGCCAGCTGCGGCAGAATCTCGCGCATGTGCTGCATGGCCGAGGTTTGCGTGGCGCCGATTTCCATCACCACGCCGTTGCCGCTGGCCGGTTCCAGCTGGATCACCACGCGGCCGACGCCGGGCAGCATCAGTTCCAGACGCAAGGCCACGCGCGAACGCCGGCGGCGGTTGCGGTCATATTCGTCGTCGTCCTTGACCACGACTTTCAATACCAGGCGCTCGGCGCCCCAGGCAAACACGGCAAAGCGCCATGGTTCCATTTCGGTCACCAGCGGCATGCCGGGACGAGCGTCGCGTGGCGAGTGGTCGGCCATGAACAGGCTGGCCGGCAGGTGCTGGCCGCTGGCCTGTTCCAGCCAGGCGGCGCGCTGCTCGGCATAGGTGCGCACCATGACCTGCCAGGAGGCGGCCATCAGGCTGGTATCGGGTGGTTGCCACACCAGCTGGCGTGACAGGAATACTTGATTGGGGCGCATGGCGGCCGGATCGGCGCCATCCGGCATCTCGGCCAGTGCACTGGCCAGCGCTTCGGCGGCGCCGGGCGGCAGGCCACGGGCGTCCGGGCCATCAACAATGGCGCCGACCGAATGCGGGCCGTTGGTGCCGTTGGGGCCACCGGGAGCGAGTGGGCCGAGCGGAAAATCGATATCGAGCGGGCCTTCGCTGCCGGGCACGCGCGTGACCTGGCCTGGCTGTGCCAGCGGCCGGTCCGGGACGCTCAGTGGGCGCGTCGCTGCTCCGATACGATCTACAGCCATCAAACTCGCTTTCTGAAATTACGGGTATAAAAAAAGCCAACCGAAGTCTTCCGGTTGGCCCTTGGTAGCATCCGGATATGTTGACATATCCGGATAGTACTACGATTACTGCAGCAGGGACATAACCAGCGACGAGGTGCTGTTCGACTGCTTCAGCATGGCGGTGCCAGCTTGCAGCAGCATCTGCGACGAAGTCATGTTCGACGATTCAGCAGCGAAGTCGGTGTCCATGATACGGCCGGTTGCAGCGGTGGTGTTGCTGGAGATGTTTTGCAGGTTGTTGTACACGTGGTCCAGACGGTTGGCCACAGCACCCAGTTGCGAACGCAGCGCGCCTACGGCGTCGATTGCGTCAGCCAGCTTGGTGATGGCGCCGTTAGCGGCAGTCGCGGTAGCGATCTCGGTACCGGCGGTACCGCCAGCACCAGCGGCACCAGCGGCGCCGGTCGATACGAACTGGGTCGCTGCTGCGGCGATCGAGCCAGTCATGGTGCCAACTGCGGTCGACATGACGACGTCCATTTTTTCGTCGCTCGAAGCACCGATCTGGAAGCTCAGGGTGGCAGCGTTGAAGGTACCGGTGGTGTCACGGAACAGCTGGGTGCCGCCGAACGAGGTGTTGCCGACGATGTTCGACAGTTCGTTCGACAGGGCGTCGAATTCAGCTTGTTGAGCAACGCGGTCATCATCGGTCGACGAAGCATCGGCCGACTGGGTTGCCAGATCCTTCATACGGGTCAGGATGGTGGTGGTTTCGTCCAGGGCGCCTTCGCCGGTTTGCAGCAGCGAAATCGAGTTCTGGGTGTTGCGCATAGCCATGGCCATGCCGCTGGTTTGTGCTTTCAGGCGGGTTGCGATCTGCAGGCCTGCAGCGTCGTCCATTGCCGAATTGACACGGAAGCCGGTGCTCAGGCGGGTTTGCGAAGTCGACAGGGCCGACTGGGTACGCGAGATCGAGCTTTGTGCGGAAAGGGCCGCGGAATTGGTGTGAAGGCTCAGCATGAAATAACTCCTGGTAGGTGGATTCAGTTCGGAGCAACGAATCTTTTTCGCTCTCCCAAGTACAAGACGACCGTATCTGGAAGGACATTAAATGCTGTGAGGAAATTTATTGAAAATAATTTGTAACCGGGCTGAAAACCGCCGTTTACCGCACTTCCCACCGGACAATTATCTGCCGATTGCAGTCTGGAATCAAATGAAAACAGCGCGGCTGGCGGGCCGCGCTGTTTTTAAAGTGTTGCTTTTTTACATATTCGGATAGTTCGGGCCGCCGCCGCCTTCCGGCGTCACCCAGACGATATTCTGGGTCGGGTCCTTGATATCGCAGGTCTTGCAGTGCACGCAGTTCTGGGCGTTGATCTGCAGGCGGTCGCTGCCGTCGTCGTTCTTGACGAATTCATACACCCCGGCCGGACAGTAGCGCGCTTCCGGACCAGCGTACTGGGCCAGGTTGACGTCCACTGGGACGCTTGGATTCTTCAGCGTCAGGTGGATGGGCTGGTCTTCCGCGTGGTTGGTATTGGAAATAAATACCGACGACAGGCGGTCGAAGGTCAGCTTGCCATCCGGTTTAGGGTAATTAATCGGCGCGAACTGCGCGGCCGGCTTCAGGCACTCGTGGTCGGCGTGCGAGTGGCGCAGTGTCCATGGCGCTTTGCCGCGGAAGACGATCTGGTCGATGCCCACCATCAGCGAGCCCAGGTACAGGCCCTTGTTCAGCCATGGCTTGACGTTGCGCGCCACATGCAGCTCTTCGTGCAGCCAGGACTGTTCGAAGGCAACCGGGTAGGAGGCCAGTTCGTCGCCCTGGCGGCCGGCGCCCAGCGCCTCGAATACCGATTCAGCGGCCAGCATGCCCGACTTGATGGCGGCGTGCGAACCCTTGATGCGGCTCATGTTCAGGAAGCCGGCGTCGCAGCCGATCAGCGCGCCGCCCGGGAACACCAGTTTCGGCAGCGATTGCAGGCCGCCGGCGGTGATCGCGCGGGCGCCGTAGGAAATGCGCTTGCCGCCTTCGAGGAACTGGCGGATTTCCGGGTGGGTCTTGTAGCGCTGGAATTCTTCGTAAGGCGACAGATAAGGATTGGCGTAATTCAGGCCAACCACGTAGCCGATCATCACCTGGTTGTTTTCCAGGTGGTACAGGAAGGAGCCGCCATAGGTCTTGCTGTCCAGCGGCCAGCCGGTGGTGTGGATTACCAGGCCGGGCTGATGCTTGGCCGGATCGATTTCCCACAGTTCTTTAATACCAATCCCATAGGATTGCGGGTCCTTGCCCTTGTTTAGGTCGAATTTGGCCATCAGCTGCTTGCCCAGGTGGCCGCGCGCGCCTTCGGCAAACAGCGTGTATTTACCGTGCAGTTCCATGCCCAGCTGGAATTCCGGGCCGGCTTCGCCGTCACGCTTGACGCCCATATTGCCGGTGGCGATGCCTTTGACCTGGCCGTCGTCGGTGTAAAGAATCTCGGCAGCGGCGAAGCCAGGGAAGATTTCCACGCCCAGCGCCTCGGCCTGCTGGCCCAGCCAGCGCACCACATTGCCCAGCGAGATCACGTAGTTGCCGTGGTTCTCGAAGCATTTCGGCAGCAGCAGGTTAGGGGTTTTGACGGCGCCGGTTTCGGTCAGGAACAGCACGCGGTCTTCGCTGACCGGGGTGTTCAGCGGCGCGCCTTTTTCTTTCCAGTCAGGGATCAGCTCGGTCAGCGCTTGCGGGTCCATCACGGCGCCGGACAGGATGTGGGCACCCAGCTCGCCGCCTTTTTCCAGCACGACAACGGAAACTTCCTGGCCTTTTTCAGCGGCCAGCTGTTTGATCTTGATCGCTGCCGACAAGCCTGCCGGGCCACCGCCGACGATGACGACGTCATATTCCATCGCATCGCGCGGGCCGTACTGTTCTACTAGGGTTTGGGGCTGTGTCATGGTCTATTGTTATAGTGATTTGGTGAATGAGAAAATTTTAGCACGAGTGTGCTTCTTTTTCGTCAGGAATGCAATTGTGGCGCCATTGTCCGCGACATTATTAGACACCGCAATCTAATACTGGCAATTTGTGTAATCATTATGTTTGGACAGTTAATTGTCGTCAGAGGAGCAGCTTGTGGGCATCGAAGTCAATTTTGAAGGAAAGATCGCGCTGGTCACCGGCGCTTCCAGCGGCCTTGGCGCGCGCTTTGCCAAGGTGCTGGCGCAGGCCGGCGCGCAGGTGGTGCTGGCCTCACGCCGCAGCGAGCGGCTGAAGGAATTGCGCGCCGAGATCGAGGCCGACGGCGGCGCCGCGCACGTGGTCAGCCTGGACGTGACCGACTACGCCAGCATCAAGTCGGCCATCGCCCACGCGGAGACCGAGGCCGGCCCAATCGACATCCTGGTCAACAACTCGGGCGTGTCGACCACCCAGCGCTTGGTGGACGTGACGCCGGAAGACTATAACTTCGTCATGGATACCAATCTGCGCGGCGCCTTTTTCGTTGCGCAGGAAACCGCCAAGCGCATGATTGCGCGCGCCAAGGGCGATCCGAACAAGACGCATCGCATCATCAATATCGCCTCGGTGGCCGGCTTGCGGGTGTTGCCGCAGATCGGCGTGTATTGCATGAGCAAGGCGGGCGTGGTGCAGATGACCAAGGCGATGGCGGTGGAGTGGGGCAAGTACGGCATCAATACCAATGCCATCTGCCCCGGCTATATTTCTACCGAGATCAACGAGGAGTATTTCTCCACCGAGCAGGGGCAGAAGCTGCTCGCCATGCTGCCGCGCAAGCGGCCTGGCAAACCGGAAGACCTGGACGGGCTGTTGCTGTTGCTGGCCGGCGAGGACTCCAACTTCATCAACGGCGCCATCATCTCCGCCGATGACGGCATGACCGCTACTTAAAGTTGCACGCCAACCAGCTTGTGCACCAGCTCGGACGAGGTGGAGGCAGAGAACTTGCGCATCAGCTTGGCGCGGTGCATTTCCACCGTGCGCGGGCTGAGGTCGACCTGGCGGGCGATGGTCTTGCTGGTCTTGCCTTCGACCAGCAGCGCGGCGATTTCACGTTCGCGCGGCGTCAGCTCGGCGGTGACCGGGCGCTTTTCGCTGACATCCTCGAAGGTCCAGATGCCGGCGCCCAGCGGGGCGCTGGATTGCATCGCGTGGCCGGTCACGTGGCACCAGAACAGCTCGCCATCGGCGCGGCGCATGATGCGCTCGTCGGAATAGCGGCCCTTGGCGTTCATGATGGGGATGATGCGGTCGCCGGTGCGCAGGAACTCGTCCATCGTCGGATACAGTGCGAGGAAGGACAGGCCTTCCAGCTGCGTGCGGCTGTAGCCGAACATGGCGGCCAGCGCTTCGTTGCAGGTCTGGATGGTGCGGTTTTCCGAAATGCACATGCCTACCGGCGCATGAAGGAAAATCGATTCGTAATCAATGATCGGCTGAGCGCGCATGTGGGTGCAGGTATTTCTACGGTATTGAACTTTTGATGTGCGTATTCTATGCTGGATCGCCGCATCGCTACGTATTTAACAACGTTGGCTATGCCCATGCAACATAATTCATAAAGGGACATTCATGAACAAGATCTATCCGGACGCCACCGCCGCCCTGGCCGGCGTCGTGCAAAACGGCCAAACCATTGCGGTGGGCGGCTTTGGCCTGTGCGGCATCCCGGAAGCGCTGATCGGCGCCTTGCGCGATTCCGGCGTCACCGGCCTGACGGCTATTTCCAACAACGCCGGCGTGGATGGCTTCGGCCTCGGCCAGTTGCTGGAAACCCGCCAGATCAAAAAGATGATTGCGTCCTACGTGGGCGAAAACAAGGAGTTCGCGCGCCAGTACCTGGCCGGCGAACTGGAACTGGAATTCACGCCGCAAGGCACGCTGGCGGAAAAACTGCGCGCCGGCGGCGCCGGCATTCCCGCCTTCTTCACCAAGACCGGTGTCGGCACCATCGTTGCCGACGGCAAGGAAATCCGCGAGTTCGATGGCGAGCAATATGTGATGGAACGGGCGCTGGTGGCCGATGTGGCGCTGGTCAAGGCCTGGAAGGCCGACAAGGCCGGCAACCTGGTGTTCCGCAAGACCGCGCGCAACTTCAACCCGAATGCGGCCATGGCCGGCAAGATCTGCATCGTTGAAGTCGAGCAGCTGGTGGAAACCGGTGAGATCGATCCCGACCAGGTGCACCTGCCGAGCATCTTCGTGCATCGCATCGTGGTCAACGCCACGCCGGAAAAACGCATCGAGCAGCGCACCATTCGCGCCGCCAACTAAAGCATACGGAGAGACAGACCATGGCATGGACTCGTGATGAAATGGCCGCGCGCGCGGCAAAAGAACTGCAGGACGGTTACTACGTCAACCTGGGCATCGGCCTGCCGACGCTGGTGGCCAACTATGTGCCGCAGGGTATCGAGGTGTTCCTGCAATCGGAAAACGGCCTGCTGGGCATCGGCCCGTTCCCGACCGAAGCGGAAATCGACGCCGACCTGATCAACGCCGGCAAGCAGACCGTGACGGCGCTGCCGGGCGCCGCTTACTTCAGCTCGGCCGATTCGTTTGGCATGATCCGAGGCGGCAAAATCAACCTGGCCATTCTCGGTGCGATGCAGGTGTCGGAACACGGCGACCTGGCCAACTGGATGATACCGGGGAAAATGGTCAAGGGCATGGGCGGCGCGATGGACCTGGTGGCCGGCGTCAAGAAAGTGGTGGTGCTGATGGAGCACGTGGCCACCGCCAAGGACGGCTCGACCTCGCACAAGCTGCTGCCGCAATGCGACCTGCCGCTGACCGGCGTCGGCGTGGTGGATCTGGTCATCACCGACCTTGGCGTCATTGAAGTCAGCGAGACCGGCCTGAAAGTCACCGAGCTGGCGCCAGGCGTCAGCCAGGACCAGATCCAGGCTGCCACCGGCGTCAAGCTCGACTTCTCGGCGCTGTAATCAGGCTGCGCGGCGGCGGCGGGCCATCAGGCCAACCAGGCCCAGGCCGCCCAGCAGCATGCCGTAGGTGGCCGGCTCCGGCACGGCGCTGACCGACCAGCGCGCGGCGGAGTAGGCGCCGCCGGTGCTACCCCATGGGGTGACGCCTGCACCAAGCAGGTTGGTCATCCTCGGCCCCAGATTCAAGGTGCTGCCGTAAAAAAAGCCGCCGCCAGGCTGCCGCGTTCCGCCGGTGAACAGCAGGTTGTTAGCCGTGCCATCGAAGGACGCCACCGCGCCGCCTGCCGCACCGCCCCACATATCTGACGCATAGTTGAAGATGGTGGTGGCAACCTCCCCATACTGGGTTTTGAACGCCACACCGTTCGCGAAGGCGGTGATGTTGGTCAGATCGGTGATCAGGTTGCCGTTCGCCGTGCCGTCAAACGTGCCGCTGGCAACATTGCCGTCAGCGAAGGTGTAGCTGTACTGGTAGGTGGTTGCCTGGGCAGCTGTCGCGGCCAGCAGGGCGACGGCGCAAGCGGCGTGACGCAAGATGGTGTTCATGTAGGATTCCCCTGTGTGGATGGTTGTGTGGGCGGGACTATCCCACAGCAGAGGTATCTTGTATGTCGCACAAATATGCTATTGACAATATCTGTGATGTGCGGTGCAATTGTCGTGAATCTAGTTGATGCTTTTCGGCAATGCGATGCCGCGATAGCGGCGGCGATACCACACCGCAGCCGTCGCGGCGAGGACGACGACTGCGGCAGCCGCCAGCAGATCCTGTCCGCCATGCGTGACCACCGCCGGCTGGCTGGAAATCATGGTTGACGCGGAAAACTTCTTGCCGGCGTAGCGCGCGCCGATCACCAGTTCCTCATTATTGATGGCGTTGACCAGGTACAGGCCGTAGCCGCCGGGATGCACGGTCATCTTGCCATCGCGGTAGACAAATGAACGCCGCTCGTCGCCGACACGGATGCTGCCGACCACGTGGCCGGCGTTGTTGACGGCGGTGGCGAAACTGTCGCCGTAGCCCACCAGCGCGCCGAGGTCGGTCATGCGGCCGCGCTCCCATACAAACGCATGCCATCGCCGGCCGGTGGTTTCCGATGCGCCGACCACCACGCCATGGTCGTTGACGGCGGTGGCGCTGCTCAGCCGCCCGCCCAGCGTGCCAAGGTCCTGCATGGCGCCGCCGCGGTACAGAAAGGCGTGGCGATAGCCGTCGGGCAGGGCGGCGGTGCCGACAATGTCGCCATGCGTGTTGATGCCGGCCGCATAGCTGATCTTGCCGCCCAGCGTGCCGAGGTCGACCGGTTCGCCGCTGCCATCGCTGCGGAATGCGCGGTAATAGCCGTCGCTGGTGTCGGCGTAGCCGGCCACCTGGCCGTGGTCGTTGATCGCAGCGCCGTAGCTGCTGTTGCCGCCCAGCGTGCCGACGTCGCGCATGGTGCCGCCGTGCGGGACGACAAAGGCGCGCCAGTAGCCGGCGGCATTCTGTGCGGTGCCGGCCACGTCGCCCCGCTGATTGATGTCGCGGGTGTAGCTGTCGCTGCCGCCCAGCGTGGCCAGTTCGATCGGGCGCTGGTCGTATAGCACCGCGCGCTGGCGGCCGCTGTCTTCAACGATGATGCCGGCCATCTGGCCGCGTGCGTTGATGTCGACGGCGATGCTCTCTTCTTTGCCGTGCGCGCCCAATGTCAGATCCGCCATGCTGTCTCCTTGTCTTGTCATGCAAGGCTTACAGCAACTCCCGTGCCACGCGTTTCTGCGGGCTGGCGCCGTCGCAGTGTGCGGAAATGAACGCTGTCGATGTCCGCTACCGGACAATCGGCCCGGAACACAGGCGCGCGGTCTTGCGGCGGCGGGCGGCGACGCCCACCAGCGCCAGTCCGGCCAGCAGCATGGCGCTGGTGGAAGGTTCGGGTACGGCGCTCACGCGCCAGCTGAAGCTGGAATAGGGCGTCATATCCGGTCCTTCGGCGTTGCCCTGGGTCGGCGTCCAGTAATTGATGACGTTGGTGACAGGGCTGCCCAGGAAGGCGCCAAGCAGCAGTACGTGGCTGCCGGACTGGAAACTGTTCAACACCAGCAGGCTGGTCTGCTTGCCGTCGAAAGACAGCACGCCAGCGCCGTTGCCGGTGGCATCGCGGATCTCCAGATTGCCATTGTTGGCGAACGCTTCGCCATTGACGTAGGCGGAAAAATTGCTAAGACCAGTAATCAGGTTGCCGTTGGCCGTGCCCTGGAACTTGCCGCTGACCAGGCTACCGTCGCTGAAGGTGTACTGGTATTCGTACAGGCCGGCGTGGGCAACGCCGGCCGAGGCCAGCAGCGCGGTGCAGGCCAGGGCGCGGAGGAACTTGTTCATGTGATCACCGTTAATATTAAAAATATCATTTTCACATGCGTGCTCATCCTTGTATGTAGCGCGTTTGTGCTACAAAAAAAGCCCCGGGCATCGCTGCGCGGGGCTTTGTTGGCAGGCGGGGCGCTTAGTGCGCTGCGCTCGCGGTCGCTGGCAGGACGACTTCCGGTTTGACGGTTGAGCCTGGATTGTTCAGCTCGGCGTTCAGGGTGTCGCGGTCCAGTTCTTTTTCCCAGCTGGACACCACCACGGTGGCGACGCCGTTGCCGACGAAGTTGGTCAGCGCGCGGCATTCGCTCATGAAGCGGTCGATACCCAGGATCAGCGCCATGCCGGCCACCGGAATCGTCGGCACCACGGCCAGCGTTGCCGCCAGCGTGATGAAGCCGGCGCCGGTGATGCCCGATGCGCCTTTCGAGGTCAGCATCGCCACGCCGAGGATGGTCAGTTCCTGCATCAGCGTCAGGTCGGTGTTGGTGGCCTGGGCCACGAACAGTGCCGCCATGGTCATGTAGATATTGGTGCCGTCCAGGTTGAACGAGTAACCGGTAGGAACCACCAGGCCAACCACTGGTTTCGAGCAGCCCAGGCGTTCCAGCTTGGTCATCAGCGAAGGCAGGGCCGATTCCGACGAGCTGGTGCCCAGCACGATCAGCAGTTCTTCCTTGATGTACTTGATGAACTTGATGATCGAGAAGCCGGTGTACTTGGCGATAATGCCCAGCACCACAAACACGAACAGGAAGCAGGTCAGGTAGAACGAACCCATCAGCTTGGCCAGCGGGATCAGCGACGCCAGGCCGTATTTGCCGATGGTGAAGGCCATCGCGCCGAAGGCACCGATCGGCGCGGCTTTCATGATGATGTTCACGACACCGAAGATGACGTGCGAGATGTCATCGATGAACTTGGTGATCGCACGGCCGCGCTCGCCCAGCAGCGACAGCGAGAAACCGAACAGGATGGCGATCAGCAGCACTTGCAGGATGTCACCCTTGGCGAAAGCATCGACGAACGTCTTTGGAATGATGTTCATGAGGAAATCGGTGGTGGTCAGACCTTCCGCGTGCGTGTATTGCGCGATGGCCTTGGTATCCAGGTGGGCTGGATCGGCGTTGAAGCCGGCGCCTGGTTTCAGCACGTTGGCGACGATCAGGCCGATCGCCAGAGCGAAGGTCGACACGACTTCGAAGTAAATCAGCGCTTTGCCGCCGACGCGGCCGATTTTTTTCACGTCCTGCATGCCGGCGATGCCGGAGACGACGGTGCAGAAGATCACAGGGGCGATGATCATTTTGATCAGCTTGATGAAGCCGTCACCCAGTGGTTTCATGGCGACTGCGTCGGTTGGCAGGTAAACACCCAGCAACACGCCGCAGACGATGGCGAAGAGTACCTGTATGTACAGGACTTTATAGAATGGTTTTTTCACGGGGTCTCCTCGTGGTTCGTGTGAGGAGTGCATCATCTCGCAAGCGGGCAGATATCACTATTGTGGAAAACCGCAAATACGCGCCAGTGATATCTGCCCGGAGTAAGGGATACTACTTACTGCGCGACCCAGCCGCCGTCCATATTCCAGGCCACCCCGCGCACCTGCTTGGCGGCATCCGAGCACAGGAACACCGCCAGCGCGCCCAGCTCTTCCGGCGTGACAAACTCGCCGGATGGCTGCTTGTCCGCCAGCAGGGCTTGTTTCGCCTGCTCGTTGGAGATGCCGTCGCGCGTGGCGCGGTCGTCGACCTGCTTCTGCACCAGTGGCGTCAGCACGAAGCCGGGGCAGATGGCGTTGACGGTGACGCCGGTGGTGGCGGTTTCCAGCGCATTCGCCTTGGTCAGGCCGATCAGGCCATGCTTGGCAGCGACGTAAGCCGACTTGCCGGCCGACGCCACCAGGCCGTGGGTCGACGCCAGATTGATGATGCGGCCCCAGTTCTGTTCGCGCATGCGCGGCAGCACCAGGCGCGAGGTGTGGAAGGCCGAGGTCAGGTTGATGGCGATGATGGCATCCCATTTCTCCACCGGGAATTCCTCGACATTGGCGACGAACTGGATGCCGGCGTTATTCACCAGCACGTCGACGCCGCCGAACTTGTCGCCGGCAAACTTGATCATCGCCTCGATTTCCGCCGGCTTGGTCATGTCGGCATTGTGATACGCGACCTGCACGCCGAATTCCTTGGCCAGGTCGACCTGCAGTTGCGCGATTTCCTTGGCGTCGCCAAAGCCGTTCAGCAGCACGTTGGCGCCTTCCGCCGCCAACGAACGGGCGATGCCCAAACCGATGCCGGAGGTGGAACCGGTAACCAACGCGGTTTTACCGCTCAAAGTCTTGTTTGCCATACTGTCCTCTACAGGGTTGGAGATTGGGGTGCGCTGCGCTACACTTTAATAGGATTTTAACCACAACGCGGTAAAATGGTGTTTCTGAACATTAAGGAAGCCGCATGCTCGAAGCCAAAATAAAGTCTGTTCAATGCCTGTCGCTGGCAGGCTTGCATCGCATGTCCTACAAAGAGTGGGGCGATGAGGCCAATCCCAATGTGCTGCTGTGCGTGCACGGCGTGACCCGCGTCGGCGATGACTTCGACTACATGGCGCGCGCGCTGGCCAAGGATTACCGCGTGATTGCCCCCGACATCGTCGGCCGCGGCCGCTCCGACTGGCTGAAGAATCCACAGCTGTACGTCATCCCGCAGTATGTCAGCGATATCGTAACCTTGCTGGCGCGCGTGCTGCCAGACGCCGAAAGTCAGAAGGTCGACTGGTTCGGCACCTCGATGGGCGGCCTGATCGGCATGGGCCTGGCTTCGCTGCCGGGCAACCCGATCCGCAAGCTGGTGCTGAACGATATCGGCCCGGTGCTGGCGCCGATGGCGATGCAGCGCATCGGTGACTACATCGGCCAGGACCTGCGCTTCGACAGTTTTGAAGCGGGCGCGCAGTTCGTGCGCGACGTCTCCACCCAGTTTGGCGAGCACACTGCTGACGAATGGCACAAGCTGGCCGCCGATGTTTTGCGCCAGGACAAGGACGGAAAATGGGTACGCCATTATGATATGGGGCTGGCGCTGCCATTCCGCTCGGCCACGCCGGAGCGCGCCGAAGCCGATCAGGCCATGCTGTGGGCGGCGTATGACGCCATCACCTGCCCGACCTTGCTGGTGCGCGGCGCCGACTCCGACCTGCTGTCGCGCGAAACGGCGCAACAGATGAGCCAGCGCGGCCCGAAAGCACAACTGGTGGAAATTCCGAACGTCGGCCACGCGCCGACCTTCATTCACGACGATCAGATTCACATAGCAAAGCAATTCCTGTTAGGTTAATAAGTATGGAAATCAAACGACTGTATGTAGGCAAGCGCCTGTCCGAGGTAGCGATTCACAACAACACGGTGTACCTGGCCGGCCAGGTGGCGGAAGACACGTCGGCCGACATCCATGGCCAGACGCGCGAAGTGCTGGCACATGTCGACCGTCTGCTGGCGGAAGCCGGCAGCGACAAGACCTGCATCCTCAGCTGCCATATCTTCATCAAGGACCTGGCAGATTTCGCCGGCATGAACGAAGAGTGGGACGCCTGGGTGGCGCAAGGCCACACGCCGCCACGCGCCACCGTCGAAGCGCGGCTGGCCGATCCGAAGTGGCTGGTGGAGATTGTTGTCGTCGCCGCGCAGCGCTAGGAATACCATGGTATCCACGACTGCGCTGACCAGTGCCACTTCCGAGCAACTGGTCCAGGGACTCACGCCTGACGAAAGCGCCCGCATGCTGGCGGCGCTGGAATTCGCCAGCACCATCTACGCCGACAAACAATGCAGCAGCGGCCAGACCGCGCTGGAGTTCGCGGTGGGCGTGGCCAGCACGCTGGCCTACCTCAGTACCGACGTCGAAACCCGCATCGCCGGACTGCTGTTCGAGCTGACCGTGCTTGACACCGAGCAGGCGGCCGTGATCGAGCCGCGCTTCGGCACCGACGTCAACGAACTGGTATCCGGCGTGCGCCAGCTGATACGCCTGCGCGAGCTGACGCAAAACCAGAACACCGGCGCTGCTGCCGCCGGACCGGGCCGCGGCCGCAACGCCCAGCAGATGGCGGTCGCGCAAGTGGAAACACTGCGCAAGATGCTGCTGGCCATGGCCTCCGACATGCGGGTGGTGCTGGTGCGGCTGGCGTCCTGCGTCACCACGCTGCGCTACTTTGCCGACATCAAGCTGTTCAACGACATGACCTGCGCCTACGGGCGCGAAACGCTGGACCTGTACGCGCCGCTGGCCAACCGCCTCGGCATCTGGCAGCTGAAATGGGAGCTGGAAGACCTGTCGTTCCGTTTCATCGAGCCGGATACCTACAAGCGCATCGCCAAGATGCTGGAAGAAAAGCGCATGATGCGCGAAGGCTTCGTCACCAACGCGATCGCCCGGCTGCAATCGGAAATGGCGGCGGCCGGCATCGAGGCGGAAGTGTTTGGCCGGCCCAAGCACATCTACTCCATCTGGAGCAAGATGAAAGGCAAGGAGCTGGACTTCACCGACCTGTACGATGTGCGCGCCTTCCGCGTCATCGTCGCCGACGTCAAGACCTGCTACACCGTGCTGGGCGTGGTGCACAATATCTGGACGCCGATCCCGAAAGAATTCGACGACTACATCTCGCGTCCCAAGCCGAACGGCTACCGCTCGCTGCACACGGTGGTGACGGCGGAAGATGGCCGGCCGCTGGAAGTGCAGATCCGCACCCAGGAAATGCACAACTTCGCCGAATACGGCGTGGCGGCGCACTGGCGCTACAAGGAAGAGGGTGGTTCCAACTTCCAGGGCCAGAAGTACGACGAAAAAATCGCCTGGCTGCGTCAACTGCTGGCGTGGAAAACCGACGTCGCCGACGCCGTGGTCGGCCAGGAAGAGCAGCAGCGCGAATGGGTGGAAAAGCTCAAGGCTGCCGCGCTGGACGACCGCATCTTCGTGCTGACGCCGCAGGCGCGCGTGATCGAACTGCCGGTCGGCGCCACGCCGGTCGACTTCGCCTATCACCTGCACAGCGATGTCGGCCACCGCTGCCGTGGCGCGCGGGTGGACGGCATCATGGTGCCGCTGAACACGCCGCTGAAAAACGGCCAGACCTGCGAAATCATCACCGCCAAGGGTGCACCGGGCACGGCCGGTCCATCGCGCGACTGGCTCAGCGACGAATACACGGTGGCGACGCGCACGCGCTCGAAAATCCGCGCCTGGTTCCACGCCATCGACATGCAGGAAACGCTGTCGCACGGCCGCGCGATGGTCGAGAAAACGCTGCAGCGCGAAGGCAAGACGGCGGTCAATCTGGAAGCGCTGGCCAACAAGCTCGGCTTCGCCAAGGTGGACGACCTGTTCCTGTCGGTGGGCAAGGACGAATTCAGCCTGCGCCACATCGAGCAAGCGCTGCACGACAGTGGCGAGCCGGCCGAGCCGGCGGACGAAGTCTTCCTCGGCAAGAGCCGCGCATCGAGCGTGGAGCAGGGCGCCAAGTCGGGCGTGCTGGTGGTGGGGACGGACGGCTTGATGACGCAGCTGGCGAAATGCTGCAAGCCGGCGCCGCCGGACGGCATTGTCGGCTTCGTCACGCGTGGCAAAGGCGTTTCGATCCACCGCGCCACGTGCAAGAACTTCGCCGAAATGCGCGCCAAGGCGCCGGAGCGGGTGATTTTTACGGAGTGGGGGCGTGCGGGTTCCGACACCGTCTACCCGGTCGACATCTTCATCCTGGCGAACGACCGTCAAGGCCTGTTGCGCGACATTTCCGAAGTCTTCTCGCGTGAAAAGATCAACGTCATCGGCGTGAACACGCAATCGGCAAAAGGTTTCGCGCGCATGACCTTCACCGCCGAAATCGGCGCCACCGCCCAGCTGCAAAAAGCGCTGAACGCCATCGCCGAAGTCACCGGCGTCCAGGAAGCCCGCCGCGCCTAAACCACATCCGGGGTCAGTTCTGCCAAATGTACATGAGCTCGTGTACGTTTGGCAGAACTGACACCGGTTTTTTATGCGGTGATTGTTTCGGCGATGCGCTGGGCGATGGCTTCGGCCAGCAGGTGGACGTGGTAGCCGTCGATGAAGCCGTGGTGGGCTTGCACCGCCATGGTCATTGTCAGCTTGCCGTCGGCGCGCGGTTCGCTGTAGCGGCCCCAGGCCAGTGATGGGATGTCGTAGCACTTGTGCTCGTAGATCGGATGCTCGATCGCGGACAGTTTCAGCCACGGCATGCAGGTGATGTAGATGTTGCGGCGCTGCTGGTATTCGTCGAGGTCTTCGGCGGTGTTGATCAGTTTGACGCTGGCCTCGGCTTCCTTGGCCGACGCTACACTGCGGGCGATGAATTCCTGCAGGTCGTCCGTCATCACGAAGCGCGCGAAGTTGAGGTTCTGGTCCTGGTTGATGACGGTGTAGGAGGCCCAGAAATCCTCAATCTTGATGACCTCACCCTTGTAGATGCGGTACAGATAGTTGTCGATGCCCTTCAGCGCGTGCAGCACGTGGTACAGGAAGAAATGGAAACTTGGCAGCCTGTGCTGTTTGCAGTAAGGCCGGAAATCCGGCACTTCCAGCTCAAAACTCAAATTGACCAGCGGGTTTTCGAACGACGCAAAGGCATTGTATCGGTCGCGGCGTTTTTCAAAATTCTGCATAAATTGAACGGTTCACTTTGGAGGCGCCGACATTATAGCTCTCTACCAATTTTCACTATGCATAAGCGCTGTTCTTCGGTTGCATGCCGGGCCAACTGCGCTAGCGCTTCGCTGGATGGTGGCGCGCTCACGGGAATCTTGCGCAGTGGCGCATGCGGATCGAACGCGCCATCGTATGTTGCCTCGCGCGGCAGCTGGCAAACAAGATCCAATGCTTGCTGATGATCCCCACGCGCCAGTGCCTCTTTCAGCATGCCCATGCCATAGCAGGCCTGGCCCTCAGCCCGGCGCAGATTGATGCGCAGCGGCGCCGTGGCTTGCAGCTTGTCCTCTATTTCCAGGAAGGCGACTTGCCCGCGAACTGCTGTCAGGTCGCCAGGCGCACTACAGTCGACTTGTATCAGGTCTTGCTCGTTGCCGTAGGCTGTTGCGCCAAATGTCGGTGACGAACACAATGCAGGCTGAAATATGCGATGCCTGAATTTGCCTTTTGCACCAACTTCGGAAAAGTATGTCATCGCTTGCTGGTAAGGTCGTAGCGCTTCAGGAACGACGTAGCTGAATTTCTGAGTGATTACGGGCTGATTGCTCGCGCAGCTTCCTCCGCCGTCCCCCATGGCTAGCAATCTACGATTTGGCGGCCCGTCCAGCTTCAGCTGGTATGACAGTGATTTCACATCGATCTTGTTGGCATCGACGATAAACGCGACTGATGTTGGGTAGTGCCACTGGCCGCTCTTGCCCACGTAACGAATGATGTAACGGGCGCCCGGCCTGAATCCTTCTGTTGGCCCGACGCGCACCAGTTGTTGCGCATGGATGCGGAAGTCAGGGTAAGTAAGCGTCACATTCAGCTGACCTTTGTGCTTGTTTGATGTGATGACGAAATCTTTTTCGTTCACATTCGCTGGAGGATCGCCTTGTGGCGTGAGGAATAGCGCGCCACGCGCATTTGCTGGTAAGCGCGTTAAGTTTGCATGTACAAAGCCTGCCGGTTCAATGAAGGGGCATGAGCATGCTACGGCGGTATCAGCAAACAGGAGTGCTGCTAATGTGATAAACGCTGCCCGGATCATTGGATGCCTTCAAGTATGGCCGCCAGTATGCCAGCAGAGCGCCGCTGGCCGTAGCCTTTGCCGTAGGCGCTAGAGGTGATGATGACGACCGATTTCAGCGCCGGAATCACGTGGATCTTGTTGCCGCCGTTGCCGGAGGCGAAGTGGACGACGATGTCGCGGCCGCCAATACGGTGCGTCTTCTGATACCAGAAATAGCCGTAGTGGTCGGCGTAGGGATCGACGTCGCTGATGCGTACGCGTGGCGCCAGCGCTGCGTCCAGCCAGCTGGCGCTGATGACGCGGCGCCCTTGATACATGCCACGCTCCAGCACCATCTGGCCGATCTTGGCGAGGTCGCGTGTGCGCAGGAAGAGGTTGCCCTGGCCCTTGGGATGATGGGCGGCGTCGCGCAGCCATTTCCAGCGCTGGATGCCGAGCGGCTCGAATAGCGCGGCGCGCGCGAATGCTTCCAGATCGGCGCCGGCCGCCTGTTCTACCGTGATGCCGGTGATGTAGGCGGTCAGGGAGTTGTAGCGGTAGCGCGTGCCGGGCGTGGTCTCCGCCGGCACGGCCAGCGCGAAGGCCACCGGGTCGGCGACTTCGTCCATCTTGTCCTCGTTGCCTGGCGAGGCGGGGTCTTCGTCGAAGGCGGCCAGGCCAGAGCGCATGGTCAGTGCCTGGTCGAGCGTGACGCCGGCCAGCGCCGTGCCTTGGGCTGCCGGCCACAACTGGCCGATGCGGTCCTGTGCGTTGAGCTTGCCCCGGTCGGCGGCAGCGCCTGCCAGCAATGCGGTGATGCTTTTGCCGGCTGAGCGGATGTCGTGCAGCGTGTCGGCGGTTTCGCCGTTGTAATAGCGTTCGGCAACGATGGCGCCGTCGCGCAGCACCAGCACGCTGCGCAGGTCGCGATGTTCGTCGCGGTCCCAGCGGGCCAGTACGTCGTCCAGCGGGTGCGCCAGCGCCTGGCCGGCCACCATTAACAGCATGCACGCAAGATATTTCATGACATTCCTGAAGAGTGACGTTCCGCCCAGTATGCTGCTAAATGTGCTCATCGGATTGTATCGATGAAACCTTCATCCGCTTGCGCCATGCGCCGGGCGTGATGCCGTAGACGTTGCGGAAGCTGCGCGTCAGGTGGGCCTGGTCAACGAAGCCGGCGGCATAAGCGGCGTCTGCCAGCGAGGCGGCGCTGCCGATGACCGCCGCCGCGCGTTCCAGCCTGCGGCCGCGCAGATAATCTCCCGGCGCGCAATGCAGGTAACGCCGGAATACCCGCGCCAGATGCACCGGATGCACACCGACATAGGCAGCTACTTGCGCTACGCTCAGGTCCGGGTCTTCGCTGGCATAGATCATTTCAAACGCTGTCTTCAGCCACGATGGCGGCTGCGTGGCACGCTTGCTTTCGTCCGAGGTCAGCGGGCTGCAAGCGGCAAGCAACTGTTGCGCGCTGCCGTCGAGCAGCAGGGGATTGAGGGAGGCGTGATGGAAATCTGTGGCGATCCGGCGCGCGGTCTGGATGGCGTAAGGATCGGCAACCGACATGGCGTAGCCGTGGCCATGCGCGTCGATGCCGCCTGAAACCGCGAGAAATGTCCCGCGCCCGCCATAGAACCGGTCGCGATGCGTCGTGCCCGGTGGATTAAATACCAGCAGCGGCGTGTTTGAAATCACCGGCGCATTCTTGGCCGAGGACATATAGCCGCCTGACAGCACCAGCACGAAATGCGCTTCTTCGTGCGTATGCAGTTGTACTTCTTCTTCCGGTGCATTCGCGGCCAGCAAATGAAAGCTGAAGTCTGCGGTCTGCCGCAGCGCCGGGCCGGAGCCCCAAAAGTCGGTCCGCTTACGCTGGATGGCCATCGCTTTGAGGGGCGACTTCTGCTTGCAGCGTGATGTGGTCGATGCCATGCTTTTCCAGCAGCATGGCCTTGATGGCGTGCAGGATGTCGGGCCAGCGCTCCAGTTCGACAATTTCGACGTGGCCGATCAGCGCCGGCTGTCCGGGTGACATATCCCACACGTGCAGGTCGTGCACTGAGCAGACACCGTCAATGCGCTCCAGGTCGGCGCCGACATGGAGGTAGTTGATGTCCTCGGGCACGCCGCCCATCAGGAAGTGGTAGGACTCGCGCAGCACGCCCACCGTGGATTTCAAGATCAGCAGCGCGACAAACAGCGACAGCAGCGGATCGATTTGCATCCAGCCGGTGTAGTAGATCACCGCGCCCGATACCAGTGCCGCCACCGAGCCCAATAAATCGCCCAGCACGTTGACCAGCGCGGCGCGCGTATTCATATTGCTATCGCCGCGCGACAGCAGCCAGGCCAGCACCAGATTAATCAGCAGGCCGAGCGCGGCGACGATGAACACGGTGGCGCCATGCACTTCTTCCGGATGCGAGAAACGTGACAAAGCCTCGTAGCTAATCCAGCCGACCAGCAACAGCAGCACCAGGCTGTTGACGAAGGCCGCCAGCGCCTCGGCACGGCCGAAGCCGAATGAGTGACGCGCTGATGGCGGGCGCTTGGCGATCAGTTGCGCCAGCAGCGCCAGGCCAAGCGCGGCAGCGTCGGTCACCATGTGGCCGGCGTCAGAAATCAGTGCCAGCGAATTCGACATGAAGCCAGTCACCACCTCGACCACCGCGAAGCCCAGCGTCAGCACCAGCGCCCACGCCAGCACGGACTGGCTACGCTGCGCCGTGTAGTGTTTATAGTGCGCGTCACCGGCGCGGTGTTCGTGCAGGTGGGCGGAGGAGGTGGCGGTGGTTTCTGCTTGCATGAGTTTGTGGTTGAGTAGGGATAGCGACAGTGTAATGTAAGCCGAAACGCCACGCTTTTACGTCGCCATAGGAGAAATAGAAATGTTTCCCGTGATTACCCTTGTTTTTCTTCGAATCGCTCTCTATAATGCTGGTCTTCGGGCGGTTAGTTCAGCTGGTTAGAATACTTGGTCGACATCCAAGGGGTCGGGGATTCGAATTCCTCACCGCCCACCAGATTACGCAGTACAATTTAAGCAGTACCCACGGGCGGTTAGTTCAGCTGGTTAGAATACTTGGTCGACATCCAAGGGGTCGGGGATTCGAATTCCTCACCGCCCACCAGACATCTGTAAGAGCGAGAAAGGCAATCACGGTTATGACACCGCGAACTACTACCAAGCTTTGGGAGTGACGCTAGTCAACGGGATTCTTTTGCTTGTAAAAAAGAGAGAAAAACGCGGCTAGCCCGCGTTTTTTTTCGTCCGCATTTTTTAAATTCAATCCGGCCCGCGCGCCGACATGGAGATCACAATGATTTCAGTTCGCCTTCCTGATGGTTCTGCCCGTGAATTTGACGGTCCGGTCACCGTTGCACAAGTGGCGTCCAGCATTGCTACCAGCCTGGGCAAGGCCGCGCTGGCTGGCAAGGTCGACGGCAAAGTCGTCGATACCTCCTATTTGATCGACAAGAACGTCGACCTGGCCATCGTTACCGATAAAGATCCGGAAGGCCTGGATGTCATCCGTCACTCAACCGCCCACTTGCTGGCCTACGCCGTCAAAGAGCTGTTCCCGGACGCGCAGGTGACCATTGGCCCGGTCATCGAAAACGGCTTCTACTACGACTTCTCGTACAAGCGCCCGTTCACCCCGGACGATCTGATCGCCATCGAAAAGAAAATGGCCGAGCTGGCCAAGAAAGACGAGCCAGTCACCCGCAAGGTGCTGCCGCGCGATGAGGCCGTGGCCTACTTCAAATCGATCGGCGAAGCCTACAAGGCCGAGATCATCGCATCGATTCCTGCCGACCAGGATGTGTCGCTGTACAGCGAAGGCAATTTCACCGATCTGTGCCGTGGTCCGCACGTGCCGTCCACTGGCAAGCTGAAAGTCTTCAAGCTGATGAAGCTGGCCGGCGCCTACTGGCGTGGCGACAGCAAAAACGAGATGCTGCAACGTGTCTACGGCACCGCCTGGGCGAAAAAAGAAGACCAGGAGCAGTACCTGCACATGCTGGAAGAGGCTGAAAAGCGCGACCACCGCAAGCTGGGCAAGCAGCTGGACTTCTTCCACTTCCAGGATGAGGCGCCGGGCCTGGTGTTCTGGCATCCGAAGGGCTGGACCATCTGGCAGCAGGTGGAGCAGTACATGCGCAACAAGTACCAGGTCAACGGCTATCAGGAAGTGAAGGCGCCGCAGATTCTGGACGCCAGCCTGTGGGGCAAGACCGGCCACTGGGATAACTACCGCGAAAACATGTTTGTCACCGAGTCGGAAAACCGCTCGTACGCGTTGAAGCCGATGAATTGCCCGGGCCACGTGCAGATCTTCAACAGCAATATGCGTTCGTACCGCGACCTGCCGCTGCGTTACGGCGAGTTCGGCCAGTGCCACCGCAACGAGCCGTCGGGTGCGCTGCACGGCATCATGCGCGTGCGCGGCTTCACCCAGGATGACGGCCACATTTTCTGCACCCACGAGCAGATCGAGCCGGAAGTGGTGTCTTTCCATACGCAAGCGATGGAAGTCTATAAAGATTTCCACTTCCATAATATCGACGTCAAGCTGGCGCTGCGTCCGGACAACCGCATCGGTACCGATGAAGTCTGGGATGAGGCGGAGGAAGCATTGCGCGCCGGCCTGCGCGCCTGCGGCGTGAGTTGGACCGAGCTGCCGGGCGAGGGCGCGTTCTACGGTCCGAAGATTGAATACCACCTGAAGGATTCGCTGGGCCGCCCATGGCAGGTCGGCACCATGCAGGTCGACTTCTTCATGCCGGAGCGCCTGGGCGCCGAGTACGTGGCGGCCGACAACAGCCGCCAGGTGCCGGTGATGCTGCACCGTGCGATCGTCGGTTCGATGGAGCGCTTCATCGGCATCCTGATCGAAAACTATGCGGGCGCGCTGCCGGCATGGCTGGCGCCGGTGCAGGTTTCGGTGCTGAATATCTCGGATGCGCAGGCCGAATACGTGCAGCAAGTGGCTGAAAAGCTGCGCCGCAGCGGGTTCCGTGTGCAGACCGATTTGCGCAATGAGAAAATAAACTATAAAATACGTGAACATTCCGTCCAAAAACTGCCGTACATCCTCGTGGTGGGCGACAAGGAGCGGGATGCCAACACCGTCGCCGTGCGGGCACGGGGCAATGTCGATCTGGGCGTCATGTCCGTCGATGCCCTGATAGAGCGACTGCAACAAGACGTCGCCACCAAGGCCTGATCGCACTGGCATATCATTAGATTTTAAAAGGAATCACCATAGCTACTGACAAGTCGTCGCATCGCATCAATGGCGAAATCACTGCCCCTGAAATGCGCTTATCCGGGGTCGAAAACGAGCCGCTCGGCATCGTGAGTTTGGCCGAAGCCTTCCGCCTGGCGGAAGAGGCAAACGTCGACCTGGTCGAGATCGCGCCGAACGCGGTCCCGCCAGTCTGCCGTCTGATGGACTACGGCAAGTTCAAGTATTCGGAGCAGAAAAAGGCGCACGAAGCGAAATTGAAGCAGAAAATCATCGCCGTGAAGGAAGTCAAATTCCGTCCGGGCACCGATGATGGCGACTACAATATCAAGCTGCGTAACCTGATCAAGTTCCTGGAAGACGGTGACAAGACCAAGATCACGCTGCGTTTCCGTGGTCGCGAGATGGCGCACCAGGATATTGGTTTCCGTATGCTGGAACGCCTGAAGGCCGACCTGGAGCCGCATGGCCAGGTCGAGCAATTCCCGAAAATGGAAGGCCGTCAGATGATCATGGTGCTGGCACCGAAGAAAAAGAAGTAATCCTGCTGTCAATGGCAGATAAAAAGGGCACGGATAGTGCCCTTTTTCATTTTTTCGGCTATAATTGCCGGCTGTAGTAAATGTAGTGGACTCGCATCCGCTGCACAAACAAGTGAGAGCAGGCATCTAAGAGCGACGTAGTGTTGCCACCTGTAATCCTGTTTAATAGGAGCTGTCCGAGAGGGCAGAATATCTATGCCAAAAATGAAAACCAAGAGCTCGGCGAAAAAACGTTTTCGCGTGCGTCCAGGTGGTACCGTTAAATCGGGTATGGCTTTCAAACGCCACATCCTGACCAAGAAGACGACGAAGAACAAGCGTCAACTGCGCGGCACCCGTAACATCGATGCAGCAGACGTCCAGCGCGTCTATGCAATGATGCCATCCGCTTAATCTCACACTCATCTAAGGAGCTAATATGCCTCGAGTAAAACGTGGGGTTACTGCGCGTGCCCGTCATAAAAAAGTACTGAATCTTGCCAAAGGCTACCGCGGTCGTCGTAGCAAGGTATACCGTATCGCCAAGCAAGCAGTGATGCGCGCTGGTCAGTACGCATACCGTGACCGTCGTAACAAGAAGCGCGTCTTCCGCCGCCTGTGGATCGCCCGTATTAACGCTGCTTCCCGTGAGCACGGCGTTACCTACAGCGTATTCATGAACGGTCTGAAGAAAGCTGCAATCGAACTGGACCGTAAAGTCCTGGCCGATATGGCAGTGATGGACAAGCCAGCGTTCGCTGCGATTGTCAACGTCGTTAAAGCTAAAATCGCTGCTTAATTTCAAGCGCTGATTTACGCAAGAGAACGGGGCAAGGGTCATACCTGTGCCCCGTTTTTGATTGAGGATAAGAAACGCATGTACTCCCTGGAACAACTCGTCGCCTCAGCAGTGCAGGATTTCGACGCGGTCAAAGATGACGCCGCCGCACTGGAAAACGCCAAAGCAAAATACCTGGGCAAGACCGGCCAGATTACCGAATTGATGAAAGGCCTGGGCAAGCTCGATCCTGACGCCAAGAAGGCGCAGGGCGCGCTGATCAACGCCGCCAAGCAGCAGATCGAAGCCGCGCTGACCGCGCGCCGTGATGCGCTGGCCGAAGCCCAGCTGCAAGCCCGTTTGAACGCCGAAGCAATCGATGTCTCGCTGCCAGGCCGCGGCCGCGCCGGCGGCGGCATCCACCCGGTGATGCGCACCTGGGAACGTGTCGAAGCGATCTTCCGCTCGATCGGTTTCGACGTGGCCGATGGCCCGGAAATCGAAAACGACTGGACCAATTTCACCGCGCTGAACAGCCCGGAAAACCATCCTGCCCGTTCGATGCAGGACACCTTCTACATCGAAGGCAACGACACGCAAGGCAAGCCGCTGCTGCTGCGCACCCACACCTCGCCGATGCAGGTGCGTTATGCGCGCAACAACCAGCCACCGATCAAGGTGATCGCGCCGGGCCGCACTTACCGCGTTGACAGCGATGCGACCCACTCGCCGATGTTCCACCAGGTTGAAGGCCTGTGGATCGCCGAGAACATCAGCTTCGCCGACCTGAAGGGCGTGTACCTGAACTTCGTCAAGGCCTTCTTTGAGACCGACGACCTGCAAGTGCGCTTCCGTCCGTCATATTTCCCGTTCACCGAACCGTCGGCCGAGATCGACATCGCGTTTGGTAGCGGTCCGCTGAAGGGCCGCTGGCTGGAAGTGTCCGGCTCGGGCCAGGTGCATCCGTCGGTGGTGCGCAACTTCGGCCTCGACCCTGAGAAGTATATTGGTTTCGCGTTCGGCTCCGGCCTGGAGCGCCTGACCATGCTGCGCTACGGAATCAACGACCTGCGCCTGTTCTACGAAGGCGACCTGCGTTTCCTGAAGCAGTTCAACTAATACGGCACCGATAAAAAGAAAGTCGAACGAATATGCAATTCTCTGAAAATTGGCTGCGTACCATGGTCGATCCGAAGATGACGTCGGACGAACTGGCCCATCTGCTGACGATGTCCGGCCTGGAAGTGGAAGAAGTCGAACCGGTCGCGCCGCCGTTCTCCAACGTGGTCGTGGGCCACGTGCGCGACATGGCCAAGCACCCGAACGCTGACCGCCTGAACGTTTGCCAGGTGGACGTCGGCACCGGCACCTTGCTGACCATCGTCTGCGGCGCGCCAAACGTGCGCCCGGGCCTGAAAGTGGTCTGCGCCATGGCTGGCGCCGTGCTGCCGCCTGGCGCCGATGGCAAGCCGTTTGAAATCAAGGTAGGCCAGCTGCGCGGCGTCGAGTCGCAAGGCATGCTGTGCTCGGCCAAGGAACTGAAACTGTCGGAAGAGGGCAGCGGCCTGCTGGAACTGCCGGACGATGCACCGATCGGCAAGAACTTCCGCGACTACTACGCGCTGAACGACCTCAAATTCACCATCAAGCTGACCCCGAACAAGGCGGACTGCCTGTCGGTGCTGGGTGTGGCGCGTGAAGTGTCGGCGCTGACCGGCGTGGCGCTGAACGTGCCAACCTTCCGCCCGGTCGCCGTCAACAGCGACGAAAAACTGCCGGTGAAAATCTCGGCGCCGGACCTGTGCGGCCGTTTCTCCGGCCGTGTGATCCGTGGCCTGAACGCCAGGGCCGCGACGCCGGACTGGATGAAGCAGCGCCTGGAGCGCAGCGGCCAGCGCTCGGTCTCAGCGCTGGTGGACATCTCCAACTATGTCATGCTGGAACTCGGTCGTCCGAGCCACGTGTTCGACCTGAACAAGATCCACGGCGGCCTGGACGTGCGCTGGGGCCGCAAGGGCGAATCGCTGAAACTGCTGAACGGTAACACCGTGGCGGTCGATGAATGGGTGGGCGTGATCGCCGACGACAAGGAAATCGAATCGCTGGCCGGCATCATGGGTGGCGATGCGACCGCCGTGTCGCTGGACACTGAAAACATCTACCTGGAAGCCGCATTCTGGTGGCCAAGCGCCATCCAGGGCCGCGCCCGCAAGTACAACTTCTCGACCGACGCGGCGCACCGCTTCGAGCGCGGCGTCGATTACGCCACCACGGTCGAGCACATCGAGCGCATCACCGCGTTGCTGATCGAAATCTGCGGCACGGCCAGCACCAGGGTCGGCCCGGTTGACGACCAGACCGTCAACGTGCCACAGCGCGTGCCGGTCAAGATGCGCACCGCGCGTGCGCAGAAAGTCATCGGCGTGGCGCTGGACGACCAAGTCATTGCCGACATCTTCACCCGCCTGGCGCTGCCGTTCACGCTGGAGGACGGTGTGTTCTCGGTCACCTCGCCGTCGTACCGCTTCGACATCGAAATCGAAGAAGACCTGATCGAGGAAGTGGCGCGCGTCTACGGTTTCGAGAACATCCCGACCGTGGCGCCGGTGGCTGCCAACACCATGATCATCGCGCCGGAAAACACCCGCTCGCTGTTCGCGGTGCGTCACCAGCTGGCCGACCTGGGTTACCAGGAAGTGGTCAACATGAGCTTCGTGGAAACCGCCTGGGAGCAGGACTTTGCCGGTAACGACAATCCGATAAAGCTGCAAAACCCGATCGCCAGCCAGCTGAGCGTGATGCGTTCGACGCTGGTCGGCAGTCTGGTGGCCAACGTGCGCTACAACCTGAACCGCAAAGCCAACCGCGTGCGCGCGTTCGAGATCGGCGCCATCTACCAGCGCGACGACAGTGTCACTGACGGTCCGCTGACGGTGGCCGGTTACCACCAGCCGAAGCGCGTGGCCGGTATCGCCTACGGCCCGGTGGCAGACGAGCAGTGGGGCCTGGACACCCGCGCCGTCGACTTCTTCGACCTGAAGGCCGACCTGGAGCACCTGTTCGCCCCGTTGCAACTGCGCTTTGTCAAAGCCGAGCACCCGGCGCTGCACCCAGGCCGCTCGGCGCATGTGCTGCTGGACGGCAAGGTCATCGGCTTCATCGGTGAGCTGCACCCGCGCTGGCTGCAGAAATACGAACTGCCGAACGCAGCCATTGTGTTCGAACTTGATGCGCTTGCCTTGCAGCAACGACCTGTGCCAAAGTATGATGAGATCTCCAAATTCCCGGGCGCGACCCGTGATCTGGCGGTAGTCGTCAAACAAGCGGTCCCGGCGCAAGACTTGCTGGATGCATTTAATGCAGCTGTGCAAGACATTCCACAGGGCAAGATTGTGCAAGCTATTGTTTTGTTTGATGAATATCGCGGCAAAGGTTTGGAGGCAGACGAAAAATCACTTGCTTTCCGCTTTAGCTTGCAAGATACTCAAAACACGCTGCAAGACGACGTGGTGGAGGCCGTGATGGCTGCCGCCAGCGACGCCGCCACGCAAAAACACGGTGCGCGCCTGCGTTAAATTGCGTTGCATTCTTGACTGATCGGGAGTCCGGCCTGTGCCGGACTTGTTCATTTTTACTATAAGGCAGGGCTGGAAAATTAATAATAACGACGTTGATTCCGCCGTACTCCAATCCGCATTGGCTGCCGATTTGCACCGCGCCATGCAGGTTGCCAGAGTGCGCCAGGATGCGGAAAAGGATTTGCCTACGCTGACCAAGGCGGAACTGGCCGAACTGCTGTTCGAACAGGTCGGTCTGAACAAGCGCGAGGCCAAGGACATGGTGGAGACCTTCTTCGACGAGATCCGCAACGCGCTGGAGCGCGGCGAGGCCGTCAAACTGTCCGGTTTCGGCAACTTCCAGCTGCGCGACAAGCCGCAGCGTCCAGGCCGCAACCCGAAAACCGGCGAAGAAATCCCGATCACGGCGCGCCGCGTCGTGACTTTCCACGCCAGCCAGAAACTCAAGGGCATGGTGGAAGAGAGCAATCCGATGGCGCGCGCCGCCTGAGCCGGAGCTGAGTCGCAATGAACGATCGTCCCGCCAAGTCCGAACTGGTGGTCCTGCCGCCGATCCCGGCCAAGCGCTACTTCACCATCGGCGAAGTCAGCGAGCTGTGTGGCGTCAAGCCGCATGTGCTGCGTTACTGGGAGCAGGAGTTCACCCAGCTGAAGCCGGTCAAGCGCCGTGGCAACCGCCGCTATTACCAGCACCATGAGGTGCTGCTGATACGCCGCATCCGCGAGCTGCTGTACGAGCAGGGCTTTACCATCAGCGGCGCCCGCAATAAACTGGACCACCGCAGCAACGGCAGCGCAGAGTATGATGACGGTGCAGCTGTCAACGGCATGCCGCCCGTGGCCGTTATTCCGCCACTGGACCGTGACTTCATCCGCAGCGAATTGCTGGCCATAATCGACTTGCTTAAAGTCGACTGAAAGGCCCGCACACGACTGGCGCAAAGCACGGATGGCAGCATGATTGCTGCTATACTTTCAATATTATTCGATTATCAGCGATGAAAGCTGATGCACGGTGGCGGACAGTCCGGGCCTATGCCGGACACGACGAGAGGAAACAATGATACGCGTTGCCATTTGTGACGACCATCAAATTGTAAGAGCAGGCTTTAAACAGATTTTTTCGTCCTCGGATGACTTCGAGGTAGTGGCGGAAGCCGGGACCGGCCGCGAAGCGCTGGATATCGCCCGCCGCGAAATTTGCGATGTGCTATTGCTCGATATCGCCATGCCGGATCAAAGCGGTATCGACACTTTGCGCACCATACGCCAGGGCCAGCCCGACCTGCCGGTGCTGATCTTGTCCGGCTATCCGGCGCAGCAGTACGCGCTGAACCTGTTCAAGATGGGCGCCAACGGCTACCTGAACAAGGAATGCGAAGCGGATGAGCTGATCACTGCGGTGCGCACGGTCTTCCAGGGCCGTCGCTACGTCAGTTCGCAAGTGGGTGAGTTGCTGGCGCAGAGCTTTGACCGCGACCCCAACAAGGCCCCGCACACGGAGCTGTCGGACCGCGAGTTCCAGGTGTTCCTGCGCCTGGCGCGTGGCGCCACCGTGTCGGACATCGGCGTGGCTTTGTCGCTGAGTATCAAAACCGTCAGTACCTATCGCACCCGCATCATGGAAAAGATGGGCATGCAGTCGAATTCCGACCTGACCTACTACGCGATGAAGAACAATCTTTTAGATTAGCAATATGTGCGCACTGTTGGGGTGCGCACAGACACATCTATTTTTCTTCCGGTCTATAATTGGTTAGCCTGGCATATCATTGCCTTGCCTCAATAGAGAAGGAAGTAGATGTATTTCACCGCAGAAACAGCGCCGCACCATCGCATGCCGCTGTACAAGACTGTCTTGTGCGTGACCTGCGCGTTGCTGCTGATCGTCAACGGTTTTAGCCTGTTTCATAATTTGCAAGCATTGCGCGGCGCGCAAGTCCTGCTCGGTCAGACTGCGCGCGTGGCCGACCGCCTGCAATACCTGAACGTGCTGGTGCTGGATGCCGAGAGCAGCATGCGCAGTTATTTCCTTTCCGGTCGCGATTCCTACCTGGGGCCAACGCGCACCGTGCTGGCCGACAGCGAAGCCGAGTTCCGCGAGCTGGAAAAACTGCTGGCCGATAATCCTTCGCAACTGAAAAACCTGGTCCAGCTGCATACGCTGGTGCGCCGCCGCCTCAGCATCATGAACCAGGCGATCGACGTCTATCGCGACGGCGGCCTGGCGGAAATCGTCAACATCGCCAAGCTCAGTGACGACCGCGCCAGCATGGACGAGATCCGCCTGCTGGTGGTCATCATGGAGCAGGAGCAGAACGAAACGCTGAACACGCGCAGCGCGATGTTCTATCAGGAGTACCAGAAGGCGGTGTGGCTGGGCGTCAGCATCAATGCGCTGGCCATCATGGTGCTGATCATGTTTTACCAGCTGGTGCGGCGCAGCTTTGCGCACCGCGCGGCGGTGGAATATGCGCTGCAAAGCGCCAACGAGAACCTGGAAACCACCGTGCAGCAGCGTACCGAGCAGCTGTCGGTGCTGTCGCGCCGGCTCATCAGCGTCAGCGAGGAAGAGAAGGTGCGCCTGTCGCGCGAGCTGCATGATGAACTGGGCGCCAACCTGACGTCGATCAGCATGGACATCGCCGCCGTCACGCAGCAGCTGCGCAACACCCATCCGGAACTCGCCGAGCAGCTGAAGCGGGCGCGCGGCACGCTGGTGGAAACGGTGGAAATGAAGCGCCGGATTGTCGAGAATCTGCGCCCGAGCCTGCTGGATAACCTGGGCCTGTGCGCGGCCATCGAAAGCTATTGCCAGGAATTCAGCCGCCTGTCGAAAGTGCGCTGCGACTGCAATGTGGCAGCGGAAATTGAAGGCTTGAGCCGTCATTCAGGGGATTTGTCGATTGCTTTGTTCCGTATCGTGCAGGAATCGCTGACCAATATCCGCAAATATGCGCAGGCCAGCCGCGTGACGGTCACGCTGAACCGCAATCAGGAAGGATTGATGCTGCGGATCATCGACGACGGCGTCGGCATTGCGCCGGACACCATCATCAAGCCGATGTCGCACGGCTTGCTCGGCATGCGCGAACGCGCCTTGCAGCTGGGCGGCACGATGAATATCCGCCGTGGCCGCAGCGATGCCGGCACCTGCATCGAGGTAGCGATTCCCTTGCGCAGCCGCGATGGGGCGGCGCCGTCCAACGAACCGCCGGACCACGAGCGCAGGGTGTCGCCGCAGGCGCCGCCAATGATGACGATACTGCCGCCCGCCATCAGCGAGGTCATCAGCAACGCGCTACATCCAGGCGCAGACGATCAAACTCCGTCTTCGCCACCTTATAGCACTCACCCGCATAAGCCTCCAGACCTGACCGATCAAGCACAGTGATGTTGCCACGGCGGTAGGTAATAAGGCCCTCGTCCTGCAGCTTGCCGGCGGCGGCGGTGATGCTTTCGCGGCGCACGCCCAGCATGATGGAAATCATTTCCTGGGTGACCTTCAGCGCATTCGATGGCGAACGGTCGAGACGGTCCAGCAGCCAGCGGCACAGTTTCTGTTCGATCGAGCTGTGGCGGCCGCCGACGGCGTTCTGCGCCATTTGTGCGAACAGCGCGGTGTTGTAGCGCATCAGCAGCGCAGGCAGGGCACCGCCTTTGGCAAACGCGGCGCGCAGGTGTTCCGCCTTCATGCGGTAGCCATAGCCGGCTGCTTGTACCACGGCGCTGCACATGGCGCGCTCGCCTTCGAACAGCGACACGCCTACCACGCCTTCATGGCCGACCACGGCGATTTCGGTGGTGGCGCCGTCTTCCATCACATACAGCAGTGAAACGATGGCGCTGGTTGGAAAATGCACATACTCCATCGCGGTGCCGAATTCAAACAGCTCCTTGCCGAAGGGCAGTTGTACCAGTTCCAGGTGTTCAAACAGGGATTCCAGGACTTCGCGGGGCAGCGCGCCCAGCAACTCATTCTGCTGTGCACCGCTGTAAGTGACCACAGGCCGGGCCGCAATATTCTTGTAGGCGTTCTTGGTGATTGCGTTGACTTGGGTGTTGTTCATGGAGTTCCTCACAAGCTAGTTACGTGTTGGTGTAACTTTATGAGGAATGTTAATTGGCGAACATAAGAGCAGGGGACGCACGAGTGTAGGCATGGATCAGGCAGGTCTGTAGTCCTGATCCTACGCGCCCACTGTCTTTCTATGGGAGGCAGCGGCATAATGGCATACATCCCGAAAACAGGGCGCACGAATATGCATGTACTGGTGGTCGAAGACGACGCAGTGTTGGCAGATGGCCTCAGCCGGGCGCTGGGCAGTCATGGCATGCAGGTCGAGGTGGTCGGCAACGGTGCCCAGGCCGACCTGCTGCTGCAACGCGTGACGACGGTGGAAGTGGTGCTGCTGGATATCGGCCTGCCCGGCATCGACGGTTTTGAGGTCGTGCGCCGCCTGCGCGCGCGGGGCGCCAGCGTGCCGGTGCTGCTGCTGACGGCGCGTGACGCCATCGAGGACCGCGTGCGCGGCCTGGAACAGGGCGCTGATGACTACCTGGTGAAGCCGTTCGCCACGGCCGAGCTGGTGGCACGCATCAAGGCGCTGGCGCGGCGCCATACGCCCAGGCCGGCTGCGCTGTCGCTGGGCGATTTGTCGCTGGATACGTGCACCAGGCGCGCGCGTGTCGGCGACCAGGCGATCGAACTGTCGGTACGCGAGTGGGCTGTGCTGGAATATCTGCTGCAACACGCAGCGCGCGTGGTGTCCAAGCAGCAGATCATCGATGCCATCCTGCCCTGGGGCGATGACCTGAGCCTGAACGCGGTGGAGGTGTATATCTCGCGCCTGCGACTGAAGCTGGCCGACGCCGGCGTCACCATCCGCACCATTCGCGGCTTCGGCTACCTGCTGGAGCTGGCCGCATGAGCAGCATCCGCCTGCGCCTGCTGAAGTGGCTGATTCCGCCCATCCTGCTGATGAACCTGGGCGCCGGCGCATTGGCTTACGTGCTGGCGCCGCCGCCATTGCGCGAAGCGGTGCTGCGCACGCTGGTGCTACTGGAAATCGTGCTGGCGCTGGCTTGCGTGGCGCTGATCTGGTTCTCCGTCAGCAGCGGGCTGCGGCCGCTGAACCGGCTGCGCGCCGAACTGAACCAGCGCGAAGGCGACGATCTTGCCGCCATCGCCGCCGATGATGTGCCGTATGAGCTGGAACCGGTGGTGTCGGCCTTCAACGGCCTGCTGGCCAAGGTGGGCGAGGGCGCGCAGGCACGGCAGGATTTCCTCGCCAACGTCGCGCACCAGCTGCGTACGCCGCTGGCGGGGCTGAAGACACAGCTGGAGTGGCTGGGCGCGCGGCATGCGGAGCCGGACAGTGCGCAGTCGGTGCGGCTGATGCTGTCCGCCACCGAGCGCATGATACGGCAGACCAATCAGTTGCTGTCGCTGGCGCGCGCCGAACCGCATCACTTCGAGAAAGCCCGGCTGGAGCCGCTGGCGCTGGATGCGCTGGTGGCCGAGGCGGTGCAGGGGTTTGTCGATCAGGCGACGCTGAAGTCGATCGACATCGGCTTCGACCTGCAAGCGGCCACCATCACCGGTGATCGTTTCCTGCTGCGTGACCTGATCGACAACCTGATCGATAACGCCATCCGCTACACGCCGCCGCGTGGCGCGGTGACGGTGACAGTGCGCCCCGGCCTGCTGACTGTGGAAGATAACGGCCCCGGCATCCCGCCGGCCCGGCGCGAACAGGTGTTCAACCGCTACGTGCGGCTGGATGACAAGAGCCACGGCAGCGGCCTCGGGCTGGCCATCGTGCGCGACATCGCCGTAGTGCACGGCGCCGGTCTGGTCATTTCCGCACCGAAAAGCGGGCGGGGCGCCTTGTTCACGGTGAAATTCCGCTGAGTTTGTGCGATCGTCAGCGGTTTGTCAGGTTTCCCTCAGGGAATTGCAAGGCGGCAAGCGTACACTGATCCCCAGCAGATAAGCGACGGGGAGCACGGCCATGAAGCACATTCACCGGGGTTTCACACTGATCGAAGTGCTGGTCACGGTGGCGATTGTCGGCATTCTGCTGGCGGTCGCGGTGCCGGCCTACAGCGACTATGTGACCCGTGGCCGCCTGAACGAGGCATTCACCGGCCTGGGCGGCGCGCAGCCGGCCGCCGAGCAGTTCTGGGCCAACAACCGCACCTATGTCGGCTTTGACGGTTCGGCCGGCTTTCCGCAGGCATCGCCCAACTTCACCTACGCGCTGAGCAACGCCACCGCCTCCACCTACACCATCACTGCCACCGGCCGCAGCAAGACCTCGGGCTTTGCCTACACCATCAACGAGAGCGGCACGCACGCCACCACCGCCAGCCCGACCGGCTGGGGCACCAATGCCGACTGCTGGGTCGACCACAAGGGCGGCGCATGTACCGAATAAGCTTCCAGCCCGGCTTCACGCTGATCGAGTTGCTGGTGACGATCACCATCTTCGGCGTCATGCTGGCGATCGGCATTCCCAACGCCGGCAGCTGGCTGCTGGCCAACCGCGCGCGCAGCGTCAGCGAGTTTTACGCTGAAGGCTTCGGCATGGCGCGGCGCGAGGCGATCGCGCACAACACCGCCAGCCGCATTTCGCTGACGCCCAACGAGAATAACGGCCAGATGGATTGGCAGATCGACCTGTGCTATGTCGGCGCCGATACCCAATGCCTGCCCGGCCAGGACGGCTGGTCGACCACCGACACGCCCTCGGCCAATGATCCGCTGGGCGCGACCGGCTACCGCTCGGTGCGGCGCCTGGCCGGCGGCCTGCCATCGGGTGAGGTGCTGCAACCGAGTGTGCAGCCGGAGGGCAGTTCGCAGGTGTATTACACGGCGCTGGGCTGGGTTAACACCACGTTTGCCGAACGCCTGACGCAGCTGCGGCTGACACCGGCCGGCAAGTATGCCAGCGAAGTGCCCACGGTCGCCTTGAACATCACGCTGGCCGGCATGGCGGTCAAGTGCGATCCGACTGTCACCGTCCACGATAGCCGGGCCTGTCCGCCATGAAAACGCTCGTGCGCCCACGCTGCCAGGACGGCATCGCCTTGCTGGAAGCGATGCTGGCCATCGTGATCCTTGGCATTGGCCTGCTGGGCACGGTAGGCATGCAGGCGCGCGCCTATTCGGCGTTGTCGGATGCCGGCATGCGCGCCGAAGCGACGCTGGCCACTGAAAAACTGATCGGTGTGATGAACGCCGACGTCGCCAACATCGGCCTGTACAACCTGGCCGAGAACGCCTCGCCGAATGCCCGGCTGACGCCATGGGTGCAGGAAACCAGGGCGGCCATCCCCGGCGCCGTGCTGTCGGTGGCGGTGGCCGACCAGCCGGCGCAGAACCGCTACCAGGTGGACATTTCGATCCGCTGGCAGCGCAAGGCGCGCAGCGAAGCCAACCGGCACCGCGTCACCTCCTATATCGCGCGCTGACATGGTTAACTTGCTCATACGCCGCACACACGGTTTCTCGCTGGTGGAGCTCATGGTCAGCGTGGTGATCGGCCTGCTGGCGCTGCTGTTTGCCACGCGGCTGGTCATCAGCGGCGAGGCCAACAAGGATGCAGCGGTTGGCGGTGGCGATTCGATGCAGAACGGCATGCTGGCCATGTTCCAGCTGAGCGGCGACGCCGCCATCGCCGGCTGGGGACTGAACGACCGCACCGTCAACGGCTGCGCCACCAATTTCAGCGACCAGCGCGGCTACCAGTTGCTGACCGCGCAGCGCGACGGCAACAGCATCACGCCGCTGGCGGCGGTGGTGATCCAGTCCAACGGCGCCAATCCCGACGTGATCTCGTTCAATAGCGGCAGCTCCAATGCTGGCGTCGGCTCGACGCTGATGAAGGCCAACTACACCGGCGAGGCGTTTGTGGTCGGCGCCGAGAGCACGCCTTACGGCTACAACCCTGGCGACGTGCTGGTGGTGGCGCCACAGACGCCGGACCGGCCTTGCTCGGTGATGCAGATCGCCGGCTTTAACCCTGCCACCGGGCGCGGCGCCGAGATGCAGCTGCAAGGCGGCAGCCAGTACCGCTACAACGCCATCGCCGGCATGGCGCAAAACTACGCGATGAACGTCACGTATATGTACAACCTGGGCCAGCCGGACCAGTTGCATTTCCACATCTGGTCGGTCGACAACGGCGTGCTGCTGCTGCGCGCCACCGACCTGGCCGGCGCGGCGGCGGCTGGCGTTTCGGTGGCGGACAACATTGTCTCGATCAAGGCGCAGTACGGCTTCGACACGCGGGTACTGGCCAGCTACGATCCGAACCCGGCCAACAACGGCAAGCAACTGCTGCCGACCGCCAACGGCGGCATGCAGATCGGCGCCTGGAGCGGTGCCATGATCGATGCCGACAGCGACGGCTCCAATGGCGGCCTGGGCGACTATCAGCGCATCGCCGCCGTGCGCATTGCCGTGGTGGCGCGCAGCAAGACGGTTGAGCGGCCGGGTCCGGGCGCCGAATGCACGGCCACCGCTGTCATGCCGACCGTGTTTGCCAGCAGCGTGCCGACCGGCGTGCAGGCGGTGCCGGTGCAGGTCAACGTCGCGGTGGCGGGCGACACACTCAGCTGGAAGTGCTACCGCTACCGTGTGTTTGAAACCATCGTTCCCATTGTGAATGCACAGTACCGACCATGATTACCTCGACCTTCCAGCGCGGCATCGCCTTGCCCATCATGCTCATCATGCTGGCGGTAATGATGGTGAGCAGCATTTACCTGCTGAAGTCCAGCACCTCGACCACGCTGACCACCAGCAACCTGGCCTATGACGCCGCCATGACCAAGGCCGCCGACGCCGGCCTGCACGCCGGCTTCACCTACTTGCGCAATCTGGCCACCAAGGCCGACCTGCTGGCCGACCAGCCGTCGGCCGGCTATGTCGCCACGCTGTCGCAGGCCTGGACCGCCAGCAATCCCAACTTCTGGCTGGGCTCGGTGACGTTGCCAGCGGATGCAGACGGCAACCGGGTCGAGTACGTCATTCACCGCCTGTGCAATTTTGCTGGTTCCTATGACGCGAACAACAACAAATGCCAGACCACGGCGCCGCGTCCGGGCACCACCGGACCGCGCGCGCTGGGCGAAACCTTGCGGGTCGATGCGCCCAACCTGGCCAGCACGGCGCAGATCCATTACGTGGTCACGGCGCGCGTGTTCGGGCCGCGCGGCGGCAATGTGGTGACGCAGGCGGTCATCATGAAGGGGCCTTGAGGAGATCATCATGAAAAAGCTATTTGCACTACTGGCCTTGCTCGCGGCTTTGCCGGCCATGGCCGCCACCACACAGATCGCCCAGGTGCCGCTGCTGAACATCACCGGCACCGGCACGGTCAAGCCCAACCTGATGCTGCTGTTTGATAACTCCGGCTCGATGGACCAGACCTACACGCCGGACTATGTCAATGACAACCTGTGCCGCAGCAACCTGACGCTGGCGCTGGGCGCCATGGCCTGCAATGTCGGCCATCCGCCGTTCATGAGCCCGGACTTCAACAAGCAGTATTACAATCCGGCCATCCGCTACATGGTGCCGATCAAGGCCGACGGCAGCTACTACCCGGAGCAGAACGCCGCCAACACCAGCAACTGGACGGTGGTGAGCAATGACGGCTTCGGCGCGCGCCGGGCCGACCTGTTCGGCACCGCGGGCGTCAACAACATCAACCTGGTGACTGGCTTCCCCGACCTGAAGTGGTGCGTAGTGAATGCGCTTAATCTGTGCGCATTCAATAGCGCGAGCTATACCTATCCGGACCTGCTGTACCGCACGCCGGTCGACATCACCACCGGGCCGTACTATTACACCATCGGCGTCGGCCAGTACTGCACCGACGACACCATGCGTACCTGCAAGTCGACCACCATCGGCGGGGCGGCGCCGGCCGGCTACCCGGTGCCGGTCAAGGTGCGCTGGTGCAGCGACCGCGCGCTGACCCAGTGCCAGGGCAAGCGCGTTGGCGCCTATATCTACCCGGCGTATTCGCAGCCGATCGGTGCCATCGTCTCGTACGGCACAATCGGCATCGGCGCTTCCAGCGCCGCCACTTCGCTTGGCATCAGCAATGTGCAAGTGACTGACACCAGCAACAATGTGGTCACGATCAGCAGCGGCACGGTGACGGCCAGCACCGGCACCAATAGCGCGATCAAGCAGCAGACCATGGCCAGTGCGCTGGCCGCCAACATCATCGCCACGTCAACCACCACTTTCAACAACAATCCCACGTCGGCGCGGCTGTACTTTGCCTGCGTGCGCACGCCGACCGGGCAGGCCAGCGTGCCGGCCTGCAGCACCTTCGGCATCAACCTGACGGCGGACAATGTGGTGGCGGTGGTGCCGATGCTGAGCTGCGCCGGCACTTTTGTTGTGCTCAACTGCACGCCGTACACCGATGGCACGCGCTCGGGCTGGGGCTTGTCGGCCACGTCGAGCGTCTCGCGCCTGTCGCCGGCCTCGGTGAGCTTCAGCGGCACCACCGGCAACTCGGCGCGCATCACCCTCAGTTTCAACGGCAACACCTTGATCGGCAATGCCAGCCTGGGCAATGGCCGCTCGGCGGCGCAGGTGGCCGCCTCGGTGGTCAGCGGCATCGGCACCGGCAATAGCTCGGGCCGCGCCTACATCGGCGGCAGCAGCAATTGCCCGGCGCCGCTGGGCAATACCAGCGTGTGCATCATCGACACCACCAGCACCGCCAGCGGCGGCACGATAGCGCTGTCGATCACCAATAGCGGCAGCCTGAGCTGGAACAGCACCGCCGCTGTGGTCGACACGATCCCGCTAACCTATGCCGCCATCACGCCCGGCCTGGCGGCGCCGAATGCGTTTGTGCGGGTCAACATTATCAGCGGCCAGTCCTATCCAAAGTCGGCAGAGCGCGTCGATTGCGCCGGCGCCACCTGCACCTACACCGAGGAAATGACCAATTTCGCCAATTGGTATGTGTATTACAAGAGCCGGCTGCAAATGATGAAGACGTCGGTGGGCATCGCCTTCTCGCCGATCACCGCCAACTACAAGGTGGGCTACGTCAAGCTGTCGGCGGCCGGCTCGGGTGGCGCCATCGACATGAAGCCGGCCGAATTCACCGGCGCGGCGCGCAGCACCTGGTACACCACGCTGTACAACACCACCACCTCCGGCTCGACGCCGATCCGCACCGCGATGGACAATGTCGGCCGCATGTTTGCCAACCTGTCGCCATATAACTACGCCGGCGGCCAGGAAGTGGTGCAGTACCCGTGCCAGCCGAATTTCCTGATACTGACCACTGACGGCTACTGGAACGGCAGCACCACCAACAACGTGGTCAACAACGACAACGTGGAAAGCGCGGCGCGCTTCTGCACCATCGCTTCCGGCTGCGTCGACAAGCGCGCGCAGAGCCAGCCGTCGATCGCCGACGTGGCGCTGCACTGGTACAACGGCGGCTCCAGCACCGGTACGGTGTCGCTGCGGCCGGCGCTGGAGCCCGATATGAGCAAGCCTGGCTCGGTGCCGGCAGCGGCTGGCGAAAACACCCATTTGCACATGAACACCTACACGCTGGGCCTGGGCGTGGACGGTATCATGACTTATGAGCCGAACTACGACACCGCGCCCAAGCCGGGCGGCGACTTCTACAACCTGATCACGCAGGCGCCCAGCGGCTGCCCCTGGAACGGCGGCGGCGCCTACGTCTGGCCGAATCCGGACGTGACCAGTACCGCCAGCACGGTGCAGGAGCGGGTGGATGACCTGTGGCACGCGGCCATCAACGGCCACGGCAAATATTTCAGCGCGCAAGATCCGAAAGATGTGGTCAACGGCTTGCGCGAAGCGCTGTCGAATATGCAGGTGCGCACCGGCGCGGCAGCCGCAGCGGCCACCTCCACGCCGAATATCACGCTGACCGACAACGACATCTTCTCGGCCACCTTCACCACCGTGCACTGGTACGGCGAGCTGACCGACCGCAAGATCGACACCAGTACCGGCCAGGTCATCAACACGCCGGACTGGAGCACCAACACCACCGTGGGCGCGGCGCTCAGCACGCGCCGCATCAAGATGATGAAGGCCGATCAGCTGCCCGGCACCGATCCGGTCGATTTCCTGTTCAGCGATGCGCTGATGGACGCCACCACCAAGGGCTGGTTTGCCAACAAATGCAGCATCCTGTCGCAATGCACGCTGCTGTCGGCCAGTGACAAGGGGACGGTCAACAACGGCGTCAACATGGTGAACTGGCTGCGCGGCGTGCAAACCTATGCCGATGACAACATCTTCCGCGCCTACACCACGACCACCGATGCCAACGGCAACATCGTGCCCATCGTCATTGGCGACATCGCCTCGTCCAAGCCGGCCTATGTGCGCGAGCCGCATAACAGCTATCCCGATCTGTCCTACACGCAATACAAGACCGACTACGCCGGCCGGGCCGGCACCGTATTCGTCGGCGCCAACGACGGCATGCTGCACGCCTTCAACGCCCGCACCGGCGCCGAACGCTGGGCCTATGTGCCGCGCATCGTCATGGGCAAGCTGGCGGCGCTGTCCAGCATCACCTACGGCACCAACCACCAGTTCAGCGCCGACGGTTCGCCGGAAGTCGCCGACGTGCAGATCGGCGGCGCCTGGCGCACAGTGCTGGTGGCCGGCCTGAATGCTGGCGGGCGCGGCTACTATGCGCTGGATGTGACCGAGCCGGATAGTCCCAAGGTGCTGTGGGAGTTGTGCGCCGACGCGGTGGTTTGTCCGCAGCACAACGATGTCGATCTCGGGCTGAGCTTCGGTAATCCGCAGTTCGGCAAATGGCGGGGGCGGTGGGTGGTGTTCCTGACTTCAGGCTACAACAATGTGTCGGGCACCGACGGCGTGTCCGGCGGCTCCGGCGTTGGCACGCTGTTCGTGGTCGACGTCGCCACTGGCGAAGTGCTGGCCAAGGCCGCCACCTCGGGCGATACCGGCACGCCATCCGGGCTGGCGCGCATCACCGCCATCAGCAACGATCCGCTGTCCGACCCGACCGTCACCTACATCTACGGCGGTGACGTGCTGGGGCAGATGTGGCGCTTCGACATGACCACCGAAACCGGCCCGATCGGCGTGCTGCGCATGGGCACGGCCGGCGCCACCAAGCCGATCACCACACGGCCGGACGTAACGCTGTGCGGCGTGCCGGTGACCAGCACCGACGCCAACGGCGTCACCAGCACGCGGACCACGGCGTCGCGGGTGGTGCTGTTCGGCACCGGCCGCCTGCTGGATGTGCCGGATACGTCCAATACCGATGTCCAGAGTCTGTACGCGCTCAAAGACAGCGGCACGGCGCTGGGGCCGCTGCCAACCAGCAATATGGTGCAGCAGGTGCTCAGCGTGCGCGGCTCTTCCAGCAACACGGTGACCTATGCGGTGACTGCCAACCAGGTCGACCTGTTGCAAAAAGATGGCTGGTACTTCAACTGGAACCTGAATGCCGGCGAGCGGATGAACCTGGACCCGCAGATCGTCAGCGGCGTGGCGAATGTCATCACCAACGTGCCGTCGTCGTCGTCGGCCTGCTCGGTGGGCGGCACCAGCAATCTGTACCAGATCGACGTTTGTACCGGGCAGGGCGTGAATGGCGATCCGGCCGGCGCCACGCTGTCGAATACCTCGGCGGCGGTCGGCTTCATCATCATCCGCTTGCCGAGCGGCCAGCTGAAGCTGATCACCACGCTGGCCGACGGCAGCAACATCACCAGTGCGGCCAAGGAGCTGGACACTGCCGAAGCGCACCGGGTCGGCTGGCGGCGTATAAAGGGGCAACAATAAAGGGGCAAGAGGCGGTATAATCGAGGGTTTGCAGAACCGCCTCAGATCGCAGAACACATGGTCAACGATACCGAAAACACAATCCCCGAGAATAATGACGACGCCGTTGCGGCCGCTGGTGCCAAAACGCCAGCGCTGATCGCCCGTGAAGTCCAGCGCCGCCGTACTTTCGGCATCATCTCCCACCCGGATGCGGGTAAAACCACGCTGACCGAAAAGCTGCTGCTGTTCTCGGGCGCGATCCAGATGGCCGGGACGGTCAAGGCGCGTAAATCGGGCCGCCATGCGACCTCGGACTGGATGGAGATCGAGAAGCAGCGCGGCATTTCGGTGGCCTCGTCGGTGATGCAGTTTGAATTCCGCGACCACGTGGTCAACCTGCTGGATACGCCGGGCCACCAGGACTTCTCGGAAGATACCTACCGCGTGCTGACCGCCGTCGACTCGGCGCTGATGGTGATCGACGCCGCCAAGGGCGTGGAAGCGCAGACCATCAAGCTGCTGGACGTCTGCCGCATGCGCAATACGCCGATCGTCACCTTCATGAACAAGCTGGACCGCGAAACCCGCGACCCGCTGGAACTGCTGGACGAGCTGGAATCGGTGCTGAAGATCCAGTGCGCGCCGGTGACCTGGCCGATCGGCATGGGCAAGAATTTCCGCGGTGTGTACCACCTGCTGAACGACACCATCATGCTGTTCAAGGCTGGTGAGGAAAAAGCTGACGGCGCTTTCGAGCTGATCGAAGGCATCGACAATCCGCGCCTGCAGGAAATGTTCCCGCTGGAGATGGATCAGTTGCGCATGGAAGTCGAGCTGGTGCACGGCGCCTCGAATCCCTTCAACCTGGAGCAATTCCTGGCGGGCGTGCAGACGCCGGTGTTCTTCGGTTCAGCGATCAACAACTTCGGCGTGCGCGAGATCCTGTCGGCGCTGGTCGACTGGGCGCCGGCGCCGCGCGAGCGTGACGCCACGGTGCGTTCGGTCGATCCGAAAGAAGAGCCGTTCACCGGCTTCGTGTTCAAAATCCAGGCCAATATGGACCCGGCGCACCGCGACCGCATCGCCTTCCTGCGGGTATGCTCGGGCCGTTTCGAGCGTGGCATGAAGGTCAAGCACCTGCGCCTGGGGCGTGAAGTCAAGCTGTCGTCGGTGGTGACCTTCATGGCATCGACGCGCGAACAGGTGGAAGAAGCGTATGCCGGCGACATCATCGGCCTGCCTAACCACGGCAATATGCAGATTGGCGACTCGTTCACCGAAGGCGAACAGCTGACGTTCACCGGCATTCCATTCTTCGCGCCGGACTTCTTCCGCCAGGTACGCATCCGCAACCCGCTGAAGATCAAGCAGTTGCACAAAGGTCTGCAACAGCTGGGCGAAGAAGGCGCGGTACAGGTCTTCAAGCCGGTGCAAGGTGGCGAGCTGGTGCTGGGCGCAGTCGGTGTGCTGCAGTTTGAAGTAGTCGCCAGCCGCCTGCTGAACGAATACGGCGTAGACGCCGTGTTCGAAAGCACCAGCATCAGCAGCGCGCGCTGGGTCTCCAGCGACGACCGGAAAGCGCTGTCGGACTTCGAAGACCAGTTAGGCCACAACGTCGCCTACGACGCCGCCGGCAACCTGGCCTACCTGGCCACATCCAGCGTCAACCTGCGCCTGACGCAAGAGCGCTGGCCGAAGCTGCAATTCCACGCCACCCGCGAACACTCCGCCAAGCTGTAAAACTCCGGGGTCAGTTCAAACTCCGGGGTCAGTTCTGCCAAACGTACACGGGCTCAACAGCGTTGCTGTTGAGCCCGTGTACGTTTGGCAGAACTGACCCCGGATTTAGTTGGTGGCGAGGGCGCGCAGGAGGGCGGGGACTTCGGTGCTGATTTCGCGCGCCAGGTAGCCTAGCGGGCCGTGCTTCAGGGTCAGCTGCTCGCCGGCCATCGCGTGTAACGCGACGCCCCAGGCGGCTGCTTGTTCCAGCGGCGCGCCGCGTGCGGCCAGGCCGGTGATGATGCCGGCCAGTACGTCTCCTGAGCCGGAGATCGCCAGGCCGGTGTTGCCGCCTTCGTGGCGCCACTGCTGCGCGCTGGCGTCGGCGATGACCGTTAGTGCACCTTTTAATACTACCGTGGCGTGCCAGCGCTGCGCCGCCAGCCGCGCGGCCGCTTCCGGCTGCGACTGGATGTCGGCCTTGTCGGCGCCGGTCAGGCCGGCGAGTTCGCCTGCATGCGGCGTCAGCAGCACGGGACTCGTGAAGCGGAAGCCGCCCGGCGTCTGTGCTTCGTTGCAGTCGGCGTCGCGCGCGGCGATGCTCATGCCAGCCGCATCAAGTATCAGTGGTTTGTCGGCACAGCAGGGCAGCAGCGCGCGGACCAGCTGGCAGCAAGCGGCGTCGTCTTGCATGCCGGGGCCGATCAGGACGGCGCTGGCTTGGCCGGCAACGTGCTGCACGGCGCCGCTATCGTCGACTCGCAGGCCGCCTTCTGCTGTCTCTGGCAGGCCAATCACGCGTGCTTCCGGCACGGCGACGCCGATTTGTGGCGCTACGCTGGCCGCCGTGGCAATTACCAGCTTGCCGGTGCCGGCACGCAGGGCTGCGTTGGCGGCAAGCAGCACGGCGCCCGGCATCTCCTTCGATCCGGCGATGATCAGCACGTATCCTCGTGCATCTTTGTCGGCATCGGCCTCCGGCATCGGCAGCGGCCAGTCACGTAGCAGACGGGCGTTGATGGTGTCGTTCATGGGTTGGCCGCCGCTGGCTGGTCTTTTTCATGCGTCACCGGCGTGCCGGATTGCTCCAGCGGGGCGACAAAGTTGGCTTGCACCAGCATCAGCTTGCCATGCTTGCCTGCCTCCGGGTCGAAACGGTATTCGGTGATGCCGCAATTCGGCACGTCGCTGGCGCGATCGATGGCGAGAATGGCGTCCTCATCCAGCCGCTCCAGCAGGTAGCGGAAGCAGTTGACGATGACCTGGTGCGCGACAATCAGCACGCGTTCGCCCCGGTATTCCCGGCTGATCGTGTCTATTACGCTGCGCAGCCGCAGAATGACGTCGCACCAGCTTTCGCCGCCAGGTGGCCGGAAGTAAAACTTTCCGACGTGGGCACGCTGCTCGGCCAGTTCGGGATATTTGTCGTGGATGCCCAGCGGCGTCAGCCGGTCGAGAATGCCGAATTCCTTTTCGCGCAGGCGTTCGTCAACGGCGATGGTCAGCTGCTCGCGGTCCAGCCGTTCCAGTACCGCCTGGGCGGTGGCGCGTGCCCGCACATACGGGGAGTACAGCACCACAGTCGGCTGCGCTTCGGGCCCGAGAGCCTGAAACCACGCGCTCATGGCGACGGATTGACGCTGTCCCAGTTTGGATAACGGCACGTCGACGTCACGGTCGGCAATATCGATCAGGAATTGTTTTCCCACTTCAGCGGCATCGCGCGCGACATTGCCGGCGCTTTGCCCATGCCGGACCAGCCAGAGTTGCTGCGGCCATTTCTGTTCCATTAGCCTATCCTTTTGAGATCGAGTTCGACCCACACCGGGGTGTGATCGCTGGGCTTCTCGCGTCCGCGCACTTCACGGTCGACCTCGGCTTTGACGAGCGCCGGTGCCAGCGATGGGCTGAGCAGCAGGTGATCAATGCGCAGTCCCGCGTCACGGCCATATGCGTTGCGGAAATAATCCCAGAACGTATAAATCTTTTCACCCGGATGCATGGTGCGGAGCGCATCAGTCCAGCCTTGCGCCAGCAGGCGATGATAGGCTTCCCTGACTTCGGGACGAAATAATGCGTCATCCAGCCAGCGCTCGGGCTTGTAAACATCCAGCTCTGTTGGCATGACATTAAAATCGCCGGCCAATATCGCAGGACTATCCAGCAGTTTTTCGGCATGCACGATCAGCCGCTCGAACCATTTTAATTTGTAATCGAATTTTGGACCTGACGCGGGATTGCCATTAGGCAGATATAAACCACCGATTAATATCCCATCCACCACCGCTTCGATATACCGGCTTTGGCTATCTTCCGGATCACCGGGCAGGCGTCGTCCTGTTTCGATAGGCAACTGCCCACGTGCCAATATTGCTACGCCGTTCCAGCTCTTTTGACCGTGCCAGATAGCTTGATAACCCGCCGCATTAATCGCATCCACCGGGAATTTCTCCTGTGGCGCTTTTAATTCTTGCAGGCAGACGACATCCGGCCGGGTTTCTTCCAGCCATTGCAGCAGGGCAGGGAGGCGGGCACCTATGCCGTTGACGTTGAAGGTGGCGATACGCATAAGACAAGTATGCGCTGCCCAGCCCCTGTTGCACGTGCGCCAGCGCACGAAAAACCGTGCAGTCATGCCAGTTGTTGGCGTGTTCGTGCTCACCACTGGCATGTCCCGGCAAGCGGACGACACAAGGAGCTTGACATCTACTCAGGTTGAGATTACTGTATTATTCAACTAATACACAAATACAACCATCATGGCCCCGCATACTTCCAGCCTGTTCTCGATAGCGACCGGATCGTCCGATCCTATCTATCGCCAATTGATCGAACAGGTCCGGCGATTAATTGCCGCAGCTGTATTGAAACCCGGTGACATTTTACCGTCGGTGCGTGATGTGGCCGTGGCATTGGCAGTGAATCCAATGACGGTATCCAAAGCTTATAACATGCTGGAAATCGAAGGTTTATTAAGCCGTGCACGAGGTATCGGCATGCGGGTAGCCGAAGGGAGTAAGCCACAGGGACGCGAGACGCTGTTGATTCCAACGCTGGAGCGAGCAGCCGCTGAAGCCAGGCAATTGGAATTGGATGCGGAAACCGTTATCGCACTGTTCACCAAAATTCTTGGAGAAAATAAATGAAGTCAATTGTCGACATTGCGAATCTGCATAAAGCTTTCGGTAAGCAGCAGGTATTGCAGGGAATTAACTGGAATATTGAACCAGGCAAGGTCATTGGCTTGCTCGGCCGCAATGGCGCCGGTAAGTCAACCCTTCTGGAATGCCTGCTGGGACTGCGGGAAGCCGACGCAGGCAGCATCGCGCTATTCGGCCAAAAGGCAATGGACAACGAAATCCGCGCGAATATTGGCTACGTTCCGCAAAAATCCGAGCTGTTTGAGTGGTTGACGCCAGTGCAACTTCTCGACTATTTCAAGGCCTTGTACCCGCGCTGGAATCAGGTCAAGGTGGACGCCCTGGTCCAGCGCTGGGGTTTCGGAGGCGAACTCAAGGACAAGCAGATCAGTCAGCTATCAGGCGGGCAAAAGCAGCGCTTGTCGATCATCCGCGCCTTGGCCCACGATCCGAAATTGCTGGTGCTGGACGAGCCAGTCGCCAGCCTGGACCCGGCCGGCCGTCGGGAATTTTTGCAAGAACTCATCAGCAGCGTGGTGGAACGCGACACCACTGTCATCTTTTCCACCCATATCCTGTCCGACCTGGAGCGGGTGGCGCTGGACGTGGCGTTCCTGCAAGGCGGCAAAATCGTGCTGCAAGGCCCCATGGATGAGTTGCTTGAGGGTAAAAATCTCAGCCTGGAGGATTTGTTCTTTGAGGTGACCAAATGAACGCCGCCACCCGCCACGGGTATCGCATCCTGCTTGCGCAACTGGTCAACAATACGGCGAGCTTCCGGATGATGAAGCGCATCACGCTGCTGCTGGTGGTGGCGGAAATTGTTCTGCTCAGTCTGTACAGCGCCGGTACGGAGGCGCCGCTGCCGCTGCTGATGATTGCCGTGCCCTGGGGCATGCTGCAAACGTGGTGCGGTTCCTTCATGAGCAGCGCCGTGCTACAGAACCGTCCGGAATACGCCTGCCTGGTGCCGCACTTGCGCTCGCGTCTGATGGTGCTGACCGCCGCGCTTTACTGCGCCAATTCCGTGCTGCTGGGGCTGCTGACCGGCGTGGTGTTTGGTCATCCCGGCTACGGCCTGTTGGCAGGCATGACAATTTCCACGTTGTCGATGTTCATGCATCGATTTAATGTGCTGGCCTGGGTGATGGCTTTCGTGGTTCCGGCGATCATACCGCTGGTGTTCAACGTTCTGCCGCATGTCCTGATCGCGATTGATCGGGAACTGCTGCTTACTGCCGTCGGCGTGCTCATCATGCTGCCATTGGGCGCCTGCGGCTTGCAGCTGATTTTTCCTCGGGGCGGAGAACGGCATTGGGCATGGCACGCCAGGTTTACCCGCCAGCAGAACGCCATGGCCGGCAAGACCGCCAAAATATCGGCGGTGCAGGGCGGTCAGCGTTGGCAGCGATGGATCGGGCGCCTGTATGCTGGCGCGCTACGCCAAGATAGCCAGCCCGGCGTCGCTCCGGCGCGCAGGATGATGCATGTGCTGGGGCCGGCCGCGTACGGCGGCAGCTATATGGCCTATGCGCTGCTGACGACGGTGGGCGCGTTGGTAATTGGCATGCTCTGCCTGGACGGTGGCAACCGCAGCGGCGTGCTGGCGGCGGCAGGCTGCCTGCAACTGAGCGCCGCGCTTGCTTATGTCATCAGCGTGGTCGACAACGTGCCACGCTACAGCGCCGAGCAACGCATGTATTTCCTGACGCCGGCCGCGCCAGCCGTTGCCGATATCAACCGTATGATCGGCAAGACGCTGCTGCGCCGCTTCTTCTGCGTATGGTTGGTGACGCTGGTCTGCGCTGTGGTGCTGGATTCGGTTGCCATGGGTAGATTCGGCCTGCGTGGCAGCAGCTTTGCGCTGGCGATGGGAATGTTGTGGGTTGCAAGGCCGCTGATGCGCGATTATGCCACCATGCAGCCAGACAGCGGCAGACTCGACGGTATGGTGGCCATCGTGCTGGTGACGTTGATCATTCTTGCCATCATGGCCGTTGCGGACCGGGCGCCAGCCTTTCCGTGGTACGAAATTGGTGTGGCGTCCGGCATCGCCGCCGCCATCAATCTGGCCATGCGCTGGCGCAAGCTGATGGCGATGCCACCGGTATTGCCTGCTGGCCGGCTGGCGGCTTGATCAGTTTTGCAGCACCAGCCCGAGCGTCACGATGCGCTTGCCCATAGTGCAGTCGATTTGCAGGTGGTCGGGAAGCAGCGCGTGGGCGTAGCCAAGCTGAAAACGCGGCCGGCCGCGCTGCTGGCCATAGCCTTCTGCCGTTAGCGAGTTGCGTTCGTTGAGTTTGAACTCGGCGCCGATGCCCCACGTGGCATCGGTGCTGCGCGTGGCTTGCGTGCGCACCACGCCGGCGTTCAGGTGCAGCAGCACATTGTCAGCAAGCAGTGAAAAGCTGAGTGGCACATTCAGCGACAGGTCGCCGTCCAGCCCGCGTCCGGTGCGGAACTGGTTGGCCAGCACCATGCCGATACCCCAGCCGCCGGCTTCCAGCGTCTTGAACACGGTCTTGGCCTGCAGGCGTGCATAGTGGGTACGGCTGGCGTCATCCTCCATCCAGGCGCCGCCGACCGCCAGTTCCCAGTCGCCGCCGACGTTGCACGCGGGCGTCGCCCAGTATTCACGTGTCTCGCCGGCGCGCTGGGCGTAAGTCTCCAACTGGCATTGGCCAGGCGAGGCGATGGCGGCATCGTCCACCGTCAGCGGGCGGCCGGCGTGGGCGGGCAGGGAGGCGCAGGCCAGCAGGCCAGCGCCGATCGCGCGGTGCGACCGGGTCAGGGTGTTCAGCAAGGTCATCAGGGTATCAGGGGCAGGGATCGCGACGGGATCACAGTGCGGCCGATTCTATCAGTCCGTGCCGGCGGGTAACATTACAGTCAGGATAATTTACGGCTGAGCCACAACACATCCACCGCCGCACCGATCCAGCAGATGAATACCACCGCCGAGGCGAGGTTGGTGGCGGCGTTGTCGACACCGGAGGCGTGCACGCGCTCCAGAATGACGAACGGATCGATAGCCAGTTTGCCGCTGGTGATCTCGTCCGCCAGCTGGCTGGCCAGTTGCAATACGGTCCGCAGCAGGTATAACACGGCAATCGCCGCAGGGACCAGGAACAGCATGCCGCGCACTGTGCGCCGTGGCCGCAGCGCCAGATGGCCTAGTCCGGGGAACAGCAAGGCGGAAATGAGTGCTGGTGCCGTTGATGCTTTCAATATCGCTCCTGTTGTTACTTTATGCCGATTGATCGAACGCAAGATTGCTCATCGGCAGCGAGCGTAGATTACAACATCTTGGCTGCGAGGGGGAATCATGCGTGCTTCGACTATTATCGCTGTGCTGGCGACTTGCGTGGCGCACGCCGCGTGTCGTGCAGGCCATGCTCAGTAAACTGCGGATAGGGCCGAAGCTGCTGCTGGCGCCAGGCGTGGTGCTGATCTTGCTGATTGCGTTGTCGGCAGGCGCCTACCTTGGCCTGTTGCGGCAGAACCAGTCGCTCGACAACATGGTACAGCAACGCGCCGTGCGCCTGAAGGCGGCAGCCGACCTGGTGGCCAGCGCGCACCAGGCGCACACGCAAATCTACCAGCTGCTGACCTGGGTCAACGGCAGCTTTTCGGCATCGCGGGTGGATGCGCTGGTGCGCGAGATCAACCTGCACCACGCGGCGCTGGACCGCCAGTTCGCGCAGCTGGAAATCGCCACCCAGGGTGATCCGGCCGAGCGGCGCTTCGTGGCGCAGTCACAAGCCGCGCACGCGGTCTACGTCAAGGCGGTGCGCGAGGTGATCGAGCTGGCGATGGCCGATCAGTCGATCGCGGCCAACGCCATGGCCAAGGCAGGGCGGGCGTTTGATGTGGTCGAGCAGCGCTTGCAGGAACTCAGCCGGCTGGAGCAAAGTCTGAGCGAGCGCGCCTACGCCGACGCCGAAACCGATTTTCGCGTGCTGTCGACCTGGATGCCGATTGTGGTGGCCTTGTCGATCGCGCTCTCGCTGCTGGTCAGCATGGCGGTGCGCAACGCCATGCTGAAGGAGGTGCGCGAGATCGGCGCGGCGGCGCTTGACCTTGCCGAGGGCAACCTGACGGTGCGCCAGCGCGTCTACGGCAAGGACGAAATCGCCGAAACCTCGCGCGCGCTGGACACCAGCATCCGCAACCTCAACACCACCTTGAAAACCATTCTGGCGACGGCGCATTCCATCGACAGCGCCTCGCGCGAGATCGCCCACGGCAACGCGCTGCTGGCCCGTCGTGGCCACGCGCAGGTCGGCACGCTGGGGAGTGCCGGCAGTACCATGCAGCAGATCAGCACGCGGGTGTCACAGCTTGCCAGCGATGCTGAACTGGCGGGCGAACTGGCCCACTGCACCAACAGCTTTGCCGCGCGCAGCGGCAGTGTGGTGCAGCGGCTGGTGGTGACGATGGCGTCGCTGCGCGGCAGCTCGCGGCGCGTGGTGGAGGTGGCCGGCATCATCGATGGCCTGGCGGTGCAGACGCATATGCTGGCGCTGAGCGCATCGATGGAGGCGGCCCGCGCCGGCGAGCATGGGCAGCGCTTTGCGATCGTCGCCGGCGAGGTGCGCACGCTGGCGCAGCGCTCGGCGTCGGCGGCGCTGGACATCAAGGCGGCGGTGGCGGATGCCGTGGCAGACATCGATTACGGCACCCGCTCGGTGGAGGAAGCCGGCGCCAGCATGGCGGAAATCGCCGATTCGGCACGCCAGGTCGGCAAGCTGCTGGAACAGATCGGCAACGGCAATGTGCAGCAGGCGCAGGACGTGCAGGAGGTGCAGCAGGCCGTCGTCAGCATGGATCAGGTGACGCAGCAGAATCTGGCGCTGGTCCAGCAGGCCGCTGCTGCCGCCAGCAGTTTGCAGCGGCAGGCGCTGTATCTATCGGAAGCGGTGGCCACCTTCAAGCTGGATGAAGGGGCGGAACCGCCGGATAATACGCGCCCGGCCGGCAGCCAGCGCGTGGTGCGGCTGCGGCTGGCGTCGGTGCGGAATTAGGCGGCGACGGCGCGCCAGCGGTCGCCATCCTTGCGGATGTAGTGGGCGAAGACGTAGCGCCACGGCATGGCCAGCGGGATGATGATGGCGACCGCGCATTCGATCGCCGTGCCGGCGATGCTGTCGTCCATGGTGCCGCTTTGCCAGGCCGGCATGGCGACCAGCAGCAGCCACAACGACTTCCAGATCAGCTCCCAGAACAGCACCGGCAGCATCTGCAGCGGATAGCGGATGCCAATGATGCACAGCAGGCTAAACGCGGTCAGCATGCACTTGACCACACCCTGCGCCAGGCCCCACGGCTCGGCGTGCTGGAGCACACCTGGCCATACCACCAGCGCCAGTCCCAGCGCGATAATCAGATAGACGGCTCTCAGCGAATACAGGCGAAACAGCGATACTTGTGGCATGGCGTAGCTCTCCGTGGTTGGGATTATTCGACTTCTTTCAGCACTTTTTCGATGGCGATGATGCGCGTTTGCAGGTCGGCCAGCGCAGCGGCAGCCTGCTCCTGCGCGGCGACCGCGCGTTCGGCGATGGCGCGGTAGGAGGCTTCGTTCTCGGCTTGCAGCTGCGCCTTCTTGATGGTGGTCTGTGCGCGCACCAGGAAGATCATGAAGATGGTGCCGAAGAAGATGGCCAGGGTGGTCAGATAAACGGGTTCAGACATATGCGCCTCTATTTTTCAGGGTTGTTGGTCAGGGTTGCCACTGCTTCAGCGATCATCGCGGGCGTCAGGTCGATGGCGAAGCGCGTGGTGTCGAAAAAGTTCAACGCCTTGCCATCTTCCGACAATTCCATCTGGCTGGTCACCAGCCCGGCTTCCTCCAGTTTCTGCAAATGCAGATGCAGCAAGGGGCGGCTGATATTCAACTCGCGCGCCAGCTGGCTGACATAATTCCGCCCACCGGACGCCAGCGCCGCCACCACCCGCAAACGGTGCGGGTTGGACAGCGCCGCCAACGCTGCCAGCAACTGATCGCCTGTGAGATGTTTTGATTTCATGTGTAAAGAATACCTGACAGGTGTAAGCAACGCAAGCAAAAAAAATCCCGGCGCGTGGCCGGGACTTCAGTGGAGCGATACGCGCTTATTCGTAGTCGCTGATCGGCGCGCAGCCGCAGAACAGGTTGCGGTCGCCGTAGACGTTGTCGGCGCGGCCGACTGGCGGCCAGTACTTCTGCTTGCGCAGCGATGGCAGCGGATAGGCAGCCACTTCACGCGAGTACTTGCGGTCCCAGACGTCGGCGGTCAGCACTTCAGCGGTGTGCGGCGCGAACTTCAGCGGGTTGTTCAGCTTGTCGAACTCGCCGCTTTCCACTTTGGCGATCTCGCTGCGGATGGCGATCATGGCGTCGATGAAGCGGTCCATCTCGGCTTTCGATTCCGATTCGGTCGGCTCGATCATCAGCGTGCCCGGCACCGGGAACGACATGGTCGGTGCGTGGAAGCCGAAGTCCATCAGGCGTTTGGCCACGTCTTCGTTGCTGATGCCGGTGGCGTCCTGCAGCGGGCGCAGGTCGATAATGCACTCATGCGCCACCAGGCCGTCGTGGCCCGCGTACAGAACAGGGAAGTGCGGCGACAGGCGGCGCGCGATGTAGTTGGCGTTGAGGATCGCGGTTTCGGTCGCAGCGGTCAGGCCTTCCGCGCCCATCATGGCGATGTACATCCACGAAATCGGCAGGATCGATGCCGAGCCGTATGGCGCGGCCGACACCGAACCGATGCCGGCGTTGTCGCGGATATAGCCGGTCGAACGCTGGTTCGGCAGGAACTTGGCCAGGTGTGCGCCAACGCCGATCGGGCCGACGCCCGGGCCACCACCGCCGTGTGGAATGCAGAAGGTCTTGTGCAGGTTCAGGTGCGAAACGTCGCCGCCGAACGCGCCGGGTGCGGCCACGCCGACCAGTGCATTCATGTTGGCGCCGTCGACGTACACCTGGCCGCCGTGGCTGTGGACGATGTCGCACAGTTCGCGAATGCCTTCTTCAAACACGCCGTGGGTCGAAGGGTAGGTGACCATGACGCAGGCCAGATTTGCGGAGTGCTGTTCTGCTTTGGCTTTCAGGTCGGCCAGGTCGACGTTGCCGTTGGCGTCGCAGGCGGTCACCACCACCTGCATGCCGACCATCGACGCCGATGCCGGGTTGGTGCCGTGCGCCGACGATGGAATCAGGCAGATGTTGCGGTGGCCTTCGCCACGCGACTGGTGGTAAGCCTGGATCACCAGCAGGCCGGCGTATTCGCCCTGCGAACCGGCGTTAGGCTGCAGCGAAATGGCGGCGTAGCCGGTCACTGCGCACAGCATCTCTTCCAGCGAGGCGATCATTTCGCGGTAGCCGACGGTTTGCGCTTCCGGTGCGAACGGGTGGATGGTCGAGAATTCCGGCCACGTCACCGGGATCATTTCGCTGGTGGCATTCAGCTTCATGGTGCAGGAGCCCAGCGGGATCATGGTGCGGTCCAGCGCCAGGTCCTTGTCGGCCAGCGAGCGCAGGTAGCGCAGCATCTCGGTTTCCGAGTGATAGCGGTTGAAGACCGGGTGCGTCAGGTAGGCCGACGAACGTGCCAGCGCTTCAGGGAATGCTTGTGCGACGGCGGCTTCGACGGTGTCGAAGTCCGGGCCATGGGCCGGGCCGCCAATCGGGTGCGAGAACACGGTCCACAGCAGCGCGATGTCTTCGCGGGTGGCGGTTTCGTCCAGCGACACGCCGATGTGGGTGGCGTCGATCACGCGCAGGTTGACGCCGTGCGAGTGGGCCGATGCATGCAACTGCTCGGCGTTTTTGACATTGACGGTCAGGGTGTCGAACCAGCTGTCGTTGGTGATGGTGTAGCCCAGCGTTTTCAGGTTGGACGCCAGCACGCCGGTCAGGCGGTGCACGCGCTGAGCGATCTGCTGCAGGCCCTGCGGGCCGTGGTAGACGGCGTACATCGACGCCATCACCGCCAGCAGCACCTGCGCGGTGCAGATGTTGGAAGTGGCTTTTTCGCGGCGGATGTGCTGCTCGCGGGTTTGCAGCGCCAGGCGGTAGGCCTTGTTGCCCTGCGCGTCGATGGTGACGCCAACCAGGCGGCCAGGCATCGAGCGTTTGAATTCGTCGCGGGTGGCCATGTAGCCGGCGTGCGGGCCGCCGAAGCCCAGCGGTACGCCGAAGCGCTGCGAGTTACCTACCACCACGTCGGCGCCCCATTCGCCAGGTGGCGTCAACATGGTCAGCGCCAGCAGGTCGGCGGCGGCTACCACCATCGCGCCCTTGGCCTTGATGGCTTCCACGTCGGCCTTGTAGTCACGCACATTGCCGTTCACGCCAGGGTATTGCAGCAGCACGCCGAAGCATTCGCCGACACCGGCCAGCTCTGCCGGGTGGAACAGCTTGACCTCGATCTCCAGCGGCCTGGCGCGGGTCTGCACCACCTCCAGCGTCTGCGGCAGCACATCGTCGGCGACGTAGAACACATTGGATTTTGATTTGCTGACGCGCTGTATCAGCGTCATCGCCTCGGCGGCAGCAGTGCCTTCGTCCAGCATGGAGGCATTGGCGATGCCCATGCCGGTCAGGTCGGTGATGGTCTGCTGGAAGTTCAGGATGGCTTCCAGGCGGCCTTGCGAAATCTCTGGCTGGTAAGGCGTGTAGGCGGTGTACCAGGCCGGGTTTTCAAAGATGTTACGCAGGACGACGTTGGGCGTCAGCGTGTTGTAGTAGCCCTGGCCGATCAGCGACTTCAGTACCTTGTTTTTCGACGCGATTTTTTTCAGCTTGTTCAGCGCTTCGTTTTCCGGCATCGGCTGTGCGTAGGCGCCCAGCGGCAGGTCGGCCTTGTTGCGGATGTTGGCAGGCACGATGGCGTCAATCAGGGCGGCGCGCGTGGCGTAGCCGAGTACCGACAGCATCTCCTGCTGTTCGGTGGCGTCCGGGCCGATGTGACGGGCGATGAAAGCGTCGCGCGCTTCGAGTTGGGTCAGGCTGGTGCGGGTCATGGTTTGTCAGGGCTGGCTAGAGGAGGGATAGACAAAAAGGCCAGCGCGGAGCTGGCCTTGTGGCGCCGATCAGGCGCCGATGTTTTTGCTGTAACCGGCTGCGTCCAGCAGGCCGTTGATGGCGGCGGCGTCGGCTGGCTTGATCTTGAACAGCCAGTTGGCGTAAGCATCGGCGTTGATCGACTCTGGCGCATTGACCACGTCGTCGTTGACGGCAACCACTTCGCCCGATACCGGTGCGTAGATGTCGGAAGCGGCTTTTACCGACTCCACCACGGCGGCGTCGTCGCCGGCGGTGTAGCTGGTGCCGACTTTCGGCAGTTCGACGAAGACGATATCGCCCAGTGCGTCCTGTGCGTACTCGGTAATGCCTACAGTGACGGTGCCGTCAGCTTCAGCGCGTACCCACTCGTGGGATTCGGTGTACTTCAGGTCTGCAGGAATGTTCATGTGCTAATGCTCCAGAGGGATTGAGTAATAAATTTAGACAGCCAGAAATTAAACAGCCAGGATTTTGCCGTTGCGGACGAACGGCAATTTAACCACAGACGCGGCCAGTTTCTTGTCGCGGATTTCCACGTGCACGGTGTCGCCGACATTGACGCCCATCGGCACGCGCGCCAGCGCGATCGCCTGCTGCATGGTCGGGCTGAAGGTGCCGCTGGTGATTTCGCCGGTGGCTTCGCTGCCGGCCACGATGACTTTCTGGTGCGCGCGCAGCACGCCGCCTTTTTCACGCAGGATCAGGCCGACGAATTGCGCGTTCTGGCCCTTGGCCTGCAGCGCTGCCTTGCCGATGAAATCACGCTCGGACACGAGGTCGATGGTCCAGGCCAGGCCGGCGTCCAGCGGATTCACGGTTTCGTCCATGTCCTGGCCGTACAGGTTCATGCCGGCTTCCAGGCGCAGCGTGTCGCGTGCGCCCAGGCCTGCCGGCTTGACGCCGGCGGCGGCCAGCGCATTCCACAACTGCTCGGCCTTGTCGGCGGCGACGCCGATTTCAAAACCGTCTTCGCCGGTGTAGCCGGTGCGGGCGATCATCGCCTCGCCAAACGCTGCGCTTTGCGCGAAGGCGACGTTGAATGGCTTCATGTCAGCGGTGGACGCTTTCGATTCCGGGATCACTTCCCATACCTTGGCGCGCGCGTTCGGGCCTTGCACGGCGATCAGCGCCATGGCGTTATCGCCATCGCGGCGCTGGGTGATGGTCAGGCCGCCGGTATTCTGCTGCTGCATCCACGCCACGTCCTTCTCGGCGGTGCCGGCGTTGACCACCAGGCGGAACCAGTTCTCGTTGATGAAGTAGACGATCAGGTCGTCGATGACGGTGCCCTCTGGATTCAGCATGCAGGAGTAGAGCGCCTTGCCCGACACTTGCAGCTTGTCGACGTTGTTGGCCAGCAGGCCGCGCAGGAAGGCGCGCACATTGTCGCCCTTGATGTCGACCACGCACATGTGCGCCACGTCGAACATGCCGACGTCGGTGCGCACGGCGTTGTGTTCTTCGATTTGCGAACCGTAGTTGACCGGCATGTCCCAGCCGCCGAAATCGACCATGCGGGCGCCGGCAGCGCGGTGTGCGTTATTGAGTGGGGTAGCTTTGAGCGTCATGGTACGGTCCGAACGAAAAGAGGTTAACAGGGAATACAATGATTCCAGCATGTTGCGCCCCTCTGTCCTTGGTACCTGAGAGATAGCGGAAGCAGGTTCCGCACGCCCCTTCGGTGGGTTGCGTCCGCAACCTCTCTCCAGAGTTTGAGCCATATTGCAGGCCCCTTGACCGGTCCTTTTGCCTGAGAGTTTTTGGGTAGTGCCCCTTCGGCGGCAACGCGAGTTTGCCCTCTCCCGATCAAGACTCGGAAATATATGTCAGAAGGGCCTGAATGTCAATCTTGCCTGCGCGCGCACGAATGAACGGAAGGAAACCCTAAAAAGCAACAATTTGCTAGAATAAATCACATTATTTCGAGAGCCCACAGATGAGCCAAGACCAAAACAATTACGACGGGCATGCGTGGTTTACGCTGTCCGGCGATGTTAACAGTGATATGGTGCGCCGCGTGTTCGACGCGGTGGCCGATATGACCGAAGACCGCATTACCACCGCCCACATTCTGATCCAGTCGAATGGCGGCTATGTCAGTGACGGCATCTGCCTGTACAACTACCTGAGCAAGCTGCCGATCAAGATCGTCACCTACAATGCCGGCGCGGTGGCGTCGATCGCGGTGATCCTGTTCCTGGCCGGAGCCGAGCGCTATGCCAGCGACACCGCGCGCTTCATGGTGCACAAGTCGCACGCCAGCGCGCCGCACGGCGCCCGTCCGGATGCGCTGCGCATCATTGTCGAAGGCCTGCAGGCGGACGATGCCCGCACCGAGCAGATCCTGCGCAAGCACGTGGAGCTGAGCGAGGAACACTGGCGCACGCACGAATATTCGGACCTGCACCTGACGGCTGGCGAAGCGTTGAAAGTCGGCGTCATCAACGGCGTCGAAGATTTCGTGCCGCCCGAAGGCCAGCGCGTGACCAACATCTGAAGCCCGTATTCTCGCGGCGCTTGATGTAGGGCATATTCATCAACTCCCGGTAAACGTTACGATAAATCAACACTGTGCTGGTGGAACAGCCGGTGTGGGTTTTGTGCAGCGATTTACAATGGGAGTTTCTATCATGCGCAGTCAATTCGTCCCCCTTTCCATCCTGGCGCTCGCCTGGGTGGCCGCCGTCGGCAGCGCTGTTGCCGGCGAACCGATACAGCCAATTCCGCCCGCCAAAGTGAGCAACCCGGCCATGGTCGAATTGGGCAAGAAGCTGTTCTTTGACCCGCGCCTGTCGCGTTCCGGCTTTATTTCCTGCAATAGCTGCCACAACCTGAGCATGGGTGGCACCGACAACATCAAGTCGTCGATTGGCGATCGCTGGCAAAAAGGTCCGATCAATTCACCGACGGTGCTGAATTCCAGCATGAATCTGGCGCAGTTCTGGGATGGCCGCGCCAAGGATCTGAAGGAGCAGGCTGGCGGCCCGATTGCCAACCCGGGCGAGATGGCGTTCAGTCACGAACTGGCGATCGGTGTGCTGGCATCGATTCCCGCCTATCGCGCGGAGTTCAAGAAAGTCTTCAAGAAAGACGAGATCAATATCGACCAGGTCACGCGCGCCATCGCCGCCTTCGAGGAAGTGCTGGTAACGCCGGACTCGCGGTTTGACCAATGGCTGAAAGGCAAAAAGAACGCGCTGACCAGGGATGAACTGGCGGGCTACCAGCTATTCAAGTCCAGTGGGTGCGTGGCCTGTCACAATGGCCCGGCGGTGGGCGGGAATTCGTTCCAGAAAATGGGGATTGTCGAGCCTTACAAGGCGACCAGCGTGGCCGAAGGGCGTTCAGCGGTGACCGGCAAGGATAGCGACCGTTTCAACTTCAAGGTGCCGACCTTGCGCAATGTCGAGCTGACCTATCCGTACTTCCACGATGGTGAGGCGGCCACGTTGAAGCAGGCGGTGGATGTGATGGGACGTTTGCAGCTGGGACGACAATTTGACAGTGAAGAAAACCGCAAGCTGGTTGCCTTCCTGAAAACGCTGACGGGCAAGCAGCCGCAGCTGGTGCTGCCGATACTGCCGCCATCGAGTGACGAGACACCGCGGCCGGTGCCGTTCAACTGAAGGTGAATGATGCGGCGCGCGCGGCGCCGCATTTACCGCTGATGTGCTACTTAGCGGTTGCCGGATTGCTTGTCGTTTTTGTGGCTTTGACGACCAGCTTCGACGTGTTGCTCATGGGTGCCGCCTTGCGTGCCGCCGCTACGCGATCCGCTGGACGAGCCTGCGCTGCCCGATTGTTTGCTGCTACCTTGGTTCGAGCCCTGTTTGGAGCCCTGATTGCTGCTGCTGCCTTTTTGGTTCGAGTTCATTTTGATTCCTTTGTAAAATAAAAAAGAACGTACTCGCCAGAATCGTCCCGGCTGTTGGGTAGCTGAGGCGTTTCCGGTGACGTCATGATGCGTTCTGGCGCTTCTGATCGCTATCGGAGTTCCTCCTTGTGGCTTGTAGGAGATAAGCTTGTTGGGCCGCGCTGAAAATCATGATTGCTTTGTGGAAGCGTGTCACAATAAGTTGATCAATCGGAGCAGATCTTTTCATGAGTGCAACTTCGACAACCATAGCCACGCAGAAGAAGACGGTGTCGTCGCGTCATGCCTTGCTGGAGGAGTTGATTGGTATTGCGGTCAGGCATGCAGGGGATCAATACCTGGAGTTGGCCAACAAGTTGGCAGGCGCATTGATCGACGCCACCGATGGCGACACGCGGTTGATCCAGCAGCGCATTCGTGCCGGTAATCTGCTGCGCAACCGCAATTTCGCGTTCCTGCATCTGGCGACCAGCGCGCTGGGAAAAGCGCTGCGGCGCGAGATTGCCGAATTAGCGCCCACCGCCAAGCCCGCCACGCGCGCGCCGGTGCAGGCTTTGTCGCTGGTGTCGCTGGAGGAGATGGACAACAAGGTTGCGCTCGGCGGTGCCAGCAAGCCATTCGAGAGTTTGTATGCCGATGCCTTGCAGACCTTGAATGTGCGGCTGGCGTTCCTGCTGGAGCGGGATATATTGCGGATGAGCCAGAATCCCTTCCGGCCGGCGGTATTCCTGGCGGCGTTGCAGCAAGCGTGGCTGGAGTTCGATCCGGAGGAGGAGTCGAACGGGTTATTGCAGCCCTGGCTCAAGCCTGGCATGTTTATCGAACTGGCGCCGATGCTGGAGGCCTTGAGTTTGGCTTTGCAGAGCAAGGGCGTGCTGCCGGGATCGGTGGATGGCTATCAGCGGCGCAAGGCGGATGGTGGCGCCGCCGCGCGACCCAGGCCGAATCAGCAGGTGCTGGCGCAGCAGTTGCGGCAATTTTTTGCATCCAGCGATGTGGCCGGATCGGCGGCCGGGGAGATCGTTGACGGCATCGCCAGCGGCATGCTGGGCGCCGACGGCGGTGTCGACCTGTCGATACCCGACTTGCCGGCATCAGCGCTGGCGGCGGGGAATAATTGGGCGCCGAATGCCGGTCAGACAACGCATGGCCAAGTAGTCGGCGCCGCCGCCGTGGCAGCGCAGGCCAGCTGGCCGCAAGGTCCGGCGCGCGGCTTCAGCAGTGCGGCGATCAGCAACGAGGACGCTCAGCGCCAAGCCCAGCTGCACGCCAGGCAGCCCTTGCTGACCTATCTCGCCGAACTGCAAAAAGCCGTCCCCTACGAATCCATCGGCAGCCTGGCAGCGGTGGCGGGAGGCGGCAATGTGTTCTACCTGCCCAACCTCAAGCAAGCCATGCCGGAAGGCAGCCTGTCACGTGCCGATGAATCCACCATTGACCTGCTGTCAGCCGTGTTCGACACCGTATTTCGCGACCAGAGCATTTCACCTGAAACTCGCGAGCTGATCCGTTTCCTGCAAATCCCGGTCCTGAAGGCCGCGCTGGTCGACAAGAATTTCTTCTTCCAGGAAGCCCATCCGGCCCGCCGCCTGCTGGAACTGCTGTCGCGCATGGGCTGGGAGCAGCGCAAAGGCCCGGATGACCCGCTATTTCAGGCGATGCAGCGCAGCGTCGATCGTGTGGGCCGCGATTACGACAATGAAATGACCGTCTTCACGGAAGCCGTCAACGAACTGGAGGCCCAGATCCAGGCGGAAGAAAAAGCCGCAGCAGCCGCCATTGCCGCCCCGATTGCCGCCGCGCTCAAGCAGGAAAAAGTGGCGGAATCGAACAAGCTGGCAAAAAACGCCGTCGCCCTGCGCATCGGCACCGGCGAAGTGATCGCGATTATCGAAGCTTTTCTTGAGCAGCGCTGGGTGTCGGTGCTGACCATTGCCTATAGCGTGGAAGACGACAAGCCCGGCGCCGTCAACAACGCCACCAAAACCATGGACGACCTGATCTGGAGCGTGCGGCCCAAGTTCAGCGCCGACGACCGGAAGCAACTGATCGCCCGGCTGCCGGGCATGCTGTCCGCGCTGAACAAGTGGCTGGATGTCATCAAGTGGCAGGATGCCGACCGCTTACGGTTTTTTGCCGAGCTGGCGGAATGCCACGCGTCCATCGTCCGCGCGCCGATTGAAATGTCTGCCGAGCGTCAGGTCGAGATTGCCATGCAGGTCGCCCGTCAGGCCGCCGAGCGCAGGCTTGCATTGCAGGCGCAGGCAGCTGCCATCGCGCCGGTGGCGGAAGAGGGCGATGAGGCCGCCGTCGAGGTCGACAGCCTGACGCGGGGCATGTGGCTAGCGTTCGAGGAAGCAGATGGCGGGAGCCGCAAGGTCAAGCTGGCGTGGATCAGTCCACGGCGCACGCTGTATATTTTTTCCACGGCAGCCCGGCAGGAAGCATTTTCGCTGTCCGGCGACGAGTTGCTGCGCCGCTTGCGCGCTGGCAGTGCGCAGGTGCTGCACGCAGAGGGCGTGGTGGCTGTCGCGCTATCGCAGGCGCTTTCGCGCGGCGCGCACAGCGATGCCGGCACCAATCAGCCGGCCGCTGGCTGAACGCTGTTCGGCGGAAGGTCAAACAGCGCGGCGCTGTGCCGATTACCTCAGCGCAGATCCAGCAGCGCGGCACCATGCCGATTTCCTCAGCGCACAGCCAGCAGCGCGGCGCCGTGCCGATTACCTCAGCGCACAGTCAGCAGCGCGCCGCCCATGCCGATGAACACTACTGCCGTACTGCGGCCAGCGAGGCGACGGCGGCGGGCACTGGTTGCCACATTGCGCTTCAGCCAGGCCGCGCAACTGACGTAAAAGAAATGCGACAGCAGTGTGCAGGCGGTAAAGGTCGTAGTCAGCAGCATAAAGCGCAGCGGATCAATGTGGTCATGCGGCATAAATTGCGGGAATACCGCAGTAAAGAACAGAATCGCCTTGGGATTGCTGATCGCCACCAGCAGTCCCGCACGGAAGGTGCTGAAGCGGCTTTCCTCCACCGGGCGCGATGCTGCTTGCGCCGTCTGCTGCCCTGCGCCGCGCCAGGCCTTGATGCCGAGATACACCAGATAGGCCGCACCGGCCAGCTTCAGCAGCCCGAATGCCAGCTCCGACGCCTTCAGCAGCAGCCCCAGTCCGGTCACCGCCGTGGTGGCAACAATGAATACGCCCAACGCATTACCCGCCGAGCTATAAAAAGCCCGCCGCGCGCCCTGGCTGGACGCGGTGGAAATCGCCATCAGCACGCCTGGTCCCGGACTAAAAGCCGCAGCCAGCGATACGGAGAGAAACAGCAGCCAGGTCGAAAAACTCATCTTGCGCACTCCGTCGAATTAAAAACCGAGTATCGTTTTAAACTGGTTAAACATAAATGCTTTATTATTTATAATATTTTTAACCAGTGATTCACAATCATGGATAAATTGCGCAGCATGGAAGTGTTTGTCGGTGTCGCCGACGCCGGCAGCTTTACGGCGGCGGCCAGGGCCTTCGACCTCTCGGTGGTCATGGTCGGCAAGCACATTGCCGAACTGGAGCAGCGGCTGGGCGCGCGTCTGCTGAACCGTACCACGCGCCGTCAGAGCCTGACCGAGATCGGCGAGCAATACTGTGAGCAATGCCGCCAGATACTGGCGCACGTGCAAAGCGCTGAATCGGGCGCGCTGGCCATGCGTAGCGGCGCGCGCGGCAATCTGCGGATCAGCGCTCCGGTGGCCTTCGGCAGCGCCTTGCTGGCACCCAGGCTGCCGATTTACATGGCCGCCCATCCGGAGGTCAGTGTCGACCTGGAACTCAGCGAACGCATTTCTGATGTGGTGGAGGAAGGGCTGGACGCGGCTATCCGCATCGGCCGGCTGGAGGATTCCAGCATGATTGCCCGCCCGCTGAAGCCGTACGGCATGGTGATCTGCGCCGCGCCAGCCTACCTGGCCCAATACGGCGCGCCAGCGACACCCGCCGACCTGGCGCGGCATCAATGCCTGGATTTCCTGCATTGGCGGCGCGTGGTGCGCTGGAAACTGGACGCCCAGGCCGCGCCGCAGCCTAGCCGCTTCCGCTCCAACAATGGCCAGGCGCTGAAGCAGATGGCGCTGAACGGCTTCGGCCTGGCCATGCTGGCCGAAATCGTCGTCGCTGAAGAAATCGCCGACGGCCGCCTGGTGCCGCTGCTGTCCGACTATCTGCCGCCGCTGCGGCCGCTGCATCTGATTTACCCGCGTGGACGGCAGGCCACGCCGAAGCAGCGCAGCTTTGTCGACTTTGTCGTCGAGCATTTCGGCCTGTCCTGATCAGGGCGTACCGTTGGCGCCGTGTTGCAGCCAGCCGGCGCGCTCACCCAACCGCGCGGCCCAGGCCGCCAGCGACGGCAGTTGCGGCCTTGCCATTGGCGTGGACGTCCAGCGATTGAACGACAGGCCCAGCACGATATCGGCCAGCGTGAAAATGTCGCCGGCCACCCACGCGCCGGTCTGCGCCAGTTGCGCATCGAGTAGCGCCATCAGGCGGTTCCACTGCTGGATGCTGGCATTGACCGCTGCCGGATCGGCATGCGTCTCGCTGCGCCGCACCAGCGCCAGGAAGGCGTAGCGCCATGCGCTGTTCAATTCAGTGGCCTGCCAGTCCATCCACTTTTCAACCTGCGCACGTGCCATCGGCGCCGCCGGCAACAAGTCGTGGCGGCCATGCTTGCCGGCGAGGTAGCGGCAGATCGTATTCGATTCCCACAGCACATGGCCATCGTCGATCAGCACTGGCACCATGGCGTTGGGATTGCGCTGCTGCACATCGGTCCCGCTAGATGGCTCCAGCTGATACTGCAGGCCGATTTCGACGCAGGTCCACAGCACTTTGCGGACATTGATGGAGGTGGACTTGCCAAGTATGATCATTTTCAAAACATTCGGTTTAATTGTATGTACTTTAACGCGTACTTAACTTTTGTTGCGCTGCAATAGAGGCTAAAATATTGTCATACGGTGAAATAGGAGAGCACGATGTTTTGGTGGCATTGGTTAAGTGTGGCGGGCAGTCTGGCGGTGACCGGACCAATAGGTGTCGCCATCGCAGTTTGGCTGCTGGCTGGCAAGTCCTGGCGGCTGACCTGGACTTGGGCGCTGCTGTTCGGCGGCGGCATGGCGCTGGTGGTACTGACCAAGCTGGCTTTCATGGGTTGGGCGATCGGCATCGAGTCGGTGGAATTTGCCGGTTTCAGCGGCCATGCTATGCGTGCCGCCGCCGTTTATCCAGTGGCCGCCTTCCTCCTTACCCGCTCGTTGCCGCCGCTGGCGCAGATACTGGGCAGTACCGCTGGCGTGTTGCTGTCGGTGCTGATTGCCATGTCGCGCATCCATACCGAGGCCCACTCGCCGTCCGAAGCCTGGACCGGCTGCATACTCGGCCTGCTGGTGGCCGCCGCCTTCATCTGGTACGCCAACGCCGAACGCCAGATGGCGCTGAGCCGGGTATTGGTGGCGCTATGCCTGCCTGTGCTGCTGGTGGCGCCGCGCGTGCAGCCGATTCCGGCGGAGATGTGGATCGCCAAGGTGGCAACCTACCTGTCCGGCCGCGATCATCCCTACACCCGCGCCATGTGGCGCGCGCCCAAACCGCAGGTGCGCTGACAACGGTGTAGCACTATCCTTTTTCGGCCTGATATGATGCGCAAAATGGTATTATTGTGAAATTTTCCAGCCCAAACACCTAGATAACAACGTGCGTCTATCCTCCATCAAATTGTCGGGATTTAAGTCTTTCGTTGATCCCACCAATTTCCAGGTACCGGGTCAGTTGGTTGGCGTGGTGGGTCCCAACGGCTGCGGCAAGTCGAACATCATCGACGCCGTCCGCTGGGTGCTGGGCGAATCCAAGGCTTCGGAACTGCGCGGCGAGTCCATGCAGGACGTGATCTTCAACGGCTCTACCCACCGCAAGCCGGCTGGGCGCTCGTCGGTGGAGCTGGTGTTTGATAACAATGCGGGCAAGGCGGCGGGCCAGTGGGGCCAGTATGCCGAGATCGCCGTCAAGCGCACGCTGACGCGCGACGGCACCTCTACCTATTACATCAACGGCCAGCCGGTGCGCCGGCGCGACATCCAGGACATCTTCCTCGGCACCGGCCTCGGTCCGCGCGCCTATGCGATCATCGGCCAGGGCATGATTTCGCGGATTATCGAATCGCGGCCGGAAGAGTTGCGCGTGTTCCTGGAGGAGGCCGCTGGCGTATCGAAGTACAAGGAACGCCGTCGCGAAACCGAAAACCGCCTGCACGACACGCGCGAAAACCTGCTGCGCGTGGAAGACATCCTGCGCGAACTGAATTCCAACCTGGAGAAGCTGGAAGGACAGGCTGCGGTGGCGACCAAGTTCCACCAGCTGCAAGCCGACCAGGAAGAAAAGCAAAAGCTGCTTTGGCTGCTGCGCAAGATCGAAGCCGAGAACGAGCAGAAAAAATACTTCCGTGAAGTCGAGCAGGCACAGAACGATCTGGAAGAGCAGACCGCCAAGCTACGCAATGTCGAGCTGTCGCTGGAGCAGATGCGCCAGTCGCACTTTGCCGCCGGCGACCGCCTGCATTCGGCACAGGGCGCGCTGTACCAGACCAATGCGGAAATCGGCAGCCTGGAGGCACAGATCAAGTTCGTGGTCGAGTCGCGTGGCCGCTTGCAGGCGCAACTGGCGGCGCTGACCGCGCAGCGCGATCAATGGCAGCGTCAGGCCAGCGAAACCGGCGAGCAGATCGAGGAAGCGGAATTCTCGCTGGAAGAACTGGGCGCCAAGGTCGAGGAAGCGCAGATGATGGCTGAGCAAAAGGCCGAGTCGCTGCCGATGCTGGAACAGGCCTGGAAAGAAGCGCAGACCAGGAGTACTGAATCGCGCTCCCGCATCATGCAGGCGCAGCAGCAGCTGGAGCTGGAATCCGCGCACCAGCGCAATGCCAGCAACATCCTCAACGGCCTGGCCGTGCGGCGCGAGCGCCTGATGCAGGAAAAGACCGGCCTGGCGCTGCCGGATAGCGCGCATCTATCCAACCTGCGCCTGCAACTGGAAGAAAAGCAGCAGGCGCTGGAAGAGCAGAGCTTTGTGCTGGAAGAAGCACTGGAACAGCAACCGAAGCTGGAGCAGGAGCGGCACGAAGCGCAGCAGCAGGTGAATACCGAAACCGCCGCCAACGCGCAGCTGGAAGCGCGCCTGAACGCGCTGCGCCAGTTGCAGGAACGCGTGCAAACGCAGGGCAAGGTCACGCCGTGGTTGCAGAAGCATGAACTGGAATCGCTGCCGCGCCTGTGGCAAAAGCTGAATATCGAAACCGGCTGGGAGCCGGCGCTGGAATCTGTGCTGCGCGAGCGCACGTCGGCATTGCAGATGTCGAACATCGAGTGGGCCAAGGCCTTCTTCAGCGATGCACCGCCGGCCAAGCTGGCGCTGTATGCGCCGTCGACCGCCGTGCCGCCGGCGCCGGTGGAAGCGCCGGGCCTGAAGCCTTTCCTGAATCTGCTGAAGATTAACGATCCGGGTCTGCGCGGGCTGTTACAGGACTGGCTGCACAACGTCTACATCGCTGAAGACACCGCCGTAGCGTTCAATGAGCGCGCCAAATTGCCGGCAGGCGGCAGCATCATCACGCGCCAGGGCCATATCGTCACGCAGGGCAGCGTGCGTTTCTACGCCGCCGATTCGGAGCAGGACGGCATGCTGGGGCGTCAGCAGGAAATCGACAACATCACCAAGCAGCTGCGCGCGCAGCAGATGCTGGCCGATGAAGCGCGTTCGCGCTCGGTGCGCGCGGAAGCCGCAGTGACCGACCTGACGCGCCGCCTGACCGAGTACCGCGCCAAGCTGCAAAGCCTGCAGCAGTCGGTGCACACACTGCAACTGGAAGTGGTCAAGCTGTCGGAGATCGAGGCGCGCTTCACTCAGCGCAGCACGCAGATCGAAACCGACCTGTCCGAAATCACCGCGCAGGAAGAGGAACAGACCCAGATCAAGCTGGAGTCCGAGGAAAAGTTCGAGCAGCTGGACATGGAGCTGGGCGAGCTGCAAGGCACGCACGAAGACGGTCAGACCGAATTCATGCAAAAGGAACAGCGCCTGGCCGATGCGCGCGAAGCGCTGCGCGACCTCGAACGCGCCGCACAGGAAGTGCAGTTCGCAGAAAAAACGCAGCGTAGCAAGATCGAGGAATTCCGCCGCACTATTGCCACCGCCACCGCACAGGTGGCGCAGGTGACGGAAAGCATGGAGGCCGGCCGCATGGAACTGGAAAGCCTGGAGCAGGGCACGGCCAACGAAGGCTTGCAGGACCTGCTGGACCGCCGCACCGACCAGGAAAAAGCGCTGTCCGATGCGCGCCACGAACTCGATCAGATCGCGCAGCAGCTGCGCATGTTCGAGGAAGGCCGCATGTCGACCGAGCGCGCGTTGCAACCGCAACGCGACAAGATCATGGAAATGCAGCTGAAGGAGCAGGCCGCGCGCTTGAATCAGGAACAGTTTGCCGCCCAGCTGGCCGAAGTGCAGGCCGACGAGGCGGCGCTGGCCGAGAAGCTGCACCCGGACATGAAGGCGTCCTACCTGCAAGGCGAGGTGACGCGCCTGACCAACGCCATTTCGATGCTGGGCGCCGTCAACCTGGCGGCGCTGGACGAACTGGCCACTGCGTCCGAGCGCAAGAACTTCCTCGATTCGCAAAACGCGGATCTGACGGAAGCCATCAATACGCTGGAAGACGCCATCACCAAGATCGACAAGGAAACGCGCGATCTGCTGCAGGATACCTTCGACCGTGTCAACGGCCACTTCTCCGAGCTGTTCCCGATCCTGTTCGGCGGCGGCCAGGCGAAGCTGATCATGACCGGCGACGAAATCCTCGACTCCGGCGTGCAGGTGATGGCCCAGCCGCCGGGCAAGAAGAACGCCACCATCCACCTGCTATCCGGTGGCGAGAAAGCGCTGACCGCCACCGCGCTGGTGTTCTCCATGTTCCGCCTGAATCCGGCGCCATTCTGCCTGCTGGACGAGGTGGACGCGCCACTGGACGACGCCAATACCGAACGATTCTGCCGCATGGTCAAGCGCATGTCCGAACATACACAATTCCTCTTCATCTCGCACAACAAGATTGCGATGGAGATGGCCAATCAACTGATCGGTGTGACGATGCAAGAGCAGGGTGTATCGCGCATCGTGGCGGTGGATATGGAATCCGCCGCAAACTTCGCTACCGAGGCACAAGCAGCATGACAGATCTCCAACTCAGTTTAATCGCAGCCGCCGGCGTGTTTGTCGCCGGTGTCTTCACGTACAACAAGATCCAGGAATACAAGGCCAAGAAAAGCGTCGAACGCGCTTTCGCAACCGACCATGACGATGTGCTGATGCGCAGCGGCGAAGAACCGCAGCTGGCACCGGGCGTGGACCCGGTCGCGCCGCACGTCCGTCAGGAACCGAGTTTCTCGCTCGATAGCGCGGCGCCTGGCGTGGCCGGCGGCGAAGCTTCCGCCGCTGCTGCGGCATTGGGCGCGGTAGCCGCTGAATTCACCACCGACGATGTCGCCGGCCAGCCCGCCAGCGATGCCGAACTGGCCGCACGCGCCAATGCCGCTTCAGCGGTGGCAGCGGAACAGGCCACAGCACTGGTCGATCCGCTGATCGACTGCCTGCTGCCGCTGGCGCTGGAAGCCCCGGCGCGCGGCGACAAGCTGCTGCCGGTGCTGCAAACCCTGCGCATGGTCGGCAACAAGCCGGTGCACTACATCGGCAAGGCAGTCAGTGGCGACTGGGAACCGATCGCCCATGGCGGCGTCTATACCGAACTGCAAGGCGGCGTGCAGCTGGCCAGCCGCAGCACCGCGCTGAACGAGCTGGAATACTCCGAACTGGTGACGCGCCTGCGCGCGATGGCCGATGAAATCGGCGCCGAGCCGGCGATTCCGGACATGATCGAGGTGATGGCCGAGGCGCGCAACCTGCATCGCTTCGTTGCCGGACATGACGCGCAACTGGGCGTCAATCTGCAATCGAACGGCGCACCGTGGGCAATCAACACGCTGATCGGCGCGCTGGAGAAGCAGGGCTTCGATGTGCGTCCGGACGGCCGCTTTGTCATGCCGGACGGCGAAGGCGGCTTCCTGTTCTCGCTGTCGACCAACGTGACGCCGGCCGAGGAAACCACGGCCCGCCTGACGCTGCTGCTGGACGTGCCATGCGTGGCGCCGGCGCGCGACGGCTTCGGCGCGATGGTGGCTTGCGCGAAATCGCTGGTGGCGCGCCTGGACGCGACCATCGTTGACGATTACAACCAGCCGCTGTCGGATGCGGCGTTGACCGAGATCGCCAGCCAGGTGCAGGATTTCTACACCGAGATGAATGACGCCGACATCCCGGCTGGCTCCACCCGCGCGCTGCGTCTGTTCAGCTGAGAAGGTTGGCAATGTCAGAAGTAGATTTCAAAACGCGCATCGAGCAACTCAGCGCGGAGCTGAACCGGCATTTGCACGCCTATCACGTCGAAGACGCGCCCACCATCCCGGACGCCGAGTACGACAAGCTGTTTATCGCGCTGCAAAAGCTCGAAGCGTCACATCCGGAGCTGGCGCTGCCGGACTCGCCGACCAGGCGTGTCGGCGCGGCGCCGCTGCCACAGTTCGAGCAAGTCAGCCATACGGTGCCAATGCTGTCGCTGAACAATGGCTTCACCGACGAGGACATCGAGAACTTCGACCGACGCGTGCGCGAAGGCCTGGACACCGCCGCGCTGGTGGAATACGCCGCCGAAGTCAAATACGACGGCCTGGCGATCAACCTGCGCTACATCCACGGCGTGCTGACCGAAGCCGCCACGCGCGGCGACGGCTACACCGGCGAGGACGTCACCACCAACATCCGTACCATCCGCAGCATTCCGCTGCGCCTGAAGACCGACAATCCACCGGCCATCCTCGACGTGCGCGGCGAGGTGCTGATGTTCAAGAAGGATTTCGAGTCGATGAATGCGCGCCAGCGCGAAGCAGGCCAGAAGGAGTTCGTTAACCCGCGCAACGCGGCGGCGGGCAGCCTGCGCCAGCTGGACTCGCGCATCACCGCATCGCGCAAGCTGAGCTTCTTCGCCTATGGCATTGGCGCGCTGGAAGGCGCTGAGATGCCGCCGTCGCACTCGGCGCTGCTGGACTGGTATCGCACGCTTGGCCTGCCAGTGGCCAAGGAAGCCTCGGTGGTGCGCGGCTACGATGGCCTGATGGCTTACTACAAGCGGATAGGCGATGCCCGTCCGGCCATGCCCTACGAAATCGACGGCGTGGTGTACAAGGCCAACCGCCTGGAAGACCAGCGCACGCTGGGCTTCGTTTCGCGCGCGCCGCGTTTCGCGCTGGCGCACAAATTCCCGGCGGAGGAGGCGCTGACCGTGGTGCAGGCGATTGAAGTGCAGGTGGGCCGCACCGGCGCCATCACGCCGGTGGCGCGGCTGGCTTCCGTGTTCGTCGGTGGCGTCAACGTCACCAACGCCACGCTGCACAATGAAGATGAGGTACGCCGCAAGGACGTGCGCGTTGGCGACACTGTCATCGTGCGCCGCGCCGGCGACGTGATCCCGGAAGTGCTGTCGGTGGTGCTGGAGCGCCGTCCCGATTCAACGGTCGCCTACGAACTGCCGAAGGAATGCCCGGTATGCGGTTCGCACGTGGTGCGTGAAGAGGGCGAGGCGATTGCGCGCTGCTCCGGCGGCCTGTTCTGCTCCGCGCAGCGCAAGGAAGCCATCCGCCACTTCGCCGGCCGCCGCATGATGGACATCGAAGGCCTGGGCGACCGCTATATCGACAGCCTGGTCGAATGGGGCAAGGTGCAGCGCGTGGCCGACCTGTATGCGCTGAAGCTGGAAGACCTGCTGGACATGAAGCGGCTGGCGGATGAACGCGACGCGCTTGATCCGACTGCGACGCCGGAGACGGTCGCCAAGGGCAAGATCGCCACCAAGTGGGCGGACAACCTGCTGGAAGCGATCGCCGCCAGCAAGAACCCGCCGCTGGAGCGCTTGCTGTTCGCGCTCGGCATCCGTCACGTCGGCGAATCCACCGCCAAGACGCTGGCCGAATGGCTGGGCCGCTTTGAACTGGTGCGCCGCGTGCCGGCCGCGCTGCTGCGCGTGCTGCCGGACATCGGTGGCACGGTGGCGGAATCGATCGCCGACTTCTTCGCCGAACCCAAGAACCAGCAAGCCATCGACGCGCTGCTGGCGGCCGGCGTGGCGCCGAAAGGCGAGCATGCGCCAAGCGCCAAGCTGCGTGAAAAACTCGATCCGGTCAAGCTGATGGCCGCGTTGGCAATCCCTAAACTGACCGAACCACGCAGCAAGCAGCTGGTGGAAGAGGGCGTGACGCTGGAGGCGCTGGCTTACCTCAACGTGTTCAATGTCTTCGGCCTGCCTGCTACGGTGGCGGAGTCGGTGGAGAGCTGGATGGCGCAGCCGGACAACCGCGCCAAGGTCAAGGCGCTGCACCTGCTGCGCGAAGACCTGCTGGCGCAACTGCCGGAAAGCGTCTCCAGCGAAGGCCACCTGACTGGCAAAACCTTTGTGCTGACCGGCACGCTGCCGACCATGGGCCGCGACCAGGCCGCCGCGCTGATCGAGGCGGAAGGTGGCAAGGTGTCCGGTTCCGTCTCGAAGAAGACGCATTATCTGGTTGCCGGCGCCGATGCCGGCAGCAAGCTGGCCAAAGCGCAGGAACTGGAAGTGACCGTCCTCGACGAAGCCGGCCTGCTGGCCCTCCTATCGCAGAAATAACCATGTCAAAAATCAGAAAAGCCGTATTCCCGGTTGCCGGTCTTGGCAGCCGCTTCCTGCCAGCGACCAAGGCGCAACCGAAAGAAATGCTGCCCATCGTCGACAAGCCGCTGATCCAGTATGCGGTGGAGGAGGCGGTCGCCGCCGGCATCACCGAAATGGTGTTCATCACCGGCCGTAACAAGCGCGCCATCGAAGACCATTTCGACACCGCCTACGAGCTGGAGTCGGAACTGGAAGCGGCCAACAAGCAGCAACTGCTGGAGCTGGTGCAGAACGTCATCCCCAAGCATATCAATTGCATCTATATCCGCCAGTCGGCGCCGCTGGGCCTTGGCCACGCGGTGCTGTGCGCCCGCCCGGTGGTTGGCGAAGAGCCGTTCGCCGTGCTGCTGGCAGACGACTTCATGGACACTGCCGACGGCGTCAAGCCGGTGCTGGCGCAGATGACCGACCTGTATGCCTACGAGCGCTCCAGCATTCTGGCGGTGCAGGAAGTACCGCGCGCGGCGACACGCCAATACGGCATCGTCAGCTCCAGCAACTATCAGCCCAAGCTGGACCTGGTGCATGGCATCGTCGAGAAACCGTCGCCCGAGGTGGCGCCGTCCACGCTGGCGGTGGTGGGGCGTTATGTGCTGTCGGGCCGCATCTTCAGCTACCTGGAGAACATCGGCAAGGGCGCCGGCGGCGAGATCCAGCTGACCGACGGCATCGCCGAGCTGATGAAGGACGAACGCGTGCTGGCGTATCGCTATGACGGCACGCGCTACGATTGCGGCTCCAAGCTGGGCTACCTGAAAGCTACCACCGCGATGGGCCTCAAGCACGCCGAAACCGGCGATGACTTCTGCGAGTTCCTGCGCGAGATCCAGTGCCAGACCAAAGGAGATGCGCCATGACTGTTCGTGAAATCCTGAAGATGGGCGATCCGCGCCTGCTGCGCATCGCCGAACCGGTGACCGAATTCGACACGCCGGCCATGAAGCAGCTGATCGCCGACATGTTCGATACCATGCACGCGGCCAATGGCGCCGGGCTGGCGGCGCCGCAGATCGGCGTCAACCTGCAACTGGTGATCTTCGGCTTCAAGCAGAACCTGCGCTATCCGGACGCGCCGCAGGTGCCGGAAACGGTGTTGATCAATCCCGTGCTGACGCCCTTGTCGGACGAAATGGAAGAGGGCTTCGAAGGCTGCCTGTCGGTGCCTGGCCTGCGCGGCAGCGTGCCGCGCTACGTCAAGCTGCGCTATGAAGGCGTGGATGAACACAATCAGCCGATCCGCCGCGAAGTGGACGGCTTCCACGCGCGCGTGGTGCAGCACGAAGTGGACCACTTGCTGGGCAAGCTGTACCCGATGCGCATCAAGGACTTCTCCAAATTTGGTTTCACCGAAGTGATGTTCCCCGGCCTCGATCCCAACGACGACGACTGACCCTATGCTCCAATTCTCGTTCCAACAAAAGATGTTCCTGGCGCTGCTGGCGCTCGTCACCATTGCGTTCGGCTGGATACTGGCGCCGTATGGCGGCGCGATTTTCTGGGGCGTGGTGCTGGCCATTCTGTTCGCGCCGGTCTACCGCTGGCTGCTGCAGCGGACGCGTAACCGCGCGGGCCTGGCTTCCATGCTGACGCTGTTGCTGATTGTGGTGATCGTCATCCTGCCACTGACGCTGGTGTCGATCTCCATCGTCAACCAGGCGGCGTCGGTGGTGGAGCTGGTGCGTTCGGGCGAGATCACAGTCGGCATGTTCTTCAACAAGGTCATGGCAGCGCTGCCCAACTGGATGGTGTCGCTGCTGGACCGTTTCCATCTGACCAGCCTGTCCTATTTGCAGGACAAGCTGACGGAAGCCGCGTCGCAAGTCAGCCAGGAGGTCGCCAAGCGTGCCATCAACGCCGGCTTGTACACCTTCGATTTCCTGACCAGCCTGTGCATTCTGCTGTACCTGTTGTTCTTCCTGCTGCGCGACGGCGACAAGCTGGCCAGACGCATCCGCGAGGCGGTGCCGCTGAGCCGCAAGTACAAGCAGCGCCTGTTCCAGAATTTCACCACCGTGATCCGCGCCACCGTCAAGGGCAACATCCTGGTCGCCATCGCGCAAGGCGCATTGGGTTGCCTGGCGTTCTGGTTCCTGGACGTGCGTGCGCCGGTATTGTGGGGCGTGCTGATGGCCTTCCTGTCGTTGCTGCCGGCGGTGGGCGCCGCCATCGTCTGGGCGCCGGTAGCGGTGTATTTCCTGGCGACGGGAGCGGTATGGCAAGGCATTTCCCTTGCGCTGTTCGGTGTATTCGTCATCGGCCTGGTGGACAACTTCCTGCGCCCGATCCTGGTTGGCCAGGATACCAAGATGCCCGACTATGTGGTGCTGCTGTCGACGGTTGGCGGCATGGCGCTGTTTGGCCTGAATGGCTTCGTCATCGGTCCGGTGGTTGCCGCGCTGTTCATCGCCGCCTGGGACCTGTTCACGACGGCCAGCGAGTTTCACGCCGACTAGAGGTCTTCTTCGCGCAGCAGGTCGCGTGCATTCAGCAGCGCATAGACGATGTCCGGCTTGTTGCGGAAGCAGCGGCGCACGGCGGCCGGTAGCGCCTCGTGCGTCTTGCGGCACAGGCCCGGTTGCTCGTCCAATCTGATCGACAAGCCCATCACCGTGCTGACGCCGCGTGCCGATGGCGTGATGCTGAGCGTAATGCCCAGCAGCTCGCGCAGCCTGCGCTTGATGCGGCCCAGATCTTCATAGCTGCCGATGGCTTCGATGGCGGCGATCAGCTTCTTTTCTTCCTCGCGCGTGAGTTGCAGCACGCGGATGTCGGTGCCATCCGGCGCTTGCTCCCACGCGTCCAGCAGTTCATCGCGGCCGCATACGCAAGCACCCGGCGGGCACTCTTTGCGAATCTGGAAGGGCAGAGGCTTGTTCATCCACCGATTTTACTCTCGTTTTTGCCGCTGGAGGCGTTGCTGCAACAGCGCGAGAACGGCGGCTTCCTCAGGTCGCAGCGCGTGCAGGTCTTCCTTGAGTTCCTGTTGCGCGCGGCGGCGCAGCGTGTCGAGCATGGTGCCGTCGAGATAGGACTCGATCACCGCCGGATGCACATAGCATTTGCGGCAGATGGTTGGCGTATTGCCGAGCTTTTTGGCAACCGCTTCAATCGCCTGCACGATGTTTTTCTTGGCCTGCGCTTCCGAATCGTATTTCTCGTACTCCAGCAGCGCGACCGCTGCCAGCACGGTGCCGGCCCAGGTGCGGAAGTCCTTGGCGGTGTAGTCGGCGCCGGTGACCGATTGCAGGTAGTCGTTGACATCCGCCGAGCCGATGGCGTGCGGTTGGCCGTCATCGTCTTCGTACTGGAACAGCTCCTGGCCCGGCAGGTCGCGGATGCGCGAGATGATGCGCGCGAGGCGGCGGTCATGCACCTCGACCGCGTGATGCACACCGCTCTTGCCACGGAAGCGGAACTCCACCTTGCTGCCGTTGAGCCGTACATGGCGGTCGCGCAGCGTGGTCAGGCCGAAGGACTTGTTCTCCCGCGCATATTCCTCGTTCCCGATGCGCATCAGCGTCGCTTCCAGCAGATAGACGATGGTGGCCAACACCTTCTCGCGCGGCAGGCCGGGCTTGCGCAGCGCTTCATCGACCGCCTTGCGGATTGCCGGCAGCGCCTTGCCGAAGCTGAGCATGCGCTCGTACTTCGCCTCGTCGCGGTGGCTGCGCCAGCGCGGATGATAGCGGTACTGCTTGCGGCCGCGCGCATCGCGCCCGGTGGCCTGCAGATGGCCGAGCGGGTGCTTGCAGATCCAGACGTCGGACCATGCCGGCGGTATCACCAGCGACTTGATGCGCGCCAGCGTGTCTTCGTCGTTGACGGCCTTGCCTTCGCTGTCAAGATAGCGGAACTTCTTGCCGTGTGGCCGGCGCGCGATGCCCGGCTGGTCGTCGTGCACATACCGCAGCCCCGCCAGTTTGGCGGCAATCGGGGCCAGGTCGGCGGCAGGCATGTCATCGCGCTTCATCACTATCCTTGGTGATCTAGGTACGATGCATCCTACCCGGCCTACCAGGGCGGTGATGTGCGCCAGCGCACGAAGTGTTCAGTCCATGCGCTTGAGGCGCTGGCCGACGATGCTCCACTTGCATGGCTCGCCGTCGACGGCGCCGGTCAGCACCCAGCCAGTGCCGATCTTCTCGACGCCGATCTCGGATTCCAGTTCTTTGGCCAGCTTCTCGGCCCAGCCCTTGGCGGCCCCCTGGCCCTTGAACAGTTCATGGCCGTCGTAGATGACGGTGGCGTCGAAAACAGGGGCGGCAAATATGGTCATGATGGTCTTCCTATTAAAAGCAAGCCGATATTGTGCCACGTCGGAGCGGTGTGCGAACTGCGCCACTACGTCATTCAACGTATATCTCGAAGATTGTCGGCTAGTTAATCTTGACGCATCCAAAACCAGACGGGGAGAGCAAGATGGGGTTGAACAAGGTGCTGTGGGCGGCGGCGGCCGCTGCGGCGGTAGGTAATGCGTGGGCCGGGGCGACGGTCAATTTTGGCGAGGACAAGTCGGTGACCGTTGGCTTCGGCCTGCGCGAGAGCTACACCAGTGCGGAAAACGGCGCGCCGGACGGCGGCCGCTCCAGCGACTTTAACCTGGACAGCGGCCGCCTGTTCTTCGGCGCCTCGCTGAACAAGAACATCAAGGGCATGTTCAATACCGAGTGGGACGGCGACAAGATCCGCGTGCTGGATGCAGCCGGCCAGTTCGCCATCTCGCCGGAGCTGAACATCTGGGCTGGCCGCCTGCTGTCGCCGTCCGATCGCGCCAATATGGCTGGTCCTTACTATTCGATGGGTGGCGGCTACTGGGCCGGCGTGGCCTCGCGTTACGGCTATAACGGCGGCATCTTCCGTGGCCGCGATGACGGCGTGGTCGTCTGGGGCAATGTCGGCGACGGCGGACGCCTTGGCTACTCCTTCGGCGCTTTCGAGGGCCACACCTTCGGCATCGGCTCGCTGACGCAGAACGAAGCCAAGGCGGCCGGCGTCAAGGCTGACGATAAGCTGATGTACGCGGGCCGCGTGCAGTACGATTTCTGGGATGCGGAGCCGGGCTATTACGGCACCGGCAATTACCTCGGCGGCGCCGATATCCTGGCCATCGGCGTGGCCGGCCGTACGCAGAAAGATGGCGTCCTCACGGTCGGCAAGGCAGGCGACTACAGCTCGTATAACGTCGACTTCCTGCTGGAGAAACGCATCAAGGGCGCCGGCGCCTTCGCCATCGAAGCTGCCTGGTACAAATACGATACCGACGACATCATCAAGTCCGAGCAGGGCAAGGCCTATTCGGCCGGTGCGTCCTACATCTTCGAGCAGAAGGCCGGCTGGGGCAAGTTCCAGCCCTTCGTGCGCTGGCAGAAGTTCGCCGCCGACACCAACATCGACACCAGACAGTTCGACATCGGCGCCAACTACATCATCGATGGCTACAACGCGCAGATCAGCGCCGTGTATTCCAAGACCAAAGTCACCAGCGCCGCCGATCAGGACAAGTTCCAGATCGCGTTGCAACTTCAATACTGATTAACCACCACGGAGCTAACCCATGCAAAATCGTCGTCATTTTATCGGCACCCTGAGCCGCATCGCCGCCGCCACCGCACTGATGGCCGCCGGCACGCAGGCCTACGCCGCCGACACCATCAAGGTCGGCATCCTGCATTCGCTGTCCGGCACCATGGCCATCTCGGAGACTTCGCTGAAAGATGTGGCCCTGATGACCATCGATGAAATCAACGCCAAGGGCGGCGTGATGGGCAAGAAGCTGGAGCCGGTGGTGGTGGACCCCGCTTCCAACTGGCCGCTGTTCGCGGAAAAGGCACGTGGCCTGATCGCGCAGGACAAGGTGGCGGTGGTCTTCGGCTGCTGGACGTCGGTGTCGCGCAAGTCGGTGCTGCCGGTGTTCAAGGAGCTGAACTCGCTGCTGTTCTACCCTGTGCAGTATGAGGGCGAGGAACTGGAGAAGAACGTGTTCTACACCGGCGCCGCACCTAACCAGCAGGCGATTCCGGCGGTCGAATACCTGATGAGCAAGGACGGCGGTGGCGCCAAGCGTTTCGTGCTGCTGGGGACCGACTATGTTTATCCGCGCACCACCAACAAGATCCTGCGTGCCTTCCTGAAGAGCAAAGGTGTGAAGGACAGCGACATCGACGAGGTGTACACGCCGTTCGGCCATTCGGATTACCAGACCATCGTCGCCAACATCAAGAAGTTTGCTGCGGGCGGCAAGACGGCGGTGATCTCGACCATCAACGGCGATTCGAATGTGCCGTTCTACAAGGAGCTGGGCAACGCCGGCCTGAAGGCGACCGATGTGCCGGTGGTGGCGTTCTCGGTTGGCGAAGAGGAACTGCGTGGCGTAGACACCAAGCCGCTGGTGGGCCACCTGGCGGCGTGGAACTACTTCCAGTCGGTGAAGAATCCGGTGAATACGGACTTCATCAAGAAGTGGAAAGCCTATGCGGCGGCGAAGAAGCTGCCGAATGCCGCCACGGTGGTGACCAACGATCCGATGGAAGCTACCTATGTCGGTATCCATATGTGGGCGCAGGCGGTGGAGAAGGCCAAGTCGACCGACACCAACAAGGTGATCGCGGCGATGGGCGGCCAGACCTTCAAGGCGCCATCCGGCTTCACGCTGACGATGGACGCCACCAATCACCACCTGCACAAGCCAGTGTTCATTGGCGAAATCCGTCCGGATGGGCAGTTCAACGTGGTGTGGAAAACGCCAGGTCCGGTGCGTGCCAATCCATGGAGCCCGTTCATTCCGGGTAATGAAGGCAAGCAGAAACTCTGATTGAGCCGCGCCTCATCCCCATGTGGCGGGGCCAGTCCCCTGGCCGCCGCCGTGCGGGTTGTGCGATTTCCGCATACTGGAACTACTATGTTACGCAAACTATTGTTGATTGCTTGCCTGTGTTTTAGCGCTTCGGCGTCGGCAGCCATTCCCCCGGAAACGCTGGCACCGCTGGCAGGCGATGATATGGACGCGCGCGTCGAGGCCGTTGGCAAGATCGGTGCGCTGGCCACCGACGAGGCCACGCGCTTCCTGGCATCGCTGCAAAACGGCGGCGTCTATGCCACGCCGGATGGCAAGCTATACATCGTCGCCGATGACAAGGCCATTGACGCCGCCAGCGGCGCCGCCGTGGCCATGCCCGAGGGCCTGGACGGCATCATGGTCAACAACCGCCTGCGCGGCGCCGTCGAAGACGCGATGTCCGCACTGAAGATGTTTTCACCCGACCGCGCGCAACGCCTGGCCGCTGTCACTGAACTGCAAAAAAGCGCCACGCTGGCGCAAGCGCCGTTGATCGAAAAGGCGCTGGGCAAGGAAACCGACGCTGAAATCCGCAGCCTGCTGCGGCTCGTCGCCGCCACCGCCAACCTGCATGCGCCGCAAGCTGCACAACGCCGCGCCGCCGTCGAGGCGCTGGCCGACAGCAGCAACGCCAGCCTGCGGCCAACGCTGCAAAGCATGCTGTCGCAAGATCCCGACCAATCGGTGCGCATCGCCGCCGCGCAGACGCTGCAAGCGCTGGACAGCCGCCTCGCGCGCACGGAATTTGTCGGCAACCTGTTCTACGGCGTCTCGCTGGGCAGCGTGCTGCTGCTGGCGGCGCTTGGCCTGGCCATCACCTTTGGCCTGATGGGCATCATCAACATGGCGCATGGCGAGCTGCTGATGATCGGCGCCTACACCACCTATCTGTGCCAGCTGGCGTTCCGCCGCTGGATGCCGGATGCGCTGGACTGGTATCTGGTGGCGGCGCTGCCGGCCGCCTTCATCGTCACCGCGCTGGTCGGCGTTGCGCTGGAACGCACAGTGATCCGCTGGCTCTACGGGCGTCCGCTGGAAACCCTGCTGGCCACCTGGGGCATCAGCCTGATATTGATGCAGGCCGTGCGCACCATCTTCGGCGCGCAAAACGTCGAGGTGGCCAACCCGGCGTGGATGTCGGGCGGCGTCACCGTGCTTGGCTCGCTGGTGCTGGCGTATAACCGCATCGCCATCATCGTGTTTGCCGCGCTGGTGGTGGCGGGTGTGTGGCTGATCCTGAATAAAACCCGTCTTGGCCTGTTCGTCCGCGCGGTGATGCAGAACCGCCGCATGGCCGGCTGTGTCGGCGTGTCGACCGCCAGGATAGACATGATGACTTTCGGTCTCGGTTCCGGCATTGCCGGACTGGGTGGCGTTGCGTTGTCGCAGCTGGGAAATGTCGGGCCGGACCTGGGCCAGGGCTACGTCGTCGACTCGTTCATGGTGGTGGTGCTGGGCGGTGTTGGCCAATTGGCCGGCACCGTGATCGCCGCGCTGGGCCTTGGCGAAGCCAACAAATTCCTGGAGCCGGTGGCGGGCGCGGTGCTGGCCAAGATCGCCATCCTCATTTTCATCATCATCTTTATCCAGAAGCGTCCGCAAGGGCTGTTCGCCATGAAAGGCAGGAGCGCTGAATGAACCAACCATCCTTGTTTTCGCGCCGGGCGTGGGGCGGCATCGCCGCGTGCACGCTGGTGCTGGCGGCGCTGCCGCTGCTGAATCTCTTCTTCGCGGACGGCCATCCGCTGCATGTACCGAGTTACATGGTGAGCCTGATCGGCAAGTTCATGTGCTATGCGCTGGCGGCGCTGGCGCTGGACATGGTGTGGGGTTACGCCGGCATCCTGTCGCTGGGCCATGGCGTGTTCTTCGCGCTGGGCGCTTATGCGCATGGCATGTACCTGATGCGCGCCATCGGCCGCGAAGGTGTGTACCAAAGCGATCTGCCGGATTTCATGGTGTTCCTCGACTGGAAAACCTATCCGTGGTTCTGGAGCGGCACCGACAGCTTCTGGGTGGCGCTGGCCCTGGTGGTGCTGGTGCCGGGCGTGCTGGCCTTCCTGTTCGGCTTCTTTGCCTTCCGCTCCCGCATCAAGGGCGTGTACTTCTCGATCATCACGCAGGCGATGACATATGCCTTCATGCTGCTGTTCTTCCGTAATAACACCGGCTTTGGCGGTAACAACGGCTTCACCGACTTCAAGCGCATACTCGGTTTTCCGATCAATGCGCCGGGCACCAAGGCGACGCTGTACCTGGTGACGCTGGCGGTGCTGGTCGGCGCGCTGCTGCTGTGCCGCTGGATCGTCAGGTCCAAGCTGGGACGCGTGCTGCAGGCGGTGCGGGATTCCGAGTCGCGCCTGATGTTCATCGGCTATAACCCGCTATGGTTCAAGCTCTTTGTGTGGACACTGTCGGCGGTGCTGTGCGGGATTGCCGGCGCGCTGTATGTGCCGCAGGTGGGTATCATCAATCCATCCGAGATGTCGCCGGCGAACTCGATCGAGATGGTGATCTGGGCGGCGGTAGGTGGCCGCGGCACGCTGCTCGGTCCTATCCTCGGCGCGTTTTCTGTGAACGGCCTGAAAAGCTGGTTCACCGGCGCCTTCCCGGACCTGTGGCTGTTCGCCCTCGGTTTGATCTTTATCCTGGTGACGCGCTATCTGCCGCGCGGCATCGCCGGGCTGGTACGCAAGGAGCAGGCATGAGCGCAATGAACGATGGACGCATCGCCCTGCAAGGGTTGGATACGACGCACGGTGCGATCCTGTATCTGGAAGAGATCAGCGTGGTGTTCGACGGCTTCCGTGCGCTGAATAAACTGAGCCTGGATATTTCGGTCGGTGAGCTGCGCTGCATTATCGGCCCGAACGGCGCCGGCAAGACTACCATGATGGACGTCATCACCGGCAAGACGCGGCCGACGTCCGGCACGGCGTTCTTTGGCCAGACCATGGACCTGAGCCGCATGAGCGAGCATGAGATCGCGCACGCCGGCATCGGCCGCAAATTCCAGCGGCCGACGGTGTTCGAACAGCATACGGTGTTCGAGAACCTTGAGCTGGCGATGAAGATGGACAAGCGCGTGCGGCCGACCTTGTTCTCGCGGCTGTCGTCCGAACAGCGTGACAAGATCGAGGAGATCCTCACGCTGATCCGGCTGAACGGCAGCGAGCGGCGGCTGGCCGGGCTGCTGTCGCACGGCCAGAAGCAGTGGCTGGAAATCGGCATGCTGCTGATGCAGGAGCCGCAATTGATCCTGCTTGATGAGCCGGTGGCAGGCATGTCGGATGCCGAAACAGCGCGCACGGCGGAGCTGCTGAACGAATTGCGTGGCAAGCATTCGATCATGGTGGTCGAACATGACATGGCGTTTGTCACCGAAATCGCGCAGCAGGGCACGGTGACGGTGCTGCACGAGGGTTCGGTGCTGGCGCAAGGCTTGATGGCCGAGGTGCAGGCCGACGAACGGGTGATCGAAGTTTATCTGGGACGCTGACGCTATGCTGCAAGTTGAAAAAATCAATCAATACTATGGTTCTTCGCACACCTTGCGCGGCGTGTCGCTGCAGCTGGAAAAGGGCAAGTGCATGGCGCTGTTGGGCCGCAATGGCGTCGGCAAGACCACCTTGCTGAAGTGCCTGATGGGCGTGTTGCCAGTGTCGGCGGGCAGTGTGCGGCTGGAAGGGCGTGACATCACGAGGCTGGCGCCGCACCAGCGGGCGCGGGCCGGCATCGCTTATGTGCCGCAGGGGCGGGAGATTTTCGCGCGCTTGACGGTGGAGGAAAACCTGCTGATGGGGCTTGCCACGCATGGCGGCAAGAAGGCGCATATGATCAAGGGCGAGGTGTATGAGCTGTTCCCGGTGCTCAGAGAGATGCTGCACCGGCGCGGCGGCGACTTGTCCGGCGGCCAGCAGCAACAGCTGGCGATTGCGCGCGCTCTGCTGGCCGAGCCGAAGCTGATTATCCTGGACGAGCCGACCGAGGGCATCCAGCCGTCCATCATCAAGGATATCGGCAACGTGATCCGGCTGCTGCGCCAGCGTGGCGACATGGCGATCCTGCTGTGTGAGCAGTATTTCGATTTTGCGCACGAACTGGCGGATCAGTTCATGGTGCTGTCGCGCGGCGAAGTGGTGGCGTCCGGCGCGCAGGCGGCGATGAACGATCCCGAGGTCAAGCGTCACCTGGCAGTCTGACGAGATTGTGCAAGGTTCGGGCGGACATGCGTTTTTTTTCAGTTATGGCTTCAGCAGGTAGGCGGCGATGTCGCGCGCATCGGATTCGGTGACGCCCATGCCGGGCATCGCGCTTTGCGCGTGAATGCGTTGTGGATCTTGTATCCATCGCGCGAGATTGGCGGCATTGTTGGGCAAGCGGCCGGCGATGTATTCGCGTTTCGCCATATCGTGCAGCGGCGGCCCGACCATGGTGGCGGGTCCGGTGACGCCGGGAATCTGATGACAGGCGTTGCAGGCGTATTGCGTCAATGCGAGGCGGCCACGCTCAATGTCTGGTTGCGCGTATGCCGCGCGTGGTGCACGTTCCGGGTGGCCAGCCTGCCCGGCAAGTGCATCATACGCCGCTGGCGACAGCGCTGGCAGCACTGTCAGGAAGGCGACGACGGCCCAGATGTCCTGGTCGGCGAGGTGGTACTGCCAGGCCGGCATGCCGCTCATCTTGATGCCGTGGCGCGTAATCCAATAGAGTTCATTCGGCTTCCAGTGGCGGGCGGCGTCGGACAGCGGGCCGGGGATCGGTTGCATGCTTTTGCCGATATCGCCTTGCGCCACGCCCGGCGCGCCGTGGCAAACCAGGCAATTGTCGCGATACAGGCCGGCGCCGCGCAGCACCAGCGCGCTTCGCACGTTCGCGTTCGCACTGACGCTGGCCGGCGTGGCGATATCGCGCGCGTGGTTGCGCACTGACCGGTGCAGCGCGATTTCCAGCAGGCTGTGGACCCACTGGAAATGCGGCTGCGTTGCGCCGGCGTTGTAGAAGCCGCCGTACAGCATCACGGCGCCGCCAGCAGCGGCCAGCACCGCCATCACCGCCAGCGCGGCGGCAATGGTGAGGGCGACGAGTCTGCGACGGGCGGTGGCCATGGCTTGCGTCCTATTGAAAAGACAAGAATATTGTGATTCTTATAGTATATCGGGACGACAGGCTTAGACAGGTCCCCAATCGTGCGCATCCTTTTTCTGCTCCCACTGGCATGGCTGGCCGCTTGCGATAGCGGCAAGCAGGAAGCTGTGCGTGTGGCGAATGGCGATGCCCGGCTAGGCAAGCAGTTGCTGGCGCAATACCAGTGCGGGACTTGCCATCAGATTGCCGGTGTGCCGGCGGCGCGCGGCCAGCTTGCGCCGCCGCTCGACAGTTTCGGGCAGCGCAGCTATATCGCTGGCAGCGTGCCGAATACGCCGGAGATGCTGGCGCGCTGGCTGGTCAATCCGCCGGCGCTGAAACCAGGGACCACCATGCCGGCCATGGGTGTGTCCGAAGAAGATGCACGCCATATGGCGGCTTATCTGTATTCGCTGCCATGACGAGCCCTCAGCAATCGGCATTGCATCCAGCCGGACCGGACGCGGAAGTGATCGCGCAGTTGGCGTGGGTGCTGACTGGCGGCGCGGTGCTGGTGTTTGTTATGGTCATGGTGTTGTGCGTGATGGGCTTGCGCGGGCGGCGCGTGGTGCGCGTGCGCTGGTGGTTGTGGGGTGGCGGCATTGCCTTGCCGGTGCTGGTGCTGTCTTCGCTGCTGGCATTTTCGACGTTGCGCAGCGCGCAGTTGAGCGAGGTGTCGTCGCAGCATGCGGTAAAGATTGCGGTGGTGGCGCGGCTTTGGTGGTGGGAGGTGCGTTATACCGATCCGGCCGGTGGGCCGGATATTGTGCTGGCCAATGAGATACGGCTGCCGGTGGGGCGGCCGGTGTATCTGGGCTTGAGCAGCGCGGATGTGATTCATAGTTTCTGGGTGCCTGCGCTGGCGGGCAAGGTGGACATGGTGCCGGGGCGCGTGCATGGCTTGACCTTGCGGGCAGATCGCGCGGGCGTGTATCGGGCGCAGTGCGCGGAATATTGCGGCGAGCAGCATGCGCGCATGGCGCTGCATGTCGTTGCCCAGAGCGAGCAGGAATTTGCGGCATGGCTCGCCGCGCAAGTCCGGCCAGCGCGCGCTAGCCGAGCCGCAGACGGCAGGGCAGCAGCGCGCGGCAGTCAGGCCGATGGGCAGGCGGCGGAGCATGGCGATGCGACGGCGGGGCTGGTTGAGGCGGGACGGCGGGCTTTTGTGGCGCAGCGCTGTGGCGCTTGTCATGTCGTGCGCGGCGTCAGCGAGGGCGTGGCGGGCCGGCCGGCGGGCGAGGGCGGTGTCGGGCCGGATCTGACGCATGTGGGTAGCCGCCTGTATATCGGCGCGGGCACGCTGCGCAATGACCGTGGCGCACTGGCAGCCTGGATCGCCAATCCGCACAGCTTCAAGCCCGGCGTGCGCATGCCTGCCAGCGCGGACATGGACGGCGCCACGCTGCAAGCGCTGGCCGCCTATCTGGAGCACCTCAAATGAACAAGCCACTGAGTTCCCTGCCGCGCCCGGAAGGCGAACTGGAAGCGCTGGAGCGCGTCTGGCGCACGCCGCGCGGCTTGCGCTTCCTCACCACGGTCAACAACGCCACCATCGGACAACTCTACATCGGCACTGCGCTATTGTTCTTCGTGCTGGCCGGCGTGCTTGGCTTGCTGATCCGCGCGCAGCTGGCGATGCCCGACAGCACGCTGCTCAGCCCTAACGTCTACAACCAGGTATTCACCATGCACGGCACGGTGATGATGTTCCTGTTCGCGATTCCCGTGGTGGAAGCGATCTCGGTATTCCTGCTACCCGCCATGCTGGGCGCGCGCGACCTGCCGTTCCCGCGCCTGTCGGCGTACGCATACTGGGCTTACGCGGCTGGCGGCATTGGCTTCTTCCTCAGCATCTTCGCCGGCATGGCGCCAGATGGCGGCTGGTTCATGTATCCGCCGCTGACCGGCAAGGAGCATTCGCCCGGCATCAACGCCGACTTCTGGCTGCTGGGCATAGGCTTCATCGAAATCTCCGCCATCGCCGGCGCGATCGAACTGATTGTCGGCATCCTGTTCACCCGCGCGCCGGGCATGACGCTGAGCCGCATGCCGGTCTACGCCTGGGCCATGCTGGTGATTGCCTTGATGATCGTGTTCGCCTTCCCGGCGATCATCGCCGGCACCACGCTGCTGGAACTGGAACGCGCCTACGACTGGCCGTTCTTCATTCCCGAGCGCGGCGGCGATCCGATACTGTGGCAGCATCTGTTCTGGTTCTTCGGCCATCCCGAGGTGTACATCATCTTCCTGCCGGCGGCCGGCATGGTGTCGATGATGCTGCCGACGCTGGTGGGCGCGCCGCTGGTGGGACACCGGCCGGTGGTCATCGCGCTGGGCGTGGTCGGCGTGGTCAGTTTCGCGCTGTGGGCGCATCATATGTTCACGGCTGGCCTGAGCCTGTGGTCATCCACGCTGGTGTCGGCTGCCAGCATGATCGTGGCGGTACCGACGGCTGTGCAAGTGTTCGCATGGATTGCCACACTATGGCGCGGCCAGGCCAGGATCAACGCGCCGATGCTGTTCATACTGGGCTTCCTGTTCATCTTTGTGCTGGGCGGGCTGACCGGCGTGATGGTCGCGGTGCTGCCATTTGACTGGCAGGCGCACGACAGCTACTTCATCGTCGCGCACTTTCATTATGTGCTGATCGGCGGACTGGTATTCCCGATGTTCGGCGCGCTGTATTACTGGCTGCCGCTGGTGAATGGCCATCGCCTGTCCGAAAGGCTCGGCCGCTGGGTATTTGGCCTGATGTTCACCGGGATGAACCTGGCGTTCTTCCCGATGCACATCAGCGGCTTGCTGGGCATGCCGCGCCGCGTCTACACCTATTCGTCGGAGATGGGCTGGGATGGACTGAACCTCGCCTCCAGCATTGGCGCGCAGATACTGGCGCTCGGCATATTGCTGTTCATGGTGGATGCGGCGCGCACGCTGCGGCGGCCGAAGCAGGAGCACGGCAATCCATGGCAGGCGCCGACATTGGAGTGGATACCCGCCGAGGACTACGCCACCCGCAGCATTCCCGATGTGCGTTCGCGCGAGCCGCTGTGGGACGATCCGCAGTTGTCGCAAGAAGTCGAGCAGGGCGCGCACTGGTTGCCAGGCACCCAGACCGGCCGGCGCGAGACGATCGTGACCAGCCCGGTGCAGGCCAGGCCCTTATACGTGCAGGTGCTGCCCGGTGACAGCTGGTTGCCGCTGACCGCCGCCCTCGGCACGGCCGGCTTCTTCCTGCTGCTGACGATACAGATGGCGATCGCCGCCTGGATTTGCGGTGTGATCGCCGTGGCATCAGTAGTGGCCTGGATGTGGCAGTCGGACAGCCTGCCGTTGACGCGCACCGCGCGCGTGGCCGACGATGTGGTGCTGCCGGTCGGCGCCCACGGCGTGCTGTCCCACTCGTGGTGGTCCACCATCATCATGCTGGTGGTGGACGCCACCATCTTCGCATCCTTCGTCTTCGCGCACATTCACATTGCGATGCGGCTGGACATTTGCCCGCCACCCGGCAACAGCCTGCCACCGGCGGCCTGGAGCTGGGCGACCTGCGGCGCGCTGCTGGCCGGCTCGCTGCTGATGGCCTGGGCGCGTCGCCGCGCGGCGGATGGCTGGCAGCGGGCGGCCTTCGCGCTGGCGCTGATCTGCATGCTGTCGGGTGTGGCAGGCGAAATCGGCGCGCATCTGGCGGCAGGACTGGACGCCACCGCCACCGCATGGGCGGCGACGGTGGCGGCGATGCTGGCTTATCAGGGCTTGCATGCGGTCTTGCTGACGATACTGGCGCTCTATCTGTGGGCGCGCTCGTGGTGTGGCCGGCTCAGCGCAGTCAACCGCGCGACGCTGGACAACTGCACGCTTGTGTGGCACTACGTCACGCTGCAAGGGCTGGCGATGGTGGTGGCGCTGCGTCTCGTCAGTGGGCCTTGAAAAAATTGCGGACGATGCTGTCGATCTCGCCGCTGCGTTTCATCTGCGCGATGGCGCTGTCGAACTGGTGGACAAAGTCCGCTTTGTAGGCGTACTTGCCGTTGTCCCGGCTGGTGTAGCCGAGGTAGCCCTGTTTCACCGCAATCACCGCCGCCTCGGCCAGTTCGGCGTGCGTGCCGCCTTCCATGTACTTGCCTTCGGACTTCAATTGATTGAGTGTCCACTGGATCGATACGCGGTCATTGATATAGCAGTCGATCCGCCTGAGTCCCAGTTTGATGATATTGGTTTCGCTGTCCTTGCCTTCTTCCATGCGTAGCAGGCCGGCGCGCACCGCGTACGAAAACGCGTCGCCGCCGACGATGAAGCCGGCGTTGTTGCCGATGGTCAGACCATAGAAGTCCTCCGGCCAGTGCTTGCGCGGCCTGGCCGTCAGCACCTCCTTGCGGCATACGGCCACCACGCGCTCATCGTACAGCGGCAGCGAATACGGCCAGGTCCACGGCTCGTCCTTGGTGTTCTTATAGGGTGGATACAGCGCGAAGCCGGTGCCTGTGCGCAGCAGCGCCATGCCGCGCTTCCATGGCACGGCCTGCACCTCGATCCGGTAGCCATGCATGCGGCTGAAGGCGGCGCGCGCGATCTCGTAGTACAAGCCGGCTGGCTTGCCGTCCTTTTCGTAGGAGTACGGCGGATAGCCGGCATCGGCATAGATCGTCACCGGAATATCCGCCGCACGTGCACTTGCGCACAAGGCTGAGACGAGGAGGAATAGGCGAACATTCATCCACCCATCCTAACATGATAGTCAGCGCGCGGCCCATTCCATGAGCTGGGCGCACAAAAACAGCAACAGGCCGATCATGCCGCCGACCAGCGTGCCGTTGACGCGGATGAATTGCAGATCCTTGCCGATATTGAGTTCGATCTGGCGCGACATGTCCTGGTTGTCCCAGGCCTTGACGGTATCGCTGATATGGCGCGTGAAAAAGCTGGAGAAGGCCGGCGCCAGCGTGCGCGCCATGCCGGCCAGGTGCTGGTTCAGCGAGGCGCGCATGGCGGGATGGCGCAACAGTTCCTCGCTCAGCCAGCCGGCGGCCTGGATCACGCCCTGGTTCAGGCGCGAGTCATCCTGGCTGATATCAGCCAGGACCCAGTCACGCACGCTGCCCCACAGGTCGCGGATGTAGTTGTTGAAAGTGTCGCCCTCGCGCAGATAGCGCTTGAAGTCCTCGCCCTTGGCGATGAAGGAGGGATCGGATTCCAGCCGCAGCAGGAAGCGCTGTACCATGTCGTCGAACTTGATGCGCAGCTTGTGGTCACGGTCGGCGGCGATATCCTCCATGACATTTTGCAGCGCCTTGGCGATCATTGAAGCGCCGCTTTCGCTGATCCATTCGGTTGGCAGCATCAGCTCCATGGTGGCGTGTTCGCGTTTCAGCCAGGCGGCGATCTGACCGGCGATCATGTCGCGCGTGGCGGGGCGGTTGATCACGCCCATCAGCGCGACCATGCCGTCATCCAGCAGTTCCTGGTGGCGGCCATCCCTGGTCAGGCTGGCCAGCAGGGCGCCCAGCGAGCGTGACATGTCCAGCTTGCCGATGGCGGCATTCAGCGCATCGCGCAGCAGTTGCTGGATGCGGGCATCGTCGACGGTGGCGAGGATTTCGGGCAGCAGCTTGAGCAGGTGGCTGGCAAGATAGCTGCGGTTGGCCGGCTCCCTCAGCCATTCCGCGACATGGGTGGACGGATCGGTCTTCAGGATCACGGCGGCCAGCGCTTCGGGCTTGAGGAATTTTTCCTCGACAAAGCCAGCCAGGTTATCGGCGATGCGGTTCTTGTTGTTCGGGATGATGGCAGTATGGCGCGAAACGAAGGGAATCGGCACCTTGCGGAACAGCGCCACCACCGCAAACCAGTCGGCCAGCGCACCCACCATGGCGGCCTCCGAAATGGCACGCAGCCCGTCCACCCAGAAGCCGCGCGGCAGCAGCGACGTCATGACGAACAGCGCCGCCGCTGCCGCCAGCAGCGACAGCGCCAGTCGTTTTGATCGCCTGAGTTCTTCGTCCTTGCTCATGCGCCGATTATGGCACGGTCCGGCGCCGACGTGCGCCGCGCTGGCGGCGATATGATATTAAACGGCTGCCGCACGGATCTTGCTGAGGGCGACGGCGGCAGCCGAGGTGCGCGTTTCGACACCCAGCTTGATGAATACATGCTCCAGATGCTTGTTAACCGTGCGCGGGCTGGTGCCGAGGATGTCGCCGATGTCGCGGTTGGTCTTGCCCTTGATGACCCAGTTCAGCACCTCCGATTCGCGCTGCGTGAGCTTGAAGCAGGCCATCAGCGATTCGATCGTGGCGACGTCGGATTCTTCGCGCAGCACGATCATCCATTGTGCATTTTCGCTGAACTCCGCCGCCGAGAAAATCAGCCGCCGGCTGCCGCGCGCCAGTGTCAGCGGCGGGTGCGACTGGCCCTGGCTGTGCGCCAGCTGCGTCGCCTGCAGCCACGCCGGCAGTTCGGCGTCCACCATATAGCCTTGCATCAGCGTGCGGGCAAGCGGCGTTTGCCAGACGATACGGCCGTCGCGCGGCGTCATGGCGATGACGGCGTTGCCGAAGGCGTCCAGTGCGCTGCGCGCCTGGTCGACCAGCCTGGCCGTCTGCATGTGCGAGGCGATGCGGGCCAGCACTTCGCTGGTGCGCAGCGGCTTGGTGACGTAGTCGTTGCCGCCGGCGTCAAAGGCGTTGACCACATGCTCGGCTTCGGTCAGGCCGGTCATGAAGATCACCGGGATGTGGCGCGTGGCGAGATTGCTCTTCAGTTGGCGGCAGGTTTCAAAGCCGTCCATGCCGGGCATGATGGCGTCCAGCAGGATGATGTGCGGCTGTGCCTCGGCGGCGCGCAGCAGCGCGGCCTCGCCATTGTTCGCCACCAGCACCGTGTAGCCCGATTCATCGAGCGCATCATGCAGCACGGCGAGGTTTTCCGGGACGTCGTCCACCACCAGCACGATGCTGGCTTCAGTGTTGAAGTTCATTGCTTTCTTTCACAAAGTCCGCCATTGCGTCCAGCTGGAAGCGGGCGGCGAAGCCGCGCATGGTCTGGGTGAAGTGCTGGTAACGCGGGTCGAGCGCGCCGATTTCGTCCAGCTTGTTCTGGATGCCGCGGACATAGCCGATGCGTATCAGTTCGCGTAGCGCGGCTATGGCGTCGGACGGCGGATAGACCAGCGCCGGTGGCGCGGCTGGCGCCGGATCTTCGGCACGGGCTGCGGTAGTCCAGTCCAGCGCCAGGCGCGCGCCTATCCAGTCCAGCAGCTCGCCGAAGTTGACCGGCTTGATGAAGAAGTCCTCGGCGCGGATGGCGGCCGGATTCTCCATGCCCTTGTCAAAGGCATTTGCCGAGACGATGGCGATCGGCACGGCCGACTTGCGCTTGCGGCGCAGGATGTAGCTGGTTTCCCAGCCGTCCATGCCGGGCATGGCCAGGTCCATCAGGATCAGGTCGGGCTGGAAGCTGTCATGCAGGTCCAGGCATTCGAGGCCGGATTCCGCCTGGGCGATGTCAAAGCCCAGCGGTTGCAGCATGTGCAGCAGCAGTTCCCTGTCGACGCGTTCGTTGTCGACCACCAGGATGCGGCGGCGCGCACCGAGGTAACCGGTGCGCTGGCTGGCCGGGCTGGAGGACAAGGCACCGCTGCGCGGCGCCGGCGCGTGCACGCTGGGCAGGAACAGGCGCACATGGAAGATGCTGCCGCGCGGCGTGCTGCGGACTTTCAGCTCGCCGCCCATCAGCTGCGTCAGCATGCGTGCGATCGGCAGGCCCAGGCCGGTGCCGCTGGCGTTGGCGTGCGCGCTGGCGCTGCCGCGCGAGAATGGCTCGAAGATGTGGTCGATCTCGTCCTGCTGGATGCCGGGACCGCTGTCCTCGATGTCGAACGACGCCATCTCGCGCGCGTATCGCAGCCGCATGACGATGCCGCCGTGGCTGGTGAACTTGACCGCGTTGCCGAGGATGTTGATCAGGATCTGGCCGAGCCGCTTGCGGTCGGCGCGCACGCAGCGCGGCAGCACGCCGCTCAGTTCATAGCGGAACTCCAGGCCCTTGTTGGCTGCCTGCAGTTCGAACATGCGCACCACCTGGCCGATGAAGTCGGGGAAGTCCAGTTCCTTCATGTCGAAGTTGAATTTGCCGCCTTCGATGCGGGCGATGTCCAGCGTGCCTTCGATCAGCGACAGCAGATGCTCGCCGCTGTTGCGTATCACCCGCACCGCCTGCTGCCGGTGGGCGGGAATGGCGGGATCGTTATCCAGCAGTTGCGCGTAGCCGAGGATGGCGTTCAGCGGCGTGCGGATCTCGTGGCTGATGCCGGCGATATAGCGGCTCTTGGCCTGGTTGGCCAGGTCGGCCGCCTGCTTGGCCTGCTGTAGCTGGGCGTCGGTCTGCTGGTGCAGTTCGATCTCGCGCGTCAGCAGGCCGGTCTGGCGGTTGGATTCCTCCTGCGCCACGCGGCGGCTTTCGCTGGTCAGCACCAGCCACCAGGCGACGATGCCGCTGGCCAGCAACAGCGCGGCGAAGATCTTGAAGAACACCAGCCGTAGCTGCGGCAGCAGCGTCGCATCCGGCAGCACCGATTGTTCATGGTAGTAGATCAGACCAAGCAGCGCGCCCAGCGATAGCACGGTGACGATCATCAGCAGCAGATAATGTCCGAGGCCGCCGCTCAGATAGCGCCATAGCGATTGCGGCAGCAGCGCGCGCATGGCTTCCTGCCACTGCACGGCGACGCGCGCGTGAGGCTTGCAGGTGTCATTGCAGCGGGCGTCGAGGCAGCAGCACAGCGAGCAGATCGCACCCTGGTAGGCCGGGCAGTGCGCCATGTCCTCGGCCTCGTATTCCTTTTCGCAGATGACACAGGTTTTGCTGTGTACCGGTGGTGCCGGGCGGGCGATGTAATACTTGCCGCGCGTGGCAACGGCAATCAGCGGCGACGCCACCAGCGCTGTCAGCAGCGCGATGAAGGCGGAGAAGGCATGCGCCTGCGGGCCGAACACGCCCATGAAGGCGGCAATCGACAGCGCGGAGGCCAGCAGCATCGCGCCCACGCCCACCGGATTGATGTCGTACAAATAGGCGCGGCGGAATTCGATCCCTTTCGGGCTCAGTCCCAGCGGCTTGTTGATGACCAGGTCGGCCACCACGGCGGTAATCCAGGAGATGGCGATATTCGAGTACAGGCCCAGTACCTGGTCCAGCGCCTGGAACACATCCAGTTCCATCAGCAGCACGGCGATCAGCGCGTTGAACACTGCCCACACCACGCGGCCCGGATGGCTGTGCGTCAGCCGCGCGAAAAAGTTGGACCAGGCCAGCGAGCCGGCATAGGCGTTGGTCATATTGATTTTCACCTGCGACACCACCACCAGCAGCGCGGTCGCCGCCAGCGCCGCCTGCGGATGCGAAAACACTTCGCCGAAACCGACCAGGTACATATGTGTGGGATTGACTGCCTGTTCCAGCGGCACAGCGACGCTGATCGCCAGGTAGGCCAGCAGCGCGCCGCCCAGCATCTTGGCGATGCCAAGCAAGATCCAGCCCGGTCCCGCGATCAGCACGCCGAGGTGCCAGCGCAGGCGGTTGGCGCGGGTCTGCTGCGGCATGAAGCGCAGGAAGTCGACCTGTTCGCCGATCTGCGTGATCAGCGCGACACCCACCGCTGTGGCGGCGCCGAACATCAGCACATTGAACTGGCCATTGGCGCCGTCGCGGCCCGCGTACTGCATCAGCTGCGCCGGCAGCTCCGGGCGCTTGTGCAGGATGGCGATGAAGGGCAGGGCCATCAGGATCAGCCACACCGGCTGGGTCAGCATCTGGATGCGGCTGATCAGCGTCACGCCGTGCGTCACCAGCGGCACCACCACCAGCGCGCTGACCATATAGCCCAGCCACAGCGGCATGTGGAAATACAGCTCCAGCGCGTAGGCCATGATGGCGGCTTCCAGCGCAAACAGGATGAAGGTGAACGAGGCGTAGACGAAGGAGGATATTGTCGAGCCGATGTAGCCGAAGCCGGCGCCGCGCGTCAGCAAGTCCATGTCGACGCCGTGGCGGGCAGCGTAGTAGCTGATCGGCAGGCCGGTGAGGAAGATGATCAGCCCGACCGCCATGATGGCCCACAGCGCGTTGACGAAGCCGTAATTGACGGTGATGGTGCCGCCGATGGCTTCCAGCACCAGGAAGGAAATCGCGCCAAACGCCGTATTCGAGACGCGGAACACCGACCAGCGGCGAAACGCGCGCGGCGTATACCGCAGCGCGTAGTCCTCGATGGTTTCGTTGGCAACCCAGGTGTTGTAGTCGCGCCGGATTTTGACGATGCGCTGTGTCGTGGTCATAAAAAAAGCAGCTAGTTGTCTAGCTGCTTTTTAAGCAAGGACCGTGCCGTGCGCTTTAGCGGTGCTTGTTGCTATTGAGCTTGTCCAGCAGCCGCGCCAGCTCTTCCTGCATGGCCGGCGACAGGTTGACGAACTGGCAGCCGATCTGCACCTGCTCGCCCAGCAGGAAGGAGCGGAAGGTGCGCGACAGGCGCACTTCCAGGTCGGCGATCATCACCGAGTCCGGCCCCAGTTCCAGCCGCACGCGCTGCAGCTTGCGGCCGACGTGCAGGCCGACTGCGTCGCGCGGCGCGGCGCGCATGCCGACGCCGCCGGCGGAGAAGTCGTACAGCTGCAATTCATACGGCTTGCCGTTCATCACGAACGACGCCATGTAGTAGATACCCAGCGGCGTTTCCAGCCGGGCCGAGGCGCGGCGGTTCAGCACCAGGCATTTGAGCGGGAATTCCAGCGGCAGCAGCGTGGGTTCGTTCGGCAGCGATGCCCACTCCGGCGACGACAGCGTGAACTGCACCTTGGACGCGCGCAGCCAGGCGACAAAGGTGGCGTCGCCGGGCGGCAGGAATTCACCCTCGTTCAATTCCAGCACGAAGTGGGGATTTTCCGGATCGACCGATTTCAGCCGCGCCATCACCACATTGGTGGCGCTGGAAGGATAGATCGAGACCGCCTCGCCGGTTTCAGCCAGGAAGGTCAGGGCATCACCGATGTCATGCTCATCGGTCATGTCGTGGGGTTTCGAACCCGTAGCGATGGGCTCCACAGCATCTTTTAGGGTGGGGGGCCCGCGACGGAATTCATTTGGTATAGGATCGTTCACGACGGCATATCTCTTTGATAATGACTTCCACAATGCGAGGTCGATCTCCGCAGTTTACAGCGGATTCTTGATCTTGGCTTGCAAAATGGCAAGAAATTTTAGGAACTTGTGGTTCAAAAGCGTTCGTCGGGACGCAAATAGCGCCACAGCCCGACCGGCAGATCACCCAGTTTCACTTTACCGATACGAACCCGTTTCAAACCGACAACTTTCAAGCCCACCATGTCGCACATGCGGCGGATCTGGCGCTTCTTGCCTTCGCGCAGCGTGAAGCTGAGCTGGTCGTCGTTCTGCCAGCGTACCTTGGCCGGCAACAGCGGCTTGCCGTCCATCCACAGGCCGTGGTTGAGTTTTTTCAGGTCGCTGTCGGGCAGCTTGCCCGGCTTGGTGTACTCGACGCGCACCAGGTATTCCTTGTCGACGTCGGTGGTTTCGCCGATCAGGTGCTTGGCGACGCGGCCGTCCTGCGTCAGCACCAGCAGGCCGACCGAGTCGATATCCAGCCGGCCGGCCGGCACCAGCGAGCGCAGCTGGGTCGGGTGGAACTGTTCCGGCGACGGATCGTCGGGCCAGCGGTTTTCCGGCTTGATCAGCGCCACCGCCGGCTGGTAGCCGTCCTCGGCCTGGCCGGACACATAGCCCATCGGCTTGTTGATCAGGATGGTCACGCGCTTGGACTGCTCGGCGGCAGCCTGGCGCTCGACGGTGACTTTCTGGCTCGGGTAAATCTTGGTGCCCAGCTCGGAGACGATCTTGCCGTCGACGCGGACCCAGCCGCGCGCTATCCATTCATCGGCTTCACGGCGCGAGCACAGGCCCAGTTCAGACATGCGTTTGGACAGGCGGAGTAATTCTTCAGACATTTCAAACTCTTTTTAAATCGGGTTAAACCTTGATGGCGTCCAGCAGGTCGGTTTCCAGCTGGATCTGGTTGCGGGCGTTGGACAGCGCCGCACCGTCGATCAGGAACACGTCTTCCACCCGCTCGCCCAAGGTCATCACCTTGGCGGTATGCAGGTTGATCTTGTACCGGGTCAGCACGTTGGCGATCGCATACAGCAGGCCGGTGCGGTCGTTGGCGGCCACCGACAGCAGATAGTATTGTCCCCGCTCGTCCGGGCGCAGGTCGACGGTCGGCTGGATCGGGAAGGTGCGCGACAGGCGCGACAGCCGCCCCTTGCCCGGCGCCGGCAGCGGCTCCGGGTTGGTCAGCAGCGAGCACAGCTCATGCTCCAGCAGGTTGATGATGTCGCGGTAGTTCTTGGCGAAATTCTGCTCGGTGACCATGAAAGTGTCCAGCGCGTAGCCGTGGCGCGTGGTGTGGATCTTGGCATCGAGGATGGAGAAGTTCTTGCGGTCGAAATAGCTGCAGATGCGCGCGAACAGGTCCGGCTGGTCCTTGATGTAGACGGCGATCTGCAAGCCTTCGCCGATCGGCGCCAGCCGGCACTTGACCACCGGCTGTTCGCTGTTGAAGCGCTCGTACAGCGCGCGCGTCTGCCATGCGATGTCGGAGGCGTCGTGGCGCAGGAAGTAGGCGACGTCCAGCTGCTGCCAGAACGCTTCGTGCGCATGCGCGTCGAGGCCATACAGGCGCAGCGTGGCCAGCGCTTCGTCCTGGCGCTGGCGCAGCTCGTTGGCGGCGCTGTGCGGCTCGCCGCCCAGCACGCGCTGGGTGATCTTGTACAGGTCCTCCAGCAGCTTGGCCTTCCAGGCGTTCCACACTTTCGGGCTGGTGCCGCGAATGTCGGCCACCGTCAGCAGGTACAGGCCGGTCAGGTGGCGCTCGTCGCCGACCACCTTGGCGAACGCCTGGATCACGTCCGGATCGGACAGGTCCTGCTTCTGCGCCACTTGCGACATGGTCAGGTGGTTTTCGACCAGGAATACCACCAGCTCGGTATCCTCGTCCTCCATGCCGTGCTCGCGGCAGAACTGTTCGGCGTCGGCCATGCCCAGCTTGGAATGGTCGCCGCCACGGCCCTTGGCGATGTCATGGAACAGCGCGGCCAGGAACAGCACCCAAGGTTTCGGGAAGTTGGCCATCAGCTGGCTGCAGAACGGGTATTCGTGCGCGTGCTCGGCCATCGTGAAGCGGCGCATATTCCGCACCACCATCAGGATGTGCTGGTCCACCGTGTAGACGTGGAACAGGTCGTGCTGCATCTGGCCGACGATCTTCCGGAAGTTGGGCAGGTAGCGGCCCAGGATCGACAGGTCGTTCATGCGGCGCAGCGCATGGATGATGCCGCGTGGCGCCTGCATGATCTGCAGGAACAGCGAACGGTTGGCCGGATCGGCGCGGAAGGCGGCGTCGATCTGGAACCGTTCGTGCCACAGCGCGCGGGTGGCGCGTGCCGTCATACCCTTGATCGACGGGCGTTCGGTCATCAGCAGGAAAATTTCCAGCATGGCCGACGGCGTCTTCTGGAAGGTGTCGTCCTCGGCAATGTCGATCAGGCCGTTGACGTCATTGAAGCGGGCGTTGATCGGCGCCGCCACGCCGTCCTGCGGGAACAGCCGTTCCTCGATGTTTTGCAGCAGGATGGTGTTCAGCTGGGTGACCGTCTTGGCGGCCCAGTAGTAGCGCTGCATCAGGTATTCGCTGGCGCGGCGCATGTGGACGCCGCTGCCGGTGGCGGTCAGGCCCAGCGATTCGGCAATCGCGGTCTGCACGTCGAACACCAGCCGGTCTTCGCGGCGGCCGGCGTGCAGGTGCAGGCGCACGCGGATGTCCTTGAAGGCGCGTTCCTTCTCCATCAGCTGGCGCGCCTCGGTCTGGGTAATCAGGCCGCTGGTGGCCAGCGTGCGCCAGGAGTTGGCCAGGCCTGAAGCCTTCACCAGCCACAGGATCACCTGCAGGTCGCGCAGGCCGCCGGGGCTTTCCTTGCAGTTCGGCTCCAGGCTGAAGGCGGTGTCTTCGTATTTCGCGTGGCGCTGCTTCATCTCCAGCACTTTGGCGTGGTAGAAGGCGCGTGGGTCCATGGCGGCGTCATAGCGCGCCTGCAACTCGGCAAACAGCTGATCGTCGCCGCAGATGATGCGCGCCTCCAGCAGGCTGGTTTGCACCGTGATGTCGGCTGCCGATTCGCTCAGGCATTCGTCCACGGTGCGGATGCTGTGGCCGATTTCCAGGCCCAGGTCCCACAGCAGCTGCACCAGCGCTTCCAGCTTTTCAGTGGTGCTGGCGTCGGGCGCCTGCGCCAGCAGGATCAGCAGGTCGATGTCGGAATAGGGGAACAGCTCGCCGCGGCCGTAGCCGCCGACGCCCACCAGCGCCGTGTCTTCCGGCAGCGCGGCTGCATGCCAGGCCGTGGTCAGCACCGCGTCGACGCTCTGGCGCAGGCTGCGCAGCAGCTTTTCCGGCTTGCCATCTTCCTTGAAGGCGGCAACCACGACCTGGCGGTCGGCCTTCAGCTGGCGCTTGAGCTGTTCGCGCAGTTGATTTTTCATCACGGCCGCGTTCACGGGATTACGCTGCCTTGGCGAGGCCAGCGACAAACGCCGGTGGCGGCGGGCTGCCGGCCGACAGCGTCAGCACTTCGTAGCCGCTGTCGGTCACCAGTATCATGTGCTCCCATTGTGCCGACAGGCTGCGGTCCTTGGTCTTGATGGTCCAGCCGTCGTTCATTTCGCGGATTTCGCGGCGGCCGGCATTAATCATCGGCTCGATGGTGAAGATCATGCCGGATTCCAGCTTGACGCCAGTGCCTGGCTTGCCGTAGTGCAGCACTTGCGGCTCTTCGTGGAACACCTTGCCGATGCCGTGGCCGCAGAATTCGCGCACCACGCTATAGCCGGCTTTTTCAGCGTGCTGCTGGATGGCGTGGCCGATGTCGCCCAGCGTGGCGCCTGGCTTGACCTGCTCGATGCCCAGCCACATGCATTCATAGGTGATGTCCGACAGGCGTTTGGCCAGGATCGACGGTTCGCCGATGAAGAACATGCGGCTGTTGTCGCCGTGGTAGCCGTCCTTGATGACGGTGATGTCGAGGTTGACCACATCGCCATTTTTTAAAACCTTGTCGCCCGGAATGCCGTGGCAGATGACGTCGTTGACCGAAGTGCAGATGGCTTTAGGGTAGGGCGTGTAGCCCGGCGGGCAGTAGTTCAGCGGCGCCGGCACGGTGCCCTGCACGTTGACCATGTATTCGTGGCACAGGCGGTCCAGTTCACCGGTGGTGACGCCGGGCTTGACGAAGGGGGTGATGTAGTCGAGCACTTCGGAACCGAGGCGGCCTGCCAGGCGCATGCCTTCGATATCTTCGGCGGTTTTGATGGAAATGGACATATTGGATCGCAATCAGCTAGAAGTAAACGGTGAAAACGCCGGCCGCGCCGCAGAGGGCGGCGCGTGGCGTTCAATATGTCGAAATTATAAACGACGCCGGGCTGGTCGCGTGCGGCGTCGTTGCGGAGAGGATCAGGCTTGTTTGCGGGCGCGGCGGCGTGCCTGCCAGCCGATCAGGCTCAGGCCGGCCAGCAGCATGGCCCAGGTTTCGGTTTCCGGCACTGCGGAGACCGGTGAATGGAAGTCAAGATCGTCGTCCATGCCGAATACGCCATGACGGCCAAAAGCACCAAAACGGCTCGCGTCCGCAGCGTCCGCCAGTTCTTCCTCAGTCAGGATGTCACCCAGTCCGTCGAGCGCACGCTGGTTGGCAACGCGGCGTGCTTCTTCTTCAGCCTCATCCAGCGGCTCGCTGTCGAGTTTCGCTCCATCGGCCAGACGGATGTCGGAAAATTGCTGCGGCTGCTTCTTGTCGAGGGCGTCATCGTCCGCTGCTGCCTCGTTTTGCGCAATGGTAGCGCCGGGCGTGCGGGTGATGCGACTGACGTTGCCACAGATGCGCGGCACCAGGATGCAGTGCTTTTCGACGCAATACACGGCAGCTGGCTCGGCGCGCGTTTCGGCCCACTTGTCGCGGGTTACCGTAGCGCAGACCGAGGCGCTGCCGAAATGCATGTCGCGGATGGCGTTATCATATTGATACTTCCCGGCAATGTGCTCGCGGGTGATGCTGACCTTGTCGTCAGACAGACCTTCTTCCAGGCGGCGCTTCAGCGTGCTGCGCACGGCTTCAGGGATGTCGGTGTAGCGGTCAATCGCGGCGGCGGTGCTGCCGGTGTACGGATTACGCCCAGGATGGTCCCATGAACAGGTAGGCTGCACTGCTGCGGCGAGGGTTACTGCAAATAAGAATGACATGACGGCGATCTTTCAGAAGGACGCTATCGCATGGGTTGGGCGCAACGAAGTTAATTAATCAATTGGAAGTTTCTTTTCCATAGTCGTAATAATATTAGATTTTCTGCATCTTTAGGGATTTTTTGATGGTCTGCGTCATCTTGGTGCGCAGCCGCGCAACACTAGCATGTTGATGCACTGATTTGGGATGTCTTTCCTGGCCTTGGAATGCTTGCCTGGAGGGCGGTTTTTAAGGTAGAATCTCGGGTTGCTTGAATTTGGTTTAAGCAATGTTGTTATTCTCGTTAATTTTAAACACGCGAATCCGGTTGACAAGGGTGCTTGGGCGCAGCTCAAGTGACTGATCGGATTCCAGAACTAACCCTGGAGTAAATTATGTCCGTAACTATGCGCGAAATGCTGGAAGCCGGTGTCCACTTCGGTCACCAAACCCGTTTCTGGAACCCAAAGATGGCACCGTTCATCTTCGGTCATCGCAACAAGATCCATATCATCAATCTGGAAAAGACGATGGGTATGTATCAAGAAGCGATCAAGCACGTGAAACAGGTTGCCGCAAGCCGTGGCACCATCCTGATGGTAGGCACCAAGCGTCAAGCACGCGATATCATCGCTGCTGAAGCCCAGCGCGCAGGCGTTCCTTATGTTGACCAGCGTTGGCTGGGCGGCATGCTGACCAACTTCAAAACCATCAAAACCTCGATCAAGCGCCTGAAAGACATGGAAGCCGCTGTGGCCGATGGTTCGGCAGAGAAGATGTCGAAAAAAGAAGCGCTGATGTTCCAACGCGAAATCGTCAAGCTGCAAAAATCGATCGGCGGCATCAAAGACATGGGCGGCGTTCCTGACGCTATCTTCGTCGTTGACGTTGGCTACCACAAAGGCGCCATCACCGAAGCCGCTAAACTGGGCATCCCAGTCATCGGCGTGGTCGATACCAACCACTCGCCAGAAGGCGTGCAGTACGTCATTCCAGGCAACGACGACTCGTCGAAAGCCATCACCCTGTACGCCCGTGGCGTAGCAGACGCGATCCTGGAAGGCCGTTCGGCAGCTGGTGCAGAAGTTGTTGAGATGGTTAAAGCAGCAGCCGGCGACGAATTCGTCGAAGTCAGCGAACAGGCTTAATCGTTCCTGACAGGCTGTACGAAAAAAGGGGTGGCCAACAGCTCCCCCTTTTTTTTAACTAACCACCCCCGAATACCGAATTACAGGAGAATTACATGGCAGCGATTACTGCAGCAATGGTAGGCGAACTGCGCGCGAAAACCGACGCGCCGATGATGGAATGCAAAAAAGCACTGACCGAAGCCGAAGGCGACATGGGCCGTGCGGAAGAGATCCTGCGCGTCAAGCTGGGCGGCAAGGCTGGTAAAGCCGCCAGCCGCATCACCGCTGAAGGCGTGGTAGCGACCTACATCGCCAACGGCGTTGGCGCACTGGTGGAAGTCAACTCGGAAACCGACTTCGTTGCGAAAAACGACGACTTCCTGAATCTGGCCAACACCGCTGCCCGTCTGGTAGCGGAGAAAAACCCGGCCGACGTGGCTGCCCTGCTGGCCCTGCCAGCTGGCGACGAAGGCAAGACCCTGGACGAAGTGCGTTCGGCCCTGATCGGTAAAATCGGCGAAAACATGTCGATCCGCCGCTTCCAGCGTTTCGAAACCAGCGCCAAGCTGGCTGCGTACCTGCACGGCACCCGTATCGGCGTGATCGTCGAGTTCGACGGCGCCGAAGAGCAAGTCGGCAAAGACGTGGCCATGCACATCGCTGCAATGAAGCCAGTGTCGCTGTCGGCTGACCAGGTGCCAGCAGAACTGATCGAAAAAGAGCGCTCGGTTGCTCAGCTGAAAGCAGATGAAGATGCTGCTGCCGCTGTTGCCGCTGGTAAACCAGTACAGCCTGCCGACATCGTCGCCAAGCGTCTGGAAGGCTCGGTACAGAAGTACCTGAAAGAAGTATCGCTGCTGAACCAGGCTTTCGTGAAAAACGACAAGCAATCGATCGAGCAGATGCTGAAAGAAAAATCGACCACCGTCAAATCGTTCGTCATGTACGTGGTTGGCGAAGGCATTGAGAAGAAGGTAGACGACTTCGCAGCAGAAGTGGCTGCGCAAGTTGCCGCTTCCAAAGGAGCGTAATAAAAGAAACGGGCCGAGAGGCCCGTTTTTTTAAGCCCGCAGCAGGACGCGGCGCCGGGCAAGGTATCATAGGCGCCGCAACATCATCCCCGAACAACCCCTCAATAGGAGCCCCGTCTCATGTCCAAACCAGCCTACAAACGCGTCCTCCTCAAATTGTCCGGCGAAGCCCTGATGGGCGATGACCCATACGGCATCAATCGCGCCACGATCGAGCGGACCGTCGCCGATGTGGCCGAGGTCGCGAAACTGGGTGTGGAACTGGCGATCGTCATTGGCGGCGGCAATATCTTCCGTGGCGTTGCGCCTGGCGCCCAGGGCATGGACCGCGCCACCGCCGACTACATGGGCATGCTGGCCACCGTGATGAACGCGCTGGCACTGGCTGACGCCATGCGCCATGTCGGCGTCACTGCACGCGTGATGTCGGCGATCGGCATCGAGCAGGTGGTCGAGCCGTATGTGCGCCCGAAAGCGCTGCAATACCTGGAAGAAGGCAAGGTCGTGGTATTCGCGGCCGGTACCGGCAACCCGTTCTTCACCACCGATACCGCAGCGGCGTTGCGCGGCTCGGAAGTGAGCGCGGAAATCGTGCTGAAGGCCACCAAGGTCGACGGCGTGTATACTGCCGATCCGAAGAAGGACCCGAACGCCACGCTGTACCACACGATCAGCTTCGATGAAGCCATCGCCAAGCACCTGCAGGTGATGGACGCCACTGCGTTTGCGCTGTGCCGCGACCAGAAACTGCCGATCAAGGTGTTTTCCATCACCAAGCCGGGCGCGCTGAAACGCGTCATCATGGGCGAGGATGAAGGTACACTGGTTCACGTTTAATTTAGATAGATATACAGGAGAGCAGCAATGTCCGTAGCTGACGTTAAAAAGAGCGCGCAAGACCGCATGACCAAATCGCTGGAAACCCTGCGCGCCGATCTGGCCAAGGTACGTACCGGCCGCGCCCACACCGGCATCCTCGACCACGTCACCGTGGATTACTACGGTAGCCCGACCGCGATCAACCAGGTGGCCAACCTGACGCTGGTCGACGCCCGCACCATCGGCGTGCAGCCGTTCGAGAAAAAGATGGCGGCTGCCATCGAGAAAGCCATCCGTGACGCCGACCTGGGCCTGAACCCGGCCGCGCAGGGCGACATCATCCGCGTACCGACCCCGCCGCTGACCGAAGAGCGCCGCAAGGAAATGGTCAAGCTGGCCAAGGGCGAGGCGGAAGACGCCAAAGTTGCCGTGCGTAATATCCGCCGCGACGCCAACGAGGGCCTGAAGAAGCTGGTCAAGGACAAGGCGATCTCGGAAGACGACGAGCGTCGTGGCACCGACGACGTGCAGAAGCTGACCGACAAGTTCATTGCCGACATCGACAAGGTACTGGGCGAGAAAGAAAAAGAAATCCTGACGGTTTAAAGCCCGCCAGACGCCAGCAACCTGTTCAGCACCTCGTCTGCGGGGTGCCGGATTCGGTTGACTGGCGTCTTGTCTTTTTGTCGCACACCTGCAATACTTTATACTTTGGCACCGACGTTTTCATGAAATATACGAGTTCGACTACCGAGGTTCCAGACGCACCTGCCGTCCCGCGCCACGTGGCCATCATCATGGACGGCAATGGTCGCTGGGCAACCAAGCGCTTCCTGCCACGCGTTGCCGGTCACGCCAAGGGCGTGGATGCCGTGCGCACCGTGGTCGAATCCTGCGCCCGCCGCGGCGTTGAATACCTGACCCTGTTCGCCTTCAGCTCGGAAAACTGGCGCCGTCCGGAAGAAGAAGTCTCGCTGCTGATGCGCCTGTTCGTCACGGCGCTGGAACGTGAAGTCTCCAAGCTGCACACCAACAACATCCGCCTGCGCGTGGTCGGCGACTTGTCGCGCGCCGACAAGAAGCTGCAGGACATGATCGCCGCCGCTGAGCGCAAGACCGCTGCCAACACCCGCATGACGCTGACCGTCTGCTTCAACTACGGCGGCCGCTGGGACATCATGCAGGCCGTCTCGCAGATGGTCAAAGCCCATCCGGGCACGAGCGACTTCAGCGAAGCGCAGCTGGCGCCCCACCTGGTCATGGCCTACGCGCCCGAGCCGGACCTGTTCATCCGTACCGGCGGCGAACAGCGCATTTCCAACTTCTTGCTGTGGCAGCTCGCCTATACCGAGCTGTTCTTTACCGACACCTACTGGCCGGACTTCTCCGCCGCGTGTCTTGATGAGGCGATCGCCTCCTATCAGCACCGCGAGCGGCGTTTCGGCCGCACCGGTGCGCAACTGGCTGAAAAGACAAACTGATGCTGAAAACGAGGATTATTACCGCTCTGGTGTTGCTGGCGGTGCTGCTGCCGGTCCTGTTCTTCAACTATTTCCCCGCGTTTGCCCTGGTGGTGACGCTGTTTGTCGGCGCCGCCGTGTGGGAGGGCGCACGCCTGTTCGGCCTCAGCGAAAGCAAGGCGCGCGTGGCCGGCTTTGTCGGCGGCGCACTGTTCGTGTTGCTGATGTACTCGGCCAAGCCGGGTGCGGTCAATGCGCTGTACGGCGTCGCTGCGTTGCTGTGGCTGATCCGCTATGCGCCGACGCTGGGCCTGGGCTTGCCGCAACTGGGCACGGCCGCCAACTGGTCGCTGGCCATCACCTTTACCTTTGCCGTGTTTGCCGCCTTTTTCGCGCTGGTCGGCCTTTACCTGAAATCGCCGCTGTACCTGTTGTCAGTGATGGTGCTGGTGTGGATCGCCGATATCGGCGCCTATTTCTCCGGCAAGGCTTTCGGCAAGCGCAAGCTGGCGCCGAGCATTTCGCCAGGCAAGTCGTGGGAAGGCGCGATCGGCGGTGCGATTGCCGTGCTGGTGCTGGCGGTGATTTCGGTGCTGCTCGCCGGCGGCGCCGCGCCCTGGCTGCAAGACACCTTCGCCTTCAAGCTGCAAGCCCGCTTTGGCTGGGGCGTGGCCTTGCTGGTGCTGCTGGTGCTGGTGATGTTCTCGGTCATCGGCGACCTGTTTGAATCTGCGCTCAAGCGCCGCGCCGGCATCAAGGACAGCAGCAATCTGCTGCCTGGCCACGGCGGCGTGCTGGACCGCGTGGACGCGCTGATCCCGGTGCTGCCGATGGCCGCGCTGGTCTCGTCCTGGATCTGAAAGAATTACCATGCAACGTATTACCGTATTAGGCGCCACCGGCTCTATCGGCGTCTCCACGCTGGACGTGATCGCCCGCCATCCGCAACGCTACGCTGTCTACGCACTGTCGGCACATAGCCGGGTTGAGGAACTGGCCGCGCAATGCGTGCAGTTCCGCCCGGCGCGCGCGGTGGTCGGCACGGCTGCCGCCGCCGATCAGCTGGCCGCACTGCTGCGCGCCGCTGGCGTCAACACCGATGTGGCGTGGGGCGAGCAGGCGCTGTGCAGCATCGCCAGCGCTGCCGAAGTCGACAGCGTGATGGCGGCAATTGTCGGCGCCGCCGGCCTGGCACCGACGCTGGCCGCCGCCCGCGCCGGCAAGAAGATCCTGCTGGCGAACAAGGAAGCGCTGGTCATGTCCGGTCAGCTGTTCATGGACGCCGTGCATGAATCCGGTGCCGTGCTGCTGCCGATCGACAGCGAACACAATGCGATTTTCCAGTCGATGCCGCAATTTGGCGGCAAGGTGCCGGCCGTGCGCGACAGCGCCGCCGGCGTCGCCAAGATCCTGCTGACCGCTTCCGGCGGCCCGTTCCTGACGCGCGATGTCGCCACGCTGGACGCGGTGACGCCGGATCAGGCCTGCAAGCATCCGAACTGGTCGATGGGGCGCAAGATATCGGTCGATTCGGCCACCATGATGAACAAGGGCCTGGAAGTGATCGAGGCGCACTGGCTGTTTGGTGCGCCGGCCGACCAGATCGAAGTGGTGATCCACCCGCAGTCGGTGATTCATTCGATGGTGTCCTACGTCGACGGCTCGGTGCTGGCGCAGCTGGGCAACCCGGACATGCGTACGCCGATCGCCCACGCGCTGGCCTACCCGGAACGCATCGCCTCCGGCGTGGCGCAGCTGGACCTGACGCAGGTCGCCACGCTGCAATTCCAGCGGCCTGACTTCGAACGCTTCCCCTGCCTGGCCCTGGCGTTTGAAGCATTGCGCGCCGGCGGCACCGCGCCAGCACTGCTGAACGCCGCCAACGAAGTGGCGGTGCAAGCCTTCCTCGACCTGAAAATCGGTTTCCGCCAGATCGACCGCGTGATCCGCCATGTGGTCGACACGCTGCCGCACGGCGCCGCCCACAGCATCGACGCGGTGATAGCGCAAGACGCCGCCGCCCGCGTCGCCGCTGAAACCTTTATCGCCGGACTGGCAAAATGAGCGGCATCCAGACCGTCCTGGCGTTCATCTTCTGCCTTGGCCCGCTGGTGGTATTCCACGAGCTGGGCCACTACCTGGTGGCGCGCTGGTGCGGCGTGAAAGTGCTGCGTTTCTCGGTCGGCATGGGCAAGGTGGTCTGGTCGCGCCGTTTCGGCAAGGACCAGACCGAATGGGCGCTGTCGGCGCTGCCGCTGGGGGGCTACGTCAAGATGCTGGACGCGCGCGAAGGCGAGCTGGCCGGCCTGCCGGAATCCGACCTGCAACGCGAATTCACGCGCCAGAACGTGTGGAAGCGCATCGCCATCGTTGCCGCCGGCCCGATCGCCAACTTCCTGGTGGCCATCGTGCTGTTTGCCGGCCTGTATATGCACGGCGTGGAAGAGCCCAGCAGCAAGATCAGCGTGCGTGCCGCCTCGCCGGCCGCGCAGGCCGGCCTGCAGAGCGGCGACATCGTCACCGCTGCCAACGAACAGCCGGTGCACGTGTGGTCCGAACTGCGCTGGCAGTTCATCCAGTCGGCCATCGATCAGCATGAGGTGCGGCTGGCAGTCGAGCGTCCGGGGCAGGGCCGCGTGGCGCTGACCGTGCCGGCGTCGGCGCTGAAGGACATGGACCTGGAAGGCGACGTGCCGTCCCAGCTGGGCCTGGGCGTGGCGCTGCCGGCGCCGGTGGTGCTGCGCGTGCTGCCGGGCAGCCCGGCCGAACGCGCCGGCCTGGCGGCAGGCGACCTGCTGACCGGTGTGGATGGCGTGGCGGTGGCCGATGGCCAGGGCTTCATCGAGAAAATCCGTTCCGCGCCGGGGCGCGCTGTGCAGGTGACGCTGCAACGCGCCGGCCAGCCGCTGACGGTCAGCGTGGTGCCGGAAGCCGGTGAAGCAAAATCCGGCAAAGGAACTGTAACAGTCGGTAAGATCAACGCGGAGATCGCCAATCGCCCGGATATGATCCGAGTGCCCTCGGCACCGCTGGCTGCGCTGCAAAAGTCGGTAGTGCGGGTCTGGGATACGTGTACGATGACGCTGAAAATGATCGGCAAAATGGTCACCGGCGAGGTCTCGCTGAAGAATGTGACCGGTCCGATCACGATTGCCGACTACGCCGGGCAGACTGCGCGGCTGGGCCTGGAGTATTATTTGAGCTTCATTGCCTTCATCAGCATCAGTCTTGGGGTAATGAATTTGCTGCCAATTCCCGTTCTAGATGGGGGGCATTTGCTGTATTATTCGCTGGAAGTTTTAACTGGGCGTTCTGTGCCGGAGCGCGTCGGTGAAATCGCGCAGCGGCTGGGCATGGGCTTGTTACTGAGCCTGATGCTGTTGGCGGTGTTTAACGACGTTGTCCGGTTGCTGTAGCTGTAATGTGTAGTTCTCGTTGATTGAGCCATTGAACCCGATGAAATTATATTCTGACCGTATTACTTCAACTTCCTTGCGCCGCAGCCTGATTGGCGCCGCTGTCCTGGCACTCTGCAGCGGTAGCGCCATGGCGATCGATCCCTTCGTCATCAAAGATATCCGCGTCGAAGGCATCCAGCGTACGGAAGCCGGTACGGTCTTCAGCTATCTGCCGGTACGAGTCGGCGAAACCTTTAACGACGATAAATCGGTGACCGCCATCAAGGCGCTGTATGCGACCGGTTTCTTCAAGGACGTCAAGCTGGAGAAGGACGGCCAGGTACTGGTGGTGCTGGTCGAGGAACGCCCGGCCATCGCCAAGGTGGACTTCACCGGCACCAAGGAGTTTGAAAAAGACACGCTGGTCAAGGCGCTGAAAGACATCGGCGTCGGCGAGGCCAAGATTTTCGACAAGGCGTCGGTCGACCGCGCCGAACAGGAATTGAAGCGCCAGTACCTGTCGCACGGGCTGTATGGCGTCAAGGTGGAAACCACCGTCACGCCGCTGGAGCGTAACCGCGTCAACATCAACTTCGTGGTGGACGAGGGCGAGATCGCCAAGATCAAGGAAATCAATATCGTCGGCAACAAGGTCTTCTCCGACAAGGAACTGAAGGAACAGCTGGCGCTGAACACCGGTGGCTGGTTCTCGTGGTACACCAAGGCCAACCAGTATTCCAAGACCAAGCTGACCGGCGACATCGAGTCGCTCAAGTCCTACTATCTGAACCGCGGCTACATCAGCATGAATATCGACTCCACCCAGGTGTCGATCACGCCGGACAAGAAGGATATCTACATCACCGTCAACATCACCGAGGGTGAGCAGTACAAGGTCAACAACATCAAGTTCGAAGGCGAGACCTTCGGCCGTGAAGAAGAACTGCGTCAGCTGGTGCTGCTGCGTAAAGGCGCGATCTATTCGGGTGAGATGCTGACCGCCACCAACAAGCTGATTTCCGACCGCCTGGGCACCTTCGGCTATGCCTTCGCCAACGTCAACGCGGCGCCGGACATCGATGTCGACAAGCGTGAAGTGTCGTTCACCTTCTTCATCGATCCGGGCAAGCGCGCCTATGTGCGCCACATGAACATCGCCGGCAACACGTCCACCCGCGACGAGGTGATCCGCCGCGAATTCCGCCAGTTCGAATCCAGCTGGTATGACGCCAACAAGATCAAGCTGTCGCGCGACCGCGTCGACCGCCTCGGCTACTTCAAGGACGTCACCGTCGATACGCCTGAAGCACAGGGTACGTCTGACCAGGTCGACGTCAACATGACCGTGACCGAGCGCCCGACCGGCAACTTCCAGATCGGCGGCGCCTTCTCGCAGTCGGAGAAATTCTCGTTCCAGGCGGCGATCCAGCAGGCCAACTTCGCCGGTTCGGGCACCACCGTCGGCCTGGAGCTGAATACCTCCAAGTACAGCCGCACGATTTCGTTCTCGCAGACCGACCCGTACTACACCGACGACGGCGTGTCGCGCGGCTACGAGCTGTATCTGCGCACCACCAAACCGCCGGCGGTCAACATCGGTATGTACACGATTAAACAGCAGGGCGGCCGCGTCAGCTGGGGCGTGCCGTTCTCGGAAGTCGACACTGTGTTCTTCGGTGTGGGCCTGGAGCGCTCGAAGATCACCACCGACGAAACCTCGCCGACCCGCTTCCAGGATTACGTGCGTTCGATCACCGGCATCGCCAGCGGTGTTGGTACTGCCAGCGCCACCGCCGTGCCGCTGACCGTGGCATGGGCGCGCGACAGCCGCGATTCGGCCACCACGCCAACCATCGGCCGCTACCAGCGCGCCAACCTGGAGCTGGACTTGATCGGCGAACAGAAATACTACCGTGCCGTCTACGAGCAGCAGTGGTACAAGCCCTTGTTCTGGAAAATGACCCTGGCGCTGAAAGGTGAGATCGATTACGGCCGTGGCTTTGGCGACAGCAACTATCCGGTGTTCAAGAACTTCTACGCCGGCGGCATCGGCTCGGTGCGCGGCTACTACAGCTCCTCGCTGGGTGCGGTCGACACCCGCTACGGCGATGCGCTGGGCGGTGCTTCGCGCGTCATCGGCAATGCCGAACTGCAGATGCCATTCCCTGGCTCGGGCCAGGACCGCAGCCTGCGCTGGTTTGCCTTCCTTGACGGCGGCCAGGTGTATCAGGAAGCTGAAAAAATGCGTTTGTCGCAATTGCGCTATTCTTCGGGTCTGGGCATCAGCTGGATTTCGCCGGTCGGTCCGTTGAAGTTGAGTTATGCTAAGCCTTTGAACGCCAAGTATGGCGACCGCCTGGAACGCTTCCAGTTCCAGATGGGTACCGGCTTCTAATGTCGGAAAGTATTAATTTTTACCTCGGAGAAATAAGTTGAAGACTGCATCCGCAACCATGACCAAATATCTTGCCGTGCTTGCATTGGGCTGGTGTTCATTGGCACCGGTGCAGGCTCAGACCTCGGCATCGCGCATTGCGTGGATCAGTCCCGAGCGCATCTACAATGAGTCGAAGCTGGCCAAGCTGGCCGGCGAAAAGCTGCAGGAAGAGTTCAAAAACCGTGAAAAGGCGATGAACGACATGGGCCTGCGCCTGAAGACGGCGTCGGAAAAGCTGGAAAAAGATGCGCCGGCGCTAAGCGAGGCGGACCGCGTCAAGCGCCAGCGCGACGTGTTCGAGCTGGACAAGGAATACCAGCGCCGCCAGCGCGAGTTCCGCGAAGACCTGAGCCAGCGCACCAATGAAGAGCGTCAGGCGATTTCGGAAAAAGCCACCAGGATCATCAAGCAGATGGCCAACGTGGAAGGCTTCGACATCGTGCTGCAGGACGCTGTCTGGGCCAGCCCGCGCATCGACATCACCGAGAAGGTGCTGGCCGCGCTGGACAAAGACAAGTAAGACAAGTAATAACCTCGTCAAAGATTGGATCACCCGATGGGCACTCGACTAGGAGCATTGGTCGAACGCTTGGGCGGACAGCTGGTGGGCGACGCGAACCTGGAAGTATCCGGGATCGCGCCCCTGGCGGATGCCGGCGTTTCGCACATCAGCTTTCTCAGCAATAGCAAGCTGCGCGCTCAGGCGCTGCAGAGCCAGGCGGCGGCACTGATTGTGTCGGCCGCCGATGACGCTTTTATCGCCGCCGGTTACACTGGCGCGCGCATCGTCGTCCCGAATCCCTATGTGTATTTCGCCCGCGCGGCGCAGTATTTTGAGTCGCTGACGGCCATCGTGCCGGCGGCTGGCGTGCATCCGACCGCCGTGGTGGCGGAGACGGCGCAGGTGGCGCCTTCGGCGCATATCGGCGCGCGCGCGGTGGTGGAAGACGGCGCGGTGATCGGCGAGCACGCCGTGATTGGCGCCGGCTGCTTCATCGGCCGCGAGGCGGTGATCGGCGATGCCACCAAATTGTTCGCCAACGTCACGTTCCATGCGTATTGCCAGATCGGCGCGCGTGGCATCATCCATTCCGGCGCGGTGATCGGCACCGACGGTTTCGGCTTTGCCAACGAGGGCGGCGTCTACATCAAGATTCCGCAAACCGGCCGCGTGATGATCGGCGACGATGTGGACATCGGCGCCAACACCACCATCGACCGTGGCGCGCTGGCGGATACGATTATCGAAGACGGCGTCAAGCTGGATAACCAGATCCAGATCGGCCATAACTGCCACATCGGCGCGCATACGGCGATGGCCGGCTGCGTCGGCGTGGCCGGCAGCGCGAAGATAGGCAAATACTGTACCTTCGGCGGCGCCGCCATGGTGCTGGGCCACCTGAGCATCGTCGACAAGGTGCACGTCGGCTCCGGCTCGATGGTGTCGCGTTCGATCCTGGAGCCGGGCCAGTACACCGGCTTCTACCCGTTGGCGAAAAACGCCGACTGGGAAAAATCGGCCGTCATCGTGCGCAACTTGTCGTCCATGCGCGATAAAATCCGCGCACTGGAAAAAATCATCAAGACCAAAACAGAGAATAACGAATCATGACCACTACTGAAAACAAGACGATGGACATCTGCGAGATCAAGTCCTACCTGCCGCACCGCTATCCGCTGCTGCTGGTCGACCGCGTGCTCTCGTATGAAGAGAACAAGTCCATCACCGCCATCAAGAACGTGACCGTCAACGAAGAATTCTTCAACGGCCACTTCCCGCACAAGCCGGTGATGCCGGGTGTACTGATGATCGAAGCGATGGCGCAGACCGCCGCGCTGCTGTCGTTCAAGACCATGGGCATCAAGCCGGACGAGAACTCGGTGGTGTACTTTGTCGGCATCGACAACGCGCGCTTCAAGCGCCCGGTCGGTCCTGGCGATCAGCTGAAAATGGATATCGAAATCGTGCGCGTCTCGCGCGGCATCTGGAAATACAAGGCGGTCGGCTCGGTCGACGGCCAGACTGCCGTGGAAGCAGACCTGATGTGCACCATCCGTAACGCTGCCGACGCTTCGCAGCCAGCCGCAGGACAGTAATCATGGCCAAGATACACGCCACTGCCGTCGTCGACAGCAAGGCCGAGCTGCATGACAGCGTCGAAGTCGGCCCGTACTCGGTGATCGGCCCGAACGTTCGCATCGGCTCCGGCACGGTGGTGGGTCCGCACGTGGTCATCGAAGGTCACACCAGCATCGGCAGCGACAACAAGTTTTTCCAGTTCTCGTCGATCGGCGCCGCGCCGCAGGACAAGAAGTGGAACGGCGAGCCAACCCGTTTGACCATCGGCGACCGCAACACCATCCGCGAATTTTGCACCTTCAACACCGGCACGGTGCAGGACAAGGGCGTGACGTCGCTGGGCAACGATAACTGGATTTCGGCTTACGTCCACCTGGCGCATGACTGCGTGGTGGGCAGCAATACGATCTTCTCGAATAACGCGCAGATCGCCGGCCACGTCGAAATCGGCGATTACGTGATCATGAGCGGCTTCGCCAATGTGCACCAGTTCTGCAAGATTGGTGCGCACGCGTTTGTCGGCATGAGCACTTCGCTGACGCAGGATGTGCCGCCGTTTGTGCTGTTGAACGGTAATCCGGCGGCGGCGCATGGCGTCAACATCGAAGGTTTGAAACGCCGTGGTTTCACGCGCGAGCAGATCAACGGTATCCGCGCCGCGTACAAGATCATCTACCGCTCCGGCCTGACGCTGGAAGAAGCCAAGGCGGCGCTGATCGCTGAAGAAGCGGCCGTGCCGGCCGACGTGGCGCTGCACATGCGCGCCATGCGCGAGTTCCTTGATACGGCAAGCCGTGGCATTGTCCGATAACATGGCGCCGCACGCCGCGCAGCCCGGTGCCGATGGCACGAGGCGGGACGCGGCGGCCGGCAGGCCGCTGTCCCTGGCCCTGGTGGCAGGCGAGCCGTCCGGCGACATGCTGGCGGCTCGTTTGCTTTCCGGCCTGCGTCCGCATCTGCCGGACGCGCGCTTCCATGGCATCGGCGGGCCGCAGATGATGGCCCAGGGCTTCGAGTCGCACTGGCCGATGGACCAGCTGACCGTGCGCGGTCTGCTGCCTGTGTTGATGCGCTATCGCGAACTGAAAGGCGTCCAGAGCGCGCTGCGCGACCAGTTGCTGGCCGAGCGTCCGGCGGTCTTCATCGGCGCCGACTATCCAGGCTTTAACCTTGGCCTGGAAGAGCAGCTGAAGGCGGCCGGCATCCCCACCGTGCACTACATCGGGCCGCAGATCTGGGCCTGGCGCGGTGGCCGCATCAAGAAGATCCAGCGCGCTGTGTCGCACATGCTGGTGATCTTCCCGTTTGAAGAAGCAATATACAAGCAGGCCGGCGTGCCGGTCAGCTATGTCGGCCACCCGCTGGCCGAGCTGATTCCGCTGACGCCGGACGTGGCTAGCGCACGCCGTCAGCTTGGCTTGCCGGAAGATGCCAACGTGGTCACCATCATGCCGGGCAGCCGCATGTCTGAGCTCAAGTACAACACGGTCGCCTTCGTGCAGGCGGCCAGGCTGCTGAAGCAGCGCGACAGCACGCTGCGCTTCGTGGTGCCGATGGCCGGTGAACGCCAGCGCGCCTACTTCCTGGAACTGCTGGCGCAAGCCGGCTTGCAGGATGTCGAGATCCAGCTGCTGGATGGCCAGTCGCACACCGCGATCGCCGCCGCTGAAGCGGTGATGGTGGCCTCCGGCACGGCGTCGCTGGAAGTGGCGCTGTTCAAGAAGCCGATGGTCATCGCTTACAAGATGATGGAGCTGGAGTGGCAGATCCTGCGCCACTTCGGCTACCAGCCATGGATAGGACTGCCGAACATCCTGGCGCGCGAATTCCTGGTGCCGGAGCTGCTGCAGCACGCGGCCAGCGCCGAAGCACTGGCCGAGGCGATGTGGAAGCAGCTGAGCGACGCGCCGCATCGCCAGCGCCTGACGCAGCGTTTCACCGACATGCATCACAGTCTGCTGCGTAACAGCGCAGCGGAAAGCGCAGCCGCCGTGCTACAAGTAATTGAAAGAACCAAGTGAAGAATCAAAACCTAGGCCTGTTCGATGACCTGCCAGACTCGCCGGATGAAATCATCTGCGGCGTGGACGAGGCAGGGCGCGGCCCGCTGGCCGGCCCGGTGTTTGCGGCCGCCGTCATCCTCGACGTCTCGCGTCCCATCGAAGGCCTGCGCGACTCGAAGAAACTCACCGAGGCCAAGCGCGACATGCTTGCGCCGCTGATCAGGCAGCACGCGCTGGCGTGGGCCATTGCCGAAGCGTCGGAAGAAGAAATCGACAAGCTGAATATCCTGCAAGCGTCGATGCTGGCGATGCGCCGCGCGGTCGAAGCACTGAGCACCGTGCCGACGTTGGCCCTGATCGACGGCAACCGCTGCCCGGTCATGAAGATCCAGAGCATTGCGGTGATCGGTGGCGATGACAAGGTGGACGCCATCTCGGCCGCCTCCATCCTCGCCAAGACCGCGCGCGACGCCGCACTGGTGTCGCTGCACGCACGCTATCCGCAATACTGCTTCGACCAGCACAAAGGCTACGGCACGGCACTGCACCTGGAGCGCCTGCGCGAACACGGCCCGTCGCCGGTGCATCGCCGCTCGTTCGCGCCGGTGCGCGCGCTGCTGGAGGTGAACCTGTGAAAACCATCACCTCGCGCGACAATGCGCAATACAAGGAACTGGTCAAGCTGGCCGGCAGCCAGCAGGCGCGCCGCAAGGCCGGCCGCACGCTGCTGGACGGCGTGCACCTCTGCCAATCTTACCTGCAACTGCGCGGCATGCCGGAGCAGTGCGTGGTCAGCGAAAGCTCGCTGCATAACGCTGAAGTGATGGACATCGTTGGCCAGCTGGAAGCGCAGCGCGCGCATGTACTGGCCTTGCCGGATGCGCTGTACAACGGCATCAGCCAGGTCGAAAACGGCATTGGCGTGATGTTCCTGATCGATACGCCGGAACGTTCGGTAACGGCGCCGCTCAGCGTGTCGGCGGTGCTGCTGGACGGTGTCCAGGACCCGGGCAACGTCGGCTCCATCCTGCGCAGCGCGGCGGCGGCAGGCATCCAGCAAGTCTATTGCAGCAGCGGCACGGCGTTCTGCTGGTCGCCGAAGGTGCTGCGGGCGGCGATGGGCGCGCACTTCGTGCTGGATATCTTTGAGAATGTCGACCTGTCGGAGCTGGTGCGCTCTGCAAGCGTGCCAACGCTGGCCACCAGCGGCTACGCGGCACAAAAGCTGTACGAGATCGACTTACGCCAGCCGGTGGCGTGGATCTTCGGTCATGAGGGGCAGGGCGTTGCGGACGACCTGCTGTCGCAGGCCACGCACAAAGTCGTGATCCCGCATCTGGGACAGGTAGAATCGTTGAACGTCGCCGCCTGTGCGGCAGTATGCTTTTTCGAGCAAGTCAGGCAGAATCACACTTAAAGCACACACTGGAGGCGGTCATGGACATCGCGCAGTTGCACTTTCTGGTAGCCGAAGGGGATCAGGTACAACGGCACGCGCTGGCCGACATCCTCGTGCACGTGGGCGTGGGCAAGATCACCCAAGCTCCCGATGGGCATACGGCGTTGCGCCATTTCAGCGCCGGCATCACGCCGGTGGTGGATATCGCCATCATCGACCTGGCGCTGCCGGGCATGGATGCGCTGGAGCTGATACGGCGGCTGGGTGAAGCGCGCTGCAAGGCCGGCGTCATCATCGTTGGTGCGCAATCCAATGCGGTGCTGTTCTCGGTGGAGACGATGGCGGTGGCCTATGGCGTGAATGTATTGGGCGCCATCGGCAAGCCGGTGATCGGCAGCCGGCTGGTGGCGTTGATTCACAACTATGTACCGCCGGCTGAAGCGCGTGGCATGCATGAAGCGGCGCCCACCTTGTCTTTCTCCAAAGTGGGGCAGGGCTTGCAGAACCGCGAATTCGATCCCTTCTTCCAGCCTAAAATCGAACTGGAGACCGGTCAGGTCAAAGGACTGGAGATGTTTGCGCGATGGCGGCATCCGCTGCATGGCGTGCTGGGGCCGGCGTCCTTCATGCCGGCACTGGAGACGGCGCAGCGGGTCGATTACCTCGACTGGACCATGATAGAAAAATCGGTGGCCGCCTGCCGCAAGCTGCATGAGCAGGGCGTGCCGATCTCGGTCTCGATCAACGTCGACCAGAGCACGCTGGCGCACCCGCAGTTCATGGAGCAGATTGCGGCCTGCCTGGAGCGGCATCGCATCATGGCCGACTACATCACGTTTGAAATGACGGAATCGGCGGTGCTCAGCACCGATCCGCACTTCCTCGAACGCCTGCTGCGGCTGCGGATGGCCGGCTTCGGGCTGGCGATCGATGACTACGGCACCGGGCGCAGCAACCTGCAACTGCTGGCGCGGATTCCGTTTTCGGAGCTGAAGATCGACCGCAGCTTCGTCGACGGCGCCTCCAAGCGCTCGGCGATCGGCACGGTGCTGCGCTCCTGCCTCGGCCTGGCGCGCTCGCTGGACCGACGATCGGTCGCCGTCGGCGTCGAAACCAAGCAGGATTGGGATTTCCTGCAAAGCCTGGGCTGCACCTACGCCCAGGGCTACTACATCGCCAAGCCGATGCCGGTCGAAGACTTCCCCATCTGGCTGGCCGACTGGCAGCATTTCTTCTAAAACCGGTGTCAGGTCTGACATTCGCACACGAGCTCATGTACCAAAGTCAGACCTGACACCGGATTTGCGCTTGATCAAACACACTCAGCGCTAACGATCGCACACTCGACCTCTATCTAATTTAGGAGGTCGGTATGGCTAAACGTAAATCCAACGGCGGCGCGGTGGACGGCGCCGGATCGATTCTGAGCACGGTCGCCGGACCGGCCGCGCCGCCACGGCCCGCGCGTCTTGGGCCGCCGAATCCGATTGCCGACCAGCTGCTGGAAAAGAATACCGGCGACGATATCCTGGCCGCCGGGATGCCTTTCAATTCCAGCAAGCCGCTGGAGTATGGCGAAGCGGCCTACACGCCGCACGTCGGCGAGACGCACGCGCCGCCATCGCCGCTGGTCACCGCCAGCACCAGCACTGAGACCATTGCGTCACCCAAGGTCGGCGATGGCGAGCCGGAGATCGGCGACAACGCCATCAACCGCCCGCTGGATCGGGTGCGCGCCGACGATACCGGCCGTGAGTTGACCACCAACCAGGGCGTCCCTGTCGCCGATAACCAGAACTCGCTGAAAGCCGGCCTGCGCGGCCCGACGCTGATGGAAGACTTCATCCTGCGCGAGAAGATCACCCATTTCGACCATGAACGCATCCCGGAACGCGTGGTGCACGCGCGCGGCTCGGCGGCACACGGCTATTTCGAAAGCTACTGCGACCTGCGCGCCATCACGCGCGCCGCGCCGTTCGCCGCCAAGGGCAAGCGCACGCCAGTCTTCGTGCGTTTTTCGACCGTGGCAGGAGAGCGCGGCTCGGCCGACACCGTGCGCGATGTGCGCGGCTTCGCCACCAAGTTCTATACCGAGGAAGGCAACTGGGACCTGGTAGGGAATAATATCCCGGTGTTCTTCATTCAGGATGCGATGAAGTTCCCGGACCTGGTGCATGCGGTGAAGCCGGAGCCGCATCACGCCATGCCGCAAGCCTCCAGCGCGCACGATACCTTCTGGGACTTCGCCTCGCTGAGTCCCGAAATCGCCCACATGCTGCTGTGGCACACCTCCGACCGCGCCATTCCGCGCAGCTACCGGATGATGCAGGGCTTCGGCGTGCATTCCTTCCGGCTGGTGAACGCCAGCGGCGCCTCGGTGTTCTGCAAATTCCACTGGACGCCGCTGGCCGGCACGCATTCGCTGGTGTGGGACGAAGCGGTGCGGCTGGCCGGCGCCGATCCCGACTACCATCGGCGCGATCTGTGGGAGGCCATCGATGCCGGCGCGTTCCCCGAGTGGGAGCTGGGCCTGCAAATCTTCAGCGAAGAACAGGCAGCGCAATTCCCCTTCGATATCCTCGATCCGACCAAGATCGTGCCGGAGGAAATGGTGGCGGTGCGCACGGTCGGCAAGCTGGTACTGGACCGCAATCCGGACTATTTCTTTGGCGAGACCGAGCAGGTGGCGTTTTGCGCGGCGCATGTGGTGCCGGGCATCGATTTCACCAACGACCCGCTGCTGCAAGGACGGCTGCATTCGTACATCGATACGCAGATCTCCCGGCTGGGCGGGCCGAACTTCCACGAGATTCCGATCAACACGCCGCTGGCGCAGATCCACAACAACCAGCGCGACGGCTTGCACCGCCAGCAGATCAATCGCGGCCGCGTCAACTACGAGCCGAATTCTCTGGCCGGCGGCTGTCCGTTCCAGGCCGGTGCGCGCGGTTTTGTCAGCGTGCCGGAGCCGTCGCAGGGCAATGAGGTGCGTGGCAAGCCGGAACTGTTTGCCGATCACTACGCGCAGGCGCGTCTGTTCTGGATCAGCCAGAGCCTGACCGAGCAGCGGCATATCATCAACGCCTTCCGCTTCGAACTGACGCGCGTGCAGACGCCGGCAATACGTAGCCGCACGCTGGCGCTGCTGGTGAATATCGATCCGGCGCTGGCGGCTGGCGTGGCCGAGGGACTGGGGATGGCGGTGCCGCCGCCGTTGCCGCTGGCGAGCGGGCAGCCGCCGTATGATTACATGGCGTCGCCGTCGCTGTCGCTGTTTGCGCGGCCGGGTGTGACCGGCATCCGTACGCGGCGTGTAGCCGTCGTGGTGGCTCCAGGCGTGGAGGGGGCGCTGGTGCGCAAGCTATATGCATCGCTGCTGGATGATGGCGCTGTGCCGCGCCTGGTCGGCGCACGCATCGGAGCGCTGGAATCGGCCACCGATGCGGCGCTGGATGTGGAGATCAGTTTTGAGACAGGACCGTCGGTGCTGTGGGACGGTGTGGTGGTGCTGGCGCCGGCGGCGGATGCGCTGGCGATGGAATTCGTCAAGCTACAGTACCGGCATGGCAAACCGCTGCTGGCGATCGGCGGCGGCGCCGAGCTGCTGAAGGCCGCCAGGATACCGCGCAAGCTGCCGCAAGGCTTGCCAGATCCGGGTATCATCATCGTTGAACCCGGCGAGGCAGTGCAAGGGCTGGCGGCGTTTAAAGCGGTGCTGGCGCAGCACAGAGTCTATGCCCGCGAAACGGATCCGCCACGCGTCTGACCCGCATGGCGCGGGTTCAGTACTCGCGCCGGTCCGGCTTGATCTCTTGCAGGATGGTGGTCGAAATCTCCTCAATCGACTTGGTGGTCGACGACAGCCAGCGTATGCCCTCGCGCTTCATCATTGCCTCTGCCTCATTCACCTCATAGCGGCAATTCTCCAGCGACGCATACTTGCTGCCGGCGCGCCGCTCATTGCGGATCTCGGTCAGGCGCTCCGGCGTGATGGTCAGCCCAAAAATCTTCGACTTGAACTCATACAGCGACGACGGCAGCTTGCCGCGCTCGAAGTCGTCCGGTATCAGCGGATAGTTGGCCGCCTTGATCCCATACTGCATGGCCAGATACAAACTGGTCGGCGTCTTGCCCGAGCGCGACACGCCCACCAGGATCACATCGGCCGACGCCAGATTCTTGTGCGACTGCCCATCATCATGCGCCAGCGAGAAATTGATCGCCTCGATGCGGTTCTTGTACTCCTCGCTATCGACGATATTGTGCGAACGGCCGATGGTATGGGTCGACTTCACACCCAGCTCTTGTTCCAGAGGGGCAACAAAAGTCTGGAACATGTCCATATACATGCCTTTGCATTGCCGTATGACATCAGACAGTTCGGTATGCACCAGCGTTGAAAAGACGATCGGACGGTGACCGTCGGACGCAAACGCCTCATTGATCTTGCGCAATGCATCGTGCGCCTTGTCCAGCGTATCGATGAATGGCAGCCGTACCTGGCGGAAGCGCAATTCAAACTGGGTCAGCACGGAATGGCCAAAGGTTTCAGCGGTAATGCCGGTGCCGTCGGAAACAAAAAAGACCGTGCGCGCTGCCGAAGGCAAGGGAGGGCGTTGTTCTTGTGTCATGTTTAGTGCAAGTATCCTATTGTGAATCGTCAATTCGGGCCACAGGCTGTAGAATGTGCGCCAACAGGATGCATTGTGCGGCACGACCACCAGAATAAGCAAGAATATGAGTCTGCCCACCGCCGGAAAGATTTCTATCATCAAAAAGGTGTTTTTATGTCCAACGCAGCATTGAAGGAGCAAAACAACGAAGCAGTCTACGTTGCCTCGTTTGAAAACTTGCGAATGACGGATGTTGAATCCGTCGGCGGCAAGAACGCGTCGCTCGGCGAGATGATCAGTCAGCTGGCCGGCGCCGGCGTGCGTGTGCCGGGTGGCTTTGCCACCACCGCCCAGGCATTCCGCGACTTCCTGTCGTACAGCGAAGCTGGCGGCAAGTCGCTGGCCGAGCGTATCGCCGACCGCCTGGCGGACCTGAACATTGACGACGTTCGCTCGCTGGCGCAAGCCGGCGCCGAAATTCGCCAGTGGATCGTCGACACGCCATTCCAGCCCCGCCTGGAAGCCGAAATCCATACCTTCTACGAAAAACTGGTGGCCGATTCGTCGACCGAAATGTCGTTTGCCGTGCGCTCGTCGGCCACCGCCGAAGACTTGCCGGACGCCTCGTTTGCCGGTCAGCAGGAAACCTTCCTCAACGTGGTCGGCATCGACAACGTACTGGACGCGATGAAGCACGTGTTCGCCTCGCTGTACAACGACCGCGCGATCTCCTATCGTGTGCACAAAGGCTTCACCCACGCTGAAGTAGCATTGTCGGCTGGCGTGCAGCGCATGGTGCGCTCGGACCTGGGCGCCGCCGGTGTCATGTTCACCATCGATACCGAGTCCGGCTTCAAGGACGTGGTGTTTGTCACCTCCAGCTACGGCCTGGGTGAGACCGTGGTGCAGGGCGCGGTGAATCCGGACGAATTCTACGTCCACAAGCCGATGCTGGAAAAAGGCAAATCGCCTGTCATCCGCCGCAACATCGGTTCCAAGCTGCTGAAGATGGAATTCACCAACGAAGCCAAGGCTGGCCGCTCGGTGAAGACCGTGGACGTGCCGGTGGAACTGCGCAACCGCTACTCGCTGAATGACGAGGAAGTGGTGGAGCTGGCCAAGTACGCCGTCATCATCGAAAACCACTACGGCCGTCCGATGGACATCGAGTGGGGCAAAGATGGCCGCGACGGCAAGCTGTACATCCTGCAGGCGCGTCCGGAAACCGTGAAGTCGCAGCAGAAGCCGACCGACGTGCAGCAGCGCTTCAAGCTGAAGTCCAGCGGCACCGTGCTGGCTTCCGGCCGCGCCATCGGTCAGAAGATCGGCGCCGGTCCGGTGCGCGTGATTCACGACCCATCGGAAATGGAGCGCGTGCAGCCTGGCGACGTGCTGGTGGCCGACATGACCGACCCTAACTGGGAACCGGTGATGAAGCGCGCTTCCGCCATCGTCACCAACCGTGGCGGCCGTACCTGCCACGCGGCGATCATCGCGCGTGAACTGGGCGTGCCGGCGGTGGTCGGCTGCGGCGACGCGACCGACGTACTGAAGGACGGCACTTTCGTCACCGTGTCCTGCGCTGAAGGCGATGAAGGCAAGATCTACGACGGCCTGCTGGAAACCGAAATTTCGGAAGTCTCGCGCGGCGAGCTGCCCAAGCTGCCGACCAAGATCATGCTGAACGTGGGTAATCCACAGCTGGCGTTCGACTTCCAGGCGGTGCCGAATGGCGGCGTCGGCCTGGCGCGTCTGGAGTTCATCATCAATAACAATATTGGTGTGCACCCGAAAGCGATCCTGGAATATCCGAACATCGACGCGGACCTGAAGAAGGCCGTGGAATCGGTGGCGCGCGGTCACGCATCGCCACGCGCGTTCTACGTCGACAAGCTGGCGGAAGGCATCGCCACCATCGCTGCCGCATTCTGGCCGAAACCAGTGATCGTGCGCCTGTCGGACTTCAAGTCCAACGAGTACAAGAAGCTGATCGGCGGTTCGCGCTACGAGCCGGACGAGGAAAACCCGATGCTGGGCTTCCGCGGCGCTGCCCGTTACCTGGCAGAGGACTTCGCCGGCGCATTCGAAATGGAATGCGCAGCGATGAAGCGCGTGCGTAACGACATGGGCCTGACCAACGTCGAAATCATGGTGCCGTTCGTGCGCACGCTGGGCCAGGCCGAGAAGGTGGTGGGCCTGCTGGGCAAGAACGGCCTGGTACGCGGCGAGAACGGTCTGCGCCTGATCATGATGTGCGAAGTGCCATCCAACGCGATTCTGGCAGAGCGCTTCCTGGAGCACTTCGACGGCTTCTCGATCGGTTCCAACGACCTGACCCAGCTGACGCTGGGCCTGGACCGCGATTCCGGCATGGCGCTGCTGGCGGCCGACTTCGACGAACGCGACGACGCCGTCAAGGCGCTGCTGTCGCAGGCGATCCAGGCATGTCGTGCGCAGGGCAAGTACATCGGCATTTGCGGCCAGGGGCCGTCGGACCACCCGGACTTCGCGGCGTGGCTGATGGAGCAGGGCATTGAATCGATGTCGCTGAATCCTGATTCGGTGATCGACACCTGGCAAAAGCTGGCCAGCCTGCAAAAGTAATCAAAGCACGCTGGAAGTGGTATAAATGAAACCCTCGCGTCCCATGACGGGATGCGAGGGTTTTTGCATTCGAAGAGGAGACCATAATGACTGACTGGAGCTACTGGCTGGCGGCTGCCGGCGTGACAGTGATACTGGAGCTGTTCGTTGGCACCTTCTACCTGCTGATGATCGCCATCGGCATGGCGGCGGGCGGCGCGGCGGCCTTGCTCGGCTTCGGCCCGGCGCTGCAATTGCTGGTGGCGGCGCTGGTCGGCGTGGCCGCCACGGTGGCGCTGCGCCGCAGCGGCTACGGACGCGCGCAACAGCGCGTGCAGGCGGAGCGCGATCCCAACGTGAATCTCGACATCGGCCAGACCGTCCACGTCCCCGCGTGGCAGGACAATGCGGCGCGCGTGATGTATCGCGGCGCGCTGTGGGACGTCGAACTGGCGCCGGGCGGCATTGCCGCACCGGGCGCCTACACCATCCGCGAAGTACGCGGCAGCCGCCTGATCGTGGCGGCATAAATCAACAACTACGGAGAATTCCATGGATATCAGTATCGGTAACGTCACCTTCATCCTGTTTATATTGGCGCTGGTGTTCGTCTTCAAGACGATCAACGTGGTGCCGCAGCAGCATGCGTGGGTGGTCGAGCGCCTGGGTAAATACCACGCGACGCTGGGACCTGGCCTGAACATCGTGATCCCGTTTGTCGACCGCATCGCCTACAAACACGTGTTGAAGGAGATCCCGCTGGATGTGCCGCCGCAGGTCTGCATCACGCGCGACAACACGCAGCTGCAGGTGGACGGCATCCTGTACTTCCAGATCACCGACGCCATGCGCGCCTCGTATGGCTCGTCCAACTACATCGCCGCGATTACGCAGCTGGCGCAGACCACGCTGCGTTCCGTCATCGGCCGCATGGAGCTGGACAAAACGTTTGAAGAACGGGAGCATATCAACACCGCCATCGTCAACGCGATCGACGAATCGGCCGCCAACTGGGGCGTGAAGGTGCTGCGTTACGAGATCAAGGATTTGACGCCGCCGAAGGAAATCCTGCACGCGATGCAGGCGCAGATCACCGCCGAGCGGGAAAAGCGCGCGCTGATCGCCGCCTCGGAAGGCCGCAAGCAGGAACAGATCAACATCGCCAGCGGCGAGCGTGAAGCGCAGATTGCCCGTTCGGAAGGCGACAAGCAGGCCGCCATCAACCGCGCGCAAGGGCAGGCGGCAGCGATTGTCGCGCTGGCGGAAGCGAATGCGTCGGCGCTGCGCCAGGTCGGCGCCGCGCTGCGCGAGCCGGGTGGCGACGAGGCCATGAACCTGAAAGTGGCCGAGCAATACGTCGGCGCCTTCGGTCAGCTGGCGAAGACCAACAATTCGATTATCATACCGGCCAATCTGGGCGACATGAGCGGCCTGATTGCGACCGCGATGCAGGTCGTCAAAACGCAAGGCAAAATCATCAAGGAGTAAAAGTATGGGCACCTGGGCGGTAGACGCCTTCGGCAACGACTACGCACAAGACTGGGCGGAAGACCTGCACGAAACGAGCAATCTGGATGCGGTGGAAGACACCCTCAACACGGTGCTGGAAGCGGCCGGCGAACTGGAAGCCCCGTTCGCCGCCGAGGCCCTGGTAGCGATCGAAGTGCTGGCGCGCCTGCAAGGCAAGGGCGGGCCAGCGACGGAAGACAGCGCCGCCGTCGACGAATGGGTCGCCGCGCGCAAGCCCAAAGCCAAGCCGCGCGCCGACCTGGCCGACAAGGCCGCCCGCGCCCTCGACCGCATCCTCGCCACCGACAGCGAACTGCGCCAACTCTGGCAAGAAAGCGAGCACTACAACGACTGGCAAGCCGCCGTCGCCGACCTCCGCTCCCGCCTCTAAAACCCGGGGTCAGTTCTGCCAAACGTACACGGGCTCAACCGCTTGCGGTTGAGCCCGTGTACGTTTGGCAGAACTGACCCCGGATTGCTGTAACATTCGGGGATGAATCTGAATCAGCAAATCGATCGTCTACACACTTTTCTTCATCAGCACCAGCGGGTGCTGGTGCTTACCGGCGCCGGCCTGAGCACGGCGTCCGGGATTCCCGACTATCGCGACAAGGATGGCGTGCGGCGTGGCCGCAATCCTATCCAGGGGCCGGATTTCCGCAAGTCGGAGGCGGTGCGGCGGCGCTATTGGGCGCGCAGCATGGCTGGCTATCCGACGCTGGCCGGCGCCGCGCCGAATGCCGGCCACCACGCGCTGGCCGAGCTGGAGGCGGCGGGGCGCATCCATGCCATCATTACGCAAAACGTCGATGGCTTGCATCAGCAAGCGGGTAGCCGCAAGCTGATTGAGCTGCACGGTAATATTCACGGCGTGCTGTGCCTCGATTGCCGCAGCGTGCATCCGCGCGCCGCGATCCAGAACTGGCTGCTGGCGGCGAATCCATCCATGGCGCCGACCGGACCAGTGGGCGAGGTGGTGCCGGAAGCACGCCCCGATGGTGATGCGGAAATCGAGCTGGATGAGTTCCAGGACTTCCACCTGCCATACTGTCCAGCCTGCGGCGGGACCTTGCAGCCCGATGTGATTTTTTTCGGCGATAACATTCCCCCACAACGCACCGCCGATGCGCTGCAACTGGCCGATGAGGCCGACGCCGTGCTGGTGGTCGGCTCGTCGCTGATGGTGTTTTCCGGCTTCCGCTTCGCCAAGCTGGCGGCGCAAAGCAACAAGCCGATCGCCGCCATCAACCTCGGCAAAACCCGGGCGGATGACTTGATCGGCTTGAAAGTGGAGGCATCGGCAGTGGAGGTGCTGCCGCTGCTGGTTTAGTTCCGCTGAAGCATCGAGCGGACGATGGCTTCCTTGGCCAGCACATAGTCGTGGCCGGCCAGCACGAAGTTGGTGTTCGGCTGTATCACTTTGACGTTGATGAACACCATGTCGCTGGTCTCGGCATACGAACCGACCACGATCGCCTGCGCATTGTGGGTGGTCGCGACTTCGCCGATTTCACGCGTCAGCATCAGCTCGCCCTGGTTGCGCTTCAGGTAGACGCTGTTGCGCAGCTTCATCTCCAGCATGCTCAGGCCGCCTTGCGCCATGCGCGTCGACAGCTGTTCGGATACCAGCCGGCCCAGCGTGGTGGTCTGCTCCAGGGCGTCGATATTGACCACGGTGGCCATGATCAGCGGCTTGCCGAGCACCATCTTGCCATTCAGTTGCGCCAGCAGCGCATCGGCTGCCTTGTAGTTGGCGTTGATGAACTGGTTGGAAGAGATGGTGGCGTAATTGCCTTCTTCGTCTTTTGGCGTCGATGAGCAGCCCGCCAGCAGCAATGGCAACGCCAGCAGGGAGACTCGGACCAGGGATTTCATCTGCATTAGATATCTCCGCGTACCTGGAAGGTACGGGTAATTTTTGGTTCTTCGGGCTTGGGATCGACGATGCCGTACAGCACGCGGTCGGTGTCGGCGACGTAATAGGCCGAGGTGCTGCGCGCCAGGTAGCGGTACTGGTCGGATACGGACACCGTGACGATAATTTCGGTTTTCGGCGTGTCGCCCGGCGCGAACTGCGAATTGAACCATTGATAGGTGTCGAGCGCGCCTGCGCCGGCGGCGACGTTGAACAGCGCGCCGGCATCGATTTCGCTCAGCAGCCAGACGCCTCCCGCCAGGATGGTCTTGTCGCCGTGATAACGGTATTGCGGACGGTCAGCGGTAAAGGTGACGGTCTGCACATCCAGGTCGACCCGCAGCGAGCCGGCCGGGCTGCGCGACACCACATAGCCATCGTTGACCAGCGAGGTGGTCAGCTGCGCCGCCAGGGCGCGCTGGAACGCGCTTGGCTCTTTCGGTTCGTTGATATACACCGGGCGCGGCGGGCTTTTCTTCAGCTCCAGCACCACGCGCTTCTCGATGCTGTCGGAAATCACTCCCCAGTGATAAGCCGCTTGCAGCTTGGCTTGCTTGGTCACAGGGAAGTTGGCCGCCAGCGGCGTCGGCGTGTAGCGCGACGCGCAGCCCGCCAGCAGGATGCCGGCCGCCAGAGCCATTGCAGTTTTCAGCGCCATGATTGCCTCGTCGTCAAAATTGTCCAAATCACGGCCACAGCAGAGCCGCGAATGTAAAATCATTCTTCAAGCAGTTTAGCATGGATGTTTCTAATTAGAAATTCTCCGGGTAATAAAAAACCCGGTACGGGACCGGGTTGTGTACAGAGTGCGCAACAGTTTTAGCGCTTGTGGGTTTTCATCGCCTGCGCAACCTCGCGCTTGCCGTCGCGATCTTTCTCTGTGGCACGCTTATCGTGCATTTTCTTGCCTTTGGCCAAGCCGATTTCACATTTGACGCGGCCGCCCTTGTAGTGCAGGTTCAGCGGCACCAATGTGTAGCCGGCGCGCGTCACCTTGCCGATCAGCTTGTCGATCTGCTCGCGGTGCAGCAGCAGCTTGCGGGTGCGCACCATGTCCGGCGTGATGTGGGTGGAGGCGGTCGGCAGCGCAGCGATGTGGGCGCCGAACAGGAATAGCTCGTCGCCCTTGATGGTGACGTAGGCTTCCTTGATCTGTACCTTGTTGTCGCGGATCGCTTTGACTTCCCAGCCTTCGAGCATGATGCCGGCTTCGTAGCGGTCCTCGATGAAGTAGTCAAAAAAGGCTTTTTTGTTATCGGCTATGGTCATGTGGTGGTATCGGTTAAACTACTGCTGCGCGTCGCCAGACGCAATAATTCAACATCATAGCAAATGGTTAGACAATGGCAGTAGTGCACAAATCAGTTTTCCTCGGTTACAGCGCCCAGCAAATGTTCGATCTGGTGGCGGCGATCGAGGACTATCCCAAATTTCTGCCGTGGTGCGGTGGCGTCGAGATCCGGGAGCGCAATGGCAATACGGTGGTGGCCAGCGTGGGGATCAACTACCACGGCGTCAAACAGGCGTTCACCACTTCCAATGAAAACACTGCGCCTTCATCCATCAAGATGAAGCTGGTGGACGGTCCTTTCAAGTGCCTGGACGGTGTCTGGACCTTCAAGGCCCTGCGCGAGGATGCCTGCAAGATCGAGCTGGACCTGCACTACGAGTTTTCCAGCGGTCTGCTGGACAAGCTGGTGGGGCCGGTGTTCGGCATGATCGCTAACAGCATGGTGGATTCCTTCTGCAAACGGGCGGAAACGGTGTATGGCAGTTGAAACCTTCGCGATCCAGGTCTGCTATGCGAGCGACGCGGTGCAATTCCTGCGCGACTTGCAGGTGCCGGCCGGGACCACGCTGGAGCAGGCGATCGCGCTGAGCGGCGTGCTGACCGAAGTACCAGGCCTGGACCTGAGCCAGCTGCAAACCGGCATCTACGCCAAGAAAAAGCCGCTGGACACCGTCCTGCGCGCCCACGACCGCGTCGAACTCTACCGCCCCCTGATCGCCGACCCGAAGAACGCCCGCCGCCGCCGCAAGGCTAGCCCAGCTGCCGAAGGATGAAATCCCGCGTCGCGGGATGCTGGAAGAATTCGGTGTGCCAGACGTCGTTTTGTTTTTGTTCGGCGCTGCCGAAGTTGAGGATGTGGGCGGCGTCCGGGGTGGCTTGCGGTAGCAGGACGCTGCTGTAGGGGACGATCAGGTCGCTGGCGCCGTCAAGCAGGGCGTGGCTGAGCAGCGCGCCGGTGTGTTCCAGCAGCGAGTCGCCGTAGGCGAAGTTGGCGCGGGCGTAATAGCAGTTGGCGTCGTTGAGCAGCGAGCCGGAACGGTTCAGCTGCGCGATCAGCGATGAGCCGCTGGTCAGCGCCTGTACGCTGGGACGGGCAAATCCGAGCGACACCACCATCCGTGCCAGTCCGATCACCACGTCCAGACCCATGCCATGGCTGAACGACGCCAGCATGGCCGCCACATTCAGGAATTGCTTGATCTCGCCTGGCGACGCCAGCGGCGAGCCCTGGTTGGCGGCGCCGATGAACATCACTTTGCCGATGCGGGCGATGCGTCCGCTTCTGGCCTGGACGATATCGGCCAGGCCCCCGGTCAGCAGCGAGCGCACCACCAGGCCGCCACGGCTGTGGCACAGGATATCCACCTCCCAGCCGGCATCGGCTGGCAGGCGTTGCAGCAGGTTCAGCGCGTTCTGCTGGGGCGTCTTGGCGATGGTCCAATGATCGTAGCCGAACACGCGGCCTTGGTAACGTTGCAGCAGCGGCTGTAAATCCAGGTCGCCAAATCCGCCTTCGGTCGAGCTGAATATCCCATGCACCAGCAACAGCACCTTGCGCCCGCGCGCGGCGGCCAGGTCTTCCGGCATCACCGGCCGGCCGTGGCCCCGGTTCAGCGCCAGCAACTGCTCCGGTTTGCTGTGCGCCTCGATCCGGCTAATCATGGCCTGCGTCATCCGCTCGGTGGCGCGCAGCGAGGCTTGTACGATCCAGTCCCAGCCCTGCGGGGCCAGCGTGGGCGAGGGCGGTCCAGGCATCTCGCCGGGAAAAACAAGCTGCACGCAGCCGCTATCCTTGTGCCGCACCACATGCAGCGCCTCATCTTCGATCAGCGACGCCGGCAAAGGCGGCGTGCCGGCCAGCGGTTCCAGGTCCGGCATTGCCGCTGCCAAGGCGTGATCTTCCATCGCGTCCTGCAAGGCGCGGTGAAGTTCGGCTTGCTTGTTGGGAGTCAGCTGCATGCTGCCCAGTGTACCAGCGCGACAGGCTTTGCACCGTTGCAAAGACGCTTTGCAGGAATGGCGCTTCCTCATGCGCTCAGACCAGCCTAAGATAGACTCATCATTACCAACAGATAAGAGTGCATGATGAGACGCAAATGGTTGCTCCTGATCGCCAGCCTCAGCTGTGGCCTGTCCGCCGCACGCGCCGCTACGGACTGTCCACCAGTCACGCGCGTCGGCCTGAGTGACCTAGGCTACACCTCTTATCGGGAAAACGGCCGCATCGCTGGCATAGCTATCGAGGTCGCCAATGAGATGGCGCGCCGCACCGGCTGCAAGTTCGAGTTTCACTGGTATCCGCGCCAGCGGCTGTTCCTGGAGCTGGAGGCGGGCCGCATCGACATGACCATGGGCTCGATGCGCACGCCGGAACGCGATGTCTACGCCCGCTATCTGCCGTACGCCTATCTGCAATACGACCTGGTGTTGGCACAAACGGATGGCAAACAGTACGCCAGCCTCGCTGACTACGTTGCGCGCGGTGATGGCCGCCTCAATGTCACGCGCGGTGTGGTATATGACGCCGCCATCGAAACCCAGCTGGCCACGCTGGCGTCGCACGGCCGCCTGGAGGTGGTGAACGATTTTGAGACGGTGTTCGGCAAGCTGGAAATGGGGCGCGCGGCCGGCACGCTGGCCACGCCGCCGATCTACGGCAAATATCTCAAGCACAGCAAGCTGCACGTGACGATCGTGCCGCTGCCGGAATCGGCGCCGCGTTTTACTGGCATTTACCTGTCGAAGCAGAGCGTATCGCCGGCGGTGCACCAGCGTTACGCGGCAGCGTTGAAGGCGATGACGTCGGAGCAAAGCGTGCGCACTATCTACACGCACTACTTTGACGACGCCACCGTCAAGCGCACCTTCCGCAATGGCCAGGCGCCGCTGATGACGGCCTTGTCGGCCGCCGATTGATGACGCTTACTTGCCGTTGACGTCGACGCTGCCAGCGTCCAGCTTGACCTTGACGCTGGCAGCTGGCTGCGCACCAGCTGAATCGGCCAGCGTGACAACATACTCGCCGGCGGCGATCTTCCAGGTCTTGCTGGCGCTGTCGTAGACGCCCAGCAGGCGTGGATCGACCCTCACCGTGGCCTTGCCGCTGGCACCGGCTTTCAGGTCCAGCTTGTCCCAGCCCCCCAGGCGCTTCGGCGCTTCCCAGCCACCGGCGGCTGGCGACACGTACACCTGGCCCACCGACTTGCCATCGCGCTTGCCGGTGTTCTTGATGCTGAACGTGACTTCGATGCCGTTGCCTGCGGCTTTGGCGCTCAGGTTCTCGTAAGCGAAAGTGCTGTACGACAGGCCGTAGCCGAACGGGAACAGTGGTTTCATGCCTTTCAGGTCAAACCACTTATAGCCAACCGCCGCGCCCTCGATGTTGTAGTTGGTGGTGACTTTTTCGAGGATGTTCTCATCCTTGGTTTTGCCGTCGCCATCGAGCTTCGGACGTGGCAGCTGATCCACCGACGCCGGGAAGGTCGCCGGCAGGCGGCCGGACGGATTGACATCGCCATTCAGCACGCGTGCGATCGCCGCGCCGCCGTTGGTGCCGGGATACCAGGCCTCCAGCACCGCGCCGACATTGTTCAGCCATGGCATGACGACCGGGTTACCGGTTTGCAGCACCACCACGGTTTTCGGATTGGCTTTGGCCACGGCCGCGATCAGCTCGTCCTGCTTGTGCGGCAGCGACAGGTCGTCGGCGTCGAAGCTCTCGGCCATCCACTGGTTAGCGAAGATGATGACGACATCGCTGCCTGCCGCCAGCTTGGCGGCAGCGGCGAGATCCTTGCCGTCGTTGTAGGTCAGCTTGGCCTTGGTCAGCTTGGCCAGTTCGCCCATTGGCGACGAGCGGTGGAAGACGATAGGGCCAGGGAAGTGCGTCGGGCCTTCATTCGGCACCGGCGACAGGCCTTTGGGATACACTTGCGCCGAACCGCCGCCCGACAGCACGCCCTTGTCGGCATGGCCGCCGATGACAGCGATACTGCGCACATTGGCCGCCAGCGGCAGCAGGGCGTTATCGTTCTTCAGAAGGACGATGGCTTCCTCTGCGTCCGCCTGGCTGATCTTGCCGTGGGCGACGAAGTCGATGCCGGCATCGTTAGAGGCCGGCTTGGACACCGGATGCTCAACCAGGCCATGCGCGAACATGGTGCGGGTGATGCGCTTGACCATGTCATCCAGGCGCGCTTGCGGCACATGGCGGTTGACCACTGCTTCCTTCAGCGGGCCGTTGAAGTAGTCGGATTTATCGAAGGGATAGCCGGACTGCTGGTCCAGGCCGCGCAGCGCCGCCGGGATGGTCGAGTGGGTCGCGCCCCAGTCGGACATCACATAGCCGGTGTACTTCCAGTCTTTCTTCAGCACTTCGTTCAGCAGGTATTCGTGTTCGCAGGCGTAGTCGCCGTTGACGCGGTTGTACGCGCACATCACCGAGCCCGGATTGCCGCGTTCGATGGCAAACTGCAGTGCCAGCAGGTCCGACATGCGGCCGTTTTTGTCGTCGATGATGACGTTGACGTGATTACGGTTGGTTTCCTGGTCGTTGAAGGCGTAGTGCTTGACGGTGGAAATGATGTGGTTCGACTGGATGCCGCGTATCTGCTCGCCGACCATGACGCCTGCCAGCAGCGGGTCTTCGCCGCCGTATTCGAAGTTGCGGCCATTGCGCGGCTCGCGTTGCAGGTTGACGCCGCCGGCCAGCTGCACGTTGAAGCCGGAGGCGCGCGCCTCGGCGCCGATCATGGCGCCACCGGCGTAAGCCAGCTTGGTGTTCCAGGTGGCGGCGGTGGCGATACCGGCCGGCAGGGAAGTGCGCTCGTAGGGTTTCTTCGACACAGCCTGGGTGGCCACGCCGACACCAGCGTCGGTCTGCCATTGCGGCGGCAGACCGAGGCGGGCGATGCCAGGCACGTAGCCGGCGGAATCCGGACGGCCTTCTTTGGGCTGCTCGTGCTTCTTCGGCGTGAATTCGGTCGAGAAGTAGGCAAACACGGTCTGGATTTTTTCATCCAGCGTCATCGCTTTCACCAGCTGGTCGGCGCGCACGTCGGGCGACTGCTTGGGGTCCAGCCAGGGTTGGTTTGCGTCTGCGGCGTGTGCGGCGCCGCTGTGGGTAAACGACAGCATGAGGGGATAAGCCAGTGCCAGAGACAGCCAGAGACGCTTCTTCATACGATTACCGTGTCCTTATAGTTTTAAGTTGATCTTCAGCGCGGAATCAACACCTTCAGCGCATATGCTCCGCCTGCAACGATACCGGTGAAAACGTTTTCAGTCAAACGGTTCTCCCCATCCCAGACCTGGACTTCGCTGACGTCCGCCCGTTGTATGGAAACGTCGAAGGTGGCGTGACGGAACTTGCGCACCACCTTGATGCCGTCCCAGTGCGAAGGCAGCTGCGGCTTGATGCTCAAGCCATCGCTGCTGCCCTTCAGGCCACACAGGCCCTCGACAAAGCACATGTACACCCACGACACGGTGCCGGTGTTGAACAGCTGGCTGGAACGGCCAGCGGTGCGCGGGAATTCGCGCCAGGCGCCGCGATAGTAGTTGGGGATGAACACCGGCAGCTGGCCGCGTTGCAGGTAGTCCTCCTCGCTCGGGCCAGGCAGCATGCGGCGCAGCAGATCGTAGGCGCGGTCGCCTTCGTTGGCGGTGTACAGGCTGTAGATGTAGAACACGGCGGCGTGGTTGTACACCGCGCCGTTCTCCGCCGAACCCGGATGCTTCTGCGTCACGCGGCCGACATCATCGCGCATGGCGCTGTAAGGCGGTGCGAACATCTGCACGCCGTATGGCGTCACCAGGTGCTCGTCGACCTGCGCCAGCATCGAGGCGCGCTGGCCGGCGTTGGCGGCGCCGCCGAGGATGGCCCAGGCCTGCGGATTCAGCCAGATGCGGCCTTCCTTGTCCTTGCGGATGCCGAAGGTGACATTGTCATCGGTGATGCCACGCGCGAACCAGTCGCCATCCCACAGGTGTTCGTTGGCGGCGCGGTTGACGGTGCGCGCGCCGGCGCGGAAATGCCTGGCGCTTTCCGCCAGCGAGGTGCTGGAAGCGGTGGTCTCGCAAATCTCGGCCCACAGGTTCAGCGCATAGGCGGTGGCCACGGTCAGCCAGCCGGATACGCCACGGCCCTTGTAGCCGACCATGTTCATCGGATCGCACCAGTCGCCCTGGGCGATGTAGCTGAGGCCACGCTGATCGCGCGCCTGCAGCAGCCAGTCCATGGCACTGCTCACGCGCTCGGAGACGGTGAGGGCGATGCCGCTTTCCTTGCCGATGACATCTTCGTTGAGGATGTCATAGTCGCCGGTTTCATCGAGGTAGACCTTGAGCGCCACGGGCAGCCAGACGCAATGGTCGGTGTGCGGCACCTGGTTGATGTACTTGAGCTCCGCGCCTTCCGCCAGCAGGATACCGTCCGGCATGGCGCCACTGGCTTCCTGTTGCGACAACGCGTGCAGGAAGGCGGCGCGCATCACGGCGGGCTTGATGAAGCTCATGCCCATGTTGTCCTGCAGGTAGTTGCGGGTTTGCGGGTCGGTGCTCAGACGATTGACGTCGCCGTGGTAGAACACCTGGCGCGGCAGCCAGTTGTTGACGAAGTTGTCCAGGTCCGCGTCCGGCGTTTGGATGTGCAGGCAGCCATGGCCGCCTGCGATATAGGCTGCATATTCGTCTGCCGTGGTCTTGAAGGCTTGCGCGTTCAGGTACTTGGCGCGCACCGCCTGGATCTCGGCATCGTCGAATGCAGGGCCGAACAGGAAGCGGTAGTCGCGCGCTTCACCGGCTGCCAGCGACAAACGGTACTGCACCACGGCGGTAGGCGTTTCATAGCGTGCATCACTGCCGCCCAGCGTTTCGGCGTCGATGGCGGCCGGGCGGTTCAGCGAGCCTTCGCCCTCGAATGCCGACTGGCGCACTTCCCAGGCGTCCGGCGCCTGTTCGCACAGGAAGTAGGTCTTGTCCTTGAAGTTCTTCTGCTTGAAGTAGTCGGCCACCTTCTGGTACGGCGTGACGCTGCTGGCGACCACGCCGCCCAGGTCCGCGCGGTATTCGCCGGACTGGTTCATCCACGACATGTAACCGATCGGGAAGTATGGGTAGACGCTGATCTTGCGTGCGCGGCCCGAGATATTCGTCACGCGCAGCGACCACAGCTCCACCACCTCCGCCACCGGCACGCCCAGCGTCAGCTCGATGCGGATGCCAAGATGTTCGATGGTCCATTCCAGATTGCTTTTGCCGACCGAGAAATTGAAGCTGTCAACCTTGGCGCGCACCGGCTCATACGGTGCGGAGAACAGTTCGCCGGTTTCTTCATCCTTGATGTAGAAGAAGCGGCCCGGATGATGCGCGTAGTAGTTCTGCTCCGGCTGCATGAAGGTCTTGGCCTCCAGGTTGGGCGCATAGGCGTACTTGGCCGGCTCCGGCTGCATGTATTGCGCGGTGGCGTAGCCGCGGCAGGTGATCTGTATCATCATCTTCTGATTCCACAGGAAGCCCGCCGCCTGCGGCATCGCCGTGGCGCTGGTCAGTTCGTAGCGGTCACCGTTGTGGGTGGGGCGTAGCATAGGAATCTCCATCAGGACTTGCGCGCTTCCAGATCTTTTTGAATCTGCAGCAGCTTGTTGTTATCGAGGTTGTACATGAACATGACGGCCACCGCGAGCAGCGCGAAGAAGGCCGGGATGAAGGACATCAGCCAGACGATGCCGGCTTGCGAGCCTTCGGTTTGCGCGGCGTTGGCGACATAGCCAAGACGCGTGAAGATGGCGCCGATCACCGCGACCGCAACGGCGGTGCCGAGCTTTTGCGAGAAGGTGGCGGCGGCAAAGGTCATCGCCGTGGCGCGGCGGCCAGTGCGCCATTCGTTGTAGTCGGCGGTGTCGGCATACATCGAGAAGGCCAGCGGCGACTTGGGGCCGAGCACCAGGCCCATGGCGATCTGCAGCGCGAACATCAGCCAGATCTGGTCCTTGGGCACGAAGAAGAAGGCTGACGACAGCACGGCGGTGATGGTCATCAGTATCATCATCAGCTTTTTCTTGTCGATGAAGCGTGTCATCAGCGGCGTCAGCGACGCGCCAGCGGCGGCGGCCATCATATAAGCCGGCACAAAGCCCGCCATCAGGTCCGGGCGCTCCACCACGTACTTGAAGTAGTAGGCCGCGCTGCTGGTGCGCAGCGTGATGGTGATCATGATGATTAACGCCAGGAAGAACAGCGCCACCCATGGACGATTCTGCGACAGGTCGCGCACGTCCTGCCATACATTGGATTGCTGCTCGGCCGACGGTGTGACGCGCTCGCGCGTGTTAAGGAAGGTCAGTACAAACAGCAGCGAGGCAAACACACTCCACACCAGCATGGTCAGTTGCCAACCCAGCTTGTCGTTGCCGCCGCCAAGCCAGTGCACCAGCGATGGCGTGGCCGCCGTCACCAGCGTGCCGCCGGCAAAGGCAAAGATGAAGCGCAGGCCGTTGACGGTCGAGCGTTCCTGCGAATCGGCCGACAGCACGCCGGACAGGGCGTTGTAAGGAATGTTGATGCAGGTGTAGCAGACCATCATCGCCAGATACGTGCCGTAAGCCCAGACGATTTTGCCGCCTTCCGACAGGTCCGGCGTGGTGTAGGTGAGGAAGGCGGCGCAGGCCAGCGGCAAGGGCACCCATATCAGGTATGGGCGGAACTTGCCCCAGCGGGTGCGGGTGCGGTCGGCGGCCGCGCCGATCATTGGATCGGTGAAGGCGTTGATGATTTTGATCGTGAACATCATGGACGCGGCGGCGGCGGCGGAAATGCCGAACACGTCGGTGTAAAAAATCAGCAGGAAGGTGGCGACATTGGTCCAATAGAAATTGAAGCCCATGTCGGCAATGCCGTAGCTGATTTTTTCCCGCCAGCTCAATTGTTTGTTCACGGTCATCTTCATTACGCTTGTAAAAACAGGCAGCGTAACACTGCCTGAACGGAACAGCAGCTAGTTCCGGGGAGAGCCAGATTTGATAGCGGTAACTATCATGTTCTTAAAATCTGCTGCACCAGCGCTGCCGGTGCCTGGGCGATGTCCAGCACGATGCCGGCTTCGTCGTCCTGCAGCGGTTCCAGCGTGGCCAGCTGGCTGTCGAGCAGGGTGGGGGGCATGTAGTGATCCTTGCGCGCGGCCATGCGTTCGGCGATCAGCTCGCGCGGGCCGGCCAGATGGGCGAAGCGCAATTCTGGATCGGCGCTGCGCAGCAGGTCGCGGTAGCGGCGCTTCAGCGATGAACAGGACAGTACCAGGCCACTTTGCTTCAGGCGCGCGTCGCGGATTTCCTGGTGCAGCGCCATCAGCCAGTCGGCGCGGTCGGCGTCGGTCAGCGGCACGCCGGCGGTCATCTTGGCGACGTTAGCGTAGGAATGGTAGGTATCGCCTTCGAGAAACGGGACTTCCAGCGCACCGGCCAGTTGCAGGCCGACAGAACTTTTACCACAGCCGCTGACGCCCATGACGACCCAGCGAGATGTTTTGCTTTTTTGCATATGAATGATAGCGCTAACAGTTTCGACGAGTTTAGACGGATTGAAAAATTTGTAAAGAACTATCGATGCTGCGGCGCAGCAGCCCGTTTTGGGTTGGATTAAGCGCTCTCGCGCGCCATCAGCGTGAAGCCGAGATCGATCTGTTTGCTGGCCGGATCTTCGCCCTTGATGACCGAGCGCAGCAGCGTTGCCGCCTCGTAGCCGATACGGTAGCGAGGCGTGCCGATGGTGGTCAGCGAAGGATTCATCCAGGCCGACGCGGGCAGGTCGTTGAAGCCGCAGATGGCCAGTTGCGTCGGCACGGCGATGCCGCGCCGCTGGCATTGGTAGATGGCGCCGTGGGCCAGGTCGTCGTTGCAGCAGAAAATGGCGTCGCAGTCCGGCGACTGCGCCAGCATGCGGCCAAGCAGCTCGGCGCCGAGGGCAATGGTGGACGGTTCGCCGACCATCACTTCCAGCTTCGGATCGGACAGGCCGGCTTCCTGCATGGCCTTGCGGTAGCCTTCGGCGCGGCGCAGCGTACGCTCGTCCAGCTGCGCGCCGATGAAGCCGATGCGCTTGTGGCCCTTGTCGAGCAGATAGCGGGTCATCGCGTGCCCGGCCTGGAATTGCGAGAAACCGACCGTCAGCTGTTCGGGATCGGTCGACATATCCATCATCGACACCACCGGCACGCGCGAGTTGGTGAGGATTTGCTGCACGCGCGGACTGTGCGACAGGCCGGACAGCAGCATGCCGTCCGGCGCCGATTGCAGATAGGTGGCGATCAGCTTTTCTTCTTCCTTGTCGGAATAGCGGGTATTGCCGATCAGGATCTGGTAATCGTCGGCATCCAGCGCGTCCTGGATGCCGGCCAGCACCTCGGTGAACACCGCGTTCGACAGCGACGGCACCAGCACCGCGATCACCTTGGATTGCGACGAAGCCAGTGCGCGGGCGGCGCGGTTCGGCACGTAGCCCAGATCGGCCACGGCTTTGTCGACCCGGTCGCGCAGCGCTTGGGACACCATGTCTGGCTGGGTGATGGCGCGCGAGGCGGTCATGGTCGCCACGCCCGCTTTTTCCGCCACCATCGCCAGGGTGATGCGTCCGCTGGCGCGGCTCTTGCCCGCTTGAGTCTTCGTCATTGATGAAACTGGAATGATATTGATAGCGATATCATACGGCAGCTAGAACAAAAGTATCAGCATCTATTTGCAATCGACCAACACTTTTTGCGTGTTTTTACGCAATTCGTCGCGCTCAACTTCGTTCATATAGCCGCGTTCACCGTTTTTGTCGAAAGTGCTGAGACGCAGGCCCTGGTCCAGTGCCAGCTGGTTTTTGCGGGCGGCGTCACAATTGGCGGTTTTGTCGACATTGCGTTGCGCTTCGTCGGCGGCAAGACGGGCTTTTTCCGCAGCCTCGCTCTGGCGCTTGATGAAATCGGCATTGCGCTCGGCAATTGTGGGCGCTGGCTTGGTGGCGACGGCGGCCGGTACTTCAGGCTCAACGGGCGCGTACGGATTGAATACCGGCTTGCTGGCGGCTTTCAATATGCGCTTTTCGGGAATGTCTGGCGGAGGCGGGCGGTCGGAGAGTTGCTTGACGCCTTTGTTGTCGATCCAGATATATTGGGCTGCCACGAGCGGCGAGGCAATCAGAAGCAGGGCGGCGATGGCGGCTCGGAGGTGCATGGTGGCGCTCCAATGACAGTTGCGTAGATTTCGCCATTATTCATGGCGGCTGTCAACTGGAGCGCCGGTGCAGATTACTGCTGTTGTTGCTTACGACGACGTGCGACCAAGCCCATCAGGCCCAGGCCGCCCAGCAGCATGCCGTAGGTTTCTGGCTCAGGTACTGCCGAAACGGTGATCTGGCCGGTGTACTTGGCCAGTTTTTCATTGACCAGGTCGCCGTTCAGGGCCAGGGTGAATGGCGATTGCGAGGTGATTTCGAACAGCGCCGAGGTGGTTTTGCTGCCGTTGACCAGCGAGAACGGTAGTTGACCGTTGATCGATGCCGAGGTCAGGTTCACGTAGTTGCCGCTAACCGACAGTTCAACCGAGTACCAGCCGGCTGCCAGACCGGTGAAGGTCAGCACGTCGGTACCGTCCGACAGCAGGCTGTCAGTGGTGGTGGCGACGCCGTCAAATTTGTAGGTCAGGTCTGGGGTGATCAGAATTTCCTGGTCGGCAGCGTGTGCGGAGAAAGCGGTAGCGGCGAGCAGAGCGGCAGCGGCGATGAGCTTCAGTTGTTTCATTGTAGAACCCCTAAATTACGTAAGTTAGTTATATCCGGCATTTCAGCGCCGGGCTGTTTGCCTGTTAGGCCGTGCAACAATAGCAATTTTTTTAAATTAGCGAGAAAACAACACCAATTCCGCGTGGCAATCTTTAACAAAAAATCCAATAAGAAACTTTTAAGATAAGAGGAGACGTTTTTTGATTGCATTTGGGCACAAAAAAAGCCCCGAAAGGCTTGATTTGGAACACGGGTCATGAGTGCTTTTGCGGGGGTTGGCTGCAGTAAGTACGACGATGCCCGCCAGTCGCAGGAAGTAGGCATAGGCTCACGACGGAGCTAGGCGTGTCTACGATGCAGTACTCGTTTCGCCTGGGTAACCATTTTCGTTAAGTTCGGCCCGTAGGTAGGGCGCGCGCAGGTGCGCGCAATGTGCATAGCAAGGCCGCGACGACGAAAGTATTTTCAATGTCATGTCCCGCTTCAAATCAGTGCGGGTGACTGCGGTATTGATTCAACTGCTGATTTGCGAGTTTTTCCACACTCTCTATCCTGAGTTCGCGAGCCGCGTGAAACTTTGATATCAGCTCCTTGAAGTGGCAGCTCTTGCCGGCATCAGACGGCTGTTCTGCTGCGTCATACTCCAATACAAATCTCGTCTCAGCCGCCGTCAGCCCCGTAAACACGGTTTTGCCATTGTCGTCCAGCGCCAGCACGCCCGCGTCGAACAGTGCAGCGCGAGTATCTTCTTCAAACTGAACCATAAGCCCTCCGAATTTGTTAGCGCAATCTTGTTAATTTTAGATCGCAACGTAGCGATTGCAAGTTGAGGAGACGGCATCGGGATTGTTCAGTTGTTTTTATGTGAGGGCGCAGCCTGATGACCAGTGAGGCGCGGAATTTCACATTCGTTCATAATGGTTAGCCCGACACTCTGGAGGTTTATATGCCGTTATATCAAGTCCGATATCGAGGTGGCAAGGAACTGACCTTCAACTCTCCCAGCATCTTGCGTGAGGAGCAGATCGTTGAACGTGTGCTGGCTGAGGAGAAGATCATTCCGGGTGCAGTAGAGAAGCGTTCGAGCCTGCAAGACACCATCACCGCCAATCACCTTGGACCGATAGCGTACACGGAAGACGAAAGCGAGCCAATCACGATTTCGTGATCCTCTTCCAATGCAGACAGCCGCCTTCTACCAAGCCGGCTACTTCTTCAGTGCGTCTATCAATTGCCGCGCTTCCGCGAGCAGGGCGCTGACACACGCATTGCCGCTTGGATAGCTGCGGCCGCCGGTACTCAGCACCTGCATGCGCGGATCTACCCAGTCATCGGGATTTTCGTCAGGGTGCAACTCGGCCTCAGCAATGGCTGCGTAGCGCGAAGGATGGCCGACCTTGCTTGCGGCATGGCTGCATCGGATCGTAATGTCCCAGCCTTTGTAGGTCTCCTGAACGGTATGGGACATGACAAATCCTTGTTTGAATTGTCAATATTATTACGCAACTCAGAGAAATTAATAATAGCTTTTTGCTATCGAATCGCGAGGTTGGACTATCAGGGTGGTTCCTGTCGTGTCCGTTCTGCGCAAGACCATGCAATCACCAGACAAAACTCCTGTATAACTCCGCTCAATTGCCGAGACGGCAGCATCTATGCCGCTTTCGGACCTTCAAAACGTGGGCGAAACGTGGGCGAAAATCAAACGGTCTTGACCGCCGTCACATTCTTCATGTGGGGGGGCGTTGGGGGGGAAGCACCCCATCTTCCTGCTTGATCCAGCGCCCGTAGACTACAGCTTCGATGTGATTCCCGTGCTTCCCCGGTGCGCGACGGATGAACGTTCAGGCGGCGCAGTCCCAAACATCGCGCGCTCGGCGCGGGCTTGTGCCTGGTCCATGGCGCGGGCATGGACTACTGCGCGATCAACTGTCCACCACATCTGTTTGAACTGCTCCGCCTTGACCAGGGCGGAGACGTTGATGTTGTGGCCAGCCAGCGTTACGGCCTCGATGCTGAGATAGAGGACGTCGTGCAGGTGGTTGCACACCAGGCAGATCAGGTCTGCGGACAATGACCGTCGAGTTTTTCCCGTGTCAGTTGTTTGGTGCGCGCCACGACTTACTGCCTCGGACGCATATCATTGTAGAGAAAATACAATGCGCAATTCTCGCGGAAACTAACATTCATCGGTGCCTGCCGCCAGTCGATCTCATTCGTGATGTGCTTAATGATGTTGCGGTATGAAATGGACCCAGGCGGCGATAAGTTGCCGAGGCGTGCAGGAACTATGGCGCCAAGGTCGCGCTGTCCCATCGCGTTGTATTTTCGTTAGGTGTGACAAAGTGAGAGAATTCGATTGGCCGAGGTTGGTAATATGACAATCAAAATTATAATTATGAAGATACAAGAGCTGCTGCAATGGGGAACATGTGTCTAGCCACACGGAGCAGCAGCGTTTGAATCCAATTAGGGAACTTTCACTTATTGAGTGAGAAATTGAGGAATCGAACATGAGAATTAATAAAAAGCTCGTCTCGCTGCTTGCCGGTTTGGCTCTGGCCAGTCCGGTATTTGCAGATACAACGATAACTAATGTCCCCTCTTGGGATGGCGGAAACGCCATTGTTGGGTGGAGCACTCGCAGCCTTACAACGTTTGGCCAAACGTTCACCACTGGTGCCTCTGATACTGTGTTGAATTCGTTTACCTTTTATTTGACAGGTTACTACCATGCCGGTTCTTCGGATGACATCTCATACAAGGCATACGTTGCTGAATGGGACGGGTCTAAAATGTCAAATGTCGTTTGGTCATCTGGCATTTCTTCGACAGGTGTTGGAAATAGTTGGGATTTTCAAAAAATCGACACGAATACAGGGAAGCTCGAACTGAAGACCAATACTCAGTACGTGGCGTTCTTTAGCACTTCCGGCTTGTACTCTCCATCTGACAGGGAAATCGTCAACACCTTTGGTCTAACTGAAGATACCATTAGCGGTGGCAGCGCCGTGATGAGTAACAACCACGGATACTTTTCCCAGTTAAGTCTCAATTCTTGGACTGTTTTGCGAGGTGATGATTTGGCGTTCAGTGCGACGTTAACCGCTGCAGTACCCGAGCCGGAGACCTACGTCATGCTGCTTGCTGGGCTGGGTCTGATCGGCGTAGCAGCACGCCGGCGCCGTGCGTAGGAACCGCGCGCGACATAGCCGCTTACGGGCGGTTTTTTTCCGCATGTCTTGTTGGGGCGAATGACCAGAATGGTTGCGGCGCCAAATTTTCCGGTAGCACCGCCGGCCGCCAGTCGATCTCATCCGTATTGATGCGGTTGATGATGTTGGTAGTGTCGAGGTGCGCGAAGCTGGCGAACACGAAGAGACCGAGCAAGGCCTACCGGCCGAAGCCGGCGGTGCTGCCGTTCGGCATGCGGCGCCAGGTGCAGATGGAAATGTCCGGCTACCAGGCGATGATCGCGCTGGCATGGACCACCTCCAGGAGCAACGCGTCTACGATCTGCTGTCGGCCGCCGACTTGGTCAAGCGCACGGCGCCGGCTGGCCACACGATTCGCGAGGCGGGTGTAATTGCATTATGGAAATTTGCGGAAATTTAATAAACTAAATCCGGTAGGTTGGCTCTTAAACTATTGCCGAGTTGGATTGCGGCTTGATATAACTCGGTGTTATTGTCTTGTAATGTCATGCCATATATTAATAGCCTCTCGCTATCGGATCGGCATTGAACTCCAAGATGCAATAGTCCACGTTGTCCTCTAATCACAATGCTGGTATCCCGCACAATTTTGAACTTTAACTCGTGAAGGGCTTGTCGACCGAGCCGCATGTGTTATCCCAGTCTTTATCCGGAGTTCCGATCTGGCTATCAGGTCTGGACCTCAAAACATTGCTCGTGAGAACATGAGTTAAAAAATTGAGGCGTTCGCCGCTTTCTTGATGAATCTGCATATCCAAGTTAAATGTTTCACCTCGTTGCTTCTTTAGCGTAGTTAATTCATCATCAGCTTTTTGCAAGGCGTCCAATCTAGATTTCAGCACAGGAACTTGATTAGTTATTTCAAAAAAACCTCGGGCCGCACCTACACCTGTCAGGAAAACGGTTATGAGCAATATCGCGATGTGCTCACGGGCGACATCGTGCAATGATTTCCTCGGTGAGCGATTGTTTGGTCTAGGCGGCACGATAAAGTCTTAGAAAGACATGTCTTGAGTTTCCATAATTCATGCGATATTGTCAATGAAAATATTGCTAGTTCATCCCGTTCTCGATCCGCGACGTTGGGATGATTTCGAGACTTCTTTTCCAAATCAGGAGACTGTGTTAACGTCCAGTATCACCTCTTGGAGTACACCGCATGGGCTTTGCTGACCGATACCTTCATTCCGTCAATTCAACTGACCATCGCGACGACGAGCACCACCACGCCACCGTGCGCGGCGGCGCCGGCATTGGCGCGCTAATGTCGCGCGTGACGTACGCCCGGTACGCAGCACAAGCTGTTTGAGTCGGGCAGCGCGAGCTTAGTCAGCCTGCTGCGGATCTGGGCCCAACGCGTGATCGAGAAGGGACGCGAGCGCAAGTGGGGCAAGATCGGCAATGCGTAGGACGGTCAGGCGGCGGAAGCGCAACGTGGGCGAAAAACAGGACAATCCGAAACAAAACCAGAAAAAACCGATGTAGATATTTTGGCTTCTTCGCTATGTAGGGCATGGTCTGAGGAAGTCTGCGACAAAATTTTGTTGTTCCTGTATAATGCCGCTTTGCGCCTATAGGAAATGCTATGCGTCTACTTCAAAAAGCACTCACATTCGATGACGTGCTGCTCGTCCCAGCGTACTCCAACGTTCTTCCTGCGGATACGTCCCTCAAAACCCGTCTGACTCGCAATATCAGCCTGAACATCCCGCTGCTGTCGGCCGCTATGGATACGGTCACCGAGGCCCGCCTGGCAATCGCCATGGCACAAGAAGGCGGCATAGGCATCATTCACAAAAACCTGAATCCGAAAGATCAGGCGCGTGAAGTGGCGCGCGTCAAGCGCTTCGAGGCCGGCGTGCTGCGTGACCCGATCACCATCCCGCCTACCATGAAGATCCGTGACGTCATCAAGCTGACCGAGCAATATGGCATTTCCGGCTTCCCGGTCGTCGAGGGTAAAGAAGTCGTCGGCATCATCACCAACCGCGACCTGCGTTTCGAGCAGGAACTGGACGCGGAAGTGCGCGCCAAGATGACCCCGCGCGAAAAGCTGGTGTACGTCAACGAAGACGCCGACACCACCGAAGCCAAGCGCCTGATGAACAAGCACCGCCTGGAGCGTGTGCTGGTGGTCAACGACGCGTTTGAACTGAAGGGCCTGATCACCGTCAAGGACATCCAGAAATCCACCGAGCACCCGCTGGCGTCGAAAGACTCGCAAGGCAAGCTGCTGGTCGGCGCCGCTGTTGGCGTTGGCGCCAAGGATGAAGAGCGCATCGATCTGCTGGTTGCCGCCGGCGTTGACGTGCTGGTGGTTGACACCGCCCACGGTCACTCGCAAGGCATCCTGGATCGCGTGAAATGGATCAAGACCAAGTACCCGCACGTGGACGTCATTGGCGGCAATATCGCCACCGCTGCCGCCGCCAAGGCGCTGGTGGAATACGGCGCGGATGCGGTCAAGGTCGGCATCGGCCCAGGCTCGATCTGCACCACCCGTATCGTTGCCGGCGTGGGCGTACCGCAGATCACCGCGATCTCGAATGTGGCCGAAGCACTGGAAGGCACCGGCGTGCCATGTATCGCTGACGGCGGCATCCGCTTCTCCGGCGATATCTCGAAAGCGCTGGCAGCCGGCGCCTCGACCGTGATGATGGGCTCGATGTTTGCCGGCACCGAAGAGGCGCCAGGCGAAGTGATCCTGTACCAGGGCCGTTCGTACAAATCGTATCGCGGCATGGGCTCGCTGGGCGCGATGTCGGATGGTTCGGCCGACCGCTACTTCCAGGACGCCACCATGAAGGCCGACAAGTTCGTGCCGGAAGGTATCGAAGGCCGCGTGGCCTACAAAGGCTCGGTGCTGGCAATCATCTTCCAGCTGGTTGGCGGCGTGCGCCAGTCGATGGGCTACTGCGGCTGCGCCACCATCGAAGAACTGCGCAACAAAGCCGAGTTCGTCGAGATCACCTCGGCCGGCATGCGCGAATCGCACGTGCACGATGTGCAAATCACCAAGGAAGCGCCGAACTACCGTTCTGGCGACTAAATCCCTTGCAAACGCCGGCCCACGCCGGCGTTTTTCCATATTCAAACTGGTTCAAACTCCATGCACTCTAAAATCCTCATTCTCGATTTCGGTTCCCAGGTTACCCAGCTGATCGCCCGCCGCGTGCGCGATTCCGGCGTGTTCTCGGAAGTGTATCCGTATGACGTCAGCGACGAATTCGTGCGCAACTACGGCGCCGCCGGCGTGATCCTGTCGGGCAGCCACAGCTCGACGCTGGAAGGCGACGCGCCACGCGCGCCGGACGCTGTGTTCGAACTGGGTGTGCCAGTGCTGGGCATCTGCTACGGCATGCAGACCATGGCCGCGCAGCTGGGCGGCAAGGTCGAAAACGGCAAGGTGCGTGAATTCGGCTACGCCGAGGTGCGTGCGCGCAACCACACCAAGCTGCTGGACGGCATCGTCGACTTTGTCACCGACGAAGGCCACGGCATGCAAAAGGTCTGGATGAGCCACGGCGACAAGGTGCTGGACATGCCGCCAGGCTTCGTGCTGATGGGCGACACGCCATCGTGCCCGATCGCGGCCATGGCCCATCCGGAGAAAAATTTCTACGGCGTGCAGTGGCACCCGGAAGTCACGCACACGGTGCAGGGCAAGGTCATGCTGAGCCGCTTCGTGCACGAAATCTGCGGCTGCAAATCGGACTGGAACATGCCGGACTACATCTCGGAAGCAGTCGAGAAGATCCGTGCGCAAGTTGGCAGCGATGAAGTCATCCTGGGCCTGTCGGGTGGCGTCGATTCGTCGGTGGCGGCAGCGCTGATCCACCGCGCGATCGGCGACCAGTTGACCTGCGTGTTCGTCGATCATGGCCTGCTGCGCCTGAACGAAGGCAAGATGGTCATGGACATGTTCGCCAACAACCTGGGCGTGAAAGTCATCCGCGTCGATGCGGAAGAGCAGTTCATGGGTCACTTGGCCGGCGTCAGCGATCCCGAGCAGAAGCGCAAGATCATCGGTCGCGAGTTTGTCGAAGTGTTCGACAAGGAATCGGGCAAGCTGGTCAACGCCAAGTGGCTGGCGCAAGGCACCATCTATCCGGACGTGATCGAATCGGCGGGCAAGGGCAAGAAAGGCCAGACCATCAAGTCGCACCACAATGTTGGTGGCCTGCCGGAGCATATGAAGCTGTCGCTGCTGGAACCGCTGCGCGAACTGTTCAAGGACGAAGTGCGCAAGCTGGGCGTGGCGCTGGGCCTGCCGCATGACATGGTCTACCGTCATCCATTCCCAGGTCCGGGTCTGGGCGTGCGCATCCTCGGTGAAGTGAAGAAGGAATACGCCGACCTGCTGCGCCAGGCCGACGCCATCTTCATCGAAGAACTGCGCAACACACCGTACCAAGCCACCATCGTGCCGGGCTTCGATCAGGACGCCGAGCCGAAGAACTGGTACGACGCCACCTCGCAGGCGTTTGCCGTGTTCCTGCCGGTGAAGTCGGTGGGCGTGATGGGCGACGGCCGCACCTACGAATACGTGGTGGCGCTGCGCGCCGTGCAGACGCAGGACTTCATGACCGCGCACTGGGCGCACCTGCCGCACGACCTGCTGGGCCGCGTGTCTAACAGGGTCATCAATGAAGTGCGCGGTATCAATCGCGTCGTCTACGATATCTCGGGGAAACCACCTGCGACGATCGAGTGGGAGTGATTTCCTAACTGGCAGCGGCTGGCGCTGCTTGGTAAGCGGATGAGCCTTAAGCCCCTGTTTTTTAGGGGCGTTTTCTTTTTGCTGCTGAAAGACGAAGCGAGCTCGTGCATTGCATGGTGTGCATCACATTGCGCGATGCACACCAAGCTTTAATCCAGCGGCACTCAGAACCGCCAGCAGCGTTTTCATGGTGGGATTGCCGTTTGGTGAAAGCGCCCGATACAGGCTCTCACGTGGAATTCCGGCGCGCTCGGCAATTTCCGCCATGCCTTGTGCTTCAGCGACTTGGCGTAGCGCTGCTAAAAGCGCCAGCCGCCCACCTTCCTTGTCTGCTTCTTCCAGCGCGGCAGCAAGGTACTCGTCGACAAACGCCGGGTCTTCGCGCAATAGTTCCACAACTGCGTCATCATGTGGACGAGATGGATTGTTCATGATGCATTCCTTGTGTGCCAGTCTTTCCAATACGACACCGCCATCGCAATATCGGCCTGTTGCTTGCGCTTGTCGCCGCCGATGAGTAGCAGTAGGAGCTGCTCGCCAGCACGGGCATCATATACACGGTAGCCTGGACCGTGATCGATTCGCAGTTCCCACACTCCGTCGGTGATTGGTTTGCAGTCGCCGAAATTCCCGCCGCTCAGGCGCTGTAGCCGAACTAAAATCCAATGATTTCGTACATGATTTTTGTGAATTATAAGTTACAGAACGGTGTTTTCAAGTACGGATCGCCGTTATGACCACGTTACGGTTTTGACGCTGCCGATAGTAGACCAGCTCTGACAGCTTTGGTTCCAGCGAGCGGAGTGATCGATCGCGCTACCACCACTGCGCGTAACAGATCGTGCCGATACTCAGGCAGGATCCGGCACATCGCAGCTGAGCGGCGGTTTCAGGCGAAGAGGCGGTCCTGGCCAAAGGCCGCAGTGGCAAACCGCTCGCTGATCACGCGGTGCGCTGCGCCGTCCGGATGCAGGTTAGTTTTGTCGAGCAAACTGGTCTGCCAGATCCAATAGCGCCCGCAGGCGATCCATATGCCGCAGGTCCTGATGGTAGCCGACCCAGATATCTCTGCCAGGCGGCTGCCCGAATGTTTCGATGCACTGTAAGCCGGATATGGCATCGCCAAGCGGCCTGGGCAGCACTGCCAGGCCCATGCCCTGGACGCACATTTGGGCCTGCACCGCGCGGCTGGTGCTGGAGAACACACGCGGTGACATCGGGAACTGCTCAAGCATCCAGGCGACATCCGGAAAGTGCGACTGGGCCGAATTCATGAGAATGAGGCCGACCGAGGCCGGATTCTTTTGCATTGCAAGCGCGGAAGCGGCCGAGCCGTACAGGCCGTATGACATGCGCATCAGGCGTCGCTGAACGATGTCTGGTTCCGTGAATGGCACAATACGGAACGCCACATCGGCTTCGCGGCGCGACAGATCGAGCAGCCGATAGCTGGCAATCACCTCGGGCACGATGGCCGGATGGCGGCGCGTTAATTCCGTCAACACGGGCGCCAGCACATAACCGGCAAACCACTCTGCTGACGATATCCGTAACACGCCTTCAAGACGCTCGTGGTTGCCGGCCAATCGCCGTTCCATGGCTAGCCCGGAATTTTCCATCGATTCCGCCAGCGCCAGCACAGCATCCCCGGTGTCGGTTAGCACCAGCCCGTCTTTGGTTCTGCGGAAGAGTGCCTGCTCGGCTTCATCTTCGAGTGCCTTGATGCGGCGACCGACGGTCGGATGACTCACACCCAGCGTGCGGGCAGCTTCGCCCAGCGACCTGCAGCGTGCCACCGCGAGAAAGATCCGCACGTCGCTCCATTCCATGTTGTGAAGGCCCGTTCAAAAATGTACGCAGAATATACAGTAATGGCAGTTTACGGACAATACTGTTAGTCGCATCATGACGCTTTTGTTGCGCTGGCCTCTTCGCGTCAGCGCCATCTGAAAGCGCAAACATGAACAAGTTAAAAGACAAAGTCGCCATCGTCACGGGCGCATCCAAGGGCATCGGTGCGGGCGTCGCCCGTCAACTCGCGGCAGACGGCGCCAAGGTGGTGGTCAATTACGCTAGCAGTAAAAGCGCTGCGGATCGAGTGGTCGCCGACATCCAGGCCGCTGGCGGCGATGCGCTGGCGGTCGCTGCGGATGTGACCAAACGGCACGAGGTCGAACTTCTGGTGCAAACGGCAATCAGCACTTTCGGGCGCCTGGACATCGTCGTCAACAACTCCGGCATCTACCAGTTCGCCAGGATCGAGGAGACCACCGAAGAACTCTATCGCAAGCAGTTCGATATCAATGTTCTGGGCACGCTGTTGGTTGTTGCTGCCGCCGCACCGCACCTGGGCAGCGGTGGCAGCATCATCAACATCAGTTCCAATGTCACGCGCGTATTTCCGGCTGAGAGTGCCATTTATACCGGCACGAAAGGGGCGGTTGACGCGATCACCGGCGTGCTCGCGCAGGAACTTGGCCCGCGTGGCATCCGCGTCAATGCCGTCAATCCGGGCCTGGTCGAAACAGACGGCACCCATGCGGCCGGGGTCATCGGTTCTGAATTCCAGCGCTGGAACGAGGGCCAGACGCCGCTGGGCCGCATCGGCCAGGTGCGGGACATCGCGCCCATCGTCTGCTATCTCGCTTCGGACGATGCGCGGTGGGTGACAGGTGAAGTCATCCTGGCATCGGGAGGCATGCGTTGAATGCACGAGGCACGGAAGTGATGCGGACGACAAGCTCCGCCGCGCGCCGGTGGTCGGCATTTGCGGTATTGCTGGTGGGGGCTTTTCTGCCCCCGCTGGACTTCTTCATCGTGAATGTCGCTCTGCCGTCGATACAGGGCTCGCTCCATGCGAGCGCTGCAGAACTGCAACTGCTTATTTCCGGGTATGCAGCCGCCTATGCGGTTTTCCTCATCACCGGTGGTCGACTCGGCGACCTGTTTGGTCGACGTAAAATCTTCCTGGTTGGTATCAGCTGCTTCGGGCTGACCTCGGTGTTGTGCGGTCTGGCCACCTCACCGGCCTTGCTCATTGCCGGACGCATGCTGCAAGGCCTGAGTGCAGCCGCCATGGCGCCACAAGGCCTGGCGTCCATCCATGCGTTGTTTCCGGAGCAGGAGCGTGCACGTGCGCTGGGCCTGTACGGCGCCGCTGTGGGGCTGGCAGCGGTAGCTGCGCAAGCGCTTGGCGGTGCGTTAATTTCCGAAGACCTCTTGCACCTGGAATGGCGGATCATTTTTCTGATTAACCTGCCCATTGTGGCGGCTGTGCTCATTTTCGGGTTTCCATTGCTGCCGGACGTGCGCGGCGACGACCCGGCGCCGGTCGACAAAGTCGGCATGTTGCTCTGTGCGCTCACGCTGGCGTTACTGATTGTTCCGCTGGTCGAGGGACGGGAGTTCGGTTGGCCGTGGTGGGCCTGCGCCATGCTCATCGCATTCCCGCTTGCTGGCTTTTGCTTCTGGAAATACGAGAAGGCTTATGGCCGTCGGGGCGGGGTCCCGATCATCAGTGTTGATCTGGCCAAGATACCTGGGTTAATGAGCGGCCTCACAGGGGTACTTTTCTTCTATGTGGTCTCGGCCTTTTTCCTGGTGTTCTCCGTTTATCTTCAATCCGCCATCGGGCTGAGTCCTGTGGAAACGGGGCTGGTCTTCCTGCCTTTCGGCGTTGGCGCCTTCATAGGCCCGCTGACGACGCCGCTGGTCCTGCGCGCTTGCGGCAGATTTGTTCCTGCCATCGGCATGATGCTCGAAGTCGCTGGCTGCGTGACCCTGGCCGTCCTCGTGGCTGCGACGCCTGGCCGCATGCCAGACCAGATTCCGTTGGTCATGGCCGTGGGCTTGCTGGGTTTCGGTCAAGGATGGGCGCTGCCAACACTCGTGCGCTCTGTCATCAATCGCGCACCGGTCACCGGCTCCGGGATGATTGCTGGCATCACCAACTCCGCCTTGCAGATCAGCGCAGCGCTTGGCGTTGCTGTCATGGGAGGCATCTTCTTCACCTTGGCAGGGACATCGCCCAATCCGACGTCGATGGCCAAGGCGTTTGCCGCCGCAATGCTGTGCGTGGCCGCCAGCCTGGCAATTTCTGCGGTCTTCTCGGTGGTGGCGTCCAGGCCGGCCAACTGATTGCCGGGCGGCGCGCGCGTGCCTGTCTGAACGCGGCCTCTCGCCAAGATGCCGGATTTTTTCTTACTTTGGCGTTGGCAACAGTGGCAGGCGCAGACGGCGGTTCAGGTTTAGTGCCTTGATGTCGGCGCCAAATGCTTCATCGATCAGGCGTGCTTTAAGTCCGCTGGCTTCCGCCGCTTTCAGGGCCCGCTCAATGATGGGGCGGTAATGGGCGACCGATGGGTTCAGATAAAAACCAAAGTCGGCGCGGTACTCGAATAACAGGTGTTGTTCCACTGCCAGCTCAGGATGCGCACGTGCCTCTTTCAGCACCTCAATCACGCCGCGCGGCAGATAATCGACATGGCGGTTTCCCGCCGCCACCATCGCATACACCGTATTCCACGGTGCGGCGTGCTCGTACAGCGGCAAGCCCGCCGCTTTCCACACTTTGGTATCGCCCCAGCCGGCGCCGAAACCGGCGATCAGTCCGGTACGCTTCAGATCTCCGACGGACCGGATCTGGGCGAAGGCTGCTGTATCGGCATGGCGTATCAACAGCACACGCTGACCGATCAAGCCGTTGGTCAAAGCATTACGCACCGGGACCAGCTGTTTATCGTTGTCCTTTTCCTTGGACTGCATGCCATAGAAGAGATTGATGTCATCGCTGCCCAGCATCCACCACATGCGGCGTGCGGGAATATCCTTCACATACTGGATGTGATAGGGCTGCTGTATCAATTTCAATGACTCTTCCAGCAGCCGGACGAAGTAGTCGGCACGGCCATCCGACACCACGGCAATACGCAATTCAAGCGGTGCAACGCCTGCAACTGGCACAGGCGCGGATATTGATGAGGCCGATATAAACAGGGGGCAAGCGAACAAACAAATAAATCGCAGCTTGAAAATCATTTCCGCGACTCCGGGCAAAATCGCGATTGTAGCCTAACTTGGTTTCAAGAAGTTATACCGGTTTTGGCAACAAACACGCCTGCCCGTTGCGCCGCAGCTCAGGCAGTCACGTTGATGCGGTGGCCGCTGGTCGCCGTCTGCACTGCTGGAAGCTGAGGGTCTTGCTTTTCTACGCCATGCGCTTTCAGCAGCTCGGCGAAGCTGGTCGGCAAGCCGGACACCGGCTTGGGCAGCGGATGGTCGGTGTCCAGCGAGGCGTAATAGGCCGCATTCGGGCTGTTGGCCCAGCCGCCGGCTGCCGATTTGCCTTGTGCCTGCATGTCGCGGATCCAGGCGGTGCCGGAATTGCTGATAGTCAGTGTGCTCATGTCGTGTTGCTCCTTGACGAAGTTGAAGAAATTGCGGGGCGCTGCCGGGCCAATATACGTGCTGGATGCCAGCGATACGATGCTTGATCGCGCAAGACTGTGATGTCGAAACTGGAATATTCCGGATGCAGCAATGCAGTAGTGCGTGCAGCAGGTCGTCAATGCGCGTTCGGCTTCCTACAATGACGGGACTTTTTTGAAAGGACCATCATGCATCCGTTGATACAACTCCGTGAAGCCGGCGCCAGCGCCGAGGAAATTGGCGCCATCCTGGCGCCGGAAGTCGTGTTCAAGAGTCCCGTCCTGTCGCGTAACATCATCGGCCGTGACGCCGTGGCGCGCGCCATGGTCGGCGCCATCGCCGTGCGTGACGGCAGCTATATCGCCGAGATGTCGGAGGGGGATGTGACGCTGCTGGTATGGCGCGGCACGGTCGATGGCCAGCCGCTCGACAGCTTTGAAATGCTGCTGCATGATGACGATGGACTGGTGATCGAGCGCAGCGTCGCCATGCGGCCGTTCGCCTCGGTGCTGGCGTTCCGCCAGGCTTTTTACGAGCGCATGAAGGACGTGCTGGACCCTGGCTATTTCGCGCTGCCGTTGGCGCAGGCACCAGCGCAGAGGGCGGGCTGATGGTGCGCGGCCGGTGGCGCACACTGCCGCTTTGCGCATGCTTGCTGGCGTGCGGTGCAGCCGCGCAAAGCATGTCGCGCCATACCATCCAGCTCCATGGCGACAGCGTGTTTTACCGCGAAGCCGGCGATCCCGGCCTGCCGACGATCGTGCTGCTGCACGGCTTTCCATCGTCATCCCATATGTTTCGCGACCTGATGCCGGCGTTGGCCGGACAGTTCCATGTGCTGGCGCCTGACTATCCGGGCATGGGCTACAGCGCCGCGCCGCCGGAGCAGCGGGGCGCCGTCACCTTCGACAGCCTGGCTGATACCATCGAGCGTTTTGTGGCCAGCGCCAGCCAGGGTAAAGTCATCCTGTATATGCAGGATTTTGGCGGGCCTGTTGGCATGCGCCTGGCCACCCGTCATCCGGAATGGATCGCCGGCCTGATCTTCCAGAACACGCCGGTTTCGCTGGACGGCTGGGCGCCTGACCGGCTGGCGGCAGTGCAGGCGGGTGCCGCCGCCCCGCCAGCGGCGCGGCGTGCAGCCGCCGCCTCGCGCGTCTCGCTGGCAACCGCACAATTCCTGCATCGCCAGGGCGCACGCCAGCCCGAACAGCTGAATCCGGACGCCTGGCTGAGCGATGCTTACGCGCTCGGCCTGGCCGACGACCGGCGCGTGATGACTGACCTGCAGGTGGACATCGCCAGCAATCTGCCGCTGTATGCGGACTGGCAGGCGTATCTGAAGGCGCGGCAGCCGCCGACGCTGGTGGTGTGGGGGGATGGCGATCCGCTGTTCCCGCCCGCTGGCGCCGAAGCACTGCGGCAGCTGGTGCCGTCCGCCGAGGTAGTGCACTATGCCACCGGCCACTTCGCGCTGGAAGAGGAGGGCGCCGATATCGCCCGCCGCATTCTGGCGTACTTTGTCAGGCCTGTTCGGGCAGCGACTGATACAGCGCCGCATACCAGTCGATGAAGGTGCGCAGGCGTTGTGGCATATGGCGGTTGGGGCGAAACACGATCGCCACCGGCCGGGGCGGGGTGGCGTAGTCGTGCAGGATCTGGCGCAGCAGGCCGCTGCGCACCGCCGGCCGCAGCGTGTATTCCGAGGCGCTGACAATGCCCAGGCCGGCCACGCCGCAAGCGAGGTAGGCGTCGGCGTCGTCGACAAACACCGTATGCGCCATCGGCACCTGCGCCAGCTGGTCGTTGACGGTGAATTCCCAGGGCCGGCTGCGCCCGCCATGATCCCAGACATAGCCGATACCGACATGCCGCGCGAGATCGGCGACGCTGCGCGGTTCGCCATGCTGCCGCAGATAAGCCGGCGAGGCGCAGGTGATCCGCGCCACCTGGCCGATGTGCTTGACCACCAGGCCCGGGTCGGCGCAGGCGCCGACCCGGATCGCGCAGTCAACGCCGGCTTCGATCAGGTTCACGCGGCGGTCCGAGATCGCCAGCTCGACGTCGATCTGCGGATAGCGCGCCAGAAAGTCGGGCAACGCGGGTATCAGGACGCTTTTCGCCATTGAGCCGGGCAGGCCGACCTTGAGCCGGCCACGTGCGCCCTGGCGGTTACCGGCCGCCATCGCTTCCATCTCATCGATCTCGCCCAGTACTCTGGCGCAGCGTTCGTAGTAGGCGCGGCCCTCGTCGGTGAGGGTGACATTGCGGGTGCTGCGATTCAGCAGCCGCACTTTCAAATGGGCCTCCAGCGCCTGCACCATGCGTGACACCGAAGCTGCCGGCAGTTGCAGCGCTTCGGCGGCGCGCACGAAACTGGCCGCGTCCGCGACCCGGACAAACACCCGCATGGTTGCCAGCCGGTCCATCAGCACGCCACCTGCGGCGCCCTGGGTTGGCATAAAGCGGTTGACTTTGCAAGTAGATAGATTACAATCATCATGAATAAGCCGCAGCCTCTTGAATCAAGGGGCTTTATTTTACCCAATATATGTGTAATTGCACACGTGGATTCTCATGAACAATACAGATTTCAGCAAATTAGGGATGCTGGCGCCTGCGCTATTTGCCGGAGGGCTGGCGACGCTGGTCCTCAGCGGCTGTGGCAATGCGCACAGCAATAACGCCGTCGCGCCGGCGCAGGGCGCGCCGGTGACGGCCGCTGTCGTGGTCGAGCGCGGCGTGACATTGACGCAGGAATTCTCCGGCCGCATGGAAGCGATTGAACGCGTCGACATCCGCGCCCGCGTTGCAGGCTACATCAATTCGGTGCATTTCGCGCCGGGCAGCAAGGTGCGGAAAGGGCAGCTGCTGTTCGTCATCGATCCGCGTCCGTTTGCCGCCGAGGCCAGCCGCGCGCAGGCAGCGGCGCTGGCCGCCAGCGCCAGGGCCGACCTGGCCAAGCTGGAACTGAAGCGCGCCGAGAAGCTGCTGGCGGACCGCGCCATCGCCCAGCGCGAGTACGACGAACGCGCGTCCGCGCTGAAAGAGCTGGACGCGAATGCGCGCGCCGCCGCAGCTCAATATGAAACGGCCCGGCTCAACCTGAGTTACACGCAAGTCAGCGCACCCATCGATGGCCGCGTCAGCAAGGCGGAGATCACGGTCGGCAACCTGGTCGACCAGACCGCCGTGCTGACCTCGGTGGTCTCGGACGACCGCATTTATGCCAGCTTCGATGGCGACGAGGAAACCTATCTGCAAGTCGGTGCCCGGACGCGCCGCAACGAGCCGGTCAAGGTGCGCATCGGCCTGGCCAGCGAAACCGGCTTCCCGCATGAAGGACGGCTGGAGTTCGTCGATAACCGCCTCGATGCCGGCAGCGGCGCGGTGCGCATGCGTGCGGTGTTTGCCAATACCGACAATCTGCTGGCGCCCGGGCTGTTCGCGCGGGTGCAGGTGGACAGCGGCGTGACCGGCGGCCACAAGGCGGTGCTGATCAACGATCAGGCCATCAGTACTGACCAGAGCCGCAAGTTTGTCTATGTGGTCGGCAAAGACAATAAGGCGCAGTACCGGCAGGTGACGCTGGGCGCCGCCACCGGTGGCCTGCGCATCGTGCGCTCGGGCCTGAAGGCAGGCGAGCGGATAGTCGTCAATGGCTTGCAACGGGTGCACCCGGATGCACTGCTGGCGCCGCAAATGGTGGCGATGGACGGCGCTGACGCCAACGTGGCAGTCGTCGGTAAAGGGAACTGATCATGAATTTTTCGCGCTTTTTTGTCGACAAGCCGATCTTCGCGGCGGTCTTGTCCATCATCATTTTTGTCGGCGGCCTGATTGCGATTTTTCAGCTGCCGATCTCCGAATATCCCAATGTAGTGCCGCCGTCGGTGGTGGTCAGCGCCCAGTACCCAGGCGCCAATCCCAAGGTGATTGCCGAAACCGTGGCGGCGCCGCTGGAGGAGCAAATCAACGGTGTCGAGCACATGATCTATATGTCGTCGCAAAACACTTCCGATGGCGCGCTCAAGCTGACTGTCACCTTCGCCATCGGCACCAATGTGCAGCAGGCGGAAACCGAAGTGCAGAACCGGGTGCAGCGGGCCTTGCCGCGCTTGCCCGAGGAGGTGCGCCAGATCGGCGTTACCACCGTCAAGACTTCGCCCAACCTGACCATGGTGGTGCACCTGGTGTCGCCGGACTCGTCGTATGATGATCTGTACCTGCGCAACTATGCGGTGCTGAACGTCAAGGACCAGCTGGCGCGCATCCCTGGCATGGGCGATGTGCAGATACTTGGCTCGGGCGACTACGCCATGCGTGTCTGGCTCGATCCGCAAAAAGTGGCGCAGCGCGGCCTCACCGCCGGCGATATCGCCAGCGCAATCCGCGAGCAGAACGTGCAGGTCGCGGCCGGCGTGGTTGGCGGTTCGCCGACGCGCGCCGCCGACTTCCAGCTCAGCGTCAACACCAAGGGGCGGCTGAAGAGCGAGGAAGACTTCGGCAACATCATCATTCGCACCAATGCCGACGGCGCGCTGACGCGGCTGCGCGACGTCGCGCGCATCGAGCTGGGTTCCGGTTCGTATGCGCTGCGCGCGCTGCTCGACAACAAGCCGGCTGCGGCGCTGGCGATCTTTGCTTCGCCTGGCGCCAACGACCTGCAACTGTCGGCCGACGTGCGCGCCCGCATGGCCGAGCTGAGCAAGGACTTCCCGCGCGGCGTCGAGTACAGCGTGGCCTATGACCCGACCATGTTTGTGCGCGATTCGATCAAGGCGGTGATCCACACGCTGTTTGAGGCGATCGCGCTGGTGGTGCTGGTGGTGATCGTGTTCCTGCAAACCTGGCGGGCGTCGATCATTCCGCTGCTGGCGGTGCCGGTGTCGGTGGTGGGCACGTTTGCCGTCATGCTGGCGTTCGGCTTCTCGATCAATACGCTGACCTTGTTCGGGCTGGTGCTGGCGATCGGCATCGTGGTAGACGACGCTATCGTAGTGGTGGAAAACGTCGAGCGCAATATCGCCGCCGGGCTGTCGCCGCGCGCCGCCACGGTGCAGGCGATGAAAGAGGTCAGCGGCCCCATCATTGCGATTGCGCTGGTGCTGTGCGCGGTGTTTGTGCCGATCGCCTTCGTCGCCGGCCTGACCGGCCAGTTCTACCGCCAGTTCGCGCTGACGATTGCGATTTCGACGGTGATTTCCGCCTTCAGCTCGCTGACGCTGGCGCCGGCGCTGGCAGCCGCGCTGCTGCGCCCGCACGATGCGCCGCAGGATGCGCTGACGCGCGTGATCGACAAGCTGTTCGGCCGCTTCTTCCGCTGGTTTAACGACTTCTTCGGCCGCAGCTCGCAGCGTTATGAAGGCGGCGTCAAGGGCGTGCTCAGTCACAAGACGCTGTCGGTCGGTTTCTACCTGCTGCTGGTGGCGCTGGCGGCGCTGCTGTTCCGCCTGGTGCCGCCCGGCTTCGTGCCGTCGCAGGACAAGGGCTACCTGGTCGGCTTCGCACAATTGCCGGAAGCGGCCGCGCTGGACCGCACCGATGCAGTGATACGCCGAACCGCCGAGATCGCGCTGGGCGTGCCTGGTGCACGCAACACGGTGGCTTTCCCCGGCCTGTCGGTCAACGACCTGACCAATGCGCCCAACGCCGGTATCGTCTTCGTCGGCGAACTGGCGCCGGAGACCCGCAACACGCCGGAGGTCAGCGCCACCGGCATTGCCGGCGAGATCAACAAGCGCGCCGGCGCCATCCAGGACGCCTTTGTCATGGTGTTCCCGCCGCCGCCGGTCAACGGCCTGGGCACCATCGGCGGCCTGAAGATGATGATCGAGGACCGTGGCAATCTTGGATACGACGAACTGTACAAGGCTACCCAGGCGCTGGTCGACAAGGCGCGCGCCGCACCGGAGCTGGCAGGCGTGTTCTCCGGCTATCAGATCAATGTGCCGCAGCTGTATGCCGACATCGACCGCGACCGCGCCAAGCAGCTGGGCGTGCCGCTGCAAACCATCTATCAGACGCTGCAGATCAATCTCGGCTCGCTGTATGTGAACGACTTCAACCAGTTCGGCCGCACTTACCAGGTCAGGGTGCAGGCTGACGCCCGCTTCCGCTCGCGGGTGGAGGACATCGGCCAGATGAAGGTGCGCAATGACAAGGGCGAAATGATACCGCTGTCTTCGCTGATGCGCATCAGCGACAGCTATGGCCCGGACCGCGTGCAGCGCTATAACGCCTACGTGGCGGCCGACCTGAACGCCGGCCCGGCGCCGGGTTATTCCAGTGGTCAGGCGCAGGCGGTGCTGGAGCGGCTGGCGGCCGAGGTGCTGCCGAAAGGCGTCAGCTATGAATGGACCGGGCTGACCTACCAGGACACCATCGCCGGCAACACCATGATGTATGTGTTCCCGTTGTGCGTGCTGCTGGTGTTCCTGGTGCTGGCTGCGCAATACGAAAGCTGGACGCTGCCGCTGGCGGTGATCCTGATCGTGCCGATGTCGATCATGAGCGCGCTGCTGGGCGTCAAGCTGAGCGGCGGCGACAACAATATCTTCACGCAGATCGCGCTGTTCGTGCTGGTCGGCCTGGCGTCGAAGAACGCCATCCTGATCGTCGAGTTCGCCCGCGAACTGGAGCATCACGGCCGTGGCGTGGTGGACGCCGCGCTGGAAGCGTGCCGCCTGCGCCTGCGGCCGATCCTGATGACGTCGATCGCCTTCATCATGGGCGTGCTGCCGCTTGTGTTCTCACACGGCGCCGGTTCGGAAATGCGGCATGCCATGGGGGTGGCGGTGTTTGCCGGCATGCTGGGCGTGACCTTCTTCGGCCTGTTCCTGACGCCGGTGTTTTATGTGCTGGTACGCAAGCTGGCGCAGCGGCTGGAGCGGCATAAGCCGCAGGTACACAGCGCCGAGCAAAAGCTGGAGGGCCATTAAGATGAAGAGAGCAGCCATGAGCATCCTAGCGGTCTTGCTGGCCGGCTGTGCCGCGCCAGACTTCAGGCCGCCGGTCATCGATACGCCAGCCGCTTTCAAGGAGGCGACGGTGCAGACCGCAGCAGACGGCAGCCGCTGGGTGACGGCGCGGCCGGCCGAGCAGCAGGCGCGCGGCGAGTGGTGGCGCGCCTTTGGTGATCCGGCGCTGGATGGGCTGATTGCCGAGGCCACCCGCAGCAATGCCAACCTGGCGGTGGCGGCGGCACGGGTGCGCCAGGCGCGCGCCATCGCCGGCATCGCCGAAGCCGACCGCGTGCCGCAACTGGACCTGGCAGCCGGGGTCCAGCGGGGCCGTCCGGCGCCGGCGGAACTGGGCCTGCCGGCCGGCACGCCGGTGGCGCCGCAGACCACCTACCGGGCCCGTCTGACCGCCAGCTATGAGGTCGACCTGTTCGGCCGGGTATCGTCGAATATAGCGGCCGCCACGGCCGATGCGGACGCCACCGAAGCCAGCTACCGCTCGGTGCTGCTGGCGTTGCAGGCGGATGTGGCGCAACACTATTTCCGCCAGCGCGCCATCGACGCCGAGCTGGAGACGCTGGAGCGCACCGTGCAGACGCGCGAAGAAAACGTCAAGGTCAACCAGCGCCGCTTTGACCTGGGTGACATTGGCGAGTTCGACCTGGCGCGCGCGCTGACTGAGCTGTCGACCACGCGGGCCGAAGCCATCGGCCTGCAACAGCAGCGCGCCACCACCGAGCACGCGCTGGCGGTGTTGCTGGGCAAGCCGGCCGCCAGCTACAGCGCTGCCGCCAGTCCCTTGTCGGACGCCGCGCGCATGCCGGCGATTCCTGCCGGGCTGCCGTCGACGCTGCTGGAGCGTCGGCCCGACATCGCCGCCGCGCAACGGCGCATGGCGGTGGCCAATGCCCGTATTGGCGTGGCGCGCGCGGCCATGTTCCCGGCGCTGAATATCAACGCGGCCGGCGGCGGCGTGGCCGGCAATTTCCCGGATGTGCTGACGATGACCGGCCGCTCATGGATGCTGGGCGCGTTGCTGTCGTCGCCGCTGATCGATGGTGGCCGCCACCGCGCCGACGTCACGCGCAGCGAGGCGGCGCTGGAGGAATCGGTGGCCGCCTACCGGCACAGCGTGCTGGCGGCGTTTGCCGAGGTGGAGGACAATCTGGCCGGCTTGCGCATTCTGCATGGGCAGTCCAGCCAGATCGAAGACGCGCTGGTGTCGGCGCGCCGCTCGGCCGAACTGGCCCACAAGCTGTATGACGCCGGCCGCTCCAGCTACCTGGAGTTGCTGGACGCCGAGCGCAATCTGGCCACGGTCGAACGGAGCGCCGTGCAGCTGCGCGGCAACCGGGCCATCACCACCATCGCGCTGATCCGCGCGCTGGGCGGCGGCTGGGATGCTCCGGGCAGCTAAGGCAGCCGCCGCAGGGCAGGGAAGGCAGCGTGCGGCCCCTGCCTGCGGTACACTTGCCATCAACTACGCTTTAGATTGAACCATTTATGACCAAGCAGCTCGCCATTCTGGCATGTAATTGCCTCGCCGTGCGGCAGGCAGCACGTTCGATTTCTGCCCTGTATGACCGCCACCTGGCGCCGATGGGCCTGAGTTCGTCGCAGTTCAGCATCCTGGCCGCCATCAACGAAGCGCCGGGTATCGCTGTGCAGGAACTGGCGGATGTGCTGGTGATGGACCGGACCAGCATGGTGCGCGCGCTGCAACCGCTGACGCGCGACGGCTACCTGCTGCAACAGCCTGACCCGGCTTATCCGCGCAAGCTGCTGTTGTCGTTGACGGCGGCGGGAAGCGCCACTTATCAGCAGGCGCACGCGCACTGGCTGGCGGCGCAGGCAGAATTCGAAGCCGGGGTCGGCGCGCCGGAAGCAGCGGCATTGCGTCAGCAGCTGGCCGCCTGGAGCCGGAAACCCTAAACCCCAAGCCAATAGGTATGCGATAAGCATGCAATAAGCGCGGCTTGCCGCTTGACAGCGGTATCGCGCCGTTTTACTATCCACTTAATCTATCTACCGATAGATAGTTAACTCTCAAGGACTATCATGACGATCCAACGCACGACTTCTTCACGCCGGACTTTGCTCGGCTCCCTGGCTGGCCTGGCCGCTTTCACTGGCCTGGTCGCTGCCGGCACGCAAGCCGCCGCAGCAAGCGCCAAACCTGCCGGCCAGGCCGCGCCGGCGCGTCTCAGCGCCAGCACGCTGACGCTGAACGACGGCACCACGCTGTACTACAAGGATTGGGGCAGCGGCCCGGCAGTGGTGTTCAGCCACGGCTACCCGCTGTCGGCCGATGCCTGGGAATACCAGATGCTGTTCTTGATGCAGCAAGGCTACCGCGTCATCGCCTTTGACCGCCGCGGCTTCGGCCGTTCGAGCCAGCCGGCCGGTGGTTACGACTACGACACCTTTGCCGACGACCTGGCGGCCTTGATTAACGCGCTCGACCTGAAGCAGGTAACGCTGGTGGGCCACTCGATGGGCGGTGGCGAAGTGGCGCGCTATATCGGCCGCCACGGCGAGCAGCGTGTCGCCAGAGTGGCGCTGGTGGCGGCGGTGACGCCATTCCTGTTGCAGACGCCGGACAATCCGGGCGGCGCCCCGAAAGCCTTGTTTGACACCTTCCGCGCCGCCGTGCAGGCCGACCGCTCACAGTGGAACAAGGACGTCACCATGCCGTACTACAGCTACAACCGCGCTGGCGCCAAGGTGTCGGAGGGCGTGCGTGACGATTACTGGCGTCAGGGCATGAATACCGGTGTGCTGGCGGCCTACCACGCCATCACCGCCTTCTCCGAAACCGACTTCCGCGCCGACCTGAAGAAAATCACCGTGCCGACGCTGGTGGTGCATGGCAATGACGACCAGATCGTGCCGTTCGAGATTTCCGGCAAGCTGTCGGCCGGACTGGTGCGCCACGCCACGCTGAAGGTCTACGAGGGAGGCTCGCACGGCCTGCTGATTACGCAGAAAGACCAGCTGAACAGCGATCTGCTGGCCTTCCTGCGCTCCTGATGTTACAGCCCGCCGACGCTGCCGACCGCGCCGAGGATGCTGTTGGCGACCTCGGCGGGATGTGAGATCAGCGCAACGTGGCTGGCGCCGGTGATGGCGCTAATATGGGCTTTGATCTGCGCTGCCTCCGCCTGCTGGAAGGCACCCGGAATGATGATGTCGGCGTCGCCGTACACCCACCACGAAGGTTTGGTTTTCCAGGCGGCCGTGCCGACCTTATCGTCCAGCACGTGGTTGAAGATCGGGCCCTGGACCGAGGTCAGCACATTGCGCTCGGCTTCCGCCACATCCGGCGCGAAGCTGGAAGCAAAGGTGGGCGCGTCGAGCGTCAGGTAGCCGGCACTGTCGACCACCAGGCCTTTTTGCCAGGCGCCGGCCGGGAACGGTTTGGTGATGTCGTTGATCGACTGGCCATCGCCCGGCGCAAACGCCGACACGTAGACCAGCGCCGCGACCTTGCCATCGTTGCCGGATTCGGTGATGACAGCACCGCCGTAGGAGTGGCCGACCAGGACCACCTGGCCGCTTTGCGCGGCAATGGCGCGGCTGACGGTGGCGGCATCATCGGCCAGCGACTTGCGTGCCAGCTGTACTGCCACGACCTTGAGGCCGCGCTGTTGCAACAGCGGAATGACTTTCGACCAGCTGGAGCCGTCAGCCCAGGCGCCGTGCACCAGGACCACGGTGGTCGGCTTGATTTCCGCAGCGACGGTGGCGGCGACAGCGTCGGAGCTGCCGCAGCCGGACAGTGACAGGGTGCCGGACAGCGCCGCCACCGCGAGCGCGATTGCGCCCATGGGTTTCCATAGATGTTTCATGAGGTATTCCTGAGAATGAAAGAAAAAAGTGCCGCGGCGATCAGCATGATAAGCAAGGCCCGCCAGCACGGCCATGATGGCGACGCCGTAGTTCATGCCCCAGCGTCCGAAACCGACCTGCTGTCGCAGGTATTGACGCAGGTGCGCTTACGTGGTGGTGCCGTCTACCGGGCGGAACTCCAGGAACCGTGGGCTTTGCGTTTTCCGGCAGGGGCGGCGCACTTCTATTATGTCGAGCAGGGAGAGGCCTGGCTGCATCTGGGTGACGGCGCGCCGTTACCTCTGGTACGCGGTGACTTGCTGATGCTGCCGCACCGTCACGAGCATGTGCTGGGCAGCAGCGCGGCGCTGGCGGAAAGCGACATCGAGCCGCTCAGCCGCAGCCATTTCGGCGCCACCCGGCATGTGTTGCGTGCCGGGCGGGACGGTGCTCCATGCCGGCTGATCGGCGGCCAGTTCCATTTTGATGGCGATGCGGCCGCTGCCATCCTGGCGGCGCTGCCGCACGCGCTGTATGTGCCCGGCAATGGCGCGGCTGCGCCACCGTGGCTGGATGCGATTACCCGCTTCCTGCTACAGGAGGCCCATGGCGGCGGCCCCGGCTCGGCGTTGATGGTGTCGCGGCTGGTGGACTTGCTGGTGATTCGTGCGCTGCGCTGCTGGGCCGAGCACCAGGAGCGGCATCCCGGCTGGGTCGCCGGCCTGTCGCAGCCGCGCCTGGGGCGGGCGCTGCGTGCCATTCATGCCGAACCGCAGCGGGCCTGGACAGTGCAGGCGCTGGCAAGCCTGGCTGGCATGTCGCGCTCGGCGTTTGCCGAACGCTTTTCCGCCGCAGTGGGACGGGCGCCGCTGCAGTATGCGCAGCACTGGAAGCTGACGCTGGCGCATGACATGCTGGTGCAAGGAGCGCTGGTCACACAGGCGGCGGGGCGCAGCGGTTACGCCTCGGAGGCCGCGTTCAGCCGCGCCTTCAAAAGCCATTTTGGCTATTCCCCCAGCACGGTGCGGACGCAAGGTTCTTGACCGTCATGTGCAATTGCACATATGATGAAACCGGGCCATGCGAATACCTGTGATGACAGCCACATTCGCCATCCAGGCTTCGTCGCCGCATCGCAGGCCAATGCCCGCACTGCGGCTTTTTCAAGCAGTATCTGTAAGGAGTAAACATGCAAGCTTTTCCAGCCATCGCACGCGTCAGCCAGGTGGATGCGGCAGACCGCGCCAGCGCCGTTGATTTCGTCAACCGGGTCAACTGGCTGTTTGAAACCTGGGATGTGGAGGGCATGATCGATGCGTTCACGCCAAACGCCGTGGCCTATCACTTCCACGGCACCATTAGCGGCCACGCCGAGATCCGCCACTTCTTCGAACACGATTATCCCTACCTGATACCTGGCGTGAGCCGGCATGCCACCAATCACATCGTCGATGTGGATGGCGATGGCGTGCAGGTGCGCTATCACAACCTGCTGGTGCGCCACGCGCTGCCGCAGGATGCGCCAGCGCTGGGAGCAGGGCAGGTGATGACCAGCTACGACGGCCTGCCGGCGATCTGGCTGTATTCGCCGATGCGCGACCGTCTGGTGCGCACGCCGGACGGATGGAAGATTGCCGAGCGCTACATCGGCGGCTCCACCACCAACGATGCATTGACCCCGGCCGATACCTCGGCCGCCACTTTTGAAGGACTGATGCCAGTCCTGCCTGTATGACCAACCAGGGAGAAGCGCATGAACCTCATCAAAATGACGTCCAATTTTGCGCCGCCGTTCGCCATGCAGTTCCAGGCGACGATGGCGCAACCTGATCCGGCGAATCCGCCAAGCTTGCGCGCGCTGTCGTTCAGAGAAATGATCAACGGCACGGTGGCCGATGTCGTGGATGCCAACCATGACATGCTGATTTCGAAGGAGGAATACGGCGCACAGATCGTCGCTGCCGGCGGTACGCAGGCACAATCGGATGCCTTGTACCAAACACTCGACCTCAATCGCGATGGTCAGGTGTCTTCATTCGAGCTGCGCGACAGCCTGAAGGACCCGACGGCGGGCACCAGCCACGCCGCGCTGGTGCAAGGCTTGCTGGACCAGATCCACGCGGGTCTATCGACCGCGCGGCCTGCGGGCACGGTGCTGGACGCGCAGGGGCAGGTGGCTGACGTGGCGGCGGTGATGCGCTACGTGTATGCCCACTCCTCCGGCAACGTCGACATCGCCTGAAAGGAAAGGAGTCCCTCGGGACTCCTTTTTTTGCTTACTGGCCGCTGCGGTGCTTCACGCTTGGACGTTCGGCCAGCTTGGCCTGCCAGGCTTTCAGCGCCGGGTATTCGTCGGTGACCGTGATGTTGAGGAAAGCGGCGTGCAACAGCGCGGCGTAGACGGTGATGTCGGCCATCGAGAACTGCTCGCCGGCCAGGTAGGGCGTCTTGGCCAGGATGCCGTCGAAATAACGCAGGCCATTCTTGAATTTCTCCAGTTGGCGTTCGCCCCATTCCTTGCGGCCCGCCCATTCCGGCGCTTTGTAGGGCTGCAGCGCGGCGCCCAGGCCCGGCGTGGCGTAGTGGAAGTAAATACCAATGCCATCGATCATCCAGTCATCGGCGCGTTTCTGCATCATGTGGATCATGGCTTTTTCGCGCGGCGTCTTGCCGGTCAGGACCGGGTTGCCATCCAGATTGTCCAGGTACTCGGTAATCGCCACGCATTCGGCGATATAAGCGCCGTCATCCAGTTCCAGCACCGGCACCACGCCGTTGGGATTCTTGGCCAGGAAAGCTGGTTGCTTGTGTTCAGCGGCCATCAGGTCTACCGGAACGAATTCAAACAGCTGGTCGATGCCTTTCTCGGCAAGGACAATGCGGATACGGGCTGGATTGGGGAAGCCTGGGGTGTCATAGATTTTCATGGTTTTCTTTCAGAATGTCTACCTCTCGGTAGATAGATTAGAATAGCCGTTAGAAAGACGATTCTGGAAATGTCTATCTATCGGTAGATAGATAATAATTCCGGAGCTTTTGTCGCGTCAAGTAGAATTTTTCAAGGATCAGGTATGGCAAGCGATAAAAAACAGGAAGTGATGATGGCGGCAAGACTGATGGTGCAAGCGCAAGGCTACAACGCGCTCAGCTTTCGCGATCTGGCCGAGGCGGTCGGCGTCAAGAGTTCCAGCATCCATTACTATTTTCCCACCAAGGGCGACCTGGGGGCGGCGCTGGCGCGTCAATACACCGAAGAGTTCCTGGAGTACCTGAATGGCCTGCTGGAACAGGGGCTGGACTGGCGCACCTGCGTGGACAGGTACGCCGACGTGTTCCGCGACACGCTGTTGCGTGAAAATCGCATGTGCATGGCTGGTGTGCTGGCAGCGGAACGGCCCAGCCTGGCGCCGGAAGTAAGGGTGGAAGTCGAGCGCTTCACGGAACAGATCGTTGGCTGGCTAGGCCGTGTCCTGGCGCTCGGCCACCCGAAAATGGATGCCGAAGCGCTGAAAGGGCGGGCGTTCGCGGTCTTCTCGGCGATTGAAGGCGCGCAGCTGGTAGCACGCGGCTGTGACGATGTGACAGTGTTCGACAAGACGCTGGCCGCGTATCGGACCGCCGGTCTGCTGCCGTAACGTATCGCGCTATCTGAGCTATGATAGGGGAGAGTTAACTTACGGAAAGTCCTCATGCTGAAAGTTTTTGCCTCCCTCTCGCTGCTGCTGGCCTTGGCCAGCGCCCAGGCCGCCGATTATCCTGCCCCGGTCGAGGGCGATTTCACGCTGAAGAATTTCCAGTTCGGCTCTGGCGAAAAGCTGGCCGAGCTGCGCATTCATTACCGCACGCTGGGCAAACCTGAGCGCGATGCGCAGGGTGTGGTGAAGAACGCCGTGCTGATCACGCACGGCACCGGCGGCACGGGCGCCCAGTTCCTGCGGCCGGAGTTTGCCGGCGAGCTGTTCGCAGCGGGCGGCGTACTTGACGCCAAGCGCTACTACATCATCCTGACCGATGGCATAGGCCACGGCCAGTCGAGCAAGCCTAGCGATGGCTTGCATGCGCGCTTCCCGCATTACGGCTACAACGATATGGTCGACGCTCAGTACCGTTTACTGACGGAGGGGCTGGGTGTGCGTCACCTGCGGCTGGTCATGGGCACGTCGATGGGCGGCATGCAGTCATGGGTCTGGGGTGAACGCTATCCGCGCTTCATGGATGCGCTGATGCCGCTGGCCAGCGTGCCGACGCAAATATCGGGCCGAAACCGCGTCTGGCGGCGGGTGGTCATCGACGCCATCCGTAACGATCCGGAGTGGAAGGGCGGCGAGTACAAGACTCAGCCGCAAAGCCTGCGCACCGGCGTGCAGATGCTATATCTGATGGGGAGCAACACCGTTCAGCGCCAGGTGCAGCTGCCGACCTTGGCCGCCGCCGACACCGCGCTGGACAGCTATGTGGATAGCGCCTTGAAGACCACCGACGCGACCGACCTGATGTACCAGCTGCAAGCCTCGCTGGACTACGATCCGGCGCCAGGGCTGGAAAAAATCGAGGCGCCGCTGTTGGCCGTCAACAGCGCCGATGATCTGATCAATCCTCCCGAGTTGAACCTGCTCGAAACCGGCATCAAGCGCGTCAAGCGCGGCAGCGCGGTGGTCCTGCCTTATACCGATGCGACCAAGGGGCACGGCAGCCATACGATCGCGGCGCTGTGGAAGCAATATCTTGAGCAGTTGTTGGCGCAAAGCGCCAAGTAAATCCATCGGCATCCGTGCGTTAGCGCACATAGCTAGCACGTTTCAATCTGGAAAGCCACTGGACTTTGTTGCTTTTTTGCGCTATACTTGACGTTAATTTACAACAGATATCGCAGTAATCTCTGCACCGGGCCTTGCGCCCAACCCTCTGCGCGTGGCTAAAAGTCCTGTGACCCAGCCTCTTTTAGCGCGCACATGACACCTCGGCATACCGGCACATGCTTGCCGGTTCCCCGTGTCTCCCCTGTTCCGTTGCTTGCGCGCGCTTCGCGTGCGCCGTGGTATCGCCGACGGTACAGGGTTCGCTGATTCCCATTGCCAGCCTCAGGCTCGCCGGGCGTCATTCCATTCGTCAAATCGAAGGAGAACCACAACGTGGCTAAACAAATCATCATCGACCATGTCTTTAAAGTATTCGGCGACCAGCCCGAAGAGGCGCTCGCGCTCGTCCGCCAGGGCGCCAGCAAGCAAGACATCCTGGCCAAGACCGAATGCACGATCGGTGTGTTCGACGCCACTTTTACCATTGAAGCAGGCGAGGTATTTGTCATCATGGGCCTGTCCGGTTCCGGCAAGTCGACCCTGGTGCGCATGCTGAACCGCCTGATCGAGCCGACTGACGGTCGCATCCTGATCGACGGCAACGATATCAACACGCTGCCCGACGCGCAGCTGCGCGCCTTGCGCCGCAAGGACATCAGCATGGTGTTCCAGTCGTTCGCGCTGCTGCCGCAAATTACCGTGCTCGACAACACGGCGTTCGGCATGGAACTGGCCGGCATGCCCAAGGCCGAGCGCCATGCGCTGGCGCTGCAAGCGCTGGAGCAGGTGGGCCTGGCGGGCTACGCCGGCAGCTATCCGGATGAACTGTCCGGCGGCATGCAGCAGCGGGTCGGCCTGGCCCGTGCGCTGGCGTGCGATCCATCGATCCTGCTGATGGATGAGGCGTTCTCGGCGCTGGACCCGATCATGCGCACCGAAATGCAATCGGAGATCCTGCGCCTGCAGCAGATCAAGCGCCGTACCATCGTCTTCATTTCGCACGATCTCGATGAAGCCATGCGCATCGGCGACCGCGTCGCCATCATGAAAGATGGCCACGTGGTGCAAGTCGGCACGCCGGAAGAGATCCTGCGCAAGCCCGCCAACGATTATGTGCGCAGCTTCGTGCGCGGCGTCGATGCGGCGGCGGTCTTCAAGGCCAGCGACATCGCCCGAAAGAGCCAGATCGTGGTATCGGAGTCGCCAAGTCGCGGTGCCCGCGCGGCGCTGTCGATGCTGGAAGATCAGGATCGCAGCTATGCCTACGTGGTCGATCCGAAACGCAAGTTCCTCGGCGTGGTCTCGGCCGATTCGCTGCGCTGCGCGCTCGACGGCCACACCGGCCCGTTGGGCCTGCCGCATGCCTTCCTGCCGGACGTGCAGTCGATCAGTGCCGATGAGCCGGTTGCCGGCCTGTTCGGCCAGGTGGCGCAACTGCCTTACGCCGTGCCGGTGGTGGCCAACGATGGCAGCTTCCACGGCGCCATCAGCCGTACCACGCTGCTGAAGTTCCTCGATCCGACGACGCCGCCGATTGCCGAACAACAAAAACAGAAAGGACACGCATGAATCCGAATTCCGTTACCGCAGTAGCACCGGTGGTTGAACAAGCGGCCCAGATCAATCCATGGCTGCCAACGCCGCCAACCGACACCGCCTGGCTGGACGCCGCCAAGCCGGCTGTCACGGCCGAGCACGCCAGCGGCTTGCAGCAGCTCTTTGATGGCGGCTTGCCGCTGGAGTCCTGGATCAACCAGGGCCTCGGCTGGGTGGTCGAGCATTGCCGCCCATTCTTTCAGGCGGTGCGCGCGCCGATCGACGCCACGCTGAATGGCGTCACCGATGTGCTGATGGCGGCGCCATCGCTGACGGTGATCGCCATCATCGGCCTGCTGGCATGGCAGTTCACCAGCCGCGCGCTGGCGATTGGTACAGTGCTGGCGCTGCTGGTCGTCTCGATGCTGGGCGTGTGGCCGGAAGCGATGACCACCTTGTCGCTGGTGCTGACTTCGCTGGCGTTCTGTCTGCTGATCGGTTTGCCGCTGGGGATTTTCCTGGCCAGCAGCGACCGTGCGCAAAACATCCTGCGCCCATTGCTGGACGCCATGCAGACCACGCCGGCCTTCGTGTACCTGGTGCCGGTGGTGATGCTGTTCGGTATCGGCAATGCGCCGGGCGTAATCGTTACCATCATCTTCGCGCTGCCGCCGCTGGTGCGCCTGACCAACCTCGGCATCCGCCAGGTGCGTCCCGACCTGATCGAGGCGGCGCGCGCTTACGGCGCTTCGCCGTGGCAGTTGCTGACCCGCGTGCAGTTCCCGCTGGCCATGCCATCGATTATGGCCGGTATCAACCAGTCGCTGATGCTGTCGCTGTCGATGGTGGTGATCGCCTCGATGATCGCGGTGGGCGGCCTGGGCCAGATGGTGTTGCGCGGCATTGGCCGCCTGGACATGGGCCTGGCCACCGTTGGCGGCCTCGGCATCGTGCTGCTGGCGATCACGCTAGACCGCCTGACGCAAGCGATGGGCCAGCCCCGTCGCGGCGTGCGCCACTGGTATCAGACCGGGCCGGTGGGCTTTGTGCTGCGCCTGGTGCGCGGCATGAGGGCGCGCGGCGACGCCGCTGCGTCAGCCAAGACCATCACCGCACAATAAGAAGAAAGGAACCGTATGGATCGCATCGAACAATTTAAAGCTACCTACAAGTCGCAACGCAAGTTGCATTGGATGTCAGCACTGGCGCTTGCCGTGCTTGCGCTGACCACCAGCGTGGCGATGGCGCAAACGCCTGACGCCGCGCTGCCCGGCAAGGGCATCAAGGTGCAAGCGCTGCAAAGCTCGCTGGCGGAGGAAACCTTCCAGACCATGCTGGTCGACCGCGCGCTGGAAAAGCTGGGCTACGAGCCGCAGCCGATCAAGGAAGTGGAGTATCCTACTGCCCACATCGCCATCGCTAATGGCGATGCGACTTTCCTGGCGGTCCACTGGGACCCGCTGCACAAGGATTACTATAACAACGCCGGCGGCGACGCCAAGCTGCTGCGCGTGGGCGAATACGCCGGCCCGGCCGCGCAAGGCTACCTGATCGACAAGGCGACGGCCGAGCGCTACAACATCACCAATATCGAGCAGTTGCGCGATCCCGGCCTGGCCAAGCTGTTCGACCACGATGGCGATGGCAAGGCCGACCTGACCGGCTGCACGCCGGGCTGGGGCTGCGAGGCGATGATCGAAAACCATATGGACGCCTACAAGCTGCGCGCGACGGTCAGGCACGTGCAGGGCAGCTATGCGGCGCTGATGGCCGATACCATCGGCCGCTACAAACGCGGGGAATCGGTTTTGTACTACACGTGGACGCCGTATTGGGTCAGCGGGGTGATGGTGCCGGGCAAAGATGTGGTGTGGCTGCAAGTGCCGTTCTCGTCCAATCCGGACCAGGCCAATACCCGCCTCAACGACGGCAGCGACTATGGCTTCGCCGTCAATACTACCCGTATCGTCGTCAACCGCGCCTGGGCTGAGAAAAATCCGGCAGCCGTGAAGCTGTTTGAAGTCATGCGCTTGCCGATTGCCGATATCAATGCGCAAAACGAGCGCATGCGCGACGGCGAAAACACCCAGGCGGATATCGTGCGCCATACGGACGGCTGGATCAAGTTCCACCAGCAGCTGTTTGACAGCTGGATCGCGCAGGCGCAGGCGGCCGCCAAGCTGCCTTAGTCTGGTGGCGCCCGGCAATCAATTTGTTGAGTAAATTCGTCGGCGCAAGCCATGGCAAGCGTTTAGCTAATATATTAGTGCGCAACCTGGATTAAATGGACGGCGCGATGAACCACAATTTACGATGCATAGTTGCCTTGCTGCTGGCCGTCGTTGGCGTGCAGGCGCAGGCTGGCGAGGTGTACAACTTCAATCCCGGCTGGCGTCTGGCGGTGGGTGATCCCGCCGGCGCCGCGCAGCCGGATTACAGCGATCAAAGCTGGCAAGCCGTTACGCTGCCGCGCGCATGGAATGAGGACGACGCCTTCGGCAAGGATATCGTCGACCATACAACCGGCATCGCCTGGTATCGCAAGCATTTCAAACTGCCGGCCAGCGCGCGCGGCAAGAAGGTATTTTTGGAATTCGAAGGCGCGCGGCAGGCGGCCGAGGTATTCGTCAATGGCAAGCGTTTGGGCTTGCACGAAGATGGCGTTACCGCCTTCGGCTATGACATCAGCGCAGCGCTGGCGGAAGGCGACAACGTGGTGGCGGTGCGGACCGACAATCGCTGGGAATACCGCGAGGCGGCCACCGGTCAGCGCTATCAGTGGTCCGACAAGAACTTCAACGCCAACTATGGCGGCCTGCCGAAGAACGTGCGCCTGCATGTGACGGACCGGCTGTATCAGACCCTGCCGCTGTTTTCCTCGCTGGGCACTACGGGCGTCTACGTGTACGCCCGCGATTTCGACATTGCCGGCCGTAGCGCCACGATCAGCGCTGAATCGCAGGTGCGCAACGAGCACGATGCCGCACGCACCTTCGGTTACGAGGTTACGCTGCGCGACGCCAGCAACAAGGAGGTGGCGCGTTTCGCCTCCGCGCCTCGCACCGTGCAGCCCGGCGAAACGGCGGTGGCAAGCGCCAGCGCCACGGTCAAGGGATTGAATTTCTGGAGCTGGGGATACGGTTATTTGTACCAGGTCGAGACCACGCTGAAGGTGGACGGCAAGGTGGTGGATCGCGTACAGACGCGCACCGGCTTCCGCAAGACCGCGTTTGGCGAGGGCATGGTCAAACTGAATGACCGCGTGCTCCAGATGAAAGGCTACGCGCAGCGCACCTCCAACGAGTGGCCTGCGGTGGGCATGTCGGTGCCTGCCTGGTTGAGCGACTACAGCAATGGCCTGGCGCTGGAAAGCAACGCCAACCTGATACGCTGGATGCATATCACGCCTTGGAAGCAGGACGTGGAGTCGCTGGACCGGCTGGGACTGATGCAAGCCATGCCGGCCGGCGATTCGGAAGCGGACGTCACCGGCCGGCGCTGGGAGCAGCGGCTGCAAGTGATGCGCGACGCCATCATCTACAACCGCAACAATCCCAGCGTCATATTTTACGAGAGCGGTAATCGCGGCATCAGCGAAGCGCATATGCGCGAGATGAAAGCGCTGCGCGACCAGTACGATCCGCATGGCGGGCGCGCATCCGGCAGCCGTGAAATGCTCAGCGCCGCCTTGCAGAAAGTCTCCGAATACGGCGGCGAGATGTTATATATTAACAAGAGCGCCAATATGCCGATGTGGGCGATGGAATATTCGCGCGATGAGGGCGCGCGCAAGTTCTGGGACGAATTCACGCCGCCTTACCACAAGGACGGCGACGGCCCGCTTTACAAAGGCCAGAAAGCCGCATCCTACAACCGCAACCAGGACAGCCACGCGATCGAGAACGTGCAGCGCTGGTATGACTACTGGCGGGAACGGCCAGGCACCGGCATGCGGGGGTCCTCCGGCGGCGTGAATATCATTTTCTCGGATAGCAATACCCATCATCGTGGCGCCGAAAACTACCGCCGCAGCGGCGAAGTGGATGCGATGCGCATTCCCAAGGATGGCTTCTACGCCCATCAGGTGATGTGGGATGGCTGGGTAGACATTGAGCGGCCGCGCCTGCACATCATCGGCCATTGGAATTACGCGCCCGGCGTGGTCAAGCCAGTGATGGTGGTTTCCAGCGCAGAACGGGTCGAGCTGTACCTGAACGGCAAGCTGCTTGGCAGCGGTAAGCAAAGTGCACGCTTCCTGTTCAGCTTCGAGCCGGTCGCCTGGCAGCCGGGCGAACTGAAGGCCATCGGCTATGATGCCGCCGGCAAGCAGGTATGCGAGCAGGTCCTCGTCAGCGCAGGCGCTCCGTCTGCGCTGAAACTGACTGCGACAACCGCGCCGCAGGGCCTGAAGGCGGATGGCGCCGACCTGGCGCTGGTGCAGGTGGAAGTGGTGGACGCACACGGCCGCCGCAATCCGGTGGCGCTGGACACGGTGACGTTCACGCTGGACGGACAGGCGGAGTGGCGTGGCGGCATCGCAGAGGGCCCGGGTAACTACGTGCTGGCGAAGGCGCTGCCGGTCGAGGGTGGCGTCAATCGCGTGCTGTTACGCAGTACCACGCAGGCCGGCAAGATCGTTTTGCGCGCCAGTGCACCTGGCTTGGCGCCGGCGGTGCTGACGCTCGACAGCAAGCCAGTCAAGGTGCAGCATGGCCTGGCACGTCAGCTACCTTCGGATGGCCTGCCGCTAAACCTGAAACGCGGCCCGACGCCATCGACGCCACCATTTACCGTATCGCGCGTGGCGGTTCCTGTTATTGGCGCCATGGCGGACAGCAATACGGAGGCCGCCGCCAATTCCTATGACGATGATGAAACCACGGTATGGAGCAGCAAGCCGGGGCAGGGCACGCCCGCTATCACCTACAAGCTTGCCGAGCCATCCACGCTGAACGAGGTCACGCTCAAGCTGTCCGGCTGGAAGGAGCGCCGCTATCCGTTGCGCATCAGCGTCGATGGTGAGCTGGTGTACAGCGGCTTCACGCCGGAGAGCCTGGGCTATGTCACGCTGCCGCTCAAATCGCATCGCGGCAGCAACGTCAAAGTGGAGCTGAATGGCGAGGCGGATGAAAGCAATGCCATCAAGCTGACCGAAGTGGCCAATCAGGCTATTACCGACACCGGCGCGAATCGCACACCGAAGGGCGTGCTGTCCATCGTCGAAATTGAGTTCTACCGGAAGCCATGATGCGGACCTTTGGCTTCGTCAATGCCGTCAAGATCATTCGCGAACCGGGTAGCGAGACGGTGCTGGACGCCTGGCGCGGCGCTGGCCAGCCGTTGGGCAACCATAGCTGCAGCCACTTAAGCCTGACGCGCGCGCCATCGTTTGAAGCGTGGCAGGAAGACGTCATTGCCGGCGAGCCTGTCGACCAGGGCATTGTCGCAATGAAGGCCAATTCGATGCAGGTATTTGCCGCGTCATTCCGCAAGTGCTGCTGACGCACCTGGGCGGCTGGAGTGCGGTGACGCTGCCGGATGTGATGGCCCGACTGGACGCTGCGGGCGCCCGCTACGTTACGCTGCAGCAGGCCCAGGCCGACCCAGCCTATGCCGAAACTGGCAGCAGCAGCCTGGTCGCACGCGCCCCAAAACAGCGCGGTATGACATTGGCGGTGCCAGAGCAGTCGTCCGAGCCGGCGCTGGACGTCAAGTCACTCTGCCGCTGAAGCTAGCGTTGCTGCGCTGTTGCCGGCGGCGGCGTCATGCCTTCGCCCAGGAAGAAGCCCGGATGCGGCGGCTGGTTATAGCCGGCATTCTGCGCCGCCACCTGCACCCGGTACTGCGTGTCGTGCATCAGCGTCGGCAGGCGATGGGTGGTCGGCGTGGTGGTACTGAATATCAGCAGCGCGTCGTTGCTGGCGCTGCGCCAGACCACTTCCTCGCGCCAGTCGCCAAACAGGTCGGCGGTCAGCACAGGCGTCGCTTTGGTGCCGTTGTTGGAGGCCGCGCCGTAGTCTGCGCCATCCAGCAGCAGCTTCAGTTGCTGCGTCTGCGGTTGCCATTTGGCGATGCGCGTGCCGTCCAGCGTTTCGCGCAGCAGGTCGCCATCCCACCACAAACCGAAATTGACGGCGCGCGGATGGACTGTCGAGATTTGCGTGCCATCCGACGCCATCAGGCCGCCAACGCTGGCCCAGCACTCATTGCCGGGATGCGCGGCGTCGATATCCATGCAGACGCCCCGGCCGACATCGCTGCCATTGCCGTCGACGCTCCACAATATACGGCCGGTGGCAGCGTCGTGCATTTCGATGCCATGACCTTTGTAGCAGGATGGGGTTTCGTGCACCATGAAGACCTGTAATCCCCGCTGGCCGGGTTGATGCTGGCCGACATGCAGCGCGTCGCCGTGGCACAAGCCGGTGCTGTACAGAAGGCGGCCATCGCTGCCGATGGTGGCTGCGCCGTAGATCAGGTCATCGCGGCCATCGCCATCGGCGTCGGCCACGGCCATCCAGTGCGCGCCCTGGCCGGCGGCGGCGCTGTTGCCAGGAGCGTCGCTGTCGAACAGCCAGCGCTGTGTCAGCTTGCCGCCGCGCCAGTCCCAGGCGCTCAGCACCGCGCGCGTGTAGTAGCCGCGCGTGAAGACGGCGCTGGGACGCGCGCCATCCAGATAGGCGACGCCGCCAAGAAAGCGGTCGACCCGGTTGCCGTACTTGTCGCCCCAGGCTGCCACCTCGCCGCGCGGCGGCGTGTAGCTGGTGGTGGCGAGGGCGGCGCCGGTTTTGCCGTCGAATACGCTGAGGAATTCCGGGCCGTCCAGCACGTAGCCATCCTTGTTGCGATAGTCGGCCGAGGCTTCGCCGATGATGCGGCCGGTGCCGTCGCGGGTGCCGTCGGCGGTTTTCATCATCACCTCGGCGGGGCCGTCGCCATCGAAATCGTAGGCCAGGTAGGTGGTGTAGTGCGCGCCGGCGCGGATATTGCGGCCCAGATCGATGCGCCATAACAGCGTGCCATCCAGCCGGTAGGCATCCAGCAGCGTCGGGCCGGTGTAGCCTTTGTGGGAATTGTCGTGGGCATTGCTGGGCTGCCATTTGACCAGCAGCTCGTAGCGGCCGTCGCCATCGAGGTCGGCGGCCGAGCCATCGTTGACGATGTAGTTGTAGCTTTCGCCATCGGGCGTGACGCCATCCGCCGGCTTTTGCAGCGGCACGCGCAAATAGGGCTGGGGCCAGGCTGGTACAGGCTGCCCGGCTTTGCCGCCTGCCGGCACCACCGTGTAGCTGGCATCGGCGCCGCCCTTGGCGTCCAGGTAGTTGGTCGCGTCCAGTGCTTGCGCGTTCAGCTTGACGCCGTCGCGGTACAGGTTGAAAGCCAGTGTGGCCGGTTCGTCGGCCAGAGCCCGCCAGCTGATGAAGTTGCCGCCATCGGTATGGATCGCCACCACACCGCGATCCAGCTTTTCAATTTGGCGGGGAGGGGCGGCGACGGCGACGGCGGTGGACAGGATCAGCAGGCCCAGCGCAAACGTGTGCGCTTGCCGCAACAGGGGAAAAATCTCGACGGAAGATGCCATGAATATGCGATACCTATGCGATACGGCGTGGTGTGAACTGTCGACGAGTATCGGGAATGCCAGGTATCGATGTCAACCGCCCGGCGCATTTAATCACGGATGTGATTTTGATGGCGGTTTAGCCATAATCAGCTATATTGGTGTATCTGTGTGGCAAAAAACCTGCGGCGTCTCCTATTATATGTCTTATATAAGAGTTGCTGGTGTATAATGGCGCTCAGTACAGGCGGTCGATCATTGCCTGCCCTGCAATCAACCCTGACGAGAACTCTCATGCTAGCTGCTTATCGCGCCCACGTTGCCGAACGTGCATCCCTTGGTATCCCTCCGCTGCCGCTGTCGGCCGCCCAGACTACCGATCTGGTGGAACTCCTGAAGAACCCGCCAGCCGGTGAAGAGCAATTCCTGGTCGACCTGATTACCAACCGCGTTCCTGCGGGCGTGGACGATGCCGCCAAGGTGAAAGCCGCTTTCCTGACCGCCGTGGCCAAGGGCGTTGAAGCCTCGCCGCTGGTGTCGCGCGAACTGGCAACCAAGCTGCTGGGCACGATGCTGGGCGGTTTCAACATCAAGCCGATGATCGATCTGCTGGCAGACGACGTGGTGGGCGATGTGGCCGCCGAAGGCCTGAAGAAAACCCTGCTGATGTTCGACTACTTCCACGACGTCAAGGAATTGGCCGACAAGGGCAATGCCCGCGCCAAGGGCGTACTGCAATCGTGGGCGGACGCCGAGTGGTTCACCTCGCGTCCTGAAGTGCCGCAAAGCCTGACCCTGACCGTATTCAAGGTCTCCGGCGAAACCAATACCGACGACCTGTCGCCGGCGCCTGACGCCACCACCCGCCCGGACATTCCGATGCACGCGCTGGCGATGCTGAAAAACCCGCGCCCAGGCATCAACCCTGAAGAGCCGGGCAAAGTCGGCCCGCTGAAGCAGCTGGAAGCACTGAAAGCCAAGGGCAACCTGGTCGCCTACGTTGGCGACGTGGTGGGCACCGGCTCGTCGCGTAAATCGGCCACCAACTCGGTGCTGTGGTTCACCGGCGAAGACATCCCATTCATCCCGAACAAGCGTTTCGGTGGCGTATGCCTGGGCACCAAGATTGCGCCGATCTTCTACAACACCATGGAAGATGCCGGCGCATTGCCGATCGAGCTGGATGTGACGCAAATGGAAATGGGCGACGTCATCGAACTGCGTCCATATGATGGCAAGGCACTGAAAAACGGCCAGGTCATCGCTGAATTCAAGGTCAAGTCCGACGTGTTGTTCGACGAAGTGCGCGCCGGTGGCCGTATTCCGCTGATCATCGGCCGAGGCCTGACCACCAAGGCGCGTGAGTCGCTGGGCCTGCCGGCATCGGACCTGTTCCGCCTGCCGCAGAATCCGGTCGATACCGGCAAAGGCTACTCGCTGGCGCAGAAGATGGTTGGCCGCGCATGCGGTCTGCCGGACGGCAAGGGCATCCGCCCAGGCACCTACTGCGAACCGAAGATGACCACCGTCGGCTCGCAAGACACCACCGGTCCGATGACCCGCGACGAGCTGAAAGACCTGGCTTGCCTGGGCTTCTCGGCTGACCTGGTGATGCAATCGTTCTGCCACACCGCTGCTTATCCAAAAGTGGTGGACGTGAAGATGCACCGCGAACTGCCAACCTTCATCGAAAACCGTGGCGGCGTGGCGCTGCGTCCTGGCGACGGCGTGATCCACTCGTGGCTGAACCGTCTGCTGATGCCGGACACCGTCGGCACCGGGGGCGACTCGCACACCCGTTTCCCGATCGGTATCTCGTTCCCGGCAGGTTCCGGCCTGGTGGCGTTTGCCGCCGCCACCGGCGTGATGCCGCTGGATATGCCTGAATCGGTGCTGGTGCGCTTCAAGGGCACGATGCAGCCAGGCGTGACCCTGCGTGATCTGGTCAACGCGATTCCCCTGTACGCGATCCAGCAAGGCATGTTGACCGTGGATAAAAAAGGCAAGAAGAACATCTTCTCCGGCCGCATCCTGGAAATCGAAGGCCTGCCAGACCTGAAGGTTGAGCAAGCATTCGAATTGTCCGACGCGTCGGCAGAGCGCTCGGCAGCCGGTTGCACCGTGCACCTGGATAAAGCGCCGATCATTGAGTACATGACCTCGAACATCACGCTGATGAAGTGGATGATCGCCAATGGCTACCTGGACAAGCGCACGCTGGAGCGCCGTATCAAGTCGATGGAAGCATGGCTGGCCGATCCACAATTGCTGTCGCCGGATGCCGATGCCGAATACGCTGCCGTCATTGAAATCGATCTGGCCGACATCCATGAGCCTATCGTCGCCTGCCCGAACGATCCGGACGATGTGAAGACCCTGGCCGACGTGGCTGGCGCGAAGATCGACGACGTGTTCGTCGGTTCGTGCATGACCAATATCGGTCACTTCCGCGCCGCGTCGAAAGTCCTGGAAGGCAAATCGGATATCCCGGTTCGCCTGTGGATCGCGCCGCCAACCAAGATGGATGCGCAACAGCTGACAGCCGAAGGCCACTACGGCACGCTGGGCCGCACCGGTGCCCGCATGGAAATGCCGGGCTGCTCGCTGTGCATGGGTAACCAGGCGCAGATCCGCAAGGGCGCGACCGTGATGTCGACCTCGACCCGTAACTTCCCGAACCGTCTGGGCCTGGAAACCAATGTGTACCTGGGTTCCGCAGAACTGGCGGCGGTGTGCTCGGCCCTGGGCCGCATCCCGACCAAGGAAGAGTACATGTCGCACATCGGCGTGATCGACAAAAACGCCGACGACATCTACCGCTACATGAACTTCGACCAGATCGAAGAGTTCCGTAGCGTAGCGGATACGGTGCAAGTGTAATCCTGTCCGGCAGAAGATGCCGGCCTTGGCCCCACCAGGTTGATCGCAGCCTGGTGGGGCTTTTTCTTGGCGCGGAGGTTCGCGCCCGCACAATCCGCGCCGGGCGAATGTGAGATAGTAGGGGATGGATACCAAAATAACTCCCCGTTCCGATGTGCGCCAGGCCTCGATCGTGCGACAGGGCCTTGAGTGGGCACGCACCTATGGCCAGCGTAGCGCCGCCGCTTATCTGCTCGTGCGTAACGTGCCACGCGCGGTGGTCGAGCGCATTTTCTCCACCGCCTGCCGCCGGGACGACCGCGCTTGATGAATCTGGCGCCGGATGACGACGCGCTGGTGGAAGCACGTCGCTTCAACCGCAAGCTGGCCTGGCTGCCGCGCTTCAAGATCAGCAACCGCGTTACACCTGCCCTGATTCAGGGACTGCTGCGCGTGTCACAGCTTGGTGCGCGCCTGAAGTCATCGATCCGCGTCGAGCAAGGCTTGGCGCACGCCGACGGCCTGCACGTTCCTGTGCGTATCTTGCGTGGCGCCCGCCCGCCGCGTGGCGTCGTTCTGGACTTTCACGGCGGCGGCTGGGTCATCGGCAACGCCCAAATGAACGATGAACTCAACACCGAACTGGTAACGGCGTGCGATGTAGTAGTCGTTTCGGTCGACTACCGGCTGGCCACCACCGCGCCGCTGGCCGACATCATGGACGATTGCCTGGCGGCCGCACGCTGGCTGCTGTCCGATGGCCTTCCCGAATATGCCGGTCTGCCGGTCTACGTGCTGGGCGAATCCGCCGGTGGCCACCTGGCAGCGGCAACGCTGCTGCGCCTGAAAGCCTGGCCGGAATTATTGCGACGCGTCGATGGCACGATTCTGTATTACGGTGTTTATGACCTGGCTGGCACACCCAGCGTGCGCGACGCCGGTCCCGATACGCTGGTGCTGCACGGTGCCAGCATGCTGGCTTCGCTGCGTCTGCTGACGCCTGACCTCAGCGATGAACAACGCCGCCAGCCACCGCTATCACCGCTATACGGCGACCTCGCCCGCATGCCCGCCGCCATCATGTTCGCCGGCGAGCGCGACCCGCTGCGAGATGACACCATGCTGCTTGCCGAACGCTGGCGCGGCGTCGCCGAAGTCGAATGCCATCTGCTGCCGGAAGCGGCGCATGGCTACATCCGCTTCCCGATCCGCATGGCGGCCGAAACGCGCAGCCGGGTGCACGCCTGGCTGCGGGAAAGATACGAAAGCGGAAGGTGACTTACATGGTCAGCACGATCTTGCCGACATTCAGGCCATCCTCCATACGCTGCTGGGCGACACCGGCTTCCGCCAACGGATAGACGCTGTCGATAACCGGCGTGAGGCCATCCTTGACGAAGTGCGTCAGCCAGCGTTCTTTGAAGCGGCGCGACATGGCGTGCTTGACTTCCTGTGGACGCGACTTCATCACCGTGCCGATGATCTGCAAGTGGCGGTACAGCAGCCGGTCCAGCGGGATCTTTGTGTCATCGATGCCGCCCATGATGCCAATCTGTACCAGGCGGCCGCCAAAGGTCAGTGAATTGACATTACGCTCGAAGTAGGGCGCGCCAATGAAGTCTAGGATCACATCAACGCCGCGATTGTCGGTCAGCCGCGCTACCACTTCGGCAAAGTCCTCGTCGACATAGTCGATGGCGTGGTTGGCGCCCAGACGATGTACCAGCGCGTGGGCCTCCTCCTGCGCGGTGGTGATGACGTTGGCGCCGACCGCGTGCGCCAGCTGCACCGCAGCACCGCCAACGCCACCGGCGCCGGCATGGATCAGCACCGTCTCGCCAGCTTGCAGCTTGCCAAGGTGGATCAACGCCTCGTGCGCCGTGACGAAGACTTCGGTAATGGCGGCCGCCTGAATGTAGTCCAGACCTGCCGGAATCGGCATCGCCATGCGATAGTCGATGCGCGACACCTCGGCGTAAGCACCGCCGCCAACGATGCCCATCACGCGGTCGCCGACCGCGAAGCCTTGCACGTTCTCGCCGACGGCGATGACGTCGCCAGCGATCTCCAGGCCCATGATGGTCGAGTCGCCGAAGTCCGGCCAGCCGTAGCCGCCTTTGCGGTGCGTCAGGTCGGCGCGGTTGACCCCGGCCGCGCGGGTGCGCACCAGCAGGTCGTCGGGGCGCAGCACCGGCTCCGCCACTTCGCCGATCTTGAGGACGCCGGCAGCGCCAAACTGGTCAAAAATGATTGCTTTCATGATGAAATTCCTTTAAGCGTCGTTGAGTGCCGCGTTGGCATAGGCGGAGGCGGTGATGGCGGCAGGGAAACCGGCATAGAACGCCAGGTGCGTGATGGCCGCACTGAGTTCGGTCTTGGTCAGCCCGTTCTCCAGGCCGCGGCGCAAATGTGCCGGCAGTTCGTTCGGATGGTTCATCGCTACCAGGCAGGCGATGGTAATCAGGCTGCGGTCGCGCGGCGACAGGTCGGGATCGGTCCATACCTGCGAGTACAGTGGATGCTCGACGAATTCGGTCAGTTTCGGCGTGAATGGGCGGGCGGCAGCGCGTGGGCTGGTGAAGTCGATGGCTTTCATGGAACTCTCCTTTAGATCTGGCTGATGAATTTGTTGGTCAGGTAGTGGGCGATGCCCTCGACGCCGCCTTCGGAGCCGTGGCCGCTTTCCTTCATGCCGCCGAATGGCAGTTCGGTGGCGATGATGCGGTACTGGTTGATGCCGATCATGCCGGCTTCCAGGCCATCGCCGACGTCCAGCGCGGTGCGGGCGTCGCGGGTGAACGCATACGCAGAAAGGGCGTAAGGCAGGCGGTTGGCCTCGGCCAGTCCATCTTCCAGCGTATGGAACGGGCGCAGCACGGCGATCGGGCCGAACGGTTCCTCGTGCATGATGCGGGCGCTCATCGGCACATCGGCCAGCACCGTGGGCTGGAAGAAGTAGCCGGGACCGGCCATGCGCTTGCCGCCCGCCAGCACGGTCGCGCCTTGCTCGACCGCGTCCGCCACCAGCGATTCCATTTTGGCCAGCTGGCGCGGATTGGCCAGCGGGCCGACTTGCGTACCGGGTTCCAGGCCATTGCCGATCACCAGTTGGTTGGTGGCGTCGACAAAGCGGGTGACGAAGCGCTGGTAGGCGTTGCGCTGGATCAGGAAGCGCGTCGACGAGATGCAGATCTGGCCGGTGCCGCGAAAGCGGTTGGCGGCGCCACCCACGGCTGCCGCCTCGATATCGGCATCCTCAAACACCAGCACCGGGCCATGGCCGCCCAGTTCCAGCGTGATCGGCTTGACACCGGCTGCGGCACGCTCCGACAGCAGCCGGCCGACCGGTATGGAGCCAGTAAAAGCCACTTTGCGTATCACCGGCGAGGCAATCAACTGCGCCGATACCATGTCCGGCACGCCAAAGACGATTTGCAGCACGCCTTTCGGCAGGCCCGCGTCATCCAGGCAGCGCGCCAGCGCCAGTGCTGTGGCCGGGCTTTCTTCACCGGGCTTGAGGATGACGCTGCAGCCGGCCGCCAACGCGGCGGACAGTTTGCGCGCCGGCGTAATGGCAGGGAAGTTCCAGGGCGTGAACGCGGCCACCGGGCCAATCGGCTGTTTCTTCACCAGTTGCTGCACACCCGGCCGATTGGCAGGGACTACGCGGCCGTCGATACGGCGCGCTTCCTCGGCAAACCATTCAAAGTATTCGGCGGCGCGCAGCACCTCGTCGCGGCTTTCGGCCAGTGGTTTGCCTTCTTCCAGCGTCATCAGCGTGGCGATATGTTCGGCGCGTTCGCGCATCAGTGTGGCGCCGTTGCGCAGGATGCGCGCCCGTTCGGCAGGCGCGGTGCGGCGCCAGATCGCGAAGCTGTCGCGCGCCGTGGCGAGGGCCAGGTCAAGGTCGGCGGCGGTGGCCAGCGGCAGGCGGCCCAGCGTGGCGCCGTCGGCTGGATTGACGACGGCTGCGGTGTCGCGTTCGCCCGCATCCAGCCAGTCGCCATTGATGAACAGGTACAGCGGGTCGTAGATATACTTAGGCATGATATTTCTCCTTGTCGGGGTTTGTTAGCATGTGAAACAGAATAAAACTGGAAGGCGTCGGTGATAAGACGGTCTTTCCCAACAACCGCTATGCAAGGAATGCACAGATGCAGTCAGAAAAATTTGCCGAGTTCCTGGGCGTGTTTGTCGATGTCGCGCGCGAGGGCAGCTTCTCCGGCGCCGGCCGGCGGCGCGGCCGCACACCGTCATCCATCGGACGCCAGATCGACACGCTGGAGACGCATCTGGAAACGCCGCTGTTCCTCCGCTCGACGCGTCTGCTGACGCTGACCGACGCTGGCGAGGCCTTGCTGGTGCGCGCCCGGCAGATCCTCGACTCGCTGGCTGACGCGCAGCAGGAGCTGGCATCCATGAAAGGCGCGGTGACCGGCATCCTGCGGGTGGCGTGCTTTCCCACTTTCGGCAAGCGCTACGTGCTGCCCGCGATGGGCGAGCTGGCGCGCCAGTATCCGGGTCTGCGGCTGGAACTGGACCTCACTGAACGGCTGGCCGATCCGGTGGTGGAACGGCTGGACCTGGTGATACGCATCGGCGACATGGCCGACAGCACCCTGATCGCCAGCCGCATTGCCACGCAAACCCGGGTGCTGTGCGCCAGCCCGGCGTATCTGTCGCAGGCTGGCAAGCCGGGCACCTTTGCCGATCTCGCCGCGCACCGGCTGATTGACAAGCTGCACGGCGCCGACCTGCTGTGCTGGAGCGACGTGCTGGGACACCCGGCGCGCGCCAGCAATTGCCAGCCCATCTTCGCCTGCGATGATTTCGAGGCCATGCGCCTGGCCGCGCAGGAGGGCATGGGCATTGCCTATCTGCCGGATTGGGTGGCGGGTCCCGACATCAAAGCCGGCCACCTGGTGCAGCTATTCCCGGACTGGTCGGCGCAGCCGCGCGCGCGCACCGGCATCCATGCCTTGCGCGCGCTACGCCAGCCGCCGGCGCGGGTGACGGTATTCCTGGATGCGTTGCGCGCCTTCATCGGCCATCCGGCAAGCTGGGCGCTGGACACTCCGGCGGATGCGCCGAACCGCGCACATATTTGATTGAATTGGCGGATTTCCAAATATCGGCCAGCGCGGTGATAGACTAGCCATCTATCTGTTTTCGATGTTATTCGATAATGATCATTTCTTCCGCCACCGACTTCCGCGAGGCCGCGCGCCGCAAGCTGCCGCCGTTCCTGTTTCACTACCTTGATGGCGGCGCCGGCGCGGAGCAAACCTTGCGCGCGAATGTAGACGACTTGCAGCAAGTCAGGCTGCGCCAGCGCGTGCTGCAAGGCTCGGAGCAGCTGGACCTGTCGGCGGAATGGTTTGGCCAGCGTCAGGAATTGCCGATAGCGCTGGCGCCGGTCGGACTGGCCGGCATGTATGCGCGCCGTGGCGAAGTGCAGGCGGCGCGGGCGGCCAGCAAGCGCGGGATTCCCTTCATCCAGTCGACCGTCTCGGTTTGTCCGCTGGCGGAGGTGGCGCAGGCGATCGAACAGCCAATCTGGTTTCAGCTGTATGTGCTGAAGGATCGCGGCTTCATGCGCGACGTATTGCAGCGCGCCGATGCGCTGGGCGCCACCACGCTGGTGTTCACCGTCGACATGCCGGTGCCGGGCGCGCGCTATCGCGATGCGCACAGTGGCATGAGCGGCCCATATGGCGCGCAGCGGCGCATCATGCAGGCGCTGACGCATCCACGCTGGGCCTGGGATGTCGGCTTGCTGGGCAGGCCGCACGATCTCGGCAACATCTCCGCCTATCGCGGCAGCCCGACCGAGCTGGAGGATTACATCGGCTGGCTGGGCGCCAACTTCGATCCGGCCATCGGCTGGAAGGATCTGCAGTGGATACGCGATGAGTGGAAGGGACCGATGATCATCAAGGGCATTCTTGAAGCAGATGATGCGCGCGATGCGCTGGCCTTCGGCGCTGACGGCATTGTCGTCTCGAATCACGGCGGCCGCCAGCTGGACGGCGCCTTGTCGACTGCCCGCGCGTTGCCGGCGATCGCCGAAGCGGTCAAGGACAAGATGACCATCTTCGCCGATGGTGGTGCACGCACCGGCACGGATATCTTCCGCTTGCTGGCCTTGGGTGCGGACGGCGTGCTGCTGGGCCGTGCCTTTATCTACGCGCTGGCGGTAGGCGGCCAGGCCGGCGTGGAAAAGCTGCTGGCCATCCTGGAAAAAGATATCCGGACCAATATGGTGCTGACCGGCGTGAAGTCGGTCAAGGAAATCGGTCCGCATCTGCTGGCCTAGCATCTGCTTGCCTTGGCACCAAATTTGCCACTATACTAAAAAGCTCATCGTCCATGAGCTTGCACATGCTTCTCGCAATCCAACAATCTGGCGCACTTGCCGTCACGCTGTCGCGTGTGCGCAAGGCCGTCGTTTGCGTGTGCATTGCGCTGTTCCTGTTTCAGCTTGGCGTCACTGCCGGCCACCGTCACGAGGCGACTGAATCCAAGGCGCATTGCGTGCTTTGCCATGCTGCCACGCCTGCGCTGGGTGATCTGCCTGCCGCCGGCGCCACGCTGCTGGCGATCTTCCTGGCGATTGCCTACGTTCTTGCGCGCCTGCCCGAGGGTGTACGCCGCGCCGCCCCGGCCTATCTGCGTCCGGCCAGCCAGGGGCCTCCTGCCTCCGTCCTGATCCTCCACTAAGCAACCTGTCTGTTCGGGCGCTGTGCGCCTGCGCGGCCGTGTATCCGTATATTCCGCCTGCCCGCTGAAGGGTGGCGGCTTTGCTTTCGTCCATATCATGTTAAAAAATTCACTCCCTTTCCGGCGTGATGCGCTGCCGCGCGCGCTCGCCCTGGCTTTCCTCGCCGCCAGCCCATTGACCCATGCTGAAACAACCACGCTGCCGCAGGTGCAGGTAACCGGCACCGCCGAACAGCCGTATGCGCCGGATAGCGCCGCTGTGGGCGGCAAGACGCCGGTACGGCTGCTGGACTTGCCGCAATCCGTTACGGTCTTTTCACAGGAACGCATCCAGGATCAGAACCTGATGACGCTTGGCGACTTGATGCAGCAGGCTCCTGGCATCACCGTCATGCCTTTCGATGGCGTGAATCCGGACTTCCGCTCGCGCGGCTATAGCCTGGAGATCGCCTACGATGGCGTCCCCACGAATAACCTGGGCAGCGGCACGCAGGAATATGACCTGGCCATCTTCGAGCGGGTCGAAATCCTGCGCGGGCCGTCGGGCGTGACGCAGGGTTCCGGCCAGCCGGGCGGCGTCATCAACTTCGTACGCAAGCGCGGCACACGCCAGTTCCAGCTGGCCGGCGCCGCCAATATCGGTAGCTGGGATAATCGCCGCGCCGAGATCGACATCGGCGGCCCGCTGAACAGCGCCGGTACGCTGCGTGCCCGCGCAGTGGCGACCTTGCAGGATCGCGGCTTCTTCTACGACGTCGGGCATGACCGAAAATGGCTGGGCTACCTGGCGCTGGACGCCGATATCGGACCTGATACCGTGGTGTCGCTGACCTTCTCCCGCCAGCAGGACCAGCTGCGTTCACCGTCGATGGGCCTGCCGGCCTATACCAACGACCGTTTCTGGGACACGGACCGCGAGACCCATGTCTATCCTGCCTGGAACCGCTTTTTCTGGCGCACCGACGAGGTGAGCGCCGAGTTGCGGCAGCAGCTCGCCGGTGGCTGGGAACTGCAGGCGCGTGCCTTGCAGCGCGAGGTCGACAAGTTCTATCGTGACGCCTATCCCAGCACCGGCGTGAATCCCGCCACCATGACGGCCACCTATGCGCGCCGCATGAGCGAACTGGATTTCAGCCGCCAGTCGGCCGACCTGTTTGCCAGCGGCCCTTTTACGCTATGGGGGCGCCGCCACTCCGCCACCATCGGCTACAACTATGACACGCGCCTGGCGGACACGCTGAACGTGACGTACACCGCAGTGCCCAATGTCCCGATCAACAATCCGGCGCTGGTGCCGGAGCCGGTGGGCGGTTTCAATCGCGGCAGCGGCACGCAGGTGACGCAAGGCGGCCTGTATGCACAGGCGCGGCTGTCGCTCAGCGATCCTTTGGCGCTGGTGCTGGGCGCGCGCAGTTCGAACTATCGCAGCGAAAGCCGCAGCATCGCACCATCGGCGCCGACGCCATTTAACACCAGCTCGCGCGAGCGCGGCGAGGTCACGCCATCAGCTTCGCTGATCTGGACCTATGCGCCGGAGCGCACGGCATACCTCAGCTATAGCGATATCTTCCTTCCACAGGGCCTGTTTGACGCGTCTGGCAAGATCATCGAGCCACGGGTCGGCTCGCAATTCGAGTTAGGCAGCAAGCTGCGCCTGGCCGGCGGCAAAATGAGCGCCTCGGCGGCGCTGTTCAGCATGCGCGACCGCAACCGCGCGCTGGCTACAGCGGTGCCCGAGGTCTATGCACCCGCCGGCGAGGTAAAGGTCTATGGCGCCGAGTTTGAACTGGGCGGCAATCCAGTGCCATCGCTGAACCTGACCGCAGGCTATACGTGGCTGAAGACCGAGTACGGGGCACATCCAAGCTTATCGGGCGAAATCTTCTCGACTTTCGAACCGCGCCACACATTGAAGCTGTACGCGCGTTATCAGCCGGCCTGGCTATCGAAAGCGTTTGTGGCCGCCGGCCTGAATGGCAGCAGCCGGGTCACAGGCAGCGGCACGCCCGGCGGACGCGAGCAGGGCGGCTATGCGGTCGCCAGTGCGCAAGCCGGTTACGCCTTGAATAACAAGCTAAGCCTGACGCTGTCGGTCAACAACCTGTTCGACCGCGTCTACCGTTCGCGCGTGGGCGGGTTGAATACCTACAATATCTATGGCGAGCCGCGCAATGTGCTGTTGACGCTGCGCGGAGCCTACTAGACGATGGCCACGCATACCTCGACCATGTTGCATATCGTGGTGCGCCAGCAATGGCGCATCATGGCGCGCGATGGACGGCTGCGCTGGCTGCTGCTGGCGCTGTTGCTGGTGTTTGCGGCATCGCTGACCGCAGCCGCCGGACGCGCCAATCTGACGCTCGCCCAGCAACAGCGTGACGCTGTCAGCGAGGCGGAAGTGTGGGCCGCCCAGGGCGAAGCCAATCCGCACGGCGCGGCGCATTTCGGCCGCTATGTCTACAAGCCCTGGCCGCCGCTGGCGGTGCTCGATCCGGGCCTGCTGAACCATCTGGGCAGTACGCTGCGGCTCGAAGGCCATGTGCAGAACACCGGCCGCTACAAGCCCACCGACCGTGGTTTTGCATTGAGCCGTTTCGATGGATTGAATCCGGCTGCCGTGTTGCAGACGCTGGTGCCGCTGTTGATCGTGTTTGCCGCCTTCACCACGTTTTCCGGTACACGCTCGCGCGCGCTGCTGGCGCAGGAGTTGGGCGCAGGCGCGTCGTCGCGGCTGCTTGCAGCCGGGCGGTTCGCCGCGTTCGCGATTGGTCTGGGTGGCCTGGCCCTGGCCACTGGCGTGCTGTGTGCCGTTTGGCTGGGAGCGCGCGGCGATTGGCCGCTGTTCGGTTCACTGCTGTTGATGCTGGGTGCCTGTTATGTGCACTGGCTGGTGTTTCTTGCGCTGGTGATGGCGATTTCGGCGCATGCCGAAAACGCGGGTGCTTCCTTGCTGCGTTCACTGGGCCTGTGGGCGGTGGTCGTGGTGCTGTTGCCGATGCTGGCGCCGCAACTGGCCGAGCAGCGCTATCCGACACCTGGCGCCACGGCTTTTCACAAGGCGGTCGAGCGTGAAATCATGGAGGGGCCGGATGGTCACGATACCCGTGATGTGCGCCTTGGCCGGCTGGAAGCGGAGACGCTCAAAGCCTATGGCGTACAGAAGATCGCCGATCTGCCGATCAATTTTGACGGATTGGTGTTCGAGCATGGCGAACAGCGTACCACCGGCATCTATACACGGCATTTCGCACAACTGTACGACGATCACGCCGCACAAGCGCGGTTCAGCCTCGCGGCCAGCGTGCTGTCGCCGATGCTGGCGCTGCGTCCGCTGTCGGCAGCGCTGGCGCAATCCGACCTGCCGGCGCACCGGCATTTCCTTGAGCAGGCGGAGCGCTACCGGTATGCCATGGTGCAGGCGCTCAACCGCGACATGAAACTGCACCGCAAAGGCAACGGCCTCTATACCGCCGATGTGAACGCAATCACTGCCGGCATCCAGTTTGCGCCGCAGTCCCTGGCCATGCGGGATGTCGCGCCGCGCATCGTGCAGCCGCTGTTGATATTGCTGGCGTGGCTGATCGCAGCATTGCTGCTGTTGTGGCGCAGCGCCAGCCAATTGGGAGGCAAGGCATGAAGTCCATATTCCTCATTACGCGCTTTGAACTGACACGATTGTTGCGGGCGCGCTGGCTGGCACCGCTGTGGCTGGGCTTTGCGCTGGTATGCGCGTATGCCGGATGGAACGGCACGCAATGGAGCGCACAACGTCTGGAAGCAGTTGAGGCCTTGCGGCTCAACGAGCAGAAGATCCATGCGGACCGCCGCCAGCAGATCGCCGAGAAGATCACGCCGGAAACCAAGGGCCGCTTTGGTGGCGCGCTCTACGCCACGGCGATGTTTTTCCAGGCCGCGCTGCCGCCAACCTCCATGTCAGCCCTGACCAATGGCGCTGCGGACGGCTATCCGCTGGCCGCGTCGATTGCGCCCTACATGGCCAGCCACACCATCTTTGACGAGCATCTGGCCGGCCTGGCAAATCCTGCGGTGCAGGCGGCCGGTCGGCTCGACCTGGCCTTTGTGCTGGTCTATCTGTTCCCGTTGCTGGTGCTATCCGTCAGCTATGGCATGTGGTCCAACGAAAGGGAAGCTGGAATGGCGGGTTGGCTACTGTCGCAACCGCAAGCGCCGTGGCACTACCTGGCGGCGAAAGCGGCGGCTTGCTGGCTGGCCACCGCATTGCCAATGATCTTGCTGGTGACCGCCACCTTGCTGCTGTGCGGCGCGCGCGACATGAGCGGCTTGTTGGCCTGCGCGCTATTGGCTGGCATGTACGGGCTGTTCTGGATAGGCGCCGCCATCTTTGTCACGCAACGTCTGCGTACCACAGCCCAGGCAGCGTTCGCGTGCCTGATGTGCTGGCTGGCACTGGTGGTGGTGGCGCCAGCGCTGGCCCTGACGCTGGTGGACCGCATCGCGCCGCCATCGGCATCGTCTGAACGTGTCAACGCGCTGCGTGCCGAGGCGATGCGGGCGAGGGCGGAGAATCGCGCCGAAGCGCAACGCATGCCGAAGATGGCGCGCAGCGTCGCGCCGAATATTCCGGATAGCCTGCGTCTTCGTGGCGTCGAGGTAGACCGGGCGGAGCGTGGCATCCAGGCGGTGTCGGCGCGCTATCGCAGCGAAGACCGGCGGCGCGAAACGTGGATGGAGCGCGCGCGTTTCCTGTCGCCGGCCATTGCCTTGCAAGATGGGCTGGAGCGGCTGTCCGGTAATGACGCCAGCCGCGCCTTGCAGTTCCAGCAACAGGCGCAGCGTTTTCAACTGACGCAGCGCGACCTGGTGCGCGTTTATCTCGCCGAGGACCGGCTGCTGACAGTCGCCGATTATGACCGGGGGCTGCCGCGCTTTGTCTTCCACGAGCAGCCTTGGGGGCAGCGCACCTGTGCACTGCTGACGGATGTATTGGCCATCTGCCTCGGACTGTTCGTCCTGGGTGCACTACTGTATTGGCGCTCGCGCGGGCGCCCATTGCTGACTGATTGAGGATTCCATGTTACAGACCATTTCACTTTCCAAGCAATATGGCAGCCATCAGGCGTTGGCGGGCCTTTCCGTGCAGATCGCACCCGGCGAGGTGTTCTGCATGCTGGGCGCGAATGGCGCCGGCAAGACCACCAGCATCAAGCTGATGCTCGGCCTGCTCACGCCCAGCGCCGGCCAGGTGCTGGTTCATGGTGTTGACGTGCATCGTGATCCGCTCGCGGCGCGGCGGCAGATGCTGTATCTGCCGGAGCAAATCGCGCTGTACGGCGAGATGAGCGGGCTGGAGAACCTCGACTACTTTGCCGGCCTGGCGGGTGTCGGGGATCGTCGTCCATCATTGCTGCTTGAATGGCTGCACGAGGCCGGCATTCCGGAAGATGCGGCGCACCGGCGCGCTGCCACGTACTCGAAAGGCATGCGGCAAAAGGTGGCGATTGCGTTGGCGATTGCACGCTCGGCCCGGGTGTTGCTGCTGGACGAGCCCACCTCCGGCCTGGACCCGCAAGCCAGCGCCGAATTCCATGCCTTGCTGCTGCGTCAGCGTGATGCCGGCGCCGCGATCTACATGGCGACGCATGACCTGTTCCGGGCGCGCGAGGTCGCCACCACGATCGGCCTGATGCGCGGCGGCCATCTGGTGCGCACACTGAAGGCCACCGACGTCAGCGCACTGGAGCTGGAGCGGCTGTATCTGGACGAGATGCGGGCGCCGCTGATGTAGAATCGCCGTTGGTAAAACAATAAACGGAGACAGCGTGGTCATTTCTATCCGGCAGAAATGCCGATTTGCCTTGTTCCTGGCCTTGGCGGTTGGCGGCCTGGCGCAGGCGCAGACGGTCGATCTTGCAGCACTGGCGCGCCAGGAGCAGGTGCTACAGTTCGACAGCTTCAACTCCGATACGGCGCTAGCGCTCGGCAACAAGGTGGTTGAACTGGCGCGCGCGGCGAACAAGAAGGTTGCGGTCAATGTCACGCGTGACGGGTTGTTGCTGTTTTACTTCGGCATGGAGGGTATGACCGCAGACCACGCCAACTGGATACGCCGCAAGAGCAACCTGGTCAACCGCACCGGCCACAGTTCGTTCTATACGCACAACGAGGTGAAGAACAGCGGCGGCAATTTTGAAGCGCTGCCGGGCCTGGACATGCGCGACTATGCCGCCCACGGAGGCTCGTTCCCGCTGATCCTGAAAGGCACTGGCCGTATCGGCACGATCACCGTGACCGGCTTGCCCGGCCCGGAAGATCATGCCATGGTCATCGCCGCGCTTAAAAGCTATTTGAAAATTGATGGCGAGCTGTAGGCGCTTATTCGAACACATGCTTCAGCGACTCTGCCTCCTGCAGCTTGTCGCTCCAAATCCATAGCCTATCCAGACTGGCTTTCTTCAGCTTGTTCTGGATGGTTTTCGGCAGCGGTCCAAAGCGTTTGGTTAACTGCCGTTCCAACATCTCCATTGCACCTTCTTTGCGGCCTTGTGTCCATCCTTTGTCCATAAATGACTGCTCTAGCGGGCTGATCCATTCCATTTTTCGCTCCTGCTCCAGCTTGAGGACGGCATGCCAATATCGCTGCTGATGAGCAGCTGGCAGAGCCATCATCCAGTTGATTACCTTGAAGATTTCAATTATGCGCTTCTTACGCCAGCGATGTTGGTACAGTCGTTTGGTAAGCTGCCACTTAGCAGCGTACAGTTGATCTGCATCATGTCCGGCTTGTTGCGTGCGTAAATGAGCGAGGGTAATCAGGGCGAAAGGATTGTGCGAGATCATCAACTCGTCAGTCCGGTTGGCGTAATCCAGCAGCTTTGCGGCGGAGAAGTAGAACATCGTCATCGTTCCCTTTATTTTGCGATGATAGGCGGTCGGGCGCCATCGTGGATCGTTATCCGCCAGCACGACCAGACTGGCGACCGGTCGTGCGTGCTGCCTGTCTATCCGGTAGTTGTAGTCGAAAACGCGCCGTGCGAAGGCGGCGTCGCGTCGGGTCTGGACTTCTATGTGAATGAGCATCCGCGCGTGGTCGCCGAGCACGCAGACCTCGGCCAAGAGGTCAGCAACCAGCCCGTCGGGTGGGCCGCCGACATTGAGGCCTGCCAGTTCCTTGTCGCGGAAGAGTGGGCGGTGAGACCAGTCGATCCCTGCGCCGAGTTCGGCAAAGAAGAAGGACATGAATTCCCGGAAGGCATATGTGAGCGCTGCTTTCCACGGGGAGTCATAACGGGCAGGAGGGGCGGGATCAGTCATCCGCCCAGTTTAGGAAGCCGCTTGCCTGTCTGCGTTGATTTAGTACAAATTACCAGTCGCGCCGTAGTCGCAGCGTGGCGTACGGCTGGGTACGGGTGATGTTGTGCTCGAAGAAGTCGACATTGCTGGCGAAGCGGTCGCCGCCGGCGTAGTGCAGGCGGTCGTAGGTGATGCTGCGGCTGGCCAGGTTGTTCAGTTCCAGCGTCAGCATCATGTTTGATGCGGGACGGTAGTTGACGTAGGCGCGTGCCCAGCCGCTGCCGCTGCTGGTATCGCGTTCTGCCGGCTGCCAGCTGTCATTGCTCCAGCCGTTATCCACCGAGAAGCCCCAGGCGGTGCGCTGCTGCGGCAAGTCCTGCGAAAATTCCACGCGCCACGACAGCGGTTGCTCGCCCGACAGGCGGCGCGTCGTCTGCGTGGTGGGATCGGTGACGCTCGACGAGCGCCAGGTGGTCGACAGCTTCAGCAAGCCTTGCGGCAGCGCCCAGTTATCGGTCGGCAGGTTCAGCATGCCGGTGACGGTGTCGGCGCTGGCATCGCCGATATTGCCGGCAGCATCGTAGGTGGCTGACGCGGTGCGGATCGGCATGCGGTCGATGGCGTCGCTGATATGCGCCTGGGTGTAGCTGAGGATGGCGGCGCCACGGTCCCAGAAACGGTATTCAAGCGCGCCTTCGCACAGCCAGGTCTTGGCCGGCACCAGGTCGGGATAGTCTGCGCGCAAGCTTTTGTCGTTCATGCCGAAATAGGCGGCGGCGTCACCAAAGTTCACTTGGCTGACTTCGCGCTCCAGGCGCAGGCGCAGTTGCAGCGCCGAGGTCGGCGACAGCGCCAGGCGCAAGCGCGGCTTGGGATAGACATAGGCTTTCGCGTCGTCCTGGCTGGCACTGGTGCTGAGGCTGGAATGGGAAATCCGGACGCCGGCTTCGGCGCTCAACGCGCTGTCGACCTGCCATGCCGACGACAGTTGACCTTCAAGCCGCGATTCCTGCACCCAGGCATTCAGGCCAGGCTGCACGGCGGCTTGTGCATTGGCCTGCCAGGTGTTGAAGCTGTCGTTGGCGTTGATGGCGCGCTCAAGACCGCCACGGAATACCACGCCGTCCAGCGCCTGCCAGGTCAGCTGGCCGGCAAAGACCTGCTCGCTGGCGGAGTTGACGGTGACGGAGTGCGAGGTGGCGCCGTTGGCGGCGTAGGCCGCATCACCGGTGAAGTCGGAGGTGCGATACAGGGCTTTCAGGTCCATGCTGGCGCCGGGCCACAGGTCGCGCGTGTAGGCCACGCCTTGTTCCAGCGTGCGACCGCTATTGTCGTTGCTGGCGAGCGCCAAAGTGTCGGCCTCTTGCCGCGATTGCGACTGGTAGGTCCACGGATTGTAGACGCCGTTCCAGCTGATTTCGCCGTCCAGCAGCTCCTGCGCGTAGTTGAACTTGACGGTCTTGTTTTCCGTCATGCCGGAACCCGCCATCAACAGTTCGGCCGGCTGGTCGCGGTCGGCATATTGTGTGTTGCGTTGTCCCAGGCCCTGGCCGGTGTCCGGCGAGCGGCGCCAGCCCAGCGTCAGGTTGATGCTTTTGTCGCCGCGCTTCAGGTTGTAGTTGCCGTCCAGCGCGGGTTGCAGTTCGCCGTCGTCCATCAGCACGCTGGAGGCAGTCAGCGAGGCGGATACCAGATCCATCGGCTTGAGCACGAAGTTGGCTACGGTGGCGTGGCCTTGCATGTCGATGCCGCCGGCGCCGCCGTTGATAACGTCGATGCGTTCGACTGCCGCAGCCGGAATACGGCCCAGCACATCGTTCAGCGAATCGGTCTTGGAAGTTGGGCGCTTGCCGTTGATGAGCACATTGCCGGCCGCGCCGCGCGACGGGTTGCCGCCGTCAAAGACGAAGCCCGGCAGACGCGTCGCCATGTCCATCGCGCTGCTAGCCTGGAACTGGCGGAAAAAGTCCGGCGCATACGATTGCGGCGCCGTCGCCTCCGCAGCGCCGGCGGTTCCGGCGGCCAGCGTGCAGGCCAGCAGAACTGCGTGGCGGAGGAGGGCGGCGTGTGTCATATCAATATTGTGCAATGAACACGGTTTAACCGCAACAGTAACTGGTGTGTGTTAGATTGATCTTTCCGTTTCACAACACTTGAGCAGCATGTTTAGACGATTAATCAACTTTTTGGCCCGTGTGCCAGAACAAGAAGTGGTCATTGAAGAACACTACGTGCCAGAAAACACCGTCGACCTGGCCGCGCTGGAGGCGTTTGCGCGGCTGGTGACGCGGCATCTCGGCCCGGACGAGAGCGAGCGGCTGACCCGGCGCGCACTGACGCATGCTGACGACATTCTCGCCGCCTTCGAAGGCGATCAGGACGATGACGACGGCCAGCGCGAGGATAGCTGGCTTGTCATTCAGATCGACTGGAAAGCGTATGACGAGATCCAGTGGCAGGCGGACTTGATGCTGGCAACGCGCGCCGTCGAGCAGCGCTGGGTGTGGGACATGCCGGAAGAAATGCATCAGCGCAGCGCAATGCATGCGCTGAAATCGCTGGCACGCTGGCTTGATGCGCGCGGCCTCGCCCTGCTGCATATCGATTCCGGCGGCGACGATTATCATGCGCTGATTGTTGCACAAGACGATGCCGCCGAAGCATTGCGCCTCGGCGTGGCGGCCGACATCGCCATACAGTCGCACGCGGATTTTTTAATCGCGCAGCAGGACTAGAAGTCCAGCGTGGCTGATAGCGCAACGGTGCGCGGCTGGCCCTGGTTGAGCCAGGCGCCGGAGCCGCTGGCCCAGTAATCCTTGCCGAACACGTTGTTGACGCTGGCGCGCAGCACCAGTGGACGGCCCCAGGCGGTGCTGGTGTAGCGCGCGCTGGCATCCCAGCGCGACCAGCCGGGAATGCGCCGCGCATTGTCCGGGTCGACCACTTGTGCACTGGTGGCGATCATGCGCGCGGTCAGCGTCAGGCCCGCGATGGCGGTCACGTCATACTCGCCGCCGAGGTTCAACTGGCGCCGCGCAACATTGGGCGCGAAGTTGCCGTCGTACAGGCCGCCGTCGGTATGCGTCAACCGCGCATCGGTGTAGACCACGCCGCCCAAGGCGCGCACGCCCGGCGCCGGCTCGCCGAAGAAAGTCAATTCCATGCCGCGATTACGCTGCTCGCCATCGACCTTGTAAGTGGCCGAGCCATCCGGGTTCGGGACCACCAGACCGCTCGGGCGCGCGATCTGGAACAGCGCCAGCGCGGTACTGAAGCGGCCCAGGTCGTACTTGGCGCCCAGTTCGTACTGCTTCGACTCTTTGGGAGCGAACACCTGGCCGGCGTTGGTGGTGCCGAGCGGCGCGGTATCGCCCTGGCTCAAGCCCTCGATGTAGTTGGCGTAGATAGACAGCCTGGGCTGCGGCTTGAACAGCACTGCCAGCATCGGCGTGGTGGCGCTCTGGTCGTAGGTGGTCGTGCCTTTGCCGGTGGCGGTGTCGTAGGTGATGTACTTGACCGTCTGGTGGCGCGCGCCAACCGTGACAGCGATGCGTTCATCGCTTGACGAGATCGTGTCGGCGATGGCGTAGGATGGCAATTCCATTTTGTCGGTCTTCGGCGGCGTCGCGCTGAAGCCAGCCAGCGATGGCGCGGCGACAAACGCAGGTTGATAGATATTGGTATTGAAGCTGCCGATGCCGTAGTAGTCTGCCGTATAGCCGTGGGTCCGCGTCAGCGACGAGGCGTTCAGGTTCAGCTGATGCTTCACGCCGCCGGTGTGAAAACTGCCGCGCACGCCGCCTTGCACGCTGCGATGGCGATAGTAGTCCGGCCAGTAGTAGATGGTGGCCTGGGCATTGCCCGCCGCATCCGTGACGAAGATATCGGTGGACAGGTACTCAAAACGGTTGTTGCTGCCGCCGGCCGCGCCGTACACGGTCCAGTCGGGCGCGATGTCGTATTCCGCCTTGAGCAGGGCGTAATCGCTGTTGGTGTTGGCGAACTCCCAGTCTTGCGCCGTCTGCCGGCGTGCGTTGGGGGCGGCCGGGATGGCGAGGCCGTCGGCGATGCCCAAACCGCCGGCGCCCAGCGGCGCCTGGTTATCCATGGTCTGATGGCCGGCGTCAAGCGAGGCGCGCAGTTGCTCGCCACGGTAATCGATGGCTACCGTGGCGGCTTGCAGGTCGACCTCCTGCCCATCGGTGGCGGTCTTGCCATTGCGGTAGACACCGTTGAAGCGCACGCCCCATTGCTGCTGCTCGCCGAAGCGGCGGCCGAGATCCAGATGGCCGCCCAGCACGCCTTCCGACAGATAGGTGGCGGTGAAGCGCGTCAGCGGCCTGTCGCCGGCGCGCTTGGGCACCATGTTGATGGCGCCGCCCGAGGCGTCGTAAGGCGCCATGCCGTTCAGCAGCGCGTTCGGGCCTTTCAATACCTCGATGCGCTCGGCGGTTTCGACCGGCAGCGTGCGCGATGGCGCGATGCCGTACATGCCGTCGAACAGCACCGAGTTCTGCACGTAGAAGCCGCGTATCATGAACGAGTCGCCGGCGCCCGCCGCATTGGTCAGGCCGTAGGATACCGTGCGCACAGAAGGATCGTTGGCCATGACGTCGGCAACAGTGATTGCCTGCTGGTTGGCGATCAGTTCCGCCGTGTAGCTGGTGAGGCTGAACGGCGTATCCAGCAAGTCCCGGTTGCCCAGCAGTCCGAGCCGGCTGCCATTGGCCACCTGGCCGCCGGCATAGGCGGCCGGCAGTTCGTCCGCCAGCAGCGGACTGGCGGCTACGCTGACCGCCGGCAGGATGGTGTCGGCGCTGCGTGGCGCCGACTGGCGGATGATGATGGTGGCGCCTTCGTGCTGCGCTTCCAGCCCGCTGCCGGCCAGCAGTTGCGCCAGCGCCTGGCGCGCCGTCAGCACGCCTTTCACGGCCGGCGCCGCCTTGCCGGCGACCAGGGCGGGGGAATACGCCACCGGGACGCCGGTGGCGGTCGACAATTCATTCAGCGCTGCCGCCAGCGGTTGCGCGGCGATGGACAGGCTGACGGCGCTGTCGGCGTTCTGCGCATGGACGAAGGCCGGACTGGCCACTGCCAGGGCGATGGCAAGAGAGAGGTGTTGACGCATCGGTTGTGAGTCCTGAAGAGTAGTTAAAAAAAGTCTCGCTACTATCCAAGACGCACGGCCGGCAAAAATGTACACCTTCGGCGGATTATTTTTTTCGGATCACTTCGGTCGTGCCATCGGCGCGCTGGACCAACCGTACCGGTAAGATATGCGGCAGCACCTGCGCGAAGGCGGCCGGATTATTCGCCTGGTAGCTGCCGCCGATCCGCATGGCGGCGACTTCCGGATCGCGGATCAGCAATCTGACCGGCGCATAACGCTCAAATTCGCGGATGGCTTCGGCCAGCGGTGTGCTGGTGAAGCGTATCAGGCCCTTGCGCCATGGCGCGACGCTGCCCGGCTGAATGGCAGCGACCGTGCCCAGTCCGCCCGCTGCATAGACCTGAATCGCTTCACCGCCGTGCAGTTCGGTGCTGCGGCGCTGCGCTTCGACGCGGACATGGCCTTCCTCGACTTCCACATCGGCTTGCGCGCGGTCTTCCCCGCAGGCCTGGCAACGGACCGCGAAGCGCGTACCCAGCACCGTCACCCGCGCTGGCCCGGCCTGCACGGTGAACGGCCGCGCCGGATCGCGCGCGACGTTGAACATGGCCTGGCCCTGTGCCAGGCGCACCTCGCGGTGATCGCGATACAAGGCGACTTCCACGCGGGTGCTGGTGTCGAGCGTCAACTGGCTGCCGTCGGGCAGGGTGATGTCGCGCCGCTGGCCGCGCTCGACGCTATAGCTTGCGCTGTAGGTTGGCAGCGTCTGCCACAGTTTCCAGCCGGCGCCGACCGCCAATAGCGTCACGCAGCAGAACGCCACTGCGGCGGGGCGCAGTGCCAGCGTGGTGCTGATACGTTGACGCAAGGTCGCGCGCGTACGCTGGCGAGACGGGCCGGCGCGCCGCAGATGGGCGGTGCGCTCGGGCGGCAGGGCGCGGACGGCGCGCAGGCCGTCTTGCAGCCGTCCAAACGCGGCGGCGTGCGCCGGATCGGCGTCCAGCCATTGCTGGAGCTGCGTTTGCTCGGCGGCGGACAGGCCCTGCTCTGCGCGGGTATGCCACGCCACGGCGGCGATAGCGGCCGGCTGCTGCCCACGCAGAAAGGCTTCGGCTTCGCGCTGGGCGATCTGGTCGGCGCGTTGTGTCATGTGCTTTCTTCGATGGCGGCGCGGCAGGCGGCGCAAGCCAGCTTGCCCCGGGCGATGTACTGGTTGACCATGCTCAACGATATACCCATGTGCTGCGCGATTTCCTTGTTTGACAGGTCGTCAAATGCATACAGGCTGAACGCCTGGCGGCAGCGATCCGGCAATTGCTCGATGGCGTGCAGGTAGGCTTCGGCCGCCTGTGACGAAGCATACACCTCCTCCGGTTGCATGTGCGTTGGCAGCGCCGGCGCATCGGCTTCCGGCAATTCATCGAGCACGTCATGGCGGCGGATGCCTGCGCGCCGGTCCATGTCGATCTTCAGGTGGAGCGCGACTTTCTTCAGCAGCGCCCGTGGTTCAAGGATCGCTTGCCCGGCACGCTCCATGGTCAACACGCGCGCATAGCTTTCCTGCGCCAGGTCGGCAGCGGCATGCGGGTCGCGGACCTTGCGCAGGCAAAAGTTCAACAGTTCTCGATAATAATGCGTGATCACAGCCATGCCAGCCACAGAAGGAACAAGGGAAGCTGCTTCCCAGGTACATGGCTATCTGGCTGGACGGGAAAAGCGGACGGCTATCTTATCACGGAAGCTGCCAGCAGCGCGGCTACCGGCAGAAGGTATCAATGGTCCGTGTGCAGGTAAGAAGGCGTTTTCGGTAACCGCATGCTGAACAGGAAGGCCACGACCATCATGATGGTCACGTAGATGAAGAACCAGTTTTCGTGTCCGAGATTTTTGAAGGCCAGGCCGACGAATTCCGCCGAACCGCCAAAGATGGCGTTGGCAATCGCGTACGACAGGCCGACGCCCAGCGCGCGGACTTCCGCCGGGAACATCTCTGCCTTGACCAGGCCGCCGATCGAGGTGTACAGGCTGACGATGGCCATGGCAACGGTGATCAGCACGAAGGCGAACACCGGGTTGCTATTCCCGCGCAACATGGCCAGGATAGGATAGGTGGCAATCGTACCCAGTGCGCCAAACAGCATCATCGAATGGCGGCGGCCGATGCGGTCGGCCAGCATGCCGAACAAGGGCTGCATGCACATGTACAGGAACAGTGCGCCGGTCATCACCACGCTGGCGGTCTTGGCCGGCATGCCGGCGCTGTTGACCAAGTACTTTTGCATATACGTGGTGAAGGTGTAGAAGATCAGCGAACCGCCGGCGGTGTAGCCCAGCACGGTGATGAAGGCGGCGCGGTGGTTCTTGAAGATGCCGGCCAGCGTGCCGGCGTCCTTGTTCTGCATGTCCTCGGCCTTGCTGGTTTCGTGCAGCGTGCGGCGCAGCATCAGCGACACCAGCGCGGCAATCGCACCGATGACAAACGGAATGCGCCAGCCCCAGGCTTTCAGCTCCGGTTCGGTGAGGAACTGCTCCAGGATCACCACTGTCAGCACCGCCAGCAACTGGCCGCCGATCAGCGTCACGTACTGGAAGGAGGAGAAGAAGCCGCGCTGTCCGCGCAGCGCCACTTCGCTCATGTAGGTGGCGGTGGTGCCGTATTCGCCGCCGACCGACAGGCCCTGGAACATGCGGATAATCAGCAGCAGGATGGGCGCGGCGACACCGATGCTGGCGTAGGTCGGCAGCACGGCGATCGCCAGCGAACCGGCGCACATCATCAGCACCGAAATCACCATCGATTTCTTGCGGCCGACGCGGTCGGCGATGCGGCCGAACATCCAGCCGCCGATAGGCCGCATGAAGAAGCCCACCGCGAACACTGCGGCCGACTTGAGGAATTCCGCAGTAGCGTTCCCGCTAGGGAAGAATTGGCTGGCAAAGTAAATCGAGGCGAAGGAGTAGACGTAGAAGTCGAACCATTCCACCAGATTGCCGGAGGATGCGCTGATAATCGCAAACACGCGTTTGCGTTTTTCCTCAGCGCTGTATTGAGGATGCTCGGTCATTTTTATTCTCGCTGCTTGTAACTTTGAACCGATTGTAAAGCATCCTCGAAAATGCTGCAGGAGGGCAAAGGATTTGCAATGTGCACTGCCAAACGGAAGTGGACAAATAGTTTAGGCTACTATCAAACCTGCTAACTTCTTCCGGGATCAATATGTTCAACTCTGCTCCAGTTCAGGCGCTTGGCGCCCAGCATTGGCTGTTCGCGTATGGCGGCGTGCTGCTATCGTTGCTGGTGCTGGATGCCTTGTGGATAGGCTTGTACATGGCGTCAGCCTACAAGGCGGCGCTGGGCGAGTTGATGCTGGCGCAGCCACGCTTCGCTGCGGCGGCGGTGTTCTATCTGCTGTACGCGGCGGGCGTGGTGTTTCTTGCGGTTGCCCCTGGCCTGCGCGCCGACAGCTGGCAGACGGCCGCGCTGCATGGCGCGGTGCTCGGCCTGATCGCTTATGCCACGTATGATGCGACCAATTACGCCATCCTCAAGGCCTGGCCGCTTGGCCTGTCCGTAGTGGACGTGGCTTGGGGCAGTCTAATGACGGCGCTGGCTGCGGGCGGCGGCTGGTTCGTTGCGCAGCGCTGGGGCTGATACAGCGCGCGCATACTGGCTGGGTGATCGTCCCGTGTGCCTGCTGAATGCGGCGCTGAATGCGCTGGTTGATCCGTAGCCGATACGTTCCGCAATCTCGGATACGGCCAGTTGGCTGGCGCGCAGCAGGTCTTTGGCGATTTGCATGCGCCATGCGAGCAGGTAGTCCATCGGTGCCTTGCCGACCAGGCGCGTGAAGCGCTCGAAGAATCCGGAGCGGGACAGGGCGGCGATCTTCGCCAGTTGTTCCACCGTCCAGGCGTGGCCGATGTTGGCATGCATATGCGTCAGCGCCGGTGCCAGTCGCGCATCGCCGAGACCGCGCAGTAAGCCCGCCGGTGCATCTGCCACTGTGGCGGAGCGCATGGCTTCCACCAGCAGCATCTCCGCCAATCGCGACAGCATGAAGGCGTTGCCCGGTTGCTGGTCGGCAGATTCCTCGCCCACCATCGCTACCAGCCGTGAAAGGCGCGCGGAACCGCGAACGTGCACCACACTCGGCAGCAAGGACACCAGCAGCGCCGGCTCGGCGCAGTCGAAGATGAATGCACCGCCCAGTGAGCGCATATCCGGGGCCCCATCCTGCTCGCCATAGCGTAGCTCCGCATGCCCAACCTTGTTGGGATCGAGATGAACCGGTGGCGCGGGCGTGAAGCTCGACAGGCTGAACGCGGGCGTGGCGGGCAGCAGGATGAAATCTCCGGCGCTGATGGTGATCGGATCTTCGCCATCCACCGATAGCAGGCAGCTACCTTCCAGCATGATGCAGAAGCTGGGCAGGCCGTATTCGGTATAGCGCACCGCCCAATCACCTTTGCCGCTGATGATGTTGGCAAATGCAGCATCAGGGCGCAGCAGCCGTACAAGCTCGGACAGCGGATCGGATGGATCTGGATGTTGGCTAAACATATTTGGACTTTTCAGTATCGATCATCCGCAAATAATCAATTATCGTTCTCTCCCAGTCAACTTATTCAAGGAGAAGGAAATGAAAACGGTATTGATCACGGGTTGTTCGTCTGGCTATGGCCTGGAGATTGCGCGCCATTTTTTGTCGCAAGGCTGGCAGGTGATCGCCACGATGCGTACACCGGATGAAGACTTGTTCGCCGACGCCGCCAATGTGCGGGTGATGGCCTTGGACGTCACGCGGCAGGACAGTATCGACCGCGTGGTTGCGGAAGCCGGCCCGATTGATGTGCTGGTGAATAACGCCGGCATCGGCCTGTTTGGGGCGTTTGAGGCGACGCCGATGTCCACGGTGCGGGAGGTGTTTGACACCAATACCTTCGGCGTGATGGCGATGTGCCAGGCGTTGATTCCGCAATTCCGCGAGCGCCGCGCAGGCGTGATTGTGAACGTGACGTCCAGCGCGACGCTGGCCCCGTTTCCGCTGGTCGCCGCCTACACGGCCAGCAAGACGGCAATTGCCGGCTACACAGCGTCGCTGGCGCTGGAATTAAGGGAGTTCGATGTATCGGTCAAGCTGGTTGCGCCTGGCTACGGCCCCTCGACCGGCTTCACCGCCAATGGCCAGCAGCGCATGCAGGGTTTGATCCCGGCAGCGTATGAGCCATATGCCCAGCGGGTGTTTGCGGGTTTTTCCGGTATCAGTGCGGTGACCACGCCAGCCGATGTGGCGGAGGTGGTATGGCAGGCCGCCAACGATACCTCCGCCCGGTTGTCATTTGCGGCGGGCGCGGATGCGCTGGCCCTGGTGGCTTAACCCATCTGCACGGCGAAACGGCGGCGCAGCCAGCGTATCGGCGCGCCCACCAGCGGCAGCTTTTGCAGCAGCTCTTCGGCAGCGTCCCAATAGTCGCGATGCAGCGTGACCATCCCTTGCTGGTTGAAGCGGAAGTGTGTGCCACCGGCGACTTCATACAACTTGCCACGCAGTGTGCAGGCAAAAGTCCAGGTGACGAAGGCCTGCTGTCCCTGCACGATGCGTTCGCCAATGATGAAGTGCGGATGACCGCTATGTGTGAACATGTGATGCAGCACGGCTTGTATCGCCGGCACACCGCATACGTCGTTGAACGGGTCGCGGAATTGCGCATCAGCGGCATAAAACCGTGCGGCCTGACTGACGGTTTGCGGCGTCAATGCGGCATACCAGGCCAGCAGCGGCTCCAGTGTGGTGCTCATGTGCGTACCAGTCGGGATATCAAAGGGAAGCGCAGCCGGTATGGCAGCCAGCGCAGCAGCTTGAGCGCCAGCGTGAAACGGCGTGGGAAGTGGATTTCGAAACGGCCGCTGGCAATGCCGTCGCGGATCGCGCGTGCGGCTGCCTGCGGCGTTTGCAAGGCTGGCATGGTGAATTCGTTCTTTGCCGTCAGCGGCGTTTGCACGAAGCCGGGATTGATCAGGTAGACGCTGATGCCGCGTGGCCGCAGGTCGACGTACAGCAGTTCGGCCAGGTTGATCAGCGCAGCTTTGCTCGGGCCATAGACGCTGGCGTTGGGCAGGCCGAAATAGCCGGCCACGCTGGCGACAATGGCGATGCCGCCGCTGCCGCGTGCCAGCATGTCCGGCAGCACGGTGGTCAGGCCGGTGTAGACACTGCCGAGATTGGTCGCCAGCGTGTGGGCGGCGCTTTCAGCGTCGATTTCCCAGCTGCGTTCCGGACGGTAGTCGGCGGCGCAGAAGATGGTCAGGTCGATGCCGCCGAATTGCGTGCAGATCTCGTCATGGCGCTGGCGCCAGGCTGGCTTGTCGAGGATGTCGAAGGCGGCCACCAGTGCTTGCGGATGGCCTGCGGCGACTGTTTGCAGCCGCTCGGCCCGGCGTGCCGACAGCGCGACGCGGGCGCCGGCCTGCAGGGCTTCCTGCGCCAGTGCAGCGCCGATGCCGCTGGAGGCACCGATCACCCAGACGCGCAGTCCGGCCCAGTCGCGGATAGGGGTGTTCAAGGGTTGCATGCGCGTCTCCGGAATGTTAGCGTGACCTGGCCGAATTCGATGCCGAACTTGCGCATGCTGGCGCGGTTGATCATGGTGCAGCGGTCGATCAGGAACATCCAGTCGTCGAACTGCATTGCGTAGCTCGTGCCGTCGACTGGCAGCAGCAGCGTGTATTGCCAGCGCAGGGCGTTGCCGGCGGCCGTGCCTTGCGCTTCGCCCTGGACGTCGGCGGCGGTGCCGCGCCAGCGGCCTTCGCCATCGCGGACCAGGCGCCAGACGCGTTGCTGCGTGGTGCCGTCGTCGTAGCGGAAGCGTTCATCCAGCGTCAGCACGCCATCCTGTTGGCTGCCGGTGATTTCGACGTGGAAGCGCTTGGTCACTTCGCCGTTACGCTTCTGGAACATGCCCCAGGCATCGGTGACGCCGCTGAAGTATTCGGCCGGGTCGAGTTGTGGTGTGACGGCCTGATATTGCTGGATATCCGGACCGGCGCAGCCGGTGAGCAGCGTTGCCAGCATGGCGGTGAAGAGGTATTTCATGGTGTGCTCCCGTTTTCCGTGCAGCGGCCAAGCGCTGCCATGGCCAGTAATTTGAACAGGCAGGGCAGGACGGCGTAGGCCAGCACCAGGCTGATGCCGCCACCCTGGCCAGGGTGATAGCCGAGCCACGACAGCAGCGGCAGCGATAGTCCGGCCAGCGCCAGCGCCAGTTTGCCGAGCAGCGTGAACAAGCCGTAGCCGGCGCCAAGGCGGTCATCTAGCGCTTGTCCGAGTAGCACCGGTGGCAGCGCCAGGTCGGCGCCGAGCGCCGCGCCCGCCGCGAGGCAGACCACGGCATATGCCACCAGATCGCCTTGCCCGAGCAGCGCTGCACCGCAGAAGCCAGCCACGGACAGCAACATGCCAAAGCGCCAGCAGCGCAACGGCCCGTACTTCCGCGCCAGCGCAGTCCACGCGGGTAGACCGCAAGCGGCGGCGCCGAAATAGCAGGCCAGGAAGATGCCCGACAGCTGCGGCGCACCCAGTTGATCGGCGATGTAGAACAGCGCCAGCGTTGCGGGTATCGCTACCGAGAGCGCGTTCAGGAAGTAGGGCAGCAACAGCGCCCGCACTGCCCGGTCACGCGCCAACTCGCCAATCGTCGCGCGCCAGCCCGTCCCCGCAGCGCCCGCTTGCGGCATGCGCCGGATACCGTCTGCAGCCTTCGTCCTCATGTCCGCGACCGGCACGTCCGCGACCGTCATGTCCGCAACCGGCACGTCCGCAGCCGGCGCCTTCGCGGCCGTGAGGCCATGGAACGCTTCTGCTGACGGTGTTGCTGGTGCGAGCGTGGTGGTGGGTGGCGCATGGCGGAACAGGGCGCGGATGGCTAGTAGCATCAGCAGCGCGTAAGCCAGGCTGTAGGCGGCGAGGCGGCTTCGAACTTGCGCGGGATCGCCAGCCAGGATGGCGGCTGGCACCAGGCTGGCGACGATCATGCCTGCCAGACCGAGTCCTTCACGCCATGCGGCTGCACCGAGCGAGCCTTGCAGCCTGGCGCCCCAGGCCAGGTAGGCGATGTTGACCAGGCTGTGCGCGCCGTACGCCAGTACCAGCATCAGCGCCAGCCAGACGCCCAGCACCGCGCCAGAGCCAATCGATGGCGGCAGCCACAGCGCGGCAAACGCCGGCACCAGCACCATCGCGCCAAGCGTCATCCAGCGACGACGCTGCGCCGGCGTGCGATCCAGCAAATGGCCCAGCAACGGATCTTGGAGCATATCGATTGCCCGTGCGACGAACAGCACGACGCCCAACGGCCCCAGCGCCATGCCGAGATGCGCCGCATAGTAAGCCGGCAGCTGCACGAACAAGGGCAAGGCAGCCATCGCCAACGGCGCGCCCAGCAAGCCATATGCAGCATTACTCACGGCTGCTCCCCCAGCAGGTGCTGACGAAGTTTCTTGTCGCGGCTTTGCGGATTCAGCCAGATGTCAAAGAAGGCGCGCGCCAGCGCCTCGTCGTCCAGTTCGGCCAACAGGCGCTGCCGGTCATACAGTTGCATGCCGCGTCCCGGCAGATAAACACCCGTCAGCTCATCGCCCTCGCTGACATCGACAAATGCCGACATCAGCAGCGCTTCCCATTGCTTCAATGTGGCCTCCGCAATTGGCGTCCGGCTCAGGCGGCGTATTTCATCCATGCTCGTGCCGACAAGCCGCTGCCGGCTAATGGTGCGGTAGTAGTGCAGCTGTAGCGCAAACGCTTGCGCAGGATTGAACGGCTTGCTGGCCGACCACAAGGTGGCGCGGTAGATACGCAGGCCGAACCAGGTCATGTCGCCACCGCCCACCGGTTGCGCCTGTGGCAGCATGGCGCGCCAATCCGCCGCCGTAGCGTGCGTTGCCCAGGCGCCGCAAGCCAGTAACGCCGCTACGCGCAGCAGTTGCCGGCGCTTAGGATTTATGTAAATGGAATTGAACAACATCGGTCCGGCCCTCATCAAATGCTGCTTCGCAATAGGCAAAATACATGTCCCAGATGCGCATGAAATGCGTATCCATGCCAAGTGCGCTGACCTGCGCGCCGGTAGCGCGGTAGGCACTACGCCAGCGGCGCAAGGTTTCAGCGTAATCGGGTCCAAAGGCATAGTGTTCAGTCGAACGCAGGCCGGCCCGCGCGGCGCCTTGCTCGAAGCGCTCCACGCTGGGCAGCATGCCGCCGGGGAAGATGTACTCTTGAATAAAGTCTGCCGTACTGCGATAGCGCTCGAAGTGGCGCTCATCAATGGTGATGGACTGCACCAGCGCCTGTCCGCCAGGCTTCAGGCGCGCCGCCACGGTGTTGAAGTATTCGGTCCAATAACGCTCGCCCACCGCCTCGAACATTTCGATCGACACCACGGCATCGTAGCTGCCGCCGATATCACGGTAATCGCGCAATTCCAGCTGTGCCAGCTCGCCCAGGCCGGCAGCATCGATACGCTGGCGGGCAATCTCCAGTTGTGACGGCGAGATCGTCAGTCCATGGACATGGATGCCCTGGCGTGCCGCCTGTTCCGCAAAACCGCCCCAGCCGCAACCGATCTCCAGCACGCGATCACCCGCACGCAGGCCCAGCGTGTCGATGATGCGCTGGTACTTGCGGTACTGCGCCTGTTCCAGCGACTGCTGGTAGTCGCCGGCAAAGATGGCGGCCGAATAGGTCCAGCCGGAGTCCAGCCACAGGCGGTAAAAATCGTTGCCGATGTCGTAGTGGCTATGGATGTTGCGACGGCTGCCGCTGCGCGTATTCGGCCGTAGCCAATGACGCAGGCGATACCAGCAACGCGCCAGCGCGCCCCCAAACAGGGCCGGCTCCAGCGCCGCCTCATTGCGGATCGCCAGCCGCAGCAAAGCAACCAGATCAGGGCTGCTGACCCATCCCGCTGCCCAGGCTTCACCCAGGCCGATATCGCCGGCGCGCAGGATGCGGCCGCACGCGCGCCAGTCATGCACCTCCAGCGTAGCGCCTGGCCCGAGATGCGCATTGCCGAACACCATGCGCGTCTGATCGGGCGTGATCAGTTCCAGATGGCCGATGCTGATGCGGCCGAGCAGATTCAGGAACACGCGCGCGGTGGCAGGGACGGCCTGTAGGGTGGTCGACAGCGTTTTGCTCATTGGAGCGGCTCCTCGTGAACAGTAATGTGGGTAAGGGAGCGCGGCGGCTTGCGGAAGAAGGGCACGCCCTTCAGCCACAGGCGCAGCGCCTGGCTATGAATACGGAAGACAATTCCCAGGCCCAGCAGCGGATAGCGCAGCAGCGCCGCTGCGGCCGCAGCGTTGCTCATGGGCTGGGCCTGGCCGGAAAGTGCGGTATGGATCAGCGGCCCATGCTCATCGTGGTAGTCGATGGCGGTATGCTGGCGCGTGCCATGCAAGCGGAAACGGAAACGGTAGCTGCCGTTCTGCGCGCAAAACGGCGATACATGCATCTGCTTGAGGCTGGCGCCGTGACCATCTTCGCTTAACTGCAGCAGGTAGCGATGGGTTTCGCCGAAGGTGTTGTTGACCTCGGCCAGCACCGCGCGCAATCGGCCGTCGCGGTCATGGCAATGCCAGAAACTGACGGGATTGAAGACGTAGCCGAATACGCGCGGAAAGGTCTGCAACCACAGTTCGCCATCGACCTGGATGCCATGCGTGGCGAGCAGGGCGCGCATCCATTGTTCCAGGCTGGAGCCATCGCGCGGGCCGTAGTCGCGCGTGCGAATCGACAGCGGACGGTGGCGGTCGATGCCAAACCAGGCCGACTGGCAAGCGTCGAGCCGCGCCAGGTTCACGCGCACGTAGAAGACCGGATAAACGAAGCGATGCAGGACCGGCCGCAAGCGCGCATGCATCACGCGGGCGTGGACCAGCTGGGCGGGCGCCTGGTGGTTCATGGCAGCGAGGTCCAGGCAGGCGCAACATCGAAGGCAGCGGCGATGCGCAAGGCGGATTTGAGGCCGTCCTCATGGAAGCCGTAGCCAGTCCAGGCGCCGGCGTACCACACGCCGCCTCGGCCTTGAATGCCAGCCAGGGCCTGCTGTGCGTCGATGGCTGGCTGGTCCATGATTGGGTGATCATATTCGAAGCGTGCCAGTATCTTGTCCGCCGCCGGCAGGGTGGCAGGATTGAGCGTCACCACCACCGGTGTTTCGAAAGGAAGACTTTGCAACTGGTTCAGCCAGTAGCTGACACACACTGGCCGGCTGCCATCCGCCTGTTTGCTGGACAGATAGTTCCATGCCGACCAGACCTTGCGCCGTTGCGGCAGCAGGCGTGCATCGGTGTGCAGCCAGGCGATGTTTGGCTGATAGCGCACGGCGCCCAGGATGGCGCGTTCGTCGGCGCTTGCATCGGACAATATGGCCAGGGTTGCTGGTGCGTGCGTGGCCAGGACCACGTCGTCAAACGCCTCAGTGTGCGTGCCGAGATCAACCAGCACCTTGCCGTTCTCACGGCGCAGCGAATGCACTGGCGTATTCAGGCGATAATCGGCCAGCGTGGCAGCGATAGCCTGCACGTAGTTGCGCGAACCGCCGCGCACCGTGCGCCATTGCGGCCGGTCGTTGACCTGCAATAGCGCGTGGTTCAGGCAAAAGCGCAGGAAGGTCGCAGCCGGGAAGCCAAGAATGTCGCGCGGCGAGCTGGACCAGATGGCAGCGGCCATCGGCAACAGATAGGCATCGCGGAACATGTTGCCGTAGCCGTGACGGGCCAGCAGTTCACCCAGCGTGGCGCCATCTGTCTGGCTTTGTGCGAGAAACTCTTCTGCGCGGCCATTGAAATGCAGGATGTCGCGCAACATGCGCAGGAAAGATGGTGAGACGATGCGGCGGCGCTGGGCGAACACCGTGTCGAGGCTGGTGCCGGCCCATTCCAGCGCGCCGTCATCCATGGAGACGGCGAACGACATATCGCTGGCGATGCTTTCCACGCCCAGTTCATCCAGTAGTGCAATCAGGTTCGGATAGGTTTTCTCGTTGTAGACGAGGAAACCCGTGTCGACCGCGCAATGACTGCCTTCGACCTGGATGTCGACCGTGTTGGCATGGCCGCCCAGATAGCTGCCGGCTTCGAGCAACACCACGTCGTGGCGACGTTGCAGGAAATAGGCGGCTGCCAGGCCGGAAATGCCAGCGCCGATTACGGCAATACGTTTGCGTGTCTGCATGGATTTAGGACTGTTGAGCTACCGATATGCTAATATTACTACCAACAAATCAAAAACGCTACTGATTAGTAGCTAAAATTTACCGATGAGTATTCTTTCCAAATTCAGCTTCAAAGATCAGGCGTTCAAGCTGCGCGAAAGCGCGATCCTCGATGCCACCACCTCCGTGCTAAGCAGCAAGGGTTATGACTTGATGACGATGGACGATGTGGCCGGCGCGGTCGGCATTTCCAAGCCCAGCCTGTACAAGCACTTCAAGTCTAAGGAGGAACTGGTGGGCGAGGCGATGATCCGCCTGCTGGACGGGGCGATCGAACAGGTCGGCGCGATGGATGCGTCGCTTGGGCCGGTGCAGAAATTGTCAGACTTGCTGGAATGGGCGCTGCGGGTGCGCCTGGGTGGGGGGCTGCCATTCCTGCCATCGACCAGCCCGCACGTGCGGGATATGTTGATGCGCAACGTCAAATATATGCTGCGCGTGGTCAAGCTGAACCGCCAGCTGGAAGCGCTGGTCAAGCAGGGACAGAAGGAAGGCTTGCTGAACGCCAGCCTGCCAAGTGATGTGATCCTGTTCAGCTACTACGCCCGCACCTGCGATCCGGCGGTCGAGTTCCTGAGCAAGTACAGCAAGATGAGTAATGACGCCATCGTGCAGCACATGCTGACGGTGGCGTTCAAGGGACTATAGCAAGGCTTACTGCGCGGCGCGTAGCAATTGGCCTTTCAGCTTGCCGTTTTCCACCGAGGCGACGATGGCGTTGACGATGGAGCCGCCATTGGCGTCCAGTCCTTCAACGCTGGCCGGATTGTACTGGCCCGGCAGCGTGCGGAAAGCCTTGTCCATCTGTGCGCGCACGGCGCTGGCGTCGCTGACCGTACCGGCCAGCTTCATGGCGGCGACGGTGGCGTGGACGGCTGAGTAGTTCAGTGCCACTTCACTGCTTGGGTCCTTGCCGTCATTGCCCTTGCGGTAGCGCGCGGTGAAAGCAGCCGCGTCGGGACGATCGTCGCCGCTCATCGGCATCACGCCGACCGCGCCTTCCAGCGCGCCGTAGCCGCCGGTGATCTTGGCCATCTCATCCAGCTTGGCCTGATCCAGCACGATGAATGCCCCCTTGAAGCCCAGTTCGCGCGCCTGCTTGGCAACAAGGGCGGTTGGCTCCGACGCGCCGCCGATGAACAGTACATCTGGCTTGGCCTGGATCACGCGGCTGACACCACTGTAGAAATCAGCCGCCTTGTTATAGGACATCGGATTATCGGCCACCACCTTGCCGCCCGCCGCTTCCCATGCTGGCTTGAAGGCCGCCGACCAGGCTTTCGCATAGTCATGATCTGCCTGCGCCAGCGCGACGTTCTTGCCGTACTTGGCCATCGCGGTTTTGACGAAAGGCGAGATGTAGGTGGTGAAGTCGGGTGGAATGCGCACCGTCAGCTTGTTGCCGCGCTCGGTGGCTTGCGGCAGGCTGGTGTAAGCCAGCAGTAAAACCTTGAGCTTCTCGTTGGCGGCCTGTGCGGCAAACACGCCGCCCGAGTGCGGCACCAGCACCACGGCGGTTTTGTGCTGCTGCACCAGCCGCTGCAGGTTGATGCCGGTTTCGCTTGGATTGTATTTATCGTCCAGCGCGACGATTTCCACCTTGTAGCGCTTGCCGGCGATCTCGACCGGCTTGGCGTTGATTTCGTCGGCCGCCATCTGCATGCCGCTTAACATGTTCTTGCCGTACAGTGCGGCACCGCCGCTCAGCGGGCCGGAATAGCCGATCTTGATGGTGTCCTGCGCGTAGGCGCCGCTGACGGCGAGGGTCAGCGCGAGCGCGGCGGCAGTGAAGCGGTTTTGCATGGTGGTCTCCTTGTTTATAGGTATAACAACTAAGCGGGTATAACAACTAAGCGCCGATATAGGCTTTGCGCACTTGCTCGTTGCCGAGCAGTTCTTCACGACTTCCTTCCAGTACGATTTTTCCTTGCTCGATGACATAGGCGCGGCTGGCGATGTTCAACGCCGCGTAGGCGTTTTGTTCAGCCAGCAGCACCGTGGTGCCGGCCTGGTTGATGCGCGCGATGATCTCGAACATCTGCCGGACCACCAAAGGCGCCAGGCCGAGCGATGGTTCGTCCAGCAGCAGCGCTTTCGGCCGGCCCATCAGCGCACGGCCGATCGCCACCATCTGCTGCTGGCCGCCGGACAGCGAACCGGCCGGGCAATCCTTCTTCTCGTGCAGGATGGGGAACAGGCCGAACACCTCGTCGAGTATCCGTTGGCTGCCACGGCTGTCGCGGCGATGGACGTAGCCGCCCAGCATCAGATTCTTCAGCACCGACATGCCGGGGAACAGTTGCCGGCCCTCAGGGCAATGCACCAGGCCATCGGCGACGATGTGCGCCGGCTTGCGGCCGACCAGTTCGCGGCCGTCGAAGCGGATGCTGCCTGCCTTGGCGCGGCGCAGGCCGCTGATGGTGTGGAAGATCGAACTCTTGCCGGCGCCGTTGGCGCCCAGCAGCACCACCAGCTCGCCCTCGGCGGCATGGATGTCGATGCTGTGCAGCGCCTGGAAACCGCCATAGGCCAGCGATACTTTTTCAAGCGTCAGCATATTCGCTCCCGAGATAGGCTTCGATGACGACCGGATTGGCGCGCACTTCAGCCGGCGTGCCTTCGGCGATCTTCTCGCCATGGTTCAGCACCAGGATGTGATCGGCGAGGTTCATGATCATGTCCATCTTGTGTTCGATCAGGCAGATGGTCAGGCCCATGGCCTTCATTTTGCGCACCAGAGCGGCCAGGCCATCGGTTTCCTCGGGATTGACGCCGCCGGCCGGCTCGTCCAGCAACAGCAGCGTGGGATCGGTGGCCAGCGCCAGCGCGAACGCCACGCGCTTGCGCTGCTCCTGCGAGATATCGCCCGCCAGCCGGTTTTCCAGATGCGCCAGCCCGACGAAATCGAGCGCCTCGCGCGCCTTGGCGCGGCTGGCGGCTTCCTCCTCCCGCAGCCGGCGCGTGCCCAGCAGCACGTCAAGCAGGTTGGAACGGGTGCGCAGGCGATGGCCGACGATCAGGTTGTCGAGCACGGTGGCGTTGTCGAACAGCGTGGTGCTCTGGAAAGTGCGGGCGATGCCGAGACGCGCCACCTGGTCGGCGCGCAGGCCCGTCACGTCGCGGCCATCCAGCACGATGCGCCCGGAGCTGGGCGGCAGCGCGCCGCTGGCCAGGTTGAAGAAGGTGGTCTTGCCGGCGCCATTCGGGCCGATGATGGCGTTGATGGTGCCGCGCTGAAACCGCACGCTGACATCGTTGACGGCAAGCAGGCCGCCAAAACGCTTGGTGATCGAGGTCATTTCAAGCACGTCGTACCTCCTTGCGCGCGACCACACGCATTGGTGGCGCGGCGTGTTGCGCGGCCTTGCGCTTGCGCCGCGCGATCCAGGTGCCGACGATGCCATGCGGCAGGAAGATCACCAGCAGCACCAGCAATGGCCCAAACACGACAAAGCGGTAATCCTGCAGGAACTGTAGCTGTTGCGTTAGCCATGGCACGGTGATGGCGCCCAGTAGCGGTCCGGCCAGCGTGCCGATGCCGCCGACCAGCATGTACATCGTCATGTCGAAAGTGTGTTCGACGCGGCCGAGATCGGGGCCGAGAAAACGCACGTAGCCTGCATACAAACCGCCCGCCAGCCCGGCAAAGAATACCGACAGCATGAAGGCCAGCAGCTTGTTGCGCATCAGGTTGATGCCAAGCGCTTGTGCCAGTTCGTCGCTGTTGCGGATCGCCATGAAGGTGTGGCCGAGCAGCGAATGCACGATGCGGTGCATGACCCACATGCTGAGCACCAGGAACAGCAGCACCAGGTAGTATTGCGTGCGAGGCTCGGAGAAGTCCAGCCCGGCAATCGACTCCGGCGCCGGAATGCCGACGATGCCGACCGTGCCATGCGTCAGGCTTTCCCATTTCTCGATCAGCAGATACATGATGTAGCCGACACATAGCGTGAAGATCGAGAAGAAGTGCGTCTTCAGCCGCAGCGACACCAGCCCGACGAAGAAGCCGATGCCGGCCGCCACCAGCCCGGACAACGCGAACGCGACCCAGAACGGCATCTGATAGTCGACGGTCAGGATGCCCACCGTGTAGGCGCCCACGGCCATGAAGCCGCTGTGGGCAAGGTTGAACTGGCCAGTGTAGCCGGTAATCAGGTTCAGACCGACGGTGGCGATGGCGTAGATATAGGCGGTCGACATCACGGTCAGGTGATAGTCATTGCCGGCGATGAAGGGGAAGGCCAGGCCGAACAGCAGCAGGGCGCTCCAGCCCAGGCGTGCGGTGTTGCTCATGCTAATGCGCCCCTTTCTGGAACAGTCCCTGCGGACGCAGCGAGAGTATCAGCACCAGCAATGCAAAGGCGATGATGTCCTTGTAATCGGTGGAGATATAAAACGCGCCGAAGGATTCAGCGAAGCCGATAATCAGCCCGCCGGCAATCGCGCCCGGCACGCTGCCCATGCCGCCCAGTACGATGATCACGAAAGCCTTGGTAATCACCAGGTGGCCCATGCCGCTGTAGACCAGGTTGATCGGCGCGTACAGCACTGCCGCCATGCCGGCCAGCGCGCCGGCGATGGCAAAGGTCAGCATCGCCACGCGGTTGGCGTCAATGCCGACCAGCGCAGCGCCGTCCCGGTTCTGCGCCATGGCGACGATGGTGGCGCCGGTCAGGGTCTTCTTCAGGAACAGTTGCAGCAGCAGCAGCAGCAGGAAGGCAGCCACGATAATCATCAGCCGCTGCGCCGGCAGCGTGACGTCGCCTAAGCTGAGGATTTGCGGATACGGGCTGCTCATGCGGTGAAAGTCCGCGCCCCAGATGGCCTGCACGCCCGCTTCGAGAAACAACAGGATGCCGATTGATGCGATCATATGATGCAGATAGGGCGCCTTGCGCAGCGGATGAAACACCAGCCGCTCCGATAGCACCGAAATCATTGCAACCGCCGCAGCCGCACCGGCCATCGCCAGCCAGTAGTTATAGCCCATGCGGTCCATCAGGAAAAAGCCGGCATAGGCGCCTGCCATGTAAAAGGCGCCATGGGCAAAGTTGGGCACTTGCAGAATGCCGTAGACCAGCGTGAGTCCCAGTGCCACCAGGCAATACACGCCGCCCAGCGTCAGCCCGTTCAGGACTTGTTGCAGAAATAACTCCATCGTGTCTCCATCGTTATGATAGTTTTGCTGTGCAAAACCGAGTTGTGTAGAATGGAATAGCACGAGCGTACGGCATTTTTAAATGCGCGGCAAATGGTTTTTTTGCAACAGGAGAGGTGATGCAGTCGAGTCTGGAAGAACGGTATTTCATTACGGCGTTGGCGCGCGGGCTGGATGTGCTGGCCTGCTTTCGTGTGGCCGATAAGGGCTTGAGTAATCAGCAGATCGCCGAGCGCTGCAAGCTGCCGAAATCGACCGTCACGCGCTTCACTTACACGCTGACCACGCTGGGCTACCTGACACAGGACGGCAACGGCAAGTATGCGCTTGGCAGCGCCACGCTGCGCCTGGGCAGTACCATGCTGCAAGGGCTGGACATCCGCGACATGGCGCGGCCGATGATGCAGGAGCTGGCCGATTTCTCCGCCACCACGGTGGCGCTGGCGGTGCGCGACCGGCTATCGATGATTTATGTGGATGTGTGTCGCAGCGCGGCGGCGTTGTCCTTGTCCTTGCAAGTGGGCTCGCGCTTGCAGCTGGCGGCGTCGGCGCTTGGTCGAGCCTATCTGGCGAAAGCGTCGGAAGCAGAGCGCAATGATATCCTCACCCGCAGCCGCGACCTGGACGAGATGATCCACCAGAGCATGCAGAACGGGCTGGCGCGGGCGCTACGCGACCAGCAAGAGTACGGCTGCGCCACCTCGTTTGGCGAGTGGCAGCCGGACATCAACGGTATCGCTGTCAGTTTCATGCCGATAGGCGGCGGACAACGCATGTCGATCAATTGCGGCGGGCCGGCCACCAGCGTCACGAAAGAATATCTGCTGGAGGAAGTGCGGCCACGGCTTATCGAGATGGCGCGGCGGCTGGAATCGTGAGGATGCGTCGCGCCGCCTCGACGATGTGCGTCGACAGTTCTTCCATGCGCGGCGATTGCACCGTCCACGTATGCCAGTACAGCGCAATGTCGGTCGGATGGGCCGGCGCCAGATCGATCAATGGATCACCGGCGTGATCTTCGCTGGATAGCAGCCATTCCGGCACCATGGCATAGCCAGCGCCGTAACGGACGGCGTTGAAGTGGGCCACCGCGCCCGGCACGTAATGGCAAGGGTAGGCGCCTTCCGGCAATCCGAAGTGCGTCAGCAGGAAGCTGGATTGCAGCGTGTCCTTGCGCGTGTAGGCGACCACCGGCGCGCGGCGCGCAGTGTCGCGCGTCAGGCCATCGGGTAGCCAGCGCTGGCAGAAGGAGGTGCTGGCCATCAGGCGATAGCGCATGGTGCCCAGCGCTTCGGCGCTGCAACCGCGCATCGGTTCGGCATCGGTGCTGATGCAGCCGATGACCATGCCGGTCTTCAGCAGCGCGAAGGTGTGGTCCTGGTCTTCCACCACCAGGTCGAAGATGAAGCGGTCTTTCGCCAGCAGGCTGGCCATGGCCGGGAAGAACCAGGTGCCCAGGCTGTCCGAATTCAGCGCCAGCGAGACGGTGGTGGGGCCGGCGTCAAGATTCAGCAGGTCGGCTTGCAGGTCGTTCTTCAGCAGCTCGGCGCGGCGCAGGTATTGCAGCAGGCGCTGCCCCAGCGGCGTGGCGCGGGCAGGGCGGGTGCGCAGGATCAGCGCCGCGCCCAGCGACGATTCCATCGCCCGGATGCGCTGCGACACCGCCGATGGCGTGATGCTCAGCCGCACGGCGGCGCGTTCGAAGCTGCCGGTGTCGGCGACCGCCAGGAAGGCTTCGGTTTGCCTCGGTTCAAGGTCCATAAACTGTATCTGAAGAAAAATTCATCGTAGACGAAAACGCCTTAACTTGCTTCATGTATGCCGGTTTGGCAGGCAGAATGCGGGACTTTACCTGAAGGCGTAGCAATTGCTTCATATTATTTACCTGATCGCCATCTCGGCGGAAGCCGCTTCCGGCGCATTGATGGCCTTGCGCCGCAAGATGGATTTGTTTGGCGTGGCGGTGGTCGGCACCGCGACGGCGCTCGGCGGCGGCTCGATCCGCGACGTGCTGCTGGGCCATTATCCGCTGGGCTGGGTCCAGCATCCTGAATACCTGCTGTACACCATTGTTGCGGCGATTGCTGCGGCATTGGCCGCGCGCCTGCTGCATCGGCTGAAATCGGCGTTCCTGGTGCTGGATGCGCTGGGACTGGTGGCATTCAGCATCATCGGCTGCGACATCGCAGCCAGCGCCGGCGTGCATGTGTCAGTGGTAGTGTTGATGGGCATGATTACCGGCATCGCCGGCGGCCTGCTGCGCGACATCCTGTGCAACCAGGTGCCGCTGGTGCTGCGGCGCGACCTGTACGCCACCGTGTCGCTGCTGACCGGCGCGCTGTACATGGGGCTGCTGCATTTCAATGTTGAACAGCATATCGCCACGCTGGTGGCGCTGGCCGTCGGTTTCTGCTTCCGTCTGGCCGCCATTTACTTCGTGCTGGCCTTGCCGGTGCTGGAGACCGACGAGGCTTAAAGATAGCGCCGGTAGTTGGCCGGCGTTTCACCGAAAGTGCGCTTGAACAGGTTGATGAAGGCGCTGGCGGTGGAGTAGCCCAGGTCCAGCGCCACCGTCTGCACCGGCACCTCGTCGGCCAGCATTTCCAGCGAGCGCATCAGCCGCGCACGCTGGCGCCAGGCGGTGAAATTGAAGCCGGTTTCACTGACGAAGCGGCGGCTCAGCGTGCGCGAGCTGACAGCAGCCCAGTTGGCCCATTGTTCCAGATCGCGTTCATCGGTGGGATCACTGATGATGGCGTGGGCGATGCGCATCAGGCGTGCGTCCTTTGGTAGCGGCAGGCCGAGCGGCTCGACCGGCAGGCTGCGGATTTCATCGAGAATCACAGCGGCCACATTACGATGGCGCTGATCCCATTCGCCGGCGGGCCAGGTACTGGCGCGCAGCACGGCTTCTTTCAGCAGGGCCGAGGTGCGTATCATGCACGGCCGCTCGGGCAGGTCGTGGCAGGCGTCCGGCGTGACGTAGGCGCTCCAGCCGTGGAAGGGGCCATGCGAGCGGCCGCCATGCGGGTGGTTGGGAGGCAGCCAGACCGCGTGAATGGCTGGCACGATCCACACGCCGTCTTCAATATCCAGCGACAGCAGGCCGCGCAGCGAACCACACAACTGTCCGCGCGGATGGCTGTGTGGCGCTGACACCAGTTCGGTTTCCTGGCTGCCGATGGCGACGATGACCGTCGGGCCGTCCGGCGCGGAGTGCGGATCAAAATCAAATGCCATGGCGGATAAGTGATATTTAATGGCTTGGATGGATTATAGACGCCAATAAAATAGCATTAATCTGGTGCCTACATCAATACAGGGGCACAGCATGGCAGATCTCGACACACTTTATTCGCCGCCGTCGGAAATGATCCAGCGGGCGGTCATGGACCGTTTGCTGGATTTTCATCAGGAATACCTGAAGGTGGCCACGTTCTTCTGCCTGGCGACCGGCAGCGACAAGGGGCTGGATGCGTCACCGCGTGGCGGCCCGCCGGGCTTTGTCCACGTGCTCGACGAGCGCACGGTGGCGTATGCCGACAGTCCAGGCAATAACCGCATCGAGTCGATGCGCAACCTGGAGCGCGATGCGCGCATGGGCATGCTGTTCATCTTCCCCGGCCTTGAACTGTTCATGCGCATCAATGGGCGTGGCCGCGTATCGACCGATGCGGATCTGTTGGCGCGGCTCAGCGAAGGCGGCAAGGCGCCGAAGACGGCTACCGTGGTCGATATCGACGAAGTGCTGCTCCATTGTGGCAAGGCCGTCAACCGCGCCAAGCTATGGAAGGCTGAATCGCAGCTGGACCGCGCCAGCCTGCCCACTGTCGGGCAGATGATCGCCCGGTTCAGCAAAATGGCTGATCCTAAGGCGGACATGGACGCCACCCAGGTTGCGCAGGTCAACGAGCATTACACCCACGCCGTCCGCAACGACCTGTACTAGCGCGGTAAAATACGGCTTTTGCGGGGACGAAGACGATGCGATTCAAACACTACAAAGGCGGCGAATATGAACTGGTGTGCGAGGCGACCATGGAGGCGGACCTGACACCGCTGATCGTGTATCGCGCCGCGAATGGCAGTATCTGGTGCCGTCCGCGCACCGTGTTCTTCGAGTTGATCGAAGTGGATGGCAAGCAGGTTCAACGCTTCACGCCGATTGAGGAGTGACGCAGTCGTTGCAAGTCACGCTTAACGCCAGGCCGTGCAGGCCAGCATCGAATCCGGCGCCTTGCGCCACGCGGTGCAGATTATCGGCGAAGGTGCTGTCCTTGATCGGCATTTGCCGCTGGCAGACGGGGCAAATGGCCAGGTAGACATCCGGCGGCAGCACGGCCGGCGCCAGCACGAAGCTGGATTTGCCCGCCTGGTCGGTCTTCGACCAATGGCGCAGCAGCAGTCCGGCGAGCGACAATTCCTGTAGCACGCGGTAGATGCTGGCCATGCTGAAGCGCATGCCGCTGTCGTACAGCGCCAGATACACCTGTTCGGCGTTGCGATAACCGCCGTCGGCTTCATGCATTGCCTGCAGCACGGCTGCGCGGGCGGCGGTGGGACGTAGGCGGCGGTCGCGCAGTTGTTCATATACGCGGGTTTGCATCAACTTGCTCATGTAACCGAGCGTAGGTAACGCTTGTGCACTTTTGATGATGAATTGATGGAGATTTGATGGAGGAAGGCGCGCGATAGATTAAAAGCAATCGAAATAGCCGACCGGCACGGTAAAATGGGCGTCCACTTCCCTGATTGTTTTTATGCCCTCCGAGCCGCAGCCGAGTATTATCCCTGACATCAACTGGCTGGCAGGCGGCGGCGAGATGGCTGCCCTGATCGCCACCATCGACTGGTCTCGCACGCCGCTGGGGCCGATCGAAGCGTGGCCGCAGAGCCTGCGCACCACGGTCAGCCTGTGCCTGTCCTCGACTTTTCCGATTCTCGTGGCGTGGGGGCCGGAATACATCCAGATCTATAACGACGCTTACCGTCCTATCTGCGGTGGCAAGCATCCGGCGTCGATGGGCGAGCCGTTCAAGATCTGCTGGGCCACCGCACTGCCGGTGGTTGGCGATAAATTCGATCGCGCCCAGCAAGGCGAGGGTACCTACATCAAGGACCAGCGCATGTTCCTCGATCGCGACGGCTATCTGGAAGAGGCGTTCATGACCTTTTCCTTCTCGCCGATCCGCGCCGAGTCGGGAGAAGTGGGCGGCATCTTCCACCCGATTACCGAAACCACCGCGATGGTGCTGAACGCGCGCCGCACGCAGAGCCTGCGCGACCTGAGCGCCAGCATCGCCGATGCGCGCACCGTGGATGATATCTGCCGCGACCTGGCGGCACAGTATGAACAGTTATCGCTGGACGTGCCGTTCCTGCTGTTCTACCAGCGTGACGAGAGCGACGGTAAATTGCACTTGCGCGGCCATGCCGGCATCGACGCTGGCAGCACGCTGGCGCCGCAGATGGTGGCGATGGACGATGCCAGTTGGCCGTTCGCGCAGGTGGCCGCCAGCGGCAAACCGCAACAAGTTGTCGGCCTGGCGCCGCGTTTCGGCGGCGTCGCGTGCGGACCGTATGAAGAAGCTCCGGACTCCGCGCTGGTGCTGCCTATCAGTTTGCCGGGCCAGCACGAAGTGTTTGGCTTCGTGGTAGCTGGCGTCAGCGCGCGGCGCGCGGTGGATGACGATTACCGCAACTTCTACGGCTTGCTGACCGCCGCCTTCAACACTGCGGTTGGCAATGTCACCGCCTATGAGCAGGAGCAGCGGCGTGCCGAGGAACTGGCGCGCATCGACCGCGCCAAGACGGCGTTCTTCTCGAATGTATCGCACGAATTCCGCACGCCGTTGACGCTGATTCTTGGCCCGCTGGACGACGCGCTGGCCAACGACGGCCTGTCGCCGGAGCAGCGGCGCCGCATCGAAACCACGCACCGCAACGCGCTGCGCCTGCTCAAGCTTGTCAACTCCTTGCTGGATTTCTCGCGCATTGAGGCGGGCAGGGTGCAAGCCAGTTATCAGCCGGTCGACCTGGCGCGCCTGACGGTGGAGCTGGCGAGCGTGTTCGAGTCGGCCATGGCGAAGGGCGGCCTGGACTACACGTTGAACCTGCCGCCGCTGACGCAGCCGGTCTACGTTGATCGGGATATGTGGGAGAAGATCGTTTTCAATCTGCTGTCCAACGCCTTCAAGTTCACGCTGGAAGGCGGCGTGACGCTGACGCTGCGCGAACATGAGGGCATGGCGCGGCTGTCGGTGCAGGACACTGGTGGCGGCATCCCTGAGCACGAGCTGCCGCGCACTTTCGAACGATTCCATCGCATCGAAGGTGCGCCGGGACGCACTTACGAGGGCAGCGGCATCGGCCTGGCGCTGATACAGGAACTGGTGCGCCTGCATGGCGGCCAGATTGCCGTGCACAGTGTGGTCGGCGAGGGCACACGCTTTGATGTCGATATTCCATTCGGCCATGTGCACCTGCCTGCAGAGCGCGTGGTGGCGCTGGATGCCGATCCGGTGCTGGCCAGCAGCGGCACGGCGCGCACTGGCGCCGCCTTCGTCGAAGAGGCGCTGCGCTGGCTGCCAGAAGAGGATGAAAACCTGCCGCAACAACGTGCTGAATCCGGCGGCTTATTGTCGCCTGGACTGCGCCGCCCGCGCATCCTGATCGCCGACGATAACAACGACATGCGCGCCTATCTGAAGTCGCTGCTCGATCCGCATGCTGATGTGACCATGAGCGCCGATGGCGAAGCCGCCTTCGAGCGCTTGCAGCACGAGCCATGTGACCTGCTGCTGAGCGACGTGATGATGCCGCGGCTGGACGGCTTCGGCCTGATCGCCCGCATCCGCGCCGACGAAACGCTGCGCCACCTGCCGGTGATCCTGCTGTCCGCCCGCGCCGGAGAGGAAGCCAAGATCGAAGGCCTGCAAGCGGGCGCCGATGATTACCTGGTCAAGCCGTTCTCCACCAACGAACTGCTGGCGCGCGTGCTGCGGCAGGTGACGCTGGCCGGCGAACGCGAGCAGCAGCGTCAGGATGCCTTGCTGCGCGAGGCCTACTTCCATGCGCTGATCGATGCCTCGCCGGTGATGTTGTGGACTACCGATGCGAGCGGCCAGACCACCTACCTGAGCCAGCGCTGGTACGACTACACCGGCCGCACACCGCAGCAGGATCTGGGTGATGGCTGGCTGGACAATGTCCATCCGGACGATGCACCGCATGTGATGGCCAGCTTTACCGCCGCGCGTGCCGCCAGCGCGCCATATTCGGTGGACTTCCGCCTGCGCCGCGCCGACGGCAGCTATTGCTGGTGCATCGACGCTGGCATGCCGCGCATGGGCGACGACGGCAAGGCGGTCGGCTTTGTCGGTACCGTGATCGACATTCATGCGCGCAAGGTGCTGCAGGAACGCTTCGAACGCGTGGCAGGCGCTGGCGACATCGGCGTGTGGCATGCGGATGCACCGTTCGCGGAATTGCGCATCAATGCGCAGATGGCGGCGCACCTGGGCCTGGATGGACAACTTAGTGCGACTGTGGCGCAAGTGCTGGCGGTAACCGGCGAGGAAGACCGCACGCGGCTCGCCGCCGGCATCGCACGCTCGCTGCGCGAAGGCGCGCCGATGGATCTGGAGTGCTGTGTGATGCGCGTCGGCGCGGCGCCACGCTGGCTGCGCGCGGTTGGCTGGTGCGATGTCGACGACCATGGCCAGCCAACGCGTTTCGATGGCATCATCCTGGACATCAGCATCCACAAGAACGCCGAACTGGAGCTGCAACGCCTGGCTGGAGAGCTGACCGAGAAGAACCGACGCCAAAGCGAGTTCCTGTTCACGTTGGCGCATGAGTTGCGCAATCCGCTGGCGCCGATACGCGCCGGCCTGGAGTTGATGGCGGCCAGTCCGGGGCCGGTCTCCGGCGACCTGCAAGGCATGATGCGACGCCAGGTGGATCACATGGTGCACCTGGTCGATGACCTGCTGGACATCGCCCGCCTGACCGAGGGCAAGGTGACGTTGCGGCGAGAACGCGTGATGCTGGCCGATGTGGTCAGCGATGCGGTTGAAATCAGCGCCCCGCTGGTGCGCAAGGGCGGACATCAACTGGCGCTGCATTTGCCGGATGCGTCGCTGATGCTGGATGTGGATCGCCACCGCATCGCACAGGTATTGAGCAACCTGTTGAACAACGCCGCCAAGTACACGCCGGACAACGGAAAGATATCGCTGTCTGCGCGTGTGGCCAGCGACGAAGTGGTGCTGGAGGTGGAGGATAACGGCATCGGCATCGCGCCGGATCTGCTGGCGACGATTTTTGATATGTATGCACAGGTCGAGGCAGGACAGCAGATGGCGCAGGGCGGCCTTGGTGTTGGCTTGAACCTGGTGCGGCAGATCGTGCAGCTTCACGGCGGCGTGGTGAGTGCGCATAGCGAGGGAACGGGGCAGGGCAGCCGCTTTACGGTGCGTCTGCCTTTGCCTGTCGATGCGCAAGTAGCCCTGGCGGCGCCTGCGGCCCCGCTAATCCAGGCAGCAGAGGTGCATGCATCTGGCCTGCGCGTGCTGGTGGTCGACGATAACGTCGACGCGGCAGAAACCTTGTGTGCGCTGCTGGAGTTCAGCGGCCATCAGGTTCAGGTGGTTCACAGTGGTGAGGCGGCGCTTGCTAGCGCCGCTGCCCATTTACCGCAAGTGGTGCTGCTGGATATCGGACTGCCGGATATCAGCGGCTACGAGGCCGCGCTGGCGCTGCGCGATATCGAGGGCATGGCAGGCGCGAAGATTATTGCGCTGACCGGCTGGGGCACGCCGGCTGACAAGCAGCGCTCCAGCGACGCCGGCTTTGACCAGCACCTGACCAAGCCGGTCGATTTCACCGAACTGCTGGCGGCGCTGGTCGGCTAGGCGCCAGTGGTAGCGAAGCGCTCACGGTAAACTTTGGGCGTGATGCCCAGCTTCTTGATGAACACGCGGCGCATATGCGCTTCGTCGGTAAAGCAGGCGCGCGCGGCAACGCTCTTCAGCGGCAGCGCCAGGTCGGCCAGCAATTGTGTGGCGCGTTCGAAGCGGCACATTTCGATAAACTCCTGCACGCTCAGGCCCACTTCCTGCTGGAACACGCGGGCGAAGTGGCGTTCGCTCATCATGGCCTTTTGCGCCAGCTGCGATACCGACAGGCGTTCTTGCAGGTGGTCGAGTATCCAGTTTTGCAGTTCGCGGATATTCGGCCGCGTGGTGCGTTCGCTGCGCAGATGCGCGCTGAATTGCGACTGGCCGCCAGGCCGCTTCAGATAGACCACCATCTCGGTGGCGACTTCCAGCGCCAGGTCGCGGCCGTAGTCTTCCTCGACCAGCGCCAGCGCCAGGTCGATGCCGGCGGTGACGCCGGCCGAGGTCCACACGTTATCGGAGCGGATGAAGATGGCGTCGGCGTCGACTTCAATTGCCGGATACTCGGCTTGCAGGCGCTCGGCCACGCTCCAGTGGGTGGTGGCGCGCTTGCCGTCCAATACGCCGGCGGCGGCGAGGAAGAAGGCGCCCGAACACAGCGCCGTCAGCAGCTTGATGCGCGGCGCCACGGCGGCCACCCAGTCGGTAATGGCCGCGCTTTCCGCCATCGCTTGCTGGATGTGGCGCGCGCCGACGATGATGGCGTTGTCCGGCAAGGCCAGCGGGTTGAGCGCCTTGGTGGCGTCCAGCGACATCAGGGTGTCGGAACGGACCATGCCGGTTTTGTAGGAGGCGATGCGGACATCGTAGCCAGGCGCTTTGCCGCGCCGCTGCAAATGCAGGTTGGCGTATTCAAAGACCGACATCGGGCCGATGGCCTCCATCGCTTTAAAGCCAGGATACACGACGATATCAACCGTGATCGCCGGCTGGGATGAAGATAAGTTCATAGGGAAGTCAGGAAAATCCGGTCATCATTGTATCAATTCCTGCCATTCTGATGCGGACCCTCCCACATGCGTCGCGCAAGCCTTCACAATACCGCCATCTTTTTACGGGAGCACGCATGAAAACCAAAGCAGCAGTTGCATGGCGCGCCGGCGCGCCGCTGACCATTGAAGAAGTCGACCTGGCTGGCCCGCGCGCCGGCGAGGTGCTGGTCGAGCTGAAAGCCACCGGCATTTGCCATACCGATTACTACACCCTGTCCGGCGCCGATCCGGAAGGCCTGTTCCCGGCCATCCTGGGCCATGAAGGCGCGGGCGTGGTGGTGGACGTGGGTCCGGGCGTGACCACGCTGAAGAAGGACGATCACGTCATTCCGCTGTACACGCCGGAATGCCGCCAGTGCAAATTCTGCCTGTCGCAGAAGACCAATCTGTGCCAGGCGATCCGCTCGACCCAGGGCCGTGGCCTGATGCCGGATGCGACCAGCCGCTTCTCGCTGGACGGCAAGCCGCTGTTCCACTACATGGGCACGTCGACGTTCTCCAACTACATCGTGGTGCCGGAGATTGCGCTGGCCAAGATCCGCTCCGATGCGCCATTCGACAAGGTGTGCTACATCGGTTGCGGCGTCACCACCGGCGTCGGCGCGGTGCTGTTCTCGGCGAAGGTGGAGGCAGGCGCCAATGTGGTGGTGTTCGGCCTGGGCGGTATTGGCCTGAACGTCATCCAGGCTGCCAAGATGGTGGGCGCGGACAAGATCATCGGCATCGACATCAACCCGGCGCGCGAAGCGATGGGCCGCAAGTTCGGCATGACCCACTTCATCAACCCGAAAGATGTGGAAAACGTGGTGGACGCCATCGTCCAGCTGACTGACGGCGGCGCCGACTATAGCTTCGAATGCGTCGGCAACACCACGCTGATGCGCCAGGCCCTGGAGTGCACGCACAAAGGCTGGGGCCAGTCCTTCATCATCGGCGTGGCAGCAGCCGGCCAGGAAATCTCCACCCGTCCGTTCCAGCTGGTGACGGGCCGCGAATGGAAAGGCTCAGCCTTCGGCGGCGCCCGTGGCCGCACCGACGTGCCGAAGATCGTCGACTGGTATATGGAAGGCAAGCTGAATATCGACGACCTGATTACCCACCGCCTGAAACTCGAAGACATCAACCAGGGCTTCGACCTGATGAAGAGCGGCGAATCAATCCGCTCGGTGGTGCTGTACTAGGCACCCGGATGACGCGCCGACAAGGAGTACCTGAGCGGCCGCGCCTACGGCAGCTACTTCCGGGGCGCGGAGCGCAATGTCATCCTGACGGCGAAGTATCGCTGGTAAGCGGCTTACGCCTCACTCCACTGGCGCAGCAGGTTGTGATAGTGGCCGGTGAGGTTGACCAGTTCCTCGCAATCACCGAGGCGGGCGCGCAGCGACTGGATGTTGCGGTCCAGGTCAAGCAGCATGCAGCGCTTCATGTCGTCGCGGATCATGCTCTGGGTCCAGAAGAAGGAGCAGACGCGGGCGCCGCGTGTGACCGGTTCCACCCGGTGGATGCTGGTTGACGGATAGACGATCAGGTCACCGGCCGGCAGCTTGACTTCGTGCGTGCCGTAGGTGTCCTCCACCACCAGTTCACCGCCTTCGTATTCGTCGGGATCGGTCAGGAACAGCGTTGAAGAGACATCGGTGCGCAACCATTGGCCATTGGGCGACATGCGGCGCATCGAACCGTCGACGTGATTGCCGTAGGTGCCACCGCCGGAGTAGCTGTTGAACATCGGCGGGCAGGTCCGAAGAGGTAGCGCCGCAGAGAAGAACAGCGGATTGCGCGCCAGCGCTTCCAGCACGATCTGGCCCAGTTCCATGGCGAGCGGCGTGTTTTCGGCCAACTGGCGGTTGTTCTTGACCTTGACGCCCTGGTTGCCGACTGTGGCGCGACCGTCGATCCAGTCAGCATTGTCGAGGCGCTGGCGCATAAAGGTGACTTGTTCTGGCGTCAGCACGCCGGGAATGTGCAGCATCATTTGTTTGCTTCTCCGTCAATAAGAATCTGTTCCAGCGCCGCCGCAGGCATCGGCTCGCTGAAGTAAAAGCCCTGTGCCTGGTCGCATTTCAGCTGGCGCAGGAAGTCACGCTGCTGCGGCGTTTCCACGCCTTCCGCCACCACGGTCAGGCCCATGCTGTGCGCCAGCGCGATGACGGCGCCGGCAATCGCTCCATCGTCGGCGTCGGATGAAATATCGCTGACGAAGGAACGGTCGATCTTCAGCGCGTTGATCGGGAAGCGCTTCAGGTAGGACAGGCTGGAATAGCCGGTGCCGAAGTCGTCGATCGCCAGCTGCACGCCCATGTCGCTAAGGCGCTGTAGGGTGATGGCGGCGCTGTCGGCGCGGTCCATCAGCACCGATTCGGTGATCTCCAGTTCCAGACCATCGGCGCGGCAGCCGGTTTCCTCCAGCACGCGCGCTACCATCGCATCCAGCCCGGCCTGGCGGAACTGGCGTGCCGACAGGTTGACCGCCATGCGCAAGGCAGGCAGGCCGGCGCGGCGCCACGCCACCTGCTGCGCGCAGGCGGTGCGCAGCACCCATTCGCCGATCGGGACAATCAGCCCGGTTTCCTCGGCGATGGTGATGAAGGCGTCCGGCATCACCAGGTTTTGCCCGGCCGGATGCCAGCGCAGCAGCGCCTCGGCGCCGACGATGGCGCCGCTGGCCAGATCGATCTGTGGCTGGTATTTGAGTTGCAGCTCGCCGCGCTCGACGGCATGGCGCAAGCCGCTTTCCAGCGTCAGGCGGTCCAGCGTGCGGGCGTTCATTTCCTCGGAATAGAACTGGTAGTTGCCGCGCCCCATGGCCTTGGCCTGGTAGAGGGCGGCGTCAGCGTTTTTCAGCAGCGTCTTGCCATCGGCGCCGTCGCGCGGATACAGGCTGATGCCGACACTGCAGGCCGGCGCCAGCTCGTGGCCCTGGATCAGCATCGGCTCGAACAGGGCGTTGAGGATTTTCTGCGCCAGGGCGGCGGCGATGTTCTCGTTCGGCAGTTCCGGCAGCAGCACGACGAATTCGTCGCCGCCGAAGCGGGCCACGGTGTCGGCGTCGCGCACCGCGTGCTTGAGGCGGCGGCCGACCTCCACCACCACACGGTCGCCGGCATCATGACCGAGGCTATCGTTGATGGTCTTGAAGCGGTCCAGGTCGAGGAACAGCATGGCCACCTGGTTGCCGCTGCGGCGCGCCTGGGCGATCGCTTGCGACACGCGGTCCAGCAGCAACGTGCGGTTAGCCAGGCCGGTGAGGGCGTCGTGACGAGCCAGGTGCATCAGTTCTTCCTCGAACTGCTTGCGCTGGGAGATGTCCTCGATCACAGCGACCAGCGTGGCGGCGCTGCCGTCGGGCTGCATGGCGGTCACGGTGGCCTTGACCCACACCTGCCGGCCGCCCTTGCACAGATAGCGCTTCTCGCGTGCCGAGGTTTCCAGTTCGCCGTGCGCCAGCGCGTGTAGCAGCGGCGCGTCCATCTGCCAGTCATCCTGTGACACCAGATCGGACAAGTGCATGCCGCGTAATTCCTCCTCGGTGTAGCCGACAATGTCTTGCAGCTTGCGGTTGACGCGCAGCCAGCGGCCCTCGGCCGACAACTGCGCCAGGCCGACCGCCGCCTGGCCAAACGCTGCGCGGAAGCGCGCCTCGCTGTCGCGCAACTGCTGGCGACTGGCCTGGATATAGGTGTCGAGCGCCAGGCCCATGTCGAAGCTGGCCACCTTCATCAGCGCGTTGTAGGTGGGCAGCAGCAGGGCGGGGCGGTCGCTGAGCAAGTCTTGCAGCACCGGACCGAGGTCACCGAGGTATTTGCGGTAGGCGCCGATATACCATTCCGGCGCCAGGCCGATGCGCTGGTGCGCCAGGCCGACGCGCAGGCGGTGGCGCACATAGTCGCGGCCATAGTCGCCGGCGGTTAGTGTCTCAAAATATTTGCCTTGCAGATGATGGAGACGGTCCAGTACCACCGGATCGCGCAGCATGGTGCGCAGGATCGGCATGGTTTGCAGATGGCGATAAAAGCCGGCGATGACCTCCGGCAGGCGTAGTTGCAGCAGCGGATGGATGTCGCGCAGCAGTTTCACGTCTTCCGATGTCACCTCCAGAAACAGCAGGCGCTGCTGGATGTCGGCATCGGACGGCATCATGGTACTGGCGAAACGGTCCAACTCCGTGGGGTCTGCAAGCATGCGGGGCTTCCTATGTGGGGCCGGCACGCAAGGGCGCGCCGCGCGCGGCAATCAGTCTAGCCCGCGCGGCGTCGCAAAAAAATGTTCTATATCAAGTAAGAATGCGTTTTGTTATCGAAAATTTAGCGGATTACTTGGGGCCATAGTGCTGATAGACCGAGGCTTTGCCGTCCTGCTTGATCAGATACACATCGTAGGGATCGCTGCGCGGGCCTTCCATGCCGGGCGAGCCCATCGGCATAGCCGGCACCGCCAGCCCTCTGGCCTTGGGCTTTTGCGCCAGCAGGCGGCGGACCTCGGCTGCCGGCACATGGCCTTCGAGCGCATAGCCTTGCACCACGCCAGTGTGGCATGAGCCGAACTGCTGTGGAATGCCGTATTTCTCACGATAATCGGAAGGATTGGCCACATCATGCGTGTGGACGGTAAAGCCGTTCTTTTCCAGGTGCTTCGCCCACTCCTTGCAACAGCCGCAGGTGGCGGTTTTGTACACGTCGATAACCGGCGCGGCAGCCCAGGCTGCGCTTTGGATCAACAAGCATGCCGCTGCGGTCAGGCGGGCCAGGTTTTTGCGTTTCATATTGCTTCCTTTAATGCTGAACGATACGACGAACGAGGAAGGCGCATCCTTGATGCAAGTCAAGTTCTCGCGATAACAAGTGTGACATTTTGTGCATTTTTTCAAATGGGCAACATGCTATGCTAATCGGTATCGGAAATTTTGATGAATTGAAATGACAAAAATTATCGTTCGACGAGCAAATGCATTATGGCAAGACAGGGTAAGAAAATACAGCATTCTTCTCGACGGGAAAGAGGTCGCAGCAGTTTCGAACGGCTCAGAGGTGGCGTTCGACGTCGAGACAGGCCAACACGAAGTACAGATGAAAATCGACTGGTGCACTTCGCGCAAGCTGGAGATTGACGTGCCCACCGCAGAACCACTGACACTTGAATGCGGACCGAACGCGTCTCCGTTCACGGCGCTGCTATACATCTCTCTGTGGAAGAACGACTATATCTGGTTGCGTTGAATAATTAAAAAGGACAACACCATGCCTGCAAACACCGATCCAAGTAACGGCTCTCGCTGCTGGGCAGTTCCCGAACTAGGAGTGGTCGAGCCGTGACGCGCGATCGCCGAAGTACAAGTGTTTTGGTGTGTATTCAGTGCACGAATGCACGTATCTTGGTCTAATACTCTTTGCGCTCAAGTGCGGACGTTGGTAAAAATAGTGAGATATCTTTGCGGAATTTAACCAAGATAGTGGCTGGATGCGTCGTTTCCATCCTAATGTCCTGTCCCGTGCAGGCGGCGACTGCTGACAGCTACTTTCCGAACATGGGCTTAGGCCGCTTATTGGCAGACAAGTTCGACTTAGCCACTATTCGCAGCTCATTGGGTCCTCGCCGAACGCCGGCCAAGCGAACCTTTACAGACTTCGGAATGAAGCCAACCCAGTCGACGGACGACGCTATCGTCTTTTTGAGTCCTGGAGATTGGCTGTATGAACTCCAAGTAGTCGCACGAGGAGATTTCAATGGTGATGGAATTGAGGATTTAAAAGTTTGCTTCGTTGACCGCGCCTTAAACGGTGGCACCTACGATGCTACTCATGGACTTCTCCTCACTCGCTATTCAAGCGATGGCTATGTGGTAGCGCTCAGTTTCGGCATCGAGGATGGCGTTTGTCGCAGCTATGCAAGGTAAACTTTTGTAATCGGCCAGAGGCCGCCGCACACGTTTGCAATATCAGGAGAGATTGAGCATGAAGTTCGATTGGCATGGTGGAGAAATTTCACGTACTACGGAAATCGATTCTGATTACAGGAACACGCAAAACGTTCGGCGTTTTTTATCTCATCAGTGTGGGCCAGATTTCAAATTCGACCGAGAGTTCATGGCGTGGTTGCGCAACAGCATGGCCAAGAACATGGGCGACGTGGCCGACGAATGGATACGCCGTACAAAGCGCGGCTGAGTACGGCCAGAAGGAGACAGTCAAGCTAAAAGGACTGATGGATATATCGGTTTAAGCTGCAATATCACGAAATGCTAAGAGGCATAATATTTCAATAATGAAAATACAATGGCTGTCTCCCAGAAGAAGAAAGGCGACAATGTTTCAAGCTGCGAGAAAAAATAAAATATCTTCTGTGGTGAAACTGTTTTTCACGACCTTTGCGGGGATGCTGACCGCGCAAGCTGCAATGGCAGCAGGTCCTGGAATGACGTTAAGCTATCGCAATGTCATTCCCGGAGTGACAGTTTCTATTAAAGAGGCGAAAACCTCCTCAGGAGAAGGATTGACCAGTCCCGGTGCGCTAGCGCCTAGCCCAGATCCTATGCGGCACGGGAAAACCCTGTCAGGGTCAGATAACCGCGACCTGCCCGAGTGGGTAGAATTTTCCTGGCGAGAGTGGGTGTATGGCGTCGACAACACCAAAGCTGAGTTGGCCGCAATGCCAATGTACCAGCGCCGCGTGTATATCCGTCAAAGGATTCCGCAGGACGTAGTTGATGAAGTCATCGCGGCGAACCGGGTCAGAAAACCTGGCACGTTGGCTGAAAAATGGTTGCAGGTGTATCTGGTATGGTATCCCGGTGAAACCAGAGTCTACTGGGAGTTAAACAACAAAGCCTCCGAAGTACTACGCTCCGGCGGCGATCAGTTGCCGGTAACAGTTTGGTAGTATTTGATGACAAAAAGGAGAGGGATTGTCTGCTATACGTACGTTGCTTTGTGCTTTGCTCGCGAGTATATGTTCCACGCAAACAGCTATAGCAGCTGGTCCGGGGATGACGTTAACCTTTAGGAATGTTACACCCGGGATTACGATTGCGTTTGATGAAGCTAAAACTTCGTCAGGAAAGGTGTTTCCCGATCCGGGCTCGCTGACGCCTAGCCGCGATCCTATGCGAAATGGGAAAACCATGGCGGGCGTGTCGGATAATGGTGCGTTGCCCGATTGGGTCGAATTTGCATGGCGAGAGTGGAAGTATGGCGTCTCCCATACCCGTGAGGAGCTGGCGGCAGCGCCGGCTTATCGGCGCCGTGTTTATATCCGCCAAATGATTCCGCAGGATGTAGTTGATGAAGTCGTCGCGGCGAACCTGGCCAGAAAACGTGGCACGTTAGCTAAAAAATGGTTGAGAGTGTATTTGGTGTGGTATCCCGGTGAAACCAAAGTATGCTGGGAAGTGTACGAGGATTCCCAGGTATTGCGCTCCTGTGGCGATGAGATGCCGGTAATCGATTAATGTTGCAAATACGTCGCAGGCGGATTGATTTGAACCGAAAGTTCATAATATCTAGCCGCACTCCCTTCGGTCAAGCCGAGGAATAAATTCACGGTATGAATCCGAGCTTTATCGACGAGTTCGCTCAAAGATAATATAGCGCGACCGGCAGCTTCGGGGCGCAAGCAGCCGGACGCCTATTGAGTGAAAGGCTGCGGTAGGCAAAACGTAAATAGAATTCGAGTGTTACCAGCAGAGATGTGCGCGATTTTGTAGTTGCTCCCCATACATAGCACTCTTTGCTTCCCATCGCCAAAACACGTGCAATGTCATCTTGGCATGTCATCGTGCTGGCCACAAGCTTTTGCCCCCTAACTTGCCTACATTTTGGCCAGCTTTTACTGTAGGATACCGTCTTCGTCCATGCTCAACAGTGGCCACAAGCTGCGGTTGACAAGGAATGACTTAATTCTTGGGCAAGGGAATCACCGTGTATGCTTCCATGTCCCGATTTCTGGAGACGGAATGGGAGTTTTACGCCCACTTATACAACGGCCAGGCAAGCTGGCCGTTTTTGCATGCATTGCCGTCGTGGCAACTGTGGCGCTCGCCGAAGGCGTGCGCTGGTCACGCTCGGCGCCACATCACGCCAAACCCGAAGCTGTTCAGACGGTCACGCCGCCGCCAGTCACGCTGACTGAAGTTTCACGCGCCATTATTCCAATGCCGAAGGGTGTGCCGTCGGCGCACGCCAGTGCGCTGGCGCAGCTGCCGCATGGTGACCTGATTTCTTTCTGGTGGGCCGGCAGCCGTGAGAGCGGGCCGGACGTGCAGGTCTATGCTTCGCGCTGGAGCAAGGGCCGCTGGAGCGATAACTGGGTAGTCGCCAGCCGCGATTCGCTGGGCGCCGCGCTCGGCCACGGCGTGCGCCGTATCGGCAATCCGGTCGCCTGGACCGGCGCCGACGGCACTGTTCACTTGTATGTGGTGGCCACCGGCCTGGGCGGCTGGGCTGCCTCGCGCGTGGTGCAGTTGCAGTCCACCGACGAAGGCGCGACCTTCAAGGTGCGCCGTGTGCTGCCGATGTCGCCGGTCTTTAATACCAGCGTGCTGGTGCGCTCGTCGCCGGTTGAACTGGCCGGTGGCGGCTGGTGGCTGCCGGTGTATTTTGAAATCGGCCACAAATATCCGATGCTGGTGTCGTTCGATGCCCATGGCGATCCGCAGCGCCTGACGCGCATCGGCGCGCGCACCCGCTCGCTACAGCCGACGCTGGTGCCGGTATCTAATACTGAAGTCCGCGCCTGGATGCGCGACGCCACCAAGGACAATTCGGTGGTGCAGCAGGCGGTCAGCCATGACGGCGGCTTTACATGGGAAGACATGGGCCCGACCGCCATCCGTAACCTCGGCACTTCGCTGGCGGTGCTGCGGCTGGACAGTGGCAATCTGCTGATGCTGCGCAACGACGGCACCAACCGCGAGACCGCGCGCAGCACGCTGACGCTGTCGCAGTCGACTGATGGTCAGACGTGGCAGGAGGTCACGGATATCGTCAGCGGCCAGCCCGGTGATGAGTTCTCGTATCCGGCCATGTACCAGTTGGGCGATGAGCTGCATATTACTTACACCTATCAGCGGCGCGCGATCGCGCACCACCGCATGAAAATTCACCTGGCGAAGGACCTGCCATGAGTTTGCCCGAACTCTCTTTGCAAATCATTTACGCGCGCCTGGCCTGGGGGCTGGTGGCCGCTTCGATGCTGCTGTCGGTGCTGCCGGCGCTGTTGCCCAAGCTGTTCCCGGCGCTGGCCCAGCGCACCAAACTGATTGTCGCCGTCACGGTGGCGCTGGTGATGGTGCTGCCGGGTGCGGCGTCGCCGGCGTATTGGCTGACGCTGGTGTTCCAGTATCCAAGCGGCTTGTTGACCGGCTATAGCCTGGTGGCGCTGTGCGCGCGCTGGAATGAAAAGCCGGTCGACTTCCTGCTGCATCCGGCCTTTGCGCTGCTGCTGACCGTGCTGGGCGTGGTGCTGTACCTGGATGCGTTCGGCGTGCTGGCGTTGGGACTGTATTATCACGGCTTTGATGCTGACGCCTCTGCGGTGCTGGCAGTGACGATGGCATTGGCGGGCGTTGCCGCGATCTGGCTGCGCTTTGGCGCCGGCGGCGCGGCGCTGCTGACCGGCGTGCTGCTGTTCTCGCTGCTGCGTCTTCCGACCGGCAACCTGTGGGATGCCTTGCTGGACCCGCTGCTGTGGGCCTGGGCGCTGGCTTCGTTGATTGCCGCAGCCTGCCGTTACTATATCGCTTCTAAAGCCGGTAGCCAGGTCCAGCACACCGTCGCGCCGGATGCCAAGCCGGAATTGGCGCAGACGCGTGCCGGTGGCATGGAATAACATCAACTAAATACATAGCACACAAACAAGGGAGTAATACATGGTAGCGAAGAAGTGGTACATACATCCGGTGATTGCTGTCGGCGTCGCCATCAACGTCTTCGTGCTTGGTCTGGCGATTGCGTTCTCGCATGATCAGCAGGCGCTGTGGCGTTTGCTGGTGGAAGATGGCATCGTCGAATGGATGCAGTTCCTCTGCTTCACCTTCCTGTCCGCCTTGCTGGGTTTCCTGGCGGTGGAGCAGTGGCAGCGTGAGCCCAAGATCAATCTGCAACTGCTGGCCTTCGTCGGTCTAAGCGCGCTGGTGGGCTTGGCGGCGCTGGAAGAAATCAGCTGGTTCCAGCGCGTGCTGCACATCATTCCGCCGGAATTCTTCGCGCAGAATAACCGTCAGGGCGAAACCAATCTGCATAACCTGGCCATGGGCAAGAGCAGCCTGCACAAGGCGGTGCTGCTGAAACTGATCGCTGTGGTCGGCATCACCCACAACATCATCCTGCCGCTGCTGGCGAAGAAGCGTCCGGCGATCCGCACCTTCGTCGAGAAATTTGGCCTGTACCTGCCGCCGCTGTCGGCATCGGTGATTTACATCGTGCTGGTGGCGCTGTCGCACCTGCTGGTTGACCACCCGCGCAAGGGTGAACTGGGCGAGACGTTTGGCGCCGTGCACTATCTGGTGACGGTGGTGGCTGCCTACTTCTTCGGCATTGGTTACGGCAAGAAGCCGGTGTTCGAGGATAACGCCGACGCCCGCCGCATTTCGACGCTGTTCTGCATGATGCTGGTGTTCCTGCTGCTGATCGGCTGGATGCTGAGCGCTGGCGCCGGTGCCGGCGCCTACATTGCCAGCCACCCTGGCTTTGGTGCTGAATGATGTTCCGCCGCCCTGAAAGCTGGTTGGACAGAATCGCCGGCCGCCTGGCTGGCCTGACCCTGTGGGCGGGCCCGTTTGCGGGCCTGCTGCAATTGCTGTTGCTTGGGGTGGTCATTTTCTCATTGTCGCGCGCCGGCCTGGTGCTGTGGCAGTGGGAACGCGTAGCGGCAACCGGTATCCCGCTGCGTATCATGGTGCAGGGCGTGCGCGCCGACCTGATCCTGCTGGGCTACATGATTGCCGTGCCGCTGGTGTTGGCGCCGTTCCTGGCGCATCGGAAAACGCTGGGCTTGTGGAAGGGCCTCATTGTCGTCTGGGGCACGTTTGCACTGATCTTCATCGTCTTTATGGAAGTATCGACGCCGCAGTTCATCATGCAGTATGACGTGCGTCCGAATCGGCTGTTCATTGAGTACCTGTCCTATCCGGAAGAGGTGATGTCGACGCTGTGGAACGGCTTCCGCATCGCGCTGGTGCTGGGCGTGGTTGCCACCGTGCTGCTGGGCACCGGCATTTACAAGCTGCTCAAGGCTTCGACGGCCGAGATGCGTGGCATTGGCCCGGTCAAGCTGCTGTTGCTGTGGCCGCTGCTGGTGTTGCTGGTGGTGTTGCAGATCCGGTCGACATTGGCGCATCGCCCGGCCAATCCGGCGCTGTTCGCGCTGACCGGCGACGCCATGGTGAATTCGCTGATTATCAATTCTCCGTGGTCGGTGTTGGAAGCGTGGGCGGCCATGAGCCATGAAGCGAATTCGTCCGAAATCTATGGCGAATATCCGCGCGACAAGGTATTCAAGGTGGTGAAGAGCGCCCCATGGCTGCGCGACCAGCAATTCACGTCAGCCGATTTGCCGACGCTGCACAAGCAGGTGCCTGTGATGCCGCGTGAGCGTCCGCTGAACCTGGTGATTGTGCTGGAGGAAAGTCTGGGCGCGACGTTCGTCAAGTCGCTCGGCGGCCTGCCGGTGACGCCGGAGCTGGAAAAGCTGAAGCCGGAAGGCTGGTGGTTCGATCAGCTGTACGCCACCGGCACGCGTTCGGTGCGCGGCATCGAGGCGGTGGTGGCTGGTTATCCGCCAACGCCGGCGCGCAGCGTGGTCAAGCTGTCGCTGTCGCAGCAGAACTTCTATACGCTGGCGGCGGGACTTGGCCGTCAAGGCTATCACACCGAGTTTGTCTACGGTGGCGAGGCGCACTTCGACAATATGCGCGGCTTCTTCACCGGCAATGGTTTCCAGAAAGTGGTGGACCGCCGCGACATGAAGAATCCGAAGTTTGTCGGTAGCTGGGGGGCATCGGATGAGGACTTGTTCGATAAATCGCTGGAGCGCCTGAAAACGCTGCACGACTCGGGAAAACCGTTCTTCAGCCTGATTTTCTCGTCGTCCAACCATGAACCGTTCCAGTTCCCGGACGGCCGCATTGAGTTGCATGATACCGAGAAACAGACCGTCAACAACGCCGTCAAGTACGCTGACTATGCGCTGGGCCGCTTCATCGCCGAAGCCAAGAAACAGGACTACTGGAAAGATACGGTATTCCTGATCGTGGCCGACCACGATAACCGCGTCTATGGCGACAGCCTGGTGCCGATCAAGAAATTCCATATCCCGGGCCTGATCCTGGGCGCGGATATCCAGCCGAAACGCATCCAGACCATCGCCAGCCAGGTCGACCTCGGCCCGACGCTGCTGTCGCTGATGGGCATCACCAGCGAGCATCCGATGATCGGTCGCGACCTGGCGAAAGACAGCGATACGCCGGGCCGCGCGCTGATCCAGTTCGACAACTACTTTGCCTGGCTGGAAGGCTCGTCGGCGACCATTCTGCGTCCAAACCAGGCGCCGCTACTCGGCCATTATGAGGCTGCCACCGGCGAACTGACGACGGGTGGCACGCCTGATGCCGCGTTGGTGGACAAGGCCATGTCGCACGTGGTGTTGCCGTCGATCCTGTACCGAGAGCAACGCTACAAGCTGCCACCGGCGTCACGCTGACGCAACAGATTCTGGCGCCGCCTCGCTTTGGTGAGGCGGCGTACAGAGCGGCTAGGGGGCTGCGCTGACACTGGGTTTTTTTGACTACTCAAGAAAGCCCGGATTATGCAATGTCAATTGCCCTTCGCGGCCTCAATGCTGGCCGCCGCCGCACTTTCCTTATGTCATTCCGTCCACGCCCAGCAGGGTGACGGCACACGTGTCGCGGTGGCTACCGCGATCGTCAAGCCGGCCAAGGTCGAGGCCACTGCCGAGCGCATCGCCGCCATCAAGGCGCCGCCTGGCTTTACAGTCACCGCGTTTGCCACCGGGCTGAAAAATATCCGCATCATCGCTGTCGCTGCCGACGGCACCATGTATGTCAGCCGCCGCGATCAGGGCGATGTGCTGATGTTCAAGGACGCCAACCAGGATGGCGTTGCCGATGGCCCCGGCGTGACGGTGGCCTCGCGTCCCGGTGCGCACGGCCTGGCGATCCGCGACGGCAAACTGTACCTGGCGACGGTCAAGGAAGTCTTTGTGGCCGACATCCAGCGCGACGGCGGACTGTCGCCGCTGAAGCTCATCATTGGCGACTTGCCGGACGCCGGCCAGCATCCCAACCGGACGCTGGCCTTCGGCCCGGACGGCATGCTGTATATCAGCGCCGGCTCGACCTGCAATGTCTGCAATGAGAACAATCCGGAAAACGCCACCATGCTGCGCGCCACGCCGGACGGCAAGCAGCGCACCATCTTTGCCACCGGACTGCGCAACACCATCGGCTACGACTGGCATCCGCGCACCGGCGAATTGTGGGGCATGGACCACGGCATCGATTTCCTCGGTGACGATGAGCAGAAAGAAGAGCTGAACAAGCTGGAACGCGGCAAGCAATATGGCTGGCCGCATGTGTATGGCGACGGCGCCATTTACCCGCAAAGCACGCCGCCGGGCGACATCAGCAAGCAGGAATGGAAGGCACACAGCGAGCCGATGGTGCTCGGCTACACCGCGCACGCGGCGCCGATGCAGATGCTGTTCTATCGCGCCACCGCTTTTCCGGCCGAGTATCAGGGCGATGCATTTGTCACCATGCGCGGCTCGTGGAACCGCAGCACGCCGTCGGGTTATGAAATTGTGCGCGTCCGCTTTGCCGATGGTCAGCCGAAATCCATCGAGCCCTTTGTTACGGGCTTCCTGACCGATGGCGGCAAAACACATATCGCCCGCCCGGTAGGGCTGGCGGTGGCTGCGGATGGCTCCTTGCTGATGGCGGATGACGCCAACGGCGTGTTATATCGTATCGCCTACACTGGCTCCGGCCAGGCCAAGGCTGCGTTGCCGGCCGCACCTGCCGGGCCGATGCAGCAGCAGGCGCAGCGCGGCAATAACGTGCCGCTGGCATTGACGCGGCCGGAGTCCAATGGCGGCGGCAAGCTGGCGGTGCAAAGCGCTGGCTTCCGTCCGGATGAACTGCTGGCGCCGAAATACAGCGAATATGCGGATGGCGTGTCGCCGCCGCTGTCATGGCAGGCGGTGCCGGGCGCGCAGTCCTACGCCATCATCATGGAAGACCCGGACGCGCCGCAAAAGCCGTTCGTGCATTGGCTGGCATGGAATATCCCTGCCTCTGTCACCAGCCTGCCGGAAGGCTTGCAGGAGCAGCCGCGCCTGACGCAGCCGGATGGCGTGCTGCAAGGCCGTACCACGCGTGGATCGATAGGCTACTACGGACCACGCCCACCAGTCGGCGACGCGCCGCATCACTATCACTTCCAGGTATTCGCGTTGGACACCGTGCTGCAACTGGGCTTCGGCGCCGACCGCGACCAACTGCTGAAAGCCATCCAGAGTCACGTGCTGGCCAAAGGTGAAATCGTCGGGCGGTATGCGCAGAAGCAGCCGCCGTTGAAATAACAGGAGAATACATATGACTATCCGATTGAAAAAACTCAGTTCACAAGTGCTTGTCATCACCGGCGCCACCAGCGGCATCGGCCTGACCACGGCGCGCATGGCGGCGGGCAAGGGCGCCAGGCTGGTGCTGGCGGCGCGGGACAGCGTCGCGCTGGATCAACTGGTGCAGGAATTGCGCGGCAGCGGCGGTGAAGCGCTGGCCGTGCCAACCGATGTGGGCAACCGTGACGAGGTGGCGGCACTGGGACGCGCGGCCGTGCAGCGCTTTGGCCGCATCGACAGCTGGATCAATAACGCCGGCATCTCCATCTTTGGCCGAAATGCCGACGTGCCATTGCAGGATCAGGAGAAGCTGTTCCAGACCAATTTCTGGGGCGTGGTGCATGGCTCACTGGTGGCGCTGGAACTGATGAAGGAGGGCGGTGGCGCCATCATCAACCTGGGTAGCGAGCTGTCCGACCGCGCGGTGCCGTTGCAGCGCATGTACTCGGCATCCAAGCATGCGGTGAAAGGCTTTACCGATTCGCTGCGCATGGAGATCGAGAAGGATAAGGTGCCGGTGTCGGTCACGCTGATCAAGCCGGCCGGCATTGATACGATGTTCATACTACACGCGCGCAACTACATGGCGAACGAGCCGGAACTGCCGGCGCCGTTGTATGCACCGGAGCTGGTGGCGGAAGCCATACTGTTTGCGGCGGAAAACCGGCAGCGCGATATCTTTGTTGGCGGCGCGTCGAAGATGGTATCGCTGGAAGGCCAGGCCATGCCGCGCGTGCTGGACAAGTTCATGAACATGATGATGTTCAAACAGCAGCAGAAGAAGGACCCGCCATCGGCGCCGGACCGCAGCGATGCGCTGTATGCGCCCAACGGCATGGAATTGCAACAGCGGCAGGGCGGCCATGACAGCAAGGTGCATGAGCGCTCGGCCTATACCTATCTGACCACGCGCGGCAAGCCTTTGGCGTTGTCGCTGCTGGTGGGCGGTGCGCTGTTGGCTGCCTGGAGCGCTACGCGTCCGCTGCGTTCAGGCCAGCGGCCAGTTTAATTCAAACAGCGTGCCGCCTAATCTGGATGGACGGCACACCGCCTGGCCGCCGTGCGCGATGGCGATGGCCTTGACCACCGCCAGTCCGAGGCCACTGCCGGCGACGCCTTGCTGCTGCGATGGCTCGCCGCGCTGGAAGGCGTCAAACACGTGCTGGGCCAGCGCGGCGTCGATGCCAGGGCCTTCATCCTCGACCCTCAGGCGGCAGACGCTGCCCGATACCAGGCTGCTGATGCGCACCACGCCGGGCGTCGCGTGCTTGCGCACGTTCTCCAGCAATGCCAGCAGCGCCTGGCGGATGCGCATCGGATCGCACAGTACCGCTTGCGGCGTCAGCTCCAGTTCCAGGTGGAAGCCAGCCGCTTGCAGTAATGGTTCGGCCAGTTGCACCACGGTCTCGATTTCGGCCGACAAGCTGGCGCGTATTTTTTGCAGGCCAAGGTGGCCGCTTTCCGCCAGCGCCACCATGCGCAGGTCTTCGATGATGCGGCCCAGTCCTTCAACGTGGGTCAGCAGATTCTGGAACTGTGCCTGGTCTGGCACGAACACGCCGTCATTGATGCCTTGCAGACGGCCACGCAAGATGGTCACTGGTGTGCGCAGCTCGTGGGCAATGGCGGCGTTCCAGAACACGCGCTCCTGTTCCATGTATTGCAGACGCTCAGCCATGCGGTTGAAGTCGGCCACCAGTTGCGCGGCTTCGCCCATGGCGTGATCGTAGTTGGTGGCGCGCGCTGTCAGGTCGCCCTGTGCCACCTGGCGCAGGCTTTCCGCCACCGAATTCAATGGCGCCAGGATGCGGCGCGACAGCTTGCCTGCCGCGACCACCGCGATCACCACCGAGATGAAGGTGGTGATGAGCAGCCAGATGACCTCTTCGCGGGTCGGCGTCAGGTCGAGCGGATCGCCGGACATGAATTCAGGCGAGTGGCGTATCAGGTAGGCGTACAGCGCGTAGGAGCTGATTTGCACCAGCAGGATGATGCCCAGCGCGACCAGTGACATCGACAGCGATATCTGGCGGCTGATGCCGGCATTTAGTTTCATGTGGCGCTCCCAAGCCGGTAGCCGACGCCGCGCACGCTTTCCAGCATGCCGGTCAGGCCGGCTGCTTCCACTTTCTTGCGTAGCTTGCTCAGGTGGCTGTCGACCGTGCGTTCCAGCGTTTCGCCTTCCGGCAGGCAGGCGGCCAGCAGTTCGGCGCGGCTGAATACGCGCTTGGGTGCGCGCAGCATGTGGGCCAGCAGACGGAACTCGGTCAGCGTCAGCGACAGCAACTGGCGCGCCTCGCCGTCGATGCAGACGTTGGCCTCGTAATGTTCTAGATCGACTTCCAGGCCTTCGGCGCGCAGCAGCCTGGCGGTCTGGCTGGCGCTCTGGCCAGCGGTGCGGCGCAGCACGGCCAGTACGCGTGCCACCACTTCTGCCGGATTGAAGGGCTTGACCACGTAGTCGTCGGCGCCGATGCGCAGGCCGGTCAACTTGTCGATGTCCTGGTCCATGGCGGTGAGCATGATGATGGCGGTGTTGCCGCGCTGGCGGATTTGCGACAGCACGGCCCAGCCGTCCATCTGCGGCATCTGCACGTCCAGCAGCACCAGGTCGGGCTTGAGCATGTGGTGCATTTCCAGCGCGCGTCGGCCATCCGGCGCGTGGGCGACACGCAGGCCGGCACGCGACAGGTAGGCCATCAGGATCTGGGCGATTTCCGACTCGTCTTCGGCCACCAGCACCAGGGCCTGATCTGTGGCGGGTAGTTCTGTATTCATATTGCCATGATACTGCATCAGCTGACGCCACCGCCCAGCGCTTTATAGAGAGCGATGGCGGATTTAAAGTGGTCGCGGCGCAGGTCCAGCAGACTGCTTTGCGCGGCGTAGGCCTGGCGCTGGGCGTCCAGCAGTTCCAGGCGGCTGTCCTGCCCGGCGCCGTAGCGCAGGTTGGACAGGCGTTCGCGCAGCGCTGCGGCATCCACCACGCGTTGCTGGGCGATGATCTGGCGCTGGTAGGTTTCGTTGCTGGCCAAGGCGTCATTGACTTCGCGGAAGGCCGTCTGGATGGTACGTTCGTACTGCACCACGGCGATGTTGTTGCGGACTTCGGCCAGTTTCAGTTCCGCGCGCAGTTGGCCGCCGTGGAAGATCGGCTGGGTGATTTGCGGTGCGAACGACCAGCTACGGTTGCTGCCTTTGAACAGGCTGCCCATCTCGGCGCTGCTGAATCCCAGTTGGGCGGTCAGCGAGAGGCGCGGGAAGAAGGCGGCACGGGCGACGCCAATTTCGGCGTTGGCGGCGACCAGGGCGTGTTCGGCTTGCATGATGTCCGGGCGGCGCGTCAACAGCTCGGAGGGCAGGCCGGCGGGCAGGGTGGTCATCACAGGTTGATGGGCCAGCGGGTGGCCGGTCGGCAGGTCTTGCGGGACCGGGGCGCCGAGCAGTAGTTCGAGGTTGTTGCGGGCCAGGCGCAGCGCGCGGTCGCGGGCGTGCATGTCGGCTTCGGCGGTGGCGACCTGGCCGGCGGCCTGGGCGACATCGAGGCCGCTGCGCTGTTGGGCGCCGTGCAGGCGTTCCGTCAGCGACAGGGCGAGGCGCCAGTCGGCCAGTGTGCGGTCGGTCAGCGCGGCTTGTTCTTCGGCCAGGCGCAGTTCCAGGTAGGCGTCGGCGACGCCGGCGATCAGCGACAGGCGTGCGGTGCGCTGGCCTTCAACGGAGGCCAGGTAACGGGCGAAGGCGGCCTCCGACTGCGAGCGCAGGCGGCCGAAGAAGTCCAGCTCGAAGGCGTTGATCGCCAGGCCTGCGTTGGTCTGCTGCGTAACCGCGCCATTGGCCGCATCGATGGACGACACGCGCTGACGTGTCGCGCCGCCAACGGCGTCCAGCGCTGGCAGGCGCACCGCATCCTGGATCTGATACTGCGCCTGCACGGCAGCGACATTCAGCGCCGCCTCGCGCAGATCACGATTATTCTCCAGCGCCAGCTCGACCAGCCGCTGCAACGCCGGATCAGCCAACATCCGCCGCCAATCCGGCATCACCTCGCCCACCACGCCGCCGGGGGCACCGCCGCCACCGCCCGACACCGCGCCGGCCGCACTGCCGCCACCGCCCGACACCGCGCCGGCCACACTGCCGCCACCGCCCGGTACCGCGCCGGCCGCACCAGCCGCACCGCCGCCACCATCCGGCACCGCGCCGGCCACACCGCCGCCAACGCCGCCAACGCCGCCATCCGGCACCGCGCCGGCCGCTGGGCCGGTCGCGCCATGGTAGGCTGACGGCACCGGCATGGCCGGCTTGGTCAGCGGCGGATTCATTGAGCATCCGGCCAGCAGTGCGGCCGATACTGCGATCATTGCTCGCATGTTTTTACTCCTTTACGTAACTTGCCAAGCCGCTCCGCACCGCCAACGACGACCACGAAGAACACCGGCACAAAGAAAATCGCCAACACCGTCGCTGCGACCATGCCGCCGAATACGCCGGTGCCAATCGCATGCTGCGTCTCCGCGCTCGCGCCCGAGGCCAACATCAGCGGCACCACGCCCAGCGTGAACGCCAGTGAGGTCATCAAGATTGGCCGCAAACGCAGACGCGCCGCCTCAATCGCCGATTCCACCAGCCCCTTGCCGTCGGCATGCAACTGCTTGGCATACTCCACGATCAGAATCGCATTCTTGGCTGACAAACCGATAATCGTAATCATGCCCACCTTGAAGAACACATCATTCGGCATGCCACGCACCATCACCGCCAGCAGCGCGCCGAGCAGGCCTAGCGGCACCACCAGCATCACCGACAGCGGAATCGACCAGCTTTCATACAAAGCCGCCAGCACCAGGAACACCACCAGCATCGACAATGCCATAAGCATCGGCGCCTGCGCTGCTGATTCCCGCTCCTGCAAGGACTGGCCGGTCCACGCCACGCCAAAGCCGGCCGGCAGCTGCGCCACCAGGCGTTCCATCTCCTGCATCGCCGCACCGCTAGACACACCTTCCGCCGCGCTGCCGCTGATACGCGCCGACAGATAACCGTCATAGCGCACCAGCTGCAACGGCGTCTGCTCCCACACCGGATGCACGATCTCGCCCAAGGCCACCATGCCGCCGGCGCTATTGCGAATGCGCAGCGCCAGCACGTCGTCCAGTTGCATGCGCGCCGACGCCTCGGCCTGCACGATCACCTGCTGCATGCGGCCATTGTTGGGGAAGTCGTTGACATAGCTCGAACCAGTAGCGCCAACCAGCATATCGCTGACAGCGGCAAACGATACGCCCAAGGCTTCTGCCTTGCGACGATCAATCTCCAACCGGATGCTGTTCCCCGGCGGCAGCGCGTCCGGGTAAACACCATCCAGCAGCTTGCTCTGGGCGGCCAGCGCCAACAGCTTGTCCTGCGCCGCCTGCAAAGCGGCGATGCCGAGGCCAGCGCGATCCTGCAAGCGCAGCGAGAAACCGGACGAATTGCCCAGTTCATCAATGGCCGGCGGCATCACGGTCATGATCATGCCTTCCCTGGCACTGGCCATGGCTTCCGTCGCCTTGGCGACTTCCTCCTGCGCGGTGGCGCCGTTACGCTGGTCCCAGTCCTTCAGCATGGTGAACGCCATGCCCGCATTCGGACCTGAGCCGGAGAAACTGAAGCCAATCAGCGACTGGTTGACATCGATGCCCGGACGGCTGGCCACATGCTTCTCATACTGCTTGATGACTTCCAACGTCCGATCCATCGTCGCATCCGACGGCAGCTGGAATGACGTCATGATGTAGCCCTGGTCTTCTTCCGGCAGGAAGGACGATGGCAGTTGCGAGAAGCCCCAGGCCACACCAGCGACGATGGCGGCATACAAGGCCAGCACCCGGCCGCCACGCTTCAGCAGGGCGGTGGTCCGTGCCGTGTAGCGCGCGGTCAGCGCATCAAACTTGCGGTCGAACCAGGCAAAGAAACCTTTCTTGTCATGGTCTTCAGGCCCGACAGGCTTGAGCAGCGTGGCGCACAAGGCTGGCGTTAGCGTCAATGCCAGGAAGGCCGAGAACAGGATGGACACCGCCATCGCCACGGTGAATTGGCGATAGATCACGCCCACCGAGCCGGAAGCCAATGCCATCGGAATGAACACCGCCGTCAGCACCACGGTAATGCCGATCACCGCGCCGCTGATCTCGCGCATGGCGCGCGACGTCGCTTCCTTCGGCGACAGCCCTTCGGTCGCCATCAAGCGCTCGACCGCTTCCACCACCACAATCGCATCGTCAACGATGATGCCGATTGCCAGCACCATGCCAAACATGGTCAGCACATTAACCGAATAGCCTGCCACCGCCATTACCGCGAAAGTCCCCAACAGCGCGATCGGCGCCACGATGGCGGGGATCACGGTGTAGCGTACCTTTTGCAGGAACAGGTACATCACCAGGAACACCAGCACCATCGCCTCCGCCAGCGTGCTGACCACTTTCTCGATCGAGATCTTCACGAACGGCGCGGTATCGAAAGGAATGGTGTACTCCATCCCTGTCGGCATGGACTTCGACAATTCATCCATGCGCTCGCGGATCAGCTTCGCGGTCTGCACCGCATTGGCGCCCGGCGACATCGAGATCGATGCGCCCGAGGTGGTCTTGCCATTCTCGCGCGCCTTGAAGGTGTAGTCGCGCGCGCCCAGCTCCACGCGGGCGACGTCGCCCAGCGTGACGTTGGAACCATTGCGCTCCGCGCGCAGCACGATGGCGGCGAATTCCTCCGGCGTGCGCAACTGGCCTTGCACCGTCAGCGGTGTGGTCACGCGCTGTCCGGCGATGGACGGCGTATCACCCACGCGCCCCGGCGCGATCTGCACGTTTTGCTGGGCGATGGCGTTGGTCACGTCGCCCATGGAGACGTTGTAGGCCACCAGCTTGGCCGGATCGACCCAGACGCGCATCGCCCGCTCGGCGCCAAACAGCTGCACGCGGCCGACACCAGGCACGCGGCGCAGTTCCTCCACCACGTTGCGGGCCAGGTAGTCGCCCAGTTCCTGCTCATCGTGGCCCTTGGTCGAGTTCACGCTGATAATCATCAGGAAGCTGGAGGAGGATGATTCCACCGTTACACCGCTCTGACGCACAGTTTGCGGCAGGCGCGGCTCGATCGCTTTCAGACGGTTTTGCACATCGACCTGCGCCATTTCCGGATTGGTGCCCGGCTTGAAGGTGACGCTGACCGAGGCCGAACCGGAGGTGTCGGTCGACGATTCAAAATACAGCAGGTTCTTCACGCCGGACAGCTCACGCTCGATCAGGCTGACCACCGCGTCGTTCATCGTCTGCGGCGAGGCGCCCGGATAGCTGGCGTAGATCGACACGCTAGGCGGCGCCACCGACGGGAAGCGCGCTATCGGCAAGTTGGGCAAGGCGATCAATCCAAACAGGATGATGAAGATCGCCACCACCCACGCAAACACGGGGCGGCGTATGAAAAATTGAGACATCTACACAGTCCTTATCATTTTGCGGCAGGGGTGGGAGCAGGGGCGGCCGACACCTGGGCCGGCGCTTTCCATGGCTGCGGCTTGGCGTGCACGCCTTCCCGCAGGTGCTCCTGGCCTTCCACCACCAGTGTGTCACCAGCCGCCAGGCCGGTGCGCACCAGATATTGGTGATTGATGACGTCACCGACGGTGACGGCGCGCTGGCTGGCCTTGCCGGTTTTATCCATTGTCCACACGCTGGCGTGACCGTCGGCGGTGCGTTGTACCGCCTGCTGCGGCACCATCAGCGCATCGGTCGGCGCGGCGCGCGCGATGCGGGCACGCACGAACATGCCGGGCAACAGCGCGCGGTCCGGATTCTCGACCAGAATGCGGATGGTGGCGTCGCCGGTGCCGGCGTCCACGTTCAGGTCGGCGAACAGCACTTTGGCGTCAACCTTGTACGGCTGGCCGTCGGCTGACAGGATGACCGCCGGCTGCTTGCCAGCTTCGCGCATCGCGTGCAGTGATGACAGCATGGACGCCGGCTGGCGCACGTCGACATACACCTTATCGATTTGCAGGATGCGCGCCATCGGGTTGGCATCCGACTGGCCGACCAGCGCACCCTCCGACACCAGCTCCTGGCCGATGCGGCCGCTGATCGGCGCCTGCACGGTGGTGAAGGCCAGATCGAGACGTTTGCGTTCCAGCGTGGCCTTGGCCTGGGCAACGTTGGCGGCGGCCAGGTCGCGGTCGGAGACGGCGTCGTCATAGGCCTGGCGGCTGATGGCATCGGCGTCGATCAGTGGTTGCAGGCGCTCGGCCTGACGGCCGGCGCGCGCCAGCGTGGCTTGCGCATGCTGCAAGGAGGCTGCTGCCGTATCGAATTCCGCCTTCAGCGGCGCGGGATTGAGCTGGAACAGCGGCTGGCCGGCCTGTACCTCGGTGCCTTGCTCGAACAGGCGGCGTAGCACGATGCCGCCCACCTGCGGGCGGATGTCTGCGGTGCGGAAAGCCGCCACGCGACCGGGCAGGTCATCGGTGAGCGTGACCGGCGCTGCCTTCAGCGCCAACACCGTCACCGCTGGCGGCGGCGCTTTTTCCCCGGCCTGCTGCGATCCTTTGGAGCAGGCTGCCAATGCCAGCACGGCCAGCAATAGCGGCCAGTTCTTGAGTTCCATAGTCTTTCCCACGTACGAACAAAACGACTAGCTTAACCAGCCGGTTTGCAGGTTATGTGTGGGAAGTGTGGAGATTGTGTGTAGCTGTTTTTATAACGCCTTGCTGCATAACTGGAAGTCGGGGTCTTCGTCGTAGGGCAGGATCTGGAAGCCGAGGCTGGCCATCAGCTTCAGCATCGGGCGGTTCTTGCGCAGCACCAGGCCGACGGTTTCGCTCAGGCCGCGGTCGCGGGCGACGTCCATGATCTCCAGCATCAGGCGCGTGCCCAGGCCCTGGCCGCTGAATTTGTCGTCCACCAGCAGCGAGAATTCGCAGCTGCTGCGGTCCGGATTGGCGATGTAGCGCGAGACGCCGATGATTTGCTCGGTCTCTGTGAAGCTGCCGTCATCGTCGGCGGTGCGCGTGGTCAGCACCGCCACCAGCGCCATTTCGCGGTCGTAATCGATCAGCGAATAGCGCGCCAGCATTTGCGCCGACAGCTCGCGCAGCGACGAGGCGAAGCGGTTGTAGCGCGACTGGTCGGACAGGCCGCGCACCAGCGCTTGCAGCATTTCGGCGTCGGTCGGTTGCACCGGGCGCAGCGTGTATTCGCCGCCGCCGCGCATCGGCCACACGCTGGCGTAGTTGGCCGGGTAGGGCATGATGGCCAGCTGGTCGTAGCGCTGCGCTGACGGCGGCGCCACGCCAACCACCACGCGCGCATCCACCGCCAGCACGCCGAACTGGTCGACGATCAGCGGATTGATGTCCAGTTCGCGCAGCTGCGGCAGTTCGCACACCATCTCCGACACGCGCAGCAGGATGTGTTCAATGGCTTGGCGGTCGACGCTAGGTGCGCCGCGCCATTCGCCCAGCGTGGCGGCAACGCGCGCGCGGTCGATCAGGCGCTGTGCCAGGAAGGGATTCAGCGGCGGCAGTTCGACTGCGCGGTCGTTGAGCAGCTCGACCATGGTGCCGCCGGCGCCGAAACCGATCACCGGGCCAAACAGCGGATCGCTGGCGACGCCGATATACAGCTCGCGGCCATCGCGCTTGCCGGCCATGCGCTGCACGGTAACGCCGTTGATGGCAGCATTTGGTTGCAGGCGGCGCACATTGGCCAGCATGTCGCCATAGGCGGCGCTCAGCGCGGCGGCGTCGGCGATGTTCAGCACCACGCCTTGCACTTCGGATTTGTGCGGGATGTCGGGCGAATCGATCTTCAGCGCCACCGGATAGCCCAGCTGCGCGGCGATCAGCTGCGCCTCGGCGGCGCTGCGCGCCGGCATGGTCGGCGTGATCGGGATGTGGAAAGCCGCCAGCAGCGCCTTGGATTCCATTTCGGTCAGCACGCTGCGGCGCTCGGCCAGCACGCTTTCCACCAGCCGGCGTGCGCCTTCCAGGTCAGGCTTGGACAGCTGCGACAGCGGCGGCGGCGTTTGCTGCAGCAGCTGCTGGTTCTGGTAGAAGGCGGCGATGTTGCCGAAGCCGTCGACCGCCGCTTCCGGTGTGCGGAAGTTGGCCAGGCCGGATTGCGCGATCAGGTGGCGCGCCGGCGCCACGCGCTCGTCGCCCATCCAGCAGGCCAGCAACGGCTTGCCCAGGCCCTTGGCGGCGTCAGTGACGCCTTGGGCGACGGCCAGCGGGTCGCCATCCAGTTTTGGCGAATAAATCGCCAGCAGGCCATCCACCTGCGGATCGGCGGCGCAGGCGCGGATGGCGGCGGCGTAATGCTGCGCGCCGGCTTCCTCGGACAGGTCAACCAGGTCGGTCAGCGTGGCGTGTTGCGGCAGTTCCGCCGTCAGCGTGGTGGCGGTGGCGTCGCCGGGCCGGGCCAGTTGCAGCCCCAGCTTGCTGAGCCAGTCGGCCGCCAGAACGCCGGGGCCGCCGCCATTGCTGATGACGGCCAGGCGCGGACCGACCGGGCGGTAGCGCGAGGCCAGGCATTTGGCGGCCGAGAACAGCTGCACGAAGGTCGATACGCGTACCGCGCCGGTGCGGCGCAGCGCCGCGTCGAACACTTCGTCACTGCCGATCAGCATGCCGGAGTGGGTGGCGGCGGCGCGCGAGGAAGCCGCCGCGTTGCCGGATTTGATGATGACCACCGGCTTGGTGTTGGCCGTGCCGCGCAGCGCCGACAGGAAGCGGCGGGCGTCGGTGATGCCTTCCATGTAGATGACGATGCTCTCGGTGGCCGGATCGGTGGCGAGGAAGTCCAGGGTCTGCGCCAGGTCGACCGCCGTGTTGGGGCCCAGCGAGACCACCGCCGACAGGCCGACCGAATTGCTGCCGGCCCAGTCCAGGATGGCCGACGTCAGCGCACCGGACTGCGAAATCAGCGCCAGGCTGCCGCTTTGCGCCAGCTTGCCGGCCACGCCGGCGTTCAGTTTGAGGCGCGGACGCTGGAAACCCAGGCTGTTCGGCCCGAGCAGGTTGAGGTCATGCTTGCGGGCGATCGCCTGCAATTCGGCCGCCAGCGCCGGCGATACGCCAGATGAAACGATCAGCGCCGACTTGCACTGGATGCGGCCGGCCACTTCCAGCGCGAACGCCAGTTCTTCGTGCGGCAGGGCGATCAGCGCGAGGTCGGCACGCGACTGCACCAGGTCGGCCAGCGTGCCGGTCATGCTGACATCGAGGAAGCTCAGGACACCGTCATAGCCACCATCGCGCAGCTGGGCGCAGACGCTGCGGCCATAGGCGGTCTGGCGTTCCGGCTGGTCCGGCGGACCGGCAAACACCACGATGGATTTGGGCGCGAACAGCGGGCTAAGGTAGTGCAGGTCCATGATACGTTCTCGGCAATGACAGGCAGACCACACTATACGCCATGCGCGCTGGTTTTTGCGGCATTGGCTTGACCTGGATCATGGATTTGCCAGGCCGGCTTGGGCATAGTAGCAGTAGCTAAAAGTAACTAAAGCCACCAGGAGAAAACCATGGACACCCAAGCGTTGAGCGCCGATATGGTGCTTGGCATCCCCTTGTTTGATGAGGCGCACGAAGCGCTGGCCGAGCAGATCAACGTACTGCTGAATGGCCCGGACCAGGACTTTGAAGACAATCTGGCCGCGCTGGTCGAGTGCCTGGAGGACGATTTCCGCGTCGAGGAACAGCTGATGGATGCGATCGACTATCCGGCCACCCGCAGCCATCGCGAACAGCACGCGCGCGTACTGGCCACGCTGCACGGCCTGACGCCGGGCGATATCGGCGCCGGCCGCAAGGTGGCGGCGCTGATTTTGCCGTGGTTCCAGGTGCACCTGGCAACCGCCGATACCGCGCTGGCAATCGCCTTGCAGATGGCCGGCCGCGCCCATGGTGCCCCGGCCGGCCAGGATGACGTGCCGGCGGCACGTCTGAACCCGCGCCGCCGTCCGGTTCCCACCTGAGCTAAAGCGCTTCAATCATCCAGCGCCAGCGGCGCGCCCGCCGCCACCAGCTCCACATCCTCCCGTCCCGGCAGCGTGAAGGCGCGCTGCCCCATGCTCAGCCAGCCGCGGCGACGCAACGCGCTCAGGCAACGGCTGACCGTCGACGAGGTCAAGCCCAGATAATCGGCGATGTCCTGACGCGACATCGGCAAGGTCGCCCGTGCCATGTCCTGCGCCGCTGCTTGCGCCTGCTCCAGCCGGTGCAGCAGGAACTGCGCCACCCGCTGCACCGCCGAGGTGCTGCGCAACATGGCGGCATGCTGCTGGTGACGGGCGATGGTGCCACTAAGTAGCTGGCCGAAAGCTTCGGCGCTGCGTGGCTGGCGGTCCAGCAAGGAGGTCAGCATCGCGTAAGGCACGCTGGCGATCTCGCAATTGGTCAGCGCCACGGCGCCGGCGTGGCGCTGGTCTTCGTTCAGCGATTCCAGCCCGATCCAGGCCCCGGGGCCGAGGAATTCGATAATGTGCTGGCCACCGTCCCGTCCATGCTGGTACAGCTTGATATCGCCCTTGCGGATGATGTGCAGGTGCTGGTCCACCTCGTCGGATACGCGGAACAGGTGTTCGCCACCGGTCAGGTGCATGCAGCGCTGCTCCAGGCAAGGCTGTTGCGGCGGCGCTGAGCCGGATGGCGCCTCGTCCAGGCACAGCGCGTTGAGCGGACAGGCCTGGCAGCGACGAATGCTGTCAGCCACACTGTCGGTCACCAGGCGGAGTCGGTTGCCCATCTTAGTTCTCCACGCCGGCGGCCGTGCGTTGCAGCGCGTCCGTGTCCAGCAGGGTAAGGTCGCGGCGGTGCAGTTGCAGCATGCCTTTGCGGCGGAACTGGTCGATCAGCCGGCTGACGCATTCGGCGCTGACACCGATGTAGCTGGCGATATCGCAGCGCGACATCGGCAGCCGGAAGCGGCGCGCCGAATAGCCGTTGCTGTGATACGCCTGCGACAGGTTGAGCACCAGATCGGCCATGCGCTGGCGCGAGTGCGTGTGGTGTAGCAGCAGCGTGGCTTGCTGGGCGCGGCGGATTTCGTCGGCCAGCAGCGCGTGCAGGCCGTTGCGCTGCATCGGCTGACGGCGGCCGCGGAAAGCCTGGCGATCCCAATCGATGACGCACACTTCGCTATCCTCCAATGCCACGGCGCTGGCCGTGTGGCCGGCTGCGCCGAGCGTGTTCAGTCCCAGAAAATCCGGCGCCATGGCGAAGGCGATCACCTGTTCGTCATCGCCAGGGCGGTTCATCACCAGCTTGAAGCTGCCGGAACGAATGCAGTAAATACGGTTGCCGGGCGACTCGCCGGTGCGGTACAGGGCGTCGTGACGACGCACCCGCATCCGGTGTCCGGCGATCTGGTCGTTGGCGGCGGTGCCTTCACACAGGTGCATGTGGATGCAGCGGTCGCAATTGCTGCGGTAAGAATCGATACCCATGCCACCCCGCTCAATGTGCCATCAGTACCGGCAGCGTCATCGACTGCAGGATGCGGCGCGTTACGCCGCCCAGCACGATTTCGCGCCAGCGCTGATGGCCATAGGCGCCCATCACCAGCAAGTCGGCGCCAATGTCGGCGGCCAGCGACAGCAGGGCATTGCCGATGTCCAGGCCGGACGGCGTGTGCTGTTGCGTCACTTCGACGTTGACGCCGTGACGGGCCAGGAACAGCGCGATGTCGGCGCCCGGATTCTCGCCGTGCGTGCCGTACTGGGTCTGGGCGTTGAACACCGCCAGCGTCACGCGTTTGCTGCGGCGGAGCAGCGGCAGCGCGTCGGTGACGGCGCGGGTGGCGGCGCGGCTGCCGTCCCAGGCCACCAGCGCGTGCTGGTCGATGTGGTCGTGGCGGCCGGCGTAGGGCACCAGCAGCACCGGACGGCTGCCATGTAGCGCCAGGTGTTCCGGCAGCTTGAGCAGGATATCGGGGCCGGTCAACTCGGGATCGCTCTGGCTCAACACTAGCAGGTCGGCATAGCGGGCTTGCAGCACCATGCCGGTTTCGGAATCGTCATCGCTGATGCGGCGTTCGTAGGCGACGCCGCTGATGTCAGCCTTGGCAATGAAATTGTCCAGTGCCTTCAGGCTGGCGGCGGTCACCGATTCGATATCGGCAGCCGCCAGCACCGCGCCATAGGCGAAGGCGGCGTTGCGGGCGGCGTCTTGCGCCAGACCGGTGAAGGCGGCGCCGACCAGATGAGCCTCGTGGGCAAGGGCGACCTGGCAAGCCACCGCATAACGCGACGCGGCGTGCGGTGAAAGGTCGGCATGAACCAGGATGGTTTTGTACGTCATGATGATCTCCTTGTGATGTCCGTTGTCAGGCTATCAAAGCTGATCGACAATTTTTATGATCTGGATCAAATTTCCCCATATAAATTATTGCGCTGGCCAGTTGACAGGCCGGCAAGGGGGATTTAGCCGGCCAGCGCGCGCGTGACCATGATGACGTTGAGGCTGACGATGGCCGCCATCATGGTCCAGGCTAGCCAGGTGATGGCTCGCGGCGTGGCGAAGCTGCCCATGATATTGCGGTCACTTGCGTAACGGATCAGCGGCCACATGGCAAACGGCAGTTGCATGCTGAGGATGACCTGGCTGAGCAGCAGCAGGCTGGTGACGCCCTTGTCGCCATACGCCAGCGTTACCACCAGCGCCGGGACGATGGCCACCGAGCGGGTGGTCAGCCGACGTGCCCAGGGCGGCATGCGGATCTGCACAAAACCTTCCATGACGATCTGCCCGGCCAGCGTAGCGGTGACCGAGGAGCTGAGGCCGGCCGCCAGCAGCGCCACGCCGAACAGGATGCTGGCCAGCGCGGTGCCGGTCAGCGGGCCAAGCAGTTGATAGGCTTCCTCCAGGTCGGCCACGTGCGCGTTACCGGTGGTGTGGAACACCGCCGCCGAGGTGATCAGGATGGCGGCGTTGACCAGGCAGGCCAGGCCCAGCGCGACAATGATGTCGGCGGTGGCGAAGGAGATGGCCTTGCGCTTGCCGGCATCGCTGGTCTCGAAGCGGCGCGTCTGGACGGTGGACGAGTGCAGGTACAGATTGTGCGGCATGACGGTGGCGCCGATGATGCCGATGGCCAGGTATAGCATGCCGGGATCGGTCACCGTTTGCGCCGACGGTATGAAGCCCTCGGCCACAGCGCGCCATTCCGGCTGCGCCAGCAGCAGGTTGATGCCGAAGCAGATGAAGATTACCGCCAGCAGCGCGATGACGAACGCTTCCAGATAACGGAAGCCGCGCTGTTGCAGCCACAGGATGGCGAAGACGTCGAGCGCGGTCAGGATCACACCGTAACTCAGCGGAATACCGAACAGCAGCTTGAGGGCGATGGCGGTGCCGATCACCTCGGCCAGGTCGCAGGCGCAGATGGCGATTTCGCACAGCAGCCATTGGCAGAATGCCGAGCGGCGCGAGGAATGGCGGCGGCATAACTGCGCCAGATCGGCCTGGGCGACGATGCCAAGGCGCGCCGTCAGCACTTGCAGCAGCATCGCCATGCAGCTGGACAGGCCGATAATCCACAGCAGCGAATAGCCGTAGGCGGCGCCGCCGGCAAGGTCGGTGGCCCAGTTGCCGGGGTCCATATAGCCGACCGCCACCAGGTAGCCGGGGCCGATGAAGCTGAGGAAGCGCCGCCACCATGGGCCGTGCTGGCGTATCGCCACGCTGCGCTGGCCGTTGACGCCTTCGCTGGATGGCTCCAGCTGCGCGGATATTACGGGTGGCGTCATGAACAAGGACTCCTTTGCGGCCGCCATCGGCCTGCTCGACTGCTATAAAAATGCGTGGCGGCGGTTGGCTGGCTACGTCCTAAGCAGCAATAGTACGATATTTTGCGGCGGCGGCGTCAAACCCGTGTTGCCAATGGTGCAACTGTTGCTGCTTTCAGCACGGCGCGGGCGCTTTCTGCATAGCGTAGCAGGGTGTCGCCGAAGCCGCCGCGCGCCTTGGCATCGCAACGGGCGCTGGTGGTGACGCGGGGCGCCGCGCTCCAGGCAAAGCGCGCGCCAGTGCGTTGCAATGCCTCGACCAGCGCTACGTCTTCGCTGCACGATAGTGGCGCGAAGCCACCAGCACGCAGGTAGGCATTGGCCGATACGCCCATGTTGGCGCCGTGTATGTGGCGGTGGCCGTCGGCGTCCGTGTAACTGTTATTGAAGTATTCACAGAGTGTGCTGGCATTGTACCGGTGCGGCGACCAGTCGCTGACCGCTACGGTGCCGCACACCACATCGACATTGAGCTGCAACTGTGCGGAAAGCCATGTTGGCGACACCACGGTGTCCGCATCGGTGAAGGCCAGCCAGCGGGCGCCGAGTTCCAGCACATGGCGTACCCCGGCGGCGCGGGTGACGCCGACATTGCGCGCATCGACACAAAGATAATCGATGCCGCAGGCGGAGCCGGCTTGCATCGCGTGGCGTTCGACGATTGCGCGCGAGTTGTCGGTGCAGCTGTCCAGTACCACTGTGATGTGGACTGTTTCGCCGTGCAGCGCCTGGTTGGCTGCAGCTGTACGGGCGGCGTGCAGGCTGGTGTCCAGGTACAGTTCTTCGTTGTGGGCCGGGATGACGACGCCGATCATGCGGTGACTCCTTCTCGTTGCGCTACGGAGCGCGGGCTGCAGGACCAGACGTCGAGCAGGAAGTCGGCTTCGTCGTGACGGGCGATGTTGTGCAATTCGGGGCAGGCATCGAAGGCGGCGTGGATGGTGTCGGTGTCCAGGCGGCGGTCGGAGAATGGACGGCGCCAGTGGCATAGCACCAGCGCGCCGTCGCTGGCCAGCGTGCGCACGGCGTGGCCTCGTACCTCGTGCAGCTCGGCTTCGGACAGGTAGTAGGCCATTTCGCTGATGACGATCAGGTCGAAACTCGCGCCGGCAGGCCACTCTTGCGGCATGCGCTGGCAGCGTACGGTGACCTGATTGAGCGCGGCGGAGCCCAGGCGCTTGCGGGTCAGCTGGACGGCGGCAGGCGACAGGTCGCTGGCGGTGACGCGGTCGGCGCGGCGGGCCAGCATGGCGGTCAGTTCGCCGTTGCCGCAGGCGGGTTCGAAGGCGTGGCGGAAGTGCGGTTCGGGCAGGCTGGCCAGCAGCAAGGCGCGCTTGCGTTGTTCATACCAGCGCTGGCGCACCTGCCAGGGATCTTCGTCGCGCTCGTACAGCTGTTGGAAATGGGCGCTCATATGAAATAAATCTCGTAGGGACGGAGCAGGCGTTGCAGCACGTGTGGCGGCAGAATGGCCGGCTGGCCGGTGCTGGGATCGTCGTTTAGCTGCGTCTGGAAGCACTCGACCGCTTGCTGCTTGCGTTGCAGGATGTCGTCGCTCAGTTGGAGGCGGCGTGCGCGCCGCCATGGCAGGCGGTGGTCGCCAGGCGTGGCCCAGTGCCAGCTCCAGACCGGCATTTCAACCAGTGTCGCGTGGCAGGCGCGGACTGCGAGTGCGGCTGCGAGGCCGCAGGCTTCGTGGTCCGGGTGCCCGTCTTGACGAAAGGTGGTGAAGACGACGTCCCCCGGTTGCAGTAGCTGCACCAACAGATTGTGTAGCTGATCAAGGTTGGCGAGGACCTGGCCGTCGCCGATGCGGGCGCGCAGAATATGCGGTGTGATGCCCAGCGCGTGCATGGCTGCGGCGGTTTCGCGTGGGCGATGGCGGCCGAGATCTGCGGGCGTCAGTAGCGTGGAGCCGGGGTGGCTGGCGTCGCCATCGGTGACGGCCAGCAGTACGGTGTGGGTGCCTTGTGCGTGCAGCAGTTGCAGCAGGCCGCCACAGGCCAGCACTTCGTCGTCGGGATGCGGTGCGACGATGATGGCGCGACGATGTGCGGGGACCAGCACCGCAGCGCTAATGGGCAGCAGGGCGGCCAGGCCGGGCCAGGCTTGCCAGGTGGCGTCCAGCGTGCCGCAGCCGTCGATATGGCGGTCGTGGGCGTGACCGGGCGTGCCGATGGCGCTGGCGACACCCGTGCCGCTGCCGATACCGATGCCCATGCCGCTGGCGACAGTCATGCCGTCGGCGACACCCATGCCGGCGGTCACACCCATGCCGCTGGCGCCCTTGGCGGCGTGGCCTGGTGCGTGCGTTTCGCTTACAAAGCCCATGGCGCTATCTCCTGTTGCGTGACAAGTGCACCCAGTGCGGCGAGATCGCGCTCGGCATGGCTTTGGCGCAGGAAAACCGGCAGGTCGGCAGCGAGCCGTGCAAAGCGTTCGTTGCGGCACAGCGGCCCGGCACCCAGCGCGCGGGTGACATGGCGCAGCACTTCGCTTGCCACCTCTTCGACAGCAAGTCGCAGGCGCATCGCCTTGCGGCCCGCATAAGCACCCGGTGCGCGGTCGATGTCAGCAGCCGTCGTGCGCATCAAGGCTGCTGCGCTACCCAGCGCGACGTCCACCGAACCTAAGTGGGCGAGGCGGTGCGGGTCCGGCTGACTAGACGTCGACTGGCCGCGCGCGGCGGCATGCAGGTATTCCGCCAATGCTTGTGCGGCGCCATACCAGCAGGCGGCAACGCCGGCGCCGCCGTACCAGAACCCCGGTCGGCTCAGATAGTCGCCAGGGCCGCCAACAGGTACGGCAGGGACGTCGTCAAACACCACATCAACGCTGGTGGTGGACGCCATGCCGACGGCTTGCCAGCCTTCATCGGTAATGGTGACGCCGGGCGCACGCAAGGCCACCGCCGCCAGTTGCCGTTCGCCGTTGGCGTCTTCGCAACTGACCAGCGCATGGCTTAGCGCGGCTGCACCTGAGCACCATTGTTTGCGGCCCGCCAGTACAGTGCTGCCATCGCTCGCGTGGCGCAGTACAACAGCGGTGTCGCGCGATTCCGCGCACCATACACCCCAGGATGCGCCCGGCAATGATGGACCATGCAGTTCGGCCAGTATTGCCAGCGCGTCGGTATGTCCCTCGTAAAGCTTGGCCAGTCCCAGGTCATGATGCGCGGTCAGCGCCAGGCATTGCCAGCGTTGCAAAGTTGCGCCACGCGCGGGCAGCGGCAACTGGTCCTGTCCAGCGGCGATCAACTCCGCCAGCTGTTCTCCCGGCGCTTGCCGAGGCGCCAGCCGCGCCAGCGACTCCGCAAGCGTGTGGGCCGATGCAAATGGTAGACGTTCGATTTTCATGCAAGCATGATCGATCTCATCCATACGAGTGTCTGTTAATCCGCGCACGCAATTACCTACAGTCGGTGCGCGTGCGTTGTCGCACATACCGGGCAAGCGTGATGGACCATGCTGGCAAATGTCGCAACACACCAATGAGCACCCATGAATGACTGGATCGATTTGTTGCAATGGCCGGCGATGGCGGTGACTGTATTGGCCGGCCTGCTGGTCGGATCCAAGTCGCAAGCACGTCGCAAGACAGGATTTTTTGCTTTCCTGCTTAGTAACGCGCTGTGGATCGCCTGGGGGTGGCACGACGATGCCTGGGCGCTGATCGCCTTGCAACTCTGCCTGATCGTCACCAATGTGCGCGGCATCCTGAAAAACGAGGAGTGAAATGGAATCACGCTATCCGATACAGCTGCACCTGAATGGCGAGTCTCGCCAGTTTGAAGTCGAGGCCTGGGTCACGCTGCTGGACCTGCTGCGCGAGCGGGCCGGCCTGACCGGCACCAAGAAAGGCTGCGATCACGGCCAGTGCGGCGCCTGCACTGTACTGGTCGGTGGCAAACGCATTAACTCGTGCCTGACGCTGGCCGTGATGCAGGATGGCCAGCAAGTCACGACGGTTGAGGGCCTTGCGGATGGGACGCTGCACCCGCTGCAACAGGCGTTCATCGAACATGATGCATTCCAGTGCGGTTACTGTACGCCGGGCCAGCTGTGTTCCGCCGTCGGCCTGATCAACGAAGGCCAGGCATGCAGCGTTGACCAGGTGCGTGAACTTATGAGCGGCAATATCTGCCGCTGCGGCGCTTATCCCGGCATCGTGGCAGCCGTCACTGAAGTGATGGGTCTACAGCGCGAAGACGGCCGGCCATATGAACCAGGTACGGTGCCCGCATGAATCCAGTCCAATATCTTCGCGCCGGCGATGCCGGCCAGGCCTTGGCTCAATTGAGCCAAGGCGCGCGCTTCATCGCCGGCGGTACGAACTTGCTGGATCTGATGAAGGAATACGTCATGCGGCCGGCAACGCTGGTCGACATCAATAATCTGCCGTTGGGCGACATCACGTCGACGGAGAATGACGGCTTGCTGCTTGGCGCCACCGCGCGTAACGCGGATACTGCCTATCACCCGCTGGTGCGGGAACGCTATCCCTTGCTGACTGCCGCTATCCTCGCCGGCGCCTCGCCGCAGATCCGTAATATGGCCAGCAATGGCGGCAACCTGCTGCAACGTACGCGTTGCTACTACTTCTACGATGTGACGACGCCATGCAACAAACGCCAACCGGGCAGCGGATGTTCGGCGATCGGCGGTTTGACGCGCCAGCATGCCATTTTGGGCGCCAGCGATCAATGCATCGCCGTTCATCCATCTGATATGTGTGTGGCGTTGGCTGCGCTGGAGGCGGTGGTGCATGTGCGCTCTGCCAGGGGTGAGCGCCAGATTCCCTTTGCCGATTTCCACCGCTTGCCGGATGACCGCCCAGAACTTGACGCTACGCTGGCGCCGGATGAACTGATAACGCATATCGTGTTGCCGCCAGCCTCGCAGTTTGCCGCGCATTCCTATTATCTGAAGCTGCGTGACCGCGCTTCCTATGCCTTCGCGCTAGTTTCGGTGGCGGCCATGCTGGACATCGGCGACGACGGTACGGTACGTGAAGCGCGCATCGCCCTGGGTGGCGTGGCGCACAAGCCGTGGCGTGTGCCGGCGGCGGAAGCGTTGCTGGTCGGGCTTCCTGCCGGTGACGAGAGTTTTGGCCGCGCCGCAGACAGCCTGCTGGCTGGCGCGCAAGGACAAGGACAGAACGATTTCAAGATCCCGCTGGCCCGGCGCGCCGTGGTGCGTGCCTTGAAACTGGCGGCAGCAGGTACTTACGATAATACGGGGAGTGAACGTGACGGATCTGATTGAAGCATTGCGCACGCCATCGGCGGACGAGGGTACTGGCACGGTCAGCATCGGCATGGCGGTGTCGCGCGTCGATGGCCGCGACAAGGTCACCGGTCAGGCACGCTACGCTGCGGAGCATCCAGCGGACGCGCTATTGTACGGCGTGGTGGTGAGCAGCGCCGTCCCACGCGGACGCATCAGCTTTATCCGCACAGATGCCGCGTTGGCAGCGCCCGGTGTGGTCGACGTCATCACGCATCTGAATCGGCCGCGTATCCGTTCGTTCGATATCTTTTACAAGGATATGACGGCGCCCGGCGGTTCGCCGTTCCGTCCCCTGTACGACGACAAGATTCTGTATAGCGGCCAGCCGATCGCCCTCGTGGTCGCCGAGTCCTTTGAAGCCGCGCGCCATGCCGCCCGCCTGGTGGAGGCGGATTATCAGGTGGATTTGCACGCCACCTCATTGCTGGAGAATCGGCAGCGTTCTTATAAACCCAGTCGCCTGAAAGCCGGTTTCACGCCACCGCCAGATCCCAAGGGGCACGCCGACGAAGTCTGGGAAAAAGCAGCGGTCAGGATCGAAGGCGAATACTACAGCGGCGTAGAGCATCACAATCCGCTGGAGATGTTCGCCAGTACCGTGATTCGCGATGCCGACGGCCACCTGACCATCTACGACAAGACGCAAAGCTCGCAGAACAGCCGCTGGTATGTGTCGCATGTGTTTGGCCTGTCGAAGGACAAGGTCACCGTGCGCAATCCCTATGTGGGCGGGGCGTTCGGTTCGGGCCTGCGCCCGCAATACCAGCTACCGCTGGCTGTCATGGCGGCGCTCAAGCTGGAGCGCTCGGTGCGCGTGGTGTTGACGCGGCAGCAGATGTTCACCTTCGGTCACCGGCCGGAAACGCTGCAACGTGTGAAGCTGGCGGCCGAGGCGGATGGCACGCTGACGTCGATTATCCATGAAGCCGTGGCTGAAACCTCGCGCATGGAGGACTACGTTGAAGTGGTGGTCAACTGGTCAGGCGAACTGTATGCATGCGAGCACGTACGGCTAGGCTACCATCTGGTGGACCTGGACCACGCCAGCCCGATCGATATGCGCGCGCCGGGCGCCGCCCACGGTGTGCATGCGCTGGAAGTGGCGATGGATGAATTGTCCTACGCCTTGAAGATGGACCCGCTGGCGCTGCGGCTGAAGAACTACGCTGATATCGATCCGGCGCGCGGCCTGCCGTATTCGACCAAGGAACTGCGGGCCTGTTATGAGCAGGGCGCGCGACGCTTCGGCTGGGACAAGCGGTCACTGGAGCCGCGCAGCATGCGCGAGGGCCGTGAACTGATCGGCTGGGGCATGGCCACCGGTGTATGGGATGCGATGCAGATGTTCGCGCGCGCCAGCGCAGTATTGCACGCCGACGGCTCACTGGTGGTGAGCAGCGCCGCGACAGATATCGGCACCGGGACCTATACCGCAATGAGCATCATCGCTGCCGATGCGATGGGACTACCGCTGGAGAAAGTGCGCTTCCAGCTGGGTGATTCCACGCTGCCGGTAGCGCCGATCGAAGGTGGTTCCTCGCACGTGGCGACGGTCGGTTCGGCGGTGCAGGGTGTGTGCGAGAAACTGCAAAAGACCTTGTTCAAGCTGGCGAAGCAGCTGCCATCATCGCCGCTGGCCAAGGCGCGCTTTGCCGACATCGAATTCGCCGAGGGCCAGCTGCGCCTGGTCGGACGGCCGGATACGGCGATTTCGCTGGTTGGCATCATGGCCGGCAGCGAAACGCAGCGTCTGGAGGAAAAGTACCTGATGCTGCCGAATATGCTGAGGCAGATGAAGTATCAGCGGTCGACCCATTCTGCGGTATTTGTCGAGGTGCGCGTCGACCCGGAATTCGGCACGGTGCGTGTGACGCGCGTGGTCAGCGCCATCGCCGCTGGCCGCATCATCAACGCCAAGACCGCGCGCAGCCAGATTATCGGTGGCGTGGTGTGGGGCATTGGGCAGGCACTGCACGAGGAGACGTATTGCGATCATCGCCTGGGACGCTTCATGAATCACAACCTGGCCGAGTACCACGTTTCCGTCAATGCCGACATCCACGAGATCGATGTCATCTTCGTACAGGAGGATGATCGCATCGTCAGCAAGATAGGCGCCAAGGGCGTTGGAGAGATTGGGCTGGTGGGTGTGTCCGCCGCAATCAGTAACGCGATTTATCACGCCACGGGCAAGCGTGTGCGCAGCACGCCGATGACGCCGGACAAAATAATGCAATAGACTTGCATTTGTGTATAATGCAGCCGACTTGCATTAAATAACGGAGTTTTCATGTCGGTTGTACGTTCTTCGCGCCTGGCGGTGTGCATTGCCGCCGCCTATCCATTTTTTGCCTTTGCTGATGACGTAGTGGAGATCGTCGGCGCGCGGCAGGCTTATCGCAGCCTGTCCGCCACTGGCGCAACCAAGACCGAAACCGACCTGAAAGACTTGCCGCAAAGCGCCCGCGTGCTGACCGCCGACATGCTGCAGGACGCTGGCGTGAGCCGTTTTGCAGATGCGCTGGATATGGGCAGCGGCATCTCCCGCCAAAGCAATTTTGGCGGTGTGTGGGACGCTTATGCTGTGCGTGGCTTCACCGGAGATCCCAGCTATGGCTCTGACTTCATGGTCAACGGTTTCAGCTCCAGCCGGGGGTATAACGGCCTGCGCGATAGCGTCAATGTCAGCAGCATCGAGATTCTGAAAGGCCCGGCGGCTGCGCTGTATGGCCGGGGCGAACCGGGCGGGATTATTAATATCGCCACCAAGAAGCCGCTGTTCCAGCCTTCGTATACGCTGAGCCAGTCGCTGTCGACCCATGATACGTGGCGCACGGCCGCAGACCTGACCGGGCCTGTGAGCGAAACCGTCGCGTATCGGCTGAACGCGGCCTATGAAAAGGGCAACAGCTTCCGCGATACCTTATCGTCCAAGCGTCACATGGTGTCGCCATCGGTGATCTGGCGTTTGTCGGACAACACCACGCTGTCGTACGAACTGGAGGCGTTCGAACAGCAGGCATATTTTGATCGCGGCGTGGTCGCGGTGAAGGGCGTGCTGGGATTGATACCGAACTCGCGCTTCCTCGGCGAGAATGCGGACGGCCCCATGACGGTGAAATCCACCGGTCATCAGCTGTTTGTGCAACACGACTTCGTCAATGGCTGGTCGCTGCAGAGCGGCCTGTCTTACCGCAGCAGCCAGATGGTCGGCTTCTCGACCGAGGCATCGGCCTTGCAGTCGGATGGCCGCACCCTGTGGCGCCAGCGCCGTTTCCGCGACTTCTCGGCACAGGACTGGTCGGGCCGCGTCGAGTTGCTGGGCAAGGTCGGTGCTCATCACCTGCTGGTGGGTGTGGACGGCTATCGCTTCATCGACGACCGCCTGCAACTGCGCAAGAGCCCCAACGCGGCGGCGCCGTATGCGATCGACATCTATGCACCGGTGTACGGCGGCGTGCGGCCGACCGTGCTTGGCCCGTCAATCGATACCCGTGAACAGCAGTGGCAGACTGCTATCTACGCGCAGGATCAGGTCGACCTTGGCTCGCAGTGGAAGGCGCTGCTGGGCGTGCGGCGCGATTCGTATCGCCAGACCATCACCAACTATAACCGCTCCGGCCTGCAAAATCGTCAGTCGCTGGAAACGACCAGCCCGCGCGCCGGCATCGTGTATCAACCCGACAAGCAGGTTTCGCTTTACGCATCGGCCGGCAAGTCCTTCCGTCCGAACAGCGGCATCGGCATCAATAACGAATCATTCCAGGCTGAGACCAGCCGTGCCTATGAGGCAGGTGTGAAATTCGACACGGCCGATGGGAAGATCAGCAGCACGCTTGCCGTGTACTCGATCAAGAAGGAAAACGTACTGACGGTGAATCCAGCCGACACCAACTTCTCGTTGGCCGCTGGGGAAGTCGGTAGCAAGGGCGTAGAACTGGATGTCGCAGGCGAGATAGCGCGCAAGCTGCAACTGTCGCTGTCGTATGCCTACACTGACGCCAAGGTCTTGCGCGATAACGTGCTGGCCGTCGGCGGCCGGTTGGCCAATGTGCCGAAACAGGCCGCGAATGTGCTGCTGGTACAGGAGTTTGGATTGGCTGGCGGTGCCCGCGCTTCGTTCGGCGGCGGCGCCAACTATGTCGGTGAGCGCAATGGCGATGTCGCAATCAGCAGCACCTTCAAGCTGCCAGCATACACCACGGCCAAACTTGTGTCCTCGTATTCGCCATCGAAGAAGCTGCGCATTTCGCTGGATGTCGATAATCTGTTCGACAAAGTGTACTATCCGAGCTCCTACCAGCAAACTTGGGTAGCTCCTGGCGAAGATCGCCGCGTCACCCTCAAAGTGGAATACAAGTTATGAGCAGTGTGAGTGTACGCGGCGCGCGCGTGGCGTCGATCGACGTCCTGCGCGGACTGGTGATGATGATTATGATGCTGGATCACGTGCGCGAAGCATTCTTCCTGCACCATCCGGTCAGCGATCCCATGAAATTGGCGGAGACTGATCCGGCGTTCTTCTTCGGCCGGGTGGCGGCCCATTTCTGCGCGCCGGTGTTTGTGTTCCTTACCGGGCTGTCTGCGTGGCTGTATGCGCATCCGTCGTCTGGCCCACGCTCGCCGACGGGATTTCTGTTCAAGCGCGGCCTGTTTCTCATCCTGCTGGAGATCACCGTTATCACCGCAGTCTGGGCAGTCCAGCTATCACCGCCGACTATTTATTTGCAGGTTATCTGGGCCATCGGCCTGTCGATGATTGCACTGTCGCTGTTGCACCGCTTGCCGCGCGGCGTGCTGATTGCATTGGGCCTGGTGATTGTGTTCGGCCACAATCTGCTGACGCCCATTGCGTTCCAGCCAGGCGACGCCGGCTATATTCCGTGGACCATCCTGCATGATCGCGGCTTCCTGGTGAGCGAAGGGCTGCTGAGGGTCAAGGTCAGTTATCCGCTGCTGCCTTGGATTGGTGTCATCGTGCTGGGCTATGCGATTGGCCCGTGGTACGCTTCGGCAACCGCGCCGGCGCAGCGCCGCAAGCTGTTGTTACGTGCCGGCGTGTGTGCCTTGGCCCTGCTGGCGGTGCTGCGCGGCTTGAATATCTATGGTGAGACTTTGCCTTGGGAGCCGGGCGTGGATGCGCTGCATTCCGTCATGTCGTTCTTGAATGTGACCAAGTACCCGCCATCGCTGGCATTCCTGCTGTTGACGCTGGGCGTGGGTCTGCTGGTGCTCGCCTGGCTGGAACAGCGTGACAACTGGTTCCTGCGCGTTAGCGCTGTATTTGGCGGTGCTCCAATGTTTTACTATCTGCTGCATCTTTACGTGTTGTTGGCCTTGCAGATGGCGGCGATAGTCCTGCTCGGTGCGAACTACGGCACGCGGTATGAGTTTGACAGTATTTGGCCGGTCTGGGTAATGAGCGCGGTGCTGATTCCGCTGCTGTACTGGCCGTGCCGCGCCTTCGGTCATTTCAAGCGCCGCACGAAGATGGCCTGGGTGCGCTATCTCTGAGCCAGTTGCTGTTCCATGAACTCGACGCAGACGCGTACCTTGGCGGAACCCGCAAGCCGTTGCGGGTAAACCGCCCAGACGTTGGCGCTCTGGGTGTACTGGGGCAGTACCTGCACAAGTTCGCCATTGTCCAGGTGCGGTTTGGCGTCCCAGTGCGAGCGCAGTACGATGCCTGCGCCGGCCATCGCCCATTGCAGAGCGATTTCACCATGATTGGAGGATAGCGATCCAGTCACCTTCACTGTTTCTTCCTCACCGCCGGCGCGCAGCGACCAGACGCCGAACGGCAGGTCGCGTTCCTTGATCGCCAGGCAGTTATGGCCTGCCAAATCTTGCAGTGTGCGCGGCGTGCCGTGCCGCTGCAGATAGGCCGGGGAGGCGCACAGGATGCGATGATTCGCCATCAGCTTGCGGGCGATGAGCTGCGGCGCGATTTCGTCGCCGATGCGCACGTCCAGGTCGAAGCCTTCGGAGACGATATCGACCAAACGGTCGAACACTTCAAAGCGCACTTGCAGCGTCGGGTGTGCAGCCACCAGCCGTGCCACCACTGGCGCCACCACATTCCGCCCGAAACCAAAGCTGCTGCTGATGCGCAGCAGGCCACGCGGCACGTCGCGCCGTTCGGCCACTTCGTGCAGCAGGCTATCAAGATTCTCCAGGATGGTCATGGCGTGGGCGTAGACTTTTTCACCATCTTCGCTGACGATCACGCGCCGTGTGGTGCGATGGAACAGGCGCACGCCCAGCATCTGTTCCAGTATGCCGATACGCTTGCTGACGTAGGCCGGCGACATGCCCAGTTCCTCGGCCGCCGCCGCGAAGCTGGCTTTGCGCGCTGCCGTGGCGAAAACGCGCAGGTCTTCGTTATCAATGCGTTTATCCACGATTCGTGTTCTATCCAATTACATTTGGACTTATTATAAACGACGCGGATCGGTTTATGCTGTGGCTTTCCATCAAGGGAGCAGTCATGAAAGTACATAAGATTGCGGTGCTGGCAGGTGACGGCATCGGCAAGGAAGTCATGCCGGAGGGGATGCGCGCGGTGGAAGCGGCGGCGCGCCGTTTCAATTTCAGCGTCGAGTGGACGACCTTTGAATGGCCGAGTTGCGAGTACTATCTCAGGCACGGCAAGATGATGCCGGAAGACTGGATGGAGCAACTGAAGGGCTTCGATGCACTGTTCTTCGGTGCTGTCGGCTGGCCGGAAACCGTGCCGGATCATGTATCGCTGTGGGGCTCGCTGCTGAAGTTCCGCCGCCAGTTCGACCAGTACATCAATCTGCGTCCGGTGCGTCTGCTGCCCGGCGTGCCTTGTCCGCTGGCGAACAAGAAGCCAGGCGATATCGATATGTACATCGTCCGCGAAAATACGGAGGGCGAGTATTCCAGCGTTGGCGGCCGCATGTTCGAAGGCACTGAGCGCGAGTTCGTGCTGCAGGAAGCCATCTTCACCCGCACTGGTGTGGATCGCGTGCTGAAGTTCGCGTTTGAACTCGCGCAAAAACGACCGAAGAGGCACCTGACATCGGCCACCAAGTCCAACGGCATTTCGATCAGCATGCCGTATTGGGACGAGCGGGTTGACGCCATGGGCCAGGGCTATCCAGAAATCAGGCATGACAAGTATCACATCGATATCCTGGCTGCGCGCTTTGTCTTGTCGCCGGAGCGCTTTGACGTGGTGGTCGCATCCAATCTGTTCGGTGACATCCTGTCGGACCTGGGGCCGGCTTGCGCTGGCACGATCGGTATCGCGCCTTCGGCCAACCTGAATCCGGAGCGGAGCTTCCCATCGCTGTTCGAGCCGGTGCACGGCTCTGCGCCGGATATCTATGGTCAGAACATCGCCAATCCGATTGCAATGATCTGGTGCGGGGCGATGATGCTGGATTTCCTTGGCCATACCGATGCGCACGACGCGATGGTGGCTGCGGTGGAACGCTGCCTGGTCGACGGCCCGCGCACGCCGGACATGGGCGGCACAGCCAGCACCAGCGATGTCGGCGCGGCGATTGCTGGGCTCATTTAGTATCGATCAGCGGCTTAACGCTGAAGCCGTGTACCAGTATCGAGAGCATGATGACGCCCAGCGCAATGCCGGTCAGTTGCTTGGCAAGGTTGGGCGGCAGGCCGGCTTCAATGGCATACACGAGGTAGAAGATCGAGCCAATGCCGCGCACGCCGAACCAGCCGATCAAGGCGCGCATGCGCTTATTGGTGCCGCTGCCGATCAGCCCCACGTATACCGCCAAGGGACGCGCCACCAAGAACAGGAAGGCCGCTACGCCGATGGTTTCGTAGGGCAGCTCGCGCAGCGAGATCATCCCGCCCAACAGCAGCACCAGCGTCAGTTCGGACAGCCTCTCCAGATGTTCCTTGAAGACCAGCGCTTCGTTGCTGACGACCAGCGGTGCTTCCTTGCTGTCGCTGGCTTGCGCAACTTCGGATTTGGCCAGTTCCGGCTCGCGCAGACCCTGGCCGTCCTTGGGCGCGCCGGCCAGTTTCAACTCCGTCTGGCGCAGCGCCACTGCGGCGAAGAACACAGCGAGGAAGCCTGATGCCTTCATCAGGCTGGTGATGCTGAAGACAATGGCGATCAGCCCCAGTCCCACCAGGTCATCCATAATTTCGTGGCGTGGCTCCAGCACCCGCAGGCGCCAGCCCAGCCGCGCCAGGCCTGCGCCGGCGACAATGCCGACCACCACTGCAGCGCCGGTCGCCCAGATGACGTCCACCAGCAGCCAGCGCCAGTGGTGCTCGCCAGCCTCGCCCATGTGCAGCATGCCCAGGCCCAGAAGCACGAAAGGGAAGGCGCTGCCGTCGTTCATGCCCGCTTCGCAGGTGAGGTTGAAGCGCAGTTCGTCCTTGTCGCCGGAATGACGCACTTGCACGTCCGTGGCCAGCACCGGATCGGTGGGTGCCAGTATGCCACCCAGCAGCACGGCGGCGCCGATGGGCAGGTGCAGCACGTACCAGCAGAACAGGGCGATCAAGCCTACCGTCAGTGCCATCGACAGCCACGCCAGGCGTAGCGGTGCATTCCAGCGCGACAGCGTGAATGGCACCGGCATCTTGATCCCGGCGGAGAACAGCGAAATCAGCAGCGCAATCTCGGCCAGCATCTCCAGCAAGCCTGATTCCTTCGCAGGATCGAAGTTGAAGAAGTTAAGGCCACTCGGGCCGAGCACCAGGCCGACAGCAAGATAGACAATCGCCGACGTGAATGGCGAGCGCGATATCGTCGTCGCCGCCAGACCGCGCGCCAGCATCAGCAGGCCGACCAGCAGGAACCATTGGTTAGTGTTCATCGCCTCTCCTGTACCGCTGGCGCGGCATCAGCGGCGCTGGTTGGGATAGCGTTCCAGCGTGGCGATCTCGCGGCCGGACACCATGAATTCGCCATCGCCCCGGTAGTGCAGCGTTTTCGGCAGCTTCGGCGTCGTCGCGACATGCGCCCGTACAATCTCCCACACAAACAGAGGATGATTGGGATTCGGGTGGGCGTCCGCCAGGCGGCATTCGAAGCTGGCATAGCATTCTGCGATCATCGGCACGGCCACGTCTTTGCCCGCCACGGCGGTCAGGCCGAAGTGGCTGAATTTATTCGTGTCAGCGCCGCTGCAATTGCCGATGCCGATCACTTGCTCCAGCAAATCTGCGGTTGGCAAGTTGATCACGCATTCTCCGCTGTTCACCACCATATCGTAACTGTGATTGCTCTTGTCAATGTAGCAGCCGAACAGCGCCGGCGTGAAACCGATCATCATGTGCCAGCCCATCGTCATGATATTGTTTTTGTCCTGCCATGCGGAGCTGACGAGCACCACCGGCCCAGGCTCCAGCAGGCGGCGGACGTTGGCCACGTCAAAATCCTGCTTGCGGTATTTTTTCATCATGGCCAGACATTATGAGGATTTCTTCAAAAAGTCTGTGGGATAAGGCACGGTGGAGCGGTTATACTGGTCGACACGATGAAAAAACTTCTGCTCTCCCTGTCTGGCGCGCTGCCAGTGCTGGCATCCGCTGCGCCTTGTTTGCCGGCCGAGGCGCTGGTCAAGCTCGATTCGCAGTATGAAGAGGGGCTGCGCGTTGGCGATGTGCCTTTCCTGCGCTCGCTGCTGGCCGATGAGTATGTGTGGGTACATACCTTGGGCACGCAGGTTGAGACGCGCGATATCCTGCTGGCGCGGCTGGCCAAACCTGTCGTGTACAAAGCCCGTAGTACCAGCGATGTGCATGTTCATCACCAGGGTGATACTTCGGTGGTGCGTGGCGTCAGCACGACCGAGCAGTGGAATCCGGATGGCGTCACCTTCCGTGCCAATCGCTATCAGTTCATGCGCACCTACGTGAACGTGGCGGGGCAATGCAAGCTGCTGTCTGTACAAACAATGAATCTGAAGTGATGAGTGATGTGAATACCAACGCCGTTTCCGGCGTGGCGCTGTCGCGCGCCGAACTGGAAGAGCATCTGGCGCAAGGCGTGCTTCGTTTCGATAGCTGCGCCTTTGACGATGAGGACCTGTCCCGCCTTGATCTGCAGGGCGTGGTGTTTGAGCGCTGCACCTTTGCCGGCGCCACGCTGTTTGCCTGCAAGCTGGCGCGCTCGCATTGGCTGCGTTGCCGTGCTGGCGGCGCCGACCTGGAATCGGTCGATGCGGTGGATGCGCGTTTCGATGGCTGTGACCTGAACAACGCCAAGTGGCGCCGTGCCAAACTGGCGTCGGCCGCTTTCCATGGCTGCAAGCTGACTGGCGCGTCGTTCGAGGAAGTGGCGCACCTGGGCATTCATTTCGAAGAGTGCCTGCTGGTCGGCGCTGACATGCGCGGCTTCTCATTCCGCAAGGCGGTGCTGAAGGAGCTGGATTTTTCCGAGGCCTATCTATCCGGCTGCGACTTCCGCGATGCGGTGTTTGAGGGCGGCAGCCTGCGTAACGCGGTGCTGAAGCTGGCCAAGTTGCAGGGCGCGGATCTGCGTTCGGCGAATATTGAAGGCGTGAAGCTGACAGAAGCGGGCCTGTTCAAGGGAGCCATCATTTCGCACGCGCAGGCGGCCAGCTTCCTGCGCGAGCTGGATCTGATCGTTATCTAGCTTCTTCCTCACGCAGTTGCGCGCTCATGCCGTCGCAGCTCTCCGACCAGGAAGTCAGCCACTGCGGCATCGCCGGCGACTGCTCCGGCATCCCGAGGTCACGCACGATATCGGCTGGCGGCACGGTGCCTTTGGGCGAACGGAACACGCCGCGCATTACCACCACACCGGCCACGCGGCCGTCCTTGACGAAGCGGTGTTCGAGGAAGCTCCATTTTTCATCCCAGCCCAGCATGCGGGTGTGGATTTCAAACGTTTCAAACAGTTTCAGCTCGCGGCGGAACTTGCCCCAGGCGTCGCCGACGATGGGCACGGCCTTGTGGCGCAAGGCGGTGCGGAAAGCGCCGGTCTTCAGCACGTAGTCCATGCGGCCAATGTCGGCCAGCGTGAAGTAGCGGCCGTTGGTGACGTGGCGGTTCAGGTCGAGGTCCAGCGGCCACACGCGCATGCGGACCACCGTGGTGGAAAATGGGTCGGCGGCCTTGCGCCATGGACGCTTGAGCAGCATCCAGATCAGTCGGAACCAGAGATTCATCGTGTCCAGGTAAAGGTGAGTAGAGGATAGAGGACCGCCACCACTATAGGTGATGGGTTTCTGTTAAGGTAGGTGCACAAATGACTTTTTCCATGCGAAATCCGCCATGCACATCACTTTACTGTTTGCCGACCAGTGCTCCGCTGCCAGCGCCACCACCGCGCTGGAGATACTCACGGCCGCCAACCTGTTTTCCACGCAGCCGGTGTTCGAGATTGTCACTGCCTCGCTGGACGGCAAGCCGGTGACGACGCTGCGCGGTCAGATGCTGCAACCGGAGGCCGCGCTGGATGATATCGTACGTACCGACCTGGTGCTGATACCTGGATTCCTGTTTACGCTGCGCGAAGCCTTGCCAGGCTTTGCCCGCTACGGTGATTGGCTGCGCAAGCAGCATGCGCAAGGCGCGGTGCTGGCAACAATGTGCACTGCTACCTTCCTGCTGGCGGAGAATGGCTTGTTGTCGGGAGGGCGCGCCACCACGCACTGGGCGTTTGCAGAACTGTTCCGCAAACGTTATCCCGATGTACGCATGGACGAGCGCCAGAACCTGTGCGAAGACAATCGCCTGATGAGCAGCGGCGGCGCCAGTGCGGCGATGGATCTGCTGCTGCATCTGATCCGCCGCTATGGCTCGCTGGAACTCGCGCAGAAATGCAGCCGCTATCTGCTGATCGATAACGCGCGCAGCGAACAATCCGTGTATGTGCTGTGGTCCATGCCCAAGAGTCACGGCGACGCCGACATTCTGCGCGTGCAGAACTGGCTGGAGGAAAATTACGACAAGCCGCTGTGCATGGACGAACTGGCGCCACGCTTTGGCTTCGGCGTGCGCAACTTCATCCGGCGTTTCAAGGACGCCACTGGCTATACGCCGCTGGCCTACCTGCAAACACTGCGGCTGGAGAAAGCCAAGCATCTGCTGGAATCGACGCGCATGAACCTTGACAGCATTACCTTCAAGGTCGGTTACGAAGACAGCAATTCATTCCGCCGGCTGTTTCAGCAGCGCGTCGGGCTGCTACCAGCGGCGTACCGCAAGAAGTTCCAGCCGCAGACCGCATGACGATCCAGTGGCCGGCGAGGGAACGTGACGCTTGCCGGCAGGCCGCAAGCGCCACGTTCGGCTCTTAGTTCAGCAATGAGCGCTTGCGGGCGTAGGTAAAGTAGATTACCAGGCCAATCAGCATCCAGATGCCGAAAGCCACCCAGGTGTGCCAGCTCAGGTAAGCCATCAGCGTGACGCAGAAGATGACTGCCAGCGCTGGAATCACCGGCACGCCTGGGCAACGGAAGGCACGCGGCAGATCCGGGCGTTTTTTGCGCAGGATGACCACGGCGATCGACACCAGCGTGAATGCCGCCAGCGTGCCGATGTTGACCAGCTCACTCAGGATGTTCAGCGGGACGAAGGCGGCCATCAGGCCAAACACGATGCCCACCAGCCAGGTGGCAAAGAACGGCGTCTGGAAGCGCGGATGCACTTTCGACAGGCGTTTTGGCAGCAGGCCGTCGCGCGACATGGCGTAGATGATGCGGGTCTGGCCATAGGCCATCACCAGGATCACGGTGGTCATGCCGAGGATCGCGCCGAGGTCGACGAAGCCGGCGAACCAGTTTTCACCGGCACGTTGCAGCGCCAGCGTCACCGGGTGGTCGATACCGAGAAATTCCTTGTACGGCACGATGCCGGTCATGATCGCCGAAACGATCACATACAGCACGGTGCAACCGGCCAGCGAACCGATGATGCCAATCGGCAGATCGCGCTCAGGGCGCTTGACTTCTTCCGCCGCCGAGGTCACGGCGTCGAAGCCGATGAAAGCGAAGAACACCAGCGCCGAGGCGCTCAGCATGCCATTCATCCCGTAAGGCATGAAGGGAGTCCAGTTTGACGGGGTGACGTGGCGCGCGCCGACTATGATAAACAGCAGCACCACGCCTATCTTGATGACCACCATGACGTTGTTGATGCGCGCCGATTCGCGCACGCCGAAGCTCAGCATCGCGGTCAGCAGCAGCATGATGCACAGCGCCGGCAGGTTGATCACGGTATCCACGCCAGGCAGGGCGCCGGGAGCGGCGCTCAGCGCAGCCGGCAGATGCCAGCCGAAGCCGGAGATCAGCGACTGGAAATAGCCGGACCAGCCCACGGATACGGCCGATGTGGCCAGACCATATTCCAGCAGCAGATCCCAGCCGATCATCCAGGCGGCCAGTTCGCCGAGCGTGGCGTAGGAGTAGGTGTAGATGGAGCCGGCCACCGGAACGGTGGAGGCAAATTCAGCGTAGCACAGCGCGGCGAAGCAGCAGGCGACGGCCGCCACCACAAACGACAGCGTCAGCGCCGGGCCGGCGGTGACAGCGCCGGTACCCGTCAGCACGAAGATGCCAGTGCCGACGATGGCGCCTATGCCCATCAAGACCAGGTCGAAAGGACCAAGTACCTTTGCCAGTCCGCCCGGCTTGCGGGCATTGGCAATCATGTCATCCAGATTCTTCGTTCTAAAAATGCTCAAAATAGCTCCCGTGCTTTTTTGTGTTTTATCGTTTGTCCCAAGGCGGGCCTTGTGGGCTGCTGTTTGGGCAAGCGGGAATAATACAGCATGTTTTCCGCATTTCCGAGCTTGTTGTTTTATCTGTATCAGATAGTTTCAGGGGCTGGACAAGAGCACGGAAATGTAGAGCATAAAGCGGTCTTCGAGCCGCGCCAGATCCAGGCCGGTGGCCTCGCCGATGCGGCGCAGCCGGTAGTCCAGCGTGTTGCGGTGGATGTGCAGCGCTTCAGCGGTGGCGGCGGGATGGCCATCGTGCGCGAACCAGACTTCCAGTGTGCGCCGCAACATATCCTTGTTCTTGCCGAGTTTTTCGATCGGTGCGCGCAGCTGCGCCGCCTGCCAGCCGGTGTCGAGGCCGGACAGCAGTACAGGCAGCGCATGGTCGTAGTAACTGTACAGGCGTTGGCCAGCATGGGTGTTATCGCGCGAGCGGCCCACGCGGGCGGCTGTCTTGGCACTTTGGTAGGACGTGGCCACGCCGGCGATGCCTTGCAGCGCGATGCCCATCGTCAGCGTGTGTGGCTGCACGCAGATCTCGCGCAGCAGGGCGGCGAGGTTGCTGTGCTGCCTGTCGTGAAAATCCAGCAGTACCAGTTCCTGCGGGCCGGCGGCCGCCGTCAGTGCGGAAGGTAGGCGCGCTTGCAGGCGTAGTTGTAGCCCTTGCAGGTCGGCCGGTGTGTCGCCGCTGTCGTCCAGTTCAAGCAGATAGACTGCGTGCGGCTGTTCGAAGCTGACGCCCAGCCGGTGTGCCCAGGCGTTCAGGTCCGCCTGGTCTGCGCCGGCGCGGTCGGTGTTGATGAGGTTGAGGACAAAGGCTTCACGATAGCGCGAATCGCGTTGCAGTTCGCCGGCCAACTGCGCCTGTTCCAGGATCATCTCGGCGGTCAGGCGTACCAGTTCACCGAACTGGCGCACATCGTCCGGTGCGCCGCTCAGGCCCACCGCACCGCACAATTGACCGTGTACCGTCAGCGGCAGATTGATGCCTGGCTGCGCGCCATGCAGATTGCGCGCGCTGGCTTCATCAATTTCCACCGTCAGTTTTTTCGCCAATGCGAGCAGCGCGCCCGCGTGCAGCTCGCCCAGACGGGCCGGATTGCCGCTGGCGATAATGCTGCCATGGACGTCCATGACGTTGACGTTATAGGGGATGATGCGCATGGTGCGGGTAACGATATCCTGCGCCAGTGCCGTGCTTAAAATGTCCATGGCTGCTATTTTAGGGCATTTGCCCAATAATTGATGGCGTGGATCCCCTAGATTCTGGCATCCGGCCAATGCTTTTTTGTGATGGTTTCCAGATAATCCCGGATATCATTAAAAAACACTGGAGACTCGCATGTCCACACTCGACGGCGCCTATAAAAAGGCCAGCTGGCACCTGATCCCGTTTATCTTCGTCTGCTACCTGTTTAATTACCTCGATCGCGTCAACGTCGGCTTTGCCAAGCTGGAGATGCTGGATGCGCTCAAATTAAGCAATACGGTTTATGGTTTGGGCGCGGGCATCTTCTTCATCGGCTATGTGTTGAGCGGCGTGCCGAGTAACCTGATCCTGCATAAAATCGGCGCACGCCGCTGGATTTCGGTGATGATGATCGCGTGGGGCGGGCTGTCCGCCTGCATGCTGTTCGTCTCCACGCCGACCTCGTTCTATGTGCTGCGCTTCTTCACCGGCGTGGCGGAAGCAGGCTTCTTCCCCGGCATGGTGCTGTACTTCACCCACTGGTTCCCAACGCAGAAGCGCGGCAACGTGATGGCGCTGTTCATGTCGGCGATTCCGATCTCGGGCCTGATCGGTGGGCCGCTGTCCGGCTGGATGCTGTCGCACTTCTCCGCCGGCCAGGGCGGCATGATGGGCTGGCAGTGGCTGTTCCTGCTGCAAGGCCTGCCGACGGTGCTGCTGGGCGTGGGCGTCTATTTCTATCTGAACGATGGCATCGCACAGGCCAAGTGGCTCAGCGCAGAAGAGAAATCGGCCATGCAGTCAGCGCTGGACGCGGACGAACAACAGCGTGCCGCCACCAGCACAGCCGGCGATTCGTTCGGCGCCGTGCTACGCAACGGCAGCGTGTGGATGCTGGGCGTGATCTATTTTTGCATTCAGATGGGTGTGTATGCGATCAACTTCTGGCTTCCGTCGATCATCAAATCGCTGGGCTTCGAAAGCGCTGTCACTGTTGGCTGGCTGAGCGCTGTGCCGTATCTGCTGGCCGCTGTGTTCATGGTGTGGGCCGGCCGCTCGGCGGACAGGCATCGCGAGCGCCGCTATCATGTGTCGCTGCCGATGGCCATGGGCCTGGTCGGTCTGCTGATGGCGGCCAATTTCTCCAGCAATGCCTTGATCGTGATGGTTGGGCTCAGCATGGCGACCATGGGCGCGCTGGCAGCGCTGGCGCAGTTCTGGTCCCTGCCTGCGGCCTTCCTCGGCAGCGCTGCGGCAGCAGCTGGCCTGGCGCTGATTAATTCGCTGGGCCAGATCGCCGGCTTCGTCAGCCCCTTCCTGGTTGGCTGGATCAAGGACGCGACCAACAGCACCGACATGGCGCTGTATATTTTGTCCAGCGTGCTGCTGCTTGGTGCGATACTGGTGCTGCGCATTCCCGCGAAACTGGTCAACCGCTAAGAGCATCAGATGAAAATAGTCATAGCACCCGATTCGTTTAAGGAGAGCCTGACGGCGATGGCCGTGGCCAACGAGATCGAAGCGGGATTCCGCGACATCTTCCCAGACGCCGAGTACCGCAAGCTGCCGGTGGCGGACGGCGGTGAGGGCACAGTGCAAGCCATGATCGACGCCAGTGGCGGCAAGCTGGTGGCGTTGCGTGTCACCGGTCCCTTAGGCACGCCGGTATCGGCTTTCTACGGCTTGATGGGTGATGGCCAGACGGCGGTGATCGAAATGGCCGCTGCCAGCGGGTTGGAACTGGTGCTGCCGTCGCAGCGCAACCCGCTGCGCACCACCAGCTTCGGCACCGGCCAACTAATCATGAATGCGCTGAACGCCGGCGCGCGCCGCTTCGTGCTGGGCATCGGCGGCAGCGCCACCAACGACGGCGGCGCCGGCATGCTGCAAGCGCTGGGCGGCCGCCTGCTGGATGCCACCGGCGCCGAGCTGGCGCCGGGCGGCGGTGCATTGAATATGCTGGACCGTATCGACTTGTCCGGTCTCGATGCACGCATCAAGGACTGCGTGTTTGAGGTAGCTTGCGACGTCAGTAATCCGCTGGTCGGCCCGCAAGGCGCATCGGCGATCTTCGGACCGCAAAAAGGCGCGACGCCGGAAATGGTGGCGCGGCTGGATGACAACCTGCGCCATTATGCCGCCATCATTGCCCGCGATACCGGCCAGCAGGTCGCCGACGTTCCGGGTGCGGGCGCGGGCGGCGGCATCGGCGCTGCCATGCTGGTCTTCCTGGGCGGCAGCCTGCGGCCGGGCAGCGAGATCGTGACCGATGCGGTTGGCCTTGATGCAGCGGTGGCTGATGCGGATCTGGTCATCACCGGCGAGGGCCGCATCGACGGCCAGACCGTCAATGGCAAGACGCCGGTGGGCGTGGCCCGCGTAGCACAGCGCTATGGCAAGCCGGTGATCGCCATTGCTGGCTCGCTCGGCAATAATGCGGCGGCGGTACACGAACATGGCATCGACGCAGTATTCGGCTCGGTCAGCCGGCCTTGCACAGTGGAGGAAGCGCTGGCAGCGGCCGCCGTCAATGTGCGCAGCGCGGCGCGTAACATCGCTGCCACTTTGCGACTGGGTGCTGCATTGGGTGGCATCTGTCCGCGAAGCGATAACTAAAATCACGCTTGCCATCATCGTTTGGTGATGTCGATTTTTTCTAACAAGCTTATTTGGAATTGTTCGTTTTATTTACCCTGGCCGCCAGCTTATATTGACGGCCATGAGTACCGTTTCTTTTGCTACCGCCGCGCGCGACCAGTTTCTCGGCGGCGAATTCCGCCGCAGTTATAGCTGGCTCACGGCCAGCGTGCATCGCCTGGTTGGCTCGCGCAATGACGCCGAGGACCTGGCCGCATCGGCATTCACTGAACTGGCCGGCATGGAAGATGTCAGCCATATCCGCCAGCCGCGCGCGCTGCTGACTACCATTGCGCGTCGCCTGACGTATGAGTTCTGGCGCCGGCGCGATCTGGAACGCGAATACCTGGAGCAACTGGCGCTGGCGCCTGAATTTAGCGATGCATCGCCGGAAGATATTTGCGAGGCGATCGATGAGTTGCTGCGTATCGACGCGGCTTTGCAGAACATCAGCGCCAAGGCGCGCGAGGCCTTTATTCTCAGCCAGTTCGAGGAACTGGGCTATGCGGAAATCGCTGCGCGTCTGGATGTCTCGGTCAGCATGGTGCGCAAGTACATGGCGCAGGCATTGACCGCCTGCTGTGCGCTGGCATGAAGCTGGCTGCGGCCGAGCATCAGGCGGTGATGTGGGAAGTCCGTTTGCGCGAAGATGATATTGGCGCCTCCGTGCTGAATGAATTCGATCATTGGCGCACCGCTGAAGCGGCCAACGAACAGGCCTGGAATGCCTTGCAACAGCGCCTTGCGCGCATCGGCGGCGCGCAGTTTCGCGATGGCCTGGCCATGGCGCGGGCATTACGCACCCCCGCGACCGAGCGGCGCCGCGCGCTGCGCGCGGCCTTTGGCCTGCTGGTGTTGGGCTGCGGCACGTGGGGCATACGCGAAGGAATGCACGGCCTTGGGCTGGATGCCGACTGGCAGAGCGCTGTTGGCGAGCGCGGCGAAGGCTTACTGGCAGATGGCACGCCGGTGGCGTTTGACGCCAATAGCCGCATCTATCTGGCCGGCAGCGCGCAAAGCCCGAGGCTGAAGCTCCATCAGGGACAAGTGCTGGTCAAATCATGGCCGCATCGCGACGAGGTGTTGACCGTGTCGACCATGGACGGCGCGGTGGTGACTGAAGGCGCCACCTTCAATGTCGGCAAGCTGCTTGAGCGCAGCGTGGTGTCGGTGAGTCGCGGCAGCGCCTTGCTCCGACCGCAGCTTGGCCGGCCTGTGCTGGTTTCCGAGGGCGAGACTTTCTACTTCAACGGAAAGGGCGCGCAGCAGACGGAAATGCCATTTGGCGTGGTCAGTGCGTGGACACGTGGCGTTTGCGTGGCTGACCGCATGCCGCTGGCGGAGCTGCTTGACATCTTTGGCCGCTATCGCAAGGGGCTGTTGCGTGTCAGTGGCCGCGCGGCCGCACTGCAGATCAGCGGCGTGTTCCGCCTGGAGGATATAGAGCGGGCGCTGTTGCAGGTGGTGGATATCCTGCCGGTCCGAATGCAGCGTTACGGCAGCTATTTGACTGTATTCAGCGCGGCCTGAAAAATATTTTCAAATGAGGTGTCACTTTTCGATTCTCGCTGCACAAGGATAGTGAAGCGCCTCGGTCGAGGTGCCATAACCTCGTGAGGCACGTTTTGCAAAAACCACAGCACATCCTGGCCATCCTGGCCGTGACCCAGCTACTTGTCCTGCCTGCCGCGCTGGCGCAGGATGCGACGCGCCACCAGTATCAGTTGGCCGGTGCGCCATTGGACAAGACCTTGCTGCGCATTGCCGCCGAAAGCGGCGTGGCGCTGGCGTATGATCCCAAGCTGCTGGAGGCAGTGCGTGCGGCGCCGGTCAACGGCACTTACAGCGCGACAGAGGCGATCACCCGCGCGCTGGAGGGCACCGGCTTTGAGCTGGCCAGTACTGGCGGCGGCCGCACCCTGACCATCCGCCGCGCGCTGATTGTTCCCGCAGCGGCACGGCCTGCGCCACAGCCAGTGATCACGCCGGTGGTCCTGCGCGCGGCGCCGGTTGCCGCTGCGGCAGCCACGCCGAATACCGAAGTGCTGGCGCGCGTGACAGTGAAGGGCGCCAAACGCCCAGGTGTGAATCCGGACTCCGATGATGTGCAACGCGCGCCGACATCGTCATACCGTGTCAGCGGCGAGGAGCTGGAAGAGCAGAACCTGACCACGCTGGAGGACTTGCAGCAATTGGTGCCGGGCCTGGTGATCCAGAGTACCGATCCGTCCGATACGCAAATTTCGATACGTGGCGTGGGTGATGGTGGCGGCCAGGCCAGCGGCGACCAGAATATCGGCATGCCCAGCAGCGTAGCGATCTACGTGGATAACGTCTACCTGCCACGCGCCGGCATGTTGAGCAGCGGTCTGGGGGATATTGCCTATGCCGAGGTGCTGAGCGGTGCGCAGGGCACGACCTTTGGGGCCAATGCGACCGGCGGTGTGTTGAATATTCATACTCGCGAGCCAAGCTTCACGCCCGAGGCATCGGCCAGCATCTCGTATGGACAGAATGGCTACACGCGTGGCCGCGCGATGTTGTCGGGCGCCCTGTCAGAAAGCTGGGCGGGCCGCGTGAACCTGGTGTACACCAATAATGATGGTCCGGTCACCAATATCCGCAACGGCAATACGCTGGCTGGCGTGACCAGCACTGGTGCGCGCGGCCAGCTATTGTACAAGCGTGGTGACAATTTCAACCTGCGCCTGAGCGCGGATATCAATGTGACCAATAGCGAGCCCACTCCGGTGCTGTTGTCCACCAATGTGTTCAGCGGCGTAGACAGTTACCTCAAGCATTCCGCAGCAGTGGGCAACCATGTGGTGTTTGGTCCCAACGTGGATCTCGATGACGAGAATACCGTGCACGTAAAGCAGGGCGGTGCTTCGGCGGAGGCCAACTGGCGCTTCGATAACGGCTACAGGCTGCGCTCTGTAACGTCGTATCGTTACTTCCGTTCGGACCCGAATGTGGCGGATGGCCTGAGTGTAGGCGTCTATAACAATACCGGCACACGCGTGATCGATCGTAGCTGGTCGCAGGAGTTGCGACTCGATTCGCCGGCCGGTGAGAACTTTGACTATGCGCTGGGCCTGACGTATCTGGGCGAGCACCTGGATACGCTGGCGCATACGCGCTATACGAACAACAAGCTGGCGGGTATCTATCTGGATTCGACCAGTTATAACGGCCTGGATGTGATCCGCGTCGGCCAGGTGCATGACTACATGCTGTCGCCGTATGCGCAAGGCACGTGGCACATCACGCCCGACTGGGATCTGGTGGCGGGCGTGCGGGTGAATTATCAGGAGAAGGGCGGTTACTTCATTCGCTATAACCGCGCCTCGTTCAACTCTGGCAATCTGCAGGAGTATCACTTGCTGCCTTCCGGGACGCTGGTGCTGAAGCATCAATTGAACGAGGCTTGGAATACTTATCTGGCCGGATCGTATGGAGAGAAATCCGGTGGGCTGAATATTTCGGCAGGCGCGGCGAAAGCGGCCGGCTATGACACGCTGTTCATCAAGCCGGAAAAGACCAAGAGCGTGGAACTGGGTATCAAAGGTTCGCTGCTGGATAACAAGGTGAGCTTCAAGGCGGACTTGTTCCAGACCGAGATTACCGATTTCCAGACACAGGGCTATAACCCGGATGACCAGCAAACATACTTGATGAACGCAGGCAGCTTCCGCTCGCGTGGCGCGGAGGCCAGCATTGCGGCGACGGTGGCCAAGGGCTGGCAGGTAAATTTGGCGGGTGTCTATAACGATGCGCGTTATACCGACTATGAGAATGCGCGTTGCCCTGCCGAGGTGACGCTGTCGCCGAAGCCGCCGGCATCCTGCAACCTGAGTGGCGCGCGTGTGTTCAATGCGCCGAAGGTGACGTGGAATGCGAGCACGCGTTATTCGTGGCGCACCGATAGTGGATTAGTCAATTTCTTGAGCGCGCGTTACTCCTATCGCGGTTGGATCTATGGTACGGTCGACAATTCGCGTTTGACACGGGTGGATGGTTATGGCCTGGCGGCGTTTTCCGCAGGGACTGGCGGCAAGCTGAATCAGGGCGAATGGAGCGCGTCGGTGTGGGTCAACAACGCGTTTGGCAAGCAGTATTATCGCCGCGTGGCCAATGGCGATTATGGTTCGGTGTGGGCGTGGTTGGGTGAGGCGCGCACGGTCGGGGCTACGCTGTCTTATAAATACTAAGGAGTTGGGCAGGATGAGTGCATCGCTTGAACGTCGGCAGTTTTTCAAGTTTGTAGCGTTGCTGACGGGAGGTGTAGGAGCGTTGGGCGAAAGCGCCGCCGCGTCGGCTCGCAAGCCGGACGCGCCATCTGTCACCGGCAGCCTGCAAGCCGATGAGACGGCAGTGCATTGGCTGGACGGACTGCCTGGGAGCTTCCAGGGGACGACGTGGGGCGTGCCGTGGCCGCAGGGACGTGTTCCCGGCGACGCAGCGTTTGAACTGCGGCCAGCCAGCAATGTCGCGCAGCCAAGTGCGGCGCGGCCGGTGCAATCTTGGCCGCTGGCGTATTGGCCGGACGGCTCGCTAAAATGGTCCGCCCATGCGCTGACTCCCGACGCCACCGGCGCGGCGCCCGAAAACGGCTACACGCTACATCCGTTACTCGACGCTAGCGGCCGCGCGCTACGCGTCTCCGATGCGGCCACGCACATGGCGTCAGAGGTCAATAGACCAGTGCCCGCCGCCGCAGGGTTGTTGGCGGCGGAACGCGATGGGAGTATCGTTGTTGACACTGGCGCGCTGCAATGCACTGTGGCGCGGCAAGGTGCTGTTTTGCTGAGCGCCGTTCGTCGGCAGGGCCAGCAGCTATTGCAGGACGGCCGGCTGGTGCTGCTCGTGGATGGCGCGGCGGAGGATGAGGGCAAGGCGGTAGCGCGCCGGGCGTTTGATGGCACGATTGAGTCGGCCGTATTGGAACAGAACGGTGCGCAGCGCGCGGTGGTGCGCGTCACCGGCTCACATACGCATGCGGATGGCAGCAAGCTGCTGCCTTTTACTGTGCGGCTGTACTTCTACAAGAACTCGGACGCGATCCGCGTGGTGCATACGCTGGTGTATGACGCTGATCCGCAGCAGGCATTCATTCGCGGCATCGGCCTGCGTTTCGGCATGCCGCTAAGCGCGCCGATGCACGACCGCTATGTCCGTTTCGTCGGCGCCAATGGCGGCGTGTTCGCCGAAGCCGTGCAAGGCCTGACCGGCCTGCGGCGCGATGCCGGCGCGGCGGCCGAAGCGCAATTACAGGGGCGCGCCGTCGCGCCAGGCAGTCTGCCGGGCAACGTCAGCAAGAACCTGCGCTACGTGCCAGCGTTTGGCAGCTACACGCTGCTGCAATCCCATCCTGATGGCTACAGTATCAGCAAACGCACCAGCCCTGGCCATGGCTGGATACATGCCGCCAGCGGCGGCCGGGCCGCCGGTACCGCCTATCTGGGAACGCCGGAAGGCGGCGTGGCTTTCGGCGTCCGCAATTTCTGGCAAAGCTATCCCGGCCAGATCGACATTCATGGCGCCGAAACCAGCCAGGCCACCGTCACGCTGTGGCTATGGGCACCCAAGGCGCAGCCGATGGACCTGCGCTTCTACCATGATGGCATGGGCGAAACTGACCACGCAAAACAACGCGACGCTCTCGACATTACCTACGAAGACTACGAACCGGAATTCGGCACTCCATATGGCGTCGCCCGCACCAGCGAACTGGAACTCCAGCTATTTTCATCCACGCCCACACATGAACAACTGGTGGCGATCAGCCAGCGGATACAGTCGCCACCATTGCTGACCGCATCACCACAACGCCTGCACAGCGCTGGCGTCTTCAGCGAATACTGGCATCCGGCGGCCGCCAAGCCGACCAGGCTCGATCAGCAACTGGGATGGGCATTCGATTTCTATCGCAACCAGATCGAAGACCGCCGCTGGTACGGATACTGGGACTACGGTGACGTAATGCATACCTACGATACACAGCGCCACGTCTGGCGTTACGATGTCGGCGGCTTCGCCTGGGACAACTCCGAACTGAGTACCGAGATCTGGCTCTGGCACTACTACCTGCATAGCGGTCGCGCCGATGCCTACCGCGTCGCCGAAGCGATGACCCGTCACACCGGCGAGGTGGACGTGCACCATATCGGCCCATATAGTCCGCTCGGCACGCGCCATGGCGTGCAGCACTGGGGCGACAGCGCCAAGCAGTTGCGCGTCTCCACCGCCATCAATCGCCGCTTCTTCTACTACCTGAGTGCCGATGAACGCACGGGCGACCTGTTGCGCGAACAAGTGGATGCGGTTGAGCGCCTGCGTACCGTCATCCCCGGCCGCAAGATCGGTCAGAAAACTCCGCAGCAGGATCCGCAACACCACGCCAGTGTCGGCTTTGGCACCGACTGGGGCGCAGTGGCCGCAGCCTGGTTCACCGAATGGGAGCGCACTGGCCAGCCGAAGTACCGCGACAAGCTGTTAAACAGCATGGCCAGCATCGCAGCACGGCCGCTCGGTTTCCTGGCCGGCGGCGCGATCATGGACCTGCGCACCGGCGTGTTCCTGCCGGACCCTGACGCGAAGATCAGCGTCTCGCACCTGAGCGCTGTTTTCGGCTTGCCCGAGATCGCCAGCGAATTGATACGCACGGTGCCGCAACCGGCGTTCCGCGACGCCTGGCTGCGTTACTGTCGTCTGTACAGCGCCAGCCAGCAGGAACAGAAGGCGGAACTGGGACAAGACCTCGGCAAGCTGAATCTTGGACAGGGGCACGCGCGCCTGTTGGCCTACGCCGCCGTGCAGCAGCAGAATGGCGCCATGTTAAAGCGTGCCTGGGCCCAGTTCCAGGAAGGCCGCGCGGGTCTGAAGGACAAAGACCTGGCGTCGCGCCGCGTGAAGCCGCCGCTGGTGCTGAACGATGTGGAAGAAGCGCCAACGCTGTCCACCAACGCCGTCGCCCAATGGGGCTTGGGCGCGATGGGCATGCTGGCGCTGGATGCGCTGGCTATCGAACGTACGCTGATGCAGGATAGCTTCCAGCGCTTCGATGCACAACGGTGGGCAGTGGAAGCAGAAGCGGGCAACGCCACCGCAGCAGCCTATGTGGAGCGTGGTGCGCTGGTGCTGCACGCCGATCGCGGACTGACGGTGTGGCTGCGCCAGCAACTGCTCGGCCACTACGAAATCAGCTTTACGCGCACAGTGCTGGCGGATGGGCGGCTTTCGGATCTGAACTTCTTCTGGGAGGCGCAACTACCGCAGGGCTTCACGCAATCCGGCAAGCTGGAAGAGTACGACAGGCTGAAACTGTTCTATGCCGGCATAGGTGGAAACACCAACAGCACCTCACGCTTCCGTTACTACGATGGCAGCGGCGTGCGCAATCTGCTACAGGAATACACGGCGCCGGAATATCTGCTGAAGGCCCGCCACGCCTACCGCGTCCGCATCGTGGTGGATGCGCGCGGCACGCGGCTATACGTGGATGACAAAGAATACTTCAACGCGCCGGGCCCATTGCTGGGTGGCGGCTACTTCGGTTTCCGCACCACGCAATCGCGCCAGAGGGTTGAGAATTTCTCGGTGAAGCGGATCGCTTAGGCGGGCTGGCGCCATTCAACCCGATTGCGGCCGCCTTTCTTGGCTTGATAGAGCAGGGCGTCTGCTGCCGCAAACAGTTCTGTGCCGGTTTCGCTGGCGGTGGCGTTCAGTGTGGCGCCGCCGGCGCTGATCGTCAGTATCGGCGCCACCGAAGAGCCTTCGTGCGGAATCTGTAAGTCGGCAATCGCGTCGCAGATGCAGCCGACCACCTGCTGCGCTTGCGCCGCCTCCGTGTCCGGCAACAGCAGCACCATCTCCTCGCCGCCATAGCGCGCCGCCAGGTCAGCCGGACGGCGCAGGCCGGAAGCTGCCGTGCGTGCAACGGCGCGCAAGGCGCGGTCGCCGGCCGGATGGCCGTAATGATCGTTGTACTGCTTAAACGCGTCGATATCCAGCAACGCCAGCGACAGCGGGCGTCCGCTGCGCCGGCTACGCTGCCATTCTGCCTCGTAGACTTCATCGAAGCGGCGGCGGTTGGCCAGTTCGGTCAGGCCGTCGACGTGCGCGAGATGCTCCAGCATGCGGCGCTGGCGCACCATCTGCAAGTGCATGGCCACGCGCGCCATCACCACTGTTTCGTTGAAGGGCTTGGAGATGTAATCGGCTGCGCCCATCTTCAGGCCATTGGCTTCGTCCTCTGGACGCGCCAGGCCGGAAATGAAGATGACGGTGATGTGTGCCGTCTGCGCGTCGGCGCGCAAGCGGCGCAGCACTTCGTAGCCATCCATGTCGGGCATGACCACATCCAGCAGGATCAGGTCCGGCAGGTGGCGCGCCGCGCGTTCAAGGGCTTGTTCGCCATTTTTCGCCAGCAGCACGGTGTGCTCCGGCTTGAGAAGTTCGGCCAACACCTGGCGATTCACGATGTCGTCGTCGGCCACCAGTACCTTTTGGGTTCCCGCGAAGTTCATGGTTTTTCTTCCAGTTCGTTTTGCAACGCACGCGCCAGCGCGCTCAATGGCGCCAGCGCAACCTGATACTCGATGTCGTCGACAGCTTGTTGCAGCGCCGCCAGCTGCTCCGCATGGCGCATCGCGGAGGGAAGCGCGCTCAGTTCCTTCAGCACGTCTTCCGCGCGCGCATCGTCGGCCCGCAGATATGCTTCCAGCCGCGTTACCAGCAGCATGGCGTCGCTGTCGCGATAGCGCTGCGGTGATGGTGGCTCGGCCAGTTGCGCCAGGCCTCCGACGACCAGGTCGAGGCCATCGGCCAGCTCGGCGGCCAGCAAGGCGATACGGTCATTCTGCGCAGTGCGCAGCGCGTGTTCCAGTGCCTGCGCTTGCGCGGCCAGATGGAAAGCGCCGATGTAGGCGGCGGTGGAGCGCAGATTGTGCGTCAGGCTATACAGCGCTTCGTGATGACCGCTGGCGATCGCTTCGCGCACGGTCTGCGCCGATGGCTGATATTCGTGCAGGAAGCCACGGATGCGCCGATCCAGGCGGGCGCGCTGGCGGTCGACGCTGTCCAGCGCCAGTTGCCAGTCCACGCCTGGTATCGGTGGCAGTGGGGCGGTGGCTGCCGCATAGTCGACTGGCGGTGGCGCCGTCTGCAAGGTGACCTGGGATTGCGCGCGGCGCGCATTCAGACGTGCCGGTGGTATCCATTTAATCAGTGCGCGGAACAGGCGCTCCGGTTCGATAGGCTTGGTGATGTGGTCATTCATGCCGGCGGCCAGGCTCTTGTCGCGATCACCGGCCATGGCGTAGGCGGTCATGGCGATGATCGGCAGGTGCTTGTGGCGCTCCATGGCGCGGATGCGGCGTGTGGCGGTGAGGCCATCGACCTCACGCATCTGCACGTCCATCAGCACCAGGTCGTAGTCGGCCTGCTCGACCATGCGCAAGGCTTCGCCGCCATGTTCGGCCACGTCGATCTGCATGCGCGCGGCGGAGAGAAAGTCCAGCGCTACCTCGCGGTTGTTGGCGTTATCCTCCACCAGCAGGATGTGCGCGCCGTCGAGTGCTGACAGATCGCGGATGGCCAGGCCGGCGTTGTCCGAGCGGCGCGTCTCGCGTGCTGGATGATGTGGCGCCAGCGGCCAGTCGACTGGCGCGCTGTTGTCGCCGGCGATGCCGAGGCGGACAGTGAAGCTGAAACGGCTGCCGATGCCAGGTGTGCTGCTAACCTGGATGTCGCCGCCCATCAGCTCCACTAACTGGCGCGAAATGCTTAGCCCCAGTCCTGTGCCGCCGTATTTGCGGGTGGTGGTGGCGCCAGCCTGGTTAAACGACTGGAACAGCACCGCCACCTGCGACGGGCGCATGCCGATGCCGGTGTCGCTGACGGAAAAGCGCAGCGCCACCGTGTCCGCCGTTTTGTCCATCAATTCTACGGCCACAACGATCTCGCCCCGCTCGGTGAACTTGACGGCGTTGCTGGTCAGGTTGATCAGCACCTGGCTCAGGCGCAGCGGATCGCCTACCAGGCGTGGCGGCACGCCGTCATTAACATTGATTTTCAATTCCACGCGTGCCGCGTCGGATTTGATCAAGGTCAGCGAGGCAAGGTGGTCCAGCATCTCGCGCAGCTCGAAAGGCGCTGATTCCAATCCTAGCTTGCCGGCTTCGATCTTGGAAAAGTCGAGTATATCGTTGATGACCGCCAGCAGATGCTCACCAGCGCCGAGGATCTTGCCCAGGTAGTTTTGCAGCTTGGGATTTGGCTCTGTCATCAGCGCCAGGCGGCTCATGCCGATGATGGCGTTCATCGGCGTGCGGATCTCGTGGCTCATATGCGCGAGGAATTCGGACTTGGTGCGCGTGGCTTCCTCGGCGCGCAGCATGGCGCTTTGCATCGCCTTGGTGCGCAGGCCGAGGATGCGGGTGAACACCAGCATGTCGAACATATTCCCGAACTGCAGCGCGTGCATGGTCCAGAAGTTGGCGTCCACCTTGCCGCTGATGACCTGGCTCAGTATCGCCGACGAAGTAAAGCTGACGCCCCAGCCGACCAGGAAGTAGATACCGACGGCGTCGCCACGGCGGGCGCGGAAATAGGCGCCCGGCAGGCCAAGCAGCATCGGCATCACACCCAGCGTGCTGACGATGATGACCAGCGTTTCAACGCTGATGACATCCGTGACGTAGGCCAGCATGCTGACGACGCACAGCGCGGCGCCACCTTTCATCAGGCGGCTGAACACCAGGTCCTTGCCGGGCCGTGCCAGCGCCTGCTCGACAAACAGGTAGGCGCCGCAGGACGCCATCAGTGCGAACACACCGCCTGCGTGGATGCTCATCCAGGCATTGCTCATCCACAGATATTGGTTGCCTAGGCCGAAGAACTCGACCGAGAACAGCGCGGTGCCGGCGACCAGCAGCGCGAATTTTCCGTACAGCGGTTCGCGCAGCGTCAACCATTGTGCAAGGCTGTATAGCAGCAGGCATAAACCGAGGCCGGTCAGCACGCCTTGCAGCATCTGCTCATTCAGCGCCGCGCTGTGGAAGACACCAGGGCGCGACAGGCTGATCGGCAGTATCATCGCGCCGATATTCTCCACACGCACCAGCAGCACTTGCGATGCGCCGGGCGTCAGGTGCAGTAGCGCAGCAGGCACACGGCCGCGCGTGCCGCCGGCCGGATCGGGCTGCAGATTGCCTGTAACGTTATGACTGCTTATCTGGCCGTCGCGTGCAACGTAGATGTCGACGCGATTGAGTACCGCGTAATCGATGCCGAGTATCCATTCCGTTTGGGCGGCGGCGGACAGCGTAACCGGAATACGCAGCCAGACCACATCCTTTTGCACACCCAGCGTGGCGTAGGCTGAATTGGGCGTCGAGAAGTGTTCTGTGGCGGCCAGCGCCTGTTCCGGCGTCAGTTTGCCTTCATTGTCGGACATCACCTTGACGGCAGACCAGGCATCAACGTGCACAGAGCCTGCTTCCAGCACCAGTGGTCCGCCGTTGGCAAGGGCCGGGGCGGACGACAACAGCAGCGCAAGAATAAATAGCAGGTGGCGGGCCAGGTAGTTCAGCATGGGTCAGAAGCGGTAGTCCAGGCGGACGTCCACCGTGCGCGGATCGCCAGGCACGGTCATGCCGAAGCTGTCGATGGCAATGGGACGAACCTTGTTTTCGATATTCTTCACGCGCGCCAGCACGCTCCATTGCGCACCGTTTGGGCGGTAATGCAGCGTGGCCTCGCTTTCGGTGTAAGCGGGAATCCGGTATTGCAGCAGTTGCGTCGGCACGGCGATGATGGACGACGCGCTGCGTCGCGAGCGCACGCCGGCCGCCAGTTCACCGGCCGGCAGGCGGAAGCTGTGCTCATAGCCCAGGGAGAGCGTATGCGCTGGCGAGCGGTCCAGCTTATTGCCGGCCCAGTCGTGCAGTCCATCCGGGCTATAGCGGACGTAGTGCGCGTCAAGCAGCGCCAATGCATAGCTGATACGGTCGCGCGGCGTGATCGCCACCTGGCCTTCGGCCTCCAGTCCCTTGACGCTGGCTTCGCCCGCATTGGCGGTGACGAAGCGCGGTGCGCCTGCGACGATGGCGACGCCGGATAGTTGCAGATTGCGGTAGTCGTAATGGAATGCTGACAGGTTCAGGTTTGCCCGGTTTTCCCAGAAGCGCGTTTTGACGCCAGCTTCGTAAGCGCGCACCGTCTCCGGCTGGTACAGCAGCGTGTCCGCCGGTACTGCCAGTGCGGCGGGGCAGTTCAGGCCCAGTTGCGTCGATCCGGCCAGGCAGCCGTCGTTGAAACCGCCGGCCTTGTAGCCGGTGGACAGTGAAGCGTACAGCAGCGCGGAGGGTGCGAGGTCGTAGTCCACGCCGAGGCGCCAGGTCGTCTGGTGCGTGGATAAGCTGGCGGCGTTCAACAGCGCGATATCGGTGGCGGGATTGAATACCGCGCCTTGCTGGAAGTTGGTCGAACCCACGCGTGACTTGCGGTCTTCGGTATAGCGCGCGCCGGCAGTGGCGCGCAGCTTGTCGGTGAGGCGGTAAGTCGCCTGACCAAAGATCGCTTTGCTGCTGGCGATTGTGGGGCCGTGCGGGAACACATAGTACGGCGGCAGTCCGATCGCTTGCAGGTCGCGGAAGGCGTAGGTCTGCGAGGACGATTCGCGGAAGTAGTACAGGCCCGCCTGCGCGCTAAGCGCACCGTCGCCGTTGGTGGCCAGCCGCAGTTCGTGCGAGTTTTGCGTGTAGTCGCCGCTGAAGTTCTGGCGCACGCCCAATGCCAGCGTGGGCGCGACACGGTAGTAGAAGTTGGCCAGCGCGTCATGTTCGTAGCTGCGGTGCGCGCCCAGATAGTACAGCGTGGCCCCGCCCAGGTCCCAGCTCAGGTCTGCGCCGACGCCGGAGGTGGTCTTGTGACTGTAGCCCTGTTCCGGCAAGGCGTTGGGCGGCACAAAGGCGTTCGTCAGTTGCGCGCTCGTACCAGCATTGCGCCAGACCGGACAGCCGCTGGCAATGCCGCTATAGAAATTGGTGTCGGGGACGAAGCTGTCGTTGTTGTCATCGATTTTGCTGTGGTCATAGCGCAGCAGCAGCGTGGCGTCGCGGGTGATTTTCCATTTTGCAGACAGGCGCGCGGACAGGTCGTCACGGTCCTTGCCCAGATCGTGCTTGGTGCCCTGGGCGTTGGTCAGATAGCTGTCATGCCGGTTGTACGACAGCGCGGCGCGCAGCGCCAGCACGTCGTTGACCGGTACGTTGAGCATGGCGCTGGCCTTGCGGCTGTTGTAGTTGCCGATCTCGGTGGCGACCCAGGCTTCAAACTTGTTGACCGGCGCCTTCGAAATGACATTGACCAATCCGGCTGTGGTGTTACGGCCATACAGCGTGCCTTGCGGGCCGCGCAGTACCTCGACCCGTTCCAGGTCATAGAAGCTGAGGTTCTGAATTTGCGGGCGGGCGATGTAGATACCATCGAGCAGGAAGGCTGCCGACGGATCACCTTTCTCCGTCGTGTCAGCGTTGGAGACGCCGCGCATGGTGATGCGCAAGCCATCGGCGGCGTTGTCCAATTCAACATTCGGCAGACGAGCGCCGATGGCGGCGGGGCTGTCGATACCGGCCTCGTTCAGCTGTTCGGCGCTGAGCGTCGTCATGCTGACCGGCGTTCGCGATTCCAGTGACGGCGAGCGCTGGGCCGTTACCACCACCTCCTTAAGTTGCGCGTGTACCGTCCCCGTCAGCATCAGCGACAGGGACAACGACAACACAAGGAGTTTGGGAGCGGCCGGCGCCGTTGCTTTCACCATTGCTATTCTTTTAACGATAGTTGCGTTTGAGATGCAAAACCTGAGAGTCTATCAGGTCGGCTTGCAAACTCGTAGTTGATACGGCAACTATCTGGATAAAAAAATCACATTCAGAGCACGCCGGGATTCCGCTGCCAGATGCTGTAGCAGAGACAGGTGGCGAAACTGACCCAGGCGATGTAGGGAACTAACAACAGTCCGGCCCAGCGGTCACGCCGCCAGAAGGCGCGGAGGGTGGCGGCGATCAGCAGCCATAACATCAATATTTCAACAAATGCCAGCGCGCCAAGCTGCCAGCCGAAGAACAGCCAGGTCCACAAGGCATTCAGCACCAGCTGCACCACATACAGCGTCAATTCGGGCCGTGCGGAAGCGGGAGCAGCGGCGCGTTGCACACGCCAGGCGGCGACCGCCATCAGCAGGTACAGCACTGTCCAGGCAGGACCGAACAGCCATGGCGGCGGCGCCCATGCGGGGCGATTCAGTTGCTGGTAAAACTCGGCGGCCTGAGCGGAGGCAAATGCGCCGATGGCGGCAAAGATAAAGGTCAGCACCAGCCAGCCGGCCAATGCAGGCAGCTGCAAGGACCGGTGTGGAGAGGTAGCATGGGTCGACATCGAATTCCCCCGTGAGCATAAGTTCCGGCCATGGTGGCCGCTCAGGCGGGGGAGGTCTGTGCGGCATTCAACCGTCAGCGCTTGACACCCAGTTTGTAGCCGAAGGCCAGCACCACAAGCCAGACCGGGATCAGATACACCGACAGTTGCAGGTCCGGCGTCAGATACATCACCACCAGAATCGCGGCCAGGAAGCCGAGGCACAGGTAATTGGTGAGCGGGTAGCCCAGGCTGCGGAACTGCGTCGGCTGCCCGGCCGCTTTTTTCTGCGCGCGGAAGCGCAGGTGTATCCAGCTGATCAGGCCCCAGTTGATGATCAGCGCCGACACTACAAGGCCCATCAGGAAGCCGAAGGCCTTGGCCGGCATGAAGTAGTTGACCACCACGCAGATGCCGGTGGCCAGCGCCGATATGCCGAGCGCCGTCAGCGGCACGCCACGCGCGTTGACCTTCAACAGCGACTTTGGCGCATTGCCTTGTTTCGCGAGGCCGTACAGCATGCGTGTGTTGGCATACACGCCGCTGTTATACACCGACAGCGCCGCCGTCAGCACCACCACGTTCAGCGCGTGCGCCACCATATTGCTGTTCAGCGCGTGGAAGATCAGCACGAACGGGCTGCCGCTGGTGACGACCTTCTGCCATGGGTACAGCGACAGCAGGATGGCCAGTGCGCCGATGTAAAAGATCAGGATGCGGTAGATGGCCTGGTTGGTGGCCTTGGGGATGGACTGCGAAGGATTATCCGCTTCCGCAGCGGTGATGCCGATCAGTTCCAGGCCGCCAAAGGAGAACATGATGACCGCCATGGCCATTACCAGGCCGCTGACGCCATTCGGGAAGAAGCCGCCGTGCTGCCACAGGTTGGCCACTGTCGCTTGCGGGCCGGCGTCGCCGGACACCAGCAGGTAAGCGCCAAACAGGATCATGCCGACAATCGCCAGCACCTTGATGATCGCGAACCAGAACTCCATCTCGCCGAAAGCCTTGACGTTGAACAGGCTGATGGCATTGATGATGGCGAAGAACACCAGCGCCGACACCCAGGTCGGTACTCCCGGCCACCAATATTGCACGTAGATGCCGACCGCCGATAGTTCCGCCATGCTGACCAGCACATACAGCACCCAGTAATTCCAGCCCGCCATGAAGCCCGCCCAGTGGCCGCAGTATTTGTCGGCGAAGTAGCTGAACGAACCGGCCACCGGTTCGTCGACCACCATCTCGCCAAGCTGGCGCATGATGAAGAAGGCGATCAGGCCGGCCACGCCGTAGCCCAGCAACACCGACGGCCCGGCCATCTGGATGGTCTGCGCAATGCCGAGGAACAGGCCGGTGCCGATGGCGCCGCCCAGCGCGATCAACTGGATATGCCGGCTTTTCAGGCCGCGCTTAAGTTCGCTCATCTGCTTGCCTATGCGAGATTAAAAATTGATTCTCGCATAACTCAGTCTTCGTGCACAGGCAGGGGCGTGAACTTGTAGTCGGCGCGTGCAAACTCGTGGCCGCGCTTGACGGTCAACACCACAGAACGGATGTTGGCGATGTCCTGCAAGGGGTCGCGCTGCAGGAACACCATATTGGCCTGCTTGCCGGCTTCCAGCGTGCCGAATTCATGCTGCTTGCCCAGCGCCTCGGCGGCGTTGGCGGTGGCGGCGATGATGGCTTGCTGCGGTGTCAGGCCGGCGTATTTGACCAGTTTTTCCAGTTCATGGTCGACCACCGGGTATGGATCTGCACCGGTGTTGTCTGTATCCGTGCCGGCGATGATCTTGATGCCCGCCGCTTGCATGGCGCGGGTGATGTCGCCGGCCAGTTCGATGCGGCAGCGGGGGCCTTCGCTCTTGTAGACGCTGAGCGTGGCGTCCATGATGGTGCCGGACCTGGCCAGCGCGGCGATGTATTTTTTGATTTCAGGATCGTTGGCGGTCAGGCCTTCATATGAAGGTTCGTTGGCGTGGCCGTAGGCCGCCTTGCCGGATTCGCGCACGTAGCGGGCGATCATGCAGACGTGCGACACCACCGTCGCGCCCAGCGAATCGTAGGGCGAGGCAGGGTAGACCTGCATGTGTGTCCACACCGGGAAGTGCTGCGCCCTGGACTCCGCGATCAGCTTGCGCACCAGCGTGCCGGGCAGGTTGGCGTAGATCTTCATGCCGGTGGCCCCGGTACCGCGCGCCTGCGCCACGGCCAGCGGCAGCCTGGTGTTCTCGTCGACTGCATACAGCCATGGCACCGTGCCTGGCTGCGTGCCGAGCGCCGCGACCACGGTGCGCGGGTCCTTGAAGAAGCTGGGGCCGGCCACCAGCGACGCGTAGTAGACGTCCGGCGACGGGATCTTGTTGAGCAGCGCGTCGCGCGACAAGCCAGCCAGTTCACGCGCATCGCCAGCCATGTCGCGCACGCCGGTAACGCCGCCGTAGATATTACGCTTCAGTTCCGCTTCGGCGTAAGGACGGTCCGGGTTGGTGGCGTAGTGGACGTGCGAGTCGATCAGGCCGGGCAGCACATACTGGCCAGCGACATCCACCACACGCGCGCCACCGGTTTGCTGCGCGGTGAGGCGGGCCGCCGGCAGCACGGCTTCGATGCGGTCATCCTTGACGATGATGGCCATATCGCTGCGTGGCGCGGCGCTGGTGCCATCGATCAGCGTGGCGCCCCGATAAATGACGCGGCCGATGGCCTTGCCGCTCAACTTGTCGAGACGCTCCTGCTGGGCGTCGGCAGCGCCGGCGTTGAACGAGAGGGCAATGGTGGTGGCGAGGACTGCGGACTTCAAGATCATTTCAGCTCCATATTGCATCGGCAACGCGCAGGAAGTTCGTACCGAGGATTTTTTCGATGCGGCCGCTGGTGTGGCCGCGCTTGGCCAGCAAATCGGCCAGTTTCCAGAACTTGTCCTTGCCCATCAGGTCCGGCAGGAAGGGCACGATGTCCGGACGTTCGCCGGGCGCGCTGATGCCGGCGGCGCGGCGCTGGCGCACTTCGTCTTCCAGCCCTTTCAGATAGTCGGCCATGTCGTCAATTTGGGTGACGGTGCCGTCGGTGCCGATGCCCACATGGTCTTCGCCGCAGACATTGATGGCGTGTTCTATATGGGCGATCAGGTCTGTCGCCGTCGGCTGGCGTCCTGCCGCAAGGAAGGGCATGAAGTAGATGCCGACAAAGCCGCCCTTGTCTGCCACCAGCCGCAGTTCCTTGTCGGTCTTGTTGCGTGGCAGGTCGGTGATGGCGCGGCAGCCGGTGTGGGTAATCATGATCGGTGCCTTGGATGCGGCGGCGGCGTCAAGGCAGATCTGTTCGCCGCTGTGGCTCAGGTCCACCACGATGCGGTGGCGATTCAGCTCCGCCACCACGTCATGCCCGAACGGCGTCAGGCCGCGATTGGCGGCGGCCATCGCGCCGTCGCCGAGCTGGTTGGGGGCGTTGTAGGTCAACTGGATGACGCGCACGCCGCCCTTGGCGAACACTTCGACGCGGCGCGCGTCCTTGCCCATCATGGTGGCGTTCTGGAAGCCGAGGATCACACCGATGCGGTGCTCGGTCTGGGCGCGGCGGATGTCGGCGGCGCTGCGCACCAGCAGCAGATCGGCGGAGCGGCGCTGTATCAGTGCATTCCAGGCGCGCACGTCGGCCACGCTTTTTTCGTAAGGATCGCCATCGCCGAACACATAACCGATGGTCATGTTGAAGGCGCTCAGGCCGGAAGCTTTGGCGTCGGACATCGCGCGCTTGTCGATGCCGAAGTCAGTGGTCGGGTCTTCGCGGCGCGTCACCGGCAGGTTCATATTGTCGATGCCACCCAGCGCATCGATGATCAGCGGGCGCTGGTCGCGCAGGCTGGGTGCGCCGATGGCGGGCAGGCCGAGCGAGGCGAGGCTGGCGGCGGCTGCGCCATGCAGGAAAGTGCGGCGGTCGGTCATGCTTGCTCCTTATTTAAGTGGCGTCGGTGGTGCGTACGCCATGCATTCCACTTCCACTTCACCACCCAGCGCCAGGCCGTTGGCGCCGAGCGCGCTGCGGGCTGGCAGGCGGCCGGGCTTGAAGTAGGTGATATACACTTTGTTGAAGTCCGCCCATTTGCCCATGTCGGCGATCATGATGGTGCACTTGACGACATGGTCCATGCCCAGCCCCATGCCCTTGAGGATGTCGGACACATTGTCCATGGCCTTGCGCGCCTGCGCCTCGAAACCGCCGGCAACCAGGCCCTTGTCGTCGGTGCCGAGCTGACCGGAGACGAATACAAAATCGCCGGTGCGCACCGCCAGCGAAAACGGCCGTCCGGGCGGATTGCCGTTGTTGTAGAACTGTGCGTCGGTGGCATGGGCAACGCTGCCGCAGGCGATCAGCGCGGCGGTGGCCAGGAATTTAAATAGCATGGCTTTCTCCTTGAATGCCACAAAGTATAAACAGATTGTTTAAAATGAGGAAAGTGCAATCAACAAACTGTTGGAAAACGAGATGAAAGCTGTTTCATTGGCCGCCGAGCGCGCGGCCGTTATCAATGCCTTGCGGCCGGTGGTTCCCATGTTGGCGTCGATGGCGGGGCCGCATCTGGAGGTGGTGCTGCACGATGTGACCAGGCCGCAGAACTCGGTGATCGCCATCGCCAACGGCCATATATCCGGTCGCAGCGTCGGCAGTTCGGTACTGGAAGGGCCGCAGAACGACAAGGGTTTTGCCGCCGCCACGCGGATCAAGTCGACGGATGGCGCGGTCCACAGCCTGGTCGACGACTATGTGACCGTTACCGCCGACGGCCGCGAACTGCGTTCCGCCTCGGCCATTTTCCGCGACGCCAGCGGCGAGCCATTCGCCACGCTGTGCCTGAATGCCGACCTGTCGGGATTCCAGGCTGCGCATGGCTGGCTGTCGCAGATGCTGAAGCCGATGGTGCAGGCGTCGGCGCCGCAAAGCACACCGGCGGGCGAGCCGCAAATGGACACGCTGATGCAGGAGATTATCAGCGAGGCGGTCGGGCCGGGCGGCAGCGCCGTGTCCATGAGCCGGGAAGAAAAGATCCAGGCGGTTGGCGCGATGCAGCGGCGCGGCCTGTTCATCGTCAAGGGGGGCGTGGAACGCGCGGCTGCGGCGCTGCGGGTATCCCGCTACACGATTTATAATTACATGGAACAGTTACGCCGCCGCGAATGAGGGCGGCCCTTACCAAGAACAGGGATATCGTATGACGAGTTTTGCCAAAGCCATGCGCGTGTTGTGCGCATCGTTGATGTCGTTTGTAGTGCTGGTGACGCATGCTGCGGAAGATCCGCCCAAGGGCCATCTGCTGATCGCCGGCGGCGCGGTGCGGGCCGATAACGCGGAAGTGTGGGGCAAGCTGATTGAACTGGCCGGCGGCAAGGGCGCGCGCATTGCCGTCATGCCCAGCGCGGCCGGCAACCCGCTGCGCTCCGGCACCAACCTGGTGGCGACGCTGAACAAATACGGCGCCTCGGCGTTTGCCGTGCCGGTGGCGGTGCGCTTCAAGGACCGCGACTACTTGCGCGATGCCGAAGACGAAACGCTGGCCAAATCGATACGCGAAGCGGGTGGCGTGTACTTCGCCGGCGGCGACCAGGGCCTGATTACCAAGGCGCTAGTGCGCCCGGACGGCAGCCGCACCGCTGTGCTGCAAGCGATCTGGGATGTCTACCAGAAGGGCGGCGTGATCGGCGGCAGCAGCGCCGGCGCAGCCATCATGAGCAGCACCATGTACTACGAAGCCAAGACCGTGCTGGGCACGCTGAGCGTGGGCGTCAACGATGGCCGCGAACTGGCGCCGGGCCTGGGCTTCGTCGGCAAGGATTTGTTTGTCGATCAGCACCTGCTGGCACGCGGCCGCTTCGCGCGCATGCTGCCGGCCATGCTGAAGAAAGGCTACAAGCAAGGCCTGGGTATCGATGAAAACACGGCGGTGATCCTGAATGGCAAGCACGAAGTGGAAGTGGTCGGCTACCAGGGGGCGCTGCTGCTGGATCTGGCGCTGGCCAGCACCAACGGCCAGGAGAAGGACTTCAACCTGTCGAACGCGCGCATCAGCTACCTGGATCGCGGCGACCGTTACAATCTGTTGACGCGCCAGTACACCCCGTCGGCCGACAAAGCCGGCGGCAAGCTGGACCCCGCCCAGCCTTATCTGAACGAACAGGTGTACTCGGCCGACATGTTGGGCCATAACACCGTGCTGGTGATGATGGAGAAGCTGATCAACAACGCGCGCAATGAAGCAATCGGCATCGCCACCGCCGCGCCGGGCGATCCTCGCCAGGACCTGGGCTTCGAATTCAAGCTGACGCGCGACGGCGAAAGTGTCGGCTACGAGTCGGCCACAGCGGACGCTTACACCATCCTCAACCTGCGCATGGATGTGCGTCCGCTGAAGATCACCCAGCCCTGGTATCGCTGATTACGGGTAAATACTTAGTTCACAGTTGCCTGAAATGTACGTATGCTTGCACTTTTTAAAAAAATGAGTGCTGCATGACATCAGGGAAAGCGCTGGCGGCGGACGTCGCATTCGTGGAATCCGCGTTGGGACAGGTACTGGCCGGCGTGCGCGCCGGAGGCTCGGCGTCCCATCGCAGCATCGCCGACTACCTGATGCGCAATCCCATGCGCGGCACGGCACTGAAGATCGAGGAGATGGCCGAAGGCTGCAAAGTCTCCACCGCTAGCATCAGCCGCTTCGCGCGCGACATCGGCTTCGCCAGCTACGGCGCCATGCGCAGCGCGCTGGCCGAAACCATGCACACCGCCATGCAGCCAGTCGAAAAGCTGCGCACCTCCATTGTTCGCCGCAAGGGCGCAGTGGCGCCGGGCGATGCCTGCATGGAGTCGGCGCGGATCAACCTGATGGCGACGCGCGGCGCACTGTCGCAGCAGGAGCTGGACCTGGTGGCCCGCAAGATCACGCGGGCGCGCACTGTCTACGTGCTTGGCCTGGGCATGTCGTCCACCTACGCTTCGATGCTGGCGCTGCACCTGCAGCCGTTCTGCCAGCATGTGGTCGAGATGGCGGGGGCGGGCGGCACCGAGGTCGCTGCCGGCCACCTGGTGCACATCGGCCGTGGCGACCTGCTGCTGGCGTTCTCCTTCCCGCGCTATGCGACCGATGTGATGCGGCTGGCGCAATTCGCCCGGAGCCACCGCGCCAGCGTGGTCTCGATTACCGATACGCCATCGGCGCCGATCGTGGAGCTGTCCGATAACGTGCTGTACGCCAGCGGCGCCCACATGGTGCTGCCCAGCAGCGGCGTCGCTTGCGTGGCGCTGATCGAAGCGCTGGTCGTGTCGCTGATGGTGTCGAACCGGGCCAATGTGAAGAAGGCTGCGCGTCTGACTGAAGTGATTTCCGAGTACATGGTGAGGACTGATGTTTAGCGCTTTTACTAAACATCAGCCCATATTTGTTCTTTGAATTGACCTTGCCCGGTGTCGCACGCTATAAAGTCGGATCGTCCTTGTAGCGGGTATTAAATGACCAAATTCTTCCCGGCCGGCGCACTGGCGCTGGCGCTTGCACTGCCGGCGCTTGCCATTGCCCAGACCACGCCAGCGGCGGCGGTCGATGTCTTCATCGGCACCGGTGGCGACGGCCACACTTTTCCTGGTGCCGCGCGCCCCTTCGGCATGGTGCAGCTCAGCCCCGACACGCAGGTGCGGCCGTTCCGCCAGAGCTATCCGTGGGCGTCCGGCTACCGCTACGACGACGACAGCATCCTCGGTTTCTCGCACACCCATTTCTCCGGCAGCGGCCACTCCGACCTCGGCGACGTGCTGCTGATGCCTTACAGCGGCGAGACCAAGTGGGAGCCCGGTTATCCGGAGCGGCCGTTCAGCGGCTATCGCTCGCGCTTCAGTCACAAGGACGAGCGCGCGGAGCCGGGCTATTACGCCGTCAAGCTGTCCGACAATGAAGTGCAGGTCGAGCTGACCGCCAGCGAGCGTGTCGGCCTGCACCGCTACCGCTACGCCAAGGGCGCCGAAGCCAAGGTGATGCTCGACCTGCGCAGCAGCATTTACGATTACGCCGCCAAGAATCTGTGGTCACGCCTGCGCGTACGTGACAATACGCTGATCACCGGCATGCGCGAGACGCGCGGCTGGGCGCCAGGCCGGCAGCTGTATTTCGCCATCCAGTTCTCGCAGCCCCTGTCTTCGCGCTCGCTGCGCAATATGGAGCGGGATGTTGAGTACAAAGGCTTTGCCGGTCCTGGCAGCGGCCCTCACGACAAGGCGGTGGTGGAAGGCAAGGCATTGGTAGGCGCGCTGGACTTCGGCGTGCCGGCTGACGGCCAGCTGCAAATCAAGGTCGCGATTTCTGGTGTCAGTGAGGAGGGCGCCATCGCCAATCTGGCCGAGATGCCGGGCTGGGACTTTGACGCCGAACGCACCAAAGCGTCGGCCGCATGGAATGAAGCGCTGGGCGCGGTGGCCATCGAGGCCGAGCCGGAAATGCGCAAGATGGTGTACACCGCGCTGTATCACAGCATGCTTGCGCCTAGCCTGTATATGGACCGCGACGGCCGTTATCGCGGCCCGGACAACGAAGTCCATCAGGCCAAGGGCTTCCGCTATCACTCGACCTTCTCGCTGTGGGATACCTACCGCGCACTGCATCCGCTGCTGACACTGGTGCAGCCGGAGCAGCGCAATGTGGATTTCGTGCGCTCGCTGGTGGAATCGCAAAAAGCCAGCCCTTACGGCATCCTGCCGGTGTGGCAATTCCACGGCCTCGAAACCTGGTGCATGATCGGCTACCACGCGGTGCCGGTGATCGCCGACGCCTATATGAAGGGCCTGAAAGGCTTCGACGCGGAAGAAGCGCTGAAGGCCATGACCAGCAGCGCCGAATATGGCCCTTACGGCGGCTTGCAGCACTACATGAAGCTGGGCTATGTGCCGATCGACCTGGAACCGGAAGCGGCGTCGAAGACGGTGGAGTATGCGTTCGACGACTGGACCATCGCCCGCATGGCGGAGAAGATGGGCAAAAAGGACGTCGCCGCCCGCTACTACAAGCGCGCGCAGAATTACCGTAATTCGTTTGATGTGAAGACCGGCTTCCTGCGGGCGAAGAAATCCGATGGCACTTTCCGCGAGCCGTTCGATCCGGTGCGCTCGAATTTCGGCAGCGACTACACCGAAGGCAGCGCGTGGCAGTATTCCTGGTATATGCCGCACGATAACGCGGGCCTGATCAAGATGCTGGGCGGCGATGCCGGCCTGCAGAACAAGATCGACCAGGTGTTCGACGCCAAGGTCGACGACAACGTCTACGCGCACATGGAAGACATCTCCGGCCTGATCGGCCACTACGCTCATGGCAACGAGCCGTCGCACCATGTCGCCTACCTGTACAACTATGCCGGCGCGCCATGGAAAACGCAGCAGCGCCTGACGCAGGTGGTGGCGACGCAGTACAACACCACGCCGGCCGGCCTGTCCGGCAACGACGACCTGGGGCAGATGTCGGCCTGGCTGGCCTTCACCGCGCTGGGCTTCTACCCGGTGGCGCCGGGCAGCAATGAATACGTGATCGGCCGTCCGTTCCTCGACAAGGCTGTGCTGAATCTGCCGAACGGCAAGCGCTTCACCATCCGTGCGCCGGGCCTGAGCAAGGAGAATACCTTTGTCGCCGGCGTCACGCTGAACGGCAAGCCGCTGGCGCAAACCTTCCTGCGCCACGAGCAGATCACCGCTGGCGGCGAGCTGGTATTCACCATGTCGAAAGAGCCGAACAAGGACTGGGGCAAGGCGATCAACGCCCGTCCTTACACACAGACGGCGTACTGATACGCCAGCGTCAGGCGCCATTCGGTGCCGGCGCCGGCGTCGCTGTGCAGCTTGAGCCGCGCATGGATACGCTCGGCGCGTTCCAGCATGCCGCAGATGCCCCAGTGGTTGCTGCGTCCTCCCGCCGCCATCACCTCGGTCGGAATGCCGACGCCATCGTCGCGTATCGTCAGGCGCAATTCGCGCGCCTCATACTGTAGTCGCACAACGATGTTGCTTGCCCTGGCGTGGCGGCAGGCGTTGGTGATGGCTTCGGTGGCGATCGCCAGCACCTCGTCGTAAATCAGTGGATGCAGCTTGCGCGCCTCGCCTTCCAGTTGCACCTGGAGCTGCGCGGCGCCCGGCATGTGCAATCTGGCACCGGCGTTGTGCAGCGCAGCCGCCAGATCCTGGTCTTCCGTTTCTCCGGCGCGCAGGTCACGCACCCGGTCGCGTCCTTCAAGCAGCGCGTCGTCGGCCTGTTGCAGCGCCTGTTCGATCTTCACCCGCGCCGGTTCGCGTGACGGCAGGTCCAGCACTGCGGCATGCACATGCAGGATCATGCCTTGCACCGATTGCAGCACCGTGTCGTGCAGTTCGCGGGCGATGCGTTCACGTTCCCTGGTGCGCTCCTGTAGCCGTGCCGTCACCTGTGCGGCGACGTTGCGCAGCCGCCTGCGGTACAAGGCCCAGCAAGCGGCCAGCAGCAACAGCGCGCACAACGCTTTGAACCACCAGCTTTGCGTGATGGTCGGCGCAATGCTGAACGTCAGCGTGGCTGGCTGGCCACTCCATTCACCGTTGTAGTTGGTCGCCTGCACACTGAATTGGTAAGTGCCTGGCCCGAGGTTGTTGTAGTACGCCGACCGGCGCGGGCCGGCCAGCTGCCATTGCGTATCGATGCCATCGAGCCGGTAGCGGAACGCCACCCGCTCCGGCATGGCCAGCGCCAGCGCCGTGTAGTCGATTTGCAGGCTGCTACTGCCTTCCGGCAGGCGCAAGCCCGGAATGGCCGGTGCCAGCTGGCCGGGCTGGCCGATGGCGCGGATCTGGATCGGCGCCGCCGGTCCGAGCTTGTGCTGTTGCGAGGGATCGAGCCGGAATACGCCGGTGGTGGTAGCCAGCCACAATTGGCCATCGGACGCCTGTATCATCGACGGCACTGGCATACGCACCGGTGCGTTGCCGACCAGACCGTCCAGGCTGTCCAGCCGTTCATAGCGTAGGCGGTAAGCGGATGTGGAGACAAGCCGGGAAATTTCCGCCGCCGGAATATGGAACACGCCGTTGGCAGCATTCAGCCACAGGTCGCCGTTATCCAGCTCCACCATTCCGGAGACGCCGTCGAAACTGGCGCCGTCAATGCCGACGACTGGAATAAAGCGGCCGTCATGGCGCAGGGCGACGCCGTTTTCGCCGCCTATCCACACGTGCGCGCCGCGCAGGTGCATGGACTCGACCATGCCCACCGTCAGGCCATCGGCGGGGCCGTAGTGGCGCCAGCGTCCATCATGCAGTTGCGCCACGCGGTTGCGCGAATAGCCCAGCCACAGGCCAAGCTGCGCTGAACTGGTCAGCACGCGCGGTGTTTCGCCCGGCAGGCCGGTCGCGCTTTCCATGTTTTGCCAGGCGCCGTTGGCAGCCAGCCGATACAAGCCTTGTGGAATGGCGACCGCCCACAGCGCACCGGTGGCGTCGCTGGCCATGGAGGCGATGATGTCGTCCTTGCCCGGCATGGCGTAGCGGCGCAACTGCGTGCCGTCCTTGCGCCACAATTCCCCGTAGTTCGCCAGCCACAGCGCGCCGGCCGGATCGCGGTACAGGGTGGCCGGGTCCGTGCCCCAGTCGGTTGCGGTGCCGCTCCATGCCGGCCGCACGTCGAAGGCGCCGTTGCGCGACTGTGCATAATGAAAGCGGCCTACCCAGACGCCACCACCGGCATCGGCCGCCAGTGGATTGACATCGGTTTCCACCGCCAGCGGAACGGCGGCGACGCGCTTGTGGCGGAAGCGGTCGATGCCGGTGGCGGTCGAGGTCCAGATGCTGCCTTCACGGTCTTCGAATATCGCCGCCACCCAGCGGCCGCTCAGTCCCTGCGCCGGGCCGCTTTGCTGGATGCCTTGCCGCGTGTGGTGTTCGACGCCCGTCATGCGGCCGACCCAGATGTCGCCACGGCGGTCGAACATCAGGCTGGCGACGTCGCCTTGCACCGACCAGTTGGCAGGTACTGCGCCGCCGGCGGGAGCGGTCAGGCGCAGCAGGCGGCCATGCGGCGCGTCCCAGCTCCAGATGCTGCCGTCCGGCACCTGGGAGACGACGCCGTTACCGCTGTCGCGCGTTATCTTGACGAAGCGTTGGGCGCCGGCCGGCAACTGGTAGACGCCGTCGTTACCCTGTGCCCACAGGTTGCCGGCGGCATCGTGTATCAGTGTCTTGTAGGTGGTCTGGGGCACGGAGTCATCGGCGCCTGCGGCATGCCAGCGCTGGCCGTCAAGATAAAACAGGCCCGTGCCGGTGGCCGCCCACATGCGGCCGCCGCCGTCGCGTTCCAGGCCCCAGACCGCACTGCTGGCTGGCAGGCCGTCGGCTTCGCCGTAGTGGCGCAATGTCTCGCCGGCCAGCACGCTGACGCCGCCGTAGCGGTAGCCTATCCATAGCGCGCCATCGTCGAAAGCCTTCAGCGTGGCGATGCCGGCGGCGGCGAGTTTGTGGCCGGGCGCGGCGTAGCGTTCAAAGCGCACGCCGTCGAAGCGGAACAGGCCGTTGTTGCTGCCCAACCATAGCCAGCCATCGCGGGTCTGCGCCATGGCGAGGACCATTTGCGGCGCGCCTTCGCGCGCGGTCCAGCTGGTGTGGTGCATATCGATGGTGGCGGGCGCCGCGAAGGCTGGCGCCATGCAAGTCAACAACAGCGATATGAGAAAGCAGCGTGCCGCCATGGTTCAGAATGTGTCGAGGGAAACGACACATTCTATAACCACTTTCTTTATTTCAGGAACTGCACCAGCTTGGGCACGACTTCAGCCGTTGCTTCTTCCATCAGCCAGTGGCCCTTGCCCTTGATGACCACGCCTTCGACCTTGGTGTCGACCAGCCTGGCCTGGTCGATCAGCACGGTGCCCGAAGCTTTTTCGCCGGTCAGCACCAGCATCGGGATGTCCAGCGGCTTCTTCGCATAGACGGCGAACTCGGCGGCGTCTTTCTCGAAAGCGCGGAATACCTCGAAACCGGCGCGCATATGGTCGGGCTTGGCATATTCTGCCGTGTAGAACTTGCGGTCGGCCTCGCTCAGCGACCTGGTTTTGTCAGCGGCGAAGTCATTCCAGAAGTGCTCGAAGTAGGTGCGCTCGCGGCCGGCGACCAGGGCCAGCGGCGTCTCGCCGTAGAAGTGGAAGTGCCACAGGTCGCGCAGTAGCCAGACATCCTTCCAGTTGCCGACGCCCGGCAGGAAAGCGTCCAGCAGGACGATCTTGTTGACTTCGGCGGGATATTGGGCGGCGTAGGCATAGGCCACCATCAGGCCGATATCATGCCCGACCACCTTGGCCGACTTGATGCCCAGGCTGGCGGCCAGCGCGTGCACATCCTGCGCCATCACCGACTTGGTGTAGGGGCCGGCCGGCGTGGCGGACTGGCCGAAGCCGCGCAAATCGGGAGCGATCACCAAATGGTCCTTGGCCAGCTGTGCGATCAGCGGCAACCACATGTGGCTGGATTGAGTGTAGCCATGCAGCAGAATGACCGGATCGCCCTTGCCGGCAGACAGGTAGTGCAGGCGCACGCCGTTGACCTCGGCGAAATTGCTCTTGGGCGTTTGTGCATGCGCTTGGGTCAGCAGCGCCATCAGCATCAGCACGCCACCGCACAGCGTCCTGATAAACGAATTTTTCATCATGCTTCCTCCTTGATTGTAAGTCAGGCCATCGTAGGGGAGGGCGTGTCGGCCCACTACACCCGATCGGGTAGCTGTGTGTGGATAAGACGGTGCTACACTCGCCGTATGGCTTAGGGAGTACCGCATGCTGGACGATACCGGAGGGGAAATACGGGTAATGATCGCGGACGATCATCCCTTGCTGCGCAGCGGCATCGCGGCGGTGCTGTCGCACAGCGCGCGCATTTCGGTGGTGGCCGAAGCCGGCGACGGCGACATGGCGGTTGAGCTGTTCCGCCAGCAGCGGCCAGACATCACGCTGATGGACTTGCAGATGCCTGGCCTGGGCGGCATTGAGGCGATTGCCGCGATCCGCCGCATCGATCCGCAGGCGCGCATCATCATCCTGACCACCTTCAGCGGTGACGCGCAGATCTACCGTGGCCTGAAGGCTGGTGCCAGCGGCTACCTGCTGAAAAACATGGCGCGCACGGAGCTGCTGGATTACCTGTTCAGCATTTATCGCGGCGACCGCCGCCTGCCTGCCGAGGTATCGCGCAATCTGCCGACCGTCATGACGATGGAGCCGCTGACCCGGCGCGAAGTCGATGTGCTGAAGCTGGTGGCCACCGGCCATTCCAACCAGCGCGCGGCCGGCGAATTGGGCCTGAAGGAGGACACCATCAAGGCCTATATGAAAAGCATTCTCGCCAAGCTGCGCGCCCGCGACCGCACGCATGCGGTCACGATTGCCCTCAAGCGCGGTTTCTGGGAGGTTTGAGGGCGCGAAGCTTCATGCGATGGTGTCAACCACACCGCCATCCACGCGCAGCGCGGCGCCGGTGGTGGCCGAGGCTTGCTGGGAGCACACATACACCACCATGTTGGCCACTTCTTCCGGCGTCGCCACGCGCTGGATGATGGAGGTGCTGCGGTGTGCCTTGACGAAGGCGTTGGCCTCGCGCTCGGCTGCTGCGTAATCGCCGTCCGGCGCCACCAGATGCTGCACGCCTTCCGACAGGGTCGGTCCTGGCAACACCGCGTTGACCGTGATGCCGGTGCCGGCAAGGCTCTTGGCCAGGCCGCGCGAGATGGCCAGGTAGCCGGTCTTGGTGAAGCCGTAATGGATCATGTCAGCCGGGATATTCAGGCCGGATTCCGACGAGATGAACACAATGCGGCCCCAGTTCTTCTGCTGCATGCCGGGCAGGTAGGCGCGGCTGGCGCGTACGCCGGACATGATGTTGACCTCGAAGAAGCGTGTCCATTCTTCGTCCGGTATCTCGGTGAACGGCTGCAGCTGGAAGATGCCGACGTTGTTGACCAGGATGTCCGTCACCGGCTCGGCTGTTTGCAGGACGGTGAAACCGGCTGCCGTGCCCAGATCCGCCGCCACGCCGCGCACTTGCGCGCCGGGCACCTGCTCGCGCAGTTTGGCGAGCGCCTGGTCGACATCAGCCTGCTTGCGGCCGGTAACGACCACAGTGGCGCCAGCACCTGCCAGGCCGGCGGCAATCGCGTAGCCGATGCCGCGGGTGGAGCCGGTGACGATGGCGGTCTTGCCTTGGAGATCGATATGCATGAGGTGTCCTTTAAGATGGGATGATGACCACACCATCCTAGCCCAAATGTGGCCGCCGCGAATGCACCCTTACGGGTTATCCATCGTACAGACCATCGAGCAAAGCCCCCCTAAGGTGGCGTAACACCCAACTAAAAACCGGAGCTGGCAACATGACTATTCGCAGCCTACTTTCTTCCGTCCTGATCGGCGCTGTGGCCAGCGCCCGCTCGATGACCCCGATGGCGACCATCGCCACCGCACGCCTCGCCGACCGGCGCACGCCCGGCGAAGTGTTCCTGCTGGACCGTCCACTGTTCAAATATGGTGCGCTGGCGATGGGCGCCGGCGAACTGGTCGGCGACAAAATGAAGACCGCGCCGGACCGCACGGTGTTCCTCGGTCTGTTGGCGCGCGTGATGAGTGCAGGGATTGCCGGCGCGGCGTTGGCGCCGAAAGGCAGGGAGCAGGCCGGTGCTGTTGCTGCAGTGGCTACCGCCGTGCCGCTGGCCTATCTGACGCTGTCGGCCCGCAAGCAGGCGATGGCGCGCATCGGCCAGACCAGGAGCGGCTTGATCGAAGACGTGCTGATCGTCGCCGCCGGCGCGGCCATTGTGGCGCTGTCGACGCGCTCGAAAGACGAATAAGCGTCAGGCCGGGATTTCCGGCTCCCGGTTGAAGAACACCAGCCGGTTGCCGGAAGGGTCTTTGATCGACATCTCACGCCCGCCCCACGGCATTTCTTCCACGCCGGGGCGGGCATTCTTGTACTGCTTGGCGATCAGCTCCTGCTGGTAGGCGTCGACGTCGCTGGTGGCGATGCGGATGGCGGCGCCCGGCGAGCAGTCACCATGGTGCTCGGACAGGTGCAGCACGCATCCATCCCTGGATACCTGCATATACAGCGGCAAGCCATCTTCAAAGCGGTGCTCCCAGTCGACCTTGAAGCCGAGGAAGTCGATAAAAAACTCGCGCGTCTTCGCTTCATCGAAGCAGCGCAGAATCGGAGTGATGGTGCCCAGGCTCATGGTGTCCCTTCAATCAGGTCAGCAGCGCAAACAAGGTGGTGTAGACGCCCATGATGAGGAAGTAAAACACCGCCGGCAAAATCAGGAACCAGAGTCGCGCCTTGTTTTTGTTCAGCGCGTACACGGTGGTAGCGGCGCAGTAGCTGGTCCAGCAAGACCAATACAAGAATACCAGTATCAGCATGCCGCCGGCGTTACTGGCTTCCCATGCGGCCACATAATTCTGATAAATGAAAGTTTGTATGACGGCCCAGGCCAATGCTGGCAGTACGCAGACCAGGTTTTGCAGGGTGGCGATACTGCGCGCATCATCCGGCGCTACTTCTGCGGCGCCCGACCATTCGAGGCGCTTGCGATACCACCAGCCACGCAGATACCAGGTGATGGTGCCGCTGATGGCGCCCACGATCAGCACAGTGAACCAATAGCTGCTCCATGATGACACCGCCCAGGAAGTGAACGAGTCCATCCCTTTACCGGTATGCGGACGCAGGTCGGCCTTGACGATGTTCTGGTCGATCCGGTCTATGGCATTGACCACACCGGCCAGGAATGCGGCGATGACGATGCCCGCCCGGTCCCGCAGCACGCTACCGTTGGCGAAGTAGTCGCGAGGGCGCCGCAGCAGCGCGACCAAACTTTGCGGGTTGAAGACGCGGGTGACCGGCAAAATCACCGCGCCGCTCAGGCTTTCGTCGCTACTGCTCATGGTGTATCTATCCTGTTCTTAACCCGACAAGATTGGCACTTTAGCAGTAATCTACTAATTAATAAACTTCCGGGACGATGATCTCGGTTGGCACCGGGCGGCGCACGTAGTCGTCGTGGTACTCGCGCTCCGGCAGTTCGATGGCCGGGTGCTGGATTTCTTCGTATGGCATTTGCGTCAGCAGGTGATAGATGCAGTTCAGGCGCGCCTTTTTCTTGTCGACGCCTTGCACCACCCACCATGGTGCTTCCGGAATGTGGGTGCGCTCCAGCATGACTTCCTTGGCGCGGGTGTATTCCTCCCAGCGGCGGCGCGATTCCAGGTCCATCGGGCTGAGTTTCCACTGCTTCAGCGGATCGTGGATGCGGCCCAGGAAGCGGGCGTTCTGCTCTTCGTCGGAGATCGAGAACCAGTATTTGATGACCTGAATGCCGGAACGCGCCAGCATGCGTTCGAACTCTGGCACGGTCTGGAAGAATTCCTCGTATTGGTCGTCAGTGCAGAAGCCCATCACGCGTTCGACACCGGCGCGGTTGTACCAGCTGCGGTCAAACAGCACGATTTCGCCGGCGGCCGGCAGGTGGGACACATAGCGCTGGAAGTACCACTGCGTGCGTTCGCGGTTGTTCGGCGCGGGCAGCGCGGCCACGCGGCAGACGCGCGGATTCAGGCGCTGCACGATGCGCTTGATGACGCCACCCTTGCCGGCGGCGTCGCGGCCCTCGAAAATGATGACGACCTTGTGGCCGGTATGCACCACCCAGTCCTGCAACTTGACCAGCTCCGCCTGAAGGCGGAACAGCTCGCGGAAGTAGAGGCGGCGCTCTTCCTTGGCCTCGGCACTGCGTTCACGCTCGACGACCTGGCGGGTGACCGGGTCGATTTCGCGGTCTTCCAGTTCCATTTCCAGTTCTTCGTCGTAGCTGTCGGTCAGTTCGCGGCTCACGCGGTCCAGTAGATCGTGCTCGTTCAAGTTCACGCAATACTCCTCATTTTCAGGTGAGGAGCAGGATATGCGGCAATTATGACGCTGTGATGACCGTAGCACCCGGCAACCATCAGGCTTTGCCTTTGCCGGGGAACAGGCCGTCCCACACTTCCTTGATGGTGGCGGTGATGACACCTGCCGCTTCCTGGTCGCCGCGCAGCATGGCACGGACGTAGTGGGCCGCCTGCTTGGCCGAGACGTGCGGCGGCAGCGGCGGCACGTCGGGATCGGTGACCATTTCCAGCAATACCGGCACTGGCGAGGACAGCGCCTCGTCCCAGGCGGCAGCCACTTTCGACGGATCGTCGACACGGATGCCGCGTAGGCCCAATAGCTCTGCATAGGCGGCATACGGGAAGTGCGGCAGATCCTGCGAGGCGGGCAGCTTGGCGTCGCCCTCGGTGATGCGTTGCTCCCAGGTGACCATATTCAGGTCGCCGTTGTTGAGCACCATGATGACCATGTGCGGATTGCTCCATTCGCGCCAGCGCGCGGCGATGGTGATCAGCGAATTAATCCCGATCATCTGCATGGCGCCATCGCCAAGCAAGGCGACCACCGGCCGTTGCGGATGCACGCACTTGGCCGCCAGCGCGTAGGGCAGCGCGCAGCCCATCGAGGCCAGGCCGCCGGACAGCGAGGCGGTCATGCCGCGCCGGAGTTTCAGATCGCGCGCGTACCAGCCGGCGCAGGAGCCGGAATCGCAGGTCAGTATCACGTCGTCCGGCAGGCGCGGCGACAGTTCCCAGAACACCCGCTGCGGATTGATCGGACTGGCCTCGTTCATGGCGCGCGCCTCCAGCACCCGCCACCAGTCGGCGACGCTGCTTTCGATGCGATGGCGCCAGCTGGTGTCGGTCTGCTGCTCCAGCAACGGCAGCAGCGCTTCCAGCGTGGCGGCGCTGTCGCCGGTGAGGCAGACTTCCATCGGATAGCGCAGATTCAGCTTGCGTCCGTCGATATCGATCTGCACGCCGCGCGCCTTGCCTTCCTTCGGCAGGAATTCGGAATAGGGGAAGGCCGAGCCGACCATCAGCAGCGTGTCGCATTCGTTCATCAGGTCCCAGCTCGCCTTGGTGCCGAGCAGGCCGATCGAACCGGTGACATAGGGCAGGGTATCCGGCACGGCGGCCTTGCCCAGCAGCGCCTTGGCGATGCCGGCGCCCAGCTTGTCGGCCACCGCAATCAGCTGGTCGGTGGCGTGCAATGCGCCAGCGCCAGCCAGGATGGCGACCTTCTTGCCGGCGTTGAGCACGGCCGCTGCGCGTTGCAGGTCTTCATGGCGCGGCGCCACCGCATGCCCGGTATAGCCGATGCCGCTGTGGATGGTGCCGTGTTCGCGCGGCGGCGTTTCGACCGCTTTCATTTCCTGCACATCGTTGGGCAGGATCACGCAGGTGACGGTGCGGCGCTCGATGGCGATGCGCATGGCGCGGTCGATCAGGTGCCGTACCTGCTCGGGCGTGGTGGCCATCTGCACGAATTCGTGGGCGACATCCTTGAACAGCGCCATCAGGTCGACTTCCTGCTGGTAATCGCCGCCAAGCGCCATGCGGCTCTGCTGGCCCACGATGGCCACCACCGGCTGGTGATCTGCCTTGGCGTCGTACAGGCCGTTCAGCAGGTGGATGGCACCCGGGCCGGAGGTGGCCAGGCAGACGCCCGGCTGGCCACTAAACTTGGCGTGGGCGCAAGCCATGAAAGCGGCCAGTTCTTCATGACGCACCTGCACAAATTCGATGCCGGTATCGGCATGTCCGAAGGCCCCGACTACCCCATTAATACCATCTCCTGGGTAACCATAAATGCGGGTCACACCCCATGCGGAAAGCCTTTTGAGAATGAAGTCGCCTACTGTTGTCGCCATGCCACACCTCGCAAAAAGTTCGAAGAATGTGACTTGATTCTAGCGGGGAGGTCGACTATTGCGCAGCGATAACGTGCGCAGGAGGAGGGCGCCCGGCCGCATGAGGCGGCCGGGTGTTTGCAGCAGTTTAGTTATCGCGGATGTTCCACGCGCGATTGATGCTCAGCGCCGCCAGCGAGGCGACCGCGCCGGACAGCAGGTAGACGCCGGCATAGGCCAGGCCGAAGTGCGACGACAGCCCCAGCGCCACCAGCGGTGCGAAGCCGGCGCCGATCAGCCAAGCGAAATCGCTGGTCAGCGCCGCGCCGGTGTAGCGGAAGCGTTGCGGGAACTGCGCAGTGACGGCGCCGGCGGCCTGACCGTACGACAGGCCCAGCAGCGAGAAGCCGATCAGGATGAAGGCGTCCTGGCCGGTTTCGCCGCTGCCGATGAGGAAGGGCACGAACAGGCTGAAGATGCCGATCAGCGTGGCCAGCGTGCCCAGCGTGCGGCGGCGGCCGACGCGGTCCGCCAGGTAGCCGGAGATGATGATGGCAATCGCCATCAGCACCACGCCGACGATCTGCACTTGCAGGAAGCCTGCCAGCGAGCGTTGCGAGGTCAGCGTGATCCACGACAGCGGGAACACCGTCACCAGGTGGAACAGCGCGTAGCTGGCCAGCGCTGCCAGCGCGCCGATGATGACGTTGCGGGTTTGCGAGCTCATCAGTTCGCCGACCGGCACCGGATCCAGCTGGTGCTCGTCCAGCAGGTGCGAGTATTCATGCGTGGTCACCAGCCGCAGGCGGGCGAACAGCGCCACCACGTTGATGGCGAAGGCCACATAGAAGGGGAAGCGCCAGCCCCATTCCAGGAAGTCCAGCGAGCTGAGCGTGGCCAACATGTAAGAGAACAGGCCGGCCGCGATGACGAAGCCGATCGGCGCGCCCAGCTGGCCCAGCATCGCGTACCAGCCGCGCTTGTGCTCGGGCGCATTCAGCGCCAGCAGCGACGGCAGGCCGTCCCAGGAACCACCCTGGGCAATCCCTTGTCCAACGCGCAGCAGGGCCAGCAACACGATGGAGGTGGTCCCCAAACTGGCATAGTCCGGAAGGAAGGCGATGCCGGCGGTGGAAACGCCCATAATCATCAAGGCCAGGGTGAGCTTGGTTTCACGCGTGAAGCGATGCTGGATTGCCATAAATGCGACAGTTCCAATCGGCCGCGCAATAAACGCAAGCGCAAAAATCGCAAAGGCGTATAGTGTGCCGTCAAGCCTGCTGTCGTAGGGGAAGAACACCGACGGGAACACCAGCGCTGATGCGATCGCGTAGACAAAGAAGTCGAAATACTCGGAGGCGCGACCGATGACCACACCGATTGCGATTTCTCCGGGAGAGATGTGCCCATCCCTGGCATTGATGCTGCGTGCGCCTGGGCTCGTTTGATGGTGATGTTCGTGGACTCCGGCCTGAACGGCCTGGACGTCATTGATAGAAGTCGTATTAGCCATAGTCTCTGTCTCGTGTTAAGTAATTGTTATCACGGGGATGTCCAGGCGGGTAGGACAAAGTGTCCAATGGCAAGAACAGTCCGTCGTGAGTACAGTAGCATGATCCCAACAATCTGTAATCTAAATTACCGCATGATTCCTCCTATCGTTCGTCGTGGATTGCTCCTCGCACCGTTATTGTGGCTCGCTGGCTGCGATACGGTCGTGCTGAATCCGTCCGGGGATATCGCAGCGCAGCAGGCACACCTTGTTGTTGTGTCAACTTTGCTGATGCTGTTGATCATCGTACCTGTCATGTTCTTGATCTGTCTGTTCGCTTGGCGCTATAGAAAGTCAAATACCGCTGCCGAATACAAGCCAGACTGGGACCACTCTACCAAGCTCGAACTGCTGATCTGGGGCGCGCCGCTGCTGATCATCATCGTGCTGGGCCTGATCACGTGGATTTACACCCACTTGCTCGATCCTTACCGTCCGCTGAGCCGCATCGATGAAAATCGTCCGCTGGCGCCGCACGTCAAGCCGCTGGAAGTGCAAGTGGTGTCGATGGACTGGAAATGGATGTTTATTTATCCAGAGCAAGGTATTGCCACCGTCAACGAACTGGTCACGCCGATCGACGTGCCGGTGCGCTTCCACATGACGTCGACTACCGTGATGAATGCGTTCTACATTCCTGCGCTGGCCGGCATGGTGTACACGATGCCAAGCATGGAAACGCAGCTGAATGCGGTGATGAACAAGGTGGGCGTGTACGACGGCTTCTCGGCCAACTACAGCGGCGCCGGCTTCTCGCAGATGCGCTTCAAGTACCACGGCGTGTCGCAGGGTGACTTCGACGCCTGGGTTGCGAAGACCAAGGCCTCGACCGCCAAGCTGGACCGCGCTGAATTCCTGGCGCTGGACAAGCCGACCATCAAGCACCCGATCATGCACTTCGGTACTGTCGATGCTGACCTGTACAGCCGCATCCTGAACCGTTGCGTCGCTGACGGCAAAGTCTGCATGAATGTCCAGATGCACCAGGATGCCAACCGCATCAAGGCTGCCGTGGCCACGCAGAAGCTGCCGAAAGACGAGGTGTGCGAGCCGACCGAAGTCGCCGCAACTGCTCAACCTACCCGTAAAGAATGACCATGTCTGATCTGAACCTGACCAATCTGATCTTCGGACGGCTGTCGCTGGAAGCAATTCCATATCACGAGCCTATCCTGATCGGCACTTTCGCCATGGTGGCAATCGGTGGCCTCGCGCTGCTGGCCGTCATGTTTAAATTCCGCCTGTGGGGCCCGCTGTGGCGCGACTGGATCACCTCCATCGACCACAAGAAAATCGGTATCATGTACATGATACTGGGCATCATCATGCTGCTGCGCGGCTTTGCCGACGCGCTGATGATGCGTGCACAGCAGGCGATCGCCTTTGGCGACAACGCCGGCTTCCTGCCGCCGCACCACTACGACCAGGTGTTCACCGCCCACGGCACGATCATGATTTTCTTCGTCGCCATGCCGCTGGTAACCGGCCTGATGAACTACGTGGTGCCGCTGCAAATCGGCGCACGTGACGTCTCGTTCCCGTTCCTGAACAACTTCTCGTTCTGGATGACCACCTTCGGCGCCATGCTGACCATGGTGTCGCTGTTCGTCGGCGAATTCGGCAAGACCGGCTGGCTGGCGTTCCCGCCACTGTCGGGTATCGAGGCTTCGCCGGATGTCGGTGTCGATTACTACATCTGGTCGCTACAGGTGGCGGGTGTGGGTACCACGCTATCCGGTGTCAACCTGATCGCCACCATCGTCAAGATGCGCGCGCCTGGCATGTCGATGATGAAGATGCCAGTGTTCACCTGGACCGCGCTGTGCACCAATGCGCTGATCGTCGCGACCTTCCCGATCCTGACCATCACGCTGGCACTGCTGTCGCTGGACCGTATCGCCGGCTTCAACTTCTTCACCACCGAACTGGGTGGTAACCCGATGCTGTACGTCAACCTGATCTGGATCTGGGGCCACCCAGAGGTGTATATCCTGATCCTGCCAGTGTTCGGCGTGTTCTCGGAAATCGTCTCGACCTTCTCGGGCAAGCGTCTGTTCGGCTACACCTCGATGGTGTATGCCACCGTCGTGATTACCGTGCTGTCCTACCTGGTATGGCTGCACCACTTCTTCACCATGGGCTCGGGCGCGAGTGTCAACTCGTTCTTCGGCATCACCACGATGATTATCTCGATCCCGACCGGCGCGAAGATCTTCAACTGGCTGTTCACCATGTACAAAGGCCGCATCCGCTTCACCGTGCCGATGATGTGGACCGTGGGCTTCATGCTGACCTTCGTTATCGGCGGTATGACCGGCGTGATGCTGGCCGTTCCTCCAGCCGACTTCGTGCTGCACAACTCGCTGTTCCTGATCGCCCACTTCCACAACGTGATTATCGGTGGCGTGGTGTTTGGTCTGTTCGCCGGTATCAACTACTGGTTCCCGAAAGCCTTCGGCTACAAGCTGAACGAGTTCTGGGGCAAGGTATCGTTCTGGTGCTGGCTGGTGGGCTTCTGGGTTGCCTTCACGCCGCTGTACATCATGGGCTTCATGGGCGTCACCCGCCGCATGAACCACTTCGATGATCCATCGCTGCAGATCTACTTCGTGGTCGCCGCCATTGGCGCCGTGATTATCGCTGGCGGTATCGGCGCCTTCATCCTGCAGATCTTCCTGAGCTGGAAAGACCGCGAGAAACTGCGCGACGTCACCGGCGATCCATGGGAAGGCCGCACGCTGGAGTGGGCTACTTCGTCGCCGCCACCAGACTACAACTTCGCGTTCACCCCGGTGGTACACGACAGCGACAGCTGGGCTGACATGAAAGCCAACCATTACCAGCGTCCGCTGAAAGGCTTCGTTGACATCCACATGCCGAAGAACACCGGCGCTGGCTTCATCATCTCGGCCCTGTCGTTCGCCTTCGGCTTCGCCATGGTATGGCAGATGTGGATTCCGGCAGCCCTGGCGTTCGCGGTCATGATTGGCGCGATCATCGTCCACACCTTTAACTACAAGCGCGATTTCTACATCAAAGCTGATGAAGTAAATCGTACCGAAGAAGCGCATACTCGTTTGCTGGAAAGCCATGTCTGAAATTACCGCTAATGGCGCCATGAGCGCCGACCCAAGCGCGCGTTACTACGTGCGTGAACACCATCCGGAAAATGGCACGCTGCTGGGCTTCTGGATCTACCTGATGAGCGATTGCCTGCTGTTCGCCGGCCTGTTCGCGACTTACGCAGTCCTGGGCCGCAGCTATGCGGGCGGCCCGTCGGGCGCGGAACTGTTCGACCTGTCGCTGGTCGCCATCAACACCGGCTTCCTGCTGCTGTCGTCGATCACCTATGGCTTCGCCATGATCGCCACCCAGCGCAAGAACCTGAAGGCGACCATCGGCTGGCTGCTGATCACCGGCGTATTCGGCCTGGCGTTCCTGTACCTGGAAATGTACGAGTTCCTGCACCTGATCCACGAAGGTGCCGGTCCGCAGCGCAGCGCCTTCCTGAGCGCGTTCTTTGCCCTGGTCGGCACCCACGGTCTGCACGTGACCTTCGGTACCATCTGGCTGATCACGCTGGTGTTCCAGTTGAAGAAACACGGCCTGACGCCTGAAAACAAGCGTCGCATGGCGTGCCTGTCGATGTTCTGGCACTTCCTGGACGTGATCTGGATTGGCGTATTTACCTTTGTCTACCTGATGGGAGTTCTGCCATGAGCGCACCACATAACCATGCTGAGCACGATCACCACGACCATCACGGCCATGACGATGATGGCAACCACGGCAGCCTGAAGGACTACGCCATCGGCTTCATCCTGTCGGTCATCCTGACTGCGATTCCGTTCTGGCTGGTGATGGCCAAGGTGTTCGACCATTCGAGCACCACCGCCATCGTCATTCTGGCCTTCGCAGCGGTGCAGGTAGTGGTCCACATGAAGTACTTCCTGCACATGGGCAGCAAGGTTGAAGGCGGCTGGTCGATGCTGTCGACCGTGTTCACCGTCGTGCTGCTGGTCATCGTGCTGGCTGGTTCGATCTGGGTCATGTACCACATGAACAAGAACATGATGCCTTCGATGGGCAACGATGTTCACAACATGCAAGACATGCAATGACGGACGGCGCAATCACGCGCCAACGTTCCCGCGCCCTGCGCGTCATCCTGGCCCTCGTGGCCGGGGTGATGTTCGCAGGGTTTTTTGCTTTAGGGACGTGGCAGGTACTCAGGCTTCAATGGAAACTGGCGCTGATCGAGCGCGTCGACCAGCGCGTGCACGGCGCGCCGGTGCCGGCGCCGTCGATGGCGCAATGGCCGCAACTGAACGCGGAGAACGACGATTATCGCCGGGTGTCGGTCAGCGGCGTGCTGCTGGATGGCGCCACCACGCAGGTGCTGGCGTCGCTTGAGCGCGGCATCGGCTACTGGGTGGTGACGCCGCTGTGCACGGCGGACGGCGGCATCGTCATGGTCAACCGCGGCTTCATTCCGGCCGGCGTCAGCGGCTGGAAACCGCAGCCAGCGCCAGCAATGGTGGCGGCCGATGCCTGCGCCACGGCGCAAGGGCAGCCGGCCAGCTTCAGCGGCTTGCTGCGGATGACCGAGATTCCCGGCCGCTTGCGCAAGAACGAACCAGCGCGCAACTACTGGTACACGCGCGACGTGCAGGCGATCGCCCAGGCGCGCGGCCTCGGCCAGGCGCAAGTGGCGCCATACTTTGTCGACGCGGACGCGCCCACGGCGCAGGCTGCGGGACCGGTGGCAGGTGAGCAGCCGAAGGGCGGATTGACGGTTATTTCCTTCGTCAACAACCATTTGGTTTATGCTGTCACCTGGTATGCACTGGCCCTGATGGTGGCCGCTGCGACGGTATGGGTCATCCGAGATGCGCGCAAACAAAAATCATAATCCTTACGACGGCGGCCGCATGCGGCTGCCGGTAGTCGAACCGCTGGCGTCGGCGAACGCCTCCGCCAGCACCATTACCCACGCGGCCGGCCACAAGAACATGCAGCAGCTGATCCAGCTGCGCTGGATCGCTGTGGTCGGGCAGATCACCACGATCGCCACCGCCTCGATCCTGCTCGGCGTGCAGCTGCCGATGCCGGCCATGCTGAACATGCTGGCCTGCCTGATCGCCTTCAATATCGCCAGCATCCTGCGCTGGCAAGAGAATCAGGAAGTCTCCAACAGCGAGCTGCTGCTGGCGCTGACGGTGGACATCGCCATCCTGACGGCGCAGCTGTACCTGACGGGCGGCGCCACCAATCCCTTTGTGTTCCTGTACCTGTTGCACGTGATCCTCGGTGCGGTGTTACTGGAGCGCTGGTCCACCTGGACCATCGTGATCGTCACCGGCGCCTGTATTGCCGGGCTGGCGCTGTTCTCCGAGCCGTTGCCTCTGCCGCAGGACCACGCGCTCGGCATCTTCAGCCTGTATGTGCAAGGGATGCTGATCTGCTTCATTCTGGACGCCGCGTTGCTGGTGATTTTCATCACCCGCATCATGCAGAACATGCGCAGCAGCGCGGCGGCGCTGTCGGATTTACGGCAAAGGGCGGCCGAAGAAGAACACATCGTCCGCATGGGTTTGCTGGCTTCGGGTGCGGCGCACGAGCTGGGCACGCCGCTGGCGACGCTGGCGGTGATCCTCGGCGACTGGAAGCGTATGCCCGAGTTCAAGGGCAGCCCGGTGCTGCTGGAAGAAATCGCCGAAATGCAAACGCAGCTGCAACGCTGCAAGAGCATCGTCAGCGGCATCCTGATGTCGGCCGGCGAAGCGCGCGGTGAATCGTCGGCCGCCACCACCATCAACACCTTTCTCGACGAAGTGGTGGCGGAGTGGCGCATCGGCCGGCCGGTGGTGCTGTTCGAGTTCGATAACCGCATATCGCTGGACTTGCCCGTGGTTTCCGATTCCACGCTCAAGCAAATGATCTGCAATGTGCTGGATAATGCGCTGGAAGCATCGCCGCAATGGCTGCGCATGGAAGCCAGCATCGAAGGCGGCACGCTGGTACTACAGGTGACCGACAACGGCCCTGGCTTCGCACCCGGTATACTGTCTGAATTCGGCAAGCCCTACAACTCCAGCAAAGGCCGCGCAGGCGGCGGGCTGGGGCTGTTCCTGGTGGTCAACGTGGCGCGCACGCTGGGCGGCGAAGTCACGGCAACCAATATGGAAAAGGGCGGGGCGATGGTGCGCCTGGCGCTGCCGTTGTCCGCCATCGAAATCAAATCGGAACAACAATGACAACAGAAGAAAGAGTACTGCTGCTGGTCGAAGACGATGCCGCCTTTGCCCGGACTTTAGGGCGGTCTTTCGAGCGCAGGGGCTACCGCGTGCTGCTGGCGGAAAACGTCGACGAAGCCAGCGCGGTGCTGGTGGAAAATTCGCCAGGCTATGCGGTGGTCGACTTGAAACTGAAGGGCAACTCATCCGGGCTGGCCTGCGTGCAGATGCTGCACGAGCACGATCCCGACATGCTGATCGTCGTGCTGACCGGCTTCGCCAGCATCAACACGGCGGTGGAAGCGATCAAGCTCGGCGCCTGCCAATACCTGGCCAAGCCATCGAACACCGACGACATCGAAGCCGCGTTCGAGCACGTGGCCGGTGCGGCCGAGCTGGAACTGACCTCGCGCGCCACATCGGTCAAGACGCTGGAGTGGGAGCACATCCACACGGTGCTGGCCGAGACCGACTTCAACATCTCCGAAGCCGCGCGCCGGCTGGGCATGCACCGCCGCACGCTGGCGCGCAAGCTTGAAAAGCAGCGCGTCAAATGAGTCAGGCCTCCTTATTCGACTTCGAAGCGCCGCCGAAGCTGACGGAGCGGATCTTCTTCGCCATCGCGCCATCGGCCGAAGCGATCAGCGACATCCGCGCGCTAACGGCCGAGCTGAAAGCGCAGCACGGCATGCAAGGCCGCCCGATCGCCGACGCCAAGCTGCACTGCACGCTCTGCAACCTGGGCGATTTCCCCGGCATGCCGGAGGCGTTGCTGTCGCGCGCCAAACAGGCCGCCGCGCTGGTCGCAGCCGCCACGCAGCCGTTCAGCGTCAGCTTCGACACCGCGTAAACCTTCATCAACCGCGCGCGCAACCGGCCATTCGTGCTGACGGGCAGCGACGGCGTGGTGGGCGTCACCGCGCTGTATCGCAACCTCGCCAGCGCGCTGCTCAAAGCCGGCATAACCGGCAATCCGCTCAGCTACACGCCGCACGTCACGCTGCTTTACGACGACATCACCGCCGCCCCGGCAGCCGTCACCCCGATCGAATGGCCGGTACGCGAGCTGCTGCTCCTGCACAGCCACATCGGCCAGGCCCGCCCCTACAACATCCTCGCCCGCTGGCCGCTCTAAAACCGGGGTCAGTTCTGCCAAACGCACACAAGCTCAACAGTAGCCGATGGCTACTGTTGAGCTTGTGTGCGTTTGGCAGAACTGACCCCCGTATGGTAGTTTGGGGTTTTTTGGGCGGGGGCATTATGCTGGTCAGGCGTTGTGCTGTGCTGTTTGTCGAGCCACGGGAGGATCTGGATGTCGATTGGGCGGCGTTGTTTGCTGGCCAGGGGGCTATCGGGGCGACTTTGCAGTGGGTGGCGTTGGCGCCGCATCTGGGTGAGGAGGTGGTCGTCGATGCCGCTGAGTTGGCCGCGCTCGGCGGTGTCGGCTTGACGTTGTGGCAGGAGCAAGCGGACTATGAGGCGCGCTTTGGTGCGGAGGCGATTGCGCGGTTGCTGGCTACAGGTTTGCTGGTGAGCGATGCGCCCGAGGGCGCGGCACTGCGCGAGCGCGATGAGGTGCTGCGCTCGCAGCATTGGCGCCCGTTGTCCGCCGCCGTCCATATGTTCAGCCGCTGGGCCGATATGCGCGTCGATAAGGGCATGCAGTTTCCGAGCTTTGAGGAATTGGTCGAGAATTACGGCACGCCGCCGGACCCGACGATCAATCGCCGTGATGACGGCCAGGCCATCACGCTACCGCCGCCACAATCCGGCAAGCTGGATGACACGCTTTTTCAGCGCTATACAGGCCGTAATTTCGATCCATCGGCCGTGCTGCCGCTGGCTACCGCCTCGCGGCTGCTGCAGCGCGCCTTTGGTGCGCAGGGGGAGCGGGAGATGGCGCCCGATGCTTTCGTGCTGAAGAAGCTCAGCCCCTCCGCCGGCGGCCTGCATCCGACCGAGGTGTATGTGCTGGCGCAGCGCGTCGATGGCGTTGCGCCCGGCCTGTATCACTACCAGCCGACACAGCACGCGCTGGAGCCGCTAACCGCGTTGGCGCCCGCCGATGCCGAGCAACTGGCGCTGCGCATGGTGGCCGATCAGGATTGGTTTGTGCCGGCGCCGATGCTGGTGGTGCTGGTCACGCGCGTCGAGCGCAATTTCTGGAAGTATCGCAACCACGCCAAGGCTTATCGCGCGGTGCTGCTGGATGCCGGCCACCTGTCGCAGACCTTCTATCTGCTGGCCACCGAAGCCGGCATGCCGGCCTTCGTCACCGCCGCCGTCAACGAGGTCGATATCGAACGCGCCCTCGGCCTCGATCCGCTGAAGGATATGGTGGTTGCCGTGTGCGGCTGCGGCCCGGCTTCGGGCGCGCAGCACACGGTTGAGATGCGCTACGAGGCTAAATAGAAACGCGCTGGCCGGACAGGAAAAACGGTATCGCGCCAGCCGCGCTGTTGACCTTGGCCTTGATGGCGTGGCGGTTGGCGGCGATGACTTCCTTGGCCGGCAGGCTGCGCAGGGCAGGGATGCGCGCGGCGTCCAGCTGCATGCCGATACCGCCCAGCGCCAGTTGCGGATCGCTGAGGAAGTGCTGGCGGAAGCTGTCGTCGCCGGACAGCTTGGACAGCAGCAAATCGAGATCTTGCGGGGAATGCGGTGCCATGTCTTGCCCTTTCGTGTGGAGGATGAATCGGATCGTAGCTTCATGCTAGGCCAGCCGCGACAGGATCTCAAGTCGAATCGACACTGGCAGTGTGCTAGGAAGTCGGGGCGGCATCGGCTGCACGCGGCGCCGTCTCGTTGCGCGCGGTGGTCATCACGACGTCGAACTCGTGCACGAACGCGCGCAGCAAATCTGCCAGCGCCTGCGGTTCCGCCCGGAGCCGGTCTTCCAGCGCGGTTGATGTTTTGGAAAGCTCGTTTGCAGAAAGATTACCCGCCGCGCCGCGTATCTTGTGCACCAGTTCTGCTGCGCGCGGCAGGTCGCCGGAGTGGATTGCATCATGAATCTGTTGCAAAGTTGGGTCAAAATCGTGGGCGAATGTGCCGATCAGCTGCGACAGCAGCACCTGATTGCCGCCTAGCCGGTCGAGTGCGGACTGCATGTCGATGCCGGCACGCGGCGTTAGGGGCATGTCGGGCCGCGCCTGCGGACGGACGCTTGCTGCTTCGGCAGCATCGGCCATCGCCAGGCGGCCTGGGTCCGGCTGCACCCAGGTGGCGAGCACGGCGTACAGCGTATCGGGATCGATCGGCTTGGTGACATAGTCGTTCATGTCGCGTTCGAGACAGCGCTCGCGGTAGCCTGCCACCGCATGCGCGGTCATGGCGATGATCGGCAGCGCGCCGTGGCGCGGGTCCTTGCGTATCAACGCGGTGGCCTGGTAGCCGTCCATGTCCGGCATCTGGATGTCCATCAGTACCGCGTCGTAGCTGTTGGCGTCCACCATGCGCGCGGCTTCCTCGCCGCTGCCGGCGACGTCGGCGCGCACGCCGGCGCGTTGCAGGATTTCGGTGGCGACCTGCTGGTTGATCGAATTGTCATCCACCACCAGCACATATGCGCCACGGATGCGCTGCGTCGCCAGCGACGGTGAGGCGCTGAGCATGGTCACCTGCTGTGCCGCCTCCAGTCCCAGCGCCGACAGGATGGCGTTGCGCAGCTGCTGTGGATTGGCCGGCTTGTCGATGAACGGCGTCACGCGCACCTGCTCAATGACGTCCTGATGATGTTCGCGCGCATAGGCGGTCACCATCAGCACCGCCGGCACGGCGCCCATTTCGGGATCGCTGGCGATGCGGTGCAGGGTATCGATGCCGTCGACGTCCGGCATGTCGGCGTCGATCAGCAGCACGTCGTAGGGATCGAGCTGCATCGCTGCCACCGCCGCCGTACCGGATGGCACGGCGCGCGCCTTCAGTCCCAGCATGCCAAGCTGGATCTTCAGCATGTGGCGCGCGGCTTCGCTGTCGTCCACCACCAGCACGTGCTTGCCTTGCGCTGCCGCTGGCACTGACTGTACGCGCGGCGACTGATCGGCCGCCGCTTGCAGCTGCACGGTGAAACTGAAGCTGCTGCCGACGCCTGGTTCGCTGTCTACCTTGAACTCACCGCCCATCTTGCGCACCAGTTGCTGCGAGATGGCCAGGCCGAGGCCAGTGCCGCCGTACAGGCGCGTGGTGCTGGCATCGGCTTGCGCGAACGCCTGGAACAGGCGTGCCTGCTGTTCCTCGCTGATGCCGAGGCCCGTGTCTTCCACAATAAAGCGTAGCACCAGCGGTCCGCCTGACGTGACGGCGGGACTGGTGCCATCGATTTCCACGCGCAGTTCAATATGCCCGCGCGCGGTGAATTTGAGCGCATTGCCGACCAGGTTGACCAGGATCTGGCCCAGCCGCAGCGGATCGCCCAGCAGGTTATGCGGCACGTCCGGCGCGGCGCCGATGACCAGCTCCAGCCCGCGCTCGGCGGTGCGCCATGCGAACAGGTCGGCGATCTGGTTCAGCGTGTCGGGCAGGTCGAAGGGCAGGGCTTCCAATTCAAGCTTGCCGGATTCGATCTTGGAGAAGTCCAGTACGTCGTTGATGATCTGTAGCAGGCTTTGCCCGGCGCGGCTGATCTTGCGGAAGTAGTCGAGTGGCTGCGCCGGCAGGTCGAGGTGCGTGCCCAGCCCGGCGAAGCCGAGGATGGCATTCATCGGTGTGCGGATCTCGTGGCTGATATTGGCCAGGAACTCGCTCTTGGCGCGCGTGGCGGCTTCCGCGTTGGCGCGGGCTTTTTCGATCACCCGCATCGCGCGTGCCTTCAGATAGGCCGAGGTAAACGGCTCCTTCAGCGCCTTCAGCAGATCCAGGTCGCTCGGATCGAAGGTGGCCTGATACTGGTAATTCTCGAAAATCAGATAGCCCTCGACCTGGCCGTCGATCACCACCCGCACCGACAGCAGCGCGCAGACATCACCGGGCAGCGAATGCTGATGGTGGACCTCGAAGATGTCCGGTGCGATCATGCAGTCGGCAGGCGCATAGCGCAACTCCGCCTGCCGCAGGTCGATGTGGTAGGCGTCGGCGGTGGCGTCAATGCGGCCCCAGGCCGCACGCAAACTAAGCGTGTCGGTGCCGTGCTCGCGTACCAGCGCCAGTGCCGAGTCGATGCCCTTGATGATGGTGGATTCATGCAGGATGGTGTGCAGCAGCGCATCAAAGTCCATCTGTTCATTGATGCTCTTGACGATGGCGTTCAGTTTTTCCAGGTGCTGGGTGCGCGAGTAGACCACTGCCTGCAAGGCTTCCTGCTTGCGTTGCAGCCGCCTCACGCGCCAGCGTATCAGCGCCCACGCCAGCACGCAGATGAAGAGGAAGTAGATCAGCCACGCCCACCAGGTCTGGTGCCAGGCGGGCAGCACCACCACGCGCATGGATAGCTCGTCGGCATTCCACAGTCCCTCGCGATTACTGCCGCGCATGCGTAGTACATAGCTGCCTGGCGGCAGATGGGTGTAGGTGGCGATGCGGCGGCTGGCGTCAACTTCGACCCAGCGCTGATCGAAGCCTTCCAGCAGATAGGAGTAGCGGTTGCGCTGCGGCGCCGAGTAATCGAGCGCCGCGAGTTCCACTTCAAAGCTCTGGTTCTCCGGTTGCAGTACCAGTATCGGTCCTTCCTTGCTAGCCAGTTGCGACGGCGCCAGCGACTGCTGGTCGAGCCGCACTGCACTGATGGCCAGCGGCGGGCGGTAGGCCCAGTCGTTGATGCGGCCCGGATACAGCACCGCCATGCCGGAGGTGGCGCCAAAGATCAGGTCACGTTCCGCTGTCACCGTGCTGGCGCCAATGAAGAAGGTGCGGAAGGCCAGGCCGTCGGCGCGACTCAAGGAGCGAGCACGCAAGGTGCCGGAATCGACTACCGCGATGCTGTCCGACGTGGCGCCCCAGATGCGTCCGACCGGGTCCGATTGCAGCGCCATGATGGTGCCGGCCGTCAGGCCTGCCGACACGCCCACCCGTTCGAACACCGGCTCGCCCAGGGCGTCGCGCCCGGTCATCACGCAGATGCCGCCGCCATAGGTGCCAACCCACAAGCGCCCGCGCCGGTCGATCACCAGGGAACTGATAACCGGTTCAGACAGCGCGTCCGGCTTGGCCGGATTGGCCTTGATCTGCTCCACCTTGCCGCTGTCCGGATCGAGGCGATTCAGTCCGCTGCGGGTGGCGATCCAGATGCCACCATCGGCGTCCGCCACCACCGCGTGGATGCGGTTGTCGCTCAAGCCACCGCCTTCCTGCGCACCCTGGACATAGCGCATCACCGAACCGGTGGTGGGGTTGTAGCGCAGCAGTCCCTCGAAAGTACCCAGCCATAGCTCGCCCTTGCGTACCAGGATGGTGCCGATGCGCGGATGCGGATTCCCGTGTGGCAGGGAGATGCGCTTGACGGCGCGGCCATTGGCGCTGGTGCGGTACAGGCCCAGTTGCGTGCCGATCCAGGCTTCGCCGGGACCGGCTTCGGCCAGCGCCAGGATCACGCGGTTGGGCAGGGTGGTGTCCGGCTTGTGCGGATCGGGACGCAGCGCGACGCGGCGCGCACCGTCAAGCGCGACGATATCAATGCCCTGATCGGCCAGCCCGATCCACACTTCGCCACGGCTATCGGTCATCAGCGCCGAGACCCCGGCTTCCAGCGCGCCCTCGGCGCCGAACACCGAGTCGATCGCTTCGCTGTGCGGATCGTAGATGTCGACGCCGCGCTCGGTGGTGATCCAGATCATGCCGCTGCGGTCGCGCAGCAGGGCGGCGGTACGGTCGTGAGCGAGGCTGAAGGAGATCGCTGGCTGGTGCAGGATGCGATTGCTCTGGTTGGCGTCGGTGCGATATTCGATGATGCCGCCGCCGTAGGTGCTGGCCCACCAGATGCCAGGCACGGTCTCGCTGATCGCCAACACCATATTGGCTTCGACGTCCTTGACGCCGCGCAGCGCCGCGATACGGCCGCTGGCGGCGCCGGCATCGACGATGCCGATGCCGCTTTTCAGCGTGCCGAAGGCGATTTGCCCGCGGCTGTTTTCGCCCAGCGCGAGCACGGCGTCGCTCCAGTCGCTGCGGCCATCGACGTGGATAGGAATGCCGGTGATGGTGCCGCCGTGCTTCATGCGCGACAGGCCGCTGGCCGTGCCTATCCACAGCGTGCCGGCGCGGTCCGTCAGCAGCGAGCGGATCTGGTTGTCCGGCAGGCCAGGCGTGTCTTCGTGGCTGTAGCGATGGATGGTCTTGTTGACCGTGTCATAGTATTTCAGGCCGTCGTGCGTGCCTATCCACAGGTTGCCCTTGCTGTCGCTGGCGATGGCGCTGACCAGGCCGCGCGTAAGCTCATCGGTGGGGCGCACGAACTGCTCGGTGTGCTTGTCGTACATGGCCAGGCCGGCGGCAGCCGTGCCTACCCAAAGGCGCCCGGCAACGTCAACGTGCAGCGCCTGGATGAAATCGCCGGGCAGGCTGGCCGGATCGCTGGCGTTGTAATGGAAGCTGCGCACGCGGTAGCCGTCCCAGCGCGCCAGGCCGCTCTGCGTGCCGATCCAGATATAGCCGTCGCCATCCTGCGCCAGCGCCATGCCCACCGGATGCGGCAATCCCTGATCCAGCCCCAGGTGCTCGAACAGTGGCGTGGCCAGTTGGTCCCAGCGCTGCGGACCGGCGACAGCGGCACCGCAGACAGCCAGGCAGGCAGCCAGCATTGCGCAGGCCGCGCACAGGCGGCGTAGCGCTGCGGCGACGGCAGAACGAGTGGGGGCGTGAACGTTCAAATCAGGGCGCGCTCCTCAGATTGGTCAGTCAAGCATACGGAAATGCTGACCGAAAGTCTACGACCCGCAACAGGAAATGCACAGCGCTTGTACAATCGCCACATGCAAACCAGAGTAGGTATTAATATGAAACCTGATGTATTAGTAATGGCGGCCAGCCCATCGGCCGATGTGATGGCCCAGCTGGAGCAGCATTTTCATTGTCACCATCTGTGGCAGCAGCCGCGCGAACAGCAGGCGGAATGGCTGGCCGGCGTGGCGCCTGTTGTGCGCGGCCTGCTGACCACCGGCGCCATTGGCGTCAAGGCGGATTTGCTGGCGCAGCTGCCGAAGGTGGAGATCGTCGCTGTCAATGGCATCGGCACTGACGCGGTGGACCTGGAGGCAGCCCGCGCGCGTGGCATCCCCGTCACCAACACGCCCGGCGTGCTGACCGACGACGTGGCCGACCTGGCGCTGACGCTGCTGCTGTCCGCTGCGCGCCGCCTGCCGGCGCTGGATACGTTTGTGCGCAATGGTTCGTGGGAAGCTGGCAAACCGATTGCCACTACCCGTGCGCTACGCGGCAAGGTGTGCGGCGTGTATGGGTTCGGCCGCATCGGCCAGGCGATTGGCGCCCGTGCCGAGGCGTTTGGCATGCAGGTTCGGTACTTCCAGCCACGCGCCATCGAAGGCGTCAGCGCACCACGCGCCGATTCGCTGCTGGCGCTGGCGCAGGCCAGTGATTACCTTGTGGTGGCGGCACCGGGCACCCCGGCCACGCACCACACGGTGAACGCCGAGGTAATGGCGGCTCTTGGTTCGCAAGGGACGCTGGTGAACATCGCGCGCGGTTCGCTGGTGGATGAGGAAGCGTTGATCGTCGCGCTGCGCGAACGCACGCTGGGCTTTGCCGCGCTGGACGTGTTTGCCGATGAGCCGCGCGTGCCGGCGGCGCTGCGCGAACTGGATAATGTGGTGCTGACGCCGCACGTCGGCAGCCTGACGGTGGAGACGCGCCACGCCATGGGCCAGCTGGTGGTCGATAACCTGCGTGCCCACTTCAGCGGGCAAGCCTTGCTTACTCCAGTAAGATAGCGTCTGAAGGCGCTGGCGGTGGCGTCAGTGGTGGCGGCAGTTGCGAATGTATTTTCACGCAGTTGCGGCCGGCGCGCTTGGCGGCGTATAGTGCTTCGTCGGCGCGGCTGTAGGCCAGCTCGAAGCTGGTGCCTTTCGGGTTCCAGCTGACGCCGACGCTGGCGGTGACCTGGCGGTCGATCGGCGCGCCGAATACCTGGTCGGCGATGGCGTCGCAGATATGTCCGGCGACGTCGCGCGCCTCATCGCCATCGGAAGTCGGCCAGATCACCGAGAACTCCTCGCCGCCGACGCGGCCCACCGCGACCTCCGGCCCGAGCAGCGTGCGCAGGCAGTGCACCACGGTTTTGATGACGGTGTCGCCGGCCGGGTGGCCGAAGTCATCGTTAACCCATTTGAAGTGATCGATGTCCAGCACGATCAGCGCCATGTCGTCTTCCAGCAGGCAGGCGGTGGCGCGGTCGATGACGGCCGCACGATTCAGCGCACCACTCAGCGGATCGTGGGTGGCGCGGTATTCCAGCTGCTGCGCCAGTTCGTGCAGCTGGCGGTTCATCTGGTTCATGTCCAGCTCAGCGCGGTCGCTGCGGCGGATCAGGCGGCGGCTTTCGCGCATCAGGCGCTCGTAATGGACGATCATTTCGGCCAACGCGGCGCGCGCATCCGCACGCGGGTCGGCATGGGCCGCCTTGGCATTCGCCAGTGCGGCGCTTTCCAGCGCAAACAGGTCGGCGTCGGCCTTGGGTGTCATCAGTTGCTCACCGCGTGGTCATGGAAATCGAGGGCGCCGAAATCGTCCTGCAGTTCCTGGCCGAATTCGAGGATGGTGTCGTCGTCTTCATCGTGATACCAGTTCAGGCGCACCTGGTTGCCGGCCATGGCGGCGTTGTTCAGCGCCTCGAAGAAGGAGAACAGCATCTTGGTGCTGGAGCTGTTGAAGTAGGCCAGCGATACGTGCACGGTGATCCCGGCCTCGCTGCAGCTGTCCAGATAAGCCTGCACGCGCGCGATGACCGGGCCGTAGAAGGCGGCGGCGTTCTCCGGATAGGATTCGCCCTTGATCGACAGCGTGTGCTGGTCAAAGCGGAAGTCGATTTCCGGCGAGGTCGGCGAGGCGGCGATGAAAAGTGGTTCCATGATAGTTCTCGTATTTGTTCAGATAATCGCTTTGATACAGAAGACGGTGGATTCGGGATCGTGCTCGTCCGGCACGAACTCGAACTCCAGCGGCTCGCTGGCGTCGCGCGCCATGGTCAGGAAGCCCAGGCCGGCGCCCTTGCTGTCGGCCGGTGTTTCTTCACGCAGCGCCTTCTTGTAGGCCTGCTTGATTTCTTCCATGGTCATGGTGTGCAGCGGCTCCAGACGGCTGCGGATGCGCTCGACGTTAACGCTGTCAACCGGATTGGCGCACAGCAGGAAGAAGCTTTCGCCCTTCACGCCGATGCAGAACGAACCGCGACGCATCTGATTGTCCGTGGCATCGTGCGGCGTCAGCGTATCGGACGAATAGTGCATGATGTTCTGCGACATTTCAACAAACGACGAGAAGATCCTGCGGCGCGTTGGCCCTGCTGCGCCGGCGGTATCCAGGCGCGCCTTGATGGTCTCCGAAATGGCGGCCACCACGTGCTGCGAAAAATAGCCCACGTAAAAAAAGATGATGTGGCGCTTGCGGGCCACTTCATAAAAATCGCTGAATTCTTTGTACAACAAGTGATGCTCCTCTTAGGGGCGTAAGCAGAAAAAGGTCAGGTCGTCGCGGCGCGGCTGTTCGCCTTGCCACGCCTGATAGTCGTCCAGCATCGCCTGCGCGACATGGCGTGCGCATTCGGTGCGATGGGCCAGCAGCACGTCGCGCATGCGGCGCTTGCCGTAGGCGATGTCTTTGGCGCCGCCGATCTGGTCGATCAAGCCGTCGGTGGTCAGGAACAGCAGGCTGCCTTCGGCGATCTGGATGATTTTATTGGTCCACTGGTAGTCCATCGGCGTGTCGATGTAGCCGACGCCCATGCGCTCGCCGTCGACAGTTTGTACCGCCTGCTGATCCGGATCGAGCTGGAACAGCGACAGCTTGGCGCCAGCGAAGTGCAACTGGCGCGTGGCGTTGTCGAACCACAGGAAGGCGGCATCCAGGCCGTCGTTGGATTCAGCCTGGTCGTGGCCCTCGACCTGGCCCAGCATGCTCTTGACGCCGCGATTGACTTCGGCGATCAGCCGCGACGGATCGCGCGGGCCCAGTTGCTGCAAGGCCTGCGCCAGCGTCGATGACGAAATCAGCGTCATGAAGGCGCCCGGCACGCCGTGGCCGGTGCAGTCGGCGATGGCGGCAAACCAGCCATCCTCGTATCTGGCGAAGTGATAGAAGTCGCCGCCGACCACATCGCGCGGCTGCCATTCCAGGTGGGCGTCGTCCAATGCGTCGGACAGCGCCAGGTCGGATGGGCGCAGCAGCGAGCGCTGGATTACGCTGGCGTAGTCGATGCTGTGCATGATCTGGCGGTTTTTCTCGGCCTGCATATTGGCCACCACATTCATCAGCTGCAGGCCGAAGCCGACTCCAGCCAGGGCGCCGTCACGCGTTACGATAAATCCGTCGGCCAGCGCCTTCTCGCCGGATTCGACGGCGCGGAAGGTCAGTGCTTCGATGGTCATGTTGGCGTCGACGATCAGCGGCTCCTTGTCCATGAAGGCGATGCAGCTTTTTTTGCCGTATAGCTCGTGGTAGAAAGGCTTGGACATCTGCGACATGAAAATGTTTCGGCTGATGAGGCCGATCGGGCGGCCCATTTCGATCACAGGCAGGCTCATCAGATCCCGGCGTTCGGTGAACAGTTCCAGGACGGCGAAGTTGGTGGTGTCGGACAGGACCGAGATCGTCTCCACGCACAAGTCGGCGGCGATGGACAGACGAAAGCGAGGCAGGTGCAAACGAGAGGCATTGAACTCCACGGCCGGAAACCCTTTATCAACACTGAGCATTGCATACTACAAGGCAATTGTTACGACATCATTACATGTTGTATAACAGAAAATATTTCACGCCCATTGCCGTACGGTAATATTGGCGTCATATTGGGTGTGTAAATTGGTGAGAATTCGCCTGAGCGGCGCATTTTTACTCACTTTACGGCTATGAAATTTCCTCGACTGAATACCGGCATACGGGTGGTGGCATCGTTTGCTGCCCTGTTGTTTTTGATGGCATGCATGTCCGGCGTATCGCTATGGCGTCTGCAATCGGCCAATGAAACGACCTCCAACCTGGTGCACGAAAAGCTGGCGCGGCAGCAGCTGACGTCCGAGCTGCTGGGCGTGACCGAACTGAATGGCTTGCGCGCCATTTCCATCGGGCGCAGCGACAGCCTGGAGGTGTCCGACATCTTCCAGGCCCAGCTGACCGCAGGCGACAAGCTGGCGGCCGAGATGGAGCGCAAGCTGGCGGCCATGCCGGCGGAAGGCGAGGAGGCCGGCTTGTTGCGCGCAGTGGCCGCAAAGAAAGCGGCATTCATGGCGATGCGTGGCGAGCTGTTCAAGTTCAAGGACACCGGGCGCATCCAGGAAGTCAGCGACCTGCTGGATAACAAGTGGCCGGCCGCGTTCAAGGCTTATGCTGGCGCACTGGACAAGCTGCTGGCGTACCAGACGCAGCAAGCGAAAGCGCTGGCGGACCAGTCCGAGCGCCAGTACACCGGCAGCCGCGCGCTGCTGATCGGCCTCGGCTTGGCCACGCTGGCCTTGGGCGCTGTGCTTGCATGGATGCTTACGCGTAGCATCGTGCGGCCGCTGACGCAGGCGGTGGCGCTGGCCGAGCAGGTGGCCGGCGGCGAATTGCGTGCAGCGATTTCGCACGGGCGTACCGACGAAATTGGCAAGCTGTTCGACGCGCTCAGCCACATGACGGCGCGGCTGGCCGATACGGTCGGCCGCGTGCGCGATGGCGCGGTGGCGATTGATTCCGCCTCGCGCGAAATCGCCAACGGCAATATGGATCTGTCGCGCCGCACCGAGCATCAGGCCGGCGCGCTGGAAGAGACTGCGTCGGCGATGGAGGAGCTGACTTCGGCGGTCCGGCAGAATAGCGGCAACGCGCGCGAGGCGAATCAGCTGGCGATGTCTGCGTCGGCGGTGGCCGGCAAGGGTGGGGCGGTGGTATCGGAAGTGGTGCGTACCATGGCCAGCATCAATGAATACGCACACAAGATCGTCGACATCACCAGCGTGATCGATGGGATTGCGTTCCAGACCAATATCCTGGCCCTGAACGCGGCGGTGGAGGCGGCGCGCGCCGGCGAGCAGGGCCGCGGTTTTGCTGTGGTGGCGGGCGAGGTGCGCAACCTGGCGCATCGCTCCGCGGAAGCCGCCAAGGAAATCAAGAAGCTGATTAACGATTCGGCGGAACGCGTGGCCAACGGCGCCGAGCTGGCCGAGACGGCTGGCGCAACGATGAACGAGATCGTCGACAGCGTGAAAAAGGTGACGGCCATCATCGGCGCGATCAGCACCGCCAGCAGCGAGCAGGAACACGGCATCCAGCAAGTCAACACCGCGATCGGCGATATGGACAACGTGACGCAGCAAAACGCCGCGCTGGTCGAAGAAGCCGCAGCTGCTGCCTCCGCCATGCAGGCGCAGGCGCGCGAACTGGCGCAGCTGGTTGGCTCCTTCAAGCTGGACTCGGCCAGCGTGCAGCCCTTGCCAGCGCGGGTCTCGCTGCCGGCTCCGGACGACTTCGACCTGCGCCGCGCCGCTTAGACGCTGCAGTGGATCGCCGCAGATGGCTAGCCGCTGGCTTTGCATTTTTTTTGCAGTTGTCGTAGTTGTTGACGCATTTATAGTGTTGCTCTTCGGGTAAGATGGCGATTTAAATCTATCTGAAGTGACATGCCTCAGCCTCAACGCGTCAGTGTCTGCGCATTCCTGCGCACCGTCGTCTATTGCTTGCTCCTCTTCGTCACTTGCACCAAGGCGGCGACCGAGACGCCAAGAATCTCCCTGCACCACACCAGCTGGCTGCCTAAAGACGGCGCGCCGTCGTATGTCACATCGCTGGCGCAGTCGCCCGATGGCTGGCTGTGGGTTGCTTCGTCAATCGGCCTGTATCGGTTTGATGGTGTGCAGTTCGAGTCATTTCCCGTCAGCGGCACCGAGCAATTGCTGTACACCGACATCAGCAGCGTCAGGGTGCTGGGTAATGATGTCTGGGTTGGCTATCGATACGGCGGTGCTTCACTTATTCGCCAAGGGCATATCGCCAGGCACTATCCGGCAAATAAAGACGGACTGAATGGCACGACCTGGGATTTCACCAAGGATGCCAAAGGACAGTTGTGGGCTGCCACGTCGCGCGGTTTGTTCGCGCTGAAAGAGGATGGCTTTCATGCCGTGCCAGTTGACCTGGGCAGCCAGCTGGGTGTCATCCAGATGCTGTTCGACCAGCGCGGCGGTTTCTGGCTGCGCAGCCCGACCAGCGTCTATTACAGTGAAACCGGCGCGGCGCCATTCAAACTGGTGGCGGACAAGCTGGGCTGGGGTGGACTGATGCTGCATCCGGACGGCAGCGTGCTGGGCAATGATCACGGCGCTGGCGGCATCCGCCTGCTACAACCGCCGCAGACGGGCGCCGTCAAGGACTGGCGTCCCGCGCCCGGACCAACCGGCCAGATGGCCACCGACCGGGCCGGCCGCCTGTGGGATCTGCGGGCCGATGGCGTTGAGATGCTGAGTGCAGCGGCAGCCTCGCAAGGCCTCAGCTTCCAGCAGGGCTTGAGCGGCGAAACAGGCACTGCGATCCTGGTCGACAAGGAAGGCAATGTCTGGGTGGGCACCAATGGCGGCCTGGATCGCTTCCGCGAAAACAAGTTGACGGTCTATCCGGCCGTACCATCCCAGGCGCAGGCGCTGCCGCTTGCGGTCGGCAAGAATGGTGAGGTGTGGAGCGACAAGCAGGTGTTCGATAGCGCTGACGCGCCGCCAGTCATTTACGACAAGGCAGCGCCAACCTCCACCAATTTTACGGTGGCGGATTTTGTTGACGCGCAAGGACGTTACTGGACAAACAGCTTCGACGCGCTCAGCCGCATCGAAAGAAGCGCCGGGGGCTTTACGCGCACGGTGGTTCCACCGCCAGCCGGATTGCCGGAAGGCGGCAACATCCCCGGCCCCGGTCTTGCGGCCGACGCGGACGGCGGCATTTGGGCGATCTTCCGCGCCAATCTGTATCGCTACAAAGATGGCGAGTGGCAGCGTGATGGCGGTCGCAAGGATTTACCGAAAACCGGCTACACCAGCATCTATAGCGCGCCAAATGGCGTGCTGTGGTTTGGTACACGCAAGAATCTGATTTTTTCGCTGCGCGGCGCTGACTTGCTGGTCTATGATGAAAAGGATGGCGTCAATCTGGGCGCCATCAGCCAGTTCTATTCAGACGGGCCAACGCTCTGGGTCGGTGGTAATAATGGGCTGATGTTCAGCGATGGCCGCCACTTCTACAAAGTACAAGGCTACGGCCAGCAGCAGTTTCTGGGCACGACCGGCATAGCCCGTTCGGCTGACGGCGACCTGTGGCTGAACAGCGGAGCCGGCGTATTCCGCATTCCGCTGAAAGAGCAGCAGCATCTGCTGAAGAATCCGGCGTATCAGGTGCGCTTCGAGGTGTTGAATCATCAGGACGGTTTGCGCGGTGTGGCGGCGCAATCGGGTGGCCCAAGCTCGATCGTTTTCGCGCGCGGCAAGATATGGCTGGCGACGACATCCGGGGTATTCTGGGTTGACCCGGCTCATGCCGTGCTGAACAAGGTCAAGCCGACGGTGGTGATGAAGGATCTGATCGCCAACGATGTCCACTATGGCGCACAGTCCGGCGTGACGCTGCCGGCAGGAACCACCCGCGTGCGGATTGACTACACGGCATTGAGCCTGACCATGCCGGAGCGCATGCGCTTCCGTTACCGGCTGCACGGTGTGGATGAGTATGAGCAGGATGCAGTCAATCAGCGCTCGGCCGTGTATACCGAGCTTGGACCGGGCACGTACCGGTTCGAGGTTCAGGCATCCAATAATGACGGCGTCTGGAGCGACACCGGCGCGGTGATGGAGTTCTCCATTCAGCCGGCCCTGGTGCAAACGTGGTGGTTCAAAGCCGCAGGTTTTGGCATCTTGTTGCTGATTGTCTGGGGTGTGCACCGGCTGCGTTTGTACCACGTTGCAAGGCAGGTGCGGGTGAAGTTCGAGGAGCGCCTGGACGAGCGCGAACGCATCGCACGGGAACTGCACGACAGCTTGTTGCAATCTGTTCAGGGCATGGTGCTGATCATCAGTAACGCCGCGCAGCGGCTCACGTCGCCCGAGGAAAAAGCCAGCATCGATAAGGCGCTGGAGCGTGCCGAGCTGGCAATACAGGAAGGACGCGACCATGTTCACGCCCTGCGCCAGGCCGACAGCCCTGGCGAACTATTCGACCGACTTGCGTCGTTCGGCGCGCAGCTTGCGGAGCAGGGCGAATGCGCTTTCATTCCCGTGCTGAGCGGCGATCTGCGCCGCCTGAATACCATTGTCGGCGAAGAGGTGCGCGCCATCGGCAAGGAGGCGTTGGCGAACGCTTTCCGCCATGCGCAAGCGACGCGTATCCAGGTGGAGGTCCACTACGGCGCACGCGAATTCCAGCTGGTGGTGACGGACAACGGCCAGGGTATTCCAGACAGCGTGATGGCCGCTGGTGGCCGTGAAGGACACTGGGGCTTGAAGGGTATGCATGAGCGCGCCAAAAAAATCAATGCCGCGCTTGTATGTCAGTCAAGTCCGGAGAATGGGACGCGCTGGCTGCTAACCTTGCCTGCGCGGCTGGCTTACGCGGACCAATGAGCATGCTGAATTATCTGCTCGCGATCTATTTGTTGCTTGTGCTGCCGGCTCAGAGCTTGTGGGGCAGTCTGCGCACCGAATCCGACAAGCCACCGCGTTCATCGATGCGCCGCTATTGGTCGATGAGTTGGCAGGTGCTGGTGATGCTGGGTGTACTGCTGGCGGGTTCATGGCAAGCCGGCTATACGGCCAACGACCTCGGGCTTGATATCCCATTGTCGAACGCCGGCGTGTGGGGCCTGGGCTTTGCGATTTTGCTTTTTGCCGGACTGGCGATCGCCAGCCGCGTCATGGAGCGCCGCTATACGCCTGAGAAAATGCTGGACTATGAGCGCAAGCTGCTGGACTCGCCATTTCCCTGGCCACGGACGCGCGCCGAGATCGCCGCCTTCATCGCCAGCATGACGGTGATGACGGCCGGTTGGGAAATCCTGTATCGCGGCTTCATTCTACTGTTGCTCACGCCGTACACCGGGCTTCCGGCAGCGATCGCCATCTCGGCCTTCGCTTACGGCGTCGCGCATGGATACAAGTCGCCAACGCAACTGATCGGTTCTGTCATTTCCGCGTTCATCTTTACCTGTGCCTATGTGTTGACCCACAGCCTGTGGTGGCTGATCGTTATTCATGCGGGTTTTCCACTCGGTATGCTTCCGTCGGTGCTGCGCGCTTATCGCCGTCAAGGATAGCCAATCGGCAACCGTCATCGGCTTGTCATAAATGCTTGTTATCTTGCAAATCTTTATAACAAGCTGGATAGCCGACATGAACCGTAAGTCTCTTCTGATCGCTGCACTGAGCGCCGCTTTCCTGGCCGGTTGCAGCAGCAGCGATAACGATACGCCCGCCACCACCACGCCAACCACGCCACCTGTGGCGGCCGCGCCGAAGAACGTCATCTTCTTCCTCGGCGACGGCATGGGCCTGACCACCATGACCGCAGCGCGCATCTACTCGGTCGGCGAGGACGGCGAGCTGACCATGGACACGCTGCCTGAAACGGCCTTCGTCAAGACCTTCTCCAACGACGCCCAGGTCACCGACAGCGCGCCTTCGATGGCAGCTTACATGACCGGCGTGAAAATGAACAACGAAGTGATCTCGATGTCGCAGAACACCACCGCCATCGATCCGATCAACGATGCCGCCGGCAACAAGCTGGGCAACAACTGCGGCGCCAGCAACGGCACCGCCGCCACCACGCTGCTGGAACTGGCCAAGACCGCCGGCCTCGGCACTGGCGTGGTCAGCACCGCGCGCATCACCCACGCGACGCCAGCCACGACCTATGCCCATATCTGCCACCGCGATCTGGAAAACGACATCGCCGCAGCGCTGGTGCCAGGCGGCGCCGGCTACAACAGCGCGCTGGGCACCACCGGCCTGGACGTGATCGTCGGCGGCGGCAGCCAGTTCTTCAAGCCGGTCAAGGACGGCGGCAAGCGCGCCGACGGCCGCGACCTGATCGCTGAGCTGAAAGCCAAGAGCTACGCCTACGCCAGCACCGGCACCGAGTTTAACGCCATCGACGGCACCAAGACCGACAAGCTGCTGGGCCTGTTCACCGCCAGCCACATGAGCTATGACCTGGACCGCGACGCAGCCAAGGAACCAAGCCTGGCCGAGATGACCACCAAGGCCATGGATGTATTGGCCCGCAACAGCAAGGGTTACTTCCTGATGGTGGAAGGCGGTCGCATCGACCACGCGCTGCACGAAACCACCGCCAAGAAAGCGCTGCAGGACACGGTCGCCTTCGACAACGCCATCAAGGCCGCCATCGCCAAGGCCAAGCTGACCGACCCGACGCTGGCCAACACGCTGATTGTCGTCACCGCCGACCACGACCACACGCTGGTGCTGAACGGCTACGCCAAGCGTACCGGCAAGACCACCGCTGCCAACGCCGGCGTGCTGGGCGTGGTGAAAAACTATGTCACCGGCGCGGTCGACAAAGACCTGGACGGCGCACCGTATTCGATCATCGGCTTCGGCAACGGCGAGAACCGCACCCAGGGCAGCCGCGCCAGCCAGGCGTCGCTGGACGAGAGCGTCACCGGCGCCAATCTGTACCACCAGGAAGCGGCGATCCGCGTCACCGCCGGCAATGAAACCCACGGCGGCACCGACGTGTTCCTGGGCGCCATCGGCAAAGGTTCGGAGACGTTCACCGGCACCATCGACAACACCAAAGTGTTCTCGCTGGTGAAAACCGCAGCTGGCCTGTGAGTCGCTGCATACTTTAAGAACGGAATAACACATGAAACGTACTCTCGTAGCCGCCGCGCTGGCGCTGTCCTTCACCCAGGCTGCGTATGCAGCGGGTGAGGCCAAGAACATCATCTTCTTCCTCGGCGATGGCATGGGCCCGTCGACGATCACTGCCTCGCGCATCTATAAATATGGCGAAGCCGGCAGCCTGACCATGGATACGCTGGAACGCACCGCGCGCATCAAGACCTACTCGAACGACGCGCAAACCACCGACAGTGCACCGTCAATGGCCGCCTACATGACCGGCGTGAAGATGAATAACGAGGTCATCTCGATGTCGCCGGAAACCGTCGCCACCAGCCCGGGCAAGGACGCCAACGGCAACCTGGGCGTCAACAACTGCGCCGCCACCAATGGCGCCAGCGCCACGACCATCCTGGAACTGGCCAAGGCCAAGGGCAAGGCGGTCGGCACCATCACCACCACCGAGCTGACCCACGCCACGCCGGCGACGGCCTGGTCGCACATCTGCAACCGCAACGCGCAGTACCATATCGCCGCGCAGCTGGTGCCCGGCGGGACCGGCTTCAACAGCGCGCTGGGTGATGGCGTCGATGTGCTGATGGGTGGTGGCCGCAATCACTTCACGCCGTACAGCGCCACCAACACCACCGGCCGCGCCGATGGCCGCAATCTGCTGACCGAGCTGGCCGCCAAGGGCTACACCGTGGCCGCCAACAAGGCCGAGATGACTGCCGCCACCGGCAAAAAGTTCATAGGCCTGTACAGCAGCAAGAGCCACCTGGAATATGAACTGGACCGCAGCGCCACGCCGCCACTGGGCGAGGGCGCCAGCCAGCCTAGCCTGGCCGAGATGACCGTCAAGGCCATGGACCTGCTGTCGTCCAACACCAATGGCTACTTCCTGGTGGTGGAAGGCGGCCGTATCGACCACGCGCTGCACGGCACCAACGCCAAGCGCGCGCTGAGCGACACCATCGCCTTCGATGACGCCATCAAGGCCGCGCTGGACAAGGCCAAGCTGACCGACCCGACGCTGGCCAACACGCTGATCGTCGTCACCGCCGACCACGACCACACGCTGGCCTTCAACGGTTACGGCAAGAAGGGTAATCCTATCCTGGACATCAACCGTGGCTACCGCGACAACCAGCCAAGCAAGGATGCCGACGGCAATACCTACACCACGCTGGTGTTCGGCAACGGCCCGAACCGTCCGAACACCCGCGCCAGTCTGGACAGCGCAACCGTGCTGGCGGATAACTATCTGCAGGAAACCGGTGTGCGCCTGGCCAGCGAAACCCATGGCGGTGGCGACGTCAAGCTGTTCGCCACCGGCGCCGGCGCCAAGCCGTTCAAGGGCACGCTGGACAACACCAAGGTGTTCAGCCTGCTGAAATCGGCCTTCGGCTTCTGATGACAGAGGGGGCGGGCGCTGCCTGCTCCCTGTTTACTTAAAGAGTTGTATGAAAAAACTGTTACTGCTTGCAGCCACGTTGAGCGTGGCTATTTGCGCTTCCGCCACCGATCTGGACCTGAAGATCGCCTACTACAGCAAGGTCGTCACGCCGGAAGGCGTCACCCGCGAAGCGCGGTACGAAGAGAAAATGCTGCGCCGCGCCGGTCACGTCTGGACCATGCGCGTGCTGCCGGCCCATGCCGCCCATGATGACCACCAGTCCGGCGCGCACAAACACTTCAACCACGTGGTGCTGGCGCGCCATGTGATGCAGGAGGGCGCCAAGACGCGCATCGCATTTATCGATGCGCACGACAAGGACGTGGTATCCATCCCGCCAGCCGAATATGGCAACGTCAGCTTCGACGGCTCCTGGGATCACGCCTACTATCTGCTGGACAGCAAACGCCTACAGACCATGAAGCTGTCGTCGCGCGCTTCGACCGTCGCTGGCGCCCGCTGGCGCGAACGCGAAGACAAGAGCCTGTTCGAGCGTGTGCTGTGGGACGAGCAGCGGCAGATCCCGCTGGTCATCGAAAGCGGCGACAAGGCGGGCACCTTCGTCAATCGCGTGGAAATCGCCGTACAGCCCGGCCTGACCCGCGATTTGCCGTGGCAAAAGCTGAAAGGCTATTCGCAAAAAGAGTATTCTGACTTTCTGGATTGAAACTTGATATAAACTACGGCCAGTTGGCAATAATTTATATCAAAATTTCATGTCTTCCTCCCGAACGCTCGTCCAGACGCCCCCGATGTTCAACCTTGCCTGGCCCCTGCTGGTGGAATTGGGGCTGGCGATTGCTTCCAGCATCATCGGCACCGCGCTGGCCTCGCGCATTTCGGATGAAGCGGGCGGCGCGTTTGCGATCGCCAGCCAGGTCTCGGCCGCGCTGTTCATCCTGTTTCGCATCATTGGCGCCGGCGTCAGCGTGGTGGTCACACAGAATATCGGCGGCGGCCAGCGCGAGGCGGCCAACAAGGTCGCCCGTGCGGTGGTTGGCGCCAGCACCTGGCTGGGCGCGGTCACCGCGCTGATTGCGATGGCCGGCTCGCACGGCCTGCTGCATCTGCTGAATACGCCGGCCGAGGTATTCCCGCTGGCCGCGCCTTTCCTCATCGCGCTTGGTCCGGCCATGCTGTTCGACGCATGGAATGCCTCGATGGCCGGCGTCATGCGCGCCCATCTGCGCACGCGCGATACGCTGGTGGTGCTGATCATCATGCATGTCAGCCATCTGCTGCTGGCGCTGCCGCTGATGTATGGCTGGGGACCAATACCCGCACTGGGCTTGCCTGGCTATGCGGTGGCGCTGACCATCAGCCGCATGGTCGGCCTGGCACTGCATTTGGTGATGTGGCGCGTCCACCTGGGCATTACGCTGGTACGCGAGGACTGGTGGCGGCTGCCGCGTCGCGAGCTGGCGGCGGTGCTGCATATCGGCTTGCCGGGCGCGGCCGAGAACATCGCCTGGCGCCTGGCTTTCATGGTCAGCGTGGCGACGGCGGCGGAACTGGGCGCCAAGGCGCTGGCAACGCAAGCTTATGTGCTGCAGCTGATGGGCGGTGTCATGATGTTCAGTATCGCCACCGGGCTGGCGGTGGAGATTGTGGTCGGTTATCTGATTGGCGCGGGCAAGCTGCGCGAGGCGCACCGTGTCGTCAAACGCTCGCTGGCGCGCGGCCTGATGGTGTGCCTGCTGATCGCTGCCTGTGCGGCCTTGCTGGGCCAGTGGCTGCTGGGCTGGTTCACGCAGGATCAGGAGATTCTGGCCGCCGGCGCCACGCTGCTGTGGATCACCGTGATACTGGAGCCGGGCCGCACTTTCAACCTGGTGGTGATTAACGCGCTGCGCGCGGCCGGCGACGCGCGCTTCCCGGTGATGGCCGGTGCGTTCTCGATGCTGTTCGTGCTGGCAGGTGGCAGCTGGCTGCTTGGCGTGGTGCTGGGCTGGGGCCTGCCCGGTGTATGGATCGCCTACGCGGCCGACGAATGGATACGTGGCCTGATCATGTGGCGCCGCTGGCAAACCCACGCCTGGGTGCCGCACGCGCGCAGCTCGCGCAAGCGCTTGCGCGACCCACTGGTGATCGAAGGCTAGATCGCCTCGATCGCTGGATAGAACTCGCGGTCCTCGCGTTTCATGCGCTCATACAGCGCCTTGAGCACCCGATTGGCTTCGACGCGGAAGGTTTCCGGTTCCGCCGCCAGCAGGCGTGGCGTATTCCATTTGTTGGCGAAGTCCAGGTAGTTGCCGGCGATGCCTTCCATCTCGTCGCGGTATTGCTGGCTCATGCCGGCCATGGTGCGGTTGCCACTGGCTTCCAGCGCTGGATACAGCACACGATCCTCCACCGCCAGATGCAGGCGGATAGTGCTGCTCATCGCGACGATGTTGTGCGAGATATCCGTGGCGTGTTCGATGATGCCACGCTGGACCAGCTGGCGCAGGTTGGCGATGGCGCTGAGGATGTCGATGTGCTGATGTTTGAATTTGTCGATGTTCATGCTGCTGCTCCTTGGATTAGCGGTGGAAGTCCAGTTGAAAACGTACCGGACCGACCACCTGTACTTCGTGTTCGACATGCGGTTCGACGACACCGTGGTGCTCGGGCGTCAGCAGCACTTCTTCCGGCGGCACGCGCGGATCGGTGATGCGGTATATCAGGCTGCCTTCGAGGATGCGGATGCGCGCCCAGACATCGTCGGCGGTGGTGTGGCCGCGCTGGATGGCGGCTGGCACGCTGTCCTGGGTGAAGACAGGGGTGCTTTTGTAGAAAACGGCGTTTTCGGGGATGGTTTTCATGGCGTTGCTCCTTATGTTGACGAGACTTTGACTTCGCCGAAGAAGCCCAGTTGCAGGCTGGCGGCGATGCGGCGCGCGACGACCTGGAATTCTTCCGCGTCGGCCGGCGCGAACAGGCGGCTGGTGGTGGCGACAAACAACTCAAGCCAGCGCTGGAAATGCTCTGGCTTGATTCCATTCAGCAGCATGTGCTTGCCAAAGACATTGCCCTGGAAATTGCGGCTGCCGACCATCACGGTGGACCAGAAGTCGACCATGCGGGCCAGGTGCGGGTCCCAGTTGTCGCCAATGGCGGCGTCGAAGACCGGACCCAGGTCGGGATCGGCGCGCACGCCGTCATAGAACTCGTGGACCAGGGTGGCGATGGATTCTGTGGTCAGTGACAGGGACATGGCTTCGGGCTTTATTAAAGATATATGTGAAATACTACATTAAATTTCCACTGTGTGCACGCAACGGTCAAATTTAACCGGCGGTGGCGGCGTGTTGGGCGGGCGGCAGGTTGCGCGCGATCACCCGCAGCATTTCATCGACGTCGATCGGCTTGGCGATGAAATCGTTCATGCCGCAGCTGATGCAGTGTTCGCGCTCGGACGCCAGCACGCCGGCGGTCATCGCAAGTACCGGCAGATGCAGCCCGAGTTCGGTACGGATTTTGGTGGTGGCTTCAAAGCCGTCCATCTCCGGCATTTGCACGTCCATCAGCACCAGGTCGTAGCGGTGCGCTTCGGTGCGCAGATGGTCGACCGCGGCGCGGCCGTTGTCGACCGCCTCGATCAATGCGCCAGCGTGCCCCAGCATGGTGGTGGCGACCAACTGGTTGACTGGATTGTCTTCCACCAGCAGGATGCGCACGCCGTCGAGGCGCTGGCTGGGGGGCGTGCTCATTGCCGGTGCGGCGTCGCGCGTGCAGGCATGGGCCTGTTGCAGCGTTTCGGCCAGGCGCGCGCCGGTCACGGGTTTGAGCAGCACCGCGTCCGCAGCCTGCGCACCGTCGGTGTGCAGCAGCTTGCCCTGGCCGAAGGCGCTGATCATCAGGATCACCGGTGCCTTGGCGATGGCGTCATCGGCGCGGATCGCCTGCATAACAGCCAGGCCATCCATGCCTGGCATATTCCAGTCGACCAGCACGCCGTTGTAGCGTGCGTCGCGGCTGCGCAGCAGCGCGAGTGCCTGCTCGCCGGTGCTGGCGCTGTCACAGCTCCAGCCGCGCGCGCGGATGCTGCGGCACAGGTAGTCGGCGCTGGTTTCGTCATCGTCCACCACCAGCAGATGCTGCACGGGGGCGATGCGTTCGTGCGCTGTTTCCGTGCCAGCCTCCAGCGGCACGGTGACACTGAATGTACTTCCCACGCCGTGCGTGCTGCGCACGTCGATGCTGCCGCCCATCAGCGCGACGATGCGGCGTGATATGGCCAGTCCAAGGCCAGTGCCGCCGAAGCGTCGCGTCATCGAGGCATCAGCCTGGGAGAAGGGCGCAAACAGCTGCGCCAGACGGTCGGCGGGGATGCCGATGCCGCTGTCGCGCACCGTGAAGCGCAATGTGGCCGGCGCCTCGGCGAGTTCCACCAGCACCGACACCGAGCCCTTTTCGGTGAACTTGATGGCGTTGCCGACCAGGTTGACCAATACCTGCTGCAAGCGGTGGCTGTCGCCCACCAATGCTTGCGGCACACCCGGCTCGACGCCGATCGCCAGTTCCAGGTCTTTTTCGCCAGCGTTGACGGTCATGATGGTGGCGATGGCCTCCAGCATCGTGGACAGCTGGAACGGCGCCGGCGCCAGTTCCATGCGGCCGGCTTCAATTTTCGAGAAGTCCAGTACATCATTGAGGATGCTGAGCAGCGAGTTGCCGGATGAACGTATCATCTCGACATACTTCAACTGCTCGGCTGATAGCGTGGTGTTGCCCAGCAGGTGCGCCATGCCCAGCACCGCGTTCAGCGGCGTGCGGATCTCGTGGCTCATGTTGGCAACGAACTCGCTCTTGGCGCGGCTGGCCGCTTCCGCCAGGTCGCGTGCGGCGATCAGCGAGCTTTCCGACTGGCGTAGCGCACCAGTCATCTGATTCGCCAGCGCGGTAGCGTAGGCCTGGCGTGCCGTCAGCGCACGCACCACGCCAAAAAACAGCAGGCTGATGATCACGCCGGCCAGCAGCACGATGTGCGATTTCTGCCGGTCGATGGAGTTTTCAAATTCCGGTTGCGACGAGAAGCGCAGCGTCCATTGGTGATGCAGCAGTTCCAGCGGCATGCTGCGTTGGTAGGGATTTGGATACTGCTGCGGGTCTGCTGGCGATCGGTCACTGGCAAATAGCAGTGAAGCCGGCGTCGCTGCCGCGCCGTCGAAGATCTCCAGGCGCACCGTGTGATCGGCAGGGCCGAGCAGGTCGCGCATCAACTCGTCGGCGCGGATCGGCGTGTAGGCAAATCCTTGCAGCGCAGCGATGCGTTGCGCTGGCGTGGATTCCGGCGTCAGGTGCTTGTCCCTGGCGTAGACCGGGAAGTACATCAGAAAGCCGGGCAGGCTGGCGCGCTGTTCATCCTGCACCAGTACCACCTTGGCGGTCAGCGCCGGCGAGCCGCTGCGCGCGGCCTGCAGCAGTGCCGCCCGGCGGGTCGGTTCGGACATCATGTCGTAGCCGAAGGCGCGCAGGTTGCGGCCGGCGAAGGGTTCCAGGTACATCACCACCACCGACATGCCGGGGTCCTGTCCATGGTTGTTGTGCCAGATATGGAAGTCTTCGTAGCCCTGGTCGCGGATGTCCTTTTCGGTGACGGCGCGCTGGTCGGCGCGCAGGAACCTGCCGTAGCCCAGTCCCATTACGCCGGGGAAGTTGTGTGGCAAATCCATGGCTTCGGCAAAGTCGCGCCACTGGTCGCGGGTCGGGTCCTGCTGCGCCTTGAACAGCGCCTGCGCGCCACGCAGGCCGGATTCGTAGAGCGTCATGCGGCGCGCGATGCGCTTGGCAATGTCGGCGCACTCTGCCTCGAACTGCTCCTGCGCGCGGCGTTCGGTGCTGGCGGACAGCAGGTGCCACACCGCCACTGTCAGGCCGACGCCGATCAGCAGCGTGCCCCATTGCGCCGCACTGTAGCTGACCGCGTCGTCGCCGGCGCGCTTGCGCTCGCTGACATCGGCGCACAGCACCATGGCGATCAGGCTGCACAGCATGATGAAGCTGGCCAGCGCGATCAGCGCGTCGTTCAGCGTGCCGACCGCAAACGGCCCGCGTCCATTGATGGTGCCCAGCACCGCGCCGCCAGCCGCAATCATGCACACCATGCTGGCGCCGCGCAGGCCGTGGCGGTAGGACGACCAGGCAATCGCCAGCACGAACAGGTAGGGCAGCCATCCCAGGCCATCGTCAAACGAGTAGCGGCGGCCGAACACCAGGTAGGACAGCAGCACCAGCGCCAGCAGCGAAGCGCCGATTTCCAGCGCGCCGCGCCAACTCCAGCGCGGCAGGCGGCGCACGCACCAGACAATGATGGCCGGACCGACCAGCAGCACGCCGGCGGTGTCGCCGACCCACCACGTGAGTGCTACCGCGCCGTAGGACGACAGCGGGACCAGGCCACACAGCACCAGCGTGGTGCTGCCGATACCGGCGCTGACCGCGCACATGGCCATCGCCACGAGCGCGAATTTATACACATTCTGCTGTTGGCCGATGGGACCTTTGACATCGAAATAGCGCCGTACCATCCACGCGCCCGACAGCCCCTCCAGCACGTTGCCGAAGGCGATGCACAGCGAGGCAAAGATGGCATTGCCGTGCAGCGTGACGCCGTTGCCATAGAATGTGGTGAGGTTGGCGATCAAGGCTCCCACGAAGATAGCTGGCCAGGCGCGGTAGCCGATGACCAGCAGCGCGGCAAAGGCGATGCCCGACGGCGGCCATACGGGCGTCGCATTGGTATGCGCGAACGCCAGCAGCAGGCTGGCGTGGGCGGTCATTGCATAGCACAGCGTAAGCAGCACAAGCGCGCGCATGGCGATGTTCTGTGGTTGTCAACGATGAGCCACTATATCGTAAATATTGTCATAATGGTTTGGCATTCAGTGCCGTGGCGGGTTATATTTTCTCATCCTGTTCATAGCGAGTTAACCTTGTCCCTGCCTTCCAACGATACCTTGATCGTTGCTGTGTCGGTGATGTTTGCCGCGCTGGTCGGCTTGCTGTCTCTGGTCAGCAACGCCCGTCAGAAAGCCGGGCGCGAAAAAGCGCAGCAACGCACCGAAGAAAGCCAGCGGCGCGCCCGCGTGCTGGCCGACACGCTGCCGTTGCTGATCGCCTATCTGGATCGCGAACTGCGCTACCGCTTCGTGAATGCCCATTTCCGCACCCAGTTCGGACTCGATCCGGATGCCATGTTGGGAAAAACCGTCAGTGAGGTGTTCGGCCTCGGCGCCGATCCATGGCTGGACGATCTGCGTTCGGCCCTGGGCGGTCGTCGCTTGCATTTCGAACGCGACTTTCAGGGTGCCGAGGGCGTGCGCCACTTCCTGGTTGACCTGGTGCCGGATGTGGCACAGGATGGCAAGGTGATAGGCTTCTACCTGACTGCGATGAATATCACGGACCGTAAAAAGAGCGAGCAGCGCGCCGAAGCTGCCAGCCGCGCCAAGAGCGAGTTTGTCGCCAACATGAGCCATGAAATCCGCACGCCGATGAATGCGGTGCTGGGCGTGGCTTACCTGTTGGAGAATACCCCTTTGAGCCAGGCACAGAAGGAATACGTCGGCATGATACGTTCCTCCGGCCAGGGCCTGCTGGGCATCCTGAACGATGTGCTGGATTTTTCCAAGATCGAGGCCGGGCGCATGGAGCTGGCGCCGCAGACCTTCTTGCTGGCCGAGGTGCTGGACGCTGTCTCCAACGTCATGGCGGTGCACGCCAATGCGCGCGGCATCAGCCTGGCGATTGGCGTTGATGACGGCGTGCCGCCGATACTGGTGGGCGATGCCCTGCGCCTGCAGCAGATCCTTATTAACCTGGTGGGCAATGCGGTCAAATTCACCGAGCGTGGCGGCGTGTCTGTGCGCGCGCAACTGGATGGTGCGGTACAAGGCGGCGTCGCCTGCGTGCGCTTCGCGGTACGCGATACCGGCATTGGTATGGACAGCGAGCAGCAAGCACGTTTGTTCTCGGCCTTCAATCAGGCTGACGCCTCGACCACCCGCCGCTTCGGCGGCACCGGGCTGGGACTGGCGATCTGCCGCCGCCTGGCGGAATTGATGGGCGGCGGTATCACGGTGCGCAGCACGCTGGGGACGGGCAGCGAGTTCATGGTGACGCTGCCGTTTATCGTGGCCGAGGAGGGCGCAGAGGTCGAACATCCCGCCTGGCAAAGCTCGACGGCGGACGGCTGGACAATGCCAGCGGTGTCGCCGGTTGCCGAGCCGGTGCCGCCGGCCGAAGCGCCGCCACGGCTGCAGGGCGTGCGTCTGCTGCTGGTCGAAGACCATCCGCTGAACCAGGTGGTGGCGCGCGGCATGCTGGAACACGCCGGTGCGCAGGTGGACGTGGTGGAAGACGGCCAGTTGGCGGTCAACCGCCTGCGCGAGCGTGCCGCTGACTATGACATCGTACTGATGGACGTGCAGATGCCGGTCATGGATGGCTACGAGGCCACACGCCAGATCCGCCATGTGCTTGGGTTGACGCTGCCGGTATTGGCCATGACGGCTGGCGTGATGAAGGCCGAGCAGGATCAATGCACCAGCGCCGGCATGAACGATTTCATCGCCAAGCCGGTCGACGTGGAGCAGATGCTGGACACCATTTCGCGCCACTGGGACGCAGTTCGCACCCGCTAGCAGCAATTCGTCGCAAGCCGGCACGGCGCCTGCGGGCCGTGGATAAAGTGGCATCACACTTTCATCCACATACAGGAGCCCACGATGTCCCGACTGATCTTCGCCTTGCTGTTTTCCGCCGCCTTGCCGTCCCACGCCGCCGACCTGGCTATCCGCATCGATGGCGTGGCCAGTGCGGAAGGCGAGATCAAGATCGCCCTCTACAACTCGGCCGACACCTTCCTCGGCAAGCCGCTGCGTGGTGTGGCCGCCCCGGCGCGCCAGGGTACGGTGGACGTGGTGATCGCTGACCTGCCGGCCGGTGATTACGCTTTCGCTGTCTATCACGACACCAACAACAACGGAAAAATGGACCGCAACGCGATGGGCATGCCGACCGAAGACTATGCCTTCAGCAACAACGCCATGGGCAAGCGCAGCGCGCCACGCTACGAGGATGCACGCGTCGCGCTGCCCGAAGGCGGCGCCACCGTCACCGTCAACCTGCGCTGAACGGAGGCCGCCATGACCAACCGCCGCCAATTCCTCAGCTTTGCCGCGCTGGGCCTCGCTTCGACGCCGGCGCTGGCCGACAGCCTGACCTACCAGAGCTTCCACGCCGCGCTGGAGCAGAACGCACGCCTGTCGGTGTACGCGGACCACAGCGGCGACCTGGCCGGCCAGGCGACAGTGCTGGGCGCCTTGCCGAAAGACCTCAGCGGCGTCTTTTACCGCAACGGGCCGGGGCGTTTTGAACTGGGCGGCGAGCGCTATCACCACTGGTTCGACGGTGATGGCTTTGCACAGCGCTGGCAGATTGGCGACGGCAAGGTAAGCCACATCGGTCGCTTTGTCGCCACGCAGAAGTTTGTCGACGAGAGCAAGGCCGGCCAGTTCCTGTATCCCGCCTTCGGCACCTATGTGGACCGCAAAGGGATGAAAAATAACGATACGGTCAATGTCGCCAACACCAATTTGCTGCCGCTGAACGGGCGTCTGTATGCGCTATGGGAAGGCGGTTCGGCGACCGAAATGGACCCGCAAACGCTGGCCACGCGCGGCATCAAGACCTGGCGTAGCGACCTGAAAGCCATGCCGTTCTCCGCGCATCCGAAAATGGACCCGGATGGCGGCCTGTGGAACTTCGGCACCGCGCCCGGCTCGAACAAGCTGATTATCTATCGACTCAACGCGCAAGGCGAGGTGACGCGCACCGCCATGCTCCCGGTGCCGCAACTGAATATGGTGCACGACTTCGTGGTCAGCGGCCGCCACCTTATTTTCCTGGTCGCCCCGTACGACCTGGGCTCTGAAAGCGATACCAGTTTTGCCGACCGCATGCACTGGGCCGGCAAGCGCCGTCCGCTGCGCGCGGTGGTGATCTCCAAGGATACATTGACGCTGCGCCAGGTATTCGAGCTGCCGGCACGCTCTGTCTTCCACCTCGGGAATGCCTACGAAGACGGCGCCTGCACGCGTCTGGACGCCGTGCTGCACGAAGGCGACGCCTTGCGCAAGGTGGCGCTGCCGATGCGTGGCGACAGCCGGATGGTCGGCGATAATCCATCCAGCACGGTGCAGATCACGCTTGATTACGCCAGTGGGCAGGCGCGCGAGGCGCGGCTGTTCGGTGTCAGCGAATTCCCGCGCGTGATGCCGCAGGTGGTGTCGTCGCGCCATCGCAAGCTGCTGGTGCTGGGCGCCGCCGGCCGCGAGCTGATACTCGACAGCGTGAACCTGATCGATACCGACAGCGGCAAGGTGGATGGCTATACTTTCGGCGCCGGCTGGCAGGTGGAAGAGCATGTGCTGGTGCCGCGTCGCGGCGCACGTTCGGAAACCGACGGTTATGTGGTCGGCGTGGCGCAGGACACGCGCCGTGCCCAAAGCGTGCTGACGGTGTTTGATGCGCACAACATCAAGGCCGGCCCGATGGCGTTGGCGCGGCTGCCTTATCGCGCGCCTGTTTGCTTTCATGGTAACTTCCAAGCATGACTGAACAAAAATGCACGCCGCCGATGGCGCACCCGCTGGAATTGATACCGTTTTTCCGCCGCTGGCCGCAATCCTGGCCGCGCGATGTGCTGTACACCGTGGTCTGGAGCTGCCTCATGGGCCTGGTGTTCACAGCGCTGGAGCTGTTGTTCACGCGTGGCCACGTGCGCCTCGCCGAGGCACTCTGGCCGATGCTGTTGATGTCCAACCTGATCGGCGCAATGATCCATGGCGGGTCGTTCGTGGCCAATCGTCTGCTGGGCGGCTGGCCACGCCGCGCGCGGGGATTGCCACGTGTGCTGTTCAGCATGTCGCTGATGGCGCTGAGCGTGTTTTTTGGCGTCGGCGTCGGAAACCTGATCTGGAGTGGTGCCGATCCTTTCCTGTTGCTGACCCGGCACGGCATGTGGTTGCAGCTGCTGGTCGTGGCTGCCATCGTTGGCCTGCTGTTGTTCATGGTGCGCAGTGCAGCCGAGCGGCGCGCGGCGCTGGCGGTGGCGGAGGCGCAGCAGAAGGAATTCGCCGCCGCCAGTGCGCGCATGCTGGCCGAGGTACGGCTGCGCGCCTTGCAGGCACAGATCGAGCCGCACTTCCTGTATAACACGCTGGCGAATGTGGTCAGCCTGATTGGTCCGCAGCCGGCCAAGGCGCAGAATATGCTGGAGCGTTTCATCGATTATCTGCGCGCCAGCCTGGCGGCCAGCCGCAGCGAGGAGGTGACGCTGGCCTCTGAATCAACCTTGATCGCCGCCTACCTGGATGTGCTGGCGGTGCGCATGGGGGAGCGCCTGCGCTATCGCATCGACTTGCCTGATGAACTGCGCCAGTTCCGGATCGCGCCGATGCTGCTGCAGCCGGTGGTGGAAAACGCCATCGCCCATGGTCTGGAACCGAAGGTGGAGGGCGGCGAGATCACGCTCAGCGCGCGTGTGGAGGGCGAACATGTGGCGATCCGCATCAGCGACACCGGCGTGGGCCTGAACGAGAATGCGCCACGCAAGCCCGGCGGCGGTGTAGGCCTGAGCAATCTGCGCGAGCGCTTGCGCAGTTTGTATGGCAGTGCCGCTAAGGTAGAATTATTGGAAAATCAACCCTGCGGCATGACGGTGCGCCTGATGCTGCCTTTGAATGCGAGTCCGACATCGAATCCTTCCGTGCCCTGATCGCAGATGACGAAGCCCATCTGCGCGAATACCTTGAAAGCCAGTTGAAAACCGTTTGGCCCGAGCTGCGTGTGGTCGCCCGCGCCGCCAACGGCCTGGAAGCCTTGCGCATGATCGACGAGGAGGCGCCGGATGTGGTGTTCCTCGATATCCGCATGCCCGGCCTGACCGGGCTGGATGTCGCCAGCAAACTGGCCGGCGGCCCGAAGCCGCCGCACATCGTGTTTGTCACCGCTTACGACCAGTATGCGTTGGAAGCGTTTGAGCATTCGGCGGTTGACTATCTGCTGAAACCTGCGAACCTGGAGCGGCTGGAGAAAACCGTCGGCAAGCTGAAAGCGCGCCTGAAGCCGGCCGGCGACGACGCGCCTGCACCGGTAGCGGCATTGCAGGCACTGTTGGCCCAATTGACGGCTGGCGGCACCGTTGCCGCGCCTGCACCTGCGGCGCCGTTGCACTGGATACGCGCCTCGCATGGCGAGGAAACCCGATTGATTCCGATCGAAGAGGTGATTTACTTCCAGAGCAACGACAAGTACACCAGCGTGTTCGTCGCGGATGGTGAGAGCCTGATACGTACGCCGATCAGCAAGCTGCGCGAGCAGCTCGACGAGCAGCAGTTCTGGCAGATACACCGCAGCGTGATTGTCGCCGCCCGCCACGTGGCAGGCACAAAGCAGGACTTCCGCGGGCGCTTGATGGTGCAGCTGAAAGGCCGCCCGGAACAGCTGGTGGTCAGCCGTAACTACGTCGATCTGTTCCGGGGGATGTGACGGGCTGGGGGCCGCTTACTTGACGATGACCGGCTTGACCTTGGACGCCGCCAGCTTGGCGTTCACGCGGGCGGTGTCGACGTCATCGGCGGTTGCCAGTGCCACGCCCATGCGGCGGCGGGCGAACGATTCAGGCTTGCCGAACAGGCGGATATCGGTATCCGGCACGCGCAGCGCATCGGCCACGCCTTCAAAGGCGATGCCTGCCGCTTCGTGCTGGCCGTAGATGACCGCCGACGCGCCTGGCGCCTTCAGCGCCACGTTGACCGGCAGGCCGAGAATGGCCTTGGCGTGCAGTTCGAATTCGCTTTGCACTTGCGTCGCCATGGTCACCATGCCGGTATCGTGCGGGCGCGGGCTCACTTCCGAGAACCACACCATGTCTTCCTTGACGAACAGTTCCACGCCGAACAGGCCAAGGCCACCCAGGTCGCCAGTGACTTTGCCGGCGATGTCGCGCGCGCGTTCCAGCGCCACCGGGTCCATGCGGCATGGCTGCCAGGATTCCACGTAGTCGCCTTGCACCTGCACGTGACCGATAGGATCGCAGAACTGCGTTACGACCTTGCCGTCTTCGCCCAATGAACGCACGGTCAGCAGCGTGATTTCGTAATCGAAGTCAATGAAGCCTTCAACGATTACGCGTCCCGAATCGACGCGGCTGCCAGCGGCGGCGTAGTCCCAGGATGCCTTGACGTCAGCAGCGGAATCCACTTTCGACTGGCCTTTGCCCGACGACGACATCACCGGTTTCACCACGCATGGGAAGCCGACAGCGGCAGCGCCGGCTTGCAGTTCTTCCAGGCTGCTGGCGAAACGGTATGGCGAGGTGGCCAGGCCCAGCGTTTCGGCGGCCAGGCGGCGGATGCCTTCGCGGTTCATGGTCAGCTGTGCGGCGCGTGCGGTTGGAATACAGGTGATCTTCCCAGCGGCTTCCAGTTCCGCAAGCGTGTCGGTGGCGATGGCTTCGATTTCCGGCACCACCAGGTCCGGCTGTTCCTGCTCGATCAGGGCTGCCAGCGCGGCGCCGTCGGTCATGTTGATGACGTGGGCGCGGTGTGCCACCTGGTGGCCGGGTGCGTCAGGGTAACGGTCAACCGCGATCACTTCCACGCCCAGGCGCTGCAGCGCGATGATGACTTCCTTGCCGAGTTCACCGGAGCCGAGCAGCATGACTTTGGTGGCGGTTGGGGAAAGCGGCGTACCGAGAGTGCGTGGAGTGTTCATTGGATCGTTAGCTAAGTTAGAAAGAATAAACCAGTGTGACCGATGTTTGCGTGTCGGTGTTCCTCTTGTCGGCCGGGACATTGGTGTCGTTGCGGACGTTGAAGGCAGCCTTCATCTGCATGGTGCTGTTGATTTTGGTGCGCACAGCCGTTTCGGCGATCGAATGCGTGTTGTCGGTGCCGCGTTCAACGATCAGGTTCTGGCTGAATTGCGCGCTGTCGCTCAGCTTCCATTTCAGCAGTGCTGCGCCGCGAATGGTGCCGCCGGTTTCCACCGTCTGTACATTGCCTTCGGTGCGCACACCACGGAAGTAGCCAGGACCGATTTCCACGTCCAGCGTGTGCGTGTCCGACTGGTAGGTCTGGGTGCCGTAACCGATGCCGATGGTGGAGTAGCGGGTGTAGGCGCCGAAACGGTCGTCGACGTGGGTGGCCAGTGCGAACAGCTTGCCGTGATCGTCGTGCAGCAGCTTGTAGCCGGCTTTGGCCGACATCGAGTAGCGCTGGGCGGAGCGTTCGCGGACTTTCTCGCCGTCGTCGTTGGTGACTTGCTCGTCCTTGAAGTAGCCGGCGAGAACGTATTCGTTGCTCCACTTTGACGTTTCGTGCTTGGCGTCGATCTTGCCGGTAACCGAAGTGCCGACCGTGTTGCCGGAGGTGGAGATTGCGCCCAGTTCGGCGGAAGTGTTCCAGCCGTTGGCGTTGACTGGGTCTAGTGAATCTGCCGCTGCTGCGTAGCTGTGGGCTGCCGCCAGCGCGGTGAGGATCAGGAGAAATTTCATAGGCAGATGGAGCGGAGCCGTGCAACGGCACCACATATCGTGATACGGAAAGAAGGCGTTATTGTACCCGACATAGGGTGAATATGCCGTATTTTAAGGGTGTGCGAGGCCCCGCACAGACCGGGGCATCTGCCAGGGCGATGATGGAGGCTCTTATCAAAGGGGGCATCGATCATGAAATTCATCCTGTGCGCGGCACTGGTCGCGGTGACTGGCGTGGCCGGTGCCACAGTCAATAGATGTGTGGACGCGGACGGCCAGGTACTGCTGACGGACACCGAATGCCCGGCGGGTAGCCGCGCCGAGGAATACGTCGAGCGCGTTCCTGTGGCGATGACCAGCCAGGTGGCTGCCGCGTCGGCGCCACGCAGCCGCTGGGCCAGTTTGCCGCGCCCCCTGGTGCGCAAGACTGTCAGTACCGATGTCGCCACCTTGCAGGCCGCGCGCCAGAACCTGTTGCTGCAGGACGAAACCAGTAAAGAAACCAGCAAACAGCGTCGCCTGCTCAGTGCCCGCTGATGTAGTCATCCAGTCCTGCTGCCAGTGCGGTGTAGACCGCCGCGCAGGCGGGATTGCTGCGCAGGTTCTCATGCATGGCCAGCCAGGTGTCGAGCGCGATATTGAGCAGGTCAGGTGCAATGCGCACCAGATCCGGGTTGCGCTGCGCCAGCCGTACCTGACAGATGCCGATGCCGAGTCCTGCGCGTATCGATGCCAGGTGAACCAGGTCGCTATCGCTACGTAGTGCATAGCTGACCGATGACAAGTCGCCAAGCAATGGCTGTAGCTTGCGAGTAAAGGCGTTCTCCCTGTCGATGCCGATCAGCGCATGTTGCGCCAGTTGTTCCCAGGTCTGCGGCGTGCCGTGCCGCGCCAGATAGTCACGCCTGGCGTGAAATCCCAGTTCGATATTGCCGATGCGGCGCGCCACCAGCACGTCCTGCTCGGGGCGCTGCATGCGCACGGCGATGTCGGCATCGCGGCGCAGCAGGTTTTCGATGCGGTTGGAGACCGCCAGTTCGATGGTGACGCCGGGATGGGTGGCGCGTAGCCTGGACAGGATGGGCGGCAGCACTTCCACGCTAATGACTTCACTCGCGGTGACGCGCACAACGCCCTTGATCGGCGCATCCTCACGTCCCATGCCCGATGCGGCGCGTAACAGTGCCGCCGATGCCGAGGATAGCGTTTCCGCATACGGTTGCAATGCGTGGGCGGCGTCGGTGGCGATGAAGCCGGTTTGCGAGCGGGTGAACAGGGACAAGCCGAGCGCCTGTTCCAGCGCGTCGATATGGCGGCCGACGGTGGGCTGCGTCAGGCCCAGCGCCCTGGCTGCGCCGGAGAGCGAGCCTTCCTGTAGCACGGACAGGAAGGAACGGTACAAATCCCAGTTTGGCTGGTTGGTAGTCATACGAAATTGTATAGTGACTATGCGGCTTTCGGTAATTTTCTTTTAATGCGGACGGCGCCACACTTCCTCCATCGACAATCAAGGAGGATGACATGGACAAAGTGGCTTTGGTATTGGGCGCAACGGGCGGTGTGGGTGGTGAGGTGGCGCGCCTGCTGGTTGCGCGTGGTTGGCAGGTGAAAGCTCTGCATCGCTCGCCTGCGCAAAAAAGCGGCGGTCTTGCGTGGCTGGCGGGCGATGCGATGGTGCGCGACGATGTGATGAAAGCTGCCCAAGGCGTGCAACTGATCGTGCATGCAGTGAATCCACCGGGCTATCGCAACTGGGGTCAGTTGGTGCTGCCCATGCTCGACAATACCATCGCGGCGGCACGTGCCAGTGGCGCGCGCATCCTGTTGCCGGGGACTGTCTACAATTACGGGCCGGACGTGTTCCCGCATATCGCCGAGGATGCGCCGCAGCGGCCCGTCACGCGCAAGGGCGCGATCCGGGCCGAGATGGAGAGGCGGCTGGAGGATTCCGGCTTGCCGGTATTGATCGTTCGGGCCGGTGATTTTTTTGGGCCGAAGGCTGGCAATAGCTGGTTTGCGCAAGGATTGGTCAAGCCGGGCAGGCCAGTGACGGCGATCAGCAATCCCGCAACGCCAGGCGTGGGCCATCAGTGGGCATATTTGCCCGACGTGGCGGAAACAATGGTGCGGCTGGTGGAATGCGGCGATGCGCTGCCGGTGTTCGCCCGTTATGCGATGCAGGGACATTGGGATGCGGATGGCACGCAGATGATTGGTGCGGTCGCCCGTGTCGTTGGCAAGCCAGGGTTGCGCGCCACGGCGTTCCCTTGGTGGCTGACAACCGTGGCGGCGCCGTTTGTGACCGTGTTCCGCGAATTGCGCGAGATGCGCTATCTGTGGCGCCAGCCGGTGCGCTTGTCGAACGCGCGCCTGCTGGCAATGTTGGACAGCGAGCCGCACACGCCACTCGACGAGGCAGTGCGAAGCACGCTGGTGGGGCTGGGCTGTTTAGGACCAGACCAGGCCAGCCAGGCCGGCGAGGCTTAGCGCGCCGGCAGCAGTGGCCAATGGCGCCACGCGGGCAGGCCAGTACGGCAGCAGGCCGGCGGCCAGCAGCGCGCCGATGGTCAGCATGCCAAGCCAGGCGACGAAGCCGGCGCCAGCGCCCCATAGCACCACGCTGGGTATGATGGCCAGTGCCAGCAACAGCGTGCCGACGGCGCGCAGCAGGCGGCGTTTGCGCGGTGGCGCATCGCCGCCGTACACCTGGCGGTGGTGGCGGTCGATTGCCAGCGACAGCGCGGTCATGCCGGTAAAGCACAATCCCAGGGCGGTCAAGACGATGATGGCATAACTCATGATGCAGCCTTTCTCATGGCGGTGGCGCCGGACATCTTGCGCTGGCCGACGCGGGTAGCGGCGAAGGCAAGCAGTGCGCCCATGGCGATGGCGGTCAGTTCGACGGCGGCGCGTTCCGTGTCGCGCTGCGCCAGATAGCCTAGCACATGCTGGCCGGTGGTGACGACATTCAGCAGCGGCAGCAGCACGCACAGCGCTGCGCCGGCCCACAGTTGCTCGCGCCAGGCCTGGGCCACTGGCCGCACGAACGCGTGCGCCAGCGCCGCCAGCCAGATGCCGAAGAAGGCTGCGACCTCCCACTCGTGCCGCTCCACCAGATCCGGCGGCAGCAGACGGTTGGACCACAGGAAGCCGATGCAGGCCAGCGACAGCCCGGCGATGGTGGCCACGTTCAGCACGTCGATCAGGCGATAGACGCGCTGCGTGGCGGCGCCGAATTCGTTCAGTGCCTTCTGACGGCGCTTGACCATGAAGAGGATGGCGCCGGTCGCCATCATCGCGGTTCCGGCCATGCCGGCGACAAAGTAGACCCAGCGTATCACCGCACCGGCAAAGTGCAGCCGATGCAGCTCATCCAGTGTGGCCATGGTGGCGCGCGCGCTATTCGGTGGTGCACGGTGCGGCATCTCGGTTTCCATCAGCGCGCCGGTGATACCGTTGAACTTCATCACACCGCGCTTGCTCAGCAGATTGCCTTCCTGTGTGTCCGGCGTGTTGGTGCTGTAGACGTCCACCGTCATCTTCGCGTCGCCCGGATGATTGACCACCACCGCGTAGGCCGGCGTGCGGAAGGTGGTTTCCGCCAGTCGCACCAGCGGATCGAGCGGCGTCAATACGGCCGGCTGGCCGGACGGCTTGTTCTCGGGCCCATACTCGCGCACATGCGCCGGCTCGCCGGTGCGTAGTTGCTGCGCCCAGGAGACGGCCGGCATGTAGGTGGCCCAACTGATCGACAGCCCGCTGTAGACGATCATGAACAGGAAGGGCAAGGTCAGCACGCCGGCCAGATTGTGCGCGTCCAGCCAGGAGCGCTGGCCCTTGGCAGGGCGGAAGGTGAAGAAGTCCTGGAAGATGCGCTTGTGCGTGATGACGCCGGAAATCAAGGCTACCAGCATCGCCGCTGACGCCACGCCGACGATCCACAAGCCGACCGTGCCTGCGTGCAGTTCATGGTGGAAGGTGACGAAATGCGTTCCGCCGAGCGTGTCGCGCACTGTGCTGGCATGTTCCGGCATGGCGGCGCCAGTGGCGGCCGACAGGTGTGCGTCCTCGTAATAGCCTGTTTGGTTCAGCCAGAAGACCTGGAACTCCGCTTCGCCGGCGCGTGGCCACAGCTCCCACATCTTGCTCTTGGCGGCGTGCTGCTCCAGGTAGCGCAAGCCGTGCTGGAGTTGCTGCGCGTGATCCAGCGGCCCGGTGAACGCGGCTTGCTGATGCTCCTGCACCTGCTCCGGGCGCATCCAGTCCGAGATCGGATGCACGAACACGCTCAGCGTGCCGGTGAGGAAAATGGCGAAGGCCAGCCAGCACACCAACAATCCAGTCCAGGTGTGCAGCCAGGCCATGCGCTGGCGCAGGCCGCCGGTCATGACGACGCTCCCACCACTGCGGTCAGTACGGCGAAGGCAAAGCTGGCGCCCAGCAGCCCGGTCCAGGCGCGGCGCGTGCTGCTGGTGGCGAAGGTCCAGATGATCGCCGGCGCGTACAGCGCCAGCCCAAGCAACGCGCCGCCCAGCATGGCGTCGCTGCCCGGTCCATTGAATGCCGACAGCAGCGCTGCGGCGGTGGAGGCAAACAGGTAGCCGCCAAGAATGGCGGCGGCAATGCGGTTCATGGCTGCCCTTGCATCAGGTTAGCGGAAGCGGTAGTTCAGCGACACGGTCACATTACGCGGGTCGCCGTAGAAGTTACCGTTTCCGGATGAGTAGTAGCTTTTATCCAGGACGTTGTTGACGTTGACCGTGGCCGACAGTTCCTTGCTGATGCGGTAGCGCGCCATCAATGCCAGCAAGGCGTAGCTTTGCTGGGTGAAGCGCTCACCGTTCGGACCGACGCCATCCTGGTAGATGTCGCCTTGCCAGTTGATGCCACCGCCGAGCGTCAGGCGGTCCAGCTCATAGCTGGTCCACAGCTTGAAGTTGTTCAGCGGCTGGTTGGTTTGCAGGCGCTTGCCTTGCGGGTCCTCGATGCGCGAATGGCCGTAACCGGCGGTGACTTGCCAGCCGCGCTGGATCTGCCCGGAGACTTCCACTTCAAAGCCTTTGGCAGTGGCGCCCTTGATGGTGTGGTAAGCGGTGGAGCCATCCGGCAGCACCAGCTGGTCGGCATCCATCTCGGCCAGGTTATCCTGGCGCATATGGAATAGCGAAACGCTGGTGCTGAGCAGGCCGTTGAGCAGATCGCCCTTGATGCCCAGTTCCGCGTTCTTGCCTTCCAGCGGATCGATGACGCGGAAGTTGCGGTCGCGGTAGGTCTGTGGCAAGAAGATGCCGGTGTAGCTGGCGTAGGCCGACCACTGTGGCGACAGCGTGTAGACCAGGCCCGCGTAAGGCGTCGCCTTGCCATTGGTTTTCAGCTCGTCGCTGACGGTCGGCGCATCCCAGGTGACGCTTTCCGTGGTGCGCTTCCAGTTGGAGATGCGCGTGCCAAGGATGACGGACAGCTCGTCGGTCGGACGCAGGCGCAGCGAGCCATACCCGGCGAACTGCTTTTCTTTCTCGGTATAGCTGCCGCTGATGGTGCCGACATAGTTCGGCGTTGGCGAATTGCCGTTCCAGGTAAAGAAGTTGGGCACCGTGGCGTCATAGCCGGGCAGTATCCACGACGGGTAGCTTGGGCCGGTGTTCTTCATGTCCGACGCGCTGATGCCGACCACTACTTCGTGCTTGCGGCCGAAGGCTTCAAACGGGCCGTTGGCGAAGGCGTCGATGGTCAGCTGTTCCGGTTTGCTGTTCCATTTGGTCTGCCACAGAGACAGGCCGGCGCCGGTCTGGCGGTCGAGCGAGCCACGGGCGGCATAGCCCTGCACCGCATCGTACTGGTTGGCGGCGTAGTTCACCGCCACCTTGGCGGTCCATTCGTTGGCGAAGTAGTGTTCCAGCGTGGCGAAGCCCAGGCTTTGCTTGCGGATGTAGTAGCTGGAGCTGGACGCACTGTTGATCGAACGCGGGAAAGCGGTCTTGGTGCCGTCACTGTAGTAGGCGGCGAAGCCACGGCTGGCGCCATCGAGCTTTTCGTTCTGGTAGCTGAAGCCGGCGCTTAACAGCGTCGATGGTCCAAGATCCGCCTCGACGATGCTGTAGAACAGTTCCTTGTCCTGATGGTAGCGGTCGATATAGGAGTTGGCGTTCTGCTGCGCTACCACCACGCGGCCGCGTACATGCTTGTCGTCGCTGAGCGGCGCCGACACGTCGGCCTGCGCGCGGTACTTGTCCCAGCGGCCGCCTTGCAGTTCGGCTTCTGCACGCAGTTCGCGCGACGGGCGCTTGCGCACCAGGTTGACGGCAGCGGCAGGGCTGCCATTGCCGCCCATCAGGCCGGCCGCGCCACGCACCACCTCGATGCGTTCGTAGATGCTGGCGTCAAAGCCGGCTGGCTCCACCAGCTTGGTGGTCGGGATGCCATCGAACATATAGGTGTCGATGGCGAAGCCGCGCGAGAACATCTGGTCGGTCTCGCGGCTGGCGGACGAGTGTTCCAACGTGATGCCGGTGGTTTGCGCGACCACGTCCTGCAGCGTTTCCAGGCGCTGGTCTTCGATGCGCTGGCGGTTCATCACACTGACCGCCTGCGGCGTTTCGCGGATTGACAGCTCTAATCCCGTTGCGCCGGTGCTGCGGGCCTGGTTCGGGGCGCCGTCGGCCACTCCGTGGACTTCCACCTGTGCCAGCGTAGCCGGAGCGGCAGCCGTTGCAGCGGCGGTGCTGGGGCTGGGCGCGGCGCCAGGTTTTTGCAGCGTCAGCGTGCCATCAGTGCGGGTGACCAGTACCAGGCCGCTGCCTTCCAGCAGCCGTTCCAGCGCTGCGCGTGGCGTATAGCTGCCATGCAGCGCGGGGCTGTTCAGGCCCGTGGTCAGCGCGGGATCGAAGGACAGTGACATGCCGGCGCCGACCGCTACGCTGGACAGCGTACGGCCCAGCGCCCCCGCTGGAAGCTGGTAGCTTTGCTGCGCGGCGGCTGGCGTTTCGGCGGCGATCGCGGTGACGGCGGCATGGCCGGCCGCCAGCGTCATGCTGAACAGGGCAATGCGGACAGCGCGCGCCAGGCGGCGCTCGGACGGGTTGGGGCGGTGGGCTGGCATTCCGGTTACATCCTTTCGGTGGCAGATTGTAGGTGTCTGCCTGTATGCCAGCCGGGATGCAAAAAAGTATCAGCGAAATCGAAAAATATGTTCAATCGCGTGGAATCAGCGTGATCCAGTAGCCGCGCAGGCGCTGGACGGCGTCGACCGGGTAGGTGGAAACCAGCATGTCCAGCGTGCGCTCGCTGTCGGCCACCGGGAAGGCGCCGGACACGCGCAGGCCCGCCACCGCCGGATCGACCCGCACCAGGCCATTGCGGTAGCGCGACAGCTCGGTCGCCAGCTCGTCCAGGCGCATCTGGTCGGCCAGCAGCATGCCGGTGGTCCAGGCGGTGATGGCGGGATCGGCGTCGCGCGCAGGCGCCACATGGCGCTGGTTGAAACGGGTCTGGCTGCCAGCGTCGATCACCAGCGCATCGCCTGGGGCATCGGCCGGCGTTACGCGTACCGCGCCTTCCAGCACGGCCAGGCCGGTGCTGCAGTCGTGGCGGCGCACGTTGAAAACGGTGCCCAGCGGTTGCAGTACGCCTTCGTCGGTGGCCACACGCAGCGGCCGGACGTCGGCCGCGTGGCCGCTGCGCACCAGGATTTCGCCGTTGCGCAGCACGATCAGGCGTTCGGCGGCACTGAACCGTACGTCGATAGCGCTGGCGGTGTTGAGCGTGATCGTGGTGCCATCGGCCAGCGTCACCGTGCGGTGCTCACCGACTGCGGTGTGGATATCGCCGGCCCACGGCTGTGATTGCGCATAGCGCCAACTGGCCCAGCCGGCTGGCGCCATCAGCATCAGTGCGACGATGCGTGTGATGGCGGCGCGGCGCGTGGCGGCTGGTGAACGGTTCAATACCGGCATCGCCACCTGGGGCGGCAAGGCGCCGAATTTATCCAGCAGGCGCTCGGCGCGCTCCCACGCCAGCGCATGCTGCGGATCGCTGCTGCGCCACGCTTCACAGGCGGCAAGGTCGGCGCTGCTGGCGCCGTCCTGCAGGCGCACCAGCCATTCTGCCGCCTGCTCCAGCGCCTTGGGTGAAACCCTGGCATTCACTGCGGGTTCTCCATCATGATCAGGCATTGCAGGAAGGCCTGCTTCATGTAGCGCTTGATGGTAATCAGCGACATGCCCAGTTGCGCGGCGATGTCCGCATACGCCATGCCGTCAAGTTGCGCCATCAGGAAGGCTTGCTTGACCTTGGGCGGCAAGGTATCCAGCATGGCGTCGATTTCGTGCAGGGTTTCGAGGATCAGCAGGCGCTGTTCCGGCGACATGGCGACCGGCTCGGGCAGGGCGGCCAGCGCCTCCAGATAGGCGCGCTCCAGCGCCTGGCGCTGATACCAGTTGACCAGTACACCTTTGGCGACGGTGGTGAGGAAGGCGCGCGGCTCATGCAGGCCGGCCAGGTCGGCGCGGCCCAGGATGCGGGTGAACGTGTCTTGCGCCAGGTCGGCCGCATCGCTGGCATTTCCCAGCTTGGCAGACAGCCAGCGGTGTAGCCAACTGTGATGGTCGCTGTACAGGGCAGTGAAGTGCGGGTGCGTTGCGGCGGCCGTCATTATTTTGAGAATGGGAATTATTCTCATTCATTTTACATGAGCTCGACAGCCGCCGCAAGCGAGGAAAATTTACAGGCGCGGTTCGCCGGTCTTGGCGTTGACGGCGATGCTATTCCCCGGCGGCGTGCTCATTTGCACGTGGTGGCGCACGCCGCGATAGTCATAGCTGACGTCCCAGTATTCCGGACGCGGGTTGCTGACGTTTTCGCAGCGCTGTACGTCGCGGCTGTAGGTGTTGTTGCGGTTGGCGACGTTGTTGCCGACTGCCGCGCCGGCAATCGCGCCGCCGGCGGTGGCGATATCGCGGCCGCTGCCGCCACCCACCTGGTGGCCGAGGATGCCGCCAATCAGCGCGCCGGCGATGACGCCACCGGCGTTAGGACGCGAAGGCTCGCTGACCTGTTGGCGCTCGACCCAGCAACGGCGTTCAGGCGTGCCGACCACCGCGCGCACGTCTGCCACCGGCACCTGGACGATGCGCTCGCTCGGGCGGCGGCGCCATTCATAGCTTGGCTGGGCGATCGGTGGCGGCGCTTCGTTTTCATAGCGGTCGCGTACCTTGACCGGGCGCACCGACGAGATGCGGTTGTTCAGGCCCATGCCGCGCAGCGAATCGTAGCTGCCTTTGCGCAGCACCATGCACTGGCCGCGGAAATTGGCGTCTTCGCAGACTTCCCATTGGCCGCGATCGACAACCACGGAAGAGGCGCGGTCGTTGTAGCCGATGCGTCCGAGGTCGCGTACCTGGGCGTTCGCGGTGTAGGCGCGGCCACGCCAGCCATCGGCCTCGTAGAAGGTGATTTGAGCCAGGGCGGCCTGCGAGGCCAGGCCAATGGCAGCTGCTGCCACAGCGAATTTGATGGTTTTGTTCATTGTCTTCTCCTGATTGGATGAAACTGGAGCATGAACTTTTTCACCGATGCAATCTGTACGCAAGCGTACATAGTGTTCAGGGTTCGACCGAATGGGCGCGCTTCAGGCAGCGCAGCACGAAGGTGGAGCGGCTGTGCTTCAGGCCCGGCAGCTTGTAGAGCTTCTTGCGCAGGAATTCCTCGTAGCCGGCGGTGCCGGCTACCGCCACCTTGATCAGGTAATCGTAATCGCCGGTCAGCAAATAGGCTTCCATCACTTCCGGCAGCTTCGCCAGCGCCTGGCCGAATTTTTCGAAGATGTCGTCGTCATGCCGGTCCAGCGTGACCTCGATGATGACGGTGTCCGGATAGCCGAGCGCCGTCTGGCTGATGAGGGCCGTATAGCCTTCGATCATGCCGCCTTCCTCCAGCGCGCGCACACGGTTCCAGCAGGGTGTGGTGGAGAGGCCGACTTTTTCGGCCAGCTTGGTATTGCTCAGGCGGCCGTCATTGCGCAGTTCGCGCAGGATGCGGCGATCCAGTTCGTCGATGTCCATAGTCGTCCAGGATAAATGTTCTGCATATTTTACATGGTCGAGAATGATCTGCTGCAAATGGATGAAATTGGCGTAAATTCAGGAAGCCTATTTTTCAGCTTTCTGGCTATGCTATCAGCATGGATACTACTCAAAAAAGCTACCGATTCTGCATCGAGCCGGATGCGCCGATCGCTACACTGGAGGCCGCGCTACAGGTGGTGCGTCGCCTGGATATCGAACTGCGCGCGCTGCGTACCACCAGCACGCCGTATGGCATGGAGGTGCAAATGCGGCTGGCGGCGCCGGAGGAAGATATTCTGACCTTGTGCCGCATGCGGCTGCACAATCTGATCGGCATCCTGCCTATCCGCGAGATGCCGACCCTGGTAGTGAACAACAGCCTGCGTCAGGCAGTGACGTAGGTGTATTTGACCAAGAAGACGATGGCGATGACCCACACCACCGGCTTGACCTGGCGCGCCTGGCCGGTCAGCAGTTTCAGGCCGGCGTAGGTGATGAAGCCGAAGGCGATGCCGTGTGCGATGGAGTAGGTGAAGGGGATGATCAGCGCAGTGATCGCGGCGGGCACGCTTTCGGTGGTGTCGCTCCAGTCGACCTCGATGAAATCGCGCAGCATCAGGCAGGCGACAAACAGCAGCGCGGGCGCGGTGGCGTAGGCTGGCACCACGCCGGCGATCGGCGCGAAGAACAGCGCGGCCAGGAACAGACCAGCCACCACCAGTGCGGTCAGGCCGGTGCGGCCGCCAGCCTGCACGCCAGCGGCGCTTTCCAGGTAGGCGGTGGTGCTGGACGTGCCGAGCAGCGAGCCGGCGACGATGGCGGTGCTGTCGGCCAGCAGCGCCTTGTTCAGGCGCTCCATGCGGCCGTTGACCAGCAGGCCGGCGCGCGAGGCCACGCCCATCAACGTGCCGGTGGCGTCGAACAGCTCGACCAGGAAGAACACCAGCACCACGTTGAACAAGCCCATATGCAGCGCGCCGTTCAGGTCCAGCTGGAACAGCGTGGGCGTGATCGACGGCGGCAGCGAAACAAAGCCGTGGAAGGTATTCCCGCCAAAGAAGAAGCTCAACGCCGTCACTGCCACAATACCGATCAGCAGCGCGCCCGGTACTTTCAGGCGGTCCAGCGTGACGATCAGCAGGAAGCCGAAGATGGCCATGATGGTGTGCGGGTTATGCATATCGCCGACGCGCACCAGCGTTTCCGGATTGGCGACCACCAGGCCGGCGCTTTTCATGGCGATCAGCGCCAGGAACAGGCCAAGGCCGACAGTAATCGCCACCCGCAGCGACGGCGGAATGCCGTTGACGATGTGCTCGCGCACCTTGAATACGCTGACAACGATGAATAAACAGCCTGAGATGAACACCGCGCCCAGCGCGGTCTGCCACGGCACGCCCATGCCCAGCACCACGGCATAGGCGAAATAGGCGTTCAGGCCCATGCCAGGCGCCATGCCGATCGGATAGTTGGCGTACAGGCCCATGATGATGGTGCCCAGCGCAGCCGCAAGGCAGGTGGCGACAAACACGGCGTCCTTGGGCACGCCGGCGTCGCCGAGAATGGCGGGATTGACGAAAATGATATAAGCCATCGTCAGGAAGGTGGTGACTCCTGCGACAACTTCGGTACGGACGTTGGTGCCGTGCTCCGCGAGCTTGAAATAGTGTTGAAGTGACGGCATGCGCGTGCTCCTGCTAATACATCAAGGGCGAAGAATAGCACGGATGGATGCAACACCCGATGGTGTCAAAAGTACAAAAAGATGTGATAATGAAAAAATAGTTGTATTAGTTGTATATCGCATTCCAAAAATAATATGAGATTACAGTCAATATGAAGGCCCGTATCTGGGGCGCGCGCGGTTCGCTGCCGGTCGCGCTGAATTACCGTCAGGTGCGCGCCAAACTGGTGACCGCGCTGGAAGGCGCCATCGGCCGCAACCTGGATACGCCGGAAAAGGTCGCGGCTTATGTCGACCATGAACTGAGCTTCGACGTGCGCGGCACCTATGGCGGCAATTCGAGCTGCGTTGAAGTTGAGGCCTGGGACGCGGACGCGGTGCACGAGCACATCATCCTCGACCTGGGCTCGGGCGTGCGCCCGCTGGCCGGCGCCAAGCTGGCGAAGTATGGAGCGGGCAAGCCGCAGACCTATCATGTGTTCATGTCGCACCTGCACTGGGATCACATCATGGGCTTCCCGTTTTTCACGCCGGCCTATATTCCAGGCAACCGCATCATCATCTATGGCTGCCACACGGAGCTGGAGGCGGCGCTCCGCCGCCAGCAGGAGCCGATCAGCTTCCCGGCGGCCTTCGATCAGCTGGCCGCCAGTATCGAGTTCGTGCAGATGACGCCCGGTGTGCCGATACAGGTGCGCGATGTGACGGTGACGGCGAAGCTGCAACTGCATGCTGGCGATTCGTATGGTTATCGGCTGGAGCAGGGCGGCAAGGCAATGATCTACAGTACCGACTCCGAGCACAAGCTGGATGACGCGGCGGAGCGCGTGGCCTTCGTCGACTTTTTCCGCGACGCCGACCTGGTGATTTTCGACGCCATGTATTCGCTGGCCGACGCCATTTCGGTCAAGGCCGACTGGGGCCATTCCAGCAGCGTGGTGGGGGTGGAGCTGTGCCAACTGGCAGGTGTACGCCAGCTTTGCCTGTTCCATCATGAGCCGTTTTTCGATGATGCGCGCATCTCGCGGGTGCTGGCGGAGACGCGCCGCTACGCCGAGGTGACTGGCGAGACGCCGCTGGATATCGTCTCTGCCTATGATGGGATGGAAATTACGCTGTAGCCGCCCTTATAATATGGCACCGCAATCACAGGACCAGGCATGACCGAGTTTTCCAACGATATCTACACCGAACCGCATCCCATCGATGTCAACACCCTCAACAACCTGGGGCCGCTGGCGCCGATGGCCGGCGTCTGGAAAGGTGAGCGCGGCCTGGACATCAAGCCGAAGGCCGATGGCGCGCGCAAGCAAGCCTACGTCGAACGCATCGAGCTGTATCCGATTGACCCGGTGACCAATGGCCCGCAGCTGTTCTACGGCCTGCGCTACCTGATTATCGTGAACAAGCCGGATAACGTCAAAACCTACCACGAGCAGGTCGGCTACTGGCTGTGGGAGCCGAAGACCAAGACCGTGATCCAGACGCTGGGCATCCCGCGTGGCCAGATCGCCATGGCCTCGGCCGTGGTGGAGCCGGATGCGAAAGAGTTCGAGCTGGTGGCGCGCCTGGAGTCGGACACGTACGGCATCCGCTCCAATCCCTTCCTGGAATTCGGTTTCAAGACCACCGAGTACCGCATCAAGGTCACCATCAATGACGATGGCACCTGGGGCTACGAGGAAGACACCGTGATGCTGCTGCGCGGCGAGGAGGAATTCCACCATCGCGATCGCAACCTGCTGCACCGCGTGGCAGAGCCGGTGCCGAATCCGCTGGCCAGCGGCGTGCCGGCTTAATCGGCGACGACGTAACCGTCGCGGCCATTGCGCTTGGCCGCGTAAAGTGCGCTGTCGGCGCGGGCCAGCAATGCCGCCGCCGATTCTTCATCGCCTTCATGCAGGGCAATCCCCATGCTGGTGGTGACGCGGCGCGGCCTGCCTTCCAGCGTGAACGGTGGGTGCATGGCGTCGACGATCTTGGCCGCCAGCCGCGCCGCTTCCTCGGCATTGTCCACTTGTTCGAAAACGATGACGAATTCATCGCCGGCCAGCCTGGCGACGCTGTCCGACGCGCGCACGTTGCCGATCAGGCGCGTGGCAAATTCTTTCAGTACCAGATCGCCGGCGCCGTGGCCACTGGTGTCGTTGACTTCCTTGAAGTGGTCGATATCGAGATAGGCCAGCGCCACCGGCTTGCGGTTGCGCCGCGCACGCACGATGGCCAGCTGCAGGATCTCTTCGAACATCAGACGGTTGGCGATGCCGGTCAGACTGTCGATACGCGCCAGTTGCTTCAATTTTTCTTCGATATCCTTCATGCGGGTGGTGTCGTGCGTCAGCGAGTAGATGCCCAGCACCTCGCCATCCGCGCCCAGCTCCGGCACGAAGGTCGTCTCCAGCGTGTGCTGACTGTCGCCGACGCGCGCCCTCAACTCATAAGTCACCATTTCACCGCGATAGGCCCGGTCCAGGTGCGGCTCCGCCGTGTAATAGTGATCGGCGCCGATGCCTTCGGACAGATGGCGTCCCATCAGCGGCTGCGGATCGATGCCGAACCAGTGCTGGAAGGTCGCATTCAGGAACAGGAACTTGCGCTCGCGGTCCAGGTAGGCGATCAGCACCGGCAGGTTATCGGTCAGCAGCTTGAGGCGCTTTTCACTGGCTGCCTGTTGTAGTTCGGCGTTTTTGCGTTCGGTGATATCCACCGCCAGCATGTAGAAGCCGGCCACTGTGCCATCGGCGCCGAGGTCCGGCACCAGGTCGCCCATCATCTGGCGCATCACGCCTTTGTGCATGCCTTCGCGTTCATAGTGCACGCGCTGTCCGCGCAACGCCGCTTCGCTGTGATGCGCCAAGCTGCCGGCGAACTCGGGACCCAGCACTTCGAAGATGGTCTTGCCCAGCATATTGCGCGGATCGTGTCCCAGCAGCGTGCGGAAATGCTCGTTGCTGAAGCGGTAGCGCAGATTACGGTCGATATAGGCGATCAGCGCCGGGATGCTGTCGGCCACCGTGCGCAGACGCTTCTCGCTGGCAGCGATCTGTTGTTCGTACAGCACGCGCTCTGTGATATCGCGCAGGAAGGCGGTGGCGTAATAGGCGCCGTCGTGACGCAGGGCGCCGATTGACAACTCAATCGGGATCTCGTGACCGTCCTTGTGGATGGCGGTCAGGCGCACGCGCGAATTGACCATCGGCCCGGCGCCGCCAAGCGCGAAATACATCATGCCGGAGCGATGCGCATCGCGCTGTTGCGGCGGCACGATCAGTTCAGCGATGTCGCGGCCGATGGCTTCCTGATGTGTGTAACCGAAGGTGCGCTCGGCGGCGGCGTTCCATTTGGTGACGGTGCCGTTGTTCTCGCAACTGACAAAGGGATCTGGTGCACGCTCCAGGATATTGCTGATCAGGGATTCGCTGTCGCGGATTGCTTTCTGCGAGGTTTCGCGCTCTGCCATCAGCTCATGGAAGGCGGCGCTCAACTCGCCGATTTCGTCGGCGCGGCGCAGTTGCAGCACGCCGATATCGGCTGCGCCGCTGCGGATGTCGTTGATATTGCGGTGCAGCCGCCCCAGGGGCTTGAGCAGTACCTGGATCGCCAGCCATGCCATCAGGCCGGCGATGGCGGCGAAGATGGCGGCAGCCAGCATGGCGTGCTTGCGCATCTGTATCATCGGCGCGAAAGCTTCGTCCACCGGGAAGCGCGCGCCGATGATCCAGCCGGTTTGCTGCAAGTGCTTGTAGGAGTAGATGCCTTCGCTGCCATCCTTGTTGACCGCCTCGGTCCAGCCCTCGAAGCCGCGCAGCGCCATTTCGGTGGCGCGGTTGTAACCGGGACGGGCGTTGATGTGCTCCAGCAGCCGCTTGGGATTTGGGTGGTGCAGCAGGATGCCGTCCTTGGTCATGATGAACAGGAAGCCAGTCTTGCCCGGTTTTTGCTCGGACAGCTGTTCAAGAAACACAGCGTTGGTCAGGTCGATGCTGCCGCCCAGTAGCATGGCGGTGCGGCCTTGCTGGTCGCGCACCGGTTGCAGGATCATGATCGATGGCAGGCCGGTCAGCACGCTCTTATAGGGCGGCGAGATAACGGTCTTGCCGGCGGCAAGCGCGTTTTCCAGGAAGGCGAGGCTGCGCGGATTGAGCGCTAGCGCGGCTGCCGCGTGATCTCCCTGCGTGTTCAGCAGCGTGCCGCTGCGGGTGAAGATGTGCAGATTGAGGAATTCCTTGCGCGCCACCTGATGGCGTTCCACGAAGGCTTGCATGACGGCGGGATCTTCGCCAGCGCTCAGCGGCATGGTGTCGGCCAGACTGGCCAGCAGCACCTTGCGCGCGGCCAGTTGCGCATCCACCTGGGCGGCGGCCGAGGACAGCAGCGCGTATTGCTGGTTGCCGATGACGCTGCGCATATCGCGTTCCACCAGCAGCAGCGCAACCAGGGTGACGATCAAGGTGGCGGTCAGCACCAGCATGACCACCACGCCGGTCATGCGGAATTTGAGGCTACGCGGTAGCGTTGCAAAAACGGCCATGTTGCGGTGGGTGGGCTGCGGTGAATTGAGTATGTCACACCCAACCAGCAGGTACAATGCGCGCTGCGGTAACGCCACAATCGGCGCGCCGTTCTTTACAAGGAATGCGGATTATGCTGCGGGCGATTTTGTGGGATAACGATGGCGTGCTGGTGGACACCGAACAGCTGTTTTATGAGGCCAACCGGGACTTGTTCCAGCCCTTTGGCCTGGAGCTGAGCGCGCAGCATTTCTTCGACTGGTATCTGGCCGATAATTGCGGCGCGTGGCATTTGCTGCAGCCCCAGCTTACCGAGTCGCAGATCGAGGCGGAGCGCAGGGCGCGCAATGTGCGCTATGCAGCGCGGCTGGCGGCCGAGCATATTCCGGCGATCGATGGGGTGGCCGAGGTACTGGCCGCCTTGTCGCCGCACCTGCGCATGGGCGTGGTCACCAGCTCCAATGCCGATCACTTCGACATCATCCACCAGCGGCTTGACCTGCGCCGTCATTTTGAATTCGTGCTGACGCATGAGTCCTACACACATAGCAAGCCATCGCCGGAGCCTTACCTGCTTGGCCTGGAGCGGCTTGGCGTCGGTGCCGGCGAGGCGCTGGTGATCGAGGATTCGCCGCGCGGCCTGCAAGCGGCGACGGCGGCCGGGATTCGCTGCATCATCCTGCGCAATGCACTGACGCGGCATCACGACTTTCCGGGCGCCTGGCGCGTGGTCGACACCATGGCGCAGGTGCGGGCGGAAGTCGAAGCGCTGATGGAGGTCTGACGTGGCGCATATCCATTTGTGCTGGGAACTTGGCGGCGGCCTGGGACATGCGGGTCGCCTGAAAATGCTGGCGCAGGCGCTGCTTGCGCGCGGCCACCGCGTCACGCTCAGCCTGCGCGACCTGATGCACACGCATGCCTTGCTGGCAGACCTGGACGTGCCCAAGCTGCAAGCGCCCGTTTGGTTGCACGAGACAGTGGGATTGCCGCAGTCTGCCAATCTGGCGGAGATCCTGTTCCGCTGCGGCTACCTGGAGCCGTCGGCGCTGTGCGGCATGGTGGCGGGATGGCGCGATATGTTCACGTTATTGCAGCCGGATCTGGTGGTGGCCGATTTCGCACCGACCGCTTTGCTGGCCGCACGCTGCATGGGCTTGCGCAGCGCTTCGGTCGGCAATGGTTTTAACAGTCCGCCTGCTGGCGCTCAATTGCCGTCGTGGCGTGATGTGCCGGCGCAGCGGCTGGCCGATTCCGAGGCGCGCATGCTGGCGACAGCCAACGCTGTGCTGGCGGAGTATGGCGCGCCGGCATATGCCAACGCGGCGGATGTCTTCCTTGGCGATCAGCCCTTGCTGTGCACCTGGCCTGAACTGGATCACTGCCAGCGTGCGGATGCAAGCTGGTTCGGCCCGAGTTTCGTCAGCACTGGCGGCGTCGCGCCGCAATGGCCGGAGGGCGAGGGCGCCAGGGTGTACGCTTACCTGAAAGCGTCGCACGCGGCGCATGGCGCGGTGCTGCAAGCACTGGTGGATGAAGGTTGCCGCGTGCTGGCGTATGTGCCGGAGGTCGCCGGCGGCGCGCAGCCGCCAGTGCTGAGTGATCGCATTCTGTATGCCGAAGCGCCGCTGGCATTGGCGGCAACGCTGGCGGAGGCCGAGCTGTGCGTCTGCCATGCAGGCGAGGCCACGCTGGCGCAATCACTGCTGGCCGGCGTGCCGCTGCTGATGCTGCCATCGCACGTGGAACAGTTCCTGAGCGCGCGCAGCGTGGCTTTGTCCGGCGCGGGCTACAACGCCGCGTTGCCGACCGCCGATTGGCGCGCGGCAGTGCGCTTGCTGCTCAACGATGCGACTTACCGCAATGCGGCGCGCGCTTTCGCAGCGCGCCATCAGGGATTTAAACAACAGCAGATGAACGCGCAGCTGGCAATGCTGCTCGAACAGCAGCTGGTTTAGCGGCGCGGCCTTCGCCGTGCAGCTTGAATATGCTGACCGCATCGACCAGGTGCGTAGCCTGTTCCTGCATCGTGACCGAGGCCGCCGACGCCTGTTCAACCAGCGCCGCATTTTGCTGCGTGGTCTGGTCCATCTCGGTGATGGCGCCGTTGATGTGTTCAATGCCGGTCAGCTGTTCCTGGCTGGCGGTGGCGATCTCGCCCATGATATCGGTCACGCGGCGCACGCTGGCGACGATTTCCTCCATCGTGGCGCCGGCCTGGTCGACCAGGCGCGCGCCAGCATCGACCTTGTCCACCGAGTCGCCGATCAGTTCCTTGATCTCCCTGGCCGCCGCTGCCGAGCGTTGCGCCAGGTTGCGCACCTCGGTGGCCACAACGGCAAAACCGCGTCCCTGTTCGCCGGCGCGCGCCGCTTCCACCGCCGCATTCAGCGCCAGGATATTGGTCTGGAAGGCGATGCCGTCGATGACGCCGATAATATCGACAATCTTGCGCGACGAGGCATTGATCGACGCCATGGTGTCGACCACCTGCGCCACCACGGCGCCGCCTTTGCCGGCCACTTCGGAGGCCGACATCGCCAGCTGGTTGGCCTGATTGGCGTTGGCCGCATTCAGCTTGACGGTGGACGTCAGTTGTTCCATCGATGATGCGGTTTCTTCCAGCGAACCAGCCTGGCGCTCGGTGCGCTCGGACAGGTCCAGGTTGCCAGCGGCGATTTCCGCCGATGCCGTGCCGATGGAGTCTGTGCCCTTGCGGACCTCGGAGACGATGGAAATCAGGCTGGTGTTCATCTCCCTCAACGCGGCCGACAGCTGGCCGACTTCATCGCGGGTACGGATCTGGATATCGGAACTGAGATCGCCGCCAGCCACCGTGCGCGCCACGCGCACCGCATAGCCAATCGGGCGCACGATGCTGCGGGTGACGTACCAGCCTGCGAACAGGCCGAGCGCGGCGCCTGCGATACCCAGCATAATCATCAGCGCACTGGAGGTGGTGGCGGTGTGCGCGGCGTGTTCGCCAGAGTCCCGCATCAGTTGCGCCTGAAAGTCGATCAACTTGTCCAGCGCTGCGACATACGCCGCTTGCGCCGGGCGCACTTTATGTAGCAACAGGGCGGTGGCGGCTTCCTTGTCGCCGGCCTTGACGGCAACGATCAGTTGATCGCGCAATGGAGAGTAGGCGGCGCGCGCCTCATTCAATTCTTTGAACAGGGCCAGCGCCTTGGGTTGGTGCAGCACGCCGCCCAGCTGGTCGAGCAACTGGCGGATTTCCTTGCTGCGTTGTTCGATCGATGCGTATTCGGCGCTGGTTTCACTGGCGTCGATCAGCAGCAGATCGCGCAGGCTGCGGGATTGCTGGGCGACGCGATCCTTGACGTCACTCAGCAAGCCGATTTTCATGTACCGGTCATCGATCGTCAGCTTGATTTCATCGCTCGTGGCGCCCAGGCCCAGCGCGCCAACCACCACGACCACGACCAGTAAAAGCGTGCTCAACGAGAAGGCAATGGTAAGACGATGGCCGATCTTCAGATTAGAAATATTCATGATTCATTTTTACTTAAGTTGCCAGTGAGAATGTAAAGTGTAAACAAGCCAGCCATGCAAACACAGCAATATTCCTTAACAGAATGAATATATTTGCGCTGGCAGCAACAGCTTGCAGATGCGTAGCCACACAATGTATAATTACAATCAGTGTTGCAATACATGAAATACAAAAACATTGCCTTGGTAGGGCTGGATGTTTGAGAGGGCTGGCGTTCGATTGAGCGCCAGCCCTTTTTGTTTGCCTGTGGCTCCGCTAGAATGCGGCGACCTTTTGTTAGCCTCAGGGAATCATGCATCTGATACAGCGCACCGTGGCCCTTGCCACGCTGGCTGGCGGCCTGTTCGCTGCCAGCCTTGCCATTGCCGGCGAATGCCCGGTTCATTATGTCGATGGCCGTCTGCCGGAGATCCGCAACAGCAAAATGACTGCCGCCACTACCGAGCTATGCTATGGCGTGTTTGGCGTCATGCACTCGGGTATCACGCGCACGCCGCTGTGGTCGGCCGAGCATCTGACTGCGGACAACCTCAAGTCGGCGAAGAATCTGTCGCGCGAGAACTCCTTCCACCCGGAATCGCGGCTGCCAGCCAGGGCGCGCGCCGAATTGTCCGATTACGCCCGTAGCGGCTACGACCGTGGCCATATGGCGCCGAATGGCGACATGCCGGACCGCGCCAGCCAGCACGAGAGCTTCACGCTGGCCAATATGGTGCCGCAGGACGCCGATGTGAACCGTCACATCTGGGCCGGCATTGAGGGTGTGGTGCGAAAGATGGCGCAGAAGGAGGGTGATCTGTATGTGATTACCGGCCCGGCTTTCATCGGCGGCAATCTGCAGAAAATCGGCAATGTGCTGGTGCCAACGCATTTGTATAAACTGGTGTACAGCCCGCGCCAACGCGCCGGTGCCGCATTTTTCATCGAAAACCGTGCCGATGCGCCCTATGAAACGCTGAGCATCGCCGAGCTGGAGGAGAAGATCGGCATCAACCTGCTGCCCTCGCTGACGCCGGCGCAAAAACAGCTAGCGCTGCGCCTGCCCAACGTCAGACAACGCAAGGACAAGAAATGAGCAAATTCATCCCCTACAAGAATGAGTCGGACGTGTTGCACGTCGGCGGCCTGACCATTGAAAACCGTCTCGACCGCATCACCATCAGTGGCGATATCGACCTGACCGCCGATAAAGCCGGCCTGGCCGACGCCCAGGCACTGAGCCGACTTCTGGCGGATGTGGTGGCAAAGCTGGAAGCCCAGACGCTGCCAGACCAGTTGCCGCCACCCGCCAATGTCACTGTAGCTAACCCATTTGCATGAGCTGTTGCGTATCGGCATCTACCCAGCGCCATCGTTAGAGTAATTCCGCGAGGAAAGTGCTATGCTTCAAAGACATTTTTCCCTCTCTTTAAGATCGCGCAATGAGCCTGACTACCGGTAATAACTCCATCGATTCGCTGATCCTGTCCAGCTGGAACTCCAAGGCCGGCCAAGCCGTCACCTTGACCTACAGCTTTCTGACGCGGGTGCCTGCGGACGCCTCGACGGACGACGCCAGCGGCTTTGCGGCGATGACTGCGGTGCAGCAAGCGGGTGTGCGCACGGCACTGGCCACTTGGGCGGCGGTGGCCAACATCACGTTCAAGGAAGTGTCCTCCAACGGCGATATCCAGTTAGGCACTAATGACCAGGGACGAACCAGCAGCGGCTACGCCTATTTGCCCGATGGCCGCAACCCTACCGCGCTGTATCTCAACAATGCTGGCTCGTACAACTCGAATTTTGACGCCGGCAAGTTCGGCCTGTCGGTGCTAATCCATGAACTGGGCCATACGCTGGGCCTGAAGCACCCTGGTAATTACGATTCCACCGGCGGTGACATAGAGGGGCCGTTCCTGCCGACCGCTACTGACAATCTCGACTATACGCAGATGTCGTATAACGAAGGTTCGGGCTTTGATCTGAACGGTTTATATGGCAGCACGCCGATGCTGTATGACATCCAGGCCATGCAGTACCTGTATGGCGCCAACATGAGCTACCACACCGGCGACGATACCTACAGCTTCGTCAGGAGCTCTGCGTTGCAATCCATCTGGGATGCGGGTGGCAACGATACGCTGGACTTCTCGGCTTGCACCAACGCCACCGTCATCAACCTGAATGCGGGCACGTTCAGTTCGACCTCACCGGGTTATAACAATATTTCCATCGCTTACAACGTCACCATTGAGCGCGCCATCGCCGGCAGCGGCGGTTCCACCATCTACGGCAATGCGGCAGGCAATGTGATCACCGGCGGCGCCGGCAATGATGTGATCTACCTCGGCGCCGGCAGCGACGTGGTGCGGGGCAATGGCGGCACTGACACCGTGGTGTTTTCCAAGACGCTGTCGTCGTATGAGCTGGGCGGCACGCTCGGCAGCTTGAGCGTGACCGGCGAGGGCGTGGACAGCCTTACCGGTGTCAGCAAGCTGCAATTCAGCGACGCCACCATTCAGCTGTCCAGCTATGCGGCGCTGGTTGCCGGCACTGCCGGCAACGACGTGTTCGTCAGCACTGTCGGCAACCAGATCATTTCCGGCGGCGCCGGCCTCGACACGCTGGCACTGACTGGTAGCGAAAGCAGTTACCGGCTGAGTGCCACCGGCTCAGCGGTGACGTTGACCGACCTTGGCGGCAAAGGCGGCACCGATTTGCTGACCGGTGTTGAACGGCTGACCTTCAGTGATGGTGCGTTCGCACTGGACACGCTCGGCAATGCAGGCTCCATCTACCGCCTGTACGGCGCGATGTTCGACCGCGGCCCGGATAAGGTCGGGATGGGCTTCTGGATCGGTGTGCTTGATCGGGGTGTCAGCCTTACCTCGGTTGCCAGCGGCTTTGTCAACAGCAATGAGTTCAACGAGCGCTACGGCGCGAATGCCAGCAATACCACCTTCCTTACCGCGCTGTACAACAACGTGCTGCATCGCGCGCCGGACGCCGGCGGCTTGCAATTCTGGGAAACCGCGATGACAAGCGGCGCCACGCGCGCAGATGTGTTGATCGGTTTTTCGGATTCTGGCGAGAATATCGGCGTGATGGCAGAGGTTATCGGCGCCGGTATTTCCTTCACTCCCTACCTCGGTTAATCCGTACCCGGCAGGCTGATACGGTTGCGGCCCATGTGCTTGGCGCGATACAGCGCCGAGTCGGCCGTCGCCACCAGCTGGCTGGGATCACTTTCCGGCGCCGCCAGCGCGGTCGCCGCGCCGATGCTGACCGTCACCACATGCTGCTTGCTGCCCAGGTTGGGCAGGCGCAGCTGCTCCACCCGGCAGCGGATGCGCTCGGCCACGATGGCTGCGCCTTTCAATGACTGGTTGGGCAGGATCACCGCGAATTCCTCGCCGCCATAACGCGCCACCAGGTCATTGGTGCGCATCTCGCTCGACACGGCGCCGGCTATCCGTTGCAGGCATTCGTCGCCGCCCAGGTGGCCGTAGGCATCGTTGTATTGCTTGAAGTTGTCGACGTCCACCATCAGCAGCGATAGCGGCTGCTGGTTGCGCAGCGCACGTTGCCATTCGGCGCTCAGCGTGTCGTCGAAGCAGCGGCGGTTGGCGAGGCCGGTCAGGCCGTCACGCGTCGCCAGTTGTTGCAGCGCCACCTGGGCACGCTTTTCATCAGTGATGTCGCGCAGCGTTTCCACCACCGCCACCAGCTTGCCGTCGCTGTCGACGATCGGGCTGGCGTCGGCGGCAAGATAGCGCCGGCGGCCGACGCGCGGCATGTCGCACCAGTTTTCCGCGCGCAGGTTGTTGTCGGTCTCACTGCGGCGCGCGTGCTGGCGGTAGAGCCGATGCAGGTCGGCAGCGCTGCCCTGGATGACCAGGTCTGCCAGCGTCGGGCGCTGCTCGTCGTAGAAACTCTTCCAGTGGTCCGAGGTCCCCAGCACTTCCCACGCCGCCGTGCCGGTCAGCCGCTCGCAGGCGCGGTTCCAGATGATCACCTTGCAGTTGGTGTCGATGACGAAGGTGGGGATCACCAGCAGTTCCATCAGCTTCAGCGCAAAGCCGTGCTGCTGATCGGCTGGCGTGTATTCCATTACGTGCTGGATGTGAGGTGTTCCTGTCATGGCGCGCCTTATTGAGGAAGAGGGAAATCCATGGTCAGCGCGGTGCCGGCGCCGGGTGAGCTGTCGATATTGAAGCAGCCGCCGGCTTCGGCGACACGCTGGGCGATGCCGCGCAGGCCGTGTCCGCGACGGCTGCCGCGCAAGGCTTGCGGCTGCGGCAGGCCGACACCGTTGTCGCGCACGGTCAGGCTCAGGCTGTGACCATGACGGCACAGACCGACGCACACTTCGGACGCTTGCGCATGGCGCACGATATTGCTTAAGGATTCCTGCAGCACACGGTAGACCACGTTGCCGACGCCGCCAGCCGGCGCGCTGGCGAAGGCATCTGGTCCGGCTTCTAGCCGGCAACGGATACCGCTGAGTCGCGAAAATTGCGCAATCTGTTGCTGCACTGCGCCTTCCAGGCCGGATTCCAGCGCTTCCGCGTGCAAATCGTGGACAATGGAACGCAAGGCGCGCGTGGCTTGCAGCGTACGTTCTTCCAGCTGTGCCAGCTGAGGTCGCAGGACGGGGTGCTGACAGCCTAGTATGTTGGCATCGAGCCCGAGGGCCAGCAGGTGCTGGCCGAGGTCGTCGTGCAGGTCGCGGGCGATGCGGCGCCGTTCGGCATCGCGCAGTGATTGCTGGCTGGCCGCCAGGCGCGCGATCTGACAGCGCGCGTCGGCCAATACGCGCTGCGTCGCGATGCGCTGGCGCCACCATAGCAGTAGACAGGCGGCGCCGGCCAGCATGCTGGCGCTGGCGAGAATCATGTCAACTTCGAGCAGGGGCGGCGCGTATCTCACGGTGTTCCTCCCAGGATGGACCCACAAGCCACCTTAGCCCGCTTACTCCTGGGAAGCATTGCGGAAAGTCAACTTTTACGGCTGCTATCCGGAAATGTATGGCGTGGGATATAATTGAAGGTTGTCCTATCAGGAACTATTGTGACTTACAGCATCAAAGAGATTTTCTACACGTTGCAGGGAGAGGGCGCCCACGCGGGCCGTCCGGCGGTGTTCTGCCGCTTTTCCGGCTGCAACTTGTGGACCGGCCGTGAAAGCGACCGCGCCAGCGCCATTTGCCAGTTCTGCGACACCGACTTTGTCGGCACCGACGGCGAAGGCGGCGGCAAATTCAAGTCGCCGGAAGAACTGGCCGCGACCATCAACGCGCTGTGGCCGGAAACTTATAGCGCCAGCAAGTATGTAGTGTTCACCGGCGGCGAGCCGCTGCTGCAGTTGGACAAGCCGCTGATCGACGCCATGCACGCGGTCGGCTTTACCATTGCGATTGAAACCAATGGCACGCTGCCGGTGCCGGAAGGCGTGGACTGGATTTGCGTCAGCCCGAAAATGGGCTCGGAACTGGTGGTCAAGAAGGGCAGCGAGATCAAGGTGGTGATACCGCAGACAAACCAGGACCTGTCGGTTTACGAACAGCTGGATTTCGAGAATTTCTTCGTGCAGGCCATGGACGGCCCGCTGGCCGCCTTCAATCTCAAGCTGGCCATCGAAACCTGCAAGCGCAACCCGAAGTGGAAGCTGAGCTTGCAAACCCATAAACTTTTACAGATACCATAAATGTTAACCATCACCCGCAAGCTGGAATTCGACGCCGGCCACCGTATTCCTGATCACAAGAGCCAGTGCCGCAACCTGCACGGCCACCGCTACACGCTGGAAATCACGCTGACCGGCAACATCATCGATGTCGAAGGCAATTCCGACAACGGCATGATCATGGATTTCTCCGATATCAAGGCGCTGGCCAAGGAGCACCTGGTCGACGTCTGGGATCACGCCTTCATCGTCTACGAGAAAGACAATGCCGTGCGCGATTTCCTGGCTAGCCTGCCTGACCACAAGACCGTGGTGATCGACCGCATTCCGACCGTGGAAAACCTGGCGCACGTGGCGTTTGGCATCCTGAAAGCGGCTTACAAGGACCGTTACGGCACCGGCCTGCACCTGCACAAGCTGGTGCTGCACGAGACGCCTAACTGCTGGGCTGAAATCACCGATGGCGTCTGACGCCTACATGCGCCTGGCGCTGGAACAGGCGCAACAGGCGTGGAACCTTGGCGAGGTGCCGGTGGGTGCCGTCGTCGTCAAGGATGGCGTAGTCATTGCGGTCGGCTGCAATCAGCCGATCGGCAAGCATGATCCGACCGCGCATGCGGAAATCGTCGCGTTGCGCGCGGCTGCTGGAAAATTGGGCAATTATCGCCTGCCTGGCTGCGAGCTGTATGTGACGCTGGAGCCGTGCGTGATGTGCTCCGGCGCCATGCTGCACGCGCGCCTGGCCAAGGTGGTGTTTGGCGCAGCCGATCCGAAAACCGGCGCCTGCGGCTCGGTGGTCAACCTGTTCGAACAGGAACAGCTGAATCACCACACCGAAATCGAAGGCGGCGTGCTAGCCGAGGAATGCGGCGCCATGCTGAAGAATTTCTTTGCCGCCCGTCGCGCCGCAGCGACAGCCGCCCGGCGCGCCGCGCAGGATTAAATGGTATGCTGAATCCCAGGTTCGATCTGGGAGATGGTCTTGGCTACCGCACATGCAAACGGCATCACGATTGCCTATGAAACCAGCGGCAATCCACTCGATCCGCCAGTATTGCTGGTGATGGGGCTGGGCATGCAGCTGATCGCCTGGCCGCAGGACCTGATCGATGGCCTGGTCGAGCAGGGCTACTATGTGATCCGCTTCGACAACCGCGATGTCGGGCTCTCCACCAAGCTGCATCAGCACAAGCGCCCCAATCTGCTGTGGGCCTATCTGAAAAACCTGGCCGGCTGGAAGCAGGCCGCTCCCTACACACTCAATGATATGGCCGACGACGCGCTTGGCCTGCTGGATGCGCTGGGTATCGGCAAGGCGCACCTGGTTGGCGTGTCGATGGGCGGCATGATCGCGCAGATCTTCGCCTCGCATTACGCCGCACGCACACTGAGTCTGACCTCCATCATGTCCAGCAGCGGCCGCCGCGGCTTGCCCGGCCCGACGCCGGCGGCGCGCAACGCGCTGATGCGGCCACCGGCCGATCCCGGCAACCGCAATGAGGTGATCGAGCGCAGCATCGCGGTGTTCCGGCTGATTGGCAGTCCAGCGTTTCCGGCGCCGGAGCGTAGCTTGCGCGCGTCGATCGAGCGGGCGCTGGACCGCAGCGTCAGCCCGGACGGCATGGCGCGGCAGCTGATCGCCATCGTCGCTTCGGGCGACCGCACGCCGCTGCTGCGCAAGATACGCTGCCCGTCACTGGTGATTCATGGCGCTGCCGATCCGCTGGTGCCGGTGGCCTGCGGCATCGACACGGCGCAAGCGATACCGGGCGCGCGCCTGCACGTCATCGAAGGCATGGGCCACGACCTGCCAGCGCAGTTGATCGAGCGCCTGCTTGCCTTGCTCGACCAGCACCTGCGCGGTAATATGACGCCGGAACCTCCTCCGCTGACCCAGCATCGCGCGGGTAGCGGCACACATCATTGAACGAGACATTTTGAGCACATCGAAAATCGGCATCGCGATTGCAGCGCCCAGCGGCCGCCCACCGGATAACGACGCCTTGCTGCAAGGCGTGCAGCGCCTGGAACAGCAAGGCTTCCTGGTCCACAATTACTATGACGACGACAAGAGATTCCAGCGCTTCGGCGGCACCGACGCCTGGCGCCTGGCGCAGCTGAACGCGGCGGCGTCGGACCCGGCGGTGCAAGTGGTGGTCGCGTTGCGCGGTTCGTATGGCATGTCGCGACTGCTGCCGTCGATCAATTTCCAGAAGATGGCCGACAGCGGCAAGCTGTTTGTCGGCTACAGCGATTTCACCGCCTTCCAGATGCCGCTGCTGAAGCAGACCGGCCATATCAGCTTCGGCGGGCCGATGATGTGCGATGACTTTATCCGTCCCGAGCCGGTGGAATACACCATGCGGCAGTTCTGGGACTGCCTGCGCGGACCTGTGCACACGGTGCGCGGCACGGTGGCCGAGGGCGGGGCGGACAATCCGGTGGTCGACGTCAGCGGCAAGCTATGGGGCGGTAACCTGGCGATGATGGTCAGCTTGCTCGGCACGCCGTATTTCCAGGCGCTGGACGGTGGCATCTGCTTCATCGAAGACATCAGCGAGCATCCATACCGGATCGAGCGCATGGTGCTGCAACTGTTCTACGCCGGCGCGCTGGATGGCCAGCGCGCGCTGGTGCTGGGGGATTTCTCCGGCTACAAGCTGAATCCGATGGACAACGGCTACGACTTCGAGGCGATGCTGGTTTATCTGCGCGAGCGCCTGCCCATCCCCGTGCTGACCGGCCTGCCGTTCGGCCACATCAAGGAGCGGGCGACGCTACCGTATGGCGGGATGGCGCATTTGCTGTCGGATGCGCGCGCTCTGACGCTGACGATCAGCGATTATCCGACCTTGCGTTGACTTCGACGCGCAACGCCCGCACTTCGCGCGCGAGGGCGTCGACGTTATGCGCGAGCGACTGGATCACAAAAAGCCCGAAATGGATGTGTTGATGGTGACGCCGGCAAACACCAGCTTCAGCGCCTGTTTCGGAAAGCTGGGCGAGAGTTCGCGGCTCTAGGCGAGTCAATATGACGGAAAGTGATCCGGCCCTTGCTGAGATCGTACGCGGACAGTTCGAGAGTGACGCGATCGCCGGCCAGAATACGGATGAAATTTTTTTTCATGCGGCCTGCCGTGTAAGCAATGAGATTGTGGCCGTTTTCCAATTCGACGCGGAAGCGGCTGTCGGGGAGGATGTCCTGCACAACGCCTTGCATTTCGATGAGTTCTTCTTTTGCCATGACTTAGATCTCCGGTACGAGGTGGATTTGTCGAGCTTGCTCGCCGAAGTCTGAGTTGGCGAGCTTGTACGAGACCAACTTGTGAGCCAGCGTGCCTGCTGGCTGCGCTTCAACGAAATCACGTATGTTGGCCATGACGTCATAGCCACCGGCATCCGGCCTGATCTGGCCAATACCTTTTAACCTGCTAAACCAATGGATAGTTCCTGTATGTGTACTGATATGCTGCTCCTGGCTGTGTATGAATGATCCCAACTCTACAGTAGAGCCATAGGTCGAGAATCGGACAGGAATCGGCGAGGCCTAGACAGGAAGGAAACAGGACGGTGGCAAAATACAGGGATGGGAGGGCTAGTGTACAGTAAAAAGGGGGATTAGCCTAATTAGGGTGGAATCTCTGCCTGCAGAGCACAGCCAGTGGTCCGACTCATATTGGTCGCGCGGATGCGATATCCCGACTCCGAGCGCTGCCCGGTGTTACCCAACAGGTCTTGATAATTACGGTGCTATACAGTGGTTGATAGTGGGTGCTGTATAATACTGCGTTTCCGCCTAACGGCATGATTTAATTCAAAAAAGTCCAAGTCTATAATGCTATCTACAGCATTCGTCGGGATTTTTTATAGCGCCTTTAGGTAAAGGCGGTCTGAGGTTTTTTCGAAAATTCGTTGAATATTTTTCGATATCACCTCACCGCAACCTTCGTCCAGCCCTGGCCCCGCAGATCGTCGTATTTCTCTGTCATGCTAGCAGTTTTGTGGCCCAGCAGAGCCTGCGCAAACTCAGGGCCATACTGCTCTCGATACAGTCTCTCTGCCAAACTTCGGATCTCGTGGAACGTCGGTGGCGTCCTGCCTTCCGATGCCTCAATGCCTGCCGCAACCCGGCCTGCTGTGAACGCTGTCGAAATACCATTGCTGGCGAACCGATCACCAGGTTTCGCGCTGGCGACGTGCTTTGCGTGGTGAATGAGGTAAGGCGTACGTATGCCATCCTTGCAAGCCGCGACAGCTTCACCGATCGAGAGATTCACCGCGTTCAACCGGATGTTGAGGTCCAGTGCCAGCCTGACGCGACCTTGTCCTTTGCCTTGGATGACATGGAGCATGCCGTCGCAGGCATCTGCGAACTTCATCCCGGCAACGTCGTCGCGGCGCTGTGCTGTTACCAAGGCAAGGTCCATGGCGCGGGCCAGCCAGGCAGGCACCTCTTTTCGAATTGCCTGGTACTGTTCCAGTGAAAGCCGCTCGCGTTTTACCGTACGTGATGGCGTGTAGGTCGCTTTCACTGGATTCCGCCCCGGTTCGATAAGCCCCTGCGTTTCCGCCATTCGAAAGACATCGCTCAGGCGCGCGCGCAGCCCCATCGCGGTAGCCGCGCCTGTGCCTTGCTCCACAGCGGTTAGGTAGGGTGCGATATGTGCCGTCGTCACATCCCTCAATTTGCGCCAGGCGAAGCCTGCTTCGGCGATCCTCCTCAGGTACATGGTGCACGACCGCAGTGTCGCCGCTGCCGGAGCTGTTTCGCCTTGCTTTAACCATAATTCGTTATAGATCGGCAGCCAATCGATTAGCGTGTAGTCGGACTTGCCGAGCACCCAGTCGGCGAGAGGAGTTGGCTTGATCGTCGCCAGCGCGGCGTTTGCGGCTCGTGCTTCGGAAAAAGCGTGCGCTTTGTCGTGTCCGAGCCCTTTGGATTTACGACTTTGCGGATTGATGAAGTAATAATAGCCGGCACTGTTTTGGTAGAGATTGGGCGGGAAAGCGCGGTTCTTTGCTAGTCTTGCACGAGCCATTTAGTTTGCCTTGTACACCGCATCGTGCTTGACGCGCCAGATGCGGCCTATCTTCTGTGGCTGTGGCTGGATGTGGCCTTGGCTCACCCAGCGCAGCAGCGTATTGTCGTGTGGCACCTTGGAGAAATTGAGCTTGGCCCATTCTTGCAAAGTGATGAAGCGCGCCTGCATACCAGGCGCTGGGCGCTGTGCCGTCGGCTGGCGCTCCAGTTCAAGCATCAATTCGGCGATGCGGCGGCGTTCTTCCTGGCTGTACATCATGGTGACGTCTCCTTTGGTAATGGCCGCGCCATCTTCAGCTGGTCCATGGTTCGGGCGATCTCGTCCGGATCGAGCGTGAGCGCCGATTTTCGCGGCGCGAGCAGGGTGTGCAGCTGGTCGACCTTCGCCGTCAGCGTCTCGATGGCGTGCAGCACGTCTGCGATGGACGGATCGAATGACTGCACGAGGGTGAGCGCGGGCGTGCGCGACGCCGGCGGCTGCCGACGCTGGTCTGGGTGCAGCATCATGCACCTCCTGTCGGTGCCGACCAGGCCTGATAGGCGCTGCCCGGTTGGCCAGGCTCGTTGCTGCCAGTGCAGGCCCTCCGGTGGTCAGTCGCACGCGGGCAGCGCTTATTGCCGCAGGTCGGGCATAGCACCATGCGGCAGTCGTCCAATGAGACCGGCCGGCAGGTCGCGCACCAGCATGCTACTTCTGGCAACGCGCGCGGACGGGCGCCGCCGAAGTCGATGCTGGCCAGCGGCGCGGCCTGCGCGGCCTTCATCCAGAACACCTCGACTTCGAGCTCCAGCACCCGGCGCTTCAGCGCGGCATTGTCGCGCGCTTGGCTTTGCAGATCGTGCGCCAGGCGTTCGCGTGGCCAAGTCATCAGAAAGTTGTACAGACTCACGCCCCACCGCCTTCCTGCTGGTGGTGGGCGGCTAGAGCGGCGTCTCGAAGCTCACGCACGGCATTGGCGCATTGAAGGCATGCCGTGCGATATGCGCCATTCGTGCCGTCGGCTTGCTGGTCGCAGGCTTGGGCAGCTCGCTCCAAGGCGAGTGCCGACGCGCGCTGGCCAGCTGCATACAGGGTCACCGCCTGGAACTGCACCAACATGGCCCGCAGCGCCATGACGCTGCCGAACACGATCTGGTCCTTGTCGTCCTCGCGCGCGCCGACGTGGTCGTACCACTGTTTGGTCGTCCAGCTGACGCGCTCGGCCAGCTTCTGTTGCTGCGCTTCGCTCAGTGCCTCACCCTGCACCGATTGCGCTGGCGCGGCATCAGCCGGGGCGGATGTGGGCAACGGTGAGTGTTTCGGCTTTGCGGCCTGTTTGGCGCGGATCTGCTCGACCTTGGTCCAGATGCGCGCCAGCTCCGTTTCGGCGTCCGCGTGCATGTCCAGGTTGTTCGCCAGGCACAGCGCCGCCAGCGTCACCATCACGCCGCCGACCTCCTGCGCAGGCTCGCCGACAGGCCGGCCGTACACGTAGTCCACCAGCTGGTGCGCCTCGCTGGACGTGCAGCCGGTCGACTGGACCAGCTCCAGTGCCTCTTCCAGGAAGCGATGATTGCGCTCTTCGCGGTCGCCGGCGATCATCTCACCGAAGCAGGCCAGCATCCACGGCTGCACCCGCTCTTGGAAGGTCGCGCCGGCGGCACCGATCTCTAATTTCTCGCTCATGTTGCTTCCTCAATAATCGTTATGTCACACGGCCGCACCGGCTCGGCGCTGCCCTCCAGGTAGACCACCATTTCCTCATCACCCTTGTGGTGGCAGAAGCCGGCGATGAACTTCTTGACGCCGGCGTGTCGCACCGGTCGGCACAGCTGCTTGGCGCGGTGAATGCGCATATCGTGCTGCTCGGCCAGGTCGCGTGCGGTAGGCTTCTTGACCTCTTCTGCAGTGGCGCGGGCGTTCATGCCGGCCACCAGCAGATCAGGTTAGCCAGCGCTGCCGCGCCGTAGAGCAGGGCGATCAGCTGGAATGCGCGCCGCCGGGCGTGCGGGTCGCTCGGCAACGGGGCTTGCAGGTCTTCATCGTATTTCATGATCTGCCTTTCTTCTTTTTGAGATAGGGGCGGTCGCTGCCGAATGCTGGCTTGCTGCACGGTGCCAGCGCCACCTCGGGAACTACCAGCGATTCGACCAACGCTTGAAACTGGCTGCGGCTCACCACGCCGAAGTTCTCGCCTTTGAAGCGGATCACATCCCCGGCAGCCACGCCATGCACCTGGCCAGTTAGGATTGAGCGCAATCTGTCGCGCTCGGTCTCGCGTGCAGCGGCGATTGCGCTGCGGCCCACGGTAGTTTGTGCCAGCGCCAACACTGCGACCATTGCGCAGTTTGTGCGCTCGCTGTCGATCAGCATGCGGCCGATCATGATGCCGCTCGCTTAAATTCGATCACCCATACGAATGGATTCGCCGCCCAGCTGCCGGCGCCGTTGATCGATTCCCACAGGTGCTTATAGCGCTTGGCGTAGGTATCGCAGTCAACGCAATCCACATCCTCGATGACGCCGCCATTCGGCCCTAGCGCACGATGCAGGCGCGTGCCGCCGCAGCGGTCGCACAGCGTCCAGTCTGCCACTTCGCGTTCGCTATCGAGGCGCTCGCAGCCTTCCGCGTCGGCGTCGGCTTCGCTGATGTCGTTCAGGCGCTCAACACGCACGCCCGTGATTTCCAGCTCGATGCGGCAAGCCGCACGCGGCATGAAAATGGCAGGGCGCTTGTACCAGCCGGGCAGCGCACCGCCGCGTCCGGTCGCCAGCGGCACGTCAGGGCTGTCCGCGTCGTACTGGTAGCGGCGGCCGCACTCGACGGTCATGTCGATGAAGTGCCATTCGTCGCGGCGCTTCTTCTCGCTGTAGCGAGTCATCCATCGGCCGTAGGCGTAGAAGGTCTCCCGCACCCGCAGGCGGTCGTCTGGCTCGCCATATGGACAGAAAATCTCTTCGCTGAGGTACGCACCGCCGCCAACCGCTTCGGCACTGAAGCGCGCCGGGGCCGGCCCGCAGTCGCGTGGAATGCGGAAGCCATCGAATTCAATGCCTGGGGCGCCGCCATCGACGTAATTCAGGCCTGGCAGCTTCACAACGCGCCGCGTCTGCGACTTGCTGTCGTCCAGCAACGCTCGCACCATCGGCGCGCTGAAGAGAATAGGGCGCTCTTTCATTTGGCCTCCGGGAAACCGTTGTGTTCGAGGCCATCCAGCAGTCGGCCGGCGGCGCGCTTGCCGACGCGCGCCATATGGGTGCCGTCTTCGAAGTGGTGCCACTTTGGGCGGTCGGTGAAAGGTGCTGCGCCTTCCACCACCAGTACCTTGCCTAGCACGCTGCGCTCAGGCTTCGCGGCCAGCCATTCACCGTGCTGCTTGAATAGGAACGGCACGCCGGCGTTACGGCACTGGTCTCGGATGCTGCGCACCCACTCGGGATGCATCGGGCGTGCGCCGGCGCCGCTCTCGCCGCCGACGATGACCCACCAGTTGCCCAGGTACAGGCCGATCTGGTTGAATCCCGGCACCTTGGCGAAGTCGACCGGGCCCAGCAGCGGTTCCATGCTCAAGAACTTGACCCTGGCGTCCAGCTGCAGCAACTTGGGAATGTCGCGGTTGGCCTCGGCCTGGCTGGTGATCGTCGCCCCCAGCCACACGTTGGGGTAGAGGCGGTCGAAGTCGAACGGCACCGGCAACATGTTGCCGGCGTTGCCGATCCGCTTTGTCAGCAGCAGCCAATCCAGATTCGGCGTCGCCTCGATCAGGCGGAACAGATCCTCACGCCATGCCGGGTCGACCTCGTTGTCGAACACGTCGGCCAGGCTGGCGCAGAACACGCGTTGGCGGTGGCCGTGCGCCGCGTAGAACTCGGCGTGCGCAGCGTTCCATGCAAGCGGTTTGCGCCAGTTGGCGGCGCTGGTGCGGCGGCGCGGCGCGCCCGGACCCCAGTTCACGGCCGTGCCGCCAGCGCACCGCGCGTTGCGAGCCTCTGCGTAGCAGTGGTCGCAGCCCGGGCCGACTTTGGTGCAGCCTTCCCACGGATTAAGCGTGTGATCAGCCCACTCGATCTTTGTGTTTTCGCTCATGCTACAATTTCCTTATGAAAACATTAATTGAATTCTTCGACCCGCCGATCATGCGGCTGTGCCTTATGATCTTCATCGGTATGGCCGCTTTGGCCGGGTACAACTGGATTCCTTGGTCCTGCTTAACCGCATCGGATTGGGCCGCTTGGGTGGGTGCGATTGGAACTGTTGGCACATTGATCGGCACCATCTGGCTTGCTACCTCAGCCGATCGCAGAAGACTGCACGAGGAGGCCTCGCGTGCAATAATTTCGGCCCATGCGCTGCATCTTCGGATCACATCCGCATGGGAGGTCGTTCGCAAAGCGATAGAAAGTCTTGAGAGCGAGTCCATACAAGGATTTAAGTACCAGCAGATAGCTGAAACGATTATCGATACAGCCCTCTGGACGGACGAAGAGGTTTTGCCATTGCTGATTCTGCCCCGCAACGTGGCCGCAGAACTTGTTGCCACTCGTGACACACTCCAGCATTGCGTCCGACTCCTCCAGTCTGGCAACCCGAATAAACTCATGAGTCCGGAGCGTTCGCCGGAAATCGAGCAGGTTACGATCCGCTATCTCAGGCAGGTAAACGCAGGCCTTGATATGGTTTCGAGCGAGTGCCAAAAATATCTGCGCAGAACTATGCACGTCGAGTTTTGATGTGCCCGTCACTGCGGACTCCTACAAATAAGAAGCTCGCGGTTGCCATTCGACTGCATCGGGCCGACAACTTTTCCTTCCATCGCCTCCAACAGCCGCGCCGCACGGTTGTAGCCGACGCGCAGGTGGCGCTGCACCAGCGATATTGACGCGCGCTGGTTGGCGCGCACCACAGCCACGGCCTGTTCGTACAGCGGATCGGTAGTGCTGCCGTCGCCGGGCGGCCCCTCGGCGCGAGCGCCCAGTTCCACCGACCTGCCGCTGACTGTGATTGTCGCGGTGACGCCATCCTTGGCCAGGCCTTGGTGCAGGCGGCGCGCGGCGGCCAGCGCGGTGCCGTCATCGACGATGCGCTGCTCGCGTACCGGCTCGTCGCCCTTGGCGTGCGTGCGCGGCGCCGGCATCTTCTGCTCGCCGGGCGCTTCCATCACCGCCTCGCCGCCCAGCGCTTCCACCACGTCGGCCAGCAGCTTGGCCAGCTCGCCGGTCATCAGCATGAAATCGCCGTCGAAGCGCTCTTCGTCGTTGCGGCTGGTGATTTCGCGCTCGGTCAGCACGTCCAGCGGCTTGACCGACTTGACGGCCAGGCTCTCGTCAAGCACGAAGCTAATCTTGCTTTCCCAGGTCATGGCCAGGCGCGTGCACTGCTTGCCGGCGTCGATATGGCGGCGCACGTCGGCCGGGTCCAGGGTGTGCTTCTTGTATGCGACTTGCGCCTTGCTCTCGCCGGTGGCGCGCAGCGTAGCGTCCTGGTCGACCGTGAAGCCGGCCGGTGCCTCGTCTGTGGCCAGCCACTCCGTCATCACACCAACCGGCGAGCGCTGCACGCGCAGGCTTTCCAGCGGCATGCGGTCGACCGCCTTCAGCAACAGCTTGATCGCCTCGTCGGCCTTGGCCGGGCTGGCCGCGTCCACCACCAGCCAGCCGCCCACCGGATCGATCCAGCAGAAGGTCTGCGCCTTGATGCTGAACGCGCGCGGCAGCAGCTCGTCCGCGACGCGCTCCTTCAGTTCCTTCATGGCCTTCTTGCCGGGCGCGAAGCCTTGGGCCTCTTCCATCTCCAGCGCGCGGGCGGCTGCCACCTGGTTGATGACGGTTGACGGCAGCAGCTTCTTCTCGGTTTCGAGCTTGAGCAGCATCTGCTGATTGACGGTGTGCACCAGGCCGCCACCCGGGCGCGGCGCGGACCAGCCTTGGCGCAGCAGTTCGTTGCTGCTGGCGGGCGCGAAGGCCTGCGAAGCGAGGGCTACTGCCAGCGCGTCGGCGGTCATCGCCCACGGCGCAGGGAGGCGGTAAATCTGAAGGTTGCGAAAGAACATGAGGAATCCTTGTGTATGACTGGCCGGTTATTCCGCGCGCGGCGCGACGTCGGCTTCGGTGACGGTGTACCGCTGCACGTTTTTGACGGTGTAGAAGGTTGGCGGTGCATGCTTGGTGATCCAGCCCGCGAGGAACTCGCTCAGCTCTTGCACGGCATTCGTGCTGACGTCTGGGTAGTCCTCACCGTATTCGCCCGCGATGTCGTATGCGCGTTCACCCATCGTCTCGATGATGTCGTCGACGTCGATCAGTTCTTTTGGCTCCGGGTGCATCGCTTCGGCGCGAAACACTACCGCACCCACCTCAAGATCATGGTTGCCGATGAGGTCGTCCAGCGTGCGCGCGTTGAAGTTCTCTTCATCGACGGACCAGCATTCCTCGGCCGTCGGCGCGGCGTTGTTTTCGGTTTGGGCATTCATGTGAACCTCAGTAGTTGATTGATTACTTCGTCCAGGTCTTGCCTGGTGTATCTGGTCAAAATGCGCCGCAGCACCACGTCCACGGTCGCGTTGTACAGCTGTTCAAACTCGATCTCATCCATCAGGCCGAAGCTGATACTCTTCGCCTCCAGCCTGACCTCGCTCCGCAGGTTCACCGTCGACTCGTAGAATCCGGCCAGGATGATCAGATCCTTGCGGAAGCGCTCTTTGTTCTTCGCGACTGGCATGCCTTGGTAGGTCAGGCCGTCGCGCGGTTCCCACTGCTCGAAAGCGAAGTCCAGCAGCGCGAAGTACTTCTTATGAAACTTGTAATTCCTGACCCGCTTAAAGTCGGCGTGGGTCAGTTCGCCGGCCTTCATTTTCTGGATGAAGGCCGCCGCAGCCTCGTCGTGTGGCACGAGGATGTTGGAAACCTTCATCAGTACGATGTCGGTCAAGGCGGTCCCCCGACCATGCTGTAGTAGCCCATCAATCCTCCCCGTCGCAGCAAATGCTCCGCACGCCGTTGCTGCGCAGCAGGTACGGTTCGCCGTTCGGCTTGAACTGCGAGCCGCTGTAGCGCTGGCCGCTCGGCAGCGGCTGGCCATAGAAGCGCTCGTGGTATGCCAGCGCTTCGCCTTGGATGCGCGCCATCAGCACCTCGGTGCCGACACGGCGCGCCCACACCCACTGCGGCCCGTCTTCGGTGTCATGAATCGACAGGGTGAACCAGCCCTCGCCGGCGGGTGGCTCGCAGAACCAGTCACGGACGTGGCCGGCCTCGTGCTCGTAGTAGGCGATGTAGGCCGGATTGGTGTCGGCTTCGCTTTCGAGAGAGTCGAACTTGTACTCTAGGCCCTGCGCGAGCATCCAGGCGGCGTAGGCTTGGTGATCCTCTTCGAAGTTGGGCAGTTCGGGATGCCACCACCAGCCGTCGTCATCGCGCTGTTCGTGCGCTGGGTAGATCAGCGCCGCAGCGGCGGCTTGTTGGCGCTGGAGTCGGCCGCGCGTGCGCAGATGCATCTGGCCAAAGAACAGGATCAGCAAGCTGGCGCAGATCAGCAGTGCAGAGATGTTTTGGTTGCTCATGCCACGCCGCCCAGGTCAGCCACACTGATCACGATGCCACGGCAGTACACGATGCCGTCTTCCATAATTTCGAAGGTGGCGTGAGGAATGTCGGTACGGTAGGTCCAGCTGGTGTCTTCTTCTTTGGCCCAGAACGCATCGACTGCGCGGACGTGCTGCACGCGGGCGGCGTAGTCTTGCAGGCCCTCGTCGTTGTCGATGTCCTCGCGGTAGGGCAGCAAGCCCTTGGAATCGATCAGGGCGGTACATGGCGCGCCGCGCTCGTCGTTGATGGCGCCGCGCAGTTCCATCAGATCGTCGCTGGCGCCGAAGATCACCACCAGGCCTGCCGCTTTGGCCTGGGCCTGCTCTTCCGCCGACAGGTCAAACGGGTACTCGCGGCCGTGCAGCGCCACGGCCAGCGATTCCTTGGTCAGCGCCGACGTGGTTGCCACTGGCACCGCCGACGGCACGCCCAGGTTCTTGTACGGGTATTTTTCCTTCGCTGGCTGGATGTGCGCGATGAAGTGCTTGCCGATTGATTCTGCGCCGGCGAAGGCATCATAGTCCGCCTTCGAGAACTGGCTGTAGTGGTACACGTTGCCTGGTTCTCCCTTTGCGAAAAACTGGACGGCCAGCACCTGGGCCGCCGGATCGTGGCCGATGGCGTGGATTTTGGAAGAAGCGACTTTCATCAGCGGGATGGAATTTGCGGTGTGCATGGTGTTCTCCGTGTGGTTGGTGGTTATGCTGCGTTGCGCAGCTCGCTGCGCAGGGTGGCGATATCGATGACGACCAGGCGGTCGAGCAGCGCGGCCAGCGGCAAGTTGGCGCCGGCGGCCAGCAGGTTCAGGAACTCGATGTCCTGCTGCACCTCGCGGTCGGCGGCATCGAACAGGCCGGCCGTGGTCGCAGTGGCGGCCGGTGCCGGCACAGTGCGCAGCGGCTGGTCGTTGTAGAAGCTGGCGGTGCGGTGGACGTCGGCGACGCCGCCGCCGGGAGCCGTTCCCTGCGTGCTGGTGCGGTCCTGCGCCGCCAGATAGTTGGCTTCCGCGATGGCCGACGCTGCTGCTTGCTGACGCGTGGCGCCGACTGCGGCCGCCTTCTGATCCAGCTGCGCCTTGGTCGCGGCGTTCACGCGGTCGCGCTCGGCCTTCTCGGAAGCGGCTTTCTCTTCGGCGGCCTTGCGTGTCTCCTCGGCAGCGCGCTCGGCGTCAGCTGCGGCCTTCGCGGCAGCCAGCTCAGCCAGCTGGCGGTCGATTTCCGCTTGTGCAAGCCGGTTCTTCTCCGCCTGGGCATCCGCTTCAGCCTTGAGCTTTGCGGCAGCCTCTTCGCGTTCACGCAGCGCTGCTGCCTCTTGCTCAGCGGCGAGCGCGGCCAGTCGGTCAGCCTCGGCTTTCTGCTCGGCCGCAATGCGGTCCGCTTCTGCATCAGCCAGGCGCTTGCGTTCAGCAGCAGCCTCACGCAGCTGCTGCAGTTCTGCTCGCTCGGCGGCGATGCGTTTAGCTTCGGCTTCGCCGGCAGCGGCCGCTGTCTGCGCGACCGTTAATTTTGCTATGGCGTCGGCGTGGGCCAACTTCGCCGCATCCAGCAGCGTGCCGAAGTCGTCGCCCGGTTCGTCCGCGTCCAGCGCGGTCAGCATGGCGCCGATTTCTGCCGAGGTCTTGCCGATCGCCTGCAGCGGCAGTTCGCGGATCGCCACCAAGCGCTGACGGAGTTCTTCCTGGCGCGCGGCCTCGGCCGCCTTCAATTCTTCCTTGCGCTTTTTCTCCGCCTCGATGGCGTTATGGAATTTCGCCTCGTACGGCGCCACCGCTTCGACCAGGTCCCTGTACCGGGTGTCCAGCAGCTTGCCGATCTGGAGGATTGGCGCCTTCCGGTCGGCGCGGGCCTTTTCGCCAGCAATGCGGACATCGTCGCGGAAAGCGGCGCGGTACTTGATGCACACATCCATGCCGGCCGTGGTGCTAGCGTCCGGCGTGATGGCGTCGGCTTCCAATTTCAGCGCGGCCAACTTGTCGTTGAAGGGCTTGAAGACCTCGGCAACGTACTTCGCCGGGTCCAGGGTAATCAGTTGGCTGGCCGCCGGCACGCCGGCACCAGCTTGGATTGCAACGGCGCCAACTGCTTCGTTTTCTGCTGGGTGGTTGTTCATGCTGCTTCCTTGTATTTGAATAGAATTTCTCGGTCGGTGACGCGGCGCTCGAAAGCCGAGAGCTCTAACACCATCGCGTCAATAAACTCGTCATCGCGCATCACGCGCTTGATGTACAGGTCCGTGCCGGCGTTCGCCAGGTCCGGCACGTACATGATGAAATCGCACCACTTGCGAGCGGTGATCCACATGCCGCCCTGCATCTGGTGCATGTATTCGGAGAGGTCGCCGGTTTCCATGATTTCGGCGATCTTGATGCTGTCGATTGGCGCCTTGATTTCGATCAGGCCATCATCGTCAACGAAGCCGTCAGTGGAGTAGCCGAACAGATCATCATCAGTCAGCACCAGCCCCGCCTCGGTCGCCATCCTTTCCGTGTGCGCCTCATAGGCCATCCGCGCTAACCGTTCCATCTCATGGCCGCGATCAAGCACCCAAGCCTTCACTGGAGCGCCATACGGCTTTCCGCTGATGCGCTCAATCGCAAGGTCGGCGGCATATTTGTCAGATGCAATCGACGGGTCGCCTGCCTTACGCTTTCCGGATGTCCGGGTTAGCTTTGACAGCGCGTCGGCGAAGCAGGATGCCGTAATTACGCCAGCGCGGGCCTGGTGCCACTCGGGCGTTCCTTGAGCACATGCGATGAACTTCACGGCGCACCTCCAGACTTTTCAGCCCGGGCGAGCAGGGTGTCAAAGTGCGGCGCCAGAGTTTCCTGCGTAGCCTTCGACAAGCCATTCCAGCTTGCCTGGAAGACTTCTACGCCTTCGGCAGCGATGATTTCCATGTCGGCCAGGATCTCGCCTGCAGCGGTTGACAGGGCCGGTACTGCGGGCTTCTCGGCTGGCTGTGCGGCCTTGAAAGCTTCGCCGCGAGCGGCGACCGCAGCCTTGAAGGCGTTGGACGCGGTTGCATCCTTTGCTTCGTTGATGGCCTTTACGCCGGCTTTCCATACGGCGGTGAGATCGTCGGCTGTTGGCGCAGCGTTGGCCCGCGCCACCCACTCCTCCGCAAGCGCGGTCACCGCCGGTTCGCCAGTCTCGTCGTTGCGCAGCTCTTCGGGCATATCTTCGATGTCCTGGCTGAACATGTCGGATGCGCCGGTGACGGTGAGCGTCATCGCAACATGCGCCCGTTTCGATGCCATTTTCAGCACGGTGTTCGCCTGGTCGGCGGCCTCGGTGCGGATCTGAATTACTTTGTAGACGCCACGATCCCCCTTGCCGAACTTCAGTCGCCGCATGGTCTCCGGTGTCAGATCGAATTCCTCCGTGCAGATGGCCTTGCGCCACTTGTACTTTTCCTCGGCAGACGAGCATTCGCCAACGCCTTCGCCCAGCACGATGCCGGTGGTCTGGTGCGTGCCGACGCAGGTGACGCGGCAGCGCGCAACGCCTTCACCACCCAGGTCTTCGACGCGATAAGACGGCGCGATGCGGAAGGCGACGCAAAGGACTTCGGCACCAGCCTTGTACAGCGTCGGTTTCGGCGTGCCGGGAATCTTCCCGTAGTGCACGCCTTCCTTCATCACGGCGCGCATCACTTCCTGCACTAGGTTCACGCGTTCGCGGATTTCGGCGGCGGAGTAGCGGTGCATTTCGGCGGCCGTCAGGCCGGCCACCTCGCGGGGCGGCAATTCGACTACTGCATTCATTTCATTCTCCGGTTCAGGTTGTTTGCTTCGTTATTCAGTAGCGCCAGGCGCAGCGCATGTGCTGGGCGGTGGCCGGCGCGGTAGTTGCGCAGCGCGGCCACCGCGACGTGGGCGAGGGCGGTCACTTGTCCGACTTGCCTCGCCAGGCGGCCAGCTCGCGCGCCGCGCTTTCTTCCTCGGCGCGCTGGCGGTCCGCGTAGATCACCAGCAGCACCGCAATGGCAGCGGCCGTTAGAATGAAGTCACGGAGTAGCTTCACGGTGCACCTCCTTCTTGCGGCGAGCCATCAGGCGGTCACGCTTGAGCTGGATCGCCGCCTCCATCTGCGTGCGGCGCTGCGCCGGCGGCACATTCAGGCCTTCCATCGCAATCTCGTAGCACCGCAGTTCATGGGATGTCATCTGTGCGTTGTCGGTGAACAGCGTCAGGATTCTCCGGCACGCCACTTCCGCATGCGATGGCGCGGTGCTGGACAGCTGCGCCAGGGGCCCGCAATCGCTGGCATTCATTGGCGCACCCGAATGAACACGCCTAGGGCGCCAGCGTCATATGCCGCGTCCTGCAAGGCATGCGGATTGCCGATGGCGGTGTAGCTGCGCGACTTGTCGTCGCCATCCTTCACGGTGACGGTGTAGGTCAGGCCGAACTCTCGCGCGGCGAGTTGCGGTGCCACGCTGTTGCGGTCACGCCCGGGGATCGGGTAGCGGCTCACGTGGCTGCCGGCTGGCGCCGACTCTGGCGCGTCCAGGTTGCCGGCCATCAGCGATTCAGTCAGGCCCGAATCCTGATAGGCGAAGGCGAGGGCGGCGAATACAGCGAGGCGCGAGTTGCGGCCGGCGGTGATGTGCGTGACGGTGCTCATGCTGCACTCGCAACAGGATTGGCGACCGTCGCTTGGAACGTGACGTTGATGCCGTGCTGCAAGCGGCGTGACAGCTCGGTATGGATGCGCTTGTTGATGTTGTCCATGGCCTTGTCGACGCTGGCGTTGACGTCCAGCTTGCGCATCACCTCGACGGTGACCGCGTCGGCCACGGCGCCGCGCGCCTGGTTTTTCACTTCAGCGACCCACTGCGTCATGTTCTGCGCCACCGCAGCGCGCAGCATCTCGACAGCTTCCTTCTCGACCTTCGCTTTTGCCTGGTCGAGGATCGAGCGCATCTGTTGCTCAGTCAGTTCGATCTGCATCCCGCTCTCCTTGTTGACTTCGTTGTTGGCCGGCTTTCACCATGTCCGGCATGGGCTTGTGTGCGATCAAGCTCGCATGTGGTGCTTCGGTACTGGCGCGTTCGGCGCGAGGCGTACTGACGCATTCCCTACTGATTCACCACACAGCAGCGTGCTGGGCTCGAAACCAGCTCGGTGAAGGCCACGATTTGTTTGCGCCCAGCCTGATTCCGGGTTCATCGCTGTCCGGAGGGTGTCGTCGACTTACGTGGCATCAGCGCGTGTCCATCCACGCCGACGCTGCTGTGTGGTTCCCGCGCTTACCCGGCGCGGGACGGCCATTCAAACGACGCAGTGCAGATCAAACACCGCACGCTCGGCACGGGCTTGCGCCTGGTCCATGGCGCGAGCGCGGACTGCTGCGCGATCAACTGCCCACGACATCTGTTTGAACTGCTCCGGCTTGATCAGGGCGGAGACGTTGATGTTGTGGCCAGCCAGCGTGACAGCCTCGACGCTGCAACCGTCGTCCTCATCCGCGAAGCCATACAGGTCGAGATGGAGGTCGTCGTGCAGGTAGTTGCACATGAGGCAGATCAGGTCGGCGGGCACGGCCGGCTGAGTGATCGCGGGCTTCGCTGGAGTGACAGCGCGAGCGGCGAGCAGGGCGGCGGCGACTGGGGCGTTCATGGTGATCAGCCTTTCACCGGTTGTTGTGCTGCGAAGGCCGCGTCACCGCGGTGAGTTGCTTCTGCGAGGGCTTTCAGTTCTGCTGGGGACATTTCGTTCTCCATCGTGTTTGGTGCGTCGATGGAGAAATAATAGCAAAGCTATTTTATATATGCAATAGCGATGCTATTAATTATTTGCGTAGAGTTGCTATTTGTTGAGAAATTGGAATTAGAAGGGCGGTTCTGTCGTCTCGACTGGCGGAACCATACGCCGCCAGTCGATCTCATCCGTATTGATGTGCTTGATGATGTTGGTGGTGTCGAAGTGCGCGAAGCTGCGCGAGAAGCCGCCAATGCGCGGTGACAGCAGCATCATGGGCAGGGTAACCGCATTCATGAGGGCTCTCATCAATATGAGGGGTGAGCTGGTCGTACAGCAAGCACGCACGTGCAAGAGCCTCGTTTAACATCTTTTTTGCAGAGTGCAATGTCTTCGTCTCAGAGCACGAGGCTGCGCAAACGTAACTCGATACAGTGCACAGAGACTAGTCTCGCGAGAAAAATCTGGAAGGGCCGATCGACTGAATAATTGATTCGACGCTTGCGGACTTTGAAAGGTATTTATCAAAGCCAGCTTCGAATGCAGCTTGTTGGGATGCAGGAGAGTCATATCCCGAGTGTGCGATCAACAGTAGATGGCAAGAATGGGGAATGGCCCTGGCGGCCCTCGCAAATTCGAAGCCATTCATTTTCGGCATGTCTAGATCAGAAATGCACACGTCGGGATTGAACGCTGTTATGCCAGCTAGCGCTGCGCTTGCAGAATAATGGCAGCTGACCTCATAGCCTAGGACTGTTAGCAAGTCGTGCAAAATGTTCGCAACATCTTCATTGTCATCGAGAACGATGACGCGACGCGGGCGTTCGCCCAGAAGTTCTACGGACCCGCCTGCAGGTTGGGGTGTGGCTGGCTGCATAAAATTCCCTTTCGCCCCAGTGGAATGGCACTGAGCGAGGGGAGAGCAGTCAGCCCCTTGATTGTAGTGCATTTTAGTCACTGGTCGTGTTCAGTACAGGGATATTATCGGGCCAGTATGGGAATCGCCGATGCGCGGCGACACCAAGATGATGGGGAGGGTGGGGAAGTAGTGTTGCGCTTCGGCGATTAAGCGCGCGCCAGGTGCCGGGTATGTCTGGTCGGGATTGACGAGGACTGCGGCGAGGGGGATGCCATCGACGGTGATGACTGCGGCTTGGTGTTGCATTTCAGCATTATGCCACAGCTATGTCTGCGCCTCTCGCGGGCTTGGCTTGTTTATCGATGATCCCCTATGCTTCCGCAAGCCAGCTTTACTTTGTAGTGCGTTTGGGCAAATTTGCGAACGCGACCAGTCGGCGTGAAATCACCTCGTATTGTGCAAGCTGACAGCTTGCGTCCCCCTGCGTCACATCCTCGCCTAGCTCATAATCTGCAGTCTCTCTCTCTCGCTTCATTGCGTATAGCGCATCTGCAATACTTTTGCCATCTCGAGAAGGATGTTTTTTAAAACGATTGATGAGGATCCTATGCGTCCCGACGTCCATAGGATTGGCGGGAGGGCACTCGTCGACTAAGCACAGTGCTCTGTGCATTGCCGCGTAATATGTCCGTGAAACGCTATTCCGCCAGTCAATTTCGTTAGCGCCACCGCTAAGCTCCTGGGCAAATCTTAGAAAGTCTTGATGGGATACTGTCATGTCGCTGTCTGATAAATTAACCCAGATACATTTCTACAGGATGGCAGACGATAGAAAAAAGCTCCAGTCCCGTATTTTCAAAATTCTTATTCAATTCATCATATATGTATAGATTGCATTCGGCACATTGTTCATGATTAGCTTTTATATAATAACGTGTGATGAATTCGCCGCTCGCAAAGCTTTTCCGCCTTTGGTGCCTGACCTCATATCCGAAATCCCTCACAGCCCGTCGACTTACCAACAAGCGCGCAAGAATGTCCTCCTGCGTGAAATGCAATTCTTCCGCAGCGCGCTTTAGTTGGATAACGTCTACCATTTTTTGGGTAAGCGATAGTTTTACATCTGCTCGGTGCACTTGATCTATTTCGTTAAAATGAGTTATCGTTAAGTCGAACTGCCCAACCAACCATGGCAGTTCGACTGCCTGAAATCTGACATCGGCATCTAATGGCCATCGAGTGACGGCGTCCCCCATTAAGGTCAGGCCCTCTTCATAATTGCCAAACGAAAATAACACAGAAACAGCGTTTAGAAAACCGACAATTGAGTCGTCCGCTTGATCGGTGCATTTTTTAAGTGCCGCCCGCGCCTCTGACTCTGCTTCGGTGCGCTGGCCCAGCTGCTCATACACCATTGAACGAAGTGCTGACGCTGCGCCACCGTGTATGGCGTTGCGAGCACTGAGATTTTGCAGTCTAACGTTGATTTGGTGGAGGCGAGAGGTGTCTAAATCAAAACCAAGAGCCATAGAGCGCACCTCGTTCCAGAGGCCTTCTAATTCTAAGTGAGGTATTGGAGCTGACATAGTGGTGGTTGTAAACTTTCTGAAATCGGCCTAGAATTTGTTCAGGGTAGGCGGGCCGGCGATAACCGGCCCGCTTTCCTTAGGTCACAGTATGCCGATTTGATGCAGAGCCAAAAGCAGCCCCGAAATGGCAGCAATACACTTGGCAACATCAATCGTTATACTCACCTTTGTTGCTGGCACTTTTGCTTTCATGAGTTAGACCTCGGTGAAAGCTCGTGCGCACGAGCTGTTAGCCCGATGTACTTATAAAGCGCCCTTCCATGGCGCCCGTGGCAGAAATCTGCAGCTCCCCACCACGCCGCGGCGACCGTCCGGTCTATGCGGTTCGGAAGCAAAGTTTCGCTTGTCCGGGCCATCCGGCTGCGGGGCTACGCTTTACCGCCTACACAGCATGCCTGCCGTGTTCCCAGGTGCCCCTGGGATTCTTGTCCCGCGCATCGGATGGTGCGCGGGCTCATTTCTCGCAAATAGCCTTCCAGTGATCTTCGAACTTACAACCAGGCTGAGACGCCACCATGGCCGGAGCAGGTGCCACGCCGGCTCTTACTGAAGCTGTAGCTACCATCCCGACACTTAGCGCTGGCGCCGGCCGGCACCTTGCCGTCGACGCTCTTGGCCGGGGAGTGGACATCCTGGCCAGCCTTGTTGCGGTAGTGGCCGTGCGTTTGCAGGTCGGCTTCGTTTGGCTCGGCTTTCTTTGGGGCGGCTGGCGCGGTAACTGGCGCGCGATCCGGTGGCGCCAGCTGGGCAAGCGCGGGCACAGTCAGGGCCGCGAGAAGGAGCGTAGCTAGAAGTCGCATGTTCATGGCGGTCAACTTCCTATGGCATTGTAATTTTCGTGCCATCTTTGAAGATTATCGCCTCAGGCACAAATTTGGTGTGATACTTTCCCTCTTCAAGATTTGCAAGGGATTTGTGGGCCTCCATGAACTGATTGTAGTCGCGGCTTCCTTCCCAGATCTTCGACTCACCCACCTCGATGCCGTCGTCAAAAGAGAAGCCGACACGTCCCTGTTCTTTATCGAAAATATCATAAAAGTGCACAGTTCCCTTGACCCCAAGAATCGGCTTCGCACCTTTGTTTTCGATGCCTAACTTGAATTCCTGTCGATCCCCGTATTGCCCTGCGCGCGGATTGCTCGGTGCCAAAGTCTTAGAAAGTACGGTTACGGTCACCAGTCCTTGAATTTGTTTTTGGATCTCCGCCTGCTCTGCAAGTAACTTTTTCTTAAGAGCCTCCTGCGCCGCCTCTTCATCCTTGCGCGCCGCCGCCCATTTATTCTGCTCTTCGATGGCACCCCCAATTGTGAGCCCTGGGGTAATGAGAGTTTCCTTACCAAACGCCTGTAAAAACTTTGCGCGAACGAGAAAAGCCGCCACGGTCTGCCTATCGGTCTCACTCAGTTGCTGCAAGGGTTGCTTTAGTTCCGTCTCCCATTTATCTGCATCCGCTGGAATTGCTGTGGACTTTGGGTTATGGCAGGCGGAAAGGGCAAATAGCACGGCAATGCACACGGCAAAATTCTTCATACTGTCCTCGCTGTGGTGATGAGTAGATTGTATGAAAAATTGACAACTGGAAATCTATCCAATTGTTGCAGATTTGGCTATCGATTATCGCAAATAGCCTTCCAGTGATCTTCGAACACTTCACCGCGTGCTCGCGCGAGTCGTGATGACTCGGACGGCATCGGAATTTCGGGATTTGCCTGACGGATTGTTGCCAAGACCTTGTTATACGCAATTTGCTTGTCGAGTATTGCGATAACTTCCTCGTGCGACTCCTCGCCCAGCATGCCAGCGCCTTCAAGGTAGATGATCCTATTGTGCGGACCTGCGATAAAGCGCTTAAAGCCACCGTAGCCGCCCATGCCATTTTTGGCATTCACTTCGCCGCAATGCCAACTCTCCTTGCCTATGCGTTCGTGCCGGAATTGTGCGCTTGCCGGATCGTTCAGCTGGTCTGCTACCAGTTGCCGCGTCTTGGGGAAAACAAACCAATCATCATACTTTGCTGCGATGGTGAATCCAGCGGCCACCGTAGCAAAAGCGGTAGCAGCAGCGACAAGGGCAACTCGATTCATTAACCCTCCAATGCCTTATAGGCGGTCGCGGAAATTCTTCGGTGTGAAGTGCACAATGCGCCCGACAACGATGCAATCCGATCCCCGGCAAGGCACTGGCTTGAACTCTGGATTGTCAGATGCGAGATACCATTCACGGCGCTCGTAGAGAAGACGCTTGATCACCGCTTGGCCTTCGTAGTTCATGGCGAAGACGCCACCATTTTTGCGAACCTTATCGCCCGTGTTTACTACCGCTATGTCGCCTTCGTACAGCAATGGCTGCATGCTGTCGCCCTTGACCTTCACGGCAACGAGCGCTGCCGGGTACAGATCATTCTCCTCCAGCCACTGGCGAGGCACATGGTGTTTCCCACCGTCATAGTCTAATGGTTCCAGAATGACGCGATCTACACCAGCCTGCACGTCGATGGAAACCATGCGGATTTCAACGCTGGGTACCGCATGATCGTCGTCATCCGTGACCGAGCGCGCACCAGGCATTTCGCCTGCAGCCTGAGACGCCTCGTTGATCTGAGCCGCGATAGTGGGGCTGAAGTCGACCACAGCTACCCCGAGGCCGCGCGCGAAGGCGGTAGCAGCTTTGATGTTCAGTGGGCGCCGTGCGAGGAGGTATTGGGAAACCATTCCCTGAGTACCCAGCTCGAACTGCGAGCCGAACTCCGACTGCGAAATCTTCGGCTCGCGTCTATCGAACAACGCCTTGAGACGATCTGCATCGGCGATCTGCCATTGTTCTAGGGGCTTGGGGTCTGCTTTCATGCGCGGAGTATAGCAATGCTATTAATTGTCGCAACGAGCAATGCTATTGACTTATGTAATAGCGGTGCTATTATTGCGCCATGGACCTGAAAAACTACTTCTCAAGCTCGGACACCACCAAGGCTGCCTTCGCTCGTTCGATTGGTGTCTCGTCAGCGCTGCTTCATCAGTGGATCGAAAAGATCCGCCCAGTCGCCCCTCAACATTGCCCACAGATCGAGGCGCAGACCAGTGGAGCAGTTACTCGCGCCGACCTTCGGCCAGATGACTGGCATTTGATCTGGCCCGAACTCGCCACTACCGGAGAACCCCATGAACATCAATGACCCTCGCGATGAAGCGATCCTCTCGCTTGTCGCTTCAATTCGGCAAAGCGATACAAATCGTAACGCTATCGAATTGGCGAATCGCGCCGAGGCGATAGTGCGCTGCACCCAGGGTGCGCAGAAGCTGGCGGCGCAGCTCAATGAAGCCATGGCGGAAAAGGCTCGGGCCGACAGCATCGAGTCGGCGCACAAATGGATGAAAGAACACATGCCGAAATCGGTCTCGACCTTCGGCGGCAGCGACGGAGTGTTCGGTTGGACCGGCACCGACGCCGCTGGCAATCGCGTGACCTGGAAGGTTGAGCCGCCAGCGGCGGCTGTAGTGGGCGAGGGCAATGCGCCGAAGTCGTCAACTGAAACAATGAAGGCTTTCGCCGATTTCGCACCGACCGTGACCGCCGCAGCCGAGAAGCGCTTCGCAGCTGATCCGTTCGCGCGGACGTTTGAGGTGTTGCCCGGCGAGGACGCGATCACGATCAAGCTATATCCGCGCCTTGGTTCCGTCCAATATCTAGTCAGCGCCACAGGGCCACGGTCGGCTGCGATCAAAGTCGAAGCGGCTCTACCGAAGTTCGTCCAGGTTGAACGCCTGGCCGAGTGCGAGCCCGGATCGTAAGCATGTAAATCGTTAGCCCGGACATCTCTTGAATGTCCCATAGGCGGGCATGCACCTCCGCCACACGACCATCGCCATAAGTGATGAGGTCGCCGACAGATGGTGTCGGTGCCTTTAGAGGCCAGCCAGAAGTAGGTTTGTCGTCGATTTGAAGCTGGACCTTGTACGAAATAGTGTCGTCTGCCATGGGAGATCCCTTCGTAAATTGTTGTTGGGGAATAGCAATTTAACACGATGGAATCTCCCGCCCGAATATTTGAAAGGAAGCTTGATGAGCAACCACGAAACCCTGGCCGCCGCGCTGTTGGCCGCATTCAACCTGGATGCCGACAAGGCTGATCCAGCAGTCGTTGCCGGCGCTGCCGCTGGCGTGCTCGTGGCGCTGCAAGAGCCGCTGCTGACCGAGCTGCGCAAGCAGACCACGCTGCTGGAAGTGCTGGCGAAGCAGGGCGACCGCGCGTTGCACGTCGGTATAAACGGCACCGCATACGGCATCACCTCGGCCGCCGCAACCGTTGCGACCGGCGCTGCCGCATCCGGCCTGCCGGGCTGACAAGCACCACCACCAAATTCGCACGACCTGAATCATTTGCATCACCTGAAAGCCTGAATCACTTTTATAGGAAACCACCATGAACACCAAGATGCCGAAACCCCGCGTCCTCGTCGCGAAAGCACTTTTTAACGAGGATGAGTACCGCGACTTCAGCCAGGCCTGCGCCGATGCCGGGGAGTCGCAAAGTCGGACGCTGCGCGGTTTGGCGAACGACTGGGCGGCCCGTTTTCGCAATGATAAGCAACGCCGCGCGCAGGCGGAATGGCCTAAAGCCGGCCAGAACATGGCCATGTTGCTGCCTGGGCGCGCGAACTTCGCGCAGCCGCGCCACCACATGCGCATGTGAATCCTCGGCCAGCCAGTCGCCTACGCCGCCAACGTAAAGGAGCCACCGTGAACCTGACCAGAAACATCGCACCAACCATGAGCAGCCGCTTGATCGCGGAACTGACAGGCAAGCGCCACGACAACGTGCTGCGCACTTGCCGCGATCTACGCGCTGCTGGGGTGTGTCCTCAAATCGAGGAGACCCCATACAAGCACCCGGCCAATGGCGAGACCTACACCGAGTACCTGCTGGAAAAGCGGGACAGTCTGGTGCTGGTGGCGCGGTTGTCGCCGGAATTCACCGGCGCCGTGGTCGACCGCTGGCTCGCGCTGGAAGCCGCCGCAACATCGCCGGCCGTTCCAGCGCTTCCCGACTTCACCAACCCTGTGACCGCCGCGCGCGCCTGGGCGGATGAAGTCGAGAAGAAGCAGGTGCTGGAGCATCAGCTGGCCGCCGCCGCGCCGGCGCTGGAGTTCGTGGACCGCTACGTCGACGCGTCCGGCCTGCTCGGTTTCCGCCAGGCGGCCAAGGTTTTGAAGATCAAAGAGAACACCTTCCGAGAGTTCCTGCTGGAGAAGGGCATCGCCTACCGCCTCGGCGGCGAGCTTGCGCCGCGCGCGGAGCACCTGAACGCGGGCCGGTTCGAGGTTAAGGCGGGCGTCTCGAAGCATAACGAACACGCGTTCAACAGCATGCGCTTCACGACGAAGGGGTTGCACTGGGTGGCCGGCGAGTTCGCCAAGCACCAATTGGCCGCGCAATTGCACCACCACTGAATCCGGGATGCCGTGCCCCGACGAGCACGGCGACATAAAAAATGGAGAACCCAATGTCATTAGCAGCAGAAGCCCAACCGGGCGCCCCAGCTTTCCTGGACACCCTGATAGCAAACCTGAAACTGAAGAACGACGCCGACCTGGCGCGCGCCTTCGAAGTTGCGCCACCGGTGATCAGCAAGATCCGCCACCGCAAGCTGCCGTTCGGCGACAGCATGATCCTGAAAGCGCACGAGAAGTTCAACTTCGCCGTCGCCGACATTCGTGCGGGCCTGGCTGGGAAAGCGACTTAAGGCGCGCAGACAAAAAAATGGCCGCATTTACACGCGGCCGAATATTAGGGTTGCTACGCGGAAAATCTTAACACGATTGCGCTAAGGAAATCTTACTTTGCGGAAGTTGGTTGCGCCAACGCAACGAACGAGTCTACCAGAGGATCACATGTCCACAACTACACAACATGGACCGGCGCCAGCACAGACTGGCACGCCGGAAGCCACCGCCTTGCGCAAACTTGGCGATTGGCGAGAAAAAGACCGCGCGCACCTGGCGCAGAAGGCCGACCGCGACGCCCAACGCGCCGAGTACCGCGCCCGTCAGGACCTGCGCGGTGCCGCCGACAAGCTGAGCGGGAGCGGACAGCCATGACGATCACCGTTTTTCCACCGAAAGGCAGCCGCTCGCACGCGCTGCTGGTCGCCCTCCAGCAGGGCCCGGCCACATTCTATCAAGCCTGCGAGCGCGCCGGCTTCGACATCGAGGACTCGCGCCTCGAAGAAGCGCTGCGCCACATCTTCGACCACATGATCGGCGGCAATGTACGCCTGGTCGGCATCACGTACCACCTGACCGCTGAGGCGCGCACTGCGCTGGGCGAACTGCAGCCGACGCCATACTGCGGACAGCTTGCCGGGCCAGCATATCGCGGCATTCCTCACCCGACGACCGTCTACATCACCCGTCGTCCGGAAGGAGCGCGGGCATGATCGCGATCGATCTGTTCGCCGGCGCCGGCGGATTTTCTACGGGCGCGCAGATGGCCGGCGTTGATGTCGCGTGGGCTGCCAACCATTGGCCGGCGGCCGTAGAAATTCACTCGCAAAACCATCCCCACGCCCAGCATGCGTGCCAAGACCTGCACCAGACCAACTGGCGCGACGTGCCGGCACATGACCTGCTGATGGCGTCGCCGTGCTGCCAGGGTCACAGCAAGGCACGCGGCAAGGAAAATGGAAACCCGCAGCACGACGCCAGCCGGTCGACCGCGTGGGCGGTTGTTTCGGCTGCCGAATATCACCGCCCCGAATTCCTGCTCGTTGAGAACGTGCCGGAGTACGTATCGTGGTCGCTGTATCCGGCGTGGTGCTTGGCGATGGAGGCGCTGGGGTACAGCCTCACTCCGATGATCGTCGATGCCGCTGATCACGGCGCGCCGCAGCACCGCAGCCGCCTATTCATTGCCGGCGTGCGCGCGAAGCATCCGTTGTGGCTGGATGTGCCGAAGCGCGCGCACATCCCGGCCAGCAGCTTCATCGATTTCGGTGCCGGCAGCTGGCAGCCGATCGAGAAGCCGGGCAGGGCGGCGGCCACGCTCGAGCGTATCGCGGCCGGCCGGCGCGCGCACGGCGATCGGTTCATTTCCAGCTACTACGGCAACGAGAGGGGCGGTCGCTCGATTGCACGGCCGATCGGCACCATCACCACACGCGATCGCCACGCGATCATCGATGGCGCCCGCATGCGGATGCTGTCCGCCCAAGAGTGCCGCGCGGCCATGGGCTTCCCCAGCGATTACATCTTGCCATCGGCGCACCGCGACGCTGTCCACATGCTGGGCAACGCCGTGTGCCCTCCGGCGGCGCGCGACATCATTCTTGCCATGAGGGAGGCGGCGTGAACGGCGCGCAACTCGCGTTCGACTTCGGCGCGCCGACGGCCGTTGCGCCGGTGAGCCGGAACTGTGTTGCGCGCGATGCAGAGGAGGGAGCGGAGGCGCGTGCCTACTGGCGGGTCGGCATGGTCACGAGCATGCCGCTGTGGGCGGAGGTCCAGGACAGCACGCAAAAGTATACGCAGATGCTACCAGGCGTGGTCGAGGGGATAGACGGCGACCGCGCAGCGGTCCGTATCTACGCGGCACCGGAGTATGGCTACTGGCTGGAAGACTATCCGATCCACAAGAAGCTGGCCGTGAATGTGCCGCTGCGCGACCTCGGTCGCTACGCCCTCAACGCGGGATTGGAGCGCGTGGTTGCCGCCGGTCTGCTCGCAACTGGCGATGCCGCGTTGGCCGCCGAGGTGCGTGCACATCACCGGAACGCGATGTCGGGCTTCACGCACGAGCGTGAGATGGGGCTGGTGGCTGCGTGAAGTCAGCGTTCATCAGCAATATTGTAGACCTGGCGCAGACGGATAGCCGCAGGATTCACGCATTCCATGCAGGCGCCCCAATCACCTCCGCGCACTGTCGAGATACTCCAGTTGCAGCCCATCTCGTCGCGCGCGTGCCAATAGACGCCGCCAAATACCGCATCGGCGCAGTCGGCGCATTGGTCGGCTGCCTGGTGAATCAGGTTTTGCAGTTGATCTTTTGTGCGGATTGGTCGGCCGTCAGCACCAATTTGTGCCTCCAGGTGCTGCCGTGCGTCGACTTCAGCGTCGGCTCGATCTTTAAAGCTGATGAGGGACGAATCGGATTTCACCAGAGAAAACGAGGCGTCGCGGCAAGTGATTACCCAGTTCCATCGTCCCTTTTCGTTTTCAACTGTCTGTATCGCAATGTCCATTTCGCCTCCATTGTTAGAAAGGCAAATATATCATGATCTACGACCTCTCCCGCGCGGAGCGCCAGCACCGCGCCATTGCCAACGAAAAGCCGGGCCCGGTGCTGGAATCGAAGCGCTGCGCCTGCAGCAAGGCCTCGCCGGCAAAGGTGTTGGCACAGTACGGCAAGTGCCACGGCTGCCAGCTGGCAGACCGCATCGCCACGCTGCACGACGGCGACTTGGAGATCCTGCGCCACATGGTCGGCGCCACCGATCACCACCCGCGTGCGCGATGGGGTTTCCGCAACGAATACCTGGTGAACCGCCGCGACCTCCCATCGATGGAGCGCTTGGCCGCCGCTGGTTTCGTGCGCGCCGGCGCCGAGCTGCTCCAGCTGCAGTACTTCCACGCCACGGTCGCCGGTTGCAAGCTGGCCGGCCTGTCAGCGAAGCGCACTGAAGTGGCGCTCTCGCTGGGAGCGCGGCCATGACGGTCAAGTCGCAAACGGCAGTCGTCTACCAAGGTGGTCGGCGCCGCTGGTTCTCGCTGGCGGCAGCGTGCCGCGCTGAAGCGTCCAGCATTGCCAATAAATTCTGCGACTGCGAGGAAGGCGACCAAGTAACGCCGCCGATCAACTGCCGCTTGCACGCTGACCCAGTGCGCCGCGAGCGTCTGCTCAAATGGCTGGCCGCCCGACTACTCCAGCAGCACCAGGTCGAGCCTGTCGTCGTTGCCGCGCCGGAGCAGCGCGCACTCGCTGCGTGTCGCGAACTGGTTGCTGCTGGCGCCGAGGTCAAGCGCTTGTCGAAACTGATCGGCGAGGGCATCGGCAATTGCCCGCTGCTGCTGGACCCTGCCGAATATGGCCCGAAAGGTCCGGCAACTCACTTGTCGAAAGCCTACGCTGCCGAAGAGATTGATAACGACCACTCCTACGGCACGCACAAGGAATGGCTTAGCCGCGCCGAGGTGTTGGAAATCCTGAGCGAGTGCCCGCACTGCATGGCTGCGCATCTGGCGATCCAGGAGCGTAAAGTCGCACGGCAGCGGCTGGGCCGGGCGCGCCGTGCGGTGTCGATGATCGGGAGGGCCGTACCTTGAACACTCGGATGCTATCGATCGACGATCCACGGCGCAGCATCACCTATACCGTCGATATCCCGATGGATATGGGGCCGTTTCACTACTTTGCGGCCGCTGCTCGAATTCTGGTTGCCGAACGTGAGGCTGAACTAGAACGATTCGCCATCTCGGGCGCCATGCCGCGCGACCTGTGCGTCGTCGTCTCGCAGTTCATCGCTATCACGCCGGGCGCTTCGCTGGGCCTGGCTGTACAGCAGCCGTGGAGGGTGAATTAATGGCTCACTGTTTGAAGAATGCAGCCACCGATACCACAAGTGCTAGGAGCGATACAAAGGCGGCGAAGAGGGCGGCTCGGGCTGACGTGCCTGACGTTTTTGCCGATTCAACTGCTGCAGTTGCTGAGACTTCCGCCGCGTCTGCATTACGTTTGGCGATCTCCAAGTGTTTGCGCTCAGCGGCGTCACGCGCGGCTGTTTCGAACTCGTCGATCCACTCTTGGATATACGGGCCATTCTCGTTAAAGGCAAAGCTTGCGACATTTCCGCGCGCCCAGTGGATGCCCATCTCGTCGCATCGGGCGCGCATGCGGTCTCGTTGGTGCATTCGAACTCCTTTCGAAATGGAAATCTTAGCATGATGCGCCGCTCCCCCATAAAGCCCGGCACCGCGCCGATGAAGCGCACCGCGTTCGCGCGCGGCGAGCGCATCGAGGCCCGCGAGGTGACGAAGACCATCACCAAGGCCGCGCGCGGCCGCAGCCTCAGGACCAAGGGCCCGAAGATGACGCCGATCCGGAAAGCGGCGCGTGGCCAGGACTGCACCATCGTCCTGCCGGGCGTCTGCAACCGCGACCCAGCAACGTCCGTCCTCTGCCACAGCAACGAGCTGGCGGATGGCAAGGGCATGGGCCTGAAGGCTCCGGACACGGCGGCGGCGATCGGTTGCAGCGCCTGTCACGACGTGCTTGACGGCCGCCGGCCGCGCCCGGCATGGCTGACGAAGGACATGGTGCTGGCGGCATTCCGGGGCGGCATCGAGCGCACACACCAATTTTTACGCACGAAGGGATTGATCGAATGATGCAGAAGCGATTGCAGGCGCTTGGCCGCCTGAAGGTCGGCGCCATGAACAAGACGGAGCAGGCCTATGCCGCGCTGCTGGAGCGCCGGCGCGCGGCCGGAGAGATCCTCTGGTTCAAGTTCGAGGGCCTGAAGTTTCGCCTGGCGGACAACACGTTTTACACGCCGGATTTCGCGGTGATGCTGGCCAGCGGCGCCATGGAAGCGCACGAGGTCAAAGGCGTCTGGCAGGACGACGCCCGCGCCAAGATCAAGATCGCCGCCGATATGTACCCGTTCCGCTTCCTGGCCATCAAGGCGAACCGGAAGACGGCCGGCGGCTGGGACATCGAAGAATTTTAACAATACAAACTACACGGACAAAATATGAGCGCATTTAGCACTGAAGAACAAAAACTGCTGGTCCAGGCCGATTACGGCCAGTTCCTGCGCGAGAAAATCAAACTGGCGCAGAAGAAGGGCTTCGACGTGCCACTGGAGCAGATCCACCCGGGCCTGAAGCCGCACACGCGCGACATCGTGCGCTGGGCGCTCGCCGGCGGCCAGCGCGCTATCTTCGCGTCGTTCGGCCTGCACAAGACCAGCACCAATCTGGAAGTGATGCGCCAGATCGGCATCCACCGACCGGGCGGAGTCCGCGGCATCGTCGCGCCGCTGGGCGTGCGGCAGGAGTTCTCGCGTGAGGTTGCGAAGCGTTTCACCGGCGGCCAGGCGGTCGACCTGCGCTTCATCCGGACCGACGCCGAAATCGATGACCCGGCCACTATCTACATGACGAACTACGAATCGGTCCGTGAGGGCAAGGTCGACGTCAGCAAGTGGCGCGCGGCCGGCCTGGACGAGGCCAGCGTGCTGCGCAGCTACGGCAGCAAAACCTATCAGGAGTTCCTGCCGATGTTCGAGGGCGTCGAGTTCAAGTTCGTCTACACGGCCACGCCAAGCCCGAACCGCTTCAAGGAGCTGATCCACTATGCCGGCTACCTGGGCGTCATGGACACTGGGCAGGCGCTGACGCGCTTCTTCCAGCGGGACAGCGAGAAGGCCGGCAATCTGACCCTGTATCCGCACAAGGAACATGAATTCTGGCTCTGGGTGGCCAGTTGGGCGGTGTTCATCCAGCGCCCGAGCGATCTTGGCCACTCGGACGAGGGCTACGACCTGCCGCCGATCGAGGTGCGCTACCACGAGGTGCCAAGCAACTACGAGACTGCTGGCGCCGAGAAGAACGGGCAGGGCCTGTTGATCCCGAACGTGGCCATGGGCTTGTCCGCTGCCGCCGGCGAGAAGCGCGACAGCATGGGTGCGCGCATTGCCAAGGTCGCGGAGATCATCGCGGCGGATCCGGAGGATCACTTCATTATCTGGCACGACCTGGAGGACGAGCGCCACGCCATCCAGGCGGCGATCCCGACAGCAGTGAGTGTCTGGGGCACCCAGGACATCGACGAGCGCGAGCAGCGTATCGCTGACTTCAGCGACGGCAAGTTCCCGCTGTTGTCGACGAAGCCGATCATCGCCGGCTCCGGCTGCAACTTCCAGGTGCACTGCCACCGCGAGATCTTCGCGGGCATCGGGTTCAAGTTCAATGACTTCATCCAGGCGATTCACCGCGTGCAGCGCTTTCAGCAGACGCATCCGGTGATCATCGACATCGTGCACACCGAAGTCGAGCGCAAGGTGCTGGCCGACCTGCAGGTGAAGTGGCAGCAGCACGACGAGATGCAGGCCAAGATGAGCGAGATCATCCGCACCTACGGCCTCGACCAGCTGTCGATGCAGGATTCGCTCGCGCGTACGATCGGCGTGCAGCGCCAGGTGGCCGTCGGCGAGCATTTCCACGTGGCGCACAACGACTGCGTGCTGGAGGCGCTGGAGCAGCCGGAGAGTTCCGTCGGCATGATCGTGACCTCGATCCCGTTCGCCAACCATTATGAATACTCGCCGAGCTACAACGATTTCGGCCACACGCAGGACAATGCGCAGTTCTGGCGCCAGATGGACTTCCTGACGCCGCAGCTGCTGCGCATCCTGCAGCCGGGCCGTATCTACGCTTGCCACGTCAAGGACCGCATCCTGTTTGGCAACGTCACCGGCGCGGGCATCCCGACTGTCAGCCCATTCCACGCGGAGGCGATCTTCCACGCCCAGCAGCACGGTTTCGACTACATGGGCATGATCACTGTCGTGACCGACGTGGTGCGCGAGAACAACCAGACCTACCGCCTTGGCTATTCCGAGGTCTGCAAGGACGGCACGAAGATGGGCGTCGGCTCGCCGGAATACGTGCTGCTGTTCCACAAGCCGCAGACTGACCGCTCACGCGGCTACGCGGACGTGCCAGTGACGAAGGCCAAGCCGCTATGCGCCGATGCCGCCACTGGCGCGGCCGTGCCGTTCGACCGCAAGCTTGCGCCGATCCCGGGCACTGGCTACAGCGTGGCGCGTTGGCAGGTGGACGCTCACGCATTCTGGCGCTCCAGCGGGGACCGACTGCTGGGCGCGGCCGAATTGGCGGCATATGGCCCGGGCAAGCTGGCCAAGCTGTTCACCGAACTGTCGCTGACGAATGTCTATGACTACGAACTGCACGTCGGCACCGGCGAGCAGATGCTGGCCAACAACGCGCTGCCGGCGACCTACATGAGCCTGGCGCCGGGGAGCAGCGACCCGATGGTTTGGCACGACATCGTGCGCATGCGTACCCTGAACGGCGAGCAGTCGGCGCGCGCGGTCGAGAATCACGTGTGCCTCGCTCGCGGCTCACTGGTGCTGACTCGACGTGGCTTCGTGCCAATTGAGCGGGTCGTCATCGGCGACGAAACCCTGACTCACCGGGGGCGCTGGCGCAAGGTGCTGGTGGTTGCAAACACCGGCGTGCGCCCTGTAGTCGACCTGCGCGCACAGGGCGTTGGTTCGCTTACGCTGACTCCGGAGCACAAAGTGTGGGCACGGAAGTCGGACTGGGTGAGGGCGCGTGACGGCGCAATTCGTGCGGCCCCGTCGTGGATTGCCGCAGAAGAGTCGGTGGGTGGCTATGTCAATCTCCAGTTGCCGCCGGTCGAAGATGCGCTCCTCGATGAGGCTGAGTGCTGGCTGGTCGGGCGCTGGCTCGCCGACGGGCATGTTGGGACTCGGGGTGATTTTTATGTGAGCATCGGACCCGATAAGCTTGATGATTTTATGCGGCAGGCAGGGGCACGTGCGGGAACGAGCCGCGTCGGCACCGCAGTTCAAATCCGTCTCAAAGGGCTGACGGACTCCATGAAGGTGATGCTGCAGCGCTGCGGCAGTGGTGCAGGAGGGAAGCAGGTCCCTGTCGAGTTACTGGTATTGCCGCTGGAGAAGGCTCAAGCCGTTCTTGCCGGCTACCTGAGTGGAGACGGACATTTCCTGCCAGAGCGCAATCGCTGGGTCGCATCCAGCGTGTCGCGAGCCTTGCTGCTGGGCGTCGCCATGCTCGCGCAGCGTGTCCACGGTACGGTAGCAAGCGTCTACGCCGGGCGCGCAGCAGGCAAGACTACCATCCAGGGGCGTGAGGTGAACGTCCGCGCTGATTGGATTCTCGCCTTTGACATTCCAGGCACTCGCCGGCAAAAGCACCTCATTCTCGATGATGGAGCCTGGAAGCTTGTTCGTAGTGCGGCACCTGCGGGCACCGCCGAAACCTGGTGTATCAAGGTGGACGAAGATGAGAGCTTCACCGCCGAAGGCTGCATTGTCGCGAACTGCCCGTTCCAGATCGATATCGTGGACCGCTTGATCAACCGCTACACCAACCAGGGCGACGTCGTCTACGACCCGTTCCATGGCCTGGGCACGGTCGGCGTGCGCGCTGTCAAGCTGGGCCGCCGTGGTGCTGGCTCGGAGTTGAATGCCGGCTACTTCCGCGACCAGGTGCATTACCTACAGCTGGCCGAGCGCGAGGTGAGCATGCCTATGTTGTTCGATATGGTGGCGCTGGACATGGAGAACGAGAAGTGAATTATTACCCGTTTCACATTGGCGATTTCCGCTCCGGCACCGTGCACATGTCCCGGCTGGCGCGCTGGATCTACCGGGACATGATGGACGTGTACTACGACTCGGAGAAGCCGCTCACGCTGGATTTCGAGGCGCTGTGCGACCAGATTGGCGTGGAGTCAGCGGAAGAGCGCACCGTGGTCCAGAAGCTGTTGCGCTTCAAGTTCGCTCAGACAGAGGATGGCTACCGCCACGACATCTGCGATGCGGTGATCGCGGAATACCGCGTGAAGGCCGAGACTGCAAAATCCAACGGAAAGTTGGCGGCCGCTGCGCGCTACAAGGGTGGCGAATACATGGCGGCACCAGGGTCGCTCTATGCTGTCCGCATAAACCCGGACTGGGTGAAGGTCGGTATCAGCGCGAACATGCGAAGCAGATTGAACCAGCTGCGCTCGAAGTACGGCAAGCAAGTTGCGATGATCCACCAGGTGCCCGTATCGCACATGGGCAACGCGGAAGCAGAGTTGCTTCAGATTTACGAAGAGACACGTAGCGGCGAAGAAGTGCCGGTGCCCGTCGCATCAGAGCATCAATTGAAGTCGCATATGGATCAGATAGGTGTCGCATACACAGTCGCATCCGTGTCGCATAGCGGATCGCATACTAACCAAGAACCAATAACCAATAACCATATTAAAACCTCTTCGTCGGAACAAAGTCCCGACAAGCAGGCCGGCGCTGATCTGGATGCCAGCAAGGTCGAGAAGAAGCCGAAGCACACCCCCGAAGACGAAGCATGCGCGCAATGGGTCTTCGATCGCATCCGGAAAAGCAACCCCGACCACAAGCCGCCGAACATCGGCTCCTGGGCTGGCGACGTGCGCCTGATGCGCGAGCGCGACGGCCGGACGCACCGAGAGATCTGCGAGCTGTTCGGCTGGGCTCAGGACGACGATTTCTGGCGTTCGAACATCCTCTCGCCGGCGAAGCTTCGCGAGAAGTGGGACCAACTGACGATCAAACGCGGCACGCCGCAGAAAGGACAGAAACATGGCAACTTCGCCTCGCAGGATTACCGGGCAGGAATCGCTCCCGATGGCTCGTTCTGACGGCCGGCCGCGCTACTTCAGCGCGCTGCTGGAGCGCTGCGAGCAGCACGGCGAGTTCACGTCGATGCTGCTGGCTAGCGGCTGGTCGACCTGCGTTGCGTGCGCCAAGAGTTCGGAAATGGCCGCAGCAAACGCCGGAAACGAGGCCTGGCGCCGCGAACTGTCCGCGAGGGAGTGGGAGGCTCGTCTCGGGCGCGCGGCGATCCCTGAGCGCTTCGCAGACCGCCGTCTCGACACGTACCGGCCAACGTGCCCGGAGGGCCAGCAGGCGCTCCAGGTGGCGCAGCGCTACGCCGATAACTTCGGCGCCGTTCGCAAGGCAGGTGCTTGCCTGATCTTTTGCGGCGACATCGGCACCGGCAAAACTCACTTGTCTGTCGGCATCGCGCATGCGGTGCTGGAGCAGGGCGGTCAGGCCGTGTTCACCTCGGTGCGTGCCGCCGTGGGTGCGGTCAAGGAAACTTGGGAGCGCGGAGCTGCGAAGACGGAACCGCAGGTCCTGCGCGAGCTCATCTCCCCCGATCTGCTGATCCTCGATGAGGTCGGTGTGCAGTTCGGCAGCGACACCGAAAAGCTGATCATGTTCGACATCATCAACGGCCGCTACGAGTCGCGCCGGCCGACGATCATCATCAGCAACCTGGCGCTGGGCGAGCTGGAGAAGTACCTCGGCGCGCGCGCGGTCGACCGGCTGCGCGAGGGTGGGGGCAAGGTGGTGGTGTTCGACTGGGAATCGTATCGTGGTCGACGGGAGGCGCTAGCATGAGCAAGGACGACAACAAGGCCGTGGTGACGCTGATGCCGCAGGCGGAGAAGAATGCGCGGCGCGCCGAACTGGAAAAGACCGCACGGCACTTCCGCGACAACATCGACCTGCACCGCGAAATGGCGACGCTGCTCGCGCAGATAACCCGCGCCAAGTACCTCGCGCTGGTCGAGCAGGGCTTCAGCGAAGACCAGGCGCTGAGCCTGTGCCGGAGCTGACCATCGGCGCCATGTACCTGAACCCGCTCGCGCGCTTGGCCAGCAAGCAGCTGGTCGGCCAGGAGGAGGGCGACAAGACCGCGCTGCTGGTGCTGATCGCGCTCGACGCAGCCAAGCGCGGCGAGGCGCCGGCCAGCCTGGCCAACACGCTGACCGAGCACCTGCTGACCAGCGCGGCGGTCTGGTCGCAGCAGGGCAATCGCCGGTTGTACGAGGTGGCGGTCAAGGCGTGGACTGCGTTGCTGAAGGCGTGTGCGCGTCCGACGGAGCTGCTGGACCTGACCACCGGCGAGTACGCGGCGATCCGGCTGGCGATCAGCTACTACGTGCGCGCGCTGCCTCATCTCGAAGTCGGCGCGCTGGCGGCCGGCTATGCGAAAGCGCTCCAGCAGCTGCGCGGGTGATGACGTTGTTATCTCGACAGTCTAGCGCTCCGGAAATTACTGTGTTAACGTCCAGTCACACACCTTGGAGCACGACAATGGGCTTTGCCGACCGATACCTTCACGCCGTCAATTCGACTGACCTGCGCGACGACGAGCACCACCACGCCACTGATGCGCTTTGCGCGGCGGCGCTGGCCGACACCGCCGGCGCCGGCATTGGTGCGCTACTGTCGCGCGTGAAGTACGCCGACGGCACGCAGCACAAGCTGTTCGAATCGGGCAGCGCCAACCTTGCGCAGTTGCTGCGGATCTGGACGGTGCGGGTGATCGAGAAGGGCCGCGAACGGAAGTGGGTCAAGATCGGCAATGCCTGGGACGGGCAGGCAGCAGAAGCTTTATACCGCCGCGTGGCCGAACGGTCACTGGCGCACTGGCTGGATGGCAAGTGCCCGGCCTGCTCGGGTAGCGGCAACACGCCGGACCGCCGCATTTGCGTTCCGTGCAAAGGTAGTGGCAAGAGCGAGGTGAGTGGCCAAGGCTTCGAGCGCGAGCGCGTGCTTGACATGGTCAGCGAACTGGAAGGGCTCCTCCATGCGCATAATGCACGTGCTGCTGGGAAATTGCGATAACATTACGGAATTCACGCGGCGTTAGTTTTAGGTTCTGATATCAGATCATCTAATGGATTCCTCCTATTTTCAGAAGTTCTATGAGTTCGAGCTCGAGCAACGGAATGTTGCAACCTCAATGGTGAACACGCCCCTAGTGGCTTTTACAGGGCTCGCTAGCGGTACATCAATCATCGTGGTCGATTATCAATACGCCAAATCATGGGGCTGCTACTTGTTCTGCGCATTTATTGCCATAACTGTCGCAGCACTTCTCGTTGGGATTTACTACATGGGCCGGTCGTTGATCGTTGAGTCGTACCAGAAGCTACCGAATCTCAAAGCACTCAAAGAGCACAGTGATCGGCTTCGCGAGTACTGGTCAAAACAAAACTTGCCTGATGACGAGGCGAGCAAGAAAGCATCAGTTGATTTTCAGGAATACATGAATGATCAGTTTGCTACAGCGGCATCCTGGAACAGTCGAATTAACGTGGGGCGCGGAGCTAGGCTCCATCGGGCCCTAATTTCCGCTGCAATAGCAGCTGCGGCGCTTGTCCCATCTGCTGGCCTGTACGTTTATAATAAAGCATCAGCTACAGACAAAGCCTATAATGTTAAGGTGCTGGATGGTCAGCCGACTAATTCTATCCAAATATTTGCGGAGCCTAATATGTCTCAAAAATCGAGTGGTCAAAACGGCCCTACCCAGAATTCTTCCCCGAATCAACCAAGCCCCCAGCCTTCGGCCCCGATTGCAAAGCCCGTTGGCCCTGCAAACGAGTTTTTCAAGAGCACGACCATTCCAGACCGCTTGGTAAAAAAGGATAAATAGCGATCGGCGTGAGTTGCGCGCCTTGCGATTTCGAGTTGACAATCCGTTTTTTGTACGTTAACGTCGCCGCTACACACTCACTGCGTGTCGTAATGCAGGCTTTAAGCCTCACCGCTAGCAGCGATTCAAGGCTTGCACCAATCCATTGATGCTTGCGCTCGTGTCTACCGCTCACCCCACAGATAGCGCCGGAGTTCAAACCCGCGATATGTATAAGTTGCGTTGCTTGATAAATCTCAAGTTCCGACCTATTACTGATGATACAGTTCTCTTGTGGACATTCGAACGTATCAATTCTGCCTCGCTGCGAAAGCCCTTGCCGCCACACACGGCAGATACTTCGCAGGCGCATTTCTCTTCGAGAACGGCGTAAGCATCGAAATTGCCCTGGCGACACTAGCGCGTTGTGCTATCGTGCTCCACGACCAGCAGATCGGGGTGCCGCATGGCGAACAAGACCAACCAGGGGCCGGCCGGCACGCGTGTTAGGCAAGGTGTTGCTCTGTACATGCGCATGTCGACAGACGGACAGATAGGATCGATTCCGACGCAACGCATAGCGCTGACGGCCTATGCGCGACGCCACCGCATGGAGATCGTGAAGGAATACACCGATTCAGGGAAGAGCGGTTTGACGATCAAGCAGCGGAAGGGCTTGCTGAGCTTGATCCATGACGTCACTAGCGGTGCAGGAGTTCCCTTCCAGGCGGTCCTTGTGTATGACGTCACGCGATGGGGGCGATTTCAAGACCCTGATGAGAGCGCTCACTACGAATTTATTTGCAAAAACGCAGGGATCAAGATCCTCTACGTCGCCGAGCAGTTCAACAATGATGATTCGCTCGCAAGTCTGATATTGAAGACAGTAAGTCGCGTGCGCGCAGCCGAAGATAGTCGGGAGAAATCTGCAAAGGTCGTCGCCGGTCAGGCGCGGCTGGCGAGGCAGGGGTTTAAGCAGGGCGGCCCGGCCGGTTATGGTCTGCGACGAGTGTCGTTGGAAAAAAATGGCAACGTCCGCCGCGAGCTAGCGAACGGCGAACGCAAGTCGGCGCTGACCGACCGGGTGGCGCTTGTTCTCGGGCCGGAACACGAAATTGCCGTGGTGCGTAGAATCTACGACTGGTACCTCGCTGGCGATTTGCAGGATGCCGCCATTTCGCGGGCGCTCAATGCTGAAGCAATTCCGACGGAATATGGACTTGGTCGTACTTGGACCGCTCCCATCGTTCACAGGATTCTGACAAGCGAGAAATACATCGGAACCGCGATCTACAACCGGACCACGCAGAGAATGCAGACCGTCGCGGTGCGTACGCCAGAGAGCTCCTGGATCCGGAAGCGCAATGCGTTCCCGGCACTCATAGACGTTGCCACGTTCCAGCGCGCCCAAGAGCTTCGCCGATGCCGAGGGCGAGGCATCCCCACCGAAGTCCTGCTAGACATGCTACGCATGCTCTACCGGGAAAACGGGAAGGTGTCGACTGACCTCATCAATCAGGATCCCCGCGTGCCCAGTGCGACGACATTCACCAACAGGTTCCAAAGTTTGACAAAGGCGTATTTCCTTGCGGGCGTCGCGCCGCACCCGCGCGGAGTACGTCATGTTGAGAAATACAGGAAGACGGAGGCGGTGAGGTCGAGGATATTCCTGGAAATCTGCGAGTGCGTAGTTGCCGCAAACGTCAGCCTCGAACCAGGCCACAGCAGAAATACATTCGTTCTAAATGGTCGCATTCAGGCCCAGGTGATCGTAAGTCGGGCGGAGCGATTCAATCGCAGCGCAAAAGTAAACCGGTGGTGCTTCCCAATCGATAAGCGATTGGGCACTCAGTTTCTGATAGCCGTGCAGCTGGAGCCGGACGACACGGGAGTGCGGGCAGTGTATCTGTTCGACCTTGCATCGATTGACGTGCCGGTCCTATTGATGCGCGAGGAAAGGCCAGACGAGTTTATTGATAATCACTACCCTGACCTGGCTGCGATTTTCGGGTATTGACATGAGCTATCGAGTACGTTAACGTGCAGTCTTACACACTCACCGCACTCGTAATGCAGGCCTTGCGCCTCACCGATAGCAGTGATTCGAGGCTAGCACCAACATCGTTTGATGCTTTCGCTCGCGTGTACCGCTCACTTCGCAGATAGCGCTGGAGCACAAACCGAACCGCCCTCGTGGCGGTTTTTCTATTCCGCGCCTGATTTGCGAGGCTGCCATGGAATCTGTTCCAACATCCTCTGACTATCTTGCCCGCATCCGCTGGGTGCGCATGTGCATGGCGCTGCTGGTGCTGCAAGATGATTTCGGCGTGGCGCGTGAGATCGCCGCGACGATGCCGCGCAAAGGCGCGCGTTGGTAAGAATTCGCCGCACCTGCGTTAATCCCGAAGCCACGGCAGAGGATGAGACCGCAGGGCGGCAATATGCAGCACCAGTTTCAACGCGGTTCAGGCCTGGGCGATCCCGGGCGCCGCAGTGCGGGCGTAGCTCAATGGTAGAGCTGCCGCCTTCCAAGCCGATGACGAGGGTTCGATTCCCTTCGCCCGCTCCAGGTTCTCCCGTTCATCCCTGATGGACCTTCGCCGCCTCCGGGTGGCTTTTTTATTCGAGGTGGCCATGGCCAAATTCCGCAAGAAACCGGTGGTCATCGATGCCATCACCTTCGACGAGCTGATGCAGCACGGCCGCGAGAACACCGCGCACGTCGGAGACACATCGCTGCCTGGTGACTTCGTCTACCAAGGCTGCCAGGTGGTCCGTGAGAACGATGCCTCGTACATCGTCCTGACACTCTCAGGCAATCACACCATCACGCCGGGCGTTGTGCTGGTGACTGGTGTTGCTGGTGAGCTGTATCCGTGCAAGGCCGACATCTTCGGCCAAACGCACGAGCCGGCATGATCATGCGCGACATCGTCTCGCCACACCAGATCTACCCGGCGCTCCAGGCGCTGCTCGGCCTGCCTGATCACTGCGTCTCGTTCGAGCTGCGCGTCGCGGCTGAAAAGTTTGGCGTCACCGTCACGTGCGAGCACTACGTCGCGCTCGACGCGCCAGGATTGAAGCAGCTGGAGTCGGTGCTCAGCGAGTACGAGCTGGTGCGCAAGCCGGCGCCCGCTGTGGGCGATGGCGCCGAATTCCAGGTTGTCGACTTCGATGCCTGGATGCGCCAGCGCACCGAGCGCGCGCACGCCGAGTTCATGACCCGCACCTCGCGGTTGCCAGCGTGAGCATGCTCGCCATCATGATGATCCTATGGGGTGTTGACCGCCCCGCGCCGGTGCCGCGTGCACCGGACTCCCCGAACATGGCCACCTGGCCATACAAGTAACACGTGCGGGCCGTCCATCGCGCTCCAGCGGGCGGGCTACGAAAAGCGGGCGCAGATCGCTGACGAAACATGACCGGGTGGCTCCGACCTCCAGGTGCAGACAATCGCACCTGGAGGTGTCAGCCCGGAGCGGGCGGCGACATCAATGAGCGTGACGTTCGTACAGCGTCACGCTATCGGGATCTAGCAGTTGTTCGCGAAGTTTTGCGTAATTTACGCAGTGGTGGCTGAACCCACCCGGAGATTTCAGTGTCAGCATTAAGTCGCCGTCCGCATGCAGGTGCGCAGATCCCTCGTTTAGCTTGAATTGCACACCCACCACTGCGCTCAAGATTAAGGCGCGTTCGTTGGCGGTAAAGGCATGTGTGAATCCCCAAGGCATATCGACCTCTTGCAGTGATACCAGGTAGCTCATGTTCTCTCCGTGATGACGGGCGCGCTGAGGGGCGCGCGAAATTACATGTTACCAGAGGGCAACCATGGGTCGAAAGTCATCCCTGACAGAAAAGCAGTGGTCGGAGATCGAGCGGCGCCTGATCCAAGGTGAGACGGCGAGGGGACTGGCCCGTGAGTTTGGAATCTCGGAAGCCGCAATTCGCAAGCGCTTTGGTACGCAGACGAAACAGATTAAAGACGTTGCAAATCAAATGGTTGCGGCTGAAACGGCGTTCGCCGCTTTGCCGATAAGTGCGCAGATAAGTGCGCGCACTTTGGCCGATGAGCTTAAAGAAGTGTCGATGCATCTGGCCAAAGCGGCCAAGTACGGCGCCGCAACCGCGCACCGGTTGGCCGGCATCGCACACGCCAAGGTTGCCGAGATTGACGACGCAGCGCCGCTCGATGATAAAAGCCGCATGGCCCTGGGCGACATCGCCGTGCTGACCAAGATGGCGAACGGCTCCGCTGAGATCGGCCTGAATCTACTGAAGGCGAACAAAGAGGTGCCGGGTGCCGACGATGTGCCGACGCCGGTCCAGATCGTGATCGGCGTGAAGGATGCGGCGAAGCGTGATGACACCCCAGCTTGAACTGAACATCCCGCAGGCAGCGTTCCTGAACCTGCCGCACAAGTACAAGGCCTACGTAGCCGGCTTCGGCTCAGGCAAGACCTTCGTCGGCTGTATCGGCATGTGCATGCACTTTTGGCAGTGGCCGGGCATCAGCCAAGGCTACTTCGCACCGACCTACCCGCAGATCCGCGACATCTTCTATCCCACGATGGAGGAGGTCGCGGACAAGATGGGGCTGCGCATCAAGGTTAAGCAGGGCGACCACGAGGTGGAGGTATATCAGGGGCGACTGTATCGCGGCACGGTCATCTGCCGGTCGATGGAGAAGCCGGAGACGATTGTCGGCTTCAAGATCGGCCACGCGCTGATCGACGAGCTGGACGTGATGCCGATGAAGAAGGCCGAGACGGCTTGGCGCAAGATCATCGCGCGGATGCGCTACAACGTACCCGGGCTGTTGAATGGCATCGACGTGACGACCACGCCCGAGGGCTTCAAGTTCGTCTACCAGCAGTTCGTGAAGGCGCTGCGCGACAAGCCGGAGCTGGCCGCGCTGTATGGGCTGATCCAGGCCAGCACGTTTGACAATGAACTGAACCTACCGGCGGACTACATCCCGTCGCTGCTGGCTAGCTACCCGCCAGCACTGATCGACGCGTACCTGCGGGGCAAGTTCACGAATCTGACCAGCGGCAGTGTATATCCTGACTTTGACCGAGTGCAGAATCGCTCGACTGCGATCATCCTGCCTGGCGAGCCGCTGCAGGTGGGGCTGGACTTCAACGTGCAGAATATGACCGCATGCATCAACGTGGTCCGCGAGGGCCTGCCGCTCACGCTGGCCGAGCGCGTGAAGGTGCGCGACACGCCGGCCATGGCGCGGATATTGAAGGAAGACTTCAAGGATAAGGGCCACCAGGTCAAGATTTTCCCGGACGCGTCCGGGCAGAACACCAGTAGCAAAAACGCCAGCGAATCGGACCTGTCGATCCTGCGCGCGGCCGGCTTCCAGATCGAGGTCGACCACTCTAACCCAGCAGTGAAAGATCGGGTCAACGCGTATAACGCGATGATCCTGAACGCCGACGGCGTGCGCCGCTGGAAGATCAACACCGACACCTGTCCGACGACCACCGAAGCGTTGGAGCAGCAGGTGTGGGGCGCTGACGGGCAGCCTGACAAGAAATCTGGCCATGACCATCCGAATGACGCAAATGGGTATTACCTCGTGAAGCGGTACCCAATCGTGAAGCGCGAAACCTCGGTGACTTCGCTTCGCATGTAACAAGGAACTCCATGGTCCACGCCGTCCGCAAACAATCCGATGCAGCCGCAGCGCTGAACAAGCACTGCGCGCTCATCGATGCGCTGCTGGGCGGCACCGACGCCATGCGGGTCGCCGGCAAGACCTACCTGCCGCAATGGCCGGGCGAGGATGATAAGTCGCACGAGACGCGCCTAGCCGTGGCCACGCTGTTCCCAGCCTACCAGCGGACCATCGAGGTGCTGGGCGCCAAACCATTCAGCAAGCCGGTCACGTTCGGCAAGGATGTGCCAGCGAAGATCCAGACGCTGTGCGAGGACGTCGATCGCCAAGGCCGCAACCTGCATGCCTTCCTTGCAGAAGTGGGGCAGGAGGCGCTGGGCTACGGCTTCTCCGGCATCCTGGTGGACTACCCTGCGACCAAGGACAAGGACGGCAGGGCGCTGTACGTGACCAAGGCCGACGAGGACGCCGCCGGCGTTCGGCCATACTTCGTGCAGATCCACCCGCGCAGCATCTTGGGTTGGCTGTCCGACAAATCTGGCCTGACGCAGCTGCGCCTACTGGAGAGGGTCGAGGTGCCGGATGGCGAATTCGACGTCGAGCTGATCGATCAGGTGCGCGTGCTGCGCCGTGGCGCGTGGGAAACCTGGCGCAAGACCGAGAATAAAAGAGACGATGACTGGGCTGTGCACGAGAGTGGTGTGACCACGCTCAAGGGCATCCCGTTCGTGCCGGTCTACGGCAACCGCCTGGGCTTCATGATGGCCCGGCCGGCGCTGCTGGAGCTGGCGCATGCCAACGTCGAGCACTGGCAGAGCAAGAGTGACCAGCAGAACATTCTGCATGTCGCCCGGGTGCCGATCCTGTTCGGCAAGGGCTTGGGTGAGAACGAAATCGTCGTCGGCGCTGGCACTGCCGTCAAGGCCGACCACCCTGACGCCGATTTGAAATTCGTGGAGCATAGCGGCGCCGCCATCGAGGCCGGCCGGGTGTCGATCCTCGACTTGGAGGACCGCATGCGCCAAGCTGGCGCCGAGCTGCTGGTGATTAAGCCCGGCAACATCACCGAATCGCAGACTCTGGCCGACAACGAGCAGGGCGCTTGCGCGCTCCAGAAGGTCGCCGAGAACATCGAGGACGCCGCCGACCAGGCGCTGCAGTTCATGGCGGACTTCCTCGGTGAGCAGACCGGTGGCCATATCACGCTGTTCAAGGACTTTGGCGCTGCGACGCTGGCAGAGGCCAGTGCCGAGCTGCTGCTCAAGACCAACCAGGCCGGAAAGCTGTCTGACGAGTCGCTGCACGAGGAATTCCAGCGGCGCGGCATCATCAAGCCCGACACCGACTGGGAGACTGAGAAAGAGCGCATCGACCGCCAAGGCCCGCCGCCTGGCACGATGGACGATGAGACCACACCTGGAAAACCAGCGAAGCCTGATCCAGAAGAGCCATGATCGACCCGCTGCTGAACCACGCCGTCCGCCACCAGGTGGACATGGCCGGCTACGGCAACTTCGTGCTGGCGAAGATGATCCGCATCCTGAACCTGACGGATGCGGACCTGATCGGCGCGTTGAATGCTGCGCTGGTCGACGTGGATGCGGACTCGTTCAAGGTGCAGCGCCTGGACTCACTCCTGAAGTCGGCACGTGAACTGAATGCGCAGGCCTACGCCGCGCTATACGAGGGCATGACCGACGAGTTGCGCGCCTACGTCGAGTACGAGGGCCAGTTCCAGTACGACCTGTACAAGCACGTCGTGCCGGTCGACTTCAGCATCGGCGCCATCGTGCCGGAACAGGTCTACGCCGCCGCCGTGGCTCAGCCGATGCAGGGCCGCCTGCTGAAAGAGTGGGCGACCGGCCTTGGTACCAACCGCCTGCAGCGCATCAAGGACACCATCGCCGTGGGCTATACCCAGGGCAAGACCACCGCCGACATTGTGCGGGAGATTCGCGGCACCAAGGCGTTGAACTACGCCGACGGCCTTCTGGATACCAGCCGGCGCGAGATCGATGCGGTCGTGCAGACGGCCCTGAGCCACACCGCGCAGATCACGCGAAACCAGTTCTACAAGGATAATCTCGACATCCTCGGCGACGAGATGTGGGTTAGCACGCTAGACGGCAAGACGACGCCAGATTGCCGCGCGCGGGACCACCTGCTGTACACGCCGGTGGACCACAAGCCGGTTGGTCATAGCGTGCCGTACCGCGCTGGGCCGGGGCGATTGCACTGGCGCTGCCGGTCCACCTCGATAGCGCTGCTGAAAGGGCAGAAAACGTTGTACGGTCAGCGCTCGGCCGCCGGCGGCCCGGTCGATGCGAATCTGACCTACAACGACTGGTTGAAGGCGCAGACCGAGGAGGCGCAGGACGAGATCCTGGGCAGGGCCAAGGGCATGGCGTACCGCGAGGGCGGCTACAAGGCGGAGGTCTTCACCAACGACCGGGGCCGCACGCTGACGCTGAAGCAGATGGCGGAACGTGACCGTAAGGCATGGAAGGGCGGTATACTCCCCGGATGACCCTACACCTCGTTCCGCCGGCCGCCGCGCCGGAACAGCCCAAGCTCAAATCCCGGACGGCCAGCAAGCCGGCTGAGATGCTGCAATGCCCGCGCTGCTCCGGGCGAGAGTTCATCGAAACGGTAATCGGCGCCATGATCCAGGCGCGCAAGTTGAAGGGCGGCACGCGGCAGATTATGTGCGTGGGTTGCTTGCTGAAGGGGGAGCGAGTCGTCGTCGTGTGAGGTTGTTTCGTTTTGGAAATTCCAATATCATGGGACATGTTTTCCTAAACGGGTGCTCGATGATAGACTCAAAGCAGTTTGCGGATTTTCTCTCGCGTGAAATGAAGGAGGTTGATCCTCCAGAGATAGTCGATTTCCGACAATCTGGTCACGAAATCTCATTCGCGGTTCAAGGTGCTCCAAGGAGTGTATCCATTGCTGTTGATGTGTTTCTGTATAGAGGTACTGAATATATCGAGGGATCGAATCGCTGGATCACCGTCAACTATAAAGTGTCGCATGTGGTGGGCGGGACGCGCAGTTCGCTGAGCTGTCAGCTATACCCGTCACCATACTAAAAATTTCGCAGCAACCGTTAATTCTTCGCTGATTTTCACATATAGGCCGCCCGGGCAACCTGGCGGCTTTTTTTATTGCCGCGCGCGGAGCAGCAAGCGAACCGCCGGCCACTCCGGGCAGCAAGCCCTCAACCCTCCTGAACAGAAAGTTCAACCATGAAACTACTCCTCGACGACAAGGGCAACGCGGTCCTGCGCAGTGGCAAGCCGGTGTATGTCAAAGACGACGGCACCGAGATCGAATTCGATGGCGCCCAGGCCTTCACCAAGATCGGCCAGCTGACCGGTGAGAACACCGACTATAAGCGCCGCTTTACCGAAGCGGAAACGAAGCTGAAGGGCTTTGAAGGCATCGAAGACGGTGAAGCAGCACGCAAGGCGCTGGAAACCGTCAAGAGCCTGTCCGTCGGCGACCTGAAAACCGCCGCCCAGGTGCAAGAGATCAAGGACGCTGCGAAGCGCGCTGCTGAAGAGCAGGTTACGGCGGCCGCGAAGGCCAGCACCACGCAAATCCAGGAGCTGACCGCCACGCTGGATAAGCGCACCGGCGAGCTGAACAACCACATGATCGGCGGCGGCTTCACCGGCTCGAAGCTGCTGACCGACGACAAGCACGCGAGCCGCCTGGCCATCCCGGCCGAGATGGCGCGCGCGTACTTCGGCAACAACTTCAAGGTGGAAGACGGCAAGCTGGTCCCATACGACAACAGCGGCAACAAGCTGTACTCGCCGAGCCGCCCGGGCGAAGTCGCGGACTTTGACGAAGGCCTGGAACAGCTGGTGCGCGCCTGCCCGTTCAAGGATCAGATCCTGAAAGCCAGCGGCGCATCCGGTGGCGGTGCATCGAGCGGCGGTACTGGCGGTGCCGGCAGCAAGCAAATTTCTCGCGTCCAGTTCGAGGCCATGGGCGTGCAGGAGCGCGCGGACGCAATGAAGGCCGGCACCACCATTTCCGGCTAACACCAGCTCCATCCGACTATCGCGCCAAGCCTCTCTGTATCGCTGGAGGGGTGATTTGGCTGATTGGCCTCTGCTTCACACATTCAACTCACCCCAACAGGCTCGCATCGGCGGGCTTTTTTCATTTCTGAAAGGCGAAACTTATGACTACCCTGACTTTGAACGGCCTGGTTCCGGACATCTATGCGGCGATGAACGTCATCGCACGCGAGAACGTGGGCTTCATCCCGGCTGTGTCGCGCGACTCGACTGCTGAGCGTGCGGCGCTGAACCAAGTCGTTCGCTCGCCAGTTGTCGGCGCGATGGCAGCTGAAGATCTGACCAAAGGCGCGTATGCTGCGGACGCTGGCGATCAGACCATCAACTACGTCGATATGACGATCAACAAGCAGCGCTCGGTTGCATTCGGCATCGATGGCGACGACACCATGCGCCTGCAAAGCGCTGGCACTTATGCCAACGTGAATCAGCAGCGTATCGCCCAGGCGCTGCGCACGCTGACCAATGAAGTCGAAACCGATCTGGCCACCACCAGCCTGAAGCTGAGCCGTGCTTACGGCACCCCGGGCACGATCCCGTTCGGCACTGCTGGCGACCTGTCCGACTTTGCCCAGCCGAAGAAGATCCTGAAGGACAACGGCGCGCCGCTGTCTGACCTGCACATGGTGCTGGGTTCAGCCGCAGCCGCTAATCTGGAAGGTAAGCAGGCCGGCCTGTTCCGCGTGAACGAAGCCGGCACCGACGAGCTGCTGCGTCGCGGAGCGATCAGCCTGGTCCAGGGCTTCGATCTGCACAACTCCGGCGCGATCGGTGATCTGATCACCGCTGGTACCGCAGCGGGCGCCACCACCAACGCCGCTGGCTACGCGAAGGGCGCTACCCTGATCAACCTGGCGGCGGCTGGTACCGGCACCCTGCTGGCGAACGACATCGTGAAGTTCGCAGGTGACCCGAACCAGTACGTCCTGGCGGCAGGCGATAACAGCACGGCTGATGGCGGCCAAATCCGGCTGCAGGCGCCTGGCCTACGCCAGGCCATCCCAGCAGCAGCGACCGGCATCACCGTGGTGGGCGCTACCGTACGCAACGCGTTCTTCCAGCGCGCGGCAATCCAGCTGGCGACCCGTGCGCCGGCCATGCCACAAGGCGGCGACTCGGCGGACGACGTGATGATGGTGACTGACCCGATTTCGGGAATCACCTACGAGTTCTGCATCTACAAGCAGAAACGCCAGGTCCGCTACGAGGTCAACCTCGCATGGGGCACCGCCGCGCCGAACCCGCACCTGGGTGGCCACTTGATCGGCGGCTAAACCATCACCCCACCCGGCGGCCAGCACGGCGCCGGGCAATTTGCGAGAACACCATGACCACCATCAAGATCAAAGCATCCCACCCCACCCAGGGCGAGTTCGTCGTCATCGAGAAGAAAGACTTCGATCCAGAAAAGCACGAACTGCTGGACGGCGAACGCCTGGGCAGTACCTCTGGCGACACCGGCGACGGCGTGCCAACGCTGGCCGAACTGATCGCCAGCCGCAACCAGCTGCTGGCGCGCAACGACGAGCTGGACAACCTGGAACTGCTGCTGAACCAGCGCGGCACCGCACTGGATGATCGCGAGCAGCAGGTGCATCAGCGCGCCGGGGAACTGGAGGAGCGTGAGCAGGCCCTGGCCGCACGCGAATCGGCCGTCACCGAGCGCGAGCTGGCCAATGCCAACGAAGCGCAGCGCCTGGCCGACGTGGCCATTGCCCAAGCGGCCAAGGCAGCCGAGAAGCCAGCCGGCACCAAGAAGGCGGCCACCGCCGCCAGCGACGACACGAAGTAATCGTCCAGCACCACCACCGCCCGCTGCGCGCGGGCTCTTTCCAATTCCGCTGCCGAGATAGCCAATGCCCATCACCACCACGATCAAAGTCGGCGAGTCCGCAAAGACCATCACCCTGAACGAGGGTAAGGTGCTGCTGCTGACCGGCGCGGCGAATTCCGCCGGCGTCGCCTACCAGCTGGACCTGGTCCGAGGAGGGACCAACTCGGTTAAATCATGGACCGTCGGCGCCGGCGCGCTGCCCCAGATCGGCCCGTTTGCATCAACGCAGAAGGTGATGATGACCTGTTCGGCAGGGAGCATCAGCGCAACGGTTGGTGAAGCCTCTCCGACCGCACCACAGTTCGACGTCAGCAGCAGCGGCGATTTGCTGGGCTTGAAAGGACCGGGCGCTGGAAACACCGGCTCGGCCGCGTTGCGCACCGCTGACCGCACCGCTGCTGCAACCCTGCGCGCCGATATCGTGATCTACGGTGCAACGTTCGCCGGCGTGATGGCGGCATGCACAGCGGCGCAGTCCGGCGTGTCTGTGCTGCTGATTTCGGAGAACGGTCGGCTCGGCGGGATGATGACCGGCGGCTTGGCTCGCGTCGACTACCGTGGCTTCAATCCGCGCACCTGCATGAATGTGATGACGATGGAGTTCTTCCGTCGCTGCGCTGCGGTGTACGGTATGAGTCTCGGTGATTTTGGCATGGATGCCATTAGCCCATACGCCGTTGAGCCTAAAGTTGCTCTGGCCGTGCTTCGCGACATGTTGAACGAATATCAAGTGCCGGTGTTATTCAACTTCCGTGTGACCGCCGTGAACAAACAAGCTGGCGACATCCGTTATTTGGACTTGGCGCATCGCCTGGACGTGACGCGCACGAAGCGCGTATTCGGCCGTATGTTCGGGGAAGGCAGCTACTCGTCCAACTTGCTGATCCGCGCCGGCATCAGTTTCACCTACGGCCGCGAAGCGAATGCGACGTATGGTGAAACCTTCAACGGTGTGCAGCCGTCGTTTGCGCATACCGGAAACCCCAGCGCCTATGTCATTGCCGGCAACGCTGGATCTGGTCTGCTGCCCTATATCGACCCCGCACCACTGGAAGCTGCTGGCACGGCGGACAATCGCCTGCAAGCATTCTGCTACCGCCTGGTTATGACCAACGATCCAGCGATCCGTTTGCCGGTACCCGATCCAGCAACCTACAGTCCGCTCTGGTACGAGGTGCTGGGGCGCAGCATGGCAGCGGCGCCAGCGTCTTACCAGACGCTCGACCAGATGTTTTATCGTGCCGCAATCCCGCTGGGCGGGGTCAAAAAGCAGGACTGGAACAGCAACGGCTCGTACTCCACTGACTTCGCGGGCGGTAACTTTGGTTATGTCACCAACGACTACGCGGCCCAGGATCAGATTGTCCTGAACCACACCAACTATACGCTGGGCCTGTTCAAGTTCCTTCGCGAGGATAGCCGCGTCCCAGCAGCACTAAAAACCTCTCTGGCTGACTGGGGTTTCTGCTCCGACGAGTTTGTGGAGGACGGCACCGCTGGCTTGTCTCCTGAGTTGTACGTTCGTGAAGCAGCCCGTATGGTTGGCGACTACACGATGACCGAGTCGAACTACAACAAGGTCGCAGTCCCAGCATATCCAGTAATAAATGCGAACTATGCGATGGATTCACACATCTGCAGCCGCCGCAACGTCAGCGGCTTGGTCCGCAGCGAAGGCGGCCTCTCGTCGGTCAACGTCCCAGTGGGCTACTACGGGATTGAGTATCGCTGCATGCTGCCCAAGGCCAACGAATGCGGGAACTATGCCAACTTCTGCAACGGCATCAGCGTGTCGCACACCCTGTTCGGCTCGGCGCGCATGGAGGTGACGTTCGGCTCCCTGGGCGAGGCGGCCGCTACGGCGATGGTGTTGGCTATCAAAAACAAAATGCGCCTGCATGATATCAACCCAGCCGATATCCAGGCGGCAGTTCGGCCTTACGCGTTCGATGCCGCCCGGGTTCTGACGCTGAATAATGGCGCCATCAACACTGGTTCCGCTAATTCGTTCGGCAAGATCACGACGAGCGGGCCTGGCACAATCCCGGCCGCCGGATGGTCAACTGCGGTATTCCCGCCGGAGTTTTACGGCACGAATATGTGGAACGAGGGAAATGGCAATAAGGGAGGCCGCTTTATCCAGTTCCACCCAGCGTTCGCATCCGCCGGTCGTTACCGCATCATGCTCAACGCGCCGGGCACCACCAACGCGCAGCGTAAGTGCCGCATCGATGTCCAACACGCCGATGGTCTGACCACGTTCTACATCGACCACAAGTTCGGCGAATGGCATTTCCGTGATCTGGGCGTGTGGCGCTTCCTGAACGATGGCAGCTGCTACATCAAGATCACCAACGCCGGCGACCCAGCCGATCCGGGCTCGGATGCTGGCCTGATGAGCGTCGACGGCGTGGCTTGGAGTCCCGTTCCCTAGTGCGATTTCTAGCCTCAACCGGCGCCGTTGTGGCGCCGGCGGAGATCACGCAGCAGTGCGTTTGCGACGAGCAGCGAAGCCGAGGATGCCTAGGCCAGCGAGCAGCATTGCGTAGGTTTCTGGTTCAGGAATTGGGAGAATTGTCTCGTTTAACCCCTGAAATCCTGGAGCGTATGCCGAGCCAAGGTGCGGGCCTCCGGTGTAATGATCGCTGCTATTTCCCGTATAGGCATATGCATACCAGTTGATTTCGGTCAGCGCAGAAGTGCTCGTATCAGAGACTATGAAATGCCCGGTTTGACCTGGCTCTACCCCTTTGTAAGTGAAGCGATCCACCCAGTTGACGTTGAAATCGACTGTGCTTCCGTTTTCCGTGAAATGACTGAAGTGCGTCATATAACCGGTAGTCATGCCGAGAGTGCTGTTGGGGTTGGTTGCATTCGGCAGGGACACTCCGAACAAATAGATTTGCCATAAATACCCTAGATTGTTGGTGACTGAGAAATCGTATGTCCAGTTCCCAGTTGTTCCACTAACAGTGTAAGTGAAATCGATAGGTGCAGCTTTCGCTGCTCCAGTTGTTAAGCCAACAGCAAGGATTGCAGCGCGGATGAGCCTTTTCATTTGAAATCCCCTGAAGCGTTGTAAGGAAAATAATTCTACACCAAGTGATTGCTTATATGACATCGAATTGTGGCGTCGATATTACTTGCTTGATCGTGAGGTCTCCATGCTAGTAACCGAAACCGGCCGTGGCCTCCCTAATGCCGAAAGCTACGCCAGCGTGGCCGCCGCCGACGCGCGATGCGTCGCCATGGGCGTTACAGACTGGGCGCCGCGCACCGAGCCTGAAAAGGAAGTCGCGCTGCGGCGCGCCACGCAGTTCATGCTGGCCAACTACCGCCAGCGCTGGGCCGGGCGCCGCGTCTACCAGGCGCAAGCGCTGGACTTTCCGCGCTACGACGTATGCGTGGACGACTTCCCGGTGCGCAGCGACGTTGTACCGGCCGAAGTGGTCAACGCCTGCATCGACCTGGCCGTGCGCGCCGCCGATGGAACCGCGTTGCTGCCGGATCTGGACGTGGGCAACAACCAGATCAAGCGCGACAAGACTGGCCCCCTGGAAACTGAGTACTTCGAGAACAACACCGACGCCAGCTCGCGCTTCGTCGCCATCGATGCGGTGCTGGAGCCGTTCTTTGGCGCAGCTGGTGGCGCCGGAATGATGAAAGTGGTGCGGGGATGACCGACTACACCAAAGCCGCTGCCCGCGCCGACGCCTCCCTGCGCCGCAAGGGCGGGTTGGTCACGCTGCGCCGCGTGCTGGAGGCCGACTACGATCCCGGCACCGGTGGTCCTGTGCCCGGCACCGGTGGCGAAGTCGACCTCGAAGGCACCGGCGTCAAGCTCAACTACAACCAGGACGACATCGACGGCACGCTGATCAAGCAGGGCGACCAGCAGCTACTGCTGTCGACGCTTCAGCGCGACGGCGCGACCATGCCGCTGCCGACCACGGCCGATGTGGTGCTGATCGGCGCCAAGGTGTACACCATCGCCAACGTGATCAACCTGGAGCCGACCGACGTCAGTCTCCTGTACACGCTCCAGCTGCGAGGTGTCTGATGGCAGGATCGTTCTCAGCCGACATTTCCAAGTTCATCACCAAAACCGGCGCGAACATCGACCAGGCGCTGCGCCAGACCGTTGTACTGGCTAGCCAAGGCGTGGTACTAAATACTCCTGTGCTGACCGGCCGACTGCGCGCGAATTGGCAGTTTGGCCGCGTGCTGCCAGGCGGCGAGGTCGACGGTGTGGACACCTCCGGTGCCGCCACCATCGCCAAGATCGCCGGCCAAGTCACCAGCCTGAAGGCGGGCGGCGAGTGCTGGATCGTGAATAACCTGCCGTATGCCGGCGAGATCGAGTATGGCCACAGCAGCGTGAAGGCGCCATCAGGCATGGTACGCGTCACGCTGGCCGGTCTGCCGGCGGCAATCGAACAGTATGTGCGAGGACTTCAATGAGCCATGACATCGCCCGCGCGGCCATTGAGACGCGGCTGACGGCCTGGGCCAAGGCACGCACGCCGGCGCTGCCATGCGCCTTTGGCAACACGGCCTATACGCCTGTCACCGGCCAGAGCTACTTGCAGGGCGACCTGCTGCCAGCCAGCACGCTGAACCCAAGCCAGGGCGGCGCCCACCGGCGCTACATCGGGCTGCACCAGGTCAGCGTCCGGACGCCAGCGGGGAAGGGTACGACCGAGTCTGCGGCAATCTCGAAGGCGATCGAAGAGCTATTTCCTTGCGCGATCACGTTGCAATACGGCGGCATCAATGTCCACATCGACAACACGCCGTCGGTCGCCGCCGGACGGCCAGATGGCAGCTTTTGGCTGGTGCCGGTCACCATCAAGTACCGGGTTGAGGCCTTCGACTGAGGCTTCCCCAACACCACTTCCAACCAAGCGCCTTCGGGCGCTTTTTTTACGTCCGAAGAAAGGCACTCTCATGGCAATTCAAACTCAAGTTCTGACCAAGGTCATTCGCAAGAAGGAGGCCGCGTTCGGAACGCTACCCGGCGCGGCCGGCGCGCGCGAGTTCCGCAAGGTCAGCGATTCCATCGCCCTGAAGAAGAACAAGATCCAGTCCGCTGCGATCCAGACCAACGCCCAGCGCCCGATGGCGCGCCACGGCGGCCGCACGGTCGACGGCAACATCGGCGTCGAGCTGGCGCTGGGTCTGATCGATTCCGAGTTGGCGTCGATCGTTCGCCGCGACTGGACGGCTGTGACGCCGTTGGCCGGCCTGACTATCGTAGCTACGGCAGCTGATGATGACGAACCAGGCTACTTCACTCGCTCCGCCGGCTCGTTCATTGCTGATGGATTGGCACTGGGCATGTTGATCAAACCGAGCGGCTTCACCGCCGGCGGTGCTGCAAACAACGACAAGCTGCTGACCATCATCGGCCTGACCGCCACCAAGCTCTCCGTGGCTGAGCCTGTGGTTGCCGCCGCCAGCGCGTCCGGCATCGGCATCACCGTGCCAGGTAAGGTGACCTACATCCCCGAAACCGGCCACACCAACGACAGCTATACCATCGAGAAGTGGTACACGGCCGTCGCCGAGTCGTACCGCTTTACCGGCCAACGCGTCGCCTCGATCAACATTGGCCTGGCCGCCGACGACAAGGTTTCAGCCGAGATCGCCTACATGGGCCAGGACCGCCAGAAGGCGACCGCTGCCTACTTCACCAACCCTGCGGCGCCGGGCGGCGGCGACATGCTGGTAACGCCTTCGGGCCTGGCCATCATCAACGGGAAAGCGTCGAAGGTCTGCACGAACTTCAGCGTCGACATCAACGGCAACGCCTCGGTGGGTAAGGTGGTCGGCTCCAACGTCACTCCGGACGTGTTCATGGACATGATCGACGTCACCGGCCAGATCAGCGTGTATTACGAGAATGGCGAGATGGACGACTACTTTGACCAGGAGCAGTCGATCTCGCTGATCAACCGCCTGGACGACGGTATCGGCGGCGCCTTCGTGATCGCCATGCCGTACGTGAAGGTGTTCGGCGGCAGCGAGTCGGGCGACAAGGAAATCATCCGCCAGTACGACTTCACGGCGGCGCCGAATGCGGCCGGCACCGGCGCAGGCAAGTCGACCATCCTGCTTCAAGATACAACCTTGATTTAATAGCAACATGACTTTCGCCCGGCCGCGCGCCGGGTTTCTTTTTTGGCGCAAGCCACCCCAGCACCGGCCCGTCCGCTGTCTCCATTCGCGTGGAGCGGCGGGCGTGCGCGGGCATTTATCTACCACGCGAAGAAAGGTAACACCATGGAACTGAACACTACCACCCAAACCACCACCCTGAACGCTGCGGTCGCAATTGCGAGCGTGCCTGCGGCTGCCGCTGGCATCGACTTCGACGCGCTGGTCGCCACCGGCGCAGCGCCGATTGCGAAAACCCATACCGTACCGGTGCTGTTCGATGATGATGGCAACCAGAAGGCTGGCATCGAGATCGTCGGCAAGAACAGCGAGCAATACCGCAGTGTCATCCGCACCACCTCGGTCGTCGCCATCAAGCGCAGCCAGACCAAGAAGCAGCAGATCGACGGCAAGACCGACACCGGCGCCGGCCAGCTGTACGACCTGGGCGAGGACCGCAACCTGAAGATCGCTGTCGCCGTCACCGTCGGCCTGCCGGGCTTTGTTTCCGGCGGTCAGCCGCTGGCGGTCACCGAAGCGAACGTCACCGTGCTGCTGAAGAAATTCCCGACCTGGGTGGATAAGATCATCGCGGCGCTGGAAGTTGACGCCGATTTTTTGACGATCTAAAGCAGCAGCTCGTCGAGCACGCGGAGGCATCGCTCAAGCTGAGCGCGAAGCAGAAGGACGGCCGCACGCTGCGCTGGCACCTGGAGAAGGTGCTGGAGCAGACGGGCATCGCCCCTCCGCAATTGGACATCCCAGCAATCCCGCATGAGCTGGTGCACGTGTGGGGTTACTTCTGCGAGCTAAGCCGCAAACGCACCAACGGTGGCCTTGCCGCCAATCCCATCTCCGACGAGCAGATCATGGCGTGGGAGCGGCGCCAGGGCTTCTGCCTGACGCCGTTTGAAGGCGAGTGCATCGACGCACTCGATGAAGTTTTCCTAAGCAACCAGTAAGCCGCCCGCGAGGCGGCTTTTCTTTTGGGCCATCCATGACCGTTGATATCGCCACCCTGGGAATTCGGATCGATTCCCGCGAAGCGCTAACCGCCGCCCAGTCGCTGGAGCGCATGCGCGATTCGGGGGCGCGTGCCGAGCAGCAGGCTGCCAGCCTCGACGTGGTGGCGCGCAAGCTGTCGCAGGCGCTCCAACTGCTGGGCGTCGGCGCCGGCGTGGGCGCGATCATCCGGATGGCTGACGAATACGCGAAGTTCAATGCCCAGATCAAGCTGGCCACCCAGTCGCAGCGCGAATATGCCGCCGCCGTCGATGACGTGCGCCGTATCGCCAACACCGCGCAGCAGGATCTTGCCGCCACCGGCACCTTGTACGCGCGGATCGCCAACGGCACCCGCGAGCTGGGCGTGCAGCAGAAGCAGGTCGCCGCGATCACCGAAACCGTCAACCTGGCGCTGAAGGTATCCGGCGCCACGGCCGCTGAATCGGCGTCGGCGCAGCTGCAGCTGTCGCAGGCCTTCGCCTCCGGCACGCTGCGCGGCGAAGAGTTCAATGCGGTGAACGAAGCAGCACCGCGCCTCATGAAGGCGCTGGCCGACGGCATGGGCGTGCCGATCGGTGCGCTGCGTGAAATGGCGTCCGAGGGCAAGATCACCTCGCAGATCATGTCGAACGTGCTGCCGAGTGCGCTGCAGCAGTTGCGGGAAGAGGCGAAGCAGGTCCAGACCATTGGCGGCGCCTTCACCGTGCTGAAGAATAGCGTCATGGAGTTCATCGGCACGCAGGCTCAGGCCAGCGGCGCCGTCATGGCGCTGACGACCGGCATCGAAGCGCTGGCACGCAACCTCAACCTCCTGGCCGGCGTTGCTGGCACGGTCACGGCCGTCGCGGTCGTGAATTGGCTCACCGCCTGGACCGTGAAGACCTACGAGCACATTGCGGCCATTTACGCCCAGGTCGCGGCGGCCAACGCCGCGCGCGCGGCCACGATTGCCATGGCCGAGGCTGAGGTGGCGAGCACTGCCGCTACCACGGCCAGCTTGGCCGCCACCCAATCCGCTATCGTTGTCGCTCGCGAAGAGATGGTGGCTCGCCTCGCTGTAGCAAATGCGAACATTTCTGCGGCCCAGGCCACCATCGCCAATACGGATGCAAGCATTGCTCAGGCCCGGGCGGCAATCGCTGCGTCCAGCGCTGCCGGCGCACTGAGCACTGCGCTGCGTGTGTTGCGCGACTCGACCCGTGAGTTGAATGTGCAGGAGGCACTGCGCCGTGGCCTGCAAGCCGATCTGGCGATCGCCGAGCAGGCGCGCGCGGCAACGCTGGCTCAACTGGCCATCCTCGGCCAGCAGCAGACCCGCGTGAGTGCGCAGGTCACTGCCGCGACGGCCGCGCAAACGGCTGCTCAAACGGCGCTGACGGCCGCGAATGGTGCCACGGTTGCATCGGTCGGCCTGCTGAGCCGTGCCGTCGGCTTTCTGGGCGGGCCTGTCGGCGCCGTTATTACGCTGTTGGGCCTCGCTGCGACCGCGTGGTCGGTGTGGGGGCGTAATGCCGAAGAGGGCAACAAACAGGCTTCCGAGTCGTTCGATGAGGCCCATGCGCGGATCGTCAAAGGCTTGGATGAGCAGATTGCCAAGAACGAGCGCCTGATCCAATTGCAAAATGGCGGCATCAGCAAAACCAAGGCTGAGCGTGACCTGCCTATCGTGGAGCAGCTGAGCAAAGCCTCCAAGTTGCTTGACGACATCAATAGTCGCGCCGGTGATTTTGCGCCCGGCAAGGGCAAAAGTAACGACGACATCCTATTCGCCCGCGAGAAGGTGCTGAAGAGCATCATCGAACTAAACGAAAAGATGCAGAAGAGAGATGCTTCCGACGATGCCGCTGCTGCATTTGGCCCTGCCGCTCAAGCGCTCGCTGCGGTACGTGAACGCTTGACCGGCGTGAACAAGCAGTACCTCGACGACCTGAAGGCGCTAAAAACTGCTCGCGACGCGAACGCCATCGGCGAGAGGGAATACATCACCCTGGTGTCGAAACTGGCCACCGAGACCTGGAACGCCTCCGACGCCGGCAAGAATTGGGCTGCCACCAGTAAAGCGCAGGTCGATGCTCGCCTTGAGGCAATTAAGTCAGGCATCGCTCGCGAGAAGAATTTGCGCGACGAAGGTGTGGCGCGCGTGTCCGAACTGAACCGCCAAGGTTTGGCGTCCGACACGGAGGTGTTCAATGCCAAACATGCGGCTGCCTTGGCTGCTGGCAAAGATGCCGCTGCGGTTTTCGATGCCGAAATCGCCGCGCTGGCTGCATACAATGGCAAGGACGCGGCGGAACGCATCGCCAACAACGCCAAGATCAAGGATCTGGGTGCGCAGCGCACTGAAGCCCTGCGCTCGTCTCTGGTGGCCGCTGAGCAACTGAGCAACGCCTACGCTTACGACAAAGACAAGCCGGCGCGTGAAGCTGAGGCGACCAGCCGTAAAGAGATTCTCGCAATCAATGATCAGATCGACGCCACCGAGCGCCAGATCGCCGCCTACAATAAATTGCCTTCAGCCGTGACCACCGCTGCGGTTGCGCAACTGGAAGAGCAGAAGGTCGCGCTGGCCGGGATCGAGGGCAGCGAGAAAGCGATTGCTGACATTGACGCGAAGATTGCGGCATACGGCCGACTGGCGGCTGCGCAAACCACGCTGCAAGGGCTGGATACTGGTACTGACGTGGCGAAAGCCGAACAGCTGCTGAAGATCCTGCAAGCGGTGGATGATGCTGCGCGCCAGGCCGCGCAAGGCATGGAAGATTCGTTTGGCCGCGTTGGCGCCGCTATCGGCGGACTGACCACGGCACTCACCGGGTACGCCGTCCAGCAGCAAGCAATCACCGCGCAGCTCGCCGCAGTCAAGGCCGATCCGAAAAGCAGCGCGCAAAAAATCGCTCAGGCAGAAATTGCGGCCGCGAAGGCATCGGCGCAAGCGCAGATCAAATCGTACGGCGACATGGCAGGTGCCGCGAAGGGCTTCTTCAGCGAGAACTCGAAGGGCTACAAGCTGTTGGAGACGACTGAAAAGGCCTTCCGTGCTTACGAGATGGCCATGGCCCTGGAGTCCATGGTCAAGAAAATCTTCTTCAAAGAAGGCGAGGTGGCGGCAAACGTCGCCCTGAACGCGACGAAGCTCAGCGGTGAGGCAGCGACGACCGGCGCCTCGGTGGCGTTGGCGGGCACCGAGGCCAGCGCCTGGGGTATCACCGCCGTCGTCAAAGCGATGGCATCCCTGCCATTCCCACTGAACCTCGCCGCTGGCGCGGTGACCCTGGCCGCTGTGCTTGCACTCGGTGCCAAGGTGATGGGCGGAACGGGCGGCGGTGGCTTTGATGTTGCAAAGGATCGACAGGAGAAGGCCGGTACCGGGACGGTGCTGGGCGACGAGTCGGCGAAATCGGAATCGATCAGCCGCTCGATCGAGAACCTGGAGAAGTACGCCAACGTCGAGCTGAGCCACACCCGCGACATGCTCTCGGCGCTGGTCAAGATCCGCGACACCATCGGTGTCGTCGCGGCCATGGCTACTCAAACTTCCGGTCTGCGCGCTACCGCTTTGGACGAGAAAAAGTATGGGGTTGGCAGTTCCTCCGGCGTTCTTGGCATCGGCGCAAGCAGCACCACCATCCAGGACTCGGGTATCAAGCTGAA
>NZ_FNEQ01000024.1 GCF_900100205.1 Duganella sp. OV510 | reverse complement strand
CACCCCTTCCCATCCCGAACAGGACCGTGAAACGACTCTACGCCGATGATAGTGCTGCAACCAGTGTGAAAGTAGGTTATCGTCAAGCTAGTTATATAAAAAAATCCTCTATCAGAGCTCCTGGTAGGGGATTTTTTGCATTTCGGGCGATATACTCCACATTCCATTATTAATGTGGCAAAAGCCCTATCCCCAATGAAATTCTCAGAACTAAAGCTGGCTCACCGCTTCGCTTTATTAATGGCGATTATCGTCGCCGGTTTTGCTGTCTACGGTGCGTGGTCGTTCAAGGTACTTGATCAACTGAAGGTCAACGGCCCGATTTATCAGCGGGTGGTGCAAGGCAAGGACCTGATCGCGGATATCTTGCCCCCGCCCGAATACATCATTGAATCCTATCTGGTCTCGCTGCAGGCCGTGAGCGCGCCGCCGGCCGAGCGCAAAGCACTGCTCGACAATCTCAAATCCCTCAAGAACGACTACGACACGCGCCACCTCTTCTGGACCAAGGAAGTGCTGGAAGACGACATCAAGGACTTGCTGCTGAACGGTGCCGATAAACCGGCGCAGGAGTTCTATCAGGTCGCCTTCACACAATTCGTGCCAGCGCTGGAAAAGGACGACACGGCAGCTGCCGCCGCCGCATTGGACATCATGAAGCAGCGCTACGCGCAGCATCGCGCCGCCATCAATCAGCTGGTGGAGCGCGCCACCAGGCGCAATGCCGATGATGAGGCTTACGCCAAATCGCAAATCGCGTCCTCGTCGGCTGTGATGCTGGCGATCCTGCTCGGCTCCGTGGGCCTGGCCGCCGCTGTGCTGTATGCGCTGGCGCGCAGCCTGATGTCGCAGCTGGGTGGCGAGCCGCGCTACGCCGCCGACATTGCCGGTAGTATCGCCTCCGGTGACCTTGGTGTGAAAATCCACACCGCGCCGCGCGACCAGCATAGCTTGCTGGCCGCGATGAAAGCCATGCAGGATGGATTAAGCAATATCGTCGGCCAGATTCGCAGCGGCACCGGGACGATTGCCAGCGCTTCGGTGCAGATCGCATCCGGCAACCATGACCTGTCGGCGCGCACGGAAGCGCAAGCCTCGGCGCTGGAGCAGACCACTTCGTCGGTGGAAGCGTTGACGGATGCGGTCAAGCACAACGCCGGCAATGCGCGCCAGGCGCAGCAGCTTGCGATTTCTGCATCCGAAGTGGCGGTGCGCGGCGGTGCGGTAGTAGCGCAGGTGGTGGATACGATGGGGGCGATTAATAGCTCGTCGAAGAAAATCGTCGACATCATTGCTGTCATCGATGGCATCGCCTTCCAGACCAATATCCTGGCGCTGAATGCTGCCGTCGAAGCAGCGCGCGCTGGCGAACAGGGACGAGGCTTTGCTGTGGTGGCAACCGAGGTGCGCAACCTGGCGCAGCGTTCATCCGCCGCAGCCAAGGAGATCAAGGCGCTGATCGACAACTCGGTCGAGACGGTCGATGCGGGCGCGCGCCTGGTGAGCGAAGCCGGGGCCACGATGAATGAAGTGGTCAGCAGCGTACGCCGCGTGACGGACATCATCAGCGACATCAGCGCCGCCAGCGACGAGCAGACCACTGGCATCGAGCAAATCAGCCATGCGATCCGCCAGATGGATGGCGTGACACAGCAAAATGCCGCGCTGGTCGAGGAGGCTGCCGCCGCCGCGCATAGCATGCAGGATCAGGCGCGGCACCTGTCGGCGGCGGTCAGCACGTTCAAGCTGTCGGCTTAGAACTGATACAGCGCACTGGCGCCAAGCAGCCAGTTGCGCTGCGGCGCCGCTTCGTAATAGCGCTTGTTGGCATCGCCAACGATCACTGAGCCGACATAACTTTTATCGAGCAGATTATTCAGGCGCGCGTACTGCTTGAAGCGCCAGCCACCCCATTGCTGGCGCGCCGTCACGCGCGCATTCAGCAGGCCATATCCCGGCGCCGCCTTGTCCGTATTACTGTCTTCAACGTAGATCTTGCCGACAGCGACTGCCTCCAGCGCCGCGCCGAAGTGGCCGGCGTTTTCCTGCCAGGCCAGCTCTCCGTAGGCATTCGCCTTCGGTACGCCAGGCAGGCGGCTGCCTTCCAGTACATTGTTAAAGCCTTCGTCGTAGACCGCGCGCAAAGTGGTCAGCGCCACGCGTGTGCTCAAGCCATAACGCCAGGTGGATTCCAGCGATAGCTCGGCGCCCTGGCGCAGTGTCTTGCCGCCATTGCGGTAGCTGGTGCGGCCGCCACTGGCGACATCGACTACCAGCTCGTCATCGGTCTTCACCTGGAAGACGGCAGCATTGATGCGCGTACCACCATCAAGGCGCGCTTTGACGCCTGCCTCCAGATGCTTGCTGTGTGCTGGCCGCAAGCGGAAATTGAAACCGTTGCCGGCGCCGGAGTAAAACAGCTCGTTCAGGGTTGGCGTCTCGAAGCCGCGCGCCGCGCTCGCGTACAGATTGAGTTGCGGCGTCACGCGATACAGCACGCCTGCCACTGGCGTGGTGTGGCTGTAGCTGAGCGAGCCGCTATCGTTGCCGTTGGCGAGAAAATGATCGTCAACCGAGATCTTCACACGGCTATGCCGTACGCCAGCGCTGAGCTGCCACGCGCCGCTGTCCCATTCGGTTTGCAGGTAGGGATCGAGATTGCTGACGGTGTCGTCTTCATCGCGGCGCAGTCTGCCTTTGACGCCGAACTGATTGCCGATGAAGTTTTCAAAGCCCTGGCGCGCGTCTTTCGAGCGGCCGTATTCCACGCCGGCGGTGGTGGTCAATGTGCCGGCAGCCAGCTGCCGCACATTGGTCCAGTTGATCTCCGCACCGTAGAAGTCGCGCGCGAAATCCACCACGCCGCCGGAATGCGTCGTCGGCGCCTGGAACGCTTTTGAGAAGGACTGATACTGGATCACTTCGCGATTGCCACCATACGCGGTCACGCGTAAACGGTCATCGCCGAAGCGCTGCTCCCACGTTGCGCCCACCTGTTTGTGGTCGATGCTTTTGCGCGTATCGTAGCGATCGGCCAGCGTACGCTTGGGTGTTTGCGTGTCGGTGGTGTCGATCTCGCCGGCGCGTGGATCGCGCTGATAGCTTGCCCAGCTGACGCCAAGCGCATCCTGCGTGTCATCCTGGCGCAGCGCGTTGGCGACGATGCTCAGTTTGGCGCCGTCGACAGGATTCAGCGTCAGCTTGGCAAAGGCCTGGTCGCGTGTTGCGGCGCTGTGTGCGCGATAGCCATCGGTGTCGAAGCGCGACGCATCCAGCACATAGCCTACGCCACCTTGCTTGCCTTGCGCATTGAGATCGGTCTTGCGCGTGCCATAGCTGCCGGCGCTGACATTCAGCTCTACTAACGGCGCGCCTTCGCCGTCCCGGGTGAACAACTGGATCACACCACCGGAATGATTGCCATAGATTGCAGAGTAGGGGCCGCGCAGCACTTCGATGCGTTCCGCCATATCCAGATTGAAGGTGGCGGCCTGACCCTGGCCATCCGGCATGCTGGCCGGGATGCCGTCGGTGATCAGATGCACGCCGCGCACGCCAAACGCCGAGCGCGCGCCAAAGCCGCGTGAAGAGATTTGCAGATCCTGCGCGTAGTTCTGACGGTTCTGCACCACCAGGCCAGGCACTGCCGCCAATGCTTCGGATACGTTGACGCGGGGCTGGCTGTCATCCGGCGTCACCGCATCAATGGAGGCAGGCACATCAAAGCTTGAGCGCTCGTTGCGCGTACCGCTGATGACGACAACAGGCGCCTCGACGGCAGCGGCGGCAAGAAGGGCAAGGAGGAGCAAAATAGACTTTCGTGGAATGGTGAAAACGAAATATAACAAAGGCCTTGTCAGATGAGCGCCGCCTTGTTATGATTCTGTCCCTCGCGAAACGATGTATCTGATACAGAGCGAAACGAGAAAAAAGAAGAGCTTGACGAGATGGTTGTAATGCTTCATAATCTTGCCTCTTCGCTGATGAACAAAACGCTTCTTCAGCTGGCAATACAGAATGATCTTTAAAAATTAACAGTCGATAAGTGTGGGCATTTGGTGCTGCAACAAAAAGCATTAAATGCTCAACAAAGAAATATTCAGTAGAAATACTGTCAGTATTTTTGAGAAGAGCGAACCAGTGACCAGCAGTGG
>NZ_FNEQ01000022.1 GCF_900100205.1 Duganella sp. OV510 | reverse complement strand
CATCCGCAGGAAGCGCGCCGTCATTTTGCGTCCTTCCCCAGCATGAAGAGCCGCCAGCTGCCGCCAGCGAGGCGGTACAGCGCGAGCGCGTCGGTACCGGCCGCCGACAGCGACGGGACCACGCCACCCGGATAGGTGGTGCCAGCCGGCGGCGTGAACGGGTACAGGCCGCCATTGGTCAATTCCAGGATGAAGCATGCCGACGCGCCGGCCGGGATGCCGCTGACCGTCAGTGCCCAGCTGGCCGTGGCCGTTTTCTTGAACAGCGTGCCGGCGCCAAGGTCGGCGTTATTGCCTGCCGCCATGTCGACCAGCCCCTCGAAAATGCCGGCGGCGTAGAACTGCGAGCCGGTGTATTGGTTGAAGCCCAGCTGTGCGCCACCAGGCGCGCTCAGGCTGACGACCCAATCCGCCGCAGTGAGCCCGATGCCCGACAGCGCCTTGATGTTGGCGATCATGGCGCCAGTCGCCGGGTCGTAGGACAGTAGCGGACCACTCATCTGCACCGCGTCCGGCGCAGCGTCGCTGGCCAGCGTTACCCAGGCGCCCTTGTTGAAGTTCTTGCCTGGCTGGACGGTGTAGATCTGCGCGCCATAGGCTGTGGTCAGCGCCGTGCTGGAAGTGCCCGAGCTGCCGGGCGCCAGGATGGCGCTGGCGGCAAATGCCTCGGCCAGCACCGCCGCAGCCTCAGCCGCCTCGGTCGACCCGCCTCCGACCGCCACCACGTCCTCCGCATAGCTCTCCAGCGCGAGCACCGCGTTGTAGCCGATGAACTGGTATTGCGCCGGGATGTTCTCGGCGGCAGCCAGCGCCGGGTCGTTGGTGTAGCGATGCCCATTAATTTCGAAGTCGATTGCCATGTTCTTCCTTAAAAAGCTTCTTCGACCGCCACCGGCAGCGAATTGAGATTGACGTTGGTACATGTCGGCTGGCCGGCATCCACGGTGCACATGAAGGACTGCTTCTGGCGGATCGCCGCCGGCGCGTCGGAGTCGTAGATGTAGAACAGCGGCTTGGTCGATCCGTAGCGGCGAACCATCTCGTAAAAGTTGCCGTACAGCTCATCTCCACTCAGCCAGTCGAACTGCATGTTTGCTACGCGATATGAGCGTTGCTGGTCCGCGAACTGCGGGCCGCCCTTGGCGCGCGTCTTGGTCGAGGGATCGACATAGAACGGCGGGTTGGCGCCGTAGGAAATGTTGTAGACCGAGGTGATCGCCGGCGAGGCGACGATCTGGCCGATGTCGACGTAGCCGGCTGGGTTGGAGCGCCAGTCGAGCTGGACGTCCAGGTAGCGGCCGATGCCGGCTACCGGCGCCACGTACACCCAGGGGATCATGTAGCCGGCGGCATCCTCCGCTGTCATCCGGCCGTCGATCCACTCCACGCGGGTCGGGTCGAGCGTGCCGTATGGGTAGATCACCCCGAAGAACTCCTGCCAGTCGGTGTCGATCACCGCATCGGTCAGCGCGGCATCGGTGCAGAAGCGGATGCGCGCCTTGTCGAACAGGCCGGCGTTGTGGAACGGGATCGCCAGCACCGAGACGTTGCGCAGCGTGCCGAGGTCGATGACAAAGCGGGTGCCGGCCAGGTCGATACCTGGATAGCGCGCCATCTCGGACAGCACCTCGCCGTGCAGGTTTTGCAGGTCAATCCAGCCGGGTCCGCTCACGGTCGGCGTTACGATCGACGTCGGCAGGGTCCAGTTTGGGAAGCAAAGTTTAGGATTCGCCATTCATCAGCCCCAGAGGGTAAGTTCAGTTTTTCGGGTTTGGCGATCGATAAGAACGCCGGCGACGCGCACCAGCTTCCCGTTGTTGTAGCCCCAGCGGTCCATCTTCAAGCTGACCGTGGCGCCGGCGCGTACGGCGTTGATCTGCGCAGGCGAGAGCCACATCGAAAGCGTGGTCAGGTTGCGCGCGACCTTGTAGGCGGCGAGTTGGCTGTCAGCAAACGCCTGCGCCGGCGCGGCGGCAGAAATCAGCGAGGTCAGCTCCAGCTTCACAGCGTTCTTGTAGGCCGTCTGCACGGTTGCATCGGTGGCCGGCGCGATGCGGTATTCCTCCGCCAGCCAGGCGCGCGCCGCCAGTCCGGCCCGGCCGCCCGGTGCACGAACAGGATCAGTGCTACTGGTCTTGTCGCCGCCCAGATCCGCGTCGGCCTGCTTCGTCCAGTTCCTGCCATACGACAGGTTGACCAGGTAGGCCGGCGCCACGTCGCCGTTGCCGACCGGGTCCGAGATGTCCATGGTTTCCGTGCGCAGCGCAGTCAGCGTCGCGACTGGCGGGCCTGATGCAGGTGTCCACTGCGCGATGCGGTACACGCCGGTCTGGTCGCCGTACCACGCAGCGGCCGCGCTGTTGGCGATGGTGCTGAGCGCAGCGGCGGCGGTCGACTCGTCAAACAGCGCAAACTCGATTTCCGCCGGTAGCGCGGCGTCCAGCGCGGCGACGTCGGCCGCCGAGATCGAGCCGACTGGCACGCCGGCGTACAGCAGCACTCGGCGCCAGGTCTGCGCGTGGGTGCGGTCGGCGGCAGTCCCGCAGGCGACGTCGCAGGTGATCCCGCGCGCCGGCGACGCGCCCAGCCGGATGTAGCAGCCGCCGGCCACCGTCGAAAAGACGCGGTACTGGCCAGAGCTGGGCGCCGTGGCTTGCATGTCGGCGAGGCTGGCGTATGCGGAACCGGCCGTCAGCGGCAGGCCCCCGTCACGCACCGCAGTGATCGTGTGCGCGGCGGCGCCAACCGGCACCGATACCTGGTAGATCAGCTTCGAAGTGTTGCACAGCACCGGCGACATATTCGACGCCAGGGCCAGAACCATCGGCTTGACCTTCGACTTGATGTCGTCCAGGCCTTCCACCCCGTTCGGCAGCACGTTGTTACCGGCGAAGCGCGCCGTTTGCAGCGTCTTCTGTTGCGCTGCCGTCAGGTCTGCCGGATGGAAAGTGATTTTATTCCAGTCGAAGGACGGCTGGCCGGCCAGCGTGCCGTTGATCACGGTAACGTAGCCCGCCGGGTACGGCGCACCGCGCTCGCCGATGCGCACCACAATGCTGCGGCCGTCGAAGGCATAGCCGATCAGCTTGGCGCCCAGCGTGCCGCTGGAATCGTCCAGCACACACTCGCCGGGCGTGATTTGGCCATACTTGCCCGGCCCGGTGTAGATGTCGACGCGGCACCAGCCCGGATCGAGCAGGAACGGGCGATACAGCGCGTTGGCCGGTACCTCGGCCGGCCGCGTGCGATACGCCAGTCCGTCACAGAATCGCAGCGTCTCCGCCAGGCCGGTGGCTTTGTTGTAGCCCTCAATCTCCACCAGGACGATCTGCTCACTCATACATCACCGCCTGACGAGTAGATAGCACTTTTGCCATGTGCTGCCGCGACTGGCGCTGGCCTTCCTTGGTGGCGCCGTTCTCCGCAGTTTCCTCCGCCGCCTCCTTGATCGCCGTCAGTAGCTCATTCTGCTTGGCGATCAGTGCATTCTGCCGCTCGATCGCTGCCGTTTGCTTAGCAATCGCAGCATCGGAAGTTCCGCCAGCCATAATTTCTCGGCTCTGACTTGCGGTATACACGCGCCCGGGTTGATCAAAGTTCACCAGCTCAGGCCCCTCTTCGCCGACCAGCGACCAACCAGCGGCCAGGCCACCGTTAGCAAAGGCGCTGATTCCTCTCAACTGCTTGTATTCATCGGAGTTTTTCAACGCATCATAGATCTGGGAATAGCTCGCACCATTCTTGATCTGCGTTGCCCAAAAAGCCATGCCAGCCTCATCTCCCTGGCGGCCAAGTACGTCCTTGTAGATGCCGGCAACCATGGCCTCGACTGACTGGCCACTGCCGCTAGCGCCGGCGACGCTGTTCGCTGCCGCAGCTGCCGCAGTTACGCGAGCCAGATCTTGAATCCCATCGAGCACGGCCTTTGTGGTCGCAGCCAAGCCGGTGATGCCGTCTTTAATGCCGATCAGGGGTGCGACTTGCTTGTTCAGCGCATCGAGCTGCTGTTGGGCAATCGAGGCCGCCGAGCTTTGCGACGCTGCTTGCAGAACCAGCGCGGCCTGAACCTTTGCGTAGTCCTTCACGTAGGCCTGTGTTGAGCCGTTGTAAGTACGAGACGCTTCAAGAAGTGCCTGCGCAGCCGCGCTCTTCGCCTCACCTGGCGCGGCAGCATCAAACTGGCGCTGCGCCTCGAAGTATTTCTGCTCCGGGGACAGGATCGACTGGGCACCCAGCTTCAGCGCATTGATCTGCTTCTCAGTGGCAGCAGCGGCAGCCAGTTGCAGGTCGACGACCGATTGGAGCGCCGACTTCTGTTTGTCGTAGGCTTCGAGCAACGCGGCCTGAGCATTCTTCACTGCGGTCTGCGCCTGGATCTGGTCGTACAGCGCCAGGTTGTACGGCTCGATCGCAGCGCGTGCTTTCGCCGCCAGCTGCGCGGTCGTCAGCATCAGCTCGTCGTACTGGTTCGTGAACTCCTTGCGCTGGTCCTTGAGTTCCTGCTCCGACATCTT
>NZ_FNEQ01000021.1 GCF_900100205.1 Duganella sp. OV510 | reverse complement strand
CATCCGCAGGAAGCGCGCCGTCATTTTGCGTCCTTCCCCAGCATGAAGAGCCGCCAGCTGCCGCCAGCGAGGCGGTACAGCGCGAGCGCGTCGGTGCCGGCCGCCGAAAGCGAGGGGACCACGCCGCCCGGATAGGTAATGCCGGCCGGCGGCGTGAACGGGTACAGCCCGCCATTGGTCAGTTCCAGAATGAAGCACGCCGAGGCGCCGGCCGGGATGCCGCTGACCGTCAGCGCCCAGCTGGCCGTGGCCGTTTTCTTGAACAGCGTGCCGGCGCCAAGGTCGGCGTTATTGCCGGCCGCCATGTCCACCAGCCCCTCGAAGATACCGGCAGCGTAGAACTGCGAGCCGGTGTACTGGTTGAAGCCCAGCTGGGCGCCGCCGGGCGCGCTCAGGCTGACGATCCAATCTGCCGCAGTGAGCCCGATGCCCGAAAGCGCCTTGATGTTGGCGATCATGGCGCCGGTCGCCGGGTCGTAGGACAGTAGCGGACCACTCATCTGCACCGCGTCCGGCGCAGCGTCGCTGGCCAGTGTTACCCAAGCGCCCTTGTTGAAGTTCTTGCCTGGCTGGACGGTGTAGATCTGCGCGCCATAGGCCGTGGTCAGCGACGTGCTGGAGGTGGCCGACGTGCCCGGCGCCAGGATGGCGCTGGCGGCGAACGCCTCCGCCAGCACCGCCGCAGCCTCAGCCGCCTCGGTCGACCCGCCTCCGACCGCCACCACGTCCTCCGCATAGCTCTCCAGCGCGAGTACCGCGTTGTAGCCGATGAACTGGTATTGCGCCGGGATGTTCTCAGCGGCCGCCAGCACCGGGTCGTTAGTGTAGCGATGCCCATTAATTTCGAAGTCGATTGCCATGTTCTTCCTTAAAAAGCTTCTTCGACCGCCACTGGCAGCGAATTGATGTTGAAATTCGTGGCCGTTGGCGGCCCTACACTCGACACCGTGCACATGAACGACTGCTTCTGGCGGATCGCCGCTGGCGCGTCGGAGTCGTAGATGTAGAACAGTGGCTTCGTCGTGCCGTAGCGCCGCACCATCTCGTAGAAGTTGCCGTACAGTTCGTCCTCGCTGAGCCATTCGAACAGCATGCTTGTGGTGCGGTAGGAGCGCTGCTGGTCGGCGAACTGTGGGCCACCCTTGGCACGTGTCTTCGTCGAGGGATCGACGTAGAACGGCGGGTTGGCGCCGTACGAGATGTTGTAGACCGAGGTGATCGCCGGCGAGGCGACGATCTGGCCGATATCGACATAGCCGGCGGGGTTGGAGCGCCAGTCGAGCTGGACGTCCAGGTAGCGGCCGATGCCTGCTACCGGCGCCACATACACCCAGGGGATCATATAGCCGGCGGCATCCTCCGCAGTCATGCGACCGTCGATCCACTCCACGCGGGTCGGGTCGAGCGTGCCGTATGGGTAGATCACGCCGAAGAACTCCTGCCAGTCGGTGTCGATCACGGCATCAGTCAGCGCGGCGTCGGTGCAGAAGCGGATGCGCGCCTTGTCGAACAGGCCGGCGTTGTGGAACGGGATCGCCAGCACCGAGACGTTGCGCAGCGTGCCCAGGTCGATCACGAAGCGCGTACCGGGCAAGTCGGTGCCGGGATAGCGCGCCATTTCGGACAGCACCTCGCCGTGCAGGTTTTGCAGGTCGATCCAGCCGGGTCCGGTCACGGTCGGCGTTACGATCGACGTCGGCAGGGTCCAGTTTGGGAAGCAAAGTTTAGGGTTCGCCATTCATCAGCCCCAGAGGGTAAGTTCAGTTTTTCGGGTTTGGCGATCAATCAGGACGCCGGCGACGCGCGCGAGCTTGCCGTTGTTGTAGCCCCAGCGGTCCATCTTCAGGCTGACCACGGCGCCAGCGCGCACCGCGTTGATCTGCGCGGGCGAGAGCCACATCGACAGCGTGGTCAGATTGCGCGCGACCTTGTAAGCCGCAAGCTGGCTGTCGGCGAACGCCTGCGCCGGCACGGCGGAAGAGATCAGCGACGTCAGCTCAAGCTTCACCGCGCTCTTGTAGGCGGTCTGCACGGTGGCGTCGGTGGCCGGCGCGATGCGGTATTCCTCCGCCAGCCAGGCGCGCGCCGCCAGTCCGGCCCGGCCGCCCGGTGCACGAACAGGATCAGTGCTACTGGTCTTGTCGCCGCCCAGATCCGCGTCGGACTGCTTCGTCCAGTTCCTGCCGAACGACAGGTTGACCAGGTAGGCCGGCGCCACGTCGCCGTTGCCGATCGGGTCCGAGATATCCATGGTTTCCGTACGCAGCGCCGTCAGCGTGGCCAACGGCAGGCCAGACGCTGGCGTCCACTGCGCGATGCGGTACACGCCGGTCTGGTCGCCGTACCATGCGGCGGCCGCGCTGTTGGCGATGGCACTGAGCGCAGCGGCGGCGGTCGACTCGTCAAACAGCGCAAATTCGATTTCCGCCGGCAGCGCAGCGTCCAGCGCGGCGACGTCGGCCGCCGAGATCAAGCCGACTGGCACGCCGGCGTACAGCAGCACTCGGCGCCAGGTCTGCGCGTGGGTGCGGTCGGCGGCAGTGCCGTAGGCGACGTCGCAGGTGATCCCGCGCGCCGGCGACGCGCCGAGCCGGATGTAGCAACCGCCAGCCACCGTCGAAAAGACGCGGTACTGGCCAGAGCTGGGCGCCGTGGCCTGCATGTCGGCGAGGCTGGCGTATGCGGAACCGGCCGTCAGCGGCAAGCCACCATCACGCACTGCCGATATCGCGTGCGCAGCGGCGCCGACCGGCACCGATACCTGGTAGATCAGCTTCGAGGTGTTGCACAGCACCGGCGACATATTCGATGCCAGGGCCAGCACCATCGGCTTGACCTTGGACTTAATGTCGTCCAGGCCTTCCACGCCGTTCGGCAACACGTTGTTACCGGCGAAGCGCGTCGTCTGCAAAGTTTTCTGCTGCGCCGCAGTCAGGTCGGCCGGGTGAAAGGTGATCTTATTCCAGTCGAAGGATGGCTGGCCGGCTAGCGTGCCGTTGATCACGGTAACGTAGCCGGCCGGGTACGGCGCGCCGCGCTCGCCGATGCGCACCACAATGCTGCGGCCGTCGAAGGCATAGCCGATCAGCTTGCCACCCAGCGTGCCACTGGAGTCGTCCAGCACACACTCGCCGGGTGTGATCTGGCCATACTTGCCCGGCCCGGTGTAGATGTCGATGCGGCACCAGCCCGGATCGAGCAGGAACGGGCGATACAGCGCATTGGCCGGCACCTCGGCCGGACGCGTGCGGTACGCGAGACCGTCGCAGAAACGCAGCGTCTCCACCACACCGGTGGCTTTGTTGTAGCCCTCGATCTCTACCAGGACGATCTGCTCGCTCATGCCGGCACCGCCTGACGTGTTGACAGGACTTTGGCCATGTGCTGCTTCAGCGAACGGATATCCTCACCGGCAGCGCCATTCTCCGCAGTATCCTCAGTGGCATCTTTGATAGCGCCCAGCAGTTCGTTTTGCTTTGCGATCAGCGCGTTCTGTTCTCGAATGGCGGCCGTCTGCTCCGCCACAGCCGCATCGGAAGTACCGCCCGACATCATTCGCCGACTTTGGTCGGCAGTGTAGACGCGACCAGGCGTGTCAAAGTTGACGAGCTCAGGCCCCTCCTCTCCAACAAGCGACCAGCCCGAAGCGATGCCGCCTTTGGCGTGAGCCTTGATCCCGTTCAGGTATTTGTACTCGTCCGAGCCTTTCAGTGCGTCGTAGATCTGGGAATAGCTCGCGCCGTTCTTGATCTGCTTTATCCAGAAATCCATGCCGGCTGCATCGCCCTGGCGGCCCAGCACATCCTTGTAGATGCCGGCAACCATGGCCTCGACTGACTGGCCACTGCCGCTGGCGCCGGCGGCGGTGTTCGCCGCCGCTGCTGCTGCCGTTGCACGAGCCAGTTCCTGAATACCATCGAGCACTGCCTTCGTGGTCGCGTCGAGGCCGGTGATGCCGTCCTTGATGTCGATCAGCGGCGCGACTTGCTTGTTCAGCGCGTCGAGCTGCTGCTGGGCGACCGAGGCGGCCGACGACTGCGACGCCGCTTGCAGAGCCAGCGCGGCCTGTACCTTGGCGTAGTCCTTCACATAGGCCTGCGTCGAGCCGTTGTAGGTCCGCGACGCATCCAGCAGCGCCTGCGCCGCCGCACTCTTCGCCTCGCCCGGTGCCGCCGCATCGAACTGGCGCTGCGCCTCGAAATATTTCTGTTCGGGCGACAGGTCCGATAGCGTGCCCAGCTTGAGCGCGTTGATCTGCTTCTCGGTGGCGGCAGCGGCGGCCAGCTGCAGGTCGATAACCGATTGCAGCGCCGACTTCTGCTTGTCGTAGGCATCGAGCAGTGCGGCCTGGGCATCCTTCACTGCGGTCTGCGCCTGGATCTGGTCGTACAGCGCCAGGTTGTACGGATCGATCGCCGCGCGCGCTTTCGCCGCCAGCTGCGCGGTCGTCAGCATCAGCTCGTCGTACTGGTTCGTGAACTCTTTGCGCTGGTCCTTGAGTTCCTGCTCCGACATCTT
>NZ_FNEQ01000023.1 GCF_900100205.1 Duganella sp. OV510 | reverse complement strand
ACCCCTTCCCATCCCGAACAGGACCGTGAAACGACTCTACGCCGATGATAGTGCTGCAACCAGTGTGAAAGTAGGTTATCGTCAAGCTAGTTATTGAAAGAAAAAGCCCGCTCAGCATCCTGTGCGGGCTTTTTTTATGCCTGCAGAGTTATAAAAAAGGTACTATTGGCTTCTTTCCAAGTGAGGAAGCGATGAAAAAGACCCTTGCGTCAGCCGTCACCTTGGCCGTCATGCTTGCAGCATGCGGCGGTTCCGATACCCCTTCCACAGCATCGCAAGGCAAGACCATGGGCGCGCGCTTCGTGCAAGGCGCCCAGGCTGCGCCGGAAGCCTATACCGATCTGGTGCAGCGCATATACCTGGGCTTCTTCGGCAGGCCCGCCGATGCGCCAGGCCTGCCGTTCTGGCGCAACAACTTCAGCGACGCTAATCTGCCATTGACCACGCTTGAACTCAGCCTGAACTATGCCGGCAATGCTGATATCCGCCGCATCGTTGATGCCTTTGCGAATAGCACTGAATCGCAGGAGCTCTATACCGGCAACAACAACGCCTTCGTCAACGCGGTCTACCTGAACGCTTTCAACCGCAATGCGGAAGCCAGCGGGCGCGAGTTCTGGGCCGGCTTTCTCGATCGCCAGGAACTGACCCGCGCGCAGCTGCTGCTGGGCATCCTGCAAGCTGCCCAAAACAGCGACGCCATCGTGCTCGGCAAGAAGCTGCAAGCCGCCACCTATTTCACCGCCGCGCTTGACCAAGCCCAGGAAATCGCTGCCTATGATGGCCACTCGGCCAACCAGGGCGCGCGCGATCTGTTAGCCACGATTACCGACAACACGGACATGCCGGCCTTCCAGAAGCATATTGATGATTTCATCGCCGGGCTGGGCGGGGGCGCCGAGCAGTTGACCGTGAAGCGCTATGCCGGCTTCCATTATTTGCAGGACATGAGCAACGCCCCGGCATATCCGGCGTACTACAGCTATGCCAGCTTTGGCGTGGTGCCGCCGGGCACTGTCGGCAAGACGGTGTACGGCGAGATCCCGCAGACGGTGACCTGGACGCGCGACGCCACCACGCGCACGCTGGTGTATTCGGCGCCGGTGCTGGCCAATGCCGCGCTGCCGGCCGGCAGCGTTGCGCCGGAGCTTGCCATGCTGTGCACGGCGGTGGCGACGCCAAACGGCAATGTCGCCAAATCGACCGATGTGCTGGTGGCGCGCTCCGCGCGTCAGCTGACCAACGCCACCCAGCTGGCTGGCCAGACGCTGAACGTATACCGTGAAAACTGCGCGACTGGCGGCAGCAATGTTACCCGCTTCAGCTTCGACGCCAGCGGCAATGGCAGCTTCCCGACCAGCGGCGGGCTGCTGACCTTCGATGCGGCGTCAATCACCAGCGTCCTCAACGGCCAGGCGCTGCCGGACCTGTCGACCGGCAAGTGGTTGACCTTCACCGCCTATAGCTATGTACGCGCGGACGACAGCACCGGCTACTTCGTGGTGCAGCACCTGGGCAACCACAAGAGCGGCGTCACCGACGGTGTGCTGGCGGTCTGGTCGCAGGAGTAGGGCACTCACCTGAGTGGCGCCGACATCGGCAAGGTCAGCGTGAAGCGGGTGCCGCCGCCCACTTCGCTGCTGACGTCGATGCGGCCGCCAAGAATCTCGGTGACGATGTTGTGCACGATATTGAGGCCGAGCCCGGAGCCACCCACACCCATCTTGGTGGTGAAGAAGGGATCGAAGATGCGCGGCAAGTCGTCGCGCGCGATGCCGACGCCGTGGTCTTCCACGCTCAGCGTCACCCAGCCCTGCGCCGACAACTGCGCACTGACCGCAATCTGGCCTTCGCTGCGGCCTTCGTAGCCGTGCAGGATGGCGTTGTTGATCAGGTTGGTCACCACCTGGCCCAGCGGGCCGGGATAACTTTCCATCATCAGCTCCGCCGGCACATGCTGCTGGATGACATATGGCGTGCGCTTGATGGTCGGCTGCAAGGTCAGCACATTGCCGGCGATGACTTCCGCCAGCAGGAAGCTGCGCCGCTGCGAGCTGGTCTGGTCCACCGCCACCTGCTTGAAGTTGGTCACGATGTCGGCCGCGCGATGCAGGTTGCGGCTGAGGATGTCGACCGACAGCCGCGCGTTCTCGATGTAATGCTCGAACTCCTTGCGTGTGACGCCGCCGTCGCCGGTCATGTGACGGTGAATTTCCTCGGTCTGCATTTCGAAGGTGGTGGAAGCCATCAGGCTGTTGCCGATCGGCGTGTTCAGTTCGTGCGCGATGCCGGCCACCAGCGCACCCAGGCCGGCCAGTTTTTCATTGCGCACCAGGTCTTCGCGCGCTTGTGCCAGCGCCGCCAGCATGTCCTGCAGCTCGCGGTTGGCGCGGCGCAGCGCCAGGTGGGTATTGATGCGGGCAAGCACCTCCTCGATCTGGAAGGGCTTGGTGATGTAGTCGACGCCGCCGGCATCGAAGCCGGTGACTTTCTGTTTGGGATCGGTGAGGCCGGTCATGAAGATCACCGGCACATCCTTGGTTTTCTTGCCGGCCTTGAGGCGGCGGCAGGCTTCAAAGCCGTCGATGTCGGGCATGACCACGTCCAGCAGGATCAGGTCCGGCTCGGCGAACTCGGCGCGGATCAGGCCTTCAGCTGCGGTCTGGGCCAGCACGATCAGGAAACCGTGCCGCTCCAGCCGGTCCAGCAGCGCGGTGAGATAGGATGGCGAGTCGTCGACGATGAGTATCGTCGGCATCGGCACCACGGGGACCTCGCTCTGGTTCATTGCGCACCCTGATCGCTACACGGTGCGGCCAGTATATAACGGGCCTCAGAACAAGCCGAGGCCTTTCAGCATCACCACCAGGATCAGCAACGGCGACACATAGCGCAGCAGGAAAAATACCATGCCCGTCACAGTGGCGTTGCGCAGCGTGCCATGGTTGGACAGCGCGCGCTGGAAGTTGTCGCGGCCCCACACCCAGCCGACAAACAAGGCTATCGCGATGCCACCCAGTGGCAGCAGCACATTGGAGGAAGCGAAGTCGAACAGGTCGAACATATTCATGCCGAACAGCTTGAAGTCGGCCAGCACATTGTTGGTCAGCGCGCAGCTGGAGCCCAGCACGACCAGGATGGCAATGGTCAGCACGGTGGCTTTGGTGCGGCTCATGCCGAAGCGCTCGTGCAGGATCACCACCGGCACTTCCATCATCGACAGCATGGCGCCGGTAGCAGCCACGGCGGCCAGTGCAAAGAAGGCGATCATCAGCAGATGGCCACCGGGGATTTGCGAGAACACCGCTGGAATGGTGATGAACACCAGTGACGGCCCGGCCGACGGTTCGAAGCCAAAGCTGAACACCGCCGGGAAGATGGCGATGCCGGCCAGCATCGAGACAAACAGGTCGGCCAGCATCACGCGCACAGTGGTGGCGGGAATGTTCTGGTCGTCGCGGAAGTAGGAACCGTAGGTCATCATTGTGCCCATGCCCAGCGACAGTTTGAAGAACGCCAGGCCCATCGCGGTCAGGATCACACCTGCGGTGATCTTGCTGAAGTCGGGCTTGAACAGGAAGGCGATGCCATCCGCTACTTTGGGCAAGGTCAGGCTGACCGCGCACAGCACCAGCAACAGCAGGAACAGTACGGGCATCAGTTTCTTGGTGATGCCTTCGATGCCCTTGGTCACACCCATCAACAGAATACCGCCGATCAGCAGCAGCACACCCCATTGCCACAGCAGCGATTGCAGCGGATCGCTGATCAGCGCGCCGAAGGCGGCTTCCGTCACCTGGCGGTCGCTACTGAGAATGCTGCCGCCGATGGCCTTGAAGACATAGGCAAACACCCAGGCCACCACCTCCGAATAGAAGGAGAGGATCAGGAAAGCGGCCAGCATGCCGGCGACGCCGACCAGCCACCACGGCAAGCCCTTCTTCGGCGCCAGCGTTTGCAGCGTGGTGATCGGGTTAGCCTTGGCGGCGCGGCCCATGGTGATTTCCGCGATCATCACCGGCAGGCCGATTAGCAGTGTGGCCAGCAGGTAAATCAGCAGAAAGCCGGCGCCGCCGTTGGCGCCGGTGAGGGAAGGGAACTTCCAGATATTGCCGAGACCAACTGCGGAACCGAGTGTGGCGGCAAGTACGCCGAAGCTGGAACTGAAGCCGCTGCGGCCTGTCATCTTATTATTCATAGCATTCTGCTGAGGTTTTTTGAGGATGCGATTGTAGCAGTTGAAAAAAGAGGGTTGACGAGATGAATGCCCTGCGGCATAATCTTGTCTCTTCGCTGACGAACAAAACGCTTCGCAGCACGCAGTACAAGATCTTTAAAAATTTACAGTCGATAAATGTGGGCGTTTGATGCTGCAACAAAAAGCATTAAATGCTCAACAAAGAAATATTCAGTAGAAATA
>NZ_FNEQ01000007.1 GCF_900100205.1 Duganella sp. OV510 | reverse complement strand
CCCCTTCCCATCCCGAACAGGACCGTGAAACGACTCTACGCCGATGATAGTGCTGCAACCAGTGTGAAAGTAGGTTATCGTCAAGCTAGTTATTAGAAAAAGCCCCTTCCAGGATGAAACTGGTTGGGGCTTTTTTGCTTTTGTGCATTAAAATGGGTTGATATCGGAGATGCAACCCTATGCGCGCTGTGCTGTTTTCCCTGTTGATGTGGTGCTTAGTTGCGCACGCCGCGCCGCTGACGCTGCGCTTTGAACATCTGGGCGTGGAACAGGGCCTCACGCAGGAATCCGTCACCAGCATCCAGCAGGACAAGCGTGGCTATATCTGGCTCGGCACACAGGCCGGCCTGAACCGTTACGACGGTTATCGCGTCACCACCTTCAAGAACGACCCCGCCAATCCACGCAGCCTGCAGGACAACTACATCCAGTCCTTGTACGAAGATCCCGCCGGCCAGCTGTGGGTCGGTAGCAAAGGGGGACTGGACCGCTACGATGCCGCCACCCAGAGTTTCACCCACGTGCTGACCAAGGCGGCGGTACTGGCCATGATCGGCGATGGCAAGCAGGGTTTGTGGCTGGCCACCAGCGAGGGCTTGCAGCATCTGGATATTGCCAGCGGCCACGTGCGCATGCTGCGCCATGCCGACGCCGACCAGTCCAGCATCAATGACGATCGCGTTGCCGCGCTGGTGCGCGACAAGCACGGCAACCTGTGGGTGGGCACGGCGCGCGGGCTGGAAATGTTGCCGGCCGGCGGCACCCAGTTCCGCCATTTCGGCGCGCAGGATAACCGCCTTGAGAACAGCATCATGTCGCTGTCGATCGGCGCCGACGGTGTGCTGTGGGCGGGCACCATGAAGGGTGTGCAAGCCTGGCGCTTGACTGGATCGTCTGCCGAGCTGTTGACGGTGCCGGTGCCGGCGGACCTGGCGGGCGTGCGCGTGCCCAGGCTGCTGCACGATGGCGACGGCACGCTGTGGCTGGGTACGTTCACCGATGGCCTGAAGCGCCGCGATCCGGCCACCGGCCGCTTCTACAGCTACCCGCGCGACAATCGCGAACGTCACAGCATCAGCGACAATCAGATCAGCGCGCTTTACCAGGACCGCACCGGCACGCTGTGGGTAGGCAACTGGTTTAGCGGCGTCGATCGTGTCGATCTCGCCAGCGGCGGCTTTGAGCGTTATACAGATCATGCCGGTGTATTACCCGGTATCGGTAACAAGAAGGTGCGGGCGATTGCGCCAGCGCCCGGTGGCAAGCTGTGGCTGGCTACTGCGGGCGGCCTGGGATTGCTGGATCCCGCGCAAGGCACGCTGGAATTTGCCGCCAATGACCAGCCACGGCAGGATGGCCTGCCATCGGATACGCTGGCCACACTGGCCACCGATCACAGCGGCCGGCTATGGGTGGGCACGCTGAACGGCCTTTTCTGGCGCGATCCTGTCAGTGGCCGTTACACCGAGCTGCCGTTGAGCGAAGAGTCGCAAGTACGCTATATCCAGCATGTGCTGGTGAGCCGCGATGGGGCGATCTGGGCCGGCTCGCGGCAGGCGCTGCACCGCATCGATCCGCAGACGCTGGCGGTGCGCACCTGGCATGCGGATGTCAACACTCCGGGTGAGCTGGCTGGCCGCGTCTATGCGCTGCTGGAAGACAAACGCGGCACATTGTGGGTAGGTACGGAGAACGGCCTGGATCGGCTGGACCGCACTACCGGCAATTTCGAACACTATCGTCACGATGCCGCCAGGCCAGACAGCTTGAGTCACAACCGCGTCCATCACCTGTATCAGGATGAAAAGCAGCGCATCTGGATCGGCACGGCCGCCGGCCTGACGATGGCGCGCATCGACGAACACGGCACGCCGCACTTCAAGGTGTATCCACCTGCCGATGGACGTGCGCCAGATCCGATCGGCGTCATACTCGGCGATGCGCAGGGGCGGTTGTGGATCAGCTCGACATCGGGGATTGCGGTGTTCAATCCGCAGACTGGCGCGTTCAAGCACTACACCTCCAAGGATGGCCTGATCGATGGTTCGTATTTCATCGCGTCCGGCTACCGCGCGCCGGACGGCACACTGTACTTTGGCGGGCTGGAAGGCATGACATCGTTCCGGCCAGAGCGCATACATGACAATCCCTATCCGCCGCCGGTGGTGATTACCGATTTCTCCATCTTCAATCAATCGGTACGCAGCGGCACTGCGCTGGATCAGGCGAAGACGCTGGCGCTGTCGTATCGCGACGCGGTGTTCGCGTTTGAATTCGCGGCCCTGCATTACGCCGATCCGCAACGCAACCGCTACGCCTATCAGCTGCAGGGCTTCGATCCCGAGTGGGTCAGCGCCGATGCCGGCAAGCGCTTTGCCACTTACACCAACCTGGACCCGGGCCGCTATGTGTTCCGCGTGCGCGCGTCGAACAAGGATGGCGTGTGGAGCGAGCAGCCGGTGTCGCTCGAAGTGACGATTGCGCCGCCGATCTGGAAGACCTGGTGGTTCCGCGTACTGGCGGCGTGCTGCGTGCTGGGCGGCGCCTACCTGCTGTTCCGCATCCGCATCCGCTTGCTGCTGTTGCAGAAGCAGGCGTTGGAGCAGCAGGTCGGCAGCCGCACGCGCGAGCTGGTGCTGCAAAAGGAATCGATCGAACGCGAGAAGGAAAACGTCGAGCTGGCGCACCGGAATATTTCGCTCTTGTCGGATATCGGCCGCCGCATCACCGCCAATCTGGATAGCGAAGCCATCATGTCGCTGCTGTACCAGCAGGTGCATGCGCTGATGGATGCCAGCGTGTTCGGCATCGGCATTTACCGGCCGGAGCGCGAGCTGATCGAGTATCCGTTCGCGATGGAGCGCGGCAAGCGCTATACGCCTTACACGCGCAGCATGCGCGAGTCCGAGCAGCTGGCGGTGTGGTGCATCAACCATGCGCAGGAAGTGTTCATCAACGACCTGGAGCACGAATACCAGCGCTACATCTCCAAGCTGGACCTGGTGTCCGGCGCCGAGAACATGGGCACGCTGGAAGATGGCTCGGTGCCGACCGAGCCGCGCTCGCTGATCTACGTGCCGATCTCGGTCAGCGGCCAGGTGCGCGGCGTGATTACCGTGCACAGCTACCGTAGCCACGCCTATCAGCGCATCGACCTCGACATGCTGACCACACTGGCCTCGTATGTGGCGGTGGCGTTTGCCAACGCGGATGCATATCGTCAGTTGCAGGACGCGCAGCAGCAACTGGTGGAGCGGGAAAAGCTGGCGGCACTGGGCTCGCTGGTGGCCGGCGTGGCGCACGAATTGAATACGCCGATCGGCAACAGCCTGGTGATCGCCTCGACGCTGGAAGACAAGACCACCGAGATCGAGATGATGAACAACGGCAGCACGCTGCGCCGTTCCGACCTGCGCAACTTCATTGATGCGGCGCGCGAAGCCTCGACGTTATTGATGCGCAGCCTGCGCAACGCGGCCGAACTGGTGAACAGCTTCAAGCAGGTGGCGGTCGACCAGGCCAGCGCCAAGCGGCGCCAGTTCAATCTGCACCAGGCCAGCCAGGAAATCGTCATGACGATGAAGAACCAGGTGCGCAAGGCCGGCCATCAGATCGTGCTGGAAATGCCGGACGATATCGTGCTGGACAGCTTTCCGGGACCTTACGGCCAGGTGATCATCAACCTGATCAACAACGCGCTGCTGCATGCGTTTGAAGGACGCGAGGGCGGCGAGATGCGTATGTGGGCGGTGCAACTCGGCTCGGACCGCGTGCGCATTGTGTTCGAGGACAACGGCAAGGGCATACCGGTCGAGCACCAGGCGCGCATCTTCGATCCCTTCTTTACCACCAAGCTGGGACAGGGCGGCAATGGGCTGGGCTTGAGCATCACCTATAACATCGTGACGTCGCTGCTGGATGGAACGATACGGGTGGACAGTGCGGTGGGTATCGGGACGCGCTTCACGATCGACTTGCCGTTGAAGGCGTCCCTGGCGGGGGATTAAATGCCCCAGATGATGTGCTCGTTTTCCGCCTTGGCGGTGCGCAGCATTTCCAGCAGCGGGTAGGCGCGGGCGGAGAAACCGACGCGCTGCGCCATCGCGTGTTCCCGGGTTTCGCCTTCTTCCTGTTCGTGGCTGTGGATGTCGTGTTCGACGTCGTTCTCCGGATGCAGCTTGGTCTCGGCGACTTCGTGTTCCAGGATCGACAGCGCTTGCGCCGCTTCGGCAGCGGTGATCACGCCACGGGTGGGATTCTTGTGCAACAGGTCCAGGATGCGTTGAGCGTGTTCCTGATACATCAAGACTTCCGGGCTGGACTTCGATTTGAATGCAATTAACATGGCTGCGCTTTCTTGGTCTTATGGTTGAAAGAGTCGCGGCGCGCCGGTTTGCTTAGGTAACGGCACGTCCGTTAGCTAGACTTTAGTACATAGCTGAAACTTTACAAGACCCTGGCCCGGCTGTTTGGGCGCTGGCGCACCCAGATTAAGTATTCCCTAAGCCAATACTTCAGTTTTCACAAAAGTCTGAAAGAACTGAAGAATGTTTCCAGCGTTTCGGCCTCGATTTTTTGCGCTGGGCCGATCACGACAATCTGGTACACGCGCCTGTCTTTGGTGAGAAAGCGGCCGATCAGGCGCATGGTCTTGCCACTGGCGTCAAGCTCCTGCGCGCCCCCGGGCAAGGCCTTGCTGCTGGTGACCGTGCCGCCGATGTTATTGACCATGGCGGTCTGCATGGCGGCGATGGCGGCCGGCGCTTGTGCCGCATCCGCCAGCTGCGCGCTGCCGATGGCGAACACCACGCCGTCGATGTCGGCGGCAGTCATATTCATGCTGACCTCCAGCTGATCGAGCTTGACCATGCGGGTTTGCTTGGCGGGCTTGCCGGGGAAGAGCACGCTGTACGGCGCTTCCTGGCTGCGGTAGTCGCGCCAATCGTATTTGGGACTGCAAGCCGTCAAGGCGAGGGCCAATAGCAAGGCCGGTGGCAGGGTGCGCATCATTTCTTTTTACTTTCCTCGTTGGCTTTCCACGCATCGATGTGGGCTTGCTGGCGCAGCACGCGCGACATCGGATCGATGGTGACGATGGCGTGCGGCGGCAGCGGCAGTTCGCCGACGCCATCGCGCATCGGCAGTGTTTCGATACGGTCGTTGATGCGCACTTGCAGCGGCAGCGGGAAGGCGCCGCCATCTTTCAGTTGCCAGCGCAGTCTGAGTTTATCCGCGCTGCGCTCTTCCACCAGTTGCGGCAGGTCGGCGTGATACAGGTAGGCGTTGAAGAACCAGTCCAGGTCACGGCCGCTGGCTTCGTTGGCGAACTGGATGAACTCCTTCGTGCTGCTCCAGCGCGGCTGGAAGTTGCCCGGCGCTGGCGTGACGGTGCCGTAGACCATGCGGCGCATGGCGTTGAAGAAGGCGTCATCGCCGATCAGGTTGCGCAGCGTGTGCAGGATCAGTGCGCCCTTGGCGTAGATATCGTTGCCGGGGCCGCCGCGTTCATCCTGGTAGACATCCTCGATACGTTGCGATTTGCCGCTGACGACCGGTGCCTTGTTCAGCAGCTGCTTGCGCAGGTTGAACAGCTCGATCTGGAACTCGCGTTCGCCACGCAACGATTCAAGGTACAGCGGTTGCATGTAGGAGCCGAAGCCTTCGTGCAGCCACATATCATCCCAGTCGGCGTTGGTCATCTGGTTGCCGAACCATTCGTGCGACAGTTCGTGATGCAGCAGCCAGTCGTAGCCGTAGGCGGATTTCTTGTAGCCGTTGCCATAGGCGTTGATGGTCTGGTGTTCCATGCCGAGATGCGGCGTTTCGACCACGCCCATTTTTTCGTCACCGAACGGATAGGGGCCGACGCGGTATTCAAAGAAATCCAGCATCGGCGTGAATTCCTTGAACAGCCCTTGCGCCTGCTGCTCGTGGCCTTTCAGATACCACATGCGTAGCGGGATGATGTTGCCGTAGCGGCTGGCGTAGTCGGCCGACAGCGTTTCGTACGGGCCGATGTTGAGGGCAACGCCGTAGGTGCTCGGATTCCTGGCGCGCCAGTGGTAGGTGCGCCAGCCGTCCTTTTCTTCCATGCCGGTGGCGACGCCATTGCTGGCCACCACCAGCGGTGATGGCACGGTGATGTGCAGGTCGATCTGTTGCGGCTTGCCGGTCGGATGGTCGATGCACGGCCAGAACAGGTCGCAGCCTTCGCCTTCGACGGTGGTGGCGATCCATGGCTGGCCGTCCCTGGTCTGGCTCCAGGTGAAGCCGCCGTCCCATGGGGCTTTGCTGGCGATGTGCGGCACGCCATGGTATTTGATGCGCACGCTGCTGCGGGCGCCGGCTGGCAATGGTGTCGGCAATGTCAGGTACAGGCGGCCTTCAGGATTGCTGATTGCTGATGGTGTCAATGCGACGCCGTCGATGCTGGCGCTGTCGACCGGCAGGTTGCGGTCCAGTTCGACGGCGATGCGGCTCAGCGGTTCTTTCAGCACGAAGGTGAGGGTGGCATCGCCGCTGATGCTTTTGCTGGATGGATCGACGCGCAGCGCCAGGTCGACCTTCTCGAACGTTACCGCCAGCTGCTCCGGCGCGCGCGGGCTGCCGGAGTTGGCGGTAAAGTCGGTAAGCGGCAGTTGCGACGTGGCGCAACCGGCCAGCAGCGTGCTGGCGGCGAGGTAAACAGGCAAGCGTGTCATCGTGGTCCTGGCGTTAAGAAGCTGCGAGCAAATATAGCAGCAAGCGCGCAAGACTTGCTACGTCAATGGATGGCGCTGGCCGGTTTTTATATTGGGTGCTGGCTAGTCCTGCCGGCTAGTCCTTTTGGAGCGCACGCCGATATTGGAGCGCTTCGTTGAGATGATTTGCCTGAATACGCTCGCTCTTTTCAAGGTCGGCGATCGTGCGCGCCACGCGCAGCACGCGATGGTAGGCGCGGCCTGACCAATGAAAGAACTCCATCGTGTGCTTGAGCTTTGCTTTGCTGATACGGTCGAGCTTGCAGTAATGGTCGATTTCGCGGGGCGTGAGATATTGGTTGCACTTGCCTTGCCGATGTAACTGCAACGATGCAGCTTCTTGCACGCGTGCGGCAATGATGGAGGAGGGCTCGCCATAGGTATCGGCTGCGAGAACCTCGGCAGGAACCGAGGCGACTTCCATCTGGATGTCGATGCGGTCGAGGAGCGGACCGGAGATACGATTCTGGTAGCGCAGGATGGCATCGGGGGAACATTTGCACACAACGCTGGCGTGGCCCTGGTAGCCGCAGGGGCAGGGATTCATGGCGGCGATCAATTGAAACTTTGCGGGAAAATCCGCCCGATGCGCGGCGCGCGAAATGGTGATGCGTCCCGATTCCATCGGCTCACGCAACACGTCCAGCACGCGGCGGTCGAATTCGGGCAGTTCGTCAAGGAAGAGCACACCGCGGTGCGCCAACGAAATCTCGCCCGGACGCGGTACGCTGCCGCCACCGACCAATGCCGCGCCGGACGAGGTGTGATGCGGCGAGCGGAACGGACGCTGCTTCCACTGTTCGATGCGGAAAGCGCTGGTCAGCGATTGCACAGCTGCTGCCTCCAATGCTTCCTCGTCGCTCATTTCTGGCAAAAGCCCCGCGAAGCGCGAAGCCAGCATGGTTTTTCCTGCGCCTGGCGGGCCGACCAGCAGTACCGAATGGTTTCCTGCTGCGGCGACCTCCAGCGCGCGCTTGACGAAAGCCTGGCCTTTGACATCGGCGAAGTCCGCATATTCAGCAGCGACCACAACGGGAGCCGCTTCATGGCGCGACAGCATGTTCTCCACCGACTTGCCAGCGAAGTGACGGCATACCTGCAGTAAGGAATCAGCCGGATAGATGGCGGCGGTGGCTACCAGCGCCGCTTCATCCGCATTCGCCAGCGGCAGGATAAAGGCCAGGCAGCCGCCATCGCGGCGGGTGGCCAGCGACATCGCCAGCGCGCCGCGAATCGGCCGCAGTTCGCCGGACAACGATAGTTCACCGGCAAATTCGTATTGGTGCAAACGGCTTGAGGGAATTTGCCTGGAGGCGGCGAGGATGCCGAGCGCGATCGGCAGGTCGAAGCGGCCGGATTCCTTCGGTAGATCGGCCGGCGCGAGGTTGACGGTAATGCGTTGCGCCGGGAATTCAAAGCCGCCGTTCTGGATGGCGGCGCGGACGCGGTCCTTGGCTTCCTTCACCTCCGTATCCGCCAGCCCGACAATGGCAAACGACGGCAGCCCATTCGCCAGATGCACTTCGACGCTGACTTCCTGCGCCTCCATGCCGGCCAGGGCACGGCTTTTGAGTACGGCGAGTGACATGGCTTAAGGATCGACGAATGGATCAGCTTCGAGCGTAACCTCAGACCATGCACCATCGTTTGCGCTACCGCAAATGGCAGGTAGTCAAGCGCGCCCAGATCGCAGTGATCGAGCGATTCGATTTACAGCACTTCGTTACAGCATTTCGTTACAGCACTTCGCCCTTGGCGATCTCCACCTTGGCGGCGGTGACGTCGCCGCCGGCTTGGGCTTCCAGGGCGGCCAGGCGGGTTTCCAGGGCTTCCAGCTTGGCGCGGGTCTTGGCCAGGACTTGCGTCTGGATATCGAATTCCTCGCGTGTCACCAGGTCCAGTTTGGCGAATCCCTGCGTCATCATGGACTTGACGTTCTTCTCAATGTCCTTTGCTGGTGAGTTTTCGATCGCTTGGCTGATCTTGTTTTGCAAGTCATTAAAAAAAGTGTTCATATCCATAATATTCCTTGATCTGGTTAGTCTCTCATTGCACCATTATGGTGCGATCCGGCGTTAATGTGGTGCGAAACCGCCGATATCCCTCTTTGCGCGCGTGATGATTCCCACTTTGGGTTGAGCCGGGCCGTTGTCAACCATGATACGGCACCTGATTGCTGAACAACATTAGCTGGCACACATTCTGCTAAAGAAGCCAATGAATGCTTTTCATTGCTTCGCTTAACAAGGATTTTAAACCGCATCTGCTCATCAAGTTCAACTCACTAGGAAAAACAATTATGAAAATGGCCAAGAACTTAACCCTGATCGCTGCGTTGACCTTAGCATTCGCATCCATGGCGCAGGCCCAGGAGGCGGCACCCGCCCCTGAAGCCAAACCCGACAACGAAGTCAGCTTCAACGCTGCCGTTGTCAGCGACTACCGTTATCGCGGTATTTCGCAAACCCGCCTGAAACCGGCCCTACAAGTTGGCGCGGACTATGTGAACAACCCGACCGGCTTCTATGCCGGCACCTGGGCTACCAATATCAAATGGATCAAGGATGGCGGCGGCGATGGCGACGTCGAGCTGGACATCTATGGCGGCAAGCGCGGCGCCATCACCGACCTGGTCAGCTATGACGTCGGCGGCCTGTACTACTACTATCCGTCGAACAAGCTGAGCACCAGCGCCAACACCTTCGAGCTGTATGGCCAGATCTCGGTGGGCCCGGCCTCGCTGAAGTATTCGCACTCGACCACCAACCTGTTTGGCACGGCCGATTCGAAAAACTCCGGCTACATCGACGCCCAGCTGAACCAGGAGATCGCCGATGGCTTCGTGCTGAACCTGCACGTCGGCCGTCAGAACGTCAAGAATAACGGCGCTGTCAGCTACACCGACTACAAGGTGGGCGTCACCAAGGATTTCGGCGTGGTTTCAGTTGGCCTGGCGGCGGTCTATGCCGACACCGATGCCTACGTCGGAAACGGGAAGAACCTGGGTAAGAAAGGTGCTGTCCTGACCATTTCCAAAATCTTTTAAGCGAGGCCAGTATGAAAATGATTACCGCCATTATCAAGCCGTTCAAGCTTGACGAGGTGCGTGAAGCCCTGTCGGCGATCAACGTGCAGGGGATTACGGTCACCGAAGTGAAAGGCTTCGGCCGTCAGAAAGGCCACACCGAGCTGTACCGTGGTGCGGAGTATGTGGTGGACTTCCTGCCGAAGACCAAGATCGAAGCGGCGGTGGATGACGCCGTCGTCGAACAGGCCATCGAAGCGATTGAAGGCGCTGCCCGTACCGGCAAGATCGGCGACGGCAAAATCTTCGTGACCAACCTGGAACAAGTGATCCGTATTCGTACCGGCGAGACCGGCAACGAAGCTCTCTAATAGGAAGAACGAGAATGAAGAAAACTATAACAAGCTTGCTAGCTGGGGTCTCTATCCTGTTGGCGCTGGCCGCACCCGTGCACGCCCAGGACGCCAAGCCGGCGGAAGCGCCGGCTGCCGCTGCCGCAGTCGCATCGCCACCTGTTGCTGAAGCGCCAGCCGCCGCACCGGCCGCTGCTGCACCAGCCGCGCCTGCCGAAGCCGCTCCCGCTGCCGCGCCTACGCCACAGAAGGGCGACAACGCCTGGATGATGGTCGCTACGCTGCTGGTGATCCTGATGACGATTCCTGGTCTGGCGCTGTTCTACGGCGGCCTGGTCCGTTCGAAAAACATGCTGTCGATCCTGATGCAAGTCTTCATGATCTTCGCGCTGATCGTGGTGCTGTGGTGCATCTACGGTTATTCGCTGGCGTTCACCGAGGGCAATGCGTTCTTCGGCAACCTGCATGACCGCACCTTCCTGAACAACATCTACGACCCGATCAAAGGCACGTTCGCTTACGCGGCGACCTTCAGCAAGGGCGTGGTGATTCCTGAGTTCATGTTCGTTGCCTTCCAGGCGACCTTCGCGGCCATCACCTGCTCGCTGATCGTTGGCGCCTTCGCCGAACGCGCCAAGTTCACTGCCGTGCTGGCGTTCATCGTGATCTGGTTCACCTTCGCTTACCTGCCGATCGCCCACATGGTCTGGTTCTGGACCGGCCCTGACGCGATCAAGGACGCCGCCACGCTGGCCGTGGAAACCGCCAAAGGCGGCTTCCTGTTCCAGAAAGGCGCGCTGGATACCGCCGGCGGCACCGTGGTGCACATCAACGCCGCCGTTGCCGGCCTGGTGGGTTCGTATGTGATCGGCAAGCGCGTCGGCTACGGCCGCGAGTCGATGGCACCGCACTCGGTCACGATGACCATGATCGGCGCTTCGCTGCTGTGGGTGGGCTGGTTCGGCTTCAACGCCGGCTCGCCGCTGGAAGCCGGCGACATCGCCGCGCTGGCCTACATCAACACGCTGCTGGCAACCGCTGCCGCTACCGTGTCGTGGGTATTCGCTGAGTGGATCTTCAAAGGCAAGCCATCGATGCTGGGTGGCGCCTCGGGTGCGGTGGCCGGCCTGGTGGCCATCACCCCGGCCTGCGGCTTCGTCGGCCCAATGGGCGCGCTGATCATCGGCCTGCTGGCTGGCGTGATCTGCCTGTGGGGCGTCAACGGCCTGAAAAAACTGCTGGGCGCGGACGATTCGCTGGATGTGTTCGGCGTGCACGGCGTTGGCGGCATCCTGGGCGCGATCCTGACCGGCGTGTTCGCTGCACCATCGCTGGGCGGCCAGGGCATCTTCGACTACGTTGCCAACAAGCCATCGCCAGACTACTCGATCGCTTCGCAAGTGATCGTGCAGGCTACTGCGGTGGGCACCACCATCATCTGGTCCGGCATCGTTGCGCTGGTGGCCTTCAAGCTGGTGGACATCGTCATCGGCCTGCGCGTGCCTGAAGAGGAAGAGCGCGAAGGCCTGGACATCACCACCCACGGTGAATCGGCTTATCATCATTAATTGATAAGTTTTCAATGAAAAGCGCCCTGCGGGGCGCTTTTTTTATTTCCTGCCTTTAAAATAGCGTTTTTGCCCTCATTTGAGGCATCCGCACGGTAATAAGGAAGTAATAACATGGTTCCCCACCTCGTCACGGCCCTGAGCGGACCTCTGCTCGACCTCGAAGAAAAAATCCTGGCCGCTACCCCTGCAATTGAGCGCTGGTTCCGCCTCGAATGGCAGGAGCACACACCGCCGTTTTATTGCTCGGTTGACATGCGTAACGCCGGCTACAAGCTGGCGCCGGTGGATACCAACCTGTTCCCGGGCGGCTTCAACATGCTGGCCACCGAGATGCTGCCGCTGTCGGTGCAGGCGGCCATGGCAGCGATCGACAAGTATTGTCCAGACGCGCGCAACCTGTTGCTGATCCCGGAAGTGACCCAGCGTCACCCGACTTACTGGCAAAACGTCGCCCGCCTGATGCAGATCTTCCGCCAGACCGGTTTGCACGTGCGGCTGGGCTCGCTGTCGCCGGAGGTCACCGAGCCGACGCCAATTGCTTTGCCGGATGGAAACATGCTGGTGGTCGAGCCATTGGTGCGTTCGCCGAACGGCCGCCGCGTCGGTCTCAAGGATTTCGACCCGTGCACGATTTTGCTGAACAACGACCTGTCGGCCGGCATTCCGGACATTCTGCAGAATATTCACGAACAAAGCCTGCTGCCGCCGCTGCACGCCGGCTGGGCGCTGCGCCGCAAGAGCAACCACCTGAACGCCTACGATGAGGTGTGCAAGAAGTTCGGCAAGCTGATCGGCGTTGATCCGTGGATGCTCAATCCGCTGCACGCCAAGTGCGACGCCGTCAATTTCCGCACCGGCGAGGGCTATGATTGCCTGGCTGCCAATATTGACGCGCTGCTGTCCAAGATCAAGAAGAAGTACAAGGAATACGGCATGAAGGAGCACAAGCCCTTCGTGATCGTCAAGCCGGACGCCGGCACCTACGGCACCAGCATCCTGACGATCAAGGATTCCAGCGAGATCAAGGAACTGACCCAGGCCCAGCGCGACAGGATGACCGTCATCAAGGATGGCAAGGAAGTCACCGACTTCATCATCCAGGAAGGCGTGCCGACGTTCGAGAGCATCGAGCATGCGGTGGCCGAGCCGGTGGTGTATATGATCGACCGCTATGTGGTCGGTGGTTTCTACCGCGTGCACGCCGAGAAGGGCGTCGACCAGAACCTGAACGCGCCCGGTTCGCAGTATGTGCCGCTGGCGTTCGCCCAACAGCACGCGGTGCCGGACCTGAAGGCCAAGCCGGGCACGGCGGCGCCGAACCGCTTCTACGTGTACGGCGTGGTGGCGCGGCTGGCGCTGCTGGCGGCGTCGCTGGAAATGGAACGCACCGATCCAAATCCGGAGGTCTACTGAGCGGTTTGCGGATCTCGGCTAAAATCAGTTATTACCTCAACTGGATGCACCCATGAAAATCGCTTTCCTCGCCGACCCGCTGTCGACCTTCAAGACTTACAAGGACTCCACCTACGCCATGATGGTGGAGGCGAACAAGCGCGGCCACGAGGTCTACGCCTTCCAGCAGAAGGACATGGCGGTCGAGCAGGGCGTGGTGACGGCCAATGTGGCGCGCATCCACTTCACCGGCGACAGCACCGACTGGTATCGCGCCGACGCGCCGGTGGAAACCAATCTCGGCCAGTTTGACGCCATCCTGCAGCGCAAGGACCCGCCGTTCGACATGGAATACGTCTACAGCACCTATCTGCTGGAGCTGGCCGAGAAGCAGGGCGCCAAGGTGTTCAACAAGCCGTCGGCGATCCGCGATCACAATGAAAAAGTTGCCATCACCCAGTTCAGCGAATTCACCTCGCCGACTCTGGTGACTTCGGACGAGGCGCGCATCCGCGCCTTCCAGAAGCAGCACGGCGACATCATCCTCAAGCCGCTGGACGGCATGGGCGGCACCGGCATCTTCCGCGTCAAGGCGGACGGCATGAACCTGGGCGCCATCATCGAAACGCTGACTGGCAACGGCAAGTACACCATCATGGCCCAGCGCTTCATCCCGGCCATCGAAAAAGGCGACAAGCGCATCCTGGTCATCGGCGGCAAGCCGGTGCCATTCTCGCTGGCGCGCATCCCGCAGAACGGCGAAGTGCGCGGCAACCTGGCCGCCGGCGGCATCGGCGTGGCCCAGCCGCTGACCGAGCGCGACTTTGAAATCGCCAATACGCTGGGGCCGATTCTGGCCGCCCGTGGCCTGTTGCTGGTAGGATTAGATGTTATCGGTGATTTCCTCACGGAAGTTAACGTCACCAGCCCGACCTGCTTCCAGGAGATCACCCAGCAAGCCGGCTTCCCGGTGGCGGAGATGTTTATCGATGCGGTGGAGGCTGCCGTGGCGGCAGCTAAATAAGTTCCTGATGACAAGAAATATTCATTCCTCACTGGCGGTTTAACAATATGGTAGGCATACTACTTCTGACGCACGCACCACTCGGACAGGCCTTTCTGGCGGCTTGTGCCCACGTATTCCGTGGTCCGACCGAGCACCTGGAAGCGATCGACGTGATCGCCGATCAGGATCTGGGCGAGGTGCAGATACTGGCGGCGGCGGCGATCAAGCGCCTTGACGATGGCGACGGCGTGCTGGTCATCACCGACGTCAAAGGCGGCACGCCCGCCAATTGCTGTAACCGGCTGGCCGATGCTGGACGGGTGGAGGTGATCGCCGGCGTCAGCTTGCCGATGCTGCTGCGCGCCATCACCTACCGCCGCGACACGCTGGACGTGGTGGTGGAGATGGCCCTGGCCGGCGCGCAAAGTGGAGCCGTGCGCGTCGACAACCGGATACGCGTCGGGGAAACCTGACGTTTTTTAGCAATGCGCAATCTGATTGAGACAAAAGAAAAATGATTCAGCAAGAACTCGAAATTATTAACAAGCTTGGTTTGCATGCGCGCGCTTCCGCCAAATTCACTCAACTGGCAGCAAAATACAAAAGCGATGTCTGGCTGACGCGTAACGCGCGCCGCATCAACGCCAAATCCATCATGGGCGTGATGATGCTGGCCGCCGGCAAGGGCGCCAAAGTCCTGCTGGAAGCCGACGGCCCGGATGAAGGCGACTGTGTCGCCGCCCTGACCGCGCTGGTCAACGACAAGTTCGGCGAAGGCGAGTAATGGGGGCGGAGCGCAGCCGTCCCCGTTTCCCCGCAGGCCAGCCGATGGCCTCGTTCACGCTGCACGGCATTCCGGTCTCGCGCGGCATCGCGATAGGCCGCGCGCACCTGCTGGCGCCGGCCGCGCTGGACGTCAAACACTATCTGGTGGCTGAAGAGCAGGTCGAGGCTGAAGTCAGCCGTTTGCAGCAGGCGCTGGCCGCCGTCCACAAGGAACTGCAAACACTGTGGAACGAGCTGCCCAAGGATGCGCCGACGGAGCTGGGCGCGTTCATCGACGTGCATGCGCTGATCCTGTCCGACCCGATGATTTCCGAAGCACCGCTGGACATCATCCGCACCCGCCACTACAACGCCGAATGGGCGCTGCTGACGCAGATCGATGAGCTGTCGGCGCAGTTTGACGAAATCGAAGACCCTTACCTGCGCGAGCGCAAGGCCGACATCCAGCAGGTCGCCGAGCGCGTGCTGAAGGTGATGATGGGCACCGAGCAGATCCTGCCGGCTGCCGCGCCAGCCGGCGGCGACGAGTTCCAGCCGCAGATGATCATCGTCGCCCACGATATTTCGCCGGCCGACATGCTGCAGTTCCGCGACCGCTCGTTTATCGGCTTTGTCACCGATGTCGGCGGCCAGAACTCGCACACCGCCATCGTCGCCCGCTCGCTGGATATTCCGGCGACGGTCGGCGTATCCGGCGCCTCGACGCTGGTGGAGCAGGATGACTGGCTGATCATCGACGGCGACGCCGGCGTGGTGATCGCCAACCCGAGCGCGCTGATACTGAACCAGTACCGCGAGCGCCAGGGCGCCGCCGCGCGCGCCAGGAAGAAGCTGCAAAAGCTGAAGAAGACGCCGGCCATCACCAAGGACGGCACCGAGATCACGCTGCTGGCGAATATCGAACTGCCGGACGATTGCCCGGCTGCGATGGAGGCGGGCGCGAATGGCGTCGGCCTGTTCCGCTCCGAATTCCTGTTCATGGGCCGCAACAGCAAGATCCCGTCGGAAGACGAACAGTTCGAGCAGTACAAGAAAGCCGTGGTGGCGATGAAGGGCCGCCCGGTCACCATCCGCACGCTGGACATCGGCGCCGACAAGCCGCTGGACCAGAGCGAGCAGACCGCGCTGAATCCGGCACTGGGCTTGCGCGCGATCCGCTACTGTCTGGCCGAGCCGCAGATTTTCCTGACACAGCTGCGCGCCATCCTGCGCGCCTCGGCGTTCGGCAAGGTGCGCATCCTGATCCCGATGCTGGCGCATGCATTTGAAATCGACCAGTCGCTGGCCATGGTGGCGCAAGCCAAGGCCGAACTGCGCGAGCAGTACATCAAGTTTGATGATGATGTCGATGTCGGCGCCATGATCGAAATCCCGGCCGCCGCGCTGGCGCTGCCGATGTTTGTCAAGCGCATGGACTTCCTGTCGATCGGCACCAATGACCTGATCCAGTACACGCTGGCGATCGACCGGGTTGATTATGAAGTCGCACACCTTTACAATCCGCTGCATCCGGCTGTGCTGCAATTGATCTCGATGACGATTGCGGCCGGGCATAAAGCCGGGATCGACGTCGCCGTGTGCGGCGAAATGGCCGGCGATGTGAAATTGACACGCCTGCTGCTGGGCATGGGACTGCGGGAATTCTCGATGCATCCTGCCCAACTGCTGTCGGTCAAGCAGGAAATCCTGAACAGCGACCTTGCGCGCATCGTGCCGCAAACCCGCAAGATCATGCGCTCGATGGAACCCAACGTAATTGCAGACGCGGTCGAACAATTGCAGTTGATGTAAGTTGGTGGAGCCCACCCTCGCGGCTCCACCTTGTTAGATGGCCCGTGGGGCCGCCCCTCAAAAAAACTAAACCAACAATGTCATCCCTGGGATACGTTAAGCCGCAAACCATGCATTTTGCCGAGCCCTTGCTCCTGCAAAGCGGCGCGTCGCTGCGCGACTACATGCTGATGTACGAAACCTACGGCACGCTGAACGCCGACAAATCCAACGCGGTGCTGGTGTGCCACGCGCTGAACGCCTCGCACCACGTCGCCGGCGAATATGAAGGCAAGCCGAAAAGCACCGGCTGGTGGGACAATATGGTCGGTCCGGGCAAGCCGCTGGATACTGATAAATTCTTTGTGATCGGGATTAACAACCTCGGCTCCTGCTTTGGCTCGACCGGCCCGATGCATACCAATCCGGCCACTGGCAAACCTTACGGCGCTACCTTCCCGGTGGTGACGGTGGAAGACTGGGTGGCTGCGCAGGCACGCCTGGCCGACCAGCTGGGCATCACGCAGTTCGCTGCCGTCATGGGCGGTTCGCTGGGCGGCATGCAGGCGCTGGCCTGGTCGATCATGTACCCTGAACGGTTGCGTCACTGCGTGGTGATCGCCTCGACCGCCAAGCTGTCGGCGCAGAACATCGCCTTCAACGACGTGGCGCGCCAGGCCATCCTGTCCGATCCGGACTACCACGGTGGCGATTTCTATGAACACGGTGTGGTGCCGAAGAACGGCCTGCGCGTGGCGCGCATGGTCGGCCACATCACCTATCTGTCCGACGACGACATGGCCGAGAAGTTCGGCCGCAAGCTGCGTGACGTGGCCACGTCGGGCAACTACAAGTTCGACTTTGGCGTCGACTTCGAGATTGAGTCCTACCTGCGCTACCAGGGCGACAAGTTCTCCGAATACTTCGACGCCAATACCTACCTGCTGATCACCAAGGCACTGGATTACTTCGACCCGGCGCGCCTGCATGGCGGCGACCTGGCGAAAACGCTGGCGGGCACCAAGGCCAGGTTCTTCCTGGCTTCCTTCACCACCGACTGGCGCTTTTCACCGGAGCGCAGCCGCGAGATCGTGCAGGCGTTGATCAGCAACCGCCGCAACGTCACCTACGCGGAAATCGACGCACCGCACGGCCACGACGCCTTCCTGCTGGAAGACTCGCGGTATATGAATATGGTGCGCGCCTACTATGGCCAGGTGTGGAACGAGATCGGAGGTGCGGCATGAATTTCAATGAACTGAGCGCGGCACGTCCCGACCTGGCGTTTATCGCCCACTGGATCGACAACAAGGCACACGTGCTGGACGTCGGCTGCGGTGACGGCGTGATGATGGACTATCTGCAAAGCGACAAGCAATGCAGCGGCTACGGCATCGAGATCGCCGACGACAAGGTGCTGGCATCCACCCAGCGTGGGGTGCAGGTGGTGCAGCAGGATATGGAGGGTGGCCTCGGACTGTTCGGCGACAACTCCTTCGATACGGTGCTGTGCCTGTCGTCCTTGCAGATGATGAAGCACGTCGAGGATCTGTTGCGCGACATCGTCCGCGTCGGCAAGGAGGCGATTGTTTCGTTCCCCAACTTCGCCTACTGGCCGCACCGCGTGGCGCTGCTGAAGGGCCGCATGCCGGTATCGGAATCGCTGCCGTACGAATGGTACGACACACCCAACGTGCGTTGCGCCACCATCTACGATTTCCGTGACCTGGCGGAGGAATGCGGGCTGGAAGTGATCGAATGTGTAGCGCTGGCGGAGGGGAAGCGGGTATCATTCCTGCCTAATCTGCGCGGCGATCTTGCCGTCTTCCGACTACGTAAAAAATAATGGCTGAATAATGAGCGACAGGCCCTGGTACAGCTATCTCAACGGACGCACCGTTTCCATCCTGTTCCTGGGCTTCAGCTCCGGCCTGCCGCTGTACACGCTGATCTACCTGATGCAGGCATGGCTGGCCAAGGCCGGGCTGGATGTCAAGGCGCTCGGCCTGTTCGGCCTGGCCATGTTCCCCTACACCTTCAAGTTCCTGTGGGCGCCGTTGATGGACCGCTACACCGTGCTGCCAATCGGCCGCCGGCGTGGCTGGATGGCGGTGACGCAGCTGGCGCTGTTCGCCTTTATCGGCGGCCTGGGCATGCTCGATCCGAAGCTGGAACTGTCGATGATTGCCGTGGTGGTGTTTTTGATCGCCTTCCTGTCGGCCAGCCAGGACGTGGTGATCGACGCTTACCGCCGCGAGATCCTGGCGGAAGAAGAGCAGGGCCTGGGCGCGGCCATCATCGTCAATGCCTACAAGGCAGCCAGCCTGATTCCTAGCGCGCTGGGACTGGTGATGGCGGATAGCCAGCCGTGGCAAATCGTGTTCTGGACGGTGGCGGCCTTCATGCTGCCCGGCCTGGTGTGTACACTGCTGGCGAAAGAGCCGGAAGTGTATGGCGAACCGCCAAAGAATCTGCAAGAGGCGGTGGTGCTGCCGTTCCGCGAATTTGTCCAGCGTGACGGCTTGAAGCAGGCGCTGTTCATCATTGCTTTCGTCCTGCTGTACAAGATCGGCGACACCATGACCACCGCGCTGTCGACCAAGTTCTTTCTCGATATTGGTTTCTCCACCAAGGACATCGGCCTGGCCGCCAATGCCACCGGCTGGTGGGCCAGCCTGGCCGGCGGCGCGGTGGGCGGCATCTGGATGATCAAGCTGGGCATCAACCGCGCGCTGTGGGTGTTCGGCGTGTTGCAGGCAATCGCCATCCTTGGCTTTGCCTGGCTGGCGCAGGTGGGGCCGGACAAGCTGCTATTGAGCGCCGTCTTCGGCTTTGAGGCTTTCGCCAGCCTGGGACTGGGCTCGGCAGCGCTGGTGGCCTTCATGTCGCGCGCTACCGATCCACGTTACACCGCTACGCAATATGCGCTGTTTTCCAGCCTGGCTGCGGTCCCGCGCACATTCATCAACTCGTCGGTAGGGTATATTGTGGCCGAAACCGGGTGGTTCTGGTTCTTTATCGTATGCTTCATCCTTGCCTTCCCGGCGATGATGATGCTGCCTAAAATCGCTCCATGGAATAGCGGACATGAAAAAGCTTAAATTAAAAGCCGTCGTGCTGGCGCTGCTGCTCAGTGCCAGCGCCATGGCGCAGAATGATGGCATCCCGGTGTCCAAGCTGTCGCGCATGCGCGGCCTGGCCGGCGCTGACGCCGCACAATTCGACCAGCAATCGAAACTGCAATACAACCAGATGTTGTCCGAGGCGCACAAGAAGGACGCCGTCGCCACCGACAATAATCCGCAACTGATACGCCTGCGCGCCATCGCCAGGCGCATCATCCCGTTCACTTCTCGCTGGAATCCGGACGCCGCCAAATGGGACTGGCAGGTCAACCTGCTGCGCTCCGACACCGTCAACGCCTTCTGCATGCCGGGCGGACGCATCGCCTTCTACAACGGCATCCTGACCAAGCTGAATCTGACTGACGATGAAGTGGCGATGGTGATGGGCCACGAAATCGCCCACGCGCTGCGCGAGCACGCGCGCGAACAGGCTGGCAAAAACAACGTCACATCGTTGCTGGGTCGCGTGGCCGGCGCCGCTGGCGCAGCCTACTTCGGCCTCGATCCGCGCCTCGGCGACGCGGTCGGCAGCGGCGCCGCCAGGGTGGCCTCGCTGAGCTTCTCGCGCACCGATGAAACCGAGGCCGACCTGGTCGGCATGGACCTGGCCGCGCGCGCGGGCTTCGATCCACGTGCCGGCATCGCCTTGTGGCAGAAGATGGGTGCGATCAACAAGAACCAGCCGATCAGCTTCCTGTCGACCCACCCTGCCGGCAAGGACCGCATCAAGGAAATGAACGACAATATGCATCTGGTGCTGCCGGTGTACGCGCGCGCCAAGGGACTCGATCCGAACAAGCTGCCGGCGTACCACTCGATCGCTCTGCCCAAGTCCTGATATGTCGTCTGCAATCTCCCGTGCGCCGCTGCCCATGCGCGACGGCGTTGCGCCGAGCTTCCTGTATCTGCCGGAGGGCGACTGGCCGGACATGATCCAGTTCCTGGTGGCGCGCTTTCCGGATGTGCCGGAGGCCGTGTGGCGTGAACGCATGGCGCGCGGTGACGTGGTGGACGGCGAAGGCAGGCAGGTGCTGCCGACCAGCCGCTTCAAGCGCGGCCTGCGCATCTTCTACTATCGCGAGCTGGAAGCGCCGGAGACGCCGATTCCGTTCAAGGAGGAGATCCTGCACATGGACGAGCACCTGGTGGTGGTCGACAAGCCGCACTTCCTGCCGGTGATACCTACCGGCCGTTTCCTGCACGAGACGCTGCTGGTGCGCCTGCGGAAGACGCTGGGCGAAGAGGACCTGACGCCAATCCACCGGCTGGACCGCGAGACGGCCGGCGTGGTGATCTTCTCGCGAAATGCGGCCAGCCGTGGCATCTATCAGTCGATGTTCCAGAAGCGCGTGATCGACAAGGAGTACGAGGCGCTGGCGCCGCGCCTGCACGATGTGCAGTTCCCGTTTACCTATCGCAGCCGCATGGTGGAGGGCGACAAGTTCTTCACGATGAAGGAAGTGGAGGGCGAACCGAATTCGGAAACCGCGATCGACGTCGCCGAGCATCGCGGCGAGCTGACCTTGTACCGCCTGTTTCCGCACACCGGCCGCCAGCACCAGTTGCGCGTGCATCTGTCGTCGCTCGGCATCCCGATTGTCAACGATGCCTTCTATCCGGTGGCGCTGCCGTGCAAGCAGGACGATGTGTCGCAGCCCTTGCAGCTGCTGGCGCGCGCCATCAGCTTCATCGATCCGATCAGCGGCGAATGGCGCGAGTTCCGCTCGCGCCGCACGCTGTAACGGTCAGGCCGACGCCTGCGCGATATCGACCGTGATGTTCTGGCCGATCAGCAGGATCTCGCCGCCGCTGGCATTGCTGTGATAGGCCTTGTAGCCGCCCTGCACGCCATCCGACTGCCATTCCGCGCCCAGATGAATGAACGAGCCATTGTACTCAGCCGTGATGGTCATCTTGCCGGCATCGCTGGCGGTGCGCACGCTGGTGCCAGTGAGAATCGTCAGATCGTTGGCGTAGCTGGAACCGAAGTGGAGTTCTTCGATACCTTGCACGTTCAGGCTGGCGCTCCCCAGCGTTAAGGACTGGACCTGCGTGTTGGCCGTCAGCTTGTCGTTGCCCAGGCCGCCCCGGATGGTGACGCCATCGATTGTGCTGCAGTAGATGGTGTCGTTGCCATTGCCGGTGGTGATGTTGGCGCCGAAGCCGGTGCTGACAAAGTTGCTGCCGTTGCCGGTGATGACTTTGCTGTCATTGCCCACCACCACAAAGGCGTCGTCGCCGGTGGTGATCTGGTCGCCGTAGCCACCGCCGCCATCCACCCTGGCGCGCGCGCCGACGGTGATGTAGTCGATGCCGCCGCCGGCGTACAGGGTGATGTCGTTGTATTCGGGGTGGTCGTAGCTGGCTTCGCGCGAAGTCAGGTAATAGGTGGTGCCGGTGACGTTGCCTGCCGCATCCGACAGACGCACACCATATTCAACGGCATGCGCCAGGTCCAGCCCCGCCAGAGTCCAGCCGGCGTGCGTTGCATCGGTCGGCGTCAGTGTCGCCTGCTGCCAGTTGGCGCCATGATCGAGCGTGATCTGCACGATCTGGTCCGAGATGGTGGCGTTGGTGGTGAGCGTGCCGGTCAGGCTGGTGTGGGTCTCGATGAAGTGATTGCCGGTCAGCGTGTCGTTACTGAAGCCTTGCGTATCGACCGTGATGCTGGCCACGCTGCTGGCGGTCGCCGTGTTGCCGGCGACATCCACCACGCGCGCCTGTAGCGCATGCGTACCATCGCCCAGCGTGCCATCGATATCGATGTCTACGGTGCTGCGCGGCGCGGAGTTGTACTGGTTGACGCTGAAATAATCATCGCCGTAAAACAGGTCGCCGGACTGGATCACATAACTGCCGACCACCGCCGAACCATTGCTGACATCGATGATCTCGATGGTGTCGCCGGCATGGAAGCCGTGCAGACCCGCCACGTTCAGCGTCACCGTCGCCGGATGGTTGGTCAGGCCGTCGGTGGAGGAAATACCGGTATCGCTGCCGCTGGCCAGGGCCAGCGCATGACCGCCCAGCGACACGGTGCTGGTAATCAGCTGGTAATCGCTGTAGGTGACGGTGCCGCTGCTGCTGCCGTCGGTCACGCGGGCTTGCAGGTAATGGTTGCCGCTCAGCAGCGTGGCGTTGACCTGCCAGCTGCCATTTACCGCGCTGGCGTTCAGCCAGGTCTGGCCGTCGTCCACCGACACCTGCAAGGTCTGGCCGTTGTGCAGCGTGCCGCTGTAGCTGCCACTGATGGTCTGGCCGGCGATGTTGGTGACGCGGTCGATGTCGCTGCTGCCGCTGTCATTGGAAAAGCTGATGCCTTCGCTGATATAGGCCTCGATTGGCGGCGTGTAGGCGACGCCATACACATACTTCTGGCTGACGGTGGCGCTGCTACCGCCGGCCACGCTGCTGACGCGCGCCAGCAGCGTGCCGTCGGTGCCGCCGGGCAGGTTGGCGGTATCGATGGCGCCGTGGTAGCTCCAGGTGCCGCCGGCGCCCGTGGTGGCCTTGTGCCAGCTGGCGCCGTTGTCCAGCGAAACCTGGATGAACTGGTTGGCGGCCAGCGTGCCGCTGTAAGTGCCGCTGACCTGCTGGTCCAGCGCATCGGTGATGTAGTCGCTGTTGCTGACGCCGGTGTCGGTGAAATGGATCGTGCCGGTCACCACGGCGCTTGGCGTGGCCGGCGGCGCGGTTGGCGTGCCGCTGGCGGTGAACGGGAACAGCTTCGGCGAGCTGATGGCGCTATTGGTGTTCAGGCTGCTGTCCTGGACCGCGCCGGCCTGCATGGTGACGCTGTAGTTGATGCCCGTCCGCAGCGGCGTGCTCAGGGTGATGACGACGTCCTGGCCGAGGTACTGGATTTGCGCATCGCTGTCGTCCAGCGTGCGCACATCGGTGGCGCCGACAATACGGGTCGACAGGCCGTTGGAACCGATATAGGTCTGCGCAAAGCCATCACTGATAATGATATTGCCGTTGTTGGCGCTGACCGCGCGGTCGAAGTGCAGCGTGACGATGTTGCCGGAATAGGCGATCGACTGCAGTGCAAACGACGCAGTGGGATTGGGAGTGATGACGGACATGGCGATTAGGAAGTTATCAGCGCGAAACACCCATGATAACAATGAAACACAACCATTTCCAATTAGTTAAGCTTATAAGCGACGGCGAAACAACGGTCGGGCGGTGCCCGACCGGATCGGCGTCAGGCGCCGTATTCGATGGTCAGCGGTGCGTGGTCGGAGAACTTTTCTTCCTTGTAGACGGCGACGGTAGTGGCCTTGGCGGCGATGCCAGGGGTGGCCACGTGGTAGTCGATGCGCCAGCCGACGTTCTTGGCGTAAGCCTGGCCACGGTTGCTCCACCAGGTGTATTGCTCTTCGCGCGGATCGAGACCGCGGTGCACGTCGACATAGCCGACTTCGTCGAAGATGCGCGTCATCCAGGCGCGTTCTTCCGGCAGGAAGCCGGAATTCTTCTTGTTGCCCTTCCAGTTCTTCAGGTCGATTTCCTTGTGGGCGATGTTCCAGTCGCCGCAAATGACCACTTCGCGGCCTTCGGCGTGCAGCTGTTGCAGGTGCACCATGAACAGGTCCATGAAGCGGAACTTGGCTTCCTGGCGCTCCGGGCCGGACGAACCGGACGGGCAGTAGACCGAGATCACCGTCAGATTGCCGAAATCGCAGCGCACATAACGGCCTTCGGCATCGAACTCCGGCGAGCCGAAGCCGATTACCACGCGGTCCGGTTCCAGCTTGCTGTAGACGCCGGTGCCGGAATAGCCTTTTTTCTCGGCGTAGTGGAAGTGGCCATGGTAGCCGCCCGGGTTGAGGAATTCCGGCGTCATGTCAGGCGCTTGCGCCTTGAGTTCCTGGACACAGACGAAATCGGCATCCTGCTTGGCCAGCCAGGTGAAGAAGCCTTTGGACGAAGCGGAACGGATGCCGTTCAGATTGGCGGAGATGATTTTTGGCATAGAAGATTCGGTGCAGAAATAACGGAATGCGCTAGTGTAGCGGTAAAATACCGGCACTTTAAAGAAATGAGGCATCATGGAAAACTTACGTCAGGAATTTATTGCGTTTTCGGTCAAAAGCGGTGTGTTGCGCTTTGGCGAATTCACCACCAAGGCGGGCCGCCAGTCGCCGTACTTCTTCAACGCCGGCCTGTTCCATGACGGCGCCACGCTGGCGCAGGTGGCACAGTTCTACGCACAAACGCTGCTGGATTCTGGCGTGCAATTTGACATGCTGTTCGGTCCAGCCTACAAGGGCATCACGCTGGCGTCGGCGACGGCGGTAGCGCTGGCCGGCAAGGGCCGCAACACCTCGTTCGCCTTCAACCGCAAGGAAGCCAAGGACCACGGCGAAGGCGGCACCATCGTCGGCGCCAAATTGCAAGGCAAGGTTGTCATCATCGACGACGTGATCTCGGCCGGCACCTCGGTGCGCGAATCCGTTGAAATGATACGTGCCGCCGGCGCCGAACCGTGCGCCGTGCTGATCGCGCTGGACCGCATGGAGCGCGGCGGCAAGGATGGCCAGATCTCCGCATTGTCGGCAGTGCAGGAAGTGACGCAAAAGTATGGCATTCCAGTGATTTCGATCGGCAACCTGGACGACCTGTTCGGTTTCCTCGACGGTGCCGGTGCCGATCCGCAACTGGCGCAGCACAAGGACGCGGTGGCGGCCTACCGCAGCCGTTATGGCATTGTTTAATTGGCCATCTTGCTAGACTTTGATATTTCTATGGTGTAACCTTCTTAAAGGTAGGAGACCATATAAGGTAGACCATGAATATCGCAACATTGAAGGTGCACGGCGACCCTGAAGGCCTGGCGGACGTCCGCGACGGCCTGCCAAGCGAGCCGCACGGCGACTGGCAAAAAGGCGACGTCAAGCCGAACGGCCGGGTGCGCATCGATTCGGGCTTTTACGTGGCCATCGGCACCGAGCCGAATCCGGCCGAGCTGCTCAAACAGGTACGGTTTTACCTGGGTGAATGCCGCGCGCGCGGCATCCACTTCGAGCGTTCCGATGTGGACGCCGAGCTGCGCATTTCCTTCCCTACCGAACAGGGTGCCGATTCGCCAACGCTGGACCTGTCGCTGGCCGACATGACCATGCTGGTCGAGATGGGCATCAATCTCAGCATCACCGCCTAAGCACGCGATGCGGTTTGGCGAGGACCGGCTTAGCCAATTCAGCGCAGGGCAGGGCGTGTCGCGTCGTGTGCACGTGTGGGAGCCACCCGCGCCGCGCGCAGTCATCCTGGCCATCCACGGCGGCATGGCCCACGGCGGTGACTACGTCACGCCGGCGCTGTATTTCCGCCAGCACGGCATCGCCACCGTGGCCTACGACCTGTGCGGCCACCAGGATGCGCGCCGGGTCGACATACCCGGCTTCCACGTTTTTCTTGATGATAGCCACCTGTTCCTGCAATGGGTGAAGCAGCAGTATCCCGGCCTGCCGGTGTATGTGATGGGGCACTCGATGGGCGCGCTGATCGCCACCCACCTGGCGCTGGGCAGCTTTGCCGGCGAGGCGGCGGTGCACGGCTTCATCCTGTCGTCGCCGTACTACGTGAATGCGATCAAGGTATCGCCGCTGCTGCTGGCGCTGGCCGGCGTGCTGGGCGCGCTGGCGCCGCGTATGAAGGTGCCGCTGGCGCCGCTCACCCACCAGCTGACGCACGACAGCGCCATCACCGAACGTCACTACCAGGATGAGCGCGACGGCATCCGCGCCACCGAAATCACGGTCCGCTTCGGCAACGAGCTGACGGCGGCGCAGCAAGGACTGGCGGCGCGCATGCCGCAGTGGACGCAGCCGCTATTCGCGGTGGTCGCTGGCGACGACAAGCTGGCCGACGCAGATGCCGCCGAGGCGATGCTGAAATCGGTGCCGGCGCACCTGCTGACCTATCAGCGCCATCCGCAGAACTTCCACGAAAACTTCAACGAGCTTAATCGCGAGCAGATCTTTGCCGACATCCTGGCATGGATAGCCCGCTAAGCACCTATTCCAGCGTCCATACGTATTGCACTTTCTGCCAGGTGGCGAAGGGCTTGCCGGCCTTGGTGGCGGGTTTGAACTGGCATTTGCCGATGCCGCTGCGGGCAGCTTCGTCCAGGTCCGCATGACCGCTGGTGCGCTCGATCCTGGAGTTGTTGACCCGGCCGTCTTCACCCACTTGGAACGCCAACTGCACGCGGCCGGTGCGGTTGGCGGCAATGGCGCCTTGCGGCCATGCCGGCTTGGTGCAGGTGTTGAAGTCGATGACTGCCGCTCTGGTGACCGTGGTGCGTTTATCGGCGGCGGTGGCTTGCGCGTAGATTGACAGGCAGACGGTGGCAACCGCCAGCATGGCAAGGGCGGCTTTCCAGTTCAGTGATTGCGGGCTTGGACGCAGCAGGTGCTGGATGCGCAGCAGCAAATGTCCGCCATTGGCTGCCAGCGCCAGTTGCTGGCCGCTGAAGCGCAGCTTTTCCAGTTCCGAGAGTGCGAGCGCCAGGCGGCGCGGTTCACCCAGGTGCTGCGCGGCGAGACGGTCGGCGATCAGTTCACGCTCGACGCGGATGCGGCGCGAGATCCACCACACGGCAGGATGGTAGAACAGCAGCGTTTCGATCAGATTTTGCAGCAGGTTGACCAGGTAATCATGGCGCTTGATATGCGCCATTTCGTGCGCCAGCAGGGCGTGCAGCAGGTCCGGCTGCATGCCGGTCAGCAGCGCTGCCGGCATCACCACCACCGGGCGCCACCAGCCGGCGGTGACAGGGCTGGCCAGCGTGGCGGTCACGCGCAGACGCACCGCGCGTGCGATACCGAAGGCTTGCGCCAGCCGCGCAAGTTCGGCTTCCCAGCGCTGCTGGTGGGGATGCGTGTCGCGCTGACGGCTGATGCGCGCTATCCATCGTAGTCCTGCCAGCATGCGCAGCGCCAGCACGGCGGCGCACAGCGCCCACAGGCTGACAATGCTGCGCAGCGAATCGCGCAGGTTGAACCAGCCTTGTTCCGGGCCGAAGCCGTAGATGCCTAGCTGGAAGCCGTGGATGCTGGCGCTGCTGGTCGCACCATCGCCGGTGAGGCGTTGCCACAGTTCCAGCGCTGGCCAGCAAAGACAAGCCAGCAACGCGCAGCAGGCGGCCAGGTAGCGGTATTCGGCGCGGCTGTTGCGCAGCAGCGTGAGGACGACGGCGGTGGCGCAGCCGATCAGCAGGCCTTGCCAAAGGAAGTGCATCAACGTCATGCCAAAGGCGAAAGTGAAGGCACTCATTTTTTGTCCTCCCTCAGCAGCCGCTCGATTTCAGCGCGTTCCTTCCTGGAGATGCCGGTGCGCAGCGCGGCCAGCACCAGCGCCTTGGCCGAGCCGGCGAATGCTTTCTGCATCAGGTCTTTCAGCAGGCTATTTTGCAGCGTGTCCTGCGCCTGTGCCGGAGCGTAGATATGCGAGCGCTGGCTTTCGTTGCGCGTGAGAATGCCCTTGGTGTGCATGATCTGCATCAGCCGCAGCACAGTGCCGTAGGCGAGGTCCGGCTTGTCGGCCAACATGGCCTCGTGCACCTGCTTGGCCGTGGCTGCGCCCAGTGGCCACAGCGTTTGCAGCAGCTCCAGTTCCCCGGCTGTAGGTTTGGGAATGCTCACGACACCTCCTGCCCACTCGTTGCGAAAACTCTAGCGTAGACCTTCTAGACAAAAATGTATACTGGATGTTGGAAAGTGGTGATGCAGTCGGCACTTGCCGGATCAATGGCCGGTTAGGGCGCGCCGCACGCGCAAGCCGGGGCGTTCGATTGCTAGGTGGAGCAGGGCGGCGGCGGCCAGGGATGCTGTGGTGTAGACAGCGAAGGACAGCAATGGCGCTTGCTGGCCGAGTTCGGGCAGCAGGGCGTCCAGCCAGGCGTAGATTTGTTTGTGCGTCAGATAGAGGCTGAATGCCAGTATCGCCATCGGCCTGGCGCCGGGCAGGGGGCGGCGACCGATCCAGGTGGCGGGGCTGATGGCGCCAGCCAGCAGCAGCGTGCAGCCTAGGGCGATCAGCGGAAACAGGATGGTCGCGCCGACCGCGCTGTCGAGTTTCATCTGCGAGCAGGCGGCCATGACGACAGCGCCGGCTGCCAGCAGAATGCGGCCATGGCGCAGCAGTGCGTCCCACCACGCCGGGCGGAAGGCACGGCACGCGGCCAGGCTCACGCCCATCAGCAGGCCGTCCAGGCGCGCGTAGGTCGGGTTGTAGATCAGGCTGATGAAGGCATGCATCGCCTCGCCGGCATCATCGAGGTGCGGCACGACTTGCGTGTGCCACAGCCAGCCGCGCAACAGCATGCCGCCGGCAATCAGGCCGAGGACCAGTGCGATGGCGCGGTACATCGTGAGGCGGCGCGCCAGTAGCCAGGCGAACAAGGGAAACAGCAGGTAGAAATGTTCTTCAACGCAGAGCGACCACGCGTGGGAGTACGCGGCTCCTTGCCGCCAGTCCGGCGCGAGATTGAGCGTGAAGGTGAGGTACTTCCACAGTGGTTGAAGCGCGCCGCCTTCGGTCGATGGCAGCAGCACATACAGCGCCAGGACCGCGTAATAGGCGGGCAGGATGCGCAGCGCGCGGCTGAGCATGAAGCCGCGCCATTGCGGTTCCTCGCCCTGCGCGTAGGCGCGCAGCAGCTGCCAGCCGATCAGATAGCCGCTGAGCACAAAGAACAGGTCCACGCCCATCCAGCCATGTTCCACCAGCGCCGGCATGGGAATGCCATGGCTGCTGACGTGGTACAGCATCACCGCGACGATGGCCAGCGCGCGCAGCAGATCAATTCCCGGAGCGCGTGTCATCGCTGGGTGCCCTGTATGAAAAAGGACGCCGTAGCGCCCTTCGGGTTTTAGCCGGCCAGCTTGGCCTTCAGCAGCTCGGTGAGCTGCGCCGGGTTGGCCTTGCCGCGCGAGGCTTTCATCGCCTGGCCGATCAGCGCGTTGATCGCCGCTTCCTTGCCCGCGCGGTACTGCTCAACTGATTTCTCGTTGTTGGCAATCACCTCGTTGACGATGGCTTCCAGTGCGCCGGTGTCGGAGATCTGCTTCAGGCCTTTCGATTCGATCAGCGCGTCGACCAGATTGTCGTCCTCCGACCTGGCTGCCCACATGTCGCCGAACAGTTCCTTGGCGGTCTTGTTGTTGATGGTGCTGTCGGCGATACGCTTCAGCATCAGCGCCAGTTGCGCCGGTTTAACCGGGGCGTCGGCGATGTCCACGCCTTCGCGGTTCAGCGTCGACGACACGTCGCCCATCAGCCAGTTGGCGGCGGCCTTGGCGTTTTCCTTGCCGGCGGCATCCACCACGGCGACAAAGTAGTTTGCCATGGCTTTCGACTGGGTCAGCACCAGCGAGTCATAGTCCGGCAGCGCATATTCATTGACGAAGCGTGCGCGCATGGCCGCCGGCAGTTCCGGCATCGCGCCTTTGACCTGCTCGATCCATGCGTTGGAGATGACCAGCGGCGGCAGATCTGGATCAGGGAAGTAGCGGTAGTCCTGCGCGTCTTCCTTGCTGCGCATTTCGCGCGTCTCTTTGCGATCCGGATCGTACAGACGGGTCGCCTGCACCACTTTGCCGCCGTCCTCGATCAGTTCGATCTGGCGGCGCACTTCAACGTGCACCGCTTCTTCGATGAAGCGGAACGAGTTCAGGTTCTTGATCTCGCAGCGGGTGCCGTATTCCGTCTGGCCTTTTGGACGTACCGAGACGTTGATGTCGCAACGGAACGAGCCTTCCTGCATATTGCCGTCGCAGACGCCCAGCCACATCACCAGCGAGTGCAAGGCCTTGCAGTAGGCGACGGCTTCAGCGGCGCTGCGCAGCTCCGGCTCGGAGACGATTTCCAGCAGCGGCGTGCCGGCGCGGTTCAGGTCAATGCCGGACATGCCGGCATAGTCTTCGTGCAGCGATTTGCCGGCGTCTTCTTCCAGGTGGGCGCGGGTCAGGTTGACGGTCTTGGTGACGAATTCGCCATCCTTCTCGTAGCCGAACGACACGGCGCCGCCCAGCACCACCGGATCTTCGAACTGGCTGATCTGGTAGCCCTTCGGCAGGTCAGGATAGAAGTAGTTTTTGCGGGCGAAGATCGAGGCCGGCGCGATTTTCGCGCCAACGGCCAGGCCAAAGCGGATCGCGCGATCCACCGCCTGCTTGTTCATGACCGGCAGCACGCCAGGCAGCGCCAGGTCAACCGGGCTGGCTTGCGTGTTGGCTTCGGCGCCGAAGGTGGTCGGCGAGCCGCTGAAGATTTTAGATGCGGTAGTGAGCTGTACGTGGTTCTCAATACCGATGACGACTTCCCATTCCATATTATTCTCGCTTGGTTTGATTCTTAGATGCCGGCCGGAGCGCGGGTGTGCCAGTCGGTCGCCTGTTGATAAGCGTGAGCGACGTTCAGCAGCTTTGCTTCGCCAAAATGCTTGCCGATAATCTGCAGGCCGACCGGGCGGTCTTTCGCGCCGAAGCCGACCGGGATCGACATGCCAGGCAAGCCGGCCAGGCTGGTCGACAGCGTGTAGATATCTGCCAGGTAGGCGGCCACCGGATCATCCGATTTGTCGCCCAGGTCCCACGCCACGGTGGGCGCCACCGGGCCCATGATGACGTCGCATACGGCGTCCGGGCCGTTCAGCACTTTTTCGAAATCCTGTGCGATCAGGCGGCGGATCTTCTGCGCCTTCAGGTAGTAGGCGTCGTAGTAGCCATGGCACAGCACATAGGTGCCAACCATGATGCGGCGTTTGACTTCGTTGCCGAAGCCCTGGTCGCGGGTCTTGCGGTACATGTCCTGCAGGTCCTTGTAGCCTTCGGCGCGGAAGCCGTAACGCACGCCGTCAAAACGCGACAGGTTGGACGAGGCTTCGGCCGGTGCGATCATGTAGTAGGCAGGAATCGACAGCTTGGTGTTCGGCAGCGAGATGTCGACCAGCGTCGCGCCCAGTTCGACGTACTTGGCCAGCGCAGCGCGCACCGCGTCTTCCACGTCTTTCGACAGGCCTTCGCCGAAGTATTCCTTCGGCACGCCGATGCGCAGGCCGGTCAGCGGCTGGCCCAGCTCGCGGGTGTAGTCTTCGTCGACGCCGCCCAGTTCCGGCGTCAGCGAGGTCGAGTCGCGCTCGTCGAAGCCGGCCATGGCGTTCAGCAGCAGTGCGCAGTCTTCGGCGGTTTGCGCCATCGGGCCGCCCTGGTCCAGCGACGAGGCGAACGCGATCATGCCGAAGCGCGACACGCGGCCGTAGGTTGGCTTGATGCCGGTGATGCCGCAGAACGAGGCTGGCTGGCGGATCGAGCCGCCGGTGTCGGTGCCGGTGGCGGCAGGCGCCAGGCGCGCGGCCACGGCGGCGGCCGAACCACCGGACGAACCGCCAGGCACGGCGCTTTTATCCCAAGGATTCTTCACCGCGCCGAAGGCCGAGTTTTCATTGGCCGAGCCCATGGCGAATTCGTCGCAATTCAGCTTGCCCAGCGTGACCATGCCGGCTTGCTGGAACTTCTCGACCACGGTGGCGTCGAATGGGCTGACGTAGTTGGCCAGCATTTTCGAGCCGGCGGTCGAGCGCCAGCCCTTGGTGACGAAGATGTCCTTGTGGGCGATCGGCACGCCGGTCAGCGGCGTGGCGGTGCCGGCAGCGATGCGCGCGTCGGCGGCGGCGGCTTGCGCCAAGGTCAGTGCGCGGTCGACGTGCAGGAAGGCGTTCAGGTCGCTTTGCTCGATGCGGTCGAGGAACTGGGTCGCCAGTTCGGTGGCGGTGATCGCTTTGCTTTGCAGGAGGGCGGACAGCTCTTTAATGGTTTTGGTGTGCATGGCGTTTCAATTCAGATGCGTGATCGGTAAAGGTGGCAGGGCGCGGCGCGCCGGTGACGCGATCACCTTATTCGATCACCTTGGGCACCAGGTACAGGCCGTCCTGGGTCTTCGGTGCCACGGCTTGATAGTCGTCGCGGCGATTCGGTTCAGCGGCCACGTCTTCGCGCAGGCGCAGGGCGATGTTGTTCATGTGCGCCGCCAGCGGATGGCTCAGCGGGGCGACGCCGTCGGTGTCGACCGCTTGCATCTGCTCGGCCAGCGCGAAAATGCCGTTCAGCTGCTCCAGCGCGGTGGCGCTTTGCTGCTCGCTCATCTCAAGTTGGGCCAGTTTGGCAATGCGGGTTACGTCGGTTATGGTCAGGGACATGGCGCGAGGTTAGTTGTGATATTGATAAAAAACTTGAAATTCTGCCTATCCGTCGGTATCTGCCGACGAATGCCGCCTAAATCGCGGTCTCAGGCACCACACTTTTGCGTGGATTTTCGGTAAATCGCAGTCAAATTATAAGGTAGAATGGCGGGTTGATGCGTTGTCGGCGCTGAATCATTGCTGCCGCCGCATTTCGGACAGAATTTTTTACTCAACGGTTTACGCGCACATTGGTAGCGCCACAGGACACTTTAATGTTTGGTTTTTTACGTCGTTACATTTCCTCCGACCTGGCCATTGACTTGGGCACGGCCAACACCCTGATCTACGTTCGCGGCCAAGGCATCGTTCTGGATGAACCTTCGGTCGTGGCGATTCGCCAGGAAGGCGGCCCGAATGGCAAGAAGACCATTCAAGCTGTCGGTAAAGAAGCAAAACAGATGCTGGGCAAGGTGCCTGGCAATATCGAGGCGATCCGCCCGATGAAGGACGGCGTGATCGCCGACTTCACCGTCACCGAACAGATGCTGAAGCAGTTCATCCGCATGGTGCACGACTCCAAATTCTTCCGTCCTTCGCCGCGCATCATCATCTGCGTGCCGTGTGGCTCGACCCAGGTGGAACGCCGCGCGATCCGCGAATCGGCGCTGGGCGCCGGCGCTTCGCAGGTGTACCTGATCGAAGAGCCAATGGCGGCAGCAATCGGCGCCGGCCTGCCAGTGTCGGATGCGACCGGCTCGATGGTGGTCGACATCGGCGGCGGCACCACCGAAGTGGGCATCATCTCGCTGGGCGGCATGGTGTACAAGGGTTCGGTGCGCGTTGGCGGCGACAAGTTCGATGAAGCCATCGTCAACTACATCCGCCGCAACTACGGCATGCTGATCGGCGAGCAGACCGCCGAGGCGATCAAGAAGGCCATCGGTTCGGCCTTCCCAGGCTCCGAAGTCAAGGAGATGGAAGTCAAGGGCCGCAACCTGTCGGAAGGTATCCCGCGTTCGTTCACCATCTCGTCCAACGAGATCCTGGAAGCGCTGACCGACCCGCTGAACAATATTGTCTCCGCCGTCAAGAACGCGCTGGAGCAGACGCCGCCGGAACTGGGTGCCGACATCGCCGAAAAAGGCATGATGCTGACCGGTGGTGGCGCGCTGCTGCGCGACCTGGACCGCCTGCTGATGGAAGAAACCGGCCTGCCGGTGCTGGTGGCCGAAGATCCACTGACCTGCGTGGTGCGCGGTTCGGGCATGGCGCTGGAGCGCATGGATCAACTGGGCTCGATCTTCTCCTACGAGTGATCTGACAAAACCGGGGCCGCCAAACAGCGGCCCCGGTTCATTTGGGTGAGTTGACAGTCTCGTTGGCGCGCGAGCGCCGGATTATTTGGAAGTCATGGAATACAGTCCTCCGCCACTTTTCAAGCAAGGCGCTTCGGCCCGGGTCAAGGTGATGGTGTTTGCGTGCATCTCGATTGCACTGCTGCTGGTCGACTCGCATATGCGCAGCCTGGCCACGATCCGCCAGGTGGCCGGCACCGTGCTGTATCCGTTGCAAATGGCGGCCCTGCTGCCGCGCGACGCCATCTACGGCGTCGGTGATTATTTCTCTACGTTGTCGTCGATGGAAAAGCAGGTGAACGAGATGAAGCGACAGCAGATTCTCAATTCGCAGGCTTTGCAGCTGGCGCAATTGCAGGCAGCGGAAAACGCCCAGCTGCGCCGCCTGCTGGACGCGCGCCAGCAGGTGCCGGTCAAGTCGATGCTGGCCGAGGTGCTATACGACGCGCGTGACGTCAACAGCCGCAAGATCATTCTTGACCGCGGCAGCCGCAATGACGTGGCACTGGGCCTGCCGGTGATCGATAACCAGGGCGTGGTCGGCCAGGTCACCCGCGTGTTCCCGTTTACTTCCGAGGTGACGCTGCTGTCCGACAAGGAGCAGGCGATCCCCGTGCAGCTGCTGCGCAATGGCTTGCGCAGCGTGGCCTATGGGCGTGGCAAGTCGGGCAATCTGGAGCTGCGCTTTACCGCGCCGAATGCGGATATCCAGGTGGGCGATATTGTCGTGACTTCCGGTCTGGATGGCGTGTATCCGGCCGGCCTGGCGGTGGCGCGCGTGACGCAGGTGGAGAACAGTGCCGGCGGTTCGTTCGGCGGCGTGATCTGCCAGCCGCTGGCCGGCATCGCCAATAATACGCAATTGCTGATACTGATGTCGACGCCGGAGATGCCACCGCGTCCGCCGGCCGAGGAGCTGCGCGCGCCACGCAAGGGCAATAACAAGATGGCGCCGGTCAAGGATGTGCCGAAGGAGGGCGAAGGCCAGCCTGCCGCCACGACGAGCGGCGCCGCGCCGGCTGCCGCCACGCCAGCCGCCAACGGCACGCCCGGCCTGATCCCGGTCCTGCCGCCACCACCGGCGCCCAAGCCGGCAGCCACCGACGCCGCTGCAGCGGGCGCCACGCCGGCCGCCGCAGCCGTGCCGCCTGCCACGCAGCCCGCTGCTGCCGGCGCCAAGCCAACTGCCGGCGCTACCACTCCGGCCACGCAGCCCGCTGCTGCCGGTGTCAAGCCGACTGCGGGCGCTACCACTCCGGCCACCCAGGCCGCTGCCGGCGCAGGCGTCAAGCCTGCGGCCACGAACGCAGCGCCTGCCGCCACCGTGCCTGCCGCGCAGGCGCCGGCTGCCGCCAACAAACCCAAGGAGCCGGCACGATGAATCGTCCGCACTACATCCTGCTACCGGTCAGCCCGCTGTTCATCGCCTTCAGCCTGCTCGGGGCGTTTCTGCTGAACCTGCTGCCATGGGGACAGTTCATCGGCGTGCCGGATTTCGTCGCGCTGGTGCTGGTGTTCTGGGGTGTGCACCAGCCGCGCAAGGTCGGCATCGGCACTGCCTTCATGCTTGGTCTGCTGATGGATGTGCACGACGCCACGCTGCTGGGCGAGAACGCCCTGTCGTACACGCTGCTGTCCTATTTCGCCATCATGATGCACCGCCGTGTGCTGTGGTTCCCGATCCTGACCCAGGCGCTGCATGTGTTTCCGCTGCTGCTGATGGCGCAGTCGGTGCAACTGATCGTGCGCTTCTTCGTCTCCGGCAAATTCCCCGGCTGGTTCTACTTCATCGAGAGCGCGGTGGCGGTGGCCCTGTGGCCGCTGGTGACCTGGCTGCTGCTGGCGCCACAGCGGCGCGCGGTGGACCGCGACCATACCCGTCCGATCTGACGCAGCGGTTCCGGCATGACTGAAATCAAGGACAACCAGCGCGAACTCCAGCAGTTCCGCCTGCGCCTGACGGTGATCGGCGGGATGGTATTTTTTTGCTTTGGCCTGCTGCTGATGCGTTTCATCTGGCTGCAAGTGATCAAGTACAACGACTTCGCCGTCAAGGCGGAAGAAAACCGCATCGCCATCGTGCCGATCGTGCCTAATCGCGGCCTGATCCTGGACCGCAAAGGTGTGGTCCTGGCGCGCAACTACTCGGCCTACACGCTGGAGATCACACCATCCAAGCTGCACACCACGCTGGATGAAGCCATCGACGAGCTGTCCAAGCTGGTGTCGATCGACGTCAAGGACCGCCGCCGCTTCAAGAAGCTGCTGGACGAGTCGAAGAGCTTTGAAGGCGTGCCGCTGCGCACCCGCCTGACCGATGAAGAGGTGGCGCGCTTTACCGCGCAGCGCTTCCGCTTCCCCGGCGTGGAAGTGCAGGCGCGCCTGTTCCGCCAGTACCCGCTGGGCGAAACCGCGTCGCACGTGATCGGCTACATCGGCCGCATCAACCAATCCGAGGTCAAGGCGATCGAGGCCACTGACGATGCCGCCAACTACAAGGGCACCGACCATATCGGCAAGGAAGGCCTGGAGAAAAGCTACGAGAAGCACCTGCACGGCCAGACCGGCTACGAGGAAGTGGAAGTGTCGGCCGGCGGCCGCGCCATCCGCACGCTGTCGCGCACGCCGGCCACGCCGGGCCATAACCTGATCCTGTCGATCGATATCGAACTGCAAAAGGTGGTTGAGGAAGCCTTTGGTGAATGGCGCGGCGCGTTTGTCGCCATCGAACCGGAGACTGGCGACATCCTTGCCTACGTCTCGCGTCCGGGCTATGACCCCAACCTGTTCGTCGATGGCATCGACTCGCAAAGCTGGAACGAGCTGAATACCTCGCTCGACCGGCCGATGGTCAACCGTCCTCTGTCCGGCACCTACGCGCCAGGCTCCACGTTCAAGCCTTTCATGGCGCTGGCCGCGCTGGAGCTGGGCAAGCGCAATGCCGCTACTGCGTATCCCGATCCGGGCTTCTTCTACCTGGGCGGCCACAAATTCCGCGACGATAAAGTCGGCGGCCATGGCAATGTCGACCTGCGCCGCTCCATCATCGTCTCCTGCAATACCTATTACTACCAGCTGGGTAATGACATGGGGATCGACTCGATCACCAAGTTCATGGCGCCGTTCGGCTTCGGCCAGAAAACCGGCATCGACCTGGATAACGAGAAGATCGGCGTGCTGCCGTCCAAAGAGTGGAAGGCCAAGCGCTTCAAGGGCAACGCCGGGCGCTGGGTCGGCGGCGACACGATTTCGGTGTCCAACGGCTCCGGCTACAACTCCTACACACCGCTGCAGATCGCCCACGCCATGGCCAACCTGGCCAACGACGGCGTGGTGATGAAGCCGCACCTGGTGAAGATCATCGAAGACGGCGGCACCCGCGCGCGGCGCCTGACCGTGCCCAAGGAAAGCTACCGCATCCCGCTCAAGCAGGAAAATATCGACATCATCAAAAGCGCGATGGTCGGCGTGAACAGCGAACCAGGCGGCACCGCCTACCGCACCTTTGTCAACGCCGGCTATACCTCCGGCGGCAAGACCGGCACCGCGCAGGTGGTCGGCATCAAGGCCAACGAGAAGTACAACAAGTCGGCGCTGGCCGAGCGCCTGCGCGACAACGCGCTATACGTCGCCTTTGCGCCAGCCGACAAGCCGAAGATCGTGGTCGCCATGGTGGTGGAAAATGCCGGCTGGGGCGCGGAGATCGCCGCACCGATCGCCCGCAAGGCGCTGGACTTCTACCTGCTGGGCAAGCGCCCGGCCGACAAGGAAACCACCAAGGTACCGAAAGAAGACGCGGCCGAATTTGTGCCGATCGAGGACCCTGAGGCGGCCGAAGCCGTCGCCGCCGCGCGTGAGTCGCAGCGTGACCCGGCGCCTGCGCCGGCTCCGCAATCGCCGGCCGTCGCCCCTGCACCGCAACCGGCGACGCCGGAACGGAAGAAACAATAAGGACCACTACACCATGCGCATCCATGAAAGACGCTCGCTGTGGCGTCGAATGCGGCCATACTTCACCGTCTTCGACGGCCCGCTGACCGTCATCCTCGTCATGCTGCTGACAGTCAGCATGGTCACGCTGTACTCGGCCAGCATAGGCATACCCGGCAAGATGGAAGACCACATGCGCAACATCGTGCTGTTCTTCTTCGTGATGTGGGTGGTGTCAAATATCTCGCCGCAGATGATGATGCGGATTGCGGTGCCGGCCTATGCGGCCGGCGTGTTTCTGCTGGTGTGCGTGGCGCTGTTTGGCATCATCAAGCTGGGCGCACGGCGCTGGCTGCACGTCGGCATCGACATTCAGCCCTCGGAATTCATGAAGATCGTCACACCAATGATGCTGGCGTGGTACTTCCAGAACCGCTCCGGCCATCTGAGCTGGCGCGCGTTCGGCGTGGCCACGCTGTTGCTGGCGGTACCGGTCGGCCTGGTGGTGCGCCAGCCGGACCTGGGTACCGCGCTGCTGGTGATCGCCGCCGGCTTCAGCGTGATCTTCCTGGCCGGCCTGGCGTGGAAGGCACTGGCAGCCTTGCTGCTCGCCGGCGCTGCCGCGCTGCCGGTGATCTGGTCGGTGCTGCACGACTACCAGCGCGAACGCGTGATGACGCTGATTGACCCGACCACCGACCCGCTGGGCAAAGGCTTCCACATCATCCAGTCCACCATCGCGGTAGGCTCGGGCGGCCTGACCGGCAAGGGCTGGACCCATGGCACCCAGGCCCACCTGGAGTTCATCCCCGAGCGCACCACCGACTTCATCTTCGCCGTCTATTCGGAAGAATTCGGCCTGGTGGGCAACCTGATCCTGATGGTGCTGTACCTGCTGCTGATCGGCCGAGGCCTGATGATCGCCGGGAATGCACCCAACCTGTTCACCCGCCTGCTGGCTGGCGCGATGACCATGATTTACTTCGCCTACGCCTTCGTCAACATGGGCATGGTCAGCGGCATCCTGCCTGTAGTGGGCGTGCCGCTGCCGTTCATGAGCTACGGCGGCACCGCGCTGGTGACGCTCGGCCTGGCCGGCGGCATCCTGATGAGCATCCAGCGGCACCGCAAACTGGTGCAGACCTGAGTTGACCGAGTTTAAGGACAACGAAGCGGAGATGCGCCAGTTCCGCCTGCGCGTCACCGTGCTGGGCGGGCTGGTGTTCCTTTGCTTCTTCCTGCTGCTGGCGCGCTTTATCTGGCTACAGGTGGTCCAGCACGATACGTATGCGGTCAAGGCGGAGGAGAATCGCATCTCGCTGGTGCCCATCGTGCCGAACCGTGGCCTGATCCTTGATCGCAACGGCGTGGTCCTGGCGCGCAATTACTCGGCCTATACGCTGGAGATCACGCCTTCCAAGCTGAACGCCACGCTGGATGACACCATCACTGAGTTGTCCAAGCTGGTGGCGATCGATGTCAAGGACCGCCGCCGTTTCAAGAAACTGCTGGAAGACGCCAGGGGCTTCGAGAGCGTGCCGCTGCGCACCCGCCTGAGCGACGAAGAAGTGGCGCGCTTCAGCGCCCAGCATTTCCGCTTCCCTGGCGTGGAAGTGCAGGCGCGCCTGTTCCGTCAGTATCCGCTGGGTGAAACCGCATCGCACGTGGTCGGCTACATCGGCCGCGTGAGCCGTGCCGAAGCTGATGCGCTGGATGACAGCGACGATGCGGCCAACTACCGCGGCACCGACCATATCGGCAAGGAAGGGCTGGAGAAGAGCTACGAAAAACTGCTGCACGGGCAGACCGGCTACGAGGAAGTCGAGAAAACTTCCGGCGGCCGCGCGGTGCGCACCTTGTCGCGCACGCCGGCCAGACCGGGCAGCAACCTGATACTGTCGATCGACATCGAATTGCAGAAGATCGTCGAGGAAGCCTTTGGCGACAGGCGGGGTGCGCTGGTGGCGATCGAACCAGCGACCGGCGACATCCTCGCCTACGTCTCGCGGCCGGGCTACGATCCCAACCTGTTCGTTGACGGCATCGATGCGCAAAGCTGGGACGAATTGAATAACTCGCCGGACCGGCCGATGATCAACCGGCCGCTGTCCGGCACCTATGCGCCGGGTTCCACCTTCAAGCCCTTCATGGCGCTGGCGGCGCTGGAGCTGGGCAAGCGCACGCCGTCGCAGACGACCTATGATCCCGGTTTCTACATGCTGGGCGGGCACCGCTTCAATGACGACGTAGTCGGTGGCCATGGTTCGGTGGACATGCGCCGGTCGATCATCGTGTCATGCAACACCTATTACTACGAACTGGGTCACGACATGGGCATCAACGCCATTCACGACTTCATGCAGCCGTTTGGTTTCGGCCAGAAGACCGGCATCGACCTCGAAAGCGAAAAGACCGGCGTGCTGCCATCGCCGGAATGGAAAAGCCGGCGCTTCAAGGGTGCGGCCGGACGCTGGGTCGGTGGTGATACTATCTCGGTCAGCAACGGGTCCGGCTACAACGCCTACACGCCTTTGCAGATTGCGCACGCTGTGGCCAATCTGGCAAATAATGGCGTGGTGATGAAGCCGCACCTGGTGAAGACGGTGGAAGACGGCGTCTCGCGCGCGCGCCGGCTGACAGTGGCGCAGCAGAGCTACCGCATTCCGCTGAAGCAGGAGAATATTGATTTCATCAAGAGCGCCATGGTGGGCGTGACCAGCGAACCGGGTGGCACCGGCTACCGCGCCTTTGGCGGCGCCGGCTACACGGTGGGCGGCAAGACCGGCACCGCGCAGGTCATCACGATCCGCAAGGGCGAGAAGTACAACGCCGCCAGACTGGCCGAGCGCCTGCGCGACAATGCGCTGTTCACCGCCTTTGCGCCGGTCGACCAGCCGCGCATCGCGCTGGCCATGGTGGTGGAAAACGCGGGCAAGGGTGGCGAGGCTGCCGCGCCGATTGCGCGCAAAGCGCTGGATTATTACCTGCTGGGCAAGCGACCGCAGGAGAAGGACAAGAACAAAATGGAAAAACAAGATACGGTGAATGGCAATGCGCCGGCAACGTAACCATTTGCCGCGCGTCGGCGTGCTGGCGGCGGCGCTGGTGCTGGTCGGCTGCGGCACGGCACCGGTGGTGGAGCGTACACCGCGTCCGGTGCAGATACCGGCGCCGGTGGTCAAGCCGCCGACCGTCAAGAAGATCGATCCCTCGCTGCCGGTGCTGCCGCCGGCGAATTCGGGACGTGGCGGCTATTATCAGGATGATGGCCCGGGCGATGCACCGCCGGCCAACCTGGCCGACACGCCGGACGCCGATGTGCGCAACGATCCGCTGCTGCCGCGCTCCAACCGTCCGTACACCGTGTTTGGCAAAACCTATACGCCGATCACCAACGAGGAGCCATTTACGCAGATAGGCGTCGGCAGCTGGTACGGCAAGAAGTTCCATGGCCAGCGCACGTCGTCCGGTGAACTGTACGATATGTACAAGATGACCGCCGCGCATCCAACGCTGCCGATTCCCTCCTACGCGCGCCTGTCCAATATGGTCAGCGGCGCCACCGTCATTGTGCGCATCAATGACCGGGGGCCGTTTCACGCCAACCGCGCCATCGATGTCTCGTACACGGCGGCGCTGAAACTCGGCCTGCTGGGCAAGGGCAGCCATGAGCTGAAGATCGAGCGCATCCTGCCGGAAGAAATTGAGCGCATACTGGCTACGCGCGAAGGTCTGTCCGGCAGCACCAGGCCACGCCTGACGCCGGAGTCCAAAGACCGCTTGCCATCGTCTACGCCTGGCGCGTCGACGCCACCGCCAACGCCGACTGTTACAGCGAAGATGATCGAGACGCCGCTGGTGTTGACGCCGGCCGCGCCAGCCGGAGCCACCACTGTGCAGGCAAGCGTACCGCCGAAGGATATCGAAGCGTTGATGCTGGCCGACCGCTCGCCGGCAGATTATGCGGCGCCGGCGACGCCGGGCTTGGCCGGCGGCTTCTACCTGCAACTGGGCGCGTATTCGCGCGCTGAAAACGCTGAAGCCATGCGCAGCAAGCTGGGTGGAAAATTCAACCTGATGGAAGTGGTGCAGGGTGGTGCGGTGTTCCGCCTGTTCGGCGGCCCGTTCGCGACGCGCCAGGAAGCGCAGCAGGCGGCACAAGGGCTGCCATCGACGCTGGGCCTGAAGCCCATCATCGTGCAGCGCTGATTATTTGCAGTTGCGGAGCTCCGCGTTGGGGAAGCCGGCGCGGATTTTTTCCAGCTTTGCTTTAAGCCCGGCGTCGACTTCGCGGAACTGGAAGGCCAGCAGCTTGCTGCCGCTCATGCGCGGCGCCACGCGCGCGGTGCGTACGCCTTGTTTCATCAGCATCGCCAGCTGGTTCTGCGCAGCGTTCTCGGTCTTGAACACGCCCAGCGAAATGCCCCAGCGCAGCGGCGAGTTGTCGGACATGATGAAGTAGTTGCTGACGCCCAGTCCACGCAGTTCAGCGGCCTTCTTGTCGGCTGCCTCCTTGCTGCCCTGCGGCGGGATATGCACGATATAGCTTGAAACCTCGGTGCCCGGCAGGTTGTGGCGCGACTGGCGGTCACCCAGGTTCAGCGGCTCCAGCTGGGCTTCGAAGCGGCGTGCGTCGGCCAGCACGAAGCTGGCGATTTCGATGCAGGCCTGGACCTCCGGCGCCGGCCTGGTTTCGGCGACCGCCGTGGCGCTGGCTTCCGCCGCGTGGTTGGCCCTGTCCGCCGTGATGATGGCCAGCTTGTTGGCGTTTAGCTGGTTCAGCATGCGCTCCGGCTCGCGCTCATTGCCGCTGAAGTGGCCCAGGTAGCCGCGTCCATACGCGAACAGCGCGGCGTTCACGGCAAGCAGGGACCAGAAAATAAACTTCAGCACAAGGCGTTCCTTATTCGGCGCGAACTGCGGCATGCAGTCCGGTCAGCACGATGTTTTCGACGATACGGTACGGCACTTTCAGCATTGGCGCAATATAGGGTGCGGCACCGCCGGAGATGATGCAGGCGCCGGCCTGGTGGGCGGCACAGGCATGTTCGATGGCGCCGCTCTGCGCGGCCAGGATGCCGCTCAGGATGGCGTCGTCGGTGTTGTCGGCAAATCCGTCCGGCAGCTTACCGTCTTGCGCGATCTGCGGCAACTGCGCAGTATTGCGCGCCAGCGAGCTGGCCATCAGGCCAAGGCCGGGCAGGATCATCCCGCCGAGGAACACACCGTCCGCCGTCACCGCGTCGATGGTGGTGGCGGTGCCGCAGTTGACCACGACGACCGGTAGGCCAGGCACCAGCGCGTGACCGGCAATGGCGGCGGCAAAACGGTCGCAACCCAGCTGCGCCGGATTACGGTAGCCGTTGGTGACGCCAGCCAGCGCCGGCAGCGAGGCAAACCATTCCGGCGTCAGGTCCGGCAGACAGCGCTGCAGCACGTATTCCAGTTGCACGCGCAGCGCGTTGCCGGCCACATTGGCAATCAGGATGCGCTGCACCGCGTGCCCGGACAGCGCCTCGCTCCAGGCCAGTTCCAGCTGTGGCATGTCGGCGTGGGTGACAGCGCCGTGGGTGGTCCATGCGCCCAGCGCCGCGTCTTCCGCCGCCAGCGCCCATTTGACGCGGGTATTGCCGGCGTCGATCAGTAATATCATGCTTGTGCTCCGGTTAATCGCAGCGATACATCGCCGGACAGGATTTCCACGCGCCCGGCATCGGTGTCGAGCAACAGGCGCCCGATGGCGTCAACGCCGGCGGCTCGGCCTTGCTGTATCACCGCGCCGTCATCAAGCAGCATCACTTCCTTGCCTTGCCACGCGTGCAGCGCATTCCAGCGCTCGGTGAACGGGGCGAAACCGGTGTCATCGAATTCCGCCAGCACGGCGGCCAGGCGGCTGAGCAGGGCGGCCATCAGCTGGTTGCGGTCCATCTGCGCCAGCCATGGTGCGCTGGCCACTTCGCGGCCGATCTGCGCTTCCAGTTCGTCCGGCATGACCAGGTTGATGCCGCAGCCGATGACAGCCCAGATGGCGTCGCCAGCCTTCTGCGTCTCGACCAGGATGCCAGCCAGTTTGGCGCCGTCGCGCAGCAGGTCGTTCGGCCACTTGATCTGCACCGGCACACCCAGCGCGCCGATGGTTTCGGCCAGTGCCACGCCCACCGCCATCGGCAGGCCGGACATCTTGTGCAGCGGTCCCTTGAACGGCCAGGCCAGCGAAAACATCAGCGCGGCGCCCGGTTTGGACAGCCAGGAACGGCCGGCGCGGCCACGACCAGCAGTCTGATTTTCGGCGATGCGCAGCAGCGGGCCTGACAGGCTGCCGATGCGCGCCAGCAGGTCGGCATTGGTGGAGCCGGTTTCGCTGACGACTTCAATGGCGATGTGCGTGGCCGATGTCGCGCAATGCGCGTTGATGGCGGACGCGGACAGCTGCGACGCTGCGGCTTGGGTCATGGCGATGTTCATATCAATGCGGCGCGGCGGGGCCGGCGGACTTGCGGGGTTTGTGCGGCGCCTTGCTGAAGGCCCAGTCGTAAACAGTGTTCGGCAGCAGGCGCAGCACCTTGGCGACCACGCCCATTTGCCATGGAATGACGGCGTAGCTATCGCCGGCGGCGATCACCTGCGCCGCGCGCGCGGCAAATTTTTCAGGCGCCATCAGGAATGGCATCGGATACGGATTCACTTGTGTCATTGGCGTATCAATGTAGCCGGGGCAGATGGTGACCACGCGGATGCCATAGGGTTTCATCTCCAGCCGCAGCGATTCGCAGTAGCTGATGACGGCAGCCTTGGAGGCGCTGTAGGCTTCGGCGCCCGGCAGACCGCGGATGCCCGCCACGCTGCCGATGCCCACCAGCCGGCCCGGCGTGCGCTGGCTGCGCATGGCGGCGATAAACGGCGAGAAGGTGGCGGCGGTGGCGGTGACGTTGGTGGCGATGATGTCGGCGAAGACCGCGATATCTTCCGCGTATTCGGTCAGCGTGCCGACCGAGATGCCGGCGTTGGCGATCACTACGTCAACGCCGCCGGCGTGCGCGAGGAAGGCTTGCGCTGCAGTGTTGATGGCGGCGTGGTCGCGCACATCAACCGCGTAGGCGCGGTGCTGCTGCGGATTGGGGAGGGTGGCGATCAGGGCGGCCAGCGAATCGCCACGGCGGGCCAGCAGGCCGAGGGTGGCGCCTTGTGCGGCGTACTGGCGGGCCAGCGCGGCGCCCAGGCCGCTGGAGGCGCCGGTGATAAAGACGCGCAAAGGCGTCATGCTTATTTCTTCTCTGCCTTGGCTTTGACCACCAGTGCGTCCAGCACCTGGGTGACGCTTTCGTTCAGCTGCGCTTCGCTGGTGGCATTGGCGTTGGCCATCGATGGCGCGGTCTGGTATTTGCCGTCGACGATCAGCAGCGGCCAGAATTCGACGTTGTAAGCATCCATCATGGACAGCGATTTACGCACCTGGGCGGCAACGCCGAAGCCGCGATAGGTGTCGGTGAATTTCTGCTTGTCGACGCCTTGTTTGGCGACGAAGTCGAACACCTGCTCATCGCGGTTCAGGCGATTGTGGTTGACGTGGATTTCATTGAAGGCTTTGGTGTGCAGCTCAGGCGTCAGCGCGCCCATGGATTGCAGCGTGTAGAACATGCGCGCCTGCGGCAGTTCGGTGCCTTGGCGGCCGATGTGCACGCGCTTGAAGACGATGTTGTCGCCCTGTTTCTTCACCCAGGCGTTGAGCGTGGCGTCGAAGGCGGCACAGTGCGGGCAGGCGTAGTCGAAGAATTCGATGATCTCGACTTTCTTGCCGGTGTCCACCGGCTGCGGCTTGGCCAGCGTCTTGAACTCGGTGCCTTCTTTCGGATCGGTTGGCGAAGCGGAAGCGGTGAACGCCACGGCGCTCAGGGTGATGGCGGTCAGGATGAATTTCAGGAATCGCATTATTACTCCTCTTATTTCTGGTTACGCACAACGGCAACGTCAATGCCGTTTTCGGACAGTTTGCTACGCACCTTGTTCATCGCTTCAACCTGATGATAAGGGCCGAGGCGCACGCGGTGCAGCACGCCGGTGTCGGTCGAGCGGTCCGAGAGGTTGGCTTCAAAGCCCAGCAGGGCCAGCTTGGCGCGCGCGCTTTCAGCATCGGCCGTTTCGCGGAAGGCGCCGGCTTGCAGGTAGTAGATGTATTTCTCGTCCGCGCCCGCTGCGTCGGTGGCAGGCTTGGCCGCCGGCTGCGGCGTGACGTTGGCGGCGTTAGGCGTTGCCGGCGCCGGCTTGGCTGGCGCTGCCGGCGTGTTCTGGATCTTGTCGACCATGGCCTGCAACTGGTCGGCCGCTGCCGGAGCCGGTGGCGCAGGCGTGGCCGGCGCAGGTGCTGGCTGCTCGCGCGACAGGTCCTTGGCCGCTTCGCGCGCCGCGTCCTTGTTGCCGTACATCGGCTTGTTTGGATCGGCGATTTGTCCCGCAGTCGGTTCCGTGGTTTTGCCCGGATGGCCCTTGTCCGTGAACGGCGTCGCGCCCTTGGTAATCATCAGCGCTACGACGACAGCGATACTCAGGCCGATGACCAGGCCAATGATGATGCCGACGAAGGTGTTGCCCTGCTGTTTCGTACGAGGGCGATGGGAACTGGAGCGGCTGGAACGGAAATTCATTGTGCGGGATGTCCTTCGCAATTACATTTTGTTGGGAGCCGAAACGCCGATCAGCGCCAGGCCGTTGCGCAGCACCTGGCGGGTGGCGACCATCAGGGCGATACGCGCGGCCTTCAGTGCTTCGTCGTCGACCAGCACGCGCTCGGCAAAGTAGAAGCTGTGCAGGTTGGCGGCCAGGTCGCGCAGGTAGAACGCGATCTGGTGCGGACCCAGTTCCGCCTGGGCGCGCGCCAGCGCTTCCGGATAGGCGGCCAGCGTCGCCAGCAGCGTCGCTTCGGTTGGCGCGGTCAGCGGCGACAGGTCGACATTGGCCAGCGAAGCTTCGTCGCCGGTCCATTGTTCCAGCATGCGGCAGATGCGCGCGTGGGCGTACTGCACGTAGTAGACCGGATTCTCGTCCGAGGTTTTCAGCGCGACGTCGACGTCGAACACGAATTCGGTGTCGGCTTTGCGCGAGATCAGGAAGAAGCGCACGGCGTCGCGGCCCTTGGTGATGTCGCCGCCGCCCGACCATTCGATCAGGTCGCGCACGGTGACGTAGGAGCCGGCGCGCTTGGAGATCTTGACCTCTTCGCCGCCCTTCATCACGGTGACCATCTTGTGCAGCACGTAGTCCGGGAAGCCTTGCGGGATACCCAGGTTGACCGCTTGCAGGCCGGCGCGCACACGGGCGATGGTGCCGTGGTGGTCGGAGCCCTGGATGTTGATCGCCTGATTGTAGCCGCGCTGGAACTTGACGATGTGGTAGGCGACGTCCGGCACGAAGTAGGTGTAGGTGCCGTCCTTCTTGCGCATCACCCGGTTCTTGTCGTCGCCGTAGTCTTCGGTGCGCAGCCACAGCGCGCCTTCTTCTTCGTAGGTCTTGCCGGAGTTGTTCAGCATCTCGACGGCGGCGTCCACCTTGCCGTCCGAGTACAGCGACGATTCGAGATAGTAGTTGTCGAACTTGACGCCGAAGGCTTGCAGGTCGATGTCCTGCTCGTTGCGCAGATAAGTCACGGCGAAGGCGCGGATCGATTCGATGTCTTCGATATCGCCGGACGCGGTGGCGGGCGAACCGTCGGAGGCCGATACGGTTTTCTTCTGTTTGAAATCTTCGGCGATGTCGGCGATGTAGTCGCCGTTGTAGGCCGACTCAGGCCATTCGGCGTCGCCCGGCTTGTAGCCGCGCAGGCGCGCCTGCACCGAGTTGGCCAGCGTCTGGATCTGCACGCCGGCGTCGTTGTAATAGAACTCGCGGGTGACGTCGTAGCCTTGCGAGGTGAACAGCGACGACAGCGCATCGCCCAGCGCCGCCTGGCGGCCGTGGCCCACGTGCAGCGGGCCGGTCGGGTTGGCGGAGACGAATTCGATGATGACTTTCTTGCCGGCGCCGCTATCGGCGGCGCCGAACTTGTCGCCCTGTGCCAGCACGCTCTTGACCACGGCCTGCTTGGCGGCGGCGCTGACGCGCAGATTGATGAAGCCAGGGCCAGCGATGTCGGCGCTGTCGATCAGGCCGTTGCGGGCGGGATCTTCCAGCAGGGCGTCGACCAGCCTGGTGGCCAGCTCGCGCGGGTTCATTTTCAGTTGCTTGGCCAGTTGCATGGCGATGTTGCAGGCGACGTCGCCATGCGAAGGATCGCGCGGGCGCTCGAGCACGACGTTGGCGGCGACTTCAGTACCGGCCAGGATCGGGGCGAGGGCGGCCTGGAACAGGGCCGTGATATCTTGTTTTTGTTGGGCTAGCATGCGCTTAAAGGTCATCAGATAGTGGAAACGGCGGGCGCATGGGCGCCGGCCAAACAGCGGTAATTATACTGTGTTGACCGGGCGGAGGGGCGGACTGTGAGACAGGAGGGTGTTGTTAATGAAGAAACCTTGCAATGCTGAACGCGATCGCTCCCACCGCCGCCGACAAGGTGACTGCGGTGCCGACGAACCATTTGATCAGGCGGGCCTCCAGTTGCGCCATGTTGACCTCCAGCTTGCTGTCGACAGCCGCGATCGCTTGCTCCAGCCGGGCTATGTCTTCCTTGGTCGCATAGTTTGATTTGACGACCGCCAGATCAATTTCGACTATCGTCAGTCGCGTTTCCAGGCCGCCCAGTCGTGTTTCCAGGCCGCCCAGTCTTGTTACGACCTGCTCGTCAGTGGTTTGCTCGGGTTTTGCTTGCGTAGCCATACGCCGATCTTACGCCCGCCAGCGGCGGCACGATTGATCTAAATTAAGCCGACACCGCTGTCGCCTTGCGTCAGGCCCTAATGTATACTGCGCGATCACGGCCGTCACCCACCTCTGGAATTAGCATATGAACAAGCGTCCAACGCTCTCCTTGAAGTCCCCTGCCAAGCCGGCCGCGCCGAAGTTGCGCGCCAGTCACGCGCGGGAGCTGAAACCGGCGTTGCAGACCCATTTCCAGACCAAACTCAAGCCCGATTCGCTGGCCTACAGCCTGATCGGCGCCGCCAGCGCCATCGCCCAGGTCAAGACCGGCACCAACCTGCCGCAGGCGCTGGCCCAGGTGTGGGCCAAACAGCCGGACACCACGCCGCAGGCGCGCGGTGCGATGCAGGACATCGCCTACCGCGCCATGCGCCAGCTGGGCCAGAGCGAGGCGCTGATCGGCCTGATGGCGCCCAAGGCACCGGAGCCGCTGGTGGCGGCGCTGCTGTCGTGCGCGCTGGCGCTGATGACCGCGCCGGACGAGACGCCGCCCTACGAAGAATTCACCGTGGTCGACCAGACGGTCACCGCCGCCGATGCCCACCCGGACACCGCCCGCGCCAAAGGCATGGTCAACGCCGTGCTGCGCCGCTTCCTGCGGGAACGCAAGGCTTTGCTGGACACCGCGCTGCTGCAACCGGTAGCAAAATGGAACTACCCGCAATGGTGGATCGATGCCGTTAAAACGGCCTGGCCGCAACAATGGCAGGAAATTCTTGCCACGGGCAATGCGCCGCCGCCGCTGACCTTGCGCGTCAACCGCAGCAAGACCACGGTGGCTGAGTACCTGGACAAGCTGGCCGACGCCGGCATGGCCGCCAGCCAGATCGGCCCGTACGCCGTGCGCCTGGAAAAGCCGGTCGGTGTCCAGCTGATTCCTGGTTTTGCCGAAGGCGAAGTCTCGGTGCAGGACGCCGGCGCCCAGCTGGCCGCGCCGCTGCTGGACGTGCAGCCCGGCATGCGCGTGCTGGACGCCTGCGCCGCGCCGGGCGGCAAGACCTGCCACATTCTAGAACTGGCCGATGCCCAGGTCACCGCGCTGGACGCTGATCCCAAGCGCCTGGCGCGCGTCGGCGAAAATCTTGACCGTCTGCAACTGAAAGCCACGCTGAAGGCGGCCGATGCGCAAAACAGGGACTGGTGGGACGGCCAGCAGTTCGACCGCATCCTGGCCGACGTGCCGTGTACCGCCTCCGGCATCGTGCGCCGCCATCCCGACATCCGCTGGTTGCGCCGCAAGGGCGACGCGCTCCAACTTGCAACACTTTCCGGCAAAATCCTCGACAACCTTTGGCAGATGCTGGCACCGGGTGGTAAATTGCTATTCGTGACATGTTCCTTGTGGCCGCAGGAATCCGAGGCGCAGGCGGCCGCTTTTGCTGTACGACATCAGGCTGTCCGACTGGATGCGCCCGGTCAATTGCTCCCCGCCGGCGGCTCCGGGCAGGATCACGATGGTTTGTTTTACGCGCTGTTCCAGAAAAATGCGTAACCTCTTGAGTACTTGCCCACCCGTGACGCTACGATTTTTTCGACTTCTGATCGCTCCGCTACTGCTGATGCTGGCGCTGCTGCCGCAGCCCTCGCACGCGGCCGAAGGCGTGGAAATCCGCCGCGCGCTGGTCGAAGCCACCGAAGACGGCTACCGCCTGTCGGCCACCTACGGCTTCGAGCTGAGTTCCGAGATGGAAGAGGCGTTGCAGTATGGCCGTACCCTGTATTTCTATACCGAAATAGAATTCACCCGCCCGCGCTGGTACTGGTTTGACGAAAAGGCCATCACCAAGCGCCAGACCATCAGCCTGTCGTATAACGTGCTGACCCGGCAATACAATGTGGCGGTCAGCGGCAGCGTGCACCAGAGTTTCTCGTCGCTGGAAGACGCGCTGTTCCTGATACGCCGGCCGAACCGCTGGGCGGTGGCTGCGCGCGGCGCGCTCAAGGTCGGCGAAGTCTATACCGTCAAGCTGAGCATGGGCCTGGACCCGAACTATGTGCCCAAGCCGCTCAAGGTCAACGCCCTGAATAACAGTGAATGGCGCCTGGCGTCGGACAAGAAAACCTTCCAGTACAGGGCTGAGTAAGTGAAGACGGCCTTGCGGTACTTTGCCGTGGTTGGCGGCGCCATCGTCAGCATCCTGTTGTTCCTGCTGGCATCGGCCTCCGACAATTCCGGCTTCTTCGACCGCTACTATGGCTGGCTGCTGGGCCTGAACGCGGCGGTGGCTGCCGCACTGCTGCTGCTGGTGGTGGTATCGCTGTTCCGCCTGTATTCCCGCTACAAGGCCGGCAAGTTCGGCTCCAAGCTGATGACCCGGCTGGTGCTGCTGTTTGCCGCCATCGGCGTGCTGCCGGGCCTGGTGATCTTCCTGGTCTCGGTGCAGTTTGTTTCCCATTCGATCGAATCCTGGTTCAACGTGCCTGTGGAAGAGGCACTGGAATCCGGCATCAACCTCAGCCGCGCCGGCCTGGACCGCGCTGTCAGCGAGCTGAGCGTCACCGCCGGCCGCACCGCGCAGGAACTGGCCGACCAGCCGTTCGGCAGCGAGCGCGCCATCCTGGCCACGCTGGTCAAGAACGAGGCCGGCATGCAGAACGCCATCATTATTGACGCCGAGGGCGGCCTGGTGGTCAGTGCACGCGCCAGCCGCAGCGGCAACCTCAGCGCCGACCTGCCGACCCGCGACATGATGGCCAAGGTCAAGAAAGACGCGCTGTACGGCGCGCCGGAAGGCGGCAACGAGCTGCACAGCGACCTGGTCAGCGCGCCGGTGACGCCGGAGCCGGTCAACCAGCTGCGCCTGCGGGTGGTGATACCGGTTCCCGACCATGTGCAGCCGAATGGCACCCACCTGGCGCCGCGCTATCTGCAACTGATCCAGTTGGCGCCGTCGCAGCTGGCGGCCGACGGCGAAACCATCCGCCGCGCCTACGCTGACTACAAGGAACGCTTCGACGCCCGTGGCGGCCTGCGCAAGATGTATGTGGTGACACTGACGCTGACCTTGCTGCTGGCGGTGTTCGGCGCCATTGCCGCCGCCTTCCTGATCGCCAGCGACCTGGCGCAGCCGCTGTTGCTGCTGGCCGAGGGCACCCGCGCGGTGGCCGAGGGCGACTTGTCGCCACGGCCGATCGTCGCCACCTCGGACGAGCTGGGCACGCTGACGCAGTCGTTCAACACCATGACGCGCCAGCTGTCGGACGCCCGCAGTGCGGTCGAACGCAACCGCTCAGCGCTGCAAAACGCCAAGGCCCACCTGGAATCGGTGCTGGCGAATATGTCGGCCGGCGTGATGGTGCTGGACCATGAATTCCATCTGATCAGCTGCAACGACTCGGTCGAGCGCATCCTGCAGCAGGCCGGTGTCACCATGATCGGCCAGAAGCTGGACGAAATCGAAGGCTTGCAGGAATTTGGCGCCGCCATCGTGGCCGCGTTTGCCGCGCAGAACGCGCAATCGGCGGCCGGCCGCAACCTCGCGCGGCTGCACTGGCAGCGCCAGATCGAAGTGCCGCGACGCAATGCCTCCAGTGTCGAGGACAACGATTTGACCCTGCTGACGCGCGGCTCGCGCCTGCCGGTCGAGGGCGGCAGCGGCTATCTGGTGGTGTTCGACGATATCTCCGACGTGATTTCCGCCCAGCGCTCGATCGCCTGGGGCGAGGTGGCGCGCCGCCTGGCGCACGAGATCAAGAACCCGCTGACGCCGATCCAGCTGTCGGCCGAACGCATGCAGATGAAGCTGGAAGACAAGCTGATGCCGGCCGACGTCGAGCTGCTGAACAAGGGCACGGCCACCATCGTCAACCAGGTGGCGGCGATGAAGCGCATGGTCGACGACTTCCGCGACTACGCCAAGACGCCGCCGGCGGTGCTGGAATCGCTGGACCTGAACGCGCTGGTCGACGAGATCCTGCATTTGTACATCAGCGGCGAGGGCAACGACATCATCCACCCGCAGCTGGCGCCCGGCCTGCCGCTGGTGATGGGCGATCCGACCCAGCTGCGCCAGGTGATCCATAACCTGCTGCAGAACGCCCAGGACGCGATGGCCGAGCTGCCGGACGGCGCACCGCAGGCGCGCATTGACGTGATCACCGAAGCCATTCATTATCAGGGCGCGGATGGTAGTTCGCGCACAGCCGTGCGGCTGGCGATTAGCGATAATGGTCCTGGCTTCGCGCCGAAAATCCTGGCGCGCGCGTTTGAACCTTACGTGACATCGAAGGCGCGCGGCACCGGTCTCGGCCTCGCGATGGTGAAAAAAATTATCGAAGAACATGGTGGACGGATTGATATTCAGAACCATGTCGATAGAAGTGGCGCGTCAGTGTTGATTTTGCTGTTAAAGTTAGCACCGGCGTCGCAAAATAGCTAAAGTGCTATGAAACACAAACATCATTGCCGTCTCAAGACGGCGAAATGAGGACAAGGGAAGATGGCAAACATTCTGGTAGTTGACGATGAAATGGGTATCCGCGAGTTGCTCTCGGAAATCTTGAGCGACGAGGGACATGCAATACAACTGGCGGAAAACGCCCAGCAGGCACGCGAGGCGCGTGCCCAGGGTGCGCCGGACCTGGTGCTGCTCGATATCTGGATGCCGGATACCGATGGCGTCACGCTGCTCAAGGAATGGCAGCGCGATGGCCTGCTGACCATGCCGGTCATCATGATGTCGGGCCATGCGACGATCGATACGGCAGTCGAGGCGACCCGCATCGGTGCGCTGAATTTCCTGGAAAAACCGATCGCGCTGCAAAAGTTGCTGAAGGCGGTGCAGGCCGGCTTGACCCGCGCGCAGGAAACCGTGCGCGCGCCGGCGCTGGCGCCGCGTCCGGCGATTGCCCAGCCGGAAGAAGCGCCAAGCGTGCCGGGCGGTATCAGCTTTGCTGCGCCAAATCCGGTGGCCGGCATTACCGTGCGCGGCGGCGCCACCGTGGCTGGCGACAACCACAGCTTCAGCCTGTCGTTCGACCTGCCGCTGCGCGAAGCGCGCGACGCCTTCGAGCGCATGTACTTCGAGCACCATCTGGGCCGTGAGGGCGGCAGCATGACGCGTGTGGCCGAGAAAACCGGCCTGGAGCGCACCCACTTGTACCGCAAGCTGAAACAGCTGGGCGTCGAGCCAGGCAAGCTGGCCAAGAAAAACGCCTGATTGTGGCTGGCTTCCCCGACACTGGCGCCGCCCATCACCGGCCGCCGGTGCCGGTCTGGCTGGTCACCGGCCCCCGCGCCGGCGCGCGCGAGGCGGCCATTGCTGCCCACCTGCCTAAGGAGGGGGGCAGCGTCATCATTCTGGAGGGCTTGTCGGATGGCGGTTCCGCCTTATCCTTTGCCCCTGAGGATGGTCCGTTTCCCTACGATACCTTGCCGCAAGTGTTGCGTATCGCTCCAGGCTGCCTGCATTGCAGCGGTAATCTGATTTTGCGAGTAACATTAAACCGTGTGCTGCGCCGTCCCCCCGCGCGGCTCTACCTCAGCCTGGCCTCCGCCGAGCACTTGGAACAGCTGCGTTCCTGGTTGTCCGAGGCGCCCTACGGGGACTTGCTGGAACTGCAAGACAACATCGCGGCCTAGCCCCAGCCCGCTGATTGGCCTTGAAAAGCCCCGTTTTCGACCCCAAATCGAGGTTGAAGGCGGAAACGAAGGTGTTTCGCCCCTTGAGAAAGGATGCAAAATGAACCTCATCTACAACAGCGAGCAATACAGTGTTGTCGAATTCGGCGTCGACCGGAACCTGGAGGCCCTGCGCTTCGGGGGCTATGAAATCGTCGACAAGGGTGGCAAGCGCGAAATCTTCATCGCCGGCGTGCTGGCGCAGCATTTCCGCCGCGACGTCAATGAACTGATCGCCGGCGAACCGACCATGGCGGAGATCGATGAATTTTTGGGCAGCTACGACGCCATCATGAGCCAGCCGGTGCTGCTGCATTAAATACGGCCCGGCCGCACATGGCGTGGTTATAATCACGCCATGTGCCAACTTCTAGGAATGAACTGCAATGTCCCGACCGACATTGTGTTCAGCTTTACCGGCTTCGCCATGCGTGGCGGCCATACCGATACCCACCACGACGGCTGGGGCATCGCCTTTTTCGAAGGCGCCGGCGTGCGCCATTTCGTCGATCACCAGGCGGCCATCGCCTCGCCGATTGCCGAACTGATCAAGCGCTACCCGATCAAGTCGACCAATGTCATCGCCCACATCCGCAAAGCCACACAGGGCCAGGTGATGCTGGAGAATTGCCACCCGTTCGTGCGCGAGCTGTGGGGGCAATACTGGGTGTTCGCCCATAACGGCGACCTGAAGGAATTCCAGCCGCTGCTGAATGGTGCTTTCCGCCCGGTGGGCACCACCGACAGTGAACGCGCCTTCTGCTACATCCTGCAGCAGCTGCGCGCCCGCTTTGGCGAGCAGCGCCCGCCGCTGGAAGAGCTGCGCTCGGTGCTGAGCGGGCTGGCGCACGAGATCGCCACGCACGGCACCTTCAATATGTTGCTGTCGTCCGGCGGCGAGTTGTTCGCGCATTGCTCGACCAATCTTTACTACCTGGTGCGCCAGCATCCGTTCGACACCGCCAAGCTATCCGATGAAGACGTCAGCGTGGATTTCTCCCAGGTAACGACGCCAAATGACCGCGTGGCCATCATTGTCACCCAGCCGCTGACCACCAACGAGCAGTGGACTGCCTTTCTGCCGGGCGAACTGAAGCTGTTTATCGACGGCTGCCCCACCGCTTAAAAATTCAGCGACACAGCCAGGCATTGATGTCAAAATAGTAGGATGATCGATCTCACCCTACACGACCGCGGCCCGCAGAATCTGCGCGTGCGCGAATTCTATCTGGGACGCCAGCCCATTCTGGACCGCAACCAGGCGCTGTTTGGCTATGAGTTGCTGTTCCGTAATGCGCCGGTCGGGCCGGCCCACGTCACCAACGACCTGACGGCGACGGCGGCGGTGATCGCCCATGCGTCGCAGCTGGGCATGGAGAAAACCATCGGCGACGCGCTGGGCTTCGTCAACGTTGACGCCAGCGCCATCATGAGCGACATCTTCTCCTTCCTGCCGCGCGAGAAGGTGGTGCTGGAGATCATCAACAGCATGCCGGCGACGCCGGAAGTGGTGGCGCGCATCCGCGAGCTGGTCGGCCATGGCTTCAGCTTCGCGCTGGATGACGTGACCGGCGAAACCGAGGCGGTGCAGGCGCTGCTGCCGCTGGTCGATTACGTCAAGATGGACGTACGCAACATCCCGCTGAGCACGCTGACCAGGCTGGCGCCACGCTTCCGCCAGGAAAAGAAAAAGCTGGTGGCGGAAAAGGTGGAAACGCGCGAGGAATTCAAGAATTGCCTGGACCTGGGGTTTGACTACTTCCAGGGCTATTATTTCTCCAAGCCGGTCATCATGAGCGGCAAGAAGCTGTCGCCGTCGCAGCTGGCGGTGATGGAGCTGATGACGCTGGTTACTTCCGACGCCGACAACGCCGACATCGAACGCGCGATCAAGCGCGACGTGTCGCTGGCGCTGAACCTGCTGCGGCTGGTGAACACGCCGGCAGTCGGCGCACGCCAGCGCATCGATTCGCTGAGCCAGGCGGTAACCATCCTCGGCCGCCGCCAGTTGCAGCGCTGGCTGCAGATCATGCTGTACGCTGAACCGAGCAAGCGCGGCCACAGCATGACGCCGCTGTTGATGCTGGCCACCACCCGTGGCCGTCTGCTGGAACTGCTGGCCGGCAAGTTGCGCCAGAGCCAGCGCGAGGTGGCCGATATCGCTTTCACGGTTGGCATCATGTCGCTGATGGATACACTGTTTGGTATCCAGATGACGGAGATCCTGGAACAGATACCGGTCGGCGACGAGGTGCGCGAGGCGCTGCTGCAGCGTGGCGGCTTCTACGGCGACCTGCTGAAGCTGGTCGAGTGCATCGAACGCATCGAAGACATGGACAGCCACATCGTGCCGACGCTGCGCGACCTCGCCATGTCCACCGACGAACTGGTGGAACTGGAAATGGCCGCCTTCGAGTGGAGCGACAACGTGGTGCGCTACGCCTTGTAGCCCACCATGGCGCCGGCTCAGGACAGGTTAGGCGCCAGCCAGCGCTCCAGTTCTTCTTTGGCCACACCCCGGCGCGCCACCATGTCGTCCAGCTGGTCGTTGCCGATCTTGCCGACCACGAAGTATTTCGATTCCGGATGGGCGAAGTAGAAGCCCGATACCGCTGCGCCTGGATACATCGCAAAGGAATCGGTCAGCTCCATGCCGATCTCTTCGGCCTGCATGGTGTTGAACATTTCGCGCTTGACGGTATGTTCCGGGCAGGCCGGATAGCCTGGCGCCGGACGGATGCCGATGTATTTCTCGGCGATCAGGTCTGCATTGCTCAGCGTCTCGGTCGGCTGGTAACCCCACAGGTCGGTACGCACGCGCTCGTGCAGATACTCGGCAAACGCTTCGGCCAGGCGGTCGGCCAGCGATTTCAGCATGATCGACGAGTAGTCGTCGTGCGCATCTTCAAAGCGCTTCTCGTGCTTCTCGATGCCCAGGCCGGAAGTGACCGCAAACATGCCGATGTAATCCTTGATGCCGCTGTCCTTCGGCGCGATGAAGTCAGCCAGGCACTGGTTCGGACGCTGCACGCCATCCACCACCGGCTTCACGCCTTGCTGGCGCAGGCCGTAGTAGGTGAAGTCCACGGTCGAACGCGTATCGTCGGTATAGACCTCGATATCGTCGTCGTTGACGGTATTCGCCGGCAGCAGCGAGATAACGCCGTTGGCGGTCAGCCAGCGGCCGTCGATCAGCTTCTTCAGCATGGCCTGGCCTTCCTCAAACACCTTGGATGCCGCTTCGCCCACCACCTCGTCGGTCAGGATGGCAGGGAAGGGACCGGCCAGGTCCCAGGTCTGGAAGAACGGGCCCCAGTCGATGTACCTGGCAATGGTGCCCAGGTCGACATTCTTGAATTCGCGGCGGCCTATGAACTTCGGCTTTACCGGCGCGAACGACAGTTTCATTTTGTTGGCGCGGGCGTCGGCCAGCGACAGCATCGGCAGCGCTTTCTTGTTGGCGTGCTGTTCGCGGATGCGCGCGTAATCCTGTTGCAGCTCGTCGATGTACTGCTCGCGTGATTCCGGCGTCAGCAGCGACTGCGCCACCGATACCGAGCGCGAAGCGTCCGGTACATACACCACCGGGCCTTCGTAGTTGTGGGCGATCTTCACCGCCGTGTGGGCGCGGCTGGTGGTGGCGCCGCCGATCAGCAGCGGAATCTTCAGCATGCGGAAGTGTTCGTCGCGCTGCATTTCCTTGGCTACGTGGGCCATCTCTTCCAGCGACGGCGTGATCAGGCCGGACAGGCCGATGATGTCGGCGTTCTCCACCTTGGCGCGCGCCAGGATCTCGGAGGCGGGCACCATCACGCCCATGTTGACCACTTCGAAGTTATTACATTGCAGGACCACCGAAACGATGTTCTTGCCGATGTCGTGCACATCGCCCTTGACGGTGGCGATGACGATCTTGCCCTTCGGTTTTGCAACGATGCCGGTGCGTTTTTCTTCCGCCAGCTTTTCTTCCTCGATGTACGGAATCAGGTGGGCCACCGCCTGCTTCATCACGCGCGCCGATTTCACCACCTGTGGCAGGAACATCTTGCCCTGGCCGAACAGGTCGCCGACGATGTTCATGCCATCCATCAGCGGGCCTTCGATGACGTGGATCGGGCGGCCGCCGCGCGCGAAAACGGCAGCGCGCATCTCTTCGGTGTCTTCGGTGATCCATTGCGTGATGCCATGCACCAGCGCGTGCGCCAGGCGCTTCTCGACCGGCGCGTTGCGCCATTCCAGATTGGCGGCATCCTGCTTGCCGGCGCCGGCCTTCAGCGTACCGGCGATTTCAATCATGCGTTCGGTGGCGTCTTCACGGCGATTCAGCACCACATCTTCGACGCGCTCGCGCAGCTCGGCCGGCAGGTCGTCGTAGACGCCGACCATGCCGGCGTTGACGATGCCCATGGTCATGCCGGCCTTGATGGCGTGGTACAGGAACACGGTGTGAATCGCTTCACGCGCCGGGTCGTTGCCGCGGAAGGAGAACGAGACGTTGGACACACCACCGGAGATTTTCGCGTGCGGCAGGTTGTCCTTGATCCAGCGGGTGGCGTTGATGAAGTCCACCGCGTAGTTGTTGTGTTCCTCGATGCCGGTGGCGACCGCGAAGATGTTCGGATCGAAGATGATGTCTTCCGGCGGGAAGCCGACTTTTTCGGTCAGTACCTTGTAGGCACGGCCGCAGATTTCGATCTTGCGTTCGTAGGTGTCGGCCTGGCCGGTTTCGTCGAAGGCCATGACGATGACAGCGGCGCCGTAGCTCAGGCACAGCCTGGCCTGGCGGATGAATTCTTCCTCGCCTTCCTTCATCGAGATGGAGTTGACGATGGATTTGCCCTGCACGCATTTCAGGCCTGCTTCGATGACCGACCATTTCGACGAGTCGATCATGATCGGCACACGTGAGATGTCCGGTTCGGAGGCAATCAGGTTGAGGAAGCGGGTCATCGCGGCTTGCGAGTCCAGCATTGCCTCGTCCATATTGATGTCGATGACCTGCGCGCCGTTCTCCACCTGCTGACGGGCGACGCTCAGCGCCTCGTCATACTGCTCGTTGAGGATCATGCGCGCGAAGGCTTTCGAGCCAGTGACGTTGGTGCGCTCGCCAACGTTGACGAACAGCGAGCTATCGTCGATGGTGAACGGCTCCAGGCCGGACAGCCGCTGCGCCACCGGCACTTGCGGCACGCTGCGCGGTTGCACAGTCGACAGGATGTCGCCAATGGCCTGGATGTGGTCGGGCGTGGTGCCGCAGCAGCCGCCGGCGACGTTGATGAAGCCTGCTTCGGCAAATTCTTTCAGCAGCGCCGAGGTGTCGGCCGGCAGTTCGTCGAAGCCGGTGTCGCTCATCGGGTTGGGCAGGCCGGCGTTCGGGTAGATGCAGACATAGGTATCGGCGATCTGCGACAGCTCTTCAGCGTAAGGACGCATCAGCGCCGCGCCCAGCGCGCAATTCAGGCCGATGGTCAGCGGCTTGGCGTGGCGCACAGAGTTCCAGAAAGCCGGCACGGTCTGGCCGGACAGGATGCGGCCGGAAGCATCGGTGACGGTGCCGGAGATCATCAGCGGCAGGTGTTCCTGCGCCGGATGGTCGGCGTAGAATTTGTCGATCGCGAACAGCGCGGCCTTGCAGTTCAGCGTGTCGAAGATGGTTTCCACCAGCAGCAGGTCGACGCCGCCTTCGATCAGGCCCTTGGTCTGTTCATAGTAGGCGTCCACCAGCTGGTCGAAGGTGATGTTGCGCGCAGCCGGGTCGTTGACGTCGGGCGAGATCGACGCGGTCTTTGGCGTCGGGCCGAGGGCGCCGGCGACGAAGCGCGGCTTGTCCGGCGTGCTGTACTTGGCGGTGGCGGCGCGCGCCAGCTTGGCCGCCTGCACGTTCATCTCATAGGCCAGGTGGCCCATGTAGTAATCGTCCTGCGCGATCCAGGTAGCGCCGAAGGTGTTGGTTTCGATCAGGTCGGCGCCACCCGCCAGGTAGCGCTCGTGGATTTCCTGGATGATGTGCGGCTGGGTCAGCGTCAGCAGCTCGTTATTCCCCTTGACGAACAGCTCGCGCGCACCGGAATTCGCTGGCGCGGCGAAGTCGATGAATGCACCGTTGGGGCCACCGCGATACGCGGTTTCATCCAGCTTGTACTGCTGGATGATGGTGCCCATCGCGCCGTCGAGAATCATGATGCGGCGGGCGAGAATCTCGCGCAGCTGGGCATCGGTCTTGGACATGACGGGGCGGGAAACGGAGTTATTCATTTGCTATCTCGTACCAAAAGGGCGGTCTAAGATTATACGGCATAGCTGAACAAGCTTCAGCCAAGCGCGGCATCGCCGCAACAATCTGCTGTTTCGTCTATCTGACCCACCGCAAGGTCCGCTGCCATGCCGCGCGCAATATCTCATGGTGCGCGCTACCCCGCGCTCTATACTGATATGGAGCGGCCATGTTTTTCGAATGGGACGAGAGCAAGAATCAACGCAATATTGCTAAACACGGTATTAGTTTTAAAGAAGCGACCAAAATTTTTGACTCCCAAACCTACGGCTATTTTGATTCAGATCATTCGCTCAATGAAGACCGTTATATAGAAATAGGTTTTGTCGGAGAGCGGCTGATAGCAGTTGTTTTTGTCCAGTTGGACGATCATACGGTTCGGATTATCTCCGCCCGGAAGGCATCGTTATTAGAGGAGCAGCGATATGAACGAGGCTATTGATTTTAGCGACATCCCCGAGCTGGGGGATGAATTTTTTTCCCGCGCCACGAAACGAGGGCCAAGGGTGCAGAAAGGCTCGGTAGTTATTGATCGTGATGTTTATGAATGGTTTGAGGCCAATATTCCAGCTTCTTCTGATCTGATCAGCAAAATACTGCGTGCTTATATGCAAGAGCAGCAAGCCAAGTCAGCAGCTGGCAGCGAGGGACAGGGCATCGGCTAGGCGGTCGTTACCCCAGTACATCTCCGTGCCGACGAAGAAGGTGGGGGCGCCGAAGATGCGGTGCTGGCGGGCTTCGTCGTTGCGTGCCCGCAGGCGGGCTTTGTTGTCATCGGATTGTGCGGCCGCCAGCAGCGCGCTGGCGTCGAGGCCGATGCCGGTGAGGATGGCGGCGATCACGTCTTCGCTGCCGATATCCTTGTCGTGCTCGAAGTTGGCCAGCATGACGCGGGCGCAGAATTCCGCCATCCACGGCTGATGCTCGCCCAGCAAGGCCACACGCGCCGCCAATAGCGAGCGGCGCGGGAACTCGGAAGGCTGCCGCCATGGCAACTGATACTTGGCACATTCGCGCGGCATGTCTTGCCAGACGTAAGCGCCTTTGTCCTTTTGCAGCACGAACGGCGAATTGTCCCAGCCCTGTTCCTTGAATATCGGCCCCAGCAGAAACGGCCGCCAATGGACCATGACTTCCTTCTGCCGCGCCAGCCGAAGCACGCTCAGGTAGCTATAGTTGCTGGCAAAATCAAACCAGCAGATGATTTCAGATGCAGACATCACGCTCTCCTTTATACTGTTTTATTTGCCCAGTTGAGGAAGTGTAGATGAATATCACTTTGACCATGCGCTGGATGTGCGCCATTGGCGTGCTGGCGGTGTCGCTGAACAGCCATGCGGATAGCTTTGTGTCGTCGGCCTCCAGCGCCGGCTCGGCGTCGAGCGGCAGCGTGTCCGATTCGCTGGCCGGTTCCAGCAATAGCTCCAACAAGGGCAACAAGGTGGCCGACGCGGATTACCGCATCATCGACATTGCCGCCACACCGGGCCGCGAAGGCCGCGCGCGCATCACCATGCAAACCGACGATGCGCAACAGCGCGTGGTGCTGGACCTGCCGCAAGCCACGTTCGACCAGCAGCAGCTGGCGCTGGGCGATGCGATGTATGCGCACAACCGCGTCTACGGCGTCGAGTTCGGCCGCGCCGACAATCGCCAGCCGTTCTACCTGGTGCTGGCCGATGAATGGTATGGCGAACTGGCTACGCGTCCTTTAAGCCTTTGAAGTTATTCCGCGCGCTGGCATTGGGCCTGCTGCTTGCGGCAGGCGCGGCGCAAGCTTCTTCCTCGCGCTTTTGCGACCGTTCGCAGGAGCTGACGGCGGTGGAGCAGGATCGCCTGCTGCGCTTTGCCGCCGTGCTGCGCGAGGAGCTGGCGGCCAGCGAAGAGAGCGTAGCGCTGGTCAGCCGCTCCGGCCTCGATCTGTCGCGCTTCAACATCCGCTATTCGCACGCAGCGCTGGCCTGGCGCTCGGATGAAGGCCTGTGGGCGGCGCGCCAGCTTTACTATGCCTGTGACGAGGGCTATCCGCGCATCTACGACCAGGGCCTGGCCGGTTTTGCCATGGGCACCGACTCGCCGAAGATCGGCTACCTGAGCATCGTGCGCCTGCCGCCGCAAGCGGTGCTGGCGTTGCGCCCGGCCTTGCTCGATACGCAGCGCGCGCTGCACCTGTTGGCGGCGCAATACAGCGCCAATGCCTATCCCTACAGCCTGCGCTACCAGAACTGCAATCAATGGCTGGTGGAGATGCTGGCGGCCGGCTGGGGCGACCTGCCGGATGGCGAGGATTTACGGGAGCGCGCGCAACGCTGGCTGCGCGAGGAACACTATGCGCCGCAGCCGGTCGATGTCGGCTCGCGCTGGTGGATGCTGGCGTCGTACTTCGTGCCGCTGGTGCACCTGAACGATCATCCGGATGCGGACCGGGCCGCGCTCAAGCTGCATGTCAGCCTGCCGACCACGATAGAGGATTTTGTGCGCGCCCGCTTTCCGCAAAGCGCGCGCGTCGAGCTATGCCACGATGAACAACAGATCGTCATCCATCGCGGCTGGACGCCGATCGCCGAAGGCTGCAAGCCAGCCGACGGCGACCGCGTCATTCCGCTGCGCGATTAGTTCAGCTCAGTGATGAACTGCTCGCGTGGACGGCGCACCTTCTTCAGGTTGACCAGCCAGTCGCTGTCCGGTTTGCGGTAGCCCAGCGGCAGGATCACCACGCTGCGCAGCTTGCGCTCTTGCAGCGACAGGATCTGGTCGACGGCGGCCGGGTCGAAGCCTTCCATCGGCGTGCTGTCGACGCCTTCGGCAGCGGCAGCCACCAGCGCCACGCCCAGGCCGATGTAGGCCTGACGGGCGGCGGCGTCAAAGTTGGCGACGTCGCCGCGCGCGGCCACGATGCCTTGCAGCTGCTTGCGGTAGGCTTCCCAGCCTTCGTTCTTGAAGCCGCGCACTTCATTGGTGTAATCGAACATCGAGTCGATGCGTTCCGGCGTGATGTTGTCCCATGCTGCGAACACCAGCAGGTGCGAGGCATCGGTTACCTGCGACTGGTTCCACGCCACTTCGCGAATCTTGGCGCGCAGCTCAGGGTTTTTCACGACGAATACCTCAAACGGTTGCAGGCCGCTGGAGGTAGGCGCGAGGCGGATCGCTTCCAGGATGCGGTTCAGTTTTTCGTCGTCCAGCTTTTTCGAAGCGTCAAAGCTTTTGGTCGCATAGCGCCAGTTCAGGTGTTGAATTACGTCGGTCATATCGATACTCCTATTGGTAATAACGCCTCTGCGAGCAGGCTCGGGCGGACCATCTTATAATAAGTTTCAAGTCAACTTGAGGGTCAAGCAAAAAATGAAAATCGGTGAACTCTCCCGAAAGTCAGGCATTGCTGCCTCGGCAATCCGTTTTTATGAGGAGCAGGGACTGCTGGCGCCAGTCTCGCGCACGGCGTCGGGCTATCGCCAGTACGCCAGCAATGCGCCGGACCGCCTGAAGCTGATTCAGGGCGCGAAGAAACTCGGCTTTACGCTGGAGGTGATACGCGACATGCTGGATGAAAACGGCAAGTGCTCGGTGGAGAAGACCATGCGCCAGTCGGCCATCCTCTTGCGCGAGATAGAGGAACAGCAGGCGGCGCTCGAACAACGCCGCCAGTCGCTGCTGATATTGCGCGCCAACCTGGGCGGCTACCGGACCGGCGATCCGTGCCGCGACAAGCTGGCGGTGAACTGATTACGCGAAGGACTGGCCTTCGAGCGGGAAGCCCTTGATGAACTCGGCCGCAGGCAGGCGCTTGCCGCCCGGTTTTTGCAGCGAGGTCAGACGCAGCGCACCGCTGCCGCAGGCCACCACGATGCCATGCTGCGCATCGGCCGACAGCACCTTGCCCGCCGGGCCGCTGCCATCCACCACTTCCGCGCCCCACAGCTTGACTACCACCTCGTTGACCGTACCATGCGCGCCCGGGAAGGGATTGAAGGCGCGGATCTTGCGGGCGATGTCGAGTGCTGATTGCGTGAAGTCGAGCGCGGCTTCTTCCTTGCTGATCTTGCTGGCGTAGTTGACGCCTTCTTCCGGCTGCACCACTGCTTCCAGCTGATTGTGCTGGTACTTCTGCAGCGCTTCGACAATCATCTTGCCGCCGAGCGCGGCCAGCTTGTCGTGCAGGCTGCCGGTGGTGTCGCTGTCCTCGATCGCCACCTTCTCGATCAGCAGCATCGGGCCGGTATCCAGGCCTTCTTCCATCTCCATGATGGTGATGCCGGTTTCGCTGTCGCCGGCTTCAATCGCGCGGTGGATCGGCGCGGCGCCGCGCCAGCGCGGCAGCAGCGAACCGTGGATGTTCAGGCAGGGTTTGATGTCCAGCGTGCTGCGCGGCAGGATCAGGCCGTAGGCTGCCACCACCATCACATCGTAAGGCGTCGACAGCAGGCGCTGGTGCGCGGCCTTGGCTTCCTCGGCGCGTTGCGGGTCTTTGCTGTCCATGCGCAGCGACAGCGGTTGCAGCACCTCGATGCCTTGCGCTACCGCGTATTGTTTCACCGCCGATGGCTGCAATTGCATGCCACGGCCGGCAGGGCGGTCCGGCTGGGTCAGCACCAGCGGGATTTCAAAGCCGGCCTCGTGCAGCGATTGCAGGGCCACGGCGGCAAATTCCGGCGTTCCGGCGAAGATGACTTTCATGGCGGCGCCGGCGATCAGTAGCGGCGACCCTGGGCGCGCAGTTGGGCTTCGCGCTGCATGCCGCGTTCTTCCTTCTGCAGCTTGGCCTTGATGCGGTTGCGCTTCAGCGGCGACAGGTATTCAACAAACACCTTGCCTTTCAGGTGATCCATCTCGTGCTGGATGCACACGGCTAGCAGGCCGTCGGCGTCCACTTCAAACGGCTGGCCCTTGACGTCGTAGGCGCGCACCTTGACTTTGGACGGACGCTCGACGCCGTCGTAGATGCCAGGCACCGACAGGCAACCTTCATCGTAGACTTGCCTGTCGTCGCTGGCCCAGAGGATTTCCGGATTGATGTAGGCAACCAGCGCGCTCTTGTCCTCGGTAATGTCGATGACCACCACTTGTTCGTGCACATCCACCTGGGACGCGGCCAGACCGACGCCCGGCGCGTCGTACATGGTTTCAGCCATGTCGGCGACCAGTTGTGCCAGACGCTCGTCGAATACGGTGACTGGCGCGGCAACTTTGTGCAAACGCGGGTCCGGGTAACGCAGAATATTTAAGATAGCCATGATAACTTTGTGAAAACTGTATGTTTGCCCCGCCAATGCAACAACCGCGCCGGTTCGGTAGCGCGGTTTCGCTTGCTAGTTCAGGGGTTTGTGGGCAGAATTTGATTCAATTTGGCAAGCTTTACTGCTCGGCTGCCGTGGGCTTGCGGCGCACTTACTGGATCTATTATGAAAAATTTTAGCACAGTCAGTACCCGCTTAGCATGGGCAGTCTTGTTTGTGGCCGTCCCGCTGGCCGCATCGGCCGCTCCGGTGTGCGAATTCCGGCCCGATGCGCCGGACCAGCACGTGGTCGTCAAGGGCGATACGCTGTGGGATATCGCCCGCACCTTCCTGCGCAAACCCTGGTGCTGGCCGACCGTGTGGGGCATGAACCGCGACGAAATCGCCAATCCGCACTGGATCTATCCGGGCCAGGTGATCTGGTTCGACCGCGCTGCCGGACGCCTGCGGCTGGGACAGCAATTGTCGCCAGGCCTGAATAATCCCTCGACGCAGAAACTGACGCCGCGCGTGCGCACCGAAGCGCTGGGCAAGGACGCCGTGCCGTCGATACCGCCGGGCGTCATCGAGCCTTTCCTGACCCAGCCGCTGATTATCGAGGATGACGAACTGAAAGGCGCGCCGCGCATCTTCGCCACGCAGGAAGGCCGCGTGTTCCTCGGCAAGGGCGACAAGGCCTATGTGCGCGGCGAGCTGGGTGGCAACACCTCGTTCCAGGTGTTCCGTCCGGGCGCGCCGCTAAAGGACCCTGTCACCAGGCAAGTCATCGGCCACGAGGCGTTTTATCTGGGCACGCTCAAGTTGCAGGCGGAAGCCAAGGGCGGCAGCGACGTGCATACCTTTACCGTCGCTAGCGCCGCGCAGGAAATGGGCAAGGGCGACCAGTTGCGCGCCGTGCCGCCGGCGCCGATGCAGAATTACGCGCCGCATCCGCCGGCGCAGCCGGTCGAGGCGCGGGTGGTGGCGATTTATGGTGGCGTTACGCACGCCGGCCAGAATCAGATCGTCAGCATTAATCGCGGAAAGCTTGACGGACTCGATATCGGCGCCGTTTTGCAGCTGTACCATGCAGGAAGAACTGTGAGCGATTCCACGGCACAAAAAAGCTGGTTCGGGCGCGCGCAGCAGGTCAAGCTGCCGGACGAGGAAGTCGGCAGCTTGTTTATCTTCCGCACGTTCAAGCATATTTCCTATGGCTTGATCATGCAGGTGACAGCGCCGGTGGAAGTGGGCGACGTCGCCAAGTCCCCGGAGTAAGCCGCGCCGTGCAAGCCACGGATATCCCCATCGAAGTGACCCGGCCAGTGCTGGCAGGCTGGCTGCGTCTGCAGCAGACCGACGGCGTCGGCCTGCTGACGGCGCACGCGCTGCTGCTGGAATTTGGCACGCCAGCGGCGATCTTTGCCGCCAGCCGCGAACAGCTGCTGGCCGTGGCCCGGCCGCGCCAGGCCGATGCGCTGCTGGCCGCGCCGACCACCCGGCTGGAAGCGGAACTGGACGCCGTGCAGGCGTGGCAGCAACAGCCCGGCAACCGCCTGCTGGCATGGGGCGACGCCGCATATCCTGAATACCTGCGCAATACCACCGGCGCGCCCTTGCTGTTGTACGTCAAAGGGCGCGCGGCGCTGCTGCACCAGCGTTCGGTGGCCGTGGTCGGTTCGCGCAACGCCAGCCGCCAGGGCGTGCTGAACGCCGGGCACCTGGCGCAGGCGCTGTCGGACGCCGGCCTGACCATTGTTTCCGGCCTGGCGCTGGGCATCGACGCGGCCGCGCATGCCGGCGGCCTGGACGGCCCCGGCGGCACCATCGCCGTGCTTGGCACCGGCATCGACCGCATTTATCCCGCCCGCAACGGTGCACTGGCGCGCCGCATCGCCGACGAAGGTTGCCTGGTCAGCGAGTATGCGCTCGGCGCGCCGCCGTCGCGCGACAACTTTCCGCGCCGCAACCGCATCATCAGCGGGCTGGCGCGCGGCGTGCTCGTGGTGGAGGCGGCAGCCAAATCCGGCTCGCTGATTACCGCCAGGCTGGCGCTGGAGCAGGGACGCGATGTGTACGCCGTCCCCGGCTCCATTCATGCGACACTGTCGAAAGGCTGCCACCAGCTGATACGCGAAGGCGCCAAGCTGGTGGAAAGCGCCGCCGATGTATTGCAAGCCATGCAAATGCTGGCCGATGGTGAAGCCGGCGCCCGCACTGCACCGGACGACAGTTTTGTCGACCGCGTGCTGGAGGCCATGGGCGAGGACCCGGTCCAGGCCGATGTGCTGGCCTTGCATCTTGGACAAGCCCCCGGCGAGTTGCAGGGGCAATTATTGGCGCTGGAACTTGCCGGACTGCTGGAACGTTTGCCAGGTGGCATGTTCCAGCGGCTGCGTGGTTGAACCGCAGCACCGTACTTGTATCGAATTCGTTTTAACTGATAGAGTAGAGCCATGTTCGACGTCCTTGTTTATCTCTACGAGACTTATTACCGTCCCGATGCCTGCCCGGAACCGGCCGCATTGGCCAAGAAGCTGTCGGCTGTCGGTTTTGACGACGTCGAGATCTCCGAAGCGCTGGTCTGGCTGACCGACCTGACCGCCATCGCTGGCGAGGAACAGGCGCTGACCGCATCCTCTACCGGCACCCGCTTCTACGTGGAAGAAGAGCAGGACGCGCTGGGCGCCGCCGCCATTGGTTTCATCCAGTTCCTCGAATCGGCCAAGGTGTTGTCGCCGCTGCAACGCGAGATCGTCATCGAGCGCGCGTTGGCGCTGGAAGAAATGCCAGTGTCGCTGGGCAAGCTGAAGGTCATCGTGCTGATGTTGCTGTGGAGCCAAGGCAAGGAACCGGACGCGCTGATGTTCGATGACCTGTTTGGTTCGGACGAAGACCAGGCTCCCCGCCTGTTGCATTAAGCCTCTAAAGATATTCCTCTTTGGCAACAAATCACGCCATAATCGGCGTGTGCTTGCGGTACGCCAGGCAATCCGCTTATTATTTGCGCTTTGACAAGACTGTGACAGAAACGTGCAGACTGCTGCGCTATCCATGTATGATGCGCATCTGCCCTCCTCAAAGTGTTACAAACGAGATACTAAAATATGAGCAAAACCCTCATCATCGCCGAGAAGCCATCTGTCGCGAACGATATCGCGAAGACGCTGGGCGGCTTTACCAAGCACGATGAGTACTTTGAATCCGACGAGTACGTGTTGTCCTCCGCCGTCGGTCACCTGCTGGAAATCGCCGTCCCGGAAGAACACGACGTCAAGCGCGGCAAATGGAGCTTCGCCCACCTGCCAATGATACCGCCGTACTTCGCGCTGAATCCGATCGCCAAGACCGAAGCGCGCCTCAAGGTGCTGAACAAGCTGATCAAGCGTAAAGATGTCACCACCCTGATTAACGCATGTGACGCGGGCCGCGAAGGAGAACTGATCTTCCGCCTGATCGCGCAGAACGCCAAGGCCAAGCAGCCGGTCAAGCGTTTGTGGCTGCAATCGATGACGCCGGCCGCGATCCGCGACGGCTTCTCGCACCTGCGCAGCGACGACGACATGATGCCGCTGGCCGACGCCGCCCGTTGCCGCTCGGAAGCCGACTGGCTGATCGGCATCAACGGCACCCGCGCCATGACCGCCTTCAACTCGAAAGAGGGCGGCTTCTACCTGACCACCGTCGGCCGCGTGCAGACGCCGACCTTGTCGATCGTGGTCGAACGCGAAGAAAAGATCAAGAAATTCGTTTCGCGCGACTTCTGGGAAGTACGCGCAGAATTCGTCTGCGCCGCCGGCGTCTACGAAGGCCGCTGGCTGGACACCAAGTTCAAGAAGGACGAGAACGATCCCGAGAAGCGTGCCGAACGCCTGTGGAGCAAGGCTGCGGCCGACTCCATCGCTGTGGCCGTGCGCGGCAAGCAAGGCAACGTCAGCGAAGAATCCAAGCCGACCACCTCGATGGCGCCGGGACTGTTCGACCTGACCAGCCTGCAGCGTGAGGCCAACTCGCGCTTCGGCTTCTCGGCCAAGAATACGCTGGGCCTGGCGCAGGCACTGTACGAAAAGCACAAGGTGCTGACTTACCCGCGTACCGATTCGCGCCACTTGCCGGAAGACTATCTGGACACCGTCAAGCAGACGCTGGACTCGGTGAAAGAGAACAATAACTATCACCAGTTCGCCAAGCAGATCCTGGACAAGGGCTGGGTCAAGCCGAACAAGCGCATCTTCGACAACAGCAAGATCTCGGATCACTTTGCGATCATCCCGACGCCGATCGCACCGAAGAATTTGTCCGAGCCGGAGCAGAAACTGTACGACCTGGTGACACGCCGCTTCATGGCGGTGTTCTTCCCGGCCGCCGAGTTCCAGGTCACCACCCGCTTTACCGAAGTATCGGGCCATACCTTCAAGACTGAAGGCAAGGTCATGACCAATCCGGGCTGGCTGGCGATCTACGGCAAGGAAGCCGACGGCGACGACAAGGAAAAAGAAGGCAACAACAAGAGCCTGGTGCCGGTCGCCAAGGGCGAGAAGGTGCTGACCGACAAGGTCGACGCCAACGGCCTGGTGACCAAGCCGCCTGCGCGCTACACCGAGGCGACGCTGCTGTCCGCCATGGAAGGCGCCGGCAAGCTGGTCGAGGACGACGAACTGCGCGACGCCATGGCCGGCAAGGGCCTGGGCACGCCAGCGACGCGCGCCGCCACCATCGAGGGCCTGATCTCTGAAAAGTATCTGCTGCGCGAAGGCCGCGAGCTGATGCCGACCGCCAAGGCGTTCCAGCTGATGACGCTGCTGCGGGGCCTGGGCGTCAACGAACTGACCGCGCCCGAGCTGACCGGCGAGTGGGAATACAAGCTGTCGCAGATGGAGAAGGGCAAGATCTCGCGTGACGAATTCATGCGCGAAATCGCGCAGATGACGCAAGTGATCGTCAAGCGCGCCAAGGAATACAACAACGACACGATCCCGGGCGACTACGCGACGCTGACCGCCCCATGCCCGAACTGCGGCAGCGTGGTGAAGGAAAACTATCGCCGCTTCGCCTGCACCAAATGCGATTTCTCGATGAGCAAAACGCCGGGTGGCCGCCAGTTTGAAATCGACGAAGTGGAACAGCTGCTGCGCGACCGCACCATTGGTCCGCTGCAAGGTTTCCGCTCGAAGATGGGCCGTCCGTTCGCCGCCATCCTGCGTATTTCCAAGGATGAGGAAATCAAGAACTACAAGCTGGAGTTCGATTTCGGCCAGAATGATGATTCCGAGGATTCGGAGCCAGTCGACTTCACCGGCCAGACCGCGCTGGGCCCTTGCCCGAAGTGCAATGGTGGCGTGTACGAAATGGGCCTGGCCTATGTTTGCGAACACAGCGTGGCCAAGCCGAAGACTTGCGATTTCCGCAGCGGCCGCATCATCCTGCAACAGGAAATCCTGCCGGAACAGATGGCCAAGCTGCTCAACGACGGCAAGACCGACCTGCTGCCAGGCTTCATCTCGCAGCGCACGCGCCGTCCGTTCAAGGCCTTCCTGGTGAAGGGCAAGGACGGCAAGATCAGCTTCGAGTTTGAAGAGCGCAAAGCCAAAGCGCCTGCCAAGGGCAAGGCAGCCGCCGCAGCTGACGATGGCGCGGCGGAGGAGAAGAAAACGCCAGTGAAAAAAGCCGCAGCCGTCAAAAAGCCGGCGGCCAAGAAACCGGCGGCGAAAAAAGTCGCAGCCAAGAAAGCTGCTTAAAACAAGCTGCTTAAAACAAGCTGCTTAAAACGAACGGGACACTCAGGTGTCCCGTTTTTTTATTCTGGTGCCGCAGCGCCCAGTCACAGCCAGGTCATCCGCTGACATTAAACTAGTTGCTGTGCTAAACTATTGATTCTTTTGGGCAATTGAACTTCCGCAGCCCGCATTGTGGTTTCAATAGCTGCAACACCTCTTTATTTTCCAACATTGCCTCTTAGGCACTAGGACTCATGAAAAATCTGAAAATTGGCACGCGCCTGGCGGCGGGCTTTGGCTTGGTATTGGCGTTGATGATTCTGATGACCGTGATCGGCATCCGCCACATGCACTCGGTCGCGGTGGCGACCAACGAGATGATGCAACAGCCCTTGGCAAAAGAACGCATGATCAGCGACTGGTATCGCCTGATCCACACCAGCGTGCGCCGTACCTCGGCGATTTCCAAGAGTACCGATCCGTCGCTGGGCGCGTATTTTGCCGACGACACCAAGCAGTCGGTGGCTGAAATCAACAAGCTGCAGAAAAGCGTTGAGGAACTGATCGATGGCGACGAAGAAAAAACGCTGTACGCAAAGCTCAAGGATTACCGCAAGCTGTATGGCGAATCGCGCGACAAAATCGTCGCATTGAAGAAAGAGGGCAAGCTGGATGAAGCGGCCGAGGAGCTGGAGCAGCGCTTCACCCCGGCCGGCAAAGCCTACCTCGGCAACCTGAGCGCCTTGCTGGAACACCAGCGCAAGAACATGGACAACCAGGCCCAGCGCATTGACGCGCTATACGAAAGCAACCGCAGCTTCATGGCTGGCCTCGGCGTGGTGGTGCTGGCGCTGGGTGTCTTCTGCGCCTGGCGTCTGACGCGCGGCATCACCGTGCCGCTGGGCCAGGCGGTGCAGATCGCCGAAGCGGTGGCGCACCGTGATCTGACCTCGCATATCGAAGTCGACAGCACGGACGAAACCGGCCGCCTGCTGCAATCGCTGCAAAAAATGAATGACGGCCTGATCGACATCGTCAGCCAGGTGCGCGATGGCACGGAAAGCATCTCGACCGCATCGAACCAGATCGCCGCTGGCAACCTGGACCTGTCCGGCCGTACCGAAGAGCAGGCATCAAGCCTGGAAGAAACCGCCTCATCGATGGAAGAACTGACTGCGACCGTCAAGCAGAACGCCGACAACGCGCGCCAGGCCAACCAGTTGGCGGTGAAAGCCTCGGAAGTGGCGCAGCGGGGCGGTGGCGTGGTATCGGAAGTGGTCAGCACGATGGAAGCGATCAATGGCTCCTCGCGCAAGATTGCCGACATCATCAGCGTCATCGACGGCATCGCCTTCCAGACCAACATCCTGGCGCTGAACGCCGCTGTAGAAGCCGCGCGCGCGGGCGAGCAGGGCCGCGGCTTCGCCGTGGTGGCATCGGAAGTGCGCAACCTGGCGCAGCGTTCGGCTGCCGCAGCGAAAGAAATCAAAGTATTGATCGACGACTCGCTGGACAAGGTAGACGCCGGCAGCATGCTGGTCACGCAGGCCGGCACGACGATGACCGAAGTGGTGGACAGCATCCAGCGCGTGACCGACATCATGGGCGAGATCACCTCCGCCACGAACGAGCAGAGCAGCGGCATCGAGCAGGTCAACCAGGCGATCGGCCAGATGGACCAGGTCACGCAGCAAAACGCCGCATTGGTAGAAGAAGCCGCTGCTGCCGCCGCCTCGCTGCACGACCAGGCCGACGCCCTGACCGCCATCGTCGCCGTCTTCAAACTGCACGACAGCCACACCCCCCGCGCGCCCCAGCGCCTGCAACTCACCTAAAAAAACCGGGGTCAGTTCTGCCAAACGTACACGGGCTCAACTGCGCAGCAGTTGAGCCCGTGTACGTTTGGCAGAACTGACCCCGGAGTTTATTGGGTTTGTAGTTCGACGTTGATCATGTTGTCGTCGGGCTTGCGGTCGATTAGTTTGTTGTCGGGATCGATGCCGGCTTTGGCTGGGCGGCCGTTGACGATCACCGTGTAGCGGTTCTCTTTCTGGTCGATCAGCTTGCGCTCGCGTAGCAGGCTGTTGCCTTCCTTGTCGTCGACGCCGATGTCGATCCAGTCGCGCAGCGGCGTGTCTTGTTCTTCGCCTTGCTCGCCGGCGCGCACTTTCGCGGCGCTGACCGTGAAGCTGACTTCGTATTTGCCGTCGCTGAGCTTGCGCGCCGTCGCCGAGGTGGCGTGGTTTTCGTACAGCACGATGTGGTTGAACAGGTCGTCGATCAGATAGGCCTGGTCAGCCGGCGTGACCTTGCGCAGCGCGTCCACCAGCACATTCACGCTCGGGTAGGGACCGGACTTGCGGCCGTATGCCACCAGGATTTCCTTCAGTGCGCCGTTGACCTTGGCTTCGCCCAGAATGTCCTGCAACTGGTACATCGCCAGGCTGCCCTTGCGGTACTGGATGTAGTTCTGGTTTTCATTTTCCGCCAGCGGCAGCTCCTTTTTGCGTTCCAGCGCGCGGCCGAACAGGTACTGGTCCAGATCGTAGTGCAGGAAACGGCGCATTTTGTTGGCGCCGAAGCTTTTCTTCATCACCATCAGCGCCGAGTATTCCGCCAGCGTTTCGCTCAGCACCGTGCTGCCGCGCGTGTTGCCGCCGACCAGCTGGTGTCCCCACCATTGGTGCGCCACTTCGTGCGCGGTGATGTAGAACGGGTAGTCGATGTCTTTTGGATTCTTGTCGTTGACCTTGGCGATGAAGCCGACCGATTCCGAATACGGTATCGTGTTCGGATACGATTGCGCAAACTGCTGGTAGCGCGGGAATTCGACAATCCGCACCAGCTTGTGCTGATACGGCCCGAAGTTGTTGGTGTAGTAGTCCAGCGATTCCTTGATGCCCTTGTCCATGCGCTCCAGATTGTATTCATGGCCAGGATGGTAGTACAGCTCGATGCCGACATCCTGCCACCAGTCGCGCTTGACCAGGTAACGCGCCGACTGGAAGGCGTACATATTCAGCATCGGCTGTTCCATCTTGTAGTGGAAGTAGCGGCGGCCTTTGCTGCTCCAGTCCTTGACCAGCATGCCCGGCGCGATCGCGGTCTGGTCGCCGCTGGTGCCGACCGTGGCGTCAAAGGTGATCCAGTCGGCGTCATTGCTGGCGAAGTTGTTGGCCAGGCCGGCCGGATCGTCGCGCGGCAGCATGCGTTCGCGCGCTGCCAGCCTGTGCTTCTTGCGGTCGCGCGCGTCGCTCAGTTCCCAGTCCTGCTGGTAGCCGATGTGCGGCATGATGCCGTTGTTGAAGAAAGTGCCGTTGGCGATCACCGGCGTGTCGCGGCCGAGGCCGAGGATACCCTGTGGCGCATAGCGCAGCTCGAAGTCCATGTTCAGCTGCTCGCCCGGCGCCAGCGGCTTGCTCAGCTTGTAGGTGTAGAAGCCCAGCTCGCCATCCTTGAGGCCGTCGCGCACTTGCTGGCCGAAGCGCACGCCGTATTGCGCCACCGTATTGTCCTGCGTGACGATGATGTCGCTGATCGGCACCTTGCCTTTGTTTTGCAGCAGGTAGCGGCCCTTGACCAGCAGCGTGCGCTGCTCCGGCCAGATTTCCACATTCATCTTCACATCGGTGATGCGCGGCTGCGGAATCACGGCGTATTGCTTGTACTTGCGCTCGTAGTCGGCCTTTTCCGCTTCCTTGTGATAATTCGATTTGTAGCAGTTGGCCACATGCTGGTTGTAGAACAGCACGCTGCCGGCGCCGACGAAGATCAGCAGCCCGGCCGCAATGGCGCTCAGCACCGGCAGCGTCAGCGCATGGCGCGCCAGTTGCAAGCGCTGGCGCCAGCCGTCGTTGCTGCCGCGCGCCCAGAACAGCAGCGACAGCACCACCAGCAACAGCGCCGCGCCGCCCCAGTACGCTTCATACCAGCGCTCGCGCGCCAGGAAATGGCCATAACCGTTCATCGCCGAGTAGACGATGCTTGGCATATTGCCGTAGATGAGCATCGGGTTTTCCAGCCCCACCGTGCCAGCCGTCACGCTGATGATGTAGTAGACGATCATCGCGAAGTAGGCGATGTAGCGCTGGTTGATAATGACTTGCAGCGCAATCGCCAGCACTGCCGTCAGAGCGTAGCCGGGCATCTGCAACAGGAACAGGTGGTACAGATACAGTCCCGGCTCCAGCAGGAAATAGCCCTGGAACACTTGCACCGCCATGCCGGTCAGCATCACTACCAGCATCAGCAGTGCTTGCAGGCCGATCAGGGCGAACAGCTTGGACAGCAGCGGCAGCCAGCTTGGGATCGGCAGCGCATCCAGCATCAAGCCCATGCGCGCCTCGCGTTCGCGCCAGATCAGCTCGCCCGCGTAGAAGGTGGTGATCACCATCATGAACAGCGCGAAGGTTTCGCTGACCACGTCCAGCACCTGATAGGTAACCGGATAGGTATTGGTGCCATACATCGAGCCCAGGTCCAGCGACGAGGCAAACATCATCAGCACGCCGGCCAGCACGATCACCAGGAAGTAGATGTTCTTGGTGGTTTCGCGCAGGTTGAGCCAGCTCATCTTGAGCAGCAGCCAGCCCAGGCTGCGTGCCTGGAAGTCGGGTTTTTCCTGCGTGTTGGCCGAGGTGTGCGACAGGTGTTGCGGCAATTCGCCCTCGCCGGTACTGCTGCTGCGGCTGTGACCGCTATCGTGGTTCGCGATGAAATGGAAGCGCCAGTAGCCGACCAGCAAGCCGGACAACGCGGCCGAGGCCCAGATCACGCGGTTCAGCAGGTACACGCCTTCCGGGTAGAACATGCGCGTGTTGCGCTCGATGATGGGCCAGTATTCGGTAACGCGGATGACGGCGGTGGTGCCGAACGGGTCGATCAGCGCAGCAAAGGTTTTGTAGTCGAGGTCGCGCGCCAGGCCGGGCGCCACCATGTAGCCGATCAGCATGACCACGCTGGAGATGTACACCGGCAGCATGCGCCGCGTCAGCGCCGCCAGGATGAAGAACACGGCGCCGAAAATGAAGATGTTCGGCAGGATGACGATCAGGTAGGGGAGGATGTAGGCCAGCGCACCGGCATGCGCCAGCCGCTCCGGATCGATGCCCGGAATGAAGCTGCCCAGCCAGGCACCGAGCAGGATGCTGGTGAAGATCACCGCCAGCGTAAGATAGGCGCCAAGGAAGCGGCCGAAGATGTACTGGTGCTTGCGAATCGGCGCACTAAAGAAGAAGTGCTGCATGTCGTACTCGAAATCCTGCTGCACCGAGCGCCCCATCATGGCGGCGATGACGATCACGCCCAGCGAGCCGAGGAAGCTGGTGGTGAACATCAGCGAGCGCGGCGAGTCGATCAGCTGGCTGCCGAAGGTGATCGAGGCGCCTTTGAAAAAGCCGCCGGCGGCAGCCATCCACAGCATCGACAGGGCCAGGAAACCGAGGAAGTACACCCAGGTCGACAGCAGCTTGAGGCGCTGGCGCGCTTCAAAGAGGGCGATGGCAAACATGATGCGGCCTTAATCGCAGGTGTTCGCGGCGCGGTGGCGGCCGGCGATGGTGGCGAAGTAGACGTCCTCCAGGTCGCCGATGGCTTCCTCGAAGCCGTCGCCCGGATCGGTGTCGCTATACACATGGATCAGCGTGCGGCCGGACAGCAGGCGCGACGAAATCACCGGATGGCGCAGCTGGAACGATTGCAGGTCGCGCTTGTCGATGAAGCGCGCCCAGATCTTGTCGCTGACTTCGTGGATCAGTTCCTGCGTCGGCCCGCACAGCAGCAGATGTCCCTTGTTGATGATGGCCATGTTGGCGCACAGGTCAGCCACGTCGGAGACGATGTGGGTCGACAGGATGACGGTCTTGTCCTCGCCGATGTCGGACAGCAGGTTGTGGAAGCGTACGCGTTCCTGCGGATCGAGGCCGGCGGTCGGCTCGTCGACGATGATCAGTTTCGGATCGCCCAGCAGCGCCTGGGCGATGCCGAAGCGCTGGCGCATGCCGCCGGAGAAACCGCCGAGGCGCTGGTGGCGCACTTCGAACAGATTGGTTTGCTGCAACAGGCCGTCAACTACCTCGCGGCGGCGGTGGCGGTTGCTCAGGCCCTTCAATACGGCAAAGTGGTCCAGCATCTCGTAAGCGGTGACTTTCGGATAGACGCCGAAATCCTGCGGCAGGTAGCCCAGCAGGCGGCGGATGTCATCCTTTTCGTCCAGCACGTCGAGGTCGCCGAAGAACACCGAGCCGGAATCGCATTCCTGCAAGGTGGCCAGGGTGCGCATCAGCGTCGACTTGCCGGCGCCGTTAGGGCCGAGCAAGCCGAACATCCCGGTCGGGATGGTGAGCGAGATATTGTCCAGTGCCACCACGCCATTGGCGTAGGTCTTGGACAAATTGCTGATGCTTAATTCCATGCTAACTCCTGATTCTGCACGACAAACCACTTTTCACATGATGGCATTGTATTGAATTTGATCCACAGAGGGGGCGCCATTGCGATGGGCGGCACAATGCTGCGCCAGAGTGCAGAATTGGCGGACCAGCCGGTAACCGTCTTTGCATAGTTGAATAGACAACTTATTCAATTTCTAAACAAAACCTGTTCGCGGTTGAACCACCAGCGGCACACGGCCAGCAGCAGGCCGGCAGTGACGGTTGTTGACAGTAGTATCACGGAAAACATGCTGTAGTCCATCGTGCCTTTGACCAGTTCCTTCATCGCCAGCGACACATTGGTCAGCGGCACCATCGCCCAGCGCCAGTTCAGCTCGACGCCGGGCAGCAGCGCCACCAGCGTCGGCAGGATGGTGACGATAATCAGCGGCGAGATCATGCCGGTGGCTTCCTTGTAGCTCTTGGCGTAGACCGAGATCGACAGCAGGATGGCGGCAAAGATGGCGGCGGTTGGCACCAGCATCAGCGCCACCATGGCCAGATCGAGGGGGCCGATGGCGCGCACCATCAGCACCAGGTCGCCGCCGATGGCCTGGCCGAAGAAGTGCAGCAGCAGGCCGACGCTGACGATCATCAGCAGCGCCGAGGTCAGGCCGATGGTGAACAGCATCAGGAACTTGGCCAGCACGATGGCAGTGCGCGATACCGGCGCCAGCAGCAGGGTTTCCAGCGTGCCGCGTTCCTTTTCGCCGGCGCCGGTGTCGATTGCCGGATACATTGCTGCCATCAGGCACACCATCAGCAGGATGTAGGGCAGCATGCCGCCGATGATGGCGCCCATCTGCTCGCGCTTGTTGGCGGTGGAGTGTTCTTCCAGCTTGACCGGGTCCAGTGCAAACGCCAGCTGCTGCTTGTTGAGGCGCAGTGCGGACAGCGCCTGTTCGCGCAGCTCGCTGTTGTGGTCGGCGAGGATGGTAGCCACGCGCCTGCGCGTCAGGTCGATGGTGGCGGCGCTGTTGTAGTGCAGCTGGATCACGCCTTGCTGCTGTTGCGCCAGCTGTTCCGTCATGCCGGGCGGGATGACCAGCGCGAACTTGATGCGCTCGGCGGCGATGGCGCTCTTGATCTCGTCCGGGCTGGCCAGCACGATTTCATGGAAGCCTTTTTCCTGCGCCAGGCGTTCGGCCAGCTGCGGCGCGTGCTCCTTGCCGAACACCGCATACGCCATGTCGGCCGTGCTGGCCTGCTTGAACATACTGGAGGTCAGGAAGCCGAAGCCGGTGAAGATCAGCGGCATGGCGAATACCGGCACGAACACGGTGAAGAAGAAGGTGCGGCGGTCGCGCACCAGTTCCAGCAGTTCTTTCAGGTAGATGGTCCACATGGCTTATGCTCCTTGGCTGACGACGCCGACAAAGGCGTCATACAAATCGGCGCTGCCGCCCAGGTGGCGCAGCTGGTCCATGCTGCCGTGGAAGGCGGTCTTGCCATGGTTGATGATGCAGACGCGGTCGCACAGCTTTTCCACCTCGTGCAGGTGGTGGGTGGAGAAAATCAGCGGAACGCGCAGGGCTTTGTAGCTGGCGATAAAATCCAGCAGGATCTTGGCTGACATCACGTCGAGTCCGGTGGTCGGCTCGTCGAGGATGACGATTTGCGGTTCGTGCACGACGGTGCGGGCGATGGCACATTTCTGCTTCATGCCGGTGGATAGCTGGTCGGCGCGCTTGTTGCCGAATTCGTGCATTTGCAACAGGTCGAACAGATCGTCGCAGCGGCGCTTCAGATGGGCCGTGCTCATGCCATGCAGGCGGCCGAAGTATTCGATGTTTTCGCGCGCGGTCAGGCGGCCGTACAAGCCGGTGCTGCCAGATAAAAAGCCGATGTGCTGGCGTGCCGCCAGCGGATTGGCCAGCAGGTCGACGCCGTTGGCGCGGATGCTGCCGGCGTCCGGCCTGAGGGCGGTCGAGAGCAGGCGCAAGGTGGTGGTCTTGCCGGCACCGTTGGGGCCGAGCAGGCCCAGCACTTCGCCCGGTGCACAGCTGAAACTGACATCGCGCACGGCGTGAAACCAGCCGTCATGGTCGCGCGGGTCGCGCGTCGTGGCGGACTTGTTGCCGCGCGAGGGCAGGCGGAATCGCTTGGCCAGGTTGCTTACCTCGATCATTGTTGTTGCCCAAATTGGAAAGTTTCAAGAGTAGCATGTAAAAATTCTGGCATGCAAGCGGCTGGTCTGGGAAACTCTTGCTATAGTGGTATTCGGGAGCGTAGCGAAAAAATGAATCCTCAACTCAAGGAAAAAATACTGTCGGTGATGCAGCATGGCGTCGACCGCGATGAGTCTACCGGCTTCTTCCGCGTGGCGCTGGGACTGTATTACCTGTCCAGCCTGATGACCAAGGACACGCTGGACTTCAAGCAGCTGGACCGCGAGTTCAACCGCTTTATCTACCAGACCATCGGCAAGGGCCACAGCATCACCAGCATCCTGCAATACATGAGCGGTGGCAAGGTGGTGGATGTGGTCGAGTCGAAGCGTTTTCTGAAAGCTTTCGGCGACTGCTGTAACGAGGTGCCGCTGGAGAACATCCCCTTCCTGCTGGGGCTGAATCTGGGTGTGGCCAAGGACATTTCCAGGATCGACGTGCGCGGCCCGGTGGCCGACTACATCGAGCGCCAGCGGCAACTGCGTGAGGAGGCAGACGCGAAATAATGGCGTGCTCCCTTATAATCGGATTTTCCATCTGAACACACGAGTTTGCTCATGGCTGCATATCATCACACTCCGCTGGACCGATTCATTGCCGGCGCCGACAAGGCGCTGCGGGTTATTTCCGGCGTGGCTTCGGCATCGCGACCGAATCCGGGGACGCATGCTGCTGATGCCGAAATGAGTGAAGCCGAGCGCCGCCATGCGGCTGGCCTGATGCGCGTCAACCATGTTGGCGAAGTGTGCGCGCAGGCGCTGTACAACGCGCAGGCGCGTTTTGCCCGCACGCAGGCGATCCGCGATCAGTTCGAGCATTCCAGCCGCGAGGAAGAAGACCACCTGGCGTGGACCGCGCAGCGCTTGGAAGAGCTGGGTTCGCACATCAGCGTGCTGAATCCGCTGTTCTACGCTGGTTCGTTTGCGCTGGGCACGGTGGCTGCCGTACTGGGCGACGCCCGCAGCCTGGGCTTTGTGGTGGAAACCGAGCGCCAGGTGGAAGCCCACCTGGAAAGCCACCTCGACAAGTTGCCGCCGCAGGACGCCAAATCGCGCGCCATCGTCGACCAGATGCGCATCGACGAAATCGAACATGGCGCCGCCGCCCAACGCCTCGGCGCCGCCGCAATGCCTGCACCGGTGCAGACGGCGATGTCGGCCATGGGCAAGGTCATGACCAGCACCGCCTACTACATCTAAAAACCGAAGTTTTAGTTGGCTTCGATGATGTCGAAAGAGTGGGTGATTTCGGCGGTTTTGCCCAGCATGATCGAGGCGGAGCAGTATTTGTCGTGCGACAGGGTGATGGCGCGTTCGACTTGTTCAGGCTTCAGGCCTTTGCCGGTGACGACGAAGTGGAAGTTGATCTTGGTGAAGACTTTCGGCTCGGTGTCGGCGCGTTCGGCTTTCAGCACGCATTCGCAACCACGGATGTCGGCGCGGCCTTTTTTCAGGATCAGCACGACATCGTAGGCGGTACAGCCGCCGGTGCCCAGCAATACCATTTCCATCGGACGCGGCGCCAGGTTTTGGCCGCCGCCTTCCGGTGCGCCATCCATCGTCACCAGGTGGCCGGAGCCGGTCTGGGCCAGGAAACTCATGCCCGACGGGCCATTCCAGCTAACTTTGCATTCCATCACACTCTCCGAGTTAAAAACTTTGTCCATATTGTAATGGACGGCGCAAACCCTGTGTTTGCGCGGCTTGCAAGCCATATCGGGCTTGACGGCAGTACCTTCAAGCGGTTATGATTGTCGGCTTTCCATTCGCTCAGGAAAGTAAATAAAAAGGCCGAGTCCGCTGTAGCTTTAGCGGAACCACCATTTGAGCGGTAATTTCTTATTAAGAAAGTCATCACATGAAAACTTTTTCCGCTAAAGGACATGAAGTCCAGCGCGACTGGTTCGTGATTGACGCGACGGACAAAGTCCTCGGACGTGTTGCCAGCGAAGTGGCACTCCGACTGCGCGGCAAACACAAGCCTGAGTTCACTCCTCACGTCGATACCGGCGATTTCATCGTCATCATCAACGCAGGCAAACTGCGCGTGACCGGCACCAAAGCAACCGAGAAGACCTACTACCGTCACTCGGGCTACCCAGGTGGCATCTATGAGACCAACTTCCTGAAAATGCAACAGCGTTTCCCAGGTCGCGCTCTGGAAAAAGCCGTCAAGGGCATGCTGCCAAAAGGCCCACTGGGCTACGCAATGATCAAGAAGCTGAAAGTGTACGCCGAAGGTTCGCACCCGCACGCTGCCCAGCAACCTAAAGCACTCGAAATCTAAGGAACTGACATGATCGGTAACTACAATTACGGCACCGGCCGTCGCAAGAGTGCAGTAGCTCGTGTGTTCATCAAAGTTGGCACTGGCCAAATCATCGTCAACGGCAAGCCAGCGTCGGAATACTTCTCGCGCGAAACCGGCCTGATGGTTATTCGTCAACCACTGGAACTGACCGGCAACGTTGAACGTTTCGACATCAAAGTCAACGTCCACGGCGGCGGCGAGTCCGGCCAGGCAGGTGCAGTTCGTCACGGCATCACCCGCGCTCTGATCGACTACGATTCGGGCCTGAAAGGTGACCTGGCACGCGCTGGCTTCGTAACCCGCGATGCACGTGAAGTTGAACGTAAAAAAGTTGGTCTGCGCAAAGCACGTCGCGCAAAACAATTCTCGAAGCGTTAATTTTTACGCTGTGGTGCGCTGCTTGCGGCGCATCTCCGAAAAAGCCGCCGGCTCCATGCCGGGCGGCTTTTTTGCTATTTGGTACTGTCATGCAGCGGTAGCGCATGGCTGATAAAATGACTCACTCTTCTCCACGCACTTTTAAGGAAAAACAATGATCAAAGTTGGCATCGTCGGCGGCACCGGATATACCGGGGTAGAACTGCTGCGTTTGTTGGCAGTCCACCCGGATGTGGAACTGACGGCAATCACCTCGCGCAAAGAGGACGGCTTGCCAGTCGCTGATATGTTCCCTTCGCTGCGTGGCCGCGTGAACCTCAAATTCTCGTCGCCGGAAAACGCCGACCTGAGCAAGTGCGACGTGGTGTTCTTCGCCACCCCGCACGGCGTTGCCATGGCGCAGGCGCCCGAGCTGCTGAAAGCCGGCGTCAAGGTCATCGACCTGGCGGCCGATTTCCGCATCAAAGAGAAGGCTGTCTTCGAAAAATGGTACAAGATCGAGCACACCTGCCCGGACCTGCTGGAACAGGCAGCCTACGGCCTGGCCGAACTGAACCGCGAAGACATCAAGCAAGCCAAGCTGGTCGCCAATCCAGGCTGCTACCCAACCACCATGCAGCTGGGCTACTACCCGCTGCTGAAAGCCGGCGTGGTCGATGCCGGCTCGCTGATCGCCGACTGCAAGTCGGGCGTATCGGGCGCCGGCCGCAAGGCGGAAATCGGCACGCTGTTCTCGGAATCGTCGGACAACTTCAAGGCCTACGGCGTCGCCGGCCACCGTCATACGCCGGAAACCTCGGCCCAGTTGCAACGCTTCACCTCGGACAAAGTCAGCCTGGTCTTCACGCCGCACCTGGTGCCGATGATCCGTGGCATGCATTCGACGCTGTACGCGCGCCTGACCAAGGACGTCAGCAACGAAGAGCTGCAGCAATTGTTCGAAGAGCAATACAAGGACAGCGCTTTCGTTGACGTGATGCCGTTTGGCTCGCATCCTGAAACCCGTTCGACCCGTGGTTCCAACATGCTGCGCCTGGCGTTGCACCGTCCGGACAACGGCAACACCGTCATCGTGCTGGTGGTGCAGGACAACCTGGTCAAGGGCGCGTCCGGCCAGGCGGTACAGTGCATGAACCTGATGTTTGGCCTGGAAGAAACCACCGGTTTGACGCAAATTGCGCTGCTGCCTTGATCTAGCGCCTTGATTTTGTGCGCTTTATCATCAAATTTGAAGCTGGGCGGAGCAGGAAAATCGCCCAAGGTCTATAATGGCCCTAATTAGTTTTTCTCGTAGGAGTAAGAAATGAATGCTGTTGCTGAAATGCCAGCGCCTATCATCTTCACCGATAGCGCTGCTGAAAAAGTGGCCCAACTGATCGAAGAAGAAGGCAATCCCGACCTGAAACTGCGCGTATTCGTGCAGGGTGGCGGCTGCTCCGGCTTCCAGTACGGCTTTACCTTCGATGAAATCGTCAACGAAGACGACACCACCATGGTCAAGAACGGCGTCCAGCTGTTGATCGACTCGATGAGCTACCAGTACCTGGTGGGCGCAGAGATCGACTACAAGGACGACCTGGAAGGCGCGCAGTTCGTCATCAAGAATCCGACTGCCACCTCGACCTGCGGCTGCGGTTCGTCGTTCTCGGTTTAAGCTTCAGATTTCCCCGGAAACGGCGGCCTGCGGGTCGCCGTTTTTTTTTACCTGGGGGGAGCGGCTGCGCCGAGATCCTGCAATTGGTCGCCTGCCCGTGGCGCCACCAACGGGCTGATGGCGGAGCTGATCGAGGACCACATCAAGGAACACGTTGCCCATCCGGACGTCAGCGCGCAAGAACATGAGGATGCGGTCGAAGAACTGGTGGCCGTCGTGCGCACCTGTCTGAAATGAGGTCGGCCATGCATCTCGCTCACGATCACGTGTTTGACCATGGCAAGCAGGCCGCCGAGCGCGGCACCCGGCTGGTGATGTGGATTACCGCCGTCAACGACGGGACCAGGATCACGGACTTGATTGAAGTCAATTATCAGCCACAAACGTCAGGCTGACAGGTGTTGGCGTTTCGGCTGCCTCGCCAGTATCGGTCAGCAGGCCTGTCGCCGGATCGATACGGAAGACGTTCACCGTGCCGCTGCGTTGATGGGCGACCAGCAGCCAGCGGCCGGATGGATGGATCGCCATTCCCCATGGCGTCTCGCCACCAGAGGCGATGCGCTGCACGGGGCTAAGCTCTCCGCTTGCGGCGTTGACGCGATAAACCACCAGTGAGCGTTCGCCGCGATCTTCCACGTACACAAAGCGGCCATCAGGACTCAGCAGGATTTCGGCGCCGCTGCGGACGCCGGTGAAGTTGCCGCTGCTGGTGGGCAGCGTTTGCACTGGTGTCAGCAGGCCTTGCTGCGCATCCCAGCGCAGCGCCGTCACTTCGGCCGTCAGTTCGTTAAGCAGCCAGACAAAGCGGCCATCAGCACTGAATACCAGATGACGCGGCCCGCTGCCCGGTGGCGCGACATAAGCGCGGCTGGTGTCGCCGCCGGCCACCGATGGTGCGGTCGGGAACACATGGGCGGCCTGTGGCAGCGGCGATAGCGCATGTGTTGTGCGGTCGAAGGCGTAGATGAATACGCGGTCGGCGCCGAGGTCGGGTACGAGGGCGTAGCGGCCGGATGGATCGACGGCAGCGCTGTGCGCATGTGGACTGGCCTGGCGACGATGCGGGCCCGAGCCGCTGGCCTTGATGGTAGACACCAGTTCGCCCAGGCTGCCATCCGCATGCACGGCAATGCTCGCAGCCGAGCCAGCGCCAAAGTTTGCCGCCAGCAGCGTGCGCGATGGCGCATCCAGCCACAGATAGGTCGCGCCATTGCCGCCGGTGGGCGCCTCATTTAGCTTGCGTAGCGCGCCGCTGCTGCGGTCAATCGCAAAAGCCGTCACGCTGCCCGGTCGCGCGCTGTTGTCATCCACCGCATACAGCACCGGCAACTGCGGATGTGCGACCGTCCATGTTGGCCGCAAGCCCTCCGCCACTACGCCGACAGCACCAAGCTTGCCACTGTCCGCATCAAAGCGCAGCGCGCGCAGTTGGGTGCCCTGTGAGCCCACATAGACAAGATCCGCCTGCGCCAGCCCGGCGGAGAAGATCATCCAAACAGCAGCCAGACCATGCTTCATTGTTTCGCTCCAATGTGAACGGGAATTGTAGGCCGGAACAGCCGGTCACGGTGCAGCAGATCGGGAAATAAGCGGGTCCACCAAGCGGCAATCAGCAGCGTCGCCACCCCGCCGGCCAATAGTGCGCCAACAGGGCCTAGCCACTCCGCCGCCACACCGGCGCGAAACTGGCCAAGCTGATTGCTGGCCGCGATGCTGGTGGCATGCACCGCGCCGACGCGTCCACGCAAGCCATCATCGGTTTCGATCTGCACCACCGAATGCCGCAGCACCGTGCTGACCACATCGGCGGCGCCCAGCAAGGCCAGCACCAGCAAGGACGCAAGCAGATTGGTGCAGAACGCGAAGGCTATCGAGATCAACCCATACGCAAACACCGCGCCATACATGCGCTGGCCGATCTTGTGTTCCAGCGGCCAGCGTGTCATCAGCGCCGTCATCAGCAGGCCGCCGATCGCCGGTGCGGCGCGCAGCAGTCCCAGTCCCCAGGCACCAGTGTGCAGGATATCCTTGGCAAACATCGGCAACAACGGCATGCCGCCGCCAAGCAGTGTGGCGAACATATCGAGCGACATCGCGCCCAGTATCACTGGATTTTTGCGAATAAAGCCGATGCCGGCAAACATCGCGCCCAACGTGACGCGCTCGCGCATACGCACAACGGCGGGTGTCGCGATCAGCATCGCCATCACGGCGGAGAGGAGAAACGCCACGGCGCAAACTCCGTACACCAGCGCCGCGCCACCTGCGTACAGAAAACCACCCAGCGCCGGCCCGCTGATCATCGCCAGCTTGTTGACCGACGCATTGAGCGCCAAGGCCTGCGGCAATCCCGAAGCAGGCACCAGCGCCGGTATCAGCGCCTGCTGCGCTGGCAGTTGCAAGGAGCGCGCCACACCAATCAACACGCACACCAGCAGGATCGCCCCCGGCCCGGCCCAGCCGGCATGACTGCCCCACGCCAGCATCGCCGACGCCACGCCCTGCAAGGCCAGGCTGATGGCAAACACCACGCGCCGGTCGGCAGAATCGACCAGCAGCCCGGCCGGCACCGTCAGCAGCAGCGCCGGCACGAACTGCACCAGCCCGACCAGGCCGAGATACCAGCCGCTGGAGGTCAACTCATACATCTGCCAGCCCAGCGCCACCGCGATGATGTTATTGCCCATCACGCCAAGAAAGCGCGCGACGAGATAGTGCCGCATGGCGGCGGCCAGCTGTGTGCTCACAGAATCTCCGCACCTTGCTTGAACACCGCCACCGCCAGCACCAGCTGTGCCGCCTGACCTTTCAACTGCGCGGCTGCTTCGGCGCTTTCATCCACCAGCGCTGCGTTCTGCTGCGTCACGCGGTCCATCTGCGCCACTGCCTGGCCGATCTGGCCGACGCTGCTGCTCTGCTCATCGCTGGCCGCGCTGATTTCGGTGATGATATCCGCCACGCGGCCGATGGCAGCAACAATTTCCTCCATCGTCGCACCGGCTTCACCCACCAGCGCGCTGCCCTCGCTGGTCTGCGCCACGCTGGCGTTGATAAGTTCCTTGATTTCGTGTGCGGCAGTGGCGCTGCGCTGCGCCAGGTTGCGCACCTCGTTGGCGACCACCGCAAAGCCACGTCCCTGTTCACCTGCGCGCGCTGCTTCTACCGCCGCATTCAGCGCCAGGATATTGGTCTGGAAGGCGATGCCATCGATGACGCCGATAATGTCGGCAATGCGTGCGGAGCTCTGCTGGATGCCCTTCATGGTCGCGATGACCTGGTCGACCACCGCGCCGCCGCGCGCCGCCACCGAGGATGCGCCCAGCGCGAGCTGCCTGGCCTGGGCCGCGCTGTCCGCATTGGTGCGCACTGTCGTGCCCAATTGCTCCATGGTGGCGGCGGTTTGCTGCAATGCGCTGGCCTGCTGCTCGGTGCGTTCGCTGAGCGCCTGGCTGCCTTGTGCGATATCGGCGCTGGCGCTGGCCACGTTTTCCGAGTTGCTGCGCACATCCGACACTACTCGCGTCAGCGATCCTTGCATGTCGTTCAGCGCAGCCAGCAGCGGCGAGAACTCGTCGCGCGCATCATCGCGTACCGCGATGGTCAGGTCGCCATCGCGGACACGCTCGGCGACGGCTCTTGAGGCGGCCACGCGCCGGCCCAGCACCGCCGCCACATACCAGGACAACAATGCCAGGCCGATGATCGACACGCCGGTCAGTGTCAATAAAACATTGAGCGTACGCTGCGCTTCGACCACCACCTCGCCCAATTCATCGTGCAAGCTGCTGCCCTGAAGTTTGACGGCATCGCGCAGCGCTGCCAGCAGCTCGGTGCGGGCAGGCACGGTCTTATCCATCAGGAAGGCCAGTGCTTCCTCTTTCTGGCCGCCCTGGATCAGCCGCGTATCCTCGGCGGCCACGGCCCAAAAAGTCTCCAGCAACTGCGGCACCTTGGCGAAGCGCGCCCGTTCCTCGTCGGTCAGCAGGTTTTGCTGATACGCTTGCATGGCGGCGGTGATTTGCTGGCGCTTGTCGCCGATGCCAACCAGTTGCCGCCTCAATTCCTTCTCGTTGCGCGCGAGGATGGACTGGCGCAGCAGCAGCAGCACGCGCGTCACCTCCAGTTCCGTGGTGGACACGCGCTGCAACTGCGGCACGCGCAGGCTGTCGGTCTGACGTGCCAGCTCGATAACGTGGTTTAAATTGAAATAGGCGAAGACAGCCACGCCAGCAAACGCCAGCGACAGCGCACCGCATACCAGATGCAGGCGCCGTGCAATGCCGACGCCTTTATAGGAAAGTTGTCTCATGAAGCGAGAATAGTGGAAGGCTATATTTGCGTCTCTGTACAAAAATGACATTCACCGGTACTTTTTAACGCCTGCGACCGTAAAAAAGTACCAGCGATTTTCACTTTTGTTTAAGGACAGGGCCCGCCTCGGTGGCCATACTGTGTGTCATGGCCGGCGTTGTGTCCGGTCACACAACAACTACTAGGAGCACACATGGATCGCAGAAAAGTCCTTCGCCTGTTTGGCACGGCCGCCGTCGCAGCGCAGTTGCCGCTGGCCGTGGTCGCCAAGGCGGCGGAAGTGAAGAAAAAAGGCGTGATGCTGATGAACCGCATCGCACCTTCGGTGTCCGAGCTTTACATCGCCAACCTGGATGGCAGCAACGAGCGCAAGCTGCTGGCCGATTCCACCTTCGACTACAACGCCAGCCGCTCCCCGGATGGCAAGTGGCTGCTGTTCACTTCCGAACGCCGCGCTGACGGCCAGTCCGACATCTATCGCGCCCGCGCCGACGGCAGCGGCGCCGAAGTGCTGGTCAACACCGATTCCATGGAAGACGCCGGCGTGCTGTCACCGGATGGCAAAACACTGGCCTTCGTCTCCACCGCCAATGGCTACCGGGCCAATATTTGGGTGCGCGACATGGCCAGCGGCAAAGTGAAGCAGATCACCGGCATCGGCAACGTCAAAGGCAAGGATGGCAAGCCGGATTGCTACTTCCGCCCATCGTGGTCGCCGGATGGCAAATGGATCGCGCTGTCCAGTGACCGCGATACCGAATGGACCGGGCACGATAAGGGCCAGGGCTGGGAACACACGCAGGAACTGGCGATCTACATCATCCGCCCGGATGGCAGCGGTTTCCGCCAGGTGGTGGCGAAGAAGGGCTACTGCCTCGGCTCACCGCAATGGTCGCCGGATGGCAAGCGCATCGTGTTTTACGAGATGACGGTGGAAGCCACCTGGGGTGCACGTCGTCCGAACTACATCGGCAAGGCGTATTCGCAGATCGTGTCGGTCGATGCCGCCACCGGCAAGGACCGCGTCGAACACACCAGCGGCACTGACCTCAAGCTGCAACCGCAATACCTCAGCAATAGCGAAATCGGCTACCTGATCAAGTACGGCCCGAACGAAGGCCTGGCGTATACGTCGAACCGCCCGCCAGTAAAGCAGCCCTTCATACGCTCGCCAAGCTGGTCGGCCGAGGGCAAGTCGGTCATCTACGAGAAGGTGGCGTTCAAGCCGGTGCGCCCGCTGATGAAGCCTCTGTTCAGCTGGGATCCGGCATATGACTACCGCCACGTTGACGTCTACCCGCTGATGTCGCGCGACGGCTGGATCGTCTACACCGACAAGCAGCTTGGCAACAGCTCGATCTGGATCATGCGCCCGGACGGTTCGGACAAGCGCAAGGTATTCGAATCCAGCGGTCGTGGTCTCGATGAAGCCAAGGTGCGCATGGGGCTCGCTGGCGCCTTCCAGCCATGCTGGTCGCCGGATGGCGAATGGATCACCTTCGGCCTCGGTTACTGGTTCGCCGAGCGTAACACCATGACCGCCGGCATCTGGCGCGTGCGCCGCGATGGCAGCGACCTGGAGCAACTGACCGATGGCAAGCTGCACTCCGGCTTCCCGAGCTACTCGGCGGACGGCAAGGAAATCGTGTTCCGCGTCTGGAGCGCACAAGAGAAGGGCCTGCGCATCCTCAATCTGGAGACGCGCAAGACCCGCGTGCTGACCAACGGTATCGACAATCTGCCGGGCTGGTCGCCGGACGGCCAGCGCATCGTCTTCACACGCCGCCGCGATGATGGCAACTACGATGTCTACACCATCCGTCCGGACGGCAGCGATTTGTTCCGCGCCACTGACCACGAATCCAGCGATGGCCACGCCGTGTGGGCAGCCGATGGCCGCATCATGTGGAGCGGTTCGCAGCACGGCTTCCGCGACGAGGCGGCGCTGTACGAGCAGACCTTCCAGCAGTACGGCCAGATCTACGTGATGAATGCCGACGGCAGCAACAAGCGCATGCTGACCGACAGCCGCTGGGAAGATTCGATGCCTCTGTACCTGCCGTCGAATTAATTCTTCGACGTGGTACGGAACTGGCTGGGCGTTTGCCCGACTTCGCGGCGGAAGAAGCGTGTGAAATACGCCGCGTCGTCGAAGCCCAGCCGGAAGGCGATCTGCTCCACCGGCAGGTCGCTGAAGATCAGGCTGCGCTTGGCCTCGGTGACGATGCGCGAGTGAATCAGCTTGGTAGGGCTCTGTCCCAGTGCGGTGGAGCAGGCGGCACGCAACTGGGCCACCGACACTGCCATCATCGACGCATATTCCTGCAATCGCAAATTCTTTCCATAGTATTGGTTGACCAGATCACGGAAGCGTTCCGCCTGGCGCACATTGGCCGGATTGGCGCCTTCGTGCTCGAACTGGCCGGTGGGCATGGCGCGGATCAGCGTTAGCAGCAGCATGGTCAGCAGCGCTTCCAGCGCGGCGGCGCGGCCGACGGCGCTGGCCAGCATTTCCTGTTCCAGCCGGCGTATCAATTGATAAGACTCGCGCTCGACTTCCGGTGTGTAGGACAGCGGAATGATGCGTGGCCCGGACCACAGCTGCGTGAACTCCGGCAGCTTGGCGTTGATCTGCGCCAGGTAGCTGACTTCGATGGTCACCACCCAGCGGTCCTGGTCTACCTCGTAGTCAAGGCCGTGCACGCATTCGGTTGGCAGCAACAGGGCGCAGGGCCCGGAGAAAGGCGCGGTGGTGCCTTCCAGTTCGACCACACCACGGCCTTCGCGCACGAAGATCAGCTGACCGTATTCGGGATGGGTGTGCGGTTCGATTTTCCAGCGGCCGCGGTTGGCGACGTGGCCGACATGGACAAACCAGCTTTCGGCCTGGTGGCGTTCCACGTACAGCCGTAGCCTTGGAATCGGCGTCAGCGCGCCTTCTATCTTGGTCATCATCGCCGTCTCGTGAGCAATGATGACCATTCTATACCGAAGAGGCGCTGCGTTTGAGTTTGGGCTCATGCAGCTGCTGTTCGGCTGCAATCTGCGCTGGTGGCTTCAACAGGAAGCGCGCCAGCGCCGGCAGCAGCACCAGTGCGCCGATCATGTTGACGATGAACATAAACGCCAGCAGCACGCCCATGTCGGCCTGGAACTTGATCGGCGACAGTGCCCAGGTAGCGACACCGAGCGCCAGTGTCACGCCGGTCAGCATCACCACGCGGCCGGTGAACAGCAATGCGCGATGATAGGCTTGCGCCAGCGGCAGACCAAGCCGCATCTGTTGCAGCATGATGCTCAACACGTACAGCGCGTAGTCGATGCCAATGCCTACGCCCAGTGCCACCACCGGCAGCGTTGCCACCTTGAGGCCGATGTTCAGCCACACCATCAGCGCTTCCGCCAGTACCGAGGTCAGCATCAGCGGGAGGATGGCGCAGGCCACCGCGCGCCAGTCGCGGAAAGTGACGTAGGCTAGCACCAGCACGGCGGCGTAGACCAGCAACAGCATCTCGTGGTTGGCTTTTTCGACCACGGCGTTGGTGGCGGCTTCGAAACCAGCGTTGCCGGCGGCAAGCAGGAATTGCGCTTCCGGGCTGTCATTCTCTTTGGCGAAGGCTTCGACGGCGGCGCTGACACGGCGTAGTGTGGCAGCCTTGTGGTCGCTCAGGTAGACCTGCAATTGCAGCAGCGAGAAGTCCGGGTTGACCAGGCTGCGCGGCGCGCGCGAGCTGGCGGTGTTCAACGCGGCCTGATTCGGTTGCAGTTCGTACCAGCGCGGATTCCCTTCGTTCATGCCCACCGCGCTTTGCCGCGCCAGCGAGGCGACCGACTGCGTGGTTTCCACGCCTTCCACCTGTCGCAGTTGCCATTCCAGGTCATCCACCCGTTCCAGCACCGATAGTTTCATCGCACCTTGCACCGGCGTGCGCACCATGATTACCAGAACATCGCTACTGGTGCTGTAGTGCTGCGTGAGGTAGTGGTTGTCCTGATTGTAGCGGGAATCGGCACGCAGCTCCGGCGCGCCGGCATCAAGGTCGCCGACTTGCAACTGGCGGCTGGCATGCAGGCCGTAGGCGCCCAGCAGGGCAGCGATGGTGATCGTGGCCAGCGCCCAGCGCGGCTGGGTGAATTTGCACAGCCAGGTCCACAGCGTGCGGCGCTCATCGGCATGGCTGTCCGCCAGCGCGGCGCGCTTTGCGGCCCTGGCGCTGACGCCGGTGTAGCTGAGCAGCACCGGCAGCAGGATCAGGTTGGTGATGACCAGGATGGCGACGCCAAGGCTGGCGGTGATGGCGAGGCGGCGGATCGACTGGATGTCCAGCATCATCAGTACGGCAAAGCCGACGGCGTCGCAGGCCAGCGCGGTGAAGCCGGCCATGAACAGGCGGCGGAAGGTGTAGCGCGCGGCGACCAGGCGGTGCATGCCACGGCCGATGTCCTGCATGATGCCGTTCATTTTTTGCGCGCCGTGGCTCATGCCGATAGCGAATACCAGGAAGGGGACCAACACGGCGTAAGGATCGAGTGCGTAGCCGAGCATCGGCAACAGGCCGAGTTGCCAGATCACTGCGACCAGTGAGCAGGTCACCACCAGCAGCGTGCTGCGGATGCAGCGCGTGTACCAGTAGACGATGGCGGTGACGATGGCTGCGGCCAGGGCGAAGAAGGCCAGCACTTGTAGCAGTCCTTCAAGCAGGTCTCCTGCGACTTTGGCGAAGCCGGTGATGTGGATCTCGATGCTGTCGGCATGGTATTTTGCGCGCAGTTGTTCCAGCACTTGCGACAGGGCGGCGTAATCGAGTTCCTTGCCGTTTTCGTCACGCTCCGCGAGAGGAACGATCAGGGCGCTGGACTGGAAGTCGCGCGCAACCAGTTGACCGACTTCGCCGGAGCGTTCGATATTGAGGCGCACGCGGGCCAGCGCGCCTGCCGAGCCATCGTAGTCGTCGGGGATAACGGTGCCGCCTTCGAAACCGCGTTCGGTGACGGCAGTCCAGCGCGTGGACGGCGTCCATAGGGATTTGAGCTGGCCGCGCACGACGCCGGGCAGCAGGAACAAGTCGTCGTTGATATGGCGCAGGGTGTCGAGGTAGTGCTGGTCGAGAATGCTGCCGTTGCCTTTGTGCTCGACCACGATGCGCAGGCTGTTGGCTTGCGAGACCAGCTTCTTGCGTTCGGACAGATAGTTTTGCAGATAAGGGTGATTCATCGGCAGCATGCCGTCGAAGCTGGCGTTGGGAACGATGCGGCTGGCTTGCCAGCCAAGCAGCACCGTCACCAGCAGGCAGAACGCCAGCAGCACGCGGCGATAGCCGAACACGAAGCGCTCCAGGCGATTGCCGGAGTTGGGATCGAAGGGAGCGTGATTCTGATGCGAGGTGTTCATGGCTTTGCGGCTTTAGAAGTAAGGGCTGGCGTGGCGCGGCTGGAAGGGGCGCCGTCCGTCGTTGCGGTCGCACTGGTGGCGGGGAGGCGCAGCAGGCCGCGTGTGCCGGTGATGATGAGCGTGCCGTTCGGCGCGACGGTGGCACCGGTGAACGGGAAACGGGTCTTCAGCGGCAGCGCGGTAAAGCTTTGTCCCTGGTCCTTGCTGGCGACAATCTGGCCGGCGGAGCCGAGCAGCAGCACGGTGTTATCCGGCAGTTGCAGGCCGGTGATCAGCGAGGCGTCGACTGGTGTCTGCACCTCGGTCCAATCGGCGCCCGCTTCGCCACTGCGATAGACTTTGCCGCGCAATCCATACAGCATCAGCGTGCCCTGGCGGGTAGTAAGGCCGCCAAACAGGCTGCCGCTGGCTGGTGATGTTTGTGCGGCGAACGCTGCACCAGGCGTGGCGGTGCGCAGTAACACGCCTTGTTCGCCAAACAGATATTGTTCCTGCTGGCGTTCGGCGATGCCGTAGTAGGTGGCGCCGTTTGGATTCGGCAGGTTCTTCATCAGGGCCTGCCAGGTCTTGCCGTCGTCCGCGCTGGAGTAGGCCAGTCCGTAGGCGCCAACAGCCAGCACCGAGCCATCGACTTGCAGGCGCAGGTCGAGGAAGGGCTTGTCGGCGCCTTCGTCCACCAGGCGGTGAGCGTCTTCCAGCAGCAGGTTCAGAGGATGCTCGGCGTCGTTGGGATCTGGCTTGGCGGCGTCCCATGCGGCTTGCGCGGCCTGCTCTGCCAGGGCAGCGGCCTGCTGGCCATCGAAGACGCGCTTCCAGCTTGTGCCACCATCGGTGCTGCGCAGGATCGCTCCCATATTGCCGACTGCCCAGCCGTCACGCTCATTGACGAAGCGCAGCGCGGTCAGCGTGACGCTGACCGGTACTTGCGCTTGTGTCCAGTGATGGCCGGAGTCGTCCGAATAGATGATGAGCCCACGTTCACCGGCCGCCACCAGGCGGTTGCCGGCGCGGACCACCGCCATCAGGTTGGCCTGCTCCGGCCGTGCCACCTTCAGTGCCGGCCGCTGCAACGCAGCCGGCAGCGCCTTGGCCGCAGCCGTCGCGCTGCTGGCGCCGCACCAGCCAGCAGCGCAAGCCGCCAGCATTGCGGCCGCTGGCAGTCGATGTTTGATGCTGAACGGCTTCATATCAGCGCACGCCGCCGCTGGCCAGCGCGCTGGAGGTGAACTTGCTCAGCTGCCTGGCGTCGTAGTCCTGATACGACACGCCGCCGGTCTCGTTGATCGCCGCCGCATACACCCAGCCGCCGGACAGCAAGTCGTACCAGGTGTAGCTCAAGGTGCTGGCCGATGGCTCATCGCCGGCAAGCAGCGTATAGGCCTGGCCGGTCTTCCACAGCTTGCCCTGTGCATCCCAGGTATCGGCCAGCACGGCTTGCCAGGTATCTTCGTCCAGATACAGGCGGCGCTTGGCTGCAACGTTGCGTTTGCCGTTGGCCAGTGACGCCTCCAGCACCCACACGCGATGCAGTTCCCAGCGCACCGCATCCGGATTCAGCGTGCCCTTGCCGATCACCGCATTTACCGGCTTGCGGAACAAACCATTGTTGTTATATGGGATGTAGATCTCCTTCTTGCCCATCAGTTTGACCTCATAACGATCCTGCGCGCCAATGAACAGGTTCACATCGTCGAAGTTGGCCAGGCCGGCGGCGGAGGCATCCGGCGTGTCGTACACCAGCGACGGCGACTTGCGCACGCGTCGCTGGCCCGGCACGTATTGCCAGCCGTCCTTCGGCCTGGTGTAGTTGTCGACATAGTCGATGGTCATCAACGCCTGGCCGGCGTTGGCTGGCGGTTCGGTGACATCCAGGCGAGCGCGTGCCCACTCACCGCTGAAACCATCCGGCTTGCCTTTCGGGTCATAGTACGGATACGCCAGGTTGGTGCGCTGGCGATTGGTCAGCACGCGATCGCCGCCGGAGGTCATCACGTATTTGTCGGCGGTGAAGGTGGTCAGCTGGCCGCGATAGCTCAGCATGTGATTCCACAAGGCCTCATGACCATTCTTCGGTACCGGGAACGGAATGCCGCCATAAGCACCTTCCACAGTGAGGCCGCCGTTGGTCAGCTTGGCGCGCGTGGCGTTGGCGGCCACCGCATCGTAGATCGCCTGCGAGAACACCGCGCTGCGGTGCGATGGATAGACATCGATACGCATGCCCGGCCATTTCGCCAGCAGCGCCCTGGTGCCGTCACTCAGCTTGTCCGCATACTGCGCGACATTGGCCGCATTAATCGCCAGCACCGGCTTCTCGCTGGCGTAAGGGTCAGGACGCTTGTTGTCCGCGCCCGGTTTGGTGTCGACGGCCTTGCCGTCCCATGCCGGAATGCTGCCATCCTTGTTGCCGGCGCGTTCCGCGCCCATCGGCGTCAGCGCACCGGATTTCAGGTTGGGGGCCTGTGCCGCAGCGGTGGCGACGATGGAGGCCAGGCCGAGTGCCAGCCAGGTGCTGATATTCTTTTTCATCTTGATGTCTCCTCTTGATCAGAAGCTGGTTTGCAGGCTGAAACGCACATAGTCGCGATCCAGCAGCGGTTGGCTGGTGGCCTTGCCGCGATAATTGATGAAGGTCAGGTTGGCGATGTACCTGGTCAGGTAAGTGCCGGTCACACCGACCGCGATCTCGCCGCCCTTGTCCGGGCTGCCGGAGAACGGAAACGCGGTGTCAATCACCGAGCGCCCCTTGAACGACCAGCCCACATTGACCGGCACGCTCAAATCCAGTCCGGATGCCACCTGATACCAGGTCGGCGTCACAACAATGCGGCCGCCGTAGCTGGTGGTATTGAGTGCGGTGTCGACCTTGGCGGCGTTTTCCTTCACGCTGTTCAGATGATTGGCCGACAGCTCGCCAACCACCGCCAAACCATCCCACGCGCCCGTTGCGCCGCTGACGATGGTGGTGGACAGGTTGAGGTGCGAAGTACGGCCGGTAGGATAAGGCGTATTGTCGTTCAGCCAGGCGGCAGTCTGGCCGACCGGCAGCACTACCGTGCCTTGCTTGGCCACCAGCGGCTGGCCGTCACGCACCGACACCTCCAGGCCAACGTTGGCGATGCCTACCAGGCGCGAGATGCTGGCGCCGAAAGCGCGCACGCCATTCGGCACGGCCAGGTAATAACGCTGCGTCGCCGCTTGCGTTACCACCTGCGTGGAAGCGTCGTTGTAGCGCGTGGCGTAGAAGCCCAGGTCGGCGTCCAGCGTCTCGCTGCGGGTGTTCAGCGCGAAGCCGAAGTTGTTCGGCAGGTCGCCTTTGACCAGTCCCATTTTCTTCAGTTTCAGCGGACCGGCGTACATCGATTCGGCGCCGTCGCCCAGCATGTCGGTCGCGCTCAGGTAGCTGCCGGCCGGATGCAGGCGGGTAGGGCGGTACTTGAACTGTACATAAGCTTCGACGCTGGTGTCATTGGTTAGCTGCAGGGTGCTGGACAGCTGCGGCACAGGAATCGTGGTTTCCTTGGCCTGCGTGCCTGGAATCGACAGCTTGTACAGGTCGATCGGCGCCATGCCCTTGGCCATGCCGTTCATGCCGAAGAACAGCGTGGTGCCCCAGATCAGCGAGTGCTGACCGAGGCGGTAGGACAGCGTCGCGTCGCCGATCTGGTTGCGGCCAAAGACAAACCAGTCCAGCATCTCGGCGTTGCGGCCGGCGATGCGCTGTGTCTCCGGCGAGAACTGGTTGGCCGGGCGGCTGACGTTGTTGCTGCTGCTGGCGTAGTTGGCCGTGGCGCGGTTGTACACCGAGTCATACCATGCCGCGCCGCTCAGGCGCAGGCCAAAGCCGTCCTTCTGGATGTCGAACTCGGTCAGCAGGTCGTAGCGACTCGAAATCAGGCCGGTACTGAAGTTGCGGTCACCATCGTCGTTATTGACTTTCGTGGCGCCGGTAATCAGTGCTGGGTCACGCGCTTCGACGCGCGCGCCGGCACTGTACTTGAGGGTATTATCCCAGCGAATTTGCCATTCGCCGCCGGGATTCAGGTCTGCTGCATGGACTGTGGCGCCCGTCATCATCGTGGCGATGGCGGATGCGATTGCTGCTTTTTTCATTTTGTCTCCGTTGTTTTAGTTTTTGAACGGGCACTGCTTTTTATCCGAGGCTGCCGGTGATGTCGTCGAACAGTTCGTCGACCGACAGGCGTCGCGGGATAATTTTTTGATCGAGGGCCCAGTCAATCGCCATCTGGATGCCCTTGCGGTTGGCTTCCAGCCCGATCGGCGGGAAGATGGCCGGCACGCCGCCCTCTGCCTGTTGGCGGCCCTGGATAAGCATTCGGTAGATTTCGCGCACCACGTCCGGATTCTTCTTCGACACGTCTGCATGGACGACGAAGAAGTGATTGACCGGCACGACGCCTTCGCGTTCGAACCATTTGATGGCGGCGTTGTGCGCGTCCGGCACCAGCGTGCGCACGCGCTCGTCCTTCGGCATGTCTTCGCCGAGCAGGGCGGCCGCCAGTTCGCCTTTCATCATCATGTCGGGGATCGACGCGCCGGCGGGCAGACGTACGCAGTTGGAGGGATCGCTGTATTCGGCCAGGTGGCCATCCCCCAGCGTGCGCCAGATCACCTTGTCCAGGTCGACGCCGTACTCGTGGCGCAGGATGCCGCGTATCCACAGCGCGGTGGTTTGCGTATAGGTACGCACGCCGACCTCGCGGCCTTCAATGTCTTTCGGATCGAGGTGGCCGAAATCGATATTGAAGCCTGCGCAGTGGTGCTGGAAGCGACCGGAGATCGGCGCCGGCAGCAGCACGTAAGGCTTGCCGTAGGCTTTCGCTTGCAGGAAGGTGACAATGGCCAGTTCGCCGGCATCGAATTTGTTTTCGCGCACCATGGCCTTGAAGCCGTTGTGCGCCGGCGTCGGGCCGCAGAAATCCAGCTTGACGATGTCTGACGAAACGCGGCCGTCCAGCAGAGCCTTGCTTACTTTGTATTCGGAGAGATTGGTGCGTAATACGGTGGTCATAGGGGTTCCTTGGTTAGTACAGGCGGACTTCGATCAGGGTCGGGCCTTGTTCGCGCGCGGAGTTCACCATCGCCTTGTGGAAGCCTTCGGCGGTGTCGACGGAGACGGCGGGTACGCCCATGCTCGTAGCCATGGCCAGCCAGTCGATGCGAGGCTTGTCGATGTCGATCATCGCCAGCGCTTGCGGGCCGGGGGCACCGGCGCCCATGTTGGCGTATTCTGCTTTCAGGATGGCGTAGCTGTTGTTGGCAAAGATGATGGTGGTGACGTTCAGTCCTTCACGCGCTTGCGTCCACAGCGACTGGATGGTGTACATGGCGCTGCCGTCGCCGACCATGCAGAACACGCGCCGGTCCGGGCAGGCAAGTGCGGCGCCGGTGGCGACCGGCGTGCCATAGCCGATAGAACCGCCCATGTTGTTGATCAGGTCATGCGGCGCGGCGCCGACAGTCAGGCCCATGGTTTCGCGGCCGGTGGTCAGCGATTCATCGACCAGGATGCAGTGCTCGGGCAGCGCGGCGGCCAGGGCGGCGGCGATGCTGGCCGGGTTCAGCGCGCCTTGTGGCGCGATGGCTTCGGCGCGTGGTTGCAGCACCGCTTTTGTCGTGCTGGCGTCCAGTGCGTACAGCAGCATTTGCAGGGCGGCGGCGCTGTCTTCGTCGGCTTCGCTCAGCGCGTGAACCGTGGTGCCGGGAGCTTTCAGCAGCGACGGTTTGTCCGGGTAGCTGAAGAAGGCGATCGGTTCGGTGGTTTCCAGCGTGATGATGTGCTTGAAGCCTTTGAGGAATTCCAGCGCCTGTGGCACAGCGTAGGGAATGCGTTCCAGCGTGACGCGGCCGGCGCCGCGCTCGATGCGGGAGGTGAAGAACTGCGTCGCCAGGCGGCAACCGGTGGCGGCTTTCAGCTTGCCGGCCAGTTCCACTGCTTCGCCGCGCGTGGCGCGGTTGGCCAGTATGACCAGCGTCGGCTCGCCGGAGCGCAGCACCTTGGCGATAGCCTCCACCCGTGCTGGCTCGGGACGTTTTATCTGTGGCGCGTCAGGCACGCCGGCCGGCGTGCCACGCCAGGCGCTAGCATCGGCGGGAAGTGGGCTGGCTTCCTGCCACGATGCATCGCCGGGCAGCAGTAGCGTGGCAATCTTGCCGGGATGCTCGCTGGCTTTCCCGATAGCCGTACTGACGTCCCAAGCCACGGAATGCGGCGACTCGACACGGCGCACCCAATGGCTGAGTGGCCGGGCGAGGCCTTCAATGTCCGACGTCAGCGGCGGATCATATTTCAGGTGCGATGCCGAATGCTCGCCGACGATGTTCACCATGCCGGACGACGCGCGTTTGGCGTTGTGGATATTCGCCAGCCCATTCGCCAGGCCGGGGCCCAGGTGCAGCAGCGTGGAAGCCGGCGTGCCCTTCATGCGGTAGTAGCCATCCGCCGCACCGGTACAGACGCCTTCGAACAGGCACAACACGCTGCGCATGCGCGGATTCTCCAGCGCCTTCAGGAAGTGCATTTCCGAGGTGCCAGGATTGGCGAAGCAGATATCGACACCCTGATCAGTCAGCGTCTTGACCAGGCTTTCGGCGCCGTTCATCTTAGTACCCCGCCATTTCGCGCGCCTTGCCGATCACGCCGTAGCTGCGCTGCGGCGCCGACATCAGGAAGCTATATCCTTCCTTCAGCAGACGCTCGTAATTGTTGGCGGTGACGTGCGGGTTGCCGACCTTGACACCGTGCTTGTGGCAAGTCGCGACAATTTGCCCCATGGCGGCCAGCACCTCCGGGTGATCATACTGGCGCGCCAGGCCCAGTTCCTGCGACAGATCCCCTTCGCCGATCAGCACGAAACCGATACCCGGTACATTGGCCAGCATGTCGTCCAGGTTCTGGATCGCCTGCGTCGATTCGATCATCAGGCCGCACAGGATTTCGCCTTGCGGCGCCAGCGGCCACACGTCGGCCCTGGCGTAATACTCCTGCTGCGTCAGGCCCCAGTAGCGCGAGGCGTTCATCGGGCCATCGCCACGCACGCCTTTCGGCTCGTACAGCGGCGCGTTCTTCGGCCGCGCGTAACGGCACGACGCCACCGCGTTATACGCCTGCTCCACGGTCGCCACGTGCGGCGTGATGACACCATACACACCACGATCCAGCACCTGCTTGGCGAACGACTGATTCATCTCGACGCCATTGGCCGGAATACGCGCCAGCGGCGTCACTTGCGGCGCTAGCGAGCCAGCGGTGGCGATCTGCTTGCGGTTCAACAGGTACTGCAGCGAATCGCCCAGCGCCGAAACGTCGTAGGGATTGTGCTCCATCTCGAACACGATGCCGTCATACGGCGCGTCGCTCATGTCGATGGCGGACTGCTTGTCGATCTTGGAGAAGGCGGTGAAAGCGACCTTGCCTTGTTCCCAGGCGCGGATGATGCCATTCAGGCGGATATTGCTCATGATGTTCCTCGTAATCTGTCAGTTATTGTTCGGCGTTCCAGTACATGAAGCCCATGCCTTCGCCAGTACCGGCGGCAGTGCGCCAGCAAGGGACGTAATCCACCACGGTCATTTCGGCGCCGGTTTCTTCCACGGCTTTCATCACGCTGACATACAGCTTGATTTCCGAGGTGCCGGACTGGTAGTAACCGTCGGGAATGGCGGCCAGGCCTTGGTAGTCGTACTCGCCCAGCATCTTCATGACCTTGTGGTCGAATTCCTCGTCGTTGACGAAGTGCGATAGGCCGCCGGAGGCGAAGATGCCAACCCGGACATCCTCCGGCCAGGCCTTGACCGCATCCCGCAGCACGCGGCCGAACTCGATGCAGCGCGCCATGGATGGCTGCGTCGGCGGATAGAAGCAGTTCATGATGATCGGCACATGCGGCGGCGGATTGTCATCCATGATCTGGTGGTAGACAAAGCTGTAGGCGTGCGGCGCCACCGGATAATCCGGCAGGGGTTTCATCCAGACGTTGTCCGGCCACTGGAACAGGTCGGTCAGGTCGAAGCCCTCTTTCTGGAAGCTGTCGATCAGGTGCTTGGCCAGGCCAGGATGGCACTGGTGCGTTACATGATGGTCCGGCGCATACACCGAGCGTTGCGGCGGGCCGTTATGCACTTCCTCACCGCTGTAGATCGCGATCGACGGCGAGAAGTCGAGGAATATCTCCTTCTGGTCTTTGCCGAGGATGATCGCCACATCGATCTTTGCGTCCCGGTAGGCTTGCGCCATCTTGTCCAGCGCAGTGCGGCAGCGGGCGGCGCGCTCGGTGCGTTCTTCGATGGTCAGGTATTGTTCGAACGCTGCTGCGCGGTGCGCTTCCAGTTCCGGATAAGTCCAGGTGCGGTTGCGGAACCATAGTTCCGGATTATTGCGATCACGTTCGCCGTTTTTCAGCCAGTCTTCCGGAGCCTGGCCGAGCATGCCACTATGCGGCACTGCCATGCCGAATACGATTTTTGCCATGAGTATTCCTTAGTAGATTTTTCGTACGACGCTTCAGGCGATTGCCCCGGTCGTTTTAGCGGCAGCTTCTTCATCGGCGACTTTGGGCGCCCATTTGCGCTGCAGCAGGATCAGCGTGCTTGCCGCGCCGATCAGCAGGATCACGAAGATCACCATCATCGGCAGGTTGTAATTGCCGCTGGTGTGCAGCAGCCAGCCGGAGACTGTTGCAGAGATGCCGCCAGCAAGACTGGTAGCCACCTGCTGCACGCCGGTGTTCAAGCCGATGGCTTGCTTGGGGATCAGCGTCAGCTTGCACAGCGCCAGGTTGTTGGCGGTGACGAGCCCCAGCAGCGACAACGACAGCACGTTCCAGAACAGCGCCGCTTCCAGCGATGTCGCATACACGCCAAACAGCACGCTGCTGCCGCCGATAAAGCCGGCGATGATGAAAGCCTTGCGCACCTTGACCGCGTCGTGGCCGCGAGCGATGACCCGGTCCGCGCCCCAGCCGGCCAGCGTGGCGACAATGGCGATGCCGGCGAAGCTGACGAAGGTGTACAGGCCCGAAGACGACAGCGACAAGCCACGTTGCTCGACCAGGTAAGCCGGCATCCACGTCATGCAATAGAAAGTGAAGTAACCGTAACAGAAGTTGTTGATCATGCCGCCCCAGACGACCGGGCTGGCCAGCAGGTTGCCAACCGTGACCGACGACGCCTTGCGCTTGTTGACCGCCAGTTCCGCTTTGGTCGGAAAGTCATTCCGCACCAGCAGCAGCCATGGTGCTAGCCACAGCAGGCCAACCAGGCCGGTGGCCACAAACATGAACTGCCACGAGTAGTTGACGATGATCCAGGCGGCGATCGGCGCGCCGATCGCCGGACCGAACTTGCCGCCCATGGTGAACAGGCCGACCGCCAGTCCCTTCTGGCTCTCGTCGAAATTACTGCCGATCCAGCGGTAGCTGGCCGGGATGACGACCGCTTCGGCCGCGCCGATGATCAGGCGCATCAGGATTAGCGCCGACAACGCAGTGACCATGCCGGTCAGCGTAGCGGCGGCGCACCAGGCCACAAAGCAGATGGTGTACGGCCACTTGACGCCGTAGCGGTCGACCACCCAGCCCATTGGCATTTGCATCAGGCCATAGGTCCAGAAGAAGGCCGAGTTGAGCCAGCCGCGCTCCACGCTGGTCAGCGCGAACTCCTGCACGAAGCCCTTGTCGGCCAGCGCGGACGACAGGCTGGTACGGTCGACGAACGAGATCAGCAGGCCGATCGCCAGCAGCGCGAGGATGGGCCATGGACTGCTGGCGCCGTGCCGTTTGTTATGAGGTGTCTCCATGTTCTTCTTTCTGCTCAGGCCAGCGATGGGTACAGCTGCTTGGCGGTTTTCTCGAAGATCCAGGCACGGTCTTCATCGCTTAGCGAGGCCAGGCCATTTTGCGCCGTGGCGAGGATTTCCGCCAGCGTGCCGGGCGAGGTCGGAAAGTTCGAACCCCACGCCAGGCGCTGTGCGCCGAACGCTTTCACCACGGCCGGGAAGAAAGTCTCGGCGCCGGCCTTTTCCTTCCTCACATCGCCAAAGATGCGCGGTGTCAGCTTGAAGTAGATATTTTCCAGCGGCGCCAGGTCGAACATCGATTTGGCATTGGCGTACGGAGGACCATCCAGCACGTCCGGACGGCCCAGGTGGTCGAGGATGATTTTGACTTTCGGGAAGCGCTTGGCCAGCGCAGTCACTTGCGGCAGGCCGATCGGCCCGGTCTGGATGCACATCGGAATATTCAGTTCCGCGCACAGTTCCCACGCAGGGAAAGAGCGCGGATCATCCAGTTCGCTCGGATCGAACTCCTTGGTGCTGCCGCCGGTGAACAGGCGCAGGCCGGCCAGGCCACGGTCCTTCCATTCGATGATGCGCTGTGTGGCGTCTTCCGCCAGCACGTCGACCGAGCCGACCGCGACCAGGCGGTCCTTGTACTTGTTGCAGCCGTCGACCACATAGCTGTTGTCGAAGCCGTAGGTGGTGGACGAGTGGACCACGGCGGCCTTGGCCACGCCAGCGGCGTCCATGGCGGCGATCAGCGCTTCCACGCTGCTGGGGCGTTCCTGCGACCAGTCGGAGCGCTTGCCGAACAGCGGCGCCGGTGGATAGGCATTCTCATCATCCGAGATGATGTGCGGGTGGATGTCTACGATGGAGGTCATGATTATTTACCTTGTGCTTTCAGGCGTTGATCCAGGCGCGGGAACACGCGGCGTGCGTTGCCTTCAAAGATTTTGTAGCGGTCTTCGTCGGTCAGCGAAGCGATGCCGTCGACATAGCGCTTGGTGTCGTCGAAGTAGTGGCCGGTGCACGGGTCTTTGCCGCGCACCGCACCGATCATCTCGGAACCAAACAGCACATTGTCGGCCGGGATCACCTTGGTCAGCAGTTCGACGCCTGGCTGGTGGTAGACGCAAGTATCGAAGAAGACGTTATTCAGCAGGCCTTCCAGCGGGCGCTCCATCATCTCCAGCGACATGCCGCGGTAACGGCCCCAGTGATACGGCACGGCGCCGCCGCCATGTGGAATGATCAGGCGCAGGGTAGGGAAGTCCTTGAACAGGTTCGATTGCAGGATCTGCATGAACACCGAGGTATCGGCGTTCAGATAATGGGCGCCGGTGCCGTGGAAGCATGGGTTGCACGAAGCGGCGACGTGGATCATGGCCGGCACATCAAGGTCGCACAGCGCTTCGAACAGCGGATACCATTCCTTGTCGGTGACCGGTGTGCCGGTCCAGTAGCCGCCGGTCGGATCAGGATTCAGGTTGCAGCCGACGAAGCCCAGTTCCTCGATGCAGCGGCGCAGCTCGGGGACGCTGTTCTTCGGCGGTGCCAGTGGCGACTGCGGCAGCTGGCACACCGGCGCGAAATTATCCGGGTACATTTCGGTGACGCGGTGTACCAGGTCGTTCGAGATTTCCGCCCACTCGATGCTGGTGCGCTCGTTGCCGAGGTGGTGGCTCATCAGACCGGCGATCGGCGAGAACAGCGTCAGGTCGCCGCCGCGTTCCTGTTGCAGCTTTAGCTGGCCGCCGCCGACCGCTTCGCGGATCTGATCGTCGGAAACGAAGGCCTCGGCGCGCGATGGGCCATTGGCTGGATTGTTGGCGAATTCCACCTGCCTGGCGCGGAAGTCGCGGAAGGATTTGGGGACGGTCGTGAAGTGACCGTGGCAATCGATAATCATGGTGTCTCCGTGTTATTGTGCGTTCGGGTCGACGAACAGTTCGTGCAGCGCCATGCGGCGTGGCGTCAGGCCTTGCTTGAAGGCGGTGGCTTCCAGCGTCTCGATGGTCTTCAGGTTTTCCTGGATGCCGTAAGGCAGAGGGTCGTGGCCGACGATCTTGCGCAGTTCGATGTATTTCTTGTCAGCCGGCGTGCCTTCGCCGGCGTCCAGGCGTGCCAGCCATTCGCGCTTGGCCTGGTCGAAGGCGTTGTAGAGCGACCTGGCGATCCATGGATGCTCGGCCAGCACCGCATCCTTGACGACGATGGTGCCGTGCATCGGATACACGCCGGTGCGGGCGTAGTATTCGGTTTCGATGTCGGCGGCATTCGGCAGCAGGTCCGGATAGTCGGCTTCCACCTCCTGCCAGCCGCCGGTTGGCGCCCCGGTGCGGCCGATGCCTGCCGCGCCTTCCAGGCCGGCGACCAGTTCGCCCTTGGCCATCATGTCGGCCAGCGAGGTGTCGGCTGCGGCGTGGATCACGTTCGATGGCAGTTTCAGTTGCGTGACGTGTTCTTCATCGTCGACCACCCAGGTGACCTTGGAGGCATCGAGTCCGAATTCGTCGATCAGCACCTGGCGGTTCCACACGCCGGTGGTGACCGAGTAGGCACGGACGCCGACCTTTTTGCCCTCCAGGTCTTTGGGATGTTTGATGTTGGCGTCCGGGCGCACCAGCAGGCCGCCGTGATGGAAGCGGCGCACCACGAAGATCGGCAATGCGACAAACGGCGCACCGTAAGCACGGGCGATGATGTAGGTGGTTGGCGCCAGTTCGCACGCATCGAATTCAACCTCGCGCACCATGCGGCGGAAGGCGCCGATCTGTGGCTTGACGGTGACGAATTCCGCATCCACGCCTTCGATCGGGATGGTGCCATTCTTGATCGCGATGGTGTGCGGGTGATCGGCGATCGCGATCTTCAGCTTAACGTTGGTGGCCAACTTCATTCTCCTTTGATTTGATGGAGCAAGGATAAAAGTTGGGCCGGCGCGCGTCTCTACACAAAAATTACATTCGCTGGCACTTTTGTTCGGACGTATTGTCTCGCCCAAAAGTCAGGGATATAGTGCTTGGCAGGAGGCGACAATGACTCATACTGCGATGACAAAGTATCAACGCGATGCCAACGGCAAGCCCAAGTTGACGACCGTGCCCAAGGTGCGGCTATACGTGGACAATCCGGAGGAAAAGGACAACTGGTTCGTCAACATCGGCCACGTCACCGAACGTGGACGGTGGCGTACCGAGCCGCACGCACACCCGCACTACGGGCAGGTGATCTTCGTGCGCAATGGACGCGGCGTGATGAATCTGGAAGGGCATAGCGTGCCGTTTGAGGCGCCATGCGCGCTGCTGCTGCCGAACGAGGCGGTGCATGGACTGGACTATGAAGTGGATGTGGACCGCTGGGTGGTGACCATCGAGGTGTCCTATCTCCAGCAGATCAACAGCAAGCTGCAGGACTTCATCAAGCTGTGGGCGTCGCCGCGCGTGATACCGCTGTCGTATGCGGCGGAATCGGCGGGCGAGTTCTTTGGCCTGATCAGCAAGCTGTCGCACGAGGTGGCGGCCAAGACCATCGGCCACGTGGTCGGCACCGAGGCCTTGCTGACATCGCTGCTGCTAATGCTGGTGCGCGGCGCGCATATGGATGAACTGGAGAGCAAGGTGGCCAGCGGCAGCGAGGTGCGGCTGGCCGACCGTTTCCGCGAGCTGATCGACCAGCACTATCGCGAGAATCTGCAGTTGCAGAATTATGCGTCGATGATGGGCGTGTCGCTGGTGCAGCTGCGCGCGGCCTGTGCGGCAGCGACGGGGCAGAGCCCGACCAAGATGATCCATGCACGCATCATCACCGAAGCCAAGCGCAACCTGATCTTCGGTGACATGACGATGGAGCAGATTGCCTACTGGCTGGGCTTTACCGATGCGGCCTATTTCACGCGTTTCTTCCGCAAGGAAGTGGGACAGACGCCAAGCCAGTTCCGCATCGCCGCGCGCCGTTCGTAGCAGCTTAGTGTGGGTACAGCGCGCCCAGCACGCGCTCGCCCTGCGCGCCGGTGACGGCTGGCAGGTTGCCGGCCAGCCGCTCGCTGAAGCGATAGCCCAGCCACGCGAACGCCAGCGCTTCGACGCGGTTGGGCGCCACGCCCAGCGCTTGCGTCGAAGCGACCATCACCTGATTGCCCAGGGCCGCGCCCAGCGCATCCATCAGCACGCCGTTGTAGGCGCCGCCACCACAGATGTAGACCGCGTCAGCGCCGCCGCCATAGGCCTTGATCGCCTCCGCCAGCGTGACGGCGGTGTATTCGGTCAGCGTGCGCTGCACGTCTTCCGGCGCGGCCGGTGCGTAGACGGCAAGACGCTTGTCCAGCCATGCCAGGTGGAACAGGTCGCGCCCGGTGCTTTTGGGCGCCGGCAGCGCCAGATACGGTTCCTTCAGCAGCTCCGCAAGCAGGTCGGGAATGACCTTGCCGCTGGCCGCCCAGGCGCCGTCCGCATCGTATTCCTGCTGGCGATGGCGATGTATCCAGCCATCCATCAGCACATTGCCTGGGCCGGTATCAAAGCCGGTCACGCGGCCATCGCCACCCAATACGCTGATGTTGGAGATGCCGCCGATATTCGCCACCACGCGCGCCTGCCCGGCCTTGCCGAACAGCGCCTGATGGAAGGCCGGTACCAGCGGCGCGCCCTGGCCGCCTGCGGCAATGTCGCGGCTGCGGAAATCCGCAATCACGTCGATGCCGCAGAGTTCGGCCAGCAGGGCAGAATTATTGGTCTGGCGCGTAAAGCCCAGCTCGGGACGATGGCGGATGGTCTGGCCATGCACGGCGACAGCATGCACCTCGGCTGCCGTGTGGCCCGATTCGCGCAGCAGTTCGGCCACGCATTGCGCGTAGTGCTGCGCCAGCTGATTGGCCGCCAGCGCCTCGCGCTCGATCTCGTTGTCGCCCCTGGCCTGCAAGGCCATCAGTTCGGCGCGCAGCGATGGCGGGAAGGCGACGTAGGCTGCCGCGATGGTGGTGATGGCGTCGCCATCAAACTGCGCCAGCGCGCCGTCCACGCCGTCCAGGCTGGTGCCTGACATTAAACCGATGTACAAACGCATACCTGCCCCCTGGATGTGTGTGATGTCGCACGGAAGAGGCGACCGCAAGAGCGCATCATAATAAAAAACAGGCCGACAAGGCGGCCTGTTTGGTGATGCTGATTGGTTGTCGCTTATTTTTGCGCGACGCGCGTATTGCTGTTGCCGCCACCGGCCGGACGCAGCAGTGCGAAGCGGTGAGTCATGTCGTTCGCGTAAATTTTGAAGCGGCCCATTTCGGCAGCGGTCAGTGGTGCTTGTGCCTGGACGTTCATCTTGGCCGGATCGCGTGCTTCGCCACCAACGCGGAACTCGTAGTGCAAGTGCGCGCCGGTCGACCAGCCGGTGGTGCCGACATAACCAATGACGTCGCCCTGCGACACTTTGGCGCCTTTTTTCATGCCGGTGCCAAAGCGGCTCATGTGCGCATAAGCAGTGGTGTAGTTGTTCCAGTGCTTGATGATGATGAAATTGCCGTAGCCATTCATGGTGCCGGCAAAGTCAATCGTGCCATCGCCGGCGGCGCGGATCGGCGTGCCGGTCGGCGCCGGGAAGTCGATACCCTTGTGGGCTTTCCATTGGCCGGAAATCGGATGCACACGCATCGAGAAACCGGACGAAATACGCGAAAACTCGACTGGCGATTTGAGGAAGGCTTTCTTCAGCGATTTGCCGTCGAAGCTGTAGTAGCCGCCGCCTTGACGGCTTTGCGGATCTTCAAACCACACTGATTGATAGGTCGTGCCCCGGTTGGTCAGTTCGCCTGCCAGCACGCGGCCGGCGCGCACAAACTCGCCATCCTGCCAGAAGGTTTCATACACCACGTTAAAGCTGTCGCCGCGCTTCAGGTCGCCGCGGAAGTCAACGTTGGTCGAGAACATTTCAATGATCTGCTTGACGATGGTGTCCGGCAGCTTGGCGCCGTCTTCGCTGGAATCGGTGGCCGCATACAGCGTCGATTTAATCGTACGCGCGTGCATTTCAACGCGGCGTTCCAGCTTGGCTGGCTCGGCAGTGGCAACAAAGCTGTCGCCCTGGCGGGTGATCTTGATGTTGGTGACCGGATCGTCCTTGCCGTCGACCACGGTGGCGCGCAGCCACTGCAGGTTGCCTTCGTCGTCGGTCTGCGCCTGGACGCGCTTGCCCGATTTCAATTGCATGACGCCCTTGGCGATCTTGTCTTTCTTGATGAAAGTCTCTGCCGCGTCGTCGTCCACACCCAGGCGTTGCAGCAGGGTGGCCAGCGTATCGCCGTTGCGGATTTTCTCTTCGTGAACGAACTGAGCCTTGGAAGACTGCTGGTCGAGCGCAGTGATTTGCGCGCCCAGATCCGGCGTGACAACTGCTTCCTGTACCGTTTTCACTGGCAGGTCCGATGCGTCAGGCGCGAGTGGCGCTACGCCGGCCGCACCAAAAGCACATACTGCGAGAAACAATGCAGACGCGCTGACGATGCGCGCCTTGCGCGTAGAACCTAGCAGACTGAACAAGCGTGAGCTTGTGAATTTATGTATTTGGTTCATGCAATCAGTTAAAATTTGCCGCTTGAACTATTCAGGAACGTTTTATTTCTTCTAATTATCTATTTTGTTCGTTTTCATGCGGCAAGATTGATGGATCGAGGATTATAACAAACTCCTGCGCCTGACTACCTTTTTCTGAAAAATACCTTTAAAAATCATGACTACCTCTTCTTCGATACCCTCGGCCCCCTCTAAAGCAGCGTTGCCCTTATCCGACAACGTACAAGAGGCACTTGCCATCACCAAACGCGGTGTCGATGAGTTGCTGATTGAAAGCGAGTTCGCGCAAAAGCTGGCGCGTTCGGAACAAAGCGGCGTCCCGCTGCGCATCAAGCTGGGCCTGGACCCAACCGCACCCGACCTGCACCTGGGCCACACCGTGGTGCTGAACAAGATGCGTCAATTGCAGGACCTTGGCCATCAAGTCATCTTCCTGATCGGCGATTTCACCTCGATGATCGGCGACCCGTCCGGCCGCAACGCCACCCGTCCGCCGCTGACCAAGGAGCAGGTTGAGCAAAACGCCATGACCTACTTCAAGCAGGCGTCGCTGGTGCTGGACCCGGCCAAGACCGAAATCCGCTACAACTCCGAATGGTGCGACCCGCTGGGCGCGCGCGGCATGATCCAGCTGGCCTCGCGCTACACCGTGGCGCGCATGATGGAGCGCGATGACTTCACCAAGCGTTTCAAGAACGGCACGCCGATCGCCGTGCATGAATTCCTCTACCCGCTGATGCAGGGCTACGATTCGGTGGCCTTGAAGTCCGACCTGGAACTGGGTGGCACCGACCAGAAATTCAACCTGCTGGTTGGCCGCGAGCTGCAAAAGGACTATGGCCAGGAGCCGCAGTGCATTTTGACCATGCCGCTGCTGGAAGGTCTGGACGGCGTGGAAAAAATGTCCAAGTCGAAGAACAACTACATCGGCATTACCGAACCGGGCAACACCATGTTCGCCAAGATCATGAGCATTTCCGATGACATGATGTGGAAATACTTCAATCTGCTGTCGTTCCGTTCGATCGCCGATGTGGCCGCGCTGAAGGCTGAAGTGGCCGGCGGCCGCAATCCGCGCGACGCCAAGGTGGCGATTGCCCAGGAAATCGTCGCGCGCTTCCACTCGCAGCAGGCGGCGGAAGAGGCGCTGGCCGACTTCGTCAACCGCTCGAAAGGCGGCATCCCGGATGACATTCCGAAAGTGTCGCTGGGTGGCGCGCCGCTGGGCGTGGCGCAACTGCTGAAGCAGGCCAACCTGTGCGCTTCCACTTCGGAAGCGATGCGTATGGTGGAGCAGGGCGGTGTGCGCGTTGACGGCACCGTCATCAGCGACAAGGCCCTGCAACTGCAAGCCGGCACCTTCGTGCTGCAAGTGGGCAAGCGCAAGTTTGCCCGCGTGACGCTGTCGGCATGATCGCGCTGCTGCAACGCGCCAGCAGCGCCAGCGTGGCGGTGGATGGCGTGACGATAGGCGCCATTGATGCCGGCCTGATGGTGCTGGTCTGCGCCGAGCGCAACGATACTGAAAAGGAAGCGGACGCGCTGCTGACAAAGCTGCTTGGTTACCGCGTGTTCGCCGACGATGCCGGCAAGATGAATCGCAGCGTCATCGACACCAACGGCGGCCTGCTGCTGGTGCCGCAATTCACGCTGGCGGCCGATACCAAGTCCGGCACGCGGCCATCGTTCACGCCGGCCGCCGCGCCCGCCGACGGCCTGCGCCTGTTCAATTACTTTGTCGAACAGGCGCGCCTGAAGCATGCCCAGGTCGAAACCGGCCAGTTCGGCGCCGACATGAAAGTGTCGCTGACCAACGATGGTCCGGTGACATTCTGGCTGCAAGTCAATCCGAAGTAGGCGATGAAGCTGCGCAGCGACAGTTTCCGCAACCGCGCCGCCATGCCGGCGGCGCAGGCGCATCCGCAGCTAAGCTGGAGCGAAGTACCGGCCGGCACCGCCTCGCTGGCCGTGCTGTGCCTGGAGGGCGATGTGCCGGATGGCGACTGCTTTCACTGGAGCGTGGTGGACATCCCGCCCACACTGGCCGCGCTGGCCGGCGGCGCCCTGCCGGCCGAGGCCGAAACCCTGCTGGACGGCGTGCCGCTGCGCCAGGGCATGAACGATCATCGCGGTTACGGGTATCATGCACCCTTGCCGGCGCAGAATGCAACGCGCCATTATATTTTTCGCATCTACGCGTTGGATGTGGCGCGGCTGGAGCTGCCGCCGCAATTTACCGGCGCCGACGTGTTGAACGCCATTTACGGCCATATCATCGATGAAGCGCAGCTGATCGGCGCTTATTAAACCAACATGACCCACACCACCATTTTGTTGATCCGTCACGGCGAGACGGCCTGGAACGCTGTGCGCCGCCTGCAAGGCCATATCGATATTCCGCTGAACGAAGAGGGCGAACGCCAGGCCGTGGCGCTGGGCCGCGCGCTGGCCGCCGAGCAGATCGACGCGCTTGTCTCCAGCGACCTGCAACGCGCCATGCAGACGGCGCAGGCAGTTGCCTCGCACCACGCCGGCGTCAGCCTGCAAACCGATGCGCAGCTGCGCGAGCGCGCCTACGGCGTGTTTGAAGGCATGCTTTACCAGGACATCCAGGACGAATACCCGGCTGACTTCCAGCTCTGGCAGACGCGCGATATCGACGCCATCATGCCGCACGGCGAGCGCATGGCGGAGAGCTTCCGCCAGTTCTACGACCGCGTGATCGCTGCCTTGGGCGATGTGGCCAAGCGCCATCCGGGCCAGACGGTGGCGGTGGTGGCCCACGGCGGCGTGCTGGAATGCGCCTACCGCGAGGCGCGCGGGATTCAGCTCGATAGCCCGCGCGACTTCCAGGTCAAGAACGCAAGCATCAACCGCTTCGATGTGGCCGATGGCAAGTTGGTGCTCACTAGCTGGGGCGAGGTGGACCACCTTGCCCTGTCCTCCATGGACGACGTCATTTAGTGCCAGGCTCATAACGACAAAGCTGCACATTTGCCGAATTCATAAAAAATAGTGCTTATTAATTGAGCAGGGCTTCGGTTAAAATAGAAGGTTCCTTCTCACCCCTTTCAGGTATTGCCAGTGCAAATCGGCCCTCATTTACTGCGTAACAACGTTTTCGTCGCCCCGATGGCGGGTGTGACGGATCGCCCATTCCGGCAGTTGTGCAAGGAGCTGGGCGCGGGTTACGCGGTGTCTGAAATGGCGGCGTCCAACCCGCGCCTGTGGGCCACGGAGAAGAGTTCGCGTCGCACCGATCACACCGGCGAGATGGAGCCCAAGGCGGTGCAGATTGCCGGCGCCGATCCCAAGGATCTGGCCGATTGCGCGCGTTTCAATGTCGAGCGCGGCGCGCAGATCATCGATATCAACATGGGTTGCCCGGTTAAAAAGGTGTGCAATGCCTGGTGCGGCTCGGCGCTGTTGCAGGACGAAGAACTCGTCAAGCGCATCGTTGATGCGGTGGTGGGGGCGGTGGAGGTGCCGGTCACGCTGAAGTTCCGCACCGGCTGGGACCGCGAGAACAAGAACGCGCTGAAGATCGCGCGCATCGCCGAGGATGCCGGTATTGCCATGCTGACCTTGCATGGCCGCACCCGCGCCGACGGCTACAAGGGCGACGCCGAGTACGACACTATTGCCGCTGTAAAGAAATCGGTTTCAATTCCAGTCGTGGCGAATGGCGACATCACGTCGCCGGAAAAAGCGCAATACGTGCTGGATGTCACCGGCGCCGACGCCGTCATGGTGGGCCGCGCCGCGCAAGGCCGTCCGTGGATCTTCCGCGAGATCGACCATTACTTGCGCACCGGCAAGCATTTGCCGGCGCCGTATGTGGACGAAGTCCGCGCGCTGATGGATGAGCACCTGCGCGCGCACTATGGCTTCTACGGCGACTATCTTGGCGTGCGCACCGCGCGCAAACATATCGGCTGGTATGTGCGCGACCTCCAGGGCGGTGAAGAATTCCGACAGAAAATGAACTTGCTGGAGTCCGTCGAAGAACAGTTGCTTGCCGTAGACCAATTCTTCGAATCGCAGTGGCGGTACGGCGACCGGTTACAATACCGCCTCGCTGAAGATTTGCAGGCCGCTTAAGCGGGCCGAGAGAACCAAAAAAGTCACATCATCAGAAGGGTAAACGTTTCCAGTCACAAGCCGGAGCGATTTACCAGCGTTATAGATTAATTAGCCGAACGACAAAAAATGAGCAAAGAAAGTATCCAGGAAGTAGTCCAGAAGAGTCTCGAAGAATACTTCGCCGACCTGGGCGAGCAACAGGCATCGAACATTTACGACATGGTTGTGATGACCGTTGAAAAACCGGTACTGGAAGTGGTCATGACCCGTGCCGATGGCAACCAGTCGCATGCGGCGCAGATGCTGGGCATCAACCGCAATACCTTGCGCAAAAAGCTGCAAGAGCACGGCCTGCTGTAACAGCAGCCGTTCCATCCGGCATTGAGTGGCTGGGGACGGCCGCAATCCCGGACCGTCACAGATTACTAACTCCACCTGCTCATTCATCGCCATGATTAAACAAGCTCTCATCTCCGTATCCGACAAAACCGGTGTGCTGGACTTCGCGCGCGCGCTGTCCGCCATGGGCGTCAACATCCTGTCGACCGGCGGCACCGCCAAATTGCTGGCTGACAACGGCGTGCCGGTCACCGAAGTTGCCGACTACACCGGTTTCCCGGAGATGCTGGACGGCCGCGTCAAGACGCTGCACCCGAAAGTGCACGGCGGCATCCTGGCCCGCCGCGATTTCCCTGAGCACGTGGCCAAGCTGGAAGAGCACAACATCCCGGCCATCGATATGGTGGTGGTCAATCTGTACCCGTTCCAGGCGACTGTCGCCAAGGACACCTGCACGCTGGACGACGCCATCGAGAACATCGACATCGGTGGCCCGGCCATGCTGCGCTCCGCTGCCAAGAACCACAAGGATGTGGTGGTGATCTGCGATCCGGCCGACTACGGCGTGGTGCTGGCGGAAATGAAAACCACGGACAACGCTCCAGGCTACGTCAGCTACGACACCCGTTTCACGCTGGCCACCAAGGTTTACTCGCACACTGCGCAGTACGACGGCGCCATCGCCAACTACCTGACCAGCCTGGACGCGACCCGCGCCCACGGCAGCCGCAGCGCCTACCCGGCCAAGCTGAACGTGGCCTTCGAAAAAGTGCAGGACATGCGCTACGGCGAGAATCCGCACCAGTCGGCGGCGTTCTACCGCGACGTCACCGCCACCGAAGGCGCGCTGGCCAATTACAAGCAACTGCAAGGCAAGGAACTGTCGTTCAACAACATCGCTGATGCTGACGCGGCGTGGGAATGCGTGAAGAGCATGGGCGGCTTCGACCAGTCGGCTGCCTGCGTCATCGTCAAGCACGCCAATCCGTGCGGCGTGGCTCTCGGCGCGAATGCGGCCGATGCTTACAAGCGCGCGCTGCAAACCGATCCGACCTCGGCCTTCGGCGGCATCATCGCCTTCAACGTGGAAGTGGATGGCGTGGCGGCGACCGAGCTGGCCAAGCTGTTCGTGGAAGTGCTGATCGCGCCGTCGTTCACTGCGGAAGCCAAACAGATCCTGTCGGCCAAGCAGAATGTGCGTCTGCTGGAGATCCCGCTGGGCAATGGCGTCAACGCGATGGACTTCAAACGCGTGGGCGGCGGCCTGCTGGTGCAGTCGGCGGATTCGAAAAACGTGCTGCTGGCCGATGTGAAAGTCGTCAGCAAGAAACAGCCTACGCAGCAGGAACTGCAGGACATGATGTTTGCCTGGCGCGTGGCCAAGTACGTCAAGTCGAACGCCATCGTCTTCTGCGGCAATAATATGACGCTGGGCGTCGGTGCTGGCCAGATGAGCCGGATCGACTCGGCCCGTATCGCTTCGATCAAGGCGCAGAACGCCGGCCTGTCGCTGGCCAATTCGGTGGTGGCGTCGGACGCCTTCTTCCCGTTCCGCGACGGCCTGGACGTGGTGGTTGACGCGGGCGCGACCTGCGTGATCCACCCAGGTGGCTCGATGCGCGACCAGGAAGTGATCGACGCCGCCGACGAGCGCGGCGTAGTCATGGTCTACACCGGCACCCGCCACTTCCGCCACTAATCGGTCGCTGAAACGCGGCCGCATCTTCGTTGCGCCGTCTCGCCGTGCAATCGCACTGTCTTCGACGGCGACGCCTCGCTGCGACCGCGTTTCAGCAACCTCATTCAGCACGAAAAGCCCGCATTGCTTGCGGGCTTTTTCTTTACTGCATACAATCTGTAAATGATTATTCTCGGCATCGACCCCGGCTTGCGCACCACTGGCTTTGGCGTCATTCAAAAGCAGGGCAGCAAGCTGCGTTACATCGCCTCCGGCACCATCAAGAGCGGCGAGGGCGACCTGCCGACGCGGCTCAAGGTGATACTGGATGGTGTGGGCGAAGTCGCGCGCACCTATGGCCCGGATTGCGCCGCCATCGAACAGGTGTTCGTCAACGTCAATCCGCAATCGACTTTGCTGTTGGGCCAGGCCCGTGGCGCGGCGATCTGCGCGCTGGTGTCGGCGGAGTTGAGCGTGGCCGAGTATTCCCCAACACAAATCAAACAGGCGGTGGTTGGCACCGGCCGCGCGGTCAAGGCGCAGATGCAGGACATGGTCGCGCGCCTGCTGCAATTGCCTGGCCTGCCGGGCACCGATGCCGCCGATGCGCTGGGCATCGCCATCTGCCACGCCCACAGCCGCGAAACGCTGACGCTGATTGCCGGCGGCACCAATGCCACGGCCAACGGCCCGCTGGCTGGCCTGCGCATGCGTCGCGGCCGCCTGGTCGGCTAACTTCTTAAAGGTACAACATGATCGGACGTCTTTCCGGGATTCTGCTTGAAAAAAATCCGCCGCAACTGCTGGTGGATGTAGGTGGCGTCGGCTATGAAGTCGATGTGTCGATGAGCACGTTCTACAACCTGCCTGGCGTGGGCGAGAAAGTGGTGCTGTTCACGCACCAGGCGATCCGCGAGGATGCGCATCTGCTGTTCGGCTTCGGTAACGCCGAAGAGCGTGCTGTGTTCCGCCAGCTGATCAAGATTACCGGCGTCGGCGCGCGCACCGCGCTGTCGATTTTGTCCGGCATGTCGATCGCCGACCTGGCGCAGGCGGTGACGTTGCAGGAAGCTGGCCGTCTGGTGAAGGTGCCGGGCATCGGCAAGAAAACCGCCGAGCGCCTGCTGCTGGAGCTGAAAGGCAAGCTGGGTGCGGACATCGGCGCCGGTGGCGCGCATGCTGTGCCGGACGCGCAATCCGACATCCTCAACGCGCTGGCCGCGTTGGGCTACTCCGACAAGGAAGCGCTGCTGGCCCTGAAAACCGTCCCCGCCGGCGCCTCAGTCTCCGACGGCATCAAGCAAGCCCTCAAAGCCCTCTCCAAAGGCTGATCCACCTCAAACGTATCACCGGCGGCTCCGCCTAAGCTCGACCCACGAGCCAAGCGGAGCCGCCATCATGAACCATCCCCCACGCTTTCCCTGGAACCGCTTCCCTCCAGTCTACATCCACGCCCCGGAGCGTTTCGTCCGAAATAATCCCGCTTTTCTCGCCGCCAGCAACGGCGATATCTTAGCTGCAGTCGAGTTAGTCGCCGAGGCTATTTCTCCACGCTTGCTGGCGCAGCTTTGGCAACGTTTTGATCCGCTCGCGCCTGTGCTGGTGAGTCCACAATCATTAGAAATGGTGGGCCTGAGTGTGATTCCTCAAATGACGGCCTCTTTAATTTCTAATTTTCTAGCTTGGCCTTGTGAGGTAAGGGTAACTTGTAGACGTAGTTCAGGCACCACAGGATATGAGCTGCTTCAACAACAAACAATTTTTGATGGGCCAGTGGTGATTGGCTTGAACTATCTATTGATTGATGAATTTATCGATCACGGTGGAACTCTCGCCAATTTTCGAGGTCATATTCTCAATCAGAAGGGGTATGTGATTGGAGCCACCGTTCTGGCGGGAGATAACGGCTATGCGGATCTGGCGGTGAGTAACAAGGCCTTAGGTGAGTTGAGGAGCAGACATGGACACATCGAATATTGGTGGCGACAACGATTCGGCTTCGGGTTCGAATCCCTCACCGCGTCAGAAGCCCGATATCTTAGCCGAGCTCGCTCGTCTGAAAATATTATTGCAAGTCTGGAGGCAATTGCCCGATGAGGAGATGGCTGCGATGTCAGCGATGGGATTTGCGACGCCTTTAGACCTTCTTTATATACCGTACCAGCCGCTTACGGATGAGGAACTGCAAAATCGGGCTAGCGGACGCAAAATATTAAGCGCGTACGTTGATTTGGGCCCCGATAAATTGCACCAATTCCGCGCCCAGCGTGGCGATTTTCGTGGTTGGAGTGGTGGCATGGCGTAGCATCCGGCCATGTTGCGGAATTAAGCGGCGAGGCAGGGTAAAATAGCTGTATGAGCATACAGACCGACAATTTTACCGAGCAACGCATTATTGACGCAGCGCCGTCGTCCCCGAACGAGGAGGCGATCGAACGGGCATTGCGTCCCAAGCATCTCGATGAATATGTCGGGCAGACCAAGATCCGCGACCAGCTGGAGATCTTCATCTCCGCCGCGCGCAAGCGCCAGGAGGCGCTCGATCATACGCTGCTGTTCGGCCCGCCGGGCCTCGGTAAAACCACGCTGGCCAACATCATCGCCCGTGAAATGGGTGTCAACCTGCGCCAGACTTCCGGCCCGGTGCTGGAGCGTCCCGGCGATCTGGCCGCCATCCTGACCAACCTGGAAGCCAACGACGTCCTGTTCATCGACGAAATCCATCGCCTGTCGCCGGTGGTGGAAGAAATTCTGTACCCGGCGCTGGAAGACTACCAGATCGACATCATGATCGGCGAAGGCCCGGCCGCCCGCTCGGTCAAGCTGGACCTGCAACCGTTCACGCTGGTCGGCGCCACCACCCGCGCCGGCATGCTGACCAACCCGCTGCGCGACCGCTTCGGCATCGTCGCCCGGCTGGAGTTCTACACCACCGACGAACTGACCAAGATCGTCAGCCGCAGCGCCGCGTTGCTGAAAGCGCACATCGACGAAGACGGCGCCCGCGAAATCGCCCGCCGCGCGCGCGGCACGCCGCGTATCGCCAACCGCCTGCTGCGCCGCGTGCGCGACTACGCCGAAGTGAAGAGCAACGGCGAAATCACCAAGGCCGTTGCCGACGCCGCGCTGGTCATGCTGGACGTCGATACCGTCGGCTTCGACGTCATGGACCGCAAGCTGCTGGAAGCCGTACTATTTAAATTTGGCGGCGGCCCGGTCGGCATCGGCAACCTGGCGGCCGCCATCGGCGAAGCGGCCGACACCATCGAAGACGTGCTGGAACCGTACCTGATCCAGCAAGGCTTTTTGCAACGCACGCCGCGCGGCCGGGTGGCAACGCCGGCTGCCTATAAACACTTCGGCGTCGCGGCGCCGCGCATCAGCCCCAACGGCGAACTGTGGAGCGATCTGTAATGCAGATCTGGGTCGATGCGGACGCTTGTCCTGCCGTCATCAAGGAAATTCTCTACCGCGTGGCGGATCGCGTGCAGATGCAGGTCACGCTGGTGGCCAACCAGTTGCTGCGCGTGCCGCCATCGCGTTTCATCCGTTCGATACAAGTGCCGTCCGGCGCCGATGTGGCCGATCAGGAAATCGTCCGCCTGCTGGAGCCGGGCGACCTGGTGGTGACCGGCGACATCCCGCTGGCCGCCGATGTGCTGAAGAAGGGCGGCCACGCGCTCAATCCACGCGGCGAGTTCTACACCAACGACAACATCGCGCAAATGCTGACCATGCGCGCCTTCATGGACGAACTGCGCGGCAGCGGCGTCGACACCGGCGGTCCGGCCGCCTTCAGCCAGTCCGACCGGCAAAACTTCGCCAACAGCCTCGACCGCCACCTAGCCAAGCGCAAACATGGATGAACTGCGCGCCATCTCGACCTTCATCCGGGCTGCCGAACTGGGCAGCTTCAACAAGGTCGCGGAAGCGCAGGGCACCACGCCGCAAGCCGTCAGCAAGACCATCCGCCAGTTTGAACAGCACCTTGGTGTGCGCCTGTTCCATCGCACCACGCGCAACAGTTCGCTGACCGAGGAGGGCCAGCGCCTGCTGGAATCCATCAAGCCCAGCCTGGACGGCGTGGTCGGTGCACTGGCCCGCGCCCGCAATGCCGCGCGCGAGGATGAGGGCCTGATACGCGTAGCGGCCTCCGGCTCGATCGGCCGCCGCGTGCTGATGCCCTTGCTGGCCCAGTTCCAGCAGCAGTATCCGGGCATCCAGATCGATCTGATCCAAGAGGATGGCTTTGCCGACCTGGTGCACGACCGTATCGATGTCGGCTTCCGTGGAGGCAATCCGCCTGACGCGCAAATTATTAGCCGCCGCCTGTTCCCGGTGCAGCAAATCGTCTGCGCCACGCCGGCCTACCTGAAGCGCCATGGCACGCCGCGCACCTTGCTGGATCTGGCGGCACATCGCTGCACCGCCTACCGTCAGCCGGGCAACGGCAAGGCGATGGCGTGGGAATTCGAGATCGACGGTGATACCGTGTTCCATCATGTGCAGCCCATCCTGCTCAGCAACGATCCGGACACGGAAATGCATGCCGTGCTGGCTGGTATGGGCATCGGTCAGATCGACAGCATCAACGCCACCGCCGCCATCCGCGCCGGCAAGCTGAAGCCGGTACTGACCGGGTACATCAGCGAGCGCATGGGCTTCTATCTGTACTTCCCGCAGCGCACCGATATGCCGGCCCGCGTCCGCCGCTTCATCGACTTCGCTGTGGAGCGTCTGCTGAACAACGAACAGTTCTATATCAACTTTTAGTTGCTGCTGTAACGGTTTATGGCCACTACTTCGGTTGTGGTGACAAGCCTATAGTTCACCTGTCTTTCAACCCAACAGGAGAACTCATCATGAAAAATCGCGTAGCTGTTATTACTGGTGCTTCGAGCGGCATCGGCCTGTCCACCGCCAAACTGCTGGCCGCCCGTGGCGCCAAAGTCGCGCTGCTGGCGCGCCGCAAGGATGTGCTGGAACAGGCAGTCGAAGAGATTCGCGCTGCCGGTGGAGAGGCGCTGGCGTTGGCGGTCGATGTGACCGACCAGGCGTCCGTCGATGCGGCAGCGGCCGCTGTGGAACAGGCTTACGGTCCGGCCAACCTGGTCTTCAACAACGCCGGCGTCATGCTGCCGGGCGCGGTGGAAGCGCGCGAGATGCAGGCCTGGGAACACCAGATCGACCTCAACGTCACCGGCGTGATGCGTGTGATCTCGGCCTTCGTGCCGCAGCTGGTCAAGAGCGCGGAGCAGGGCGCCGTGGTGGACCTGGTGAACACCTCGTCCATCGCTGCACAGAACATCTACCCGTACTTTGCCGTCTACAGCGGCACCAAGGCCTACGTCAGCCACCTGAGCCGTCACCTGCGCGCGGAACTGGGACCGAAGGATATCCGCGTGTCGCTGATCGAGCCGGGCATCACCGAAACCGAACTGCAAGGCCACTGGACCTTCCAGGGCGCCAAGGACTGGTTTGCCGGTGCGGCGCAAAGCATGGACTTCCTGCAGCCGCAGGACGTGGCGGAAGTGGTCGGCTTCCTTGCCGACCAGCCCAAGCACGTGAACCTGCAACAGGTGGTGGTGATGCCGACCAGGCAGGCCAGCTGATTACCAGCTCATTACCAACTATGGTGGACGTACTGCGCGATGCGGTTGCGGTAGATCTCGCGCAGCGCGTCCATGGTTTCGGCAGGCAGGGCCGGCAGCGCGCTGGCGCGGCTGTTGGCTTGCGCCTGCGCCGCATTGCGCGCGCCGGGAATCACGGTGCTGACCGCGTCTTCCATCAGGATCCAGCGCAGCGCGAATTCCGCCATGGTGGCGTTGGCGGGCACCAGCTTGCGGATTTCTTCCACCACCTCCAGCGCCACCTCATACGGCACGCCGGCAAAGGTTTCGCCCTTGTCGAAGGCTTCGCCGTTGCGGTTGAAGGCGCGGTGGTCGTCGGCGGCGAAAGCGGTCGTGGCGTTCATCTTGCCGGTCAACAGGCCGGATGCCAGCGGTACGCGGGCAATCACGCCAACCTGGCGCTTTTTCGCCTCCGCGAAAAACAGCGAGGCAGGGCGCTGGCGGAAGACGTTGTAGATGATCTGGACCGACTGCACGTTTGGATACTCGATGGCTTTCAGCGCCTCCTCCACCTTTTCGACGGATACGCCGTAATGGCGGATCTTGCCGGCCGCGACCAGATCATCCAGATAGCCGAACACTTCTTGCTGGTAATAGACCGCTGGCGGTGGGCAGTGCAGTTGCACCAGGTCGAGGCAATCGGTTTGCAGATTGGCCAGCGAGCGTTCGACGAAAGCCGTCATATTCTGCCTGGTGTAGCCTTCCGCCACGTGGGGCGACAGGCGACGGCCCAGCTTGGTGGCGACGTAAGGCTTATCGCCACCGCGTTCTTTCAGCACTTCGGCGATCAGTTGTTCCGAACGGCCGTCGCCATACACATCGGCGGTATCGATGAACGTAGTGCCGGCATCCAGCGATGCGTGCAGCGCAGCCTTGGCGTCTTCCTTGCTGACGTCGCCCCAGGCGCCGCCGATGGCCCAGGCGCCGAAGCCGATTTCCGATACGGTGCTGCCGGTGCGGCCGAAAGTTCTCTGTTTCATGGTTTTGCCCGTTTATTCAAAGACGGTAGTTATAGCATTGCATGCTACGATTTGAGGATGAACCATATTCATCGTTAGATTGAGCGCCATTCATGTCTTTATTCGACCGTGTCGACCTCACCGACCTGAGGGTCTTCCTCACCATCATGCGCACTGGCAGCTTCAAGGGCGCCGCCATTCAGCTGGGCCTGACGCCGTCGGCGGTGAGCCATGCCATGCGTAGGCTGGAGGAGCGGCTGGCCACCAAGCTGTTGAACCGTTCCAGCCGCGCCGTCTCCGCCACCGATGTCGGCCGCGAACTGGCCAAGCGCATCGAAGAAGGCTTCGACAAGATCGGCGACGCGCTGGCGGGGCTGGATGCGCCGGGCAGCGGCCGCTATGGCGAGCTGCGCCTGAACGTGTTTTCCGATGCGGCGCACCTGCTGATTGCGCCAGCGCTGCCGGAATTTGCACGCCTGTGTCCTGATGTACGGCTCACCGTGGTAGTCGAGGACCGCCCAATCGATATCGTCGCCGAGGGTTACGATGCCGGCATCCGCTATGGCCACTACGTGCCTGAAGACATGATCGCCGTCCCATTGAGCAAGGCGCAGCGCTGGGTGATCGCCGCCGCGCCATCCTACCTTGATGCGCACGATACCATCCGGCATCTGGATGACCTGGCCGGTCACACCTGTCTGCAACTGCTACTGGGCGATAACTCCGCCTATAAATGGGAATTCAACCGTGGACGCCGCCTGCGCGTGCCGGGTGTGATTACCATCGCAGATACCGCTACCACTATCACTGCGGCCAAGGCCGGCATGGGGCTGGCCTACGTGCTGGAGCAACGCATCGCCGCCGAACTGGCGGAGGGCAGCCTGCGCATCGTGCTGTCTGAACACGCGGCCGAGGGCGAGCCTTTCCACATGTACTACAGCAGCCGGCGCCACAAGCATCCGGCGCTGCGCACGCTGATGAACATCATTCGTCAGCAGCAGGGGATTTCTGAATACGCATCGTCGGCACGAAGCGGGTGAGGTAGAGGGTGACGCAGCATCCCACCGTCACAATCAGCAGGCGCACCCACAGATGATCGGTGCGCCAGATCGAATAGCTCATCGAGCCCCACATGAAGATCAGTATCCAGATCTTGCCGCGCAGCGGGATGCCTTTGCCGTTTTCGTAGTCGCGCAGGTATTTGCCGAACACCTTGTTGGTTTGCAGCCAGTTGTGCATGCGCGGCGAGGCGCGCGCGAAACATGCGGACGCCAGCAGCAGGAAAGGTGTGGTCGGTAACAGCGGCAGGAAGATGCCGAGCACGCCCAGAATCACCGCCAGAATACCTATCGCGTTGAGAATTATTTTCATTTGGCCAAATCGTATCACCTTGGGTTAGACTATGACAAAAATGATAGCGCTAACTTTCTGTTGGAGGAGACGATGAAGAAGAGCTTGCTGGCCATTGCGGCCGGTTTGGTGATGGCGTCCGGCGCGCATGCCGACAGCCAGTACAAGATCCTGGTGCTGGCCATGCCGAGTAAGTACCACTACGAATACATCCCCATCGCGCGCGAAAGCCTGGAGCGGCTGGGCAAGCTGCACGCGTTCGAGATGACTTACACCAACAAGCCGGAAGCCTTCGACGGCGACCTGAAGCAGTACGCCGCCGTGATGTTCCTGAACACGCCGCCCGAAGAGCTGAACGAGGCGCGCCGCAAGAAATTCGAGGATTACATGAAGGCCGGCGGCAACGCCATGCTGGTGCACCGCTCCCTGATTATTCCGCCCAACACCTGGCCGTGGTACGAGAAGCTGATCGGCCGCCGCACCGGCAACCATCCGATGCTGCAGACCGGCGTGGCCGATGTGGTCGACAAAAAATTCCCCGCCACCTTCGGCCTGCCGGATCACTGGATCTGGAGCGACGAGTTCTACGTCTTTGATAATCCTTACCAGATCAAGATCAACCCGGTGCTGAATGCGGACGAGAGCAGCTATGACCCGACCAAGATCTGGCCGGGGCAGGTATCGCACGGCATGGGCAAGGACCACCCGTTGAGCTGGTATCACCAGGTTGAGCAAGGCCGCGTGTTCGTCACCGCGCTTGGGCATGACGGCAATATGTACCGCGACCCGCAATACCTGTCGCACCTGATGGGCGGCATCTACTGGACCGCCACCGGCAAGGGCATCAAGCGCTGACGCCTGCGCATGCGTGCGCCGAACTCTTCTTTAAATTTTTACAATGCCGGAACTTAAACAGAAGAGGAGACAGCATGCTTGCATTACGTACGATCGCGCTGGCCGGTATCCTGGGCTTGGCTGCCCATGGCGCCATGGCAGATGACGCCGTGGGTGAAGTGATTGTCGACAAGGATCAGATCGCCATCGCCGGCAATGGTTATGTGCGCACTTTCCCTTGCGACGGTCGGCGCGTGTCCATCAACGGCACCCAGCACAATATTACGCTGACCGGCACCTGCGCCAGCCTGGAAATGAACGGCGCCGAAAACAAGGTGACGCTGGCGCTGGCGCCGAAAGCTGTCATGGTGGTGGCCGGCATCCAGCAGACGGTCAACTGGCGCTCGACAGGCGAGCCACAGCAACGCATCAGCGGCGTCGGCCACAAGATCCAGCGTAATTAGTCCTGGCGCACCCATGTCTGCGAGCGGCCCAGCATCGGCACGCCGATGTAGCCGCGCACGCTGAGCTTCTTGCCGCCGTCGGTCAGGTGCAGCTTGCTCTTGTAGACCTTGCCGTTGTTCGGATCAAGGATCTCGCCGCCGTTGTACTCGTCGCCATCCTTCTTCAGATTGGACAGGATGGTCATGCCGATGATGGGCTGATCCTTGCGCGCGCCTTCGCACTTGTCGCACTTGGGATTCTGGTCTTCATTGGCGTCGCGGAACAGTTTTTCGATCTGGCCGGTCAGCACGCCGTTGTTGTCGGTGATGCGTATCAGCGCTTTCGGCTTGCCGGTTTCGTCATCGATGTTTTTCCACAAGCCGGTTGGCGAAGTGGTGTCGGCGAAGGCCGGCGAGATGGCCAGGGTGGCTGCGGCGATGAATGCGAGAAATTTCATTTACGTCTCCAAGGTTGTTTTTGTGTCGTTCATTATACGAACTGACCGGTCGTGCTAATTAGAGGGTATCGTCCAAAATTCCTACACGGATACGCGGCCTGGGCCGATGCCGGGGCGCGCTGGCACCAGCTAAGATGATGTTAAGGAGGAATACATGATGACACAGCACGATCAATCGATAGCTGGCCCTGGCGATGTCGATGGCATCCGTGGCAGCCGCTCCGGCACTGAAGGCGCTACCAGCGGCGCCGGCGTGGATAAAGGCGCCGTGCGCGACCAGCAAGGCAGCAGCCCGGACCGCAAGCCAGCCCCCGCCTTGGGTGGTAATAGCGCTGACAGCCGCCAGTCCACCGAACCCGGCGTCATGCAGACCGAACCCCGCGAAAACCACGAGGAACGCCGGCCACTGCCGTAAGTCCCGCTATTTATTTGCAAGTTAGTAATTTGTTGCCTTTTGGCTACGTTTGCTGCTATTGTTGAGACTGATTAAGTCAGTGCTTGGCAGGAGTGGTGATGATGCGAGCCGTGGAAGTAATCGCCCGCCATCCCCGGTGGGGAGGCGCTTTGGTGCTGCTGTGTGCTGCACTAGCCGCCGCTATGGCCGCCTACTGGAGTATCGGCACGCGGGAACGCGAATATCAGGCGCGGCTGGAGATTTCCTTGCAGCGTCATGCGCTCAAAGCCATGTCATTGACGCTTGACGGTAAGCTGATGGGGGCAATCTCCATGCTGGGCCTGGTTTCGCCGCCGATCAAGCAGGAGAGCGATGGTCGCACTAGCGCCAACTCTGCGGACGTGCTGGCGCTCTTGGCCAGCGCGGCCCAGGCTTTCGACGCTCAAGCGGTGTTCGTAGTCAACCGCCAGGGCGTGGTGTCGTCTTCGTGGGACGATAGCGGCAAGCCTTCGACCGGATTGCAAATATCCTTCCGTCCGTATTTTCAGACTGCCGTGCGCGGCAGTGACAATGTGTACGCCGCCATCAGCCTGTCGCGTGACGAACGCACGCTGTACTTTGCGGCGCCGGTGTATCCCGGCGCCACGCGTGGCGGCGCCCCGATCGGGGCGGTGGTCGCACGCACCGGCATCGACCGCATCGACCGTCTGCTGGCCGCGATGCCGGGCACGGCCTTGCTACTGTCACCGCAAGGCGTGGTGTTTGCCAGCAACCGCAGTGAATGGCAAGGACAACTGGCGGTGGCGCCGACGCAGCAACAGATGGAGAAGATTCGCGCCACGCGCCAGTTCGGCAACCTGTTCGAGCGCCATATGCCGGACGTGCTGCCGTTTGTGACAGGCACCGGCATCACCAGTGTTCACGGGCGCCGCTACGCGATGGCCAGCGCCCCGGTCGACTGGAATGATCCCGCCGGCGAATGGCAACTGGTGTTGCTGGAAGACCTGACCCACGCCATCTCCCCCGCACGGACTATCCGCGACGCGGCAGCAGCCGCTGCCGTCATCTTGTGCATCGGCTTGCTGTTATTGCGCATGCTGCGTGTGCGCCTGACGCAGCGTCAGGCCAGCTGCCAACTGGAACAGATGGCGAAGGATCAGGCGCTGCGGGCTGAGCGCCGGATGCAGCTGGCCGAATTGGCGTTGCGCATGCAGCAGACCGACAGCGCGGCGGTCGCCGTCAGCGTTTTCCTTGATGAATGCCACCGCCTGTTTGGCGCCTTGCAGGGTGTGGTGTATTGCGTCGATACCGATGGCACGCAACTTTGCCTGGCCGGTGCCTATGCCGGTACGCAGCCTCCGTCGTGCATCGCCATCGGCCACGGCCTGCTGGGACAGTGCGCGCGTGAACGCCAGCCACGCCTGCTGGAGGCGGAGCAAGGCAACCCATGGCATATCCATTCTGGCCTCGGCCAGGCGGCGCCCGCAGCCTTGCTGCTGGTGCCGGTGCTGCTGCAATCACGCCTGCTGGGCGTGATGGAACTGGCGCTGCCGCAGCGGCCCGACCCATCGATGCTGGAGCAGGCGACCGCGATGGCGGAACTGCTGGCGATTAACCTGGGAGTCAGTCGCCGTGCAGCGGCTTCGGATGTCCCGAACAAGGAGGAAGTGTGCGACGTTTGCTGAACAGCCTGGAACGGCTCAGTCTCGGGCACAAGCTGGCGCTGGGGTTCGGCGGCAGCCTGTTGATGACGCTGTGCTTTGGCCTGCACTTTACCCAGATGCATGCACGGCTCAGCACCGACATGTTGGCCATCTATCGCAATGACCTGCTTGGCATCTCCGACGCCAAGGACACGCTGATCCAGTTTTCGCAACGCGGCCGTGCCTTGCGCCAGGCGATCCTGGCCAAGGACGCGGCAGGCCGCCAGCAGGCGCTGGGCCTGGTAGCGGATGCGCAGGGCAAGTTGAACCGCTCGCTGGAGGAGCTGCGGCCGCGCATCGTGCGCGAAGTCAACCATCGCAACCTGTCTGACTTCGAAACCGCGTACGCACTGTACCGGGAACGCCTGGATGCGACGCTTGCGTACCTGAAACAAGGCAAGATCGACGAGGCGCGCGCCATCGTCTCCGACCCGGCGTTTCAGGACTATGGCATCCAGGCCAATGACGCGCTCAACCGTATTGCCCAGGTGAAGGAGGACAGCGCGCGCCGCCAGGTCGAGGAAATGCAGGAACTGGCTCGCGACGAAACCCGGCTGACCTATCTGGTATTGGGCCTGACGCTGAGCCTCGGCCTGGTGTTCAGCACCTTGCTGGCGCGCTCGGTGCGTCATCCAGCCAAGCGGCTGCGCAAGGCGGTGGAGAACCTGGCCGGTGGCGACCTGGGACAGAAGCTGCCGTTGACCGATTATCCGAACGAATTGGGGCAACTGGCGCGCGCCATCGAAGTGCTGCAAACGGCGGCAGCCAAGGTCGAAACGCAGCGCTGGATCAAGGCCAACCTGGCAACGCTGTCGAACGAGCTGCAATCGGCTGCCACCACTACCGAGCTGGCGGAACGCACGCTGGCGGTGCTGGCGCCGTTGCTGAGTGTAGGTCACGGTGCGTTCTATCTGAGCGACGAGCAGGGACTGGATTTCCTCGCCGGCTACGCCTGGCGCGGCCAGCCTGGCGCGCAGACGCATTTTGCACCGGGCGAGGGACTGGTCGGGCAGTGCGCCCGCGATGGCCAGCCGATCATCTTCCGCCAGCCACCGGCCGATTACCTGCGCATCGGCTCGGCGCTGGGCGAACGTGCGCCAGCCTGTATTGTCATCCTGCCAGTGCAACGCAACGAACGCATGTTGGCGGTGATTGAATTGGCCACGCTGGACGCCTACGACGAGCGGGCGCAGGCGCTGATGGACGGCGCGCTGCCGATCATTGCGATGAATCTGGAAATCGTTGAACGCAACCTGCACACCCGTGCGTTGCTGGAAGAGGTCCGGCGCGCCAACTATCTGACCGACGTGGCGCTGGATCTGACCGACAGCGGCTACTGGGTGGTCGATTACAACGATCCGGATTACTACTTCCAGTCGGAGCGCGCGGCACGCCTGCTGGGCGAGGCGCCGCGCGCGGACGGCCGCTATCATCTGCAGGACGAATGGTTCGCGCGGCTGGTGGAGGCCGACCCGGACGGTGCGCAGCACACGGGCGAACGCTACCAGGGCGCGCTGGATGGCCGCTACGCCATGTATGACGCGGTCTATGCCTACCGCCGTCCGGTGGATGGTCGGCTGATCTGGCTGCACGCGCTGGGCAAGGTCGAGCGCGATCCGGACAGCGGCGAGGTGCGCTACATGTACGGCGTCTACCAGGACATCAGTGCGCAGAAGGCGGCCGAGGACGAGCTGCGCGTGACGCGCGAGCAGGCGTTGGCCGCCACACGCGCCAAGAGCGACTTCCTGGCCAATATGAGCCACGAAATCCGCACGCCGATGAACGCCATCATCGGCATGTCGCACCTGGCCCTGCAAACCGATCTGGACAAGCGCCAGCGCAACTACGTGGAGAAAGTCCACCGCGCCGGCGAGAACCTGCTGGGCATCATCAACGACATCCTCGACTTCTCCAAGATTGAAGCAGGCAAGATGACGGTGGAAACGGTGGACTTCGACCTCGGCGACGTGCTTGACAACCTGGCCAACCTGATCGCCTTCAAGGCCGAAGACAAGGGACTGGAGTTGCTGTTCCAGTTCGATCCGAGCGTGCCGGCGGGGCTGATCGGCGATCCGCTACGACTGGGGCAAGTGCTGGTCAATCTCGGCAACAACGCCGTCAAGTTCACCGAGCGCGGGGAAATTGTGGTCGGCGTCGAACAGGTGGCGGCCGATGACAACAGCAGCACGCTGCACTTCTGGATACGCGACACCGGCATCGGCATGACCGATGCGCAGCGCGACAAGCTGTTCCAGTCGTTCAGTCAGGCGGACGCCTCCACCACGCGCAAATACGGAGGCACTGGCCTGGGACTGGTGATCTGCAAGAACCTGCTGGCGCTGATGGGCGGCGACATCTGGGTCGAAAGCACGCCCGGCGCCGGCACGACCTTCCACTTCCGCATCCGCTTCGGCCTGCAACAGGAGTCGCGGCCGCGTCGCATGTTCCGTGCCGACGAGCTGACCGGCGTGCGCGTGCTGGTGGTCGACGACAATGCCGCCGCGCGCGAGATCCTGTCCACCATGGCGCGCTCCTTCGGGCTGGAGGTCGATGTGGCGTGGGATGGCCAGCAGGCGCTGGACATGGTGGCCAAATACGAGAAGCAGGCGCTGCCTTATGACGTGATCCTGATGGACTGGAAAATGCCCGGCCTGGATGGCATCGAAACGGTGCGCCGCTTGCGCCAGTCGCGGCTTGAGCGGCTGCCGGCGGTCATCATGGTCACCGCCTATGGCCGGGAGGAAGCGATGGCCTCGGCGGCCGGTTCGGGCGTCGACATGAACTCGGTGCTGACCAAGCCGGTCACGCCATCGACGCTGCTGGAAGCGGTCGGGCTGGCGCTGGGCAGGGGCGTGATTGTCGAAACGCGCGCGGTCGGCAAGCAGCAGCAGTACAGCGAGGCGATGGACAAGCTGCGCGGCGCCCGCATCCTGCTGGTGGAAGACAACGATATGAACCAGGAATTGGCCAGCGACTTGCTGGCCAAGGCCGGCATCGAAGTGGTGCTGGCCAACCATGGCCAGGAAGCGCTCGACATCCTGGCGCGCGACGCCCGTTTCGACGGCGTGCTGATGGATTGCCAGATGCCGGTGATGGATGGCTACGAAGCTTCGCGCGCGCTGCGCGCCATGCCTGGCTGGAATGCCCTGCCGATTGTGGCGATGACCGCCAACGCCATGGCCGGCGACCGCGACAAGGTGATGGCGGCCGGCATGCAGGATCACATCGCCAAGCCGATCAACGTCGGCGAGATGTTTGCCACACTGGCACGCTGGGTGCGGCCGATGCATGGCACGTTGCCTTCGCCGCCTTCGCCGCCTTCGCAGGCCGCCGCCGAAGGTGTGCCGCTGCCGCCGCTGGCTGGCATCGACACGCGCGCCGGCCTCGCCACCACGATGGACAATCCCGCGCTGTATCGTCGCCTGCTGCTGAAGTTCGGTGACAGTCAGGCCAGCTTCGCGGATGCCTTCAGCGCCGCGCAGCAGGATGCCGATCCGGCCGCCGCCACGCGCGCCGCGCACACGCTCAAAGGCATGGCTGGCAACATCGGCGCACTGGGCGTGCAGCAGGCGGCGCAGGCATTGGAAACGGCGTGCGGAGAGGGCGCATCGGCGGCTCAGCAGCAGGCCTTGCTGGTGGCGGTGCTGGAGCAACTGGCGACTGTGATTGCGTCGCTGCGCGCGCTCGACAGCCCGCTGACTGTAGCCGATACGCCGGCGGTGGTGGCGCCCGATGCTTCCACAGTGCGTGGCCACGCGGAACGCCTGCGCACGCTGTTGGCCGAAAGCGATTCAGCTGCTGCCGAGCTGTGGGAGGAACACCTGCAACTATTCAAGGCCGGATTGCCGCGTCACTGGCGGCGCATCGCTGCCGGCCTGTCCGATCTTGATCTGGATGCGGCGTTGGCCGCGCTGGACGAAGCCATGACCGAAGGGGAAACAACATGACGACGGAACTGATCCAGAAGAAAACCATCCTGCTGGTGGACGATGCACCGGACAACCTGGTGCTGATGAACGACCTGCTGAAGGACCAGTACAAAGTCAAGATCGCCAGCAGCGGCGAGAAAGCGCTGCGCATCGCGCAGTCGGGCAGCTTGCCGGACCTGATCCTGCTCGACGTGATGATGCCGGAGATGGATGGCTACGAAGTCTGCCGCCGCCTGAAGGCCGATCCGCTGACGCGCGACATCCCGGTCATCTTCCTGACCGCGAAGACCGATGTGGAGGCGGAAAAAATGGGCCTGGATCTGGGCGCCGTCGACTATCTGACCAAGCCGATCAGCCCACCGATCGCGCTGGCGCGGGTGCGCAACCATTTGCTGTTGAAGGACAGCGCCGACTTCCTGCGTGATAAAAACCTGTACCTGGAAAAGGAAGTGTCGTCGCGCACGCAGGAAGTGATGGCCATCCAGGACGTCACGATTCTGTCGATGGCGTCGCTGGCGGAAACGCGCGACAACGAAACCGGCAACCACATCCGCCGCACGCAATACTACGTCAAGGCGCTGGCGGAAAAGCTGCGCCACCATCCGCGCTTTGCCGCTACGCTGACTGACGGCTACATCAATCAGCTATTCAAGTCGGCGCCGCTGCACGATATCGGCAAGGTTGGCATTCCGGACCGCATTCTGCTCAAGCCGGGAAAATTTGAACCGCATGAGTTTGAAATCATGAAGACCCATACCACGCTGGGGCGCGACGCGATTACCCATGCCGAGCAATCGCTGGGCACCAGCGTGCCGTTCCTGGCGCTAGCCAAGGAAATCGCCTACGGTCACCAGGAAAAATGGGACGGTTCCGGTTATCCGGAAGGTGTGGCGGGCGAAGCCATCCCGTTGTCGGCGCGGCTGATGGCGGTGGCAGATGTGTATGACGCGTTGATCAGCCGCCGCGTCTACAAGGAGGGCATGCCGCACGACAAGGCAGTCAGCATCATCATCGAAGGCAAGGGTGCGCACTTCGACCCGGACATGGTGGACGCTTTCATCGAGCTGCAAGAGGAATTCCGCAGCATCGCCGCGCGCTTTCACGATAGCGACGACATCATGGCAGAAAAGAAAGAACGTCTGGAATTGTACAAATAATCTAAAATGAGATAGTATGTTCAGATGAAAAAAACCTCTGAACATCAGAACCTGCTGGCGCAGATGCAGCACCTGGCGGACGGGCTGGGCAAGACGCTGGCGCCATTCTGCGAAGTGGTGCTGCACGACCTGACGCAGCCGGAGCACGCCATCCTGGCGATCCACAACAATCTGTCCGGCCGCGAAGTTGGCGCGCCGGCGACCGAGCTTGGCCTGGCGCGTGCGTCCGATCCGGCGTTCGAGCAAGTCATCGCCAATTATCCCAATACTTTTCCCGATGGCCGGCTGGCCAAGAGCACCTCGATCGGCATCAAGGACAGCGAAGGCAAATACGTCGCCGCGCTGTGCCTGAATGTCGACCTGACCGTGTTCCGCAGCCTGAACACCATGCTGACGCAATTCGGTAGCGTCGACGCCGCCGCCGCTGTCAAAGAAACCATGGCCCCGCCGGGCGCCGACGCCATCCGCCAGCGCATCGACCAGTTTGCCGCCCGCATCGGCAGCACGCCACGCGCGCTGAAAGCCGACGAGCGCAAGGCGCTGATGCGCGAACTGAAAGAGTGCGGCCTCAGTGACGTCCGCCGCGCGATGGACACCGTCGCCGCCTATCTGAATGTCTCCCGCGCCACCGTCTACAACGACGCGCGCTAATCATCCCAGGAAAATCCATGAGCGAACTGAAACTGCCTACATTTGAAGACGTGGTTGCCGCGTCCGAGCGCATTGTCGGTGTGGCGCACGCGACGCCAGTGCTGACCTCGTCAACCGCCAACGCCGAGCTGGGCGCGGAAGTATTCTTCAAGTGCGAGAATTTCCAGCGCATGGGCGCGTTCAAATTCCGTGGCGGCTACAACGCGCTGGCCAAGTTCACGCCGGAACAGCGCAAGGCGGGCGTCGTGGCTTTCTCATCGGGCAACCACGCACAGGCGGTGGCCTTGTCGGCCAGGCTGATGGGCATCCCGGCCACGATCGTCATGCCGCATGATGCGCCGGCCGCCAAGGTGGCCGCCACGCGTGGCTATGGCGCGCAGGTGGTCATCTACGATCGCTACAAGGAAGACCGCGAGCAGATCGGCCGCGACCTGGCCGCCAGGCATGGCCTGACCCTGATCCCGCCCTACGACCACGCGGACGTGATAGCCGGGCAGGGCACGGCGGCCAAGGAGTTGTTTGAGGAAGTCGGTCGCCTGGATTACGTGTTCGTGCCGCTGGGTGGCGGTGGCCTGTTGAGCGGCACCGCCTTGGCGACGCGTGCGCTGTCGCCATCGGCCAAGCTGTTTGGCGTCGAGCCGGAGGCGGGCAACGACGGCCAGCAATCGTTCCGCAGCGGCAGCATTGTCCACATCGACACGCCGAAGACGATCGCCGACGGCGCGCAGACGCAGCACCTGGGCAACCTGACGTTCCCGATTATCAAGCGTGACGTGGATGACATCCTGACTTCCAGCGATGAAGAATTGCGCGCCGCCATGCGTTTCTTTGCCGAGCGCATGAAGATGGTAGTCGAACCGACTGGCGGCCTTGGCTTTGCCGCCGCGCGCGCGATGAAAGCGCAACTGCAAGGCAAGCGCGTCGGCATCATCATCAGCGGCGGCAACGTCGACATCGCTCGTTACGCCGAACTGCTAGCATAAAAATCCGGGGTCAGTTCTGCCAAACGCACACGGGCTCAACAGCTATGCTGTTGAGCCCGTGTGCGTTTGGCAGAACTGACCCCGGATGGCTTAGGCTGCTGGGAGCTTGGCGATTTGTTCGCGCATCTTGTCCAGCGTAGCGGAGAAGTTGGCGACGCGTTCTTTTTCTTGCGCGACCACTTCGGCCGGCGCGCGGGCCACGAAGCTTTCGTTCGACAGCTTGCCGTTGGCCTTGTTGATCTCGCCTTCCAGGCGGGCGATCTCTTTGCTCAGGCGCTCACGCTCGGCTTTGACGTCGATTTCTACCTTCAGCATCATCTTGGTGGTGCCGACGATGCACACCGCTGCCGGCGATTCCGGCAGCACGTCCACAATCTGCACTTCCGACAGCTTGGCCAGCGATTGCACGTACGGCGCAAAGCCTTCCATCGCGGCCTTCTCGGCTGCGTTGCCCGGTTCGACGATCAGCGGCACGCGCAAGGATGGCGCCAGCTGCATTTCGCCGCGCAGGTTGCGGGTGGCGTCGGTCAGCGCTTTCAGCTGCTGCATCCAGGCTTCGGCCGACTCGTCGATGTTGGCGGTGTTGGCGATCGGATACGGCTGCATCATGATCGAGTCGCCAGTCTTGCCGGCCAGCGGGGCGACCGCCTGCCACAGTGCTTCGGTGACGAACGGGATTACCGGATGCGCCAGGCGCAGCACCACTTCCAGCACGCGCAGCAGCGTGTGGCGGGTGGCGCGTTGCTGGCCTTCGGTGCCGCTCTGTACCTGCACCTTGGCCACTTCCAGATACCAGTCGCAATACTCGTCCCAGACGAATTTGTAGATGGCCGAGGCGATGTTGTCGAAACGGTAGTCTTCGAAGCCCTTGGCCACTTCCAGTTCGGCCTTTTGCAGCAGCGAGATGATCCACTTGTCGGCGTTCGACAGGTCGGCTTCGCTGGCGCTGCAATCCTTTTCCTCCGTGTTCATCATCACGAAGCGGGTGGCGTTCCACAGCTTGTTGCAGAAGTTGCGGTAGCCTTCGGCACGGCCCAGGTCGAAGTTGATGTTGCGGCCCAGCGAGGCGTACGAGGCCATCGTGAAGCGCACCGCATCCGTACCGTAGGCAGCGATGCCGTTCGGGAATTCCTTGCGCGTGGCCTTGGCGATTTTCTCGGCGTCCTTGGGATTCATCAGGCCGGTGGTGCGCTTGGCTACCAGCGCTTCGACATCGATGCCGTCGATCAGGTCGATCGGGTCCAGCGTGTTGCCCTTGGACTTGGACATCTTCTGGCCCTGCGAGTCACGCACCAGGCCGTGTACGTAGACGGTTTCGAACGGCACTTTGCCGGTAAAGTGCGCAGTCATCATGACCATGCGCGCCACCCAGAAGAAGATGATGTCGAAGCCGGTCACCAGCACCGATGATGGCAGGAAGGCTTTGATGTCCGGCGTTTCTTCCGGCCAGCCCAGGGTCGAGAACGGCACCAGCGCGGACGAGAACCAGGTGTCCAGCACGTCGTTGTCACGGCGCAGCGGCGCGGTGATGCCCTTGGCTGCGGCTTGCGCCTTGGCTTCTTCCTCGGTCTTGGCGACGAAGATGTTGCCGGCGTCGTCGTACCACGCCGGGATCTGGTGGCCCCACCACAGCTGGCGCGAGATGCACCAGTCCTGGATGTTGTTCAGCCACTGGTTGTAGGTGGTGCTCCAGTTTTCCGGCACGAATTTGATTTCGCCGGTGGCGACTTTTTCCAGCGCCACTTCGGCAATCGATTTGCCCGGATTGAAGCTGCCTTCCGGCGCCGGCTTGCTCATGGCGACGAACCATTGGTCGGTCAGCATCGGTTCGATGACCACGCCCGTACGGTCGCCGCGCGGCACCATCAGCTTGTGAGGTTTGACTTCTTCCAGCAGGCCCTGTTCTTCCAGGTCGGCGACGATTTTCTTACGCGCGACGAAGCGGTCCAGGCCGCGGTAGGCTTCCGGCGCGTCGTCGACGATCTTGGCTTCCAGCGTCAGGATCGATGGCATCGCCAGGTTGTGGCGCTGACCGACGGCGTAGTCGTTGAAGTCGTGCGCTGGCGTGATTTTCACGCAGCCGGTGCCGAACGCCTTGTCGACGTATTCGTCGGCGATGATCGGGATTTCGCGGCCGACCAGCGGCAGCGTCAGCATCTTGCCAACCAGCGGCAGGTAGCGTTCGTCGGTCGGATCGACTGCCACGGCGACGTCGCCCAGCATGGTTTCAGGACGGGTGGTGGCCACGGTCAGCGAGCCGCTGCCATCGGCCAGCGGGTACTTGATGTACCACATCGAGCCGTTTTCTTCTTCCGATACCACTTCCAGGTCGGACACAGCCGTGCCCAGCACCGGGTCCCAGTTGACCAAGCGCTTGCCGCGATAGATCAGGCCTTGCTCGTGCAGGCGCACGAAGACGTCGGTGACCACCTTGGAGCGCTCGGCGTCCATGGTGAAGTATTCGCGTTTCCAGTCCGGCGAGGCGCCCAGGCGGCGCATCTGGCCAGTGATGGTGGAGCCGGATTTCTCCTTCCACTCCCAGACCTTCTTGATGAATTCTTCGCGGCCAAGGTCGTGGCGCGAGATTTTCTGCGCATCCAGCTGGCGTTCCACCACGATCTGGGTGGCGATGCCGGCGTGGTCGGTGCCAGGTATCCAGGCGGTGTTATGGCCCAGCATGCGGTGATAGCGGGTCAGGCCATCCATGATGGTCTGGTTGAAGGCATGGCCCATGTGCAGGGTGCCGGTGACGTTCGGCGGCGGCAGCTGGATGCTGAAAGAAGGTTTGCCGGCGTCGAGGGTGGCGGTGTAGTAACCGCGCGACTCCCACTCGCTGCGCCAGAACTGTTCAATGTCGGCAGGCTCGAAAGACTTGGCTAATTCCATGATATGGCTGAAGTAAGTAGTGAATTCGTTGGCGAAAACAGCCATTATAGATGACGCAGCCCCAGCTGCGTATTATTGCGGCAATGGCAAAATATTAAAAATACAATGAGGAGATGCAATGCCCGATTTTGAAACTTTAACTATTGCTGTCGAGGACCACATCGCCACGCTGCGGCTGAACCGGCCGGAGAAGCTGAATGCGATGAATGCGGCGATGTGGAGCGATCTTCGCGCCGCTTTTCGTTATGTCGATGAGACGCCGGCGATCCGCGTCGCCATCCTGGAAGGCGAGGGCAAGGCTTTCACGTCGGGCATCGACCTGCAGATGATGCTGGGCGTCGGCGCCCAGGTGCGCGATGACTGCGATGGCCGCACGCGCGAGAACCTGCGCCGCGTGATCCTCGACCTGCAGGAGTCGCTGACCAGCCTGGAGCGCTGCCGCAAGCCGGTGCTGGCGGCCGTGCATGGCGCTTGCGTCGGCGGCGGCATCGATCTGATCTGCTGCGCCGACATGCGCTATTGCTCGTCGGACGCCTGGTTCACCATCAAGGAAATCGATATCGGCATGGTGGCCGATGTAGGAACGTTGCAACGCCTGCCGCGCCTGGTCGGCGAAGGCATGGCGCGTGAGCTGGCTTACACCGCACGCAAATTCGATGCTGACGAGGCGAAGGAGATGCGTCTGGTCAACCGGGTGTTCGACACGCCGGAGGCGTTGCGCGCCGGCGTGCGCGAGATCGCCGCGCAGATGGCCGCCAAGTCGCCGCTGTCGGTGCGCGGCGTCAAGGAGATGATCAGCTACGCGCGCGACCACAGCGTTGCCGATGGCCTCAACTACGTCGCCACCTGGAACGCCGCCATGCTGATGTCCGCCGACCTGCAAGCCGCGATGACAGCAGGCATGAGCAAGTCCACGCCTATTTTCAAGGATTGAGCGCGTGCGCTGCCTGGCCGGCGGCGGCCAGGCGCCAGGTATTGCGGCCGGCGGCCTTGGCTTCGTACAGCGCAACGTCGGCGCGCTTGTATAGCTGTTCGTGGCTGTTGCCGCTGGCGTAGACGGCGGCGCCGATGCTGGCGCTGATTTCGATGACCGCGTCGCCATGCGGCAGCGGCGCTGCCAGGTTGGCCAGGATGCGTGCGCACACCGGTTCCAGCGTGGCACAGTCGGTGGTCTGGCTCAGCAGCACGGCGAATTCGTCGCCGCCGAGGCGGAATGGCCGGTCGGCTTCGCGCACCGCCGCGCGCAGGCGGTCGGCCGTCGCGGCCAGCAGAGCGTCGCCGGCGTCGTGGCCCAGCGTGTCGTTGACCGGCTTGAAGCGGTCCAGGTCGATCAGCAGCAGCGTGAAGGCGGGGCCGCCACGCTCGGCGTGCGCCACCAGGTGACGCAATTCGTCATTGAACAGGCGGCGATTGGCCAGGCCAGTCAGCGGATCGCCGTAGGCCAGCGTTTCCAGTTGCGCCTGGGTGGCGCGCAATTCGGCGGTGCGCGCTTCGACCATCGCTTCCAGTTCGCGCTGGCGGCGACGCAGGTAGGTGGTGCGCGCCTGCATCAGGCCGGCGCCCAGCAGTAGTCCCAGCGCACCCATCGCCACCCGCGCCAGCGGACGCTGATGCCAGGCCGGCATCACATGTACCGGCACCTCGACCGGCGTGGCCCAGTCGCCATTGCGGTTGGAGCCGCGCAGTTGCAGCACATAGTCGCCCGGCGGCAGGTTGTTATAGCTGGCGCGGCGCGAACTGGCTTCGCTGCTGACCCAGTTGGAGTCGAAACCCTTGAGCTGGTAGGCGTAGCGGTTGCGTTCCGGCGCCGTGTAGTCGAGCGCAGCGAACTCCAGCGAAAAGCCACGTTCGCGCGCGGTGGTCGGCACGACGATCGGCGCCGCCTTGGCGCCCCGGCCCTGGTTGTAGGCAGCGAACGGAATGTCCTTGTCGTTCAGCACGATGCGCGTGACCACCACGGGCGGCACATAGCGCCAGCTTTCCAGCGCCTGCGGCTTGACCACAGTGATGCCGGTCAGGCCGCCAAACACCAGGTCGCCGGAGGCGGTGACGGTGCCGGAATTGGTCCAGTAGGTCGGCACGTGCACGCCTTCGCCGGGGCCGAGCGGCTTGATCTCCAGCGTGCGCGGATCGATGCGCGCCAGGCCGGCGTCGGTGCTGGCCCAGATCATGCCCTGGCGGTCTTGCAGCAGCTTGTTGCCGCCGCTGTCGGGCAAGCCCTGCTGCATGCCCAGCCGGCGGAAACGGCGCCGGCCGTCGGGATCGGTGCGTTCGAGGATGACAACGCCGGTGCCAAAGTTGGACAGCCACAGCCGTCCCTGGCCATCCAGCAGCAGCGACGACACATAGCCGGGCGGTAGCCGGTCCGGCGTCGACAGGTCGGCGGGGATTGCCTCGACCTCGTTGACGCCGACCCTTGCCAGGCCGGTGCGGGTGCCTACCCAGACGTCGTTGCCGACCGGCAGAATGGACGTCACACGCGGATCGCCCAGGCTTTTGTCTTCATGCCGCAGCAGGTGCTGCACGCCATGCTGCCCCAGTTCCAGCGCCCACACGCCATCCAGTCCACCCATCCACAGCGTGTTGCCGCTGACCGCCAGCGCCCACACTTCCTCTTCGTCACGCCGCTGCGGCAGCTTGACCCGCTGCACGTGGCTGCCATCGGCGGCGGCGCGGTACAGGCCGTTCTGCGTGCCGATATACACCTCGCCACCGGGCCCGGCGGCCATCGTCAGCACGCGGCCTTGCGGCATGCCGTTACTGGCCAGCAGCCACCGGCTGAGGCCGTGCTTCGGATCGACGATGGCGACACCGCCGTTAATCATGCCCAGCCACAGCCGGCCGTCGGGCGTGACCAGGGTGCTGGGCACGCTGATAATCCCGCTGCGGCCGGCGTCCAGGTAGCGGATGGTAGCCACTGCGTCCGGCTGCGGCGCATGCTGGCTGATGCCGGCCATGTTGGAGGCGTAGATGATGCCGCTGCGTTCGCGGAACATGGCCATCACATCGTTGTCGGCCAGGCTGTCGGCCGCGTCGGCGCGGTGGCGGATGCGACGCGAGCTGTGGTGCTGCACGTCGTACACGACGATGCCGCCGTTGGCGCCATTGGTGCCGAACCAGATTTCGCCTGGCGCCGCTTCGACGATTGCCGATATTCGCTCACCGTGCAGCGTCGCCTGCGGAGCGCTTTCATGCACCGGCGTCGCAGCGGTGTCCCCTGGCGCGATGACGAAAGCGCCGCCGTTGCGGCTGCCGATCCACAGCCGGCCATCGCTGTCCTTGAGCAGCGCGCTGATCGGCATATTGGGTTTGCCGCCCAGCAGAATCTGCCGCGCTGCCTGTCCCTGTTTCAGATGGAATAGTCCGCGCCGCGTGCCGACCCACAGGCCGCCGTCGGCGTCGTGCAGCAGCGCGTCGATGCCGCCCTCGGGCAGCGCGGCGGCGCCGTAGTCGTCGCCCAGGCGGTTGAATTTTCCGTCCGCCGCCAGGTGTTCCAGGCCGCTGCCGGTGGCGATCCACAGACCGCCGGCGCCGTCATCGGCCATCGCCGCCACGCGCGGGTCGCGTAGGCCGGTGGGACTGGCGCGGTAGCGGATGAAATTGTCGTGCTCCGGATCGTAGCGCACCAGGCCACCGGAATTCATGCCGGCCCACAGGCGTCCCTGGGTATCGACGTGCACACTCATGACATAGCTGTCGGGCAGGGCATCGTCGCGCGCGTCGGCCAGATACTTGACGTGGCGGTTGCCATCCCAGCGCACCAGGCCGGCCTGGGTGCCGATCCATACAAAGCCCTGGCGGTCCTGCGCAAAACACAGGCCGCTGCTGATGTCGTTGTGCACGTAGCGCTTGAACGCGGTGAAGGACATGCTGTCCCAGCGCTCGCCGCTGTCGGCGCGCGCACCCAGCCCCGGCGCCAGGCACAGTGCCATGCACAAGGCGGCAAGAAGGCGCAGACGGCGTGGCGGCGGAGTGGACGGGTGTTGAGCGTTGCTGTGTAGCATGAGGACACTATACCTGAGCACTTGCTCGCTGAATGTGGGATTTTTGCCACTTTGATGACGACACGGTTATAATCGTCGCGCTGCCGCAAGGTGGCAAACGCTAGGGGTCCTGCGTCGTGTGAGCGACGCGGGTGAGAAATACCCTCCGAACCTGATCTGGATAATGCCAGCGAAGGGAAGCTTAGGATGTCTGCCGCGCACCGATGGTGCAGGTGGTCGTCCAACCTCCTTTGCTGGCTCCTGTAGCCCAACAAAGGAGCCAAATGAACGCCAACCCGAAATTCGTGTCCGCCACCGCCACGGTGGACGAGGCAGCGATACAGCCACTTCCCAATTCCCGCAAGATCTATGTGCAAGGCAGCCGCGCCGACCTGCGTGTGCCGATGCGCGCCATCTCGCAGGCCGATACGCCGGCCTCGTTCGGCTTCGAGGCCAATCCGCCGGTCTACGTCTACGATACGTCCGGCCCGTACACCGATCCGGATGCGCAGATCGATATCCGTTCCGGCCTGGACGCCACGCCGCGCCTGCCGTGGATACTGGAGCGCGACGATACCGAGGAACTGGATGGCCCGACTTCCGCATATGGCCAGGCGCGGCTGGCCGATCCGGCGCTGGAGGAGTTGCGCTTCAACCTGCACCGCAAGCCGCGCCGCGCACGCGCAGGCTGCAACGTCACGCAGATGCATTACGCGCGCCAGGGCATCATCACGCCGGAGATGGAGTTTGTCGCCATCCGCGAGAATCTGCGTCGCAAGGAGTATATCGAGAGCCTGAAAGTCTCCGGCCCGAATGGACAGCGGCTGGCGGAACTGATGGGGCGCCAGCATCCGGGGCAGGCTTATGGCGCAAGCATTCCGGCCGAGATCACGGCAGAATTCGTGCGCGAAGAGATCGCGCGCGGCCGCGCCATCATCCCGTCCAACATCAACCACCCGGAGGTGGAGCCGATGATTATCGGCCGTAATTTCCTGGTCAAGATCAACGCCAATATCGGCAACTCGGCGGTGACATCGTCGATCGGCGAAGAGGTGGAGAAGATGACATGGTCGATCCGCTGGGGAGGCGATACGGTGATGGATCTGTCGACCGGCAAGCATATTCACGAAACGCGCGAGTGGATCATTCGTAATTCGCCTGTACCTATCGGCACCGTGCCGATTTACCAGGCGCTGGAGAAGGTCAACGGCAAGGCCGAGGACCTGACCTGGGAAATCTTCCGCGATACGCTGGTCGAGCAGGCAGAGCAGGGCGTCGACTACTTCACCATCCACGCCGGCGTGCTGCTGCGCTACGTGCCGCTGACCGCCAAGCGCATGACGGGCATCGTCTCGCGTGGCGGTTCGATCATGGCCAAGTGGTGCCTGGCGCATCACCAGGAGTCCTTCCTGTACACGCACTTTGAAGAAATCTGCGAAATCATGAAGGCCTACGATGTGGCGTTCTCGCTGGGCGATGGCCTGCGTCCGGGCTCGATCTACGATGCCAACGATGAGGCGCAACTGGGCGAGCTGAAAACGCTGGGCGAGCTGACGCAGATCGCCTGGAAGCACGACGTGCAGGTGATGATCGAGGGGCCTGGCCATGTGCCGATGCAGCTCATCAAGGAAAACATGGACCTGCAACTGGAGCAGTGCCACGAGGCGCCGTTCTACACGCTGGGGCCTTTGACCACCGATATCGCACCAGGCTATGACCACATCACCTCGGGCATCGGCGCGGCGCAAATCGGCTGGTATGGCACGGCGATGCTGTGCTATGTGACGCCGAAGGAGCACCTTGGCCTGCCGGATAAAAACGACGTCAAGGACGGCATCATCACCTACAAGATCGCCGCGCATGCGGCCGATCTGGCCAAGGGCCATCCGGGCGCGCAGATCCGCGATAACGCCTTGTCGAAGGCGCGCTTTGAATTCCGCTGGGAAGACCAGTTCAATCTCGGCCTCGATCCGGACAAGGCGCGTGAGTTCCACGACGAGACCTTGCCCAAGGATTCGGCCAAGGTGGCGCATTTCTGCTCGATGTGCGGGCCGCACTTCTGCTCGATGAAGATCACGCAGGAAGTACGCGCGTATGCGGAAAATGGCATGCAGGTCAAGGCGGTGGAGTTCATGAAGAACGGCGCAGAACTGTATAGCAAGGCGTGAATCATGATTGAGATCGAATTGAATGGCGCGCCGCACCGCGTGCCGGCGCAGCAGACCTTGCACCAGCTGGTGGATGCGCTGGAACTGGGCGGCCAGGCGCTGGCGCTGGCGGTCAACCGCGCCGTGGTACCGCGCCAGCAGTGGCCGGAACGCGTCCTGCAGGCGCAGGATAAAGTGGATATTGTGCGCGCCATCGGTGGCGGCTGATTGGAGATGTGAGATGAATGATGTATTGAAAATTGCAGGCAAAACGTATCAATCGCGTTTGCTGGTTGGTAGCGGCAAGTACAAGGATTTGCAGCAGACCCGCGAGGCGACCGATGCCGCCGAGGCGGAGATTATTACGGTGGCGATCCGCCGCGTGAATATCGGCCAGGATCCGAAGGCGCCATCGTTGCTGGATGTGCTGCCGCCGTCCCAGTACACCATCCTGCCGAATACCGCTGGCTGCTACACGGCGAAGGATGCGGTCTACACCTTGCAGATGGCGCGCGAACTGCTGAACGGGCATAAGCTGGTGAAGCTGGAGGTGCTGGGCGATGAGAAGACCTTGTTCCCCAACATGCCTGAGACCCTGGTCGCCGCACGCGAGCTGGTGAAGGATGGTTTCGATGTGATGGTGTATTGCAGCGATGATCCGATCCAGGCGCGCATGCTGGAAGATATCGGCTGCGTGGCGGTGATGCCGCTGGCGTCGCTGATCGGCTCCGGCATGGGCATCCTGAATCCGTGGAACCTGTCGCTGATTATCGAGCAATCGCAGGTGCCGGTGCTGGTGGATGCGGGTGTGGGCACGGCGTCGGATGCGGCGATTGCGATGGAGCTGGGCTGCGATGGCGTGTTGATGAACACTGCCATCGCTGGCGCGCAGGACCCGGTGCGCATGGCGCGAGCCATGAAGCTGGGCGTGCAGGCAGGCCGCGAGGCTTATCTGGCGGGGCGTATTCCGCGCAAGTTCGCTGCCTCGCCATCGTCGCCGATGGCCGGCCGGCTGGCGTGATGTCGCCCGGCGCATCGTCATCGCGCGGGATGGCGGCGGCCGGCGTTGCCGTCGCCGCCGAGGAGCGGCCGTGCGTGCTGGTGTTTGCCGGGCTCGATCCGTCCGGCGGCGCCGGCTTGACGGCGGATCTGCAGGCGATTGCCGGGCAGGGCGCGCATGCGCTGACTGTCTGCACGGCGCTGACAGTGCAGGACAATGACCGCGTGTATGGCGTGCAGCCGGTGGACGCGGAACTGGTGCTGCGCCAGGCCCGCGCCCTGGCCGATAAGATCGCGATCGCCGCGATCAAGATCGGCATCACCGGCAGCGCCGCCAACGCACAAGCAATCGCCGGGTTCATCACCTGGCTCCGCGAACGCCGGCAGACGGTGCTGCACGACCTGCCGGTGGTGCTTGATCCTGTGCTGGCCAGCGGCCATGGCGACTTGCTGTCGCGCGACGATGCCATGCTGGCGTTGGCGCCGTTGCTGCCGCTGACCACCGTGCTCACGCCTAACGGCCCCGAAGCACAGGCACTCACCGGCGCCACCCGAGCCGACGAGCAAGCAGCCATCCTGCGCGCACGCGGCTGCCGCCACGTTCTCATCACCGGTGGCCATGGCGAGGGCGACGAGGTAGTCAACCGCTGGCATGGCCCGGACGCGCCACGTGCATGGCGCTGGCCCCGTCTGGATGGCGCCTTTCACGGCAGCGGCTGCACGCTGGCAGCAGCCATCGCCGGCCAGCTCGCACTTGGCATGCCGACCGCAGTGGCGCTGGAGCACGCCCAACACTACGTCTACCACGCGCTGCGCGACGCCTACGCCATCGCATCAGGCCAGCGCATCCCCTTACGTTAAACCAAGGAACACACCATGCAAGGACTCTACCTCGTCACGCCCAACTGGGACGACACCGACCGCCTGCTGCACCTCAGCGAGCAAGCCATGCAAGCCGGCCACATCGCATTGCTGCAATACCGCCACAAGGACGCCAGCCCGGCAATGCGCGCGGAGCAGGCCGCCGCTTTGCAGGCCTTGTGCCGCCGCTACAAGGTGCCGTTCATCATCAACGACCATGTCGACCTGTGCGCACAGCTGGACGCCGATGGCGTGCATCTCGGCGGCACCGACGCTGAAGTCGCCGCCGTCCGCGCGCAACTCGGTGCCGGCAAACTCATCGGCGCTTCCTGCTACGGCGACCTGCCGCGCGCGATACAAGCGCAGCAGGCCGGCGCCAGCTACGTCGCCTTCGGCGGCTTCTATCCTTCGCGCGTAAAAAAATACGCTGTCACCACGCCTCCCGCCATCCTCGGCCAGGCTAGCGCAGTCATCCGTGTGCCCACGGTCGTCATCGGCGGCATGACGCCGCAAAACGCCGCGCCGCTGGTCGCGCGCGGCGCCAATATGGTGGCCGCGATCAGCAGCATCTATCAAGCTGAAAGTGTGGCGCGGGCGGTCGTCGAGTTCAATACGCTTTTCAAGCAGCAATAAAACGCTTGAAGTGTGGACGGTTTTCGGCTTTATAATGGGGCCGTTAGTATTAGCCCAAGGTTGCCGACCCTATGCCTTTATCCTCTATCAGCCCGAAGCGCCTGATTCTCATCGTCGATGACGATCCCCTGCTGCTCGACTTCCTCGGCGAAGTGCTCGGCCATGCCGGCTACGACGTCGCCAAGGCATCCTCGGCAGAGCAAGCCCTGCAACTGATTGCCCAGCGCGAACCCGACCTGGCCCTGCTCGACATCCACATGCCCGGCATGAATGGCCTGGAACTGGCCAAGCAACTGCACGCCACCAGCTCGGTGCCGTTCATGTTCCTGTCCGGCCGTGGCGATGCCGACGCCGGCAAGCAGGCCGCCTCGTACGGCGCGGTGGGCTTCCTGGTCAAGCCGGTCGATGAGAAACAGCTGATGCCGGCGTTTGCCGCCGGCCTGGCGCGCGCCGACGAAATCCGTCAACTGCGCCGCACCGAGCTGAACCTGAATGCCGCACTGGCCGCCGGCCGCGAAACCAGCCTGGCCGTGGGCCTGTTGATGTGCAAATTCCAGACCGACCGCAACACCGCGTTCGAGGTGCTGCGCGATCACGCCCGCTCCAACCGCCGCAAGGTCAACGAGGTGGCGGACCAGTTGCTGGCGGCTGAAGAGACGCTCAACAGCTTGCATGCTGCATTCAACCATCGTCTGAAAAAGTAAACGTCCAAGGCAATTTTTCTTGTCTTAAGGCATTTTTGTTATACACTACTGTCTGAGCGGCGGATAAATCTTATCTGCCTGCCTCAGCAGCGACAGGGCCCCAATCTGCGCCTGTCGTCTCAATGAGCGCCTGTACCCTGCGCCACCCCCCGATTCCTTCGGCCCAACTCCGCCGAGCTTGCAGTGAGCTTTCCAAGCGGAGACAGCCATGACCAACGATCTGCCCAGCAGCACCTATCGCCCGTTCACCGTAGCAACCGGTGGCGCCATCGGTTTTTCCATCTTTGCCACCGCGCCGCGTGTGCTGCACATCGACAGCGACCACGACTCGGCACTGGTGCTGGCCGCCTTGCTGGTGCCGGAAACGCAAGTGACCCACGTGCCGACGCTGGCTGCCGCGCAGGAATTGCTGCGCACTGAAAAATTCGCGCTGGTGGTGCTGGATCCGGACCTGCCGGATGGCGACGGTACCGACCTGCTGCCGGAAGTGCGCGTGTTGCAGGCGGAAGCCCGTGTGCTGATGTATTCGGCACGCCATCCGGAACAGCACAACGCCGGCAGCGCCTTCCTGCCGAAACCATGGACCTCGCCGCGCCAGCTGTGGCGCACGGTGTCCGACCTGCTGGGCGTCGGCCCTGCGATGCCGGTTGAACCCCAATAATCGCGTTATTGATAATAAATACAAGGTGACGCTGCTCTGATCTTGTTGCGTGACTGGCGGAAGTGATAGTCTGCCGGATCAACTCAAACAGGACACACACAGATGACGTCACCTATCAAACTCGCCATCGTCGGCGTGGGCAAGATCGTTTACGACCAGCACTTGCCAGCCATTACCGCCAATGGCGATTACGCGCTGGTCGCGACCGCCAGCCGCAACAACACCATCGACAAGGTGCCGAGCTTCCCGACCATCGAAGCGATGCTGGAAGCGCGTCCGGACATTGAAGCCGTCTCGCTGTGCATGCCGCCGCAATACCGCTATGCCGCCGCGCGCAAGGCGCTAGCCGCCGGCAAGCACGTATTCCTGGAAAAACCGCCGGGCGCCACGCTGTCGGAAGTGGCTGACCTGGAAGCCTTTGCAGCAGAGCAGGGCGTCAGCCTGTTCGCCAGCTGGCATTCGCGCTATGCACCTGGCGTGCAGCCGGCCAAGGCGTATCTGGCGGTCGAAAAGCCCACCGCAATGCACGTGATCTGGAAAGAAGACGTGCGCCAGTGGCACCCGAACCAGGACTGGATCTGGCAGGCGGGCGGCCTGGGCGTGTTCGATCCGGGCATCAACGCGCTGTCGATCGTCACCGAAATCCTGCCAGCGGCGGTATTCCTGACCAGGGCCGCGCTGGAATTCCCGGAAAACCGCGACGCACCGATCGGCGCCGACCTGCACTTCCAGGATGCTGATGGTATCAAGGTGCATGCCGAATTCGACTGGCGCCAGACCGGCAAGCAAAGCTGGGATATCGTCGTCACCACCGCCAAGGGCGAAGTCAAGCTGGCCGACGGCGGCGCGCGCCTGTGGATCAACGGCGCCGAACAGCAGCTGGAGAAGGAAGCCGAGTACCCATCGCTGTACCAGCGCTTCGCCGAGATCATCCGCGCCGGCAAGTCGGATGTCGATGTGGCGCCGCTGCGTCACGTGGCCGACGCCTTCATGCTGGGCCAGCGTAAAGTGGTGGACGCTTTCCACGACTGATTTGTTATCATGATGTTCCAACGCGAAAGGAATATCATGAAAACCAAAGCAGCCGTTGCCTGGCAAGCGGGCAAGCCCCTGACCATTGAAGAAGTCGAGCTGGGCGGCCCGCGCGAAGGCGAAGTGCTGGTGGAAATCAAGGCCACCGGCATCTGCCATACCGATTACTACACCTTGTCCGGCGCCGATCCGGAAGGGATCTTCCCGGCGATCCTGGGCCATGAAGGCGCAGGCATCGTGGTGGATGTCGGCCCCGGCGTCAAATCGCTGAAGAAGGACGACCACGTCATTCCGCTGTACACGCCGGAGTGCCGCCAGTGCAAATTCTGCCTGTCGCAGAAAACCAATCTGTGCCAGTCGATCCGTTCCACGCAGGGCAAGGGCCTGATGCCGGATGCGACCAGCCGCTTCTCCATTGACGGCAAGCCTATCTATCACTACATGGGCACGTCGACCTTCTCCAATTACATCGTGGTGCCGGAAATCGCACTGGCCAAGATCCGCGAAGATGCGCCGTTCGATAAAGTTTGCTACATCGGTTGTGGCGTCACCACCGGCGTGGGCGCGGTGCTGTTCACCGCCAAGGTCGAAGCGGGCGCGAATGTGGTGGTGTTCGGCCTGGGCGGCATCGGTCTGAACGTGATTCAGGCGGCCAAGATGGTGGGCGCCGACAAGATCATCGGTGTGGATATCAATCCGGCCCGTCAGGAAATGGCGCGCAAGTTCGGCATGACGCATTTCATCAATCCGAATGAAGTGGAAAACGTGGTGGACCACATTATCCAGCTGACCGACGGCGGCGCCGATTACAGCTTCGAGTGCGTCGGCAACACCACGCTGATGCGCCAGGCGCTGGAGTGCTGCCACAAAGGCTGGGGCAAGTCGATCATCATCGGCGTGGCGGCGGCTGGCCAGGAAATCTCCACCCGCCCGTTCCAGCTGGTGACTGGCCGCGAGTGGAAAGGCTCGGCCTTTGGCGGCGCCCGTGGCCGTACCGATGTGCCGAAGATTGTTGACTGGTACATGGAAGGCAAACTCAATATCGACGACCTGATTACCCACCGCCTGAAGCTGGAAGATATCAACCAGGGCTTCGACCTGATGAAGAGCGGCGAGTCGATCCGCTCTGTCGTGCTGTACTAAACGCACACCTCACGGATGTAGAAAAAAAGTTCTAGACTTCGCAATCTAGATAACTTATTCTACATCCATGAGCCCACATCTGACTCCCTTGCTGCAAGCACTTGTGCCCGCGACTGGCTGGGCGCTGTTGCATTTCGTCTGGCAAGGCCTGCTGATCGGCTGGGGCGTGGCGCTGGCCATGCAACTGCTGCGCAAGGCGCGTCCGCAGACACGCTACGCTGTCGCATGCGCCGGCATGCTGCTGTGCATCGCACTGCCGTTGTCGAGCATTGTCGTTCAACTGGCCGATGCTGATGCGGGCGAGGAGGCAGCGATGGCTGTGGTGGTTGCTGGCAGTGATGGCGGCGTCCCCGCTGCCGTGCTATCGCTGCCAACGCTGGTCAGCGACAGCACACTGGATGCCGTGCAAGCGACCATGCGCCGCCAACTGCCGTGGATCGTCGGCCTGTGGCTGGCGGGCGCGGCGCTGATGTCCTTGCGCCTGGCGATCGGCCTGAAATGGGTTGCGGACCGCACGCGGCCGGACGAATACACCACCAATCCTTACTGGCAGCGCCGCTTGTCCGAGCTGGCGCGCCGCTTCGGCCTGGAACAGCATGTGCGGCTGGGCGTGGTCGACAAGCTCGACAGCCCGATTACCGCCGGCTGCTGGAAGCCGATCGTGCTGGTGCCGGCGGCGCTGGTCACCGGCATGCCGGCCGACCTGCTGGAAGCGCTGCTGGCGCACGAGCTGGCACATATCAAACGACATGACTATCTGGTCAACCTCCTACAAAGCGCGATCGAGATCGTGCTGTTCTATCACCCTAGTGTTTGGGCTATATCGCGCAGGATACGGATCGAGCGGGAACAAATCGCCGACGACCTGGCCGTGGGTATGCTCGGCCAGCCGCAAAAGCTGGCGCAAGCCCTGTCGCAACTGGATCAGTTCCAGTTCGATACAACACAACTAGCCCATGCGGCTCACGGAGGAAATCTCATGTCTCGTATTAAACGCCTGCTGCGCCCGGATGTAGAACCAGTCAGCTGGAGATTGGCTGTGCCACTGGCCGGCCTGTTCGCCGCCGGCGCAGTGTTCTACGCGCACGCCACGCCGCAACCACCAGCCCCGCCCGCACCACCAGCCTCGCCAATGATGGTTGAGGCCGCCGCTCCCGTCACGCCAGCTGATCCAGCCGCCCCGGCCAATCCAGCGGACGCCGCCTCTGTCGCAGAACTCGTCGCCAAGCCAGCCCCGGCCGCCCCCGCAGAACACGCAGAACACGCAGAACACGCAGCACCCGCAGCACCCGCAGCACCGGTAGCACCCGCAGCACCTGTAGCACTTGCAGCACCTGCTGCCCCTGCGGCTCCCTTGGCCGCACCGGCAATGGCTGCGCTGCCACAGCAGTTGCCCGCACCGCGCCCGGTCACCATGCTGCAGCCAGCTAACGTCGCGGTCGTCGCGCCGGTGGTTCCCGTCCTGCCAGCGCCACAAGTCGCACCAGTCGCGGCTGCCCCGATCTCCATGAAGTTTGAGCGCCTCAATTACAACGACCGCGCCACCGGCCTGTCGTATGCGCTGGTGCCGCACAAGCAGGACCGCATGATCGTCTCGGCCAGCCGTGGCGACTTGGTGGCTGTCGACAAGATGCGCCGCAACTACAGCACCGACTTCATCTGGTTCCGCGACGGCAGCAAGGCCTACATCATCCACGAACCCACGCTGGTGGCCAAGGCCAACCAGGCATGGGCGGAACCCAACCGCATCGGCGCGCTAATGGACGAGCAGGGCCGCAAGATGGACGTGCACAGCAAGGAAATCGACGCCGCCGCACGCGAAATGGACAGCCTGGTCGGCGCCACCGAACGCGGCCCGCAGCGGGAACTGGAAGCGCAGCAGCGCCTGATCGAGCGCGTCGCCCGTCAGCAGGAGGCGGTCGGCCGCCGCATGGAGCAGGCCGGACGCGAGGTCGAAGCCAATCCCAGCAAGGAAAACCTGCGCAGCTTCCGCGAGCGCCAGGAGCAGCTGCGTGCCGAAATGGCGCCGCTGAACAAGCAGATGGCGCTCTACCAGCGCGACCTGTCGGCGCTGGCCAGCAAGATGGCTGCCACAGAGCAACCCACGCGCGAACTGGGCCGCAAGATGGACGCGCTGCACAAGCCGATGGCGGAACTGGGCCAGCGCATGGGCGAACTGGGCCGCCAGCAGGCGGAGGCCACCCGCGTGGCCGAGCGCACGCTGCGCGAGGTGATCCGCGAAGCACAGCAGAACGGCAAGGCCATTCCTGTTACGCCGTCAACCTGAGGCAAGCCGGGCATCCCGGTATAATCACGGGATGCAAAATCTTCTCCACAATCTCAACGACGAGCAGCTCGCTGCCGTGACGCTGCCCGCGCAGAGCGCCCTGATCCTGGCGGGCGCGGGCTCCGGCAAAACCCGTGTCCTGACCACCCGCATCGCCTGGCTGATCCAGACCGGCCAGGTGTCGCCTTCGGGCATCCTGGCGGTGACCTTCACCAACAAGGCCGCCAAGGAAATGCTGACACGGCTGTCCGCCATGTTGCCGATTAATACGCGTGGCATGTGGATCGGCACTTTCCACGGCCTGTGCAACCGCCTGCTGCGCACCCATCACCGCGACGCCGCACTGCCGCAGACCTTCCAGATTCTCGATACGCAGGACCAGCTGTCGGCCATCAAGCGCCTGCTGAAGGCGCAAAACGTCGATGACGAGAAGTTTCCGCCCAAAGACATCATGTACTTCATCAACAACGCGAAAGATTCCGGCCTGCGCGCCGACAAGATCGATCCGTACAATGCGGATGAACGCAAGAAGGTCGAGCTGTACCAGCTGTACGACGACCAGTGCCAGCGCGAAGGCGTGGTGGATTTCGCTGAGCTGCTGCTGCGCACCTACGAGCTGCTGAGCCGCAACCAGCCGCTGCGCGAGCATTACCAGCAACGCTTCCAGCACATCCTGGTCGACGAGTTCCAGGATACCAATGACCTGCAATACAAATGGCTGAAGCTGCTCTCCGGCCACGGCACGCAGAATCACAGCGCGCTGTTCGCGGTGGGCGACGATGACCAGTCGATCTACGCCTTCCGTGGCGCCAACGTCGGCAATATGAGCGCGTTCGAGCGCGAATTTCACGTCAAGAACCTGATCAAGCTGGAGCAGAACTACCGCTCGCACGGCCACATCCTGGACGCCGCCAACGTGCTGATCGCCAACAACAGCAAGCGCCTGGGCAAGAACCTGCGCACCGATGCCGGCCATGGCGAGCAGGTGCGCGTCTACGAGGCCAACTCGGACCTGTCCGAAGCCGCGTGGATTATCGAGGAAACCAAGAACCTGATCCACGACGGCGCCTCGCGCAGCGAAATCGCCGTGCTGTACCGTTCGAACGCGCAATCGCGCGTGATCGAGCATGCGCTGTTCTCGGCCGGCATTCCGTACCACGTGTACGGCGGCTTGCGCTACTTCCAGCGCGCCGAGGTCAAGCACGCGATCGCCTATCTGCAACTGATGGACAATCCGCACAACGATTCGGCCTTCCTGCGCGTGGTGAATTTCCCGACGCGCGGGATTGGCGCCCGTACGCTGGAGACCTTGCAAGCCGCCGCCGAACAGTATCGCGTGTCGCTGTATGCAGCGGTGCCGTATATGACCGGCAAGGGCGGCACCTCGCTGTCCGGCTTCGTCAAGCTGATCGAAGGCGTGCGTTTCGAGACGCAACAGATGGCCCTGCCGGAACTGGTGCGCGTGGTGCTGGAGCAGTCGACGTTGCTGACGCACTATGCCACCGAAAAAGAAGGCGCCGACCGCATCGAAAACTTGGAGCAGATGGTCAGCGCCGCCACCCAGTTCGTGTCGGAAGAGGGCTACGGCCATGGCGCGCCGGCGCACCTCGGCCCGCAGGCGCAAGCCTCGGCCGGCGCCGCCGTGGTCAACGAAGACGGCTTCGAGATCCTCGACGCCGATGCGCCGCTGGCGACCGTGATGTCACCGCTGTCGGCCTTCCTGTCGCACGCCTCGCTGGAAGCTGGAGACAACCAGGCGACGGTCGGCCAGCAAGCGGTGCAGATGATGACGGTGCACTCGGCCAAGGGCCTGGAGTTCAACAATGTCTTCATCACCGGCCTGGAAGAGGGCTTGTTCCCGCACGAAAGCAGCTCGCGCGAGCACGATGGTGTGGAAGAAGAACGCCGCCTGATGTATGTGGCGATCACCCGCGCGCGCCAGCGCCTGTACCTGAGCTTCGCGCAGACGCGCATGCTGCACGGCCAGACCCGCTACAACATGAAGTCGCGCTTCTTTGAAGAACTGCCGGAAGATGCGCTGAAGTGGCTGACGCCGAAAGTGCAGCCGAGCTGGTTCGGCGCCAAGAAGTCGGCCTGGGACGAGGCGCCGATGGTGGGCTCGGATAACGCGCTGGCGCTGAAGATGAACGCCAGCAAGGCCGCTGCCGCCGGTTCCGGCTGGCGCCTCGGTCAATCGGTGGCCCACGCCAAGTTTGGCGAGGGCGTGATTGTGAATATCGAGGGCAGCGGTAACAACGCCCGCGCCCAGATCAACTTCGGCGCTGCCGGCATGAAGGTGCTGGACCTGAGTATCGCCAAGCTGGAGAAAATTTAAGGCTTGTTCAGATCCACCGCCGCCGGCGTGGCCGGCGGCGCACCGAAGATCTGGCGGTAGCTGGCGTACAGCGTGCAGTGCATCAGCACGATCATCATCAGGAAGATGGTGAAGATTGCCGTCACCTCGATTTGTGCCGAGCTGAACAGGATGACCGGGATCGCCGTCAGTACCTGGAACATCAGGAACAGCACCACGGCCGTCAGCAGGAAGGCCTTGATGTCGCGCGTCACCGTCACCACGCTGTAGAACAGCGCCTTGCCGATGGCCATTTTCTGCCAGTAGATCAGCGGCGCCGCCAGGCAGCTCAGCATCCAGCCTATCATGTACACCGCCGACGAGATGAACAGCGCGCTGCGCGAATTCTCGATCAGCTCCTGGTCCATCGGGATCTGCCGCGTGGCCATCTTGATCAGCATGCCGTCATCCAGCATCGACAGGATGGCGATCGACAGCATCATCACCAGCAGGTACAAGCCGCCCAGCAACAGCAGCGGCTTGCGCGCCGGCTTGCGGAAGCCGATGAACACCAGGTGCGGAAATGCCCGCTTGCCCTGATCGACATCGACGCAGCCTTGCAGCAGTGCCACGCTGAACAGCGGCGCCAGGACGATGGGCGCCATGCCGCCGATCAGCGGAATGAATAGCGACAACATGGCCAGGAACATGCAGCTGAAGAACAGTGCCATCAGCGCGCCCGGTTGCTTGCGGAATACGTCCAGGCCCTGCTTGACCCAGTGCCAGCCTGCGCGTGCGGGAAGTTTTTCCATCAGAACAGTCCTGGCGCCGGTTTGGCGATGCGTTCACGCAGGATGCGCTCGAAGTGTCCCGGATCGTGCGGCGTCAGCATTTCCGCCTCGCGCGGACGGTAGTAGTCGTACAGGCGTGACAGCCAGAAGCGCAGCGCGCCAGCGCGCAACATCGCCTGCCAGGCGTGCTGTTCGGCTTCGGTGAACGGGCGCACGGCGTGGTAGGCGTCCAGCAGGGCGCGCACGCGGGCTTCGTCCAGCACGCCGGTGTCGAGGTCGATGCACCAGTCGTTGACGGTGACGGCGACGTCGAACAGCCAGGTATCACAGCCGGCAAAGTAGAAGTCGAAGAAGCCGGTCAGGCGCTCGCCGTCAAACATCACGTTGTTGCGGAACAGGTCGGCGTGTATCGGGCCAACTTGCAGCTGCTTGTAGGTCTGGCAGGCGGCGAAGGTTTCCTGGTAGTGCACTTCGGCCTTCAGCAGGTGCGCCTTGTCTTCTGGTATGTAAGGCAGCACCAGCGGCGTGGTTTCATGCCACCACTCCAGGCCGCGCAGATTCGGTTGCTGCAGCGTGTAGTCGAGGCCGGCCTGGTGCATTGTTGCCAGCATCGTGCCGACAGCAGCGCAATGCACCGGCTGCGGCGCCATCTGCGAACTGCCTTCCAGCTTGGTCACGATGGCGGCCGGTTTGCCATGCAGTGCGGTGACCAGTTCGCCCTTGTCGTTGGCGATCGGCGCCGGCACCAGCACGCCACGGTCGGCCAGATGGCGCATCAGGTTGAGGTAGAACGGCAGTTGCTCAAACGACAGGTTCTCGAAGATGGTGAGCACGTACTCGCCGCGCTCGGTCGTCAGGAAGAAGTTGCTGTTCTCGATGCCGGAACTGATGCCTTTGAGCTCAAGCGCTTTGCCGAGCGGAAATTGGGTAATCCACTGGGAGACATCTTCCAGCGATACCGGGGTAAAGACTGCCATGTGCGAATGTAGTGGGTTTGTAGGTGGTATTTAACGGGCAGGTGGCGGCGGTGGTGGCGGAACGTTGTCCGACGCTTCCTCTTCCGCAGCTTTCTTTTTCTTCTGGCCGAGGTCGAATTCCATCACCGTCCACTGGGCGCCCCGCAGCGGGCCGGCGGTGCGGTCGCCGGGCAGGGCGGTGCCGGTCGGCTGTTTGTGGCTCAAGGTGTAGGTGCTAGGGCCGCTTTTGACGGTGGTTTCGACCGGATTGCCGCTGTTGTCACGGCGTTCGGAGATCTGGGTTTCGCTCTTTTGCTGCTGTTTGGACGTGATCGTGACCCCATCGTCTGCAACTTCCTCGATTTTTTCCAGTTTGGGCGGGGCCTGGCCCGGCGTCGACTGGGCAAACGCCGTGTGGGCGCTCAGGGTCAGGAGCAGGGCAGGCCAGAGAGGAGAGATGCGCTTCATGATTAATTGCCTTTAGCAGAGAAAAAGCCGCAGAATTTTTTGTGTATGATCCATTGTAACACCTGCGATAATGTTGCATTCACGCCTAAGCATCCTCATACGTACCTATGCAAAATACCCTGCTGTTAGTCGACGGTTCCAGCTATCTTTACCGCGCTTTCCACGCGTTGCCCGACCTGCGCAGCGCCGACGGCCATCCGACCGGCGCCATGCACGGCATGGTCAACATGCTGCGCCGCCTGCGCGCGGATTTCCCGGCCGCCTACATCGCCTGCGTATTCGACGCCAAGGGAAAAACTTTCCGTGATGAAATGTATCCGGAGTACAAGGCTACCCGCGCATCGATGCCGGACGACCTGCGCCTGCAGATCGAGCCCATCCACCAAGCGGTGAAAGCCATGGGCTGGCCTATCCTGATGGTGGAAGGCGTGGAGGCGGACGATGTGATCGGCACGCTGTCGGCTGCGGCCGCCAAGGCGGGCATGAACGTGGTGGTGTCCACCGGCGACAAGGATCTGGCGCAGCTGGTCAACGACAAAGTCATGTTGATCAACACCATGACCAACGAGAAAATGGACGAGGCCGGCGTGCTGGCCAAGTTCGGCGTGCCGCCGAACCGCATCATCGATTACCTGACCCTGATCGGCGACACCGTCGACAACGTGCCAGGCGTCAGCAAGTGCGGCCCGAAAACCGCGCTGAAATGGCTCAGCGCGTATGACTCGCTGGACGGCGTCATCGCCAACGCCGACAAGATCAGCGGCGCCGTCGGCCAGAACCTGCGCGACGCGCTGGCGTGGCTGCCGAAGGGGCGCGAGCTGATTACCGTCAAGCTGGACTGCGACCTGAGCGGCCACATGGTGTCGATCAGCGAATCGCTGATCGCGCGCGAGGAAGACAAGCCGGCCCTGCTGGATTTCTTTGGCAAATACGGCTTCAAGACCTTGCTGCGCGAGCTGGGTGCGGCGGCGGCCGGCAACGGGCCGGCGTCCATCGTCAAGGTCGCGCTCGATGCGCCGGTGGGCGGCGCCGCCTCCGCCAATGGCGACCTGTTCGCCGAGCCGGTCATCGCCACCTATGAAACGGTCACCACCGAAGAGCAGCTGGACAAGTGGATCGCGCGCATCAACGCCGCCGGGTTGACCGCTGTCGATACCGAAACCACCTCACTGGAGCCGATGCTGGCGCAGCTGGTCGGCATTTCGTTGTCGGTCAAGGTGGGCGAGGCGTGCTACATCCCGGTGGCGCACAGCTACCAGGGCGTGCCGCAGCAGCTGGAGCGCGATCACGTGCTGGCCAGGCTGAAACCATGGCTGGAAGACGCCAGCAAGCTGAAGGTCGGCCAGAACCTGAAATACGACAGCCACATCTTCGCCAATCATGGCGTGTCGCTGCAAGGCATCCATCACGATACGCTGCTGGAATCGTATGTATTTGAATCGCACCGCTCGCACGACATGGACAGCCTGGCGCTGCGCCACCTGAACCACACGACGATTCCGTTCGTCGATGTGTGCGGCAAGGGCGCCAGCATGATTACCTTCGACAAGGTGGACATCAGCCGCGCCACCGAGTACGCGGCGGAAGACGCCGATATCACGCTGCGCCTGCATGAAAACATGATCGGTGAGGTGGAGAAGGATGAACAGTTGAACTTCATCTACCGCAATATCGAGCTGCCGACCGCCGTGGTGCTGCAGAAGATCGAACGCAACGGCGTGCAGATCGATGCCGCGCTGCTGGCGCAGCAATCGTCCGAGCTGGGCGCGCGCATCATCGAACTGGAAGCCAGGGCGCATGAGCTGGCCGAACAGCCGTTCAACCTCGGCTCGCCCAAGCAGATCGGCGAAATCTTCTTCGAGAAGCTGAAACTGCCGGTGGTGAAGAAAACCCCTAGCGGCGCGCCGTCGACCGACGAGGAAGTGCTGCAGAAGCTGGCCGAGGATTATCCGCTGCCGAAGGTGCTGCTGGAATACCGCAGCCTGTCCAAGCTGAAGTCGACCTACACTGACAAGCTGCCGAAGGGCATCAATCCGCAAACCGGCCGCGTGCATACCAATTATGCGCAGGCGGTGGCGGTGACTGGCCGCCTGGCGTCGAATGATCCCAACCTGCAGAATATTCCGATCCGCACCAAGGAAGGCCGCCGCATCCGCGAAGCCTTCGTGGCGCCGGCCGGCTCGCACATCGTGTCGGCCGACTATTCGCAGATCGAGCTGCGCATCATGGCGCATATTTCGGAAGACGCCAACATGCTGCGCGCGTTTGCCGAGGGCGTGGATATTCACCGCGCCACCGCCGCCGAAATCTTCGGCGTCGATCCGGAAGCGGTGGAGAGCGAGCAGCGCCGCTATGCCAAGGTGATCAACTTCGGCCTGATCTACGGCATGAGCGCGTTCGGCCTGGCAAGCAACCTGGGTATCGAGCGCGGCGCGGCGCAAAGCTATATCGAGCGCTATTTCGCACGCTTCTCGGGCGTCAGGCAGTATATGGAGGACACGCGCCTGCAAGCCAAGGCGCGCGGCTATGTCGAGACGGTGTTTGGCCGTCGCCTGTGGCTGCCGGAGATCAATTCGCCGAACGGCCCGCGCCGCCAGGGCGCCGAGCGCGCGGCAATCAACGCGCCGATGCAGGGCACGGCGGCCGACCTGATCAAGCTGGCCATGATCGCGGTGCAGAACTGGCTGGAAGCCGAGAAGCTGGGCACGCGCATGATCATGCAGGTGCACGATGAACTGGTGCTGGAGGTGCCGGATGCCGAGCTGGAACTGATCAAGCAGAAACTGCCGGAGCTGATGGCCGGCGTGGCGAAACTGAAAGTGCCGCTGATTGCCGAAGTGGGCGTTGGCGCGAACTGGGATCAAGCACACTAAACCCTGGCCCTTCCGGGGTTAACCAAGGAGAATGTCGATGGACGATTTGACGCGTGATGCGGAAAGTTTGCTGGCTAAAACACCTTTGTCGGACGGCGTCGATCGCCGCGGCTTCCTCAAGACCGCGCTGGGCACCGGCTTCGCCGCCGCCACGCTGCCGGTGATGGCGCAAAACGTCATCAGGACCGATACCGACGGCCTCACTGCCGGCACCATCAGCATCACCGTCAACGGCCAGAACGTCCCCGTCTACCGCGCTCAGCCGGAGGGCAAGACCAATCTGCCAGTCATCCTGGTGATCTCCGAAATCTTCGGCGTCCACGAGCACATCGCCGACGTCGCCCGCCGCTTCGCCAAGCAAGGCTACCTGGCGCTGGCGCCGGACCTGTTCGTCCGCCAGGGCGACCCGACCAAGGTCACGTCGATCGCCGAACTGCAAAAAGGCATCATCGCCAACACGCCGGACGCACAAGTCTTCACCGACCTGGACGCGGTGGTCGCCTGGGCCAAGGCCAACGGCGGCAATGGCGACAAGATCGCCATCACCGGCTTCTGCTGGGGCGGCCGCATCACCTGGCTGTATGCCGCGCATAATCCATCGATCAAGGCCGGCGTGGCCTGGTATGGCCGCCTCAAGGGGGACTTGAATGCCAACTTTCCCAGGCACCCGATCGATGTTGCTCGCACTCTGAGCGTGCCGGTGCTGGGCCTGTACGGTGCCAAGGACACCGGCATTCCGCTGGAAACCGTCGACGTCATGAAAGCTGAGCTGGCCAAGGGGCCGAACAAGTCCACTTTCGTCATTTATCCGAACTCCGGCCACGCTTTCCATGCCGACTACCGACCGAGCTACAACGAGGCCGACGCCAAGGATGGCTGGGGCCGCGCACTGGCCTGGTTCAAGCAAAATGGGGTGATTTAAGCAGTTTTCAGCAAAAATGCATGCCGGGGAGTAAAATAGCGCCCCGGCCTGCGTGCCGGCCCATGTATCAGAGGCTATAACATCGATCCCGTACTCGTATCCATCATCCTGGCGACCACACTGGCTGGCGTAGTGAGCATCACTGCGGCGGCCGTGTTCTCGTTTACCTTGCTATCCAAGGTGGTGGAGCGCATGGTCAGCCTGTCGGTCGGCCTGATGCTGTCGACCTCGCTGCTGCACGCGCTGCCGGAAGCGTTCGAGTCGCAGGCCAGTCCGCGCAGCCTGTTCGCCACCTTGCTGGTTGGCCTGCTGGCGTTCTTCCTGCTGGAAAAGCTGGCGATCCTGCGCCATTCGCATCATCACGAGCATGACGGCCACCATCACCATCACGGGCATGACAAGAGCGAAGCGGGCAAGGCCGGCTGGATGATCCTGGTTGGCGATGGCATGCACAATTTTACCGACGGCATCCTGATCGCCGCCGCCTTCCTGGCCGATCCGCAGCTGGGCCTGATTACCGGCCTGGCCATCATCGCGCACGAGATTCCGCAGGAGATCGGCGACTTCATCGTGCTGCTGAATGCCGGTTTCTCGCGCACGCGGGCATATGTCTACAATCTGCTGTGCAGCCTGCTGGCGATTGCTGGCGGCTTGCTGGGCTATTACACGCTGGACCGCGCCAGCAGCCTGATTCCGTACGTGCTGGTGTTTGCCTCGTCCGGCTTCATCTACATCGCCGTCAGCGACCTGATGCCGCAGATGCAGCGTCGCGCCACCCTGCGCGAATCGATTCCCCAAGTGCTGCTGATTGCCGCCGGCGTGGCCATCGTCGTATTCCTGGTCGGCGCCCGCCACTAGCTCAGCAGGACCGGCTCTGGCTGGCAGGTGAGGCGCAGGCCGCGAAGGCCCACCTCCGCCCCTAGCGCTGAGCGGCGTTTGCGACGCATCAACCACCTGTATCATCAGGAGTATGATGGTGCAATGAACTCCCGCCTGCAAAAACAAGCCACTGCTCTGGCAGCGCTTTCTATCGAAGATCGTTCCCGCCTGGAACGTTTGGCAGCGCTTGTCGATATGGCGCCAGAAGACCTCTGGCCGGAGGTCTGGCAATACGGCTTTGACGATGTGGAGGATAGCATCCAGGCGGAGCTGGATGGAATCGAGGATATCAAAGCCGGCCGAACTATTCCGCACGAACAAGTCATGGAGCAGGCGCTGCAAATCCTGGAAGCCCATGTCGAAAATAGGCGCAAGGCTGGCTAAGCTGGATGTGCATTGGTCCCCGCGAGCACAAAGTTCGCTTGATGAGACGATGGCACATATTGACGCGCAAGATGTTATTACTGGTCGACTGATCTTGAAACGCCTGCACACAGCGCTGGACTTGATTTCGATTCAACCTGACATTGGCACGCGTATCAACAAACGTCATGCTCGTCGATTCGCGATTCCAAAGACTGGACACACGATAGACTATCTCGTGCAATCCAATGAAATCCTGGTGATCCGCTGGGTTCGCCAGCGGCAGAAATTTTAGGCGCCGGTTGCCACTGGGCGGCTTGGGTCGCTTACCCATTCGCTCCAGGAGCCAGGGTAGAGCGCGGCGCCGGGCAGGCCGGCGATTTCCAGGGCCAGCAGGTTGTGGCAGGCGGTGACGCCGGAACCGCATTGCATGATGGCGCTCGCTGGATCACTGAACAGCGGCGCGAATGCGGCCTTCAATTGCTCGGCGTCCTTGAAGCGGCCGTCGGCGGCCAAGTTGTCCTTGAAGAAGCGGTTCTTTGCACCGGGAATATGGCCGCCAACCGGATCAATGGTTTCGTTCTCGCCGCGATAGCGATCTGCCGCGCGGGCATCGACCACGGTGCGTGCTTGCGTCGCCACGTTGGCCAGCACCTCATCGGCACTTACCGTCGACACCAGCGATGAACGCTCGCTGATCGCCCCCGGCGTGCGGCGTTCGGCATGCGTCACCATCGGCAAACCGCCCGCCTGCCAGGCCACCAGCCCGCCATCCAGCACCGCCACCGCCGGATGCCCGACCCAGCGCAACAGCCACCACACGCGCGCCGCGAACATGCCGCCCTGCGCATCGTAAGCCACTACCTGCGTGTCGTCATTGATGCCGAAACCGCGCAGCGTTTCGATCAAGGCCGTGCGTCCCGGCAGCGGGTGACGGCCAAGAAACTTGCCGTCCGCCCCGATCTTCGCGCCGGACAAATCCGTATCCACATTGGCAAACTGCGCGCCGGCGATATGGCCGATGGCAAAGCTGTCGAAGCCCGCATTCGGATTCATCAAATCATGGCGGCAATCCAGGATGACCCACTGCGGGTCTTCCAGATGGCGGGACAGGGTTGCTGCGTCGATCAGGGTAGTGTGCATGGACGGTTTCCTTAGACTTCGCTGGCGATGGGATCGGTTTTCGAAATGGCCTTGCCTTTATCGGTGCTGCGGGTATTGTAGAACGTCGCGGCGATGCCGGACAGCAGAATGATGCCGATACCGGCCCAGCTATGCCAGTCGAACACGTCGCCGAACACCAGCACGCCCCAGATACTGGAAAACACGATACCGGTGTACTGCAGGTTGGCCACCACCAGCGTATTGCCGAGGCGATAGGCGCGCGTCATGGCGACCTGCGCGCTGGTGGCGCATACGCCGATGGCCAGCAACAGCAAACCGCTGCGCCACGAGGTGACCGGATGCCATTCCGGCCCGTTGGCGCCACCCGTCAGGAACACGCCGGCCACGCCGGCCACCAGGTTCATGACGGTGAAATAGAACACCACGCGGTTTTCCGGTTCACCGGCCAGGCCGAGCTTGCGCACCTGCATATAGGCCATGGCGGTCAGCATCGACGAACCCAGTGCGATCAGCGCCGGCGTCAGCTGGTTGGCATGGAAAGCAGGGCGCAGCAGCAGCGTGACGCCGACAAAGCTGGCTGCCACCGCCACCATCAGCGGCCATTTGACATCGCCCTTGGCATGCCACCAGCCCATGGCAAACAGCCAGACGGCGATCCAGATCGGGGAAAGGTAGTTGAGGGTCATCGCCGTGGCCAGCGGCAACTCGCCGATCGAGTAATACCACAGCCACAGCGAGATCACGCCGATGACGCCGCGCCACAGGTGGGCGCCCGGCATCGTGGTGCGGAAGGAGCCGCCTTGCAGCTTGATCATGCTGGCCAGGACGATGATGCCGACCACGCCCCGGTACATGACCAATTCGGATGTTGAGAACTCTGCGGAAGCCAGCTTGACGCACACGCCCATCACCGCAAACATGAAACTCGCAAACAACATCCAGAGTGACTGCATCGACCTTACACCTTATAAATTTTTGCTTCGGTACCACTCGTGGAAGTGCTGCATGCCATCTTCCATCGGTGATTGATACGGCCCGCCGTCGTTCTCGCCACGGTCGAGCAGCGCCTTGCGGCCGGCGTCCATGCGCTGGCCGATTTCGTCATCCTCGATACAGGTTTCCATGTAAGCGGCGCGTTCGGCCTCGATGAACTCGCGCTCGAACAGCACGATTTCTTCCGGATAGTAGAACTCCACCACGTTCTTGGTGCGCTGCGGACCTTCCGGCCACAGCGTCGACACGATCAGCACGTGCGGATACCACTCGACCATGATGTTCGGATACAGCGTCAGCCAGATGGCGCCGTATGGCGGCGGCTCGCCGCCACGGAACTTCAGCACCTGCTCTTGCCAGCGCTGGTAGATTTCCGAGCCGGACTTTTGCAGGCCCTTGTGCACGCCCACCGTCTGCACGCTGTATTCCTTGCCGAATTCCCAGCGCAGGTCGTCACAGCTGACGAAGTTGCCCAGGCCAGGGTGGAACGGCTCGACGTGGTAATCCTCCAGGTAGACCTCGATGAAGGTCTTCCAGTTGTAGTCGCAGTGGTGCACTTCCACGTGGTCCAGCATATAGCCGCTGAAATCCAGGTCTCTGGTGACCGACAGCTCCTTCAGCGTTTCCATGACGTTGTAGCCGTTCTGCTCGAACAGCAGGCCGTTCCAGTTTTGCAGCGCGACCTTCGGCAGATTAAGACATGGCGTTTCAGGGAAGTGCGGCGCGCCGATCAGTTCACCTTTCAGGTCATAAGTCCAGCGGTGCAATGGGCAGACGATGTTGTTCGTATTGCCACGGCCGTTGAGCATCAGCGCCTGGCGGTGACGGCAGACGTTGGAGACCAGCTCCACGCCCTGCGCGTTACGTACCAGCATGCGGCCTTCGTTCTCGGAGGCGAGGGTCGCATAATCGCCGACATTCGGCACCATCAGCTCGTGCCCGACGTAGCGCGGACCGGCTTTAAAAAGTTGCTGCATTTCACGCTGCAGTAGCGTTTCGTCAAAATAGACGTTAACCGGAAGTTGCGCGGTTGGGCGCGCTAGCTTGGCGTGGGTACCCAGATCGGACATCCAAACCCCCCTTAATTAAAAATTCAAACCAAGAAGAGACAGAATCCGTAAAGACGACCCGCATAACTTGAATGCGTTGAGGTGGTATTTAGGACAGAACCGGCGATTATACCGTGTTTTACGCTCTACAGACAGCCCGGCTTGCCCGTTTTTTGTGCAAAAACTTGCAATTCCTGCATGCTTGTACGGCAAATGGGGGCGATTGCGCTAAAATCCAGACTTGGCCGCTAATGTTCCACGGGATAAGGTGGTTTGCTCTAAAATACCGGGCTACACTGCGCAGGCATTGTTGTGCCAAAGATAACCAAGTGATTATGTCAAAGAAATTAACTGCCGACGCGACCGCCGCCGCCCTCGCTCCCGCTTCGTTTGAAGAAGCGATGGCGGAACTGGCACAACTGGTCGCGCAAATGGAAGCAGGCCAACTGCCGCTGGAAGCGTCGGTGGCCGCCTATGCGCGTGGTTCGGAGCTGGTGAAGTTCTGCGCCGCCCAGCTGGAAAAAGTCGAATCCCAGGTCAAGGTGCTGGAAGGCGAGATGCTCAAGCCCTTCGTTGCCACCGGCGAGGGCGAACAATGAACGCCGCGTTCGACGACTGGATGAAAACCGTGCAGGCCGGATCTGAAAACGATTTATCCGCTTTCCTGCCTGCTGCCGATGTGATCCCGACCAAGCTGCACCAAGCCATGCGCTATGCGCTGCTGGGCGGTGGCAAGCGCGTGCGTCCGCTGCTGGTGTACGCGGCCGGTGCACTGTTCGGCGCCGATGCGGCCACGCTGAGCCGCGCCGCCGCCGCTGTTGAAATGATCCATGCCTATTCGCTGGTGCACGACGACATGCCGTGCATGGACGACGACGCACTGCGTCGCGGCAAACCGACTGTGCACGTCGCCTATGATGAAGCGACCGCACTGCTGGTCGGCGACGCGCTGCAATCGCAGGCCTTCGTGGTGCTGTCGGCAGCTTCCGATGTGCCGCCGGCCCGCGTGCTGGCGATGGTGCGTTTGCTGGCCACCGCGTCCGGCTCGGCCGGCATGTGTGGCGGCCAGGCGATCGACCTGGATAGCGTCGGCATCAGCCTGACCTTGGCCCAGCTGGAACAGATGCACCAGCTGAAGACCGGCGCGCTGCTGCGCGCGTCCGTGGTGCTGGGCGCGCTGGCCGGCAAGGAACTGAGCGACGAAGAATTGCGCGCGCTGAATGTGTATGCGCGCGCCATCGGCCTGGCATTCCAGGTGGTGGACGATGTGCTCGACGCGACGGCCGATTCGGCCACGCTGGGCAAAACCGCCGGCAAGGACGCTGCCGATAACAAGCCGACCTATGTATCCATCCTGGGTCTGGAACCGTCGCGCGCACTGGCGGAAAAATTGCGGCTCGAAGCGCACGCAGCGCTTGCGCCGTTTGGAGATAAAGCTCTGCGATTACGCGAACTCGCGGACCTGATCGTGCAGCGGAAGGCATAAATGAACTTGCTCGAAAAAATACATTCCCCGGCCGATGTACGCAAGCTGTCGTACAGCCAACTGACGCCGCTGGCGCATGAACTGCGCTCCTATCTGCTCGATTCCGTGTCCAAGACCGGCGGTCACCTGTCGTCCAATCTGGGCACGGTGGAACTGACGCTGGCGCTGCACTACGTGTTCAACACGCCGCACGACCGCATCGTCTGGGACGTGGGCCATCAGACTTACTCGCACAAGATTCTGACCGGTCGCCGCGACCGCATGCATACACTGCGTCAGCTGGGCGGCATCTCGGGCTTCCCGAAACGCGACGAATCGGAATACGACACCTTTGGCACCGCGCACTCGTCGACCTCGATCTCGGCGGCGCTGGGCATGGCGCAGGCGGCCAAGATCAAGGGCGAGCACCGTCACGCCATCGCCGTTATCGGCGACGGCTCGATGACCGCCGGCATGGCGTTCGAGGCGCTGAACAACGCCGGCGTGCAGGATGATGTGAACCTGCTGGTGATCCTCAACGATAACGATATGTCGATCTCGCCGCCGGTAGGCGCGCTGAATCGCTACCTGGCGCGCCTGATGTCGGGGCAGTTCTACGCGGCTGCCAAGAACGTCGGCAAGTCGGTGCTGCCGGGGCCTGTGCTGGAACTGGCGAAGAAGCTGGAAGAACACGCGAAGGGCATGGTGGTCCCGGCCACGATGTTCGAGGAATTCGGCTTCAACTACATCGGCCCGATCGATGGCCATGACCTGGATTCGCTGATCCCGACACTGCAAAACATCAAGAACCTGAAAGGCCCGCAGTTCCTGCACGTGGTGACCAAGAAGGGGCAGGGCTACAAGCTGGCCGAGGCCGAGCCTATCCTGTATCACGGCACCGGCAAATTCAATCCGGCCGAGGGCATCAAGCCAGCCGCCGCGCCTTCCAAGAAAACCTATACCGAAGTATTCGGCGACTGGCTGTGCGACATGGCGGCTGCGGACAAGAAGCTGGTCGGCATCACGCCGGCCATGCGCGAAGGTTCGGGCATGGTACGCTTCGACCAGGAATATCCTGACCGTTACTTCGACGTCGGCATCGCCGAGCAGCACGCGGTGACGTTTGGCGCAGGCCTGGCCTGCGAGGGCTTGAAGCCGGTGGTGGCGATTTACTCGACCTTCCTGCAGCGCGCCTACGATCAGCTGATTCACGACGTCGCGCTGCAAAACCTGGACGTGACCTTCGCGCTGGACCGCGCGGGCCTGGTGGGCGCTGATGGCGCTACCCACGCCGGCAATTACGATCTGGCTTACCTGCGCTGCATTCCGAACATGGTGGTGATGGCTGCATCGGACGAAAACGAATGCCGCCAGATGCTGACCACTGGCTACCACTACAACGGCCCTGCGGCGGTCCGCTATCCGCGCGGCGCCGGCATTGGCGCGGCGATCAAGCCGGAACTGACCACGATTGAAATCGGCAAGGGCGAGATCAAGCGCCAGGGCCAGAAGATCGCCATCCTGGCCTTCGGCTCGATGGTGGCGCCTTCGCTGGCCGCTGGTGAAACGCTGAACGCGACCGTGGCCAATATGCGCTTCGTCAAGCCGCTGGATGTGGCGCTGGTGAAGCAACTGGCCGCCGATCACGATTACTTCGTGACGGTGGAAGAGGGCTGCATCATGGGTGGCGCCGGTGCTGCCGTGGCGGAAGCGCTGGCGGCGGAAGGCATCGTCAAGCCTATGCTGATGCTTGGCTTGCCGGACAAGTTTATTGACCATGGCGATCCGGCCAAGCTGCTGGCTGGCGTTGGCCTGGATGCCGCTGGCATCACGGCGTCCATCAAACAGCGTTACCTCAGCGACGAGCCACGCCTGGTCGTCAATAACGGCTAAGAACGCGCGCAGCTTCGGCGGCCATCGCCTCGTATCCCGCGTCGCCGGGATGCAGGTGGTCGCCGCTGTCGTAGCGTGGCTGCATGCGTGACGACTGTTCCGGGTCGCGCAGCAGCATATCCATATCGACCACCGCGTCGAACTCCTTGCTTTCCCTGATCCACTGGTTGACTTGCCGCCGCCCGACGCCATCGCACGGCTGGCAGGCACGTCGCCACGCCAGTTGGTCGCATCACCAGCCTGGCTGCGCACGCACGGCAAACTCCGGCAGCCGCAAGACCTGGCCCGCCCCGCTATGGCTGGTGCAGGACCTGCTCGACGACGGAACGCTGACACGCGTGCTGCCGCAATGGCACGGCCAGCCGCAACCGCTGCACGGTGGCCGGCATCATCGCGAAACCTTCTCCGAGGCGATGCTGGTGAACCGCCTGCCCGCTGTGCCGCTGGATATTGTGATGGCGCGGCTGTTCGATTACTAACCGCGCTTGCGTTCGTGCTGCCACAGCACATCGCTGCCGCCGCCATGGCGGTTCAGCACGCGCGACAACACAAACAGCAGATCCGACAGGCGGTTCACATACTGGCGTGGATGTTCGTGGATGGTTTCCGCCTTGCCCAGCGTGACGATGCTGCGCTCCGCACGGCGGCATACCGTGCGGCAGACATGTGCTTGCGCCGCCGCGCGTGAGCCTGCTGGCAGGATGAATTCCGTCAGCGGCGGCAGCGTGGCGTTGTACTTGGCCAGCAGTTCGTCCAGCCGCTCGACGTGCGCTTCCTTGATCATCTGGTAGCCGGGGATGCACAGTTCTCCGCCCAGGTCGAACAGGTCGTGCTGGATGGTGACCAGTTCCTCGCGCAGGTCGGCCGGCATGCCTTCGCACAACAGCAGGCCCAGATGCGAATTCAGCTCATCCACCTCGCCAATGGCGATGATGCGCACGCTATCCTTGTCGGTGCGGCTGCCGTCACCGAGGCCGGTAGTGCCGCCATCGCCAGTGCGGGTGGCGATTTTCGAAAGTCGGTTGCCCATGTCTTATCCTTGAACTGCCAGGTTTGCGCGGCGTGGATTGTAGGGATCGAAACCTGGGGTGCGGCAGAATTCCAGGAAGCCCTTGGATTCGTACACAGCGATTTCTTCTTCATACATTGGGAAAAGGCCAGCCAGGAAGATGGTGCGGTCGGACAGTTCGAACTTGATCTGGTCGCTGTTCAGGAATGGCGGGCTGTAGACGAAGCAGGCGTTCATCGCGCTGTCGCCCGACATCGGGCGGTCGATCGCGAACGAGGACTCGTAGCGGAACGGCTTTTGATCGAAGAAGGCCTGTGCCAGGAAAGCGGCGGAGGCGCCCCATTTGCTGTCCTCGGTGCGCAGCGCAAAGCTCAGTTCCGGCTTGCCGTGTATCCAGTCCGGATGGCTAGCGTTGGACAGGCCGGCGGTAACGGCGGTCAGCATGCCATTTTCCGGAAAATCCTTGAAATAATAGATCAGCATACGCGGACGATCGTCCAGCGTCACTTGTGCAATCGTCGCCTCGACACCAAAGCGCTTTTCCAGCGCCAGGAGCCACTCCCTCTCAAACTCTTTTTCCATATTCCGTTCCAGTGATTGATGTAGCTGCGCTCAGAAGAATACAACAAATCAGGGGCGGATTTCGCCTTGGCGCGGCGTTTGTGCTTACAATGGCCCGATGAACAACATCTCCGATCTTGTTTCGCGACGCGCGCAGGTGGCTGCGGCGCTGCAGCATGTGCTGCCGGCGCGCGCCGTGCTGTCCGCACCGGAGGATACCAGGCCATATGAATGCGACGGCCTGGCCGCGTATCGCCAGCTGCCGATGATCGTCGTGTTGCCGGATAGCGAGGCGCAGGTGGTGGCGGTGCTGAAAGTGTGCCGCGAGCTGGGCGTGCCCATCGTGCCGCGCGGCGCCGGCACCGGCCTGTCCGGCGGTGCGATGCCGATCGCGGACGGCGTGGTGCTGTCGACCGCGCGCCTGAACCGCATCGTTCGCATGGATGCCTATTCGCGTACGGCAGTGGTGCAGCCGGGCGTGCGCAACCTGGCGATCTCGGAAGCGGCGGCGCAGCATGGCCTGTACTATGCTCCCGATCCGTCTTCGCAGATTGCCTGCACCATCGGCGGCAATGTGGCGGAGAATTCGGGCGGCGTGCATTGCCTGAAATACGGCCTGACCGTGCATAACGTGTTGCGCGTACGTGTTGCGACCATTGATGGCGATGTGGTGGAACTGGGCAGCGAAGCGCTGGACGCGCCTGGCCTGGACCTGCTGTCGGTGTTCATCGGTTCCGAAGGCATGCTGGGCATCGTCACCGAAGTGACGGTGAAGCTGGTGCCCAAGCCTGCCATGGCGCGCGTCATCATGGCCTCGTTCGATGAAGTGGTGAAGGGCTGTCATGCGGTGGCCGCGCTGATCGCCGCCGGCATCATCCCGGCCGGCCTGGAGATGATGGACCAGACTTCCTCGCGCATGGTGGAACCCTTCGTCAAAGCGGGTTATGACACCGATGCCGCAGCGATCCTGCTGTGCGAAGCTGATGGCACCATCGAGGAAGTGGAAGAGGAAATCGCACGCATGACGGCGGTGCTGAACACGGCCGGAGCAATTGCGATTGCGGTGTCGCAGTCGGAAGCGGAACGCCTGAAGTTCTGGTCCGGCCGCAAGAACGCCTTTCCGGCGGCGGGCCGCATCTCGCCGGATTACTACTGCATGGACGGCACGATCCCACGCAAGCGCCTGGGGCAGGTGTTGGCTGGTATTGCGGCGATGGAGAGCAAGTATGGCCTGCGTTGCGCCAATGTGTTCCATGCCGGCGACGGCAACCTGCATCCGCTGATCCTGTTCAACGCAAACATTCCAGACGAGTTCCAGCGCGCCGAAGCCTTCGGTGCGGAGATCCTGGCGCTGTGTGTGGAAGTCGGCGGCACCATCACCGGCGAGCACGGTGTCGGCATCGAGAAGATCGATTCGATGTGCGTGCAGTTTGCACCGGCGGAGCTGGAGGCATTCTTCTCGGTGAAGCGCAGCTTCGATCCACACGGCTTGCTGAATCCGGACAAGGCGATTCCCACGCTGCACCGCTGCGCCGAATTTGGCAAAATGCGCGTCAGCGGCGGCGTCTTGCCGTTTGCCCACCTTGAGCGTTTTTGACGATGACTTCCACCGCCGATTTTTCTGACCGCATCCGCGCCGCCACCGCCACGGGAACGCCATTGCGCTTGCGCGGCGGCGGCACCAAGGACTGGTACGGCCAGGCGCTGCACGGCGAGGTGCTGGATACGCGCGCCTACAGCGGCGTCATTTCCTATGAGCCGACGGAGCTGGTGATTACCGCGCGCTGCGGCACGCCGCTGGCGGAAATCGAAGCCTTGCTGGCGCAGCATCAGCAGATGCTGGCTTTCGAGCCGCCGCGCTTTGCGGGGACGACGATAGGCGGCGTGGTTGCCGCAGCGCTTTCCGGTCCACGTCGCGCCAGTGCGGGTGCGGTGCGCGACTTCGTGCTGGGCGCGGTACTGATGGATGGCCGTGGCGAGATACTGCGTTTTGGCGGCCAGGTGATGAAGAACGTGGCCGGCTACGACGTCTCTCGCCTGCTGGCCGGCTCGCTCGGCACGCTGGGGCTGATCCTGGAAGTGTCTTTGAAAGTGCTGCCGGTGCCGCTGCGCGAAGCCAGCCTGCGGTTTGAGATGAGCGAGATCGATGCGCTGGCGCGGCTGAACGAATGGGCTGGCCAGCCGCTGCCGATATCCGCGAGCTGCTGGCATCAGGGTGTGCTGTCGCTGCGCCTTTCGGGCGCGGATGCGGCGGTGGAGGCGGCGCAGCGCCGACTGGGCGGCGAGCCAGGCGATGCTGCGCTGTGGGAGTCGCTGCGTGACCAGCGGCCCGCGTATTTTGAAGGCGGCAGCTTGTGGCGCATGTCGGTGCCGTCGCATGCCAGCGCGATCATCTTGCGGGGCGAGCAACTGATCGAGTGGGGCGGAGCGCAGCGCTGGCTGAAAGCGGATGATGCGGCACAGGCGGACAGCATCCGCCGCACAGTGGCGGCGTGTGGCGGCCATGCGACCTTGTTCCGGGGCGGCGACAAGCGCGTTGGCGTATTCCATCCCCTGGCGCCGGCGGTGGCGAAGATCCACGAGCGGTTGAAGCAATCGTTTGATCCCGCCGGGATCTTCAATCCGGGGCGCATGTATGCAGACTAATCTGGCCGACTTCATCAAGCATACGCGCGAAGGCGAAGAGGCCGAGGCGATCCTGCGCGCCTGCGTGCATTGCGGCTTCTGCACTGCGACCTGCCCGACCTATCAATTGCTGGGCGACGAACTGGATGGCCCGCGCGGGCGCATCTACCTCATCAAGCAGGTGCTGGAAGGTGCGCCGGTTACTGCCAGCACGCAGCTGCACCTGGACCGTTGCCTGACCTGCCGCAACTGCGAAACCACCTGTCCATCGGGTGTTAAGTATGGGCGGCTGGTGGACATTGGCCGCAAGGTGGTGGAGGAGCGCGTGGGCCGGCCACTGGGAGAGCGCATCAAGCGCAAGGTGCTGATCGAGGGATTGACGCGCAAAACTGTGTTTGGCGTCGCGCTGCGCGCAGGGCAGATTTTTCGGCCCTTGCTGTCGCCCGCCTTGCAGGACAAGATACCGCAGCGCCAGCGCGCTGGTGTCTGGCCCACGCGCGAGCATGCGCGCAAGATGCTGGTGCTGGATGGCTGCGCGCAGCCGGCCATGGCGCCGGATATCAACGCCGCCACCGCGCGCGTGCTGGATGCCTTAAGCGTGCAACTGATCGTCGCACCGAAAGCAGGTTGCTGCGGCGCGCTGCGGCATCACATGAATGAGCAGGAGGCGGCGCTGGATGATATGCGCCGCAACATCGATGCGTGGTGGCCCTATGTCGGCAGCGAGGCCGACAGCGTGGCAGTTGAGGCGATCGTCATGACCGCGTCCGGCTGCGGCGCGACGGTAAAGGAGTATGGCCACCTGCTGGCGTATGATCCGGCATATGCCGCCAAAGCCGCGCGCATCTCGGCGTTGACGCGTGACCTGAGCGAGATCATGCCGCAGTTCGAGCCGGAGCTGGCGCGGCGTGCGAGCAAAGGCGGAGGCACGGGGCGAGTTGCCTACCATCCGCCCTGCACGCTGCAACACGGCCAGCAGATACGCGGCAAGGTGGAAGGCGTGTTGCGCGCAGTCGGCATCGACGTGGTGTTGTGCGCGGACAGCCATTTATGCTGCGGCTCGGCCGGCAGTTACTCGCTGCTGCAACCGGAGTTGTCGCTGCAACTGCGCGACCGCAAGCTGGAGAATCTGCACGATACCGGCGCACACACTATCGTCTCGGCCAATGTCGGCTGCGCCGCACATCTGCAATCCGGTACCGAAACGCCGGTGCGGCACTGGATAGAACTGATTGATCGCGCCTTAAATTAAGGCCATTTGCGAGGTGCCACCGGCCGGTTCGCCGTGCAGGCTGATGATCGGCGGCAGCGTGGCAGCGGATTGCCATACAGGCGCGGTATCAAAACCCGCTACCCACGCCAGGATGTCATCGGCCGGCATCGGCCGCGCGATGCCGTAACCTTGCACGCGGTCGCAGCCCAGGCGCATCAGCATCGCGCCATGTTCGATGGTCTCCACGCCTTCGGCGATAACGCCCAGGCCGAACGAGCGCGCCAGACCGATCACCGCGCTGACCAGGTGCAGGTCGTCGCGGTCCACCAGCATATTGCGCACGAAGCTCTGGTCGATCTTGAGCACATCCGCCGGCAAGCGCTTCAGGTAGGACATCGACGAGTAGCCGGTGCCGAAATCGTCCAGCGCAAAGCTGATGCCCAGCGCCTGGCAATCGAGCATGACGCTGCGCACGTGGTTGATATCGCTGAGCGCCGACGATTCCAGTATCTCCAGTTCCAGCATGTGCGGCGGCACGTCCGGGAATTCGGCCAGGATCGCCGTCAGCCGCTCGACAAAATCATGGCGCTGGAAATGGCGCGCCGCGATGTTCACGCTGATGACCCAGTCCGCATCGAAGGCGCGCCAGGATTCCAGCTGCCGCAATGCCTCGCGCAGCACCCATTCGCCGATATCCACAATCACATCGGTATGCTCGACGATGGGCAGGAAATCCATCGGCCCCACCACGCCGCGCGTCGGATGGTCCCAGCGCAGCAGCGCTTCCATGCCGACGATGCGGCCCTGGCGCATGTCCAGCTTGGGCTGGTAGTACAGCACCAGCTCATTCGCACGCACCGCGTTGCGCACCTCGGTGCGGCGGTTATGGTGGGTGCGCACCTGCTCATCGAGGTCGGCGTCAAAGAAGTGGTGGCGATTGCGTCCGGTGATCTTGGCCTGGTATAGCGCCTGGTCCGCATGACGCAGCAGGCTGTCGGCGCTGATGTCGTTGCCGGTATAGACGGCGATGCCGACGCTGGCCGACATGCTGACCGCCTTGCCGTCGCACAGGTAGTCGCGCGCCAGCGCGGCCATCAGCTTGCCCATCGCGTATTCGATGGCGGCGCGGTCGTTCAGTTCCGGCAGCAGCAGCACGAATTCGTCACCGCCCAGGCGCGCCACATAATGTCGCTGACCGGCAAAGTCGTGCAGGCGGCTGGCCGCCTGTTTGAGGATTTCGTCGCCCACCGCCTGGCCCAGCGCCTGGTTCACATGCTGGAAGTGATCCAGGTCGAACAGGCATACCGCCAGCAGGTGATTATGTTCGCGCGCCCGTTGCACTTCCTGTTCAAAGCGCAGCGCCAGCGCCGCGCGGTTGGGCAGGCCGGTCAGAATATCGTGATTGCTCTGCCATGAAATCTGCTGCATCAGCTGGCGGCGTTCGGTCACATCGCGGAACACCAGCACCGAGCCCTGAACCTCGCCCTGCGGCGTGCGGATCGCGTTGGCGGTGTATTCCACGGTGCAGGTCTGGCCGATGCGGTTGCGCAGGTTCTGGTTGCCGACCTTGACCACCTCACCACCGGCGTAAATCTGCTTCATCGCTTTCAGCAGCGAGTGCTGGCCGAAGTTATTTGCCAGCACAAACACCTGGTGCAGCTGCATGCCGCGCGCGCGCGATTCCGGCCAGCCGGTCAGCGCTTGCGCCACTTCGTTGATGGTGTCGATCTTGCCGTTCAAATCGGTGGTGATGACAGCGTCGCCGATCGAGGCCAGCGTGACTTCGATGCGGTCCTTCTCCACTTGCAGCTGCTGCTGCGCCAGCAGCGTGCGCGCCAGCTGCGCGCTCAGGTCGTTCTGGCTTTGCTGCAGCTTGTGCACCAGCGCCTGCACGCGCTGCGCCATGTTGTTGAAGGTGGAGGCCAACATGCGCGCCTCCAGCGTGCCGCTGAGCGGCAAGCGCACGTCATGCTCGCCGCCCTGGAATCGGTTGGTGGCGTCGGCCAGGCGGCGCAGCATGCGCTTGTTGGCGAAGATGATCAGGCCGAGCAGCCCATAAATGATGCTGACGTTGACCGCCGAGATCACCGCCTGTTGATGGACATTGCGCCACACGCCATTCAGCGCTTGCACAGGCTCGAAGCTGAGCGCCAGCCTGGCGTTGTCGATGGTGAGGGTGCGCTGCATGCTGGCGATCGGCGCCAGGTGCGGGAACCATGCCGGATATTGCGGTTCGATGCGCTCGCCGCGCAGCGCTTCCAGATGGCCGCCGGCGTAATCGACGCGTGCGGCGCTCAGGTCGGTATTGAGCAGCAGCGCGCCGGACAAGGCGGCGTCCAGGCCGGCGCGGTCCGGCGCGGCCAGCAACGGCAACAAGGTCTTGCGCAAATGCGCAGCCAGTTCACCGGCATCGTGCTGATAGCGGGCGTTGGCATAGGCGGTCTCGGACTCCAGCATCAGGTGATAGCGCACACCCACCACCATCGCGATAATTACGAAGATGGGCACAAACAACCTGGAGTACATTCCCATCCGCAGCCAAGGCGACAGAATTTTTCCCATTAAGGACATAGCGACTGAAACGACAGGAAACGACTAATCCATTATTACCGAAAAGTTAAGCACCGATACGATTTTTGGAAAACGTTTTCAATATTTAACTTTTGTAGTGGACATTTTGTTGTCGAAATCACTCAGCCAGTAGCTTTTCTATATCGGAAATCAACTCTTCCGGCTTGGTCGCAGGGGCGTAGCGGTTGTAGACCGTGCCGTCCTTGCGGATCAGAAACTTTGTAAAATTCCACTTGATGCCTTCGGTGCCGAGGATGCCGGGCGCGTCCTTCTTGAGTTTCTGGAACAGCGGATGGGCGTGCTCGCCGTTGACATCGATCTTGGCGAACAGCGGGAAAGTGACACCGTAGTTTTTCTCGCAGAAGGCGCCGATTGCGTCGGCATCGCCCGGCTCCTGCGCGCCGAACTGGTTGCACGGGAAGCCCAGCACTTCCACGCCGCGATCCTTGAATTGCTGGTAGACGGCTTCCAGGCCCTTGTACTGCGGTGTGAAGCCGCACTTGCTGGCGGTGTTGACGATCAGCAGCACCTTGCCTTTGTACTGGGACAGGTTGACCGGCTGGCCGTCGAGGCCGTTGGCGGTGATATCGAAGAGTGTGTTCATTAAATGATTCCCAAATGTTCGGTGCCGGCGGACAGGTCGCGGTTTTTCGCGGCCTTACCCTCCAGCTTGATGGCCAGGCGCAGGTCGTTCACCGAGTCGGCGTTGCGTAGCGCGTCCTCGTAGGTAATCAGGTCGGCTTCGTGTAGGTCGAACAGCGACTGGTCGAAGGTTTGCATGCCCAGTTCGCGCGATTTCTTCATCAGCTCCTTGATCTCGTGTACCTGGCCCTTGAAGATCAGGTCGGCGATCAGCGGCGAGTTCAGCAGGATTTCGATGGCCACGGCGCGGCCTTTTTCCTCTTTCTTCGGGATCAGGCGTTGCGAAATCATGCCCTTCAGGTTGAGCGACAGGTCCATCAGCAACTGCTGGCGGCGCTCTTCGGGGAAGAAGTTGATGATGCGGTCGAGCGCCTGGTTGGCGCTGTTGGCGTGCAGCGTGGCCAGGCAAAGATGACCGGTCTCTGCGAAGGCGATCGCGTGGTCCATGGTTTCGCGGTCGCGGATCTCGCCGATCTGGATCACGTCCGGCGCCTGGCGCAGCGTATTTTTCAGCGCCACTGCCCAGTCGTCGGTATCGACGCCGACCTCGCGCTGGGTGACGATGCAGTTCTTGTGCGGATGGACATATTCGACCGGGTCCTCGATGGTGATGATATGGCCGTAGCTGTTTTCATTGCGGTAGCCGACCATGGCCGCCAGCGTGGTCGACTTGCCGGAACCGGTGGCGCCGACCATGATGACCAGGCCGCGTTTGGCCATCACCACATCCTTCAACACCTCGGGCAGGCCGAGGTCTTCCAGCTTGGGGATTTCCGAGGTGATGGTGCGCAGCACCATGCCGACCGAGCTCATCTGCACAAAAGCCGAGACGCGGAAGCGGCCGATATCGCCGGGGCTGATGGCGAAGTTGGCTTCCTTGGTCAGCTCGAAGCCGGCGGCCTGCTTGTCGCTCATGATCGAGCGCGCCAGGTCCAGCGTATGCGCGGCGGTGAGGATTTGCGACGACACCGGCGTCATCTTGCCATCGATCTTGATCGCCGGCGGAAAGCCAGCGGTAATGAACAAGTCCGACCCCCTCTTGGCCAGCATCAGGCGCAGCAAGTCGAACATGAATTTAGAAGCCTGATCGCGTTCCATACTGATTCCTTATATTCGGGGTCTATATTCTATATTCGGGGTCAGTTCTGCCAAATGTACATGAGCTCGTGTACGTTTGGCAGAACTGACCCCGGTTTTTGACCCCGGTTTTTAGCCGGGGAAGTTCTCGGGCGATTTGGCGGCGCTGCGGGCGGCGGCGGCGCTGATGATGTTGCGGCGGACCAGGTCGGTCAGGTTCTGGTCCAGCGTCTGCATGCCGACGTTGCTGCCGGTCTGGATCGCCGAGTACATCTGCGCTACCTTCGCTTCGCGGATCAGGTTGCGGATCGCTGGCGTTGCCACCATGATTTCGTGCGCGGCCACGCGGCCGGCGCCATCCTTGGTCTTCAGCAAAGTCTGCGAGATCACCGCTTGCAGCGATTCGGACAGCATGGCGCGCACCATTTCCTTTTCATCGGCCGGGAAGACGTCGACGATGCGATCGATGGTCTTGGCCGCCGATGAGGTGTGCAGCGTGCCGAAGACCAGGTGGCCGGTCTCTGCTGCCGACAACGCCAGGCGGATGGTCTCCAGGTCGCGCAGCTCGCCGACCAGGATGGCGTCCGGGTCTTCGCGCAGCGCCGAACGCAGCGCGTTGTTGAACGACAGCGTGTGCGGGCCAACCTCGCGCTGGTTGATCAGGCATTTCTTCGATTCGTGCACGAACTCGATCGGGTCTTCAATCGTCAGGATGTGGCCGTACTCGTTTTCGTTGAGGTGGTTGACCATCGCCGCCAGCGTGGTCGATTTGCCGGAGCCGGTCGGGCCGGTCACCAGCACCAGGCCGCGCGGTTTCAGCGCGAAGTCGGCAAAGATTTTCGGTGCGTTCAGTTCTTCCAGGCTGAGGATTTTCGACGGAATCGTCCGCAGCACCGCCGAGGCGCCGCGCTCCTGGTTGTAAGCGTTGACGCGGAAACGCGCCAGGCCGGGGATCGCAAATGAGAAGTCGATCTCCAGCATTTCCTCGTACACCTTGCGCTGGCCGTCGTTCATGATGTCATAGATCATGCTGTGCACATCCTTGTGCTCCAGCGGCGGCAGGTTGATGCGGCGCACGTCGCCATGCACCCGTATCATCGGCGGCAAGCCGGCCGACAAGTGCAGGTCCGAGGCCTTGTTCTTGACCGAGAATGCGAGTAGTTCGGAAATGTCCATTTATAATCCCTGCTGTCGATTGCCGCACTTGGCCGGTTTAACGCTTTTTACTCATTGATTATGTCCCTGATCCGCCAGAACTTGCAAGACATCGCGGCGACAATTGTTGCCGCAACCCAAGAATCGGGCCGGCCTCCGGCCTCGGTGCAGCTGCTGGCCGTGTCCAAGACCTTCGGCCCCGAGGCGGTGCTGGAGGCGGTCGCGGCCGGCCAGCGCGCGTTTGGCGAGAACTATCTGCAGGAGGGATTGGACAAGATCCGCGTGGTGCAGGAGGGCGGAGCGGCGGACCTCGAATGGCACTTCATCGGCCCGATCCAGAGCAACAAGACGCGCCCGATCGCCGAGCATTTCGCCTGGGTACATACAGTCGAGCGCGAAAAGATCGCGCAGCGGCTGTCCGAACAGCGGCCGGCAGGTCTGGCGCCGCTACAGATTTGTCTGCAAGTGAATATCAGCGGCGAGGCCAGCAAGAGCGGCGTCGCCCCGGAGGAAGTGGCAGGGCTGGCCCACAAGGTCGCCTCGCTGCCGAATCTGACCTTGCGCGGCCTGATGGCGATCCCCGAGCCGGCCGTGGAGTTTGAGCAGCAGCGCGCGGCCTTTGCCCGCCTGCGCGCTGTATATGAGCAACTGCGTGCTGATGGACTGGCGCTGGATACGCTGTCGATGGGCATGTCGGCCGACATGCGGGCGGCGATCTTCGAAGGCGCAACCATCGTGCGCGTCGGCAGCGCGATTTTTGGCGCGCGTCACTACAACAAGGCTTGAACAATGAAAATCGTATTTATCGGCGGCGGCAACATGGCCAACGCCCTGATCGCCGGCCTGGCCAACAAGCTGACTGCTGGCGCCAACATCCACGTGGTCGATCCCAACGTCGACGGCCTGGCGCGGCTGCATCAGCAATATGGCGTGAGCACGGCGCCCGCAGCCGATGCCACAGTCGGTGCCGCCGACGTCATCGTGCTGGCGGTCAAGCCGCAGAGCATGCGTGAAGTGGCGGCGCAGTTGTTGCCGTTGATCGATGCGGCGCAGCCGCCGCTGATGGTCTCGATCGCCGCCGGCATCCGCGGCGCCGACCTGTCGCGCTGGCTCGGCGGCCACGGCGCCATCGTGCGCTGCATGCCGAACACGCCGGCGCTGATCGGTCAGGGCATTACCGGCATGGTGGCGATGCCGGGCGTCAGCGAAGCGCAGGTCAAGGCAGCCGACGATATCCTGCGCGCGGTCGGCCCGACCGTGTGGCTGGATGACGAGAACAAGATCGATGCGGTGACGGCGGTATCGGGCAGCGGCCCGGCCTATGTGTTTTACTTCATCGAGGCGATGCAGCAGGCGGCCGAGGAAATGGGGCTGAGCGCGGAGCAGGGCAAGCAGCTGGCGCTGGCGACCTTCACCGGCGCGGCGCAACTGGCGCAGCAGTCGAGCGATCCGGTAGCGCTGCTGCGCGAGCGCGTCACCTCCAAGGGCGGCACCACGTACGCGGCGCTGACCAGCATGGAGTCCAGCAACGTCAAGGCCGCCATCATCACCGCGATGAAAGCGGCCGCCGCACGCGGCAAGGAACTCGGCGACGAACTGGGCGCCGCCGGCTAGTCCGCGCCGGCTAGTCCGGTTACTTGCGGGAGATCAGCACGCCCAGCAGCAGGCCGACGGTGGCGCCGATGGTGATGGCTTTCCATGGATTGTCATGGACATAGCTGTCGACGCTCTCGACGGCTTCGCGGCTGTGGGCCAGGATGCTGTCTTCCAGCTTGCGCAGGTCGCTGACGGCGGTGCGCAGCGTGTCGTCGAAGCGGGCCCGCGCTTCGGAGGCGGCTTCGCTGACGTCGTCGGCGCTTTCTTCCAGCCATTTCTCGGCGTCGTTGATGGAGCTGCGCAGGCCGTCGACCAGTTTGTCACGGGTGTTGGCAATGGCGGCCTGGGTGTCGGCAATATCGGTTTGGCTCATGGTGACCTCGTCTGTATTTGTCGGTTGAAGTAGCAGTATCGACGAAGTTGCCATTTTTTTGGCGCGCAATTGCGTTTAGTTGATTTAACGCAGCGCGTAGTCCAGCGCTACGCCCGCAAATACTGCTCCACCCAGCCAGTTGTTATGGCGGAAGGCGTACAGGCAGGCCGTCCTTTCGCGGTGGCGTATCAGCGTGTAGTGATAGCCCGCCAGGCCGGCAGCCACCGCCAGCCCGGCGACAAACCACAGGCGCAAGCCCAGCTGCCAGCCGCATACCAGCAGGATCGCCAAGTGCATGGCGTAGCAGAACATGATGATGGCGACGTCGTAGCGGCCGAAGGTGATGGCCGAGGTGCGAATGCCGAGCTTGAGGTCGTCGTCGCGGTCGCACATCGCGTATTCGGTGTCGTAGGCCAGCGTCCAGAAGACATTGGCGATCAGCAGCAGCCAGGCCACCGCCGGCACATGGTTCTGGATGGCGGCAAACGCCATCGGGATGCCGAAGCCGAAGGCGATGCCGAGGTAGGCTTGCGGAATGGCGAAGAAGCGCTTGGTGTACGGGTAAGTGCCGGCCAGGATCACCGCCGCCACCGACAACTGCTTGGTCAGCGTGTTCAGCGGCAGGATCAGGCAGAAGGCCAGCAGCGTCAGCACCACGGCAATTGCCACCGCTTCCTTGCCGCTGACGCGGCCGCTGGTGATCGGCCGCTCGGCGGTGCGCTTGACGAATTTGTCGATGTCCTGGTCAGCGTAGTCGTTGATGGCGCAGCCGGCCGAGCGCATCAGGAAGGTGCCGAGGATGAAGATGACCAGCAACTGCCAGTCCGGCACGCCGCCGGCGGCGATCCACATCGCGCTCAGGGTCGGCCACAGCAGCAGCACGGTGCCGATCGGCTTGTCCATGCGGATCAGACGGAGGTAGAGCGCCAGCTTGGTCATAAGTCACTTCGGAGAACAGGAAAGCGGAGATTATCGCAAATCCCGGTGCCGGACGTCATTCGGCGGCGCAGAGGGTGGTGATGCCTGGCAGGTTGCAGGATGCCACCACATCGCATACGGCATCGATGGCTGCCTTGCGGGTGAAGCTTTTACGCCACACGATGACCACGCGGCGCGACGGCGCCGGCGCCTCGAAGTGACGGAATTGCAGCATGCCATCCTTGGTGTCCATGTCCGGCACCGAGGCGCGCGGCAGCACGGTCAGGCCGATGCCGCTGGCCACCATGTGACGGATGGTTTCCAGTGACGAACCTTCGAAGGTGCGCTGCATGCCGTTGCCCGGCGTGGAGAAGCGCGCCATCTCGGGACAGACTTCCAGCACCTGGTCGCGGAAGCAGTGGCCGTTACCCAGCAACAGCATGTTTTCGGTCTTGAGGTCGTCGGCAGGGATCGATTTGCGCTTGGTCCATGGGTGGGCCGATGGCATCGCAACGACAAAGGGTTCGTCATACAACACTTGCATGGCCATACCATGTTCCGGCAGCGGCAGCGCCATGATGGCCGCGTCCAGTTCGCCCTGGCGCAGCATCTCCAGCAGTTTGACGGTAAAGTTCTCCTGCAGGATCAGGGGCATCTGCGGCACTTTGTCTATCATGCCCTTGACCAGCGGCGGCAGCAGATAGGGACCGATGGTGTAGATCACGCCCAGGCGCAGCGGGCCGGCCAGCGGATCCTTGTTCTGCTTGGCGAGTTCCTTGATGGCGGCGGTTTGTTCGAGCACGCGTTCGGCCTGGGCAACGATCTGCGCGCCCAGCGGCGTGACGGAGATTTCGGCGCCGCCCCGTTCAAACAGGACCACGCCCAGTTCATCTTCCAGTTTCTTGATGGCGACCGACAGCGTCGGCTGTGCGACGTAACAAGCCTCCGCCGCATGTCCGAAGTGCTTCGCTCTTGCAACGGCGACAATGTATTTCAGTTCGGTCAGTGTCATGAATGTATTTGAACACAGGCGATGCGGGGATGCAATAATTGAACGCCAAGTTGAGCTATTGTAGCCGAACATGACGCAGCGTAACTCGAAAGGGAATGTATGTCCTCCGCCACATTCGGTCCTGAAGAAGCGCAAGCCTATCTGCACAAGCTGTTGAAAGTGATGCACCACAGCGGCGGTTCGGATTTGTTCATTTCTGCGGATTTCCCGCCCAGTATCAAAGCGCAGGGCGCGATGAAGCCGCTAAGCCAGCAAAAACTGACCGGCAGCGTCACGCGCGCGCTGGCGCTGGCGATCATGAACGACAAGCAGCAGCGGGAGTTCGAGGCCGAGCTGGAATGTAATTTTGCTATCTCATTGCCGGAAGTATGCCGCTTCCGCGTCAACGTCTTCGTGCAGCAGCAGAATGTGGCGATGGTGATACGCACCATCGCCTCAGAGATCCCGTCGCTGGAAAAGCTGGCGCTGCCGGAGGTGCTGAAGGACATCATCATGACCAAGCGCGGCCTGGTGCTGGTGGTGGGCGGCACCGGTTCCGGCAAGTCGACCACGCTGGCAGCGATGATTGATCACCGCAACGCCAGCTCTGCCGGCCACATTATCACGGTGGAGGACCCGGTCGAGTATGTGCACAAGAACAAGGGCTGCCTGATCACGCACCGCGAAGTAGGCGTTGACACGCTGTCCTGGCACAACGCGCTGAAGAACACCTTGCGCCAGGCGCCGGATGTGATCCTGATCGGCGAGATCCGCGATACCGAAACCATGGAGCACGCGATCGCCTTCGCCGAGACCGGCCACCTGTGCCTGGGCACGCTGCACGCCAACAATGCCAACCAGACCATGGACCGCATCATCAACTTCTTCCCGGAGGAGCGGCGCAACCAGCTGCTGATGGACTTGTCGTCCAATCTGCGCGCGATCGTATCGCAGCGGCTGGTCCGCACCGAGGACGGCAAGGGCCGCAAGGCCGCCATCGAAATCCTGCTCAACACGCCGACCATTGCCGAGATGATCCTCAAGGGGAATTTCCAGAGCATCAAGGAGATCATGCACAAATCGCGCGAGCTGGGCATGTGCACGTTCGACCAGGCGCTGCATGAACTTTATAATAAAGGTTATATTGGCTACGACGACGCGCTGCGCAATGCCGACTCGGCCAATGGCCTGCGTTTGCAGATCAAGCTGCACAGCGCGCGCGGCGAGCCGAGCGAAGGCAGCGCCTTTGGCGCGCTCAGCATTGAAGAAGAAACACCCGACGAAAAACCTGACACTTAAGAAGCCATGCCTGAATTTGAAGACAAGATCTGCACCCGAGAACAACTGGCGGCACGCGTCGCCGCATTGCCGAAGCCGGTGGTGCTGACCAACGGCGTGTTCGACATCCTGCACCGCGGCCATGTCACCTACCTGGCGCAGGCCCGTGCGCTGGGCGCCTCGCTGGTGGTGGCGGCGAATACCGACGCCTCGGTCAAACGGCTGGGCAAGGGCGACGACCGGCCATTGAATAACTGTGGCGACCGCATGGCGGTGCTGGCGGCGCTGGAGTCGGTCAGCCTGGTGGTCGACTTTGACGAAGACACGGCGCTGGAAGTGGTGCAGCAGGCGCGCCCGGAAATCTACGCCAAGGGCGGCGATTACCAGATGGACGCCATCCCCGAAGGCCAGGCGGTGATTGCCTACGGCGGCCAGGCGGTTGCCATCGACTTCGCGCACGACCGTTCGACCACCAAGCTGCTGACCAGGGTGCGCTCCTTCAAATGAGGATCATCCTGATCCTGGTGGCGGTGCTGGCCTTTGTGCTGGCGCTGTGGGGGCCGCCGCTGATGGTGGCGCGCCACTACTGGCTGCGCGGCAATCCCTGGGCCTTCCGCAATTTGCGCTTCGTGCTGCCGGCGCAGCTGCTGGCCGCCGTGGTGCTGGCCTTCGCCGCCGAAGTGCACGGCATGCCGAATCCGGCCGCCATCATGGCCGGCTGCACCATCCTGGTCGGCCTGCTGGGTGCCGGTCTGCTGGTCCTGCTGGCCATCTGGGGCGCCCGCCGCTAACACGCCGGGGTCAGTTCTGCCAAACGTACACGGGCTCTGCTTTGGCGGTACACTGGTGGCATGACGCCCACCGAAATCGACCTGCGCAGCTATGACGTTCCGTTCTCGGACGCGCACGATTTCGCCCAGATGGTGCTGCCGCTGCGCGGCAAGCTGACCCTGGATATCAACGGCCACGGTGCGCTGCTGCATCCGTTGCGAGCGGCCTTCATCGCGCCGGGGCTGGTGCATACGCAATTCTCCGACGCACCCAATGCGTCGCTGATACTGGACTTTGACCTGGCCGCCGTCTCGCCGGAAACCGCCGGCCTGCTGGCGCAGCGGCCGTTCGCCCCCGTCAGCGCCGCCACCTCCAAGCTGATCGACTTCATGGGCATGCTGCAAGAGCAGGGCGCCGCCAGCACTGCCGTGCTGGCCAACTGGACGCCGCTGTTGCTGGAATCGCTGACCAGCCAGCCGCTGCGGCCGGCCTCGCGCCTGCAGGCGGCGTTGACGCGCTTTGAAGCGCAGCCCGGCCATCCATGGAATACCGGGCGCATGGCTGAAGTGGCCTGCCTCAGCGTCAGCCGCCTGCACCGGGTGTTCCGCGAGGAACTGGACACCACGCCGCAAGCCTGGCTGAACGCCATGCGGCTACGTTATGTCTGCCGCCAACTGGTGGAATCGTCGCTGCCGATCGCGCAACTGGCCACGCTGGCCGGCTATGCCGATCAAAGCGCGCTGACGCACGCGATGCGCCGCGCGATGGACATCACACCGCTGGCCTATCGACAGCAGAACCAGACAAAAATCCGCTAGTCCGGCACAATCCCCGCACCGCGCGCCGCGCCACAATGGGCCTCGAAAGGAGCGTCTATGTGGTATGGCATTTTATGCGGCCTGCTGGCCGGAGCATTCTGGGGCACGATCTTTGTGATGCCGCGCTGGCTGGCGGAGTTCTCACCGATGGAGCTGGCGCTGGGCCGCTACCTGGCGTATGGCTTGATTACCTTGCTATTGCTGGCGCCACGGCTCAACGGCTTGCTGGGCCGGCTCACGCGCGATGATTGCAAGGTGCTGCTACGCCACGCGCTGGCCGGCAATATCGTCTACTACCTGCTGTTGTCGACCGGCGTGCAACTGGCGGGCGTGGCGGCAGCATCATTGATCATCGGCCTGCTGCCGCTGAGCGTCACCCTGCTCGGGCGACGCGATCACGGCGCTTTGCCGCTGCGCCATCTGGCCTGGCCGCTGGCGCTGGTGGTGGCGGGCATCGCCTGCATCAACATCGACGTGTTCACGCACGCCAACGGCAGCGGCCAGCCTTGGCCGATCGTGGCGCTGGGCATGCTGTGCGCCTTCGGCGCGCTGCTGTGCTGGACCTGGTACGCCGTCGATAATGCGCGCTTCCTCAAGCGTAATCCGCACTACAGCGGCGCCGAATGGTCGGGCTTGTATGGACTCAGCACCGGTGTGGTGGCGCTGGCACTGGCGGTCGTGGTCTACGCCTGTGGCGGCGTGGGCGGCGCGGGCCGCGACGGCCTGGCGCGTGACTGGTGGCATTTCTGGGGCGTGGTTACGATGGTCGCACTGGGCGCATCGGTGGTCGGCAACCAGCTGTGGAACATCGCCTGCCGGCGCGTGCCGGTGACGCTGTCCGGCCAGTTGCTGCTGTTCGAAATCCTGTTCGGCCTGTTGTACGGCTTTATCTACCTGCGCCAGACACCGCGTCCGTTGGAACTGGCGGCCATTGTGCTGCTGATCGCCGGCGTGGCAGGCTCGGTGTGGCGGCATGCCCGCCCGCCAGCCGCAGCGCTTCAGGCGCCGCCGGCGTAGCCGTTCTGGCGCCAGGCTTCAAATACCACCACAGCGACAGTGTTGGACAAATTCATGCTGCGGTTGTCCGGGCGCATCGGCAGGCGAATGCGCTGCGCCGGCGGGAAGCTTTCGCGCAGCGCCACCGGCAGGCCGGCGGTTTCGGAGCCGAACACGAACACGTCGCCCGTCTGGAAGGCGGCTTGCGCGAACGGCGAGGAGCCGTGCGTGGTCATCGCATACATGCGCGCCGGGTCGGGCCGCGTGTCTGCCAGGAAGGCGTCCCAGTCCTTGTGGACTTTCATGCGCGCGTATTCGTGATAGTCGAGGCCGGCGCGCTTGAGCTTGGAATCCTCCAGCGGAAAGCCCAGCGGTTCGATCAGATGCAGCTGCGCGCCGGTATTGGCGCACAGGCGGATGACATTGCCGGTGTTCGGCGGGATTTCTGGGTGGACCAAGACGACGTGGAACATTTTTCTTCCTTCTTAAAATTCAATGTGGCGGCGTGCGGGCGAACACGAAGTTGCTGACCCGCGCGGCGCCGTGGCGCTTCAGTGTTGCCGCCAGTTCGTTCAATGTGCGGCCGCTGGTCATGACGTCGTCGACGACGCCGATGTGGCGGCCTGCCACCAGGGTGGCGTCCGGCACCGCGAAGGCGCCAGCGATATTGGCCTGGCGCTCGGCGGGTGCGACGCTGCTCTGGGCGGCGGTTTCGTGTACGCGCTGCAGCAGCCTGGCTTCCAGCGCGACACCCATGCTGCGTGCCAGCGGCCGGGCGATTTCCAGCGCCTGGTTGTAGCCGCGCTCGGCCAGCCGGCGCGGTCCCAGCGGCACCGGGCAGAGCAGGGCGGGCAGCGCGATGTCATCCTGGCGCAGCACGGCGTCGCGCAATAGCCGGGCGCACAGCGGCGCCAGCGCCAGGCGGTGGCCGAATTTCAGTTGCAGCACCAGCTGGTCGACCGGCAGCACATAGTCGGCGGCGACCAGCGTGCAGTCAAACGCCGGCGGGCTCCGTAGGCAGACGCCGCATACCAGCCCAGCTGTCGCCGTGTGAGCCAGCGCCTCGCCGTCGCCCGCCGCCGCCGTGCGATCCAGCGCCTCGCCGTCGCCCGGCGACGCAATGTCCAGCGCCGTGCGATCCAGCGCCTCGCCGTCGCCCGGCGACGCAATGTCCAGCGCCGTGCGATCCAGCGCCTTGCCGCCGCCCGGCGACGCAATGTCCAGCGCTGTCGGGCCGACACGCGTCGTGCTGACCGGCACCTCGCCGACGCGGGCGGCACTGGCCAGCGGATTGGCACAGCAGACGCAGCGGGCAACGGCGGCAGCGGGGCCGAAGAACTGTGCCTCGCAGCCGGGGCACAGCGCATCGTCGCTGTCGGCGCCGCACAGCGCGCAGGCGTTGGGCAACAGCCGGTCCAGCAGCGCACGGCCCCAGCGAATCGCGATGATCTTGCCATTCATGCCACGCTTCCCCTGTGAAAACCTGTCCGGTCTCCGTCGCGAGTGCGTGCAACCATGTACACTGCCGACATTATCGCACTACGACGACCTATCTTCATGCAAGTCCCTGCCAATCCCCCGAAACTCAGCGCGCCGATCGATCTGGAGCGCGTCCGCAAGCTGTTTTCCCGCCCTGAGCGTATCGCCGCCGCCGATTTTCTGCGCCGGGAAGTATCATCGCGCATGTTTGATCGGCTGGAATTGATTAAAATAGCGCCTTCGCGCGTTTTGGACGCAGGTTGCGGAAGCGGCGCCGACTTACCTCTGTTGCAAAAATCATATCCAGCCGCCCAGATCGTGGGGCTGGATGCCGCCGAAGCCATGTTGCATGCCGCCCACGGGCCGGGCGCCAGACCATCGTCGCTGAACCAGCTGCTGAGCAAGCTGCTGCCGTCGAAAAGCGGGGTCGACCTGCTGTGCGGCGATTTTGCCGATTTGCCGCTGGGGCCGAATTCGCTGGACCTGGTCTGGTCCAACCTGGCGCTGCACTGGCATCCGCAGCCGGACCGCGTGTTTGCCGAATGGCGCCGCGTACTGCGGGTAAACAGCCTGCTGATGTTTTCCTGCTTCGGCCCGGATTCGCTGCGCGAACTGCGCACCGCGTTTGCCGAAGCCGACCTGGCGCCGCACGTGTTGCCCTTCGTCGACATGCACGATTTTGGCGATCAACTGGTCGAAGCCGGTTTTTCGACCCCGGTACTGGACATGGAAACCATCACCGTGACCTATGAAACGCCGCAGGCGTTGTTGTCCGATGTGCGCGCGCTGGGCGGGAATCCGCTCACCACGTTGCGCCGCAGCATGATGGGCAAGGCGGCCTGGCAACGCATGCTGGACACGCTGGAACGTGGCCGCCGCAGCGATGGCAAACTGGGGCTGACCTTTGAAGTTATCTACGGTCACGCCTTCCGTCCGGCGCCCAAGGTCACTTCCAAGGGCGAAGCGATCATTCGTTTCGATCCGCCGCGCAAGCCGCGCTGAATGCGGATTTCATGTTGCCATGCGGCGTAAAGCCATGTGGCAACAACAATAGTTTATTGCTTGATGTGCCACGTTTTTGTTCTATATAATCAATCACTAACTTTGCCACCATGGCAAACACAGGTTACATCGAGTACGAACGAGCAGTTGCATTAAGCAGAATCGCGCATCGGCCAGGTTATCCCAGCCCATGCGATGTTGTTTAAGGAGCGTCGCCGGTTCAGTTCACCGATAGCCGGTAAGACGTTAAAAAAATATATTTTTAATTTCTTGGGCAGTTGGGGAAAACATGACATATGCGAAGCGACTTCAAGCGTTGGTGCTGGGGCTGGCCATGCTGGCAGCCGGCATGCCAGCGTGGGCAGCTGACACCGCAACAGGCACCTACACCGCCGCGACAGGCGGTACCGGGGGACCTACCGACCGTGCATTAAACCTGCAACCTCCCGCAACCGAGATCGCCTCCCAAGTCTACGACCTGCACAACTGGATGATGGCGGTCTGTCTGGTCATCTTCATCGCCGTGTTTGGCGTGATGTTCTATTCCATCTTCAAGCACCGCAAGTCGCTGGGCCACAAGCCGGCCACCTTCCACGAATCCACCGCCGTCGAGGTGGCCTGGACCATCGTGCCCTTCCTGATCGTCATCGGCATGGCGCTGCCCGCCACCCGCACCGTGGTCGGCATGAAGGACACCTCCAATGCCGACATCACCATCAAGGTCACCGGCATGCAGTGGAAGTGGGGCTACGATTACCTGAAGGGCGAAGGCGAGGGCATCAGCTTCCTGTCCAACCTGTCGACGCCGCGTGCGCAAGTGGGCGCGCCGGGCTTCCAGCCGACCGAGGCGCGCGGCGACAACTACCTGATGGAAGTCGATAACGAGGTGGTGGTGCCGGTCAAGCGCAAGATCCGCCTGATCACCACCGCCAACGACGTCATCCACTCCTGGTCGATTCCGGCCTTTGCCGTCAAGCAGGATGCGATTCCCGGCTTCGTGCGCGATGCCTGGTTCAAGTCGGAGCACACCGGCACCTTCCGCGGCTATTGCTCGGAACTGTGCGGCAAGGAACACGCCTTCATGCCGATCGTGGTGCGCGTCGTCACCGATGACGAGTACAAGGCCTGGGTCGACACCAAGAAAAAAGAAATGGCCGCGCTGGCCGATGATCCAACCAAGACCTGGACCATCGACGAGCTGAAGACCAAAGGCGAAAAAGTCTACAACACCAACTGCGTCGCCTGCCACCAGGCCAATGGCCGCGGCACGCCAGGCATGTTTGCCGCGCTGGACGCCTCGCCGGTGGTGAATGGCCCGAAAGCGGAACAGATCAACGTGCTGTTGCACGGTAAGAAGAGTGGGAAATATCCTACCGAGATGCCTGGCTGGAAACAATTGTCGGATACGGATATCGCGGCTGTCATTACTTATACCCGCAATAGCTGGACGAACAAAGCCGAGGAAAACATCGTTCAACCAGCCGAAATCGTGGCTGCACGTAAGTAATCAGGAGCGTTACAGATGAGCACTACTACTTTGGATCACGGCCACGATCACGCGCCCGGCGAAGACCACGCGCACCACGACCATCCGCACGGCCCGGCGCGCTGGCTGTTCGCCACCAACCACAAGGACATCGGCACGCTGTACCTGTGGTTCTCGTTCATCATGCTGCTGTCCGGCGGCGTGCTGGCGCTGATGATACGCACCGAGCTGTTCAAGCCGGGCCTGCAATTCTTCCAGCCTGAATTCTTCAACCAGCTGACCACCATGCACGGCCTGGTGATGGTGTTCGGCGCCATCATGCCGGCCTTCGTCGGCTTCGCCAACTGGATGATCCCGCTGCAGATCGGCGCCTCCGACATGGCGTTCGCCCGCATGAACAACTTCTCGTTCTGGCTGCTGCCACCAGCTGCGATCCTGCTGGCCACCTCGTTCCTGGTGCCTGGTGGCGCCACCGCCGCCGGCTGGACGCTGTACGCGCCGCTGTCGACGCAAATGGGCCCTGGCATGGACATGGCCATCTTTGCCATGCACCTGATGGGCGCCTCGTCGATCATGGGCTCGATCAACATCATCGTCACCATCCTCAATATGCGCGCGCCTGGCATGACCTTGATGAAGATGCCGATGTTCTGCTGGACCTGGCTGATCACCGCCTACCTGCTGATCGCCGTGATGCCGGTGCTGGCCGGCGCCATCACCATGACGCTGACCGACCGCCACTTCGGCACCACCTTCTTCAATGCGGCTGCCGGCGGCGACCCGGTGATGTACCAGCACATTTTCTGGTTCTTCGGCCACCCGGAGGTGTACATCATGATCCTGCCGGCGTTCGGCATCGTCTCGCAGATCCTGCCGGCCTTCGCCCGCAAGCAGCTGTTCGGCTACGCCTCAATGGTGTATGCGACCGCCTCGATCGCCATCCTGTCGTTCATCGTCTGGGCCCACCATATGTTCACCACCGGCATGCCGGTCACCTCGCAGCTGTTCTTCATGTACGCCACCATGCTGATCGCGGTGCCCACCGGCGTCAAAGTGTTCAACTGGATCGCCACCATGTGGCGCGGCTCGATGACCTTTGAAACCCCGATGCTGTTCTCGGTCGGCTTCATCTTCGTGTTCACCATCGGCGGCTTCACCGGCCTGATCCTGGCGGTGACGCCGATCGACATCCAGCTGCAGGACACCTACTACGTGGTGGCGCACTTCCACTACGTGCTGGTGGCCGGCTCGCTGTTCGCGCTGTTTGCCGGCTTCTACTACTGGGTGCCAAAGTGGACCGGCCATATGTACAACGAATTCCTCGGCAAGACCCACTTCTGGCTGTCGCTGATCACCTTCAACGTCACCTTCTTCCCGATGCACTTCCTGGGCCTGGCCGGCATGCCGCGCCGCTACGCCGACTACTCGGCGCAGTTCACCGACTTCAATATGATCGCCTCGATCGGCGCCTTCGGTTTCGGCCTGTCGCAAGTGTTCTTCCTGTTCTTCGTGATCCTGCCGACTATCCGTGGCGGCAAGAAGGCGGAAGCCAAGCCATGGGAAGGTGCTGAAGGCCTGGAGTGGACCGTGCCGTCGCCGGCGCCGTTCCACACGTTTGAAACGCCACCGCAGTTCAAATAATCATGAGCGGTCAAAACAAGCCCAACAACCTGCGCACCGCCCTGATCCTGGGCGGGCTGGTGGTGTTCTTCTTTGCTTCTGTGTTCGTCAAGCGCCTCTGGCTGAGCTGACATGACCAACCGCACGCTGCTCATGAAACTGGCCGTGTTCGCGGTGCTGATGTTTGGCTTTGCCTACGCGCTCAACCCGTTCTACCGCCAGATCTGCGAAGCACTGGGACTGAACGTGCTGACGCAAAAGGACGGCGTCGTCGAATACGACAAGAACACGCAGGTGGACAAGAACCGCAGCGTCACCATCGAGTTCGACGGCAATGCACAGGGACCATGGCGATTTCGCCCGACCCAGGCCAGCATGACGGTCCATCCCGGCGAGCTGAACACGGTGATGTACGAAGTGGTCAACACGCAGAAGCGCGAGATGAACGCGCAGGCGATACCGAGTTACGCGCCGCAGAACGCGACGCCGTACTTTATGAAAGTGGAGTGTTTCTGCTTCAAGCAGCAAACCCTGAAGCCGAGCGAGGCGCGGCAGATGCCGGTGGTGTTCTACATCGATCCGAAGTTGCCGAAGGAGGTGAAGACCATCACGCTGTCGTACACCTTCTTTGAGGTGGGCGGCGGCCTGGTGAAGACGGCAGGGGTGCAGTGATGGCGGACAAGCCCGGCTTCCTGTATTCGCTGAAGGCGGTGCTGTGGTCGTTTGTGGGATTGCGCCGCAAGCGCGATTTCGACGCCGACGACCAGCAGGGCTTCAACCCGTTCCACGTCATCATCGCCGCCTTGCTGGCGGTGGCGGTGTTCATAGGATTACTGATAACAATCGTCAAATTCGTCGTAGCAAAATAGTGAATAGGGAGATGAAGATGAGTTCAACAGGATCGCATGGCGGCGCGGCGCCGTATTACTTCGTGCCAGGCCCATCCCGCTGGCCGCTGCTGGCTGGCTTGTCGCTGCTGGTGACCATGATCGGCGCGTCGGCGTGGGTCAATGATGTGTCGTGGGGGCCGGCTGCCAATCTGATCGGCATCGTTGGCACGCTGACCGTGCTGTACTTCTGGTTCGGCGACGCCATCAAGGAATCCGAAGGCGGCTTGTACAGCCAGCGCATCGACCATTCCTATCGCTGGTCGATGGGCTGGTTCATCTTCTCCGAGGTGATGTTCTTCGGCGCCTTCTTCGGTGCGCTGTTCTATGCGCGCACCATCACGCTGCCATGGCTGGGTGATCTGGACCATAAATTCATCTGGCCGGACTTTGCCGCGCAATGGGCCGGCGCCAGCCCGGCCGGCACGGTCGAAGAGTTCCGCACCATGGGGCCGTTCCCGATTCCGACCATCAACACCGCGCTGCTGCTGACCTCGGGCGTGACGCTGACCATCTCGCACCACGCGCTGCGCGCCGGCCACCGTGCGCAGACGGCGTTCTGGCTGTTCGCCACGGTGCTGCTGGGCGCCACGTTCATGGGCTTCCAGGGCTATGAGTATTATCATGCCTACACCGAGCTGAACCTGAAACTGACTTCGGGCATCTACGGTTCCACCTTCTTCATGCTGACCGGCTTCCACGGCTTCCACGTGACGATGGGCGCAATCATGCTGTCGGTGGTGCTGTACCGCTTGCTGAAGGGGCACTTCACGCCCGATCACCACTTCGCCTTCGAGGGCGCGGCCTGGTACTGGCACTTTGTCGACGTGGTCTGGCTGGGCTTGTACGTCGTGGTGTACTGGATGTAAGGTACGCCGCTGCAAAGGCCGCACTCCGGTGCGGCTTTTTTTTATCCGTTGCGGATGCCGGTCGGCTGGATGTACCCTAGCTTGTAAGCCAGCAGTATCAGCAGGAACAGGGTGATCGACAGCGCCACGCGCACTGCCAGCGCCCGCACCGTGTTGTTGCTGCGGCCCTTGTCGCGCATCAGGAAGAAGAATGCCGCCCCCAGGCTGCCGATGATCAGGATGAACGCGATGGCAACGGCAATTTTCATGTCATGTGGGAGTGGCGATTTGATCGAGGTTCCATTGTAATGGCGTTCCGCTTTAAATTGATTCCTTTCGTCGCCACCGTGCTGGTGGTGGCCCTGGGTGTACAACTCGGCAACTGGCAGTCGCGCCGTGCCGAACAGAAGACTGCGCTGCAGGACAAATTGTCCCAGGGCGCGCGCCAGGCACCGTTAGTGCTGGACGGCGCGCCGCTGGCGGCGGACACTGTCGCCTGGCGCCGCGTGACTGTCAGCGGCGAATTCGTGCGCGGCTGGCCGGTGTATCTGGACAATCGCCCGTACCAGGGCCGGGCCGGATTCTATCTGCTGATGCCGTTTAAAATAAGCGGATCGTCGATGCACGTGCTGGTGGCACGCGGCTGGCTGCCGCGTGACCCGCAGGTGCGCGACAAGCTGCCGGCCTACGCCACGCCGGACGGCATGGTGACGCTGCAGGGCATCGCCCGCCACAATGCCGGCCACGTGATGGAACTGGGCACGGCGCCACCGCTGGCGCCGAACGCCATCGTGCAAAACGCCGATCCGCTGCAACTGGCCAAGGACAGCGGCCTGAGCATGCAGCCGTTCGTGCTGGAGCAGGGGGCGCCGGCGCAGCCGTCCGGTGACGATGCGCAGATGGTGCGCGACTGGCCGGCGCCGTCGCTGGGCGTGGAAAAACATCAAGGCTATGCCTTCCAGTGGTATGCACTGTCGGCGATGGCGCTTATCTTTTTTGTCGTGAACGGATTCAGACGTGGAAAAACCAAATAAACCGGGGCGCGGACGCTGGAAACTGCTGGGCGTGCTGGCGGTCTGCGCAGCGCCGCTGATTGCGTCATACTTCACCTATTACGTCATCAAGCCGAAAGGCGGGCAGACCAATTACGGCGCGCTGATCGATCCGCGCGCCTACCCGATCCCGGCCATGGCCAGCACCACGCTGGACGGCAAGCCGGCGCGGCTGGAGGATTACAAGGGCAAATGGATCATGCTGAAAGTCGGTCCGTCCGATTGCGGCGCCGATTGCCAGGACCAGCTGTTCGCCATGCGTCAGCTGCGCACCATGCAGGGCAAAGAGGCCGACCGCATCGAGCGGGTGTGGATGATTACCGATGATCAGCCGCTGGAAACCATGCTGCTGCGGGTGAACGACGGCACCCACATGCTGCGTGCGCCGGCCGCCACGCTGCAGAAATGGCTGCCACTGGAGGAGGGCGCGGCGGACCGCGCGGCCGACCATGTGTATCTGATCGATCCGCTGGGCAACCTGATGATGCGCTTCCCGAAAGGGGCGGTGTCCAGCGATGTCGAGAAGGTCAAGCGGGTCCACAAGGACATCGCGAAATTGTTGAAGGCTTCGGCCATAGGTTAAGAATCATGCATCTCACTCTCGCCCAAATGGCTGTCACGGCGCTGCTGATCGCGCTGCTGCCGGCCGCCATCGTCTGGACTTCGTCGGACGCCAGCAAGTACCGCAAGCTGGTGTGGGTCTGCGTGTTCATCACTTTCGACCTGATCGTGTTTGGCGCCTTCACGCGGCTGACCGATTCCGGCCTCGGCTGTCCGGACTGGCCGGGCTGCTATGGCGCTGCCAATCCCTTCATCGCGCATGAGCAGATTGTGGCGGCGGAAACCTTGATGCCGCACGGCCCGGTAACGGTGGTCAAGGCGTGGATCGAGATGATCCACCGCTACCTGGCGATGACCATCGGCGTGCTGATCGTGGCGATGATGGCGCAGGCCTGGTATCAGTGGCGCAAGTCGAAGGGCACGCGCGCCGAGTATGCGCCGTGGATGCCGACCGCGCTGTTTGTCGCAGTGTGCGTGCAGGGCGCGTTTGGCGCCTGGACCGTGACGCTGAAGTTGCAGCCGATCATCGTCACCATCCACCTGCTGCTGGGCATGGGCCTGCTGGCGATGCTGGTGTGGTACGGCGGCCGCCAGAACCATCTGATTTCGCCGCGTACGGTGGTCAGCGCCTCGCCGCCGGCGATGCGCAATATCCGCATCCTGTCGGCGGTGGCGGCGGCGATCCTGCTGGTGCAGCTGGCGCTGGGCGGCTGGGTCAGCACCAATTACGCGACGCTGGCCTGCACCGATTTCCCGCTGTGTAACGGCAAGGTGATCCCGGAGATGGACTTCGAGCACGGCTTCACGCTGTGGCGCGAGCTGGGCAAGACTGCCGCCGGCCACTACCTGCCGTTCTCGGCGCTGACAGCCATCCACTGGGTGCACCGCAACTTCGGCTTGCTGGTGACGATGGTCGCCGGCTATGCCGTATGGCGCGCCTGGGGGCATGACGCGCTGCATAAGACCGCGCGCAATATCGCGCTGGTGCTGGGCGCGCAGATCCTGACCGGCCTGGCAACCATCTATCTGAGCTTCCCGCTGACCATTGCCGTGTTGCATAACGCCGGTGCGGCGCTGCTCGTGCTGTTGCTGACCATGTTAAACTACAAGGCTAAGTACCAGTACGACATTGCCAAAAAAGCAGCTTCAGGCGCTGCATATCCTCCGGCGTCGACGGTACGGCATTGATTAAGTTGCTCCCATGACCACGCAAACCGTAAGCACCAAACACCAGACCCGCGCCCTGCAATTTTGGGCGCTGACCAAACCGCGCGTCACGATGATGGCGGTGTTCGTCGCCATCATCGGCATGTTCCTTGGCACGCCCGATGGTTTGCCGTCGCTGGAGCTGGTGCTGTATGCAACGGTGGGCATCTGGCTGCTGACGGGGGCGGCGTTCGCGGTCAACTGCCTGGCCGAGCGTGAGATCGATGCGCGCATGGCGCGTACGGCGCGCCGGCCGATGGCGCTGGGCGACATCACGGTGTGGCAGACGGTGGTCTTTGCGCTGGTTATCGGCGGCGCCGGCATGTGGGTGCTGTACACGCTGGTCAATCCGCTGACCATGTGGCTGACCTTTGTGACCTTCCTGGGTTACGCGATTATCTACACGATGATACTGAAGCCGGCCACGCCGCAGAATATCGTCATTGGCGGGCTGTCGGGCGCAATGCCGCCGGCGCTGGGCTGGGCGGCGGTGGCCAACGATGTGCCGATGGAAGCATGGCTGCTGGTGATGATTATCTTCGTCTGGACGCCGCCGCATTTCTGGGCGCTGGCGCTGTATCGCCGCGACGACTACGCCCGCTCCGGCCTGCCGATGCTGCCTGTCACGCACGGCATGCAGTTCACACAGTTCCACGTCTGGCTGTATTCGATCGCGCTGGCGGCCACCGCGCTGCTGCCGTATGCGGTGCAGATGAGCGGCCTGATCTATCTGGTCAGCGCGGTGATCCTGAACGCCGTATTCCTGCACCACTCGTGGAAAATCTACCGCCACTACACCGACCTGATCGCCCGCAAAGCCTTCGCCTGGTCCATCATGTACCTCGGCCTGCTGTTCCTCGCCCTGCTGGTCGACCACTACATCAAGATCTAATAGCATCATTCAGGCACGTCGTTCGACGGCGGTGAGGGGGCCGTCGTAGCTTTTGCTACCATGGCCTGTAGCGTAGAGGAGATGCTCAATCCGACGGAGAACGCAAGCAATGGGCGAAGTGTCGAGCCATCGAGAATATATAGCCGGGCTAGCGCGGCTCCCGCGCAGGGCCAAAAAGCGAAGAAAATCCAATATCGCCAATCTTTTGGGACGCGCTTGTCTGGCGGCTTTTTGCCATCTTCCCACAAGTCCATCATGTTCCACACAAAGCCACCGAGACCGGCAATTGCGACCAACTGTATAGTGGTCATAGGCTCAATGGGCGCCATGTCACACCCCGACCTTATTAGCCAGCAAATCCAGCAATCGACGCGGCCACGGTAGATCTGCGAGGTATTTTTCCCGGGTGGTGAAGACCGATTGTCCTAGAGGGTTGGTATGATATGCCCGAAGAAAGGTGCCACTTGTTTCAAGCAGACTTAATGTGGTCTCCAACGGGATGCCTGTCTCTTTCGCAAGGTCAGTGGCTGTCCACCAAACCTCTTTTGATCGGCGGATCGCGGCACGAATCTTTTCTTTGGAATCACTTTGGTTCATGATTGCCTCTTAAGCAGTATTTAAGCATTGATAATGGCATCATGCGGTTTAGACCGGCGTGAGCCACAACAAGTTCAACTGAAAGACTTCTCGATGAAAAAAGTTCTTGCGCTCGCGCTGATCGCCGTTTCCCTGCTGGCCGCCTGCGGCGAGAAGAAGGCGGAGGCGCCCAAGCTGGCGTTCCAGAGCACCGACCTGACTGGCGCATCCTTCGCCAAGGACTTCTCGCTGACCGACCACAACGGCAAGCCGCGCACCATGGCTGATTTCAAGGGCAAGGTGGTGGTCATGTTCTTCGGCTATACCCAATGCCCGGACGTCTGCCCGACCACGATGGCAGAAATGTCCGAAGTAATGAAGCAGCTCGGCCCGCAAGCCGAGCAGGTGCAGGTGCTGTTCGTCACCGTCGATCCGGAGCGCGATACCCAGCAGTTGCTGGCCGAATACGTGCCAGCCTTCGACAAGCGCTTCCTCGGCCTGTGGGGCACGCCTGAACAGACCGCCGCCGTCGGCAAGGAATTCAAGGTGGTGTACAACAAGGTCCCAGGCAGCACCAAGGAAAGCTATTCAATCGACCACACCGCCGCCAGCTACGTATTCGACAAGGACGGCAAGCTGCGCCTGCTGCTGCGTCCGGGCCAGGGCACCGGCCCGGCCGTGCACGACATCAAGCTGCTGCTGTCCTGATCCGGCGGAGGCCGCATGAAGCAGCGCTTCCAGCCCTACACCCGCCTGGCTGCCGTCATCCTGCTGGTGATTGGCTGCCTGATCGTGCTGCGGCCTTTCCTGGCGGCGATCCTGTTTGCCGCTGCCATCACCATCTCCAGCTGGCCGTTATACCTGCGCCTGCTGGCAAAACTGAAGAACCGCCGCACCATTGCCGCGCTGGTGATGAGCGTTGGCCTGACGCTGCTGATCATCGTGCCGCTGACGCTGGTGACCTGGAATATCGCCGACAACGCCACTTCCTACTATGACCAGATCAAGGCCAGCCTCGGCAGCGGCACGCTGAACGCGCCGGCCTGGATCAAGGACATCCCGCTGGTCGGCGAGGCGATCGACAGCTACATCAACACACTGCTGCACAGCCGCGAAGAACTGCTGGAAGCGGCGCGCAACCTGCTGGAACCGGCACGCCGGCTGCTGCTGGGCGGCGGCATGGTGCTGGGCTCCGGCGTGGCGCAGGTCAGCCTGGCGGTATTCGTCAGCTTCTTCCTGTACCGCGACGGCCATGCCATCATCTACGCGCTGGCCTCCGGCATGGACAAGCTGATCGGCGAACAAAGCGTCATCGTTGCCGACACGGTCAGCCGCACCGTGCGCGGCGTGATGTACGGCATCCTCGGCACCGCGCTGGCGCAGGCGGCGGTGGCGGCGGTCGGCTTTTTGATTGCCGGCGTGCCGGCGGTGACGCTGATGTCGGTCGCCACCTTCCTGTTCTCGCTGATTCCGGTCGGCCCGCCGCTGATCTGGGGCGCGGCCACCATCTGGCTGTTCAACCATGGCGATACCGGCTGGGCCATCTTCATGTTCGTCTGGGGCATGTTTGTCATCAGCGGCGTCGACAACGTCATCAAGCCGCTGCTGATCTCGCGTGGCAGCAGCCTGCCGTTTGCGCTGGTGCTGCTGGGCGTGATGGGCGGCGTGCTGGCGTTCGGCTTTGTCGGCCTGTTCATCGGCCCGACGCTGCTGGCGGTCGGCCTTGGCCTGCTGCGCAAGTGGACCGGCGACGAACTTAGAAGTTAAGCAGCCTGGCCGCCAGTTCGGCGTTCAGGTGACGCTCGAAGATGCGCTTCAGCGTGCCATCCTCGCGCATGGCGCCGATGGTCTGGCTGAAGCGCGCCGCCAGCGCATCATCGACGTGCTGGCGTGACAGGATCAGGCCGCCCACCACCGCATCCCTGGACGGCGCCCAGTCCATGATGCGGTAGCTGCCGCTCATCTGCGCGTGCTTGACCAGCGGGTACCAGCCGGAGCTGATCGCCATCACCGCCTGCACTCGTTTCAGCTTGAACAGCCGCAGCAGCGCCTCGTAGTCCGGCGCCTCGTACACCCGCCCCTGCGCGCGCAGCTTGTCCAGCCAGGCATCGTAGGCCTTGCCGTGGCGAAAAGATTTGATGACGCCGATCTTGATGTGAACATCGGCCAGGAACTCGTCCATGCTGCGCGCTTGGACATCCTTGTGCAGCAGCACATAGTTGCGTTCAGAAAGGTAGGGGATCACATGGCCGATTTTCTCGCGCTCCGGCGTCGAGACGGCCGAGACCGACATATCGATGCTGCCGCCGCTGAGGCCGGCCCAGATGCGCACGCGCGAATCGGTCGACGGCTCGATGGTGCAACCCATGCGGCGCGCCACTTCGTCGACCACATCCTTGTCGATGCCGGTCCAGCTGCCGTAGCTGGTTTTGTAGTACAGCGCGCCGTACTCGTAGAAGGCGCTGCGCAGGCGGCCACAGTCGCCGAGGTGATCGGCACGGGCCGGTGCCGCCAAACACAGCAGGGCGGCGCTGAAGATGATCCGGGCTAACATGTCTCCCCCTGGCGCCGCAGGAGGGCGCCTGTCAGTCTTGGTCGGCGTTATCCTCGGTGTCATCCTTGGGGATGATCTTGACCAGCAGGATGCGCGGTCCGTTCATTTTCTTGGCGACGATATCGAAACTGCGGAAACTGATGCGCTGGCCCTGTTTCGGGATGTCGCCCAGTTTCAGCATAATCAGGCCGCCCACCGATTCTACCTCTTCCAGGCCGAGTTCCTCATTTTCTATATCGATGCCCAGCGTGCGCTCCAGCGAGAAGATCGGCAGGCTGGCCTTGCCGATCAGCGTGCCGTCCGCCTGCTTCAGCCAGTCGTTCTCGTTGAGGCGGAATTCGTCATGGATTTCGCCAACCATCGCGCCCAGCAGGTTGTCCAGCGTGATGAAGCCGACCGGGCGTTTGCCTTTTTCACCGATCAGCGCGAAATGCGGCGCGCCGTCGCGGAAGCGGCGGAACTGCTCCAGTGCCGCTGTGCGGGCGGAAATCGTCTCGACCGGGCGCAGGAACGGCGTCAGGTCGGTAATCGGGCGGCCGGACTGCATGGCGAAGAACAGGTCTTTCAGGTGCACCACGCCGAGCACCGTTTCGCCATCCTTGTCGTAGTAGGGATAGCGGCTGAAGCGGTTGCGCAGCATGGTGTCGAGATTGTCGTTCAGCGAGCGGGCGGCGTGCAGGCTGATGACTTCGTTAATCGGGCGCATCAGGTCGGAAACCGACAGGTCGCTGAAATCCAGCGAGTGCGCCAGGATGTTGCGTTCGTCCTGGTTGAATTTTTCACCCGGCTGGCTGGTGCGTAAAATCAGTTTAAGTTCTTCCACCGAATAGTGGCTGTCGTGGCCGCCCTTGCCGGCCAGGCCTGCCGCGCGCAGCACCAGGTTGGCGCTGGCGTTCAGCAGGTAGATGAACGGGTACATGGCCCAGTAGAAGCCGTACAGCGGCAGCGCGCTCCACAGGCCCACCACTTCCGGCATGCGGATCGCCAGCGACTTCGGCGCCAGCTCGCCGACCACGATGTGCAGGAAGGAAATCACGCCGAAGGCAAAGATGAAAGCGATGCCGTGGATCAATTCCGGCGAGGTGACGCCGATGGCGTGCAGCAGCGGCTCCAGCAGGCTGGCAAAGGCCGGCTCACCGACCCAGCCCAGGCCCAGCGAGGCCAGCGTGATCCCCAGCTGGCAAGCGGACAGGTAGGCGTCCAGCTCGCCGTGGACCTTGCCGAGGATGCGCCCCTTTAATCCCTGCGTCTTGGCGATGGCGCGGACACGCGTTTTTCGCAGAGTGACGATGCCGAATTCAGCAGCGACGAAGAAACCGTTCAAAGCAACCAAAAACAGGGCGAGAACGACAAGCAGGACATTTTGCATAGGGGCCGAGCGGCAGATTTCCGTAGTTGAAACCACCATCTTAAACGACTGAGCGTCTAAGCAGCGCAAAATCGATATTTTTCCAGAGTGAAACTTAAGTGGCCAGCAGGCCGCTGTGCACTTCGTTGATGATGGCCTCGATGGCGGGGTGGGTGATCTTGCGGGCGTTCGAGATGGCGTAAAAGTGCTCGCGCAATTCGGGGGCGTCGCCCACCAACACGGCGCCGAACTGGTCTTCGATATCTTCCGCCAGCGCCGATGGCGCGAAGAACAGGCCGAGGCCGTTGCGGCCGAAGGTGTTGAGCATGGCGTTGTCTTCAAACTCGGCGACGACTTCAGGCCGCACCTTGCGCTCCAGCAGCCAGGCGTCGATGCGGCCGCGCAGCGCGTTGTTGCGGGTCGGTAGCAGCAGCGGCGCACCTTGCAGGCTGTGGGGGAAATTGCGGCGGTATTTGCGCGCCAGCTTCGGCGTGCCAAACAGTTTCATGTCGCTTTCGCCCAGCAGGTGGCTGAACACTTTCAGGCTGCCGCCGGCGCGCACGGTGCGGTCGGTCAGCACCACGTCCAGCTTGCCCAGTGCGAGATCGGCCAGCAGGTTTTCAAATTCATCTTCCATGCAGACCAGGTGGACGCGCGTGTCCATCTGCTGCGTCGCCTGCAGCAGGCGGAAGGCGATCAGCTTCGGCAGCGAATCGGAGATGCCGACCGCCAGCCGCATTTTTCCGGTTTCCGCTTCATCCAGCGCTTCCCGCAACTGCTCGCCCAGCGCGAAGATCTGCTCGCAATAGCTGAGCGCCAGGCGACCCGCTTCGGTTGGCACCAGGCGCCGCCCCTGTGGCTCCAGCAGCTGTTTGCCGATGGTTTTTTCCAGCGAGGCAATCTGCATGCTGATGGTCTGCACCGCCAGCCCGAGTCGCTCGGCGGCGCGCGTGACGCCGCCTTCTTTTGCCACCATCCAGAAGAAATACAAATGCCTGAAGTTGAGTCCGCTGGTTTTCATGGTTCTGTTTTTACGAAGTAATACTTCAATTATCTTCTATTTTTCAAAACACCGGTTTTCTTTACACTGGCTGCCATCGATTAATAACTACGAAAGCATTCGATGCAGCACTTCAGGATTTCTTTTCTCGTCAGCCTGGTTTGCCTGGCCCTCGCGGGCTGGTGGGGCTATGAGCTGGCAGGGTGGGGCGGCGCTTTGTCCGCGTTTGGTATTGCACTGATTTTGTCGGCCATGGAGGTATCGCTGTCGTTCGACAATGCGGTGGTGAACGCCTCCGTGCTGAAGAACTGGGATGACTACTGGCAGAAGCTGTTCCTCGGCGTCGGCATCATCATCGCGGTGTTCGGCATGCGCCTGGTGTTTCCGCTGGTGATTGTGGCGGTGGCTGCGGATCTGAGTATTGCCGAGGTGTGGACGCTGGCGCTCAACGATCCGAAAACCTATTCGACGCACCTGACCAATCACCACGCTGAAGTGGCAGCATTTGGCGGCATGTTCCTGCTGCTGGTGTTCCTCAATTTCCTGCTGGACGATGAGAAGGAGACCCACTGGCTGGGCAACTTTGAGAAGAAACTCGGCGCGCTCGGCAAGGTCTCGTCGATCTCGGTGATGATCGCCATCGGCGTGCTGCTGGGCTGCATGGGCCTGGTGACCGAGGCGCAGAAGCTGGTGGTGCTGATTTCCGGCCTGTGGGGCATCCTGGTCTACGTCGGCGTCGATTCGATCAGCAGCCTGCTGGAGAAGGAAGAAGAAGGCGGCGGCAATGTCGGCGACATGGTCAAGAAGGGCGGTATCGGTGGTTTCCTGTATCTGGAAGTGCTGGATGCATCGTTCAGCTTCGATGGTGTGATCGGCGCGTTTGCGATCACCACCGACGTCGTGATCATCATGCTGGGCCTGGCGATTGGCGCGATGTTTGTCCGCTCGATGACGATTTACCTGGTGAAGAAAGGCACGCTGGACAAGTTCCTGTACCTGGAGCACGGCGCCCACTACGCGATCGGTATCCTGGCCGCGATCATGTTGGCCAGCATGAAGTTCCATGTGCCCGAGATCTTCACCGGCCTGATAGGTGTGGCCTTCATCGCGGCTTCGGTGTGGTCCTCTGTGCGCCACCGCCGCAAGCAGGAAGCACTGGCCATCGCGGCTTAAAGAATTCGGCGGGCCGTTCAATACGGACAACGGCTCGCCGCTGGCAGTACCAAGTCCGGTTTTCATTTTAGGAGCAATACAAATGGCAATCAGTCTGCAAAAAGGTGGCAACGTCAATCTGAGCAAGGAAGCTCCTGGCCTGACCAAAATCGTGGTGGGCCTGGGCTGGGACGTACGCAGCACCGACGGTAGCCCGTTCGACCTGGACGGCTCGGCCTTCCTGTTGAAAGTGGATGGCAAGGTGCGCAATGACAGCGACTTCATCTTCTACAACAACCTGAAATCGTCCGACCAGTCGGTCACGCACTCGGGCGACAACCGCACCGGCGACGGCGCTGGCGACGACGAAACCGTCACCATCGACCTGACCAAGGTGCCGGCCGATGTCGATCGTATCGCCATCTGCGCCACCATCCACGAAGGCGACGCACGCCGCCAGAACTTCGGCATGGTGCAGAAGGCGTTCATCCGCACGGTCAACGGCGGCAGCAACACCGAGATCGCCCGCTACGACCTGTCGGAAGACAGCTCGACCGAGTCGGCCATGATCTTCGGCGAGGTGTATCGCAATGGTGGCGACTGGAAGTTCAAGGCGGTCGGCCAGGGCTTCAAGGGCGGCCTTGGTCCGCTGGCTGGCTCGTTCGGCGTCGGCGTTTAATTCACAGCAAAGGACTCGTGCATCATGCCTGTATTTACGATCACCGGCGACTTCGATCCATTCCTGCATGTGTCGATGCGCCAGGGAGAAAAAATCTACTGCGAATCGAACGCGATGGTGATGATGGAAGCGGCGCTTGACCTGAAGGGCAAGATGACCGGCGGCATCGGCGCTGCGATCATGCGGCGCTTTGCCAACGGCGAGTCCTTCTTCCAGCAGCACATCGAGGCGGTGCGTGGCGATGGCGATTGCCTGCTGGCGCCAACGCTGCCTGGTGCGCTGCAGATTCTCGACGTCGGCAATCACCAGTACATGCTGAGCGACGGTTGCTTCGTTGCCGCCAGCGACAGCGTCGAGCTGAAGGTGCGCACGCAGGGCGTCGGCAATGCGCTGTTTGCGCAAAGCGGCGGCTTCTTCATCACCGAGACCAGCGGCGTCGGCCAGGTGGCGGTGTCCGGCTTTGGCGGGATATCGGAACTGGACGTGGAGCCGGGCCGCGACGTCATCATCGACAACGCGCACGTGGTGGCCTGGGATAGCCGGCTGCAGTACGAGATCTCGATGACCACCGGCGGTGGCGGCGGCTTCCTCAGCAACCTGGTCAACAGCCAGACCAGCGGCGAAGGCATGGTGCTGCGGTTTTCGGGCCGGGGCAAGGTGCTGATCTGCTCGCGCAACAGCGCGGCGCTGCAATCGTTTTTGATGCGTCAACCCGCACAGTAAAGTAAAGGAATAACTATGTCAGTCAATTTGAGCAAGGGCCAGAAGATCTCTCTGGAGAAGGAAGCCGGCGGCGCGCTTGGGCGCGTCACCATGGGTCTGGGCTGGGATGCCATCAAGAGCAAGGGTTTCCTTGGTTTTGGCGCCAAGACCGAATCGGTCGACCTGGACGCTTCGTGCGTGCTGTTCGACGAGGGCCACCGTCCGGTGGATGTGATCTTCTTCCGTCAGCTGAAGAGCAAGGACGGCAGCGTGGTACACACCGGCGACAACCGCACCGGCGCCGGCGATGGCGATGATGAGCAGATCAATGTCGATCTGAGCGCCGTGCCGTCGCACATCAAGAGCCTGGTGTTCACGGTGAACAGCTTCACCGGCCAGACGTTCGCGCAGGTGGAGAATGCGTATTGCCGCTTGCTCGATGCGGCAAATGGACGGGAAGTAGCGCGTTTCAACCTGTCGGTACAAGGACCGCACTCGGCGCAGATCATGGCTAAGCTTTACCGCCACAACGGCGAGTGGAAGATGCACGCCATCGGCGAGAACGGCAATGGCCGCACGTTTGACGACCTGCTGCCGCAGATCGCGACCCATCTCTAAATTCTTATAAGTTTCGGCTGTAGTCTTTGGCGGAGCACTGTACCGGCAGTGCTCCGCCTTTTTTTATTTAGAACGAGTGGCGCAGGCCGATGCTGAGCATGGTGGTGCGGGCGTCGATGTTCTGGCCGGCGCCGGAGAACAGCGGCACTTCCTGCGTGCCCAGCGGGATCAGGATGGCGCCAGGACCGCCTGCCAGCGGCAGCGGCGTGGCGCTCGATACCACCGTCTTGCCACGGCTATCCTTGATGCCGCCGGCACGCACATACAGCGCGCTGCGCTTGGAGAAGTTGTAGTCGACGCCAAACATCAAGCCACGATCCTTGCCCTCGGTGTAATTGGTGAAGCGGGTGTCGAGGAAGATCGCGGTCAGGTCGAAGGCGCCGATCGGGTGCTTCAGCGTCGCGGTCCAGGTGCGAACTTCCGGATCGGTGTTGCCGCGCAGTGCGAACTTGGCGTTGTGGCCGGCCACGGCGATCGACGTGCCGACGCCAGGGAAGGTGTATTTCACCGCGCCCATGTAGGAGGTGAATTTCTCGCCGAAGAACAGCGGCACCAGCGTGGTGCCCGACACCACGCCGATCGGCACATTGTCGAAGTTGTTGCGGTGGTAGGACGCCAGCGCCACCAATGATTCAGTGCGGTAGGCCAACATGGCGCCGGCCGCCTTGCCACGCCCGCTGGCGGTTTCCGCACCAGCTGTCAGGCCGCCGACGATCTGGCCGGTGGTGCCGGTGGCAACCGGCGTCGACGAGGTGGCCACCGAGCGCGCCGCGCTGACGCCGCTGCCGATGCCGGCGTTGGTGGCGTATGAGACGATGGCGGTGATCGGGCCTTGCTTGATGGCGTAGCTGATCTGGTTGTCCTGCCAGGTCTGCACGGTGTTGACCACCAGGCCGGCGCCGAACAGGTCGGTCGAGCCCAGCGCTTCCGGCGTCACCAGGTAGTAGGAGATCAGCATCGGGCTGGCCTGGCGGCCGGCCTTGATTTCACCTACCGGTGTGGTCAGGCCCACATAAGCCTGACGGCCGAACAGGCGGTTGTCGTTGGCGAGACCGCCGTTGTCGATGGTGACGCCGCCCTCCAGCACGAACAGGCCGCGCCAGCCGCCGCCGAGGTCTTCCACGCCCTTGAAGCCGATATTGCTCTGGCGCGTATGCGATGGCGTCAGGCGGGTCGAGACGGTCTTCGGCGCGGCGATGCTGTTCGGCACCGGCGTGGTGCCGCTGACGCCAAACACGGTGCCCTGCACATTGCCCTGGCCCTTGTCGACGCGGTCCAGGCCGACATCTAAAGTGCCGTAAATGGTGACGGAGGATTGGGCGGCGGCGTGGCCGGCGAACAGGGCGAGCGCGGTCAGGCACGCTGCGGATGCGGCGGTTCTCTTCATGTGGTTTGTCTCCGATATTTTTGGTTGTACTCGGTAGCTCGACTCTATAGCAGTTGAGAAAAAATGGCACGAGTGTTCTTATATTTCGTGGCTTGTACAACACACTTGCAAAACGCAACGCAAGCTTCGTTTTTGCAAGCCAGCGTGCGTAAATTTCCCGCCTGCGGCAGAATGGTGCGCTGAACAATCCGCAGGGACGCTTATGCACGGCAGCACATCCTCTCCGACCAACAGCAAGTGGCTGGCGTTGCTGGTGGCTGGCGCCTTTTTCATGGAGAACCTGGACGGCACGGTGATCACCACGGCGGTGCCGGATATCGCGCAATCTTTCGGCGTCGCACCATTGGCGCTCAACATCGGCGTCAGCGCCTACCTGCTGACGCTGGGCGTGTTCATTCCGATCAGCGGCTGGGTGGCGCAGCGCTTTGGCGCGCGGCGCGTGTTCGCGGCGGCGTTGGCGATCTTCACGCTGGCATCGGTGTTGTGCGGCATGGCCACCAGCCTGGGAGAATTTGTCTGGCTGCGCGTGCTGCAAGGCGCGGGCGGGGCGATGATGGTGCCGGTCGGACGGCTGGTGGTGCTGAACAGCACGCCGAAGGACAAGCTGATTTCAGTGATCGCGACGCTGACCTGGCCGGCGCTGGTGGCGCCGGTGATCGGCCCGGCGGTCGGCGGCTTCATCACCAGCTACGCTTCATGGCGCTGGATCTTTTACCTGAACCTGCCGTTGGGCCTGGTGGCATTGGTGGCGGCGTGGTGGCTGATACCGGATCAGCGCGCGGCCGAGCGCCGTCCCTTTGACTGGCCCGGCTTTGTGCTCAGCGGCAGCGCCTTGCTGCTGCTGACCTGGGGCGCGGAAACGCTCAGCGGCCCGGCGCCGGACTGGCGTGAGACGGGCGCCTGCATCGCGCTCGGTACGCTGCTGCTGGCAGCGCTGGCCTGGCACCTGAAGCGCGCCGCGCATCCGCTGATCGACCTGTCGTCGCTGGCGATACCGACTTTCTCGATCACGATCATCGGTGGCTCGCTGTTCCGCATGGCCGTGGGTGCCGTGCCTTTCCTGCTGCCGCTGATGTTCCAGCTGGGCTTCGGCCTGGATGCCTTTCATGCCGGCCTGCTGGTGATGGCGGTGTTTGCCGGCAACCTGATGATGAAGACGGTGACCACGCCCATCCTGCGCCGCTTCGGCTTCCGCCCGGTGCTGCTGGTGAACGGCGCGGCCAATGTCATCACACTGGCAGCCTGCGCCTTGCTGACGCCGACCACACCGGTATGGCTGATCGCCGCCGTGCTGTTTGTCGGCGGCATGACGCGCTCGATGCAGTTCACCGCGCTCAACACGATCGCCTTTGCCGATGTGCCGCAGCAGCGCATGGCTGCCGCCAACACCTTGTTCAGCACCGCGTTCCAGGTGGCGATGGGGCTCGGCGTGGCGCTTGGCGCCAGCGGTGTGCGGCTCGGTCACTGGAGCGCGCAGCAGCTTGGCATCGGCGACTGGGCGGCCATCGATTACCGCCTGGCCTTTGTGCTGGTGGCGCTGGTCAGTCTGCTCGGCCTGGCGGATGCGTTGCGCCTGAGCCGCAGCGCCGGCGAACAAGTTGCAAAGGGCGCCCGCAGTTAAAGGCTATAATGTTGCTATGGAAAAACTCAAAGACTTCTCGCAAATCGTCGCCCAGGCTTCACGCGGCGAGCTGGTCTTCCCGACCAGTGTGAATGCGGCGTTGCGTCTGCAGTTGGCGCTGGCCGATCCCGATTGCGAGATGGACGATGTGATCCGCAAGGTGCTGGGCGAGCCGCAACTGGCGGCGCGCACGGTGGCGCTGGCCAACGCGGCAGTGTTCAACCGCAGCGGCACGCCGGTCACCAGCGTGCGCTCGGCGGTGCAGCGGGTTGGCTACCGCAACCTGTACACGATGGCGGCTGCGATGGTGGTGCGCCAGTTCGGCGCGCGCATCCAGAATGCACGGCTGCGCGGCCAGGCCGACCAGCTGTGGCGCCACACGGCGCACGTGGCGGCGCTGGCGCATGTCATCGGCCGCACGCTGACCGCTTCCGATCCCGACACCGCGCTGTTTGCCGGCATCGTGCACGAGGCGGGCGGCTTTTACCTGCTGTCGCGCGCCGACGAGATCCCCGGCCTGCTGGACGACCCGGCCGAGTGGATGGGCGCGGCGCAGGAAATCATCTCGCGCGAAATGATGCGCAAGCTGTGCATCCCCGAACCGGTCAGCCAGGCCATCGTCTCGCTGCGCGGCGCCACGCTGACGCCGCCGCCGCTGGGCCTGCGCGACACGCTGTTGATCGCCAAGCGCCTGGCGCCGGTGCAGTCGCCGTTCGCGACAGTGCAGGGCAGCCCGTCGCTGGAAGGCTTCATCGATGACAACGCGCTGCTGGAGCGCATTCTGCGCGAATCGGCCGACGAAGCAGCTTCGATGAGTGCCGCCTTGCTGGTGTAAGCACACTATTTGTGGCAATTTTGATGTTAAAGACACACCAGATGCCACAAGTCTGGCAAGATGCGCATCGTTTTACGCAGCAATGCGTGTATCCTAATAGTCGTCATACAACAGCTAAAAAGCCATGAATCAGACCGTCTCAGTTTCCGTCGCCGCTGCCGCGCCTGCACCTGTGCCCAAGAAGAAGCACCGCAATCTCGCCCAGGGCGTGGTGGAGAGCTTCACCAGTAGCATCCAGGCCGGCACGCTGAAGCCGGGCGAGAAACTGCCGACCGAGTCGGTCATCATGGAAATGCACGGCGTCAGCCGCACCGTGGTGCGCGAGGCGATCTCGCACTTGCAGGCCGCCGGCCTGGTGCAGACGCGCCACGGCATCGGCACTTTTGTGCTGGAGCCGCAACCGGCGAATATCTTTGCCGCCGATACCATCCGCACCATCGGCGATGTGCTGTCGATCCTGGAGTTGCGCATCAGCCTGGAGACGGAGGCCGCCTGGCTGGCCGCCACCCGCCGCAGCGACGAGCAGGTGACGGCAATGGAAGCCGCGCTGCAGCGCATTGTCGCCGCGCCCAATCGCGCGGTGGCGGTGGAGTCCGACAAGGCCTTCCACCTGCTGATCGCCCAGGCCACCGGCAACCGTTATTTTGTCGACATCCTCAGCGACCTGGGCAACACCATCATCCCGCGCGCGCGCCTTGATTCGGAACACCTGGTGCACGACGAGCCGAAAGCCTACCAGGAGCGCGTCAACCGCGAGCATGACGATATTTACCACGCCATCCTGCGCAAGGATGCCGAGGCGGCGCGCGCCGCCATGCGCACCCACCTGAGCAACAGCCGCGAGCGCCTGCGCCGCGCCCAGCAAGAGGTGAGCACTTAACAACAACCGGCAGGGCGGTTTGACGGTTTACGTTAAATCGCTTGCTTCCACACAGATCTAGTTGTACGATGTCATACAACACGGCGCAAGAGCGCTATCCCTCACCCCACTAGACGTCAATATTTGGAGACTGTAATGCAACCGAATGACCTGAAAAAAATCCTTTCCTCCGGCCTGCTGTCCTTCCCGATCACCGACTTCGACGCCGAAGGCAACTTCCGCAAGTCGACCTACATTGAACGTCTGGAATGGCTGTCGCCGTACGGCGCGAGCGCGCTGTTCGCTGCTGGCGGCACCGGCGAGTTCTTCTCGCTGACGCCACAGGAATACCCGGAAATCATCAAGACCGCAGTGGATACCTGCCGTGGTCAAGTGCCGATCCTGGCTGGCGTTGGCGGTCCTACCCGCGTTGCCGCTGCTTACGCTAAAGAAGCAGAAAAAGCTGGCGCGCAAGGCCTGCTGCTGCTGCCGCACTACCTGACCGAAGCGTCGCAGGACGGCCTGATCGAACACGTTGCCGAGGTCTGCAAGGCCACCAACCTGGGCGTTGTGGTGTACAACCGCGCCAACTGCCGCCTGAGCCCAACCTCGCTGGCGATCCTGGCCGACCGTTGCCCTAACCTGATCGGCTTCAAGGACGGCATCGGCGACATCGAACTGATGGTGTCGATCTGGCGCAAGCTGGGCGACCGCTTCAGCTACCTGGGCGGCCTGCCAACCGCAGAAGTGTATGCAGCTGCCTACAAGGCGCTGGGCACCCCGGTGTACTCGTCGGCCGTGTTCAACTTCATGCCGAAACTGGCGATGGACTTCTACCACGCTGTCGCTTCGGACAACCACGCCGAACAGAACCGCATGATTGACGAATTCTTCCTGCCATACCTGGACATCCGTAACCGTAAAGCCGGCTACGCTGTGTCGATCGTCAAGGCCGGCGCCAAACTGGCTGGCTACGATGCCGGTCCAGTGCGCGCTCCGCTGACCGACCTGAATGCAGAAGAAATCGACATGCTGCACAAACTGATGCTCAAGCAAGGCGCCCAGTAATCGTATAAGCTATCGGGTAAGCAAAATCAAAGCGCGGCTTCGTCCGCGCTTTTCACACATTAAGGAGTCAATATGCAAGTAGCAGGCGAAATGATCATCGGCCGCAGCGCGGTCCTGGGCAAAGAGGGCAGCGTCAAGGCTGTCGACCCATCCCGCAACGTCGAAATCGAGCCAGCATTCGGCCTGGCCGGCGCTGCTGACCTGCAACGCGCTGTCGAGCTGGCCAACGCCGCTTTCGATGTGTACCGCGAAACCAGCCTGGAAGCGCGCGCCAAATTCCTGGAAACCGTCGCTGACCGCATTCTGGATCTGGGCCCGACCCTGATCGAACGCGCGATGCAGGAAACCGGCCTGCCGCAAGCCCGCCTGGAAGGCGAGCGCGGCCGTACCGTCGGCCAGCTGCGCCTGTTCGCGAAAGTGGTGCGCGACGGCCGCTTCCAGACCGCCACGCTGGACAGCGCGCTGCCTGATCGCGCACCGGCGCCACGTCCAGACCTGCGCCTGCGCAAGATCGGCCTGGGCCCGGTCGCCGTGTTCGGCGCTTCGAATTTCCCGCTGGCATTCTCGGTGGCTGGTGGCGATACCGCCTCGGCACTGGCAGCCGGCTGCCCGGTCATCGTGAAAGCCCACTCGGCTCACCTGGGCACCTCGGAACTGGTTGGCAAGGCTGTTGCTAAAGCCGTCGAAGAGTGCGGCCTGCCGGAAGGCGTGTTCTCGATGCTGATCGGCTCGGGCCAGACCATCGGCCAGAACCTGGTGGCGCATCCGTTCATCAAGGCGGTCGGCTTCACCGGCTCGCGCGCTGGTGGCGTGGCGCTGATGCACACCGCTGCTGCACGTAAAGAACCTATCCCTGTGTACGCAGAGATGAGCTCGATCAACCCTGTGTTCCTGCTGCCAGGCGCGCTGGACAATCCTAAGCTGCCACAGGCGTTTGCGGATTCGCTGACGCTGGGCGCTGGCCAGTTCTGCACCAACCCTGGCCTGCTGATCGCGCTGAAATCGGACAAGCTGCAAGCCTTCGTGGCTGCCGCCGCCGGCACCATCGGCGCCAAGCCGGCACAGACCATGCTGACCCCAGGCATCCACAAAGCCTACACCGGCGGCGTCAAAGGTCTGGCTGGCGTGGAAGGCGTGACGCAAGTCGCCATCGGCCAGGCTGGCGAACTGCCATGCGGCGCGCAAGCGTTCCTCTACCAGGTGGACGCCAAGCGCTTCCTGACCGACCCAGCGCTGGAAGGCGAAATCTTTGGCCCGGCATCGCTGCTGGTGGTGGCTGAAAACGAAGAAGAACTGCTGGCTGTGGCCGAGCACCTGGAAGGCCAGCTGACCGGCGCCGTGCACGCCACCGCTGACGACAAGGCACTGGCCACCAAGCTGCTGCCGGTGCTGGAGCGCAAAGTCGGCCGCATCCTGTTCAACGGTTTCGGCACCGGTGTGGAAGTGGCGCATGCCATGGTCCACGGCGGCCCGTTCCCGTCGACGTCGGACAGCCGCAGCACCTCGGTGGGCGCATCGGCAATCGACCGCTTCCTGCGTCCGGTGTCCTACCAGGACGTGCCTGCTTATCTGCTGCCTGAGTCGCTGCAAGATGCCAACCCACAGAAGATCCCGCGCGTAGTCAACGGCGATCTGGTATGGAACGCGTAAGCGGCGTTAGCTGCACGGTGGGCGAAAGCCCAACCTGGAGTGCGGCGGACAATGCCTGGTTCTGGGTTGATATCCCGGCCAGGCGTGTGTGGCGCATGGATGGTGCCAGCGGCGCCACCCGCTTTTGGGACAACGCCGAAATGGTCGCCTGCGTGGCGGCCAAGGCTGGCGGTGGCCTGATCGCGGGCATGGAAACCGGCATCTTCAGCCTGGAGCTGGGCGCGGATCAAACCGCGACCGCATTGAAGCTGGCGACGCCGGCTGCGGGCCTGGGCGAAGGCATGCGTTTCAATGATGGCCGTTGCGACCGTCAGGGCCGCTTCTGGGCCGGCACCATGTTCATGGACATGAGCGCCGCCAAGGCTGTGGGCCAGTTGTATCGCTACGATGCGGGACGCGGCATTTCAGCGCCGTTCGTGTCCGAGCTGCTGACGCAGAACGGCACGGCGTTTTCGCCGGACGGCCGCACCATGTATCTGTCGGATTCGCATCCGCAGCGCCGCATGGTGTGGGCGTTCGATTACGACATCGACGATGGCGTGCCGAGCAAGCGCCGCGTGTTTGCCGACATGACGACCTACACCGGCCGTCCTGACGGCGCCGCAGTGGATGCCGAGGGCTGCTACTGGATCGCCGGTAACGACGGCGGCTGCCTGCTGCGCTTTACGCCGGACGGCAAGCTGGATCGCCGGATCGATGTACCGATGCTGAAGCCATCCATGTGCGCGTTCGGCGGCAAGGATCTGGATACGCTGCTGGTCACTTCCATCGTCTCCGGCAAGCCGGAAGATGCGGAGTGGGGCGGGGCGGTCGTGCTGCTGCGGCCAGGCGTTAAAGGCGTTGCTGAAACGCCGTTTGGAGCATGATCATGGGGCGGATACTTCTGAGGTGTCTGCCCCTTTTCTTTGCGGCCTTGCTGGCCGCATGCGCGACGGGGCCGCGCGAATACACCAATCCCATTCTTCACGCTGACTATTCGGACCCGGATGTGATCCGCGTTGGCGAAACGTATTACCTGGTTTCCTCCAGCTTCAGCAATGCGCCTGGACTGCCGCTGCTGCAGTCGCCGGACATGGTCAACTGGACGCTGGTGGGCCATGCGCTGCCGCAGCTGGTGCCGGCGGAAGTCTTCGCCAAGCCACAGCATGGCAAAGGCGTGTGGGCGCCGTGCCTGCGCTACCACGATGGCAAGTTCTGGATTTTCTATCCCGATCCCGATTTCGGCATTTACGTGATGACCGCCAAGGACTTTGCCGGTCCATGGAGCGCACCGCATCTGCTGGCGGCTGGCAAAGGGCTGATCGATCCGACGCCGCTGTGGGATGACGATGGCCAGGCTTATTTGCTGCACGCGTGGGCCAAGAGCCGCGCCGGCTTCGCCAACGTGCTGACCTTGCGCCGCATGGCGCCGGACGGCAGCCGCCTGCTGGATGACAAGGGCTCGGTCATCATCGACGGTAACAAGCTGCCGAAGTACACCACGCTGGAAGGGCCGAAGTTCTACAAGCGGGATGGCTACTACTATGTGTTCGCACCGGCCGGCGGCGTGGAATTCGGCTGGCAGTCGGTGTTCCGTTCGCGCAGCATCAACGGGCCATATGAGGACCGCATCGTGCTGGCGCAGGGCAGCTCGCCGGTGAACGGCCCGCATCAGGGCGCGTGGGTGCAGACGCCGCAGGGCGCCGACTGGTTCATCCACTTCCAGGACAAGCGCGCGTATGGCCGCATCGTGCATCTGCAACCGATGCAATGGCGGGATGGCTGGCCGCTGATCGGCAAAGACGTTGGCGGTAGCGCCGGTGAGCCGGTGGCGCGCTATCGCCTGCCGGTGGCCGGACAGGCTGCCGCCGCACCGCCGACCAGCGATGAATTCAACGGCGCCGCACTTGGCCTGCAATGGCAGTGGAATGCCAACTGGCAGCCTTCGTGGTACGCGCTGAACGACGGCAAGCTGCGCCTGTTCGGTCAGCCGCGCGCGACCAATTTGTGGGACGTGCCGTCGCTGCTGCTGCAAAAGCTGCCGGCAGAGTCGTTCACGGTGACCACCAGGCTGGATGCCTCCGGCCTTGCGGATGGTGGCGTTGCCGGACTGGTGATGTACGGCTTCGACTACTCCTGGCTGGGCACGCGCCGCAGTGATGGCCGTACCACGCTGGCGCTGGTCAGCTGCTACAAGGCGGAAGCGAATTGCCATGAGCAGCAGGAGGCGGGCGTCGACCTGCCGTCGCCGCAAGTGTGGCTGCGCATGCAGGTGCTAGCGGGCGGCGTCACGCAATTCTCGTACAGCACGGATGGCGCCAACTACACGCCGATCGGCGCCCAGTTCACCGCCAAGATGGGCCGCTGGGTAGGCGCGCAAATGGGCCTGTTCAGCGCTGGCACCGGCGGCCACGCCGACATCGACTACTTCCGCGTCACCCCCTAATCCGTTTGCCCTAAATCAATCGGACACGCTCCACGCTCGCAGTAAAATGGTCCCTCACCATGCGGAGGTGTGCCATGAAAACTAGCATGACGGTAACAATGTCCCAGGAAATAGACGATACCTTAACCATGATCGCCTGCGCCCGGGGCATCACCAAAGCGGAAGCGATGCTGCGCGCGTTTGCCTTGTTAAAAATTGCTTTCGACGAGACGCAGAGGAACGACGGCTCATCGATTGGATTTGTCCAGCGTATGCCCGACAATACGCTTCAGGCTCGTGGCGTGGTGAGGGGAATATGAATACTCCAGCCGATGAACGTTATGCGACGCTTCCGGAGGGGGCGTTTTCTGGGCCGCTGAGTATAGAAATTTCTGGTAGCGACACAAGCCGCGAGGTTGCGCCGACGCGACGGGCGGCGCGGATCAGCGCGGCGGCGTCCAGCCCAGTACCCATGCCGGATCGCTGTAGTTGCGGATGGTCGGTGCATCCCGTTCCATGGTCAGCTGGCGCGAAGCTGGATGGCGCTGGCTGACATCGACTGGCGTGCCATCCACATGGCGGCTGTTGAATTCCCAGAAGCGCAGCTGAGAAGTATCGCCGTCGATCTGTCCCCAGCCAGCGGGACTGATGCCGCTGAGCGTGGCGTTGATCAGCACCGCCTCCGCATGGGGATACGGCTTGCCCTTGTTGACAGGCGAACGCGCAAGCTCGGTCTGCCCGCCATCCAGCGTGGTGAAGCGGCAGTTCAGGAACACATTGCCGTGGTTGGCCGCCGTATTCCGTATCCACATGAACGCATGCTTCGACTGGATGTCGCAACGCTCGAAGAACGCCGGCCCGCGTCCGAGGATGGTGTCGCCATCGCCGACTATCCTCACGTCCGCCAGGTAGGTGCTGCCGTTCACCTGTAAGGCGTCGCCCGAGCCGATGATGGTGGTGTTGGCGATGATGTTCTCCGACCCAGTGATCAGCAAGCCCTCCGCTTGGCCTTTCAGCGTCGTCTCCAGCGTCAGGTCGCGCAGGTGCACGCGGTTGACGTTATCCGCCGCAAACGCCGCGCGGCGTGACGGGAACGTGCCCGGCGCCTCGTTGGTGCTGATGTTGGGCGGATGCGGATTGAAGACCTCATTGTTCGCATAGTGAATGCGCACCTTGTCGCGTTGCTCGCCCTGTACCTTGATGTTGGACTTGTTGCGGAAGTAGACCAGCTCCTCATAATCGCCGTTGCGCACGAAGATGGTCACGCGCTTTGCCGGATGGTCCGGCACATAATCCAGCGCACCTTGGACGGTGCTGAAATCGGCCGTGCCGTCGGCGCTGACCACCACGCGCTCCGCATCGGCGCGCGGCCCACGCGTCTTGGTGCTGAACTGCCACTGCAATGCCTCGCCAAACACCGCTGCATCGACCTGCACCCGATAGCGCTTGCCGTATTCCAGCAGGTTATGGTGAGGATAAATCGTCGCGCGCTTGTCGCGCACAATCACCGGATGAAAATGGAAGCCATCTGTAAAGCCGCCGATGATGGTCAGCTGGTAGCGCGTATCGCCCGGCTCGGCGCCGGCGGAAGGCGTGCCAGCCCTGGTATTGGCGTTGGTCGCGCGCGGACCATTGGCGTACACATAAGGCGTTGCCAGATACGGCGCCTGCGGCAGCCTGGTGCGCTCGGTCGGACCGGACGGAATGCTCAGGTCCAGCGTATCCACCAGCCGCCCGCTGACCGCATCGTAGATACGAATCAGGCCAGACTTGCCCAGCACTGGCGGCTGGTCGAAACGCAGCACCAGCTGCGTATCCGGATTGACCTGCTGCGCGCCGTCGGCTGGCAGCAGGCTGGCCACGGCGGGCGCCGCGCCCGCTGGCGCCACCGCCACGATGCCGGCGGCGAGGATGGCGGTGTACAGCAGGCGCGCGCTCATCGTGGCTCTCCTCAGGCCGACAGCGTGGTGTTATGTACCTTGTCACCGATGGTCACATTCTTCAGCGTCAGGCCTTTGACGTTGTAGAGGAACCATGGCGCCGCCGTGTTCACCGGCGTGCCGAAATCGCAGTCGGTGATGGTCACATCGGTGACCGGCACCACCGGCGGCATCGGTCCCGCGCCGTTGTAGTCGGACGCCACCGGGCCGAGGATCACAATCGCCTGGTAGCAGGAGGCCAGCTTGCCGTCCTTGGTCTTCACATTGCCGGTCTTGATGTTGGAGATCTGGATGTTGCTGACCACCGGCGGGCGGGTACGCACGTTGTCGCTGATCGGCGTGTAGTCGCAATCGAAGGTGACGATGGCGCCGGCGGCGGTCGCCACGGTCTTCGACTGGATCGGCGAACCTGGCAACGATGCGTAGAACGACGGCGAGGTTTGCACGCCATTCGGCACGGTGCAATCGCGGACGTAGAAGTTGCGCAGATAGCCGCCACGATTCAGGTTGGTCTTCATGCGGATCGCGGTGTTGAGCGGATTGGTCTTCCAGTTGGCGTTTTCAAACACCAGCTTTTGCGCGAACACGTTCTGGATGCCGCCGGCCATCTCGCTGCCCAGCGTCACGCCGCCGTGACCACTGTGCATGATGCAGTTCTGGATGACGATGTTCTGCGATGGACCGTACTGCGTGTCCAGATCCTTGCCGGCCTTGATGGCGATGCAATCGTCGCCGGTATCGAAGGTGCAGCCTTCCACCAGCACGTGGTCGCAGGCTTCCGGATCGAAGCCGTCGCTGTTCGGGCCATGGCTGTGCGCATGCACGTTGCGGATGACGATGTTGCGGCAGTGGACCGGGTGGTGCATCCAGAATGGCGTCTGGATCACATGGTAGCCTTCCAGCAGCACATTGGTGCAGCCGATAATCTGGATCATCGGCGGGCGCAGGTAGTGGCCGACGCCGAACACGCGCCTGGACAGCGCCACACCGGCTTCCGACAGCGCCGGCAGGTACTGCGCGTCCGAGCGCCAGCGATCACCTTCGCCCTGGATCAGAATGCGTTCCGCTTCCGTCAGCGCGGGCGCCACGGTCGACAAGGACACCGCATTCAGTGGATTGACCGTGTTCTCCGACATCTTGCCAGCCTTGAAGTTGGGCGTGGTGCCCTGGCCGATGGAGTTGATCGTTTTCTGTTTACCTTTCCAGGTCCACCAGCAGTCGCCCTGGTCGTTGAACGGCAGGCCGCCCTGGCCGTCCAGCGTGGCGGTCCAGTCTTCACCGGTCAGCGCGATATTGTTCTGGCCATACGCGTAGACCATCGGCGAGTAGTTCAGACAGTCGTTGCTCTGCCAGCGCGAGATGGTCAGCTTGCCATGCTTGCCGCAGTCGATATCGCCATACTTGGCGTAGTCGGCCGGGTTGTGCGAGAAGTACACATGTGCGTTCTTCGCCAGGTGCACGTGTACGTTCGACAGCAGCACGATAGGGCCGGCAACGAACCAGTCACCCGCAGGGATGACGACGCGGCCACCGCCGGCATCGTGGCAGGCCTTGATCGCGGCCTTGATGGCGGCATAGTTATCAAACGAGCCGGGGGCTGGCGTGCTGATGTCGTCCTGCTCTTCATGCGAGATCCAGGCCTTGGCCTTGGTCAGCTTGGCCGGCTTGGCGCCGAAGGCGGTGATATTGAAATCTTCCTTGCGGAACTTCAGCGGCTTGGAGACGTGATCGATGATGGCCTGCGCCTGCAGCCATGGATCTGGCGCGGTGGCGGCCATCGCGGGAAGACTGAGCGAGACGCCTGCCGCTGGCAGGGCTTTCATCAGGTTGCGGCGCTGGGTATTGAAGATCATGCTGTATTCCTTATTCGTCCGAATTATTAAATTCACCGAGGAAGATGTCGGCAGGTGAAGGTGGTTGCGTGTAGCCGAGATCCTTGACGGGATCGATGCCGGCGGCGACAAGGTTTTTCCAGTGGTCGTCCGAGGTGAACTGCGCCGGACGATAGGAGATGGTGCCTTTCTTATTCCAGTCATGCCATGGTTGCTGGCGGTTGATATGTGCGCCGATGCGGGAGTTCAGCACCACCATCTTGCCGACCGCTTCCAGCGAACTGCGCGCGATGGTGCCGATGGGCGCCTTGTAGAGATTGACGGCGCCATAGGTGCAGCTGTAGCCCTCCACCGGCATCGGCGCGTAGGGCGTACAGCGCGAACCGGCGAACCATTGGCGCAGCAGGAAGAAGTCGCCATCCTTCTTGCCTTCGTGCGTGAAGCGTACATTGTCGAAGACGAAGCCGTACCTGGTCTTGACGTGCGTGTTCGGCGCTGCGGTGTAGGAGGTGCCACGGTCGCCCAGCGTGCGCACTTCGCTCTGGTAGAAGTAGGCGGTACTGTCGCCGAAGATGAAATCGACATCGCCCTCGATATAGCTCTTGTTGAAGAAGCTGCGCACCGTGCTGCCGACCTGCGGCGACTTGAGGAACAGCGTGTCCTGGAAGCCGATCAGCCGGATATTCTCGAACTGCGCCTTGTCGACGCCATCAACGCTCAGCGCCAGCGCCTGATGGTGGATGTTGTTGATGTTGGGGAGCGCTTCGGCGCGGGCGTTGCCGGTGTCCTTGTTGTAGCCGTTTTCAAAGGTCAGGTTACGCGCCTGGAAGCCGTTGTTCTTGGCCCAGACGGTTTGCGTGCCGAAGGTGCCAATCTGCGGGCGATCCTTGATGCTGGCGTACATGGCCTGGACCGGCTGCGGCGCCTTGGCGAATTGCGCGCCATGCGCGGCGTCATAGGCTGCACCGGTCATTGATGCTTCCAGTTTGGCGGTGATGCGCGTGGCTGCCGCATCCTTGCCTTCTCCGTACAGCGTGAGCGGCGCCGCTTCGGCGGGAATGTAGACCAGCTCCGGATAAACGCCAGGCTTCAGCAGCAGGTATCGCCGCTTGTCCGGACGCGCGGCGCTGTCCAGCACCGCGCGGCTGACGGCTTCCTGCACCGTATTGAAGATGCGCGCGCCATCGGCCCTGGCGGCCTTGTCGACAATATAGTCCGGCGTGAATGCCGCGCCCTTGGCCAGCGGATCGGCAAGCGGGTCCCACGGATCGATTTTCTCCTTGCCAGCTTCGCCAACGTACTTCAGCACTTCTTCATACGAGAACTGTTTCGCCTGTTCGGGCGTGAGTTGCGGGCGTGCCGGGTTGCCCTGTGCCGCGCCAGCGCCCAGCAGCAGCGCCAGGGCTATAGCGTATTGTTGCTTCATTGCTGTTCACTCTCAGGCTTGAAGTGGCTTGCGGTTTCCGGCACTGCGTGCTTGAGCTCTTCCATCACCATGCGCGAGAAGAAGGCTGCGCCTTTGGCGCCAACGTGCGTGCGGTCGAAGGCTGACTTGGCTGCGCCAGCCACTTCCACTTTGCCGGCTGCCGGCGCGACGCCGTAGTCGGCAGGGCGGGGCACCATGGCCAGCGTGTCCGCTTCATCCTGCCCCATGGCCCGCACGGCGGCGTAGCTTTCCGCGTTGAGGTCCAGCAGTGGTGCTTGTTGCGTGGCGGCGGTGGCGCGGATCACGTCCGCCCACGGGCCGAGATTATTTTCCAGCTCGCCGTCCTTGAAGGTGCGGCGGGTCAGCGGCGTGACCAGTACCGGCACGCCACCCAGCGCTTTCACTTCCTGCGCGTAGCGTGTCATGTTGACGGGGAATTCGGTTTTCAGGTCGGTTGAGCGGCCAGGCTTGCCCGGCTGGTCGTTGTGGCCGAACTGGATCAGCACATAGGTCTTGCTGTAGGCGTCGGCGCCGCGCAGCAGGCCTTCGACTTCGTTCCAGCGACCTTCGGCGCGGAAGCTGCCGGAGCTGCGGCCACCCTTGGCCAGATTGATGCAGGTGTTGGCGCGGTTGATGCGCGCGCAGAAGGCGTCGCCGTAGCCGCTGTTGCTGGCCATGGTCGAATCACCGACCAGGATAAAGCGTACCGGCTTTGCCGGTGCGGCGTCGGCCGCGTTAGCGCTGCCGGTAAACAGCGCCAGGGCGGCGGCGCAGGAAATCAGGTATTTCATCGAACGATCCTAAAAAAAAGGCGCCGGCCGCCATGCGGTCCGGCGCCCAACCTCAGGCGGAGTGACTCAGTTTATGCAGCCACGCTTTCATCAGAAAGTGTAGGTGGCACGGACGTTGTAAGCGCGGCCGATCGGGCTGGCTGCGCTGCTCAGGTAACCAAAGCTATACAGGCTGCTGTTGGTTGCCGGTGGTTCTGCGTTGAACAGATTGGTGATGCCGGCAGTGATCTGGATGTTCTTGAATCCGCTGTACGTGGTGGTCAGGTTCCACAGCTTGTACGAGTTGATGTCGCGCCAGTACTGCTTGGCCACCAGGTTCTGGTCGGTGTACTTCGAGTTGTAGTTCTGGGTCAGCGTGCTGTTCCAGTTACCCGAAGCCCAGTTCAGTCGCAGCGTGTGCTTCCAGCGATAGGTGATGATCGGGAAGCTCGACGTAGTGCCGTTGCTGGCCAGGCCGAACTGGCCGATGTTGGAGACGAACGGGCTACCGTCAAACAGCTGGTTGTCGAACTGCGTCAGGTAGGTGCCGTCCAGGTTCACGCGGAAGGTGCCGAACGAGGTTTTCGGGAAGGTGTACGAACCCGAAACGTCGATACCGCCAGCCTTCTGGCCACCCAGGTTCATCGTGGTGTTGTTGATGTAGTTGATGGTGCCATCGGTGTTACGCACGAAGTAAGCGGCGTACTTGGCCGGGTCCAGGAAGTACACCTGCTCCGGCAGGTTGGCCAGCATGTCGGTCATGCGGATGTTCCAGTAGTCCAGCGACAGCGTGGCGTCCTTGAACGGTTCCATCACCACGCCCAGCGTGAAGCCCTTCGATTTTTCCGGCCTCAGGCCGGCGTTGGAGCCGGTCTGCTTGGGCAGCTGGACATTACACACATTGGCCGCCACCTGGCCGGCGATCGGCTTGCCGGTGCCGGCCACGCCTGGCGTGCCGCCTGGGCACAGTACCGGATCGTCCCACTTGGCGGCGGTCAGGCCGGTGGCGCCTGGCAGACGGTAGCCGTAGGCGTCAAACAGCGTTGGCGCGCGGAAGCCGGTGTTGGCCGAGCCGCGGAACATCAGCTGTTTCATCGGTTCCCAGCGGAAGCTGAGTTTCGGATTGACGGTGGTGCCGAAGTCGTTGAAATGGTCGGCACGCACTGCGCCGTTCAGCTCCAGCGTCTTGGTGATGGGTGCGTTGATCTCGGCGAACAGCGCGGCGACGTTACGCTGGCCTTCGCCATGCGATGGGCTGGTATTGGCGTAGGTGACGTCCGAGACGATGGCCAGCTTGGTGTCTTCGGTGGTGTCGCGGTGCAGGTCGGCGCCCACTGCCAGTGCCAGCGAGCCGCCCGGCAGTTCCATCAGCGCTTTGCTGGCGGTGAAATCGACGCCGGTGAAGGTCGATTTCGAGGTGCGGTTCTTGGCGCCGTCGACGCTGATCGACGCCAGGTAAGCTTTGCCGTCGGTGTCCTGCAGGCCGAATGGATTCAGCTTGCCGTTTTTCAGGCCGTCGATCAGGCCCTGGCCGGTGACATAGCCGGAGTAATAGTAGTTGTCACGCTCGGAGATACCAACCACCAGGCCAGCCTTGTAGTCCCAGCCGCCGATAATGCCTTCATCGGTGACAGCGATACGCTGGTTCAGCTGCACGTCCTTGGTGGTTGCCGCGCCCAGGTCGGCCACCGCCCAGGTCACGGTCAACGGTGCATTGTTCAGGCCCGCCACGGCAGGTACGCCGCCGCTACCGCCCGGATACCATTTGCTGGTCGACGAGATGGTCGGCGCCACGCCTTTGACGGCCAGCGCATTGGTCGGGTTGCGGGTCGCCTTGATGAATTCCTCGCCGCGCGAGTAGTCGATGCTGACGATATGGTCTTCACTCAGCTTCAACGAGCCACGTGCGTAGAAGGTGACCTGCTGGTTGGCGTACAGCGCGGTGCCGTATTCATTGTTGTCGATCACGCAGGTGCCGTTCTGGCCGGCGATCGAGTAAGGCGCCAGGCAGCCGGTGCGGCCGTACGGGTTCTGTGCGGTCTTGTTGGTCGGCGTGGTGAAGTTGGCCGGAGTGGCGTTGCCGCCGGTGCCCAGCGATGGCGCGCGACCCAGTTCGGTCAGCTTTTCCGCCGAACTGAGATAGGCGCGGTCGGATGCATTCAGGCGTGTGCGCTGGTGGGCGTCCACGGTGGCATAGACGTTCCAGCCGTCGGTTTGCAGATTGCCCTTGCCCCAGGTCGCGGTCAGGCGCTGTTCGTCGCCGCCGCCTTTTTTCTCCGGCTGCACCGCTTGCGCGGTCAGTTGCAGGCCTTCGAATTGGGTCTTGGTGATGAAGTTGACCACGCCGCCGATGGCGTCGGAGCCGTAGATCGAGGAAGCGCCGTCACGCAGCACTTCAACGCGCGCAATGGCGCTCATCGGAATCACGTCCAGGTTGGCGTAGCCGTCGGCGATCGCCTCGTTGGCCAGGCGGCGGCCATTCAGCAGCACCAGGGTGCGGTTCACACCAAGGCCGCGCAGATTGATGTTGGTGCCGGAGCCGGCGTTGGATGGCGCCAGCGAGGCCGATTGTGGCAACGCCATCATGAAGTCGGCGAGGGTGGTCATGCCCTGTTTGACCATGTCTTCAGCCTTGACGCTGGTGACTGGCAGGGATGCTTCATTGGCGACGCGCTTGATGCTGGAACCGGTAACTTCCACCCGGGTCATATTGGCATCGTCGGATTGCGCGGATGCCTGGTTGGTCAGAGCCATCACAGCCAGGCTGATTGCCGACAGCAGCAGGCGTGGTTGTGCGGAACGGTTCATGACCGATTGCTGGGACTTCATGTGGGTCTCCTTCGTCTCTTGAATAAAGTTATACGCAGCGCTGGCAAGCGCCTGCGTGAGTGGAGCACCTCGCGTACTCCGTGCCGCCGCGACGAAGGCAGCTGTGCGCGGAGCACAGTGCCGAGGTCGGGCCGGTCAATAACTTGATTGCTTTTTATACGCGGCCGGCATCGAGGCCGGTCCTGCGCTGTTACAGATACTGCTTATCCGCGCGAGAAAGTACGGGTCACGCGTTCCAGGTGGCCGCGCATGGCTTTGCGCGCCGCCGCCGGATCGTGGGCGGCAATCGCCTCCAGGATGCGGCGGTGGTCCTTCAGCGTTTCCTGACGCAGTTCCTCGGTCTGGAAGTGTTCTTTCAGCTTGTGCCACAGGCGGCCGCGCTGGTCCCACAGATAGTTCAGCGATCCGACCAGCGCGCTGTTGCCGGTGGCGCGCGCGATGGCCAGGTGGAAGTTGCGGTCGGCTTGCTCGTTGCTGGAATAATTGGCGTGGCTCTTTTCCATCTCGACCACCGCTTGCAGGATGGCGTCGATGGCGCTGTCGGTTGCCACACGGGCGGCAATCGCGGCGATCTCGGATTCGATCAGGCGGCGCGCGGACAGCACTTCAAACGGACCCGGACCGGCTTCCGGCAAATCGGCCACCGCCGGTTCCGGCACTTCGCTGACATATACGCCCGAACCGCCGCGCACTTCGATTACCCCGCCCAGCTCCAGCGCGATCAGTGCTTCGCGCAGCGAGGCGCGGCTGACACTGAGCTTGGTGGCAAGGTCGCGCTCCGATGGCAGACGCTCGCCGGAGGCGATGTTTTCGTTGCGGATGAGTTCCTGGATGCGGTCCGCCACAACGCGGTAGAGGCGCGGTTCGTGTGCGGTATCCCCGGTGAAAGGGGCGGTTTTTTTCAGCATGATGTCTCGTATAATTTCCGTGGCTTATTTATTTGCCATCTGGTCAGACCATTCTAAGGTGGTCAGACCAAATACGCAATGTGGACTAGCCAAATTAATTTTAAACTGGCATACTCAATTCATGGAGCAGCCCCCTGGCCCCGATGTTTACAAGGTATAACCTCTAGGAAACATGCGGTATTCAGACTGTGGCTTGCAGGCCACAACCCTGAGTTGGCCGACCAATAATAGAAGTGGTCAGACCACTTTCAGAGACCAAAAAACAACGTAGGAATTCTAGATGACAACTCCGACGAGCGCCAACAATACGCCGCGCTATATCCTCATGCACGACAACGATAACGTCGCGATTGTCGTCAACGACGGCGGCCTGCCTGCCGGCGCCGTGTTCCCGAATGGTTTGACGCTGCTGGAAGCGGTCCCGCAAGGCCACAAGGTGGCGCTGCGCGACCTGAAGTCCGGCGACCGTGTCATCCGTTACAACGTGACCATCGGTTTTGCGATGAAAGACCTGCCGGCCGGCAGCTGGCTGGCCGAGCACAATGTCGAGATGCCCGCAGCGCGCGAACTGGAAGGCCTGCCGATCGCCACCATCAAGCCGCCGCCGATGGAGCCGCTGGAAGGCTACACCTTCCAGGGCTTCCGCAATCCGGACGGCAGTGTCGGCACGCGTAACATTTTGGCCATCACCACCACCGTGCAGTGCGTGTCAGGCGTGGTGGAATTCGCCGTCGAGCGCATCAAGAAAGAACTGCTGCCGAAATACCCCAATGTCGACGACGTGGTGGGCCTGGAGCACACCTACGGCTGCGGCGTGGCGATTGAAGCGCCGGGTGCGCCGATCCCGATCCGCACCATCCGCAATATCGCGCTGAATCCGAATTTCGGCGGCCAGGCCATGGTGGTCAGCCTGGGCTGCGAAAAGCTGCAGCCGACGCGTTTGTTCCCGAAAGGCTCGATCCCGATCCAGAACGCCGGTGGCGCCGATCCTGGCCTGGTCTGTTTGCAGGATGCGCAGCACGTCGGCTTCATGTCGATGATCGATTCGATCATGAAGCAGGCCGAAGTCAATCTGGCGGAGCTGAACAAGCGCCAGCGTGAAACCGTGCCGGCTTCCGAGCTGGTGGTGGGCGTGCAATGTGGCGGCAGTGACGCCTTCTCCGGCGTCACCGCGAATCCGGCGGTGGGCTTTGCCACCGACCTGCTGGTGCGCGCCGGCGCCACCGTGATGTTCTCGGAAGTGACCGAGGTGCGTGACGGCATCGACCAGCTGACCTCGCGCGCCACCACGCCGGAAGTGGCCGACGCCATGATCCGCGAGATGGCCTGGTACGATGAATACCTGACCCGTGGCGGCGTTGACCGCAGCGCCAACACCACGCCGGGCAACAAGAAGGGCGGCCTGTCCAACATCGTCGAGAAGGCCATGGGCTCGATCGTCAAGTCGGGCAGCGCACCGATCTCCGGCGTGCTGTCGCCCGGCGAGAAGCTGACGCAGAAAGGCCTGATCTACGCCGCCACCCCGGCCAGCGATTTCATTTGCGGCACGCTGCAACTGGCGGCCGGCATGAATGTGCACATCTTCACCACCGGCCGCGGCACGCCTTACGGTCTGGCCGAGGTGCCGGTGATTAAAGTCGCCACCCGCAACGACCTGGCCAACCGCTGGCATGACCTGATGGACATCAACGCCGGCCGCATCGCCAGCGGCGAGGCCACCATCGCCGACGTCGGCTGGGAGATGTTCCAGATGCTGCTTGATGTCGCCAGCGGCAAGGAGACCTGGGCGGAGAAATGGAAGCTGCACAACGCGCTTGTCCTGTTCAATCCGGCCCCAGTGACGTAATCTTCAAAATTCAAACAACGGAGACAACATGAGCAAGCCATTCAAACGACTGCTGCTGACCGGTGCTGCCGGCGGCCTGGGCAAAGTCCTGCGCGACCGCATCAAGCCTTGGGCGGATGTGGTGGTGCTGTCGGATATCGCCGACATGGGCGAAGCGCGCGAGGGCGAGGAAATCGTCCAGTGCGACCTGGCCGATAAAGCAGCCGTCATGAAGATGATGGAAGGCGTGGACGCGGTGCTGCACTTTGGCGGCATCTCGACCGAGAACACCTTCGAGAACATCATGCACGCCAATATCCTGGGCACCGCCAACATCTACGAGGCGGCGCACAAGCAAGGCGTCAAGCGCATCATCTTCGCCAGCTCGAATCACACGGTGGGCTTCTACCGCAATACCGACTACATCGACGCCACCGCGCCGACCCGTCCGGATTCGTTCTACGGCGTCAGCAAGTGCTTCGGCGAACAGCTGGCCAGCTACTACTGGGACCGCACCGGCCTGGAAACCGTCAGCCTGCGCATCGGCTCCTCCTTCCCTGAGCCGAAGGACCGCCGCATGATGGTGACGTGGCTGAGCTACGACGACCTGGTGGAAGCGCTGCGCCGCTCGCTGTTTGCCACGCGCGTCGGCTTCACCGTGCTGTTCGGCATGTCCGACAACGAAGTGGCCTGGTGGGACAACAGCAAGGCCTCGCACCTGGGCTACAAGCCGAAGGACAGCTCGTCGCAGTTCGATGGCCTGTTCCCGGACAGCGGCGAGTATCCGGACCAGAATGCGTCCGTCACCTATCACGGCGGCGCGTTTGCGCTGGCCGAGGTACGCTACAAGGACTGAGACGCCAGTTCGTCTATCCACTGCATGAACACGCGCAGCCTGGCGCTGACGTGACGGTTGTGCGGATAGGCGAGATATAAAGGCATGGGGGCGAGTTGCCACTCCTCGAACAGGGGAGTCAGCTCGCCCTTTTTTACATGCGGCTGCGCCATGTAGCGCGGCACGCACAGCACACCCATGCCGGCCACGCCGGCAGCCACGTAGGCATTGCCATCGTCCGCCGCGACGACGTAACGGCCTTTGACGACCACCTCTTCATCGCCCAGCCTCAGGCGCGCCTCCGCGATGGTGCCGCTGCTGGAGCGCAGGTAGCCGACCATGCGATGCGGTTCTTCATCCAGTTCGCCCGGATGCGCCGGCGTTCCGGTTTCGCTCAGATACGCCGGCGAGGCATAGACGCCCAGCTGAAGGTCGGCCACGCGGCGTGCCACCAGCGACGGCACGGTGATGTCGCCGCCACGTATCACGCAATCGACGTTCTCGCCGATGACATCCACATTGCGGTCGCTGACGCCCATGACGACCTGGATTTCCGGATAGCGCCGGTGGAAATCAGGCAGGGCCGGCATCAGGATCAGCCGCGCGAACGGACTGGGTACGTCGATGCGCAAGCGTCCGCGCGGCGCCGCCAGGTCGCCGGCCAGCACGTCGTCGGCATCCTGCAGGTCGCCCAGCAGCCGCGCCACGCGTTCGTAGTAGGCCGCGCCCTCCGGTGTAACGTTGACCTGCCGGGTGGTGCGGTTGAGCAGCTTCACTTGCAGCCGCGCTTCCAGTTGCTGCACCAGTTGCGATACGGTGGTCTTGCTCATGTGGAGCGTCTGCGCGGCCTTGGTGAAGCTGCCGGCTTCCACCACGCGCACAAAGGCCAGCAGGGTGTCGAATCTGTCCATGGGATTGTGTGGAAATGGCAAACAGTCATTGTACGTCTTGCGCGTAGATCGGATGGGGCGTGCCTTTTAAAGTGGCGGCATCACTTAACGAGGAGTTCACCATGACTGTACGCGACGTTGTTTTCCCGCCTGGCCGCCAAGCGCTGTATGAGCGTAACCGCTATTCGCCGGCGATCCGCTCGAATGGGCTGCTGTTCGTCTCGGGGCAGGTCGGCAGCCGGCCGGACGGCGCGCCGGAGCCGGAACTGGAGGCGCAGGTGCGGCTGGCGTTCAAGAACCTGAACGCGATCCTGGCGGAGGCCGGCCTGACCTTTGACGATGTGATCGACGTGACCGTGTTCATGGTCGATCCGGCATCCACTTTCGAGCGGGTGTGGCCGATTGTGCAGGAGTTCTGGGGCGAGGCGCCACATCCGACGCTGACCGGCGTTGGTGTCACCTGGCTGTATGGTTTTGACTTCGAAATCAAGGTGATTGCCAAAGCTGGCTAGCAAAATACTGCATCGACAACACCATGGCGTTGTAGATGGCGTGGACCAGCATTGGCGCCAGCAGGGTTTTGCTGCGCTCATAGGTCCACGCAGCGCACAGGCCGAGGATGAACACCGGCAGCATCGATACCGGCGGGTGCACTACGGCGAAGATGGCGGCGCTCATCAGCATCGCCTGCGGTGCGTTCATCGAGCGCCGCAGACCGCCGTAGATCAGGCCACGGAAGATGAATTCCTCGCACAGTGGCGCCGCCACCACCGCCAATGCGTAGATCCATATGCGGCCGCCCTGCAATGCAGGTGCCGATTTGAGCAGGTCTGCCCACAGTGGTGAATGCTGCAAGGCGATCAGGTAGACCACGCCGTAGGCGCAGGCTACGGCGGCAGCGATGGCCGCCGTGCGCAGCGACAGTCCGATGTCCGCGCCACGCAGGATCACCGGCACGCCAGCGGCCTTGCTGCGCCAGTAAGTCAGCCGCATCAACAGGTACACGGTGATGCCGGCGATGCCGAAGGCGATGGTAATGCTTTGCATGGTCAGCTTGCGGGCGAAAATCAGCACGATGCCTTGCACGATGAAGAAGGCGGTGGCGGCGATCAGGCCATCCGCCGTCGACACGCGCGCCGGTGGCGCGGCGGCCGGGTCGAGCAGGTAGGGCAGGGCGTCGCGCGCCTTCTGCCACAGGGCCAGCGCCATCGACGCGGTCAGCACCAACACCACCAGCTTCTGCGACCACACGCTGGTGTAGATGCAGTAGGTGTAGAAGCTGGCCAGCAGCATGTACAGGTAGACGTAGCTTGGCCGAACGCGCGTGCGTGCATCCACCGCCAGCGGATCGCAGGCGAATACGCCGAGCGAGACAGCGATCATCGAGTAGATCGGGATGCCGGCGACGACCAGCAGAAGCAGCACCAGCATATTCCATTCGAACTGTTCGGTGTACCACGCGCTGATGCCCAGCACCACGGCGGGATAGACCATGGTCAGCACGCCCCACAGCCGGGCCTTTTCCTTCAATGCGCTTTCGATGGAACGCGGCACGGTGTACAGCAGCCACAGGACGTTGCCTTCGTTGTTCAGCGTCTGGAAGGCGGACAGCATCAGCACGTAGACGCCGAGGCCGAAAGCGATCGAGGCGGCCAGCGTGTGGTGCTCGCCCAGCTCCTCCAGGCTATTCAGCTTGCCGTTGAAGACCATCTGGCTGACGATGATAATGATGGGCAGCAGCAGCGTCTGGAACAGAAAATTGCGGTCGCGGCTCAGCAGGCGTAGTTCGCGGCGTTGCAGCGGCGTCAGGATGGCGGCGGCTGCGGCGGTCAGCAGCGCATAGGGGCCGCGCGCCACAGCGTGGCCGCCGTCCGCCGTCGCGCCCACGCTGCTGGTGCGGACCGGCACGGCCTTGCGCGCGCTCTCGCGGGCGCCGGAGTTGACGACGCCGTGGCGCAACTGGTGACGCAACAGCGCCATGCCTGTCCACATCAGCAAGAGGATCTGCGCCAGCAGCAGCGCTGACAGTGAGGCGAGTTGCGCCAGGTCGCGCGACTGTATCGCCTGCAGCACCAGGCCGGGCGGCGTCCAGCTGGCCCACGATGGAAACTCACGCGCCCAGTTCATCGCGAAGCCGTTCGCTGCGGGCATGCCCAGGGCCATGACGAAGTAGATCAGCGGCAGGTTGAGCAAGCCAGTCACTGCTTGCAGGTTGCGCAGCTGCGAAGCGGGAAGCCACATGCGCAGACCGGTGTCGGCCAGCGTGTACAGCAGCGCTGCCAGCGGCAACAGCGCAACGGCTGACAGCAGGGCGATCGGCAAGGCGCTCCACGTGTAGCCGGAGTGCCAGGCGATCACGCTGTAGGCCGGCACCAGCGCAAACCAGCCGGCGATATTGCTGGCGCTGCGTTCCAGCACGCGGCCCCATAGCAGCACGCCGCGTTCCACTGGCAGCGTCACCAGCCATTCCAGATCCCAGTCCGGCTGCGCCATCTCCTTGCTGCCCAGCGGCAGCAGCACGGCGATGACGAACAGGATGCTTACCTCCATCGTCAGCCCGTGCAGCAGCGGCGCGGCAAACGGCGCTGTTGCCAGTTCTTCCTCCGCCGTGTGCATGTCGTTGTGGTGCTCGCCCTGGTTGTCGGTGTAGCGGCATTCGCTGGCCGGGTCGAGGTGGCACTGCATGTTCAACACCGCGTTGTTGGCCATGCTGACAAAGGAGAAGCACATGAACACCATCATCACCAGCGTCAGTATCCACAGGTTGCTGCGCTTGCCGCCGGTGGTGTCACGTGGCTTTTTCTGCCTGAAGCGGAACAGGTTATTGAACAGCACATTGCGCTGGCGCGTCAGGCGCATGCGCGTCATCAGCCAGATGGTTTGCAGCGCGGTCATTGCGCTGTCTCTTCCGCCGCTTCGTCGGTGATCTTCAGGAACACGTCTTCCAGTGAACCGCTGGCCGAGGATTTGGCGCGGATTTCGTCCAGCGTGCCGGTGGCCACCAGTTCGCCGCGATGGATGATGCCGACGCGGTCGCACAGCTTCTCGGCCATGTCCAGCAGGTGCGTCGAAACAAAGATGGTGACGCCGCGCGCGGCGGCCGCCAGCAGGCGTTCCTGGACATCGCGCGAGGCGCGTGGATCAAGGCCGTTGATTGGTTCGTCGAGAATCAGCACGGATGGATCGTGGATCAGCGCACAGGCCAGGCCGAGGCGCTTCTTCATGCCCAGCGAGTAGTTGACCGCGTAGTCTTCGCCGGCTTCCTGCAAGCCAAATTCCGCCAGCAGCCGCGCGCTGCGCCCGGCGGCTTCGGCGCGCGGGTAGCCATGCATCTCGCCGACGAATTGCAGGATCTCGCGCCCGCGCAGGTAGTCGTAGAAGATCGGCGTATCGGGCAGGTAGCCGACGCGGCGTTTGACTTCGGCCGGCTCGGCATGGCAATCCAGGCCGTCGATCAACACATGGCCACCGCTGGGCACCAGGATGCCCATCATCATGCGGATGGTGGTGGTCTTGCCGGCGCCGTTGGGACCGAGGAAGCCGAACACCTCGCCGTGCTGCACCGTCAGTGTCAGCGGCTTGACTGCGTTGAAACTGCCATACGCCTTGGCCAGGCCTTGAAACTCGATCATGAGGACACCGGAAACGTTATGAATTTACTATGCCATCATAACACCGCTGTCACGCTCACTCCTTGCGCTGCAGGCTCATGCCGAAGCGTTCGGTGCGCGGCATCCAGTTGCCGGTGATGTCGGCCGACGCCAGCACGCGCTCGGCGCGGCCGATCAGCAGCGCGCGCGGCACCAGGCCGATGTAGCGCGAGTCTTCACTGTTGTCGCGGTTATCGCCCAACATCATGTACTGGCCGGGCGGCACAACCAGCGGCGCGAAATTGCGGCGTGCCTGCAACTGCGGCAGGAACTGGACGGCGTGGCGGGTGTCGCCCAGCGTTTCATCGACGCGCACGGCAGCCAGGTCGCCAACGCCGTGTATGGTTTCGATGCCGCGACTGAGCGAGGTGTAGCCGGCCGGGTGGCCGTTGATGCTCAGTTCTTCGTTGCGCATCTCGACGCGGTCGCCGGGCAGGGCGATGATGCGCTTGATGAGCCGCGTGCCATTTGCTGGCGAAGAGAAAGTCACGATGTCGCCGCGCTGCGGTTCGCCGGTCGGGCTGATGACGATGTCGGTCAGCGGCACCTTGACGTTGTAGGCCAGCCGATTGACGAACACCACATCGCCCTCCAGCAGGTTGGGATGCATGGATGCCGACGGGATAGGATTCCAGTCCGCCACTGCTGTGCGGAAGATGCCGAACAGCGCCAGGAACAGCACAAAGCCTTTATTGGCGCGCAGCCAGTTCTTCATTGTCTTCCCCCGAGTGAGTGATTTTCGCGCCTGATGGCGAGCGCTAATATTGTGATCAGATTCTTAATCACGGCTTAGCCATGCTCTGCTATCTGGCTAGTGCGCGCTCTTTTGCACCAGCGCGCTGCCGACGCCATGGCGCTGGCCTTCGCTCACCGCCGTCACCGTGCCGTCCGGATTGAACACCAGCGCGTTGGCGGCGCCGATTTCCTCCGGCTGCTTGCTCCAGTGCTGGCCGGTTTTCTCCAGCGCCCTGGCTTGCGCGCTGCCGGGGAAACCAGGTTCCACATCGGTGGCCATGCCATTGCGTTCCGACAGGCGTGGCGCGTTCAGCGCATCCGGCATGCTCATGCCCAGGTCGATGTGGTTGAAGATGGTCTGCAGCACCGTGGTGATGATGGTGGCGCCGCCAGGGCTGCCGATCGAGAACGCCGGCTTGCCATCCTTGAAGGCGATGGTGGGCGACATGCTGCTGCGCGGCCGTTTGCCGGCTTCCGGCACATTCGGCGCCGGGCCGGAGAAGTCGAAGTCGGTCATCTCGTTATTCAGCAGGAAGCCGTAGCCCGGCACCACGATGCCGCTGCCGCCCCATGACTCGATGGTGTAAGTGTAGGAGACGATATTGCCGTCCTTGTCGGACACTGTCAGGTGCGTGGTGTGCGCGCCTTCGGCGATCAGCTTGTTGGCGTTGGCGCGCAGCGGCACGCTGACGTCGTTCTGGAACGGATAGGGATCGCCGGCTGGTGCGTGCACACTGGCCTGGTCGGGATTGATCAGCTCACGGCGGCGCGCTGCGTATTCCTTGCTGAGCAGGCCAGCCACCGGCGCTTCGACGTATTCGGGATCGGCCAGATAGGCATTGCGGTCGGCGAAAGCCAGGCGGCTGGCTTCCAGGTACAGGTGTTCGGCCCTGGCGCGCGGCATCGCCTTGAGGTCGTAGCCTTCGAGGATGTTCAGCGCCTGGGCGACGGCGATGCCGCCGCTGCTCGGCAACGGCATGCCGTATAAATCGTAGCCGCGATAGGTGCTGTGCACCGGCTGGCGCAGGCGCGCTTCGTAGTTGGACAAATCGGCCAGCGTGATCGCGCCGCCGTTGCGGTTGACCGCATCAACCACCGCGCGCGCCATTTTGCCGGTGTAGAAGATCTTGACGCCGCCGGCCGCCAGTTCGCGGTACGCCTTGGCCAGGTCTGGATTGCGCAAGGTGCTGCCGGCGGCGATGGCCTTGCCGTCCTTCAGGTACAGCGCGGCGGTGGCCGGGAAGCGGGCGAACTTGCTTTCGTTCTCGCGCACCAGATGGGAAAAGTTGTCGTTGACCTTGAAGCCCTGGCTGGCGACACCGATGGCTGGCGCCAGCACCTGCCGCAACGACATCGAACCGTAGCGGTCCAGCGCCTCGTGCCAGCCGCGCACCGTGCCGGGCACGCCCACCGAACGGCCGCTGGCGACCACCTGCTCGAAGTCCAGCTCCTTGCCATCCTTGAGGAATACGCCGGGCGTGAAGCTGGCCGGCGCGGTTTCGCGGTGGTCGATGGTAATCACGCGCTTGTCCTTGGCCAGGTAGATCACCATGAAGCCGCCGCCGCCGATGCCGCAGCTGAATGGATCGGTAACGCCCAGCGTGGCCGCTGCCGCAACCGCCGCATCAATCGCGTTGCCGCCCTGGTTGAGGATGGCGATGGCGGCTTTGGAGGCTGGCTCGCTGATGGTGGCGACCGCACCGCCGGTGCCGGTGGCAACCGGGGTTTTTGCGGCGGCTGACAGCGCCAGGGAAAGAAGAATGGAAGAGACGAGGACGGTGCGGGTGGTGGTCATGTGGGCAAGCTTCAAGGTGAGTTAATGTTGCTCACCTTTAAGCTTACCTGATAATTTGGCGGCACTTCATCTTTCGCCGGCGCCGGCAGCGGGGCGTAGCCATCCAGCGTGAAGGTCAGGCCGTTGCGGCTGATTTTGGCCGTGCCATCCGGCATATCATTCGACAGCACGAAGTTGCTGACGCTGCCATCCGGCTGTTTCAGCGTAAAGCTGAAGCTGATGTAGCCGGCCCAGACGCACACCATGCCGGTGCGGCAACGACTGTCGTTGACGCGTTCCAGTCGCACCACCGGCGCCGATGCGGCGACGCCGGTGACAACCGCAGCGCCGATGGTGGCGCTGGCGCCCTGGGTCAACACATAGATGTTGGTGAATGGGGCGGGTGTGGCGCGGCTGATGCCCTTGGCGGCACCGCAGGCGTACAGCGTGGCCATGACGGCCACCAGCAAGGGCAGTACGATGAGCTGCCGCAATATTGTTTTTTTCATGTTCAACCTCTGCTTCAGTTGAAGGCAAGCTTAACAAAAAGACCATGAGTGTGGCGCACGAACGGCGCGTGGTCAGTGTTAGCGCAAAGAAGGGGCAAAAAAAAATGCCGCCGGCGCGGGCGCCGGCGGCATTCCGGGAAGGGCGTGATGGCTTACACGTAGGCGGCCAGCGCGCCCTTCATTTTTTTCAGCGCAGCTGCCTCGATCTGGCGGATGCGCTCGGCCGAGACGCCGAATTCTTCCGCCAGCGTGTGCAGCGTGGCACCCGAACCGTCATCGTTGGCCAGCCAGCGCGATTCGATGATGCGGCGCGAACGGGCGTCCAGCTTGCCCAGCGCTTCTTCCAGGCCTTCCGATTGCAGGCGGGTCACCTGCTCGGCTTCCAGCACGCGGGTCGGCTCTGACGCTTCCGACGACAGGTAGGCGATCGGCGCAAACTTGTCATCTTCATCATCGGTTGGCGATTCCAGCGCGATGTCGCGGCCGCTCAGGCGCGTTTCCATTTCGATCACTTCCTCACGCTTGACGTTCAGCGTCTTCGCCAGTTGGTCGATCTGGGCAGGCGTCATCGCGTCCAGGCCGGTCTTGTGGCTGCGCAGGTTGAAGAACAGCTTGCGCTGGGCCTTGGTGGTGGCCACTTTGACCAGGCGCCAGTTCTTCAGGATGTATTCGTGCATCTCGGCCTTGATCCAGTGCATCGCATAGGACACCAGGCGCACGCCCTGGTCAGGGTCGAAACGTTTGACAGCCTTCATCAGGCCGATATTGCCTTCCTGGATCAGGTCGCCATGCGGCAGGCCATAGCCCAGGTAGCCACGCGCGATCGACACCACCAGGCGCAGGTGGGACGTCACCAGGCGCTCGGCGGCGCCGAGGTCGGCTTGTTCCTTGAGGCGCTTGGCCAGCGAGATTTCTTCGTCGTGCGTCAGCATCGGCATGCGATTGACGGCCGAAATGTAGGCATCCAGGTTACCCAGGTTGCCACTAAACCCGAGTCCCAGAGCACTGTTATTCGCAGGTACCACGGACATCATAGTCATTTTCGTTTCCTTCGCTTGAGATTGCTTATGAGCACTTTTGTACTCTTTCAAACATATATTAGCACTCTCTGTCGTTGAGTGCCAATCGTCCGAAATTTATGGGCCTGATAGTAAAAACACTATCGGGTCTTCCGATGTGTTTAGGATGCGCGATGGATCTTAGGACCGGCTTAATGCAGGGAACCATGCTAAGCCGGGGAGGGAAGCGACTCCGTGCGCGGACGCACGGAGCAGGATTAGTTCAGGCGAGCGGTATGGCGGCGGACCGACAGGCGGGCGCCGATCAGGCCAAGTGTGGCGGACAGCGCCAGCAGTGCCAGCATCATCAGCGGCTGTAGCGGGGTCAGGTGGAATTCGGAGGCGTACAGTCTTGCAAATTCAGCAATAGCAGTGTTCAGCGGACCCAGTGCCAGCGTCACCGCGCCCAGCGCCAGGCCGCCGGCGCACACGCCCAGCAGCGCGCCGGTGTAATAGAAGGGGCGGTGGATGAAGCTGTCGGTGGCGCCGATCAGCTTGGACACCAGGATTTCTTCGCGCTGCGTCAGCACCTGCAGGCGGATGGTGTTGAAAATTACCGCCACCACCACCGTGCCCAGGGTCGCCGCCAGCAGCAGCAGCGCCAGGCGCAGGATGTTGATCAGCGCCGCCAGCCGCTTGACCCAGGCCGAATCGACCTGCACCGTGTCGACGCCCGGCAGCGCGCGGATCTGCTCGGCCAGTTGGTCGACGTCGCCGCCGGCCTCGGCGTTGCGGAAGGCGTCCAGCTTCAGCACATAGCTGTCCGGCAGCGGGTTGTCGCCCAGCGTGGCCAGCACATCGGCCAGGCCGTTTTTATCCTTCAGGTTGTCCAGCGCCTTTTCGCGCGGGGTGAAGATGATCTTGGCCTGCTTGTCGTGCACGGTCTGGCGCAGTTGCACCGCCAGCGCCTCGGCCTGCTCGCGCGGCGTCTCCTGTTTCAGGAACACCGAGATTTCCGGATCGACCGACAGCGTTTCCGACATCGGCCGCACATTGTCCAGCAAGGTCACGCCCATGAAGGGCAGAGCCAGCGCAATCGCCACCACCAGTATATTGAACAGGAAGCCGCCGGGCGAACGGCGCAGGTGGACCAGCGCGGCGGCCATCGCGTAGCGGTGTTGACGGAACCAGTGGGTCATGCTGCCACCTCCAGCTGGCCATGGTTGAGATGGATGACGCGCGCGGCGGCGTCCAGCATCACTTCATCGTGACTGGAAATCAGGCAGGTGACGCCGACCGAGTTGAAGGCTTTCAGGGCGTCCAATACTTTATTGGCGCTGGCGCGGTCCAGGTTGGCGGTCGGCTCGTCGGCCAGGATCACTTGCGGCCGGTTGACGATGGCGCGCGCGATCGACACGCGCTGCTGCTCTCCGCCGGACAGGGCCAAGGGCTGGGCGCTGGCGCGGTCGCCGAGGCCGACTTTGTCCAGCGCGGCGCGGGCGCGCTGTTCGGCCTGCGTCTTGGAGGCGCCGGTCACCAGCAGCGGCAGCATGACGTTGGCCAGTACGCTGCGGTCGGTCAGCAGCCGCTGTTGCTGGAAAATCAAACCGAGGTTGCGGCGCAGGAAAGGCACGGCCACCGGCTTGATGCGGGAAATATCCTGGCCGTTGACGATCACCTGGCCGGTGCTGGGGCGCTCCATGGCCGCGATCATTTTCATCAGGGTGGATTTGCCGGCGCCGGAAGGGCCGGCGAGGAAAACCAGTTCGCCTTTTTCTATCGTGAAGGAGACGTCGCGCAGCGCCGTCACATCGGATGAGTATTGTTTGGAGACGTTCCGGAATTCGATCATATTATCCAAGCAGTGCTTCTACAAATTCGGCAGCCACGAAGGGCTGCAGGTCTTCGATCTTTTCGCCGACGCCGATGAAGTACACCGGCACCGGACGCACGCGCGCGATCGCCGCCAGGATGCCGCCCTTGGCGGTGCCGTCCAGCTTGGTAATCACCAGGCCGGTCAGCTTGAGGGCGTCATCGAAGGCTTTGACTTGCGCCAGCGCATTTTGCCCGGTATTGCCGTCGATCACCAGCAGAGTTTCGTGCGGTGCGCCCTCCATGCCCTTGCCGATGACGCGCTGGACCTTTTTCAGTTCTTCCATCAGGTGCAGCTGGGTCGGCAGACGGCCGGCGGTGTCGATCATGACGACGTCGACGCCCTTGGCCTTGCCGGACTGCACGGCGTCAAACGACACGGCAGCCGGGTCGCCGGATGCTTGCGAGATCACGGTGATGTTGTTGCGCTGGCCCCAGACCATCAGCTGCTCGCGGGCGGCGGCGCGGAAGGTGTCGCCGGCGGCCAGCAGCACCGACTGCCCATGCGTCTGCATGTGCTTGGCCAGCTTGCCGATGGTGGTGGTCTTGCCGGCGCCGTTGACGCCGGAGATCATCATCACGGTTGGCGTGTGACGGCCCAGTTCGAAGGGCTGCTGCAGTGGCGTCAGCAGATCGGTTAGCAGCTGTTTCAGCGCGACCTTGACGGCGGCGGCATCCAGCAGCTTGTCTTCCTTGACCTTGCGTTTGAGTTCGTCGAGCAGATAGGTGGTGGCGTCGACGCCAGCGTCGGACATCAGCAGCGCGGCTTCCAGTTCGTCGTACAGATCGTCGTCGATCTTGGCGCCAACGAACAGTACCGACAGGTTGTTCGAGGTTTTCGACAGGCCGGCTTTCAGCCGTGCCATCCACGATTGTTTTTTCTCGGCCGGCTCTTCGATCGGCAGCAGGTCGGGGAGATCGGTGGCGGCAGGCGCGGGAGCGGCGACGGGAGTGGGGGCGACGACAGGCGCCGCAGGCGCTTCGGGAGCGACAGGTTTTTTCTTGAAGAAGCTAAACATGGATATGTATGTGGGGGTGCTGGCCAGCACGAAGTTTGCTTATTTTACCAGAGCGCTCCCCCGCACCCCCGGGGAGTGAAGTGCGGAGTGCTAACCGGCCGATACGACGGCGTGGCGCGCGCGCCATTCGCTGATCGCGCCGGCCAGGTCGGCCAGTTCGAATGTCCGCACATATGGCGGGCGGCGGCGCTTCAGCGCGGCATTGCTGCCGCCAGCCCACAGCTCGGCGCAGCCGTCCAGCCGGGTGTGCAGCTCGGCCAGGCCGTCCAGCGCCTGGCGCGGATTCATCGCCACCGAGAACGACAACGCGATAATGTCCACCCGCTGCGCGCGCGCCGCCTCGACGATATCCAGCAGCGGCGTCTGCACGCCCAGTGAAATGCAATGCGCGCCTTCGGCCACGCACATGGCTTCGGCCATCAGCAGCCCGAGGCCATGACGTTCCTGCGGCAGTGTGGTCAGCAGGACGCGTGGCGCGCTGACGTGGTTGCCATTTGCCTGCGGCATGGCAAAGATGGCACTGCGCATCACCACCGTCAGTGACTCGGTATATAAGTGTTCTTCAAACGTGGCCAGCTGGCCGCTGGCCCAGGCCTCGCCGACCAGCGTGGTCAGCGGCGCCACCAGTTCGATGACGAAACTCTTCAGCCCCATCATCAGCAGCGCCTGCGACAGCTTGCGGCGCAGCGCTTCCATCTGGTGGCTCTTGCACAGGTCGAGATAGGTTTGCAGTTCTGGCGCCGGCGCCGACGGGCTGTTGCCCTTGCCGGCCGCCTTGCCGCTCAGCGCCTGCAATTCGTCAGCGCTGAACTGGATCACCTTGCCGGGACGGAAGCCGAGGTCAATCAGCCGCTTCACCAGCCGCAGCTTGTGGACCTGTTCGATGGGATAGACGCGCTCGCCGTTGGGATCGCGCAGTGGCTGAGGAAAATCGTAGCGGCGCTCCCAGACGCGCAGCGTCTCCTTGGCCACGCCGGTATCGCGTTCGACGTCGCTGATGGTGCTGGGCACTGCTTGTGAGGGAACTGTGTTTGTCATTGGCTAATAGGCGGTGGCACGGGGTCTGGGTGCACGAACAGCGCCCTGCATTCTACATTTGTTTTAGACCTGAAAGTATCGGCGATCAGGCCTGTTGTGCGCGGCTTCGCTTGCACGGCAGGAGCTTGTCCAAGACACAGGGTTGGCATGTAGAACTATTTTCTTCAAACGCTTTTTAAAATAGCTTTTGTCTTGGACAAAATTCTTTCTTTTCGATCAAAAAATATTGCCCGCTGTTGTTGCAGGGCACTATCAGTTCGACGCCACCGTGCGCACAGTTGAATCAATTTCATGCACCAAAGCAGTGCAACAATGCAAGAAAATGCACTATTTTGTCTCCTTCATACAACAGGTAGCAATTTCTTACAAAACGGTAACGTAATGCAACTTCTAGCTGCTTTGACAAAATTTACTACACAAATAAAGCTGTACTACTAGGAGCAAAGTTGGTTTCGGGGCTATTTCGCTGGATAAAACCGCCGAAGAAAGTCTGGAGTTGTTAGCTTATTACCATTCGGTAGAGGCGAGTGTGCGGCGTGTTCAGTATAAAATGGCGTCAGAAATAGCAATGTAGCTATTTTTACTTGGTCCAACGAAGAAGCGGTTATCTCCGTGTTCATCGTGCGGGAAACACTGCTAGTTCGCTTGATCGGCAGGAAATATTGTGATGCGGTAAAATGCCGCTGCTTTGAAAAACCGGCAAGATGCGAGACTGTTCAGTATGAATAGTTTTACACTTGTCAGAATTTCCGGGCATCAGTACATTGCCGCCTCCGGCGCTCCATGAGGGCGCTGCGATCAAGCCGGCGTAGATTCATCGGCCGCATTGAGTGAACGCAGTCCCATTGCGGGCTGCACAGTGGCAGCTGGGGAGTTTGCCCTCACGCACAACGGCACAAGCCGAGCAGCATCGAACACGCCGTACTACTGGCTTATTTTTACAGCAACACAACTGAAGGAAACACGTAATGAAAAAATCCCTTATCGCTATCGCCGTACTGGCAGCAACCAGCTCCGCAGCATTCGCCCAATCGAACGTCACCATCTACGGTATCGTGGATGCAGGCATCACCTCGGAACGCGGCGGCAAAGATGGCAACGTCAGCAAAGTAACCAGCGGCGCGGCTTCGGCTTCCCGTATCGGTTTCAAAGGCACCGAAGATCTGGGTGGCGGTCTGAGCGCGATCTTCAAACTGGAAACCGGCGTGAAAGTTGACGACGGCACCCTGGACAACACCACCAGCACCCTGTTCAACCGTGAAGCCTACGTTGGCGTGTCGTCGAAAACCGCCGGCACCGTGACCCTGGGCCGTCAGTACACCCCGTACTACGAAACCCTGCGCGACGTTGGTGATCCATTCGCAATGGGCTACGCCGGTACCGCTAAAAACCTGTTCCCAGTTGCTTCGTACATGACCCGCAACTCGAACGCTGTTGTGTACAAGACCCCTAACCTGGCCGGCTTCACCGGTTCGGTTTCGTACAGCCTGGGCGAAGTTGCTGGTGATTCGACCGCAACCCGTCAAGTTGGCGGCTCGCTGGCATACGGCAATGGTCCTCTGAATGTCGCTGTTGCTTACAACATGAAAAACAACGACACCCTGACCACCAAAACCGCTGGTGTTGGCCACAACACCCTGGTAGCTGCCAACTACGACTTCAAAGTCGTCAAAGTGTTCGGCGCATGGAGCAAAGATTCGGGCCAGGGTTCGGCACCAATCAACGGCGCAGCTAGCGCAACCGCTACCACCAACGCGTTCGGCTACACCTTCGCACAGTCGGCAGACAGCCGCGATGCGCTGATCGGTCTGACCGCACCACTGGGCGCATCGGGCACCCTGATGGCTTCGTACATCGACAAAGACGACAAAGAAGTTGCTAACCGTGACGCTTCGCAATGGGCCCTGGGTTACAGCTACGCTCTGTCGAAACGTACCAGCACCTACGTTGCTTACGCTAAGATCAAAAACAAAAACGGCGCCGGCTACACCGTTGGTAACAACACCGAAGCTGGTTCGGGTGACAAAGCCTTCAACGTTGGCCTGAAACACTCGTTCTAATTCCTGACTAGTCAGGTTTAGATGCTACAACGGCTGCCCTGTGCAGCCGTTGTTCTTTTGTGAAAGCAGTAACGATGAAGATCACACGACGTGCCGTTTTTGCCGGCGCCATCCTGCTGGTTTCCTGCGCTGTGCTGGCCGCGCCCAAGGGCGGCGGCAAGAAGCCCGGCGCCTTGCCGCGTTACGGCATGCTGGTGTATTCCGATTTATGCATCCACCCGGACAGCGGGGAATTCGGCGGCCAGCGCATCACGCTGCAGCGCTTTGCCGAAGTCGACACGGTTTTATATGAATACACGGCAGGCGGCCTGAGCTGGCCGGCCGTAGCCAGCGACGTGACCATCGATCCGCGCGGCCAGCAGTTTTATTTCACGGTGCAGCCGCCTGATGAAGCGGAGCGCACCATCAATGCCAAGGTGGTGGACGGCGGCAAGGCCATCGTGCTCGATGGCGGCTATTGCGGCGACGAAGCGCTGCCGATGCGCTTGCCGCTGGTGACGGACTTCGGCCGCAAGGCCGGCAACTGCCGCGCCTGCCCGGTGCCGAAGATCAAGAAGGAAATCGAGGAGGAGAAGCCGGTACTGGATAGCGGCTCCACCACCACCGCCGGCTTATGATTTCGCCGCCTCGGCATTCTTGCGGATGGTTTCCAGCGTCGCCCCCGGCGTGATCAGGTTGCCGTCGTAGCGCAGTTCGATCACGGCCGGCAGCTTGTTCTCACGCGTGTAGCTGAGCGCGCGCTGCAGCGCCGGCGCGAACTGCGCGGTTTCGGTGACCACCTCGCCGGCGCCGCCGTAAGCCACCGCCAGTGCGGCGAAGTCCGGATTGTGCAGCGTGGTGCCGGACACGCGGCCCGGATATTCACGCTCCTGGTGCATGCGGATGGTGCCGAACATCGCGTTGTTGAACACGATGATGATGACGCCAGCCTGGTACTGCACCGCTGTCGCCAGTTCCTGGCCGTTCATCATGTACTCGCCGTCGCCGGCAAAGGTAATCACCGTGCGCGATGGATCAATGATCTTTGCAGCTACGCCGGCCGGCACGCTGTAGCCCATCGCGCCGCTGGTCGGCGCCAGCTGCGTGCGCATGCCGCCGTAGCTGTGGAAACGGTGCGCCCAGGTGGCGTAGTTGCCGGCACCGTTGGTGATGATGACGTCGTGCGGCGCCAGCTGATCGATCTGCTGCACCACTTGCCACAGGTCCAGCGGCGCTTTGCCGTCCTGAAAAATCGCCGGCTGCTGCTGCCACGCTTTCAACTCCGCACGCGCTTCGGCCACGGTGTGCTTCCATGCGGAGGCATCAACCGGCTGCATCGCCGCCAGCATCGCCGCCACTTGCGGCATGCCGCTATTGATCATCAATTCAGCCTGGTAGACGCTGCCCAGTTCCTCGGCATCCGCGTGCACGTGGATCAGGCGCTGCGCCGGCACCGGCGATTGCAGGATCGAGTAGCCGCTGGTGGTCATCTCGCCGAGGCGCGGGCCGATCGCCAGGATCACATCCGCCTCGCGCACGCGCGCCGCCAGCTTCGGATTGATGCCGATGCCGACATCGCCGATGTAGTGCGGGTGTTCATTGTCCAGCAAGTCCTGGAAGCGGAAGGCGCACGATACCGGCAACTGGTTGGCTTCGGCGAAGCGCTGGATGTCGGCGCAGGCTTGCGCATTCCAGCCGCCGCCACCCAGCAGGAGCAGCGGCTTTTTCGCTGATGCCAGCATGGCGCGCACGCTGTCGATCTGCGCGGCGGACGGCGAGGCTTGCACCGGCTGGTAGCAGCGGGTGTCGGTGACGGCAGCCCTGGTGGTCAGCATGTCCTCGGGCAGCGCCAGCACCACCGGGCCGGGCCGGCCGCTGGTAGCGATCTGGAAGGCGCGCGCGATGTATTCCGGCATGCGGTCGGCGCGGTCGATCTGCGTCACCCACTTGGCCATCTGGCCGTACATGCGGCGGTAGTCGATTTCCTGGAAGGCTTCGCGGTCGATGAAGTCGCTACCAACCTGGCCGATGAACAAAATCATCGGCGTCGAGTCCTGGAATGCCGTGTGTACGCCGATCGAGGCATTGGTGGCGCCGGGGCCACGGGTGACGAAGCAGATGCCCGGCTTGCCGGTCATCTTGCCGTAGGCGTCGGCCATGAACGCGGCGCCGCCTTCCTGGCGGTTGATGATGAAGCGGATGTCGGAATCGTGCAGCGCGTCGAGCACGTCCAGGTAGCTTTCGCCGGGTACGCCGAAAGCGGTGTCCACGCCGTGGATCTTCAGGGCGTCGACCAGGATCTGGCCGCCGGAGCGGGATGGTTGCGTCATTGTTGTGGGCCTCGTGGGTGAATTATCAGAGCATTCTACGGCGACGGCGCGGGGCCGGCTTTTGGAATGGCGACACCAAATTTCAGATTTGCCGGTGCGGACTGGTACAATAGCGCCCGAAGCAAGCCAGACAGCCGCTGGTCAGTGCGTAAGGCCTGACGGGAGGAAGGTCCGGACTCCATAGAGCGGGGTGACGGTTAACGGCCGTCCGCTGAAAGCCGAAGCGCAAGCCGAGGTATAAGGCGAGGAATAGGGCCACAGAGACGAGCGTATTAAGTTACGGTGAAACGCGGTAACCTCCACCTGGTGCAATTCCAAATAGGCACGCGATGATGTTGCTCGCGGAGCGTGCGGGTAGGAAGCTTGAGCGCTGGAGTAATCCAGCGCCTAGAGGAATGGCTGTCATAGCGCAGGTTCGCCTGCGCCGTAACAAAATCCGGCCTATCGGCTTGCTTCAACTAATTATACGAGATGAAAAAATTCATTCTCGCCCTCGACCAGGGCACGACCAGCTCGCGCGCCATCCTGTTTGACCACCAGGGCCAGATCTGTGGCAGCGCGGCGCAGGAATTCCCTCAGCATTTCCCCCATCCCGGCTGGGTCGAGCATGACCCGATGGATATCTGGCATAGCCAGCTGGCGGTCGCCCGCAAGGTCTTGGCCGACAATCACGTCGATGCACATGACGTGCTGGCGATCGGCGTCACCAATCAGCGCGAAACCACCGTGGTCTGGGACCGCAAGACCGGCGAGCCGATCGCGCCGGCCATCGTCTGGCAGGATCGCCGCACGGCCGATATCTGCGACGCCTTGCGCGCCGACGGCAAGGCCAAAAAAATTACCGATATCTCCGGCCTGGAGCTGGACGCCTATTTCTCCGCCACCAAGCTGAAATGGCTGCTGGATCACGTGCCTGGCGCGCGCGCCAGGGCGGAGCAGGGCGGACTGGCGTTCGGCACGGTCGACAGCTGGCTGGTGTACAAGCTGACCGGTCAGCACGTCACCGACGTCAGCAACGCGGCGCGCACCATGCTGTTCAATATCCACCTGATGCGCTGGGATTACGACCTGCTGCACCTGTTCGGCATTCCCGAAGAAGTGCTGCCGCAGATCGTCTCGTCCAGCGAGGAGGTGGGCAACACCCATCACAGCCTGTTTGGCGCGGCGATTCCGGTGGCCGGCATTGCCGGCGACCAGCAGGCGGCGACCTTCGGCCAGGCTTGTCATCAGCCGGGCATGGTCAAGAATACCTACGGCACCGGATGTTTCATGTTGATGCACCTGGGGCAGCATCCGGTAGCGTCGCACAACCGCCTGCTGACGACAGTGGGCTGGCGGCTGGATGGCGTCACCGATTATCTGCTGGAGGGTAGCGTCTTCATGGGCGGCGCCACAGTGCAGTGGCTGCGCGATGGGCTGGGCATCATCAAGTCCTCAGCCGAAGTGGAGCAGCTGGCGGCCAGCGTGCCGGATAGCGATGGCGTATTCATGGTGCCGGCGTTTGTCGGCCTCGGCGCGCCGCACTGGGATGCGTATGCGCGCGGTTCGCTGTTTGGCCTGAGTCGCGGCAGCACCCGTGCCCACATCGCCCGCGCTGCGGTGGAAGCCATCGCCTACCAGAGCGCCGAGCTGATGGCCGCCATGCAGAAGGATGCTTCGACACCGCTGCGTGAAGTGCGCGCCGATGGCGGCGCCGCCCGCAACGACCTGCTGATGCAGTTCCAGGCCGACCTGCTGGGCGTGCCGGTGGTTCGTCCCAAGGTGACCGAAACCACCGCCCTCGGCGCCGCCTACCTGGCTGGCCTGGCGGTCGGCTTCTGGGATTCGCAGGAAGAAATCGCCGCCCAGTGGGCTTGCGAACGCCGCTTTGAACCGGCGATGTCCGCCGACCGTCGCACCGAATTGCTGGCCAAATGGTCGCGCGCCGTCGATCGTTCGAAAGAATGGGCGCTGTATAATAGCGCTTGATGTCGCGTAGAATTTGTATAGACAAGTTGTCCTGGAGTTGTTGCTATCAGGTAAATTTGAGTTGGTGTTGTGTGTTTTGTCAAGCTTGCCTCATTCCACGTGAGGGCGCTGCCGATGCGCTTCTCGTCGCCTTTCCGCCTATTTCCTCCATCGATGCCGCTGTTGTCTATTTGCTACCGCAATGTTGGCGGTTTGCAACTTTATGCATTTAAATCAATTTTTTTTACGCGACATTTTCCGGTCAAAACACATGGGTATAGATGAGGTGTCACCTTCACAACCTTGGCTAAGTACTTAATTTATCGAATTATTTTGTTTCGAGCTGGCTTCAAGGAATCGCGCTAAGTCCTTAATTTTATTAATAAAATCGTCGTTTCGATTGGCTGAAAGCGCTTGACCGCTATCCGGCCATCCTCTAAAGTGGGCACCTGTGTGAAAAAGTGTCTTTTTGTGGGAAATTTTGCCTGACTTAGCGGACAGGGGAGATGAAAACAAATAGAACTGGTTTCATGCTCCGCTAACCATACAGAGGTAAAAGGTAATCACGTGTTTCAAGGCGCGTCCGCAATCAATCTCGATGCCAAAGGCAGGATGTCCATCCCTGCCAAGCACCGTGACGCGCTCTCGATCCAGTGCGAAGGCCGCCTCACCCTGACGCGCCATCCGGACGGCTGCGTCATGCTGTTCCCCCGTCCTGTGTGGGAACAACACCGTCAACAGATCTCCACCTGGCCGCTGCAGGCACGCGCGTGGCAACGCATTTTCCTCGGTTACGCCACCGACGTGGAAATGGACACCGCTGGCCGCATCCTGATCTCGCCCGAACTCCGCGCCGCTGTCGGCCTGGACAAAGAGGTGATGATGATGGGCATGGGCTCGCACTTCGAGATCTGGGACGCCGCCAAGATGGCGGAAAAAGAGCAGCAGGCCCTGGAGGCCGGCACCCCTGATGTACTTGCCAATTTCTCCTTCTAAGGCCCCACTTTCATGACCACGACAACGGTGCCTGAATTCCAGCATCGCACGGTGCTGCTAGACGAAGCGGTTGACGCGCTGGCGCTGGATGGCGCGCGTGCCAACGGTGTGTTCGTCGACGGCACGTTCGGCCGTGGCGGCCATTCGCGTCTGATCCTGTCGAAGCTGGGCGCCAGCGCGCGCCTGATCGCGTTCGACAAGGACCCGCAAGCGATCGCCACCGCTGAACAAATCAACGATCCACGTTTCGCCATCGTCCACGACAGCTTTGCCACCATGCGCGAAGCGCTGGCGGCCGAAGGCGTGGAACAGGTCGACGGCATTCTGCTCGACCTGGGCATCTCGTCGCCGCAGGTGGATGACGCCGCGCGCGGCTTCAGTTTCCGTAACGATGGCCCGCTCGACATGCGCATGGATACCACGCGCGGCATGTCGGCGGCGGAGTGGCTCGCCACTGAAAACGAACAGACACTGGAAAAGGTGATAAAGGAATATGGGGAAGAACGGTTTGCTTTTCAGATTGCAAAGGCGATTGTTGCTCGCAGGGCAGTCGAACCAATTTCAAGCACACGACAGCTTGCCGGCATCGTGGCAGGCGCGGTCAAGACTCGGGAAAAGGGCAAGGATCCGGCAACCCGCACATTTCAGGCTATCCGGATTTTCATCAATAAAGAGCTTGAAGACCTCGAAGTCGGTTTGAACCATGCCTACGACAGCCTGGCGCCAGGCGGCATCATTGCCATCATCAGCTTCCACTCGCTGGAAGACCGCATGGTGAAGCGCTTTTTCGCGTCCAAGGCGAATGTCGAGCAGCCGGACCGCCGCCTGCCGATCCGCGCGGTCGATCTGCCGCAGCCGGAACTCAAGCTGCTGTTCAAGATGAAGCCATCGGATCAGGAGATCGATGACAATCCGCGTTCCCGCTCGGCGGTAATGCGCGTGGCGCGCCGCCTGCCTATTCCTGCGGAGTCGGCATGAGCGGCAAGATCAACCTGGTGCTGGCGGCCTTGCTGGTCGCTTGCGGCCTGTCGCTGGTCAATGCGCAGTACCAGGCGCGCCATCTGTTCATTGAACTGGAACGCACGCAGTCGCAGGCACGCCAGCTGGATATCGAATGGGCGCAATTGCAGCTGGATCAATCGACGCTGGGCAAGCACGCCCGCATCGAGGAAATCGCACGCCGCGATCTGAACATGACGCCGCTGACTGCGGCGCGCACGCAGTACCTGACGCCGGAGCACGCAAAATGAGCCGCGGCAGCAATGTGAACACCTCGCGCGTGGCCGCCTCGAAAGGCGTGGCCTTCTCCAAGAGCCCTGTATTGGCAGTCCGTCTGCCGACCTGGCGCTCGCGCGTTGTGCTGTTCGTATTGTTTGCCGCCTTCGCCGCGCTGGCCGCGCGCGCGCTGTGGCTGCAAGGCCTGTCGACCCAGTTCCTGCAAAAGCAGGGTGAAATCCGTTACGCGCGCACGCTGGAATTGCCGGCCACGCGTGGCAAGATCACCGACCGCGATGGCCAGGTGCTGGCGTCGTCGGTGCCGGTCAAAGCCATCTGGGCGATCCCGGACGATGTGCAGGAAGCGCCGCCGGCCAAGCTGAAACAGCTGGCCAGGCTGCTCGACATGAGCGACGCCGACCTGAAAAAGAAACTCGACTCCGACCGCAGCTTCGTCTACCTGAAACGCCAGGTGGAGCAGGATGTGGCTGACCAGATCACCAAGCTGGGTATCGAAGGCATCCAGACCCGCAAGGAGTACAAGCGCTTCTACCCGCAGGGCGAAGTGACCACCCACGTGGTTGGCTTCACAAACGTGGAAGACCAGGGCCAGGAATCGATGGAGCTGGCGCAGCAGAAAACCTTGCAAGGCGTGCCGGGCAGCCGCCGTGTCATCAAGGACCGCCTGGGCCACATCGTGGAAGATATCGAATCGATCCGCGAGCCGCACGACGGCAAGGACCTGACGCTGTCGATCGACAGCAAGATCCAGTACATCGCCTTCACCCAGATCAAGGACGCAGTCGAGAAATTCCGCGCCAAGGCTGGCGCCGCGCTGGTGCTGGACGTCCACACCGGCGAAGTGCTGGCGCTGGCCAACTGGCCTAGCTATAACCCGAACGATCGCTCCAAGCTGACCGGCGAACAGCTGCGCAATCGCGTGATGACCGATACCTTCGAGCCGGGATCGTCAATGAAGCCGTTCCCGGTGGCGATGGCGCTGGACGCGAAAAAGATCACGCCGCACACCATGTTTGACACCGGTAACGGCTCGATGGTGATTGGCGACCGCGTGATCCATGACACGCACGCCCATTATATGATCGACGTGCAGACCATTATCCAGAAATCGTCCAACATCGGCACCACCAAGATTGCCTTCGGCATGCCGGCGCAGGACCTGTGGGAGATGTTCACCAAGCTGGGCTTCGGCCAGCAGCCGAAGTGGGGCTTTCCTGGCGCAGTGGCCGGCCGCGTGCGTCCTTACAAATCGTGGCGACCGATCGAGCATGCGAATATGAGCTTCGGCCAGGGTATCTCGGTATCGCTGATCCAGCTGGCGCGCGCTTACATGGTGCTGGCGCGTGACGGCGACATCATTCCGCTGTCGTTCCAGAAGGTGCATGAGGCGCCACACGGTACGCAGGTGATCAGCCCGAAAACCGCCGCCGAGATGCGCGAAATGCTGGAGATGGTGACGCTGCCAGGCGGTTCGGCAGTCAAGGCGCAAGTGCCTGGCTACCGCGTTGGAGGCAAGACTGGCACCGCGCAGAAGTTCATCGGCGGTCGCTACTCGCACACCAAATATATCGGTAACTTCGTCGGCATGGCGCCGATGTCGGACCCGCGCTTCATCATTGCGGTCATGATCGACGAGCCTGCCGGTCCGGTGACTTATGGCGGCGACGTGGCCGGCCCGGTATTTTCCGCGCTGGCGGCGCAAGCGCTGCGCGCCAAGAACGTGGCGCCCGACTCGGACCTGACCCATATCATCATTCCTGAATCTGCAGCACAGGGGAACATGTGACGACTTCTACTTTCGACCCTATCGCTGTTGCTACCGCGATCCGCAAGCTGGCGCCAACGGCGAACCTGGCTTCGGATTCGCGTCGCATCAAGCTGGGCGATGTGTTTTTTGCTTATCCCGGCGACGCCGGCGATGGGCGCAGCTTTATCGACGGCGCCATCGAGCAGGGTGCCGCGCTGGTGGTGCTCGACCCTGCTGGGTTTACCTGGAACGACAAGTGGATCGTGCCTTATTTGACGGTCGAGAACCTGAAGAAAAACGCTGGCGCCATCGCGCACGCCTTCTACGATCAGCCGGATGCCGGCATGTACACCGTCGGCGTCACCGGCACCAATGGCAAAACTTCCAGTGCCGTGTGGCTGGGCCAGGCGCTGTCGCGCGGCGGCGAACCGGCTGCTGTTATCGGCACGCTGGGCGTGGGCGTGTTCAAGCCACGCGGCGAAGTGGAATACGATGTCACCGGCTACACCACGCCGGACGCGGTGCTGCTGGCGCGCTCGCTGGCCGAGCTGCGCGAGAAGGGCGCCGCTTCGCTGGCGATTGAAGTGTCGTCGATCGGCCTGGAACAAGGCCGCGTATCGGGCATGCATTTCGACGTGGCGCTGTTCACCAACCTGACCCGCGACCACCTGGACTATCACGGTACGATGGAAGCCTACGAGGCGGCCAAGGTCAAGCTGTTCGACTGGCCGGGTTTGAAAACCGCTGTCGTCAATCTGGACGATCCTGCCGGCGTGCGCATCATCGATCACCTGAAAGCGAAGCCAGTGGCGCTGGCTGGCGAGATCCCGCTGATCGGCTACACGCTGCACGACAGCACTGCGCGTCCGGATATAGAAGGCGTGATGATACTGCGCGCCAGCCAGCTGCGCGCTGGTCGCAGCGGCGGCACCGAATTTCATCTGGATTGCCCGCTGGGCGTGGCGCAGGTGCGCACGCAGCTGGTGGGCGGCTTCAATATCAGCAACGCACTGGGCGTCATCGGCGCGGTGCTGGCCAAGGGTCTGGGCCTGCGCGCCGCCATTGAGGCGGCGGAAGCACTCGCGCCGGCGCCGGGCCGCATGCAGCAGGTTGGCGGCCACGATGCGCCGCTGATCGTCATCGACTACGCGCACACGCCGGACGCGCTGGAGAAAACCCTGGCCGCGTTGCGTCCTGTGGCGAACGACCGTGGCGGCCAGCTGTGGTGTGTGTTTGGCTGCGGCGGCGATCGCGATCCGGGCAAGCGTCCGCAGATGGGCAAGATCGCGCAGGCGGCGGATCATGTGCTGGTCACCAGCGACAATCCTCGCAGCGAAGAACCGCATTCGATCATCGAACAGATTTTGGCGGGCATGGACCAGAACAATCCGGCATCGACGGTGCAGGCGCTGGACGACCGCGCGGCCGCCATCCTGTCGGCGATCAAGCATGCCGGCAAGCCGGACGTGATCCTGCTGGCCGGTAAAGGCCATGAGCCATACCAGGAAATCAAGGGCAAGAAGCTGCCATTCTCGGACGCCGATCATGCGCAACTGGCGCTGTCGGCGCGTTTAACCATGATGAGGACGAATTAATGCGTGCAGCAGTCGCACAAATTCTGCCTTCTCTGACCGGCGCACGCTTAGTGAACGCCGGCGATGTTGTATTCAACGGCGTGTCGACCGACAGCCGTAGCGTTTCTGCAGGCGCGCTGTTTGTCGCCCTGCGCGGTGAGGTATTTGACGCCCACAACTTCCTGCCGCAAGTGGTGGAGAAGGGCGTCGCCGCAGTGGTCGTGGAAGAACTGCCGGAAGGCTGGACCGAATCGACCAACATCGCAGCCGTCGTCGTACCCAACACGCTGGTGGCGCTGGGGCAGATCGCCAACTGGTGGCGCAAGCAGTTCAGCATGCCGGTCATCGGCGTCACCGGCAGCAACGGCAAGACCACGGTGAAAGAAATGATCTCCGCGATCCTGGCGGCAGCCCATGGCGAAGAAGGCCGCCTGGCCACGCGCGGCAACCTGAATAACGAAATCGGCGTGCCGCTGACGCTGTTCCGCATGGACGCGCAGCAGCAGGCCGCGGTGATCGAGATGGGCATGAACCATCCGGGCGAGATCGGCCGCCTGGCATTGATCGCCGGCGCGAACATCGCCATGGTCAACAACGCACAGCGCGAGCACCAGGAATTCATGCACACCGTGGAAGCGGTGGCGCGTGAGAATGGTTCGGTGCTGACGGCGCTGCCCAAGGATGGCGTCGCCGTCTTCCCACATGGCGACGAGTTCACGCCGATCTGGGAAGAACTGTCGGCCGGCCGCCGCATGCTGCGCTTTGGTTTGCACAAGGATGCGGAAGTCAGCTGCACCTGGCGCGCCAGCGATTTTGAGAGCGAGATGTTCATCACCATCAGCGAAAGCGAAGGCGATGTGCGTCAGTTCTTCGTGCGCCTGCAGGCGGCTGGTGAACATAATGTGCGCAATGCGCTGGCTGCGGTGGCGTGCACCTATGCCGCTGGCGTGTCGCTGGAAGAGATCAAGCGGGGCCTCGACACCTTTGCGCCGGTCAGCGGCCGTTTGCAGAAAAAGCAGGCAGTCAATGGCGCGGTGGTGATCGACGATACCTACAACGCCAATCCGGATTCGGTGCGCGCCGCCATCGATGTGCTGTCGAAAGCCGCCGCGCCGCGCGTGCTGGTGCTCGGTGATATGGGCGAAGTCGGCACGCAAGGCCGTGAATTCCACGAAGAGATCGGCGCTTACGCGCGAGACAAGGGCATCGAGACGGTGCTGGTAACAGGCGAACTGGCCGCGTATATCAAAGGCGCCAACGTTCGTCATTTTGAAAACTTTGGCGACTTGCTGTCTGCTGTTGAAGCAGCGGTGTCGCCTGATGCAACTGTATTAATCAAGGGCTCCCGTTTCATGAAGATGGAGCGGGTCGTGCAGCATTTGATTGGGTCGCAACAAGCTAACAAGGAAGGTCACTAATCATGCTGCTCTGGCTCGCACAATTTTTCCAGGATGATCTCGGGTTTCTCCGGGTCTTCAATTTCATCACCTTCCGCGCGGTGTTTGCGACGGCGACGGCGCTGTTCATCGGCCTGGCCGCTGGTCCGTTCGTAATCCGCAAGCTGACCGCGATGAAGTATGGCCAGGCGGTGCGTACCGATGGTCCGCAGACGCACCTGAAAAAACACGGTACGCCGACCATGGGCGGCGTGCTCATTCTGTTGTCGATCGCGATTTCCACGCTGCTGTGGTGCGATCTGTCGAACCGTCTGATCTGGCCGGTGCTGATTGTGACGCTGGGCTTTGGCGCGGTCGGCTGGGTGGATGACTATCGCAAGGTGGTGTACCAAGACCCGGAAGGCATGCGCTCGCGCGAGAAGTATTTCTGGCAGTCGCTGGTCGGCATTGCCGCCGCGCTGTACCTGGCGTTCTCGGTGTCGGCGCCGAACACCAGCAAGGTGTTTGAGCTGTTCTTTGCGTGGGTGCAGTCGGGCTTCTCGATGGACCTGCCGCCGAAGGCTGACTTGATTGTGCCGTTCTTTAAAACGATCAGCTATCCGCTGGGCGTGTGGGGTTTCATTGCGCTGACCTACTGTGTCATCGTGGGCTCGTCCAACGCCGTTAACTTCACCGATGGCCTGGATGGCCTGGCGATCATGCCGACCATTATGGTTGGCTCGGCCCTGGGCCTGTTTGCTTACCTGACCGGCAGCGTGACGTATTCGAAGTATCTGTTCATTCCGCACATTCCTGGCGCGGGCGAGCTGATTATCTTCTGCGGCGCGCTGGCTGGCGCTGGCCTGGCCTTCCTGTGGTTTAACACGCATCCGGCACAGGTATTCATGGGCGACGTGGGCGCGTTGGCGCTGGGCGGCGCGCTGGGCACCATCGCGGTGATCGTGCGTCAGGAAATCGTGTTGTTCATCATGGGCGGTATCTTCGTTGCGGAGACGGTGTCGGTGATGATTCAGGTGATGTGGTTCAAGTACACCAAGAAACGCTATGGCACTGGCCGTCGCGTGTTTTTGATGGCGCCGCTGCACCACCACTTTGAACAAAAAGGCTGGAAAGAGACCCAGGTTGTCGTGCGCTTCTGGATTATCACGATGATACTGGTACTGGTTGGACTCTCGACGTTGAAACTGCGCTGATGATTTACGAAGGCAAAAACGCACTGGTATTAGGGCTGGGGGAATCCGGCCTGGCGATGGCGCTGTGGCTCGCCCGCAGCGGCGCGCGCTTGCGCGTGGCCGATACGCGTGAGTCACCTGAGCGTTTGCCAGCATTGCGTTCGGCCGTGCCTGATGTCGAATTCGTCGCTGGTCCGTTTGGCGCATCGCTGCTGGAGGGCGTGGACTTTGTGACCGTTAGCCCTGGCCTGGCGCCGAACCGTGAGCTGGCAGAGATTGCGCCAGCCGCTGCTGCTGCCGGCATTGAAGTGTGGGGCGAAATCGAGTTGTTCGCGCAGGCGCTGGATGCGCTGAAGGCAGAGCGCGCTTACGCACCGAAAATCATCGCCATCACCGGCACCAACGGCAAGACGACCGTGACCACGCTGGTCGGCCAACTGTGCGAACGTGCCGGCAAGACGGTGCGCGTCGCCGGCAACATCAGCCCCGCCGCGCTGGACGTCCTGCGCGAAGTCCTCGACGCCGCGCCAGCCGCCGCCTCTGCATCCGACGCCGCGTCGCTGCCGGACATCTGGGTGCTGGAGCTGTCCAGCTTCCAATTGCAGACGACTTTCACGCTCGAAGCCGACGCGGCGACTGTGCTGAACGTGACGCAGGACCACCTTGACTGGCACGGCGACATGCCATCGTACGCCGCCGCCAAGCACCGCATCTTCGCCGCCAACACCGTGCGCGTGCTGAACCGCGACGACGCAACGACGATGCGCATGGCCAGCACCACCGGCCACAACGTCACCTTCGGCACCGACGCGCCAACCCTGCGCGACGACCTTGGCCTGAACAATGAACGCGGCGTGCTGTGGCTCGCCACCGCCATCCCGGCCGAAGAAGAGGGCGAACCGAAGAAACGCAAAAAGAACGATCCACCGCCAGCACCGGTGGAATGCATCGTCAAGAACCTGATGCCAGCCGACGCGCTGCAAATCCGTGGCGTCCACAACGCCGCCAACGCGCTGGCCGCGCTGGCCCTGTGCCGCGCCATCGACCTGCCATTGGCGCCGCTGCTGCATGGTCTGCGCGAATATCGCGGCCAGCCGCATCGCGTCGAACTGGTCAGCGCCATCAACGACGTTGAATACTACGACGACAGCAAAGGCACCAACGTCGGCGCCACAGTGGCAGCACTGAACGGCTTGGGCAAAGCCTTCACCGGCGACAGCCAGCGCCTGCTGGTCATCCTCGGTGGCGATGGCAAAGGACAGGACTTCGCGCCACTGGCCGAGCCACTGGCGCAGTACGCCCGCGCCGCCATGCTGATCGGCCGCGACGCCGTACAAATCCGCGCCACGCTGGAACGGGCCGCCCGCGAGCAGGGCGCCGAACTGCCATACACGCTGGAAGACTGCGGCACCGACCTGCCGCAAGCAGTCAAGCGCGCCGCCGAACTGGCGCACGCTGGCGACGCCGTGCTGCTGTCGCCGGCGTGCGCCAGCATGGACATGTTCAAGAACTACGCGCATCGCGCCCAGGTGTTCATCGACACCGTGCGCGACATCGCGCTTGACGCTGGACAGGAGATCTGATGCCCTTGCAACTGCCATTCCGCTTTGGCTCCAAGTCGGCTGAAACGCCGATGGAGAGTCGCGCGCGGCAGTCCAAGATGATGGAATACGACCAGCCACTGGTCTGGGTCACGCTGCTGCTGATGCTGCTCGGGATGGTGATGGTCTACTCGGCCTCGATCTCGCTGCCGGACTCGCCGAAATTCGCCAACTATGTGCGATGGCAGAACACCTACTTCCTGCAACGCCAGGCCATGTTCATCGCCGTCTCGCTGATGGCTGGCCTGTTCGTGTTCCGTGTCCGTATCGCTGATCTGCAGAAGGCCGCACCGTACCTGTTCATCGGCACACTGGTGCTGCTGGTGCTGGTGCTGATCCCCGGCATCGGTGTGGTAGTCAATGGCGGCCGCCGCTGGCTGTCGCTGAAGGTGTTCAATATCCAGCCATCGGAACTGATGAAAGTTGTGGCTGTGCTGTACGCCGCCGACTACACGGTGCGCAAGCAGCAGTACATGCACAAGCTGACCAAGGGCTTCATGCCGATGGCGGCGGCGATCGGCTTCGTCGGCCTGCTGTTGCTGCTGGAGCCCGACCTGGGCGCCTTTGGCGTGATCGTCTGCATCGCCATGGGCATCCTGTTCCTGGGCGGGATCAACGCCATCTGGTTCGGCGGTATCGGCGCCGTGCTGGTGACAATCTTTGTATCGATCATCGCGCTGTCCAAGTTCCGCCGCGAGCGTTATTTCGCTTACCTCAATCCGTGGGAAGAAGACAATGCGCTGAACAAGGCATACCAGCTGACACACTCGCTGATCGCTTTCGGGCGCGGCGAAATTTTTGGCGTTGGTCTGGGCGGCAGCGTGGAAAAACTGCACTACCTGCCAGAAGCGCACACCGACTTCCTGCTGGCCGTGATCGGCGAAGAACTGGGCCTGGCCGGGGTGCTGGTGGTGATTGCGCTGTTCTACTGGATCATCAAGCGCGCCTTCGACATCGGCCGCCAGGCCATCGCCATCGACCAGACCTTTGCCGGCCTGACGGCCAAGGGCATCGGCATCTGGATCGGCGTCCAGACGTTCATCAATATGGGTGTGAATCTGGGCTTACTGCCAACCAAGGGCTTGACCCTGCCGCTGATGAGCTACGGCGGCACGGGCGTTGTAATTAACTGTATCGGACTCGCGATCCTGCTCCGGATCGACTACGAGAACCGGGTCCTGATGCGTGGTGGCAGACTATGAAACGATTAATGATTATGGCGGCCGGTACTGGCGGTCATATTTTCCCCGGCCTGGCGATCGCGCAAACCATGCGCGCGCGCGGCTGGGAAGTGAGCTGGCTGGGCACGTCCACCGGCATGGAGCAGGAGCTGGTGCCGAAGCATGGCATCGCGATGGACAGCATCAACTTCACCGGCATGCGCGGCAAGGGCCTGAAGCATTCGCTGGGCGGCGCGCTGAGGATGGTGAAGGCGTTTGCCGACTGCTTCGGCTTCATCGGCCGCCGCAAGCCGGACGTGGTGCTGGGCATGGGCGGTTACGTGACCGTGCCTGGCGGCCTGATGTCGCGCATGCGCGGTGCGCCGCTGGTGCTGGTGAATGCCGATGCGGCGCTGCTGCTGTCGAACAAAACGCTGGTGCCGTTCGCCGGCCGCGTGTGCTTCGGCTTCCCGGCGGAATTCGGCAATGCGGCGGGCAAGGCGGTAGTCACCGGCAATCCTGTGCGCAAGGAGATCCTGGACATGGCGCCGCCGGCACAGCGTTTCGCCGGCCGTGAAGGCCAGCTGCGCATCCTGGTGGTGGGCGGCAGCCTGGGTGCGAAAGCGCTGAACGATGCGCTGCCGGCAGCACTGGCGCTGATTCCGGAAGCACAGCGTCCGCTGGTGACGCACCAGTCGGGCAAGAAGAATATCGATGCGCTGCGTGCGGCGTATCAGCAGGCCGGCGTGACGGCCAATGTGGTCGACTTCATCGACGACATGGCGGCCGCCTACAGCGCTGCGGACCTGGTGATCTGCCGCGCCGGCGCCATCACCGTGTCCGAGCTGACGGCGGCTGGCGTGGCCAGCGTGCTGGTGCCTTTCGTAGCATCGACCACCAGCCACCAGCGCGACAACGCGCAGTGGATGGCGAAACAGAAGGCGGCAATTCATATGCCGCAAACGGAATTGAGCGCGCAATCCGTTGCGACGCTGTTGGAAACGCTGACCCGCGCGTCCTGCCTGGCAATGGCCACGGCAGCGCGCGAAGTCGGCAAGCGTGATGCGAATGATTCGATTGCGCAGGTATTGGAGCAGTTAGCATGAAACACAAAGTACAGAACATACACTTCGTCGGCATCGGCGGCAGCGGCATGAGCGGCATTGCAGAAGTGCTGCTCACGCTGGGCTACAACGTGTCCGGCTCGGACCTGGGCAGCAACGCTGTCACCCAGCGCCTGGCCGACATGGGCGCGACCGTGTATCTGGGCCACGCGACGGAAAACATCGGCAAGGCCGATGCTGTCGTGACCTCGACCGCTGTACAGCAGGACAATCCTGAAGTAGTGGCGGCACGCAGCCGTAAGATTCCTATCGTCCCGCGCGCAGTAATGCTGGGCGAGCTGATGCGCCTGAAGCGCGGCATCGCCATCGCCGGCACGCACGGCAAGACCACCACCACCAGCCTGGTGGCGTCCGTGCTGGCGCAGGGTGGGCTTGATCCGACCTTCGTCATCGGCGGCCGCCTGACCAGCGCTGGCGCCAACGCCAAGCTGGGCACCGGCGAATACCTGGTGGCGGAAGCCGATGAGTCGGACGCCTCGTTCCTGAACCTGACGCCGATGATCGAAGTCATTACGAACATCGACGCCGACCACATGGAAACCTACGAGCACGACTTCGAAAAGCTCAAGCAGGCTTTCGTCCACTTCACGCATCGTCTGCCGTTCTACGGCCGCGCCATGCTGTGCATCGACGATCCGCACGTGCGCTCGATCCTGCCGCACGTGACCAAGCCGGTCACCACTTATGGTTTCGCCGAAGACGCCGAAGTGCGCGCGGTTAACGCCCGCGCCGTCGGCGTGGAAATGCACTTCACCGTCAAGCAGGAAGGCTATCCCGACCTGGACGTGGTGCTGAACCAGCCTGGCCTGCACAATGTGCAGAATGCCTGCTCGGCCATCGCCATCGCGCGTGAAATCAATATTCCGGACAGCGCCACGCAGGCTGGCCTGGCTGGCTTTGCGGGCGTTGGCCGCCGTTTCACCAAGTATGGCGATGTTGCAATTCCCGCCGGCGGCAAGTTCACGCTGGTGGACGACTTCGGCCACCATCCGCTGGAAATGGAAGTGACCATGGCCGCCGCGCGCGCTGCCTATCCGGGCCGCCGTCTGGTGCTGGCCTTCCAGCCGCACCGTTACAGCCGCACGCGTGACCTGTTCGAAGACTTCGTCAAAGTCCTCGGCGCGCCGGACGTGCTGGTGCTGGGCGAAGTGTACGCCGCTGGCGAAGCGCCGGTGGTGGCTGCCGACGGCCGCGCGCTGGCACATGCATTGCGCGCACGCGGCAAGACGGAACCAATTTTTGTTGAGGCCATCGGCGATATGCCGGAGACCATCATGGGCGTGGTGCGTGACGGCGATGTCGTCATGACCATGGGCGCAGGCTCGATCAGCGGCGTCCCGGCCAAACTGACTAATTATCCAAAGGTCTGAATCGTGAGTACCCTGAATCCCCAAGACGCTAAAGCATTCGGCAAGGTCGGTGTGCTGTTTGGCGGCCGCTCGGCGGAACGCGAAGTGTCGAATATGTCCGGCGCCGGCGTGCTGGCGGCGCTGCAAAGCAAAGGCATCGACGCGCATCCGTTCGATCCGGGCCAACGCTCGCTGGCCGAACTGGCGGCGGAAAAATTCGACCGCGTGTTCATCGCGCTGCACGGCCGCTACGGCGAAGACGGCAGCCTGCAAGGCGCGCTGGAACTGCTGGGCATTCCTTACACCGGCAGTGGCGTGATGGCCAGTTCGGTCGGCATGGACAAGATCACCACCAAGATCGTGTGGCTGAACGCCGGCCTGCCGACGCCGCGCTATGCGGTGCTGAACGCGCAGTCCGACCTGGCTGCCACCACTGCCGATCTGGGCCTGCCGCTGATCGTCAAACCGCCGCATGAAGGCTCGACCATCGGCATCACCAAGGTGAGTGAGGCCGCAGCGTTCAAGGCTGCCTACGACACCGCCGCAGCTCTGGACGATTCGGTGTTGGCGGAAGAATTTGTCACCGGTCGCGAGTTCACGGTCGCCATCCTGGGCAGCGGCGCCAACGCGCGTGCGCTGCCGATCGTGGAAATCGTGGCGCCGGAAGGCAATTACGACTATCAGAACAAGTACTTCACCGACGACACCAAGTACCACTGCCCGGCCGCGCTGCCAGACGCGCTGACGGCGGAGATGCAACGTATCGCGGTGGAAGCCTACCGCACACTTGGCTGCGAGGGCTGGGGGCGCGTCGACGTGCTGTTGCGTGAACGCGACCACAAGCCATTCCTGCTGGAGGTGAATACCTCGCCAGGCATGACCACGCACTCGCTGGTACCGATGGCGGCGCGCGCGGAAGGCATCAGCTATGAAGACCTGTGCGTGGAAATCCTGCGCAGCGCACGCCTGAAGATGAAGGGGTAAGCAGTAGATGTGGCATGACGTGAAGGCTTTGAATGCTACCGCCAGCGGCCTGTTCGCGCTGACGATCCTGGCATGCATAGCATCCGGCGTGTGGTGGGTGTCGCAGCGACCGATGTTTAACCTGCGCACGATTCGTATCGAGAATATTGCGAACGAAGATTTGAGGCATGTGAATCACCTGACGTTGCGTAACAATGCGCTGAATCGCATCAAGGGCAACTTCTTCACCACCAACCTGGATGCAGTGCGCCAGGCGTTCGAGTCGGTGCCGTGGGTGCGTCGCGCCACGGTGCGACGCGAATGGCCGGACCAGCTGATCGTGGCGCTGGAAGAGCATGAGGCACTGGGTACGTGGGGCGAGGATGGCCGGCTGTTGTCGATCAAGGGCGATGTGTTCACCGCCAACCTGGCCGAGGCGGAAGAGGACCATGCGTTGCCGGCGTTCGACGGGCCGGAGGGAAGTGAGAAGGAAGTGCTGTCGCGGTACGCCGAGTTGCGCAGCTGGTTTGCGCCGCTGAAGCTGATACCGCAGACGCTGTCGCTGTCCAGCCGCTATGCGTGGACGGTGACGCTGGATAGCGGAATGAGCGTGGCGCTGGGGCGGGAACAGACCAGCGCCACATTGAAGGAAAGGGTGGACCGCCTGGTGGGGATTTATCCGCAACTGGTGGAACATCTGCCGAATATAGACACGATAGACATGCGGTATCAGAACGGTTTGGCGTTGAGCGCGCAAGGATTGAAGATTCCGGCGGAAGGCGCAAAACCAAAACCAAAACCATTGGCAAAAAAACCGACACCAAAGCATAACTAGCAGGCAGAAAAGAAATGACTAAAGACGCGAAAAACCTGATCGTCGGCCTCGATATCGGCACCTCCAAGGTGGTGGCGGTGGTGGCCGAGGTGATGGGCGATGGACGCCACGAAGTGATCGGCCTGGGCCAGCACGAATCGCGAGGCCTGAAGAAGGGCGTGGTGGTCAACATCGAAGCGACCGTTGAATCGATCCAGCGTGCGCTGGAAGAAGCGGAGCTGATGGCCGACTGCAAGATCCGCAATGTGTACGCGGGCATCGCCGGCAGCCATATCCGCAGCTTCAATTCGAGCGGCATGGTGGCGATCAAGGACAAGGAAGTGACGGCGACCGACGTAGCGCGCGTCATTGAAACGGCAAAGGCGGTTAACATTCCGACCGATCAGCAATTGCTGCACACCGTACCGCAGGAGTTTATCGTCGACAGCCAGGAAGATGTGCGCGAGCCGATCGGCATGAGCGGTATCCGCCTGGAAGTGAAAGTGCACATCGTCACCGGCGCCGTTTCGGCGGTGCAGAACATCGTCAAGTGCGTGCGCCGCTGCGGCCTGGAAGTGTCGGACCTGATTCTGCAACCGATGGCTTCGGCCGACGCGGTGCTGACCGGCGACGAGAAGGAACTGGGCGTGGTGCTGATCGACATCGGCGGCGGCACCACCGACGTGGCGGTGTTCTCGGATGGCGCCATCCGCCACACGGCGGTGATCCCGATCGCCGGCGACCAGATCACCAACGACATCGCGATGGCGCTGCGTACGCCGACCGGCGAAGCGGAAGAGATCAAGATCCGCTACGGCGTGGCCAAGCAGGTGCTGGCCGATCCGGGCGAGTCGCTGGAAGTGCCGGGCCTGGGCGATCGCGGTCCGCGCAACCTGTCGCGCCAGGCGCTGGCGGCGGTGATTGAGCCGCGCGTGGAAGAGCTGTTCGCGATGGTGCACCAGGTGGTGCGCGAATCCGGTTATGAAGGCGTGCTGTCCTCGGGCATCGTGCTGACCGGCGGCACCTCGATCATGCCGGGCATGGTCGAGATGGCAGAAGACATTTTCCTCAAGCCGGCGCGCCTGGGCACGCCGGACTACCGTGGCCAGCTGGCCGACGTGGTGCGCAGCCCGCGCTACGCGACCGTGCTTGGCTTGCTACAGGAAGCGAAAAAGCAGTACCTGCGTGGGCACATCGTCACGCGGCAGGATGGTTCGGTGAAGGCGGTCTGGCAGCGCATGAAGGAATGGTTCCTCGGGAATTTCTGAGGCAGGTACGTAACAACGAAGTACGAACAAACGCAAATTTTTTTATATTAAACCGCAGTTTTCAATCTCCAGTTCTCCTACAATTATGAGGACTGGCGCTTGAAAACCGCATTCTGATAGGGAGTTACATCATGGAGTTCGATATGGTCGATAACGCAGCTTTGGGCACCGTCATCAAGGTCGTCGGCGTCGGCGGTGCGGGTGGCAATGCGGTGCAGCACATGATCAACAAAGGCATGTCCGGCGTGGAATTCATCGCCGCGAATACCGACGCGCAGGCGCTGTCGACCTCCAAGGCCGACAACATCATCCAGATCGGTGACACCGGCCTGGGCGCTGGCATGAAGCCGGATGTCGGCCGCAAGCTGGCGGAAGATTCGCGCCAGCGCATCGAAGATTCGCTGCGCGGCGCGCACATGGTCTTCATCGCTGCCGGCATGGGCGGCGGCACCGGCACCGGCGCTGCGCCGATCGTTGCGGAAGTGGCGAAATCGCTGGGCGCGCTGACCGTGGCCGTGGTGTCGAAGCCGTTCTCGCACGAAGGCCAGAAGTGCATGGACATCGCTGACGAAGGCCTGGAGCAGCTGTCGGCCAATGTCGACTCGCTGATCGTCATCCTCAACGAAAAGCTGGAAGAGATCTACGAAGACGAATCGCTGATCGAATGGCTGCAACACGCTGACGATGTGCTGAACAACGCCGTTGCCGGTATCGCCGAGATCATCAACGTGCCAGGCCACATCAACGTCGACTTCAACGACGTGAAAACCATCATGGGCGAGCAGGGCAAGGCGATGATGGGCACCGCCACCGCCGCTGGCGTCGACCGTGCACGCATCGCTGCCGAGCAAGCTGTGGCTTCGCCGCTGCTGGACGGTGTCGACCTGTCGGGTGCACGCGGCGTGCTGGTCAACGTCACCGCATCGCGTGGCCTGAAAGGTAAAGAAATCAAGGAAGTCATGGCTGCCGTGCGCGCCTTCGCTGCGCCAGACGCATCGATCGCACAAGGTATCGCCTACGACGACGAGATGGGCGACAGCATCCGCGTGACCGTGGTGGCCACCGGCCTGGGCAAAGCCAAGAAACACGTGCAACTGGTACCGCAGCAAATGCTGCGCACCGGCACCCACAACAGCCCGATGATGCCATCGGCTGCGATGGGCGGGGCGGCGGCAGCGCAAGGCATGTCGATGGGCGCCACCGGCGGCATGGGCGGCGGCGCGGCACCAGCGTTCGACGGCATGAAGGCGCCGGCGGTATGGCGTCGCGAGTCGGCATCGGAGCAAGTGCGCGCGATGGAGAAGAACGGCATGGAGACCTACGACATTCCAGCCTTCCTGCGCAAACAGGCCGATTAAGGCATACTTCGGGTTCTACCCAAGGAAAGAGCCGCACCTTGGTGCGGCTCTTTTTATATTTATAAACAGGAGTTATCCATGACCATCAAGATCGGCGACAAACTGCCGGAAGGCACGCTGTCCGAATTCATCGAAACCGAAACCGAAGGCTGCGCGCTCGGCCCGAACACTTTCAACGTGCAGGATCTGGTCAAGGGCAAGAAGATCGCCATCTTCGGCCTGCCAGGCGCCTACACCCCGACCTGCTCGGCGCAGCACGTGCCAGGCTACGTCAAGCTGGCAGCCGAGCTGAAAGCCAAGGGCGTGGATGAGATCTGGTGCGTCTCGGTCAACGATGCGTTCGTCATGGGCGCATGGGGCCGCGACCAGAAAGCCACCGGCACCGTCCGCATGATGGCCGACGGCAACGCCGCCTACTCGAAAGCGCTGGGCCTGGATGCCGACTTCAGCAAGTTCGGCATGGGCACCCGCTCGCAGCGCTACTCGCTGCTGGCCGTCGACGGTGTGGTCACCCAGCTCAACATCGAGCAGGGCGGCAAGTTCGAAGTCTCCAACGCTGAAACCCTGCTGGGTCAGCTGTAAAAGCAAACGGCGCCTCTGGCGCCGTTTTCAATTTTAGGCGTATATTTGCAGCATGACGCAAGCTCTGATCAATCCGGCACTGATGACCTGGTCGCGCCGCCGCGCGGGCGTGAGTGCGGCCGAACTGGCGGAAAGCATTACCGTCAAAGAAGACAAGGTGAGGGCGTGGGAGGCCGGTGAAGCCAAGCCGACGTTTCGTCAGGCGCAACAATGGGCAGATCGCTTGCATATTCCATTTGGCTTCCTGTTCCTCAACGAGCCGCCGCATGAAGTGCTTCCGCTGCCAGATCTGCGTACTGTCGGCAGTGCCAAGCCACAGCCGGCTAGTCTGGATTTGCTGGATACCGTGCGTGATGTTCTGCGTAAGCAGGAATGGTATCTGGAATACCTGGCGGAGCAGGAGCGTGCGCCTTTGTCTTTCGTTGGCAAGTTCTCTACCGCCGCGCCAGTAGTACAAGTAGCGGCGGATATACGCGCCGTGCTCGGCGTGCGTGATGTGCCGGCGAATGGCGATCAATATATGCGTGCACTGATTGCCGGAGCCGATGCTGCGGGAATCCTGGTCATGCGTAGCGGGACGGTGGGCTCCAACACGCATCGTAAGCTGGATGTCGGGGAGTTTCGCGGCTTCGCAATCAGCGACAAATTTGCTCCTGTTGTCTTCATCAACATTGCGGACGCACCAGCGGCGCGGTTATTTACCTTGCTGCATGAGTTGGCGCATATCTGGATCGGCAGTAGTGGTATTTCCGATGCGGCACTAGTTGCTCATCGTCAGGAAGAAGCATACTGCAACGCTGTCGCTGGAGAGTTCCTCGTCCCGGCAGCGAAGTTCAAATTGCTATGGCGCGAAACTGACGACTGTTACGCGCGGTTGCCAGAACTGGCTGCTGCATTTCACGTCAGCCGCTTGGTAGTTGCGCGCAGGGCATGCGATCTCGGCCTTTTATCGCGCGAAGATTACGCTGAATTCTATGTGGCCGAGCTCAATGCCTACCGTGCGCAAAAGAGTAACGGCGGTAGCTTCTACCGTACAGCAGATAGCAAGAACAGCAAGCGTTTCAGCCGCGCCGTGCTATCTGAAGCTTTGAGTGGAAGGCTGTTATTAAGAGAGGCGGGGAGGCTGCTAGGCATCCAGCCTGCCAAAGTCCGCACATATGCTGAAAAGATAGATGAGTGAACTATCTCCTTGATGCCAATACATTTGTGGAAGCCAAAAACCGTTACTACAACATGACGGTTTGCCCTGCTTATTGGAGTTGGATCTTGCAACAAAGAACGTTGAATCAGGTGGCAAGCATCTCCATGGTTGGAGATGAACTGAAGAAAGGAGACGATGAACTCGCGGTATGGGCTAAAGACCACGCAGAGTTGTTTCTTGAAGTACATGACGAAGCCACACAACAGTGCTTTGCGATAGTCGCTGAATATGTTGTTACCCACTCGGCGAAAATGAAAACAGGCGCGGTCGAAGATTTTCTGTCGGGAGCCGATCCCTGGCTTATTGCCAAAGCGATGACGACTGGCTGCACAGTCGTCACGCACGAACGTCATCATGCCGATGTGACAAAGAAATTTCTCATTCCGAATGTATGCGATGTCTTCGGCGTGCAATGGATGAACACTTTCGATTTGCTGTATAAATTGGAGGCCCGCTTCGTGTTGATAAATCACCCGCCTCACACCAGTTGAAAAGTGCGAGGCAGACAAGGCTTAGTCAACGATCTTTTTGATTTCTATGCTCTTCAGCCAGCGCACATGGCGCGGGCCGGTGCGCAGGTCTTTGGTGGAGATCATGGCGATGCGGCCTTCGTCGTCGGCGAGGGCTTTGCCGTCTTTTTCAAAGAAGATCAGCACACCTTCGCCGATCGGCGAGTTGAATACTTCGGACCACGAGTACACCACGGCATAGCCATCGCTGGCGGTGGCGATGATGGCCATTTTCTTGACGTCGTTGTGGTTGCCCGCGATGACCTTGGCGCGGTCCAGCAGCGCGCGCAGCGTCACACCGTTGCGGTTGTCCTGCTGTTCCAGCGGGAACTGACGCAGGTCTTTCACCTCCAGCTTCAGCGGATGTTCCACCGCGCCGCTGACGGTCAGTTCCGTCGTGACGTATTTGCTGGCGTTGCTCAAGTCCGGGTGGGCCCAGGCCGTGCTGGCGCATAGCGCGACAGCCATCAGCATCTTGTGTAGTTTCATGGTCGCTCCTTAGTAGCGGTAGTTGATGTTGCCGAACCATTGGCGGCCGGCGCTTGGGAAACCGTCTGCCAGCGCGTAGTTCTTGTCGTTCAGATTGGTCATGCCAGCTTCCACCGACACCTGCTTCACCGGACGATAGGCCAGCTTCAGGTTCAGCGTGGTGAAGCCTGCCAGCTCGACGCTGTTCGAGGCCCAGCGGCTGCTGTTGTGTTCCGCGTAGGCGATTACGTCGAGGTCGCCGCGTGGATGCAGCAGCGCTTGCGCGGTCAGCTTCTGCTTCGGCACGTCGGTCAGACGCGTGGACGGCGAGCTGACGTTTTTCAGTTCGGTGTAAGTGTAGGCGGCGCCGATGTCGGCCCACTTGTTCAGCGCCGTGCGCGCATCCACTTCAAAGCCGGAGGTGCGCACCTTGCCGATATTGCGCATCTGCGATTTGTTGCCGGAGACATTGGCGACCGCCTGGATCTTGTCGTCCACATCGCTATAGAACAGCGCCGCTTGCAACTGGCCGCCTTGCCATGGCTGGCCCTGATAGCCAATCTCGTAGTTGCGCGCGCGTTCCTGACGCAACGCCGGATTTTCGATGTAGGTGCCGAGGCGCTGCGAGTAGCGGTCCTTCAGCGTCGGCAGGCGCGATTTCTGCGCGATGGTGGCGTACAGCCGGTCGTTGCTGGTCAGGTCGTGGAACAGGCCGGCCTGCCAGTCATGCGCGGTTTTCTTGTCCGGCAGCGAGTAGGCGTTGCCGCTGCTGAAGACGTCCTTCGGTTTCATCTGATGCATGCCGGCGCCCAGCGATAGCATGGTGGCCGGCGTCAGCTGCACGTTGTCCTCCAGCGCATACGACGTCAGTTCATCCTTGAAGATGGACATGACGGCGTCCAGGGCATCGGTCTCGACGTGCTTGTCCAGCTTGTAGTGGGTAATCAGGCGCAGCGTATGCTGGTCGAGCCGGCGCGATTCCAGTTCGATGGAAGCGCCATTGGTCCAGTCCTTGTAGATGCTGCGGCCGGTGCCGACGCTGCCGGAGCCGGAGGTTTTCAAGGTGGTGTAGCTGCCATTGGTATAGCTGTCGACTTCATTGCCGTAAGTGTCGTGGTAGGCGCGCACTTTCAGCGTTTCCTTGTCGCTCAAGGCAGTGCGCGAGATGAAGTACAGGCTTTCCTTGTCCCAGTACGGCCATTTCCAGTAGCGCGCGGTGCCTGGATCGGTCGATGGCGGCTGGCCTTTGACGCCGTGCTGCTTGTAGTAACTGAGCGCGTACTCGTCGCTGCCGGTCGGCGTCCAGCCGAATTTCAGCGATACCTTGCTGTCGCGGCGATAGGCGTTGTTGCGCGAGCCGCCGTCTTCGGTGGCGGTAGGCTTGAAGTCGGAGGAGAGCGGGAAGGTGTCGGCCTGGTCATACGATGCACCGGCCTGCATATACCACCGGCCCTGGTTGGTGCCGACGTTGGTGGAGGCGATGCGTCCGCTGCCGCTGCTGAAGCCCAGCATGGCGTCCGCTTCCAGCGCTGCTTTCGGCTTGCGCGACACCAGGTTGATGGCGCCGCCCAGCGCGTTCGGTCCATACGACATCGAACTAAAACCTTTGGCGACCTGAATCCCGGCCAGGTCGGCGGTGCTGAAGCGGTTGAAGTCGACATAGCCGTCATACGGCACATACACCGGGATGCCGTCGATATACAGCGGCACCTGGCGTGAATCGAAACCGCGCACCGCAATCGTTTTCTCATTGCGCGAATTGGTCGACAGCGTAATGCCGGACAGCAGGTTCAGCGCATCGCCGACATTCTCGCGATTGAACTCGCGCATCTCCTGGCGGTTGACCAGCGACGACACCTGGTCCCTGCCGATTTCGCCCACCTCGCTGCGCGCGCCGCTGATGAAAAATGAAATACGGCAGCGGTCGATAGGTCAAAGTAACTAGAACTTGACCGCGTGCCAGCGACAGCGCAGTTATCGTCGGATAAGATGCTTGCATGGCCATTCCCACTTCCCGGGTGGAGTTACTGCAGGCAATCTCCACCAATTTCAACCGACTGATCGCCGACCTGGCGCAAGTTCCGATCAACCGAGCGCGCGAGGCCACGCTGGATGGACACGCCGCAGCAAGCCGCATGAGCCCCGCCGACCTGGTGGCATATCTGCTGGGCTGGAATACGCTGGTCCTGTCATGGCTGGAGCGCGATGATCGCGGGTTGCCAGTTGATTTCCCCGAGACCGGCTTCAAGTGGAATGCGCTGGGAAGGCTGGCGCAAAAGTTCTATGACGACTACCGCGAGCTAAGTTATTCGCAATTGCTTGAGGCGTTGATCGACGTCAAAGGGCGGCTGGTCGACAGCATTGCCAGCCGAACGGATGCAGAACTGTATGGCTGCCCGTGGTACGGCAAGTGGAGCAAGGGGCGCATGATCCAGCTGAATACCGCTTCGCCGTATGCGAATGCGCGCGGGCGCATCCGCAAATGGCTCAAGGCTTAGCGTTAGCAGCGTCGATGCGGGCGCGCATGGCCGGCGTCATGTGGACCTGGCGTTGGGCGTCGACCATCAGCACTTCTTTCAGGTCGAGCTTGTCGGCCATGGCTTGCCAGCCTTCGGGGCCGGTGATGAACAGCGGCTTGGAGTGGCCGTCCGAGCGCAGGCCGGGATCGCGGCCGCCACTGGCGATGATGGTCACCGACGCCACCAGGTCGATCGGATAGCCGCTGCGCGGATCGATGATGTGCGGGCGGCGCTTGCCGTCCTTCATGAAGTAGCGCTCATAATCGCCGCTGGTGCCGATGGCTTCGTTGTCGCGCAAGGCGATCTGCGCCACCGTGCCTTGGCCGCGCGGATCGCGGATACCGACTTGCCATGGCCGTTCGCCCGGCTCGCCGATGGCGATGACATTGCCGCCGATATTGACCAGCGCCGCCTTGACGTGCGCCTCGCGCAGCAGCGTGGCGGCGCGATCCAGCGCATAGCCTTTGGCATAGCCGCCCAGGTCGATCATGACAGCGCTGTTGACGCTGGTGATGATGTTGCCGTTGTAGCGCAGGTCGGACAGCGAAGGATGCGCATCCACCCAGCGCTTGATCTCGGCATCGTCCGGCCCTTGCGCGCCGATGTCATTCTTCTGGAAGCCCCACAGCCGTATCAGGTGGCCGATAGTGGGATTGAACAGCAGGCCGGAACGTACCGACAGCTTCTCGGCCGATTTGAGCAAGCCGACCATTTCAGCGTCGGCGCGGAACGGCTGGCCGTTGGCGATGCTATCGTTGAGTGCGGTCAGCATGCTGGGTTCCCAGGCGTGGAACTTGCGGTGCAGGCGGTCGAATTCGCGCAGCACCTCATCTCCAAGCAGGTCGGCGCGCTGTTGCGATCCGCCGTAGATGGTGATGGAAACCGTGGTGCCAAACACATGGCCCTCGGTTTTGTAGAGACGCTCGTCACTGGAGCAGGCGGTCAGGAATAGCACGAAGGCCAGCAGGGCGCGGGTGAACATGGTGTTTCTCCGGATGTGGCCACCGCGCACGGGCGGCGGCCAGCGGTCTTGGTTACCTTATTTACCTTAGTTACTCTTGGCGATCATATAGTCGACCAATGCCTTCATTTCATCGTCCTTCAGGCCCGGATTGCCGCCGCGTGGCGGCATCATTTTCACGCCGGAGATGGCGCTGGTGTACAGCGCTGGCTTGCCCTTGGCGATACGCGGTTTCCATGCGGCCTTGTCGCCGACCTTCGGTGCGCCCATGATGCCGGCGCCGTGGCAGGCCGCGCAGGTGGTGGTGTAGGTTTTCTCGATCTTGGCGGCGTCCGGTGCGGCGCTGACGGACGTGGCGGCGGCCAGCATGGCTGCCAGTACAAGTAGCTTCTTCATAGTCTATCTTTCTTCAAAGTGAACCGGCAAAAGCGCCGGGATAAAAAAGGATCGTTGCTCCCTGCGAGGACAACGTCCAAACCGTCTAGTGCTCCATGCCGTGCGCCGGCATGCCGCCGCTGGTGCTGTTCAACATCGACAGCGTGATCTGGTCGAAGCGCAGCACCTTGCCGCCTTGCTTCTCCACGAACGCTTCGGCGTCAGCCTGCTGGCCGAAGGAGGCGATGGTCGCTCCCATCGAACCCTGAGCCTTGCTGCCGATGACATACAAGGCGTCGCGTGCGGGTATCCAGTGGCCTTTCGGCTTCTGCCAGTCGGCCTTGCCCATGTCTTGCACATAGAAGCTGCTGGTGGCGCGATGCTGTTCCGGCGCCAGCATTTCGCCCAGCAGTTCCATCACATCGCAGAAGTAGTCGGTCTTGCCATCGACGAAGCGGATCTGCGCCTTGGGGCCGGGGAAGTCGCGCAGCAGCATGCCGTCCAGCGCGCAGGCGGCTTCGTCGGATGGATCGATGGCTGGCAGGCTGGTGGTCGAGTGCGTGCAGGCGGCCAGCACGAGGGTGATGGCCAGCCCGCTCCAGCGCAGGCGGGTGGGTTTCATGAAAATCTCCTGAGGGCGATAGAAAACGGTAAAACGATCCAGGCCAGCATCACACCCGCCAGCAAGGCCGGATGGGTCCAGCTTTCGGGCATGACGGTGGCCAGGCCGTACATGGCCTGGGCCTGGTCGGAGCTGAACACGTTCAGCAGGCGGAACACGTCGGCCGGGTTCAGCATCAGCAGGGCGGCGAACAGCTCGCTGCTCAACTTGCCCTGGCTAAGCACCATGATGCCCATCAGCAGCAGGTCAAACACCAGCACGAACAGGAACCACAGCGTCAGCGCGATGCCGCTGGCGCGGATGCGGTCGCGCGTGCTGACCGAGACCAGCATGGCGATGCTGAGGAAGGCCAGTCCCATCAGCACGGCGCTGGCGACGAATTGCGTGTAGCGCCAGCCCTCGGCCACGGTCAGCTGCGAAAACAGCGGCAGCAGGCCGGCGCCGAAGCCGATGGCGGTGGCGCTGGTCAGCGCCCCCGCCAGGCCGAGGTATTTGCCGAGCAGGACTTCCAGCCGCGTCACCGGCATCGACAGCAGCAGCTCCAGCGCACCGCGTTCGCGCTCACCGACGATGGCGTCGTAGCCGAGTATCAGCGCGATCAGCGGCACCAGGTAGATGACCAGGCTGGACAGGCTGGCGATGGTGGCGTCGATGCTGTGAAAGCCCACCTGTCCCTGCTGCGCCGCGCCGAAGTAGGCGATGGCCAGCGCGAACACGGCAAACACCAGCGCCACCGCCAGCACCCAGCGGTTGCGCAGGCGATCGCGCCATTCCTTGGCGGCCAGCACGCCGACCTGCCGCCATTCAATGCGTGCGTGCATGGGCGCCTCCGTAGCCGAGAAATACTTGTTCCAATGTCGATTCCTGCATCGCGATGTCCTCGGCGCAGACGGCCAGTTCGCGCAGCACGGCCATCTTGCCGGCGCTATCGCAGCGCACGCGCAGTTGCTCGCCCTGGGCTTCCAGTTCCAGCGGCTGCGGCAGCGCGGCCAGCGCCACGCGCGCGGCAGCCTGCAAGTGCAGCGGGACGATGGCGGCGATGGTGAGTGCCAGCGGCGCATCCATGCCGGCGCGCAGTTGCGCCAGCGTGCCCTGCGCGGCGACCTGGCCGCCCTGCATGATCAACAACTGGTCAACCCGGTGCTGGATCTCGGCCAGGATGTGCGAGGTGATGACGATGGTGGCGCCGCGCTCCTGCACGTCGCGCAGGATGGCGTAGAAATCGGCAATGCCTTGCGGGTCCAGCCCATTGGTCGGCTCGTCGAGGAAGATGATGTCCGGCTCGCCCAGCAAGGCTTGGGCGAGGCCGAGGCGCTGGCGCATGCCTTTCGAGTAAGTCTGCACCTGGCGGCCGGCAGCATGCGTCAGGCCCACCAGTTCCAGCAGGGCCGGGCAGGCGGCGCGTGGAATGCGCTTCAGGTCAGCGAAGAAGTGCAGCACTTCCTGGCCGCTGAGATTGTCATAGGTGACGAAGCTTTCCGGCAGGTAGCCGATGTGGCGGCGCGTCTGGCGGAAGGCCGCTTCGGCGGCGTTCTGGCCCAGCACGTGCAGCGTGCCGGCCGATGGCGTGATCAGGCCGAGCATCAGCTTGAACAGCGTGCTCTTGCCGGCGCCGTTGTGGCCGATCAGGCCGAACAGGGCGCCGCGCGCGATGTCGAAGCTGACGTCCTGGAGGACGGCAAAAGCGCCATAGCGGTGCTGGATGCCGCGCAGGCTGACAGCGGCGTCAGTGGGTGTCGGTGCGGGGGACGATGTCATTCCATTTCTTCCAGTTCTGTGAGAGCGGCCGCATGCGCGGATGGCGGTCGACCACGCTTGGTGCGCGCAGCAGCGGGAACTGGCGCGCGGCAAAGCGCAGCGTTTGCAGTGCCGGGCTGGCGCTGAGCAGCTTGAGCAGCGGGTATTGCCAGTTCAGGCGGTCGACCAGGTCGTTGGCTTCGTAGGACACGTCGCCCAGGCCGTCGGCGTTCTGGTCCCAGCCGCTGTAGTTGCTCCAGTAGTTGCCTTCCTTCTTGCCCCACTCGACGTCGCGCGCGGCGACGAAGCGCACCTGCTCGCGGTTGCCGATGAAGTCATTGCCATCGACTTCGTTGTTGGACGAGCCGGCCGACAGGTGCACGCCGGTGCGGTTGTTGATCACCAGGTTGTGGCGCAGCGTGTTGTATTCGGCGTCGTAGACGAAGAAGCCGCGGTCATTGCCGGCGACCACATTGTCTTCAATGATGGAGTCCTGGATGGTGCGCAGCATGATGCCGTGGTCGGTATTGCCCCACGAGATATTGCGGCGCACGGTCAGGCTGCGCACTTCCATCAGCGCCAGGCCGGCGCGGCTGAGGTAGACCTCGTTGTCTTCCCAGGTGCTGTGGTTGGTATTCATGTAGTGCGTGCCGTAGCGCACGTGGTGGATGCGGTTGTGGCGAAACTCGGCGTCGCGCGAGACGTCGACATAGATGCCGTCACGCGTGGTGCTGATTTCGTTGCCGATGACGCGCACGCCGCGCGTGTCGTACACCTGGATGCCGTTGCCGCGCTGCGCCGATTGCAGGTCGCGTCGGCCGGTGATGATGTTGTTCAGCAGGCGCGCGTCGTCCGCACCTTGCAGCCAGATGCCGAACAGATTGGCCACCAGTTGGCATTCGCTGATCTCCACGCGGTGCGCGCCGGGCAGGATGGTGATGCCGGCATTTTGCGCAGTCAGGTCTTCGCCGCTGTCGCGGATGATCAGGCCGGTGAGTTTGACGTCGGGAGCGGTGATGCGGATGGTGTCGCCTTGCCGCTGTCCGTTGATGGTCGGATGGCCCTGGCCTTGCAGCGTCAGCGGCTTGTCGATCAGCAGGCGTTCGTTGTAGCTGCCTGCGGTAATCAGCACGGTGTCGCCGGCTTGCGCGCGGGCGATGGCGGCGTTGATGGAGGTGCCGGGCTGCACTTGCAGCACGGCCGCCATGGCCACGCCGGGACCGGCGCCGGCAAGTGTCAGCGCCAGCATCAGGGCCTGCATCAGCGCGCGCATCAGCGGCCGGCATTGTCCGGCATGGCCTGCCACGGGGCGCGCCATGCCGGACAATGCCGGCCGCACGGCGCGGCGCGTGGCAGGCCATGCCGGCGCATGGATATACTGGGCAGCGCCGGTCATGCGTCCTCCTTGCCCTTGGATGGCAGCGTCGCGCGCAGGCTGTCCAGCGACAGGAAGTAGCCGTCGGCGCCGATGCGTGTCAGCGCCTGGCCCTTGGTTTCGCGCTGCTTGCGTTCCTTGACCAGCGGCGGGCAGGCGTGATCGTCGTAGTACATGATCATGCAGTCCAGGCACAGCATGCATTCCATCTGGTCGATCTTGCCTTCGCTGTCGATGGCGTGCGAGCCGCAGCCGGCGGCGCAGGCGTGGCAGGTGGTGCATTCGGCCTTGCGCTTCAGGCCGAACAGGCGGAACTTGCCGGGCAGCGCCAGGCCGGCGCCCATCGGGCACAGGTATTTGCAGTACGGGCGCTCGCTGAACATCGACAGGCCCAGGATGGCGCCAATGAACAGCCAGAACGGCCAGGTACGGTTCCACACGCCGACCAGGAAGGTGGTCTTGAACGGTTCGATTTCCGCCAGGTGCTCGGCCGTCTCCATCGAGAACAGCGAGACGCCGATCAGCCCGAAGAAGATGGCGTACTTCAGCCAGCGCAGCTTGTCGTGCAGCTTCTTCGGCAGCAGCTTCTGGAAGCGTTTCAGGCCGATCGCCGAGCCGATTTTCAGCATCAGGTGTTGCAGCGAACCGAACGGGCACAGCCAGCCGCAGAACAGGCCGCGTCCCCAGATCAGCACAGTAATGATGATGAACCACCAGAACAGGAAGATGAACGGATCGGACAGGAACAGCTCCCAGCGCCACTGGTTGATCAGCGAATGCAGCCACGTCATGATCTGTGTGATGCTCGGCTGCGCCTTCAGGTAGAAGCCAATGAAGCCGGCGCTGATGATCCACAACACCAGCCGTGGCCAGCTGATCAGGGGCTTGTGCTTGCGGTTGGACGCGCGTACAAGCCGGTCGCGCTGCGAATACAGCACGGCAGTGCACAGCAGCGTCAGCACGAAGAAGCTGATTTGCGGAATACGGTCCAGCCAGATGTTCTGCCACGCCGGACGCGCCGTCACCACCTTTGGATGACCGCCTTCCAGATAGCGCGCCGGCAGCCAGTATGGCTGGTCGTAGTGGGCGAAGGTCTTGGCGCCCTTGGCGTCCAGCTTGTTGACCAGCAGCGTCAGCGTCCACGGCCAGGCCGGATTGAAATGCTTGGAGCGGACGATGAAGATGCCGGACTCGCGGTAATCCGGCGCATCGCGCGGTTGCAGGTGGTACAGGTTCAGGTAGTCGGTGTCGCGGAAGGTATAGGTTTCCGGCTCCTGGCGCACCTGGATGCGGTCGTAGATACCGCCGCGCACAAAGCCCGAGCCTTTGAACGAGGTCTGGCCGCTGGCGATGACGAAGATCGCGTGTTCATCGGGCTTGAGGTCGCGCATCAGGCGCTGGTAGTTGTCCTCGCCCAGAAGGCTGTTGCCCAGTGTCGGCGTGTTGAGATAGCCGAAATACAGGTCGATGTACTCGCCGCGTGCGCTGTCGGCGCCGACTTCGCGGGCTGAAATCTTCAGGCGGCCGACCGAGCCTTCGTCGGCCAGCTTTGCCCAGTTGAGGCGCTCGTCGAGCGGCGTGAAATGTGCCGGCGGCCGTGCTGCGGTGCTGAAGATACCGACCTGGCGGCCGATCTCATAGGCACTGCGGGAAATCACCTGGTTCTCGGCGATCGCCGTCACGGTGGCGCCGCTGATCGCGTCCAGGCCAACGCTGCCGTCACCGCCACGGCCGATTTCCAGCTTGGCGTCGCCGCGCAGGCCGACATATTGGTCGATGAACTTTAGCAGCGCCGATTCCGGTATGCCGGCCAGCAGGATGGGCTCGGAATGCTTGATGACGCGCACACCGGTGATGATGCCCTTGGTGTCCATGCCGATCAGCGTGATCACCGGCTTGCCGGAGTAGGCTGGAATGTCCACCACGTCGGTGGACAGAAAGACGTAGCCGACTACCTTGCCGTCAGCGTCCAGCGCCTGCACGTATTGCGGCGAACCCATGCGCCTGGAAAAGCGCTGTGCCGTCGGCATCACATCGGCGCACGCGGCATGCGCGCACAGATCGGGACCGTGCAGCAGTTCAGGTGACAGTTCGGCGTCGTAGATGGTGGCGCCGGCCAGTGGCGCCGTCAGCACGGCCAGCAGCATTGCCAGCCACGCCAACAGATTTTTTTGAATAAACGTCATGAGAATGCGCCCTGTCGGCTGGCGTACCAGCCGGCAGGGACTTACTTTGCAACTAAGCTAAAACTCAGGCTTCAACCAGGAAACGGCTACGCATTTCCAGGTGCAGGGCGTGGCAGAAGTGCGTGCAATACATCCAGAACGCACCTGCGTGGTCGGCCTTGAAGGTGACCGATTTGGTTTCCTGCGGATTGACGATGAAGTTGATGTTGTAGGTCGGGATGGCGCAACCGTGCGTCAGGTCTTCCACCTTGTCGTAGTTGGTCAGCGTGATGGTGACCTCGTCGCCTTTCTTGACCTTGATCACCGGCATGCTGTACGCCGGTGCCTGCGACATCAGGCGCACGTGTACCTTGTTGCCCTTGCGCTCGATGCCGGCAGTTTCCGGCGTGACGGCGTTCGGGAAGTCGGTCATGTTGTAGATCTGGCGCGTTTTCACCACGTCGCGGCGGACGATGATGCCGTCGTGCGGTTCCGAGTAGGCGGTGTGATCGGCCACCAGCGTCATGTTGGCGCCGCTGATGTCGATCAGCTGTTCGGTTTCCGGATGCAGCGGGCCGACCGGCAGGAAGCGGTCCTTGGAGAACTTGTTGCCCGAGTTCAGGTATTTGCCGTCCGCCTGCGTGGTTTCGCCCATCGACGAGTAGTTGTGGCCAGGCTGGTAGTGCACGTCGAATTTCTCCAGCACCACCTTGGCGTTCTTGTCGCCCTTGAACTGGGCGATGGCGGCGTCGACATTCCACTTCACTGCCTGGCTGTCGAGGAACAGCGAGGTGTAGGCGTTGCCTTTGCCGTCAAAGGCGGTGTGCAGCGGGCCCAGGCCGATTTCCGGTTCCGCGACCACGGTGTCGCGTGGATCTTTGACGCTGCCGTCGAACCATTGCAGCACTTTGCTCAATTCGATCACGGTGGCGGTTGGCGACAGCTTGCCCGAGCAAACGAAGTATTTGCCGTCCGGGCTGGCGTTGACGCCGTGCGGGTTCTTGCCGACCGGGACGTACAGCGAGATGGCGGTTTTCGGATCTGCGTTGGCGGCTTTGCGGCCGTCGACCACCGGCACTTTCGAGCTACCGATGGTGGTGAACTTGCCGGCCTTGACCAGCGCTTCAACGCGCTCGATGTGCAAGAAGACGCAAGCGTCGCGCTCGGCGGCCATCATGCCGTTCAGGTCGGCGGCGTTTTCCACGTTGTACTGGTTGCAGGCGGCCAGCTTGCCGTCGTACGAGGTGGCGCACAAGTCCATATTGCCGTCGACGCGCACCTGCCACATCACTTCCATGGTCTCGGCGCTGACGCAGCTGAACAGTGCACCCCACTTGGTCGGGTCTTCCAGGTCGCGGCCGTCGTTCGGCAGTGGGATGTGGAATTCGGCGCCACAGAACACGCGGGTGGTGTAGTCGATCTTCGGATCGACCGGGTCGCGCTTGTCCGGGAAGATGCCGTGGAAGCCGGCCACGTTGGGCAGCTCGGTGATCTTGTCGGTTTCCATCGTATCCATGCGGATGCGGGCCACGCGCGAGTGCAGCTTGTCGTTGATGAACAGCCAGCGGCCGTCATAAGTGCCGTTCTTGTAGCTGCCGTGCACGTGGTGGGTGTCGCCGGTGGTGTACTTCAACGAACCATCTGGCCTGGTACCCATGATGGCTTTGGATTCGTTGGTGATGCCCCAGCCGACCATGCAGTCGATGTTGAACACAGGGATGCGCTTCAGTTCGCGGCCGGACGGCAAGCCCAGCACGCGCGCTTCGCCGGAGTGGCCGGAGCTGATGAAGGCATAGTAATCGTCCAGCTGGCCTGGCGCGACTTCGCCGCCCTTGTGGGCGCCTGGTGCGGCGGCGGCCTTGCCGCCAGCGGCTGCTTCCTCTTTGCAGCCGGCCAGGCCCAGCGTGACGCCGGCAAGGCCCAATGCTGCGCTCTTGCCCAGGAAGCCGCGGCGTGTTGACGGCGTTTCGTTGGTGGTATCCATCTTCTTGCTGTCCATCTCTCGTTCTCCATCGTTGCGAATTTATTCAACACGCATTCTGGATGCATCTTTTCGAAAAAAAATTGATGTGGATCAAGCAATTCAGGACAGGCCTGCGGCGCATGCCGCAGACTTGATCTAGATGAGGTTTACTGGCGCCACCTTGAACATGGTGGCGTCGATGGTGAAGGAGTCGTCGGCTTCCACTGCGAAGTAGTGGCGTGTTTCCTCCGGTGCGTTGCGCAGCAGGCTGCGGATGGCGGTGACGCGATCCGCTGGCGTGCGCATGCGCGCGGTCCATTCATCGAATTTCATTTGCAGTTTCCAGCTGTGGCCAGGTTCGCTGGCGAAACCAGCGTCGGCCAACATCTGCGTCCATTCCGACGGGCGGTAATCGCGCACGTGCGAGCCGTCGCGCAGCAGTTCGACTGCTTGCAGTGTGGTGTCGTGCAGCGGTACTTCCGGCGCAGTGATGTCGATGACGACGAATGCGCCGTTTGGCTTCAGTACGCGCCTGACTTCGCGCAGCGCGGCCGGCACGTCCAGCCAGTGGTGGGCGGAGAAGCGCGTGACCACCATGCAGAATGACGAGTCGATGAACGGCAGCGCGGCGACGTTACCCTGCTGCGTGCCGAGGTTGTGATGGCCGCGTTCGTGCGCGGCGTCGGCCACCACCTCCAGCATCTGCGGCGACAGGTCGTAGGCGGTGACGGATTCCGCCACCGGCGCCACCGCGAAACTGGCGTGGCCGGCGCCGCAGCCGAGGTCCAGCACTACCGGACGCTTGGGCAGGCTGGCGGCGATGTCGCGCAGCTGTGCCAGGTCGGCGCCTTGTGCATGGACGGTGCTGGTGAGATAGGCGCTGGCGGTATTGCCGAACTGCTGGGCGACAAGGGCTGGCTGTTGCATGAGGTTTTCTCCAAAAGATGGTTGAGTCAGTGCAGAATAGGAGGGTTTTTATCCTGTAACAAGACAAGGTTTTATCCTGGTATAAGGCACTACTATGCAAAACAAGCTTGGCGAATTCATCCGTGCTCATCGCGAGCGCACCACGCCGGTCAGCGTCGGGCTGCCAGCCGGCGGGCGGCGGCGCACGCCCGGCTTGCGGCGCGAGGAGCTGGCGCAGCTTTGCGATGTCAGCCCGACCTGGCTGACGTGGCTGGAGCAGGGCAGGGAAGTGGCGCCGTCCGGCAAGCTGCTGGCGCGCATCGCCGAGGTGCTGCAATTGAGCGCGGCCGAGCGCACCTACCTGTTCAGCCTGGCGGAGCGGCTGGAGCCGCAGCATGATGACGAAGCGGCCGATGCCAGCGAGCCGCTGGGCGAGATCGTCGCGGCAATCGACGGCCCGGCCTACATCCTCGACCGCCAGTGGGATGCGCTGGCGTGGAACGAACACGCTGCCGCCCTGTTCGGCGGCTGGCTTGATGTGGAAGAGGCTGAACCTGCGCAACCCAACCTGTTGCGCTTCATGTTCCGCAATCCCGCCGCCCGTGGCCTGATCATCGGCTGGGAAGACCGCGCGCGCCGGCTGGTGGCGGAATTCCGCGCCGACATCGGCAAGCACGCCAGCGATCCATCGCTGGCCGCGCTGATCGCCGAACTGTCGCAGGGCAGCGAAGAGTTCCGTGCACTGTGGACCTCGCACGACGTGGTCCACCGCGAAGGCGGCCTGCGCCGCTTCCTGCACCCGCGCGCTGGCGAACTTGGTTTCAACCAGATCACCCTGCACCTCGCCAGGCGCCACGACTTGAAGCTGGTGATGCTGCTACCTGCTTGATACGGTTTGATGTAGCGCAGACCTGCGAAGGTTAAACGCGCTAGGATTGATCATTGCCCTTTACGAGGGAGGGATGATGGATACCGAGCAACGAGTGGAAAAACTGGAGTCGTTTGCTGACGACACCCGGCAACGGCTGGTGCGCATCGAGGAACAGTTAAAAAATACGGCCTCGAAGGAAGATATCGCCAACCTGCGCGGCGAAATGCATCAGATGGAAACCCGTATCCTGAAGTGGTTTGTTGGCACCGGGTTTGCCATGACGAGTGTCATGGCTACCGTTTCCGTCGCGGCGGCAAAGCTGATCAACTAGGTGCGGCTTGCTATAATGGCAGCGACGGCGCGCAATGCGCTGTCCTGGCTCCGGGCGTCGCCACAATGACGTCTTGTTGGCTCGCCCCGGGCCTGTCGTCAGGGAGCTTCCTCTGTCCTCTCGTCAAGAAAATCTGCACAGCATCTATGCGATGCTGACTGCTGTTGCCATGTTCTCCTTCATGGATACCACCATGAAGCTGTTGTCCGCCCACTATCCCGCCATGCAGGTGACGGCGCTGCGTTCGCTCAGCTCGCTGCCGCTGCTGTGCGGCTACGTGCTGTATCGCCGTGCGTTCAAGGGCATCTTGCGCGTGCGCTGGCCGATGCATTTGTTCCGCGCCGCGCTCGGCATCGCCATGCTGACCACGTTTGCCTTTGGTCTGAAGTCGCTGTCGCTGGCGGAGGCGTATTCGATCTTCTTCATCGCGCCTGCGCTGATTACCGCGCTGTCGGTGTGGGTGCTGAAAGAGCATGTAGTCGCCGGACAGTGGGTGGCCATCGGTGTCGGCCTGCTGGGCGTGATTGTGGTGCTGCGTCCCGAAGGCACCGGCTTCCTGTCGATGGGCGGGCTGGCGGTGCTGGCGGCCGCCGCCTGCTATGCGGTGTCGGCCATCAGCGCGCGCGTGCTGGCGCGCACCGATAGCACCGAGTCGATGATGTTCTGGCTGCTGACCTTGATGTCGATCGGTTCGGTGACGCTGGCGTGGAAGATCTGGGTGCCGGTGCGCGCCGAGCACGGCTGGATTTTGCTGGCGCTGGCCCTGTCCGGCTTCTTCGGCCAGTTGGCGATCACCAAGGCCTTCAGCACCGGCAAGGCGTCGATTGTGGCGCCGTTCGAGTACACGGCGCTGGCCTGGGGCGTGGCGATCGACTGGTTGTTGTGGCAGACGCTGCCGGATGGCTACACCTTGCTGGGCGCCGGTATCATCATCGCCAGCGGCATCTACCTGGTGCGGCGCGAAGCGGTTCATGTTGAAGCCGAGCACCCTTAATCACAGTTCGCTATAATCGCCTGATGTTAAAACAACGCACTATCAAAGAACTGGTCCGCACCACGGGTGTCGGCCTGCACTCCGGCACCAAGGTCGAGCTGACCCTGCGCCCGGCCGCGCCGGATACCGGCATCGTGTTCCGCCGCGTCGACTTGTCGCCGATGGTCGAGTTTCCGTCCAGCGCGATGGCGGTGGGGGATACCCGTATGGCCTCGGTGCTGGTCAAGGATGGCGCCCGCGTGTCGACCGTCGAGCATCTGATGTCGGCCTGCGCCGGCCTGGGCATTGACAATCTGTATATCGAAGTCAGCGCCGAGGAAATTCCGATCATGGACGGCTCGGCCTCGTCTTTCGTGTTTTTATTGCAACAGGCGGGCGTGCTGGAGCAGCCAGCGGCCAAGAAGTTCATCCGTGTGCTGAAGCCGGTGGAAATCCGCGAAGGCACGGGCGACAAGGAAAAATGGGCGCGCCTGCTGCCGCACGACGGCTTCAAGCTGGATTTCTTCATCGAATTCAACCACCCGGCGGTGGACGGCACGCAGCAGCGCGCGCAGGTGGATTTCGGCGACGTCTCCTATGTGCACGACGTGGCGCGCGCGCGGACTTTCGGTTTCATGCAGGATGTCGAGATGTTGCGCGGCATCGGCCTGGCGCGCGGCGGCTCGCTGGAAAACGCCATCGTCATGGACGAGTACCGCATCCTGAATTCGGATGGGCTGCGCTATGAAGACGAATTCGTGCGCCACAAGATCCTCGACGCGATCGGCGACCTGTACCTGGTCGGCCACCCGCTGCTGGCCAGCTACGAGGCGCACAAGTCCGGCCACGCGCTGAACAACCAGCTGCTGCTGGAACTGCTCAAACATCCGGATGCCTATGAAATCGTCACATTCGAGGACCAGGACGTGGCGCCGCAGTCCTATGTGCGCCAGATGGCGCGTGAGTGGGCGCTAACTTAAGCTAGCCGCCGCCGGCGCGGCGCCGGGCTACCATGGCCCTGACGGCGTCGATCAGCGCGCTGTTCTGCGGGCTGGCCTCCAACGAGGCGCCCAGCTGGTCGAAGGCATCCACCGCCGCTGGCGGCAATTCCAGCGCGCGCATCTTTTCCTTGATTTCGGCCGCCTTGGTCATTTGCACCTTGATGCGCACGCCAGTCACCTGCCAGCCGCGTCGCGCCAATGTATCTTGTAATTTTGGCAGCTGCTGCTTCAGCTTGGCCGCCAGCGCGGTGGTCGGCAGCGACAGCAGCAACTGGCCGTCCTCGAACGACAGGATCTCGGCGTGCTTGAACATGGCTGGCAGGCAATCGGCGCAATCCTTTTGCAGGCGCGCCATGCGCTCGACGGCCGGCAGCAGGGCAGCCATTTTGTCGTGGCGGCGCAGGAAATCGGTGGCGCCCACGGCGGTCACGCGCTTGAGCGAGATGTTTGAGGAGTTGAATCGCATGCGGCGAAACATATCACAGCGCCCAAAAATCGTCACCACCGGTTAAAATTGCTTGATTTTGTGACATTGTTCACCTTTGGGCTATTGTTATATAGGCTAATAACCCAATCTGGCACCGGACGCGTGATAAAATCACCGTCTTTTGCCACAGTCCAACTCCGTGCAGCAAGGCGCAGGGCTTTTTTTAACGGCGTTTTTACAAGAATTCAAGCATGTCTTTTCTGACCAAGATTTTCGGCAGCCGCAACCAGCGCCTGCTCAAGCAATACCAAAAAACGGTACGCGAGATCAATGCGCTCGAACCGGCCATGGAAAAACTGTCGGACGCCGAGCTGCAAGCCAAGACGCCCGCCTTCAAGGAGCGTATCGCCGCTGGCGAGACACTTGACCAGATCCTGCCGGAAGCCTTCGCGGTGTGCCGCGAAGCATCCAAGCGCGTGATGAAAATGCGTCACTTCGACGTGCAGATGATCGGCGGCATGGTGCTGCACTACGGCAAAATCGCTGAAATGGGCACCGGCGAGGGCAAGACGCTGACCGCCACCCTGCCAGCCTACCTGAACGCACTGTCCGGCAAGGGCGTGCACATCGTCACCGTCAATGATTACCTGGCGCAGCGCGATGCGGAAACCATGTCCAAGCTGTACAGCTGGCTGGGCCTGAGCACCGGCATCAACCTGTCGCAGATGGAGCACGCCACCAAGCAGGCGGCGTATGCTTCCGACATCACCTACGGCACCAACAACGAATTCGGCTTCGACTACCTGCGCGACAACATGGTGTTCGACGCCAAGGACCGCGTGCAGCGCGTGCTGAACTTCGGCATCGTCGATGAAGTTGACTCGATCCTGATCGACGAAGCGCGTACGCCGCTGATCATTTCCGGCCAGGCCGAGAATCACACCGACCTGTACTACAAGATCAACGAACTGCCGCCGCTGCTGACGCTGCAAGTTGGCGAAGAAACCGCCGACGGCAAGGGCAAGATCGAAGTGCCCGGCGATTACACCAAGGACGAAAAAGCCCACCAGGTGCTGCTGACCGAAGCCGGTCATGAAAAAGCCGAAGCCATCCTGACCCAGATGGGCCTGTTGGCGGAAGGCGCCTCGCTGTACGACTCGGCCAACATCACGCTGGTGCACCACCTGTACGCGGCGCTGCGCGCGCACGCGCTATACTTCAAGGATCAGCACTACGTGGTGCAGAACAATGAAGTGGTGATCGTCGATGAATTCACCGGCCGCCTGATGACCGGCCGCCGCTGGTCCGACGGCCTGCACCAGGCAGTCGAAGCGAAAGAAGGCGTGAAGATCCAGAACGAGAACCAGACGCTGGCCTCGATCACCTTCCAGAACTACTTCCGCATGTACTCCAAGCTGGCCGGCATGACCGGTACGGCCGATACCGAAGCCTACGAATTCCAGGAAATCTATGGCCTGGAAACCGTGGTGGTGCCGCCTAACCGTCCATCGGCGCGTAAAGACCGCCAGGATCAGGTGTACAAATCGGCGCAGGAGAAGTACAACGCCATGATGCTGGAAATCCGCGAATGCTACGAACGCGGCCAGCCAGTGCTGGTGGGTACCACCTCGATTGAGAACTCCGAGCTGCTGTCGAGCATCCTGACCAAGGCCAATCTGCCGCACAATGTGCTGAACGCGAAACAGCACGCCCGCGAAGCGGAAATCATCGCCCAGGCAGGTTCGCCGAAAGCCATCACCATCGCCACCAACATGGCCGGCCGTGGTACCGACATCGTGTTGGGCGGTAACGTTGAAAAACAAATCCAGTTCATCGAAGCCAATCCGGATCTGAGCGACGCCGACAAGGCCGCACAAGCCCAGGCGTTGCGCGACGGCTGGCAAGCGCTGCACGAACAAGTGGTGGCTGCGGGCGGCCTGCACATCGTTGGCACCGAACGCCACGAATCGCGCCGGGTCGACAACCAGCTGCGTGGCCGCGCCGCCCGTCAGGGTGACCCGGGCATGTCGCGCTTCTTCCTGTCGCTGGACGATCCGTTGCTGCGCATCTTCGCCGGCGACCGCGTGCGCGCCGTCATGGACCGCCTGAAGATGCCGGAAGGCGAGCCGATCGAAGCGGGCATCGTCTCGCGCTCGATCGAAACCGCGCAGCGCAAGGTTGAGGCGCGCAACTTCGACATCCGCAAGCAGCTGCTGGAATACGACGACGTCGCCAACGACCAGCGTAAAGTCATCTACCAGCAGCGTAACGAGTTGCTGGAAGCGACCGATATTTCGGAACTGATCCAGTCGCTGCGCCACGGCGCCTTCACCGACCTGGTGCGCGAATACGTGCCGGCGGAATCGGTCGAAGAGCAGTGGAACCTGAAAGGCCTGGAAGCCGCGCTGTCGGCAGAATGGCAGATCGAGGTGCCGCTGACCAAGATGATTCAGGACGAGCCCAATCTGACCGACGAGGAAATCGTCGAGCGCGTGATTGCCGCAGCCGATGCGCTGTACCAGTCGAAGATCGAGATCGTCGGCAAGGAATCGTTCGGCGGCTTCGAACGCAACGTCATGCTGCAATCGGTGGACTCGCACTGGCGCGAACACCTGGCGGCGCTGGATCACCTGCGTCAGGGTATCCACCTGCGCGGCTATGCGCAGAAGAATCCGAAGCAGGAATACAAGCGCGAAGCGTTCGAGCTGTTCGGCCAGATGCTGGACATGATCAAGAACGAAGTCGTGAAACTGATCATGACCGTGCGCATCCAGTCGCGTGAAGAGATCGATGCGGCGGAAGCGGCGATGCAGCAGTCGCACGTGGAAAACGTCAGCTACCAGCACGCCGACTTCAACCCGAACGCGGCGCCGGAAGAGCTGCTGGCGCCACCGCAATTCAGCGGCCTGCCGCCGGAACTGCAGAACCTGTCCGGCGAGCAACTGATGGAGCTGGGCCTGAAGGTCGGCCGTAATGATCCGTGCCCATGCGGCAGCGGCAAAAAGTACAAGGCTTGCCACGGCAAGCTGGCGTAACGAAGCAGTCTGGTAGACAATGAACCTGTAAAGTTGCAAGACTTTACGGGTTTTTTTACGTCGATCACGGAGGCACGGCATGCAGCAGAGTCTGGACGCGGATATCGCCACCATTGCGAAGATCAGCGCTGTGCCGACGATACTGGAGGCGGTGGCCGAGCTGACCGGGCTGGGCTTTGTCGGCATCGCCCGGGTAACGCCAAGTTCCTGGCACTTGTGCGCGATGCTGGATAAGTTGAACTACGGCATGTCTGTTGGCAGCGAGCTGGAGCTCAAGACCACGCTGTGCGAGGAAGTGCAGCACACCGGCTGCGCGGTCATCATCGACTCGGTGCAGGACAGCGAACAATACCGCGACCATCATACGCCGCGCCGGTACGGCTTCCAGAGCTATTTCTCGATCGCGCTGTACCGTCCCAGCGGCGAGTATTTCGGCTCGCTGTTCGGCTTCGATCCACACAAGGCCGAGCTGACGCGTGAAGCGACGCGCAAGACGCTGATGCTGTTTGCGGAACTGATCAGCCGCCAGCTGGCCAACGAGGTGGTGCTGGACGAAGCGCAGGCCGCGCTCAGTGACGAAATGAAGACCGCCAGGCTGCGCGAGCAATTCATCGCCATGCTGGGGCACGACATCCGCACGCCGCTGAGCACCATCATGAATGGCACCGAAATCCTGCGCTACCGCGCGCCGGCGTCGCTGACGCCGCTGCTGGACATGATGCATCGTAGCAGCCACCGGATTGCCGCGCTGGTCGACGACGTCACCGATTTCGCGCGCGGGCGCATGGGCGGCGGCATCTCGCTGAATTTGCGCCATGAGCAGAATCTGGAAGCATCGCTGCAGCAGGCGATCGATGAGTTGCGCAGCGTGTATCCGCAACGGCAAATCGTCGCCGCGTTGCCGGCCGGGATTGTGTTGCGATGCGACGCCGCGCGGATGGCGCAGTTGCTGTCCAATCTGCTGAAGAACGCCATCATCCATGGCAGTCCGTCAACGCCGGTGGAGGTCAGGGTGCGGCAAGTGGACGATATCTTCGAGCTCTCGGTGACAAATAGCGGACCGGCGATTCCGGCCGACATCCAGGCGCAGCTGTTCAAGCCGTTCTGGCAGTCCGAGCAGACGGATTCCGGGCAAGGACTGGGGCTGGGTTTGTTCATCGCATCGGAAATCGCCGTCTCGCATGGCGGCGTGCTGGAAGTGGTGTCCAGCGACAACACCACGACATTTACCTATCGTTCTCCAAACAAAAAGGGATAAGCAATGCGCAGTCGTTGGCCGGTTTTTGCAGCATGCGTGATGATGGTGTCGCAGGTCTGGGCGCAGGCGGACTGGGAGGCAGGCGCGCGCCAGACCGACGATGCCTATTGGGCCGCCTACAACCGGGCCGATGCCGACAAGATGAATTCTTTTTTGGCCGATGATGTCGAGTTTTATCACGACCGTGGCGGCGCGCTGATCGGCAAGAAAGCGCTGGCTGCCGTCAACGATGAAATGAAATCGGACGGCGACAAGCTGCGCCGCGAAGCGCTGCCGGGTAGCGTGCATTTCTTCCCGATGCGCAAGGATGACGTCATCTATGGCGCGCTGGTCAGCGGTGAGCACCAGTTCTTTGTGATACCGAAAGATAAGCCGGCGTTCGCCGTCGGCCGCGCCTACTTCACGCAGCTGATGGTGCTGAAGGACGGCGCGTGGAAGGTGTCGCGCATCTTCAGCTACGAACACGTCGACGCGCCGGAGAAATAGGCGGTTATGCCGCCAAAGCGTAGCTGGCGTCGTTGGCGCAGGCTTGCGGCTGGATGTCGGTGAGCAGCCGCACCACCGCTGGCGTATCCAGGCCGTGCAAGGCGGCATGGAAGCGGCGCACCAGGTCGCGGTTCAGCTTTTCCTCGGGCGCCGGCTCATGATGTTCGCGCAAGCGGCGGCGTGCGCGGGATACATGCTGGCGTGCGGTTGCTTCCTTTGCACCGAGGATTGCCGCGATGTCGGCATGGGCGCATTCAAACACATCATGCAGCACCAGGGCCAGCCGTTCGGCGGGCGACAAGGCCAGCAGGCGGGCCAGCGCTTCGGCGAGTTCCGCTCGCAGCAGTAGCGTGGATTCCGGTGGCGCGGGATCTGCTTCGGCTGCCAGCTCGGTCGCCGCATGTGCCGCCTGCATATCCCGCGTGCGCTTGCGCAGGCGGTCAATCGAGTGATGCTGGACGATGGTGGTCAGCCACGCGGCTGGCGTGACCAGCGTTTGTTGCTCGGCGCCATGCCACTTCAGGAAACAATCCTGCACCACATCCTCGGCTTCCGCTTCGCAGCCGATGATGCGCAAACTGATCGCCTTCAGGCGCGGGCGTAGCTGCTCGAACAGCGTACCGTCGGTATCGACAGGTGGCATGGCAAATCTCCTCAAAGGACTGGTTCCCACCTGACGCTGGACGGCGGCCGGATGTGACACGGCGGCGGAATATTTTTTTCCTGTCACGGATGGTGCGGCGCGGAGCGTCATAGGCGTACTTTACCGCGAAAGGAGCATCATGAACGCCTTGGTCCCCACCGTCATCGAACAAACGTCGCGCGGCGAGCGCGCTTTCGACATTTATTCGCGCCTGCTGAAGGAGCGGGTGATTTTCCTGGTTGGCGAGGTGACCGAGCAGTCGGCCAACCTGATCGTCGCACAGCTGCTGTTTCTCGAATCGGATCAGCCGGATAAAGACATTTCCTTGTACATCAACTCACCCGGCGGATCGGTATATGCCGGCATGGCGATTTACGACACCATGCAATTCATCCAGCCGGATGTCTCCACGCTGTGCACCGGCTTTGCCGCCAGCATGGGATCGATCCTGCTGGCGGCGGGCGCCGCCGGCAAGCGCTACGCGCTGCCGAACGCCCGCATCATGATCCACCAGCCGCATGGCGGCTCGAAAGGCGTCGCCGCCGACATCGAAATCCAGGCGCGCGAAATGCTGTATCAGCGCCACCGCCTCAACACCATCCTCGCCGAGCGCACCGGCAAGCTGCTGGCCCACATCGAAAAAGACTCCGACCGCGACAACTTCATGTCCGCCGACGAAGCCGCCCAATACGGCCTGATCGACAAAGTCCTGCAAAACCGGGGTCAGTTCTGCCAATAGTACATGAGCTCGTGTACGTTTGGCAGAACTGACCCCGGATTCAGTGTTGGGGGGCGGTGCGGGGGATCAGGAGGCGGATGGTGGTGCCGACGCCGGGCGCGGAGTCGAGGTGGATGCGGCCGCCCAGCACGCCGGTGACGATGTTGTAGACGATGTTCATGCCAAGGCCGGTGCCGCCCTGGCCCATCTTGGTGGTGAAGAACGGGTCGAACACGTGGCGTTGCACGTCTTCGGTCATGCCGCAACCGTCATCGCTGAATTGCAGGTCGATGATGTCGTCGGCGCCCAGCTCGGCGCGGATGTCGATGCGGCCGTCGCGGCGGTGCTCGTAGGCGTGCGTCAGGGCGTTGGTCAGCAGGTTGGTCAGCACCTGGTACAGGCCGCCCGGGTAGGAGTCCAGCAGCAGCCCGGCGGGAATCCGCAGCGCGACGTCGCATTGCACCCGCCGCAGGCGCGGCATGTAGGTGGCGATGCTGTCCTGCACCGCCGCCAGCAAATCGAACTGGCGGCGCTGGTCGTTGGTCTGGTCGACCGCGATTTGCTTGAAGGAGGAGATCAGTTCCGCCGCCTTGTGCAGCGAGCCGGCGATCAGCTCGCTTGCGGTGCGCACTTCGTCCAGGTGCGCGCTCAGCTCGGAGCGCCGCAGCGCGCCGGCGGCCACGTGGCGCTCGAAGTCGTGCACGCGGTCGCGCAGCGCGGTCGATGCCAGCAGGCTGTTGCCGATCGGTGTGTTCAGTTCGTGCGCGATACCGGCTACCAGCGAGCCCAGCGATGCCATCTTTTCCGACGCCAGCAGTTCGTGCTGCGTGTGCTGCAGCGTTTCCAGCGCGGCGCTGAGATCCGTGTTGACGCGCTCCAGTGCTGCCGAGCGGTCGCGTACCCGGCTTTCCAGCGAGACGTTCAGGTCTTTCAGTTCGCGCTTGGCGTTGAGTTCTTCGGTCAGGTCCAGCAGCGCCCAGATGATCGAAGGTTTACCATCCAGCATCAACGTCGAGGACCAGATCGCCACGCTGCCGACACTGCCATCCGGCAGCAGCACACCGGCGATCGCGCCATGCACGGCACCGTCGTCGCGGTACATTTCCCAGATGCGTTCGCGCTCGCGCGTGCTGGCCCAGAAGCTGACTTCGTCGCTGCGCTTGCCGACCAGGTTGCCGGCGGCCGGGCCGAAGGTGTGCAACACCGCGCGGTTGGCGGCGACGATGCGGCCGTCGCGGTCCGATACCGTCAGCGGCAGCGGCGCCATGTCGAACAGGGTTTTGAAGCGCGCCTCCGATTCCGACAGCCGCCGCTGCGATTGCTCCAGCTGCGCGATGCGCTCGCGCAGCGCTGCGCTCATGGCGTTCAGCGTGTGCGTGAAGACGGCGATCTCGTCGTCGCCATGCACCGGCAGCGCCTTGCTGTAGTCGCCGGACGCCATCTGTTTGGATTCGCCGGTCAGCGCCGCCAGCCGGTGGCCGATGCCGCGCGTGAACACGTAGAACATCAGCACGCCCAGCGCAAAGCCGATCAGCGCGATGACGCTGCCTTGTACCAGCACTTCGTCGCGCGCCTGTTTCAGCTCCCTGGTGGTGAGGCCGAAGTTGATGCTGCCGATGCGGTTGTCGGCCAGCAGCAGCGGCGAACGCGCGTGCAGCGTGGCGCCGCTGATCAGCGTGCGCACGCCCTTGACGCTGGCGCCGCCGCCATCGCGCAGCACCGGCGGCAACGGTTCGTCGCGCTTGCCGACGGCGATGATGGGCATGTCCTTGTCGTCAAGGATGGTCAGGTAGCGCAGGAAGCTGTCGTCGGGATCGGCCAGCATTTCGGCCAGGTAGCTGTTCAGCTCGGGAAGGCGGCCACGGGTGGCGTAGGGACTGAGGGAGAGGTTGAGGGTGACCGCGTATTCCTGCGCCACCCGTTCGGCGTTGGTGTTGACCGCGTGGTTCATCAGCCGCAGGCTGTTCCAGATCAGTAGCCCGACCACCAGCGCCTGGATCACGGCGCTGAGCATCAGGAACTTCGCGCGTAGCGATAAACTCAAAACGTTCACTCCTTGTTGGACGAGGCCAGGAGCTCACGCGCCCGCCGCGTGGATGACGCGGCGGGCCGGCAGGGACCTGGGTTAAGGCAGGGTCAGAATCACTTTGACGGTATCGTCAACTGCCGATTTGTCAATATACCCGATTGCTTTCGGATCGGCAGCAACTGCTTTTTTTACCTCGGCGCTGCTGGCGTATTCCTTCGGTGGCGTGGCCTTGCCGGTGAACACCAGCTTGGACCACAGCGCCTTGACCTGGGCCGCATCCTTGTCCGCCACCTTGTGGTAGAACTCGTTGCGGATGGCCGAGCCGTCCGCCTGATCCACCGGCGTGAACAGGCTGGATTTGCCGAGGAAGAATTGCGATGCCTGTTCCGAGAACATGCGCGTGGCCGGATTCTGCTTGCTGACGATGACGACGATTTCCGCCGCCGATGCCGGCAGGGTGGCTGCGCCCAGGGCGGACAGCAGCAGAGCACTCATTATCTTTTTCATTGTTTTAGTCCCACGGAGATCAGAATACGAAGTCGACGCCGGCCGCAACCACGGTGACGTTCTTGTTGTAGCCGGCGGCCGGCAGATTGATCAGCAGGCCCGACTTGGCGCCCGGCTTGACGCGGTCAACCTGGACCTTCAGCGCGACCTGCTTGGCGAAGTCCCAGCGCACGCCGACGGTATCCGAGGTTTGCTCGGCGGCGGTCAGCAGGTTGGTGACGGCGGCGTTCAGCGCCGGAATGCGCGACAGCGCGGCCGGCTTGGTGACCGAGCTGCCTGCGCCCTTGGCCGAAGCGTGCATGTAGTACGGCAGCACTTTGCCGAAGCGGTAGCCAACCATGGTGTACCAGGCGTTGGTGTCCGGCAGGTAGACCGGTTCCTTGGCACGGCGCTGGGCGTATTCGGCCTGGGCGACGATGTTGTTCCAGTCCATCGTGCCACCGATCGAGGTGAAGGCGATTTTCTTGCCGGTGGTGAAGGTGATGTCCGACGCCAGCTGGGTCAGGCCAACGCCGTTCAGCGTGGTGGTCAGCGCATTGATCGGCTGGATGTCGTTGATCTTCATGTCGGCGCGGGCGTGGGCCACACGCAGCAGGAAGGGACCGTATTCGCCGGCCAGGCTGATGCCGGCCGCCGGCGCGCGGTAGGTGGCGGTCGAGCCGCTGCCCGACGAGACAAACAGCTTGCCGCGGCTGACGCCGACAAAGGCTTGCGCGGTGAAGTTCAGGTCGCCGAAGGCGCGCTGGAAGTTGATGTCGGCGCCATCCGAGTTTTCAATCGGCGCCTGGCTGTACATTTCAATCGGCGGACGCATCATGTTGTTGGCGTAGCCGACGTTCTGGTAGTCCGAGATCAGGAAGGTTGGCACCACCACGCGGCCGACGCGCACCGAGACTTCATCGTTAATGCGGGCTTTGAGGAAGGCCCAGGTCAGGTCGGTGGTGAAGGTGCCTTCGGTGGCGTTGCGCGTCAATACCTGCGCGGTGCCGGACAGCCAGTCGTTGAACTTGTAGGTGGCTTGCAGGCCGAGGTTGGTGTCCAGGCCCAGGCGGGCGCTGTTGCCGACGCCGTCGGCCTGGTTGTAGCGCGCGAATTTCGCGTCGTCGGTGTTGGTTTGGGCCACGCCCAGCGTGCCGAAGCCGCTGATGCTCAGGTTGCCGTCATCCAGTGCGCCAGCTTGCGCCTGCACGGCGGCGGTGGCAGCCAATACGGCAGCGACTAACAGTTGCTTTTTCATGAGTTCAATCCTATGGGGTTTTATTTGGTCTGACAGGGCAATGCGGGGGCGCGGCATTTGGTTGTTACCTTAGACCAATTTCCTGACGGCATGAAATGGAAAACGATAAACCGAACGAACGTACTAATTTTCTGTGGCTTTTCTGCAAAAAACACTGTAAAAACAGCAGGTTGTACGACATCCTTGCAGTAATTTTTAAGCAAATTTGATGTTCTGGCACGCGCTGACCGTTAGTCACAATCCTGCGCGTCTGGCGGATCAGGCATTACGCATTACAATAGCGGCTCCTCTTTCCACCCACTGAGATCACACTATGGCCGTCAATTCCCCTCTGCCCATCGCCTCCGAACTGAAGCCTGTCGCCGGTGTTGAAATCGGCTTCGCTGAAGCCGGCATCAAGAAGCCGAACCGCAAGGACGTACTGGTGATGAAACTGGCGCCAAGTGCAACCGTGTCCGGCGTGTTCACGCTGAACCGCTTCTGCGCAGCGCCGGTGCAGATCGCCAAGGCCCACCTGGCCGCCGCCAAAACCAGCGGCAAGCCGATTGCCGCGCTGCTGGTCAACACCGGCAACGCCAACGCCGGCACCGGCGAGCTGGGCCTGTCGCTGGCCAACGAAACCTGCGTGGCGCTGGCGGCGCAGCTGGGCGTGGACGCGGCGCAGATCCTGCCGTTCTCGACCGGCGTGATCCTGGAGCCGCTGCCGGCCGCCAAAGTGATCGCCGGCCTGCCGCAAGCCATCGCCGGCCTGAAGGCCGACAACTGGTACAACGCCGCCGAAGCTATCATGACCACCGACACGCAGCCGAAAGCCGGCTCGCGCACCGTCACCATTGGCGGCCACAGCGTGACCATGACCGGCATTTCCAAAGGCGCCGGCATGATCAAGCCGAACATGGCAACCATGCTGGGCTATCTGGCGCTGGACGCCAAGGTGGCGCAGCCGGTGCTCGATGAGCTGGTCAGGCACGCCGCCAACCACTCGTTCAACTGCATCACCATCGACGGCGATACGTCGACCAACGATTCCTTCATGCTGATCGCCACCGGCGCCGGCGCGCTGGAGATCACTTCGGTCGAGCAGCCGGAATACGCGCAGCTGCGCGACGCCGTCACCGAACTGTCGCTGTTCCTGGCGCAAGCCATCGTGCGCGACGGCGAGGGCGCGACCAAGTTCATGAGCATCATCGTGGAAGAGGGCGGCAGCGTGGAAGAGTGCCGCAAGATCGCTTATTCGATCGGCCACTCGCCACTGGTCAAGACCGCCTTCTTCGCGTCCGACCCTAACCTGGGCCGCATCCTGGCTGCCATCGGCTACGCCGGCGTCGACGACCTGGATGTATCGAAGCTGAACCTGTACCTGGATGATGTATGGGTGGCCAAGAACGGCGGCCGCAATCCGGACTACAAGGAAGAAGATGGCCAGCGTGTGATGAAGCAGGCCGAGATCACCGTGCGCGTCAAGCTGGCGCGCGGCGCGGCCACGGCCACCGTGTACACCTGCGACCTGTCGCACGATTACGTGTCGATCAACGCCGACTACCGTTCCTGAGATGTCGGCCGCCCTCGAACAATTCCTGGCGCGCGCCGAGGCGCTGCTGGCGCGCGTGGAAGCCATCCTGCCGCCGGCCGCGCCGCAGCCGGAGTGGGAGCGCGGGTTCGCCTTCCGCTGGCGCCCGCGTGTCAACGGCGCCAGCTACCTGCAGGCGGTGGCGCATGTGTCCAATATCGCGCTGGACGACTTGCAGCACATCGGCCCGCAGAAAGAGCAGATCGAGCAGAACACCCGTCAGTTCGTGGCGGGCAAGCCGGCCAACAATGTGCTGCTGACCGGCGCGCGTGGCACGGGCAAATCGTCTTTGATCAAAGCTTGCCTGAACCAGTTCGCCAGGGATGGCTTGCGCCTGATCGAGGTGGACAAGGTCGACCTGGCCGAGTTGCCGGACATCGTCGACCTGGTCGCGGGCCGGCCGGAGCGTTTCATCATCTTCTGCGACGACCTGTCGTTTGAGGAAGGCGAGAGCGGCTACAAGGCGCTGAAGGTGGCGCTGGACGGCAGCATCTCGGCGCAGTCGGACAATGTGCTGATCTACGCGACCTCGAACCGCCGTCACCTGCTGCCGGAGCGCATGTCCGACAACATGAGCTACAAGCACGACGAAAACGGCGACCTGCATCCGGGCGAAACGGTGGAGGAGAAGATTTCGCTGTCCGAGCGCTTTGGCCTGTGGCTGACCTTCTATCCGTTCAAGCAGGATGATTACCTGACCATCGTGGCGCACTGGCTGTCGACGCTGGGCTGCAGCGAGGCGCAGATCGAGGCGGCGCGCGCCGACGCCTTGCGCTGGGCCTTGCAGCGCGGTTCGCGTTCGGGCCGTGTGGCGTGGCAGTTCGCCAAGGATTACGCGGGGAAGCTGGCATGACGCAGAAGCCTGTTGATGTCGCGGTCGGCATTCTGGTCAAGCCGAATGGCGACGTGCTGCTGGGCCAGCGCCCGGCCGGCAAGCCATATGATGGTTACTGGGAGTTCCCCGGCGGTAAAGTCGATCCGGGCGAGACGATACTGGAAGCCTTGAAGCGCGAGTTTGTGGAAGAACTGGGCTTGCGTATCCACAGCGCGGAAGAGTGGTGCGGTGTGGAATACGTCTATCCGCACGCGCATGTGCGGCTGCATTTCTTCATCAGCCGCGACTGGTCTGGAGAGCCGCAAAGCCTCGAAGGGCAGGCTTTCGCCTGGCAAGGCACGGTGGGCGTGGAACCGCTGCTGCCAGCCACCATTCCCTTGCTGGAATGGCTGGAGCAGGTACGCTACTAAATATTTTTTCATCGCGCTGCATCCAAACGGCGCGCTGGCGGGTAGTACAGGCATCAGCAGCGATTTTCGCTTGCTGATCCCTTCCAACTATCAGGAGCCAGTCATGCAAATCACCCATACCGTCGTTGCCGCCGCCGTCCTCGTGATGCTTTCCGCCTGCGCCAGCGGGCCGCAGTTCGACCAGCAGACGCTGGCGCAAGCCGTGCAGGTGCCTGCCGGCCATCGGGTTGCCATGGAAACCGTCGGCGCCGGTGATATTACCTATGAATGCAAGGCCAGGAAGGATGCTGCCGGCCAGTTTGAATGGACCTTCATCGGACCGGACGCGGTGCTGAATGACCGCAGCGGCAAAGCTGTTGGAAAATACTTCGGCCCACCGGCCACCTGGGAAAGCAATGACGGCTCCAAGGTCACCGCCACCCAGCTCGCGGTGGCGCCCGCCGGGGCTGGCAATATTCCACATCAACTGGTCCGGGCCAACCCATCGGTAGGCAGCGGCGCCATGTTTGGCGTGGCCTACATCCAGCGCGTCGCCACCAAGGGCGGCGTGGCCCCGGCCAGCGCCTGCGCCGCAGCCAACGCTGGCAGCAAGGAAAAAGTTCAGTACCAGGCCGACTATATCTTCTGGAAGGCCGCATGAGTACGGCTATAATCGGCTGATGCCCGACAGCGCCGACTTGTTCGACTACGATGCCGTGCTGGCCGCCTGTGCCCAAGGCGACCAGCAGGCCCTGCATCGCCTGTACCAGCACGACGGGCGGCATTTGCTTGGCGTGGCGCTGCGCATCGTGCGCCGCCGCGATGTGGCGGAAGATGTGCTGCACGATGCCTTCGTCAGCATCTGGCAAAAGGCGGCGAGCTTTGACGCCGGGCGTGGCGCTGGCCGGGGCTGGGTCTACAGCGTGGTGCGGCATCAGGCACTGAACGCCTTGCGCGGCAGCGAGCGCGAAATCGCGGTGGACGGCGACGCGCTCGATGCGCTGCAGGAAGCGCAGGCCGATACGGTGGCCGAACAGTTTGAACTACAGGCCAGCATGGGCCGATTGCATGATTGCCTGGCGCATCTCGATAGCGCCAAGCGCAACAGCATCATCTGTGCGTATGTCGACGGCTGCAGCCATAGCGAAATCGCGGAGCGCCTGAAGGCGCCGCTGGGCTCGGTCAAGGCCTGGCTCAAGCGCGGCCTCGCCGCATTGCGGGAGTGCATGGGATGAATGAAACACCGGATCAATTACAGCAGCTGGCTGGCGAGTATGTGCTGGGTACGCTGCCGGCAGCGGCGCGGCAAGAGGTCGAGCAACGGCTGACGCGCGAACCACTGCTGCGCGCCGAGGTGGAAGGATGGGAACGCCGCTTGCTGCCGCTGACGTCGCTTGCAGCGCCTGCCGAGCCCTCAACCGGATTGTGGCTGCGCATCGCCGCCAGTGTGCAGGCGCGTCCTGCGACGGCGGCATTGCGCGGCGCGACAGTGCCGGTGCCGGTGAAACGCTGGCATCGCTGGTGGGACGATTTGCGCCTGTGGCGCGGTCTGACAGGGGGCGCGGTGGCGGCCAGTATGGTGCTGGCCCTGTTGCTGGTGTCGCGCCCTTCCGCACCGGAGACCGCCTACATGGTGGTGCTGGCGGCGCCGCAGGACCGGGGCGCCGGCTGGGTGGTGCAGACCAGCATGAAGCGCCAACTGACGCTGACACCGCTGCACGATACCGTCGTGCCGGAGCGCAAGGCGCTGCAATTCTGGACCAAGGCACCGGGCTGGAGCGGGCCGGTGTCGCTGGGACTGGTGCAGTCGAATCGTTCGCTGAAGCTGGCGCTGGATAAATTGCCGCCGGTGCAGCCAGATCAGCTGTTTGAAATCACACTGGAACCGGTCACGGGCTCGCCGACCGGCAAGCCGACCGGCCCGGTGCTGTACATCGGCAAAGCGGTGAAGGTGATGTGAGGCTTACTCTTCGTCGTTCGGATCTTTCGGCGGGGCCGCCGGAATCGCATACTTTTCCTCGGCCCAGGCGCCGAGGTCGATCTTCTTGCAGCGTTCCGAGCAGAACGGGCGAAACTTGTTTTCCGGCTTCCACTCCACCTTGGCGGAGCAGGTCGGGCATTCAACTACAGTGGTCATGAGATTCGTCAGAAGTTACAGAGGGTGAGCTCGAATGGTACATCATCTTCCAGCGGCTTGGGTTTCAGGTCGCCGCCCTGCGAGGTGAAGCGCACCCACAGCATGTACTTGTTGGCGGAAATCTCCGGGATCGCGCCCTGCGACGCATCCAGCGTCAGGCGCAGCATCTGATACACCTTCCCCTGCAGCATCTGCTGATAGCTGCCCGCCACCGCAATCATCTTCACCGGGCCGCCTGAATCGCGCAGCAGGCGCAGCACCAGGGCCAGCGCGTCAAACAGCGGCGCCAGCGGCGTGAACCAGTTGATGATGTCGTTGAAGCGTGCCTCGGCCGGGCGCTGCTGCCAGGCGTAATACGACGGCAGGTCGAATTCGCAGGCGCCGCCAGGAATGATGGTGCGGCCGCGGATGCTCATCAGCCACTCGTTCTCGCGTACATTCTGCCCGGTCTTGCCCTGGGCCGCGACCAGCGCGCTGCTGACGCTGTCGACTTCTGCCAGGATGGCGTCCAGCATCTGCGGTTCCACGTTGGGATTCATGCGGTAGCCCAGCAGCGTCTGGCGCTGGCGCTCCAGTTCTTGCAGCAGGTCGGATTTCAGGTCGGCGCGGCCGGCCACTTCCAGCATATCAAAGATGGTGGACAGCGCAACATGGTGCTGCATCGGATGTTCTTGATGCACAAAGAACTTGAATTTCTCGTACAAATCCTCCAGGCGCAACAACGTGCGGATGCGCTCGTTGAAAGGATATTCGTAGACGATCAAAATAACATCCCTTATAGATGGACATGCAGCAATTAATTCTCGTGATTTTGAAGCAAGCCAAGCAAAATTACAAACGTTGCGAAGGCATTATTGCCCTAATCCGCGAAATTACCAGCGAATTTGCAGATATAGCGTGTGTAAACGCTCGACCTGGGCTGCCAAATCTGCGATTCCTGCATTATTGACAATGACATCGTCCGCCGCCGCCAGCCTTTGCTCGCGGCTCACCTGCGCCGCCATGATGGCGCGGACCTGTGTTTCCGGCAAATTGTTACGCGCCATCACGCGGGCAATTTGCACTTCCTCGCGACAGTCTACCGCCAGCACACGGGTCACCCGCGCACGCCACGTTCCGGATTCGATCAGCAGCGGCACCGCGTAGATCACATAACTGCCGTTGGCGGCCGCGCCGGCGGCCAGTGCGGCATCGCGGATGCGCGGATGCAGGATGGCTTCCAGCCGCGCCTTGGCGCCAGCGTCGGTGAACACCAGCGCGCGCATGCGGGCGCGGTCCATGGCGCCGTTGGCGTCGGCGAATTCGGCGCCGAACTCGCGCAGGATGGCCGGCATCGCCGGTCCGTCCGGCGCGGTCATGCTGTGGGCGATCAGGTCGGTATCGACGATGGTGGCGCCGCGCGCCGCGAACATATCGGCCACGGTGCTCTTGCCGCTGCCGATGCCGCCGGTCAGGCCGATGGCGAAGGGCGGCTTGCTCATGGGCGGCCCAGGCTCATGGTCAGGTCCAGCAGCGGCCCGCTGTACAGCAGGGCGATCAGGCCGGCCGCCGCCAGGTAAGGGCCGAACGGAATAGGATTGTTGCGCGCGCGTTTGGCAAACACGATCAGGCCGATGCCGACCACCGCACCCACCAGCGACGACAGCAGCACAATGGCCGGCAGCATGGTCCAGCCCATCCACGCACCCAGGCCGGCCAGCAGCTTGAAGTCGCCATATCCCATGCCTTCCTTGCCGGTCGCCAGCTTGAACAGCCAGTACACCGACCACAGCACCAGGTAGCCGGCCGCCGCGCCGATCACCGCATCCTGCAGCGGCACAAAGGTGCCGTTGATGTTGACCAGCAGGCCGGCCCACAGCAGCGGATAGGTCAGGTCGTCCGGCAGCAGTTGGGTGTCGGCGTCGATGAAAGTCATGGCGATCAGCGAATACAGGAAGAACAGTGCTGCCAGCCCGGCATAGCCGCTGCCGAAGCGCCAGACCACCAGCGCCGACAACGCGCCGGTCAGCAGTTCCACCAGCGGATAGCGCGCTGAAATCTTCGCCTTGCAGTGGCTGCACTGGCCGCGCAGCGCGAGCCAGCTGATGACCGGGATATTCTCCATCGCGGTGATCTGGTGCTGACAGTGCGGGCAGGCCGAACGCGGCGCCATCAGGTTGTAGCGTCCGGTGTGCGGCGGCGGCTTGCCGGATTCCTCTGCCACGTAGTTGTCGGACTCGCGCTGCATCATGATCGGCAGGCGGTGGATCACCACGTTGAGGAAGCTGCCAAACAGCAGGCCGAAGATGCCGGCGATCAGGCTGATGGCGAGGTCGCCGGCAGGGGCGAACAACAGGGTGGTTTGCAGCATGGTTGTCAGGCTTGAGTCATCACGGGGCCATATTAAAGCATTCGCACAGCGTTGCGGTCGCTTTTTCCGATTGCACTCCCTCGTCGGGGAGATAGCCAGAACATTGGAACAATGGCAAGGTGATAGCTCTGTTTTTCCGCTCGGAGCGCTCCTTGTCGTCGTTTTTCCAGACACCGTTATGTTGGCTGCTCGGGCTGTTGCTGGTGTGCCTGGCGCTTGGCGCGGCGTTCCGGCTTTGCCTGCGCCGGCTACAGCGCGCCTACCAAACCCGCCTGCAATTGCTGGCCGAACGCGAACGCGTGGCTGTCAGTTTGCACGATACGCTGCTGCAAAGCATGCAGGGCATGATCTTGCGTTTTCAGAGCGTTGGTCACCGGCTGGCGGCCGACAGCGCGGAGCGCGCCGCCATCGAGCAGATACTGGATCAGGCCGACGAGGTGTTGGCCGAAGGCCGCCACCAGATCCTGGCGTTGCGCGTGCCGGTAGTCTACGGTGACAAGCTGAGCCAGGCGTTTGCGGCCGCCGGCCAATCGCTACAGGAACAGTTCGACACGCCATTCCACATGGTCATCAGCGGCGACCCGGCGCCGGTCAACGGCGACCGTGCCGAGGAAATCTACGCCATCGTCCGCGAAGCGCTGTACAACGCCTTCCAGCATGCGCAGGCCAGCGAGATCGAACTGGAGCTGGTCTACGGCTGCGAATTCCTGTCGCTGCATGTGCGCGACGACGGCAAGGGCATGATCGAGCTGCCGCCCAAGCTGGCAGCGCTGAACCCGCGCGCCGCTGGCATGGCTGGCAGCCTGCAAGTGCGCAGCCTGCCGCAGCAGGGCACGGAAGTGATCCTCAAGGTGCCCGGCGAGGTGTGCTACCAGACGCCGCGCCACACGGGCTGGCGTCACCGGATCGCGGCCTGGCTGCGCCGTTCCTAGACCACCGAGCCGAGCTTGAAGATCGGCAGGTACATGGCCACCACCAGGCCGCCGATCAGCACGCCGAGGATGACCATGATGGCTGGCTCCATCAGCGACGAAAGCGAGGCCACCGCCTCGTCCACCTCGTCCTCGTAGAAGTCGGCCACCTTGCCCAGCATGGCGTCCAGCGAGCCGGATTCCTCGCCGATGGAGACCATCTGCGTGACCATGTTGGGGAATACATCGGCGTTCTGCATGGCCACGGTCAGGCTGGTGCCGGTGCTGACTTCGGTCTGGATCTTGCGCGTGGCGTCCAGGTACACCGCGTTGCCGGCCGCGCCGCCCACCGAGTCCAGCGATTCCACCAGCGGAACGCCGGCGGCAAACATGGTCGCCAATGTGCGCGTCCAGCGGGCGATGGTGGCCTTGCGTATCACCTCGCCGAAGACGGGCAGCTTGAGCAGCAGCTTGTCCATGAAGCGTTGCATTTTCAGCGAGCGTTGCCAGGCGCGGAAGAAGAAATAGATGGCCGCGCCGAGGCCGCCGAAAATCACGTACCACCACTGCACGAAAAATTCCGACAGCGCCATGACAAACAACGTCGGCGCCGGCAGGTTGGCGCCAAAGCTGGTGAACACCTCCTTGAAGGCTGGCACCACCCAGATCATGATCACTGCCGTCACCAGGAAGGCCACCGCCAGGATCGACACCGGATAAGTCAGCGCCGACTTGATCTTGGCCTTCATGGCCTGCGTCTTTTCCTTGTAGATCGCCAGCCGCGTCAGCAGGTCTTCCAGGATGCCGGCCTGTTCGCCGGCGCCCACCAGGTTGCAGAACAGCGGATCGAAGTACAGCGGGAACTTGCGGAACGCCTGGTTCAGGCTGGTGCCAGTCTCGATATCGGCGCGCAAGTCCATCACCAGCTTGGATACCGACGGATTGGCGTGGCCCTTGCCGACGATGTCGAACGATTGCAGCAGCGGCACGCCGGCTTTCATCATGGTCGCCAGTTGGCGGGTGAACAGCGTGATGTCCTTGTCGGTGACTCTTTTGCCGGAGCGGTAGGCTTTCTTTTTGACCTTGGTGACCAGGATGCCCTGGCGGCGCAGCGTGACATTGACCACCGCCTCGCCGCCGGCGCGCAACTCGCCGCGGACGGTTTTGCCGGTCTTGTCCTTGCCTTCCCAGGCAAACACTGATTCCTTGACCTGGTTGCCCGCGTTGCGCGATATCGCCATGTTCGCTGTCCTATTCGTTGGTGCAACCCAGCACTTCTTCAAGGCTGGTCAGCCCAGCCTTGACCTTGACCAGTCCTGACTGGCGCAGCGACTTCACACCCTCCGCCTCGGACTGGGCGGCGATCTGCATCGCATTGCCGTGGGCCAGTATCAGCGCCTCGATTGCCGGCGTGATCGGCATGATCTGGTAGATGCCGACCCGGCCCTTGTAGCCGCCGCCGTTGCAGCGCTCGCAACCGACCGGGCCGTAAGGCTTCCAGCTACCATCGGTTTCTTCCTCCGTAAAGCCGGCCTTGACCAGCAGCTCGGGCGCGATGTCGACTGCTTGCTTGCAACTGCATAGCCGGCGCGCCAGCCGCTGCGCGGTAATCAGGATCACCGACGAGGCGATGTTGAATGGCGCCACGCCCATGTTCATCAGCCGCGTCAGGGTGGACGGCGCGTCATTGGTGTGCAGCGTGGAGAACACCATGTGGCCGGTCTGCGCCGCCTTGATGGCGATGTCGGCGGTTTCCAGGTCGCGGATCTCGCCGACCATGATGATGTCCGGGTCCTGGCGCAGGAAGGACTTTAGCGCCACCGGGAAGGTCAGGCCGGCCTTGTCGTTGACGTTGACCTGGTTGACGCCGGGCAGGTTGATCTCGGCCGGGTCTTCGGCGGTGGAGATGTTGATGCCTGGCTTGTTGAGGATGTTGAGGCAGGTGTACAGCGACACCGTCTTGCCCGAGCCGGTCGGCCCGGTCACCAGCACCATGCCGTAGGGGCGCTGGATGGCGTCCAGCAGCAATTCCTTCTGATCGGGATCGTAGCCGAGCGAGTCGATGCCCATCTGTGCCTGCGTGGCGTCGAGTATCCGCATCACGGTTTTTTCGCCGAACAGCGTCGGCAGCGTCGAGATGCGCAGGTCGATGGTCTTGGTCGGCGAGACAATCAGGCGCATGCGGCCGTCCTGCGGCACGCGCTTTTCCGAGATGTCCAGCTTGGCCAGCACCTTGATGCGCGAGACCAGCTTTTCCTTGATCGAGATCGGCGGCTGCGCATGTTCGATCAGTACGCCATCGACGCGGAAGCGGATGCGGTAGAACTTTTCAAACGGCTCGAAGTGCAGGTCGGAGGCGCCCAGGTTGACTGCGTCCATCAGCATCTTGTTGAGGAAACGCACCACCGGCGCATCCTCGACTTCATTGGCGGCGGCTTCGGCGCCTGGCGTGGGGGCTTCCTCTTCCTCGGCGAACTGGATATCGCCCTCGTCGCCGGCCAGGTCGGCGATGCTTTGCTCGCTGCTCTTGTTGAGACGGGCCAGCAGTTGCAGCAGCGCGTCGTGGGCGACGATGACCGGCTCGACGGTGGATTCGGTCTGGAACTTGATCTGGTCTAGCGCCTGCGTGTTGGTCGGATCGGAAATCGCCACCGACATCTTGTTGCCGCGCTTGGCCAGGGCGATCACGCGCTGCGACTGCATCAGTTTGTTGTCAATGATTTTGGGCGGCAACGCATCGATATTCAGCGCATTGACGTCCATTAAGGGATAGGCAAAGGTTTCAGCACAGAAGGCGGCCAGCGCGCGGGATTCGATCGCACCGCTGGACAGCAGCACATCGATGAACGCCTGCTTCTCGGCAACTGACTTTTTTTGCAAGGCATCGGCCTGGACGGCGGTGAGCCGCCCGGCTTGCATCAACGCCCGCGCCAGCCCCGGCATCGGGGCGCCTGAGACTGCGTTCGGTAGGACAGTTGCCATAGAAACGTCTGGTCAGGTTGGAGGAGGGCTGCTCAGTAAATGATGCTCCCCGGCATTACGTTTGTAAAGCCGTTATCAGCAGTGTACTCCGCTCTGTTGCGTGCGCCCACGCGTTTGCCGGCTTTTACGCCGTGGCTTTGTTGCCGGCGCGCCGCAGTTTGACGACTTTGATGGCCTGGTCGTGCACCTGCACGACTTCCACGATGCACTGGTCGACCTTGAGGCTGATCGGCGCGTCTGGAATTTCTCGCAACAGTTCCAGCAGCATGCCGTTCAGGGTCTTGGGACCGTCGAGCGGGAAGCCGAGGCCGAGGCGCTTGTTGACGTCGCGCAGTGGCGTGGTGCCGTCCAGCAGGCATTCGCCATTGGCGTCCCAGCCGAAGCTTTCCGCCTTGGAGGCGCTTGGCGTCGAGGTGGTGAATTCGCCGATCATCTCTTCAATGATGTCGTCCAGCGTGACCAGGCCCTGCACCTCGCCGTACTCATCGACGATGATGCCCAGGCGTTCCTTGTTCTCCTGGAAGTATTGCAATTGGGTGAACAGGCGCGTGTCTTGCGGGATGAAATACGGTGTGGTCAGCAGTTCGCGGAAGTGCTCGGTGGTCAGTTCCTCTTCCTGGTTCAGCAGGGCGACCGCCTTGCGCACATGCAGGATGCCGACGATGCGGTTGATCTCGCCTTCGTAGACTGGCAGCTTGTTGTGGTAGCAGGTGGTCAGCTCGCGCTTGATTTCGTCGACCGGCATTTCCAGGTTCAGCGCCTCGATCTGCGAGCGTGGCGTCATGATGTCCTCGACCGAGATGGTTTCCAGGTCGAACAGGTTGAGCAGGATGCTCTTGTGCTTTTGCGGGATGAAGTTGCCGCCTTCCAGCACGATCGAGCGCAGCTCTTCCGGCGACAGGCGCGGATCGTGGTTGTGCGCGCCAGCCTTGATGCCGAACACCTTCAGCAATTGCGACACGAACAGGTTGACGAACCAGATCATCGGCTTGGCCAGCGACATCAGCGGCTTCAGCACCATGCTGGTCGGCAGGGCGATTTTTTCCGGGAAGGTGGCGCCGATGACCTTGGGTGAAATCTCGGCGAACACGATCAGCAGGAAGGCGACCGCGCCGGTGGAGACGGTGATCACGTTGTCGTCGTGGCCGAAGGACTGGATGGCGATCGACGTCACCAGCGCGGTAGCAGCGGCGTTGAACAGCGTATTGGCGATCAGCACCAGCGACAGCAGCTTGTCGGTGCGATCGAGCAGCCACAGCGTAGTGATGGCTTTACGGCTGCCGCGCTTGGCCTCATGGCGCAGGCGATACTTGTTGGCCGCCATCAGGGCGGTTTCGGCCATCGCAAAGAAGGCAGAACAGAGAATCAGGAAGAAGAGTGCAAGAAATTGCACCCAAAGGGGAACGGTATCCAAGGGGAAATGGCAACCCGGTCAGGCGCCAGCAGAAAGCGATAGCTCAAATTCTAAGCCAATGATGCGTTGCATGCAACTCTGCGGCTTTTTAGAACAGTTCGTCGAGTTGTTCGAAGAATGTGCGCTTGGTGGGGGCGTCGGTGGGGAGGAGTTGGGTGGCGATTGCTTCGGAGACGTCGTCGCGCAGGTTGCGGTGGGCGAAGGCGATGTCGAGCCAGCGGTCGGCCTTGCCGCCTCGGCCGAGGTCGATGAAATAGAGTTCGTTGTTGTGGACAAAGACGTTGCTGTCGCCGAGGTCGCCGTGCGAGAACACCAGGTCTTCGTCCGGTATGGTGGCGTGCAGACGGGCCAGCAGGTCTTGCGGCGTGTGTAGTCCGGGCCAGGCGTCGAAATCGTAGTCTGCGTCGATCAGTCCCTCGCTGATCAGGAATTCCAGTTCGCGTAGGCGGACGGCGGCGCTGGAATCGAATGGGCAGTCGGTGATGTCGATGGCTTGCAGTTGTCGCAGCGCTTCCCGGAACAGCGCCAGCGCGCGCTGTTCGTCATCGAGATGTTCGGCTAACGGTACGCCGGGCGCGGCGCGGGTGATCATGTATTCCTGTTGCGTATCCTGAGCGGTGAGCATCACTTCCGGCACGTTCACTTTACCGGAGAGCCATTGCAATACCGCTGCCTCGCGCAGCACGCTGTACGTCGTGTTGGCATATATCGCCGGTGAGGTTTTCAGAAAATAAAGTGCGTTCCCGCGCCGGAAGCTGCGCACCTGGCACGGCGATTCGCCGATTGCGTCACGGTGCAGAGCTGCATCTCTAATAAATTGCTTGATGGCGGCGGTCATAGTTTAAAGATGAGTGGCAGGGCAGGGCGGAAGTCGTGGACAATGCCGCGCGCTTCGTCGTCAAAGCTGATTTCCAGCAGGTGGTCTTTACCTTCAGTGAAAGAAATGCCGCTCGCCCGGGCTGTCGACGATAACGCGGCGACGGATGCTTGTATGCAGCGTATGGCGGTGATGCGCTTCAGGGCCGCCGCATGATCGGGTGCCGGCGGCAGACCTTTGCTTCCGGCGAGGTGGAACCACATCGGTTCAGACAGTGGTGCGTCGCTGGCGATGGTGATGCGCATGCCTGACGGCAGATAGCCCGGTTGGTAATCGAATACCGGGAACGGCACGACATCCGCGCCTCGGAAGCAGATGCCGAATGGGGAAGCGTCGCTGCCGGCAGCAAGTCGCTGGTGCAGCCTGGTCGGCGCGGTCAGCGGGCTGCTGACTTCCGTTTCGTCGGCTATCCACAGCAGTTCAAGGAAAGCGTTGGCGAAGAAGAAGCGGCGGTTGGCCGTGCCTTGGCCGGGATGCACGTTGCCGCTGCCTTCGGTCAGGCCGAAGGCACGCAGCGCTTCGGCTTCCGGTGCGCCGACGGTGGCGCGGATGAAGATGTGATCTATTTGCATAGCACCAGCGCATGTGCGGCTATCGGCGCGCCGTTTTCTTCGCGCGCGTCGAGTGCTTGCGTGGCCAGTACCTTGAAGCCGGTTTGCGTTGCCAGGCGTTGCAGGTATTCCAGCGTGTGAGCGTAGCGGTTGGACGGACGCAGCATGTAGTCTGCGCCTTCGCCGGCTTCGACCGAGAAGCAGAAGCGGCCGCCCGGACGTAGCGTCGCATGCACTGCGCGGAATACTGGCGCCAGGTCGCCGATGTAGACGAAGACGTCGGCGGCCACCGCCAGGTCGAAGGCGGCGTCGCGGCCATGCAGATAGGCCAGCAGGTCGGCGCACGCCAGTTCGTCATAGAGGCCGCGTTCGGCCGCCTTGTCCAGCATCTGCTGCGACAGGTCGATGCCGTACAGCTTGCGCGAGTAGGCGCGCAGATAGGGCGCGCACAAGCCGGTGCCGCAGCCCAGGTCTACCGTTGACAGCTCGGACGAGGGGGCGACGTGACGCAGCAGCGCATCCAGCACGGCCGGCGTTTTATAGCCCAGTACTTCGGTCAGATGCTGATCGAAGTAATTGGCATACTGGTCGAACAGCGAGCGCACGTAATCGTTCGGCAGCGAGGCCGGCGTTTCACCTTCGCCGACCGAGGCCAGCGCGAAGGCGATGGTTTCCGGATTATCGCCATGCGCCAGCGCGGCGCGATAAGCGGCGATGGCTTCCTCGCGCCGGTCCAGCGAACGCAGCGCGTTGCCGCGCTGGTAGTGCGCCAGCGCGTAATCCGGCTGGTGTTTCAGCGCCTGGTCGTAGCTGTCCAGCGCCGCCGCAAATTCGCCCAGCCGTTGTAGCGAGGCGCCTTGCGCGCCGTAGGCCTGCGCCCAGTCGGGACGCAGGTGGATGGCGCGGTCGAAGCTCTCCACCGCTTCCGGCAGGTGGCGCAGGCAGTGCAGCGCGTGGCCGCGCGCCAGCCATGCATCGGCGTAGCGGTCCTTGAGGTTGAGCGCATCCTCGGCCGCACCGAGCGCGTCGAGATAACGGCCCTGGTCTTGCAGCACGATGGCGCGATTGCAATGGGCCTCAGCGTATTGCGGCTGGATGGCCAGCGCGCGCTGGTAGCTGTCCAGCGCGTCATCCAGGCGGCCAAGCCGGCGCAGCGCGTTGCCGCGATTGCTCCAAGCCAGCGCATACGATGGATTCAAAGCCAGCGCGCGCTCATGGCTGGCCAGCGCTTCGCCAGCCTGACCGACGTCCAGCAAGGCCACACCGAGGTTGCAATGGGCGTTGGCCTGGCCGTCGCTGATGGCAATCGCGCGCGAAATCAGTTCGATGGCGCCGGCGGCGTCGCCCTGCTGGCGCGCGATCACGCCCAGCAGATGCAGCGCATCAAACTGTTGGGGATTGAGTTCGAGGACTTGCCGGTACAGCGCCTGCGCCGGCTGCAGCCGTCCCTGCTGGTGCAGTTCGACGGCTTGTTGAAGTAAGGATGCGGCCAGGGTTTCAGTCATAGTGCCCGCATCTTATCATTTCAGCTTCCCCGGTAAGTTGAATAGGCCCACGGCGACACCACCAGCGGCACATGGTAATTCTGATCCGCGTGGGCGACGCCGAACGCCAGCGTTACCTCGTCGATAAAGCGCGGCTCCGGCAGCGCCACGCCCTCTGCGGCAAAGTAATCGCCGGCGCTGAATACCAGTTCATACTTGCCCTGTTTTAGTGCATCGCCTTCCAGCAGCGGGGCGGAACAGCGGCCATCGGCGTTGGTCACGTCGGTTTTCAGCAGCGCGCGGCCGTCCGCTCCCACTGCATACAAAGCCACTTTGACGCCGGCGCCCGGCTTGCCCTGGGTGATGTCAAGAACGTGCGTACTGAGTTTGCCCATGATTGGTCCTATATTTGCTTGTAACAGGTATCTATTGTGCAAATCATATACCGCCACGGATCTGGGCATATATGATTAGCGTTATATTCCCCATAGGCTTGCCAGCGCCATGACCACCTACGACAACTACCCGCGCGACATGATCGGCTACGGCCCGAAGCCGCCGCACGCGCAGTGGCCCAACCAGGCCCGCGTCGCCCTGCAATTCGTCTTGAATTACGAAGAAGGCGGCGAAAACAGCGTGCTGCACGGCGATGCGGGTTCGGAGACCTTCCTGTCCGAGATCATCGGCGCGGCCTCGTTCAGCAATCGCCACCTGAGCATGGAGTCGCTGTACGAATATGGTTCACGTGCTGGCCTGTGGCGTTTGCTGCGCATGTTCGAGGAACGCAAGCTGCCGCTGACCGTGTTTGGCGTGTCGATGGCGCTCAAGCGCAATCCGGAAGCGGTGGCGGCTTTCCAGCAGCTCGGCCATGAAATCGCCTGCCACGGACTGCGCTGGATCAGCTATCAGAATATGGACGAAGCCACCGAGCGCGCCCACATGAAGGAAGCGGTGGACATCATCCGCGAACTGACCGGCAGCGCGCCGCAAGGCTGGTACACAGGCCGCGATTCGCCGCAGACCCGCAAACTGGTGATGGAGCACGGCGGCTTCCGCTACGACGCCGATCACTACGGCGACGATTTGCCATTCTGGCAGCAGGTTAATTTCACTGGCGCCGACGGCCAGCCGGCCAGCGCGCCGCAGCTGATCGTACCGTACACGCTGGACACCAACGACATGCGCTTCGCCGCCGCGCAGGGCTTCAACTCGGGCACGCAGTTCTTCGATTACCTGAAAGATGCGTTCGACGTGCTGTATGCCGAGGGCGATCCGAACGGACTGAATCAGCCGAAGATGCTGTCCATCGGCCTGCATTGCCGCATCGTCGGCCGGCCGGCGCGCGCGGCGGCGCTGGCGCGTTTCCTCGATTATGTGCAAAGCCACGACAAGGTCTGGATCACCCGCCGCATTGATATCGCCGAACACTGGCGCAAGCTTCACCCATTTGCTGAATGAGATTCTGATGTCCGACCCGATACGCTTTTACTTCCGTGGCGCTGTCCAGGAAATCCACAACGCCGCGCCGACCCGCACCGTGCTGCAGCACCTGCGCGAGGACTTGCATTGCACCGGCACCAAGGAAGGTTGCGCCGAGGGCGATTGCGGCGCTTGCACGGTGGTTGTCGGCAGCCTGAATGCGGCCGGCCAGCTGGAGATGAAGGCGGTGAATTCCTGCATCCAGTTCGCACCTACGCTGGACGGCAAGGCGCTGTTCACAGTGGAGGACATGCAGCAGCCGGATGGCGCGCTACATCCTGTGCAGCAGGCGATGGTGGAATGTCATGGCTCGCAATGCGGTTTCTGTACGCCGGGCTTTGTGATGTCCTTGTGGGGCATGTACCTCGACAAGGATGGCCAGCCGGCGCAGCGCAAGGAGATCGACGACTGCCTGTCCGGTAACCTGTGCCGCTGCACCGGCTACCGCCCGATCATCGACGCGGCGCAGCGCATGACGGAGTTGCCGAAGGTGGCGTTCGACCGCGCCGCGCTGACGGGGCAGTTGCAGGCTTTGCAGCGCGAAGCCGGTTCGACTTACACCGCGCAAGGACAATCGTTCCACGCACCGCGCACGCTGGAAGAACTGGTGGCGTTGCGCGCCGCGCATCCGAAAGCCACGCTGTTGGCTGGTTCCACCGACATCGGCCTGTGGGTGACCAAGCAGATGCGCGAGCTGGGTGACATCATTTACCTCGGCCATGTCACCGCCCTGCAAAGCGTGCAGCAGCATGACGGCATGCTGGAAATTGGCGCCGGCGTGTCACTGAACGATGCCTATGGAGCCTTGTGCGAACTGTATCCGGCGGAGCTGAGCGATTTATGGCAGCGCTTCGCATCGCTGCCGATTCGTAATGCCGGTACGCTGGGCGGCAATATCGCCAACGGTTCGCCGATCGGTGATTCGATGCCATGGATGATCGCGTTGGGCAGCGAAGTGGTGCTGCAAGGTCCCTCCGGCCGCCGCGTGCTGGCGCTGGAAGCCTTCTATCTCGACTATCAGAAAAAGGATTTGCAGGCCGACGAATTCGTCGCCGCCGTGCGCGTGCCGCTTCCGCGCGCGGAAGTACAATTCCGTACCTATAAACTGGCCAAGCGCTTCGACCAGGATATCTCTGCGGTGTGCGCGGCATTCGCGTTCACGCTGGACGGCGATACAGTGAAGGAGGCGCGCATTGCGTTTGGTGGCATGGCGGCGACGCCACGCCGCGCGCCGCGTGCGGAAGCGTCGCTGACCGGCTTGCGCTGGAACGAGGCCAATCTGCGCGTGGCGATGGATCAGTTGCAGCAAGACTTCGCACCGCTGTCCGACATGCGTGCATCGAGCACCTATCGCATGCAGACGGCGCAGAACCTGTTGCGCCGATTCTGGCTGGAGACGCGCGCCGATGCGCCACTTGCGGCGGACGCCGTCAACGCCTTCGCTTGCCGCGCCTGAAAGGAGCCATCATGAACGAACCTGTTGCGCCATCCGCGATTGCCGGCTCGGCATGGAAATCCGTGGGCGTATCGCGCGCGCATGAATCGGCCGAACTGCATGTGCTGGGGCAGGCCACCTACACGGACGATATCCCCGAACTGCAAGGTACGCTGCACGCTGCACTAGGCTTGTCCTCGAAGGCGCATGCGCGGATTACGGCGATGGATCTGGCGGCGGTGCGCGGCGCGCCTGGCGTGGTGGCGGTTTACACGGCTGCCGATATCATCGGCACCAATGATTGCGGGCCGATCATTCATGACGATCCGATTCTGTCAGCCGGTGAGGTGTTGTACGTCGGCCAGCCGATTTTCATCGTGGTGGCGGACACGCACGATCACGCGCGCCGTGCCGCGCGCCGCGCCGCCATCACGTACGAAGAACTGCCGGCTATCTTGACTCCGCAGGAGGCCAAGGCCGCCGGTTCGTATGTGCTGCCGCCGATGCAGTTGAAGCGCGGCGACTATGAAGCCGCATTCGCAGCCGCACCGCACGTGGTCAAGGGCCAGCTGTTTGTCGGCGGCCAGGAACAGTTCTATCTGGAGGGCCAGATCGCCTACGCGATTCCGAAGGAGGATAACGGCTTGCTGGTGCAATGCTCGACGCAACACCCGAGCGAGATGCAGCATGTGGTGGCGCATGCCATCGGCGTGCATTCGCACAAGGTGCAGGTGGAGTGCCGCCGCATGGGCGGCGGCTTTGGCGGCAAGGAGTCGCAGTCGGCTTTGTGGGCGGCTTCGGCTGGTATCGCGGCGTCAAAGTTGCGCCGCCCCGTTAAGCTGCGCGCGGATCGGGATGATGACATGCTGGTTACCGGCAAGCGTCATTGCTTCTACTATGAATATGAGGTTGGCTACGACAACAACGGCAAGATCCTGGCGGCGCGCGTTGACATGACCTTGCGCGCCGGCTTTTCGGCTGACTTGTCTGGACCTGTCGCGACACGCGCGGTGTGCCACTTCGATAACACCTACTATCTGTCGGACGTGGATATCCGCGCTGGTTGCGGCAAGACGAATACGCAGTCGAATACGGCATTCCGTGGCTTCGGCGGTCCGCAAGGTGCGATTGCGATCGAGTACATCATCGACGAGATTGCGCGCAACCTGGGGCAGGATGCGCTGGATATCCGCCGATTGAATTTTTATGGCACCAGCGAACGCAATGTGACGCCGTATGGCCAGGTGATTGTCGACAATGTGATCGAGAAGCTGACTGCGGAGCTGGAGCAGACCAGCGCGTATCGCGCACGCCGCAAGGCGATTGAAGCGTTCAATGCAAGCAGTCCGGTGCTGAAGAAGGGGATTGCGTTCACGCCGCTGAAGTTCGGCATCGCGTTCAATGTCACGCACCTGAATCAGGCGGGCGCGCTGGTGCATGTGTATGTCGACGGCTCGGTGCTGGTCAATCATGGCGGCACGGAGATGGGGCAGGGTATCAACACCAAGGTGATGCAGGTGGTGGCGCATGAACTGGGCCTGGATCTATCGCATGTGCGCATTACGGCGACGGATACCAGCAAGGTGGCAAATACTTCGGCCACGGCGGCTTCCACCGGCGCGGATTTGAATGGCAAGGCGGCGCAGGATGCGGCGCGGCAGATCCGCGAGCGTCTGGCGGCGTATGCGGTCAAGCTGTATGGCGATGAAGATGGACAACCGGTGCGCTTCCTGGATAACCATGTGCACGTGAACGGGCACACTGTATTGTTCGCGGAGCTGGTTCAGAAGGCTTATCTGGCACGTGTACAGTTGTGGTCCGATGGATTTTATGCGACGCCTGGCTTGCATTGGGACCCGAAGACGATGAGCGGGCATCCGTTCTCGTACTATGCGTATGGGGCGGCGGTTTCCGAGGTGGTGGTGGATACGCTGACTGGCGAGTGGAAACTGTTGCGTGCCGATGCGTTGTATGATGCGGGCCGTTCGCTGAATCCGGCCATCGATATCGGTCAGGTGGAGGGCGCTTTCATTCAAGGCATGGGCTGGCTGACCACGGAGCAGTTGTGGTGGAACGCAGCCGGCAAGCTGATGACGCATGCGCCTTCCACTTACAAGATTCCGGGAATTTCGGATTGTCCGGAGGATTTCCGCGTTCGCTTGTTTGATAACGGCAATGTGGAGGACAGTATTCATCGCTCGAAGGCGGTGGGGGAGCCGCCGCTGTTGTTGCCGTTTTCTGTATTTTTCGCGATTCGCGATGCGATTTCGGCGGTGGGCGGGCATCGTTTCAATCCGCCGTTGAATGCACCGGCCACCAGCGAGGAGATCTTGCGGGCGGTGTCGATTGTGGAAGTGATGGCGTGATGAATGCGTGGCTGACAGCGCGGGTGGTGGAACCGGCAGTATTGGTGACTGTGGCGATCGTGGAGGGCTCCGGCCCGCGCGAGCCCGGTGCCAAGATGCTGGTGACGGCGCGCGGCCAGCACGATACGATCGGCGGCGGGCATCTGGAGCTATGCGCAGTGGAGTTGGCGCGCGAGATGCTGCAAGGCGCGGCCAGCAAGGACGTGGCTGCGGGCGATGCGGCTGCGGCATGCATTGCGACGGCGCGGCTGGAGCGCTATGCGCTGGGGCCAACGCTGGGCCAGTGTTGCGGTGGCGTGGTGCACCTGGCGTTTGAGCTGGTCGGCGCTGAACTGGCCGCCGTCCTGGCCGGCCTGCGTACGCGCCAACGCGAAGACAGCTGGCGCTTGAGCGCCATCGACGGCCCAGCCACAGCCCTGCTGCTCGGCGCCGACGGCCCAGCCGCCCCCCTGCTGCTCGGCGCCGACGGCGTAGTCGCCGCCCCCGGCAAGGCTGGCGAAGGCGTCTCATACGGGCAGCGCGGACCGCGCAGCGATGTCGCCGGCGGCAGCGGCAGTGAGCGCGTGATGGGCGTGGCGTCGGCGTCGGTGCCGACCGTCGACCGCGAGCGCGGGACGCATGTGCTGCGCGATGCGGATGGGCGGCGCTGGCTGGTCGATCCCTGTCTGGCGCCGCGTGCGCATCTGGTGTTGTTCGGTGCGGGACACGTCGGTGCGGCCATCGTCCGTCTGCTCGGTGAATTGCCGTGTACCGTCACCTGGGTCGATGAGCGCGAAGACATGTTCCCTGTGGACCTGCCGGCCAACGTCACCGTGGAAGCCACCGATATGCCGGAAGCCTGCGTGGGCGCGGCGCCCAAAGACGCCAGCTATCTGGTCATGACCCACAGCCACGCACTGGACCAGCGCCTGACCGAAGCCATCCTGGCAAGAGAAGACGTCGGCTGGTTCGGGCTTATCGGCTCCCACACCAAACGGGTACAATTCGAGCGCCGCATGGCCGCGCGCGGGCTACCGCAAGACCGGATTGACAACATGGTCTGCCCGATCGGCCTGCCGGGCATCTCCAGCAAGCTCCCCGCCGCCATCGCCGCCTCCGTGTGCGCGCAGCTGTTGATGGTGTGGGAACAGCAGCAAATCGCTGCACTCAACGCGCCGGCACGGCTGGCCGTCGCAAGCTAAACTACGCATTCAGATTCAAGAAAGACCAATATGACCACCAACCTGCAAGCCTATCGTGGCAGCTTGCTGCACTTTCTCGCCGATCCGGCCTTCAACGAGCAGTCGCACGACTGGCACGAAGATGGCCTGCTGATCGTCGAAGACGGCAAAGTCAAAGCCGCGGGCGATTACGCCACCTTGCACGCTACGCTGCCGCCTGGCGCCGTGGTGCACGACTACAGCGGCAAGCTGCTGATGCCGGGCTTTATCGACACGCATATCCACTACCCGCAGACCGACATGATCGCCTCGCCGTCGGAAGGCCTGCTGCCATGGCTGGAGACCTACACTTTCCCATCCGAGCGCCAGTTCGAGGACAGCACGCACGCCGCCAGCGTGGCCGACTTCTTCCTCGACGAACTGCTACGCTGCGGCACCACCACCGCCATGGTCTACTGCACCGTGCATCCACAATCGGTGAACACCTTCTTTGCCGCCAGCGAACAGCGCGGCCTGCGCATGGTGGCCGGCAAGGTGATGATGGACCGGAACTGCCCCGACTTCCTGCGCGACACCGCTGAAACCAGCGCACGCGACACCGAAGCGCTGATCCAGCGCTGGCACAAGCGCGGCCGCTCGCTGTACGCCATCACGCCGCGCTTCGCGCCGACATCCACCGAACGCCAGCTGCAACTGGCCGGCGAACTGGCGGCCGCCTACCCGGACACCTATATCCAGACCCATGTATCGGAAAACGAAGCCGAATGCGCGTGGGTGCGCGAACTGTTCCCCAACTCGCGCAGCTACATCGACGTCTACGACAGCTATGGCATGATGCGCCCGCGCGCCATGTACGGCCATTGCATCTGGCTGAATGAACACGACCGCCGCCGCATGGCGGAAACCCAGTCGGCCGCCGCCATCTGTCCGACCTCCAACCTGTTCCTCGGCAGCGGCCTGTTCGACTTCGAGCGTGCCGACGATGCCGGCGTGCTGCTGTCGCTGGCCACCGACGTCGGTGGCGGCACTTCGTTCTCCATGTTGCAAACGATGAATGAAGCCTATAAAGTAGCGCGCTTGAAGGGCAGTTACCTGCCGGCTTTGCGCATGTTCTACCTGGCCACGCTGGGCGCCGCGCGCAGCATGCAGCTCGAAGGCACCATCGGCAATTTCGCTGCCGGGACGGAGGCGGACTTCATCGTCATCGATCCGCAGGCGACGCCGCTGCTGCAGCGCCGTACCTCGCGCAGCAACAGCCTGGAAGAGCTGCTGTTCGCATTGGCGCTGCTGGGTGACGACCGTGCCATCGCGGCGACGTATGCGGCAGGCCGTCAGGTGCATGCCCGTGAAATGAATTAACCAAGGACCCACCATGAAGAAAAACATCGCCAGCCTGAAAGCCGTTGCACTGGCCGCCGCCGTGTTCTGCGCCATGCCGCAGGCACACGCCGCCAATGCCAACGAGGAAGCCACGAAGCGCCACTTCGCCGCGCTGGTCGCGACGGGCAAGGAGCCGAAACTGGCCGAACTGACGATGTTCTTCACGCTGATGCCGAAGGGCGGCGACCTGCACCACCACTACTCGGGCGCAATCTACGCCGAGCAGTACCTGCAGTGGGTGGACAAGGAAGGCTATTGCGTCAACAAGAGCAATTACCAGATCGACACCAGCAAGACGCTGACCAAAGAGGAACAGGCCAAGCCGCTGGCGGAGCGCGCCTGCCTGTCCGGCGTCGATACGCTGCAAGACAACACCTTCCTGGCCAACCTGCTGCAACGCTGGTCGGACAAGGACTTCTACAACCACAGCGCGATCCAGTCGCCGCCGGACCGCCAGTTCTTCGACACCTTCGCCTACTTCAACCCGGTGGCATCGACCAACGCGGTGGACGGCTTGCAGCGCCTGAAGCAGCGCGCGGTCCAGGAGAACGTCAGCTACATCGAAACCATCTACGAGATCGCGCCGATCGCGCAGGATGCGGACTTCGACAAGAAAGCGCTGTCCACCGGCGTTACCGACACCGACTTCGCCGCGCTGTCGGCCAAGCTGGAAAAAGACCAGGCCTTCCAGGGCTGGATCGGCTCCTACCTGAAGAATGTGGACACGGTCAGCGTCGGCCTGGATGACGCCAACTTCACGCTGCGCTACCAGCCGTTCGCGCTGCGCTTTCTGTCGCCGTCGCAGGTGTACTCGCAGATCGTTTCCAGTTTCAAGCTGGCGACCTCGAATCCGAAGATCGTCGGCGTCAACATCGTCGGCCAGGAAAGCGTGCATGTGTCGATGCGCGATTACGCGCTGCACATGCAGATGTTCAAATTCCTGAAATCCAAATACCCGCAGGTGAAGCTGGCGCTGCACGCCGGCGAGCTGTCGCTGGGCATGGTGGAGCCGGAGGGCCTGACCTTCCATATCAAGGATGCCATTGAGGTCGCCGGCGCCAGCCGCATCGGCCACGGCATGGACATTGCGCATGAGAGCAATCCGCTGGCCATCATGAAAAAAATGCGTGATCAGAAGATCCCGGTCGAGGTGAACCTGAGCAGCAATGACTTCATCCTCGGCATCAAGGACCAGGCCCATCCGGTAACGCTGTTCCGCAAATATGGCGTGCCATATGTGTTGTCTACTGACGACGCTGGCGTTTCCCGCAACAATTTATCTGGCGAATATGTGTTGTACGCAGCGCGCTACCAGCCGGATTACGCGGAGGTGAAAAAACTGTCATACGACAGTATTCGTTATTCTTTCCTGGCTGATGCCGACAAACAGCGTCTTTTGAAAGCGCTGGACGGTAAATTCACCAAATTTGAAGCGGATATCGCTGGCGCTGTTGCGCAATCCAAACGATAAATAAAGTTTTTCCGCAAAAAAAAGCCGGCGCTTTTGCGCCGGCTTTGCTTTTTGTCAAAGTTCCACTACATTTCTGTGGCAGTTTTACTACATTTCTAGATTTAATCATCAATACTTGCCATGAACGAAATTCATCGGCACCTGACTCTCTTATAATTCCGCCGAAATTACGCCTCTGCGACCTGTGGAAATTGTAAATCTGCAATCATTCCACGTTCATTTATATGTTTTTCCACTTAATTGCTTAGTAAAAACGTATTTGTCGCGGGTATGGCGACATGCAATAGTTATTGGCAGTTAGAGCAATTTGACAACTTTTAATGTCATACCAGTGTCATTTAAGGCATTTACACTCTCGCTTTGGTGCAGAGGAAAAGTTGCTCTTCACACACGATTTCAGTAGTTCTCGTTACGGTTTTCACAATAACACTCTAAGGGGTTTTTAATGCAATCCAAACAATCTCCGGTCTTGCGCTTGAGCGTCATCGCCGTAGCGGCTCACTTGGCCGCGCTGTCGGCAGGTGCCGCTTTTGCACAGGAGGCAGCTACCGCCACTCCAGGCAAGGCTGAGGTGGTCATCACCGGTAAAAAACTGGGTATGGGCCTGATGGTAACGGAAGACGCGCCAAAAGCACGTTCGACCATTACTGCGGAAGAATTGGAAAAGCAGCGCCCAACCGGCAATGCTTATGAAGCACTGGAAATGCTGCCAGCAGTTAACAGCTACAACTACGACGCAACCGGCCTGTTCGGTGGCGGCATGACGCTGCGCGGCTTCAACTCGGACCAGATCGGCGCCACCATCAACGGCGTGCCAGTCAACGACTCCGGTAACTTCGCGATCTACCCACAAGAGTATGTGGACCAGGAGAACACCTGCTCGCAGTTCGTGACCCAGGGTTCGACCGATGCGGATTCGCCACAAGTCGGCGCCACCGGCGGCAATTTTGGTATCAACACCTGCTCGCCAGAAGACAAGCAGCGCTTCCGCGTCATGCAGACCGTTGGTCAGCTGAGCATGCTGAAAACCTTCGTGCGCTACGATACCGGCCTGCTGTCGGACAACCGCTCGAAGATGTTCATCTCGGCGTCGCACGCTGAAGCAGACAAATGGAAAGGCCCAGGCCGCGCCAAGCGCGATCACGTCGACGTCGGCTTCGACTACAACTGGGACCGCTTCAACTACATCAAGGCAACCTTGCTGTATAACGAAGCCGTCAACAACAACATCAATAACCTGACCCTGTCGGAAATCAACAAGAACGGTTATTACTTCGACTTCGCCGAGACGTTCAAAGGCCACCTGACCCCAGGCCCTGGCGCGCAAGTTGAAACCACCCAGTCGCCGGCTTACTACAAGCTGGGCATCAACCCATTCAAAAACGCGATTGCTTCGGCTACCGCGAAATTCCGTCTGAACGACAACCTGGACCTGAAGATCCTGCCATACATCTGGTACGGCTTCGGTAACGGCGGCGTACAACAGCGCGCCCAGTCGGAAAGCGCCTTCTACGATCCAAGCACCGGTACCCGCACCGGCAAGGTCGACCTGAACGGCGACGGCGACACCGCCGACACCATCCTGGTTGCCAGCGCCAGCGTGACCAAGACCTTCCGTCCTGGTGTTACCTCGTCGCTGACCTGGACCGTGGACAACCACGAAATCCTGGGTGGCTTCTGGTACGAGCGCGCTCGCCACCAGCAAACCGGCCCGATGCTGCGCCTGGGTAACGATGGTTCGACCGCCGACGAATACCTGGAAGACGACCGCATCCTGCGTCCTAACGGTCACTATGCCACCAGCCGCGACTGGATGTCGGTTTCGACCGCTTATCAGTTCTTCCTGCAAGACACCATGAGCTTCATGGATGACAAGCTGAAGATCAACGTCGGTGTGCGTAACCCGCGCGTGAAACGTGACTTCACCAACTACGGCGACGAAAACAACACCGTCAAGCCATACAACCTGGTGAAGAACTACAACGACATCCTGCCGCAGTTCGGCGCCCGTTACCGCATCACCAACGACGACCAACTGTTCATGTCGGTCGCCAAGAACGTGAAAGCACCACCTAACTTCGTGTTCGGTAACATCGGCACCAGCGTGAAAGTGACCAACGGCGTGGCGAACTTCGTCGGCGACGTTAAAGAAGAATCGTCGTGGAACACCGACATCGGCTACCGTCACCAGGACAGCAATTTCATCGCTACCGTGACTGCCTTCTTCGTCGACTTCAAAAACCGTCAGGCAACCACCTTCGATCCGATCACCCAGGCTTCGAGCTATACCAACGTCGGTAAAGTCTCCAACAAAGGTCTGGAAGTTGAAATTGGTAATACGCCGATCAACGGCTGGGCGTTCTACGGCTCGCTGGGCTTCATGGATAGCGAGATCAAGGAGAACATGCTGATTGGTAATGGCGTGTACCTGCCAACCGCCGGCAAGGAAATGATCAACGCGCCACGCCGCAAAGCTGGTCTGTCGGTCGAGTATCAGGACGGCGCTTTCTGGGCCCGTCTGAAGGCACGCGCTACCGGCAAACAGCAGGCTTCGATGCTGAACGACGAAGTCGCACCAGGCTACACCACCTTCGGTATCGATGGCGGCTACACCTTCGCGAACTTTGGCTGGGTCAAGCGTCCGAAGCTGACCGTCAACCTGAGCAACATCACCGACAAGCAATACCGCAACCCGTCCTCGACCACGGTCAAGAACGCCAACGCGGTACCTGGCCTGACGACCACGTTCGACACCCAGCGTTACTACCTGGGCGCGCCACGCTTCGTCTCGGCGACCCTGTCGGTTGACTTCTAATCGTTCATCGCGGCGGGTTGCGGCCCGCCTCTGATGCACGCACAACACCCTATAAGTCCTGTACTTATAGGGTGTTTTTCATTTGGCGCCGCATTTTGTAACGTATTATTTTCCGCTCTGCGCAAGGCGGTTTGGACGGTACAATGACCGATTCACCACAGCAATTTACAGCAATGACTAAACATTTGAGCCCGCTTGCCGGCCTGGTGCTGGCTGCCTTGTTGGGCGGTTGCGCACTGGGACCGAAGCAGCCGTTGCCGCCTGGCGTGACCGAGATCCAGCTGGTGGCGCTGAACGATTTCCACGGCAACCTGGAAGCCAGCAAATACACCTGGGACAGCGCCAAGGGCGGCGGCGAGCGCGTCATCACCGCCGGCGGCATCGATACGCTGGGAGCGGCGTTGCAGGCGTGGCGCAAGGAAGATCCCGAGCTGCTGCTGGTCGGCGCCGGTGACCTGGTCGGCGCCAGTCCGGCCATCTCTTCGATGTGGGCCGACGAGCCGACCATCGGCGCGATGAACCTGCTGGGCATGCGCGCCACCTCGGTCGGCAATCACGAATTCGACCAGGGCCGCATCGAACTGCTGCGCCAGCAGAAGGGCGGCTGCATGTCGCCGCGCGCCGACAAGGCCTGCAAATTTGACGGCCCTTACCAGGGGGCGCAGTTCCAGTACCTGGCGGCGAACGTGATCGACATGGCCACCCGCAAGCCGGTGCTGCCGGCGTATAAAATCGAAACCGCGCACGGCGTGAAGATCGGCTTCATTGGCACCGTGCTGCGCGAGACGGCGGAATCGGCGCTGGCTTCCGGCATCGCCGGCCTGGAATTTGTCGACGAGGCGGACGCCATCAACCGCCAGCTGCCGGAACTGCGCAAGGAAGGCGTGGGCGTGTTCGTGGTGTTGATCCATCAGGGCGGCCGCACCACCGATAAATTCGATCAGCAGGATTGCGCCAATCTGCAAGGGCCGATTGTCGACGTGGTCAAGCGTCTCGATCCGGCCATCCGCCTGGTCATCAGCGGCCACTCGCACCAGGGCTATATGTGCAAGGTGGATGGCCGCCTGGTGACGCAGTCCGACATGGGCGGCCACGTCATGGGCCGCATCAAGCTGTCGGTGGATACCGCCAGCAATAGCGTGCGCGATGTCAGCGCCCAGCAGGAAGTCATGGTGCCGGGCAAATGGCCGGCCGACCCTGCGCTGGACGACTACCTGAAGAAAGCCCGCGCCAGCAGCCTCGCCGCGCTGGCGCGTCCGGTGGCCAGCATTTCGGTGCCGAGCGTGAAGCGCGACAAGGACCACAAGCGCGAATCCGCGCTGGGCGACCTGGTGGCCGATTCGATGCTGGCCGCCGGTCGTCCGTTCGGCGCGCAGATCGCGTTGCAGAATCCGGGTGGCATCCGCCAGGATCTGGAGACGGCGCCGGGCAATGTGGTGACGCTGGGGCACGCAATGGCGGTGCTGCCATTCGGGAACACGCTGGTGGCGATGAACCTGCGCGGATCGCAGATCGTCGAACTTCTGGAAGAACAGTGGATCGGCGGCCGTGACCAGAAGCGCGGCCTGCTGCAGGTGTCGGATGGCTTCAGCTACGAGTGGGATGAGTTCAAGCCGGAAGGGCTGAAGCTGGTGCCGGACAGCGTCAAGCTGAATGGCGTGCGGCTGGACATGAACACCTCTTACCGCGTGGTGACCAACAACTTCCTGGCCGAAGGCGGCGACGGCTTCCCGACCTTCAAGAAGGGCGCCAACCGCGCGCCGACCAATATCCGCGATATCGACGCGCTGACGCAGTATCTGGTCAAGCGCGAGCAGGACAAGAGGCCTGCCGGCGCGGCCGCGCCACAGGTTCGCTACAACAATGTGCAAAAGGATTGATGATGCGCCGTATTTTAGTTTCCGCCCTGATGGCGGCTGGCGTGCTGGCCGCACCGGCACATGCCGAGTTTTCGATTCCCGGCTATGAGCTGGTGCAGACCGCACCGGTCGAAACGCCGCTGCACAGCGATGACCTGCGCAGCGCCGCGCAAGTGTGGACCGAGCTGTTTGATAACGCCAAAAGCGAAATCGTCATCGGCCAGTTCTATGCGGTGATCCGGCAGGGCAGCGTGTTCGACAAGGTGGTCGAGCACCTGGAAGCTGCCGGCAAGCGCGGTGTGAAGATCCGCTTCCTGCTGGACCAGAAGGGCGTCGGCCTGTCGGAGAAGCCGACCATCGAGCGCCTGAAAGCGATTCCGAACCTGGAGTTCCGCGTCCTCGATTTCAACAAGCTGACCGGCAACGGCATCATCCACGCCAAGTACCTGGTGGTGGATGGCGCGACCGCCTTCATCGGCAGCCAGAATTTCGACTGGCGCTCGTTTGAGCATATCCATGAAACCGGCTTGCGCATCACCGATCCAAAAGTGGTGGGCCAGGTGCTGGCCATCTTCAACCAGGACTGGCGCGCGCAGGCGCTGACATCAGCCGGCCAGGTTGCGCCGGCCCTGAACACCGCTACTACTGCGCCGGACATCCAGCAAAACGCTTTTCTGCTGTCCAGCCCCCACCAATACAATCCGGCCGGCGTGGGTGACTCCGAGGCTGGCCTGCCGGCGCTGCTGGCGCAGGCCAAGAGTGAAGTGCGCATCCAGCTGCTGGACTATGCGCCGCTGAGCTATGGCCCGAAAGGCACGCGTCCTTACTATGCGGTGATCGACAACGCGGTGCGCGCCGCCGCCAACCGTGGCGTCAAGATCAAGCTGATGGTCTCCAACTGGAACCTGGAACAGCCGGCGCAGGTCTATCTGAAATCGCTGGCTATCCTGCCGAACGTGGAAATCCGCGTGGTGACGCTGCCGGTGGCGTCGACCGGCTTTATTCCGTTCGCGCGCGTCATCCACAGCAAGACCATGGTGATCGACAACCAGGTGGCGTGGGTGGGCACCAGCAACTGGAGCGGTGGCTACTTCGACCTGTCGCGCAACCTGGAAGTGGTGATGCGCAACGAGAAGATGGCGCAGCGCCTGGCGGCATTGCAGGAGCAGACCTGGAACTCGTCGTATGCACAGCCGCTCGACATCAACAAACAATATCCAAAGCCAGCGAAAGGTAGTCCTGAATGAAAAAGCTTGCATGTATCCTGGCGCTGAGCAGCGCCTTCGTCTCCATCAACGCCCATGCCTGGGGCAATGACGGCCACCGCGCGGTTGGCGCGATTGCCGACCAGCTGATCAAGGGCTCGAACGCTGAAAAGCAAGTGCAGGCCTTGCTGCTGCCGGGCGAGAGCCTGGCCGGTGTCGCCTCCTGGGCCGACTGCGTAAAAGGCACTTACTGCGGCCCGCAAACGGAAGAGATGGTGGCGTACACCACTGCCAATCCGCTGCACAGCGAGTACCACTACACCGACGTGCCGTTCCAGCTGTCGCATTACGAGGACAAGGCTGTCGGCACCCATGGCCACGACATCGTGCAGACGCTGAAGCAGTGCATCGCGGTGCTGCAAGGGAAGGGCGACGCCACCACCAATCCGCACAACTTCACGCCACGCCAGGCGCTGCTGATGCTGACCCATTTGACCGGCGACATCGCACAGCCGCTGCACGTGGGCGAAGGCTATGTGGCCAAGAGCGGCGGCTTCATGGTGCCGACGCAGAAGCAGCTGGATGACAAGGAAGCCTTCGGCACCTCTGGCGGCAACAACCTGCAACTGGACGACATCAAGCTGACGGCCAAGAGTTCGGCGCTGATTCCAGCTGGCCCGGTGGAAGACAAGCCGGCATCCACGCCGGCGACGCCTGCGCGTCCGGCGCAGACCACGCGCGCATTTCACTCGTACTGGGACACCACGGTAGTCAACTACGCGTTCCGCCGTATCGGCGCACGCACGCCGGAGCAGTTCGCGCAGATGGTCATTGATGGCAAGCCGGTAATCGCGCCAAATAGCGGCGATCCAGTCACCTGGCCATACCAGTGGGCCGACCAGACGCTGACCGTGGCCAAGCTGGCCTATACCGACGTGGTGCCAGGCGCGATGGCGCAGCAGACCAGCAAGAAGGGTGAAGTCTACAATGTGTGGCCGCTGGCGATTCCGGACAACTATCCGGTGCCATCGTCGGCCGCCGCCAAGGCGCAGCTGATCCAGGGCGGCTACCACCTGGCCGCCGTGCTGAAGGCTATCTGGCCGTAATCACTTCCCGCTAATGGGATTGAACCAGAGTTCGCCGCGTGACAGCGGTGTCTCTGGCGTCAGGTGCGGATTATCCAGGTGCAGCACGCGCCGTTTCGCCAGCCCGCCGGCTTTGATGCTCTCTCCCTTGTATTGCTGGAACAGGGTGTTGAGCGAGCCGTCCTTAATCATTATCTCCATACCGTCGGCAATGCGCTGCGCCAGCAGCTTGCCCTCGGCGTCGCGCCGCAGGAAGAAATACAGCGGCAGCGGATATTGCAGCAGCAAGGTCGGCTCGATGGTCATCTGCGGGAAGGCCGTCCGGCGCTCCTGCAATTCGCGCTGCGCCTCGTCGATGCCACGCGAGAACCAGTCGAAGCGTCCGGCGTTCAGCATTGCGAACAGGCCCGGATAGCTGGTTCCTTCCACCACCGTAAAACCGGCGCCACGCAGCAGTGGTACATCGATCCACGCCTTGCCCTGACCGGCGCGCAGCTTGCGCAGGTCGTCCAGTGTGCGCACTGCGGCAAAGCGCGGCAGGTCTTCTTCGCGTACCAGGAACATGCGGTAGCCCAGCAAGCCTTTGTCGATCGGCAGCCGCACCGGCAGGAATTGCTGCTCAAGTTCCGGCGAGGTGGCGCGCGCGAAGACGTTGATGCGGCCTCCGGGCATCATCAATTCCTGCGCCACGCGTGCAGGCGACATCGCCTGCGTCGACTGGCGCAACTCGAACGGCCCATAACGTGGCTCGGTTTTCTGCAAGGCCGCGCGCAACACAGCCCAGTCGTATTCGTAGCGGCTGTCGGCGTCATCGAGGCTGGTGAGGGGATACACCACGCGCGTCACGGCGCCGCAGCTTGCAGCCGTCAACCATGAAGCCAGCAACAGCATGCGCCAGGTATTTCTTAAAGCGTGAGACTTCGTCATCCAGTCAGTTTGCCATACAAATGTTAAGCCTTGGTGACGTCGATACCGAGTTCACGATAGCGCGCCAGCAGCGTTTCCGGCGCATCGCCGTTGACAATGATGGCGCTGACTTGCGACAGCGGTGCAATCTGATACGGAGAGGCGGTATCCAGCTTTTCCGGCGACGCCAGCACCACCGTGCGTTGCGCCATATTGCTGATGGCGCGCTTGACTCCAGCCTCGTCGAAATCGCCTGTGCTGATACCGGACTCCGGATGCAGGCTGCACACGCCCATGAAGTAGATGTCGGTGCGGATCTGCGCGATGGCCTCCAGCGCCGCCGGCCCCATCGCCACGATCGAGTGCTTGAACAGCCGGCCGCCGATCAGGATCACTTCCACCAGCGGATGCTCGGCCAGCTCCACCGCCACCGATGGGCTGTGCGTCACCACTGTGCAGCGCAATGTCGGCGGCAGCGCGCGCGCCAGTTGCACGGCGGTGGTGCCGCCGTCGATGAACACCACCTGGCCGGGGGTGATCATGGCAGCAGCCGCGCGCGCGATGGCCGGCTTGGCGTCGCTGGAGATCTGTTGGCGCTCGCTGAAGTTGCCCAGCGCCGGCGAGGGGGGCAGCGGCGGGTCTAGCGGCAACGCGCCGCCGTGCACCCGCTGCAGCAGGCCTTCGGCAGCCAGCTCGCGCAGGTCGCGGCGGATGGTGTCCTCGGACAAGCCCAGTTCCTCGCTGAGCGAGCGGGCGACGATCTGCCCGTCCCGCTTCAGGCGGGCGAGCAGTAGTTCCTTGCGTTGGCGTGTCAGCATATGCACGAATTATCTTGATGTTGCACGATATTGCATGATATCGTAAAAAAACGCAACCAGGAGAGCGCCATGCCCGAAGACCGAGTCCGCATCCACCAGGTAGAAACCTTGTCCGACGACTGGTTCCTGCTAAAGAAGACTACCTTCGACTATCGCCGCAGCGACGGCAGCTGGCAGCGCCAGACGCGTGAAACCTATGATCGCGGCAACGGCGCCACCATCCTGCTGTACAACCGCGCGCAGCGCACGGTGCTGCTGGTGCGGCAGTTCCGCTTCCCGACGTATGGCAATGGCCATGACGGCTTCCTGATCGAGACGGCGGCCGGTCTGCTGGACCAGGCCAGCCCGGAGGAGCGCATCAAGGCCGAGGTGGAAGAGGAGACCGGCTACCGCGTCAGTGACGTGCGCAAGGTGTTTGAAGCCTTTATGAGCCCCGGTTCGGTGACAGAGCGCCTATACTTCTTCGTGGCGGAATACGATGCCGCCTCGCGCGCCGGCCAGGGTGGCGGCATTGCGGAAGAGGGCGAGGATATCGAGGTGCTGGAGCTGCCGTTTGAACGCGCGCTCCAGATGATCGCCTCGGGCGAGATCGCCGACGGTAAAACCATCATGCTGCTGCAATACGCGGCGCTACATTTGTTATGAAAAGACTGTTGTTGATTGCACTGCTGGCCGCGAGCCAGGCCCACGCCGCCGGTGATCCGAAGAACGGCGCCCGGCTGTTCCAGCGCTGCGCTTCCTGCCACGCGGTGGGACCGTATGCGAGTGCGGGTTACGGCCCGCAGCTGAACGCCATCATCGGCCGCAAGGCGGCGTCGACGAAAGATTACAAGTATTCGGAAGCGATGAAGAAGTCGGGCCTGGTGTGGACCGAGAAGAACCTGGCGGCATATCTGCGCGCGCCGCACGACGTCGTGCCAGGCACCAGCATGCGCTTCTGGGGAATCAAGGATGAACAGCAGGTCGCCGACCTGCTGTCCTATATGAAGAGTTTTTAACGCGACTTGACGAACGGCGTGCCGAGCGCTTTTGGCGCCACCGACTTGGCCATCAGGCCTGCCAGCACGATCACCGTCAGCACGTATGGCACCATCTGGATCAGCGCGCCCGGCACGCGGCCGATCACTGGCAGTTCCACGCCTTCGATCTGGATCTGCACCGCACCGAAGAAGCCGAACATCAGGCAGCCGAGGAAGGTGTACAGCGGACGCCAGTTACCGAACACCATGGCGGTCAGCGCCAGGTAGCCGGCGCCGGCCGACATGTCGCGCAGGAAGAAGCCGCTCTGCACGATCGACAGGTAGGCGCCCGAGAAGGAGCACAGCACGCCGGCAATGATCATCGCCATATAGCGCTGGCGCTCGACGTTGACGCCGGCCGCATCGGCCGCATGCGGGTTCTCGCCGCAGGCGCGCAGGCGCAGGCCGAAGCGGCTGTGGTAGATCACCCAGTGCACCAGCGGCACCAGCAGGAAAGCCAGGTACACCAGCACCGAGTGGCCGCCGATCAGGTGCGCGTACAGCCAGCCGATGAAGGGAATGTGCTCCACTGCGGCGGAGCCAGGCAGTACCACGTCGAACAAGCGCGCCGAGCCCAGGTCCGGCGTACGGCCGCCCTGCTGGAAGATGTACTGCGCCACGACGAAAGTCAGGCCGCTCATGGCGATGTTGATGGCGATGCCGGCCACCAGCTGATTGCCCTTCTGGGTAATCGCCACATAGGCTTGCAGCGTTGCCAGCAGCACCGACACCAGGATGCCGGCCATCACGCCGTTCCATGGATTCTGCGTGGTGTAGGCCACCGCCGCCGAGACGAAGGCCGACGCCAGGATCTTGCCTTCCAGGCCGATGTCGATCACGCCGGAGCGTTCGGCGAACAGGCCGGCCATGCCGGCGAAAATCAGCACCGGCGCGTTGCGCACGGTGGATACCAGGATGCTGCCGATATGCAGGTCGTCTAAAGTCATATCGTCCTCACTTCTTGAATTTCAGCGCTTTGGCGATGACCGGCGCGTACAGGTTTTCCATCGCGCCGCAGAACAGGATAATCAAGCCCTGAATCAGGATCACGGTTTCCGGCGGAATGTTCTGCTTCTCCAGCGACAGGTCGAAGCCACCCTGCGTCAGCGCGCCGAACAGCACCGCCGACAGGAAAATGCCGACCGGGTGCTGGCGGCCCATCAGCGCAATCGCGATGCCGATGAAGCCGGCGCCGCCGACGAAGTTCAGCGACAGGTAGTGGGTCGAGCCCATGATGGAGTTGACCGAGCCGAGGCCGGCCAGCGCGCCCGAGATCAGCATGACGATGATGATCATCTTGCTGATGCGGATGCCGGCGTAGTGCGCGGCGTGCTTGTTCAGGCCCGTGGCGCGCAGCTTGTAGCCCCATGCCGAACGGGATACCACCACGCCGTAGATCACCAGCGCGAGGATGGCGATGAAGAAGCTGATGTTCAGCGGCGTCTCGCCCAGGACAGGGAACCACTCGTTCAGGCGCGGCATCTCGGCGGCGGCGCTGAAGGCGCGGCTGGCCGGATTCTGTTCGCCCGGCGGTACCAGCTTGACGATCACGGTGTTCATCAGCGAGGCGGCGATGTAGTTGAACATGATGGTGGTGACCACCACGTGGCTGCCGCGCTTGGCTTGCAGGTAGCCTGGCACGAAAGCCCACAGCGCGCCAAACAGCGCCGCGCCCAGCATGCCGACAGGGATCAGCAGCCATGGCGACAGCGAGCTGTCAAAGGCCAGCATGGCCAGGGTCAGGCCCAGGCCCGCAAAATACATCTGGCCTTCGGCGCCGATATTGAACAGGCCGGCCTGCATGGCGATCGATACCGCCAGACCGGTGAAGATGAAGGTCGAGGCGTAGAACAGCGTGTAGCTCAGGCCCTCCGGATTGACGACGGCGCTGTTGACCAGGATCGCCAGCGATTCGGTCGGGCTTTCGCCCAGCAGATGGATCACCAGCGCGGTCACCAGCAGTGCCGACAGCAGGTTCAGAACGGGCATTACAAACGCGGTTGCCCAGCGTGGCAGGTCTTTATTCATGATTTATGCATGCCCCCCATCAGCAGCCCGATGCGGGTGGTGTCGAATTCTTCAATTTTCAGTTCGCCGGTGATGCGGCCGCCGCACATGACCAGGATACGGTCCGCCAGCGCACGCACTTCTTCCAGCTCCACGGAGACCAGCAGGATGGCCACGCCTTCATCGCGCAGCTTGAGCAGCTGCGTATGGATGCTCTCGATGGTGCCGATGTCGACGCCGCGCGTCGGCTGGCCGACCAGCATCAGCTTCGGCTGCGCCAGCACTTCGCGCGCGATCACCACCTTCTGCTGGTTGCCGCCGGAGAGCAGGCCGATACGCAGGTCGTGGTTGTTCGGGCGGACGTCGAAGTTGCGCATCAATTCCGCGCAGCGGCCGGCGATGGCCTTGAAGTCCAGCAGGCCCCATTTGTTTTTCAGCTTGTCCTGGTAGCCGAAGATGGTGTTGTGCATGACCGAGAAGGCCTTGACCACGCCATCGCGCAGGCGGTCTTCCGGGACGTGGCCAATACCTAACTCGCGGAAGGTGCGCGGCAGGCCGTCGGCGTCGGTGCGGTCGTCGAAGGGCAGCGGCTTGCCGAGGAAATCCAGTTTGCCGGAAGTCGGCAGGCGCATGCCCGACAGGATTTCCATCAACTCGCTCTGGCCGTTGCCGGAGACGCCGGCCACCGCGACGATCTCGCCGGCGCGCAGCGTGAAGCCGATATCGGCCAGCAGCTTGACGCCCTGGTCGTCCAGCAGTTGCAGGTTCTCGACGTGCATCACCGGCGCGCCCGGATTGTACGGCGCGCGCGGCAGGTTGTTTTCAATTGGACGGCCGACCATCATATTGGCCAGGTCTTCCTTGGTGGTGCCGGCAGTCGGCACGGCGCCAATCACGCGGCCGCCGCGCATCACGGTGACGGTGTCGGTGATGTCGAGGATCTCTTGCAGCTTGTGGGTGATCAGGATGATGGTCTTGCCCTGTTCCTTGAACAGGCGCAGGATCTCGAACAGCGACGCGGTTTCCTGCGCGGTCAGCACGGCGGTCGGCTCGTCCAGGATCAGGATGTTGGCGCTGCGGTAGATCTGCTTGAGGATTTCGACGCGCTGCTGCGCACCTACCGACAGGTCATGGATGGTGGCCAGCGGATCGACATCCAGGCGGTAGCGGACGCAGATGTCGCGCAGTTCCTGCTCGACGCGCGCACGGTTTTTATTCAGCTTGAAGCCGCCTTCGCTGCCCAGCATGACGTTATCGAGCACGGTCATGTTCTCGACCAGCATGAAGTGCTGGTGCACCATGCCGATGCCGAGCGCAATCGCCTCCTGGCTGTTGTGGATGCGGCGCGCCTGGCCATCCAGCAGGATCTCCCCGCCGTCGGCGCGGTAGTATCCGTACAGGATGCTCATCAGGGTCGATTTACCGGCGCCATTCTCGCCCACCAGGCCATGGATGGAACCCTTGGCGATGGCGAAGCTGACGTCCGTGTTCGCTTTCACAGCTCCGAAATGCTTGGAGATGCCGCGAAATTCTACTGCTGGCTGCATAGGATCGTTTTTTAATTAAGTAAAACGCGCCGCAGGGGGCAATCCCCGGCGGCGCGCTCTATGTTCAAACAGGTATTAGACCGGGCAGGCTGCGCCCGAACGGATGTCGATGACCTTGATCTTGCCATCGATAATATCCTTGCGTGCACCCAGCACGCGCTTCTCGATTTCCGGCGTGATCAACTTGCGGTTGTTCTCGTCGAGCGCCCAATCCACGCCGCCTTCCTTCAGGCCCTTGGCGGTGACGCCTGCCTTCCAGGTGCCGTTCTTCATCTGCATGAAGGAGTCATACACGGCGTTGTCGACGCGCTTGACCATCGAGGTCAGGATGCTGCCTGGGTACAGGCTGTTCTGGTTGGAATCGACGCCGATCGCCAGCTTGCCTTTTTCCTTGGCGGTTTGCAGCGTTCCCAGGCCCGAACCGCCGGCCACGGCAAACACCACATCGACGCCGCGGTCGAATTGCGAACGGGCCAGCTCACCGCCCTTGGCCGGGTTGTTCCACGAATCCGACGAGGTGCCGACCATGTTCGAGGTCACGTCAACTTTCGGGTTCACCGCCTTGGCGCCCTGCGTGTAGCCGCAGGCGAAGGTGCGGATCAGCGGGATGTCGACACCGCCGATGAAGCCGAGTTTCTTCGACTTCGACGCCATGGCCGCAGCCACGCCCGCCAGGTAGGAACCTTCTTCTTCCTTGAACGTGATGGAATTGACGTTGGCGCCTTGCGCCACGCCGTCGATCAGCACGAAGTGGACTTTCGGGAATTCTTTGGCGACCTTCTGTACGGCGGCCTGCTGGGCAAAGCCGATGGCGGCGATCAGGTCGAGATTCTTGCGGGCGAGGCCGCGCATCACCTGTTCAGCCTGGGTGTCGCTGGAGGCTTGCACCTCGATGAAATTGATGTTGGTCTCTTTTTTGAAGCGCGTGGCGCCTTCGAAAGCGGACTGATTGAACGACTTGTCGAACTTGCCGCCTGCGTCATACACGATGCCCAGTTTTGGAGCAGCCGCGGACGCGCTGGCAGCGATAAACAGTGCTGCAACCGTCAAACTAAGTTGTGAAAGTTTCATGAATAGGCTCCTGGAAGATCGTTATTGTATATTTTTATTGGCTATAGCATGTAGTTACCGGCCGTATTATTCCTCTAAATCCCTGATTTCATGCAATAAGTGCTGACAACTTGCTAAAAAATTGTGAATTTCGCAATTGCTAAACGTTAGCCTGGTTTCGTGATGCATGTCGCAACGCAACAACAAGCCGCGCCGAATTAAAAATTTTTATGCCGTTGCTTTTTTGTCCCGCTGGACAAAATACCGCGCGCATCCGATCACCTGGTTTCATAGACAACGCCCGTCACCAAGCCTGTTCAGGCCGATCCATGACTATGCACCAGCGCCAATATGTACGACAAATTCGTTTTTTCTTAGCTATTTATACAAAATAGATATGAATCAAGACCGTCAAAAGTTCACTTTCCTGCATTTTTTTCCGTGCTAGCATGATTGGTAATGTGTATATCGATATAACAAAAACCACAGGTCACCACTTAAATTTACGGGAGCAGGACATATGAGCAAGCAACGCAGTATCACCGTGCGGTCATCGCTGATCGCAGTGGCTGTCGCCAGCGCTTTTCCACTGGCACATGCCCAGGACACCACCGCCACCAATAAAGACCAGCTGGAAACCGTGATCGTGACGGCACAGCGCCGCGCGGAAAACATCAAGGACGTGCCGATGTCGATCGCCACCATCAAGGGCGACAAGCTGGACACGCTGACCGCCGGCGCCGGCGATATCCGTATCCTGTCCGGCCGCACGCCATCGCTGAACATCGAGTCGGACTACGGCCGTGCGTTCCCGCGCTTCTACATTCGCGGCCTGGGCAATACCGACTTCGACCTGAACGCCTCGCAGCCGGTCGGCTATGTGATGGACGATATCGTCATGGAAAACGCCATGCTGAAAGGCTTCCCGGTGTTTGACGTCGACCAGGTCGAGGTGCTGCGCGGCCCGCAGGGCACGCTGTTCGGCCGTAACTCGCCGGCCGGCGTGATCAAGTTCGATTCGGCCAAGCCAGTGTTCAAGCAGGAAGGCTATGTGCAGTTCGGCGTCGGCAATTACTCGGCCAAGACCGCCGAAGGCGCGTTCAACATTCCGGTCAGCGACACCGTCGCGCTGCGCTTCTCCGGCACCAGCCAGCATCGCGGCAACCGCGTGCACAACACCAACCCGGATACCAGCAAGGGCACCCGCGACTTCGAAGGCTATGGCGACAACGCCTTCCGCCTGCAAGCGCTGGTCAAGCCGAACAAGGATTTCGAGGCGCTGTTCAACTACCACCAGCGCAACTACCACGGCAGCGCCACGCTGTTCCGCGCAAATATCCTGAAGCAGGGCACCAACGATCTGGTGGACGGCTTTGACTATGGCTCCTACCCGACCGACGGTGTCAACTACCAGAAGCTGAAAACCCAGGGCGGCAGCATCCGCCTGAAGTACAACCTGAACGACATCACGCTGCACTCGATCACCGGCTACGAGAAACTGGACTTCAACAGCCGCGCCGACGTTGATGGCGGCTATGGCGCTGTGTACGCGCCACCATACGGCCCTGGCCGTATCCCGTTCGTGGTGGAAACCGCAGACCTGCTGCCTAACCACAAGCAGTTCTCGCAGGAGTTCCGCGCCGAGTCGAACTACAGCGGCCCGCTGCAATGGATCGGCGGCCTGTACTACTTCAACGAAGCGATCCAGATCGACAGTATCAGCTTCGATAGTCTGGCGCCGGGCAATCCGCAGAATATTCCATTCGCACGCCAGAACCAGAAATCGAAATCCTGGGCAGCCTTCGGCTCGGTCAACTACGCCGTCTCCGATAAGCTGAAACTGCGCGCCGGTCTGCGCTACACCGACGACAAGAAAGACTTCTCCGCCTCGCGCACCGACTACAACACCGCCAACGTGCTGGTCACCGTGCCGCATACGCTGGACAGCAAGACGGACAATGTCAGCTGGGACGTCAGCGGCACGTATGAACTGACCAAGGAAACCAATGTGTTTGCCCGCGTGGCCACTGGCTACCGCGCGCCGTCGATGCAGGGCCGCCTGAATGGCCTGGGTGACGTGCCGACCATGGCCGGCGTCGAAAGAGCGCTGTCGTATGAAGCTGGTATCAAGCAGGACCTGTTCGAGAAGCGCGCGCGCCTGAGCGCCACCGTGTTCCAGTACCGCGTGAAGGACAAGCAGCTGACCGCCGGTAGCGGCGGCGTCAATATGAACCGCCTGCTGAATGCGGACAAGGTGACTGGCCAGGGTATCGAACTGGACCTGCAAGCCAATCTGGGTTACGGCTTCAGCGGCTCGCTGGGCTACAGCTTCAACGACACCGAGATCAAGGACAAGAACGTTCGCGTGCAATACTGCGGTAACGGCGCCAACAACCTGGGCATGGGCTGCACGCCGACCAACGTGGCGGCGCCAGGCTATCCAGGCTACGTCCTGATCGACGGCAACGACATGCCGCGCGCGCCGCGCAACCAGGCCAACTTCTCGCTGAAGTACAGCACCGAAGTGGGTAATGGCGAGCTGTATGCGATCACCGACTGGAGCTATCGCAGCAAGTACAACTTCTTCCTGTACACCGCTGTCGAATATACCGCCAAGCCGCTGACCGAAGGTGGCCTGCGCATCGGCTACAAGTGGGGCGATGGCAAGTATGAAGTGGCTGCCTTCGGCCGCAACATCACCGACAAGGTCGTGGCGCTCAGCGCGATCGAGTTCAACAACCTGACCGGCATGCTGAACGAACCGCGCACCTACGGCGCCACGTTCAAGATGAACTTCTAAGCCTTAACAGCCCATCTCCAATCCCCCGCCAGGCGCCGCCTGGCGGGGGATTGTTGCATCGGGCGTCCAGCCCGGTACAATGCCCACGGGTTATTCGTGCCGAGGAGTTTTTGTGGAACACACCGTCGTAAATCTGTGGCCGCTGCTGGGTGTGGCCGTCATCATTGCCGGCTTCGCGCTGCGCGCCCATCCGGTGCTGGTGGTGGTGGCGGCCTGCTTTGTCACCGGCTTTGCCGCCTTCATGCCGGTCGAGCAGTTGCTGGCCACGCTGGGTACGGCCTTCATCAAGACCCGCAACCTGCCGCTGATCCTGTTGCTGCCGATTGCCGCCATCGGCCTGCTGGAACGGCATGGCTTGAAGGAGCATGCGCAGGCATCGATCGCGCGCATCCGTTCGGCCACCACCGGCCGGCTGCTGATTGTCTACCTGGCGATTCGAGAAATCAGCGCCGCTTTCGGCCTGACCAGCATTGGCGGCCATCCCAATATGGTGCGGCCGCTGATCGCGCCGATGGCCGAGGGCGCCGCCGAGGTGCGCTATCCGGATATCACGATGGACATGCGGCACCGCATCCGCGCCATGGCGGCTGCCACCGATAACGTCGGCCTGTTCTTTGGCGAGGACATCTTCGTCGCCTTTGGCGCCATCGTGCTGATGCAAACCATCCTGCATGGCGAGGGAATCGATGTCGATCCGCTGCACATGGCGCTGTGGGGCATACCGACCGCCATCTGCGCCTTCATCATCCATTCGTGGCGGCTGTACCGGCTGGACGCGCAGATCGCCCGGAGCGTCAAATGATACTCACGCTGGACTTCTTCTATTACGTGCTGGGCGCGATGCTGCTGATGATCGCTTTCATGGCGCTGCGCGACCAGCACAATCCCAGGCGCTATAGCAGCGCCTTGTTCTGGGCCTTGTACGCAGTGATCTACCTGGCCGGCGAGCAGTTGCCGCCGGTGGCAGCCGGCCTGCTGATGGTGGTGATGGCGCTGATCGCCGGCTTTGGCGGCGTCACGCTGGGCCGTTACGGCGAGCGCACGCCGGAAGAACGCCGCGCCAGCGCGCAGCGGCTGGGGCACAAGCTGCTGATCCCGGCGCTGCTGATTCCGCTGACCACGGTGATCGGCTCCACCGTGTTCAAGGATGTGCAGTGGAACGGCCTGTTCCTGCTTGATCCGAAACACATCACGCTGGTCGCCCTTGGCTGTGGCTCGCTGTTCGCGGTCGCCACCGCCTGCTGGCTGACGCGCTCGACGCCGCTGCAGGCGATGCGCGAATCGCGCCGCCTGGTCGACCACCTCGGCTGGGCGGTGGTGTTGCCACATATGCTGGCGGTGCTCGGCCTGCTGTTCACCGACGCCGGCATGGGCAAGGCGGTGGCGCATGTGGTCACGTCCTACATCAATATGGACCTGCGGCTGGTGGCGGTGGCGGTGTATTGCGTCGGCATGGCGCTGTTCACCATCATCATGGGCAATGGCTTCGCGGCGTTTCCGGTGATGGCCGGCGGCGTCGGCATTCCGGTGCTGGTCGGCGTCTACCACGCCAACCCGGCGGTGATGGCGGCGATCGGCATGTTCAGCGCTTACTGCGGCACTTTGATGACGCCGATGGCGGCGAATTTCAACATCGTGCCGGCGGCGCTGCTGGAACTGCCGGACAAGAACGCCGTGGTCAAGATGCAGATTCCGACAGCATTGCCATTATTGTTAGCAAATATTGCGCTGCTTTATTTTTTGATGAATCTGTGAGACGCTGCTGGGTTAACGCATCACGGAGTTCGTGGAGATGAAAAAGATAATATTGTTAACGGGCTTTGAGCCGTTTAACAAAGAGAGCATCAATCCCTCATGGGAAGCGGTGCGCGCGCTGCAAGGCTGGCACGAGGGCGACTTCGTGGTCCACGCACGGCAACTGCCGTGCGTGTTCGGCCGTGCGTTGAAAGTCGTGCACCAGGCGGTGGAGGAACTGCAGCCGAGCATCGTCATTGCGGTGGGGCAGGCTGGCGGCCGGGTGGATATTTCAGTGGAGCGCATCGCCATCAATATCGACGATGCGCCGATTCCGGACAACCAGCACCGGCAGATCGTCGACCAGCCGATCATCAACGGCGGCCCGGCGGCTTACTTCTCCACGCTGCCGATCAAGGCCATCGTGCACGAGCTGCGCGCGGCGGGCTTGCCGGCGTCGGTGTCGCAAACGGCGGGCACCTTTGTCTGCAACCATGTGTTCTATGGCCTGATGCACCAGGCGCACGAGTGGGGCACCACCATGCGCGCCGGCTTCATACACATCCCATATCTGCCGCAGCAGGCGGCCCAGCATCCGGGCGCCGCCAGCATGAAGCTGGAAGACCTGGTCGAAGGCCTGCGCATCGCCGTCCGCACCACGCTCGCGCACACCGTCGATGTGCGCGAGGCGGGCGGGCTGACCCACTGATTACAGCAGCGTAATCGCCGATTCGGCCAGCGCGGTGACACCAACCAACGTCACTTCGTGGCCGGCGCCCAGATCAATCACGTAGTCCTTGCCGACCACATGGCCTAGCGCCAGCACGTCGCTGGCGCTGTTCAGCACCAGGCCGTTGTAGTCGTGCGCCAGCACCAGATGATCACTGACGATGGCAAAGCCAGTCACCTTGATGGCGCCGGTTTCGCTGTTCAGGACAAAATTGTCGGCGGCGCTGGTGCCGGCCAGCGTCAGACCGGTGGCGCCTGGATCGATGGTCAGGTTCAGCGCGGCCGATGCCTGCGATTCATTGCCCGCCACATCCGTGGCCTTGGCTGTCAGGCTGTGGACGCCCTTGCTCAATGAAGCCGTCGTGGCAATCTTCCAGTTGCCGCTGCTGTCGGCGATGACGCTGCCTAGCAGCGCAGTGCCGTCATACAAGGCGACGCTGGCATTGGCTTCGGCCTTGCCGCTGATGACCGGCGTGCTGATGGCGGTCTTGTTGTCGGTGGCGGATGTGCCAGTGTCGTAGGCCGCCAGCAAGTCCAGCGTGGTGGGCGCGTTGGGCGCCTTGTTATCCACGGTCAGCGTCAGTGCCGGCGAAGCGGCGGAGATATTGCCGGCGATGTCGGTGACCTTGACCGTCAGCTTGTGCGTGCTGGCCGACAGCGCTTTGGACGTGATGCTCCAGGCGCCATCGTCGCCGGCCACGACCGAGCCTACCAGCGTCGTACCGTCGTACAGCGCGACGCTGGCGCCCACTTCGGTGACGCCGCTGACTGTTGGCGTGGCGTCACTGGTGACGCCATCGCTTTGCGAGCGGCCGCTGTCGGATTGCGCCTCCAGCAGCGGCGCCGCCGTCACTTGCACCGCCTTGGTATCGATGGTCAGCAGCAGTTCGGCCGAGGCTGGCGAGACATTGCCCGCCACATCGGTGGCCACGGCGGTCAGGTGATGTTCCGCATCGACCAGCTTGCTGGTGGTGATGCTCCACACGCCGCTGCTGTTGGCGACCGCTTTGCCGACCTGGGTGGCGCCGTCGTACAGCACCACGCTGGCGCCGGCTTCGGCTTTGCCGCTGATGACCGGCGTGACCACGTTGGTGACGTTGTCGCTGCTGGAGGCGCCCTTGTCGGACGCGGTGGCCAGGTCCAGCGCGGTCGGGGCCGCCGCTGCGGTGTCGATGCTCAGCTTGAGCGCCACCGAGGCAGGCGATACATTGCCGGCCACATCGGTGGCGGTGGCGGTCAGGTTGTGCACGCCGTCTGCCAGCGCCGTCGCCGGGGTGATGCGCCAGTTGCCGCTGCTGTCGGCGGTGGCGCTGCCCAGCAGCGTCTGGCCGTCGTACAGCGTGACAACGGCGTTGGCTTCGGCCTTGCCGGAAACGAGCGGCGTGGCGACGCTGGTGAGGTTGTCGCTATTCGAGGTGCCGCTGTCGGCTGCGGCGGCCAGGTCCAGCGCGGTAGGCGCTGCAGGCGCCTTGATATCGACCGTGATGGCCAGCACCGCCGATGCATTCGATATATTGCCCGCTGCATCGCTAGCCTTGGCCGAGATGTTGTGCGCGCCTGCCGCCAGTGTCTTGCTGGTGATGCTCCATGCGCCCTTGTCGTCGGCCACCACTGTGCCGATCACGGTGCTGCCGTCGTACAAGGTCACCGTTGCGCCGGCTTCGGCTGTGCCGCTGAGTTTCGGCGTGGCGATGTTGGTGATGCCGTCGCTTTGCGAACGGCCGCTGTCGGACAGCGCATCAAGCACCGGTGCGGCAACACCCGGCAGCGCGGTGTCGATGTGCACCAGCAGTTCCACCGATGCGGCCGACAGGTTGCCGGCCGCATCCTGCGCGACTGCGGTCAGGTGGTGCACGCCGTCGGACAGCTTGCTGCTGGTGATGTTCCACGCGCCGGCGCTGCTGGCGACAGCCTTGCCGACTTGTGTGGCGCCATCAAACAGCAGCACGGTGGCGCCGGCAGCCGCCTTGCCGGTGATGGTAGGCGTCGGCAGATTGGTCAGGTTGTCAGTGCTGGACGCACCTTTGTCGGACGCGGTCGACAAGTCCAGCGCGGTTGGCGCGGCGTCCGGCGTGCCATCGGTTGTCACGCTGAGCGCGGCCGACGCTTTCGAGGTATTGCCGGCCACGTCGGTGGCGGTGACGGTCAGGCTGTGCTTGCCATCGGCAAGCGCGGCGGCGGTGATGCTCCACGCACCCTTGCTGTCCGCCACGGCGCTGCCGACGCGGGTAGTGCCGTCGTACAGCGTGACGGTGGCGCCAGCCTCGGCCTTGCCGGTAAAGCGCGGCGTGGCGTTGGCGGCCGAATCAAGCTTGGGCGCGGACGGCGCATCCGGCGCCCTGGTATCGACGGTAATGATGGACTCGACCGAACGCGGCCCGACATTGCCGGCCTGGTCCTCGGTGGTGACGCTGATGCGGTGCACGCCATCGCTGAGTCCCGATACGGAGGCTATCCAGGTGCCATTGGTGGCAACAGCGGATTTGGCGACGTTTTCGATACCGTCCACATAGACACGGACGATGGCGTGCGGATCGGCCTCGGTGACGCCATGGATGAGCACAGTGTTGACATTGGTGATCTGGTCGCTGGAAGAGCTGCCATGATCATCGGTTTCCGCCAGCGCCGGCGCGGAGGAGACGGTCTGTGGCCCTTGCGTATCGACCGTGATGACCACCGTGCCAGTGGTTGGCAGGGCGTTACCCTGGCTGTCGGTGAGCTTGACATACAGGCTGTGCTGGCCGTCACTCAGCGCCTTGGTGGAGGTGACGCGCCAGAAACCGTCACCGGTGGCGACGCTGGTGCCGATGACCTCATTGCCTTCATATAACACCGCCGTAGTGCCACGCGTGGCGTGGCCGTAGAGCGTAGGCTGGGCCAGATTGGTGATCCAGTCGCCGCGCAGGCCGGTGTCCGAAGCGGAGGCCAGGGCAGGGGCGTTGGTATCAACGGTAAAAGTCAGGGTGTCCGAACCGACGCTATTGCCCGCCTGGTCAGTCGCGATAATGCTCACCTTGTGCTCGGTGTCGGTAAGCGCAACCGTGATGGACCAGGCGCCGTTGCTGTCGGCTACGGTGCTGCCGATTTTGGTGGTGTAGTAGCTGTGCTCGAACAGCTGGATGATGGCGCCCGGCTCTGCGGTGCCGGTCAAGGTGGGGGTGTTGTGGTGGATGACCGTGTTGCCATTGGCGAGGATGGCGTCGTCGCTGTGCGCTACCAGCGCCGGCACGCCTGGTTGCTGCGGTGCGATGGTGTCGATGAAGATCGGCATCGCTACCGATGGCGCCGAGGTGTTGCCGTCGCTGTCGTGCTCGATCACGCTGATGGTGTGGGCGCCATCGTCCAGGATCTCGCCGCGCGCCTGCCAGTGGCCATTGGCATCGACAGGCACGCCGAATTTGCCCTTGACGCCGTCGATGACCAGCTCGATAAAGGAGCCTGGCCTGGCCTGTCCGACGTACACTGGTAGCGCCACCTTGGTGATGTGGTCGGTATTCGAGGCGCCGCTGTCGGTGTCCGGGCTCAGTTGAGCCTCGGCCGGTGTGTCGATCGGCGACTTCGGCGGCGCATCGTCCGCTGCGGCGATGCTGACGTAGGTAATCGCGGACCGGGGGGAAGTATTTCCCGCCACATCAGTGGCGGTGACCGATAGCGCGTGCAGGCCGTCAGCCAGCTTGTCGCTGACGACACGCCAGGCGCCGAAGGCGTCGGCCACCGCCAGACCGACCATTTCATTGCCATCGTACAAGGTGATGTAGGCGTCAGGTTCTGTGGTGCCGGTAAAGGTCAGACGGTTCTGGGTGCTAAGCGTGGCCATAACATGGACTCCCTGGGCAAGTGGCGGTTGGCAAAGACTTAAAATTAAGAACTTTGGAACATATTGCCACAGGTAAACTTTACTTGCAAAAAATAGTTAACAAGTAAGCTATTGTCATGAATCCAGTGCGCTGCTCAGTCTCCTTTCGCCGGCGGGTTCAGGATATTCAGGAAAGCCCGCACCACCGGCGCGTCGTCCTGCGTGGTGTAGGTGATGTACAAGTTGGCCGATGGCGGATTGCTGCGGATCGGCACGAACACCACGCCTGGCCAGCCGATGCGGCTGGTGGTTTCCGGCATCAGCGCCACGCCCAGGCCGGCGCCGACCATGGCCAGCAGCGTCTGCGGCTCGGAGGCTTCCTGGAAAATCGTTGGCTGGAAGCCGGCCTTGACGCAGCACTGGATCAGGTAGCGCGGGAAGGCCGACTTGTCCAGCGCCAGCGTCAGCATCGGCTCGTCGGCGATGTCCATCAGTTCGATGGCATTCTGCTTGGCCAGCGGATGATGCTCGTTGAGCGCCACGCAGACGTCTTCGCGGAAGCACAGTTCCTGGCGCAGGTTGTCGTTCTTCAGGTCGTCGTCGTCGAGGCGTGGTTCGCGCCAGAAGCCGACGTCGATCTGCTTGGCGCGCAGCGCTTCGTATTGCAGGGTCGGGCCGAGTTCGTGCAGCGTCCAGGTCACGCGCGGGAACTTGGTCTGGAATTCTTCCAGCAGGCTGGGGATCGGCCCCCACATTGCCGAGCCGACGATGCCGACGCGCAGCCGGCCCACTTCGCCACGGTCGATCTGGCGGATGGTGTCGATGGTCATGCGCATCTTGGCCAGCAGTTCGGAGGCCTCGCTCATCAGCGCCTTGCCGGCCACCGTCAGCTCGAAGGTGCGGGTGGTGCGGGCGAACAGTTTGACGCCCAGTTCGCTCTCCAGCTTCATGATCTGCTGGCTCAGCGGCGGCTGCGAGATGTGCAGGCGCTCGGCGGCCCGGCTGAAACTTTTTTCTTCAGCGACGGCGAGGAAGTACTTCAGTTGTTTCAGATCGATGGACATGGCGGGCCGTGTTCGTCGTTAGCGTGTGGATTGCATGGCCACCGCCAGCGCGGCGCCGCAACGGGCATTGTTTTTGACCAGCGCGATATTGGTGACCAGGCTGCGGCCCTCGGTCAGCGCCTTGATGCGGCCCAGCAGGAACGGCGTGACGTTCTTGCCGGTCACGCCTTGCTGATCCGCTTCCTGCAAGGCCTGCTCGGTGATGCGGTCGATTTCTTCCTTCGGCATCGCTTCGGCAGCCGGCACCGGGTTGCTGACAACGATGCCGCCTTTCAGGCCCAGCTGCCATTTGGTCTGGATGAAGGCGGCCTGCCCGGCGGCGCTGTCGAGCTGGAAGTCGGCGTTGAAGCCGCTCTCGCGGGTGAAGAAGGCAGGGAAGCCGCGCTGGCCGACGCTGACCACCGGCACGCCGTGGGTTTCCAGATATTCCAGCGTCAGGCCGATATCGAGGATGGATTTGACGCCGGCGCACACCACCGCCACCGAGGTCTGCGCCAGTTCCTGCAAATCGGCCGAGATGTCGAAGCTGGTCTCGGCGCCACGGTGCACGCCGCCGATGCCGCCGGTAACGAATACCTGGATGCCGGCCAGCTCGGCGCAGATCATGGTCGCCGCGACAGTGGTGGCGCCCAGCTTCTCCTGCGACAGCACGTAGGCCAGGTCGCGGCGGCTGACTTTCATCGCATCGGCCGAGGTGCCCAGCAGTTCCAGCTGCTCGTCCGACAGGCCGATGCAGATCTTGCCGCCGATGATGGCGATGGTGGCCGGCACGGCGCCGCCGTCGCGGATGATCTGTTCCACTTCCCGCGCCATCTGCACGTTCTGCGGATACGGCATGCCGTGCGAGATGATGGTCGATTCCAGTGCGACGATGGCTTTGCCGGCGGCGCGGGCGGCAGCCACTTCCGGCGAGAACAACAGGTATTGGTGCATGGTTTTATCCTTTACTAGGGAAGAGCGGAGCGCTCATATCAAAATCGTGTATCTCGTCGAGGATGTCGGCGGCCAGCACCGGCGACACGGTCTCCGGGCTTTCCAGCGTCATGGCGGCGACTTTCAGGCCACGGCGGCAAGCCAGCGTCAGGTCATCGCTGCCCTGGTACAGCGACCAGCAGACGGCGGCCGAGAACGCATCGCCGGCGCCGGTGACATCCACCACCTCCACCTGGTGCGCGGCCAGCCATACCAGTTCGCCGCCACGCGTGTGGTAGACGCCCTGGCTGCCGCAAGTGACGATGACATCGCGCGCGCCTTGCGCGCATACCTCGTTGCAGGCGGCGCGCACGTCGGCTTCGGTGGGCAGTGCGCGGTTGACCCGCGTTTCCAGTTCGCCGCGATTCAGGATCAGCAGGCGCAGGCCGCTCAGGTCCGCCGGCAGCCGGGCCATCTTCGGCTGCGAGACGGCCACAATCACCAGGGGCACGTTATCGGTGCGCGCACTTTCCAGCAGCGCGGTGATGCTGTCGGCAGGCAGGTTCAGATCGGCCACGGTCATGGCGGCGGCTGAGCGTTGGGGCAGGCGGCTGGCCAGGAATTCGGGCGTGATGCGGTCATACAGCGCCATGTCGGCCAGCGCCACCACCAGTTCGCCCTTGTCGTCGAGGATGGCGGTGTAGGTGCCGGTGGCGCCGTCTTGCAGCTTGAGGCTGCCACGAGTATCGATGCCGGCCGCTTCCGCATGGTCTTGCAGATTGCGGCCGGCGCTGTCGTCGCCCAGCGCGGTCAGCAGCGCCGCCGGCAGGTTGAGGCGGGCCAGGTTTTCAGCGATGTTGCGCGCCACGCCGCCGTAGACTTCCTCGGCAGTGGCGGGATTGGAGGTGCCCAGCTGCATCGCCTCGATGGTGCGCAGCTTGCGGTCCAGGTTGGCGGCGCCGATGCACATCACCGGACGTTTATCCGGCAGCACGTAGGCGCGGCCCAGCAGCCGGCGTTCGCGAATCAGACCGGCGATGTGGCCGGCCACGGCGGAACGCGACAGGCGCAATTCCACCGCCAGGTCTTGCTGGGAAATAAAGGGATTGGCGCGGATCAGCTGGTATAGCTGTTCCTTTTTTGACGTATCGGTCATAGTGCTTCCAAACAGTTGTTCGTAATCGTAAACATTTGTTTGAATCGAGTCAACCGCGCTCTACGGCTAAGTTTACGTTGGTTTATAATACTCCTGATTTATATCACTTTTATATAAATGGCTAAGAAAAATGGTATTTGCCATACATATGCACGATGATGCATAGTGGCAGCTTCCCCAGCCTTATCAAAAAATCTTCGAGGATTCCATGTCTAATAATTCCCCATTCCAGGCAGCCGACATTATTCGCGCCCGTCTTCCAGAAGGCTTCAAGCCGCGCGTCGCGATGATACTTGGTTCCGGCCTGGGCGTGCTGGCGGAACAGATGACCGACGCGGTCACCATCGGCTACGAAGAGCTGCCAGGTTTCCCGATCTCCACCGTGCACGGCCACGCCGGTGAACTGGTGATCGGTACGCTGTCGGGCGTGCAGGTGGTGTGCATGAAGGGCCGCGGCCACGTCTACGAAGGCTATGGCCTCGGCGTGATGACCAGCGCCGTGCGCACCATGAAGCTGCTGGGCTGCGAAATGCTGTTCGTGACCAATGCGGCCGGTTCGCTGCGTCCTGAAGTGGACGCCGGTTCGCTGGTGGCGCTGACCGATCATATCAACTTCCTGCCGGGTACGCCGATGATGGGCCCGAACGACGAGCGCTTCGGTCCACGCTTCTTCAGCATGGCCAACGCTTACGACGCCGACCTGCGCGCGCTGCTGCAGGCTTCGGCCAAGGAAAAGAACGTCACGCTGCACGAAGGCGTGTACATCGCCTACGCCGGTCCTAACTTTGAAACGCCTGCGGAAATCCGCGCGTTCAAGACGCTGGGTGCGGATGTCGTTGGCATGTCGGTGGTGCCGGAAGTGGTGTCGGCGCGTCATTGCGGCCTGAAAGTGGTGGGCGTATCGGCCATCACCAATCTGGCGGAAGGCCTGTCGCCGTTCCCGCTGTCGCATGACCAGACGCTGAAATATGCAGCCGTTGCAGCGACCTCGCTGATTGAAGTGATCCTGGGCTTCCTGGGCAACGTGGCGAAAACGCCGCAAGCTTAAGGAAGCAACAGGGGCGGCGATGTCCGCCCCTTTTTGCTTTTAGGAGTACATTATGAAACGCGCATTTATCCTGTTGCTCGATTCGTTCGGTCTGGGCGCCACGCCTGACGCGGCGAAGTACAACGACGCCGGCGCCAACACCTTCGGCCACATCGCCGAGCAGGTCGCCAAAAGCGGCAAGCCGATGTCGCTGCCGACCATGGAACAACTCGGCCTGACCGCCGCCGCCCATCTGGCCAGCGGCGAGTGGGCCACCGGCTTCACCCGGCGCGAAGGCTTCACCGCCGCCTACGGCGCCGCGCGTGAACGCTCGACCGGCAAGGACACGCAGTCCGGCCACTGGGAAATCGCCGGCGTGCCGGTGGAATTCGACTGGGGCTACTTCCCGAAAACCGTGCCATCGTTCCCGGCCGAGCTGACGCAAAAGCTGCAAGAGCTGACCGGCGTGCCAGGCTTCCTGGGCGACTGCCATGCATCGGGCACGGAAATCATCAACAAGCATGGTGACGAGCATGTCGCCAGCGGCAAGCCGATTATCTACACCTCGGCCGACTCGGTGCTGCAAATCGCCGCGCACGAAGAATCGTTCGGCCTGGAGCGCTTGTATGAAGTGTGCGAGATCGCCTTCAAGCTGGTCGAGCCGTACAATATCGGCCGCGTGATCGCGCGCCCTTTCCTCGGCGCCAACGGCAACTACACCCGCACCACCAACCGTCATGACTACGCTGTCGCACCGCCGGCGCCTACGCTGCTGGACCACGTCAAGAACGATGGCGGCGAAGTGATCGCGCTGGGCAAAATCAGCGACATCTTCGCCACGCAAGGCGTATCGCGCGTGGTCAAGGGCAAGGACAATATGGCGCTGTTCGACGCGCTGCTGAAGGTGGCCGACGAAGCGGGCGACAAGTCGCTGACCTTCGTCAACTTCGTCGACTTCGACCAGGCCTTCGGCCATCGCCGCGACGTCAATGGCTATTCGAACGCGCTGCATGAAATGGATGCGCGCCTGCCGGAGTTCATCGCCAAGCTGAAAGAAGACGACCTGGTGGTCATCACCGCCGACCATGGCTGCGATCCGACCTGGCCGGGCTCCGACCACACGCGTGAACACATCCCGATGATCTTCTTCGGTCCGAAGGTGCAAGCGCAATCGCTGGGCATTTCCGAATCCTTCTCCGACATCGGCCAGACCCTGGCCCATCACCTCGGCGTCAAGCCACTTTCGAACGGAAGCAATCTGTTATGAGCGACTTCAAGCGCAATGAAGCGGTCCCGCTGGACCTCAGCTGGATTAACCATATCCGCGTTAATAAATCCGCGTCCGACCGCCGCGCCGCCAGCCTGGCGAACCGCCGCACGGTGAAGAAGGAATACCAGGCCGCCTGGCTGGTCAAGGCCATCGGCCTGATCGACCTGACTACGCTGTCCGGCGATGATACGCCTGGCCGCGTCGAGCGCCTGTGCCGCAAGGCGATTCGTCCGTTGCGCGCCGATCTGGTGGAAGCACTGGGCCTGCAAGATTACAACCTGGCCACCGGCGCCGTCTGCGTGTACCACGAGATGATCAAGCCGGCGGTAGAGGTGCTGCAAGGGCGCCTGCCGATCGCCGCCGTATCGACCGGCTTCCCGGCCGGCCTGACCAGCATGGAAACCAAGGTGCGCGAGATCGAACTGTCGGTGGCTGCTGGCGCTTCCGAGATCGACATCGTCATCACCCGTCAGCACGTCCTGACCGGCAACTGGCAAGCGCTGTATGACGAGATGCTGGCTTACCGCAAGGCTTGCGGCGAAGCGCACGTCAAGGCGATTCTGGCGACCGGTGAACTGGTCACGCTGGAAAACGTCGCCAAGGCATCGTGGGTCTGCATGATGGCTGGCGCGGACTTCATCAAGACTTCGACTGGCAAAGAGCCGGTCAACGCGACCATTCCTGTGTCGCTGACGATGGTGCGCGCGATCCGCGACTACCACGAGCAGACCGGCTTCAAGATCGGCTACAAGCCAGCGGGCGGCGTCGGTACGGCCAAGGCCGCGCTGCAATACCTGACGCTGATGAAAGAAGAACTGGGCAACGAGTGGCTGGAACCGCACCTGTTCCGCATCGGCGCTTCCAGCCTGCTGACCGACATCGAACGCCAGCTGGAACACTATGTGACCGGTAACTACTCGGCCGCTCACCGCCACGCGCAACCATAATTACGGACACCGTCATGCCAACCATTAAAGAGATCCTCAACACCATGGAATACGGCCCAGCACCGGAAAGCACGAAAGAAGCGCAAGCGTGGCTGGAACAACGCGGCCGCCAATTCGGCCTGTTCATCAACAATGAATGGAGCGAAGCCGGTGAGCTGTTCGCTTCCATCAATCCAGCCGATGGCAGCAAGCTGGCCGACCTGACGCAAGGCAGCGCCGCTGACGTTGACCGCGCTGTCGCCGCCGCACGCGCCGCGCAACCGGGCTGGCAGGCGCTGGGTGGTCACGGCCGCGCCAAGGTCATGTACTCGATCGCACGCCTGATGCAGAAACACGCGCGTCTGTTCGCTGTGCTGGAAACGCTGGACAACGGCAAGACCATCCGCGAAACCCGCGATGTCGATCTGCCGCTGGTGGCGCGTCACTTCTACTACCACGCAGGCTGGGCGCAACTGCAAGCCGAAGAATTCGCCGACTACCGCGCCGTAGGCGTGGTCGGCCAGATCGTGCCGTGGAACTTCCCGCTGCTGATGCTGGCGTGGAAAATCGCTCCTGCACTCGCTGCTGGTAACACGGTCGTCTTCAAGCCGGCCGAATTCACTTCGCTGACTGCGATGCTGTTTGCTGACATCTGCGTGCAGGCCGGCGTGCCTGCGGGCGTGGTCAACATCGTCACCGGCGACGGCCGCGTGGGCGAAGCCATCGTCAAGCACGCAGGCATCGACAAGCTGGCCTTTACCGGTTCCACCGAAGTGGGTCGCCTGATCCGCGAAGCGTCGGCCGGCAGCGGCAAGAAGCTGTCGCTGGAGCTGGGCGGCAAGTCTCCCTTCATCGTGTTTGAAGATGCGGACCTGGACGCCGCCGTTGAAGGACTGGTCGATTCGATCTGGTTCAATCAGGGCCAGGTGTGCTGCGCGGGTTCGCGCCTGCTGGTGCAGGAATCGGTGCAGGAGAAATTCCTGGCCAAGCTGCGCGCCCGCATGGACAAGCTGACCCTCGGTTCGCCACTGGACAAGTCGATGGACATCGGCGCGCTGGTCGATCCGGTGCAGAAGCAGCGTATCGAAGGACTGGTGCAATCGGCACGCGATGAAGGCTGCACTGTCTATCAGCCAGCGTGCGAACTGCCGGCCGATGGCTCGTGGTTCCCGCCAACGCTGATTACCGGTGCGTCGACCGCCGCCGCTGTGGCGCAGGCCGAAATCTTTGGCCCGGTGCTGGTGGCGATGAGCTTCCGCACTCCGCCGGAAGCCGTGCAACTGGCGAACAACACCGTGTACGGCCTGGCCGCATGCGTGTGGACCGAGAACATCTCGCTGGCGCTGGACGTCGCGCCTGCCATCAAGGCTGGCGTGGTGTGGATTAACACCGCCAACCAGTTCGACGCCGCTTGCGGCTTCGGCGGCTACCGCGAATCCGGCTATGGCCGTGAAGGCGGCCGCGAAGGCATGTACGAATACCTGACCGCCAAGTCGGAAGACGCGCGTCCTGCCGCACCGGTGATCGAGCCGAAGGCGAAAGCCAAGGCCGTGCCGGCGGCAGCCGGTGGCGCGTTCGCCATCGACCGTACCGCCAAGCTGTACATCGGTGGCAAGCAGGCGCGCCCTGATGGTGCCTACAGCCGCGCGATTCACGGCGCCGACGGCGCGTTCATCGCTGAAGTGGGCGAGGGCAGCCGCAAGGACATCCGCAATGCGGTGGAAGCTGCGCACAAGGCTGGGGGCTGGACCAAGGCCACGTCGCACAACCGCGCGCAAGTGTTGTACTACATCGCTGAAAACCTGGCCGCGCGCGGCGAGGAATTCGCTGCCCGCATCGCCGCCATGACTGGTTCGAAGAACGCCGAGAAGGAAGTGCAGGCATCGATCGAACGTCTGTTCTACTGGGCCGCGTGGGCGGACAAGTATGACGGTCTGGCGCACCAGCCACCGATGCATGGCATCACCGTGGCGCTGAACGAGCCGCTGGGCGTGATCGGCATCGTCTGCCCGAACGAGGCCCCGCTGCTGGGCTTTATCTCGCTGGTGGCGCCGGCGATCGCGCTGGGTAACCGCGTGGTGGTGGTGCCTTCTGAGGCGCATCCACTGTCGGCGACCGATCTGTACCAAGTGCTGGATACGTCGGACTTGCCGGCTGGCGTGGTCAACATCATCACCGGTTCAGCCGATGAGCTGGCGTGTACGCTGGCCACGCACGGCGATATCGATGCGGTGTGGCGTCACGATGGTTCGGCAGAAGGCTGCGCTGAAGTAGAGCGTCTGTCGGTATCGTCGCTGAAGCGTACCTGGGTTGGCGGCGCCAAGGGCCGTGACTGGTACAGCACCGCGCAAGCCGGTGGCCGCGCGGTGCTGGCCCACGCGTCGCAAGTCAAAAACATCTGGATTCCGTACGGCGTCTAACCCCCCCCCTCCGTCATTCCGGCCTTCGCCGGAATGACGCGTTTAAGATACGGGAAAATTCCATGTCCTATTTACCTCAAGAGATCATCCGCAAAAAGCGTGACGGCGGCGTCCTGTCGGCCGAAGAGATCCAGTTCTTCGTCGGCGGCATCACCTCCGGCCGCGTGACCGAGAGTCAGATCGCCGCGCTGGCGATGGCGGTTTACTTCAACGACATGAGCATGGACGAACGCGTTGCCTTCACGCTGGCCATGCGCGATTCCGGCGAAGTGCTGGACTGGCGCTCGCTGGACCTGAACGGCCCGGTGGTGGACAAGCACTCCACCGGCGGCGTCGGCGACGTGGTGTCGCTGCTGCTCGGCCCGATGGTCGCAGCCTGTGGTGGTTACGTCCCGATGATCTCCGGCCGTGGCCTCGGCCACACTGGCGGCACGCTGGACAAATTTGATTCCATCCCCGGCTACACCACGGTGCCGGACAATGCCCTGTTCCGCAAAGTGGTGAAAGAAGTCGGCGTGGCGATCATCGGCCAGACGTCGTCGCTGGCGCCGTCGGACAAGATTTTCTACGGCGTGCGCGACGTCACCGCGACCGTGGAGTCGGTGGCCATGATCACCGGCTCCATCCTGTCGAAGAAACTGTCAGCCGGCCTGGATGCGCTGGCGATGGACGTGAAAGTCGGTAGCGGCGCCTTCATGCCTAGCTACGAGAAATCGGTGGAGCTGGCCGAGAGCATCGTCAAGGTCGGCAATGGCGCGGGCATGATGACCTCGGCCATCCTGACCGACATGAACGAATCGCTGGCGCCGTACGCCGGCAACGCGGTGGAAGTGCGCGGCGCGATCGATTACCTGAGCGGTAAATCGCGTCCTGCACGCCTGCACGAAGTGACGATGGCGCTGTGCGCCGAGATGCTGGTGCTGGGCAAACTGGCCGCCAGCGAGGACGAGGCGCGCGCCAAGCTGCAAGCATCGCTGGACAGCGGCGAGGCGGCCGAACGCTTCGCGCGCATGGTGGTGGCGCTGGGCGGTCCTGCGGACCTGATGGATAATCCGGACAAGTACCTGGAACGCTCGCCGATCATCGTGCCGGCGCCTGCGCTGAAGTCGGGCTATGCTGCTGCGGCGAATTGCCGTGAAATCGGCCTGGCGGTGGTGTCGCTGGGTGGCGGCCGTCGTCGCGCTGCCGATCCGATCGACTACGCCGTTGGCCTGACCGATCTGGCTGGCCTGGGTGACAAGATCGAAGCCGGCCAGCCGCTGGCGATGGTGCATGCGCGCACGCAGGAAGCGGCCGAACAGGCGATCCGCGAAGTGCAGGCGGCTTACCAGATCGCCGACCAGGCGCCAGCCGTGAATCCGGTGATCTACCGCACGATCCGCCCGTAACCCACGTCGCCCCGGCGAAAGCCGGGACCCATAGCCAGCAAGCAGGCCTGCGATCTCACCATGGATTCCGGCCTGCGCCTGAATGACGTACCAAGGACAACTCACATGGACAAACAAGAACTGATCGCCGAAGCCGCTGCCGCGCGCCTGAAGGCTTACACGCCATACTCCAACTTCAAGGTCGGTGCCGCGCTGCTAACCAACGACGGCAAGCTCTTCCACGGCTGTAACGTGGAAAACGCGTCGTATGGCCTGTGCAACTGCGCCGAGCGCACCGCCTTCTTCAGTGCCTTTGCCCACGGCTACAAGCAGGGCGATTTCGCGCAACTGGTGGTCATCGGCGAAACCGACGGCCCGATCGCGCCATGTGGCGCCTGCCGCCAGGTGATCCTGGAACTGGGCGGCAACGAACTGCCGGTCCTGCTGACCAACCTGAAAGGTGACATCTTCGAAACCACCGCAGCCGAGCAACTGCCGAACGCATTCGGTGGCCAGGATCTCAAGAAGAAGTAATGGCCCACAAGAAGACGATTGATGTGCAGGCAGCTGTCGCCATCGCGGCGTCGGAAGCCATCGCCGCCAGGACGCAAGGCACCTTCGGTGTCGGCGGCCTGATGCTCGACCAGCATGGCAACGTGCTGCAATCGCTGCACAACAACGTCGTCAAGGACGGCTTGATCTTCGACCCGACCGCGCACGGCGAACGCCAGCTGATCGACTGGTATTACGCCGAACGCGCCAAGGGCCGTGACCTGCCGGCGCCACAGGACATCACCATCGTCACCTCGCTCGATCCGTGCTGCATGTGCAGCGGCGCGATCCTCGCAGCGGGCTTCAACGTGGTGGTGGCCGCGCCGGACAAGGAGTCCGGCATCAACTATGACCACAGCGCCAGTTTCAGCGCGCTGCCAGTGGCGCTGCGCGCGCAGGCCGGCGACAGCTTCAGCTACCCGGCCATCCTCGGTTCCTCGCTGTATGCGCGTACCGCCAGCGGCGCCACACCGAAATCGTTTTTCATCGGGAAGACCATCTCGGAACCGACACAAGCCTTGTGCTCACTGGTGTTCGAGGCCACGTCGGCCGAGGTGACGGAAAAATTTAACGCCGACCATCCGCAGGAATTGCTGAAGGACCCTGCTGCGCTGCCCGCCGATCACGCTGTGGTGCGCGCGCTGAAGCAGCAGTATCCCGACGCACTGACCTACCGTTGCCAGCCGCACCAGCCGGACGCCGGCCTGGCGCCGTTCCTGCTGCAAGCGATGGCGCGCGACCGCGAGCATGGCGGGGCAGGGGATGCTGTGGCCTTGCTCGATTCTTTCGGCAATCTGCTGCTCTGCATGCCGGGCCGGATGACGCAATCGGGCATCCGCAGCGCCTTCATGGAAACCACGCGCGCCTATGCGCAGCTGCGCTACAAGCTGATGAACGGCGCCACGCGCGCGCAGCAGGACGATATCCGCCACTACCTCGGCCATCCAAAGGAAGGGACGTTCGTTTTTGCCCAGGGGCCGGACGCCAGCGCCGTCAGCTATATGAACCTGGGCGCCTACGGCTCCACCATGGAAGGCCCGCTGCCGCTGAAAAATCCGGCGCAGCTGCAGTACGTGCTGCCTGCGCTGCCAGAGACCGAACTGGCCGCCCTGTGCGCGGCCATGCCGCCGCTGTACCGCAACATCATCCGCATCCGCCCGACGCAGGTGACGGACATCGCGCTGATTCAGGCCTTGGGCGCCGCCGCGTAGGGATCGTAGGTGCCGATGCTCCAGACGTGACCTTCAAGGTCGCTGCAGGTGAAGCCCCGGCCGCCGTAGTCCTCGTCCTTGATATCCAGCAGGATCTTGCCACCGGCTTCCAGCACGCGGCCATACACCAGGTCGGCGTTGTTCACCACCAGATAGGCGCTTTGGGTGACGAAGCCGCCGGTTTCAGCGGGCTGCTTCAGCAACTGGCCATATTCCGTGTCGAAAGCCGAGCCCAGCATGATCATGCTGTTGCCGAAGGTAAGCTGGGCGTGGGCGATGCTGCCATCCTCGTTCGGCACCACGAATTGCACGGTGAATCCGAGCGTATCGCGCAGCCAGTCGATCGCGGCAGGCGCGTCGCGGTAGCGCAGGCATGGAATGACGCCGCAGGATGTTTGCTTGGGTATGCTGGACATTGTGTGTTCCCCTGGTGTGCGCTGCAAACAGATTCGATTGTTTTGCACGGCCCATGGTTCAGCGCTGCAATGCCTGATTGCGCTTGTTTTGATCTAACTCAAAGGGACGCGCTGTGTATTGTCGAAAGTCTTAATATAGACCAGACTTCCGGCAATGGCAACGCGCCTCCATGGCTTACATCTGCTGGAACAGATGGGTATGGCCACGGCTTACTTCCAACAGCTGCGGATGATTGCGGATGCGCACCATCTGCCGGCCGCGCAGGTCGCGCGTGACTTCCTCGATGGCGTCGACGCGCACCAGCGTCGAACGGTGGATGCGCCAGAATTCGTCTGGGTCGAGTTCATCCGCCAGCTCTTTCAGCGTCTTGCGGATCAGCACTTCCGATTGCTCGGTCTGCACCCGCGTGTATTTTTCGTCAGCCTGGAAGAACAGCACTTCGCGGGTCGAGATCATGCGCAGGTTGGCGCCGACCACCGCCTGTATCCAGCGCAGGTATTCCTGTTTGGCGGGCGGCTTGCTGTGGTGCGACAGCAACTGGCTGAGCTGGCGCTCGATATTGCTTGGCTGCTGCCCGATCAAGGATTGCAAACGGATGCAGGTAGTCTTCAGGCGCTCGCCGCCGACCGGCTTGAGCAGGTAGTCCAGTGCACCTTGCTCAAATGCTTCGATCGCATACTGGTCGTAAGCGGTGACAAACACCAGGTGACAGCGGTTGAACAGCATGCGCGCCGCCTCGATCCCGGACAGGCCGGGCATGCGGATGTCGAGGAAGACGATGTCCGGCTGGTGCTGCCCGGCCAGCGCCACCGCCTCGATGCCGTTTGCCGCTTCGGCGATGATCTGCAGTTCCGGCCAGGCGTCGTGGAGGCGGCTGCGCAATTGCTGGCGCATGCCTTCTTCATCGTCGGCGATCAGTGCGGTAGGGCGGTTCATTTGCTGGTTCCATGGAAGATATCGGGCGCGTATGGCACGCGGATGCTGGCGCGGGTGCCGCCGGTCAGCGGCGCTTCGATCACCAGCTGCGCGCGGTTGCCGTACTGGATGCGCAGGCGCTCGCGCACATTGGCCAGACCGATGCCATCGCCGGCAAAGGCATTGAAGCCGATGCCGTCGTCGATCACGTCGACCTGCAGCATCTGTCCGTCAACCGAGGCGCGGATATCGATGCGGCCGCCGTCGATCTTCGGCTCCAGCCCGTGCTTGATGGCGTTCTCGATCAGGATCTGCAACATCATCACCGGGAAGGTGGCGCTCAGCATTTCCTCGGCTACATCGATCGACACGGCCAGCCGCGTGCGCATGCGCGCCTGCATGATGGCCAGGTAGGCGCGCGACATCTCGATCTGCCGGCCCAGCGTGCCGGTGCCTTTCGCCCGCATCTGCGGCAGCGTGGCGCGCAGGTAGTCGATCAGGTTCTGGTGGATGCGGGCGGCTTGCGGCGGATCGGTTTCGATCAGCTGGCCGATCAGCGCCAGGGTGTTGAACAGGAAGTGCGGTTCGACCTGTGCCTGCAAGGCCGCCATGCGCGCCTCCACCACGCGGCGCTCGATGCTTTCCTCGTCGGCGTGCGTTTCAGCGTTGCGTGCTTCCAGCTCGGCCTTGCGCTTGCCGCCGGCCAGCACTTTCAGGCCGAACGAAGCCAGCACAAAGCCCCAGATCTGCTCGTTGATGTGGAACAGCGAGGCCGACAGGACCAGGAACAGCAGCCAGATGATGACCAGCTTGCGCCACTCGACTTGTGCCAGCCAGTCGAAGAAATGCCACCAGACGCTGGCGGCGGTTTCCCCGACTTCGCGGATGATATCCAGCAAGCCGGCCTGGGCCAGCTTCGTCTTTTTCATTCAACATCCTTGTAGGGTGTGGCGCGTGGGCGGCGGGCGATGATGCTGGCGCCGAACGCCAGTTTTACCAGCAGGAACACGACAAACAGCGTCAAGGCCAGCGGCAGCACAGCGCAGATCAGGGCCATCACCAGCGCCACGCCGAGCAAAGCCTGCGGCGACATGCTGCCGATCAGCCGCACGCCATAGCGCAGTGCACGCGTGAAAGCCTGGAAGATTTCGTCGAACAGGGCGGTGACTTTGCTCATTTTGTTTCTCCATGAAAGGTGTTGCGATGGAGTCACTGTAGCAAAGGCGACCGCAAGGCTGTGGCGGATTCCGATCAACTGCAATTTCATGGGGATGGCCGGTTATTGCGCCGGATGAGTGGCAGCTTCCCAGTCACGCCGCAGCAGGCCGTAGATAATGCTGTCCGAGATCTCGCCGCCGACAAACCAGCGCTCGCGCAGATGGCCTTCGCGCTGGAAATGCAGGCTTTGCAGCAGGCGCTCGGAGGCAATATTGTCGGGATGGATATCCGCTTCCAGGCGCTGCAGTTCCAGCGTGCCGAAGGCGTAGGCGATCAGCGCCTTCAACGCTTCCTGCGTGTAGCGCTGGCCCCAGTGCGGACGGCCGAGGATGTAGCCGATCTCGCAGCGGTGGTTGCGCAGGTCGAAGGCGTACAAGGTTACCGTGCCGATGACTTCGCCGGCGTGTTCGCCTTCACGTGGCACCATGGCCAGCCGCAGCACGGCGCCGTCCAGGTAGCCTTTCAGCGTCTGCTCGATATTGTCGACCGCCTGCGCCATGTGTTGCCACGGCGTGCTGCTGAAGTAACGCATGGTTTCTTCGACGGACATGATGCGGAACAGCGCCTCGGCGTCGCCAGGTTCGACAAAACGCAGCGTCAGGCGCTCGGTGCTCAGGGTAAATGAGGTGAATATTTTCATAACTAAAGTTATTGTATCGAATTTATTTGCATGATATACTAAACGCAATTATTTTTGAATTAAAGCAATTTTCTGCACGCGGCCACCGGTCGCGACATTTTTTAAGGACGATACCGTAATGGCACGAGTGTTCCCAATGACCGCCCTGGCAGCCGCAGCCCTGTTTGTCGCCAATGCCCAGGCCGCTACTACGCCGCTGACCGCCACCCAGATGCTGCAACAATTTAACCTGGTTGTCAGCAAAGACCTGCACTCGACTTCGCACGTGCAGGGCCGTACCTTTGTTGGCGGCGATGCCGTGGCGCAGGACTTCGTGCAGAAACCGGAAAAAATTCTGGCGTCCGACTATGCCGGCGTGACCGTGCTGGGCAATATGAGCAGCTCCAGCAACCAGGCGCATGTGGATGCGCTGGGCCTGTACGTCGGCGGCAGCACCACCAATGTCATCGTCAACAAGGGCGATGCCACTGTCGGCGGCTCGGCCACTGGTGGCTCGTTCCAGGGTAATACCTGGATCAACGGTTCCGCCACCAACGTTAACCTGAATGGCGCCACTCACGCGGCCTCCAGCAACGGCAACCCTTACAAGCCGCTGGCGGAGAAAACCAGCACCATGCTGAAAGCGGAAGCCGCTGCCACCTCGACCGATTTCGGCTCGGTGATGACCACGCTGTCGAAACAGCTGTCGACGCTGAAAGGCACCGATAAAGCCAGCGTCACCATCGACACGCAGACCAACAGCAAAGTGACGTTTAGCGGCAAGGCTGACTCATCCGGCCTGCTGGTATTCGACCTGACCGGCATCGACGACACCATTTTCTCGCCGAAGATTACCGACTTCTACTTCAACCTGACCGGCGCCACCACGGTCATTTTCAACACCGATGAAACGACGTTGAGCCTGAACGCCAACTTCCAGGATGCGGAAGCCAATGGCAGCAAGTTCATCTGGAACTTCGCTGGCGCCAGCAACGTGACCGTGGAGAAGACCTTTGGTGGCCAGGTGCTGGTGGCTGGCGGCACCTTCACCAATGCGGGCGGCGGCGCCAACGTCGAAGGTGGCGTGTATGCGCAGAGCGTCAACGAGTATGGCCAGATGCACATCCAGACCTTCACCGGCACCATCCCGGCGATTGCCGCAGTACCTGAGCCAGAAACCTATGCCATGCTGCTGGCTGGCCTGGGCATCGTCGGCTTCATGGGCCGTCGCCGCCAGAAGGCTGCTGCGGCACGCTGATCGCCGCCAGTACCATATCGACGATGACCTTTTCGGCATCGTCGAAATCCTTCTTCGTCAGCTGTTTGCGGTTTAACACCAGCGCCATCTGGGCGGAAAAGTCCGCATAGGATTGCGTCATCGCCCAGATCGCAAACAGCAGATGCGTCGCATTCACCGGCGCAATCTTCCCCTCGCTGATCCACTGTTCAAATACTTCGATGTCCTTGCGCACCAGCGGGACTACGCGGGTCTGTATCTGGCCGCCATACAGCGGCGCACCACTGATGACTTCCATTGCGTAGACGCGCGACGCCCACGGATTCTCGCGCGAGAATTTTAGCTTGGCCTGCACATAGGCGCGCAGCACTTCGCGCGGGTCCTGCCCGGCGGCGGCCAGGCTTTCCATGCGCGCCAGCCAGTCGTCCAGCACTTCGTCCAGCACGCGCTGATACAGCGCCTGCTTGGTGGGGAAGTAGTACATCAGGTTCTGCTTCGACAGGCCGGCGTTGTCCGCCACCGTGGCGATCGACGTGCCTTCATAGCCGCATTCGGCGAACACGCGCACTGCTTCGGCGGTGATCTCGGCTTCCAGCTTGTCGCGATTGAGCAGGCGACGGTTGATTTTTACTGTCGGCATATGAGTCTCAGGAAGTTGAGCAGTTGCGGATGGTCGGCATATGCGACGTTGAAGCGGAACCAGATTGCTTCCGGCGCGCGCAGCATGAAGAAGTCGCACGGCGACAGCAGGATGCCGTGTTTCAGCGCCAGGTCGGCGATCACCTTGCCGTTCCACGCCGGCGAGGGCGCATCATGCCAGCCGGCGCTGACGAACATGCCGCCACGCGGTCGCGCCAGCAAGGTCATGCCGACGTCACGCAGGCTGGCCATGGCGCGTTCGCGGCCGGCATCCAGCTGCGTCACCAGCTTGTCCACCATGCGCTTGTAAGGACGCGCGGTGATGGCGTGGTAGACGGCGCGTTCGTTGATCTCGGACGTCGTGAGGCCGGCCAGCATTTTCACCCGCAGCAGCTCGGGGATCAGCGACGACGAAGCGCTGATCGAGCCGACGCGCAAGACCGGCGACAAGGTCTTTGAGAAACTGCCGACGCGTATGACGCGCCGCAGTCCGTCCATCGCCGCCAGCGAGGCTTCACCGCGCGGCGCCAGCTCGCGGTAGATATCGTCCTCCACCAGCCAGAAGTCGAACTGTTCGGCAAGTGCCAGCAGGCGGTGCGCCTGCGCCACCGTCAGCGAAGTGCCAAGCGGATTTTGCAGCACCGTGTTGACGAACATCAGTTTCGGCTGCACCAGCGCGGCCTGTTGCGCCAGTGCGTCCAGATCCAGCCCGTGTTCGCCGCGCGCAATGCCGACCGCGACGCAGCCATGGTGGCGTATCAGCGACAGCAGGTTGCTATAACCCGGATCTTCAACGAACACCGTGTCGCCCGGCTTGGTCAGCGTGCGCAGTATCAGATCGAAGGCGTGCGTGGCGCCGTGCGTCAGCAGGATTTGTTCCGCTTCCACCGGATACAGTTCGTCGCTCAGCGTGGCCGCCATATGCTGACGCAGCGTCGGGAAGCCGAGCGGGTGGCCGTAGCCACGCAGCCGCGCGGCCGGGATGCGCATCGCCTGGCGCACGGCGTCGAGGATGGTGTCTTCGCCATACCACTCGGGCGGCAGCCAGCCGGCGCCCACCGGCAGCGCTTCGGACATGCCGGAATACAGGTCGGCGGTCAGCGCATCGATGGCACTGGGCGTGGCTTGCTGGGTGCTCGGCAGCAGCGTCGCCGGCAAGTCCTGGCGGGCGACAAAATAGCCGGAGCCGCGCCGCGACGACAGCAGACCCAGCGTCACCAGCCGGTCATACGCTTCGACAACTGTAAAGGTGCTGATGCCATTACACTTGGCGAACTGTCGCACCGAGGGCATCTTAGTGCCCACGCGCAACTCCTTGCCGGCCACCATGGCGCTGATGGCCGAGACGATCTGCTCGACCAGGCTGCCCTTGTGGCGCCGCTCGATCGCCACGACAGGCCAGCTGGTTTGATCGATCACAGAACTCGCTTCTTCCATCCTTGACTCCGCGCAGGGAAAGTGGAACTGTAGTGTTTTTGTTGCCAGTACGGTTGGACAGTTTGTTGAATTGTGTATCTGTGCCATAGTTGTCCTGCTGTCTATTATTGCATCATCATTTTGCCAACTGGTAAATTTTTTTACGGTCTGTCAAAAAAATCCGAAGAAAGTTGTTTCATAGGAGAGGTGCATGAACGAGTCCAGACCCGAATCGATGACGTCCTTCTGGATGCCATTCACGAACAACCGCGATTTCAAGGCGAACCCGCGCCTGCTGGTATCGGCGGAAGGCATGTACTACAAGGATGTCGATGGCCGCAGCATCCTCGATGGCACGGCCGGCTTGTGGTGCGTGCCATGCGGCCATGCGCAGCCGAAGATTGTCGCTGCCGTGCGCGAGATGGTAGGCCAGCTGGATTTCGCGCCGACCTTCCAGATGGGCCATCCGGCCGCCTTCGACCTGGCCGAGAAGCTGATGGCGTACACCAACCATCGCTACGGCCATGTGTTCTATACCAACTCCGGTTCCGAAGCGGTGGACACCGCGCTGAAGATCGCGCTGGCGTATCACAAGGCGCGCGGTGAAGCGAGCCGCACGCGTTTCATCGGCCGTGAGCGCGGCTATCACGGCGTTGGCTTCGGCGGTATCTCGGTCGGCGGCATCGCTGGCAACCGCAAGCCATATGGCGTGATGCTGCCCGGCGTGGACCATCTGCCGCATACGCACAATCTGGAAAAGAACGCCTACACCCGTGGCGAGCCGGAACACGGCGCCAACCTGGCCGATGAACTGGAGCGCATCGTCGCGCTGCATGATGCATCCACCATCGCCGCCGTAATCGTCGAGCCGGTGGCCGGATCGACCGGCGTGCTGATTCCACCGAAAGGCTACCTGAAGCGCTTGCGCGAGCTGTGCACCAAACACGGCATCCTGCTGATCTTCGATGAAGTGATCACCGGCTTCGGCCGACTGACCACGCCGTTCGCCGGCGACTACTTTGACGTTGAGCCGGACATGATGACCACTGCGAAGGGCCTCACCAACGGCACCATTCCGATGGGCGCGGTGTTCAGCAAGCAGCATATCCATGATGCCTTTATGGATGCGCCAGCCGGCATAGAGCTGTTCCACGGTTACACCTACTCGGGCCATCCGGTGGCCTGCGCCGCATCGCTGGCGACGCTGGAAGTGTTCAAGGAACAGAACATTCTTGAACACGCGGCCGGCATGGCTGACTACTGGGCCGATGCGGTGCATTCGCTGAAAGGCCTGCCGCACGTGATCGATATCCGTACCATCGGCCTGATCGCCGGCATCGAGCTGGCGCCGATCGCCGGCAAGCCGGGCGTGCGCGCGTTCACCGCGTTCAAGAAAGCCTTCGAGGACGGCATCCTGATCCGTACCACCGGCGACATCATCGCCTTGTCACCACCGCTGGTACTGGAGAAAAAACACATTGATGAGTTGTTTGGAAAGTTGAGGGAAGTACTTAAAAACCTGGATTGAAGGAGATAACCATGCTGGTCGGCGTCCCAAAAGAGATCAAGAACCAGGAGTCCCGCGTTGGCCTTACTCCGGCCAGTGTCAAGGAACTCGTTTTGCGTGGCCATCAGGTGCTGGTACAACAAAATGCCGGCGCGGCCATCGGCCTGACGGATGCGATGTATGAATCATCCGGCGCCAGCATCATCGACAGTGCGGAGGAAATCTTCCGCCGCGCTGAAATGATCGTCAAGGTCAAGGAACCGCAGCCGCAGGAATGCGCGATGCTGCGCGAAGGGCAGATCCTGTACACCTATCTGCACCTCGCGCCGGACCCGGAACAAACCAAGGCGCTGGTGAAATCAGGCGCGGTCTGCATCGCCTATGAAACCATCACCGGCGCGACCGGCGGCTTGCCGCTGCTGGCGCCGATGAGCGAGGTGGCGGGGCGCATGTCGATTCAGGCAGGCGCCGCGCATCTGGAGAAATCCAAGGGCGGCATGGGCTTGCTGCTGGGTGGCGTTCCGGGTGTGGCGCCGGGCCATATCGCCATCATCGGCGCCGGCGTGGTCGGCACCAATGCCTTGCAGATGGCGATCGGCATCGGTGCGCGCGTGACGATCCTGGATAAAAACGTGGATCGCCTGCGCCAGCTGGATCTGGTGTACGGCAACCGCGTCGCCACCATGTATTCCAACGCACATGCGATCGAAGAAGCGGTGCTGGATGCGGACCTGGTGATCGGCGGCGTGCTGGTGCCAGGTGCGGCGGCGCCGAAGCTGGTCACCAGTTCCATGATCGCGCGCATGAAACAGGGCGCAGTGGTGGTGGACGTGGCGATCGATCAGGGTGGTTGTTTTGAGACGTCACACGCCACCACGCACGAGCAGCCGACCTATGTGGTGGACGGCGTGGTGCACTACTGCGTCGCCAACATGCCGGGCGCGGTGGCGCGCACCTCGACCTTCGCATTGAACAACGCAACTATCGGTCACGCGGTCGCGCTGGCCGACAAGGGCTGGCAAAAAGCGCTGAAAGCCAACCCGCATCTGAAGAATGGTTTGAATGTCTGCCAGGGTAAGGTCACGTATGAAGCGGTGGCCAACGGCCTTGGTTACAACTATGTCGACGCGGACAGCCTGCTGGGCTAGGCCGCGCTTAATTTGAAAGAGCACCATGGATACCATCACCCATTACATCAACGGCGTTACCGTCGATACGCAAAGCGGCCGTCATGCCGACGTGTTCAATCCCGCAGTGGGCGAACCGGTAGCCCGAGTGGCGCTTGGCACGGCGGAGGAAGTAGACGCTGCCGTGCGCGCGGCCGAGAAGGTATTTCCGTCGTGGTCGGCGACGCCACCGCTGACGCGTGCGCGCGTGCTGTTCAAGTATCTGCAGCTGTGCCAGCAGCATGTCGATGAATTCGCGGCCATGATCACGCGCGAGCATGGCAAGACTTTCGCTGATGCGCGGGGCGAAGTGGCGCGCGGTATCGAAATGGTGGAATTCGCGGTCGGTATTCCGCAGATGCTGAAGGGCGAGTTCACTGATCAGATTTCGCGCGGTATCGACGCGTGGTCGATGCGCCAGGCGCTGGGCGTGGTGGCTGGCATCACGCCGTTCAACTTCCCGGTGATGGTGCCGATGTGGATGTTCCCGGTGGCGCTGGCGTGCGGGAATACCTTTGTGCTCAAGCCTTCCGAGCGTGATCCGTCCGCGTCGCTGCTGCATGCGCGTCTGCTGAAGGAAGCCGGCCTGCCGGACGGCGTGTTCAATGTCGTGCAGGGCGATAAGGTGACGGTCGATGCGTTGCTCGATCATCCGGTGGTGCAGGCGATCAGCTTCGTCGGCTCGACACCTATTGCTGAGTACATTTACTCGCGCGGCTGCGCGGCCGGCAAGCGCGTGCAGGCTTTGGGCGGCGCCAAAAATCATATGGTGGTGATGCCTGACGCGGACATGGAGATGACGGTCGATGCGTTGATGGGTGCAGCCTTCGGCTCGGCCGGTGAACGCTGCATGGCGATCTCGGTGGTCGTCGCGGTCGGCGATGCGGGCGACAAGATTGTCGATGCACTGGCACAGCGCACCGCTGCACTGAAAGTGCGCGATGGCATGGCGTCGGATGCCGAAATGGGGCCTGTGGTGACGCAGGCGGCCAAGCAGCGCATAGAGCGCTTGATTGGCGAGGGCGTCGAACAAGGCGCCAAGCTGGTGGTCGATGGCCGCAATCATCAGGTGGTTGGGCGCGAGAATGGCTTCTTCGTCGGCGGTACCTTGTTCGATCACGTCACGCCGGATATGACGATTTACAAGGAGGAGATTTTCGGTCCGGTACTGTGCATGTTGCGCGCGCCCGATGTGGGCAGCGCGGTGGAGCTGATCAATCGCAACGAGTATGGCAATGGCGTGGCGATCTACACGCGCGACGGTGGCGTGGCGCGGGAATTCGTGCGGCAGATCCAGGTCGGCATGGTGGGCGTGAATGTGCCGCTGCCGGTGCCGATGGCGTTCAACAGTTTCGGTGGCTGGAAGCGCAGCCTGTTCGGCGACCATCACGCTTATGGTCCGGAAGGCGTGCGCTTCTACACGCGCCATAAGGCGGTGATGCAGCGCTGGCCGAATACCGCCAGTGCTGGCGCAGAATTTGCATTCCCTCAGATGAAATGAAAACCAACGAGGACATCATGATCGAATCGATTAGCTATCTGCCGACATCGAAGGAAGCCAATGATTCATTGGCCAAACACTTCACCGATCTGGCGCCGGCCCTGAACGCGCGACAAGCCGCCATCGAAGCGTCGCGCTGCCTGTATTGCTACGATGCGCCATGCACGCGCATCTGTCCATCGGACATCGACGTGGCGAGTTTCATCCGCAATATCCACGAAGAGAATATCAACGGCGCTGCTGTCGGCATCCTCAAGCAGAACATCCTTGGCGGCAGCTGTTCGCGCGTCTGTCCGACTGAGATTCTGTGTGAGGACGCCTGCGTGCGCAATCACGATGCGGAAGGCCAGCCGGTGAAGATCGGCCTGTTGCAGCGCTACGCCATCGACAATATGCAGCTGGATCAACATCCTTTCAAGCGCGGCCCGTCGACTGGCAAGAAGATTGCTGTCGTTGGCGCCGGCCCTGCCGGCCTGTCGTGCGCGCACCGCCTGGCGATGCTGGGCAATGAAGTCGTCATCTACGAAGCGCGCGAGAAGTCCGGCGGCCTCAATGAATACGGCATCGCCAAGTATAAGTTGACCGATAACTTCGCGCAGAAGGAAGTCGATTTTCTATTGCAGATCGGTGGCATCACCATCAAGCATGGACAGGCGCTTGGCGTGAACCTGCAACTGCGCGAGCTGCATACCAATTACGACGCTGTGTTCCTCGGCCTGGGCCTTGGGGCCAGCAAGCAGCTAAGCCTGACCGGCGAGGATGCACCAGGACTGCTGGCAGCGGTGGATTACATCGCAGCGCTGCGCCAGGCGGGCGATCTATCCAGGCTGCCGGTGCCATCGCGCGCCATCGTCATCGGCGCCGGCAATACGGCGATTGATATGGCGGTACAGATCCAGCGCCTGGGTGCGGATGAAGTGACGCTGGTCTACCGTCGCGGCTTCGAGGCGATGAGCGCCACCGGTCATGAACAGCACATCGCCAAGGAAAACCAGGTCCGCATGCGTACCTGGGCACAGCCGCAGCAGGTGCTGCTGGACGTGGCGGGCCGCGTGCAGGGCATGCGCTTCGAGAAGACAGCGCTGGTCAACGGCCGCTTGGCAGGCACTGGCGAGACCTTCGACATCGCGGCGGACGCCATCTTCAAGGCCATCGGTCAGGGCATGGAGGAAACCAGCATCGGCGATCCGTTGGCGAAAACGCTGAAACGTGACGGTGACAAGATCTATGTCGACGATCAGTTCCGCACCGTCCTGCCGCGCATCTACGCCGGCGGCGATTGCGTGGCGCCGGGACAGGACCTGACTGTGCAGGCAGTCCAACATGGCAAGCTGGCTGCACACGCCATCCATCACGATATCAATGGTCTGAAGGAGGCTGCATAATGGCTGACCTGAGCGTAGAATTTTGCGGCATCAAATCCATCAATCCATTCTGGCTGGCCTCGGCGCCACCAACAGACAAGGCCTACAACGTGGTGCGCGCATTTGAGGCGGGTTGGGGCGGTGTCGTGTGGAAGACGCTGGGCGAGGATCCCGCCGCCGTCAACGTGTCGTCGCGCTATTCGGCGCATTACGGCAAGAACCGCGAAGTCCTTGGTTTCAACAACATCGAGCTGATTACCGACCGCTCGCTGGAACTGAATCTGCAGGAAATCACGCAGGTGAAGAAGGACTGGCCGGACCGCGTCATTATCGTATCGCTGATGCTGCCATGCGAAGAGCGCCTGTGGGCCGACATTCTGCCGAAAGTGGAAGCTACCGGCGCCGATGGCATTGAACTGAATTTTGGCTGCCCGCACGGCATGCCGGAGCGCGGCATGGGCGCGGCGGTCGGACAGGTGCCCGAGTACGTCGAGATGGTCACGCGCTGGTGCAAGCAGAATACCCGGCTACCGGTGATCGTCAAGCTGACGCCGAACATCACCGATGTGCGTGCGCCGGCGCGCGCGGCCAAGGCTGGCGGCGCGGATGCCGTCTCGCTGATCAACACCATCAACTCGATCACGCACCTGGACCTGGACCAGATGGTGGCTTTTCCGGTCGTAGGGGGCGCCAGCACGCACGGCGGCTACTGCGGCTCGGCAGTCAAGCCGATTGCGCTGAACATGGTGGCCGAGATTGCGCGCGATCCGCAGACGGCTGGCCTGCCGATTTCCGGCATCGGCGGCATCGGCAACTGGCGCGATGCGGCGGAGTTCATCGCACTCGGCGCCGGTTGCGTGCAGGTGTGCACGGCGGCGATGCTGCATGGTTTCCGCATCGTTGAAGAGATGAAGGACGGCCTGTCGCGCTGGATGGACCAGAAGGGCTATGGCAGTATCGCCGAGTTCTCCGGCAAGGCTGTGCCCAACACCACCGACTGGAAATACCTGAACATGAACTACCAGGTGATTGCGCAGATCAACCAGGAAGACTGCATCAAGTGCGGCCGCTGTTATGTGGCGTGCGAAGACACCTCGCACCAGTCGATCAATCAGCTGATCGATGCTGTCAGTGGCGCTCGCACGTATGAAGTGAACAAGGAGGAGTGCGTTGGGTGTAATCTGTGCGAGATCACCTGCCCGGTGCAAGGCTGTATCACGATGGTGCCGCAGGATACCGGCAAGCCATACATGAACTGGACTCAAGACCCGCGCAATCCACGCGCGGAGAATGTGAAGGTCGAACAAGCCGCTTAGGTATGGAACTTGCAACGACGAAGGGAAGCCAAACTTTTTGGAGAACGCATTGAGCACAGAACCTTCTGGCAGCACGCAACTCTGGAATGAAGACCTGGCGCCGACAACGGCGGCACAGCGCACCTGGCGCTGGTATCACTTCTCGGCGCTGTGGGTTGGCATGGTCATGTGCATTCCAGCCTACACATTGTCCGCCAGTCTGATCGAAGGCGGGATGTCCGGCTATCAGGCGGTGCTGACGGTGTTCCTGGCGAATGCCATCGTGTTGCTGCCGATGCTGTTGATCGGCCATGCCGGCACCAAGTACGGCATCCCGTACGCGGTGCTGGCGCGGGCATCGTTTGGCACCTCGGGCGCCAGGCTGCCGGCGTTGATGCGCGCGATTGTCGCTTGCGGATGGTATGGTATTCAAACCTGGTTTGGCGGCCAGATGATTTACACGCTGCTGGGCGTGATGATGGGCGGAGATATCGGCGGTGAGAAGATCGCGGGGCTTGGTATCAACGGTGGGCAGCTGCTTTGCTTCCTGGCTTTCTGGGCCATCCAGTTTTATTACATCGTGCACGGCATGGAGTCGATCCGCAAGCTGGAGACTTACACCGCCCCGCTGAAGATTGCCATTTGCTTCGTGCTGCTTGGCTGGGTGCACAGCAAGGCAGGCGGCTTTGGCGAGCTGCTGTCGGCGCCGTCGCAGTTTGTTGACGGCTGCAAGAAGGCTGGCCAGTTCTGGTCCGTGTTCTGGCCTTCGCTGACGGCGATGGTCGGTTTCTGGGCCACGCTGGCGCTGAATATTCCAGACTTCACGCGCTTCGCCAAGACACAGCGCGACCAGGTGATCGGCCAGACGGTTGGCTTACCATTGCCTATGGGCTTGTTGGCGGCGATGGCGGTGATCGTGACCTCGGCCACGGTCGTCTTGTACGGTAAGGCGATCTGGGACCCGGTCGAGCTGTCGAGCCGCATGACCGGCGTGGCGGTGCTGGTAGCGCTGCTCATTCTGCTCATCGATACCGTGTCGGTCAACCTGGCGGCAAACCTGGTCGGTCCGGCGTATGATTTCTCGGCGCTGTCACCGAAGAAGATCACGTACAAGACAGGCGGCTATATCACGGCTGCCATCGCCATCCTGATGATGCCGTGGAAGATACTGGAGTCGACGCAAGGCTACATCTTCACCTGGCTGATTGGCTACTCGGCGCTGCTTGGCCCGATCGCCGGTGTGCTGATTGTCGATTACTACCTCGTGCGCAAGACGGAACTGAATGTCGTTGATCTGTATCGCGAAGACGGCCAATACTCGTATGGCAAGGGCTGGAATACGGCGGCGATGGTGGCGTTTGTGATCGGCGTGGTGCCGAATATTCCGGGCTTCCTTAATGCTGCGTTCCCGGCTTCCTTCCCCGATGTGCCGGAAACGTTTAAAACGATTTATACCTATGCGTGGTTCGTTGGCATCGCCATTTCGGCCATTGTGTACGGGCTTATGATGAAAGGGAAGGCCGTGCCTGCCGTGCGCACGCCGGTTCACCCATAAGGAGACGTTTATGAAGACCATCATCCGTGGCGGCACTGTCGTCAATGCCGACCGCGCCTTTCGCGCCGATGTGCTGTGCGATGGCGACAAGATCGCCGCTGTCGGCGAAAACCTGGAAGTGCCGGCGGGCGCCAAGGTGATCGATGCCGGCGGCCAGTATGTGATGCCGGGCGGGATAGACCCGCACACGCATATGAACCTGCCGTTCATGGGGACGGTGACGCAGGACGACTTCTACACCGGCACCGCCGCCGGCCTGGCGGGTGGCACCACCACCATTATCGACTTCGTGATTCCTTCGCCGAAGCAGAACCTGATCGAGGCTTATCACCAGTGGCGCGAATGGGCGAGGAAGTCGGCGGGCGACTACACCTTTCACGTGGCGATTACCTGGTGGGACGAGACGGTGCACCGCGACATGGGCATTCTGGTGAAAGACCATGGCGTCAACAGCTTCAAGCACTTCATGGCGTACAAGAATGCCATCATGGCCGACGATGAAACGCTGGTGAAGAGTTTCCGCCGCTGCCTGGAGCTGGGCGCCATGCCGACTGTGCACGCCGAGAATGGCGAACTGGTTTATCAGTTGCAGCAGGATTTGCTGAAGCGCGGCTTGACCGGGCCAAGCTCGCATCCGCTGTCGCGCCCTCCGGAAGTGGAAGCGGAAGCGGCCAACCGCGCCATCGCGATTGCCAATGTGATGAACACGCCGATCTACATCGTGCACGTGTCATGCGAGGAGTCGCTGGAGGCGATCACGCGGGCGCGCGCGCATGGACAGCGGGTCTATGGCGAGGCACTGGCCGGCCACCTGGTTATCGACGATAGCGTGTACCAGAGCGATGACCTGGAGTTTGCAGCGGGCCACGTAATGAGTCCACCGTTCCGCAGCAAGCACCATCAGCAAGCGCTGTGGCAGGGGCTGCGCGGTGGGAATCTGCATACTACGGCTACCGACCACTGCACCTTCTGTGCGGAGCAGAAGGCCATGGGCAAGGACGATTTCACGAAGATTCCAAACGGCTGCGGTGGCGTGGAAGACCGCATGTCGGTCATCTGGGATGCGGGCGTCAATACCGGCTTGCTGACGCCGTCGGAATTCGTCAAGGTGACGTCGACCAATACCGCGCAGATCTTCAATATCTACCCGCGCAAGGGCGTCATCGCGCCGGGCGCGGATGCGGACGTGGTGGTGTGGGACCCGGAAGCCACGCGCACCATCTCGGCACTGACGCAGTTTGCCAAAGGCGGCTTCAACGTGTTCGAGGGCCGTACCGTGCGTGGCATTCCGAGCACCACGCTGGCCGCCGGGAATATCGTCTTCCATCGCGGCGTGCTGATGGCCGTGGAGGGTGCAGGCCGCTATATCAATCGTCCGTCGTTCAAGGCAACGTCGGCGCGTTAAGGAGTCCAGCATGAAAATTAATGGTGATCGCCTGTGGGCGTCTTTGATGGAACTGGCGCAGATCGGCGCGACCGAGAAGGGCGGCGTCAAGCGCCTTGCCCTGACGGACCTTGATAAACAGGGCCGCGACCTGGTGGTCGGGTGGGCCAGGGAAGCCGGCCTGTCGATCACCATCGACCAGATCGGCAATGTCTTCATGCGCCGCGATGGCACGAACAACGCGCTGCCGCCAGTCATGACCGGCAGCCATATCGACACGCAGCCGACTGGCGGCAAGTTTGACGGCAACTACGGCGTGCTAGCCGGCCTTGAAGTCGTGCGCACGCTGAATGACCTCAAGATCAAAACGGAGGCGCCGATTGAAGTCGCCTTCTGGACCAATGAGGAAGGCTCGCGCTTCGTGCCGGTGATGATGGGCTCCGGCGTATTCTGCGGTGCCTTTTCGCTGGAGACGGCATATGCGGCGCGCGACGTGGATGGCAAGTCAGTCGGCGAGGAGCTGGAGCGTATCGGCTACAAGGGCGCGCAAGTGCCGGGCGATCATCCAATCGGCGCCTACTTCGAAACGCACATCGAACAAGGCCCGGTGCTGGAGGATGCCGACAAGGTCATCGGTGTGGTGCCGGCGGTGATGGGCCTGTCCTGGTACGACTGCGTGGTCACCGGCATGGAAGCCCACGCCGGCCCGACGCCGATGCATCTGCGGAAGGACGCGCTGCAAGTCTCCACCCGCATCATGCAGGAAGTGGTGGCCATCGCCAACCGCTACCCGCCGTATGGCCGTGGCACGGTCGGCATGGTGCAGGTTTTCCCCAACAGCCGCAACGTCATTCCCGGCGAAGTCAAATTCAGCATCGACCTGCGCAACGTGAACGATGAACTGCTCAATACCATGCATGAAGAGATGCTGGCCTTTATCGACAAGACGCGCAATGAAAGCGGCCTCAAAATCTCCATCGAGCGCGTTTCCTATTATCCGCCATGCCCCTTCCATCCGGAGTGCGTGGATGCGGTACGCAGCGCCACCGCCAAACTGGGTTACTCGACCATGGACGTGGTGTCCGGCGCCGGCCACGACGCCATCTACGCCGCCCGCCTTGCGCCATCCGGCATGATCTTCGTGCCGTGCAAGGATGGCATCAGCCACAACGAAATCGAGGACGCCAAGCCGGAGCACCTGGAAGCTGGCTGTAACGTTCTGCTGCACGCCATGCTGGAGCGTGCCCGCGTGGTTTGACCGAAGGACGAGGGCGGTGCATACTTCATCGCATGCATACCGACCCTCAGCAAGCCTACCTCGATGCCAACGAACGTCTGGCTGCCGGCGACTACGCTGGCGCTGAAGATTGCTATCTGCAAGCGCTGGCCTTGCAGCCATGGCACGCGGCGGCGCGCGCCAATCTCGGCTATCTGAAGGAGCAGCAGGGTGCAGCGGCGGAAGCGGAATTCCATTATCTGCAAGCGCTGGCGCTGATGCCGGACCACGCGCAGTTGTATCAGAACCTGGGCGCACTGCTGCTGAAGGAGAAGCGCTTTGAGGAATCGGAATCGGCCATGCGCGCGGCGGTGGAGTGCGCGCCGGATTCCGCAGCGGCGTGGAATATGCTGGGCGCGCTGTTGGTGTGTACCCATCGCGAGCCGGAGGGCGAGGCTTGCTATCGCGAGGCTTTGGCGCTGGAGCCCGGCCATGCGCGCACGCAGTTCAACCTGAGTTATCTGCTGCTGCGGCAGGGCCGTTTCGAAGAAGGCTGGCGCATGCTGGATGCGCGTTGGCAGTTCGATCAGTTTCCGCTGTCCTTCGATTGTCCGTTCTGGGAGGGCGAGCCGCTGGCTGGGAAGTCCATCGTGCTTGGCCTGGAAGCCGGCCATGGCGACATGATCCAGTTTGTGCGGTATGTGCCGCTGCTGAAGCAACGCGGCGCCGCGCGTGTGGATGTGGTGTGCCATCCAGAATTGCAGCGGTTGTTTGCCACGCTACCGGGCGTGCATCGTGTGCATGCGCTGGGTCAGGATCTGCCGGGCGACTGGGATTTCTGGACACGGCCGATGCGCTTGCCGGGATTGTTCGACACGGAGCTGGCCTCCATTCCTGCGGAGGTGCCCTATCTGCGCGCGCAGCCGGAACTGGTTGACCACTGGCGTGCTGTGTTGCCGCAGCATGGGTTGCGTGTCGGCCTTGCATGGCGCGGCAACGCCAATTTCGAGAATGACGCCGACCGCTCCTTGCCGTCGTTGATGACGCTTGCGCCGCTCGCCGCAGTGCCCGCGCATTTCGTCAGCTTGCAGAAGGGCGCTGGCGAAGCCGAAGCTTTGCTGCCGCCGAGCGGGATGTCGCTGCATCCGATCGGCGCGCAATTGGGTGACTTTGCGGAGACGGCTGCCGTCATCGCCAATCTCGATCTGGTCATCAGTGTGGATACGGCGGTCGCGCATCTCGCCGGCGCGCTCGGCAAGCCTTGCTGGCTGCTGCTGCCGGACTATCGCTGCGATTGGCGCTGGATGACGGATCGCAGCGATACGCCGTGGTATCCGGCCATGCGCCTGTTCCGCCAACCGCGCGGTGGCGGTTGGGCGCCGGTGATTGCCGAGGTGGCGGCCGCGTTACTCAGCTTCGGAAGTAGTGCCGCTCCAGATCTTCGATAAGCCCCGGCCCGGAAGGCTGCCAGCCAAGCTGCTGTTGCGTCAGTGCGCTGGAGGCAGGGCAGTCGGCGCCAAAGAAGCGCGCAAGGAAGCCGAAATGGTCGTGCGCCTGTTCGGCCGTCATGCTGACCACTGGCAAGCCGAGACCCTGACCGATGACTTCTGCGATCTTGCGCGTGGCGATGCCCTGCTCGGCGATGGCGTGATAGCGCGCTCCTCCCACTCCGTGTTCCAGCACCAACCGATAAAGGCGGGCTGCGTCCGTGCGATGTACGGCCGGCCAGCGGTTCTCGCCATCCCCAATGTAGGCCGAAACGCCTTTGGCGCGGGCGATATCCACCAGCCGTGGTGCGAAACCGTAGTCGCCGTCGCCATGCACCGATGGTGGCAGGCGCACCAGCGATGAACGCACGCCGCGCCCGGCCAGTGCCAGCGTCAGCGCTTCCGAGGCGGTACGGTGCTGGGCGGCGCCGTGCGGATCGGCCGCGTCGCTTTCCGTGCCAAGGCGGCCGTGAGGCAGCAGCGCGCTACCCGAGGTGGTGATCAGCGGCTTGCCGCTGCCCGCCAGCGCGTCACCCATGGCCTCAATGGCGCGGCGATCGGTTTCGCCAGCGGCGTTGAAGTCCTTGAAGTCGTGGATAAAGGCGGTGTGGATCACGCCATCACATGCCCGCGCGCCGGCTTGCAGCGCCTCCAGGTCTGACAGTTCGCCGCGATGCACGGCGATGTCACGGTCGCGCAGCAGGGCGGCGCCGTCGTCGCTGCGCGCGAGTCCCAGCACCTTGTGGCCTGCCGCAATCAATTCCTGGATGATCGCCGAGCCTACCCAGCCCGTTGCACCTGTAACGAATACTTTCATGTTGATCTCCTCGTGTGGATGACTGCATGATAGGAGATGCTGGCCGGACGATCCATGCTGTAGAATCCGTACTTTCTTTGTATTCGTCCGAAAATTATGGATCCTTTGTCAGATGTGCTGTCCTTGCTGAAGCCGCGTAGCTACATGGCCGGCGGTTTTGACGCCGCCGGTGACTGGGCGCTGCAATTCCATCGGCCCGAAGGCATCAAGTGCTACGCGGTGGTGCATGGTGAGTGCTGGCTGTCGGTGGAGGATGTGGACGAGCCGGTGCGCCTGAAGACCGGCGACTGCTTTTTACTCCCGCGTGGACGCGCGTTCCGGCTGGCCAGCGACTTGTCGCTGCCGCCGGTGAATGCGCTGGAGTTGCTGCACAAGCGGCGTGTCGGCGGCATCGGCATCATCAACGATGGCGGCGGCTGCATGATCGTCGGTGGTCATTTTGTTTTCAACGGCAAGCACACCAGCATTCTGCTGGAGGCGTTGCCGCCCATCGCCCACGTGCACAAGGACAGCGACCGCGAAGCGTTGCGCTGGTCCTTGCAGCGGCTGGCGACGGAACTGCGCGAGCAACGGCCGGGCCATGTGCTGATCGCACAGCACATGGCGCACATGATGCTGGTGCAGGCCTTACGGCTGGTGCTGGCGGAAGAGGAGGGCAATGGCGTCGGCTGGCTTTACGCGTTGGCCGATCCGCAGATCGGCAGCGCCATCGGTGCGCTGCACGCGGAGCCGGCGCAACGCTGGACGCTGGAGACGCTGGCGCAGCATGTCGGCATGTCGCGCTCCACGCTGGCGCTCAAGTTCAAACAGACCGTCGGTAGTTCGCCGATGGATTACCTGACGCGCTGGCGCATGCTGCTTGCAGGCGACCGGCTGGTGCATTCCAGCCAGCCGGTGTCGGTCATCTCGCAGCAACTGGGCTACGAATCGGACAGTGCATTCAGCACGGCTTTCAAGCGTGTGATGGGCTGCTCGCCGCGCCAGTACGTGCGCGATCAGTCCTTGTAGCTGCGCAGGAAGTCGAGCAGCACGCGGGCAGCGATGTCGGCGTCGTCGGCGGTCATGGTTTCCAGTGGATTGTGGCTGATGCCGCCGTTGCCGCAGCGCGTGAACAGCATGGCGACGTCGGTGATGGCTGCCATCTCCATGGCGTCGTGGCCGGCGCCGGACAACAGCTCAAAGCGCGGCAGGCCGGCGCGTTCGATGGCGTCACCGAACTGCCGCATCAGGCGCGGCGCACACGGCGCGGCGCTGGCCTCCAGCAACGGCTGCAGCGTGAATTCAATCTGGCGGCGCGCACAAATGGTGGCGATGCCGTCCAAAACGTCTTTTACCGCAGCCAGACGCACCGCATCGTCGGCAGCGCGGATGTCGAGCGACAGTTTGCAGGCACCGGGGATGACGTTGACCGAACCGCCCGGAACTTGCAGCTGGCCGACCGTGCCGACCAGCGAAGGCGCTTGCGCACAGCGCTGCTCGACCAGCAGCACGATTTCGGCGGCCGCCGAAGCGGCGTCCTTGCGCATATTCATCGGCGTGGTGCCGGCATGGCTGGCCAGACCGGTCAGTTCGACCAGGTAGCGCGAGCTGCCGGCGATAGCCGTGACCACGCCCAGCGCCAGGTCACGCTCCAGCAGCACCGGGCCTTGTTCGATATGGACCTCAACGAAGCCCAGCAGGTCGGCAGGATTGCGGGCGATCGCCGGAATGCGCGCGATATCATGGCCTGCGGCCAGCAAGGCATCGCGCATGCTGACGCCATCGGCGTCGGCCTGCTCCAGTAAAGACATGTCGAAGCGGCCGGTGATGGCGGTACTGCCAAGGAAGGTGCTCTTGAAACGCACACCTTCTTCTTCGGCGAAGCCAACCACTTCAATATGGAAGGGCAGTTTTTCGCTGCGTGCGTGCAGATGGCGCACGATGGCGATCGGCAGCAGGATGCCAAGCCGGCCGTCGTATTTGCCGCCGTTGCGCACGGTGTCGTAATGCGAGCCGGTCATCAGCGTTCTGGCGTTGGCCGCTTCCGAGCGGTAGACGCCGACTACGTTGCCGACAGCGTCGATATGCGCATTCATGCCGGCGGCTTGCATCCATTCCAGCAGCTGCGCGGCTGTCTGGCGATGCGCGGAGGTCATGTAGGCGCAGGTGAGCGCGGCTTCGTCGTCGCTCCACGCCGCCAGTTCCTCGCTCCACTGCATGATGGTGGGACCGAACTCCAGCTGCACGGACAGCAGATCATTCAGGCGGATTTCTGCAATGCGCTTGATCTGGCGGAGGCATTCGGCGATTTCAGCGGCGCGCTGATTCTTCAGGCGGCGTGCAAAGGTGGCGATGACTGCTTGCCGCGTCAGCCCTTGGCCGGTAGGGCCTTTGACAGCGAGGATGAACGGGAAACCGAATTTGGCGTTGTAGTCGGCATTCAGCTGGTGCAGCGTGGCGAATTCCTCTGCGCTGCACAGGTGCAGGCCGGACCTGGCCTGCTCGCTGGTCGATTCCGCAGTCAACTGGCCGGCCACGGCGGCCTTCCCAGCCAGCTCGGGATGGGCGCGGATCAGGCCCAGTTGTTCATCCAGCGAGGCTGCGCTGACCATATCCTGCAAGGCCAGCTTCAGCGCGGTAACGCTGTTGAACGGCCGCTGCGCGGCGGCGCGTTCCGGTATCCATGGCGAGTGTTCGTAGATGCCGCGCAGGCGTTCGACGAAGGTGGCGGTGTCGCAGCTGTTCAGGTCAGAGAGTGTCGTCATCATGGGCTCCATCATAACGCGCCAGCGTCGCTGCGATATATGCGGTATGCGGTACGGTTTATACGGCTGTGCTTAGTTTTGCGTCAGCGCCTTGGCGGCGGCGGCGACTTGTTCGCGCAGCCACTTGTGTTCCGGCGCCTGGTGCACGCGCTCGTGCCACAACTGATAGAAACGCATCGCCGGGAACTTGACCGGCACGGTGAACTTCTTCAGTCCCATCTGTTTTTCGTAATGGCGCACGAACTGACTGCCGGTGGTCAGCATCAAGTCCGTCTGCGCCAGCATGCTGGGGATCAGGCCGAAGTAGGCCGACTCCACCACCACGTTGCGCTGCAGGCCCTGGCGTTCGAGATAGTCGTCGATTACGCCGAGATAGCCGGGCAGGATCTGCGTTGGCGCCACGTGTGGCAGCGTCAGGTAATCGTCCATTGTCATCTTGTCGCTGTCGGTGCGCAGCGCATAAGGCGCGTCGGCGCGCATCACGCAGACGATGGGATCTTCGAACAGCTTGGACATGTGCAGGTGCTCGGGTGGCTCGTCCCAGTTGGCGATGACCAGGTCCATGTCGCCGTCCGACAGCAGGCGCACATAGTCCGAGCCCGGACCGAGGCCATGAATCTTGATGCGGCTGTTGGGCGAGCCGCGCCGCAGCAGCGCTACCAGATTGGGCAGGAACTGGCTGTCCAGGTAGTCCGGTGCGGCGACGTGGAAGGTGCGCGCTTCTTCCTGTGGCACGAAAGCTGCCTTCTTGAGGAACAGGTTCTCGGTTTCATCGAGAATGCGCTTTGCTGGTGCAAGCAGGCTTTCACCATGCTGGGTCGGCACCATGCCGCGCGCGCCACGCACCAAAAGAGGATCGCCGGTCAGCTCGCGCAACTTGCGTAGCGAGGCGGAGATTGATGGCTGCGGCTGATTCAGTTTCAGCGCGACGCGGGAGACGTTTTTCTCCACCAGCAGCAGGTAGAGGATGCGGATCAGGTGAAGGTCCAGGTGTTGCGGCAAAGCGGACATGAGTTGAGTCGTTTATACGGAAATGGATATGTTTAATATACTCTAATGTTCATGTAGCAGGAATCAAATCCGTTTATCTTCTGTAAATTAGCCACATTCTTGACCTTTAAAACTACATGGAATACCTGATCCCTTACGGCCTCGAATGGGCTAACCTGCTGGTCCGCTGGCTGCACATCATTACCGGCATTGCCTGGATAGGCGCGTCGTTTTACTTTGTGTGGCTGGATAATTCGATCCGCCCGCCGGCGCCCGGATCGGAGCTGGCGAAGAAGGGTGTGTCGGGTGAATTATGGGCGGTGCATGGCGGCGGTTTCTACAATCCGCAGAAGTATCTGGTGGCGCCGGCCGAGTTGCCGAAGGAACTGCACTGGTTTAAATGGGAGGCTTATTCCACCTGGCTGTCCGGCATTGCGTTGCTGACCATCGCTTATTATTTTAATGCGCAAGCGATGATGATCGATAAGCAGATCGCGGATATCAGCAGCTTGCAGGCGATCGGCATCGGTGTCGGCACGCTGGTGATCGGCTGGACGGTATATGACTTGTTGTGCCGTTCGCCGCTGGGCAAGCATGATTTGTGGTTTGGCGTGGTGATTTTTGCGTTGATCGTGGCGGCGGCGTATGGACTGACGCATGTGCTGAGTGGACGCGCGGCGTATATTCATGTGGGCGCGCTGATCGGCACCATCATGGTCGGTAATGTGCTGATGCTGATTATCCCTGGCCAGCGCAAGATGGTCGAAGCCATGACCGCCGGCCGCATGCCGGACCCGGTGCATGGCCAGAAGGCCAAGCAGCGCAGCGTCCACAATAACTACTTCACGCTGCCGGTGCTGTTCATCATGATCAGCAACCACTATGCGATGACGTACCGGAACGGGCACGCGTGGCTGGTGCTGGCGCTGATCATGGCGGCGGGCGTGTTCATCCGCCACTTCTTCAACCTGCGCCACAAAGGGCGCGTGGAATGGCGCTATCCGGCCATCGGCGTGGCGTTGCTGGCTGGCGTGGCGGTGGCGATAGCGCCCGCCAGGCCGGTTTCTGCGACGGTGGCGGCGCCGGAGTTCGCCAGCGTCAAAGCGGTGGTCGATGCGCGCTGCCTGTCCTGCCATGCTGCGCATCCAACGCAGCCCGGCTTTGCTGCGGCCCCGCTGGGTGTGGCCTTCGACACCGCCGCCGAAATCCATCAGAATGCAGAGAAAATCTACAAGCAGGTGGTGCAGACCAAGGCCATGCCGCTGGCTAACCTGACCAATATGACCGACGCCGAACGGGCGCAGATCGCCGCCTGGTACGAGGCCGGCGCCAAATGAAGGAACAAGCAATGAGCAAGCAAAAACTGGCTGAATGGATCGACGCGCACTTTGACGAGGAAGTCGGCGTGCTACAGCAACTGCTGCGCGTGCCAACCGATACACCTCCGGGCAATAACGCGCCGCACGCGGACCTGGTGGCGGATCTGGTGACGGCCTACGGCTGGAGCGCCGAGAAGCATGCAGTGCCCGAGCAGGCCGTGCACGACTACGGCATGCAGAGCATCACCAACCTGATCGTGCGCCGCCCCTATGCGGCGGGTGGCCCCACGGTGGCGCTGAATGCGCACGGCGATGTCGTGCCGCCGGGTGACAACTGGACTTATCCGCCATACGGCGGCGTGGTGGATAACGGCTACATCTATGGCCGGGCGGCGGCAGTGTCGAAGTGCGACTTCGCGACCTACATCTTTGCGGTGCGCGCGCTGGAAGCGCTGGGCGTGCCGCTGAAGGGCGGGTTGGAACTACACTTCACCTACGACGAGGAGTTTGGCGGCCTGCTGGGACCGGGCTGGCTGCTGGAACAGAAACTGACCAAGCCGGATTACGTGATCGCGGCGGGCTTCAGCTACAACATCGTCACCGCACACAACGCCTGTTTGCAACTGGAGATCACGGTACACGGCAAGTCGGGGCACGGCGCGATGCCGGAAACCGGCCACGATGCACTGCAGGCGGCCACACGCATCCTCAACGCCATCTATGGCCAGCTGCCGGAACTGAAGAAGATCAAGTCAAAGATCGCCGGCATCGACTCGCCGACCATGCTGGTAGGCCGTATCGACGGCGGCACCAATACCAACGTGGTGCCCGGAAAAGTGGTGCTGAAGATGGACCGCCGCATGATTCCGGAAGAAGATCCGGCCGAGGTGGAAGCGCAGGTGCGGGCGCTGATCGAGAATGCGGTGCAGGGTGTTCCGGGCATCACGCTGGAGATCAAGCGCCTGCTGCTGTCGCACGCGCTGCGCGAGCGTCCAGGTACGGACAAGCTGGTAGCCAGCATCCAGCAGAACGCCGAAACCATCATCGGCGAGAAGATCCCGGCGCAAGGCACGCCGCTGTATGCGGACGCGCGCCTGTACGGCGAGCATGGCATTCCGGCGGTGCTGTACGGCGCCGGCCCGCGCACGGTGCCGGAATCGAACGCCAAGAAGGCCGACGAACGTCTTAATCTCGAAGATCTGCGCAAGGCGACGAAGGTGGTAGCATGCACCTTATTCGATTTCCTTGGGGAGTGAGATGTTTGCTAAAAAACTGATGGCTGGCTGGGGTGACATGGACTTCAACAGCCATATGCGCAATACCGCATTTCTCGATAAAGCCGGCGATGTGCGCATGCTGTTCCTGTCGGAGCACGGCTTCCCCATGAGTGAATTCATGCGGCTGAAAATCGGCCCGGTGGTGATGAAGGACGAAATTGCCTACGTCAAGGAAGTGCTGCTGCTGGAGGAAATCACCGTGACGCTGTCGCTGGCCGGCCTGGCGGAAGATGGCAGCCGCTGGATACTGCGCTCGGACATCATTCGCCCGGATGGCAAGCTGGCGGCGCGCGTCAACAGCACCGGCGGCTGGCTGGACCTGGGGGAGCGCAAGCTGATTACGCCGCCGGCGAAGCTGATGGCCACCTGGCAGGCCCTGGTCAAGAGCGACGACTTCCAGGAACTGTCTTCCAGCGTCAAGGCGAAATAAAATACTTCCGCCGTAGCTCGGCGTTCAGGCCCTGGGCATGCAGGCGGCCGGCGGCTGCATTGATGCTGCCCGCCAGCGCGCGCTGGTCGCGGCCAAGATAGATATACAGATCGAGTTCTTCCAGCGGCTTGCCGATGCGCCCCAGCGACAGCATGGCGCGCGAGGCGGCGCTCAAGCTGCCGTCATCATAAACGCAGGCTTGGTCGCGCCCCGCGATCACCATTTGCAGACAAGCCGGCACGGTTTGCACATCATGCGGCGTCACCTGCGGCCGCAGCATTTCCAACCTGGTTTGATAGGTGTGGATGCCGCGCTTGTAGCTGACGGTGCGGGCTTGTTGCGTCAGTTCCTGCCAGCTGTCGATGGCCGGCTTTGCTGCCGGCGTGAAGACGAAGGTGCGTGTCTGCACAAACGGCTCGTCGATACGCAGGTAGTGTGGATGCTTGCGGCCATAGTCCTTGACCCGCCCCATTTCGCCGACGATGCTGCCATCGGCCAGCATTGCTTCGGCGCGCCGGCCCGGCAGGCTTTGCAACTGGCAGCGCTGGCGGATTTCCGCGCATAGCTTGTTCAGGTAGGCAGTGGCGTACTGGTACACCACCGAGTCGCTTTCATGGGTGGTGCCGAAGATGAGCGTGTCCGGGCCCTGCGCCGCGGCGGGAAGGCTGGTGAAGGCGGCGGTGAGCATCGCGGGCCAACAGCGGGGCATCGGCTGTCTCCGTTTTTGTTTGAGTTAGTGCTCTATCATAGCCGATACGGCTTTATCGTATGATAGGGATATTATTGACTGAACGGCCAGCCTGTGCATCGATACGATTTGATCAGTTGCCACGATTGCGGCGTGCTGCACCAGCACCGCCCGTTACGCCCACGCGAGAAGGCGCGCTGCGTGCGTTGCCGTTCGGTGCTGTATCGCGGCGTGCACTCGGATGCCAGCCGCATGGCGGCGATCACGATGGCGGCGGTGTTCACGTTTTTGATTGCGCAGTTCTTCCCCATCGTGGAGCTGGAGGTGGGCGGCTATAACACCAGCGCCACGCTGCTTGGCGCTATCCGCGTGCTGTGGATGGAACAGATGCAGTTGGTGGCGGTAGTGGTGTTTTTATTCACGATGCTGTTGCCGGCGGTGGAACTGGCTTCCTTGCTGTATGTGACCATGTCGCTGCGCTCCGGCCGCCGTCCAGCGGGCTTCGATCATCTGCTGCGCGCGGTTGGCATGGCGCGGCGCTGGGGCATGACCGAGGTGCTGATGATTGGCATCCTGATCACCATCGTCAAGATGACCAGCCTGGCCGAAGTGGTCGTGCATCCCGGACTGTTTGCCTTCGGCGCGCTGACCATGATGCTGGCCATTGTGGTGTCGTTCGATCCGAAGACGCTATGGAATATCGGCGAGCACCTGCCGGGACCGCGTCGCGTGGCGCAGAAGACCTTCAAGTATGCGGCGCTGGTAAAGGGCGCGCCGCTGCTGGCCTGTCATGCTTGCGGGCTGGTGGAGTCGTTGAAGTACACGGTGCGGCACCAGTATTGTGCGCGCTGCGGCGCGCGCCTGCACCGGCGCCGTCCGGACAGCGTCGGACGCACCTGGGCTTTCCTGCTGGCGGCCACCATCCTCTATATTCCGGCCAACCTGCTGCCGGTGATGCATACGCATTCGCTGTTCGGCAAGGAGGACGACACCATCATCAGTGGCGTGGTCTATTTCTGGACCAGCGGCTCGCCGGCGCTGGCGGTCATCATTTTCATCGCCAGCATCGTGGTGCCGGTGCTGAAGCTGGTGGCGCTGGGACTGCTGGCCTGGACGGCGCAGCGGCGCTCGCGCTGGCAGCCCTTGCAACGCACGGTGTTGTATCGCATCGTGGAGTTTGTCGGCCGCTGGTCGATGCTGGATATTTTTGTCATTACGCTGACGGTGGCGCTGGTGCGGTTTCAGTCGTTGGCGGTGATCACGGCCGGTCCCGGCGCGCTGGCGTTTTGCGCGGTGGTGGTACTGACCATGATCGCGTCGATGCAGTTCGATCCCCGCCTGATCTGGGACCCTGTCGATACACATGGAGAGAAGCATGCCTGAGAATGAGAACGGCAATCCGCCGTTGAACGAGCCGGAAGTGGAGAAGGCCAACCGCTGGCTGCCATCGCTGGTGTGGCTGATTCCCTTGCTGGCGGCGCTCATCGGCCTGACGCTGGTGACCAAGACGCTGCTGGACCAGGGGCCAACCGTGACCGTCAGCTTCCGCAGCGCGGATGGACTGGAGCCGGGCAAGACCAAGGTGAAGTACAAGGACGTGGATATCGGCCTGGTGAAGTCGATCTCGCTGGCGCGTGACTTGTCCAAGGTGCTGGTGACGATCGACATGAGCAAGGAGGCCAAGCGCTTCACGGCGCAGGATACGCGCTTCTGGGTGGTGCGGCCGCGCATCGGCGCCAGTGGCGTGTCGGGGCTGAACACTTTGCTGTCCGGCTCATACATCGGCGTGGATGCCGGCAAGTCGGAGGAAACCACCAATGAATTCACCGGGCTGGAAAAGCCGCCGCAGGTGACGCGCGACGAGAAGGGCACATCCTATTTGCTGCATAGCGAATCGCTGGGTTCCATCGATGTCGGTGCGCCGATTTTCTATCGCCGCATCCAGGTGGGGCAGGTGACCGGTTTCGATCTGGAAGAGAAGGGCCGGGGTGTGAAAATGTCGGTGTTTATCGCCGCGCCTTACGATCAGTATGTGGGCAAGAACACGCGCTGGTGGCATGCCAGCGGCGTTGACGTACGCCTGGATTCCAGCGGTTTCAAGGTGAATACCCAGTCGCTGGCGGCAGTGCTGGTGGGTGGCATTTCGTTTGAGTCGGTGAGCGGACAGAAGCCGTCGGCGGTGGCGCCGGGCGGTAGCGAGTTCGCGCTGGCGGCAGACCAGGCCAGCGCGATGCGCGAGCCGGATGGCATGGCGGTGACCACGGTGCTGTATTTCGACCAGTCGCTGCGCGGCTTGTCGGCCGGCGCAGCGGTGGACTTCCGTGGCATCGTGCTGGGCGAGGTGCGCTCGGTCGGCGTGGAGTTCGATCCTGTGAAGAAGAACTTCCGCATGCCGGTGACGGTGGATATGTACCCGGCACGCCTGGGCCGCAGCTTTGCCAAGAGCGTGCAGGATGACCAGGAGCGCAACGGTGCATTGGTGCTGGAGCGCCTGGTGGCGCGCGGCCTGCGCGGCCAGCTGCGCACCGGGAACCTGCTGACTGGCCAGTTGTATGTGGCGCTGGACTTCTTCCCGAATGCGGCGCCGGTGAAGATCGACGCCACGGCGGAGGTGGTGGAGCTGCCGACCGTGCCTAACAGCCTGGATGAGTTGCAGACGCAGCTGTCCAGCATCGCGCGCAAGCTGGATAAGGTGCCGTTCGAGGAGATCGGCAAGAACCTGCGCGATACACTGAAGAGCGCCGACGTGCTGATGAAGCGCCTGGACGCGCAAGTGGTGCCGGAACTGAAGGACACGCTGGCCGCCGCGCGCAAAACCTTCAGCGAAGCGGACCTGCTGCTGCAAAAGGATTCGCCGATGCAGTCGGATTTGCGCGAGGCCTTGCGGCAGGTGACGGAAACCATGGAGTCGTTGAATGCCCTGTCGGATTATCTGGAGCGGCATCCGGAGTCGCTGATACGCGGTAAGCCGGAGAAAAAAGGAGAGCAGAAATGATGCGTGACGGTTCTAGCGCCACGTGCGCAACGCTGCTGGCAGCGGCACTGATGCTGACGGCCTGCGGCAGCGTGCCGCAGGAGCGATTCTATAGTCTGAGCAATGGCCTCGGTGTTGGCAAACCGGTGCCGGCGGATGGTGCGGCGCGGACCACGCTGGCTGCGCCGGCCTATTACATCGAGCTGCCGGCGGTGACGGTGCCGAAGCAGGTGGCGCGCAATCAGCTGGTGGTGACGACCGGCGCCAGCCGCATCGACGTGCTGGAACAGGAGCGCTGGTCGGCGCCGCCGGCGGCGGAAATTGGACAGGCGCTGTCGCTGACGATCACCGGCGAACTGGGGACGATCGACGTATTCCGCAATCCGGTGCCGGACAAGGCGCCGGTGTACCGCATCAGCACCAACGTGCAGCGCTTCGAATCGGCGCCGGGCCAGTACGCGCTGATTGACGCGGTGTGGAGCGTGCGCCTGGCCGGCAATGCGCAGGTGCTGACCTGTCGCAGCGTGGCGCAGGAAAGCGTCGGCGCCGGCTACGACGAACTGGTTGCCGGCCACCGGCGCGCCGTCACCCGCATCGGCGCCGACATCGCCAAAGCCGTACGCACGCTGGCCGCCGGCGAGAAGCCATCATGCTGATGCCAACAATGTCGTAGTCAGTTCCGGCAAACCACCACATGGCGGATTGCCGGAACTGCCCCTGCGTCAGGGAGCAAGGGCTTCGAATCGGGTTTTTACGGTTTCCTGGCCGTAGAGCTTTTCCAGGCGCAGGACGGTGAAGTGGCCGCGTGCTACATCCTGGTAGAAGTCCATGAACAGGCTGTTGATGGTAGCGCCGGTCAGTGCGCCCAGCAGCGGCGCGGCTTGTAGCGCAGCTTTTTCGGTGATGACGATGCCGAAGCGGGTTGCCACGGCGTCGATGAAACGCGCCATCCATTTACCGGCGGTGGAGGCGGACACACCTTGCGATATGCCTTTCGCAGCTTTTTCAGCGGCGAGTTTGCTCAGCGCTTTGGCGGTTTCCGCCATCGTCTCCGCGAGCGCGACGCGGGCCGTGTAGTAGCTGGTGTCGGTGGCGTCGTCGGACTGGGTGCTACTGCTGCCGTGGCTGAAGACGCTCAGGCATTCGAGCTGGATGACCGGATCGGTAATGTCGTGGCCTTCGCTGCGCGCGATGTCGAGTATCGAGCGCATCATCAGCATGGTGGTCGCGGGAATTTCAATCGCCAGGCCGGCGAAGCCGAAAAAACCGCCGATGGCGCCGGTGGTGGCGGCAGCCAGCATATGGCGCCTGGTGCTGGCATCCTGCACTTTGCCGTCCAGTGATTTGCCGGCCCATTCGATGGCTTTGGTCAGGCCTTTGTGGGTGGCGTCCTGGATACCGTCGCGCACCTTGGCCGGCAGCTTTTTCATGCCCGCTTCGATGGTCGAACCGACCGCATTGCTCATGCGGATCAGGACGGGCGTCGCGGTCAGCAGTTTGACCGCGTTTTCCAGGTCCTGTAATTCCTTGGCATTCATCTTGGCCCTTGTCGCAGATTGAGACATCGCATGGTATCACTTGGGGGAATCAGCCGGCGGCCTGCATGGCGGCGGCGATCTGGCTGCGTAGCCAGGTGTTGGCCGGGTCGTTGTCGACGTTGGCGTGCCAGTACAAATACACGTCCAGCGATGGCATGGCCAGCGGCAGCGGCAGGATCTGGTTGTTGAACTGCTGGTTGACGATGCGTGCCAGGCGGTCGGGCATGGTTAGCGCCAGGTCGGTCTGGCTGACCACGCGGCAGGCGGCGAAGTAGTGCTGGCAGCGCAGGCGGATGCGGCGTTGCAGGCCTTGCCTGCTCAGTTCCACATCTTCCAGGCCCGGACCACGGCGGCGCGAGCTGGTCTGGATGTGTTCCAGTTGCAGATAGGTCTCCAGCGTCAGTGCGCGGCGCTTGACCAGCGGATGGCCACGCCGCACCAGCACCACCGTCTGGTCGCCCGCCAGCTGCGCGCGGCGGACATCGTTCGGCAGCGGCAGCAGCACGTCGATGGCGGCGTCCAGCGTGCCGGCGGCCAGTTCGCTTTCCAGCTCGCGACGACTGACCTGCACCGTGCTCAGCGTGGCCGAAGGCGCCTCGCGTGCGATGCCGGCCATCAGCGGCGGCAGCACGCTGGCTTCCAGCACGTCGCGCACCGCCAGCGAGAAGTTGCGCCCGCTGCTGGCGGCGTCGAAGCGCGCGGCGCCGGTCAGCGTCACCTCAAATCCGCGCAGCGCGCGCCGCACCGGCTCGATGATGGAACGGGCCAGCGGCGTTGGCGTCATCACGTGGCCCTGGCGCTCGAACAGCGGATCGTCGAACAGCTGGCGCAGCCGGTTCAGCGCGTGGCTGATGGCCGGCTGCGTCAGGTTCATTTTCTGGCTGGCGCGCGTGATGCTGCCTTCGGCGTAGATGGCTTCCAGCACGATGAACAGGTTGAGGTCGACCTTGGATATATGCATGAGATTTATCGCGGAGCATTAATTCTATTCATTTGATGAATTATAGGCTAGCCGCTAAGCTACGGTTCTCGGGAGGAGGCGATATGGGACAAATTTTTCTGGTGCGCCACGGGCAGGCCTCGTTCGGCAAAGCCAATTACGATCAGTTGTCGGAACTGGGCTATGAGCAGGCGCGCTTGCTGGGCCAGTGGTATGCCAACACGCATCAGCGCTTCCACAAGGTGATCAACGGCGGCATGGCGCGCCACCGGCAGACGGCGGACGCCTGCATGGGCGCGTTGCCGAAGAAGCTGCTGGTCGACACCGAATGGATCACCGACGAGGACTTCGCTGAATTCGATCATCACGAGGTGCTGCTGCGGCATTGCCCGGAATTTGCCGACGCCGCCGCCTTCAAGGCGCTGCTGGCCGCGCATGTCGATCCGCCGCGCGCGCTGGAGCATCTGTTCCGCGCCGCCATGCAGCGCTGGATGAGTGGCTGGCATGACGGCGACTACAGCGAAACCTGGCCGGACTTCCGCCGCCGCTGCGTGCGCGCGCTGGAACGGCTGGACACCGACAGCAGCAAGCAGACCACCATCGTGTTCACCTCCGGCGGCGTGATCGCGGCGCTGATGCAGCATCTGCTGGGCCTGCAGGATTTCCAGGTCATGGAACTGAACTGGACGCTGGCCAACGCCGCCGTCACCAAGCTGATGCAGCGCCCCGGCCAGTTCACGCTGAGCTACCTGAATAATTATGCGCATCTGGAATGGCTGGGCCAGCCAGGTGCGGTCACATACCGATAAGGAGACACGATGGATTTCGACTACAGCCCGAAAGTAAAGCAACTCCAGGCCAAATTGACGGCCTTCATGGAAGAACATATCTACCCGAACGAAGCCGCGTTTCACGCCGAGGTGGACGCCAACCGCAACGCCGGCAACGCCTGGGTGGCGACCCGCATCATGGAAGAGCTGAAGCTGAAGGCGCGTGCCGCCGGCCTGTGGAACCTGTTCCTGCCGGATTCCGACCAGGGCGCCGGCCTTACCAACCTGGAATATGCTCCGCTGTGCGAGATCATGGGCCGCGTGCACTGGGCGCCGGAAGTGTTCAACTGCTCGGCGCCGGACACCGGCAATATGGAAGTGCTGGCGCGCTACGGCGCGCCGGAGCAACAGAAACAGTGGCTGGAACCGCTGCTCGACGGCCGCATCCGTTCCTGCTTCGGCATGACCGAGCCCGCGGTGGCCTCGTCGGACGCCACCAATATCGAAAGCTCGATTGTCCGCGATGGTGATGAGTACGTCATCAACGGCCGCAAATGGTGGTCGTCCGGCGCCAATGATCCACGCTGCGCGCTGTTCATCTTCATGGGCAAAAGCGATCCGGACAATGCCAGCCGCCACAAGCAGCAATCGATGATACTGGTGCCGCGCAACACACCCGGCGTCAACATCCTGCGCCACCTGCCGGTGTTCGGCTTCGACGATGCGCCGCACGGCCACGCCGAGGTGGTGTTTGACAACGTCCGCGTGCCAGCCGGCAACCTGCTGCTGGGCGAGGGCAGAGGCTTCGAGATTGCCCAGGGCCGCCTCGGTCCCGGCCGCATCCACCACTGCATGCGGCTGATCGGCCTGGCCGAGCGCGCGCTGGAGCAGATGTGCAAGCGCAGCCTGTCGCGCGTGGCATTCGGCAAGCCGGTGGCGGAGCAGGGCGTGACGCTGGAACGCATTGCCGAGTCGCGCATCCTGATCGACCAGGCACGCTTGCTGGTGCTGAACGCCGCCTTCATGATGGATACGGTCGGCAACAAGGTGGCAGCCAAGGAAATCGCCATGATCAAGGTGGCGGCGCCGAACATGGCTTGCAAGGTGATAGACTGGGCGATACAGGTGCAGGGCGGCGGCGGCATGGCCGACCCTTTCCTGGCTCACGCCTATGCGAGCGCCCGCTCGCTGCGCCTGGCCGACGGTCCCGACGAGGTGCACCGTTCCCAGATCGGCAAAATGGAACTTGCCCGCTACAAATAACCCTTTGACATTTAAGGTAATCGTTTTCCGCGCATGTGTTGCGCGGATTTCCCACTTGTATTGACTTATTTTGGAGGCTGTTTTAATCTTGCTCGTCACTTAAGTTAAACGATTAACTAAAACTAGAACGGAGACGACCATGAAGAAACCCATCCACCTGACGCCGATGGCGTCGGCGCTTGCGCTGGCTTTACTGGCCATGAACGCCCAGGCGCAGCAAGAAGAATCGACCACCAAACCCGGCACGCTGGAGACGGTAGTAGTAACCGCGAATAAACGCGTCGAAAAATTGGAAAGCGTTCCAATGTCGATTTCGGTGATGAGCGAGCAGGAAATCCAGCGCACCAACATCCGTGAAATCGAGGACGTGGTGGCGATGATGCCATCGCTGACGCTGAATTCCGGCACCACCGCCGCCAACAACGCCATCTTCATGCGCGGCATCGGCACCGTCTCGGTCGGCATTGGTGTCGAGTCGGACGTGGCGGTGATCATCGATGACATCCCGATCGCCACCCAGTTCCAGGCCTTCAAGGACCTGGCCGACGTGGCCCGCATCGAGGTGCTGAAAGGCCCGCAAAGCACGCTGTTCGGCAAGTCGGCGGTGGCTGGCGCGGTCAACATCGTCACCAAGCAGATTTCCGGCCCGATGACCTATCGCGCCAGCACCTATTTGACCAATGACCACGAATGGCGCGTCAACGCCTCGGCCGGCGGCCAGCTGGACGAGCACTTCGCGCTGCGCCTGTACGCCGGCAAGACGCGCATGCCGGGCAATTTCCACAACCTGACCGATGGCAAGGACGTCAACGGTTCGGGCGGCAAGACCTTCATGGCCAAGCTGCAGTGGAATCCGATCGACACGGTGCAGGTCGACCTCACGCCACGCTACAACTACCAGGAAAACTCGCGCGGCGTGACGGCGGTGAACGGTTTCAACCTGCGCACCGGTTCGGCCGCAGCCGGCACCCAGGTATCGACGCCGATCGGCCTGGATGGCGTCTACCTGAACGGCAATCCGCTGCTGCCGGCGTCGCAACTGCTGGCTGGCATCAACGTCAACGACAAGGGCAACCGCAATGTGCGCCGCGACTTTCCGACCGGCCTGATTTCCAGCGATCGCGGCGTCGGCCTGAAAGTGTCGTGGACCTTGCCGAACGACGCCACGCTGATGTCGATCACCTCGTGGAGCAAATACCTGGCCAACGACTTCCGCGACCAGGACTTTACCGACCTGCCGACCATCGCGGCCGCCGGCCAGACCGTGCCAACCATCGGCAACTACCAGTTCGGCACCTACGACATCCGTTCGAAGACGCAGGAATTCCGCTACGTCTCGCCGGACACAGGCACCTTCAAATATGTGGCCGGCCTGTGGGCGGCGCATAACGAGATCTACCGCCACTTCATCCGTGGCTACTGCGTGGCGCCGACCGCCTGCAACGGCAACTCGCCATCCAGCCCGACCAATTACTACACCGACATCTACAACACCAACAAGTCGGTGTTTGGCCAGGCGTCGTGGGAGTTCGCGCCGACCTGGACGCTGACCGGCGGCATGCGTCTGAACGAGGAAATCTCGGGCTACCACTACAAGCGCAACTACTACACCGACCAGCTGGACGAATCGACCTTCAAGCCGGGTCCGGAAGGCGTGGACCAGTTCCACAGCATCGGCAACACCGACCGCGCCGTCACCGGCAAGCTCAGTCTGCAGAAGCAGATCACCCCGGACTGGATGGTCTACACGCAGGCATCGACCGGCTACAAGGGCGAGGCGTATGACGTTACCTCGGGCCTGAAGGCGTCGGCGGCGTTCCCGATCAAGCCGGAGACCAGCCAGAGCTTCGAACTCGGCACCAAGGCCAACCTGTTCAACAACCGCGTGTCGATCGCGGCCACGGCCTACCTGTCGGACTTCTTCGGTTACCAGCAGAACGTCACCTATGTGCTGCCAAACGACCCAACCATCTATAGCCAGCTGAATTCGATTCCGCACATTTCCACCCGTGGCTTCGAGATCGACATGAACGCGCTGGTGGCGCAGAACCTGACCGTCAATGCGGCGCTGGCCTACACCCGTCCGAAGATCGATGAGTGGGCCAACGGCCCATGCTACAGCGACCCGACCAATGTCGCGGTGGGCACGACCAAGTACGCGGCCAACGGTTCGATCGCCGGCCAGAACACGGCCTGCTTCCCGATCGCAGCAGGGTCGACCACCGGCGTGCAGAAACTGGACGGCGGCGTGTTCCCTGGCACACCGAAGATCAAGCTGAACATCGGCGCCAACTACGACTTCGCGATCCCGCAGATGCCGTTCAAGGGCTTTGTCAACGTCAACGTGCGTTACCAGGGCAAGTACAGCACCAACATCAACAACGATCCGAATGCTGAAAATGATGGCTATTCGATCACGGATCTGGGCTTTGGCGTGCGTGACAGCAAGGATCGCTACAAGCTGAGCTTCCGCGTCAACAACCTGTTCGACAAGTTCTACATCCCGAACGCCAACGCCAGCGGTCCGTCGTCGTTCCGCGCCGGCCAGACCTCGACCTCGCCACAGGTTTCGGCCAGCAGCTGGGTGCCGCCACGTGATGTGTTCCGCTACTTCAGTGTCAAGCTGGACGTCAAATTCTAAGTGTTATGCGCTTGGTGAATCTCTGGCATCAGAAAGATAAATTGGATTAATAGTTTGGTGACGGGCATGATTGCACCTGTCTCCTCTATTCTCCTCCAAGGAAATAGATTTAGCCCGCTCTCGTAGCGGGCTTTTTTTTGGCTCTTCACGGATTACCGGGAAACGCGGCTTTGATCTTCAGGAAAAAGAAGTCGGAGTCGCGGTAGCCATAGGCCATCCGTTTCATTACCTTGA
>NZ_FNEQ01000005.1 GCF_900100205.1 Duganella sp. OV510 | reverse complement strand
TCAAGGTAATGAAACGGATGGCCTATGGCTACCGCGACTCCGACTTCTTTTTCCTGAAGATCAAAGCCGCGTTTCCCGGTAATCCGTGAAGAGCCTTTTTTATTACGTCTGACGCGCGGTGTCGACCGCTTCCGCAGCTTCCGTGGCGCTGGCTTCGGCCTCGCGGCGCAGGCGCGACATATACTGCGGCGTGATGCCCAGGTAGGACGCGATCGCGCGTTGCGAAATGCGCGCTTCCAGGCCGGGATACTCTTCGCGGAAGGCCGCCAGGCGCTCCTGCGCCGAGGTCTCGCCGCTGTTGTAGGCGCGCTGGGCCAGCGTTTGCAGACCGTGCATGGCGATGTTCAGATGGTAGTTCTGCATCACCTCGTTTTGCGCGCGCAGCTCGCAAGCCAGTTTCCAGTCCAGCGTAAAGCCGTGGATAGGCGTTTCCGCGATCAGGAACTGCACGGCGGGCTGGCCGGTTTCGCCGTTGATCAGGTCGGTCAGGGTAGTGGCCGACTCACCCTCACGGTAGAAGCGCAGCGTCACTTCGACGCCGTCGCGGTTGAAGAAACCGCTGCGCGCCACGCCGCTGGCCAGCCAGTGCACCTGCGTAGCCGGCACGCCGGCACGCTGCAGGTACTCACCTTTGCGCACGTGGAATGGTTTGGCGATGGTCGCCAGAATGTTGGTGACGTTGGTGTACGCCTCTTCGCTGACGTCGATCCGCTTCATCGTGGCGGATTTGAACCGACTACGTTGTTTTATAAAATCTGCATTCATACTGTTTTGCCACGTCCTAGAAAACTTTCCAAGGGGGCCAAAGTATAGCCTCGACGGAAATTACTGTGAAGAAAACTGGATTCATACTTAAACCAGGGAGATGTGCATACCGTTATTCTACCGTATAAGGGTTTCCCTGATGTATGTTCATCCAGCGGGTCAATCGAACGCGGCTCATCTGATGTCTTGCCTTACAATAATGCCCCCTAATCAGAACGAGGGACTTATGTCTGAGAAGAATGCAAGCACCACGGGTGCGGCAATGGCGGCGTTGATGCTGCTATCGGGCGGTGTGGCGGCGGCTGATACGGCTGATACACCGTGGAATCTGGGCGGCGCGGTCCGCTTTAATTACGAACACAAGAGCTGGCAGGACGAGTATCCGCGCGGTTTCTTTGGTCTGGATACCGCACGTCTGGATCTCAAGTACGACGATGGCACGCTGATCGGTTCAGCGCAATACCGCTACAACCGCTTCCCGAAGGGGCAGGGTGGCTACTGGCAGCACTTCCTGCAACATGGCTGGGTCGGCATGCGCTTTGCCGACAAGAGTACGCTGCATGTCGGCCTCGATAAAAACATGTTCGGCCTGGCGCCGTTCACTTCCAATAACTACTACGAATCGATTGCCTTCTACGCTGGATTTGAGGACAAGTTTGATCTCGGCCTCACTTACGCCAGCAAGCCCGGGCCGGTCGAATGGCAAGTCGGCTTCTATCCGCGTGACGGCGGCTCATATGGCGGCGGCAGCAATACCGCTGGCGCGTCCAACCGCTACTCTTACAACATCGTTCCGGATGACGACCAGCAAGGCTATGGCACTGGTCAGCGCGACCATGAGCGCAATACGATGATTGGCCGCGTCGCCGCCTTTCTGGATGATACGCGGCGCAATGAAGTCGGCTTCTCCGCGCTGACCGGCACGATTCGCAACGATACACGCAGCGCTGGCCGCGATACGCGCCGCAACGCCGTGGCGGTGCACTATCGTGGCGGCGCCGGGCCGTGGAATGTGGCGCTGGAGGCGCTGCGCTACAACTATAAAACCAGCCACAGCGCCAGCCAGACCTACGGCGGACTCGATCCGAACAGTTTTGTGATGCTGGGCGGTTTCGGTTATCCGTATCCGGTGGCGTCCAAAGGCGATATTTATATCGCCAACGTCAGCTACGACTTGCCGGGCAGGCTGGGGCCGTTCAAGGATTTCAAGCTATACAACGACTACAGCATGCTGCGCAAGCGCGTCAGCAATTACAAGAACTCGGTGCAGAATGTCAGTGGCCTGAGTTTTTCGGCCGGAAAATGGCTGTTCTACGCCGACTTCATGTGGGGCAAGCACCACCCGTATCTGTCACCGGATGGCGGCGGCCTGGCGTCGACCGCCAGCCAGCATGACGGCTTTACGCGTCGTATCAATCTGCAGGCTGGCTATTACTTTTAAACGGCGCGTGCTCTGACAACTCGTCGATGTAATCATTCATGGCGGCGGTTTCCTGCGACAGGAAATCGGCGATTGCATCGGCGAAGCGCTCATCGGCAATCCAGTGGGCTGACCAGGTGGGCGTCGGCACCAGCCCGCGCGACATCTTGTGGACGCCTTGGGCGCCGCCTTCAAAACTGGCGATGCCGTGCTGGATGCAGTAGTCGATCGCCTGCACATAGCAGGCTTCAAAGTGGAGGCCCGAGACGAACTCGGTCGTGCCCCAGTAGCGGCCATACATCACGTTGCCGCCGACCAAGTTTAATGCCACCGCCACCGGCTGGTCGCCGCGCTTGGCCAGCACGATCATCAGGCTGTCGGGCACGTCGGCCAGCAGGCGCTGGAAAAACGCCAGCGACAGATACGGCTTCGAGAAATGCGCCTGGTAGGTCGACACATAGCAACTGTAGAAGAAACGCAGCACCCCGTCGCTGATGGCGCTGCCGGCCAAGTGCTCGAAGTGGATGCCGGCATCGGCCACGCGGCGGCGGTCCTGGCGCAGTTTCTTGCGCTTGTCCATTTTCATGGTGGCGAGGAAGGCGTCGAAATCGGCGTAATCGTGATTTTCCCAATGGAATTGCACGCCTTCGCGCAGCATGTAGCCGGCGTCGGCCAGCGCCTGTTTGTCCTGCTCGTCGGGGAACAGGATATGCAGCGACGACGTTTCCAGCTGCTGCGCCACCTGCAGGGCGGCGCGCGCCAGCAGTTGCCGGTCTTCGGCATTGCGCGCCAGCAGGCGGCTGCCGGTCACCGGCGTGAACGGCACCGCCGACAGCAATTTCGGATAGTACGGTATGCCGTGGCGATGGAAGGCATCGGCCCAGGCGTGGTCGAACACGTATTCGCCACGGCTGTGTTCCTTCAGGTAGAGCGGCATGGCGGCGTGCAGTTCGCCGTCGCGTTGCAGGATCAGGTAGCGCGGACTCCAGCCGGTGCGCGGCGACGCGCATTCTGTTTCGTGCAGCGCGTGCAGGAAAGCGTAGCTGAGAGTGGGATTGTCGCCGGCCAGCGCCTGCCATTGCGCCGGGTCGATCTCTGCCAATGAGTCGATGATCGTAAACTCTGCTGCTGCCACACTGCCTCCATGCTTGATGAGCTGCCAGTCTAGCGCATGCGGGCGAGCTTTGCCCGTGCGATAATCGGATTTTGCCAACGCCGGAAGACTTGACATGGCCAACAACTTCTTCAATCTGTACACCCACGATTTCGCCCGCGTCGCCATTGCCGCGCCGGTGTGCCGCATTGCCGATCCCGCCTATAACGCTGAGCAGACCATCCTGCTGGCCGAACAAGCCGCTGCGCAAGGCGCGGCGCTGGTGGCGTTTCCTGAACTGGGCCTGTCGGCCTACACCTGTGACGACCTGTTCCACCAGCGCGCGCTGCTGGACGGTGTGCTGGATGGCCTGGCCGCGATTCTGGACGCTTCGCTGCAATGGAAGATGGCGATTGTGGTCGGTGCGCCGCTGCGCGTCGAGCATCAGCTGTACAACTGCGCGGTGGTGATCGCCAACGGCCAGATCCAGGGCGTGGTGCCGAAGAGCTATCTGCCCAACTACGGCGAGTTCTACGAAGCGCGCCAGTTCAGCAGCGCCGACTACGCCACCGCCACGGAAATTGACCTGCTCGGCGAACGCGTGCAATTCGGCTCGGGCTTGCTGTTTGAAGTGGGCGACCTGCCGCTGTTCAAGTTTCACGTCGAGATCTGCGAAGACGTGTGGGTACCGGTGCCGCCGTCGTCGTTTGCGGCGCTGGCCGGCGCCACGGTGCTGGTCAATCTGTCGGCCTCGAATGCGCTGGTCGGAAAGTCCAATTACCGCAACCAGCTGGTGGGCCAGCAATCGGCACGCTGCATCGCCGCTTATCTGTACACCTCGGCCGGCGGCGGCGAGTCCAGCACCGACATGGCCTGGGATGGCCAGGGCGTGATCTACGAAAACGGCGAGTTGCTGGCGGAACCGAAACGCTTCATCGACGAGCCGACGCTGACCTTCGCCGACATCGACCTGGAACGCCTGTCGCGCGAGCGCATGCGCATGAACACGTTCGCGCAATCGGTGCAGCGCCATGCGGCCGAAGTGGGCAAGTTCCGCACCGTGTTCTTCCACCTGGAGATGGAGCGCGATCAGCCGCTGGCGCTGAAACGCTGCGTCGAACGCTTCCCGTATGTGCCGGCCGACGCGCGCCGTCGCGACGAGCGCTGCAACGAGGTCTACAACATCCAGGTGCAGGCGCTGGCGCAGCGCCTGGTCACCAGCGGCTTGAAGAAGGTGGTGATCGGCGTGTCCGGCGGACTCGATTCGACGCATGCCTTGCTGGTCTGCGCGCGTGTGATGGACAAGCTGAATCTGCCGCGCACCAACATCCTGGCCTACACCATGCCCGGCTTTGCCACCAGCGAGCGCACCTTGAAGCAGGCGCACGCGCTGATGAAACTGGTGGGCTGTTCGGCACAGGAAATCGACATCCGCCCAAGCTGCATCCAGATGCTGAAAGACCTGAACCATCCGTATGCGGAAGGCCAGGCGCAGTACGACATCACGTTTGAAAACGTGCAGGCCGGCGAACGCACCAATCACCTGTTCCGCCTGGCGAATCACCACGGTGGCCTGGTGATCGGTACCGGCGACCTGAGCGAGCTGGCGCTGGGCTGGTGCACCTACGGCGTCGGCGATCACATGTCGCACTACAACGTCAACGCCAGCGTGCCGAAGACGCTGATTTCGCACCTGGTGCGCTGGGTGGCTGAATCCGGCGTCATTGGCCGCAACGATGCGCAGGTGCTGCTGGATATCCTCGGCACCGAAATCAGTCCCGAACTGGTGCCCGGCACCGCCGGCGGCCAGCCGGAGCAGCGCACCGAAAGCACCATCGGCCCTTATGAACTGCAGGACTTCAATCTGTACTACGTGCTGCGCTTCGGCTTCAATCCCTCCAAGGTGGCGTTCCTGTCGCACACCGCGTGGAAGGACAAGGAACAGGGCCGCTGGCCGGATGGCGATCACGTCACGCGCAACCAGTACGACCTGGCAGCGATCAAGAAGAATCTCGGCATCTTCCTCGACCGCTTTTTCCGTACCAGCCAGTTCAAGCGCAGCTGCGTGCCGAATGCACCGAAGGTGGGTAGCGGCGGTTCGCTGTCGCCGCGCGGCGACTGGCGCGCGCCAAGTGACGCCCAAAGCGTTGTTTGGATGGAAGAACTGCGCTCCATTCCGGTGCAAGAATAAAGAATCCTCAAGAATAAGCTTATGTGCATGGACAGCACGCTACGGTCGATTACAATAGAACCAAAGCATGCAGTCAGCTGCGCCCGGATTTTCGATTTGGATATAAGGAGAAGTCATGAAACAGATTACCGCAGTGATCAAGCCGTTCAAGCTGGACGAGGTACGTGAAGCGCTGGCCGAGGTCAACGTCACCGGCCTGACCGTCACCGAGGTCAAGGGCTTCGGTCGCCAGAAGGGCCATACCGAGCTGTATCGCGGTGCTGAATACGTGGTCGACTTCCTGCCGAAAGTCAAAGTGGAAGTGGTGGTGGATGACGGCGTGGCCGAGCAAGTGGTGGACGCCATCATCAAGGCTGCGCGCACCGGCAAGATCGGCGACGGCAAAATCTTCGTGCAGAACGTCGAGCAGGTGATCCGCATCCGCACCGGCGAGACTGGCCCGGACGCAGTGTAAACCTGTTTCAGCTTTATTCGGAATGCCGGCCTTGCCGGCATTTTTTTTGTCCTGCACCGATTAAGGCAGTTTTTGCATATTCTTTATTGGTTATATTAGTTCGAGATTTCTAGGTGAATCCGTAATATAGACACACTGTCTACATTTCAAGAGATCGCCTCATGACCAAGAAGATCGCCGCCCTGTGCCTGTTGTCCATCGCCGCCAACCTGGGCGCTGCGCCCAGCGTTTATCCCACCGGTGTTACCCGCTACGACACCGCCACCGCGTACAACAGCTACGTGATCTTCAGCGGCCAGGACAAGAAAACCCATCTGATCGACATGAATGGCAACGAGGTCCACAGCTGGAACGCCGAAGGCTTCCCGCCGGTGTTGCTCGATCCGGCGTTGACCGGCGGGAAGCGCGGCAACGTGCTGCTGCAACTGGCCAGCGCGCCCGGCACTTTCAACCAGGGCAATGGCCTGAACAACCAGGCGATCGGTGAGCTGGACTGGAACAGCAACGTGGTCTGGCAGTGGGGCGCGGCCAGCAGCGCGCAGGATGCCTACGCCGCGCCGGTCGAAGGCAAGGCTAATGCGCAAGTGCCTGGCGGCAGCGCCAAGCAGCACCATGACTGGCGCCGCCTGAAGAACGGCAACACGCTGGTGCTGGCCAACCTGGTGCATCCGGTCAAGGGTTTCAGCGCGCCGCAGGTGCTGGACGACGTGATCTACGAAGTCAACAAGCAGGGCGACATCGTGTGGCAGTGGGTGGCGTCCGAGCATCTGAACGAATTCGGTTTTTCGGCGGCCTCGCTGAAGCTGGTGAGGGAGGGGGCGTCGCCACGCGGCAAGGGCGTGCCGTTTGACTATCTGCACATCAACAATATGTCGGTGCTGGGACCAAACAAATGGCATGACGGCGGCGATCAGCGCTTCCATCCGGATAACATCCTGATCGATTCGCGCGAAGCCAACTTCATCGTCATCATCGATAAGCAGACTGGCAAGGTGGTGTGGAACCTGGGGCCGGATTATCCGGAGCAGGCACGCGGCCCGCGTGTGCTGCCGCGCCCGGTCGACCAGATCGTCGGCCAGCATGATGCGCACCTGATCGAGCAGGGCTTGCCGGGCGCCGGCAATATCCTGGTGTTCGATAACCAGGGCGAGGCTGGCTATCCGCGTGTCAGCGTTGGCGTGCAGCCGCGCTCGCGGGTGCTGGAAATCGATCCGATCAACAAGCAGGTTGTATGGGAATACACGGGCAGCGATTCCAACGGGCCGGACTGGGGCTTTTACAGCTCCTTCATCAGCAGCGCCCGCCGTCTGCCGAACGGGAATACCTTGATCGATGAGGGCATGAACGGCCGCATCTTCCAGGTGACTGCGAAAGGCGACATCGCCTGGGAATACATCAGCCCTTACTTCGCGCCGACGCCAGTGGCTGGCGCGGGCAAGCCGGTGCTGAGCAATTGGTTGTATCGCGCCCAGCCGGTGCCTTACAGCTGGGTGCCGGAAGGCACGCCACGCTCTGAAAAAGCGGTGATCCCGCCCGAGCCAGGCAAGTTTCGCATAGCCACTCAATAACCGCGTCCTCACTCACACAACAACGCGCCGGCCCGCATGCCGGCGTGCGGGACTCCTTACACCTTTCTCAGAACGAAAGCCCTGATCATGCAACAGAAAAAACTCGCCGTCGCCGTCGCCACGGCTTATGGACTCGCCTTTGCCTGCGTGCCGTCGGCACAGGCGCAGAATGCGGCCCTGCTGGCGGTGGCCGGCATCTCCGATACCGCCGTGGAAGCCAGTGCCGCCGCGCCGACCGCCGTTGTGGCCGCCGCCGCAGCCAGCGGTGAGGCCGCGCAGGAAGGCGCCGCCAATGCCGCCGCCGCCGCCGCTGCCGATGTTGCGCAAGTGATTGCCAGCGTGACCGTCTCCACCCGTCGCCGCAATGAAACCTCGCAAAGCGTGCCAACCACCATGAGTGTGCTGGACGACAAATCGCTGGAGAACAACCGCGTGTACCGCGTGCAGGACTTGCAGCAACTGCTGCCCAGCACCACGGTCAACTTTGTCCATGCGCGCCAGCTGAGCTTTGCCGTGCGCGGCCTGGGCAACAACACCGCCAGCGATGGCCTGGAGGGCAGCGTCGGCCTGTACCTGGATAACGTCTATCTGGCGCGGCCTGGCATGGCCGCGTTCGACGCGCTGGATGTACAGCAGCTGGAGTTGCTGCGCGGCCCGCAAGGCACGCTGTTCGGCAAGAACACCACCGCCGGCGTGCTGAACATCACCACCAGGCAGCCGACTTTCCGCAGCGAGAACACGGCATCGCTGTCGCTCGGCCAGGACAAGTACGCGCAGGGCAAGGCCAGCGTCTCGGGGGCGTTTTCGGATACGCTGGCCGGCCGCCTGTCGGTCTACAAGACGCATGAAGGCGGCTACATCACCAACCTCTACAACGGCAAGAAGGTGCAGGGCGGCGACCGCCAGGGCGTGCGCGCGCAATTGTTGTTCGAGCCGGACGCCAAGCTGAGCGCCCGCATCATCGCCGACTACAACGAGGAAGACTCGAACAACGGCACCATGGTGTTCTACAGCGCCGGCCCGAGCGGCCGCTGGCTGACGCAGGCCGCCGCCATCGGCGCGCGGGTGACGACCGATCCGGGCAAGTACCAGGTCAACCTGGACAGCGGCTCGCATGTCAGCGTGCATCAGGGCGGCCTGTCGGCCGAGGCCAACTACAAGCTGGACAACGACTACAAGTTCACCTCGATCAGCGCCTTCCGCTTCTGGAACTTCACGCCGCGCAATGACGATGGCCTGGATAAGCCGGTGACACTCAATGTCGGTGCGCTGACGCGCCACCGTCAGTTCACGCAGGAGCTGCGCCTGGCCACGCCGCAGGGACGCGAGCTGGAGTCGGTGGTGGGCGCGTATTACTACTATCAGAATCTGGACAACACCAATTTCAGCGTCAACGGCCCGCTGGCCGACCAGTTCAACGGCACGCCGAACAACGCCTGGAACAACGTCAGCAGCCTGGCCGATGGCCACCTGCGCGTCAACAGCTACGCGCTGTTCGGCCAGTCGATCTGGCACATCGATCCGCAATGGGACCTGACCGCCGGCCTGCGCGCGACCTATGAAGACAAGCGCGCCTACGAGATCCGCTACGCGCCGACCGGCGGCGCCAGCGTCACCGGCGCCGCGCTGGCTTCGCGCAACGCCCGCTATGGTGCTTTCAACTCCGGCGAAATCAATCTGAACAACCTCAGCCCGTCCGGCCTGCTGACGCTGGCCTACAAGATCGACACCGATGTGCTGGGCTTCGCCAGCCTGTCGCACGGCGAGAAATCCGGTGGCATCAACCTGACCGTGCCGGGTGCGGCAGGCATCGCCTCGCTGAAGGTGAATAACGAGAAGGCCAACAACTTCGAGCTGGGCATCAAGAGCAATCTGTGGGAACGCCGCGCGCAGATCAACGCCAGCGTGTTTGCCAACGTGGTGCACGGTTACCAGAACAACGCCTATGACCCGACCACGCAGTCGCAATACCTGACCAACGCCGGCAATGTGCGCAGCCGTGGCGTCGAACTGGAGACGACTTTCCTGGTGGCGCGCGGCTTCACGCTGGGCGCGAACGGCGCCTTCAACGATGTGAAGTACCTGAAATACACCAACGCGCCATGCCCGCCTGAAATCAGCGCCACCTCGTGCAACCTGTCCGGTCGCAACGCGCTGGTCAACGCGCCGCGCTGGACCGGCAGCCTGAACGCACAGTACGCGCATGCTGTGGCCGAAGGCGTGGAAGCCTACTTCAACGCCAACACTTCCTACCGCACCGAGGTGTACGGCACCCTGGACGCGTCGAAGTATTCCAGGATTCCCGCTTACGCGCTGACCAACCTGTCGGCCGGCGCGCGCTTCAAGGCCGGCGGCGCCAAGTGGGATGTGTCGCTGTGGGCCAAGAACGCCTTCGACAAGCTGTACTACACCAGCCTGTGGAACACCAGCTTTGGCGCGTACAACGCCATCATCGGCACGCCGCGTACCGTGGGCCTGACCGCCCGCGCAGATTTCTAAAAGGAGACATACAGCATGACGAATAACACCCGCCGCCGCATCCTTCAATCGCTGCCTGCGCTGGCGCTGGCCAACTATCTGCCATCCGCGACGGCGGCCGGCAATGATCAGCCCAACATCATCTTCATTCTGGCCGACGACCTTGGCCACGCCGACCTTGGCGTCTACGGCCAGACCGATTTCAAGACGCCGCATCTGGACCGGCTGGCGGCGCAAGGCATCCGCTTCAACCAGGCCTACGCCAACTCGGCGGTATGCTCGGCAACGCGCTTCGCGCTGATTACCGGCCGCTACCAGTATCGCCTGCGCGGCGGGCTGGAGGAACCGATTGCCGGTGCCTCCGACACGCTGGGCCTGCCGCCATCGCACCCGACGCTGCCGTCGCTGCTGAAGAAGCAGGGCTACGGCACGGCGCTGATCGGCAAGTGGCACCTGGGTTATCTGCCAACGTTCGGCCCGCTGAAAAGCGGTTATGACAGCTTCTTCGGCAACTACGGCGGCGCCATCGACTACTTCACCCACAAGCCGGGCGTCGGCCCGAATGTGAAGGAAGACCTGTATGAAGGCGAAGTGCCGGTGCAGCAGATCGGCTATTACACCGACCTGCTGGGTGCACGCGCGGTCGAATTCGTCAACAGGCAGCAGCCCGGCAAGCCCTTCCTGCTGTCCTTGCACTACACCGCGCCGCACTGGCCGTGGGAGGGGCCGGGCGACGAGGAGATTTCGCGCAACATCGACAACATCTTCCATTACGATGGCGGCGACCTGGCCACCTACGGCCGCATGGTTGAATCGCTGGATGCGTCGATCGGCCGTGTGCTGGCGGCGCTGGAGAAGAAGGGGCTGGCCGACAACACCATCGTCATCTTCACCAGCGACAACGGCGGCGAGCGCTTCTCGAAGACCTGGCCGCTGACCGGCCAGAAGACCGAATTGCTGGAAGGCGGCATCCGTGTGCCGGCCATCCTGCGCTGGCCGGCCAAGGTGAAGGCAGGGCAGGTGAGCGAACAGGTGGCGATCTCGATGGACTGGCTGCCGACCCTGCTGGCGGCTGCCGGCGGCACGCCCGATCCATCCTATCCGGCGGATGGCGCCAACCTGTTGCCCATCGTGCTGGGCCGGTCGTCCAATACTGAGCGCACGCTGCTGTGGCGCTACAAGGCCAACGCCCAGCGGGCGATTCGCGCGGGTAACTGGAAGTATCTGAAAATCGGCAAGAATGAGTTTCTGTTCGACGTGGTCAAGGATCAGCGCGAGCGTGCCAACCTGGCCAAGCGCCACCCGGAAGTGTTTGGCAAGCTGAAAGCACAATGGGAAGATTGGAACAAGCAGATGCTGCCGATCACAGCCGATGTCCGCACCCACGGCGTCAGCGGCGCGGTGCAGGCGGACCGCTATGGCGTGCCGGCCGGCGGTAGCGTCGCCGACTGAGTTGCTGTTTCGATACATGCACCATGCCGGCCTTGCCGGCATTTTTTTTGCTGTGATTTGATGGTGGAAGCGCTACCGGATTTCGTCGGAAGCGCAGCCAGCTCAGCAAACTTTATTTAAATCGCGGTTCCACCATGGTTTTATTCTGTTGACCGTTATTTAGTGAATCCAGTTAAACAGCGTCCTTTTGCCGCAACTATTTGTTCGGCGGCCGCATTAATGTTAGCGTGCCTTACCGGCACCTGATGCTGGACATAAAAATACGGGAGACACAATTGAAAACGTTATCACAAACGGCCATCGCTATGGCTGTGGAGCAACTCGCCCTGTCATCCGGTGACACCCATGCCTTCACGGCTTTTTATTTCAAGACAAATGAAAACGTTGTCATAGCAGTTTCCTTCTGAACCTGGCAGGAGACACCATGAACAGCAATGAGATGCATGGCGGAGCCATCCGCAGGATCGTCATCGTCGGTGGCGGCACGGCCGGCTGGATGACTGCGGCTCCGCTGGCACAGCGCCTGTTGCGCCACCCTACCGAGCCGTGCGAAGTAACTTTGGTGGAATCGCCCGAGATCGGCACCATCGGCGTCGGCGAAGCGACCTTGCCGACGATCCGTGCCTACAACGCCGCCTTGGGTCTGGATGCCGACGACTTTGTCGCCAAGACCAAGGCGAGCTACAAGCTGGGCATCGAGTTCAAGGACTGGGGCCACGTCGGCAATCGCTTCTTCCACGCCTTCGGCGATTTCGGCCCGCCGCTGGCCGGCTTGTCCGCGCACCAGCACTGGCTGCGGCTGGCCAGCGCCTTCAACAACATGCCGGATCTGGAAAACTGGTCGATGCCATCCGTCATGGCACGCCACGGCAAGTTCGTTCCGCCGAACGAGGAAAAGCCGGGCGTGACCGATGCCTATTCCTACGGTTTCCATTTCGATGCCAGCCTGTACGCCAGGTATCTGCGCGACTACGCCGTGGCGCGCGGTGTGCAGCGCATCGAAGGCATGATCGTCGACGTTGAACAGCATGCGGAGAGCGGTTTCGTTACCGCCATCAAGCTGCGCGATGGCCGCCGTATCGAAGGCGACCTGTTCATCGACTGCTCGGGCTTCCGTGGCTTGCTGATCGAAGGCGCCTTGAAGGCGGGCTACGAGGACTGGAGCAACTACCTGCCATGCAATAGCGCACTGGCCGTGCCTTGCGCCTCGGCGCCGCAGTTGACGCCGTACACGCGCTCCACCGCGAAGGAGGCTGGCTGGCTATGGCGCATCCCGTTGCAGCACCGCATCGGCAACGGCCATGTGTACAGCAACGGTTTCACCACTGACGAGCAGGCGCGCCGCGTGCTGCTTGACGGCCTCGACGGCGAAGCGCTGGACGAGCCGCGCCAGATCCGCTTCGTCACCGGGCGCCGGCGCAAATCCTGGGACAAGAACGTGGTGGCGATCGGCCTGTCGGCGGGCTTCGTCGAGCCGCTGGAATCGACCAGCATCAACCTGATCGAAACGGCGGTCGGCAAGCTGCTGGAACTGTTCCCGGAGCGCGATTGCAACCCGGCGCTGGCCGATGAGTTCAACCGCGTGATGAGCCTGCGTTACGAATCGGTGCGCGACTTCATCGTGCTGCACTACAAGCTGACCAGGCGTGACGATTCGGACTTCTGGCGCTACTGCGCCGCCATGCCGATCCCTGATTCGCTGCGCCACCAGATCGCATTGTTCCGCGAAACCGGACGCGTGGCGATCGTCGATCGCGGCGGCTTCGCCGAGCCGTCTTTCGTGGCGATGATGATGGGCCTGGGCGCGCTGCCGAAGCGTTACGACCCGTTGGCCGGGCGGGTCGACATCCGCACGGTGCACGGTCACTTTGCCGGCCTGCGCGACATGATCACGCAGGCGGTGGCGCTGATGCCGGATCACGGCGCCTATGTCGCCAGCCAGGCTGCCGCCGCTGTTTCATCACATACCGAAAACAAAAAACTTATGGAGGCGCACGCGTAAAAGAACCTAGCCAGCAGCAGTCAGCAATACAAAAAAACACCTATATGAGGGGGAGAGACAGTGAGTAAGTTACAGAAAACCGCGATCGCCGCTGCGGTCGCACAGATTGTCGTGTTGCACGCCAGCCCGGCTTGGGCGCAAACAACAGCGCAGACCGCCAGCGAAGGACCGGTGGTGGTGGTCAGTGGCCAGCGCGCCGCGCTGCAATCGGCGCAGAAACTCAAGCAGGAGTCGGACGAGGTGGTCGACTCGATCGTTGCCGAAGACATCGGCAAGCTGCCGGACCGCTCGGTCACCGAGGTGCTGCAGCGTATCGCCGGCGTCACCATCGACCGCAATATGGCGGGCGATCCGAACCGCCAGTCGGTCGAGGGCTCCGGCGTATCGGTGCGCGGCCTGACGTATGTGCGTTCCGAGATCAACGGCCGCGACGCCTTCTCGGCCGGCGGTGGCCGTTCGCTCGGCTTCGCCGACGTGGCGCCGGAACTGATGTCCGGCGTCGATGTCTACAAGAATCCGTCCGCCGAACAGGTGGAGGGTGCGGTTGCCGGCCTGGTCAATCTGCGCACCGCCATGCCATTCGATTACAAGGGCTTCAAGGGCACGATGGGCGCGTCGGAATCGTATTCCACGCTGCGCAAGGGCAAGCCGTCGCCGACCGCCACCATCCTGCTGTCGAACCGCTGGAATACCGACATTGGTGAAATCGGCGCGCTGATCGACTTCGCCCATGCGAAGAGCCCGAGCCGCTCGGACGGCGTCGGTGTCGATCCTTACTTCCCGCACGTGAACTCGACCGACCCGGCGCTGTACGACCGCAGCAAGACCCAATGGATACCGCTGGGCGTCGGCTACCGCTCGCAGGACTTCGACCGCACCCGCCGTGGCGACTACGCCGCGCTGCAATGGCGCCCGAACAAGGACCTGACCGCCGCGCTGACCTACTTCAAGACCAAGTACAAGGAGGACCTGGACGAGCACGTGGTCGCCTCGTCCGAGGACAAGTGGTATCAGCAGGTGGCCAGCGCCGATGCGGTATTCGACAGCAATGGCGCGTTCCAGAGCGGCACCATTTCGAATCCGACCTACAAGGGTTCGCCATTCAACAGCTCGCAGCGTATCAACACGCGTGAATCCGCCACCCGCGACATTTCCCTCAACGTCCAATGGCGTATCGCGCCGGATCTGACCTGGACCAATGACTTCCAGCATGTGCGTTCGACCACCGAGGGCTTCGACGCCGACGTCTCGACCGGCTTCATCCTGCCGAACCAGACCATGGACATGACCGGCAAAGTGCCGCAGATCGGCCTCGGGTCGGCAGCGTATATGGCCGATGCGAAGAACTACTACTGGGCCTACACCCAGGAAGCGCTGGACAACGCCAAGGCAACCCAGAAAGCCTGGAAATCCGACGTCAAGTATTCGTTCGATGATCCGGTGCTGCGCGACATCCGCTTTGGCGTGCGCATGGCCGACCGCGAAGGCGAAAACCACAAGGCGCAGAAATTCTACAACTGGCAGGCAATTACCTTCCCGTGGATGGAAGGCTGGCAGATCCCGGGCGTGGCGCGCCTGAGCGATCCGCGCTTCGCCGGCGGTGCTTCGCTGCAGACCATCGACAACTTCTTTGGCGGCAAATACAGTCTGCCGCCGATGCTGTTTGCCGACGAGGCGACCGTGCGCGGCTTCCCGGAGCAATGGAGCAAGATCCACGCCTATCACGATGTCCTGTGCAAGGAGCAAGGCTCGACCTGCGATCCGTGGAAGGCTGCCACCTTCAACGATCCGGCCGCCACCAACACGCAGACCGAGAAGACCCGCGCCGCCTATACGCAGCTGCGCTTCGGCTGGGATGACCTGAAGTATCCGATCGACGGCAACGTCGGTATCCGCTACGTGCGGACCCGCAGCGCCGGCAGTGGTTACGTCTCGTTCACGCCGCCGTCGGTGCCGGAAATTCCAGCCGGCGCGCCGGTGACCGGCCGCGACAAGCTGATCGAGATCGCCAAGTTCGCCGATGCCCAGTCGTTCAAGAATTCCTACGACAACTGGCTGCCTAGCCTGAACCTGCGCATGAAGGCCAGCAGCGAGCTCCAGTTCCGCTTCGCGGTGGCCAAGGCGATGGCGCGGCCGGACTTCAACCAGTTGCAGGTGCAGACCACGCTGAGCGCCCAGCACCTGCAAACCACCACCAAGGATGCCTCCGGCGCCACCACCGGTGTGCGGCTCGACGGCACCAGCCTGACCGGCACCAGCGACGGCAATCCGCTGCTGAAGCCGACCACGTCGACCAACGTCGACCTGACCGCCGAGTGGTACTTTGCCAAGGCCGGTTCGCTGACGTTCTCGTTGTTCAACAAGGACCTCAAGGACATCATCATCACCAAAAACTACGGCTACAAGGCTAAAGATATCACTGGCAAGGAGCAGACCTTCGTGGTCACCGGCCCGGTCAACGGCGCCAAGGGCTTTGCCCGTGGTTTCGAGATCGCCCACCAGCAGTATTACGATTTTGTGCCGGACTGGTTGCGCGGCATCGGTACGCAGGCCAGCTGGACCTACGTGAAGAGCGAACGCACGCTGAAAGACCCGGTGTTTGACGTATGGTGCTCGGGTAGTGACGCCTCGTCCAACTTCAACCTCAGCATCAACGGTTGCGACACCGATGCGCGCGCGTTCGGCAAGACGCCGCTGCAAGGTCTGTCGCGTAACACGGTCAACTTCGCGGTGATGTACGAGCGCGATGGCTTGTCGATGCGCCTGGCCTACAACTGGCGTTCGCGTTACCTGCTGGGCGTGAATCAGTGGGGCAGCCGTGGCAACAATGGCCTGAACACCAATCCGGACTCCGGCGCCGGCCGCTTCCTGATCCCGACGACCAACAACGACCAGGCCTTTGGCCTGCCGCTGTACCAGGCTTCGTACGGTCAGGTGGATGCGTCGATCTTCTATGACTTCACGGACAAGTTCCGTGTCGGCCTGGAAGGGACCAATCTGACCAACTCGTACACGCGGCAGATCATGCAGCAGCATGCGGGCGACTTCACCCGTCAGGTCTTCATGAGCGGCCCACGCTACACCGTGCTGGCGCAGTACTCGTTCTGAGGTTAATGGTGACTGCGGATGTGCAGGTCAAACTTCCAGGTCACCAGCCGCAGGATGGCGATGAACGCGGCGCTGATCCACAGCGCCGCGTCATCGGAAACCGTATCGATGTATTGCAGGCCGATGAATAGCCAGGTGCCGAAGAAGGCGCAGATGGCGTAGGGCTTGCCGTCGCGCAGCACCATCGGCACTTCGTTACAGACGATGTCGCGCAGCACGCCGCCGAAGATGCCGGTAATAACGCCCATCATCGAGGCGATGAACAGCGGCATATGCGCTGCCTGCGCCTGCGCCACGCCGGCCACCGCAAACAGCCCGAGGCCGACGGCGTCGGCTACCACGATGACGCGTTCGGAAATGATCTGCCGCACGGTCTTCATCAGTGGCGTGGCCACCAGCGTCAGCACGAAGATCAGGATCACGTATTCCTGGTGCATGACCCAGAACAGCGGCCGCTTGTCGAGCAGGATGTCGCGCAGCGTGCCGCCGCCGAATGCGGCAATGAAGGCCACCGTGAACACGCCGACAATGTCCATGCGCTTGCGCCGCGCTTCAACGAAGCCCGATAACGCCCCGACCAGGATTGCCATGATTTCGATGATGGTAATCAGTGAGACGTGAACCGGGACGTGCTTCATCTAGGCGAATGGACAAGGTTGCAATGCTCGTAGGTTAACATGGCCGTCGCATGTCCGGTAGAGTTGTTGCATCATATTAAGCTTTCACACGTTGCAAACAACAGTGCGCGTGCCCAGGCGCAGCCCGGATCGCGGTGGGTGCGCTCATGCCAGGCGGCGATTTTGGTGAAGCCGGGGATGGCCAGCGGCGGTTCCAGCAGCGCCAGGCCGTCAGTGACCATGGCCAGCTTGTGCGGCACCACGGCGACCATGTCGCTGACGCGCAGGAAATCCTGCAGCACCAGGAAGCTGGTGACCGATAGCGTCACGCGCCGCTGGCGGCCCATCGCCGCCAGCGCCTTGTCGGTGGCGCCGGCGAATGGACTGCCGCTATACGACACCAGCGCATGATCGAGCGCGCAGAAGCGGTCCAGCGACAGCGGGGCGGCGGCGTCCGGATGACCGGCGCGCAGCACGCAGACGTAGCGCTCGTCGAACAGCAACTGGGTATGCAGATCCGGCGCCGAGGTTTCAGGCGTGATCAACGCCAGGTCGACATCGCCGCGTTCCAGCTGGGTGTGCAGGCTGTCGGCGACCGGTACCACGGCGACGCGGATGCCCGGCGCCTGTTTGCGCAGCGCCGACAGGAAAGGCACCATGACCGCGCGCAGCGCATAGTCGGTGGCGGCGATGGTCAGCGTCAGGCTGGCGCTGGAAGGCTCGAAGCCTTGCGGGCGCAGCATGCTTTCCACTTCCGCCAGCAGTTGCTTGACCGGGCCGGCCAGCTCCAGCGCGCGGCTGGTCGGCACCATGCCGCGCTGGGCACGCACGAACAAGGGATCGTCGAAATGTTCGCGCAGCCGGGTCAGGATGCCGCTGACCGCCGGCTGCGTCAGCGACAAGCGCTCGGCGGCACCGGTGACGCTGCGTTCGTCCAGCAAGGCGTCCAGCGCCTTGAGCAGGTTGAAGTCGAAAGTTCTGATATCAGCTGGCATGATGTTAGGGATAAAAAATATCGATTGGATTTATTTTAGTCCGGATCGGATCATGGTGGCTTGAAAAAAAGGAGTTCACCATGAGCGACATCATCTGGCCGCAGGCCTATCTGCCAGGCACCACCGACAACTATGTATCCAATGAAATCACCGTGGCTGGCCTCAGCACCGCCGAGGTCTGGCAGCAGCTGGACGACACGCGCGCCTGGCCGGCGTATTACAGCAATGCCTCGGAGATCCGCTTCCACGACGGCACCGGCCCGATGCTGAGCGCCGGCGCGCGCTTCCGTTTTACTACCTTCGGCTTCGCGGTCGAGGCGGAAGTGGTAGAGTATGTGCCGCCAGTCACCGGCCAAGCTGCGCGCATAGCGTGGCACGGCTGGGTGGAGGGCGACGCCACATCGCGCCTGGACGTGCATCACGCCTGGTTGTTTGAAGACCTGCCGGGCGGTCGCGTGCGCATCCTGACCCAGGAAACGCAGAACGGCCAGCCGGCCCGCGAGCTGGCCGTCATCCAACCGAATCCGATGCTGAATGCGCACCAGGAATGGATCGACGGCCTGGCTGCTGCCGCCAAGCGCGCTCAACAGTAAAGGAATCGCATGACTGCATTATTCGCACCCTACACGCTGAAAGGCGTGACCCTGCGCAACCGCATCGCCGTGCCGCCGATGTGCCAGTACAGCGCCGTCGACGGCCTGACCAACGACTGGCACGAGGCACACTACGCCAGCATCGCCCGTGGCGGCCCGGGCCTGGTGATTGTCGAGGCCACCGCCGTGGCGCCGGAAGGCCGCATCACGCCCGGCTGCCTCGGCTTGTGGAACGATCAGCAGGCTGCCGGCCTGAAGCGTGTTGCCGCCGCCATCAAGGCCGGCGGCGCCGTGCCTGGCATCCAGATCGCCCATGCGGGCCGCAAGGCCAGCGCCAACAAGCCGTGGGAGGGCGATAACCATATTCCGTCCAGCCAGGCGGATGGCTGGGACACCATCGCGCCGTCGGCGCTGGCGTTCGGCCAGCATTTGCCGAAAGTGCCGAAGGCGATGACGCTGGATGATATCGCCCGTGTGAAGGCGGACTTTGCTGCCGCCGCGCAACGCGCGCTGGATGCCGGCTTTGAGTGGCTGGAGCTGCACTTTGCGCATGGCTATCTGGCGCAGAGCTTTTTCTCGGTTGCCGCCAATCAGCGGGATGACGCGTATGGCGGCAGCTTCGACGGCCGCAGCCGCTTCCTGCTGGAGACGCTGGCGGCAGTGCGCGCGGTGTGGCCGGAGCATCTGCCGCTGACGGCGCGCTTTGGCGTCATCGAGTTCGATGGGCGCGATGAGGAAACGCTGGCTGAAGCCATTGCTGTGACCAAGGCGATGCGCGACGGCGGGCTGGATCTGCTGAACGTCAGCGTCGGTTTCTCGGCGCCGGATGCGAATGTGCCGTGGGGATCGGCGTTTTTGGCGCCGATTGCCGAGCGCGTGCGCAAGGAGGCCGGCTTGCCGGTGGCGTCGTCTTGGGGGATCGATGATCCCGAGGTGGCTGATCGCGTGGTGGCTGACGGACAGATGGATCTGGTGATGATCGGCCGCGCCTTCCTGTCGAATCCGCATTACGCCTATCACACGGCGCTGGCGTTGAAGAAAGAGCGGCCATCGTGGGTGCTGCCAGCGCCATACGCGCACTGGCTGGAGCGCTACCAGCGCTAACCCGCACTACGGTAAGCTGTAAGCGGGGGCAGCCCCGGCAGCGGAGCGCCGTGCGCGTTTAGCGCGTCGGTTGCAGGGCGGCGCGCAGCAGCACGATCAGTGCGCCTTCGCCCCCTTCGTTGTTGCGCGCCTGGCAGAAGGCGACCACGCCTTTTTGCACCAGCCAGCTGTGCACCATCGACTTCAGCACCGGCTCCTGGCCACGCGAGCCAAAACCACGGCCATGGATCACGCACACGCAGCGATGATTGCGCTGCTGCGCCCTGGTCAGAAACGCGCCCAGCGCATCGCGCGCCTGGTCGCGGTTCATGCCATGCAGGTCCAGCTCATCCTGCACCGGCCAGTGGCTTTTGCGCAGTTTCTTCATCACATCCGGACCGACGCCCGGCGCCGAATAATTCAGCGCCGGATCGTCTTCGAGGTAGTGATCGACTTCAAACAGGTCCGACAGCGATTCGCGCAGCACCGCCGCGTCATCCTCGGCCTGGGTCAGCTTGCGGGCCGGCGCGGCCGAAGCCGCAACGCCCTTGGGCACGCTTGGCGGCACATAGCGGTCGGACGCCGGCATGCGCTTGACGCCACCCAGCGACGACTGGAACAGATTGGCTTCCACCACCTGCTTTTTCACCTGTTTGGCGCGCTCCGCCTCGGCGGTCGCGCGCGCATCAGCCTGCTCCTTGAGCTGCTTGCTCAACGATTTCAGGTCTGCGAAGTCTTTCATCGCAATTACTCCTGACCTTCCAGGTAGCGCTGTGCATCCAGCGCGGCCATGCAGCCGGTGCCGGCGCTGGTGATCGCCTGGCGGTAGATGTGGTCCTGCACGTCGCCGGCGGCAAACACGCCCGGTACGCTGGTGGCGGTGGCCATGCCTTCGGTGCCGGTTTTGGTCTTGATGTAGCCGTTGTGCATGTCCAGCTGGCCTTCGAAGATGCCGGTGTTCGGCTTGTGGCCGATCGCCACGAACAGGCCGTGCACGGTGACATCGGTGATGGCGCCGGTCTCGGTCGACTGAATCTTGACGCCGGTAACGCCGCCATCGTCGCCCACCACTTCATGCAGCGTGTGGTTGTACTTGATCTCGATCTTGCCTTCGGCAACCTTGGCGTTCAGGCGGTCGATCAGGATCGCTTCGGCACGGAATTTGTCGCGGCGGTGGATCAGCGTCACTTTGGTGGCGATGTTCGACAGGTACAGCGCTTCCTCGACTGCGGTATTGCCGCCGCCAACCACAGCCACCTGCTGGCCACGGTAGAAGAAGCCGTCGCAGGTGGCGCAGGCCGACACGCCTTTGCCCATGAACGCCTGTTCCGACGGCAGACCCAGGTACTGCGCCGAGGCGCCGGTGGCGATGATCAGCGTATCGCAGGTGTACTCATGGCTGTCGCCGATCAGGCGGATCGGCTTTTCTTGCAGCTTGACGGTGTGGATATGGTCAAACACGATGTCGGTGTTGAAACGCTCGGCGTGCTGCAGGAAACGCTGCATCAGGTCCGGGCCTTGCACGCCCAGCGGATCGGCTGGCCAGTTTTCCACGTCGGTGGTGGTCATCAGCTGACCGCCTTGCTCAACGCCGGTCACCAGCATCGGCTTCAGGTTGGCGCGGGCCGCGTAGATGGCAGCGCTGTAACCGGCAGGGCCGGAGCCAAGTATCAGTACGCGAGCATGTTTTGGAGTGGTCATGGCGGGCTTCTTCTAAATAATGTTGGATTAATCCGAATGTGGGGGCGCTAGCAGGGGCGGCAAGGGGATGCCGCTATTGCAATTGCGCAAGCAATACAAGATTATAGAGCAAGCAGGGAAACAGGACGAATCGTGGGGCCGGTTGTTGCCCTTATGCCGTAGAATACCGCTATAGGAATATTTCCTGACCGCCAACATTGCAACACCAAGATCATCTATGAGCAGTAAAAAAGTCCAGGAACGCACGCCGCGTGCCGCCGCCAGCAACGCCGGCACGTCCGGCTACACCCGTACGCCGACCGAGCGCCAGCCCCTGCCGAACCGGCTGGTGCGGCTGCTGTCGGAAGCGCGCTGGCTGGCGCTGGCCGTCCTGGGCCTGTATTTTGTGCTGATCCTGGCCAGTTATCACAAGATGGACCCGGGCTGGTCGCACGGCACGCTGGTGCCGGAGGTGCATAACCTCGGCGGCCGCGCCGGCGCCTGGTTGTCCGACCTGCTGTTATATATCTTTGGCGTGTCCGCCTGGTGGTGGGCGTTCTGCCTGCTGCGCGTGGTGTGGAAGGGCTATCGCGGCCTGACGCATAAATATGTGCTGTCCACCGAGCCGGAGCAGGAGCACGCGCAGGAGCCGCTGATACGCGGCATCGGCTTCGTGCTGTTGTTCATCGGCAGCGTCGGGCTGGAGTTCCTGCGCTTACGCACGCTGACCAGCCACGCTGAACTGCCACGCAGTTCGGGCGGCGTGCTGGGCGAGCTGATCGGCCATTCGGCCCACGTTGCCTTTGGCTTTACCGGCGCCACCTTGCTGTTGCTGCTGATGTTCGGCCTGGGTTTCAGCCTGTTCTTCCATGTGTCGTGGATGGCGGTGGCCGAGCGCCTGGGCGGCGCGGTGGAAAACGCCATCGACTGGTTCATCCAGCGCTACCAGTACCGCGAAGACCGCCGTCAGGGCGAAGTTGCCGCAGTCAAGCGCGAGGAAGTGGTAGTGCACGAGCGCGCCAAGCACGTCGAGAAGCATCCGGTGGCGGTGCCGACCATCAAGGTCGAGCCGCAGGTCACCACCGTGGTCAAGTCCGAGCGGGTCGAGAAAGAGCGCCAGGCCAACCTGTTCCAGGATCTGCCACGTGCCGGCGTCGATGGCGCGCTGCCGGCCTTGTCGCTGCTGGACGATGCGCCGGAAACCCAGGAAACCATTTCCATCGAGACGCTGGAGTTCACCAGCCGCCTGATCGAGAAGAAGCTGTCGGACTTTGGTGTTGACGCCAAGGTGGTGGCGGCTTACCCAGGTCCGGTGGTGACACGCTACGAGATCGAGCCGGCCACCGGCGTCAAGGGCAGCCAGATTGTGAATCTGGCGCGCGACCTGGCGCGTTCGCTGTCGCTGACCTCGATCCGCGTGGTCGAGACCATACCGGGCAAGAACTACATGGCGCTGGAGCTGCCGAATCCGAAGCGCCAGATCGTGCGCCTGACCGAGATCGTCGGCTCCAAGGTCTACAACGACAATCCGTCGCCGCTGACGGTGGCGCTGGGCAAGGACATCGCCGGCAAGCCGGTGGTGGCCGATCTGGCCAAGATGCCGCACTTGCTGGTGGCGGGTACCACCGGTTCCGGCAAGTCGGTGGGTATCAACGCCACCATCCTGTCGCTGCTGTACAAGTCCGATCCGCGCGATGTGCGCATGATCCTGATCGATCCGAAGATGCTGGAGATGTCGGTCTACGAAGGCATTCCGCACTTGCTGGCGCCGGTGGTGACCGATATGCGCCAGGCCGGCCACGCGCTGAACTGGGCGGTCAACGAGATGGAGCGCCGCTACAAGCTGATGTCCAAGCTGGGCGTGCGTAACCTGGCCGGCTACAACGCCAAGATCGCCGAGGCCAAGAAGAAAGAGGAACACATCCCGAATCCGTTCAGCCTGACGCCGGATTCGCCGGAGCCGCTGGAAAAACTGCCAACCATCGTCATCATCATCGACGAGCTGGCCGACCTGATGATGGTGGTCGGCAAGAAGGTCGAGGAACTGATCGCGCGTATCGCCCAAAAGGCCCGTGCGGCCGGCCTGCACTTGATTCTGGCGACGCAGCGCCCATCTGTGGACGTGATTACCGGCCTGATCAAGGCCAATATTCCGACCCGTATCGCCTTCCAGGTATCGTCGAAGATCGACTCGCGCACGATTCTGGACCAGATGGGCGCGGAAACGCTGCTGGGCATGGGCGACATGCTCTACATGCCGCCGGGCACCGGCCTGCCGGTGCGCGTGCACGGCGCGTTTGTCTCGGATGACGAGGTGCACCGGGTGGTCAAGCACCTGAAGACCACCGGCGAGCCGAATTACGTCGAAGGTATCCTGGAAGGCGGCACGCTGGAAGGCGAGGGTGGTGGCGCCGAGGGCGCGGCCCCAGGCGAAGGCGGCGGCGAGGCCGATCCGATGTACGATCAGGCGGTGCAGGTGGTGCTGAAGAACCGCCGCGCGTCGATCTCGCTGGTGCAGCGCCATCTGCGCATCGGCTACAACCGCGCAGCGCGCCTGCTGGAACAAATGGAAAATAGTGGCGTGGTATCGGCCATGCAATCAAACGGCAACCGCGACATTCTCGTGCCGGCTGCCAGTGCAGAATAAAGGAAATGTATGACTCGGTTCAAATCGTTGGCGGCGCTGACCGCCGGTCTGCTGCTGGCGGGCTTTGCCCACGCCAGCGCGCTGGAGCAGTTCAAGTCCTTCGTCTCGTCGACCAAGGCGGCCAAGGGCGAATTTGTGCAGACGCAGGTGAAAAACACCAATGGCGAAGTGCCGAAGGCTGGCAAGAGTTCCAGCGGCACCTTTGTCTTCGCCCGTCCGGGCAAGTTTATCTGGACCTATGCCAAGCCCTACGACCAGGTGCTGCAAGCCGATGGCGACCAGCTGTTCATCTATGACAAGGACCTGAACCAGGTCACGGTCAAGAAGCTGGGCGATGCGCTGGGCTCGTCGCCGGCCGCCATCCTGTTCGGCAGCAATGACCTGGAAAAGAATTTCACGCTGTCCGAAGGCGGCACGCGCGACGGCCTGGAATGGCTGAAAGCCGTGCCCAAAGCCAAGGACACCAGCTTCGAGCAAATCACCATCGGCCTGAAGGACGGCTTGCCGGCGGCGATGGAACTGAAGGATTCCTTCGGCCAGACCTCGGTGCTGAAGTTCAGCAAGATCGAAAAAAATCCTGCGCTGAGTGCCACAAGTTTTAAATTCGTCATGCCGAAGGGCGCTGACGTGTTCAATAATTAAGCGTTAGCGATAGCATTCCAACGCCGCAGCTGCGACGCTGCGGCGTTTTTCCATTTCAGACCATGGCAGATTTATTTTCCACCGAACCGCGCCAGCCGCTGGCGGAGGCCCTGCGGCCCAAGACGCTGGACGAAGTCGTCGGCCAGCGCCACCTGCTCGGGCCGGGCAAGCCGCTGCGCCTGGCGTTCGAGTCGGGCCAGCCGCATTCGATGATCTTGTGGGGGCCGCCGGGCACCGGCAAGACCACGCTGGCGCGCCTGACCGCCAGAGCCTATGACTGCGAGTTCATTGCCTTGTCGGCGGTATTCTCGGGCGTCAAGGACATCCGCGCCGCGATGGAGCAGGCGCAGCACAACCTCGACATGGGTAAGCACACCATCCTGTTTGTCGACGAGATCCACCGTTTCAACAAATCGCAGCAGGACGCCTTGCTGCCGTATGCCGAATCCGGGCTGGTGACGCTGATTGGCGCCACCACCGAGAATCCTTCGTTTGAGGTGAATTCGGCACTTTTGTCGCGCGCCCAGGTATATGTGCTGAAGTCCTTCGACGAGAGCGAACTGCGGCAGATGGTCGACCGCGCCCGCGACAAGGTGCTGATCCAGCTGGAATTCGAGGACGCCGCCATCGATACGCTGATCGGCTACGCCGACGGCGATGGCCGCCGCCTGCTGAATCTGCTGGAAGTCACCGGCACCGCCGCCAACGCCGCCAAGACCAACAAGATCACCGCCGAGTTCATCCAGAACGCGCTGACCCTGAACGCGCGCCGTTTCGACAAAGGCGGCGACAACTTCTACGACCAGATTTCGGCGCTGCACAAATCGGTACGCGGCTCGAATCCGGACGCGGCGCTGTACTGGCTGTGCCGCATGCTGGACGGCGGCGCCGACGCCCGCTACCTGTCGCGCCGCATCGTGCGCATGGCGTGGGAAGACATCGGCCTGGCCGATCCGCGCGCCATGCAGGTCGCCAACGACGCCGCCACCACCTATGAACGCCTTGGTTCGCCGGAAGGCGAGCTGGCGCTGGGCCAGGCAGTGATCTACCTGGCGATCGCTGCCAAGAGCAACGCCGGCTACAACGCCTTCAATGAGGCCATGGCCTTTGTGCGCAAGGACAAGTCGCGCGAGGTGCCGGTCCACCTGCGCAACGCGCCGACCAAGCTGATGAAAGAGCTGGGCTACGGCCACGAATACCGCTATGCCCACGACGAGCCGCACGCCTACGCCGCCGGCGAAACCTACTTCCCCGACGACATGCGCGAGCCCGGCTGGTATCAGCCGGTACCGCGTGGCCTGGAAAGCAAGATCGCCGACAAGATGGCCTTCCTGCGCCAGCTGGACGAGGACGCCGGCAAGTCCTGAGTCGCCTGCTGCTGATTAAATTTCCAGAAGAAAAATATTGCCAAAGCTGGCATGATGTCGTTATGCCCAAAAAACGCATCAGGAGAAGGAATGAGCAAGGAGTTGGTGGTCGATGGTATTGAGATTCATGTGGAAGGCGAGGGCACCGAAACCATCGTCATGATCCACGGCTGGCCGGATACCTACCGCCTGTGGGACGCCCAGGTGGCTGAGCTGCGCCATCGTTATCGTTGCGTGCGCTTTACGCTGCCGGGATTCGACATCCGCAAGCCGCGCCGCTCCTATTCCCTGGACGCGACCATGCGCGTCCTGCTGCACATCGTTAACAGCGTCAGCCAGAAGCAGAAAGTGATCCTGATGCTACACGACTGGGGTTGCGTGTTCGGCTATGAATTTTATATGCGTAACAAGTCGATGGTGTCGGCCGTCATCGGCGTCGATATCGGCGATGCGCAGTCGCGTGCCACCACGCGTTCACGTTCGGTGGGACAGAAGATGATGGTCAGCGGTTACCAGAGCACGCTGGCGCTGGCCTGGGCCATGGGTGGCCCGCTGGGCAATATGCTGACCAGGACCATGGTACGGGTGCTGGGTGCGCCATCGCCACGCGAATACATCAGCGCGGGCATGAATTTCCCGTACTACATCCTGACCGCAGGCGCGGCCGGTTCCTATCATTCGCTGGTACCGTTTGTGCCCAAGGTGCCGATGCTGTTCATCTACGGCACCAACAAGCCGTTCATGTTCCACTCGCCGCAGTGGACCGAAAACCTTGCAGCCAAGCCAGGCTGCAAGGTGGTGGCGATGGAAGCCGACCACTGGCCGATGGTGCGCCAGCCGGAGCGCTTCAACGATATCATCATCAACTGGCTGGAAAAGCCTGCCGAGACCGAGGAAGCGGCCGAGGAAGACGCCGCTTAGCGCAGGCGGATCGGCTTCTGGTAAGGAGCGAACGGCGGCGGCGGCAATTGCGCGCCAGCATAAGCCTGGCGGAAGCACTCGGCTTTCTTGCCTTCGACGTCGGTGGTGGTGCGGGTTACCTTGCCGCTGGCGTCCAGCGTGAGGATGATAACCACCGGATGTTTGGTGATGTCGTGGCAGTTGCCGCGTTCGTCCAGCTTTTTCGCATTGTTATAGTTGAGCGAGACTTCCTCGTACTTGGTCGCCTTGTCGTTCGGGAACTGGGCGTTGAACTTGTTCATCTCAGCCGCGAAAGCCGGATTGGCCGGCGGTGGCGGTTCGTTATTCCACGACGAGCCGCCGGTCGAGGCGCAGCCTGCTGCGATCATTGCCACGGCGCTGGCCGCTGCAAATTTCAGGATATTGGTCTTCATTTCTTCTCCTTTGAACTTTGTACTGTTGAATACATAGTACAAATTTCAACGAATATATGGCGCACGATTAGTTGCGTAGGAGAAATCCTACAGCACCCGGCCTGCGCGCCTTTCCACCGTGTTTTTGCATTTCAGGCGCCGTTTCTTGCGCTTCGTCGCATCCCCATCGCGGGCCGGAACGCCTTTAGGTACAGTACAACCATACCGCAGCACTTACTGAAACCAACACCTGAAGGAGTACATCATGAACATCGCCAAACACATGGAAGTCATCTTCGCTGCTGCTGTCGTCGTTGCCGGCGCCACCAGCTTCGCCACCGCCGCCGACGGCCGCGTCGATATCTACCTGCCAGCCGACAAAGCGGTGGTCGTTGCCAAGGCTGACAGCGTGCTGCCAACCGTGACGGTGACGGCCAAACGCCTGACCGCCGCCGAAAAAGCCGTACTGTAATGGCGGCAGCCGGCGGGCTGCGCAAAACTCGCTAGGAAGTAGCGTCGTCTTGGTACAATGGACGTTTTCGATACAACAACGGCTTTGTTCCCATGATTGACATCCAACTTCTCCGTAAAGATATAGCCAACGTCGCCGCGCGCCTGGCGACCCGCAAGTTCCAGCTCGATGTGGAAGCGTTCAACGCTCTCGAATCGGAACGTAAAGCGATCCAGACGCGCACCGAAGAGCTGCAGGGCAAGCGTAACTCGCAGTCCAAGCTGATCGGCATGATGAAGGGCAAGGGCGAAGATACCAGCGCCCTGATGGCGGAAGTGGCTGGCCTGGGCGACGAGCTGAAGGCCAACGAAACAAAGCTGGGTGAACTGCAGGCCAAGCTGTCGGACTTCCTGCAAACCATTCCGAACCTGCCGCACGAGTCGGTCCCGGTTGGCAATGACGAAAGCGGCAACGTGGAAGTGCGCAAGGTCGGCACGCCACGCAGCTTCGAGTTTGAAGTCAAGGACCACGTTGATGTCGGCGCGCCGCTGGGCCTGGACTTCGACACCGCGACCAAGCTGACCGGCTCGCGCTTCTCGGTGATGAAAGGCGGCATCGCCCGTCTGCACCGCGCGCTGGCGCAGTTCATGCTGAACACCCACACCGACGAGCACGGCTATACCGAGTGCTACACCCCGTACATGGTCAACGCCGATTCGCTGCGCGGCACCGGCCAGCTGCCGAAGTTTGAAGCCGACCTGTTCTCGGTGAAGAAGGGCGGCGCGGAAGGCGAGGGCGAGACCTTCTACCTGATCCCGACCTCGGAAGTATCGCTGACCAATATCGTGCGCGACGACATTCTGGCCGCCGAAGCGTTGCCGCTGAAGATGACCGCTCACACGCCGTGCTTCCGCTCTGAAGCGGGCAGCTATGGCCGCGACACCCGCGGCATGATCCGCCAGCACCAGTTCGACAAGGTCGAGATGGTGCAGGTGGTGCATCCCGATCATTCGTACGCCGCGCTGGATGAAATGGTCGGCCATGCCGAAACCATCCTGCAACGCCTGGGCCTGCCATACCGCGTGCTGTCGCTGTGCACCGGTGACATGGGCTTTGGCGCCACCAAGACCTATGACCTGGAAGTGTGGCTGCCGGCGCAGAACACTTACCGCGAGATCTCGTCGCTGTCGAACTGCGAAGCCTTCCAGGCGCGCCGCATGCAGGCGCGCTTCCGCAACGCCCAGGGCAAGCCGGAACTGCTGCACACGCTGAACGGTTCCGGCCTGGCGGTGGGCCGCACGCTGGTCGCCGTGTTGGAGAATTACCAGCAGGCGGATGGCTCGGTCGAGATCCCGGCCGTGCTGCGTCCGTACATGGGTGGACTGACCCATTTAAAAGCGTAAAAATTGTCCTTCCATTTTCTCAATCACCTGCTATAATCTTGCCTTCTCGCAGCAGCAGGTGGGAAAACGGAGAGGTGGCAGAGTGGTCGAATGTACTTGACTCGAAATCAAGCGTAGGGGCGACCCTACCGTGGGTTCGAATCCCACCCTCTCCGCCATTTGTTTGGATGTGAGAAAAATGTAGTAAATGCGTCACCAGGAGAGGTGGCAGAGTGGTCGAATGTACTTGACTCGAAATCAAGCGTAGGGGCGACCCTACCGTGGGTTCGAATCCCACCCTCTCCGCCAATATTCAGTAAAAAAGCTCCCTTCGGGGAGCTTTTTTATTTTCCGCTGCGGTTTTTTTATTGGTGCGTAGGTATTTTGTTTTTCCAGCTAGAATGCAGGAAAAATCAGAGGAGAAGCCTATGAAATTTATCGCCACCATATTGAGCGCCGCCTTGCTGGCCGGCGCCGCACACGCCGCTACACCCAATCCGGACGCCGCGCAGGTCAAGGCCGCGCATGACCTGATGGCCGCCATGCAGGCGGAAAAAATGATGCGCATGACCGCCGGCATGAGCAAGTATGCATCGCCGGAGCAGCGCAAGCAGGTGATGGACAAGGTCATCAAGCTGCAGCCGGAATTCGTCTACACCAGGCTGGCAACGCCGGTGGCCAAGCTGCTGAGCACCGAAACCTCGCTGGAAATGACGAAGTTCTACCAGTCCAGCTATGGCAAGAAAGTGCTGCACGATACCTACAACAGCAGCGCGCAGATGTATGCGACCGCGCCCAAGCCAACCGCAGCCGAACAGGCGGAGCTGAAGAAGCCGGCCTACCTGAAAGCCGACAAGGAGTTCAAGGCCAACGAGCAAGCCATCCACCACGAAACCTTCGTGTTGCTGAAAGAAGTCATCAACGGCAAATAAGCAGCAGCGCGCCCAGCGCCAGGCTCGGCAGCGCCACGCCCAGCCAGGCGCGCGTGGCGCTGCGCGTGCTGAATATCCAGCACACAATCACCGTGTAGACCGCAAAGCTGAGCAGCGTCGCGCTCAGCACCGCCGCTGCCGGCAGCACGCCGAACGTACGCGACAGCAGTTGCGCCAGCGCGACGGTGATCAGCGATGTCAGTACATAGCCGCCCAGCGCGGCGGCCAGCACCCGGCTGAACACGTGCCAGCGGTAGCGGCGCTGTTCGTGCGCGTTCATGCCGCTACTCCGGCGGCTCGCCGCTTGCGGCCGACTTTGACGGCGGCCATTGCCAGGAAAAGGCCCAGCGCCAGCAGTGTCAGGTCAACGCCGGCCAGCACCCAGTCGCCGGCGCGCAAAGTGACGCCGAGGTGGCGTTCGGTGGTCAGCGCATTCAGCAGCGGTACGGCGCACAACGCGGCGGCCGCCAGCCACAATTGTTCCTGCCACACGCGCAACGCGTCGGTAAAGCGCAGCCGTAGCGTGGCATGCATCAGCATGACTCCCCAGACGATGTACATGCTGTGCTGTTCCCACGCGGCGCGGCCGGCCAGGTCCAGCGGCAGCAGCCGGTTGGCCCAGAAGTAGGCCGCCAGCGCGCTCCACAGCCCGGCCACGGTGGCGATGTTCAAGGTGTCCACCAGGCGGAAGCCAAATTCGTTTTGCTGCTTGCGGCGGCGCTTGACGGTCCACAGCACCAGCCCGGTGGCGATCATGGTGCAGCCCAGCAGGCCGCTGAGGAAGTACAGCCAGCGCAGCGTCCAGCCAGCGAACACGCCTTCATGCAGGTCGGTTAGCAGGTTTTGCGCTTGCCACACGCCGCCAGCGCGACTCTGCTGGCGCGGCTCGCTGCTCGGCAGGCCGCTGACGCCGTCGAACAGCAGCGCCTGCTCGCTGCGCATCGGGCCGGGGAACTTGCGGAAAATGGTCACACGCGCCCCTTGCTGGCCAGGATGTTCGACCCAGATGCGGCTGACCTGCCCCGCGCCCCAGGCGGTTTCAGCGATGCGCAGCGGGCCGCGCAGATCGGCCAATGGGGCGCGCAGGCCGGAGCCAGGCAGCGCATCGTCCCATTCGGGATTGAGGCGGAAGTCCGGGTCGAAGCGCGAGTTGGCGCGCGGATTCAGCGGCGTGCTGTAGCCCTTGTTGGGCCATAGCTTGCTCCAGCCGTATTCGGCGTGCATGGCGGCCGGCAGGTAGTGGTCCATGAAAAACACCAGGCCGCTGTAGGTGATGATCACAAAGAAGGGCAGGGCCATGACGCTGACCACGTTGTGTGCGTCCAGCCAGCTGCGCTGGCCCTTGCCGGGCCGGAAGGTGAAGAAGTCGGCGAAGATTTTCTTGTGCGTGATGACGCCGCTGACGATGGCCAGCAGCATCAGCATGGTGCTGAAGCCGACGATCAGGATGGCGGTTTCGCGTGGCATGGCGTGCAGCTCGTAGTGCATGCGGTACAGCGCATTGCCGCCGCCGGTGTCGCGCGGCTGACCAGCTTCGGTCGGCAGCCTGGCGCCGGTGACGGGATCGATAACGATGCTGCCGTAACCATGGTCGAGGTTTTCGAGCAGGCCGGGCCAGTGCAGCCGCCAGTCCATGCTGTCGCGGCCGCCGTCGACGTGGATGATCCAGCGCTCGGCGTCACCGGCCTGACGTGCCAGCAGCGATTGCGCCGTGGTGACACCCTGTGCGGTGGCCACCGCCGGCATGGCCGGCCGCAGCGGCAACTCCGGCTTCATCCAGCGGGTGATCTCGAACTGGAAATAGCCAGCGGTGCCGGTGACAAACACCAGCAACAGCACCCAGCCGGTTACCAGGCCGACCCAGGTGTGCAGCCAGGCCATGCACTGGCGAAAACCTTCCTTCATGCGGCTTAGTATTGCGCGCGCAGCGTCAGGGTGACGTTACGCGGCGAGCCGTAGAAGCTCTGCCAGGCACCCTGGAAGTAGCGCTTGTCGAACAGGTTGGCGACGTTCAGCGTGGCGGTGACGTTCTGCGAGATGCGGTAGCCGGCCATCGCGCTCCACAGTGCGTAGCCGCCCTGGATGCGAGGCGAGAGGCCAGCCGGTGCATACTCATCGAGGTCGGACAGTTTCGATTGCAGCGAGACACCACCGCCGAAGGTGTAGCCAGCCAGTGCACCGGACGGCTTCCACGAACTCCAGACGCGCACCAGGTGACGCGGCGTGTAATCCGCACCGAAGGCACGGCCTTCCTGCAACAGCGGCTTGCCGTCGTCACCGCGTAAGTTGACGTACTTGGCATCGTTATAGGTGTAGCCGGCCGAGATTTGCAGATTCTTCACGACTTCGCCGCTCAGTTCGGCCTCGAAGCCATCACTCTTGACCTTGCCGCTGTTGATCGAGCAGCCGCCAGCTGCCGGCGTGCCAGGGCAATCGAGCGGCGAGGCCGGATCGGTGGCGGCGCGGCCCGTCTGCACGATGTGGAACACCGCCAGCGAGGCGTTCAGCCTGCCGTCAAACAGCTCGCCCTTGATGCCGGCTTCGTAGTTCTTGCCGACAGCCGGATCGAGCGGCTTGCCGCTGGCGGTGTAGCTGGTGCTTTGCGACTGGAAGATGTCGGTGTAGCTGCCGTACAGCGACCAGTCCCGGTTCAGCTTGTAGATCGCGGCGACAAATGGCGTCAGCTCGTGGCTCTGCTTGTAGTTGTAGCTGCTGACATCGGCCGGTTGCAGCACCTGGCTGGATTCATACCAGCTCAGGCGGCCGCCCAGCATCAGGCTCAGCGGATCGGTGACATTCAGCTTGACGTTACCGTACAGGCCGTGCGTTGCGATCAGCGTGCGGTAGGTGTCGGGGAAGGACGGGCGTGCCGGCGCCACCAGGCCATCGACGCTGTAGTTGTTGAAGTTGATCGGCAGCGCCGGCGCGAAATTGACGCGCGCGCTGCGGGTGTTGCTTTCCTCGCGTTCCCAGTTGGCGCCGACGACCAGGCTGTGCTGGCGGCCGAAGGCGTTGAACTTGCCGGTCAGCTGGCCGTCAACGCCGCCGGAGCGGAAGTCGTCGTCGCCATACGCCACCGCGTTGACGCTGGCGCCGGTCAGCGTGGCCGGGTTGACGTAGCCGGAACGGCGGGCGGCGACGTCCTGGCGGAAGCTGCGGCTGTAGCTGCTGCTGAGCTTGAACTGCCAGTCGTCGTTGAAGCGGTGCAGCACTTCAGCGAAGCCTTCGTGCGCCTGCGTGTCCATGCCGGTCCAGGCGGGCGACAGCGTGGTGTCGCGCGGCAGTTGCAGGTCGCTGCCGTCGGTCGATTGCGGTATGCCGCCGATCAGCCGGCCGCCATTCTGGTTGTACGACTGGGTACGCGCGCCGACGGTCAGCATGGTGTCCTTGCTGAGGTCGACTTCGAGGATGCCGTACAACAGCGGCGTGTCGATGCTGGTGTGCTTCAGATAGGAGTCGCGTTCGCCATGCGAGGCGACCACGCGGCCGCGTACGCTGCCGTCGGCGTTGAGCGGGCCGGCCACGTCCACGTCCAGGCGCCAGGTGTTCCAGCGGCCGGCGCGGGCGATGATGTCGATCTGCTTTTCTGCCGTCGGGCGCTTGCGCACGAAGTTGACGGTGCCGCTCGGATCGCCATTGCCAATCAGCAAGCCTGGGGCGCCGCGCAGCACTTCCACCCGGTCGAAGATGGCCAGATCGGGGGCGATGCCGATGCCGCCATATTCGCCGCGCGGCACACCGTCCACCTGGTAATTGCTGATGGAGAAGCCGCGCGCGTTATAGGTCAGGTGGCCGAAGTTGCGCTCCTGGGCGGTGACGCCGGTGGTTTGCAGCAGCACTTCGCCGACCGTTTGCAGGTTCTGGTCGTCCAGCCGCTGGCGGGTGATGACGGTGACCGATTGCGGCGTTTCGCGCAGGGTTTGCACGCCTTTGCCGATGGTCAGCGCGCGGGCGGTGTAGGAGCCGGTGCCTTCAGTCGACTGCTCCGCCTTGGCCTTGACCTGCACCTCCTGCAGCACGCTTTCGGCGCCCGGCTTTGGGGCTGTCGTCAGCGTGATGGCGTCACCGTCGATGTGCGCCAGCAGGCCGCTGCCGGCCAGCAGGCGATCCAGCGCCTGGCGCAGCGTCAGCTTGCCGGACAGCGCCGGCGCCTGCTTGTTGACCAGCAGCGCTGGTGCGGCGACGAAAGTGGTCCCGGTCTTGCGCGCCAGTTCATTCAGCGCCTGCGACAGCGGCTGCGCGGCGATGGCCAGTTCGACTGGCGTGTCGGCGGCGGCGGCGTGGGCATAAGGCGTGGCGCCGAGCGCCATGGCGATGGCCAGCGCCAGGGGCGCCAGCGTCAACCGGGTACGGGATGACTGGGATGACTGCATTGACTCTTCTCCAAAGTGGCTTGTGTTGTGGAGAAGACGTATCAGGATGGCGAACCCTGATGTCGCCGGCAAAAATAGTTTGATTTATTTTGCGGCGACGATGTCGCTGCCGCCGCCGGGCAGCGCGCGCAGACGCACCGGCAGCACGCGCGGCAGGCTGCGGGCGAAGCCTTGCGGGTCGCGCAGATTGACGCTGGCGGTGACGGTCAGTTGGCCGACCTTGGCATCGTGAACTTGCAGGCCGGTGTCGCCGTAGCGCGCCAGTTCGGCCAGCACAGCGATGAGCGGGGCGTTGTCGAAGCTGAGGCGGCCACTCAGCCAGGAGGCCATGGCGTCGACCGGCATGCTGGAAACCTCGCTCAACTGGCCATCCTTGCCGGCGCTGATGGTCTGGCCAGGCAGCAGGTGGCGCACTTCGCCGCCACCTTGTACGCGCACCTTGCCTTCCATGACGGCAACCTGCATGCCGGCGGGCAGGTAGCGCACCGAGAATTTCGTACCGACCACGGTGATGCGCGAGTCGCCGGCCAGCACGTCGAACGGGCGGGCCTTGTCGCCATGGACCTTGAATACGGCCTGGCCTTCGGTCAGGCGCACTTCGCGGTGGTCGCGGTACAGCGTGACGTCGGCGGCGGTGGCGGTGTCGAGTTGCAGGCGGCTGCCGTCCGGCAGATCGGTGTTTAATTGCTGGCCACGCGCGGTGGCGTAGTGTTGCTGGAACGTTGGCTGCTGTTGCCAGTGCTGGTAACCGGCCCAGCCCGCGCCGACCGTTGCCAGCACTGCGACGCCAGCCAGCGCATGTTGCAGCCAGGCGCGGCGCGGCGTCGCGCTCGCAGCGGTCGATGGTGCCGCTGGCATTGCGTTCGTAGCGGTCAATGGTCCGGCTGGCGTCGCGCTCGCAGCGGTCGATGGTCCGGCTGGCGTCGTGCTCGCAGCGGTCGAAGGCCCGGCTGGCGTTGCGTTCGCAGGGGGCGATGGCCCAGCTGGCGTTGTGCGCGTGGCGGTCTGTGGCTCGCGCGGCGTCGCGTCTGCTGCAGATGGGCTGGCGGCGCGGTTGCTGTGGAGCGCGTTGGCGGCCGACGCGGCAGCCGAGTCGATCACCACGCGGGCGCTCAGATGCGCGGCGGCGGCGGGCGGCAGCGCATCGACTTCATCCAGCACGCCGGCCATGTCGGCATAGGCGGCGCGATGCGTGGCGTCGGCTGCCAGCCAGGCGTCGAACTGCTGGCGCCCTGGCGCATCCAGGCCATCTGCCACGCGCACCGACCAGCGCAGCGCTTCATATTCCACTGGCGACAATTCGTCCAGCAAGGACGCATCCTGCGCCGGCGTGTCGGCGGCGGGCGTGTGGGAGTGTGGCTGTGGCGGGCGGGGCGTCATGGCGAGATTATAGCGACTTCATACCCGGCCAGGCACCGGGCCGTCATCAGCTCAGGCCAGCGAGCTGTGTGCAGCGCCGCGCGGTGGCCGCCTGGCCGCTATCACCCAGCGCCTTGCGGCAAGTGGCCACCGCCAGCATGATGTGGCGCTCGACCATGTTCAGGCTGATCGCCATTTCCGCCGCCACTTCGGCATGCGACAAGCCATCGATGCGGTGCCGCACGAACGCCTCGCGGCAGCGCGGCGGCAGCGCCTCAATGGTGGCGATCAGCTGTTGCACGCGCTGCATGCCGGCATAGGCAATCTCCGGTTCGCAGGCGGGCAGGGCGGGATAGTTGTGCAGTGCGTCGTCGTTGTCGTGCAGGCGCACGCTCAGGTGGCGGTGACGGTCAACCAGCAGGTTGCGCGCGATCTCGTACAGCAGCGCGCGCGGATGTTCAGCTTTGTGTCCGGCATTTTCCTTCGACAGCATGCGCTCGAAAGTCTGTTGCACCAGATCCTGCGCCTCGTGCACATCGCGCACCGAGCGGACAAAGAAACCTAGCAACTCATTGTAATGCCGGACATCCACAACCTAGCCTGTCACAAATGATAATAGTTCTTATTATCATTCAGAATGAGCTGATTTGCAAGTTAGCCGCAGCACTTCTTGAACTTCTCGCCGCTGCCGCAAGGGCAGGGATCGTTGCGGCCGACCTTGGCCGCTTTCGGCTGCGGCGCGTGGAAGAAGGCGTTGATCTGAATGACGGCCGGCGTCACCCTGGCGGCGTTGACCTGCTGGAACGGCGCCAGCAAGGCCGGCTGGCTGGCGCGCAGCGGCGCCCAGGCCTCGCTGTCCAGCTGCACGCCGTCGAGGAAGCCGGCGCACCAGGCGTCCACCGTCCAGTTGCCGCCGCACTCGTAGATCGGCTCGAAGCTGGCGGGATCTTTGTGCAGCCACTCGCGCATGTAGGCGTGGTGACGCAGCACCAGCGCCTCGGCTTCGGCATTGCCGGCCGCGCCGCCCCACACCAGCGGCAGCCAGCTGGCCGGCGCTACATCGGCCGGGCCGGCCACCAGCGCGGTCAGCAGGCCTTCCAGCCGGGCGACATCCATCGCCTGCGGGCCGAGCGCGGACAGCAGCGCATCGAGTTGTTCATATTCGTCGTCGTTCAGTGGTGTGCTCATGGCGAGTGCGGCAAAAGGGGAAACCGTCATTGTAGGGTTTTATAAGTAGACATAATTGTCTACTTCGTGGAATACTGTGGATTCCTTCACTCTGGAATCACGCCCATGTTCAAGAAACTGCTGCTGGCCTTCGCCGTGTTGCCTGTTGTTGCGCAGGCCGCCGACCTGCCGACCTATCCCTTCATCCACACCGCCGGCGAGGGCTTCGTCATGATCGCGCCGGACCTCGGCGAGATCGATTTCGACATCAGCGCCTACGACCCTGATCCAGCCGCCGCTGTGGCGACCGTCAGCGAACGGGCGGCGCAGGTGCGTGCGCTGCTGGACGGCGTCGACGCCAGCGCCGACATCCACAATATGCGCAAGGAGATGCGCAAGTCCGAGCAGCCTGAACCCAACGCGGCGCCGGCCTACGAACTCCGCAGCTCGGTGCACATTGTGGTCAGCGATCTCGGCAAATGGCGCGACATCATGCAGGCGCTGCTGGCGATGCCGAATCTCGATCATCTGTCGACCAGTTTCGGCCGCAAGGACAGGCTGCATGCCGAGCAGGAACTGACGGCCGCCGCCGTCAAGGACGCGCAGCGCCGCGCCGACGCCATGGCGGCCGGCATCGGCAAGAAGGTGGGGGCGGTGAGCGCCATCTCGTCCGGCCAGTTGCGCAACCTGACCCACGCGGTCGGCCTGATGCCGGGCGACCTGTATCCGCGCAACCGCACGGTCAGCGTGCCGCCCGCCGACAAGGACTGGCTGGCGATCGAGGCGTTGCGCTGGTCGCAGATGGTGGATGTCATCTTCCGGATCAGGTAAACCGTTGTTTTATTCGCACTAGGATTAACTTTGTTTCATGTTGTTACAATTTCTTGGTAAATTGCTATTTTCGTCGACCGCCCGCAGATGGTGGCGCTTAACCATTACCAGGGATCAACAACATGGGAAACATTATCAACGGGACCAACGGTCCTGATAGCCTCGCTGCGGGCAACGACGGCGATACACTGAATGGCTTTGGCGGCAACGACGCCCTGTTCGGCGGCAACGGCAACGATGTGGTCAACGCCGGCGATGGCAATGATTTCATCAACGTCCGTGGCCGTGGCGCCGATACTGTCGACGGCGGCGGCGGCATTGACCGCGTCAGTTATTACTCTACGGTCGGGCCGGTGACCGCCAACCTGGAGACCGGCACCGTTGACGACGGCAGCGGTGGCATCGATGTGCTGACCAATATCGAACGCATCTCCGGCAGCGAGCAATTTGCCGACGTCATCATCGGCCGCGCCGATACCGATGAAACCCTGTACGGCGTCGGCGGCAACGACACGCTGGATGGCGGCGTTGGCGGCAGTGATACCGTCGGCTATGGCTTTGCGGTGAACAGTGGCGTGATGGTCAACCTGGCGCTGGGCACCAGCAGCGGCGACGATGACGTGGACGTGTTAAGCAACTTTGAAAATATCGAAGGCAGCCGTTTCAATGACACGCTGATCGGCGACAACGGCGCCAACATCCTGTGGGGCCTGGACGGCGATGACCTGCTGACCGGCGCCGGTGGCAACGACACGCTGGTCGGCGGCGCCGGCAACGATACCGCGCTCTACAGCGGCAACCGCAGCGACTACACGCTGACCACCTTGTCGAATGGCGACCTGCAAGTGCAGGACAACCGTGCTGGCGCGCCGGACGGCAGCGACATCGTGCGCGGCGTCAAAACGTTGCAGTTTGCCGACAGCGCGATGGTGATGAAGCCGCTGCCGCAAGTGGTCAGCAGCGTCCCTGCAGGCCAGCAGCTATTCCCCAAGAGTATCGCGCTGTTCGGTACCGGCGGCTCTGGCGGCAACGGCTATGTGACGGTGTTCCGTGCCAATGACGGTAGCGGCGAGGGCATTTATGTGCGCCTGTTCGATGGCGACGGTAACCCGCGCAGCAACGACCTGCTGGTGAATACCACCACTACCGGCGACCAGCGCGCGCCGACTGTCACGCCGCTGGGCGATGGCGGCTTTGTGGTGATGTGGGACAGCACACCGGAACTGGTGTATACCGACCTGGGGCTGGTGGAAATCCGCCTGCAGCGCTTTGACGCGGACGGCACCAAGGTTGGCGGCGAAGTGGCGGTGAACACCACCACCGACTTCCAGCAGCGTTTCCCGTCGTTGACCTACACCATCGACGGTGGTTACATGGCGGTGTGGCAGTCGCGCCATGAAAGTGGCGGCGCCAACGCCGGCATCTACGGTCAGATGTTCGATGCGAACGGCGACAAGGTTGGCGGCGAAGTGCAGATCAATACCACCGTTGCCGGCAACCAGCTGTCGCCGCTGGTGCGCATGGTTGGCGACGACGGCCAGATGGTCGTGGTGTGGTACGGTACGCTGGCGGATGGCAGTACCGGCTATGCGCAGCAGTTTCTGGACGCCGCCGGCAACAAGCTGGGCGGTGAGCAGATCGTGTATAGCGGCTCCGCCATTGCGTCAATGACGGCCGCCAATTATGCGTACCTGGATGGGGGATATGCGCTGACCTGGGTAGTGACGCACACCAATGGCAGCGGCGCCGTCATGGCGCGCCTGTTCAACAGCGATGGCACACCGCGCAGTGACGCGTTCACGGTGGCCGCCGGCGATTACTACGGCGGCGTCGACGCCATCGGCGTCTACGACGGTCAGCTGATGCTGGTCTGGGACACGGCGACGGCGGACGGCTACGCCATCGTCGGCCGCAAATTCGATCCCGTCTCTGGCCAGCCGGGCGGCGCGCAGTTCGTGGTCAGCGACTATACCGGCGGCAGCCGGCCCAGCTATCCGGCGCTGACCGGCAGCGGCAACGGCGATGTGCTGGTCACCTGGAATACGCAAGGGACCGCTTACACGGCCGGTCATGGCGGCGTCTACCAGCAACTGATCAATGGCGACGGCGAGCCGGAGTTTGGCAACTTCAACACCGGTGCCGCGCCAGCCGCCACCACCTTCACGGTGCAGACGGTAGTGGGCGGCGACATGCCGCAATACGAGGCCGCGCGCTATGTGCTGAATGCCGCCATGAACAGCGGCGACACCACCAATCTGCAGCACCTCGTCTTCACCGGCCATGCCGCAGTTGGCAGCAAGGTGACGCTGTACTCCGGCGACACGCTGCTGGCCACCACCTACACCGACGATGCCGGACTGTGGGCGACCGCAGCGCGCCATGTCAGCGACGGCGTCCACCAGCTGCGCGCGGTGGTGACCGACATCCATGGCAACAGCAGCGCCGCCAGCGCGGCGTTTACGCTGACGGTGCAGAGCAGCGCGCTGATCAACGGCACCAGCGGTGACGACGCCGCGCAATACTGGTACAACAACGGCGCCAACCTCACCGCGCAGACGCTGAACGGCGGCGCTGGCAACGATACGCTGGACGGCGGCGGCGGCGCCGACACGCTCAACGGCGGCGAGGGCAACGACACCTATATCGCCAGCGCCGACGATACGATCAATGAGGCGGCGGGGCACGGCGTCGACACCATCATCAGCAGCGGCAGTCTGACGCTGCCGGACAACGTTGAAAACCTGACCGCCAATGGCAATGTCTACAGCAGACTGATTGGCAACGCGCTGGACAATGTGCTGCGCGGTGGCAGCAGTGGCGAATATCTTGATGGCGGCGCCGGTAACGATACCGTCTACGGCAACGGCGGCGAGGATAACTTCCGCGATACCGCCGGCAACGACGTGCTGCTGGGCGGCGACGGCAACGATTTCTTCAGCGGCGGCAAGGCCGACAGCGGCAACGACCTGATGGACGGCGGCGCTGGCAATGACGCTTTCACACTGTCGGCCGGGCAGGACACCATCATCGGCGGCGAAGGCAACGCCGACTCACTGAACGCTTACGCCAGCATCATTCTGAACGGCGTCTCGCTGAACCTCGCCACCGGCGTGATGGCTGACAACGGCCGTGGTGAAAGCGGCAGCGTCAGCGGCGTCGAGATCATCTATGACAGCCGTTACAGCGATAACTTCACCGGCAGTGGCGCCGACGAATCCTTCTACCTGTATAGCGGCAATGATACGGTCGACGGTGGCGCCGGTTATGACGCGCTGATCTTCACCAGCAATGCCAACCTGACTGCCAGCCTGGCGACCGGCATCGGCACCAGCACCGAAGGCACCATCCACTTCAGCAATATCGAGATGCTGGGCGGCGGCTGGGGCAACGACAGCCTGACCGGCAGCAGCGGCAACGACCTGCTGCGCGGTTCCGATGGCAACGACACGCTGAAGGGCGGCGCCGGCAACGATACGCTGCGTGGCGACGGCGGCGCCAATGTGGCTGTCTACAGCGGCAGGAAGAGCGACTACAACATCAGCACCGCCGCCGATGGCGCCGTCATCGTGCAGGACAAGCGCAGCGGCGCGGCCGACGGCACCGACACGCTGTATAGCATCCGCACGCTGACTTTCTCGGACGGTAATATCGAGCTGAAAGCACTCGATCATGTGGTCAGCAGCAATCCCGGCAACTACCAGATCTACCAGAGCACGGCGTCGTCGTTGCTGTACGATGGCAGTTACATCCAGGTGTTCCGCGCCGCCGACGGCAATGGCGACGGCGTCTATGCGCGTGCCTTCGACGGCAATGGCAATCCACTCGGCAACGACATCCTGATCAACGCCGGTAACACCGCTGGCGACCAGCGCGCGCCGGTGGTTGCCAGCCTGTATTCCGGTGGCTACGCGGTGGCCTACCACAGTAACTCCGTGCAGGGTACGTTCTCCAACCACAGCGGCTGGGATGTGCTGGTGCAGGTACTGGACAATACCGGCCATCCGGTCGGCAGCCCGATCAATGTTGCGACCACCGAAGGCGTGGCGCAGCGCGCGCCGGTCGTCAGCAGCATCGATACCGGCGGCTTCGTGGTCGCATGGCAATCGGCACAGGCTGGCGCCGACGGCCATCTGGCGGTGGTCGCGCGCGTGTTTGATTACGCCGGTCAGCCGGTGGGCCCGGAGGTGCTGGTGGGCTCAGCCAGTGATTTCAACCAGACCACGCCGGTGGTGACGGCATGTAACGGAGGCGCCCTGGTGACCTGGAATGGCGTCACCCAGGATGGTGTGTACGGCCTCATCGAACAGCGCCTCGACTACGACGGCCAGAAAGTGGGCAGTGAATACCTGGTGTTCGCCACCGCCGGCGGCGCGGCAACGCTATCGCCGGCGCACAGCAGCCGCCTGTATGACGACAGTCATGTGCTGACATGGATCTATGACGCCGACGGCGTCGGCGCCGGCGAAGACGTGGTGATGGCGCGCAATTACGACGCCGACGGCAATCCGGTTGGCGAGGCGTTTATCGTGTCCAGCGCCGGCCGCCAGTCTTCATCGTCGGTGCTGTACTTGATGAACGACAACAGCTATATGGTGGTGTGGGATGTGGACAATGCCGATGGCAGCTCGGCCATCATGGGGCGCCGCTACAGCGGCACCGACAACAGCGCGCTGACCGCCGAGTTCAAGATCAGCAATTCCGCCAGTGCCGGCACCAAGCTGTTCCCTACGCTGGCAGAAGGCGCGGACGGCAGTGTGATTGTCAGCTGGGGCACGCAGGGCGCGGTCGAACTGTCTGGCAGCGGCGGCATCTATCAGCAAATCATCGACTACAACGGCGTGCCGCGGTTCTATGTCGGCGATTCCTCCACCACCAAGCCGGCCGCGCCGGCGCTGACGGTGCAGACCGTGGTCGGCGGCATGCAGCCTGTGCTGGACCCGGCCTACCCGGGCATGATGTACTACCTGAAGGACGCGCCGTTGAGCAACGGCGCCACGGTCAGCAACAGCCATCTGGTGATCAGCGGCACCGCCGCGCTGGGTTCGACCATCACCATCAAGGCCGGCACCACCGTATTGGGCACAGTGGCGGTGAACGACGACGGCCGCTGGGCGCTGGATGTGGCGTCGCTGGCCAGCGGCAGCTATGCGCTGACCGCCACGGTGACGGACCTGTTCGGCAAGATCAGCGTCGCCAGCAGCGCCTTCAACCTGGTGATCAACAACGCCATTACCGGCACCGCCGGCGCCGACGGCGAGGATTACTGGACCATACGCGGCGCCAACGGCAACGCGCAGAATCTTACCGGCCTGGACGGCAACGACACGCTCAACGGCGGCGGCGGCAACGACACGCTGGCCGGCGGCGGCGGCGACGACAGCTACATCGTCAACAATGCCGGCGTCACCATTGTCGAGGCGCTCAACGCCGGCAACGACACGGTGCGCACTGCAATCAGCCTGACGCTGGCGGCCAATGTGGAAAACGCCGTGCTGACCAGCGATAGCGGCGCCGCGCTGACCGGTAACGCGCTCAACAACGCGCTGACCGGCGGCGATGGCAACGACACGCTGAACGGCGCGGCCGGCAACGATACGCTGGCCGGCGGCAAGGGCGACGACAGCTATGTGGTGGACACGGCCGGCGATGTGGTGCAGGAGCTCGATGGCGGCGGCACCGACACGGTGGTGGTGGCCTTCACCGCCGCCGGCACTTACACGCTGACCAGCAATGTGGAAAACGCGGTGGCCAACGGCACGGTCGCCATCGGCCTGACCGGTAACGACAGCAACAATCTGCTGACCGGGAATACCGCAGCCAATGTGCTGACGGGTAACGGCGGCGACGATACGCTGAATGGCCTGGGCGGCAACGACAGCATGCTGGGTGGCGACGGCGACGACACCTATATCGTCGACGCCGCCGGCGACGTGGTGGTGGAAGCCGTCAACGGCGGCGCCGACACCATCCAGACCTCGCTGGCGACCTATGTGCTGACTGCCGCCAACGTCGAACAGCTGGTCTACATCGGCAACGCGGCCTTTACCGGCACTGGCGCCGGCGGCAATGACATCATCCTGGGCGGCGTCGGCAACGATACGCTGAATGGCGGCGCCGGCAATGATACGCTGAATGGACGTGGCGGCAATGACTCGCTGCTGGGCGGCGATGGCAATGATGAGCTGCTGATCAGCGGTGGCGGCGCCGACGTGGCGGACGGCGGCGCCGGCGACGATGTGGTGCGGCTGACGGGCCAGCGCGCCGATTACACGGTCACCCGCATCAGTGCGACCGACACCCGGCTGGTACACACCAGCAGCGGCGAGAGTGTGCTGATCCGCAACGTCGAAACGGTAGGGTTCGCCGGTGGTGAAGTGTCGCTGAATGAGTTGATCTACAACACAGCCAGCCCTGGCGCCGATACGCTGGAGGGCGGTCCCGGCAACGACACGCTGGACGGCGGCGCTGGCGCCGACCTGCTGCGCGGTTTTGGCGGCGACGATACCTATCTGATCGACCACAAGGACGACGTGATCGACGAGGCGGCCGACCAGGGCCGTGACAAGGCGCTGGTCAATCTGGCGGCCGGCGCCAGCTATACGCTGGCGGCCAATGTCGAGGACGCCACGGTGACGTCGACAGCGGCGGTCGGCCTGGTCGGGAATGCGCTGGACAATGCGCTGACCGGGAATGCCGCAGCCAACACGCTGACCGGGAATGCCGGCAACGACACGCTGGACGGCGGCGCCGGCAACGACACCATGCTCGGCGGCAGCGGCGATGACGAGTACCTCGTCACCGAAGCCGGCGATGTGGTGACCGAACTGAAGGACGGCGGCACTGATTACGTCAGCACCACACTGGCCACTCATACGTTGAGCGCCAATGTGGAAGTGCTGCAATACATTGGCAGTGGCGCCTTTAACGGCACAGGCAACGAGCTGGACAACTCAATAGTCGGCAGCAACGGCAACGATACCCTGAACGGCGGTGCCGGCAACGACGCCCTGTACGGCAATATGGGCAACGACAGCCTGGTGGGCGGCGCCGGTGCCGACCTCTTTGTGCCAGGACGCGGCAACGACACGCTGGACGGCGGCGCCATCACCGACCGCATCGGCTACAGCGATGCCAACACCGCCAGCTATCTCGGCTCGGCGGGCGCGGTTGACATCAACCTGGCCACCGGTGTGGGGCTGGATGGCATGGGCGGCACCGACAAGCTGATCAACATCAACATCGTGCGTGGCTCGCAGTTCGACGACAAGCTGACCGGCAGCAGCGCTTTGCTGCTGGAGGAATTTCAGGGCACGCACGGCAATGACACCATCGACGGCGGCGCCATTACCGACACGCTGAACCTGGAAAACAGCAATCTGGTCAGCTATGACCTGGCCGAAGAGGGCGTCTGGGTCAGCCTGGCGGACGGCACTTCCGAGGGCGCCGACACCGGCATCGACACGCTGATCAATATCAACCAGGTACGCGGCTCGAACCAGGGCGACGTGCTGATCGGCTCCGACAGCGCGCTGATCGAACAGTTTGAAGGCTTGGACGGTGACGACAGCATCGACGGCGCCGGCGGTGTCGACTTCGTCCGCTACGACCGTGCCAGCAGCGCCGTGGTGGTCAGCCTGGCCGATGGCACGGCCAGTGGCGGTGCCGGCAACGATACATTCAGCCATATCGAGGGCGTGCGCGGCTCGGCGTTCAATGACGTGCTGACCGGCGGTAACGTCGCCAACAACGATCTGGAAATTTTCATCGGCAACGGCGGCAATGACAGCATTGACGGCGGCAGCGGCTTCGACGTTGCCGAGTACAGCAGCAGCCTGGCGGCGGTGAATGTCAACCTGGTCAGCGGCGTGGCGCTGGACGGCCTGGGCGGCCAGGACGCGCTGACCGATATTGAGGGCGTGGTCGGCTCTGCCTTCAACGACACGCTGACCGGCAGCGACGCCGGGTATGAGAGTTTTGAAGGGCGCGCCGGCAACGACACCATCGACGGCAAGGGTGGCATCGACCGCGTGGACTACTTCGGCGCCAAGACGGGCGTGGTGGTCAACCTGGTCACCGGCACCGCGTCGGACGGTTATGGCGGCACCGACAAGCTGCTGAATATCGAAGACGTGATTGGTTCGATCTACAACGACAGCATCACCGGCAACGCGGCTGATAATGTGCTGATCGGCTATCTGGGCAACGACACCTTGAACGGCGGCGCTGGTGACGACCTGTTCTTTGCCGGCTCCGGCCTCGATCTGGTCGACGGCGGGGCGGACCTCGACACGCTGCTCTTGCAGGGCAACTTCGCCGACTACACTATCACCCGGCCGAATGCGACCGACCTGGTGCTGGTGAATGCTGCTACCGGAGAAAACCTGACGGTGCGCAATGTCGAGTATTTCAGCTTTATCGATGGCCTGCGCAACTATGGCCAGACCATCGGCAATTCGGTCAGCATCTTCCCCGACGTGCTGACCGGCACCGATAACGACGACAGCCTCAACGGCGGCGGCGGCGCCGATACCATGTTGGGCGGCAAGGGCGACGACATTTATGTGGTGGACGTGGCAGGCGACGTCATTGTCGAAGCGGACGGCGAGGGCAGCGATCTGGTGCAGGTGGCGTTCACCGCTGCCGGTACTTACACGCTGGGCGACAACGTGGAAAACGCCACGGTCACGGCGGCCGGCACGCTGGCGGTGAATATCACCGGCAACGCACTGGATAACCTGCTGATCGGCAACGCCGCCGCCAACAAGTTGAGCGGCGGTGCCGGCGACGACACGCTGGTCGGCGGCGCCGGCATCGACAGCCTGACAGGCGGCGATGGCGACGACTCCTACGTGGTCGACATCGGCAACGATGTCATCACCGAGCTGGCCAACGGCGGCCACGACACGGTGCAGACGGCGCTGACCAGCTTCACGCTGGCAGCCCAGGTGGAAGCCCTGTACTACAACGGCAGCGGCAATTTCAACGGCAGCGGCAATGCGCAGGACAACCAGCTGATCGGCAACAGCGGCAACGATACATTGAACGGCGGCGCCGGCGCCGACTACCTGGCCGGTGCGTCCGGCAATGACAGCCTGCTGGGCGGGGATGGCGACGACACGCTGGAAGCCGGCAAGGGCGCCAGCGACGTCGCCGATGGCGGCGCCGGCAGCGACACGCTGGTGCTGCTGGGCGACTTCGACGATTATGTGCGCACCCGTACCAGCGCCACCGACACCAGGCTGGTGAACACCACCACCGGCGAGTCGGTCACGCTGCGCAATATCGAGCTGTTCCGCTTCAATGGCGTCGACAAGACGCTGGCCGACGTGCATTTCAACCTGACCAGCGTCGGCGACGATGTGCTGGAGGGGACCAGCGGCAACGATATCATCAACGGCGGCACCGGCAAGGACACCATGTCCGGCGGCGCTGGCGACGACACCTATGTGGTGGATGTGGCAGGCGACGTCATCGTCGAAGCGGACGACGAGGGCGCCGACCTGGTGCAGGTGGCATTCACCGCCGCCGGCACCTACACGTTGGGCGACTATGTGGAAAACGCCACGGTGACCACGGCCGGCACGGTGGCGGTGAATATCACCGGTAACGCACTGGATAACCTGCTGATCGGCAACGGCGGCGCCAACAAGCTGGTGGGCGGCGGCGGCAACGATACGCTGAATGGCGGCGCCGGCAGCGACAATATGAGCGGCGGCGATGGCGACGATCTCTACCTGGTCGATGTTGCCGGCGACGTGGTGGTCGAGCTGGCAGGTGTCGGCTCTGGTATCGACACGGTGAGGACTACGCTGACCACCTACACGCTGGGCGCCAACGTCGAAAACGTGGTGTTCTCAAGCGGCTTCAGCGTCAAGGGCAGCGGCAACGCATTGGACAATGATCTGATCGGCGGCGGCGGCAATGACACCTTGAGCGGCGGCGCCGGCAGCGACTATCTGGTCGGCAACTCCGGCAACGACAGCCTGCTGGGGGAAGATGGCAATGACACCTTCAACAGCGGCACCGGCAGCAACGATGTGGTGGACGGCGGGGCCGGCCAGGACTCGATCGAACTGGCCGGCAATTTTAGCGATTACCAGCGCAGCCGCATCAACGCTACTGATACGCGGCTGGTCAACACGCTGACCGGCGAGAACATCACCGTGCGCGCAGTCGAGGAGTTCCAGTTTGCAGACGGCATCAGGTCGCTGGAACAGGTCAATTTCAACCTCACCAGCGTCGGCAACGATGTGCTGGAAGGCACGAGCGGCGCCGACACCATCAATGGCGGAACCGGCGCCGACACCATGGCCGGCCTGGCTGGCAATGATACCTATGTGGTGGATGTGGCTGGCGACGTGGTGCAGGAAGACCTCAACCAGGGCACCGACCTGGTCCAGGTGGCCTTCACCTCAGTCGGCGCCTACACGCTGAGCGCCAACGTGGAAAACGCCACGGTGACCAGCACCGCCGCCGTCAGCCTGGTCGGCAATGCGCTCGACAACGTGCTGACCGGGAATGCTGCCGCCAACAAGCTGAGCGGCGAGGCCGGCAACGATACGCTGATCGGCGGCGCCGGCAACGACACGCTGATCGGTGGCGCCGGCGACGATGTCTATATCGTCGATGCGGCTGGCGATGTGGTCACCGAAATCGCCGGCGGCGGCGCTGACCGGGTGGAGACCGCGCTGGCCAGCCTCACGCTGGCGGCAGAAGTGGAAAAACTGTATTACACCGGCAGCGCCGCCTTCAACGGCACGGGCAACCTGCTGGCCAACGAGATCAAGGGCGGCAACGGCAACGACACGCTGAATGGTGGCGCAGGCAACGATACGCTGCGCGGCGGTGCAGGCAACGATAGCCTGCTGGGCGGCGATGGCGATGACCTGCTACTGGCTGGCGTCGGCACGGCCGATATCGTCGACGGCGGCAACGGCGCTGATACGCTGGAAGTGCTGGGCGCGTTCGCCAGCTATGTGCGCACCCGCGTCTCAGCCACCGACACCCGGCTGGTCAACAGCGCCACCGGCGAGTCGCTGATTATCCGCAACGTCGAAACGGTGGTGTTTACCGATGGCGCCAAGTCGCTGGCGGAGGTCAATGACAACCTCGCCAGCGCCGGCAACGACTCGCTAACCGGCACCAGTGGCGCGGACACGCTCAACGGCGGCGTCGGCGCCGACACCATGGCCGGCCTGGATGGCGACGACACCTATGTGGTGGAAGTGGCGGGCGACGTGGTCACCGAACTGGCCGACGAGGGCGTCGACCTGGTGCAGGTGGCCTTTACCGCAGCCGGCGCCTACACGCTGAGCGCCAACGTGGAAAACGCCACGGTGACCAGCACCGCCGTCGTCAGCCTGGTCGGCAATGGGCTGGACAATGTGCTGACCGGGAACGCGGCCGCCAACACGCTGACCGGCAACGCCGGCAATGACACGCTGATCGGCGGCGCCGGTAACGATACGCTGATCGGTGGCGCCGGCAACGACGTGTATGTGGTGGATGCGGCCGGCGATGTGGTGACCGAAGGCGTCAGCGCCGGCATTGACCGGGTCGACACCACGCTGGCCACCTACACGCTGGGAGTCAATGTCGAGCAGCTGAAATACACCGGCAGCGCTGCCTTCAGGGGCACCGGCAACGCACTGGACAATGAGATCCTGGGCGGCGCCGGCAACGATACGCTGACCGGCGCCGAGGGCAACGACACGCTGCGCGGCGGCGCCGGCAACGACAGCCTGCTGGGTGGCGACGGCAACGACCTGCTGAATGCCGGCGCCGGCACGGCCGACATCGTCGATGGCGGCAACGGCGACGATACGCTGGAAGTGCTGGGCAATTTCGCCAGCTATATGCGCAGCCGCGTCTCGGCCACCGACACCCGGCTGGTCAACAGCGCCACCGGCGAATCGCTGACCATCCGCAACGTCGAGTCGGTGCTGTTTGCCGACGGCGTCAGGACGCTGGAACTGGTCCACAGCAACCTGGCCAGCAGCGGCAACGATGTGCTGGAAGGTACGGCTGGCGACGATACGCTGAACGGCGGCGCCGGTGCCGACAGCATGGCCGGCGGCGACGGCAACGACACCTATGTGGTGGACGTGGCAGGCGACGTCGTCAGCGAACTGGCCGACGAAGGCATCGACCTGGTGCAGGTAGCCATCACGGTGGCCGGCAGCGTCTACACGCTGGGCGCCAATGTGGAAAACGCCACCGTCACCAGCACCGCCACCATCAGCCTGGTCGGCAACGCGCTGGATAATGTGCTGACCGGGAATAGCGTCGGCAACACGCTGAGCGGCAACGACGGCAACGACACGCTGGTCGGCGGCGCCGGCAACGATACCCTGGTGGGGGGTGCCGGCGACGATGTGTATGTGGTGGACGCCGCTGGCGATGTGGTGACCGAAGGCACAGGCGCCGGCAGTGACCGGGTGGAAACGTCACTGTCCAGCCACACGCTGGCCGCCAATGTGGAGCAGCTGGTCTACACCGGCAGCGGCACCTTCAATGGCACAGGCAATGCGCTGGACAACCAGATCCGTGGCGGCAACGGCAACGATACACTGGTCGGCGGCCTTGGCAATGACAGCCTGCTGGGCGGCCTCGGCAACGACAACCTGCAGGGCGGGGCCGGCAGCGATGTACTGACCGGCGGCGCCGGCAACGATCTGCTCAACGGCGGTGCTGATGCCGACACCTTTGTGCTGGCCAGCGCCACCGGCGTCGATACCATCGCCGATTTTGTCAGCGGCACCGACAAGATCAGTATCAGCCAGACGGTGCTGGCGATCGGCAACGGCGACCAGGTGCTGGACGGCGCGGTACTGCGCAGCGCGGCCGGCGGCTTTGCCGCCAGCGCCGAGCTGGTACTGTTCACCCAGAACGCCAGCGGCGCCACGGCGGCAGCGGCGGCGGCGGTGATCGGTTCGGCCAGCAGCGCCTTCACGCTGGGGCAGCAGAGCCTGTTCGTGGTCGACAATGGCAGCAACAGCTATCTGTACCTGTTCAAGTCCAGCGGCACCGATGCGCTGGTATCGGCGGCGGAATTGACGCAACTGGCAATATTGACCGGCGTGCCAGCCACTGCAATCAGCGATTTCCAGCTGATCGGCTGATTGTTGTTTCCTCCTTGTGCCCTGCGTGCGGCAACACACGCAGGGCTTTTTTTCGACCTTGTTTATGGTGCAGTTTGCCCAACACTGACATCAAGTTCATACAGGAGGACGCCGCATGATCCAGTCAGATACCCACATCCCGCGCCACGCGCACATTACGCCCGATCCGGAAGTGCCGCCACCGCCGCCTGAAAAGGATCCGCCACCGGACAATACACCGCTGCCGGAACAGGCCCCGATCGAGGAGCCGACGCCGCGCAAACCACCTATCAAAACCTAGTTTTTGATTGCGCTTGTGTGCGCCAACGCACCGTCCGTTGCGTGGAACGGACGGTATTCTTGTTCCACGCTCTCTATCGAACTGACAGTTGTTGCTCGCCGGATACATAACTTAATATTTGTGCTGAGCGTCACACAGGGGTAATGAAAGAGTTCCTATAATTTAGTCATGTCGTCACGTTTCTGTTCACGGAGAGCATCATGGGTAATTCCTTACACAACAAAATCTATCTCGGTCGCCGCAGTGTTGCCCTGAGCACGAAGCGTGTACAAGCCGTGATTTGCGTAGCAGCCTTTGCCAGCATCGGCCTGGTGTGGCTGGTGATCCGCGCTCTCCAATAAGTTTTTTTCTCCTGATTGCCAGCCTGCGGCCGGGCCTTGCCTTGCCGCCGGGACTGCGAGCGCGTACCATGAGGGCCGCAGCAGTCTTTTATGGAAAAAATGGCAATGAAGAATGAAAAATTCACGCAGGACGAGTATAACGCCCTGTACGAAGTCCAGCGCGGCATCAAGGGTGATCGCGTCAGCGCCTGTGTGGGCCGCAACAGCAAGCGCCTGTCCGGCCTCAAATTGATCAGTATTGCCCACAACGGCCGCATCTCGCTGACCGACAAGGGCGAGCAAACCATCTTCCTGCACCGCTGCGTGCTGGGTCTGCGCACGGTGGCCGGCCAGCCGGGCAGTACGCTGGATGCCGATGTCGCCCTGTTCCTCGGCAAAAAATCCCATGTATTGCAGCGCGCCGACGGCGGCTTCGAACTCAGCGACAAAGGCCGCGAGTCGCTGCAAGACATCACTAATCAAGGTTTCTGATTGAAAACGCTCCTACGGAGCGTTTTTTTTGCGGTATTGTATGGCCAATAACACAGCAAGACGATTCCATCCTTGGCTATGAGATTCAACACGCTGCAAAAGATCCGCAAATTATTCCGCGTGCTGGTGACGGCTGTGGTGGTGGTATTGCTGATCGTATGCATCTTCGTCGCGCACGTGCTCAACCAGAGCCGGCTGCGCTACTATGCGGCGGCCGAGGAAACCTCGCACAACCTCGCCATTTCTCTGGAAAACTTCATGCAGTCGCATTTCCAGGAAGTGGACCTGGCGATGCGCCGCGCCGACCAGGAATTCCGCGCCATGCACGCGCAGCGGCGCTTCTCCGACGAGCAGTTCAGCGCCTATCTGCGCGGGCTGAAGGAGCGCATGCCGCACGCGCAGGCGGTGCGCGGCGCCAACCGTGCCGGCATGGTGATCTACGGCGAACAGATCGACCTGCAACGGCCGCAAGACCTGACCATCCGCGAATTCTTTACCCGTGCGCAGAACGAGCATGAGCTGATCTTCGGCATCCCGGTGCAGTCGCGCATCACCAATGAATGGGTGCTGCCGCTGGCCTATCCGCTGACGCTGCCGGACGGCACGTTTGGCGGCGCCGCCTACGTGCTGATGAACAGCTCGCAGATCACCGAAGCATTCTCCGGGCTGAACATCGGCCAGCATGGCGCCATCGTGCTGATGGACGACAGGAAGCGGGTGCTGCACCGTTACCCGGAAGCCGCTGACATGAAGTTCGGCAGCACTATCAAGATCAATCCGGCCACCCAGGCCATCCTCGACGGCAAGCAGCGCAGCGCCAGTTACACCGTGGTCAGCCCGCGCGACCAGCGCGAGCGCAGTCTCAGCGTGGAGAAGGTGGGCGCCTATCCGGTGTATGTGGTGGTGGGGCTGGCCAGCGACGATTTTCTGGCGCCGTGGTACAAGGAAATCCGCAACGCCTCGATCTTCCTGGTGCTGTTGATCGGCCTGTCGGTAGTGCTGCTGATGGGCGTGCGCTTCAACCTGCGGCAGCAATACCAGACGCTGACCGCGCTGGGCGAGGCCGACCAGGCGCTGCAGCAGTCGCTGGCGCAGCTGACCGCGTCGGAATCGCGCTGGCGCTCGCTGACCGAGGGTTTGCCGCAGATGGTGTGGACCGCCTTGCCGTCGCTGCGCATCGATTTCATGAGCCATCACTGGGAAAGCTTCAGCGGCACGCCGTCCGCGCAGCTGATGGCCGACGGCGACTGGTCGCGGGTGATCCATCCGGACGACCTGCCGGTGATCGCCGCCGCCCGCGAGCGTGCGCTGGCCGACGGCGACGAGTTCCGCTGCGACTGCCGGCTGCGCCGCCACGACGGCGTGTGGCGTATCTTCGACAATCACGCGCTGCCGCAGAAAGACGCCAGCGGCGCCATCATCAGCTGGGTCGGCAGCAGCACCGACAGCACTGAGCTGCGCACCGCGCACGATGCGCTGTTGCAAGCCAAGGAGGCGGCCGACAATGCAGGCCGCGCCAAGTCCGACTTTGTTGCCAACATGAGCCACGAAATCCGCTCGCCGATGAACGCCGTGCTGGGCATGCTGCAACTGTTGCGTCAGACCAGCATGAGCGGACGCCAGCAGGACTATGTCGACAAGGCGCACGCGGCGGCCAGTGCCTTGCTTGGCCTGCTGAACGATGTGCTGGACTTCTCGAAGGTGGAGGCCGGCAAGCTGGCGCTCGACCCGCATCCATTCCGCATGGACAAGCTGTGGCGCGACCTGGCGGTGATCCTGTCGGCGAATGTCGGCAACAAGAATATCGAAGTGCTGTTCCGGGTTGACCCGGCGCTGCCGGCGATGGTGGTTGGCGATGCGCTGCGCTTGCAGCAAATCCTGCTGAATCTGGCCGGCAACGCCATCAAATTCACCGAGCGCGGCGAGGTGGTTGTGTCGGCGCAGCTGGTGGCGCAGACGGCCACCACGCTGTCGGTGGCGTTTGCCATCCGCGACACCGGCATCGGCATCGCGCCCGAGCAGTGCGAGCATATCTTCGACGGTTTCTCGCAGGCCGAGGCCTCGACCGCGCGCCGCTTCGGCGGCACCGGCTTGGGACTGGCGATTAGCCAGCGGCTGGTGCGCATGATGGGCGGCACGCTGCGCGTGGTCAGCGAGGTGGGGCAGGGCAGCGTCTTCGATTTCGCGGTCGATTTCGGCGTTTCCAGCGAACAGCCGGACGTGGTGCCGGTGACCGCCTTGCCGCTGCAGGATGCACAGATGCGCGGCCTGTCCTGCCTGGTGGTGGACGACAACCCGGTGGCGCGCACCGTGCTGCGCGAAATGGCGGCCTCGTTCGGCTGGCGGGTCGACATCGCCGCCGGCGGCTACGAGGCGCTGGACGCGATCGCCGCGCAGATCGGCCGCGGCAAGGCGTATGACGTGGTGTTCATCGACTGGCGCATGCCGTCGCTGGACGGCTGGGAAACCAGCCGCCGCATCCGCCAGCTGACGCCGCGGGCCAAGATGCCGCTGATCGTCATGGTCACCGCGCACGACCGCGAGGTGCTGGCGCAGCGGCAGCAGGAAATCACGCCGGTGCTGGATGGTTTCGTGGTCAAGCCGGTCACCGCCTCGATGCTGTTCGACGCGGTGGCGGATGCGCGGCTGGAGCACCGCAAGCCGCTGGAAACAGCGCTGGCGCCATCGCTGCGCCGGCTGGCCGGCTTGCGGCTGCTGCTGGTGGATGACAATCCGGCCAACCAGCAGGTCGCCAGCGAGCTGCTCAGCAATGAAGGGGCGCAGGTGGAAGTGGCCAGCTCGGGGCAGATGGCGCTGGCCGTGGTGTCGCGCGCCGGGCCGCTGGCCGACCTGCTGCTGATGGACATCCAGATGCCGGAAATGGACGGCTACCAGACCACGCGCGCCATCCAGGCCAAGCTGGGCAAGGCGACGCCGCCGATTGTCGCGATGACCGCCAACGCCATGGCCTCGGACCGCATTGCCGCGCTGGAAGCGGGCATGGTCGACCATATCGGCAAGCCGTTCGACCTCGACCAGCTGATCGAAGTCATCCTGAGACATGCGCGCCGTGACGGCGGCTCGCTGGCAGCCACGTCGGCGACTGAAGCGCCGGCCCCGGTCCGCGCCGCACCAGCGGATGCCGCCATCGCATTACCACCGGCTGGCCTGAACAGCGCCGCTGCGCTGAAGCGGCTGGGAGGGCTCGAATCCGTCTACCTGATCGCCTTGCGCAGCTTCATCGACGAAGCTGAAAAGCTGGCGGCGCAACTGGCGGCCGCGCGCAACGACCAGAACCTGGCCGCCGCCTTGCCGGCGCTGCACACGCTAAAAGGCCTGGCCGGCACGGTCGGCGCCGACCGCCTGGCCATCCTCAGCCAGCAAGCCGAGCGCGCGTTAAAGGACGACACCGGCGCCTGGTCCGCACTCGACCCGGTGCTGCAAGCCTGCCCCGGCGTCGCCGCCGACATCCAGCGACTCCTATCCGGGGTCAGTTCTGCCAAACGTACACGGGCTCTACCGTAGCAGTCGCTACGGTAGAGCCCGTGTACGTTTGGCAGAACTGACCCCGGGTTTTAGCGGAAGCCGTCGGCGGTGATGTCGATTTCGGTGACGTCGCCGTATTGCTTGGCGATGGCGCGGATGGTGTCGGCTTTGCCGATCAGCACGGTTTGCAGGTGCTGGCGCGGGAAGTGTTTGTCGACCAGCGCTTTGGCCTTCTCCGGCGTCAGGCTGTCTACCGATTTGGTGAAGTTGTCGATCTGTTCGCGCCCGACCTGGTTGGCGTACATCTCGCCCAGCAGGCCGGCCAGCTGTTCGCTGGTTTCGTAGCGCGGCGGGAACTGGCCTTTGACGTAGGCCTTTGCCGATTCCAAAGTGGCCTTGTCGATGCCCTGGTCCCACAGCCGCTGGTAGGTCTTGTGCGCCAGCGCCAGCGCCGCTTCGGTCTTCGGCAGCGCGGTGAAGCTGCTGATGGCGAAGGTGCCGGTCTGCGATAAGGTGCTGAAGCTGCTGTTGGCGCCGTACGTCAGGCCGGAGTTCACCCGCAGCTCGTCATTCAGCCACGAGGTGAAGCGGCCGCCCAGCACTGTGTTGATCACTTGCAGCGGCACGTAGTCCGGGTCGTTGCGGGCGATACCAGCGCCGCCAATCAGGAAGGTGGTTTCGATCGCGTCCGGTTTGTTGACCAGCAGGACGCGCGCCTTGTCGGCGCTGACCTTGCCATTGTCCTGCAATGCCAGCGCCGGGCCGCTGGCTTTCCAGGCGCCGAACAGCGCTTCGATCTGCTGGCGCATCGCGCTTTTCTGGAAGTCGCCAACGACGATGATGGCGGCGTTGTCCGGCCGGTAGTATTGCTGGTAGTAGCGCCGCACGTCGCCCTGTTTCAGCGCGCCGAGGCTGCTGACGGTGCCGCTGGCGGGAATGCCATACGGGCTGTCGCCGAACAGCATGGCGCGGTAGTAGGTCTGCACCACGTTGCGCGGCGCTTCCTTGGCTTGCTTGATGCCGCTGATCTTGCGCTCGCGCAGCTTGCCCAGCTCGGCGTCGTTGAAGCTTGGCTGCTGGACGATTTCTGCAAACAGCGGCAGCAATGCGGCCGTGTCGGCCTTGGCGAAGTTGGCTTGCACGGTGCTGGCTTCGGTGCCTGCGCCGCCGGCCAGCCGGGCGCCACGGTAGTCGAAGGCCTGGTCGATGGCGGCCTTGTCGTGCGCGGTGGTGCCAAGCAGCAGCGCGTCGCCGGTCAGGTTGGACAGGCCGGCTTGTTGGTCGTCGTTGACGGCGCCGGCCTTGATCACGGCACGCACCGAGATCAGCGGCACTTCGTGGCGTTCCATCAGGTACACGGTCAGGCCGTTCTGCAAGGTGATGGTGTCGAACGCAGGCAGGCGGAATTCGGCGGCCTGCGCCGGACCGGCAGCGCACAACGCGCTGGCCAGCGCGGCAGCAACGATGGCAACGGCAGGGCGGCCGGCAGTTTGGATGATAAGCGTCATGTGATCAGTCCTCCTTCGCGGCCAGCACGCCAACCGTGCGCTGCGATTTCTTCAGGTATTTGGCGGCGACGTTCTGGATGTCGGCCGGCGTCAGTTTTTCATAGGCGGCAGGGGCGTCGAACATTTTCTGGTAGCCGCCGAAGAATACTTCGTACAAGCCCAGCTGGTGCGCCTTGCCGTTGATGGTTTCCTGCTCGCGGTACAGGTTGACCAGCTTCTGGTTCTTGACCTTTTGCAGTTCCTCGTTGCTGATACCATCCTTGACCAGCTTGTCCACTTCGGCCAGCAGCGCCTTTTCCAGCAGCGCCGGATCAATCTTGGCGGCCGCCACCGCACTCAGCGACAGCAGGCCCGGATCGAAGCCGCGCATGCCGCTGGCATTCACCTGCGTCGCCAGCTGGTTTTCCACCAGCGCCTTGTACAGGCGCGAAGTTTTGCCATCGGCCATCAGGCTTTGTAGCACGTCCAGCGCGTAGTAGTCGGGATTGTTGGCTTGCGGGATCTTGTAGGCGATGATCAGATTCGGCGAGGTGGCCGATTCCTTGGTGACGAACACGCGTTTTTCGCCGGTCTGCGGCGGTTCGACGGTGCGCACCGCCGGCGGCAGCGCGCGTTTCGGAATGGCGCCGAAATACTTGGTGGCCAGTTTCTTCACCTCGTCGGCCTTGACGTCGCCGACCACCACCGCCACTGCGTTGTTCGGCGCGTAGTAGGTGCGGAAGTAGCTTTCCAGGTCTTGCTGGGTCCAGGCCTTGATGTCCGATTCGTGGCCGATCACCGACCATTGATACGGGTGGGCGGTGAACGCCACGCTGGTGACTTCTTCCCACAGCACGCGGAAATTCGAGTTCTCGCGACCAGTGCTGCGCTCCGATAGCACCACGCCACGCTCGCTGGCGACCATCTTCGGATCGATGTTCAGGTGGGCGATGCGGTCGCTTTCCAGCGTGAAGATGGTTTCCAGCGACGAGGCCGGGAACCAGTCCTGATACACGGTCAGGTCGTTGGACGTATAGGCATTGTTGGAGCCGCCCTTGGCTTCCATGGTGCGGTCGAACATTTTCGGACCGAAGTTTTTCGAGCCGTTGAACATCATGTGTTCAAAGAAGTGCGACAGGCCGGTGATGCCGGGCGCCTCATTGCGCGAGCCGACCTTCCAGAAGGTGTACATATTGGCGTTGGGGATGCTGTGCGATTCCAGCACGATGAATTTCATGCCGTTGGACAGCGTGAAGGTCTGCACCTGATCGGCGCTGACTGCCGCTTGCGCGGTAGCGGCGGCCAGGCCCAGCACAACGCTGGCGGCCAGAACTTTCCATTTCATGAGCGCTCCTTTGAAGATAAGCGCAAAGCATACAACTTTTCGACAAGTATTTGCGAATGGCAAGGTTAGCGGCTAGCATGGTGACAACTACAACCAGGAGCAATACCAATGGAAAAACCAATGAACTGGGTCGAGCATGAACTGAGCATGACCGTGTTGATGACCCCGGATATGGCGAATTTCTCAGGCAATGTCCACGGCGGCACCATCCTGAAATACCTCGATAGCGTCGCCTATGCCTGCGCCAGCCGTTATTCCGGCAGCTATGTGGTCACGCTGTCGGTCGACCAGGTGATGTTCTTGCAGCCGATTCACGTCGGCGAACTGGTGACGTTCCTGGCGTCGATCAACTACACCGGCAACACCTCGATGGAAGTCGGCATCCGCGTGGTGACCGAGAACATCCAGCAGCGCCTGGTGCGTCACGCCAACAGCTGCTATTTCACCATGGTGGCGGTGGACAAGGATCGCAAGCCGGTCAAGGTGCCTGCGCTGGTAGCGGAAACCGAGGAGCAGAAGCAGCGCTGGGAACAGGCGCTGCTGCGCAAGCAGGCGCGCCAGATGGTGCACGGGAACCGCAAGCAATGAAACACCTCGCGCTTGCTGTCATGCTGGCCAGCGCCGGGGCGCTGGCCGTGGCCGCGCCACCAGGCGGGCGCGAGATTATCGGCGATGTCAGCCGCATCGTCGCGCCGAACGGCGTGCAGGAGACGTTCAAGCTGCGCGTTGGCGGCATCGACCAGTGGATCTACACGCGCGGGCAGGACCGCAGCAATCCCGTGCTGCTGTTTATTCACGGCGGGCCGGCTTCACCCAGTGCGCCGACCATGTGGATGTACCAGCGTCCGCTGGAAGAATATTTCACCGTGGTCAACTATGACCAGCGCGGCGCCGGCCGCAGCTATCTGGCGAACGATGCCGACGCGGTACGGCCGACCTTGCGCATCGGCCAGTTTGTCGACGATGCGGTGGAGATCGCGCAGGCGATGTCCAAACGCTATGGCAAGCGCAAGGTGATCCTGGTCGGCCATAGCTGGGGCACGGTGGTGGGCATGCGTGCGGTGCTGGCGCATCCGGAATTGTTCCATGCGTATGTCGGCATCGGCCAGGTGATCAGCATGCTGGATAACGAGAAGGTCAGCTTCGACTTTGCCCTGGCGCAGGCGCGCAAGGAAAATAACCAGAAGGCCATCCAGGAGCTGGAGTCGATCGCGCCGTATCCGGGCAATACGCCGATTACCCGCGAGCGCATCGTCAAGGAGCGCACCTGGGCGCAGCACTATGGCGGACTGGCGGCGTATCGCGGCGATTTCGCTTACTACTTCAACGCACCGCTACTGTCGCCGGAGTACGACGATGCCGCCGTCAAGGCGATCGACCAGGGCAGCCTGCTGACGCTGGAACGCGTGCTGAAGGAGTGGCTGGAAGTGGACTTCAAGCCGGTCACGCAGTTCCCGGTGCCGGTGGTGATGTTCATGGGACGGCACGATTACACGACGCCGTCCCAGCCCACCGATGCCTGGCTGGCAAAGGTGAGCGCGCCCTACAAAAAGGCAGTGTGGTTCGAGCACTCAGCGCATCTGGTGCAGTTTGAGGAACCGGGCAAGATGCTGGTGAGCCTGCTTGAATATGTGCGCCCCCTGTCCAGGGAAGCGCCGCCTGCTACCGCTACTTGCTGCGGCGAGTGAAGAACACCAGGCCCGCCGCCACCACCGACGTTGCCGCCAGTGCGTACAGGCCGCCCTGGATCGAGCCGGTCTTCTGCTCCAGGTAGCCGAAGGTGGCGGGCGCCACGAAGCCGCCCAGGTTGCCCAGCGAGTTAATCAGTGCGATCACGGCCGCCGCGATGCGGCTGTCCAGGTAGCCTTGCGGGATCGGCCAGAACAGCGACGATGCCGCCTTGAAGCCGATACCGGCAAAGCAGATTGCCACAAACGCGAACACCGGGCCGCCGGTGGTGGAGGCGAACATGCCGCACGCCGCCACCAGCAATGCCACCGCCACCCATGCCTGCTGATGGCGATACTTCTGCGCCAGCGTGGCAAACATATACATGGCTGCAATCGAGATCATCCACGGAATCGAGTTGAACAGCCCGACCTGGAATTCCGTGAACTGGCCCATCTTCTTGATGATGCTGGGCAGCCAGAACGTGGCGCCGTAGATGGTCAGCTGGATCGCGAAGTAAATGAAGCAGAACAAGGCGATGCGCGAGTCTTTCAGCAGCGTGAACATGCTGGCGTGCGCCGGCTTTTTGGCATCGCGCTCCTTCTTCTCGGCCGCGATCACGGTGGCCAGCGCTTGGCGTTCCTCATTGCTCAGCCACTTGGCATCTTCTACCTTCGAGTCGAGGAAGAACCACACCACGAAGCACAGCGCCACCGAGGCCAGGCCTTCGATCATGAACATCCACTGCCAGCCATGGAAGCCGCCGCCGTCGATCGACAGCAGCGCGCCGGACAGCGGGCCGGACATCACCGACGCCAGCGCCGAGCCGCTGAGGAAGATGGCCATGGCCTTGCCGCGCTCTCGGTTCGGCAGCCATTGCGTGAAGTAGTAAACCACGCCAGGGAAGAAGCCTGCTTCGGCCACGCCCAGCAGGAAACGCATCACGTAGAACGACATCTCGCCCTGCACGAAGGCCATGCCGGTGGCGACCACGCCCCAGCTGGCCATGATGCGGGTCAGCCAGGCCTTGGCGCCGAAGCGCTGTTGCAGGATGTTGGACGGCACCTCGAACAGCGCGTAGGCGAGAAAGAACACGCCGGCGCCGAAGCCGAACGCCGCGGCGCCGATGCCGAGGTCTTTTTCCAGATGCGAACGGACAAAGCCGATGTTGACGCGGTCAATGTAATTGGCAATAAACATCACCACGAACAGTGGCAGGATGCGCCACTTGACCTTGCTGACGGCCGTGTCGAGGACGGATGGGGCGGCGCCGGCGTCGCCGCCCGCTGTGGTGCTTGCTGTGGTATTCATCGTGGTCTCCTGCTATTTCTTGTTGTTGTTAGCGCACCATGCAAGGCATCTTGTTATTGAACTTCCAGCCGGGTATCAGGAACTGCATGGCCACCGCGTCGTCGCGCGCGCCCAGTCCCATGTTGTTGTACAGGTGGTGGGCTGCTTCGACGGCGTCCATGTCCAGCTCCACGCCCAGACCCGGCGCGGTCGGCACCTGCACCATGCCGCCCTTGATCTGCAGCGGGTTGCTGGTCAGGTACTGGCCGTCCTGCCAGATCCAGTGGGTGTCGATGGCGGTGATGTTGCCCGGCGCCGCGGCGGCCACGTGGGTGAACATGGCCAACGAGACGTCGAAGTGGTTGTTCGAGTGCGAGCCCCAGGTCAGGCCCCATTCGTGGCACATCTGCGCCACGCGCACCGAGCCTTGCATGGTCCAGAAGTGCGGATCGGCCAGCGGGATGTCGACCGATTGCAGCTGGATCGCGTGACGCATTTCACGCCAGTCGGTGGCGACCATATTGGTGGCGGTCAGCAGGCCGGTGGCGCGGCGGAATTCGGCCATCACTTCGCGGCCCGAATAACCGTTCTCGGCGCCGCACGGGTCTTCGGCGTAGGCCAGCACATCGCCCTTGTCGCGGCACAGGCGGATCGCGTCTTTCAGCAGCCAGCCGCCGTTCGGGTCCAGCGTGACGCGCGCTTGCGGGAAGCGCTCGTGGATGGCGGTGACCGCTTCGATTTCTTCTTCGCCCCGGAACACGCCGCCTTTCAGCTTGAAGTCGTTGAAGCCATAGCGTTCATAGGCGGCTTCGGCCAGGCGCACCACGGCTTCCGGCGTCACGGCTTGCTCGGTGCGGATGCGGGTCCAGTTGTCGCTGGCATCGTCCGGCACGCCGGCATACGGCAGGTCGGTGACGTTGCGGTCGCCGATGTAGAACAGATAGCCGAGCATTTCCACTTCCTTGCGCTGCTGGCCTTCGCCGAGCAGCGCGGCCACCGGCACGCCGAGGAATTTGCCGACCAGGTCGAGCAGCGCAGCTTCCAGCGCGGTGATGGCGTGGATGGCGATGCGCAGGTCGAAGGTTTGCAGGCCCCGGCCGCCGGAATCACGGTCGGCAAACGCGGCGCGGGCGGCGTTGAGCAGGGCGTTGTAGTTGCCGATCGGCTGGTCCAGCAGCAGCGGGCGGGCGTCTTCCAGCGTCTGGCGGATTTTCTCGCCCCCTGGCACTTCGCCGACACCGGTATTGCCTGCGCTGTCTTTCAGGATCACCAGGTTGCGGGTGAAGTAGGGACCGTGGGCGCCGCTGAGGTTCAGCAGCATGCTGTCGCGGCCGGCGACGGGGATCACGCGAACGTCAACGATGCGTGGCGTGTTGGAAAGGGCTTGGGTCATGGTGTCTCCTGATAAATGATTGCGCTTTCATTTGCATGGTAGTCCTGAAAAGCAGCAATATCAAGAGAAATCCTGTTTTGTAAATGATAGAAAATGATGTGTGATATCATCATTGCACATCAACGTTTATCATCATTGCCATGGAAAAGACCCAGATCCGCAGCTTGCGCACCGCCGATGGCGAGTTGCCCGTCAGCGGCGCCACGCTGGCCGATGTCGCCAAGGTGGCAGGCGTGTCGCCGATCACCGTGTCGCGCGCGCTGAACCAGCCGCAACTGGTGCGCCCGAATACCGTGGCCAAGGTGCAGGCGGCGGTGGCGCAGACCGGCTACGTCAAAAACATGATGGCGGGTGCGCTGGCGTCGGCACGCAGCAAGCTGGTGTCGCTGGTGCTGCCGACCATTTCGACGCCGATCTTCGCCGACATGGTGCAGGCGGCCAGCGACCAGCTGACGGCGGCCGGGTATCAGGTGATGCTGGGGCTGTCCAGCTACGAGGCATGGCGCGAGGAACTGCTGGTCGAGACGATTCTCAGCCGCCGTCCAGACGGCGTCATCCTGACCGGCTCGCTGCATACCGATAGCACGCGGCGGCGCTTGCAGGCGGCACAGGTGCCGGTGGTGGAGACCTGGGATTTGACGCCGTCACCGGTGGACATGATGGTTGGTTTCTCGCATGAGGACGTGGGCCATGCGATCGCCCAGCACCTGCTGCAGCGCGGCTACCGGCGTATCGCCATCCTGGCGGTGCAGGACCCGCGTGCGGCGCGCCGCAACCAGGGCTTGCAGGCCGGGCTGGCCAAGCACGGCGTTGAAGTGGCGGCGTTGCAGGTGATGCCGCTGCCATCGACCTTCGCGCTGGGGCGTCAGGGCCTGGCGGCGTTGCTGGCTGGCCAGCCGGACATTGACGCCGTGGTGTGCAGCTCGGACACGCTGGCGCATGGCGTGCTGACCGAGGCCATCGAACGTGGCCTGCAAGTGCCGCAGCAACTGGCGGTGGTCGGCTTCGGCGACCTGAATTTTGCCGCGCATACTTATCCGCCGCTATCGACTGTGCGCGTGGATGGGGCTAATATCGGACGTATGGCAGCGCAAGCGATATTGGACCGGCTGGAAGGCAAGGCGGTGGCCAGCCTGACCGACACCGGTTTCCAGTTCGTGCAGCGCGGCAGCACATAAGGGAGGCCAGCATGGAAATGAAACGCATCAACGCGGGCAAGCTGCGGGCCATCGGTTACGATCCGCGCGACAAGCTGCTGCGGGTCGAATTCGACGACGGCAGCGCCATCGATTATTCCGGCGTCGGCAATGAGGTGTGGCGCAAGTTGTCGACCTCGGGCGCGGCATGGAGCTATTACCGCGACAATATCGAAGAGGAATACACCGGCCGCCGTGGCGTGGTGCGCAAGCCGACCACCCGCGCCGACCTCGAAGACCTGTTCAAGTCGCCCGGCGAGTAAAGCTGCTTAGCAGTACCGCCATGCCGATCAGCAGGACGCCAGCGAGCAGCGGGGCGCGTGCGTCCCAGCCGGTCAGCGCACCGGCGGCTGCGGTGCCGGCCGAGCCGGCGGTGATTTTCAGCGCCGCCACCCACAGGAAAATCTGGCCGCGTGCTTGGGGCGGTGCGTATTCGGTGCGTGCCGCCAGCGTGGCGGCGAAAAAGAATGCGTTCAGCGTGCCGGCAATCCAGAACATTGCCACCATCGTGCGCCAGCCGGGACTCAGCAGGATGCCGCACAGGCCGAGCATCGCGCAGCCGGCCAGCACGGTCATCAGCCGGTCGGGGCTGCCGCGCAGCGGGCGCAGCATGATGCCGATCGAGCCGCTCAGATTGCCGATGCCATAGGCTGCCGTCATGGCTGCCGCGCTGGCGACCGGGATGCCGAGCGTGACGGTCATTTGCACGGCGGTGATCGGCAGGGCGGCCATGCTGAAGGCGACCAGCACGGTCATATACAAGGTGCGGCGCAGTTGTGCATCGCGGCCAATCAGGGCGATGGTGCGCAGCGCTCCTGGCACTTGCTGCGGGTTGCCGCCGTGCGCGGGCGCGGCATATGGCAGGCGCATCACCAGCCATGCGGCCAGGAAGGTGGCGATGGCCAGGCAGTACGCGGCCAGCGCTGGTGTTGCCCAGGCCGAGACGGCGGCGACGATGGAAGGGCCGACGGTGCCGCCAATGCCGTAGGTGGCGACGTCCCAGCCTTGGGCGCGGCGCAGCGTTTGCTGATGGGTGCCGGCGATGGCAGGCAGGCGGGTGCTGATGCCGCCGGTCAGTAGCGGGCCGCACAGGCCGGCCAGGGCCAGCAGCAATCCGGTGAGCGCCAGCGGCACTTGGCCGTAGCTGGCGATGGCCACTGCCAGCGCGACGGCGTACAGCACGCAGGCGGTGGCGATGACTTTGCCGCCGTCGTCGGCAAGGTCGATGCGGCGCGCGACGAAGGGGCCGAGCAGATGCGGCGCTGTCAGGCAGGCGCCCAGCAAGCCGGCCGTGCCACCGCCATCGCCGCGCGTGGTTGCCAACAGCACCACCGCAACCACCGCACCGCCATCAGCCATCCGCGCCAATGACGCCGCCGCCACATAGCGCGCCAGCCCACTCCGCGCCGCCTGGCTGGGCGCAGCCGGCGCTGGCGAGCACGGCGCGGTGCTTGTCATGCCAGGTCCAGCGTGTCGATCAGGCTGGCGAGGTATTCGCGGTCGGCACCGCTGATGGCTTGCAGTGGCAGGGGCAGGCAAGGTTGCTGCGCCAGGCCCATCAGCCCGGCGGCGGCAGCGATCACGCGCAGGCTGCCGTTATATTTGCCAAACAGTTCCCATAACGGTTGCAGCCGCGCCGACAGTGCTGCCGCCCTGGTCGCATCGCCGGCTTGCGCCGCACGCGTGATCGCCAGCGCCGTCTGCGGGAAAATGCCGCCAATGACCGAGTACCACACCTCGCAGCCCGCGCTCAATCCGGTGGATGCATACTTGTCGCCGCTGACGCCGATGCTGACCGACGCCGGCACCATCGCCCGCAAACGCGCCACCCGTTCGGCCGCCGCCAGCGGATCGGCCGGCACGCCTGGAATCTTGATCGACGCAATATGCGGCAACTGGGCAATGCGCCCATGCAGCTCATCGCTGAAATCAAAGCGCGTGGTGCCTGGATTGTCATACACGCACACCGGCACCGACACCGCCCGCGACACCGCTGCAAACAGGCCGCACACCTCGTCCGCATTCAGCGCGTGATAGGCCATCGGCGCCAACAGCAGCGCGCTGGCGCCGGCCCGCTGCGCATCCTCCGCCAGCAACAGCACATCGCGGGTGCGCAAGGCGCCGATGCCGGCCATCACCGGCACGCCATCCGCATGCTCGACCGCCAGCCGCGTCACCCGCGCGCGCTCCTCGCGGCCCAGATAGGCATACACCCCGGTCGAGCCAAGCGCACCGATGGAATCCACCCCGGCCGCTGCCAGCCGCCGCACCAGCCCGCCGTAATCCGCCTCCTGCACGCTGGTTTCGTTCAGGGGAGTAATGGGAAACGCGCTAAGGCCAGTAAACATGGAAGCTCCAGACGATCAGTTAAAATGTCTGGTACATACTAAATTATGTCCTAGGACAAAGTCAAATGATCTCTGGAAGCACCGCCATCGACATCGCCGACAGCATCCGCGCCCTGGTGCAGGACGGCCACTACCAGCCTGGCGACGCCTTGCCGCCCGTGCGTGAACTGGCCGAGACGCTGGGCGTCAACCGCAATACCGTGGCCGCCGCCTATCAACGCCTGACCAAGGCCGGCATCGCCGTCTCCCAGGGCCGCCTGGGCACCACCATCCGCATGCCGCAGCGCGCCGGCGAGCAGGAAGGGCTCAGCGCCGACACCCCGCTGGCCGACGTCGCCCACGGCAATCCGAATGCCGACTGGCTGCCCGATATCGCCCCGCTGCTGGCCGGCCGCCCGCTGAAGCGCTACGTCTACGGCGAAGACACCATTCTGCCCGAGCTGCGCGACTGGGCGCACGCCTGGTTCACGCCCGACTGCCCGGCCAAATGGGAACTGGAACTGACCAACGGCGCGGTCGACGCCATCGAGCGGCTGGCGGTGGCGCAGCTGGTGCCCGGCGACAAGGTGGCGGTGGAAGATCCGGCTTTCCTCGGCACCATCAACGCGCTGCGCCTGAGTGGCATGCAGGCGGTCGGTGTGCCGATCGATGATGAAGGCATGCAGCCGCAGGCGCTGGCGCGCGCGCTGGAAGACGGCGCGCGTGCCGTGCTGCTGACGCCACGCTCGAACAATCCGACCGGTTGCAGCCTCAGCAAGCGTCGCGCCGACGAGCTGAAGCGCGTGCTGGCGGTCCACCCGAATGTACTGGTCATTGTCGACGACCACTTCGCGCTGCTGGCCGATACGCCGTACCACAACGTCATTCCCGCCGCCACCGCGCGCTGGGCGCTGGTGCGGTCGGTGTCGAAAGCGCTGGGGCCGGACCTGCGGCTGGCTTTCGTCGCCTGTGATGCCGACACCGCCGCCCGCCTGCGCACCCGGCTGGCGCCCGGCATGACCTGGGTCAGCCGTATCCTGCAGGCGATGGTGGCTGCCTGCCTGGCGTCGGAGCCGGTGCACCGGCAGGTCGAGGCCGCCCGGATTGCCTACGCCGCCCGGCGCGACGCGCTGCATCAGGCGCTGCGCGCACAAGGCATTGTCCTGCCGCGTCCATCCGGCGGCCTCAACGTGTGGATTCCCGTGACGCGCGATGCCCGCGACGTCGCTTACGCGATGGCAAAGAAAGGCTGGCTGGTGCGGCTCGGCAGCGCCTACGATGTGCAGGCACAGTCGCAGGCGATCCGCATTACTATTTCTCATCTGGAAGAGACGCAGGCGCGGCAGCTGGCGCTGGACCTCAAGTCATGTTTGTAATATTTATGTTTTCTAACGTGCGGCGTTCATGCACGCCGCAAAATGTGGTTTAATCCAACGGTTCTTGACCATCGTGATTGCCATGTCCGAAGCCAGTCTCCCATCAGCCACCGAAGCATTGCCCGCCTACCGCGTTGAACGCTCGGCGGTTCACGGCAACGGCGTGTTCGCCCAGCGCGACATCGCTCCCGGCGAACGCGTCGTTGAATACGCCGGCCGCGAAATCACCTGGGAAGAGGCGCAGATCCGCGCCGAGATCCAGGGTGGGCCGCACAACCACACCTTCTTCTTCAGTCTGGCCAACGGCAACGTCATCGACGGCGGCGACCACGGCAACGAAGCGCGCTACATCAACCATTCCTGTGAGCCGAATTGTGAAGCCATGGAGGAAGAAGACGGCCGCATCTTCATCTACGCGCTGCACGACATCCGCGCCGACGAAGAGCTCAGCTATTCCTACCCGCTGATCTACGAGGGCCGCCACACGCCGGCCATCAAGCGCGCCTTCGCCTGCCGTTGCGGCGCCGCCAATTGCAGCGGCACCATGCTGGCGCCCAAGCCGCGCAAGCGCAAGCCTAAGCCAGCGCCGGCACCGATGGCAGAGTTTGTCCCTGTTGCAGCAGTTGTTCAAACGCCGCAGCCGGCAGCGGCGGGCTGAAGTAATAGCCCTGGATTTCGTCGCAGCCGTGACGGCGCAGGTAGTCGAGCTGGGTTTCGGTTTCCACGCCCTCGGCAATGACGCGCAGCTTGAGGTTGTGCGCCAGCGCGATGATGGACACCACAATGGCGGCCTCGTCGCCATCGCTGATATCGCTGATGAAGGAACGGTCGATCTTCAGCACGTCGATGGGGAAATGGCGCAGGTAGGAAAAACTGGAATAGCCGGTGCCGAAATCGTCGATCGACAAGGCCAGTCCCAGCGCTTTCAGCTTGTGCAGCAGCTCCACCGCCTGTGTCACATCGTGCATGAACAGGCCCTCGGTCACTTCGATGTCGAGGCAGCTCGGCGGCAGACCGGTCTGGCGCAGCACCTCGTCGATCGAGGCCAGCAACTGCGGCTCGCTGAACTGGCGTGGCGACAGGTTGACCGCCACCCGCAGCGCGCCCATGCCGGCGTCCTGCCAGGCCCGCGCCTGCGCGCACGCAGTGCGCAACACCCACGCGCCGATCTCGACAATCAAACCGGTTTCCTCGGCCAGCGCAATGAAGCGGGCCGGCGCCACCATGCCCAGTTCCGGATGCTGCCAGCGCAGCAGTGCTTCGACACCAACCACGCGGCCGCTTTGCAGGTCCACCTGCGGCTGGTAGTGCAGCACGAATTCCTGGCGTTCGACGGCGTTGCGCAGCGCGCTCTCGATGCGTAGCCGCTCGCGCGCTTCCTCATTCATGGCCGGCTCGTAGAACTGGGTATTGTTGCGGCCCAGCTTCTTGGCGCGGTACATGGCGATGTCGGCGTGCTCGATCAGGCGCTGCGCCGACGTGCCATCGGCGCCATACACCGCCACGCCGATCGAGCAGGTGACGAAGAATTCCTTACCCTCCAGCATGACCGGCTGGGTGACGGCACGCATGATGCGCTGCGCCACCTCGGCCGACAGCGCCTGTTGCGGCGATTCGGTCAGGATGGCAACAAACTCGTCGCCCGACAGCCGCGCCACAGTGTCGCTGTCGCGCACGCTATCCTGCAAGCGCTGCGCCACTGTCTTCAGCAGCAGGTCGCCGGCCTTGTGGCCCATGCTGTCGTTGACGAACTTGAAGCGGTCGAGGTCGATCAGCATCACCCACAGCGGCCGCCCGCTGCGGTTGGCAAACGCCACTGCCTGCGCCAGCCGGTCCTGCAACAGCACGCGGTTGGGCAGGCCGGTCAGCACGTCGTGATGGGCGATGTGCTGGATGCGCTGTTCCGCTTCCTTGCGCTCGGTGATCTCGGTGCCGGTGCCACGGTAGCCACGGAACTTCCCGCTACGGTCGAATACCGGCTCGCCGCTGCTGGTGAACCAGTGGGTCTGGCCGTCCAGCCCGGTCAGCGAGTATTCGAGGTTGGTGAAGGGCATATGCGCTTCCAGCGCCGCCTGGTGTTCGCGGCCCCAGCGGTTGTCCCATCGTTCGGGATGCGACTCCCAGCGGGTCTTGCCGAGGAATAGCTGCGGGTCCTGCTTGCCCTTGTCGAAGAAGCCGCCGGTGATATTGGTGAAACGGAATTGCTCGTCCTGCTCCCAGTACCAGTCCGATGACAGCGCCAGCAGGCGGCGGAAGCGGTGCTCGCTCTCCTGCAACGCTTCCTCGGTGCGCTTGCGCGCGGCGACATCCTCGGCCAGTTGCTCATTGCTGAGCTTGAGCGCGGCGGTGCGCTCGTCGACCAGCCGCTGCACCCGCACCGAGCGCCGCGCCAGCGAATTGACGAAGGCTGCCGTCAGCAGCGAGAACAGCAGTCCGCCCAGCAGCGTCGATAGCGAGCCCAGGTGATGAGGCAGGAAGGGGCGCGGCAGCGGCGTCACCTGCACATGCCAGGACTTGCCGGCGGCGCTGAAGGTACGCACATACGGTTCGCGGTAGTCGAACGCCAGCCAGCGCTGCAACGCATGCGGCGCTGGCGCCTCGGCGGCCGGCTCGCCACGGCTGTAGACCAGATTGGTCGCGCGCATATCATCGCCGATGTAGACCTGCAGCATCAGTTCCGGGTCGTCCAGCAGGTCGGCGGCCAGCAGGATCTTCTGGATCAGGTCGGTCGAACGGATGACCGCGCCGGTGTTGCCCAGCCAGGCTGCGCGCCGCTGCTCCAGCGTACCGGGTTCGGCGCCGTCGCGGTAGACCGGCATCATCATGACAAAGCCTTGCTGCCCGTCGCGCTCCTGTTCCAGCCGCAGCAGCGGCGTGGTGCGCGGCTGGGCATGATCGACCGCATCGGCGATGGCGCGCGCCATCACCGGCAGCGAGGCGACGTCGAGGCCGAAGGCGGCTTCGTTGCCTTCCAGCGGCTCCAGGTAATCGACGATGATGTGCTGGGGCCGCACCGCCAGCGGCTGGCCGCCGCCGTCGTGCAGCCGGTAGCCCGCATACAGGCGCTGCATGGCGTCCTGGTGCTGGCGTGCCTGCTCGCCATTCATGACGCGCTGGAAATTGAAGGCTTGCACAAACGGATAGCGTTCCAGCAGCGGCCGGCTGAAGCTGGCGAACTGTTCGCGGCTGACCGGGCCGACCGACTTGAACAGGCTGTTGATGATGGTTACCAGTTCCAGCGTATCGTCCATGCCACGGCGGATGGCGGCCGCGCGCATGTGGCCGCGCTGCTGGTAGCTGAGTTCCATCTTGCTGTATTCCAGCGCGCTGACGGCGACAAACAGCAGGCTGGTGACGGCGCAACCGGTCAGCAGGGTGAGGATGGCCGCCAGCGAGATGCGGGACGACTTGCGGGAGGACGACATGACGCGCTTTCCAGAACGGAGGACTAACTGGGCGCGGACGGGGGCGGGGACCGCAGGAATGCTAGCCAGTGTGTCACAAAAAGTGCCATGCGGACAGAGTATTTGTTAAAACACCACGCTCAGGCCCATCTGAGCCGCAGCACGATCCAGTGCGCCAGCAGGCGGTTCAGCAGCGGCAGCGCCAGCCCGCCGGTGCGCGCCACCTTGCGCTGCATGGCCAGCGCCGGGCTGTGGCCGCCGCTCTTGACGGCAAACAGGATGCGGTTGTTGCCGGCAATGCCGGTGAACCAGCAGATGCGGCCCTCGAAAGCCTTGCGCAGCCGCCGCAGCATGGCCGCATAGTGCGGATCGTAGCTAAAGATGTTCGCCACCATCACGCCGCCCGGCCGTAGCGCGCGCCGGCAATCGGCGTAAAAGCTGGCGCTGCCCAGCGGCGGCGGCAGGCCGTCGGCGTCGAAGCCGTCCACCAGCAGCACGTCGGCGCTGTGTTCCAGCTGGTGCATATAGTCGACCGCGTCGGCCTGGATCACGCGGAAGCGGTCGTTGTCGCGCGGGATGGCGAACTGCTCGCGCAGCGCAATCACTTGCGGGTCCAGCTCCAGCACGGTGATGCGTGCGTGCGGCAGGTAGCGGTAGCAGAACTTGGCCAGCGAGCCGCCGCCCAGGCCGACCATGACGATGTGCTCCGGCGCCGGGTGGAACAGCACAAAGCACATCATCGCCCGCACGTAGCTGAGCACCAGCGCGTCCGGGCGCGACAGCAGCATCTCGCTTTGCACCATGCCGGGCTGAAATTCCAGCAGGCGCTTGTTGCCGACGGTACGTACCCGTGGCGGCTGGCGATCGGTGGGTGTGGTCAAGTTGCTGAGTAATGTGGATTTACGTAGGGAATCATAGTAGCATGGCGTCAGCACGGGCCAGCCCCTCGGCGGCCGACTTGGAGAGAGATACGATGTTTTTAGACCACCCTACGCTTACCGCCACCAATAGTTTCACTGAGCCGGACCGCCTGGAGCGCCTGACCCGCGTGTACGGCTATGTGGCGGCACTGGCCGACCTGGCCGGCAAGCAGACCTTTATCGAGAAAGTCAGCCAATTGCACGACCACAAGGGCACGCTGATCGTGTTCTGGCACGATACCCCGACCGAAGATGAAAAAGCTTTCTTCACCCAGGCCTGGTCCAGCAAGATGGGCGACGGCAGCACCAATGTCGAGCACGAGGTCTGAGGCCTGACAGCAGGCTGCGGTCATGGACATAAAAACCTTGCTGTTGGCGCTGGCACTGGGCAATCTGAGCCTGTGCGCAGCGCTGTTCTTTTTTGAGGCTGGCGCGCGCCGCGCCGGCCAGGCCACGCATGCGCACGCCACTTGGGCGCGCGCCAAGCAATGCCAGGCGCTGGCCTGGCTGCTGCTGTATCTGCGCGGCGACCTGCCCGATATGATCACCATTCCGCTGGCCAACGCCGTGCTGTTTGCCGGCTTCGCGCTGGACGCCGCCGCGCTGTGGGAACAGGCCGGCCGGCGCGTGTGGCGCAGTTACCTGTTGCCGGCGCTGGGCGCGGCGATCGGTATATACAGCGGCGCCTGGCTGTTGCAAGTGCCGGCCGGTGGCCGCATCGCCATCGCCTCGCTGGCGGCCGGCTTCTTCTTTGTCGCTGGCGCCGCCGCGCTGGGACGCGGCTGGCGCCAGGGTACGGCGTTGCGCCGCTACGTGGTGATGCTGATGCTGGTGCTGAGCGTGGTGGTGGTCGGGCGCGGCCTGCTGTCGCTGGCGCCGGGCGGCGTGCAGCCGCTGGTGGTGCAGCTGGGCATGGGCGCCGTCTACCTGATGATGCTGGGCAACGCTTTCGGCTATTTGCTGCTGGCGCGCGAACAGGAGCAGGCCGAGCTGGCGCGGCTGGAGGTGGTCGATCCGTTGACCGACGTGCCGAACCGGCGCGGTTTCTACAACGTGCTGACGCCATGGATCGCGCTGGCGCGCCGCCCCGGCATGCCCACCGCGCTGGTGATACTCAACCTGGACCAGTTCAAGCGGGTCAACGACAGCTACGGCCACACAGCCGGCGACGTGGTGCTGAAAGCCATGGTCGACGTGTGCAAAAAACAACTGCGCGATTCCGACCAGATGGGCCGCCTTGGCGGCGCCGAATTTGCGCTGCTGCTGCCGCGCACCTCGCTGGAGGATGCCAGCATGGTGGCGGAGCGCATCCGCAACGCCGTCGCCGCGCAGCCGGTCAAGGCCGAGAAGGCCATCATCAATATGACCGCCAGCCTGGGCGTGACCACCATCCGCGCCGAAGACAGCACCGTAAGCCTGTTCAAGCGTGCCGACGAGGCTTTGCAGGCAGCCAAGCAGGCCGGTCGCAACCGCGTAATGGAAGCCGAAGTCATCAAGCTGTAACAAATCAGGCTTATCGTGCTTATAATGGTGTAAATCGTTTAGTTCAAATCTCATTATATGTACGCAGCCGTCGACCTGGGTTCCAATAGTTTCCGCCTCCACATCGGCAAGCATGATGGGGAGGCCATCCGCGTACTGAAAAGCGTGCGCGAGCCGATCCGCCTGGCCGCCGGCCTTGACAAGGACGGCAACCTGACCCCTGCCGCGCAGCAGACTGCCCTCAACTGCCTGAAAAACTTCCGCACCGTGCTGGCCGGCTACAAGCTGGACGCGGTGCGCGTGGTGGCCACGTCGGCGATGCGGGTGGCGCGCAATTCCGCCGCCTTCCTGCCGGAGGCTGAAAAAGCCATCGGCTATCCGATCGAAATCATCTCCGGCGAGGAGGAGGGGCGGCTGATCTACATGGGCGTGGCGCACGCGGTGGCGCTGCCCGGCGAGCGCCGGCTGGTGATCGACATCGGCGGCGGCTCCACCGAGCTGATACTGGGCCGTGGCCCGGAAATCGAAAGGGTGGAGTCGTTCAGCGTCGGCACGGTCAAGCAAAGCCTGTCCTTCTTCATCGGCGGCCGCATTGACGGGCCGTCGTTTGAAGCCGCCATCCTGTCGGCACGCAGCCATTTCGAGGACGCCGCGCCGCCCTACCATCCGCAATTCTGGAAGCAATGCTACGGTTCCTCCGGCACCGCGCGCACCATCGCCGACATCATCGTCAAGAACGGCCTGGGGCGCGAGGTCAACGCGCAGACGCTGGAGGCGCTGAAGCAGCGCTTCATCGAATTCGGCCACGTCAGCAAGATCGACATGCCGGGCCTGAAGCCGGACCGCGCCTCCACCATCATCGGCGGCCTGGCGATCCTGATTGGCCTGGTGCGCGAGCTGGATATCCCGCTGGTGCAGCCGATCGAGGCCGGCCTGCGCATGGGCGTGATGTGGGACCTGCACCTGCGTTCCACCAAGCGTGACCGCCGCGAGCAATCGGTGCAGGCTTGCGTCGAGCGTTTCCACGTTGACGAGCGGCGCGCCAACCGTGTGGCGGTCGACGCGCTGGCGCTGTATGCCCAGACCAAGCCCTCGTCCGAGCAGTATCAGCGCCTGCTGTACTGGAGCGCGCTGCTGCACGAAATGGGCATGGTGGTGTCGCACACCGGCTACCACAAGCACGCCGCCTACATCATCGAGAACGCCGACCTGCCTGGCTTCACCGCCCACGAGCAGCGCGGCATGAGCCGCCTGATCGTCGCCCACAAGGGCAATCTGCGCAAGGTGGCCGAGGTGTTGCAGGACGCGGATTTCGCCAAGGCCATCGTTGCCTTCCGGCTGTCGGTGCTGTTCATGCATTCGCGGATTGATATCGACTTCACCCAGCTCAAGCTGCGCTTCAAGAACCGCATCGAACTGGAGATCAGCCGCGACTGGGTGGCCGAGCATCCTACCCTGTCCTATTGGCTGGAGAAGGAACAGGAGCAATGGGATGAAGTGGGTGTAGACTTCACCATTCGCACCAGCTGAATGGAGAAGGGCCATGCTCGACAGGATTGTTCGCTACAGCACTTGCATGTTGCTAGCCCTGTCGTTGCCGGCCAGTGCGCGCGACAGCGTCACGCTGTGTTACGAGGCGCAGGACGTGCTGCCGTGGCGCACCGAGCAGGGTGGCGGTCTTAATTTCGCGCTGCTGAAGATGGTAGGGCAGCGGCTCGACATCGATTTCCAGTTCCAGAGCATACCGTGGAAACGCTGCCTGGCGCAGCTGAAGGCCAACGCGGTCGATGGCGCCTTCGCGGTCAGCTACAAGGCGGACCGCCGCGAGATCGGCGAATACCCCGGCGGCAACGGCGCCGATGCCGGCAAGCGCATGCACACCGACACCTATGTGCTGTTGCGCCGCAAGGGCAGCAAGGTGGCATGGGATGGCCAGCATTTCAGTCAGCTGGATGGCGCCGTCGGCTTTCAGCTGGGCTATTCGGTCGGCGACGTGCTGCGTGCGCAGAACGTTGAGGTGGACGAGGGCAGCCAGCGCGCCGTCGAACTGGCGCGCAAGCTGATCGCCGGTCGCGTGGCGGCTGCGGCGATGGGCGGCAGTGACGCTGCCGGCTTGATGCGTGGCCCGCTCGGTGCGCAGCTGGAACAGCTGCCGATTCCTCTGATTCAGAAACCGTATTTTCTGATCCTGTCGCACGCGCTGGTGGCCTCGCGGCCGCAACTGGCGGAGCGCATCTGGAACGAGATCGAGAAGTCCCGTAACAGCCCGGCCTACAGGAAGCTGGAGCAGGCGCAGGGAGTCCGCCATTGACCCGCGCGACAAGGTGCTGAGCGACGGCGGCGGGCCGCTGACGCAAGTTCGGCTGGCGTGGCGCCGCAACATCCTGCTGCGGCTGGGCTTTGGCATCTTCCTGGCGGTGGCGATTTCCACCGCCATCTACACCACCTATGTCATGCAGACGCTGCGCAGCGAGGCGGAGCAAAACCTGCGCGAACGCGCCGAGCGGCTGGCGGCGGTGCTGTCACAGGCGCTGGCGCGGCCGCTGTTCGATATGAATAGCGCGGCCGTGTCGAGTGTCGTCGATGCTTCCGGCGCCACGCCGGAAGTGCTGGTGCTGCGCGTGCTGGCGCCTAATGGCGCCGAGCTGGCCAGCTATGTGTCGCCGATGAAGGAGCCGGTGGCGTCGATCCGCGTGCGGCGCGAAATCCAGTTCAGCGATGCGCGCCGTGTTTATCCGGTTGGCGCCATCGACCTGAGTTATTCACGGCAGCAGATGGATACGGACCTGAACCGGCAGATTTTCAACACGGTGGCGGCCAACCTGCTGCTGGCGATGGGCATCGTGCTGTCGATCTTCATCGTCGGCCGGCGCGCGGCGCGGCCGTTTGCCGACATCCGCGTGGCGCTGGAAAAGCTGACGCGCGGCGAGACCGACATCAAGCTGTCCGGCATCGGCCGCGAAGACCAGGTCGGGCGGCTGTCGGACGCGGTGCTGCGCTTCCGCGACACGCTGACCCGCCTGCGCGACGCCGAGCGCGAGCTGCGCGATCTCAACGCCGAGCTGGAACAGCGCATCAGCGCCCGCACCGGGGAACTGACGCGCAGCACGCAGCAGGCGCGCGACAGCCAGGCCAAGTTGCAGACCATCGTCGATACGGCGCTGGATGCGGTGGTGCGCATGGACCTGGATGGCCGCATCGTCGGCTGGAACCGCCAGGCGGAAGTGATATTCGGCTGGCGGCGCGACGAGGCGCTGGGGCTGGAGCTGGACAAGACCATCATCCCGCCGCGCTTCCGCTATGAGCACAAGCGCGGCATGCAGCGCTACCTGACCGGCGCCGGCAGCGGCGTGCTGGATACGCGCATCGAGGTGTACGCCTTGCGCCGCGATGGTGAGGAGTTCCCGATCGAGCTGTCGATCACGCAGGTGAAGACCGAGGAGCGCGACAGTTTCGAATTCTGCGCCTTCATCCGCGACATCAGCGAACGCCGCGAGCGCGAACAGAAACTGGTGACGGCGAATGTGATGGCGGAAGCGGCCAGCATCGCCAAGTCCGAGTTCCTGGCGAATATGAGCCATGAGATCCGCACGCCGATGAGCGCCGTCATCGGCATGGCCTACCTGGCGCTGCGCACCGACCTGACGGCCAGGCAGCACGACTACGTCAGCAAGATCCACCGGGCGGCGCTGACGCTGCTGGGCATCATCAACGACATCCTGGACTTCTCCAAGATCGAGGCCGGCCGGCTGGAAGTGGAGGCGATTCCGTTCGCGCTGGAGGATGTGCTGGCGCATGTGCACAGCGTCACCGCGCAGCGTGCGGCCGACAAGCGGCTGGCCTATGTGACCGATGTGGCGCCCGGCGTGCCGCGCTATCTGGTCGGTGATCCGCTGCGTCTGGGGCAGGTGCTGATCAACCTGGTCAACAACGCGGTCAAGTTCACGCTGGAGGGGCAACTGGAATTGCGCTGTGCGCTACAGGGCGCGCTGGCCGATGGCAAGGTGGTGCTGCGCTTCAGTGTGCACGACACCGGCATCGGCATGACGCCGCCGCAGAAAGCGCGGCTGTTCCGCGCCTTCAGCCAGGCCAATGGCTCGACCACGCGCCAGTATGGTGGCACCGGTCTGGGGCTGTCGATCTCGCAGCAACTGGTGCGGCTGATGGGCGGAAATATCGAGGTGCAGACCGAGGTGGATCGCGGCTCGACCTTCCATTTCGACTTGCCGTTTGCGTTGTCGGACGCCGCCGCGCTGTCGCTGCAGGCAGCGCTGCATCAGGGGCCGGCTAATGAGGTGACGGCGGACGCCGGCGTGCGCCGCACCGCGCGCGTGCTGCTGGCCGAGGACAGCGTTGACAACCAGGAGGTGACGCGCGAACTGCTGCAACTGCAAGGGCTGGACGTGGAGGTGGTAGCCGATGGCCGCGAAGCAGTCGACCGCCTGATGCGGGCTGGCCCGCGCGCCTATGACCTGGTGCTGATGGACCTGAGCATGCCGGTGCTGGACGGTCACGAAGCCACGCGCCTGCTGCGCGCCGACAATCGCTTCAGCGAGTTGCCGATTATCGCCGTGACTTCGCACGCGCTGTCCGGCGTGCAGGCGCGCTGCCTGGAGGAGGGCATGCAGGATTTCGTTACCAAGCCTATCGATCCGCAGCGTTTGTATAGCGTGCTGTCGCGCTGGCTGGGGATGTCGATGAAGGTGATCCCGCCCAGGCCGCCGCTGCCGGAGGCGGTGGTTGATGTGGCCGACGCGCGCAAGGCGCTGCGCGAGCTGGCGGCGCTGGTGGGGGAGTTCAGCGGCGAAAGCCAGGAGTATTTCGAGCGCGCGCGCCCGGCGTTGACAACCTTGCTGCCACTGGAGCTGATGGTGCGGCTCGATCATCATATGGGGCAGTACGAATTCGAGGCGGCGGCAGGACTGCTGGCCCAGGCAATCAAGGAGACAACATGAATAATTCTAATGGCCGGCGCACGGTACTGATCGTCGATGACACGCCGGATAACCTGACTTTGCTGTCCAATTTATTGAAGGACAAGTACAACACCAAGGTCGCCACCAGCGGCGCGACGGCGCTGCAAATTGTCGCGTCCTCGAAAGTAGACCTTATCCTGCTTGATATCATGATGCCGGAGATGGACGGCATCGAGACCTGCCGCCAGCTCAAGGCTGATCCTTCCAGTGCGGCGATTCCGGTGGTATTCCTGACCGCCAAGAGCCAGCAGGAAGATGAATCGCTTGGCCGCAGCGTCGGCGCGGCGGACTTTTTACGCAAGCCAGTGAATCCAGATTTGCTATTTACGCGTGTGGCTGCGCACCTGAATTGATATATACTGTTTATATTGATGACTAAATCTGGAGTGAAAATGGCGACCAAACCAGCCACCCGCACCACCGCAACCAAGCCTGCAGCCGCCAAGCCGGCAGCAAAAGCCGCACCGCGCGCAGCAGCGAAGCCGGCGCCGAAAGCCGCCGTGAAACCGGCCGTGAAGCCGGTCGCCAAGCTAGCCGCACCTCGTGCCGCCGCCAAGCCGGCTGCGCCGAAAGCAGCGGCACGTCCCGCCGCCAAGCCAGCCGTCAAAGCCGCGCCGAAGGCAGCCGCCAAGCCAGCGCCAAAAGCTGTCGCCAAACCGGCGCCTAAGGCCGCAGCAAAGCCGAAAACCACCACCAAGCCAGTCGCCGCGGCGCCGGAAGTGAAGAAAGCCCATAAGGAAAAGCTGGTGCGTGACAGTTTCACCATGCCGGAAGCCGAATACGCGGTACTGGGCCAGGTGAAGAAAGCCGCGCTGAAGGCGGGCTTTGAAGTGAAGAAGAGTGAATTGCTGCGCGTTGGCGTGGCGCTGATCTCGCAGATCGACCTGGCGACGCTGAAAAACGTGCTGGCCAGCCTGCCGCAGCTGAAAACCGGCCGTCCAAAGAAAGCCTGATTAAAAAACAACAGGTCACGAAAATGACATTTTATTGTCATTTTCTTGAAGTATTCGCTGGTTACGCTTGCTTCGTCTTCCACACAAAAGGGATGAAGCATGCAAACCTCGATCATACACGCGGACGTGCGAGCAGCGTCTGGCAAGCTGGTACTCAGCATGGCAAGCACGCCGGAGGAACTGCGTGAAGTGCAGCGCTTGCGCTACAAGGTGTTCATCGAAACTATGGGCCTGACCGCGTTGCAACGCGCCGATGGCCTGGACAGCGATGAATTCGACGAGCACTGCGATCACCTGATCGTGCGCGATTCCGATACCCTGATGGTGGTGGGCACCTACCGCCTGCTGAGCGCCAACCGTGCCCGCACGCTGGGCCGCCTTTACTCCGAGGGCGAATTCGACCTCGGTCGCCTGAACAACATCCGTGGCCGCATCGTCGAAGCGGGCCGCGCCTGCATCCACCCTGACTATCGTGGCGGCAGCGTCATCATGCTGCTGTGGTCCGGCCTGGCCGAATACATGCGCCGCGAGAACGCCGAATTCCTGGTCGGCTGCGCCAGCATCTCGCTGGCCGATGGCGGCCACAATGCGGTCGCCGTGTTCCAGCAACTGGCAAGCAAGAACCTGGCGCCGATCGAATACCGCGTCACGCCGCACCTGCCGTTCCCGTTCTCCAGGCTGGAAGCTTCGCAAAAGCCGCAAGTGCCTGCGCTGCTGAAAGGCTATATGCGCTCGGGCGCGTGGATCTGTGGCGAACCGGCCTGGGACCCTGATTTCGAAAGCGCCGATCTGTTCCTGCTGATGCCACTGGCGAACCTGGACTCGCGCTATGCCCGCCACTATGGGGTGGGCGACGCCCAGCCTTTGGCAGCCTGACGCGGTTTTCCTGCCCCGTGTAGAATAAGCGCCGTTGTGCTTATTCTGCGGGGCTGTCATGAAGTTGGATATAGAGTCGGATAAAACGGGGTTTCAGGAGCGTCCGGTGCTACGGCATCGCGGTTCCCGCGCCACGTCCACGACGGACAGCGTCATCGAGGAAGTCCCGGTCGCGCTGGTCGTCAATGGCATCTCGCATGCGGTGATGATGGTCACGCCGCGCGATCTCCAGCCCTTTGCCATGGGCTTTCTGCTGACCGAAGGACTGGTCGCCAAACGTTCGGATGTTTTTGATATCGAAGTGCACGAGCATGCGCGCAGTTTCGAGATCGACATCACCATCGCCACCCAGGAGTTTGTGCAACTGAAGCAGCAGCGCCGTTCGATGGCAGGCCGCAGCGGTTGTGGTGTCTGCGGCATCGAAAGCCTGGCGCTGCTGGATCTGCAACCGGAGCGGATTCAATCGGCGCCGCTGCACGCCGAAGGCGCGCTGCAACCAGCCATCACCATCGCCGCCTCGGAGCTGGGCCAATACCAGGAACTGATGCGCGCCACCGGCGGTGTGCACGCGGCGGCGTGGTGCGATGCGTTTGGCAATGTGCTGCGCGTCTGCGAGGATGTCGGCCGCCACAATGCGCTGGACAAGCTGATTGGCTATCTGGCGCTGGAAGGCACGGACATGCAGCGAGGCTTCGTCTTCATGTCCAGCCGCGCCAGTTATGAGCTGGTGCGCAAGGCTGCGCGCATGCACATCCCGATGCTGGCCACCATCTCCGCACCGAGCACGCTGGCGATCGATATCGCCGCTGAAGCGGGTGTCAAGCTGGTGAGCTTCTGCCGCCAGGACGGCTGCGTCGAATATACCTGAGCCGGCGCGCCTACCACACTCCAGCCAGTGCGGCGCACAGCGCTACTACCAGCCAAGGCGGCCATTTCCAGAAGACCAGCAGCACGAACACGGTGGCTGCGAGGCAGAAGTCGCTGCCGCTGAGGATGGCGCTGGTCCAGACCGGGTGGTAGAAGGCAGCCAGCAGCAGGCCGACCACGGCGGCGTTGATACCAAGCAGCGCCTGGCGGAAGCCGGCATGGCGGCGCAGACTTTCCCAGAACGGCAGGGCGCCCAGGATCAGCAGGAAGGCGGGCAGGAAGATGGCCGTGACAGCCAGCGCGGCGCCGTACCAGCCCGATGGCGATTGCGTCGACACGGCGCCCAGGTAAGCGGCGAAGGAGGTCAGCGGGCCTGGAATCGCCTGGGCGGCCCCGTAGCCGGCCAGGAAGGCGTCGTTGGATACCCAGCCAGATGGCACCACTTGCGCCTGCAATAGCGGCAGGATGACGTGGCCGCCGCCAAACACCAGCGCGCCGGCACGATAAAAACCGGCGAACAGCTTGACGGCGTAGCTATCGCTGCCGGCCGCCACCACGGGCAGGGCGAATAGCAGGGCGAAGAACACCATCAGCAGGCAGGCGCCGGTGCGGCGGCTGGTGCGCACTGGCAGCGCGGCGTCGGGCAGCGGTGCGTCGGAGCGCAGCAAGGCCCAGCCAACGATGCCGCCGATGGCGATGGCGCTGATCTGCCCTGCCGTCGATGGCAGCAGTGTGGCGATCGTGGCGGCAGCAATCGCCAGCGTGAGGCGCGCCTTGTCCGGCGTCAGCGTCCTGCCCATACCCCATAACGCCTGGGCGACTACCGCCACCGCCACCACTTTCAAGCCATGCAGCCAGTCGCCGCCAGACGGCATGTGCGTGACGCCCAGCGCGAACACCACCAGCAGCACGACCGAGGGCAGCGTGAAGCCGAGGAAGGCCGCTACGGCGCCGGCGTAGCCGCCGCGTAGCAGACCGAGAGCGATGCCGACCTGGCTGCTGGCCGGGCCGGGCAGGAACTGGCACAGCGCCACCAGGTCGGCGTAAGCATGTTCATCCAGCCAGCGTCGGCGATGGACAAACTCTTCGCGAAAATAGCCGAGGTGGGCGATCGGTCCGCCGAAAGACGTCAGCCCGAGTCGCAGGAATACCAGGAAGATGTCAGCGATGTGCTTCAGCCGAGCGCTCCAGCAGGACCGGGATGGACTTGGAGGTTGGCGTGCCGGCGCCGTCGGCGGTGCTGTGCAGCGGCACCAGCCCGTTGGTCTCCGGGAAGTAGGCGCCCAGGCAGCCGCGCGGAATATCGTATTCGACCAGCAGGAAGCGCTCGGCGCGGCGCGTGACGTCGTCTTCCCACACGCTGGTGATGTCGACGTGCTCGCCGTTTTTCAGCCCCAGCAGCGCCAGGTCGTCCTTGTTGATGAACACCACGCGGCGCAGGCCGAACACGCCGCGATAGCGGTCGTCCAGGCCGTAGATGGTGGTGTTGTACTGGTCGTGCGAACGCGCGGTCATCAGCGTCATCAGCCGTTCGCCGTGTTTCGCGCGGGCGCGGTGGATCGGTGTGTCAAGATCGATCGCGTGCGGCACGAATTGCGCACGGCCGCTTGGCGTGCGCCATTCGCGCTCGCGCGCCGCCACGCGCAGGTGGAAGCCGCCGGGATGCGCGACGCGCGCATTGAAGTCGTGGAAATCGTCAAACACTTTTTCGATCAGCTCGCGGATCTCGGCGTAGTTGCCGCCCAGGTGCAGCCAGTCGACCTTGTCGCTGCCCAGCGTGGCGTGCGCCAGCCTGGCGACGATCATGGTTTCCGACATCAGCTGCTCCGAGGCCGGCTTGTTCATGCCGTAGGACAGGTGCACCATGCTCATCGAATCTTCCACCGTCACGCCTTGCGGCACGCCGTTTTGCAGGTCGATCTCGGTGCGGCCCAGCGTTGGCAGGATCAGTGCCTGCTTGCCCATGATCAGGTGGCTGCGATTCAGCTTGGTGGCCACGTGCACGGTCAGGTCGCAATTTTGCAGCGCCTTGAAAGTCAGCGCCGTATCCGGCGTGGCCATGGCGAAGTTGCCGCCCATGGCGAAGAACACCTTGACGCGGCCGTCCAGCATCGCCTGAATGCTGTCGACCGTGTCCAGGCCGTGCGCGCGCGGCGGCTCGAAGTTGAACACGCGCTGCATGCGGTCGAGGAAGGCCTTGGTCGGCTTTTCCTCGATGCCCATGGTGCGGTCGCCCTGCACGTTGGAGTGGCCGCGCACCGGGCACAGGCCGGCGCCCTTGCGGCCGATCTGGCCGCGCATCATCATCAGGTTGGACAGCATCTGGATGGTCTTCAGCGCGTTCTTGTGCTGCGTCAGGCCCATGCCCCAGGTGCTGATGACGTTCTGGCCGCGAATGAAGATGCCGGTCAGCTGATCGATTTGCAGGCGCGGCACGCCGGATTCCTCCAGCAGCAAGTCCCAGTTCTCGGCGCGCAGGTCCTGCTCGAAGGCTTCAAAGCCGCTGGTATGACGGGCGATGAATTCGCGGTCCAGCACACCCGGCTGGCCGGTGGCCAGCGCTTCGTCGTCACGCTCGACCAGGCGCTTGGCGATGGCCTTGATCAGCGCGAAGTCACCGGCCAGCTTCGGCTGCACGAACATATTGCTGATGTTGGTGGTGGCGCCGGTCAGCATCTCCAGCGCATGCGCCGGGCTGGTGAAACGTTCCAGGCCGCGCTCGCGCAGCGGATTGATGGAGACAATGGTGGCGCCGCGCCGCGCGCAGTCACGCAGCTCGTTCATCATGCGCGGATGGTTGGTGGCCGGGTTCTGGCCAAAGATCAGCAGCGTGTCGGCATGCTCGAAATCTTCCAGCGTCACCGTGCCCTTGCCGATGCCGACCGTGCCCGGCAGGCCGCGGCTGGTCGGCTCGTGGCACATATTCGAGCAGTCCGGGAAGTTGTTGGTGCCATACATGCGCACGAACAGCTGGAACAGGAAGGCCGCCTCGTTGCCGGTGCGGCCCGAGGTGTAAAAGGTGGCCTGGTCCGGGTCCGGCAGCGCCTTCAGGTGGCGCGCCATCAAGGCGAAGGCGTCGTCCCAGGCGATGGTCTGGTAGGTGTCGCTGGCGGCGTCGTAGACCATCGGATCGGTCAGGCGGCCGTGCTGTTCCAGTTCATAATCGGATTGTTCGAGCAGGCTGGTGACGGTGTGGGCGGCAAAGAATTCCGGCCGCACGCGCTTGCTGGTGGCTTCGGCCGCCACCGCCTTGACGCCGTTCTCGCAGAATTCAAAAGTGGACGCGTGCTCGCGGTCCGGCCAGGCGCAGCCGGGGCAGTCGAATCCATCCGGCTGGTTTTGCTTGAGCAGGGTTTTGTAGTGGCTGCCGGCGACTCTCTCGTGCACGAGATTGACCACCACTTGTTTCAGCGCTCCCCAACCACCGGTTGGATGGGAGTAGGGTGCGATATGGCCTTCGGGCTTTTTACTCATATTTGGTGCAAAATCATATTTTGTGTAGAGCATACCACGATGGAAGATGACGTAATAGCCGCCCTCGGCGGCGTGCTGGAAGCGCTGTGGCGCATCGAAGCCGAGTGGCCGGGCAAGCCCTGTTCGCTGGCCAAGCTGAGCAAGCAGGCGCAGCGGCCGATGAGCGTGCTGCGTCGCCAGCTGACCATGCTGGAGGAGGCCGGCCTGGTAACGCTGGCGCTGGAGGATGGCGGCGTCGCCGGCAACGTGGCGCTGAGCGCCGCCGGGCGCCAGATGGCAGCCGATATGTTCCCTTAAAAATTCTGCTTGTATTTCGGCGGTCAAAGGTTTAAAGTTCTTGTACTGATTAGTACAACTTAACTTAAAGGTGCTTACAATGAGCCGTCCACCACTCCCACCGTTCACTCTCGAAACCGCCGTCCAGAAAGTCCGCCTGGCCGAAGACGGCTGGAATACCCGTAATCCGGAAAAGGTCGCGCTGGCCTATACCGAAGACTGCCTCTGGCGCAACCGGGGCGAATTTGTCCAGGGCCGCGCGGAGATCATCGGCCTGCTCAAGCGCAAGTGGACGCGCGAACTGGAATACCGTCTGATCAAGGAATTGTGGGTACATGACGGCAACCGCATTGCAGTTCGCTTCGTCTACGAATACCATGACGACTCCGGCCAGTGGTATCGCGCCTACGGCAACGAAAACTGGGAGTTCGCGGAAGACGGCCTGATGCAGCGCCGCCTGGCCTGCATCAACGAACACCCGATCGCCGCCAGCGAGCGCAAGTTCCACTGGGATATCAACGCACCGCGCCCGGCTGACCATCCGGGATTAAGCGATTTTGGTTTTTGACACATGCCACGAGTAATGGGCGATCGCAGCGGCGCCGTGCCGCTGCTGGCCGAAGTATTCCGCACCTACGGCTTTGAAGGGGCCAGCCTGGCGCGCATCAGCAAAGGCACCGGGCTGGGCAAGGGCAGCATCTATAACTTCTTCCCCGGCGGCAAGGACGAGATGGCGGCGGCAGTGCTGGACGAGATTGACGGCTGGTTCCGCCAGCAAGTGTTCCAGCCACTGCGCGAAGCCGCCGACGTGCGCCAGGGTGTGGCTGACATGTTCACCGCCGTCGGCCGCTATTTCCTGTCGGGCCGCAAGGTGTGCCTGGTGGGCGTGTTTGCGCTCGGCCATGAGCGCGACCGTTTCGCCGTTCGCGTGCAAGCCTATTTTGCCGAATGGGTGCAGGCGCTGGCGGCGGCGCTGCAACGCGGCGGGCGCGACGCTGCTAGCGCGCTGGCGCTGGCCGAGGAAGTGGTCGGCGGCATCCAGGGTGCGCTGGTGCTGGCGCGCGCGGCGGATGAGCCGGCATTGTTCATGCGTGCGCTGGAACGATTGCAGCAGCGGCTGGACTGACAGGCGCCAGGAACTTTGTCTGCGTGCTAACGGTCCAACTTCGTTTCGACCGGACTGAACGCCATGACTTCCGAACTCGACCGCATGATCGCGCCCGGCCTGGCGCACGGGCTGCTGCTGGAGCAGTTTTACCTGAACGTTGCCGACTTCGCCATCTTCACGACGGATACGCGGGGTGTCGTCACCAGCTGGATCTTGGCGCCGAACTGATTTTCGGCTATGCGGCGGCCGACATACTCGGCCAGCACAGCGATTGCCTGTTCACCCAGGGCGATCGCGCCGAGCATCAGTTGCGGCGCGAGATGCTGACCGCGCGGCTGGCCGGCAGCGCCGCCGACTACCGCTGGCATGTGCGGCGCGGCGGTTCGCTATTCTGGGCGGACGGTGTGATGACGCCGGTACGCGACGCGGACGGTGCGCTGACCGGCTACCTGAAGATCCTGCGCGACATCACCGCCAGCAAGCTGGCCGAGGACGAGGTGCGCCGCCTGGCCACGATCGACGTGCTGACCGGGCTGGCCAACCGCGCCGCCTTCGATGCGCGGCGGGCGGAAATGATGTCGTTTGCCGCGCGCAGCGGCCAGTTGCTGCTGTTGCTGATGATCGACCTCGACCAGTTCAAGGACGTCAACGACGCGCTCGGCCATCAGGCCGGCGACCTGCTGTTGCAACTGGTGGCGCAACGGCTGCGCGCGGTGTGCCGCGAAAGCGACTTCGTGGCGCGGCTGGGCGGCGATGAGTTCGCGCTGATCCAGCAGAACGTGCCGTCGCCGTCCACCGGCGGCCTGCTGGCGGAAAAGCTGCTGGCCGAGTTGTCGCGGCCATTCCAGATCGGCGACCGCGAGATCGCCATCAGCGCCAGCATCGGCATCGCCGTTTGTCCGCTGGATGCCGAAGCGCCGGACCTGCTGCTGAAGAAAGCCGACCTGGCGCTGTACCATGCCAAGGAAGCTGGCCGCAATTGCTACCACTACTAAACGGCCGAGCTGGACCAGGTGGCCCACCGCAAGCACGCCGACCATACCGAGATGCGCCGGCTGATGCGCGAGCAGGGCTGTTCGCTGGCCTACCAGCCCATCCTCGGCGCCGATGGCCAGACCATTGCCATGGAAGCCCTGCTGCGCCTGCCCGGCTATATGGGACGGCAACCGGTCGAGTATGCGATTGTGCTGGCCGGCGAGATCGGCATGCTGCCGGAACTCGGCGTGCGGGTGGCACGCCAGGCATGCGCGCGGTTGCGCGCGTGGCGGCAAGCGGGGCTGGATGGTCTGCGTGTCTGCATCAATACTTGCGCCAAGGAGTTGCGCAATGCCGGTTATGTGAACCAGCTGATGGCCACGCTGTCCGATTACGGCCTGCAGGCAGGCGATGTCGAGATCGAGCTGACCGAGCGCGATGTCATCGAGCTGGATCGCAGCGGCAGCAGGGTGGTGCAGGCGCTGCGCGCACGCGGCTTCCGCCTGTCGCTGGACGACTTCGGCACGGGCTACTCATCGCTCAGCTACCTGCGTACGCTGCCGGTCAACGCCATCAAGCTGGACAAGAGTTTTTTGCACGACGTGCCGGATAATGAAGACGCCAACGCCGTCGTCAGGATGGTGGTGCAACTGGCGCATGAGCTGGGGCTGGAAGTGGTGGCGGAAGGCGTGGAGCACGAGGCGCAAGCCAGCTTCCTCAACGCTGCCGGCTGCAATTCCTTCCAGGGCTTCCTGTATGCGCCGGCGCTGGCGCCGACAGATGCCGCCGCCTGGCTGCGCGGCCACGGGTGAGCGCTACACCAGTCCCAGGTCGCGTCCGCGCGTGCCGAAGATTTTCTCCACCTGGCCGGCGTTCAGGCCATACATGCGCGCCAGCAGGCCGCCAAACATGGCGCGGTACTCGTTCAGCACCGGATAGTCTCGGTTCTGGAACAGCGTGCTTTGCTCCAGGCGCTGCTGCTCGCCGCGCACCTTGCCGCCGTTGACGCCACCGCCCAGCACCCAGTAGACGCTGCCGTGGCCATGATCGGTGCCACGGTTGCCGTTCTCGCGGAAGGTGCGGCCGAATTCACTTAGCACCACCACCACGGTGTTGTTCCAGTCCGGCCCCATCTCCTGCGCAAAGCCGGCCAGGCCGCGCCCCAGTTCCTCCAGCCGGTTGGCCAGGTAGCCGCTGCGGTTGCCCTGGCCGACGTGGGTGTCCCAGCCGCCCACGTCGACAAAGCCGATGTTGTACTTCTCCTTCATCAGCCGGGCAATGCGGCGTGCTTCCAGTTCAAAGCCTTTGGCGCTGATGGCGTTGCGGTTGGCGGCGTTCATCTCGCCGATCATCTCCTTCATCACGTCCTCACGCACGGCAAAGCCGTCGCGCACCGGCTGCGCCAGCGCCGTGCCTTCGTACATGGCGGCGATGGCCTTGGCCTGCCTGGCGTCGACCGCCGGCTTGGCGACATTGCGCAGCGCCGTGTTGGGCACTTGCAGGCCGCCCTGCATAATCAGCGGCAGCTGGTCGGTGAAAGAGATGGCGTTGGCGCGGTCGGCGTTCAGCGTGGCGGCGAGGCGGTTGAGGAAGCCAGACCGATAATCGCGCGAGCCTTGCAGCGCCTGGCCCAGTTCGATGCTGTCCTGCGTTTCGAAGTGGCTGCGCGACAGGTCCTCGGTGCCGGCGAACGGCACGAAGGCAGCCTGGCCGGCGGTGAACAGCGGATGGATGGTGTCGGCCAGCACCGGGTGCAGGCCCCAGTCGGCATCGAGCGCCAATGCCTCGTCCTTGCCGATGGCGATATTCGGCCGCACCTCGTAGTAATACTGGCTGGAGACCGGCACCAGCAGGCTGGTGGCGTCGTAGCCGCCGCGCATGAAGACAAACAGCAGGCGGGTCTTGCTGGAAGGTGCGGCCCATAGCTGGCCAGCCATCGAGGCAGCCGACGCGGCAGCCAGGGTTTTGAGCAGGGTACGGCGTTTCATCATGCGTCTCCTAGCGGTGCATCAGTTCCGGCGATGACAGCAGCAGCGTATTCCACTCCTGCGGCGAGGCCGCCTGTTCCAGCGCCTGGCGCGTGGCCGGCGCCAGCGATTGCTGTAGCGACTGGTAGTACAGCGCGTTGGCCAGTTGCGGGAAGGCTGGCTTTTCCTGCGGCTGCGCGCCTTCGCTCTTGAACAGGCCGGCCGCGCCACCGCCAATGGCCTTGGCGATTTCAAAACGGGTGGTCATCTGGCCGGGGCTGGCCCAGGCGGACTGTGTCAGCGGGTAGCCGTCCGGCGTCTGGCGGCCGTACAGCGGTTCGGCCATGCGGCTCAGCCAGTTCAGCATCGGGCCGGTGTTGAGGATGACCTTGTCGTCATACGCGAGGCGCACGGCCGACACCACGTAATGCACCGGGTCCTTGAACTTCTTGCCCAGCGATTGCGTGAACTCCGGCGCCGTGAACATCACGCGCAGCACGGCGGCGATGTCGCCGTCGCTGGACTGGAAGCGTTGTGCCATGCGCTCCACCAGCTGCGCCGGCGGTTCGTCGGCAACGAAGTAAATCGCCAGCTTGCGGCTGATGTAGCGTGCGGTGGCGGGACTGCGGCTCAGGCGGTCCAGCGCTTCATCGACTTCGGCCAGGCCGCGTCCCTTGACCTGCTGGCCGAGAAACAGCTTGTCGCCATAGTCGTGGCGGCCGGGATTGAATTCGAACAGGCCCTGGCGCAGATACTGGTCCTGCTTGTCCTTGCGCACATTGGGCATCTTGCCGGTCAGGTTGACGCCAACGCCGGTGAGAATCCGCGCCAGCTGCTGCACATCATTTTGCGTGTAGCCGCCGTCGACGCCCAGCGTGTGCAGCTCCATGATCTCGCGTGCGTAGTTTTCGTTGATGCGGTTGGCGGCGTTCTGTTCGTTGTCCAGGTAGCGGATCATCGCCGGATGGCGCAGCGTGGCCCCCAGCAGTTCGCGGAACTTGCCCAGCGCGTGCGGGCGGATCGCCTGTTCTTCGTAGTCGCCCACCAGCACGCGCAGGTTGCTCTTGCCCTGGTGGACGTTGAAGTGGTTCATCCAGAACCAGGTCATCTGCTCCTGCAGCTGGTTGGGCGAGTACAGGTCGCGCAGCAGCGAGCGGGTGGCGGCTTCTTTCGCCAGGCGGCTCAGCTCCTGCTGGTAAGCGCGCTGTGCGGCTTTCTTGGCCTCATCGTCGACCATGGCCTTGTCGTAGTCGCGGCGCTGGTCTTCCAGCTCCTGCACCAGCTGCGGCAGCGGTTTTTGCGAGATGGTCAGGGCGTCGATCTGCGCCTGTGCGGCGGCGGGCAGCACCGCAGGGGCGGGATGCAGTTGCTGCTCCAGCCAGGCGTCGTAGCCGGTCTTGCCGGCCTGCTGCCAACTGCTGGTGCTGACGCCCCAGGTGATGCGGTTCAGCGCGGCGCTCAGCGCCACCGGATCGGCGGGCGCTTGCGGCGGTGTGGTAGAGGCGCATCCTGCCAGCAGCAGGAGCAGGGCGGCAATGGCGATAGGCGTTCTCATGCGGAAAGTATAGACCTCTGCTGGAGGCTGGACGTATGCGTTTCGTGTATCGTGCAACAAAATGTTACGGCGATCATCATGCCTGCCCTTGATCCATGCGGCGAGGCTTAAGCTTCTGGAAGGCGGAACTGCTGACGGATGAAGAGAGACACGCGCGCGCAGGCGTAAGGAGGCCGTCGAATGGATCGCAGAGGGAAAATCAAGGAATTGGAAATACGAGAAATGCTCAACAGGGAAAGCAGCTTTCAGCGGGGTTTGGGCTGATCGCTTTGGCGCTTAAGGGGCGCCGGATACCGCATGCCGGCGCCTGGCATGGCAAGAACAACTACTCTGTTCAATGCATAGACGCGGTGGATAGATCTTTCAGCTCGCGAATGCTGATGTCTGATTTTTCGTGCATACGCAACAGGATCGTCGCACCAACTGCCAGCTTGCGGTGTCGGATCTTGCTGATAATCGGGGGCTGAACTTCCAGTACCCTGCACAACTCTGCATCGTTTTTCAAGTTCATCTTTTCGATCAAAGTATCAAGAAGCTTGTTCGGGACAAAACTGGATGGTTCCAGTGCCCGAGCGCGATTCATGGCTTCAATCAGTTCCAGCTTCTTTTGACGGACGTTCATGGTTTGCTCCTCCTTTGCTCTAAACGTTAAAAGAAGTACGTTCCCGGCAAGGCTAGCGCCCACAGACTTTCAGGTCTGAATGTGGTGCGCGACTCAACATTCTTAATAACCATGCAAGTTAATTCAATAATACTACGGATGAAAAAAAAGTGCAGGGTTTAACAAATAAATTATGTTAGTTATTGCGCAAACGGGTTGACGATTGTTGTTTCTTTTAAGCCTGTTGAGGACAAATGTAGGATTTTGTCTGTCTTTTTGGCAGCGTGTTGCGAATGTGTCACCATGATCGCGCACGCACCGGTGGCCTTGATTTCACGTTGCAAGAGGGTGAGGATGGCGTCGGCGGTATCCGGGTCGAGATTGCCGGTAGGTTCGTCGGCCAGCACCAGCGCCGGGCGGTGCACCAGCGCGCGGGCGATCGCCACACGCTGCATTTGTCCGCCGGAGATTTGATGCGGGAAGTCGTGTTCGCGGCAGCCAAGGCCCACCGCTTCCAGCATCTCGGCGGCGCGCTGCGTCGGCAGGCCGTTCAGCAGCAGCGGCAGGGCGACGTTTTGCAGCAAGGTCAGGTGCGGCAGCACGTGGAAAGCCTGGAAGATAAAGCCCATGCGCGCGCGCCGCAGTCGGGTCGCGGCATCGTCATCCAGGCCGGACATCGGAATGCCGTCAACGATGATCGGCGAGCCGCCATTGGCGTCCGGCGTATCGAGGCCGGCGATCAGGTTCAGCAGCGTTGATTTGCCCACGCCGGAGTCGCCCATGATGGAGACAAATTCGCCAGCCTGAAAGGCCCATGACAGACGGTCCAGCACCGGACGGCCGTTGTAGGATTTGGAGAGCTGGCGAAGTTCGAGCATAGTCATCTTGTCAGGGCGCGGCGCATGGCAAAGCTGACGCCATCGACCAGCGCCACCAGCAACAGCATGGCGATGATGACGGTGGCGGCCAGCGGCATCTGGAACAGCGACAGGTGGTATTTAAGCATCTGTCCCAAACCGCCGGCGCCCACTACGCCAAGAATCGCGGCGGCGCGGATGTTGTTCTCCCAGCGGTACAGCGTGTACGACATCATCTGCGGCAGCGTTTGCGGCAGCGTGGCGTAGAAGAAGGCCGCAGTGGCGCTGGCGCCGTTGGTGCGCAGGCTTTGCTCCGGCAGCGGCGTGGCGTTCTCCAGCGAGTCGGCGAACAGGCGGCCCAGCACGCCGGCGGTGTGCGCGGCCAGCGCCAATGCGCCACCCAGCGGACCGAGGCCGGCGGCGATCAGCATGATGGAGGCCCACACCAGTTCCGGTATCGAACGCAGCACGTTGAGCACGGCGCGCATGGCGGCGCGTGGCGCGGCGCCGAAGCGGCCCGACGCCGGCAGCGAGAAGGCCAGGCCGAAGATCACCGCCAGCAGTGTGCCGAGGCCGGACATGGCCAGCGTTTCAATCGCCGCCCAGAAGGTCCGGGTGAGGAAGGGCAGGCCGGTCTCCGGCGGCGTGAAGCCGGCCAGCAGTTCCATGGTGCTGTTGATGGCTTCGATGGTGAAGAATTCGCGCCACTTCAGCGGCAGCGTGGCGAAGCTGGCGACGATCAGCAGCAGCACCAGCAGCATCAGGATGCGCACGGTCCAGTCGCGCGGCGGCGGCTTGGGTATATGCGGATTCATCCCAGCCTCCGGCGCAGCACTTTGGAGAACTGGTCGGCCAGCGCCACCAGCAGCACGAACACCAGCAGCATCGAACTGACTTCAGCGCCGGCCAGCATCTTCATCGATTCATCCATGCGCTGACCGAGGCCGCCGGCACCGACAAAACCCATCACCACCGAGCCGCGTATCGCGCACTCCCAGCGGTAGACGGTGTACGACATCAGTTCCGCCGCAGCTTCCGGCAGCGCGCCATACAGCAGCGCGTTGAGACGCCCGGCGCCATTCGCCAGCAGCGTATCGCTGGCATGGGCGTCGGACGATTCGAGAATCTCGGCGTAGACCTTGCCCAGCATGCCGCAGTAGGTGAGGGCGATGGCCAGCACGCCAGCGGTGGGGCCGAGGCCGATGATGCGCACGAACAGCAGCGCCCACACCAGCTCCGGCACCGAGCGCAATATCACCAGCAGCCAGCGCACCGCCTGGCGCACGGCGATGGCGACCGGGCGCATGCGGCCGGTGCCCAGTGCGGAAATCGACAGCTGTTCGTTGATGATCAGCGTGGCCGGAATGGCGCCCAGCAGCGCGAGCGCCAGGCCGGCGGTGGCGATGGCGATGGTGTTCCAGGTTTCGCGCAGCAGCATGTCCAGGAACTCGGCGCTGTGGGCCGGCACCAGGAAGTCGACCAGGAAGCGGCCGGTGGCGCCCAGGCTCTGTTCATCAAACAGTATCCATGGCTTGAATTCAGTGACCACCAGCGTTGGCCACAGCACCACCAGCGCGAGGATGATGGCGATGACGCGGCCGCGCAGCGCCGGGTCGCGGTGTATGGCATGGCTGACGGCGGGCTTGCCATCGCGGCCGTTGCTGCCGTGGCGTGGGTTCAGTGTGGCGGCCATTACAGGCAGGCGCCCACGCCGAGTTTGACCGCCATCGGATCGTCGCCGGCTGGTGGCGCGCTGTCTGCAGGCTGTTCGCCCTGATACAGCGCGGCGATCATCTGCGGCGTCACTTGCTCGCGCGGCAGATCGAAGGCGATGCGGCCGTCGCGCAAGGCGACGATGCGCGGGAAGTGGCCCAGCGCCAGGTCCACCTGGTGCAGGCTGCAAATCAGTGTGGCGTTGCGCGCCTTGGCTTCGTCGCGCAAGGTGGTCAGGGTTAGTTCAGACAGCGCCGGATCGAGCGCCGACAGTGGCTCGTCCACCAGCAGCGCCTTGGCCGGTGACAGCAGCAGGCGGGCCAGGCCGCAACGCTGGCGCTCACCACCGGACAGGCGGTCAACGCGCGAATACAGCTTGTCGCCGAGGTTGAAGCGCGACAGCGCCTGCCACGCGGCTTCCGGATCTTCTGGCTTGAACAGCGAGACGAGCGCACGCCACACGCTCCATTGCGGCAGGCGTGCGGCCAGTGCCGCCGTCACCACGCGCTGGCGCGGCGGCAGTGGCGGCGTCTGCGGCGCCAGGAACAGCTGCGCGCGCAAGCGGTGGCGCGCCGCTTCACTGAGCGACCATGGCGCCACACCGAAGGCGTTAAAGCTGCCTTCGGATGGCTTGTGCGACAGGGACAGCGTTGCCAGCAAGGTGGTCTTGCCGGCGCCGGAAGGACCGATCAGGGCCAGTTGCTCGCCTTGTTCGATGGTCAGGTTGATCGCTTGCAGCGCGGGAGTTGAACGCCCGCCGAGATGGCGGACGGTCAGGTCTTGCAGTTGATACGTTGGCATTTACTTCAGCAGGCCGGCGTTCTTCGCTGCCGCTTCGATGTTCTTGTAGTTGTCGACTTTGGTCGGGATGAACTTGACGGTGCGCTGCAGGTCCATGATGGCCTTGTCTTCCGGCTTGTTGATGTCCAGTGCCAGGAAGGCGTCGCTCAGCTTTTTCTTCAGGTCCGCGTTCATGTCGGTGCGCACCGACCAGTTGTAGTCGTAGTAGCCTGGCGTGGTGTAGAACACGCGTACCACGTTAGGATCAACCTTCTTTGCCTCGATCAGTTTCTCCCAGACCGAGATATTCAACGCGCCGGCATCGACCTTGCCGCCAGCAACAGCAGCTACGGTGGCGTCATGCGCGCCGGAGAAGGCGATGCGTTTCAGGTCTGTGTCCGGATTGATTTTCGCGGCCAGCAGGTAGTAGCGCGGCATCAGGTGGCCGGAGGTCGACGACTCGGAGCCAAAGCTCAGCGTCTTGCCTTTCAGGTCATTCAGACTGTTGATGCTTTTGTTGGTGGTGACGAACACCGAGCGGAATTTCTCGTCTTCGGTACGCTGCACCAGCGGCGTGATGGCGCCCTTGCTGCGGTCATTCGCTTGCACGAAGGTGAAGCCGCCGAACCAGACCATGTCGACTTTCTTGTTGATCAGCGCTTCCACCGAGGCGGCGTAATCGGTCACTGGCGTGAACTCGACCTTCATGCCGATCTTCTTCTCCAGGTATTCGCCCAGCGGCTTGAACTTGCGCTGCAGCTCGGTCGGCGCTTCGTCTGGAATGGCGGAGACGCGGAACACGTGATCGGCCGACTGTGCATGGGACCAGGAAGCGGCCAGCATCATGCTGGCGACGAGGACGGATTTGAGGGAGATTTTCATTGTGGTTGCCCTTTTATGTGAGAAGTCGCACAGAACTTTTGGTACAGCGCTACAAAATGGATATTCGGCTATCATAACAAAAATCATCCAAGCAGATGACCACCCAGAATAAAGGCAGAGCATTCATGCAAGTGTCACATGCCCCGGCGATTCGTGTTGTGTCGCCCCTCGCCAGCAACACCTTGTCGCAGCGGCCCGCACATGGCAGTGCGGCAGTCATCGAGGAAATCAGCGAGGGCCTGCTGGCAGATGCCGCTTACACCTCCCCCAAATTCCTGTACGACAGCCTGGGTTCGAAACTGTTCGAAGCCATCTGCGAATTGCCTGAGTATTATCCAACCCGCACCGAGGCAGCGATTTTCGCCGCGTATGGCGCCGACATGGCGCATGCGATCGGCGAGGGCGCATCGCTGATCGACCTGGGCGCGGGCAACTGTGCCAAGGCGGCGTCGCTGTTCCCGTTACTGAAACCAATGCAATACGTGCCGGTCGATATCTCGCGCGACTTTCTGCTCGGCGCGGTGGCGCAACTGCAGCAGCGCTTCCCGCAGATCGAGATGACCGCGCTGGGGCTGGACTTCTCCAGCGGCTTCGCGCTGCCGGACAGCGTGCGCGCCGAGCGCCGCGTGTTTTTCTATCCCGGTTCCTCGATCGGCAATTTCTCGCCGGAGCAGGCGTTGACGTTCCTGCGTGGCCTGCGCGCCAATGCCGGCGAGGACGGTGGCCTGCTGATCGGCGTGGACCTGATCAAGGACAACGCAGTGTTGAATGCAGCGTACGACGATGCACTGGGCGTAACGGGCGCCTTCAACCTGAACATGCTGCGCCACCTGAATCATTTGATCGGTGCGGATTTTGAAGTCGACCAATGGAAGCACGTGGCCTTCTTCAATGCGGAAAAGAGCCGCATCGAAATGCACCTGGAAGCGCGCTGTCCGCTGACCGTGACCTGGCGTGGCGGCGAGCGTGACTTCGCGCGCGGAGAGCGCATCCACACCGAAGACAGCTACAAGTACACGCGCCAGTCCTTCGTCGCGCTGCTGGAGCAAGCCGGTTTCGACACCACGCGCATGTGGACCGACAAGGATCACTGGTTCGCGGTGATACACGCGCGGGCAAACTGAGATGGATTTGCGTAACCGTTACGCCGCCGTGCGCAAGCATACGCTGGCGCTGGCTGAACCGCTGTCCGACGAAGACTGCGGTGCGCAATCGATGCCCGATGCAAGCCCGATCAAATGGCATATGGCGCACACCACCTGGTTCTTCGAGACCTTTATCCTGGAGCGCATGGAGCGTGACTTCGCGCCATTTCATCCAGCGTTTCGCATCCTGTTCAATTCCTATTACAACGGCATCGGCGAAAAGCATCCCCGTCCGCAGCGCGGCTTGCTGACGCGTCCCGGCATGGCGCAAGTGCGCGCCTACCGCGCCGATGTCGACGCCCGCATCGCGCGTTTGCTGGAGACATCGCCAAGTGCAGAACTGGACATGCTGCTGACGCTCGGCATACAGCACGAACAGCAGCATCAGGAGTTGATGCTCACTGACGTCAAGCACCTGCTGGCGCAAAGCCTGCTGCGTCCCGCCTACATGGAACTGCCGCTGGCGCCCGCCGGCATGGCGCCACCGCTGGCATGGCTGCCATTCGAAGGCGGCCTGACCGAGATTGGCCACGATGGCCAGGGCTTCAGCTTCGACAACGAGCTACCGCGTCACAAGCAGTACGTCGCCCCGTTTGCGCTGGCCTCGCGACTGGTGACGAACGGCGAATACCTCGACTTCATCAACGCAGGCGGCTACTTTAATGCCGCGCTATGGCTGGCCGAAGGCTGGGACTGGGTACGCACGCAGAACCTGAAAGCGCCGATCTACTGGTTCCAGGACGAGAAGGGCGCATGGCAGGAATTCACGCTGCATGGCTCACAGCCGCTGGACCTGAACAGGCCGGTCACGCACGTCTCATTGTTTGAAGCGGACGCTTACGCCCACTGGGCAGGCGCGCGTCTGCCGACCGAGTTCGAATGGGAATACGCCGCCGCGCAAGAAGCCGTCGAAACCGGCTCGCTGCATCCGGCCGGCGCGACTGGCGACGGACTGCGGCAAATGCACGGCCACTGCTGGCAATGGACCAGCAGCAGCTACGCAGCGTATCCCGGCTTTGCCGCAGCGGAGGGCGCGCTGGGCGAATACAACGGCAAGTTCATGCTGAACCAGTATGTGCTGCGCGGCTCATCATGCGCCACGCCCGAAGGCCACGCACGCGCCAGCTACCGCAACTTCTTCCCCGCCGGCGCCCGCTGGCAATTCACCGGCATCCGCCTCGCCCAACGCTAAGTAAGTAAATCCGGGGTCAGTTCTGCCAAATGTACATGAGCTCGTGTACGTTTGGCAGAACTGACCCCGGATTGCTTAGGCGTGCAGGCGGAACTGGCTGACGACGGCATTTAGTTCGCCTGCCTGGTCTTGCATCGCGGCGGCAGCGGCGGCGGCCTGTTCGACCAGGGCGGCGTTCTGTTGCGTGACCTGGTCCATCTGGCTGATGGCGATATTGATTTGCTCGATGCCGCTGCTTTGCTCGCGGTTAGCCAGCGTCATTTCTTCGACAATCGCGGTCACTTTACGTACACTGTCCTGCACTTCACTCATGGTGTTGCCGGCCAGGTCGACCAGTTGCGCGCCTGCCGTCACCTTGCCGACCGAGTCGTCGATCAACTGCTTGATTTCCTTGGCGGCGCTGGCCGCGCGCTGCGCCAGTGTGCGTACTTCCGATGCCACCACCGCAAAGCCACGGCCTTGCTCACCGGCGCGCGCCGCTTCCACTGCTGCATTCAGAGCGAGGATATTGGTCTGGAAGGCGATGCCGTCGATGACGGTGATGATGTCGACGATCTTGCGTGACGAGTCGTTGATGGCGTTCATGGTGTCTACCACTTGCGACACCACGGCACCGCCGCGCTGTGCAATCTCTGTGGCGTTCTGTGCCAGCTGGTTGGCCTGATGGGCGTTGGCGGCGTTCTGCTTGACGGTGCTGGTCAGCTCCTCCATCGAGGCGGCGGTTTCCTCCAGCGAGCTGGCTTGCTCCTCGGTGCGCGAGGACAGATCCAAATTGCCGCTGGCGATTTCCGCCGAGGCGGTGTTGATCGCGCCGGTGCCGCTGCGCACGCGGCCAACGATGTGCGACAGATTGGCGCTCATCTGCGCCATTGCTTGCAGCAGCTGGCCCATTTCGTCGCGCTGTGTGCTGCTGATGTTGTGTGTCAGGTCGCCGCCGGCAACGGCACGCGCCACCAGCAGCGCATCGCTGATCGGATCGGTGATCGAGCGCGTGACGCGCCAGGCGAACGCCAGGCCTAACGCCAGCGCCACCACGCCCAGCCAGGCCATCATCTGCCGCGCCATCGAGATATCGTGTTTGACCGCCGCGCCGTTTTCGTTGACCACCGCTTTTTGCAGCTCGTTCAGCTGGCCCACGCTGTCTTGCAGCTTGCCCAGCTTGGGCAGCATGTCAGCGCGGAGAAAGGCGAGTGCTTCGTCACGCTTGCCATCCGCAAGCAGCTTGCCTACTTGCGTGAATGAAGCCACGTAGGCCTTGCGTTCGCCCGCGATGCGCGCCAGTAGCGCTTTGCCGTCTTCGCGCGTGACCAGGCGGCCCAGCGTTTGCAAGGCTACGGTGATGGTTTGCTTGTTGGCCTCCATCTCGCTCCTGATGGCGGCGAGGCGAGCGCTGTCATCGGTGGTGAACAGTTCGAGCGTGAGCGCGGAGTTGGCGCGGGTGGTGGTGCTGACGGTGGCCGCTGCTTCGGCCTTGATCCAGTCGTTGTCGATGATGGTGTCGTTGAGCGAGCTGATGCTGCTTAGCCTTTGCAAGCCGGTGCCGATCAGGATCGTCATCAGGACCAGCACAGCGCCGAAGGCGACGCCGAGGCGTGCGCCGATTTTCAGGTTCGAGATATTCATGCATCGCTCCGTTCATGTCCGGTGAGGACAGTATAACGTCGCGATGCACGAATGGTGTTGCGCGGCGGGCCCTTTATGCGGTTGCCGTACCTTGCGCTTGTTCCGCTGCGGCGCGCGTCAACTGGCGGTTGACGGCGCTCAGCACCGCCTTGAACGAGGCGGTCAGAATGTTGCTGTCGGTGGCCGCGCCAAACAGCGTCGGGCCGTTGGCCAGGCGCAGTTCAACATAGCAGGCCGCCTTGGCGTTGGCGCCGGAGCCGATCGAGTGCTCGTGGTAGTCCATCAGCTTGATGTCCAGGCCGAGTGCATCGACGAAGGCGTCGATCGGGCCGTTGCCGCCGCCTTGCAGCGCCAGTGGCGCGCCGTTGTGGATCATGGCGATGTCGATCTGCACCGGCTCGTCGCTGCTGGTGTCTTCCACCATTTTGTGCGACTGGTAGCCGTATGGAACCTGCTGCGCGAAGTACTCTTTGCTGAAGATGTTGTAGATGCCTTCAGCGGTGATTTCCAGGCCGGTCTGGTCGGCCACTTGCTGCACGGCGCGGCTAAATTCGATTTGCAGGCGGCGTGGCAGTACCAGGCCGTAGTCCTGTTCCAGCAGGTAGGCCATGCCGCCCTTGCCGGACTGGCTGTTGACGCGGATGACGGCGTCGTAGCTGCGGCCCAGGTCTTGCGGGTCGATCGGCAGGTAAGGGATTTCCCAGATCGCGCCTTCCTGTTGCTTGGCGAAGCCTTTCTTGATCGCGTCCTGGTGCGAACCCGAGAAAGCGGTAAATACCAGGTCGCCGACGTAGGGGTGGCGCGGGTGCACCGGCAGCTGGTTGCATTCCTCGACCACCTTGCGTACTTCGTCGATGTCGGAGAAGTCCAGGCCAGGGTTGACGCCTTGCGTGTACAGATTGAGCGCCAGCGTGACCAGGTCGACGTTGCCGGTACGTTCGCCATTGCCGAACAGGCAGCCTTCGACGCGGTCGGCGCCAGCCATGACTGCCAGTTCTGCCGAGGCGACAGCGGTGCCGCGGTCGTTGTGCGGGTGGACCGAAATGATCAGCGAATCGCGGCGGGTCAGCTTGCGCGACATCCATTCGATCTGGTCGGCGTAGATGTTAGGCGTGCTGCATTCGACGGTCGATGGCAGGTTGATGATCAGCTTCTTGTTTGGCGTTGGCTCGAAGATGGCGATGACGGCGTCGCAGATATGCTTGGAGAAGTCCAGCTCCGTGGTGGAGAAGGATTCCGGCGTGTACTCGTAGCCCCAGTCGGTTTGCGGATGCTGTTTGGTCAGCTCTTTCACCAGCTTGGCGCCGGTGGTGGCGATGTTGGTGATCTCTTCGCGCGACATGCCGAACACCACTTTGCGGAACACCGGCGCCACCGAGTTATACAGATGGACGATGGCGCGCTTGGCGCCAACGCAGGATTCCACGGTACGGCGGATCAGTTCTTCGCGCGACTGGGTCAGCACGATGATGGTGACGTCGTCCGGAATGCGGTTTTCGTCGATCAGCCGGCGCACGAAATCGAAGTCGGTTTGCGAAGCCGAAGGGAAGCCCACTTCGATTTCCTTCAGGCCGATCTTGATCAGCAGGTCAAAGAAGCGCAGTTTTTTATCGATGCTCATCGGCTCGATCAGCGCCTGGTTACCGTCGCGCAGATCGGTGCTCATCCAGATCGGCGGTTTGCTGATGATGGCATTCGGCCAGGTGCGGTCGGACAACTGCACTGCTGGGAAAGGACGGTATTTGGACGCTGGGTTCTGCAACATCATGGTCATGCTCCTGGATCTTTGAATTTTGGGTGTGCCGGCGAGGTGCTGGCGCTGCAACTGCAGTGTGGCGGAAGGCGGCCGCGCGGCCACGGATTACTAGGCGCGGCAACCGATCGGTAGTTTTAGCAGTAGCGTCGACAGCGCGCGTGCGCCAGCCGGCAGCGCGATCAGATCGCCGGTGCGGGATGGAGCATGGGTGGCCGTAGTCATTGAGAGCATCGGTGCAAACTTTCCTGGATTTTTGAAGACTGTGCGGCTTATGGCCGGCACGAGGGTACAACAGGGACGCGGATTAAACGCGTGCTAGTAGACGCGCTGCTAGCGATAGGGCGCTGGCAGGCGATAGCAGGAAAGCGGATAGGTGCAGATGCGAGATCATTCCTTAAATGTAAGCGATCACCGGCGCAGCCGTCAAGCGAATATTTACCACCGGCCCGCGCGTGTGGCGGGCCGGCTGTCTGGCCTGGCGTCAGGCGACAGTGACGCGCGCCGGGCCGGTGGCCATGCGGCCGATGATGGCGGCGTCGGCGAAGCCTTCGCGGCGGAACAGGGCGAGGACTTCTTCGACGCTGGCTTCGGCGCAGGAGACCAGCAGGCCGCCCGAAGTCTGCGGATCGGTCAGCAGCGAGTGCTGGGCCGGCGAGATGGTTTCGGCAAGCTTGACATCCTTGCCATACGCCTCCCAGTTGCGGCCCGAGGCGCCGGTGAAGTAGCCGTCCTTCGCCAGTTGTTCGACGCCCGGCAGCAGCGGGATCGTCGCCATTTCCAGCTGCGCTTCCAGCTGCGCGCCGCGCGCCAGTTCCAGCAGGTGGCCGAGCAGGCCAAAGCCGGTAACGTCGGTCATCGCGTGCACGCCGGCCAGTTCGGACAGGGCCTTGCCAGGTTTATTCAGCTTGGTGGTGTTGGCGATCATGGCCTGGTAGCCGTCGGCATCCAGTTTGCCTTTCTTTAGCGCGGCCGACAGCACACCCACGCCCAGCGGCTTGCCCAGCACCAGCACGTCGCCGGCCTTGGCGTCGGCATTGCGCTTGACTTTCGATGGATGGATCAGACCCATGACCACCAGGCCGTAAATCGGCTCCACCGAATCGATGGTGTGGCCGCCGGCGATTGGAATGCCGGCTTCGGCGCAGATCGATTCGCCGCCCTTGATGATCTGGCCGATGGTTTCAATCGGCAGTTTGTTGATCGGCATGCCCACCAGGGCCAGCGCCATGATCGGCGTGCCGCCCATCGCATACACGTCGGAGATGGCGTTAGTAGCGGCGATGCGGCCGAAGTCATACGGATCGTCGACAATCGGCATGAAGAAGTCGGTGGTGGCGATCAGCGCCTGTTCGTCATTAAGCTTATAAACGGCGGCATCGTCCGACGTTTCTATCCCCACCAGCAGTTCCTTCGGCACCGGGAAGCCGTTCGAGTTCTTCAGGATTTCGGATAGTACGCCGGGCGCGATTTTGCAGCCGCAGCCGCCGCCGTGGGAGAAAGAGGTCAGTTTGATTGCGTCATTGCTCATGGTTTGATTCCTGTGGTGTTCGGGATGCGGCGCGGTACAATCGGCACATGAATTCCTCGTTCAGAAACGCCACGTCGCAGCAATTGGCCCACGCCCTTCAGCATGCACGGGATTATACGCTTTCGCTGTTTGATTGTTTTGCCGCCGCCGGCATGGACTCGCCAGACCGTGTGCCGCAGCTGCGCAGCGTGAACCCTCCATTGTGGGAGTTGGGCCAGATCGCCTGGTTTGCCGAGTGGTTCATCCTGCGCGAAGCCGCTTCCAGCCACCCGGCCGACGCCAACGGGCACTGCCTGCTGACCAAGGGCGATGACTGGTTCGACGCCACCCGCGTGCCGCACCGCAGCCGCTGGACGCTGGACCTGCCCAGCAGCGGCGGCGTCAAGACCTACTGCCACGAGGTGCTGGACCGTGTGCTTGACAAGCTGACGCGTGAAGCGAATACCGATGCAGCCCTGTATCCATATCGGTTGGCGCTGGCGCACGAGGATATGCGCGCTGAAGTGCTGCTGCATACCTTGCAGGCATTGGGCTTGCCGGCGCCAGTGCCGCCGGCAAGCGAGGCGCAGCAGATGTTCGCACCCTCCGAGATCGGCTTCCCCGGCGGGACCATACAGTTGGGCAGCCAGGCAGGCGCCGGCTTCAGCTTCGACAACGAACGTCAGCAGCATCGCTTCCACGTGGCGCCGTTTCACATGGACAGCACCCTGGTTAGCAACACCCACTATGCAGATTTCGTCATGGATGGTGGCTATGACAAGCGCCAGTTCTGGAGCGATGCCGGCGCTGCGTGGCTGATGCGCCAGGAACGTTCGGCGCCGCGCTACTGGCAGCGCGACGGCGCGCAGTGGCGCACCATGCGCTTCGGCCGCCTGGCGACACTTGCTGGCGCGGAGCCGGTCCGGCACGTGAACCTGTATGAGGCCCAGGCTTATTGCGCCTGGGCCGGGCGCCGCTTGCCGACCGAAGCAGAATGGGAGTATGCGGCGTTGTCTGGCCATCCGGCGTTTCGCTGGGGCCAGTTGTGGGAGTGGACCGCGTCGCCGTTCGAGCCGTACCCGGACTTCAAGCCGGATCGTTATCTTGAATATTCCGAGCCGTGGCTGCACACGCACCAGGTATTGCGCGGTGCGTCCTTCGCCACGCCGGCGCGTTTTGGCTCGGCCAAATTCAGGCATTTCCAGCTGCCGGAGGCCGATGATCTCTTTGCAGGTTTCCGCACCTGTGCCTGGCCGGGATAGTTTCGCTTTTGAGGGATGCTCTGCTATGCTTTTTGTTTTCTTATCCAAGGGCGCCCGCCATGAAACTGAAGCACCTCCTGATTTCCGCTACCATCCTCGGCGCCGCAGCGCAGGTCCTTGCCGCTGACGAAGTGACTGCGGAAGTGACCGTGATACGTGCCGGTAAACTGGTCGACGTGGTGGCCGGTACGGTGCTGAAGGACCAGACCATCGTGATTACCGGCGAGCGCATTACCTCGGTCGGCCCGAGCGCAACAGCCAAGGTGCCGGCCGGCGCAAAAGTCATCGATCTATCGGCGCAAACGGTGCTGCCTGGCCTGATCGACATGCATACCCACCTGACCGCCGATCCCTTCATGAGTGGCTATAACTCGCTGGGCGTGTCCGACACCCGCGCCGCGCTGTACGGCGTGCGCGCTGCCCGCAAGACGCTGGAAGCTGGCTTCACGAGCGTGCGCAATGTCGGTGCGGGCGGCTTCGGTGACGTGGCGCTGCGCGACGCCATCAATGCCGGCGATTTCATCGGCCCGCGCATGCGCACCGCAGGTTACGCCATCGGCATCAAGGGCGGCCATTGCGACGAGAACCTGTTGCCACCGGAGGTCAATGTCACTGGCCGCGGTGTGGCCGATGGCCCGTGGGAAGCGCGCGCCAAGGTGCGCGAGATGGCCAAGTATGGCGCCGATGTGATCAAGATCTGCGCCTCGGGTGGTGTGCTGTCGAAAGGCGACGAACCAGGCGCGCAGCAGTACACGCTGGAAGAGATGCAGGCCATCGTCGGGGAAGCGCACAAGCTGGGCCGCAAGGTCGCTGCGCACGCGCACGGCACCACGGCGATCCATGACGCCATTCTGGCCGGCGTGGATTCGATCGAACACGCAAGCCTGATCGACGACGCCAATATCAAGCTGGCGAAAGAGAGGGGCACCTATCTGGTGATGGACATCTACAACGATGACTTCATCCTGCAGGAAGGCGAGAAGGCGGGCATGCTGCCGGAATCGATCGAGAAGGAAAAAGTGATCGGCCAGCTGCAACGCGATAACTTCCGCAAGGCTTTCCAGGGCGGCGCCAAAATGGCCTTTGGCACCGACTCCGGCGTCTATCCGCACGGCGACAACGCCAAGCAGTTCTATTACATGATCAAGTACGGCATGACTTCGATGCAGGCGATTCAGGCCGCCACCATCAATGCCGCCGACCTGCTGGGATGGAAGGACCGTGTCGGGTCGATCAGCGCCGGCAAGTACGCCGACATCATCGCCGCGCCGGGCAATCCCGCCGATAACGCGACCGAGCTGACCAAGGTGTCGTTCGTGATGAAGGGCGGCGCAGTAATCCGCCAGCAGTAATGTGCAAGGCCCGCAAGGGCTATCGTGCTAAGCGTAACCCTTACAAGATGTGGTAAATCAGTAAAAATTTCGGTTTGTTGTGGACAAAGCTGTACGTTACCGGATAATCGCTCGGTTTTGTCCTTAACAAACCGGGAATTGGATGGAAGCGTTTAAAAAACTAAAAATAGGCACGCAACTGGCACTGAGCTTTGGCACGCTGACGGCGCTGATGCTCATCATGGCGACCTTTGCGATTGTGCGAACCTCAACCATCGCCAACGCTTTCCATGACGAGCAGCGCGTGATGACCGAGAAGCTGGAGCCGCTGTACGTGGCGCGCGAAGCGCTGGCCCAGACCGGGCTGGCGGCGCGCAATGCCTATATCTTTGCCGACGGCGCGCAAGCCGCGCGTGAACTGGCGATCATCGATGAGCAGAAGACGATCTACCTGGCAGCGCTGGAGAAGATGGCGCCTGCTTATAACGGTAATGCGGAATTCGCCAAGGTACGCGATGGCCTGCTGAAGATGGCCGATGCGCTCAAGCGCCCACGCCAGTTGCTCGAAGCCGGTGACAAGGAAGGCCTGGCTGCCTTCCTCACCAATGAATGCAGCCCGCTGCGCAAGCAGATTGTCACCGACATCTCGGCTGTGCTGAAGGTGGCGCTGGACGAAACCCGCTTGGCCAGCGCGGGTGTGGATGAACATGCCAACGACGCCTTTCTCGGCATCGTGCTGCAAGCGCTGTTGTCGCTGGTGGTCAGCGTGCTGATTGCGTGGGTGAATACGCGGCTGCTGCTCAAGCAACTGGGCGGCGAACCAATCTACGCCACTGAAATCGCCAACAAGATCGCCGAGGGCGACCTGTCGGTGGCGGTGCAGGTGAAGGCCAACGATCAAACCAGCCTGCTGCATGCGATTGCGGCCATGCGCGACAGTCTGTCGTCGATTGTCGGCCAGGTCCGTCAGGGCACCAACCTGATCGCCACCGCATCGTCCGAGATCGCCAGCGGCAACCGCGACCTGTCGTTGCGCACCGAGCACCAGTCGGAGTCGCTGGAGAAGGTGGCGACCGCGATGGAGGAACTGACCGGCACCGTGCGCCAGAATGCGCACAACGCCATGCAGGCGAACACGCTGGCCGTGTCGGCATCCGATGTGTCGGAGCAGGGCGGCCATGTGATGGAGCAGGTGACGGTCACCATGGCGTCGATTAACGATTCGTCGAAGAAGATTGTGGACATCATTTCGGTCATCGACGGCATCGCGTTCCAGACCAATATCCTGGCACTGAACGCGGCGGTGGAAGCAGCGCGCGCCGGTGAACAGGGCCGTGGCTTTGCCGTGGTGGCGCAGGAAGTGCGTATGCTGGCGCAGCGCTCGGCCGCAGCCGCCAAGGAGATCAAGGCGCTGATCGATGATTCGGTGGTCAAGGTGGGCGCGGGTTCCGAGCAGGTGCACAAGGCCGCCGAGACCATGCATGAAGTGGTAAACAGCGTGAAGCGCGTGACGGAGATCATGGGCGAGATCAGCGGCGCCAGCATGGAGCAGACAGCCGGCATCGAGCAGGTCAACAACGCCATCGGTGAAATGGATAGCATGACGCAGCAGAATACCGCACTGGTCGAGCAGGCATCCGCCGCAGCGCAAGAACTGCAGGATCAGGCGACCAGCCTGGCGCACGTGGTCGATGTGTTCAAGCTGGAGGCGCATACCGCCAGTGTTACCGGCCTGCGCGGCCGCAAACGCAAGGCCGCCGCGCCGCAGGACGACGAAATCCTGCGCATCGCCAATGGCTAAATAATCGCTTGCATGCGGCACGTTGCTCATTACATAATTAAAAAATAATGATGATGATGGGGAGGGGGCTGCATGAAGCGTGTATTCAAATGGCTGGCCGTTGCGCTGGCCACTTTGGTGCTGGTGATAGCGGCGCTGGTCGCGCATACGGTCTACTTCAAACCGCTGAAGCTGAACTGGTTCTACACCAAGGTCTTCGCGGCGTTTGCCATCGACAGCCCGGAGATGCTTTCCAGCCTGCGCATCCTGCCTTCGTGGGCAGACTTCTACAGCGCCAAGCTGGATGACGCCTCGCCGGCGCACGAGCAGAAGGTTTTCTCGCTGTTCAAGGACAGCCTGGCGACGCTGAATCAATATGACCGCGCGCAGCTGGATCGTGAAGGCCAGCTTTCCTATGACACGCTGGATTTCTACCTGCGCATCCAGGTGGAGGGCGAACCTTATCTGCGGCACGACTTCCCGGTGAATCAGATGTTCGGCGTACAAAGCGCGCTGCCGGACTTCATGGTGCAGGTCCATCAGGTGACCAATAAAGCCGAGGCAGAGAGCTATATCGCCCGCCTCAAGCTGTTTCCCGCCAAATTCACGCAACTGACCGAGGGCCTGCGGCTGCGCGAATCGCGTGGCGTGATACCGCCGCGCTTTACGGTGGAGAAGGTGCTCAAGCAGATGAACGGCATGATCGCCAGCGCGCCGGAACAGCATCCGCTGTCCATCACCTTCAAGGAAAAGCTGGACAAGATTCCCGCTGCAGAGATGGACAGCGAGACGCGCACGCGCCTGATGGCCGCTGCCAACGCGACGATCAAGGGCCATGTGTATCCGGCCTATCGTGGCCTGATCAGCTACTTCGCGGCGTTGCTGCCGAAGGCGAAGGAGAACAACGGTGCGTGGTCGCTGCCGAATGGCGATGCTTACTACGCGTGGTGCGTGCGCATGCACACCACCACCGACATGACGCCGCAGCAGGTGCATGAACTGGGACTGGCAGAAGTTGCGCGGGTGAGCGCGGAGATGGACACCATTCTCAAGGCGCAGGGTTTGAGCGAAGGTTCTATCGGTGTCCGCGTGCAGAAGCTGGCGCAGTCGCCGGAACAGCAGTATGCCAATACGCCGGAGGGCAAGCAAGCCATGCTGGCGCAGTACCAGGCCATCCTCGATGAGGTGAACAAAGGTTTGGGCAGCGCCTTCGATATCCGTCCCAAGCTGGGCGTGAAGGTAGAGCAGGTACCGCCATCGTCTGAGGCCACCGCGCCGGGCGCGTACTATATGCCGGGCGCCTTTGACGGCACGCGGCCAGGGGTGTTCTACGCGAACATGCGCAATCCGGGCGACACGCCGAAGTTCGCCATGCGCACGCTGGCTTATCACGAAGGCATACCGGGCCACCACTTCCAGGTGACGATCGCGCAGGAAATGCAGGGCGTGCCGTTCTTCCGCCGCGTGCTGCCGTTCACCGCCTACCAGGAAGGTTGGGCGCTGTATGCGGAGCGGTTGGCCTACGAGATGGGTTTCCAGAAGGAGCCGCTGGATAACCTGGGCCGTCTGCGCGATGAGATGATGCGGGCGACGCGGCTGGTGGTCGATTCCGGCATCCATTACAAGCACTGGACGCGCGAGCAGGCCATCGCGTACATGATGGATAACACCGGCATGGCGGAAGGCGATGTGACGGCGGAAGTGGAGCGCTACTTCGTCGCCCCGGGCCAGGCGCTGGCCTACAAGGTTGGCATGCTGAAGATCCTGGCGTTGCGCGAACATGCGAAGCAGCAGCTGGGCGACAAGTTCGATCTGAAGCAGTTCCATAACGAAGTGCTGTCGCACGGCGCCTTGCCGCTGTCCGTGCTGGAACGTGTGATTAACGACTGGATCGCGAAGCGTAAATGAAAATAGGTTTGCAGACATGGGGCAGCCACGGCGATATACGTCCGTTCGTGGCGTTGGCGGAAGGACTGCAACTGGCGGGGTATGAGGTGACGCTGGTACTGACTTGCGTGGACAGCGATGCCTATGCGGCGCTGTCGTCGCCGTCTGGCGTGAAGATCCGTGTGGTGGCGTCGCCGGTCATCAGCCTGGCCGAGGTGGAACGGCTGGGTGAGGCGGCGGCCAGGATGGTGAATCCGTTTGCGCAGACGAAGATGCTGATCGAAGGCGGTTTTCTGCCTGCGGAGGAGGAGATGTTCGCAGCTGCGCAACAGCTGGCGGCGGAGTGCGATGTGTTGATCGGCCATTTCTTCCTGTATCCGTTGCAGATAGCGGCGGAGCATGCGCGCAAGCCGTATGTGAGCGTGCTGCTGTCGCATGTGATGGTGCCTAGCGCGCATAGCCATCCGGTTGGCCTGCCGTTTGCGCAAGGGCTGTTATGGCGCATCACACGATGGGCCTTGCACAAGACCGCATCGCGCTATCCGAACCGGCTGCGCGCGCGCCTCGGCATGGCGCCGATCAAGGATATCCTGACCGAGGTGTGGATGTCGCCGAAATTGACGCTGCTGGGTGTGAGTCCGCAGATCTGCGCGCGGCAGCCGGACTGGCCGTCGTCGATCCAGGTGACCGGTTTCCTCGATATGCCGAACATGCAGCTGGAGGGCAGGCTGACCGAGGCGGTGGAGGCCTTCCTTGCCGCCGGCGATGCACCGGTCTACATGACCTTCGGCAGCTGGACGCCGCGTGATATCCCGCACCAGAGCGACAACCTGCGCCTGCTCAGCGATGCGGCGCGCCTCGCCGGCTGCCGCGCCATCATCCAGACGCCGGACGCCGCCGCATGCGGCTTCCATTCGGATGAGCGGATACTGTATGTCAGCGCGTCGCCGCATCATCTGATTTTCCCGCGCTGTGGGGCGGTGGTGCATCACGGCGGCGCCGGCACCACGCAATCGACCACGCTGGCGGGGCGGCCGTCGGTGGTGGTGGCCAATATCGCCGAGCAGGAGCACTGGGGGCAGGAGTTACAAAGGCTTGGGATTGCTGGCAAGCCGTTGCGACGACGCAATGTCAGCGCGAGGAAAATCGCCGCGCGCATCAGCGCCTTGCGTCCAGATATGCCGGCCAAAGCCGCCGCGATTGCACGCGCGATGGCGCAGGAGAACGGCGTGGCTGCAGCAGTCCGCATCATCAATGAAAAATTTGGAGCTGGGAATGCTTAAAATTGCAGCGTTGTTCGCTGTCACCGCGCTGGCTGAAATCGTCGGCTGCTATCTGCCATGGCTGGTTCTGAAGCAGGGCAAGACGGCGTGGCTGCTGTTGCCGGCGGCGGCGGCGCTGGCGCTGTTCGCCTGGCTCTTGACGCTGCATCCGGCAGCGGCAGGCCGCACTTATGCGGCCTACGGCGGCGCCTACATCTGCGTCGCGCTGCTGTGGCTACGCTGTGTCGACGGCATGGCGCTGACGCGCTATGACGCGGCCGGCGCCGTGCTGGCGCTGGCCGGTATGGCTGTCATTGCCCTGCAGCCGACGCAGTAGTTTTTACAGCAGCGATTCCGCCAGATCTTTCAGATCGTCGGCGTATTCGGTTTCCACCAGCTGCTTGCGGGCGACACCGCTGCGCCATGCGGCGGCGGCGATCTTCGGCGTGACGCCGCTCAGCAGGCGCGGGTCCAGCAGGCCAGGCACGATGTAGTCCTTGCTGAAGCGGGCGTCGCTGCGCGCCATGTCGGCCAAAGCCACCACGCAGGCACGTTTCATTTCCTGGTTGATGGTGGTGGCACCCGAGTCCAGCGCGGCGCGGAACAGGTAAGGGAAGCACAGCGCGTTGTTGATCTGGTTCGGGTAGTCCGAACGGCCGGTGGCGATGATCGCATCCGGCGCCACTTCGCGCACCAGTTCCGGACGCAGTTCCGGTTCAGGGTTCGCCAGCGTGAAGACGATAGGCTGCGGCTTCATGCGCTGGATGTCGGCTTGCGACAGCACGCCAGGACCGGATACGCCGAGGAACACATCGGCGCCGTCCATGACGTCCGACAGGGTGACAGCGGTGGTGTCCTGTGCCCAGGCGGCTTTTTCGCCGTCCAGATTGCGCGCGGTCGACAGCACGCCTTTGCTGTCGCAGACGAAGATATTCTTGCGTTGCGCGCCCAGGTCCACCAGCAGGTCCAGGCAGGCCATGGCTGCCGCACCGGCGCCGGAGCAGACGATTTTGACGGTGGCGATATCGCGGCCGGTCATCTCGATCGCGTTCAGCATGCCCGAACCGACCACGATGGCGGTGCCGTGCTGGTCGTCGTGGAATACCGGGATCGACAGGCGCTCGCGCAGCTTGCGCTCAATGTAGAAGCATTCAGGCGCCTTGATGTCTTCCAGGTTGATGCCGCCGAAGGTCGGATGCAGGGCGGCGATGATGTCCACCAGCTTGTCCGGATCGCTCTCGTCGATCTCGATGTCGAAGGCGTCGATGCCGGCGAACTTCTTGAACAGCACCACTTTACCTTCCATCACCGGCTTGCCGGCCAGTGCGCCGATGTTGCCCAGGCCGAGCACTGCGCTGCCGTTGGTGATGACGCCAACCAGGTTGCCCTTGGCGGTGTATTCGTAAGCCTTGGCTGGATCGCGCTTGATCTCGACGCACGGGGCGGCAACGCCTGGCGAATACGCCAGCGCCAGGTCTTCCTGGGTGCTGACACTCTTGGTGATTTCGATGGCGATCTTGCCGGCGCTGCCCGCGCGGTGATAGGCCAGTGCCTTTTGTTCAATCGTGGTCATGTTGTTCTATATTCCTTTAAAGCGAAAAACGCCCGTACGCGCCAAGAAGGCAGGTACAGGCGCAAACTGCTGGGGATTCAGTGATTACGGGTAGAGACCACGGACTTCACGGGCTTGCAGCACACGGGTGCAAGCGAGGATGAAGGTGGCGGTTCGCAGCGTGACTTTCTTGTCCTGCGCAACGTCCCATACGGCATTGAATGCGTCCTGCATGATGCGGGTAAGGCGTGCATTAATTTCATCTTCGCTCCAGAAGAAGCTGGAGAAATCCTGCACCCACTCGAAGTATGACACGGTTACGCCACCAGCGTTGGCTAAGACATCCGGCACGATCAGCACGTCCTTGTCGGTCAGGATATCGTCGGCTTCCGGCGTGGTTGGGCCGTTGGCGCCTTCCAGGATGATTTTGGTGCGAATACGCTGCGCGTTAGCGGCAGTAATCTGCTGTTCCAGCGCGGCCGGGATCAGGATGTCCGATTCGACATCCCAGAAAGCGTCGCGCTCCAGGATCGCTTCGGCGCCAGGGAAGCCGGCGACGCCGCCGGTTTCCGCTACGTGTTTGTGCAGGCGGGCGATATCCAGGCCGCCTTGATGCACGATGGTCGCGGTGTGATCCTGCACCGCAATCACTTTCGAGCCAGCTTCCGCGAACATCGTCGCAGCCACACCGCCGACGTTGCCGAAGCCCTGTACGGCGACACGGGCGCCGGCAATCGCCACGCCGCGCTTGGCGGCGGCTTCACGGCCCACCACGAACACGCCGCGGCCGGTCGCTTCGCGGCGGCCCAGCGAGCCACCCAGCGAGATCGGCTTGCCGGTCACCACGCCGGTCGACAGGTTACCTTCGATCATGGCGTAGGAGTCCATCATCCAGGCCATCACTTGTTCGTTGGTGTTGACGTCCGGTGCAGGGATGTCCTTGTTAGGGCCGATAATCAGGCTGATTTCGCTGGTGTAGCGGCGGGTCAGGCGTTGCAGTTCGCCGCGCGACAGGGTTTTCGGATCAACGCGGATGCCGCCTTTGGCGCCACCGTATGGCACGTTGACCGCAGCGTTTTTCACGGTCATCCATGCCGAAAGGGCCATCACTTCTGACAGGGTCACATCCTGGTGGAAGCGCACACCGCCTTTGCCCGGGCCGCGCGACATATTGTGCTGCACGCGGTAGCCTTCGTAGTGGGCGATGGAGCCGTCATCGCGCTCGATCGGCACGTCGACAGTCAGGATGCGCTTAGGGCGCTTGAGCGTTTCGACCCAGCGCGACAGGCTACCGAGGTGCGGGGTAACGCGGTCGATTTGCTGCAGGTAGACACCCCATGGGCCGAGATCTTCGGGATTGAGGTAGGAAGGCAGTGCGTGTTGCGCTTGTACAGAGGTCATGCTCAAGGCTCCTGTTGGATTCGTTGGCTGAACGCTGCTCGTGGCAGCGCTCAAGTGGCTCGAATCCTACGCCTGGGCATTTAAGGCGGCCAATGCTGTATGCGCATTCGGCTATGCATAAAACGCATAGTTATATAATTTGCATCCCCCCGGAGAGGGAGGGCATGCTCTCAACGTTCCGATACCGGAGCGATGCGTTTTTTGCGCCCGCCGTTCTGCTGCGCTTCGAGGAATTCCCACAGCTTGTCGACGATCGGTTTGCCGCGCCGGTGTGCTGATGGGCGCTCGCGGTACAGGCGGATTTCCATCTCGATTTCCCAGTCCGCCGTATCGCCATCGGCGCGCGCCAGCTGCTTTTGTTTGAGCTCGCGCGTGACGGCGGATTCAGGCAGGAAGGCGATGCCACGGCCTTCCAGCGCCATCATCTTCAGGCCCTCGGCCATATCGGTTTCGTAATGCGGCTCCAGGTGCAGCGGCGTTTTGGCGTCGGTGAGTATCAGTTCCACCATGCGGCCCAGATAGGCGTTGTTGGTGTAGGAGAGAAAGGGCAGCGGCGCGCGCTTGGTGCCGGGCAGCGTGAACTCGGGCACCTTGTTCTTGTCGCAGCGGGCGTAGGCGCGCAGCGATTCGTGGCCCATCACCAGCATGTCGTAGCGGCCCGGGTCCAGTTGCACCGGCTGGCGCGGATGGTGATAGCACAGCAGCAGATCACAACCGCCTTCGACCAGTTGCAGCACGGCGTCGTGGACGTTGAGCGCCATCAGGCGGCTGCGGAGCGGCGCGAAGTCTTCTTCCAGTCTGGTCAGCCACTTCGGCACAAAGGTCAGCGACAACGTATGCGGCACGGCGAGGTCGATGCTGGTCTGCGTTGCTGCGCGCTTGGAGCGTAGCAGTTCGCGTGCGCCGTTGATCTTCGAGAGCATCTCCAATGCCTGCTCGTAGAACACCACGCCGGCTGGCGTCAGGCGGGTAGGGTAAGAAGTGCGGTCGATCAGGTCCGTGCCCAGCCAGTTTTCCAGCGACTGGATGCGGCGTGAAAAGGCGGGCTGTGTCACGTGACGCAGCGCCGCCGAACGGCTGAAGTTATTGGTCTCCACCAGCGAGATGAAGTCTTCCAGCCATTTGGTTTCCATGCAAAGTCCTTTACGGTGTGGTCGTAGCGATGCTGCGCATCGGCGTGAACAAATACGCGCTTGCCGCGAACAGCACCAGTATGATGCCACCGCCGAGGAACAATTGCGACAACGAGATCTGCGTCAGCATCCATCCGGTGGCCGCCGCCGACAACGGCGCCAGGCCCATGAAGATGAACATGAAGATGCTCATGGCGCGCCCCATCATGTGCGGTGGCACGCGTTGCTGTATCCAGGTGAACACCTTGATCTGGATGAAGCCTGTCAGCAGGCCGAGTGTCGCCATCAGCAGGGCGGCCTGCCACGTCGCGTGGACCATGCCCATCGGCGCCAGCAGCAGGCCGGCGATGGCGTCAGCGGCCAGGATGGTGATGCCGAAGCTGGCGAAGCGCAGGCGCTTTCCCAGCTTGGCCGCCACGCCCATGCCGAGCAGCGTGCCGGCGCCATGTGCGCCCATGATGATGCCCAGCGTTGACGCGCCGTGCAGCTCGCTGGCCAGCACCGGCAAGGCGACCTGCATCGCGCCGCCGATAAACAGCGACACCGTGCCCCAGTAGATGAAACACAGGCGCATCGGCACGTCGTCCCACACCATACGCAGGCCAGCGCCGATGGAGCGCAGCACCGATTCCGGCGCGGCTTGCGGCGTTGGCGCGGCGTTGGCGCGGGCGCCGTCGGTGCCACTGTCGATGCCACCGACACTGCCACCAGCGCTGCCACTGTCGATGCCACCGACACTGCCGCCAGCACTGCCACTGGCGCTGCCGCTGCCGCTGGCAATGGCGCCACCGCCGACGCCGACATCGGCGCCGCTCTGTCGCAGCAGCGTCACTTTGGACAGCGTCCACGCTGACAGCAGATAGCTGACGCAGTCGAAGCCGAAGGCGATGGCCAGACCGCGTGCGTTGCTGACCGCGCCGTTGCCGTCGCCCGCCACTGCCAGCACGCCGGCCGCCAGCAGCGGGCCAGCCAGCATGGTCACCTGACGCAGGCCCATCATCATGCCGTTGGCTGCTTGCAGATGTTCGGCCGGTATCGCCAGCGGCAGGATCGACATCCCGGACGGCATGGCGAAAGCTTGTGCCAGGCCGAGGCCAAACGCCAGCACGTAAATGATATGCAGCGCCAGTTGCGGCGTCAGCGCCACGGTCAGCGACAGGGAATCGCCCAGCGGTACGGTCGGTGTGCTTGAGATGTTCAGCACCAGCAGCGTCAGCAAGGCAAGCAGCACGGCGTTGACATATTTGGTCAGCATCAGCACCTTGCGTGGCGAATAGCGATCAACCAGCGCGCCCCCGACCAGGATGAAGACCGCGCGCGGAATGCTCATCAGCGCGATCACCAGACCCAGAGCCAGCGGATCGCCGGTCAGCTTGAGCACCAGCCAGGGCAGGGCGATCATGGTCATCTGGTCGCCCAGCGCGGAGATGATCCCGCCACGCATCAGCCATTTGAAGTTGGCGTTTTGTTTTAATGGATTCATGAGTTGGAGGCGTTCATGCCGGCGATCTGCGCCAGCGCATTGCTCAAGTCATCGAACTGGGCGGCAGGGCAGCTGCGCAGCAAGTCTTTGCTGATCTGGTCCGCCACCGTGATGGCGTTGGTCAGCAGCTCGCGGCCAGTGTCGGTAATGGCGGCATAGGCCACGCGGGCGTCGCGCGGATCTTGCTGGCGCTCGACCAGGCCGATCTTCTCCAGCGGCAGCAGGGTGCGGGTGACGCCGGATGCGGTCAGGCCCTGGCGCTCGGCCAGGTCGACGCGGCGCAGGCGGCCGCCCGGTGCGCGGTTCAGGTAGTGCAACAGCATGAAGTCGCTGAAGCTGATGCCGTGGTAGCCGCCGAGCACTTGGTCGAGGCGGCGCACCAGCGTGGCTTGGGCACGCGCCAGGCGCAGGACGAAATCCAGGCTGGCACTGACGGGGGCGGGAGTGTTGGTATCCATGATGACTCCATTTATTTATTGATTGATCGATGCTTGAAATATACTTGAGTAATCAATCAAATGACAGCGATTTCAGCTGAAATCGTTTGCACCGTCAGTTTGCTACAACGAATTGTTCTACCAGTTCCATCCTTAGGTAAATGTGGTATCGTTTCCAATCTCGCCGTACCGTTACGTAATGGTTAGAATATAAACAAAAATAAAACAGGGGACAAAAATGCATATGGGAACGACCGAGATCTTTCTGATCGCCATGGTCATTATTTTCACCGTGCCATACCTGATCTGGCGGCTGGGCGGCACCGATTACTATGCGCCGCTGGTGGTGGTGCAGATCATTGCCGGCATTCTGCTGGGCCCGGGCATCATGGGACGCGCTTTTCCCGAATATTACAGTTTCGTCTTCAACCCGCAGGTGGTGCAGTCGCTGAACGGCATCGCCTGGTGGGCGGTGATGATCTTCGTGATGATCGCCGGCATCGAGCTGGACTTGAAAAAAGCCTGGGAGCACCGCCGCGAAAGCACCATCACCGCCGGCCTGGCGCTGGGCACGCCGTTGCTGTTCGGCTGCGTCGCCGCCCTGGGTCTGCTTGGCTACACCGGCTGGATGGGGCCGAAGGCGCATGACTGGCAGTTCGTGCTGGGCGTCGGCATGGCGTGCGCGGTGACAGCACTGCCGATCCTGATCCTGCTGATGGAAAAGCTGGACATCCTGCGCCAGCCGATCGGCCAGCGCATCCTGCGCTACGCCAGCCTGGACGACATCGCCATCTGGGGCGTGCTGGCCATCATCCTGCTGGACTGGGACCGTGTCGGCCGCCAGGCCGGTTTCCTGCTGATGTTTGCGCTCGTGACCAAGCTGTTCCGCATGATGATGGTGCGCATCGAAGAGCGCGACCGCTGGTATGTGTCCTTCATCTGGCTGGCGGTGTGCGCTTTTGCGGCCGACTGGGCCGGCCTGCACTACATGGTTGGCGCCTTCCTGGCCGGCGCGGTGATGGATGCCCATTGGTTTAACCAGGAAAAGATGGACTTCCTACGCGCCAACGTGCTGATGGCGGTGATGCCGGTGTTCTTCCTCAGCACTGGCCTGCGCACCAATTGGGCGGTGGGCGGTTCGGCGGTGTTCATTGTGGCGGCGGTGATGCTGGTGGCGTCGGTGTCGGGCAAGCTGGCCGGCGTCCACCTCGCCGGCAAGATCCTCAAGTGGGGACCGGGCGAGGCGTCGATCATCGGCTGGCTGTTGCAGACCAAGGCGCTGATCATGATTATTTTCGTCAACATCCTGCTGGATAAGCAGATCATCACCAGCGAGACCTTCACCGCGCTGTTGCTGATGGCCATTGGCAGTACCATGCTGACGGTGCCGATCGTCGCGCCCAAATTACAACGTGTGGCGCAACTGATCTTTAAAACCAGCTGATATAATGCCGGCATGAACGATACTACTCAACGCCCACCACTGCCGGATCATCTGTCGATCGATCCGCGCAGCAAATTCCACGTTGCCGCCGTGTTTGAGCACGACATCGGCATCAATTTCAACGGCAAAGAACGCAATGATGTGGATGAATACTGCATCAGCGAAGGCTGGATCAAGGTTCCGGCCGGCAAATCGCTGGATCGCTTCGGCAATCCAATGCTGATCAAGCTGAAAGGCACGGTCGAGCCGTTCTACCGTTAATCGCGGTAGCGAATAAAAAAGCCACGCGCGCTGATGCTCACGTGGCTTTTTTCATGGTGCGGCAAAGATCAGGCAGCCTGGCGCGGCGCACTGGCGGCGGCGTCGCCGCGCAGTTTGTCCAGCATCTGCAGCGTGGTCGGGGAGAGGTTCATGATCCCGTGATAGGCGCAGTATTCACAAAACGCTTCTTCCGGCGTCATGGCAGCGATACTGGCGTCGGAATGACCGCGCCGGCGCAGCGCGCGCAGACAGGCGGCATCCATGTTTCTCGAATTCATGCACTTCTCCTAGATATTGGTTGGTAAGTTATTTCCTGCTGTTAACATTATAATTCGCATTAATGCCGTATGGCAATTAATTATTTTTTCTTAACTTTAGAAAACAATTTGCTACCTCTATCAGGCGGCTTGCGGCCTCTGCTCGCCCGGCAGACCGCGCTGCAAGCGCCATAGCAACAAGGTGGCCGCGATGGACGTCGCCACCACCACATAGCCCACCGTGTCGAAGTGCTGCAGACGGCCATCGGCAGCCTGCGTCACGATATGGCCGGAGGCCACCGACGCTAAGCCACCTGCCAGTTGCTGGATCGACGCGCTGATGGCGTTATAGGAACCGCGCTGCGTCGCCACCGGCACCGTCGACGAAATCGCCTGGAACGGAATCATGCGCGAGAAGATGCCGACAAACATCACCGAATTGATCACCACCAGCATCCACAGCGGAATACGGCCGAGGTGGGTGTAGATCAGCACCATGGCGATCGATAGCGCCGTGCCAAACAGGAACACGCGGAACTTGCCGATGGCGTCAGCCGCGCGGCCGATCAGCGGGCCGATAAAGATGGTGCAGACGCCGGTGACCAAGTAGACGGTCGGCAGGTGATGCAGATCGATACCCATGTTGTTGACAATGTAGGCGCTGCTGAACGGCATCAGCATGAAGCCGCCGGTGGTCAGCAGGGCGGTGATGCAGAAGGCCAGTAGATAGCGCTTCTCCGTCACCGTGTGGTACAGGTGCATGAACGGGCTGTGTTCCTGCGGCTGGCCCAGGTGTGCATTCACCGGCTGCATTTTCCACGCCACAAATACGCCGCCAAGCAGGCCGAAGGCCGCCATCGCCATGAACGGCACATGCCAGTTCCACTGGTTGGACAGGTAGATGCCGACCGGGATGCCCAGCACCTGGCTGGCGGCAAATGCGGTCTGGATCAGGCCCATGACGCGGCCGCGCATCGCCGGCGCGAACAGGTCGGTGGAAATCGCCAGCACAATGGAGCCGATCACGCCGCCGAACAGGCCGGTGAAAACGCGTGCGGCCAGCAGCGATTCAAACGTCTGCGCCAGGCCGCACCAGACTGTGCCGAGAATGAAGCCGGTGTAGAAGAACAGCAGCAGTTTCTTGCGGTCGTAACGGTCGGCAAAGCCGGCGGTCAGCAGGCCGGACAGGCCGGCGCTGAAGGCGTAGGCCGATACCACCAGGCCGAACTGGGCCGGGCCGATTTTCAGGTCCGGCATGATGACGGCGCCCAGCGGCGACATGATCATGAAATCGAGGATGACGGCGAATTGCAGGAAGGCCAGCATCGCCACCACGGTTTTTTGATAGCCGCTGAAAGGCGGCGCCTGGGTTTTCTTCATTCCGTGTCTTTCTTTTCTGGGCGGCAGAACGGCGCGCGGTGCTGGAAGAATTGTTCGCGCTGCTTGAAGAACTGCGCGCGCTCTTCCGGCGTCATCGCCTGCCAGCGCTGCCAGTGTTCACGCTTTTCGTGCCAGTCGCGGTGATGGCCGCGGAAGCCGCCGAACAGGATGCGGCAGAGTAGCAGCAATCCCAGGGCTTGCCAATAATTGACGGCATTGGCGCCGGGGAAGATGGTCGGAATCAGACAATTCCACAGCCACATCACGATGGCGCCAAGCGCGGCGGCGCCGGCGAGTATCCATAGTCCTTTGATCAGCTTGAATTTTTTGTAGCTCATGTTTTCGGGGCGCATTTCGGTATTTCCTTTCATTCTTCGTACAGGGCTTGCAGGCGTTCGCGCAGAAACAGCACGGCATAGCGCTTGCGGGCCAATAAAGTGTTGATCGAGACGCCGCTCTGGGCGGCCATCTCCTTGAAACTGACGCCATCCAGTTCGTGCGCGATGAACACTTCGCGCTGGTTGGCGGGTAATTCCTCCAGCGCATGCTGTAGTTCCTCCAGCAGCATGGCGCGGGTATAGGCGGCCTCGGGGCCGGCGTCGGGCGAGGGCAGCATCAGGTCGAGACGGCAGCCGTCTTCATCGTCGCTGCCGCCGAGATCCTCCAGCGCTACTTCCTTCTTCTTGCGGAAGCGGTCGATGATACGGTTGCGGGCGACGCGGAACAACCAGGCGCTGACCTGTTCGATCGGCTGAGGCAGGTGATAGGCCTGGGTGAATTCGTAGAACACGTCTTGCAGGATATCGTCGGCGTCGGTCTGGTCGGCCACCCGCCGGCGGATGAAATTCCACAGACGCGAACGCTCCTTCAGCACCGTTTCCGTGATGGCTTGATCTTGCTCAGTTGTTGTTATGGGTGCGGTCATGCACTGGAGACGGTCCGGAATCCTGAATATTGTAAAGAACTTCGCTTATGAAGGATGGGGCCTACGCGCTGCGCTACATTACTTAAAGTTGAGGAAATAGGTAGCCAGCCCGTCCCGAAAAAAGGCCTGGCTTCCACGCTGCGCAACGGCCAACGCGGCTGAAAGTTACGCTATGCCCTGCTACGGACTCAAGTTCGACAGTACATATAAAGGGCTCGCCTATTGTACCGATACAGTCTACCCGTACGTCAGCATTAAACTGCACAGTGAGCGTCGCTCGTTTTACGAAATCCCAGGCAACGTGCTGTTTTGACAGAGCGGCACGCAAGAATGCCGATTGCTCGGTAGCGATGCCGGCTGCGATTTCATTACTTGGATAAGCATCCTCAGAGATGAGATTGAACTCAACGCGCCATGGTGCTACGCGTAGACTGCTGTAGAGCACACCTAATGTCCAGAAACCTTGATAGTCATTGTTGCGGCTGATGAATCTGGCAAGGAGGCCCGAAGCGCCATGCTTGAGGCGAGAACGAATTTTCATCTATGGTCCTAGAAACGGCGGACGCCCTTCAAACCTGGCAAAGCCAGAAAACGCTATCGACTCGAAATGTCGCACGCTCGGCGACTATTTGCAGAGAAATAACGAGAGATTTTTAGAATTGATGTCCGTATTAGCGGTCAGCGGCAAGCGATCGAGCGACGTCGATTGCGGTTAGTCTTCCAAAATCTTGCCATTGACGAGTATGCGGAATCGTTTGCCAGAAAAACCGGCCCGCTGGCTACCGTAAATAGCTTTGCCGATTGACTCGTAGAATGTGGAGTCGCTGGCCTCGACAGAAACAGTCGTATCAGAACTTCCGGCACGAATTTTCTCAAGAGCTTCCGCGACCTCGCCTGTTGACCGTAGTTTGACGCCATTCAACTCTATACCATCGTTATCGGAAATTCGCAGAACAATCATCTTGTCCAAAATAATAACTCCAAGAATTGGAGAAGCGATGCTTCACTTTCACATTCCTGAACGGCGGCGTAGTAGCCGATTAATGGCTTTTTGTCGACATAGTGTAAACCCCGTCGAAGCGCACATTCATGCCGCCGCACTGGCCATTATCATGAACGATCAGAAATCGCCCTAAACGCACATAGTCTGCTATGCAGGTGTACTGTGCATCGGCATCAGAAGCTGCGGGGCCGCTGTGCGCGAGGTTTTTCTCTACGCTGAGTTCACCTTCTAATTCGCCCAGGTGTTCTACACGCGTGCCATCGGGCAGTTGCGCACCAATCCACTTCGTGTTGCCCAGAACATAGTAACGTCCTGCCTTGCTGACTATGCTGATATAGCCGGGATAAGCATACTGCTTCCACTTTCCTTGCCAATCGGGATGCTCGTTCACTTTTTCATACTGAAGATGCTGGTTGCGTACCCAACCCACAGTCTCGTGCGATTTACCGGCGTACCAAACGCAGCTCCACTCACCGCGCTGTTTTCCGACGATGAGTTGATCCCCTGGCACGACATAGCTTTTTGACTGGCATTCTGCGCCGCGCGATGGGCAGCCATCCATGTCTTCAAAAAAGTGGAGGCGTGACTTCGCCTCACCTGCCACCATGGCCAAGCGACTGTCTTTCAGTAGCTGTGGGAACAGGCCATTACGACACATATCCTCATCTGTCGTTAGCGCCTTCGCGGAGTTGGTGAGAAGCACGAAGCCGAGGCCAGTTAAAATCAATTTTACAAACCGCTGCATTTTCACTCCACACCTTGCTTTTCATTGTTGTCTGAACGACTTCTGATTTCTTGCGAAAGTGTAAGTGTACTTTGCTGTTGGATACGAAGGCTCACGCTTTGTCACTAATCGGCGATTTTGCTCCGGAGGATGGATCTGTGCGGCTGGGGCGGCCTGTTTCTACGTGGCCGGCGATGCGGCGCAGCCAGTGGGGATTGTCGGCGCAGGTGATGCTGAAATCGTACCAGCTATCGCTGTTCGATAAATTGCATGATACTTTTTCGACCTGCCCGGCTTGCACGGTGTGGATCGTGGTGGCGGCGCCGTAGGCATTATCTTTTACCGTGAAGCGGCATGCATCGCGGTTGGATAGCAGCAGGATGAGATTGCCGTTGTCGTAGCGGGTTTCCAGTTCGGGCGCGGTATCTGCTAGTCGTCCGGTGAATTGGCGCAGGAAACCGTTGGCGCCGTGGACGGTCAGGTCGTAGGCATCGCCTTGCCATTGCCAGGGTTCGTTGTCGATGCGCTTGCCTGCTTCGACGGTGTAGTACCACGGGCCGTCTTTGCGCAGGCTGGAGTAGACGATAAACGCTGCGCCAGCTTGGCCGCTGTTGGCGAAGCTCAGCGCAAACTGACGGGGACCGGCTACGCGGCCGCTGACCGATAATTGGTATGGCAGCGGGCAGGCGATGCGCGTGCCTGCTTCCTGGCGTGGGACCGACTGCATTGCCGGCGGCTGAGGGTAGGGCTTGCCCGACACGCGGGCATATGCGGCGGTGGACGGAACGCTGGCGGGCCAGCCGTTGTTGGGCGCGCTGAAGTCGAAGGCGGAGGTGAGGTCGCCGCAGACGGCACGGCGCCATGGCGATATCAGATCGCAGCTCACGCTGGCGCGTTGCTTGCCGAGGCCTTGCACCAGCCACTCTTCGAGGAAGCGCAGTTGCGAGGTGTGGTCGAACAATTGCGAGCAGACTTTGCCGCCACGGCTCCACGGCGAAATCACCAGCATCGGCACGCGTGGCCCGAGGCCGACTGGCTCGCCTTGGTAGGTTTCATGCGCGCCGATATCGGCCAAGGTGGTCTTGCCCATTGACGGGTTCAGCGGCGCCAGGTTGGGCGGCATGTGGTCGAAGAAGCCGTCGTTCTCGTCGTACATCAACAGCAGCACGGTTTTCGACCAGACTTCCGGATTGGCCACCAGCGCGGCCAGCAGGCGCGCGGTGATCTGCTCGCCGGCATTGGGGGAGTTCGGCGAGTGCTCGGTGTAGTCGTTCGGCGAGCAGATCCACGACACTTGCGGCAGGCGGTTGTTGCGGACATCTTCGGCGAAGTCGTTGATGAGCCAGTCGGCGGTGCTGCTGCGCGCATTGTCGGCATTCGAGCCTGGCGCCAAGGTGCGCGCCTTGCGGTACAGCGGCGCTTCCGGCGAGAGCCGGGTGCCATCCGCATTGACGCGGTAGTTGCGGAAGTAGGCGAGATAGTTGTCGCCGTAGTTGTCCCATTCCTGATAGACCTTCCAGCTGACCTGGTTGGCCTCCAAGACTTCGGCGTAAGTGCGCCAGTTGGGCGCGGTGGCAGTGACTTCGGGCGCGATATTGTCCAGCGCCGGATCGCCGTTGAAGAAGCCGCCCGCGTCCATGTTGTACAGCTTGCCCATGGTGCCGATCCAGCCCTGGTTGCTGCCGGTCAGCGCGTACAGGCGGTTCGGATCGGTCGCACCGAAGATCGAGCAGTGATAGGCATCGCAGATGGTGAAGGCGTCTGCCAGCGCGTAGTAGAACGGCAGGTCGCCACGGTCGAAGTAGCCCATCGACTGCGCTGTCTTCTTCGGCACCCATGCGTCCCAGCCTTGCCAGGTGGCTTGTGCGCCTTTCCACGTGTGATCGGTGCCGAGCGAGAGGGCGCTGGTGTTTTTTGCGTCAAAGTGGAACGGCAGCACGTAGCCGCCGGCGCCGTCGGGCTGATACCACACCGGCAGCCCGGTCGGTAGCCGAATCGCGCGCGGGTCATCAAAGCCGCGCACGCCGGACAGGGTGCCGAAGTAATGATCGAACGAGCGATTCTCCTGCATGAAGATGACGACGTGTTCGACGTCCGCCAGCGTGCCGGTGCGGTTATTGGCGGGCACCGCCAGCGCATCGCGGATCAGGTTCGGGAACAGGGCGGCACCGCCCGTATAGCGGAGAAATTGGCGGCGGTTGATCGACATCGGCAGGGATCTTCAGGGCAGAGAAGCTGTTGATGTTAGCCGGTCAATGTGACAAGAGAATGTAAAACGGCCACCAGATCGCTCTGGTGGCCGTTGTCATTCAGACCGGAACCGGATTAACGGTCGCCGTAGCTACGACGCTGGCCGTCGGCGCTGCGTGGGTTGCTGCCTTTGTAGCCGCCGCCGGTGCTGCTGCCTTCACGGCGTGGTGCGCCGCTGCTGCTGCCTGGCTTGCTGAACGAACGCTGGCCTGGCTTGGCGCCGCCACGGTTGTCACCTGGTTTCCAGCCGCCTGGACGGGCCGACGAGCGTGGCGCCGAACCGGTTTTCTTCGGCTCGTAGCCTTCGACCACGTTCACCGGAATCAGCTGCTTGGTGAAACGCTCGATGCGCTTGACGTTCATGCCTTCAGCGTGGTTCACCAGCGAGATCGCGTGACCGTTGCGGCCGGCGCGGCCAGTACGGCCGATGCGGTGTACATAGTCTTCCGGGAACTTCGGCAGATCGTAGTTGAACACGTGGGTGATGGTCGGCACGTCGATACCGCGAGCGGCAACGTCGGTGGCGATCAGGATCTTCACCGAGCCGCGACGCAGGCTGTCCAGCGTGCGGTTACGCGCGCCCTGGTGCATGTCGCCGTGCAGTGCGGCAGCCGAGAAACCGGCGATGTTCAGGCGGTCGGCGATGGTGTCGGCGTCACGCTTGGTGGCGGTGAACACGACGGCCTGGTCCAGCGACTCGTCACGCAGCAGGTGGTCCAGCAGGCGGTTCTTGTGCGACAGGTCGTCGACGAAGTGCACGCGCTGGGTGATGTTTTCATGCTTGTTGGCGGCCGACATGATCTGGATGACCTGCGGATCCTTGGTGATGCGGCGCGCCATGTTGCCGACTACGCCGTCCAGCGTGGCCGAGAACAGCATGGTCTGGCGGTTGTCCGGGGTGGCGGCAACGATTTTTTCGATGTCGTCGATGAAGCCCATGTCCAGCATGCGGTCGGCTTCGTCCAGTACCAGGATTTCCAGTTGCGAGAAGTCGATCTTGCCCGATTCCATGTGGTCGATCAGGCGGCCAGGGGTGGCTACCAGGATCTCAGGATTCTTGGCCAGCAGTTGCATCTGCTTAGGGTAAGGCATACCGCCCAGGATCGACACGGCCTTGATGCGGCGCAGGTTGACGCTGTATTTGTCGGTATTGGTGGTGACTTGCAGGGCCAGTTCGCGGGTTGGGGTCAACACCAGCATTTTTGGCTGTGCAGCTTTGAAACGCGGGCGCTCGTTACGGGCACGGGCGGCTTGCATTTCTTGATTCGGGGTTTTACCGGCAGGGGCCGGCTCGATAGCGAACAGACGGTGCAGCGACGGCAGCATGAAGGCTGCAGTTTTGCCGGAACCGGTCTGGGAGGAAACCAACAAGTCCTTGCCTGCGATCGCTGCAGGGATTGCCTGCTGCTGAACTGGGGTCGGCGCGGTGTAGCCGGCGTCGGTCAGGGCTTTGATGATGGACGTGTTGAGACCAAGTGCTTCAAATGTCATGCTTTTCTTTCGTAAAAACCAGCGGCCCGCACACGCGGAACGCGAAATAGCAACGCCTACCAAAACGAAATGACTCAATCAAAATCGAAAGAAATTTCGGCACAAAAGCTTTGCGCCGGGACGGTGTCAAGGAACAACACCTGAGGCGGGAGGGCTTTATAAGGGCATCCGAATGATGCCGCTGTGAGGCTTGCGAAGCTGCTAAAAAATATCACTGGCTGAATAGTCGGTATCGATTTGCTATGCTTCGATACATGGACTCTAGCGCAAGGCAGCTATTATGCCTTAGTTTGTTTCCTTTGTCACGACCTTTAACTGGCCATGCGGCGCAGCAGGCGATCAAAGCGCAGACTGGCCAGATGGGCTTTGCCCAGCAGCTCCTCGCTGATCTGGTCGAGCTGCGTCTCGACTGGCTGGTTGGGCTGGCCGTAGCCGAGGCGGCGCGTGGTTTCGCGCATGCGCGCCGCCAGGAAAACCGACAGCGCGCGGTAGAAGCGGGCGGCAAACGGGGCGTCGGCGGCCAGCTTGTCGCGCAGGCGGTGGTGCGACAGGCGCAGTACCGACGCGCCTTCGTTGGCACGTACGGCGGCGGTGGTGCGGGCCGGGTCGACCAGCGACATTTCGCCGACGATTTCGCCAGTGTGCAGCTCGACGATCAGTTCGCCGTTTTGGTTGAGCACGGAGAAGCTGCCGTCCAGGACAAAATAGACGCAATCAGGCTGTGAGTCATAGCCAATGATCTCGGCGCCGACCGGATAGCGCAGGCGGTCGCCAGCATTGGCGATCCATTCAACATCTTCATCCTCCAGCTCGCTGAGGATGAAGAGCACTTTGCGCATGCGCGTCTGATCCGGCGCGATCAGTTGTTCCGCCTTGGAGGTTCTGTTCACTTGCTACCCTAGCTTGAATATTGTAATTAACTATAGAAAGTATAACTACTTTTCAATTTTGGCGAAATGAAAAAACGTTTTCCATCAGGCTTGTTCAGCGCGCAGGGCAGGCGGCCTGATCCTTGCCGCCGCACAGCGTGGCCGCCTTGATCGATTCCAGGTAGCGCAGGCTGGCGGCCGGCGTGATGCGCCATGGCAGGTGGCTTTTTTGTTCCTCGGGCGTCGCGGGGCGCCAGCCATAGTGGATGCGGAACAGGTAGTCCTTGCCTTGGATAAATGCCACAAATGCACCTTCTCCCAGCGGCGCGGCTGGGCCGTAGAGGTCGCAAAAACCGCCGCCCACGGCAAAGCGGACATTGTTGAAGGTGAGGGCGTGTTGCGGCATGGCCTGGTATTTGCCGCCACATCCTTTGGCGGCATCGCGGGTGTTCTGGGCCAGCGCGACATCGGTGATGTTGGCCTTGGCCTGCTCCAGTTGGGCCAGCAGTTCGGGAGCGGGATAGGCGGAGCGCGAGATTTGCAGATAGCCGCCGCGCCAACTCTTGATGTCTTCGTCCGGGGGAATGTACTCAAGCACATTGGCGCCATCCGGCGTGCCTTCCATCCATGCCAGTTTCCAGAACTTGGGCACCGGCAGCGTTACTTGTTCGCCGTTGATGGTGAACGGTTTGCCGGCTTCGGGCTGTTCCTGGGCGGCGGCGTTGGCGCTCAGCAGGGCGCACAGCGCCACGGTCGTCAGTATTCTCATGCCGCAAGTTTACATTATTTCCAATGGGAAATGTCATTGACACATGGGCGAAAAAAAACGCCCCGCAGGGCGTTTGGTCGCTGAGGACGGCAAGACTTATTGGTAGTCTTCCGCGTTCAGGCCCATGACGTGCGAGAAGCCGCCGTCGACGTAGGTGATTTCACCGGTGATACCCGACGCCAGGTCCGACAGCAGGAAGGCGGCGGTGTTGCCGACTTCTTCGATGGTGACGTTGCGGCGCAGCGGCGCGTGCGAGGCGGCAAAGCCCAGCAGCTTGCCGAAGTCCTTGATGCCCGAGGCGGCCAGCGTCTTGATCGGGCCGGCCGAGATGCCGTTCGAACGGATGCCTTGCTTGCCCAGGTTTTCCGCCAGGTAGCGCACCGACGCTTCCAGCGAGGCTTTCGCCAGGCCCATGGTGTTGTAGTAAGGAATAGCGCGGATGGCGCCCAGGTAGGACAGGGTCAGCACCGACGAACCTTCTTTCAGCAGCGGCAGCGCAGCCTTGGTCAGCGCCGGGAAGCTGTAGGCCGAGATGTCGTGGGCGACGCGGAAGTTTTCGCGGGTCAGGCCGTCCAGGAAGTCGCCGGCGATGGCTTCGCGCGGCGCAAAGCCGATCGCGTGCACCAGGCCGTCCAGGCGATCCCAGCTCTTGGCCAGATCGGTGAACAGCGCTTCAATCTGTTCGTCGCTGCCGACGTCGCAGTCGAAGACCAGCTTGCTGCCGAATTCGGCAGCGAATTCAGTGATGCGGTCTTTGAAGCGCTCACCGACATAGGTGAACGCCAGCTCCGCGCCTTCGCGTTTGCAGGCCTGGGCGATGCCGTAGGCGATGGAACGGTTCGACAGCAAACCAGTGATGAGGATTTTTTTGCCTTGCAAGAACGCCATAGGGACTCCGATTGCAACTGCGTGCCCAGGCTAGCCCATCGAGCTGGCTGGCGACGTCAGTGGTGGTTATGTTTTTTTAGTGTCCGAGACTTGCCCGACACGCAAGACCAAGATTGTAGGACGTGTAAGCCGCATCCGCAACCTCTGAATCGCGGCGACAGGCCCGCCGCAGCGGGCCTGGACCGGGTTTTAGTTGGCTTTGCGGTGTTTCTTGTTCTTGGCGGCGTCGCGCGGAACACGCGCCTTGACCAGCGACACCGGGGCCGACTTGTTCGATTTGGTGGCTTTAGCCAGCTTGTAGCCCGACTTGCCGGTGGTGGCGCGTTCGGTTTCGAAGTCTAGCGTGGCCTTGTCGGCGATGTCCGCGCCGATATTGGTGTCGGCCGAGGCGGAAATCTTCGGCACCAGGATGGTGGAGCCGGCTTTCAGCACCGAGTTTTGCGGGATGTTGTTGGCCTGGCGGATCACCTCGGGCGAGGTGTGGAAACGCGAGGCCAGCGAACGGATCGATTCGCGTGCGCTGGTGATCTTGTGCGTGCTCCAGGTCGACAGTTCCTTCGACCATTGCGCCAGGTTGAGGTGGAATTTCTCGGCGTTTTCCTTCGGCAGCAGGATCTTGGTGTCCTCGCCGCCAACGATGACCGGGCGCTTGAACTGCGGGTTCAGCGCCTTGAACTCGTCCACCGACAGCTCGGCCAGGTGGGCGGCGACCGTCAGGTCGATATCGCTGGTCTTGTCGACTGCGGTGAAGTACGGCGTGTTGTCGATCAGCGGCAGGCTCAGGCCGAACTGCTGCGGATTGGCGACGATGTTCTTCACCGCTTGCAGCTTGGGCACGTAGTTGCGGGTTTCGGCCGGCATCAGGTCGGCCAGGCTTTCGAAGTCGGTTGGCTTGCCGGCAGCCTGGTTGCGCTTGATGGCTTTCTGCACCGAGCCTTCGCCCCAGTTGTAGGCGGCCAGCGCCAGTTGCCAGTCACCAAACATATCGTACAGGCGTTGCAGATAGGTCAGGGCGGCATCGGTCGAGGCCAGGATGCCACGGCGCTCATCCTTGAAGGCGTCCTGCTTCAGATTGAAGTCGCGGCCGGTGCCCGGCACAAACTGCCACATGCCGGCGGCATTGGCGCTTGACAGTGCGTTCGGGTTGAAAGCGGATTCGATGAACGGCAGCAGCGCCAGTTCGGTCGGCATGCCGCGCTTTTCCAGTTCGGAGACAACGTGGAACAGGTACAGCGAGGCGCGCGCGGTGGTGCGGGCGATGTAGTCCGGGCGGGTGGCGTACCAGTTGGCGTGCTTGGCGACCAGGTCGTTATTCACATCCGGAATGGCATAGCCGCTGCGGATGCGGCCCCAGACGTCTTTCTCGCGAAACGCATCTTCCTCGGCCAGTTTGGCCGGCTTGGCGATTTTCAGGGAGGAAAAGTCGGGAATGGGATTTTTCGGCAGCGGGGACAGCGCGGTGGAGGTCAGCGCGTGATCCATGTCGTGATCGTAGGCCTGGACCAGTGCCGGCGCGAGTAGCGCTGCCAGGGCGGCCAGGACTGCGGTATTCAGAATGCGTGTTTGCATAGTTTTCCGTGAGTTGGCGAAAAGAAACATCGCGTGGACTATGAATAAACGTGGAGTGTACGAAGGTCATCCGGGTGAGTCAAGAAATATGTCGGCCTTATGACAAATTCTTATAAGCAATAATTCCAGTGAAATAAGTGCGAGATCGGCGCAGATGGGTGGAAGTAGGCGGCGCGGCCAAGAGTGCGTACAATTCTGCTTTTGTAGCAGTGATTAAGGAAGCGCAATATGAGTACCCCCGCCATCGACCGCGATGTGGTCATCGCCGACACCGTGCATTGGCTGGAAAAAGCCGTCATCGGCCTGAACCTGTGCCCATTCGCCAAGTCGGTGCATGTGAAGAAACAGGTGCGCTACGTGGTCAGCGAGGCTGAAACGCCGGAAGAGTTGCTGGAAAAGCTGATGGAAGAGCTGCAACACCTGGCCGATGCCGATCCGGAAAAGCTGGACACCACGCTGCTGATCCATCCGCAGGTGCTCACCGATTTCTTCGATTACAACGAATTCCTCGATGTGGCCGACGCCGCGCTGGAAGACCTGGGCCTGGACGGTTTCCTGCAGGTGGCCAGCTTCCACCCGCAATACCAGTTCGCCGACACCGACGCCAACGATATCAGCAACTACACCAACCGCTCGCCGTATCCCACCCTGCACCTGCTGCGCGAGGACAGCATCGACCGCGCGGTCGAGGCTTTCCCTGAGGCTGCGGATATTTTTGACAAGAATATCGAGACGCTGGAGAAACTTGGCCGCGACGGTTGGGACAAGTTGATGGAGAAGCCATGAGCGATTTGCCGGTCCGCCCGGATACCCCGTGCGTGGCGGTATGCTCGACCACCTTTGATGAAGTCTGCCGCGGCTGCGGCCGCACGGTGGTCGAGGTGGCGCACTGGGTGTCGATGACGCCGGAGGCCAAGGAACTGGTGTGGCAGCGCATCCTGGCGCAGGGCTACCCGCGCCGGAATACCTGAACGATCAGTACGAACCGATAAAGTCTTTCTTGCCGATTTCCAGGCCGTTGTGGCGCAGGATGTCGTAGGCGGTGGTGGCGTGGAAGTAGAAGTGCGGCAGCGCGTAGTGGAACAGATAGGTCTGGCCGACGAAGTGCTTGGTCTTCTCGCCGCTGCCGGTGGTGATGGCGCGGCCTTCGCTGCCTTCGATCGACGCCTGCGGCACGCTGTCGATGTAGGCCAGCGTCTTGACGATGCGCGCTTTCAGGTCGGCAAACGTCACTTCCTTGTCTTCATACGACGGCACTTCCTGGCCACCCAGGCGCGCGGCCGCACCCTTGGCGAAATCGCAGGCGATCTGGATCTGGCGGGTGAACGGCAGCATGTCAGGGAACAGGCGGAAATTCAGCAGCGCGGCCGGATCGATTTTCTTGTCGGCGGCATGCGCTTCGGCCTTGTCCAGGATGGCGTGCAGGCTGTTCAGGATCTGCTTGAACACAGGAATAGAGGCGGTGTACATCGAGAAAGTGGTCATGGCGAATTCCTATGTGTGGGAAAAGAGCCGCGATCATAGCGTGCCTGCGGGATTTTTGCTCGATGCGTAACTTTTCGCAGATGTTTACGGGCATAATTCCTATCAAGTAACAACCTCAGACCGATAATGCAATATAAACACTACGCTGTGCCGGTGCATGACTAGCACGATTTACCAGAAACTGCGCACCCGCCTCAGTGCGTTGTACGGTCTGTCCATCTATGGGGCCTTGTTATTGGTGGTCTTTGGCGGCCTGGTGATCCCGGCCATCATCGGCAGCTATCTGCTGATCGGCGTGCACGAGCAGCAGTCGGCGCGCGTCGCCCTGAATGAATCGTTGCAGCGCAATGCCGACATTCTGGCGCTGGGCATGCAGGAATCCCTGTGGAATATGAATGCCGAATCGGCCCATTCGCTGGTCGAATCGGTGATGCGCGACCGTTCGGTGTTGCAGGTGCAGGTGGTCGGCCAGGCCGATACCCAGTTCATGCACGTGCGTTCGCCGCGCGTGGCCAGTGGTAACGTGTATCGTGCCGAGCGCGAGATCCTGGTGCGCGGTGAGCGCATCGGCCGCATCATGGTCGAAATGGATGACGCCCGCAGCCAGCAGGAGCTGCGCGAGAAGCAGCTGTCGTATGTGTTCGTGCTGGCGGCGCAGCTGATGGTGTCGCTGCTGCTGATCGTGCTGTTCCTGAATTCGCGGTTGATCAAACCGCTGCGCAAGCTGATGCGCTTCTCCGACCGCCTGTCGCACGGCGACTTTGAAACGCGGCTGGACGTCAAGGGCACGGATGAACTGGGCCGCCTGGCGCAGCAGCTGGAGCAGATGCGGGTGGCGATCAAGCGCCTGTTCGAGGACATCGGCCAGCGCGAAGAGCGCTTCCGCACCATCGTCACGCAGGTGCCGGGCGCGGTGTTCCGCTTCCGCCCGGATGGCCCGATCGATTTTGTCTCCGATGCGATCGAGGACATTTCCGGCTATTCGGCGACGCAGTTCATGCGCAGCACCACCCACTCGTGGACCAACCTGATTGCGCCGGAAGACCGCAAGAAGCAGCGCCGCGTGGTGACGCAGGCGATCCGCGACGGCCAGTCGTATGAAGTTGAATACCGCATCCAGGACGCCGGCGGCGGCGAGCGCTGGGTGCAGGAGAACGGCCAGCCGCAGCCGCCGGACGGCGAGCGCAACGCGCCGTGGGTGGATGGCATCATCTCCGACATCAGCCAGCGCAAGCACAATGAAATGCGCATCGAAGCCTTGCTGGCCGAGCAGAGCGCGATTCTGGACAACGTGATGTTTGGCGTGATGTTCGTGCGTAACCGCAGCATCGTGTCGGTCAATCGCCGTTGCGAGGAACTGTTCGGCTATGAACCAGGCGAGATGTCCGGCGCCTCGACCGCCATCATGTTCCTCGACACCTTCGACTTTGAATCGTCTGGCGCGCGCCAGTATCCGTCGCTGTCGGGCGGCGAGTACTTCAATGAAGAGCGGCTGTACCGCCGCAAGGACGGCAGCGTGTTCTGGTGCCTGGTCAGCGGCTATGCGCTCGACCACAGCCGCGCCAACGAGGGCAGCATCTGGGTATTTGCCGACATCACCGCGCGCAAGGAAGCGGAAGAAAAGCTGCGCCTGTCGGCCACCGTCATCGAGCACATTGCCGATGGCGTGGTGGTACTGGACGCCAGCGGCACCATCGTTGCCGTCAACCCGGCCTTCACGCAGATCACCGGCTACACCGAGGCCGAGGCGCTGGGCAAGGACCGCACCTTGACGCGCTCCGGCCGCCACGAACCATCGTTCTACGAAGCGATGTGGCAGGAGCAGCTGGACCAGGGCTTCTGGCGCGGCGAGCTGTGGAGCCTGCGCAAGAACGGCGAACTGTATCTGGAATTCCTGACGGTCAGCGCGGTGCGCGACCCGCGCGGCAAGGCCACGCACTACGTCGGCGTATTCAGCGACATCACCAAGGTCAAGGAATCGCAGGAGAAGCTGGACCACCTGGCGCACCACGATCCATTGACTGCGCTGCCGAACCGCCTGCTGTTCAACGACCGCCTGCAACACGCGCTGCAACGCTCCTCGCGCGAAGGCGAGCAGCTGGCGCTGCTGTTCATTGACCTGGACCGCTTCAAGAACGTCAACGACACGCTCGGCCACCATATCGGCGACGAGCTGCTGAAGCAGGTGGCCAAGGCGCTGCAGGACCGCCTCCGCGAAGGCGATACACTGGCGCGCCTCGGTGGCGATGAATTCATCGTGCTGCTGGAGAATATCGAAAACCAGTACGGCGCCAGCCAGGTCGCCGAAAAACTGGTGCAGATGTTCGAGCAGCCATTCATGGTGGCCGGCCACGAATTGTTCGTCACCTGTAGCGTCGGCATCTCGCTGTTCCCGGATGATGCGACCGACCTGAATATGTTGATCCGTAACGCCGACGTGGCCATGTACCAGGCCAAGGCGCGCGGCCGCAATGGTTTCAGTTTCTACGCGCCGTTCATGATGGGCGAGGGCGTCGAGCGCCTGCGATTGGAAACCTATCTGCGCCGCTCGATCGAGAAGGAAGAAATCTTCCTTAATTATCAGCCGCAGGTGGAAATCGACACCGGCCGCCTCGTGGGCGTGGAGGCGCTGGTGCGCTGGAACCATCCGGAGCTGGGCCTGATCCCGCCGATCCGTTTCATCCCGCTGGCCGAGGACACAGGCTTCATCAACCAGCTGGGCAAGTGGGTGCTGCACGAAGCCTGCCGCCAGATGGTGCGCTGGCAGGAGGCCGGCCTGCATGTGCCGAAGATTGCAGTCAACCTGTCGGCCAAGCAGTTCGAGCGTGGCTCCATCGTCAACATGGTGGCCGATATCCTGCGCGACACCGGCCTGGAGCCGCAACGCCTGCAACTGGAAGTGACCGAGTCGGTGATCATGAATACCGGCGACGCCATGGTCTTCATCAATGACCTGCACTCGATCGGCGTGGCGCTGGCGATTGACGATTTCGGTACCGGCTATTCGTCGCTGGCTTACTTGAAGCAGTTGCCAGTGCAGACGCTGAAGATTGACCGCTCCTTCATCAAGGACATCTCCACGGATGTCAATGACGAGGCGATCGCCATCGCGATTATCCAGCTGGGCAAGAGCATGAATCTGTCGGTGATTGCGGAAGGCGTGGAGACCGAGGAGCAGGCGGCGTTCCTGCTGCGCCATGGCTGCAACCTGGCACAAGGCTATTTCTATAGCCGTCCGCTGCTGGCGGACGATATATTCAGCCGCTGGCAGAAATAAAAATAGCAGGAGACGCGTATGCAAAGAGCGAAGAGCACATCGCGCCGCCGCTTTATCTTGGGCGGCCTGGCGGTGACGGGGGCGCTGGTGGTCGGCTGGGGCGTGATGCCGCCGCGCCAGCGCCTGAATTCATCCGAGCCGTTGCCGCTCAGCGGCGGCAGTGTCGCGCTGAATGGCTGGGTGGGACTGGCGCCGGATGGCACGGTCACCGTTGCTGTGCCGCGCAGCGAAATGGGGCAGGGCGTCTACACCGCCTTGCCGATGCTGGTGGCGGAAGAGATGGATGTGCCGCTGTCCGCTGTGCGCGTGATGCAGGCGCCGATCGACAAAATCTTCGGCAATATCGCCATGCTCAAGGACGGGCTACCGTTCCACCCTGATGATACGGGACGCTTGAAAGCCACGGTCAGCTGGATCGTCGGCAAGGTCGCGCGCGAACTGGGATTGATTATTACTGGCGGCTCGTCCAGCGTGAAGGATGCGTGGGAGCCGATGCGCGAAGCCGGCGCCACTGCGCGTGCCATGCTGGTTGCTGCTGCTGCCGCCGAATGGTCGGCACGTCCGGCCGATTGCCGCACCGAAGCGGGATTCGTGGTGCATGCCGATGGCCGCAGGCTGGCTTATGGCGCGCTGGCCGCGCGTGCGGTCGACGCCAGGCCGGACGCGGTGCGCCTCAAGACGCCGCAGGAATTCCGCCTGATCGGCCAGCCGCAGCCGCGCCGCGATACGCCGTCCAAGGTGAATGGCTCGGCCATCTTCGGCATCGATGTGCGGCCGCAGGGCATGCTGTATGCGGCGGTGCGCATGTCGCCGGTGATAGGCGGCACGGTCGCCAGTGTCAACAGCGTGACGGCCTTGAAAATGCCGGGCGTGGTCAAGGTGGTCGATTATTCGCATGCGTTGCCGGCGCAGACTGGCGCCGGTGCTGGCGTCGCGGTGATCGCGCACAGCTACTGGCAGGCGAAGCAGGCCGCGCTGGCGCTGGAGATCCAATGGCATGACGGCCCGCTGGCCGGTTTGTCGAATGACGCCATTTATACGGATTTCGCCGCGAAGCTGGATCGGGAAGACGGCTACGCCTACTACAAGGCGGGCGATATGGATGCGGTGGAAGGCCGGGCGGCTGGAGTCGCCCAAAGCGTGAAGGCGGAATACCGCGCACCTTATCTGGCGCATGCGGCGATGGAGCCGGTCAACTGCACTGCGCAAGTCAAGGACGGCAAGGTGCGCGTATGGGCACCGACGCAATCGCCGGGCTTCGCGGTGGATGCGGCGGCCAAGGTTGGCGGTGTGGCGGCAAAAGACGTTGAACTACAGGTCACGCTGCTGGGCGGCGGCTTCGGGCGGCGGCTGGATGTCGACATGGTCGCGCAGGCGGTAGCGATTGCGAAGCAGGCGGATGGCCATCCGGTGCAGATGATCTGGTCGCGCGAGGACGACACCACGCACGACGTGTACCGCCCGGCGGCACTGGCGCGCTTCAGCGCCACGCTGGATGCGACGGGCAATGTGCTTGGCTACGACAACAAGTCGGCCAGCGGTTCGATCTCGCACCAGTTCTTCAAGCGTAACCTTGGCCTGCCGGCTGGCGGGCCGGACAAGACCACCGCCGAGGGCGAGTTCGACATGCAGTACCACTTCGCCAACCAGCGCATCCGCCATGTGATTGTGGATAGCGCGGTGCCGCTGGGGTATTGGCGTTCGGTCGGGCATTCGCACAATGCCTTCTTCAAGGAGAGCTTCATCGACGAGCTGGCGCATGCGGCGGGCAAGGACAGCGTGGCGTTTCGCCGCGAACTGCTGCGCCAGCATCCGCGCCATCAGGCAGTGCTGGATGCCGCAGTGAAGAAGGCCGGTGTCGCGCCGGCAGGCCGGGCGCACGGCGTGGCGCTGCACCAGTCGTTCGGCACGATTGTCGCGCAGGTGGCGGAAGTGTCGGTGGATGGGACGGAAATCCGCGTACACCGGGTGGTGTGCGCGGTGGATTGCGGGCTGGCGGTGAATCCCAACATCATCGCGCAGCAGGCCGAATCGGGCGTGATCTTTGGCCTGTCGGCAGCACTGTACGGCGCCGCCACGATCAAGGATGGCAAGATCGAGCAGAGCAACTTCCACGACTATACGGTGGTGCGCTTGAACCAGGCGCCGGAAGTGGAAACCATCATCATCGCCAGCACTGCGCATCCCGAAGGCATGGGCGAACCGGCGACGCCGCCAATCGCCCCGGCGGTGGCCAACGCCGTCTTCAAACTCACCGGCAAGCGCCTGCGCAGCCTGCCGCTAAAACTTTAGCGGAGCAGGGTGCGCAGGTTGCTGGTGCGCTGCCAGGCGGCGCGCTCGGCGTTGTTGGCGGTGATTTGTTGCAGTTCCTCGTCGCTTTGCGCGCATGTCGATTGCAGCAGGCGGTGGGCGACGCCGGCGTCCGGCAGCATGGTGCCGAAGAAGGCCACCAGCTCGTGGTGCTGGATCAGCAAGGTCGGGAAGTTTTCCACGTCCAGGTCGCCCACTACGTCGGCCTGGTCTTCGATGTCGATCCAGAGGAAGAATTTGTCCGGGTGGCGCGCCGCCAGCTCGTCGAAGGTGGCGCGGTAGGTGGCGCAGGTGCCGCACCAGGCGGCGCACAGGCACGCTACGATCCAGCGGTCGCCAGCCAGGGCGGCAGCCACTTCTTCGCGGTTTTCGGAGTTCAGGGTCAAACTGGCCATGGGTGAGGTCAAATAGCGCGCTCAGCGTCAAAGCGCGTATTCTACCCTTCCGCGCAGACTCGCGCCTGTTAGCGCGCCGGGTTAAAATACGGGATGCCTATTATTCTTGCCATTGAAACCTCGTCCGAAACCGCCTCCTGCGCCTTGCTGCGGGGCGATGCCGTCATTAGCCGTGTCTCCAGCGGCGTCCGTACCCATTCCCAGGCCGTGCTGCCGATGATTCAGGAACTGCTGGCCGAAGCCGGCATTGCACTGGCCGATTGCGATGCCGTCGCGTTTGGTTCTGGTCCCGGCTCGTTCACCGGCGTGCGCACGGCATGCGGCGTGGCGCAGGGGCTGGCGTTTGGCGGCAAGCTGCCGGCGGTGCCGGTGATGACCCTGGATGCGATGGCGCTGGCTTGCCATCAGCAGCACGGCGCCAGCGAGGTGCTGGTGGTGCTGGATGCGCGCATGAGCGAAGTCTATTGGGCGCAGTATCGCTTTGAAAATGGCGCGCCGGTGGCGGTGCTGCCGGCGGTCCTGACCGCGCCGGCCGACGTCAAGCCGCAAGGCGCGCCGGTTCTGTGCGGGAATGGTTTGTCGGCCTATGCAGAAGCTTTCCCGGTCGGCGGCTTTGCCGAGGTGATGCCGCATGCGGAGCAGATCGCGCAACTGGCGGCGATCGATTTTGCCGCCGGCCGCACGGTGACGGCGGCCGAGGCGCAGCCTCTGTACCTGCGTAACAAGGTGGCGTACACGCAGGCCGAGCGCCGCGACATGGCCGCCGCCAAGGACGGTGGCGCATGACGGCTCCGGTGTGGGATCTGGCCAGGCTCAATTACGAGCCGATGCAGGCGTCGGATCTGGAGGATGTGTTTGCGCTGGAGCAGAGCGTGTATCCGCACCCGTGGAGCATGGCCAATTTTGTCGATTCGCTCAGCAGCAATTACGAGGCCTGGGTGCTGCGCGACCGCGATGGCACGCTGCTCGGCTATTTCCTGCTGATGGCGGTGGTGGATGAGTCGCACCTGCTGAATGTCGCGGTGTCGGCGGCGAAGCAGGGGCAGGGGCTCGGACGCTTCCTGCTGAATCAGGCGGTGGCTTGTTCGCGCGGCCTGGGCATGGAGTCGGTGTTGCTGGAAGTGCGTCCGTCGAATACGCGGGCGCTGCAGATTTATGAGCGCTATGGATTCAAACAGATAGGCCGGCGCAAGGGTTATTACCCGGCGGCTGACCAGCAACGCGAGGACGCAATCGTTATGCGATTTGGGATATGAGTCAGTCGTCGGCACGTAGTGCGGTGTTTCTGCAGGAGATGGGGGTAGGCGTGCAATGGAAGTTGCGCAATGCGTCCGAGTCCGATGGTTTTGCTGAGGCGGTTCAGGCGCTGGCCGATGGCGATGTGGTTGAGGCGCCAGCGCCAGTAGTGATGGCGCCGCAGCCTGTCGTCCCGGAACCAGGCGTCTTCCAGCCAAACGTCTCGCAGACGGAGCGTCTGCCAGTGGCGCCGGTTGCAGAGCGGCCAGCGCCTCCCGCGTCGCCGGCCGCTGCGCCGACGGATGATGATTCGACCGCGTGGTTCGACGATGCGCCCGCACCGGCGCCCGCTGCCGCGCCTGCGTCACGTCCGGCGCCACCTCGCCCAGCGCCGGCACCTGTCTCACGCACGGCGTCCGAGGCACCTGCGCCGGAAGAGGATACCGCCTGGTTTGACGACGCGCCGATGCCGCCGCCAACTGCCGCCCCCGCACAGCGACCAGCCGCCGAGCCGGCACATGGGGACCCGGCCCGTGCACATCGCCCAGTTGCCGAACCGGCGCTGCCGGCCGGCCCGGTTAGCGATGAAGCGATCGCCCAGATGGATTGGCCGGCGCTGCGCGCTGCCGTTTCGTCCTGCACGCGCTGTACGCTGTGCGAAACGCGGATCGCCGCCGTCAACGGTCGTGGCGCGGAAAACGCCACCTGGATCGCCTTCGCCGCCGCACCCTCATCAGCCGATGAGCAGGACGTGCAAGCCGTCACCGGCGAAGCCGGTCAGCTACTGCACAATATGCTGAAGGCCATCGAACTGACGCCGGAGTCCGACGTCTACGTGACCAATGTGGTCAAGTGCCGTCCGCCTGAGCGCAATCCGAGTGGCGAGGAAGTCGTCGCCTGTCGTCCATACCTGGACCGCGAGCTGGCGCTGACCGGCGCCACCATGGCCATGACCTTCGGCCAGTTCGCCGCCAAGGGCCTGATGATGGGGCCGGCCGCGCGCGGCCAGGTGATGCGCTACAAGCAGTTGCAGGTGGTGGCCACGTATCATCCCGACGACCTGCTGCGCAAGCCGGAAGACAAGGCAAAGGCCTGGGCTGATCTGTGCCTGGCGAAAGCCAGTCATGCCTGACCAGCCGCCCGGCGCACCCGCCGAGGTGCTGCCAGGCGCCGCCGGGCCGACTGCCACCGCCACCGCCGCAGCCCGCATCAGCAATTATCAGGCGCAGTTTGAAAGCCGCTGGCCGCAGCTGAGCAATCCGCACGTCCGCGCGCTGGCCTGGCTGCTGGATGCGCCGGATCTGCTCGATCCGCAAGCGCCACACTGGCAAGGCCGCATCGCCTCGCTGGGCGCGCTGTCACCGGCCACCGCCGACTGGCTGACCGCGCTGGAGCACGATCCGTCGCCGCTGCAAGCCGCGCTTGGCGACAAGCACTACTCGCGTCTCGGCCTGTACGCTGAAAAGCTGATGGCTTTCTACTTTGCCGAGCAAGGCCAGCTCTACGCCCACGGCCTGCAAGTCCGCGCCGACCGCACCGACACCATCGGCGAATTCGATTTCCTGCTGCGCGAGGACGCGCACCTGGTCCACATCGAATTCGCCACCAAGTTCTATCTGCTGGATAACGCCGATGGCTTCAACGGCCTGATCGGCCCCAACCTCGCCGACACATTGGGCGTCAAGATGCGCAAGATCTTCGACAAGCAACTATCGCTGTCGCAGCATCCCGTCGCGCAAGCGCTGGTGCCGCAAGAAATCGCGCGGGCACAAGCACTGGTTAAAGGCTGGCTATTCTACCCGGACGGTGTACAGCCGATGCCTGGCATCTCGCAGCAGCATTGTCATGGCTTCTGGATCACGCAGACGCAGGCGCAAAGCCTGCCTGCGCAGCAGCAGTACGCCATCATGCCGCGCCTGCAATGGCTGGCGCCACTCAAGCTGGCGGCCGGTGCAGGCATCAGCCATGAGGCGCTGCTGACCACGCTGCAGGCGCACAGCGCGCCCGTCATGATCGCGGCATTGAACGAAAAGGGCGATTGGCTGGTGGAAGAGCGCCGGGGCTTCGTCGTGCCCGACGACTGGCGCCAGCAAGCCAGGCAGCGCCGCCAGGACGGGGCGCTGCCGGCTTAAGCATTAATGCTTGGCTTCGCCGATCAGCGAAACCGAATCGAACTCGCGCTGGTTCTGCTGGTGACGGCGCAGGATGTACAGCATGGTGCCTGCCAGGAACAAGCCGAACAGCAGAATGATGATGTCCAGGTTCAGGTGCATGCGCAGCATCAGCGAGTACATCGCCAACATCGTCAGGATGGACAGGTTCTCATTGAAGTTCTGCACCGCGATCGAGTGACCGGCGCTCATCAGCACGTGGCCGCGGTGTTGCAGCAGCGCGTTCATCGGTACCAGGAAGAAGCCGCCCAGCAGGCCGACCAGGATCAGCAGCGGATAGGCCAGCTTGACCGAATCCACCAGCGTCATCAGCATGACGATGACGCCCATCGCAATCCCAACAGGAATCACTGACAGCGACTTGCGCAAGGTGATGCTGCGCGCGGAAATAATTGCACCCACTGCCACGCCTATCGCCACCACGCCAACCAGGCTGGTCGACTGTTCATAGGTCAGGTGCAGCTTGCGATTGGCCCATTCCAGCACGATGAATTGCAGCGTCTGTGCAGCGCCCCAGAACAGCGTGGTGACGCCCAGCGAGATCTGGCCCAGCTTGTCTTTCCACAGCATGCTGAAGCAGTTGGCGAAATCGGAAATCAGCTTGATCGGATTGCGCTCCTGGTGGCCGTAGACGCAGCCGGTGTCAGGAATGCGCGTATTGAACAGTGCCGCCAGCATGTAGATGCCCACCACCACGCACAGCGCGGCCTGGGTCGGCGTCTCGATGCCGGTATCGATCAGCGGCAGGTCGAAGCCCAGCAGCACCGACGACAGGCGATCGCCCACCAGCGCACCGCCCATGACGGTGCCGAAGATGATCGACAGCACGGTCAGGCCTTCAACCCAGCCATTGGCGGCGACGAGTTTTTCGGCAGGCAGCAGTTCGGTCAGGATGCCGTATTTGGCTGGCGAGTACACCGCCGCGCCAAAACCGACGATGGCATAGGCCAGCAGTGGATGGACATGCGCGAAGATCAGCAGGCAACCACCAACCTTGATCAGGTTGGAGATGAACATAACCTTGCCTTTAGGCATCGAATCCGCAAAGGCGCCGACAAATGCCGCCAACAGCACATAAAAGAGGGTAAATGACAGCTTCAGGAGTGGCGTAATCCACCCTGGAGATTGCATGTTTACCAGCAGGTCAATCGCAACAAAGAGCAGCGCATTGTCCGCGAGGGACGAAAAGAACTGCGCTGCCATGATGGTATAGAAACCACGATTCATTCTGGGATAGCCTGGAAAACTTATCTGGCTTGCTTTATACCATGCTTTGATCGTATCCCCAAGAATTGAGCCGTGCGCTTCAGCCCCGTTTCAGCGCCCAGGCGTTAAAATAACGCCTTCGTTGAACCAGCCGAAATGACACGTATGCCGAGGCCGATATTAGCAACTATTCACGTTGATTCCATGAAGCAAAACTTGGCCCTCGCCAAGTCCAGATCGCCCGGCGCCAGAGCCTGGGGCGTGCTGAAGGCGAATGGTTATGGCCACGGCCTGGAGCGCGCCATGCGCGGTTTCGCCGACGCCGACGGCCTGGCGCTGATTGAAGTCGACAATGCGGTCAAGCTGCGCGAACTGGGCTGGAAGAAGCCGATCCTGTTATTGGAAGGTTTCTTCGGTTTGGCCGATCTGCACACCATGGCCGGTTACGATATTCAGGCGGCTGTGCATTGCAACGAGCAGCTGGAATGGCTGGAACAGGTGGCGGCGCAATTGAGCGCGCGCGGCATCCGCTTTGACCTGCACCTGAAGATGAACACCGGCATGAACCGTCTCGGCTTCAAGCCTGAGGCGTTTGCCGCCGCACATGCACGACTGAGCACGATTGGCTGCGTCGGCAGCATCACCTTGATGACTCACTTTGCCAATGCCGACGACGTCGAGCATCCGCTGCTGCCGATCGCCGAGCAGCTCCGCCGCTTCGAACGGGGCGCGGCCGGCTTGCCGGGCCAGCGCAGCCTGTCGAATTCGGCCGGCGTGCTGCTGCACCAGGAATTGGCGAATGACTGGGTGCGCCCCGGCATCATGCTGTACGGCGGCACGCCGGGCGGCGGTAGCGCCGAGGAATTCGGCTTGCAGCCAACCATGACCTTGAGCAGCGAAATCATCGGTGTGCAGGAGATCGGCGCCGGCGAGGCGGTGGGCTATGGCAGCCGCTTCCAGGCCGAAGGCGCGATGCGCATCGGCGTGGTGGCCTGCGGTTATGCCGATGGTTACCCGCGCGTGGCGCCGCTGGGGACGCCGGTGCTGGTCGATGGCGTGCGCACCCGCCTGATTGGCCGCGTGTCGATGGACATGCTGACCGTTGACCTGACTGATCTGCCGCAAGCGCGCATCGGCAGCAAGGTGATACTTTGGGGCAAGGGTCTGCCGATTGATGAGGTGGCGGCAGCTGCCGGCACCATCGGCTATGAGCTGATGTGTGCGCTGGCGCCGCGCGTGCCGGTGCTTGAGGGCTGAGCGGATGGCAAAGGCAAAAACCAATTACACCTGCACCGAATGCGGCGCGACTGCAACCAAATGGACCGGCCAGTGTGCCGCGTGCCAGCAGTGGAATACGATGGTCGAGACGGTGATCGAGGCGGGCGGCAACAACCGCTACTCGCAGCCGGCGCATATGTCGCTGGCGCAGACGGCGCCGGTGCTGTCGCTGGCCGATATCGATGCGATCGACGTGCCGCGTTTCGGCACCGGCATCGAGGAATTCGACCGCGTGCTGGGCGGTGGCCTGGTGGCTGGCGGCGTGGTGCTGATCGGCGGCGATCCGGGCATCGGCAAGTCGACCTTGCTGTTGCAGGCGCTGGCCAATGTGTCGCACCTGAAGAAGGTGCTGTATGTGTCGGGCGAGGAATCGGGCGCGCAGATCGCCTTGCGCGCCAAACGCTTGCAGGTCGATGCGCGCGAACTGAAATTGCAGGCCGAGATTCAGCTGGAGAAGATCCTCGGCACGTTGGCCGACCTCAAGCCTGAGGTGGCGGTGATCGATTCGATTCAGACGCTTTATTCGGACGCGCTCAGCTCCGCGCCAGGTTCGGTGGCCCAGGTACGCGAATGCGCGGCGCAACTGACCCGCGTGGCCAAGCAGACCGGCATCACGATTATCCTGGTCGGCCACGTCACCAAGGAAGGTGCGCTGGCAGGTCCGCGCGTGCTGGAACATATCGTCGATACCGTGCTGTATTTCGAGGGCGACAGCCATTCCAGCTTCCGCCTGGTGCGGGCGATCAAGAACCGTTTTGGTGCGGTCAATGAACTGGGCGTGTTTGCCATGACCGAGAAGGGCTTGAAGGGTGTGTCCAACCCGTCGGCCTTATTCCTGTCGCAACACGATAACCAGGTGCCCGGCTCCTGTGTGATGGTGACGCAGGAGGGCACGCGGCCGCTGCTGGTGGAAATCCAGGCGCTGGTCGACGCCAGCCACCTGCCGAATGCGCGCCGCCTGTCCGTTGGCCTGGAGCAAAACAGGCTGGCGATGCTGCTGGCGGTGCTGCACCGGCACGCCGGCATCGCGGCGTTCGACCAGGACGTGTTCATCAACGCGGTCGGCGGCGTCAAGATCAGCGAGCCGGCAGTCGACTTGGCGGTGCTGCTGGCGATTAACTCGTCGATGCGCAACAAGGCCTTGCCGAGCGGCTTCGTGGTGTTTGGCGAGGTGGGCCTGGCGGGCGAGATCCGGCCGGCGCCACGCGGGCAGGAGCGCCTGCGCGAAGCGGCCAAGCTGGGTTTCTCGGTGGCGATGATACCGACCGCCAATGCGCCCAAGCAGCCGATCGAGGGCATGACCATCATCGGTGTTGATCGGATCGATGATGCGTTCAATAAGCTGCGCGAAATCCAATAACGCTGTATTGTTACGTGTTGTAATAGTCAATATGGCTAATTGCGTAACAATTGTGTAACTAAAGGACAGGAAAGTGTTAGTCGATCAAAGGTCAGGCGCACGCAAGATCGTGCGTTCCAAGGCAGTCGTGGTGATGGATGGCATGCCGCCCATGCAGGGGCGCACGCTGGATATCAGCGGTAGTGGCTTGTCGCTCACGTTTGATCACAAGCTGGCGGCTGGCGATATGGGCATGGTGTCGTTTGAGCTGTTCGTCGAGGGCAAGGCACAGGTTCTGAGCTGCCGCTCACGGGTGAATTACTGCATTTTCAGCGGCGACCATTTCAAGATCGGATTCCAGTTCATGAATCCAGACATGGCCACCATGGCCACCATCAATAAATTCCTGCGTTGACTGGGGCGGGCCCGGTGTAACGGGCGCGTGGCCGTATCAGGCGGTTGGCTTGCACCTGCTCCAGCGCGTGCGCCAGCCAGCCGACGCAGCGACCTGTAGCAAACAAGATGAAGGGTGCGTCGTCCGGCAGCCCGCAGGCTGCTGTCAGCACGGACAGGGCGTAGTCGATGCTGGGTAGCTCGCCGGCCTGTTGTTCGGCCGCTACAGCCAGTTCTTCATGTGGTTTAACTTCCGGTAGTTGTTTGAGCAGTGCGGCTGCGCGCGGGTCGCCGGCTGGGTAGAGCGGGTGGCCGAAGGCGGGCAGCGGACGTTGGCTGGCCAGCCATTGGCGTACCGCTTCGCCCGCGCTACAGGCTTGCGCTTGCGCGACCAATTGGGCAAATTCGGCGGCGGCGCCACCGTGTAGCGGACCGGTCAGTGTGGTGAAGCCCGCCAGCACGCTTGCCGCCAGCGAGGCGCCGGTGGAGATGGCGACGCGGGTGGCGAAGGTGGAGGCGTTCAGTTCGTGGTCGGCCATCAGCACCAATGTGCGGCGGATCAGGTCTTCGTGCGGTCCGGCGCGCCAGGCACGAGCGAGGCGGGCGCTGACCGGCGTGGTGTCGGCAGGAGTATCGGCAGAGATATCGGCAGAATCGTTTGCGGGTTCGTTGGCAGGGGCGTTGGCAGAATCGTTTGCGGGTTCGTTGGCAGAATCGTTGGCAGAATCGGCGGCAGGGTCCTTGGCAGGATCGATGGCAGAATTCTTGGCAGGATCGTCGGTCCGCACCGCCCGCGTTGCGGCCGCTCTGGCGGCTGGCGTTGAGGCGCGGCCACTGTGCGCGCCTGCCAGGGCGTCGACCAGCGTGGCGAGGACGCTGGCTGCCTCGGCGCGCAGTTCGGCGGTTGGCCGGCCCAGCGAGGGCGCATCGTTCGCGCTGCGGTGGGCGAGGGCGAGCAGTCCCGCAGCCAGCGCTTTGCCGGCCGCCGGGCAAGCGCCGCCCGGACGCAGGAACTGCGCTGATGTCGCGTCGGCAATCGGCTGGCGTTGGGCGCTGCTGGCGGCAGGTGGGCAGGCCGGCCAAAGTGCGGCCGCTTCGTCTGGCGGGCATTGCCACAGCAGCGCGGCGATGTCTTCGAGGCTGGCGGTATCGGCCAGCGTGGCGGCGTCATGGCCGCGATAGTACAGGCGACCATCGATGGCGGTGGAGATGGCGGACGGCAGCACCGGGTCGCCATACTGCATCGCCTGCGTGCTGACCGCTTCCACCTTGCGCCGGCCATTGGCGCGGCGGGCCATGCGCAATACATCGTCGCGGTGATACAGGCTGCGGCGCGGATCGTCGTCGTCCGGACGAGCGCGGATCTTGCCCCGGCTGACGTTGGCGTACAGCGTTTGCGGTCGGACGTTGAGCACGTCCAGGGCTTCTGCGGCGGTCATCCAGACCATTTCCAGTCCCTATGTTGACACATCAAGTCAAGATTGACGCTCGTGGACCGGCAGTCCTAAGCTGCGGCCAAGCTTAACTGATCTGGAGCCGGTATGTTGAACACTGTATGGTCTGCGCTGGATTTGCCCGCCTCGGCGCTGGATGCCGTGACAGTCATGGGCGAGGGCGCTTTGCCCTCGTATTTTGCTGTCACCGAACTGGCGGCCGCCTCGGTTGGCGCGGCGGCGCTGGCGGTGCGTGAATTGATGCGGATGCAGGGCGAGGCGCCTGCGCGCGTGAGGGTGGATCGCCGGCTGGCGTCGATGTGGTTTGGCTGGTCGCTGCATCCGGCAGGTTGGGAGCTGCCGCCGTCGTGGGATGCGGTGGCAGGCGATTACGCCACCGCCGATGGCTGGATCCGCTTGCACACCAACGCCCCGCATCACCGCGCCGCCGCGCTGGCGGTGCTGGGTTGCGGCGAGGATCGCGCAGCGGTCGCACGCGCGGTGGCCGGTTGGCGCGGGCTGGCGCTGGAAGAAGCCATCGTCGCGCAAGGCGGCTGCGCGGCGATGATGCGTTCGATGGCCGAGTGGCAGGCGCATCCGCAAGGCATCAGCGTCGCCAGCGAGCCGCTGATTGCCTTCACGCCGGCGAGCGCAGACCGCCCGATGCGCCCAGGTGCGGACCGCTCGACGGCTGAAGTGGCTGGCGCGGATGAGGAAGCGCGGCGCAGGCGCCTTGGACGCGGCGCGTGGGCTTGGGCCAAGACTTGGGCCTGGAAGCCCCAGCGTCCCCTGGCTGGGCTGAAAGTGCTGGACCTGACCCGCGTTCTGGCGGGCCCCGTGGCAACACGCTTCCTGGCGGGCTACGGCGCCGACGTGCTGCGCATCGATCCGCCCAACTGGAACGAGCCAGGCGTGATTCCCGAGGTCACGCTCGGCAAGCGTTGCGCCCGTCTCGATCTGATGCTGCCGGCCGACCGCGCCATCTTTGAACACCTGCTGGCGACAGCGGATGTGCTGGTACACGGCTACCGTCCGGATGCGCTGGAGCGGCTGGGTTATGGCGCAGCTTTCCGCCGCCAGCACAATCCGGGTCTGATCGACGTTACGCTGGACGCCTACGGCTGGACGGGACCGCTGGCCGGCCGGCGTGGCTTCGATAGTCTGGTGCAGATGAGTTGCGGCATCGCGCAGCACGGCATGCTGATGCAGGGCGCCGACAAGCCGGTGCCGTTGCCGGCCCAGGCGCTCGATCATGCCACCGGCTATCTGATGGCTGCCGCCGTGGTGCGCGCATTGATCTCCCGCCTTGATGGCCACACACTCCACGCCAGGTTGTCACTGGCGCGCACGGCAAAGCTGCTGACTGACGCCCCGGCGGGCATGCCATCGGAACTCATGCCGGCAGCCGAGCCAGACTTTGCCGCCGCACTGGAACAAACCGGGTGGGGGCCAGGAAGACGCTACCGGCCGCCAGTGTCAATCGACGGCGCCCCCATGGCCTGGAAGCGCCCGGCGGCCAGTCTCGGCTCTTCCCAAGCGTGCTGGACGGCGGATAAGGGGTAGAATCCCCCTTTATTCAGCGCATTGGTGCAAGCGGCCATGTTGCATACTATGTAAGTACCAACATGGCGGAATCATAATTATGGCTACTATCAGCTCCACGACCGGCTCGACCAGCCAGGGCGTTTCGACGGACGTCTACAATCGCGTCCTGCAAACCATGACCCCGCAAGCCAATGCGGCGGCCAAGATCAACGCGTCCATCACCAAGGACCAGACCAAGCTGTCCGCGCTGGGCCAATTGCAGAGCGCACTGGCCAGCTTCCAGCAGATCGCCGCCAGCCTCACGGGTGACGGCCTCAGCACCAGCGCCGCCAGCTCGGCCAAGACCGTGCTGACCGCCAGCTCGACCGGCTCGGCCAAGGCCGGCACTTACGCCATCGATGTCAAGCAACTGGCCCAGGGCCAGTTCCTGACCAGCGAAGAATTTGCCACCGGCACCGACGGCAAGGTGGGCAGCGGCGCTACCACCACCGTCAAGATCGAATTCGGCACCGCCGGCGGCGAGAAAGCATTTGCCGCCAGCACCACCGCCGCCGCCAAGAGCGTCACCATCGACAGCAGCAACAACACGCCCGAAGGCATCGCCGCCGCGTTCAAGGCGGCCGGTGTGGATGTCACCGTGGTCAAGGGGGACGATGGCAAGTATTCGCTGTCGCTCGCCGGCAAGCCGGGTGCTGACAACAGCATGCGCATCAGCGTCAGCGGCGACGCCACGCTGAAAAACCTGCTGGGCTATGATCCGGCCGGCACGCAAAAGCTCAAGCAAAGCACTGCCGCGCAGGATGCCATCCTTACCGTGGACGGCAAGGAAATCAAGAGCAGCAGCAACAGCATCAAGGACAGCGCCATCGGTGGGGCCACGCTGAACCTGGTGGGCAAGGGTAAGAGCGACATCACCATCACGCAGTCGGCCAGCCAGATCGGCGATAACCTGAAAGCCTTCGTCGCCGCTTACAACGACCTGAACGCCAAAATGCAAAAGCTGCAAAAAGGCGAGCTGAAGTCGGACACCGCGCTCAACCAGGCCATCAGCCAGATGAGCATGCTGCTGAAAACCGGCGGCGGCACCGTCTCTGTGACCAAGCTGGCGGGCATCGGCCTGAGCCAGGACAAGGACGGCAACCTGAAGCTGGACGACACCAAGCTGCAAGCCGCGCTGAAAGCCGACTCGTCGGCGGTGGCCAAGCTGTTCACCACCGAAGACAAGCGCGGCCTGGCCGACCTGCTGTCGTCCAAGGCCGGCGCGCTGACCTCGACCAACAGCGTGCTGACCAAGCAGACGTCGCTGACCACCAATGAAATCGCCAACCTGAGCAACAAGAAAGCCAGCATGTCCAAGGCCATGGCAACCCAGGCCACCGCGCTGGCGGCGCTATACACCGCCCAGGCCCAGACCGGCGCCGGCAGCGCCCTCAACGGCCTGGGAGGCAAGGGCACCGGCACGCTGTTCGATATGCTGGGCTGAGATTTCTCAACGATTTCCTTGCATCCGGGCGGTGGATGCCCGATCATCACGGCTTGTGTTTGAATTCCACATTCTGGAGGTGTTATGGCAGGGAAGTTCGTTGGTGCGGCGCTGTTGGCGGCTGGTTTGATGGTAGGCGCGACGCAAATTGCTGTCGCGCAGGAGGAGAAAGTCCTCAATATCTATAACTGGTCGGACTATATCGCCGAGGATACGGTTAAGAACTTTGAAAAAGAAACCGGCATCAAGGTCCGCTACGACCTGTTCGATAACAACGAAATCCTGAACTCCAAGCTGGTGGCTGGCAAATCCGGCTACGACATCGTGGTGCCGACCGCCCAGTGGGCGCGCCTGCAGATCGATGGCAAGCTGCTGCGCAAGCTGGACAAGTCCAAGCTGCCTAACCTGAAAAACCTCGACCCGGCCATCCAGACCAAGCTGGCCGCCATCGATCCTGGCAATGATTACCTGGTCGACTGGATGTGGGGCTATACCACCGTTGGCATCAACGTCAACAAGGTCAAGGCCGCACTGGGTGGCATGCCGATGCCGGATAACGCATGGGAGCTGATCTTCAATCCGAAGTACGCGTCCAAGCTGAAATCCTGCGGCGTGTCCTTCCTGGATTCGCCATCCGAAGTGCTGCCGCCGGCGCTGATCTATGCCGGCAAGCCGGCCTTCTCGAAAAACGCCGCCGACTACGCCGAAGCAGGCAAGGTGCTGCAAGCGATCCGTCCTTATGTCACGCTGTTCAGCTCGTCGGGCTATATCAATGACCTGGCGAATGGCGGCATCTGCGTGGCACTGGGCTGGTCCGGCGACATCAACATCGCCCGCCAGCGCGCGATCGACGCCAAGAACGGCAATGTGATCGAAGCGCTGGTGCCGAAGACCTCGGCCGCGCTGGTGTTCGACACCATGGCCATTCCGGCCGACGCGCCGCACCCGAACAACGCGCACCTGTGGATCAACTACATCATGCGTCCGGAAGTGCACGCCAGCCTGACCAACAAGGTGTTCTACGCCAATCCGAACGCAGCCAGCGTCAAGTTCGTGCGCAAGGATATCGCCAGCAACAAGTCGGTATTTTTGTCGGAAGAAGACAAGAAGCGCATGACGCCGCCAGAGGCGGTGCCGGCCGATATCCGCCGCAACATCACGCGGATTTATACGAAATTCAAGACGGGTGTTTAAGGTAGATCGGCAGATCGCTCCCGCGCAAGCGGGAGCTTTTGCTGATGCTATTCGTGATAGCGGTCGAGGAGCTTTTGCTTGCTGCCTCGCATTTCCTGGAAGAGTTCGTAGACAACCAGGGAGATCATTCCTCCAAAAATCCCCATGGTGAGCAAGGTGAACATCATGATGGCCTCCCCCTCCTAGTTGATACAATTAAACTCTAGCAGACGGCCATCGCTTTACAAGTTATTTCACCACCAGGTCCGCCGCCATGACGGCTTTCAGATACACACTCAGCGGATCGCCCGGATCGCGCTGCGCAAACCACCAGGCGCTGGCTTTGCGGATATCCCACTCCAGGTCGTCACCGGTCAGCAGCAGCGAGGCCACCAGGCCCAGCGTCGGCTGATGGCCGACCACCAGCACCGAGTCCTTGTTGCCCGGCCAGTTGACGGCTTTCAGGATATCGGCCGGATCGGCGCCCGGCGCCAGGTCGGTGTGGATCTTGAATTTGCGTCCCAGCGCCTCGACCGTCTGCAAGGTGCGCACGGCGGGGCTGGACAGGATCTTGCAGCTGTCCGGCAGTTGCGAATTCAGCCATTGCCCCATGCGCCGCGCCTGCTTCTGCCCCTTGCTGGTCAGCGCCCGTTCCAGATCGGTCATGCCGGGCGCCGCATCTTCGGCCTCGGCGTGACGCCATAAAATGAGATCCATGCTGTTCTCCCCAGTGATGTGTGCAAACAGATCCCGTCAATCCCCCAGGTGCGCGCTGGGCGTACCCAGTGTTTCCATCAGATGCTGCTGGGCGCTGAAGCTGGCTTGCTTGCCGCGTGCCCGGCGCCGCTGGTAGTGGCCGTCCGCCTCCAGCTCCCAGGCATTGGTATTGTCCTTCAAGTACGGCGTCAGGCCCTCGGCCATGACGCGGCGTTTCAGTGCCTTGTCCAGGATGGGGAAGGCGACCTCGATGCGGCGGAACAGGTTGCGGCTCATCCAGTCGGCGCTGGCCAGGTAAGTGTCGTGCGCCAGGTCGTTGCGGAAGTAGTAGATGCGGCTGTGTTCCAGGAAGCGGCCAATGATCGAGCGCACCTTGATGTTTTCCGACAGCCCCGGCACGCCCGGCTTGAGCATGCAGGCGCCGCGCACGATCAGGTCGATCTTGACGCCGTCCTTGGACGCCGCGTACAACGCGCGTATCACCGATTCGTCCACCAGCGCATTCATTTTAACAATAATCCTGCCTGGCCGTCCCGCGCGCGCAATGCGTGCCTCGTTGCGTATGGCCTTGATGATTTCGTTCTGAAGCGCGAACGGCGCCAGCCACAAGTGGTTAAGCCGGTGCGGCTTGGTCAGCGAGGTCAGATGGATGAACACCTCGTTGACCTCCTGGGCGATGCCGGGATGGCAGGTCAGCAGCCCGAAGTCGGTGTAGAACTTGGTGGTGGTCGGATGGTAGTTGCCGGTGCCAAGGTGGGCGTAATAGCGCAGCTTGCCGTCTTCGCGGCGGATCACCAGCGCCAGTTTGGCGTGCGTCTTCAGGCCGACCACGCCGTATACCACTTGCGCGCCGGCCTGTTCCAGCTTGTCGGCCCAGTTGATGTTGGCTTCCTCGTCGAAGCGCGCCTTCAGCTCGACGATGACAGTGACTTCCTTGCCGGCCCTGGCGGCGGCGATCAGCGACTCCATCAGGTCGGAGTTCATGCCGGTGCGGTAAATCGTCTGCTTGATCGCCACCACGCCCGGATCCAGCGCGGCGCTGCGGATGAAGTCGATCACCGTCTGGAACGACTGGTAGGGATGGTGCAGCAGGATGTCGTTCTTGCGCAGCGCGCTGAAGATATCGTGGTTGCCCGGCTTGTGCGCCAGGCCGGGGAAGAACGGCGTGAAGCGCAGCTCCGGATTGTGCACATAATCCATGATCTCGTTCAGCCGCACCAGGTTGACCGGACCGTTGACCGCGTACAGGCGGCTCTGGTGCAGGCCGAACTGGTCAAGCAGGAATTGCGACAGCTCCGGCGGGCAGTTCTTCGCCACCTCCAGCCGCACCGAGGCGCCGAACTGGCGGCCGACCAGCTCGCCCTTCAGCGCCTGCCGCAGGTTCTTGACCTCGTCCTCGTCGACCCACAGGTCGCTGTCGCGGGTGACGCGGAACTGCGAGTAACCGATCACCTCGCGGCTGGCGAACAGGTCGGAAATATGTGCGTGAATCACCGACGACAGCAGGCAGAAGGAAATGCCGCCATCCCCGGACAGCTCGTCCGGCAGGCGAATCACGCGCGGCAGCACGCGCGGCGCCTTGACGATAGCGATGCCGGTGCCGCGGCCGAACGCATCCTTGCCGCCCAACTGGACGATGAAGTTCAGGCTCTTGTTGACCACCTGCGGGAACGGGTGGGCCGGGTCGAGGCCGATCGGCGTCAGCAGCGGCCGCACTTCGGTGTCGAAGTATTCCTTGACCCAGGCGCGCTGCGCATCGTTGCGCTCGTTGTGGCGTACCAGGTGGATGCCATTGGCAGCCATCTCGGGCAGGATTTCGTTGTTCAGGATTTCATATTGGTGCGCCACCAGCAGGTGGCACTCATTGCTGATGCGCGACAGCGTGGCGACCAGGGCAGGGTGGTGGGCCAGCGAACCGTCGGCAGCGCCAGCCGCCAGCAGGCTGGCCACGCGCACCTCGAAGAATTCGTCGAGGTTGCTGCTGGCGATGCACAGATAGCGCAGCCGCTCCAATAAGGGAATGCTTTTGTCTTCCGCTTGCGCCAGCACGCGGCGGTTGAACATCAGTTGCGACAGTTCCCGGTCCAGAAAGGCCGAGTTCTTGTTTATGTCTGCATGCAAGTCAGGCTTCATGTCTTTTTAATCACTTTGCAGTTGTCTCCATTCTAGCGTGTTTAAGCCAAGAATGATTGCAACAGTGTAAAGAAGAAATATGACGGCTTTGTGACAAACGCTGTCATAAATGACCGCCAATTATGACAAGCGGGTGGTATGCAGAGTGGTAACTTGGCCTGGTTTCACAGGAAGGCAGGGGCAAGCGAACTATTTTTGAAATATTTTGACCATGTCATAAACATGTCATATTCGGCCGCTAGACTGCGCAGCATCCTAACCTGTCATAACAAAGGACTTGAAATGCGACTGAAACAATTGATCTCTTCCCTGATGGTTGGCGCAGCGGCTGTAATGGCCTTCTCGTCGGCCGCTCACGCCGCCGATATGACCGGCGCCGGCGCGACCTTCCCATACCCAATCTACGCCAAATGGGCAGAGTCGTACAAAGCCGCTACCGGCAACGGCCTGAACTACCAGTCCGTCGGTTCGGGCGCTGGCATCAAGCAGATCAAAGCCAAGACCGTCGACTTCGGCGCGTCGGATGCGCCAATGAGCGCCGCCGACCTGGACGCTGAAGGCCTGATGCAGTTCCCTGCCATCATGGGTGGCGTTGTGACCGTGGTTAACCTGGACGGCATCACCCCAGGCCAGCTGAAACTGACCGGCCCGATCGTGGCGGACATCTACCTGGGCAAGATCACCAAGTGGAACGACCAGGCCATCGCTGCCCTGAACCCAGGCGTGAAACTGCCAGCGGACGACATCACCGTGGTTCACCGCGCTGACGGTTCGGGCACCTCGTTCCTGTTCACCGACTTCCTGTCGAAAACCAGCCCTGAGTTCAAGACCAAGGTTGGCGCTGCTACCGCTGTGAAGTGGGTGGTTGGTGTCGGCGGCAAAGGTAACGAAGGCGTTGCCGCCAACGTGCAGCGTATCAAGGGTTCGATCGGCTACGTCGAATGGGCCTACGCCAAAAAGAACAAGATGTCGCACACCCAGCTGAAAAACAAGGACGGCAACTTCCTGCAGCCTGACGACGAGTTCTTCAAAGCTGCTGCGTCGAACGCCGAATGGACCAAAACCCCAGGCTTCGGCGTGGTGCTGACCGACCAGGCTGGCAAAAACTCGTGGCCGATCACCGGCGTGTCCTTCATCCTGCTGCACAAAGTGCAAGCGGATGCCAACAAGGGCAAGGAAGTGGTCAAGTTCTTCGACTGGGCCTTCAAAAACGGCGGCCAGGCTGCTACCGAACTGGACTACGTGCCAATGCCTGCCAACGTGATCAAGCTGGTGCAGGATTCGTGGAAAGCCAACCTGAAAGACGCTTCGGGCAAAGCGCTGTACTAATCCCGGACCATCCCTTCGCCGCAGCAGTCCGGCGGCGAGGGGGTTAGCCTGCGGTGCCCATTCGGACACCGCAGGCTAGCTTACATCCACCGAGAAAAAATATGAGCGCAGATATCACTTCCACGCCACTATCCAAACCAGAGCCGGCCATGCACACCAACACCGCGCAAATGAGCGCTGCGGATCAAGCTGCCATGCAGGCGATGCTCCGCACCATGCGCAAGCAGCGCATCCAGGATTTCTTCTTCCACAAAACCACGATGATCTTTGCGCTGTCCGTGCTGGCGGTGCTGCTGGGGATTATCTTCTCGCTGATGGTCGGCGCCTGGCCGGCGTTCAAGGAATTCGGTCCGGCCTTCATCACCCGCGTCGAGTGGGACCCGGTCAATGACCAGTATGGCGCGATGATCGCCATCGTCGGCACGCTGGCTACGTCCGGCATCGCGCTGCTGATCGCTTTCCCGGTGTCGTTCGGCATCGCGCTGTTCCTGACCGAGATCTGCCCGGCCGGCCTGCGCCGTCCGCTGGGCACGGCGGTGGAGCTGCTGGCCGGCATCCCGTCCATCATCTACGGCATGTGGGGCCTGTTCGTCTTTGCGCCGCTGTTTGGCGATTACGTCCAGCCCTTCCTGAAAGCCACGCTGGGCCAGTTGCCGGTGATCGGCCAGTTCTTCAGCGGCCCGACCATGGGCATCGGCATCCTGACCGCCGCGCTGATCCTGGCGGTGATGATCATTCCGTTCATCTCCTCGGTGATGCGCGACGTGTTCGAGATCGTGCCGGCGGTGCTGAAGGAATCGGCCTACGGCCTGGGCTGCACGCGCTGGGAAGTGGTGCGCAAGATCGTGCTGCCGTACACCAAGACCGGCGTGGTCGGCGGCGTCATGCTGGGCCTCGGCCGCGCGCTGGGCGAGACCATGGCGGTCACCTTCGTCATCGGTAACGCCAACAAGCTGTCGTGGTCGATGTTCGCGGCAGGTAACTCGATCGCCTCGACGCTGGCCAATGAATTTGCCGAATCGGATACCGTGCTGCACACCTCGTCGCTGTTCGCGCTGGCACTGATCCTGTTCGTCATCACCTTTATAGTTCTGTCCGCCGCCAAGCTGATGCTGGCTGGCATGTCTCGCAAGGAAGGCGTCAAATAATGAGCGCAACTCTGGAAAAAGCCGCGATGAACCCGGTTTATCGCAAGCGTCTGCTGATGCACCGTGTCGGCATCTCGCTGTCGGTGCTGGCAATGTCGATCGGCCTGATCGCGCTGGCCTGGATTCTGGCCACGCTGCTGATCAAGGGCTTCGGCGCGCTGAGCATCAATATGTTCACGCAAACCACGCCGGCGCCGGGCAGCGAAGGTGGCGGCCTGATCAATGCGATCTTCGGCAGCTTCCTGATCGTCTCGCTGTCGACGCTGATCTCGACTCCGATCGGCATCCTGGCCGGCATCTACCTGGCCGAATACGGCGAAGAGAACAAGGTTGCCGCGATCACCCGCTTTGTCACCGACATCATGCTGTCGGCGCCGTCGATCGTGATCGGCATGTTCGTCTGGGCCTTGTACGTGGCCACCACCAAGCACTATTCGGGCTACGCCGGTTCGATCGCGCTGGCGCTGATCGCCATCCCGGTGGTGGTGCGCACCACCGACAATATGCTGCGCCTGGTGCCGAACAGCTTGCTGGAAGCGGCTTTCGCACTGGGTGCGCCGCGCTGGAAAGTGGCGATGCTGGTGCGTCTGCGCGCCGTCAAGGCCGGCGTCATCACCGGTGTGCTGCTGGCCGTGGCCCGCGTCTCCGGTGAAACCGCGCCGCTGCTGTTCACCGCGCTGAACAATCAGTTCTTCAGTTCCGACATGAACGCGCCGATGGCCAACCTGCCGGTGGTGATCTACGGCTTCGCCATGAGCCCGTATGACAACTGGCGTGACCTCGCCTGGGGCGGCGCGCTGCTGGTGACCTTCAGCGTGCTGGCACTGAACGTGATTGCCCGTACTGTATTTGCCCAAAAAGCCCCGAACTAATTGATAAAAGCGAATCCCTCCATGAATACGCAACTGAGCCAAGAAAACGTCGCCACCATGACCCAAGGCAAACGCAAGACCATCGAAATTTCGGGCCTGAACTTCTTCTACGGCAAGACCCAGAGCCTGCACAACGTCAGCCTCGACATCCACGAGAAGCAGGTGACTGCCTTCATCGGCCCGTCGGGCTGCGGCAAGTCGACGCTGCTACGCACGCTGAACCGCATGTACGATCTGTACCCTGGCCAGCGCGCCGAAGGTTCGATCATGTACCGCAACCGTAACATCCTCGAACCAGGCCAGGACGTCAACATGCTGCGCGCCAAGGTCGGCATGGTGTTCCAGAAGCCGACGCCGTTCCCGATGTCGATCTACGACAACATCGCCTTCGGCGTGCGCCTGTATGAAGACCTGTCGAAAGGCGAGATGGACGAGCGCGTCGAATGGGCGCTGAAGAAAGCCGCGCTGTGGACCGAAGTCAAGGACAAGCTGAGCAAGAGCGGCCTGTCGCTGTCCGGCGGCCAGCAGCAGCGCCTGTGCATCGCCCGCGGCGTGGCCGTCAAGCCTGACGTGCTGCTGCTGGACGAGCCGACGTCGGCGCTGGACCCGATCTCGACCTCGAAAGTGGAAGAGCTGATCTCCGAGCTGAAGCAGGACTACACCATCGCCATCGTCACCCACAATATGCAGCAGGCGGCCCGCTGCTCGGACTACACCGCGTATATGTACCTGGGCGAACTGGTGGAATTCGGCGAGACCGACCAGATCTTCATGAATCCGGCTCGTAAAGAGACCCAGGATTACATCACCGGCCGTTTCGGCTGATCGACCTTATAATACTAATTCGCAACTGGAGAGCAGCATGATCGGTGAGCATTCATCCAAACAGTACGACAACGAACTGGAAGCCATCCGCAGCAAAGTGCTGCTGATGGGCGGCATCGTCGAGACCCAATTCCTCGACGCCATGACCTGCTTCCGCATCGGCAACCCTGAGCGTGCCGACCGCGTGATGCGCGAGGACGACGCCGTCAACCAGCTGGAAGTCCAGTTGGACGACCAGTGCAGCCACCTGATCGTGCGCCGCCAGCCGGCTGCCAACGACCTGCGCACCATCATGGCCACCATCAAGGTGATCACCGACCTGGAGCGCATCGGCGACGAAGCCACCAAGATCGCCCGGACCGCCAAGCAGCTGCACGCGCGCGGCGCGGTGACCGTCAACCATTATGAAATGGTGCGCAACATCGCCAACAACACCAGCGACCTGCTGCACGACGCGCTGGATGCCTTTGCCCGCAACGACGGCAAGCAGGCGCTGCAACTGATCGCCCAGGACGCAGTGATCGACCATGAATTCCGTTCCATCATGCGCAACCTGATCACCTTCATGATGGAAGATCCACGCACCATCTCGGCGGCGCTGGACACGCTGTGGGTGGCCAAGGCGATTGAACGCATTGGCGACCACGCCAAAAACATCGCGGAATATGTGATTTACGTGGTGGAAGGCAAGGATATCCGCCACACCAAGACCGTGCCGCTGCCGGATGACGAGCCTACGCAAGCTGAATAAAACTACATGGCATCTGATAAAACAACTGTATTGATCGTGGAGGACGAACCGGCGATTATCGAGCTGGTGACGTTCTCGCTGCGCGAAGCGGGCTGGAATTGCTGCGCCGTGCAAAGCGCGGGTGAGGCCTGGGACTTCATCCAGACCAAGACCCCGCAATTGATTTTGCTGGACTGGATGTTGCCGGATTCGACCGGTCTGCGGCTGCTGGCACGTATCCGCTCGGACCGCCAGTTCAGCGACATCCCGGTGATCATGCTGACCGCCAAGAGCATGGAAGAGGACAAGCTGGCCGGCTTGAACAGCGGCGCTGATGATTACATCACCAAGCCGTTCTCGCCGCGCGAGCTGCTGGCGCGTGCCAAAGCACTACTGCGCCGCAAGGCGCCGGAGCATTCGCAGTCGACCATGCGCGCCGCCAACATCATGCTGGACCCGGTCAGCTGCACCGTCTCGATGGACGAGCAGAAGATCGACATCGGTCACGCCGAGTACAAGCTGCTGAAATTCCTGCTGGCGCATCCGGAACGGGTATTCTCGCGCAGCCAGCTGCTGGACAAGGTATGGGGCGATCACGTGGTCATCGAAGAGCGTACCGTCGACGTGCATGTGCTGCGTCTGCGCAAAGCCTTGAAAGAGGCCGAGCACCTGATCAAGACCGTGCGTAGTGTAGGCTATATGCTTTCGGAAAAAAGCTGAGTTTTAAATGAATCCAAAACTGGTGTTCTGGGTGCCGGCGGCGCTGCGTACCGCTCTTATTCTGGCGGGTTGCGCGCTGGCGGGCTGGATTGCCGGCTGGCTCACCGGCCTGGTGCTGGCGCTGCTGTGCATGATCGCGTTGGTATTTGTCCAGCTGTCCTATCTTTACCAGCTGAGCAACTGGATGGATGATCCGCAAAGCGCCAAGCTGCCGGACGGCTGGGGCGAGTGGACCAATATTTTCTCGCGCCTGTACCGCATGCGCCGCGAGGACGAAAAAAACCAGGCTGAGCTGACCGAATGGCTGGCGCGCTTCCGCCAGGCCATGCATCTGCTGCCGGACGGCGTCGCCATCATGGACGACGTGCTGTTCCTGGAGTGGTGCAATCCGGCCGCCGAACAGCATCTGGGCCTGAGCAATGAGCGTGACAAGGGCATGCGCGTGACCAACCTGGTGCGCAATCCGGACTTCATGGATTACATCATCCTGGGCCGGTACGAGCAGCCGCTGACGATCAGCTTCCGCGAGCGCAAGCTGATCGTGCATATCATCCCGTTTGAAAACCGCCGCCAGATCCTGGTGACGCACGATGCCACCGAAACCGAGCGCATCGAGGAAATGCGCCGTGACTTCATCGCCAATGCCTCGCACGAGCTGCGTACGCCGCTGACAGTGATTGTCGGCTTCCTGGAAATCGCCGCGCAGGAGGGCCTCGATGCCGCCACCCGCGCCGCCCACCTGAAGCTGATGACCGAGCAGGGCCATCGCATGCAGCACCTGATCGAGGACATGCTGACCTTGTCGCGGCTGGAGTCGGTCGACTATCCGATGCGGCCGGAGCCAGTTGATGTGCACAAGTTGATGGAGCAGGTGCAGCGCGATGCCAAGGCGCTGTCGGCCGGCAAGCATGAGGTGACGATGTCGATCGAAGGCCCGGATGTGCTGGGCTCGTACGAGGAATTGCACAGCGCGTTTGGCAATCTGGCGTCGAACGCGGTGCGCTACACGCCGGCCGGCGGCAAGATTCATCTGGCGTGGCGCGAGTTTGAGGGCGGCATCAAGTTCAAGGTGGAAGATACTGGCATCGGCATCAGCCCTGAACACATTTCGCGCCTGACCGAGCGTTTCTACCGGGTCGACAAGAGCCGTTCGCGCGAGACGCAGGGCACCGGCCTGGGCCTGGCCATTGTCAAGCACGTGCTGCTGCGCCATGGCGGCACGCTGCAGATCAAATCGGAAGCAGGCAAGGGCAGCAGCTTCATCGTCTGCCTGCCGAAGACTGCCATCGTCCAGCAGCAGCCGGAACTGCTGCTCAACTAAACACCTGCGTCAGCGATTGTGCCTGTTAATCCTTCAGATCGGCCGGCACTTTGCCGCCGTTCTGGGCCAGTTTGGTCATCACCTGGCGGTGTAGCCAGACGTTCATGGTGGCCGAGTTGTTGGTGTCGCCGGAGTAGTGCAGTTCCTGTGCCAGCTCCTTTCGCGATTGCAGGCTGCTGTCCAGTTCCAGCAGCTTCAGCAGGTCGACAATCGAGGTGCGCCAGTTCAGCGGCTGGCCGCTGTGCTGCGCTTTGTCGTTGAGGATCTGCTCCACATCGACTTCGCTGAGATGGACAGTGGCCGGTGCCTGCGGCTGAGGTTCGGAAGCCGCTGGTGGTGGCACGGTCGTGCCTTGTGGCGCTTGCGCGATCGCAGGGTGAGATGGCGGGAAAATTTTGTGGAAGATGTTGCTCAGCATGCCCATGATTGTTCCTTCAGGCACGCGCCAGTTCATCATTGAAAAACGCGGTGACTTTTTCCACCACGCCAGGCGCATGCTGCTCCGCAGTTGCGGCGATTTCTTCCACCTGTGCCGGGGTGATCTGCTCGGTCTGCTCCGGCGTCACCTGTGGATGTTGGTCTTCGCCAAAGTCGCCTATGCTGGCGGCCAGCGAGACCACCATCTCATGACTGACGTTGCTCAGCAGGCGGTTGACGATATCTGCCCGCTGCCCGGCATTCGCGAGCAAGAACAGTTGGCTGATGGTGTGATCGGTCGTGACAGTCATGTTAGCTCCTTGTTGTGTATAGGAAGAAGCTAACCGATCCTGTCCGGCTAATCTGTTCGCAGCCTAACGCTCACCTACGCCGTGGGCAGGCGCGATAGCCCACGCCTTGCACCCTTCGTCATCATTTTTGAAAATCTTCCAGGTTCTTGATGCGGACTTCCGCGTGCTGTTGCATGCAGCCGATATACATGACGGTGCGGATGGTGCCGGTCTTGTATTGCTTATAGATCGCCTTGCAATCGGCTTCGCGGAACTGGACCCAGGCGCGCTGCGCTTCAACCAGCGCCTTCCTGGTATCGGCCTCACCGATGGATTTGATGACTTGCTGGTAGACCTTGTTCAGCTTGTCCTCCACCTTTTTCTGCTCCACCGATGCGCATTCGTTGATCTCGGGCGTGGAGACGGCATTCTTGCAATCCTGCGCAAAAGCGCTGCCGGCGCAGGCCGACAGCAGCAGGGCGATCATCAGTTTCATACAGTACCTTGTCCTTTCATGGCCACCTGGCAGCTGTGGAGTACATCGTCATACGAGCGCGACACATGGTCGGCGGTCGGGAACACGCAGGTTTTCAAATCTGGATTTTCAAACGGGCTAGGCAGCAGCAGCGCGAACTGCTTGGCGTGCGGAACGCGCTCGCGGACGCCTTCCAGCATGGCCGTGATCTGCTCGCAGTCGTTCAGCGGATCGACGCTGACCAGGATCACAATCGCTACCAGCTCCGGCGTCGCGCCCGGCGGTGGCGGCTCATCCAGTTCCTCGACGGTGCGGCTGCGCGCATCGATTTTTTGCTCGCGCAGGATGCGCACCAGAATCTCGGTGGCCAGCTCCGCGCCTTGCGTGCCCAGGCCGATGCTCAGCACCACGCTGCCCGGCGGCACGTCGAACGAGCCTTGCCACTCGCCGCTGTCAGAGATGCGCTGCGCCCGCAACTGACGGCCGATGCCGCCGCCCGTCAGCACGCTGCTGCGCTTGCGCTTTTTCCACCATCGCTGGTTGCCGCTCAGCGCTTCAATCACCGAGATGATGGAGGAGGTGACTTTTTCCTCTTCCTCCGGAGTAATCGCGCGATCTTTCAGGTCGAAGTTGGCCAGATGCAGCGCCGGCAGCAGCACGCCGTCGCAATATTCGGCCAGCGACTTGTGCTGCATGTAGCGCTTGGCGCTGGTGATGATTTCATGGGCGTCGCCCGACAGCGCGCGCTGATAAAAATTCTGCGGCATGGTCAGCGCCGGCAATTCGCCGAACATGATTTCCAGTACCTTGAGTGCACGGATATAGCGGCCGGCCACCACCAGGCACAAGGTCAGCGGTGTTGACAGCACCAGCCCGACCGGCCCCCAGATCCAGCTCCAGAAAATCGCCGACACCACCACCGACAGCGGCGACAGCCCGGTGGTATGGCCATACAGCTTGGGTTCGATGGTCTGCGCGACGATGATTTCAATCGCCAGGAAAAGGCCCAGCGTCATCAGCGCCATCGACCAGCCGGGATCGATGGCGGCCGCCAGCAGCGTCGCGCAGAAAGCCGCCATCCACACGCCAACGTAGGGAATGAAACGCAGCACCGCCGTCATCGTGCCCCACAGCAGCGCCTGGCCGAGACCGATCAGGCTCAGGCCCAGCCACACCGCCAGGCCGGTAGCGATGTTGACCAGGAACTGCGAAATAAAGAAGCGCGACAGGCGCTCGCCGGCGTCATTCACGGCGATGGTGGTGGCGCGCAAATCGCCGCCTCCGGCCAGGCGGATGAAGCGGTCGCGCAGCGATTCATGCTCCAGCAGCACGAAGATCAGCACCACAAACACGATGCCGGCGGTTTCCAGCGGCGGCCACACCGAGGCGGCGATCTTGCCGAGCAACTGGAAAGGCTTGAGCGCCGGCTCGTGGATCTCCACCAGCACCGGCGTCTTGACGCTGCCGTCGCTTTGCAGCACTGGCTGCGCGCCGCTGGCGTTATCCTGCGTGAAGTGTTCGATCAGCTGGCCCGCCGGGCCTCCCAGGCTGCCAATGGTGCCGCGCGTCAGCTCATCGAGCTTCTCGACCTTGTCGGCGATGGTGTCCTGGTACAGCGGCAAGCTGGCGCCCATGGCGCCGACCTGCTGCACGATGACCGCGCCGATCGCCAGCAGACTCACGGTCACCACCAGCACGCCGGTGCAGACCGACAGCGTCTGTCCCAGCCCCAGATGGCGCAGCGCGCGCACAAACGGCGCGATCAGGAAACTGAAGATGAACGCCAGCGTGATGGGGATCAGCACATCGCGTCCAAAGTACAGCAGGGCAAGCACCGTAGCGGTGCCGACCAGGCCGGCGACGGCGCCGGGCAAAGTGCGGGAGGTGAGGGAGTCAGACACCGGGTAACCTGGCAGGATAAGTAAAGGCAATAAAATGCACCACATTCAGTGCGATGTGGACCAGTATGGCGGCCTCGATGCGTTGCGTGCGCTGGTAAGCCCAGGCGTAGCCGAAGCCGGCAATGGTAGCGAGTATGCCATAGAGCAATCCGCCGCCCAGGTGCGCGGCGCCAAACAATAGCGCCGAGACAGCCATGGCCAACCACGCGCCCCAGTGGAACCGTGCCAGCGCACCTGCCAGCCGTGCCTGTAAAAAGCCACGGAAGAAGGCTTCTTCGGCCACCACAGTGAACAGCAGGTTGACCGCAATAAAGCGCCAGGTCTGCGGCGGAAACTTGAGGTCGACGCCGACCACACCGGCGGCAACGGCGAAGCCCAGCGTCGCAAGCAGAGTAATCGCCAGCACCGGCGCCGTGCGGCGCAGGACCTCGCGCAGCTCGGCCCACGAGGCCACGCGGCGGCACAGCAAAGCCAGCAGGATCAGCCCGACCGCGCCCTTGTCGAAGTTGGCGTACTGCGTGAATGGCGCGGCGCCGGCCGATAGCACCACGCGGTCGATCAGCAGCGGATTGTGAAAGCCGGGAAGCTTGTGCATCGCCAGCGCCAGAGATAGCACGCCGGCCAGCAGGCCCAGCACCAGCCGCTGCCATGCGTGCTGCGCCTTGGCGCAGCCATAGGCTGTTGCCGTGAGCACCGTCAGCACGGCGATCGCCACCGGCTCCAGCACGCCGCCCACCAGCCCCCAGGCCAGCGCCATGACAAATAACGGCAGCCACAGCGACAGCGGCCGCAGCCAGGCCGCGCCGATGGCCAGCGCCAGAAAAAGAAAAGCGGAAAGTATCATTGTTTTAACGATGAGTTTTCAGCAATGATACCCCATGGCAGCTTAGAACTTGTAGATGAAGGCGGTCATCACCATCGGCGTATTGGTGTGTTGTGTCAGCGGGCTATCAGCGGCCTTGCCGGTCAGGTGGTTGACGCCCAGCGCACTGCGCACCACCCAGTCGCTATTGATGACATGCATCCAGTTGACGCCGGCCGAGACGTTGGTGAAACCACCGCCGCCCGGCGTGTAGCTTGCACGATAAAGCGTACTTTGCTGCTGCGTCACGCCGAAGTAGGTCTGCATGTGCTTGCGGTCCGCATACTCGGCTGCGGCGCCAAAGCTGAACTTGTCGCTGGCGGTGGAGTAGATCGGCGTCTCCATGCCCAGCGTGTAGGTGTTGCCGTATTCACGGTGCGAAAGGTTTTGCTTGGTGGTCAGGTTCAGGCCGACGCTGCCGAGCTGGTAGCCGACGCTCAGCACCGCTAGCGCCGAGCCCTTGATCTTGCCCATGCCTTTCAGATCATCGGAACCGGAGAAGTAATTTTTCTTGTGGTCTTCACGGCCGCCATCATAGCCCAGCGCCGCGCTGACCTTGAAGTCGCCCAGCGCCGTGGCGTAGCCGATGCCGCGATGGGTGCTGAGGAAGATACCGTTGCTATAGGTTTTTTCCAGGAAGGGCAGCGGCAGCACGCGGCTCTTGTCGGAGCCGGCGTATTCCGGCACGTACGCCAGGCCGATGCCGGCCGTCAGGCTATCGCCTTTGTTGGCAGGCGCGGCTTCTTCGGCAAGAACCTTGCCGCTGAAGGCGCATAGGGAAAGAAGGGTCAGGGTGATGGCGTGGCGCATGGTATGAGGTCCCGTTCAGTGGTCCGCCGGTGCGTGATTGCCCGGCTTTAGACGGGCGGAAGTTTCCCAATAAATAAGGTCCGCCGCTATCGCTGCCGCTGAAGTATCATTTGGTGAAATCTTTGGTATCGCCACACGCCCTCTGGAGCTGTCATGTCCCTGACTCTGTATTACCATCCGCTGGCCTCGTTCTGCCACAAGGTGCTGATTGCGCTGTATGAGAACGGCACCGATTTCGACAAGCGCATCATCAACCTCGGCGATGACGCCGACCGCGCCGAGCTGGAGGCGATCTGGCCGCTGTGCAAATTCCCGGTGCTGCGCGACCACGCGCAGCGGCGCGATGTGCCGGAAACCTCGATCATCATCGAATACCTGGACCGCCATTATCCCGGCGCGCAAACGATGATTCCGGCCGACTGGGACGCCGCGCTGGACGTGCGCCTGTGGGACCGTTTTTTCGACAACTACGTGCAGGGGCCGGTGCAAACCATCGTCAGCGCCCACCTCACCGGCCTGAGCTGCGACCAGACCAAGGAGCGCACCAAGCTGAAAACCGCCTACAAGATGATCGAAAAGCGCATGGCGACGCGCGGCTGGCTGTGTGGTGAAGCCTTCAGCCTGGCCGATTGCGCGGCGGCGCCGGCGCTGTTCTACGCCGTCACGCTGCTGCCGTTCCCGGAGGAGTACCATCATTTGCAGAGCTACTTCGAGCGCCTGGTGACGCGGCCTTCAGTGCAACAGGTGCTGGAGGAGGCCAAGCCTTACTTCACGATGTATCCATTTGCGCAGGAAATACCCGAACGCTTCCTGTAAGCGCAATGCCGCATGATAACCGCGCGGCGATGTGGGGATGATGGCCTTTCGCCAAGCAGAAAGGACCATCATCGGATTCCCGATTCCTCGCCGCCATTGCAGCGGCGGGCTGTCATCAGTTCTTGTTGCCTTCCGGTGCGCTTTGCACCGAGGCAGCTTGCGGGAAAGCCTGGTTCTGCGCGGCGACGTTGGCAAAGCGGCTGGCTTCGTCGCTAAAGTGCTTGCCGGCTGCCTGGCGGCCGGCGTCGGCCAGTTCGGTGGCGGTGCGCGCCGCTTGCGGCACATGCTCCTGCGCCACCTTGTTGATTTCCGACTGGAATTCGGTCGCCACCTGCGCCAGTTGCTGATGGTATTGCTGCAGCTTTTGTAGCAGCGCGCCGCCTTGCTGTGGCGCGTTCTGCGCCTGGCGTTCGGAAGGTGGCGTCAGCAGGTTGTATTGCAGCGAGCTGGCGGATTCCTCCAGCCACGCGCGGCCGAACTGGACGTTCAGCTCCGACAGCTGACGCAGCGAGTGCAGAACCGCCTGGGACAGATCGGTGTAGTAGTCGATGCGGGCTTCCGCATGGTTTCGGGCTGCCGGCGACAGCGTTTCCACAAACGAGTTCATGAGCGTGCTCCTGTTGGGGTAGGGGGCCAAAATGACGCGGGGCGGACGTTTTGGCCTGACGTCCGCCCCGCTATCATCGCAAATGTCGCCGCATTGCGGCACTCCAGAGCTTGCTGGAACTATTTGTTTTCCCTATTCAACGGATGGGCTGCGTCGTGGCAGGAGCAGCAGCTGTTTCTGGCGGCCGTCGATGTAGCGCACGCCACTTTCATCAAAATAGGCATCCTCCTCCAGCATGATGCGCACCGGCTCGCGCCAGCCTGGGATCTCGCTGGCGGCGTTCAGTTCGATGGAATAGGCGGTCTTTGGACGCAGCAGATCGTCGCCCGTGCCGGGCACGCCGCCTTGCGCATCCCACATGCCGATTGCCGGGCCGGCCGCATGGCCGTGGTAGCCGATCGGATGGGTGTAGATGGTCGGACGGATGCCTTCCGCTTTGGCTTGTTGCAGCGATGCCGCCAGCACCGCGTTGCCGCTGCTGCCAGACTTGAAGTTGGCGGTCAGGATGTCCTGCAGGCGGTTGGCGCTGGCGAAGGCCTGGTTCAGCGCCGCTGGTGCGGCAGTCTCGCCGGGCTTCAGCACGTAGGCGTGCTGCTGGATGTCGGTGTTCAGGCGCAGGTAGGTGATGCCGATGTCGACATGTAGCAGGTCGCCCTGGGTGATGACGTCCGGATTGGCGCGTCCCTGGTCCTGGCGCTGGATTTCCACCGATGGATGGAACCAGGTGTCATAGCCAAGGTCGCGGATCTTCTGGCGGAACCACCACACCACGTCATCGGTGGTGGTGATGCCGGGCGTGATGATGCGCTCGGAGAAACCTTCCTCGATGATCTTGTGGGTGGCATTGACCAGTTGCGGATAGATCTGCATTTCGCGCGCGGTGCGCGTTTCCAGCCAGCGCACCGCCAGCGGCTCGGCGGATACTACGCGGCTTTTCAGCTGCGCCGGCAGGGCGGCCAGCAGTTCGCTGTAGTCGGTATGGTCAATGCCGTCCGCGTGGCCGAAGTGGTTGGAGGTGTTCAGCCCGATTTTCGCTGGATTGCGGGTCTTGACGATGTCGACCAGCGCGTCCCATTGCTTGGGGAATTTCTTCATGTCCCACGCCGCCGCGATGCTCTTGCCGACGCTGTAGCGCGCCACGGCCAGGCGCTCCACCTTGCCTGTTTTGGCGTCGCGGTGGAAGACCAGGATGGTGCGGCGGCGGGCATTGAGCCATTCCGCCGGCAGCATGGTCTTGATGACCGGGTCTTCGTTGTATTCGCGCGAAACCACGATCCACATATCGATGCCGGTCTGCTGCATTGCAGCCGGCAGGATGGTGTCAAAGCGTTCGGCCAGCAGCTCGTTGACGACCGTTGCCTGGTCGCGGACAGACAGCACCTGGGCCTGGGCGCCTGCTGCGATGAGCAGGGCAAGGGCGGCAAGGAATTTTTTCATGCACCGATTATAATGCCCGTTGCATTTGCAAAGGAGAGAACATGGCAGCACCTTCGGTTTTTTATCTGCACGGCGGTCCCGGCCTCGGCCCGGTGTTCGAGCGCGCCCGCTATCCGGACGCCACGCACGTCCATTGGTGGCAGCAGCCGCTGGCCAAGCCATGCGCGGCGCGTCCCTATCTCGACCTGCAGGAAGCCACGCTGACCGAATTCCGCCGCGTGGCCGCCGAAGCCGGCCAGCCGCTGACCGTGATGGCCAGTTCCTTCGGCGCGCATCTGGCTGTGTATCTGGCGCGACAGGTTCCGGCCCTGATCAAGGATATCGTACTGCTGGCGCCAACCTTCAATCCGGAGCAGGCGGCGTTGCGCCTGGCGCGCCGCGCCTTCCGCGTGCATACCGATCACCAGCATGCCGGCAAGCTGGCCACCGCGTTGGCGATGTATGAGGATGATCCGGGCCGTCCGCGTTTCTGGGATGTGTTTGGCGCCTTGTCGCTGCTGCCGGATGTGACGGAGCTGTACTTCGGCCCGAACGGTGGGCCGGAGGCGGCGCGTTCGTTTGCGGAACTGATCCAGCAGCCGGGCGCCTTCGATGGTCCGACGTCGGTGGCGACGTCGGACGATTTCTCGGCGCTGGACCACTCGCCGGTGCGCAGTGTTTTTGATGGCCCGGTGTCGGTGCTGTTTGGCGCTTACGATCCGATGATCGACGCCGGGCAGGATCGCGCCGTGTGGGAGGCGATCTTCCCACAGGCGGCGTTCTTCAAGGTGGAGACAGGCCATTTCCCATTGCTGGAACTGACCCTGGAGGCGTGCCTCACGCCGGCTTGATCCTAGCGGCCGGCGAAGTGCGCTTCGATTTCTTCCAGCGTTTTGCCCTTGGTCTCGGGCAGCAGGAAGGCGGCGGCCAGGAAGTAGATCAGCGTGGCGCCGGCCCACCAGAAGAACATGGTCGCGTAGCCGTACTGCCCAACAGTGGGCAGGAAGGTGGCGGCGATCATGGTCGAGACGAACTGGTTGATCAGCAGCGCGATGCTCATGCCGTTGGAGCGGATGCGGGTTGGCATCAGCTCCGATAGCGCCAGCCATACACACACGCCTGGGCCGACCGCGAAGCCGGCGACGAACAGGCACATGGTCAGCGCCACTTTCCAGCCATGCGCAGTGGAGGGCACGGGCGCCACGTCAGCGCGCTCGATGTGCAGCGGGGCGTTCATGCCTGCGGCGGGATCGGCGAAGGGATTCAGATGCAGCTTGCGGAAGAATACGCCGATCACGCTGTCCGGCTGCACAGTGTCTTCACGGCTCATGTGCAGTACCGGCAGCGCGGCGTCGTCGCTGCGGCGGGTTTGCACGTTGGTGAACGGGCCGTAGGAGTAGGCGACTGTCAGCTGGACTGGCTTGCCGTCGGTGCCGCCGAAGGATTGCAGCGTGGCGGCGTCCAGTTGCAGCGACAGGCTGTCGGACTGGATGCGTGCTTGCAGCGCGGGGCGCACGTCGCGCTGGTCGGCTTCGGCGCTGCGGAACAGCAGGCCTGCGGCGACCAGTGCGATGACGATGCCGGCGGTGCCCAGCATCAGCAGGAACTTGCGGCCCTTGCGGTCGACCAGGATGACGGCCACGATGGTCATCAGCGCGTTCAGCACTTTCAGCACCACGTCGCCAGCGTTGGCGGTGGTGCCGGGCAGGCCGGCCTGATTGAGGATGTTGACCACGTAGGCCAGCACCGAATTGATGCCGGTGGCCTGGTTCAGCGCCAGGATCAGGCAGGCCAGCAGGAAGGGCAGCACATAGCGGCGGCTGAGTAAGGGATCGGCCGCCGTGCGCGCTGCGGCGGCTCCACGCGCAGCGCCGACGCTATCACCTGGGGCCACGTTCACGGCGCCCATGTTCACAGCGCCCGCGCCATCGCTCGCGCCGTGCGCGACTGGGCTTGCGCGGCCTGCGTCAACGGTGGCGGGAGCGAGGGCTTGCTGGATGTCGCGCAGTTCGGCTTCGGCTTCATCGGCCGGGCGGGTGCGCAGCAGCGCGGCGCGGGCGTCTTCGATGCGGCCGCGTTGCGCCAGCCAGCGCGGCGACTCGGCCAGCATCAGGCAGCCCGCTGTGAACACCACGCCAGGCGTCAGGCACCACCAGAAGATGCTGCGCCAGGCATGATCCTTGGCCGCAAACACCGCAGCCGCACGCTCTGCCTCGCCCAACTGCTGGGCGGCGACCGTCGCCGTCTCCACCGACTGCGCCTGGAACAAGCCAATCAGCGCCGCCGCCACCAGGCCTAGCGTCAGCAGCAGCTGGAACAGCGCCGCACCACGTCCACGCTGGCGCGCATGCAGGCACTCGGCCAGATACAGCGGCACGATCACGCCAATCAATCCGCCGCTGACGCCTTGCAGCAAGCGCCCCAGCAACAGCGGCACATAGCCATCCGACAGCGCAATCAGCGGAATACTCAGCGTGAACAGCACGCCAGCCAACATCATCGCCCAGCGGCGGCCGATCCAGTCGGCCAGTGCGCCAGCAAACAGCGACGACAACACAGAGCCCAGCAACACCGCCGCCACGATAAAACTCAACTGCTGCGCACTCAAACGCCACGCCACCGAGGCGGTGGACTCCAGATACGGCAGGGCGCCGGCGATGATGCCGACGTCGATCCCGTACAGCAGGCCACCCAGCCCCGCAATAAACAATAGATATGCCATGGCGCGTGCTTGCATCGAGTCTCCGTCTAGTTGGTGGTCAGGTCGATGGCTTCACCTTCAACGAAGACGGCCACCGGTTGTAATTCTGCGTTCAATACCACGATATCCGCCCATGCCCCCGGCGCCAGGCGACCGCGTTCAGACTCGCCCAGATAGTCGGCCGGGTACAGCGACAGGCGGTTGGACGCATCGGCCAGCTCCAGCCCCAGGCCGACGAAATTGCGCAAGGCTTGATCCATGGTCAGCACGCTGCCGGCCAGTGAGCCGGTCGCCAGCCGCACGCAGCCCAGGCATTTGTACACGCGCTGGCTGCCCAGGCCATACTCGCCGTCCGGCATGCCGGTGGCCGAGGTGGCGTCGGTTACGCCATACAGGCGCGGAATGGCACGCAGGGCCGCACGCATCGCACCCGGCGCGACGTGCTGCAAATCGGGGATGATCTCGGCATACTCCGCATGTGCCAGCGCCGCGCCGACGATGCCGGGCTTGTAGTGATTCAGCCCGGTCATGCCGTTGTACAGATGCGTGAAGCCGGCCGCGCCGGCCTGTAACGCCGCAACGCCGTCTTCATACGTGCCGTTGCTATGGCCGATCTGCACGCGGATGCCCAGCGCGTTCAACTGCGGAATCAGCGCCAGATGGCCATCGACTTCGGTGGCCAGCGTGATCGCCCGCACCGGCGCCAGCGCATGATAGCTGCGCACCAGATCAATGCTGCCGATGACTACCGCGTCGGCCGGCTGCGCGCCCAGGCGGTGAATGCTGAGGAACGGCCCCTCCAGGTGCACGCCCAGCATGCGCGCGCTACCGGTGGGACGCTGCGCGATGGTCGGCGCCAGCCCGCGCAAGGCGCGGCGTATGGAGTTGTCGGTGGCGGTCATCGTGGTGCCCAGCATGGCGGTGGTGCCGTGCTTCGCATGCGCGCGCGCCACAGTGGCGCCAGCGTCGCCGCCCTGCATGATGTCGACGCCAGCCGCGCCGTGCACATGCAGGTCGATAAAGCCTGGCAGGATGGTCAGCGTGGAGTCGGCGCCATGGTCTTCGCGGATGTGCTGGATGCGCTGGTCGAAGCTGATGCTGCCATTGATCCAGCCTTGCGGGGTAAGGATACGTCCACTCAGCACAGCATTACTCCGCAACCAGCAGCTCGATGCCTGCTTCCAGCAGGCCGTCGCGGTACTCCTGGCTGATGCCGCCGTCGGTAATCACCGTGTCCACGCGGTCCAGCTGGACGATGCGGTGCAGGCTGACGCGGCCGAACTTGGAAGCGTCGGCCAGCACGATAATCTTCTTCGCCCGTTCCACCATCTTGTGATTCAGGCTGGCCTCCGGCTCATGGTGGGTGGTGACGCCGAACTGCAGGTCGAAACCGTCGACGCCGAGGAACAGCTTGTCGAAGCTGTAGGCCTGCAAACAGGCTTCCGCCTGCGTCCCCTGGATCGACAGCGACTGCTTGCGCAGCAGGCCGCCGGTCAGGATCAGGTCCACGCCCGGCGCGTCGGCCAGTTCCCAGGCGATATTCAGGCCGTTGGTCATCACCGTCACGCCTTGCGCCTCGCGCAGATGGCGCGCCAGCGAAATGGTGGTGGTGCCGGAGTCGATGATGATGTTATCGCCCGGCTGCACCAGATGCGCCGCACGGGCGCCGATGCGTTCCTTCTGTTCGTGATTGATGGCGTCCTTCTGCGGCACGGTTTGCTCGGGAGGCGGCGTGCGCGCCAGTGTGGCGCCGCCGTGGCTGCGTGTCGCCAGCCCCTGGGATTCGAGGGCGCTAAGGTCGGAACGGATGGTCACCGCAGAAACGCCTAACTGGCTTACGAGCGCGTTGACTTGCACCGAGCCGTGTTGGGTGAGCGCCTGGAGAATCGCGGCGCGGCGTTGACTGGTAAGTCGCATGGCTTGTGCTGTGGTTGTGGTCAAAATGCCAGCTTAACAGATCGCCGGACGAGTGAAAGCAAGCTTTACAGATATTTTTCTTTCGAAATAAAAGCAAAAACGTTTTGTGTTGAAACGAAAGAAAACGTAAAAACAACATTGAAACGAAATAAATCGAAAGCTACTTGTATTTTGATTCTTTGCTTATTACTATCCTAAACATAAGCAAATAACACAATCAATACGACACACGGACACACGGGAGATTTGCCATGAGTGGTAGCAGAATGGAAAAGGGACTGCGTCGCAGCCTGATCGCGGTGGCGGTGGAAATGGCGGTATGCGGCATGGCGTTTGCCCAGGCCCAGCCGCAGGTGCAGGAAGAAGTCGAGGCGCCGAAAGTGGTGGTGACCGGCGCGCGTGCCGCACTGGCCAAGTCGCTGGAACTGAAGCGCAATGCGGATGTGATCCAGGATTCGATCTCGGCTACTGAACTGGGCCGCTTCCCTGACGATAACGTCGCCGATTCGCTGACCCACATTTCAGGCGTGTCAGTATCCCGTACCCGTGGCGGCGAAGGCCAGTACATCAATGTGCGCGGCCTCGGCTCCGGCTACAACATCGTCACCCTGAACAAGCGCATTCTGGCCACCGACGGCGACGGCCGCGACTTCGCTTTCGATGTGCTGCCATCGGAAGTCATCAGCGGCGCGGACGTGATGAAATCGGCCGACGCGGCGCAAATGGAAGGCAGCATCGGCGGCTCCGTCAACCTGCGTTCGGCGCGCCCGATGGATAATCCTGGCCGTCACGGGTCGGTGCGTTTCGAGGCTGACCACAACGACTTGTCGCGCAAGGACGGCGGCAAGCTGTCGGGCGTGTTCAGCAACACCTTCAATAACAACACCATGGGCGTGCTGGTTGGCGCCGTGCTGTCCAAGCGCAAGGTGCGCACCGATTCGCTCGGCTACCAGACCTACAATGCCGATTCGCCGGGTAGCTTCGATGTCAACGGCGATGGCGTGATCGGCGCCGGCGAAAGCAACTTGCTGGCCCCCTGCTGCATTTCCTTCGGTTCCGTGTTTGAAGAGAAGAAGCGCGCGGCGCTGTCCGGCGCCTTTGAATGGAAGGTGTCTTCGACCTTCAAGATGACCGCCGATGCGCTGGCCACGCGACTCGATTCGCCGCAGGTCGGCTACCAGCAGTCCTACTACGTCGAGCATGCGCCGGACCGCTGGTCCGATGTGGTGGTCAAGAACGGCCTGATTACCAGCATGAAGATTGCGGATCTGGTGCCGGAAATGTCCAACGTCACAGCCGACCGTGTGGTCGATACCAAGCAGCTCGGCTGGCGCGGTGAATGGCGTCCGTCGAACGACCTGAAACTGACCGGCGATGTGTACCGCTCGACGTCCGAACGTAATTCCGGTGGCAAGGACACCTTCGTGGTGGCCGGTATCGCCGGTCACAACACCGGCTACTACAAGGCCAACAACGGCGCCCTGCCGGACATCCGCGTGACGCTGGAAGATGGCCGCGACCTGGCCACCGAACTGGCCGCCGGCCGCCTGGGCAACAAGGACTACGGCGTGCACTTCGCCGGCCTGACCGGTACCGACATCAAGGACACCATTGACGGCGCCTCGCTGGATGGCCGCCTGTCGCTGAGCGGCGCCTGGCATATCGACGCCGTGCAGTTCGGCGCCAGCGCCACCTCGCGCAAGAAGGACCGCAATTCGATCGGCAACGAGAAGAGCGGCGGCGCTTGCCAATACTGCGATATGTACTCGACCACCTTTGCCTCGCTGGGCGCCAACGTGGTCAGCCCGATGACGCTGCCGAACTACATGCGCAACGCTGGCGGCAGCTTCCCTGGCAGCTTCATCAAGTTCGATGTGCCGGCCTACCTGGCGGCGCTGAAGAAGCTGGACGGCCAGCCTAATCCGAATGGCGGCGTGTATGACGTCAGCGCCTCGCAGCCGGTATTCGTGCCGACCGATTCGTATGCGGTGACTGAAAAGACCAATACGCTGTACGGCCAGCTGGAACTGTCCGGCGATAACTGGAACGGCAATGTCGGCGCGCGCGTGGTGCGCACCCGCACCACCTCGCGCACTGCCATCGACCAGATCGTCGCGATCGACGATCCGACGCCGAACATCCCGACCAGCAGCCCGAATATCACCTACAGTGAAGCGGTGCCGGTGTCCGAAGACGGTCGCTACACCAAATTCCTGCCATCGGCGAATCTGAGCTGGTGGGCGCGTGACGACTTTGTCGTGCGCGGCGCGGTGGCCAAGGTCATGGCCCGTCCATCGCTGGACAAGCTGGCGCCGACCCGCACCGACAATACGCTGGACCGCAGCTACATCCTCAACATCGTCGGCGACGCCAAGCTGAAACCGACCGAAGCGGTGCAGCAGGATCTGTCGGTGGAGTGGTACTACCGTCCGAAGTCGGCCATCACCGCCGCCATCTTCGCCAAGCAGATCAAGAATTTCGTCACCTACCAGACCGACGAACACGTGGACATCGGCGTGCCGGGCTACCTGTACACCGTGACCCATCCGGTGAATGGCGACAAGGCGCGCGTGCGCGGCTTCGAGTTCGGCATCCAGCACCTGTTCGACAACGGCTTCGGTTTCAACGCCAAATTCGCCAAGACGCTGACCAAGGCCTACCAGGGCGGCGTCTACGTCGGCCAGCTGGAAGGTGTGGCGCCTACCGCGTCGTCGATCGGCTTCCTGTATGAGAAAAGCGGCGTGAATGCCTCGATCTCGTTCGACTACACCGGCGACTACACGCAAAGCACCAATGTGCTGGCCGGCTACCCGAACAAGGTGGACTCGCTGACCTGGATCACGGCGTCGGCTTCGTGGGATGTCACGCCGAATGTCACGCTGTTCGTCGAGGGCAAAAACCTGGGCGATGCGGTGATGCGCTCCAACCTGGGCCGCAGCGATGCGCTGTATGGCTTTGAAACCTGGGGCCGTACCTACGCCGCCGGCATCAGCATGAAGTTTTAACGGATGACTATGACGACGACTACCTTGCCGACCACCTCCACGCGCCGCGCCACCTGGCTGGCTTATGCGCTGGCCACCACGCTGCTGTGGGGCGTGTGGGGCGCGTTTGCCGGCCTGCCCAGCCAGCACGGTTTTCCTGAAACGCTGATCTACGTGGTGTGGGCGCTGACCATGCTGCCGCCGGCGCTGTTCGTCCTCGCGCGCAATGGCTGGCGCGTGCGGCGCGACGGGCGCTCGATCGCCTACGGGCTGGCCATCGGCGTGCTGGGCGCGGGCGGGCAGATGGTGCTGTTCTATGCGGTGAAGGCCGGTCCGGCCTACCTGATCTTCCCGCTGATTTCACTGTCGCCGGTGCTGACGATTGCGCTGTCGTTCCTGTTCCTGCGCGAGCGCACCGGCGTGATGGGCATCGCCGGCATCGTGCTGGCGGTGTGTGCGCTGCCGTTGTTCGACTACACGCCGGACGGTGCGCCACAGCAGTACGGCCTGTGGTTTGTGCTGGCGCTGGGCGTGCTGGTGGCCTGGGGCTTGCAGGCTTACTTCATCAAGCTGGCCAACGCCAGCATGGACGCGGAAAGCATCTTCTTTTACATGACGCTGAGCGCCTTGCTGTTCATCCCTGCTGCGCTGGCAATGACGGACTTTTCGCAACCAATTAATTACGGTCCATCCGGACCGCTGCTCGCCGCCGCCACGCAGATATTGAACGCGGTCGGCGCACTGACGCTGGTGTATGCCTTCCGCCATGGCAAGGCGCTGATGGTGTCGCCGCTGGTGAACGCCGGTGCGCCGTTGCTGACCACGGTGATCGCGATGGCGCTGGCGTCGACTGTGCCGACCGGCTTCCGGCTGGCGGGCATCGGCCTGTCGCTGGCGGCGGCGCTGTTCCTCGCGCTGCAACCGGACGAACCTACACAAGGAAACTGACGATGGACTATCTTTTGAATCTGGTGCGCCGCCATAAGGCGGGCGAACCTGTCGGCATCCATTCGGTATGCTCGGCGCATCCGCTGGTGATCGAGGCGGCAATGGAGACCGCGCTTGAACGCGGGTTGCCGGTCTTGATCGAATCCACCTCCAACCAGGTGAACCAGGATGGCGGTTATACCGGCATGACGCCGGCGGTGTTCCGCGACTTCGTTTATGGCATCGCTGACCGCAGCGGCCTGGCGCGAGAGCGCGTACTGCTGGGTGGCGATCATCTGGGACCGAACGCTTGGCAAGGCCAGTCGGCGGATGCTGCCATGGCCAAGGCCGAGGTGCTGATCGACCAGTACGTGCGGGCCGGCTTCCGCAAGATTCACCTGGATTGCTCGATGTCCTGCGCCGGTGATCCGGTGCCGCTGCCGGATGCGGTGGTGGCGGAACGTGCCGCGCGTCTTTGCGTGGTGGCGGAGCGGGCATGGAGCGCGGTTGGCGGCGAGGCGCCGGTGTACGTGGTCGGCACGGAAGTGCCAGTGCCGGGCGGCGCGCATGAAGACCTGGAGGAATTAAGCGTCACCACGCCCGGTGCGGCCGGGCTGACCATCAAGGTGCATCGGCTGGCGTTTGCCGCCGCCGGCCTGGAAGCGGCGTGGCCGCGTGTGATTGGGCTGGTGGTGCAGCCGGGCGTGGAATTCGACCATCACAAGGTGATCGACTTCCAGCCGCAGCGCGCCGCAGAATTGAGCCGCTTTATCGAGAATGAGCCAACGCTGGTCTACGAAGCGCATTCGACCGATTACCAGACGCCGTCCAATCTGGCTGCATTGGTGGCCGGCCACTTCGCCATCCTCAAGGTCGGTCCCGGCCTGACCTTTGCGCTGCGCGAGACGCTGTGGGCACTGGCCGACATTGAGCAAGAGATGAACATGGGCATGGGCGGCCAGGGCTCGGACTTCAAGAATGTGGTGCTGGAAGTGATGCGCACCGAACCCGAATACTGGCGCAAATATTACGACAACGACCCGGCACGCGCGCGTTTCGATCAGCAATACAGCCTGAGCGACCGCATACGCTATTACTGGCCGCATGCGGCCATCCAGGCGGCGCAGGCGCAACTGCTGGCCAACCTGGAGCGCACGCCACCGCCATTGACCTTGCTTAGCCAGTACCTTCCGGCGCAATATGAGGCAGTGCGCGAGGGACGCGTGCGCAACCTGCCGGCGGATTTACTTAAAGAGGGCGTAGCCAAAGTGCTGCGCCAGTACATGGATGCCTGTGCAGGCGCCGCAACAAAGGAGTTGGAAACATGCTAGTGGTAGACAAGGATATTTTGGGACTCAGCACAATGGGCCTCGATGCAGCGGGCGGTGGCCTGACCGCGCGCGAGATCGCGCAGCAGCCGGCCGTCTGGCCGCAGATCGATGCGCTGGTTCAGCGCAGCCGCGCGTCACTCGACGCCTTCCTCGGCCCGCTGCTGCGGCGTCCCGAGCTGCGCATCGTGCTGACCGGCGCCGGTACCTCGGCCTTTGTTGGCGAATGCCTGGCGCCGGCCATGCTGGGCCAGGGTCTGCGCGCCGAAGCCGTGCCGACCACTGATATCGTCTCCGGCCCGCTGCGCTTCCTGCAGCCCGCTGTGCCAACGCTGCTGGTGTCGTTCGCGCGTTCCGGCAGCAGCCCGGAAAGCATCGCCGCAGTCGAACTGGCGGATCAGCTGGTAAAGGATGTGCACCACCTGGTGATCACCTGTAATGCGGACGGCGAGCTGTATCGCATGGCGCAAGGGCGCAGCAATGCCTGCGCCATCCTGCTGCCGGATGAAACGCACGATCGGGGCTTCGCCATGACCACCAGCTTTACCTCGATGCTGCTGGCGGCAGCGCTGGCGTTCAGCGTGCTGCCTGCCGGTGCTGCAAGTGCGCCGTCGGTCGCCGCCGAAGATGTCCATGCGACTGCGCTGCCGCTGCTGCAATCGCTGGTGGCGCAACAGTTCAAGCGCGTGGTCTACCTCGGCAGCAATGAGCTGCGCGGCCTGGCGCGTGAAGCGTCGCTGAAGCTGCTGGAGCTGACCGACGGCCGCGTGGTGGCACTGTTTGATTCGCCGCTGGGCTTCCGGCACGGTCCGAAAACCATCGTCGATGATGAGACGCTGGTGGTGGTATTGCTGTCCAATGACGCACAGGCGCGCCGCTATGACCTCGACCTGCTGCGCGAACTGCGCAACGATGGCCGCGCCGGCCGCGTGCTGGCGTTGAGCGGCCAGGCCGCGCCGGAGCTGGGCACGGATTGCGTGGTGCTGAAAGCTGCGGCGGACGTATCCGACCTGGCGCTGGCGCTGCCGTACATCCTGTTCTGCCAGTCGTTCGCGCTGTTGCAATCGCTGGCGCAGGGCATCCGCCCGGACACGCCAAGCGCGTCCGGCACGGTCAACCGCGTGGTGCGTGGCGTGACCATTTATCCGTATGCGGGAGAGCTGCATGTTCCTCGGGGTTGATGGCGGCGGCACCAAGACTGCCTTCGCACTGATCGACAGCGCAGGCCGGGTGCTGGCGCGTCACCAGGAAAGCAGCGCGTATTATCTGGAAGTCGGCATGGCAGGCGTTGCTGCCATGCTGACACGCGGTTACGACGCCGTCTGCGCGGCTGCCGGTGCCACGACGCCGGACATCCGCTTTGCCTTCTTTGGCCTGCCAGCTTATGGAGAAGACCGCGTGGTGCAGCCGCAGCTGGATGCCTTGCCGCGCGCGGTGCTCGGTCATGACCGCTACCTGTGTGGCAATGACATGGTGTGCAGCTGGGCGGGCTCGCTGGCGTGCGCAGATGGCATCAGCGTGATTGCCGGCACCGGCTCGATGGCCTACGGCGAATTCGGCGGCAAGCAGGCGCGCGCCGGCGGCTGGGGCGAGTTGTTCAGCGATGAAGGCTCGGCGCACTGGATCGCACGCGCTGGCCTGCGGCTGTTTTCGCGCATGAGCGATGGCCGTGCGCCACGTGGCCCGCTATACCAGTTGGTGCGCGAGCGGCTGGCGTTGCAGCAGGACCTGGATCTGTGCCAGGTGGTCTACGGCGAATTGAACGCGGAGCGCAGCCGCATTGCCGCCTTGTCCCGGCTGGTATCCGAGGCCGCCGCGCAGGGCGATGCGCAGGCGCTGGCGATCATCGATGCGGCAGCCGAGGAATTGGCGGCTTTGGTCGATGCGGTGCGTAGCGCGCTGGGCGTGGCGGCAGGGCAGGGTGTGGCGGTATCCTACACCGGAGGCCTGTTTGGCGTCGATGGTCCGCTGCATGTGCCGTTTGCCGATGCGCTGGCGGCACGCGGCAGTTCTTACCGGCTGGCGCCACCGAAGCTGGCGCCGGTACTGGGCGCTGCGCTGTATGCCGCGCGTGCTGGCGGTACGCCGTTGAGCGCCGCCGCACTGGAGTACCTGGCCGTCCAACAATAAAGGAGACATGCATGCGCTGGATCTTACTACCCACCATTCTCGCGGCCTTGATGGCCACGCCATCCCACGCGGCCGACCTTTACACCATGGCCGATTTCGCCAGCGTGCCGAAGATCGACGCTCACCTGCACCTGCATGGCAAGAGCCAGGATGCCTGGCTGGCGCTGGCGCGCAAGGACAACTTCCGCGCGCTGACGATCAACGTCGATTATCCGGATTTCCCGCCGCTGGACCAGCAGCGCAAGGTGGCCAGCGCGCTGGCGCACCAGCATCCACAGCAGGTGGCGTGGGTGGCGACGTTTGCCGCCGACGGCTTCGAGCAGCCTGGCTGGACGGAAGCAACGCTGAAAGACCTGGATGGTGCGCGCAAGGACGGCGCGGTTGGCGTCAAGGTCTGGAAGAATATCGGCATGAGCTTGCGCGACAGCCAGGGCAAGCTGGTGATGATCGATGACACGCGCCTGGCGCCGCTGTTCAACGGGCTGACGCAGCGCGGCGTGATGGTGTTGGGCCACCAGGGCGAGCCGCATAACTGCTGGCTGCCGGTCGAGCAGATGACGGTGAATAACGACCGCGAATATTTCAAGAACCATCCTGCATATCATATGTACCTGCATCCCGAGATGCCGGGCTATGAGCAGCAGATGGCGGCGCGCGACCGTCTGCTGGCGCAGCATCCGAAGATGCGCTTCACTGGCGTACATCTGGCGTCGCTGGAATACGATGTGGACCGCATCGGCCGTTTTCTCGATACGCATCCGGGCGTCAAGCTGGATGTCGCCGCGCGCATCGGCCAGCTGCAATATCAGTCGCAGCGCGACCGTGAGCGCGTGCGCGCTTTCTTCATCCGATATCAGGATCGGCTGATGTACGGTTCGGACCTGTCGCAGTCGGCGGAGCAGAGCGATGCCGATTTCGTCACCGACATGGATACCGTCTGGCGCCGCGACTGGCGCTATTTCGTCACCGCCGACAATTTTGATGTGCCGGAACTGGACAAGCCGGTGCGCGGCCTGTCGCTGCCGCGCAAGGTGGTCGACAAACTGTATCGCCTCAACGCGGAACAGGCTTTCCCGCAAGCCTGGCACTCACATAAATAAGGGAGACAGATGGAACATCAACACAACCAACGCCGTCGCAACCTGCTGCAATGGCTGGCCGGTAGCGCCGTAGCTTCCGCCGTGGTCGATGCCGGCGCGGCGGTCACGCCGGCTTCGGCGGCCAAGGGCAAGGACGTGGCGCGCATTGGCGACGCCGTCATGGCGCTGGAATTCGACAGTCAACTGCAATGCCGCGTCGTCTCGCGTTTGGGACCGCGCGCTGCGGCCGTCACGGCGTTCGCGCCGAGCGAGCGTCTGCGCCTGTTGAACAGTGCGAACGCCAACGGCGGTGCGAACGGCGCCGGCATCAATGCGGCCGTGGTTGCCGCCAGCAGCAACGCGGCCAATGCTGCCAGCGGCCGCTGGATCGAACGCTTTGCGTTGTCGTCGCAGGCGGCGGACCGGGTGGACGGCCCGCACGGGCCTGGCGTGCGTCACCGTTTGAGCGGTAAGTCCGCCGAAGGCATCGAAAAAACGGTTGCGGTGACGTTCTATGAGCGCCATCCCGGCTTTGCTGTCATCCGCACGTCTTACCGCAACGCTGGCAGCAAGCCGCTGGCGGTGGGCGAGTGGGTCAATAGCGCTCATACATTGCGCCCTGCGGCAGGCCGCAATGCGGAATTCTGGACCTTCTCAGGCGCTTCGCACGCCGACCGGCGCGACTGGGTGCAGCCGCTGGTGGCGGGCTTCGACCAGCGCAACTTCATGGGCATGAACGCTTCCGACTATGGCAGCGGCACGCCGGCGGCCGATGTCTGGCATCGCGATTGCGGTCTGGCGGTTGGCCATCTGGACACGGTGCCGCGCCTGGTGGCCTTGCCGGTGCAGGCGGTGAGCGGCGGCGCATCCATCGCCGTCGAATTCAACGCCGAGACTACATTGCAGCCGGGCGACACGCTTGACACCATGGACACCTTCCTGGCGCTGCACAAGGGCGATTACTTCGCCGCGCTGGACCAGTATCGCCAACTGATGGCTGAACGCGGCCTGCGTGCGCCGGATGCGCCGGCCGAATCCTATGAGCCGATCTGGTGCGCCTGGGGCTATGAGCGCGACTTCACCATCCCGCTGATGGTGGGCACGCTGCAAAAGGCCAAGGAGCTGGGCCTGGAATGGGCAGTGCTGGACGATGGCTGGCAGAACAACGAGGGCGACTGGAAGCTGGACACAAAAAAATTCCCCAACGGCGAGGCGGACATGCGTGGCCTGGTCCGCTCGATCAAGGATGCAGGCCTGAAGGCGCGGCTGTGGATTACGCCGCTGGCGGTCGATCCCGGCTCGGACCTGCTGCACGATCACACCGACATGCTGCTGCTGGACCGCGACGGCGCACCGCAGCTGATCAGCTGGTGGAACAGCTTTTACCTGTGCCCGGCCTACGAGCCAACCATCGAGATGACGCGCAAGTGGATACGCAAGATTTTCGGCGAGTGGGGCTACCAGGGCATCAAGATCGACGGCCAGCATCTGAACGGCGTGGCGCCGTGCTACAACCCGGCGCACAAACACGCGCGCCCGGAGGAATCGGCCGAGAAGTTGCAGGATTTCTGGAAGGTGGTGTACGACACCGCGCGCGAGGTGAATCCGAATGCGGTGATTGAGCTGTGCCCCTGCGGCACGTCCTACGCCTTCCATAATTTCCCGTACATGAACCAGGCGCCGGCGGCTGACCCGCTGTCGTCGTGGCAGGTGCGCCACAAGGGCAAGACGCTGAAGGCGCTGATGGGCCGCTCGGCGCCGTATGCGGGCGATCACGTCGAGTTGAGTGACGGCGGCGACGATTTCGCCACCACGGTCGGCATCGGCGCGGTACTGTCGACCAAGTTCACCTGGCCGGTGGACCCGAAGCCGAAGGACAGCTTCCTGTTGACGCCTGAGCGCGAAGTCCAGTGGCGCAAATGGATCGGCATCTACCGTGACAAGATGCTGGCCAACGGCGTGTACCGCGGCGAGCTGTATGACATCGGCTTCGACAAGCCGGAGGCGCATGCAGTCGAGAAGGACGGCAAGATGTATTTTGCGTTCTACGCGCCGCGCTGGGATGGTCCGGTGGAGATACGCGGCCTGGGTGCCGGCCGCTGGCGCCTGCGCGATTATGTCGATGGACGGGACATCGGCGAAGTGGAGGGCGGCCGCAATCGCCTGACGCTGCGCTTTGAGCACGCACTGCTGCTGGAAGCGGTGCGGGTGAGCGCTTCAGCTTAGGGTAAGCAAGGCGGTGTACAATCTGGGCGCTTAGTTCGATCATCCCAGAGCCCAATGACCTCACGCCGTCTTGCCCTTGCCAGTTTAGCCATTTTGTCCGCAGCCGCGATCGTCGGCTGCAAAACCACTCCTGTCATCGAAACGCCGGCCGTCGTGGCCGCGCCCGAACCGGCGCCACTGCCGCCGAAGAAGATCAAGATCGGCCTCGCCCTGGGCGGCGGTGCGGCGCGCGGCTTTGCCCACATCGGCGTCATCAAGGCGCTGGAGGCGCAGGGCATTTATCCGGACATCGTGGTCGGCACCAGCGCCGGCAGCGTGGTCGGCGCGCTGTACGCGGCCGGCAATACCGGTTTCCAGCTGCAAAAGCTGGCGATGGAAATGGACGAGGCATCGATTTCCGACTGGGCGGTGCCGCTGTTCCGCAAGAATACCGGCGTGCTGAAAGGCGAGGCGCTGCAGTCCTATGTCAACAAGGCGGTCAACAACCAGCCGATGGAGAAGCTGAAGATTCCATTCGGCGCGGTGGCCACCGATCTGAAGGACGGCAAGCCTATCCTGTTCCAGCGGGGGAATACCGGCATGGCGGTGCGCGCGTCGTCGGCGGTACCAGGCGTGTTCCAGCCGGTGGCGATCACTGGCCATACCTATGTCGATGGCGGCCTGGTGGCGCCGGTGCCGGTGCGCTTTGCACGCGATATGGGCGCCGACTTTGTCATCGCCGTCAATATCTCCACGCAGGCGGATGTGCAGGCCACGGTCAGTTCGCTGGATGTCATCATGCAGACCTTCTCCATCATGGGGCAGCGCATCAACGAATATGAGTTGCGCGATGCGGACATCGTCATTACGCCGCCGCTGGGCAATATGGCCGGCAACGATTTCAATGGCCGCAACCAGGCGGTGCTGGCCGGCGAGCAGGCCGCCGCGCAGGCGATGGCGCAGATCAAGCTCAAACTCGAAGCAAAACGTAGACCATAAGGAAGTGTTATGCAAACCAAGCCGTATTTGTCGCTTGCCGACGTCAAGAAAATCGCTGCTGCTGCCGAGGCGGAAGCGGTCGCCAACAACTGGCCGGTGGTGATCGCCATCGTCGACGATGGCGGCCACCTGCTGTGGCTGCAACGCCAGGACGGCGCCAATGCGCTGTCGTCGCACATCGCCCCGGCCAAGGCACGCGTGTCGGCACTCGGTCGCCGCGAATCGAAAATCTACGAAGACATGATCAACAACGGCCGCGTGTCCTTCCTCAGCGCGCCGTCGCCACAGACCGACGGCATGCTGGAAGGCGGCGTACCGATCATCGTTGACGGCCACATCATCGGCGCAGTTGGCGTCTCCGGCGTCAAATCCGTCGAAGATGCACAAATTGCAAAAGCCGGTATTGCAGCACTGAATTAAAAAAAGGGCCGCCAGCGCAACGCTGGTGGCCTTGCCAAGCAGGGCGGATTTGGTTATAATTCAAAGGTTTAGCCAAATCACATCTCTACCGTAGCGACTACCACTCAATCCATCATCAATCTGACCCTCACCCCCGGCGCTTGCATGGCCAGGGTTGCTTGACGGTCGTCTGACGTGGCGCAGCTACGGTAACTTTATCAGGAGTTGCCCTTGCCGCCATTTTTTTCTGGCCCCGCCGTTCCAGCCATACTGGCCCTCGCTGACGGTACCATTTTCAAAGGTTTTTCGATCGGCGCTGCCGGTCATACAACCGGTGAAGTGGTCTTCAACACTTCCATGACCGGCTACCAGGAGATCCTCACCGATCCTTCCTACAGCCGCCAGATCGTCACGCTGACCTATCCACACATCGGCAACTACGGTATCAATACCGAAGACGTCGAATCGACCAAGGTGCACGCAGCCGGTCTAATCATCCGTGACCTGCCGCTGATTGCGTCGAACTTCCGCTCCACCCAGTCGCTGGCCGACTACCTGAAGGCCGAGAATATCGTCGCCATCGCCGGTATCGACACCCGCAAGCTGACCCGCATCCTGCGCGAGAAGGGCGCCCAATCCGGCGCCATCGTCACCGGCACGCAGGGCAACGAGCCGTCGGTGTCGCAGGCGCTGGACCTGGCGCGTTCCTTCCCTGGCCTGGCCGGCATGGACCTGGCCAAGGTGGTCAGCGTCAAGGAAAAATACGAGTACACCGAAACTGAATGGACGCTGGGCGAGGGCTACGGCAAGCTGGCCGAAGCCGACCAGAAGTTCCACGTGGTCGCCTACGACTTCGGCGTGAAGAAAAACATCCTGCGCATGCTGACCGCGCGTGGCTGCAAAGTCACCGTGGTGCCGGCGCAAACCACCGCTGAAGAAGTGCTGGCGCTGAATCCGGACGGCGTGTTCCTGTCCAACGGTCCTGGCGACCCTGAGCCATGCGACTACGCGATTGCTGCCGCCAAGGTGTTCATGGAGAAGAAGCTGCCGCTGTTCGGCATCTGCCTCGGCCACCAGATCATGGGCCTGGCCTCCGGCGCCAAGACGCTGAAAATGAAATTCGGCCACCACGGCGCCAACCACCCGGTGCAAGACCTGGACAGCAAGCACGTGATGATCACCTCGCAAAACCACGGTTTCGCGGTGGATCAGGCCACGCTGCCGGCCAACTGCCGTGTGACCCACGTATCGCTGTTCGACGGTTCGCTGCAGGGCTTCGCCCGCACCGACACGCCAGCCTTCTGCTTCCAGGGCCACCCTGAAGCATCGCCTGGCCCGACTGACGTCGCTTACCTGTTTGACCGCTTCATCGGCCTGATGGAAGCTACGGAGAAAAAATAAATGCCAAAACGTTCTGATATTAAAAGCATCCTGATTATTGGCGCTGGCCCGATCATCATCGGCCAGGCCTGCGAGTTCGACTATTCCGGCGCCCAGGCCTGCAAAGCCCTGCGCGAAGAAGGCTACAAAGTCATCCTGGTCAACAGCAACCCTGCGACCATCATGACCGACCCGGAAATGGCCGATGTCACCTACATCGAGCCGATCACCTGGCAAGTCGTGGAAAAAATCATCGCCAAGGAAAAGCCGGACGCGATCCTGCCAACCATGGGCGGCCAGACCGCGCTGAACTGCGCGCTGGACCTGCACCGCAACGGCGTGCTGGACAAGTACAAGGTTGAGCTGATCGGCGCGACGCCGGAGGCCATCGACAAGGCCGAAGACCGTTCCAAGTTCAAGGACGCGATGACCAAGATCGGCCTGGGTTCGGCACGTTCCGGCGTGGCGCACTCGCTGGAAGAATCGTGGGCGGTGCAGAAAACGGTTGGCTTCCCGACCATCATCCGTCCATCGTTCACCATGGGCGGCAGCGGCGGCGGCATCGCTTACAACGAAGAAGAATTCGAAGCGATCTGCAAACGCGGCCTGGAAGCCTCGCCAACCAATGAGCTGCTGATTGAAGAATCGCTGCTGGGCTGGAAAGAGTACGAGATGGAAGTGGTGCGCGACAAGGCGGACAACTGCATCATCATCTGCTCGATCGAAAACCTGGACCCGATGGGCGTGCACACCGGTGACTCGATCACCGTGGCGCCAGCACAAACGCTGACCGACAAGGAATACCAGATCATGCGTAACGCCTCGCTGGCGGTGCTGCGTGAAATCGGCGTCGACACCGGCGGTTCCAACGTGCAGTTCTCGATCAACCCGAAAGACGGCCGCATGATCGTCATCGAGATGAACCCGCGTGTTTCGCGTTCGTCGGCGCTGGCGTCGAAAGCCACCGGCTTCCCGATCGCCAAAGTGGCGGCCAAGCTGGCCGTGGGCTTCACGCTGGATGAGCTGCGCAACGAGATCACCGGCGGCGCAACGCCAGCTTCGTTCGAGCCATCGATCGACTACGTCGTCACCAAGATCCCGCGTTTCACCTTCGAGAAGTTCCCGACCGCCGACCACCACCTGACCACGCAGATGAAATCTGTCGGTGAAGTGATGGCGATTGGCCGCACCTTCCAGGAATCGTTCCAGAAAGCGCTGCGCGGCCTGGAAGTGGGCGTCGATGGCCTGAACGAAAAAACCAAGGACCGCGAAAAGATCGAAGAGGAACTGGGCGAGCCAGGTCCGGAGCGCATCTGGTACGTGGGCGATGCTTTCGCCCAGGGCTTCACGATGGAAGAAGTGCACCAGCTGACCAAGATCGACCCATGGTTCCTGATCCAGATTAAAGAGATCGTCGACCTGGAACTGTGGATGGATACGCAGAAGCTGGAACAGCTGGACAAGACCACGCTGTACAAGCTGAAACAGAAGGGTTTCTCGGATCGCCGCCTGGCCTTCCTGCTGCAAACCACGCCGGCCGAGGTGCGCAAATACCGTCACTCGCTGGACATCCGTCCGGTGTACAAGCGCGTCGACACCTGCGCGGCGGAATTCGCCACCAACACCGCGTATATGTACTCGACCTACGATGAAGAGTGCGAGTCCAATCCGACCGACAAGAAAAAGATCATGGTGCTGGGCGGTGGCCCGAACCGTATCGGCCAGGGTATCGAATTCGACTACTGCTGCGTGCACGCCGCGCTGGCAATGCGCGAAGACGGCTACGAGACCATCATGGTCAACTGCAATCCGGAGACCGTGTCGACCGACTACGATACCTCGGATCGCCTGTACTTCGAGTCGCTGACGCTGGAAGACGTGCTGGAAATCGTCGAACTGGAAAAACCGGTTGGCGTGATCGTGCAGTACGGCGGCCAGACGCCATTGAAACTGGCGCTGGACCTGGAAGCCAACGGCGTGCCGATCGTCGGCACCTCGCCGGACATGATCGACGCCGCTGAAGACCGCGAGCGTTTCCAGAAGCTGCTGCAAGACCTGGGTCTGCGTCAGCCGCCTAACCGCACCGCGCGCACCGAAGCAGACGCGCTGGCGCTGGCACAGGAAATCGGCTACCCGCTGGTGGTGCGTCCTTCCTACGTGCTGGGCGGCCGTGCGATGGAAATCGTCCACGAGCAGCGCGACCTGGAGCGTTACATGCGCGAAGCGGTCAAGGTATCGAATGATTCGCCGGTGCTGCTGGACCGCTTCCTGAACGACGCCATCGAGTGTGACGTCGACTGCATCTCGGACGGCGACACCACCTTCATCGGCGGTGTGATGGAACACATCGAACAGGCTGGCGTCCACTCGGGCGACTCGGCCTGCTCGCTGCCACCGTATTCGCTGTCGCAGGAAACCATCGATGAGCTGAAGCGTCAGACCTCGCTGATGGCCAAGGGCCTGAACGTGGTCGGCCTGATGAATGTGCAGTTCGCGATCCAGAAACAGGACGGCCAGGACGTGGTCTACGTGCTGGAAGTGAACCCGCGCGCTTCGCGTACCGTGCCGTATGTGTCGAAAGCCACCGGCTTGCAGCTGGCCAAGATCGCCGCGCGCTGCATGGTTGGCCAGAAGCTGGCGGACCAGGGCATCACCAAGGAAGTGGTGCCGCCTTACTACAGCGTCAAGGAAGCCGTGTTCCCGTTCGTCAAATTCCCTGGCGTCGACACCATCCTCGGCCCTGAGATGAAATCGACCGGTGAAGTCATGGGCGTGGGCAAGACCTTCGGTGAAGCCTTCGTCAAGTCGCAGCTGGGCGCCGGCGTCAAGCTGCCGAAATCGGGCAAGGTATTCCTGTCGGTGAAAGCTTCCGACAAGCCGCGCGCCGTCAAAGTGGCGCGCGACCTGGTCGACATGGGCTTCACGCTGGCTGCGACCAAGGGCACGGCGGCGGTGATCTCGGCAGCGGGCATCCCGGTCACTGCGGTCAACAAGGTGGTTGAGGGTCGTCCGCACATCGTTGACATGATCAAGAACCACGAAATTGTCCTGGTCATCAACACGGTGGAAGAGAAGCGCAACGCGATTGTTGACTCGCGTGCCATCCGCACCTCGTCGCTGGCCTCGCGCGTGACCACGTACACCACCATCGCCGGTGCCGAAGCGGCGGTCGAAGGCATCCGTCATCTCGACGAATTGCAAGTGTACGATTTACAAGGGCTGCATAAAACCTTACACTAAGCCTTATAGGTTTAGGTAGTACCCGGACCACAGAGCTCGCGCTGGCAGTTAGGCGCGGCCTCTGTGGTTTTCCATTGTAAAAACAGAGTAAATAGACAACATGACTTCAGTTCCACTGACCAAATTCGGCGCCGAGCTCCTGAAAGACGAGCTGCACCAGTTGAAGACCAAAGAGCGCCGTATCGTGATCGACGCGATTGCCGAAGCGCGCTCGCATGGCGACCTGTCGGAAAACGCCGAGTACGATGCCGCCAAGGAGCGCCAGGCATTCGTGGAAGGCCGGATCGCGGAACTGGAAGGCAAGCTCAGCGCCGCGCAAATCATCGATCCCACCACGCTGGACGCTGAAGGCCGCGTGGTGTTTGCCGCCACCGTGGACCTGGAAGACCTGGAATCGGGCGCCAAGGTCAGCTACCAGATCGTCGGCATCGACGAAGCCGACCTGAAACTGAGCAAGGTATCGGTGACCTCGCCGATCGCCCGCGCGCTGATCGGCAAGTCGGCCGGCGACGTGGTGGAAGTGCAGGCGCCGTCTGGTCCGCGCGAATACGAAATCCTGGAAGTGCGTTACATCTGATGCTACTCGCCCGCACACGTTTGCTGGTCGCGACCCTGTGGGCCGGCAGTTTATGGGCGGTGGGCTATCTGGCCGCGCCGACCCTGTTCGCCACGCTGAGTGATCGCGTGCTGGCCGGCACCATTGCCGGCAACCTGTTCACCAACCAGGCCTGGCTGTCGATCGCCTGCGCGCTGGTGATGCTGGTGCTGCTGGGCGCGACCCAGACCAGCACCGGCGGCATCTTTGCCGGGCCGGCAGCCAATATGGCGGCCAAGTCGCGCCGTACGCTGCTGATTATCGTGGTGGTGATGCTGGCATGCACGCTGGTGTCGCATTTCGGCCTGCAGCCGATGATGGCGTCGCTGCGTGCAGCGGCGGGGCCGGGCGGGGTGATGGATGGTGCCGCGAAGAACGAATTCGGCATCCTGCACGGGATATCCAGCACGATCTATCTGATCCAGAGCCTGCTGGCCGCATGGCTGGTGGTGAAGCAATAAAATAAAGGGGGCGCCGATGCGCCCCCTTGTTGATTAGCCCAGTACGGTCTTTTTGGTCGATTTCTGGCGTGCCTTGGCGCGCTTGATGTTGCCGCCCTGGGTGACGCGTTCATTCCCCTTCAGCAGCACTTTGGTGACCGACGGACGCTTGGTGCCGCTGGCGCTGGCTTTGACGATGGTGACTTCGCGCATGCCCTTGCCGGCGCTGCTGCGGGCTTTTTCCGTTTCGACTTTCGGACGGTACAGCACCAGCAGCTTGCCGATGTGCTGCACTGGCGCTGCCTTCAACTGCTCGCAGATGGTTTCGTACATCGCGATGCGGGCTTCGCGGTCGTCACCGAATACACGGACCTTGATCAGGCCGTGGGAGTCCAGGCCCAGCGAGATTTCCTTGAGAACGTTGGCAGTCAGACCGTCGGCGCCGATCATGACGATCGGATTCAGGCCATGGGCTTCGGCGCGCAGGGCACTGCGCTCGGCGGGGGTAAGTTTGATCATAAAATTATTTTAGTAGGTTCCTTAAAGGCAGTATTCTACGCGAATGGCTAAGAACAAATTAAACAAAAACTGGATTCACGACCATATTAACGATCCTTACGTGAAATTGGCCCAGAAAGAGGGCTATCGCGCCCGTGCGGCTTTCAAGCTGAAAGAGATCGATGAGGACGAGAAGCTGATCAAGCCCGGCCAGGTCATCGTCGACCTCGGCTGTACGCCCGGCAGCTGGGGCCAATATGCCCGCCGCAAGCTGGCCGGCAAGGAGGGCGGCGGCATCAATGGCACGCTGATCGGACTCGATATGCTGCCGATGGCGCCGATCGCCGATTTCCATTTCATCCAGGGCGATTTCCGCGAGGCGGACGTGATCCAGCAGCTGGAAGCCGTCGTGCACGGGCAGAAAGTTGACCTGGTGTTATCGGATATGGCGCCCAATCTGTCCGGCATCCACGATTCCGATGCCGCCCGCATGGAGCACCTGATCGACCTGGCGATTGAGTTTTCCCAGGCCCACCTGAAACCGGAAGGCGCATTGCTGGTCAAATGTTTTAAAGACATGGGCTTTAACGATATCGTGCATAAATTCCGTGCCGAATTTAAAACAGTGATTCAAAAGAAACCTAAAGCCAGCCGCGACAAGTCCTCCGAAATATTCCTTTTGGGCCGAGGACTGAAAAATCCGTCCGATGGCGGCATGGCTTCAGCACAACCACTGGATTCTGATGGCTGGCGCCCTTGATATTGGGTGAATAACCCTTATATCGAACCGGGAGTGCCTTTTTGCCTTGATTGCAGCCTGATTTTGGTCAAATAATGTGCTTTTTCGCCGGTTTTTGATGGGCGCACGGCAGGTTTCTGGCAACGCCTGCCCATTGCGAGTAAAATCGAAGTTCAGCCAGGTTTATCGATGCGTCTCGCATCCAAGGAGTTTTCGTGAATAACATGTTTTCCAAATCAGCCATCTGGGTAGTCGTCGTACTGCTCCTGCTTATGCTGTACAAGCAGTTTGATAGCCATGGCGTCACGGGCGGCGCGAAACCGATCGCCTACTCCGATTTGCTGGACGACGTGAAAGCCAAGCGCATCAAGGATGTGACCATCGAGGGCGGCAACATCATCGCCACCCGCAGTGACGACACCAAGGTCCGCACCACCGCTACCATGCTCGACCGCGGCCTGATCGGCGACCTGCGCGACAATGGCATCCGCTTCGATGTCAAACCGCCAGAGGAACCATCGTTCCTGTCGCAGATTTTCGTTTCCTGGTTCCCGATGCTGCTGCTGATCGGCGTGTGGATCTTCTTCATGCGACAGATGCAGGGCGGCGGCAAGGGCGGCGCGTTCTCCTTCGGCAAGTCGAAGGCGCGCATGATGGATGAAGCCAATAACACCGTCACGCTGGCCGACGTGGCCGGCTGCGACGAAGCCAAGGAAGAAGTCGCCGAGATCGTCGACTTCCTCAAAGATCCAAGCAAGTTCCAGAAACTGGGCGGCCGCATTCCACGCGGCGTGCTGATGGTTGGTCCTCCAGGCACCGGTAAAACCCTGCTGGCGCGCGCCATTGCTGGTGAAGCCAAAGTGCCGTTCTTCTCGATTTCCGGTTCGGACTTCGTGGAAATGTTCGTCGGCGTCGGTGCAAGCCGCGTGCGCGACATGTTCGAGAACGCCAAGAAGCATTCGCCGTGCATCATCTTCATCGACGAGATCGACGCGGTCGGCCGCCATCGTGGCGCCGGCATGGGCGGCGGCAACGACGAGCGCGAACAGACGCTGAATCAGCTGCTGGTGGAAATGGACGGCTTTGAAGCCCAGTCCGGCGTGATCGTCATCGCCGCCACCAACCGTGCCGACGTGCTGGACAAGGCGCTGCTGCGTCCGGGCCGTTTCGACCGTCAAGTGACTGTCGGCCTGCCGGACATCCGTGGCCGTGAACAGATCCTCAACGTCCATATGCGCAAAGTGCCGATCGGCACCGACGTCAAGGCCGATATCCTGGCACGCGGCACGCCGGGCTTCTCGGGCGCCGACCTGGCCAACCTGGTCAATGAGGCTGCGCTGTTTGCCGCGCGCCGCTCGAAGCGTCTGGTCGACATGCAGGACTTCGAAGATGCCAAGGACAAGATCTACATGGGTCCTGAGCGTAAATCGATGGTCATTCGTGAAGATGAGCGCCGCAACACCGCTTACCACGAATCCGGTCACGCGGTGGTCGCCAAGCTGCTGCCGAAAGCTGATCCGGTGCACAAAGTGACCATCATGCCGCGTGGCTGGGCGCTGGGCCTGACCTGGCAGTTGCCGGAGCACGACAATATCTCGGGCTACAAGGACAAGATGCTGGAAGAAATTTCCATCCTGTTCGGCGGCCGTATCGCTGAAGAAATCTTCGTCGGCCAGATGTCGACCGGCGCCTCGAACGACTTCTCGCGCGCCACCAAGCTGGCCCGCTCGATGGTCACCAAGTTCGGCATGTCGGATGCGCTGGGCGTGATGGTCTACGAAGACTCGCAGAACGACGGTTTCATGGGCGGTAGCAACAAGACCATCTCGGAAGCCACGCAGCAAAAAGTCGATGCGGAAATCCGTAACATCCTGGACACGCAATATGCGCTGGCGCGCCGCCTGCTGGAAGAAAACCGCGACAAGGTGGAAGTCATGACCAAGGCGCTGCTGGATTGGGAAACCATCGACGCAGACCAGATCAACGACATCATGGCCGGCCTGGAGCCGCGTCCACCGAAAGCCGGCGTGTCGATCCGCAAACAGCCTCCGAGCGATGGCGGTAGCGGTGTATCGCCTAGCGTGACCGCGCCAGCCTGATCGGCGGCACGGCATCCACGACAAGGGTGAGGAGCAATCCTCGCCCTTTTTCATTTCAGTTCCTCATGCAATCTACCTTACAGTTTGGCCGTTTTAATTTCCCGTGGCGGGGGCAGGGCGTGTGCACGCGCGTGATGGGCATTCTCAATGTGACGCCGGATTCGTTCTCGGATGGCGGCAACTACCAGTCGCTGGAGTTTGCGCTGTCGCACGCCGAGCAGATGATCCAGGATGGCGTCGACATCATCGATGTTGGCGGCGAATCCACCCGGCCCGGCTCGCCGGCGGTGTCGCTGGAAGACGAGCTGCAGCGCGTGATGCCGGTGCTGTACGCGCTGCGCGACCTCGGTCCGGCCATCTCGGTCGACACCTACAAGCCGCAGGTGATGCGCGAAGCCATCATCGCCGGCGTCGACATGATCAACGATATCAACGGCTTCCGCGCGCCGGGCGCGATCGACGCGGTGCGCGACAGCGATTGCGCGCTGTGCATCATGCACATGCAAAGCGATCCGCAACACATGCAGCTGGCGCCGTCGTACAACGACGTAGTGGGCGAGGTCATCAGCTTCCTGCGCGAGCGTGCGGAAGCGCTGATGGCGGCAGGAATTGATCCACGTCGACTTTGCATCGATCCTGGCTTTGGTTTTGGCAAGACTGTGGAGCATAATTACGCCTTGCTGAAGGCCACTTCGCGCCTGATTAATGCGCTGAACCTGCCGCTGCTGGCGGGCCTGTCGCGCAAGTCGATGGTGGGCGCGGTGACCGGCAAGCCGGTCGAGCAACGCATGGCCGGCAGTGTGGGCGGTGCGCTGGCGGCGGTGGCGCAAGGCGCGCTGATCGTGCGCGTGCACGACGTCGCGGAGACGGTCGACGCGCTGAAGGTCTGGCACGCGGCACAATAATAACGACTTAAAGAGCATACACAATGGCACGTAAATATTTTGGCACCGATGGCATTCGCGGTTTGGTAGGCGAAGCACCGATCACTCCTGACTTCGTCATGCGCCTCGGCTACGCGGCCGGCAAAGTCCTGGCCAGCAAGCGCAGCGGCGCCGGCCGCCCGACTGTGCTGATCGGCAAAGACACGCGCATCTCCGGCTACATGCTGGAAGCGGCGCTGGAAGCCGGCTTCTCGGCCGCCGGCGTTGACGTCATGCTGGCCGGCCCGATGCCGACGCCGGCCATCGCCTACCTGACGCGCGCGCTGCGCCTGTCGGCCGGCGTGGTTATTTCGGCTTCGCACAACCCGTTCCAGGACAACGGCATCAAGTTCTTCTCCGCCCAGGGCACCAAGCTGCCGGATGCGGTGGAACTGGACATCGAAGCGGCGCTGGACCAGCCGATGAACTGCGTGCCCTCGGAAAAACTGGGCCGCGCCAAGCGCCTGGACGACGCCCAGGGCCGCTATATCGAATTCTGCAAGAGCACCTTCCCGAACGAACTGGACTTGCGTGGTCTTAAAGTCGTGGTCGATTGCGCCCATGGTGCCGCCTACAACATCGCGCCGCACGTGTTCCATGAACTGGGCGCGGAAGTGATCGCCATCGGCAACAAGCCGGACGGTTTCAACATCAACCTGGAACACGGCGCCACCGCGCCGAAAGCCATGGCCGCCGCCGTGCAGGCGCATGGCGCCGACCTCGGCATCGCGCTCGACGGCGACGCCGACCGCCTCATCATGTGTGACCACAACGGCCGTCTGTACAACGGCGACGAGCTGCTGTACCTGATGGTGATGGACCGCCTGGCCACCGGCCCGGTGGCCGGCGCCGTCGGCACGCTGATGACCAATATGGCGGTCGAAGTCGCGCTGAAAGAGAAGGGCATCGGCTTCGCCCGCGCCAAGGTGGGCGACCGCTACGTGCTGGAAGTCATGCAGGACAAGGGCTGGATACTCGGCGGCGAAGGCTCCGGCCACCTGCTGGCGCTGGACAAGCACACCACCGGCGACGGCATCATCTCCGCGCTGCAAGTGCTGTCGGCGCTGAAGCGCGCTGGCAAGTCGCTGGAAGAATGCTGTGCCGACCTGACCATTTTCCCGCAAACGCTGATCAACGTGCGCGTGGCGCCAGGCTTCGACTGGACCAAGAACGCCGCCATGGTGGCCGAGAAAGACAAGGTCGAGGCCGAACTGGGCGACAGCGGCCGCGTGCTGATTCGCGCTTCCGGCACCGAGCCGCTGATCCGCGTGATGGTCGAGGCGCGCGATGCCGACGCCGCACAATCGATGGCACGCCGCATTGCCGACAAAGTGGAAAGCCAGCTTGCTGCCTGATGTTGAAATATAAATCAGTCGCTTTGATTGACGTTCTGCGGAAGTGCTAGTAGAATACTGGTCTTCGGAGTGTAGCGCAGCCCGGTAGCGCACCTGGTTTGGGACCAGGGGGTCCAAGGTTCGAATCCTTGTACTCCGACCAAAAATTCGGAAACGGGTTGTCGAAAGACAGCCCGTTTTTCATTTCCGCCGCAGATTCCTGCGGCGTCTTCTCTGCCCATAGCTCAGTTGGATAGAGCATCAGCCTTCTAAGCTGAGGGTCGCTGGTTCGAACCCAGCTGGGCAGGCCATAAAATCAATGTCGTTCCTGCGCCCCGCCACCGGCAATACTGCTACTTCACGCCCGTGCACCTGCCCGGCGCTCCAGCCACTCCCTGCCGCCGCTGTCCAACGCTTTTGCCACCACTGGTGCCGGAAGACTGTACACCGTCGCCCACGTGGCGCGGCCATCGCCAGCATTGGAAGGGAAGCTGCTGGACTCGATGGGCCAATGGTATTTGCGTTTCAGTGTTTTGACGATGGCGGCAAGCGATGTTCGGCCTTGCAGCGGCTCAGCACCGGTCTGGTCAGCGTCAGACAGTAACACCGCCAGGACGGCACCACGCGCTGTCAGCGGGCCGGGGAATTTAGGGGGTTTTGACATTCCGCTATTCTATCGGAGATCAACACGCCGGGATGACGGCAGTCAAGCCACTAAAAAATCTAGCCAGTATATTCAGATCAGAGTAGGATTTAATCCCATTAATCCTGGAGCAAAATCATGCGCACTACTCAACAATTCAGCATTACCTTGCCGTTGGAGATGGCGGACGCGGTCAAAGCCAAGGTGGCGGCGGGTGAGTATGCGACTGAGAGCGAAGTCATTCGTGACGGTTTGCGCGTGTTGCTGGCGCGTGATCGCATGATGGAAACGTGGTTGAGGGAGCAGGTAGCCCCTGCGCTTGATGCCATAAAAGCCGATCCATCGCGCGCTGTCAGTGTCGATGCTGTCCGATCCAGGCTGGTTGCTGAGCAAAAAGCAGCCAGGGAAAAGTGAAAAAATACACGGTCGTCTTCGCACCGGAAGCAGAAGTTCAGCTTACTGAGCTTTACCATTATATTGCGGAGAGAGTCTCGCACGAGACCGCGCTGCGATATACGGAAGCTATCGTTGATTATTGCGTGACATTCGAGCGTTTTCCTTACAGGGGAAGGCTGCGGGAGGATATTCGCTCCGGTCTGCGTCTTACCAACTTTAAGAAAAGCACAGTCATCGCATTTGCCGTTGATGACGCTTTAGACCTCGTCACAATTATTGGCATCTTCTACGGTGGGCGGAATTTTACTGCAGCCTTGAAATGAGTTGAGTGCCGTCCAAAGCCACACATAGCATGTTGGTAGTTTTATTTTTGTTGATTTAAAGAATTTTTTGTTGCATAGTTGCGCTAACTGCTCAATGCATCGAGGCGCCGCCCATATCCTAGCCGGCGCTTTCGTCACCTGATTTTCGTCCCCGCCCCGACACGTTCTCCCTTCTTCGCCCTGCGTCCGCGAGCCTGGTTGTTAGCCACTCATTGGAGCGTCACATGGATTCGTTCAAAAAATTAAAAATCGGTACCCAGCTATCGCTGGGTTTTGGCATGCTGACGGCGCTGATGCTGGTGCTGGCGGTATTTTCGGTGGTGCGCGTGTCGTCGCTGTCGAAGGCGTTTCACGAGGAAAACCGCATTTCGTCGGACAAGCTGGAGCCGCTCTACATGGCGCGCGAGGCACTGGCGCAGACCGGACTGGCGGCCCGCAATGCGTATATTTTTGAAGATGACGCCCAGGCAGCCAAGGAGCTGAATATCGTCGATGAGCAGAAGGCCATCTACCTGGCGGCGGTCGAGAAAATGGGGCCGGCCTACGCCAATGATCCGCAGTTCGCCAAGGTGAAGGATGGCTTGCTCGCCATGGCGGACGAACTAAAGCGTCCGCGCAAGTTTCGTGAAGCCGGCAAGATGGAAGAATATGGCCGCTTCCTGGTCAATGAGTGCAGTCCGCTGCGCCGCCGCATCGTCGAGGACATGGGTGTGCTGGTCAAGGCTGCGCAGAAGGAATCCGAGACCGCCACCACCGTGGTGGAAGACTACGCGTCCGGTGCGCAGCGCCTGGTGACGGCGCTGGCTGTCGTGGCTTTCGTGCTGAGCTTGGTGATTGCCGGCTTGATCAAGCGCGTGCTGCTGAAGCAACTGGGTGGCGAGCCTGCCTATGCGGCGGAAATTGCCAGCCGCATTGCCAAAGGTGATCTGGCGGTCACCGTGCAATTGGCGCCCTCCGACAAGGATAGTTTGCTATTTGCTATCAAGAGCATGCGCGACAGTCTGGCTGGCATTGTTAGCGAGGTGCGACATGGTACTGAGTCGATTACCAATGCGTCCAACGAGATCGCCGAGGGAAATGTCGATTTGTCGCAGCGCACCGAGCAGCAGGCGCAGTCGTTGGAACGCGTGGCGACGGCGATGGAGGAATTGACGTCGACCGTGAAGCAAAACGCCAGCAATGCGCAGCAAGCGAATCAGTTGTCGCAATCGGCATCGGAGGTATCGGAGCAGGGCGGGGAGGTTATGCGCCAGGTTACCGATACGATGGAATCGATTAATGACTCGTCCAAGAAAATCGTTGAGATTATTTCGGTTATTGATGGCATTGCATTCCAGACGAATATTCTGGCTTTGAATGCGGCTGTTGAGGCGGCACGTGCCGGTGAACAAGGCCGGGGTTTTGCGGTGGTGGCCAGCGAGGTGCGGGTTTTAGCTCAGCGTGCCGCGCAGGCGGCAAAAGAAATTAAAGTTTTAATTGATGATTCGGTTAATAAAGTCGACGCAGGTTCTGATTTGGTTGATAAAGCCGGCAATACGATGCATGAGGTGGTGGCAAGCGTTCGCCGTGTGACTGAGATTATGGCTGAGATTTCTCATGCCAGTGAAGAGCAGAGCGTGGGTATTCAAGAAGTCAGTCAGGCCATTGGCCAAATGGATGGCATGACGCAGCAGAATACTGCATTGGTTGAAGAGGCTAGCGCTGCTGCGCATGAATTAAAAGATCAGGCCGCGCATTTAAGTGAAATCGTCGATCAGTTTAAATTAGATCCATCGGCCGCTAGCATTTCCCATCTACCGCCCAAGACGGCGCCGACTGCCCGCCTGAATGCGCGTGGAGGCTTGCGTGTAGTCAGCGGGTGAGTGGTCGTTGCTGCGGACTCATGCTAAAAATTAGCACGAAAAACACTCAATTCTGGCATGCTCCGATAGCCTGTACTCCTGCACCAGGCTAGGACCGCATTATTCGCTATATTCAGTAGCCGTATTGCCGGCATGAGCGGCATACTGGCGTGAGGCGTTTATCGCGGCCAGATTGTCTTCTTTATTTCGGATTTTGTGAATCGCGGGAATGTTTGCCGTGGCAGGCGCTGGGAGCTGCGCAGAAAATGCGCAGCTCTATTTTATTCCAATAAAACAGTTACTTAATGCTTGGCCTTATCGCTTGTTAACAAGCTTATCCACAGAATTTGTTAACAACTGCACTTCGATGCCGGAATACATTGATGGCGCGTGATAAACCCGTTGTGTCGCCTTCTGGAAGTCCTCCGGCTTGGCCTTCGGAATATCCACAAAAGTCTGCGGATTCAAGTCCACCAGCGGGAACCACGAACTCTGGATCTGCACCATGATTCTGTGTCCACGGCGGAAGGTGTGGTTAATGTCGGTCATGCTATAGCTGACCGGCTCCACCTTGCCCGGCGTGAATGGCTCCGGCTTTTCGAAGCTGTTGCGGAACTTGCCACGCAGTGGATCGCCGCGCACCAGCTGTTGATATCCTGCCATCGGCAGCTGCGGCTTGCCGACGTCGCCACCGCGCCGCTCTTCATCGCTGCTGGGATACTCCGCCGGATACACGTCAATCAACTTGACCACCCAGTCCGCATCCGTGCCGGTCGTCGAGACAAACAGCTTGGGCTTGACCGGGCCTGCGAAGGTAACGTCTTCCTCCAGCGGCTCACTCTGGTAGGTCAGCACGTCCGGGCGGGTGGATGCGAAGCGCTGGTCGCCGACCATGTATTCCTTCGGCACGCCAGTGACCGGATAGGCGGTGAACGGCACCGGTTTGCGCGGATCGGCGACATACTCGTCATAAGCGTCGCCAGCGGCCGGCTGTTTCCAGCCCAGCGTGCCGTTCGGGCCGAGGTATAGCGTGCGCGATTGCGCCGGTTTCGGCGGCCAGGCCGCGTAGGTGCGCCAGACGTTGGTGCCGGTTTCAAAGGCGTGGACTTCGGTGGCGTTCTTGTTCGGCGTGCCTTTCAGGTGCTGCTCGAAGAACGGGAACTGGATCTGCGTGCGGAAATAGTCGCCTGTCTTGCTGTTGAAATCGACGTAGCCCAGGCGCTTGCCTTCGCCGCGCGCCCAGCCGCCATGCACCCACGGTCCTATCACCAGGCCGTTGTAGATGCCAGGATTGTTGCGCTTGATACTGGCGTAAGTGGTCAGCGGGCCTTGCGGATCTTCGGCGTCGTACCAGCCGCCGACGGTCAGCACTGCGGCTTTGATGTTTTTCAGGTGCGGGGCGATGTTGCGGCTTTGCCAGAATTGATCGTAGCTGCTGTGCTCGATGGTGGGCTGTAGCAGGGCGCGCTGTTTGGCGGTCATCGTGCCCAGGATGTTGGTCAGCGTCAGGTGCTTGCGGAAGAATTCGTAGCCATCGGCGCTGCCGTAGTCGAAGCGGTCCCAGGTTTTCGGCAGCGGCGTCGGGTTTTCGGCTTCGACAAAGGCTGAGTAGAAGTCGAAGTTTGCCGCCAGCATGAAGGCGCCGCCATGGTAGGAGTCGTCATTCATGTACAGATCGGTCACCGGCGCCTGCGGCGAGGCTGCTTTGATGGCCGGGTGAGAATCGATGATGCTTGCCGATGTGTAGAAGCCGGGATAGGAAATCCCCAGGATGCCGACCTTGCCGTTGTTATTGGCCACGTTCTTCAGCAGCCAGTCGACGGTGTCGTGCATGTCTTCGCTCTCGTTGCCTTCGCCTTTGGCGCGCTTGGGATTACTGTGCGGCGTCATTTCCTGCCATTTGCCTTCGGACATATACCGTCCGCGCACATCTTGCTTGACGAAGATGTAGCCGCTGTCCTCGAACTGTTGCGACGGGCCGATGTGCTCCGGGTAGAAATCCACGCCGTAATGCAATTCGCCGGTCGCCTGCACGCCGGCGCTATATGGCGTGCGCTGGATCAGGAAGGGATAGGGTTTGCTGGCGTCCTTCGGGACGTAGACGGCGGTGAACAGCTTGATGCCGTCGCGCATCGGTATGTTGAATTCGTATTTGGTGTAGTGCTCGCGCAAGCTCCATTTCGGCGCATCAGCCTCGGCGGCGCTGGCGTGGAGGCTGGTGGCGCCCAGCAGCAGCGACAAGGCAAGGGCGGTGTATCGCAATTTCATGAAGTCCAGGGGATAAGTGGCTAATCAGCTAGTGTACTGGAGTGGATAACTCTCGCTGCAAAAAATTTGCGCAGCGGGATTTTGTTCATTGAAAACAAAGGCTTAGAAGCCGCTGAGAATGCTTCTTAACAACCTTATCCACAGAAAATGTTAACAACCTGAGGGAAGACAGTCGATCAGCGCGCGGCTGGCGGCCGACATGCGCCGGTGCGGAGGATAAATCAGCGAAAACGGCCGGCTGCGACCGCGCAACGCCGGCAGCACCTCGGTCAGTTGCCCGTTGGCCAGCCGCTCTTCGGCGATGAAGTGATAGGTCTGGCAGATGCCCAGGCCTTGCTGCGCCAGCGTCACCACGCCCAGCACATCGTCCGTTACCAGCATGCGGGCGGGCGCCAGCCAGTCGAGATCCTGGCCGTCCACCCGCAGCAGCCATGGCGCCTGGCGGCCGGTGCTCGGCAGGATGAAGGGCAGGCAGGCGTGCCGGGACAACTGGTCGAGGTCGCGCGGCATGCCGGCGTGCGCCACATAGGCTGGCGAGGCGACCAGGCACACGGCCTCATCGCCGAGACGCTTGGCGGCCAGGCCACTGTCGGCCAACTCGCCGAGGCGGATGGCCATGTCGTAACCTTCTGCCACCAGATCGACATTGCGGTTGCTGATGCTGAGTTCTATCGTCACCTGCGGATGCTGTTCCATGAATGGCCGCAGCAGGGCAGGCAGGCGGTAGTGCCCATAAGTGGTGGGCACACTGATGCGCACCTTGCCGGACAATGCGCCGCCCTGGCCCTGAATCGCCCGTTCGGCATCAGCGATCAGCCCGAAAGCGCTGCGCGCCTGATCCAGATACAGAGTGCCAGCCTCGGTGATGCTGAGCCGGCGCGTGGTACGGCGCATCAGTTGCACGCCAAGCCGCGCTTCCAGCCGCGCCACCGCCCGGCTCAGCACTGAGGGCGTGGTGCCGAGCGCGACCGCCGCCGCGCTGATGGTGCCCTTGTCGATGATGGTGACAAAGGCTTCCACGTCCGCCATGTGATCGAATTGCCGTGCCATTCATACCTTTCAAGAACAGATGATTTGAATTTCCGGTTATTTAAACACATCGCAAGCATGAATACACTGTTGCTATTGAAAACAAAGGAGCAACACCATGAAGCACACCCTCCGCAACGCCGTCTCCGGCGCCGTCCTCGGCCTGGCCGCTTTGACTGCCAGCGCCGCCAACGTGCTGGTCGTACTGTCTGATGAATCCCAGCTGGCTCTGCGCGACAACCGCAGCTTCGACACCGGCTTCTACGCCAACGAACTGATGCAGCCAGTGAAAAAGCTGATCGACGCCGGCCACACTGTCACGTTCGCCACGCCGCTGGGCAAGGCGCCGACCGTCGATCGCAGCTCGGTGGACAAAATGTACTTCGGGAATGACGAGGCGCAGATGCAGCAGCACCTGGCGCTGCTGGATAAACTGCAGCTGACCTCGGCCACCAGTTCACCGGTGATCAGCCTGGCGCGCGTAGAACAAACCGGCTACGCCCGCTATGATGCGGTCTACGTGCCGGGCGGCCATGCGCCGATGCAGGACCTGCTGCATAGCGCACCGCTGGGCCGCCTGCTGGCAGCTTTCCACAAGGATGGCAAGCCGACTGTCCTGGTCTGCCACGGCCCCATCGCACTGCTGTCGACGCTGGGGCAGCCGCAGCAGTTCACCAAAACGCTGGAGAACGGCAAAGCCGCCAAGGCGCCCGGCTGGATTTACGCCGGCTACAAGATGACGGTGATTAGCAATCCGGAAGAGGAAGCCGCCAAGCCCATGCTGAAAGGTGGCGAGATGAAGTTCACGCCGCAGACGGCGCTGGAACGTGCGGGCGGTGTCTATAGCAGCGCCGCCAACTGGCAGCCGAAAGTGGTGGTGGACCGGGAACTGATCACCGGCCAGAATCCGGCATCGGCCAACGCGGCGGCGGACGAACTGCTGGCGCGGCTGAAACGCTGGTCAGTGGAATAATGGAGAGAAGATCTTGCGCTGGAAGGGATTGATGTCCTTGCGCAGCAAACGCGGCATCAGCGGGTCGGAAACGAAGGCCTGCGATTTGTAGAAATTGTCGGTGCCTTCGCCTGCCTCCAGCAGCAGGCGCTTGATGCCGGCGCCCGCGCAGTATTGTTCAATGCGCTTCATGATCCAGTGGCCGATGCCCTGACCGCGGTATTGACTCAGTATTATCAGCTCCGACACAAAGCAAAACTCCGGCGGCGCCAACTCCAGGCGGGCGATGCCGATCTGCTTTTTATTCAGCTCGACCGCCACCCATTGCACCGTGCCGCGCGCGTCAGCCGCCTTCGGCCGTGGCAGCGCCCCTTCGCTGTCCGCGTCGCGGCGAAACGCCATCAGGACTTTGGTGGCGGGCGGGGCTTTCAGCAAGCGAAATTGCAGATCGAGTTCCATCTTACGTGTTTCAAGTAGGTGATACCCGTATACTGCGACCCCTGCGTCGAAGGTGCAAGTGTTCTTTTTGTATAAATTGTTTCATTAACAGCTTGTGCGACAATGAGGCATGAGCGACCCCTACTTCTACCAGCCGGCACAAGGCCACGGCTTGCCGCATGATCCATTCAACGCCATCGTCGGGCCGCGCCCGATCGGCTGGATTTCCACCCGTTCCGCCAGCGGTATGTTGAACCTCGCACCTTATAGCTTCTTTAATGCGTTCAATTACACGCCGCCACTGATTGGCTTTGCCAGCCTGGGCCGCAAGGACACGCTGGTGAATATCGAGGAAACCGGTGAATTCGTGTGGAACCTCGCCACCCGCCCGCTGGCCGAGGCGATGAATGCCAGCTGCGCCGCCGCGCCGCCAGAGGTGGACGAGTTCCAGCTGGCCGGCCTGACGCCGCAACCTTCCAACATCGTCTCGGTGCCGCGCGTGGCGGAGAGCCCGGTGGCGTTTGAATGCAAGCGCAGCCAGATCATCCGCCTGCACGGCGCGTCCGGCGTGGAAACCAATAGCTGGCTGATATTAGGGGAAGTGGTGGGCGTGCACATCGCGCGTGAGCTTCTGCGCGATGGCATTTATGATACGGCCGGCTCGCACACCATCCTGCGTGGCGGCGGCCCGGCCGATTACTTCGAAATCACGCCGGACAGCCTGTTCCGCATGACGCGGCCCAGCTATCCGTAGACTCAATAGGTGTAGAACATTTGCTGGATCTGCTTGCTGTCGCTGGTCTTGGTCAGCGCCAGCATCAGCAGGATGCGGGCTTTTTGCGGGTTCAGCGTATCGGCGGCAACGAAGTCCAGTTCATCGTCGTTGGCTTCGCCGTTGCGGGCGACGATGCCCTGGCCGACGCGGCTGGCACGCACAATCAGCACACCTTGCTTGCGCGCGGCCACCAGGCCGGCCTTGACCGAGCTGGCCAGGCTGCCATCGCCAACGCCGGCGTGGATGATGCCCTTGGCACCGGCGCCCACCAGCGCGTTCAGCGCAACTGGGCTAACATTGGCGTAGCCGTAGACGATGTCGACCTGTGGCAGCGCGGTCAGCTTGCTGATGTCGAACTCGCTGTCGGCGGTGTGCTTGCGGGTCGACTGGCGATAGAAATATGGCTTGTTGCCCTGGATGTAGCCGAGCAGGCCCAGTTCCGGGGTCTTGAAGCTGTCCGGCGTCGAGGTATTGGTTTTGGTGACATCGCGGGCGGCGTGGATCTGGTCGTTCAGCGCCACCAGCACGCCTTTGCCGATGGCGTCTTTGCTGGCGGCCAGCAGCACAGCGTTGTACAGATTGATCGGGCCGTCAGCCGACAGCGCGGTGCCCGGACGCATGGCGCCGACCAGCACCACCGGTTTTTTGCTCTTGACGGTCAGGTCCAGGAAGTAGGCGGTTTCTTCCAGCGTGTCGGTGCCGTGTGTGATGACAATACCGTCAACGTCAGGCTGCGCCAGCAGGGTGTTGACGCGCTTGGCCAGCGTCAGCCAGTGCTCGTTGCTCATGTTTTCGCTGGCGATCTGGAACACCTGCTCGCCTTTGACGTCGGCAACCTTGGCCAGTTCCGGCACGGCGGCGATCAGGCGGTCCACGCCAACGGTGGCGGCGGTGTAGCCGACCGTGGTGGTGCTGGTGGCGCCGCTGCCGGCAATGGTGCCGCCGGTGGCCAGGATGGTCACGTGGGCCAGTTTTTCCGCTGCCCCGGCATAGGAACTCAGCAACATTGCGCACGCCAGCAGTGCTTTGAACCAGCGGGCGGAAATTGGGTTGGACATATTGTCTCCTGATCAAGCTGTAAAGCATGGGATATTAACAAATCGCCCGTGTGTCAACAACGCGCGGTGTTGCCGCGTTAAGTCAGGATGTAGGATATAAAAGAGAAAAACATATGAGATTGCTAATCACGACAGCGTTGATGCTGGCGCTGGCGGCCTGCGGCAAGTCGGCCGAGCAGAAGCAGCGCGAGGATATGGCGCTGTTGAACAGCCAGGGCGAAAAATATGTCAGGGAAAAGGTGCTGGAGCCGGCGCATGCGCAGTTCCGCAACCAGTTCATCGGCAAGGGCGGCGCGCCGTGCGGCGAAGTCAACGCCAAGGATGCCTTTGGCGCCTACATCGGCTTTCAGCGCTACATCTCGGTGGCGCGCGACCTGACGCTGCTGGCGCAAGATGTAACGCCGGACGAATTCGAGGCGCAGTGGCAGCAGCTATGCCGCTGACGATCCTGCCACAAGGGTAGGCGACCGCGCTGCCTGTTTAGCGCTATGATGGCCGCATCACTCAACGAGGATACGGCATGGAACAGCACACCGGGGGCACCGCCCCGCATCTGGCGTCGTCCGACATCGGCAACCGCCGCCATCAGATTTTCCCCACACTCAGCGAAGCGCAGTTCGACGTGCTGCTGCGCTACGGCGAACGACAGCACTTCAGTGCCGGTACGGTGCTGTTCCGCCAGGGTGACCGCCATATTCCGATGTATGTGATTATCTCCGGCGCGATCGAAATCGAGCGCGGCTCGGTGCTGGGCGCCAGCATGCTGGGCACACATGGGCCAGGCATGTTCACCGGCGAGATGGGCGCGCTGGCCGGCCGCGCCGCTGTCGCCACCGCGCGCGTGGTGGCGGACAGTGAGCTGATCGTCATCAGCGAGGAGGCGCTACGCACGCTGGTGATTTCGGAGGCAGAGCTGAGCGAAACCATCATGCGCGCCTACATCCTGCGCCGCGTCGCCTACATGCAGGACCAAACCGGCGGCGGCGTGGTGATCTTCGGCGCACGCGATTCGCAAGAGACGCTGGTGCTGCGCCATTTCCTCAATCGTAACGGCCAGCCGGCTGCTTACTTCGATACCGAGAACGCGCACGATGAAGAGGCGCACAAGCTGATGGAGCGCTTCGGCATTACGCTGCAGGATATTCCGGCGGTGGTCACGCTGTCCGGCGACGTGCTGCGCAAGCCGACCCTGCGCCAGCTGGCGGACGGCATTGGCATCAGCCCCGATAGCATCGACGGCCGCCTGTTCGACGTGGTGGTGGTCGGCGCTGGTCCAGCGGGGCTGGCTGCTGCGGTGTACGCGGCATCGGAAGGCTTGACGGTGGCGGTGCTGGATGCGAAGGCGCCCGGCGGCCAGGCTGGCGCCAGCTCCAAGATCGAGAATTACTTCGGCTTCCCGACCGGCGTGTCGGGACAGGCGCTGGCGGGACGCGGGCTGTCGCAGGCGCGCAAGTTTGGCGCCGAGGTGGCGGTGCCGGTCAAGGTCAGCGCGGTTCATTGCAGCGAGCAGGAATACGCCATCGATATCGACAGCGGCGAGAAGCTGCGCGCGCGCTCGATCGTCATCGCCAGCGGCGCGCGCTACCGCAAGCCGGCCTTGCCGGGACTGGAGCGCTTCGAAGGCAAGGGCGTCTACTACAGCGCCTCGTTCATGGAGGCGAACTTTTGCGCCAACGAGGAAGTGGTGATTGTCGGCGGTGGCAATTCGGCGGGACAAGCGGCGGTGTTTCTGTCGGCACACGCCAAACACGTGCACATCGTCGTGCGTTCCAGCGGGCTGGCGGCCAGCATGTCACGCTACCTGATCCAGCGCATCGAAGCCTCGCCGAAAATCACGCTGCACACGCATAAGCAGATCGTCGAGCTGCGCGGCGGCGAGCGGCTGGAAAGCATCTGCTGGCAAAGCCAGGGCGGCGAACCGCGCGAGGCGCCGGCGCGTCATCTGTTCCTGTTCCTCGGCGCGGAGCCAAGCACCGCCTGGCTGGGGGATTGCGTGACGCTGGACGCCAAGCAGTTTGTGCTGACCGGGCCGGATGTGCCGGCCGCCGAGTGGCCGCTGGAACGTTCGCGCCACTTCCTGGAAACCAGCCGTCCGCGCATCTTCGCGGTTGGCGATGTGCGCAGCGGCTCGGTCAAGCGGGTGGCGGCGGCGGTAGGCGAAGGCTCGGCGGCGGTGGCCTCGCTGCACCAGGCGCTGGCGTCGGACTTCCTTTAAGGCTCGATGCTGCTCAGCGGTTTGCTGTACTTGTTGGCACGGCGGACTGGCGGCTGCTGGCGCGGCGGCCGCGCCAGCGCTTCCTGTGCGCGCTCGTAGCCGTACTGCCACTGGTCGCGCATGTGCTGGGCGAAGACGTCGTAGCTCGGCGGCATTTGCAGTTCGATGCGGTTGCGCAGCCAGTCCAGCTTTTGCTGTAGCTGCTGCTTTTCCAGCACCACCGAAACGTCGGACGAGTCGATGCGCATGTCGGCCAGGTGTGAGTTGGCGTAGCGCAGACGCGCGTTGCCGTCCACGCCCAGCACCGAGCGCCAGGCGGGAATCGAGAATACCTGGTCGAAGGCTTCCTTGAATTCCATGATGACTTCCTTGCCCAGCCTGCGGGCGATTTCGACCGGGAACAGGTCCAGCACGCCGCCGATGTACTCGTCGCCGCGATAGGGGGCGCTGCGGAAGTAGATCATGTCGGCGATGGAAAGGCGGGCGGCTTCGTTGACGCTTGCCGTGCTGTCGGTCAGCATCGCCTGCGCGATGGCGTGCTGGCCCCAGCGTTCGTCTGCCAGTGGCGAGTCCATGCCGTGCAGCGCGTTGGCGGTGCGTTCGTTGCAGAAGATGGTTTCCGCATACAGCTTGCGCTGACCGCGCCGCTGGCCGACGTCTTCAGGCCCGAACAGCAGCTTGCCAGCGATGATGGCGACCTCGACTTCGGGCGTCTCGACCGCTGAAGGCAAAGGCAGTTGTGGCGGAATCTCGAACAGGTAATCGTTGAACAGGTCAGGAACCACTGGTGCGCGGGCGGTGGACAGCTTGCGCCCGGCCGCACGCATCAAGGTGCCGGCCAGCGCAGCACGGTCGGTGGACCGCAGGCTGCACCAGAAGCCGTACATCTCTTCGGATGACAGCCAAAGACGCTGTGTTTCCGGATCAGGCAGGTTGTGGATGATGGCGGCGGCAATCGCGCCACCGCAGCTGGCCAGCAGCACATCAGGCGCCTTGCCGGCTTGTCGCAGCGCGGCATACATGCCGATATAGATGCCGAAGCGGAAGCCGCCACCGCCCAGCACCATGCAACGTTTATATGGTTTATACGAATCTTGCGTCATAGAACGCAACGATATCACGAAGTTTGAGCTATTCGACATCTGATCGCCGTTCCGCTTGACGTATCTTCACCTGAGGCAAACTATGTGAAGCATGGACGGACATGGCACATCGACGGGCGAAATGCTGCAGACCTTGCTAACGCGCACGGCTGTTATGCAGGCACAAATGCAGATACAGAATGAGTCCATGCTGGCGACGCTGAAGCTGATGCAGGAGGGACAGCAAGCACTGGCGCGGGAGGTGGCTGTGCTGCGCGACGGACAAAATGAACTTCGCGTTACCACCGGCGTTATGCAGGCGGAGCTTAAGGCGCTCAACGAGAGAATGACGTATTACGCCACCGAGGCGAAAGTTGAGTCCGTCCGTACAGAAGTTGAGTCCGTCCGTACAGCACTCCACAAAGCGATAGAAGCACAGACCTGGCGCCTGATGATATGGATGACAGCGGCGGGCTCCGGCCTCGTCGGCGCCACGTATTACATCGCCCGCAACGTCCACTAATTACAGCTGATGTTCCAGCATCAGACGCAGGGTGGCGTAGCCTGGCGTCAGGCGCTGGGTGCGCACGGCGCCCTTGGCGTCGGTGTAGCTGTAGTTCTCCGTCGCTTGCTGACGCAGCAGATTGCTGGCGGACAGACGCAACTGCGTTCTGGCTTGCCATTTCCACACGGCGTACAGATCCAGTTCCCGTTTCGGGCTGGTGCTGCTCAGCGTTTCTGCTGACTGGCGTTCGCGCTCGCCGGCCTGGTAATTCAGGTTGCCGCCCAGCGCCCACCGTGACCAGCGATAGTCGAGGCCGATGTTGGCGGTGGCTGGCGTCTGCGATTCCAGCCGGTTGTACGGTCCCGGCACATTGTTCACGCGCGACCAGTTGCGCGCCAGGTTGGCGCGCAGGTCCAGCGCCTTCGTCAGCGGCAGTTTCGCTTCCAGCTCCACGCCGTGCGAGCTGGCCTTGCCGTCGTTGAACGGCGCCGTCACCCAGATGCCATCCTGTTCGAACAAGCGCCATTGCGTCACATCGCGAATGCGGCGCGCGTAGACGCTGGCGCTGAGCAGCGCGCCATCGCCGAGATAATGTTCGTACGCCGCATCCAGGCCCCAGGCCAGCTCCGGCCGCAGCAGCGGGTTGCCTTGTTCATCCGGATTGGTCTGATTGTTGTTGTTATCCTTGGTGTAGCGGCGTGGCACCAGCCGCACCAGTTGCGGCGCCTTGTATGTGCGGCTGAGCGCCAGCCGGAGCACATCCTTGTTCTCCAGCTCATAGCGTGATTGCAGCGAAGGGCTCCAGACTGCCGAGCTGCTGTCCAGCTTGTCCGGCGCATTGGCGGCGGCCGCACGGCTGACGGTGTCCAGCCGCTCGTGGCGCAATCCCAGATACAGCGAATAGCGCTTGGTGACTTGCCATTCATCCTGCGCGAACACCGCCAAACGGTTCACGGTCGCGGAATAATCGGCGTTGTTGGCGCTGATTTGCACGCCGGCCGCATCGAATAGCGTCTCGTCGCGGTCCTCGCGCCGAACGCCATGGCTGACATCCCATCCGAGTGCAATCGCATGCGTCTCGCCGACTGGATGGCGATAGGTACCGGTGCTGGTGACGGTGTTCTCCACCGGCCCTGAATCCACGTGGTGACGGCTTTTCGGCGCGCCATCGGCATCCATGCCGTGAAAATCGAAAGTGCCGGTGCGGCGATTGGTGCTGGCGCCGAGTTTCATTTCCAGTTTGTCGCCATTGTCCAGGCGATGCGTCCAATTCAGGTCGCTGCGCAGCATAACGAAGTTGGCGACGAAGTTGGCCGTGTTGTGCGGGTATTCGCTATGCTCGCCGAGCAGCGCTTGTTCATCAGCGACGGTCAGGTTGTCCATGCGGCGCAGGTAGGCGAAGCTTTGCCAGCTCAGGGTATCGCCGCCGTCGAGCTTCCAGTTCAGGCGCGGCGTCAATGTCAGCGAATCGGTGCGGCCATTTTCCGTTTGCGGTGTGCGGCGCAGCAGCGCGAGTGTGCCATCGGGCGTGCGTTGCTCCTGCCAGTCGGTAAAGGGCTTGCGGTTTTGCTTGCGCGTCAGCGTCGCGGCGAGGCTGTACGAGAAGGCGCCGTCCTGGTCGGAGATTTGTCCGCTGACCGATGGCGTGCTGGCGCCGGCCTGGCGCGCGAGACTGGCGCTGACCGAGCGCTGGCCTTTTGTCGCGGCTTTCTTCAGGATGATGTTGATGGCGCCGGCCACCGCCTGGTTGCTCAGTTCCGCCGTGGCGCTGCGCAGGATTTCGATGCGTTCGATGGTTTCCGGCGCGATGCTGTCCAGCGAGAAGCCGGTGGCGACAGGTTCGCCGTTCAGCAGGATCTGCGTGTAGCCATTGCCCAGGCCGCGCATCTGGATGCCGCCGCCCTGGCCGGGCGTGCCGCGAATGCTGACGCCGGGCAGGCGCTTGAGCACATCGGCCAGCGTCTGGTCGCCCTGGCGCACGATGTCGGCGTGGTGGATGACGATGGCGGTGGTGGTTTCACGCTGGCGCAAGTCGTCGCGGCTGGCCTTGATCTGGACCTGTGGCGGCTCCGGTGTTTCGGATGCGTAGGCGCAAGCGGTCACCGCCAGCAGCAGGCTGCTGGTGATACGTGGTACTGGCATGGCTATTCCTTCGAGGGTAGTTGCTGGCGGCGGACCTTGAGGGCGCGCGCGGTGGCGTAGGCGTCGAGGTTGGTGAACATGGTGGCCGGATCGATGTTCTGGCCGTTCTGCCGGACTTCAAGATGCAGGTGCGGGCCCGTGGCGAGGCCGGTTTCACCGACTGCGCCGATCAACTGGCCGGCCTGTACCCGCTGGCCGGGTTTGACGCTGACGCTGTTCAGGTGCGCGTACAGCGAGCGCTGCGCGCCGTGCTCGATGATGACGGTGTTGCCGTATTTGCCGTCGTTTTCGGCGATCGGGCCGGCGGCGATGACGGTGCCGCCGGCGGTGGCGTGTACGGGCGTACCTTTGGCCGCGCCGAAATCGATGCCTTTGTGCGGCGTGCGCGGTACGCTGCGCTTGACGCCGTAGAAGCTGGTAACGCGGACCTTGTCGAGCGGCGCGCGCCAAGCCTCAGCGGCCGGCAATGGCGCCGCTACCGCCATCGGGGGCGCGGTGAGTGCCAGCGCCGGTTGCAGCATGACGCCGGCGACCAATACGCTGGTCAACACGGAGGCGGTGATCCAGGTGGCGGCGGTGCTGAGCGTTGGCAAGCTGCTTTTCTGCATGTGACGAATCCGCGCGGTGATGGTGGCGCCGTTAAACGCCGCCACGCCCATCGGTGCTGTCCATTGCTGGAGCAATGAAGCGGCATATTGCTTGCGCTGGTGTTGCGGACGTCCTGTCAGGACATGCTGATCGCATTGCAGTTCCAGCGCCCATTCCATTTGCTTTGCCATCCAGCGCAGGACCGGATTGAACCAGAAAACCGTCTGCAGCGTGGCGGCGATGGCCAGGCACAGTGGGTCGCGGACACGCCAGTGATGCAGTTCGTGGGCGACGATCATTTGCTGCTGTTCCCGGGTGAGCGCGTCCAGGTGGGCGGGCAGCAGCAGGACCGGGCGCAACACGCCGATCAGCATCGGTGAGACGGCAGCGTCGGTGCGCATGACAGTCAGGCCGCGCTGTGTGATCTGATGGCGCTGTTCAGGCGTGAATGCAGGATTTGCTTGCAGCTCGGCCGGCGTGAAGCGCTGTGCGCTTGTCAGCAGCCCGCGCCACAAGCGGCGCGCACGCAGCAGTTTGGCGATTGACCACGCCAGGCCAGCAACATAGGCCAGCAGCCAGATCGCGGCCAGCAACGGCAGCGTGCGGGCGAGGCGCGGCGTCGGAGCTTGTGCAGCGAGGCTGGCAGTGTTATCGAGAGCGGCGGAACCTGAAGCGTCGGTGTCGGCATGTGCCAACGGCGGCGTGTCGTGCGCTGGTGCAGCCGCATTGGCGCGTTCCAGCTCCGTAGAGCCGTGCGTTGCCGCCTCGGCCCCGGTCACATGCGGTACAGCGGTGGTGGGGATGGCTGGCGCCATGGCGAGTTCAATCTGCGGTGCGACGTGGGGACTGCGCGGCAGCAGGGGGAGCAGGGCGGCTGCGGCGATTACGGCTTGCGCTGCCAGCCACACACCACGGCGCGTGCGCAGCGCTGGCCATGCTTGCGCCGCGCCGCTCAGCAACAGCCACGCCAGCAGGCCGACGGCCACAGACCCGGCGCTGGCCAGCAGCCACTTTGCCGACAGCAGCCAGGCCGCCATCATCATCTCAGCTGTGCCCATCATCGTCCGCCGGCCAGTCGTTGAGCATCTGTTCCAGCTGCGTCAACTCCTGCTGGTCGACCAGCTTGCTGCCGGTGAACATGGCGACCGGCAGCGGCGCATCCATCTCCATCACGCGGCGGCCGAAATCGTGGGCAAACGCTGCCAGCGTGCCCACTTTCTCCAGCTTTGCGCTATAGACATTGATGCCGTGTACCGCCTGCAGGCCGATCATCTGCTTTTCCAGCATGCGGTCCAGCGTCTTGCGGGTGGAGGAAAACGACCAGTCCAGCTCATCGGCAGCCGCGTCATGAATCTCGCGTGCGCTCAATGGCTGCTGCTTCCACAGCACTTTCAGCAAAGTCAGTTCACTGACCGAAGGAATCAAACCCGACATGTAGTACTCCTGTGCGACTAATGGGATGATTATGCGACATATGTCGCAATCGCGTCAACCCTCAAGCGCTATCCACTTTAGTTATATCATTTTGTAACATTGCTTTTAATAAATTCCAAATCTGCTACGATGAGTTTTTGCTAATTGACAACAAGCAACGAAAGTGTGGATAGCGGCGAGAACAGTCTAAGCGCTATACAATGCCGTTGGCCGCTGCTATCCCAGCCGCAGCCACCACTGCATTGGAATTCGATATGTACTACGGAGAGCGCTTTAACAGCATCACGCACACCGTGGGCGCCGCGCTGGCTGCTATCGGCGGCACGTTGCTCATCATCCAGGCCGCCCGCAGCGGCGACACCTGGAAAGTGGTCAGCTGCAGCATCTACGCCGCCACCTTGCTGGCCTTGTACCTGACGTCCACGCTGTATCACAGCCTGCGCGGCCGCGCCAAGGACGTGCTGCGGCAGATGGACTATTGCGCCATCTATCTGCTGATCGCCGGCAGCTACACGCCATTCACGCTCGTCAGCCTGCGCGGGCCATGGGGCTGGACGCTGTTCGGCGTGGTGTGGGGACTGGCGATCATCGGCATCGTGCAGGAACTGCTGTTCGCCAAGGGCGCGCGCGTGCTGTCGCTGCTGATCTACGTGGCGATGGGCTGGGTCGGGGTGATCGGCGCCGGTCCGCTGATCGACGCGCTGGGCTGGGATGGCTTCATGTGGCTGGCGATCGGGGGACTGGTTTATACGGTGGGCATTGCCTTCTTCGTCACCGATCACAAATGGCGCTATGGGCACGGTGTCTGGCATTTGTTTGTGTTGGGCGGCAGCGCCTGCCATTTCGGCGCGGTGCTGCTGTACGTGGCGTAAGGATGGAACACCCGTGGAAATCAATTCGGACGATTTAAAAACCTTCATCACCGTGATCGACAGCGGCACCCTGAGCGCCGCCTCGGTCCACCTGGGACAGACCACCTCCGGCGTCAGCCGTGCGCTGTCGCGGCTCGAAGACAAGCTGGCCACCTCGCTGCTGACGCGCACCACGCGCCGCATGGAGCTGACCGAAGAGGGCGCGCTGTTCCTCGAAAAAGCCCGCGCCATCCTTGGCGCGATGGAAGAGGCGGAAGAAACCATCCGTATCCGCCGTCAGAAACCGGCCGGCCGCCTGTGCGTGGACGCGGCCTCGCCGTTCATGCTGCATTGCGTGGTGCCGCACATGGCCGAGTTCCGCGCCATGTATCCGGAAATCCGCCTCGAATTAAGCAGCAACGACCAGATCACCGACCTGATCGAACACCGCACCGACATCGCCATCCGCATCGGCGCGCTGAATGATTCGACGCTGCACGCGCGCGCGCTGACTTCCAGCCCGCTATACGTGCTGGCCAGCCCCGGCTATCTGGCGGCGCATGGCACGCCGGCCACGCCGGAAGAACTGGCGCAGCACTCGCTGCTTGGCTTTATGCAGTATGAGCTGGGCAACCAGTGGCCGCTGCGCCATGCGGCCGGCAACAGCTTGCCGGTGACGCCGACGATGTCCGCCTCCAGCGGCGAGACCTTGCGCCAGCTGGCGCTGGCCGGCCAGGGCATCGTCTGCCTGGCGGACTTCATGACCCGCGCCGATGTCGAAGCCGGCCGCCTGGTCAAGATCCTGGAAGCCGACTATACCGGCTACCGCCAGCAGATCCACGCGGTCTACTACCGCAACACCCAGCTGGCGCAGCGCATCAGCTGCTTCCTGGAGTTTTTGCAGCAAAAACTCTGATTGGTGCAGTGTGCGGGCCCGTACAGAGGCCCGCCCCGAGCGGCGTTACACTGGTCTTGCGTGCTTGGAGCAGTCAGTGCTCGGCAGCAGGTAAGCCGGTAGCCTCAAGTATCGGCACCAGATCAACGATGTTGCCGCCGCATGGAGGTCATCATGACGCAAACTACTCAGCCCTCGAAATACCTGGTACGTGCCTACCTGGAACGCCGTTCGCACGAGGTGAAACCGCCGCCGACGCCGGACGAAATCCGTCGCCAACTTGGCTGGGGCCTGACGGCCTTCGACCAGAAAGTCGGCAACGGCCGCAACTGACCACGTCCCGGCCACGCTATTGGCCGACTTCTTCGCCATTCACCGGCGCATTTCCGCCGTTCGCCGAATAGCGGTTTCCTCGTCTCCCATTCCCCGGTATTGTTCTATGCATACCGACTTGGGGGACTAAGATGAACGTAGAAACTGCATACCGCTGGCGCAAACAGCTTGTCTGGGGCCTGGCGCTGATCATCGCCGGCACGGTCATCCTGCTGGCGCAACTCGATATCCTCGACATCGACCTGAATCCGGCGCACTTCTGGCGCTACTGGCCTTGGCTGGTGGTCATCAGCGGCATCACCAAAATCATTCCTCCGACCAGCTCGCGCCGCTTCACCGAAGGCTGGTGGGAGATCTTCTTCGCCGGCTGGTGGTACGTCTCCTTCAATCACATCTGGGGCCTGGGCTTCGGCGACACCTGGCCGGCGCTGCTGGTCGCCTGGGGCGTCGGCATGATGCTGCGCCCCCTGTTGGACAATATCTTCCCGCCATCGACCAAGGAGCAAGCATGAATACCCGCCGCCGCGAGCGCAGTCCCGCCACGCAAATGATTATTGGCTTGTTCGTCATCGGCATCGGCATGCTGTTTTTGCTGGATAACCTGGGCTGGCTCGACCTGGACCTGCGCGTCCACATCGTGCCGACCGTGCTGATTGCTGTCGGCATCCTGAAAGTGCTGCAAACGCGCACCCAGTCCGGCCTGTTCGTCGGCGGCTTCATGATCTTGTTTGGCTCGCTGATCATGCTGAAGTCGCTCGGCTTCCTCCATATTGACTGGCGCACCTTGTGGCCGCTGCTGTTGATCGGCGCCGGCGTGGCGGTGGTGTTCAAGTCCGTTACGCGTCGCAAGACGCTGGAGCAGGAAGGCTTCACGCTGGACAAGGATGGCAGCGACTCGGTGGTCAACATCACGGCTATCATGGGCGCCCACAAGAACCGCATCCTGTCGCAGGATTTCCGTGGCGGCGAGATCACCGCCATCATGGGCGGCAGCGACCTTGATTTGCGCCAGGCCTCGATCAACGGCGACGCCGTGCTCAACCTGTTCGCCTTCTGCGGCGGCATCACCGTCAAGGTGCCGATCGACTGGGTGGTGGTGCTGGAAGGGACGCCGATTATGGGCGGCTTTGAAGAGAAGACCGTGCCGCCTGCCGCCGGCGCCGTGCCGAAACGCCTGATCTTGCGCGGCTACGTCATCATGGGCGGCGTGGAAGTGCGCAACTGATGCTGGAGCTGTCTTCCACCCGGCGCGGACTGGTTCTGTACCTGCTGGTGTGGCTTTTCCTTGGCGCGGCGTTGGGTGGTGTGATCTGGTTGGCCAGCGACACGCCGCTGGCCAACGCCATGCTGTTCTCGATACCAGTGAACCTGGAATATGCATTTGCCACCGGCTATTCGGCGTTCTACCTGTGCCGCGCCTATCCGCTGGGCAGCCGCCAACCGGGGCAGATTGCACTGGTGCTGACGGTGGCGGCGCTGGCCTCGGGCTTCCTGTGGCTAATTATCGGGAACCTGTGGAATGCGCTGTGCCTGGCGCTGGATATCGAGTGGAGTGGGATTGCGATCACGCCGCAACTGTCGGTGCTGATCGTGGTGCTGGGCGTGCTGTTGTATGGCTTTGCGGCGGCGCTGCATTATCTGGTGATTGAATTTGTCCGTGCCAAGAACGCCGAGCAGCGCGAGCTGGAATCGATGCTGATGGCACAGGAGGCCGAGCTGCGCATGCTGCGCACGCAGATCGATCCGCACTTCCTGTTCAACAGCCTGAATTCAATCAGCGCGTTGACCTCGCAGGACCCGAAAGCAGCACGGCGCATGACGCTGGAACTGGCGAGCTTCTTCCGCCAGAGCCTGGGCATGGAAGCGCACAAGAAGGTCACGCTGGGCGAGGAGATGGTATTGATACGCCACTTCCTGGCAATCGAGCAGGTGCGCTTCGGCGAGCGGCTGCAGGTGGAAGAGGATATCGGCGAGGATGCGGCGCAGTGCCTGGTGCCGCCGATGATTATCCAGCCGCTGGTGGAAAACGCCGTCAAGCACGGCATCTGCAATATGCCTGAAGGCGGCACGGTGAGCATCAGCGCGCGGCGTGCCGGCTCGATCCTGCACATCAGCGTCAGCAATCCGGTCGACGAAGATATCGCGTCGATCCGCAGCGAAGGCCATGGCATAGGCCTTAGCAACGTGCGCCAGCGTCTATCCGGCGCCTACAAACACGAAGCCGGCATCCATTGGGGCCGCAAGGAAAACAGCTTTGGCGTGGACATCACGATGCCCGCGCAAACAAGCGCACAAGGAGAGTAGAGCAATGCGTATCATCATCGTGGACGATGAAATGCTGGCGCGCGGCGTGGTGCGCGAATACCTGTCCGAGCACGCGGATGTGGAGGTGGTGGCCGAATGCGCCAACGGCTTCGAGGCGGTCAAGGCGATCACTGAACTTTCGCCGGACCTGGTGTTCCTGGATATCCAGATGCCCAAGCTGGATGGATTTGAAGTGGCCGAACTGGCGGGCAACAAGACGCGCTACATCTTTGCCACCGCGTTCGACCAGTACGCGATCAAGGCGTTCGAGTTTCACGCGCTGGATTATTTGCTGAAGCCTTTCAGCCAACAGCGCTTCGACCAGGCGCTGGCGCATGCACGCGCCAATCTCGGCGCCAGCGGTGAGACGGTCGAAAAGATGGTGCGCGAAGCCACCGGTCGCAACAAGCCGCTGGCTCGGGTGCTGATACGCGATGGCGCCAAGGTCCACGTCATCACCGCCGACAAGATCGAGTATATCGAAGCGCAGGATGACTACGTGCAGATACGCTCGGAAGGCAAGTCCTACCTGAAGAACCAGCGCATGTCGGAACTGGAGGAGCAACTGGATGGCCAGCAGTTCCTGCGCATCCACCGCTCCTACATCGTCAACATCGCTTTCGTCGATCGCATCGAGCAGGCCACCAAGGATAGCCATGTCGCCGCGCTCAAAGACGGTAGCCGCCTACCGATCAGCCGCAGCGGCTACCAGAAAATCCGTGCCGTCATTCACTGATTGGCGCGATGGCCGTAGCTGAGGGCGCGGGTGACTTGCCAGACGCCGTCGCGCAGGCGCCAGACGAGGGTGAATTCAGCGATGCCTTCGCACTTATTGCTGCCGAACTGGCAGAAGGTGTGTGAGCCGGTGGCGATGGCGCCGAAGTCCTTCACCGGTATTACTTTCAGGCTTCCTGGCACCAGTTCGCGGCGGTATTTGCCGCAGACGTTTTTGGCGGTCTGGGCGATCATGACGTCGCGCTCCCAGGTGACGCCGCCGTTGTCGTGATAGAACTCGATCTTTGGATCGAAGTAGCTGGCGTATTTATCCAGCTGCCCCGGCTTGTCGCAGGTGTTGAAGGCGTTGAACATCTCCGCGTCCAGCTTTGCCACAGTGGCGGTGAGGGCGTCGTCCGCCGCATGTGCCATTCCCGTCAGTGCAAACAACAAGATTCCCAGCTTCTTCATGACCGCCTCCCCAAGATTGCAATACCGATGAGCTTACGCGATTCGCCGGCCAGCGCCCGGCCTTTCCGACGAATCGCGCAATGCGGGCGATGAATCGCGTTTAAGTCCGATTAATGGAAACTGCGGCCGGCGCACTGGTGTCGAAGTGAAGATGATGGAGCCACCGCCACGCGCCGCCGAACATCTTGCGCTGGAATTTCCACTGTTCAGGCAGCAGAGTAAATTGGCGCGCACGGCTGAATTTACGCGCAGGTTTAACGCTGATCGGCGCGTACAATGGTTTCACCTTTTCCGATTCAGGAGCGCCACATCATGCTAGCGATGAATTACAGGGGGCCTTACCGCGTAAGGGCGGATCAGAAACCTGAGCCGCAGATCGAGCATCCGAACGACGCCATCGTGCGCGTCACACGGTCGTGTATTTGTGGTTCCGATCTGCATCTCTACCATGGCATGATGCCGGACACGCGTGTGGGCATGACCTTCGGCCACGAGTTCACCGGCGTGGTCGAGCAGGTCGGCCCCGGTGTGCAAAATCTGAAGGTCGGCGATCACGTGCTGGTGCCGTTCAATATCTTTTGCGGGGCGTGCTACTTTTGCCAGCGTGAGCTCTACAGCAATTGCCACAACACGAATCCGGAAGCCAGTGCGGTCGGCGGCATCTACGGCTATTCGCACTCTACCGGGGGCTACGACGGTGGCCAGGCCGAATACGTGCGCGTGCCGATGGCGGATGTTGGTCCCACTGTGCTGCCGCCGGACATGGACCCGGACGATGCGGTACTGCTGACCGATGCTCTGCCCACCGGCTATCAGGCCGCCGAGATGGGCAGCATACGGCGTGGCGATACGGTGGTGGTGTTTGGTGCCGGACCGGTCGGGATCTTTGCCGCCAAGTCAGCGTGGCTGCTGGGCGCTGGCCGCGTGATCGTGGTCGACCATGTGGAATACCGGCTGGACTTCGTGCGCAAGTATGCGCAATGTGAAGTCATCGATTTCCGCGAAGTGGACGACATGGCGGTGCACATCAAGAAGATGACCGACTGGCTGGGCGCCGATGTCTGCATCGATTGCGTCGGCTGCGAGGCAGTTGGCAACGCCATGCAGACGCTGACCGGACGTTATCTCAAATGGCAGGCTGGTTCGGCCACCGTGTTGCACTGGGCCATCAACTCCGTGCGCAAGGGCGGGCACGTATCCATCGTTGGCGTCTACGGCCCGACCTTCAACGCCTTGCCGATCGGGAACGCGATCAACAAAGGGCTGACGTTGCGCATGAACCAGGCCAGCGTCAAGCGTCACTTGCCGCGCCTGATTGAACACATCCAGGCTGGTCGCATCGATCCCAAGCAGATCATCACGCACCGCGTGCCGCTGGAAGAAGTCGCAGACGCCTACCACATCTTTTCCAGCAAGCTGGATCACTGCATCAAGACCGTGCTGGTGCCACCGCGCGCTGCGCTATAAGGAGAAACGCATGGAGACACGAGACCACAGTGGCCAGCACCGCCGCGCCAACAGCCTGGATGAAAAAGACTACGCCCACATTCCTGGCTGGGGCGTGGACCTGGAGCGCGAAAACCGTCCAGCCTATCCGATGGAGCGCACACCGCCCCGGCTGGAGGGCGCCAGCACCGAACGGCCGCAGGACCAGCCTTTGAATGTGCAGGTGTTCCACTCGATCGAACGGCCGGGCGTGACGCCGCTGTTCGGCAGCAGCGCGCCACCGTCGGGACTAAGCGGCAAGCTGCGCGGCGGCGCCTACAAGTTGAGCGAGAACGATATCCGCCATTGGCTGATGTTGCAGATGGCAGACCGCGTCAATGTCATCGAAGGCCTGGGCCAGGATCTTGGCCAGGGCAGGGTGCCGAACATCTTTGCCGAAATGGGCATTCGCGCCGAATGGCAGCACAACAAGGCGGGACTGGTGCGCAAAGTGGTGGTGGCATCGGCGCTGGCCGGACTGGCTTGCTACCTGCTCAAGCGCCGGAATGCGCGGCTGACGCGGTAGCGATCTTCCACCACGCCGGCATCAGCTCCTGGATTTCCGGACGGCCGAATCGGTCGTCGATCAGGTAGACCGTGCCACGGTCGGAGGTGGTGCGGATCACGCGGCCGGCCGCCTGCACCACTTTCTGCATGCCCGGATAAGTGTAGGTGTAGTCATAGCCGGCGCCGAAGATGGTTTCCATGCGCGCGCGTATCTGCTCGTTGACCGGATTAATTTGCGGCAGGCCAAGCGTGGCGACGAACGCGCCGATCAGGCGCGCGCCCGGCAGGTCCACGCCTTCGCCAAACGAACCGCCCAGCACAGCGAAGCCGATGCCCTCGCTGTCCAGTGTGAAGCGGTCGAGGAACTGCGCGCGTTCCGCCTCGTCCATGCGGCGCGACTGGCGCCATACCGGCACGTCCGGATACAGTTCGCTGAACTGCTTGGCCGCTTTCTCCATGTAATCGAAGCTGCTGAAGAAGGCGAGGTAGTTGCCACGCTGCGTGGCGTACTGCCGGCCCATCAGTTCCGCGATGGGGCGTAGCGATTGCTGACGGTGCGCATAGCGCGTCGAGATATGCGATGCCACCTGCACCGACAGCTGTTCGGCGACGAACGGCGATTCCACATCCACCCAGGCGGTCGTCTCCGGCATGCCGAGCATGTCGCCGAAGTAGTTCCAGGGACTGAGCGTGGCCGAGAACAGTGCGGTCGTGTGCGTGCTGTCAAAGCGCGGCTTCAGGTAAGGCGCCGGCACGATGTTGCGGATGCAGAGCACCGAGTTGCTGTTGCTGGCGCGCGCGCCGGCCGCCTTTTCGATATCGAACAGCGCGTGGTCGCCGAAAGTCTCCGCCAGCCGCGTGAACATCAGCGCGTTGAAGTAGAAGCTTTGCAGGTCTGTCTCGACGTAGCCAGGATGGTCGGCCATATAGTCGGAGATGGCGGTGGACGCGGTCTGCAAGGCGCCCATGAATTTCTCCGGCAGCTCGGCGTAGGACTGGTATTCGGACGCCTGGTCCTTTTCCAGCTGGTTCCATTGCTTGTGCACGCGGTCCAGCGGCTTTTTCAGTTCGTCAGGGACGATCTTGCGCAGCAGGCGCAGGCTGTCGTGCTCCATGTCGGCCGAATACATCTTGCGCGCGCGCGACACCATATTGTGCGCTTCATCCACCAGCACATTGACTTTCCAGTCGTTGAGCTGCGTCAGGCTGTACAGCATGGCGCTGCTGTCGAAGTAGTAGTTGTAGTCGCCGATGGCGATGTCGCACCAGCGCGCCATCTCGCTGCCCAGGTAGTACGGGCAAACGTTGTGGGCGAGGGCGATGGTGCGCAGCGTATCGCGGTCCAGCGCTGGCGGCGCGCTGCCGTTGGCCGACGGCGCCATGATGGCCAGTGCGGAATCGCGCGCGGCCGGCAAGCGGTCGTAAAAGCCCTGCGCCAGTGGACAGGAATCGCCGTGACAGGCCTTGTCCGGGTTAACGCAGGCGGTGGTCTTGGCCGCCAGTTCCAATGTGCGCAGCGGCAGCAGCGGCGCACCTTCGCGTATCAGGTCAACCGCGTCCAGCGCCATCTGCCGGCCCGAAGTTTTTGCGGCAAGGAAGAAAATCTTGTCGACGCCGTGTTCGGCGCTGGCTTTCAGCATCGGGAACAGGCTGCCGACAGTCTTGCCGATGCCGGTGGGCGCTTGCGCCAGCAGGCAGACCTGGCGGTTGCTGGCGCGGTACATGGCTTCCGCCAGCTGGCGCTGGCCCGGACGGAAATCGCCGTAGGGGAAGCGCATCGCCTTCAATTGCTGGTCGCGTTCGGCGCGATGGGCCATTTCCTGTTGCGCCCATTGCAGGAACAGCGTGCATTGTTGTTCGAAGTAGGCTTGCAGGCCGGCGGCCGTGTGGTCCTCGTGCAGCACGGTTTCCTTCTGGCTGCCGATGTCGAAATAGACCAGCGCCAGGCGGATCGTTTGCAGGCTTTGGTCCTGGCACAACAAGTGGCCGTAGATTTTCACCTGCGCCCAGTGCAGCGCGCGCTGGTTGTCCGGCATCTTCTTCAAATCGCCGCGATAGGTCTTGATTTCTTCCAGGCGGTTGGTGCGGCTGTCGTAGCCGTCGGCGCGGCCGCGCACGTGCAGCGGGCCGAAGTCGCCGGACAGCGCGATCTCGGTCTGGTAATCGTCATCGCGGCGCGACGTCACCACGCCATGGCCGGCAATGCCTTCCTGCGCGGTGGGCGAGGGCGTGAAGCGCAGGTCGAGGTCGCCGGTCTTGGCGGTGAACTCGCACAGTGCGCGGACGGCGACGGTATAGCGGGCGGCCTGCGTCATGCTGCCCACTGAAGGTAGCAGACCGAGATCGGCATCTGGTGTGCTGCGCAGTATGCGATCCAGCGCAGCTGGTTGTCCTGCAGGCGGTCGCCCGGTCCCTTTACTTCGATCATATTGTAGCGGCGTTCGGCCGGCCAGAACTGGATCAGGTCCGGAAAGCCGCTGCGATTGGCCTTGATGTCGAGCAGGATGCGCTCGAACGCGCGCTTCAGGTGCAGCGGCGGGATGCAGTCCAGCGCCAGGTCGAGCAAGTCTTCATCGATCGCCTCCCAGTACAGGAAGGGCGACTGCAGGCCGTACTTGGCGGCATAGTTGGCGCGGATGGTGGCGCGGTAATGCTCGCCGTCCAGCTGCGACAGCGCGGTGCTGAATTGCAGCGCGCGGCGGCGCTGGAAATCGGCGCTGTGCAGATCGGCCGGGCCGCGATGATACGGATGGAAGAAAGCGCCTGGGATCGGCGAGAACACCGCTTCCCAGCACAGCAGGCCGAACAAGGAATTCATCAGCGAGTTCTCGACGTAGTAGACCGGCGCGTCGTCACGGCTCAGGTGATCGCGGACGACAAACTCGACGTAGCTGGCTTCTTCCGGCGGCGGCAGGCTCAGATCGATGCGCTCTGCCTGCGCCAGCGACACCGGCGCCGGCTTGACGTGGCCCAGCTTGCGCGCCAGGCGCGGCGCCATGCGCAGCAGCTGTTGGCGCTCGGCCTCGCTTTCCGGCGCCAGCATCGCGGTTTGCAGCAATTCGAAAGCTTCGCGCGGCTGGGCGTTCTTTTCCAGTACGCGGATGGCGCGTGCGCGGGCGCCCGGATAATCGCAATCGGCGTACAGCGCGTGGGCGGCCGGCCAGTCGGCCAGTTTTTCGACATGCTGGGCGATGGCGAACACCAGTTTGCTGCGGCGGCTGCGCAGCCATTCGTTGTCTGCGGCACAGGAGGGCAGGTCGGCGATCACCGCAGCCGGCTCTTCGCCTTCGGCAAAGCGCTCGTGGCAACGGTGAATGGCGAGGAAATCGTCAATATCGCGGCGGCTGCGGAAACCACGCGCGGCCGGCGAGAACTCGACTTTTTCGTACTGGTAGATGCCGAGGTCGGATAGCACGAACTCGGTCCAGTCCTGATGGTAGTTGCCGAAGAAAATCAGGCGCAGGCGGTCGCACAATTCCTGCGTCAGGTTGCGGTAGACATGGTCGCCGGAGTTGGCGTACCAGCCGGAGAAGCGGTGTCCGGCGCTGTATTCCTCGCGCAGCGCCTCCAGCTGATCGGCCTTGCGCAGATGCTTGACGTGTGCGCCCAGCTGGAACACCTTGACGATTTCCGGCTTCTGCAGCAGGTCGAACAATTCTTCCAGGCAGAGTTGCGGATCTTCCTCGATCAGGCCCAGTTCCGCCAGCGGCCGCGCCGCCTCGTGCGTGCTGCCGATTTCCGCGTACACCAGTTTGCTGGCGCGAAATACCGTCCCCTTGCGCATTACCATGCGCACGAACAGCGCGCGCGAGGATTGTGGCAGGGCGGGGAAGGTGGTGAGGAAATGGCGCTCATCGGCGTTCAGCAAATCGTCGTAGCGTTCGCCGATCCACGCCAGTACCTGGTGAAAATTCTCCAGGTAGTAGAACGGATTTTCCAGGACTTTGATCATTGCAACGGGACGAACGCGAGATTAACTGTATTTATGTACAGTGTATCGCGTTACGTCCCGCTTGCACAGTTATTTCTTGGCGGGCGCAGCTTGCTGGGACACCAGGGCGTTGGCTTTGGCGATCTCGGCTTCGACCGCCTGGACCGCCTGCTTGGTGGCCTTGGTCACTTGCTCGTAGCCGGCAAAGGCGTTGTCGATGGCGGTTTTGACGATCTGCACCGCGTTCTCCGAGCCGGGTGGAACGTTTTTGGTGACGTCGTGGATCAGCGCGCTCAGATTGTTTTTGGCCTCCACCACATGGGCGTCAGCGGCGCGGGTGAACTCCTGGCGGATGTCGGCAATGATGTCGCCCAGCTGCTGATGGTAGGTGGTGGCGTTGGCCACGCCTGGCTGGATCTGCTCGGCGGCGGCCTTCAGCGCGGCTTTCGGATCGGTTGCCTGGCTGATCTCCTTGCCGGCAGCCAGGCCGCCTTGCAGTTGCGACTTGGCGGTGGCCATGTTGAGGGCAATCACTTGTTCCACCCCCTGCACGGTTTTGCTGGTCAGCGTGTTGAAGGTTTCGAGTTGAAATTCAAACAGCGTTTTGGTGGCATTGGCAAATTGCTCGGGATTCGTGAACATACAGTCTCCTCATGATTGATGGGGGATACAGCTTGCAGCGATTCCGGTTCAACCGTGTTCTTATGCGTTTTATTATCTAACAACGATGAGCTTCTCGCAACGCGCGTCGCGGAACGGCCCATAGGCCTTGTCCCAGCCCGGCCCCAGCGGCGTTTGCGAGCAGATCAGCGTGCCATCGATCTTGCTGCGCCATTTCCACCATGGCGCCGGCGCGGCAGCCAACTGCACGCAGCCGAGGATCAGCGCCAATGCCAGCGCGCATTTTACTTTCAACGTTTTCATGCCTTAAACCAGTTGTTGGGCGCAGACGCGGTTGCGGCCGCTGTTTTTCGCAGCGTACAGCAAATCGTCGGCGGCGGCGATCATGTTAATGTGGGCGGTGCGCGCCGGGCTGGCAAAATCCACGCTGGCGACGCCGAAGCTGGCCGTCACAGTGATGCGCTGGCCGGCGTGCTCGACTGGCGTGGTGGCCAGCGTCTGCCGCAGCCGCTCGGCCAGCAACTGGCCGCCGGCCAGGTCGGTTTCCGGCAGGATCAGCAGGAACTCTTCGCCGCCGTAACGTACCACGCTGTCGATATTGTCCCGCGTCATCGATTGCAGTAGCGCGGCGAAGCGTTGCAGCACCACGTCGCCGCCGTGGTGGCCGTAAGTATCGTTGACCGCCTTGAAGTGGTCGAGGTCGCACATGATGACCGTCAGGCTGAGCCGGTAGCGCTGGGCACGCGATATTTCCGTTTCCAGCAGCTGTTCGTGCAGGTGGCGGCGGTTGTAGCAGCCGGTCAGCGGATCGCGCACCGACAGGTTTTTCAGCACCATCTGCGCGCTGTATTCCTCGCGCCACAGGATCTGGTAGCGCCGCGCCGCCACGTAGCCGAACAGATTCGTCAGCGCCAGCAGCGCCGCCATGGTCGGCAGTTCGATGCCGCCTACGTCACCCAGCCGCCAAGCCAGGCAGATGAACACCACGGTGGCGCCGGCCGCGATGGCCGCCGCATAGATCAGGCGGTTGGGAATGTAGATGTACAGCACGATGATGACGATGGACATCGAAATTGCGTGCAGCGAGAACTCGGTCGGCCGCAGCGCGGCGATCAGCAGGAAACCGGCAGCGCCGGCTACTTCGACGATATTGGCCGCTACCCGCGTGAACGGGATGGAGTCAGGCCGCCGCTTGAGCAGCGCCAGACAGGTCAGTACCGTGGCCGCCACCGCCACGCGGGCGCCGACCAGCAAACAGGTTTTCAGCTCATAGCCCAGCCAGATCAGGTCGGTCAGCGCAAAGCACAGGTAGAACAGCGCGCAGAACAGGAAGGTGACGCGCAACTGGCCTTGCGTCATGCGCAGCTGGTGTTGAAGGAAATCGTTTTCCGTCGTGATGTCGCAGAATTCGCAGCGCAGCGGCGCAACTTTGATTGTCCTGGACGAAACAGGGTCAGGTGGCATGAAGCAAGTCTCCGCAATCGGCCGGCTGCCTTGCCGGTCTGTTACGGTAATTATACGACTGCAACAGTTGCGGAGCGGAAAAAAGTTCGCCGATGCTACAGTGGTGCGACCTTTGGCAGACGCAGCATGAAGCTGGTGCCGCGTCCCTGCGTGCTTGCCGCCTCGATGCGGCCGCCCAGCACGCCGGTGACGATGTTGTGTGTTATATACAAACCGAGGCCAGAGCCGCCCGATCCCATGCGCGTGGTGAAGAAAGGATCGTAGATGCGCGGCAGGTTGGCGGGATCGATGCCGGCGCCGGTGTCACTCAGCGTGATGGCGATTTCGCCGTTGCCGCTGTCGTGCGCGGACAGCGTAATGCTGCCTTGGCCGTCGTTGCGGCCGCCAAAACCGTGCACCAGGCTGTTTTCGATCAGGTTGTGCAGCGCCTGCGTCAGCGGGCCGGGGTAGCTGTCCATTTCCAGCCAGTGCTCGACATCCTCGATCAGTTCCAGTTCGCGCTGGCGCACCTCGGCCTGTACCGATTGCATCAGCTGTGCCACTACGTCGCCCAGCATGAAGCGGCTGCGCTGGCCGTCGCCGCCATCGACGGCGATGCGCTTGAAGCCATCGACCAGTGCCGCAGCGCGGTTCAGGTTGCGCAGCACCACTTCGTCGGCGCTGGCGGCCTGCGACAGATAGCTTTCCAGCACTGACTTGCGCAGCCCGCTGTCGAGGTCGTGGCGCAGCTCGGCGGTGCGCTCGCCCATGCTGCTGGCCATGGTCAGGGCGTTGCCGATCGGCGTATTCAACTCGTGGGCGACGCCGGCCACCAGCGCGCCCAGCGCCGCCAGCTTGTCGCGCCGTACCAGCTCTTCCTGCGTCATGCTGAGGTTGTCCAGCGCGGTGCTCAGTTCTTCGTTGACGTGCTCGGCGTCCTCCTTGGCCCGGCGCAGTTCGGCGGTGCGCGCCGCCACCAGTTCCTCCAGGTGCTCGCGGTGGCGTTGCAGCTCCTCCTCGCGCCGGGTGCGGCCGACGGCGATGCCGGCCAGGTGGCTGGCGGTGTGGATCAGGCGGCGGTCATCCTCGTTGGGTTCGCGTACCTCGCGGTAGTACATGGCGAACGAGCCTAGCACGGTGTCTTTGTCGAGCAGGATCGGCATCGACCAGCAGGCGCGCAGGCCGTAGTGGACGGCGGCGTTGCGATACGGCGCCCACAGCGGATCGTTGAGGATGTCGCTGACAATCACCGTCTGCTTGCGGAACATGGCGGTGCCGCAGGAGCCGGCCGCCGGGCCGATCGGCAGGCCGTTCAGCGCTGCCAGGTAGTCGCGTGGCATGGTTGGGCCGGCGGCGCTGTGGACGGTGACGCCGTCGGCGTTGAGCAGCATCACGGTGCAGTGGCCGCCTTCCAGCTGGGCTTCGATCAGGCGCACCAGCTTGTCCAGCGTTGCGGGCAGCGGGGCGCCCCGGGCGATCATTTCCAGCAGGTCGTTCTTGCCATCACGCAGCGCCGCCGCCAGCTTGCGTGGCGTAACGTCGACGATGCGCACATGCATCAGCCGGTGTTCGGCGGTGGTCAGCGGCACCATGCGCACCTCGCACGAGATCGGGCGGCCGGAGCTGTGGCGCATTTCCAGTTCAAACATTTGCGCCTCTCCGGACATCACGCGTTCGATATCGACGCCGACGACGTGTTCCGTGGGCTGGCCGTCCGGCTGTACCAGCGGGCACAGCGACAGCAGGTCGGTCTGGATCAGCTCGGTTTCGGTCATGCCGAACAGCTGGCGCGTGCGCAGATTGATGTCGAGGATGCGGTGGCTGCCGCGCTGCATCAGCAGGATGGCGTCCGGCGAACCAGCCAGCATGGTGTGGTAATTGACTTCCAGCGTCGCCATGGTCGGCATGCCGGCCAGCACCGGCGCCGGCGAGATCACTTGCAGGTGCAGCAGGATTTTTTCCGCCAGGTCTTCGCGGTTGAAGCTCATCGGCAGGTAGGCGGTGGCGCCGGCCTCCTGGGCGCGCAGGCGTTCGTCTTCGCCCGGATGGGTGGACAGCAGGAACACCGGCAGCGGATGGTTGCTGGCTTGCTGCAAGCGAGGGCACAGTTCCAGGCTGGCGCTGCCGGCCAGCGCGACGTCCAGCAAGGCCAGCGCGACATTGCCGCTGCGGACGGCGGCCAGCGCTTCATCGCCACGGCTGACCACTTCGACTTCGAAGCCGTGGCGTGCCAGCATGCGCCGGAGCGCAGCGGCATCATATGCCGTGCTGGCGGCAATCAGGATGGTGTGCGGCTGATCGGACGAATACGGCGGCATCATAGGCTTGCGGCAGCTCCGCAGTGCGGCGTGAACTTTAGTGTATTACAAGATGGCCGCGCGCGGGAGGGGCTTATGCGGCCTTCAGTGCGGCAGCGTCCTGAGCTTGCTTAATCAGCGGGAAATTCTCTTCGATCCAGTCGACCAGCACTTCCAGCCGGATGGCGGCTTCGCGGCCCAGCGGCGTCAGGCTGTACTCGACGTGCGGCGGCACCACCTGGTGGGCGACGCGCAGCACCAGGCCATCATGGGCGAGGGCGTCCAGCGTTTGCGCCAGCATCTTTTCGCTGACGCCGCCGACAGCGCGGCGCAGTTCGCTGAAGCGGTGGGTGCGCTCAAGCAGCATCACCAGCACCAGCACGCCCCAGCGGCTGGTGATATGGCCGAGGACGGCGCGGGAAGGGCAGTCGGCAGCCATTACCTGGGCGCGTTGCGGGTCCTGGTTGAGCTGCTGGATGGTTTTGCGCAGGGATTTGCTGGTCATGCTGAGCTCCTTGGGTACTTACTAAAATGTGCGTACTTACAATTCGTAAGTATAGCCTATATGATGGGTTCATCCACTTTTAAGGAGAACTCCATGATTATCGTTACTGCCGCTTCCGGCCAACTGGGCCGCCTCGTCATCACTGAACTGCTGAAGCGCGTGCCGGCCGAACAGATCGTCGCCGCTGTGCGCGATCCAGGCAAGGTGGCCGATCTGGCGGATCAGGGCGTGCTGGTGCGCCATGCCGACTACAATGATCCAGCGTCGCTGGATAAGGCTTTCGAAGGCGCGACCAAGGTGTTGCTGATTTCGTCGAACGACTTGGGCAACCGCGTGCCGCAGCACCGCAATGTGATCGACGCTGCCGCCCGCGCCAGGGTTGGCCTGCTGGCCTACACCAGTTTGCTGCATGCAGATACGTCGACGCTGTCGCTGGCCGCCGAGCATTGCGCCACCGAAGACGCGGTGCGCGCCGCCGGCGTGCCGTACACCCTGCTGCGCAATGGCTGGTATGTGGAAAACTACACTGCTGCGCTGGGCGGCGCGATCGCGCATGGCGCGCTGGCGGGTGGCGCCGGCGAGGGCCGGATCGCCGCCGCAGCGCGCGCCGACTACGCGGAAGCCGCAGCGGTGGTGCTGGCCAGCACGGGCGCGGTGGAGCAGGTGTATGAACTGGCGGGCGACGAGGCCTTTACGCTGGCAGAGCTGGCAGCCGAAGTATCGCGCCAGACCGGCAAGGACATCCCGTTCCACAACCTGCCACAGCAAGACTACCTGGCCATGCTGCTGCAAATCGGTCTGCCGGCACCGCTGGCCGAACTGATCGCTGATTCGGACGCCCAGGCCGCCAGGGGCGCGCTGTTCGACGACAGCAAAGTCCTGGGCAAACTGATCGGTCGCCCGACCATCTCGCTGGCTGCGGCAGTGAAAGCGGCGCTGTAAAACAAAAAAGCCGTCTGGACATGAGCGCGATCTTGAGCGCGCTCAGCCAGACGGCTTTTTCACGGAATTTTTGGTGCCCACGGAGGGACTCGAACCCCCACACCTTGCGGCACATGGACCTGAACCATGCGCGTCTACCAATTCCGCCACGTGGGCATTTGTAACTTCAATCATCAGCGCATGGTGCCCACGAAGGGACTCGAACCCCTACACCTTGCGGCACATGGACCTGAACCATGCGCGTCTACCAATTCCGCCACGTGGGCGCTGATGTCTTGCTGCTACTTTCTGCTGCGTGTTCTGCAACAGAAGGCACGCATCTTAAGGGGTGGGGACACAACCGTCAATAGCATTTTGCTGCTTTTGTGAAATTATTTCATTGCAGCTTGTACGACAAGTTGAATCATAATGAGGTTTCTATCAACATCGTACTTACCGTTCAATGTTCGTTTTCTCCTTCGCACTGGCTGCGGCCAGCCTGTTGATGCTGTCTGCTGGGGCGCGCGCCGCTGAAGTCATCACGCTGACCAATAGCGAGTGGGTGCCTTACACGTCGCAGCAGCTGCCGCATAACGGACCGCTGTCGCGCATCGTCAGCGAGGCGTTTGCGCTGGAGGGCGTGGAAGTGCGCTATGTGTTCCGGCCCTTTGGGCGCGCCTATGCGGAGGCGGCCACCGGCTATGCGCACGGTTCGATCTTGTGGAGCACGTCGGGCCGCGACAGCGATCGCCAGCGCCGCTTTATTTTCAGCGATGTGGTATTCGACGGCCAGTCAGTGCTGTTTCATCTGAAGAGCTACCCGTTCCGCTGGCAGGGCTATGCGCAGCTGGCGGGCGTGCGCATGGGTGGTACGGCGGGCTACGAATACGCCTTCGACAAATACCCGTACATCAGCATGGACCGCACGGCTGTGACCGATGAGGCGAACTTCCGCAAGCTGGCGGCGGGGCGGCTGGATGTGTTTCCGGCCAACCTGGATGTGGGCCGGGCCATTATGCGCAATGTGCTGACGCCGGAGCAGGCCGAACTGGTCACCTGGGACCCGAATCCGTACAACATCACCCACTACCATCTGATGCTGAATAAGCTGAACAAGGATAATCCACGCTATCTGGCCTTGTTCAACAAGGGACTGAGGCGCTTGCGGGATAGCGGGAAATACGATGAGTATTTGCAGGTTCTGAAATGAAAAAAGCCGTCTGGGCATGAGCGCGAACTTGCATGCGCTCAGCCAGACGGCTTCTTTACGGAATTTTTGGTGCCCACGGAGGGACTCGAACCCCCACACCTTGCGGCACATGGACCTGAACCATGCGCGTCTACCAATTCCGCCACGTGGGCATTTACTGCTTGCTCTGTCGCGTTGTGTGCGTCAGAGGCCAGCATAGTACGGCAATAACTTGTTTTTCGCAAGTGTTTTTGGTGCTTGCCTGTTGCGGGACACTTTCGTAAGCTTGATTCCTGTCACTTCAATCAGACTGGAGCAGGCGATGGAAAGTTTCATGCCGCATGGGCATTGCTTCCTGTGGATACCGTCCATCCTGTGGACCAGCGTGATATCGGACGCGCTGATCGCGCTGGCCTACCTGACGATACCGGTGTCGCTGGTGTACTTCATCCGCAAGCGGCGCGACATGCCGTTCGACTGGATGTTCATCGCCTTTGGCGTGTTCATCCTGGCCTGCGGCGCCACGCACATTCTTGATATCTGGGTGGTGTGGAATCCGGACTACGTGCTGTCAGCCACGCTGAAGGCGATTACTGCCGCCGCCTCGGTGGTGACCGCCGTTGCCATGGTGCGCCTGATTCCGATTGCGCTGCGCATCCCCAGTCCGGCGCAACTGGCGGCCGTCAACGCCGAACTACAACAAGCCAACGACGATCTGCGCGCCGCGATCGAGCGTGCTGAGGTGGCCAATCATGCCAAGAGTGCCTTCCTGGCGTCGATGAGCCATGAGCTGCGCACGCCGCTGAATGCCATCCTCGGCTATACGCAAATCCTCAAGCGCGATAAGGGCCTGAGCCTGCCGCAGCAAACCGGTGTCAGCACGATCCAGCAGGGTGGCCAGCATTTGCTGGCGCTGATTAATGATGTGCTTGACCTGTCACGGGTGGAGGCGGGCAGGATGGAATTTCATCCGAAGCCGGTGCGCCTAGGGGATCTGCTGGCGGTCGTGGCCGACATCATGCGCGTGCGGGCCGAGCAGAAGCATTTGTGCTTCGAGCTGGAGTTGATGGATGGTCTGCCGGTCGCCGTCAGCGTGGATGAAACGCGGCTACGCCAGGTGCTGCTGAACTTGCTCGGCAATGCAGTCAAGTTCACCGACCGTGGCGCTGTGCGGCTGCGCGTCTTACCGTTGCCGGAAGCGCAGATGGATACGGCGCACTTGCGCTTCGAGGTGATCGATGAGGGCATCGGCATCGCGGATGACCAGCAGCAAGCCATTTTCCGGCCATTCGAACAGGTGGGCGATGCTTCCCGGCGCGCCGGCGGTACCGGTCTCGGCCTGGCGATCAGCCAGCAACTGGTACGCCTGATGGGCGGCGCGCTGCAAGTGGAAAGCGCGCCAGGGAAGGGTAGTCGCTTCTGGTTTGATGTGTCGTTGAAAGTGGTGGAGGCGCCCGGCACGCTGTCCGGTGGCGAGCGCATCGCCACCGGCTATGCCGGCCCGCGCAAGACCATTCTCGTGGTGGATGATGTGGCCACCAATCGCGCGCTGTTGCGTGATTTGCTGGGCTCGCTGGGCTTCCGCACGCTGGAGGCGGAAAACGGCATGTCCGGGCTGATGCAGGCGCAGGCGGTGCGGCCGGATATGGTGTTGCTGGATATGGTCATGCCCGGCATGGATGGCATCGAAACCATGCGCCGCCTGCGTGCCGACCAGCGCACCGCCGCTACGCCGGTGCTGATGATCTCGGCCAGTTCAACGCCGGAAGAGGAGGAGCGTTCGCTGGCGGTGGGCGCCAATGCTTTCCTGTCCAAGCCGGTCAACGAACATGAGCTGCTGCGCGAGATTGGCGCGCATCTGAAGCTGGAATGGACTGACTAATGTCTAAATGAAGACTAAATGAAAAAAGCCTCCCGAAGGAGGCTTTTAACGCGGAATTCTGTGGTGCCCACGGAGGGACTCGAACCCCCACACCTTGCGGCACATGGACCTGAACCATGCGCGTCTACCAATTCCGCCACGTGGGCACTGATGCTTCTCAACAACTCTGCTATTATATCGACCGGGAGAGTTTTGCGCCAGATGAACTTTGACATTCCTTACTGCACATCAACCCTGTCTTGCAGATCCCGCCGCTTTCGCTGCGGGAGACAAGAATTATAGAGTAATCCGTGGCGAAGTCAAAGCCCTCCCGAAAAATATTTTTGAAGAATTCCCAACACGGCGTGCATTAGTCAAGCAAGGCGATTCCAAGTACACTACGCCTGTCGCTGATGTCATATAGATGCCAACACTGTAAAAATTAGAAAACTTTTGAACCAACCTACACACACCATTCCTAGCCGGGAGGAAATTCTCGGCATCTTCCGCAGCGCCAAAGGTCCACTGGACCTGCGCGCCCTGTCGAAATCGCTGAAAGTCGCCACCGATGCGCAGGCTGTCCTGTCGCGTCGCCTGAATGCGATGCAGCGCGACGGCCAGATCACCATCGATGACGCCGGCCAATACACGCTGGCGACGCAGACCGGCTTCATCGCCGGCCGCGTCAGCAGCCACCGTGACGGTTTCGGCTTTGTGATCCCGGATGAGCCGGGCGAAGACCTGTTCCTGCCTGAAAAGGAAATGCAGAAAGTGCTGCATGGCGACCGCGTGCTGGCCAAGATCATCGGCGTCGACCGCCGCGGTCGTCCGGAAGGCACGATCGTCGAGGTGACGCAGCGCGCCAATACCCACATCATCGGCCGCCTGCTGAACGAAAATGGCGCCTGGATCGTGTCGCCGGAAGACCAGCGCATTTCGCAGGACGTGCTGATCGAAGGCGCGATCGGCAAGGCCAAGGCCGGCCAGGTGGTCAGCGTCGAGTTGACCGAGCAGCCGATGCGCTTCAAGCAGCCGGTGGGCAAGATTGTTGAAGTGCTGGGTTCGCTGGACGATCCTGGCATGGAAATCGAAATCGCCGTACGCAAGTTCGGCGTGCCGCACATCTTCTCCGACGCTGCGCTGAAGCAGGCCGCCAAGCTGCCGGACCACGTGCGTGAAGCCGACTGGGGCGACCGCGTTGATTTGCGCGATGTGCCGCTGGTCACCATCGACGGCGAAGACGCGCGCGACTTCGACGACGCGGTCTACTGTGAACCGGTCAAGATCGGCCGCGCCAATGGCTACCGTCTGATCGTCGCGATTGCCGACGTCAGCAACTACGTCAAGCCGAACGACGCGCTGGACGCCGATGCGCTGGAACGCAGTACCTCGGTCTACTTCCCGCGCCGCGTGATTCCGATGCTGCCAGAGAAGCTGTCGAACGGCCTGTGCTCGCTGAACCCGGCGGTCGACCGCCTGACGCTGGTGTGCGACGCCGTGGTCACAGCCAAGGGCGAGATCAAGGCGTACCAGTTCTACCCGGCCGTGATCCACTCGGCTGCGCGCCTGACTTACACTGAAGTGGCTGACATCCTGGGCAACACCAAGGGCCCGGAAGCTGCGCGCCGTCCTGGCCTGGTGCCGCACCTGAGCAATCTGTACGACGTGTTCCAGGCGCTGCTGAAAGCACGCGCCGAACGTGGCGCGATTGATTTCGAAACCACCGAAACCTATATCGTTTGCAACCCGAACGGCAAGATCGAAAAGATCATTCCGCGTACCCGCAACGATGCGCACCGTTTGATCGAAGAATGCATGCTGACCGCCAACGTGTGCGCGGCCGATCTGCTGATCCGCCACAAGCATCCAGGCACTTACCGCATCCACGCCACGCCGACCGCTGAAAAGCTGAAGCAGGTGCGCACCTTCCTCAAGCAGGTCAATCTGCATTTGGGTGGCGGCGACAAGCCAGCTGCGGCCGACTACGCCGCGCTGATGCGCGAGATCAAGGAGCGTCCGGACGCGTCGCTGCTGCAAACCATGCTGCTGCGCTCGATGCAGCAGGCGGTCTACTCGCCGGACAATATCGGCCACTTCGGCCTGGCGTATGAGGCGTATGCCCACTTCACCAGCCCGATCCGCCGCTACCCGGACTTGCTGACGCACCGCGCCATCAAGGCCATCCTGCTGGGCAAAAAGTACGAGCCGAAGATCGCCAGCACCAGTGTGCTGAACACCAACGTCTCGAACGCCACCCGCAAGCAGCAAGCCAAGGACAAGGCCGAAGGCAAGGCGCCAAAGGCCGCCGGCGACCTGACCGTGTGGGACGCGCTGGGCGTGCACTGCTCGGCCAACGAGCGCCGCGCCGACGAAGCTTCGCGCGATGTCGAGAACTGGCTGAAGTGCTACTTCATGCAGGACAAGCTGGGCGAGGAATACACCGGCATCATCACCGGCGTGGCCACCTTCGGCATCTTCGTGCAGCTGGACCAGCTGTTCGTCGAAGGCATGGTGCACATCACCGACCTGGGCCAGGATTACTTCCAGTACGACGATGCGCGTCACGAGCTGAAAGGCGAGCGCTCCGGCAAGAGCTTCCAGCTGACCGACCGTGTCAGCGTGCAGGTGGTGCGCGTCGACCTGGAATCGCGCAAGATCGACCTGCGTCTGGCCGGCGTCGATGCGGTGCCGCCGCGCGAAGGCAAGGCCAACGCCGCCAGCAAAAACAGCAAGACCAATATCAAGCCTGGCCCGGCGACCCCGGCCGCCAAGCCGACCCGCAAGCCTGCGGCCAAGCCCGCAGCAGCCCAGCCGGCCGCCAAGCCTGCCCGCAAGACCAAGGCCGCACCCGCAGCCAAACCCAGAGCAGTCAAAGCTGCCCCAAAAAGTAAGAAGAAGCGATAAATGAGCAAGAACAAAATGATTTTCGGTTTCCACGCAGTGACCTCGCGTTTGCGTCACGAGGCTGCGTCCGTGGAAGAAATTTTCGTCGATGCCGGTCGTGACGACCGCCGCATGAAAGACCTGATCGCCAACGCGAAAGCGGCTGGTGTGCGCGTCATGCCGGTGGATTCGGCGCGCCTGGACAAGATCGTCGGCACCCGCCGTCACCAGGGCGTGATCGCGTTTGCCTCGCAGCTGGCGCTGGCACGCAACCTGGACGAGCTGCTGGACGCCATCGACGGTCCGCCGCTGCTGCTGGTGCTGGACGGCATCACCGATCCGCACAATCTGGGCGCCTGCCTGCGCGTGGCCGACGGCGTTGGCGCGCACGCGGTGATCGTGCCGAAGGACCGTGCAGTGGGCCTGAACGCCACCGCCGCCAAGGTTGCATCCGGTGCGGCCGAGACCGTGCCATACATCACCGTCACCAACCTGGCGCGCACCTTGCGCGAGCTGAAGGACCGTGGCATCTGGCTGATCGGCACCTCGGACGATAGCGACAAGGGTCTGTACGAAGCCGACTTCACCGGCCCGACTGCGCTGGTCATGGGGTCGGAAGGCGAGGGCATGCGCCGCCTGACGCGCGAGACTTGCGACATGCTGGTCAGCATCCCGATGTTTGGCTCGGTCGAGAGCCTGAACGTGTCGGTCGCATCGGGCGTCTGTCTGTACGAAGCACGCCGCCAGCGCATCGCCAAGGAAGCATAAGCGACACGCACCACCCGGCGGCCGCATTCGAGGGCCGCCGCACTCCCTCCGAACTCAGCCGCTGTTCAGCAACTCCCAGCCGGATACGCTACCATGCAAGCACCGGTTGTCATTCTGGATAAGCCATGTTTCATCGTCTGCGCCAAGACATCAACAGCATCATCGAACGCGATCCCGCCGCCCGCAACGCCTGGGAAGTGCTGACCTGCTATCCGGGCCTGCAAGCCATCGTCATGCACCGCTGGGCGCATTGGTGCTGGACGCGCCGGATGAAATGGCTGGGGCGCTTTGTCTCCTACCTGGCGCGCATCGTCACCGGCATTGAAATCCATCCTGGCGCGACGATCGGCCGCCGCGTCTTCATCGATCATGGCTTCGGCGTGGTGATCGGCGAGACCGCCGAAGTGGGCGACGACTGCACCATCTACCAGGGCGTGACGCTGGGCGGCACCTCGCTGCACACGGGCGCCAAGCGCCATCCGACGCTGGGACGTGGTGTCATCATCGGCGCCGGCGCCAAGGTTCTGGGCGGCTTCACGGTAGGCGAGTACGCCAAGGTCGGCTCCAACGCCGTGCTGCTGAAGCCGGTGCCGCCGGGCGCGACGGCAGTGGGCAATCCGGCGCACATCGTGCAGAAAGAGTTGCTGAACGCCGCCGCCAATCCGTTTGCTGCATACGGCGTCACGCCGAATGGCGACGACCCGTTGTCGAAGGCGCTGCGCGGGCTGATCGAAAACGCCGTCAAGCAGGAGCAACGCATCGAACAGCTGGTGGCCACCATGAAGGCGGCGGGGCTGGAGTGTCAGAGCGTGGCCGAGTGTGATAAATTGAATTCCGACCAACTGAACAAGCTCGTCGAATAAGGAATCGTGCATATGGAAACAACGCCGGAAGGCCTGGAAATACTGGACCCGTTTGAAATCCGCGTGCTGGCGGTGCTGGCCGAGAAGGAAGCGCTGACGCCGGACAACTACCCGCTATCGCTGAACGCGCTGGTCAACGGCTGTAATCAACTGTCGAGCCGCGATCCGGTGATGGCGCTGTCGGAAGAAGCGGTGGGGGAAGTGCTGCAGCGGCTGATGCAGAACAAATACGTCAACGGCATCACGCAAGCCGGCGCGCGCGTCACCAAGTATGAACACCGGATGCGCATCAAATGGTCGCTGGAGCAGGACAAGCTGGCGGTGCTGACGATATTGATGCTGCGCGGCCTGCAAACCGCCGGCGAAATCCGCACCCGCAGCGGCCGCCTGCACGACTTCAAGACAGTGGGAGACGTCGAGCAGTCGCTGCAATTCCTGATCGACAAATACCCGCCGCTGGTATCGAAACTGCCGCTGGCGCCCGGCACCAAGGAGCCGCGCTACGGCCACCTGCTGGCTGGGGAAGAAGCGCTGGCACGCGAAGAAACCGCCGCCAGCCTGGGCGGCTCGGTCAGCGGTGGCGGCCAAGGCACGCGCATTGGCGCGCTTGAGCAAGAAGTCCAGCAACTGCGCCAGCAAGTCGAAGACCTGACCGCCCAGTTCGCCGAATTCCGCAAGCAATTCGAATAAACTCCGGGGTCAGTTCTGCCAAACGTACACGGGCTCAACTGCGCAGCAGTTGAGCCCGTGTACGTTTGGCAGAACTGACCCCGGTTTTAGGTTTCTTCGCGGCGGCGGCGCATGGTGATGGCGACGGCGATCATGGCGATGCCGGCGGCGGCGCCTAGCCACACGCTGATGCCGCCCAGCGTCGACCAGGAGGCGCTGAAGATGGTGTCCGGCAGCGGCAGCTGGTGCTCGTCGCGGGCGATGCTGATGTTGTTGCGGTCGAACGCCAGCCAAGCGCCCGGCACGACGCCCAGCAGGATGCGGTTGGTGATGTGGCTGGCAAACCAGGCGGCGTCGACGCCAAACAGCAGCGCTTTCTGCGCCCACACCAGCAACAGCGTGACGATCACCGGCGTGCCGACCGCCCACAGGAATACCTTGGAGCGCGCCATGCTCGATACCATCAGCAGCCAGCCCACCGTCGGCAACGCCCACAGGATGTACACCGGCAGCAGCCCGATCAGGCGCAGCGGCGACAGGTAGACATCCGGCGACGAGAATACGTCGCCAAACAGGTTGGTGCCATGCATCAGCAATACCACGCAGGTGGACAGCAGCATCACCAGTCCCAGCGCGATGGCGATGCCGATGGTGATCAGCGGCGCCACCACCAGGGCCAGCAGCGCTTTCGACAGCACGGTGGTGAAGTCCGATACCGGCAGCGATTTCCAGAACAGCAGGCTGCGGTCGCGGCGCTCATCATGCAGCGCGCTCAGGCAGTAGAAGAACACCAGCATTCCCAGTACCATCAGGACCGGCATGCCGGTGCCGATATAGGCCTGCGCCAGCGTTTCAGCAATGCGCGTGCGCACTTTGCCTTCAATCGTGATGCTGTTGAAGCTCTGGCCGTCGATCTGGATGTTCTGCACGTGGCCCATGACCAGCGCGCTCAGCACCAGGGCGGCGATCACGCCGGCGATCGCCAGCGGCGTCCACAGCAGCATGCCCTTGTTTTCCCACATCTCGCGCTTGATCAGCCATTTCATCGTTTTCATGCGTAGCTTCCTTTCATGGTGGCGACAAACAGATCGGCCACGCTGGGCGTGCGCAGTTCGCCAAAATTCGCCAGTTGCGCGCGGTCGGCGCCGTCAAACAGCATCACCGGCTTGCCAAACACGGTGCGCTGGCTCAGCGGTTGCAGCGCGTTGGCGGCAGCGGCGAATTGCGGCTCGACCATCACCTCGGTAAACCGCTCGCTGACTTCATCCATCGACGCCGCCAGCGCGATCTTGCCGTTCTCGATAAACAGCAGGTCGGTGAGGATGTGCTCGACTTCCTCGATCTGGTGGGTGGTGATCAGGATGGTCTTGTTCTCGTCGAAGTAGTCTTCCAGCAGGTTCTGGTAGAACTGCTTGCGGTACAGGATGTCCAGGCCCAGCGTCGGCTCGTCCAGCACCAGCAGGCGGGCGTCGATCGCCATCACCAGCGCCAGGTGCAGCTGCACCACCATGCCCTTGGACATGGCTTTCACCTTCATTTCCGGCTTGAGCTTGGTGTGAGCGAGATATTTCTCGGCCTTGGTGCGGTCGAAGCGCGGATGCACGCCTTCGACGAAGTCGATTGCATCCTTGACCTTCAGCCAGCGCGGCAGGATGGCGACGTCGGCGATGAAGCACACCTCGTTCATCAGCTCCTCGCGCTGGGTGCGCGGGTCGAGTCCCAGCACCGACAGCTCGCCCTGGAACTGCGTCAGGCCAAGAATGGCCTTCAGCGTGGTGGTCTTGCCGGAACCGTTGGGGCCGATCAATCCGACGATGCGGCCGGCCTCGACGCTGAAACTGGCGCCATCCAGCGCGGCCTGCCTGCCGTATTGCTTGACCAGCTTGTTGGCGGTGACGATGGCGCTCATGCCGCACCTCCCGGCGCCGTGTTCAGCAACGTTTCCAGGTCCAGGCCGAGGCGACGGATGCGTTCCAGCAGGGCTGGCCAGTCTTCGCGCAGGAAGCGCTCACGTTCGGTGGCCAGCAATTTGTCGCGGGCGCCATCAGTCACATACATACCTAAACCCCTCCGTTTTTCGACCAGCGTTTCATCCACCAGCTCCTGGTAGGCGCGTGAGACGGTGATCGGATTGAGTTGATAATCGGCGGCGACCTGCCGTACCGAGGGCAGGGCGTCGCCCGGCTTCAGCAGGCCGTCCAGCAGCATGCCGACGACCTTGTCTTTCAGCTGCCGATAAATCGGCGCGTTGTCATTCCACATACATGGTTACCCCTTATGTGTGTTAATGAGGTGGTGTTGTAGTGAACTATAACACTAGAAATCAAAAAAGCAAGAAATGTTTGTATTTGGCACGCGCACGATTGGAAAAACACTATTGTTGACCGCATGCTATATAGTCTGACAGTTGCGTCAATAAATACTATCAGGGGAACCAATGAGCACCAATGAGACCGCTCAGCGCGTCAGCGCGCTGATCAAACAGTTCGAAAGCGAAATCCTGACTTCATGGACCGGCGAACTCGCCGCCAAGACCTTCCGTAACGACGACACCACCCAGCGCCATTGCCGCCAGTTCCTGGCCCTGCTGCCAGCCGCGCTGCCCGGCGGCGGCGAGGACATCAATTCGCGCCACTGGGACGACGTGCGCAACCAGCTGAACGAGATTTCGGCGCAGCGCGCCAAGGCAGGCTCGACGCCGAACGAAACTGCAACCTTTGTGTTCTCGCTGAAGCAATCGCTGTTCACCATCTTGCGCCGGGAACTGGTCAATGAGCCGCTGCCGCTGGCCGACGCGCTGTGGGCCATCAGCACGGTGCTCGACCAGCTGGGCCTGTACACCGTGGAAGTGTTCCAGAAGAGCCGCGACCAGATCATCGTGCGCCAGCAGCATGAGCTGATGGAACTGTCGACGCCGGTGGTCAAGCTGTGGCAGGACGTACTGGCCTTGCCGCTGATCGGCACGCTGGACAGCGCGCGCAGCCAGGTGGTGATGGAAAGCCTGCTGGAGAAAATCGTCGAAACCGGCGCTGCCATCGCCATCATCGACATCACCGGCGTGCCGACCGTCGACACGCTGGTGGCGCAGCACCTGATGAAGACCATCGCCGCCGCCCGCCTGATGGGCGCCGACTGCATCATCAGCGGCATCCGCCCGCAGATTGCCCAGACCATCGTGCACCTCGGCGTCAACCTGGAAGACGTGGTCACCAAGGCGACGCTGGCCGACGCCTTCGTGCTGGCCTTGAGCCGCGTCGGCGCCACCATCAGCCGCGGGTAAGCCTTCCATGGACCGTATTCCTATCTTGCGCATCGGCGACCTGCTGCTGGTGACCATCCAGGTGGACATGCATGACCGCCTGGCCATGACCCTGCAGGACGATCTGACCGAGCGCATCGTGCGCGACCGCGCCAAGGGCGTGTTGATCGATATCTCGGCGCTCGACCTGGTGGATTCCTTCATCGGCCGCATGATCAGCAACACCGCCGCCATGGCGCGCGTACTGGATGCGCAGACCGTGCTGGTCGGCATGCAGCCGGCGGTGGCGATCACGCTGGTGGAGCTGGGCCTGACGCTGCCCGGCGTTAAAACAGCGCTGAATGTCGAAAAAGGCATGCAGCTGCTCGGCAAGAGCTATAGCTGATGGATACCGACGGCACGTTTGACCTTGGCCAATTCAATTCACCGCTGCTGACCCGCTATGCCGGCAGTGCCGACTTGCACCAGGTGCTGCCGCTGCGCGGCGACGAGCATGTGGTGAATGTCCGCAAGCATGTGCGCGAGCACGCGCTGGAGCTGAAGCTCAGCCTGGTCGACCAGACCAAGCTGGTGACCGCTGCCAGCGAACTGGCGCGCAACACGCTGAAGTATGGCGGCGGCGGCGTGGTGGTGCTGGAACGGCTGACCGACGGCTTGCGCAAGGGCTTGCGGCTGGTGTTCGCCGATACCGGGCCCGGCATTGTCGACATCGAGCTGGCGCTGCGCGATGGCTACACCAGCGGCGGCGGCCTTGGCCTCGGCCTGGGCGGCACCAAGCGCCTGGTCGACGATTTTGTTATTGATTCACGCCCGCAAGAGGGCACCGCAGTCGCTATCATTAAATGGAAAATTTAAGCAGTACGCTTGACCCGGTACGCTGGGTCGCGATTAACCACGGCAGCGACGCCGCCGAAGCGCGGCGCGTCGGCCAGAGCCTGGCTGCGCAGCTGGGCATGAACGAAACCCGTATTGGCCAGCTGGCCATCATGATTACCGAGGCGGCCACCAACATCCTCAAGCACGCCGGCGACGGCCGCATCCAGCTGGCCATCGTCAACCATGGCGGCCAGCGTTGCATCGAAGTGCTGGCCATCGACCAGGGGCCGGGCATCGCCAACCTGGCGCAGGCGATGACCGATGGTGTCTCCAGCACCGGCACCCAGGGCACCGGCCTGGGCGCCATGCGCCGCCTGGCCGACCAGTTCGACTGGTATAGCGCGCCGGGCAAGGGCACGGTGGTTTTCCTGCGCCTGTGGCAGCTGGGCACGCCGCCGCGCCTGCCGCAGCTGGGCGGTGTCTGCCTGCCGCTGGCCAGTGAAACGGTCAGCGGCGACGCCTGGGGGGCGGTGGCCTCGCCGGCCGGCCTGACCCTGCTGGCGGCCGACGGCCTGGGCCACGGCCCGGAGGCGGCCAAGGCGTCGGAGGCGGCGCTGGAAGTTCTGGCGGCGGCGCCGTCGCGCGCCCCGGTCGACCTGATGCAGGCCTGCCACGATGCGCTGCGGCCGACGCGCGGCGCGGCGGTGGCGATCGCCGTGCTGGACATCGGTGATCGCCAGCTGACGTTTGCCGGGGTCGGCAACATCAGCGCCTCGATCATCGGCGACGAAGGCCGGCGGCAACTGATGTCGTACAACGGCATCGTCGGCCACAATATGCGCAAGACACAGGCGCTGACGTTCCCATGCCCGGCCGGCGCCATCGTGATCCTGGCCAGCGACGGCATCAGCACCAGCTGGGACCTGGCCGCCTATCCGGGACTGCTGGCGCGCGAACCGGCCATCATCGCCGCGCTGCTGCTGCGCGATTACGGCCGCAGCCGCGACGACGCCAGCGTGCTGGTGGCGCGCATGCCGGAGCGCGCATGATGGCCGGCACGCGCATCCTGCAGATGGGCCTGGACAGCGAACCCGATGTGGTGGCGGTACGCCAGCGCGCGCGCCAGATCGCCGGCCTGCTGAAGCTCGGCGTGCAAGACCAGGTGCGGGTGGCCACCGCTGTCTCGGAAGTGGCGCGCTGCGCCTATGGCCGCCTGTCCGGCGGTCGCGCGGTGTTTGCCGTCAGCGGCCATCCGGCGCAACTGGACGTGACCATCACCGCTGAAGGCGCCGCCCGCCATGGCCCGCCACCGGAGCAGCAGGCCGAAGCCATCCTCACCGCACAGCGGCTGATGGACGATTGCAGCGTGGTGGCCGCCACACCGGAGGCCTTGCACGTGGTGATGCGCAAAACGCTGCCGCCCAGCCTGGCGGCCAAACCGCGCGACGTGGCGCAGATCGGCGCGCAACTGGCCGGCACGCCGGTGCAAAGCACGTATTCGGAAATCGAACAGCAGAACCGCGAACTGGCGCAGGCGCTGGCCGAGTTGCGCGAACGCCAGGAGGATTTGCTGGGCCTGACGCGCGAACTGGAAGACACCAACCGTGGCGTGGTCGCGCTGTACGCGGAAATCGAGGACAAGGCCGAGCGCCTGCGCAAGGCCGATGACATGAAGTCGCGCTTCCTGTCCAACACCAGCCACGAGCTGCGCACGCCGCTCAGCTCGATCCGCGCGCTGACCCAGCTGCTGCTGGACCGCATGGACGGCCCGCTGACGGCGGAGCAGGAGCGCCAGGTCAGTTTTATCTCGCAGGCGGCCAGTGATTTGTCCGAGCTGGTCAACGATCTGCTGGACCTGGCCAAGATCGAGGCTGGCAAGGTAGACCTGACGCTGGCGCCGGTGCCGGTCGGCCAGTTGTTCAGCGCGCTGAAAGGCATGCTGCGACCGCTGACGCGCGACTCAACGGTGGAACTGGTCTTTGTCGAGCCGCCGCCGGTGATGCTGATGTCGGACGAAGGCAAGATCACACAAATCCTGCGCAACTTCATCTCCAACGCCCTCAAGTTCACCGAGCAGGGGCAGGTGGTGGTGGAGGTGCGCGACTACCTTCCCGGCGACAGCCTGACGTTTGCCGTGACCGACAGCGGCATCGGCATCAGCCCGGAAAACCAGCAACTGATTTTTGAAGAATTCAGTCAGATCGAACATCCATTGCAACGGCGCGCCAAGGGGACCGGCCTTGGGCTACCGTTGTGTCGCAAGCTGGCCGCGCTGCTGGGCGGCGAAGTCAGCGTGTGCAGCGCGGAAGGCCAGGGCTCGACCTTCTTCCTGCGTCTGCCGGCCACTATTTAACGGAGCCATCATGGATAATCGTTCCATCCTGATCCTGAATGTCGACGATAACGACGGCGCGCGTTACGTCAAGACGCGTATTTTGCAAAGCGCCGGCTTCCAGGTGGTCGAGGCCGCCAATGGCACGGATGCGCTGGAAATGGCGCGTTTGCGCCTGCCGGCGCTGGTGCTGCTGGACGTCAAGCTGCCGGATATCAGCGGCATCGAAGTGTGCCGCCGCATCAAGGCCGACATTACCACCTGCACGGTGCTGGTGCTGCAAACCTCGGCCGCGCTGATCGGCCGTGACGACAAGATCCGTGGCCTTGATGGCGGCGCCGACAACTATCTGGCGGCGCCGATCGAAGCCGACGAGCTGATCGCCAACGTCAACGCCTTGCTGCGCCTGCAGCGGGTGCAGATGGACTTGCGCAACAGTGAGGAGCGTTTCCGCCAGCTGACTGAAAACATCGACGACGTGTTCTGGATGTTCCGCCTCCAAGACGACCAGCTGCTGTACGCCAGCCCGGCCTACGAACGGATGTTCGGCCGGCCGCTGGCGCAGCTGGAGCACAGCTCCGATGACTGGCTCAACGCTGTCCATGCGGAAGACCGCGAGACGGTGACGGCGCGCTGGCGCTCGCTGTCCAGCGATGGCCAGTACGACCAGGAATACCGGCTGACGCCGCGCGATGGCGCGCTGCGCTGGGTGCGCGACCGCGCCTTCCTGGTGCGCGACGACCAGCAGCAGCCATACCGCATCGCCCGCATCAGCAGCGATATCAGCGAACGCAAGAACATGGAAGGCCTGTTGCGCGCGGCCGACGAAAACAAGAACGATTTCCTGGCCACGCTGGCGCATGAACTGCGTAATCCGCTGAGTCCGATCCGCAACGCGGTGGCGCTGATGAACAATGCGCCGCCGGAGCAGACTGAAACGCATCGCCACGCGCGCGACGTGATCTTGCGCCAGGTCGGCCACCTGACCCATCTGGTGGACGACCTGCTGGATGTGGCGCGCATTTCCGAGGGCAAGCTGACGCTGCGCCTGCAGGATGTGGAGCTGCACGCGGTGGTCGAACCGGCGCTGGAAACGGTGCGTGCGCTGATCGAGCAGCGCGGCCACACGCTGACAGTGGTGGTGCCGCCGCAGCAGGTGTGGCTGCACGGCGATCCGGTGCGGCTGGCGCAGATCATCGGCAACCTGCTGCACAACGCCGCCAAGTTCACCGATCCCGGTGGCCAGATCAGGCTGGATGTGACGCTGCCGCAGCCGGACCGCATCCGCATCGCGGTCAGTGACAATGGCATCGGCATCACTTCGTACAACCTGGAGCGGATCTTCGACATGTTCACGCAGGGCGCATCGACGCAGGACCGCGTGCATGACGGCCTGGGCATCGGACTGTCGCTGGTCTCCAAGCTGATGGAAATGCATGGCGGCACGGTGGCCGCGCACAGCGAAGGCATCGGCAAGGGCAGCACTTTTGTGCTGGAACTGTCGCTGCCGGCGCCGGTGGCGGTGGATGCCCCGCCGGCCGCAGCCGCGCCCGCCGCAGCCACCGCGCTGGCGCCCGGCAAGCAGCGCCTGCTGCTGGTCGATGACAATATCGATTCGCTGAGCGTGATGGCTGACCTGCTGACGCTGATGGGCCACGAGGTCTACACTGCCAGCAACGCCGCCCAGGCGCTGGCCCAGGCACGCGCGCAACAGCCGCAGGCCATCATCATGGACCTTGGCATGCCGGATGTGGACGGCTACGCGCTGGCGCGCCAGCTGCGCGCCGACCCGGCTTTCGCCGGCGTCAGGCTGATCGCCCACACCGGTTACGGCGCCGAACGCGACCGCGAACGCACGCGCGAGGCGGGTTTCGACTTCCACCTGGTGAAGCCGGCCAGCTTCGATGAGCTGGAAGGCGCTTTAGTCGCCGCCTGAGGCCAGTAGTTGCTGCAGGCGCAGCGCCTGCAGCGTCTGCTGGCCGCTCATCGTATTGTCGAAGATGCACCAGCCATCCTTGCCGGCCATGACGCCGGCAACCTGCTGCAATTGCTGCTCCGAGTATAGCGATGCGTAGATACGCGGGCTGCCATGCAGCCGGATGTACTGCGCCCCGGTGGTGGCGACATACGGCCCCGGCTTGCCGGCCGGTGGATCGGCGATCACGCGCGTGACCTGGTGCGCCGACAGCAGCGCTGATGCCGTTTCGCTGAACCAGCTGCCGTGGCGCGCCTCGCACGCCTGCATGCAGCTGAAGCGTTCGCGCAACTGGCGCCACAGGCGGTCGGCGGCCTCAGCGTCCAGCGCCAGGCTGGGCGGCAGCTGCACCAGCACGCAGCCCAGCTTGTGACCCAGCGCGCCGGCTTCGGCGGCAAAGGCATCCAGCAGGTCGGCGCTGTCGGCCAGACGGCGATCATGCGTGATGCTGCGTGGCAGCTTGACCGAGAAACGGAAGTCGTCCGGCACGCTGTCGGCCCAGCGCTGGTAGGTTTGCGGCTGGTGCGGGCGGTAAAACGAGGAGTTGATTTCCACCGCGTTCAACACGCGGGCGTAACGTTGCAGATGGCTGCCGGCGCCGCCAAATTGCGGTGCTGCTTCTCGGCCGATGCTCCAACCGGCACAGCCTATTCTCGTCAGAGTCATATAATGCGCAAGTTCCGTATTTGTGAGGGAAGTTGTGATGAATCTTAAACGCTACGCCAAAATCGCCGCGCCACTGATGCTTGCCGGTCTGCTGGCCGCCTGCGCCGGACTGATCGGGCCGCGTCAGGTGGAGCTGCCGCAGGAGCGCCTGCAATCGAGCCTGGAGCGCAAATTTCCCATGCATCAGCGCGTGCTGGGCGTGTTCGAGGTCGAGTTGAGCCATCCGCGCCTGGCGGTGCTGCCGGAGAACGACCGTGTGGCGCTGACGATCGATCTTGGCGTATCGCCGCTGCTGGCACGCCAATCATGGCATGGCAGCATGCTGGTGTCCGGCCGGCTGCGGGTGGACAGCGCCAACAACGCCATCTATATCGCCGACGCCCATGTTGATCGTTTCATTGTAGATAATATGGACGAAGGCAAGCAGCAGCAACTGGCCAGCGTGGCCAACCTGCTGAGCGACAAGGTGATCCGCGATGTGCCGGTGCACACCTTCAAGCCCGAGGAATTACGCTATGCCGGCGTGCAGTTCGTGCTGACCGGCATCGATACCCGTCCTGGCGGGCTGGTGGCACGGCTGCAGCCGGCGCAATAAAGCGCGCATTTCGCGCCGGCCGGCCGCATTTCACGCTGCGCCGGCGCAATTCGTCGCATTGCCGGCCGTAACACCCCGGCCGGGCGCATAGTGGCTCCATCGAAACCCACTTCACGGAGCACGCCATGATCCAGCAAATCCTCTCCCACACCCCCATCTACGTCTGGGCCCTGTTGGCCTTCCTGATCTATCGCGGCTGGCTGGCCAGCAAGGACCGCGAAACTTCGCTGTTGAAAGTGGCGCTGATTCCGCTGGTGATGCTGGGCCTGGCAGTATCGGGCATCCGCAGCAACGGCCCGCTGGGCGAAGCGGTGTGGGCATTGTGGGCACTGGGCGTGGCCGCCTCCGGCGCGCTGATCTGGACCATGTCGACCCGCGAGATCCGCGTCGACCGCGCTGCCGGCACCATCTTCCAGCGCGGCAGCTGGATGCCGCTGGGCCTGATGCTGGCCATCTTTGCCACCAAATACAGCGTGGCGGTGCTGTCGGCTATCCATCCGGAACTGGCGCACAGCCTGCCGTTTGCCGCCGCCATCACCCTGCTGTACGGCTTGTTCAACGGCCTGTTCCTTGGCCGCCTGGCCCGCTACACCGCCGCCTATCTGCGTCAGCCGGCGGCGCTGGCAGCGTAAGGTTAGCGCGAGACGATCTTGATCTGCTTGACGTCCAGCGTCGATTCTCCAAACATTTCCTTATCGAATTCACCGGTCAGTTCCACCAACGTGTTGTGATCGATGGTCTGGCCGGCAGGGAAACGCTTGGCGGAAATTTCCACCATGATCTTGCCGCTCTGGTCGGTGAACTCGTAGTCCTCGCCGCCCTTGTGGCTGGTGATCTTGCCCTTCAGCGTGACGTACTGGTCGTCCTTGCCCTTGGCCAGCAGATCCTTGGCGGTCATGACGGGCACGCTGGAAGGACCGGCGTAGGCCGGGGCTGGCGTGTTGGTGGACGGGCCGGTGTAGCCGCCATTCTGGGCAAAGGCGAAGGCGGAGCCGGCCAGCAGGGCGGTCAGGCAGGAGAGGCGGATAACGGTTTTCATGATCTGTCCTTTGGCGTGGTTGAGAGTACAGCGTCATTACACCCAGCGGACATTAACGGTATCTTAAGCGGGCGGCAGCGCAAGCGTCACGCCCAGGCCGCAGCCATCGAGTCCGGCGTCAAACGTCAACAGCATGCCGTGCAGGTCAGCGACACGCTTGACGATGGACAGGCCCAGCCCGCTGCCGCTGGCGTCCTGGCCCAGCACGCGAAAGAAGCGTTCCGTCAGCCGCTGCATGCTGGCTGCGTCCACGCCGGGGCCGTTGTCGCGCACCGCGATGCACACGCGCCCTTCATGCCAGCCCGCCACAAGCTCGATGCGGCTGCCATCGGGGCAGTAGCGCAGGGCGTTTTCCAGCAGGTTGCGCAGTGCGATGTCCAGCATGGCAGGGTGGGCCATGACCTGCGCTTGCGCCGGCGTCAGTGTATCGCGCACGCCAAGCATGATGCTGCGCTGATCCGCTTCGGTGGCGTGGGTGGCACGCAGCCGTTCCAGTAGCGGTGCCAGCGCCACTGGTTCGCGCGCCAGTTGCTCATGGGATAGCGGGTCCAGCCGCGCCAGCGTCAGCAGGCTGTCGACCAGCGCCGTGCTGCGGCCGATATCCTGGCGCAGCTTGTGGAACGGCGCCGCCAGATCGGGATGTTGGCGCTGCAATAGTTGTACGTGCATATGCAGGCCGGCCAGCGGCGTGCGCAATTCGTGGGCGGCATCAGCGGTGAAGCGGCGCTCGGCTTGCAGCGCGTGATCCAGCCGGCCCAGCACGCCGTTCAGCGCCTGCACCATGGGTTTCAGCTCGTTCGGCTGGCCGGCGGTCGGCACCTGCGTCAAATCGTCGGGCGTTTTGGCGGCGATGGCGGCGGCGGTCTGGCGTAGCGGCTTCAGCACGCGGCCGGTCAGCACCCAGCAGACCAGGGCCAGCAGCACCAGCATGCCGGTGACGGGCAGCCACAGGTGTTCGGCCAGTTCTTCCAGGATGTCCAGCCGTTTCTTGTATTGCTGGCCGACCTGTACTTCGACATTGCGCTGCGCGTTGCGCACCACGAACACACGCCAGTGGCGCTGGTCGACTTCAGCATCGGCAAAGCCGTCATGCTTGCCGAAACCGGCAACGAAGGGCAGGGCTGGCGCGCCGCCGGTGCGCTGGATGACGCGTCCATCAAGCACGATCTGATATTGCATGTCGACCTTGCGTGTGTGTCCATCCGGCCGCAATTCGGCCAGCAGGCCGCGGTCGTCCCAGTCAGTGGTGGCAGCCATGATCATGTAGCCGGATTCTTCCAGCGCGTCGTCGAACACCTCAGTGGTTTCGTGCCAGGCAATGACGGTCACAATGCCCAGGCTGGCCAGCCATAGCACGCTGCTGGCAGCAATGATGGCAGCCAGCAGGCGCCGGCGCAGCGACCAGGCGCCGGTTTCAGTGCGCATCGTGTTTCAGGCGATAGCCGAGGCCGCGCACGGTGACGATGTGATCGGCGCCCAGTTTCTTGCGCAGGTTGTGGATGTAGACTTCGATGGCGTTGCTTTCCACCTCATCGCCCCAGCCATACAGCGCTTCCTCGATCTGTGCGCGGCTGACGATGCTGTTCTTGCGCAGCAGCAGCGCGTACAGCACGTGGTATTCGCGTGCAGTCAGCGTCAGCGGCACGCCGTCGAGCGTAGCCTGGCGCGTGTCGGGATCGAGGGCGATGCCGGCATGTGTCAGGTGTTTGCCGGGCTGGCTGGCGCCACGCCGGACCGCCGCGCGGATGCGGGCGGACATTTCCTCCAGCTCGAAGGGCTTGACCAGATAGTCGTCGGCGCCCAGATCCAGTCCCTCGACACGGTCGGCCAGGGCGTTGAAGGCGGTAATCAGGATGACCGGCACCGGATTGCCGGCGGCACGCAACTGGGCCAGCAGGGCGTCGCCGGACAGGCCGGGCAAGCCGCGATCGAGCAGCAGGCAATCATAGTGGTGCGTCATCAGCGCGGTGTGGGCGGAATCGCCGCGCCGCACCCAGTCGACCGCGTGCTGGTCCAGCTTAAGCCAGGACAGGATGGTGTCGCCGAGGGAGGCGTCGTCTTCGACCAGTAGGATGCGCATGCCGCCAGTGTGCCTGAAAAACATGAATGCAATCTTAAGCCAGACATCTTACAATAGTTGCCATGTTTCATTAATGAGGTAAATGATGGCAATTTTAGGTATTGCTCACATCCTGATAGCGATTTTCTTTGCCGTGCATGCGATCCGCAGCGGGCAGCAGCTGTACTGGGTAGTGATTCTGTTTATGTTTCCAGCGCTGGGTAGCGCCGTGTATTTCTTCGCGATTTATCTGCCGAACTCCAAGCTGGATCACGGCGCGCGCAAGGTGGTGAAGGCAGCCGCCAAGTCGCTCGATCCGGGCCGTGAGCTGCGCGAAGCGCGCCAGGCCTACGAGTTCACGCCAACCGCGCAGAACCAGATGCGCTTGGCCAGCGCCTTGCTGGCGGCTGGCGACGCCGAGGAAGCGGCCAACACCTACGAAGCCTGCCTGCAAGGGCCGTTCTCAGGTGACCTGGAAATCCGCTTCGGGGCGGCGCAGGCGGCGCTGGCTTGCGGACGGGCGGCAGCAGCGGTGGCGCATTTGCAGACGATACGCGGCAAGGACGAGAGATTCCGCTCGGAGCAGGTGTTGTTATTGCTGGCACAGGCGCTGGCGGCGGCCGGTCGCCAGGATGAGGCGCGCGCCGCGTTTGAGGAGGTGCTGAGCCGCCACAACAGCTTTGCCGTGCAGGCTGAGTTTGCCATCTGGGCGGCCGGCGTGGGCGATAGCGACAAGGCTAATCAGCTGTACGCGGAACTGCAGCGCACCATGGACCGCTGGGCCAGCCATACACGCGAGCTGAACCAGCCGCTGATCCGCCGCCTGAATACGGCGATGTCGTCGCTTAAGCGTTGATGATCGCGCCGCCGAGCTCGTGGCGGGTGATGACGCCATCGCTGTCGATGGCGATCCAGCCGCCGCGTGGCGGCGTGGCGTCCGGTTCCCAGTCCGGCAGCACATAGCGCAGCTTGTCGCCGATGCGGTGCAGCGCGGGGCGGTGCGTGTGGCCGTGGATCATCACCTGGGTGCCGGTTTGCGCAAACACCTCTTCAACCGCCTCCGGCGTCACATCCATGATCTCGTAGGATTTGCCGCCTTGTTCCTTGCGGCTGTCGGCGCGCAGGCCGGCGATGATGGCCTTGCGCTGCGCCAGCGGCATGGCGGTGAATTGATGCTGCCAGGCCGGCTGTCGCACCATGGCGCGGAATTCCATGTATTTGGTGTCTTGGGTGCACTGGGCGTCGCCGTGCAGCACCACCACCTTCTGGCCGGCGATGTCGGCCACCCAGGTCTCGGGTAGTAAAGTCAGGTTGGCGGCTTCCGCAAAGCGGGCACCGACCAGGAAATCGCGGTTGCCGGCGATCCAGTAGAGCGTGACGCCGGCGTCGCTCAGGGCGCGCAGGGCGGTCACGATCTGCTCGTGAAATGGATCGGCGATGTCATCATCGCCGGCCCAGTACTCGAACAGGTCGCCGAGCAGGTACAGTTGCTGCGCGTGCCGCGCATGCCGCTCCAGGAAGTCGAAAAACGCTGCCGTGGTGGCGGGATGCGCAGGCTGCAAATGCAGATCGGAAATGAACAGCGCGCAGACTTCAGACATCGCTCAGGCTGCCAGTTCGATGCTTTCGATAACCACGTCTTCCGCTGGCACGTCGGCAAACATGCCGCTGCGGGTGGTTTTTACTTTGCCGATGGCGTCGACGACTTCGGTGCCTTCAACCACTTTGCCGAACACGGCATAGCCCCAGCCGTCCTGGCCTGGGTAGTCCAGGAAGGCGTTGTTCTTCACGTTGATGAAGAACTGTGCCGAAGCCGAGTGTGGCGCCGAGGTGCGGGCCATAGCCAACGTGTAGGTGTCGTTCTTCAGGCCGTTCTTGGCTTCGTTTTCCACGGTGTTGTCGGCTGGCTTTTGCTTCATGCCTGGCTCGAAACCGCCGCCCTGGATCATGAAACCGTCGATCACGCGGTGGAAGATGGTGTTGTTGTAGTGGCCGGCTTCCAGGTAAGCCAGGAAGTTGGCAACGGTCTTGGGCGCTTTTTCCGCGTCCAGTTCGGCGGTCATGGAGCCCAGGTTGGTCTTGATGATTACTTTGGTCATTTTGGTATCCTGAATGATTAAATGAAAACGGCAAGGCCGCTATTTTACTGTTTTGGCTGGATTGGTGTCTTAAGTATCGTCGCGGACTTCACGGTGACCGGGATGACCGGGAGGTTCTGGAACATGCCCTTGTCGTCCACCAGCACCGCCTTGATCTTGTCGACCGTCTCCTGGCCCTTGATGACTTTGCCAAACACTGCATAGCCGCCGGTGCCATCCGGGCCCGGCGCGTCCAGCCCCGGATTGTCCTCGACATTGATAAACCACTGCGAGGTGGCCGAATTCGGCTCGCCCATGCGCGCCATGGCCAGCGAGTATTTCACATTGGTCAGGCCGTTGTTCGACTCCAGCGGAACCGGCTTGTTGGTCGGTTTGCCCTTGAGTTTCTCGTCATAGCCGCCACCCTGGATCATGAAGCCGTCAATCACGCGGTGGAAAATGGTGTTCTTGTAGAAGCCTGATTTGACGTAGGCGAGGAAGTTGTCGACTGATTTAGGCGCCTTGTCGCGGTCCAGTTCCAGGACGATATCGCCCATCGTGGTTTTCAGCTCGACCTGGGGGGCGGGCGCTGCGAATACCGCGCCGGACAGGGCCAGGCCGGCGAGGGCGGTCATCAGTTTTTGGTGCATCGGGCTTCCTCTGGTTGTTAGATAGGCAAAATCCCGTTACGGATGAGGCCTATGCTGTTTTTATCAATGCTATACTTGTCCCATTCTACCCCTTAGAAGGTAGAAACAAGAACATTCCCGAGGTTCCCCCAGGCACACGATGATCATGGTGCGCGCGGTTTTACAAGTGCGCCGGCCGTCGCATTGCCTGTGGCCTCCAGCAAAACGCAAGAGTCCGATGAGCAATTTAAAGATTTACAACACGCTGGCGCGTGACAAGCAGACCTTCGTACCGATCGAGCCGGGCAAAGTCCGCATGTATGTCTGCGGCATGACCATCTACGATTACTGTCACATCGGCCACGCCCGTATGATGATGGCCTTCGATGTCATGTACCGCTGGCTGATGGCCTCCGGCTACGAGGTGACCTACGCCCGCAACATCACCGATATCGACGACAAGATCATCAAGCGCGCGGTGGAAAATGGCGAGACCATCACCCAGCTGACCACCCGTTTCACGCAGTACATGGACGAAGACACCAGCGCGCTCGGCATCCTGCCGCCAACGCTGGTGCCGCGCGCCACGCAATACGTGCCGCAGATGCTGGCGCTGATCGAACAGCTGGAAGCCAAGGATCTGGCCTACAAGAGCGAGGACGGCGACGTCAACTACGCGGTGCGCAACTTCCCGCAATACGGCCGCCTGTCGGGCAAGTCGCTGGACGACCTGCGCGCCGGCGAGCGCGTCGACGTCAACACCGGCAAGCGCGATCCGCTTGACTTCGTGCTGTGGAAAGCCTCCAAGGAATCCGAGCCGGAAGAAGTAAAGTGGGATTCCAAGTGGGGCAAGGGACGTCCGGGCTGGCACATCGAGTGCTCGGCCATGTGCTCGGCGCTGCTGGGCGAATATTTCGACATCCACGGCGGCGGCGCCGACCTGCAATTCCCGCACCACGAGAACGAAATCGCGCAGTCGGAAGGCGCGTTCGGCCACCAGATGGTCAACTACTGGGTGCATAACGGCTTTGTGCGCGTGGATAACGAGAAAATGTCCAAATCGCTGGGCAACTTCTTCACCATCCGCGACGTGCTGAAGAAGTATGACGCCGAGGTGATCCGCTTCTTCATCCTGCGCGCCCACTACCGCAGCCCGCTGAACTACTCGGACGCCCACCTGGACGACGCCCGTGGCGCGCTGACCCGTTTGTACACCGCGCTGGACGGCGTCGAAGGCGACGGCCAGCCGCTCGACTGGAACGAAGAACATGCCGCCCGCTTCGCCGAAGCGATGAACGACGACTTCAACACGCCGCTGGCGGTGGCCGCGCTGTTCGACCTGGTGACTGAGCTGAACAAGTCGAAGTCGCCGCTGCTGGCGCGTCAGCTGAAGGAACTGGCTGGCGTGATCGGCCTGTTGCAGCGCACGCCGCAGCAGTTCCGCCAGGCGGCGGTGGGCGGCGCTGGCGGCGACGATGCCGCCATCGAAGCGGCCATCGTGCAGCGCGCGGAAGCCAAGAAAGCCCGCAATTTCGCTGAATCCGACAAGATCCGCGCCGAGCTGCTGGCCCAGGGCATCATCCTCGAAGACAAGCCTGACGGCACCACCAACTGGCGCCGCGCATAATATGGTCACCGCCAAGGATAACGAGGACGGTGGCGTGCCGTCATACTGGGAGGAAGCCAAGCTTGAGCTGATGAAGCGGGACCGCATCATGAACAAGCTCATCCCCCAGTTTGGCGACCTGCATCTGCGCGGCCATCATGATCCGTTCACCACCTTGGCGCGTTCCATCGTCGGCCAGCAGGTGACCGCCAAGGTGGCGGATGCCGCCTGGAAAAAACTGCTGGGCATCAGCCCGAAATGCACGCCGGCGCAGATCATCAAGGCCGGTGCCGAGCAGCTGGCCGCCTGCGGCCTGTCCAAGCGCAAGACCGAATACATCCTTGATCTGGCCGATCACTTCAAGAACAAGCGCGTCCACACGGCCCAGTGGGATCAGATGGACGACGAGGCGGTGATCGCCGAGCTGACGCAGATCCGCGGCATCGGCCGCTGGACAGCGGAGATGTTTCTGATATTTAATCTGCTGCGTCCCAATGTTTTGCCGCTGGATGACCCCGGTTTAATCCAGGGCATCAGCCAGAATTATTTCTCCGGTGAACCGGTTTCGCGCAGCGATGCGCGCGAGGTTTCCGCCAACTGGGAACCTTACCGAACGGTAGCGACCTGGTATTTATGGCGTAGCCTGGACCCGGTTGCTGTAGAATAGATACTCTAATCGCTGTGCGAGGGCTTTTTGCGTGTGTACGCCAGCCCCACAGTTGAGAATAAACACGGAGGTACAATGACCAAAACGACTTTCCTCAATTTTGAGCAACCGATTGCTGAACTCGACGGCAAGATCGAAGAATTGCGCTTCGTCCAGGACGATTCCGCAGTCGACATCTCTGAGGAGATCGACCGTCTGGCCAAAAAAAGCCAGCAACTGACCAAGGATATCTACGCCAAGCTGACGCCATGGCAGGTCTCGCAGATCGCGCGTCACCCACAACGTCCCTACACGATGGACTATGTGAACGAAATCTTCACCGACTTCCACGAACTGCACGGCGACCGCACCTATGCGGACGACCAGTCGATCGTCGGCGGTCTGGCGCGTTTCAATGGCCAGGCATGCATGGTCATCGGCCACCAGAAGGGTCGCGACACCAAAGAGCGCGCGATGCGCAACTTCGGCATGCCGAAGCCGGAAGGCTATCGCAAGGCGATGCGCCTGATGAAGCTGGCCGAAAAATTCGGCATCCCGGTGTTTACCTTTGTTGACACGCCGGGCGCCTTCCCTGGCATCGACGCGGAAGAGCGCGGCCAGTCGGAAGCGATCGGCCACAACCTGTACGTGATGGCGGAACTGAAAGTGCCGCTGATCGCCACCATCATCGGCGAAGGCGGCTCCGGCGGCGCGCTGGCGATTGCCGTGGCCGACCAGGTGCTGATGCTGCAATACGCGACCTACTCGGTGATCTCGCCGGAAGGCTGTGCGTCGATTCTGTGGAAGACCTCGGAGCGCGCCGCCGATGCGGCGGAAGCGCTGGGCCTGACGGCACACCGCCTGAAAGCCATCGGCCTGATCGACAAGATCATCACCGAACCGCTTGGTGGCGCGCACCGCGATCCGAAACAGATGGCCACCATGCTGAAACGTGCACTGGCCGACTCGCTGCGCCAGTTCCACGGCATGAAGACCAAAGACCTGCTGGAATCCCGTCACGAGAAGCTGATGAGCTACGGCAAGTTCAAAGAAACCACGCCGCAGGAATAATTTTCCGCGCGACGTCACACCAACCGGGGGCTTGTGCCCCCGGTTTGCATTTGGAGCAAACATTGAAGCAGCAGAAGCCCACCCTCACGTCCACCTTTGAACAAGCCGTCCGCGCTGCCGCAGGCGAGGGCGCCCAGCCCCGTATCGCCATTGCCCTGAGCGGCGGCCTGGACTCCTCGGCCCTGCTGCACCTGGCCCACGCCTACGCGCAACGCCACGACCTGACGCTGTGCGCCTTCCACATCCACCACGGCCTCAGCCCCAACGCCGACGCCTGGCTGGCCCACTGCGAACAACAATGCGCCGACTTGAACATCTCGTTCGAAGCCCGCCGCATCCAGCTGCAAGAGCAAAAGAAAACCGGTACCGAAGCGGCCGCCCGCAAAGCCCGCTATGCTGCCCTCGGTGCGCTGTGCCAGGAACACCATGTGCAATTGCTGCTGACCGCCCATCACCAGGACGATCAGGCTGAAACCGTGCTGCTGCAACTGCTGCGCGGCTCCGGCCCGGCCGGCCTGTCCGGCATGGACGCCGCCAACACCGCCGCCGGCCTGCTGCAAAATGAAAATCTCGTCATGGCCCGGCCGCTGCTGCAAGCCTCGCGCAAGCAGCTTGAAGCCTACGCCGCCGAGCACAATATCCGCCACATCCACGACGAATCCAACGACGATCCGCGCTACGCCCGCAACGCGCTGCGCCACACCGTCATGCCGGCGCTGGAACAGCACTTTCCCGGCTTCCAGGAGCGCTTCGCCCGCAGCGCACACCATGCGCAATCAGCCACGCGTCTGCTGGCTGAACTGGCCGAGCAGGATCTGGCCGCGACACGCGATGGCGACTATCTCGACATCAGCAAGCTGCGCGCGCTGAGCCAGGACCGCGCCTACAACCTGCTGCGCCACTGGTTCGCCACGCGCGGCGTCAGCATGCCCAGCACCGCGTGGCTGGCCGAAATGCTGACGCAACTGCTGGAAGCCAAACACGACGCCCAATTGCTGGTCACACACCCTGACTGCCACGTGCGCCGCTACCGCGACCGGCTGCATCTGACGCCCAAGCTGGACGACCTTGACGGCATGCGCGAAGACCAGTTCGACGACAAGCCCGGCACCGATTTCCGCTGGAACGGCGAAGCCGCGCTGGCTTTCCCGGCCTACGGCGGCGTGTTGCATTTCGAGCCAGCCGAGCAGGGCTTCGATCCCGACTGGCTGCGCACGCAGAACCTGTTGATCGAATTCCGCCGTGGCGGCGAAAAGCTCAAGCTGGCGCCGAACCGTTCGACACGTCCTGTCAAATACCATTATCAGGCGCTGAATATCCCGGCGTGGGAGCGCGGCCGGCTGCCAGTGGTGAAGCGTCCCGGCCAGTTGCTGTTCGCCGCCGGCATCGGCATGGATTGTCATCACGTCAGCAATGGCAGCGGCCGAATCAGGCTGCGCTGGCAAGCTGTATAGACATTGAACGGCTTTCTGCCAAATTTTGTATGTAGATATGCCTATTCGGTATGAGTTTATGAGCTTTGTGACTTGTTATTTTGCACTGCGACATGTAGAGTTAAGGGTTCCATTTACCTTTATTTGAGCGGAAAACTCACTGTTATGGCTTTAATCGTGCACAAATACGGCGGTACGTCGATGGGTTCGACGGACCGTATCAAGAACGTCGCGCGGCGTGTCGCCAAGTGGCATGACGCCGGACACCGGATTGTGGTGGTACCGTCGGCCATGTCGGGCGAGACCAACCGCCTGATCGCCCTGGCCAAGGAAATTCAACAGCAGCCGGACCCACGCGAGCTGGACATGATCGCCTCGACCGGCGAACAGGTCTCGGTGGGCCTGCTGTCGATGGCGCTGCTGGCGATCGGCAAGAAAGCCGTGTCCTACGCCGGCTGGCAAGTCGCGATTAAAACCGATTCCGCATTCACCAAAGCCCGCATCCAGTCGATCGACGACGAAAAAGTCAACCGTGACCTCGACGACGGCAAGATTGTCATCATCACCGGCTTCCAGGGCGTGGACGAGGGCGGCAACATCTCGACGCTGGGTCGTGGCGGTTCGGACACTTCCGCCGTGGCGATTGCCGCCGCGATGAAGGCCGACGAATGCCTGATCTTCACCGACGTTGACGGCGTCTACACCACCGACCCGCGCGTGGTGTCGGAAGCGCGTCGCCTGAAGGCGATCACGTTTGAAGAAATGCTGGAACTGGCGTCGCTGGGTTCCAAAGTGCTGCAGACCCGCTCGGTCGAATTCGCCGGTAACTACCGCGTGCCGACCCGCGTGCTGTCGTCGCTGACCGACCCGATGCTGGACCTGGAAGTGGAGGCCAACTCGGGCACCCTGATTTCGTTTGAGGAAGATAAAAACATGGAACAAGCAGTCATCTCCGGTATCGCCTTTAACCGCGATGAAGCCAAAATCACCGTGCTGGGCGTGCCGGACCGTCCGGGCGTGGCCTACCACATCCTGGGCCCGGTGGCGGACGCCAACATCGAAGTCGACATGATCATCCAGAACCAGTCGGTCGACGGCAAAACCGACTTCACCTTCACCGTGCCGCGCAACGATTTCCAGCGCGCGCTGGACGTGCTGAACGGCTCGAAAGACCAGCTGGGCGCGGCCAGCATCGAAGGTGACGCCAAGGTATCGAAAATCTCGGTGGTCGGCGTCGGCATGCGTTCGCACGTCGGTGTAGCGTCGAAGATGTTCCGCACGCTGTCGGAAGAGGGCATCAACATCAAGATGATCTCGACCTCGGAAATCAAGATTTCGGTGCTGATCGACGAGAAATACATGGAACTGGCCGTGCGCGCGCTGCACAAGGCGTTCGAACTGGAAAAGGCTTAAATTTTTTCCAAAAAACCGCCGAGTTGCCTTGACCAAACGGGTCACGGTCTATACTATGGCGGTCGTCTGCTTCGCGGCAGACATAGTTGAGCAATCGACTAGGAGACGTGGCCGAGTGGCCGAAGGCACATCCCTGCTAAGGATGCATACGGCTTATACCTGTATCGTGGGTTCGAATCCCACCGTCTCCGCCATAACACCTAAAACCCGCTTCGGCGGGTTTTTTCATTTCGGCCTTCTCATAGGGGAAATGCGCCTTTGCATTGTCCAGCGACGTCTGCCGTTGTCCAGCCTAACCCACCCCCTTTGGGCGGGTAGGCGGGGCGGACTCCACGGACGCGCTTGGGCGCCTGGTGCCGGTTTTTCGTCCGTCGCCCCTGCACGATACCGCTTTGCATCAAGATCAATGCCCGCCAGCGGCGCTAGAATGGCCACCAAGCGGCATTGTGGAGGGAGGTATGCCAGCCATCAACCGGCTCAGCGCGCTGAGCGTACTACACCGATGGGTATGGTCTGCTGCTGCAGGTTCCCGCCACCGGGACGAAGAGCTGGATTTCACCTTGACCAAACGTATTTCACCCCTTACCATATTGCCGGTCTACCCATTCCACTCGTGGGAGATAGTTGAGCAATCGACTTGGAAACGTGGCCGAGTGGCCGAAGGCACTTCCCTGCTAAGGAAGCATACGGGCAAAACCTGTATCGTGGGTTCGAATCCCACCGTTTCCGCCACAACACTAAAACCCGCACTTAAGCGGGTTTTTTTGTTTGCGATATCTATTGATGGTTTAAATCGCGATTGACGCCGAACCTTCTAGAAGGTAGGCTTAGGCCATGAACAAACCCTCCAGCACCGTCGAACACATCTTCAACTGCACCCGCAACCTGATTGTCAGCGGAGGGTACAACGGTTTTAGCTATGCCGACATCTCGGAGGTGGTTGGCATCCGAAAGGCCAGCATTCACCACCATTTCCCAAGCAAAGTGGACCTGGTGCAAATGCTGCTCGTTCGCTATCGAGCAGACGCGCAGAATGGGATGCGCAATCTGGAACATATCAATCCCGCGCCGATGGATCAACTGCGGGCATACGTCGGATACTGGAAGACATGCATCGCCGACGGCAGTGCGCCATTCTGCATCTGCGCTTTGCTGGCCAGCGAATTACCGATTCTGCCGGAAGCGGTGGCGCTGGAAGTACGTGCGTATTTCCGCCTCCTGTCGCAGTGGCTGACATCGGTCCTGGCTGGCGGCCAGCACCAAGGCGTGGTCGCATTGCGTCATGCGCCAGCATTGGAAGCCGAGGCGCTGATGGCGACGGTGCACGGCGCGATGCTGTCGGCACGCGCCCATGGGGATGCAACAATCTTCGGCATGATTGTCGACTCGTATCTGGAAGGTATTTCGGTGCGCGCGTAGCCTGACTGTCGTGCGTTTTTTTTAGATATAACATCTACCTACTAATCGGTAGTCAAATCAAGGAGCCACTATGGCCCGCAATCCCGTACATCCCGTTGCCGCGATCGACGCGGTACAAACCGCAAGAGTGGGTGGCCGTGGCGCTGCCTATTTTTTCCAGCTTGAGCAATGGATGATGTATTCACAGATGTACGCCGTGGAAAGGCTAAAAAAGGAACAAGCAGCCACAGCGCCACCGTTTCAACTGCCGCAGGCTGAGTCAGGCAGCCGCTGAGCGTCCGCGAGACGCGCGTGTTTTCCCGACAGTTCCACCAAGCTCCCCTGCCACGCTAGACTTGGCAGCAGATCAACAACCCGATGAAGGTCTGCCGCCAAGATACTGCGCAATGCCGATGTACATCGCAACTTCGCCGAGCGCCGGGGCGCGCAAATTTCCTAGCTGGACAACCGCTGCGATCAGGCATAGCAACAGGAAAGCGAAGATGCATAGCCAGCGCAGCCGGCTGGTTTGGTTTTCCATCCACGTGGTAAAGCGTGTTTCGACAGGTTCCGACTTGAATGGTCGCAGCCGCTGCAAATGCTTCAGGATGTCATTGAGTTGTTCTTGCATGGATGGATGTTTCTTTGGGCGTTGTTGGGCGACTCTATACTTTAATACATATCCAAACCTGAACGCTTTGCAATTTTTTGAGGTCGTCTTTGCCTGTCGCTACGCGGTTGGGAGGCTTCCTTTTCAGTGCCGCGCATTCGTCCCTGAACCCCGCAGCCACATAGAGTGCGGTCGCTTCTTATTGCAGACCGGCCCGGGAGGGAGAACGGACATGACGCAACGTTTATGCATGGTGCTGGCCTTGCTGTGCTGGGGGGGGCTTTGCCGACGGCCTGCGCCAGGCCAGGGTGGCACCCGTGCGGCCGCAGCCACGCGGCCATGCCGGCCTGATAGGCGACGACAAAGCAGGTAACGCCGCCCTGCGTTGACGCTGCCGGCGGCGGAGCGCTTGATCGCCGCGCGCGCTCGCGGCGGCGCGTACAAACTAGCGGAAATGGCGAACTTGGAGAATCTGACCTTGTACGAGGCGCTGCAGCGCCTGTCGAAGCCGAGAAATGGGTGAATACGCTGCGGCAACGCGCCGAACTGTATGCGCTGGCCAGGGCCGGGTGCTGCCCTTTTTCATTGATGCCGGAAGAGAAGGTGCGCCGCCTCATGCCTTGCAGCGTTGAGCAAACAGGTAGTCACAACCGCCGATTGAATCCGCAGCTGACTGCTGGCAGTAAATCTCTATATCGCAGAAAGAGCCGAAATATCGCCTGTACGCCAAACGTTGTCGACCGTGTTACGCGTGATAACCCAGCCATCCCCCTTCCTTGCAAGCTCGACATCGTAACGGTTCTTCATTAGATAGTTGCGAGTATGATCGTCTTGTGAGACATGCTGGGCTTCTACAAGGGCATCCAAACGTGCCGTGTCGCCGTCGATAGTGACACGCGGGTTCGTCACAGAGTGCGTAGTATCCAGTTTCGCGAGGGAGCTTGTAAGTGCAGCAACGATGTTATCCTTGCCCTCAATGACCGGATATTCAAACCCGGCTTTGGCCGCAGCCGGGCGAAAGTCCGATACGGCGTTTTCTGCAAGAGCGGACGACAGCAGACTTTTGTCGCGGAGATCGATGCCAGCAGCAAAGCGATAAAGGGCATCGATGACTGCAAGTTTGTCTGCGGCCGCGTTGGTCAGAGATGGTGACGTGTTCATAAGTGTTTCCTTGGTGTTCCGGAGGCTTGCAAGGTGAAGCCATCCCCGGTATTAGCGCTCTTGCAAGCGCAATTTAGTGTGTTCTGTTCTCGTTTCCAGATCTGCCTCGATGTGTTCAATAAGACCGTCAGCGCTAATCTTGATCCACAGAGACCCGACCTCGTGGCCAAAGTCGCCAGTGAAATCGACGCGAGCGATTGCTGCAAAATCGTCTAGCTGCTTGAGCGACAGAAGCTTGCTCGCGGTTTTATAGCCTACGAAGAACTGCTTGAGATAGAGGCGAATCCCATCGGTGCCGACGAAGGCGTCCCCAACCGAAATGTCTTCGATGACTGCATCGGACTTAAAGAGGAGCAACGCGCCTTCGACGTCGAAGGCATTAACGGTTTGTATGAATGTATCAACGAGCTTCTCCATGGTCGCTACTCAGACATCGACAATGGTGGTGTCAGCGATTGTCTCGGCAAAGCCATTCCCGAACAACATCGCAGGGGTTTGGAAACCTGGACGAACCTCGCCGGCGAGAACTCGTCGGCCTGCCTCTGCAGCGGCAGTCGCCGTGAACGTGTAACCATTGACCGTATCGAGTACCGACCGCACGACATCGCCGTCGAAACTGGTGACCTCGGCAACGGCCTGATACCGATTGACCGACCGTTCCTGCTCACTCGGTCCATCTGGAAGCGCCGAGAAATCACCTTGTGGAAATCCGCTACCTGTCAGGTGTACGAACGCCTCGATATCAGGAACGTTTGTCGCGCGCCAGATCGTGATGAGATCGGGAAGCGTCACCTGAAAGCAGTCGACGGCCCCCCTGCCAAAGTCAAGCTTCCGGCTCGTCCCGGCAGTTCGGGCAACGAGCGTGCCGTCGGCGCGCGCCAAGGTTTCTGCGGTGACGCTTGCCATGGCGCTGACGGCCGAGCCCCGCGACAGTCCACCCGAGACATGTATTGCCACCCTGATGCTTAAGGGGTTGTTCGTTCTCGCAACGGTGTGTCCTGCAAGGCAACCAAGCATCGCAACGCTGCCTCCGCTGCCGGGCAGAAGCATCACGCCTGCAGCCCTGGCCTCGACGTCAAGCACTTCGGCCAGGCGATAGCCGTCAAGTTCTGCGGCAACGTCGAGATAATGCACGCCATTGCGAATGCCGGCTCTCATCAGGACCTCGGCGGTCCTGATGAATGGCCCCGCGCAGTTGAGGAGGGCATCGACGCCGTGCAGCGATCGGTCAATCACAGCAACGTCATCAAGCGGGAAGACCCGATATTCGACATCAAGACTTGCGGCAAGCGATACGAGCGCCGCCTCATTGCGTCCCGCGAGGATAAGCGGCGTGCCGGCTGCCGAGGCGCGTTGCGCCGCCATGCGACCGGTGTAGCCTGTCGCACCGTAAATCATCAGTTTTTTCATATCAGTGTTGCCATTCCTTGTAGACGAATTCCAGGCTGTAGCCGTCCGGGTCGCGAACCTGGGCCGCGTAATAGCGCGGGTCGTAGTGAAGCTGCGGTCCGGGCGGATGAATTGCGGCGGCGCCTGCAGCCATTGCCGCCGCGAAAGCTGTATCGACCGCGCGCTTGTTGTCCGCGATGAACCCCACATGTGCGGCGCGGCCTTCCACCGTGCCTTCACGCAGCCAGAAGAACACGCGGCCGTTCGCGCCGAACCCCTTGAGATCCGGGTGGCCGGCAGGGCCTTGCCTGCCGTCGTAGTCGAGCACATGGGCGATCCCCAGCGGTGCGAGTGCCTTTTCATAGAAGCTAATCGAGCGATCGATATCGCTGACGGATAGGAAAACGTGGTCGAGCATGATGCCTTCTCCTCTATTCAGATAATGTAGCCGCCCGCCACTTCGATGTTCTGGGCGTTGATCCAGCGGTTCTCTTCGGACAGCAAGGCGGCGATGACGCCGCCGACATCTGCCGGCTCACCGACCCTGCCCAGCGCCGTCTGATCCGCAAGCATCGTCTCGAATTCCTCGTTTAATCCACCGCCAAGCTCTGTGCGGATGGCGCCCGGAGCGATCGAATTCGCTCTGATTCTGCGCTCGCCGAACTCCTTGGCCATGTAGCGTGTGAGAACCTGCAAGCCGCCCTTGAAGGCGGCGTAAGGCGCCACGCCCGCAGTGGCAACACGGCTGGTTGCGCTGGTAACGTTGACGACGTGGCCGCCTGCTTCGATGATCGGCAGGAGCGTCTGCGTCAGGAAAAACGGCCCCTTGAGGTGGACGTTGAACAGACCATCGAACTGCTCCTCGCTTACCTCGGAGATCGGCGCATAAAGCCCGTAGCCGGCGTTGTTGACAAGGAAGTCGAACGTCTCCCTACCCCACAGGGCATGGAGCTGTGCAGATACCGCTGTGCGGAATTCGCGAAACGATCGGCTGTTGCCAACGTCAAGCTGCAAGGCTACCGCCTTCCCACCGCTCGCCGAGATGGCCTTCACGACTTCGTCTGCCTTCCCTGGATTCCGGTGATAGGTAACGATTACGCCCATTCCGCGCCTGGCGCATTCCAGTGCTGTGCTGGCACCAAGGCCGCGACTGCTTCCGGTCACGATGACAATCTTCATTACGACTCTCCTGTATGTCTGTCTGGTGAGAGTAATGGTAGGTGTGTGGACGCCGGCGCGCCCACCCGATCGTCCTCCAAACTTGCCTATTTCTGCTTTCACATTGTTTGAGCAGAAAGGCATATGTTAAAGTGGCACGATGGAACAACAGATGCAGGAACTCAGGGCGCTAGCCGCCCGCGCCGAGAACAAACGCACCGAAACCGGCATACCACGGATCGCGATGGTCCAGGGTGAAATTCCTGAGCATCTGCTAACGGCCGTCTACGCACCAATGGTCAACCTGATCCTCACAGGTTCCAAGACGATGACGGTCGGCGACCGTACCCTTCGCTACGATCCGGCCACCTACTTCGTCATGTCTGTCGATCTTCCGGCCATCGGCTCAGTGCATCCTTCGGCCACGGGCGAGCCTTATCTTGCCGTCAGCATGACGCTCGACCCGGTGATCGTCGCGGCGCTCATCCGCGACTTGCCGACGGCGGTCTGCAGCACGCTTTTCGCATCGGGATTCTCTGTTGCGCCGGTGACTGGCGAGCTTCTTGACGCCTGGATTCGCATGCTACGCCTGATGGATCGGTCCGATGAGATTGCGGTGCTTGCCCCTGCGTATGAACGAGAAATATTATTCCGCGTGCTTCAGGGGCCGCTCGGGTGGATGCTGCGAGACATTGCATCGCCGGACACGGCGCTCGCTCGCATCGGTGTCGCGATCAATTGGATACGGCATAACTTCACCGAACAAATCAGGGTGGACGTATTAGCCGAGATGGCGGCATTAAGCGTCTCAGCGTTTCACCGTCATTTCAAAGCAGTGACAGCGTTGAGCCCGCTGCAATATCAGAAGCGCATCCGTTTGTTACACGCACGGTCACAACTGATCGCCGGCCAAGGCAGCGCGACGTCGATTGCATTCAGCGTCGGCTACGAAAGTCCGAACCAGTTCAGCCGGGAATATGCTCGACTGTTCGGGCTGCCGCCTTCGAGGGATCTGCTGAAAGCCACGCAGGAGCTGCGGGGTGGATAGCGAGCAGCGGCTGCGGGTGAATCCGCTGAATACGCAGGAATGCCAGGAACAGTGGCACTGCGACCACAACCAATAAGCGCGTTGCTACAGATTTCCATCCATGTTCGGCCGCGCTGATAAAACCGTAGGCGAGCGCGACGGAGTCAAGCGTGCCGTCAACGCGCAATATCCAGCACGATTAGCAAGTCCATAGCAAACATGAACTGAGCTGCCAGGATAGTCAACAACGCCAGTGCGCGCCGGCGAGATGTGGTGGTGGACGTAGAGGTGCTCGTCCCCACCATGCATGGCGTCGCGGAGACGTCCCGCGTCGCGCGATCAGTAGCCAACGTCACGAACGCCGCCGGCTGCACGCAACGATTCGCCAGTTACCCAGTGCGCATCGTCGGATGCCAGGAAGACGGCGACCGGTGCGATATCTTCAGGTTCGCCGAAGCGGCCCAGTGGCGTGCCGGCCAGCAGCTTCACCCCCAGTTCACGAGCCAGCGCGAAGGTCATTGTATCGCTGCCGCCGGTGTCGCCAAACCCGAACAAGCGGGTTACATCGGACGCGGGATGCATGAGAGTGGTTGGCCAGCGATTCCCCTGCGCGACTTGCGCTCCGGCTAGTAAGCGCAGCCGGCGTCGCTTAAATGGTGAAGCTGCCCTTTTTGCGTATGATCACTGCGGCGGCGAGCGGTGAAACCAGCTGCCGCCTCCATTATGGAAAGGTCAAGTCCATGCCAAGCATCTTGATAACGATGAAGGTGACGACGCCCAGGCCCAGCAGCGTAAGCACAAAGAGCGCAGCAATCTTGCCAGCCGCGCGGAGCACTGCGCGCGCCTCTTCCTTCTTCCCCTTTTTTCCTTGGTCGTAATGCCACTTGACGGCATAGAACATGCCCGTGCCAAGCACGAGAAACTTGAACATAACGAAGATGACGGGTATCCAATCAATCATTTTGAGTTTCCTTGATACTAAAGGGTGTTGCTGGGTGCAGATTCTGATGCATACTACCTTAAAGCAATTTCCATACATTGAGACAAAATGTCCCAGTTTGAAACCATACAAGATGATCATTTGCCAATCTGGTTGCCGCGCCTGGTCGCACACGGCGGGCCACGTTTTTTGCAGATTGCCGATGCGTTGCAGGCGGCAGTGGTAGACGGATCACTGAAAGCGGGCGACCGTCTGCCGCCGCAGCGCCAGTTGGCGGCAGAGCTGAAGGTCGACCTGACGACGATCACACGCGCCTACGACGAAGCCAGGCGCCGCAACCTGCTGGAGGGACGCGGCGCGCGTGGCACGTATGTCGCGGCGCCGAAAGTCGAGTTGACCTCGATCCTCGACCTGAGCATGAATACGCCGCCGCCACCGGATGGCGTGGACTTCGACGATATGTTAAAGCAAGGCCTGTCTCAAGTGCTGATGCGGGCCGATAATGAATTGCTGATGACCTACCACCTGGCCGGAGGCAGCGACTCCGACCGCAAGGCTGGCGCCAAATGGCTGGAACCGATGTTTGGCCAGCTGGATGCGCGACAGGTGCTGGTCTGCCCGGGCGCCCAAGCGGCGATCGCCGCATTGATCCTTGCGCTGACGGAGCCCGGCGACATTATCCTGGCAGAGCCCATGAGTTATCCCGGCCTGCGTACCGCTGCGACCCAGTTCGGCCGGCGCATTATTGCCGTGGAGGCGGACCAGCACGGGATGGTGCCTGAATTGCTGGAGCAAGCTTGCCGCCAGCACAAGCCTGGGCTGGTCTACCTGAATCCGACCTTGCAGAACCCGACCGCCGTTACCATGCCGGCACGCCGGCGCAAGGAACTCGCCAGCATCGCGCAGCGCTGCAATGTCCGCATCGTCGAAGACGATCCCTACTGGCTGCTTGCCGATGCCCCGCCGCCGCCTGTCGCCACGTTTGCCCCGGAGCAGGTGTACTACATCTCAACCCTGTCGAAATGCCTGACGCCCGGCTTGCGGGTGGCCTTTGTGCTGATACGCGACCCACACGAACGCGAACGCTTCCTGGTCGCACTGAGATCATTTGCGCTGATGGTCGCTCCGTTGACAGCTGCGCTGGCCACGCAGTGGATCTTCGACGGTTCGGCTGGCGGGCTGGTGGAGGGCGTGCGCAACGAGGCACGCCTGCGCCACCGCATGGCGCGGGATATTCTGGCAGGGCGGTACAGCGGCGCTGGCGACGGCTTGCATGTATGGCTTGAGTTGCCGGCGTATTGGAACTCGTCTCAGCTCGCGCGGGCTGCCGACAGCGAGGGTATCGCTGTCACGCCGGCCGAGGCATTCGCGACTGGCAGCGGTTCGGTGAATGCAATTCGCATCTCGTTGGGAAGCATCAAGGACCGTGGACGCTTGCGGGCTGGGATTCAACGCCTCTCCCAGCTGCTTGCGCGGCGGCCCGAATCGTTCAGCGCGGCAATCGTTTAACTGGTGTCACCCGGGCCATGGCGGCGGAGGGTGTGGCGCTAACGGAGTCAAAGCTGGAAGGTATTCACTATTTCGGGATTTTCTGGAATTTCGGTTAACCACAATGGTCTAACCATCTGCCGTGGGCTAATATATATGCCACGACAATTGCATGCCGATGCATGCCCGCATTAAACATTTCTACCACCCACGCGCTCATGCGCGGCCGGTAAGGCCGCCGCCGCCCAGGCTCCCAGACTCGAACGGCATTCATGGTTGACCATGCGACATCGCTTCTGGTCGGGAGCCATTGTTTCAATTTCTTAAGAGGAGAACTCCCATGACCCAAGTGAACGATAAGACTACGACAGCGGACGCAAAACGCCGCTTTTCCCGCCGCCAGTTTATAGGTGCAGCGGTAGGCGCCGCAGCTGTATGGGGCGGTTACTCGGCGTTTTTCGGCGGCCAATTCCGCGCTGACAAGGCCGACCGCAAAGTGGACGTGCTGCTGATCGGTGGCGGCATCATGAGCGCAACGCTGGGTGTGTATCTGGCCGAGCTGGAGCCAGGCTGGACCTTCGAGGTGTTCGAGCGTCTGGACAAAGTCGCGGAAGAAAGTTCCAACGGCTGGAACAACGCCGGCACCGGCCACTCGGCGCTGTGCGAACTGAACTACACGCCGATGGACGACAAGGGCAAGGTGCAGATCTCCAAGGCGGTCGAGATCAACGAGAATTTCCAGATCTCGCGTCAATTCTGGTCGCACCAGGTGCGCAAGGGCGTGCTGGGCAATCCACGCGAATTCATCAATTCGACGCCGCACATGAACCTGGTCTTTGGCGAAGAGAATCGCGAATTCATACGCAAGCGCGTCGAGGCGTTGAAGGCGTCACCGCTGTTTGCCGGCATGGAAATGACGACCGATGCGGCCAAGATCAAGGAGTGGATTCCGATCATGATGGAAGGCCGCAAGGCCGACGAGATCGCCACCGCCACGCGTTCGCCGCTGGGCACCGACGTCAACCTGGGCGCAATCACCCGCCAGTTCTACAAGCACCTGAACGAACGCGTGGGCGTCAAGGTCACCACCGGGCATGAGGTGCGTTCGATCACCCGCAACGACGATGGTTCGTGGCGCGTATCGGCGTTCGATATCAAGGACAAAAACAAGATTCAGACGGTGGATGCGCGCCACATTTTCATCGGTGCGGGCGGCGCGGCGTTGCCGCTGCTGCAGCTGTCGGGCATTCCTGAATCGAAGCAATATGGCGGCTTCCCGGTAGGCGGCGAATTCCTGGTGACGGAGAATCCGCAAATCACCTCGCGCCACCTGGCGAAAGTGTACGGCCTGGCCGACACCGGTTCGCCACCGATGTCGGTGCCGCACCTGGATACCCGCGTGCTGGATGGTAAAACCGTGCTGCTGTTCGGCCCGTTTGCCACCTGGTCCAGCAAATTCCTGAAGAACGGTTCCTACTTCGATATGGCGAAGGCGACTACACCGTCGAACATCATCCCGCAGCTTCAGGTCGGCATGCACGAGTTCGCACTGGTCAAATACCTGGCACAGCAACTGGAATTGTCCAAGGAAGAGAAAATGGCGGCGCTGCGCCACTACATGCCTGAGGCGAAAGACGAAGACTGGCGTCTGTGGCAGGCTGGCCAGCGTGTGCAGATCATCAAGAACGTTCCCGATCAGGGCGGCGTGCTGAAGCTGGGCACTGAGGTGGTGGTGTCGGCGGACCGTTCGGTGTCGGCATTGCTGGGCGCGTCGCCAGGTGGTTCGACCTCGCCGGCCATCATGCTGTCGCTGCTAGAGAAGGTGTTCCCTGACCGGATTAAAACCGCCGCGTGGCAAAGCAAAATCCGCGAGATCGTGCCGACCTACGGCAAGAAACTCAACGAGAATCCGCAGCTGCTGGCGACGGAATGGGCGGCTACCGCTGAGACCCTGCAACTGGCGATCGCATCGCCTAGCCTGGAAGGTTTCGTGCCAGCAGCGCTGTCCACCGACAAGCCGGGCACCGTGAAGAAAGTGCCGGATATCGCGCTGTAATCGTCACGATGAATAGCTCTCTGCCTTGCGTGCCATCGCGATAAACGATTGCAGATAGTCGGTGTCGTAATCGGCTTCGCGCGCACCAAGGTAGATGTGCTTCGGTATGCCTGCCGGTCCGAGGCGCAAGGTACGCAATTGCAGATGCGGCGCGTAGTCCGTCACCAGCCATTTCGGCAGGGCGGTCACGCCGCGTCCGCTTGCCACCATCTGCAACATGATGTCGGTGGTTTCGATGGTCTTGTGCTTGCGCGGCGCCACGTTGGCGGGTAGCAGGAACATATTGTAGATGTCCAGCCGTTCGATCGGCACCGGATAGGTAATCAGCGTTTCTTCATTCAATTGTTCGGGCCGTACTTCTTCCTGCCCGGCCCATGGGTGGTCCTTGTGCACCACCAGCACCTGTTCATAATCGAACACCGGCTCGAAACGCAGGCCCGGCTTGAGCAGCGGGTCGGGTGTCACCAGCAGATCGATCTCAAAGCCAAACAGCGCGCCGATGCCGCCGAACTGGAATTTCTGCTTCACATCCACATCCACCAGTGGCCACGCCGCCAGGTAACCCGACACGATCTTCAGCAGCCATTGATAGCAGGGATGGCATTCCATGCCAATCCGCAGCGAGCCGCGCTCGCCTTGCGCGAACTGGCGCAGGCGTTCTTCCGCCAGATTCAGCTGTGGAACAAGCCGCTGGGCGACGGCGTGCAGGTATTGGCCGGCTTGCGTCAGGCGCAGCGAACGGCCTTCGCGCAGCCACAAGTCGGTGCCCAGCTGCTGTTCCAGCTTCTTCATGCTGTGGCTGAGGGCGGACTGCGTGACGTGCAAAACTTCGGCGGCGGCGGTTAGCGAGCCTTGCTTTTCAACTTCCAGCAAGGTGGCGAGGTGGATGCGTTCCAGCATAATCGATGAATAAAACTCATAGATGTGTGAGAAAAGACCATTTTACTTCATTGGTTGCGGTCTTTACCATGCGATCACTGATTTTTAACTGGAGCTACGCATGATCATCGTTCACAACCTCGGCTTTCCCCGCATCGGCGCCAAGCGCGAATTGAAATTTGCCCAGGAATCCTACTGGAAGGGCGAGTCCTCGCGCGACGCGCTGAAGGCCACCGGCGCCGCACTGCGCCAGCGTCACTGGAACCACCAGGCCGGCCTGGATCTGGTGCCGGTAGGTGACTTCTCGTTCTACGATCAGGTGCTGGACATGAGCTTCACGCTGGGCAATCTGCCGCAGCGCGTGCACGGCTTTCACGGCGACCCGCTGGACAATTACTTCCGCGTTGCGCGCGGCCGTTCGGCGCAATCCGTTGTGGAGCATGCGGGCTGCTGCGGCGGTGTCGCGGCCGGCGAGATGACCAAGTGGTTCGACACCAATTACCACTATATCGTGCCGGAGTTCCATGCCGGCACCGGGTTCACGCTGGATGCGTCGCGCTTGCTGGAACAGCTGGCGGAGGCCAGGGCGCAAGGCGTGAAAGCCAAGCCGGTCCTGGTCGGCCCTGTCACTTACCTGGCGATCGGCAAAGCCAAGGATGATTCTGACAAGCTGGCGCTGCTGCCATCGCTGCTGTCCGCATATTCGCAGCTGCTGGACACGCTGGCGCAGCAGGGCGTGGAGTGGGTGCAGATCGACGAACCTATTCTCGTGACCGAGCTGGATCAGGACTGGCAGCATGCCTTCAATCTGGCCTATCACCAGCTGAAAGCCTGCCGCGTCAAGATCCTGGTGGCGACCTATTTCGGCCAGTTGCAGGAGAACCTTTATCTGCTGGCCAACCTGCCGGTAGCTGGCGTGCACATTGACGCGATCAACGGCCACGACGATATCCGCCCGCTGCTGAATCTGCTGCCGGATCACAAGGTGCTGTCGCTGGGCGTCATCAACGGCCGCAACATCTGGAAGACCGATCTGGCCAAGGTGCTGGACTGGCTCGAACCGTTGGCGGAGCGGCTGGGCGAGCGACTGTGGATCGCGCCATCATGCTCGCTGCTGCACGTGCCGGTCGACCTCGACAGCGAACAGAAGCTGGATGCGGAAATCAAATCCTGGCTGGCCTTCGCGCTGCAAAAACTGGACGAGTTGCAGGTGCTGGCCAAGGCTTTGCGTCATGGCCGCGATGCGGTCAAGGCCGAACTGGCAGATAACGCCGCCGCATTGGCCGCCCGCCGCGCCTCGCCGCGCGTGAACAATCCAGCGGTACAGCAGGCTGTCGCGGCAATCGATACCCGCCTGGGCGAGCGCAAGAGCGTTTACGCCCAACGCGCCGCCGAACAGGCCGCGTTGCTGAAATTGCCGGCCTATCCAACCACCACCATCGGCTCCTTCCCGCAGACCGCCGATATCCGCCATGCCCGCAGCGCTTTCAAGGCCGGTGCGCTGGACGCGGCAGCTTACAAGGCCGCGATGCAGGCGGAGATCGCCCGCAGCGTGCGCGAGCAGGAAGCACTGGGGCTGGATGTGCTGGTGCATGGCGAAGCCGAGCGTAACGATATGGTCGAGTATTTCGGTGAGCAGCTGGACGGCTACGCCTTCAGCCAGTTCGGCTGGGTGCAGTCCTACGGCTCGCGTTGCGTCAAGCCGCCCATCCTGTTCGGCGACATCAGCCGGCCGAAGGCGATGACGGTGGAGTGGATCAGCTACGCCCAGTCACTGACCAGCAAGCCGATGAAGGGCATGCTGACCGGCCCGGTGACCATCCTCAACTGGTCTTTCGTGCGCGACGACCAGCCACGCGCCGTATCATGCAAGCAGCTGGCGCTGGCCATCCGCGCCGAAGTGCTGGATCTGGAGCGGGCTGGCGTGCGTGTGATCCAGATCGACGAGGCGGCGCTGCGCGAAGGCCTGCCGCTGCGCCAGTCGCAATGGCAGGAATACCTCGACTGGGCGGTGGAGTCGTTCCGCATCACGGCCAACGGCGTTGGGGACCAGACGCAGATCCACACCCATATGTGCTACTCGGAGTTCAATGACATCATTGCGTCGATTGCCGACATGGACGCCGACGTCATCACCATCGAAACCTCGCGCTCGGACATGGAATTGCTGGACGCCTTCGACAACTTCAACTATCCGAACGAGATCGGTCCCGGCGTGTACGACATTCACTCGCCGAACATTCCGAGCGAGGAGCATATTGTGCAACTGATGAAAAAGGCGGCCGAGCGCGTGCCGGCAGGGCGCCTGTGGGTCAATCCGGATTGCGGCCTGAAAACGCGCCAGTGGGCTGAAGTCCTGCCGGCGCTGACCAATATGGTCGCTGCCGCCAAGACGCTACGCGCAGCTGCCTGAGCCTATGGGCGACAGTGCCATGGGAATTATGTTAGAATCCTAACCCTTTGATTTATAAGGCACTAAGCGACTAAACATCGCCCAGGTTCTTCCCATGGAAATTAAGGTCAACTTTCTCGACAAGCTGCGTCTCGAAGCCAAATTCGATGATTTTACGGTGATCGCCGACCAGCCGATCCGCTACAAAGGCGATGGTTCGGCACCCGGCCCCTTCGATTACTTCCTGGCCTCGTCGGCGCTGTGCGCGGCGTATTTCGTCAAGCTGTACTGCAATACGCGCAACATCCCGACCGAGAATATCCGCCTGTCGCAAAACAACATCGTCGATCCGGAAAACCGCTACAAGCAGATTTTCAAGATCCAGGTGGAATTGCCGGAGGATATTTCCGACAAAGACCGTCAGGGCATCCTGCGCTCGATCGACCGCTGCACGGTGAAGAAAGTGGTGCAGGAAGGGCCGGACTTCATCATCGAGGAAGTCGCCAGCCTGGACGCTGACGCACAGGCGCTGCTGACCGTCAGCACGGACACCGAGGCCAGCACCTATATCGCCGGCAAAGACCTGCCGCTGGAGCAGACCATCGCCAATATGTCCGGCCTGCTGGCTGATATCGGCATCAAGATCGAAATCGCCTCGTGGCGCAACATCGTGCCGAACGTGTGGTCGCTGCACATCCGCGACGCGCACTCGCCGATGTGCTTCACCAACGGCAAGGGCGCGACCAAGGAAAGCGCGCTGGCCTCGGCGCTGGGCGAGTACATTGAGCGCATCAGCAATAACCACTTCTATGCCGGCGCCTACTGGGGCGAGGACATCGCCAACGCCGACTTCGTGCATTATCCAAACGAGCGCTGGTTCAAGCCTGGCCCGAAAGGCAAGCTGCCGGCCGACCTGCTGGATGACTATTCGCTGGCCATCTACAATCCGGACGGCGAGCTGCGTGGCACGCACCTGTTCGACACCAATTCCGGCAACGTCAAGCGCGGCATCTGCGCGCTGCCGTTCGTGCGCCAGTCGGACGGCGAGACGGTGTACTTCCCGTCCAACCTGATCGAGAACCTGTACGCCAGCAACGGCATGAGCGCCGGTAATACGCTGGCCGAAGCGCAGGTGCAGTGCCTGTCGGAGATTTTCGAACGCGCCGTCAAGCGCGAAATCCTCGAAGGCGAGATCGCCTTGCCGGATGTGCCGGATGAAGTGCTGGCGAAATATCCAGGCATCGTGGCCGGCATCAAGGGCCTGGAAGAACAAGGCTTCCCGGTGCTGGTGAAAGATGCGTCGCTGGGCGGCGTCTACCCGGTGATGTGCGTGACGCTGATGAATCCGCGCACCGGTGGCGTGTTCGCCTCGTTTGGCGCGCACCCTAGCCTGGAAGTGGCGCTGGAGCGCAGCCTGACCGAACTGATGCAGGGCCGCAGCTTTGAAGGCTTGAACGACCTGCCGCGCCCGACCTTCGCCAGCGAAGCCGTCACCGAGCCGTACAACTTTGTCGAGCACTTCATCGATTCCAGCGGCGTGGTGTCGTGGCGCTTTTTCAGCGCCAAGGCCGACTACGATTTCGTCGAGTGGGATTTTTCCGGTCACGGCGAAAACTCGAATGCCGACGAAGCGGCGACGCTGCTGGCCATCCTGGAAGAGATGGGCAAGGAAGTCTACACTGCCGTCTACGATCAATTGGGCGCGACCGCCTGCCGCATTCTGGTGCCAGGCTACTCGGAAGTCTATCCGGTGGAAGACCTGATCTGGGATAACACCAACAAGTCGCTGCTGTTCCGCGAGGACGTGCTGAACCTGCACCGCCTCGATGACGACCAGCTGGAAGCGCTGCTGGAACGCCTGGAGAACAACGAGCTGGATGAGTACGGCGACATCGCCACGCTGATCGGCATCGAGTTCGACGAGAACACCGTCTGGGGCCAGCTGACCGTGCTGGAACTGAAGCTGCTGATCAACCTGGCCTTGCAGCAGTTTGAAGAAGCGCAGGAGCAGGTGGGCGCCTTCCTGCAATACAACGACAACTCCGTCGACCGCGGCCTGTTCTACCAGGCGCTGAGCGCGGTGCTGGAAGTCGAGCTGGATGACGACATGACGCTGGATGAATATGACGTCAATTTCCGCCGCATGTTCGGCAACGAGCGCATGGATGCGGTGCGTGGTTCGGTGGATGGCAGCGTGCGCTTCTACGGCCTGACGCCAACCAGCATGAAGCTGGAAGGCCTGGATCGCCACGCGCGCCTGCTCGACAGCTACAAGAAACTGCACGCCGCGCGCGCCAAAGCGCGCTGAAGAAAACCGTCACTCCTGCTGCGCGGGAGTGACGACTAACGCTGGAGAACGATGAATTACATCCTGTTTAAAAACGACCTGACCACCTGGGCGATCGCCCTCGCCATTACCAGCGCAGTCTCCCTGCTGCTGTACCTGATCCGCAAAGTCGCCGTGCGCCGTCTGGACCGCTACGCGCAAACCACCACCACGTATGTCGATGACGCCGCCGTCAAGGTGCTGGGCGCTACCCATCCGCTATTCATGCTGATGATGGGCATGCTGGCCGGCTCGCAATGGCTGGAGATGTCCGAACCCGCCACACTGCGCCTGACCCGCTTCGCCCTCGGCGCCGCGCTGCTGCAAGTGGCGCGTTGGGGCGACGTCGGCGTGCGCGAATGGCTGGAGCACTACCGCCGGCAACGCATCGCCGAAGACATCGCCAGCACCACCTCGACCGCCGTGCTGGGCTTCCTGCTGCGCGTGGCGCTGTGGGTGGTGATCATGCTGATGATACTGGATAACTTCGGCGTCAATATCACCACGCTGGTGGCCAGCCTGGGTATCGGCGGTATCGCCGTCGCGCTGGCTTTGCAGAACATCCTCGGCGACCTGTTGTCCTCGCTGTCCATCGTGCTTGACAAGCCGTTTATGGTGGGCGACTTCATCATCGTCGACGACATCGCCGGCACGGTCGAGCATATCGGCCTGAAGACCACCCGTATCCGCAGCCTGAGTGGCGAGCAGATCGTGTTCTCCAACAGCGACATGCTGAAAAGCCGCATCCGCAACCTGAAGCGCATGGAAACGCGGCGCATCGTCTTCCCGATCAGCGTGACCTATCAGACCACCAAGGAAAACGTGCGGGCGATACCGCAGATTTTGCAGCAGGCGGTGGAAGCGCAGCCGCTGGCGCAGTTCGACCGCGCCCACTTCAAGGCTTGCGGGCCGTCGGCGCTGGAGTTCGAGACGGTGTACATCGTGCAAAGCTCGGAGTACCGCGTCTACATGGATATCCAGCAGAACATCAACACGATATTGTTCGAGCGCTTTGCCGAGCTGGACATCAGGTTTGCCCACCCAACCCAAACGCTGCAACTGGCACGGCAGGCTCCAGTATAATGCGGGGCCGCCGCATGGCGGTCCTAAATTCTTGCCTCATGATATCTCCGCATCTCGACACCAGCCCAGCCGATTCCGGCGTCTACCGCACCCTGCTTGAATCCACGCGCGCCATTCCGTGGCGCATCGACTGGGCGACCATGCAGTTCACCTATATCGGCCCGCAGATCGAGGCCTTGCTGGGCTGGAGCCAGTCCAGCTGGCTGTCGGTCAACGACTGGGCCGAGCGCATCCACGAAGAAGACCGCCAGCGCACCGTGGATTTCTGCGTGTCGCAATCGCAGCAGGGCGTCGATCACGAAGCCGACTACCGCGCGCTGACGCCGGATGGCGACTATGTGTGGATACGCGACGTGGTGCACGTGGTGCGGCGCGAGGACGGCAGCGTCGAGGCGCTGGTCGGCTTCATGTTCGACATTACCGAGCGCAAGCAGGCCGAGGACAAGATCCTGCAACTGCAACGCGAGCTGGAAGTGCTGTCCTACCGCGACAGCCTGACCGGCGTGGCCAACCGACGCATGTTCGATACCCTGTATCCGGTCGAGTGGGCCAAGGCGCAGGCCAGCCGCGAGCCGCTGTCGCTGCTGGTGATCGACATCGACTACTTCAAACAATACAACGATCATTACGGCCATGTGCAGGGCGACGAATGCCTGCGCCGCGTGGCCGAAGCGCTGGATACCGGCGCCTCGCGCGCTCGCGATCTGTGCGCACGTTTCGGCGGCGAGGAATTCATCCTGCTGCTGCCAGCCACCGACGAGAACGCCGCCCGCAATGTGGCCGAGCGCTGCCGCAAGCTGCTGGCGCACAAGGAGCTGCCGCACGCGCGCTCGGGCGTCGGCCGGCTGGTGACGGTCAGCGTCGGCGCCGGCACCATCGTGCCGGGCGCCAAGGATGATCCCAACATTTTCCTGGACCGCGTCGATCGTCGCCTGTACCAGGCCAAGTCGGCCGGCCGCGACCAGATCTGCGATGTCGAAGCCTGAGACCAGCCCGAATAGAGTTAACTAGAATTAATTAAAAGAGGAGGCAGTAAGCGTGAGTATTTTCAGAACCAAAGATTTCGACGCCATGCGCGCCGCCACCACCCAGCAGGGTGGCCTGCGCAAGGTGCTTGGCCCGGTCGACCTGATCCTGCTGGGCATCGGCGCCATCGTCGGCACCGGCATCTTCGTGTTGACCGGCAGCGGCGCCACCACCGCCGGACCGGCGCTGGCGCTGTCGTTTGTCGTTGCCGCGTTTGCCTGCGGCTTTGCCGCGCTGTGCTACGCGGAGTTCGCTTCCATCCTGCCGGTGGCGGGCGGCATCTACACTTATAGCTACGCCATCCTGGGCGAGATCATCGCCTGGATGATAGGCTGGGATCTGATCCTCGAATATGGCCTGGTGACGTCCGCCGTGTCGGTTGGCTGGTCCGGCTACTTCCAGTCGCTGCTGAGCGGCTTCGGCCTGCACATTCCGGTAGCGCTGTCCGCCGCGCCGGGCGCGATTCCAGGCGTGACCACCTTCTTCAACCTGCCGGCGTTCTGCATCATGATGGTGCTGACCGTCATGCTGTCGCTGGGCGTGCGCGAGTCGGTACGCGTCAACAACATCATGGTGGTGGTGAAAATCGGCGTGGTGCTGCTGTTCATTCTGGTGGGCACGCGTCATGTAGCCCCGGCCAACTGGCAGCCATTCATGCCGTATGGTATGACCGGTGTGATGAGTGCGGCGGCGCTGGTGTTCTTTGCCTTCATCGGTTTTGACGCGGTGACGACGGCGGCGGAAGAGGTCAAGAATCCGAAGCGCGATCTGCCAATCGGTATCATCGGTTCGCTGGCCATCTGCACCATCCTGTACGTGGTGGTGTCAGCCATCATGACCGGCATCGTGCCGTACACCGAATTCAAGGGCATCGACCATCCGGTATCGCTGGCGTTGCAGTTTGCCGGTGAAAACTGGTTCGCCGGCTTCGTCGACGTCGGCGCGATCCTCGGCATGAGCACCGTGATCCTGGTGATGGCCTTCGGCCAGACCCGTGTGCTGTACGCCATGTCGCGTGACGGCCTGCTGCCGAAGAGCCTGTCGTCGCTGAACAAGGCCGGCACGCCGATCGTCTCGACCTGGATGGTCGGCATCGTCTTCGGCCTGCTGGGCGCGCTGGTGCCGCTGCAAGTGCTGGGCGAACTGGCGAACATCGGCACGCTGGCGGCGTTCTGCCTGGTGTCGGTGGCAGTGATCGTGCTGCGCAGGAAGCGTCCGGACCTGCCGCGCGCTTTCCGCTGCCCTGGCGTACCGGTAATCCCGGCGCTGGCCATCCTGTTCTGCGGCGCGCTGATGGCCTTCCTCAGTGCGGTGACCTGGATCGCTTTCCTGATCTGGCTGGCAATCGGCCTGGTGGTGTATTTCACCTACGCGCGCAAGCGTTCATTACTGAACTAAACACCTTGTCGAGCCGCCCCGATCAGGCTGCAAAGGTAGTAAAATCACGCGCTAATTAACATTTTTTCTAGCGAGTGCCCTTTGATCGACAGCCTACCGGTACGCTCCCTGCGCGCCGCCTTGTCCCAGCGCATGCAGCAGCTGGATCAGGGTGACCAGGACTTACAGGGCTGGCGTAACCGGCTGCTAAATGGCTTGTGCGCCGTGGCTTTCTGGATGGGGCTGCTCGCCGCGCTGCCAAGCATGTGGGGCGCCGCCCGCCAGGGGCATTGGCCGTTGCTGGCGGTGGACGTCATTTCGCTGGTGGGCATGGCGGTGCTCAATTACCGTCGTGATATTGCTTATCGGCAGCGCGCCTTTGCCTTGCTGGGCATAGGCTACCTGCTGGCGGTGGCGCTGCTGTTTTCGCTGGGGCCGCTGTCGCAGATCTACCTGCTGGCGGTGCCGGTGCTGTGCACCGTGCTGGTGAGCACCAGGGCCGCGCTGCTGGCCTTGCTGTGGTGCAGCGCTACGCTGTTCGCTGCCGGCTATTTCGGCGGCATCGAACTGGGCATGAACGTGATCGTCGTCAGCCCGCTGGTGCATTGGCTGATCCTGAGCGTGAATTTCCTGTTGGTAGCGGCCGTGCTGAGCGTGTCCTGCGCTTATCTGCTGCATGGGCTGGGCGGCGCGCTGGTGCGCGAGCGTGCCATCCATGCCAGCAATGCCGAGTCGCTGGCGGCGCGCCGCGCGGCGGAAGTGTCCAATCAGTTGAAGAGCGATTTTCTGGCGATGATCAGTCACGAGGTACGCACGCCCTTGGGCGGCGTGATCGGCATGCTGCGCTCGTCGCTGAAAGACCCGACGCTGGCGCCGCACACACGCGACCGCCTGCGCCTGAGCCTGAGCAACGCCGAGGTGCTGCTACAGATCATCAACGACATTCTCGATTTCACCCGCCTGGAAGCCGGCAAGATGCCGTTGGAGACGCTGGACTTCGACCTGCCCGGCTTGCTGCAGGATGTGGTCGGCCTGCTGGCCAATCGTGCCGAGGCCAAGGGCGTGTCGCTGATTGCCGAAGTCGATCCGGCGATGCCGGCCTGGTGGCTTGGCGATCCAACGCGGCTGCGGCAGATCGTCGTCAACCTGGTTGGCAACGGCATCAAGTTCACCGAGCGTGGCGAAGTGCGCGTCAGCGTGACGGAACAGCCGGGGCAGGGCATCGTGCTGACCGTGCGCGACAGCGGCATCGGCATCGAGGCGAAAGCCCTGGGCCGGCTGTTCCAGAAATTCGAGCAGGCCGATGCCGCGACCTCGCGCAAATACGGCGGCGCCGGGTTGGGCCTGGCGATCTGCAAGAATATCGCAGTGGCCATGGGCGGACGCATCGAGGCCAGCAGCCAGGTCGGCGTAGGCAGTGTGTTCCGCGTTTATCTGCCGCTGCGCAGCGGCGCACCGGCGCTCGTGCCAGAGGAAGAAATACGGCGGCCGCACTCCGGCCGCCTGGCCGTGCTGTGCGCCGAAGACGGCAGCACCAATCAACTGATCCTGCGTGAACTGCTGGGGCATATGGGCCACGCGGTCACCATCGTCGAGGATGGCCTGCTGGCGCTGGAAGCCCTGGCGGCGCAGGATTACGACCTGGTCGTCATGGACGGCCGCATGCCGCGCATGGATGGCATCGCCGCCGTGCAGCGCCTGCGCGCTGGCCTGGACGGCGTGCGCAATCCAGCCATTCCGGTCATCGCGCTGACTGCCAACGTCAGCGCCGAGGAGCGGCAGCGCTTCCTTGAAGCCGGCGCCAGCGCCTTCCTTGCCAAGCCAATCGATGAAAACGAACTGCACAACGAAATCGCGCGCCAGCTGGACGCTTTGCTGGAGCAGGGCCAGCCGCTGGTCGGCGAGCAGCATGCGCCGGCGCCCGCAGTGCTGGACGCCATGTTCGGCGTCAGCGCCACGCCGGTCAGTGCGGCGCCCGAAATTGGCGACAAGCTGTATCACGCGATGCGCGCCGCCTTTCTGGTCGAAGGCCCGCGCCTGCTGGAAGTCGCGCAGCGCGGCGTCGACCAGTGCGACGCCACCGCCGTCGCGCTGGCCGCGCACAGCCTGATGGGCGCCGCCGCCTTTCTCGGCGCCGACGCATTGCACGCGTACTGCGCCCAGATCGAAAAACTGGCCGACGCCGGCGAGCTGGCCGCCATCCATCCCCACCTGGCGACGCTGCGGCAGGAACTGGCAGTGGCTTTGGCGGAGATGGCTCCCCCGAATTTGCAGGACATTAAAGCATGAGCACCATCACTGAATTCCGCCATCAATCGCCAACGCCGGAATACGACCATCCGCGCGAAGAGCGCCGGCTGACGGGCAATCCGCGCCGCACCACCTGGAACCACTTCAGCAATGCCAGCGGCGAAGTCAGCGCCGGCGTCTGGGCCTGCGAGCAAGGCAGCTGGCGCATCGCCTTCGGCCCGCACAAGGACGAATACTTCTACGTCCTCGAAGGCCGCTGCCGCGTCATCAACGAAGACGGCGTCGCCGCCGAAGCCGGCCCCGGCGACGCCCTCGTCATTCCCGCCAACTTCAAAGGCATCTTCGAAGTCGTCGAGCCCATCAGAAAGCACTACGTCATCATCGACCGCGCCGGTTAATCCCGCCGTTTATCTCGATCAGTACGGGAATTCCTGGTTCGCCCGCGAGGACGCCTACGGCAACCAGATTTGGGTGCAAGTTCGCGGCGATCGTGTTATTAATGGAGGCGTCAATAATCCTCCGCGCTTGCCCGATTTCAAAACAGGTTTGTCTGCGCGGGCGCCAAAGGGCGTATAGCTGATAAGGAGTAGTTATGAACATGATGAACGATGTATTAGCCTATAAGGCGATGTTCAAGTTCCTGGATAAGTACTATCAGCAGACCGGCGCCGATGATGTTGGCGCACTTCTCGGTAGCTTGCAACTGCTGGAGGACGGCAAACCGGCGGACTCCGCCATGTGGGACGAGTGGCGTAATGCCGTTCGCGAAGCGCTTGCTGATGTGACGCCAGTCGTTCAGGTAAAGCTGTAACACCTCAACGTTCCCGGAAGATGACAGTCACCGTCAGGCCGCTGCCTCCGAGGCCGGGGGCGTTTCCCTGCATCGAGCGCGTGGTAAGATAATCGTTTTCTCACCGCCGCCCTTTGCGGGCCCGCCCTGTAGGCATGCTTGAAATCCTCGCCATCACCTGTCCGATCTACCTAGTTGTACTGGCCGGATATGTGGCCACGCGCAGCGGCCTGTTTGCCCGCACCGACATGCAGGTGTTCGGCAAGTTCGTGTTCAATCTGGCGCTGCCGGCGCTGATCTTCAATGCGCTGGCGCAGCGGCATGTCAGCGACATCCTGCATCCGGCGTATCTGCTGTCCTATTTGTTTGGCTCCTTGCTGATGCTGACGCTGGCCTATTTCACCGGCCGTCGTGTGCTCAAGCTGAGCATGACGCGCAGTACCTTCATGGCCATGGGCGTCTCCTGCTCCAACAGCAGCTTTATCGGCTTTCCGATTCTGTTGCTGATGGTGGCGCCGGTGGCCGGCGTGGCGCTCGGCCTGAATGTGATCGTGGAAAACCTGGTGATGCTGCCGCTGCTGCTGGCCATGGCCGAGCATAGCCGCGATGGCGGTGGCGGCGCCTGGCATCAGGTGGTACGCCAGTCGGCGCAGCGCCTGATGAAAAACCCGCTGGTGATTTCGGTGACGGCCGGGCTGGTCGTCAGCCTGTTGGAGGTGACGCTGCCGCAGCCGGTGATCCGCACTGTCAACCTGTTCGCACAGGCCAGCGGCGGGCTGTCGCTGTTTGCCATCGGCGGCATGCTGGTGGGCCTGTCGCTGAGCAGCGGCTGGCAGCGCGTGGTGCCGCTGGTGATGGGCAAGCTGATTGGCCATCCGCTGGCGGTGCTGCTGATCGCCACGCTGGTGCCGCTGATCGGCGTCACGCCGATGGAGCCGCAACTGCGCGCCGCCGCCTTGCTGATGGCCGCCATGCCGATGCTGAGCATTTATCCGATCCTGGGCCAGGCATATGGCGAAGCAGATCGCAGCGCCACGGCGCTGCTGATCTGCATGGTGTCGTCCTTCTTCACCCTCAGTGGCTGGATGTGGTTGCTGCACTGAGGTGAAGTCGCCGGATTCAGGCTTCCTGCTCCAGCGTGGCCATGTTCAGCGCGTTGGCAAACTGGTGGTTGACATCGCGGTGGCCGACTTCATCGGCGCGCACGACAACTACCACATCGCGCAGCGTGGCGTTGGATGGCAGCGCCCAGTAGTCGATGGCGATCTGCGGTGCTGGCACGTTCTCCACGCGGCCGGCGTCGATTTCGGCCAGATACAAGGTGTAGCTGATCACGGCTTGCTCTTCAAAGTAGCCGACCAGGCGGTGTGCGGTGCGCGGCGTGGTCAGGTACAGCAGGAAGAAGAAGATGAAGAACAGCGCCTGCACCATCAGGATCACCATGCGCTCGAACCAGCTTGGCTTGGCGATTTCGACAAAGGTCATCAGGTGCATGCGTTCGTTGTCGGCTTCCTCCAGCAGGGTGCGGATCCAGCCGTGGTCGGGCGTCATCCAGCGCAGGCAGCGCAGGTGGACCAGCATGCCGCCCACCATGCCCGGCACGGCGGCGACAGTTTCCAGCACGATGGCGCGGTTGCCATAGCGCTTGGCGAAGAAGGTGTCGGCAAAGAAGCGCAGCGATAAAGTGATGCCGAGGGCCACACGGTCCGAAAAGTTGCGGACATCATGGTGCTTGTTCAGGTCTGTCGTTTTCATGTTGCGCTCCCTTTTCCATTTAAGATGCAAATAGAATACATCTTTAATTTGCCGTGGTCAAGCGGCTATTCATTTCAGAATAGAGAGCGGATGCCCAGGCTGAAGTAACGCCCACGCGGATCGTCGGCCAGGGCGAAGCCATCACGCAGTCCGGCGCGGGTGCCGTTGCCGGAGAAAGCGCCGACCGGCGGCTCCGCATCAAACAGGTTTTCGACGTTGAAGTAAAGCTGCGCATCGCCCATGCCCAGGTCGACCTTGTACGCCAGATTGATGCCGGTGGTGGCGAAGGAACGCATATGGTTGTTGGCCCATACTTCCGCCGGGTCGCCGCTCAGCTTCATGGCACTGCGCCAGCGCTGCGAGATATCGACCGTAAAGTCATTCATCGGGCGGAAGCGGAAATAGCCGGACACGCGCACCGCCGGCGTCGACGCCATGCCGCCGGCGCCGAAGGCCACGCCGCCCTGGTCGACCGTCGCCAGGCCAGGCTGGCGGTAGTAGACGTGTGGCTGCCATGCGGTCAGCACGCGGATCGACATCGGCCGGTCGAACAGGCGGCCAGCGTAGTTGCCTTCCAGGTCGAGGCCAAAGGTTTCGACTTCCGAGATGTTGACGCTGCGGTTGACCCACGAGGTGACGGCGTTGGCGGCCGATTTGTCGCTATAGCCATTCGGCCGCACCTGCAGTGCGCAGTATGGCGAGCTACCGCCGCTCTGGTAGCAGGCTTGCTGGAAGGCGGCGGTGGAACCGGAGACGGTGGTAATCGCATCGGAGATCTTGATGCGGTAGGCGTCTGCCGCGAAGCTGAGTTTCGGCAGCGGCTTCCAGACTAAGCCCAGCGTCATGGTGTTGCCGATTTCCGCCGTCAGGTTGGGATTGGCCTGGTCGATCTGCGGCACGGTGGGGCTGGTGCCGGTCAGCAGATCGGTCGGGCGTACCTGCACTTGCGAGATAGGCGCGAACAGGTCGTACAGCGTTGGTGCACGGATGTCGCGTGAGCGGGTGGCGCGCATGCGCAGCGTGTCGGTGACGCTCCAGTCCATGCCGACTTTCCACGTCACGTAATTGCCGCTGGTATTGTAGGAGGTATAACGCGCCGCACCGTTGGCGCTGAGGTTCTTCGACAGCGGCACATCCATTTCGCCAGCCACTTCCCATACGCGCTGGCTGACGCCTTGCGGGCTTTCGCCGAAGACGAATTCGGTGCGGGTGGCGCCGGCGGTGCAGTTCAGGGACAGGCCGGTGCAGTTGACCAGGTCTGTCGGGCGCGCGCTGCTGTGCGAGTTGAATTTCATGTCGCGCCATTCGGCGGAGACGGCGCCGTTGACTGCACCGGCCCAGTTGTCAAACAGTTTGCCGGAGAGCTGGCCCGAGATGTCGTTCATCACCGTGGTGGAGTCGAACAGCACGGTGTCGGTGACGTAGTCGATCGCTTGCGCCGAGGCGGCGTTGGGACCGAAGACATTCATCGGCACGCAGTCGTCGGCCAGGCCCGGATTGGTGACGGTGATGCCGCAGACGGTTTTGCCGCCGCTGGTGACAGCGTCCAGCGCCGCCGACAGCTTCTGGCGGTTCAACACGTTGGCCATCGCGGTATTCAGCTTTGCGCGTCCATACACGTAATCGACGTTCCACTTCATGCCATTGCTTTTGCCTTCAACGCCGGTGGTGAACACCCATTGCTTCGAATCCGACACCGCCGTCAGGCGCGGCACGTCGCCCATGAATTTGCTGTAGCCGAAGGTTGGCTGCGAGGCAGGAAGCAGCGCCGCGTATTCGGCCGGCAGGAAGGCGTTGGTGCTGCGCAGCGAGACGTTGTTCAGCTGATTGGTTTCGGCGAAGCTGGTATTGGTCTTCAGGTTGCCGGAGACTTGTGCGTAGAGGCGCATATCGCTGGAGAGGTCGTAGTCGACGCGGCCGAACAACTGCTTGGCCTCCAGTTGCGCCAGCAGGCCGGAATCCCAGTAGCCGCCATCACCGCCGGCTTCAATCGCGGCGGTGCCGGTCGGCGTGCCGGCGATGAAGGGACTCAGCACACCGTTCTGCTTGAAGGTCTTGCCGGCCAATGCGCCGCTGGTAATCAGGCCGCCGAAGGGGAAGGTCTTCTGCCGCAGCCTGGATTGCAGGACGTAGGGATTGGCGGTGGTGCCGGCACCGGTGACGCCAACCTGGTTCAGCCAGTCGCGGTCCGAACGGCGGTCGATGCCATCCTCCTTGCGGTATTCAACGCCGGCTTCGACGTGCACGCCGCGATCCAGTTTCGTGCCCCATGCGAAGCCCACGTTGGCCTTGTTGGCGTCGCCGCGTTCCGACACGCCGTAGCTGGCGTCAGCCTTGATGCCGTTGAATTTGTGATCGAGGATGTAGTTGACCACACCGGTCATTGCATCCGAGCCGTAAACGGCCGAGACACCACCGGTGACGACGTCAACGCGTTCCACGAACAGCTGCGGTATCAGGTCGACATCCACTGCGCCGTTGTACAGCGTGGGCGGAATGCGTTTGCCATCCATCAGCACCAGCGTGCGCGTGGCGCCGATATTGCGCAGATTGAGCTGGTTGGCGGAGCCGCTGCCGCCGGCGGCGCTGCCGGCGGTGGTCGGGTTGCTGGCGGCGCCGCGCGAGCCGGCAAACACCGGCAGCGTGTTGAGCGCGTCGGCCAGCGTGGCGCCAGGTTTTGCGGTGAGCAGGTCATCGGACGTCATGACCGTGGTGGGCGATGGATTGCTGTCGCCGTTCTTGATGACGCGCGAACCGGTCACGGTGACAGAGGTGAGCGGTGCTTCGTCGGTTTGTGCGGTAGCGCTGTGACATAGCGTGAACATGCTCACGCCGCAGACCAGCATGTGCTGTGGGGTCTTCATGGTTATCTCCTGTTGATGGTGATTGATTCACTCTGATGCAGGAGCGTAACGAAACATACGGCGCTTGGCTTTGGACGAAAAAGCGATTTACTTGCATCTTTGCGACGCGCTTCTTTGATCCAGGTCAAATTGCCTTTGAATAAATATTTATTTTATTTTGGATAATTTTGTTGTTGCGGTGACTATATAATTTCCGACTAGATTTATTATCGGATGAGATTATGCGTTTGAACTTGCCTATAAACAACACTGAATATGTGCTCGATGAAGCAGAGACGATTGTTTCAAAAACTGATCTTAAAGGAAACATTAACTATGTTAATAGTGATTTTATTAAGATAAGCGGTTTTTCGGAAGCAGAGTTAATCGGTGCACCGCAGAACATCGTGCGCCATCCTGATATGCCTGCCGCCGCGTTCGATGACCTGTGGCGCGAGCTGAAGGCCGGCCGGGCCTGGACCGGACTGGTAAAGAACCGCTGCAAGAACGGGAATTATTACTGGGTGGAGGCAAATGCCGCACCTTATATCGAAAACGGCAAGATTGCAGGTTATACATCGGTAAGGGTAAAACCATCCCGCCAGCAGATCGATGCGGCACAGCGTCTTTATAAAACGGAAAATTTAAAATTCCCTAAAAAACGCAGTCTATCTTTATCGCTCCAATTGAATATCATATTCTTTCTGATTATGGTGATGATAATCGCTGCGTGGATATTCCCCATGCTGGCGGCAGTTAATCTGGCGGTCGTGGCGGCGGGGCTGTTTATATTGCGCAAAGCCGCGCTGACACCGCTGCATGACATGCGCGCCTACCTGTGCCAGATGAGCGGCGGCGACCTGACCGGCCGCATCGAGGCCAGGGGCTGCACCGAGGCCAACGAGATGCTGCAGGCGCTGCGCATCCTGCAGATCAATCTCAAGTCGCTGGTCGGCCAGATCAAGGAAGCCAGCACCGTCGTCAACAGCGACGCCGACGATATCGCCCACGGCAACGCGGATTTGTCGGCGCGCACCGAAGGCCAATCCAGCTCGCTCGAAGAAACCGCCGCCTCGATGCGGCAGATGACCGGCACCGTGCGCCAGAACGCCGACAACGCGCATGACGCCAACGACCTGGCGCTGGCCGCAGCGCGTGTGGCCGGCGAGGGCGGCGCCGCCGTCAGCGCGGTGGTCAAGACCATGGAATCCATCCACGCCAGCTCCACCCGGATTGCCGACATCATCGGCGTGATCGACAGCATCGCCTTCCAGACCAATATCCTGGCGCTGAATGCCGCCGTGGAGGCAGCGCGCGCCGGCGAACAGGGGCGCGGCTTTGCGGTGGTCGCCACCGAGGTGCGCAACCTTGCGCAGCGCTCGGCCACCGCCGCCCACGAGATCAAGAACCTGATTACCAGCTCGGTCGACAAAATTGAAAGCGGCAGCCGCCAGGCCACCGACGCCGGCCGCATCATGGCGGAGATCGTGCAGTCGGTGGGCAAGGTGGAGCAGTACATGGGAGAGATCAGCAATGCCAGCAAGGAGCAAAGCAGTGGCATAGAACAGATCAATACTGCCGTGGCGCATATCGACGCCATCAATCAGCAAAATGCGGTGGTGGTGGAAGAAGCGGCGCTGGCAGCCCGCAGCATGCAGCAGCAGGCAATGCAATTGGGTAGGCTGATTGGCCAGTTCAAGCTGGTGGCGGGCGCCGGCCCGTCATCCCCGGTGGTGGTGCTGGATGCGCGCCGCAAACCCGCTGCGGCGACAGTGAAGCGGCAGGCCTCCGTAGAGGCCTGCGTGGCGGAACAGATCAGCGCCGTGCGGCCTTGATCTTGCGCGCCGGCGTGGCGCGTGGCGGATGTTCGGCGGCTGCGCCGAACAGCGCCTCCACCATCGGGTCGCGCCGGATATTCATCTTCTTGGCACGGGTAGGATAGATGGTGTCATCGATCAGCCGATGCACACGCGCGCCTTCGCGGTTGATGGTAACGCTCAGGGTTGGTCCGTCGTAGCAGTCATTAGCGATTTGTTTCATGATTCTCTTTCGGTGGTATCAAGCGGTCATGTAGACGCCGGTGCGGCGCGCGATGTGGCGACGTACTGGTGTGGTGGAGAGGCTGGCCTGCTGCTCTTGCGCTGGCGCCTCGGTAATCTTCAGGATGTGGCGGCGCGCCTGCGTCGCGCATCCCGCGTATAGGGCCGCATAGGTCTGGTAGGCTTGCATCGCCGCCCAGCTATCCGGCAGCAGTTCCTGCGGCAGCAGCGGATCGGCGCGGCGGCAGTGCTGGTAGCCGTGGCTGACCAGCAGCCGCAACATGTAAGCCTGCACATCGGTGAAGGCGCCGCGCTTGCCCAGCATCTGGCGCAGCGGCTCGAAGCGCTGCCGGAACTGTTCATACATCGCAGCTGGCGTCTCCAGGTCCCAATCCATTTTGCCGAACAGTGGTTGGCGCACGGCGGCCGCCAGTTGCGCGCCGCTGACTTCAAACAGCGCCAGGCCGTGGTCTTCGCCAGCCTGCACGCCGCGAGTGTAGGAAGCGGGACGGGCCAGCACATTCGGCGCCAGAACGCAGTAGTCCAGGTCCAGCAGCTGCTTGCGCGCGGCCGCGTAGCTGGTGGCGCTGATGCCGCCGGAGTTGACCAGCATGCTCCAGTCCTCGGCGAAGCTGCGGCCTGCCGGGATGTTGAGGCGCTGGCGCACCGACTGGATCGAGGCGGCGGCTTGCGGCGTCAGCATGCACAGGCTGCGGCGGCCATGACGCTCGATCTTGATGACTTTATGCTCGGCCAGGCGGAACAGGGCGGTGCGCACAGTGCGCTCCTGGAAGCCCAGCGGTTCCAGCAGGGCGATCACGCTGCCCAGCCATTGGGTCTTTTGACCAAAAGCCTGCGCTTCGCTGAACATCAGTTTCAACAGGGTGCTCAGGCGGGGCTTGGCCTGGCGCAGTACGGCGTCGATATAGAATTCGCTATTCATGATTGTGCGGGAACGAAGAGAATGTGGTGGGACACGGCGCGGCCCAGATTGAGCCACAGGCCCAGGCAGGCGACGCACATCAGCACCGCGCCAGGGCGCACCAGCGCCGGTTGATAGCAAGCGCCCAGCAGCAAGAGCAGGCCGGCGACATGGGCGCCGTACTGCCACTGTGCGTGGCGCTCGGGGATGATCTGGTTGATGTTCGGCGGCCTGCGGTTGCTGGCGCCGCGCATGTCTTGCAGGTGATACCAGGTCAGGAATGGAACGATCTTGTACAGCATGCCGCTGACAGCCGACAGTGCGAAGCCGCCGATCAGCAGCACGCCGGCGGCCAGCGGTGTGGCGCTGGATGGCGCGGTTGCCGGCCAGAGCCAGACGCCCAGCGCCGCCAGCAGGCAGGCCATGGCGGTACGCCAGAACAAGGTGGTCGGATCGGCGCGTGGACGTTTGCGGCGTGCCAGCAGGTACAGCGTGGCGGCGCCGAACAGCGCGTAGCCGCTGGCCAGCAGTATCAGGAAGGCCGTGTGCAGCAGTTCGCCCGGGCCGCTCCAGCCGCTCGACAGCGAGGCAGCGCCCAGCAGCATGAACATCCAGGTGGAATAGGCACCGGTCAGGAATTTTGGATAGGGTTCGGTGAGCATGAACATCGGCACCACCTGGAAGGCGATGCCGACTACCAGCAATCCTACCCAGCCCAGCATGCCCCACATGGCGTGCAGGTTGGTGATGCGCTGGAGCGGCATCTGCAACATGCCCGGCCAGGCAAACGCGCTGGCCAGCATGCCGCCCAGGATCATGGTCAGCACCAGCGCCGCCAGCGCCAGGCGGATGCCCGCCACCACCGCGCCGGAACCGGGCAGGTGGTACTGCCACATGGCGACCGTGCAGGCGCCGGCAAACAGCATCAGCCCCGCCAGCAGCAGCGCCATGGCGATGCGGAACAGCACCGGGCTGCCCAGCCAGAAGCCGCCGGCCAGGGCCAGCGTGCCCGCGCACAGGCAGATATGCACCACCGCGCCGACCGGATAGGCGCGAGGCACTTCGATTCCGGCCACCACCGGCAGCATTTGCAGCATGGCGCCGATCATGGTCATGCTCAGGCAGCCGAGCACCATCAGGTGGGTGATGGCCAGCGTCAGCGGCGACCAGCGGCTAAGCAGCGCCGCATCGCCTTGCCAGGCGAGGAAGGCGGCGGCCAGTGCGGCAAACAGCGGTGCGGTCAGAAAGTAGCGCAGCGGCAGCGACAACGGCGGGTTGCTGCCGAAGGATAAAGCGCGCTGCGGTGCGTCGAGGGGTTTCATGCGATGGGCGCCAGCCAGATGAGGACTTCGTAGCGTTGATCTTCCTGTACGCTGGTGCGGTATTGATAGCCGTTGCGCAGCAGGATGCGGTACAGCGGCACCGGTTCGCGGTCGATCAGCACGCGCAGGCGCTCGTCGTCGGCCAGCGTGTCCAGCGCTTCAAGGATGCGCACCATCGGCTCCGGTGGTTCCAGACCGCCGACGTCCAGCAGGCGGGCGCTTTCTCCATGTTCACGCATGACGTTCATGCGGCGCTCCCTTCCAGCTGATCCATGTTTTCCATGCTGGCGACCACCGCGTCGGCCTGCATGGCCAGCACGTAGTCGGCCTGCGGGTAGAGGATGCCTTCCTCCTTCAGGTTATGCTGGCGCATCAGGATGCGCAGCGTGTCGGCCTGGTCGAAGAAGGCGTCGCTGTCCTGGCTGGCGATGGCGGTTTTCATCTCGGCCAGCATGTCGCGCATCTGACGGTGTTCGCTGCGCATGACCACCGTTGGGCCGTAACCGTTGCCCAGCGCGTGGTCGAGGCGGGGAAACAGTATGCGTTCCTCCTTCTCCAGGTGCCGCTCGAACATCTGCAGGAAAGTGCCGAAATGGCTGCCAGCATCGTCCCAGTGGCGCAGGATGACATCCGATTCCGCCATGGCATATTGATCGTCGCAGCGGCGGTGATCCTGATCGAGATAGGTGGCGATCTTCTGCATTTTCTTTGTCCTTGATTAAATCTGTGTACATTGTCCCACCCGACAAAGCTTAATTTCTTTGATTCATATCAAGGATTTCCGGGTTCATGGAGCGATACAGTTCGTTCGCCCTATTTAGCTATGAAGAACACATGAATCAACCTGTCTCCCCACCCATCGAGCTGGTATGCCCGGCGGGTAGCCTGCCGGCCCTGAAGGCCGCCATCGACCTGGGCGCCGACTGCGTCTATCTTGGTTTTCGCGACGCCACCAACGCCCGCAATTTCGCCGGCCTGAATTTCGACGATGCCGCCATCAACACCGGCATCGCCTATGCCCATGACCACGGTCGCAAGGTGCTGCTGGCGTTGAATACGTATCCACAGCCGGATAACACCGCGCTGTGGCAAGCCGCCATCGACCGTGCCGCCAAGGCCGGCGTGGATGCCGTCATCCTGGCCGACCCTGGCCTGATGCGCTACGCCGCCGACAATTACCCGAATCTGCGTCTGCACCTGTCGGTGCAGGGCTCGGCCACCAATGCCGAGGCGATCAACTTCTATCACAAGCAGTTTGGCGTGCAGCGCGCGGTGCTGCCGCGCGTGCTGTCGCTGGCGCAGGTGGAGCACGTGGTCAAGAACACCAGCGTGGAAATCGAAGTCTTCGGCTTCGGCAGCCTATGCGTGATGGTGGAGGGCCGCTGCCAGCTGTCGTCCTACGTCACCGGTGAATCGCCGAACACCCACGGTGTCTGCTCGCCGGCCAAGGCGGTCCGCTGGCAGCAGAATCCGCGTGGCCTGGAGTCGCGCCTGAATGGCGTGATGATCGACCGCTATACGCCGCAGGAAAACGCCAGCTATCCAACGCTGTGCAAGGGCCGCTTCGAGGTCGAGGATGAAACCTATTACGCCATTGAGGAACCGACCAGCCTGAATACGCTGGAACTGCTGCCGCAGCTGCTGGAAATGGGCGTGCGCGCGGTGAAGATCGAAGGCCGCCAGCGCAGCCCCGCCTATGTCTCGCAGGTGACGCGCGTATGGCGCGCGGCGCTCGATGACTGTCTGCGCAATGCGGCGCGCTACTCGGTCAAGCCGGCCTGGATGTCGGAACTGAATACACTGGCCGAAGGCCAGCAGCACACACTGGGCGCGTATCACCGCTCGTGGAAATAAGAACGGAGAAGTCATGTTGAAACTCGCCCTCGGGCCGCTGCTGTATTACTGGCCGCGCGCCAAGGTCATGGAATTTTACGAACAAATCGCGGAGAGCCCGGTGGATATCGTCTACCTCGGCGAGACCGTGTGCTCGCGCCGCCACGAGCTGCGCTCTGCTGATTGGCTGGCTGTCGCTGAGCTGCTGCAAGGACGCGGCAAAGAGGTGGTGGTATCGACGCTGACGCTGATCGAATCCAGTGCGGATCTCGGCGCCCAGCGCAAGATCGCATCGAATGGCCGCTTCCATGTGGAAGCCAATGATATCGGGGCGGTGCATATGCTGTCCGGCCAGTCGCGCTTTGTCGCAGGTCCGCACCTGAATGTCTACAACCCGCCGACGCTGCAGTTGATGCATGAACTGGGCGCCAGCCGCTGGGTGATGCCGCTGGAGATGAGCCGCGACGGTCTGCGTCATATGCAAAGCAGCCGGCCGGAGGGCATGCAGACGGAAGTTTTCGCTTTTGGCCGCATGCCGCTGGCGTTTTCCGCGCGCTGCTTCACCGCACGCAACCGCAACCTGCCGAAGGACGATTGCCGCTTCAGCTGCATCGATTATCCTGACGGCATGCTGATGCAGACCAAGGAGAAGCAGGAGTTCCTGGTCCTGAACGGCATCCAGAGCCAGTCGGCGCTGGTGTACAACCTGGTGGCGGAACTGGAACAAATGTATGAGCTGGGCGTGGACGTGGCGCGACTCAGCCCGCAATCGGCCAATATGAAAGAGATCATCGCCGCCTTCGACGCCGCGCGCACCGGTGCATTGATGCCGCGCGCCGCCGCCGAGACAATCTCGCCATTGCTGCCGTCCGAAGCCTGCAACGGCTACTGGTACGGCAGGCCTGGCCTCGAATATCGCATGGAGAACGCAGCATGAATCCAGTAGTCCAAAACACCTATGGAGCGGCGCAGCCGCTGCCGGCCCTGCTGGCCTCCCTGGGGCAGCGTCTGCCGGCCTATCCGGGCTCGCTGCTGTGTGTGGCGGCGCTGAATCTGGTGCTGAAGCCGCACCTGCCGGACGATGTGCGCGCCGGCTTGGCGGGCCGTCATGTACGCGTGCGCGTCACCGATGCCGGCGTGGCCTTCGATTTTATCTGGCGCGACGGTGCCTTTGCTGCTGCGCCGCGCAGTGGCATGCCAGACCTGGAAATCGGCGCCTGCACGCGCGACTTCATCGCGCTGGCCAGGCGCGAGCAGGACCCGGATACGCTGTTCTTCTCGCGTCGCTTGTCGATGGAAGGGGATACGGAGCTGGGCCTGCTGGTGAAGAACACGCTGGATGCGATTGAGTTGCCAGTGACGGAACTGGGCCGCCAGGCCCTGACACGCTTGTTTAACGCGCTGCCTGGCCGGCGCGGCGCACGTTAAAGCTGTTGAACAGCGGTGCTATCCCGGTCAGCAGATTCTCGGCCGGATAGCCGGGCATCGCGCCTGACACCAGGCCTTCATCGGCACATCCGGTGGCGCGGAATTCCTGTAGCACGTAGTTGTTCACGCCCATCGCCGCCAGTGCCTGCGCCAGCTCCATCAACTGTGCCGGCGACAGGTGCGCCGGATGCACAGTGGTGCGGCATTCGTAATCGACGCCGCTGGCCAGGATGGCGGTCACGCTTTCCTGTACCGGCGCGCCGCTGCCGGCAATACCTGTCACTTCGGCATAGCGCCCGAAGGTGGTTTTTACGTCAAAACCTACCCAATCTACTAAAGGCAGTACGCTTTTCAGGCGTTCGGGATAGATGCAGGCGGTTTCCAGACCAATCTTGAAGCCCATGGCGCGCACCTGCGAGATGGCGCTGTGCAGCGCCGGGTCCATGGTGGGTTCGCCGCCGCAGAATACCACCGCATCCAGCATGCCGGCGCGTCGTTCCAGCGTGGTTACGATGTCTTTCCAGGCGATCGGACTATCGCGCGTGCGCTCCTGCAAATGCGTGTTCTGGCAGTAGCCGCAACGCCACGGGCAGCCCTGCACGAAGATCACCGCCGACAGCAGGCCGGGATATTCGCTGGCGCTGAACGGGGTATAGCCGCCAACACGCAGCTGGCGGCCTTCCTCTTTAAGATGCCAGCTGCGCATGCGGCTCGCGGAAGAATTTACGTTCATGGAACTCGCCCTGTTTGCCGATATTGAAGGACGAGACCGGACGATGGTAGCCCATCACCCGGGTCCAGATTTCACAACGCTGGCGTTCCGAGTCGTCGAGCTGGATGGTTTGCTGGTTCACACTTTGCATGGCGTTTCCTTTGCTGGTGGTTGAAGAGTGGCTTGTTTGCGGGCGATGATGTCGGCATCGCATTTCGGGCAGAACTCGTGGCTGCCATTCAGGTAGCCGTGTTTCGGACAAATCGAGAAGGTCGGCGTGACGGTGATGTACGGCAGGCCGAAACGTCCCAGCGCGCGGCGCACCAGCGTGCGGCAGGCGGCGGCGCTGGACAGCGCTTCGGTCAGGTACAAGTGCAGCACGGTGCCGCCGGTGTATTTGCGTTGCAGCGCGTCCTGCTGTTCCAGCGCCTCGAACGGGTCTTCGGTAAAGCCGACCGGCAGTTGCGAGGAGTTGGTGTAGTAGGGCTGCTGCGGCGTGCCGGCCTGCAGGATGTTCGGATAGCGCTTCTTGTCTTCCTTGGCGAAGCGGTAGGTCGTGCCTTCCGCCGGCGTGGCTTCAAGGTTGTACATATGGCCGGTGGCTTCCTGGAATTCAACCATGCGCGCACGCACGTGGTCCAGCAGGCGCAGGGCGAAGGCGCGGCCCCATGGCGTGGTGATGTCCTGTTTGCCTTCCGGGTCGAAGTTGCGGATCATTTCATTGACACCGTTGACGCCCAGCGTAGAGAAGTGGTTGCGCAGCGTGCCCAGATAGCGCTTGGTGTACGGGAACAGGCCATTGTCCATGTGGCGCTGGATGACCTTGCGCTTGATCTCCAGGCTGTCGCGGCCCAGTTCCAGCAGGCGGTCCAGCGCGGCAATCAGGCCCGGCTCGTCGCCGCGATACAGGTGGCCGAGACGTGCGCAATTGACCGTCACCACACCCAGCGAGCCGGTTTGCTCGGCCGAGCCAAACAGGCCGTTGCCGCGTTTTAGCAGCTCGCGCAAGTCCAGCTGCAAACGGCAGCACATGGAGCGGATCATGTTGGGCTTCAGTTCCGAGTTGATGAAATTCTGGAAGTAGGGCAGGCCGTAGCGCGCCGTCATCTCGAACAGCAGTTCGGCGTTCGGGCTCTCCCACGCGAAATCCTCGGTGATGTTGTAGGTCGGGATGGGGAAAGTGAAGGCACGGCCCTTGGCGTCGCCGGTCATCATGATTTCGATGTAGGCGCGGTTGATCATGTCCATCTCTTCCTGTAGCTCGCCGTAGGAGAACGGTTGCTCTTCGCCGGCGATGTACGGAATCTGCTCGCGCAGGTCTTCCGGGCACACCCAGTCGAAGGTCAGGTTGGTGAACGGCGTTTGCGTGCCCCAGCGCGATGGCACGTTGAGGTTGTAGATCAGTTCCTGCATGTACTGCTTCACTTCGTCGTAGCGCAGCTTGTCCTTGCGGATGAAGGGCGCCATATACGTATCGAAGGAGCTGAAAGCCTGGGCGCCGGCCCATTCGTTTTGCAGCGTGCCGAGGAAGTTGACAATCTGGCCGATGGCGCTGGACATGTGGCGCGGCGGACTGGATTCCACCTTGCCCGGTACGCCGTTCAAGCCTTCGTTGAGCAGCGTGCGCAATGACCAGCCGGCGCAGTACCCGGCCAGCATGTCGAGATCGTGGATGTGGATGTCGGCGTCGCGGTGGGCGCGGCCCACTTCCGGCGGGTAGACGTGGTTCAGCCAGTAGTTGGCGATGACCTTGCCGGAGACGTTGAGTATCAGGCCGCCCAGCGAGTAGCCCTGGTTGGCGTTGGCGTTGACGCGCCAGTCCTGGCGTTCCAGGTATTCGTTGATGGAGGAGGCCACGTCGACCAGCGAGTGCTTATCCTGGCGCAGCGCGGCATGCTGCTCGCGGTAGACCACATAGGCGCGCAGCGTGTGGCGGTAGCCTGCTTCGTACAGGACTTTTTCTACGGTGTCCTGCACCAGTTCCACGGTCAGCTTGTCGGGCTGCGGCAGCGTTGACAGTTGAAGCAGCACGGCTTCCGTCAGCTGGTTGGCCTTGAGGGTATCGAATTCGCCTGTGGCCCGGCCGGCGCGGAGCAGGGCGCTTTCAATCTTCACCAGGTTGAATGGCTGCGCGCTGCCGTCGCGTTTAGAGATAGTGCTGTGAAATAGTCCTTCCATGCTGGCCCCATATCTAGTTGATTTGATCGTTTAATCACTATATATGGTGTCTGTGGCGACGGTTAGCCCTATGTGTAGATTTCTTGATCTGGCTTATCTTTTTAATGCGGCGGCGATTTGCTTGACGAACTCCGGGTCCGGATCCACGGTCAGCCTGGTGCTGTCGGCGCGCACGCTGCCGTCGGCGTTGAGCAGGGCGATGCGGGTCGTGTGGCTGATTTCGCCGTTGTCCAGCGGCCGGTAGCGGATGTCCAGCGCGGAGGCCAGCATGCGGGTGTCGGTGTCGCTGCTGGCGACCGCCAGCCGGTATTGCGCCGGGTCGAGCTTCTGCATGTCGGCCATCATGCCGAGCGACTTGGGCGTATCGCGCTTGGGATCGAGGCTGATCAGCAGAACGCGCAGGCGCTTGCCGTCAGGGCCGACGGCGCCGATGGTGCGCTTCAGCGTTTCAATGACGATCGGGCAGGCCGAGTGGCAGTCGCCGTAGAACATGGTGACCAGCAGCGGGGCGCCGGCGACGTCTTTCAACACGAAGCGCTGGCCAGCAGCGTCGGTCAGCGGGGCGGGCACCTGGTAGATCGAGTTGGTGGGAATGGTGATGCCGGCTGCTGCGGGCGCCCAGGCGCCGGTGCCTGCGGCCGCTGGCGCGACATGAGCGTGTGCGGCGTGGTCACCGTGATCGTGCTGCTGTTGTTGCTGCGCGCTCGCGGGGGCGAATGGCAGCAGCGCGGCGAGGGCAAGTGTCACGATGGTGATGGCGGTACTTTTCATTTTGTAGCTCCTTGATCGGTGGAGTCTCGCGCGCAGCGGAATCCGAGGTTGGCGCCACCCTGGCGTGCTTCCATGGCGGAGAGCAGGGCAAGGCGCATCAGGACTGCGTAATTGCGGCGGTCTTGCAGCGAGACGGCGGCGCCGCCGCAGTAATCGAGCTGTTTCTTTTCTACGCTGGAGCGGCTGTCCGCATTGACGAAAAGGCCGCTGTAGTCTTCCACCCATTCCCATACCAGGCCGTGCATGTCGTGCACGCCGTAGTAGTTGGCTGGAGTGGCGGCTACGCGGCCGGGAGGGGTTTTTCCGGCGTCGGCGTACCAGCGCAGGATATTGGAAAGCCAGGCGTCATCGTCGCGCGCATCAGCTTGCGTTGCGTCGGCCTTGCCGGCGAATTCCCATTCATACCAGCGGGGGAGTCTGGCGTGTTCTGACGCGCAGTAGGCTTGCGCGGCATACCAGCTGACCTGGATGACCGGGGCTTCGTCGTTGGCGTCGTCGATGGCGGACAAATAGCCTGGGGCCGTGAACAGGGCCGGCGCCTGTTCGCGTTGCCACATCGGCGACGCTTGCAGGAAGGCCTTGAATTCACGGTTGGTAACGAGGCGGCTGCGCAGTTGGTAGGGTTTAACCTGCGCGTCGGCCGCCACGCCGTCCGCTGGCAGCACGCTGCGCAACGGACCGCCGGCGATGCTGCGATATTCCGCAGCGACGCTGGCGTCGCCCCCGCCGCCTGCATCGGTCCCGGCGGCTGGCCGGGGAGCGATGCAAACATCGGCGAGGGCGGCATCGAGGCTGGCGCCGACATCAAGCTGCTGGACAGGACCGCTGCTGCTGATGCTGATGCTGCTGCTGGCGGCCCCACTGGCAGTCACGCTGCACGCGACTGCAATGGACAGCGCAAATATCGGCGCTTTCATGATTACCTCGCTTTACGCATTTCCGCCACCTGGGTAGGCGTGACCACCGGCTTGCCATCGTTCATGGCAACGCTGACATAGTTGATGACTGCGGCCACGTCTTCGTCATTGAGCTCCTGCGGCGGCATCACGCCGTTGTAATGCTCGCCGTTGACGACGATTTCGCCAGTGCGGCCATGCAGCACGATGTGCGCCATTTCATAAGGACGCTCCTTGAAGAAGTCCGACTTCGCCAGCGGCGGGAAGACGCCGGCCACACCCTGTCCCTTGTCCTGATGGCAGACCGCGCAGGTGTTGTCGTAGACCGCCTTGCCACGCACCTGTTCACCGGCGACCACCGGCACCATCGGCGCAGGTGCTTTGGCCGGTGCAGCGGCAGCTTTGGCGCCAGCCAGCGGTTTCTTGATGCCTTTGCCGTAGATGCTGTAGTTGTCAGGTCCGCTGACCGACAGCAGGCCGATTGCGCCCTTGTTGAAGGCACGGGTCAGCGAGTGGTCCACCAGCGTCAGGTTGCCCGGTACTTTAGGCGTGAACTCGACGATGGCCGAACCGCCGGCCGGCACCATCGTGGTCTGCACCTGTTCCTGGAACCTGGTGCCGCCCTCGAAATACACCTTGTCGAAGATCGCGCCGATGATGTGGAAGCTTGACGTGATGTTCGGTCCGCCCACGCCGAAGAACATGCGCACTTTCTCGTTGGTCTTGGCGGTCAGCGCATTGGCACCGGTCAGCGCGCCGTCCTTACCGTTGAACAGCACATAGGTCGGCTTCTCATCGATGGCCTTTTGCTGATCGAAGGCTTGCAGGCCAGGCGCGCGGTAGGCGCCAGTGGTGTAGAAGTCACCCTGCATCACGTAGTATTCCTTGTCGACCTTGGACATGCCTTCCTTCGGCTCGACCAGGATCATGCCGTACATGCCGTTCGCCACGTGCATGCCGACCGGCGCTGTGGCGCAGTGGTACACATACAGGCCAGGATTCAAGGCCTTGAACGTGAAGCTGGCCTCATTGCCCGGTGCGATCAGCGTCTGTGCGGCGCCGCCGCCGGGACCTGTCACCGCGTGCAGGTCGATATTGTGCGGCAGTTTGTTGTCTGGCAGGTTCTGCAGGTTCAGCTCAACCGTGTCGCCTTCGCGCACGCGGATCATCTTGCCCGGCACCGTGCCGCCAAAAGTCCAGAAGGTGTATTTCGTCCCCGGCGCAATTTCGCGCTCGACCTCCTCCACAGTCAAATTGACTACCACCTTGGCAGGCATCTTGCGGGTTATCTGAGGCGGCATCAGCGGAGGTGCTACCAATTCCTGTGTGATGACGGGAAGTTCTGGAGCGGCGTAGCTTTGGGATACGACGAGCAGCGCAGCGGTAAGGCTGGCGGCGGCAAGCTTGAATTGCGTTTTCATCTCAATCACCTTCTGGTTGTTGTTGGTGTTTTACTGCGGTGTGTCTTCCTCAACTGCGAGGAAATCGATAATGACCTGTCCGACCGTGCGTGAAATATAGGTAGCGCGGAAGTAGGGGCCATAGCGATGCTGGATCTGCGCAAGTAAAGGCAGCGGATCATGGTCGTTACAGAAGCGCATGGTTTCACCGGGATGCAGGGCTTCCAGCGCGCCGAAGATGGCGGCATGGCGGAAGCGCTTGGCGACACCACGCGCGTCGAATGGATAGACGCCTGCCTGGGCGGTGGGCGTTGAACAATCGTGGGGCATTTCAGAACTCCTCATCAGAAAAAAGGCGGCCCCGAGGCCGCCTTGAAAATCAAGCGTGATCTGCAACCGTGGCAGGACTGCTTTCCTTGCGCGCCACCATCAGGCGCCAGGCAAACAGCGCCAGGAACAGTGTGCCGACCGCGAATACCACGTCGCCAGGAACGCGCATCCAGACCAGCGTTTCCATGAACTTGGAGTGGATCAGTTCAGGCGAGCGGGCGAACCACATGCCGTGGGTGATGCTGCCCCAGGCCTGGTAGATGCCGGCAGGGACCAGCGAGATGAACACCATCATCGCCAGGCCGATGTTCAGGCACCAGAACATCGGGCGCAGCAGGGCGTCGGACCAGGCCAGGCGGCTGGAGAGACCGCGCAGGCAGAACAGCAGCAGGCCGATGCCCAGCATGCCGTACACACCAAACAGCGCGGCGTGGCCGTGGGCTGCGGTCATGTTCAGGCCCTGCATGTAGTACAGCGCGATCGGGGTGTTGATCGAGAAGCCCAGCAGGCCGGCGCCCACGGTGTTCCAGAAGCCGACGGCGATGAAGCACAGGATCGACCAGCGGTAGCTGCTGACCCACGGTGCAGCCTTCGAGCGCTGGTAATTGCGCCATGCCTCGATGCCGATCAGCGACAGCGGCACCACTTCCAGCGCCGAGAACATGGCGCCAATGGCGATGACGAAGGTAGGCGTACCAGTGAAGTACAGGTGGTGCAGCGTGCCCAGGATGCCGCCGAACAGGAACACAATGGTCTCCAGCACGATGGCGTTGTTGGCGGTAGCGGCGCGGATCAGGCCCAGACGGGTGAACAGCAGCGCGATGACGGCGGTGGCAAACACCTCGAAGAAGCCTTCCACCCACAGGTGGACCAGCCACCAGCGCCAGTATTCGATCATCGAGTAGTGGCTATGACGGCCCCAGGTCAGCGAGGTGGCGTAGAAGCCGCCGATGCACAGCGCCGACAGGAACACCATGACGATCAGGCCACGGCTGGACGATGGGTTTTTCAGCGCAGGCCACAGTGCGCGGCCCAGCAGCGTGACCCAGAACAGCAGGCCGACGAACAGCAGGATTTGCCAGATGCGCCCCATGCTGGTGAACTCCAGGCCCTGGTTACCCAGCCAGAAGGCGAAGGCGGTGCCTTTGTGTTGCAGGGTACCGAGCCAGCCCATGGCGGTCGAACCGACCACGATAAACAGCAGCGCGTAGAACAGCACATTCACGCCCAGTTTCTGGAAGCGTGGCTCATGGCCCGAGATGGCTGGCGCGATATACAGGCCGGTGGCCAGCCAGGCGGTGGCGATCCACAGCACGGCGAACTGGGTGTGGATGGTGCGGCTGACCACGAACGGCAGGATTTCCGCCAGCGGGTAGCCGAAGAAGCTGTTGCCCTCCACCGCGTAGTGCGCGGTGATGACGCCCATGCCGACTTGCGCCAGGATCAGGCCGATCACCACGAAGAAGTACTTCTTGGTCGCCCGCATCGATGGCGTGGCTTTGAGGCTGAACAGCGGATCAGCCTTTGGTGGTTCAGGATCTTCTTCCTCCTTGGCGGCCGAGTGGGCCATGACCATGGCGGCGATGGCGCCGATCATCAGGATCACGCTGGCGATCGACCAGATGCCGGCTTCCGCAGTTGGGCGGTTGTCGATCAGCGGCTCATGTGGCCAGTTGCTGGTGTAGCTCAAGTCCGTTTCACCTGGACGGTCGGCAACTGCGGCCCACGACGACCAGAAGATAAACGCAGGCAGTGCGCGCAGGTCGTCCGCATCCGGCACGGAGTTGGCGGTCATCGCATATTGTTCACGCAGTTGGTCCAGGCTTTTTGCGTCGCCGAACAAATCGGTGTAGTGCTTGGCGACGGCGCGCACTGCGGCAGCGCGGTCGGCCGACAACGTAATGGCGCCAGTGCTGGCGTCATAGGTATTGCGGCGCATTTCTTCCTTCAGGCGTGCGTTCAGCGCGGCCTGCTGCGACTTGTTCAGATCATCGAAGTTGGCGCCATGATCGCGCTGGGCCCAGATCTGGCGCAGTTCCAGCGCTTCGCGGTGCAGCCAGTCGGCCGACCAGTCGGGCGCCAGGTAGCTGCCGTGGCCCCAGACGGAACCGAGCTGCTGGCCGCCGGCCGAGAGCCAGGCCTGCTGGCCGCGATCGACCTGGCCTTCGCTGAAGAGTACCTGGTTATCGGCGCTGATGACTTGTTTGGGGATTGGGGGCGCGGTCTGGTAGATCTGCGCGCCCACCCAACCCAGAACGGCGAAGGAGAGTACACAGATAACGGCTAGCCAGGTCCAGAGCTTGCGTGTGGCGTGCATGGCATGGTTCCTTTTTATTTGAGCTTGTCAGGATCGACAGCCCGAATTCTAGGCGTGTGTTTTAAAGCGGTATAGAAAATAGTTGTTATTTCTTGATCTGGGTTATGCCAGTCGTACGGAGCGCCGTGAATAATGGCTGTCATGCGTTTAACCACCTTCACCGACTACACATTGCGCACGCTGATTTATCTGGCGGGCCAGCAGGCACGCCTGTCCACCGTGGCGGAAATCGCGGCGGCGCACGGCATCTCGCAACACCATCTGACCAAGGTGGTGTACCGGCTGGGCCTTAGTGGCGTGATCCGCACAGTGCGTGGACGGAATGGCGGCATTGCGCTGGCGCGGCCCGCTTGCGAAATCTGCGTCGGTCAGGTAGTGCGTGACAGCGAGCCGGATTTCTACATGGCCGACTGCTTCGATACCGAGCACGCCACCTGCCGCTATGCGGGCCACTGCCGCGTGGAAGACGTGCTAGGCAAGGCCACCGATGCATTTTTAGCCACGCTGGACGCGGTCACCCTGGCGGACCTAGTCCTTTCGACCTAGGCGGGATATACGTCATGCCGATAGTCGATTGGTGCGCCGCAGCGTACCCTGATGTCATCCCCATGTGTAATCAGGAGAGGCAAAGTGTCAAACAATAACAAGGCAACTGCGGTGCTGGTGAGTAGTACTTTCGCGTTCACGATCTGCTTCGCGATCTGGATGATGTTCGCCGTGCTGGGCATCCCGATCAAGAAGATGCTGGGGCTGAACGAAACCGAATTCGGGCTGCTGGCCGCGATGCCGGTGCTGAGCGGGTCGCTGGTGCGTGTCCCGCTGGGCATCTGGTGCGACAAATATGGTGGCCGCATCGTCTTCTTCCTGCTGATGCTGGCGACAGTACCGGCGATTGCGCTGATCGGCCATGCCACCGAATACTGGCAGTTCCTGGTGCTCGGCCTGTTCGTCGGACTGGCTGGCGGTTCGTTCTCGGTCGGTACGCCGTATGTGGCGCGCTGGTTCGCCAAGGAGCGCCGCGGCCTTGCCATGGGTATCTTCGGCGCCGGTAATTCCGGTTCGGCGCTGACCAAGTTCGTTGCGCCGGCCATCATTGCGGCCTGGGGCTGGCAAGCACTGCCTACCGTGTATGCGGTCGCCATGCTGGTGACAGCGCTGCTGTTCTGGGTGTTCTCGGCCACCGACCCATCACACCAGACCAGTTCCGCCGTGTCGTTCAGCGAGCAGCTGAAGGTGCTGAAGGACCGCCGCGTATGGCGCTACTGCCAGTATTACTCGGTGGTGTTCGGCGGCTATGTCGGCCTGGCGCTGTGGATGACCAAATACTATGTCGGCGAATACGGCTTTGACCTCCGCCTGGCCGCCCTGCTGGCTGCCTGCTTCTCGCTGCCGGGTGGCGTGCTGCGCGCGGTCGGTGGCTGGATCTCCGATCGCCACGGCGCCTACAAGGTCACCTGGTGGGTGATGTGGGTGTGCTGGGTGTGCTTTTTCCTGCTGTCCTACCCACAGACCTCGATGATTATCCAGACCACGAGCGGCCCGCTGCACCTGGACCTGGCGCTGTCGCCGTGGATGTTCACCGGCTTGTTGTTCGTCGTCGGTACCGCCATGGCGGTCGGCAAGGCCTCGGTGTTCAAATTCATCGCCGACGATTTCAGCGACAACATCGGCGCCGTATCGGGTGTGGTTGGCCTGGCGGGCGGCCTGGGTGGCTTCGTGCTGCCGATCATGTTCGGCGCCTTGCTCGACCTGACCGGCATCCGCTCCAGCGCCTTCATGCTGTTGTACGGCACCGTATGCGTATCGCTGGTGTGGATGCACTACTCGTTCCGCCCACAATCGACCAAATAAGGAGAATCCTATGAGCAGCAAGTACATGATTAACACGTGGGAGCCAGAAAGCTCCGCGTTCTGGGGCAGCGGCGGCAAGTCCACCGCCAACCGCAACCTGTGGATCTCGATTCCCGCGCTGGCGCTGGCCTTCGCGATCTGGATGGTGTGGAGCGTGGTGGTGGTCAACCTGCCGGCCATCGGCTTTAAATACAGCACCAACCAGCTGTTCTGGCTGACCGCGTTGCCCGGCCTGTCCGGCGCCACGCTGCGCATCTTCTACTCGTTCATGGTGCCAATCTTCGGCGGCCGCAAATGGACGACGATTTCGACCGCTTCGCTGCTGATTCCCGCAATTGGCATCGGCTTCGCCGTACAGGACATCAACACCGGCTATCCGACCATGCTGGTCCTGGCGCTGCTGTGCGGCTTTGGTGGCGGTAACTTCGCTTCATCGATGGCCAACATCAGCTTTTTCTTCCCGAAAGCGCAGAAGGGTTACGCGCTCGGCATGAATGCTGGTCTGGGCAACCTGGGTGTGTCGGTGGTGCAGTTCGTGGTGCCGCTGGTGATTACCGCCGGCGTGTTCGGCGCTGTCGGTGGCGAACCACAAATCGCCGTCAAGGCGGGCGCCAGCAGCACGCTGTGGCTGCAGAACGCCGGTTTTATCTGGGTGCCGTTCATTGTGGTCAGCAGCCTGCTGGCATGGTTTGGCATGAATGACCTGGCCTCGGCCAAGGCTTCCTTTGCCGATCAGGCAGTGATCTTCAAGCGCAAGCATAATTGGCTGATGTGCTGGCTGTACACCGGCACTTTCGGTTCCTTCATCGGTTATTCGGCCGCGTTCCCGCTGCTGATCAAGACCCAGTTCCCTGATGTGAACGCGCTGAAGTTTGCCTTCCTTGGCCCGCTGGTGGGCGCCTTGTTCCGCGTCGCGGGCGGCGTCATCGCCGACAAGCTGGGTGGCGCGCGCGTGACCTTGTGGACCTTTTTCGGCATGATCGCTGCCGTGTACGGCGTCATCATGTTCCTGCCGCATGGCGAAGCTGCCGGCAATTTTAACGGCTTCTTCTGGATGTTCATGGCGCTGTTTGCCGGTACCGGCATCGGTAACGCTTCGACCTTCCGCATGATTCCGATCATCTTCATGACCGAGCGCCAACGCGCGGCGGCCGGTCAGCCGGAAGCGGTGAAACAACAGGCGGTCGTCGATGCCAACAAGGAAAGCGCCGCAGTCCTGGGCTTCACTTCGGCGGTGGCGGCGTACGGCGCCTTCTTCATCCCGAAAAGCTATGGCACCTCGATTGCCCTGACCGGCAGCGTGGACGCCGCACTGTGGGCCTTCATCGCCTTCTACGCCAGCTGCATCGCCATTACCTGGTGGTGCTACGCCCGAAAAAACGCGGCCATGCCGTGCTAACTGGAGAAATATCATGATACCGCTGATCCCATCCGTCGAATTTGACGCCGCGCTGGTGCGCAAACTGAACCAGATGGGGCCACGTTATACGTCTTACCCGACCGCCGACCGTTTCAGCGGCGACTTTGGCGCGGAACAGTACCGCGCCGCCGTCGCGCGGCTGGACGGGCTGGGCGAGCGTGCACCGTTTTCGCTGTACGTGCACATTCCGTTCTGCGAATCGCTGTGCTACTACTGCGGCTGCAACAAGATCATCACGCAGGACAAGACCAAGTCCGCCGAATACCTGAGCTACCTGTCGCGCGAGATGGCGCTGCAGGCGGAGGTGCTGGGAGAACGCCGCAAGGTCGATCAGCTGCACTTTGGCGGCGGCACGCCAACCTATTTGAGCGACGCGCAGATGGACGGGCTGCTTGGCCAGTTGCGCGCCTACTTCGATTTCGCGCCGGACGAGGTTGGCGAGTTCTCGATCGAAGTCGATCCGCGCACGGTCACGCCGGAGCGCATCGCCATCTTGCGCCGCCAGGGTTTCAACCGCATCAGCCTGGGCATCCAGGATTTCGACCCGGCGGTGCAGAAGGCCGTCAATCGCATCCAGTCATATGAACAGACGATGGACGTCCTGAAGGCCGCCCGCACCAGCGGCTTCCGTTCGATCAGCGTGGACCTGATCTATGGTCTGCCGCTGCAAAGCGTGGAAAGCTTCGGCCCGACGCTGGACAAGGTGGTGGCCGCGCGTCCCGACCGCATCGCCGTCTACAACTATGCCCACATGCCGCAACTGTTCAAGGCGCAGCGCCTGATCAAGAGCGAGGAATTGCCCGATCCGGAAGCCAAGCTGGCCATGCTCGGCCTGTGTATCGAGCGGCTGACGGCAGCCGGCTACGTCTATATCGGCATGGACCATTTCGCCCTGCCGGAGGACGACCTGGCGCGCAGCCAGCGCGAAGGCAAGCTGCAACGTAACTTCCAGGGTTATTCCACCCACGCGGATGCGCCGATGGTGGCGCTGGGCGTGTCGGCCATCAGCGCTGTCGGTAACAGCTACAGCCAGAACGAGAAGGTGCTGAGCGCCTACTACGAACGGCTGGACGCCGGCGAACTGCCGATCGTGCGCGGCATCACATTGAATGAAGACGATGTGCTGCGCCGCACGGTGATCGGCCGCCTGATGTGCGATTTCGTGCTTGATTACGACGGGCTGCCGCTGCCGCAAGGCGTCACGCCGCAGGAATACTTCGCCGAGGACCTGGCCCGCCTGCGGCCGCTGGAGGATGAGGGCCTGCTGTGCGAAGACAGCAGCGGTATCAAAGTGAAGATGCGCGGACGCCTCATGATACGGAACATCTGCATGGCGTTTGATAACTACCTTAACGCGCCCAAGCAGGAAGGACCGCAGCCAGCGCGTTATTCGAAAACCATCTGAGGCAGTTATGGACAAGAACAAGATCAAGGTGCAAGACTTCCTGGCCCGGGTGCCGCTGTTTAATTCGATGGGGCCGGAGGAGTTGAACCGCATCGCGCTCGGCACCACCGAGGTGCGGGCGGAGCGTGGCGAGCAGATTTTCCAGCGCGGCGATCCGTGCGTCGGCTTTCATCAGGTGCTGTATGGCCAGGTCAAGCTGTCGTTCACTTCGGTCAGCGGCGTGGAAAAGGTGATTGAACTGATCGGTCCGGGCCACAGCTTCGGCGAGGCACTGATGTTCATGGGCAGCCCCTACATCGTCTCGGCGACAGCGACCGAGGACACGCTGCTGCTGCACGTTTCCAAGCCGGTGATCTACCGCGAAATCCATCATGATGCCGAATTCGCCTGCAAGATGCTGGCGGGCCTGAGCCAGCGCATGCACTCGCTGATGTGCGATATGGAGTCCTACGCACTGCGCACCGGCACCCAGCGTGTGGTCGGCTACCTGCTCAAGGAACTGCCGGAACCCGGTGCCACGGAGGTGACGCTGCCGGTTACCAAGGCGGTGCTGGCGTCGCGCCTGAACCTGACGCCGGAGCACTTTTCGCGCATCCTGGCGGAGCTGACCACGCAGAACCTCATCACGTTCAAAGGCCGCAAGATCAATATCATCAATCCAGAGGCTTTACGCAATCATGCAGGATATTGAAAAATTCATCAGCGGTTTCAACCGCTTCCAGCAGCAGTACTTCAATGAGAATCCGGACCTGTACGGCAGCCTGCGCACAGGCCAGCATCCCCACACACTGCTGATCGGCTGCTGCGACTCGCGCGTCGATCCCTTGCTGCTCACGGGCAGTAATCCTGGCGATATGTTCATTGTGCGGAATATCGCCAACCTGGTGCCACCTTGCACGCCCAGCGCGCCGCCCGGCGTCAGCTCGGCCATCGAGTTTGCCGTGTGCGACCTGGAAGTGGACCGCATCATCGTGCTGGGACATGCGCGCTGCGGCGGCATCCGCGCGCTGATGTCGCCCACGCCGCGCGTGGTGCAGCGGGAGACCGACTTTGTCGGCCAGTGGATGCGCATTGCGGAGCCGGTGGCCGCGCGCGTCAAGCGCGAACTGGCGCACCGTGACAGCGCCGAGCAGCACCATGCCTGCGAACTGGCCAGCATCCTGCAATCGCTGGATAACCTGCTGACCTACCCGTGGCTAAAGCGCCGTGTCGATGACGGAAAGCTCAAGATTCATGGCTGGTATTTCGACCTGGAGAGTGGGGCGCTGATGGCGTATTCGGCACGTCAGCAGCAGTTCCTGCCGCTGGTGTGTCCCCTGACTTCGGTGCGTTAAGCCCGAACGTTTCCCAGCCCTCGCCGAAGGTTTCGATCGGGTGCTGGGTACGATCCGACCCATTGCCGCAGACCATGGCGTCGTGCGCGCAGTATTTGTCGCATCCCCAGCAGATCAACTCCGGCCGTGCGGGCCGGATTGGAAAAGTCTTGGCCATGGCATCACGCGTACTGTAACAGGTCGCCGCTGCGGTCGAAGGCCAGCAGGCGCTCCATCTGGCCGTGGCGGATCGCCTTGATCATCTTGCGCAGCGCGGCGTCGGTCTGTTCGTTGTCCGGTAGCTGGCTGGTGGTGCCGGACAGCGTGGTCACCAGCAGCACATCCCAATCCTGCCCCATGCGCTTTGCCTCTTCGGCCAGGTTGGCAAACGTATCCAGCTCCGCCACCTGTTTGTCGACGCACATCACCGGCACCAGCGTGCTGCGTGCGCGCAGGCCCGGCTTGGCGTCAGGTTCCGGTTCGGCGACGGCAAACGTCAGCAGCAGGCGTTGTTGCTCCGGCTGCACGGCGGCAGCGATCAGCAGTTCTTCAAAAGTGGCGATGTTCATTTCTGGCTCCTTGCACATTGGCCGCGCGACGCGGCGGCCCAAGCGTATGTATACCGCGCCGGCCGGCGGCTGCCCATGCTCAAGAATGCCTAGGCGGCCTAGTTCTTTTGCCGTGATCTGCTTTCGCAAAATCTGACCTGCATCAAGGATTGTTTGCGCCCCGGCCGTGGACAATGGCCTCGCTATGAAAGGATCTTCATGATGTGGAATCAAATTCACCGTATTGGCATGCGGCGCCTGGCCTGGGGGCTGGCCGCTGCCACGCTGTGGGTGCTGCTCTATGAGGGCTACACCCCGGCGCGCGCTGTGCCACCGCAGGAAATACGCTGCGGCGAGGAGGGCGTGCGTGCCCAAATCCGCTATGACAACGGCCGTACGCTGGTGTATTGCAGCGTCAATGCGATGTTCTCGCAGCTGGCGGCGCAGGAGCAGCCCGGCCTGGTGCGCGCCGCCCTGGTGCTGGATGCGGACGGCCGCTGGTCGGATGCACGCAAACTGCCGGATTACCAGCAAACCCTGAAAACATGCGCCCGCGCGGGGTGCAACTAGTCATAAAGGACTAGACCGACTACTCCTTCTCACTACGCCGCGCGGCCTTCTTGCCGATTCACACAGGGGCCGGTGCTCCGTAGACTGGAATCATCGTAGAGTGAGGAGGTAGCATGAGTCATTTTCTGGATCGCCTGAAGTTCTTCAACAAAACCACGTCGACTTTCTCCGACGGCCATGGCGCCGTCGTCAATGAAGACCGTACCTGGGAAAACGCCTACCGCCAACGCTGGCAGCATGACAAGATCGTGCGTTCGACGCACGGCGTCAACTGCACCGGCTCCTGCAGCTGGAAGGTGTATGTGAAGAACGGCCTGATTACCTGGGAAACCCAGCAAACGGATTATCCGCGTACCCGCCCGGACCTGCCTAACCACGAGCCGCGCGGCTGCCCTCGTGGTGCCAGCTACTCCTGGTATGTGTACTCGGCGCAGCGCGTGAAATACCCGATGATACGTGGCCGCCTGATGGACATGTGGCGTGACGCGCGTAAAACCATGGACCCGGTCACCGCCTGGGATTATGTGAGCCAGGACCCTGAGCGCGCCGCCAGATACAAGTCGGTGCGTGGCCTGGGCGGCTTCGTGCGCGCCACCTGGGATGAGGCCAACGAGATGATCGCCGCCGCCAATGCGCTGACCATCAAGAAGTATGGCCCGGACCGTATCGTCGGCTTCTCGCCGATTCCTGCGATGTCGATGGTCAGCTATGCCTCCGGCACGCGTTACCTGTCGCTGATCGGCGGCGTGGCGCTGAGCTTCTATGACTGGTACTGCGACTTGCCGCCAGCCAGCCCGCAAGTGTGGGGCGAGCAGACCGACGTGCCGGAATCGGCCGACTGGTACAACTCCACCTACCTGATGGTGTGGGGCTCGAACGTGCCGATGACCCGTACCCCGGACGCGCACTTCTACACCGAAGTGCGCTACAAGGGCACCAAGACCGTCGCCGTGTCGTCCGACTTCGGCGAGATGGCCAAGTTCGGCGATATCTGGCTGGCGCCGAAACAAGGCACTGACGCCGCATTGGCGATGGCCATGGGTCACGTCATCCTGAAGGAATTCCACAGCGCGCAGCAGTCGCAGTACTTCAAGGAATACGCCAAGCAGTACACCGACTTCCCGATGCTGGTGCTGCTGAAAGAGCAGAACGGCGTGCTGGCGCCGGAATACTTCCTGCGCGCTTCGCACCTGGCCAACAACCTGGACGAAACCAACAACCCTGACTGGAAAACCCTGGTCATCGACGAAGCCAGCGGCCGTATCGTTGCGCCAGCCGGCTCGATCGGTTTCCGCTGGGGCGAGTCCGGCAAGTGGAACCTGGAGATGAAAGAGGGCGGCAATGGCGCCCCGGTCGATCCGCAACTGTCCCTGCTGGGCAGCAGCGACGACGTGCTGCCGGTCGGCTTCCCATACTTCGGCGGCAAGGACGCCAGCGATCTGCTGATGCGTAACGTGCCGGTCAAGCGCCTGACGCTGGCCGATGGTACTACCGCGCTGGTCGCCACCGTGTTCGACCTGACCATGGCCAACTACGGTGTTGATCGTGGCCTTGGCGGCGGCAATGTCGCCACCAGCTATGCAGACGACGTGCCCTACACCCCGGCATGGCAGGAGAAACACACCGGCGTCAAGGCTGCCGATGTCATCACCGTGGCCCGCCAGTTCGCGGAAAATGCCGACAAGACCCGTGGCAAAAGCATGGTCATCGTCGGTGCCGCGCTGAACCACTGGTATCACATGGACATGACCTATCGCGGCATCATCAATATGCTGATGATGTGCGGCTGTATCGGTCAATCCGGTGGCGGCTGGGCGCACTATGTGGGCCAGGAGAAGCTGCGTCCACAAACCGGCTGGACGCCGCTGGCCTTTGCGCAGGACTGGAACCGTCCGATGCGCCAGATGAACGGCACCTCGTTCTTCTACAATCACACCAGCCAATGGCGTCACGAAAAGCTGCACACCGAGGAAATCGCTTCGCCGCTGGCCGGTGACGATGTCGCACCAATGACGCTGCTGGACTATAACGCCAAGGCAGAACGCCTGGGCTGGCTGCCATCCGCGCCGCAATTGCAAACCAATCCGCTGGAAGTGACGCGTGCCGCTGCCGCCGCCGGCGTCAAGCCAGTCGACTACGCGGTCGATCAGATCAAACAGGGCAAGCTGGAATTCTCCTGCGATGATCCGGACAATCCAGCCAACTTCCCGCGCAATATGTTTGTGTGGCGCTCCAACATCCTGGGCAGCTCTGGCAAGGGCCATGAGTACTTCCTGAAGTATCTGCTGGGCACCCAGAACGCGCTGATGAGCGATGAATCCGACTGCATCAAGCCACGCGATGTGAAAGTGCGTCCTGCAGCGGAAGGCAAGCTGGATCTGCTGGTGGTGCTGGACTTCCGTATGTCGACCACCTGCCTGTATGGCGACATCGTGCTGCCGACCGCCACCTGGTACGAGAAGGATGATCTGAATACCTCGGACATGCACCCGTTCATCCATCCGCTGTCGGAAGCAGTGCAGCCACTGTGGCAATCGCGTTCGGACTGGGAGATCTACAAGGGCCTGGCCAAGAAATTTGAAGAGATTGGCGGCGCCTACCTCGGCACGCAGCAGGATATCGTCCTGACGCCGCTGATGCACGACACACCAGGAGAACTTGGACAGCCGTTCGATCCGAAAGACTGGCGCGCCGGCGAGTGCGAACCGATTCCAGGCAAGACCATGCCTAACTTCACGGTGATCGAGCGTGACTACACCAAGATTCACCAGAAGTTCACCTCGATCGGCCCGCTGCTGGAGTCGATCGGCAACGGCGGCAAAGGCATCAGCTGGAAGACCGGCCATGAAGTCGAAGTCCTGCGCGGCATCAACCGCACCGTGATCGCGGAAGGCATCGCCAAAGGCCAGCCACGCCTGGACACCGCGATTGACGCGGCAGAGATGATCCTGTCGCTGGCGCCGGAAACCAATGGCCACGTGGCGGTGAAAGCATGGGATGCGCTGTCCAAGATCACGGGCCGCGACCACACCCACCTGGCGCTGCCGCGTGAACATGACAGCATCCGCTTCCGCGACGTGCAGGCGCAGCCACGCAAGATCATCTCGTCGCCTACCTGGTCTGGCCTGGAATCGGAAGAAGTCAGCTACAACGCCTGCTACACCAACGTGCATGAACTGATCCCATGGCGCACCATCACCGGCCGCCAGCAGTTCTACCAGGATCACCGCTGGATGCGCGATTTCGGTGAAGGCTTGTGCGTGTACAAACCAGCGATCAACACCAAGACCACGACGGCGATGCTGGGCGCGAAACCGAACGGTAACAAGGAAATCGCGCTGAACTTCATCACGCCGCACCAGAAGTGGGGTATCCACTCCACCTACTCGGACAACCTGCGCATGCTGACCTTGTCGCGTGGCGGTCCTCACGTGTGGCTGTCGGAGATCGATGCGAAGGAAGCCGGCATTGTGGATAACGACTGGATCGAAGTCTTCAACGTCAACGGCACGCTGACTGCCCGCGCGATTGTCAGCCAGCGCGTACCGGAAGGGATGACGCTGATGTACCACGCACAGGAAAAGATCATCAACGTGCCTGGTTCGGAGCAGTCTGGCAAGCGTGGCGGCATCCACAACTCGGTGACACGCGCCGTCACCAAGCCGACCCACATGATCGGTGGTTATGCGCAGCTGTCGTGGGGCTTCAACTACTACGGCACGGTAGGCTCTAACCGCGATGAGTTTGTGCTGGTGCGGAAAATGAACAAGATCGACTGGCTGGAAGGCCCACTGCAAGGAGCAAAAGAATGAAGATCAGAGCGCAAATCGGCATGGTGCTGAACCTGGACAAATGTATCGGTTGCCACACCTGCTCGGTCACCTGCAAGAACGTGTGGACCAGCCGTGACGGCGTCGAATACGCCTGGTTCAACAACGTCGAAACCAAGCCTGGCATCGGTTACCCGAAACACTGGGAAGACCAGTCCAAGTGGAACGGCGGCTGGCGCCGCACCGACAGCGGCAAGATCGAGCCGCGTCAGGGCAGCCGCCTGAAGATCCTGTCGCAGATCTTCGCCAATCCGAACCTGCCAAACATCGACGAATACTACGAACCATTCACCTACGACTACGAGCGCCTGCAAAACGCGCCGCTGGTGCAAACACCGCCAACCGCGCGCCCGATCTCGGTCATCACCGGCAAGAAGATGGAGAAGATCGAGTGGGGTCCGAATTGGGAGGATGACCTGGGTGGCGAGTTCGCACAGCGCAGCAAGGACACGCTGTTCCAGAACGTGCAGAAGGAAATGTACGGTACTTTCGAGAACACCTTCATGATGTATCTGCCGCGACTTTGCGAGCATTGCCTGAATCCTGCTTGTGTGGCGTCTTGCCCATCCGGCTCGGTGTACAAGCGTGAGGACGACGGCATCGTGCTGATCGACCAGGACAAGTGCCGTGGCTGGCGCATGTGCATCTCCGGCTGCCCGTACAAAAAGATTTACTACAATTGGTCGTCGGGCAAGGCAGAGAAGTGCACCTTCTGCTACCCGCGTATCGAAGCCGGCCAGCCTACCGTTTGCTCGGAAACTTGCGTGGGCCGCATCCGTTATCTCGGCGTGCTGCTGTATGACGCCGACAAGATCGAAGCCGCTGCATCGGTGGCCGATCCGCGCGACCTGTATCCGTCGCAGCTGGATCTGTTCCTTGATCCGCATGATCCGAAAGTGATCGAGGAAGCGCGCCGCCAGGGTATCCCTGACAGCTGGCTGGAGTCGGCCAAGCGTTCGCCGGTGTACAAGATGGCGGTCGAGTGGAAGGTCGCCTTCCCGCTGCATCCTGAATATCGCACGCTGCCGATGGTGTGGTACATCCCGCCGCTGTCGCCGATCCAGGCTGCGGCCGAATCCGGCCTGATGGGCAAGAACGGCATCCTGCCGGACACGCAAAGCCTGCGCATTCCGGTGCAGTACCTGGCCAATTTGCTGACTGCCGGCGATCAGCCGCCTGTCATCAAGGCGCTGGACCGCATGCTGGCGATGCGCGCCTACATGCGCAGCAAGAGTGTGGAGGGCGTGCCGGATCTGGAAGTGCTCAAGCAGGTCGGCCTGGATGCCGAGACGGTCGAGGACATGTATCACATCATGGCCATCGCCAACTACGAAGACCGCTTCGTCATCCCAAGCAGCCACAAAGAGATGGCCGAGGACAGCTTCAACGAGAAAGGCAGTTGCGGCTTTAGCTTCGGTAACGGTTGCTCGGACGGCGTCAGTGACGCCAGCCTGTTCGGCAAGCGCAAACACGGTTCGGAAATCTTCATGATGATGCCGAAGTCGCGGAAGAAGAAAGCGAACAACGAGGAGAACGCAGATGTCTAATCCAGGCTATTTGGTGTTGTCGGCCCTGCTGCAATATCCGGAAGCGGATCTGGTGGCCGACCTGGCGGAAATGAATGAATTGCTGGAGGCGTCGCAATGGCAGGCGCCGTTGCAGGGACTGCTGGACCACATCGGCGGCACGCCGTTGATCGACCTTCAGCAAGAGTATGTGCTGACCTTCGACCGCAATCCATCGCACTCGCTGCACCTGTTCGAGCATATCCACGGCGAATCGCGTGATCGGGGCCAGGCCATGGTCGACCTGATGGCCGAATACGGCCGCCACGGCCTGCAAATGGTCGGCGACGACCTGCCGGACTACGTGCCGCTATTCCTGGAGTTCCTGTCGCAACAGGACGAAGAGAAAGCCGAACGCCTGCTGGGCGACGCCATCCATGTGCTGGCCCATATCGGCCGCAAGCTGCGCGCCAACGGCAGCCCTTACGCCTGCGTGTTCGACCTGCTGCAAACGCAGACCGCCGTGCAGGCCGAGGAACTGAGCGGCCCGCCGGTGCGCGACATGGACGAAGCGCTGGAAACCTTCGGCCCCGGCGCCGATGGCATCGAACCGCTGCTCAAGCCGGGCGCTGGTCCGCTGGCCGGCGGTGCGCATCCGATCAATTTCTACCCGAAGGCGTCCGCGCCACAGCATCACTGAAGGAGGAGCCATGAACTATCTGAATCAATTCCTGTTCGGGATCTACCCGTACCTCGCACTGGCGATCTTCTTCCTGGGTAGCCTGATACGCTTCGACCGCGAGCAGTACACCTGGAAGTCGGAGTCCAGCCAGACGCTTAACACCGGCATGCTGCGCCTTGGCAGCCCGCTGTTCCACGTCGGTATCCTGGGCCTGTTCTTCGGCCACGCTGCCGGCCTGCTGACGCCTGTGTGGGTGTGGGATGCGCTGGGTGTCAGCCACACTGTCAAGCAGCTGGTGGCGATGACTGCCGGTGGCATCATGGGTTCCATGTGCCTGCTGGGCCTCCTGATGTTGCTGGCGCGCCGCTTCAGCAATGACCGCGTTCGCGCCCAGACCACGTTCAAGGACAAGATCGTGCTGTTGTGGATTCTGGCGACGCTGCTGCTTGGCCTGTCGTCGATCTTCGTCTCGGCCGGTCACATGGACGGTCACATGATGGTGCTGCTGATGACCTGGGCCCAGCACATCGTTACCTTCCGTGGCGACGCCGCCGGCTTCATCGAAGGTGCGCCGCTGATCTTCAAGCTGCACCTGTTCATGGGCATGTCGCTGTTTGTCATCTTCCCGTTCACCCGCCTGGTGCACATCTGGAGCGGCTTCGGTGCGGTCACCTACCTGGCCCGCGCTTATCAACTGGTGCGTTCGCGCTAAGGAGAACATCATGGGCATCGCAGTCAACGGCGTGGATATCAACGATAGCGCCATCGAAGCGGAAATCGCACATCACCAGCAGGCGAAGAACCCGCTGCGCGAGGCGGTGCATGAAGTGGTGCTGCGCCGCGTGCTGCTGGACGAGGCGGCGCGGCTGGACATCTCCGGCAACAGCGACGATGACCGCATCGAAGCACTGTTTGCCCGTGAGGTGACAGTGCCCGAGGCGGACGAGGAGGCCTGCCTGCGCTACTACCTGTCCCAGGCCGACCGCTTCCGCAGCGGCGATCTGGTGGAAGCGCGCCACATCCTGTTCCAGGTGACGCCAGCGGCGCCGCTGGACCTGCTGCGGCAGACAGCGGAAGCCATCCTGGCCGAGCTGCAGGCGCAGCCAGAGCGCTTCGCCGAACTGGCCGGCCAGTATTCCAACTGTCCATCCGGGGCAGTCGGCGGCAGCCTGGGGCAACTGGCGCGTGGCCAGTGCGTACCGGAATTCGACGAACTGCTGTTCCGCTTGCAGCCGGGCGAATTGTCCGGACGCCTGCTGGAAACGCGCTTCGGCCTGCACATCGTCCAGGCGCAGCGGCGCGTGGCGGGGGAGGTGATCCCGTTTGCCACCGTCCGCGCGCAGATTGCGGACGAGCTGCGACGCCAGTCGTGGCAGCGTGCGCTGCACCAGTACCTGCACATCCTGGTCGGCCGCGCCGACATCGAAGGCGTTGAACTTGAAGGGGCGGATACGCCACTGGTGCAATAATGTTAAGCGACCGTTTTGGTCGATCAATCGACTATCTGCGGGTGTCGGTGACAGATCGCTGCGATCTGCGCTGCACCTACTGCATGCCCAAGGACTTCAAGGGCTACGAAGATCCGCCGGACTGGCTGACCTTCGCTGAAATCGAGCGCGTGGTCGGCGCCTTCGCACGGCTGGGCACATCGCGCGTGCGGCTGACCGGCGGCGAGCCACTGACCCGCCGCAATATCCCGCAACTGGCCTCGCGGCTGTCGTCGCTGCCCGGCATCCGCGACTTGTCGCTGTCGACCAACGGCACCCGGCTGGCGCGCCATGCCGAAGCACTGAAGGCGGCCGGCGTCAGCCGCGTCAACGTCAGCCTTGATACGCTGGACCGCGACTGCATGGCCAACATTACGGGGCGCGACTGCCTGCCTGTCGTGCTGCAAGGCCTGCAAGCTGCCAGGGAGGCTGGCCTGGCGCCGGTCAAGATCAATATGGTGGCGATGCGCGGTGTGAACGACGCTGAAATCGACGCCATGGCCGCCTTCTGCATCGAGCAGGAATTCATGCTGCGCCTGATCGAAGTCATGCCGATGGGCGAGACGGGGCAGAATACTTCCTACCTCAATCTGGCACCGGTGCAGCGGCGCCTGGCCGAGAAGTTCAACCTGAAACCGCAGGCACTGGAACTGGGTGGCGGGCCTGCGCGCTACTGGACCACGGCGGATGGCAAGGCCAGCATCGGCTACATTACGCCGATGTCGCAGCACTTCTGCGCTACCTGCAACCGCGTGCGGCTGTCGGTGGACGGCACGTTGTACCTGTGTCTCGGCCAGGAACAGCAGTATCCGCTGCGCCCCTTGCTGCGCGGCGGCGCCAGCGACGCCGAGCTGGAACAGGCGATCAGGGCAGCGATAGAACTCAAGCCGCAGGAACACGATTTTAACCGCCAACCGGAGAAGATTATCCGCTTCATGTCGCAAACTGGCGGCTGAGCAGCGGTGTATACTAGCGCTGTACAAACACGGAGAGATCCCTTGAAACAGACCCTGTTCGCGAGCTGGCAAAAGCTGTCGACACGCATCGTCGGGCTGCTGCTGGGTTTTCTGGCCATCGCTCTGCTGGTGATCGGTTCGACGCTGCTGCTGTCATGGCAGCTGGAAGGCAGTGCCGCCGCCATCAACGTTGCCGGCAGCTTGCGCATGGAGAGCTACAAGCTGGCGATGCTGGCTGGCCGCCTGTCCGATGGCTCCGATCACACCAGGGCGGTGGAGGGCGTGCGTGCTCAAATACAGCGCATCAATGGCACTTTGCTGCTGCTACAGCATGGCGATCCACAGCGGCCGCTATTCCTGCCGCCGACTTCCGCCATCCGCAATGTGTATAGCGAGGTGCAAAGCGAATGGCGCACGCAACTGGTGCCGCAGGTGGAGAGTCTGCTGGCACCGGATGCACCTGCCACCACGCCTGCTTCCGCCTCCTACGCTGCGCAGCAGCTGGCAGAACGCTTTGTGCTGCGCGTCGACCACCTGGTGCAGCGCATCGAGCGCGACAGCGAGAACCGCACTTTCTGGCTGCGCGCCTCGCAACTGACGCTGCTAGGCCTCGCGCTGGTCGGCACGGTCAGCATCATCTACCTGCTGTTCGACATGATCGTGGTGCCGGTGACGCGCTTGCAGGGTGGCCTGGATCGCATGCGCGAGAAGGATTTCAGCGTGCGCCTGCCGGTCAACAGCAATGACGAATTCGGCATGCTGGCACGCGGCTACAACCAGATGGCCGACAAGTTGCAGGACTCCTATACCAACCTTGAGCAACGCGTACATACCAAGACCTCGGAGCTGGAGCAGCAGAACAAGGAGCTGGCGCTGTTGTATGACAGCGCATCCTTCCTGCAGCAGCCGCAATCGGCGGAGGCGATGTGCCACGGTTTTCTGCAACGCATCAGCGATTACTTCGGCGCTGATGGCGGCTCGGTGCGGGTGCTGGATCCGAACCGCAACAATATCCACATGCTGGTGCATCGCGGCATATCGGCGGAACTGGTGGAATCCGAACGCTGCCTGAAAGTCGGTGATTGCCTGTGCGGCGAAGCGGTGGTCAGCAAGCTGGCGGTGATCCATGACCTGCGCCGCCGCGCAGACACGCATAACCTGAAGTGCCATCGCGAAGGATTTTCGACGATTTCGATTTTCCACATTTTCGCGCAGCGCCAGTATCTCGGCTTCTTCAATCTGCACTTCCGCAAGACGACCGTGTTCACCGTCGCGCAAACCGCGCTGCTTGAGACGCTGGGCCAGCTGCTCGGCACCGCCATCGAGAACCAGCGCTTGCAAGTACGCGAGCGCGAACTGGCCATCTCGGAAGAGCGCAACCTGGTGGCGCAAGGGCTGCACGACAGTATTGCGCAAGGCCTCAACTTCCTTAACCTTCAGGTGCAGATGCTGGAGCAGTCGCTCAAGCAGCAGCGCATCGATGAGGTGGAGAGCATCGTGCCGATGCTGCGCGCCGGTGTCGACGAAAGCTATCAGGATGTGCGCGAGCTGCTGCACAATTTCCGCACCCGCCTGCAGGAGGGAACGCTGGTGTCGTCGCTGGAGACGGTGATCGACAAGTTCCGCCGTCAGAGCGGCATCGCGGTAGACTTTGACGCTGACAGCGACGGTGCGCCATTCCCGCGCGAACACCAGTTGCAGCTGCTGTTCATCGTGCAGGAAGCGCTGTCGAACGTACGCAAGCACGCCTCGGCCAGCCGCGTGCAGATACGCCTGGCGGACGAGCAGGATTTCACGCTGAGCGTCAAGGATAATGGCCACGGCTTCGACGTGCAGAAGCTGCAAACGCTGGGCGATGCACACGTCGGCATCAACATCATGCGCGAGCGTGCACAACGCATCGACGCGCAGCTGGAGCTGAAGTCGCAGCAGGGCGAGGGCACCGAGGTGGTGCTGCACCTGCCGCGCGCACAACGCCGTGCTGCATAGATAAGGAAAAATATGGAAGACACTATCACCGTCCTGCTGGTCGACGATCACACGCTGTTTCGCAGCGGCATACGCTCGCTGTTGCAGCGCAATCCGGAATTTACCGTGGTGGGCGAGGCTGCCGACGGCTTCGAGGGCGTGAAACGCGCGCAGCAACTGAAACCGCAGGTGATCCTGCTGGACCTGAACATGCCAGGCATGTCCGGCGTCGAGACGCTGCAACTGATGCGCCAGGACAGCCCGGAAAGCGCGATCGTGATGCTGACCGTATCGGAAGACGCCGAAGACCTGAGCACAGCGCTGAAGGCTGGCGCCAGCGGCTACCTGCTGAAAAATATCGACACCGACTACCTGACGCGCGCCATCCGCCGCGCCGCCGCCGGCGAAACCGTGGTGGCGGAAGCGATGACGGCCAAGCTGGTGGCGCAGTTGCAAAGCGCCAGTATGCCCCCGGCCGCCTCCGAACTGGACAAGCTGACGCCGCGTGAACGTGAAATCCTCGATTGCCTGGCGCGTGGCGAGAGCAACAAGGGCATCGCCCGCATCCTGGACCTGGCGGAAAGCACGGTGAAGATCCACGTGCAGAGCGTATTGAAGAAGCTGAAACTAAGCAGCCGCGTACAAGCGGCTGTGTATGCGGTTGAACACCGCAGGCAGAACGGCGCCTAGGGCGTCGCGTATCAGATCTTAGTTACCACCACCGCCGCAGCAGCCACCGCAGCAACCGCCCGCTTGTTCGGCGCGCGGCGCGGCAGGGTAGCCGGCGGCGGCCAGGCCCATGGTCAGCATGCGTGGCGAAACGCGCGATTCGTCCAGCTGCACGCTGGCCAGACCGTCCAGCAGCGAGACGCGAACGTCGCTGACGCCATCCATGCTGCGCAGCAGTTCGGTGATTTTATCGGCGCAAGCTTCGCCATTCATGCCATCGATATTCAGTACAGCGGTTTGCATGACAGTCCTTTCAAAATAATGTCGCAACAGTCATAGCCTAGCGCAGCCAGCGCACCGCCACGATAGGCAATTGCGAGTTTCTTGATCCAGGTTATGAATATCGGGCGTGCCTCTTCACTCGTGCGCGCGCAGCGCAGAAAATACGGGTGTACTTTCAAAGGAAACGAATCATGACACTGCTACGCATCGACGAACCAGCGACCGCAAAAGCCGGCCATCCTTTATGGCGCCTGGGTTTCCGTCCGTTCTACATGGTGGCCGCCATTTTCGCCGCGCTGGCGATTCCGCTGTGGATGCTGCAATATTTTGGCTGGCTTCCACAAGGTCTGAATGTTGGCTATATGTGGCACATTCACGAGATGGTGTTCGGCATGGCGGCGGCCGTGGTAGTGGGCTTCCTTTACACCGCCGGCTACAACTGGACCGGCTTCTGGACGCCGGTGCGCGGGCACCTCGCCGCACTGGTGGCCTTGTGGCTGGCCGGCCGTGTGGCGATGCTGGTCGCGCCACCGCTGGCCGCCGCCGCCATCGACTGGCTGTTCCTGCCGTTTGCCGCCTGGCCGCTGTTCCGTGTGATGCAGAAGGCGAACAACAAGCGCAACTACTTCCTGGTCGGCCTGCTGGTCCTGATGGCGATTGCCAACGCGGTATTCCATGCGATTGCGCTGGGCTGGCTGGCGGTAGCGCCGGCCGCACCGGTGGAGGCGGCGATCCTGGTCATCGTGATGATGGAAGCGGCCATCGGCACGCGCATCATCCCGATGTTCACGCGTAACGGCGCGCCTGGCGCCACGCCGCTGGTGCAGCCGAAGGTGGACAAGGCCTCGCTTGGCCTGCTGGCCTTGTCGGCGCTATGCTGGGTGGCGCAAGCGCCAAAATGGCTGTTTGCGCCGGTGGCGCTGGCTGCCGCGACACTGGTGCTGGTGCGGCTGTATCGCTGGCAGGCCTTGCGCACCTTCGCGGTGCCGCTGCTGTGGATCATGCACCTGTCGTATGCATGGATCGCCGCCGGCTTTGTGCTGCTGGTGCTGTCGCGCTGGGGACTGGTGAGCGCCAGCGCCGGCTTCCACGCGCTGACGGTCGGCTCGATGGCTGGCCTGATCCTTGGCATGATGACCCGCACCACGCTGGGTCACACCGGCCGTCCGCTGAAAGCCGGTCCGGCTGAACGCGCGATGTTCACCATGATCCAGTTGAGTGCCGTGGCCCGCGTGGCGTCGGCACTGGGCTTCGATACCACACAAGGCGTGGTGCTGATGGCCAGCGCCGGACTGTGGGCAGCGGCCTTCATCACCTATGCCATCGTCTATGTGCCTTACCTGACGCGTGTCCGCGTGGACGGCAAATCGGGCTAATCGGCATGTCGGCGTACGCCAGCAGATGATCATTAATAATTTGATAACTTCGCGATTGTAAAAATTTTTACTGTTCGCTGGCGCACAATCGGCGCCGGACGTGCGCCCTACAATCAGCCGTCATCAATAGGAGGGTATCAACAATGAAAAAACTGATGCTGGCGTTTGGCGTGGTACACGCAACCATCGCCTTTTTATTCACGGCCGGCGCCATCTTTCTGATCGTCGTTGGCGCGCAATTGGGTTGGCATGCGCTGCAAGCCGATAGCGGTCTGGCCGCCGCACAGGAAGTGATCGAGGCGATCGGCATCCTGGCCGCCGCCGTGGTGGCCTTGCAGATTGCCGAAACCATCATCGAGGAAGAAGTGGTGCGCGACGCCGACATCAGCGCACCAACACGGGTGCGCCGCTTCCTGTCGCGCTTCTTCGTGGTGGTGGTCGTGGCGCTGGCGATTGAAGGCCTGGTCGCCACGTTCCGCGCCGTGCACGACGACGCCAGCGAACTGCTGTACGTCGCCGCGCTGGTCGGCAGCGTCGGTGTACTGCTGGCCGCCTGGGGGATTTTCATCCACCTGAATCGCTCCGCCGAAGAACTGGAACCGCAGGCGATGCAGGAAGCCCAGGCGGAGGACGAGAAGCTCAAGCCTTAATGGCTACGCAGGCGGCGCTCTGGTTGCGCCGCCTCGTTGGCCGCTTCGCTGCCCTGTTCGAAAAGCAGACGGCGGGTTGGTGCATTGGCGTCCACGCCCAGTTCTGCAAACACTTCGAGTGCGCCCAGCAGCACCGCCTGCTGGATGTTCATGTATTTGACGTAGGCGGAATCGAGCACATAGAACACCAGCTCGAATTCCAGCGCATCCTGGGTCACTGACTTGAGGTGCACGCGGTCGGCACGCACATCCGGCTGACGCTCGATCACTGCTTTCAGCGCGTCCGGCACTTTGGCCGCCAGTTCGGGCGGCGTCGAGGGGTTGATGCGTAGCGAGAGCTGCACACGGCGCGTCTGCATGCGCTTGTAATTGCGCACCACGTTCTTCAGCAGCTCGGAATTGCCGATGATGATCTGTTCACCACTGTCCGAACGGATGCGTGTGGTCTTCAGCCCCACATGCTCCACCGTGCCGGAGACATTGGTGATCGCAATCGAATCGCCCACTTCAAACGGCTTGTCGACCGCGATCGACAGCGAGGCGAACAGGTCACCCAGCACATTCTGCACCGCCAGCGCCACCGCGATACCGCCGATCCCCAGGCTGGCCACCAGCGCGGTCACGTTGATACCCAGGTTGGACAAGGCCGCCAGCAAAAAGATCACCCAGATGGTGGTCTTCAGCGCCCAGACCATCAGCGTGTTGGCCACGGTGGTGGGCGAATCTGGATTCTCCGCATGGTTGCGGAAGTAGCGCCGCGCGCCCAGCGTGGCGGCGCGGTCGAAGTACAGCACCAGCTGGAAGCCCAGCACGATGAACCACAGATGGCCCAGACGTGCTTCCCACAGCGGCGGCAGTTCGAGCGTCTTCAGGCCGACCAGCACGGAAACGGCCAGGATGGCCAGGATGCTGGTGCGGTTGAGCGTCTCTTTGAGTAGCTGGGCGACCGGGCGTTCGGTGCGGCCGACGTCGTCGTGGCGGCACAGGCGCTTGCGCAGCAGCCGCAGCATGCCGTAGATGGCGCAGAAGGTGAGGGCGGCGACACCGCCGGCGACGAGCAGCTCGTCGAAGTCGACTTCGTTGAACTGCGCCAGAAAGCGTTGAATAATCAAACTGTACTCCTATTCAATGTGGCGGATAGTGCCCCATGCTAGGCCGCCAGCCTCTGGCATTCTGTTCGTTGCATCACACCGCTGCCGGATTACGCTTGCCGGATGGAAATAGTTCCGAGGCAATTCAGGATGGCGCAATCGCGCGCCGCCAGGTCCTGGCCGCACAGGCTGCGGATGTCTTTCAGTTGCTGTTCCAGCGCAAGCAACCCGGCAATGCGCTGCCCGACCTGGGCGATATGCTGGTCCAGCATGGCGTTGACCGCGCCGCAGCTTTGGTCCGGGGCGTCGCGCACCGCAAGCAGGGTGCGGATCTCATCCAGCGCCATGTCCAGCGAGCGGCAATGGCGGATGAATTGCAGCCGTTCGAGGTGCGGCGGCCCGTAGTGCCGGTAGTTGCTGGCGGTGCGCGCGGGCTTGGGCAGCAGGCCGGCGCGTTCATAGTGGCGTATCGCTTCGACGGTGTAGCCGGTGTGGCCGGCCAGTTCTCCGATTTTCATCGCTTGACCTTGTAGTTACTTCAGGGTTTGTAATGCGACTATATCGTAAAGGAGGGCTTATGTCTGGATGCTGTTGTGCACCGCCCAAGCCGGCGGTCGATCGCCGCTACCGCCGTATCTTGTGGATCGCCCTGGTATTGAACGCGCTGATGTTCTTCGTCGAGCTGGCCGGCGGCCTGGGTGGCGACTCGGCCTCGCTGCTGGCCGACGCCGTCGATTTCCTTGGTGACGCCGGCAATTACGCACTGTCGCTGATGGTGCTGGCGGCCGCCGCGTCGGCGCGTGCCCGCGTGGCGCTGATCAAGGGCTGGACCATGGCGGCCTATGGCGCTTTCGTGCTGGCCAAAGTGGCGTGGGACCTGGCCACAGGCAGTACGCCGCAGCCGCTGGTGATGGGGACGATCGGCTTCCTGGCATTGCTGGTCAACGGCGGCGTCGCGCTGCTGCTGTACGCCTATCGCGACGGCGACGCCAATATGCGCTCGGTGTGGCTGTGCACCCGCAATGACGCCATTGGCAATGTGGCGGTGATGCTGGCGGCGCTGGGCGTGTTTGGCGCCGGCAGCGCCTGGCCGGACCTGGCGGTGGCGCTGGTGATGGGTGGATTGGCGGTCAGCGGCGCGCGGCAGGTGATCGGCCAGGCCAGGAGAGAGTTGATGACGACATAACATAGTCCAATTTGGTGATTTTCATAATTGCTTTGTTGAAAATGAAGAAGCACAATGCAGGCACATCTCCATTTCAAGAGAGGCATATGAGACAGCTCGCACACACGCCGGTATGTACCGCGCTCGCATCGATTTTTGCGATTTCCACTTCCGCTTTTGCTGCACCCATCGCCACGCTGGACCGCGACGGCGCTTTTGTGTCGATCGAGGCCTATGGCCCGAACGTGGTCCACGTCACCATCGCCGTCGACAAGGACGAGGTGCTGAAAGGCCCAGGCTACGGCATCCTGCCGAAGAACGCCGACAACAAGGCTTTCCGCCACAGCGGCGGCAAGGAAGGCGACGTGTTCGCGTCCAGCGCCATGACGGTGCGGGTGAACCCGGCGCCGGCGCCAAGCGTGCCGACCCAGGGCCAGAAATACTTCGCGCCGTCGCTGGCGCCGGTCGGCCTGCAAGTGCTGAACGCCAAAGGCGATCAGGTGGTCAGCCTGACCGGCTGGGAAATGTCGCCACAGACGGTCAACACCGAGAAGACTTTCCAGGTCGGCGCTTCGTTCTCGGTGGCGCGCGATGAGCACTACTATGGCATGGGGCAAAACCAGGAGTCGCTTGGTCCGCTGGACCTGCGCGGCCGCGTCCTCGATTGCAAGCACTGGTACGATGCGCCGGCCGGCGAAAGCGTCTGCGTGCCGTTCATGGTGTCGTCCAAGGGCTATGGCATCGTCTGGGATAATCCATCCGCCACGCGCTTTGTCGCCGGCGTGAATGGCCGCACCGGTTTCCAGTCGAATGTGGGCGAACGTGTCAGCTTCTTCATCATCACCGGTTCGACACCGGAAGAGATCTACTCGGGCTACGCACGCGTCACCGGCAAGACGCCGATCCCGCCGAAGTCCGCCTTCGGCCTGATCCAGTCGAAAGCCCGCTACGACAGCCAGCAGGAGCTGATGCGCGTGGCGAAGACCTACCGCGAGAAGAAGTACCCGCTGGATATCATGGTGCTGGACTGGTTCTACTGGACCCGCATGGGCCAGATGGATATCGACCCGGCGCAGTTCCCCGATCCGAAGGGCATGAACAAGCAGCTGCACGACATGGGCATGGAGTCCATCATCTCGATCTGGCCGCGCTATGAAACATCGGGCCGCTATTTCAATGAACTGGATAGCAAAGGCTATCTGCTGAAGGACAAGGAAGGCAAGACCGTCGACGGTCTGCCGTTCCGCTCCGACCGCACTGGTGGCCTGATCGACGCCACCAACCCGGCGGCGCGCAAGTGGTTCTGGGAGAAGGCGCGCGACAACATCCTGTCGCAAGGCTTCGATTACCCATGGCTGGACGAGACCGAGCCGGACCTGGTGCCGAGTGGCTTCTTCTATTCGATCGGCTCGGGCGACCGTTACCACAACCTGTTCCCGCTGCTGCACGTCGAAGGCGTGGCCGAGAATCTGCGCGCGTGGAAGCCGAACAAACGCGTGCTGATCCTGTCGCGCGCCGCTTATCTCGGTTCGCAGCGCAGCGGTGCGCTGTTCTGGTCCTCCGACATCAAGCCGACCTGGGAAGCCTTTGCGCGCCAGGTGCCGACTGGCCTGAACATGACAGCCTCCGGCATCGCCTACTGGGGCAATGACATCGGCGGCTGGCAGAAGCTGACGCAGGTGCAGTCGGACGTGCAAAATCCGCTGCTCGATCCGTCGGACGCGGTCAACGTGGTCGGCAACTACCGCGACTATCCGGAACTGATGACGCGCTGGTTCCAATACGGCACCTTCCTGCCGACCTTGCGCCTGCACGGCGACCGCAAGGAGGGTGAGATCTGGTCCTTCGGCAAACAGGCGGAGGCGGTGATGGCGCGCTTTAACAAGCTGCGTTATGAACTGATCCCTTACATCTACTCGCAGGCCAAGTACACGCACGATACCGGCGCGCCGTTCATGCGGCCGCTGTGGATGGACTTCGCCAGCGATCCGAATGTGGCCAACATCGGCACGCAGTATATGTTCGGCCCGGCCTTCCTGGTGGCGCCAGTGACGGAGCAGGGCCAGACCTCGAAGGATGTCTACCTGCCCGCCGGCGCCGACTGGTATAACTACTGGACCAACGAGAAGCTGTCCGGCGGCCGCTGGGTCAAGGTGGCCGCACCGATCGACCAGATTCCGGTGTTCGTCAAGGCCGGCTCGATCGTGCCGGTGGGCGCCGAGATCCAGTCGACCGCGACCAGACAGGCGATCGCCAGCATCAACGTCTATCCGGGCAAGAGCGGTGAATTCCGCCTGTACGACGACGATGGCGTCAGCTACGACTACGAAAAAGGCAAGTCGACCGTCACCGTCCTGAAATGGGACGATGCTGCCGGCAAGCTGTCTGGCGGCGGCTCGGCAGCGGTCAAGGTAATCGGCAAATAAGGCAACTAAGCCGTACAGCGTGCGCGTTTTGTCCTGGACGAGGGCGGGGTGCGCACAGTTCACCAGTTTTCCTTTGCTCTCAAGTAAAATTCACGCAAAAGAGCCAAGAGGATTACTATGCAGCCTAGTGTAGACGCGATTGAAGCAGAGCGGTTCCGCCAGTTCATCATGGGCGTGACCGACTATGCGATCTACATGTTGTCGCCGCAGGGCGTGGTGGTGACGTGGAACGCTGGCGCCCAGCGTTTCAAGGGCTATCATCCTGACGAGATCATCGGCCAGCACTTCTCCATGTTTTACACGGACGAGGACCGCGCCGGTGGCCGCCCGGCGCATGCGCTGGAGGTGGCGCGCACCACCGGCAAGTTCGAAGATGAGGGCTGGCGCGTGCGCAAGGACGGCAGCCGCTTCTGGGCCAGCGTGGTGATCGATCCGATCGTCAATCCGGAAGGCGAGCTGCTGGGCTTCGCCAAGATCACGCGCGACATCACCGAGCGCCGTGTCGCCGCCGAGCAGCTGGAGCGCGCGCGCGAACAGCTGTTCCAGTCGCAGAAGCTGGAAGCCATCGGCAAGCTGACCGGCGGCATCGCGCACGACTTCAATAATCTGCTGAACGTCATCATGAACGGGCTGGAACTGATGCGCATGTCGCGCGATCCCGCCATCGTCACCAAGTCCATCGATACCATGTCGCGCGCGGCCCAGCGTGGTGCCTCGCTGACGCAGCAATTGTTGGCCTTCGCCCGCCAGCAACCCTTGCGCCAGGAGCCGCACGACGCTGGCCGCGTGATCCGCTCCTTTGAAGCGGTGTTGCGGCGCGCGCTGCCGGACGCCATGCGCTTGCACCTGCATCTCGACGCCGAGCTGCCGCAAGCGATGCTCGACCCGACCCAGTTTGAATCGGCGCTGCTCAACCTCATGGTCAACGCCCGCGATGCGATGGATGGCAAGGGCGACGTGCAGCTCGACCTGTCGGCCGTCACGCTGGCGGATAATGAAGTGGACCGCTTGCCGGCGGGCCGCTACGTGCGTGTGCTAGTCAAGGACAGCGGCAGCGGCATGACGCCGGAAACCATGGCGCGCGCTATCGAACCCTTTTTCACCACCAAGGAAATCGGCAAGGGCACCGGCCTTGGATTGAGCCAGGTGTATGGGCTGATGCAGCAGTGCCAGGGTACGCTGACGCTGGATTCGCGCGTCGGCGAGGGCACGACTGTGTCGCTGTACTTCCCGGCGGTGAGCAATCAGGGCGCCGGCGAGGAGAGTGGCCCACCGCGTGCCGAGAAAGTGCTGCTGGTGGATGATCAGCCGGATGTGCTGGAAACCGCCATCAGCCTGTTCAGCCACCTCGGTTACGAAGTGCTGGCGGCCGACAACGGCCCGCAGGCGCTGGAGACGCTGCGTCTGAATCCCGATGTCGCCATCCTGTTCAGCGATGTGGTCATGCCGGGCATGAGTGGCGTCCAGCTGGGCAAGACGGCATTGCAGGATTTCCCGCACCTGAAAGTGGTGCTGGCTTCCGGTTACGTGCAGACCGCGCTGCGCGAGCAAATGCCGGACGTCGGCAACTTCGAACTGATCGCCAAGCCGTACCGGCTGAGTGACCTGATCCGCACCCTGAAGGCGCTCTGAGCGCCATAGCATCAGCGTCGCTGTCCGCAGCGCTGACTTTTACTCCGCTATGTGCGCCAGCGCACTCAGGCGATAACGCTTGTGCGTCAGTATGGTGCTTTACAGGAGCTTTTGTGACCACGCATGACATTCCCACTCTACAGCCAATTCAGCAACAGGCGTTGCTGGCGCTGGGCGGCGCGCTGCGCGCGCGCAAATATCAATTCACCACGGTGACGCCCGCCACGCAGGCACGCGTGCTGGCACGCCCGGTCGCGCCACAGATGGCCAGCCTGCGTGACATCTTCGGCTGGAGCAGGCCATTCACCGCCGATGCGGTGGATGCTGAACTGCTGGCCTGCATGCGCGCTGCCGACGTGGTGGCGGAACACGACGGACTGCTGCGCAGCACGGTGCGCGTGTCGACGCTGGCCGGTGAATGGCTGTTCCATTCGGCTTATCCAACCACCCAGGCGGATGCGGTATTCTTCGGCCCGGACACTGCGCGCTTCGTGCGTGCGATGGAGCAGACGCCAGTACCGGCGCGCGATCCTGTGCGCCGCATCGTCGATATCGGCTGTGGCAGCGGCGTCGCCGCCATCACGCTGGCGCGACGCTTCCCGCAATCCGACGTGCTGGCGGTGGACATCAACGACCGCGCGCTGGCGCTGGCCGACATCAATATCCGCCTGGCCGGCGTGAACAATGCCGCCGTCCACCACAGTAATCTGCTTAACCAGCTGGATGGCGTGTTCGACCTGATCGTCGCCAATCCGCCCTACCTGCTGGATGCGACTGAGCGTGCGTATCGCCATGGTGGCGGTGAGCTGGGCGCCGGCCTGTCGCTGCAGATCGTGCAGGCGGCCATCAACCGGCTGGCCAGCGGCGGCGCGCTATGGCTGTACACCGGTGTCGCCGTGACAGACGGTGACGATCCTTTCTTCCGTCATGCCACCGCGCTGCTGGACGAGGCAGGCCTGCGCTGGACCTACGAGGAAATCGATCCCGATGTCTTTGGCGAAGAACTGGAGACGCCTGCTTATGCGGGCGCGGACCGTATCGCCGCCGTGTGGCTGGTCGCCAGCAGGGATGCATGACCATGCGCATCCTGCAACAGCGCCTGCTACGCGGCGCCAATTTGTATTGTCCATTGCCGTGCATCGTGGCGGTGGTGGAATCTTCATTTCCGGAAGCCGGACCACAAGCTGCCTACACCACGCGCTTCCTGCAACACGCCTGTGGTGAGCCGGTGGAGTTCATGCATGCCGAGCCGGTGGCCGGCGAGCCCGATCAATGGCGCGTGGTGGTGCAGTATGCGGTCGAACACGTGGCGCAAGCCGCACTGACTGCTGCGGTCGATCTGATCTCCGCTACCGAGCGTGGCGAGCAACCCGACATCGGCGCTGCTGTGCGCACCGTGCGCACGCTGGCGGAATCGATGCAACTGCCGCCCGCTGCGCTGGCGGTGTTGCGCGAGGCTACCGCCATCGGCATTCCGGTGCAGCGCATCAGCGAGCATGGGGGCTTGATCCGGCTGGGCTGGGGCAAGCGCCAGTGGCGTTATCTGGCCGATGCGGACGACGATAATCGTCTGTTGAGCGCCACCTTGCTGCGCGAGCGGCAGTTGATGCGTTCCTTGCTGATCGAGGCGCAGGTGCGCGTGCCGGCCGAAGACTTTCACAATCCTCAGCGCAGGCCCGGCGAACGACTGCGGGTGCAGGTGCTGGACGGCCGGGCGCAGCATGAGGATGCGGAAGTGCGCCAGATGTGCGAACGCGCCGCCGCCACGCTGGGCCTGGCGCATGCTCAGGTGGATGTGCTGCCGGGCCGGCGCGGCCCGCAGGTGGATGACATACGCGCCGCCGTGCCGCCGAGCGATGAGCAGCGCATGCTGTTGCGGCAGTTGCATGCGGAGCCGCAGCAGGGCCGGATTCCGGTCATCGGCATCACCGGCACCAATGGCAAGACCACCACCACGCTGATGATCGCGCATGCCGTCCAGCTGGCGGGCTACCGTACCGGCTGCGCCAGCACGCAGGGCATTTCGCTTGACGGTGAGGTGTATGCCGGCGGCGATTGCACCGGCTACTGGTCGCACCGCAGCGTGCTGGCTTCGCCGGAGACCGAGTTTGCGGTGCTGGAAACGGCGCGTGGCGGGCTGCTCAAGCGCGGCCTGGCATATGACCGTTGCAGCGTGGGCGTTATGTTGAACGTGTCGGACGATCATCTGGGACTGGACGGCGTGGAGACGGTGGAGCAGTTGGCGCGCGTGAAGTCGCTGGTGGTGCAGGCGGCTGCCGTGGCGGTACTGAATGCCGACGATGGCCATTGCGTGGCGGCGCGTGCGCGCCTGGCGCCGGACGCGCGGGTCGTGTACTTCTCCATGAAGACCGATAACCCGGTGCTGCAAACGCATTTGCAGCAGGGCGGCGATGCGATATGGCTGGACAATGACATCATCATGCTGAGCCAGCGGCAGGTACGTCAGCGCCTGATGCCGGCCACGCACATTCCCGCCACCTGCGGCGGCCTGGCGCGCTACAACATCGCCAATAGCATGGCGGCGGCAGCGGCATTGATGGCCTGCGGCTTCAGCGTGGCGCAGATCAGCGCCGGCTTGTCCAGCTTCGAGTCGGATGCGGCCACCAATCCTTTGCGTTCCAATGTGTTTGAGCTGGGGAGCATCCGTATTCTGCTGGACTATGCGCATAACCCGGCGGCTTATGCGGCGCTGGCGACGCTGGCGCGCGGCCTGGCGCAAGGGCAGGGACAAAGCAAGGCAACCGGCCAGGCGCCTGGGCGCGTGCTGGCAGTGGTGACTTCGCCCGGCGATCGCCGTGACGAAGACCTGACTCGCACGGGTGCTATCTGCGCGGCGCACTTTGACGAATTGTTTGTGTATGAGTCACAAAGCCGGAATCGCCGCCATGGCGAGGCGGCTGAATTAATCAGCGCCGGTGCGCGTGCGGATGGTGGGGCGGCAGTCCGTAGCTATGAGGGAGACGCTGAGGCGGTGCAGGCGGCGTATCGGGCTTGCCAGCCTGGGGATGTGCTGGTGTTCGCTTGCGGCACGGAGGTGGCGACGCTGATCGAGGCGATCCGCGCCATCGATCCGCCGGCGGCCGACCGGCTGGAAACCCAGGCCGCGCCAGCAGCTTGAAATAGCCTCCGCGCCAGCGGCTTAAAATAGCCACCTGGCAGTGGCTGAGGCTTGAAATAGCCACTGCGCAGTTGCTGTGGCTCGAATAGCCACCGAGCTGTGGCTGAGGCCTGGCGCCGCATCGATGTGCGGCGCCAGATTCCGGTCCTATACCAGTGTGGCGTCGATGCGCGCTGCGCTGACCGGATCGACAGGGCGCAATGCTTCCACCAGTTCCGAGACGGACGAGCCGCAGGCGTAGACCAGCACATCGCCTGGACGGCATTGCGACAGGCCGAGGCGCAGCGCCTGTGCCGGATCGGTTTCCAGCAGCACGCCAGCTTTGCCGCCGCGTGCCGCCTGCGCGGCTGATTGCATCATGGCGGCGCGTTCGCCTGGCGCACGGCCGCGATGCTCGCTGTTCCACTCATAAAACACTGCCGTATCAAAACCACCACCGCAGATCTGCCCGATCTGCTGGAAGTCGCGCTCACGGCGGTCGCCTGGCGAGGTCACCACGGCCACCGTACGGCCTGGCGTCATGGCGCGCGCGGTGGCTGCCAATGCTTCGAAGGCGGCCGGATTGTGGGCAAAGTCGACAATCACCTGCACGCCGTTCACGTCATACAGATTGGCGCGCATCGGATTGTGGCGCGCGTCCGAAACAAAGGTGCGCAGGCCGGCGGCAATTGCGTGCAGCCCCAGGTCGCTGGCCATCAGCGCGGCAGTGGCGGCCAGCCCATTGGCGATGTTGTGGCGCGCGCAGCCGCCCAGCGTGGAGGGCATCTCGGCGGCGTCCAGCAGGCGTTGCGGAATGCCGTCGGCGCCACAGGCCATCAGCGCGCCATTCTCCAGCCAGGTGGCACGGCCGCCGGCTTGCAGGTGTTGCAGCAGCGCCGGGTGATTGGCTTCGCAGCTGAAGTAGATGCGCTCCACTTTTTCATCCAGCGCCGCGCCGATGGCGCAGCAGCGAGCATCCTCGGCATTCAGCACCACTGCGCGCGACGCCGCCTGCGCCACTACCGCCTTGACCGCCGACAGGTCTTCCAGCGTATCCACGCCATCCATGCCCAGGTGGTCCTCGCTGACATTCAACAGCACCGACACATCGCATCGGTCGAACGCCAGGCCGCGCTTGAGTATGCCGCCGCGCGCCGTCTCCAGCACCGCGAATTCCACCTCCGGCGCCGACAGCACGGTGCGCGCCGACCAGTAGCCGCTGCAATCGCCCTTGCGCACTTCCTGGCCGTTGATGAACACACCCTCGCTGGTGGTGCAGCCGGTGCCGATGCCGGCCTGGCGCAGCACGTGCTCGATCATCAGCGTGGTGGTAGTCTTGCCATTGGTGCCGGTCACCGCAATCACCGGGATACGGCCATCCTGCTGGCCGAACATCGATTCGACAATGGCGGCGCCGGCATCGCGCGGCACGCCGGCGCTTGGGTATTCGTGCATTCGGATGCCTGGTGCGGCGTTGATCTCGATGACGGCACCATTGCGGCCGTTCAGCGGCACCGAGATATCCTCGCACACCAGGTCAATGCCCGCCACGTCCAGGCCGATCTTGCGCACCGCGCGCACGCACATCGACAGCGTCTCGGCCGGCAGGCGGTCGGTCACGTCTTCCGCCGTGCCGCCGCTGGACAGGTTGGCGTTGCCGCGCATGAGCACACGGCGGCCGGCTTCCGGCACGCTGTCGAAGTCCAGGCCCTGCGTGACCAGCGTGGTTTCCGCATGGCCGTCCAGCGGGATGCGGGTCAGGATATTGGTGTGGCCCTCGCCACGCGCCGGATTGCGGTTTTCCAGTTCGACCAGTTGGCGCACGGTCGAAGCGCCATCGCCCACCACGGCGGCAGGGCGGCGCAGCGCGGCAGCGACTACGCGTTCGCCAGCCACCAGGATGCGGTAATCATCGCCAGGGATGTAGCGCTCGACAATGATGGTGCGGCCATGTTCGCGCGCGCGTTCAAATGCCAGCTTCACATCATCCGGTGTGCCGCAACGGGTGCTGACGCCACGGCCATGGTTGCCGTCCAGCGGCTTGACGGTCACCAGTCCGCCCAGCTCACACGCTGCGCGCTGCGCCTGTTCCAGCGAGCGCACGCTGACGCCTTCCGGCACCGGCACGCCAGCTTCCTGCAGCAGCGCCTTGGTCAGTTGCTTGTCGCAGGCGATGCCAACCGCGATGTGGCCCGTGTCGCCGGTGATGGTCGCTTGCAGGCGCTTTTGCTGCGCGCCCCAGCCCAGCACGAACATATTGGCTTCCTCGGTCAGCCGCTGATAGGGGATGCCCTGGCGGATGGCGGCGCGCAGGATGGCGCCGGTGCTGGTGCCGATGGCATGCCGCTCGGCGGTATCGCGCAGCGCGGCAATGCCATGTTCGAGCTGCTGCGCCAGGTCGGCTGCGCCGATGGCCAGGCCGCGCACCAGCGACATCGCCAGGTCGCAGGCATCGATGGCGACATGTTCCGATTCATACGAACAGACCACGCGGTACTGGCCAGGCGCAGCGCTGACTTCATGCGTGCGGCCGGTGTAGGTTGGCGTGCCAGCCAGGCATTGCAGCGCGATGCTCACGTGTTCCACCACATGCGCCAGGTTGGCGCCGTTGTTCAGCGCCTGCACGAAGCCGCCGTACTGGCCCACCGAGCAGCGGTGGTCGTACAGGGACGGCAGCAGTGCCAGCAGCTGCGTGTTGAAGCCTTCAATGCTGGTGGTACTGTGGTCACGCAACTCTTGCAGGTCGATGATGGTCAGCAGGCAAGGCTGGTTGGAATACAGATTCGGGCCACGCAATACGTGCTGTTTAACGATGTTCATGCTCTAAAGTCCTGTCAGTTAAATATTGGATGAAATCAGCCAGCGGTCCTTTGTCGTCCGCATGGTTAAAACTGGAGCCGGACGGCAGCAAATGCAGGCGCACATCCAGCAATTCGGGCACGACGCCGGCCCGTACTTCAGTGATATTGGTGCGTGCGTTGCGGCAGTCGGCCACTGTCACCGTGCCTTCGCCGATGACTTCGATCGCGCCTTCCTGGACAATCAACGCCGTGTCCTCGTCAATGCCGGCGCCCAGCAGGAACGGGCTTTGCGCAATCACGCTGAGCAGCCGGTTGAGGCGGTGGCGCTGCGAAAAATGCTGGTCGATGACGACGCGGCTGACGAAGCCCAGGCCGGCGCCGAGGCGCACCGCGCCTTTTTCCGGCGCCAGTTCAGCCTTGCCCTCGGCCAGCATATGGGTGCACAGGCCGGACGCACCTGCGCTGGTGCCGGCGATGCAGGCGGCGTGGTCGCAGTAGGCGCGGCGCATGGCGCGCTCCAGCTGCGTGCCGCCGAGGAAAGTCATCAACCGTTTCTGGTCGCCGCCGGTCATGAAGATGCCGCGCGCTTCCGCCATGCGATGCGCCAGCATGTCGTCCTCGGCTTGCTCGCGGGCGGTGATGCGCACGTGCGTGACATTGGTGGCGCCGAGGTCGTCGAACGCCTTGCGGTACATTTCCCACACATCGTCCGGCACCGTGCTGGCGGCGGTGATCACCATGATGGGCTGATCCAGCCCGCCGGCCAGTTCGACAAACCTGGTCAGGATCTCTTTGTTATCGGTACGGTCTTCATTACCGCCGATGATCATTAAACTTCCGCTTGGATTCATGGTGTCAGTTGATGAGTTGGCGATACATCCGCGTGGCCATCAGGCCCAGTGGACGGTGGTGCTGTGCGGGCGTCATCAGCGTTTGCAGCAGCTGCACGGCGGCCTGCTTGCTGCCCAGATTGGCGACTTGCTGCTCCAGCTGGCGCAGCGGGCTGCTGTCGTCATCATTGGCGTGATGGCGCACGATGCCGCGTGGCGCGCCCTGGCGCGGTGTTTGATGCAGGCCAAGCGAATCCAGCGAACGCTGGCGCGCGCGGAAGCTGGGCACGCGCTTGGGCGTAACGATCCAGTCGCGCAGTACCTGCTGCTCATAGGCGCTGAAGACGCCGAACATTTCAGCGCGCTCGCTCTGGATCAGACGCCAGAAGCGGCTGTTTTCCGGCGGCTGGCCACGCTGTATCCAGCCAGCTTGCTCCAGCTCCGCCAGCATCTGCGGGATCTGTGCCGGATCGCTGAGCCATTCGTTGATGCTGCGGCCGGCCAGGCGGCAGTAGTCGGAATGCATATTGGCGCCGCTGTGGGCCTTGGCAGCCATGATGTCGATCAGCTCCGTCTCCAGGTCGAAGCCGGCGATCACCGAGGTGGTGCAGGCGCCCAGATCGTTGAGGCGGTAGCCGTCCTGCACCCGTTGCCACACGCTGGCGCTGTCGCCGAAGCGCGGCAGCAGTTGCTGCAATGCCTGCACCGCCTTGTACGCATGGCCGGTGCTACCGTTGTCGACGGTGATGTGCAGCGTGAAGTAGTACGGATCGATGCCCAGTTCATTCAGCTCATAGGCGGTAATCAGCAGGTGCAGAGGCAGTTGTTCGTAGCCCAGGTTGTAGCCGATGATTTCCGGCAGGAAACGCTCGGCGTCATAGGCCAGCGCCAGCTGGATCGCGCCCTGTTCAAAATACGTGTCCGGCAGGTCTTGCCAGTTGTCGCAGTCGTGTGCGGCCAGCAGTTTTTTGTACAGCAGCACATGGTTCTTTTCCGGCACGCCGTCGCCCAGTTCTTCCAGGTAGGTCTGGATCAGCGGACGGAAGTCCGGATCGTCCCAGCGCGCCAGCAGGCCGTACAGCCAGGCGCCGTCGACCAGCTTGGTTGGCGCGGCATGCTTGAGGAAGTACAGCGCATGCGACTGGTTGCTGAAATATCGGCGCGGCGCACCTTCGCGACGGCCTTGCAGGTAAGCCTGGTACTCGGCGCCGACGGTGAAGGCACGGCTGGCCATCCATGGCGCCAGCTGGTTGATATCGGCCGGCAGGTCGTCATGCAGCTGCCGCGCCGCCTGCAGCCTTTGCCCCAGGAAGGTGCGGGCGTCGCCCAGTCCCTCGGCATCAGGCGGACCAGCGTTCAGTAGACGATAAATTGCCGCCGCGCTATTGACGGCGGCAGGGGCGGGGACGGCAAGCGCTAGCTGTAGCATGATGTGTTCTCGATTGTGAATTATCGGCAATGATGAATTATCGATTGCCCATGGCCTGCCCCACATCGGTGCACCTCTTGTGTTTGTGTAAGAGTATGCTGACAGCAAGGAGTTTTTTACTTGCCGGTGACCGGAATTGGTGCAGCGCTGCCCTGGCCGAGCTCGGCTCCGGTCAGCGGGTTCGACTCCGGATCCGACATCGTGCGGGCCGCCATCTGGTCCAGAATCGCCGCTTCTTCGGGTGCCAGCCGCACCGAGGCGGAGCCGTCACCGCCGTCGACGGCGCACTGGTCGTCACGGTTGCTGACGGTCTGCCAGGCCTCGCCGTCGTTCCATGGGCCGCGCACTTCCGGCCCGCCTTGCGACATATTGAAGTAGACGCTGGCAAACTCCGGCCGGCCCTGGGACTTGCCTGGAGGGAAGTTTGGCTGGATGGCATACAGCGCTTTTTCAAACGACTTCTGGTGGGCGATCTCGCGCGTCATCAGGAAGCCCAGCGCTTCCTTGACGCCGGGATCTTCGGTCAGGTTGATCAGCCGTTCGTAGACGATCTTGGCGCGAGCCTCGGCGGCGATGTTGGAGCGCAGGTCGGCGGTCGGTTCGCCGATGGTGTCGATGTAGGCAGCGGTCCACGGCACGCCTGCCGAGTTGACCAGTGGCGCGCCGCCGCCATACAGCACCTGGGTCAGGTGGCTGTCGTTGCCGGCACCGGTGATCGAGCGGTACAGCTCGCCTTCCTCTTCGACGCCCTCGGCCAGCCGGCCCTTGGCGCCTTTATTGAGCATGACAACGATGTTGCCGATCACCTCCAGGTGGCTCAATTCCTCGGTGGCGATATCGAACAGCATGTCCTTGCGGCCAGGATCGTCTTCTGCCAGTGCCTGGGTGAAGTAGCGGCACGCGGCCGCCAGCTCGCCTTGCGGCCCGCCGAACTGTTCCAGCATCAAATTGGCCAGACCTGGGTTGGTCTCGCTGACGCGGACGGTGTACTGCAGGCGTTTGTTATGTGCGAACATGGTTTCCTCCTTGGGTAGTGGAAAAACCATGTTCGCCCATGCACGGTACGCTGCCTATCAGCGCTACGCGTACCTGCGTGTCGGACGGTGCTGTCAATTGACGACCGAGACTTATCGCCGGGTTTAACCGGCTGGCTCGACAGTAAGCCTCAGGCCGCCCGGTGCGCCGCACGCCGGTCCTGCTGGCGGCGTTCCTGCGCGTTGGCCTCTGGCGCAGGTACGGCACGCAGCGGCGGCGGCGCCGGATGCAGCCGCTGCTCCCAGGCCCAGGCGTGGCCAATGATGGCGTCCAGCTCGCTGAACTGCGGCTGCCAGCCGAGTTCCTGGCGCGCCCGCGTGGCGTCGGCCACCAGCCGCGCCGGATCGCCATCACGGCGCGGCCCGCTGGCGACCGGGATGCGGCGCCCGGTCACCCGCTCGGCGGCGGCGATCACCTCGCGGATCGAATAGCCATTGCCGTTACCCAGGTTGTAGCGCGCGCTGCGGCCGCCAGCCGCCAGCGCCTGCAGCGCCAGCAGGTGAGCGTCGCACAGGTCCTGCACATGGATGTAGTCGCGCAGGCAGGTGCCGTCCGGCGTCGGATAGTCCTCGCCGTAAATGGTGATGGCGGCCCGCCGGCCCGATGCAGCCTGCAATACCAGCGGTATCAAATGGGTTTCCGGCTCGTGGCACTCGCCCAGTTCGTTGTCCGGATCGGCGCCCGCAGCGTTAAAGTAGCGCAGGCAGATGCTGCGCAACTTGTAGGCGCGTTCGAAATCTTCCAGCATCTCCTCCACCATCAGCTTCGACTTGCCGTAAGGGTTGATCGGCAGGGCAGGGTGGCGCTCGTCGATCGGCACGTATTGCGGGTCGCCGAAGATGGCGGCGGTGGATGAAAAGATGAACTGGTCGACGCCGTGGCGCACCATCGCTTCCAGCAGCCCGAGCGTGTTGGCGACGTTGTTTTCGTAGTAGCGCGCCGGTTGCTGCACCGATTCGCCGACCTGGATGTAGCTGGCGAAGTGCATCACCGCCTGCACCGGATAGGCCTGGAACAGCACGTCCAGCGCGGCCTGGTCGTGCAGGTCGGCGACGATCAGCGGCGTATCGCCGACTGCTTCGCGCCGTCCCTGCGACAGGTTGTCCAGCACCACCGGCAGGTAGCCATGCTGGCGCAACCGCTTGACCATGTGGGAACCGACGTAGCCGGCGCCTCCCACCACCAAGATAGTTTTTTGCATGATGTCTCCTTGTGCCGGTTCAGGACTCGGCGCTGCGGGCGGCAACGCCGCCGCTGGCGCGCACGCGTTCGGCGGCTTTTTTACCGGCCAGGAAGGCGTGATCCGAATTGTAGTATTCCCATTCGCTGTAGCGGCCGGACAGGATGATGTCGTGCTGCTCCATCCAGGCACGCACGGTGGCGACGTTGTCGGCGCGCGCGTGGTCGTACACCACGTAAGCGTAAGGCATGTCGACCTGGTTGGCGGCGACGATAGTGTCCTCTGCGCTGATGAAGCCGACCTTGATGCAGTCAGCGATGCAGCGCTGGATCAGCGCCTCGCCGTCCACCGGCAGCGGTTTCCACGGCGAATAGGAAATCTCGCAGGTGAAGCCGAAGCCGCCGGGCGCGTTGCATTCCGGGCTGGCGTTGCCCTGCACGAAGATGCGGTGGAAGATGCTGTCTTCAGGGTAGTAGATCCAGTGCTTGTCGGTGACATCAGTGCGGTTGACGCCGATGTTGACGCAGCGGATCGACACATGGTTCAGCCCTTCGGCAGCAGCACGCACCTCGGCCGGCGCCGCCTGGCCGCACAGGCGCACCAGTTCCGGCAGCGGCATGGTGCTGATCAGTTGCGCATACGGCAGGCGGCGGCCGTCGGCCAGTACCACCGTGTGCTCTTGCGGCAGCACTTTCACCACATTGGCGTTCAGTTCCACCTTGCCACGGATGTGCGGCAGTAAGCCATTCATCAGCGCCTGGAAGCCGCCGCGTTTCGGATAGCCGAAGCGGGCGTTCGGTCCCATCGGCTTGGCCACCGGTTCCAGCGCGCCTTCGATGATCTGCTCCAGGTCCGGCAGCGGTACGCGTCCTCCCAGCCACGAGGTTTCCATGTCCTTCAGCGGCACGGTCCAGATCTTCTTGTTGTAGGGGATGGCGAAGTGCCTGGCGATGCCCTTGCCCCAGACGCGGTAGATGAAGTCCTCGAAGTTCTCGGTTTTGGCGGCAGCGGCGCCAGCCCCGCTGTTGGCCACATCGGCGGTGCCGTCGGCGCAGCAGTCTTCCACCTCGCCGGGCGCGCACTTCGGCGCCGTCTCGGTCAGGCCGTAGCGCGATTCGATGGCGCCGACGATGCACTCCTTGATCACCTGCGGCGGCAGGCCGTACAAGGCGCCCTGGAACGGGTAGCGGGTGTACACCTGCTTGCTGTAGACCCAGGCCTCGCGCATCTGCCAGTGCTGGTTGTCGCCCAACAGGATGTCGTACAGCTTCAGCACGTACGGGTCGTTGGAGAACATGATGTGGCCGGCATAATCGAAGGTGAAGCCGTTGTCCTTGATCGAGCGGCACCAGCCGCCGACGCTGGCGTTACGCTCCAGCAGCATGGTGTCGGCGCCCAGATGGTAGGCGGCCGACAGTCCGGTCGGCCCACCGCCGATGATGATGCAGCTGGTGGCGCCAGGGCCGCGCATCGGATTGACATTGGCCGCACCGACGGCGGCGCTGGCAGCTTCCGGCGCTGGCGTCAGGCCGGCGGCGGCACGGCCTCCTGGCGGCGTCTGCTCGATCAGCGCGCGCATGCGCTCGGCCGTGTTTTCCCACGACGTGCCGGCCACCACATCACGCATGCGTTGCGCCAGCGCGGCGCGTTGCGCTTCGCTCAGTGCCAGCGCCGCCTCGCAATGGGCGATGAACTCGGCGTGGTCGTGACCGATGGCGACGATGTCGCCGTACGGTTGTTCAACGTCGGTGATGGCGGTGCTGACCGACGGCAGCTCGGCCGCCATGTATTCCAGCACCTTGGTCGGGCTGATGAATTTGGTCGAGTCGTTCAGCGCGAACGGCAGCAGGCAGACATCCCAGCCGGCCAGGAATTGCGGCAGCACCTGGTAGGATTGCTGGCCGAAGTAGTGGATGTTCTGGCGCTGCGGCAGCGCCGCCGGATCGATCTTCACTACCGGGCCGACCAGCACCAGTTGCCATTCCGGATGCGCATCGGCGATGGCGGCGATCAGCTCGGTATCGAAACGCTCGTCGATGACGCCGTAGTAGCCGAGGCGCGGATGGGGAATATCGGCATGCAGCGGATGGCCGTTGCTGCGGTCCAGCGCCTGGTGGAAGTGCACCGCGTCGACACTGCTGGCGAAGCAGTGGGCGTTGTCGTGGCGCTGGCGCTTGGCTTCATACAGGCTGGGGCCGCCGGTGAACACCAGGTCGGCAAGCTTCAGCAGCGCGGCCTCGCGTTGCAGCAGCTGCTTGGGTGCGTTGCGGAAGGCCGACAGCTCGTCCATGCAATCGTAGACCACCAGGCCTGCGCCTGGCGGCAGCAGCGGCAGCGCCATTGGCGTGTAGAACCACACCAGCGGTTGCTGGTCGATGCCGGGCAGCTCGGCCAGCAGCGATTTCAATACCGGTATCTGGTCGTCGTGGAAGCCGGGCGCCTGCACCGGCGTGTGCGGGCGGTACACCGACAGATTGGGCGCCGGATTGAAGGTTTCCCAGGAGGCCGCACCTTCGGCGTACACAGGTTCTTCGACCACGACGACGCGGTAATATTGGGCCAGGCGCGACAGCAGGTGCTGCGGGCGTTGATACACGAAATCCCACCGCAGGTGACAAAAGACGATCATGGTTTGCATAGCGCTCTCCCTTGTTGGTTGACATAGTTGGTTGGTCAGGCCGATGGCCTGGTGTAGTGCGGTGGCGTAGGGCGGTACCGGCAGGCGCGCCAATGGCGGCGTGCTGTGCAGGTCCACATCCCACAGGCCACTTTTGTGCCAGTGATCGGCGTGGTCCCAGTCGGGCCGGTCGATCACCGGATACAGACAGACGCCGCGCAGGTCGACGCCGTGCTGCACCGCCAGGGCCGCTTGCTCGGCCATCTGGCGTATCCAGACCCCGCGCCCGCTGCCGACGTGGCTGGTTTCGGCCAGCAGCAATGGCCGTTGATAACGTTGTTGCAGTTCGAGCAGCGCCTGGTGCAGCGGCTGGCGGCGCGGATCATCCAGATGCCACCACAGGCGCAGGTTGGTGCCGCTTTCCCACTGGTTGCTGTGGTAGTAGTTGCCGCCGATGATGTCGAGGTAGCGCTCGGCGCCGCCCAGCGCCGGCTCGCGGCGGCCGCACAGCATGTCCCAGGCGTCGAATTGCGACGCGCGCCAGCCGGCCGCCTGATCGGTCCAGTCCGGCCGGCCCGGCGGCGCGATCACGTGGATCAGCGGATCGCACTGCAAGATGCGCGCACCGGGCGACACCTGCCAGATGGCGTCGCAGCCGGCGATGGTGGCGCGCACCAGCTGGCGCTTGCCTTCCTCGGCCGCGCGCGGCTCGTGCATGTTCTTGACGCGGAACATATGCACCGACAGGCCCCAGCTCTGGAACGAAATCTCGTTGATCGGCGAGTACACCGGCGTGTCGCCGGTCCACGGTTTTAAATATTTCGCCAGTTCGGTGCAGTAGCGCACGAAGCGTGGCACAAATTCATCGCTGTAGACGTCCAGGTCGTCTGGCCAGCCGTAGTGGCAGAAGGTCCAGCAGACCTGTAAGCCCAGTTCCTGCGCCGCCTGCAGACGCGCGTCGAGAATGCTGAAATCGAACTGGCCATCGCGTTCGCACAGCCGCCAGCCGGCTGATTCGCGCACCGTGCGGATGCCGAAATCATGCAGAAGTGCGTAGTCTGCGCGGGCGCGTTCGAGGTGGCCGGTTTCTGCGTTCATGTCGAGCGGACGGCCGGCGTGGTTGACGTGATCGGCGCCTTCGTAGCCGGCTTGCCAGAAGCTGGCGAACGGCGGCGCGGCGTGTATGCGGGGAGCGGGCGGGGGCATGGAAATCCTGAAAGTAGGCGCGCCAGCAAGCTCAACTGTAAGGTGGCGCAACTGGCGCGCAGTGCTGCAGCCACCCGGAAAATGTAAATCCATGCTAGCCGCGTTTCACTTTTATCTGCGTCCGGTACAGCATGGAAATGAGGTCGAAGCGCAATAGATTTCTACGCGGAATTGGTGCGATCTCAGCGCTGCGGCGTCAAGGTTGTTACGATGCGCGGCACACTTCGATAGCGAGGGCACTATGGCTCAGTTTGAATATCCGCGACCTCAGCTGCGACGCGATGCGTGGCAGTCGCTCAACGGTAGCTGGGACTTTTGTTTCGATGACACGCGGCGTTACCGCCATCCCGGTGACGAGATCGACTGGCGCCAGCGCATCGAAGTGCCGTTCGCGCCTGAAAGCGAACTGAGCGGTATTGGCGACCAGGGTTTTCACGCGGTGTGCTGGTATCGCAAGGTGTTCACGCTGGACACGCGCAGTGCGCGCACCATGCTGCACTTCGGCGCGGTCGACTATCGCGCGCGGGTGTGGCTCAACGGCGTGCTGGTGGCCGAGCACGAGGGCGGGCATACGCCGTTCCGCGCCGACATCACCGATGCGCTGGTGGACGGCGACCAGCAAACGCTGGTGGTGCGCGCCGAGGACGATCCTGGCGACCTGGCCAAGCCGCGCGGCAAGCAGGACTGGCAATTGCATCCGCACTCGATCTGGTATCCGCGCACCAGCGGCATCTGGCAGACCGTGTGGCTGGAGCCGCTGCCTGCCACCTATATCCAGTCGCTGCGCTGGACCCCGGTGTTCGACAATTTCGAGATCGGCTGCGAAGTGCTGGCCGGTGGCGACATCAGCCAGCAGCTGTCGGTGCAGGTGCGGGTGCTGCACAACGGCGTGCTGCTGGCCGCCGACCGCTATCTGCTGGTGGGGCAGGAGGCCAACCGCAAGATCGTGCTATCCGATCCCGGCATCGACGATTCGCGCAACGACCTGCTGTGGAGCCCGGAGCGGCCGACCTTGCTCGACGCCGATCTGACGCTGTACCAGGGCGACGAGGTGGTTGACGTGGTGCACTCGTACACCGCGCTGCGCTCGGTGGCGATCAGCCGCGACCGCTTCATGCTGAACGGCCGGCCATATCACCTGCGGCTGGTGCTGGACCAGGGCTACTGGCCGGAGTCGCTGATGACGGCACCGTCGGACGACGCGCTGCGGCGCGATGTCGAACTGGCCAAGGCAATGGGCTTCAACGGCGTGCGCAAGCACCAGAAGCTGGAAGATCCGCGCTATCTGTACTGGGCCGACAAGCTGGGACTGCTGGTGTGGGGCGAGATGCCGTCGGCCTATGCGTTCAGCCCGCGTTCGATGACGCGGCTGGTGAAGGAGTGGACCGAGGCGATCGAGCGCGACTACAGCCACCCGTGCGTGATCGTCTGGGTGCCGTTCAATGAATCCTGGGGCGTGCCCAACCTGACATCGATGCAGGCGCATCGCAACGCGGTGGAAGCCCTGTACCACCTGACCCGCATGCTGGACGGTACACGGCCGGTGATCGGCAACGACGGCTGGGAAGCCTCGGCCACCGACATTCTCGGCATCCATGACTATGATGCCGATCCGGAAAAGCTGGGCGCGCGTTATGCGGTCAACGATCCGGTACGGCAGCTGTTCGACCAGCGCCGTCCGGGTGGACGCATCCTGACGCTGGACGGTTTCCCGCATCGCGGCCAGCCGATTGTGCTGACCGAATTCGGCGGCATCGCCTACGATCCGAACGCACCGGAAGGGCATACCTGGGGCTATTCGCGCGCCGGCGACGCGGCGACGTATCTGGAGCGCTACCGCGCCTTGCTGCATGTGGTGAACGAAACCGTCATGTTCAGCGGTTTCTGCTACACCCAGTTCGCCGACACCTTCCAGGAAACCAACGGCCTGCTGAATGCCGACCGCTCGCCGAAAGTCCCGCTGGAACAGATCAGCGCGGCCACGCGCAACGTGCCCTTGTAGCCGTCGCTCCCGCGCAAGCGGCAGGTCATGGCGCGCGCGAGCAGCTACATCTCGTCCGCCTCAAGATTATCGCGGATCTGCTGCAGCAGCGCCTGCAACTGCTCCAGTTGCTGCGCGCTCATGCCGGCCACTGCCAGGCCGGACACCTGCGTGCCCAGCGCATTCAGACTGCCGAATACCCTGGCACCCTCGGCGCTCAAGGTCAGGCGCGTGATGCGGCGGTCCGCCTGATCGGCGGCGGCATCGAGCAACTGCTTGTCGCGCAGCCCTTTCAGCAGGCGCGCCAGTTGCGCCTTGTCGCGCCCCGAGTGCGCCACCAGGTCGCCCTGCGTGGCACCCGGATGGCGGGCGAAGAAACCCAGCGCCTTGTACTCCATATGCGTCAGCTCATGCGGCGTATCGCGCAGGCCGCGCAACTGGCGCGCCCGGTACAAATGCATGACCGAATGGATGGCGTCGAACACCTGTTCTGATTGGTTGACTTTATTAACTTTGTTGCTCATAATGTGGACATTATCAACTAATTCTGGAGCAGATGATGAGTGGACGAATTCAACGTGTGCGGCACGAACTCAAGCGGCGCGCGCTGCAGGTTGTCAAGGTTGATCAATTGGCACCAAACTACGTCAGCGTAACATTCAAAGGCGAAACCTTACACGATTTCGTCTCGGCTTCCTATGACGACCATGTGAAATTCTTCATCAGCGAAGAAGTACGGCGCGATTTCACGCCGCGCAGCTACGACAACGTGGCCGGCGAACTGACTATCGAATTTGCGCTGCACGCCACCGGCGAGGCCTCGGACTGGGCACGCCAGGCGGCGCCGGGCCAGAGCGCCGAGATCGGCGGCCCGCGCGGCTCGATGATTATCCCGATGGACTATACCTGGCACGTGCTGGCGGGCGACGCTACCGCGCTGCCGGCCATCCGCCGCCGCCTGGAAGAGTTGCCGAAAGAGGCGCAAGTGCAGGTGCTGGTGTCCGGCGAAGAGGCGGCGGCGCTGCCGTTCCACAGCGAAGCGCAGGTGTCGCTGCAACGCTACGCCGAAAGCAAGGAATTGCTGGCCGCCATCGGCGCGCTGCAATTGCCGGAAGGTGAGGGCTTCTTTTGGTTCGCCGGCGAAGCCACGGTTGCCGCACAAGTGCGCGACACCGTCTTCACCGACAAGGGGCATCCGCGTGACGCCGCCCGCATCTCCGCTTACTGGAAGCAGGGCGCTTCGGGACATCACGAAGACTTGTGATAGCTGAGGTGGTTCAGAGGGCGATCCACGCCGGCGTGGCGCGCCATGTACTTCCCGCAGATCGTCTATTCCTGTGCCGGTCCGTCTTCAGCAGATCATTGATCCAGCACGCGGAACGTCAACGTGTAATTGTTGCCGTACATCGGCGCGGCCGCGCCGGCCGGTGCTGGCGACTGGTAACGTATCAGTGCGAGGTAAATGCCGGATTTCGTCAGCGGCAAGGCGACTTTTCCGTCGGCGTCAGTCGACACGTTTTGCACCGTGCTCTGGCTGGCCAGATCCATCGGCGAGCGGTAGACGCTGACCTTCTGGTTCGGCAGCGGCTTGCCGTTGTACTGCACGATGAAGTCGAACTTTTCGTTGACGAACAGATCGCTCGGATGGGTGATGGCGACGATCTCCAGGCCCTTGCCAGCAGCCGCCAGCGCTTTGGCCGATGGCTTGCCGGCAGTGACATACGCCTCGGATACCGATAGTGACTGGTAGTGGCTCAGCAGCTTGGCATCGGCCGGCATGACTTGCGCCGGATCGCGTGCGGACTCAACCTTGCCGTTGCGTTCCCAGGTGCGAAACACTGCGCCCAGGCGCGGGCCGGTGCTGAGACGGTACGTACCTTTCTCGTCCGGAAGTTTTTGTTCGGCCACCGTGCGTTGCTTGAACTGGTGGATGTCGCCGAACGGAATGCGCTGGCCTTCCGGCGTGATGATCGAAAAAGCCGTATCGCCAAACGCCACGTCCGACATGAAGAATTTCTCGGTGAAGCCGGCATCGACGCCGATCATCTCCTTCGGCTGAATATCGAAGCTGTTCGGCAGCAGGAAGGGCGTATGCGCATGCGCCGTCAGCGTGACGAGGCACGATGCGGTGAACAGGCTGCGCAGCAAAAATGGTCGCTTCATGATTTTTCTCCATCCGTTTTATCGATCTTGCCGTCGCCGTTGGTGTCCGAAGCCGACCGGCCATGGCTGGCAAGCTTGCTTTGCAGTTTTTTCATGCATTTCCTTTTATGGTGAGTGAAAAGTCTTAGAACGCCATGTTCAACGACACTGCTGCCGTGCGGCCAGGTTCGGTCAGCAGTTCGATGTCGCGGCGGTCACGTGCGATTGAAGGTTGCAGATTGCGTGAGCTGGAATAGTCCCAGTAACGTTTGTCGCCGAGGTTGTAGATGCCGACATCCAGGCGCAGGTTCTTGTTGATCTGCCAGTAGCTGGTCAGGTCGAACAGGGCGTAGCCCGGCACGCGGAACAGCGACGTGGCGGAATCGGTCAGATCCGCGCCGGCGTTGTTGTAGGCATCGCGATTGGTGGCCACCGCCTGCTTGCGGGCGACCAAGGTGCCGGTCAGGTTCAGTCCCCATGCTTTCAGCGGCGCATCGTAGCCGGCGCCGATGATGGCCTTGCGTGGCTGTACCGATTCGAGCGGCACATCCTTGTCGCCGGCGTAGTGGGATTTGGAGCTACCGTGGCTCAGGCCCATGGCCCAGGTGGTGTAGATGCCTTTGGCGCCAGGGCTCCATTGCCCGTGCTCCAGCCGTGCGCTGAGTTCGAGGCCGTAGATCCTGGCGTCGTCGCGGTTCTCGGCCTGGTAAATGGTGCCGATGTGTGCCGGTACATTGCTGAACATGCTCGGGAACATCGCGCGGGTGTAACGGGTGTAGGCGATGAAGTCGTTGTACTGCGTGTAGAACATCGAGGTGTTCAGGGTGACACCCGGCGTCGGCTTGCCTTTGAGACCGACTTCAAAGGCGTCGCTGGTTTCCTCTTTCAGATTTTGATTGCCGACCAGCGCGTACTGGTTGCTGGCGACATAGTTGCTGGCCATATTCCACGAGCCGAAGATCTCGCCGGCGGTTGGCGCGCGTCCGCTGCGCTTGTACTGCGCGTAGGCCAGCATGGTTGGCGTCAGGTCGTAGGTCAGGCCGAGGCTGGGGCTCCAGAGGGTGTTGCTTGGGCTGCCGTACAGCTTCTCCACGTCGGCTGGCGTCAACACGCCCGAGGCGAAGTTGGCCAGGTCGCGCGTCTTGATCTTGACGTAGTCGCCGCGCAGCGCGGGGATCAGCACCAGGCGGTGGCCGCCGACGTCAAAGGTGATGTCATCCTGCACAAACAGGCCGGCCCGCACGGTGGTGGTGTCAGGCTGTGGCTTCATGTAGCCGCTGACGTTCCATGGGCGTTCCACATCCTGCGTGGAGGCATTCAGGCCATAGCTCAGATAATGGTTGTCCAGCCGCTTGTTGGCGACGCTCGACAAGCCCCAGGTGCGGGTCTTGTTCTCGGACACATTGCGTACCTTGGCGTTGGTCGTCAGCGTGGTTGTGTCGGTAATGTCTTCGGTATCGGTGCTCTGGAAATACAGGCGCGTGTCGGCCTGGTCGACCCAGGCGTTGCTTGGGGTCCACAGATGCATCAGCTGCAGCGTGTTGCGGCTGGTATCGCTATCCTGCTGCGAGTTTTCGGTGATGAAGGTACTGGTGGTATCCCAGCCGTAGAAAGAGGTTGCGTTCTTGCGGCGATACAAATCGGCGGACAGTTCCAGCCGGTTGGCCGCATCGATGCGCAGTCCGCCCTTCAGCAGCAGTGCATCGGAATGCCAGTCGTTGGCCATGCTGTCGACGATGTCGCTGTTGTTGCGGGTGGCGTGGCCGTCGCGGCGCGAATAGCTGACCAGTCCGTCCAGGTTGCCGCTTTTACCCGCCGCCGTGACGCTTTCGTTCCAGGAACGGTCGGCCGAGTCGTAGCCGAGCTTGCCGCTGAAGTATGAGGTCTTGTCGCCGCGCAGGTAGTCGTCGGCAGACTTGGTCTTGAAGCTGACCGCACCGCCGATGCCGCCTGCCGAGCGCTTGGCCGAGGTGGTGCCGGACAGGATATTCACAGCGGTGAACATTTCGGGATCGATGAAGTCGCGACCGACGCCAAAGGTATTGGCGCCGACCCGGCTGACGTAGGGACGGGTGGTGGCGTCCGGCATTTCAATGCCGTCAACGTCCATGCCGACGCGATTGCCTTCGATGCCACGGATGTTGTAGCCGGTGGTGCCGGAGCGGTCGAAGCTGCTGCGGTTGCGGGTAGTGCCGGCGGCGGTGCCAGGCGCGGAAACCAGCGGCTGATTGCGGATCACGTCCTTCATGTTGTTGGCGCGTTCCAGTTCGTTGCCGCTAATCGTCGCGGACGTGCCGGGTTCGGCCTGCTCGGTCACATCGACCTGCGGCAGTATCTGGGTGACTGGTGGGGAATTGGCGCTTTCCTGGGCAAATGCGGAGGCCAGGAACATGGTGGAGATGGCGCAGGCGAGGGTAGTGCGAACCATCAGAGGTCGCTGTGGAGCGTATCCGGTCATATGAATCTCTTTGTATTGTTATTGGCTGGATATCTCCTTCATGGTTGTTGCGAGGATTTCTGGCTGGCGGGCTATATTGTATGATAAATGAGAATCATTTACATCTATATTTGATCGGTGGTTCTGTTGGAAGGCGTTGTACTAAAGCCACGATTTCAGCTTTAGCGAGAGCGCTAACATGAAACTCGGGCTACTATTACAGCAAGACCGGCGTAAATTGCAGGTTTTTGTCGAGAACTAATGTTAGCGCTAACTCACACGGGGGATCGTCACAGAGATAAGAAAGAGACAAGAAGTTTGCAGCACAGGCAGATCGTCTGACCACACAGGCGGCGCCACTGATTACAAAAACGGAGACTCACATGCAGACACCATTTCAAAAAAAACTGATGTACATCGCAGTCGCAGGCGCGTGCGCCATGCTGGCTGCGCCAGCCTTTGCGCAGGAGCAGGCGCAGGCCCCGGTAGCGGCGGCAGCGGATGGCACGCCACCGGTTGCCCAGCCAACTGCGGAAACTACCGTCGTCGTGTCCGGCTCGCGCATCGCCGCGCGCGGTTTCAGCCAGCCGACCCCGACCACGACGCTGTCGTCCGCCGATCTTGATAAGGCGGCGAAACCGAATATCTTCGAATCACTGATCGAATTGCCGGCGCTGCAGGGCAGCACCGGCCGCACCACCAATACCTTCAGCACGTCCAGCGGCATCCAGGGCTTGTCCTCGCTGTCGCTGCGCGGCCTCGGCACGCTGCGTACGCTGACGCTGCTGGACGGCCAGCGCGTGGTGGGCGCCAACGTGACCGGCGTCACCGACGTCAGCCAGTTCCCGCAGCTGTTGGTCAAGCGCGTCGACGTGGTGACCGGCGGCGCCTCGGCGTCCTACGGCTCGGATGCCATCGGCGGTGTGGTCAACTTCATCACCGATAAAAAATTCACCGGTTTCAAGTCCAATATTTCGGGCGGCATGACCAAGTACCACGACGACAAGAGCGGCACCTTGCAGGCTGCATGGGGCAAGGGCTTCGTCGATGATCGCCTGCACGTTACGCTGAGCGGCGAATTCACCAAGCAGAACGGCATCGACTCGCCAGGCTTCGGCCAGGTTGGCGCTGGCGGCCGTACCTGGTACACCAATCCCGCATTGCAGGAATCGACCAAGGAGATGCAGGCAGCCGGCGCGCCGCGCTACAAGAGCATCACCAACGCCCAGCATATCCAGTATGCCAAATACGGCCTGATTACCAACGGCCCGCTGCGTGGCACCGCTTTCGGTCCGAATGGCACGCCATACCCATTCCAGTACGGTACGGATTGCGTCGGCAACTTCTGTATCGGCGGGGACCGTGAAGGCAGCGTGGGCGCCGGCACCAATCTGGCCATGAACTTCAAGCGCCAGGTGGCTTACAGCCGTGTGTCGTGGGATCTGGATGCCGACAACGAAATCTACGTCACTGGCAACTGGGCGCAGGTCAGCTCCGTGTTCTCGCCGAATCCTGGTGCGGCCAAGCAGGGCAATCTGTCGATCAAATGCGACAATGCCTACCTGCCAGCCTCGGTTGCCGCTGGTTGCGCTTCCGGCTATCCAAGCGGCGTGATGTCGGTAGGTACTGCCAATGCCGAGTTCCCGGCCAATATCAATGTACATCCGACGCGTACGCAGCGCCGTTTCGTGATCGGCGCCAACGGCAAGTTCGGCATGTTCGGCAAGGAATGGTCGTACGACGCTTACGCTGAACACGGCGAGAACAAGACCATCATCGATGTCAAGGACATTACGCTCAACCCGCGCTATAACTTTGCGATCGACGCCATCAAGGACCCGGCCACCGGGCAGATCGTCTGCCGCAGCGCCGCCGCCCGCGCCGCTGGCTGCCAGCCGATCAATATCTTCGGCCAGGTCCCAATCAATTTGGCGGGATGGAACTACATCGCGCCGTCCAGCGGGCCGCGTCAGCACACTGACTCGACGCAAAATGTTGTTAGCGCTAACATCAATGGTGAATTGATGCAAGGCTGGGCTGGTCCGATTTCGATCGCGTTTGGTGCCGAATGGCGTCGCGAAGACTACAAAGTGTACGGCGATCCGTATGGCGCCGGCCTGGCGGCCGAGTCGCCATACAGCGCCACCTATCCTGCTGATCCAACCCTGTCGGTCACCGGTGACAACTGGTTCGCGGGCAACTATCACAACGGCGAGGGCGCGTTCAACGTCAAGGAAGCCTATGTGGAATTGAACATCCCGTTCCTGAAGTCGGCCACCTGGGGTGAAGCCAACCTGAACATCGCCGACCGCGAAGAGAAGTACAGCACGGCCGGCAAGGCCCGTGCCTGGAAGCTGGGCGCCACTTGGCAAACCCCGATCGACGGCCTGCGCCTGCGCGCTGTGGCGTCGTCCGACGTGCGTGCGCCGAATCTGTCCGAGCTGTATGCGGCCATGACCGTGACCAACCAGGCGGTCAACAACAACCAGGGCCAGTCAATCCAGATCCAGCAGCGCAACGTCGGCAATCCTGCGCTGAAACCGGAAGAGGCGCGCAACAACTCGTTCGGCATCGTGCTGAGCCAGCCAAGCTGGGCGCGCAACTTCAACTTCTCGGTCGACTACTATGACATCAAGGTGCAGAACGTCATCAGCTCGCTGAATCCGCAGCAGGAAGTCGACCTGTGCTACGGCGGCAATCAGCAGGTCTGCTCGGCGGTGTCGATCAACGGGCCTACCGGCACCAACTATGTGCTGGCGCAGAGCTTCAACTTTGCTTCCCTGCATACGCGCGGCATTGACTTCGAGATGGCCTACCGCAAGAACATGAGCGACTTCGGCCTGCCGGGCAGCATCACGCTGCGTGGCCTGGCTTCGCGCATGATCCACTCGATCTCTGATCCGGGCGTGCCTGGCACGACGCCGATTGAAGGCGCCGGCGCCATGACGGGTGCGACGCCGAAGTGGAAGGCGCTGGTATCGCAATCGTGGGATGGCCTGATGGGCGGCAAGCTGAGCCTGAACCTGAGCGAGCGCTGGATCGGCGCCGGTGTATTCAACAACGAGTACATCGAGTGCCAGACCAATTGTCCGCTGCCGACCGCCGCGCATCCGACCATCTACGACAATCACATGCCTGGCGCGGTGTATTTCGACTTTGGCGGCAGCTACAACGTGTCGAAACAGGTATCGGCCTACTTCAAGATCGACAACCTGGCCGACCGCGCGCCGGTGCTGGTGCCGCAGACCAATCTGAGCCTGGGCCTGAATCCTGCGCTGTATGACTCGGTGGGCCGTACCTACCGTGTTGGCGTCCGCATGAACTTCTAAGGACGTGATGGCAGTGCGGGGCGCATGCTCCGCACTGCCGCTACTTCAATTGGAGCGTAGCGCGGCGTCACCCCACGAGACAGGCAACTGCTCGTTGTCGTCCGCCGTGCTGCGGGCCACCAGTTCAACGATCTTCACACCCTCGACGTTGGCGTTCAAGGCTTGCGCCGGCTGCCCCCAGCGCAGCGCTTTGCTCTTGGCCAGCAGCTTGCCGTCGCCATACATCATGAAGGTCACGGCAGCGCGGCGATCACGCGCCGAATCATCGACGCCCACCTTGGCAGTCAGGCTGCGATAGCCGTGGTTGCGCACTTCCAGCCGCGAGTTGGCCAGCACGCCAATGCCGGCAGCATAGCCGACACCAGCGATTTGCAGCGTTTGCCCGTAAGGCGTACTGTCGGCGCGCGCGCCACCCCAGCCAGCATACATCGGCCGCTCTCCCGCGCCCTTGGTGCCGAACCATCCTGCCGATGAGCGGAAGACGGTCGGATCGGCCTGCGGCCGGGTTACGCCGTCCACCGCCGGATTGACGCTGCCCGGTTGCTCCGACAAATACACGCCGTTCGCCAGCGCGCGCTCGCCATTGGCGCGGAACACCAGCGTCTCGCGCGGCGCCACGCGCAACCTGGTCGCTGCGGTGAAGGTGCTGCTGGTTCCGGTCCAGAGATCGGTCAGCGTGATGGCTGCGTCCTTGCGCAATTTCAGGTGCTCGGCCATCAGGTCGACGTCAATCGGCGCCAGTCCCCGGTTGAAGATAGCCACCGCTTTCTGGCCTGAGGCCAGCGGCTTCACCAGGATGCTCAGATCGTCGGCGTCATACGCCAGTGTGGCCTGGTTGCCGGCCGGGTCCTGATTCAGCGCGATGATCTCGGCGTTGCCAACGATGTCCATCAGCGCCGGCGCTGTCGTGCGCAGGTCGGTGCCAAGCATCAGTGGCGCGTTCACCATGGCCCATAAGGCGAAATGCGAGCGCGCCTCGGTCAGGTGATTGGCATCGAAATCGCCTTTGCCGATGAACAGCATGTCGGGATCGTTCCAGCTGCCGGGGTGGGCGTACAGTTCGCGCCGCGAGGCGCTGTCGAAATTGGTCAGCATGCGGGTCCAGGATGGCGTGATGTCGTCGCTGGTGCGCGAGATATTGCCGTAGTCCTTGCCCCAGGCGCGTACATTGGCCGCGCCCCATACGCACAGTGACAGCAGGAAGTCGCCATCCGGATTGTGGCGCAGCAGCGCCGCGTTGATCTCCTTGAACTCCGACTGCACCGCGGCGATGTCGCTGCGATTCACCGACTGCAGGTCCAGCACAGGCGCCAGCGCGCGGTATTCGCCGGAGCGGACCTTGGGACTATTGGCGCCATAGGCGCGCAGTGATGTAGCGGTAACCCTTGGCGGCCAGGCCGCTGTCGATGATGCGTTGTGCCGAGCCGAGAATTTTGGCCTCGTCGATATCGGTGGCGAAGGCGTTCCAGCTGCTCCAGCCCATCGGCAGCGTGGCCGCGCGGCCGGCGCTGTAGGCGCTCCAGCGCGCAGTGGGCGCCAGCGGATCGGTGGCGGCTGCAGCGGCGTCGCCCACGAAGGCGCCCATGACCAGCAAGGACATCAGCCTGGCCTTCATACGCCTGGCGGGGGCGCTCATTGCGCGGGCGGCGGCAGCGTGACGCCGGCGCCGGTTTGCACCACCGGCTTCATGCTGCCGTCGGCATTGTATTGCAGGTGCTCGACGGTGACCGCGCGGCGGCCGATGGCGCCATTCTGGTCGCCGATCGATAGCGTGGCGTTGTGCAGGAACAGATACCAGTTATCCTTGAACTGCACGATGCCCGGATGGATGGTGAAGCTGTATTTTCCGGAGCCGGTCAGCAGGCCGCGATAGGTCCACGGACCGGTGATCGATGGCGCGGTGGAGTAGGAAACATGCTCGTCGCGCTGCGTGCTGCGGTCCAGCGAGGCATAGGTCAGGTAGTACAGATTGCCACGCTTGTGCAGCCACGGACCTTCTTCAAAGTGCGGCGGCGTGATCTCCTGGATCGGGCCATCCAGCTCGGTCATATTTGGCTTCAGCCTGGCGATGTAGCACTGTCGATTGCCCCAGGCCAGCCAGGTGGTGCCGTCATCGTCGGTGAAGACGGTGGGATCGATGTCTTCCCAGCTATGCGTGCCTTTCGGCGTCATCTGGTTGGTGACCAGCGCTGAACCGCGTGCGTCGACAAAGGGGCCGGTCGGCTTGTCGGACACCGCCACCGCGATCGCCTTGCCCGGATGGGTGGCGTCATGTTCCACCGCCGCATAGAAGTAGAACTTGCCGTTCTTTTCAATGGTCTGCGAAGCCCAGGCGTCTGCCTTGGCCCATTTGAAATCCTTGACGTTCATGATCGGCGCATGGCTGGTCCAGGTGCGCATGTCCTTGGTGGAGTACACCAGCCATTCGCGCATATTGAACATTTCGTCGCGTTGCGCCTCGTCGTGGCCCACGTACAGATACAAGGTGTCGCCGACCACCAGTGGTGCGGGATCGGCGGTGAAGCGGTCGCGGATGATGGGATTGGAACCGGCGGCCGTCCCCGGCGCGACTTGCGCCATGGACGGCAACGCCAATGCCATCAGCCATAGTGGCGTGAGCGCCAGCCGTTGCGGCCAGCGCTGGATCTTTTCTTGCATGATGTCTCCAGGTTTTTGTTTTAACAATTGTTGGGGCAACCATGCAGAAAAGACCAATAACTTTTTTCACGCGACAGATACTGAAAACGGTATCAGAACGAGTGCTTGATGCCGGTGATGATGCCGTTCTGGTTCAAGCCGGCTGCGGTGGAGCCGCCCGCGCTGAGCGCCAGCGCTGCCGTGCCGTCGTTGTCGATGCGGCCGATAGCCACGTAGACCGCGCTGCGCTTGGACAGGTTATACACGCCGCGCAGCAGGAACTGTTTGCTGTCGTTATTGGTGGCGCGATAATTCAGTCGGGCGACCTGGCCGTCCAGCGTGAAGAACGGCGTGACGTTGTAGGCTGCGCCGAGATAGACCAGATTGCTGCGCGGCTGCGTGGCCGAGCCCTCGTTGTTACGCTGGATGATGCCGACGCCGAGCTTCCAGTCTTCCTGCTTGAAGAAGGCGGCGATGTGGGCGCGGCTGTCGGTCTTGTCGCTGCTGTTCAGTCCATTGGCGGCGCCGGCGCCGCCATAAATGCGATCATAGGCGCCGATCAGTGCATAGCCTGGGGCGTCGTAGCGCAGCAGGGCGGACCATTCGCGGCAGGCAGTGGCGTCGGTCGCGCTTTCGCCAGCGCAGCCGGTGCCGGCAGGACCGCCGGCGGACGAGGTGTCGCGGCCCAGGCTATAAGTGCCGCCGATGGTGACGCCGCTGAAGGTGCCGCGATAGGCGATCGAGTTGTCGCTACGGCCGTTCGGAATGAATGAGTCCAGCGAACCGAGGCCATACTGCGATGGGCCGATGATGTCGACGTCATAGGTCGAAATGTTCAGCATATTGTAGTTGCGGCCAAACGTCAGCTGTCCCCATTTGCCTTGCAGGCCGACCCAGGCCTGGCGGCCGAACAGGCGGTTCTGTCCCAGCGTGCCGGTATCCGGCGCGAAGCCGTTCTCCAGCTGGAAGATGGCTTTCAGGCCATCGCCCAGATCTTCGCTGCCGCGAAAGCCCAAGCGTGACGGGAACATGCCGCCGCCCAGGCTGGGCATGCGTGTCAGGTTGTTGCCGGCGGCGTCGGCATTGCTGTAATACTCGACAGCGGCGTCGATGATGCCGTACATGGTGACGTTGCTCTGCGCTTGTGCTGCGCCCGCAGCCAGGGCTGCTGCCATGGCAGCATAGATGGTTTTGTTCATTGTAGTCTCCTCGTTCTGGTTTATTTTTTGTCCCAGGCGGCGCTGGAGCCGACCGAGTACAGCGCGCCAGGCGCGTTACGGGTCTTCTGAAAATCTTCCAGCGATTGCCCGCGCATGGCGGCGTAGATGTGCAGGTTGGAGACGCCGACCACGGCCCCCAGCTTCTCCAGCAGGAAGAAGATCACGCCGTACTGGATCATGCCGCGCCAGTCGCGGCGGGAGACGAGGTCACGTTCCTGTGGCGTCAGGTCGGCGGCGTCGTAGGTGGCTTCCGGCGTTTCCTTGAACTGCGCGCGGAAAGCCGGATCGACCAGCTGGTGCAGATACTTGTTGATGCGGTAGGCGCGCACGCTGGTCTCCAGCGTGAATGGATACGTACCCGGCAGCTCTTCGACACCCTTGGTCTGATGCGCCATGTGGGCGCGGTGCGCTTCGATGGCGGCCGCGTTCAAGGACTGGTCGGTGGACGCCGCGTTCTCGTACAGCGCCACCGCGATGCCGGTCATCGATGGCAGATAGTATTCGCGGTGCACGCAACTCACCTTGTCCGACATAGCGCCGCGCATCGCCATCCACATCACCACTTCGGCGCTTTCCCAGCCGCCCAGGCGGGCGAAGTCGGCGTGCGTCATGTTGAGCAGCGTGTCCGGATCGTTCTCGAACAGGTCGAGGAACTGATGGTCCCATGGCGTGTTGTTGAAGCCAGCCCGCTCGCCGTGCACCTGATGTGACAGGCCGCCGGTGGCCACCAGCACCACGTTCAGGTCTTCCGGATAGCTTTCGATGGCGCGCCGCAGCCCTTGACCAAGCTTGTAGCAGCGGCGCGCAGACGGCACCGGAAACTGCAACACGCCGATTTGCAGCGGCACGATCTTGCCCGGCCACTGTTGCTCGTGCGGCCACAGGATGGACAACGGCGAGAAGCAGCCGTGGTCCAGTCCTTTGTCCTGGAAGAAGGACATATCGAATTCGTCCGCCATCAGCGATTGGCCGATATGGCGCGCCAGACCCGCATGACCGGCGATCGGTGGCAACTTGCGTGCGCCGCCGCCTTCGTCGGCCGCCTGGTAGCGTTCGCCGATGCCCAGCGCGAAAGCCGAGTAGTGGTCGAAGAAGAACGAGGTCACATGGTCGTTGTAGATGACCAGCATGACGTCCGGCTTTTTCTCCGCCAGCCATTGCTGCACCGGTTCGTAGGCTTTGAAGATGGGCGCCCAGGCGGCGTCCTGCTGTTTGTTGGCGTCCAGCGCAAAGCCGATGGTCGGGGTATGGGAGGAGGCGATGGCGCCGATGATGTTTGCCATGATGATTCCTATGCTTTGACTGCGGCGCTACGTTGGCCGAACTTGTTCATGATGATGAAAATGGCCGCCAGCGTGGCCGGTCCGGCGAGGATGGCAATCACCGCGCTGAAGCCCCATCCCATCGACAGCAGCACGCCGCCGGCGAAGGAGCCGAAGATGCTGCCGAAGCGGCCCATGCCCTGCATCCAGCTGACGCCCGTGGCGCGCACTGCGGTCGGATAGCATGATGGCGCATAGGCATTCAGCCCGGTCTGGGCGCCGCTCATGCAGAAGCCCGCCAGCAGCACGAAGGCCGCGAACATCGACGATTCTACGCTGCCCGAGGCCAGCGCCAGGATGAAAATGGCGCCGCCCATATAGGCTGCGGAAATCACCTTGTTCGGCGACACGCGGTCCATGAAATAGCCGACCAGCAGCGCGCCGACGGTGCCGCCCAGCTGGAACAGCGCGGTGATGTTGGCGGCGCGCTCGATCGGCAGGCCGGCGTCCTTGATCATGGTCGGCAGCCAGCCGCTCAGCAGGTAAATCACCAGCAGGCCCATGAAATATGTGCCCCACAATGACAGCGTGGTCGCGCGATAAGCGGAAGACAACAGTACCTTGCCCGGCTGCGAGCCGGTCACCTGCGGTTCGCTGATGGTGAACTGCGCGTTGGCAGGCACCTCGCCGCCGACCACGCGGCGCAGCGTGCGGCCGATACGCTCGGCCGGAAATTTGCGCACCACCAGGAAGCGTACCGATTCCGGTATCAACAGCAGGTAGAAGGGCAGGCAAAGCAGGGGAATCGCGCCGCCGACCACCAGCACCGCGCGCCAGCCGTAGTGCGGCAGCAGCGCGGCAGCGCCGAAACCGACCAGCGCCGAACCAAGATTAAAGCCGGTGAACATGATGGCCAGCAGCGTGGAGCGCGAGCGTTCCGGCACGTATTCCGACAGCAGCGTCGTGGTGTTGGGCATGGCTGCACCGAGACCGAGGCCGGTCAGGAAGCGCAGCAGCGAGAGGGTGGTGACATCGTTGGCGAAAGCACACAGCACGCTGAAGCTGCCGAACCAGGCGACGGAGGTCATCAGCAGCTTCTTGCGGCCGAAGCGGTCCGACATCGGACCGACCAGAATGGCGCCGATGGCAAGGCCGATCGGTGCTGCACTCATTACTATGCCAAAGGCGGCACGCGAAATGCCCCACTCCCTGGTGATGTCCGGCGCCAGGAAACCCATGATGGCAACGTCCATGCCATCGGTAGCGACGATCAGAAAGCAGAGGGCCAGCAGCAGCCACTGGTTGCCGCTCATCTTGCGGCTGTTGATATGTGCCCGGACGTCGAGCGTTTGTCCTATATTCATTAAGTCTCCTGTCTGGATTATGGTTTTATGTAAAGAGGTGTAAAGGCGATATGCACCGCCACCGCTTCACCAGTGTATGTTTGGACAGGAGATGGAGTATTGCTTTTGCTTGCCGAACCGTTTCAATCTGCTTATCGCCAGCGCGTGCTGATGGCTTCTATCTCGCCCAGCAGCGCATAGGCGCCAGGGGAGAGATGGGTGTTTTTGCGGGTGGTGATGCCGATGCCGCGCTCCATGCCGGTCATCTCGAACGGCAGCACGACCAGCTGATTGGTCTGCACTTCGTGGTGCAGCTGGTGTGCCGACAGCACGGTCAGCATGTCGCTGGACACCAGCAAGCCGCGCAGCAATGCGAGATCGCCGGTTTCCACGGCGGGCGAGGGCGGCTGTGCGCCTTGTTGCTGGAAGAACTGCACCAATGATTCGCGTAGCGGCACGCCGCTGCGGGACAGCACCCATGGATAGCCGGCCAGGTCTTGCAGCGTCAGCTTGCCGCGCTTGGCAAGCGGGTGGCCTTTGCGGGCGATCAGTGCCGCCTTGTCTTCGAACAGCGAACGCGACTCGAAGGCGTCTCCGCCACCGGCGCGCTGGGCGCCGACGATGAAGTCGATGCGGCCGCTGAGCAGGCTGGCCGTCAGTTCTTCATAAGGACTTTCGAGTGAGCGGATTTGCAGTTGCGGGTGGCGCTTGAGTACCGAGGCGATAGCGGTAGGCAGCAGTTGCGAGCGGGCCAGCGGCAGTGCGCCGATGGTGACGACGCCCAGCACCACGCCGGCCAGGGCGGCAATGTCTTCGGGGATGTGACGCAGTTCGGCCAGCACGCGTTCAAAGGACTCTGTCCAGCGGCGCCCTGCATCGGTCGGGACCATGCCGTGCGCGGTGCGCAGGAACAAGGCTTGGCCCAGCATGTCCTCCAGCCGCGCCACTGCCTGGCTGACGGCGGACTGCGACACGCCCATGCTGTGGGCGACGCTGGGCATGTGGTGCATTTCCGCCAGCAGGGCGGCAGCTTGCAGGCGGCGTTCGTTGAGCAGTGCTTCGATCCCGCCGATCTTGGCGCCGCTGCGATCCCGCAGGCGGACGGCGTCTTCGCGCACCGCATGCAGCTCCGCTTCGATGCGGTCGGCGCGTTTGCGCACAACGTCACCGGCTGCGGTAAGCAACATGCCGCGCCCCTTGCGTTCAAACAGCTGGGCATCCAGGCTGTGCTCCAGCGAGGCCACGGAGCGCGCGACAGCGGAAGAGGCGCGGTACAGGCTTTCCGACGAGGCGCGGATACCTCCGCTGGCGGCGACCGCGTTAAAGGCGTGCAGATGACGCAGGCTGACCAGGTGCATGATGTGCTAAAAAGTGGGCTCGATAAGCAGATTAGAACAAATCACGGTCCACAACGCAACCATGCGCTGCGGCCCGGCGGGGATACTGGGGGCATTCATCCTGTTTTGAGCATCCCATGAACCAGCGACCTTCTTCCGACCTGCGCGCCATTCCCTGCATGCTGATGCGCGGCGGTACCTCGCGCGGGCCATTTTTTCTGGAGTCCGATTTGCCGGCGGATGTCGCCGGCCGGGATCGCGTGCTGCTGGCGGCCATGGGATCGCCGGACCCGCGCCAGATCGACGGTCTGGGCGGTGCGCACCCGCTGACCAGCAAGGCTGGCATCGTGCGCCGCAGCACCACCCCAGGTGTGGATCTGGATTTCCTGTTCGCGCAGTTGCAGCCGGCCAGTGATGCGGTGGATGTGACGCCGAACTGCGGCAATATGCTGGCGGCCGTGTTGCCGTTTGCGCTGGAGCGTGGACTGCTGCCGGTAGCCGATGGCGTGACCACGGCGCGCATCCTCACGCTGAACACCGGCATGCAATGCGACGTTACCGTGCAGACGCCGGGCGGACGGCTGCAATACGGCGGTGACGCCCGCATTGACGGCGTGCCCGGCACCGCCGCGCCAGTCAGCATCAACTTCCTCGACACCGCCGGCTCTGTGTGCGCCGCGCTGCTGCCCACCGGCCGGGCGCGCAACCGTATCGCCGTCTCCACGCCGTCCACGTCGTTCGAGATCGACGCCACGCTGATCGACAACGGCATGCCGATGGTGCTGGTGCGCGCTGCCGATTTTGGCATCACCGGCTACGAGCCTGCCGCCGATCTTAGCGCCAGCGCCGAGCTGCGGGCCCGCCTTGAAGCACTGCGCCTGGCCGCAGGCACGCTGATGGGGCTGGGCGACGTAGCGGCGAAGAATTACCCGAAAATGTGCCTGATTGCCGCGCCGCGTACCGGCGGCGCGGTCAGCACGCGCTGCTTTATCCCGCACGTCTGCCACGACTCCATCGGCGTGCTGGCGGCGGTCACCGTAGCCACCGCCTGCGTCCTGCCGGGCAGCGTCGCCGACGGCATCGCCAGCGTGGCTGAAGGCGTCGAAAAAACACTCTCCATCGAACACCCCACCGGCGAGTTCAGCGTCGCCCTCGCACTGGACAACGGAAAAGTCACCCGCGCCGCCTTGCTGCGTACCGCCCGTCCCATCATGCGCGGCGAAGTGCTGATTGCCGAATCGCTCTAAAAGGAACAACATGATTATCGACTGCCACGGCCACTACACCACCGCCCCCAAGGCGCTGGAAGAATGGCGCAACAAGCAAATCGCCAACCTTAATACACCCGAACTCGGCCCGAAAGTCGCAGACCTCAACATCAGCGACGATGAGCTGCGCGAGTCCATCGAAACCAATCAGCTGCGGCTGATGAAGGAGCGCGGCGCCGACCTTACCATCTTCTCGCCGCGCGCCAGCTTCATGGCCCACCATATCGGTGACTTCAACACCAGCGCCACCTGGGCCGCGATCTGCAATGAGCTGTGTGCGCGCGTCGCCCAGCTGTTCCCGGATCACTTCATTGGCGCCGCCATGCTGCCGCAATCGCCAGGTGTCGACCCGGCGACCTGTATCCCCGAACTGGAGAAATGCGTCAAGGAATACGGCATGGTTGGCATCAACCTGAATCCAGATCCAAGCGGCGGTCACTGGACCGCACCGCCGTTATCCGATCAATCCTGGTATCCGATCTACGAAAAGATGGTGGAATACGACATTCCTGCAATGATCCACGTCAGCACCAGCTGCAATGCGTGTTTCCACACCACCGGGGCGCACTACCTGAACGCCGACACCACCGCCTTCATGCAATGCCTGACCAGCGACTTGTTCAAGGACTTCCCAACGCTGAAGTTCCTGATCCCGCATGGCGGCGGCGCCGTGCCGTATCACTGGGGCCGATTCCGTGGCCTGGCGCAGGAGATGAAAAAACCACTGCTCACCGAGCACCTGCTGAACAACATCTACTTTGACACCTGCGTCTACCACCAGCCGGGCATCGACCTGCTGACCAAGGTGATACCAGTAAAAAACGTGTTGTTCGCTTCCGAGATGATCGGCGCCGTGCGCGGCATCGATCCGGAAACCGGCAACTACTACGACGACACCAAGCGCTATATCGAAGCGGCCAGCCTCACCAGCGAAGACCGCGCCAACATCTTTGAACACAACGCCCGCCGCGTCTTCCCGCGTCTGGACGCCGCACTGAAGGAGAGGGGATTATGAGCACGCCACTGATTAACCAGCTAGGTATCGTAAAACGCAACATCGTCCGCGCCGGACGCGAACACGTCGACCAACTCGGCCAGCTTGGCAGCGCCACCGTGCACGAAGCGATGGGCCGCGTGGGACTGCTGAAACCTTATATGCGCCCGATTTTTCCAGGTGCACAGGTGGCTGGCACCGCCGTCACCGTGCTGCTGCACCCCGGCGACAACTGGATGATGCACGTTGTAGCGGAGCAGATACAGCCGGGCGACATCGTCGTTGCTGCCATCACCGCCGACTGCACGGATGGCTACTTCGGCGACCTGCTGGCGACCAGCTTCATGGCGCGCGGCGCGAAAGCGCTGATCATCGACGCCGGCGTGCGCGATGTCCGCATCCTGAAGGAGATGGGCTTCCCGGTATGGAGCAAAAATATCAGCGCCAAGGGCTGCATCAAATCCACCCTGGGTTCGGTCAACATTCCGGTGCTGTGCGCCGGGCAGCTGGTCAACCCTGGCGACGCCATCATCGCCGATGACGATGGCGTGGTGGTCGTGCCAGCCGCCGACGCATCGCGTGTCGCCACCGTCGCGCAACAACGCGAAGACCTTGAAGGTGAGAAGCGCGCCAGGCTGGCGGCAGGCGTGCTGGGCCTGGATATGTACAATATGCGCGGCCCGCTGGAACAGGCGGGTCTCAAATACATCGACTAGGCGGCGCTATCCCCGCAGCGGTCAGCCTATGTTCTGCACGGAGCGATGCCGCGCCGCTGACGCAGCGCTTGATCACTGCCTTGACCGTGCCCAGCGTTATGCTGGCACTGGCCTTGCTGTCGATGGTGCGGGCCGGACAAACAGCGCCGTCAGCATGCCTATCAGGCAGACGGCGATAACATACCAGGCCGGCGCCAGCGGATCGTTCTTCAGCATCAGCGTGACCATCACCGGCGTCAGGCCACCGAAGATGGCGTAGGCGACGTTATACGAAAACGACAAGCCGGAGAAGCGCACCTGCGGCGGAAAAGCCCGCACCAGCACACTCGGCACGGCGCCCACGACCCCCACCGCGAAGCCGGTCAGCCCGTACAGCGGCAGCAGCAGTTCCGGCTGCGCGCGCAGCTTGGTGTAGAAGACGTAGGTGCATACGGCCAGCAGCGCCGAGCCGACCAGCAGTACCGGCTTGGCGCCAAGCCGATCGGCCAGCACACCGTAGAAGATACAGCCGAAGGCCAGGCACAGCGTGGCGACAGTATTGGCCACCAGCGAAGTGCGGGCGTCGACGTGATAGATCTTTTGTAGCAGTGCTGGCGTCATCAGGATCACCACCACGATGCCGGCCGACAGCATCCAGGTCAGCAGCATGGAGACGATGACGGCGCCGCGATGGTTGCGCAGCACGGACTTCAGCGGCATCTCTGCGGCCAGCGCCTTGCGCTGCGCCATCTCGGCAAAGACCGGCGTTTCGTGCAGCCAGCGGCGCAGATACATCGCACCCAGGCCGAACACGCCGCCCAGCAGGAACGGCCAGCGCCAGGCGCCGGCCAGCACTTCATCCGGCTGATAGGCGGTGTTGATGCCGGTGGCGACTAAAGAGCCCAGCAGAATGCCGAAGGTCAGGCCGGCAGTCAGCATGCCGCAGGCATAGCCGGTATGCCGCGCCGGCACGTGCTCGGAAACGAACACCCAGGCGCCCGGCACTTCGCCGCCCACCGCAGCACCCTGGAACACGCGCATCAACAGCAACAGCAGCGGGGCGGCCAGGCCGATGCTGGCGTAAGTCGGCAGCAGGCCGATGGTCAGCGTCGGCACGGCCATCATCAGGATCGACAGCGTGAACATGCGCTTGCGGCCCAGCAGGTCGCCGAAGTGTGCCATGACGATGCCGCCCAGCGGCCGCACCACATAGCCGGCGGCGAAGATGCCGAAGGTTTGCAGGGTGCGCAGCCAGTCCGGCATTTCGGCCGGGAAGAACAGCTGGCCAATGGCGTTGGCGAAAAAAACGAAGATGATGAAATCGTAGAATTCCAGCGCCCCGCCCAAGGCCGCCAGCGTCAGGGTTTTGTAGTCTTGGCCGGTCAATTGGCGGGCGTCGGTCATGGGCGCGGTCTCTTGTTGTTGGTTGCGTAGCATAGCAGGAAAGCCTTGCGTCGTTGCAGCTTTGCGACGCACGTTGTGCAATGCAGTATGGATAATTCTTTACAAATTTCCACGTTAGGCTAAAGTTCAACAAAATGATAACGCTATCTTTGCGTTGGAAATATTCCTTACTCGTGATTTGGTTCGGCTTTGTTTATGGCCGTTATCTTTACATTAAAAATGTTAGCGCTATCTAGTTCTGGAGAATGGATGCAAAATACTCGCTGGGTGGTGATGGGCGTGAGCGGCTGCGGCAAAAGCACCGTTGGGCAGGCGCTGGCGTTGGCGAATGGCGTGCCTTTCATCGAGGGCGACCAGTATCACCCGGAAGCCAACGTGGCCAAGATGTCGGCCGGCTTGCCGCTGAACGATGGCGACCGCGCCGGCTGGCTGGAAGCATTACAAACGCAGATCAGCGCCGCCCGGCATCGTGGCGAGGGCCTGGTCGTGTCGTGTTCCGCGCTGAAGCGACGTTACCGCGACCTGCTACGGCAGGGCGATCCTGCGCTGCGCTTTGTCCACTTGAATGGCGCGCAAGCGCTGATCGCTGCACGGATGCAGTCGCGGGTCGGCCACTACATGCCGACATCGCTGCTGGACAGCCAGTTCCGTGACCTTGAACCTTTACAGCCCGACGAGACAGGCATCACGCTGGACATCGATCTACCGCCCGCCGATCTGCTGAAGGAGATCCAGGGCCGCAGCAAGTAATACAGGTAGTTAGTAACACAGACAACACATAAAAAAAATTATTGGAGACTCACATGACTACCAGTCCACTGGTGGCGCTGCTTGGCGTAACGCCGGCAGCGTGGGCATTGATCGCGGTGGCCTTGTCGGTCGGCGCGCTGACATTGCTGATTGCATGGGCCAAGGTACAGCCGTTGCTGGCGTTCGTGGTGGCGGCGCTGGCCGCCGCGCTGCTGCTTGGCATGCCGCTCGACAGCATTCCCAAGTCGATCGACAAAGGCATCGGCGATCTACTGGGATCACTGATCGTGATCGTCTGCCTCGGCGCGGTGTTCGGCAAGCTGATTGCCGACAGCGGGGCGGCGCAGCGCATCGCCAGCTTCCTGATTGGCGTGTTCGGCTCGGCGCGCATGCCGGTGGCGCTGACGCTGACCGGTTTCGTCGCCGGCATCCCGCTTTACTACAATGTTGGCTTCGTGCTGCTGGTGCCGCTGGTGTTTTCGCTGGTGTACCAGAGCGGCCGGCCGGCGGTGGCGATGGCGATACCGCTGTTGTGCGGACTGTCGATCGCGCACGGTTTCCTGCCGCCGCATCCTTCTCCGACGGCGCTGGTGGCGCAGTTCCATGCCGACATGGGACGCACGCTGTTCTACGGGATGATCGTGGCCGTGCCGACGCTGATTATCGCCGGCCCGCTGTTCGCCATGACGCTGAAACGTATCGAGGCAACGCCGGCGCCGATGTTCCGCACTGGCTTGCGCGACGTATCGGAACTACCGGGTGTATTCAACAGCTTCGCCACGGCGCTGCTGCCGGTATGGCTGTTGGCGGCGGCAACAGCGGCCAGCGCCATGCCGATCGCCGATCCGTCGCTGAAATCGGCGGTGGCCTTCCTCGCCAATCCGATGATCGTGATGCTGATCGCCTTGCTGGTGGCGGTATTCACGCTGGGCGTGGCGCGCGGGCAGAAGCTGCAAGTGCTGATGTCCGGTGCGCAGGACGCCTTGCGCGACATCGCGCCGATCCTGCTGGTGATTGCCGGCGCCGGCGCCTTGAAGCAGGTGCTGGTGGATTCCGGCGTCAGCGCGCAACTGGGAACGCAGCTGTCCGCGTTGCCGGTGCCGCCGCTGGTGCTGGGCTGGATCGTGGCGACGCTGATCCGTATCTGCCTCGGCTCTGCCACCGTGGCAGGATTGACGGCGGCCGGCATCGTGGCGCCGGTGGTGCAGGCGTCGGGCATCGACCCGGCGCTGATGGTGCTGGCAATTGGTGCCGGCAGTTTGATGTGCAGCCATGTGAACGACTCCGGCTTCTGGATGTTCAAGGAGTATTTCGGGCTGTCGCTCAAAGATACTTTCCGTTCCTGGACGCTGATGGAAACGCTGGTCGGCGTATTCGGGCTCATTTTCGTTCTGATTCTTTCCTCCTTTTTAGGATAAACAGATGAAATCAATGTTGAATGTGATTGCGGCCGCAGCGTTGGCCGTGCCCTTGCTCGGCCATGCGGCCTCCATTTCCGCCTACCAGACCATGCCGGACGATCCGCGCGCGGTGAAAGTCAAAGCAGTCGGCGATGGCCGGGCCGACGATAGCGCCGCCATCCAGGCTGCGCTGGACGCTGCCGCCAACCGGGGCGAGGGCGGCGTGGTGTTCCTGCCATCCGGCCGTTATCGCATCACGCGCTCGCTGCTGGTGCCGCTGGCGGTGCGTCTGTATGGTGTGGGACCAACGCGGCCGGTGCTGGTGCTGGGCGCGAACACGCCGGGCTTCCAGAGAGGCGTGGCGAACATGGTGGTGTTCACCGGCGGCGACCAGTACACGGTCGGCAAGGTGCCGGTGCCGGTGAAGAGTGCCGTGCCGTATAGCGACAAGGTGCGCGATGCGAATTCGGCGACCTTCTATTCGGCGATGAGCAATGTGGACGTTGAAATCGGCGATGGTAATCCTGCTGCCGCAGCGGTGCGCCTGCGGACTGCGCAGCACTCGTATCTGAGCCACATGGATTTCCACATCGGCTCGGGCCTGGCGGGCGTCTATATGGTGGGCAATGAGAGCTTTGACCTGAAGTTCTACGGTGGCCGTTACGGTATCCTGACCGAGAAGACATCGCCGGCATGGCAGTACACGCTGATGGACACCACGTTTGAAGGCCAGCGCGAGGCGGCCATACGCGGTCACGAGGCCGGGCTGACGCTGGTGAACACCACTATTCGCAACACGCCGGTGGGCATCGACATGAGCCGTGGTTATGGCGACTGGTTGTGGGGCAAGGATGTCCGCTTCGAGAATGTGTCCAAGGCCGCTGTGGTGATCAGCAACGAGGAGAATGTCTACACGCAGGTCGGCTTCGAGAATGCCGTCGCGAAGAATGTGCCAACCTTTGCGCGCTTCCGCGACAGCGGCAAGACCGTGGCTGGCTATGGCCCGCAATATCAGATCAGTGAATTCAATTATGGCTTGATGCTGCCGGGGCTGAACAGTGTCGGCAAGTTCGGCACGCACGTCAAGGGCGCGGCGCTGAAGGCGTTGCCGGCGCAACGTACGCCAGTGATGCGCACTTTGCCTGCCACCAGCCAGTGGGCCAGCGTGCGCAGCTTCGGCGCGGTGGGCGATGGCGTGACCGACGATACGGCGGCGGTGCAGAAAGCCATTGACAGCAAGCGCGTGGTGTACCTGCCGCAGGGCTTCTACATGGTGCAGGACACGATACGCCTGAAGCCCGACACGGTGCTGATAGGCCTGCATCCTGGCGTCACGCAACTGGTGCTGCCGAACGGCGCGCCGGCCTATGCCGGCGCGGATGGACCGAAAGCGTTGCTGGAAAGCGCCAAGGGTGGCGACGCCATCGTCACCGGCTTTGGCCTGGCCACCGGCGAAGTCAATCCGCGTGCGACGGCGCTGTTGTGGAAGGCTGGCGCGGAATCGCTGGTGGATGACATTCGCATCCAGGGTGGCCATGGCACGCGGCTGTATGACGGCAAGCGCCGCGATCCTTATCAGAAGAGCGGCAACTTCGATCCGGTCCAGCATTGGGATCGCCAGTATCCGAGCATCTGGGTAACGGATGGCGGTGGTGGCACGTTCATCGCGTGCTGGTCGCCAAGCACGTTCGCGCAGGCTGGCTTCTATGTCTCCAACACGAAGACGCCGGGCAAAGTGTACGAGCTGTCGGCCGAACACCACATCCGTGCCGAGATCGTGCTGGATAACGTGGAGAACTGGGAGTTCCTCGCGCCGCAAACGGAGCAGGAGGTACGTGACGGCATGGATGCGGTGTCGCTGGAGATTCGCAACTCGCGCAACATCACGTTCGCCAACTACCACGCGTATCGTGTCACGCGTTCGCTGAAGCCGGCCGTGTCGGCGGTGAAGATGACCAACTCGGAGAATATCCGCTTCCGCAATGTCCATGTGAATGCGGAAAGCGGCTTCGCTACCTGCGATGAAAACGGCTGCGACACCTATCTGCGCGCCAGCAAATTCCCGTTCGAGAATACCTTGCAGGATTTGACCGGCAAGCAGGAAGTGCGCGAGCATGAGTTTGCGGTGCTGGACATACGCACGCCTGCGGCTGGCCCGTCTGCCGCAGTCTTTGCAAGCAGCGCGCCGGTGCCACCACCAGCCGGACCGTTCGCCGCCGCGAAGGTCGAGAAGCTGGAGAGCGATTTCTACTCGATCGCCGGCGCGGCAGTGGATAGCAAGGGAAAACTGTACTTCATTGACCGCCGCTTCCATCGCATCTACAGCTGGAGCAAGGAAGGCGGCCTGGCCGTGGTACGTGATGCGCCGCTGGATGCGGTCAACCTTGCCATCGACAACAGCGGTGCGATCATGGTGTTGTCGTCATTCGGCCCGGAAGGCACGGTGTATTCCTTCCACCCGGACCAGCCGGCCGGTCCGCTGACCATCATCAAGCCGACGCCGGCCCAGGCCAGCGGCCGTGCGCGCACGGTGGTGCCGGTGAACTTCTGGCAGAACGGCGAATTCCGCGATCAGCTCAACTTTGACACCTATGAATTCACCACGTTGGCCGAAATGTTTGCACGCGATGTCGCCTTGCCCAAGCAGCGTGAATACGTCTCGCCGGATGGCAGCCTGGTGTTGCCTGCCTACCGCGTCTTCAAACAAGGCCCGGCCGACCATCTGGGCTGGCGCTGGTCGGATACGCTCGATAGTTACGGGCTTGTGGCTGCTGGCGCCAATGGCCGCGTGGTGTTCACCAACGGCTCCGAGAACCGCACCTTCAGCGGCGTGATCGGCGCGGGCGGCGCCATCACCGACCTGAAACTGGCGGCCAACCGTGGCGGCGAAAGCGCGGCGGTGGACCACAAGGGCAATGTGTATGTCGCCAACGGCCAGGTATTCGTCTACGCGCCGGATGGCAAGGAGATCGGCCGTATCGATGTGCCGGAGCGCCCGCTGCAACTGATCTTCGGCGGCGCGGATGGACGCACACTGTTTATCCTCACCCATCATTCGCTGTATGCGGCGGGAGGCTTCCATGCGCCATAAGCTTGCATTGCTGCTGCTGGCGCTGTGCGTACAGGCCGGCGCGCAGCAGATCGCCATCTGGCCGGACGGTGCGCCCGGTTCGGCGCAGCGCCGCAACGAAGCGGAGAAGGTCGACAATGTTTACATCAGCAATGTGCATGCGCCGTCGTTGACGGTGGTGCGCGCCAATCCGCGTCATGCCAACGGCGCTGCGGTGATCGTGGTGCCGGGCGGTGGCCACCGGATGCTGGTGTTCCAGAACGAGGGCATGGTCGCGGCGAAGTCGCTCAACCGTGTCGGCGTCACCGCGTTTGTGCTGAAGTATCGGCTGGCGCGCGATCCGGGTTCCAGTTATTCGATCGAGAACGATGCCGCCGCCGACTTGCGCCGCGCCGTGCGCTGGGTGCGCGCACACGCCGCCGAGTATGGCGTTGATCCGCACCGCTTGGGCGTAATGGGCTTCTCGGCTGGCGGCGAACTGGTGTCGCTGGTGGCCGATAATCCCGAGCCGGCGCCGGCGCCGCAGCTGGATGCGGTCGACAAGCTCAGTGCGCGGCCGGACTTCCAGGTGCTGGTCTATCCCGGCCCGTTGGGATCGCCTGGCAAAGCGGTGCAAAATGCGCCGCCAGCATTTATTGTTGCCGGATCGAACGACAAGTGCTGCATGCCGCCGGCGTTGGCGCTGTACCAGCAACTGATCGGTGCCGGCGTGTCGGCGGAGTTGCACTTGTACGCTGATACCGATCATGCCTTCAATATGGGCCAACGTTCGGAGCGTCTTTCCGATGTGCATTGGCCGGATCGGCTGCACGACTGGCTCAGCGATAGCGGCTGGCTGATTCCGCACGATGGCCAAATACCACAAGGTGTGCCTTCGCCTGCGCCTTAGTTGTAACAGTGCGTTACCGCACGGCAGTTGCCACGGTAGAATCCGAGAATTGGATATTGTCCATATTCAGGAGGCAGTAATGTCTACCACGCAAACTTTCCGTCCGGACTATCAATCGTCCGAGGTCGTGGAGGCCGGCATCGAGCGGGCCGACCGGCTTGGCCCGCAGAGCGCAGCCGAGTATCTCAGCCATCGCGGCGTGCTGGAAAGCGTCATCAAACGCGTTATTTCCGAGCCGGAACACCGGCGCAACCCAGGCCGTTTGCGCTCGCGCGATGAACGCCTGGTCGAAGAAGGCTCACGCTTCGACAAGTTCATGTCTTGAGACAATAGCCTCGTGCGCACGAAGGCGCGCACGTTTGACCTGCCTCTAGCAATGCACATGGCGCCCCGGCTACGCTGGTGGCGCCATTTCTTGCTGGGAGGCTTACATGGCCGTTGCTTCTTCCATATTGGTGCTTGGCACAGCGCCTGCCTTGACGTGGGCGACGGGGCGCTGCCTGCGCCGCGCCGGCCATCTGCCGCACACGCTCGTCTGGCATCGTGATGCGCCGGCCGCCGCGCTGAAGCGCCTTGCTGCCATCGCACCCGGCCTGATTATGGCGGTGGATGGCGATAGCGCCATCCTGCTCGCCGGCGCGCAGCTCCCGGCATGCCTGGCGCCTGATCCGCCATTGATCGCCACGCTGCACGACCCATGGAACCTGGTCCGCTTGCTGCATGCTATCGGCCTGCCTGCGCCCGACAGCATGCGGGCTGATAGCGCGGTGCAATTGCGCGAACAGTCGCTGGTCTATCCCATCGTCACCCGGCCGCTGACGCAGCATGGCGGGCGTCGCGCGCGACTGCACCACCATCCCGGCAGTGTGGCGTGCTGGCGCACCTATCCCGTACTGGCCCAATCCTATATGCCCGGCCTGGCGGTCGGTGCTTCCTTCCTGGCGAGGGAAGGGCAGGTGCTGGCCTGTTCGATATTTCGCCATGGCCGGAGCGGAGCGCTGCGGTTTTATGCCAGTGTGCGCGTGCGTGACTATGTCGAACGGCTGGCCGCCGCCTGCCACTACAGCGGCGCCGGCCATCTGGCGTTGCGCTACAACCCGGCGCGCGACAGCTATGCCATCCTTGGCTTGCGCGCCGGCTTTGACCTCTCGTTGCTGCACGCCGCCCGTGCCGGCATCAATTTCCCTGCTTTGCTATTGCAGCCTCCGGCCACGCTGGCGCTGCCCAAACCGGGGCGTATCCACCTTCCGCGCCTGGAGCGCACCCTCCTGTGGACGAGGAAGTTCGTAGGATCAGGCTGACAACAGCTTATGTTCCCAACCTACATATGGCGTGTCAGTGCTCCTATAATCGACCGAACATAGCGCGGCTATAGTGTTAATCATCCAACACATACAACAGATGAGGTACACCATGTACGCAGCTAACCAGACTTCCGTATCCGCCAGCATCCCACGCGCCATGCAGCAAAGCGCTGCACCGGCCGTCAGCCTGATCGGCGCCCAGCAAAATGAATTGCTGCGTGGGCTGTCCCGCGAGGAGCTGCTGGACCTCTTCGTGCACCTGGACCTGGTGCCACTCGAAGCAGGCAAGCACCTGTTCGATACTGGTGAGGTCATGGAATACGCCTACTTCCCAACCAACGCCATCGTCTCGCTGCAATATGTGACCGAAGACGGCGGCGCTGCGGAAGTGGCCGTGGTTGGTCGCGAAGGCGTGGTCGGTGTCTCGATGTATGAAAGCGAGCGCGCCAACTGCTGCGCCGTGGTACAGACCGCCGGCTACGGTTACCGCATCAAGGCCTCGGTACTGCGCCAGGCCTTCTTCAGCGGCGGCGCGCTGGCGCAGCAACTGATGCGCCACACCAGCGCCCTGTTTGCGCAGCTGGCCCAAACCGTGGCCGGTGTCCGTCACGGCAGCATCGAACAGCGTCTGTGCCGCTGGCTGCTGGAACGCCTGGACCGCTCGCTGTCCAACGAACTGAAAGTGACCCAGGAGATGATCGCCAACATGCTGGGCGTGCGCCGCGAATCCATCACCTGCTGCGCCGGCAAGCTGCAGGAAGAAGGCTTGATCGAATACCGCCGCGGCACCGTCACCGTCATCGACCGTCATGGCATGGAACGCCGCGCCGGCGGTTGCTACTCCCCAGCCTAATGTAAGTAGCGCGGCGCATGCTGGAGTTGATCCAGCTTGCGCTGCACCAGCTGATACCACGCCTGCGCCCAGCGCGCCGCCGCTTGCGACTCTTCCACCGTCGCTGCCGAAATCGTCCTGCGTACCGCCACCATCTGCCTGTGCATCGCATAGGCGGCAGGGTGGTATTTGCGCGGTTTGATGTTGTGAGTGTGCGTATCCATGGACTTTATTTTGCGCGTAGCCCCTTGCTGCGGCTGTACGGTGTCTCACCTACAGAAGAACGCGAAATCCGCATAAACATGCTTGTTTAAATTCGTTTCCTGTCCAGTTAGCGCTGCTTATACTCGCCGCAAGGGAGAAACTATGCAGGCTTGGATAGACGACGCGCAGCAGCATGAGGTATTGGCCGAGCGCGCACGCCCGTTGTGGCGGGGCGAGTGGCCGACCTGGCTTTTGATCTTTGTCATCTACGGCGGCTGGCTGGCCACGCTGTCGCTGTGGCCATTGCTGGGGAACGGCGCCGGCACGCTGTTGATGGTGTGGTGGTGCGCCTGGTATATGTCGCTGCAACACGAGCTGATACACGGGCATCCGACACCCTGGCCGTGGCTGAACCGGGTGTTTGGCTACGCGCCGCTGGCGGTTTGGTATCCCTACGAGATTTACCGTGAAAGCCATCTGCGCCACCATAATGACTTTGATCTGACCATGCCGGCACTGGATGCCGAGAGCACCTATGTGTCGCCAGCCGAGTGGGCCGCCGCCGGCCGCCTGATGCGTGGTGTACGCTGGCTGAATAAAACCTTCTGGGGCCGCATAGTGCTTGGCCCGGCGCTGGCGATCACCACCACCTGGGGCGGCGCTTTGCGCAAGCTGTTGCGTGGCGACTGGCGCGATGCCGGCGTATGGCTGCGCCACCTGCTGACGCTGGCCGCGCTGCTGTGGTGGGTGGAGAGCGCGTTCGGCGTTTCCGCGCTGTGGTATCTGCTGGGGATTTCGTATCCGGCGCAATCGCTGGCGATGATACGTTCCTATTACGAGCACCGCCCGGCCGAAGACCACAAGCAGCGCATCGTGCTGAACGATGCCGGCTTTGTGTTTCGGCTGCTGTACCTGAATAACAACCTGCACCTGGTGCATCACGATCTGCCATCGCTGCCCTGGTATCTGCTGCCGCGTGTGTATCGCGGCCGGCGCGACGCTTATAATGTGCGCAGCGGCGGCTTTCAGATCGACGGTTACGGAGCACTGATGCGCCGCTACGGTTTCCGCCCCATCGACGCACCGGTCCATCCCCGCATGCCATGATCGTTTCACTACCGATGTACAACGTCTCGCCGCGCCTGCAGCGGGAATATGAAGCCCTGCTGGCCCGCGTGCTGGCTGATGCCGGCGTTGGCGAGCAGGCTGCGTTGGTGCGTGAGCCGGCTTTGCCCGCGCTGTGGAAGCGGCCAGACCTGTTGCTTGGCCAGACCTGCGGCTATCCGTATGTATCTTTCCTGCGCGGTGTGGTCACGCTGCTGGCCACGCCGGCGTTTGACTTTCCTGGCTGCGCTGGCAGCGACTATTCCAGCGCGATCATCACACGCGCGGTCGATGGCGTCGCCACACTGGCCGATGCGCGCGGGCTGACCGCCGCCGCCAACGATCCCGCGTCGAATAGCGGCGCCAATGTGCTGCGGCATGCGGTGGCGCCGCTGGCGCGTGACGGCCGCTTCTTCGGCAAGGTGAAATGGACCGGCAGCCATGTGGCCAGCCTGCGCGCGGTGCGCGAAGGGGAGGCGGATATCGCCGCCATCGACTGCGTCACCCTCGGCTATTTGCGCGAGGAGTCGCCGGACAGCGTGCCGGGGATCAGGATCTTGCAGTATTCGGCATCGTCCCCAGGGCTACCGCTGGTGACCGCGCAGACAGTGCCGGCGGCACAGCAGGAGCGCCTGCGCCAGGCTTTGCTGGTGCCGTCCGCGCCGCTGCGCGCCCATATGAACGCCTTGCACATCAAGGCTTTCCAGCATCGCAGCGATGAGGACTATCAGCGCATCCAGCGTCTCGAAGCCGACGCGGTACGCGCTGGCTATCCGACGCTGGCCTAACGCAGCCGCCAGAGCGGAACGGCGGTGGCGTCGAGTTTTCGCGGCAGCAGGCCCTCGCCATAGAACGCGTCGGCAATGCGCTGCTGTTCGCCCAGCGCGTCCTTGACCACCTGCCGTACTTCGTAGCTGCGGCGGCTGTTGGCCAGTTCCACTGTCGCTGCATCCAGACCCCAGGCGGGCGCCAGCAGCTCGGCCGCTTCCCTGGGCGATTGCTTGACCCATTTGCCGGCCTTGCGCAGCGCTTCAAACACCACCGGCAGCACCTCCGGATGTGCCTCCGCATAGGCGGTCGATGCGAGATAGTAGCGCTGGTAGTCGGCAATGCTGCGGCCATCGGCCAGAATGCGCACCTGCGACTGGCGCTGCACGCCGGCCAGGTATGGGTCCCACGTCACCCAGGCGGCAACCGCGCCGCGTTCAAACGCTGCACGGCCGTCGGCAGGCGTCAGGTAGGCGGGTTCGATATCCTTGAAGCGCAGGCCGGCCTTGTCCAGCGCCGCGATCAGCAGGTAATGGCTGCCGGCGGCCTTGGTTACCGCAATCTTTTTCCCTTTCAGGTCGGCGATGCTGTTGATCGGCGAATCGGCGCGCACCACGATTGCCTGCGCCGAAGGAGAAGGCGACTCCTGTGCGAAGTAGGTCAGCCTGGCGCCGGCCGCCTGCGCGAACACCGGCACGGTGTCCGCCACATCCGCGCTCAAGTCCACGCCGCCGACGTTCAGGGCTTCCAGCAAGGGCAGGCCGCTGGAGAATTCATGCCAGGTCACCTTCACGCCGAGCGGCGCCAGGTCCTGTTCCAGCTGGCCGCGCACTTTCAGCACCGTCAGCAGCGTCGAGGATTTCTGGTAGCCGATGCGCAGCGTGGACGGCGCCTTCTGCGCGTAGCTCGCAAACGGCAGCAGGGACAACAAGGACAGCAAGGTACGTCGTTGCATAATCGGCTCCGGAAGATGGTTATCTTTCGATGGTACGACGCTGCCGGCCGATCGGGGAACGAATGGTTTCGACTTTGAATATAGCGCCAGCGGATAAGCGCCCCCGCCGGATATTGCGTGTTAATCTGCCAGCTGGAGGTAACACAATGAGCAACGTATTATATGCACCACAGATCCCGTATCGCAGCTATCAACAGGTGAGGGCGGAACTGCTGGCCGGCCGCGAGATCGCGCTGCTGGACGTGCGCGAAGAAGATCCGCATGCACAAGAACATCCGCTGTTTGCCGCCAACTTCCCGTATGGCCGCATCGAGATCGATGCCTACACCAGGCTGCCGCGCCGCGATGCGCAGATCGTGGTGCTGGACGACGGCGAAGGCCTGGCGCTGCCATCGGCGCTGCGGTTGCACCAACTGGGCTACACCAATGTAGCGCTGCTGGATGGCGGCGTGACCGGCTGGCGTGATGCTGGCGGCGAGTTGTTCCGCGATGTGAATGTGCCCAGCAAATCCTTCGGCGAACTGGTGGAGCACGAACGGCATACGCCATCGCTGTCGGCGCCCGAGGTGCAAGCGCTGATCGACGGCGGTGAGAACATCGTCATCCTCGATGCCCGCCGCTTTGACGAGTACCACACCATGAGCATCCCCGGCAGCATCAGCGTACCAGGTGCGGAGCTGGCCTTGCGTGCGCGCGAGCTGGCGCCTGATCCCTCCACCCGTATCATCGTCAACTGCGCCGGGCGCACGCGCAGTATCATCGGCACCCAGTCGCTGATCAACGCCGGCGTGCCGAATCCCATATCGGCGCTACGTAATGGAACGATCGGCTGGACGCTGGCCGGACAGCAGCTGCAACACGGCCAGACGCGCAGTTATCCAGCGGCGTCGGAAACCAACCGGCAGACGGCGGAACAGGATGCGCGCGCGTTGGCGGACCGCGCCGGCGTCAAGCGCCTGGCACGCGCGCAGCTGGACGAGTTGCACGTGGACCGCCTGCGTACCAACTACTTCTTCGATGTCCGCAGTCCCGCCGAATACGGCGACGGCCACCTGCCGCATTTCCGATCGGCGCCGGGTGGGCAACTGGTGCAGGAAACCGAACAGTTTGCGCCGGTGCGTGGCGCGCGGATCGTGCTGGCCGACAGCGATGGCGTGCGCGCCAACCTCACTGCGCACTGGCTCAAGCAGATGAACAACGATGTCTACGTGGTCGATGGCCTGCAGGCAGAGGATTTCAGCGTTGCCGGCGCGTTGCGGGACGAGCTGCCACCACCGCCGCCTGTGGACGAGGTCAATCCAGAGACGCTTGCGGCGTGGCTGGCTGCTGCGCCGCAGCAGGTCGGCCTGCTGGACTTCAGCTCTGGCGTCAGTTATCAGAAGCGGCATATTCCAGGCACCTGGTTTGCGCTACGCTCGCAGTTGGCGTCGGCGCTGAAGCAATTGCCGGACGGCGTGGAGCGCTATGTGCTGACCTGCGGCAGCAGCCTAGTGGCGCAGTACGCGGCGGCAGATCTGCGCTTGCTGACCGCGCTGCCGATACTGGTGCTGAGCGGCGGAACGGATGCATGGACCGCCGCCGGCCAGCCGCTGGAAGCTGGCGCCACGCGATTGGCGTCGCCGCTGATCGACCGTTATCGTCGTCCTTACGAGGGCACGGATAACCGGACCGAAGCCATGCAGGCCTACCTCGATTGGGAGTATGGACTGGTGGCGCAGTTAGAAAAAGACGGCACACACGGCTTCAAAGTGATTTAATTCCACTTGCTGCATTGCAATAACAGTTGCAATGAAGCATAATTTTCCCATGTTACTAATTCAGCTTACTTGGGAAAATGGCAATGACGATTACAAAACGTTTGATTCTGACTCTATCACTGGCGCTGGCTGCGCTGATCTTTGTGGGCGTCTCCGGCCTGAAGCAGCTGTCGAATGCGCAGCAGCGGCTGGAGATGGTGCAGAGCCGCCTGATCCCGAGCCTGGCGAGCCTGAATATCGCCAAGGGCTATATGGCTGATACCCGTCTGGCCGGTTATCGCCTGTCGGTGTTTTCCAACCTGACCGACAAGAGCGCGCTGGACAAAGCTTACAACGACGCCCACGCCAAGTTTGAGGAGGTGATCGCGGTCTACGAGAAAGAACGCATTTTCGACGAGACGGATCGCAAGATGCTGGAAGCCGACAAGGCGGCCATGGCGACTTACCGCCAGACGCTGGTGCCGTTTATCGCCGGCGCTCATGCGGGCGACCTGGACGCGGTACGCGCCACGCTGCAAGCTGGCACGCCACTGGCCACGTCAGCGGCGGCGTTGAAGAAGGCTTTCGACGATCACATCGCCTATAACAACAAGCTGATTGAAGACGTGCGGGTGGAGAGCCTGGCCGAGTACAACTTCGCCTTTCGCCTGCTGGTGACGGTGATTGTGCTGGCGGTGCTGGTGACCGGCGCATTGGCCTGGTCGCTGTTCAGCACCATCAAGAGCAGCCTGGCGTCGATCCGCAGCACGCTGGAAGATGTGAGCCAATCGCTGGACCTGACCAAACAGATCAAGGTTGAGCGCATGGACGAAATCGGCCACACCGCAGTGGCGTTCAACAAGCTGCTGGAGCAGATTGCGGGCGTGATCGACACCGTGCGCGCGTCGACCAGCGCAGTAGGCGCGGCGTCGCAGCAGATCGCGGCTGGCACTGGCGACCTGTCGCAGCGCACCTCGTCGCAGGCGGCGGCGCTGGAGGAAACGGCGGCCAGCATGGAGCAACTGACGTCCACTGTCGGTCAGAACGCGGACAATGCGCGCCAGGCGAATCAGCTGGCGCGCTCGGCATCCGAGGTGGCGACGCAAGGCGGTTCGGTGGTGGAGCAGGTGGTGGTGACCATGGGTTCGATCAACGAATCGTCGCGCAAGATCGTGGATATTATTTCGGTCATTGATGGCATCGCGTTCCAGACCAATATCCTGGCGCTGAACGCGGCGGTGGAAGCGGCGCGCGCGGGTGAGCAGGGCCGTGGCTTTGCGGTGGTGGCGACCGAGGTGCGCAATCTGGCGCAGCGCTCTGCCTCCGCCGCCAAGGAAATTAAAGAACTGATCGATGATTCGGTGGAGAAGGTTGGCTCGGGAACCAGGCTGGTCGAGCAGGCCGGCAGCACCATGCACGAAGTGGTGGCCAGCATCAAGCAGGTCACCGATATCGTCGGCGAAATCAGCGCCGCCACGCAGGAGCAGAATGACGGCATCGAGCAGGTGCACCGCGCGGTGACGGAGATGGATCAGACCACGCAGCAGAATGCCTCGCTGGTTGAGCAGACCGCCGCCGCAGCCGCCACGCTGCGCGATCAGGCGGACAAGCTGGAACAAGTGGTCAGCGTGTTCAAGATCGGCGCGACGCAAGTCTACGCGCCGCCAGCCCGCCCGGCAGCAACGGTGAGCGCACTGCCGAAGCCGGTGCAGCGCGCGAGGCCCGCAACACCCGCAAGGCCCAAGCCGGCGCCGCAGAAACTGAAAGCGGCATCCTCCTCTAACGACGAGTGGGAAGAGTTCTGATAAGAAGTCTCTGGCTACCGCAGCTGTTCTGTGGAAGAATGAGGACGGCCTGGCGTTCCCGCTGGCTAAATCCGCAAATTCAACGACAACGGCGACGAGGGTAATGTGTATTTCTTTTGCCGAAGTCGCCATCGCCAGTAAGGTGCCTCATGAACCGTGCTTTGATGTTGCTGTTGTTCGCCGTATCGCCGTTGCTGGCGCAAGCCGCTGATGTCAACGATAACCAGCTGATCGAACGCGCGGTGCGCGACTATATCGAGTCGCAGCACAAGCCTGATGGCGCGCGCATGGCACGCGGCATCGATCCCAAGCTCGCCAAGCGCACCTATTGGCGGGCAGCGGATGGATCGGAATTCATCATTAATACCGACCATGACGCGATGGTTCGCGTCGCCAATACCTATAACAAGGACGGCAGCAAATTCCCTGCTCAGCCCAGGGTCGATATCAAGATCCTCGACGTCGACCAGCGCGTTGCCACTGTTAAGCTGACGGCCGACGAGTGGATCGACTATATGCATCTGTACAAAAACCAGCAGAGCGAATGGAAGATCATCAACGTACTGTGGCAGTACCATGACACCGCACGACAGGTCAGCAAAAAATAAGCCGGAAGATCCTTCCGGCGGCTGGGAAGCGATTGCGGCTGACTTTCTTGCTGCGCGCTCCGCTATCGGCAGCGGCGTGGTGAAACAGTGGGCGAAGACCTTGCGTCCAGGCGGCGATATCGTGGACATCGGCTGCGGCGCTGGTGTGCCGGTTTCTCTAGCCTTGATAGAGGAGGGCTTTGCGGTGTCCGGCGTCGATGCATCGCCTACACTGTTGTCGGCTTTCCAGCTTCGTTTTCCTGACGGGCCAACCGCTTGCGAGGCGGCGCAAGACAGCGCATTTTTCGATCGCCAGTTCGACGGCGCGATTGCGGTGGGACTGATGTTCCTGTTGACGGAAGCGCATCAGCAGAAGCTGATCGAACGCGTCGGCCAGGCACTCAAGCCTGGTGGACGCTTCCTGTTCAGTGCACCGCGCGAACGATGTGAGTGGCAGGACCTTCAGACTGGACGCAGGTCGGTGTCACTCGGCGAGGCGGCGTATCAGCGTCTGCTTGCAGCTGCCGGAATGCATCTCGTTGGCAGCTACGTTGACGAGGGCGACAACTATTATTTCAATGCCGCGTCGAGTTGAGGGCGATAGTTCTGATGCACTTCCAGCGATGACAGCCTGACGGCACGATACAGCGGGCACACGCCGGACAGCGCGGTCAGCAGCGGCACGGCGCCAGCCCAACCCCATGCGCCGATCAAGCCAGTGGATGCGGCAGCGATCAATCCCAGCCCCACGCTCACACGCAGGGCCCGATCCACAGTACCGACATTGCTACTCATGATTTCTCTCCTTTTCATTTGGTGTGGCACCAGTATGAATGAGATTGAAGCAGCAAAAATATGACCTGGATCAAATTACAGCTACTTACCGCGCCGGCAGTGGCTCACTCCTCCGGCTTGAGCACCATCTCCACATAATTCTTCCGGTCGAGGAAGCGCTGCGCGGCAGCCTTGATGTCCGCAGCGGTGACAGCGTTGATGCGCTGCTCGATGGCCAGGATTTCATGCGGGTCCCTGTCCTCCAGCGCGGCCATGCGCAGGTTGTTCAGCCAGTAGCCGTTCTCGCGCAGCAGGCGGCGATATGCTTGCAGCCTCGCCTGTTTGACCTTGTTCAAGTCTTCCGCTGTCGGGCCTTGTGTTTGCAACTGTTCGATCTCGCTCCATAGCGCGGCTTCCACCTTGTCCACATCTTGCGGCGATGTTGGCAGCGTGATGCCGACTCCATACTGGCCGCGCGGTATTTTCTCGTATCTGGCGCTGGCGCTGCCGGAGTAGATCAGCTTCTGCTTCTCGCGCAGTTCGTCGGTGATGCGGAGGTTCAGCACGTCACTCAGCAGGCCGAGCGACCAGGAATCGGTATTGGAATACGCCACGTCTCCGCCAAAGTCGAAGGTGACGGTACTCTTTTGCTCAAGGCCGGCCTTGACTTCGCTCCGCACCACGCCCGGCACCTGGCGGATGCCGGGATCGCGGTAGTTCAGCGTTACGTCGCCGACCGGCAGCGTGGCGACATAAGTGGCCAGCAAAGGCTTGAGCGCGTCGATATCGAAGTCGCCGACAAAGAGGAAGGTCATGCCCTTGACGCTGGATAGGCGCGAACGCACCAGATTCAGGCTGCGGTCCAGATTCAGCGACTCGTAGTCGCTTGGCTTCGGTGGCAGATCAAGTTGTGGATGATTGCCATAAACGGTTTGCAGCCGCGCTTCGGCAAAGCGCATTTCCGGCATGGCGGAGCGGTTACGCACGGTCTCCGCTCCTCGCGTGACAAAGGAACGGAACAGGTTCTCATCCCGGCGCGGGTTGGTGATGGCCAGGTAGTTCAGTTGCAGCATCGATTCGATGTCGCCGCTGCGGCTGCTGCCGTTCAGCTGGTCGGCATAAGGACTCAAGCTCGTAACGAAGGCGACGTTTTTACCTGCCAAAATGCGTTGCAGGTCCGACGGGCTATACGAGCCGACGCCCATGGCATTCTGCACCGCGCTGGCGAAGCGCACGGTGGCCTTCTCGGCTTCCGGGAACGTGTACTGGCCGCCGGGACGCACTGCCAGCATCCGCACCCGGTCCTTGCTGAAATCGGTCGGCTTCAGCATGACCTTGACGCCGTTCGACAGCGTCAGCTTGGTCACGCCCAGCGCCTTGTCTTCGCTTTGGGCGACAATGCTGCCGGGTTCCGGCTTGTAGCTCATCAGGCTGGCCGGCGGCGCCTTGTCTTCGATCTTCGTCACTGGCAGCTTGGCAGCGGCTTCGGCGCGCGCCAGCAGTTCGCTGCCGGTCAGCGGCGCCTGGTCGGCGGCGACGCTGTTGGTGTGGGCGGAATACAGCACCAGCTTGGGTGCTGTGGCCGGGATGATGGTGCGCGCGTAGGCGTTGACTTCGTCCAGCGTGATGGATGGCACCAACTCCCTGGCGACAGCATGTTCTGTGTCGGCGCCGGCAATCACGCCGCCCGCCAGGAAATGGCGGATATATGGCGCCGCCACGGCTGCGGAATCGCGTGTCGCGCGCGATTTCGCCGCATATTCGTAAGCAGCCAGCAGATTGCTCTTGGCGATGTCCAGATTATAGGAAGAGAAGCCATATTGGCGCGCGCGGGTATTTTCCTGGACCAGCGCATCGATTGCGGTATTTACACCTGCCTTGCCCACGGCTGCGCCAGCGACAAAGCCGTACTGGTTGACGCCAAACGGAATCGCGATTTCACCTGCGGAGCCGCCGATGAAAGGCGGCTCACCCACCAGCGCCATGCGGCTGAAACGCATGGACATCAGTTGCCCGAACAGGCGCCTGACCAGCGCCTCGCGCAAGTCACCGACGGTCTCCGGCGGCTTGCGTCCGAAGGTCGAGTAGTACAGTTGAACGGTGTTGGCCGGTGCTTCCTTGTCGAGGAAAACCAGCGCGTCCGGCGTGGACAATGGCGCTGGCGTGTACAACGGGCGTGGGCGCGGTTTTGCCGGCATCTTCAGGCCGGCAAAGTGGCGCTTCACCAGCTTTTCAGCATCGGCCGGATCGATATCGCCGACCACGATGACTGCCATCAGGTCAGGGCGATACCAGTCCGCGTAGAAACGGCGCACGGCGTCCGGGCTGGCGTGCAGGATCGAATCCTCGGTGCCGATCGGCAGACGATCCTTGTAGCGCGAACCGTTTGCCAGCTTGGGCAGCATCGCTTCGAGATTGCGCATGCCATAGCCGCTGCGCTGGCGTTTCTCCTGCAGCACGATCTGGCGCTCGTCGTCGATGTCCTTGTCGGCCAGCGTCAGGCCATGGGCCCAGTCTTCCAGCACCGTCATGCCTTGCTCCAGGTTGCCCGGCTTGTCGGTCGGGATGGGCAGCATGTAGATGGTGGCGTCTGGACTGGTGGAGGCATTCAGGTCGGCCCCGAAGCGCACGCCGATCGATTGCAGGTAGGCGATCAGCTCGTGCTTCTTGAAGTGCGTGCTGCCGTTGAAGGCCATGTGTTCCAGCAGGTGGGCCATGCCGCGCTGGTCGTCATCCTCCAGCACAGAACCGGCGTTGATCACCAGGCGCAATTCGACACGCTGGGCCGGCTTGGCGTTCTTCTCGATGTAGTAGGTCAGGCCGTTATCCAGCTTGCCCAGCTTCAGATTGGGATTGATGGGCACCGGATCGCTCAGCGCGGGTGCCGCAGCCGCGCCCACGGCCAGCAAAAGGCCGGCGATGAGGGCGGTGAGGTTCAGACGTTTGGTCATGGCATGTTCCTGTGATGGATACACCAGACTTTAAGCAAAAAACAACTTCCCATCAAGCTGACAATCAACCGTGCCTCTGCACGCGAATGCATTGCGCGCTACAATAAAAATCCCGCGCGCTGCGGCGTGCCCTTACTGGAGGATTGCGATGAATTTCAAGCGTCTCGGAAAATCCGGCTTGCGGGTGCCGGAACTGAGTTTTGGTACTGCCACTTTCGGTGGTGGTAATGACTTCTTCAAAGCTTGGGGCAGTACGGACGCCGGCGGCGCGTCACGCCTGATCGATGTTTGCCTTGACCATGGCGTCTCGATGTTCGACACCGCCGATGTTTATTCCGATGGCCTGGCCGAACAGATTCTTGGTGCGGCCATCAAGGGCAAGCGCGATCGCCTGCTGATTTCGACCAAAGTGACGTTCCCTACCGGTGACGGCCCGAACGATTACGGCTCCTCCCGTCAACACATTATCCAAGCGGTCAACAACTCGCTGAAACGCCTACAGGTGGAACACATCGACCTGCTGCAACTGCATGGCCAGGACTACAACACGCCAGTCGAAGAGACGCTGTCCACGCTGGATCAACTGGTCCGTGAGGGCAAGGTGCGCTACATCGGGGCCTCCAACTTCTCCGGCTGGCACTTGATGAAGTCTTTGGCGACCTCGGAGCGCTACGGCTATCCGCGCCATGTGGCGCACCAGATCTACTACTCCCTGCTGAACCGCGACTACGAATGGGAACTCGCGCCGCTGGCCGAAGATCAGGGCGTGGGCGCGGTGGTCTGGAGCCCGCTGGGCTGGGGCAAGCTGACTGGCAAAATCCGCCGTGGCCAGCCGGCGAAACCGGGCACGCGGGCGCACGACATCGCCGGCACCGGTCCGCACTTTGAAGAGGAGCGCCTGTTCCGCATCGTTGAAGCGCTCGATGTGGTCGCGGAGCAGACCGGTAAGACGATTCCGCAGGTGGCGCTCAACTGGCTGCTGGGGAAAAAGACAGTCGCCAACGTCATCATCGGTGCGCGCGACGAGAAGCAGCTGATCGAAAATATCGGCGCCACCGGCTGGTCGCTGACGCCGGAGCAAAACGCGCTGCTGGAGCAGGCCAGTGATGTGCCGCCGGCTTACCCGGTCTGGCACCAGCGCGGTTTCGCCAATCTCAATGAGCGCAGTGCTTAAAAGTTTTTAATCAGCGTCGCCCGCAGCGAGCGCGATTCGATCGGGTGGAAGTGGATGTCGGCGACGGCAGCCGCTTCGCCCTTCAGTTGCGACGCATAGTAGTAGTCGATGGCTGAATCGCGGCGGTTGGTGATATTGAACGCTTCCAGCTCCAGCGCCAGGTCCTTGCGGATCTTCCAGCCGAAACGGCCGTTCAATGTCATGCTGGAGCGGGAGCGCACGCTGTTATCCTCGATCAGCGGACGCGGGCCAAAGTAGCGCAGCTTCAGCGACGCTGAATACGGGCCGCCATCATCCACCGTTACCGCTAGTTGTCCGGTGCCTTCGATTGCGCCGGGAATGTAGCGGCCTTCTTCTACCGCGCCGCGCGAACGGGCGCGCGCATAAGCCAGGTCCAGGTCTACCGACAGCCACTTCAAAGGCTTGTAGTAGTTGGAGAACTCGATGCCATGGCGCCGGCTCGGCGGACCAGCTTCGGTGGCGCCGGCATCGCCGATGTAGACCAGCTCCGAATCGAAATCCAGCCGGTATAACGACAGCGAGGTTTGCAGGCCGGGCAGCCATGCTGTGCGTGCGCCCAGCTCCATGCCGCGCGAGCGCACCAGCGGCGTCACCTTGTCGGCCACCAGCCCGGTCTTTGGATCGATGGCGATGGTGGCGCCGCGCGCATCATTGCTGTGGAAGCCGGTGCCGAAGTTGGCGTACACCTTGGCCGTTTGCCAAGGGCCGTAGATGACGCTCAGGTTGGGACTGAGCAGATGGTCATTGACTTTGCCTGAATTGGCTGCCAGGTCGCTGCGCACATCAAAGCGGTAGCCATCGACGCGCATGCCGGCCACGGTGCGCAGGGCCGGATACCAGCGCGTGCTGTTCTCGATGAACAGGCCGGCGCCGGATTCAACGATGTGATCCTGGCGCGTGGCGGACAGCGTGCGCCGCGCTTCGGTGTTCAGCAAGCCATTGAAGATATTATCGTTTTGCAGCTGCACGCCGATGGTGGTATCGCTGTTGCCGGTTTCGGTGTGATGGTGCCAGCTGTGCGAGGCGTTCAGGCCGCTGGTGACGCGCTTGTCCGGTTGCGCGAACTGGTCACCGTGCTCCGGATCGTCCATGAAGTAGGTGAAGTTGGACCACAAGTCCAGCTGGTTGGCGATGATGTAGGCGTTGATCTTGGACGAACTGTCTTCCGCCGTGCGGCGCCAGGCGCCGGACAGGCTGTAACGATGGGCCTTGCCGCCGTCGGTAGTGTCGATGGCGTCGTTGCGGCCGATCTGCCCGTCCTGTACGGCACGTAGTGGAATCTGGTCGGTGGAATTCCAGTCGGCCTGGTAGGCCATCAGACTGACATTGAAGCCGTTGTTGGCGTAGCCTTCGCTGTAGCGCAGCACGGCGTTGCGCTTCTGGTAGTTATCCGGATTGGTGAACGGGCCATCGTTGTGCAGCGCTTCGACCGCGTACAGCAGGCTGCCGCGCTGGGTTTCGATGGAATCCGCCAGCAGTGCGCGGCCATAGCCGTTCTGGCCGGCGGAGGCGCTGGCAACGCCCTGCAGCAGGCGGTTCGCGTAGACCACCGACGCGGTGCCGGCCGAGGCAAAGTCGCCTTCCTCGGCGGAGTAGGGACCTTTTTTGTAGTCGAGGCGTACCGCCAGTTCCGGAATCAGGAAATTCAGATCGGTCCAGCCCTGGCCATGTGCGTGGCTGCGCTGGTTGACCGGCATGCCGTCAACGCTGGTGCGCAAGTCGGTGCCGTGGTCCAGATTGAAGCCGCGCAGGTAAAACTGATTGGCCTTGCCTTCGCCGCTATGCTGGCTGACCACCAGGCCGGGCACCGCTTCCAGCACCTCGCCGGGACGATAGACGGTGCGCGCCGCCAGCTCGTCCTGCGTGATGGTGCCGGCGCTGGCGGCATCCGCCACGCCGAGTTGATTGGTGCGTGAGCCATCCACCAGCACCCGTTGCAGGATCTGGTCATCGGCGTGGGCGCTGCCCAGTGCCAGCAGCAGGGCGTACTTAAGGGGCGATCTGATCGATGTTTTGTTGATCGAAGATGAGTGTCTTGGTCGTGCCATCGGTTTGCAGGTTAACGGTATTTTTTTGCGATGGCAGGAAGTCTATCAGCAAGGCGTTATGAATACGGTCGCCTTTGGCCAGCCTGGTCCTGGGGATCTCCTGGAAGATGACGACGCTGTCGGCATCCACCCTGGCACCCACCCATTGCAGCGGCAGCTGCTTGCCATCCGGCCCGGTGATGATGAATTGCTTTTCCACGTAGCGGCGCAGCGGTGCTTCGCTATCCGCCCGGCCGAGATCAAACTGGCGGCCATACAAATTGGTCAGCAGCGCGGTGAGATCGTGCCCGGTGTAGGTATGCACGATCTCGGTGCTGCCAGTGCGCTCGTTGTAGCTGATGTCCGCCATGCCCATGTGGAAGTTATGGGCATGGGCGGCCGTGCCGGCCAGGGCCAGCACGGTTGCCGCTACGGCGCGCAGACGGCGCAATATCACTTCTTCTCGTCCTTCTTCAGTGGCGTATTGAAGTCGCGCATCAGGTTGTTTTTATCGCGTTCGGTCTTGAACAGTTCCAGGCGCGATTGGGACACCTTGCGTGGCCACGAATTGTTGGACGTGTCGATGTCGGCGGTTTCCCAGTATGGGTCCTGGGTCAGGCCCACCATCGGCTCGTCGGTGACGATCAGCTTGGTGATCTTCTTCGGCGAGTAGCGCCATACTTCGGCCGGGATGCGCTCGATGTACTTCTTGCCGCTCTTGAGCTCAATCTCCAGGATCAGCGGCATCACCATGCCACCGAGGTTGGAGAAGTCCACCAGGTACAGGTGCTTGCCCTGGGCCAGCAGCTTCTTCTCCCACGGTTCCAGCTTGTCGATCGCTTCAGCGTAGGCGTTGCGGTCCTTGTTGGTGACGGTGAACTCGTCGTGATCGTTGTAGAAGTCTTTCAGTTCCGGATGCGCGTCCGCACGCTTCGGCAGCGCCTTGTTGCGCTGTTCCGAAACGGAGATAGGCTGCGCGTCTTTCTGCGCCTTCTTCCATGCCTTCTCTTTTTCAGGGTCTTTGGTGCTGACGCCGTATTCGTTGATGCCGTCGATGCTGATATCGACCGGATCGGTGGTGTAGAACCAGCCGTGCCAGAACCAGTCCAGGTCCGTGCCCGATGCGTCTTCCATGGTGCGGAAGAAGTCAGCCGGTGTAGGACGCTTGAACTTCCAGCGCTGCGCGTATTCGCGGAAGGCATAGTCGAACAGTTCGCGGCCCAGGATGGTTTCGCGCAGGATGTTCAGGCCAGTGGCCGGCTTGGCGTAGGCGTTGTTACCCACCTGGAGCAGCGACTCCGAGTTGGTCATGATCGGCACCTGATTCCGGCTCTTCATGTAGTCGACGATATTGCGTGGCTCGCCACGGCGCGATGGGTAGCCATCTTCCCATTCCTGTTCGGCGAGGTATTGGACGAAGGTGTTCAGGCCTTCATCCATCCAGGTCCATTGGCGCTCGTCCGAGTTGATGATCATCGGGTAGTAGTTGTGGCCCACCTCGTGGATGATGACGCCGATCAGGCCATACTTGGTCTGCTGCGACCAGGTCAGCTGGCCGGTTTTCTTGTCCTTGCTCGGGCGCGGGCCGTTGAAGGAGATCATCGGGTACTCCATGCCGCCGACCGGGCCGTTGACCGAGATCGCGGTTGGGTACGGATAGTCGAAGCTGTACTTGTTGTACTTGTCGATGGTGTGGATGATGGCCTGGGTGCTGTACTTGCCCCACAGCGGATTGCCTTCCTTCGGATAGTAGGACATCGCCATCACGTCGGTCGAATCCTTCTTGAAGCCTTGCGCGTCCCAGATGAATTTGCGGCTGGAGGCCCAGGCGAAGTCGCGCACGTTGTTGGCCTTGAAGTGCCAGGTCTTGCTGGCGCTGCTGCGCGACTTCTCGGCCTGGGTGGCTTCTTCCTGCGTGACGATGACCACCGGCGCGGTGGCGGTTTTGGCTTTTTCCAGGCGCTGGCGCTGGGCGGCGGTCAGCACGTCGTTCGGATTTTGCAGTGCACCGGTGGAGGCGACGACGTGGTCGGCCGGCACGGTCAGCTGGACATCGTAGTCTCCGAATTCCAGCGTGAACTCGCCGGTGCCGAGGAACTGCTTATGCTGCCAGCCGTAGACATCATAGTAGGCCGCCATGCGCGGGAACCACTGGGCGATTTCGAACAGGTCGTTCTTGTCTTCGTCAAAGTGCTCGTAGCCGGAACGGCCGCCCAGCACCTGCTGCTCGTTGATGTTGTAGGACCAGTCGATATTGAAGACGAACTTTTTGCCGGACTTCAATGGCTGCGGCAGGTCGATGCGCATCATCGTGCGGTTGATGACGTACTTCAGCGGCTGGCCGCCCGACGCCACAGTCTTGATCTTGAAACCGCCGTCGAATTCACGGCCGGCGAGGATGCCGCGCATGCCTTCGAACTTGTAGCCGTCATCCGGAGAGGATGGCTTGGCCCAGGCTTCGCGCGAAGGCTGGGTGAGCATCATGCGCGCGTCGGCGTCTTTCTTATAGATGTTCTGGTCGAGCTGCACCCACAGGTAGCTCAGCGTATCCGGTGAGTTGTTGTGATAAGTGATTTGCTCGCTGCCGGTCAGCGAGCGCTTGGCTTCGTCGAGCGTGGCGCTGATGGTGTAGTCAGCGCGCTGCTGCCAGTAGGCGTGGCCTGGTGCACCAGAGGCGGTGCGGTAGGCGTTCGGCGTCGGCAGGATTTCGTCGAGTTGACGGAATTTGTCGTCAAACGGATCTGCCGCATAGGCGGATACGGTCAGGCAGAGGGCCAGTAAGCCAAGCTTCTTTTGCATAGGGATTGTTTCCTCTTGATAAGAGGATAAATTGTATAGCAGGTTTTCAATCGATTACCTGCTGATACAATAAAATACAAAGCCTTGTCAGTGGCGTGCCTGGGATTCCTGGAACTGCTGGTGCGCGTCATCCGTCGCGCTGATGGCTTTAGACGGTACGTCCAGCTGCATCAGGCGCGAACCCGCGCCGGCGCTGGCTTGCGGCCATTCCGGCAGGCCAGCGCCATTCGGATTGCCGGTCTTGACGAAGTTGGCGAAATAACCCTGCATCTGTGCCGACAGCACGTAATCGTCAGCCGTCCATGCATAGACTTTATTCCCGGCGAGATTGCCCAGCGCGTACTCGATTTCCACCGAATGGCCGGCGCCTTCCTGGCCAGGACGCGGACGGGTGTAGTAGTAACGGTAGGTCGGCTTGCCGCTGGTGCGTGCGTGGCTATCGATCCATTTCCAGGTGCCATAGCCGATAAAGCGGTCGCTGGCCAGTTCTGTGGCTGCTTGTTTGACGTCCCCGCTGTAGGCTTGCTGTGCCGCCGCAGCCTGGTCGCCATACAGTTTTTGCAAGGCGGCGCTGAAGTTTTCGGCGGTCGGTTCGGCATCGCCGAGGATTTGCTTGTAGTGGCCTTCATAGGAATTCCAGCCTGCCAGCAGCGGCACCTTGGCCTGCTCGCCCGCCGCGAAGATGGCCACCGGCGAACGCGGAATCACGTAGCCGTCCTGAATGGCAAAGAAGCGCGCGCCCGGTTTCTTCTGTGCTTCCAGCAGCTGCTGGGCGGGCAGGGCGCGCAGCTCGGCCAGCGATTGCGCGCCGACGGATTGCGCGAAGCTGGCGCCTATTTGCTCGGCCGCGTTCAATGGCATCGGCGCCATCTGGCCAAGCAGGGAGCCGCTTTCGCCAATGGCGCCAGCGATCAGGCCCTTGACCTGCGGGTTGATCATTTGCGCGCTGACCGAGAAGGAGCCGGCCGATTCGCCAGCGATGGTCACGCGCGATGGATCGCCGCCGAAGGCCGCGATATTCTTCTTCACCCATTGCAGCGCCGCCGCCTGATCCATCAGGCCATAGTTGCCGGAGGAGCGGTGCGACGCCTCCTTGCTCAGTTCAGGATGGGCGAGGAAGCCGAAGACGTTCAGGCGGTAGTTCACAGTCAGCGTGACGATGCCCTTGGCCGCCATGCTTTCGCCGTCGTAGCGCGGCTCGGAGCCGTCTCCCGCCGCAAAGCCGCCGCCGTAGAAGTAGACCAGCACCGGCAGCTTTTCCTTGGGCGACCTGGCTGGCGTCCAGACGTTGAGGAACAGGCAGTCTTCGCTGACGCCGTCGGAGCGGAACACCATATCGGAAAACAGCGGCAGCTGCATGCAGCGCGCGCCGAAATGATCGGCCTTGCGCACGCCTTTCCATTTGGCCGCTGGTTGCGGCGCTTGCCAGCGCAGCTTGCCCACCGGAGCCGCCGCGTAGGGTATGCCCTTGTACGAGGTGACGCCGGAGGCTTCCAGCACACCTTCGGCCGCGCCGCTGGCGGTGGTGGCGCGCGGTGCAGCATGGGCGGAAACGACAAACAGGGACGAGAGCAGCAGCAGACCGGATTTTTTCATGGCGTGTGCAAAAAAGATTAAGTGGGATGAGCCTATCTCTTGATCGATGGGCGCAGACGTGGCGCGGCGTCGGACTGGCGGCGGATCAGCGTGTGGTCCATCACCACGTGGCGCGGTTCCTCCGGCGTGCCGTTGCGCTGGGCGCGGATCAGGCGCACCAGGAACTGCACGGCTTCTTCCGCCATGTCGGTAATCGGCTGGCGCACGGTGGTCAGCTCCGGCCAGATGGTGGTCGCCAGCGCGGTATCATCGAAGCCGGCCACCGTCAGGTCGCCCGGCACGTCGAGGCCGAGACGGTGAGCGATGGCTACCACGGCGGCCGCCATGTCATCGTTGCTGGCGAAAACAGCGGTCGGGCGGTTCTCCCGCGACAGCAGGTTTTCCGCCGCGTCCAGACCGGAACGGTAGGTGAACAGGCCTTGCACCACCAGTTCCGGCACCAGTTGCATATGCTTGTCGGCCAGCGCGGCCTTGAAGCCGGCCAGGCGGCGCGCGCTAGCGCTCTGGTTGGGATGGCCGATGACGAAGCCGATGCGCTGGTGGCCCAGCGCGATCAGGTGACAGGTCATCGCGTATGCGGCCTGATAGTCGTCGATGCTGACGCCGCCGACGCGCGGGTCGGGCTGGCCACAGGCTACCGTGATGGCCGGCGTGCCGGAAGCGGCAATCAGGTCGATCAGGTTGCGCGTGTCGCACAGCGGCGGCGGCAGGATGATGCCGTCGACGCCATTGGCGATCAGGCGGCGCGCCTGTTCGACGCCGTGTTCATCGGCCTCGCATTTTTCCACCACCAGCTGCACGTTGTTCGGGCTGGCCTGGTTCAGCAGGCCGACCAGGAATTCGCTCAGGTAGCCCGCCGACGGATTCGAATACAGGAAGCCGACGCGGACCGGGCGCGATCCAGCCAGGCGGCGGGCCGCCTGGTTGGGCACATAGTTGAGGGCAGCAACAGCCGCATCGACACGGTTGCGGGTTTTTTCGCGGACGTTGGTATCGCCATTCATGACACGCGATACCGTCATCGGGGAGACGCCAGCCAGTTCGGCTACGTCGGCCATCGTGGGCGCCTGCGAACGGTTCTGCACGGCCGCAACGGGCGCCGCTTTCACCTTTTTGTTAGTCATCTGTCCTCTGTTGATAATATGGCTATGTCAAGCCGGAACTTTATCACAAGCTGCGCTTACCAATGGCCTGGGGCGTATGGGAAGGTCACGGATTTGTAGTATTCCAGCGAATGTGCAGGCGCTTTTACTCCGGCTGGCAGCGGCAGGCCGGAGACCGACTGGAAGTAGGCGATGCAGGCGTCACGCCACAGGACGGCGTTGGCCACCTGACGGGTCAGGCGCTGTTCTTCTTCCGTGTAGCGGCGCGCATCGATCAGCGGTTTCAGCGCCACCCACTGCGCATGCAGCGCGCGCGCATCGGCCAGGCCCTTGTCGTAATGCGCCAGCAGCTCGGTCCACAGCGTGCGGCCAGACTGCATCTTGTAGTCCCATGGCAGGTGGTGGAACCACAGCAGGAACTGCTCCGGTGTGGTCTTCGGATCGCTGTACTGGCGGGCGAACTCCGGCGCATATTGTTCCAGCGCGTTGCTGCCCTTGGCGGTACGGTCGAAGCCAATGCCATCACGGCTGGCGCGGTGATAGTAGACCGGATTCCAGTCCGGGCGCTCCAGGTTGTCGACCCATGGACCTGGGCCGTGGTGGTGGCCGGTGCCCATGATGTGGTGCAGGCCCAGTGGCGTCATGTAGTTGACTACCGTTTCGCGCGATTCCATCATCATTTTAACCACTGGCGCAACCACGCGCTGGTCGGGACCGAAGGTGAGGGCGGCCCATTCTGCGGCGATGTCTTTGGCTTTGGCCTGCTGGTTCCAGGCCAGGCGGCCGTAGGCGTACCAGTTGGCCTGGTCGAAGTGCGAGCCCGCCCAGTTGCGGTCAGTGCCGATGTTGGAGACGCCGGCGATGCCGCTTAGGGTCTTGGCCACAGTGCGGCCGCCTGGTGCGGTCCTGGTGTCGGCTTGCAGGGTTTCCTCAAACATGGTGCCCAGGTAGGCCATGTCGGTCGAGAAGCCCAGGTATTCCTTGGTGATCTGGAATTCCATCATGACCGGCGTTTTCAGTGCGCCGAACAGCGGGTGGAATGGCTCGCGCGGCTGGAAGTCGATGGCGCCGTTCTTCACCTGTACCAGGACGTTGGCGGCGAACTGGCCGTCCAGCGGCTTGAATTCGTCAAAGCCTTGCTTGGCGCGGTCTTCGCCGATATGCGTGCCTTTCGGCGCGTAGACAAAGGCGCGCCACATGACGATGCCCTTGTGCGGCGCCAGCGCTGCGGCCAGCATGTTGGCGCCGTCGGCGTGGGTGCGGTGATAGTCCTGCGGACCTGGCTGGCCTTCGGAGTTGGCCTTGACCACGAAGCCGCCGAAGTCTGGAATGGCTTTGTAGATTTCATCGGCTTTTTTCTTCCACCATGCTTGCACTTCCGGCGACAGTGGATCAGCGGTGCTGGTTTCTTTCAGTTCCAATGGCGTCGACCAGCGCGCCGACAGGTAGACCTTGATGCCATAAGGACGCAGCACATCGGCGATAGCGGCGGCTTTGGCGATGAACGGTGCGGTCAGCACTTCCGGCTTGGAGTTGACGTTGTTGAGGACCGTACCGTTGATGCCCAGCGAGGCATTGGCGCGCGCGTAGTCTGTGTAGCGCTGGTCCTTGATGTCCGGCAGCGCCCACCAGTCCCAGATCGACTGGCCGGAGTAGCCGCGTTCGACGGTGCGGTTCAGGTTATCCCAGTGGTTCAGCAGGCGCAGTTGCAGCGTTGGCGCCGATGATGCTTCCAGCCTGGCGCCGGTGGAGGTGTCGCGTAGCCAGGCGTAGGTGCCGTACAGCAGGCCGATGTCGCTATTGGCGGCGATCAGTGTGACATTTTTACCTTGCACGCGGGTCTGACGCAGCAGGTAGCCTTCGTCGCCCAGTGCGGCAAGTTCGGCGCGCAGCGGCGATGCGTTCAGTTCCGGCAGGCGCGCGGGCGTGGCAAGCAGCAGGGCGCCATCGGCGATGCGCGTGGTCGGCGCTGGTGCGCGGCCAAGCAGGCCGCCGAGGCCTTTTTGCAATTCATCGAGTGCTGCTTGCGTGGTCGGTGTGGCCGCGCCGGGCAGCACGATGCTGCGGGCTTGCGCCTGCACGCTGGCTTGTGCGGCTTTGTCCAGTGGGCGGTAGCGCAGCCACAGGTCGTAGCCATCTTCAGGCGGCGGCGCAGCGGCGGACGCCGTTGCGGCGACCGTGAGTAGCAGCGCTGCCAGCGCGGCGGATAAAGAAAATCGCATCATGTCTCCAGGTTTATGGTAGCGTAATCATTTCGTTGTGACGCGATGTTAGCAAACATTTCCAAGAGGAGCGAGACAAAAATGAAGATATCCCGTCGTACCATGCTGGCGCTCATGGCTGCAAGCGGCGTGGCGCCTTTGCACGCCGCTGAAATGCCGGAGCCGCTGAAGGTGCTGGGCAAGCGTAAAGGCCTGAATGTCGGTAACGCGATCGGTGGCCGTTACTTCCGCGACCCGGCCTACAAGGCGCTGATGGCGCGCGAGTGCAATATGCTGGTGGCCGAGAATGAAGGCAAGTGGCAGGCGCTGGAGCCGCAGCAGGGCAAATACAACTTCGGGCCGGCGGATGAGATGTACGCGTGGGCGAAGTCGCAGGGCATGCTGGTGCGCGGGCATAACCTGGTCTGGCAGGAGGCCAAGTGGCTGCCGAAGTGGGTGAATGAATATGACTTCGGCGCTCAGCCGGCGAAGGCGGCGGAGGCGCTGCTGCGCAAGCATGTGGTGACGGTGTGCGATCATTTCGGTGACATCATTCATAGTTATGATGTCGTCAACGAGGCAGTGGATCAGAAGACTGGTGAACTGCGGTCAAATGTCTTCACCGAGCGCATGGGCGCGGTGCCGCAGATCGATCTGGCGTTCCGGCTGGCGCATGAGCGGGCGCCGAAGGCGGAGCTGGTCTATAACGATTACATGGGGCCGGACGCGGACAGCGCCAAGCATCGCGCGGGCGTGCTGAAGCTGCTGCATGATCTGAAGTCGCGCGGCACGCCGATTCATGCGCTGGGCTTGCAGAGCCATATCGGATCATCGGACGTGTTGAGTACCACCGCTCAGCAGCGCGAATGGCGCAAGTTCCTCGACGAGGTAACTGGCATGGGATTGGGCCTGCTGATTACCGAGTTTGATGTCAACGACCGTAAGTTGCCGGTGGATATCAAGACGCGCGATGCCGGCGTCGCTGCGCTGGCGAAGGATTATCTGGATGTGACGCTCAGCTATCGCCAGTGCCGTGATTTCCTGCTGTGGGGGATGACGGATAACGTCAGCTGGCTGCAGGAGTGGAAGGAGGCCAAGCGGGACGATGGCGCGCAGATGCGGCCAACGCCATTTGATGATCAGTTGCGCGCGAAGCCGCTGCGTGATGCGATTGCAGCGGCTATCAAGGCTGCGCCGGTGCGCGCTTAACCCGTAAAGCCAGGCCGCGCTACTGGCGCGGGCTTTCTGGTGGGCCGAGGTAGCTTGGCTTCAGCCCACCAGCGTTGACCACCAGCTTTTGCAGCACCAGCCCCGGATCAACCACCCAGAACTTCAGCGTGTGCTTGCCTGGCTTGTCGATCTGGTGATGCGAGGTCAGTACCGTCGCGCCATCCGATACGGTCTTCTCCCAAGCCTTTTCGCTGGCATCCGCGTGGATGTTGATGATCTGCGGTGCTTCGTCATCAATCGAAATCGCATAGCGCAGGCCTGCGCCTGGCTGGAATTTCTGCGTCGGCGCGAGTGTTGTGTGTACTGTCACCTTGCCGGCGCTGAACAGCTGCATCTCATATTCCAGGCGCAAGCGTGGCTTCTCGTCGGCTGGCGCATCCACCGGCAGCGTTGTCATGCCTGACAGCGTGCGGCCGTGATCCGGAATCTTCAGCCACGTGCGCTGATCCGCCGCCACCGCGCGTGTATAGTGCTCCGCTTCCATCGACACCACGCCGCCCGTTTCAATGAAGCCTTTCATTGCGGCTGCACCGGCCGGCTTGCGTAGCGGGACTTTCACCGTGGTCTTGACGCCTGCGCCGCTGATGGTCAGGGTGGCGCTGTGCACGCCATCCGGCACATCCGCCCAGCGGGCATTGACCAGCACACGCTGCTGGGTGGCGACTTTGCCGGACGGCTTGTCCAGGGTAATCCACGGCTCGCTGGCGCTGATCGTGTAGTCAAACGGCTGCTGGCCGCGATTGAAGACGTCAATGAAGCGCGCCTTGTTCTCAAACACGTCCAGCGTCTGCAAGCTGAGCGTGCCCGTCTCGCGACCCGGCCATGCCAGTTCGCTGCCTTCCACCGCCACACCCATGTCGGCGGTCTTTGGCACCTGCATCTGCGTCACCGGCGGCATGACATTGCGCTGCGGCTGGTTCCAGTAGGTATAGCCCAGGTGCGTCTGCGACATCATGTGATGCCATTTTCCGCCGCTGATGTCTTCCTGATAGCGGCGCGCCAGCTCGGCGTCTTCCGCAAACAACGAGCGCGCACGCGTTGCCAGATCGTTGGTCGCAGCGCGGCCTTGCACGCCATACAGCTGATTCAGGCCGGCCGTCACATACAACTCATTCACCACGGCGCTGGCCTTGACCGGATACAGCACCAGCTGATAGAACGCGTCCCGCTTGTTGGCCGGCAGTGCTGCCGAAATCTTCTCGGCGCGTGCTGCAAGTGCGTTGTAATCGTCAACGATGTGCTGCGCTTCGTTGTAGTTCACCAGGCTGTAGGTGTTTGGCTCCAGCTGTTCCGGCTTGTGGCGGCCGTTGTACTTGGCGTACCTGGCGACGATGTCGGCAATATCGTCGGCTTGTTCCGGCCCGAACTCACGCGTAGCCCACAGTTTCAGATAATCCGGCAGGCGCTCCGCTGGCCATGCGGCGGGATTCCACGCGTAAGTCAGGAAGAACTCGATCGGCACTTCCATCGGCTTCAGGTCGCCGACGTTGACGATCCACATGCGGTTGGCCTGATACTGCCATGCCAGATGCATCTGCTCCCACACCTTCGGCAGCGGTGTCACATTGATCCATTTGTACGAGCGCGGGCCACCGACATAGTCGAAGTGGTAATAGACCCCGGCGCCACCAGCGCGCTTGCGTTCCTCGGCGGTCGGCAGGCGGCGGATATTGCCCCAGTTGTCGTCGCACCACAGCAGCATCACGTCGTCCGGAACGCGCATGCCTTTCTCGTAATACTCTTGCACTTCCTTGTACAGCGCCCATACCTGCGGCACCTTGCTCATGTCCGGATTGATTTCCTTGGCGATGATGCTGCGCTGGTCGCTGACGATGCGCTCCAGCAGCGCCACGTTGGCGCCTTCCGACATCGGCTCGTCGCCATCGCCGCGCATGCCCAGCGTAATCAGCTTTTCCTGGCCTTGCGACATGCGTAGGCCCTGCGTCCAGAAGTCGCGCAGCTTCTCCTGGCTGCGGTTGTAGTCCCACGGCTTGCCATCGCCATAGCGGCGCCACTCGTCGTGTGCGCGCATCATCGGCTCGTGGTGCGAGGTGCCGATGACGACGCCATATTCGTCGGCGACCTTGCCATTTAATTTGTCGTCATCGTAGAACGCTTTGCCCCACATGGCGGGCCACAGGTAGTTGCCGCGCATGCGCAGGATCAGTTCATAGACTTTTTCGTAGAACTGGTGATTGAAGCCGCCGTAGCGCTGTTTGACCCAGTCGGTCAGCGCCGGCGCTTCGTCATTCAGAAAAATGCCGCGGTATTGCACCACCGGCGCATCGCTGACGGCAGCGCTGGCCGATGCATACACATTGGCGTGTTTCGCCGCCGGCACGTCCGCCCACCAGTTCCACGGCGAGACGCCGATTTGCTCGGACATCTCATAGATGCCGAAGATGGTGCCGCGCTTGTCGCTGCCGGCAATCACCAGCGCGCGTTCGACGCCAGGCAGCGGCTTGCGCAGCGTCTGTACCTGCCAGCCTTCCCATTTGCCTTTGATGGCCGATACATCCAGCTTGCCTTCGGCGACCAGCTGGTCGATCAGGGCGCTCTTGCCGACGGTGCCGATGATGACCACGTCCTCGCCGGCCGGCTTGCCGCCCTTGGCCAGTAAGGGTTTGGCGGCGCTGACGCGGGCGATGTCGGCTTGCAGATCGCCGGCCGCGCGCAGCACGCCGGCATGGTCGGCCGGATCGACATAGAGTTTCGCGGCCTGGCCATTACGGGCCAGCGCCACCGCGTCGGCCGGAGGTTGATCGAACCAGGCCAGTTTCTTCTGGCCCAGCGCCTGCGCGGGCAGGGCGTGACAGAGCAGGGCCAGCAGCATGGCCCCTGCGGCAACAACACGTTGTCTCATGTTTTATTTTTCCAGTGGTGTGTAATCAAACCATGCGAAATCGGCCGCTGCGCGTTCGGCATACATGCCGATGAAGACACCGGTAAATCCCCCCGCCGATTCCGATGACAGCGGTGCGGTTGGCAAGGTGGCGCCGATCTGCTTGAGCGGGCCGCCGGCGCTGCTGTAGCTGAACGCGTAGCGGTCCGGCCACGATTCCACTTGCAGCGTGACCGGACCTGCCGGCAGCGGCGCTGAGGCGGCGAGGGTGGTCGTACCGCCGGTACGCGAAACCAGTTCCAGGCGGCGCTCGGTCGTACCGGTAATGCGCAGCTGGTAGTAGTTCTTCTCGTTCTGGCGCAGCACGAGGCCAGCGGCTTGCGCGGCAGCGGATGGCTGGAACTCAATCTGCGTGGCCGCACGCATGCGCATATGCTCCTGGCGGCGCGCCACAAACGCCGGCTGCGCGATATCGTTCATGGTGACGCTGCTGCCTTTGAGGCGCAGGTAACCTTGACGCTCGCTCAATGACCACAAGCCGTCGCCGGGGCCACGAAGCTGCGCCCATTGCAGGCCGAGCTTCGGTGCGGTGAAATCGTCGCGCACCGGCTCCACAGGCCACGGCGATGAAGGCGGCAGGCCCTCTGCCGACATCTCCACCTGGAGTGGCTTGTTGTTATTCACGGTAATCCAGCCCTTGTCATTCCACGCAACAGGCGTCAGCAGTGTTTCACGGCCGAGGTGGTGGCGCTTGTCGACCGGACGGATGCCCAGCAGCGGCATCCACCATTTGCCTTCCGGCGTCTGTACCAGGTCGCCATGGCCGGTCGCCTGCAACGGTAATTCAGGATGATCGCGGTGCGTCAGGATAGGATTGGCCGGGTTGGCAGTGAACGGGCCGAATGGCGACGATGAACGCGCCATCGTCAGGCTATGCTCATACGAGGTGCCGCCCTCGGAGATCAGCAGATAGTACTGACCGTCATGCTTGTACAAGTGCGGACCTTCCGGCCACACACCGCCGGTGCCGGACCAGATCAGACGAGGAGGCTCCAGCAGTTTGCCGGCCTTGATGTCGATTTCCGCCTGATAGACGCCACCATTCCGGCCGCCGCCGTGTCGGGTGTAGTACACCTTGCCGTCGTCGTCGAAGAACAGCGACGGGTCCATGGCGAAGGTCGGGTCGTTCAGCCAGACCGGCTCCGACCATTCGCCGGCAGGGTCTTTGGTGTGCACGTAGAAGGCGCCGCCGCCTTCCATATTGGTCGTCACCATGTAGAACACGCCATCGTGGCAGCGCAGCGTCGGTGCGTAAATGCCTTGCGAGCTGCGCGTTTTGGCCAGGTTCAGCTGGCTGCCGCGCGAAAGAGCGTGGCCAATCTGACGCCAGTGCACCAGGTCCTTGCTGTGATAGATTGGCACGCCGGGGAAATATTCAAAGCTGCTGGTGGCCAGGTAGTAGTCGCCGCCGACGCGGCAGATGCTAGGATCGGCGTGAAAGCCACTCAGTATCGGATTGGTGTAGGTGGCTGGCTGCGCTGCGTGCGCAACAGGACCGGCCAGCGTGCTGCTGGCCAGTAGCGCCGTCAGGACGGCGCGCGCTGCAATCATCATTTATTTGTCTCCGCAATTTTTTTGTAATGCCTTCAAGGGCACGGTTTCTGCCAGCGCGCGATAGCCCGCCAGCGATGGATGCAGGCCGTCGCCCGAATCATAGACTTTCTTGATGCGCGAAGGCTGCGCAGGGTCGCGCAACGTGCTGTCGAAATCAGCTACGGCATCGAACATGCCAGAAGTGCGTATCCAGTTATTCAATTCTTGGCGGTCGGCCTCATTTTCGGCCTCCGGATGGTAGTACTCGCTGCCCGAGTACGGCGTGATGGTGCCGCCGATGATGCAGATGCCATGTGCGTGCGCGCGTGCGGCGACCTGGCTGTAGGCAAGCTTCAGGTCGGCCAACAACTGCTGGCGGTCGGCGGGAGTGTCAGGGCCATTGCGGTGCTGGACGCCGAGGTCATTCACGCCGATCAGCACCAGCGCGTGGGTGACGCTGGCGCGCGAGATCACATCGTTATCGAAACGCGCGGCGAGGTTGGGACCTATGCCGTCCTTCAGCATGCGGCCGCCGCCGATGCCGGCATTGACCACGCCCAGCGACAGGCCATTGTTGCGCAGGCGTGCTGCCAGCACGTCCGGCCAGCGGGTGTTGGTGTCATTCGGGATGCCGTAGCCGTCGGTGATCGAATCGCCGATGGTGACCAGGGCGCCGACGCTGCGCGGCGCCAGCACTTCCACGTCGCTCATCGCATACCAGCGCGTGATCTTGCCCGCGTCGGCCCATGCCGCGTCCATCACGCGGTTGCCTTTGGCGAGGAAAGTGGTGGTGCGGGCGCCGTTATGGCTGGTCTGGCGAGCCGGTTCGACTTTGAAGTAAAGCGACACGGTCAGATCGGCTGCCGGTTTGACTTCCATGGCGACGGCGTCGCTGTAGTATTCCGCGCCCGCAGGGATGGTGACCGAGCCGCGTCCGTTAAAGGTCAGCGGATGCAGGGTTGGTGGCAGGATGTCGGACTGGCCGGGTGCTTTTGCCAGCGCCACGCTGGCACCGTCGAGTGCTAATGGTGCAGTGCCATACAAGTTACTGACCCGGACCCGGAACTGCTTGCCGCCCAGAGTGAGATGGACGGTCTGGCGCAGGCTGGCGTCGCGCCAGTTCTCAGCCGCCAGTTCGTTTGCGCTATCAGGAATTTGCTGCGCCGCACCCCAACTTGACACCCAGTGCTGCGCCGGTGCGGCTGCGAAGGCTGCCGTATACATCAGGCAGGCGGCGAAACAGGAGGCTATGGCAGCGCCCAAATAACGGGGCAAAGCGTGTTGACTTGGTTGCATAAATCCTTCACACTCATAAAATGTTAGCGCTATTCATTTTAGGTTAACCGGATGGTACATGCAACAAAAATGCCGGATAAAACCATTAAAGGAGACTTTGTGAAGAACAATCTGAAACACGCGCCGGCGTCGGCGCACCTGCCTGCTGATTTGTCGGACGCATTGCTGGTCGGCCGTGTATGGCGCGGCGGCGACATCAACGGTCCGAGCGTGGTCGTGGTGCGTAATGGCGAAGTGTTTGATATCACCGCCCAGGTGGCAACCGTGTCGGACTTGCTGGACCGCGACGACGTCGTGGCTTTCGCCAAAGCCGCGCAAGGCGAATCGCTGGGCCGCGTGGAAACGCTGATTGAAGCGGCATTGAGCGGCGCGGATGATGTACCGGTACGCCTGCTGGCGCCGAACGACCTGCAAGCCATCAAGGCCTGCGGCGTGACCTTCGCGGTCAGCCTGCTGGAGCGCGTGATTGAAGAGCAGGCGGGCGGCAACCCGGCCAAGGCCGATGAGTTGCGTGCGACGCTGCTGAAAGATATCGGCGCCGACCTGTCGGCCATCAAGCCTGGCTCGCCGGAAGCCGAGAAGCTGAAGGAACAGTTTATCGCCCGTGGCGCCTGGTCGCAGTACATGGAAGTTGGCATTGGCCCTTACGCCGAAGTGTTCTCGAAATCGCAGCCGATGTCGGCGGTCGGTTTCGGCGCGGACGTCGGCCTGCACCCTGAATCGAAATGGAACAACCCTGAGCCGGAAGTCGTGCTGGCCGTGAACAGCCGTGCGCAAGCCGTCGGCGCCACGCTGGGCAACGACGTCAACCTGCGCGACATCGAAGGCCGCAGCGCGCTGCTGCTGGGTAAAGCCAAGGACAACAACGCTTCGTGCGGCATTGGCCCGTTCATTCGCCTGTTCGATGAGCGCTTCGGCATCGACACCGTACGCAATGCGGAACTGCGCCTGGTGATCGAGGGCGCCGAAGATAGCTTCCGCCTGGACGGCGAGAGCCGCATGCGCGAAATCAGCCGCGACCCGCTGGACCTGGTAGCGCAAACCAGTGGCGCCCACCACCAATATCCGGATGGCTTCATGCTCTTCCTCGGCACCATGTTCTCGCCGATCAAAGACCGTGGCGCACCAGGCGCCGGCTTCACCCACAAGCTGGGTGACCGCGTCAGCATCAGCAGCCCGTCGCTGGGCATGCTGGTGAATCACGTCTACCGCAGCGACGCTGTCACGCCCTGGACCTTTGGCGTGCGCGCCCTGTATCGCAATCTGGCCCAACGCGGCCTGCTCAACTAAAAAACAAATCTCTGGAGAGAATAAATGGGGAAACCTTTGGTCTTCGCTACCTACCCGGACCTGGCAGGTAAGCGGGTTCTGATCACCGGCGGCGGCAGCGGCATCGGCGCAGGCATCGTAGATGCCTTCGTCAAGCAGGGCGCGCAAGTGTTCTTCATCGATATCGTTGAAGACGCCTCGCGCGCGCTGGTCGAGAGCCTGAAAGACGCCAAGCATGTGCCGGTGTTCTTCAAGTGCGATCTGACCGACCTGGATGCGCTGGCCAAGGTGCTGGCGCAGATTGAACAGGATCACGGCGCCATCGAAGTCCTGATCAACAACGCCGCCAACGATCATCGTCACGAAGTGCATGAAGTCACCGGCAAATACTGGGACAACAGCCTGGCCGTCAATCTGCGCCACCAGTTCTTCTGCGCGCAGGCCGTGGCGCCGGGCATGAAGAAAGCTGGCGGCGGCGTGATCCTGAATTTCGGTTCGATCTCGTGGCACCTGGCGTTGCCTAACCTGACGCTGTACATGACCGCCAAAGCGGCGATCGAAGGCCTGACCCGTGGTCTGGCACGCGATCTGGGCAAAGACGGCATCCGCGTCAACACGGTGATTCCTGGTTCGGTGCTGACCGAGCGCCAGAAGGCGCTGTGGCATTCGCCGGAAGCGGGCCAGGCGATCCTGGATTCCCAAGTGCTGCCGCAGCCAGTGGAAATCGAAGACATCGCCGCCATGGCGCTGTTCCTGTCCTCCGACAACGGACGCCGCTGCTCCGGCCGCGATTACTTCGTCGACGCCGGATGGTATGGCGCATGAGCCTCTACCAGCCTGAGTGCATCTGGCCTCTCGCCGCCACGCTGGCGGAAGGCCCGGTATGGCATGCTGAAGACAAGGCGCTGTATTTTGTCGACATCAAGCAGCGCGCGATCCACCGCTGCGCCGAAGACGGCGGCCGCCGCCAAAGCTGGACGGTGCCGGATGAAGTGGGCTTCGCTTTGCCGATACACGGCGGCGATTTCGTCTGCGGCCTGCCGGGCCGCATCGAGCGTTTCTCGTTTGAGACCGGCGCGCTGACCAGCATTCAGGAACTGGAAGCCGACATTCCGGGCAACCGCCTGAATGACGGCTATGTGGACCGCCACGGCGCGCTGTGGTTCGGCTCCATGGACAACGCCGAAGTGGCGCCGAGCGGATCGCTGTTCCGCCTGAGCGCCGCCGAAGGACTGCAACACAAGGATGGCGGCTATGTCATCACCAACGGCCCGTGCGTCAGCCCGGACGGCCGCACTTTCTACCACACCGACACGCTGGAAAAAACCATCTATGCGTTTGACCTGGACGAACAAGGCAAGCTGTCCAACAAGCGCGTGTTCGTCAAGATCGCTGGCAGCGGCTATCCGGACGGCACGGCGGTGGACGCCGATGGCGTCCTGTGGGTAGGGCTGTTTGCCGGCGCCCGCATCGAACGTTATACGCCAGGCGGCGAACTGCTGGACAGCATCGCCATGCCGTGTTCGAATATCACCAAAGTCACGTTTGGCGGCGAGGATTTGCGCACCGTGTTCGTGACCACCGCCCGCAAGGGCTTGTCGGCTGAAGAATTGAGCCGGGAGCCGCTGGCCGGAGGCATTTTCAGCTTCCGCGTCGCCTCGCCGGGACAACTGCAACACCTGTATTTACCAGAATAGGCACTCTATGAGCACCCAACAACGCCGCTACCGTTCACAGGACTGGTTCGATAATCCGGACCACATCGATATGACCGCGCTGTATCTTGAGCGCTTCATGAACTACGGGATCACGCCAGAGGAACTGCGTTCCGGCCGTCCTATCATCGGCATCGCCCAATCGGGCAGCGATATCAGCCCGTGCAACCGCATCCACCTGGAACTGGCCAAGCGCGTGCGCGACGGCATCCGCGACGCCGGCGGCATCGCGATGGAATTCCCGCTGCACCCGATCTTTGAAAACTGCCGCCGCCCGACTGCGGCGATCGACCGCAACCTGGCCTATATGGGCCTGGTCGAGATCCTGCATGGCTACCCGATCGACGCCGTGGTGCTGACCACCGGCTGCGACAAGACCACGCCGTCGCAGCTGATGGCGGCCGCCACCATCGACATTCCTGCCATCGTGCTGTCCGGCGGTCCGATGCTGGACGGCTGGCTGGATGGTGAACTGGTCGGCTCCGGCGCGGCGATCTGGAAAGGCCGCAAGCAGCTGGCTGCCGGCAAAATCAATGAAGAAAAATTCCTGGAGATTGCTGCGGCATCGGCGCCTTCGGCCGGCCATTGCAACACCATGGGCACCGCGTCGACCATGAACGCGATTGCCGAAGCACTGGGCATGTCGCTGACCGGCTGCTCGGCGATTCCGGCACCGTACCGTGAGCGTGGCCAGATGGCCTACGAAACCGGCAAGCGCATCGTCGAAATGGCCAAGCAGGACATTCGTCCATCGCAGATCCTGAACCGCGACGCCTTCCTGGATGCGATTGTTGTCAACGCCGCCATTGGCGGTTCCACCAACGCCCAGCAGCACATCGTCGCGATGGCGCGTCACGCCGGCGTTGAGCTGAAGTCGAGCGACTGGATGGAATATGGCCACAAGGTGCCGCTGCTGCTGAACATGCAGCCGTCCGGTAAATTCCTCGGCGAGCGCTTCCACCGCGCGGGCGGCGTGCCGGCGGTGATGTGGGAACTGGAACAACAGGGCCGTCTGCGTTCCGACCGCCTGACTGTTACCGGTAACACCATGAAGCAGAATCTGGTCGGCCACGAAACCAACGACCGTGAAGTGATCTACCCGTTCAATGCGCCGTTGAAGGAAGATGCCGGATTCTTCGTCCTGAAAGGCAATCTGTTCGACTTCGCCATCATGAAGACCAGCGTGATCTCGCCGGAATTCCGCCAGCGTTATCTGAGCAAGCCAGGGCAGGAAAATGTGTTCGAATCGCGCGCCATTGTGTTCGATGGTTCGGGCGACTACCACGACCGCATCAACGATCCTGCGCTGAACATCGACGAAGACTCCATCCTGGTGATTCGCGGCGCCGGTCCGATCGGCTGGCCTGGTTCGGCCGAAGTCGTCAACATGCAACCGCCTGATGCGCTGATCAAGCGCGGCGTCAACTGGCTGCCGACGCTGGGCGATGGCCGCCAGTCCGGCACCTCGGACAGCCCGTCGATCCTGAACGCCTCGCCGGAAAGCGCAGTCGGTGGCGGCCTGGCCTACATCCGCACAGGCGACACTGTGCGCGTGGACCTGAACGAAGGCAGCTGCAATATGCTGATCAGCGACGAGGAACTGGCCAAGCGCAAGGCGGAAGGCATTCCGCCGGTGCCGGCCAGCCAGACGCCATGGCAGGAGCTGTACCGCTCCACCGTGGGCCAGATGGAAACCGGGGCCTGCATGGAACTGGCGCTGGAATACAGGAATGTGGGGCAGACGCTGGCACGTCACAACCACTAAGTCCTCAATCAAAACAATAACGGAGACGATAGATGAAGAAGATTGTAGTGAGCGCTGTTATCGGCGCGATGATGGCTCTGGGTGCGGGGAGCGCCTTGGCCGACGCCAAGAACCCGAAGATCGGTTTCTCGATCGATGACCTGCGCCTGGAACGCTGGGCGCGCGACCGTGACTACTTCACCGCCGAAGCGGAGAAGCTGGGCGCCAAGGTCTATGTGCAATCGGCCGACGCCAGCGAGCAGCGGCAGATTGCGCAGATCGAGAATCTGATCTCGCGCGGCGTCGACGTGCTGGTCATCGTTCCTTACAACGCCACGGTGCTGAACAACGCCGTGCGGGAAGCGAAGAAGGCCAAGATCAAGGTGGTGTCGTATGACCGCCTGATCCTGAACGCCGATATCGATGCCTACATCTCTTTCGACAATGCCAAGGTCGGCGAACTGCAAGCCAGCACGCTGGTGGGCATCAAGCCTAAAGGTAATTACTACCTGCTGGGCGGCGCGCCGACCGACAACAACGCCAAGATCCTGCGCGAAGGCCAGCTGAAAGTGCTGCAGCCGCTGATCGACAAGGGAGACATCAAGGTCGTCGGCAAGCAGTGGACCAAGGACTGGAGCGCTTCCGAAGCGCTGGCCATCGTGGAAAACGCGCTGACCGCCAACGGCAACAAGATCGACGCCGTGGTTGCATCCAACGACGCCACCGCCGGCGGTGCGATCCAGGCGCTGGCCGCGCAAAAGCTGGCTGGCAAAGTGCCGGTCTCCGGCCAGGATGCCGATCTGGCAGCCGTCAAGCGTGTCATCGCCGGCACCCAGGCCATGACCGTCTACAAGCCGCTGAAAGTGATTGCCACCGAAGCTGCGCGCCTGTCGGTCAAGCTGGTGCGCAACGAGGCGCCGGCCTACAACGCCAACTACAACAACGGCATGAAGAACGTGAACACCTTGCTGCTGGCGCCGATCGCGCTGACCAAGGCGAACGTCGACGTGCTTGCCACCGACGGTTTTTACACCAAGGCCCAGCTGACCGCCAAATAAGGAGTCAGCATGGCTGAATATCTTCTGGAGATGCGCAATATCGTCAAGGAATTTGGCGGTGTACGCGCTTTGAACGGCATCGACATCAAGCTGAAGGCCGGCGAATGCGCTGGCCTCTGCGGCGAGAACGGCGCCGGTAAATCCACCCTGATGAAAGTGCTGTCGGCCGTGTACCCGCACGGCACCTGGGACGGCGAGATCCTGTGGGACGGCCAGCCGCTGCGCGCGCAATCGATCCGCGAGACCGAGGCGGCCGGCATCGTCATCATTCACCAGGAACTGATGCTGGTGCCTGAATTGTCGGTGGCGGAGAATATCTTCCTCGGCAACGAGATCACGCTGCCAGGCGGCCGCATGAACTACGAGGCCATGAACCGCCGTGCGGAAGCGCTGCTGAAAGAGCTGAACATCAATGATGTCAACGTGGTGCTGCCGGTGAAGCAGTATGGCGGCGGCCACCAGCAGCTGATCGAAATCGCCAAGGCGCTGAACAAGAATGCGCGCCTGCTGATTCTCGACGAGCCGTCGTCTTCGCTGACGGCGGCCGAGATCAAGGTGCTGCTGAATATCATCCACTCATTGAAAGCCAAGGGTGTTACCTGCGTCTACATCTCGCACAAGCTGGATGAAGTGGCGGATATCTGCGACACCATCGTCACCATCCGCGATGGCCAGCATATCGCCACCACGCCGATGAGCGAGATGAATATCGACCGCATCATCGCGCAGATGGTGGGCCGCGAAATGACGCAGCTGTACCCGCAGCGCGAACACACGCCGGGCGAGGTGATCTTCGAAGCCCGTAATGTGACTTGCTATGACGCCGACAATCCTGAACGCAAGCGCGTCGACAATATCTCCTTCAAACTGCGCCGGGGCGAGATCCTTGGCATCGCCGGCCTGGTCGGCGCCGGCCGCACGGAGCTGGTGTCTGCTATCTTTGGCGCCTATCCCGGCCCGAGCGAGGCGGAGGTCTGGCTGAATGGCCAAAAGCTCGATACCAGCACACCGCTGAAGGCGATCCGCAACGGCCTGGCCATGGTGCCGGAAGACCGCAAGCACCACGGCATCGTGCCGGACCTCGGCGTCGGCCACAACATGACGCTGGCGGTGCTGAAGGACTTTTCACGCGCCACCCGCGTTGACCAGGATGCCGAACTGGCGACCATCCGCAAGGAGATCAACAGCGTCAAGCTGAAGACCTCCAGTCCCTTCCTGCCAATTACCGGCCTGTCGGGCGGTAACCAGCAGAAGGCGGTGCTGTCCAAGATGCTGCTGACCAAACCGAAGATCCTGATCCTGGACGAGCCGACGCGCGGTGTCGATGTCGGCGCCAAGTTCGAAATCTATCAGCTGATGTTCGACCTGGCCAAAGAGGGCGTGTCGATCATCATGGTGTCGTCGGAACTGGCTGAGGTGCTGGGCACCTCGGACCGCGTGCTGGTGATCGGCGAGGGCAAGCTGCGCGGCGATTTCGTCAACGATAATCTTAGCCAGGAAACCGTGCTGGCGGCAGCGCTCGATGCGCATTGAATTCAGGATGATCCATGAAGAGTAACAATATCAAACAACTGTTCACGCAGTACAAAATGCTGGCGCTGCTGATTGCCGTGGCGCTGATCTGGGCCTTTTTCAGCTATCACACCGAAGGCGGCTTCGTCACACCGCGCAACCTGTCCAACCTGATGCGCCAGATGGCGATTACTGGCATTGTCGCCTGCGGCATGTCGCTGGTCATTATCGCCGGCGAGATTGACCTGTCGGTCGGCTCGCTGCTCGGACTGCTGGGCGGCATCGCGGCGGTGCTGGATGTGACACACCATTTGCCGTTGCCGGTGACGCTGATCGCCGTGCTGGTGGTCGGCCTGCTGATTGGCTTGTTCAATGGCTACCTGACGGCTTACCTGGGCATCCCATCGTTCATCGTTGGCCTGGGCGGCATGCTGGCGTATCGCGGCATTGTGCTGGGCGTTACCGGCGGCACCACCATCGCGCCGGTGTCGGACGACATGGTCTACCTCGGCCAGGCCTACCTGGCGCCGACGCTGGGCATCGCACTCGGCTTCGTGTTGTTCGCAGTCGGCATTTACCTGATTATGGCGCGCCGCCGCAGCCGTGCTGCGCACGCACTGGACGTGGCGCCGGCGTGGCGCGATGCCGCCAAGCTGGCCATGCTGGGCGTGGTGCTGGCGGCTTTCGTCATCACCTTCAACTCGTATGAAGGCATTCCGCTGCCGGTGCTGCTGTTGCTGGCGCTGCTGGCGGTGTTCAGCTATGTCACCACGCAAACCGTGTTCGGCCGCCGCGTGTACTCGGTCGGCTCGAACATGGAGGCGACCCGCCTGTCCGGCATCAACGTCAAGTCGATCAAGCTGTGGATCTTCGGCATCATGGGCCTGATGTGCGCACTGGCCGGCATCATCAACACCGCACGCCTGGCGGCAGGTTCGCCATCGGCCGGCACCTCGGGCGAGCTGGATGCGATCGCTGCCTGCTTCATCGGCGGCACCTCGATGCGCGGTGGCTCGGGCACCGTGCATGGCGCGCTGATAGGCGCGCTGGTCATGGCGTCGCTGGACAACGGCATGTCGATGCTGGACGTTGACACGTATTGGCAGATGATCGTTAAAGGAGCGATCCTGACATTGGCAGTATGGGTGGACGTCAGCACCCGCGCAGGCAAACGATAAATCAAAATATAAAAAACCACCGGAGACAAATGCATGACCAATCATCGCAGGCAATTCTTATCATCCATGACCGGCCTGGCCGGACTCACCGTTCTGCCAGCGCTGGCCGCCTCGGCCAAACTGCCGTATAAGGACGCTTCGCTGCCAGCTGAAAAGCGTGTCGATGACCTGATCGGCCGCATGACGCTGGAAGAGAAGATCATGCAGCTGCACTGCACCTGGCTGACCAAGGTGAAGATTCAGGATGACAAGGGCGAGTTTGTGGCCGCCAAGGCGCAGCAGGAATTCCCGAACGGGATGGGCATGCTGGCGCGCCCTTCGGATCGCCGGTTGGGGCAGGGCGCCGGCGCCGCCGGTGACGATGGCCAGGTGCTGAACCGCACGCCGCTGGAGACGGCCAACTACGTCAACGCGGCGCAGAAATGGTCGATGGAGCAGACCCGCCTGGGTATTCCGATGTTCATGCACGAAGAAGCGCTGCACGGCTATGCGGCCCGACATGCGACCAGCTTCCCGCAAGCGATCGGCATCGCGTCGTCTTTTGATACCGAGCTGACGACCAAGATCTTCAGCGTGGCGGCGCGCGAGATGCGCGTGCGCGGCGCCAACCTGGCGCTGGCGCCGGTGGTGGACGTGGCGCGCGAGCCGCGCTGGGGCCGCATCGAAGAGACCTTCGGTGAAGATCCCTATGTTTGCGGTGAGATCGGCAAGGCGGCCATCCTCGGCTTTGCCGGCACCAGTCCTGTGCTGGCCAAGGACAAGGTATTCGTCACGCTGAAGCATATGACCGGCCACGGTCAGCCGGAGAACGGCACCAATATCGGCCCGGCGGAAGTCACCGAACGTACGCTGCGCGAAGAGTTCTTCCCGCCGTTCGAGCGCGCCATCAAGGAATCCAACGTTGGCGCGGTGATGCCGTCGTATAACGAGATCGGCGGCGTGCCATCGCACGCCAGTCACTGGCTGCTGCACAAGATCCTGCGCGAAGAGTGGGGCTTCAAGGGCATTACCGTGTCCGACTACATGGGCGTGACCGAGCTGATTTCGCGCCACAAGCTGGTCGATTCGAACAAGGAGGCGGCTTTCCGCGCCTTCAAGGCGGGCGTCGATGTTGAAACGCCGGATGGCAAGGCCTTCAAGGAGCTGGGCCAGCTGGTCAAGGAAGGCCGCATCAGCGAAGGCGAAATCGATGTGGTCGTGCGCCGCATCCTGATAATGAAATTCGAAGCCGGCATGTTCGAGAATCCGTATGTGGACGCCAAGGCTGCTGACGGTCTGACCGCCACCAGGGAGGCGATCGCGCTGGCGCGCCTGGCGGCAACGCGCACGCCTGTGCTGCTGAAGAACGACAAGGGTGTACTGCCGCTGGACGGCAAGAAGGTCGGCAAGCTGCTGCTGATCGGTACTCACGCCAAGGACACGCCTATCGGCGGTTATTCGGACATTCCGCGCCATGTGGTGTCGATCCACGAAGGCTTGCAGGCCGAAGCCAAGGCGCAGGGCTTTACGCTGGCGTATTCCGAGGGCGTGCGCATCACCGAAAGCCGCATCTGGGGCAAGGACGAGATCAAGTTCACCGATCCACAAGTGAACGCGAAGCTGATCGCCGACGCGGTGGAGGCGGCCAAGTCGGCCGACACCATCGTCATGGTCCTGGGCGATAATGAGCAGACCAGCCGCGAGGCGTGGGCCGATACCCACCTGGGCGACCGCGAGACGCTGGACCTGATGGGTCAGCAGAACGATCTGGCGCGGGCGATTTTCGCGCTGGGCAAGCCGACCGTGGTGTTCCTGCTGAATGGCCGTCCGCTGTCGATCAACCTGCTGGCGGAGAAGGCGGACGCCATCATCGAAGGCTGGTATATGGGCCAGGAAACCGGCCATGCGGCAGCGGACCTGCTGTTCGGTCGCGCCAATCCGGGCGGCAAGCTGCCGGTGTCGATCGCGCGCAGTGTCGGCCAACTGCCGATCTTCTACAATCACAAGCCGTCGGCACGCCGTGGCTATATCGATGGTTCGACCAAGCCGCTGTATCCGTTCGGCTTTGGCCTGAGCTACACCACGTTCGAGATCTCCCAGCCGCGCCTGGCGAAAGCCAGTATCGCGGTCGGCGAATCGACCAAGGTGGAAGTGGAGGTCACCAATACCGGCAAGCGCCTGGGCGACGAAGTGGTGCAGATCTACATTCGCGACGACATCAGCTCCGTTACACGTCCAGTGCTGGAACTGAAGGCCTTCAAGCGCGTGACGCTGAAACCGGGCGAGAAGCGCACGCTCAGCTTCGACATCAAGCCGTCCGACCTGTGGTTCTTCAACACGGAAATGCAGCGGGTGGTGGAGCCGGGCAGCTTTACGATCCACGCCGGGTCGGATAGCGTCAATCTGAAATCGGTCAAATTGATGGTAGGGTGAACGCTCGCCGGCCGGAAGCCGCCGTGCGCGGCTAGGTGCGCTGGCGAACATACACCGTCCTGGCTCGGCAGTACGATAGCCTCACAAATTCAACAAAGTGAGGCTAATCATGGCAAGCGACAAACAGGTACTGGTGGTGGATGACAACGTGGATGTGGTGGAGTCGCTGTCGGCGCTGCTGCAATGCCAGGGCTATGAAACCGCCTCGGCCCACAATGGCTACGAAGCCTGCGACTGGGTGCGTGATGCGATGCCGAAGGCGATCATCATGGACCTGGGCATGCCCTGGATGGATGGCTTTGGCGCGGTGCGCGCGATCCGCCGCATGCCTGGCGCGCAGTCGGTCCCGATCATCGCCTTGACCGGCTCCGCCGACCGCGACTCCGCCAAGAAGGCTGTCGCGGCAGGCTTTACCCAGCATTTTTCCAAGCCGCTCAATTTCGATCACCTGAATCAATACCTGAACAGCCTGGCGTAAGCTGCGTAAGTGGCGTTAAGCGCTGCGGTTAACGCAGCGTTTCGACCAGCACGCGGCCTTCCGAGCCTGCCGGTGGGCGCAGGCGCAGCAGGTGGGCCAGCGTTGGTGCGATGTCGACTACTTCCGCATATTGGCCATACGCCCCTGGCTTGATCCAGCGTTTGCCCATGACCATCAGCGGTACGTTGGTATCATAAGCGTATGGCGAACCATGCGAGGTGCCGCTGGTGCTACTGCCGAAGTACCAGTATGGCTTGGTAATCACCATCAGGTCGCCCGACGATTCACGATTCCAGGCACGGCGCATCAGCGTGTTGATATGCGTGCCTTGCACTGCGCCGCTTTCGAACTGCGTGCGGGTGAAGGTATCGACGATGCCTTTCTGCGCCAGCAGGTATTTGGCGGCGGCGTTTTCCACCTCTTCGCGTTTCAGCTTGTTCTGCTCAGCCAGCGCATAGTCCAGATGGATGTTCGGCAGCGACCAGGCTTGCACCAGCTTGGCGACGCCAAATTTCTCCTGCAGATGCTTGTCCAGCGCGGCCATCAGCTTGTCGCCATCCAGCCGCTCGGCGTCATAGTGCTGCGTCTTGGCGAATTCCGGCGTGTTCGGGAAGCCGTGATCGGCGGTCAGCACCACCAGCACGTTATCCATGCCGACGCGTTTATCCAGGTAGTTGAAGAAGTCTGCCAGCATGCGGTCCAGGCGCTGCAAGTGGTCGTGCGACAGCTTGCTCTCCGGGCCGAAGGCGTGGTTGACGTAGTCGTGCGCCGACAGGCTGACGCCCAGCAGATCCGGCACGCCGGCCGGATTGCGGCCCAGGTTCTCGCCTTCCACCGCTGCGCGCGCGAAGTCCAGCGTCAGCTGGTCCAGATAGGGGCCGACACGCAGGCTGGCGTAGTAGCCGGCATCGATCTCGCCGCTTTCGCTGTAATAGGTATAAGGCAGGCGGTTATGGCCGCCGGCTTTTGGCGCGTTCAATTCTTCCGGGGCGTCGCCGTCGTAGGCGGCGGGCGGCAGCAGTGCCGACCAGGTCTTGCCGTAGTAGCGGTCCTGCGGCTTGGTCGCCAGATATTTGCTTGCCCATTCCGGGTGTTGCTTCATATAGTAGGTGCTGCTGGCGAAGTTGCCGGTTTTGTCCATGTACATATAGGCGGTGCCAGTTTTACCCGCCAGCAGGATCGCGCCACGGTCCTTGCCGGACACCGTGATGACCTTGCTCTTGCTGCCGGTGGCGTAACGCAGTTCATCGCCCAGCGTGTTGACTTTCAGCCTTGCCGGCGAGGTGCCGTCGCTAGGCTTGGTCTCTTCGCCGATGTAGGTGTAGTTGGTGTCTTCGGTGCAGTAGACCGATTTCCTGGTGACCGGATCGATCCAGTTATTGCCGATGATGCCGTGCACGTAAGGATAGGCGCCGGTCAGCACCGCGCTGTGGCCGATGGCGGTAACGGTCACGCCGTGCGCCTGGTGGGCATTGCTGAAGGATGCGCCTTGGTCCAGCATGCGGCGCAAGCCGCCCTGGCCAAACTGGTCGCGATAGCGCTGAACCTGTTCGTTCGGCAGGCCGTCCACCACCAGCACGACGACGAGCTTGGGCAGGGTGGAGGCGGTGGTTGGCGCCGCTGGTGCGGCATGTGCGGCTTGTAGAGCGAGGCTGGTGGCCGCGATCACGATGGCGCGCAAAGACATTTTCTTGGTCATAGGTCGTCGTCAGGTTGAATGGGGTGGCATAGCGTACCACGGGCGTGCGGCATGCTACCCCATTCGTATGACGGAACGATGACAGCTTACGGCTGAGGATTCCAGCCTATGCCGCCGCCGTAGGCTGCGAACACTTTGGCGCGGTCGGCATAGCCGGCCGCCACGTCGCTGGCGCTCAGCTGGAAGCCGCCGACGCGGGCCGCCAGGTTGATCGCTTCGCCGGTCGGCGTGGTGCTGCCGTATTCGCGCCAGCCGCTGGCCGCGCTGGCGACGGCTGGATTGGGCGCCGGCTGGCCGTTGACGCCGGCGCCGGCCCAGCCGGTAGTGGCGATATGCACGTCCATGCTGGTATTGATGAAGGCGATATTGTCCCAATAGGCGGCATTGCCGGCGCTGCGTGCGAGGTAGGTGGCGCCGGCTGGCACGTCGCCGTGCAGCGGCCCTGGGCCGGGACCATGCGTCAGGCGGCTGTTGAGGAAGACATAGCCCTTGTCACCGGCGTTGGCCACGCGCGCCTGCAGGATATAGCCGCCATTCGATGCATTGCTGGTATCGCCGACCGAGCGGATCTCGCTGTCCTCAAACAAGGCGGCGCGGCTGCTGCCCCAGATGAAGTCCACATTGCCCGCAACCAGCGTATTGGTGAACCACGACCAGCCTTTCAGGTTGAGCGTGTCCTGCTCGCTGTAGAAGTTGGCGTTCCTGGCGATCAGGCGGCCGTTGTCATTGTTGAAGTACAGCGTTTCTGCTTGCGCCGAGATGGCGCTGGAGCGCAGCGTGGTGTTCTTCAGCGTGATGGTGTCCAGTACCAGCAGGTCGGACGATTCCACCAGCAGCACCGAACGGCCGCCCGCTGGCGCGGCGTCGATGTTGGCCTGGCTGGCGCCGGAGCCGGTGTTCAGCGTGTCATGGTTGGTGTACTGGATGATGACGCCATCGCGGCTTTCGCCCTTGATGGTGACGTTGTCCTTGCCACGCAGGTAGAGCAGCTCGTTGTAGATGCCATTCCGCACGGTGATGGCTACCGGCTCGCTGGCGCCCAGCGTCTGCATGGCGAAATTCAGCGCGCCTTGCACGGTGCTGAAGTCAGTGTCGGCGGCGTCGCCCACGGTGAGGTTTGCGCCGGCGGCAGGCGCCGCCGCGCGGGTGGTGAACGACCAGTCGCCGAGTACGCCGATGCCGCTGAACGGCACGCCGCCCAGCGTCGCGCCGGTGAACACGCCGTTGGAGATGGCGACGTAGTATTCGGTGCCATAGGCCAGCTTGTTGGCGTGCGGCTTGATGGTCGCCGTATTGCCGCTGATGCTGACCGGCGTGGTGTTCACCTTGCGGACATTGGCCTGGCCGGCGTAGCCCAGCAGATCGGTTTCGCCGGACAGGCGAATAACGTCCACCAGCGCGTTATCCGTCTTGCGGAAAATGCGGATGCTGCCGCCAGTTCCCAGCGTTGGCGGCCCGTCGAAGGTCAGCTTGAGCGAGGCATCGACATGGATCGCGTCCGCATGTGATGCGGGCAGGGCGGCGCCGGCCAACGCGTAGGTCTGCGTCGGCTGCACAAACTGGGGACTGATAGTGGCCGCGATGGTGCGCAGCAGCGTTGGATCGGAGTCGCTGCTGACGGTGATGGTGGCGTTGCCCGCGCCCACCGGCGTCACCGACAGCAGCGTGCCGTTGACCGAGACCGCCGCCACGGCCGGATTGCTGGAGACGGCGCTGAACGTATCCAGCGTGCCGTCCGGCTTGACGGCGTTGACGCTGACAGCCAGCGGCGCATCGCCGACTTCGGCCGAATAGCTCAGCGTCGCAGGATTCAGTGTCAGCTGGGACGGTTTCAGCGACGGGTCGCCGATACGCACATCGTCAATCTGGAACGACTTGTTGGCGGTGTACAGGCCGATCACGCCGCGTTCCGCGAACGAGGCATCGCTGACCGTGCCCAAAGCTTCGCCGTCGAGATAGACCGTCAGCGTGCTGCCGATCATTTCAAAGCGCACGGTGTAGAACTGCGCATCCATCTGAATTGGCTTCTTGACCTGTTTTGGCCGCGTCAACGTACCCGCCAGCATGCGGGCGATTTCGACCTGCGTGCTGGTGGTGGCGCTTTGCACATTCAGGCCGGCGCCGTACCAGTTGGCGACATCCTTGTAGCGCGTCAGCAGGTACAGCAGCTTGTTGCCGGTGGTGCTGTTGGTCATCGGCTTGATGCGCGCCTCGACGTAGTAATCGCCCGACGGCACGCTGGCCATGGCAGTCGGCTTCAGCGTTGCCAGCACGCCGCCGGTCGACGCGGCGGTGTATTGCATGACGATGTTGGAGGCGCCGATGCTCTCCGCCTTGACGCTGAAGCTGCCGTTCGGACCCGATACCGGCAGCAGGTTCCAGTTGGCCATGCTGCTGTTCTGGAAGTCATCGCAGAAGTACAGGCCGGAGGCAGGGCAGGTCAGCGTGATGGTGGTGTCGGGCGTGACATTGCCGCTGCCGCTGATGGTGGAGGTCAGCTTGCCGGCGCCTGCCTGGGCGATGGCGTTGGCTTTCACCAGCGCCATTGGACGTGCGCTGTATGCATACGGCACGCTGTAGGCGACGCTGCCTGGCGTCGAGCAGCCGCTGAGCGCGGCGCCGTTCAGCACCGAGCCGCTATCCTTGAACGCGCCCGGAACGGTGCCGCCGATCGGCGTCACTACCTCATCGCAGCGCGTTACGCCGGCTATTTCAAACACATTGTTGTGCGACAGGATCTGCGCCTGCTGGCCGACACCGACCGTGTACTCATAGGGATAAGCCGGATGCGACTTGCTGCCCACGAAGTAGTTGTTGAACAGGTGGACCTGGCCATAGCGCACGCGCGGCGCGCGGCTGACGATATCGCGGAAGACGTTGTTGCTGAAGGTGATGTGCAGCTTGCCGTTGTCCGCAGTCGCCGTGTCGCTGGAACCGATCAGATTATTCTTGCGGTGCTGGCCGAAGACGTTGTACGACACCGTCACGTAGTCCGAGGCGTTGGTGATATCCAGCGCACCGTCGTGGCATTGCCTGACCTGGCCGTTCTCCACCGGCAGCTGGTCATCGGTCCTGGCGCCGTCGGTAAAGCTCACGTGGTCCACCCACACGTGGTCCGAACCGGAGACGCCGATGCCGTCGAACGCCGCATTCCAGTTGCCCAGTGCGCCGTCGCTCGGGTCCCATATCGGCCCTACATCGCATGGGTTCTCGATCTTCAGGTTGCGGATGATGACTTGCGTGACATTGGACACCACGATATGCCCATTGACGATGGCGGCAGTGCCATTGGCGCCGATCAGCGTGGTGTTGCTGGGCAGGCGTATCAGGCCGCGTATCGCCTGGTCGCCGCTGTTCGCGAACGGTACGCCTTCGGTCATGTCGATGCTGCCATTTAGCTTGATGATCTTGGGATTGACGCCGCCGCGCTGGAGCGCCGCCAGCAGTTGCGGGCGCGTCGCCACGGTATAGATCTGCGAACCGATGGCCGCCGAACCGCCGACCGTGCCGGCGCCAAAGCCGTCGGCTGGCGCGGGCTGCAATGCCGGGTCGATGGTGGCGGCTTGTACGGCGGCAGCCAGGCCCAGGCCCAGCAAAAGCGACAGGCGTAGCGCCCCCCTGAAACAGGTAAGTTTCATCTTTATGCTCCTTGAATTGTGAGAGGGTGCTTAGCTGCGGCGGCGGGCGTACAGCCCGAGTCCAGCCAGGCCGGCCATCAGCAGCCAGGCGCTGGCCGGTTCAGGCACCGCTTGCAAAATGATCGAGGTTTGCAGCGTGCTGAATTCGCCGTTCCATTCCACGCCGCTCAAGTCGATGGCGATGGTGTGGTCGTTGACGATGCTGAGCACCGGCGTGCCGCCGGTGATGCCGGTATCGGTGACACTGAAGCCTTTGATGGCCGCGCCGAGCGAGGAACCAAAGTCGAAACTGGCGTTGTAGGTCCCGGCCGGAACTGGCGTGTTGTTGTAGATGGTCAGATGACCGTCCGGCGCAAAATCAAAGCCGAACAGAAAGTCGGTGGTGAAGAATTCCGCGTAAATATTGTACGGATCGAGGCCGCTGACATTGCCGCCAGCGTAGTCATCGGCAGCGCTGAGCATGCCGCCGGCGTTGTAGCTGGCAGTGATGACGGCGTTGTGCAGCGGAGCTTCCGCCTGTGCGGTGCTGGCAGCCAGCAGCAGGCAAACTGCCGCTGCGGCTTTGCGTAGTGTGAAGTGCATTTTGTCTCCAGATAGTTTGAGTTCAACAACGCCGGTCTGCGCCGGTCGCCGGTCGGCACACCTCGCGTATGCCGTGCCACCGCAAGGAGGGCCGGGGGTGGCCGAGCTTATGGTTGGTCAAAAATCTGTGATGCGGTGGGGTGAATCTGGTTGACCAATTCTACGGTGGCCTGACCACTTTGGCAACGCGTTTGTTGTATATCCGACATTGAACTGCATGTAAAACTATTATAATTTTTAATTCATAGTTCTTTTGCTATCGAGCTAGTGTTGTAAAGAAACTTTTTTTCAGGAAAAGAGTACTTTTTTGAAGTAGATGCCGACATGAAATGGTAACTGTTGCCAAAACGCTGATAGAATGTAGTGGTGAGGAATCCTTGCAGGAGTCGATGATGATTATGGTGAACAATATTGGCGGTGCCACGCTGTCCGCAGCCCTGGTTGCAGACAAAGCACTTGCGCCTGTTAATACGGGCATTGAAAAGAGCAGCACGAACGCGGACCTGAGCGCATCGGTCGCCGCGTACTTCTCGCTGCCTGGTTTCAATGCAACCAGTCCCCTGCAGACTGATACGAGCAATTCAGCCGACACCAGCGATCAGGCGAACGCCCTGGTCAAAGCCGTGTCGGAAGACGACAGCCTGAAAGGGGCGCTGCAACAGTTCGATGACGGCCTGAAAAGGCTGGTCGAGCGTCCAGAAACGCAGATCTTCCAGGCCCGCTTCAATGCCGCTGAAAACAGCCAGAATGGTGTGAGCACCAAGGCGCCGGAAGCGCTGCTGTCGCCTGAGCCGTTGCCAGGCGTCGGCGAAGATGGCGTGCTGGGCGTGCCGCCGCCGGCAACCGAACTGTCTGCCGACACCAATCACGACGGCAAGATCAGCGAAGACGAACGCATCCGTTATGAAGCCCCGCTGACTTACCGCAGCCTGGCGCATGAACAAGCCGCTGACGCCGAAACCAACGGCCCTAGCGCTTTCTCGCTGACGGAAGTAAATCGCGCTTACGGCGCCGCCGCTCCAGCTGTGCCGGCCTGATTATTTGCCACCCGATACGACAACGGGCTTTGCCAGAAATGGCAAAGCCCGTTTTTTTATCTCCGCACGGCAATAAAGCCACACCTGTGCGGTAAAAAATGCGAATATGTTATTCAATCTATATTCATAACAGGCGCAGGAGACTGTAGTGAGAAAACGGATCTTCAGGCAATTCCATTCGCTGGCCTTGCGGGCCGGCACAGCGGCACTGATCGCCGCAGGCATGGGCGGATGCGCGCTCGGGCCGGACTTCAAGACACCTGCCGCGCCGGCCACCGCCGGCGACAGCTACACCCCGACACCGCTGCCACAGCAGACTGCGTCGTCGCCTGGTTTCGGCGGCGCGGCGCAGCAGTTTGCCTTCGGCCAGGAGATCCCGGCTCAGTGGTGGACCTTGTTTCGTTCGCCGGCGCTGGACCAGCTGATACGCAGCGCGCTGGAACAGAATCCGAACATGGCCGCTGCCGAGGCGGCGCTGCGGCAGGCGCAGGAGAACTACAACGCCCAGGCAGGCAACCTGGTATATCCGTCGGTGAACGCGCAACTGGGCGCGGCGCGGCAGAAAACCAGCGTCACCACCGCCGGCACGGCAGCCGGCGTGTATAACGTCTACAACGCTTCGGTCAACGTCGCCTACACGCCGGACGTGTTTGGCGGCACGCGCCGCACACTGGAAGGCGCGCGTGCAGCCATCGACTACCAGCGCTTCCAGGTCGAGGCGACCTACCTGACGCTGAGCGCCAACGTGGTCACCACCGCGATCCAGGAAGCCTCGTTGCGCGCGCAGTTGCAGGCCACGCGCGAAGTGCTGGATGCGCTGACCCGGCAGCAGAACGTCATCGAGAAGCAATTCGAGTACGGCGCCATTCCGCGTACCACGGTGCTCAGTCAGCGCAACCAGGTAGCGCAGATCAATGCCACCATCGCGCCGCTGGAGAAGGCGCTGGCGGCGGCACAGCATCAGTTGTCGGTCCTGGCGGGCAAGCTGCCGGGCGAGGCGGGCATGCCGCAGTTCACATTGGAGTCGCTGACCTTGCCGGAGCAACTGCCGGTGTCGCTGCCATCCACGCTGGTGCGCCAGCGGCCCGACATCCGTGCCAGCGAAGAGCTGCTGCACCAGGCCAGCGCCGCCATTGGCGTGGCGACTGCGGCGCAGTATCCGCAGTTCACGCTGAGCGGCAGCTATGGCTCGTCGGCGGCCAGCTTCGGCAAGCTGTTTGACGCCGAGACCACCGCCTGGAGCCTGGCTGCCGGCATCGCCCAGCCGATCTTCAATGGCGGCGCGCTGAGCGCCCAGCGGCGGGCGGCGGAAGCCGCGTATGACACGGCGGCGGCGCAGTACCGCGCCACCGTGCTGACCGCGTTCCAGAACGTCGCCGACACCTTGCGCGCGCTGGATGCCGATGCGGCCGCGCTCAAGTCGCAGGCGGAAGCCGAGTCGCTGGCCAAGGAGACGCTAACGCTGGCGCAGGAGCAGTACAAACTGGGCGGCATCAGCTACCTGGTGCTGCTTGATGCGCAACGCAGCTTCCAGCAAGCCCACATCAATCTGGTGCAGGCGCAGGCCGCCCGCTACGCCGATACCGCCGCGCTGTTCCAGGCATTGGGCGGCGGCTGGTGGAATCGCGCAAATGGCGTCCCGGCTGCAACGGCGGTTTCCGCCGCAGCACCGTATGGCGCCAGCGGCACTAACAAATAACTTAAAAAGCAGGAGAACGATTCATGGCCAAGCGACTGATGACCAAGCGTATGCTCATCATGGTGGGATGCGTTATTTTACTGATCGCCGTCCTCGCATTCGGGAAGTTCTTACAGATTAAAAAGCTGATCGCCAGCGCGCCCAAGCCGGCGGCGCAGGTGGTCACCGCCATCAAGGTGGAGTCGGCCGAATGGCAGCCGCAGTTGTCGTCGGTCGGCACGCTGGCGCCGGTGCGTGGCGTCGATGTGACCACCGAGATCGCGGGCATGGTGCGCGAAGTGCGTTTCAAGTCCGGCGACGAGGTGAAGGCCGGTCAGGTGCTGTTCGAACTGAATGCGGATACGGACGTGGCGCAACTGCGCTCGCTGCAAGCCGCCGCCGATCTGGCCGCAACCACGCTGAAACGCGACAAGCTGCAACTTGCGGCACAAGCCATCTCGCAGGCGCAGGTGGATAGCGACGAAGCGGACCTGAAGAGCAAGCAGGCGCTGGTCGCGCAGCAGAAGGCCGCCGTCGACAAGAAGACCATCCGCGCGCCGTTCGCCGGCAAGCTGGGCATCACCTCGGTCAATCCGGGCCAGTACCTGGAGCCTGGCAACAAGCTGGTGACGCTGCAGACCATCGATACCGTGTATGTCGATTTCTTCGTGCCGCAAAAGCAGCTGTCTCAGCTTTCCATCGGCCAGAAGCTGAACCTGAGCAGCGACGCCTGGCCAGGTGTGGGCTTTGCCGCCAAGGTGACGTCGATCAGTCCGAAAGTGGATTCGGCTACCCGCAACGTGCAGGTGCAGGCCACCGTGCCGAACGCCAAGCGCCAACTGCTGCCTGGCATGTTCGCCAACGTCAGCCTGGATCAGGGCGAGCTGAAAAAATACCTGACGTTGCCGCAGACCGCCATCACCTACAACCCGTATGGCTCCACCGTGTTCGTGCTGGCGCCGCCGGCCGGCGATGCGGCCAAGGATGCGCTGAAGGATGACAAAGGCCAGCCTTACCTGGTGGCGCAGCAGGTGTTCGTCACCACCGGCCCGACCCGTGGCGACCAGGTGGCGATCCTCACCGGCGTCAAGGAAGGCCAGACCGTGGTGACCAGCGGCCAGCTGAAACTGAAGAACGGCACGCCGGCCACCATCGACAACAAGGTGCAACCGGCTAACAGCCCGAATCCTACGCCGCAGGAAAAGTGAGGATAAAGCGCCATGAACTTTACCGATATCTTTATTAAAAAGCCGGTGCTGGCCAGCGTGATCAGTTTACTGATCGTGGTGCTGGGCCTGCGCTCGCTGTTCAGCCTTCCGATCAACCAGTATCCGAAGACGCAGAATGCGGTGGTGACCATCTCCACCACCTACTACGGCGCGGATGCGGCCACGGTGGCGGGCTTTATCACGCAGCCGCTGGAATCCGCCATCGCGCAGGCGCAGGGTATTGATTACCTGTCGTCGTCGTCGAACAGCGGCGTGTCGACCATTACCGCCACGCTGCGCCTGAATTACGATTCCAACCGCGCGCTGACCGAGATCACCACCCAGGTGAACTCGGTGAAAAACCAGTTGCCGCAACAGGCGCAGCAACCGGTGCTGACGGTGCAGACCGGCCAGACCACCGACGCCATGTACATGGGCTTCTACAGCGACACGCTGCCGACCAATAACGTGACCGACTTCCTGGCGCGCGTGGTCAAGCCGAAGCTGGACTCGATCCAGGGCGTGCAGACCGCCGAGCTGCTGGGCGCGCGCCAGTTCGCGCTGCGTGCATGGCTGGATGCCGGCAAGATGGCGGCGCACGGCGTCACAGCGGCGGAAGTCAGCGCCGCGCTGGCGTCCAACAACTATCTGGCTGGCCTGGGTTCGACCAAGGGCCAGGCGGTGACCGTGCCGCTGACTGCCGGCACCGACCTGCACACGGTGGAAGAGTTCAAGGCGCTGGCAGTCAAGCAGGAGGGGGGCGCCATTGTCCGGCTGGAGGACATCGCCACCGTCACGCTGGGTTCCGAGAACTATGACTTCAACGTCGCCTTCAGCGGTGTGCGCTCGGTGTTCATCGGTATCAAGGTGGCGCCGGACGCCAACATCCTGGACGTGGCCAAGCGCGTGCGCGAAGCCTTCCCCGGCATCAAATCGCAGCTGCCGACCGGCCTGACCGGCGAAATCGTCTATGACTCGACGGAGTTCATCAACACCTCGATCGATGAAGTGGTGAAGACGCTGGTGGAAGCGCTGGTGATCGTTACCATCGTGATCTACCTGTTCCTCGGCAGCTTCCGCGCGGTGATCGTGCCCGTGGTGGCGATGCCGCTGTCGCTGATCGGCACTTTCTTCGTGATGCTGATGTTCGGCTATTCGATCAACCTGCTGACGCTGTTGGCGATCGTGCTGGCCATCGGCCTGGTGGTGGATGATGCGATTATCGTGGTGGAGAACGTCGACCGTCATATGAAAGAGGGCATGACGCCGATGGACGCCGCCATCCAGGCCGCGCGCGAGCTGGGGAGCCCGATTCTGGCGATGACGGTGGTGCTGATTGCGGTGTACGTGCCGATCGGCTTCCAGGGCGGCCTGACGGGGGCGCTGTTCACCGAGTTTGCGTTCACGCTGGCTGGTGCGGTGGCGGTGTCCGGCATTGTCGCGCTGACCTTGTCGCCGATGATGTGCGGCCACTTCTTCGATCATAAACAGGACGAGGGCAAGTTCGTCAAGGCCATCGACCGCGTGTTCGAGAAGGTGCACAACGGCTATCTGCGGCTGTTACACAGCCTGCTGGATACCTCGGCGGTGCTGATCATATTCGGCTTCATCGTGTTTGGTCTGCTGATCGTCCAGTTCAAGATGTCGCAGTCCGAGCTGGCGCCGGAAGAGGACCAGGGCATCGTGCTGTCGCAGGTGGTGGGTGCGCCGACCGCCACGTCGGACCAGATGCAGGCCTATGCCAAGCAGATTTTCGAGGTGGCGAAATCGCTGCCGGAATACGAGCAGATGTTCCAAATCACCGGTGTACCGACCACCAATGCCGGCATCGGCGGCGTGCTGTTCAAATCGTGGGACCAGCGTTCGCGTTCGGCGCATGAGATCCAGCAGGAACTGCAGGCCAAGTGGAACCACATCGCTGGTGGTCGCGTGGCGGCGTTCCAGTTCCCGGCACTGCCGGGCAGCTCCGGCCTGCCGGTGCAGTTTGTCATCACCACCACGGAACCGTTCGAGAACCTGAATACGGTGGCACAGGCGGTGCTGGCCAAGGCACACGCGGACAACAAGTTCTACTTCGTCGACGTCGACCTGAAGATCGACACGCCGCAAGCCAAGGTGGAAGTGGACCGCGACAAGCTGGCCACGCTCGGCCTGACGCAGCAGGACTTCGGCAACGCCATGGCGGCGGCGCTGGGCGGTGGCTACGTCAACTACTTCTCGATCGCTGGCCGTTCGTACAAGGTGATCCCGCAGGTGCAGCAGGTGGACCGCCTGAATCCGAGCGATGTGCTGGACTTCTACATCAAGACGCCGACAGGTGAGATGATACCGGCCAGTACCGTGGCCAGCATCCAGTACAGCGTGCAGCCGGAATCGATCACCCGCTTCCAGCAGCTGAACTCCGCCACCATTTCCGGCGTGACCGGCTCGTCGCAGGGCGAGATCCAGCAGTACCTGCGCGACGCGCTGAAGGAAGTGGCGCCGTCGGGTTACACGGCCGACTTCTCGGGCGAGTCGCGCCAGTATGCGGCGGAATCGGGCGGCTTCCTGTTGACCATGCTGTTCGCGGTGGTGATCGTATTCCTGGCGCTGGCGGCGCAGTTCGAGAGCTTCCGCGATCCGGTGGTGATCCTGTTCTCGGTGCCGATGGCGCTGTTCGGGGCGATGACGTTTATCTTCCTCGGCTTCGCTTCGATCAACATCTACACGCAGGTGGGGCTGGTGACGCTGATGGGCCTCATTTCCAAGCACGGTATTCTGATCGTGGAAGTGGCGAACCATCTGCGCGCGTCCGGCAAGTCCAAGCGCGAGGCGATCGAAGAGGCGTCCGCTACCCGTCTGCGCCCGATCCTGATGACCACTGCGGCGATGGTGTTCGGCGTGGTTCCGCTGGTGATCGCATCGGGCGCCGGTGCGGCCGGCCGTCACGCCATGGGCCTGGTGATCTTTACCGGCCTGTCGATCGGCACACTGTTCACGCTGTTCGTGGTGCCGGCAATGTATATGTGGCTGGCGGGCGAACACAAGGCTGAAACCAAGCCCGCCGATGTGCCACCAACCGAACCTGCGCCACAGACAGCACACTGAGTATCGTCATGGGAAGTAGCAGCAAACCCGGCGCCGATCGCTGGCGCTGGTTGTCGGGAGGACGCCAGCGGCATCAGGAGGAAGTCATCCTGATGCTGCTGTGCGGCCTGACGATCATGAGCATTCTGCCGTTTGGCATTTACCGGCTATTGCAAGGTAACTGGGCCACGGCGGCGGTAGACTTCGCGCTGATCATTGCCATGTCGGCGGTGATCGTGCACGTCTGGCGCACCGGCAGCTATCAGATGGCCGGGCTGGCGGTCACCATCTTTTACTCGGCCGGCATGCTGGCCGTGGTCTATCTGCGTGGCGTGTCGCTGGTGTACTGGGTGTATCCGACCATGATCGCCGCCTACTTCGTGGTGCGTCCCGGCCACGCATTGGCGATCAACAGCGTGGGCCTGGTGCTGCTTATCTCGATGCTGTTCGGGAAAATGACGATGGTGAACCTGTCCACCATCATTGTCACGGTTGGCCTGGTCAACCTGTTCGCCTATGTGTTTGCCTATCGCACCGGCTTGCAGACGCAGCGCCTGCACACGGCGGTGGAGCTGGACTTTCTTACTGGTGTCGGCAATCGCCGTGCGCTGGACCGCAAACTGCTGGAACACGCGCAGGAGCGCAGGCCGCAACTGGAGGCGAGCCTGCTGTTGCTGGACCTGGATCATTTCAAACAGGTCAATGACCAGCATGGGCATGCGGCAGGCGACAAGGTGCTGAAAAAGCTGGCGGAGCTGATGCGGGCGCATACGCGTTCGTCTGACCGCATCTTCCGCTACGGCGGCGAGGAATTCGCCGTCATCGCCAGCGGTGCCGGTTTGAGCGCGGCCGCGCATCTGGCAGAGGGCTTGCGGGCAGCGGTGGCTTCAGCCACGCTGCTGGAAGGCCATCCGATCACCATCTCCATCGGTGTCGCCTACATGGACAAGCAGCGCCCGCCGGCCGACTGGCTGGCGGGCGCCGACAAGATGCTGTATGCCGCCAAGCAGGGCGGACGCAACGCGGTGCGTGTCGCTGAGCCGTCATGACGATGCTGACCGTGACCTTGTTTGCCGCCGCCACGCTGGCCCCAACGGCGCCGCTGCCGAAGCCCGCCGATGAACTCCTGGCGCCGGTGCTGACCGATGAGATCATCAAGAAGGCGGTGCGCGAGACCATCGCCGAAGATCCGCATCCGGCGCCGGCGAAGAAGCCGGAGGCCGGCGTATTCCGCGCCGATGCGGTCAGCACCCGCATGAGCGCTGCATTCGAACAGGCCAAGGTGCCGGACTGCCTGCACGACGACGCGCTCAAGCATCAGCCGGCCCATATCGGCCCGGTCAACGTGGTGGGGCCGTATTCGCTGCCATGGATAGTTGCCGCCGCCGTGCGCGGCAAGTGCCGCTGAAAGGGCGCGGCTCGGGCCACGCCGAGTGCGATCAGGGACTGTATAGCCTTGAGACTGCGCAAAGCTGCGGATTTGTCAGAACGGACGCACGCCGATCAGTGGCGCGTGCAGCCACATGGCGAAGACGCCGGCGCCGATGACGCCGGCGAGAATGGTCAGCGCGGTGGCACCGCCGTTGCCGGCCGGGTAGTTAGTGCCCAATGCCGCGTCGCGTTTTCGCGAGGCGCGGAACAGCAGGATGGCCCAGGCCAGGAATCCGCCGAACAGCAGAATGTCATGCAGCGTGCCGTTGGCGATCAGGTGCGCCAGCGCCCAGGTCTTGACGCCGATGGTCATCGGATGGTGGAGCTTGGCCTTGATGCCGTTGCGCGGGATGTAGGCCGCCGCCATAAAGACGAAGGCGATCACCGCCAGCAGGGCGGCGATGTGGCGGGTGGCCGGTGGCGGCGTCCAGATGACGATGGGCGCTTCGCGCGACAGGCTGTAGCCCCAGACAATCAGCAGGAAGCCGGTAATCGAAATCAGTGAATACAGGATGCGCCAGGCGATCAGGCCGATGCGCGCGCGGGTGGCGTTGCGCCAGTCTTCGGCGAAAATGCGGATCGAGTGCAGTCCGAGGAACAGGATCAGGCCCAGTATGAGTATCGTCATCGCGCTTCCCTATGGTTGGTCTGGCGTGACGATACACTGGCTGGCCGCCGCATGCAACGCCGCTAGCGCAAGTTTCCCGCCAAATGAAGCGCGTCGCCGGCGCCCGCCAGGCGTATCGGACGCCAGCCGCTGGCATCCGCAGGCGCGATCTGCACGGACAGCGCGCAGCAAGGCAGCGGCACCGGCTTGACGAAGCGGACATCGATTTCATTGAATACGATGCCTTGCTGCTTCAGCAGCTCGTAGCTGCGCACGAAGCTGCCGAAACCGTGCAGCACCAGGCTGCGGAATACCGAGCGCCGTGCCAATGGGCCGCACCAGTGAATCGGATTGAAGTCGCCGGTCAGCAGCGCGAAGCGCAGACCATCGCGTTCGTCGGCGTGCCACACGCCGGCGGTGCTCCATTGTGGCTCGTCCGCCGTGTCCCGCGCGACGCGGGCGGCACGTGGGCCGGGCAGCAGAAAACTCATATGCAGCCGGGCATCCACCAGCACCGGCTGTTGCGCCGTGCCGGTGCTGACTGCCACCACGACCTTGATGCGGCCGGGCGTTTCTTCGATCTGCTCGACGGCGGCACTGACATGAAGCGGCGTATTGCGCGGCAGCGCGCCATGCACGCGCAGGCTGACGCCCTGGTTGATCACGCTGGTCAGCTTGTACGGTAGGCGTAGCAGCAGTTCGCCGACCAGCGGCAGACTCCATTGCGATGCCATGTGCGGCAGCAGTTGGCCCGTCAACTCCTGCGCGCCGGTCCAGTCGCGATACGCTTCGACCAGTGCCGCCGGTGGCGCTGCAATCACGCGCGTTACCGGTGTAATGCGTGCGGCTGCATTCGCTGCGCCATGGTCTGCAGGCGGTGCGCCGGCGACGCTGATCGCCGGCGAGCGCGAGGCCGGGATCAGCGCGTTCAGCAGCGTGTGGGCGACCACGCGCGCGCCGGTCCACAACATCGGCAACTGGTAACGCAACAAGCCATACCGAACGACGCTCATTGCGGAATCGCTTTGATGACGGCCGCCAGCAGCATCTGCGGGTGATACTGCAACTGGCGCGGCGTCAAGCCTAAGCGCACCACCACCAACTGCTGCGACGGCACAACCGCGATACTCTGCCCATCATGGCCTTGCAGCCAATAGGTATCAGCAGGCAGCTGGCCGGGCGTATCGCCCAACGGGCCCTGACGCCATACCTGCCCCTGGCCGTATTGGCCGCCCGACGCCGGCGCCACCTGCTGCATGCCGTCGACAAAGCCCGCCGGCAGCATGCGCTTGCCCTGCCAGACGCCGTCCTGCAGCAGGAACTGGCCAAAGCGCGCCCAATCCAGCGTGTTCGCATACATATAGCTCGAACCCACCAGATTGCCGCGCGCATCGGCCTCAATCAGCGCGCTGTGCATGCCCAGCGGGGCAAACAGCCGGTTGTGCGGCAGCGCCAGAATGCCGGTCGAGGTGGACGCCGCATCGCCAGCGGCCCGTTGCCAGATGCGCGACAGCAGCACCGACGTACCGCTTGAATAACTCCATTTGCTGCCCGGCGCAGCTTCCGCCGGCTGCGCCGCCGTGAATGCAGCCATGTCGGGCTCCAGGTACAGCATGCGCGTCACGTCCGACACATCGCCGTAGCTCTCGTTGTATCGCAGTCCGCTGGTCATCGACATCAGCTGCGCCACCGTGATCTGCGCGCGGTCATCATCCTGCGGCCAGAAGCCGCTCTGCTGCAAGGACAGCTTGCCGTCCGCGATCTGTATGCCGACCAGCGCTGCCGTCACCGTCTTGGTCATCGACCAGCCCAGCAGCGGTGTTGTCGCCGCAAAGCCCGCGCCGTAGCGTTGCGCGACCAGACGCCCGCGATGGATCACCGCCATCCCGCGCATGCCCGGCCCGGCCAGCGCGTCCTGGTCCAGCAAGGCCTGCACCGCTGGATTGGCCTCCGCCTGTGAGCCGGTCGGCCACGCCACGTTGGGCGAGGGCGCCCAGATCGGAATCGGCTGGAACTGGTATTGCGACGCGAGCGCCACATCACCATCCGGCACCGTCGCGCAACCGGTGCCCGGCCGGTACACCGCCATGCCATCGCCGACGAAGCCGAAGAACTGCGTGCGCACGGTCTTGCGCTGCTGATCCACGCTTGCCTTCAGATACTTCAGCACCGGATGGCCCGGCGCCTGCACATCGTCTGCCAGCACCGCCTGGCCATCGCGGCCGGCGATAAACACATTCGAACAGACGATCTTGGCGCCGTAATTGGCGCCGACTTTCAGCAGCTCCGGCGGCTTGACGGCCAGCGTCGCCACGCCACCTGCCGCAATCAGCAGCACTGCAAGCGCAGCCAGTCCTATTTTCGATGCCATTTACATGCTTGCCCTGAATTCGACGCCGATAGCGCGCGGCGGCGTGATGTTGGAATACGGCGCACCATATTGCCTGGTCTGGCCCGCCAACGATAATATATAACGCTGATCGAATACATTATTCACGATCAGCGCGACACCGTAGCGCGAGCTTGGACTGTCCCAGCCGAGGCGCAGGTCGAACTTGCTGGTGGCGGTACCGGTTTTCAGCGTGGCCGTGCGCAGGCATTCCAGCGTGGCGGTATCGCTGTTGCAGCGCTGCGCGGTGGCGTGCGTGCCCTGGAAGTTGATGCTGGCGCGTCCCTGCTCGGTCTCCCAGTTGAGGTTGACGCCCGCCATGGAGGTCAAACGCGGCGTGCCGACCGGCTGCCCGCCGAGATCCAGCGCCACATGGCCTGCCGCGTCCAGCCGCTGGTAATGGGTGTACGTCTGGTCGATATACTCCAAGCCACCGAACAATGTCACGCGCGGCGAGAGACGGATGCGGCCATCGACATCCAGGCCATGCGCCTTCTGGTCGCTGGCGATGACGTTATAGGTCGGTATTGTGCCGACGCTGTACAGCTGGACGTCTTGCAGATTCTTGAACTTGTAGGCAAACAGCGATGCATTGATGGTGGCCTGGAGCGCCGGCAGCGACAGCTTTATACCCGCCTCGAAGTTGGTCATCTTTTCCGGCTCAAAGCTTGGGTCCCGGCCGGTGCGGGCAGGCGAGGCCGGGTTCGGCGGCGTGAAGACATTGAAACCACCCGCCTGGTAGCCGCGCGACAGGGAAGTGAACAACAGCGTGTTCTGGTTCAGCTTTTGGTCCAGCACCAGGCGTGGACTCCAGTCGCTCCATGCCTTCTCGCGCGACACCGGTGATGCCGCCAATTGCGCGGCGGTGCCAAAGATCACATTCGACGGAAAGTCCGACGCATCCACACCGGCCAGCGGCCCGAAGCGGTTGAGGAAGTCATCCAGCTGCGGCGACACGCGGCCTGGCACGTGCCAGGTCATGCGCTTCTTGTCCCGCGTGTAGCGCAGGCCGACAGTGGCGCTGGTCTGCGGCGTCAGGTGCCAGATGGTGTCGCCATACATCGACGATGAGCGCGTCCGCACCTTGCTGTAGTGCGTTTCGTCCCACGCGAACACGGTATCGGCGCTGACGCCCGGCAGGCCGGCTGCCGCCAGTCCGCCGAACAGCATGGCGAAATTTGGCTGGCCGCCGCCGAACCGGCTCAAGGTATCCAGCGTGCCGGTGGTGAGATAGGCGCCGGCGATCTGGCGCTCGTTGTTGTGGTAGAAGCTCAGGCCCGTCACCCAATCCAGCTTGCCGGTCTGGCCGGACAGCTTGAACTCCTGCTGGAAGCTGCGTGCGCGCTTGGCGTCCTGCGTGGTCAGGTGCAGGCCTGGACGCGCGGTGCCATCATTGTCGGTCAGGTTGTGCGTGTCGAAGCGCCGCCAGCCGGTGGTGGAATTGAAGGTCATGCCGTCCAGCGGTGCTTCAAGGCGCAGTGTGGCGCCATTGAACTCGCGCCCTTCGCTGCCTTGCTGGTCATTCGACAACGGCGCATCCAGCGGATTGACGAAGTTGGCGATATACGCGGCATCGTAGACGCCGCGATAGCCGCCCAGTGGCAGCGATGGGTTCTTGATCACGCCGAAAGCCGGGCGGCCATACTGTTCCATGCGTTCATGTTCGAGCGCGAGCACCAGCCTGGCCGCATCGAAGTCCTGGCGCAGTGACACGCGCGTGGCCCAGTCCTTGTCCCCGCCGGATTTTTTGCCGGTGGCGGTATTGTCGGCCCATCCCTCGCTGCCATTGCGTACCACGACGACGCGGACGGCAGTGGAGTCCGAGATCGGTGCGTTCATCATCACATCCGCATTGGCGCGGCCAAAGCGCCCCAGCTTGACGTGGGCGGCGGCATCGACCTCCTTGCCCGGTTCATTGGTAGTGATGGCGATGGCGCCGGCGGCGCTATTACGGCCGAACAGCGTGCCTTGCGGTCCCTTGACTACCTCAATGCGCTGCACGTCGATAAAGTTCATCATCGCGCCGCCGGTCTTGCCGGTGTAGACGCCATCGACGTAGATGCCGACCGGCGAGTCGGTAGCGATGCCGAAGTCGCCTGCCTGCACGCCGCGTATGCCGAACGAGGGCTGGGTGGGTTCGATGGCATCGACCGTCAGGCCGGGGATGTAGCCATTCAGATCCGCCAGGTCCTTGGCGCCCACTGCCTGGATATCCCTGGTGGAGATGACCTGCATGGTCATCGGTACTTCCTGCGCCAGCTGCTTGCGCGACTGCGCGGTGACCACCACAGACTGCACCTCATCGGCGGCCGATACCGGCGGCACGAAAAATGCCGCAGTCAGGCTAGCGGCGACCATGGTGCGCTGCGTGTTCATGTCATTCTCCCTCACGATCCTTCAGATCGGAGGAATTATGCCTATACTACGACCTTGTGGGAAGGGGCGAGCCTGATCGTCAGGGCGACGATGGCGCCCAGCAGGTGCGCCTGCCAGACCACCCGGACGTCCTCTGGGAGGCCAGACCATGGCGCTGCAAGGCCGCCGGCTTCGGCGGCGATCTTGGCCAATAGCGTGACGGCTAGCAGGAGCAACGCCGTACGTCCACCCATGCCGGAACGCGGCCAGAGCGTGCGTGCCGCCAGCACCACCAGCATGACGGCGATGCCGGAAGCGCCGCGATAGTGCAGGCATTCCGGCGCGAGCAGCAGCAGGCCAGCGCTGATCAGTGGCGTCGCCATCGCCAGCAGGAGAGTCAGGCGCCGCCAACCAACCGTGGGAAGGACGATGGCACTGGCAATCAGCGCAGTGGCAAAGTCGACCAGCGCATGCTGTGCCGAGTAATGGACCAGGTGCCCGGTCCACAGGCGCCAGATTTCGCCCGCCAACATGGCCTGGCGGTCGAATTCCAGCAGTTCAGCGGCGGCGGCCAACGGCATAGGCCACGCCACCCAACAGCATTGCCATCGCAAGGCTGATCCAACCCATGGCGCCGCCGCCTTTGTAGCCGGCCTTGTTTTCAACCTGGTAGGCGGCGTTGTTCTTGATGCGTTCACGGAAGCCATCCAGCTCCGATTGCAGCGCCGGCACCAACTGATCGAGCGCGCGCTCGTAGCCTTCGCCGCCGGCCATGCGCGACTTCGCGCTCAGGCCGGACAGGCTGGCACTCCCCTTGACGCGGCTGGTGCCCGGCGCGCGTAACAGCAACTGGTGCGTTCGGACGTCGAACACGGCGGCATCCAGCATGGTTTGCACGTCATATTGTTCGCCCTGAACCACATAGGCGCCGATGATGGTCCAGTACAGTACCGACAGCGCATTGCTGTCGTTGAACTGCACCTGGTCGTAGGAGAGCAGGGTGACGACTTCCACGTCGAACATGCGTGCCACCTGTTCAAGGTTGGTGAAGCCGCCCTTGGCCTTCAGGTACTGCGAGGGGATGATTTCGATCTTGCCGATGTACTCGTGGCGGGAGAAGGAGTCGCGCACGCGTTCCAGCAGTTTCATCTTCGCTGCTTCAGGCAGGCCGTTGTTCCAGTTCGAGCCTGGCACGAAGGCGATGCCCACCTTGACTGGTGGCCGCAGTTTTACCACGGTCGGCGTCAGCGCCGGCGGCGTCCTGGCGTCCGGGTACAGATAATCGACAATGCTGCCGGTTTGCTTGATGCCGCTTGGACTGCGCCACATCGCGCAACTGCTCAATGCTGCTGCGGCGATGATCATCGCCAGGGTTTTTAGTAATCTCATCTGCCTCTCCTCACCGTAACTGAGCAAGTATAAACCGACAAGACCGGGACAGAAACCCTGGCGATCGAGGTATCAGCGTATGCTGCAGGCGGTATCGTCGCACTGCACCTGCTGCGCTGTGCTTTCTGCCACCAGTTGGCCGATGAGAGCACCGACCTTGATGTCGTCGGCGCGGCCGAAGTGGTGCAGCCGCAGCCGTCCCTGGCGATCGATGACCAGCAACGTCGGCGTACCGCGCAGCTGGTATTCGTCCATGGTCAGCGGAATCGGCCCGTGGGCCGACGGCTGGTCTATCGCCACCGGGAAGTCGATGCGGTACTCGTGCACAAAGGCTTCCAGTGCGGCGCGGTTCATCACTTCATGGTGCTCGAACACCGAATGCAGTCCGAGCACCGCCACATCCTGTTGGTCGAACGCGGCGCGGATGGCCTTGGCCTGCGGGATGCCGTGCGCAACGCAACCGGGGCACAGCATCTGGAAGGCGTAGATCACCACGACCTTGCCGCGCAACTGTTCCAGCGACAGCGGCCGGGCGGTGTTCAGCCACGACGCAACCTGGAGTTCGGGGGCGATAGAGTTCATGGCCGCTCCTTATTTGGCGCGCAGCTTGACCGATGGGAAGTCGACCGGCACCTTGAACGCCACGTTGACGTAGTTGGTGAACAGGTTCAGCGCCACGTGGGCCAGGATCTCGACGATTTCTTCGTCATTGAAACCGGCGTCGCGCAAGGCGGTCACTTCTTCATCGCTGATCTGCGCGCGGTTGTTGACCACGGCGGTAGCGAAGCGCAGGGCGGCGGCGGTTTTCGGATCGCTCGACTGGCCGGCTTGGGCAGCTGCCATTTCTTCGGCGCTGGCGCCAGCCTTGCGGCCCAGCGCGGTGTGCGCGGCCAGGCAGTATTCGCATTCATTGCGGTCGGCGATGGCGACGGCGATCTGCTCGCCGAGCTTGGCGTTGATGACGCCGCCGCCCAGCGCGCCGAACGAGCCCCACATCGATTTCAGCGCGGCGGTCGAATTGGCGACGGCCTTGAACATGTTAGGGGTGACGCCGAAGGCGCCGTTGATTTGAGCCAGCAGTTGTTGACGTTCGCCGGTGGTATCGGCAGGGGTAACGAGAGCGATGCGAGACATGATAGGACTCCTAATTAAAATAGTTAAAAAAACGAGTGAGAACAAACTAAGCAAAAACTTTCCAGTTACGCGCCTTGGCTGCCGGATCGGCCGGCTCGTGTTCAAGGCAATCCGTGCGCAACAGCGGCACCGACAGCGGCGCATTCACCAGCTTGCAGTGGTGCGGCGCTGGCTTGCCTGGATGCGCGTTCGGTTCAAAGAACCGGCACGACAGGCAGGCACGCATTTCGGGGAAGCGATCTGTTTTCTGCAACTGCGCGATCAGTTTGAATAAACCGGTCAGCAGCTCCGCCTGTTGTGACGCAGGCAGGGCGGCAGCGGCTTGTTCCGCAAAACCCAGGGCACTACCGATACGGGCCGCCATGGCCGCGCCTTCCGGTGTAAGGAATAGCGCGGTGGCACGGCCGTCATCTTCTGCGCGCGCCTTGTACAGCAAACCCTTGGACACCAAGGCAGAAACCGAATCGCTGGCACTGGCGGCGCTGATCGACAACTGCGCAGCGAGCCAGGACAGGCGCACACCCTGTTTCCGGCCTTGCAGCAGTTGCAGCATCTCGGCCTGGGTGGGATTCAGATTCTCGGCCGTGGCAAACTCCCACATACCGGAACGCATCACACTGGCGATGCGTCCGATAGAGGTAACGATACGGGCCGAAACGTCCGGTGTATCCTGCCACAGCTTGTTAGATTTGGTGTCCATGTCCTGCATCATACACCCAAAAATGGATTTGTCAAGGACTCCTAATCAATTGCCGGCATTTGAATTAGAAGCTGGTTGAGATGCCGGCGTAGAGCGAGCGGCGTTCGCCGTATTGCGGGGCGCCGACACCGACACCTGAGCCGTCGCGCAGCAGGTAGACCTTGTCGAAAGCGTTGACCAGCGCCAGGCGGCCTTCGACCGTGCCGACCGGCGTGGCTTTCCAGGTGTGCGTCAGTGCCAGGTTGACGGTGGTGTAGTGCGGCAGGTGGCCGGAGTTGGGCGCGCCGTCGTCCGGTGTCATGCGCAGGCCGCTGCCGTACAGGACGTCGCCGCTGATCTGCGAGTCACCCCAGTGGTAATGGGCGCCGCCGGATACCGTGACAGTCTGGTCGTGGTCAACGTGGATGTAGTGGTTGGCGATATACGCCAGTTCGTCCGGCCCGAACAGCGATTGGCCGGAGGTGATGTTGCTGCCTTCCGCCTTCTGCGTGGTGAAGTTGAGGAAGCCGCCCCAGTCCTTCTGGCTGTACACCGCCGACAGTTCCAGACCCTTGGCGTAGCCACGGTCGTAGTTGAACGGCGACAGGATCAGCGCCTGGCCGAACTGGCCTTCGTCCAGCATGTTGCGGATCTTCTTGTAGTAGGCGTCTGCCGTCATCGTCAAGGCGCTGGTCACCTGGTGGCTGATGCCGACGTCATAGTAGTTGGTGCGCTCGGACTTGACGTTGTCTGATACCGCCACTTCAGGCGCGTTCGACGTGCCCGCGTATTTGTCGATGCTGGACTGCGCCGCCAACTCCTGCGGCGGCGGCGTGAAATAGCGCGAGTATCCGGCATGCAGCGCCGTGCCCTTGGCCAGCTGGTAGGCGAGGTTGATGCGCGGGCTCCACTGCTGCTCGTTGACGTAGGCGTCCACCATGTCGAAGCGCACACCGTAGTTGATCGTCAGCGGCGCGCCGATATGCCATTCATCCTGCAGGTAGACGCTGGACAGCTTGCCTGTCTTGCTGCTGTTGTCGATGATGGTGCGCGGGTCGGTGCTGGCTTGCGTGCCATCGTCGTTCAGGTCGAACACGCCAACCGTGTTGTCGCTGTGCGTGGTCTGGCGCGTGTAGGCCAGGCCGGTGCGCAGCGTATGCGTAGCATTCAGCTTGTAGCTGGCGTCGAATTGCAGGCCGTTTGCGGTATTCGAGCGCAGCGTGTTGGAGGCGACGCCATTGTAGGCCAGATCACCGATCGGGTCCGGCGTGTAATGCAGCTCCGAATACTGATGGAAGCCAGACAGCTGATAATTCAGATCGCCGACACTTTTTTGCAGCGATAGCACCAGGAAGCGATTCAGCTCGCGCTGGCGCTCATCCAGTTGCGAGGAGTCGGGCACGCTGGCGCCGCCAACGGCAAACGATGGCTGCTGGTCGGGATTGTTGGGAATCTGGAAGCGGCCGTTGTAGGTGCCAAACATCAGGCCCAGGCGGGTGTTATCGTCCACGAAGTAGGACAGGGTGCCGAAGGATTTGGCCTGGCGCGTTTCGTCGTGCACCGCGCTGCGCGTCGGCAGCGGATTCTCGATGCCGAGATTATTCGACAGGTAGCTGCCGGACAGGTAGTAATTGAACGCTCCCTGCGTGCCGAAGAACTCCGCGCTCGGTTGCACATAATCGTGACTGCCGACCAATACGCCGATCCGCCCGCCGGACTGCGGCTGTCCTTCCTTGGTCTGGATATCGACGATGCCCGACGTACGCAGGCCGAATTGCGCCGGCAGCGCGCCGGTAATGAAATCGGTCGATGCCACAAAGCGCGTGTCGATCGACTGGCCGAAGCCGCTGATCGACTCCGGCAGCTGCACGCCGTTGACGCGGTACTGCACATTGGCGTGATCGTCGCGCACGTGGATCGAGCCGGAGCCCTTCGAATCCTGGCTGACGCCGGGAAGCCGCAGCAGCACTTCGTTGAACGGCGTGTTATCGCCCTGGCCCAGTTGGTCGACCATGTGCTTGTCGATGCTGTAGATGGTGGTGCCGACATTCGGCGACAAATCGATACGCGCGCTTTTCAGGTGCGCGGCGGTGACTTCCACCTGCGGCAGGACGCCATCGTCGTCGGCGAACGCCTGGTGGGTGGAGAAAATGGTGGCCAGCAGCAGCGGCAGGGTACGGAGTTGCATATTAAATCCTTGGAATGTTCAGGCGTGGCGATGCGGCAGCCTTGCAGGGCTGCGCAACGATCAGTAATCAGAATCGGTCAGGAGAAAACAGCAACGCCGGGCGGCGCGTGGGAAGGCGGAGTGAGATAGCTGGTTTGCGCGACATGCACCACCGTGATTGGCGCCAGCACCGGCAGGGCGGCTTGCGGAGGCAGCGGCGCAAGCGATACGGACATCGGCGGTACGCCGCCAACCGGCAGGTCGGCGATGACGCAAGCGGCACAATCAGGTTCGTGCTGCGCGTAGTCGTGGTTGTGGGAAGCGACACCAATCAGCTGCAACGCCAGGAACAGCAGGACGAACAGCATCATGACGCGTTGACAACGCGTCTGGCGATGTGCTGCGCTGGTGGTGAGTTTCGGGCCGTGCATCCGGTGATTTTACAACGGAATCGATGCGTTCAGTGTGGTTGATGCGCATATGGCTCGCCGACCAGGCCGCGCCGTGTGGCCAGCACTACCGCGTGCGTGCGTGCTGTTGCGCCAAGCTTGTCAAAAAGGCCTTTGACATGGGTTTTCACCGTGCCCACGCCGATGCCCAGCTCGCGCGCGATCGACTTGTTGCACTGGCCTTGTGCCAGCAGTTGCAGCACGTCCGTCTCGCGGCTGGTCAGGCCGATGCGGGTGAAGCTGTCGGCCACGCAGCGGCTTAGTTCCGCGCTCAGGTAGCGCATGCCGCGGCTCAGCGTGCGCACGGCGGTCAGCAACTGTTCGGTGTCCGAGTTTTGCAGCAGGTAACCGTGCACGCCGGCCATCATGGCGGTGCGCACTTCCCATTCGCGTTCCAGCTGCGTCACGATCAGCACGCGCGGCTGATGCTCGCCATGGTGTGCGGCGGCGCTGCGGCGCATGTGTTCCAGGCCGCTGCGATGATCGAGGATGATGACGTCGGCGGTGCGGTGCGCGGCCAGTTGATCGCCGCCGAACGCGATGTGCATGTCGCTGTGCGCGCCGAGCAGCGCGGCCAGGCCGGCGTTGACGATCGCGTCGCCGTGCGCAATCAGCACTTTAACCTGGTCGCCTTGCTGGGCGATGCTGTTGGTGCTGCCGGTGTTCACTAGCATGTCACTCTCCCTTGTATGAATGTGTTGAAGATTAAGCCCTCCTGTCGTTTTTGCCACGCCCCGATCCGGGAGGGGCTTCCTACCCAGATGGAGGTATAGGCAAAAGCTTGCACATGTGTCATGCTGGCGCTAGATGCCCGAATTTTAATCACGAGATGCCCATGAATCCCCCGCCTATCACCATCCTGAGCGTGGATGACCATCCAATGTTCCGCGAGGGGATCGCCAGCGTCATCGCTGACGAAGAAGACATGCTGCTGGTGGAGGAAGCCACCAACGGCGTGCAGGCGGTGGACGCTTACCGCCGGCTGAAGCCCGATGTCACGCTGATGGATATCCAGATGCCCGACATGAACGGCATCGACGCCACGCTCGCCATCCGCAAGGAGTTCCCCAACGCCCGCATCGTGGTGCTGACCACCTACGAGGGCGACGTGCTGGCGCAGCGCGCGATCGCCGCCGGCGCGTCCGGCTACCTGTTAAAGAGCATGCTGCGCAAGGAGCTGCTGGCGACCATCCGCTGCGTGCATGAGGGACGGCGCAGCATCCCGCCAGCGGTGGCCAGTGGTATCGCCGAACATTGGCATGAAGGTGCGTTGAGCAAGCGCGAAGTGGAGGTGCTGCAGCTGGTGGCCGGTGGCCAGAGCAACAAGCGCATCGGCATGCACCTGGTGATTTCCGAAGAAACGGTCAAGGTGCACATGAAGAGCATCCTGGCCAAGCTGAATGCCAGCGACCGCACGCACGCGGTCACACTGGCGATTGAACGCGGCATCCTCGACCTGCATTCGTGCGGCTTGATGCAGTAACTACGCCGCCTCGCGCAGCAGCCAGCGCCGCAGCGTGCCTGGCTTGCGCTGGTAGACTGCCGCACCCGGCGCGCATACCTGCACCACCGTGCCCATGCCGGGCCGGCACCACAAATCCAGCGCGGCGCTGATCTTCAGCGCGCGTTCACGCATCCCCAGCAAGCCCCAATGGCCCGGACGTTCGCCGGTCGCCAGCACCTGTTCGCCGATGCCGCGTCCATCGTCGCGCACGCGCAGCGTGAAGCTGCTGACCGCATAGCCCAGTTCCAGTTCGATGCGCTTGGCGCCGGCGTGGCGGAAGGCGTTCAACAGCGCTTCGCGGCCGATGTGATACAAGTGCTCGCGTCCCTCGTCGGTCAGGGCGGTTTGCTGGCCGGTGACGATCAGCGCGAAGTCGGCCGCGTGATCCTCGCGCAGCTCCTGTCCCAGCTCGCCGAACATATGCGGCAGGTCGTTGTGATGCGTCTGCACGCTGCGCAGGCCGCGCACCTGATTGCGGCCCTCGGCGATCACCAGGTCGGCCTGGTTGAGGATCTTTTCCACCAGCTGGTAGGCGTCGCCATCCGGCGGCAAGCGCCGCAACAGCGTCTGCACGCGCAGCATCAGGCCTTGCACGCTTTGCAGGAAGGTGTCGTGCAGCGTTCGGGCGATGCGCTCGCGTTCATCGGCGCGGTCTTCCAGGCGCCTGCGCAGTTGACGGGTGACGTGGCGCAGCCGCAGGCGGTAGGCACACCACAGCAGCAATCCGGTCGCCAGCGCGCACAGCAACTTGAACCAGATGGTTTCGATGAAGGTCGGCGGGATGTGGAAGGTCAGCGTGGTTTCCTGCGGCGTCCAGACACCATCCTCGTTGGCTGCCAGTACGCGGAAGCGGTATTCGCCCGGTTCCAGATTGGTGTAGAAGGCCTGGCGGCGCGCGCCGGGGTCTTGCCAGTCGCGGTCGACGCCATCGAGCCGGTAGCGGAAGCGCACGCGCTCCGGCACGCTCAGGCTCAACGCGGTGTAGTCGATGCGCAGGTTGTTGGTGGACTTCGGCAGCCTCAGGCCAGCCAGGGGACTGTAGTGCTGCTCGCCCACCACCAGATCCTGCACCAGCACCGCCGGCGGCACCGCATTGCGGGTAATCTGCGTGGGATTGATCCAGTTGATGCGGTTGGCGGTCGCCATCCACAGCAGGCCGTCGTCGGCCAGCACCAGCGAAGGCATGGGCCGCAGCTGCGAGGCCGCGCCCAGTAAGCCGTCGTGGGCGTCGAATCGTTCGTAATCGACTTCGTAGCCTGGCGTGGCCATGGCGAGCCGCAGCTGCTCCACGCTGATGCGCGTCAGTCCCTCGGTGCCGAACAGCCACAGATCGCCTGCCGCTGTGCGGGCGATGCCGGATACGCCGCGGAAGATTTCGCCCTTGCGTCCATGCAGCGGCAGGAAACGACGGCCGTCAAACCACGCCACGCCGCGCTCACCGCCAGCCCACAGCTGTGTGCCGCTGCGGTACAAGGTCAACACATTGCCCAGCTCCAGTCCCTGATCAGTGCCGTAGATGGTGACCTGGCCGTGATCCATGCGGGCGATGTGGTTGCGGATGTAAGCTGCCCACAGCGCACCGTCCGCGCCTTCGGCCAGGCTGGTGGGGAACTGGTCGGCGCTTTCTGGCGCCGCCAGTTGCAACGCCGGCTGGCGCTGCCAGGCGCCGTCCTTCAACAAATACAAGCCTTCCTTGACGATGGAGACCCACAGGCCGCCGCCGGCCGCGCGGCTCATCGCCTGCACCTCATAGCTTTGCGCTTCAGGCGGCAGCGGATGGCGTTCCACGCGGTCGCCATCCACACTCCAGACTTCCTCGCCATTGCCGGCCCACAGCACGCCGGCCGGATCGCGGTACAGCGCCGAGATGCGGCCGGACAGCACGTTGCGCCGCTCGCCCTCAGGGCCCAGCACGTGCAACGCGCCCAGGCGGTCGCCGGCCCAGACGCCGTCGCCGTTGGCGGCGGCGATGGCTGGGTGGTTGAAGGTGGTGTTCAGCGGCAGCGTCAGCAGACGGTTGCGGCGGAAGCGGTTCAGGCCCGCCGAGGTGCCGATCCACACATTGCCCTCGCGGTCCTGGAAAAAGCTTTGCGGCAGGCCGCCGTTCAGGTCCTGCGGCAGCAACGGGCCCTTGCTGCCGGCTGCGCGTCGTTCCAGGCCGCCAGCGCGGAACAGCCACTGATTGCCGTCGCGGTCGAAATACATATTGGTGCCGAGCAGCGCCGGCCTGGCGGCGGCTTCACCGGACGGGGCTTCGGCTTGCACCCGGTAATAGCTGTCGACGTCCGACGCCCACAGCGTGCCGTCCGGCGCCAGCGCGATACCGCTCAGGTCCCCGCGCGGCCAGGCGGGGCGGAACGGCGAGCGGGTGTCGGCCCGGCTATAGATACCGCCCTGCATGGCCGCCCACTGGCGGCCGCTTTTATCGAACAGCACCTGGCGCGCGCGCCGTGGGGGCAGCCCTTCGTCGGCGCCGACTGTCACAAAGCGCTGGCCTTCCAGCCTTGCCAGGCCGTCGCGTGCGGCAATCCATAACACGCCGTCCGGCGCGCGGGTAATGCTGGTGATGGCGCCCGCCGGCAGGCCCTGACCGGCGGCGTAGTGGCGTACCTGGCCACGGTGGAAGTGGCTGATACCGCCGCCCATGCGGTAGCCGACCCACAAGCCGCCTTCCGGTGGCGCATATAGCGTGCGGACATTGGAGGACAGCAGGGCGTGGCCTTGGACGCTGTCCATGCGCTCATAGCGCATGCCGTCGAAGCGGTACAAGCCGGTGCCGGCCGCCATCCACAGCCAGCCATCGCTGGTCTGCGTGATGCTGAGGATATCGACCGGTGCGCTATCCAGCGCGCCCCAGGCGGTGTGGGTGAACTGGTCAAGCAGCCGCGCGGCGGGTTGCTGCGCCTGCGCAGGGGCGAGACACAGCACGCCGCACAATGCAGCGGCGGCGGCATGCAGGAGCAGGAATGCGCGTGCTGTCGTCATAATCCGGGCTGTAGAGGGAACGTGGTCATTTTAGCACCTATTGATGCGCAAGTTGATCCCCCCCAAAAGAGGGGGCAAGTATCGATCAATACCGGGGATGTGGGAAATGGTAGCTATCACTACACTATGCGCACGATTTAACTACTTACTGGAGTCACGCTAAATCATGAAAATGTATATCGTATCGATTGCCGTCGGCCTGCTTGTAGGCTTGATCTACGGTTTCCTCAACGTCCGTTCGCCAGCACCACCGGTGATTGCACTGGTTGGCCTGCTTGGCATGCTGGTCGGCGAACAGCTGCCGCCGCTGTTGCGCCAACTGTGGCAGCCAGACGCGCCGAAAGTCTCGTGGATCGAAGACCACGTCAAGCCGCATTGCTTTGGCCAACTGCCAGGCGCACAAAAAACCGATGACACACGGAGCACCTAAATGACGCAAGCAACCCAAACGCCAGACCTGATCCTGCACCGCGGCCTGTTCACCACGCTGGACCGCAGCAACCCGACCGCCGAAGCGGTGGCCATCAAGGACGGCAAGTTCATCGCCGTTGGCCGCGCCAACGAGGTGATGGCGCTGGCTGGCCCGAATACCAAAATCGTCGACCTGCACGGCAAGCGCGTGCTGCCAGGCCTGATCGACAACCACTGCCACATCATCCGTGGCGGCCTGAATTTCAACCTGGAGCTGCGCTGGGACGGCGTGCGCTCGCTGGCCGACGCCATGGCCATGCTGAAGGCGCAAGTCGCCATCACGCCGGCGCCGCAATGGGTGCGCGTGGTGGGCGGCTTCACCGAACACCAGTTTGCCGAGAAGCGCCTGCCGACCATCGAGGAACTGAACGCGGTGGCGCCTGATACGCCGGTGTTCATCTTGCACCTGTACGACCGCGCGCTGCTGAACGGCGCCGCGCTGCGCGCCGTCGGCTACACCAAGGACACGCCGGAGCCGCCGGGCGGCCAGATCCTGCGCGATGGTTCGGGCAACCCGACCGGCCTGCTGCTGGCCAAGCCGAATGCGGCCATCTTGTACTCGACGCTGGCGAAAGGCCCGAAACTGCCGCTGGAATACCAGGTCAACTCGACCCGCCACTTCATGCGGGAACTCAATCGCCTGGGTATCACCGGCGTGATCGACGCCGGTGGCGGCTTCCAGAATTATCCGGAAGACTACCAGGTGATCCAGCAGCTGTCGGACGAAAAACAGCTGACTGTGCGCCTGGCCTACAACCTGTTCACGCAAAAACCGAAGCAGGAAAAAGAAGACTTCCTGAACTGGACGCAAAGCGTCAAGTACCAGCAGGGCGACGACTACTTCCGCCACAACGGCGCCGGCGAAATGTTGACCTTCTCGGCGGCCGACTTCGAAGACTTCCGTGAGCCGCGTCCAGACATGCCGCCAAATATGGAAGACGACCTGGAAGGCGTGGTGCGCGTGCTGGCGCAGAACCGCTGGCCATGGCGCATGCATGCCACCTACGACGAAACCATCAGCCGCGCGCTGGATGTGTTCGAGCGCGTCAACCAGGATATCCCGCTGCAAGGCTTGAACTGGTTCTTCGACCATGCCGAAACCATTTCCGACCAGTCGATCGACCGCATCGCCGCGCTGGGCGGCGGTATCGCCGTGCAGCACCGCATGGCCTACCAGGGTGAATACTTCATCGAGCGTTACGGCCACGGCGCTGCCGAAGCCACGCCGCCGATCAAGAAGATCCTGGAGGCGGGCGTGAAAACCTCGGCCGGCACCGACGCCACCCGCGTCGCTTCGTACAACCCGTGGGTATCGCTGGCCTGGATGATTACCGGTAAAACCGTCAGCGGCGCGCAGCTGTACCCGCGCGCGAATTGCCTGGACCGCGAACAGGCACTGCGCATGTGGACCGAAAACACCACCTGGTTCTCCAACGAGGAAGGCAAGAAAGGCCGCATCGAAGTGGGCCAGTTGGCCGACATGATCGTGCCGGACAAGGACTTCTACGCCTGCGCCGAAAGCGAAATTTGGGACCTGACATCCGAGCTGACGCTGGTGGGCGGCAAGATCGTCTACGCGGCCGGCCCCTTCGCCAGCCACGACCTGCCACCACCGCCGGCCATGCCGGACTGGTCGCCGGTGCGCCGTTTCGGCGGCTACGCTGGCTGGGGTGAGAAGCAGGGCACCAGCCGCGCCGCGCTGAAGGAACTGGAACAGCGCCAGTTGAAGCAGAAACGCGAACGCGAACAGCAGGCTGCCGCCTGCGGCTGCGCCAACAACTGCAATGTGCACGGCCACCAGCACGCCAACTCGTGGGGCAGCAAGGCGCCGGTATCGGACCTGAAGAGCTTCTGGGGCGCGCTGGGTTGCGCCTGCTGGGCAGTGTGATGCGCGCCGCCTATGTTGCGACGTCGTCCACGGCGCTGCGCTCGCCGTGGATAGGCCGGGTATGCCTGTTGCTGCTGTGCGCCGCCTATCTTCAGGGCGGCATCAACAAGCTGACCGACTTCAGTTCGGCCATCGCCGAGATGCAGCACTTCGGCCTGGCGCCGGCGGCGCCGTTGGCGGCGCTGGTAATCGTGTTGGAGCTGGGCGCCTCGGCCGCCATTCTCACCGGCTATTACCGCTGGCTGGGCGCGGGTTTCCTCGGTGTGTTCACGCTGATGGCCACCTTCGTCGCCAACCGGTTCTGGGAGATGGGCGGCCAGGAGCGCTTCATGGCGGCAAACAGTTTTTTTGAGCACCTGGGCCTGACCGGCGCCTTCCTGCTGGTGGCCTGGCTCGATTTGCAGAAAGGTAGTAATGGAACGCGGTGATATCAAACAAGGCGTAGCGCTGGGCTTTTTGGCCGGCTACGTCGACACGCTGGGCTTTGTCGGGCTATTCGGCCTGTTCACGGCCCACGTAACAGGCAACTTCGTCTTGATCGGCCGTGCGCTGATCGAGCCATCGCAATCGATCGCCATCAAGCTGATGGTGTTCCCGGTGTTCATATTGTTTGTCGCACTGGCGCGGCTGGCGATTGTGCACTGGGAGCGCAGCGGCAGCAAGGTGCTGCGCAACAGCTTCCTGTTCCAATTGTTCATGATGCTGGTGACGGTGCTGTGCGCATGGCATGCGGCGCCGGTGGTGGAAGCCTCCGCGCCACTGACGCTGTTGACCGGCATGCTGTGCGCCGGCGCGATGGCGGTGCAAAACTGCTACGGCAAGCTGTTGCTGGGTAAAACCGCCGCCACCACCGTCATGACGGGCAACGTCACCACGCTGGTGATCGAGGCAGTGGATTCGATGCGTGGCGATCCGGACGCAATCGCCCGTTGCCGCAAGCTGACCTGGCCGGTGCTGGCGTTTGCCGCCGGCTGCATGCTGGGTGGCGTGGCGTTTATCTACACCGGCTTCCATGGCTTGCTGCTGCCATGCGTGTTGCTGGTGTGGCTGGCCGCGTCGGCCAAGGATTAAATCGAAATAATCCCGCGTTTGAGGGCGATCGTCACCGCGTGTGTACGGTCGTTCGCGGCCAGTTTGGCCAGCACGTTCTTCATGTGAGCCTTGACGGTTTCCTCGGAAATCGACAGGCGCTCGGCGATGCGGCGATTGGAGTGTCCACTCGCCGCATGATTCAACACTTCCATTTCGCGCGTGCTCAACGGACCCTGGCCCATGTGCTGGGCCAGTTCCATCGCAATCTCCGCCGGGATGCGGCGCTGCCCCATGTGCACGCCGCGCACCGTGTCCAGCAAATCCTTGCGCAAGGTGCTCTTCAACAGGAAACCGGCGGCGCCGCCTTGCACGGCGCGCAGGATCTGCGCATCGCCCTTGTAGGTGGTGAGCATGACCACGCGCGCATTGTGATGCTCGCGGCGGATCTCATGCAGCGCGCCGACGCCATCCAGTTCCGGCATGGCGATATCCATGATGGTGACATCGGGCCGCAGCTGCCCGTAGGCGGCCACGGCCTCGCGGCCATTACATGCTTCGCCCACCACGCACATATCGGTCTGGCTGGAGATAGCCTCACTCAGGCCGGCTCGCAGCAAGGGGTGATCGTCAACGACGAGCACGGAAATAGGGCGGGGGGAAGTACTCATATCCATACGACTAATTTTACAGAATTTGCTGACGTGCTGCTGACTTAGCGCAGTTGCGAGTAGGTGACAGGCAGCCAGTCGTAACCCTTGCCGTCGACGCGCAGATGGCCCAGGCCGGGGAAGGACAAGTGGGCAGCGCCAACCAGCGCGCCTTCCCTGGCGACCGCCTGGAACACCTTGGCGCGCGCGCCGGCAGCGGACTTGGCATCGCTGTCGAAGCCGATGGTGACTTCCGGATGTTCCAACTGCACCGCCGCCACGTGGATCAGGTCACCCACCAGCACCAGTTTCTTGCCCTTGCTCTCGAAGGTGTAGATGGTGTGGCCCGGCGTGTGGCCGTAGCTGGAGGTGGAATGCACGCCGGGGGCCAGCTCGGTGTCGCCTTTGAACGGCTTGAGGTGCTGGGCGGCGGCATATGGCGACAGCGAGGCGATGGCGCCCTGGAAGAAGCCCTTGCTGTCGGCCGGTGCCTTGTCCAGGTTGGCCTGGCTCAGCCAGAAATCGGTATCGCGCTGGTCGGCGCGGACGATGGCGTTAGGGAACACCAGTTGGCTGTTGGTAGCAAGGCCGCCGACGTGGTCCGGGTGCAGGTGGGTCAGGTAGATTTCATCGATCTGCTCCGGCTGGTAGCCGGAAGCCTTGATGTTGGCCAGCAGCTTGCCCAGCGTCGGACCGAACAGGCCGCCAGCGCCGGTGTCCACCAGGATCAGCTTGCCGCCGGTGTTGACCAGGAAGGCGTTGACCGAGGCTTCGGTCGGCACCGACTGATAGTTGCGCGCCAGCGCTTTTTTGGTGACATCGGCTGATTGGTGCAGCAGCTTGTCGAAGGGCAGGTCGACGGTGCCGTCGCTGATGGCGGTGACTTCAAAGTCACCCAGCATCACACGGTGGAAACCCGGTGCGTTGGTGCCGGCCAGTGGGGCGGCGGCGGAAGCAGAGCCGGCCATGACCAGGGCGGCGAGGAGAGCGGTAAGTTTCATGTTGTTGTCCTTAACAATTCATTGATGAACGAAGTATGCATCTTTGCAAAAAATGGCACAATATGGAAAAAGGCAAATGCGATTTGCTGATTATGCAAAGATGGGATGAGAGATGATTGATTCGTTGAGGTGTTTTGTTACCGTTGTGGAACTGAGCAGCTTGTCCAAAGCAGCGATACAGCTGGAAATGGCCGTGTCCTCGGTCTCGCGCAAGTTGGATGCGCTGGAAACCGAACTGGGCGCACGCCTGCTGCTGCGCAGCTCGCGCCAGGTGGTCGTGACGGATGCCGGAGAACGCTTTCTGCCACGCGCCCGCAATATCCTGGCCGAACTGGCGGAGGGCCGGAGCGCGGTGCAGGAACTGGACACCGAGCCGCGTGGCCTGCTGACGGTGACAGCGCCGGCCGCGTTCGGCCGCCTGCATGTGGCGCCAGCCATCGCCTCGTTCCTGCAGCGCCATCCGCTGATCGAAATCGACCTGCACGTCAGTGACGATGTAGTGGACCTGTCGGCGCGCCGCGTGGACGTAGCGGTGCGCGCCGGCGTACTGCCGGCCAGCGACCTGGTGGCGACGCATCTGGCCGGCATGAACCGCGTGGTCAGCGCCAGCCCGGCTTATCTGGCACGGCACGGCTGGCCGCAGACGCCGGAAGACCTGCTGCAGCACCAGTGCCTGACAGTGAACGGACGCGTGCCGCCGCGCGGCTGGTGGCGCTTCAAAGGCGTCAATGATTATCAGCCCTTGCCGGTGAAGGGGAATTTGCGCTGTGACGATACCGATTCGCTGCTGCACGCCGCCATCGGTGGCGCTGGCATTGTCCACCTGGCGAACTGGCTGGCCAGCGAAGCGATCGTCTCCGGCCAGCTGGTGCCGGTATTTCCGATGCTGCCGATTGAAAGAGAGGTGACGCCGCGCCGCGATCCGAACGAACCGGCGATCCATGCGGTGCACATGCCCGGGCGTTCAAACCAGGGCAAGGCACAGCTGTTGATACGGCATTTGAAGGAGTATTTTGGCAGTCCCGCTTACTGGGACCTGGCGATGGAAGCTGCCGGGGCGGGCGAGCGCCGCGCCCCGTAATAGTTAATCCCAGTCGCCGCCGCCACTATCGCCGCCGCCTCCGCTGCCACCGTCATCCCAGCCGCCGCTGACGCCGAAGTCATTGCCGCCCATATCGTCGCGGCGCAGCAGTTCATCGCGCGAAGCGGGATCATCGTAGACGATGTCATTGCGCGGCTGGTCGTGCGAGGCCGCGTTGGCTTCGTTATGGTTGCCGGTGAACTGGCGTGCAATTGCCTCCGCCGCCACAAAGCCCGCGCCCACCGCAGCGCCGGTCGCCAGGCCGCCCATGATGCGCGAGCCCATGCCCGGCTGCTGCTGTTGAGGATAGCCCGGCTGGCCGTAGCCTTGCTGCTGCGGATAACCCTGCTGGCCCCAGCCAGCCTGGTTGACACCCTGTTGCGGGTTGCCGCCCGGCGCATAGCCAGGCTGCGTGCCTGGATTGTAGCCGGCCGGGTTGTACGGGTCATTCATGGACTGCTGCTGTTGGCGGCGCTGCATGAAGCGCGTCGCCAGCCAGATGAAGCCTGCCAGGCCCAGGCCGATGATCAGGATGCCGCCGAAGGAGAAGCCTTTGCTTTCAGGCTCCCTGGCGTAACCGCCGCTTTCATAGCCGCTGCTGCGCACCGGCTGCTGGGCGTAGGTCTTGCTGCCCTGGTCGAGCATGCCGCGCAGCTTGGACACGGCTTCCGGCTTCACTTTCGGCAGGCCGGGCGCCAGTTGCTCGGCCTTGGCCAGCGAGGCGCGGGCGGATTCAAACTGGCCTTGCTTGGCTTGCAACTCCGCCTGGACGAAATAGGCGGTGCCGCTTTTCGGGTGCGCGGCGATGACCTGGTCGAGCATGCCCTGCGCCTCGGCATATTTGCCGGCGCTGGCGGCCGTATAGACCTCCTGGACAGTGGGCTCGGCGGCAAAAATAGGCGCCGACAGCGCCAGGGCGCTTGCCAGCAAAGTAATACGTGCAATGGATTTAGCCGTCATGTCATACCTCCTAGTGAAGACACGCATAAGATGATGGTAGTTTAGGCTATTTTCAAGGAAGTGAAGGTTAGCCTATGCTTAAGTGCGTGCGCTTGCACACATCGCGACACTTAATAAATGCCCAGGCCAGGCACAGGAAGGCCATGTCGAAGATGGGGAACGCGCGCGGAGCCGCCAGCGCATCGACCACTGCCAGCGATGTCCATAAGAGGGCGGCTGTCAGCCACTGCTCTTGCCAGGAGCGCGAGGCCGGCCGCCAAGCCGCATGCACCACGCTCGCACCCCAACAGAGAAAGAAGCAGTGAATTTCCCATTGCGCGCGATCTGGCATCGCTAATGGCAGCAGGCGATTCGCCAGCATGAATGCCGCAACCGCACTGGCCAGGCCCGCGATGCACGCCACATTGCCGCGTTCAACGATGCGCCGGCCAGCGCCTTGCCGCTTGGCTGTCCATAGGAGCATGCCGGTGGCGACCATTGCCGCGCCCAGCATGCTGCTCAGGAAATACAGGCAGCGCAATACGGGATCGGCATAACGCCCCAGATGCAGCGCATATGCCGCACCCCACGTCGTCAGCGCGGGACTGGCGCTCTCGTGCCTGGCCAGCTGCGTGCCACTGACGCCATCAAACAGCAGATAGGACGGACTGACCGACAAGCGGCCGGTGTCGCTGCGCGCAATCGCGATCCGTGCCGACGCATCGCCCGGATGCGTAACGATGATGCGGCCGATGCTGTCCTTTCCCCATTGTGCCGTGGCCTGCGCCATCAGCGGCGACACGTCGGTCAACGGCGCTGCTTGGCCGCTGCGCGCCGGCGTATCGAAGCGAACCTGCATGACTTTCGCCAGTTCGGAACGCGCCTGTTGGCCGAACACCGCCGTCGCGCCCCATGGCATGTAGGTGAACATCAGCGTCACCAGGCCGGTATAGACGATCATTAAATGAAACGGCAGGCCCAGCACCGAGCCCACGTTGTGTGCATCCAGCCAGGAACGTTGCCCTTTGCCAGGCCGGAAGGTGAAGAAGTCACTGAAGATCCGCCGGTGCACGATGATGCCGCTGACCATGACCACCAAGGCCATCATCGCGCATAAACCGACGATCCAGCGGCCCAGCGTGCCGGGCAGGTAGTGCAAGGAAAAATGCAGGTAGTAGAAGAACTCACCGCCTTCGGTATCGCGCGGATGGAGCAGGGCGCCGCTGGCCGGGGCCAGTAGCGCGCGTTGATAGTCGTCGCCGCTTTCCCAGGCGGCGTCGATCACGTTGCTGCGCGCGCCCGGCAGATTGATTTGCCATTGTTCGGCGCCGCCAGCCTGTTGTGCCAGCGTGGCCAACGCGCGCTGCGCCGTTTCGGTTTGATCGAGCATGGCTGGCCGCGCGGGGATTTCCGGGCGCAGCCACTGCGTCAGTTCATCGCGAAAATAGCTGATGCCGCCAGTGATGAAGATGGCGTACAGCAGCCATCCCGCCAGCACGCCGGCCCACGTGTGCAGGCCGGCCATCGACTGCCTCAGCCCCATCAGAAGCGGTAGCTGGTGCTCACGTTGACGGTACGCTCGGCATTGCGATAGCAGAAGGTGCCGTCGCAATCCAGCAGGACCTGTTTGTTGAACAGATTATTGACGTTGAGCGAGAAACGCCAAGGTCCTTGTTCCCAGCCCAGGGCGCCATCGATCATGCCGAAGTCAGGATTGGTGATGTTCTCGTTCGAATAGTCCTGATACGAGCGTGCTTTGCCGAAGTAACGCACACCCAGCGCGGCGTGCGCCAGCGCTGTATCGGTCGGGCGGAAATTGTACTTGGCCCATACCGATGCACTATGCTTGACTGCACCTGGCTGCGACAAGCCGCGATCGCCATTATTACTTTGCCTGATTTCCGAATCCAGATAGGTGTACTGGGCGACGATGCTGAGATTGCGCAGGATATCAGCGCGCGCTTCCAGTTCCACGCCCTGCGACCGTACTTCACCGGTTTGCACAATCGAATCCGGGTCCAGCGCGGCGGCGGTGGTGACGTTTTTACGCACGAGATTGAACACCGACGCCGTGTAGCTGACGTTGGCGTGATCCGGCTGGTAACGCAGGCCGGCCTCGAACTGGCGGCCGGTGGAGGGCTTCAGCAACTCGTTATTGATGTCGCGGCCAATCTCCGGCGAAAACGAGGTCGAATAGCTGACGTACGGTGCCCAGCCGGATTCAAACAGATAAACGCCACCAATCCTGCCGGTGGTCTTGCTGGCGGATTGGTTATAAGACTCGACAGAAGTGCCAGCTGCCGGCAGTACGCGGGTGTTGGAGTTTTCAGCACGGTCGTGACGCACGCCAGCGGTCATGACCCATTGATCCAGCTTCACCTGGTCTTGCAGATACAGTCCGGTTTGCTTCAGCGGATACAGTTCGTAGCGCGGCGAAGGCGATGCGACGATTGGCTGTTTGTCACCGTAGACCGGATTGTACAGGTCCATATTCGGCATTGGCGTGATGCTGTACGGGTAGCGATCGGTGGTCTTGTTGTCTGCATAGTCCACGCCTGCCAGTACACTGTGGGTCAGTGTGCCGGTACGGAAGTTGGCCTGTACGCGGGTGTCCGCCTGCAGGCCGCGCCAGGCCGAACCACGTGGATAGAAAAGGCGTGTGACGGAACGGCCATCGGCCAGCAATGCGCGCGGGAAGACGTTGGTTTCATCGCGATCCAGCTCGGTGTAGCGCAGGTTTTGCTGCACCATCCAGGTATCGTTGAAACGGTGTTCGAACTCATAGCCGAACATGTGGTTTTCGCGCTTCCAGCGGTTGTCCCTGCCGCCAAGGTTGACGCTGGCGGCAGGCTGGCCCTGCGGGCCGGGACGCCACAGCTGATTCGGCCAGGCGTAGGACTGGTCGTCTTTCTGATACTGTGCCAGCAGCGTCAGGCGCGTGGCGGCGTCGGGCTGCCAGGTCAGAGCCGGCGCCACATAAATGCGGTCGTCGCGATCAAAGTCCAGGCGCGTGCCGGAATCACGCCCCAGCATGGTCACGCGATAAGTCCATTCGCCACGCTCGTCCAGCGCGCCGCCGATGTCGGCCTTGATCTGCTTGCGGTCATAAGTGCCGTATTCGACGCCAATCTCGCGTACCGCGCTTGCCGAGGGACGCTTGGACACGGCGTTGATCATGCCGCCCGGTGGCGACTGGCCGTACAGCACCGAAGCAGGGCCGCGCAGCACTTCCAGCCGTTCCAGGCCGTAAGGCTCGATGGGGGCGGCGTAGGCGCGGCCGGACGTCAGCAGGCCGTCACGAAAGATGCCAGCGGTGCCCAGCTCGAAACCGCGCAGCATCGAGAATTCATCCACCGCCCACGGCTTCATGTTCGGCGTGACACCGGCGGTGTAGCGCAAGGCTTCATCCAGTGTTTCGACCTTGCGGTCGGCCAGTTCGTCGGCCGTCACCACCGATACCGATTGCGGATTTTCGATCAGGCGGATATCGGTCTTGGTCGCGGTGGCGCTGCGCCGGGCGACATAACCATCGACGTGATTCAGCGCGGTCTCGCGCTCGCCCTGTACTTTGACTTCCGGCAGCGCCAGTGGCGCGTTACCGCGTGGCGTGGACGGAATCGGCGCGCCTTCTTTCAACACATAACGCCCATTTCCTTGCGTGACCGCTTCCAGGCCACTGCCGGCCAGCAGGCGGCTTAGCGCCTCTTGCGGTGCCAACTGGCCTTGCAGGCCGGGGCTGTTCTTACCAGCCGTGAGCGCACCATCGGCCGCGACATACACGCCAGACTCGGCGGAAAAGCGGGCGATGACCGCGTTCAGCGGACCAGCGGGAATATTGTAGGATCGCGGCGCGACGTCAGCGGCAAACGTGAGGGCGGGGGCAGCAAGGGCCAGCATGCCGGCCAGAGCGTGTTGAGCAAAATGGGATGTCATACGAGCTTTCGGAAATGGAAAATGACTGTCTTCACTCTGCTTTCCGAACGACATCCAAAAAAGGGAACCACTTTTCGAAATTATTTTCTTGCCTTGACGCTGACCCACCACGGCATGACCGTGTGAACCTGCACCGGCAGCGCCGCCTCCAGCATGGCCAGTGCCTGGTCTGTATCGCGCAGCGGGAAACCGCCCACGACCCGCAGGCCGGCCACCGCCGGATCGCAAGCCAGATAGCCGTGACGGTAGCGGGATAGCTCGGCCAGGAACTCGTCCAGTGGCTGATCCTGAGCGATCAACATGCCTTGCGTCCATGCGTGGCGGGTGGTGTGCAGCGCGTTCGCCTTCGCAATGTGGCTGCGCGAGAACTGGGTTTCCTGTCCCGCATCGATGATGCGCGGCGCGAGCGTGGCATCGGCGGGCGTAATCTCCACACGTCCCTGGCTTACGCCCAACTGTGTGTGGCCATCAAATTGACGGACTTCAAAGCGCGTGCCCAGCGCGCGCATGGAGCCATGGCGGCTGCGCACGATGAAAGGGCGGGGCGGTTGTTGCGTATCCGGATGCGTCTCAACCAGGATTTCGCCCTGGTGCAGTATCAGCAGGCGTTGCCCGTCAGCGTAACGCTGATCCAGCACGGTATCGGTATTGAGCCACAGCTGAGTACCGTCGGCAAGCACCACCTTGCGGCTTTCGCCGACGCCAGTGCGGTGTGATGCCCCCAGCCCGGCAATCGTCGCCTGGAATGTCTCCTGACGCGCGACTTGCCAGCCGAGACCGGTTGTCACCGCCGTCAACACCAGTGTCTTGATAAACTTACGCCGCTTGCGCAATTGATGGGCGGCGTGCAGCGCGGAATCAGCGGCCTCTGGCGCCTCCTTGGCGAAGGACACGCCCTGGCTGATAGCCTCCACCCGCGCCCACGCGCTGCGATGGCTGGCGTCGCTGGCCAGCCAGGCCTGCCAGCGCCGGCGTTCGTCATCCTCGACCTTGCCGGAGCGGAAAACGGCAAACCACTCGGCGGCTTGCTCCAGCGTGGTGAAGGGAATGGCGTCCAGGCTGCGATCCATTGATGCCATCTCAGGACAGCGCCGCAGTGAAGGCGGCGCCGGCGGCCAGGCAATGCAGCATGGCCTGGGCCATGTATTTCTTCACCATGCGCTCGGATACCTGAAGCCGCTCGGCTATTTCGGCGTAGGTCAGATCATGCAGGTGCGCCAGCAGGAAAGCCGCGCGCGGCTTGTCCGCCAGGCTGGCCAGGATGCGATCGACTTCCATCAAGGTTTCGATAATGATGGCCTGATGTTCGGCCGAAGGCTGGAAGGTTTCCGGGCGATCCAGCAAGGCTGCTGCCCAGGCGCGCTCAATTTCCTCGCGTCGCCAATGATCGACGACTAAGCCTTTAGCGATCGTGGTCAGGTAGGCGCGCGGATTTTGCCGCGCATCCAGCTCGCGCGGACGGACCATCAGGCGCAGGAAAGTATCCTGGGTCAGGTCCTCGGCAGTGAAGGAACACCCCAGCTTCCTGCGCAGCCAGGCTTGCAGCCAACCGTGATGGTCGGCATACAGCGTATGCAACTGCGGCTGCGCAATGGACTCGAAGCCCGTCATTCGTCTGCACCTTCTGGAATGTGAATAATTCTCATTATTATATACCGAGGTGCACAGTGCGGCGAGGCCATAGCTCGGGATCGTCAATTTCTGATGATCGCTTCCGTTCAGCTGGCACGCTAGACGTACAGCACCATACATAGCATGTCTGGCAGTTGAAGATACTCCACGTGTCGATTGCACCCGCTTGCAGGTCGCGCAGGCGGGTGAGATTTCGCGTATTTTTCAGATGAGCAAGATGTTATTCTCTATGGCCAGGGGCCGAGTTCGGCCTAGCAGACATAGCTGCTTGCGACAGGAAGTAATAAGTGATGATCACATTTCGGCATTCCAGCCCTGTTTTAAGAAAAGGTCATGGCGAACTCTAAACAGCACGCAACGGATTGGTTGAGATTTTTGGTTGCGCAAGACTTGCCGTTTTCTGATGCTTTGAGCAACCAAGTCGCCATTGGCATGATTGGGGAGCTTTGCGCTTGTGGATGCCAAGGATTCGCATTTGAAGTACCTGAGGATGCCAACGTCTTGCCGCTCCAGGCGGGGGCTGGGGTATTTTATGAAGTGGTAGTAAGTTCTAATTTTTCGGAAGAAATTGATCTGCTATTGTTTACTGATGACCGGGGCTGCTTGAGTTGGATAGACGTGACCTACGGTGCGTGCAATATAGAGGCTATGCCGGAGGGGATTGAGCCCGGCCCCATCGTCAGCATTTGGCCGGGCACCCGCAAGGATTTACCAACTATCGAAGCTGTTGCGACGCAGCGCCAAGAAAAATGGTGGAAATTTGGTAGCCGACACTAACGGCCATAACCGGACAGCTGACTTCTCCGAATTTTATGAACCCTGACCCATGAACAAAAAATATCTTGTAACCCTTCCTTTCGGCGCTGGCGTTGGAACTGTTGTTCATCAACTGCTAATGAACGGTTTTTCACATGCAGACTGGTCTAGGGTCGTAACAGTGACACTTGTGACGTTTCTTGTGACGTTCCCTGTAGTTTATTTCTCCCAGCCTAAAAAGTAAGAGGCCACATTCGGCCAGCAGCGGACATTGGACAGGGAGCAGTTACAGCCAACCCCATGGCGAACATACTCTAATCAGGCGTATTCAGGCACACCGACAGGTGATTCACGCAAGACACCGTATGCGCA
>NZ_FNEQ01000013.1 GCF_900100205.1 Duganella sp. OV510 | reverse complement strand
TTCAGCTTGATACCCGAGTCCTGGATGGTGGTGCTGCTTGCGCCGATGCCAAGAACGCCGGAGGAACTGCCAACCCCATACTTTTTCTCGTCCAACGCGGTAGCGCGCAAGCCGGAAGTTTGAGTAGCCATAGCCGCGACAACGCCAATCGTGTCACGGATCTTGACCAGCGCGGATAGCATATCGCGCGTATGGCTTAGCTCTATATCAGCATATTTCTCCAGGTTTTCAATCGAGCGACCGATCGATTCCGACTTAGCTGACTCCGCGCCTAGAACGCTGCCTGTACCTTGAGTTTCCTGGCGTTGCTTCGCGATATCGATACCACCGCCTCCTCCGCCGCCCAGAACTTTCGCACCGATCGCCAGCACTGCCGCGAGCGTGGCCGCGCCAGCGGCAAGATTGAGCGGGAATGGTAACGACGCCATCGCCTTCACCACGGCGGTAATGCCCCAGGCGCTTGCTTCGGTTCCCGCCAAGGTGACCGACGCGCCCGTAGTCGCCGCTTCACCGGAAAGCTTGGTGGCGTTGAGCGCAACGTTGGCTGCAACCTCCCCTTCCTTGAAGAATATCTTCTTCACCATCGATTCAGCTGCCATCGCCAGTTCGAATAGGCGGAATGCTTTTTCGGTAGCCTCAAGCACCTTATAGCCGGCGGTGTGCTGATGGAAGAAACCTTTTGCGGCGCCGGCCATATCACCGTAGGCACCAGCGCGGGCTTGCGCTTCCTTGCGCGAGATGACGATATTCGCAGAGGCCAGCTTCGTTGAGTCGTTCGCGTATGCCACAGCGGCAGCGGCGCGGGCGCGCTCGATGGTGGTCTGAGCTATACCGTAGTCTTGCAGGGACGCACGCAGCTTCGTGAGGGCATCACCGGCGCCGCCAAATGCATCCTTTAGAGATTCGCCGAAGGTCTTCGCTTTCGACGGATCGAGGAAATCTTCCAGGTCCTTTGCGCTGAACTTGTCCGCAATAGCGCTCTTGCCCGCACCAGAGACCTGTGCATCAGCAAGTTCGCGCAGGCTCTGGGCCTGTCGCCGGTAAGTCTCAGCAAGCCGGCCACTGAAGTCGGCGCTCTCAGCCTGTGTCGCATTCTGGTCGGCCAAGGCGGCGCGGTCGCGCAGACGCATGGCAGTCAGCTGAACAAGGCCTTCCTTGGTCAACCCGATTTGATCGTTGGCATCGCGCTGCGCAGTGACTTGATCTGCGAGTTGGCGTGCGGCGTCGTCCTGCTTTTCGACCACGCTGGCAAAGTTATCTGCGGCCAGTCGCGATGCTCGAACTTCGAGCTCGTAAAGCTGGTTTTCACCTTGAAGCTTGCGGCTAGCGCGCTGGGCGTCGAGTTCCGCGAGTTGGCCGCGTAGTGCCGCCTGATCCTTCTCGCTGTTCTGCTTTTTTGCGGTGAGCGCCAGCTCTTCTTGGACGCGGGTCTTTGCTTTATCAAACGCTGCCAGATCCATCTGGGTCACCTGAGCGATAAAGTCCTGTTCATTGACCAGGCCAACATTGTGCTTCGAAACCAGCAAATCCATGGAGCGGCGTGTAATGACGTCTTCGACATTACCACGGCGCTTGATCGCTTCGATTTGCGCGTTGATCGAATCGTTGGCGATATCGCTGAAGCTTTTCTCGACCTGAGCGACTCGCTCACGGATTTCCTGCTCGCTCTTGCCAGCGGCGGCGCCTTCCGCCTGAGCCTTGGCAATCGCGTTTTCCAGCTGTTGGCGGCGGGTAAGGAATTTTTCCCCATCCTGCGACCATTTGATCTTGGCCTGCTCCAGCGCAACGGCCTTGGCCGCGTTCTCACTGGACTCCCTGTCAGCTTGTTTCTTCTTTTGCAGGCCATCCAGCTCCTGCTGTAAGGCAGCTTTGCGCACGTCGGATTCGGCGCGATTTTCCCTGCTGCTGCCAACGAACGACATCTGCTCCAGCTTAATGTTATTGATTTTCTTCTTAACCGCTTCGATCTTCTGGTCGAGCGTGTCTTCCCTGCCAATATCCAGCATGGAATCCCATGCCCAGGCAGCAGCCTTCTTCACTCCGGACCAAGCTGCTTCCAACGTGCCGAGGTTCTCTTTCAGCGAGTCGCTGCGCCCATTCATTGCGGCAGAATATGCTTGTTGCGCCACCTCGCCGGCAGCATCAATTTCGCCCTTCCGCTCCAGCGCGCGGATCTGATCATAGACCGACGCGGTCAGATAGTTGTAGCGCTCGTTGAGGCGTAGGCTTGCCTCTACGGGTGACTTGCCCAGATCCGCAAAATTCTTGACTGTATCGGCGACGGCAATGCCGATCGACTTTTCTGACTTGATTGCCGTGGTGGCGAAGGCTTGCAGGTTCTCGCGGCCAACACGGCCGGTGTCGACCAATGCGGCCAGCGCTGCTGCGCCAGCGGCTTGGGTATCGCCACCTTTTCGGATCTCGCGCGCCATGCCTGCCAATTGGTCTTTGCTGACCCCGGCGGCGTTGCCTGACATCGTGATAGCGCGAGTGTAAGCGTCCGCCTCCTTGCTACCTTGATAGTATGCGAGGGCGACGGCCGCCGCAGCTGCGGCGAGGAGCGTGTACGGATTGATCAGACTGAGGATGTACCCGCCCAGCGCACGGGCAGCGGCACCGCTGCTGCCGAACATATCTCGCAGCTGGCCGCCCTGTTGAAGAAAAACAGTAAAGGGATTTTGACCAGCCTGCAAGCTGACCACGATGTCAGTGAATTGCGCTGGCACCTGGCGCAGCACCGCAGCCGTCTGGGCGGCGGACATACCCAGATTGTTGAGCTGGGTCGCCCCCTGTCCCATTTGGTTGAGGGACTGGCGCGCCTGATCCCGAAGGCGGTTGAATTCCTGAATCGCCTGGTTGGCCTCAGCAGTGATGACGACGCGGGTTTCAGCCATTTTTCTTCTCGCTCCAGGCGCTCAGCATTGCTCGTTCCATCACTTGTATTTTCGAAAACACATCACGCTGACGCTTAGGCTTTATGCCATGGACGCGAAGCACGATTTCGACCCCTTGGTACGACAGGCCGGTTGGGCCGGCCATGCCAATGTTCCACTGAGTTCGGCACGCTTGAAACAACCCCCACAGCTCTTCATTCTCTGGCCAGAGATAGACCTCGGGAGGTGCGATCTCTGACTCTTCCCAGACCGGGATGAGTCCGAGCGCAGCGGCGGACTCCTCGATCGCGCTCACCCGGCTGCACTCTTCGTCCTCCGAATAGAAGAGTCCGAGGGCAGATAGCCGGGCGAGGCTCTCTAGTTTTTTGCTGCGGCGCCCTGCTGCGTGTAGTAGCTGTTAAACAGAACGGTCGCCAGGTGCGGGATGTCCAACATCGCTTCGAATGCCTCATCCGAGAACTCGGCAGGTTTATCGTCCGACTCCAGCACCAGGCGCTGGCCGCGCCAGTTCGTGGTGACGCTCCGCATGATTTCCTTGGTCGTTTCGCCGTTATCCAGGCGTTGCTTCAGATCGTCGGCACCCATACGGGTGCAGATCAGATCAAACTTGTACTGATTATTGCGGCCGCCCTCATCTTTCAGCGTGGTCGCGATGTTGACGATGGTGGTGTTGCTCACGACAACTTTATATTTGCTCATTGGTTTCTTTCTGGGTATGGAGGTTTGCAGGGTTAGAAGCTAGTAACGAGGCGAACCTCATCGTTACCGTTTTTCGGGTTCACGTTCAGCTTGTAGCCGAGCATGCGCATGCCGTTCTTTTCTTCCTTGGTCGGCTCGACGCGCTGCACCGAAGGCAGGAACACCAGAGTCTTGTCGCCCTGGACGGTGCCGTGCTGCAGGCCGATGGTCGTAAGCTCAGTCGCCTTCACACCGTTCAGGAATGCGATTTCCTGCGCAGCAGTCAGGTCCAGCTTGATAGCGCCCGTGACCTTGCGCTCAGTGATCGGTACGGTCTCGCCGCCCAGCAGCGCGTTGAATGGCGTGGCGATGCCGAAGTCCAGCGTCAGGCCTTCGCTTGGGTACGGCACGCCGCCGGTCAGCGCCGGTACGCCGGTGGCGGTGTGCGTGGCGCCGAACGTCAGGTCGCCGGAGACTGCGTCCATGACCACCTGCGGAATGCGCCATTCTTCGAGATCGGTGGTTGGCAGCGCCTGCACCACGTCGCCGCCATCCTTGCCGACGAACTTGAACGTCAGCGTAGGCTTCTCGCCCACGCTCATCTTGACGCTCGCGGTCCCACGCGCACCGACCAGCTTGTGCAGTACGCCGTCGTCAAAGTAGTAGATGGTCAGAGATTCATACCCCGTCGAAATCGGCGTGTAGTCCACCCGCGTGTCGACGGTGACGACTTCGGCGAAGCCGCACGCGCGGATCAGCGGCCCCCACAGCGGTGCGACGCCGCGCTCGCCAGAGCCGACCAGCTCGATATCGAAGCCCACTTCCTTATAATTGGTGCCAACCAGCTGCTCGGAATTGCCCAGATACGCGCGGATGATGTTGCGGTCCACATTCTGGGCATTCAGTGGGTTGACCGACTGGTTGCTGACCAGCAGCGCGTTGGCGGCGCCGGATGGCAGAGCGTCCTGCGCATAGACAGTTTCGAGCTTAGCCAAAATGGCGGCGTTACGGATAATGCGGCTCATCGCTTACTCCTGGGTTGGTTGATCGGCGGAGGGCGTAACCTTTTCCACCAGCGCGCCCGTTTCCAGGTCGCGCACGAAACTGCCGCCGCGCACCGGCTCGGCGGGCTTAACTGCGGGCTTTACATCGGCCAGCACCTCTTTGGATGCCGCGACTACTGCGGGGGTCGATTTGCTCATTGCGTCAAAGTCCTTCCTTTTGTTGTGTGCGAAACGACAAACTTCGCGGTGATGCATGCCAGCTTTTCGTCCAGCACGTCCAGATCCCAGGACAGCGTGTCATCGGGGTATGGCTCGACCGCAGTGGCCAAGTTACCGAGCGTCGGCGATGCCGCCATCGCGGCAAACACCGCCTCGACAATCGCGTCAGATGCTTCGTCTGGCTCGCCGTTGGTCATGCGGCCATACGACTCGATCTGCACCAGTGTCATCCAGCCAGTCGGTCCGCCCTTCACCGACGACAGACTGGACATGCTTCGCCCGAGGCGTACCACCACCGCGTGTGGCGTCTCAGCGCTGATTGAGCGCACGCGCGACGTGTACACCTTGCCGTCGGCCACGTCAGCGGCCAGCAGTACGGAGGAAACCGCTTTCAAGATCAATCGGTGAGCGGTAGTCATCGCTTCTCCAGGATGACCGTGCTCAGGCCGGCGATCTTCGTGAAATCCGGGTGGCGGTCAGCAACTACCCAATCGACGCCATTTACCGTGATCTGCATGTCGAGAAAATCGGCCGGCACATCTGCATCAGCAATCACCAGCTGCGGCGCCGACGCGCCCATGCCGACCACGCCAACCGCGCCCACCTTGTACTCGGCGTCGAAGATAACGGGCACATCCACGGCATCGCCAATCACTGCCAGCGCGTTCGCCAGCTTCTTCATGGCGGCCTGGTTGACCCGAGCTTCGAGGGCGTCGAACATGGTTAAGCGTTGATCTTGATGTTGACGGTGGTCACGCCGTTGCCGGCCGCAGTAAATGCGTAGCCCGCTTTGGCATTGCCACTGGCGGTCGTGGTCAGGCGGCTGTTGGCAGCATCCCAATACAGGTCAACGCCCAGCGCCACAACGTCGGTTGCCAGCTTCGCGACTTGCCAGACGCCGGTGACAGAGACAACGCCAGTAGCGTTTGCCGCGATGTCGCCCAGGACAATGCCGATGCGGGCGCCGATCAGTACGACTGCGCCACCAGCGACCGCCGTACCGCCAGCGGTGTAGTTCAGTTCGTCGCCTTCTTGAACGTAGTTCTTTGCCATGAATGGCTCCTATGAGGGTTATGGCGGCGCACAGGCGCGCGCCGCCTTGATGCGATACTTACGCGCCTGGGTTGGAGACCATCGTCCGGAAGTCCAGCGGTGCTACGCCGGCATCCATGCGCACTTTGAATTCGACGCCATCGACGTTCCAGCCGGTTTTCTGCTCCAGCGTCGGCGCTTCCACGCCATCCAGGTAGCTCACCTCGACGGTGTCGGTGACGCCGGAGTTGGCGGTGCCGTACCAGCCGGTGGACGAAACAGCGTCCAGGCGTGCGTCGGAGATGACTTCAAACGTGCCGCGCACGAAGTTCGGTGTGGTGTTGTTCTTGGTTGCGGCGCCCACTTCGTATTCGCTGTCGCGCACCACACTGGCGGTGCCTTCCAGAGCCAGTGGTACCAGCAGCTGCGCGAGGCGGATGTTCAGCACCGCGTTGCCGTCGGTCTGTTTGCCCATCAGGACGCGCATTGCATCTACCGAGCCGGTGCTGATGCCCGAACCGGTCATCAGGTTTTTGTGGGTGGCATGGAACAGCGCAACGTTGTCGCGCATAACTTGGTTGCTGGTCAGGATGGCGTAGACCAGGTCGCCGATGGTACGAATTGCTGCGCGGCCCATGCGGCGGGGAATTTTCGAGAAGGCGTCCAGGTCATCGTTGATGATGGTCTGCCGGGTGATGGAGAACAGCTTGCCGTACGTGGCCAGCTGCACGGTTTCACCCCGCTCGCCAATCGTCGCGTAGCTGTACTCGCCGCCATCCTGGACCTTGCCCAGCGTAGGGAACGAGTTCAGATCGACACGCTTTCCGGGCTTGAAGTCACCCAGCACGCCCTTGGAGGTCCATTTTTGGAAGGTTTCATCAGCTTCTTCGTAGCCTTTCAGCATGGCCTTGTCGGCGACATTCTGCAGCAGCAGCGGGAAGTCGCTGCCGGTATGGGTAAATGCCGCCGCGACCAGCGCCATTTTGTCCATGCCGCGCGCGTTGACACCGGCGTGCGCCAGGCACTCGCGCGCCAGATCCATCAGGCCAAAACTGCGGAAGTTGTTGGCGGTGTCATCCTTGCCGAGCTTGGCCTTAGCCAGCAGTGCCGCTTCGGCGCCAGCGCGGAATTTGTCGCGCGAGTCTTCCAGGGTGATGATGCGGCCCGCTGCGACGGGTGTGGAATCCTTGCCCAGCTGCGCGACGATCTTGGCGTTGGCATGATCGACGGTGCAGGTCTGGTCTTCCAGGCAGGCCGCCAAAATCGGTGCCATGCCTTCATGGCTCGAAAACTTGGCGAATGCCGCACTGATATCGGTGCGACGCGTCTTGTCCGCCGCCAGCGCGGCAGCAACGGCGGTATCGCGTGCTGCGGCCAGAACGGCATCATCGGCTGGAGCAGCTGCTGCCGCTGGAGCTGGGGTTGGCATGGTCGTTTTCTCCTTTGGAGGGGTAGGTAAAATTGCTACGGGTGGCGCGGTCGGAGTCGTGCCATTGGGGAACGAGGCGTAACGCGCCTGAATGGAATGCTTGATGTGAGCCGATGCGGCGGCGGGCAAGCTGGCAACGATCTGGTCGATGAACTTCGCCTCCAGCGCCTCCTCCGCCGTGTACCAGTGATCTTTGCCGTCTTGCAGCAGCGCCAGGGCGCCGGCTTTATCCTGCGAGCGCGAAGCGTAGCTGGTGGCCATGGCATCCGAATAGGTGTCGAGCATGTCGGCACGCTCACGCAGGGTGACGGCGTTGCCCGACACCCATTGCATCCAGGGTGCGTGGATCATCAGCAACGCGTTTTCAGCCATTTCAATCGTGTCGCCGGACATGGCGATGAGACTGGCAACAGACGCTGCGATCGCGTCCACAACCGTGGTGACTTGCGCCTTGTGGCGTTTAAGGGCATTGAAGATCGCGATGCCGTCGGTGACGGAGCCGCCGAAGCTATTGATCCGCACCGTGATTGCATCAACGTCGAGCGCAGCAATTTCGCGAACAAAGTCTTTTGCAGCGATCGTGTCGTCGTACCAGCTCTCACCGATATCGCCGTAGATCAGGATCTCGGCGTTCGACGCGGCCTGAACCGCGCCGGCGACCGTTTTAGCCGAGGCGCGGATCGTGTACCACTTTGCAGGTTCGTTCGTTTGTGCGGTAGGTGCAGGCATGTGCGTTCCTTATTGGATACGCACAGTTTCGGCTTTGGGGAGTCTCTTTTCTACGTAAAAGGGAGACTCCCCAACACATTAAGTGGGCTCGTGCGTGGCTTCGAACGCGGCCACCGAAATGCCGTAAACATCGCCGTCGACGCCGGTGATTACCATGTCCCCTGGGTTGGCGGTTCGATTCCCGGTGGGTGTCAACATGATGAACGCGGGCCGGTCAGGGTCTACGGATTTTTCCCGCAAAACCTGGCAGCCGCCGTAGACGAATTCCGCTTTCTTCCCGCCTAGGGCTAGCAGCTCGGAATAGGTGATAGCTTCGACTTCGATGGGTTTCTTGCGATAGGTGGTCATGCTATTTCTCTCCTTGTTTGATCGGGTTACGGGACAGGGTGCCAGGCCAAGCCATCCACGCTCAGCAGTCCAACCTCTGATCCGGCATCAGCTGGATCGCCGGCGTTGGTCACTTTGATGAAGCATGTACCGTCATTCAGGAAGCGCCAGACACCCAAATCCCTAAAGTGCCACTCACCAAATTTGTGGTCGATGTAGAAGCTGGTCGTGCCGTCTGCATGCTGAATATCGATCTTGCACTTACGCATGGCGTTGATTGCGCCAGGAGCGTTCAACAAAATGCGGTAACGGCCTGTAGCTGCGAACGCGGGATGAAACTGAACGTAACGGCCGCCTTTATTGCCGTTCGCCTCGTTCCAAAGGCCAACATCATAGAACTCTGGCGGCCAGATCTGTGCAGCGCCGTTGTTCCACCCAGCTATAGCAGATGTGGTGACCTTGCCGAACGCATTGGTGGCACCAGAATTCGGAGCGCCATTGATCAGCGTGAGCACGCGTGCCGGATTCACCAAGTATGGTCGCGCCACCGCTTGAATGTCGGCCGGACTGATGTCGTGCAGCCGGACCTTCCCTTTGATCGCCATCACCATCGCAGCAGCTGCGGCCTCGCCAAGCGAGCCGAACGTAACCTCCATTCGGGCCGAGCCGAACAGCGTGTGCGACACACTAATGCCGTTGCAGAAGTTGGTGTAATTTCCGCATTCGTTCGCCTTCGGGAGCATGCAGCGGTATTCCATGCCGTAGTACCCGACAGGCACATTGACCGAAGACAGCCCCCCTTCGGATCGTACGATGCCCCCCACATTTCTGCGGCTGCACAAATGCGAATCCATCGCGTAATTGGCGTTCACCACTGGGAAAGCCGGCACCACCGCCTTGTTGTAGTTGGCTTCGGTCATCGCATAGTCGCCAATCATTCTGGCCGATTCGCGCACGTACAATTCAGGAGACAGCCCCGCCGTGCCGTCATCCACAAACTCATCAGCGCAGAATCCCCAGCTCGCAAGGGCAGTTTTTAATGCGGCCGGCACGCGGGAATCTTCCCGCAGGAATTTGAACAGGCCCAGCGTGTAGTTAGTGTGGTTGGTGACGATCTGGTCCTGCGCTGCGTAATCGGTAGTGACATAGCCGAAATTGCCGCCAGCGAAGTCAGTGGAGTACGAGCCGTTGCTGTTCCAGTCTTCCTTTGCAGCTCCACCCAGGCCGATCGGCGATCGGAAGAACATCTTGTCCAGCGAATCGTAGGCGACCGGATTGGCTGCCATTGACCGGCCTAACACCTCATAAAGCAAAGGATTGTAGATCGCCGGCTCCGGCACGGGCCGACGATTCGATGCATCGTTGGTCATCACCAACCGATAGCAGAATGCTTGCAATCGATTATCTGCGGTGCCTGGCGCCTCCAGTGCAACCGGATCGATATACGGCAGCAGGCCGGACGCGGCGTTGCCGGCGATGACATACGGGCTTGGATTGCCAGTATGAGCAAAAGCTGGTTGCACGCCGTTATAGGTTTCGCCGTAGGTGGCGTTGGCCTCCCTGCCATACGTGTAGCTGATGCCCGCGCGGATGAGTAAGTTGGACGAGTAGCTGCCTTCGCCGAACATCCGGCCAAACACGCGCTTCGTGCGCGTCGCATCGAGGCGATGCACAAGGTCCAGATAGCGGATGTCGCCGGCCTGCTTGTTCACGTTGGTGACGCGGTAGTTGTTCAGCAGGGGCACTTGGTATTCGTTCAACATGTCCCGCAGCACGGCCAGCGCCACCTTCGGCTCGACTGCAAAAGGGCTGATCGCATCCATGCCGAACTGACCGAGGCTGATTCCGTAGACGGCCGAGCAGCGGCGGAAAAATTCGATCGTCATCACGTTCATGCAGGTGCGCGGATTGAATCCGCGATAATCCACGCGGGCCAGCCCGCCGGTCATCATCCCACCGATCCGGCCGTTTTCTGAGATTAACAGAACGGAGACGCCGAACGAAGCAGCCGTGCACGCAGCCATAATGCCTGCGAAGGTCGCGCCATAAATTACGACATCGGCACGCAGATCTCTGCCCGACGTGCGATCTGCTGACCGCGCCGCCGCCGCGCCGCGCGGAATGCCCGCTTTGTCGATCAGCTTGGAGAATTCTGGAAATGTAATCATGGCACGAGCACCCAGGGGCTATCACCCATCCATTTGTCGTCTTGCCAGGTGGTTGTTTGGCGGATCGAGCGGCCGTTGGCGTCGGGGCCATAGGTCAAGGTCGTGATCTTGCCGTCGGTATTGTAGGTCGGCGCGCTGGCGAGCGAGTTGAGATCGAAGCTGAACTTGCCTGTAGAGTCGACGACGACGTTCGAGCTGGCAGCCTGTCCATTGCTTCCGACGACTGACACCAGAGGAATTTTAAGCGTCGGGTCTTCTGGGTGCGGAACGCCGGCGGCTGAATTACCAACAACTGGGTGAACCATGGTTGATCCTTTCTTACTGGTCTTTTTGATCCTGATCGGGATTTATGGCCGCCTGAGGCTGCTTCATCACATTAGCAAAGTCGGACGAGAAGTACAGCCCCATCTTCCCGGTGGTCTGGCGATGAGCATTAATTTGCTCCAGCACATCGCGCGGGTTTGCGCCGCGCTTGCGCATGACCTCCACTTCGCTCGCGAAGCCTGCCTGCACGAGGGCGGTCCAGGCGAGCGCTTCTTTCAGTGGGTCAATCCAGGGCATGGACTGACCCACAAAAAGTGCATCGTCCATAGTGTCGGGATCCACATCCTTCGGCGCCTTGATGACGCCGGAGATGTGGGCGATCTGGACGAAGTCCTGCCACACCGGCTGCACGTACTGGCCAACAAAATCGTCGGTGAGTACCGCGTAATTAATCCACTGCTCCACCAGCTCCTGGCGCTGCGCGGAATATGTGCCGTTATAGTCGCGCGCGACGCTGGAATAACTCGCGCCAATGCCCGCAACAGCGGCGCGCAACTGCCCACTACGGAAGGTGATCAGATTCGGGTTCGGTCGGTTGGAGTCGATCATCCCGATTTCCTCGCCCGGTTTCAGACCTTGAATGATCATGCCTGGCGCCATGCCTATCTGCGGCGTGGCGCCATCTACCGAGTCCGGTAGGGAAGTTTCACCGTACATTTCAGGCGAACCACGCTTCACGTATGCCGTCAGCGATGCAGCGACCTTGGCGGCGATTCGCTCGGATTCTTCGTAGTCCTTGATATCTTCCAGCCGAGTGATTACGCTGGCGAAGATTGACACGCCCCGAACCTGGCCAATGCGGTCGACAGACGCGATGTGATGCATATTTGCGGCCGGCACTCGTTTGACGTCGTAGTTGCGCTTCGACCAGCTGAGCCCATCCGGGAACGCCTTGTAGCACCAATACCCGGTGGCGCGGCCCCAGGTGTTGCGCTCGATTCCTTGCTGCACGCCCTTGGTCTCGTCAAAGTAATCCATGGGGATCAAGTCGGGTTCGATAAGCTCCAGCGAATAAGGGACACGAGTCCCATGATCCAGCGCTGGAACTGCACCCTTGAGACGCTGGCTGAAGCATTCGCCATCGCGGAACCAAGTGTTGCAGACCAGGCGCTGAACCTTGGCCCAATGGTGCACGTGGGTGACTTCCGGATTGATGCACCAATCTCGCCAGCCCTCACGCAACGCCAGCGCATATTCTTCGTGGATCGTCCCGTCGCGGCGGCGCGGCTGCGGCTCGATGCCAATCCCGCCAGGACCAATCACATTGTTTACCATCGTGCGCAGGGCGCCACGGGCAATATCGTGGTTTTGCTCCATATTACGGGCCAGGCCGCGCAGTGCCACCGCGCCGTGCTGTACTTGAGCATCTGGCGACCGGTTATCCCGCGCGCCCTTGCGCAGGCGCGATGGCTTTGCCGCCTCGTACTGATTTAAGACGTGCCGGGCATGCAGTCGGCGAAGGCCCATGTTGGGAGCAACCGCAGAAATAAGGCGGTCAAGAAAATTGGTCTGCACTTTCGGGGTGGATGGATTCATCAGTTACCCCGGAAATTTGCGTGCGACACGCCCAAGCCGGCAAAAGTCGGGCGGCCTGCGGCTTGCGCACTTTCGGCCGATACGCGCTGTTCCCACTCCTGACGTCCGGCGCGCACCTCAGCCAGATCTTCCATCCGGAGAGTCCGGTCCCCGAAGCGCACTTCCTTTCCCTCAAGGATCGCAGCTTCTGCGGTCATGTACTTGGCGAGCATTGTGGCGGCTGGGGTCATTGTTCATTCCTAGGTATCGAGGCCCGAAGTTACCCTGTGCCGAGTCTCCTTTCTACGGAAAGATGAGACACCTGCTGCGTCATCCGCGCTGCGCAAATCCTTGTAGAACTGGCCGCGGCTAATGCCGAACTCCGCCTGTAATTCGCGGCGATTGGTCATGTCGTAACGGGCGCGAATCGCCTGGCGCCGAGCTTCCACGTCGATCGCCACCTTCTTTACATACACTGCCTGGCCGCCCCACTCCAGGCGTAGCCTTGCCTCCAGTTCGCTGGCCATGGTATCCGGCAGCGCATCCGCGCCCAGCAATGCTCTCGCCTGCTCGATCATGGCGGTCACGATGTCATATTGCTGTTCTTGCATTATCTGAATCCCCTGCTGGCCCATTCGTCCGATGCGAATGGACTGCTAGCTTGCTGTGCACGCGGTGCCGGCGCTGGCCGGGACGCTACTGGTTTTACCTCTTCCGATGCGGGCTGCTGGCTGGCTGGTGTCGAAATCACCATCGGGGCATTGAAAAGGTCACCGATTGCCGGCTGCACCTCGGATTCAAGCTGATCCCAGAACTTCGCTGGCTTCTTCGTCAGGTCCAGGTGTGTCTCCAGCCATACGAGATAGGTCGCACAATCCCATGCCTCAACACGCTTGCGCATCGCAGTCCACCGCGATTCCTTACCATGCGCGGTGGCGCGTTCGACGCGCGCCTCGCCAGCCATCTGCTTGAAATATTCGTCAGTGGCGTCTTTCGAGAAGTGCATGTAGCCCGGCCCTGGTCGCTCGATACTGAGGCGGCCGAAGATCAAATCCTTTGCGAGGTTGGTGCCAACCTGCCAGAGTTTCAGGCCGCGCTTTCGGGTCTTGCCGCGCCAGTCGATGTCGACCAGCGACACGCCGTCTTTGATGTGCTTCTCGCGGCCCGAGCGCCCACGGATGGCATAGGTCTTCTTGTCGGTGTGGGCATGCACAAAGCTGTAGACCGCCTGGGTGTTGTGGCCCTGCGAGTCGATGCAGTTGGCGTGGATTTTCAGCTTGGTGCCGGCGGCGTGTGGGAACTCCGTCTCAAACAGATATTCGGCCACGTCCTGCCACACCTGATCCTCGGCAGGGTTGCCGTAGAATATTTTGTGCTCGACCAGCCAAGTCTCACAGCCCCTGCCGTAGGCGCGCACGGTGTACTCGATCCGATTATCCTGCGTGTCGCCGGCGGCCAGCAGCAGTAGGCCGCCGCGCGGAACAGTGCCGAACGTGTGCGGCTCGGCGCGGTCCTTCAGCTGGTCTGCGTCAGTCTTTTCCATTTCCAGCGCCCAGGGCAGTCCCAGCGTGGTGTTATGGAAGGTTTTGAGTTTGGTAATGTCGCCACTCAGCGCCTTTTCGTGCGCCTCCAGAAACTCGTCGACCAGGTCGGCCCAAGTTGCAGCGGGGCTGTAGGCAGTCCAAACATGAAACGCGATATGCTGCAGCGGTGGAATGATGGCGCCGGCTGCGTTGCGGAACACGCCAGCCGCATCGATCGTAATGCTGCCGTCGGCGTTTTGCCACCGCCCCAGCTCGGCGACGGCGAGATATTCGGCTTGCGTGATCAGCACCCCGCATTCATCATTCGGGCACAGGTGCCGCACCGAAGATGAATCGCCTTCGATCCATTTGAACCCAGTGGTGTCCCCTTTTTTGCCCCACGCCAGGGCATGATATTGGCCGCATCCGGGACAAGGGATCGCATACTTGAATCGGTCGTCGGCTTGGTTGTAGCGTTCTTCGATCAAGGAGAAGCCGGAGAGCTTCGGCGTTGAACCTGTGACCATCTTGGGGAAGGTGGCGCCCTCGACCCGCTTCGCCGCCAGCTTGTCCGGCGCGCCCTCCTTCTCGATGTCGCGCAAGAAAGCGTCCAGCTCATCCAGGAAGGCTACGTCGACCGATATCCGGCGGTAGGCCCTTGCGGCCGTGCCGCCACGTGTATGCAACAGACAGCCGAGAAATTTTTTCTGCGCCAGCGTGTTGTCTTTGTGACGCGCCATATGCGCCGGCATCGCCCGATTCATCACCTTGACGTCGCGCAGCATGGTGTCCAGCTCGGTCTTGACGAACTCGTCGTTGTCGCCATCGGTGGGCTGCCACAGCACCTGGTTACGCCGCTTGTGCTCAGCGAAGTAGCCAATGGCCGCAAGCAGGATCTTGGTGTAGCCCACCCGCGCGGACTTCATGAAGTCGATGAAGCGAATGTCGTCGTTGCTGATGCACGCCATGATCGCACGCTGAAATGGCCACGGCCGCCACTCCTGCTCGACGTAAGATGATTCCTTGGAAAGGTAGAAGTGCGCGCGCGCCCACTCCTCCAGCGTCATCGGGGCAGGCACGCCGAAGGCTCCCAGCCCGCGTGTCCAGGTGGAGCCAAGCTCTTCCGACTCCCAATTCACGACTTCGTACATGCTGCTCAAGGGTCGATCTCCTCTTCAGGCAAATCATCCCCTTCGGTGCCAGTCTCTTCATCACGCAGATCGGCCAGCGACATGCCGGCGACGATGTTACGAACACGCGCAATCTCAGCGCCAATAGCGGTAATTTCTTCAGCCGGCAGCGCCGGTACGCGGCGGCGCACAGCACCAGGAATCGCGTCGAAGATACCGGCGACACGAGCGCCAGCCTTGGCCAAGATTTCTTCCAGCAGCGCCACAGGCATCAGCTGCTTTTGCGTCACCGCGTTTTGCAGCGCCACGCGGATCTTCTGCTCACGCGCCAGGCCTGCCCGCTCGGCCGCAAGGTCAAGGTCGCCACTCGCAGCACGGCCGGCGGCCTGCTCACGCAGGTGCGAGCAGTACGCGTGCAGCACCTGCAAGCCGGGCGCGCCGGTATCCAGCACTCCGCGACCGACCAAGTTGCCGACCGCCTGCTGGCTGATGCCGACCAGCGAACCGAAATCCGCCTGGGTCATTGGCTTAGTCAGGTCACGATCTGACAATACAACCCCCTTGGAATGGGCTTGTGACTAGCGCGAAGTCAGGGTTCGAATTACCCCTGGCAGCCGAGGCTCGGGAGTACCTTGGGAAAATGTTGCATCTCGACATCATTTCGCATATGCAATGTTTCTCTGATGGGATTACTTTCGTTTTTGCAACTGTTCCGGTCATCGTGCAGTCCTTTCCGCCTCGACCAGTGCCTTCGCGAACTCGTTGGCGAACTCGTTGGCCGTGGCCAGCTCAGCCACGTACTTGAAGTCGAATCGCTCTTGGTACACGGCTGATCGGACGAACAGCAGCACCGGCCGCACCGCAGTGCCGCGTGCGAAGGCGACGCGCTGGTAGATGCCGAGAGGCAGCCGATCGCCTGGGTGGCCCACGAAGTACGTGTAGCCCTGCTGACGCTTCGACCCGCGCGCCAGACGGGCGCGCCCCTTGTCGGTCATGTTGGCCTTGTAACCCATCTCAGGGAAGGCGCGAAAGAAGGCCAGGATCTGCACGATCTGGCCGCTGCTCATGTTGCCGTACGCATCCTTGCGGGCGCCGGAGCCGGGCACAGCGCGGTACCCTGCCGGCATGGCGCCAACGGCCTGGAGCGCTCGCTCGAATCGCTTCTGCACCCGCTGGCCACCATCGATCTGTGCGCGCAGGAACTTCGCCGCCGGCACCGCCTTCGTAGCCTCATCCTTCAGCATCACCGTAGCCTCCAGCCGATGTGCGGTGGCCGGCTTCACGTAGACGCTGGACAGCGTGTACGGCGTCGGGTTGCGGAACACGTCGCGCATTTCCTTGACCTCGGCCTTCGCTGCAAGTTGAGCGGTGCGTGTAAGCGCCACCCGCGTCGCAAAGTTGACCTGCTTCGCTTTCGCATCCGTCAGAGCGGTCAACGAGGCGATGGCCTCGCGAACATCAACGCCCATTACGATCTCCTTTGCAGGCTATTACAGGCGCAATGGAGAGCCTTGTAATGAAGTAGCCCTTATATTTACTGGTGCTTAACATGGTTAACAGGGTTATCATAGTTTGATCTACGCGCACGAGAGAACTAAACGAAAGGGCAAGTAAATAGGCACTCTGCGAAATAATCGTGCGTGTGCGCGTTACCCATGCAAACCCTGTTAACCCTGTAGAACCCGCATGGAGACTGAGTTTCGAGAGATCATGCTTTGCGATAGCTGCGTAAGACCGTGTTAAATTGAGCGCGATCATCATGCCCCCACCCGGATATCAGCGAGGTCGCGGAACGTCTGGCACTGTTTGCTCAATGTGTCGGTGCTGTCGCTCTCAACATGGAATACCGTCAGCAGCTGCTTTTTGACACCAAGCTGCACCCATTGACGGCTCTTTGCCACGCGCTGGGCGAGCAGCTCGGAGAACTTCGTCAGCGACAGCGATCGGAAGCCGAATCGGTTACAGTAGCGCGAGTAGACGACGTACAGGTCCTCGGACAGGCAGCAGCAGTACGGCGCCGCCAGATCGCCGGCCTTCCACGACAGGTAGAAAGCCTCCCAATCAGGGCGGCCAAAATTGATGACACGCTCTTTCGACGGTGTCATCAGTGGCTTGGTGTGCTCATTAAAGGTGCCCACGTCGTATTCCAGCAGGAATGCGTAGAACGCTTCAATCAGGCCCCGCTCCAGCAGCGCCTTGATCTTCTCCAGCAGCTCCTCGCCAGGGTGCACACGCGCCTCGACGACAAGGAATCGACGATCTTCCGGCTCAATCGGCACGGCCTGGAATTCGTTTGACAGCATCACGCAGTTCAGGTGGTTGGCCTCGGTCCGGTCATCCTTGAACTTTTGCGTGATCGACGCATCCCGGCCGGTGATCATGTGCTTGATCACACCGAAGTGACTGTACTTGTCCTGCCGCGAGAGAATTTCCTCAAACACGACGTACAGTTTCTGTGATCGCCAGGTGGTGAATGTTGCCTCCAGCTGGTGCTGGCCGCCGGTCGCGCCGGCGGCGCCATAGATCGGCTTTATGATGCCTTCGAAGAACAGGCTCTTGCCCGTGCCCTGCTTCTCACCGAAGAAAAGCAGGGCAGTCTGCATCTTGGCGCCAGGGTGCTGTAGCGGATAGGCCAGCCAGCTCAGCACCCAGCGGAACACCTCATCGGCATTCTTTTCGTGCGAACACAGGTTGTACAGCAGCTGTAGCACCAGATCGACGTGCGCATCGTTCTTCTTCGGGATGAGTGGGAAGCCTTGGAACATATTGATATGGGTGTCAAGGTCCACCTTCTGGGTCGGATCGAACACCAGCTTATCGAGATCGACCTCGCGCCGCAGTGGATGCTTCAACCACCGCGATGACAGTTCGATGCCGCGCGCCAGCGTCATCGCGTCGTAGCCGAGAATCGAGCGGTTGTAGGCATCCCACACGGTCTTGGTCCCGTAGAGCAACGTGTAGCGATCGAGCATCATGACGATGTGGTCTTCCCCCGCCCCCCCGTCCTCTACGGCAACGCCGCGTATGGTGCGCGGCAGATCGCGTGGGCTGATAGTGCGCCGCGCGCCGTGAGCTGCCCAGGACTTCGCGGCATCCTTGCCGACCATATCGACGAACGCGGCGCGCTTCATCCGCAGCTTATTCAAGGAATCCCACACGTCGGTGGAACCCTGCACAAGGGCACAATGAGAGAGCGCCCACCCCAGCGTGAAAATACCGCCCATCACTCCCGGCTCATCGCCGGCGGAGGGGGCCGGGGAACCTGATGGGTCTGCTATTGATGCGGTGGATGGCTCGTCACCGCCGCCAGCACCGGCAACACCTTCGCCTGGCGGCGCCAGCGACACAGAGGGTGCGGGAGATTCAGACATCGACTCGGCCGGTGCGGACAGGAGGCGCAGCACTATCGGGGCCAGCTGGGCGCGCACGACATCGATCGCCTCCTCGACATGCAGGTCATTGAAGTCAGTCCACTTGTTCTCGCCACGAGCAGCGAACACCGGATAGACCACCTCGGCGTTACCAACCTCACGCGCGGCCGCACGGGCCGACGCGATACCGGCGTTCTCAAACTTCCAACGCTGCATCCGGCGCCCGCACCGCACGTCCGCCTCAATGAACGGCGTGCTGTTTGCGTCGGCGCGATGCCAGGCGCGAACGGTGACGCGATCATCGCCCTTGGTCAGGCAGGTGTGATCCATACCGTCAATCGTCGGCGGCGTTTCGATGTCGAAATCTTCCAGCAGATCGCGCGCGTATCGTTGGTGGATTTGCCAATCGTCGTCGGCGAAGAACACCAGCACCGCATCAGGGAAGTCAGCGCGCAGCTGGCGCGCAACAGCAGCGAGGTTGCCAGCGCTGAACGCGACCATGATCGGGATAGCCTCATCGGTCGCGATACGCACCGACTGGCCGGATGCATAGCCCTCTGCCACGCCGATCAGGCGTGTGGTGTCGTCGATAGTGCCCAGGAGGCAGGCGGCACCAGTCATCTCGGCGCCGGTGTTGAATTTCTTGCTGCCGTCCGGCGCGATCTTCTGCACGCTGGTCAGCTCCGGCCGCACATCGCGACGATACTTGCGCGCAGGGATCAACAGCATGCCGTCGGCAGTTACCCGCGCAAATGCGCCGTTGATCTGCTTGCGCTTCAGGTAGGCGATGTCATCAGGATTTGCGACGGCCTTCGCCATCGCCCACTGACCGCGCGCACGCCCAGCAGCCGCAGCGGAGATTCGCGCCTTGCGCTCCTGCTCTTGTTTGTCCAGATCAGCCTGACGCCGCTCGAATTCAGCCTTCTCAGCATCGGTGATGCCGGTCCAGTCGAAGGTCACCGACACGGTGCCAGGATCACGCCCGTGCCACTGGCCGAACGAGCCAACGATCTGCTGCTGTCCATTGTCCAGCGTGAGTTCGCGCAAGCGATACCAGGCCTTCTTGCCGCCTTTGCCGAAGCGATGAATTTTGCCATTGCGGATCGGCAGGCCGTCGCCAGGCAACGCCGGCAGGCCGTGACCACGCATTTCCGCTATCAGATCGTCAAGAGTCATGCTGCGACAGTATCCAAATCTTGGGCTACGCTCACGGGCATCTGAAGGAAATGGGCTGACATATTCGTACCTCAGTTATTATCTAGTTTTTAATTCTTAGGAGAGTCGCGTGAGTGACGCACCTCAAGTTCAGGCCATCGCCTTAGTCTGGTATCACGAAAAAAACTACGATCAACTAAAAGCCATGTTTGAAGATGGTGACAATCTGCCGAGGACATTTCTCCAATGGCAAGACAAGGCGGAGCAAGGTCGGAAGAAATTCTCCAGGGAGGGTAAGAAGGTCATCAAGGCCTACATCGATCCGGAAACTTTCCCCAAATGGTGCGCCGCCAATGGACACCGTATCGATGCCGCAGGTCGTACAGCATTCGCCAACGCCGAGGCCTACCGGGTTTTTATGAAAATGTAGCTCGATCTGGCGAACCACCCTGCGGCGAAACTGCTTATTACCGGCACCTTCAAATGGCGGTTTAACGCGACTAACGCGGCGTGAACGCATGCTACTCTCCTTCACTTCTGGACCATGCCCTTAAGGCGTTGAACCATCGACTTCAGCACGGCGGTGGCACGGTAGGCAGCCTCCTCAAAGCGCTGCACCTCATGCGGCTCGACAATCCCGTCGGCCAGCGTCGCGTACAGCTCGGCGCCGACATCGCCATGCGCCGCGACGGACTTCGCCAGCAGCGCGAAGATCGCCATGTCCGCAGCGGTCACGTCGGTCTCGACCTTCACGCACACGTGGCCATGATTCAGCGCCAGCGCATGCAGCACGGCGAAGTTGCCGCTCAGCGCCATCACCAGGTCGGCATCGGCCAGCGTGGGCTTGTTGTGCTCGAAGTTGGGATTGGCTTTGTTGCGCAGCACCGCAGGAACGACGCCCATGCGAGCAGCAAGTGCTTCGCAGCCACCGGGGTAGCTGTGAACCGTGGAATGGAAAGCATCAAGAGCATTCATGCGCGGACCTGTTATAAATATGCAAGGTTTTAAAAATGTTAATGCGATACTTCTGTCGAAGGCGTATCCGGCTTAGAGTCCCGCACAAGACCCGATTCGAAGAAAACATCTGGTCGAGCGAGCTTTAGGAACATCAATCGGGCCTTCGGTATCCCAGACTGCCTCCACTGCGAAACAGCAGGGATGCTGACATCACAAAGGAGCGCCACGGCGGAAGATCCGCCGAGAGCATCAATGACTTCGCCTGGGGTTTGAATGGTATCCATGGCTCAATTTTAAGCGCACTTAAATTTAAGTGCAATGAAAATTTCAACGCACTTAAGCCGATTTGATTTAAGGTAGCTTAATGAACTGGAACGAACGAATAACACAGGCGCGCACCGCAAAGTCTATAAAAAAAGTGGACCTGGCGAGGCAATTAGGCGTATCCCCGGCCACCATTACTCAATGGGAGTCCGGCATTACCAAAGAGATAAAAGGGGCTAACCTCACAAATTTGTGCGCAGCCCTCGGCGTTGATCCCTCCTGGCTGCTAAATGGTGACGGTGATGGCGATTTGGCTCGCGCACTCGTGCCGGGGGCAAAAAGAGTTGTAGTGGCGGACGATGATGCTTCGATTTTTTACCAAATCCCGAAGGTAAAACTGAAGCTCCAGGCAGGAATAACCGGTATCCAAACGGAGCCAGACCCACACGATGGCGGAGTCATGGCCATTCCTCGGAGATGGGCGGACTCAAATTTGTTTAACCCTCATCGCTTGATCGCTGTGCAGGTTAGGGGCGAGAGCATGGAGCCAACTTTTTATGATGGCGACACAGTCATCATCAATCTCGACGACACAAAGCTTGTAGATAATCATGTCTACGCCGTGAATTACGAGGGTGAAGCGGTTTTAAAGCGCATGGTACGCGATGTCGGACAATGGTGGCTTGCATCGGACAACACTGATCAGCGCAAGTATCACCGTAAACAATGTCGCGGCGTCGAGTGTATTGTAGTGGGCCGAGTGGTTCGGCGAGAAGGCACCAATTTCTAGGGGTGAAATCTTGAATCGTCTCCTACTTGCGTTGCTGCTTGTATTCCCGGCATTCGCTGCCGCAGACCCCACGCGCATCTTAGGAGTACCGTTTGGCGACAAGCTTCCGTATTCGCCGGCTGTCTGCCCCTTCAACACAGAAAACGCGAGGAGGATATGCTGGGTGGGGCAGCCATTCCGTCATAGCGATGGCTCGCACAACGGGCACATCCACCTCCCAGATCCCGACTCACGGCCAGCGTGGGCTTCCTATGCGGGTTTCGAGCTTTCCATGCAGCGCGACCGGACAATCACTCAGCTCAAAGTTAACACTGACGGTATCCAGCGCTCCGACATCTATGTATCAATTTCCACTCGCTTTGGCATCCCCAGCAGCCAAAGCGAACGAAGTGCAAATTGGTCTCATAAGGATGTGAACATCAAGATGCTCTGCGCATCGAAAACCAAGTGCTGGACGACTTTTACTACGCCGCCGAACGAGCAAGATATCAAACTTGCGGCCGAACGGAAAGCCCGAGAGAAGGCTCGCCCTATAACGCCGTAATACAAAATATTTAAGCGCGCTAAAATTTTTCTTGCTTCTGTTTTTAAGTGCGCTTAATATACCTCCATCGATTCACCAACCGATGGAGAACACAATGTCGCACGCCGACCAAGCCGCAACCGCTGCACCAGCCGCATCCCCTTCCCTGAAAACCATCCCTGCCACCATTGGCGCTCCGTTTGAGGGCGGCATCTACGCCGGCATCGCACGCGGCCAGAACGGCCAGCCCGACGAACACCTGATCCTGCTGCCTGGCGATGAAAAGCTGAACTGGGACGCCGCCGTCGCTTTCGCCGCTGCCGCTGGTGGTCGTCTGCCGACCCGCCGCGAGCAGAGCCTGCTGTTCGCAAACCTCAAAGAAGAATTCAAAGAAGCCTGGTACTGGTCCGGCGAGCAGCACGAGGTCGACACCGACTATGCCTGGTATCAGTACTTCTACGACGGCAGCCAGGACACCCTCCGCAAGTCGGTTGCCGGCCGCGCGCGTGCAGTCCGCAGCATCGCAATTTAAGCATTCGACTATTCAATAATTCAGCCGACACGGAGCGCCGAGCTATGGCCACCAACGATGTCTCTCCAGGGCGCGAAGCCGCGCTTAAAGCCTTGACGTGGGAAGACCTGTTCGAGGCAACCACGGCGCTCTCATTGCAGATTGAGACGCTCACGAAATACGTGCGCGACAACGTGAACGCCACGTATTACCAGCAGCGCCTCGAAGCGGCGCAGCGCGCCCATGACCGGCTCGTCGTCGCCCGAGTGGCCCCATGACCGCCTACACCGTGACGGTGCGCCGCACCGGTTTCCCGCCCATCCACTCGTTCGCTATCGGCACCAGCAGCGCCGCCGTGGGCGAACTCATCGCCGCACGCTACAGCGATACCGCAGCGCCGGCAATCACCATCCACCCTCTGAACCGGAGCCGCAAATGAAGATGAATGACCTGATCCAGCCGCTGAACCGCATCGAGATCGCCGACATGATCGCCACCGCATTCCCGCCATCGCGCCCTGCGCGTAGCCAGGCGTACCGCGTGGGCGTCGAGAAGGCGCTGGAGACCGCCAGCGCGGGCCTGCGTCTGAACGATCTGTATGAGACGGGCACCGTAGCCTTCGACGCCTTCCACGCCGGCGTGGCCGAGGGTCGCGCCATCTGGGCGCGTCATATCGCCGCAAAAGCCGCCCTCCCCCGTCGTTTACTGGCGCCGGCAAACGCCTCCGACCTACTCGCGGCGGAGTTGATTCAGGCCGGCCAGATCATCACCGTGATGCTGAACCACATGACCGCCGTGCAACTGGGCGACGTGCGCCTCCAGCTGGAGAAGCAAGGCGTGGTCACCAGCGCAGGTTATGCAAGCCGCGCACCAGAGCGACAGGCGGCCTTGGTCGCCGCCGGGTTCGCCGAAGCCTGATTACCCCACCACCAGGAGCAACACCATGGCAAAAGCCAAAAAGAAATCGTCGGAGGCAGCTGTGTTTATCTACGGCCCGCGCGGCGTCGGCAAGACGAAGAACGCCGAGGCGCTGATGGCGCACTACGGCAAGTCGCAGGCGCTGGATTACGACCACGACACCAAGCCGATCCCGCAGGACGCAATCATCTTCCTGTTGGAGCCCAATCCTAACTTCCCGCGCGCGATCAAGTTTGAGGACGCGATGCGCGAAGCCGGCTTGGTCGAGTAGACCATGCAAACGCCAGCGCCAGATCAAGCCGCACTTGAAGTCGCAAATCGCGGCTTGAGAACGGGTCTGGCGCTGGAGCAAGTGCTGGCACACCCTGCACTTCGAATCATTCTTGAAAACCGCGCGCGGTATCACATGCAGCGCCGCGCACGCACCGATGTAAAGAAGCTGCAAGCCAACGACAACGACTGAAAGGAAGCGACATGTCCACCGCCCTGCCTCAATTCCAACTTAACGCCCCGGCGCTGCTCACGGCCGGCCAGATCCTCGACCAGCAGTGCCACGGCGCCGCCGTCCATAGCGGCTGGTGGAACGATCCCGCCACCGGCCGCCGCATCGAGCGCAACGCTGGCGAAATGCTGATGCTGATCGTTTCCGAGATCGCCGAAGGCATGGAGGGCGAACGCAAGGACTTGATGGACGACAAGCTGCCGAATCGGAAGATGCTCGAAGTCGAACTGGCGGACGCCGTGATTCGCATCTTCGACCTAGCCGGCAGCCGTGGCTTCGACCTCGGCGCTGCAATCTCCGAGAAGCTGGCTTTCAATCTGCAGCGCCCCGACCACAAGCCGGCAGCACGCCTGGCTGCTGGCGGCAAGAAATTCTGATCACCCAAGCATGCGCGCAGTGATCGAACCCGGCGCCACCGTCAGCTTCCATAGTGACGCCGGCTTACAAATCGGCACGGTGGATCACATCGTGACCGACATCAGCAACGGCGCCAAGGTAGCCACTGTCAGCACCATCGACGGCGGCACCGTGGCGCTGCCCATCAACCATCTGCGCCAAGAGGAAAACCAATGACGCAAAAAGCATTCGCACTGGTCCTGCAAGACCTTCGCGACGGCCGCACGCACAGCGAGTTGACCGTCGGCATGAAGGAACTGCTGGCCGCCGTGCGCGACACCGGCAAGGCCGGCACCATCACCCTCGAACTGAAGGTGAAGCCCACCGCGCGCGGCAACGAGGTCAGCAAGGTCGTCATCACCGACAAGGTGACGATCAAGGCACCGAAGCCGGAACGCGGCGACGACTATTTCTTCGTCACCGACGATGACAACCTGTCACGCAACCATCCCCGCCAACACACCCTGGACCTCCGCGAAGCAGGTAGCGGCAAGCCAGTTGAACTGAAGGAAGCAATGCAATGATCGACCAAAATCAACCAGGCGCTACCGAAGGCACCGCTGTGACAACCATCCCGGCAGAGCACGCCCATTTCGACGCCAGCACGCTGAGCAAGATGCTGGCAATGGCGGCGGCTTCGAATGCCGTCATCGCGGTGGACGGCATCACCCACCTGCTGGTCCCTGACGGCTACAAAAACGTCGATCTGACCGCAGCGATCGATGCCGCTCGCCTTTCGCCAGCGCGCAAGAAAGGCACCGTGTACCTGTCGGATCAGGACAGTTTCCTGACCTACGTGAAGGAGCAAGGCAGTCCGGCAACGACGCGCATCTTCGCCGACGTCGACACGCGCACGCTGACCGCGATTTTCAACGACCACGGCAACGTCGGTGCCGGCGACGGCGCCGGCTGGCGCGACCACCGTGCCGTGTTCACGGCAGCACTGAGCAAGGAATACGAGACCTGGGCAGCGAATGACGGCAAGGCTATGGATCAAGAGGCGTTCGCGATTCATCTGGAAGACAATATCGCCGACGTGGTCGAGCCGTCCGGAGACAAGCTTCTGCTGGTGGCGCTGTCGCTGCAGGCAAAGAACGAAGTCAACTTCAATTCGGCGCGCCGGCTGGACAATGGCCAGGTGCAACTGGAGTACACCGAAAACTTGACCACCAGCGCTGGCGGCGCGGCCGCAATGGAAGTGCCGCGAACCTTCGCCATCGGCGCACGCTTATTCAAGGGTGGCGAGGGCTACCGCATCAACGCGCGCCTGAAGCTGCGCGTGGGCGGCGGCAAGGTCAAGTTCTGGTACGAACTGGACCGCCCTCACCTCGCGCTGGAGGAAGCCTTCAAGGGCTACGTCCAGCAGGTGCGTGGCGCCGGCAGCTACACCGTCCTGCACGGCAAGGCGTAAGCATGCGCCGCCGGCTCCCAAAGGGCAACGTGCCCATGGTCACCGAGACGCACCGGCGCCTGGCGCTGGAGCTACGCCTCGCGGCGGAGGCGCTGATCGGCGCGCCGTCGCCGGTGACCTACAACACGTTGTCCAAGATGCTGGCGGCGCTGAACCGCGCGGGCCTGGTCGCCCCCGCACTGGACCGCGCCACCGACACGCTGAACGCCGTGGTCGACCGCTTTGAACGCATTGGCAAGGTCGGCCTGAAAGATACCGAAGCCGCAGCGCTGCGCCAGGCCGTGGCCGGCATCGACGGCGCTATGGTGCGCATCCCCGTCAACAAATTTTCCGAGGCCGTCGCGGCCGTTGAAGTGTTCTGCGACGCCATCGGCGCAAAGTCATCGGAAGACATCACGTGAAACGCGATAATTTTACTGTTCCGCTCGATTTCGGCCATGAGCTGGTCATCGACAATTTCGCTGGCGGCGGCGGCGCCAGCACCGCACTACGCATCGCGCTGGGCCGGGAACCCGATATCGCGATCAACCACGACGGCGAAGCGCTGTGTATGCACGAAGCGAATCACCCCGGCACCAAGCACTATACCGAGGACGTGTTTCTTCCGGACCCAATCAAGATAACTAGGAACCAGCCTGTAGGCAGTGTCTGGTTCTCCCCTACGTGCACCCATTTTTCGCGCGCAAAGGGCGACAACATACTCGACCAGAAAACGCGCGGCCTAGCCTGGGTTGTGCCGAAATGGGGCGTGTACATGGCGCCACGGCTGATGTACTTGGAAAACGTCGAGGAATTCCTCGGATGGGGTCCTCTGGATTCCAAAGGCAAGCCTATCAAGGAATTCAAGGGCCGCACGTTCGAAGCTTTCATCGCGGTGCTCACGAATGGCATCGCCCCCGACCACCCGGACGTGCCAGAAATTAAGTCCGTACTGGGCGACGATTTTCCCATGGAGCGCCTGTATACTGGGCTGGGCTACGCGGTCGAGTGGCGAATCATCTCAGCGCGCGACTTCGGCGCTGCTACGCGCCGTGTTCGACTGTACATGGTCATGCGCCGTGATGGACTTCCAATTCGCTGGCCAACCCCGACGCACGGTGCGCCGGACTCGCCGGCCGTGCAGGCTGGCAAAGTGCTGCCGTTCAAAACGACCGCTGACTTCATCCGCTGGGACGTGCCTACACGCTCGATCTTCGGCCGCAAAAAGCCGCTGGTTGTACCGACCTTGCGCCGGCTTGGCCGAGGATTCGAACGCTACGTCAAGGATGCTGCCAACCCGTTCATCGTCAACGACCGGTTAGCTGCGGCCATCGTGCAAATGGGCTATGGCGAGGCGCCAGGACAGAAGCCGCGCGTTCAGGACATCCGCGCGCCACTGGGTACCGTCGTCGCCGGCGGCGGCAAGCATGCGCTGATGGCCGCCCACATCACCAAGTTCAACTCCGGCAGCGTAGGCCATGGAATGGACGAACCCCTCGCCACCATCACCAGTGGCGGCAACTGCTCGCGCCCAGCTGGCGCTGCACATGGCATTGGCCTGGTGACTGCGTCCTTGGTCCAATACTACAGCGGAGGCAGCCAAAATGCGGGCCTCGACGAGCCGCTACCAGCGATCGTTACCAAAGACCGCATCGGGCTTGCCACGGCGACTCTGTCGCGACCGAAGGACGAGAGCCAGCAAGCCGCCTTCGTCACGGGCATCGACCACCAATCGAATAAAAACGCCGTATGGGGCGTCGATGAGCCTCTGTCGGCTATCACCTGCGAAAACCGTCACGCGGTCGTGGTGAGCAACCTGGTGAAACTGCGGGGCACGAGCAACGCAGCCGCCGCCAACGAACCTCTGGGTACGATCAGTGCGGGTGGCCTGCACCATGGCGAAGTACGTACAGAGCTGGTGCCGCCCGCCGCCGCCGAGGACGCCGCATACCTGGCGCGCCGGCAAGAAATTCGCGAATTCCTCTGGGCCTATTGCCCAAGCCTAGCAGGGGTAGAACGCCCTGAATTGATCACTATCCACGGCGTGGTCTGGGAAGTAAGCGACATAGGACTACGGATGCTCATTCCGGCCGAATTGGCCGGCTGCCAAGGCTTGCCGCCGGACTATGTCCTTGATCCGGAGTACACCTATACCAATGCGCGCGGCAAGATCGTCACGAAGCGGCTACCGCAGCACGCTCAGGTGCGCATGATCGGCAACAGCGTCTCACCACCGCCGGCGGCAGCGATCATCAGGGCCAACTCCGCCCATGAACTGCCATTCGCGAGGGCCGCATGAACGTTAAAAAAGCCCCACCAAAATACGAGCCGCCGACCGGTACCGAGCTGTTCGTGAGCGTCGCGATATTCGTCTGCTTGGTGCTTTGGAACTGGTGGCCAGCATGAGCAACACCGTCCATCACCGCGACGACGCAGATAAACACGATCTGCGCATCCACCGCGCCAAGCAGCTCTGCCGCCAGGTACTGCACGACGGCGTCAAAAAATTCATTGCCGGCTTTTGCTGGCACGATGGCGACGACGAAATGGTCGTTTATCTGAAGGGGAGCGCCAAGCCGGTGCGCCCATGCGAAATAACCATACCGGAGCATTCCAATGACTGAGCAACAAAAGCCCCAAACCTCTCTCAACGAGACGGATAAAGAAATGATCAAGGTGCTACGCGTGTGCGGCTTCCACGTTCGCACGAACGCTCTGCTGGATCACCAGCGCCCGCAGATATTCGGCCCGCTCGACGCGGCGATCACCCTGTTCAAGCTGACGGTCGCTGGCGCCGACGTGGGCGGCGCTGACGCGGTCGGCTTCGCCCCATATCTCAAGGACGGCGAAACGCCGCTTCAACGGCTGCAACGCGAGATCGCGGACAGCGAGACGCTCGCGTCGATGCTGGCGGAGGAACGCGCCAAGGTGGCAACGATACAAGTAGACTCAGCGGCGGCCAGGCGTTACGGCTACAGAAGCATTGCCGCCAATGCTGGCAATCACTGCACATGCTGCAACGGTAACGACGGTGACGCGCCGTGCGCCTACCCCAGCGAGGGCAGGCCAGGATGCCTGCGCGATATTCGACGCGGTGCTGCGGAGGCAGGCAATCATAATAGCCAGAACCCTAATTGCTCCTGTCCAAGCGGTAACGGCAGCCTGCGCTGGCCCTGCCCTATTCACCCGCCGGAACGGGTCCGACAGCCTGCTGTGGGCGCAGGCGATCAACGCGCCGAATTTGAAGCAGCAGCGCGCCGCCAGGGCTACAACTTGACCCGCGAAGCCAACGACCACGACGACTACGCCTTCCACGCCGCACGCGGCGCATGGTGGGCGTGGCAAACCGCGCCGAAAGGCGATGCGTGATGGCAAAGCAGAAAATCTACGTGCTGCGCGGCGCGCTGGAGGGCAAGCAGTATTACCTTGACTACGTTTCCACCGATGGCTGCAGCGTCACCTTCCACCGCAACATCAAGCGCGCCTTGACGTTCACTGCGGAACAGCGGGAACACCTTATTGCGCAGCACGGCCACATTCGTGGGCGCTGGGTTTTGCTTGCCCGCGAGCAGGCCCGACGAACTGCCCAGGAGGCAGGCTAATGGTTCGGTTCGCCACCCCACCAGCGCCGCAGCCAATGCCCGCCGTCGCCCGCGCTCTTATTCCGTTGAAGGATGCCAGTACCGCAATACAGCGCGGTCTGGAAGCCTGGAATTCCTCGCAGCTGCAGGACGCCATCCGCAGCGCAGAATTTTTCATTGCCAAGGCAAAGCTTGCCTTGGACGACAAACCGACTGCCGAACAGGCAGATAAGATTTAGAAGGAAATGCGATGAGCAATCACGAACCCACGACAAGTTTAGCAGTCGTCCAAAACAAGACTGCCCCTGACGACCGCATCATCTATCGTCAGGACCTGTATAAAATGCTGGGCATTACGTCGGAAACGCTGCGACGCTATCTGCGCGACAAGAAGATCCCACCCGCCGACATCGCCATCACGCAACGCACCGTCGGCTGGCGACTGTCGACGCTGCACGCCGCTGGCATCAACCTGCTTTGAATAGCCATTCTGCGAAGTCCTGAAGCATCACCCGGCGCTGCTTCAGGTACTCCGCCGAGTTGTATGTGCCGCGCACGTCGTCTTTCTCGGTGTGTGCCAGCTGCATCTCAACGTGATCCGCATTGTACTCATTCTCGTTCGCCCAGGTCGAACCGACCTTGCGCCACCCGTGCCCCGTCATCTTGCCCTTGAAGCCGATCCGATGAATCAAGTAGAGGATCGCGTTTTCGCTCATCGGCCGGCTACCGGTCCGATCGTTGGGGAACACATACTTACTGCCGCGCGACCGCGTTTTCATTTCCTCCAGTAGCTCCAGCGCCTGCGACGACAGCGGAACTAGATGCTCACGCCCCACCTTCATACGTTTGCCCGGAATTCGCCAGACATCGCCCTCAATCTCTTCCCAGGTCATACGCCGCAGCTCGTCGGTCCGGGTCCACGTCAACGCCAGTAGCTTACAGGCCAGCACCGACTGGATGTCCTCCTCAAGCGCCAGGCGTTCCAGGAACGGATGCACGTCGGCCAGCGGCAGGTGTGCGAAGCCCACGCGCTTTTTACGTGAGAACGCGACCTTTGAGTTGATGCTTGAAGCCGGATTGCTGTCACAGTGGCCGTGCTGGACTGCCCACTCCAGCACCTGGCTTGCCCACATCCGGACCCGGCGGACATAAACAGTCAGGCCGGCCGCATCCATCGGCCGTAACGCGTCCATCAGCATATCCTTCGTGATGTCGCGCACCAGAACTTTGCCCAAGGTGGGAGCCAGGTACATTTCGTGAGCGCGCCGCGCATTCGTCTTGTAGCCATCGGTCAGATCCGCCCGCCCATCCCAATAGCTGGCGGTTGCCGCGTCCAGCGATACCGATGGCTTGCCCTTGGCCGTGATTTTGAGATCCTGGCCATCGATGAGCTTTAGGCGCAGCGCATCGCGGCGCTCCCGCGCATCCTTGAGACTGATCAGGGGATATGGGCCGATCACGGCCGTTTGCTGCTTGCCGGCGGAATTGCGGTACGCCATCCGCCAAACCTTGTTCCCACTCGGCAGCACGGCCAGCATCAGGCCGTGCCCATCGAACAGCTTACGCAGTTTGCCGTCATTGGACGTGGCCTTGCGGCAGTCGGCATCGGTGAGGGTGTTGATGGCCATGCGGTCGATCCTGTAGGTACGGTTGTAGACGGTACCGCATGATACCTACAAATGAACCTACAGGCGACTGTGGGACTGCGATTTTTTGAATTGTAGATTGTGCGACTCGGCGGGACCATATTTCGCCTAAGCCGTTGATTTCACTGGATTTTCAGTGGTTTTGAGTACAACTAAGAGGGGCTGGATTGAGGGTACTTGGCGGAAGCGGTGAGATTCGAACTCACGAACGGCTCACACCGTCGGCAGTTTTCAAGACTGCTGCCTTCAACCACTCGGCCACGCTTCCTAAGTGTGCAGCATTATACAGATTTCTCAGCTCAAAACCACCCATTCCCCTATCACGCGGCGCGGGTCGATTGGCTAGGTAGCCAGTTTTCCCGCAGCGCGCGCTCGAAGGCGTCGGCTTCCAGCGGCTTGGAGAACAGGTAGCCTTGTACTTCGTCGCAGCCGGAGTTCTTCAGGAATGCCAATTGCTCGGCCGTTTCCACCCCTTCGGCGATCACTTTGTGCTTGAGTTGCTGGGCGATGCTGATGATGGTGTTGGCAATTGCGCAGTCGTTGGTGTCCTGCGGGATGCCTATCGTGAACGAGCGGTCGATCTTCAGCGTGTCGATCGGGAAGCGCTTCAGGTACGACAGCGAGGAATACCCGGTGCCGAAATCGTCCAGCGACAAGGTCACGCCCATGGCCGTGATCCGGTCCATGATGCCGATCACGCGGTCGATGTTGTGCATCAGCGTGCTTTCGGTGATTTCCAGCTCCAGCCACGACGGTTCCAGCCCGTAACGCTTCAGCGTCTCGCTGACGCGTCCCGGCAAGGCGGCCGTGAATTCTCGTGCGGAGACGTTGACCGCCAGCCGTATCGCCGGCAATCCGGCATGCTTCCACGCCTGCGCCTGCGCGCACGCGGTTTCCAGCACCCATTCACCGACCTGTACCACCAGCCCGGTTGCTTCGGCCAGCGGGATGAATTCGGATGGCGGCACCAGGCCGCGTTGCGGATGGCGCCAGCGCACCAGCGCTTCGGCGCCGATGATCTTGCCGTCCGGGATGGAGTACTTGGGCTGGTAGTGCAGCAGCAGTTCACCGTTGCCCAGCGCGTTGCGCAGGCCGGTTTCGATGCGCATGCGTTCCTGCATGCCCTGGTTCATGTCCTGGCTGTAAAAGGCGATGTGGTCGCCATCCGCCCAGCCCTCTTGTTTGGCGCGGTACATGGCGATGTCGGCCAGCCGCAGCAGGGTTTCGGCGTCGTTGCCATCCTGCGGGTAGACGCTGATGCCGATGCTGCCGCCGACGCGCAGGTCGTGGCCGTCGATGATGATCGGTTCGTTCAGCGTGGCCAGCAGTTTTTGCGCGACCATGCTGGCTTCGAAGTGCTGGCCGATGTCGAACAGGCCGACGGCGAATTCGTCGCCGCCCAGCCGCGCCACCAGGTCCTGATCGCGCAGCACGGTGCGGAAGCGGCGCGATACTTCAACCAGTAGCGCGTCGCCAACGGCGCGGCCCAGGGTGTCGTTGATCAGCTTGAAGCGGTTGAGGTCGATGAACAGCACGCAGCCGTGCGCCTTGTTGCGCTGTGCGACCATCAGCGCCTGGTCGACCAGCTTGGTCAGCAGCGTGCGGTTCGGCAGATTGGTCAGCGCGTCGTAGTACGCCAGATGGTGGATGCGCTCCTCGGCCATCTTGCGTTCGGTGATGTCGGTCAGATAGGCGATCAGGCCGATCGAGCGGTCGTTGATGTCGCACAGCGGCGACAGCGACAGGCTGGCCCAGAACACTTCGCCATTCTTCTTTTTGCGGCGTACTTCCATCAGCCGGCCGCCCTGCTCCAGGAAGTCGTCGTGGAAGCCGATGTCTTCGTCATCGTAGAGGAACAGGATGTTGCGCCCCACCGCTTCCACTGCGGTGTAGCCGAACAGTCGCTCGGCGCCCTTGTTCCAGCTGATGATGAAGCCGTTCATGTCCATGGTCAGCACGGACTCGTGGATCTGGTCGAGGATCTGCGCCTGGTGCTGCAACTGCGCTTCCATCTGCACGTAGGCATGCGTGGTGCGCTGCGCTACCGAATGCACCTGCAACACGCTGCCGGCCAAGTTGGCCAGACTGGCCAGGTGCTGGCGATCCTGCTCGTTGTACCGGTCGCGGCCGGAGACCACGAAGCGGCCGAAGAAGTGATTATCGAAGCGCACGTCCTGGCTCAGGCTCGGCACCGCGTCGTCATTCGCCGCCAGCACCGGCGCCGTCGGCGGTTGCAGCAGCAGCGCCGCCGAGTCGGCCGGGATGTATTCACCCAGCGGGCTGTTCAGCACGGCGCGGAGGATGCGCCCGAGTTCCTGTGTCAGGGCGGTGCCGCGCAAGCGCAACACCGCGTCGCATAAGGCCGCGCTGTTGGTCAGGAAATCGGAGACGGGTTGCGCGAGCATGGCTTATATATTCCTGCTCACCTGGATCGCCCAGTGGTAAGCCTGCAATTGCGCTTCCCAGTAGACTTGTCGGGAGATGCCGGCCTGTTCCAGCGCGGCGCCATCTTGCTTTTCCACCAGCTTGAGCAGTTCGCCCAGCGGCCCGGCGCGGTCCAGCAGCGCCATCACCACGTCCAGGTCGAGGCTGAGCGCGGCGACGATTTCGGTCATCGGCATGGCCAGCAACACATCCAGCAGCGAGAACACGCCGGCGACGAAGGCCATGTCCTGCTGGTCGCGGTCCCAGCCCTGCGCCTTGGCCAGCACTTCCATCATCGAGGCGCGCACGGCCGCCAGCGGCAGCAGCGGATTGGCCAGGCCGTCATCCTGCTGACGCGCATACAGCAGCAGTTGCAGCCAGCGCTGCAATTGACGGCGGCCCAGCACGTTGATCGCCTGGCCGAAGCTGTGGATCGGCGAACTGAGCGCAAACGCGGCCGAGTTCACCAGTTTCAACAAGTGGTAGGACAGCGCAGGGTCTTGCTTCAGCAGCACTTCCAGTTCGCGTGAATCAGCGTCGCGCGCCAGCAGGCCCAGCAGCGCCAGCAGGCGCTTGCGCGAGGTGCCGTCGCCGGCATTGCTGTCCGGCGCGGGATGCAGCGCGAAGTCGCCGGCAAACCAGCTGAAGCCGGCCTTGGCGCATTCGGCGATGCGTTCTTCGCTGCCCATACCGGTGGCCAGATGCGGTCCCGGCTGGGCCACCAGCGCCAGCACCGGCGGCAGGGTCAGCGAGGCGTCCACCATCAGCGAACGGGCGCTGCACATGGTGGCGGCCGAACCATCGGCCACGCCTTCGATCATGATGCGGTAGCCGGCGTCGGCATAGCCGGCCAGCTTCTTTTGTACGGCGACATCGGCGCAGGCGCCGGACGGCACGCGCAGCACGATGCGGTTGGCCGGCAGCGTTTCCAGCTGCGACTGTTCCAGCAGTTGCGGGTGCGGTACGGGGAGGATGCAGTCCAGCGGCGCCAACGCGGCAAACACGTCGGGCGTTTTCAGCAGCATCAGGGCGGCCTGGAAGACATCGCCGGCGTCAGGCGATACCTCAAAAGTCAGCGCCACCCACTCGTTATGAGCGTTGGAGACTGCATGTAATTCCACCAGTGGAAACAGGCTGATTTCAGGCGCAGACATCAATATCTCATCAGGGTTATGCGCGCCATCTTAGATCAACAATTGACTTTAGGCAATCAGATACCATGAAGATAGTAGTGCGATTAGCAATATAACCAGTACAAGACCAGTTGGCCACATGGCCGGAACTGGAATATAGCAGATATTGCCGTACAAACACGTTCTCTTGGAAATTGCTTAACTATCTGACGGCTTTTTGCCACACTGTCATTGCGCGTTTTGCACTGCGAAACGGATCAACTCGGCCTGCCCCTCAATGCCCAGCTTGCGCTTGATGTTCAGGCGGTGGGTTTCCACCGTGCGCACACTCAGGTCCAGCGCGCGGGCGATCTGCTTGTTGGACTCGCCATTGGCGATGTGGCGCAACACTTCATGCTCGCGCGAGGTCAGCTGGTTGTCCTGGTTTTGCGGCTGGGCCAGCTGGCGGGCCAGCGCCGCGCTGTAGTAAATGCCGCCCGACATCACGGTCTCGATCGCCACGACGATATCCTTGCCGGGCGCATCCTTCAGCACATAGCCGCGCGCGCCGGCCTGGATGGCTTGCGACACGTATTCCAGCTTGTCGTGCATCGACAGGATCAGCACGGCGATCTGCGGAAACGCCTGCTTGAACAGCGCCGTGGCTTCGATGCCGTTGGTGCCGCGCATATTGATATCCATCAGCACCAGGTCGACCGGATGACGGGCGGCCTGCTCCAGCGCTTCCGCCGCGCCGCCGGCCTCGGCCACCACGTCGAATTGCGGCATGGCTTCCAGCCGCGCACGCAGGCCGTCGCGTACCAGAGGGTGGTCATCCACCAGCAGAATCTTGATCGTATTTGTCATATTGTTTAACTGTTGTTAGCGGCATACGCCGTTACCAGGGTGCCATCGGTGGACGACAGGATTTCAAAGCGGCCGCCGATGGCGTCCATCCGCTCCATCATATTGCGCAAGCCGATGCCGCGCTGCGGATGCAGGGCGATGCCTTCGGCGTCGAAACCGTGGCCGTCGTCGCGGATGCGCAGCGTGACGCCCTGCGACGCGCCGGCCAGCGTGATGTCGATGCGGCTGGCGCCGGCGTGGCGCTCGATATTCGTCAGCGCTTCCTGCGCCAGGCGGAACAGCACGGTGTTGGCCACATCGGACAAGCCATCGGTGCAACCGGATGCCTCAAAGTGTACCGGAGTGCCGCTGCTGAGGGTGTACTCCTTGGCGAGGTGATGCAACGCCGCCGCCAGGCCCAGGTCATCCAGGATGGCAGGACGCAGATTGTGCGAGATGCGGCGCACCTCGGCCATCACGTTGCTGAGCTGGTCGGCGGCGTGCTCGAACACCGCTTGCGCCGCCTGCTGCTGTTCCGGCTTGCCAGTCAGCCGGATGATGCCGGCCTCGATCTGCAGCTTGATCGACACCAGCCACTGGCTGATGCCGTCATGCAAATCGCGCGACAGCCGTGCCCTTTCCTCCTCTTGCGACTCGACCACCCGCTGCGCCAGCACCTTGAGCTTGGCGTCAGCCACGCGCAATTCGCTGATATTCAGCGCCAGGCCGGAGCTGGCCACGGCCACTGCGGCGGCAATCGCGATGCCGGTAATCCACAGCATGGTGCTATGAATATTCGCCGATTGCTGGACATCGATCTTGGCCAGCGCCTGATCGACATCATCCAGGTAGATGCCGGTGCCCATCATCCAGCCCCACTTCGGCATGGCGATCACATAGCCGAGCTTGGCGACCGGCTTGTGGGTGGACGGCTTGATCCACATATAGCGCTCCAGGCCGCCGCCGGCGCGCGCGCGCTGCAGCAGGTTCTGGATGGTCAGCTGGCCGTGCTCGTCGCGCAGGCCGAACAGGTTCTGTCCCACCAGCTCAGGCTGGCGCGGATGCATCAGCGTATTACCCTGCATATCGTAGAGGAAAAAATAGCCGTCATCGCCATAGCTGAGCGACGAAAGGATGCGCATCGCCTCTTCGCGCGTGGCCTCGTCATTGCGGCCGGAATCGTACAGATGGGAAATCGAATGCGAGGCCAGCGCCACGTAATGCTTGAGCTCAGCCTCCTTGCTGCTGAGATAAGCCTGCTGGATCGTCGCGCGCTGCTGCTGCGCCAGCAACACCGACTGATGGCGCACCGCCAGCGCGATCGCGCACAGCGCCAGGATCAACGGCGTAATGGCTAAAAAAATGACCTTCTGCCGCAACTTCATCGACCTGCTCCCTCATATTCTTATAGACCGAATTCTACGCCCCCGCACGCCTGCCGGCCTACGTAGTTATACCGAGACACCTTGCGTAGTGCTGCGCTTGATCCTGTTATCACATTGCTGAATACTAGACATAATCAACCCGGGGTCAGTTCTGCAAAACGTACACGAGCTCATGTACATTTGGCAGAACTGACCCCGGAGTTGGAAAAAGACAACCTTGGAGGAAGCATGAACACCGCACCAAATACTCTGGCCAGCAAGCTGGGGTGGGCCGCTTTGGCCCTGTTCGGCGCAGCCGCGCTGGGCGTGGTCGCACTACATCGCGGCGAGTCGATCAGCGCTATCTGGATCGTCATCGCTGCGGTCTGCATTTATTTGATCGCTTACCGTTTCTATAGCCTGTACATCTCGGACAAGGTGCTGGGCCTGGACTCGCGCCGCATGACGCCGGCAGCAAAGATGAACGATGGCCTGGACTATGTTCCGACCAATAAGAACGTGCTGTTCGGGCACCACTTTGCCGCTATCGCCGGCGCCGGCCCGCTGGTCGGCCCGGTGCTGGCCGCGCAGATGGGCTACCTGCCCGGCATGTTGTGGATACTCGCCGGCGTGGTCTTTGCCGGCGCCGTACAGGACTTCATCGTGCTGTTCATCTCGATGCGCCGCGATGGCCGCTCGCTGGGCGACCTGATCAAGTCCGAACTCGGTCCGATTCCGGGCAATATCGCGCTGCTTGGCACCTTCATGATCATGGTCATCATCCTGGCGGTGCTGGCGCTGATCGTGGTCAAGGCGCTGACCGGCTCGCCTTGGGGCAGCTTCACCGTGATGGCCACCATTCCGATCGCGCTGTTCATGGGCGTGTATTCGCGCTTTATCCGCGTCGGCCGCGTTGGCGAAGTGTCGATCATCGGCTTCATCCTGCTGATGGCGGCCATCTTCGGTGGCCAGTGGGTGCAGGAGAATCCGGCCCTGGCGCCGATGTTCACCTTCACCGGCACCGAGCTGACCTGGATGCTGATCGGCTACGGTTTCATCGCTTCGGTGCTGCCGGTGTGGCTGCTGCTGGCGCCGCGCGATTACCTGTCGACCTTCCTGAAGATCGGCACCATCGTCGGCTTGGCGCTGGGCATCATTATCGTTGCGCCGCAACTGCAGATGCCGGCCTTCACCAAGTTTGTCGACGGCACCGGCCCGGTATGGTCGGGCTCGCTGTTCCCCTTCCTGTTCATCACCATCGCCTGCGGCGCCGTGTCCGGCTTCCATGCGCTGATTTCGTCCGGCACCACGCCGAAGATGATCGAGAACGAAACCCACGCCCGCTTCATCGGCTACGGCGCGATGCTGATGGAATCCTTCGTCGCCATCATGGCGCTGGTCGCTGCGTCGACCATTGATCCAGGCGTCTATTTCGCGATGAACTCGCCAGCCGCGCTGCTCGGCACTACCGCCGAATCGGCCGCCCAGGCTGTCTCCCAGATGGGCTTCTATATCACGCCGGAAATGCTGACCCAGGTGGCCAAGGATGTCGGCGAACACACCATCATTTCCCGCGCCGGTGGCGCACCGACCTTGGCGGTGGGCATGGCCCACATCCTGTCGAACGTGCTGGGCGGCCGCGAGATGATGGCCTTCTGGTATCACTTCGCCATCCTGTTCGAAGCGCTGTTCATTCTGACGGCGGTGGATGCCGGCACCCGCGCCGGCCGCTTCATGCTGCAAGATTTGCTGGGCGCCTTCGTGCCATCGATGAAGAAAACCGATAACACCTTCGCCAACCTGACCGCGACCGGCCTGTGCGTTGCTGCCTGGGGCTACTTCCTGTACCAGGGCGTGGTCGATCCGCTGGGCGGCATCAACACGCTGTGGCCGCTGTTCGGCATCGCCAACCAGATGCTGGCGGCGATTGCGCTGATCCTCGGCACCTGCGTGCTGTTCAAGATGAAGCGCGGCCAGTACGCCTGGGTCACCATCGTGCCGACCATCTGGCTGCTGCTGTGCACGCTGACCGCTGGCTGGCAGAAAATCTTCGACACCAATCCGAAGATCGGCTTCCTGGCCCACGCCAGCAAATACCAGGCTGCGCTGGATGAAGGCAAGATCTTGGCCCCGGCCAAGTCGGTGGCGCAGATGCAGCAGGTGATCTTCAACGACTATCTGGATGCATCGCTGGCCGGTTTCTTCGTGATCGTCGTGCTGAGCGTGCTGATCTTCGGCGCCCGCACCATCATGACGGCGCGCGCCAACAGCAAGCCGACCGCCAACGAAAGCCCGATGGTCCTGATGACCGCCAAGGTGCAATGATGTTGGGCGACATCGCCAAGGCCGGCCGTTATCTCGGGCAAAGCATGCGCCTGATGATGGGCCTGCCGGACTACGACACCTATGTCACCCACCGGGAAACCACGCATCCCGGCGAGCCTTACATGACGTACGAGGAATTCTTCCGCGAACGCCAGGAGGCCCGCTACGGCGGCGCAGGCAAGCGCGGCGGTTGTTGCTGAACCAAGACCGGCTCCCAGTGAGCCGGTTTTTTTTCATCTGGACGGGAACTTCCCGGCGTGCCCATGCATCTAAAAAGCATGACATACGACTATCAACACGCATACGCCCGCAATATCGGCTGGGTGACGGAAGACGAACAGGCCAGATTGCGCAACAAGCGCGTCGCCATTGCCGGCATGGGCGGCGTCGGCGGCGTGCACCTGCTGACGCTGGCGCGGCTCGGCATCGGCGCCTTCCACATTGCCGACTTCGACACGTTTGACATCGCCAACTTCAACCGCCAGGTCGGCGCCACCATGTCGTCGCTGGGCCGGCCCAAGGTCGACGTGCTGGCCGAGATGGCGCTGGATATCAATCCGGAGCTGCAGTTGCGGCGCTTTCCCAACGGTGTCGGCACCAGCGAGCTGGCTGACTTCTTCCACGGTGTAGACTTATACGTGGATGGTCTGGATTTCTTCGCCTTCGACGCGCGGCAAGCGGTCTTTGCTTCCTGCGCGCGGCTGAACATTCCGGCGATCACCGCCGCGCCGCTGGGCATGGGCACGGCGGTGCTGAGCTTTCTGCCCGGCCACATGACGTTCGAGGAATATTTCGGCTGGGGCGACAAGCCGGACATGGAAAAAGCCTTGCGCTTCCTGGTCGGCCTGGCGCCAGGCGGGCTGCATGGTGGCTACCTGGTCGATCCGTCGGCCATCAACCTGAAAGAGCAGCGCGGGCCATCGACTATCATGGGCTGCGAACTGTGCGCCGGCGCTGCCGCCACCGAAGCGCTGAAGATTTTGCTGAACCGCGGCGACGTCCGGCCGGCCCCGTGGGGCTACCAGTTTGACGCCTTCCGTAACAAGCTGGTGCGCACCTGGCGTCCTGGCGGCAATAACCATCCGCTGCAACGGCTGGCGATGATGCTGGCGCGGCGGCGCAAGCCTGGAGGCAATCGATGAACAAGATGGCGCATCAGCTGGATGCGACGCTGCAACAGATCCTGGACCTGGCACGCTGGGCGCCCAGCGGCGACAACACGCAGCCATGGCGCTTCGAGGTGCTGGACCAGCGCCGGCTGGTGGTGCACGGCCACGACACGCGCGACCATTGTGTCTACGATCTCGACGGCCATCCCAGCCAGATGTCGATCGGTGCGCTGCTGGAAACCATGGCCATCGCCGCCAGCACCTTCGCGCTGGAGATGCGCAGCATGCGCCATACCGATACGCCGGACAACCGCCCCACCCTCAGCATCGAGTTCCTGCCATCGCCAAGCCTGCCCGCCGATCCGCTGGCCGACGCCATCATGACGCGCAGCGTGCAGCGGCGCGCACTCAGCCGCCGCGCGCTGACGGCTACTGAAAAGAGCGCCTTGACATCCGCGCTGCCGGACGGCTACCGCGTGCGCTGGCTGGAAGGCGGCGAGCGCCTTGCCGCCGCCAGGCTGATGTTCGGCAACGCCAAGCTGCGCCTGACCATGCCGGAGGCGCACCGCGTGCATGCGTCCATCATCGAGTGGAACGCCCGCTACAGTGAGGACCGCATCCCCGACCAGGCGCTGGGCGCGGACGCCATGACCACGCGGCTGATGCGCTGGGTGATGCAGGACTGGAAGCGCGTGCAGTTCTTCAACACCTGGCTGGCCGGCACGCTGGCGCCGCGCCTGCAAATGGATCTGATTCCCGCGCTGGCCTGCGCCGCCCACTTCGTGCTGGTGGCGGAGCGCAAGCCGCAGCGCATGGACGACTACATCGCCGCCGGACGCGCCATGCAGCGTTTCTGGCTGACTGCCACCGCGCAGGGCTTGCAGTTGCAGCCGGAGCTGACGCCGCTGATCTTCTCGCGCTACGTGCGAGAAGAACGCGTGTTCTCCGCCACGCCCGGCATGCAGCAGCGTGCCGAACGATTGTCGCGCCAGGGCGCGGCGCTGCTTGGCCAGGCCGATTGGGAGGCGGCGGTGTTCATGGGCCGCATCGGCGCCGGCGAAGCGGCGCAATCGCGTTCGCTGAGGCGGCCGTTGCGCGATCTGCTGCTGCCAGCACAGTAGGCGCACCCGCCATGCGCGCCATCAAGCCCGGCCAGGTTGCAGTCTTCATGTGCCTGTTGGCGCTAATCCTGTTGCTGGCGGTCGGCACCACGGCGCTGGCCGTTGACCGCCTGCCGCTGGGCGACTTTCGCGGCATTGTGTTGTGCGTGGCGGCCGCGCTGCTCATCTATCTGTATGCCTTCCTGGTCTACCGTTGTTTCCTGCTGGCGCTGCCGCTGCGTGAAGGCGAGGTAGTGGAGCATTCGCGCCACGAACTGGCGGCCAACGTCAACATCCTGTTCTACCTGCTGCTGTTCAACTCGCTAATACGCACACACTTCATTCCGGTGCCGCTGCAACGCCTGATCTATCTCGCGCTGGGCGCAAGGCTGGGCGCCAACACCTACAGCGCTGGCGCTCTGCTTGATCCGCCGCTGACACGCATCGGCAGCAACACCATCATCGGCCATGACGCTGTCATCTTCGCCCACGTCATCGAAGGCGCGCGACTGGAATTAAAAGCCGTCACCATCGGCAACACCGTCACCATCGGCGCCAAGGCGGTGGTGATGGCGGGCGTGCAGATCGGCGACAACGCCATCGTCTCCACCGGCGCGGTCGTCACCAAGGACACCCGTATCGGCGCCGGCGAAGTGTGGGGCGGCGTTCCCGCGCGCCGCCTCAAGCCAGCGCCCGGCCAGACGTGACGGAATTCTTTACACCTGCCACGCCGGCAGCGCCTCCAGCGTGCGCAAGTGCCTGATTTCAAAGGTATCACCAACACTGGCAAGGCTTTTGCTCTTAGCTCGATACGGCCCCGATTCCCGTGGCCCTTTTCGAGGAGCACACATGAAAACCTATCAACCCGCGCTGGCTGTCGCCATGCTGGCGGCCGTGCTGGCGGCGCCGCTGACAGCTGGCGCCGCACCCACGCTCGGCTTTGATCCGACCGGCACCGGCGCCTACACCACCTACGCCGACCTGTGGACCAACGTTACCGATACCGGCCTTGCCACCGGCTTCGTTCCCGGCCTGATCGTTGGCCCCGGCGCCGCCGCGCCCTACTTGACCGAGCTGCGTTCGCAGATGGTCGTCGGCACTATGTCGAACAGCAACATTCCAGCCATCGTCACGCCGGCAGGGCTGAACACTACTTACGAAATCAGCAAAGTGGTGCGCTTCCAGGAACTGGTGACGGCGCAAACCGCCACCTCGGTCAACTTCGGCATGCCGGCCACGCAGTCGGCCGCGATGGACGTCGACCCGCTGCGCGCCGGCGTGCAGAACTTGGCCATCTACCTGGATAACATCACCGACGGCAGCCGCGCGATTCCCGGCAATGGCGTCGACACTGTGCGCTGCTATGGCGCCGGCGTAACCTCCGGCGGCTGCGGCGGTGCTGGCGCCGATGGCGACGGCATCCTGATCATGTCCGGCCACCTGGTGTTCAACGAAGCCAGCTTCAGCGCCTCCGGCGCCGTCGGCACCGGCTCGTTCGACTCGCGCTTTATGATCGACTATGTTGATCCGAACTACCTCGACGCCGTCACCGGCTCCATCTTCGTCGACAAATTCACCGGCACCACCAACGTGCCATCGTTCTTCACGCCGACCATGATGTGGGATGGCTCCACGCCCACCACGGTGCCGTTCCTGAAAGTGGACTCGTCGCAGAGCTTCGCCACCATCCCCGAGCCAGCCACGCTGGCACTGATCGGACTGGGTTTTGCCGGCCTCGCGCTGGGCACGCGCCGCAAAGTGCAGTCCTGACCGCGGCAGCGGTCTTTTAGCGGACCGGCACAGCAGTGCCCGGTCCGTTTTTTTATCGCCACAGGATCTGCGCCAGCACGCCGGACAAGCGCGCGCCGGCATCGTAGCGCTGGAACTGCTGCGCCACCACGCGCGCTGCATCGCGCGCCGCCCGCTGCTCCAGCAGACGCAGTACCGCGTTGCGTATTGCACTCTCGTCCAGCCGGTCAGAGCGCAGCAAGGCGCCGGCGCCGGTGCGCAGCACGCCTTCCATGTTCAGGTACTGATCCAGGTTGCCGGCGATACCCAGCACCGGCACGCCGGCGGCCAGCGCCTGCTGGCTGGTCGGGCTGCCGCCATTGCAGATCACCAGCCGTGCGCGCTGCGCAGCCAGTTCACCGGGTAAATAAGTGGTCACGTGCGCGTTGTCCGGAAACAGGCCGGGCTCGACGGTGCCAGCGGTGGCGGCAATCACCGTCAATGGCAACGAGGCCAGCGCCTGCAACACTTTGGGCAGCAAACTGCCCTGCCCCGAGCTACCCAGCGTGACATAGACAAGATCGCTCGCAGGCGGCAAGGCATCCCACCACGATGGCAATTCAGTCGGTGGCGACCAGGTCACCGGCCCCAGGTAGGAGTGCGAGGCCGGCAGGTCTTGCGCTGGGAACATTTCCGGAATGTCGGCGTACAGCACATGATCGGCGTCGGTATAAATGCGGCGCAGGTCAGTTCCCAGCGATGGCAGCTGATAGGCGCGGCGCACGCGATTCAGCGGCCTGCTGTGCAAGGCAAACGCCGCCGGCCGTATCAGCTGGAACAAGCGGTCGGCCAGCGTGATCGGCAGCAGCCGCGACAGCGCAATCGCTGGCACGCGGTAATGCTGCTTCACATACGGACTCCAGTAGGCATTGGTCACGCCCACATACGGCACACGGGACAGCCGCGCGCTGATGGATAGCGACAGACGGAAATCGCCGATCACCACGTCAGGCCGCAAGGCCTGCAGCAGGCGCATATCGTCCAGCACATATTGCGCCAGCGTGGGGGCATCGTACACCGGCTTGCCTTGCGACAGCGCGGCCAGAAATTGCTCGCTGGCGATGCTGTTCAGGCTCCAGACGCTGAGATCGCTATCTTTCAGGAACATATCGTAGCCAGGCGCGCAGGCGAAGTGCACGTCGTAGCGTTGCCGGTCCAGCGTGCGCGCCAGCGCCAGCGGACGGCCTACATGCGCCAGCGTGACAGCCTCCGCCACAAACAAGATTTTTTTGCGTTCCATTGTCACAGCTTGCAACACCCAATCGAACGTTGTTTGAGGCAGCGCAAACGTGCTTGCCTTAGACGCAGATCAAAACCGAGCTCGTCCGATGCATATATTTTTCTTATTGGCATTTATGGATGGGCGACGCGATGTTCCAATTTGAACGCTCCGGTCTGAGTCAGAAACTAAGCATCATGTCCGTGCTATCCATCGGCAGCGCGTTGCTGCTGGTATTGGCCGGGTTTGCCGCTACCTCGGTGCTCAGTCACGCCGAGGTCGCGCGTCAGCAACTGTCTTCGCTGGCGGGCGTCATCGGCAGCAACAGCCGCACCGCGCTGATGTACGCCGACCGCCAGCAGGCGGAGCTGACACTGGCCACTCTGGCGGTCGAGGAAGACATTCTGCAAGCAGCACTATACGGCAGCGATGGCAAGTTGCTCGCGCGTTACCTTTCGCCACGGCTACCAGCCGCACAAACCGGCCCGGCAGAACTGGACGCACTGGCCGGCGCCGCCGAAATCCATGCCGAACACAGCGGCCCGCCATGGGCGCCGGCGCTGCGCGTCTACCGCGTGCTGCGCGATGGTGAGGATGTGGCCGGCGTGGTCATGGTCGAAGCGTCGCAAATGCGCATATGGCTGGATATCCTGAAGAACCTCGGCGCCGCCGTGGTGGCCGCCGCGCTGGCGTTCATGATGGCGCTGTTGACCGCCGCCCGCTTCAAGGGCGGCTTCGCCGAACCGGTCAGCAAGCTGATCGCCGCAGCCCAGCAAGTCAGCCGTGGTCACGCCACGCCGCGCATCCTGCACCAGCGTCACGATGAACTGGGCGCGCTGATCGACAGCTTCAACGACATGCTGGCCCAGGTGGAGGGCCGCGACGCCGCGCTGGCGCAGTACCGCGACCAGCTGGAACGCCAGGTCAGCGTGCGCACCGAGCAGCTGGAAAAAGCCAAGAACGCCGCCGAGGCCGCCAGCCAGGCCAAGAGCGCCTTCCTGGCCACCATGAGCCACGAAATCCGCACACCGATGAACGGCGTGCTGGGCATGACGGAGCTGCTGCTGGCCACGCGCCTCAGCGAGCAGCAGCGGCATTACACCAGCATGGTCAAGCGCTCGGGCGAGCACCTGCTAGTCATCATCAACGACATCCTCGATTTCTCCAAGATCGAAGCCGGCAAGCTGACGGTCGAATACATCCACTTCAATTTCCGTGACCTGCTGGACGATATCGACAATGTGTTTTCACCGCAGGCCGAGGCCAAAGGGCTGCGCCTGGAACTGGATGTCGACCAGCGCACGCCGCTCGGCGTGTTCGGCGATCCCAACCGCTTGCGGCAAGTCATCTTCAATCTGCTGGGCAACGCCATCAAATTTACCGACGGCGGCCAGATCACCGTCAAGGTCATGGTAGCGCGGGAAGATGCGCAATCCGTGGCGCTGCGCTTCGAGGTGCGCGATACGGGCATCGGCGTCTCGGCCGAGGCCCGCGCGCGCATCTTCGATTCCTTTTCGCAGGCCGACGGCTCCACCACCCGCAAGCACGGCGGCACCGGGCTGGGACTGGCGATATCAAAACAACTGGTCGAGCTGATGGGCGGCACGATAGGCGTCGAGCATGCGCTAACGCAAGGCTCCATCTTTTGGTTTGCCGTAAATTTCGATAAGCGTCGTGTTGATATCGACGATCCTTCCACCGCCACACAGGGAATCCGCGCTTTGATTGTCGATGAACATCCCGCCAGCCGCGCGGCACTAGAGCAGCATCTGGCGGCCTGGCGTGTCACCTGTGCCCACAGCAGCGCCAGCGACGCCCTGCCCCGGCTCACGCAGGCGGCCGCGCAAGGCCGCGCCTACGATGTGGTGCTGCTCGACATGGAACAACCGCGTACCTCGGGCCTGGCGCTGGCCGCCGCCATCCGCGCCGAGCAACCAGGATTGCGGGTGGTACTGCTGAGCACCGAGCGCGACGCGGCGGACGACGTACAGCGGCGCGAAGCCGGCGTCGCCTTCCAGCTGATCAAGCCGCCGCGCGACGGCGACCTGTACGACGCCATCGCCGCACCAGCGCGCAGCCGCGACGTTCGCGGCGCCGCCGAGCCGACGCTGTTGCCGTCCGCCGCATTCGCGCCCGCTGCCCTGCCGCACGGCACGTTGAGCACAGGCAGCGCCACCCGCCAGCGCAGGCGCCGCAAGGTGCTGCTTGCCGAAGATAATCCGGTCAACGTGGAAGTCGCCAGCGCCATGCTGGAAGGGCTGGGCCTCGAAGTAAGCCGCGCCTGCAACGGCGAGGAAGCGCTGCATTCGGTGCAAGCCGACGACTTCGACCTGGTCCTGATGGACTGCCAGATGCCAGTGATGGACGGCTTCGCCGCCACCAGCGAAATCCGCCGCCACGAATTGCAGCACGGCCGCGCGCGCAGCCTGCCGATCATCGCCATCACCGCCAACGCGCTGCAAGGAGACCGCGAATCCTGCCTGGCTGCCGGCATGGACGATTACCTGAGCAAGCCCTTCACCCAGCAAGCGCTGGGCCAGACCCTGTCCCGCTGGATCAGCCTGCCGCGCACGGCGCCGATGCCGAACGAAGCGCCATCAACGGACGACGACATCATCCAGCAGCAAGCGCTCGACAATATCCGCGCACTCAGCCCGGCCAACGGCGACGCACTGCTGGAGCGCGTGCTGCAAGCCTTCCTGCATGACACGCCAGCCCAGCTGCAAGCGATCCGCCAGGCCATCGCCAGCGACAACGCCGGCCAGATGCGCAAGGCCGCGCACAGCCTCAAGTCCAGCAGCGCCAACGTCGGCGCGCAGGCGCTGGCGCAGCGCTGCAAGGACGTCGAACAACTCGGACGCAACAACACCACCGCCGGCGCCGCTGCCTTGCTGGCTGAGATGGAACGATCTTTCCAGGCCGCGCGGCAGGCGTTGGGAGCAATGCTGGAAAAGGAATTCTGATCATGGCTACTTCCCCCAAGCGCGGCCTGGTTCTGGTCGCCGACGACGATCCCACCATGCGTTTTCTGATGCTGGAAATGCTGACGCAAGTGGGCCTTGACGCCATTGAGGCCGAGGACGGCGTGCAGGCCGTGGCCTGCTACCTGCGCACCTCGCCCGACCTGGTGCTGCTCGACGTCGACATGCCAGGCATGGACGGCTTTGCCGTATGCCGCGAAATCCGCCAACTGGAATCGCAGGCCAGCGTGCCGATCATCATGGTCACTGGTGGCGACGAGCTGGAATCCGTCACGCGCGCCTATGAAGCCGGCGCCACCGATTTCGTCTCCAAGCCGATCAACTGGCCGATCCTCGGCCACCGCGTGCTGTACGTGCTGCGCGCCAGCGACGCCATCAGCCGCCTGCGCATCGCCGACGCCCAGCACCGCGCCGTGATGGCGGCGATACCGGACACCTTCTTCCGCATGAACAAGGATGGCTACTATCTCGACTACGAGCAAGGCCATGAAGCCAGCCATGTCTTTGCCAGCGAGCTGTGCGTCGGCCGCCACCTGAGCCAGGTGCTGCCGCCTGACATCGCCGGCAACATGATGGAGCAGGTGCACGGTGCGCTACAAACGCAGCACATCCGCTCGCTGGATTACGAACTGCCGCTGCCCGGACCGGCGCCGCGCGTACGTCAGGGCGAGCATCCGGCAACGCTGCCAGTGCGGCACTTCGAGGCGCGGCTGGTGGCCACCGGGCCGGACGAAGTGCTCGGCCTGGTGCGCGACATCAGCGAGCGCAAGCGCAGCGAGGAACAGATCCGCCGCCTGGCCTATTGTGATTCGCTGACCGGCATTCCCAATCGTCAAGCGTTCCTGGAAACGCTGGAAGCCGAACTGGTACGCTCCCGCAAGGCCAACAAGAAGTTCGCGGTGCTGTTCATGGACCTGGACGCCTTCAAGCGCATCAACGATACGCTGGGCCACGACGTCGGCGACCACCTGCTGCAAGCCGTCTCCGAGCGTCTGCGCGACACCACGCGGCCGGGCGACCTGGTTTCGCGCACCGAAGCCGGCACCAACCTGGCGCGGCTGGGCGGCGATGAATTCACCATCCTGATCCCCGACCTGGAGCGGGTGGAAGACGCGCTCAACGTCGCCCACCGCGTCAAGGAAGCGATGCGCCGGCCATTCCAGCTGGGCGTGCATGAAATTTTCGTCACCGCCAGCATCGGCATCTCGCTGTATCCAGAGGATGGCGAGGACTGCAACTCGCTGCTGAAGTACGCCGACACCGCCATGTACCACGCCAAGAACTGCGGCAAGAACAACGCCAAGCTGTACAGCTCGTCGCTGACCATGCAGATCATGAGCCACGTCAAGCTGGAGGTCGGCTTGCGCAAAGCCTTGCAGAACGACGAGCTCTACCTGCTGTACCAGCCCCAGATCGATGTCGCCAGCGCGCGCATCACCGGCTTTGAAGCGCTGGTGCGCTGGCGCCATCCGGAGCGTGGCGTCATCTCGCCCACCGAGTTCATCCCGCTGGCCGAGGAAACCGGGCTGATCGTGCCGATAGGTGAATGGGTGCTGCGCGCGGCCTGTCAGCAGGCAGTGGCGTGGCAGACGCCGGGCAAGCCGCCGGTGCGGGTGGCGGTCAATCTGTCTGCCAAACAATTCAAGGACGAGAACTTGGCGCCGATCGTCCAGTCCGCGCTGCACGACAGCGGCCTGACGGCCGAGCTGCTGGAACTGGAGCTGACGGAAGGCACGCTGATGGATGACGCACGCGCCACGCTGGCCACGCTGGAGCAGCTGCGCGGCATCGGCGTGCACCTGTCGATCGACGACTTCGGCACCGGCTACTCATCGATGAACTACCTCAAGCGCTTCGACGTGCGCGCGCTGAAAATCGACAAAAGCTTCATCAGCGGCCTGCCGGCGGATGCCGAAAACGCCGCCATCACCCGCGCCATCATCGCCATGGCGCACGGCCTGAAGATGGCCGTGGTCGCCGAAGGCGTCGAAACCGGCGCCCAGCTCGCGCTGCTGCAACAATACGGCTGCGACATGGTCCAAGGCTACCACCTCGGCCATCCGTCCCCACCCGAAGCCATCCAGCACATGCTCAACCAGCAAGGCACGCTTGCCATGACATGATCAACATCACCCGGCGCGGCTGGCGACACATCCTCAAATACCATACCAATACACAATCGCCAACCCACATCAATAAGAGTACATTCCACACTGGGGAAGACTTGGTTCAGCTAATCAACCAAGCCGCCCAGCACTCCCCAGTGAAGATGGTACGGAAACATGTTGTGCGTATTTTTGACGCTGGACATATGGTTGGCATCGACAGGTACAGCAAAAAGCAGACCTCAATTGTCACCGTCATTACGCGACTTAACGGCGATCTGGTCAACATGTTTCCTGGATTGCCATAGGAGAGATCATGGCACTCGATTTCGCAGTTCTATCCGAAGATGAAACTTCTGCCGACATCGTTTCGTTGGAATGGGTTCAACACGAGGTGCTGATTGACCTTGCTGAACAAAATAAGCTGATGCAACTGTTGCGCTTTGAAGATTATTTTGAAGAAGTTGATCTAGTGCCGTCGCAGTTGCCGAAATTGGCCGAAGAACTCGACCTCGTCAAAAAATCGACCGCACCACCCGACATCGTTGAATTTGCAAATAAGCTAGCAGCACTGATTGTGGTTGCGATCAAGCGCAAACAAAAGCTTTCTGCAGTCCCGGATTAACCTATCCATCGCTTACAGCACGCCATCCTGCTTCATGGCGGCGATGGCGGCGGCGCTGTAGCCGAGGGATTGCAGGACTTCGTCGTTGTGCTGGCCCAGTGTTGGGCCCAGCCATTTGGTGTGGCCGGGCGTGGCCGACAGTTTGGGCGAGATGGCTGGCAGTTTGACCGGCGTACCATCGGCGAACTGGTGCTGCTCGAACATGTCGCGGGCGAGGAATTGCGGATCGCTCATCATGTCGCGCACCGAGTAGATCTTGCCGGCCGGGACGTCAGCCGCTTTCAGCACCTCCAGCGCGCTGTCGATGGTCTGCGTGTCGCACCAGGCCTGGATGGCGTCGTCGATCATCTGCGTGTGCTTGACACGGCCGTCGTTGCGCTCCAGTTCGGCATTACCGGCCAGGTCGATGCGTCCCATCGCCAGCACCAGGCGCTTGAAGATCGCGTCGCCATTACCGGCGATGACGATGTTCTCGCCATCCTTGGTGGTGTAGGTGTTGGACGGCACGATGCCGGGCAGCGAGCCACCGGTACGTTCACGCACCACGCCGGCGTGATCGAACTCCGGCACCAGCGATTCCATCAGGTTGAAGACGGATTCGTACAGCGCCACGTCGACCATCTGGCCCTCGCCTTTCAGCTTGCCGCCGGTGGCGTCACGGTGCCGCAGCGCCATCATGGCGCCGATGACGCCGTGCAGCGCCGCCACCGAATCGCCGATCGACACGCCCACGCGCACCGGCGGCCGGTCGGCATGGCCGGAGACATAGCGCAAGCCGCCCATTGACTCGCCGATGGCGCCGAAGCCGGGCAAATCCTTCATCGGACCGGTCTGGCCAAAGCCGGACAGGCGCACCATGATGGTCGACGGATCAAGCGCCTTCAGTTGTTCGTAACCGAGCTCCCATTTCTCCAGCACACCGGGGCGGTAGTTCTCGATGATGATGTCGGCTTCCAGCGCCAGCTTGCGGGCGATCTCGCGACCCTGCGCATGCTTCATGTTCAGCGTCAGCGATTTCTTGTTGCGCGACTGCACCGACCACCACAGCGACGTGCCATCCTTCAGCACCCGCCATTTGCGGATCGGATCGCCGCCATCAGGCGATTCGACCTTGATCACTTCCGCGCCGAACTCCGCCAGCATGCGCGCACAAAAAGGGCCCGCGATCAGCGTGCCCAGTTCCAGTACCTTGATGCCGGCCAGCGGGCCGGGAGTGTTGTTGGCTGTCATGTTGCCCTTCGATCCAGCATGGCGCGGGCAATGGTGCCCGCATCGACGTATTCGAGTTCACCGCCGACCGGCACACCACGCGCCAGACGGCTGACGCGCAAGCCGCGCGCCTTCAACATCTCGCTGATGTAGTGCGCAGTGGCCTCGCCCTCGTTGGTGAAATTGGTGGCCAGCACCACTTCGGTGACCAGGCCATCGGCGGCGCGCGCCACCAGTTTTTCCAGATGAATATCTTTCGGGCCGATGCCGTCCAGCGGCGACAGCCGGCCCATCAGCACGAAGTACAGGCCCTTGTAGGTCAGCGTCTGTTCGATCATCAGCTGATCGGCAGGCGTCTCGACCACGCACAGCAGGCGGCGGTCGCGCTGTTCGTCGCTGCACATGTCGCAGACATCTTCTTCGGTGAAGGTATTGCACAGCGCGCAGTGGTGGACGGCGCTGACCGCCTGATGCAACGCGCGCGACAGCATGTCCGCGCCTTCGCGGTCATGCTGCAGCAGGTGGAACGCCATGCGCTGCGCCGACTTCGGACCGACGCCGGGCAGCCGGCGCAGTGCCTCCGTCAGGAATTCCAGCGACTTGGACATGGTTCCTTGCTTAGAAAGGCATCTTGAAGCCGGCTGGCAGGTTCATGCCGGAGGTCAGGCCGCCCATTTTTTCGGCGGCGGTGGCTTCGGCCTTGCGCACGGCGTCGTTGAAAGCTGCGGCCACCAGGTCTTCCAGCATGTCTTTGTCGTCGGCCAGCAGCGATGGATCGATCTGCACGCGCTTGACGTCGTTCTTGCAGGTCATGACGACCTTGACCAGGCCGGCGCCGGACTGGCCTTCGACCTCGATCAGCGCCAGCGATTCCTGGGCTTTCTTCATGTTGTCTTGCATTGCCTGGGCTTGCTTCATCAGGCCGGCGAGTTGGTTCTTCATCATGGTGGAATTCTCCGTGTTATAGGTTAAAAATGCGATCAGGCAGCCGCTGCCGCGCCAAATTGCGGCGGCACGATGGAGCTTGGGACCACCCACGCGTCCAGTTCACGGATCATGCTGTTCACGAAAGGATCGTTGGCGATGGTCTCTTCAGCCGCGCGCTGGCAGGCGGCGCGGTAGGCTTGCGCCTCGGCGCTGGCGGTGTACCAGACGGCGCCCAGTTCGCTGTCAACGCGCACCGGGCGGCCGAAGCGCTCGGCCAGCGCGGTAGTCAGTTTCTCGATGTTGCCGGGCGTGCGCCAGGTTTCGATCGGCACCCGCAGCGTGAAGACGGCGGCGTTGCCTTCGATGCCGCAGCGGACCATCTCGGCTTGCATCGCCAGTTGCTGGGCCGTGCCGCGCAGCGGCAGCGCGGCGGCGACAGCTGGCCAGTTGCCATCCCAGTTCAGTTCCGGCACTGGCGTGATGGCGTATTCATACGGCGCTTTGGCGGGCGACGGCGCGGCACGGGCTGGCATGGCGATCGCATGCGGATCGTCGGGCTGGCTGGCCTGCTGTGGCGATGGCGTCGGCGCATACGGGTGCGACGATGGCGCGGCAATGGCGCTGTCGTCCGAGAATTCAGTTACCCATGGCGGCAGATCGTCTTCCGCAGCGGCTTGCTGTGGTTTGGCTTGCGGCGCAGGCGCGACCTGTTGCGGTGCGGCCTGTGGCGGCGCGACGCGTGCCGGGGCTTCCAGAACAGCGGCGCCGCCGTCTGCGTCTGACGGCATGTCTTCCCACGGTGCCGGACGTGCAGGTGCGGCAGCCATCTGCGCACTTGGCGTGGACGCAGCCGGGACGGCAGGCGGTGTGTATGCAGCGACAGGCGCTTGTGGCGCGACGGAAGGCTGCGATGCTGCTGGAGCAGACACGCCGGATGCTGGTGCGGCGTTGGCAGCCACGCCCGGTACTGGCGCAGTTGGCGCGGTGGCCACGCTTGGTGCCGGTGCAGCGGATGGTGCCGGGCTGCCGCCAGCCGGACGCGCGCCGCCCGGACGGGAGGCAGCGCGTGCAGCTTCCAGCGCGGCGTTGATCGCTGCGCGGGCGGTACTAATCGGTGCGGCGGATGCCGGGGCCGCGACCGGTGCTGGCGTAGCTGGCGCCGGTGCTTGAGCCGCTGCTGATGCTTGGGCCGCTGCTGATGCTTGGGCTGCTGTTGCGCTCGGCGCAGCGGCGGCAGGAGCGGCTGCGGCTGGCGTTGGGGCCGGCGGTGCCGGCCGCGCAGCGACGACAGGCGATGGCTGCGCTGCTGGTGCGCCTTCATTGCGCGCCATCGCGGCGGCGCCGGCGATCACCGACGGCGGCACCACGCTGGCGTGGTTCGCTTGTACATTGGCGGCCGCACGCGCCGGCGTCGCGCCGGCTGCGGCGCGGGCTGAAGCCATCGCCGCCTGACGCGACACCACTGGCGCTGCTGCTGGTTGCCCCTCCGCCCCGCCTACGCCGGGACGAAAGGCCAGCATCCGTAAAAGCGTCATCGAGAAACCGGCATACTCGTCCGGCGCCAGACCCAGTTCGTTGCGGCCATGCACAACGATCTGATAATACAGCTGCACTTCTTCCGCATCGAACAGCCCGGCCAGACGCACGATATCCGCATACTCCGGCAAATCTTCCGGCAAGGCCGCCGGCACCGTCTGCGCCAGCGCAATCCGGTGCAGCAAGGTGCCCAGATCCTGCAAAGCGCCGTTGTAAGACAGGCTGCGCGACGCCATCTCATCGGCCACGGCCAGCAGATCGGCGCCATCCTGCGCCGCCAGCGCATCCAGTAGGCGGATCAGATAAGACTGGTCCAGCGCACCCAGCATGCCCTGCACCGCGTCCAGCGTGACAGCACCTGCGGCGTAGGCAATCGCCTGATCGGTCAGCGACAACGCATCGCGCATCGAGCCATGTGCACCAGTCGCCAGCAAACGCAGCGCCGGATGTTCAAAGGTAATCCCCTCCTGCCCCAGAATATTCTCCAGGTGGCCGATGATATGACCAGGCGGCATCTGCTTCAGATTGAACTGCAGGCAGCGCGACAGCACCGTCACAGGAATCTTTTGCGGATCAGTGGTGGCCAAGATGAATTTGACGTGCTCCGGCGGTTCCTCCAGCGTCTTCAACATCGCGTTGAAGGCGTGGTTGGTCAGCATGTGCACCTCATCGATCATATAGACCTTGAAGCGCGCATTGCTCGGTGCGTATACCGCCTGCTCCAGCAGCTGCGCCATTTCGTCCACGCCACGATTGGACGCAGCATCCATCTCGATGTAGTCGACAAATCGGCCGCTATCGATGGCGGTACACGCCTCGCAGACGCCGCATGGCGTCGCGGTAATCCCGCCATTGCCATCCGGACCGACGCAGTTGAGCGACTTGGCCAGAATCCGCGACAGGGTGGTCTTGCCAACGCCACGCGTGCCGGTGAACAGGTAAGCATGGTGCAGCCGGCCGCTATGCAAGGCATGCGTCAGCGCGCGAACCACGTGCTCCTGACCGACGAGCGTTTCGAAGTTCTTCGGGCGGTATTTACGGGCGAGGACTTGATAGGACATGCTGGAATTTTACCGTATAGCGGGGTGCCAAAGCGGCCATTGTAACAAGTCGGGCTGGGATTGAGTAGAAATGAAAAAAGCCATGCGGCAGTGAGACGATTGAGCGTCTCAGCACGCATGGCTTTTCTAGAATAAGGAGGCGAGCCTGATCTGCGGCACTTATGGTGAACGGCTGTGGCTGCTTCGTTCCCGACCTGACCAGGTTGACCATGCCACAATGCGCAGGGGCCCGCCAGATTGCATTATACCTTACAGTCCCAGTTCCTGCCAAATCTGGTCGACACGTGTTTTCACCTCGGGCGACATGGTGATCACCGTGCCCCACTCGCGCGTGGTTTCGCCCGGCCATTTATTGGTGGCGTCGATGCCCATCTTGCTGCCGAGGCCGCTGACCGGCGAGGCAAAGTCGAGGTAATCGATCGGCGTGTTGTCAACCAGCGTGGTGTCGCGGGTCGGATCGACGCGGGTGGTGATCGCCCAGATGACCTCGTTCCAGTCGCGGATGTTGACGTCCTCGTCCACCACCACGATGAACTTGGTATACATGAACTGGCGCAGGAAGCTCCATACGCCGAACATCACGCGCTTGGCGTGGCCGGCGTACTGCTTCTTGATCTGAACCACCGCCATGCGATAGCTGCAACCCTCGGCCGGAAGGTGGAAGTCGGTGATTTCGCTGAACTGCTTTTGCAGCAGCGGCACGAACACCTCGTTCAGCGCCAGACCCAGCACGGCCGGCTCGTCCGGCGGCTTGCCTGTATAAGTAGAGTGATAGATCGGATCGCGGCGCATGGTGATGCGGTCGATGGTGAATACCGGGAACCAGTCCTGCTCATTATAGTAACCAGTGTGGTCGCCATACGGACCTTCCAGCGCATGCTCGTAGCCGGACGGGTGGTTCTCATCAGGATAGATATGGCCTTCCAGCACAATCTCGGCCGACGCCGGCACACGCAGCTCGCTGCCGATGGCCTTGACCAGTTCGGTGCGACTGCCGCGCAGCAGGCCGGCGAACTGGTATTCGGACAGCGAATCCGGCACCGGCGTCACCGCACCTAATATAGTAGCGGGATCGGCGCCCAGTGCGACGCATATCGGATAGGGCTTGCCCTTGCTCTGTATGGCGTGCTCGCGGAAATCCAGTGCGCCGCCGCGATGCGCCAGCCAGCGCATGATGACCTTGTTCGGCCCCAGCACCTGCTGGCGGTAGATGCCCAGATTCTGCCGCTTCTTATTAGGGCCCTTGGTAATCACCAGGCCCCAGGTAATCAATGGTGCGACATCGCCCGGCCAGCAGTGCTGAATCGGCAATTTCGACAAATCGACATCATTGCCTTCCCAGACGATTTCCTGGCATGGCGCGCCACGCAGTTCCTTGGGTGCCATATCCCACACGGCTTTCACCAGCGAGCCCAGGCCCATCAGGTCCTTGAAGTCCTTGGGCGGCTCCGGCTCCTTCAGGCGCGACAGCACATGGCCGATCTTGCGCAATTCGCTGACGTCGCTGGCGCCCATGCCCAGCGCCACGCGGCGCGGCGTGCCAAACAGATTGGCCAGCACCGGCATGCTGTGGCCGGTCGGATTCTGGAACAGCAGCGCCGGGCCGGCGGCGCGCAAGGTGCGGTCACACACCTCGGTCATCTCTAAATGCGGCGAAACAGGTGTCAAAATGGGTTTAAGTTCACCCATTCCTTGCAGTTGAGAAATAAAATCTCGCAGATCGGAATATTTCATCGGTTTTTAATATTTTCTTACATTAAAGCGTACTGTTTAAAAATACAGGTCAAGTGGTTGATTTTATTGGTTTTCCACCGCACACATGGCCAAATTCTAGATTTAAAAGTTATAAAGACGATTGTCGTTAGTATTGACTTGATATAAAACGCCTCATACAATCCACCCTACTTGAAGAGGACAGGTCTCAGGACCTCATGCGGACTACACAAAGTTGTCGCTCATTCATTCACGGAGTCGGGGCTCCACATGACATTTTAAGGAGTGTTTTCAAAAGGCGTCTTGCCTTCCTCCCCGAAAGTAGTTGTATTGCATTCTGGTTGACTCCACCTGGAGAGATCAGCAACAAGCAAGCAATGATGGCGTTCCATCGCACGCTTCCTACAGCGGCGACGAACGAATATTTCTGATGCACGGCATGAGCACCACCCGGTTTAGCTGCGTCTGACGCTGGCGGGGACTCGCTTTTACGGACATTTCAGGGGAACTTTATGATTAATAGCTTCACCGGCGCAACTTCGCTTGCCCGTCTCATGGCTCGCCAGCCAGCGTGGTTGTCCACGACCCGCATTTCGGCAAAGGGTGTGTTGACCACCGCCCAGCACACCCTGACCATTGTGGGTGTGACCGCTTTAGTAGTAATGGCAGTACTGTTTGTCCGTCCGGATCTGGCCAAAGCCCTCAGCGACAGCCTGAACCGCACGCCGGAAGCAGAAATCCCAACCGTCACGGCGCCACCGCTGTCGGCGCTGATGGAGGCGCCAGCCGCCCCCGCCGCGACCGTCAGCACTGACTCCCTGTCGGCTGAGGACAAGGCCCTGCTCGGTTCCGAAAAACAGCAGAAATGGGTGACCAGCTGGCTGTCCAAGCGTTACCGTGTTGCTGGCGATGCCACCAACATGCTGGTATCGACCGCTTATCTGACCGCACGCGAAATCAAGCTTGATCCGCTGCTGATTCTGGCGGTGATGGCAATTGAGTCGGGCCTGAATCCGTTCGCCGAAAGCCCGATGGGCGCGCAAGGCCTGATGCAAGTCATGTCCAAGGTGCACCATGAGAAGTTCCAGGAAATGGGCGGCCTGCAAGCTGCGCTGAACCCGGTCGCCAACATCCGCGTCGGTTCGCTGATCCTGAAGGATTATGTGACCCGTGGTGGCTCGGTGGAAGCTGGCCTGAAGAGCTATGTCGGCGCAGCCGCCTTCGCTCACGATGATGGCTACGGTGTTCGCGTACTGGCTGAGTACAACCGCTTGAAGCAGGTTTCGGCTGGCAAGAAAGTGCCGACCATTACTCCGGTGATGGCCGCTGCCCAGCCTAAACCAGCAGCGCCAGTCGCTTCCACTGCTGATGCCGAGAAATCGGTCAGCGGCACGCAAATCGCCGGTCTCTGATCGGTCCCCTGCTCCGCAAGAAAGCCGCCTTGGTCAGGCGGCTTTTTTTATTTGAACACTTCTTTCAGCGTTGCCGCCTCCGGCACCACATCACTCCAACTAGCCAATTGCGCCAGACTTGCCTTGGCCAGCTTGTTTCGCACAGTTTTTGGTATCGGCCCAAACCGCCGCGAAAGCTGACGCTCCAATAACGCTAAAGCTCCCTCTCTCCGCCCCTCCCGACGCCCTTGCTCCAGCCCTTGTTGCAGTCCTTTTTTCAGTCCTTTATCGAGAAACCTCTGCTCCCATGGATCAATCAATTCCATTTTCTGCTCCTTCTCCAGCCTGATAACGGCCTTCCAGTAACGTTCCTGTAGCGGCTCCGGCAAGACCACCATCCAGTTAATCACATTGAACAATACGATTATGCGCCGCTTATGCCAGCCATGTTGGAACAATAGCCTTGTGAGCTGCCACTTGGCGGCATAGAGTTGATCTGGATCGTGACGGGCCTGCTGCGTGCGCAGGTGAGCGAGAGTGACCCAAGCGAAAGGGTTATGCGAAGCCTCTAGCTCTTCAGTACGATTGGCGTGATCCAGTAACTTTGCGTTGGCAAACAAGATTCCCATCACTGTTCCTAGCACCCGGTTATGGAATTCACCCGGACGCCACTTGGGGTCTTCATCCGCAAGCAACACAAGACTGGCCACCGGTTGCTCATACTGTTTGAAAATGCGGTAGTTGTAGTCAAGCATGCGGCGCGCCAGGAACGTGTCACGCTGCGCCTGCACTTCAATATGGATCAGCACCCATTGCACGCTGCCATCGAGCAGACATACCTCGACCAGCTTATCTGCAACCATACTATTTGTAGCCGCGCCAAAGCCAATACCTGCCAACTCCTTGTCGCGAAAGCGCGGCCGTTTTTTCCAGTCGATCTCGGGACTGAGGTCGGGAAAAAAGAAGGCCATGAAGTCGCCTAAAGCATGCGTCAGCGCAGCTTTCCAAGGCAGGTCGTAACGGGCGGCGAGGATGGTGTTTGGCATCCATCCAGTCTACGGCCGCGCGTCGTCAGCGCGTATTGAGGTAGTGCAAACGCGCTGACGATTTTTATGGGCAGGAACTGGCGACGATTTTGCCACTGTCACGGAACGGATCGCGGCCACCGCTGAAATTATTCGAGGCGGCGCGATAGCAGACTTCCGCCCCGCCCGGCAGGATGAATTTGGTGATGCGGCTGCCGTCCGCCGCCACCATCTCCACCTGGCGCGTGCCACCACCACGGTAAGCCTTGGCGATGGCGGTGCCCAGCGCGGTGTCATCGTTGACCAGCTTGCGGTCGCGCTGCGTGAATGATTCCTTCAACGCCGCCTTGTCAGCCGCTGCGGCGCCCTTGATGGCGCGCTGCTTCAGATCGTCCTGCGGCTTTACCGGCAAGGCAAACGGATCGGACGGCAACGTTGGCACCGCCTCCGCCACCGCCGCCGGCTCGGAGGCAGGCACGGCAGCTGGCGCAGACGGCATCGTGATCGCCTGCGGTGCGGTAGCAGCAGCGGCGGCAGCCGGCGCGGGAGCCGCCGCGACACGCGTGCGCGTCACTGGCCGCTCAGCCGCTGACACCGCCGGTTCAGGCCGCTTCAAAGACGCCAGGATGTAGGTAATCGGCGCATGCGGCCTGGCCTGCGGCGCCGCCGGTGGCCGTTCAGGCGGCTTCCAGGCCAGGAACGCCAAAACGTGCGCACCGGCGATCACCACCAGCCATCCACGCCGCCGCCTGCTTGGGCTATGCAGTTCGATGATGCCACTCCAGATTACTGAAAAAGCAATTCTGTGCAACAAACGATGGCAAGGTCAACCCACAAATAAAAAAAGCCACCGCACGCTACCGTGGGTGGCTTTTAACGATACCGGCAGCGATCAACGCTTCTTGTCGGCAGCAACCTCTTCCGGACGCAGCTGGGCGGCCAGCTTGTCCAGCACGCCGTTGACGTACTTGTGACCATCGATACCGCCGAACGACTTGGTCAGCTCCACCGCCTCGTTGATCACGACGCGGTAAGGAATCTCCAGATTGTTCTTCAGCTCGTAAGCGCCAATCAGCAGCACCGCGTGCTCGATCGGCGACAGCTCGTTAATGCCGCGGTCGACCAGCGGCGCAAAAGTCGCGCGCAGCTCCACCGACGAACCGATCGCACCATTCAGCAGCACGGTGAAGTGCTCGGCGTCGGCCTTGTCGAAACCGTGCGCGCCACGGATGTGGTTAACCACCGTCGACGCGGATTCATTATTCAGCAGCCACTGGTACAAGCCCTGCAGCGCGAACTCGCGCGCGCGGTGACGCGGCGTGCGGTTCTTGCTGGGGTTGGCGTGCGTAGTCTTGTCGTTCATATTCTTACCTTCGTGTGTTTATTCGTCGTCGCCCTGATCCTGGTTCAGCTCTTCCAGGGCGATGGTCAGATTGGCCATCTCAACGGCCACGCGCGCGGCGTCGGCGCCTTTGACGGCCATGCGCACTTCCGCCTGCTCGTCGTTCTCGGTGGTCAGGATGGCGTTGGCGATCGGAATGCCGAAGTCCAGGCCGATGCGGGTGATGCCCGCGCCCGATTCGTTCGACACCAGTTCGAAGTGGTAAGTCTCGCCGCGAATCACCGCGCCCAGCGCGATCAGCGCGTCGAACTGCTGCGACTCCGCCATCTTCTGCAGCACCAGCGGCACTTCCAGCGCGCCCGGCACGGTCACGTGCAGGATGTCCTCGTCCGCCACGCCCAGATGCTTCAGTTCGGCCAGGCAGGCCGACAGCAGGCCGTGGCAGATGTCTTCGTTAAAACGGGCTTGTACCACGCCAATGCGCAGGTCTTCGCCGTTCAGATTGGTTTCGTAGCTTCCTACGGTCATGATGGCCTCTTATATATGTTGGTTGATTAGTTAGGTTTGGCGACGTAGCCGGTCACTTCCAGATTGAAGCCAGTCATCGACGGCATCTTGCGCGGGCTGGCCAGCAGCTGCATCTTGCAGACGCCGACTTCGCGCAGGATCTGCGCGCCGATACCGTAGCTGCGCAGGTCCATGCTGGCCGCGCGACCTTTCGGTTTGGCGTCGACCGGATTGCACAGCGCCTCGAACTGGTTGAAGAACTGCTCGGCAGTCTCTTCGCAGTTCAGCAGCACGATCACGCCGCTATCGGCTGCCTTGATGGCAGCCATCGACGACGACAGATTCCACGAGTGGGTGGTGGCTTCCGATTCCAGCACGTCCAGGATCGATACCGGCTGGTGCACGCGCACCAGCGTTTCCTTGCCCTTCTGGATATCGCCATGCACCAGCGCCAGGTGGGCCGAGCCGCTAGGCTTGTCGCGGTAGGCGATCATGCGGAAGTCGCCATGGGCGGTCTTCAGCGTGCGCTCGCCGGCTTTTTCCACCAGCGACTCGTTGCGGCTGCGGTAGTGGATCAGGTCGGCAATGGTGCCGATCTTCAGATTGTGTTCCTTGGCGAATTCCAGCAGATCCGGCAGGCGCGCCATGGTGCCGTCGTCCTTCATGATCTCGCAGATCACCGAGGCTGGCGTCAGGCCGGCCATGGCGGTCAGGTCGCAACCGGCTTCGGTATGGCCGGCGCGCATCAGCACGCCGCCTTTTTGCGCTTTCAGCGGGAAGATGTGGCCCGGCTGGACGATGTCCGACGGCTTGGCATCCTTGGTGACGGCCACCTGAATGGTCTTGGCGCGGTCGGCGGCCGAAATGCCGGTGGTGACGCCCTCGGCGGCTTCGATCGACACGGTGAAATTGGTGCCGTAGGCCGTACCATTTTTGGCCGACATCATCGACAGTTCGAGCTGGTCGCAGCGTTCTTCGGTCAGCGTCAGGCACACCAGGCCGCGCGCATACTTGACCATAAAGTTGATGGCTTCCGGCGTGACGAAGTCCGCCGCGAGCACCAGGTCACCTTCGTTTTCCCGGTCTTCTTCATCGACCAGGATCACCATGCGGCCAGCGCGCAATTCGGCGACGATTTCTTCGGTGCTGGAAATTGACATTTTTAATCCTTCAAGACAGAGCAAGCGTATTTCATTAACCCGCTATTTTAAAGGATTTACGCCTTCTCTACCGCAAAACGGCGCTTTTATCGCTCAAAAGGCAGATTCTAAAGCTGCCGCATGGTAATCTTGCAAATATTCTCAGCTTCGGGGATACCATGTTCACTCATGCAGCAGCGGCCAGCCTGGCCTTCCTGTTAGCGGCAGGCATAGCGCAGGCGCAGGATAGCCGGCAGATCGCCCAGGGGCAGCGCATCTGGCAAAAGCGCTGCACGGAATGCCACGCGCTCGACACCGACGAAACCGGCCCGCGCCACCGTGGCGTATTCGGCCGCCAGGCCGGCAGCATCAAGGACTACGATTACTCGCGCGCGCTACGCAAGTCCGGCGTGCAGTGGGATGCTGCATCGCTCGACCGCTGGCTGACCGATCCGGAAAAATTCATCCCCGGCCAGAACATGGACTACCGCGTACGCAGCAAGGCCGAGCGCGAGGCGCTGATTGCCTATCTGCGCAGCCTGTCGTCGCCCTGATTTGCCGCCCTCTCCCTCCTGGCAAGCCTGCAATCCCCCTGATCAGGGGGCGCTTGCGGAGGCATCGTCGCGACACCGCCGCACGGCGCAAAGAATTCAGGCAATCTGGTTGGCACATAACAACCCTGGAGAATTAACGATGACTTCCCCAACGAAAACCAGTGTGCTGTCCACCGGTGGCGGCGCGCGGCTGCTGGACCCGGCCGATACCGTAGTGCTGCTGCTTGATCACCAGTCCGGGCTGTTCCAGACGGTCAAGGATATTCCAGTCGCCGACCTGCGCCGCAACGTCGAGATGATTGCCAGGCTGTGCAGTCTGCTGAAAATTCCAGTGATTACCACCGCCTCCGAGCCAGCCGGCAGCAATGGACCGTTGATGCCGGAAATCCACGAATATGCACCACACGCCGTCTACGTGCCACGCAAGGGCGAAGTCAACGCCTGGGACAATGAAGACTTCGTCGCCCAGGTGCGCTCAAGCGGCCGCAAAACGCTGGTGATGGCAGGCGTCTGGACCAGCGTTTGCGTGATGTTCCCCGCACTCGACGCAGTCGCGGCCGGCTACGATGTGTATGCCGTCATCGATGCCTCCGGCGATCCAAGCGAGATGGCCTCGCGCGTCTCCCTCGCCCGCTTCGTGCAGGGCGGCGTCAAGCCAACCAGCACCAATGCCCTGCTATCGGAACTGCACCGCACCTGGGCGCGGCCGGAAGCCGCCGGCCTGGCCCAGCTGTACGGCCTGGTCGCGCCAAATTATGCGGCGGTGATGGAAAGCTATGCGCGCGCACAGCAAGCCGCGCGCGATGCGGCTTAGCGCGAGATCGACACCATGCGTTCGACGTAGCGGGCGATCAGGTCGATTTCGAGATTGACCTGCACGCCCACCGCCAGGTGCTTCAGCGTGGTCATGGCGATGGTGTGCGGGATCAGGTTGATCGAGAACTGGCACACCAGATCCTTGCCTTCGCCGATATCGCTGATGCGGTTGACGGTCAGCGACACGCCATTGACCACGATCGAGCCCTTGTAGGCCAGGAACTTGGCCAGCTCATATGGGGCTTCCACCACCAGCTCCCACGACTCACCGATCGGCTCGAACTTGCGCACCACGCCCAGGCCATCGACGTGGCCAGATACCAGGTGGCCGCCGAGGCGCTCGTTCAGCGTCAAGGCTTTTTCCAGATTCACTTCGGTCAGCGTGTCGAGGCCGACGGTCTTGTTCAGGCTTTCGCGCGACACGTCGACGCGGAAATTGGTGGCATCCTTTTCCACCACCGTCATGCAGGCGCCGTTGATGGCAATGGAATCACCCAGCGCCACGTCTGCCAGCGGCAGGCCGCCGGCATTGATGTCCAGGCGCACGCCTGCGAACGAGCCGCCTTCAAGCGGCTTCACCGATTCAATTTTGCCGACAGCGGCGACGATACCAGTAAACATAATTCTTCCTAATGAGTGAATCGGGCCAGGATACGCAAATCTTCGCCGATCTGCTTAACCTCGTGAAATTTCAAAGACTGCCTGCCGGTCAGGTCGGTCAGTGCCGGCAGCGCGAACATGCCCTGTGCATCGCCAAGCAGCGTGGGCGCCAGATAGAGCAGCAGCTCATCGACACAGCCCTCGCGTATCAGCGAACCATTCAGCTTGCCGCCGGCTTCAACGTGCAGCTCGTTGATCTGGCGACGGCCCAGTTCGCGCATCAATTCAGGCAAGTCGACCTTGCCGGACACATTCGACAGCATGATGACCTCGTGGCCGGCATCGGCCAGCGCCGCTTCCTTCTCGTGGTTGCGCACCGCCGCCGCAATCCAGGTGCCGCCTCCCGTCAATATCTTGGCGGACAGGTCAATATCAAGCCTGCTGTCGACCACGATCCGGCGCGGCTGGCGCGGCGTCTCTACCGCGCGCACGTTCAGTTGCGGATCATCGGCCTTGACGGTGCCGATGCCGGTCAGGATGGCGCACGCCCGCGCGCGCCAGTGATGGCCATCGGCGCGCGCCTCCGGCCCGGTAATCCACTGACTGACGCCATTGTGCAGCGCCGTCATGCCATCCAGGCTAGCGGCGGTTTTCATGCGCACCCACGGCAGGCCGCGTGTCATGCGCGAGAAAAATCCTATATTCAATTCATAAGCTTGCCCGGCCAGCAAGCCGACACTGGTGGCGATGCCATGCGCGGCCAGCTTGGCCATGCCCTGCCCGGCCACCAGCGGATTCGGATCTTCCATCGCCGCCACCACCCGGCCCAGGCCGGCGCGTACCAGCGCGTCCGAACACGGCGGCGTGCGGCCGTGGTGATTGCAGGGCTCCAGCGTCACGTAGGCGGTGGCGCCGCGCACATCGTGGCCGCGCGCCTGCGCATCCTTCAGCGCCTGGATCTCGGCATGGTCGCTGCCGGCCTGCTGCGTCACGCCAGCGCCGATGACGACGCCGTCACGCACGATCACGCAGCCGATATGCGGATTCGGCGCGGTGGTGTACAGCCCCTTGGCCGCCCATTCCAGCGCCAGCGTCATGCCTTCCAGATCGTTCCTGATGTCCACGGTATTCCTGCCAAATTGATTTCGCAACATTATAAAGGCTAGTTCAATCAGAGGTGCCGGCGCAGGCGGTTCGCTCGGCGGCCGGATCGCAGACGCGCACGCGTCCCAGCATGTTGATGATGATGTTGCGGGCGTTGTCGCCCTGCTTGAGCGACAGCGTGCCCCAGCGGGCTGTCAGGCTGCTGGCGGCGCTGCATGTGCGCCCGGCGGCGTTGTAGGCGACATAGGTGGGCGCGTTGCCGGAGGTGAATTTCGAGGTAATGCGGATGTCCGCACGCAGCGGATCATGGCGATACAGCAGCGGCTCGTCCGCATCCGGCCGGCGGTTGCCGTTGCGGTCGATGAACACAGCCCAGCCGCTTTGCCAGTCGATGCCCGCCGGCTCCAGCGGCGCCATCAGGACTTTACCGCCGCGTGCGATGGCCTGGGTACGCGTCAGATCGATGGCAGCCAGCAGGTCATTGGTAGCCGTCTGCAGGCGCATGCGTTGCAATGCGTGCTGAAAGGCCGGCGCGGCGGCGCCAAGCAATATCATCGCCAAGGTCAGCACAATCAGCAACTCAATCAGCGTGAGGCCGGCGCCTTGTCGGTTCATGGCCAGCATCCCGAGGCGGGTCCGGTGGCAAGGCGCAGGCCGGTACTGGTGAGTTTCAGAATGCGGCAGTCTTCGTCGCGAAAGCGGCGGTCCACCAGCATCGTGCCCGGCGTGGCGACGATCTGAATGCATTGTGCGATCGGTTCGCCGTCGCAGGCCTTGCCCTCCATTTCGTACGCGCTGACGCCTGGATTGGCGCCGCTCCACCATTGGAAATGGCGCGCCTCAGGCTCGGTGGCTGTGGCGGAGAAAGCGATGTAGGTGTTGTGCTGCGTATGAAAACGCTCCTGCTGCATCATCAGCTTGAGCAGCGCCGACTGACCTTCATTGCGGCGCGTGCGTATCACATGTTGCTGATAGGCCGGCATGGCTTGCGAAGCCAGCACCGCCACGATCACCAGCACCACGGCCAGTTCCACCAGGCTGAATCCGGCGCGTTTCATTTGGCGGCCTCGTGCAATTCGCGCCAGTTGACGATTTCACGCCAGCTAAGACGGCCGACACGGCGCGTTGCCTTCAGGCTGCCGGTGCGCGCGACCTCGCCGCTCCCAAATACTTGAACCAGCGCATACTCCTTCTCCTGCCGAATTCTTCCCAGCGCATCGCGCGTGCTGAACACCACGGATTGCGGCAGCAGCAATGGCACGGGCGCATAATTGGGCAGCATGGTGCCCACAATCGCTTCGCCGCTCGGCAGGCGCGCGGTGACCAGGCCATCGTCCGGCAGCCCGGTCAGCACATTCAATACGTAACTGCGGCTGCGTGTCGTGCTGCACATATCGGCGCCCGGCAACACGGTGTTGAACAGCACGGCGCCATCGGCCAGCACGCCCGCATGGGTGCTACGCTCCGACGGCTGGGTGAAGTCGATAAACCAGCCCTTGCTGCCTGGCGCCAGCGGCAAGTCGGCGCCATCGAGGAAACGCTGCGTCAGCTGATGGCGGCCGCTGATGGTGTCCAGCAGATTGTCGATGATGGCGTAATACGACTGCTGCGTCCTGCTGCTGCGGTCCGCCGCTTCGATCAACTGCCCAGTGCCGAACAGCACCATATAGCCGCCACCGGGAGCGTGGGCCAGCAAAGGCTGTTCCGTGATCGGCTGAGGATTGCCGCTGGCGTCACGCGCAGTGAAAAGCTGGTCGGCCGACGATGGTGCGCCGTCGCGAAAATCGAAGCGCCATAGCCGGCCGTCCAGGTCGCCAGCGTAGGCATAGCGCAGCACGCCGTCGCTGCTATTGATCAAGGCAGGTGCGCTCAACGCATCCGGCCGGGTCTTGATGCGGTAATAGTTGATGTTGCGCTGCCAGCCTTCGCTACGTGGCTTGTCAAGCGCCAGCAGAAACAGCGCGCCATCGCTGGCGTTGAGGCCGCTGGTGACAATCGCAAAATCGCGGTCCACGTCCTTGCGCACGCGCACCCTGGCAACTTGCGGCAGCGTGATGACATTCCCCATCATCGCATCATGGCGATCGGTGAATTCCCACAACGCACCGCCGCCCCCAGCGAAGCGCGCGGGATCGCTGACGTCCAGCGCAAACACGCCTTTAGCGCCGCCGCCCATAGCGGAGACCAGCACGTTTTTCTTCTCGCCACCGATGCTGGCCTGGCCATCGACATAGGCACGGTGCAAATAGGCTGGATTCGTCAGGTGGTGCAGGTTCTCGATCAGCGCATCAGGCACATAGGCGAATAGTTCGACGCCGCTGATGGCGTCAAAGGTGTGCAGCATGCCGTCATTGGCGCCGAGAAAAACCGCCGCGCGCTTGCCCTCTGGCGCGACGTAGACTGGCGTGCTGTGTATGGCGTCACCCAGGATGCTGCCGCGCCGGCGGAATGGTGCGCCTTCCAGCGTACGGTCGCCACGCAGATAGGCCAGGCGCTGCTCGCCGGCGCCATCCTCCAGGTTCAGCATGGCCTGCTGCGCGGTGGACAGCGATGCCCAGGCAAACGGCACCATCGCCAGCGCGCCATCCGGCTGGACGATGGCGGTGTAGATCTGCCGTAGCGCCGGCGCCGGTGCAGGAGGCGTGCTGGACGTGCCGGTCAGGATGATGCCGGCATCCCATGCCAGCGTGGCACCGCCGCCAGCGCCTGCTGCCAGCAGATAGCGCGAGAAATGGCCGCCCCAGTCGCTGATGTCGGCAGCGGCCTGGTAAAGATCCGCCTCGCCCGCCACCGGAGAACGCGGCAACAGCAAAGGGCCGTGTGCCTGCCCGGTTTTGCACGCAGCGGCAACCGGCAAGCTGTCGATCACCAGTTCAGCCGAAGCAGCGCCAGCCTGAAGGCAGATCAACAGCATCAATACAAGGACGCTGTTCATGGTTCCTCCGGCTTGCTGAACACACTCTGCAAGACCACCTCGGTTTCCGGCCTGGCGCCGAAGCCGATGGCCGTCACCCGGTAGCAATAGCGCGGCGTGGCGCTGGCGGAAGCATCGTCGCCTGGCTGATGGCATTCCATGCGCTCAACCAGATAGCGCGGCTTCTTGAACGGCAACGCTCCCTCGCCGGTCCGCATGGCAGCGGCAGTGTAAGCGCCGTGCGTCGCTGTGCACGCCTCGCCATCCCCAGCGCCGGAGAGATCAACCACCTGCCACACCGGCGCCTTGCCGGACGCGGCCCGCAAGCGCAAGCCCACGCCGCCGGCGCCGCATTTTTCGGCAAATGCCTCACCTTTCTCAAACGCCGCGCGCCGCGCCGGATCGCTGCTGTTTTGAATATCGCGTTCCGCATCCATCAAGCCGTCCTCCGCCGTTACCAGCGCAACGTCCCGGTCGCGCTCGCCACGCGCCCCTTTCTCGCCCTGCAAAGCCAGCTGCGCGGCAGAAACGCCCAACAGCATCACCATGATCAGCAGGATCAGGCTGACCAGCAAAGCGATTCCCCGCTGCCGCTCCATGATTCACCCATCCCGGTTGCGCAACGCCACGGTCATGCTGAACAGCCGGCGCGCGCGAAAACGCTCGGCCGGCGGCAGCCGCCCTTCATCGACGCGCACACCGGCATCGTCCGGATGTGCGGCAGCATATGCCGGGCCGAACAGGTCAAACTGCCCGGCCACCGTATCCGCGCGCGTGTTGATGGCGCCGCGCAGCAACAGTGCCAGCTTGACGCTACACACGCGCTTCCATGCGGCGGCAGCGGCCACCGCGGTCGCGTTCAGATAAGTATTGGGCACGCCATCCAGCGGCGTATCGAGATCAACGCCGTACAGCACCTGGAACGATTCCACGCCGCGCACCACCGCATCGGCGCCCCAGCCGGCGGTGCCGCGATACTTGCAGCGCAATTCCGGCTCACCATCTGCATCGACGGCCACGTAAAAGATGCTCCAGCCGCGCGTGCCGGCAGGCACGGCAAAGCCGCCGCAATTGAGGCTGGCGCTATCATCGGCGCCGGCAAAGCGCAGGGCCAGCACGTCGCTGCCATGGGCCACCGCAGGCAAGGGCTCGCTGATGCCGTCCTTGCCGCGACTGATGCTGGCCGCATCCAGTCCCTCGACGGACACCGATTCCGGCGCCGAGGGTGCGGCGTCGCTATCCCAGTTCACGTAAGCGCCCTGCCGTATGGCCTGCGCCATGACCGCGATGGCGTAGCGGCCGCCATCGGCGAGCCACAGGTTGTCGCTGTGATTGCGATAGTTACCACCCGATGCCACCAGCAAGCCGCTGGCCAGCAAGGTGAGCAACAGGCCTAGCGCAATGGCGATCAGGAACTCGACCACGCCCCAGCCATGACTTTGCATCGCGTTCATGGCGGCGCTCCCACCGCGATGGCGACGCCGGGCGGGTGCCTTCCATCAGCATCGAGCCACGGCGTGCCGTCCGGACGCTTGCCGCGCCAGCCAACCTTCACCACCAGCGGAGCGCCGGCGCCGCCGACACAATCCCAGCGCAGCGTGCCGCCACTCCACAAGCCGGCGTCGCGGCAGATCAACACGCGGCCGCCGGGCAGGTTCTGCTTTGCCAGCAGCTTGACGTCATACAGATCAGCAAACGCCAGCTGCGCGGCATCGCAAGCACCGCCATGGCACAGCGATGACGGCGCGGACGGCAACGGTTCCGCCAGCGCATCGTAATCCAGTGTGAGGTAGGTGGCAGCCTGCGCGGGATTGGCATGCATGCGTTCCGCCAGCGTGGCCGCCAGCTGCGTCGCCTGCGACAGCAACACGGACTGATGCCGCGCGCGCAAGGCGCCCAGTTGCAAGGCTACGCCGCCGATGATGCCGAGGGCAAGCACCAGCACCGCAATCAGAATTTCCAGCAGGGTATAGCCGCGTGCGCGCATGGCACACCTCCGCAATTCGAGGAGACTGCCTTAGAAATTAGCAGCGGCGACAGCAGGGAGTATGAGATGGATCAAATGTACGCCAGCAGTGCGCTAGCTTTTCTTGCCGACTTCGGCAATCGCGTTCTGGAACTCGGCCAGGTCTTCGAAGTTTTTATAGACGGAGGCAAAGCGGATATACGCCACGTTGTCGAGGCGCTTCAGCTCCTGCATCACCAGCTCGCCGATGTAGCCGGTTTCCACTTCGCGCTTGCCGCTGGTCAGCAGCTTTTCCTCAATCGAGACAATGGCGGCATCGACCGCCGGGGCCGCGACCGGACGCTTGCGCAGGGCCAGCTCCAGGCTGCCGCGCAGCTTGGCCGAGGCATACTCGGTACGGCTGCCGTTCTTCTTGACCACATACGGCATCACCAGTTCGATGCGCTCATACGTGGTAAACCGTTTATCACATTTACCGCAGCGCCGGCGCCGGCGTATGGAGTCCCCTTCCTCGGATACACGCGTATCGAGAACCTGGGTTTCTTCATGCTGGCAGAACGGACATTTCATATTGGCGCTTTGGTCAGGTGACGCCGGCGGGTGCCGGCGTCACGATACTACTTACTATTACTTGGCGTAGACAGGGAACTTGTCAGCCAGAACCTTCACCGCCGCTTTGACGCGCTCGATGGTGGCCGCGTCGTGCGGATTATCCAGCACGTCCGCGATCAGGTTACCGACTTGTTCCGCTTCCGCTTCCTTGAAACCACGGGTGGTCATCGCTGGCGAACCCAGACGCACGCCCGACGTCACGAATGGCTTCTGCGGATCGTTAGGGATGCCGTTCTTGTTGGTGGTGATATGGGCCGAACCCAGGATCGCTTCCGCTTCCTTGCCGGTCAGGTTCTTCGGACGCAGGTCCACCAGCATCACGTGCGACTCGGTGCCGCCCGACACAATGCGCAGGCCACGCTTGATCAGCGTCTTGGCCAGCACGTCGGCGTTCTTCACCACTTGCTGCTGGTATTCCTTGAACGCAGGCTGCAACGCTTCCTGGAAGGCCACGGCCTTGCCGGCGATCACGTGCATCAGCGGACCGCCCTGAATGCCAGGGAAGATCGCCGAATTGATGGCTTTCTCGTGCTCGGCCTTCATCAGGATAATGCCGCCGCGTGGGCCGCGCAGCGATTTGTGCGTGGTCGAAGTGACGAAGTCGGCGTGCGGCACTGGATTAGGATACAGGCCAGCGGCGATCAGGCCGGCGTAGTGGGCCATGTCGACCATGAAGTAGGCGCCCACCGATTTGGCGACAGCGGCGAAACGTTCGAAGTCGATCTTTTTCGAGAAGGCCGACGCGCCGGCGATGATCAGCTTAGGCTTGTGTTCCTTGGCCTGGGCTTCCATGGCGTCGTAATCGATGTCTTCTTCAGCGGTCAGGCCGTAGGAGATCACGTTGAACCATTTGCCGGACATATTCAGCGGCATGCCGTGGGTCAGGTGGCCGCCTTCTGCCAGCGACATGCCCATGATGGTGTCGCCCGGTTTCAGCACGGCGAAGAACACGCCCTGGTTGGCTTGCGAGCCCGAGTTAGGCTGGACGTTGGCGGCTTCGGCGCCAAACAGCTTTTTAACGCGGTCGATCGCCAGCTGCTCGACAACGTCGACGTACTCGCAGCCACCGTAGTAGCGCTTGCCTGGATAGCCTTCGGCGTATTTATTGGTCAGCTGCGAACCTTGCGCTTCCATCACGGCTGGCGAGGTGTAGTTTTCCGAGGCGATCAGCTCGATGTGATCGTGCTGACGGGTATTTTCGTTTTGAATGGCGCCGAACAGCTCTGGGTCTACGCTGGCGAGGGTATGGTTTTTTGCGAACATGAAAAAACTCCAATCGAATGAGTAACTTGTTACTGGCAGTTGGATCGAAAGAGAGAAGCCATAGCGGAGCGGCAGCCTCTTCGTGCTTTCCATCGAGGGCTGCCCAGGCGAACGGCTGTTGAAATCTCACGTTTCCCGGTGGATGCCCACCTTTCGCCGACTGCGCAAACCGCACCATTCTGGGGCTTTTTTGCGGATCAATCCAGCTTTTCGCCAGTTACGTGAGACGTAATGGAAGCAAGATTGTATTGGATGCGCCAGATTTGAGCAAGAAAATGAGTTGCATTCAAAGCAAGACAACCCGCAGCGGCGTTTGCGGCTACAATTTTGTCCACCTTTCCACTCATCTCACAAGGACAGATCATGATCGTCTTCATCACCGGCGCCACCGCCGGCTTCGGCGCCGCGATGGCCCGCATTTTCGCCAGCAACGGCCACAAGGTCCTGATCAGCGGCCGCCGCGAAGACCGCCTGCAGGCGCTGTCGGCCGAGCTGGGGGATAGCGTGCGCCCTATCGTGCTGGACGTCACCGACAAGGCCTCGATCCAGTCCGCGCTGGACGGCCTGCCGGCGGAATGGCGCGCCGTCGATGTGCTGATCAATAACGCCGGCCTGGCGCTGGGCGTGACCCCGGCGCACACCTCGTCGCTGGAAGACTGGGACACCATGATCGCCACCAACGTCAGCGGCCTGGTGGCCATGACCCGCGCCATCCTGCCAGGCATGGTCGAGCGCAACAGCGGCACCGTCATCAACATCGGCTCGATCGCCGGCTCGACGCCCTACCCTGGCGGCAATGTGTATGGCGCCACCAAGGCCTTCGTCAACCAGTTCACGCAAAACCTGCGCGCCGACCTGGCCGGCACCGGCGTGCGCTGCACCAATCTGGCGCCAGGCCTGTGCGGCGGCACCGAATTCTCGAATGTGCGCCTGAAGGATGACGCGGCGGCCGCCAAGGTCTACGAAGGCACAACGCCGCTGACCGCCGACGACATCGCCAATACCGCGTACTGGATTGCCACCCTCCCTCCGCATGTCAACATCAACCGTATTGACATGATGCCAACCTGCCAAGGCTACGGCCCGCTGAACATCAAGCGCAGCACCTGAGCCGGCCCGGGCCTCCCTTTGACTTAAGGGAGGCTTAGTTTCCCGTTCAACATGAAATAATTTCGTAAGGCATTGTTACAATACTTGGCAAGCCCGCAGGAAATCGCTTTACTGTCGTCCAGGCCACCTTTGCGCGCCAGTTGATAAAATTCAACCAAAACAACAATATCGCGTAGAATGTTGCTCAATCATTTAAGCAGTCAAAACAACATGCCAGCTGATTTCATCTGGAACGTACGGGTCTACTACGAAGACACCGACGCCGGCGGTATCGTCTACTACGCAAACTATCTCAAATTCTTCGAGCGGGCCCGCACCGAATGGCTGCGCGCGCTCGACATCAACCAGCATACGCTGCTGGAACAGCACGACACCCTGTTCGTCGTCAAAAGCGTCAGCGCGGAGTATCATGCGCCCGCCAAACTGGATGATGAATTAAAATTAACGGTTAGCATCGAAAAGCTGGGTCGCGCCTCCATCGTTTTCCAGCAGGAAGCGTGGCGCGGCGAACAGTTGCTGAACACGGCCCGTGTCAAGATAGGCTGTGTTGACGCCGCCCTGCGTCCGCGCGCCGTGCCTGCGGTCGTTGCCGACAAAATGCGCTCCACCAGTACCACCACCCAAACCGACTGATAAACAATGAACGTCACCCAAGACCTTTCTTTCCTGTCCCTCATCACCAATGCGCACCTGATCGTGCAATTGATCATGGCGCTGCTGTTCATCATTTCGCTGACCAGCTGGACCTATATCTTCAGCAAGCTGTTCGCGATCAAGTCGGCGCGCCGCCTGACGGTGGAGTTTGAAAAGACCTTCTGGGCCGGCGGCAACCTGCACGCGCTGTACCAGAACGCCGGCAAGGACCGCGCCAACAGCGGCCCGCTGGCACGCATCTTCGAAGCCGGCATGGGCGAGTTCATCAAGTCCAAGGCAGCCTTTGCCGCCAACCGCGAAAACCTCGACGCCGGCGCCGTGCTGGACAGCGCCCGCCGCGCCATGCGCGCCGCCTTCCAGCGCGAGATGGATGCGCTGGAATCGCACCTGGCCTTCCTGGCCTCGGTCGGTTCGGTGTCGCCATACATCGGCCTGCTGGGCACGGTGTGGGGCATCATGAACGCCTTCCGTGGCCTGGCCAATGTGCAGCAAGCCACGCTGGCCGCCGTCGCGCCCGGCATTGCCGAAGCGCTGATCGCCACCGCCATCGGCCTGTTCGCGGCAATTCCAGCCTTCGTTGCCTACAACCGCTTCTCCTACGACGTGGACCGCCTGGCGATCCGTTTTGAGAGCTTTGTTGAAGAGTTCTCCAACATCCTGCAACGTCAATCGCGTTAAACATCATGGCCTCTTCCTTCTCCAGCAGCATGCGCGGCGGCCGCACCCGCAAGCTAAAATCCGAGATCAACGTGGTGCCTTACATCGACGTGATGCTGGTGCTGCTGATTATCTTCATGGTGATGCCGTCGGCCAACGACCCGAGCGTGGTCGACCTGCCGCGCGCGGAAAAATCCACCAAGCCGCCAAGCGACTTCGTGCAGATCGTGCTGAAGCCGAACGGCGCGCTGTCGATCGGCATCAAGGGCAAGGGCGAAGATGCGCCGGAAACCGCGCCCAACCGCGACGCGCTGGTGCGCAAGCTGCGCACCATCCACAACGACTACCCGGACTATCCGGTGCTGATCGCCGGCGACAAGGACAGCAAGTATGACGACGTCATCCAGCTGATTTCGGAAGCGAAGAAGCTGGGCATCACCCGCGTAGGATTGTCCACCAAGTAAATGCAGACGATGAAACCCGCAACCGCTGGCGGCCCGTACAAGGTTCCGCGACAACACAATGGCATGCGCTCCGGCTTCCTGGCCGTGGCAATGCACGCCGTGTTGCTGCTGTTCCTGTGGGTAGGCGTCAGCTGGCAAAACAATGAGCCGGTGGAAGTGCAGGCCGAAATCTGGGACATGAAGGTGCAGGAAGCCGCGCCACCGGCGCCGACGCCGGAGCCGGCCCCTGAGCCGGAGCCCGAGCCGGAAGTGGTCAAGACGCCGCCGCCGGCGCCGAAGGTGGAAGCACCGCCGGAGCCGAAGGAAGACCCGGAAATCGCCCTGCAGCGCATCAAGAAGAAAAAGCTGGAAGAAGAGAAAGCTGAAAAGCTGGAACAAGCGCGCCTGAAGAAAGAAGCGGACGAAAAGCTGGCCAAGCTGGAAGCCAAGAAAAAGGCTGACCAGAAAGCCAAAGAGGACAAAGAAAAAGCCGAGGACGAAGCCAAGGAAAAAGCCCTGGCCGAGAAAGAGAAGAAAAAAGCCGCCGCTGAAAAGCTGGCCAAGGAAAAGGCCGAGAAAGCCGCCAAGGACAAGGCCTTCGCTGCCGAGATGAGCCGCATCACCGGTTCCGCCGCCAAGGGCACCACCGGCACCGCCGCGCAATCGACCGGCGGCCGTACCGACGGCGGCTACGCGGCGGCGATCAAGGCCAAGATCAAGAGCAATCTGGTCTATGGCTCGGACGACGACAGCCTGAGCGCGCGCTACGCCATTACCCAGCTGCCGACCGGTGAAATCATCGGCGTGCGCAAGGTGAAAAGCAGTGGCTCGACCGCCTACGATAACGCGATTGAAAACGCGATTGCCAAATCGTCACCACTACCCAAGAAAAAAGATGGTACGGTTGAGCGTGAACTTGACCTGATCTTCAACCTGAAGGAAATGCACTGATATGAAAAAACTGAACATGCTCTACACCGGCTTGGTCATCGCCGCCACCATGGGCAGCGCGCATGCCCAGATGCGCATCGAGATCTCCGGCGTCGGCAGCAATCAGATTCCGGTTGCTGTGGCCGGCTTCGCCAACGAAGGCGTATCGCCGCAAAAAATCTCCGAGATCATCAAGGCCGACCTGGAACGCAGCGGCGCCTTCAAGATCATCGACGCCGGCGTCATCGATGACGTCAACAACGTCGACTACAGCGGCTGGAAAGCCAAGGGCGCCGACGCGCTGGTGGTGGGCACCGTCGACGCACTGGCCGATGGCCGCTACGACGTCCGCTACAAGCTGCTGGACACCGTCAAGCAAGCCAAGATCTCCAACCTGGACAAGGCCGTCACCGCCCAGTTCACCCGCCTGTCGGCCCACCTGATCGCCGACGACGTGTTCTTCAAGCTGACCGGCATCCGTGGCGCCTTCTCCACCCGCATCTCCTACGTCAAGCAGGAAGGCCGCAACTACCAGCTGATGGTGGCCGACGCCGACGGCGAGAACGAACAGCTGGCGCTGCGCTCCAACGAGCCGATCATCTCGCCATCGTGGTCGCCGGACGGCACCAAGGTTGCCTACGTGTCGTTCGAGCAGAAGAAGCCGGTGGTCTACGTGCAGAACCTGATCACTCGCGCGCGCACCGTGGTGGCCAATGAAAAAGGCAGCAACTCGGCGCCGTCGTGGGCGCCAAGCGGCAACAAGCTGGCGATCGCCCTGTCGAAGAGCGGCAACACCCAGGTGTACACCGTCAACGCCGACGGCAGCAACCTGCGCCGCGCCTCCAGCAGCAGCGGCATCGACACCGAACCGCAATGGTCGGCCGATGGTCAAAGCATCTACTTCACCAGCGACCGCAGCGGCGGTCCGCAAATCTATCGCATGAATCCTGATGGCGGCGACGCCAAGCGCGTCACCTTCGGCGGCAGCTACAATATCAGCCCGCGCATCTCGCCGGATGGCAAGACGCTGGCCTATATCTCGCGCCGCGACGGCAACTTCCAGCTGTACGTGCTGGACCTGGCCAGCGGCCAGGAGCAACGCCTGTCCGACACCACCAGCGACGAGTCGCCAAGCTTTGCCCCCAATGGCAAATACATCATGTACGCCACCCAGGCGGGCAGCCGCAAATCGCTGGCCGTGGTATCGGTTGACGGACGTGTCAAGCAACGCCTGACCACTCAGGCGGGCAACATCAAGGAGCCCACCTGGGGTCCGTTCATGCAGTAATTATGTGTCACTACTAGGAGAATGAATATGCGTAAACTCAGCAGCTTAGCCTTTATCGTTACCACCGCCGCCATCCTGTCCGCTTGCTCGTCGACCCCGATCGCCGAAAACAAGCCAGCGCCTGTCGTTGAGCGTCCGGTGGACAAAGCCGTACAGCCACAAGCCGACACCCGCACCGTCGCGCCAGTGGAAACCAAATCGCTGGACCCGCTGGATGATCCAAAAGGCGTGCTGGCCAACCGCAGCGTCTACTTCGACTTCGACAGCTACGCCGTGCGCGCCGACGGCAAGCCAGTGGTGGAAAACCACTCGGCCTACCTGGTCAAAAACAAAAACCGCCAGATCCTGATCCAGGGTAACACCGATGAACGCGGCGGCTCCGAGTACAACCTGGCGCTGGGCCAGAAACGCGCCGAAGCCGTGCGCAAGGCCATGGCCACGCTGGGCGTACCGGAATCGCAGATCGAAGCCGTCTCGCTGGGCAAGGAAAAACCGAAAGCCACCGGCTCGAACGAAGAAGCATGGGCACAAAACCGCCGTGCTGACATCGTTTACAAATAATCAAAAGCACTACCTTTTTGCCGGGTCACAGGCATAATACGGGGCGGCGCGCGGATTCAAGACCGCGCCCTGCCCCGTTTCCTTTTAGATTTGTGTGAAAGTGTCCGACATGAAGAAACTGACCAAATCCGGCCTGAGCGCCGCCCTGCTGGCCGCAACGATCTGGCTGCCGCTGCAAGCCCATGCCGGCCTGTTCGACGACGACGAAGCCCGCAAGGCGCTGCTGGACCTGCGCACCAAGGTCGAAACCATGCGCAGCGACCTGCAAGCGCGCATCGACAACAAATCCGACAAGTCCAGCACGTTGGACCTGATCAACCAGAACGACGCCACGCTGCAGCAGGTCAACCAGCTGCGCGGCCAGATCGAAGTGCTGGCCAACGAACTGGCCAACGCGCAAAAGCGCCAGAAAGATTTTTACGTCGACCTCGACACGCGCCTGCGCAAGCTGGAGCCGCGTGAGGTGACCATCGACGGCAAGACCTCCCAGGTCGACCCTGGCGAGCAGCGCAGCTATGAAGCGGCGACCAAGCTGTTCACCGCTGGCGACTACAAGGCGGCCGGCGTGGCGCTGCAGGAGTTCGTCCAGCGCTATCCAGGCTCCAGCTACGCGCCGAACGCGCAATACTGGCTGGGCAACGCCTACTTCGCCCAGCGCGACTGCAAGGCCGCCATCAGCGCCCAGCTGGTGGTGCTGAAAAACTACCCGGACAGCCCGAAAGCACCGGACGCGATGCTGAACATCGCCAGCTGCCAGACCGAGCTGAAGGACAAGGCCGCCAAGAAGACGCTGCAAGACCTGATCAAGCAATATCCGGACTCGACAGCAGCGGAGACGGCCAAACAGCGCCTGGGCGGTAAATAATTACCGGAGGGTATTTGACAGCTGGGCAGTAGATCCCCTATAATCTCGCTTCTTTCGGGGGTCGTTAGCTCAGCTGGTAGAGCAGCGGACTTTTAATCCGTTGGTCGCAGGTTCGAATCCCGCACGGCCTACCATTCCGAAAGTGCCTAGGTTTCATACCTATGGGTCGTTAGCTCAGCTGGTAGAGCAGCGGACTTTTAATCCGTTGGTCGCAGGTTCGAATCCCGCACGGCCTACCAAGAATTATCAAGGAAGCCCACGAATTTCGGTTCGTGGGCTTTTTTGTTTCTGGTCGCTCTCTGGTCAACAGGAAAGCGAACCTTACTCGACGCCCCGTAGCTACAGACTTATCGACTTGACAATTGAGAAATAATGCTCAGTTAGGTATATTTTCTCATCGCACTCGCAAATCACACGACTTTAGGAGAGAAGCAGCCCTAAGATCGGAACTGCTGCGTTAGATCAAGAAGGGGTTAAATGAAGTCGCAAGAACAAAAAGATTTCGAACTCGACGAGCCAGCCGCCAAGACGCATACCCACCAGGCTGGCCGATTCAGACAATTGAAATCAAACCCAGCGGCAAAGCGCCGAAAAAATACGGGCCTAAGGCGTATCGTTTTGATGCTTCTATGACCCTTAGCGTAATCCTTCCGCGCAGAGGCTGGACACTTTTAAAGAAGACAAAAAATTACGCTTACCTACGTCCACCTCTAGAGCAGTCTTCGCCGCCCTTCTACATTTCGATCGCTGTTCCTACTCCCGAAGAATGCTTAGCGCTCGCACGTCGTAGCCATACGACAGGCCGATCTTGGTTCGGTCAATTAGGGGAATGGCCTACGTGGTACTACCACGAACGAAATACGAATATGAGAGAAATTTGGCGAGACAGCGAGACGGGAGAGATGGCCTCGCGCATTCACCACTCGCCGCCCCAATCCAGCCTATCGATTGGAGAACGGGGAGCATGGAATTGTGACGTCACGGGAACCGCCGGGGAATTCCTGATGGGCATACTTCCTCCACATCTCGGGACGAAACAAGACACAGGAAGCCCAAGAGCAGACACCTTGCTTTCCGAAGGCGCAATACGTACGGTAGAGCTGACAACCTATGAACGCAATGAGAAAGCTCGCCAGCTCTGCATCGACTACTACGGGCACACTTGTTGTGCGTGCGGCCTGAACTACGAAGACAGATACGGTGTCATTGGAGCCGGCCTTATCCATGTCCACCACATCACTCCACTATCGGCGATTGGGGAAGAATATCAAGTAGACCCGATCCTTGACCTAATACCTCTATGCGCAAGCTGTCATCACGTCGTTCATGGGCGAAATCCGCCCTATTCGTTGGCTGAGGTCAAAGAGGCAATCGCTCGGCAAGAAACTACTAAAAATACAGTGATTACCTAGAAAGCACACAACTAACAATTTGAAGGCCTTTTTCGTCTACTCAGAGCGGTTTGACTATCCGATCAAAATAGTAGCGAAAGCCGCCAGCCGTTCGCATCGTGCGGCCAAGAATGTATCGAACTGATCGTTAAATTCTGCCTCCGCACAAAATGCAGAAGCTAACGTGGGCTCACGATCAGGACCACCAACAAGATCAGCGATATATACAGATGGTCGCTTGCGGCCAATGTTCTTGTTTTCAGCCGAACTCAAGAAGCAGAAGTTACCCAATGCATTGATTCGGTTGTCAGGGATACCGTCGTCGCGCAGGTATGCGCGCGGATAAATATGATGAAACTCAGAGCGGTTGTAGCGCTGCAGCACCTTATCTAGATCAATACTTTTCCCGGACAATAAACTCTTTGGATCGTTGTTTGCCAAAAGCAGGACAAACGTCTTTGAGGTTGCGGTACCAACCCTGAATGTATTCTGCGCAAAGTAGTCAGCGCCAACCACGACATTAATCTGATCCAGTGTACTTGGCTGGCCGTTCTTTAGCTTCACCATCTGATCGATGTCATCAATCGTCGTCCGTCGCGTCTGACTACCGTACCGACCTGAGAAGCACGTCCGCCAGAACCATCGCTTGATTGCCTGGAAAGTCTGCGCGCTATAGATGACCTCCTTGCCATCGGGTTCCGAGAAGAACACCGCAACTGGAATCAACATCGCTGGGTACGGAAGAAGCTTGAGGTTATTGACCTTGAGCTGCGTTCGGAAGAAATCAATCGCTCCCTTAATACCGTTCTCAACATTCGCAAATTGCGCCCGCACATCTGCGCCATTCAATTCCAGCAGCTTCTCAGGACCAGGTTCACCTGTAAGGATACCTGCGACGCAACTAAGCACAAGATCGGCGTCATCCCCAACACCGCCGAAGCCAAAGTCAGATAGCTCTTCCTTCAATTCGCGGAATTTCTCTAAAAGATCGAAGTCCTCATTCCACGTCCACGCGGACAGCAGTTGGAGCGTATCGAGCGCCAATCCCAGGCGATTGATACGTTCGAAAACGATCGCGACGATCGACCGATCCTCGGTCTTCAACACTTGCACCGGCAGGCTTATTTCCTTAAATTTCTCCTGCAACTTATCCAAAAGCGTGATCTGCTCCTGCGATAAGGCTTGCGTAGCTGCTCGGTACTTAACCGAATCGAATAGCACATTCATCGGGAAGTAACGGCCCCGATCATAGTCAACGCCGGAGATGGCAACAAAATGGCTATCCTGAGCGTTCCCATTAGCCCCCATGTCAAAGTAAACATCCGACCATTGGTTATTCTCGGCCGGAACTAATTCGGTCTGAAACACGGTAAAAATAGAGGTCAGACGTTGCTGGCCATCGAGCACGTAGTCAATCGGGTAGTCCGCCATCGGTTCAGGCAAGGTGAACGTGCCTAAATTCCGCTCAACGGCCAATTTGTTCTTCGTCCGCCAAAAGAGTAGCGACCCGAAGGGATAGCCCTTGTAAATACTGTCTAGTAAGTAAGCAACTCGATCCATTTCCCAAACGAATCCTCGCTGAAATGCTGGGATGCGAACTTCACCACTGATGACAGAATCCAAAATTTTCCGAATTGAGTAGTGTTGATATTCCATACTTTCCTCCTTGCATTGCCTTGCTAGCAATATATCCCAAAGTCAGCAAGTCGGAAAGCTGGCGGTGGCCCGTCGAGCAGAGCAGAGCGAAAACACAACCATCTCGACCGGAAATAGACCGGAAGCGGCCACGGTTGCGCCGCGAAACACCGGCACTCCGCAATGTCCTAAGCTCGACCTCACACATGCAAACCGTTTGACCTCGTTGCCTCTCAGGGCCACGGATTCGATCTTCTAGTACCCAAAAAACGTACCCCCATCAACAAACCTACTCGGTATAGGAGAGTAAATAGTGTGCAGGTGTGCAGGCTGGGTATCCCTACCGATATCTCGTATACGGAGTGTGCAGACTGTGCAGAAATCGGTCGTCTGAAATCATCGGTTCAGATGCAGCTCAGGGCGCTTGTCAGTAATTTTTTTTCCTATCTGATCGCAGTCCATGAGCATCAAACACAATAAAAAATAGGAAGATAACGAGAGATGGGGCTTCGCGAATGGCCCCCCGGTAAAATCAATAGATTTGCGCCTGCTTTTCCCCGGCTATAACGCACCGCAATCCAAGCAGCCCTGTCAAATTTTCCACGCTCAATGCCGTCACTCAGCGTGATACAAATCTTGGGTGAGCAATTTAAGTTGCAACATCATCAGCACTAGTTGACAACATGAAATTTCCTGATAAGCTAGCCGTACTCAATTACGCGTTTTGATGGTCAAATTCACTTGGTCATTAATGTCGGGCGTTTCGCCAGACTGATGAGATTGTTAGCACTGACAGCGCAGAAAGCCGCACGCAGCCCGGACTGCAACCTCTCGGTTTTGCCGTGCCGCGTACGTCTTCCTGCGCTGTGTTCAATGGTAGTTGAGTCTTCCCTTGCAAAAAACCATTCAAAACTTCGCCGCTGCAATTGACCTCGCCAAATCCAAAGTGAGGCATGGCCCGCAAAAAATCACTTTATTTGGGGGCAACACGACTAATGGCGACGGCAAACCACTTTCTCAGCGCGGCACCTTTTTACTACTTTACCCCGGCGATTTAGCTGATGCGTTCGTGGTGCCCGAGAACTTCAAAAACTGGAATCACTTTGGAGTATATGACGATCTCTTATCGTTTGAAGAGGACGTATGCGCACTGGTAGATAGCGTTGTGGTGTTTTTAGAATCCCCAGGAGCGATAGCAGAATTCGGGGCACTAATTAAGAATAAAGATATTGCCCCAAAATTATTTGTTGTCGTGAATAAAGAATTTGAAGAAGACTCATTTATCGGCTATGGATTAGTAAAATACTTAACCCATAACTATTCAAAAACCGTAAACTTTATCTCATCTCAATCATCTGAACTATTAAAAGAAGAAGCACATTTCATTATAAATGAGATGAAGGAACGTTTTAAGAAAATACCTAAAACAGAAAAATTCACTAAATCCATAACTCGACATATTTTTTATACCATAATAGATTTTGTTGACCTACTGCAAGTAGCAAGGATTAGCGACATCCAACTTTTCCTAACCGAGCTTAAGATTCAGATTCCCAAAAAAAGACTTGAGCAATTATTGCTGGCTTTGAAAAATGTGGATGCGCTTGAAGAAAGTAAGGTCTTAAACGAGCGATGCTTCACAGTTAAATCATCGGCAATTCCATCAATAGAATACTCCTTTCTTCCTGGAACGACTTCTAAGCGAATGTCTTGGAAGGCCATTATGTTCTCAAAAACAATGGAAGACAAATGGCGTGCCTTTGCCTATAAAGTCTTGAAGGTCGATGCAGCGGAGAAGAAAAATGTCGCTTAGAGATAGGCTTGAAAAGTCCTTACCATTTTCAAGAAAAGAGATCGACCTTTTGGTGCTTTCCGCACCATTACGCTATAAAACTTACCAAATCCCCAAAAAAACACTGGGAAAATTCAGAGAAGTATCTCAACCAACTCCCGAAGTAAAGCTATTGCAACGCTGGCTTATATCAAATGTTTTTGGAGACTTTGCAGTACATGATGCCGCAAAAGCATATCGCAACGGAATAGGCCTGTTACAAAACGTCGCCCCTCACAAGAATCATCGATATTTACTTAAGCTTGATTTTTCGAATTTCTTCCCGTCCATTTCGTCAGGTCATTTCTTTGAATTTATGGATGGAAAAGGTTACGATCACGACGATCTGATCGTAATGAGTAGAGTATTTTTTAAAAATTATAGGAAAACCGCGTCTTTACGACTTGCTATTGGAGCCCCTAGCTCTCCAGCATTATCAAATATACTACTTTATGATTTAGATGTCGCAATTAGTAATTTCTGTAGAAACTTGGACATTACTTATACAAGATATGCTGATGACCTCAGTTTCTCTACGAATACCGCTGAGGTACTTAGCGAGGTAGAAAAAAATATCTCAAAGATAATAAAAGAGAACTGCATTATAAACTTAACGCTCAATGAAGAGAAAACTGTCCACGCCTCTAAGAAAAACGGAAGGAAAATCACCGGCCTAACAATTACATCGGATAATAAGATATCGATTGGATTGCAGCAAAAAAAACTTTTGAGAGCAAAAATTGACCGCTATCAAAAAGGACTGCTAACTCAAGACGCGATAGACAGTTTGAAAGGTTACATTGCCTTTGTTGACTCCGTTGAACCGGAGCATCTTGTGCGACTAACAAAGCGGTATGGAATTGAAATCATGAGGCAGCTTTACACTCGAATTAATCTCGAAAATAATATTTAGATCTAATATCGGCATAAGAATTCAAATTACAATGAATGAATCCTCAAGATCGTACTAAAGATTTGCCGAAATCAACTGCCAGTATCAAACCAAACTCTACCGCCGCACCCGAGATTCCATGATGAAGAAGAGCAAAAATCCACCATTATCGTTCGCCGCGTATCAGCGGCTGCACAACGTTATTCATAGCTTGTCCGAATACTTCGCGCACGGAGCGGGACGCTCATGCGTCTTCTTCAGCATCACCGGAGCAGCCCTGATGCACAAGCATTATCAGCTGGACGCAAAAGTGGTTTGCGGCGGCGGAGCTGTGATGTTAGATAAAGAAAATGACTTGGCACTATCGTGGTTCGTGAAGCAGCGGGATGGAACAATCTCTACCGGAGTTGAGGCATTCCATGCCTGGATCACTTGTGATGGCTGGCTAATTGATCTTACAGCACCAAACTATCATGAGGTCTTAGCGGGAGCTAAGCTGCAAAATTCAAGTAACGACCGCAAAGAAATCCCCGCTATCAAAGTGCCGCGCATGATGTTGCAAAAGCCAGTCTCAGAAACCGAGTTAGAGCTTGATAAACTACGTAAGGCGGGAGACTGCGCATTCTACTCTGATCCAGAAGTAACTAGCTCGATAATTGATAACGCGTTCGAACAGGTTCAGTTAGGGGATGTGGTTCAAATCGCCTATGATTGGCACCGCCCTGTACCACATAAAATGCCCCCTTCAATTACCATCGGCGACAACTACGGAGAAATCAAAACCATACACCTCATCAAGCGTGAACTTGTCGGAAAGTGGTAATAAAAAAACGCGCAAAGCGCTATCAATATGCATCTGGGCTGTGCAAAGTGGGCAAAAGCGAGCGCAGGGCCGGATGCTTAATGTTAGGCAGTACCACAATCACAGCCACAACTGCTCCGGTACAATATCCAATCTATGAGTAGTTCTCTCTCGTCAAAATTCGCATTCTCAGTGCTGGTTGTACTACTAGCTGCGATTCTCTTCTTCTGCGGCGTCGCATCTGCCATAGTGATTACCAATGTGATGGAGATAAAGGAGGGAGCAAGCTGGGTTCAGGCCATCGGTGGCTTCCTAGCAATTGTCGCCGCATTTATGATCGGGAACTCCCAGGCCAAGGCTGCTATTGCAGCCGTCGGGCTGGCTGATCGCCTGAGCTACGCTAGGAAGTGCAATGCCCTGCTTGCTGTCGCGTCCGAGCTTACTAAGGTGAGCGAAAAAGCCTTCGAGGTATACAAGACAAGACACGAGTTGATGATGAAGTTGTTCGCCGGAGAATGGACCCTTCCTCTTGAGACGCTGCTCGAAGAACTGGCTGATATCAGAGCGCATGAATTTGGCGATCAGGACGTGCTGACAACTGTTGTGTCGCTAAAGGTAGCGTCCTCGTATCTGAAAAACATGCTGGACAAGATGCCTGCTGCGATAGACGACATCGACAACGAAAATAACTGGAACAGATTCGATCACCTTCTCAACGTAATCGATATAAACCGCAAGCTAATAGCGAAAGCGTCAGAAACCCTCGGTGAACGCCTCCGACCTGCGATCGTTTCTCATAGTTCCTGAGTCGGAAACTTAGTGCAGTAGAGTACGGTGTGCAAACTGTGCAGCGGGCTGACCGGCCGGACGGCTCGGACTAACGCCAGCAATCAATCATTGTCTTGGCCGCGCCGGTAGCGTTCTGGTCCGCCTCGGGTATCAACGCGCTGGTATCAACGGCGCTAATGTAGCCCAAGCATCAAAAGCGCCAGTGATAGCGTAGAACAAGCGCCCCCTCCCGGCAATAGCCCCCTCTGGTCGCTCTCTGGTCGAGGCCAGGTACAATACGGTAAAGCTAGTTCTATCAGCAGCACACTAGGCCGCAACGGGGAAGTGGAGAGCCATTGCGGCATGAACAGAGCTGAGCAAAGGAAATCCCTGACGGAACGGCTTCTGCGATGGTCGGAGACCGCAAAATCATTTCTGCTGTTTCACGTTCTTTTAATCCGTTGGTCGCTGGTCCGAATCCCGCACGGCCTACCAAGAATAATCAAGGAAGCCCACGAAGTCCGGTTCGGGGGCTTTTTTGTTTCTGGTCGCTCTCTGGTCGCGACAGAACCAAACTACTGTGGGGGAGTGACCGTTTTGATACCCGAATCCTGGGCGGCGTGCAGCCACGAACCCAGCAACCATGCGGCCGCCGGGCCGACTTCCTCACTTAAGGCGTCTTTTTGGGCCGAAACCCGACCGCAATAGTAGAACTATCGCTCTCACCATCTTCGATTGACTCGGTGTTTGCTAGGGAAATGGCATATGCAATAAATTTGATGATTAACTTATCAATACGGCTACGGTACAGCGAAACCTGAGGCGAAGCAACCAGCCGTAAGCCTATAATTGACCAAGAGCGTAAATCTTCCACCTTCCCAACAGAGTTAAATTCATCCAAGAGTGTGCAGGGCGTGCAGACACCGCTCCCCGCGCTTATCACTGCCCCACGCAACGCCCTCTCCTCAAGCAAAGCGCCTTGGACCGGAAATGCCCCGGACACCGCGACCATCCCTGCGTCGAAAAAATCCGCACCTGAATGCGCGAAGCGCAAAGGCACATATCAAAGAAGCGAGTCGTCCGCTGCCGGAAGATCCACGGATTTGACCTCCGCGACTCGGCCAGATGCTCATGGTTGAGTGAGCGCAACACGAACTTTTTATTGATGACTATCCTGAGCAATCATTCATTCTTAACGGTGAAGATAATGACTGCTCCAGATAAAAACGTCGAAGACAGAGCGCATTTTGATCGGGCCATGAAAGCGTTGGAGAGCCAGGTCGCAAATGTCGGTGCGCACGTCTGCATTGACTCAACGGCCCGGCGTGCCTACGCGCGCGAGATCAACGCCATGGCGCAGAAATTGGAGAGCGAAGCATTGGCTGGAAAACTCACCTGGACCGAAGCAGCTAAGCAAGCACAGGAAACGCGGAATATCATCATGGAGATCTTCCGCAGGCGTAGCACACCTGTCGGTCGAGCGATGGCCGAATACGTCAAGATCAGGGGGCATTCGCTAAACGAATTAGTAGCACGGCACTCTGCCCGGCACTATGGCGAGAACGCTGTCTTTAAGAATTTGACGCCATCGCAAAAAAATGTCGTCTATGCCTCGATCGTGAAATCCGCCGGGACTTCACATCAGCCCATCACCACTATGCTCTCGCGCCTGTCTCACGCTGGTCGCGGGCTGGTGATTATTTCACTGGGAATTTCTGCGTACAATATCGCGACCTCCACAGACAAAGTTTCCGCCGCAGGCAAGGAAGTTCTTTCCACTGGCGCGGGAATCGGTGGCGGCATTGCGGGAGGGGCGCTGGCAGGTCTGGCGTGCGGCCCTGGCGCGCCACTTTGCGTCACAATAGGTGCGTTTGTCGGTGGTACGCTTGCTGCGTTTGGCATTCATTCTCTTCTGTAGGCCTGTCGTGAAACTGGTTCCGACTTCTGAGTGCGCATTGCGTCTGATCGGTTCGCCGCTTGGGCAGGGTATGCCGCAAAGCGAACTGATGTTGAACCGGCAGTCCACTGGTGTCATCATCGATGGCGCAGTGCTGGAAGTGGCGATACGCTGGCATGATCTGCTACTCGTTTTTGTCACCGATGACATCATGCACGAAGATACTTTGCGCATTTATCTGTTTGATGCACGGTTGGATCTCGTTGACTCGGCCAAGCTTGGCTGGATGTATGCGACGGGAGCTTTCTCTTTGCTAGAACTCTGCCCGCCCAATACTGTTCGCTTCCTCTTTTTCGGCGATACCGATTGGACCCTGGAGTTATTCAACACGGATGTCTTTGCAATTCCATTCATCAGTGAACCTCGCGGCGTCAGCAAGCCGCTGCGATTTCATCGTAGATTTCAAGTTACTGGCGACCCGAAACCAGAGGCTCCACAAAGCTCCGTGCAGAAACTGATGGAAGCGCCCGCCAAGAGCGAAGATCAGTCGGAATCCCTTGGCGGGCGCGATAGAGTCAAGTAATCCCCAAGTGCGGGCCTCTAAAAAAGGGGGCAGGATTCGCCCTCTCTCTTCAGAACGACTACAATGGCGTCTTAAACATTAACGAAACGCATCATGACCTACGAAGAATTCCTCGATGAGATCACCACCCTGCTGACCGAACTGTACGACTTGGAAGATGAAGCCGCGATCAAAATCGTGGTGGACGCACAAGCGGCCGATTATTTTGTCACGCACGACGACAAGGAAGAACTGCGCACTTTCGCTCAAGCCAAGGTGGAAGCCGCAGCCCTGTACCAGGCCAAACAGAACAAAAACCAGACCCAACGCAAGCAGCAACTGCGTCAAGTGCAAAAGAAAAAGGCGCTTTGAGCCAGCCGCCGTAGCGGGTTTTCGATCGCAGGTCGAATCTCGCACGTCCTGGCAGGATTCAGGAACGCACCATCAACAAACTCTAGTGACAATCAATCTTGATTGAGCGCTGCCCAACTTTCTCGCCTTTGCTGAATCGAACAGTACAAGTCGTTATCTTGTCATTTAGCCGGGTGGAGAGCATCACTTCGCCGGATTCCCCGTACCGGCACTCCATCCACTTCCCGGCAGCGAAGCTCTCATCACTTAGATCGTAGGTGGTTGACCACTTAGTGCTGCCGCTCCTCCAGGTTGAATCCCCCTTCAGCGTCGCCAATTGTTCTGGTGGCCCAGCAGCAGCGCCGGCCGAGGAAAGATACAGCGGCGAAGCAACGTATGACTGCCATTGCTTGGAAAGGTTCGTCAGCCTGATCGACGATTCGGGGATCTCAGTCGGACAAACAATATGCTGCTCAGCGGGGTTCACCGTGCCTGCAACGAGAAGCAATGCTAGCGTAAGAATATTCCTTGCCATGATCCACCTATTCGATTACCCAGAATGCATCCGCATTGTCGGAAGGATTGGCATACGTCCCGTCGTGATTCTGGCGCTGTTTGCGGATGAACCGGATAGAGATCTTTTTCTTCTCGACGCTGGGCCATTGATCGATCACGTAAATCCCATCCGACACCTGGCCTAAATAAAACGCTGAATGATTGCCTCTGCTGCGTCCTGGCCACCGACCATTCTCGAAGTTGGCAATTGCGGTGCCGGCTAGAAGGCCTTTGTTACCCAATACTTTTTCGCCCTGTCGCCACTTGCTCGTATGCGGCGCATTGGTGTAGTGACGGATTAAGGTAACACACTCGGCATTGCCGACCTTGGGCTGCTTATCAAGCAGTCTGGCTTCAGGATAGCGGTATGGCATCGGGATCTCCTTGATGTGGAAATCCATATTGCCCCTGCTGGAGAAAGCACGATTGCTGCCGCTCAGATAATGAAACAACACTATGTGCTATATATCAAAGCAAGACGTTTTCCGGAATCAAGCGCTCCCCGCGCGCTCAATGACCAGAATGCGTGAGGCGACGCGCGGGTGCGCGCAATGGGCGTCGCCCTCGCCGGCAAAGAACAGGTCGCCGGTGCGCAACGTAACGATGTGCTCTTCGCCACCCTGACGATAGTGCATGTCGACCTCCCCATCCATGACCGCAAACACTTCCTCGCCATCATTGACGTGCCAGCGATACGGCTGATCGGTCCAGTGCAGGCGGACGGTGGCGTCGGGGATGGCGGCAATCAGTTCCGCGCCCCATGCGCGGGAGGCGACAAATTCCCGGCTGCGGATAATTTTCATATGGCTCTGCATGTGACGTGATGATGCCGCCATGCTCGCACGTCTGCAAGCGAAGAACATGACAGCAATGGCGGAATTTCTGCCACGACTGATTCATATGCTAAAGTTGGCAACTTCGCAAAGGAACGACGCATGCAAAATATACCCGGCCGGATGAAGTATCTACGTAACACAGAAATATTCAGCGCGGCCGCTTTGCCGGCGGCCATGATCTACCTCTGGCAGAAGTCAGTGGAGCCGATAGCATGGGATGTACGCGTGGCGGCGCTGGTGCTGGTCAGTTATCTGCTATTGCAAGGCGCGTGGTATTGGCAGATCAAGCTGAAGGCTGTCACGCAGCGCCAGCCTTTGCCGGGGTATTTCCAGCCGCTGTACAAGTTCTTCCAATACACCAATGTAGTGCTGATCGTCGCCGTGGCAGCGTTGATTGCCATACACAGCACGGCAACCTCGAATGATCTGCTGTGGTCCGGCGGCCTGCTGGCTTTTGCGGTAGCCGAGCAGATCAACTATTACCACTACCAGCTGATGTACGACACCAGCGCTGCCTTTTCGTACGTTCGCCGCAATGGGCGGCTGCGCAAGGCCGCACTCGGGCTGGACCTGAAACGCTAACAAGAGCGCCATGTGATATTTGGTGAGTTTTCATTCCATCAAGTTACGTTACTATCCTGTCAGCAACTTTATTCAATGTTGCACTTTAAAACAGACTGGGGAAAACTAACGTGGCAACTCGCATCGCTCTTAAACATAAAGATACTGGCCTGGTCAAAGATGGCTTCTACGGGTTTTCGTGGACCACCTTCTTCTTTGGTTTCTTCCCGGCCTTGTTCCGGGGAGACTTCATCACCTTTATCGGTGGCTTCGTGATCAGCATGATCATCGCCGTCGTCACGATGGGCATCGGCGCCTTCTTCATCGGCCTGATCTGGGCGTTTATGTACAACAAATACTACACCCGCCGCCTGCTGGAACGCGGCTACGTGTTGGCCGGTAGCGAAGGCGATAACGCGCTGGCCGCCGCTGCTTTGGGCATCGTGCTGTCGCCCGCCGCAGCCTGACCGGTTATAGAAAAACAAAGCGTCAACTTCGCCAAGCGAAGTTGACGCTTTGTCGCTTTAGAACGCTGCGCGCAGGCCGACGTTGACGCGGCGGCCCACGTCTTCCAGCGTCAGGAACTGGCTCTCGTTGAGCGCATATTCACGCGTGCGCGAGTTGGTCAGGTTGATCGCATCGAGATACAGCGCCACCGTCGGCGTGATGTTGTAGCGCAGGCTGGCGTCGGTCTGGCCGTAGGCGGAGCGGTTGCGGGGCTGGGTGCTGCCGCCGCCGCAATCGACCGAGAAGTGATTGCGCCAGTTGTAGCTCACGCGTGCCTGGAACTTGCTGTTCTCGTAGAACACCGAGCCGTTGTACGACTGCGGCGACAAGCCGGGATAACCGCAGTTCGGCGTGCCGCTGTCGACTTCGCGGCTGGCGGTCGCATCCACGTAGGTGTAGTTGGCGGCCACGCCGAAGCCCTTCAGCCACGATACCGCTTCATCGAACGCATACTGGCCGGCGATTTCCACACCCTTGATCTTGCCCTTCTGGCCGTTGCGGACACGGGTGTCATGCACCACCTCGCCAGGATACTGCGGCAGCGTGGTGTCGACCAGCCGCGTCTCCAGGAAATCGCGGACGTTTTTCTGGAACACCGCCGCGCTGACGTAGTTGGTCTTGGACAGATACCATTCCCACGACAGGTCCAGGTTGTTGGACTTCATCGGCTTCAGGTAAGGATTGCCGCCGCCGGTCTGCACGTCGCCATAGCGGCCGCCGTACGAGTTGTCGATGCCCATCTGGCTCAGCGTCGGGCGGGTTTCGGTCTTCGATGCGGCCAGGCGCAGCATCATGTCCGGCGTCAGGTCGAACTTCAGGTTGGCCGATGGCAGCACGCTGTTGTAGTCGTTGCTGACGGTGTTGGTGCTCATCGGGCCGTAGACCAGGATGTAGGTGGTGTCGTTCGGACTCTTGGTCGCCGATTGCAGCACACGGCTGGTGCCGACCGAACTCGACTTCACATGCACCATGCGCACGCCGGCATTGGCCGACCAGCCCTCGCCTTCCCATTTGCTGTCGAGGAAGATGCTGGACACTTTTTCCTTCACGCCCGACATCGATGGCTTGGTGTAGTCAATCGCCATCGGACCATTCGGGAACAGCGTGGTGTCCAGGTAATGTGCCGGGTCATTCGAAGACAGCAGCGTTGAGCGCTGGTTCAGGTAATCCATATACGCGTACGGATCAAAGCGCAGATAGGCGCTTGGCACCTGGGCGCCGCCGCCGAGGAAGTTGTCCAGCGGCGTCACCGTGAACAGCGACGATGGCAAGGCCAGGTGATAGCCGCTATAGGTATTCCACGAATCGCTGCTCCACTGGGTACGCTTGACCTCGCGCTGCGAGTAGCCGAGGCCGGTTTGCAACCCTTTGAAGTAGCCGATCTCGTGGTTCCAGGCCAGGTTCATGCGGCCTTCGGAGATTTTGTCGGTACGCTGCACGTCACCGTTGGAGACAGCGTGTGCGCGCACCGCAGTCGGGTCGGCAATGCCGTCGCCGAACACGATCGATGGCGTGCCGTTGAAGGTCAGTACGTCGCCGTTCTTCGGCACCATGCCGGCCACCACCCACATATCCGGCGAGCCGGACGACGTGCGCGAGGTGTTGACGTCGCCTTCCAGCTTCCACTCCGGCGACAGCGCCCATTTGGAATTCAGGCCGAAGGCGCGCGTGATCGATTTACGGTCGCCGCCCTTGACGATCATATCGTTGGAATTGGCCTCGCCCAGCAGCTTGCCGCTGCCGGCCAGTTCAGGATTGTTGGCGTAAAAGGTTGAGCCCGGACGCAGCAGGCTGGTGATCTGGTTGCTGCCGTTGATCTGCGCCCCCAGCACCTGCGGATTGATCCAGTCGCTGACGGCGATGATGTCGTTGCGCTGGTCCAGGTGCGAATACAGCGCGTCGGCCGTCAGCTTCCAGGTCGACGACGGGTTGTACTGCACCGTCAGATTGCCGACCAGGCGCTTGCGCGTTTCATCTTCCTGCTGGAAGCCGTAGCTTTGCGGGATGTACAGCTTCTTGGTGGTGACATCGGCCATCGTCAGCCCCCTGGAATTCAGGTCGCCATTGATCACCGAAACGTCGCGGTAATTCCATGCATCGGTGACCGCCTTGTTCTGCTTGGAGGCGCGGTCGGTGTACGACAGCGAGGCGTTGACGCCGAAGTTGCGCTCCTCGTTGGCAAAGGTGTACATACCGCTGATATTCGGCGTTTTCTTTTCCGAGTTGTTGTCGTACGAACCGGAGGCGTTGATGACCGTGCTGTGGCCGGTCTTGCCGGACAGCGGGCGCGCCGTCTGGATATCCACCGTCGAGCCGATGCCGCCCTCAGGCAGGAAGGGTTGCGAGGTCTTGTACACCAGCGCCTTGGAAATCAGGTCCGACGACAGCAGGTCGAACGAGAATTCGCGGCCACCGGTATCGCTGGTCAGCGTGCGGCCATTGACCAGCACGTTATTGAATTCCGGCCCCAGGCCGCGCACCGAGATGTAGCGGCCTTCGCCGCCGTTGCGCTGGATCTGCACGCCGGTCACGCGTTGCAGCGATTCGGCGATATTGGTGTCGGGGAACTTGCCGGCGTCTTCGGCGGATACCGCGTCCACCACGCCTTCCTGCAGGCGCTTGGTGTTCAGCGAAGAACTCAGCGAGGCGCGAATGCCGCTGACGACGACGGTAGGTCCGGCGTCAGCGTCTGCGGTATTGGCGGTGGTTTGTGCCTGGGCGCTGACAGCAATCAGCAGGTCGGCAATGAGAACAGCGAGGACGGTCTTGCGAGGTATAGCCATGATGTAGTCTCCAGTTTTTGTAATGACTTTTTTATGACATCGTTTGTTACCGGTTTTGATCTTACGCCCGGACTAACCATGCCAATCTATTATTTCTTTACAAAAAGCCATTCCAAAATGGTATAACTACGCGACCTTTCCTTATCAGCGTGACAACGGCCGTGGCATGTGGACATCACGCACGGCGAACTGTTCCGCAACAAAATGCATCAAGCGGCTCAATGGCGTTTCCACCCAGCGATGGAAGGCGGCGCCGGCCAGCAGGCTGCTGCTCCAGGCGACCAGCATACCCATGCCCTGCCACGCCGGCTCGATCGGGGCGAAGCGGGTGAAAGCGGCGTTCACCAGCAGGCAGACGGGGAAATGAATCAGGAACACCGCATACGAAATCTTGCCCAAGCCATTGATAACCGACCAGCCACGGCTGTCGGAGGCGATTTTGCCGCGTCCCCACAGGAACAGCACGCACGCCACCACCGCCGCCAGCGCGATCCGGCTACGGAATTCCAGCAGCAGGCCAACCATGGCCGGCAGCAGCGCCATCATCAGCAGCACGACTGCCATGCCCGGCTTGCGGCGCGGATCGCTGGCCCACCAGGCCATCAGGCCCAGGCCGTAGCTGCCGAAGAAGTACGAGGCCCAGTTGTCCCAATCCGAGTCCAGGTTGAAGTGCAGCAGCGACAGCGTGATGCCAGCCGCCACCACCAGCGGCATCAGCCATTGCTGCTGGCGGTTGCCGGTGATGCGGCCGACCAGCCACAGCAGGATCACCATCAGCGCATATAGCTGGAAATCGATGGCGACATACCAGGCGCCGGCCGACACTGAGTCATAGCCCAGCACGCCGTGCAGCAGCAACAAGTGCGCGCCCAGCTGGCTCAGCGTGGCGGGGGCGGAAATCGAATCGTGCGTCATCCATTCGGCGGCCCACAGCGAAGCCAGGGCGGCGATCAGCGTGGCGGCGACGAACGGCGGCGCCAGCTTGGCATAGCGGCGCCAGATGGCGCGCACCGGCGTCGGGCAGCCGGCATGGCCGGAAGGCGCTAGCGACTTGGCGGCCAGAAAGCCGCCGATCACCAGGAACACCTGCACGGCGATGCGCGCGCTGCCGGCAAGCCAGTCGAACAGCGACGGGAAGATCACCCGCGCGTGATCGGCCATCGGGCCATAGAACGCCAGATGGTGCAAGACGATCAGCTGCGCCGCGCCTGCCTTCAGCAAATTAATTAAACCGAACTGCGCAGGGAGCGTTTTCGAGGCGCCCGCAACAGTTCCTGCAACTACTTTCATCCATCATCCTTTTAACAGCAGGGCGATATGATAGCTGAGGTTGCAGATTCATGGCGCGCGGAACAAAAACTCTCCCATTTGATCTAATCGGAATGACAGCGAAAGTGGCCGTGCTAGCGTGAATCATGGTCACCTATTTCGCTCAACTGCAAAGCAATCCCGGCTGGTTCGCCATCAACGTGCTGGTGCCAGTGTTGCTGCCGTTCGCCGTCATCGCCACCGTCGCCATCGCGACAGGCGGTTGGCGGGAGTTTTTACAAATGATGAAAAAGGCCGTCGATAACGGGCAACTGTTCTGGGTAGCGTTGGCGATGCTGGCATCAACGGGCTACGAAGCCTTCGCAACATACGGCCGAAGTCCCGATACAAGCGAAGCCGCATCTTGGGCATTGGGAGCATGCATCATTGGCGCGGTGTTCACTTCAATTTTCATCGCCATCAACACTTCGCGCATCGCGCAAGGGCAGGACATTCGTAAACGTGTCATTTGGATCTCGATACTCCTTACCATAGCGTCGTCTTATTTTTATCCCTGGTTTCATTTTATATTTGGGAGCTAGTATGAAGAAATTTCTGAAGTCACTTATCTTGAGCGATAAATTCAGCGATGCTCTGGCTTACTTTGCCGGCGCAATCATGGTGATTGGCCTGATTGGATTCATAATCCTCATGCCAGCGTGATGCACACTTGAATTTTCCGCTGGCAGCCATTACAATTCTGGCCCTTGGGTCGTTAGCTCAGCTGGTAGAGCAGCGGACTTTTAATCCGTTGGTCGCAGGTTCGAATCCCGCACGGCCTACCAAGATTCAGCGAAAACGCCAACCTTCACCGGTTGGCGTTTTTGTTTTCTGTCCGCGCATAGAAGCCCGGCGGCTTGCGCGCGACCCAGGCAATGAATTTCTGTATGTCAGGATGCGCGCGCAGCGCTTCCCAGGTGTGATAGTGATGCAGCAGTTCGCGCTCGCTGAATACCGAGTGGATCTTGCGGTGGCATATCTTGTGAATCGGAAACTGCTCCCTGCCCTTGAACGTCTTCGGCACCAGATGATGCCGGTCGATATTGACCGTGCCCAGCACGCGGCCACACAGGGGACAGCGCTCCTCGTCCATGCTCAGCGCCTGAACTTGCGCGGCTGGCGTTTGCGCGCTGCCGAGTTCTGTTCCTGCAAGATCGCATCCACCCGCTCCGATGCTTCGCGCGACAAGCGCTGCGCCAGTTCGGTGTCCGGAAAGTACTCCGGCTGACGGTAAGCCAGCCACGCGTAGGCCGAATACAGCCGGCACACGTCCTCCACCTCCTGCAGATTCATGTAATGCAGCGGCCGGTCATTCGACTTCAGCTGCGTAACCTTCTTGTGCGCCAGCGACTTCGCCCACGTCTCCCACGCATGCTGCAACGACGGCACCTTCGACGAAATCGGCACCAGCGACAGCGCGAACTTCTCCGCCACCGTCAACTCCAGCGTGTCGAGCCATGCCGCGCGCTCGAACTGGTCCTCGGTAATGCGCGGATAGAAGAAACCATCCGGCACATCGATGTTGTGCACAAAACGCTTCAGCAGCTTGGCCAGCGCATGCTCATGCGTGACCGACGAGATGCGGTGCAGATGCTCTAACGTCGGCGCCACCGCGAAGCCGGTGGTCTTCAGCGGCACCGGCTTCTCGCGCAGCAGCGAACGCATCACGTTGTGCGTCTCGTTGTCATAGCCAGCCACCAGGCCTTCCTCATGCACGCCGAAGCGCCCTGCCCGGCCCGCGATCTGGCGCGCCAGCGCGGCCGGAATTTCTTCCTCTTCATAGCCGTTGTACTTGACGGTGGTGGTCATCACCACGCGTGCGATCGGCATGTTCAGGCCCATGGCGATCGCATCTGTGCCCACCACCACATCGGCCGCGCCTTCGCGGAAACGCTGCGCCTGCGCACGCCGCACCTCGGGCGACAAATTGCCGTAGACGGTGGCAACCGACAGGCCCATCTCGGTCACCATGTCGCGCCACATCAGCACTTCGCGGCGCGAGAAGCAGATCACCGCGTCGCCGCGTCGCAGGTTGCTCAGCTTGCGCACAGCGGTCGGCTCGACCGACAGCGGCCCCTTGCGCTTGAGGATGTGCACCTCCAGTTCGCACTCCAGCCGCGCTGCCAGCACCTCGATCGCGCGCCGCGCTTCCGGTGCCCCCACCAGGTAGACGATGCGCGCCGGCGCGCCGCATACGGCCGCCGTCCAGGCAGCGCCCCGGTCGCGGTCGGACAGCATCTGGATCTCGTCGATGACGGCGACGTCGACCGGTGTTTGCGTATCCAGCATTTCCACCGTGCTGGCGACGTGCGTGGCGCCCGGCGCCAGGCGGCGCTCCTCGCCAGTGACCAGGCTGACCTTCAGCGGCTTGCCATGCTGCTCCATCTCCTGAAGTCGCTCGTAGTTCTCCAGCGCCAGCAGACGCAGCGGCGCCAGGTAGACGCCGCTCGGCGCCTTGGCCAAAGCCTCGATTGCCAGGTGGGTCTTGCCGGAATTGGTCGGCCCCAGCACGGCAATAAACTTGCGCTTGATGCGCCGCGCCATATCGAACGAGGCCGGATACTCGGCCAGATTGATGCTTTGTCGCGTACGCTCGGCGTGCTGCTCCTCCATATCGCGCTCGACCGCGTGCTCCAGCCGCATGCGGATGCGGTCGAACACCATACCGGCCGGCTCGGACACCTGCATATCGCTGAGCGAATGTAAAAAGATGTCGGCATCCATGTCACAGTCATCGCAGGCGTCGGACAGTTCGCGCACGAAATTTTCCACGTAGCCATGCAGTTCGGCGGCGACATCTGCACCGGCGCGCTCGCGCAGCAGAGCCGAACGGCCATCCGCATCCATCTTGCGCCATTTTGACGCCTTGGCCAGCACGCCCTGCGCCGGCACCAGATCGTAAGGCACACGACGGCCGCCATATTCCACCTCGCCGGTCAGGCGCAGGAACACCCTGCCCTCGGCCTTGGCCAGGATGACACCACGGGCGCTCAGGCCCAGTTGCTGCATCAGATCGTCATCCTCTCCGCTCTCGCCATCGGCATCGGAAAGGTGGGGCGCGGCGGGGGAATTAGTCATGGCATATCAGGTGGGATGAACTCGTGCAGGATTATACCGCCGGCCCTGCCGGCATGGCGCCTGGACCCGATTTCTGGCACCATACGCCGCTTAACCAAAGCCTATTCCATGCCACAGACAATCAATACAGCGGTTCACCATGAATTGCTGATTAAAAAAAGCCGCTTTATTGCCTGCGTCCAGCCGATGACGGATCGCGCCAGCGCGCAAAAAGTCGTGGCGGAATTATGGCAGCAACATCCCGGTGCCGCCCACGTTTGCTGGGCATTATTAGCCGGCGGCCAATCGGCAGCAGTGGATGATGGAGAACCCAGCGGTACGGCCGGCCGTCCGATGCTGGATGTTTTACGCCATCAGGATCTCGAAGGCGTATTAGCCACCGTCGTACGTTATTTCGGCGGCGTTAAATTAGGCGCTGGTGGACTGGTGCGCGCTTATACCGACAGCGTGGCGCAGGCCTTATTAAACGCCGAGAAGATCGCCATTATCAAACAGCGATTCCTCATTTGCAGCGCGCCTTATGCCATGGAAGGCCTGGTGCGCCGAGAAATTGAATTGGCGGGAGCCAGCCTGGATAATGTCCAGCACAGCGAAGACGTTCAATTCGAGTTCAGCCTGCCGGATACGGCGGCGGATGCATTGATAACCCGTCTGAATGAATCCGGCCACGGCCGCATCACCTGGATCACTCCTGACGATACGGCCGACGCAAGCTGATTACTGGTGCATTCGTGCTAATTTTTAGCGCGGCTGCCCAGCCATGTCAGTCTGTGCCACACAGTTTCAAGCGGCCCCTGCGGGTGTCGGGCCAGCCACCACACGCTGAACTGCCGTTGCGCCAGCGCCAGTGCGATGCCGATCGCCAGCGCATAGCTGGCGCCGGTGTACTGATACATACCCAGCCCGAAACCATAATAAATCGAGGTACCGATAATCGATTGCACGACATAGCTGGTTAAACTCATGCGTCCCAGCGGCGAGAATATTGTCAGCCAGCTGCGGCTATAAAACAGTTGTACAAATATCGCCACCAATACCACCATCAAGGCCACATTCGCCCACGAAGTAATAATAACCAGCAATGGACGGCGCACTGCTTCGCCTACGCCCCAGGCTTCCGGCCAGGTTTTAAGAATATAAAGGGGAATAAATGCCAGCAGGGCAATCATCAGCGCCTTGCGCCAGAATATGGCATCGTTAAACAGGCCTTTACGGCCAGCCAGCATCCCTAACATAAATAATGCCGGGATCTGGAATATGCGGCCATTTTCCCAGCTCCAGCGAATAACCCCAATTTTCCCGTTGGTCAGATTACCGCTCCACACCTGCAAAGCAGAGCCGTGGGCAAAATAATCATTGGCGCGGCCGAAATATGCCCATGAGGCCGGATTGGGCAATTTCTCGTCCGGGTTGGGCAAAGCCTGAATAACCTCCAGCCAGGCATATGGCTGTGCCAGTAATATTAATGCGATGGTCAATACCCAGCGGTTACTCAGGTGAGCGACTGGTATCAACGCCAGTCCGAGCACAGCGTAAATACTCAGGATATCGCCGTGATAAAACATCGAATTCACCAGGCCAAACGCCAGCAGCAACACCAGGCGCCAGCCGAAACGGGCGCGGAAGTCCTCGCCTCGCAGCGCGCGCTTGTGGTACTGGATATAGAAAGTCATGCCAAACAGCAAAGCGAAAATCGCATACGACTTGCCGCCAAACAGGAAGAACAGCGTGTCCCAGATGACCTTGTCCACCGCTCTCAGCCATTCAGGCAAGCCGACCGGCGAGAAATAAAAGTCAAAATGCTCAATGTTATGCAGCAGCATGATGGAAACGATGGCGAAACCGCGCAGCGCATCGATTACATCCAGCCTGGAACTATTTGTTGTTGTCGTCATTGTCTCCACCTCAAAGTGAACAGAATGCCAAGTTTATCGGTTAATGTGGTGAAATGTCTGCAACTATCATTCCCTTAGTTGCCATATGGTAATGATGTGTGTATATTGGTGACTATTCAACGCAGCACTGATCGCCCAATTCTCGCGGTCGCCCACACTCCTCTCCGGCCTTATTCCCGCCAACGTTCCGCACGGAACGCGAGTTATTTTTCTCGACATACGGAATATCATCATGGACATCAAGAACCTCAAAGTAGGTACCCGCCTGGGCCTGGGTTTTGGCGCCGTCTTGCTGCTGCTGGCGATCACTATCGGCCTCAGCATCTACAGCCAGGGCGAACTGGCCGACAACACGGACGACATCGTCCTCGAAACCTATCCTAAAGTCGTGCAGGCGCAGCTCATCATGGAGCACAACAACAAGATTGCCCGCGCGCTGCGCAACGCCCTGCTGATCCGCGACGAGGCCAAGGCCGCCAAGGAGATGGCCGTGGTGGTCGACCGCCGCAAGGAAATCGACAAGGAAATGGCCAAGCTCGACAGCATGGTCAAATCCGGGGAAGGCCGCGAACTGTTCGAGAAACTGGATGTGGCGCGCAAGCCGTATGATGTCTCGCTGGATGAAGTGATGCGCCTGCGCCGTGAAGGCGACGTCGACGGCGGCGTCAACGAAATGCTGGGCAAGATGCGCGGCCTGCAACTGGCCTATATGGACGCCATCAACGCGCTGATTGCGCACCAGAGCACCAGCATGGAACGCGCCCGCCTCAGCGCCGAGGAAACCTACAAGGATTCGCGCTACCTGGCCATCGTGCTGGGGCTGCTGTCGCTGGCGGTCGGCGCCTTCATGGCCTGGATGATTACCCGTCAACTGCTGCGCCAACTGGGTGGCGAGCCGGCCGAAGTTACCGCCATCGCTGGCAAGATCGCCAGCGGCGACCTGGCCGTGCCGATTTCGCTGCGCGGCGGTGATCAGCACAGCCTGCTGTTTGCGATCCAGGGCATGCGCGACAGCCTGGCAGACATCGTCGGCCAGGTGCGCACCGGCGCCGACAACATCGTCACTGCCGCCACCGAAATCGCCAGCGGCAATATGGACCTGTCCTCGCGCACCGAGCAGCAGGCCGGCTCGCTGGAAGAAACCGCCTCGTCGATGGAAGAACTGACTGCCACCGTCAAGCAAAACACAGAAAACGCCCGCCAGGCCAACACGCTGGCGCGCTCGGCTTCGGACATCGCCCAGCAAGGCGGCGAGGTGGTGGCGGACGTGGTGAAGACCATGGATGCGATCAACGAATCGGCCAAGAAAATCGTCGACATCATCAGCGTCATCGACGGCATTGCCTTCCAGACCAACATCCTGGCGCTGAACGCAGCAGTGGAAGCAGCGCGCGCCGGCGAACAGGGCCGCGGCTTCGCTGTGGTCGCCTCGGAAGTGCGCACGCTGGCGCAACGCTCCGCCTCGGCCGCCAAGGAAATCAAAACGCTGATCGACGACTCGGTGGGCAAGGTCGGCGCCGGCACCGCGCTGGTCGGCGAAGCTGGTGCGACGATGGAAAAAATCGTTGCTGCCGTACAGTCGGTGACGGCCATCATGGGGGAAATCAGCACCGCCAACAACGAGCAAGAAGCCGGCATCGAGCAGATCAACCACGCCATCGCCGAGATGGACACGGTAACGCAGCAGAACGCCGCGCTGGTAGAAGAAGCGGCCGCCGCCGCCGAAGCCCAGCAAGACCAGGCGCAGCAACTGGTGCAACTGGTGGGCGTCTTCCGGCTGGCCAGCGACACCGGCGCGACAACGATCAAGATCGCCAGCGCCAGCAAACCGGCGCGCCTGGCGCTCACCAACCACCGCCTCGCCGCCTAACCCAACATCGGGGTCAGTTCTGCCAAATGTACATGAGCCCGTGTACGTTTGGCGGAACTGACCCTGGATTCAAGGATTCAGAGGCGGAAGATCTTGACGGCTTGGGCTAGCTGGGCGGCTTGTTCTTGCAGGGCGCCGGCGGCTGCGGCGGCTTCTTCGACCAGCGCGGCGTTCTGCTGCGTGGCGCTGTCGATGGTGCCGATGGCCTGGTTGACCTGGTCGATCCCTACCTCTTGCTCGCGGCTGGCCGCTGCGATTTCGGCGACGATCGCTGTCACGCGCTGGATGCTGCCGACGATTTCTTCCATCGTGCCACCCGCCTGCGCCACCAGCGCGCTACCCTCGCCCACCTGCGCCGCCGATGCTTCAATCAGCTGACGCACTTCTTTTGCCGCCGCGTCGGACCGATGCGCCAGGCCGCGCACCTCGGACGCTACCACCGCGAAGCCGCGCCCCTGCTCGCCCGCACGCGCCGCTTCCACCGCAGCGTTCAGCGCCAGGATGTTGGTCTGGAACGCGATGCCTTCAATGACCGCGATGATGTCGACGATTTTTTGCGATGAGGTGCTGATGCCGCCCATCGTCTCCACCACCTGCGCCATCACCGCGCCGCCGCGCGTCGCCACGCCGGCCGCCGATGATGCCAGCTGATTCGCTTCGCCCGCGTTGCTGGAGTTCTGCCGCACCGCCGAGGTCATCTCTTCCATCGACGATGCCGTCTCTTCCAGCGAACTGGCCTGCGACTCGGTGCGCGCCGACAAATCCATATTGCCGCTGGCGATTTCCCCTGACGCCAGCGCGATCGCATCCGTGCCACCGCGCACCTGGCTGACGATCCCGTGCAGGCTGATGTTCATATCGCTCAGCGCACGCTTGAGCTGGCCCGTCTCCGTGTGATCGTCATGCGCCAGCGCCACCTGTGACGACAAATCCCCCTGCGCCACGCGCGCGGCAAACGCCACTGCCTCGTCCAACGGCTGCAGGATCGAGCGCGCGATCATCTGCCCCACCACCAGCGACACCGCCGCCGCCAGCAACACGAAGCCGATGATCTGGATGCGCGAACGGCTCACCGCCGCATCCCCGACCTCGCGCGTGGCTTCCGAATCCTTTTCGATCAGCTCGCTCAGCGCCGCCATGCTTTTCTCCAGCACGCGGAAGCTTTCCATAAACGCTGGAAATTGGGCCTGTGCCGCCGCCGCATTGCTCAGCGACAGTGCGACCATTTCCTCGGCACTTTTGAGGTAACGTTCCACGTCCGGCTTCACCTGATCCATCGCGCGCCTTACTTCGCCACCGGTGTTGGCCCCATCCATGTCCTTGATCAGTTTGCGGAACAGCGCGATGTGCTCGGCAGTGTCCTGGCGCACTTCCTTCACTTCGGCCGGATCGTTTTTGTCGGCCGCCAGGCGCGCGGCCAGCACATCGGCACGCAACGCGTCGTGCGCCTGGTCGGCTTGCAACTGGTCTTTCATCGCGCCGCTATTGGTGCTGATCGCGTCCATCGATGCATCCAGCACCTGCACGGCGTAGTAGCCAACCAGGCCGATCAGGGAGACGAACACCAGCGTCGTCAGGTTAATCAGTAACAAACGCTGCTTGATCGTCAGTCGCATGGTGGTTCCTGTCTAGAATTTGATCGAGAGTCCCGCAGTCCAGCTCCAGTCGGGTGTGTTCCTGTTGAGTCCGCGCGACAGGGCGGTGTCGACCTGCACGGTATCGGTCAGCAGATAGGCGGCGCCGATGTCAAAGGTGGTGACCGAGCCGCCATGCCGCGCGCGCGCGATCTGCGGCGCAGAATATTCGATGAAGGTACGGAAGCGCTCGCCCCATTCCTTGCCGAGGACGATGCCGAAGATGCCGCTGGTGTAGCGTCCGCCCTGGTCGTCACGCTGCCAGGCGATGCCGGGCATGATGCCCAGCGCGACATCATCGCTCAGCTCCCATTCTGCGGCCAGGCGCAGGGAACCGCCCTTGCCGGCGGCACGGAAGGCGCTGGAGCCGCTGTCGAGGTCGACGTGGGCCAGCACGCCCATCGACGGACTGGCGCCTTGCGCATCGGCTATATGCCATTTGATGCCGAGTGCGAGGTCGGCATAGCCGTTGACGGCCTGGCGGCCACCAAGCGGATCATCGGTGACCATGCGCATGCGACCATCGGTTTCGATGCGCGCCTCCAGCGTATCGCTGATGCCGAAGCGCAGCAAGGTCGGCGTCGAGTAGGTCCGCTCGCGGATGCCGTCGATCTTGTTGCGGTCCAGCGCAAAGCTGGTTTCAATCTGAAAACGCCCCTTGCCGACGACGTTGCTGGACTCCACGAAGTCGGGGCGGTCGGTGACGATCTGGTCGGGCTCTTCGGCCGCATCAGCCAGCAACGGCAATACCAGCAGCAGCGTGGCAATCATCTTGATATGCATGTCTCCTCCGCAACGTAGACAACTACCCTATCACATTGGTATAACTCCAAGGGTTGGTAATTTCCCACATTCAAGATGAAGATAGAAAAACTCGAACTGGCCGGCTTTGAGGCGTTTCTGGCCTATCTCAACGACCATCTGTCGGACAACGGCCAGGGTGACACCGCCTATTTCCAGCCGCTGCCGCGCGCCGAATCGCGCTTCCCGCCCGAGAAGGCGGAAGCCTTCAAATACGGCATGCAGACCGAGATCGGCAGCCCCGGCTGGCGTCGCGTATGGGTGGCGCGGGATGAAATTGGCGCGATTGCCGGCCACATCGATTTACGCGCGCATCCGGAACGCCATGCGGCGCATCGCTGCCTGCTGGGCATGGGCGTTGGCCGTACGCACCGCAAGCAGGGGCTGGGCGGCCAGCTGATAGTGCATGCCCAGCAATGGGCGCTGGCCGCCGGCTTGCGCTGGATCGACTTGCAAGTGCTGTCCGCCAACACGCCAGCCATTCAGCTTTACGACCGCAGCGGCTTCCGCCAGACCGGCGAAATCCCCGACATGTTCAACATCGACGGCCTGAGCTTCAATTACACCAGCATGAGCCTGTCCGTTTCCGGACGGTGATGCGCGAAGCCGGGCAAGCGGCGCCAGCACCATTAGCGCTACATCCTTGATTTATAAGGATTTCACTGGTGGCACGGGGATTGCAATGTAGCCATCATGGATACCGCAATCAGCTCCCACATCATTCGCCGCCGCCGGCACAAGACCGTACTGGCGTGCGCCGCCCTGCTGGCAACGATCAGCCTCACCGCCTGGGGCATCAACCGCGCGGTCAGCCCCAGCGTCGACGCCAACAATGTCAGCATCGCCACCGTGCGCGTGGGGAACATCGCCAACAGCATCAGTGCTTCCGGCATCGTGATTCCAGTGCACGAAGAGCTGGTGTCCAGCCCGATCCAGACACGCGTGGCCAAGGTCCACGCCAAGCTGGGCCAGCAGGTGCAAAGTGGGGAAATGCTGCTGGAGCTGGACAGCCGCACCATCGTGCTTGCCATCGATGCGCTCAAGGAGCAACTGGCGCAGCAGGAAAACCGCATCCTCGCGCTGACGCTGGAACTGGAGCAGAAGCGCAAGCAGCTGGTCGGCGCCATCGAACTGCTGCAACTGGACCTGGAAGCGGCGCGCGTCAAGCTCGGCCGCTACCAGACCTTGCGCAAGGCCGGCGGCGTCTCCGCCGAAGATCTGCTGACCGCCGAACTCAACGTCAAGCGCATCGAGATCCAGCTGCGCCAGCACCACGAACAGCAGGACGACAACAAGCGCGTCACCGGCAGCAATATCGAAGGTGCGAGGTTGCAAAAGAGCATCCTGCAGAAACAGATGCAGGAACAGCAGCAACTGCTGGCGCAAACCCAGGTGCGCGCGCCCTTCTCCGGCATGCTGACCTGGCTGCTGGCCGATGAAGGTGCCAGCGTCAGCACCGGTCAGCTGGTGGCCAAGGTTTCCGAGTTGAACAACTACAAGGTGGAAGCCTCGTTGTCCGACTTCCACGCGCGCGCGCTTGGCGCCGGCCAGCAGGTGCTGGTGGAACAAGGCAACGTCCGCCTGAATGGCGAAGTACAGACCGTGCTGCCGGAAATCCAGAACGGCACCGTCAAGCTGCTGGTCACGCTGCGGGAGCCGCATCACGCCATGCTGCGCAACAAGCTGCGGGTGGAAGTCAACATTCTCACCGAGCAGAAGCAGAACACGCTGCTGGCCGACGCCGGCCCCGCCTTCAACGGCCGCGGCCCGCAGGACATCTTCGTGGTACGCGACGGCGTCGCCCGCAAGACCACGCTGAACATCGGCGCCAGCGATGGCAAGTCAGTCGAAATCCTCGCCGGCGCGCGTGCCGGCGACCAACTCATCATTTCAGATACCAGCCGCTACAAGGAACGCGACAGCGTCCGCATAGTGCAATAACCAGGGAGAACACCGTGATACGCCTGAACCAAGTCAGCAAAACCTACCAGACCGACAAAGTCGAAACACTGGCGCTGAAAGACATCGACCTGCACGTGGCGAAATCCGAATTCGTCAGCATCATGGGCCCCAGCGGTTGCGGCAAGAGTACGCTGCTGAACCTGATCGGCCTGCTGGACGAACCCGGCAGCGGCACGATCCACGTAGCGGGCACGCCAGTGGCGTCGTACAAGGACAAGTATGTCGCCAAGCTGCGCAACAACACCTTCGGCTTCATCTTCCAGAGCTTCCACCTGATTAACGACCTGCGCGTGATCGACAATGTCGAGCTGCCGCTGCTATACCGTTCGATGTCCAGCAAGAAGCGCCAGCGGCTGGCGCGCGAGGCGCTGGAAAAAGTCGGCTTGGGCGCGCGCCTGGACCACTACCCGAACCAGCTGTCCGGCGGCCAGCAGCAGCGCGTGGCGATCGCCCGCGCCATCGTCGGCCAGCCGCAAGTGCTGCTGGCCGATGAGCCCACCGGCAACCTGGACAGCAAAATGGGCCAGGAAGTCATGGACATCCTGCTCAAGCTGCACAGCGAAGGCACCACCATCGTCATGGTCACGCACAACGAGCACGAGGCAAAACAAGCCACCCGCATCGTGCGCGTGTTCGACGGCCAGCTGGTCGCCTGAGGAGGAACGCATGTTCAGAAATTATCTGCTGACCGCATGGAAGGTCTTCCTGCGCCGCAAGCTGTTCACCGCCATCAACTTGCTGTGCATCGTGCTGACGCTGGTGGTGCTGATGGTGGTCACCGCGCTGCTGCAAAACACCTTCTACCCGACCGGCGTGGAAGGCAGGAGCGAGCGCTTCGTGCAAATGGTGATGATGGAGTCGACGCACACGGAAAAAAGCGGCCGTCGCACCGGCACGCTGGGCTACAAGCTGATCGAGCAATACCTGAAGCCGCTGAAGCATGCGGAACTGGTGGCGGCCACCGGCATTCCACAATCCGTGTCGGTCTACCAGGACAACCGCGTCAGCGACCACCTGATGCGGCTGACGGACGCCGAATACTGGCAGATCCTCGACTTCCACATCGTCTCCGGCCGTGTCATCAATGCCGATGATGTCGCCCACGGCCGCATGGTGGCCGTGCTCAATGAATCGACCGCGCGCAAGCTGTTCCCCGGCCAGCCTTACCTCGGACAGAAATTCAGCGCCAATGGCCAGGTGTTCACCGTCATCGGCGTGGTGCAGGACGAAATGCACGTCAACGCTTTTGCCGATATCTGGACGCCTATCACCTCCCAGCCGTCCAGCGACTACCAGAACAATCTGTTCGGCGGCTTCGGCGCCATCATCATGGCGCGGACACCGGCGGAATTGCCAGCGCTGCAAAAGGAAATCATGGAGGCCGCCAGGACGGTGCAATTCGATGATCCGACCGTCTTCAACACCGCGCGCTTCTGGGGCGATTCCAAGCTGGCGCTGTTCTCGCGCACGCTGCTGAGCAGCAAGGCGGAAGATGGCGATGCCGGCAAGCTGCTGACCATCATCGCCGTACTGATGCTGCTGTTCATGGCGCTGCCGGCGCTCAATCTGATTAACCTCAACGTCGGCCGCATCATGGAACGTAGCAGCGAGATCGGCGTGCGCAAAGCCTTCGGCGCCACCAGCCGCCAACTGGTGGCGCAACTGGTGCTGGAAAACGTGCTGCTATGCCTGATTGGCGGCGCCATCGCGCTGGTGGCCTCAAGCGCCGTCCTGTGGTGGCTGGAAGGCTCGGGCCTGATTCCCTACCTGAAGGTGCACCTGAACCTGGCCGTGTTTGGCTACGGCCTGCTGATCACGCTAGTGTTTGGCGTGCTGTCGGGCGTGATTCCAGCGTGGAAAATGTCGCGCCTGGCCCCTGTCCATGCCTTGAAAGGAAATGCCTGATGTTGCGCCATCTGTTGAAACTGATCTGGAAACGCAAGTCCCGCAACATGATGCTGAGCCTGGAAATCCTGCTGGCCTTCATGGTGGTGTTTGCCGTTGCCGCCTTTGGCTTGCGCTACTGGCAGTTGTACCAGTTGCCAACCGGCCATGGCTGGCAAAACCAGTGGTCGGTCAGCATGCGTCCGGCGCAGGACCTGCCCAACGATCCGATACTCTATGACCAGCTGAAACGCAGTCTGCTGGCCATGCCTGAAGTGGAATCGGTCGCCTTCAGCTCCTTCGGCACCTACGAGAGGTCGCGCTGGACCGGCGAATACACGCTGCCGGACGGCAGCCATGAGCTGACCATCGACGGCATGGGCATCAGCGACGACTATTTCGCCACCATGGACATGCGCGTGGCACAGGGCCGTTTCTTCTCCAGCATGGATGACAACGCCGACGCCGCGCCGGTGGTCATCAACCGCCGCCTGGCCGACAAATGGTTCCCTGGCAAAAATCCTGTCGGCCAGCTGTATGTCGAACAGACGCGCAATAAAAAAGAGGGGCAGCGCTACCGCGTGGTTGGCGTGGTCGAGCAGTTCCGTTCGCAAGGCGAGTATATGGACCCGGTCTATTTCATGCTGCCGCGCTGGATACCCGGCGTCGGCAAGGATGCCACCTACAACATCATGCTCAAGCTGAAACCAGGTACGCCACGCATTTTCGAGACCCGGCTGAACGCCCGGCTGAAGCAAGTACGCGGCGACTGGAACTACGTCATCACCACCCAGACCGACGCCCGCGCCTCGATGCTGCAGACGCAGACCATTCCGCTGATGATCCTGTCCGTAATCGCCGCCTTCCTGCTGGTGATGGTGGCCTTCGGCCTGTTCGGCGTGCTGTGGCAGAACACCACCCAGCGCATCCCGGAAATCGGCCTGCGCCGCGCGCTGGGCGCGGATGCGGGTGCTATCTACCGCCAGATCATTTCCGAACAATTCTTGCTGAGCAGCGGCGCCATGCTGGTGGCGCTGGTGCTGCTGGTGCAGCTGCCGCTGACCGGCGTGTTCGGCGAAAGCCTGAACTGGCCGGTGTTTTTCGGCGCGGCGGTGCTATCTTCAAGTGTGATCTATCTGCTATCCTTGCTCTGTTCGCTCTATCCCGGCTGGCGCGCCGCGCGCCTGAGCCCGACGCAAGCGCTGCACTACGAATAAACAATGGATTCCACTCGCAAGCAACGCATTTTAATTATCGACGACGACAGCGCGGTGCAGGTATCGCTGGCCTTGCTGCTGAAGCAGGCCGGTTACGACACGCTGTGCGCTGACGGCCCGCAACAGGCACTCGCCCTGTTGCAGGGGCCCACCTCGCAGCCAGCCGACCTGGTGCTGCAGGACATGAATTTCTCCTTGCAGACCAGCGGCGAGGAAGGCTTGCAGCTGCTGGCCGATATCCGCGCCGCGCAACCATCGCTGCCGGTATTGCTGATGACGGCCTGGGGCTCGATCGCGCTGGCGGTGCGCGGCATGCAGGCCGGCGCCACCAACTTCTTCACCAAGCCCTGGGACAACACGCAGCTGGCGGAACTGGTGCGCACCACGCTGGAGGCGGCCACGCCAGCGCCGGCCGGCAGCGCGTCGCGCCAGGCGCTGGATGGGCAGTTTGATTTCAGCGGCATCATCGGCGAACATCCGCGCCTGCTGAAGGTGTTGACCACCATCGGCCAGGTGGCCAACACGCGCGCGCCGGTGCTGATCCTCGGTGAGAGCGGCTGCGGCAAGGAGCTGATTGCGGACGCCATCCACCGCAACAGTTCCCGCGCCGGCCAGGCCATCGTCAAGATCAATATGGGTGCGATCACGCCGACGCTGTTCGAGAGCGAAATGTTCGGCCATGTGCGCGGCGCCTTTACCGATGCGCGCAGCGACCGTAAGGGCCACATCGCCACCGCACACGAAGGCACGCTGTTCCTCGACGAGATCGGCGAGCTGAACCGCTCGGATCAGGTCAAGCTGCTGCGCGTGTTGCAGGACCAGACCTATCAGCCGGTCGGCGCCAGCCGTACCGAGCGCGCCGATGCGCGCGTGGTGTCGGCCACCAACCGCGAGCTGGCGGAGCTGGTGGCCAGCGGCGAATTCCGCGAGGACTTGTTCTATCGCCTGAACCTGATCACGATCCGCCTGCCGCCGTTGCGCGAGCGGCGCAGCGATATTCCCCTGCTGGCGCGGCATATCATCGGCGAGGTGGCGGCCAGCTACGGCTTGCCGGCGACAACGATCACAGCGCAGGCGCTGGAGTGGCTGAGCGCGCAACCGTGGCCCGGCAACATCCGCCAGTTGAAGCAGACGCTGGAGCGGACCTTGTTGCTAATCGGCGGCAGCGAGTTGCGCCAGGCGGACTTTGTCGCCGTCGAACAGCATGCACATGGTGGCGCCACCGCTGGCGGCCTGCGCGGCGTGGATGGCTTGACGCTGGAGCAGGTCGAACGCCACATGATCGCGCACGCACTGGAGCAGCATCACGGCAACATCTCGCGCGTGGCCAAGGCGCTCGGTCTGAGCCGCACCGCGCTCTACCGCCGGCTTGAACGCCACGGCTTGGGCAGCGCGCCGGAGGCCGGTGACGCCGCCAGCAGCAGCGCTCGCCTGGACAGCGGACAATGAGCCTGCGGCGGCGGCTGTACGCTTACCTGGTCGCCGCGCACTTGCTGTTCCTGGCGATCACGATACTGCTATACCGCACCCAGCCCTTGCTGATGCTGGGACTGGAAGCGGCCGTGCTGCTCAGCCTCCTTCTCGGCATTCGCCTGATCCGCCGCGCGCTGGAGCCGCTCGGCTATACCCGCCACTTCCACGACCTGCTGCAAGACCAGCATTACGCAGCCCGCCTGCAACACAGCAGCGACGCCGAACTCAACGAACTGGTCCAGTTATTCAACACCATGCTGGGCGCGCTCTACCAGGAGCGCCTGCAAATCGGCGAGCAACAAGGGTTTCTCGACCGGCTGCTGGAAGCCACACCCAGCGCCGTCATCGTGTTTGACTTCGACGGCCGCATCAGCCTGTTGAACGCGAGTGCCCAAGCGCTGCCCGGCCTCGACGATGCGCGCGGCAAGCGGCTGGCCGACTGCACGCGCGATGGCGCCAGCCTGCTTGCGCAACTCGACGCCCTGCCACTGGGCGACTCACAGCTGCTGACCGACGCCGACGGCCGCCGTTACCGCGGCCAGCGCGGCCAGTTCTATGACCGCGGCTTCAGCCGCCATTTTCTGCTGGTCGAGGAACTGACCGAGGAACTGGAAAGCTCGGAAAAATCCACGTACGAAAAACTGATCCGCGTACTGGCCCACGAAGTCAACAACACTGTCGCCGCCACCGGCTCGGTGCTTGACTCCCTGCTCTACTACCGCAAGCAACTGACCGAACGTGACAGCGACGATTTCAGCACCGCCATCCAGGCCGTGCAACGACGCAACGCCAGCCTGGGCGAGTTCATCGAACGCTTCACGCGGGTAGTCAAGATGCCCGCGCCGGAACTGCGCCCAAACGCGGTGCGCGACATCATGGACGACATCCTCTACCTGTACCGCGAACAATGCCGCAGCCGTGGCATTCACATCGCCTGGCAGCGTTGCGACGACGTGCCAGCCATCGCCATGGACCGGCAACTGATGGAACAGGCGCTATTGAATGTGGTGAAGAATGCGATGGAAGCGGTGGAAGCTGGCGCCGGCGACGACAAGCGCATTGACTTCGTGCTGGCGCGCGACGAAGACGGCATGCGGCTGTCAGTGATCGACAGCGGCAACCTGCTGGGCGAAGTGCCAGCGCGGCAATTGTTCACGCCGTTCTTCACCACCAAGAAAGGCGGCCAGGGCATCGGCCTGCTGTTCGTGCGCGAGGTGCTGAACCGGCACGGCTTTGCCTATCGGCTGGCCGCCACCGGCAAGGGCGCGACCAGCTTCGACATCTGGCTGGGATAACGCTTATCTCGCGCTTATCTCGCGCTTATTTCTCGCGCTTGACGCGTGGCGCGGTGCGCGAGCCGTCGATATCCATGTAGATGGCGCCCATGGCGCCGCGCTCCAGCTTGACCTTGGGATTCGTCACCGACATCGCTTCATCGCTGCCATCGGCAATGCGCCACACCTGGCCGTTAGCCAGGCGGATGCGCTGGTTTGGCACCCAGCCGTCAAACTCGCCGACGATGGAGGATTCGATGGATTCCAGCTGCACGGTCTTCTGGCGGCCGAATTCCTGCACCGGGTCAGGCTGGGCCGGCGCGGCGGCGGCCAATGGCGTGGCAGGCGCAGATCCGGCGCTGGCAACCGGCCCCGGCTTCGACACGCCCAGCGGGATCGCGTTGTAGCAAGCCAGGCGCACCGGGCCATCTTCCAGCTGGCGGCATTTCAACAACGCTGCGTCATCGGCCAGCGCGGCCGTCGAAACCAACATCAGGGCAAACAGGACTTTCATCGAGGCTCATCCATAAAAGAGTGACAGGACGCCCGGCGCTACGACCGGGCTTGCCGCGATTATCTCAGAATTCCTCCCAATCATCGCCTCCACCGGCCTTGGCAGCCGTGATTTGTTTTTGCGGCTGGGCGGCAACGCGCGGCGCCGGCTTGGCGACACGGGCCGGCGCCGCTGCGGCAGCCGGCCTGCGCTGCGGCGTTGCCCGGCGCGGCGCGCCCATGCTGCTGACGCCGCTGACGCCGTCCAGCCGGAACACACTGACCACGCGCTCAAGGTTGGCGGCCTGGTCCTGCATGGCCTCCGCCGCTGCGGCAGCCTCCTCCACCAGCGCCGCGTTCTGCTGCGTCACCGTATCCATTTCGCTGACCGCCTGGTTGATCTGCTCGATGCCGGCGCTTTGCTCGTCGCCGGCGGTGGAGATATCAGCCATGATGGCGGTCACGCGCTGCACGCTGGCGACCACTTGTTCCATCGTCTGTCCCGCCTGCTCCACCAGCTTGCTGCCGATCTCGACCTTCTCTACCGAGTCGCCAATCAGCTCCTTGATTTCCTTGGCTGCCGATGCCGAACGCTGGGCCAGCGTGCGCACCTCGGACGCCACCACCGCAAAGCCGCGCCCCTGCTCACCGGCACGGGCCGCTTCCACCGCCGCATTCAAGGCCAGGATGTTGGTCTGGAAGGCGATACCGTCGATCACGGAAATGATGTCGACGATCTTGCGCGACGAATCGTTGATCGCGCCCATGGTGTCGACCACCTGCGCCACCACCGAACCGCCCTGCTGCGCCACCGCCGACGCCGACTGCGCCAGCTGGTTGGCCTGGCGCGCATTATCGTTATTGGCGCGCACGGCGCTGGTCAATTCCTCCATCGACGACGCGGTTTCCTCCAGCGAGCTGGCCTGCTGTTCGGTACGCGCCGACAAGTCCTGGTTGCCGCTGGCGATCTCGGTCGAGGCCGAGGCGATGGTCTCGGTGCCGGTGCGCACCTCGGCCACGATGCGGGCGAGCGCGTCGCGCATCATCTTCATGGCGTGCAGCATGCTCTTGTTATCGGTGCTGGCGGTATCCACTATCACCGTCAGGTCGCCGGAAGCGATGCGGCCGGCGATTTCCGCCGCGTAGTCCGGCTCGCCGCCCAGCTGGCGCAGCAGGCTGCGCGCAATCATCACTGCCGCCACCGCGCCAACCACGATTGCCAGGCCGCTCAGCGCCAGCATCAGCGTGCGCGCGCGCTGATAGGCGGCGCTGGCTTCGGCCGCGTCGGCCTCGTTGGTGGATTGCTGCAAGGCCGCGTACTGGCGCATTTCATCCTGCCACAGCTGGGTGGCCGGACCGGCCTGCTTCATCAGCAGCTCGGTGGCTTCAGCATCCTGGTTGACCAGCGCCAGCTCGAACAGCTTGTCGTTCAGCGGCCGCGTCACCTTGGCCTGGGCAGCGATGCGGTCACGGATCTCGACGCCCTTGCCAGTGGCCGGCATCTTGGCCAAGGCTTCCACCGCCGTGTTGTACTCGGCGCGCGCCTTGGTGACTTTATCCATTTCGGCGCGGATCGCTGGTTCTTCGTGCAACAGCACCACGCTGCGCGTGACGCGCGCCACAATATGCACCGATTCGGACATGGTATTCACCAGCTGTGTCTTGACCGCATTCTCATTGACAATGCGTTCCAGCTTGGCATGGATCGTGCTCATGTTAAACAAGCCCAATACGGCTACCAATAGTAGCAGTACCAGGACCAAGCCAAAACCCAGGCCCAGCCGGGTACCAACTTTCATATTTGCGATAGCCATACGTGTTTCCCTTATTAAAAAGTGATCATTAAATTGTACGCGCTACAGCTTCATGTAGTTGCATAAATTTCCAGATGGAAAGCAACTTACAACACTTCTTATATGAAATTCACATACGCATATAGCCAAATATTCTCTAAACCACTTTAGGGGCCATATAAAATGCACGATCGGTTACAACAAGGTAGTAAGCAATGGCAATCAATGTGATCCTGAATCTGCTGGCGGCGCTGGTACTGCTCGGGTTTCTGTATGCGCAGCAGCGCAAGCATGCGTCCTTTTCCGTGCGCGTTTTCACCGGCATGGGCCTGGGCGTGCTGCTGGGCGCGGCCCTGCAGGCGATCTATGGCGCCGGCGCGGTCGAGATCAAGACCACCGGCGAATATCTGGACATCGTCGGCACCGGCTACGTCAAATTGCTACAGATGATCGTGATGCCGCTGATTATGGTGTCCATCATCGCCGCCATCCTTAAGCTCAAAGGTATCAACTCGCTGGGTAAAATCAGTGCGCTAACTATCGGAACGCTGATGGTGACGACGCTGATTGCCGCTGCCATCGGCATCCTGATGGCCAAACTGTTCAGCCTGAGTGCGGTCGGGCTGACCGCCTCGGCAGCCGATATCGCGCGTGGTATCTACCTGCAAGGCAAGGTGGAATCGGCGCAGGCCATTTCACTGCCGAGCATGCTGTTGAGCTTTATTCCAGCCAATCCTTTCCTCGACATGACCGGCGGCCGCAAAACGTCCACCATTGCGGTGGTGATCTTCTCGGTGTTTATCGGCATCGCCGCCACCGGCATCCATGACAAGAAGCCGGATATATTTGCGTCCTTCGAGCGCTTCATCCAGGTCGCGCATGCGATCGTGATGCGCATCGTCACGCTGGTGCTGCGGCTGACGCCGTATGGCGTGTTCGCGCTGATGGCGCAGGTGGTGTCCAGCTCCAGCTATACCGACATCCTGCACCTGATCGATTTTGTGCTGGCGTCGTACAGTGCGCTGCTGCTGATGTTTGTGGTGCACCTGCTGATCGTCACCGGCCTGGGCCTGAATCCGCTGCGCTGGACCAGGAAGATCCTGCCGGTGCTGACCTTTGCCTTCACCTCGCGCAGCAGCGCCGGCGCCATTCCGATGAGCGTACAAACGCAGACGCAGCGCCTGGGCACACCGGAAGGCATCGCCAACTTTGCCGCATCGTTTGGCGCCACCATCGGCCAGAACGGCTGTGCCGGCATTTACCCGGCCATGCTGGCAGTGATGATTGCGCCGACGGTCGGCATCGATCCATTCACCATCGGCTTTATCGCGCCGCTGCTGGCCATCATCACCATCGGCTCGGTGGGAGTGGCTGGCGTTGGCGGCGGCGCCACCTTTGCCGCGCTGATCGTGCTGTCGTCGATGAACCTGCCGGTGGCGCTGGCCGGCCTGCTGATCTCGATCGAACCGCTGATCGACATGGGCCGTACCGCGCTCAACGTCAGCGGCTCGATTACCGCTGGCGCCGTCACCAGCCGCGTGCTGGGCGAAACCGACCAGGCCGTCTTCAACAGTGACGCCGACCAGCCCATCGACAGCGACCGCAAAGCCGCCTGAGGCAACCGGACAATAAAAAAGGGCCCGAATGAAGGCCCTTTGTGCTACGCGCTCATGTATCAGAACTTGTAGTTGTACGACAGACCGATCAGCGACAGGTGGGTCTGATAGACGCCACGCGTGGTTTCGCCGTTGCCGGTGCAAGCTGCCGCCAGCGGGTTGCACTGGTTGGTGTAGTTGATATGGGCATCCTTGAAGTCCAGGAAGCTGTACGCCAGGTCAATCGACGAACGTGGGCTCAGCTTCCAGTTGGCGCCGATCGAATACTGCATGCGATCGCTGTCCGGCAGCGCCGGGTGGGTCAGCTCGGCGCTCTGCACTGGCGATTCGTCATAGGCGATACCGCCGCGCAGCGTCAGGTTCTCGCTGTAGGCATAGTTGCCGCCCAGCGAAACGCGCACGGTGTTTTTCCATTGCTGACGGATCACTTCCGCGCCTTCGGTGGTGCCTGGGAATTCGATGTCCAGGTTGCCCATGCGGTTGTTGCGGGTGAAGGTCACGTCCGCCATGCCGGCCCACTTCGAATTGAACTGGTGGAACACGTTAGCCGACAGCGTTTCCGGCGTGCGCAGCGCCACCAGCGCGGCCGAGTTTTCCTTGCGCGACGCGGTTTGCAGCACTTTGTTGACGATAGGATCGCTGGTCACTTGCGAGAAGTCCCACACGGTGCTGCCGCGCAGCTTGTGCGAGATCGACGAGCGGTAAGCCAGGCCGAAGCGGGTGTTCTCGTCCAGCGTGAACATATAGCCCAAGTTGAAGCCCCAGCCCCAGTCCTTGCCGTCATTCGAGCCGTGGCCGTCGGTGGCGGTGCGCAGCAGCGCAGGATTGCCGCCCAGCGCGGCGATCTGCCTGATCAGTGCCGCGCCTTGGGCAGCGCCGGCGCCGCTCGACAGCGCGGCCACCGAACCTGGTACGTCGACTGCCTGGCCCAGCTCAGCCTTCATGAATTCAGCATCGATACCGAAGCCGAAGGCATGGTGCTCGTTCAGCTTCCACGCTACCGATGGGTTCAGCGTGATGGCTTCCAGCTTGATGTTGGACAGCGCGTAGCGGCCGTTCCAGGTGTTGCCGTAGTCCAGCTTGGCGCCGTATGGCACGTACAGGCCCAAGCCTGCCGTCCACTTGTCGTCCAGCTTCTTGCTGATGTACAGCGCTGGCGCGGCCACTGCATCCGGTGCGTAGCCATCGGCCTGGGTGCCGCCGGTTGGCGTGCCGGTGAAGCGGGTCGAGCCGGTGTCATTGTAGGTCGAGTGCGGCACCACCACGGTGGCGCCGGTGCTGATCTGCGTGCCTTCCAGGCGCGACAGGCCGGCCGGGTTGTAGAAAATGGTCGAAGGGTCAGCTGCTTCGGCGCCATTGGCGTCAGCCGTGCCTTGGCCGGCCACGCTTTGCGAACCGAAACGGTAGCCGGACGCTTGCGCGCCGAAGGACGCCGCGCTCAGGGCGGCAGCAATGATCAGGGAGAGGTATTTAGGCTGCATGCTAGTCTCGCTTTATGTGGTTTTATGGGTCCCATAGCCGAGCGGTACGGGAAGGCCAGCAGCATACTACACAAATAAAACAATTTACGTAGAGGGCGAATACTAATTAAAACCTTGAAACCGAGCAGATGCTCTGCACTCCAGACGTAAAAAAAGGGCCCGAAGGCCCTTTCCATTGATTAAGTAAATATTCTTTTATGCAATTTTACGATGCTCTTCCTGCGGCTGTTCATCGTCCGGTTTCGGGCCACGGCCAGTCAGCTTGTAAACCAGCTTCATGACCATGCGGAACAGGAAGCGCAGCATCAGCAGCGTCAGCGCCGCCTCCAGCAGTGTCACCAGGCCGGCCACCACCACTGGCCAGCGGGCGGCGCGGCGGCGGAACTTGACGCCCATGCTGTCCTTGGCGATCTCGATGCTGTCGTAGAAGGTCGGCACCATCAGCAAGGTCAGCACCGTCGAGGTGATCGTGCCGCCGATGATCGCAATCGCCATCGGACGGTAGAACTCGCCGCCCTCGCCCAGGCCTATCGCCACCGGCAACATGCCGGCGATCAGCGCGAAGGTGGTCATCAGGATAGGACGCAGGCGCATGCGGCCGGCGTACATCAGCGAATCTTCACGGCTGAAACCTTCTTCCTGACGCTTGCGCGCCGCGTCCAGCAGCAGGATGGCGTTCTTCGCCACCAGGCCCATCAGCATGATCACGCCGATCAGGCTCATCAGGTTGATGGTGCTGTTGGTGGCCAGCAGGCCCAGCACCACGCCAATCAGCGACAGCGGCAGCGACAGCATGACGCCGATCGGCGCGGTGAAGGAGCCGAACTGCATCACCAGGATCAGATACATCAGGCCGACGCCAGCCACCAGCGCGATGCCCATGGCGCCGAACACTTCCTGCATGTCCTTGCCGGCGCCGCCCAGCGCCAGACCGTAGCCTGGCGGGAAGTCGATGTCTTTCACCAGCTTCATGGCGTCGCTGGTCACTTCGCCCGGCGAACGGCCTTCGACGTTGGCGCTGACCGAAATCACGCGCTTGCCATCCTTGTGCTTGATGGTCGACGGACCCTTGCCCATCGTCACGCTGGCAATCTGATCCAGCGGCACCATCTGATTGGTGCCGGCCACGGCGATCGGCAGGCGCTCGATGTTCTCGGCGCTGGTGCGGTCTTCCGGCGCCAGGCGCACTGCAACGTCGCGCGACTCGCCGGTAGGATCGACCCAGTCGCCCACCTCGATACCGGCAAACGCCACGCGCAGCGCGCTGGCCGCATCGCCGGCGGCAATGCCCATCGAGTTGGCCAGGCCACGGTTCAGCACGATCTGCAACTCGTCTTTCGGATCCATTTCCGACAGGCCCACATCCACCGCGCCCGGCACCTTGCGCAGCCGGTCCATGAAGGCGTTGGTGATTTCCATCAGCTTGCGCGAATCGGTGCCGGTGAATTCGATCTGCACCGGCTTGCGGGCGCCATTGCTCAGGTCATCCAGCACCGTATACTCGGCGCCCACCAGCCCGGCCAGTTTCTGGCGCAGTTCCTTGGCGATCTCGACCACGCCGCGATCACGCTCGGTCTTCTTGCCGACGTCCACATAAATACGGCCGCCGCTCAGGTTGACGTAGCTATTGGTGTCCTTGGTTTCCTTCAACGTACGGGCAATCACCGCCGCGTTTTCCAGTTTCAGGCGCGAATACTCCAGCGAGCTTGACGACGGCGTGCGGACATCAATCGCAATCGTGCCCCAGTCGGACGCCGGCACAAAGCTGGCGCCGCCGAACTGCGCTTGCAGATAGATCGCGCCCACAAACGTGGCCATGGCGATCACGCCCATCGAACGGCGGTGATGCAGCGCCCATTCGATGACGCGGCCGTAGCGGTCGGCCTGATGGTCGAACCAGACGTTGAACTTGGCGAAATACTTCTCGATGCCACGGCGCGGCGCGTCATGGTGATCCGGCGGGTCGCCCCAGAAGGCCGACAGCATCGGGTCCAGCGTGAACGAGATGATCAGCGACACCGCCACCGAACAGGTCACGGTCAGCGCGAACGGACGGAACCATTCGCCGGTAATGCCCGGCATGAAGGCCACCGGAATAAACACCGCCATGATCGAGAAGGTGGTGGCAGCCACCGCCATGCCGATCTCGGCCGTGCCTTTCAGCGCGGCGGTGCGGCGGTCGGCGCCCAGCTGCATGTGACGCACAATGTTTTCCCGCACCACGATCGCATCGTCAATCAGCACGCCGATCGCCAGCGACAGGCCCAGCAGCGTCATGAAGTTCAGCGTGAAGCCGCACAGCCAGACGCCGATGAAGGCCGCCAGCACCGAGGTTGGCAGCGACAGCGCGGTAATCAGCGTCGAGCGCCACGAATTCAGGAAGGCATACACCACGAAGATGGTCAGGCCGGCGCCGAACACCAGCGCATGGATCACGTTGTCCAGGCTGGACTCGGCGTTTTCGCCGTCATCCTGGGTGATGTCCAGCTTGGTTCCGGCCGGCATTTCCTTCTGCATTTCCTCGGCCATGGTCTTGATTTTCTTGGCCACGGTCACGGTCGATGCGTCACGCGAGCGGGTCACCGAGATACCGACGTTGGGTTTGCCGGAACGCACGCTCAGGCTGTTGGTTTCGGCAAAGCCGTCAACAATGGTGGCTACTTGCGACAGGCGTACCAGGTCGTCGCCATTGCGCTTGACCACTACTTGCTGGAACTCTTCCGGACGCTCGATGCGGCCGACCAGGCGGATGCTCTTCTCATCCAGCTCGCCGCGCACCTTGCCCACTGGCGCATTGGTATTCTGGTTGCGCAGCGCGTTGACCACGTCGTTAACCGAAACGTTGTACTCGCGCAGTTTCTCGGCTTTCAGCAGCACGCTCAGTTCGCGCTTCAGCGAACCGTCGATATTCACCGAGGCCACGCCGTCGATGCTGCGGAAGCGGTCGGCCAGCTTGTCTTCGGCCAGGCGCGAAATCTCCGCGTGGCTTTGCGAGCTGGACGACAGCGCCATCTGCATCACCGGCTGCGCCGACGGGTCGATGCGCTGCAAGATCGGCTCGCGCATCTCGATCGGCAGCTTGTAGCGCACCGCCGCGATGGCGTTGCGGATCTCGTCCGACGCCTCGATCAGGTTCTTGGTGAATGTGAACTTGATGAAGATGCTGGCCGAGCCTTCCGACGCCGTACTGTTGATCTCGGTCACGCCGGTGATCGAGTTCAGCGATTTCTCCAGGCGGTTGACGATTTCGCGCTCGACCGTCTCCGGCGACGCGCCCGGATACGGAATCGCGACCACGATGAACGGCACTTCGACGTCCGGGTTCTGGTTGACGCGCAGCTTGGTCAGCGCCATCAAGCCGAGGCACATCATCGCGACGATCAGCACGATCGTGGCGACAGGCCGTTTAACACTAAAATCCGATAAGAACATGGCTGTTTATCCTCTTATTTGCCCGACGTTTTCTGGGTCGTCGCCGACGCCACAGCTTTCGGCGTGTTCAATTGCACTTTCTGGCCATCCTTGAAGCCGGAGGCCGGCACGCGCACCACCATGTCGCCCGCTTGCAGGCCGGACAACACCTGCCAGCGGCCGCTGCGCTCGTCGCGGGTACCGATGGTCAGCGGCACCTTGGCCAGCGTGCCGCCCTTGACGCGCCAGACGTAATTGCTGTCGCCCGCCTGCACCAGCGCCGACGGCGGGATCATCAGCGAATTCGACGACTGCGCTTCGACGCGGCCTTCGGCGTACAGGCCGGCCACGCCCGGACGGTTGCTGTCGGCAAACTCAACCAGCACCTCCACCTGGCGGGTGATGGCGTTGGCGGCCGGATCGACGCGCTTGATCTTGCCGTTGAATGGCTTGTCGCCATAGCCGTTGATGCGGAACAGCACCGGTTGGCCAACCTTGACCACGCCGATCTTGTCAGCCGACACCGTGCCCTCGAAGCGCATGCTGCTCGGGTCGATCACCTTGATCAATTCCTTGCCCACCTGGGCGGTATCGCCGTTGGACACCTTGCGCTCGCTGACGATGCCGTCAAACGGTGCGCGCACCAGCGTGCGGGTCAGTTGCTGGCGTGCCGAAACGGAGCGCGAACGGGCCGCCGCCACATCGCTCTGGGCGTTGTTGCGGCGCACTTCGGCGTCTTCCAGCGCAGTGGTGGAAACCATGCCGGACGCCAGCAGGGTTTTTTGGCGCTCGTACATGCGCTGCGCCTGGGCCAGCGACTGCTCGGCGGCACGGGTGGCTTCCTCGGCCGAGGTCAGGCTGTCGCGGATCGAGGTTTCATCCAGGCGCAGCAGCACGTCACCCTTGCGCACCTGCTCGCCGTTTTCCTTGAGCACCTGGATCACGATCGCGCCTACTTCGGCGCGCAGGTCGGCGCGGCGTTCCGGCTGGATCGAGCCGGTGATGACCGGGCCGGACGCCAGCGCGTCCGACTCGATGGTCAGCGTATCTTCCGGCGACATTTGCAGGGTCACTTTCTGGTCATCCTTGGCTGCGGAAGCTGAGGCCGAAGCGCTGGCTCCGGCTTTCTCAGGCTCTTTGGCTGATTTGCCGCATGCAACCAGGGCAGAGGCAATGGCGAGAGCTAGAAGGGTTTTGCGCAACATAAAGTTCTCCGAGAAAGTGGCACGTTGGTGCTTTTAGAATATTAGCCAGACTACAGGGCGCAGAGTATCCGCGACGGACCTTATCAGGTCAATCACAGTGCGACGGACGGCAGAATCTGTGGCTGAAATGCCGAATACGGGGATGAACGGTAGGCGAGTTGGCCGGAGCGGACGTCCGGCCGGGAGGGAAACGGTCGCTTAGCCGCGGCCGAAAATGGCGTGGACGATATGGCCGATGGCGATGCCGGTGCACAGGCCGCCGGCGATTTCCACCAGTGTATGGCCCATGCGCTCGCGCAGCCAGGTGTGCGGAGTGCCTTGGCCGCCGTCTTCCTTGGCCAGGCGGTTGATCGCCGCCGCCTGCTTGCCGACGTGCTGGCGCAGACTATTTGCATCAATGATAACAATAAAGCACAGCGTCACCGCCACACCGAAGGCCGGATGGCCGATGCCCTCGCGTAGCGCGATCAAGGTCGCCATGCTGGAGACGACGGCGCTGTGATTGCTCGGAAAACCGCCGTTGCCGACCAGATTAAAGGCCCATTGGCGTGCTTTGACACTATTAATCAGAAACTTGATCGGTCCCACCGTGATCCAGGTAATCAGCGGCGTGACGAGGTAAGCGATGTCCATCGTTATGTCCTTAACATTTTTGTGGCGACATTATCGCAGATGGCCTCCCAGCGGCGGAAGCAAGTAATATAAAATTCAGTCATTGCACACCTTTCAACAAATACAACCATGCAACACTTCAGAATCTCGTTTGCCGTCACCTTCATTCTGCTGGCCCTGGGGGGCTGGTGGGGCTACAACCACGGCGGCATGGCCGGCCTGGCACAGGCGCTATGGATCACCGCCGTGCTGGGCATCATGGAAGTCTCGCTATCGTTTGACAACGCCGTGGTCAACGCCTCGGTGCTGAAACACTGGAACGAATTCTGGCGCAAGCTGTTCCTGACCGTTGGCATCCTGGTGGCCGTGTTCGGCATGCGGCTGGTGTTTCCGCTGCTTATCGTGGCCATGGCCACCGGCCTCGGGCTGGTGGAAGTCTGGCACATGGCCTTGAACAACCCGCAGGAATACTCGCGCTACCTGACCGGCGCCCACGCCGAGGTAGCGGCGTTCGGCGGCGCCTTCCTGCTGCTGGTGTTCCTCAACTTCCTGTTCGACGACCAGAAGGAACTGCACTGGCTGGGCTGGATCGAGGAAAAACTCGGCAAGCACGGCAGTGAAAGCCTGGCCGTGCTGCTGACGCTGGCGGCGGTATTCGCCTGCGTCTCGCTGGTCGTCGCCGAAGAACAATATAAGGTGCTGACCGCCGGCGTGGTCGGCGTCATTGTCTACCTGGCGGTGGGCTGGATCAGCAGCCTGCTGGAAGAAAAAGAGCCGCAGGAAGACGACGACACCACCGAAGCCGGTGTCGCGCCGGTGGTGGCGACGATTGCCAAGGGCAGCTTCGGCGGCTTCCTGTACCTGGAAGTGCTGGACGCCTCGTTCAGTTTCGACGGCGTGATCGGCGCGTTTGCGATCACCACCGACGTGGTCATCATCATGCTGGGCCTGGCGATCGGCGCCATGTTCGTGCGTTCGCTGACGGTCTTCCTGGTACACAAGGGCACGCTGGACGAATACGTCTACCTGGAGCACGGCGCCCATTACGCGATCGGCATCCTGGCGCTGATCATGCTGGCCAGCGTCAAATACCATATTCCGGAGTGGTTTACCGGGCTGTCCGGCGTGGCCTTTATTGCGGTATCGCTATGGTCCTCGGTGCGCTACAAACGCCAGAACAACGCGTGATACTATAGCCGCCATGACGACATCCAAACGCGTAATCCTCTACTCATTCGGCCTACTGACCGCCGCCCTGCTGCTGATGGCCGCCTACACCTGGGCCATGTTGCACGTCTCCTACTCGGATGGCGAGCGCGCCGGCTACCTGCAGAAATTTTCCACCCGAGGCTGGATCTGCAAGACCTGGGAAGGCGAGATCCTGCTGACCTCGATGCCCGGTGCGATCCCGGAAAAATTCGAATTCAGCGTACGCGACCCGCAAGTGGCCAAGGACCTGACGGCAGCCACCGGCAAGCGCGTAGTCCTCAGCTACGCGCAGCATCGCGGCGTACCGACCCAATGCTTCGGCGAAACCGAATACTACGTCACCAAGGTCGCCGTCCAACAATAAATCCGGGGTCAGTTCTGCCAAACGTACACGGGCTCAACTGCTGCGCAGTTGAGCCCGTGTACGTTTGGCAGAACTGACCCCGGATTTTAGCGGGCGCGCCAGACGGCTTGGGTGGTTTCGGCTGGCGAGGACTGGCGGGCGGCTTCTTTGCGGGCGCGGGCGTCGTCCAGCGTGGCGACGTTGCCGTCGGCGGCCTGCGCTTCTTCGGCGGAGATCTTGGCTTGCACCGAGGCCAGCACTTTTTGCGCGGCGCCCAGGCGGCGGGTTTCCAGCTCCAGCAGTTTTTGCTTGGCGACGGTCATCGCGGCCGTGGTGTCGGCCACCTTGCGCTGCATGGCGGCGTGCGCCTGGGCCGTTTCCAGCAGCGCTTTCTGCGCGGCTGCCTTGTCGACCATCGCCTGTTCGGCGGCCTGCTCTTCGTCGGCACGCTGGCGGGCGCTGGCGGCGACGGTTTTTTCAGCTTCCAGGCGGCCGGCGATCGCTTGCGATGCGCGCACTTCCGATGCGCTGGCAATGCGCTGCTGCGTCAGCTTCTGGTCGATCAGCGCCAGCGATTTGCGCTCGGTGTCGATGAATTCACGTTCGGCAGCCAGCAGTTCCTCGGCTTTAGCGGCCTTTTCCTGCTCCACGCGGGCGCGCTCGGCGTGCACCACACCCAGCTCGACCGCCAGGCGGGCCTGCACTTCCAGCGCTTGTGCGGCGATGGCTTTTTGCTCTGCTTCCGTCGATACCTGTGCCGCCATCAGGCGCGCGGCTTCGGCTTCACGCTCGGCGGCATCGGCCAGGCGTTGTTCGGCTTGCTGCTGCTGACGGAAGGCGTCGGCCTGCGCGCGTTCGGCAGTCACGCGCTGACGCGCAGCTTCGGTGGCGCGCTGTTCGGCGTCCAGTTTGTTTTTCAGCGAAACGATGGCTTGCTGTTCGGCCTCGGCACGCTGCTGCTCGGCTTGCAGCAGCACGGACGCGCGCTCAGCACGCTCGGCGGCCAGCACGCTGGCGGCATTTTGCGCTTCCACCTGTTGCGCCATGGTGGCGATTTCTGCCTGCTCGGCAGCGTTCTGGCTAGCGGCCAGCTCGGCCGCCGCGCGTGTCAGCGAGGCGCGCTCATGCGCCAGGTCGGCAGCGCGTTGCTGTTCCAGACTTTCGGTGCGGGATGCTTCGGCGGCAGCTTCATCTGCGGACTGGCGCAGCTTGGCCTGCTCCAGCGCTACGGCTTCCGCTTCCACTTTGGCCAGCGTGGCCATCTCGGCCTCTTCTTCGGCGTTGACGCGGGCCAGTGCGACCGCACGCAGCTGGTTGTCAACTTCGATCCGTGCTTCGGTGGCGGCGATGATGCGCGCATCGGCTTCGCGCCGCGCTTCCGCCGAAGCGGCTGCCACGGCTTCCATGCGCTCGCGGTGGATGGCGGCGTCGCGGATTTCTTTTTCGGTTTGCAGGCGCAGGCGCAGCGACTGCGCAGCGCTATGCTCGGATTCGGCCTTGGCCTGGGCGATCTGCTCGCGCTCCTGCTCCAGGTGCGCCAGCGCGCGCGCTTCTTCCAATGCGCGCACTTCGGTGGCGGAGCGCTTGAAGGCGGCTTCCAGCGCGATCTTGTCGGCACGCTCGCGCTGCTTGGCCAGTTCCAGCGCTTCGGCTTCGGCTTCGGCCAGTTGTTGTGCGGTCAGGCGGGCGCCGGCAGCGTGGCGCTCACGCTCGCGCGCCAGCGTGGCGACGCGGGCATCGGCCGAAGCGATGCCGACCACTTCTTCTTTGGCCGCTTGCACGGCAGCGACGCGCTCGGCGGCCTGCAGGCGGGCCTGTTCGGTTTGCGCCTGCAATTCGGCGGCGGCACGCGTGGCTTGTTCGGCGGCGGCGGATTCGGCGGCGACCTGTTCATGGGCGCGCTTGCGGTTTTCTTCCTCGGCCTTGGCGCGCCCCTCGGCGGCTTTACGGATCTGGTTATCGGTCTCGGCGCGGGCGCGCAGCTCGGCGGTTTCCTGCTTCACCGCATCCAGGCGGGCGACGCTGGCCTGGGCGGCGGCGCGCAGCGATTCCAGACGCTCTTTATTAGCGGCGATGGCATCTTCCGTGGCCTGGGCATTTTGCAAGGCGACAGCGGCGGCAGCGGTGTCCATGGCGGCGCGGTCCTCGGCCAGTGCGCGGGCGCGGGCTTCGGCGTGGGCGCGGCTCTCGGCGGCGCAAGCAGCCTTGGCTTCGGCTTCCACCCGGGCGATGGCTTCCTGGATGGCTTTCATTTCCATCGCGGCGCGTGGCATCTGGGCTGGCGCGGCGTCATCCAGAGTCGCCATCGGCAATGGCAGCAGGGTGACGTCGTCGCGTTCTTGTTTGACCAGTTGTGCTTGCATGAGAGTCTCGCTGAGAGGTTTTCCGAGCTGTCATTATCATGTAGCCATCAAGCAAGCCTTGCGGCAAGAAGAAGCGGAAAAACCCGCTATTTCTTCACACTGGCAGCGGCGCCTCGTCCATCAGCGCGACCTGCTCGCGCAATTCCAGGATGCGGTCCTGCCAGTAGCGCTGGGTGTTGAACCACGGGAAAGCCGCCGGGAAGGCCGGGTCGTCCCAGCGCCGCGCCAGCCAGGCCGAGTAGTGGATCAGGCGCAGCGTGCGCAGCGCTTCCACCAGGTGCATCTGGCGTGGATTGAATTCGCAGAAATCCTCGTAGCCGGCCAGGATGTCGCCCATCTGGCGCACCTGCTCGGATCGCTCGCCGGACAGCATCATCCACAAGTCCTGGATCGCCGGCCCCATGCGGGCGTCATCGAAGTCGACGAAATGCGGGCCGGCGTCAGTCCATAAAACATTGCCGCCATGACAATCTCCGTGCAGGCGCAGCTGCGGCAACTCGCCGGCGCGGTCGTAGCAGCGACGCACACCATCCAGCGCCTGCTGCGCGATGGCGGCATACGAGGCTTTCAGGTCCATCGGGATGAAATCGTTCTCTTGCAGGAAGGCGCAAGGCTCGGTGCCAAAGGTGTCGATGTCCAGCGCCGGGCGGTGGGCAAACGGCCGGACGGCGCCGACCGCATGGATGCGGCCGATAAAGCGCCCGGTCCATTCCAGCACCGCCGGATCACCCAGCTCGGGCGCGCGGCCGCCATGACGGGTGAATACCGCAAAGCGGAAGCCCTGGTAGTGATGCAGCGTGGCGCCATTCAGCGCCAGCGCCGGCACCACCGGAATTTCGGCCGCCACCAGTTCCTGCGTGAACGCGTGTTCTTCGAGGATGGCGTCGTCGCTCCAGCGGCCGGGACGATAGAACTTGACCACCAGCGGCTTGTCGTCTTCGATGCCGACCTGGTAGACACGGTTTTCATAGCTGTTCAGCGCCAGCAGGCGGCCGTCGCCGCGCAAGCCGATGCTGTCGAGGGCGTCGAGCACGCAATCAGGGCTCAACGCGGAATAAGGGTGAGATGCAGTCATAGCCGCCATTGTACGGGGCGTGGCGTGTATACTGTCATATTCACCCAAATATATAGAGCAAGCTATGCAACTCGATCAGCCACTGAGCGAAAAAGAATTCGACGAACTGGACAACTTCCTGCTGTCCGACCGCACCCCTGAAGATGCGATGACCATGGACATGCTGCACGGCTACCTGACCGCCATCGCCATCGGCCCGGAACCGGTCATGCCGGCCGAATGGCTGAAGAAGATCTGGGGCAAGGAAGAAACCGACGTGCCGTCCTTCAAGCATGAAAAGGAAGCCGCCCGCATCACCGAACTCATCATGCGCTTCATGAACGAAGTGCTGGTGACGTTTGAAGTGGCGCCGAAGGAATTCGAGCCGCTGTTCGTCGAGCACGAGCACGAAGGCCAGACGCTGATCAACGCCGAAGCGTGGTGCTGGGGCTTCTGGGAGGGCATGGAGCTGCGCCCGGGTTCGTGGAACCCGATCTGGGATTCCGAAGTCGCCGACCTGATGCGCCCGATCTACCTGCTGGGCGCCGACGAGATCGAAGAAGAAGAACTGGCACTGGTGGAAGATCCGGTCAAGGCGCACAAACTGGGCCTGGAACTGGAAGCCAACCTGCCGAACATCTACAAGTTCTGGCTGCCGCTGCGCAAGGCCGGCGTCGAAACCGTCAAGCGCGAAGAGCCGAAGGTCGGCCGCAACGACGACTGCCCTTGCGGCAGCGGCAAGAAGTTCAAGAAGTGCCACGGCGCCAACGAATCGGCCGAGTAAGCCATCACACTGTGGCGGCTCGCCCAATGACAGAGCCGCCACCGCGCTTTCTAAAGTAGAATTTGGGCATCATTTTCAGGATGCCTATGTTCTCGTTCAAGCTGCCCACCACGGCCACCGCGCCGTTCTGTCCATCCGAAGTAGCAGGCACCGTCGCGGTGCCGGAGAGCGATCCCTTCTGGAAGAAAGTCCTGCGCTTTGCCGGCCCCGGCCTGCTGGTATCGGTTGGCTATATGGACCCGGGCAACTGGGCGACCGCCATCCAGGGCGGCTCGCAGTTCGGCTACCAATTGCTGTTTGTCGTAGTGCTGTCGAGCCTGGCGGCAATCGTGCTGCAATGCCTGAGCATGCGGCTGGGCATCGTCACCGGCAAGGACCTGGCCGTGCATTGCCGCGAACAATATCCGCCGGTGGTCGGCAAGACCTTGTGGGGCTTCGCCGAAATTTCCATCATCGCCTGCGACCTGGCTGAAGTGCTGGGCTGCGCACTGGCTTTCAAGCTGCTGCTGGGCGTCTCGCTGCCGGTCGGCGTGGCGCTGACCGCGCTTGACACCCTGATCGTGCTGGGCCTGAAAGGCAAGGGCTTCCGCCAGGTCGAAGCCATCGTGCTGGGCCTGATCCTGACGGTGGCCATCTGCCTGTTCACCGAACTGATTTTCGTCAAGCCGGACTGGAACGCGGTGGCGGCCGGGCTGGTGCCGTCGCTGAGCGCACTGTCGTCGCGCGAGCCGCTGTACCTGGCCATCGGCATCCTTGGCGCCACCGTGATGCCGCACAATCTCTACCTGCACTCGTCGGTGGTGCAGACGCGTGTGGTCAGCAAAACCGACCACGCCAGGCGCGAAGCCATCGGCCTGTCGCGCATCGACACCATCGTCTCGCTGCTGCTGGCCCTGCTGATTAACGGTTCCATCCTGGTGCTGGCCGCAGCCGCCTTCCACCGCCCCGACAACCCGGTGGTGCTGGACATCGATGAAGCCTACCGCCTGCTGGAACCGGTGGCCGGCACCGCGCTGGCCGCCATCCTGTTCGGCCTGGCGTTGCTAGCGTCCGGCCAAAGCTCCACCTTCACCGGCACCATCGCCGGGCAAGTCATCATGGAAGGCTTCCTCAAGATGAAGATCCCGTGCTGGCAGCGGCGCATGCTGACGCGCGGCCTGGCGCTGATTCCGGCCATGATCGGCGTGCTGACACTGGGCGAACACTCGGTGGGCAAGCTGCTGGTGCTGAGCCAGGTGGTGCTGAGCATGCAGCTGCCGTTCGCCATGTACCCGCTGGTCAGCCTGACCTCACAACAACGCATCATGGGCAGCTTCGCCAACGCCTGGTGGACGGTGGCGCTGGCGTGGTTCCTGTTCGCCGTCATCTCCGCCGCCAATATCTGGCTGGTGGTACAGGCGTTTTCCTGATGCGCGGCGCGCTGAGCGCGAATATCGGCGCCGGCCTGCTGTCGTCGGTGGTCATGCTGTGCTATGCGCTCAGCTATGCGGCGCTGATTTTCTCCGGCGACCTGTCGGCCTATCTGCATTCCGGCGTGCTGGTGACGCTGATGTGCTGCGTGGTGGTGGCGCCGGTGATCGCGCTGAGCAGTTCGATCCGCTTCTCGATCGGCGGGCCGGACGGCAACTCGGCGGCGATCCTTGCCGGCATGGCCAGCGGCATCGCCGCCGACCTGTCCGCCAGTGGCGGCCCGGATCTGCTGGTCACGCTGCTGGCCGCCCTGGCGCTGAGCTCACTCGTCAGCGGCGTGCTGCTGTACCTGCTGGGCGCGACCCGTGGCAGCGCGCTGATCCAGTTCCTGCCCTACCCGGTGATGGGCGGCTATCTGGCAGGCACCGGCTACCTGCTGCTGGCCGGCGCGTTCCGCGTGCTGACCGGCGAAAACCTGCAATGGCAGCATCTGCGCCTGCTGCCCGACCTGCCCTGGCTGGCGTGGCTGCCGGCGCTGGTGGTCTGCGCCGCGCTGATGATCGGCGCGCGCCACATCAAGCGCTTCACGCTGGTGGTGCCGATCGGTATCGGCGCCGGCCTGCTGGTATTTTTCGCCGGCCTGGCCATCAGCGGCATGACACCGGACCAGGCGCGCCAGGCCGGCCTGCTGTTTGAAAGCGTGCCACTGTCGGCGCTGCAATTGCCGGCGCTGCTGCCGCCCGAACAAATCCACTGGCGCGTGATTGCGTTCCACCTGCCGGAATTCCTGGTGGTGGCAGCGGTGTCGGCGCTGACCATCCTGCTCAATTCCACCGGCGCCGGGCTGGCCTGCCGCCAGGACCCGGACCTCGATCAGGAAATGCGCGCGGCCGGCGTCGCCAATCTGCTGAGCGGCGCGCTGGGTGGCATCGTCGGCTACCAGTCGCTCAGCCGCACACTGCTGAACCACCGTGCCGGTGGCGTCAGCCGCATCAGCGGCATCGCGGCGGCGGGCGGCTGCCTGCTGGTGGTGCTGGTCTTCCCCGGTCTGATCGGCTGGATGCCGAAAGCGGTGCTGGTCGGCCTGCAACTGTATCTCGGCATCGCGCTGCTGCAGGAATGGCTGTGGCGTTCCTATCGGCGGCTGGGCCGCGCCGAATACCTGCTGATACCCGCGATCGTGCTGGTGATTGCGATACATGGCGTGGTGGCCGGCGTCGGCCTGGGCATTGTGGCCGCCTGCCTGCTGTTTGTCATCAAGTATGGCCGCATCAGCGCCATTCGCAACGAGTTCGATGGCAGCACGGCCAGCTCGAATGTCGAACGCGCGCTGGAGGACGCAGCGGTACTGCGCGCGCAGGGCGGCCAGGTGATTGGCGCCAGCCTGCACGGCTTCCTGTTCTTCGCCACCGCCAACGCCATCCTGCAACGCGTGCGCAACAGACTGGCGGCGACCACCGGCGCGCGCTATGTGGTGCTGGACTTCCACCGCATCGACGGCCTGGATGCCTCCACCTCCGCCAGCTTTCTCAAACTGCGGCAGGTTTGCGAAGCGTCCGGCGTTACCCTGGTGCTGACCGCGCTGCCGCCCGGCGCCCGCTATCTGTTGCAGCGCGCAGGTCTGTTCAGCGATGGCGTGCAGGACTGCGCCAGCCTGGACGCCGGCATGGAATGGGTGGAAGAACAGCTGCTGGCCAGCGTGGCGCCGGCAGCCTGCGGCACCAACCGGCTGCATGCGCATTTCAGCGCGGCCGCACTGGCACGTCTTGAAGCGCAACTGACGCCACGCACGCTGGCGGCTGGCGAATTACTGTTTGCCCGTGGCGATCCGGGCGATGCCGTCTATCTGGTGGAGCATGGCCGCGTCACCGTCTCGCTGCCGCTGGCCGATGGCGGCACGCTGCGCCTGCGCTCCTTCGGCGCCGGCACCATCGTCGGCGAGATGGCGCTGTACACACAGAATCCACGCAGCGCCGATGTGCGCGCCGATGCACCGACCTTGGTGCGGCGCCTGTCGCTGGGTGCGCTGCATCAGCTGGAAGTTGAGGACAGCGACACCGCCCAGCAATTCCATCGTTTTGTGGTCAATGTGCTGGCGTCGCGGCTGGCGGTGGCCAATGAGGCGGTACGCGCCGCGCAGTAAGCGCACCGGCTCGCGTAAAATAGGCGCCCCATCAAGGAAAGCCCATGTCGAAAGAAGCACCGAACCGCCTGCCGCCGCGCATGCTCCTGACGCCGGAGGAAGCCGCCGCCAAGAAACACGCACTGGAACAACGCGACGCGCAGATACGCGGCGTCAGTTCCATCGATGCGATGCGGGCGGCGATCAAACAGGCGTCACGCGCGCTGCCTGCCATCACCGAAGTGCCGCGCGTGAAGCTGCGCGACGCCGCCGCCTTCCGCACGCGCGCGCTGCAAGGCTTGCCGTTTCTGGTGGAAGGCATCGTCGGCCGCTGGCCGCTGGCGCAACACTCCCCGTCCCTGCTGCGCGAACGCTACGCGCAGCTGCATGTGCGCGCCCGCGTCGGCGATTACATCGGCACCGCCTTCGCCGCCGACCGCGCCATGCAGGACATGACCATGCTGGAGTACCTGGATCTGGCCGAAGCCACGCAAGGTTTGCCGCCCTACCTCGGCAACCTGGAGCTGCGTGAGTTGAACAGCATGTGCCACTGGCCGACATGGTTCGAAAAAATGGGGCCGCCGCGCTTCTGGATCGGTCCCGCGCGCACCATGACGCCGCTGCATTGCGATTACGATGACAATATCTTCGCGCAAATCTGGGGCAGCAAGCGGATTTTCCTGGCGCCGCCCCACCATGACGAATTCCTCTATCCGCGCGAAGCCAATCCGATCCTGTTTGGATCGCCGTTCAATCCGGAGGCGCCTGACTACGACGCCTACCCGCTGGCACGCCAGGCGGCGCTGGTCGAAGTGATGGTGCAGCCGGGCGATATGCTGTACGTGCCGGCCGGCTGGTATCACCAGGTGCATGCGCTGACGTTCTCGCTGTCGTCCAACCGCTGGGCGCGCGGCGTGCCGTTTGTCATGCGCCAGGCGTGAGTACGAAGGCGGCGACATCGTCCAGCGTTGGCGCCAGCCAGCGCAACGGGGCTGCGATCGATGCCACCAGCGTGGTGTGCGTGACACGGTCGTAGTACAGCTCTCGCACCGGCACCTGCTGCGCGCGCAGCAATGCCGCCAGGCGGCCGGTATTGCGATCCGGCGCCACCAGCTTGTCCTTGCGCGCGGCGATCAGCAGGGCTGGCGGTGTCGCGGCGCTGACGTGGCGTACCGGCTGCGAGTCGCGGGGCGTGTCGGGAAAGTGGAATACCGGCTTGGTGGTGGGATTCTCGATCGGCAGGAAGTCATACGGACCGGCCAGGCCGATCCAGCCGCGCAGCGCCGACGGCGTCATGCCCTGCTCTTTTAGCCAGCGCGCATCCAGCGCCAGCATGGCGGCGTTGTAGGCGCCGGCGCTGTGTCCCATCACGTACAGCCGCTGCGGATCGCCGCCGTAGCGCGCGGCTTCACGCTTCGCCCACGCCACGGCTTGGGCAGCGTCACGCAGGAAGTCGGGATAACTGACTTCCGGATAGAGCCGGTAATCGGCAATCACGGTGACGATGCCGCGCGCCGCCAAAGCGCGGCCGACAAAAGCGTAGTCGCCGCGCGCACCATCCACCCAGTTACCGCCGTAGAAGAACACCACTACTGGCGCGGCGCCACGCGCGTCCGGCGGCCGGTAGATATCCAGCTTGCGGCGTGCGCCATCGCCATAGGCCACGCCTTCGACACACTCAGTCTCACCAGCGGGTGACAGGGCGTTCAGTGCGGTCAGCGGGGAGCAGGCGGCCAGCGCCAGCAATAACAAGGGCGTGCTGACGGCCAATAAGCGGCGGGAACGGGACATGGCAATCCAGAATCAAGTGGCGATGCGCCACTTTAGCGCCGCCGGGCGCGACGCGCCGTGCGGCAGCCCACCATGGACGCTGGCCGCAGCGGTGTGCGGCGCTGCTTACTTTGCCTGCTGCGCGATCCAGCTGCGCAGCATGAAGCCGCCGCCGGGCATGCCGCGGCACAGCGGGCCGTTGGAGGACTCCAGCAGCTTGAAGCCGTCGGCGGTCCACAGCCAGCTGTCAAAGCCGCCGCAGTCGCCCAGTCCCCTGCCCTTGGCGTAGGAACTCAGGACGCCGTTCTCGAAATAGGCTTCGACAGCGGAATCCTCCTGCTTGCCATCGGCATCCGGCAGCATCAGGCGCACGGCGGCATAGGGTGGCTTGTCATCGACGCGCCAGACACCGTAGGCGCCCTGGTAGGCACCCAGCCAGCACTGGCGCACCACCAGCAATTGCGTGGCGGAGATGCGATGCACATCGCCGTAAGCGCCCTCGCTGGCGATGGCTTCGCAGTCCGGCGACTTCAGCGCGTCGAGGATCGCCGGCAGCAGCGCCTTGTCGCTGTCCCGCGATGGCGGCAGCGGCGCGGCGCGCAGCAGCGGCGCAGCCAGCGCAGCCGGCACAGCGCTGGCCGGCTTGCCACCGGGGCGCGACAGCGCCGTCACCGTGCCCACCCGGCCTTGCAGGTCGTCGATTTTCAGCAGCGCGGCATTCAGCCCGGCCAAGGACAAGGTCCATTCGTGCTTACCGTCCGAAACCAGGGCTGTGTCAGCCCGTTTCAGGGCCGGCAGCAGCCGCGCCATCTGCTCCGCCGTCAGGTCCTGCTTGATGCCTTTGATGAGGACATCGCCGGCGCGGATGCTAAGCGACATATTGTCGTCCTCATCCTCCGCATACGCCATCAGCTTGCCTGTCAGCGGCGCGTTGCCGCCGGCATCGCGGCCCAGCCACAACGTGACCGGCGCGTTCTGCTCCATGTCCTGGTAGCCGACCGCCTCGCAATGGCGGGTGTTGTCGCAGGCGGCTGCCCAGTCCTTGTGGACGAACTCACCCGCCTGGGCGCCGGCGGCCAGCAAGGCGCCCAGCGCCAGCAGCAGCGGCTTCATCACAGCTTGATGAAGTGTTCGCGGTAGTACTTCAGTTCTTCGATCGATTCCAGGATGTCGGCCAGTGCGGTGTGCTTCTGCGCTTTCTTGAAGCCGCTGACCATGGCCGGATTCCAGCGCTTGCCCAGTTCCTTCAGCGTCGACACGTCGATATTCCGATAGTGGAAGAAGGCTTCCAGCTTCGGCATGTAGCGCACCATGAAGCGGCGGTCCTGGCCGATGGTGTTGCCGCACATCGGCGCTTTACCCTTCGGCACCCACAGCTTCAGGAACTTGATCAGCTCTTCCTCGGCGTAGGCTTCGGTGATAGTCGAGGCTTTGACGCGCTCGGTCAGGCCGGAGCGGCCGTGCGTGCCGGTGTTCCACGCGTCCATCTTGCCCAGCGTTTCATCCGACTGGTGGATGGCGAATACTGGCGCTTCGGCCAGCACGTTCAGGTGCATGTCGGTGACCACGACGGCCACTTCGATAATGCGGTCGGTGTCCGGTTCCAGGCCGGTCATTTCCATGTCGACCCAGACCAGGTTGAATTCGTTCGGGCGTGGTGCGGCGGCTGCGCCTTCTGGCAAATCAGTAGCTTGTGACATAATTCTCTTTTCTTGGCTAAATTAATCCGAATCTGCCATTTTCTCACAGGCACAGAATGTATTCACTCGCGTTTTCGATTTTGTTCGTATCTTTCATCATTTTGACGCTGCTGGTGCGCTTCTGGCTGGCCTCGCGTCAACTCCGTCATGTGCTGGCGCACCGCAGCGCCGTGCCGGCGGAATTTGCAGAAAAGATACCGCTTTCGGCGCACCAGAAGGCGGCCGACTACACCGTCGCGCGCACCAAATACGGCCTGCTGACGCTGATGGTGAATACGCTGGTGCTGGTCGGCTTCACGCTGCTGGGCGGCCTGCAATGGCTGTCGGTGCAGATTTTCCAGCTGACCGGCCCTGGCATGGTCTATCAGCTGGCGTTGCTGGCGGCGTTCGCGCTGATTTCCGGCGTCATCGACCTGCCGTTCGACTATTACAAGCAGTTCGGCCTCGAACAACGTTTTGGTTTTAACAAGATGAGCAAGGGCCTGTTCTTCGGCGACATGGCCAAGGGCGTGCTGCTGGGCGCCGCCATCGGCCTGCCGCTGACCTGGGTGGTGTTGACGCTGATGAATCAGACCGGCGACCTGTGGTGGCTGTACACCTGGATTTTCTGGAGCGGCTTCCAGCTGCTGATGATGGTGCTGTACCCGACCGTCATCGCGCCGATGTTCAACAAGTTCACGCCGCTGGAAGACCAGTCGCTGAAGTCGCGCATCGAAGGCTTGATGACGCGCGTCGGCTTTGCCTCCAAGGGCCTGTTCGTGATGGACGGTTCCAAACGCAGCGCCCACGGCAACGCCTACTTCTCCGGCTTTGGCGCCAACAAGCGCATCGTGTTCTTCGATACCCTGCTGGCGCGCCTGCAGCCGCAGGAAATCGAGGCGGTGCTGGCGCATGAACTCGGCCACTTCAAGCTGAAGCACATCGTCAAGCGCATCAGCATGATGTTTGCGATTTCGCTCGGTTTCCTGGCGCTGCTCGGCTACCTGAAAACGCAGCCGTGGTTCTACGATGGGCTGGGCGTCAACCCGCTGCTGCTGCCAGGCCAGGGCAACGACGCCATGGCACTGCTGCTGTTCATGCTGGCGCTGCCGGTGTTCACCTTCCTGCTCAATCCATTGACCTCGCTGGGTTCACGCAAGCACGAGTTCGAGGCGGACGCCTTCGCCGCCCGGCATACCGACGCCCGCGACCTGGTATCGGCGCTGGTCAAGATGTATGAAGATAATGCCTCGACGCTGACGCCGGACCCGCTGCACTCGGCCTTCTACGACTCGCACCCGCCGGCCAGCGTGCGCATCCGCCAACTGAACCTGGCGGCAGCATCATGATCACGCTGCGCGCCGAACTGCTGGCCGCCCGCTGCCGCCCCACCACGGCGGCGCTGGACGGCGCCGAGGCCACGCGCCTGCTGTCGCTGCTGCCGGACTGGGTTGCCGATGACGGCCGCCTAGTGCGCCGCTACGCTTTCAAGAACTACTATCACACCATGGCCTTCGTCAACGCGCTGGCTTACCTGAGTCACAACGAAGACCATCACCCAGAAATGACCGTCAGCTACAACACCTGCATCGTCCGCTACGACACCCACTCGGCCCACGGCCTGACCAATAATGACTTCATCTGCGCCGCCAAGGCCGACGCCCTGTATGAGGCCCGGGCATGACTGACAAGCGCACCGCCACCATCATCGCCGCCCACGGCCGCCACTATCTGGCCGAGGCGGACGACGTCAAACTGCAATGCGTCACCCGTGGCAAGAAGACCAATGTGGCGGTGGGCGATATCGTCCACATCACCATGACCTCGCCCGACCAGGGCGTGATCGACAAGATCGAGGAACGCAAGACGCTGCTGTACCGCTCGGACCAGTACAAGTCCAAGCTGCTGGCGGCCAATCTGACGCAGCTGTTCATCGTGGTCGCCACGGAGCCGGGCTTCACCGACGACCTGGTGTCGCGCGCACTGGTGGCGGCGGAGGCGGCCGGCATCAAGGCCCACCTGATCCTCAACAAGACCGACGTGGCGGACGCACTGCCGCGCACCCGCGAGCGCGTGGCGCCATATGCGGCGCTCGGCTATCCGGTGCACGAAGTATCGGCCACCGCCCAACCGGAACACGCGGTCGCCACCTTGCGGCCGCTGCTGGCCGGGAATTCGTCGATCCTGATCGGCCAGTCCGGCATGGGCAAGTCCTCGCTGATCAACCTGCTGGTGCCGGAAGCCGACATCGCCGTGCGCGAAATTTCGGCGGCCCTGGACACCGGCAAGCACACCACCACCTTCACCCGCCTGTACACGCTGCCGGACCTCGGTCCCGACTCGGCGATCATCGATTCGCCCGGCTTCCAGGAGTTCGGCCTCTACCATCTGAGCGAGGGCATGCTGGAGCGGGCTTTTGTAGAATTCGAACCATATCTTGGCCATTGCAAGTTCTATAACTGCCGCCACCTGATCGAACCGCAGTGCGCGGTGCTGGCGGCGGTCGAGGAAGGCAAGATCGCCAAAATGCGCCACACCTTGTACGGCCAGTTGTTGCACGAATCCTCACAGACCCTGTATTAAAACCAAGAGTTTGTGTCTATAATGCCTTGGGGCAACACCTAAGGAATCAGATGGACTTGTTTGCGCTCGACGACGCGTTAGCCGACTGGGAGGCCGCCCTGCCCTCCCTGCGTGGCGCTGCGCGCTTGCCGGCGCTGCTGCCGCTGGCCTGGCACTTGCGCCAGCGCGACACGCCGCGCGCGCTGCAACTGGCAGCCGAAGCGCACACCCTGCTGTCCGCCCTGCCCGAAGCTGACACCGAAGCCATCGCCGCCCGCCTGCTACTGATCCAGGCGGAAGCCAGTTGGCTGGCCGGCCACCTGGCTGCCGCCGACGCCCAGGCCCGGCAAGCCGGCGAACGCTTTGCCGCCCTTGCACTGCAACTGGGCCAGGCCGATGCCCACTGGCTGCGCGCCTGGATCGCCATCGACAGCGGCGAACACGCGCGCGCCGATACCGAACTGGAACAGATGGCCGCAGCCGCCCGCGCGGCTGGCGATCCGCAGCGCCTGGCCATCGCCGACGCGGTCAACGCCCGCTGGAGCGTGCTGCGCGACCTGCCCAGCGCGCAGCAGCGCTGGTCCCAGCGCTTCACGCGCGAGGAAGAAAACCTGCCGGCGGTGGCCAGCTGGATCTACGACTACTACGGCCTCGCCGCCAGCCAGGCCAGCGATTTCGGCGCCGCCGCCGGCCATTACCTGCGCTGCTACGAAGCGGCGCTGGAAAGCGGCCAGCTGCGCATGGCGATCACTGCCGCCATCAACATCGGCCTCGATTTCACCATCCTCAACGATCACCACGCAGCGCTGGAGTGGATGGAGAGCGCGCTCGACCTGGCCCGCCCGACCGGCTGGCCGCGCAGCATCGGCGCCTGCCTGATGCACACCGCCGACACCATGCGCCGCCTGGGAAGGCTGGACGCCACCCGCGAGCTGTTGCAGGAAGCCTTGCAGATGCTGGCGCCGTTGTCCGGCGCGCGGGCCTACGCCACCGCGCTGCATTACCTCGGCGACCTGGCGCTGGACCAGGGCGACTACGCCACCGCGCTGGACACCTTCCGCAAGCTGGAAGCGCGCGGCAGCGCCTTGCGCCACGCCGACTTCCTCAGCATCGCCCGCCGCGGCCAAGCGCACGCGCTATGCTTCCTCGACCGTCCACAGGAAGCACAGGAAACGGCCACACGCGCCGCCACGCTGGCGCAGCAACAGGCCAACAACTACAACCACGTGGCCGCGCTGCGCGTGATGTCGCTGATCCACCTGCGCCACAAGCTGCCGGCGCCGGACGGCATGACCGAACCAAACGCCACGCTGCACTTCCTGCACCAGGCGCTGGCAGCGGCCGGCCATATCAACGGCTACACGCTGCCGGCCGACCTGCACGACGCGCTGGCGCGCGAGTACGCGCAGATCGGCGACTACCAGCAAGCCTATGCCTCGGCGCAGCAGGCGGCCGCCGCGCGCCAGAAGACGCACAGCCAGGACGCCACCAACCGCGCGATCGCGATGCAGGTGCAGCACCAGACCGAGAACGCCCGCGCCGAAGGACTGCACCACCGCGAACTGGCCGCCGCCGAAGCGCGCCGCGTGCAGCTGCTTCAGCAGACCAGCGCCATGCTGGAGCGGCTGTCGGCCATCGGCCAGGAAATCACCACCCACCTCGATGCGGGCGCGGTGTTCCAGGCGCTGGACCGCCACGTGCAGGCGCTGCTGCCGGCCGACACACTGGCCGTGTATATGTGCGATCCCGGTTGCGACACCATCAGTCGCGTGTTCGGGGTGGAGAATGGCCAGCCGCTGGCCGGCAACACCATCGACATCGCCAACCCGCGCGCCAACGCCGCCCGCAGCTTGCGCGAGCGCGCCGAAATTTATATCGCCGAGGCGGGGCCGGACGACATCTTCCTGGCCCCCGGCACGCAGCTGATGGCCAGCGCGCTGTACGTGCCGCTGCTGGTCGGCGAGCGCATGCTGGGCGTGATGACGGTGCAGTCGATCGAAGTCGACGCCTACGGCGAGCGCGAACGGCTGATCTTCCGCACGCTGTGCGCGTATGGCGCCATCGCGCTGGACAACGCCGAAGCCTACCGCCAGCTGAAGGACGCGCAAACGCAGCTGGTGTCGCAGGAAAAACTGGCGGCCTTGGGCGCGCTGATGGCCGGCGTCGCGCACGAACTGAATACGCCGATCGGCAACAGCCTGCTGATCGCCAGCACGCTGGCGCAGAAAACCGAGGAGATGGAAGTGCAGGTCAACGGCGCCGGCCTGAAACGCTCGGCGCTGCTGGCCTACCTGGAAGAAGCGCGCAAGGCGCACGAACTGGTGATGCGCGGCCTGACCAGCGCCGCCAACCTGGTCAACAGCTTCAAGCAGGTGGCGGTCGACCGCACCACCGAACAGCGGCGCGATTTCAACCTGGCGCAGGTGTCGCAAGAGGTGATAGCCACCATGATGAACCGCATCCGCGCCTCCAGCCATCAGATCGAGATCGAGATGCCGGAGACAATTTCGCTGGACAGCTATCCCGGCCCGTACGGCCAGGTGATCGCCAATTTCATCAACAACGCGCTGCTGCACGCGTTTGCCGCCAAGGGCAGCGGCAGCATGTGGCTGCGCGCGCACGCGCCGGCCGACGGCCGCGTGCTGGTCACGTTCCGCGACAACGGCGGCGGCATCGCGCCCGAACACATGTCGCGCATCTTCGATCCCTTCTTCACCACCAAGCTGGGACAAGGCGGCAGCGGGCTGGGACTGTCGATTAGCTACAACATTGTCACTTCGCTCATGGGCGGCCTGATTTCCGTCCACAGTTCGCGTGAGGGCACCACGTTCACGCTGGATCTGCCGCTGACGGCGCCGGAAAACAAGCTGCCGTCGACCAGCCATATCTACCATTAAACGGTTTGTATAGACAGCACAATCTGCGGTAATTAGCCCTGCTCGCCGAATTGCCTTTATAATTGATCGGCTAAGCCGTAGCTATCTGTCAGTTGTCATTATGCCTATCCAAAAACCGATCAAGCATTACCTGCAGTTTTCCGACCTCTCGCTGGAGGAATATGAGTACGTGATCGAACGCGCGCATATCATCAAGCGCAAGTTCAAAAACTACGAAATCTATCACCCGATGATCGACCGCACGCTGGTCATGGTGTTCGACAAGAACTCGACCCGCACCCGCCTCTCGTTCGAGGCCGGCATGCACCAGCTGGGCGGCGCCGCCATTTATCTGAACACCCGCGACTCCCAATTGGGCCGCGGCGAGCCGGTGGAAGACGCCGGCCAGGTCATGTCGCGCATGTGCGACATCATCATGGTGCGCACCTTCGGCCAGGACATCATCGAGCGTTTCGCCGCCAACTCGCGCGTGCCGGTGATTAATGGCCTGACCAACGAACACCACCCATGCCAGGTGGCTGCCGACATCTTCACCTACATCGAGCATCGCGGTTCGATCAAGGGCAAGATCGTGGCCTGGGTGGGCGACGCCAACAACATGCTGTATTCGTGGCTGCAGGCGGCTGAAATCTTCGGCTTCCACGTCAATGTCTCGACGCCGCACGGCTACGAGATGGACATGTCGCTGGTGTCGACCGACCGCTACACCTTCTTCAAGAATCCGTCCGACGCCTGCGAAGGCGCGCACCTGGTCAACACCGACGTCTGGACCAGCATGGGCTACGAAGAAGAAAACGCCGCCCGCCTGAAAGCCTTCGACGGCTGGATCGTCGATAGCGCCAAGATGGCGCGCGCGGCGCCGGAGGCGCTGTTCATGCACTGCCTGCCCGCCCACCGTGGCGAGGAAGTCGCGGCCGACGTCATCGACGGCCCGCAATCGGTGGTCTGGGACGAAGCGGAGAACCGCCTGCACATTCAAAAGGCATTGATCGAGTACCTGCTGCTCGGCCGCCTGGAAAACAACTAATTACCAACTGGGATCATCATGAGCGACATTAAAAAAGTAGTCCTCGCCTATTCGGGCGGCCTCGATACCTCCGTCATTCTGAAATGGCTGCAGGATAACTACCAATGCGAAATCGTCACCTTCACCGCCGACCTGGGCCAGGGTGAAGAGCTGGAACCGGCACGCGCCAAGGCGATCAAATTCGGCATCAAGCCGGAGAACATCTACATCGACGACGTGCGCGAAGAATTCGTGCGTGACTTCGTGTTCCCGATGTTCCGCGCCAACACCGTGTACGAAGGCGAATACCTGCTGGGCACCTCGATCGCGCGTCCGCTGATCGCCAAGCGCCTGATCGAAATCGCCAACGAAACCGGCGCCGACGCCATCTCGCACGGCGCCACCGGCAAGGGCAACGACCAGGTGCGCTTCGAGCTGGGCGCCTACGCGCTGAAGCCAGGCGTCAAAGTGATCGCGCCATGGCGTGAATGGGACCTGCTGTCGCGCGAAAAACTGCTGAAGTACGCGGAAGACGCCGGCATCGCCATCGACATGAAACACAAGAACGGCGGCGCGCCGTACTCGATGGACGCCAACCTGCTGCACATCTCCTTCGAAGGCCGCCACCTGGAAAACCCAAGCGCCGAAGCCGAGGAATCGATGTGGCGCTGGACCGTCAGCCCTGAACAGGCGCCGAACGAAGCCGAATACATCGACCTCGAATACGAGAAAGGCGACATCGTCGCCATCAACGGCGTGCGCATGTCGCCAGCCACCGTGCTGACCGAACTGAATCGCCTTGGCGGCAAGCACGGCATCGGCCGTCTGGACCTGGTGGAAAACCGCTACGTCGGCATGAAGTCGCGCGGCTGCTACGAAACCCCGGGCGGCACCATCATGCTGAAAGGCCACCGCGCCATCGAGTCGATCACACTGGACCGCGAAGTGGCCCACCTGAAGGACGACCTGATGCCACGCTACGCTTCGCTGATCTACAACGGCTACTGGTGGGCGCCGGAGCGCGTTGCGCTGCAAACGCTGATCGACCACACCCAATCGACCGTGAATGGCTGGGTGCGTATCAAGCTGTACAAGGGCAATGTGATCGTGGTGTCGCGCGATTCGAAGACCGACTCGCTGTTTGATATGAACATCGCCACCTTCGACGAAGACGGCGGCGCCTACAACCAGGCCGACGCCGGCGGCTTCATCAAGCTGAACGCGCTGCGCATGCGCATCGCTGCCAACGCACGCCTGAAACGCGGCCAATAAGCCCCGCTCTTCGCGTCATCAAGAAAGGCCGCTCGCTGAGCGGCCTTTTTTTTGATACATTGGCTCAACGTCCTGGTCGTGAGTGGAGCCCCATGCTTAAAAACCTCAGTATCAAGAAAAAACTCGCCAGCGGTTTCGGCGCCATCGTCGCCATCATCGTCATCCTGCTGGCGACGGCCTATACCAACTTCACCAAGCTGTCCGCCGCCAGCGGCTGGGACCTGCACACCATGCAGGTGCTGCTGGAAGCGAACCAGATCGAAACGGCGATGGTGCAGATCCAGAGCTCCACGCGCGGCTTTCTGCTGACCGGCGACGCCACTGCCATCCAGCGCGTCAGCAACGAGGAAGAAACGCTGCGCCGCCACCTGGCGGAAATCACCCGCCTGACCGCCGACAATCCCGCCCAGCAGGCGCGCCTGCAAAAGCTCACGCCCTTCGTCAACGACTGGCTGAATAAGGTCATCAATCCGCAACTGGAGAAACGCAGCGCCGGCGCGCAAGCGGTGAGCTCCGACGAGGTACGCGTGGGCAGCCGCACCATGGCCGACGCACGCGCCATGATCAAGGAGGTCACCGACGAGGAAAGCCGCCTGCTGACCGAACGTACCACGACCACCACCGGCCTGTCGGAATCGATGATGCTGTTGCTGGTGCTGGGCGGCGCGGTTTGCACGATACTGGCGCTGGTCATTGGCGGCATCCTGCTGCGGGCGCTGGGCGATCCGATCGGCCGGCTGGCGGCGGTGGTCGAGCGCATCGCCCATGGCGAGCAAGGTGCGCGGGTGGAAATCACCTCGCGCGATGAGCTGGGCCAGATGTCGAATAGTTTCAACCTGATGGCGCAAGCCATCCAGGATAGCCAGCAGAAGGAACTGGCAGCCTCCAATCTGCTCAGGTCCAAGGTCGACTCGCTGCTCGGCGTGGTGTCACGGGCCGCCGCCGGCGACCTGACCGGCCGGGTCGAGGTCCAGGGCGAGGACGCCATCGGCCAGCTGGCCGGTGGGCTGGACCGCATGTTCGACAACCTGCGCATGCTGCTCAACGACGTGCAGAAAGCCGGCATCCAGGTCACCACCTCGGCCACCGAGATCGCCGCCTCGGCCAAGCAGCAGGAAGCCACCGGCATCGAAACGGCGCAGACCAGCGTGGAAATCCTCAGCACCACCAAGGAAATCTCGGCCAATATCGCGGAACTGGTCAGGACCATGGAGGAAGCCACCAGCGTGGCTGACTACACCACCCACGCCACCGCCGACGCCCAGGGCAACCTGCAACGCATGGACAGCACGATGCAGACGATGGTGACGGCGACCGACTCGATCAACGCCAAGCTGGCAGCGCTGTCCGAAAAAGCTAGCAATATCAACTCCGTTCTGATTACAATCACCAAAGTGGCCGACCAGACCAATATCTTGTCGCTGAACGCCGCCATCGAGGCCGAGAAGGCTGGCGAGGCGGGACGCGGATTCTCCGTCGTCGCCACGGAAATCCGCAGGCTGGCAGACCAAACCTCCGTCTCCACCTGGGACATCGAACAGATGCTCAAGGAAATGCAGTCCGCCGTCTCCGCCAGCGTGATGGGCATGGACAAGTTCTCCGAAGAGATACGCCGCAGCGTCGGCGAAGTACGCCAGGTGACCAATCAACTGTCCGGCGTGATGGACCAGGTCCAGAAACTGGCTCCACAGTTCGACCAGGTACTACAGGGCATGCAGTCCCAAGCCGTCGGCGCTGCCCAGATCAACGAAACCATGATGCAGTTGAACGACGCCACCCAGCAAACCGTGGACTCGCTGAAATCGACCAGCGAAGCGGTCCATCAGCTGCAGTATGCGGCCGGCGGACTGCAAACCAGTGTCGCCTCCTTTTCGGTAGTGACCTGAAAAACCACAAACACAGCCGGTATGGGACAATGCCAGTTGCAATCTGGTACCCGCCAGCCCTGGAGAGAAAATGTTTAAAGACTTGAGCATCAAGAAGAAGCTTTACCTCAGTTTCAGCGCCATCCTTGCCATCATCCTGGTACTGCTGTCGATCGCCTACAACCGCTTCAACAGCCTGTCCGAAGCCAATGCGTGGGACCGGCATACGATGGACGTGATCCAGGCTGTCGACGTGTTGCGCAACGACTTGCTGCAGGTCCAGGTGGAAGCGCGTGGCTACTACCTGACGGGCTCCGAAACGCGCCTTGAGCGCACCCGCAAGGAGATGGCCGACCTGCCGGCCTCCATCGCTGAACTGCAAAAGCTGACCGCCGACAATCCAAGCCAGGTGGAGCGCTTCAAGAAGCTGGAAGAGATGATCAATGTCTGGCGTCTCGACGTCATCGACTCGCAGCTGAAGATGCGCCAGGAACTGGGCGACAAGCCGGGCGCCGCCGATGCGATGGGCCGCACGCCGCAACTGGCCAGCACCAACAACTCCGCCATCGGCGCCATCTACAAATTCATGAACGACGCAGCGGACGAGGAAAAGCGCCTGCTGGCGGAACGCTCGAAAGCATCCGAGCGCTTGCAGGAAACCATGCGCATGATCTTGTCCGGCGGCGGCCTGGCATGCGTGGTGCTTTCGCTGGGCGTGGCCTGGCTGCTGGTGCGCGCGCTGCTGGCGCCGCTGAACAACCTGACCCAGGCAGTCAACCGCATCGCCGCCGGCGACCAGTCGGCGCGCGCCGAGGTACTGTCGGCCGACGAGCTGGGTGAAGTCAGCACGGAATTCAACCGCATGGCGCAGTCCATCCAGGATAGCCAGGCCAGCGAACAGGCCGCCACCAATGCCTTGCGCGCCAAGGTCGATTCGCTGCTGGGTGTTGTCTCCAAGGCTGCATCGGGTGATTTGACCGGCAAGATCGACGTCAGTGGCGACGACGCGATTGGCCGCCTGGCTGCGGGCCTGGACCGCATGTTCGACAATCTGCGCGGGCTGCTGAACAATGTGCAGAAGGCCGGCATCCAGGTCACCACCTCGGCCACCGAAATCGCCGCCTCGGCCAAGCAGCAGGAAGCCACCGGCATCGAGCAGGCGCAGACCAGCGTCGAGATCCTCAGCACCACCAAGGAAATCTCGGCCAACACTTCGCAGCTGCTGAAGACCATGGAAGAAGCCACCTCGGTGGCCGACTACACCACCAGCGCCACCGCCGACGCGCAGAACAACCTGCGCCGCATGGACGGCACCATGCAGCACATGGTGGCAGCGACCGACTCGATCAACGCCAAGCTGGCAGCGCTGTCGGAGAAGGCGTCCAACATCAACAGTGTGCTGATCACCATCACCAAGGTGGCCGACCAGACCAATATCCTGTCGCTGAACGCCGCCATCGAAGCCGAGAAAGCCGGCGAGGCGGGTCGCGGCTTCTCGGTGGTAGCCACCGAAATCCGCCGCCTGGCCGACCAGACTTCGGTCTCCACCTGGGACATCGAGCAGATGCTGAAGGAGATGCAATCGGCCGTTTCCGCCAGCGTGATGGGCATGGACAAGTTCTCCGAAGAGATACGCCGCAGCGTCGGCGAAGTGCGCCAGGTGACCGACCAGTTGTCGGGCGTGATGGACCAGGTGCAGAAACTGGCGCCGCAGTTCGACGTGGTGCTGCAAGGGATGCAGTCGCAGGCGGTGGGCGCGGAGCAGATCACCGCCACCATGATGCAGCTGAACGACGCCACCCAGCAAACGGTGGAATCGCTGAAAGCCACCAGCGAGGCGGTGCACCAGTTGCAGTACGCGGCCGGCGACCTGCAAACCAGCGTCGCCAACTTCGCCGTGGCGGTCTAGGCGGAGCACGGGATGAAACTCCTCGTCTTCCACATCGGCGCCGACCGTTACGGCCTGCGCCTGCGCGATGTGGTGCGCGTGTTGCCGCTGCTGGAACTCAAGCAGCTGCCGCTGGCGCCAGACAGCGTGGCAGGCCTGATGGACCTGCACGGCGCCTCGGTGCCGGTGATCGACTTGTGCCGCGCCAGCGGCCTGCCCAGCGGCGTCGACCATTTCGACACGCGCATCATCGTCGCTGATTACGTGACGCCGGCAGGCGTGCACCACCAGCTTGGCCTGCGTGCCGAGCGCGTGCTGGGCGTGCAGGAAGTACGCGACGACCAGCTGAACCCCAGCGGAGTGCAAGCCGCGCCCTTCCTCGGCCAGGTGGCCAGCGACGCGCAAGGCATGCTGCAACTGGTGGAGCTGGACCAGTTGCTGCCGGCCGGACTGCGCGCACTGCTGTTCCAGGATGACGGAGCGCCGGCATGACACCCGCCCAATCGCTGCTGCGCCAGGCCACCGGGCTGAACCTGTCGAAATCGGTGGTCGACCGCGCCATCAAGAATCGCATGGCGCAAACCGCCATCAGTGATCCAGACTTTTACCTCAAACAGATGACGCCGGCCGAGATGACCGCGCTGGTGGAGCTGGTGGTGGTGCCGGAGTCGTGGTTCTACCGCGACCCGCAGGCGTTTGTCGCGATGGCTGAATTCCTGCGCGCACGGCTGGCCGCCAGCGGCGAGCGGCCGCTGCGCATCCTGTCGATTCCCTGCGCCGGAGGCGAGGAGCCGTATACCATCGCCATGGTGCTGCTGGACGCTGGCATCCCGCCACAGAACTTCATGGTCGACGCCTTCGACATCAGCCCCACCTGCGTGGCGCGCGCCAAGAGTGGCATCTACGGCCGCAACGCTTTCCGCGCGCAGGACCTGGCTTTCCGCGACCTGCATTTCACCAGCGCCGGCGACGGCGACTATCGCGTCAATGACGAGATCCGCAAGCAGGTGCGCTTCAAGCAGGGCAACCTGCTGGAGTTCGACCTGACCGCGCGCAGCGGTCACTATGACGTGGTGTTCTGCCGCAATCTGCTGATCTACTTCGACAAGCCAACCACCAAGGCCGCCATCGCCAAGCTGCGCGCGCTGCTGGCCGACGATGGCCAACTGTTCGCCGGCTATGCTGAAGTACCATCGTTCTGCCAGCATGGCTTTACGCCGCTGTCGTACAACCAGGCGTTCGGATTATTGAAGGAGACCGCGCCGCCGCCCAAAGCAGCCGCCAAGCCGGCGCATGCACCGCGCGCCACGGTCAAGGCCCCGCCGAATGCCGCGCGCCGCATCGCCTCGCCGCCATCGCTGCCGCCCGCGCTGTCGTCGCTGTCGTCGCTGTCGTCGCTGTCGTCGCTGTCGTCGCCCGCTCCGCTGGTGCGCGGCCGCGGCGCCGACCGCTCTGCCGTCGAACGCCCTGCCGCTGCTGCCCGCCCCGCTGCCGCCCGTCCTGCCGATACTGCCGCGCCGACGCCGACGCCAGCCATCGGCGCCAACCTGTTGGCCGAAGCGCGCCGCCTGGCCGACCTGGGCGACATCAAGGCCGCCGAAAAAAACTGCCGCGACCACCTGGCACAGCATCCGGAATCCGCCGAAGCGTATTTCATCCTCGGCCTGCTGAATGAGCTGACCAGCAAACCGAAGATGGCGGAAGACTACTGGAAGCGCTGCATCTATCTGCAGCCCGATCACTACGAAGCGCTGTGCCACCTCGCGCTGCTGGCGGAAGCCAACAACGACGCTAGCGGCGCTGCAGCGCTGAAGGCGCGCGCCGCCCGCATCTACAAACGCCAGCAAGCATCCTGAAGGCGCTAAACCATGAGCACAACCTCCTCTCCCATTGTTGTTGACGTCCAGGACTGCTGGAACGTCATCGGCGTGAACGGCGACCAGAGTTGCGACAAGCTGGAACAGGCCGTCCATTGCCGCAACTGCGAGGTCTATGCCAACGCCGCGCAGCAAAACCTGCAACGCCCGGTCGGTGACGACTACAAAAAAGACTGGGCTGCGCATTTCCGCCAGGCCGCCAGCGACACCGAACAACAAGATGCCTCCTGCCTGGTGTTCCGCATCGGCCGCGAATGGCTGTCGCTGCCGACGCGCATGTTCGTCTCGGTGGCGCCGATCGCCACGCCGCACAGGCTGCCGCACCGCAGCTCGCGTGGCCTGAGCGGCATCGTCAATGTCGGCGGCACGCTGTACCCCTGCATGTCGCTGGCCGAACTGCTTGGCATCGATGACAGCGAGGGCGAAGCCGCCACCAATCGCCATACCTTCGCGCGCCTGCTGCTGACGCAATGGGAGGACCAGGCCTATGCGCTGCCAGTGGCCGACCTGCATGGCATGCTGCGCTACGCCAGCAGCAAGGTGCAGGCGCCGGCCGCCACCATCAACAAGGGCCTGTCCCGCTTTCTCACCGGCGTCATCACGCATGACGACATGCGCATCGGCATGCTGGATGAAGCGCTGATCGGCTATCAACTCGCGAGGACGCTGCGATGAGCGTGGATAACAACGGAGACCTGAGCCAGTTCTCCATGCTGGACCTGTTCCGCATGGAGGCCGACAGCCAGACGCAAATCCTTACCGACGGCCTGCTGGCCATGGAGCGGCTGAAGGATGACGCCGGCGCGGTCGAATCAATGATGCGCGCGGCGCACTCGATCAAGGGCGCGGCTGCCATCGTCGGGCTGGAAGTGGTGGTACAGCTGGCGCACGGCATGGAGGATGCTTTCATCGCCGCGCAAATCGGCAAGCTGGCGTTGACGCCGAACCGCGTGGACGTGCTGTTGGCCGGTGTGGACCTGATCTTGCAGCTGTCACGCTTGCAGGACGCCGAAGTAGAAGGCTGGCTGGCTGCCAATGGTGAGCAGATCAAGCGCACCATGGACGCTATCGGCACCATCGCCTTCCTGCCCGAACCGATCGACCTCGCCCCGCCGCCAGCTTCACCGCCCGCCCCTGTCGCTGCCGCGCACGAGCAGGCGCCAGTGCCGCCCGCTCCGGCAGCTGAAGACGCCCACGAACGCCGTTCCCCGGCGCCGATGAAGCACGCGCAGAACTTCGACAAGCTGCTGTCGCTGGCTAGCGAATCGCGCATCAACGCGCACCAGATGCATCCCTTCGTGCAGAACCTGCAACGTTTCAAGCGCAACCAGAGCAGCCTGTTCACCATCATCGAACAACTGCACGAAGCCATCTCCAACAGCACCGACGCCGGCCTGAAAGAAAAGTCCCTGCTGGCCCTGCAAAAAACCCATCCGCTGAAGCAGTTCGTGCTGGAGCACATCGCCGACATCGAAGCCTACGAGCGCCGCCTGCTGGCCGTCTCGCAAGGCATGGTGGATGAAGTGCTGACCATGCGCATGCGTCCCTTCCGCGACGGCGTGCAGCACTTCCCGCGCATGGTGCGCGACCTGTCGCGCAGCCTGGGCAAAGACGTGCAGCTGCACATCGTCGGTGAAGACACGCTGGTCGACCGCGACATCCTGTCCAAGATCGAAAGCCCGATCAACCACATGCTGCGCAACGCCATCGACCACGGCATGGACAGCGCCGCCGAACGCATCGCCGCCGGCAAGCCGGGCACCGGTACCATCGTGCTCGAAGCCAAACACCGCGCCGGCATGCTGAGCATCGAAATCAGCGACGACGGCAAAGGCGTCAACCTGGAGAAAATCCGCACCCGCGTGATCGAACGCAAGATGGCGCCGGCGCAGATGGCCAGCTCGATGTCACAGGCCGAGCTGCTGGAATTCCTGTTCCTGCCGGCCTTCAGCCTGAAAGAAAACATCACCGAGATATCCGGCCGTGGCGTTGGGCTGGACATCGTGCACGAAACCATCCGTTCGCAAAACGGCACGGTGCGCATCGAGTCCGAGCTGGGTGTCGGCTTCCACACCTACATCACGCTGCCGTTGACGCAGTCGATCGTGCGCGCACTGGTGGTTGACGTCAAGGGCGAAGCCTATGCCGTGCCGATCGTGCAGGTCGAGCGCGTGCTGAAAGTACCGCAAACCGCCATCCACACGCTGGAAAACAAGCAGTTCTTCGACTTCGGCGGCGAACACCTCGGCCTGGTCTCCGCCTCGCAAGTGCTGGAGCTGGGCGACACCAATGCCGAAGGCAGCGAACTGCCGGTGGTGGTGATCGGCGCCGGCGCACGCCGCTACGCGCTGGTGGTGGACGCCATCCGTGGCGAACAAAGCCTGGCAGTACAGGCGATCGACCCGATCTTCGGCAAGATGCGCGACATCTCCGCTGCCGCGCTGCTGGACAACGGCGAGCCGGTGCTGATCCTCGATGTGCCCGACCTGCTGCTGTCGATCGACAAGCTGCTGCACGAAGGCGGCCTGCACCAGCTGGCCAAGTCCGACGCCGCCGAACGGCGCAAGACCAAGCGCATCCTGGTGGTCGACGACTCGCTGACCGTGCGCGAAATGGAGCGCAAGCTGCTGCTCAGTCGCGGCTTCCTGGTCGATATCGCCATCGACGGCATCGACGGCTGGAATGTGGTGCGCAGCGGCGACTACGACCTGGTGATCACCGACGTCGACATGCCGCGCATGGACGGCATCGAACTCGTAACCTTGATTAAGAAAGATATACATCTTCACAAGTTGCCAGTCATGATAGTCTCTTACAAAGATCGCCCCGAAGACCGCGCTCGCGGCCTGTCGGCAGGTGCCGACTACTATCTGACCAAGGGCAGCTTCCACGACGAGACGCTGCTTGACGCAGTCAGTGATTTGATTGGGGATGCCCGTAGATGAAAATAGCCATCGCCAACGATGTTGCCATGGCAGCCGAAGCGCTGCGGCGCGTGGTCGCCAGCACCGCCGAACACCAGGTGCTGTGGATCGCCCGCACCGGCGCCGAGGCGGTGCGCATGGCGGCAGAGAGCCGCCCTGACCTGATCCTGATGGACCTGAACATGCCGGAACTGGACGGCGTCGAGGCGACACGCCAGATCATGGAACAAAGCCCGTGCGCCATCCTGGTGGTGACCGGCCGGCCGCAGGACAACGTCAACCAGGTGTTCCGCGCGCTGGGCGCCGGCGCACTGGACGTCACCGCCACGCCGGTGCTGCAAGGCCAGCCTGGCGGCGACGCCGAATTACTGGCCAAGATCCGCACCATGGACAAACTGATACGCCACAGCGGCGGCAGCCAGGCGATGCTGCCGCGCACCGCCGCCAACGGCGCCGCCCCGCTGGCGGACGTAGAAAAAGTCACCTCGCTGCTGGCCATCGGCGCCTCCACCGGCGGCCCGGTGGCGGTCTCCAAGCTGCTGGCCGGCTGGAAGGCACCGCGCGGCTGCGCCATCGTGGTGGTGCAGCACATCGACCAGCATTTCGCCGACAATTTCGCCCGCTGGCTGGGCGAGCAGCTGGAAATGCCGGTGCGCGCCGCCGAGGAAGGCGATGAACTGGTGGCCGGCACGGTGTTGATCGCCAAGAGCAACGACCACCTGACGCTGGATCAAAACCTTCGCTTGCGTTACGATATCCACCCAAAGGACTATGCCTACCGGCCGTCGGTGGACGTATTCTTCCACTGTGTGGCGCAGCACTGGAAAGGCGAAGTGGTGGGCGTGCTGTTGACCGGCATGGGGCGCGACGGCGCCGAAGGGCTGCTGGCGATGCGCAAGGCCGGCCATACCACGATCGCCCAGGACCAGGCCAGCAGCGCGGTGTATGGCATGCCGCGCGCGGCGGCGGAGCTGGATGCGGCGCAGATGATTTTACCGCTGGCGAAGATCGGACCGGTCTTGCGCAGCACCCTTGGTGGACGTAGCCAATAACCTAAGAGAGTCCTGATGTCCGAAGCATTAGTAACCGCAGCAGATCAAGAACCGGTCCTCCCCACCTTCAAAGTGCGCGTGCTGCTGGTCGACGACCAGCTGATCATCGTTGAAGCCGTGCGGCGCATGCTGAGCGACCAGCCGGATATCGAATTTCACTACGTGACTGACGCCACCAGGTCGCTGGAGACAGCGCTGCAACTGCAGCCGACCGTGATCCTGCAGGACCTGGTGATGCCGACCATCGACGGCTTCGGCCAGATCACCCAGTACCGCACCGAGGAAGGCCTGCGCCACGTGCCGGTGATTGTGCTGTCGGCCAAGGAAGACCCGAAACTGAAGGCGCACAGCTTTGCGACCGGCGCCAACGACTACATGGTCAAGCTGCCGGACAAGCTGGAACTGCTGGCGCGCGTACGCTATCACTCGAATGCCCACATCAGCCGCCTGCAGCGCGACCAGGCGTTCCGCTTCCTGCGCGAGAGCCAGAAGCAGCTGGCCGACGCCAATATCGAACTGCAAAAGCTGGCGGCGCTGGACGGCCTGACCGGCATCGCCAACCGCCGCCGCTTCGACGACACCATGCGCATCGAATGGCAGCGCGGTCAGCGCGACAAGAAGCCTTTGACGCTGCTGATGTGCGACGTCGACTTCTTCAAACTGTATAACGACAGCTTCGGCCACCTCGCCGGCGACTTGTGCCTGAAGAAGGTGGCCGCTGTCCTGACTGAACACCTCAAGCGCCCGGCCGACCTGGCCGCGCGCTACGGCGGCGAGGAATTCGCCATTATCCTGCCGGAGACACCGCTGACTGGCGCCATCATCGTGGCCGAGTCATGCCGCCGCCACCTGGAGCAGCTCGCGATTGAAAATCCGCAGGCGACCACCGAACTGTCGTGCGTGACCATGTCGGTCGGCGTGGCCAGCGTGGTGCCGTCGCCGGAATCGAGCGTCGAAGAGCTGATCCAGCAAGCCGACCGGGCCCTGTACGCCGCCAAGCGCGGTGGCCGCAACCGCGTTATCAGCGCGGAAGACCTGCCTGGTCTCACCTCATCGAACTAAGGAAAAATCGCAGCATGAGTGCTCAAATCGATCAAGTCAGCGTCGTCAAAAAATCGAATATCTACTTTGACGGCAAGTGCGTATCGCACAACGTCATCCTGGCGGATGGCAGCAAGAAGAGTGTTGGCGTCATCTTCCCTTCCAGCCTGACCTTCAACACCGGCGCGCCGGAAATCATGGAAATCGTCGGCGGCGTGTGCAAGGTGCGCCTCGACGGCGCCAGCGAATGGCAGACCTACAGCGCCGGCCAGGAGTTCAAGGTGGCGGGCAACAGCAAGTTCGACATCGAAACGGTGGAAACCGTCGATTACGTTTGCCACTTCGGCTAAACTCAAAGCAGACTATATGTCTGCTTTTTTTACGACCATGAACATACCATCACACAAGCTACTTGCCATCATCGACGCCCAGGTCCAGCTGGTTGGCCTGGGCAATGACCTGAGTGCGGTGATGGATGCCGCCTCCGCCAAAGCGGTGGCACTGACCGGCGCCGATGGCGCAGTGGTCGAACTGCTGGAAGACGACGCCATCGTCTACCGTTCCGCCAGCGGCATCGCCGAGGCGCAACTGGGCCTCCGCATGCCGGTGGCGAACAGTCTGTCCGGCCGCGTGCTGACCAGCCGCGCCGCCGCGCTTTGCACCGACAGCGAAAGCGACGAGCGCGTCAACCGCGAAGCCTGCCGCAAGGTCGGACTGCGCGCGATGGTGATCGTGCCGCTGATCGCCGGCAACGAAGCCATCGCCGTCATGAAGCTGGTGTGGAAAGAACCGCGCGAATTCAACGACAGCGAAGAACAGATCGCGCAACTGCTGGCCAATATGACCGCCATGCTGATGCAGCGCGCCACGCAGGAAGGCCCGAATGTGCTGAAGCAGCGCATGACGCTGGACGAAGCCAGCGGCACCGCCAACCGTTCCTTCTTCTATGAGCAGCTACAGGCCAGGCTGGCCGCCGCGCAGGGCAACAACGGGCATCTGGGTGTGGGTGTGGTGCGCGTCAACGGCATCGAGATGCTGCCGGAAGCGCTGGCCGACATCTCGCGCCGGATCGAGCGCGAATGCCGTGCGGGCGACCTGGTGGCGCGTATTGGCCACGATGAATTTGGCGTCATCCTGAACATGGCCTCGCGGCGCTCGATCGTCACCAGCCAGCTGCACCGAATCAGCCTCTCGGTGACTGGTGAATCACTCCCCGGCATCAGCGACGCCGCCTTGCGCGCCGCCTGCCACACTGGCAGCTCGATCTACCCGGAAGACGCCCGCACCGCCATCGAACTAGTCCAGGCCGCCCGCCCCTAACCCTAAACCCGGGGTCAGTTCTGCCAAACGTACACGAGCTCAACCATGAAATGGTTGAGCTCGTGTACGTTTGGCAGAACTGACCCCGGGTTTTAGATGAACACAGGTTCGGGTTCCAGCAGGACGCCGTAGCGCGCCTGCACGTCGGCCTGGATCGCGCGTGCCAGCGCCACCACATCGGCGCCACTGGCGCCGCCGTTATTCACCAGCACCAGCGCCTGTTTCGGATAGACACCGGCGGCGCCAAGGTTCCTGCCCTTCCAGCCGCACTGGTCGATCAGCCAGCCGGCGGCCAGCTTCTCGCTGCCATCCGGCTGCGCGTGATGTACCAGATTCGGGAAGCGCTCCAGCAGCGCCGCGCATTGCGCGCCCTCCATCACCGGATTCTTGAAGAAGCTGCCGGCATTGCCGATCACCGCCGGATCCGGCAGCTTGCGGCTGCGAATGGCGATCACCGCATCGGCCACCTGCTGCGGCGTCGGTGCGTCGGCCATGCCCGGCTCCGCCGCCAGCTCCGCATAGCGCAGGTTCGGCGCCCACTGCTTCGGCAAGGCAAAGGTCACGTCAAGGATAATCAGGTGCCGGCCTTCCCGCTTGAACACGCTATCGCGATAGCCGAAACGGCACGCCGCCGCATCCATCACGCGCGTTTCGCCGCTGTGCGGATCAAACACCGTCACGCTATGGAAGACATCCTTGATTTCCAGCCCGTAGGCGCCAATATTCTGGATCGGCGCGGCGCCTACCGTGCCAGGAATCAGCGACAGATTCTCCAGTCCACCAAGGCCCTGGGCGAGCGTCCATTGTACAAACGCATGCCAGTTTTCACCGGCTGCCGCACGGACAAAATGGTGCTGCTCATTGCCGCCAATCAGCTCTTTTCCTTCGAGTCCGATATGTAAAACCAGGCCATCAAAATCACCTGTCAGCAGTACATTGCTGCCGCCGCCCAAAATCAGCTTCGGCAAAGTAGCCCAAGCGCCATCAGCATAAACGCCGAGCAATTGCTCTTTTTTTGTGACACGCAGATAAGCCCGTGCGATGGCGGCGATGCCAAAAGTATTCAGGGATTGCAGCGAAAATTGATGTAGAACAGGAATCGGGGATGACATGAGGGAAATAATCAAGAAATTTGATCGATTATAGAGCCAAACAAGCAAAAAACCAGCGCCCATATGGCAGCGAACGGCAGGTTGTCCGTTAAAATATCAGTCTTTGATGCAGCCGGCTCACGCCTGCTGCGTGCCACACGAAAAAGGAAATAGTTATGCCGTCGTTTGATGTAGTTTTGGAAGCCGATATGATCGAAGTGAAGAATGCTGTCGAGCAATCTCAAAAAGAGATCGGCACGCGCTTTGACTTCAAAGGTACCGGCGCCGCCGTCGAACAGAAGGAACGCGAACTGACCGTAACCGCCGATTCCGATTTCCAGATGCAACAAGTGCGTGATGTACTGATCGGCAAGCTGGGCAAGCGCAAGGTCGACGTGCGCTTCCTCGAAGATGGCGAGATCAAGAAAATCGGCGGCGACAAGGTGCGCCAGGTCATCAAGGTCAAGAACGGTATCGAGTCCGATGACGCCAAGAAAATCGTGCGCATCATCAAGGACAGCAAGATGAAGGTGCAAGCCGCGATCCAGGGTGAATCGGTGCGCATCACCGGCGCCAAGCGCGACGACCTGCAGGCTGCCATGGCGCTGCTGCGCAAGGAAGCGACCGATCTGCCGCTGGAATTCAACAACTTCCGCGACTGATACTCGTCCGCCGCCGGCCTGCTTCGCGTGGCCGCGCCGTCATATAGCTGTAGTACACATGGAGTAGAATAAATCGGTGCTCCGATTATGCGTACTGCCGCGCGACCGCAATTAACCTCGGTAGTCTAAGGATAGCAATGAAACGTGTTGATGATTTCCGCCTGCGATTTGGCAATGAAGAATATGTGCCCATCATGATCGGCGGAATGGGTGTCGATATTTCGACCTCGGAACTGGCACTGGAAGCGGCCCGCCTGGGCGGCATAGGCCACATCTCGGATGCCATGGTGGAAGACGTATCGGATCGCAAGTTCGATACCAGCTTCGTCAAGGACAAGACCAAGCTGTACAAGCACAACATCAACAATATGGACAAGTCGATTGTCCAGTTCGACCTGGAGCGCCTGGCAGAAGCACAGCGCCTGCACATCGGCGCCACCATGAAGGCGAAACAAGGCCCTGGCCTGATCTTCGTCAACTGCATGGAAAAGCTGACCATGAACGGTCCGCGCGAAACCCTGCGCACCCGCCTGAACGCGGCGCTGGACGCCGGCATCGACGGCATCACGCTGTCAGCCGGCCTGCACTTCGGCTCGTTCGCCCTGATGGCCGACCATCCACGCTTCCGTGAAGCCAAGCTGGGCATCATCGTCTCGTCAGTGCGTGCACTGCAGATCTTCCTGCGCAAGAATGCCAAGCTGAACCGTCTGCCGGACTTCGTCATCGTCGAAGGCCCGCTGGCCGGCGGCCACCTCGGTTTCGGCCTGGAGGATTGGAAAGACTACGACCTGATGACCATCACCAAGGAGTTGCTGGCTTACTTCAAGGCGGAAAATCTGGACATTCCACTGATCGCCGCCGGCGGCATCTTCACCGGTTCGGACGCGGTCAGCTTCCTGGAAGCCGGTGCGGCTGGCGTGCAGGTAGCGACCCGCTTCACCGTCACCAAGGAATGCGGTCTGCCGGACAAGGTCAAGCAGGAATACTTCAAGGCCTCGGAAGAAGACGTGATCGTCAACGGCGTCTCGCCGACCGGCTATCCGATGCGTATGCTGAAGAACACACCGGCGATTGGCTCCGGCATCCGTCCGGGCTGCGAATCGTATGGCTACCTGCTGGACGCCAGCGGCAATTGCGCCTACATCAACTCGTACAACCGCGAAGTGGAAGCGCACCCGGAACAGAAGAACGTGGTGGTCATGGACAAGACCTGCCTGTGCACCCATATGCGCAACTTCAACTGCTGGACCTGCGGCCACTACACCTACAAGCTGAAGGACACCTCGTTCAAGAAGCCGGATGGCGAGTACCAGGTGTTAAGCGCGGAACACGTCTTCAAGGACTACCAGTTCAGCACCGACAACCAGATTGCGATGCCTGAAAAAGAGTTCTGAATGTAAATAAAGCGCCCTCGGGCGCTTTTTTATTAGCCGTCAGAATTGATGCGGTGGATGAGCGCACCGAGTACCTCTTCCGCCAGCTCGTTGTCCACCTGGCAGGTGCCGGCATTCTCGTGCCCGCCACCGCCGTATTCCAGCATCAGCGCGCCGATATTGGTCTTGGAGCTGCGGTTCAGGATCGATTTGCCGGTGGCGAACACGGTGTTCTGGTTCTTCAGGCCCCACAGCACGTGGATCGAGATATTTGTCTGCGGGAACAGTGCGTAGACGATGAAGCGGTTGCCGGCGAAGATGATCTCTTCATCGCGCAGGTCCAGCACCACCAGGTTTTTGTGCACGGTGGCGCAGCGGCGGATCTGCTCCTTGCACTTCTCGGCGTGCTCGAAATACAGTTCCTTGCGTTCCTTCACATCCGGCAGTTCCATGATCTGCGCGATCGAATGGTCCTTGCAGTAGTCGATCAGGTCCATCATCAGGTTGTAGTTCGAGATGCGGAACTCGCGGAAGCGGCCCAGGCCGGTACGTGCATCCATCAGGAAGTTCAGCAGGTCCCAGCCTTCCGGATTCAGCACTTCCTGCTCGTTGAAGCGCGCGGCGTCGCCCTTGTCGACCGCTGCCATCATGTCGTCCCACGACGCCGGGAAAGCTTTCAGGCCGCCATAGTAGTCATACACCACGCGCGCGGCGGACGGCGCTTCCGGGTGAATGACGTGATTCTTGCGCTCGCCGGTATTGCGGATCGTCTCCGACAAGTGGTGGTCAAACGCCAGATGCGCACCCGCCACATACGGCAGATTGGTGGTGATATCACGGTCGGTAATCGTGATTTTCCCGTCCTGCATGTCCTTCGGGTGTACGAACAGAATCTCATCGATCATGTCCAGGTGCTTCAACAGCACCGCGCACACCAAACCATCAAAATCGCTACGAGTTACCAAGCGATATTTTTTTGCATCTGCCATGGATCTACCTCAGTTGGGTTGGACACCGGTAAATAATACAACTCAATTGACGGCCTGCCCACAATTAGTGAGTGCGCGTTGCATTAAGTCAGCATGTTAAGCTATATGCAACACACTGAAAAATGGACGCTCATGAATCTACGCCTGGCCATACTCGCGCTGACGGACAAGTATCAGCTGTCAGCCCAACATCATGCAGAACTCAAACGGCTCGCCGGCCTCGAAGACGCGCCGCCTGCGCTATCTGCCCACCTGCAGACGGGTATCAGCCTGCTAGGCGCCGCGCTCGGTGGACTGGGCGTGCTGTTCTGGATCGCCGCCAACTGGCAAGCGCTATCGGGCCTGGGACGCTTTGCGCTGCTGGAAATCGTGCTGGCCGGCAGTCTGCTTGGCGCCTGGCGCCGTCCGGCGCTGCGCGTACCGCTGTCGCTGCTGGGCTTCCTGGCCTGCGGCGGCCTGTTCGCCCATTTCGGCCAGACTTACCAAACCGGCGCCGATCCATGGCAGTTGTTTGCGCTGTGGGCCGCGCTGACCTTGCCGCTATGCCTGAGCGTGCGCCACGCCGTGCTTTGGACGGCGTGGGCGGTGGTGGCCCTGACGGCGCCGCTGTTGTGGTCCGGCGCTGCTGATACGCGCTCAGTGTTCCATGGTAGTACCGGATCATGGTTGCCGGCGCTCGCGCTGGCGTTCGCCCTGCGCCATGCGCCCGGCGCAGGAAACTGGCCGGTACGGTTGTGCATCATCTACGCGGCTGCCGGCATGGTGTTCTTCGGCGTGCTCAGCCTGTTCGGCGAAGGCGGCGCCATCATTTATCCACTCACCCTGGCAGCGCTGGCTGCCAGCGCTTATGCCTACAGCCGGCGCGCACTGTTTGATGTGTTCGTCATCAGTGCGCTGGGGCTGGGCATCAATGTGCTGCTGGTGGCAGGTGTTGCCCGCGTGCTGATTGAGGCGGAAATCATCGGCATGTTGCTGATCGGCTGTATCGCTGCGGCGCTGCTGGCAGGCACGGTCAAATACATCATGCATCTGACGCGCTTGCATCATGCGGGGGTGGGAGCATGAGCCAACAACGTTTGAACGACCTTATTCGGGCAGCCAGCGCGCGCGGCATCTTGCCACATCATGCGCAGCAGGAAGATATCACGCGGCCGTGGCCCATTGTCCTGATGAGCGCGCTGGGTGCGTGGCTGGTGGCGATTCCGTTTGCGGTACTGGTTATTGTGCAGGCCGGAAATGCGTTGAATCACGGGCCGATGGCTTATTTCCTTGGCGCGGTTTTTCTGGCGATGGCGATTCTTGCGCTGCAAATAGCGCAACCGGGTGGCTTTATCGAGCAGATGGCCTTGCCCTCGATGCTGGTGGCCAGCTACCTGTTTGCACTGCGCCTGTATCAGGATTTGCCGCACGCCGCTGCCGGTGCCTTGCTGGCACTGCTATTTATGGGCATGGCCTGGATAGTGCGGCAGCAATGGCTGCGCGTGCTGCTGGGTGCATTGGCCTGTGTGGCGGTGATCGCCACCGTGTCCAACAATAGCCGCTTCGACGCCATGCAGCTATGGGGCGGCCTGCAATGCGTCGTGCTGGTCTGGGTTGCGGCGACGTTGGCCAGTGATCGCAGCCAGGTTTCCGGCGCCAACGCCTCGCGCATGATTGTGCTGGAATCGGCCGCTGGCGGCTGGATCGTGGTGGCCTTGCTTGGCCTTGCCTACGCATCGGGCAAAACCTTTATTGTCGGCGCAGGCATGGGATCCTGGGCCGGTGACCGTCACGGCGAAATCGTCAGCCATCCATTGCCGGCCGTTGTGTCGCTGGCGATGGCTGTCGCTGCTGGCGCCCTGCTGGCCAGGCGCTGGCCTGTGGTGCGTGCACCGCGCATGCTGGCTGCCGCCGCATTGTGCGCAATGCTTGCCTGGTTGATGCCTTTGTTGGGCAGCGCGCTGCTGGTGATCGCTATTTGCCTGGCCGGCAGCCGCTGGTTGCTGGCGACGGCTGCCGGCGTCACTGCGGCATGGATCGTAGGCAGCTTCTATTACCAGCTCAATATGCCGCTGGCGACCAAGGGCCTGGTGATGGTGGTCATCGGCGCAGGCTTCGGCGTGCTCGGCTGGATGGATCGGCGCGGGCGCGGCGAGCGGCCGGTATCGGTGGCTCCGGCGGCCACGCTGAAATCCGGCATCCTGGTTACGCTACTGGCCACGCTGATCATCGGCAACGGCGCCATCTGGCAGAAAGAAAACCTGATCAGCAATGGCCGTGTTGTCTTTATCGAACTGGCGCCGGTCGATCCGCGCTCGCTGATGCAGGGCGACTATATGGCGCTGAATTTTCGCTTTCCCAAATTGAGCGAAACAGGTCGCCGTGCCAAAGTGATTGCCCGGCTGGATGCGAACGGTATCGCGGCCTTGCAGCGCGAAGCCAACGATCAAACGCTGGCGCCGGATGAACTGCTGATCGAGTTGCCGCGCCACGGCAATGCCTGGTATTTCAAGGAAGGTGAGGCGCAACGATGGGCGAAAGCCAGATATGGCGAATTCCGTGTCGACGGCGATGGCCGCGCGCTGCTGGTCAATCTGCGCGGCGAAAATCTGGAGAAGATGTAAACGCAAAAAATCCCCATCTGCACTGAGCGCGATCTTGAGCGCGTTCAGGCTGATGGGGATTTTTCTAAATAACTAGCTTGACGATAACCTACTTTCACACTGGTTGCAGCACTATCATCGGCGTAGAGTCGTTTCACGGTCCTGTTCGGGATGGGAAGGGGT
>NZ_FNEQ01000006.1 GCF_900100205.1 Duganella sp. OV510 | reverse complement strand
CAGGGGAAAATGTACGTCTTTGCTTGCTCATCAAACACCTCTCCATGGCGAGCATTCTCGCCTAAATTGGTGTCCGGGTACATTAAACCACTACACAGTTCCCCAGCCCGGCCGCGATGGAAAAACAAACCCGTGGCATGCGTCGTTTGCTGGCGCTGTAGCCTTTGCGGAAAATTATTGGACGAGAGTGTTCTCGGACATGGCCCAACAGCGGTATCGGACTGAAGTAGCGATGACAGCGACACGAGAGCCTATATGGCCGGATATCTCAATGGAGCAGCTCGTGGAATATGCTTTTCAAGGCCACATCATCGATTCACCCGATCACTTCATCATCAAGAAGATGAAGGGAAATTTTTAAGATGAAGAAGACAGAATTCCGGCAGAACATCTGGGTAGTGGCGTCGGAGATTTCAGAAACCATCCATTCCCCAATCTCACCAAGGTTCGAGGCAATCACAGTCATAAACGTCCAGACAAGCGAGTTGATCGAGGTATCGGCAAGCGATGTGCGGGTCTTGACTAAGTTCCCTATTCCACTGGATGGGACATGCCTGTTGATCTGCTATGACTGTGTCAAGTTCCTCAATGCAATGCGAGCAGAGGGATGGCCTCTGCCCGAGCATTTGATAGATCTACGAAGTGAATTTTTATGCATCACGAATGGATCAGATCGACATTTCGGAACGGGGCTCAATGGCGCGATGCTTTCGTGTGGACTACCTGCGACGTTCAATGAGCCATTATCCGACTGGCCCGGCTGTACCAACAACAACGCGTTTGAGCCTAGTGCTGAGTCAGTGACGCTCTCCTGTAAAAAGAAGGCCATTGGCTGTGCTGCCTTGTTTGATTTCCTGCATAAGTACATAGAATTTGACTTCGCGCTATTGCGAGGAATGTACAGCATCGCAGCCAGCGCCATCGAGAATAACGGTGTACCACTGGATCATGAACTTCTAGAACTTGTCGCAACCCATTGGGATGAAATCAAGCAACGCCTGATTGACGATATAGACGCCGCCTATAGCGTGTTTCGCGATGGAAAATTCGACAGCCAACTTTGGGCGGCTTGGCTGAAGACGCATGGAATCGCGTGGCCGACTTCGGTTGATGGGCTGGACCTTTCCGATGCGAGCTTCAAAAGTATGGCGAAACTGCATCCCGATATAGCGCCGGTCCGCTGGTTGAAAACTTGTGTTGAGAGCGGCTCACCGGATGGGATAGCAATTCATCGAGATGGACGCAGTCGTGCCCCACTCGCAACCTTCTCGTCATCTACATCCAGGAATCAGCCATCAACAAAAAGGTCTGTTTTCGGACGTGCGTCCTGGACGCGGGGTTTCGTCCGGCCGACACCAGGTTACGGAATAGCGTACATCGACTGGGCGCAGCAAGAGTTCGGTATTGCCGCAAGCTTGTCCAGTGACCTAAGGATGCAGGAAGCATACTGCTCTGGCGACCCGTACTTAAAATTCGGGATTCAATCAGGAATCTTGCCAACACATGCGACGCGTGATACGCATCCCGGTCAACGCGAGCTCTTCAAGCAAAGCGTGTTAGCTATCCAATATGGCATAGGGGCGGAAAGCTTGGCTGAGCAGACAGGACAAACGGTGAGTGCCGCAGTTCAGATGCTGCAGCTTCATCGAAATTTGTATTCAACTTTTTGGGCATGGTCCGATGAGATAGTCACCGAAGCACTGCTGGGAGGAAAAATTTGGACGGCCTTCGGTTGGTATCTACACACGAACGCAAAATCGAATGAACGCAGCCTGCGAAACTTTCCAATGCAAGCGAACGGCGCCGAGATGCTTCGGCTCGCTTGCATTCAACTTGTAGACTCCGGCGTTCGTGTCTGTGCAACTATGCATGATGCGCTCCTAATCGAGGCGCCAATCGCCACTCTGCAGCATGAAATTGCAATGACCCAAAAGATCATGGCACAGGCCAGTAAAGACGTGCTTGGCGGTTTCGAAATCCAAACCAGTGTTCAGACCTGCGTCTACCCAAATCGCTTTACTAACACAAGAAACAGCGAGATGTGGAATAAGGTAATGGCCGCTGTCGGGCAACTCCAATCAACCCAAAAATTTCGTGAGGTAGCATGAGCCATAAAACACAGCAAGAAAATACCTGTTACCAAGAACTGGGGCCGATCACCGAAGTTGGCGAAGACGGTTCGCAAACAGCGAAAAAGCTGCGATCGAGCCCAAAGTTTATCAAAGGTCCTATACCATTTTCGTGGCTTCAATCCGCTAGCCAGAGTTTCGGAAGTGGCGCCAATGTGGGAGTTGCAATCTGGTTTTTGGTGGGAGTGAGAGGATCAAGAACGGTAAAAATTTCCAAAGAAGCGATAGACTTATCAGGCTGCACACGACAGACTTTCTACAAGACTTTAGGACAGTTAGAGGAAATAGGCTTAATAGCGGTGACACGCAAACTTGGCCAACGGCCCACGATCACAATCTTGGACTAATAATTTCTCATAGACTGCGCTTAGGCTACTCGGGATGTAGCTAGTGTGCGCAGCCTCTAAATTGCCAAGCCGGAAGTCAGGCATTTCGATGTGCGGAACTGATAGCGCCTATCACATGCATAGAAAACCACAAGTCTTTTCTGCTGAGTCAAAAAAATAAATTAAAAAAAACCGTTGCACATGAAAAAAATATGACTAGAATAAATCTCCTTCCGACTAGGTAGGAGAATAAATTGCAACAACCCATCGCATCAAAATATCATCTTCAATCATGCTTGGAGTTCGGTACAGAAACAGAACCGGTTTCTCAAAAATACGCCCCAAATCCCTTTGAACATATTGCAGCCCACCTAGATTTATCGACGACTCATCCAGGGTATGACACACGTAGAATAGAGGCCGAGCCAGAACGAAAGCCTAAAGCAGCCAGGACTTCACCGGTGGAAGAGCTGGAATATATGCTCTCTGACGACTTTATAGATCCGCTTGAGAAATACGAAGGCGCCGCGATTCGACTCTACAACAAGGAAGATGTATTCACGGCGATCGAGGCGGGAGAGACAAAGGACCCAGAATCGCAAGCAAAACATCTTCGTATCATCAAGAAACTGGTCTCCCACGGGCAATTTAGGAAGTTGGTGGGAATCGACGATGACTTCTTCTTTTGTCTGCGCGCACTTCAGGATGAATATGAGCAATTCGTAGAGGTAACGAAATACATTGCCGGGTGCGCAATGGTCGCTCGGCATCACCGAGATCGCGTGCTTCGCATGGCCCCCATAATTCTGATTGGTGAACCCGGCACTGGGAAAACTGAATTTTCCGTTCAACTATCGAAGGTGCTTAGGACGAGGTTCAAGAAAATAGATATGGGTGCGGCCCAGAACAATTCAGATCTGGCCGGCTCTTCGTCCTTTTATATCAACAGTTCTCCAGGAAAAATATTTATGCTGTTAACAGAGGGCGCGCCCGGCGATCCAGTCGGTAATCCGCTAATCGTCCTAGACGAATTGGATAAAGCCAGCGGAATGTCGAAAAACGATGGTAGCGATCTGACGGCTCCGTTGCTAACATTGCTTGAACGCCATGCTGCAGAGCAATTTGTCGACCTGTGTGTTGACATTCCGGTAGATGTATCCAATTACCTCTATATAGCGACTTGTAACGATCCAGAGATGGTTTCAAGGCCACTTCGCAGCCGCTTCCGTGAGTTTCATATTACGTTAGACGAAGACCAAAAAAGGCGCATAGCCGTACGTATCACCAATCGTCTACTCGATGAGTTGCCCACTGTTGACATTGCTTTTCACCCGTCAGCAATTGACAAGTTGACTGCTCTCGATTCGCCACGGCTTGTCAAGCAGTACGCCTCCGAAGCTGTTGGAAACGCCCTAATAGCACAGCGCGATATCGTTCTACCTACAGACTTCAAAAGCAGCCCTTCCATTCGTCAGAAAATGGGGTTTATCTAGACTTGTGCGGAATTGGACCGGAAGTGCTCTGAGCATCACCGCGCTTTCCAAGCTAGCTTCAGCTCGGGCTATGCGTCAGCGCTGTTTTGAGGCCATTGGGCGCGCTCTACTTGCGCAGCGAGAGGTCGTATCGCCAAGTGACGTCGGAGTTGTGAAAGAAATCCAGAATAACATTTGATTCTCATAGATCGACAGGGGCCACCTCCATCCAATTTAGCCGATCGATACCAGGAGTTCTATAGCTCCTGATTATTCTGATAAAAATATTGGATAAGCTCAGACAAGTCGGTGCCAGCTCCACCTTTTATACCGCTGCCCCCCTGCCCCAAATCCTCCAGAACACGATGTAGCGCAATTAGCTCCACACCATGACTAGCGATTAAATCGAGCTCAGATTGTTCACGAACCACAGCATGGACCAGAACATACTTCCAATTCAGTCCGCGCCATGCCTGGTCGCGCGCGGCACGTTTGGAGGTCGAGAGAAATTTTTTCTCCACCCATGCTGCGACCGACGGTTCGAGTTGCACCAATTGACGCGTCTTCATACTTGTCTTGGTTTTCGCAAACCCCGCCAACGACGTTGCCGGCAACGGCGTGATGTATCCGATCGGCCGGAAGCTAGCTTGCACTTCTACATGCCAAGCTTCCAACGCCCCCCCCGGGGCGAACACCAAGTCAGTCGATCTCGCCGACGCCATGCTTGAGCCCCCGTACGATAAAGAAGCCCTTACGATTTAGCCACTCATCAACCAATGATTCCGCTAGTAGTGCCATCAGATCATCCTAGAGGATATTAGAGCTGCACGGGCACAAGCCCAACGGCGGTAGCCAGAGGCACTAAACGTTCATAGGACTCTAGCGGAACAGCCAGCCAAAAGATGTCACGAGCACGTGTAAGGGCGACGTAACCGATACGACCGCTTTCCGTGGCAGTTCCTGCAATCAATCCCCTCGCGTGAAGCTCCGTTGCGACGTATAGGACAGCGCCGATGCTCTCGCCTTTTACCTGATGCACCGTGTCGACGCGCACCCCATGGCGTGGCTGTACTAAGGGGCTGTCCTCAAGATCGCGTGCAGTTACTCGCCTGCCGATATCAGCGAAAGTAAATCCAAGCGCGCCAAGAGCATCTAACAAGTTTCGTAGATTTTGCTGCAACGCAGGCAACCACTGCGTCCTTGCATTCAGATGGCTGTGTGGGAGGCCATAATCATGATCACAGACAAACATCCAGATCTTCGCTCGGACGCATCTGCCCAATTCGGTGTTGGCCTCTTCAACAAATGCCTTAAACCTCGGGAATGACGGGTCCAGCAAGGCTCCGACGACGGCCACGCACTCCTTGTATGCGAGATGGTACTCGTTTGCCAAGCGATGATCGACCGCCTTAACAAGCGCCTTAACTATGCCCGAACCACGATTGCTTGTGCCGCCCCGTACCTGAGCGACAAGGCTGTGAGCACGGCAAATTACGGCGGCTTCGTCATTCGCATAACCGATAGCATTTACGACGCCATAGAAGCGATCAAGAATAGCTCTAGGTGCTGCCGGGTCATAAGCAACTAAGAAGGCGCCACAATGCGTCTGCAGCGCTCCGCGCGCGGCGACATCGTTACGGCCGGTGAGTTGGTTGGCACACGCTACAATGTGCGGCACAGAACGAAAATTCGTTCTTAACGAATAATGGCCGACCTCTAAGGCTTGTATAAACTCCTGGAGGTACTGCCCTTCACCTCCATTAAATCCAAAGATTGCCTGAGCCGGATCACCGATCAGTGTCACACGCATTCCACTCTGCCGTAGAAGCTGGATTAACGCCCAATCCATTGAGCCGATGTCCTGCGCCTCATCGACAAGTACATGCGGGTACCGCGCAACCAACAGCGGGACTAGAAAAGGCAGCTCAATTAAGGTGCGATGGACCCAGTAGCGCGCAATGTCATAGGTGTAGGCACCAACAGCTCCAATCCGCTCAATCGCCTCTTGAGCGATCGCCCAAGGAACTAGCTGATTATCGAGAAATGCCTGAAATTCCACTCCGTGTCTGCGGATCTTCAAATTGGTAATTGGGTGTGACCTCCTGCCGTGGAACACGTTGAAGCCGGCTAAAAATGGTTCCTCACCCAGCACCAAGAAGGGAGCCACCGCACATCTCATTACGTGGGCGGCGTACGGCATGATCACATAGTGCGTAAAAAACGAATCGAAGGTTTGTACGGTGACACGATTCGCATCTGCGTTCTGCGCGACCAGTCCTCGACGGAAGGTGTTAACGGCCACATTGGAGAACGACAGCAATGCTACTTTCTGGCGGGCCGGTATGCGTTCTAAAACAGCAAGCACGCGCGCGATCGCTGTTTTCGTTTTGCCACTTCCGGCGCCCGCTACCACAGAAAGATCAACTAGCGGAGCGTTGACAACGGCATCTTGGTCTGCAACGGACATAGGAACTCGCTGTGGAATTAGACTGCCTGCGGTGGACGTGGCGCCACCGCTGCCGGAGCAATCTGAGGCGCTAATGGCGGTACCGGCATCTGAATCCAAGTAAACGCTGCTCGGATATGCGGTGGAACAATAAAACCTTCTGGACGGGCACTCAGCCTCTGTGCAAGCTCCTGTGCTAACGCTCCCTTTGAAATATTTGTTGCACCTGCATTTCGCTCGAACATTCCTTGGTACAGCACACGAGCAGCGTTGGTGTTGTCTTGCTCAGCCAATACGGCCGCCCTGAGTCTAACCGCTATCTGCGGATGGAGTTCACTCAAGGCGTCTAGGATCAACGCACGATTTACAGGACCTTGCAAGCCAAGGTCATATTCGAGTGTCTTGGGGCTGATAAACACTTTCCGAAATGCCTCATCCATTTGTTGAATTGAATTCGCGCCGGCAGAAATATCGGCCGCTTGGTTCAAATTTGGAAATGGTATAAGCGTTGGATCTCCATCCGTCAAAGTGGCAACCTTCACCGGCATAGCGGAACGTCCGAACAGCGGCAAGAAACAGTCGAAATTAAGCCCCTCAGCGCTTACTATGGAAAGCCCGAGATGCCGCAAATTGATATTTAGGTAGTCAGCCATCGCTGGTACGAGCGCTCGTTCCGCTGCCCCCTCCACCAAGATCACCGATCTCGCGAAAAACAGGTCCGCACGAGTGACGTCTAGATAGCGCTTCAACTTTTTCTGTCGACGATCATCTAGGACAGCATTCTTAATTGGGAAAGCCGACAGCTTTCCATAGTGCTGGCTCATCCGAATTATGTTTTCCAACTCTGCAAATGCGGCGAAATGTGGACTATGCGTAGTAACGAATATCTGCACTTGCTGCCCGCCTGCGGCGGCTTCCTGCTGCAAATACGCCAGCAAAATAGACTGCAATTGAGGATGGAGATGCGCCTCGGGTTCTTCGACGATCAGGCAACGATACACGACTTCGCCACTTAGCGACAACTCGCCTAAGACGGCAGCCATGTAAATGAGATTGTTATAGCCGAGACCATTTCTCTCAATATCAAATCCGTCAGCAAGGATGGCTAACCGTGATGCGACCTTTCCGATATCTAGTGGACTGAGATTTAGATCCAGTTGCTGCGAAAGTGCAGCTCCTAGCATTTCATTATATCTTTGAGATATGGCATCTTTAGCAGCGGTAATTGGCTGAGCCGCTCCTAATTGCTCGTCGACAAGTCCAAGTATTTGATTACATGCTTCTAGCCCATCAGGAGTGGCAACTCGTTGTAATAATCGTGCCAACAGACTTCTCATTCCAGGTTTTAAAGCTTTAGAAGCATCACGCAAAGGCGGCAAATAAATACTTCGAAGTTGCTCCACCATTTCGGCAGTCATCGAAATAGCAGCGCGATCGCCGCAAAGTCGCCGAGCCTTGAAACGCCCCATCGGATCGGGTGCTTCAAAGTGGACCAAGAATTCAGCTGAAAATGTACCGGCATCTTGAGGCAGCACAGCGCCCATAAAATGTGCAGCTTGCTCGATATTTAAATTACTAAATACAAATCGGAATGAAATAGAAAGTATATTCTGGTTATGAGCGTCTTCCAGACCTAAACGAATATAGGCATCTTCTGGCGCAGTAAGCAGAGTCCGCAACGCGTCAACAATGGTTGTCTTTCCTATATTATTTTCGCCCAATATTATATTTAATCCATGCGAAAAATCAATTGACAAAAAATCGATTTTCCGAAAATTCTTTATCTCAAGCTTAGCAAGATACATCGTCTTTTTATTCCTTCCAAAAAACCAGATACCTAAATTAAAAATCTGAAATTCGTGCATTAAGTCATGTAGGAATTATCCTACAGATAATATCATTCTCTATTACGTCAAAAATCACACATTGTCACCATTGTCACCTTTGTCACTGCACAAGCTTTTTCGAGAACGCCAGGCAACACGCTTGTTGCTTCCTCACAATCTCAGGTCGCAGCCCAGGCCACTCTATGCTGCGGCTTCCGATACCCGCGTGAGAGACTATCGGCAAAGTTAAGCCTCAAGTGATTCAGGTATATCAAGTCATATGCTAGTTTAGATTTAGGCACTTTCAAGGCACTTTCAAGGCACTTTCAAGGCACTCTCGAGGCACTCTCGAGGCACTCTCGAGGCACTTTCAAGGCACTCTCGAGTCACTTCTCGTCGCACTCCTGAGGCACTTTTCCGGTAGCACCGAGGATTAAGCAGTTTCTCGGATGTTCTTGCGCGCGGCAAAATGTCAAGATTTCCCAATCGTTCAACCCTCGCCTTTAAATCTTAGGCGCCAGCATATCTAATGAAGTTGCTGTCATCAGTATTTGAGTAGCACCGTGTTACAAAACACAAAAAAGATTAATTAAAGGAAATTTATAGCAATAAATTTCTCCAGAAAATACGAAAAAGACGCAATTTCTTTCCCACCCTGAAATTCTGCGAACAGGGAGGGGTAGAATAATTCTCTGTATAGCAGGTTTATGAAAAAGTACATTTTTAAAAACCAAGGCACGCCAGATGTCTAGCAACCGTTCCGGTTACTAGACATCGCTTTGCAAAAGGCTGCGCCTTTTAATCCCTATGGCGGTGCTAACGCACCGGGAGAAACAAATGACAAGAAGATCACAACTTAATTTTCGGCTTAGCCCGGAAGAAATTGATGAATTTAAAGAAATTTCTCAAGGTTTCGGAATGTCCACCACAGAATACTTTCGAGCAAAGTTTCTGGACATCGGCAACGGTGGTGAGCCTAGTCCTCTTATATCAATAGAAGAGCTAGAAAGGAGAGCTAAGCTAGCAGAAAAAATTATCAAACAGCATGAAATAGATAAAAATCCTGGCAAAAATCGACTGACACTGCTCAACTACAGTAACCTAATCAATTTGAAGATCGAAGAAATCGCAGCATATGTTTCTCGCCCGACCTTAGTCCATCAAGATGCTGCCAAGGTTGACGAGGTTATTAAAATGCTATCAAATATACAGCAGTACATTGATGGCGAATTTTCTTGTTGAGAGCAACAAAAATTTAACCGGAAACGAGTCACCAAATAGAACATCAACCGTAGTCAGAAGGAGTAAAAAATGGCATTAATAAGAATCAGAGGAAATTTTGATGGGATAGTTAACTATCTAAAAAATGGGAATAAATCCGGTCGCCTAGAAGGGAGAGACGAGTTGGATGACCGGTTTACCTTATGTGGAAATATCGATTTACTTGATCAGTCGATTAAATCAATTCACAGCGACAGAATTAGATACACACATGTGACAATTAGCTTTAAAGACGATGGCGTTGATGAAAAAACATTGAAGAAAATTGTCGATTATTATCGAGACTTAATTTTTAACGCATACCGGGAAGATGAGTATCTTTACTACGCTGAGGCCCACATCCCGAGGATAAAAAAAGTTATAGGAAAAAATGGAATAGTTCGATCTAGAAAACCACACTGCCATATAGTGGTTCCTAATATTAACTTAAAAACCGGAAAAGCGATGAATCCGTGGGGAGGTGTGCATAAACATCATTTAGAATTTCATGATGCCATTCAGGAAGCAATATGCGCAAAATTTGGCTCGATATCACCAGCATTAAGCAGAAGAACTGACTTCAATATGGAATCCGATGTACTGGAAGGATATCGTGGCGATGTGTTTTTGGATAATAAAAAACACATAAAACAAATTGTATTGGACGAAATTATTGAGAAAAACATGAGCTCGAAAGCTGAATTGCGAACATTCCTGCGCACACTGGGCGAGACTAAAACACGAAACCGTGGGAAACTCAACGAGTACGAGGCAATCAAACCCACAGGAGCAGAAAATTTTACGAACCTGCGCGAGTATGTCTTTACTCAAGAATTTCTGAAGTTAACGCCCAGCTCAAAAAAAAAGCACTCTCTGAGCAGGAAGTTGAATCCTACTGCTCAGTAGGCCCACCGACATCAGCAGCCTCTACTGTCGAGGCTCGACTGATGGAGTGGCGTCAGCTGAGATCACGGCAGATTAAATATCTGGATGGGAACTTGCCGGCGAAGTACAGGGCACTATCGGATGCAGATAAAGTACATTTTCTGGACGCTAGAGAAGCGGCATACTATCGCCTCCTGGACGGCGTTATCGATACATTCAATGGCGATCTCATGGTTGCCCCAAAGTCGCTGCAGACAGCCAGAGAAGAACTCGGCATACAGCTCCCTCCGCGACGAGAAATGGGCCCAAAGTTTGACACCGCGATTTCACGCCTGATCTGGGTTAGAGAGGACAATGCTGCTGCGGCTGCCGGCTCACCCGAAAATGATCTGGTGCCGGTTTGGAATCGCAATGTGGACTTGGACTTTTTGTTGGCAGAACTCGTCATCACACATGGACTATTGCGTGAAAAGTATCGAACCGACCAACAGGTAACCCCTAGCCCGCGATCAACACGCAAGAACCTTATCCTATGCGGAAAAACATGGTTGAGCGCAAGCGACTTTCTACGGCTAGAGATGCGTATGCCTTGGCCTAAAGCTTGTGAGTACCTACGACAAACAGTCGAAAAGCAAGCCCAGTTCAGGGCCAATATGAATCGCCGTAGCGGTATTCCCGACTTGGTGCTCTGGAGGCGGTTCAGCAATGACCTCACCAGAACCCGACGAGCATTGCAGGCGGAAGTCCAGCGTTTGATTGAGGACATCAACAAACTTACCGCAGATGCAAAGCAGGAGGAACACATGCTCAGGAGCTACGAACGCTTTACTATGTTCCAAATAAAAATGCCGAAACATGTGCGCGAGCTGTTTTTGGCTTTGATCGACAATCGATACGACGAGCGAAAAATGCAGCTTGCGATGGACGTACGAGATAACCGGAGGCAGATAAAAATACGGAGCATCCAATTGTCGAGTTGGAATCTATACCTATCCTATCTCCACAAATGCGCATCAGCGGTACCTGCATGTCTGGAGGAGCTCCGGAAACATGCGCCCGCCAAGAAGATCCCTTCGACCCGACTCCACTTCCGGGGTAGAGCTGACGCTCCAGCGGTAATCCAATCGAAGACCTTGGGTGAGCTAGACCTCAAAATACGCGTAGCCGAAGATGGCGATGTCATCTACCTGCGCAATGACGTGCCATATCTTATAGATGATGGTAACCATATAATTGTCGACGAACCTGACAGCGGCAGAGCAATCACTACGGGGTTGAAGCTTGCTAGCATACGATGGGGCTCCGCATATACTGTGGAAGGCCCGACTGAGTGGCGCCGGGCCGCCCGAGCTTTGGTTGCGATCCCAAGGCCCTCCTCCGTCAAAGTTACAGGCCAAGACAGCGCTCAGAGGTCATCTCTTAGCGGAGATGTGAAGCTTCGTCCATCGTGATCTCTCATCAGAGACAATTCATAATACCGCTTGAGCGATCCTGCGCAAGCAGGCCGGCGGCGTCAGCGACTAATCAATCGACTTGGACCGACTCCTCTGGCCAGCATCGCTGGGAATCAATTTTCCAGCAGAGCGTGGGAACCCCAACGGCATATCGCCTCGCTCGCAATGCAATGCAAGGGCAAACACACATCGCAGCATTTACTCAATAATGCAACTTCACAAGCGCCGTGTTTCGACGAACCAGTACCCTAGCGATTGCGAGACCACATGTACGCGCCCACCCAAGTACAGCGCCATGGTGCAGCAAATGTAAACTTACATAGAGCATCCTGGCTAAGCCGCCCCGAACGAACCACGAGCGGCCTTTTAGCGAGCCCATCAAAGTTCCGACGCTGGAGGCCATGCCCAGCGACACCAATGAGCCATAGTCACGATAGATATACGCAGCCCTCACAGACTGGCCGCGTCGGTGCTCATATATAAATGACCTGTACAAATAGTCAGCTTGCTGGTGTGCCGCCTGAGCACGCGGCGGCACCCGGCTGCCATCGGCCATGACGCAAGCTGCGCAGTCGCCGATGGCGTAGATATCGGCTTGTCCCTTAACCTGCAATCGGTTAGTGACCTCCAGTTGACCGGATGGCGTAGTTGGCAATCCTAGCTTGGCCAGGAAGGCCGGCGCTTTGATGCCAGCAGCCCAGACGCATATTTGATATGGATAGACCTGCCCTGATGTATCGATCACCTGATCACGGGTTATCCGCTCCACGCGACATGCTGGCACGACCTTGATGTGCCGCTCCTCCAGCAACTTTGTGGCAGTGGCGGCGACCCGCTCTGGCAACGGCGGCAGAATACGTGGCGCGCCTTCCAGCAGGGTAATTCGAATATCTTTGCTCGGGTCTAACTGGCGAAACCCATAATCCAGATAGCGGCTGCTGGCCTCCCGCAACTCTGCCGCCAGCTCAACCCCAGTAGCGCCGCCGCCAATGATAATTACATCCACGCCAACGTCAGGCGTGCGTTCTTTCTGATTTTCAGCCCATGTCATCTGCTTCAGCATCTCACGCCGAAACTGCTCTGCATCGCCCGGTCCATTCAATGAAATAGTATTCTCCGCAGCGCCAGGCGTGTTGAAGTAGTGCGAGGTGCTACCAACTGCGATGCATAACTTGGAATACGAAAGCTCTCGTTCCGGTATGATTTCGTTGCCCGAGTGAGCTTCCACTGCAGACACGACGATAATCTTGTTTTTGGCATCCAGCCTGCTGAACGAACCGTAAATAAAGGTGAAGTCGTTCTGATGTGCCAGCATCGCATAAGGTAGCCCCTCCCGATGCATGTCCATGGTTCCTGCGGCGACCTCATGCAAAGAAGGTTTCCATATGTGATAGAAGGATTGATCCACCAACGTCACTCGGTCGCGTCCAAGCTTGCGTCCAAGTTTGCAGGCAAGTTCCAGCCCGCCCGCGCCGCCGCCGACAATAATAATATTGTCTGAATTCTTGTTATTCATGGTACTCCCTGATTACGCCCTCATCTGCCGGACGCAAACGTCTCGGCAGATGGCGCGCCCTGAAAATTCGGACGTTAGAACGGATAGGTTTGCGAATTAGGCGAGATCGAAATCCACTTCAGATCCGTGAATTCATCGATCACCGCGCGGCCGTCGAACTTGCCATAGCCGCTTTGCTTGAAACCGCCGTATGGCGATTGCGCTTCATTCTGGACGGTCGGGCCGTTGATGTGGCAGGCGCCGGCGTCAATTTGCAGGGCTACCGCCAGCGTGCGATCCAGATCGCGGCCGAAAACGGCCGACGACAGGCCATATTCGGTGTCGTTGGCAACCCGTACCGCTTCTTCGGTGCCCTTGACGCGCACCACGGTCGTGACTGGACCAAAGGTTTCCTCGGCATAGATTTTCATCTCCGGCGTGACGTGATCGAGGATCGTCGCCGGCATCATCGCGCCTTCCGCTGCACCGCCGCAGACCAATACCGCGCCTTTGCCGACGGCATCGTCAATCAGCGCGTTTAGCCGCTTGCCCGTGGCGGCATTGATCACTGGACCGATGACCAGCCCAGGCGTGGTGGCAGGGTCGCCAGCCGGCAAGGCGCGTGCCCGTTCAGCGAACTTGGCCACGAATTCATCAGCCACTTTCTCATCGACCACCAAGCGCTCGGTCGACATGCAGATCTGTCCTTGATACAAGAATGAGCCGAAAGCGGCGGCGCGCGCCGCTGCGTCCAGGTCAGCGTCATCGAGCACGACCAGCGGCGCCTTGCCGCCCAGCTCCAGCAGACAACGTTTCAGTTCGGTCGCGGATTTCTCCGCAATGATGCGGCCGACGCGGGTCGAGCCGGTGAAGTTGATGCGACGCACCGCCGGATGAGCGATCAGAGTATCGATGATCTGTGCCGCATCTTCCGGGGCGTTGGTAACAAAGTTCAATGCACCCGGCGGCAGACCGGCGTCCAGCAACGCCTGCGCCACCAGCAGATGGGTGTGCGGGCTCGCTTCCGAGGCACGGAACAGCACGGTGTTGCCGCATGCCAGCGGATAGGCGATGGCGCGGGCGGCCAGCACCACTGGGCCATTCCATGGCACGATGCTGAGCACCACACCCGCTGGCTGGCGCACGGTCATCGAGAAGCCGCCCGGTTTGTCAGTTGGGATCGTTTCGCCCTGGATCTGCGTCGTCAGGCCGGCCGCTTCGCGGAACAGGCCAGCGGCCAGTTGCACATTGAAGCCAGCCCACAATTCCGACGAGCCCACTTCACGCGCCATCACCTTGATAAATTCCGGCATTTTGGCTTCGAGCGCATCTGCGGCTTTCAACAGGATGGCACGACGTTCAGTCGGACTGGTCTTCGACCAGGTCTTGAATGCTTCAGCTGCCGAGTCAGCAGCGGCGATCGCATCTTTCAAGGTGGCGGCGGCAGCCACCGTGATGACCTCGCCGCTGGTCGGGCTGACCCGGCTGAAAGTGGCGCCGTTGCTGGCGTTGACGGCCTGGTTATCGATGATGAGTTTGGTTTCCATCTAAATCTCCTGTTCGTTTCGAAAGGCGGAAAGCGCCTTCGCTTTTCGCTCTACAAGGAGATTAGTCTTGTCCGCCGCAGCGGTCTTACGGAAGCTGGACGGAAGGCTGACGGATTTCTGCCAATTGCAGCTGGCGGGTCGCGGACGGCGTCTCGCCGAAGGTCTGGCGGTACTTGCGGTTGAATTCGCCCAGATGGCTGTAGCCCCAGCCGAAGGCGATATCGGCGATGGTCTTGCGTTGCTCAGCATGATTACTGAGTTCAGCCCGGATCTTCTCCATGCGTAGGCGGTGCACGTATTGCATGGGAGCGAGCTCGCCGGCCGTCTCGAAGGCGCGCGCCAGTGTCCGCACGCTGCAATGTGCGGCATCGGCGATATCGCCCAGCGTCAGCTCATCGGCGAGATGACGGTCGATGTAATCAGCGGCGTCGCGGAAATGGCGTAGCACCAGCTCGCGCCGCGTGTCGTGCTGCGTCGCGAGATAGTTGTGCGGTTGGATATTCAGCAGCGTCAGCATCAGGTGCTCTTCCAGCGTCGCCAGCTCTTGGGAAGTAACCGGCGACACGTCGGCGCCGTTCAATGTCACCAGCAGATAGCGCACCAGTGCGGCCCAACGCTGCGACGCCCCCGGCGCCGTCATGGCGGGGCCGAAATGCAGGCGCTGCGCATGGTCCTCGCCGTACAGGCGCGCCCCCAGTTGCTCCAGGCGTTTGCGGCTGAAGCGTAGCTTCAGCACTTCAGTGTCCGGCGCGTAGACGAAAGTCGGTTGGTCTTCCGCGTGGGCGATCAAGGTCTCGCCCACGCTGGCCTCGAACACACCCTGGCGGCCGGAGATGGCGGCGGTGCCCCGAATCGCGGTGGTGACCAGCAGGCCATCGTCCATGCCCGACGGCACAATGTCGACAGCACGGCCGAACGCCAGGGTGGACACCGCCACCGTACCGCAGAGTGCGGCACGGATGCAGACCGTACCCACCGCATCGCGCGCCTGCTGATAGGCGCGGAATGGTCCTTGCAGACCTTCCAGTATCGGGCTGGCCGCGCCTAGATCGGCGTCGGCCACCTTAGTGTAGCGCTCGGATAACTGCAGCAGCGGTGATAGGTCGACCATGCGGGCCTTGTCGTTATGCCTTGGCAGGTTCGAAGCGCAGGATCGGCTTGATGGTCACGCCGCTTTCGCTATCGGCCATTGCCTCGTTGAGCTGCTCGAACGGATAGAACTTGACCAGCCGGTCAAACGGAAAGCGGCCTTGCATGAACAATTCGATCAACTGTGGAATGAAGGTGCGCGACACAACGTCACCCTGAACGATGCCCATGATGCGGCGGCCAGGAATCATCACGTCGTTGACGTTGAACGCTGCCTCGGTACCCTCGCGGGTCGCGCCCACGATACCGCAGGTACCCAGGGTGCCCAGGCTGTCGATGGCTTGACGCAACACTTCCGCGCGGCCGCTGCATTCCAGCGTGAAGTCGGCGCCGCCAGTCAGCTTGCGTACCTCGGCGACCGGATCGGTCTCCTTGCTGTTGATGGCGTGCGTGGCGCCCAGTTCCAGGGCCAGTTGCAGTCGTGCCGGGTTGACGTCGACCGCGATGATGCGGGTGGCGCCGGCCACGCGCGCGGCCATGATGGCGGCCAGGCCGACCGCGCCGGTGCCGAATGCCACGAACGAGGCGCCGGCGTGGACTTTCAATGCGTTCAGCACCGCGCCTGAACCGGTCTGGATGCCGCAACCGAGTGGCCCGAGCAGTTCCAGCGGCACATCCTTGCGCACCTTGACGACATTCAACTCGCTGGCGATGGCGTGTGTGGCAAACGACGACTGGCCAAAGAAGTGGTCATGCAATTCACCACCCTCGTGATTGCAGGCCGACGACGAGCCGTCGAGCCGGCCACCGGCGAAGTTCAGTTCCCCCATGTGCTCGCAGTGGGCCGGATGGCCGGTGGCGCATGGTGCGCACAGGCCGCAATAGGCGTAAGTCATGACGACGTGATCGCCGACTGCCACGGTGGTGACGCTCCGGCCGATTTTTTCGACAACGCCGGCGCCTTCATGGCCCAGGATCATCGGCATCGGGGTTTTGAACATTTGGTCGCGTACCACCATGTCGGTATGGCATACGCCGGTCGCCACCATCCGCACCAGCACTTCGGTATCGCGCGGCATTTCCAGCGATGCGGCTTCAAACGTCAGCGGTTGGTGGGCTTCGTGCAGCACAGCGGCACGGATGGCCTGGCGCTCGGTTTGGGTTTCTTTGGTCATGTAAATCTCCTCTGTTTGATCAATGTCACTTCGGGAGTATAGGGACGGAATCGTGGTCTGAAAAATACCGTTTTGATTAACGTTATATCGCTTTGATATATTCATCACTACACCACCGTTCCGGAACCAAATAATTATCTATAATGCGATATGGACCTCAAACGATTACGTTACTTTGCGACTGTCGCCCGCCTCGGCAGCTTTACGGCTGCGGCCGAGGCGCTGCATATGGCGCAGCCTCCCTTGAGCCAGCGGATTCAGGAGCTGGAAGCCGAGGTTGGTACAGCATTGCTGAACCGAGAGCAGCGGCCGCTGGCGTTGACGGCGGCGGGAAGGGTGTTCTACGAACAGGCGGTGCAGATACTGCAGCAGGCCGATGCGATGATGGCCAGCATGCGGCGCATCGTGAATAACGAGCGCGCGACCTTTACCTTTGGCGTAGTGCCGGCGAATTTTCACGGCAACCTGTCGGCGATCATCCGGCAATTTCGCCAGGCGCTGCCGCGCATCGACATCCGCATGCTGGAAATGAATAGCGCGGAACAGGCTGTCGCTTTGCGCGAAGGACGCATCGACGCCGGCATCAGCCGCGTGGAAATACCGACCGACGGCATACAACGCATTGTTTTACGCCACGAGCCGATGATCGCCGCCCTGCCCTTCGATCATCCGCTGGCGCTGCTGGAAGAAGGACTGCCGCTCGACGCCTTGAAAGACGAGCCTTTCCTCGTCTACACTAGCAAGCCCCGCCCCAGCCTCGCCGACCATGTATTGGAGCAGCTCCAGGAGCGCGGCATCACCTTGTCCAATATGCTGGAGGTAGACCAATATGACACAGCGCTGATCATGATCGCCGCCGGTTGCGGAGTGTCCATCGTGCCGGCGGCAGCGCGAATGGTTGCCGCGGCAGGCGTGGCGTACCGGCCGCTGGCGGAGCCGGTGACCTGTCCCATCGTCCTATGCCACCGCCAGACCGACACCTCTGCCGAGCTGCGGACACTGTACTTCGTGCTGGCGCAATTCCTGTATGACCGGGGCCATCCCGTACCGAGCGAACTGCAGAGCGGCATGCTGCGCCTGAACTGATTACTTCAACGCGCGCTGCAGCACCATCACCACTGCGCCGACCACGCCGATACCTGCAACGATCCAGAAATGATCCAGTGTCGCGAGCAGCGTGACCTGCTGCGTCAGCGATTGCGCCAGTCCGGCGGACGCCAATGCCGCCGACTGCGCGGCGCCAGTCTGGGCGTAGGCTTCGCTCATCTGCCGCAGCGACTTTTCGTAGAATGGGTCGCCGGCAACGAAGTGGCTATTCATCACTGAAGAATGCATCGCCGTTCGGGTTTGCAGCAACAGCGTCGCCAGCGAAATCCCGAGGCTGCCGCCAAACTGCGCCAACATGTTTTTCACCTGCTGCGCGTGGGAAAAGACGGTTTCATGATGTTGCACTTCGCGGAACGTATGCATTGCGGTCGTGGCCAGCACCAGCATCACGAATACGCCGTACGCTGCCAGCGCCGGTACGAAGTCGGTCCACAAATTGGCGCTGGGACTGAAGTTGGCGATGCGCCAGCCGAAGATCGCCAGTGCCGTAAAGCCGATCAGATAATATTTTTTCGCTGCGGGTTTCTTTGGCAAGATGACCGCCATCACCGCCCAGGTCAGCACGGTGGTGGCCAGTCCGGTTGCCTGCACCTGGCCGATCACTTCCCACGGGAACCCGAGACCGCGTTGCAGCAACGCCGGCAGCATGTAGTTGGTCGCCGCCATCAATGTGTAGCAAGCAGTGAACAGCGCCACGCCGCTCCAGTAACGGGTATTGTGCAAGCTGCCGATATTGAGCAGGGTCCGCTTGTGCGCGTGCATGGCGTGGACAAAATACGCCAGCGCCATCAATCCCAGTACGCCAGCGGATGCCAGCATCGCGAAGTCACCGTAGAAATCGTAATAGGATCGCTGCAATGCGTAGAGCACTACGAAAGTACCGGCGATCAGCACCATCAGCAGCACCGGATGCGATTCGGTGTGCAGTTCGCGCGCCGGCGTTTCCACTGGCAGGCAGACCAGCGCCAGCACACTGGCGACCGCGCCAAGAATAATCAGAATGCCAAAAATCCAGCGCCAGCTATCGTGCGAAATGGCCACTGACGACAGCCACGGCGCGCTGGAGCTGCCCACCGCCAGCGCCGTGGCGAAGTAGCGTATCCCGGTGAACCGCTTCGGACTGGGCGGGAACAAATTCACCAACACCCGCGCCGATGTCATCAAGGTGCCGCCACCCATCGCCATGCACACGCGCCCGGCCATGAATTCCAGATAGGTAGTCGATACCGCGCACAGCGCCGCCCCGAGCATGAAGAATGCCAGCGACAGCATCACAAAGCGGCGCCATCCGAGGCGCTCGGCGAACCAGCGCTGCTTCGCGATCGCCGCGATGGCGACGCAGGCATAGGTGGCGCTGATCAGACTGAATTCCTCAGGCGCCGCGCCGATCTCCCCCATGATCGGACCGGCGCCAAAGGCGATCATCCCGCTCTGCAAATATTCGATCGAGGTGAGCGTAAAGATCGTGAACAGCAGTATTTGCGGATAGCGCGGCATGTTCTGCATCATCGTGCTCCTAGTTGGCGGCGATTGCAGGACCGCCCGCCGCCATATTGGTGGCGATAATGCGGGTGACTAATGCTGCCGCCTCCTTGCCCTCCTGGGCGAAGACGTCGGTTTCATAGGCATGTGCAGCGTTTCCGCCGGCGGCGAACCGCACCCCATCGCGCTGGCTGGTGTCGACGCTCACGCGCATTGACAAGCCCAGCTGCAAGGGATTGGCGGCGACCTGACGCGGATCGAGAGCGATCCGCACCGGCAGACGTTGCACCACCTTGATCCAGTTGCCGGTCGCATTTTGCGCTGGCATTAGCGAGAAGGCGCTGCCGGTGCCGGCCTCCTGGCCGATAACTCTCCCCTGGTATTTGACTTCGCGGCCATAGGCGTCGGCAGTGAGCACCACCGCCTGTCCGGCGTGAATATGGCGCAGTTGTGACTCTTTGAAGTTGGCCGTCACCCACAGGCTTTCCAGCGGAATAATCGACATCATCGAACTTCCGGCCGCCACCCGCTGGCCCACCTGCACGTTGCGACGCGCCACAATCCCTGCCACCGGCGCAGGCACGACAGCGCGGGCGGCGGCGATGTAGGCATCCTTGACCTGGGCTGCGGCACTCAGCACATCCGGATGCGTCGTCACGGTCGTACCGTCGACATAGGCTTGACTGGCCTCGTATTGCTGCTCCGCCGACTTCAGCGCGGCCGACGCGGTGCGAACCGATTCGCTGGCGTGTTCCAGATCCTCGCCGGACACCGCGCCAGAATGCACCAGTTCACTGCGGCGGTCCATGTCGGCCTGAACCCTTCTCAACTCGGCACGGCGCAGTTCGACATTGGCACGCATCTGCGACGCCACCGCGAATTGGCTGCGGACCTGGCGGACCGTCTTGCCCAACGCGGCCTCGCTACGCTCCAGCGCCAGTTGTGCATCGAGAGGATTCAGCTTGACCAAGGACTGGCCTGCGGTCACGCGGTCGGTATTGTCGGCGCCAATGGCAATCACGGTTCCCGGCACCTGGGAGGTCACCTGAACGATATTGCCTTCAACGTAGGCATCCTCGGTGGTCTCTTCCTGTGCGGTCGCGCGCGACCAATATAAGGCGTATCCACCGCCGGCGATCAGGGCGCCGATCAGGGCGGCGGTCAGCAAGGTGCGGCGACGCTTCTCGCCGGGCGTATGGTCCGGTGCAGCAGCGGCTTGAGCAGGGTGTGCAGTCATTCAAAAATCTCTCTCAAAGTTATTCCAGGTTCAGCCTTGCGGAGCAAAGCCGCCGCCGAGCGCGCGCGCCAGCGCGATGTCAAGCTCGATGGCGCGCATGTCGAGGTCGGACTGCAACCGTTCACTGGCCAGCTTTTGCAGTTCCGCAGACAGCACTTGCAGGTAGTTACCGACACCGCTGCGGTAGCGCTGTGACGCCAGTTGATAGGCGTCATCCGCCGTAGCGACGGCCTCCCGCTGCAAGGAGCGCTGTTCCTCGATCCCACGCAACGACAATAGCTGACTGACCACGTCACGCACGGCGTCAATCACTGTGGCGTTGTATTGTTCTACCGCGTAGTCGTACTCGGCATTGCGCCCGGCCAAGTTGCTCTTCAGCCGGCCGCCATCGAAGATCGGCAGGCTGAGCGCCGGGCCGATGCCGGTGATGCGGCTGGCGGCATCGTTGAAATTCGGGAAGCCAAGACTCTGCATGCCGATGAATGCGGTCAGACTGATGTTGGGATAGAACTGCGCCTTGGCGTTGGTGATTTCCTGCCCGGCCGCTTCCACCCGCCAGCGCTGCGCGACGATGTCGGGACGGCGCCCGATCAGTTCCGCCGGCACATCGCTGGGCAACAAGGTGGTACGCGCTTCGCGCATGTTCGGACGCGCCAGCGCCAACCCGCGATCAGGCCCTTGCCCCGTCAGCGCTCCCAGCTCGGCTCGGCTCAGCGCGATGGCTTCATTGATCTGCGCAATTTGCACCTTGGCGGCGGGCACCAACGATTCGGCCTGCTTCAGATCGACAGCGGAGTCGATCCGAGCGCGCACGCGCTGCTGTGTCAGCTCCAGAATGCGCTGGCGCTGGGCCAGGGTCGCGGCGGCGATATCGAGCTGCTGGTAAGCCTGCTGCAGCCGTACGTAGCTGCGCAGAATATTAGTGATCAGCACCAGGCGCGCTGTATAGGCGTCCACCTCCACGGCATGGGTAATGCCGACCGCCGCTTCAATCGCTGACTGGTTTTTGCCCCAGAAGTCAAATTCATATGAGCCGTTCAGGGTCGCTTCATTCACCCACTTCCACTGTCCCGCGACAGGAGGCGGCGTCGTACCATGTCCGCTGAACAGCTGACGATTGTTCTTATCCGCGAGGCTTAACTGTGGCGCGCTGGCCGCTTCCGCCCTGCCCGCGATGGCTTCCGCCTGACGCACCCGCGCCTGCGCCATTTTCAGAGACGGACTCAGCTTGAGCGCTTCGTCCATCAAGGTATTCAATTGGGCATCGCCGTAGCGGTCCCACCATTTTTCTGTAGGCCAGGCGGCGGCCGACAGCGTCGGCTTGCCAATGCTCGCCTGCGCGGCGAGTTCATTCGCCCCGTGTAGTTTGGCTAACGGACCGAGATCCGGCGCCGCACAGCCGGCCATCAATAACAGCACGCCGAGCGAAACACTGGATTTATATAAAAGTTTCATATTAACCACTCCTTGCTTAGGCAAGTATTTAGTCAAAAAAAATCAAGCGGCCGGGCCGTTGTCCAACAAGCGCTGCAGCAACGATTGCAATAGCAGTGCTTCATCAGGCGAAAAATCTGCTAAAAATTGCGCGTAGACCTTGGCGATCGCCGGCATGATCTGCGGCGATAATTGCTGCCCTTTTTCCGTCAACTTTACCTGCACCTGGCGACGATCAGCACCGTCGCGCACGCGGCGGAGGATGCCCTTTGCCTCCAGGCGATCAAGCAAGCGTGTCATTGCGCCTGCATCGACGCCCACAAAGTCACAGAACTCGCTGATGGTATGGGCGCGGCCACGCATCGCGGCGATTACGACAACGAACTGGGCCGAAGTGAGTTCCAGCGGTGCCAATTCGGTTTCAAGTGCGTTAAAGATGGCGTTACGCACTGAGTTAATCATATGTCCCAAGCCGCCACTTACCAAATAGTCAATTCCGGTTTCGTCTCGCTGCATACCCGCCTCTTAGAATAAGACGAATAATACTTGCCTAGGCAATTGATTGCAAGGGGAGAATTAAAACTGCCCTGCCAGCCACTGCTTGAAATCTTCCACCATAGCCATATTCAACGTGTGGTTGGCCTGATATTCGTGGTATTCCAAAGGCATGTCGAAGCCGGTCAGCACTTGCTTGGCGTGGTGAGCGAAGTGGATACCCAGCTTGTCATCCTGAACGCCATGGCTGATAAACGCACGTATTTTGCTCAGTGCAGCGCCAGGCTTCACCGACGGCAATACCTCCGGCAAAATGCGACCGCTTAAAATGCCAAAGCCGGTCAGTTTTTCAGGGGCAGTAAGGCCGACGCTGGCGCTCATGATGCCGCCCTGACTAAAGCCGGCCATCCACAAATGCGACGGATCGATATCCAGCACTTCCGGCAGGTGATCGACAAAGGTCAGCAACTTCTGGCGCGCCTGATCGGCCTGGACTGGATTGATGGCCGGGCCGTTCTGCGTAAAGTGCACCTGGAACCAGCCAAACTGCATCGGTCCGAATTCCAGCGGTCCGCGCGCCAGTACCACCGTCAGGCGCGGGTCCAGCGATTTAGCCAGCTCGATAAAGCCAACCTCGTTGGCGCCCACGCCATGCAGCAGGATCAGGCACGGTGACTTGCCCTGCGCACCAATGCCCGGGCGCACCCTGTAGGTCAATCCAGAGACCGGCTCCACCAGCGTTTCGTTAAGTTTATCCGTCATGGTCATTCCTTTCAGTTAAAGGCGTAGGCGTCCATCGCCAGTACGCCGTGTTCAATGCTGGTATGGAGCAGTTGCGCCTTGGCGCCGGCACCCGCAGCACCCATCGCGACAAACAGTGGCAGCAGATGCTCTTCCGTGGGGTGATTCTGCACGGCGGATGGTGCGCGGTTGCGGTATTCGAGCAATGCCGCGTGATCGCCTTCCTCCAGACGCTCACGCATCCAGACCTCGAACTCGCTGACCCAGGTCGGTGCGGGCGCGTCGACAGCCTGCCCCCGGAATTCGTACAGGTTGTGGGTCAGCGAGCCGGACCCAATCACCAGTATGCCTTCGTGCCGAAGCTGGGCAAGCGCGCGGCCCAACACTTCGTGCGCGGCCGGACCGGCGCCGCGCACCAGTGATATTTGCATTACCGGGACGTCGGCCTGCGGATACATCAGGCTCAGCGGTACCCAAGTGCCGTGGTCCAGTCCGCGCTGCGCGCTGCGGCTGACGGCAATACCGGCGGCGGCGAACAGCGCTGCCGCCTGCTCCGCGACTTCCGGGGCGCCGGCGGCGTGGTACTGGATATCGAACAACGCTTTGGGAAAGCCGCCGAAATCGTGAATGGTGGCGGGTTGCTCGGCCAGAGAAATCGCTGGTGCATTCATCGCTTCCCAATGCGCGGAGAACACAACAATGGCCCTCGGACGTGGCAAGCTCTCTCCCAGGCGCTGAAGGAAGCGGCGTGCGGGACTGTCCTGCAACGCCAGCATTGGCGAACCGTGAGAAACAAAGATGGTAGGCAGCGGAGACATGGTGCACCTCGATTAATAAGATGCAGCCATGGTAGGCCGGTTTGAATGGTTGATAAATACCTACACAGTGACTAAACTATTTCCATTGAATTGACAATGGATGGCCATGGACCTGTTTTCATCGATGCGAATGTACGTTGCGGTAGTGGATGGTGGCAGCTTTGCGTCTGCCGCCGACAAGTTGGACATTTCCCGCGCCATGGTCTCGAAGCAGATACAGAAGCTTGAGGAACACTTGGGAACGCGCCTGCTGAACCGCACCACGCGGCGCCTGAGCCTGACTGAGACAGGCCGCGAGTTTTACGAACGCAGCACCCAGATCATGACCGATGTGGAGGAAGCGGAACAAGTCGCTGGCCAGATGAATCGCACGCCCCAAGGCGTGCTGCGGGTAACCATACCGCTCTCGTACGGACAGCACCGGCTAGCTACCATCATCGGCGATTACACCCAAGCCTATCCGAAAGTACAACTCGATATTTCACTCAGCGACCGCAAGGTCGATCTGATTGAGGATGGTTTCGATCTGGCGGTGCGTATCGGCGTCATGCCGCAGTCAGACCTGATCGCCCGCAAGATTGGCGGGGTGCGCAGCATTGTCTGCGCCAGTCCCACCTATATAGCGCGGCACGGCGCGCCGCAGGCGCCGACAGAATTGAGCAGCCACGCCTGCCTCGGCTATACGCTGACCGGCAGCGGCGCCGACTGGCGCTTTGAGACCCCCGACGGCCCGCTGGTGGTTCCGATCGCCGGACCGATCCGCGCCGATAACGGCGACATTATTCGGCTGGCCGCACTCAGCGGCGCCGGCATCCTGTTTCAGCCGCACTTCATTGTCGGCGACGATCTGGCCGCAGGCCGCCTGATACAACTGCTGCCGGAATGGCAGTCGGCCGAACTCGGCGTCTACGCCGTCTATCCCAGCCGCAAGCATTTATCGGCCAAAGTGCGGACCTTCGTCGATTTCCTGGCCGCAGCGCTGGACCAATAAGCTTACGCCTTGTGCGTGCCGAAGGCAGCGACGGCAAATTCAATGAAACTGCGCAACTTGGGTGTCATCTGCCGATCCGGCGCATACAGCAGATGCAGTGGACGGTCTGGCGGCCGGTATTTGGGCAGCACGCGCACCAGCCGCCCGGCTTCCAGCTCTGGCTCGATCAGCTCGGCGGGCTGCAACAGCACGCCCATGCCGGCGCGGGCGGCCATCAGCAGCGCCTCGCCGCTGTCGATCATCAAACGGCCGGATACTGGCACGGTGACCAGACCTTCGGGCCCATTGAAACTCCAGTGCGTCCGCAGTTCGGTGTAGGCAAAGCCCAGGCACTCGTGACTGGCCAGGTCAGGCGGTGACTTAATCGGCGGGTGCGCATTCAAATAGGCCGGCGCCGCGCACAGAATCAGACGGTATGGCGCCAGCCGCCGCGCGATGCGGCTGCTGTCAGACAGTTCACCGACGCGGAACACTGCATCGGCCCCCTCCTCCAGCGCGTCGACATAGCGGTTTGCCAGTGAGACCTCAACCTGCACCTCCGGATAGGCGGCCATGTAGTCGGTCAGCCGGGGCATCAGCGCATGGATACCGAAGCTGACTGGGGCGTTGATGCGCAGGCGGCCGCTGGGCCGGGCTTTGCTCTCCGCTGCGAGCCCCTCGGCAGACTCGACTTCCGCCAGGATCACTTTCACCTTTTCATAGTAGTTGGCGCCGATCTCAGTCAAGTGCTGCCGACGCGTCGTGCGGTTCAGCAGGCGTACGCCCAGATGCTGCTCCAACATCTGCACATGCTTGCCCACCAGCTGCGGCGACATGCGGAAAGCGTCTGCAGCGGCCGAGAATGAGCCGAGCTCTACCGCCTTGGCAAACACCGTCATGCTCAATAAACGGTCCATTAGAAACACTCCATTTCAAGTGAGCAATTCTATTCGATATTTATCGCATGGCGTTTACAGTTCACACTGATGTTTTACACATTAGAGTCAGAATATATGCGCCATCTCTTCCGCCTCGCCGCTGGCGGCATCAGCCTGCTGCTGTGCAGTGCCCTTGCCAGCGCCGCCCCAGCCATCACCGTATTGAGCAAGGATTTCACTTTCCCAAACAAAATCGAAGGCTTGCCCGCCAAGCTGTCCGACTTCAAGGATTTGCAGATCAACCACTTCACCACCAGTGACGGCGTTAAGCTGGCCTACTGGGAAGCCGGCAAAGGCAAGCCGCTGGTCTTCATTCCGGGCTGGTCGGCCAACGGCGCCGAGTACCTCAACGTCATGTACCTGTTGAGCAAGCAGTATCACGTGGTGGTGCTGGACCCGCGCAACCAGGGCCTGTCGCAGCACGTCGATTATGGTTCGCGCATCTCGCGCTTCGCTGCAGATTTGAAGGAGCTGAATGAGCACCTCGGGCTCAAAAAGGCCGACTACTGCGGCTGGTCCATGGGCGCGTCGGTGCTATGGAGTTACATCGACCTGTACGGCACCAAGAGCATCAACAAAGTGGTCTTCATCGACGAACCGCCATCGATCTACAGCCACGCTGATTGGACCGAAAAGGAGCGCCAGGACGCCGGCGCCATCACCAGCGACGCCGAGCGCATGATTGACTCCTTCACCTCGGGCAAGGCGCCGAACAAGATGATCGTCGACAGTCAGGCATTCCAGCGCTTCACGCTGATGGACTCGCCCTACTTCCAGAACTCGGAGAGCTTCGCCCAAGCCGCCGTCAAGAACAACATCGATGACCTCAAGCGCGTGATGTTCGATCACGTCACGAACGACTGGCGCGACGTCATCAGCAAGCGCGTAGACGTGCCGACCGCGATCTTTACCGGCGTCTACAGTGATTCGCTGAGCGGCCAGCGCTGGATCCACTCAGTCATTCCGAGCAGCGAACTGCACGTGTACAGCGCCGAGGAACAAGGCGACCACTTCCTGGCCTTCAAGAACCCGTTCAAATTCACGGCCGACCTCGATAACTTCCTGAAAAAGCCCTGACTGTAGAAAAAAAGTTGACGGTCTGCGGACCGCCAGCCTGTTTATCCGCAACGCCGCACCGCTTAAGCTGACAGCCTTCCAACGATACACACGATTGCAACCTATGACCATCGCAGAATTAATCAAAGCCCGTACCTCCGCCAGCAGCTACGACTCGTCGCACCAGATGTCGGAAGCGGAAATCGCTGAACTGGTGGACCTCGCCACGCAGGCGCCGTCCGCATTCAATTTGCAAAACTGGAAATTCATCGCCGTGCGCAGCACCGAGGCCAAGGCGCGCTTGCTGCCACTGGCGTTCGGCCAGCCCAAAGTCGTCGAGGCGGCAGTGACCTTCATCATCTGCGGCACGCTGGAGCCGCACCTGACGGTATCGGCCGCGCTGCAGCCAACGCTCGACGCCGGCATCATCGACGAAGCCATCTTCAACGGCTGGGTTGGCGCAGTTCAGAATATGTACGGCGCCAACCAGACCTTCCAGCGTGACGAAGCGATCCGCTCCGGCGCGTTGGCAGCGATGACCCTGATGCTGGCAGCACAAGGCAAGGGCCTGGTCAGCTGCCCGATGATCGGCTTCGATCAGGCCGGCGTCGCCGCAGCCTTTGGCCTGGCACCCACCGAGGTGCCGGTGATGCTGGTCACCGTCGGCCAGCCAGGCCCATCCAACTGGCCGAAGAAACCACGCAAGCAGATCAACGACGTGTTGGCTTTCGCCTAAATTGAAATGAAGGCGAGCGCACGCAACTTAAGGCGATATTTTTTGATGATGACCTTGTCAGCTACTGGAGTTCTTATGGCGAACGCACAGAATGTGCATCAGGTTGGCAATCAGGATATCGCCAGCTTTCAAGTAAGGGGCGTGCAACTGCAGCAAAGCCAATACCTGGGTCGGCAGGCATTCAAGATGTCCATGCCGGCGACGTCGTACCAGGATGCGAATACAGAGGTCCTCACGGATCGCGCGATGCTGGCGTGGCTGCCGGTGGATTTCACCGACGGTACGATCGAACTGGACGTGGCGAGCACGCTGGCAGCCGACGCGCCAGCGTACGCCCGAGGCTTCATCGGCGTCGCCTTCCGTATCGGCGACAACCTGAGTTTTGAAGGACTGTATTTGCGCCCGGCCAACAGCCAGGTTGACGATCAGATTCGCCGCAATCACTCGGCCCAGTATTTCTCCTATCCGGATTTCGACTTCGCACGACTGCGGCGCGAGTCGCCTGAGAAATACGAATCCTATGTCGACGTCGCGCTCGATCAATGGACACATCTCAGCATTGAAGTGCGCGGCGACGCGGCGCGCCTCTACGTCAACGACGCAGCGCGGCCGACGCTGATCGTCACGGACTTGAAGCATGGCGCAGCGCAGCGTGGAGGCATCGGCTTCTGGATTGAATCCGGAACGGTCGGCTATTTCACGAATTTAAACTGGACCCCATTGAAGCTTAACCCCAATCATTAAATCAAGAAATTTAACGAGGACCACAACATGAACCACACCCTACGCGGCCTGACCCTTGCCACCACGATCTGTTTGTTGGCCAGCGCTAGCGCCTGGTCGGCCGAGTCGCTTCCCCTGCCACCGATGAAGCCACAAGCCACGCCAGAAAAGGTATTGGCCGAGCATCTGGACGCAGTTGACAAAAGCGACTGGAACCGCCTGGTGGCACAATTCCCCGAAAATGGCGAAGTCCACATGCTGAACGGCCAGGTCAGCAAAGGCCGTGAAGCGATCGGCAAGTTGTTTATCGGCTTCGTCACGCCGCGTCCAAACGGTTTGAAGGGCATTCGCTTCATTCCACAAAGCACCGCCAAATTCGGCGACACGCTGGTGGTGTACTGGAAGGCCGAAGCGCCCTTCCTGGCGGAGCCTTACTACGGTTCAGATGCTTACATCACCCATGACGGCATGATGGCCGGCATGGTAACCACCTTCGACGGCTCCAAGCTCAAGTTCAAGCAGTAAGCCAAGGCCATGACCTCCCGCTTGACGCCCGCCCATATCGCGATCCAGATCGCTGCCTGCCTGGGCTTTCTCGTGGTGCAACTCGACGTTAGCGTCGTGAACGTCGCACTCGGTCCGCTTAAAGCCGCCTTCGCTACCGACCTGACAGGTCTGCAATGGGTCATCAACAGCTATGCGCTGATATTTTCTGCATTGCTTATTCTGGGCGGTGTGCTGGGCGACAAATTTGGCGCACGGGCGGTTTTCGTTTTCGGCTTCGTGACGTTCACGCTAGCGTCGATCGGCTGTGGCCTTGCGCATAGCTTGACCGAGTTAATCACCATGCGCCTGCTTCAGGGCATTGGAGCGGCTCTGCTCCTGCCGACGTCGCTGACGATCATACGCATTTCATTCACAGATCCCATCCAGCGCGCGTCCGCCGTGGCCATTTGGGGCGCGTGCGGCGGTTTGGCGCTCGCAGCCGGGCCGGTTCTTGGCGGCTTGATGATCCAACATCTTGGCTGGAGCAGTATATTCTTGCTGAACGTACCAATCGGCGCGTCAGCGATTGCCCTGATCATGCGTTACGGTTCCCCCTCGCCGAAGGTAGCGCGGAAGTTGGACATTCAAGGTCAGAGCGTCTCAGCAATATGCCTGGCCGCGCTAACTTACGCCCTCACGGAATCCAGCAACGAAGGGTGGACTGCAGCGCCTGTGACTGCGCTTGTTCTCGCGCTTTTACTTGCGCCCCTCTTTGTACAAATCGAGAAAACGGCTGCCAGCCCTATGCTGCCCCGCAGGCTGGCGACGAACCGGGTTCTGGCCTCGGCTTCGTTGTGCGGGGCCGTCATCAATATGACTTTTTACGGCACCGTGTTTGCCCTGAGCATCTACTATCAGACCATTTTGCACTACAGCCCACTACAAACCGGAGTCGCGTTCATTCCACTCACCGCCGTCTTGACTGCTTCATCTGTAGTGTCATCGCGGGTTGCACGCACTGTTAGCGCAAACCGCATCATCACGTTCGGCTTTCTGTTGCAAGCTGCAGGTTTTCTCGCTCTTTCTCGGTTAAGCGCAACAACGCCGATTGGTTGGCTCAATGCAGCGTTGGTATTGGTTGGTATTGGCAGCGCAGTGTCCGTTCCCTCCATCACTAACTCAATGCTGTCGGCAGTGAGCAAAAATGACGCTGGTGTAGCCTCCGGTTTGATGGCGACGGCCCGGCAGATGGGGGGCGTAGTTGGCGTGGCGTTATTTGGCACCTTGATCTCTTCACCAGACAGCGCCAACTTTATGCGCGGGATGTCGCACGCAATGCTGGCGGCCTGCTGTGCCCTGCTAGCTACACTACTTGTCCTTCGCAAAATACCGTTGGCAAGCCAAGCGGACACGTTGCACCCGTGAACGGTGCGATTGCACAAAGCGTTTAACATTGGTCGTGATTATTCGCTCACTCGTTGAATTTTGAATGCGTTCGTCGCATGAAAGGCAAGCATGAAAAACCAGCTGGATAAAATGGAGTCTGATGCGGGCGATCCGCAAACTCCGCCCACGTTGCCCTTCTGGCATATGAAGCCAAACGCCGATGGCCAATCGACTATTGAGCGACAGGAACTGGCGGATTTCATCCGCAAGAGTGTAAGCGGCGATGCAGATCCATTCTGGATGCGTGAGTTTCAGGGCAATGTAAAGGCAGTTTGGTTCAACATCATGCCTGTTGGCTGGGTCGGAGAATGGCATCCGAGCCCAGCTTTGCAATGGGTAATCGTGTTGACTGGTAGATGGTTCATCGAAACCCAGGATGGGCAACGGATTGAGATGGGCCCGGGCGACATACATTGGGGTGAAGACGTGAGCGACTCCGGCGCGACAACGCAGATCAACCACCGTTCCGGACAGATAGGGGCACATCCCTGCGTCCAAATCATGGTGCAGTTCAGCAGTACCTGTGAGCAGGTACTTTAACGCATGGTGACCACAGTAGCCGGCTCCAAGATGAAGATCGGAATTTAGCCGGAGAGCACACTGCAAGCTGCTAATCATGCCAGACTGGATCCTGAAACGACTCCACTAGAAAATCGATCAGATAGCGCAACTTCAAAGGCAGTTGCCGGCGCGAGGCATAGACCGCGTAGATGCCCAACTCTACCGCCTCGTAATCCGGCAGCAGCCGCACCAGGGCGCCCGCGCGCAACGCCTCATATAGAAGGAAATCCGGCTGCATCACGATGCCATGGTGTTTCAATGCGGCTGCCACGCAGGTGTCGCCGCTGTTGGCGTGCATCCGGGGCCGCGTCTTGACGGTTTCCACGATGCCATCGCCCCCTTTGAATTCCCACTCGTCGCGCGAGGACCAGTACGTGTAGGACACTACCTCGTGCGCCGCAATATCCTGCGGATGCCTCGGCGTTCCGTGCCCTGCCAGATACTCCGGTGAGGCGCACACCACCATCCGGGTGGTTGCAAGCTTGCGCGCGATAAACACCGGATGCGGCGCGCGCGCGATCCGCACGGCCAGGTCCAATCCCTCCTCCACCAGATCCGCTGTACGGTCCGACAAATTGACGTCGAGCGACACCTTGGGGTGTTGCGCCAAAAAGTCGCCCCACAGCGGCGCCAGCAGGTTGTTTCCGAATGTGACTGGTGCGGTGACGCGCAAATGACCTGCCGCCTCTCCGGTACGCATATTGAGTTCAGACTCGGCCTCCTCCAGCGCGTTAAGCAACTCGGTGCAGCGGACATAGAACATTTTGCCGTCATCAGTCAGGGACAATTTGCGGGTGGTACGGTTCAGCAGCCTGGCGCCCAAGCGTCGCTCCAGATCGGCCAGCAGCCGGGAGACCGCTGCCTTCGAGCTGTTGAGCGCCTCGGCGGCACGGACAAAGCTGCCGTTGTCGACCACCGCGACGAAAACTTTCATTTCCTGGAATCTGTCCATTGGCTCGGAATTCGGAACAAACAATCATTCTAAGCCATATTTATCTCGCTGTGAGATATCGGTAAAGTCTACTCATCGGCTACCGCCTGGTGGCCAACTTAAAGGAGCAACAGATGAATATCACGATTATTGGCGCCGGCAACATGGGCCGTGGCCTGGTACAACAACTGGCCAAAGCCGGCCACCAGATCACCATCACCGCCCGCGACCTGGACAAGGCAACCCAACTGGCCGCCGAGTTCGCCGGTGTCAAAGCCGCGCCTGCAGCCAGCGCGCTTGGCGAGTCGTCCGTGGTGATCGTTGCCACCGGCTTTGCCGATGCGGTACCTGCGCTGAAAGCCTTGGGCAACCTGGATGGCCGCGTGGTCATCGACATTACCAATCCGCTGACTGCTGACTACATGGGCCTGACCATCGGCCACAGCACTTCGGCAGCGGAGCAAATCGCCGCCGCGATTCCGGGTGCGCAAGTGGTCAAAGCGTTCAATACCGTATTCGCCCAGGTACTGGCAGGCGGCCCGGAACTGAATGGCCAAAAGATTCCGGTCTACTTCGCCGCTGATACCGAGCAAGGCCGTGAAACCGTGCGCAGCCTGATCGACAGCATCGGCTTCGCACCGGTCGATGCGGGCCCACTTAAAAATGCGCGCTACCTTGAACCGCTCGGCGGCCTGAACATCTACTTCGGCTACGGCGCAGGTCTCGGCACCAGCATCGCCCCAAGCTGGATCGGCATTCAATAAGCAAAGCGGTGGGCGGCTTGCCGCCTGCCCCATATCATCCCAACCTGGAGAAAACCATGAAACGTACCTTTCTGATCGCTGCCCTGATGAGCCTCGGCGTCTCGCTGAGCGCCGGCGCCGCCGAAGCCACTTACCAACTCGATCCTAGCCACACCTACCCGAGCTTTGAAACCGACCACTTCGGTGGCGTATCGGTATGGCGCGGCAAGTTCAACAAGAGCAGCGGCAGCTTCACGCTGGACACCACCGCTAAAAAAGGCACGCTGGACGTGACCATCGACCTGAACTCGGTCGACATCGGCAACGGCGTGCTGGATGCTGAACTGAAGGGCGACAAGTTCTTCGATACCGCCAAGTTCCCGACCGCCAGCTACAAGGGCACCTCGTTTAAATTCAAAGGCAACGTTCCAGTCGAGGTGATCGGCGAACTGACGCTGCATGGCGTAACCAAGCCGCTCAACCTCAAAGTGCTGTCGTACAAATGCTTTGAGAATCCAATGATGAAGAAGGAAGTCTGCGGCACCGACTCGATCGCCACGTTTAGCCGTGAAGATTTCGGTATCGACTACGGCAAGGGTTACGGCTTCAAGATGCCAGTTACGCTGCGCATTCAGGCAGAAGGCATCAAGCAATAAGCAATAAGCTTGACCCGCCCAGCCTCGGCTGGGCGTCTCCAACACAGAACAACTCCGCAATGACACTCCCCACCCCCTCTATTGTCGCCTTAGCCCACCGTCTGGAGCAGGCGGAACTTAACGCCGCACCGATCAGCATGCTCACCGAAGAACATCCCGAAATGGATCTGGCAGATGCCTATTCCATTCAGGACGCCATTCGCGACGCCAAGGCCGCGCGCGGTGCAAATATCCAGGGATTGAAAATGGGACTGACCTCAGCCGCCAAGATCCGGCAGATGGGCGTATCAGAACCGATCTATGGTTTTCTCAATGCCGATCACGCGCTCCACAGCGGCGCCGAGATCAGCACAGCACAACTGATACACCCCAAGGTCGAAGCGGAGCTCGGTTTCGTTCTCAAGCATCCCTTACACGGGCCGGATTGCCAGATCGAGGATGTACTGGCAGCCACCGCATATATCGTCGCAACAGTGGAAGTGATCGATTCCCGCTATCAGGATTTTCGCTTCGACGCCAGGAGCGTCATCGCCGACAATACCTCGGCAGCGCGCTATGTGGTCGGCGAGCGCCACCTCGACGTCACCAGCTTGGATCTGCCACAGCTTAAAATTTCGCTACGCAAGAACGGCATTGTCGCAGCAGTCGGTTCAGGCGCCGATGTACTCGGTCATCCCGCCGCCAGTGTGGCGATGTTGGCTAATATGCTGGGCTCGCGCGGTAGGTATATCCCCGCAGAGGTGCTGATCATGACGGGGGGTGCCACCGAGGCGGTGCCGGTGCATGCAGGCGATTGTATAACCGTAGACTACGACGGGCTCGGCAGCATATCCATGCAGTTCACTTGAGAAGACGCTGCCGCCCGGCACTTCGCTGCTAAAGCGGAATTAGCGTCTTGATCCAGAACGCGCCGCCGGAGGAACGGTTACGAACCTCATACTGCCGCTCGTACTTCGCGGTGATCATCCAGCCTTTATCGTTTTGATAGCGCAGCGACGGACCGATCGCAAACGCCCGCCCACGGTTCCAGCCCGCTACCGCTACGCCGCCAACTTTATCATCGCTGATCTGGCGATAGATGTAGCCACTGACGCCCAAGGCCCAGCCATTACCTATCCCCCAGCCCAACGCATAGTCCGCGTGCAACTCCTGGCCGGATTTATAGTCGGTATCCTTGTTGCGGAAATTGTAGTCGTACATCAGCTTCAGATCTGCATTCAGCCCTTTGGACTGAATGTAAGAGATGGCAATCAGCGGCTCGATGTTCCAGTAGTTGCGGCCGATACTGGCGACATCGTTGCGGTCGTAACGCCCGGTCGGCGCATTGGTCTCCAGGGCCACCACGTAATGTAGCTCCGGCGAGACGTGATAGCCGAGTGCCGCTGCCAGATTGATGTCGCCGATGCCGGTGTTGCGGTTCTTATTCGACCCGACGCGCACATCGACATTCAGCAGCGGAACAATTGCATGCACGGCCAACTGACCACCGAGAACCTTTTGGTCGGTGACCCAGATGAAGCGTGGAATCACACCGGCCACGTCCGCCTTGAAGCCACCGATGGCAGCGGCAATATCGTTGCCGCGATCATCTCGCAGTTCTGTCGCATGGTAGCTGGTGGCGTACACCAGCGGATAGAATCCCGGAGGCGGCATGGCGCCGGCCAGGAAGTTTTCTACACCGTTCGGATAGATGCTGCCGCCGCCTTCTGTGGCGAGCGCAGGCGCACACAGCGCGACGCCGAACACGGCTGCCGCAGTGCAGCGCGTGCGGATACCTCGGTTACTTTTCATGATTTGTCTCCTCTATTATTTTTATCAGAATGGGTATTGCTGATTTTCAGGCTCGATGGTGATCCACTTGAGTTCCGTGAATTCATCGATGACAGCGCGGCCGTCGAACTTGCCATAGCCGCTGTGCTTGGTGCCGCCGTATGGCGACTGCGCCTCGTTCTGCACCGTTGCGCCGTTCACGTGCACGCAGCCGGCATCGATCTGCAGCGCCACCGACAGTGCGCGATGGACGTCGTGGCCGAACACGCCTGCGGACAGGCCGTAGGCAGTATCATTGGCTACCCGTACCGCCTCTTCAGCACCTTGCACCCGCACCACCGTGGTGATCGGACCAAAGGTCTCCTCGTCGTAAATACGCATGTCGGGCGTGACATGGTCCAGGATGGTGGCTGGCATCATTGCGCCTTCGGCGTGGCCGCCACACACCAGCTTGGCCCCCTTGCTGACTGCGTCATCGATCAATGCATTCAACCGTGCGCCATTCTCGTTGCTCACCATCGGGCCGATCACGCAACCTGCGGTCTTGGCCGGATCGCCAACCGGCAGTTCCTGGGCGCGTGCCGCGTACTTGCGTACAAACTCGTCGGCCACCGCCGTGTCCACCACCAGGCGCTCGGTCGACATGCAAATCTGTCCCTGATACAGGAATGAACCGAATACCGCTGCCCGCACCGCCGCGTCGACATTGGCGTCATCCAGCACCACCAGCGGCGCCTTGCCACCCAGCTCCAGCAGGCAGCGTTTCAGCTGGGTAGCAGCCTTCTGCGCGATGATGCGGCCGATTTTGGTCGAGCCGGTGAAGTTGATGCGGCGTACGGCTGGATGGGCGATCAGCGCATCGATCACGTCGGCGGCATCGGCCGGGTCGTTGGTCAGGAAGTTCAGTGCACCCGGCGGCAGGCCGGCATCCAGCAACGCCTCTGCGACCAGCAGATGTGTCCGTGGGCTCGCCTCCGAGGCCCGGAACACTACCGTGTTGCCACACACCAGCGGATAGGCAATGGCCCGCGCCGCCAGCACCACCGGGCCATTCCACGGCACGATGCTGAGCACCACGCCGGCCGGCTGGCGCACCGTCATCGACAGCGCGCCCGGCTTGTCGGTTGGGATGGTTTCGCCCTGGATTTGCGTGGCAAGGCCAGCCGCTTCGCGGAACAGATTGGCGGCCAGCATCACGTTAAAGCCGCTCCACAATTCCGAGGCGCCGACCTCATTCGCCATCGCCTCGATAAACTGCGGCGTCTTCGCCTCCAGCGCATCGGCCGCCTTCAACATGATGCGGCGGCGTTCTGTCGGGCTGGTCAGCGACCAGCTTTTAAAGGCAACGCCAGCCGAGGTTGCTGCTTTATTGGCGTCGTCCACCGTGGCGGCGGCAGCCACCGTCACTTTCTGCCCAGAGGTCGGGCTGATGCGGGCATAGGTCGCGCCACCAGCGGCGGCCACATGTTGATTGTCGATGATGAGTTTGGTATCCATGCTGTTCTCCTTTGTTTTAATAATCAGGCTTCTGCCTTCAGAATTTCCGCCATCCGCTCGCCAATCAGGACGCAGGTGGCCATGGTGGCGACCGAGACGATTTGCGGCATGATCGAGCTGTCGGCGATACGCAAGCGTTTAATACCATTCACACGCAGCTTGCTATCCACCACCGCCCGATCATCCTTGCCCATGCGGCAGGTGCCGCTTTCGTGGAAATAGGTGGTGGCGCCGTTGCGAATGAAATCTGCCATTTCCTTGCCGACCAGCTTTTTGGCTGGCGCCACTTCGCGCTTGACGTGTGCACGCATAGGCACGGAATTACCGATGTCACGGCACATCTCGATCCCGACTGCGAGTGCCTTGACGTCATCCTCATGGCTCAGGAAGTTCGCGTGCACCACCGGCTTGTCGCCGCTTTTATTCGAGCGCAGCGCAATCTGGCCACGGCTCTTAGGCTGCACCAGGCCGGCGCACAGCGCCCAGCTATTGCCCGGCGGGCTGTAGCTCTTGGCGATAACTTCGCTCGCATACGGCAGTTCGATCTGCACCAGGTTAAGATCGGGCGCGCCCTGACGCTGCTTGCTGCTTTGCATAAAGCCGGACGCTTCTGCCCCGCTATTGCGCAGATCGCCCGGCGCGGTAGATTCCCACAGGCAGCCGCCGTGCAAAATGTGGTCCTGGAAGTTCTTGCCGACTTCCGGCGCATGCATTACGGTCTTGATGCCGTGACGCTTTAGTTCCTGCTGATCGCCGATGCCGCTCAACATCAACAGCTTGGGGGTGTTGATGGCCCCGGTGGACAGGATGACTTCACGGTTGACTTTCACCTTCAGAGGCTTGCCGTCACGCGTGATTTCAACACCTGTCACTTCATTGCCGCTCAAGCTGAGACGGTCAATATGGGTATTCACCAGCAGCGTGACATTTTTCTGCCCTAACACCGGGTACAGATAGGCTTGCGCCATGCTGTGACGCTGACCGTCCTTGATGATCTGGTTCATCATCGCAAAACCGATATCGCGTTCTTCGCGTGCGCCGTTCAAGTCCTCCAGCACTGGCAAGCCGAGGGCAGCACATGCCTGCAACATGGCGGGAGCAATCGGTGCCGGATCGTGAGCAGGCTGGCACCAGACTGGACCGCCCTGACCACGATAGTGCGCGTCCGGCTTGCCTTGCCAATTTTCCATGCGACGATAGATCCCCAGCGCATGCTCATAGCCCCAATCCTGATCGCCAGTCACGGCAACCCAGTCATCAAGATTTCTCTTGAATGGCCGCGCCCAAATGGTGGCGTTGATGCTGCTGCCGCCGCCGACGACTCGTCCCATGTGCTCTGGAATGGCGCGGTTATTGACGTGCGCCGAGCGCTCCGAGACAAAAGCCCAGTCGCGCGGCGTACCCAGATTGGTAAACCACTGGCGTGGGTCGGCGATGGAAGGCGCGGTGTCCCAGTCGCCGGCCTCGATCAACAGAATCTTCACATCCGGATCTGCCGCCAGTCGGTTAACGATGGCGCAGCCGGCGCTGCCGGAACCGCATACGATGTAGTCATAGGCGTCCAGCAACGCCTTGCCCCGTTCTGCCTGATTGGCGCGGATAGCATCAAGATTGTCCGCGAGCGCACTGACGCCGGCGCCTAGCAAACCGGCCGCGCCCATAAAGCGCATAAAGTCGCGGCGGCCGATTCGGCCTTTAATAAACGCCGCTTCCAGCGACGCCTGCTGATCCTTGTTCGACATAGTCTCCTCCAGTCTGGTTAATGTCCGGCCCTCTGACGGGGTCCGATCTCTTCACAGCGTAGATCGATCATGGCTGACCGTCTTACGGAATGTGGCCAGCGCTGACGGGAAATGGCCAGAATTTGGTAGCAAACGACAAGCTTCAAATTTTGGCAATTTTCCGTTGCCGTTGACCAGATTCCGTTATCTCTCCTATCGGTGTTTCCCGTAGCCTCCTCGCACACCAAACAAGACATTCAAACAACTACAAGGAGACCTAAGATGAATGGATTCAAGAAGCGCCCTATCGCTCACGCCATCGCCATGATGATGATGTGCGGGATCAGCCAGGCGCAGAACCTATCGGAAGAAGAGAGCAACAACCAGGGCAAGATCGTCGAAGTGATGGTTACGGCGCAACGTGTTGCCCAGCCGGCGTCCAAGACGCCGGTCGCGCTCAGCGTCATCAGCGGTGATGATTTGAAAAGCGCCGGCGCGGTCAATGCATCCAGCCTTACCGACCTGGTGCCGAACGTCCAGGTGGCCAACAGCAACGGTGCCACGGTGATTGCCATCCGGGGTGTCAGCAGCGCAGACAACACCGAGAAAGGCGATCCATCGGCCTCCTTCAATATCGATGGTGTGAATATCGCCCGGCCGCAGTCAGCTGGACTGGCCTTCTACGACCTTGAACGTGTCGAAGTGCTGCGCGGCCCGCAAGGCACGCTGTACGGCCGCAACGCCACCGCCGGCGCCATCAACCTGATTACCAACAAGCCGGCGGACCGCTTCGAGGCCAGTGCGGCGGTCGAGGTGGGCAACTACAGCACGCGCAAGGTTGACGCCATGCTCAACATCAAGGTCAACGATGCGCTGGCGTTGCGCGCGGCGGTTTCCGGCAGCAAGCACGACGGCTATCTGCGCTCGACCCAGGGCTTGCAGCGCAACTTCGACGATGAAGATACGATCTCGGGCCGCATCCATGCACTGCTCAAGCTGGCCCCCTCGGTCAGCCTGCTGTTGAGTGCCGACAGCAGCGAAATGCGCGGCGCCGGTCCGTATGCAGTACCCGTGACCAGCTTCCTGTCATCCAGCGGCGACGCGCAACGTACCGCCACGCCCGATATTCAGGGCGAGATTCACAATCGCGCCCAGGGCTACAGCGCCGAGTTGAAAGCCGATGTCGGCCTCGGTGAGCTTGTATATCAGGCCGCACACCGCAGCTATGACCGCGATGAAGTGCAGCCGTTCGGCTTTGGGCTGTCCGCCCTGCCAACCTACACCTACGCCGACGCCAGCTATACGCAAAATTCGCACGAGTTACGGCTGGCATCGACGTTTGGCGCCTTCCGCACGATTGCCGGCCTATACTGGTTCAAGGAACAATCGCGGCTGGACTTCCAGGTATTGAATTTTCCGGATCTCGGCGAACTTCGCTTTGTGCAGGACCCAACGATCTCGAAGTCCAAGGCCGCGTTTGGCGACCTCACCTACAGCGTGTCGCCGGACCTGCGCCTGACCATAGGCGCGCGCCGTACCAAGGACGACAAATCGCGCCAGGGTTTCTCGCTGTATGGCAATCCGGTGGTTGCCCGCGATGTCAACGATGCTGCCGTCAGCTATGCCCAGACCACCGGCAAGCTAGGCATCGACTACACTCCAAGCAAGTCGGTCATGCTCTACACCACCCTGTCCAGCGGCTACAAGGCCGGCGGTTTCAACGATGGCACCACCGCCTCCAATCCCTTCCTGACCTATGATCCAGAAAAGCTGACCTCGCTGGAGGCGGGCGTCAAGGGCCGTTTCCTCAACAACAGCCTTCAGCTGACCGCTGCAATATTCCGCTATGACTACAAGAATCTCCAACTGACCTCGCTGGTGGCGGACCCGGTCAACGGTGCAGTCACGCAACAGACAAGGAATGCTGCCAAGGCCAAGATCTCCGGCGTGGAACTGGAAGGAAAATATGCCATCACCAACAACGACAAGATCGACTTCTCGCTGACTTATCTGGACAGCACTTACGAGAACTATCATCCGACCACCAGCATCGACTGGTCCGGCGCGCGGCTGGACAAATCACCGCGCAGTTCAGTTGGGCTTGGATACACCCATCATTGGGATCTTGCCAGTGGCGCCTCGGTCAGTGGACACATCGGCACACGCTACAGCAGCTCCTATGTGTTGAGCGATTTTTCCATCCCGCGTCAATATCGCCAGGATGGCTTTCACAAGAGCGACGCCACGCTCACCTACACGCCGGCGGCCGGTGCGTGGTATGTGCAGGCTTATGTGCGCAATATCGAGGATAAAAACGTGATGACCTCGTACACCGCACAGCCGATCGGCAACGTCAGCATTGCGCCGCCAAGACTGGCCGGCCTGCGTGTCGGCGCCACATTCTAATACTCCCGGAGACTACATGCTGAAACGCTTTTCAATTATCATTGCCGCATTGGCTGCGCACAGTCTCGCCACAGGCGCAGACTGGCGCGACAGCCGTCTGTCACCGGACGAACGAGCCCGCCTGCTGGAGCAGCAACTCACGCAGAACGAGCGCATCGGACTACTACACAGTCCACTCGCCATGGACTTGGGCGACTATAAGAAGCCGGCCAGTGTCTTGGCCTCGGCCGGCTACGTCGCTGGCGTGCCGCGACTCGGCATACCAGCGCTGCATGAAAGCGACGCCAGCCTGGGCGTCACCAACCCGCTCAATTCCCGCCCAGGCGACAGCGCCACCGCCATGCCATCCGGGTTGGCGCTGGCGTCCACCTGGAATACCCAACTAGCGCGCGCCAGCGGCGCACTGATCGGGCGCGAGGCACATGCCAAAGGCTTCAACGTACTTCTTGCCGGCGGCGTCAACCTGGCGCGCGACCCACGCGGCGGGCGCAACTTTGAATACCTGGGCGAAGATCCGCTGCTGGCCGGCATCCTCGCCGGTGAATCGATTGCCGGCGTGCAGAGCCAGCACGTGGTCTCGACCATGAAGCATTTCGCGCTGAATGCTTACGAGAACGGCCGCAATCATCACAACATCGTCATTGGCGACGCCGCCATGCAGGAAAGCGACCTGCTGGCATTCAAGCTGGCCCTTGAGCGTGGCCAGCCCGGCGCGGTCATGTGTGCCTATAACAAAGTCAACGGCGTATATGCGTGCGAAAACGAAGCATTGCTGGGCAAGGTGCTGAAGCAGGACTGGGACTACCGGGGTTGGGTCATGTCGGACTGGGGCGCCGTGCATTCGGTCGGTGCAGCCCGTGTGCTCGATCACCAATCCGGGGAACAGCTGGACCAGCAAGTCTACTTTGGCGAGCCACTGAAACAGGCGGTCGCCGCCGGCACTATTCCGCAGTCCCGGGTGTCGGACATGGCGCGCCGCATGTTGCGCTCAATGTTCGCACAGGGATTATTCGAACATCCGGCCACCCCAGCGCCTATCGATTACGCCGCCCACGCGCAAGTCGCTCAGCGCGCTGCGGCCGAAGGCATGGTCCTGCTACGCAATCGCGACCGCCTGCTGCCACTGGGCGACAACCTCAAGCGCATTGTCGTCATTGGTGGTAACGCCAGCCTCGGCGTGCTGTCCGGTGGCGGTTCTTCGCAGGTAGCGCCGTATGGCGCGCCACCGCTGATCCAACCGCTAGGCGGCGTCGGCCCGCTGGAGACGATGTTCCGGCGTGCCTTCTGGTTCGGCCCGGCACCGCTGGACGCGATCCGTGCCCATGCGGGGAAGGCCGAGATCGTATTCAACGACGGCCGCTATCCCGCCGCCGCTGCCGCGCTGGCCAAGGATGCGGAGGTGGTCATTGTTTTCGGTACACAGTGGAACGGTGAAGGCGAAGATGTGAGTGACCTGAGCTTGCCACAAGGCCAGGATGCGCTGATTGCCGCCATCACCGCCGTCAATCCGCACACGGTGGTGGTCCTGGAGACCGGCAATCCTGTGCTGATGCCGTGGCTTGAAGACAGCGGTGCGGTACTGGAAGCCTGGTACCCCGGACAATACGGCGCGGCCGCGTTGGCTGACGTGTTGTTTGGCAAAGTCAATCCATCCGGCCATCTGCCGATGACCTTTCCCAAATCGCTGGACCAATTGCCGCGTCCCCAGTTGCCTGGCCAGGGCTTGCCGCCGAACAGCGCCTTCGACATTGTGCTGAATGAAGGCGCCGACGTCGGCTATCGCTGGTTCGCCCGCAACCAGCAAGCGCCGCTATTCCCGTTCGGCTATGGCCTTTCTTACACCAGCTTCGCAGTCTCGAATCTGCAGGTCGCCGGCGGCAAAACCTTGACGGTGAGTTTTGACATTACCAATACCGGCGCACGTGCCGGCGCCGACGTGCCACAAGTATATTTAAGGTCGGCAGCAGGCAAGCCACTGCTGCGCCTGATCGGCTGGGACAAAGTGCAGTTGAACCCGGGCGCGCGGCAGCGCGTGACCTTGGTGGCCGATCCGCGCCTCCTCGCGCACTACGATCCGGCAATCAATGGCTGGAGCGTGGCGGCTGGCGAATACCGTGTCACCGTGGGCGAACATGCGAATGATGCCGCGCTTGCGGGCACAGCCCAGGTGGTGGCGCAGACCATCAGGCCCTAAGCTCGAAAACTAACGGCCAGCCACGGCACGCGTCTCTGAAGGGGTTTCGCCGAATACCTCGCGGTACTTGCGATTAAATTCGCCGAGGTGGCGAAAACCCCAGTGGTAAGCGATGTCGGCAATGGTCTTGTCATGCAAGCGCGCCTGCGAGAGTTCAGCCCTGACTCTCTGCAGACGCAAGCCGTGCAAATACTGCATCGGCGTGGTGTCGCTGGCGAGGTGGAACGCCCGCGTCAGCGAACGGATGCTACAGGAAGCTGCGTCAGCAATATCGCTGAGACGGATGTCGGCTTCCAGATGTTGATTGATGTATTCCACCGCCTGACGAAACTGTCGCGGCGTAGCCTTGACCGCATTGCTGGTCTGGTCGACGTGATAGTTGCTAGGCTGGATGTTCAACAAGGTCATCATCAGCAGTTCTTCCATGCTGGCCAATTCCATCACCGACGGCGAAGCATTCACCGTCGCCACGACGAAACGCAGCAAGGTAGTCCAGCGGTGACTGGCTTCCGAAGATGGCATCCGGTAATCGAAGCGCAAGCTGCCGTGCGGTGCCTCGTCGTGCAGCTTGAGGCTGAAGGCTTCAAAGCGGCTGCGATCAAACCTCAGTTTCAAGACTTCCGTATCCGGTTCGTACAGGAAGACAGGCCGATCCTCTTCCTGCGAAACAAAGGTGGCGCCACATTGCGCGCCATATAGCCCGTGGCGGGTTCCTAACCCAGCGCGGCCGGCAATTGCCGTGGTCACCAGCACTGCGCCCGTCAACCCCTGCGGCTCTATTTCTACTGTACGACCAAATTGGAACGTCGAGATCGCCACATTGCCACAAGTGGCAGCCCGCACATGCACCGCCTGTTCGCGGGCGGAACGCGCCAGCGCCGGACGCGCAACAAAGGCGCCCTGCAGTGTCTCGATGGCTGGCCTTGCCTCCGCCAGATCGCGCGTGGCGACTCTGGTGAAGCGATCGGATAATCTTAAACCGGCTTCGCTGAACATCACGGTGTCTCCCCATGAATTATTTTTAGTCTAATTTTCCCTGCTGCGCCAACTCCAACAACTTGTCCACCAGATGCCTCACCTTCGGCCGCAGGTGTGAGGTCCTGGGCCATACCGCATGGACATCAACCTCATGCGTGGTGAACTCGTCCAGCACCGTTACCAGTTGGCTCGCTTCAATGTGCTGCCGAAACAGCGCCAACGGCATCTGACACAGTCCTATGCCGGCCAGTGCGGCATCCATCATCGCTTCACCATCGCTGATCTGATACGTCGGTGGTGGCGCAAAACGGCTGGGCACGCCCTCTTCGGTCAGATGCCACGCCAATGGCCTGCCGCGACGATAGCCGACAATGCAGCGGTGCGCCGCAATGTCCGCCAGCGTGCGCGGCTTGCCAAACTTGCGCAAATACCCAGGGGTGGCGCAAATCACCCAGCGGTGACTGGTCAGCTTACGCGCCACCAGGTCACTGGAATCTTCCAGAGCACCGAAACGGATGGCCAGGTCAACGCCCTCCTCCAGCAAGTCGATGACGTGATCCGTGAAGGTTAGCGTCAGTTGCAACGCCGGATACGCCTTGCCTATCTCCAGCAGGATAGGCAGCATGACTTTGCGACCAAAGGCAGCCGGCATATCGACCCGTAACCTGCCTGCTGGCTCCAGCAGACGACTACCCAGGCTGCCTTCGGCTTCGGCTATTCCTTCCAGTGCCTGCGCACAGACGCCGAAATAAGCCTCGCCGTCCGCCGTCAGCGACAAGTGGCGGGTGGTGCGATGAAACAACTTGACGCCCAGCCGCTCCTCGAGCCGGGAAACTGCCTTGCCGACCGCTGATTTCGAAATTCCCAGTCTTTCTCCGGCCTCGGTAAAACTTGATGACCGCGCCACGGCGACAAAAGTGGCGATACCGCTTAATGATTCTATTTCGATCATACCAGCTCCATTGCTGCAAAACAGAGCCTCATTGTAGATAATAAGTTGACGCTATGGTGAGGCACAGCCTGTTTATCCAAAGCCGACGCTACTTTAAGCTACAACCTTTACTCACCTGGAGAACATTATGCCTGTCGTACGAGTCACCTGGTTTGAAGGCAAAGAAGCCAAAACCAAGGCAGTGGTTGCTGCCGAAATCACCGAAAGCATCGTCAAGCACACCGGCACGGATGCAAACTACATCTACGTCGTTTTTGAAGACGTCAAGCCGTCCGACTGGGCCGGTGCCGGAAAACTCTTCGGATAAGCTCGCGCAGCGTTAGAAGCTATGGCGCAGACCGGTCATCACGCCGTTCTGCGTTTTCCCCGCGCCCACCGTTCCGCCAGCATCCAGCGACACCGCCGAGGTGCCGCTATTCTTCATCCGCCCCAACGCCGCATACACCGCTGTACGCTTCGAGAAGTAATAAGTCAGGCGGCCCACCAGCATGGTGACATCGTTGTCGCTGCTTTTTTGGTTGCGGCGCGCTACCTGCGTATCGAGCGTGACAAACGGCGTTACCGGATAACTTACGCCGAGATAGTACAGATCGGTCTCGGTCAGCCCCGTCACCGCATGCGTGCTACGATCCATGACACCAGCGCCAATCCTGGCATCACCAGCTTTGAGATAGCCGTTCAGCATGAGGCGCTTGTCGCTGTTATTGCTGCTGCTAAGGCCGTTGGCCGCGCCGGTGTTGCCGTACATGATGTCATAGGCGACGTTGAAACCGTAGCCCGGCGTTTCATACCCCACCAGGCCGGTCACTTGCCGACACGCCTTGGCGTTGCCCGGGACTTCGCCACCGCAATTAGTGCCGCCCGGGCCGCCCGCAGCTGAGTTGTCGCGGCCAGTGCTGTAGGTAGCACCCACGACTACGTTGTTAAACCCGCCGTAGTAGCCAACGGCATTGTCGCTGCGCGCATTGGGGATGTAAGGGTCGATGCTGCTTATCGAGAACAGGTTCGGCCCCATGACATCCGACTTGAGCATTGCCATGAACGTCATGTTGACTTGCCGTCCAATCGTGACGGTGCCGAAATCCCCTTTCAGCCCGACCGATGCCTGCCGGCCAAACAGACGGTTACCTTGGCTTAAACCACCGGTATCCATCAACAAACCAGCTTCCAGCGTAAACACCGCCTGCAAGCCGCCGCCGAGATCTTCCGTGCCACGAAATCCGATGCGTGAAGGGAAGGAGCCGGTCAAGGTCGGCATTTTAGTGATCGAGTGGCCGGCGGCATCGGCGTTGGTGGTGTGCACAATGCCTTCGTCCAGCAAGCCATAGATGGTGACCGAGCTTTGCGCCATCGCCGTGCCGGCACTGATGGCGGCCAGCAGTGCGGCTGCGCCTTGTATCGCATTTTTCATTTTTGTCTCCGTTTTTATAGTTTGGTACTACTTACAACGCCGCTTATTCGGCGTCAGGTTGGCGTGCGGGATGGGCTTGCGCGAATGCTTCCAGCTTCTGGCATTCGGCATCAATCGCCCGCAGCGTCGGATAAGGTGCAAGATCAATGTTGAAGCGTTGCGCATTAAACAGTTGCGGCACCAGGCAGCAGTCCGCCATGGTGGGCATGTCGCCAAAACAGAAGCGGCCGCGTTGCGGCGCGCGCGCCAGCTCCTCCTCCAGTGCGTCCAGCCCCGCCTTGGTCCAGTGCGCAATCCAGGCTTGTTTGACATCGTCGGGCTGGCCCATCGGACCGGATAGGTATTTCAGCACCCGCAGGTTGTTGAGTGGATGAATATCGCAGGCCATCGCCAGCGACAGCTGACGCACATAAGCGCGGTCAGCGGCGGCTTCAGGCAATAGCGGCGAGTGAGGGTATTGCTCTTCCAGGTATTCGATAATCGCCAGCGACTGGCTGATATCGATGCCCTGCTCGCTCAGCACCGGCACTAATCGCTGCGGATTGAGCGCCGCGAACGGCGCTCCGAACTGCTCGCCGCCATTTCGGTTCAGGTGCACTGAAGCGTACTGATATGCCAACCCCTTCAGATTGAGCGCGATGCGGACGCGGTAGGCGGACGAGCTGCGGAAATAATTGTGAAGGATGCGTTCTGACATTTTAAACTCCGAGGTATTGATGAATAATTTCTGGTTCGCCGCGCAGTTTATGTGAGTCACCACTCCACACCACGATGCCCCGCTCCATCACGTAGTGACGATCGGCCAGTTTCAGCAGCGCCCCTACGTTTTTGTCGATGACGATTTGCGACAGCCCTTCCTGCTTCAGCGCCGCCAGCGCATTCCAGATTTCGGTGCGAATGATCGGCGCCAGTCCTTCGGTCGCTTCGTCCAGCACCAACAGGCGTGGATTGGTCATCAGCGCGCGGCCGATGGCCAGCATTTGCTGCTCTCCGCCGGACAACTGCCAACCGAGGTTGCTACGCCGTTCCTGCAATCGCGGGAAAAGGCGGTAGACGCGCTGCAAAGTCCACGGCTCCAGCTGGTTGGCGGCACGCGGCGCGCGCGCGGTCGCCACCAGGTTTTCCTCGACCGTCAGGTTGGTAAATATCTGCCTTCCCTCCGGCACCAGCCCCAAGCCGAGCCGCGCTATCTGGTGCGACGCCATCTGCGCCAGCGGCTGCCCGCCAAAGACGATGTTGCCGGCCTTCGCCGCCAGCAGCCCGAACAGGCATTTGATGGTGGTCGAACGGCCCATGCCGTTACGCCCGAGCAGGGTGACGACCTGACCAGCATCGACCGCCATCGACACGCCGAAAAGGGCTTGTGCATGGCCGTACGACGCCTGCAAGCCATCGATTTTCAGTAAGGTGCTCATGCTTCGATGCCCTCCTCGCCGAGGTAAACCGCCTTGACTTCAGGATGGTTCCTGATCTCGTCCGGCGTGCCGGTGAAGATCACCTTGCCGTACACCAGCACCGTGATGCGGTCGGCTAAAGCGAACACCGCGTCCATATCATGCTCAATCAACAAGATGGAATATTTACCTTTGAGCCCCGCCAGCATCCGGACCACAGCATGGGATTCCTGCACGCTCATACCGGCCATCGGCTCATCCAGCAGCAGGAATTTGGGCTTGGCTGCCAATGCCATCGCCAGTTCCAGTTGCCGACGTTGGCCGTAGGCGAGATCGCCGGCCATGGCTTCGGCCTGATGCGCCAATCCACATGCGGCCAGTGCCTCGTCAGCCTGGCGCGCCAGATCGCGTCGACCGAGTAGCGGCAGCCAGAATCGGAAGCCGTGCTCGCGCGCTCCCAACGCCGCGAGGGTGACGTTTTCCCGCACCGTGAACTGCTCGAAGATCGAGGTGATCTGATACGACCGTAGCAAGCCACGCCGCGCACGCTGATCGATCGGCAAGCCGGTAACGTCTTCGCCGTTGAAATGGATGGCGCCGCTGTTGGAAGCCAGTTCACCCGAGAGCTGGTTGATCAGCGTGGTCTTGCCTGCACCGTTCGGGCCAATGATGGCGTGTAGCTCACCGGGACGAATATCGAGCGAAACGTGATCGGTTACCAGAATACCGCCGTAGCGCTTGACCAGCGCCGAAGTCTGAAGCGCGCTCATGGATGCTCTCCAGCCGGCACTGCCACCCCAGCCTCGGGCTTTGCCGCTTTTGGAGCCGGGCGACGGGCACCCCAGCTGTCCAGCAGCCCGGCGATGCCGCCCTTGCCCAACACGCCGATCAGGACAATCACCAGACCAAACACGGCCATCCAATATTCGGTAGCCATTTTCAGCACCTCCTCCAGGCCGAGGAAAGCCAGCGCACCCAGCAATGGGCCAAACACGGTGCCGATACCACCTAGTACAATCATGACGATCAGATCGCCGGAGATCATCCAAGTCAGCGTCGACGGCGAGGCAAAGGCTGTCAGATTGGCCAGCAGCATGCCGGCCACGCCGCACAACACTGCAGACAGCACATAAGCCGCCAACTGGTAGCGCGTACTGCGCAGGCCGATCGCATTGATGCGACGTGGGTTCTGCCGTGCGCCACGCAGCACCATGCCGAACGGCGCCACCCGCAAGCGCGCGGTCCACCACAGCACCAGCGCCAACAAGCCAAGCGCCACCCAGTACACGGTACCGGCCTGCCCCAGATCGGCGCCGAAGAACTTGCTGGTAGCGGCGATGGTGGTGCCGTCGTCACCGCCATACTGCTTCAGGCTGACAAACACAAAGTAGCCCATCTGCGCGAAGGCGAGCGTAATCATGATGAAGCCTATACCGGAAGTGCGCAGGCTGACTGCGCCAGTGACCAGCCCGACCAGGCCGCACACCAGCACGCAACACAACAAATGCAGCCAGCCGTTGTCGATGCCGTGGAACGCCGGAATCGCCACGCTGTACGCGCCCAGTCCCAGGAACAAGGCATGACCCAGGCTGACCAGGCCGCCGAAGCCCAGCGCCAGGTTCAGAGCGCTGGCGGCAATCGCATAAATGATGATGCGGGCGAAAAACGCCAGATAAAATGGCTGTTCCGTCAACTGCGCGATGGCTGGCACGGCTGCCAACGCGAGCAGCAACAACAGCGGGACTAGCACCGCTGGCTTCAGGGATATGGCGTTCATCAACTTCTCCCGGCAGGGAACAGGCCCTGCGGACGGATGGCCAGCACTAGCGCCATCAAGACATAAATCAGCATCGATGCCAGTGCCGGCCCCGCCGCATTGGCGACCTCGCGACTGGCGACTTCGCGCAGCAAGGCTGGCAGGAAAGCGCGGCCCAGCGTGTCGGCCACGCCGACGATCAGCGCGGCATAGAAAGCCCCGCTAATCGAACCGATGCCGCCGATGACGATCACTACCAGGGTGGTGATCAGCACCGGCTCGCCCATACCGGACTGGATCGACAGAATGGGGCCGGCCATGACGCCGGCCAAGCCCGCCAGTGCCGCGCCCAGCGCAAACAGCAAGGCGTTGAGCAGTTTGATGTCCACACCTAGCGCGCCGACCATGGCTGGATTGACAGCGCCAGCGCGGATCAGCATGCCAAGGCGCGTCTTGTGCATCAACAGATGCGCTCCCAACGCCACCAGCAAGCCAACCACGATGATCGCGAAGCGGTACGACGGATAGCTGATGCCCAGCAGATCGACCGTGCTTTCCAGGAAAGCTGGCACCGGAAGGAAGTAAGGCTGCGGCCCCCAGACGATACGCACCAGCTCATTGAAGAACAGCACCATGCCGAAGGTAGCCAGCACATGGTCGAGGTGATCGCGCCGATACAAGCGGGAGATCGCCAATCGCTCAAGCAAGAAACCCAGCACCACGCAGCCGCCCACACCAGCCAGCAGGGCCAGCCCGAACGACTCGGTATGCGTGTATGCGCTCGCTGCGAAGTAGGCGCCCAGCATATACAGCGAACCGTGCGCCAGATTGACGAAGCTCATGATGCCGAACACCAGCGTCAGCCCCGCCGCCAACAGGAATAGCAACACCCCCAACTGCAAGCCATTCAGCAGTTGGGTCAATAACAGACTCATACTCATGATCCGCTCCGTTACGGCAGGCGGCACTGTGCGGCGTAGGCGTCGCGGTGCTGCGTCAACGGCGTGGCCACATTCTTGACAACCGGCGCGCCACCTTCCTTCACCACCTGGAAGGCGTAATAATTCTGGATAGGCAGATTGTTCTTGTTGAAGCTGAACGGTCCACGCACCGAGCGGAACTGGTCGCCGGACGCTTTGACCGCCGCCGCCAATGCACGTTTATCACCTGCTTTGCCCTGCAGCTTGCCAACCGCAACGCTCAGCAGCCGGCCAGCGTCATAGGCCGCCGCCGCATACTCGCTCGGCACGCGCTTGTACTTGGCCGTGAACGCTGTGACGAAGGCGCGGTTTTCCGGGTTGTCCAGCGCGGCATCCCACATGGCGCCGAAGGTGGTGCCCACGGCGGCATCACGTAACGCCGGCATGGTGACGCCGTCCACCGTGAAGACAGAATAGTTGGGCAGCTTGGTCAGCAGGCCGGCCTGGCTTAGTTGCCGGATGTAGTTGACACCCATGCCGCCTGGATAGAAAGCGAACACCGCGTCAGGCTTGGCAGCCTGCAGTTGGGCGATTTCCGACGAGTAGTCGGATTGGCCTACTTGAGTGTAGACCTCATCGACCACCTCACCTTTGAAGTAGCGTTTGAAGCCTGCCAGCATGTCCTTGCCTGCCTGGTAGTTCGGCGCCATGAGGTAGACACGCTTGATACCCTTGTCCTGCATGTACTTGCCCATGCTCTCGGCGGCGCCATCGTTTTGCCAGGCCACCGAGAAAATATTCGGCGCACAGCTGGCGCCGGCTATCGGCGACGGACCGGAGTTGGTCAGGATCGCTACCGTACCCGATTCGGTCAGGCTTTTCAGGCTGGCCATCATCACGTTGGAGAAACTCAGGCCGACAATGGCATCCACCCGGTCCTTGTCGATCAGCTTACGCACCGCCTGGCTGCCGATCTCCGGCTTCAACTGGTCGTCCTCCTTGAAGACTTGCACCGCCTGGCCGCCGAACTTGCCGCCGGCCTGCTCCAATGCCAGCATAAAGCCGTCTACCTGGTCTTGACCCACCACGGCCTGGCCGCCCGTCAGCGGCGCCATCAGTCCGACCTTGATTTGCGCCATCGCGCTGTTGGCGGTGCACAGCACGCCGCACATGGCCAGGGTTGCCCAACTAGTCTTCGTTTTCATCTTTGTCTCCGTTTATTTTTTAGTGGTTCAGATGTCGCCGAGGTCTACATACACCCGTCCGTTTTCTATCTTGACCGGATAGGTCCGTATGTCCACAGTCAGGGGCGCGCACATAGCTTTACCGCTGCACACGTCGAATCTCCCCTGATGCAGTGGGCATTCGATTTCCGTGCCTTCCAAAAATCCATCACTCAGACGGGCGTGGCCGTGGGTGCAGATGTTGTCCGTTACATAGACTTGTCCATCGACGCCATAGAAAGCCAGCTCCCGGCCTCCCACGTCGACGGCGACCACATCTTCGTCCGGCACCGCATCTTGCGCTACCGCGTCTATCCAGGTTTCAGTCGTCATGGCAGCCTCAGATCGGATAAATTAAAGAGTTCGGAATCATCTCGGTGTCGTAAATGCACAGGCGCGATTCCAGTCGCAGGCCGTCGGCAGTACGACGGATACGATCCAGATAGCGGCCGGCGTTGAACACCGTGGTTTCCTGGCTCAGCTTGGTGCGGAACACCGTGTAATTGGTTTCGGTGACGATGACGGCGCCATCATCGCTGACAATCAACGGCTGGCCGACCACGTGACGCTGGTAGTACGGGTCATGGAACAGTGTTTCGCGAATGCCGTAGGCGCGGTCGCGCAACATGCCCTTGCTCAGCAAGGCCAGCGTCGCCAGCGGGAAGCCGCGTTCATAGTTCTCGCGCGGCTGCACCTTGTACTCGCAGTCTTCGGTGAACAGCGCGATCCAGCGATCCCAGTCGTTGCTGTCGACGGCGGCGCTGTAGGCAGCATGCAGCTGGCTGATGTTAAAATAGGTTTGCAGTTGGCTCACGATCACACCTCCATCACTTTGCGCCAGTAGTTGTACATGCCGCGTATCAGTGTTTCCGTGACCATGTGTTCGGTGTCTTCGCACTCCAGACCGCCCAGCTCCGCCAGTGCACGATGGAATGGCTTTTGCTCGAAGCCCTGTTGTGAGAATTCGATCACCTCGCCGTCGTCGGCCGAGACAAAGCCCGCCGGGCCGAACAGATTGGCCTGGATCAGACGGCGCTGCGTCATTTCCTCGGTGTCGTCCTCGAAACCGAAGTGGGTCCAGACGAAATCGAATGAGCCCTTGCCGTTGGGCTGGATATGGCGGGTCGACACGCTGTTGACCTGCTGCTGGAAAATCACGCTCGGGAACACAGTCATCATCACAGCGGTCGGGCCTCCCCACCATGCCTCCGGTACGATATCGAGCAGGCGCTTGTCCTCGATCTCCATGCTTTCCTTAAAGCTGGTGACGCCGGCAGTGACCTCGGCCTTCTGGCCGCCGCTGCCTCGCGTGGAAATCATGGCGGCATGGCGGAACTGCTGGTCCATACGTAGCGCCGACTTGTTATCGGCGCGCCACAAGCCGTAGGTAACGAACCAGGTGTGCAGCAAGCCCGGATGGTATGGGTCTTTGATGTTTTCCTGCATCAGCTTCCAGTTACCCGGAATGCGCTGGCGGTTGTAGCCGAGGATCTTCAACTGGCGGCCATTGAACAGGCGGTCGAAATACGACAGGATTTCCGGTCCCAGAAAGTCTTCCAGCGGCTCCACGTCGTGATCGAACGAAGCGAAAACAACGCCGCCACGGGTGGCGACCTTCAGCTTGGTCAGGCCGTGATCTTCGGTCTTGAAGTCCTTCGGCATGCCGCCATTGACCTTGCCGTCCTGCTTGACGCCACGCCGGAACGGCACACCCTGCAGATCGCCCTGCAGGTTGTAATTCCACTGGTGATAGGGACAGACCAGTTCCTTCTTATTGCCATGACGCTCACGGCAGAACTGCATGCCGCGATGCGCGCAGACGTTTTCCACCACCGTGATGCCGCCGTCCTCACGACGCACCATGACCACCGAGCGCTCTCCGACTACCGTGCGCTTGAAGTCGCCATGGTTGGGAATCTCGGCCTCCAGACCGACATAGCACCAGTGGTTCTGGTAGAAAAAACGCTCCAGCTCGCGCTTGTAGAGGTCGGTATCAGTGTAGGCCCAGAATGGGATCCGGCTGGACCCCTGCTGATCCCATACCGGCTTGATGGGAAAAATGGGCTGCTTATTCATGATCTTTCCCTTTACCGACGCGGACCACAATCTCGCCAAGGCCGGCGATGGCGCCACGCATTTCATCGCCCGCCACCACGGCGTTCACGCCTTCCGGCGTACCGGTCATGATGATGTCGCCAGCTTCCAGCGTTTCGTACTGCGACAGATAGGAAATCGATTCCGCCACCGACCAGATCAGTTTGTTGATATCCGAACCCTGGCGCGGCGCGCCGTTGACGGTCAGCGTGATCGCTGCATTCTCCGGGTGGCCAATCGCGGTTGTCGTGTGCAGCGGGCCGATTGGCGCCGACTGCGAGAACGATTTGCCGAACTCCCACGGGCGGCCCTTGTCGCGGGCATCCAGTTGCAAGTCGCGACGCGTCATGTCCAGGCCGACGGCGTAACCGTACACATGTTCCAGCGCTTGCTCTAACGGGATATTCGCGCCGCCCTTACCGATCGCCACCACCAGCTCAATCTCGTGATGGTAGTTGGCGGTCTTCGGCGGGTAGTCGATGGTAATGGCCTCGGCACCGGCGCGCACCGCCGCATTGGCCGGCTTCATGAAGAAGAAAGGCGCCTCGCGCGTTGGATCCTTGCCCATTTCGATGGCATGTGCCGCATAGTTGCGGCCCACGCAGAAGATGCGGTTGACCGGGAACACGGCGTCCTGGCCGGCGATTTCCAGGGTATTGATGGCGGCTGGCGGGATGGCGTACTGCGTGGCGTCTTGCATGGTTTGCTCCAATGGTTATCGTTATTCGATGCGTGGGTTAGCGCTTTTCTTCGCGCCACATGCCCAGCGCCTGCTGGACCGGACGGTCGGAAAAGCTGAAAAGAACGGTTTCGCTGTTGGCATTCAGCGTCAGCGTGTACCAGGGCGGTACGACGAAGACGTCGCTTTCAGCGAAATGGAAGATTTCTTCACCGATCTGCGCGCTACCGCTGCCTTCCAGGCAGACGTACACGGTGCCATCGGTGCAGCGATACGGCTCGGTCTTGAAACCGGCTGGCAGCAGCTGGGCAAAGGCGCCCATGGTTGGCATCGGCGACGCGCCGGTAGCTGGATTTACATAGCGCATCTTGTGGCCAAGATGCTTGTCGGCCGGCGCGCCAACGGCAATGGCGGTCAGCGCGGCGCGGGTTTGCGCGTAGGGATAGACGAAGATCTTGGTCGGCTCGTGCGACGCCTGCTGGAAATCCACCGGCAGCAAATTGCTGCCATAGCGCGCCAGCGCATCGCCCTCGGGTCGACTGGTGTCCTGCACCGCGTGATCGGAATGCTCGTGGAAGCCTGTGTCGAAGAAGCGCACCAATGGAATGTCGAGGCCATCCAGCCATACCACCGGCTGGTCGCCCAGGTTACCGTGGTCGTGCCAGGTCCAGGCCGGCGTGATGATGAAATCGCCGCGATGCATGGTGGTGCGCTCGCCATTGACGGCGGTGTAGGCACCCTCGCCGTCCAACACCAGCCGCAGTGCGGTTTGCGTGTGGCGGTGCGCCGGTGCCACCTCGCCGGGCATGATCATCTGCAGACCAGCGTACAACGACTGCGTAATCGAGGAGTTGCCACGCAATGCAGGGTTTTCCAGGATCAGGACGCGGCGCACCGCTTCCTCGGCAGTAATCAGCGTTCCTGACTCCATCACATGCCCGCGCACATCGGTGTAGCGCCACAGCGCCGGCACTTGCTTGGGACGCGGCGTGTTTGGCACCAGCGTGCCCAGCACCTCCCACAGAGGCGTCAGGTTGTATTGATCGATGCGGCGATAAAATTGTTCGCGTGCCGGATCTTGCGTCGCGGCCTTGGTGTTCGAGTTCATCTGGGTCTCCATCAGGTGGCACTGGCATAGAACGCGTCGGCATAGACGTGTTCAGGTTGAATTCCGCGTCGACGCAGCAGCAACGTAGCGGCATCGACCATCGGCGGTGCGCCACACAGGTAAGCGCGCCAACCGTCGAGATTGGGCAGATCTTCGGCCACCGCGTCGGTGACCAGGCCGCGACGATGCACGCCATCACGTTCGCCCATGGCGACAATGATCTGTACGTGCAGGTTGGGATGCTGTTCGGCCATGGCAGCCAGTTGCTCGGCACAGTAGATGTCCGCCGGCGAGCGCACGCCGAAATAAACGTGCATCTCGTTTTGCATGCCTGTTGCCAGCGCACCGCGCAGGATCGATAGCACCGGCGCCAGACCGGTGCCACCGGCGATGCAGAGCATCGGTCCCTCGTGCTTTTGACGCAGGTAAGCAGTGCCCATCGGGCCGCTGACGCGCACGCTGTCGCCAACTTTCAGGCTGTCGCGGATGTAGCCGGTAACACGGCCGTCCGGTACCAGGCGCACATGGAACTCCAGATGGCCATCGCTGTCCAGACTGGCCATCGAGTACGGCCGGATGTGCTGCGGCGTGAATTGCAACATCGCGTATTGACCTGGCGAGAACGACAGCGGCTTCGAACATCGCATGACGATGCGCTTGATGTCGTGGGTAGCGTCTTCGATTGCTACTACCTCGGCTTTAACGATACGTGCCGGATGGGTGACGATCTCGTCCGGCTCAGGGACTTCTATGACGCAGCTTTCGTTCAGAGTGCTCATGCACGCCAGCACGTAGCGGCCTTCATTCGGGTTGGTGATCTTGGCTTCCTGGCCAGATTCCACCACCCGCCCTTCCAGCACTTTGCAGCGGCAGGTGCCGCAGCGGCCGGCGGTGCAGCTATACGAAATGGGGATATTGTTTTCGCGGAGAACTGCCAGCAGATTATCGCCGGCGTTCACGGGCACGCTTTGGCCCAGCGGTTGTACGATCAGTTCCATCATTCGATCCATGTCTCGTAGTTCTGTTTTGTGACGAGTATAGGAACTGATGTAATATAAATATATAGAATCTCGTGAATGAACAAAATCACTCAAATGAATATTACTTTATGGAACTGAAGGACGTAGACCTGAACTTGCTTCTGGTTTTCCACCAGTTGCTGATGGAGCGGCGGGTGTCGATCGTGGCAGAGAAGCTTGGCCTCAGTCAGCCGGCGGTCAGCAACGCGCTTAAGCGTTTGAGGCTGTTGCTAGGCGATGAATTGTTCCAGCGCACTTCAAAAGGAATGGAGCCAACGCCCTACGCCAACCAGTTGGCGGAGCCTATCGCATATGCCTTGAGCACCATCCATAGTTCGCTCAACGACAGGCACAGCTTCGACCCGCTGACCAGCAATCGCAAGTTCACCTTGGGTGTGACGGATATCGGCGAAATTTACTTCTTGCCGAAGCTGATGGACGTGCTGGCCAAGGTGGCGCCGCGTGTAACGGTGAGTTCGGTCCGCAATACAGCGGTCAACCTGCGCGATGAAATGGAAGCTGGCCACGTCGACCTGGCGATTGGCCTGTTACCGCAGTTGAAAGCCGGATTCTTCCAGCGCAGGCTGTTCCACCAGCGCTATGTATGCATGTTCCGCGCTGGCCACGCATTGGACAAGCCAAAATTGACGCTCGATGAATTCTGCGCCGCCGACCACGTGGTGGTGGTGGCAGCCGGCACCGGCCATGCCGATATGGATGCGACCATTGAGCGCAAAGGCATCAAGCGCAAGGTCAAACTGACAGTGCCGCATTACGTCGCCGTGGGCCACATCATCAGCACCACCGATATGATTACCAGCGTACCGGAACGCTTTGCCCACGCTTGCGTGAAGCCGTTCAACCTGCGTTATGTGGAGCATCCGGTGGTTAAGACGCCGATCGACATCAACGTCTTCTGGCACGCCAAGTACCACCGGGATCCCGGCAACCAATGGCTGCGCAGCCTGATCTTCGACTATTTTTCGGATCAGGCTGCTCCAGCGACCGAGGCCGCACTTTAGCCCTTGCGGCTGCGCCTGGGCAGCATGCTGAGTAAAACGCCATCCTTGTCGACCAGATGGTGTTTCAGCGCTGCTGCTGCATGGCCAAGCACCATCATGCCCAGACTCCAGGCCAGCAACTGATGCACAAGCTTGGCGAGATCGTAGTATTGCGGCGCCGGTCCGACCAACGGCGGCAACTGAACCAGGCCAAGCACCATGATCGGCTTGTCGGCCACCGAACTCCACATCCATCCCGACAGCGGCAGCGCAATCAGGGCAAAGGCGTATAGCGCGTAGTGGCCGAAGTGGGCCGCGCGCTGCATGGCGGGTGACATCGTTGCCGGCAAGGCCGGCACCGGATTTGTGATGCGCCAGGCTATGCGCACCGCTGTCAGGAACAGCACGGTGCTGGCGATCGCCTTATGCAGGAACGTCAGTTGGTGGTGGGGGTTGAGTTCATCGCGAAAATGCACCGCGATGAAGCCAATCACCCACGCGCCGATCCAGATGGCCGCCATCAGCCAATGCTGAAATTTGGCGGCGGGGTGATACGACGATACGGTGGGTAATTTATTGAGATTGGCCATGTCGAAATCCTGGGTGAATGGGGTCAGTTAAAACGGCCGCTGGCGCCGCCCAGACTGAAGCGCCCTGCACCCAGCAATGCCACCGTGACAGCGCCGAAGAAGAACATGCCTTGCAACTCCAGTGCCCAGCCACCTGTCTCGTTGAGCGTGAAGAACTGACTGGTATGCACCAACAGGATAGCAACGATCATGTTGATGGCAACGATCAGCGCTGCCGGGCGGGTGAACACACCCACCAGTATCAGCAGGGGAGCGACAACCTCGCCGACATAGACCAGATTACCCAGGAAGGCCGGTGCATTGACCTGAGCCAGCATGTCGCCGACGAAGCCAATGCCGCCGATAAGTTTCGAGATGCCATGAAAGAGCAAAGTAACTGCGAGCGCAACGCGAAGGACTAATTTACCGGCATCGTCCGTGCTGGTGCGAATGGTACTGGCAGGGGTGTTTTGGGCTTGCATGATTACTCCTTAGTTGATTGATGGAGAAATGATATCTTCCATTTCAGGGTTAATAAATACCCGTTTAGCGATCAAACTATTTCTCCTAGGTTGACAATTGAGGCGCATCTATCCCTAACCACCCGGTTATTTACTGATGTATCTCTATTTGCTGTGCGCGCCGGTTGAGCCATGCATCGCGGACGACCGCATATTCATCCAACGCCAACTCGCGCATGCCGTCCACCTGTAACGCACGGGCACGCCCATCCGCCATTTGCAGTAAGGTCAGCTTATCTGCAACGCCAGCACTGTCGATGCGACTGATTGGCGACAGTGGCTGGTCGCCGAACATGCCCACCGTGCCACGCACCGTGCGTGGGCCTAACAGCGGCACGACCACGTAACGCGAATCGCGCCAGCCCCAAGTCGCCAGCGTCTGGCCGAAGTCTTCCTGCTCCCGCGCCATGCCAAACCGCGTCGCGGGATCAAACAGCCCGCCAACGCCGACCGTTGAATTGCCCACAAACCGGCCTAGCGATTGCACCGCTGGCGCCGGTCTCATCTGCAGGGCTTGATTGACTGCCGTGACCGGCTCGCGTAGGTTGCCGAAGAACCTGGTCACGCTGGCCTGCACCGGGTCAGGGGTAACCCAGTCATAGGCCACCGCCACAGGACGAATCAGCACTTTGTCGAGCGTGCTGTTAACGCTGTAGATTCGGCGGTTATATCCTTCCCAAGGAACGCTGGCGCTGCGTTCTGCGGTGGGAGGACTTGGCGGTGGCGATTGAATCGGGCGGCTGGCACACGCACTGGTCAACAATACCGTTGCGACTAGCACAGGCGTACGGAGGGCTTTCATAGGAATGCTCCTTAGATTAGTGAAGTAAATTTACGGGGTACTACAGCGGTGCCGCGCAGGACGCGCGCCACATGTCAGAAGCGATAGATGTAGCCGAGGCTGACACCGGTCTGGCCGGATTTTTCCATCACTGGACTGTCCTTGATTGCGTTACCGAAACGGGTCACACGGACATCGGTAAATACGCTATGACGGCGTGAAAACGAGTAGTCGAAGCGTAAGCCTGCTTCGATGTTGGCGCTGGCATCGCCCTGATAAAAAGCACGATCCCCACGTACTTCATCCACGCGCACGCCGTAGTAGTAGTCGACGAATTTGCGATCAAGCCATTCCACTCCCAACCGGGGCGTGAGGCCAAAGGCTCCAAGAGCGAAGCGGCGATCCAGCTGTAGCTTGGCTCGCGTTCCCTTGCTGTGGCCAGCAGCGTCGCGTAACAATTCTGCGGAGAAGTTAGCAAACCCGGGACGCCACAGTGCAGCGCCACCAACCCATACACTGCCCTTGCGATCTGCCATGCCGGCCAGGAATGGCGAATCCTTGGCCTCAAACCCATCGCGGGCATAGCGCGCCCGCAGACGTAGCGATACAGTATCTGCGCTGTATGCCTTGAGGTCCAACGTCGGTACCGATGCACTGATCCATTTGCTTTCATACGAAATCAGCGGCAATGGCAGCACATCACGATCAATGTCGCGATAGCCCTTTTGGGTTACGTTGACGCCCGCACCCAGCGCCCAACTAGGCGCTGCGGCAGCGTCCCCCTGTGCACTGGCAGTTGACGCTGATGCGCTGGCCAAGGTTAAGAACGCAACGGAAGTGAAGCGAGAGAGCATACTCATGAGATCAACCTTCTTTCTGATCAGGGGGGGGGGGTGGAAAAATCAAGGTTGGCGATCGGGACCGTAGGCCCGCATAAAAACGTCCAGGGCGCGTGCAACGGTTGCAGCCACACGCTCAGGTTCCAATGTGGTCATCACGTTGAACAGACCAAGTTGGTGAACCTCGGACTCAATAAGTCCGTAAAAATGACAGGCCATGACATGAACATCGGACTTGCGCAATTTCCCGCTTGAGCAGACCTGCTGCAAGTAGTGCCCCAGATATTGCATGGCGCGCAGCGGTCCTTGCTCGTAGTACGAGGCGCCGATATCCGGATTGACCGCAGCCGCGATAACCATGCGCTGCACGCCGAGCGACTCGGGGGTATGAAAGGCGGACAGGATGTACTCGCCAAATTTGGTCAAGGTTGGCAGCACATCTGCAGCGGGGTCCAGCATTGGATTAGCCACTGGCACGGCAGCAGTAAGCTCAATGTCGGGCGCCGCACCACCACTCTGGTGCAGCAAGGCCATCATTCCGCCGCCCTGCGCGTTGGCAGAGTTCTGCATCAGCTCGGTGAACAACGTTTCCTTCGAATCGAAGTAGCGATACAGCGTCGCCTTTGAGCTCCCTGCCCTGGCGGCAATCACGTCCATGGATGCCTGGTCGAAGCCGACCTCCTGGAATACGTCACGTGCAGCTGTCAGCAGAGCCGACCGCCGCGCTTCCGTTTTTGTTCTGACCATCATTCGCTCCATTGACTCAACATAACGATACGATACCGTATCGTTTCGTTATGGTCAAGAAAAAATGAAAGCAGATTAATCTAGTGCTGATCAATTTCATTTCTCCATTACCGAATTTCGCAATTGAGGAATAGCGGCACTTCGTCCCAGAATGGAGAAAAAACTACGATAAGAGACATGACAACCACACGACGCAGTTTCATGGTATCCGCCGGCCTGGCATCGGCATTCCCGGGGTTGGCCGGGGCCGCAGTACAAGCGACCACGCGAGGCAGGCAAGAGCATCTCGCCCTATGGTATGAACAGGCAGCAGGCACCTGGGTTGAGGCGCTGCCAGTCGGTAACGGACGTATCGGGGCCATGTGCTTTGGCCGTATCGCACAGGAGCGGCTGCAACTGAACGAAGATACCCTGTTTGCAGGTGGTCCCTATAGCCCGAATAATTCTGCAGCGCTCGCTGCATTGCCACCGGTACGCGCTCTAGTCGCCAGCGGTCATTTTGCCGACGCAGCAGAACTCATCGAACGTTCGATGATGGGCATTCCCAAGACACAGATGCCCTACGGCGCTGCTGGCGATCTGCTTCTGAACTTCACGGGCCTTGGCGCCGCAACGGAATATCGTCGCTGGCTGGATTTGGATACGGCCATTTGCTCTACGCGCTTCCGGCACGGCAAAGTGCAATATAAACGAGAGGTTTTTGCCAGCGTACCCGATCAGGTGATCGTTATGCGCCTGTCCACCACAGGCGGGATGATGAATTTCGATCTCACCTACCGCCACCCATCAGACGCGATCTATGGACTATCCGATTACAGCGGCGGCAATCAAGCAAACCGCAGCGCCGCTGCTCCCTGGGATTATCGCGAATCATCGCACACTGAAAAGCGTCCGACGTCCCTGTCTGTCCGTGCGGATGGCGAGCGGGCTTTGCTAGTCGAAGGGAGCAACATCGCCGTAGCGGGAATTCCCGCAGCGCTGCGTTATGCGGTTCGCATCCGCGCAGATGGCGATGGCGATGGCACGATAGTCGCGCGCGGAGACGGCATTGAAGTGCGCGGCGCCTCCAATGTGACGCTGATTATTTCGGCGGCAACCAGCTACATCAAGTACGACGATGTCAGTGGCGCCCCTGTTGGAATCGCTCGCAAGCATGGCGAGGCTGCCGCATCCAAGTCTTACTCCCGTCTGCGCAGCGATCATGTGGCTGCTCATCAGGCACTGTTCCGCCGCCTGTCGCTGCGTATTGGACCAAAGGTCGCCGATGAGCGCCCAACAGACCAGCGCATCGCCGAGGCAGAGCAGCACGCTGATCCATCGTTGGCAGCACTCTACGTTCAGTACGGCCGTTACTTGCTGCTGTCTTCATCGCGCCCTGGAAGCCAGCCTGCGAATCTACAAGGGCTCTGGAATGAGGGGAACAACCCGCCATGGGGTTCGAAGTACACCATTAACATCAATACGCAGATGAACTACTGGCCTGCGGAATCGGCTAACCTGGGAGAGTGTGTCGAGCCGCTGCTACGGATGGTGGAGGACCTCAGTGTCACCGGCGCGATCACCGCCAGACAGTCCTATGGTGCGCGTGGCTGGGTTGCGCATCACAACACCGACCTGTGGCGGGCGGCGGCGCCGATCGACGGCGCGCTGTGGGGAATGTGGCCATGCGGCGGCGCCTGGCTTTGTAAGGCGCTGTGGGACCATTACGACTATCTCCCCGATCCTGCCTACTTGCGCCGCATCTATCCGCTACTAAAAGGAGCCGCCCTGTTCTTCATGGACACCATGGTCGAGGATGCACAAGGGCGCGGACTGGTGACCTCGCCGTCCATCTCGCCGGAAAATGAACACCACAAGGGAGTAGCCACCTGCGCGGGGCCGGCCATGGATCGCCAGATCATTCGTGATCTCTTCACGTGCACCTTGCAGGCGCACCAAATACTGGATGACCATGACGCGGCATTCGCCACTGACTTGCGCGCCATGCGTGCCCGCGTGCCGGCCGATCGTATCGGCGCCCAAGGCCAGCTGCAGGAATGGCTGGACGACTGGGATGCCGGCGCGCCGGAGCAGCAACATCGGCATGTATCACATCTTTATGGTGTGTACCCGAGCGGGCAAATCAATGTGCGTGACACACCGGAGCTGATCGCCGCAGCCAAGGTAACGCTTAACACGCGAGGCGACAAATCTACCGGCTGGGCAACAGCGTGGCGACTGGCGCTATGGACCAGGATGGGCGAAGGCGAGCGGGCCTATACCATCCTGCAAGGCTTGCTCGGGCCGGAGCGTACCTACCCGAATATGTTCGACGCCCACCCACCCTTCCAGATCGATGGCAATTTTGGCGGGACAGCGGCAATTCTGGAAATGCTGGTTCAATCATGGGGCGGTGAAATCCATGTGCTGGCGGCCCTGCCTAAGGCATGGCCGGAAGGCGCGCTGCACGGGGTGCGCGCACGCGGCGGCGTGGAGCTGGACGTGGACTGGTCTCGAAGCAAGCTTAAACGTTTGCAACTGCGCGGCAAGGCTGGCCAAATTATTAAAGTGCGCTACAAACAGCGCCTGACCGAGATGACACTGGACGCGCACGGCAAGGCAACTATGACATTCAACTGATCAATCAAGGATCAGCACGACGACCAGTATGCCGATGGCGATCAGTCCTACCTGAGGCAGGCTGTCGCGCAATGTATCCTTGCGCTGCAGTTGCGGCATCAAGTGGCTGATCGCGACATAAAGAAAACCTGCGGAGGCAAACGTCAGCACATAGGGAACCAGGTTACTGGCTTTATCCAACATAAAGTAGCCGAGTACACCTCCGATCAAGGCCATCAGACTACACAGCAGGTTCAACAAATAGGCACGGGCACGTGTATAGCCTGAATTGAGCAACACAACGAAGTCGCCCACTTCCTGCGGCAGTTCATGCGCAACGATCGCCATGCCGGTCAAAATGCCAAGCGCGGGATCGGCCAGGAAAGCAGCAGCGATCATGATACCGTCGGTAAAATTATGCAGCCCGTCACCGGCCAGAACCATCAATGCACTGCGCTTTCCGCCATGATGGTGGCCGTGCTGATGGTCAGCGCTGGATGGGCCATCATGCAAAATGCTTAGTTTTTCCAGCACAAAGAACGCAAGCAGGCCCGCCAGCAATGTGGCGAACAGGCTTTCCGCTGATGCTGTCGACTCCAGCGCTTCAGGCATTGCATGCAGTAATGAGGTCGACAGCATGATGCCGACAGAAAGGCTGACCATGCGTTCCGCCATGCGGGCCAGAAGCCCGAACGACAAAAAAGCGGCGGCCGAAATGCTGACCACACCGGACAGGGTCGTGGTCAGCAGAATTGCGCGGAGCGTAGCGTCCATTTGATGATCTCTTTAACTCAAGTGAGCGCCACGTTCAGCGCGTTCGGCCTTTACTGCAGCACGCCGCTGGCCTTGGCCGCGTTTGCAGCCAGTGCGTCCATCAGTGCAGGCGACAGGCAATCGTAGTAAGGCAGACCCAGCTTCGCCAACTCTGCGCGCACGGCGGCCATATCCGACGGCTTGGTGCCGGACTCAATGATCGAGGACACGAATGCCGCGAACTCGACTGGCGACCAACCGGTCTGCGGCGACAGTTCGGTGTGGACGAAGTCCAGGCCGAAGAAAGCGTGGGCCTCGTTCTCGATGCGGCCATACATATGGACGCCGCACGCTCTGCAAGCATGGCGACGGATAGTGGCGTCGGCATCGACCACGCTCAGCTTTTCAGGATGGGCGGTGACGCTGACCTTGTCACGCGAGACAACGGCGATTTGCGCGAACAGCGCGCCTTCCGGTTTCCAGCACTTGGTGCAGCCGCAGGCGTGGTTATGGGCAGTCTGGCTTTCGATGCTGACTTCTACCTTGTCGCTGTCGCAGTTGCACAGCAGTTTGCCGCCTGCGAAATCAGCCGCCGCAGCAGGACGTTTCTGGCCGATGGCAGGATGGATATTGAACTCGTTACTCATGGTGTTACTCCTTGTGAAATCAGTGCTTCATGGTGAAACTTCAGATGGTCATCGATGGCCGTGGCAATGAAGTAGTAGCCGTGGTCGTAGCCTTCGTGACGCCGTAGCATCAGCGGTTGGTCCGCAGCCGCGCAGGCGGCTTCAAACGCTGCAGGAAATAACTGATCGGGCAGGAATTTGTCGGCAAGTCCCTGATCGACCAGAATCCCACGCGGGAAAGGCCGGCTTAGCGCGGACATCAACGCACTAGCATCGTATGTCTCCCACGCTGCGGAGCGCGGCCCGAGATACAACGAGAATGCTTTCTCGCCCCACGGGCAGCGGATGGGAGCGCTAATCGGAGCTAGTGCGGACACCGACTTGAACAGGTCCTGATTGCGTAGCGCCAGCACCAGGGCACCATGTCCGCCCATGGAATGTCCCATGATGCCGACCCGGTCGCCAGCCGCCGGCAGTTCCGCAATGACGAGCTCACGCAACTCCAGCAGATAGCTGTACATGCGGTAGTGGGTGCGCCATGGCGCCTCGGTAGCATCGACGTAGAAGCCAGCAGCCATCCCAAGATCCCAGCTGTCCGTCTCGCCCGGCACATTGGCATCACGCGGACTGGTGTCGGGTGTGACCAGCATCAGGCCCAGCTCCGCCGCTTTGCGTTGTGCGCCGGCCTTGGTGGCAAAGGTCTCTTCGTTGCAGGTGAGCCCTGCCAGGCAAAACAGCGCCGGAGCCCTGGCACTGCTCGCCTGCGCCGGCAGAAACACGCCGAAGCGCATCGGCAGGCCGATCGCCGTAGACTGATGCCGGTAGTAGCGCTGTACGCCGCCGAAGCAGGCGTGCTCACTGATTAGCTCAAGCATCGCCATCGCCTTAGTACAGAACCACCGAACGGATCGATTCGCCGCTCTTCATCAGGTCGAAACCTTCGTTGATGCGTTCCAGTGGCAGGCGGTGCGTGATCAGGTCATCGATATTCAGCTTGCCTTCCATATACCAATCGACGATTTTCGGCACGTCAGTGCGGCCACGGGCGCCACCGAATGCAGAACCGCGCCACTCACGGCCGGTGACCAGCTGGAACGGACGGGTCGAGATTTCCTGGCCGGCGGCGGCTACGCCGATGATGAACGACTTGCCCCAGCCCTTGTGCGTGCATTCCAGCGCTTGGCGCATCAGCGTGGTGTTGCCGACGCACTCGAAACTGTAGTCGGCGCCGCCGTCGGTCAGTTGGACGATGGCATCCACAACGTTCTCTACTTCGTTCGGATTGATGAAGTGGGTCATGCCGAACTTGCGCGCCATTTCCTGGCGATTCGGATTGATGTCGACGCCGATTATCTTGTCAGCCCCCACCATTTTTGCGGCCTGAATGACGTTCAGGCCAATGCCGCCCAAGCCAAACACGACGACGTTGGCGCCCGCCTCCACCTTGGCCGAGAACAGCACCGCGCCGACGCCGGTGGTGACGCCGCAACCGATGTAGCAAACCTTGTCAAACGGCGCGTCTTCGCGGATCTTGGCCAGTGCAATTTCTGGCACCACGATGTAGTTCGAGAAGGTTGACGTGCCCATGTAGTGGAACAGCGGCTTGCCATTCAACGAGAAGCGGCTGGTGGCGTCAGGCATCAGGCCACGGCCTTGGGTGGAGCGGATCGCCTGGCACAAATTAGTCTTCTGCGACAGGCAGAATTTGCACTGCCGACACTCAGGCGTGTACAGAGGAATGACGTGATCGTCTTTCTTCAAAGTTTTTACGCCGGGACCAACATCGACCACGATGCCCGCGCCTTCGTGACCGAGGATCGCCGGGAACAAGCCTTCCGGATCGGCGCCGGACAGCGTGTAGTAATCCGTATGGCAAATGCCCGTCGCTTTTAGTTCGATCAGGACCTCGCCCTCGCGTGGCCCTGCCAGGTCAACTTCCTCGATGGTCAGCGGCGCACCGGCGCGCCACGCAACAGCTGCTTTGGTTTTCATAGACGTGCTCCCTTAAAGGTATGTGAATTAACGCCTGGTCATTGTGCAAGCGTTCGCACGTCAAACGGCGGGGGCGGAGAGATAATGGCCGGAAATGGTGCCATAATGACCGGATTTTCCAGAATGACTGTCTCACTACCTTATGAAATCTGAACCGTCAACCGCAGCAAAAACTGTCGACATCATCGTGTATCCCGGTTTCAAGGCGGTCGAAGCGATCGGTCCAATGTCGGTGTTCGAATACGCGAATCTGCACCTCCAGCGGCGTGGCAAAGCAACGGGTTACGATGTGCGTGTGGCGTCATGCAAGGTTGGCCAAATACGTTCCGATACCTTGATGTCTTTGGATGCCACCAAGGCACTTAGCACTCTCGCCTTGCCGGACAACGCGATCATTGTTGGCGCCCGCCACATTCACGAAGCGCTGATCGAAAGCGCAGCAATCATCGATTGGGTCGCTGCGGTTGCCCCTCGCATAAAGCGGCTGACCTCTTTATGCTCCGGCGCATTCTTCCTCGCCTCTGCTGGTGTGCTTGATGGAAAACGAGCGACCACACATTGGGGTGTTGCCGACCGCTTGCAAGCGGACTTCCCTGCCATTCAGGTAGAGGCAGATGCCATCTTCATCCGGGCTGACAACGTCTGGACTTCTGCCGGCGTAACAGCAGGCATTGATTTGGCACTTGCGCTGGTGGAAGAAGATTTCGGTCGGGATCTCGCGCTGGAGGTGGCCACAGAGATGGTGGTCTTCCTGAAGCGGCCAGGCGGCCAGTCGCAATTCAGCGCACATCTGCTTAATGAGCGCACTAGCCGGCCAAATATACGCGAGCTACAAAATTGGATCCTGGACAATCTGCAAGAAAAGCTATCTGTGGCACAGCTCGCACAGAAAGCAATGATGAGCGAACGTCACTTTACTCGCGTGTTTCAGCAGGAGGTGGGCATGAGCACTCAAGAGTTCATCGAACGCTGCCGGTTCGAAGGCGCGACCTCACTACTGGCTGAGCTCATGCTATCGCTAAAGACCGTGGCGGCGCGCGCAGGCTTCACCGACGAGGCACACATGCGCCGAGTATTCCTGAAAAAACTGGGAATCACGCCAAAAGTATATCGGGAACGTTTTGCAACGACTGGCGTCGATGGCTAAAAGGGACGTCATCTTCCAAGGAAGTGGCGTTCAATTTCTTAGAGCATATAGCAGCTAATGGCCGCCAACCCTTGGTCTGCATGCAATCTGGACACATAGCTCACCACGTTTAATTTCAGCCAGCGGTAAATTGATTGTACTGGGCTAGGTCAAATGGCAAGCTGCTCATGCCCAGCGCACGCAAGCGGTTATTCGACAATGAACCGGCCACGTTATGGGTTTCATTGACGCACCATGAGTTGGATCAAAAAAGACTTTCCTAAGCTCTGCGTTGAGGTGAAGTCTACTTATCATTCATGCGAAGTACGTCCCCAACTCATTTTGCGCTGCGCGTATGACCGCCGCTTCATCATCAAGAGCGTACATAGGTGGAAGTGACTCACAAGCTTCGGCGCGATGGGAAGATATCCATCCATTTGGAAATGCAAACCAACTTGCGACGGCCCAATCGTCCTTAGATTTAAGCAGTTCCAGAATTTTGGCAATTACTGGTAGCGGACTATATGCATCGTCAAACTGGAATTTTGCGAGGAGCTGAAGGCCACCGCCTTCGACCGCAAAAATCTTCCGTTCGTTTATCCAATGATCGATCTGTTCGGCGCCTTCCCCTTGATAGCGCTTTAGTCCAGAAAGATCCGCACGGGAAATCCAAATCGGCATATCGAGTAATTTGCTGATCGTGCGTTCGCGTCCTTCTTGGATTTGTTCCTCACATGAGACGCCTTCATACTTGCGCAGACGAGAAAAAATGGCGATCTTTTGACCGCTGGTTGGAGCGCTCATCACATCAGTGTGCCAATCTAGAGCTTCTAGCTCACTCGCGCTAACGCCGCTATTCCAAAGCAATCCCGCTAGTATCTCCGCATCAAAATTCTTGAGCTCACGCCCATCCTCAAGAAGCGCCACAAGCTCCCCATCTGCTAGACGTAGAGTCGCCTTCATCGGTCGCTCTCCGATATCGCCACTGCGGTCGCATAACCCTCAGCCGCCTGCTTAGCCGCAGCGATTGCAAGCTCCGTGTCTGACCGAGCATAAATACTGACTATCAATCCAACTGCTGCAGAATCACCTACCGCCGACGGCATTGTGTCCATCCCTGCGCCCCGCCCAGCTCGCTCCTTCATCAAAGCTACAAGGCGGCGATCATTATTAGAAATGATCTCCAGAAAATCGGCGATCTCTTCAGATGTGAGCCTATATGCTGCACCAGACATCGTCGCCCCTAATGCATTTGAGGAAGCCATCGTTTTCTCCCTATTGAGTAGCCTGTCTCGGTTGGCCTACTTAGCCGGCATGGAAAACAAAATCTTCCCATCCATCGAGGCCACTTCGATTTTTGTAATGACGCCGTCGATTTCGGGTTTGTCGCCATTTAACCAAGCTTTCACCGGCTGCACGAAAGTACGTAGCTTCAAGCCATCCTTCGACCTCGCAGCCTCAATCTTCTTCGCCTCTTCAATTGATCGAGGTTTGTAGACGCTGTACGCAGTGCTGGAGGACAGCTTATAGATCGGCTTTTGTGGGAAAACGCGAGCGTTCATATCGTACGTGTACCCGTACGATTCTGCGGACGCTATCAGGTTTAATATCTCAAACTGCCCCAAGTTGAAATCATATGGCCTCAGCTTAACTTCGCCCTCCAAGATGAACGGCCCCTTTTCAGCGGCAGCGATATCCGGAGCGAGACGTTTGCTCTCTTTCTGGTAGAAGGCTTTTCGTTCAAACGCATCCGACGGCAATATAGCCGAAGGATTAAAAAGACCAATAAGCTGCTCTTCGCTCAGCTGAGTCGTATTCAAAGCGACGAACTTCAGTAGGTGATCCTTGTCGCGTAACAGGACTTTGTATTTATCGTCAGAAACAGCCGTCACCTTGACACCCCGCGTGCTGGAAGGATCCGGCACACAAGCCTTCACAACGCTGTCGATCGGCTGCTGCCCTTTATCAGGGAAGGTTCCGCGCACCAGGGCTGCGTTCTTTTGATAGAAAGCGAACAGCTCGCGCCGAGCCACTTCGGGCGCGCTGGAAGCCACACGCACCTTGGTAGGTTCGGTCGCCTCGAACTTTCCACCTCGGGCAGTCTTAGTCCAGAAATTGCTGCTGCGACCGCCCAAATCGCGGGCGGTAAGGTCGTCTGCAATCTTTGCTACATCGCAGATAAAGTCGCGGTGATCAGAGGTACCAACCTCAACCCTGAAATTCTGAGCATACGCGTTTAACGATATCGACTGGCACATAATTCCTACAAGGGCAACCGCCCCTAAGTTCATTGAGTTCTTCATGTTATTCATCTTGAGAGTTAGATTGGAAGTGGCTCGAAAGTGAACTTCAACGCTGGCTCATACCGCGCCTTGGATTTGACAACATCCGTCCACGCATTGAGCAGTACGATTCGCCGCTGCGTGTCACTTAGCATTTCAAGCTGAAGGTTTGGCGCGCGGTCGACCACCTCACTCACCAGCCGGCCTAATACGCGTTCTGCGCCGGTCAGACGAGCCCACGTCGCCGTCAGGCGATTACTTTGCAGATTCAGTTTCTCGACCAGCTGCTTGAGTTGTTCATTGGCCGTCTTCTTGATGAGTTCGACCTGCTGCAGAGCCGCCGTTGCTTTACGCTTGCCAGCATCAATGGACGCTTTGTCAGCTTTGCTTTCCTCAATCTGAGCCTTCATAGCGATCAAAGCATCTTTCTTAAACTTACCAAGTCGAAGAACATCAGCAGACAGACCCTCATTCTCTTTCTTCAACCGGGCCACCTGTGCGCGCAGACCTTCATCCTCTTTCTTCAATCGGGCCAGTTGTGCGCGGAGCGCGTCAGCTTGCTGCTCGCTGACCTCAAGCTGTTTTTTTACATAGCTGCGCTGGCTCCGTGCTTCGTCTCGTTCGGCTCGGTACGAATTGGCATAATTAGCCCACTCATTAAGGGCCCGATCGACTTGTATCTGACGCCCAACTTCATATCCAACACGGCCCGCGATACGCATGGTGTTTGCAATTTCAGATAACATTCTTTCCTCTCCCAGTAATGGTTGGCTCGGTAGCTAGGTGACTCGATTATTTGGTCGTGAACGACCATTCTTTCGTGAACGCCGCGCCGTTGTTGGTCCCGAAGAACTTCACGTTGTAGGTCGTTGAAGCCTTAAATGCGGCCTTAGCTGTCAAGAACGCGACGTTGGTGCTCAGGTAGTTGTTCGGGTCGTTGGCGCGTGTCATAAGGCGCGCATCCAGCGGCGTGGTCTGGCCTGCCTGGGTAACTGTAAAGCTCGTAACGGCGAGCGTGTGACCAGCAGCCACCGATAAGCTGACTGGGAATGAGGTCTTCGTTGGGAAGTCGTCGTTGGTGAGGGACAAATCAGGGAAAGGATTCGGGGCTTCCACATAGGCATGCAGCGCAATACCAGTTTGGCCATTCGCAGGGTAAACGCCGACATAATCACTGGCGACCGACTGATTGGTTTTAAGGCCCATTTCCATCACAACGGTTTGCGAACGATCGGCGCCAACAGCTACACCGATTTCACGCACGTTTTGCAGCATCAGGCCAGCACGGTGATACACGGTTTGAGCGAGGGTGCCGAACGCCACAGCTCCACCTTGACCGCCGCCGAAAGTCACTTCTTCGCCAGTATACGAGCCATCGTAACCTGCAAACTTGGCGCGATCACCTTCCTGAACGCCGGTAAATTTTGCCAGTGCGCCATTTTCGATGTGCAACAGCGGGCGACCAGTGACAGGATCGTAGCTGTTGAAGTTGACGGTGCCACCATTGGTCACGTCGTTGGTGATCAGATAGGCCAGATGATTGGCCGAGGCGGTGTCGAGCTTCGTGTTTTGTGCCAGCAGGCCCAGCCCGATTTGCGCACGGAAGCCGTTCAGTGCAGTAACAAAGCTGTACTCCTCCGAGTTAGCCGCATAGGTCAATGCTGGAACCGTCGTTTGTGTGTCGCCTGGTATGACCGTTGGCAGGTTAGGAGTCGTCGGCAGAGTTGGCGTGGCCGGAACACTTACGGTGCTACCGGCGCCACCACCACCACAGGCCGCCAGTGCAGAGGCAATCATGACGACAGATAGTCGCTTAACGGAAACGGGAAGCTGGCGGGAAAACGAAATACTCAAGTTACACTCCAAAATCGGTAGTGCCATATACCCAACAGTAGATGGCGCGACACTAATTGTCACAAGGCAACTTTCTCACGACTAGTCCGTTTAGTCAAGTAAATTTAGCCATACGGATATGTACGATAGTCGACGTCTGTTTAACCATGCAGCCTCACATTTGAAGGTCAAGCATGGTAAAAAGACAGCGAGCATCCGCCAATACTAGCGAGCGAATCGGAGCACGCGTGAAAGAGCTACGAAAGGCTGCGGGATACACCCAAGTATCCCTAGCTGAAGCATGTCAGCTGGACCCGATCACTATTTCGCGAGTTGAGCGCGGCGAGCGCTCTCCAACTTTAGAGCATCTCGAAAAGTTGGCAGGTTTGTTCAAAGTGCCGATATCAAAATTCTTTGATGAGTTCGAAAGCGAGCCTGACTCAACTGAGATCATCGCGCTCAATCTGCTGCGTCAGTTATGTCCTGAGCAACAGACCGTTGCTGTTCAATTCTTGCAAGTCTACGTACAGCTGCACGGCCGTAAATAGGCTGCTTTTCCGCTTCCCTCCGTATTTTCCTTCCTATTAAACGCTTGGGTCTGCTCCTTCGAGCCAGACCAACGTTACCTTTCCTCGGCGAGTTCAAGTGATTAGCTTTTTTACTTGAACCACCAGTGATTGATTCACATCAATTTATCGCCTACTTTCACACTCGCACGTCCTCGCCTGCTCTACTCAAAAATAATTCATCGTAAAAGTTAAAAAGTTTGGAAAAGCAACTCCGAACTGAAAATTTCTATTCTGAGACCTGCTAACCTTTCTCATGTCGAGTTCGCTGCATCATCGCGAACGAAAATAAAAAACAATTGCAGAGTTAAAATTCGATTGATAACATAAATCAACTTTTCCCTCTGCTATAGAAAACGAGGAAAATATGTGCGCAAACGTTAAGTGGGTCAAATTAAAAAGATACGCGGAGCTAACTGGTGATACAGAGCTCGCGGTACATTCGAGAAGAAGAGAGGGGAAGTGGATAGATGGAATTCACTGCAAAGTCCTTGAGGGCCGCAACCTTTGGGTCAATCTAGTAGCTGCGGAAGAATGGGTGGAAAAATGGGGCACGCGATCTGCCAGCTCCACCAAAAAGAATTGAAAGGATTTCTAGTGTTAGAAGTTAAAAAAGAATCAAAAGAAAGTTCTAGCGAGGGTTCCGTTGAAGGAATTCAACTAAGGCAAGGAAAGATAAAACAGAGTATTCGGATTTTATTCCGTTTTCAGGGATCTATGCGTCGAGAAACCTTAGAATGGGATCATTCACCGAAAAATATCAAAAAAGCGAAGCATATGCGCGCAGCTATTCTTCACGATATAAGCAACCAAGAATTTGACTATGAAAAATACTTTCCTGGCTCTGTAACTGCTCGCGCAATAGCAAAACAACGGGTGGTTGAACTCGCGAATGAAGTGAAAGCACAAAGCATCTCTGAGGCGACTCTCGGCTATTATTTAGACGAACACTTTCGTCTTGGTTCACTTCGATGGAAAAATAGTTCACGAAATGAATATGAGCAAATAATATCTCAGCTAAAAAAGATCTTTGGAGAAAACAAACCCATTAAAGATTTCAATGTAAAGTTTGTTAGGAATTGGATTATTGATCTGGGTGTTGGGAGGAGTCGTGCGAACAACTTAACGGCACCGCTGAAAGGTGCGCTACAGCTTGCCGCTATCGACGAAATCATTGAGTATAATCCCTTCAACCTGTTGAAGATTCGGGATCTTCAGCAGCGGAACGATAATGAAGACGAAGATGGCAAAGACGTCGATCCTTTTTCTGTCGATGAAATAGGCGCGATTCTGAAAGCATGCCGGCCGGAGGAACGGAATATGATCCAATTCGCGTTTGGAACTGGACTTCGCATGTGTGAGTACATACACGCAAAATGGGCATGGTACTCGCCGGAAGAGGAAAGGATCGCTGTCTCTGGGAACTACGTCGACGGGGTAGAGCAGAAAAAAGGAAAAACTTCCAAGAGCAACCGGAAAGTGGACCTACGATTTATGGCGCACGATGCGCTTCAAAATCAACGAGATTACACGTCCGACGACTTGATCTTTCTGGATGCCCGATACAACACTCGCTGGACGGGCGACAAGGCCATTAGGCAACGATGGAGGCGTATTCTGAAGGCTGCTGGCGTGAGGTACCGAAATCCTTATCAGACGCGCCATACGTTCGCTAGTAGTCTTCTGATGTTAGGAGCAAACACGCTATATGTTGCATCACAGCTTGGGCACGAGAATACAGCGATGATCGAAAGGCACTACAGCAGGTGGATTACAGGGGGACTAGACGGAAATAAGCGCACAGAGCTCTTAGCACTTTATTCCCAAATTGATCCCAAACGCCGAAATGAGTTTCCGGTATTTGAGCTAAGTGATTGATATCACTAGAAGAATTCTGGTGGGAAGTGCAAGTTTCGAACTTGCGACCCCTGCAGTGTGAATGCAGTGCTCTACCCCTGAGCTAACCTCCCGTTGAGTGCGAGCATTATAGAGCGTGCCCGCGAGAAGTGCAAGGGCCGCTTAGGCGGCCTCGGCCGGTGCCGGCGGATTCAGCGATGCGGTCCAGATGCACTGGCCTTTCACCGCCTTGTCCAGCCCTGCCAGCGTGTCGGCGTGCGCCGCCAGCTCTTCTTCCGACGCCGGCATGAAGATGATTTCCGCCATCGCCACCGGCTCCAGCATGTCGCCGATGTTGACCACTTCCTCTTCCACATCCATGCCCAGGCTGTTCTGGCCACGGGTCATCGCCAGGTAGACGTCGGCCAGCAGCTCGGCGTCCAGCAGCGCGCCGTGCAGCTTGCGGTGAGAGTTGGAGATGCCGTAGCGGTCGCACAGTGCATCCAGCGAGTTGCGCTTGCCCGGATGCAGCTCTTTCGCCTGCGCCAGCGTGTCGATCACACCGCCGATGTGGTCGCTAAAATCCGGCAGTTTGAGCAGCTTGAATTCGTGATTCAGGAAGCCCAGGTCGAACGGTGCATTGTGAATGATGACTTCGGCGCCCCGGACATACTCGCGCAGCTGCTCAACAATCTCATGAAACTTCGGCTTGTCGCTCAGGAATTCGGTGGTCAGGCCGTGCACGTTCAGCGCGCCCTCTTCCGAATCCCGCTCCGGATTGATATAGAAGTGGAGATTATTCCCCGTCAACATGCGGTTATTCAGCTCGACGCAGCCGATTTCCAGGATGCGGTTGCCCAGCTTGGGGTTGATACCGGTAGTTTCAGTATCGAGTACGATTTGGCGCATAGTATTCCGAAATGAGTTCCAGGACGCAGTATATCAGCGGCCGCGCGCCACTTCCACGCCGCGGTTGGCCAGCATGTCGGCGCGTTCGTTGCCCGGATGGCCGTTGTGGCCACGCACCCAGCGCCATTCGACGGTATGCATTTGTTGCGCCGCGTCCAGCGCTCTCCACAGGTCTTCGTTCTTGACCGGCTCCTTGTTCGAGGTTTTCCAGCCGCGCGCCTTCCAGCCATGTATCCACTCGCTAATGCCTTTTTGCACATACTGGCTGTCGGTGTGCAGCACCACCGTGCATGGCCGCTTCAGCACCGACAATGCCTCGATCACCGCTTGCAGCTCCATGCGGTTATTGGTGGTGTCGCGCGCGCCGCCGCAGATTTCCTTCTCGGCCGTGCCTGCCACCAGCAACGCACCCCAACCGCCCAGGCCGGGGTTGCCCTTGCATGCACCGTCGGTAAAAATTTCAACCTTGTCATCCATCCTGCTGTTCCCGTCTTTTGTTTGTTACTGGCACGCCGACTGCGGCGTTGGCCGTTTTCCTGGTCCATGCCGGACCGATCAAGCGCATGCCTTTCACCCGCTTGACCGCTTGTATGAGGTAGACGCCGCCAAAATACGGCCACCAGCGCGAGCCGGCATTATCCATGAAGGCGTAGCGCTTGAGCCATTTTTCTGTGCGGCAGGCCGGCGCGTAGCAGCCGATGTGGCTCTGACTGGCGCTCATATTCAATAATTTTAACCAGTCTTTCATGCGCGGCATAGAGATCAGCTCTTCGGTCTTCGGCAGGAAGGAGGTGCCGCCGACGCGCCGCAGCACATGCCGCGCGCCCCACAGGCTGGCCGGGTTGAAGCCGCAGATGATGACCTGCCCTTCCGGGATCAACACCCGCTCGACTTCGCGCAGTACCTGGTGCGGGTCGGTGGAAAATTCCAGCACGTGCGGCAACACCACCAGATCGATGCTTTGCGAGGCAAATGGCAGCTCGGTGTAGTCGAGCGTGACGTCAACCGTGCGCAGCGGCGGCTCGGCCGTCCGCGTCTTGCGGTCGGCCAGCAATTTGTACGGCATGCGGCTGGCGGCCAGCGCGTCGATTTGCGGCATGCCGATCTGCACTGCGTTGTAACCGAAGATGTCGGCTGTTAAATTATCGAGACAGCTTTGTTCCCACGCACGCATGTACACCCCTGCCGGCGTTTGCAGCCAGCCTTCCAGCGCTATAATGGATTTCTCCGACCCCGCCTTATCCATGCTTAGCCTTTTGCAATCCAATGACCATATCTTCTACTCAAGCTCTCAGTATTCTTACGGTTCCTGCATTCCGCGACAACTACCTGTGGTTGATACATGATGGCACACATGCCACGGTGGTCGACCCGGGCGACGCCAAACCAATCCTCGCGGCCTTGAAAGCGAACGGACTCAAGCTCACCGCCATTCTACTCACCCATCACCACGCTGACCATATCGGCGGCGTTCCTGAATTATTACAGCATTATCAGGTTCCCGTTTTCGGACCGCGCAATGAAACCATCGACGCGGTCACGCTGCCGGTCGGCGAAGGCAAGGTCATTGATGTGCCAGGGCTGGCGCTGAAGCTGTCGGTGCTGGATGTGCCCGGCCATACCATGGGCCATATCGCCTATGTGCGCGAGGCGGATGAAAACCAGCCAGCCTGGCTGTTCTGCGGCGATACGCTGTTTGCCGGCGGTTGCGGACGCCTGTTTGAAGGCACGCCGGCGCAGATGATCAGCTCGCTGGGCAAGCTGGCGGCGCTGCCGGACGATACCAAGGTGTATTGCGCGCACGAGTACACGTTGTCCAACCTGCGCTTCGCGCGCGTGGTCGAGCCGGACAATGTGGCGCTGCAGGAGCGGGTCAAGGCGGAGACGGACAAGCGCGAACACGATGTGCCGACAGTGCCCAGCACCATCGGCATCGAGAAGGCCACCAATCCTTTCCTGCGCTATCGCGAGCCGGCGATAGCGGAGCAGTTGGTGAAGGCCGGACGTCTCGATCGCATCGATACGCCGCTGGCCACCTTCACCGCGCTGCGGTTATGGAAGAATGACTTCTAAGCCTTAGATTTCTTCGTACAGCGGCAGCGTCAGGAATTCCTCGAACGCTTCCGAGGTCGACATCTTTTCAAAGATCTCGGCGGCGCGCGGATAAGTCGGGCCGTCGCCGCCCGGCGCGGATGCCTGCACCTTGGCCAATTCTTCCGGTATCATCGCTCGCACCATGTCGGCCGTGACCTTGCGCCCATCCTCCAGCACGCCCTTGTCGGAGCGGATCCACTGCCACACCTGCGAACGGCTGATTTCGGCCGTGGCAGCGTCTTCCATCAGGTTGTGAATCGGCACGCAGCCATTGCCGGTCAGCCAGGCGCCCAGGTAGTGGATGCCGACGTTGATGTTGTAGCGCAGGCCGGCTTCGGTAATCGGCGCTTCCGGCTTGAAGTCCAGCAGCTGCTCAGCGTTCACTTCGACCTCCAGGCGCTGCTTGTCGATCTGGTTCGGCTTGTCGCCCAGCACCTTCTTGAACTCGGCCATGGCCAGGTCCACCAGGCCTGGGTGCGCCACCCAGCCGCCGTCGTAGCCATCGGTGGCGTCGCGCGCCTTGTCGTTGCGCACGCCGCCCATGGCGATCTCATTTTTCTCCGGATCGTTCTTTATCGGAATCAGTGCCGCCATGCCGCCGATCGCCGGCGCGTTGCGCTTGTGACAGGTGCGCAGCAGCAGCAAGGCGTAGGCGCGCATGAACGGCGCCGTCATCGTCACCTTGGCGCGGTCGGCCAGGCAGAAGTCCTTGTCCAGCTTGAATTTCTTGATGCACGAGAAGATATAGTCCCAGCGGCCAGCATTCAAGCCCGAGCTGTGTTCGCGCAACTCGTACAGGATCTCGTCCATTTCAAACGCCGCCAGGATGGTTTCGATCAGCACGGTCGCCTTGATGGTGCCTTGCGGCAGGCCGACTTCCTTCTGCGCCATGACGAAGATGTCGTTCCACAGGCGCGCTTCGAGGTGCGATTCCATTTTCGGCAAATAGAAGAATGGGCCGGCGCCGCGCGCGATCTGTTCCTTGGCGTTGTGGAACAGGAACAGCGCAAAGTCGAAGATGCCGCCGGAGATGCGCTTGCCGTCCACCAGCACATGTTTTTCGTCCAGGTGCCAGCCGCGCGGTCGCACCACCAGCGTCGCGACCTTGTCGTTCAGCTTGTAGGACTTGCCGTTCTGCTCCAGCGAGATGGTGCCGCGCACCGCGTCCTTCATATTGATCTGGCCGGTGATCTGGTTGTCCCAGTTGGGCGTGTTGGAGTCCTCGAAGTCGGTCATGTAGCTGTCGGCGCCGGAATTCAGCGCGTTGATGACCATCTTGCGCTCGACCGGGCCGGTGATTTCCACGCGGCGGCATTCCAGCGCTTGCGGAATCGGCGCGATCTTCCAGTCGCCGCTGCGGATGTGCGCGGTGTCCGGCAGGAAGTCCGGGCGCTCGCCGGCGTCCAGGCGCTTGGCGCGCTCCACGCGCACGGCCAGCAGTTGCTGGCGGCGCGATTCAAATTCACGGCTCAGTTTGGCCACCAGCGCCAGGGCGTCCGGCGTCAGGATCGTTTCATAGCCCGGTTTGATATCGCCGGTAATTTCCATGCCTGCCGGCAGAGTGATGGTCGTCATGAGGTAGTCTCCGTGAAAAAAATATTAACGAATCGGTCTAATTATAGGCTTGTTGCAGTGCGAAGTTTTTAGTGTGTGGTCTCGATTACACATCGCATTGTTTTACAGTATATTCACTCTTAAGTTATGCAAACAAGACTAAAAATCACATCATCTATGCGTTTTAGTAAAAAGTGACGGAGACAGGTTGATATGGGGCAGTTCAGGCAGATTTCTACATTTGTTGAGGTGGTGGCCAGGGGCAGCCTGTCGGCGGCCGCGCGCGCAGAAGGCATCGCGCCAGCCATGATAGGCCGGCGGCTGGATGCGCTGGAGGCCAGGTTGGGCGTCAAGCTGCTGCAACGCACCACGCGCAAGCTGGCGCTGACTGACGAAGGCGCCGCCTTCCTGGAGGATTGCCAGCGCATCCTGGCCGAGCTGGAGGAAGCGGAATCAGCGGTGGCCGAACGCAGCGCCCACGCCACCGGGCATCTGATGATTTCGGCGCCGGCCGGCTTCGGCCGCCAGCACGTGGCACCACTGCTGCCCTCCTTTCTGGCCGAGCATCGCGACGTCAGCGCCACGCTGAACATGAGCGACCGCGTGGTCGACATCGTCGGCGAAGGCATTGATGTGGCGATCCGCATCGCCAGCCTGCCGGATTCCAACCTGGTCAGCGTCAAGCTGGCCGACAACGAACGCGTGGTGGTCGGCGCGCCCGGCTACCTGAAGCGCCATGGCGAGCCCCAAAGCTTGGCTGACTTGAGCAGGCACAACTGCCTGGCGATCAGCAGCGAAGGTAGCCAGCGCGGCTGGACCTTTCGCGAACAGGGCAAGAACGTGGTGCTGAAGGTGAACGGCAATATGGCCAGCAACGACGGCCAGGTGCTGCACGAGTGGGCACTGGCCGGCAAGGGCCTGGCGTGGCGGTCGATGTGGGAAGTGGGCAGCGCGATCGAGGCGGGCAAGCTGCAAACCGTGCTGGACGGCTATTCAGCGCCGGGCAACGATATCTACGCGGTGTTCGCGCAGCGCCGCCATCTGCCGTTGCGGATACGCGCGTTTGTGGATTTCCTGCGCCATACGTATGCGCAACCGGACTACTGGCGCAAAGCGTACAGATAAAAAAAATCCTCGAGTAACGAGGATTTCTTGATCGTTAGATCCAGCGAATTAGATTGGCTGAATGTTCGAAGCTTGCTTGCCTTTAGGGCCGGCGGTTACTTCGAAGGAAACACGTTGGTTCTCTTGCAGCGACTTGAAGCCTGCCGACTGAATCGCCGAGAAGTGAGCGAACAAATCTTCGCCGCCTTCGTCAGGGGTGATAAAGCCGAAACCCTTCGAGTCATTGAACCATTTTACGATACCAGTTGCCATTACAATTCCTATTTCAGTTAATTTGGGCTTGCGCCCGTGATATCGTTTTTGAGGCAAGAAAGACAATCTGTACTACTCTTGAATCTAAACGATGCCCGTATTATACCCATTTACGAGAGAAAAGCACGTTTTCATAAAAATAAATGCAAAGCGTCGTTTTCTTTGCCAGAAGCGCTCGCGCAGGGCAGTGAATGTCACTATAGACAACTTGATCTTAAAGAGTTTGAGCTAGATCAAGCGCACGTTTCATTCAAACGTCTCAGCCTTGGCGTCGCGTGCTGCCCACGCCAGCAGCTTTTCCACTTCCGGCACCACCGGCGGCCAGCCGGTATTGGTCGCCAGCACCGCGCGCACCATCTGCTCGACGCGGCGCGCTTCCTGCCCGAAGACCGCAAAGCCGAACGTTCCTGCAGATCCCGCCACGCCGTGCAACACCTCATGCAACTGGTGCAGCGCGTCCTGCGACGGCATCCCGCCGCTAGCCTTGCAAGCGTCCAGCGCGTTGCGGATCTTGACCAGCGTGACCGGCACCGTGGCGGCGAACTTGTCGTTCAGGGCCGCCAGGCGGGCGCGGAAATCGGGATCAACGGGCGTGGCCATGATTATTTGGTTCCGAAGATGCGGTCGCCGGCATCGCCCAGGCCAGGCACGATGTAAGCGTGGTCGTTGAGGTGCGAATCCAGCGAGGCGCAGTAGATCTTCACGCCAGGATGGGCTTTCTGGAATACTTCGATGCCTTCCGGCGCCGCCACCAGCGACAGGAAGATGATCTGGTCGTCAGTGACGCCGCGCTTTTTCAGCACGTCCACCGCGTGCACGGCCGAGTTGCCGGTTGCTACCATCGGGTCGCACAGGATGAAGGTGCGTTCGACGGTATCCGGCAGACGCACCAGGTACTCGACCGGCTGGTGGGTTGCCGGGTCGCGGAACACACCGATATGGCCGACACGCGCCGACGGCACCAGGTCCAGCAGGCCGTCGCTCATGCCGATGCCGGCGCGCAGGATCGGCACGATGGCCAGCTTGCGGCCGGCAATCACCGGCGCGTCGATGGTCATCAGAGGGGTTTCGATATTGCGGGTGGTCAGCGGCAGGTCGCGGGTAATCTCGTAACCCATCAGCAGCGTGATTTCCTTGAGCAGGTCGCGGAAGGTACGGGTAGACGTATCCTTGGCGCGCATGTGGCTCAGCTTGTGCTGGATCAGCGGGTGATCGGTGATGAACAGGTTAGGAAAGCGCGGGTCTTGTTTCATTCGGTAGCTCGGGTTCAATTGGTTATACGCGCCATTATACTTATTCCACCAACGCCCGGGCCAGGATGGCGGCGCAATCCACGCCCGACGGCAGGCGGCCGTAAGCACCGCCCGGCTCGCGTTTCAGGCGCGAGGCGATGAAGGCCGACGACACGTACTCCGGCGCATGCCGCAGCAACAATGCTGCCTGCACCGCCAGCACCACCCGCTCGGCGCGCACGCGGGCGCCGAACTCATCCGGCTGCTGCTGTTGCGCCAGGTCGGCCAGCAAGGTGCTGCGGTAGGCGACAAAGAAGATATCGCCATTGCCGGCCAGGGCCAGTTCGGCGGCCAGCGCCTCCAGGGCCTCCGGCGACCTGGCCAGCGCGCGCAGCAGGTCAAGACACATGACATTGCCCGAACCTTCCCAGATCGAGTTGACCGGCAGTTCACGATACAGCCGCGCCAGCGGGCTGTCCTCGACATAGCCGCTGCCGCCGATCACCTCCATCGCCTCGGCGCCGAAGCCGGGGCCGCGCTTGCAAATCCAGTATTTGCCGGCCGGCGTCAGCACGCGTGCCAGCATGGCCTGGGCCGGGTCGGACGCCTCGTCAACGCAGCGCGCCAGCCGCATGGCGAACACGGTGGCGGCCTCGGATTCCAGCGCCAGGTCGGCCAGCACGTTCTGCATCAGCGGCTGCTCGGCCAGCGGACGGCCGAAGGCGACGCGGCGGCGCGCGTGGTGCAAGGCGTGGGTCAGCGCCGCACGCATCGAGCCGGCGCTGCCCAGCACGCAGTCCAGCCGCGTGTAACTGCCCATTTCGAGGATGGTCGGAATGCCGCGCCCCTGCTTGCCGATCAGCCAGCCATAGGCGCCGGTGAACTCCACTTCCGACGAGGCGTTCGAGCGGTTGCCGACCTTGTCCTTGAGCCGCTGCACGCGGATCGCGTTGCGCTCGCCATTTGGCAGGTAGCGCGGCAGAAAGAAGCACGACAACCCGGCGCTGCCTTCGCTGTCGGTCTGCGCCAGGATCAGGTGCGCATCGCTCTGCGGCGCCGAAAAGAACCATTTGTGGCCGACGATGCGGAATACGTCCTCGCCGTCCTCGCCAAACAGCGCGCGCGCCTCGGACGGCAACACCGGTTCGGCGCGGGTGGTATTGCTGCGCACATCGGAGCCGCCCTGCTTTTCCGTCATCCCCATACCGATGATGGCACCGTGCTTCTGCTCGACCGGCAGCGAGCGCGGGTCGTATTCGGTGGACAGTATCTTCGGCAGCCACTTCAGCGCAATGCGCGGTGACTGCTTCAGCGCCGGCACGGCGGCGTACGTCATCGTCACCGGGCACTGCGCGCCGTTTTCCACCTGGCCGAACAACAGGTAGCGCGCCGCCCGCGCCACCTGCGCGCCGCAACCACCCTGCCATGGCGATGAATGCGCGCCGTGGCCGATCAGCAGCGCCATCAGGCTATGCCAGGCCGGATGGAACTCCACCTCGTCGATGCGATTGCCCTGGCGGTCGAAATTGTGCAGTTGCGGGCCGTACAGGTTGGCCAGCCGCGCCAGGTCCAGCGTTTCCGCCCTGCCCAGCTGCGCACCCAACGCGTGCAGCGAGGCGGCAGCGTCGCCCGCGCCCTCACGCACCAGTGCTTCCTGCAAGGCCGGATCGGCGCTATACAGGTTGACGTTCTCAAACGGCGCAACAGTATTGCGCACTTCATGCGTATCGAAAGGCCGCATATTGTCTCCGTTCAAATCGCTGTTATCTGTTTTCTTGAACAATGTCCAGACTAGCATAAGAAAAAGGAGCTCACATGGGCGATGCCTATATTTATGCGGCGGTACGCACGCCGCGCGGACTGGGCCGCCAGGAAGGCAGCCTGCACAGCATCAAGCCGGTATCGCTGCTGACCGGGCTGATGCGCGCCTTGCAACAACGCCACCAGGTCGATACCGCGCTGATCGACGACGTGCTGCTCGGTTGCCTGACCCCGGTGGCCGACCAGGGCGCCAATCTGGCGCGGATCGCGGTGCTGGCTGCCGGCTGGGAAGGCAGGACGGCCGGCATGCAGCTCAACCGCTTTGGCGCCTCGGGGCTGGAGGCGGTCAACCTGGCAGCGCAGAAAGTGCGCTCCGGCTGGGACGAGCTGGTGCTGGCTGGCGGTGTCGAATCGACATCGCGCGTGGCGACCGGCGCGGATGGCGGCGCCTGGTCGCTGGACCCGGAGACCAGCCTGCGCACCGGCTACGTACCAGCCGCCACCAGCGCCGACCTGATCGCCACGCTGGAAGGCCATCGCCGCGCGCAGCTGGATGGCTACGCGCTCGCATCGCAGCAACGCGCCGCTGCCGCCCATGCAGATGGCCGCCTGCCCTCCATCATGCCGGTCCACGACCAGAACGGTGTGCTGGTGCTGGCAGCAGATGAAGGTCTCAAGCCTGCGACCAGCATGGCGACGCTGGCTCACCTGACGCCGCTGGCCGACACCGTCTTCGACAGCGTGGTCCTGCGCCACCATCCACAACTGCAGCGCCTGCTGCATCTGCATACTGCCGGCAATACCGCCCGCCCGGCAGACGGCGCCGCGCTGGCGCTGGTGGGCAGCAAGGATGCCGGCGCGCGGCTGGGGATGGAGCCGCGCGCCCGCATCCTTGCTGGCGCCGTCATCGGCGGTGAACCGGCGGCAGCGGCGCGCAAGGCGCTGAGGCAAGCCCGCCTGTCAGTCAATGTGATCGAGTTGTTCGAGGTGCACGAGTCTTGCGCGGCCGTGGTGCTGCGCTTCCTGCGCGAGATGGACATCCCGGCCGACAAGGTCAACGTCAACGGCGGCGCCATCGCCTTGGGCGATCCGGCCGGCGCCAGCGGCTGCGTGCTGCTCGGCACGCTACTGGACGAGCTGGAGCTGCGTCGCGCCCGCTACGGCCTGGTTGCCATGGAGGCCGGCGCTGGCATGGCTGCCGCCACCATCATCGAGCGCCTATGATTACCACCCATCAGAACGGCGGTGCAGTGACCGTTCTACTGACGGCGCGCGCCATCAATCCGCTCAGCCGCCTGTTCCAGCGCGAGCTGGCGACGCTACTGGAAAAGCTGGAGTCCCGGCGCGACAGCTTGTCCGCCGTCATCATCGGCTTCGACCCCGGACCGCAGGCCGCCAGTCACGAACTCGAACACCTGATGGCGCTGACGCCAGCCCAGGCAGCCGACTGCATGCACATGCTGCATGCGTACAACGGGCTGCTGCAAAGGCTGGAGAACCTCGGCCGGCCGGTGATCGCCGCCCTCAGCGGCGAGGTCAGCGGCCATGCGTTCGGGCTGGCGCTGGCCTGCCATCAACGCCTCAGCCTGCGCGATACGCGGTTCAGCCTGCCGCAAGTAAGGTTGGGACTGGCGCCGGTGGCCGGCGAGATCGTCCGCACGGTCCGCCTGGCGGGACTGCAAGCGGCCATGCCGCTGCTGCTCGAAGGCGCGGTGCTGGAGGCGGAACAGGCCCGGCGCGCCGGTCTGCTGCACGCCATCGCCGCCAACGACGCCGAACTGGCGCGACTCTCCGCCGCTGCCCAGGACAGCCGACAGCGCCACCCTCGCCCGCGAGATACCGGACTGGCCACGCCGGCACTACGGGCGCTGTTGCACACCGCACCGGCGCGTCTGCGCGAACGCGCCGATGGCGCCTCGCCAGCAGCCGAAGCCATCCTGTGCGCCATGGTCGAAGGCGCGCAAGTGGACTTCCACAACGCACTGCTGATCGAGAGCCGATATTTTTGCCAAACCGCCATCAATCCAGCCCCGCTAAAAAGCATGTTCTCCCTCTAGAAAGCGGTTTTTCGACCAATCTCAACAGATTTCTGGAAAAGTCGCAGGAATGTTGTCTTTTTTCATGCATTTTGCCTGGCATCGGTGATACATTTCGTTCTGGTTTTGCAAGATTCAAGCCAACAGATTGTTACATGCATAAATTGAAAGAATAGATCTTCGCGATGCCAACCAGCGTACTGCCCCAGCCGCGTCATGCATTGGATAACCTCATGGAAGAGGCTGGCGATATTGTTTTCCGTTTGAACCAGCAAGGCCAACTGCTGTTTGCCAGCCAGCGCGCCGTCGCCCGCATCGGCAGCGCCGCGCCGCTGGTGGGCACCGCGCTGGCCAGGCTGCTGGCAGATCTCGACCAGGTGCAGCTGGCGCCGGTACTGGCGGCGGTGCTGGAAACCCGTGCCCCGCGGCTGCTGGAAGCACGCCTGAAGACAGCCGACATGGAGATCTGGCACGAGCTGCGCTTCTCCTGCTACCTGAATGCCGATGGCGCGCCGGAACTGCTGGTGGTCGGGCGCGACATGACGGTGCAGCACGCCACCGAGGAACGCCTGCGCCACATGGCCACCCATGACGCGCTGACCGAACTGCCCAACCGGCTGCTGCTGTCCGACCGCATGCGCATGGTGATCGCCAACGCGCGCCGCTCCGGCCAGGGCTTTGCCGTCGCCACCATCGGCATCGACGGCTTCAAGAAAGTCAACGACGGCCTCGGCCATCCAGTCGGTGACGCCATGCTGCGCATGGCCGCCCAGCGCCTGCGCAAGACGCTGCGCGACAGCGACACGCTGGCCCGCGTCGGCGGCGACGAGTTTGTCGCCGTCCTGCCTGGCACCGCCACCGAGGCGCAGATCAAACTGGTCACCGGGCGCCTGATCGCCACCTTGCAGGCGCCATTTGAAATCGAGGGCCACACCATCTACATGGGCGCGTCGGTGGGCGTGGCGGTCTATCCGCAACACGCCGAGGACGAGATCCGCCTGCTGGCGCTGGCCGACGCGGCCATGTCGCGCGCCAAGGAAACCGGGAAGGCGCGCGCGGTGGTCTACAGCCCGGCCGACGCCGGCCCGCCGCAGCACGACATCTCGCTGGAAGCCGCGATGTTCCAGGCGGTGCGCGAAGGCGAATTCCTGCTGTACTACCAGCCCATCGTCGACGCCCACACGCGCGAAATCCAGGGCTTTGAAACGCTGATGCGCTGGAAACACCCGACGCTGGGCATGGTGCCGCCGGCACGCTTCATCCCGATCGCCGAAACCAATGGCCTGATCAACCTGCTGGGCGCGTGGGCGCTGAAAGCAGCGTGTGTGCAACTGAAACAATTTGAAGAAGTTGCCAAGCGGAACTTATATATCTCTGTTAATATCAGTCCAAGACAGTTTCGCAACGACAAATTTTTAGATGTGCTGGATGATGCCATTGCTTTCTCCGGCCTGGACGGTGAGCAATTGGTGTTAGAGATCACAGAAGGCACGCTGATGATAGACCCGGTGCACGCCGAGTCCATCCTTTCCAAGATGGCCGAACGCAAGGCGCGCATCGCCATTGACGATTTCGGCACTGGCTATTCGTCCCTCGCCTACCTGAAACGCTTCCCGATTTCCGTGTTGAAGATCGACCGCACCTTCATCCGCGACCTGCCCGGCTCGCAGAAGGATGGCGCCATCTGCAACGCCGTGCTCGACCTCGCCAAGCACCTGGACCTGTCAGTGGTGGCAGAAGGCGTGGAAACCGAAGAACAGCTGCAATACCTGGAACAGCGCGGCTGCCAGTACATCCAGGGCTATCTGACCGGCAAGCCGATGGCGGCCAATGTGGCGCTGGCGGCGCTCAAAGAAAGCATCCACGCCAATGTGGTGCCGGCCGAGTTGCGGCAGGTGCATCCATGATCAACAGCTACAAGGCCGGCACGCCCCTGGGCAACAAGACGCTGACCGAGCTGGGCGACTGCACCCGCCGCCAGGGCGACATGCCCGGCTTCGCCAAGGCCATCACCGCCATCCTCGGCGCCATGCGCGGCGAGGATGAGCAGGAATTCAATATGACCCGCACCGTGCTGTCCGATCCGGTGCTGACACAGAAGGTGCTGCGGCTGGCCAACAGCGGCATGTACTCAGCCTTTGGCCAGCATGTGAATACGGTGTCGAAGGCGGTGCTGGTGCTGGGCACCGAAGCCATCGGCCACCTGGCGCTGGGCCTGAAGCTGATCGAAGAACTGGCCGCCGGTTCCAGCGACACCACCATCGCCCACATCGAAATGGAAAAGGCCGTGCTGGCCGGCATCGTCGCGCAGCAGATCGCCTACACCGCCGAAAGCCGCCACGGCGAAGAGGCAGTGGTGTGCTCGATGCTGCACACGCTGGGCCGCATGATGCTGACCTTCTACATGCCGGACCGCTGGCACGAGTTGCAGCGCGTGGCGGACCAGAGCCAGCGCACGGTGGAGGAAGCTGCCTCGGAACTGCTGGGCCTGAGCCTGGAAGAGGTCGGCCATGCCGCCGCGCTGCACTGGGGCCTGCCGAAAGCACTGCTGAACGGCATGCGCACGCTGCCGCCGCCCGAAGCGGGCGCCGAGGTCTCCCCCGCCGACTGGATCGCCGGCCTGTCCACCATGGCCGCCTGCTGCGCCGAATTCCTGTGGCACGACGATGTTGCCGGCGCCGAGAAAGTGCGGCAACTGACCGACAGCTATGCCGCCATGCTGGGCGTGGATGCCCCGACCCTGGTGCACGCGATCGAGCAGGCCAAGGTGATCGCCGCCAACGACCTCAGCATCGCACCGCTGTCGCGGCCCGCCGAACGGCGTGCCAAGGCACTGGCGAAGACGCGCCAGCGTGCCGCCGGCAACAAGATCCTGCTCAGCGGCCTGGCCGACATGCGTGACATGCTGGACACCGCCAGTCCCGGCCAGATGGTGCAGATCGCACTGGAAACCGTCTACAAGGGACTGGACTTCTCGCGCGCCGTGGCCTTTGTGCGCAACCGCAAGGACAACCAGTACGCCGCCAAGATCAGTTTTGGCGAAGGCACGCGCGAGCTGATGCCGGCCATGGTGTTTGACGACAGCTATGAACCCAATGTCTTCCACGCCGCGCTCAACAGCGACCGCGTGATCTTCATCGAAAATGCGCGCGACGCCAAGTTTTCCGCCAAGCTGCCGCTGTGGTGGCGCAGTTCGCTGGCCGAGGCGCGCAGCTTCGTCATCCTGCCGCTGTCGGCCAACGGCCAGCCGGCCGGCTTCCTGTACGGCGACTGGGACGAATCCTTCCCGCCGATCTCGCTCAGCCAGACCGAGTTCTCGCTGCTGAACGATATGCGCGCGATGGTGGTGCGCGCGGTCGAGCGCCGGCACGGCGTGACGCCGGAAGCCATCGCCCGCTAAGCGCTAATATCCGTCGCTATGCTGCCAGCGGAACGACAGTATCGCGGCAATAGACGACAGCACGGCCAGCAGCGCCGCCACATAGTAGACCGACTCGGCGCCCGCCCTCTCCCACCACTGCGCCAGGAACAGCCCGCCCAGCGTGCCGCCGATGCCATACGAAATACTCATGTACAGCGCCTGCCCGCGCGCCTGCAATGGCCCGGAGAACCAGCGCTGCAAGGACATCACCGACGACGAATGATGCAGCGCGAAGGTGGCGGCGTGCATCAGCTGCGCCACGATCAGCAGCCACAATATGTGCGAGCCGAAACCGATCATCAGGAAGCGCAGCACGGCGACGCCCAGTGCCAGGTACATCATGCGCATCGCCCCCCAGCGCTTGAACAGCGGCGCCTGGTTGTAGAACAGCAGCACCTCCGCCAGCACGCCCAATGACCACATGGCGCCGATCACGGTCTTGCTATAGCCGTTGCGCGCCAGGTACAGCGAATAAAAGGTGTACAGCGAGGTGTGCGCCGACACCATCAACGCGGTGGAGACGAAGAAGGCGATCACCTCGCGCCGGCGCAGCAGCGACAGCAACGGCGGTGGCGGCGTCTTGTGCGTGCGGCGTGGCACATCGCGCAGGCGGAACGCCGCCAGGATGGTCGTCACCAGCAGCGCGGCCGCGACCCACGGCAGCGTGATGATGCCGTAGTGCTCCAGCGCCAACGAGGCCAGCGTCACCGAAACGATGAAGCCGAGCGAGCCCCACATGCGGATGCGGCCGTAATACGTCAGGTCGCCCTTCATCTCGGACAGCATCAGCGCTTCGCAGATCGGCGCCTGGCCGCTGGTGAACAGGTTGAGGATTACCATGGCCAGCATGAAGTGACCAAAGGTGCTGCCGAAGAAGAAGCCGGAAAAGCCCACCAGCGCGGCAAAGCCGGCCAGCCGCAGCACCAGCACGCGGCGGTCGTAATGATCGGCGACGTAGCCCCAGACATTCGGGCCGACGATGCGCAACACCTGGATCATCGACATCAGCACGCCGATCTGCGCCACCGTCATGCCCTTGTCGGCAAAGAACAGCGTGGCGTAGGTCGACCAGGTGCCCGCGTGGGCGTAGTAGCAGAAGAGGAATAAGGCGAAGCTGAGCGCTTGTGCCGGCACCGCTTACAGGACGATATTCGGCGTGGAGACTTTCACGTCGCCGCACTGCGCGCGGTGCATCAGCGCGTGGTCGATCAGCACCAGTGCCAGCATCGCCTCGGCGATCGGCGTGGCGCGGATGCCAACGCAAGGGTCGTGGCGGCCGAAGGTTTCCACCATCACGGGATTGCCGTCCTTGTCGATCGACGGGCGCGGCGTGCGGATCGACGAAGTCGGCTTGATGGCGATCGACACGGTGATGTCCTGGCCGGTCGACAAACCGCCCAGCACGCCGCCGGCGTTGTTGCCGACGAAGCCCTGCGGCGTCAGCGGGTCGCCGTGCTCGGTGCCCTTCTGCGCCACCGACTTGAAGCCGGCGCCAATCTCCACGCCCTTGACGGCGTTGATGCCCATCATCGCATAGGCAATGTCGGCGTCCAGCTTGTCGTAGATCGGCTGGCCCAGGCCGACCGGGATGTTTTGCGCGATCACATCGATGCGCGCGCCGATCGAGTCGCCAGCCTTGCGCAGCTCGTCCATATACGCTTCCATGCGTTCGATGACGGCGGCGTCGCCGGTGGCGGCAAAGAACGGATTGTCCGGCACGTGCTGCCAGTCCTGGAACGGCACCGCGATCTCGCCCAGCTGGCTCATGCAGCCCTTGAACACCGTGCCGTACTGCTGGTGCAGCCACTTCTTGGCGATGGCGGCGGCGCCCACCACCGGCGCCGTCAGGCGTGCCGACGAGCGGCCGCCACCGCGCGGATCGCGGACGCCATATTTATGCCAATAGGTGTAGTCTGCATGACCAGGACGGAAGGTGTCGGCGATATTGCCGTAATCCTTGCTGCGCTGGTCTTCATTGCGGATCAACAATGCAATCGGCGTGCCGGTGGTGACACCCTGGTACACGCCCGACAAAATCTCCACCGTATCCGATTCCTGGCGCTGCGTAACGTGGCGCGATGTGCCCGGCTTGCGGCGATCCAGTTCCGGCTGAATGTCGGCTTCCGACAACGGCAATCCCGGTGGGCAGCCATCGATCACACAACCAATCGCGGGACCGTGCGACTCACCAAAAGTAGTTACTGAGAACAATTTGCCAAAAGTATTGCCGGACATAGGAAAAGAATCTTCGGAAAAAAGTGGAAAGTCCTTCATTCTACCAGCCAGCGCGATGTGGCGGGATAGCCGCACAATAATTTCCACAAAGCAAGTTTCGCTTGGTAAAATATCATTCTTTTGATACAAGTATGGTGGCAGTTGCATATCGATGCACGCAGCCCTTGAAAAGTGCATTCTTTTTGACAATTCGCTATATACTTGAACGCAAAGAACACCGAGTAATCTGGAGAAGCGACACATGCCCCCACCGGTCACCCACCTTGAGCAAGCCAAGGATGATCAAGACGATCTGGTATTCTTGGACGAGCATCCGGGTACGCCCGCGCTGAGTAGCAGCGCCCGCAATGTGTGGCGGGTCATGATCATTGACGACGACGAAGACGTCCACTCGACCACCACGTTTGCGCTCGGCAACCTCGACATGCAGCAGCGCCCGCTTGAATTCGTCCACGCGTATTCGGCCGGCCAGGCGCGCGAGCTGCTCAAGCACGAGCAGGAAATCGCCGTCATCCTGCTGGACGTGGTGATGGAACAGGACGACGCCGGCCTGCACCTGGTGCGCTACATCCGCGAAACGCTGAAGCTGCACGACGTGCGCATCATCCTGCGCACCGGCCAGCCCGGCTATGCGCCGGAAATCGACGCCATCCGCGATTTCGATATCAACGATTACAAGACCAAGTCGGAACTGACCCGCATCAAGCTGTTCACCACGGTAACGGCGGCGATACGCTCCTACGAACAGATCCGCAAGATCAACGACAGCCGCCGTGGCCTGACCCAGATCGTTCACGCCAGCACCCAGCTGATGTCGCTGCACGGCGTGCAGAACTTTGCCGCCGGCGTGCTGGCGCAGATCGGCGACCTGCTGGGCTGCGACGCCAACGGCGTGCTGTGCGTGCAGGAATGCCCGGACGACGGCTGCCACGAGCTGATGGTGATGGCCACCGCCGGCACCTTCCGCCATCTCGACAACATCACGCTGACTGTGCGCGAGGACCAGCGCATCCATGACGCCCTGGAGCTGGCGCTGGCGCAGCGCCGCAATGTCTACGGCCCGGACTACATCACCTTGTACTTCGCCGGCAAGGCCAGCCGCGATTTCGTCGCCTTCCTGGAAGTGCGGCGGGCGCCGACCGAGATCGACGAGCGGCTGCTGGAAGTCTTTTGCAGCAACGTCGCGGTCGGCCTGGATAACGTCGAGCTGGTCTCGCACCTGCACAACGCCGCCTTCTACGATCAGCTGTGCAAGCTGCCCAACCGCACGCGGCTGGTGGAAATTCTTGACGCCACCGTGGCCGGCCCGGCGCGCGAGGAAGCCACCTTGTCGCTGGTCGACCTCGACCACTTTGCCGAAACCAATGACGCGCTCGGCCACCAGTTTGGCGACATGCTGCTGATCGGCGTCGCCAACCGCCTGCAGACCGAGCTGGGCGAGCATGTCACCGTGGCGCGCATCGGCGGCGACATCTTCTGCGTGCTGGGCGATTCGGCCCAGGTGAATCCGGGCAACATCCTGGCGCTGTTCCAGCGTGCCTTCAGCATCGATGGGCAGGATGTGCAGCTGTCCGCCACACTCGGCCTGGTGCGCCTGGGCGAGCATGAAGGTAGCGGCGCCGATGCGCTGAAGGATGCCGACATCGCGCTGAAACGCGCCAAGTCGCAGCAGCGCGCCGGCCACTTCTACTTCTCGCGCTCGATGGGCGTGGAGATCCGCGAGCGGGTGCGCATGATGCACGCGCTGCGCACGGCGTTCGGGCAAAACCAGCTGTTCGTGGTGTACCAGCCGCAGCTGGACCTGGCCACCCGCCGCCCGGTCGGCGCCGAGGCGCTGCTGCGCTGGCAGACGCCGGACGGCAAATTCATCTCGCCCGACCGCTTCATCCCGATCGCCGAGTATTCCGGCCTGATTATCGACCTCGGCGAGTGGGTGATGCGCACCGCCTGCCGCGAGCTGGTCGACCTGCGCAAGGCCGGCCACGAGGACTTCATGATGTCGATCAACGTGTCGCAGGTGCAGTTCCGCCATCCGCTATTCCTTGACATGCTGAAGCGCGCGCTGGAAGACACCGGCGCGCCGCCGCAGAATATCGAACTGGAAATCACCGAATCGATGGCCATGGAAGAGCCGGACCTGCTGATCAAGATGCTGGGCCAGATCAAGCAAACCGGCGTCAGCATCGCGATTGACGATTTCGGCACGGGTTTCTCATCGCTATCTTATTTGCAACGGCTGCAGATCGACCGGCTGAAGATCGACCGCGCCTTCGTCACCGAAATCACCGGCTCGGCGCGCGGCAGCAGCATCGCCGAAATGGTCATCCAGCTAGGCCGCAACCTCGGCCTGGCGGTGATCGCCGAAGGCGTCGAGGACGAACGCCAGGCGCAAATCCTGCAATCGCTGGGCTGCCCGCTGGCCCAGGGCTTCCTGTTTGCCCGGCCGATGACCGCCAGCGCGCTCAACGGCTGGCTCAACAACGACGCGCTCGAAGGCGCGGCATAAATGAAAACGCCACCCGAGGGTGGCGTTTCTATTAGTCCGCAGCCTGTTCGGCTTCGGCCGGCCAGTCGCGAATGTAGGCTTTCAGCATGCGGTTCTCGAAGCTTTGCGCCTCCAGCACCGCGCGTGCCACATCGTAGAACGAGATCACGCCGAGGATGGTCTTGGCATTCATCACCGGCAGGTAGCGCGCGTGCTTTTCCAGCATGATGCGGCGCACTTCGTTGACGTCGGTGTCCGGCGTAACGGTAATCGGATGGTCTTCCATGTGCTTGCGGACCGTGCCGCCGCCCACGGTGCCCTGGTTTTCGTGCAGCGCGCGCAATACCTCGCGGAAAGTCAGCATGCCCACCAGATCGCCAAATTCCATGACGACCAGCGAGCCGATATCTTTCTCGGCCATGGTGTTGGCGGCGTCCGCCAGGGGTTGATCGGGTGAGATGGTGTAAAGGATGGAACCTTTAACCTGGAGAATTTCCGAGACTTTCATATTGGGCCGTCCTGTCCGCTGATATACGCTCTGTGAATGGGAGTTCTAGTTGTTCTTAGCCTTGAAGCGACTGTAGCCTATGCCCGCCAAAAAAGCCAGCGCTTCCGATAAGCAAAACATAACATTGGTGTCGTGCGGTTGCCACGATGCATTTCGGGTTAGGATGCGCAGCATACCGACAACCAACATGAGACACCATGAGCGGCATCAATTCTCCCGGTTTTCATACCCTGTCGCTGCACGCCGGCGCGGCCTTGCCCGGCGCTGACGCCACCACCATGCTTGAAGAACGTATCGCCGCGCTGGAAGGCGGCGTGGCGGCGGTGGCCACGGCCAGCGGCGAACTGGCGCTGTATCTCGCCATCAGCAGCATGGCCAGCGCCGGGGCGCACGTCGTCGCCTCGCGCGCGCTGCACGCTGGCTCGTGCCGGCTGCTGGCTTCCGTGTTCAGGCGCTTCGGCATCCAGGTCACGTTTGTCGATCCGCGCAATCTGGACGCGTGGCGCGCCGCCATCCAGCCGGAAACACGGCTGCTGTTTGCCGAAACGCTGGGCGGCGGCGGACTGGAAGTGCTGGACATTCCGGCTGTTGCCGCCATCGCGCACGAGCATCACCTGCCGCTGATGGTCGACGCCACGCTGACCACACCATGGCTGCAGCAGCCAATCGGGCACGGCGCCGACCTGGTGCTGCATGCCGCTCCGTTAGGCGGCCTGCTGGTGGACGGCGGTACTTTCGATTGGCAAGCCGCCTACGAGCACACCGGCCGCTACGCCGAGCTGTGCGAGCCTTACGACGCCCTGCCCGGCATCGTATTTGCCGAGGAATCCACCGTCGCGGCCTTCTCGCTGCGTGCGCGACATGAGAACCTGGCGCCTATCAGCCCACATCACGCGGCGGCCATCCTGCACGGCCTGGAGACGCTGCCGCTGCGCATGGAGCGGCATGTGGCCAACACACGCAAGGTGGTGGAGCTGCTGGCCGCGCATCCGGCGGTATCGGCGCTGCATTATCCTGAACTGCCGACGCATCCAGACCATGAAGTGGCGCGGCGCCTGCTGCCGAAGGGCTGCGGCGCGGCGTTGTCCTTCCGTCTGAATGGCGCGTTGCGCTTTACCGACGCACTGCAAGTCTTCTCGGCTGCGGTGGATCTCGGCGGCGCGCGCTCGCAAATCATCCTACCCGCATCGGACGTGGCCACGCTGCATCTGTCCATCGGCCTTGAGGATGCCGATGATTTGCTGGAAGACCTGTCGCGCGCATTGAAACTGTCGCAGAAAGGAAGCTGACATGCTGCTGACCGTACAAGGCATACCAAGCTACTGCTACACCGGCGGCGTGCCATTTGATGCTGCGCGTCCGACCGTGGTGTTCATTCACGGTGCGCAGAACGACCATTCGGTATGGGCGCCACAGGCGCGCTACTTTGCCCACCTGGGCTACGCCGTGCTGGCGGTCGACCTGCCCGGCCACATGCGCAGCAAGGGCGCACCGAAGACCAATGTTGAGGAGATGGCCAGCTGGCTGCTGGCGTTGCTGGATGCCGCCGGCGTGCGCGAAGCCGCGTTGATCGGCCACAGCATGGGTTCACTGATCGCGCTCGAAGCGGCTTCTCATGCGCCGCAGCGCGTCACCCATCTGGCGCTGGCCGGCAGTACCTACCCGATGAAAGTGGCCGATGCCTTGCTGGCAACCGCGCGCGACAATGAGCCGGCTGCCATCGACATGGTCACGGCCTGGTCGCATTCTTCGCAAGCCAGCCACACCGTGCGCAACAGCGCGCGCCGCCTGATGCAGCGCATGCCGGGCCGGCTGCACACCGACCTTGCCGCGTGCAACAGTTACGCTAATGGCGAACTGGCCGCCGCCGCGGTACGCTGTCCTACCCTGTTCGTGTTCGGCGCCAGCGACGTCATGACACCAGCAAAATCCACCAGGGTGCTGGCCAGCGCTATCCCGCACGCGCAAAGCGTGACGCTGGACAGCGGGCACGCGCTGATGAGCGAGCAGCCGCAGGCCGTGCTGGAGGCACTGATCGGCTTTATCGGCAGTCGATAGGACCGAAATGGTCGGCCAGGGTTTTGCCCAGGCCTGCTTCCACGGCGGTTTCCACCTCGCGCGCCAGCAGCGCGGCTTCGCGTGCGGCACGCTGGTCGCGCTCATCGTCGCTATCGGCCACCACGCCGGCGTTGACCGGCATGCCGGCGAAGACGAACAGACGGTAGACATCGGCCAGCGTCAGTTTTTCCATATTGGCGAGGACGACCCAATGGTCCGAGCCGTCGCTGACGCGCTTGCCCCACTGGACGCGCTTCGGCGCCGGCACCGCCACCCGGCCCACCCAGCCTTCCGCCAGCATCCGTTCCAGCAGGTTATCCATTTCATCGAAGCCGAGGCGCGTGCGGGCGCGGATATGCCCGGCGCTGACCAGTGCCGTATCGCCGCATTTGCAAGCCACGTGCAGCACTTTGAGAATCGCCATCGCGTCAACAAATTCGCCACCCGGCTGCGCCTCGTGCCACCAGCGCTCGTACTTCACCACCGGCAGCGCCGCCGCCAGCAAGGCGCCGACCAGCGTAATCATCCAAGATACGTAGACCCACAGCAGGAACAACGGCACCGCAGCCAGTGCGCCGTATATCTTCGAGTAGGTCGGAAACTGGGTGATGAAAATACCGAAGCCGCGTTTGGCCACTTCAAACGCCACGCCGGCCACCAGGCCGCCCCACGCGGCGTCATGCCAGTCGACGTCGCGGTTGGGCACCACCACATACAGCAGCGTGAACGCGGCCATGGTCAGGGCCAGCGAAACGGCGGTGTACACCACCGCGCCAAGCACCGGCACGTGCCCTACCAGGTCGCTGGTCGCCATGAACACCTGCGACGACATGGTCAGCGACACGCCGATCAGCAAAGGCCCGAGCGTGATCAGCGCCCAATAGACCAGTATCCGCCTGGTCCAGCTGCGCTGGCCGCGCACGCGCCAGATACGGTTGAACACGCGCTCGATCAGGTTCATCATCGCGATCGACGTAAAGATCAGCGTCACCGCGCCCACCGCCGACAGCCGCGTGGCCTTGGAGGCGAACATCGTCAGATAGTTGAGGATGTTGTTGGAAATCGTCTTCGGCATCACGCTCTGCACGAAGTACGCCTCCAGCGAACTGCGGAAGGCGTTGAACATCGGGAAGGTGGTGAAAATCGCCAGCGCGATGGTCAGCAGCGGCACCAGCGCGAACACCGTGGTGAAGGTCAGACTGCCGGCAACCTGCGGCAGGCTCTCTTCGCGCAGGCGGCGCTGCGCGAACAAGATCAGGTCGCGCACTTCGGGCCAGGACAGCGAGCGTACGGTCTGAATGCCGCTGCGGCAGGTGCGGAACAGGTACACCAGGGTCGGACGGAGGTATTTTTCGTACATAAGTATCAATCGTGACAACAGTGGCAATGATACCATCCGCTAAAGCGCCCTATAATACCGCTGATGAACCATCCTAACCTGACTATTCTTGTTCTGTTTTACTCCCGCCACGGCGCCACCCGCAAGCTGGCGGAACTGATCGCTCAAGGCATCGAAAGCGTGCCTGGCTGCGACGCGCGGCTGCGCACCGTGCCGGCCGTGTCGAGCGTCGCCGAGGCCACCGAGCCGGAAGTGCCGGCCGACGGCGCGCCTTACGTTGAACTGGACGACCTGACCGAATGCGCCGGCATCGCCGTCGGCTCGCCTACGCGCTTCGGCAATATGGCGTCGGCGATGAAGTATTTCTGGGATGGTACCGCCAGCCAGTGGCTGTCCGGCGCGCTGGCTGGCAAGCCGGCATGTGTGTTCACCTCTACCGGCAGCCTGCACGGCGGCCAGGAATCGACGCTGCTGTCGATGATGATCCCGCTGTTCCACCATGGCCTGATGGTGCTGGGCCTCCCCTACACCAATCCGGAACTGATGACCACTTCCAGCGGCGGCACACCCTATGGCGCCAGCCACTGGTCTGGCCTGGACGGCAAGAAGGTCATCACCGACGACGAGAAACGCCTGGCCATCGCGCTGGGCAAGCGGCTGGCTGAAACAGCGGTCAAACTGAAGGAATAGGCGCCATGGAAACCACAATGCAAAAGTATTTTCACTGGGGCGCGATCGGCAGCCTGGTGACGCTGATTGTCTGGTGTGTGTTGTGGGAGATGGTGTTGGCGCCGCTGAAGCCCGGCGGTTCCTGGCTGGTGCTGAAGGCCGCGCCGTTGCTGCTGCCGCTGTACGGCGTCTACAAGCGCGATATCTACACGCTGCAATGGACATCGATGATGATACTGCTGTACTTCGCTGAAGGCGTGGTGCGCGGCTGGAGCGATACCGGTGACGTGTCGGCGTGGCTGGGCTGGGGCGAAGCACTGGTGGTGTGCGTGTACTTTGTCTGCGCGGTGCTCTATCTGCGTCCGTACAAGCGCGCCGCCAGGAAGATGGCCAAGGAGTTGCTGGATAAAGTGAAGATCAACACGGTCAAATGATGGACTTCCTGACGCAATGCCGCGCCATCGCCGGCGACGCTTATGTGCTGGCTGCGCCAGCCGATATGGCGCCCTTCGTCACCGATCAGCGCGGGCGTTTTACCGGCAAGGCGCTGGCAGTGCTGCGTCCGGGATCGGTGGACGAAGTGGCGGCGCTAGTACGCGTCTGCGCCGAACATCGCGTGGCCGTGGTGCCGCAAGGCGGCAATACGGGACTGGTGCTGGGCAGCGTGCCGGATGCCAGTGGCGCGCAGGTGCTGCTGTCGCTGGCGCGGCTGAACCGCGTGCGCCAGGTCGATGCGGTCAACCGCACGATGACCGTGGATGCAGGCTGCATTCTTCAACACATCCAGGAAGTGGCGGCGGCCGAGGGCTGCCTGTTCCCGCTGTCGCTGGCGGCGGAAGGCAGTTGCACCATCGGCGGCAACCTGGCCACCAATGCCGGCGGCACGGCGGTTCTGCGCTACGGGAATACGCGCGAGTTATGCCTCGGCCTGGAGGTCGTTACGCCGCAGGGCGAGATCTGGAGCGGCTTGCGCGGCCTGCGCAAGGATAATACCGGTTACGATCTGCGCGACCTGTTCATCGGCGCCGAGGGCACGCTGGGCATTATCACTGGCGCGGTGCTCAAGCTGTATCCGCAGCCGAAAGCCAGCATCACCGCGCTGGCAGCACTGCCCTCGCCTGCGCATGCGCTGCAACTGCTGGTGCTGATGCAGGACCATTGCGGTTCCAGCCTGACAGGATTCGAGTTAATGTCGCGCTACTGCCTGGCGCTGGTGGCCGAGCAGTTCCCGCAATTGCCCAAACCGTTCGCAGGCCCACATCCGCAATACGTGTTGTTGGAATTGTCGAGCAGCGAGTCGGAGCAGCATGCGGTCGGGTTACTGGAACACGCGATCGGCGCGGCGCTGGAGCGCGGCGTTATCAATGATGCGGTGGTGGCATCTTCGGTGGCGCAATCGGCCGGGCTGTGGCAGTTGCGCGAGCATATCCCGCTGGCGCAGGCCAAGGCGGGCAAAAATATCAAGCACGATATTTCGCTGCCGGTGTCACGCATTGCGGACTTCATCGAAGTCACCGGACCGTTGCTGGATGCGGCCTTCCCCGGCTGTCAGCTGGTGTGTTTCGGCCATCTGGGCGATGGCAACCTGCATTACAACGTCGCACCACCACCTGGCATTTCCAACGACGATTTCCTGCTTCAGCAGGATCAGGTCAATCGCGTGGTGTATGACAGCGTGGAATTGTTCGGCGGCTCGATTTCGGCCGAACATGGCATCGGTGCGTTGAAGCGCGATGAACTGGCGCGCTATAAATCGCCGGTAGAACTCAACATGATGCGAGCCATCAAAGCGGCATTGGACCCACTGGGTATCATGAATCCCGGGAAAATCCTTTGAGCGAGGCTGAGATGAAACTGCTGATCGTTGTTGTATTGTGGGCTGTCGCCATGGCGGCGCATGCGCAAAGCGTCTACAAATGTACGGTGGACGGCAAGGTCAGTTACAGCGACGCGCCTTGTCCCGCTGGTGCGCAAGCCGCCACGCTGGACGCGCCGGCCGCGCCGAAGGCCGATCCTGCCGCAGTGCGTGACCTGAAGCGTCAGCAAAAGCAAGCCAGCGCACTGGAGAAGGCACGCCTCAAGCAGCAGGAGCGCGACGAGCGCGAATCCGCCCGCGCAGCGCAGGTCGCGGCTGTGCAGCGCAAAAAGTGCGACAAGCTGAAACTCAATAAACGCTGGGCTGACGAAGACGCCCGCCGCGCCAGCGGCCAGGCCACCGAAGCCGCCCGCCTGCGCGCCCACCGCGCCGGCGAAGCCATGGCGCTGGAGTGTCCACGCTAATGTCCGACCGCCCACCATCCCCTCCACCAGCGACGCCAGCCTCCCCCGCCAAGGCTGGCGGCAGCGCCGTAGCGGATGGCGGCGGCGTGCCGTACGCCGTCGATGGCGCCGGGGCGATGGCGGCAAGCGCGCGGCCTGACGCGACGGCTGCATCGATGCGGCGGCTTTCGCGCTGGCTGCTGCTCGGCGAATGGCGCGCGCATCCGGTGCGGGCCCTGGTGGCGATTGCAGCGATTGCGGTGGGCATCTCGCTCGGCTTCGCCATCCACCTGATCAACGCCGCCGCCTTCAACGAATTCTCCGCCGCCATCAAAGGCCTGTCCGGCGTGGCAGACATCCAGGTACGCGGCACCGAACCCTTTTTTGACGAACAGATTTACCCAACGCTGGCTCAGCGCGACGGTGTAGCCGTTGCCTCGCCAGTCCTGGAATTCGAGGCCTCCGTCCCCGGCCAGCGCACCGCGCTGAAGATCATCGCCACCGATGCCTTCCGTGCCGGCTACATCTCGCCGGAACTAATCGGCATACCCGCAGATGACAACATCGGCGACACGCTGTCCGATGACGCGGTATTCCTGTCAGCGGCGGCCCAGCAATGGCTGCAGCCGAAAGATGGCGCGATAAAACTGCAAGTCGGCACCAGCGAACTACAACTACGCGTCGGCGGCCCGGTGCCGGGTGCCCGCGCTGGCCAACGCCTTGCCATCATGGACATCGGCGCTGCACAGTGGCGCTTTGAAAAACTCGGCCAGCTGTCACGCATCGACCTCAAGCTGCGCGATGGCGTCAACCGCGAAGTCTTCAAGGCCCAGTTGGAAAAAGACCTGCAAAGTCAGTACCCCGGCCGCTTCCGCGTCAACCAGCCCAACGACCAGGAACAGAACAGCCGCAACGAAGGCATGAGCCGCGCCTACCGCGTCAACCTGACCGTGCTGGCACTGGTGGCGCTGTTCACCGGCGCCTTCCTCGTCTTCTCCACGCAAGCGCTGTCGGTGATACGCCGCCGCAGCCAGTTCGCGCTGCTGCGGGTGCTGGGACTCGACCGCCGCCGTTTGCTGCGCCAGATCCTGATCGAAGGCCTGTGGCTAGGCATCGCCGGATCGGCCATCGGCATCGCCGCCGGCTATGGCATGGCCGCCGCCGCATTGCACTTCATGGGCGCCGACCTTGGCGCAGGCTTCTTCTCCGGCGTGCGTCCTGAAGTGCATTTCCCGCCAGTGGCCGCCGCCGTCTACTTCGTCCTCGGCGTTAGCGTCGCCCTGCTGGGCTGCGCGGCGCCGGCGCTGGACGCCGCCCGCGCCAAGCCCGCCGTGGCGCTCAAATCAGGCACAGAGGAAGCGGCGATGTCACGCCTCGCCCGCGCCTGGCCATCGCTGGCCTGCATGGCATTGGCCGCGTTGCTGTCGCAAGCCCCGCCGATCTTTGAACTGCCGCTGTTCGGCTACCTGTCGATCGCCTTGTTGCTGATCGGCGCCATCGGCTTGATGCCACGCCTGGCAGCCATCGTCTTCCGTTTCGCGCATCAACGCTGGAGCGCCGCAACAGCCAACAAACCGGGCGCCTCGGCCGTCATGACGCTAACCTTGTCACGCCTGGCCAACGCCTCCAGCCAGGCCGGCATCGCGCTGGGCGGCGTGCTGTCCAGTTTCAGCCTGATGGTGGCCATGGCCATCATGGTCGCCAGCTTCCGCGTCTCGCTGGACGACTGGCTACAGCACGTGCTGCCGGCCGATATCTACGTCAGCACCGCCAGCGGCGGCGCCACCGCCGGCTTGCGGCCGGACGAGCAAGCAGCAGTAGCCGCGTTGCCAGGCGTTGCCAGCGCTGACTTCCTGCGCACGCGGCCCGTCTCGCTGGCATCGGACCGTCCCGCCGTCACACTGATGGCGCGCAATATCGACGCCGCTGATCCGGCCCGCTCGCTGGCCATCGTCGGCGATGTGCAAACACCCGCAGCCGGCGCGCCTCCGCCAGTGTGGGTATCCGAAGCCATGGTCGATTTGTACGGCATGAAGCCCGGCACGCGTATCGAACTGCCGCTCAGTGGTACGCTGCACGCCTTTACGGTGGCCGGCGTATGGCGCGACTATGCACGCCCGACAGGCACTATCCAGATGCGCCTCAGCGAATACCGCGCCATCACCGGCGAGCAGGAAGCCAGCGGCGTGGCCCTCACGCTGAAGCCCGGCGCCAGGGCCGAAGACACGCTGGCGGCGCTCAAACATCTGCCATTTGCCGCCACGCTGGATGCCAGCGAGCCATCGGAGATACGCGCCATGAGCATGAAAGTGTTTGACCGCAGCTTTGCCATTACCTATCTGCTGGAGGCGATTGCCATCGTCATCGGCCTGTTTGGCGTCGCCGCGACCTTCTCGGCGCAGACGCTGGCGCGCGCCAAGGAGTTCGGCATGCTGCGCCACGTCGGCGTCACACGCCGGCAGGTGCTGTCGATACTGGCTATTGAAGGCGGCTCGCTGACCGGCCTTGGCATCGTTACCGGCTTCGTGCTGGGATGGGTCATCAGCCTGATACTGGTATTTGTCGTCAATCCGCAGTCCTTCCACTGGACCATGCAGTTGCACATGCCGTGGCCGCTGCTGGCCACCGTGGCCGCCCTGCTGCTGGCCGCCGCCGCGCTCACCGCGCTGCTGGCGGGCCGCCAATCGCTGTCCGGCGGACCGATACGCGCTGTCAGGGAGGACTGGTAATGCCACGCCGTCCGCTCACGCTTGCGCGGCTGACCGGCCGTATCACCGCCGCTGCCACGCGGTTGGCGCGCGCCGTCACGACCGGCGCGGCCGCAGCGGCCGCACTGATCGTGACGGCAATGTTCATACTGATCGCGCCAGCCGTCACCGCACACGCCGCCGCCCCTGCGTTCCCCGCTGTCGTACCGCTGCCCGCCGGCCAGTCGCTCACCTTCCCTAAAGACTACGGCGCGCATCCCGACTACAAAACCGAATGGTGGTACGTCACCGGCTGGCTCAACACCCCGGACGGCAAGCCACTTGGCTTCCAGGTCACCTTCTTCCGCAGCGCCACCACGCACGACAGCGCCAACCCAAGCCAGTTCGCGCCAAAGCAGCTGATTATCGGCCACGCGGCGCTGTCCGACCCGGCCAACGGCAAGCTGCTGCACGACCAGCGCAGTGCCCGCGAAGGCTTCGGCCTGTCCTACGCCAGGACCGGCGACACCAACGTCAAGCTGGAAGACTGGCACATGGTGCGTGCCGCCGATGGCAGTTACGCCGTCCACGTCGACGGCCCGGAATTTAAGTACGACCTCAAACTGACGCCCTCCCAGCCCGACCTGCTGCAGGGAGAACGCGGCTATTCGCGCAAAGGCCCGCGCCCCGCGCAAAGCAGCTACTACTACAGCCAGCCACACCTGCAAGTCAGCGGCAGCATCAGCCGCCTTGACAAGCAAACAAGCGTCACCGGCGCCGCCTGGCTTGATCATGAATGGTCCAGCGAAGCCCTTGACGCCGAGGCCAGCGGCTGGAATTGGGTCGGCGCCAACCTTGATGACGGCGGTGCATTAATGGCATTCGAGGTCAGAAGCAAGACAGGTGCTAAACTATGGGCGCACGCGACATGGCGCGACGCATCCGGCAAGGTCACGCAGTTCGACCCGGACCAGGTCAGCTTTGCTCCGCAAAGGCGCTGGCGATCGCCGCGCACCAATGCCGAGTATCCCGTTGCGACGCTGCTCACCACCGGCAAAACGGTGTGGGACATCGTGCCCCTGCAGGACGACCAGGAACTGGATTCGCGCCGTTCCACCGGTGCGGTGTACTGGGAAGGCGCGGTGACGGTGAAGCGTGACGGCAAGCCGGCCGGTCGCGCCTATCTCGAAATGACCGGCTATGTACGTGCAATAAAACTGTAAGCACAACGTCTAACAAGATATTAAAGTAAGCGCAACCAACCAGATGACCAATAGCACCACCGCCAGCAAGCCAGCCGCCGCTGCACCCAACGCCTCCCGAGAACTCAAGAAAGGCAGCCTCGCCACCCTGCGCGGGCTGGCGCCTTTCCTCGCGCCGTACAAGCGCCAGTTCGCCATGGCCGGGATCGCGCTGGTGGTGGCCGCCGCCTCCACGCTGGCGATTCCCGCCGCGTTCAAGCAGATGATCGACCTGGGATTCGGCAGCGCCGGCGTTCAGAGCATCCAGCACGTCGACCTGGTATTCCTGGCGCTGTTCGGCCTCGCCACCATCCTGGCGCTGGCCACGGCCGCGCGTTTCTACACCGTCTCCTGGCTGGGCGAGCGCGTCACCGCCGATATCCGCGCGGCCGTCTACAACCACGTCATCACGCAAAGCCCGGAATTCTTTGAGACCACGCAGACCGGCGAAGTCCTGTCGCGCATCACCACCGACACCACGCTGATTCAATCGGTGGTGGGCACCAGCATCTCCGTGGCACTGCGCAATGTGCTGCTGTTCGCCGGCGGTTTGGTGATGCTGTTTGTGACCAGCCCAAGGCTGTCGTCCATCATCATCGGCCTGCTGATCCTGACCGTGCTGCCGATTGTCATGTACGGCCGCCGCGTGCGTACCCTGTCGCGCGACTCGCAGGACCGCGTGGCTGATGCCTCCGCCATGGCCGGCGAAATCCTCAACGCCATGCCGACCGTGCAGGCCTTCACCCACGAAAAGATCGAATCGCGCCGTTTCGGCGGTTCGGTGGAAGGCGCGTTCCAGACGGCGATGCGCCGCATCCGCGCACGTGCCGTGCTGACCATGCTGGCCATCGTGCTGGTGTTTGGCGCCATCGTATTCGTGCTGTGGCTGGGCGCGCACGCCGTGCTGTCGGGCGAGATGACCGGCGGCGACCTGGGCCAGTTCATCCTGTACGCCTCCATCGTGGCTGGCGCCATCGGCGCATTGTCTGAAGTGATGGGCGAAGCGCAGCGCGCCGCCGGCGCCACCGAGCGCCTGCTGGAGCTGATGTCGGTAAAATCGAAGATCCAGCCGCCGGCCCAGCCGCTGCCGTTGCCGCCGCGTGCCGCCAACGGCGCGGCGCTGTCGCTGAGCGACGTGGTGTTCCACTACCCTTCGCGTCCTGAAACCAACTCGCTGGACCACATCGCGCTGGACATCAAGCCGGGTGAAACCGTGGCCGTGGTTGGTCCATCGGGCGCCGGCAAGACCACGCTGTTCCAGCTGTTCCTGCGCTTTTACGATCCGCAAAGCGGCAGCATCAAGCTGGATGGCGTCGACATCACGCAACTGGACCTGCACACGCTGCGCGACGCCATCGGCATCGTGCCGCAGGATACGGTGATCTTCTCGGCCAACGCCATGGAAAACATCCGCTACGGCCGCGCCGACGCCAGCGACGAGGAAGTGATCGCCGCTGCGAAACTGGCCGCCGCCCACGAATTCATCGAGCGCCTGCCGCAAGGCTACCAGTCCTTCCTGGGCGAGCGCGGCGTGCGCCTGTCCGGTGGCCAGCGCCAACGCATTGCCATCGCCCGCGCGCTGCTGAAAAATCCACCCTTGCTGCTGCTGGACGAAGCTACCAGCGCGCTGGACGCCGAATCGGAACGCCTGGTGCAGAAGGCGCTGGAGGCGGCGATGGTCGGCCGTACCACCGTCATCATCGCCCACCGCCTGGCGACCGTGCAGCGCGCCGACCGCATCATCGTCATGGAAGACGGCAAGATCGTCGAAACCGGCACGCACGCCTCGCTGGTTGCGCTGGGCGGCATCTACGCCAACCTGGCGGCGCTGCAATTCCACCACGCGCACACCCAGCATTAATGGTTTCATAAGCACGACAGCTGCCCATCAGCTTTAACATGGCGTCTCCTACCGCGACGGAGACGCCATGCACCATCCCCTGCTGACCAGAATCCTGTTCAGTCTTCAACAGACGGTTTTGTACTATGTGGTGATTGCCGGCGTGTTCTTCGCAGCGTGGCTATGGTGGCGCGCGCGTCCCGGCCAACGCACTCCGTTGCAAGCAGCGTCTGTGCGACCAGCCCAAATACGCCGCGAGCTGATTACTTCGGTCGGCAGCATCATCGTCTTTTCCAGCTTCCTGCCGATCCTGTTCTTTCTCGGCTTTGGCCAGTACACGCAGTTTTATCCACGCATCGAGCACCACGGCTGGCCGTACTTCTTCGTCAGCATACTGCTGGCGATGGTCATCCAGGACACCTACTTCTACTGGACGCACCGGCTGATGCACCACCGCCGGCTATTCCGCTGGTTTCATCGCACGCACCATCGCTCCACCAATACCAATCCGTGGTCCACCTACTCGGTCAACCCGCTGGAAGCGCTGGTCGACAGCGGCGCCGCCGTGCTGACCTTGATGATCGTGCCGATGACTGGTTGGGCGCTCTTCATCTTCAGCATCATTAACACTGCCTATGCGGTCTACACGCACCTCGGCTATGAACTGTTCCCGCGCGGGATGTCGCGGCACTGGCTGGGCCGCTGGATGAATACGTCGACCGCGCACAACCTCCACCATGCGCGGGCGCGCCACAACTTCAGCTGGTATTTCCTGTTCTGGGACCGCATGATGGGAACCCTGTCGCCGGACTATGACCAGCATTATCGCGCGGCTGGATTCCGCGCTGGCCCAGGCTAAAGTGGTACCATTCTGCCTTTCAGGATGACGCCATGACCGACGCAGAACTCAAACAGCGGTGCCGTGTGCACTTACCAGGCCATCGCTCCCTCTCGCCGGCCGAATTATTCACGGCCATGGGCAACTGGTGCGAGGCGCATGGCGTCACGCATGATGTCTACGGCAATGGCCAACTGATACAGGAGTTTGAACAGAAAGTCGCACGCCTGCTGGGCTTCGAGGCGGCGGTGTTCTGCATTACCGGCACCATGACGCAAGCCACCGCGCTGCGCATTGCCTGCACGGAGCGCGGCAGCAAGCTGGTGGCGCTGCATCCGACCTCGCATATTCTCAGGCACGAGCGCGGCAACCACCAGTTATTTGACCACTTCCACGCATTGCAGATCGGCGATCCGCAGCGTCCGTGGACACTGGATGAACTGAAGGCGATTCCCGATCAACTGGGCGCGGCAACGCTGGAATTGCCGGCGCGCGAAATCGGCGGCCAGTGTCCAGGCTGGGACGAACTGACCGCCATCAAGGATTACTGCCGCACACAAGGCATCCATTTGCACATGGATGGCGCACGACTGTGGGAGACTGCGGCGGCATACGGCCGGCCGGTCGCCGACATCGCGGCGGGCTTCGACAGCGTCTATGTATCGCTGTACAAGGGCATAGGCGGCATGGGCGGCGCCGTGCTGGCCGGTAGCGCGGCTTTTGTCGCCAAGGCGGCGGAATGGTATCGCCGCCAGGGTGGCAATGTTTATCAGCGCACGCCCTATGTGGTGGCCGCAGCCATGCAGTTCGATGCCAGGCTGGCTGCCATGCCAGATTATTTCAGGCGCACGCAATGGCTCTATGAGGCACTGCGTGCGTTTCCGCTGCTGACTCCCAATCCGGCGCAGCCGCACGCGAATATGCTGCATATGCACCTGCCGGTGAGCCGCGACCGCGCGCTGGAGATCCGTAGCCGCATCGCCGAACAACATGGCGTCTGGCTGTTCAACGGCGCCAATCATGCGGCGCTGCCCGGCCATAGCTCAGTAGAGCTGTATGTAGGCGACAACCTGCTTCACCTGCCGGACCAGCGCGTGCGCGAGATCCTTGCCTTATGGTCCGACGCGCTGGCCAACTAACCAAAGAATTTACATGACTTTTCAAGCACTCGGTCTGATCGACCCTTTATTGCGCACGCTGAATGCGCTCGGCTACAAACAGCCCACGCCCGTACAGAAGCAAGCCATTCCCGCCGTGCTGGCGGGCCGCGATGTGATGGCCGCCGCGCAAACCGGCACCGGCAAGACCGCCGGCTTTGCGCTGCCCATTCTGCATCGCCTGACCATGGACGGCGTGACGGCACCACAGTGCGTGCGCGCGCTGGTGCTGGTGCCGACGCGCGAGTTGGCCGAGCAGGTGTACGAGAGCTTCCGCAGTTATGGCGGCAACCTGCCACTGCGCAGTGCTGTGGCCTACGGCGGCGTGGATATCGCGCCACAGATCGCCAAGCTGCGCAAGGGCCTTGACGTGCTGGTGGCCACGCCCGGCCGCCTGATCGACCTGCACGACCAGGGCATGATCAGCTTCGCGCTGCTGCAAACGCTGGTGCTGGACGAGGCGGACCGCATGCTGGATCTGGGCTTCGAGCGCGATCTGGATATCCTGCTGGAGGCGCTGCCCCGGCAGCGTCAGACCTTGCTGTTCTCGGCGACGTTCTCGGACGAGATCCGCAAGCTGGCCAAGGGGATGTTGAAGGATGCTGTGTCAATACAGGTGGAGGCGGCCAATACGGCGGTCAAGACGGTCAAGCAGTGGCTGGTGACAACCGACAAGCGACGCAAGTCGGAGCTACTCCTGCACCTGTTGAACAAGCTTGGATGGGCGCAGGCGCTGGTGTTCGTCAAGACGCGCAAAGGCGTCGAGGCACTGGTCAAGACCTTGCATGAGCATGGCGTGACGGCCGACTCCATCCACGGCGACAAGACGCAGCCGGCGCGCTTGCGTGCATTGGATCGCTTCAAGCGCAAGGAAGTGCGGCTGCTGGTGGCGACCGACGTGGCGGCGCGCGGGCTGGATATCGAGGCCTTGCCGCAGGTGGTCAACTTCGATCTGCCGACGGTGGCCGAGGACTATATCCACCGCATCGGCCGTACCGGCCGCGCCGGCATGGAAGGCGAAGCCGTATCGCTGGTGTGCGCCGACGAAGTGGACATCCTGAAGGAGATCGAAGCGCTGACGCGCCAGGCGATTCCACGCTACGAGGAACCGGGCTTTGAGGCGGATCATCGCGTGCCCGAGACTTCGGCCAAGGGCGCGACTGCGCCGGCGCGCAAAGGCCCGGCTCCCAACGCAGCCAAGCGTTCAGCCGCTGCGCCGCCGGTCGTCAAACCGCCGGCAGCACCCAAGACTGAAGTCCGCCCTGCCGGCGGCAGCGCCTCGCTCGGCACCTGGGTGCCGGAAGAAAAAGTCAAATCGCCAGGCCGTGAGCGCACGTCGGGCAAAGGCGGCCCAGCAGACGACCGCGCCAGCCGCAACGCAGGTGCGCAGCGCGGCGGCGACGCCCCAACAGGCAATGCTCGCAGCGGCGGCGCAGGTGGCGGCTCCGGCGGCGGTGGGCGCCGCAGCGGCGGCGATGCCCCAACAGGTAATGCTCGCAGCGACGGCGCAGGTGGCGGCGGCCGCAGAGTGGGCGGCCCGGGCGGCAGCGGGCGTCGCGCAGGTGACGATGTATCCGGCGCGCCGAAAGGCGCGGTGGTGGTTGCGGGTGGGCGCGGCGCCAAGTCGCAGGCGCGTTCCGCTGGCCGCGCGGCCGCACAACCGGGCGGGCGCAAGTCCAAGCCTGGCTCGCGCTAGGCGCCGCACGATCGCCCGGGCGGCCTGATAAAATAGCCGTCTTTGAGCGACACCCACGTTGGAGAACTGCATGCAGCAATACCAGGAATTGATCCAGACCGTCATCGACACCGGCAGCTGGCAGGACAACCGCACAGGCATCCGCACGCTGAGCGTGCCGGGCGCCATGATGCGTTTCGACCTGACCAAGGGTTTCCCCGCCGTGACGACCAAGAAGCTGGCATTCAAATCCGTCGTAGGCGAACTGTGCGCCTTCCTGCGTGCCTCGCGCAGTGCCGCCGATTTCCGCGCCCTGGGCTGCAAGGTCTGGGACCAGAACGCCAACGAAAACCAGCAATGGCTGGATAATCCCTACCGCCTGGGCACCGACGACCTGGGACCGGTGTACGGCGTGCAATGGCGCCAATGGCCAGGCTACAAGCTGCTGGACGCCGACCAGCCGGAGCAAATCGCCAACGCCCGGAAGAACGGCTACACCGTCGTCTCGCAACTGGAAGAAGACGGCGTGCAGAAAGTGCTGCTGTATAAGGCCATCGACCAATTGCGCGAGTGCCTGGACACCATCGTCAACAACCCAGGCAGCCGCCGCATCCTGTTCCACGGCTGGAACCCAGCGGTACTCGACGCTGTCGCCCTGCCGGCCTGCCACCTGCTGTACCAGTTCATCCCGAATCCAGGCACCAAGGAACTGTCGATGTGCCTCTACGTGCGCTCGAACGACCTGGGCCTGGGCACGCCGTTCAACCTGGCCGAAGGCGCCGCGCTGATGCACCTGGTGGGCCGCCTGACCGGCTACACGCCGCGCTGGTTCACCTACTTCATCGGCGACGCGCACATCTACGAGAACCACATGGACATGGTGCAGGAACAGCTGAAGCGCGAGCCCTTCCCGCTGCCGCAACTGCTAATCGCCGACCGCGTGCCTTCATTCGCGCAAACCGGCAAATATGAACCGGAGTGGCTGGAAAAAATCGAACCATCCGACTTCTCACTGGAAGGCTATCAGCATCACGCGCCGATCACCGCACCAATGGCGGTATGACGATGCGGCTGGACTTTGTTCCCGGCACGCTGTGCGATGAACGCATGTGGAGCCGGTTGCTGCCGCTGTTGGGCGACGGCTTCGAGTTCCACCACGTGCCGCTGCACAAGGCCCGCTCGCGCGCGCAGATGCAGGAACTGATCGGCGCCCACAGCGCGCCGAAAGCCAACCTGGTCGCCTTCTCGCTGGGCGCCTACCTGGCGGTGGAATACGCGCTGACCAATCCGGAGCGCGTCAATTCGCTGGTCATCATCGCCAGTTCCGCCAAAGGATTGCAGGAGAAGGAAAAGGCCACGCGCCTGCGCATCATCCCGCTGCTGGAAAAGAACCACTACACTGGCATGACGCAAATGCGGCTGCGCGAAATTCTCGCGCCCGAGCACATGGACGATCCGGCCATCGTCGGCGTCATCCAGCAAATGGCCATCGATCTCGGCAAGGACGTGCTGCTGACGCAGTTCCGCACCACCATCGAGCGCCCGGACCTGATGCTGCGCACCGGCGAACTGCGTTGCCCGGTGCTGATCGTCGCGTCCGAGCAAGACAAGCTGGTATCGGCAGACGACATCCGCGAATTCACCACCTACAACCCGGAGGCCCAGCTGCACATGCTCACCGAAGGCACAGGCCACATGATCCCACTCGAAGCCCCGCAAGCCCTGGCCCACCACATGCGCACCTTTTACAACTAAAACCTGGGGTCAGTTCTGCCAAATGTACATGAGCCCGTGTACGTTTGGCAGAACTGACCCCGGATTGGAAGATATGAGCAAACTTACTATCATCGTCGCTACTGACGCACAGCGCGGTATCGGCATCAATAACACGCTGCCATGGAAACTGCCGGAGGATCTGGCGCATTTCAAACGTACCACCAGCGGACATCCGATCATCATGGGCCGCAAAACCTTTGATTCCATCGGCCGCCCACTGCCGAATCGCCGCAATATTGTCGTTACGCGTAACGATAAATGGTCGCATGACGGCGTCGAGACGGTCGGTTCTATCGAGGCTGCTATCGCACTGCTGGACGGCGCCGAGGGCTTCGTCATCGGTGGCGCCGAGATCTACAAGCAATCGCTGCAACTGGCCGATCAGTTGATTATTACGCAAATCGCCCATACCTTCGATTGCGATGCTTTCTTCCCGGAGATCGACGCCAGCGCTTGGCAGGAAACCGCCCGCGAGCAGCACGTGTCCGAAGCTTCCGGTTTGCACTACGCTTTTGTCACCCTGGCGCGCAACGCCTCAAGTTTTAAAGCCCAGTAATCAAGCAACGTTGGCTGAATGGCATGACTTGTAATACGCGCGTCATGCAGGTCGTGCATTCTGTTACGATAATTTTTTCCCGCAGGGGCGCTATTTCTGCGAGAATCCCGTTCTTATTTTTTTGCGGCCCGTTCACCCGAGGGGTCGCGCCCTAGTCCGCCCCTCCACACAAGTCAGGGGCGGCTTGCTTTTTTGGAGACATGCATGAAATTTCGTTTCCCCATCGTCATCATTGACGAGGATTTCCGTTCCGAGAACACGTCCGGCCTGGGCATTCGCGCCCTCGCCGATGCAATGGAAAAAGAAGGCATGGAAGTGGTGGGCGTGACCAGCTACGGCGACCTGGCCCAGTTCGCCCAGCAGCAATCGCGCGCGTCGGCCTTCGTGCTGTCGATCGACGATGAGGAATTCGGCACCGGCTCGGTGGAAGACACCGACACCGCGCTGAAATCACTGCGCGCCTTTGTCGAGGAAATCCGCTACAAGAACGCCGATATCCCGATCTATCTGTACGGCGAAACCCGCACCTCGCGCCACATTCCGAATGACATCCTGCGCGAGCTGCACGGCTTCATTCACATGTTTGAAGATACGCCGGAATTCGTCGCCCGCCATATCATCCGCGAAGCCAAGTCCTATCTGGATGGCCTGGCGCCGCCGTTCTTCCGCGCACTGGTCGAATACGCCAACGACGGTTCGTACTCGTGGCACTGCCCTGGCCACTCGGGCGGCGTGGCCTTCCTGAAGTCGCCGATCGGCCAGATGTTCCACCAGTTCTTCGGTGAGAACATGCTGCGCGCCGACGTCTGCAACGCCGTCGAAGAACTCGGCCAGCTGCTGGACCACACCGGCCCGGTCGCCAAGTCCGAGCGCAACGCCGCGCGCATCTTCAACGCCGACCACTGCTACTTCGTCACCAACGGCACCTCGACCTCGAACAAAATGGTGTGGCACTCGACCGTCGCGCCTGGCGACATCGTGGTGGTCGACCGCAACTGCCACAAGTCGATCCTGCACTCGATCATCATGTGCGGCGCGATCCCGGTGTTCCTGATGCCGACCCGTAACCACCTCGGCATCATCGGCCCGATCCCGCTGGAAGAGTTCTCGATGGAGAGCATCAAGCGCAAGATCGAAGCCAACCCGTTCGCGCGCGAAGCCGTCAACAAGAAGCCGCGCATCCTGACCATCACCCAGTCGACCTACGACGGCGTGGTCTACAACGTGGAAACCCTGCGCGAGCTGCTGGATGGCCAGATCGACACGCTGCACTTCGACGAAGCCTGGCTGCCGCACGCCACCTTCCACGACTTCTACAAGAATATGCACGCGATCGGCAAGGACCGTCTGCGCGCCAAGGAGTCGATGATCTTCTCGACCCAGTCGACCCACAAGCTGCTGGCCGGCCTGTCGCAGGCCTCGCAGGTGCTGGTGCGCGAATCGGAATCGGTCAAGCTGGATCAGGACGCCTTCAACGAAGCCTACCTGATGCACACTTCGACCTCGCCACAGTACTCGATCATCGCCTCGTGCGACGTCGCGGCGGCGATGATGGAAGCGCCAGGCGGCACCGCGCTGGTGGAAGAGTCGATCCTCGAAGCGCTGGATTTCCGCCGCGCGATGAAGAAGATCGATCAGGAATGGGGCACCGACTGGTGGTTCAAGGTCTGGGGCCCGAACGAGTTCGCCGAAGAAGGCATCGGTTCGCGCGAAGACTGGATCATCAAGGCGGAAGACGACTGGCACGGCTTCGGCAAGCTGGCACCGGGCTTCAACATGCTGGACCCGATCAAGGCCACCATCGTCAATCCTGGCCTGTCGCTGGACGGCAAGTTCGACGAAACCGGCATCCCGGCGTCGATCGTCACCAAGTACCTGGCCGAACACGGCGTCATCATCGAGAAGTGTGGCCTGTACTCGTTCTTCATCATGTTCACCATCGGCATTACCAAAGGCCGCTGGAACACGCTGCTGACCGCACTGCAGCAGTTCAAGGACGACTACGACAAGAACCAGCCGATGTGGCGCATCCTGCCGGAATTCGCGGCCGCCAACCCGGCCTACGAAAAAGTCGGCCTGCGCGACCTGTGCCAGCAGATCCACGACTTCTACAAAGCCTATGACGTGGCGCGCCTGACCACCGAGATGTACCTGTCGAATATGATTCCGGCGATGAAGCCATCGGACGCTTTCGCCAAGATGGCGCACCGTGAAATCGAGCGCGTGGCGATCGATGAACTGGAAGGCCGCATCACCTCGATCCTGCTGACGCCTTACCCACCAGGCATTCCGCTACTGATTCCTGGTGAGCGCTTCAACAAGACCATCGTTGACTACCTGCGCTTCGCGCGCGACTTCAACGAACGCTTCCCAGGCTTCGAGACTGACGTGCACGGCCTGGTCAAGCGCGAAGTGGACGGCAAGCGCGGTTACTTCGTGGACTGCGTCAAGCAATAATAAGCAAAATCAAGGGCAGCCAAGCTGCCCTTTTTTCTTTCCGTGGCAGCTACGCCCTGCTTTTTATCAACAATATCATTTACGGCAAGCCTGATTTCAAAACGTTATCAGCTATTATCTCAATATAAAATTCTGCAAAATCGTAAATGCTCCAACGATTCGTTGTTCAATGACGACGTTGGCAGAAATTAATATTCATTTACTTTCTTGAAACCCTGCGCGCTTCTCCGCCCTTCTCCTGCCAACTTCGTCGATTTTTATTGCCGAAACTTAAGATTATCTGCACGGTAAAGAAACTTTTGTATCCGTACGGAAAAAAATCTTTAGAATCGGTCCTGTCGATTGAATTTCTCAGGAGCAATACCAATGCATTCCAAATTTATCCGCGGCCTTGTGGCCATGAGTTTTGTTGGCCTGACGGCTTGCGGCGGCAACAACGAAGGCGCCTCGCCAACTAACGCAGCCAGCGGTACTTTTCTGAGCACCATAGAATCGGCTGGCTCTGCAATTTCCAGTGTGAGCAGCCGCGTAATCCAAGGCGGCACCGCTGCTACCCTGGCGACCGTCACCCCGGTTACCGGGCGCGGCGCCACCGTTGCAGAGGAAGCGTATGCGCGCAAGGCCGCCTCGCACTTTTTGCATATGGCATCGTTCGGCCCAAATGAAAAAGATGTGGAGTACGTAGCTTACTTCGGTGCAGCAACCTACCTCAATGCGGGCTTCGGCCAGCCACAAACCTCGCATCTTGAGTACATGCAACAATATGCTGCTTCGCTGCCAGCCGGCAAAACGCCAAATAGTGAAGATTTTCAGAGCGCATTCTGGAAGATTGCAGTGACCACCAAAGATCAGTTGCGCCAGCGGGTAGCTTTCGCACTGTCGGAAATTTTCGTGATTTCCACGGCCGACGACAGCTTTTATTTTCATCCATACGGTGTCGCTTCCTACTATGACACGTTAGGCAAGCATGCGTTTGGCAACTTCCGCGATCTGCTGCAAGGGATCGCGCTTCATCCGATGATGGGCATCTACCTGACTCACCTGGGCAATATGAAGGAAGATGGTGTGCGCATGCCGGACGAAAACTTCGCCCGAGAAATTATGCAGCTGATGACCATCGGCCCGTACATGCTCAATCAGGACGGTACGGTAAAGCTGGTGGATGGCAAACCGGTGGAAACCTACACGCACGATGACATCCTGGGCTTGGCCAAGGTATTCACCGGCTGGGGTTGGGCAGGTCCCGACCAGGACCTTAACCGGATGCGAGGTTGGCGTCAGGACTATCCGGCACAAGAATGGTTGCCGATGCAAAACTATGCTGCCTATCACTCGAGCGCGTCCAAAAGCTTCCTGGGCAAGACCATACCTGCCGGCGGTAGTGGCGCAAGCGATGTCAAAGTTGCTCTCGACACCTTGTTCAACCACCCGAATGTCGGGCCTTTCATCAGCCGCCTGCTGATTCAACGCCTGGTCACCAGCAATCCATCACCAGCCTATGTGGGCCGCGTGGCTGCAGCCTTCAACAGCAACGGCGCTGGCGTACGCGGCGACATGAAAGCAGTGATTCGTGCCATCCTGTGCGATAGCGAAGCATTGGACATGACCCAGTCCAAGCGTATTCGTGAGCCGGTGCTTCGCCTGGCGAACTTCCTGCGTGCCTTCAACGCCACTTCGGTGAGCGGTTGGTATGCTTTCTGGCCTCAGGACGACCCTGCCTCGCAGTTGGGGCAAAGCGCGCTCCGCTCGCCGTCGGTATTTAATTTCTACCGGCCAAGCTACACGCCGCCGAACTCGACTCTGTCAAGCGCCGGCATGGTAGCGCCAGAAATGCAGATCACCACCGAGCCGTCCGTCACCGGCTACCTGAATTACATGCAGTTGACGGTCAGGTTGGGCGCTGGGAAAAACTTCGATGTACAGCCGGACTACACCAAGGAAATCGCCTTGGCGGCTCAACCGCAGGCACTGTTGGATCGCCTCAACTTGTTATTGATGCATGGTTCCATGAGCTCTACGCTGAATAATTTGATCATCTCGCGTCTGAATACCATCGCTATCCCTGCGGCCACCAGCACCAACGCAGCCGACGTGTTGTTGGCCAAGCAGCGTCGGACATGGCTGGCCACTTACCTGATCATGGCCTCGACCGAATACATCGTGCAGAAATAAGGAAACATCATGAGCAAACAAGTTCCTTCCCGTCGTAAATTCCTGGGCACTGTGGCGGCGCTGGCCGGCACCAGTGTCAGCCCTTTCGCCATCAACCTCGCGGCCATGAGCAGCGCTGCGGCGGAAAACGCCTCGGACTACAAGGCTGTCGTATGCCTGTTCATGGCTGGCGGCAATGATCACTTCAACACCGTGCTTCCAACCGACAGCGCCTCCTGGAACGAGTACCAGCGTTTGCGCAACACCGGCAACACTGGTTCGATCGCCTTGCCTGGTCTTGGCGCTAGTGGCGGCGTATTGCCGATTAGTCCGGTCAATGCGCAAGGCCGCAGCTTCGCCCTGCACCCTAATCTTGCACCATTGAAGTCACTGTTCGACAGCGGCAGTGCCGCCATCGTAGCCAACGTAGGCACCCTGGTGCAGCCAACCACGCTGAGTCAGTACAAAACCCGCGCCGTGGCGCTGCCGCCCAAACTGTTCTCGCACAATGACCAACAGGCGGTATGGCAATCGATGCAAACCGAAAGCTCGGCCAGCGTGGGTTGGGGGGGGCGCATGATCGATATGCTGGCGGCGGCTAACAGCAACTCCACTTTTGCGTCGGTCTCCAGCGCCGGCCGCGCACTGTTCCTGAGTGGCCGCAGTTTCAACCAGATGCAGGTCGGTAGCGCCACCCCGCCAGTCATTAACAGCCTGACCGTACCGCTGTATAACAGTTCGTCACTGAACAACCCGATGACCGCGATCACGGCTGGCGATTACACCGATCCGATGATGAAAGAACATGCCAATGTCGTGAAGAGTGCGATTGCCGCCCAAGCCCAACTGGCTGCGGCGCTGCCAGCAGCCGGCGCCGGAGGCGTGCCCAATCCGTCCGCGTACGTTAATCCAGTCACCGGGCAGTCCGGCGTCAACCCCCTGGCGCAGCAATTGCAGATGGTGGCGCGTTTGATTGCCGGACGAAATGCACTCGGCCTGCGCCGCCAGGTGTTCTTCGTCACCCTGGGTGGGTTCGATACTCACAGCGGCCAAGTCGCGAAGCAGGCTGACTTGATGGCCAGACTGGCGCACGGCATGGCCTATTTCAACGACATGATGACCTCGCTGCAAGGCACTGACATGCGCAAGCAAGTGACCTTGTTCACGGCTTCGGATTTTGGCCGCACCTTCGCCAGCAACGGCGATGGCACAGATCACGGCTGGGGTTCGCACCATTTCGTCATGGGCGGTGCGGTCAAAGGAAACGACATTTACGGCACCATGCCCGTGTCCGGTGTGGGGCACCAGCTGGATGTCGGCTCTGGTGCCCTCCTGCCCTCGATCTCGGTGGACCAGTATGGCGCCACGATCGCCAGTTGGTTTGGCCTGTCTGCGTCCCAGATTGCCGATGTGTTTCCCAATATCGTCAATTTCAGCACCCGGAACCTGGGCTTCATGAACGCTTAAACCGATACCGCCACTGTCAGTGTAGCGACAAAGCCGTCGGTGGTGTTGCCGGTGATGGTGGCCATCTGCAGCGAGTAGCCGTCGCTGAAGACGTTGTCGCTGGCAAGGCTGATCGATGCCATATTGCGCACACTGGCGCTGTAGCCGGTGGTGGCGTACACCGCATTGCTGGTCGCATCCGGGAAGGCGAATTGCGAGGTCTTGATGCGGTTAGAGGCGCTGGTCGCCTTGGCCAGCGATGGGTACACCTCGAAGTGCACGTGCGGCACACGGCCCGAGTAGCAGCCCGGATAGATCGTGGTGAAGGTGATGTTGCCGTTGCTATCGGTTTCCTGCACACCGCGCAGGTAATTCTGATTAGTCACACCGGACGAGTACAGCGAGTAATTGCCGTCGCGGTCGCAATGCCACAGATAGACGGCAGCATTGGCCAGCGCTGCGCAGTTGTTGTTGGCGTTGACGATCTGCAGCTTGATGGTCAGCGGCATGCCGGCGGCCGTGCCGCTGGCGCTGCCGAAGCTGCTGCGGATGTCGCTGCGCACCACGCCCGATTGCGTCAGCACGTTGACCACGCCGCTGGTGTTGCTGTTGGTGCCGTCGGCTGGATACGGGCCGCCGGTTTCTTCCGGAATCACCGAGCACGAGCCGGCAGTTGGCGTGGTGGTGGTTCCGGTGGTCGTGGTGCCCGTGGTGCCGGTGGTGGTCGTGCCGGTGCCGGTAGTGGTAGTTGTGGTGCCGGTCGACGTGGTGGTGCTGTCGCTGCCGGAGCCGCCTCCGCAACCGAGTACCGGCAACGCCGAGGCGCCGGCCAACAGCCAGCGCAGCGTCTGGCGACGGTCGCTGTTCAGATTGAGCATTGCGGCCAGATCAGCGGCCAGGCTGTGTTCATGTTCGTCGTGATGGGTATCCATACCTACTCCTGCTTGGGTGAGAATGCCGCCACCGCCCGCTTTGGGTGGTGGCGGTTGCTGCTGGTAAGCGTCAGACCGTGGTGTTCACCAGGTTGCCGCTAGTGCCGTTGCCGCCAACCTTGGTCGACAGGGCCTGCAGGAACGCGGCCAGCTTGGTAGCGGCGTCTGTGCTGCTAGTGCTTTCCGTGCTGCTGGCGTCGTCGGCGCTGCTGGTGCTGGTGGTGGTGGCGCCGAGTTTGTCCAGCAGATTCGCGAAGGCGGATTCCAGCTGGTCGACCGCATCGCTGCTGTCGGCGCTTTCCGTGCTGCCGGTGGACCCGGAGCTCAGCTCGGCGATCAGGCTTTGCAGATCAGACTCCAGCTTGCCCGGACCGCCAGGACCGCCCTGCTGGTCGCCGTACAGTGGCGGCGCTTCGGTTTCGCCGCTGTTTTGCGCGTGCAACGCGCCCATCAGGCTTTGCAGGAAGCTGCCCAGCGCCGCCGCCACATCGTTTGCGTCGGTGGTCGCATCGGTGCTGCTGTCGGTGCTGGCCGAGGCAGTCGAGGTGTCGCTGCTGGTGTCGGTGATGCCGATCGACTTCAGCGCTTCAGCAATCGCGTCGGCGAAACCGCCGCCATCCGGAGGCGGTGGCGGACGCACGCCTTCCGTGCTGGTGTCGCTGTTATTGCTGCTCACACTGTTGGCGCTGCTCAAACGGCTTAGAAAACTGAGCGCGCTGGCGGCGCTGCTGGAACTCAGGGCACTGATGGACATAAGGTTCTCCGCTTCTTGGTTAAAGGTGGTATTACGGGCGCTGCGGATGGCGCGGCTTTTCTTCCGCTTGCTGCTTGCGCTGTTCCGGCGTCAGCACGGCCAGCAATTTCTGTTGAGTGCGCACGTGCTGCAGCGCGATGTTGGCTTCGGCGGTCGCAGCTTCCTTGGCCAGCGCGGCGGCTTTGGCGTCGTCGTACTTGTCGGCAGTGGCCAGCGCACGCAACGCTTCGCGCGCCTTGGCGGCAGCCTTCGACTGTTCGCGCAGATAAGGCGCTTCCGCGTGCAGGATGGTGAATACCTTGTCTTGCTGCGCTTCGCTCAGTTCTACGCCGCGGAAGAATGGCGGGCGGCCGCCAAAACCAGGGCCAGGACCAAAACCGGGAGCGAAACCTGGGCCAAAACCAGGACCATGATCCGGACCGCCGCGTTGCGCGCCTTCCGGGCTGCCCGGACCAGGGCCAGGGCCGCCCTGCTGCGGGCCGCGTGGACCGTGCTCGCCCTGCGCCATTGGCGGCTGTTCTGCGTTCATCTCATCGGCGCGGGCGGCGCCTCCCACCGTCAACAGCGACATCGCCAGGACGGCTGCCAGCAGCAGATTCAGTTTGCTTGTTTTCATGCCCATATTCCTTGATTGGTAGTGAACCATCATTCTGTTGGCCGCCTGTGTTAAGTGACGTAAGGGCAACGTAAATCAGCGTAAAGATGATGATCTGACATTCAATTCCCTTACGGAAAGACGTTGTAAAAGCGGGTAAAACCTCGGCGCCATGCAGGTTTGAACTGTTAAGATGAGCGATCTGTATCTAGAGAAACTGCAATGAAGAGCAAAGTACTGCTGATAGACGACGACATCGAACTGGTGGGCATGTTCAAGGAATACCTGGAACAGGAAGGCTTTGACGTCAAAACCGCGCACGACGGCGAAGCCGGCACCGCCGAAGCCTTTACCGGCCTGTATTCGATCGCCATCCTCGACGTGATGATGCCGCGCATGAACGGCCTGGAAACGCTGCGCCGCATCCGCACCAACAGTCAGCTGCCGATCCTGATGCTGACCGGCCGTGGCGATGACACCGACCGCATCGTCGGCCTGGAACTGGGCGCCGACGACTACGTGGCCAAACCCTGCACGCCGCGCGAGCTGACCGCGCGCATCCGCGCCATCCTGCGCCGGGCGCAAAGCGCGCCGGCCGACAATGGCCAGCAGACCGCCATCACCGTCGGCCAGCTGACCATGTGGCCGGAACAGCGCCGCGCCACCTGGGCCGGCGACAAGCTGGAGCTGACCAGCACCGAATTCAACTTGCTGGAAGTGCTGGCGCGTAACGCCGGCCGCCCGGTCAGCAAGAACACCCTGTCGGAACAAGGGCTGGGGCGCCCGCTGGCGCGCTTCGACCGCAATATCGACGTTCACCTGAGCTCGCTGCGCCACAAACTCGGCACCATCGCCGATGGCCGCTCCTGCCTGCAAACCGTGTACCGCCTGGGCTACCAGCTCATCAAGGAGTAAGCCTTGGGCCGTTTGTTCTGGAAGTTTTTCCTGTCCATTTTCCTGGCGCAGTTCGCCGCGACTGTCGGCATCGGCGGCGCCATCTGGCTGAAGAACCGCAACCAGCAGCCGAATGTGCTGGTCAATCTGGACACCAGCCCGCCGGCCGAAATGGCCATCAACGCCGCTGCCGCCACGCTGGAATACGGCGGCGTCAAGGCGCTGAAACGGATGCTGGAGAATATGGACCGGCACCGCGTCTACGCGGTGGACGAGCAGGAGCATGAACTGCTGGGCCGCATCGTCAACGTCAAGACGCTGCAGGAATCGCGCATCCGCCTCAAGGAAGATGGCAAGCGCCGTGGCGTGCGCCAGGTGCTGGGCGACGACGGCAAGCAATACCTGCTGTTCCTGCCTTCCGGCGAACGCCAGCGCGGCATGGACGGAGATAACCGCCAGTTGCTGGCCAACCTCGGCGGTGGTGCGCAGATGGCGATGAAGGCGGCCTCGGTCCTGGAAGGACGCGATGGACGCGAAGACCGCAGCAACCGCCCGGACTTCGGTCCGCCCGGCGGCGGTCGTCCGGGCGCGGCGCCACCCGGCGCCCTACCCGCGCTCGACGGCGCGCAGGAATCCGGCCCGCGTGGTGGTGCCCCCTTCAATCCTGACAGTCGCGGCCAGGGTGCGGCGCGCGACAACGGCGACCGTCCTGACAGTAACTTCCCTGGCCTAGGGCCAGCCCCCGGCATGCAAGGCGGCCCCGACATGGGCGGCGACCGTCCATGGGGGCCGCGCTTCCAGCCACTCGGCCCATGGGTGCCGATCGCTGCGGCCACCGCCGCCAGCCTGCTGTTCGCGGTGCTGCTGGCCTGGTACTTCTCGCGTCCGATCCGCGCCCTGCGTGAGGCCTTTGACGCCGCTGCCAATGGCGACCTGGCGCCGCGCTTTGAAGGCGCCAGCGGCAAGAGCGGCACCGAGCTTAACGACCTGGGCCGCGATTTCGACATCATGACGGCGCGCCTGCGCAGCCTGATCGACGGCCAGACCCGCCTGCTGCACGACGTCTCGCACGAATTGCGTTCTCCACTGGCGCGCTTGCAGGCCGCCATCGGCCTGGCGCACCAGCAGCCGGAGAAATGGAGCGCCTCGATGGAGCGCATCGAACGCGAGAGCGTACGGATGGACAAGCTGGTCGGCGAACTGCTGACGCTGGCCCGCCTGGAGGCCGGCGCCATCAAGGCGTCGCAGGAAGAAATCAGCATGGCCGACCTGCTCGACCAGATCGCCGACGACGCCAGCTACGAAGCGGCCAGCCAGCAGCGCAGCGTGGTGCAGGAAGGCGAAGCGGACGTGCAGGTGATTGGCCAGCCGGACCTGCTCGGCCGCGCCATCGAAAATGTGGTGCGCAACGCCATCAAGCACAGTCCGGAAGGTGGCGAGGTGCAGTTGCAGGTACGTGCGCTGCCGGAAGCGAGCCAGCTGGTCATCCGCGTGCTGGATCACGGTCCGGGCGTGTCGCCGGCCGACCTGGAAACCATCTTCCAGCCCTTCTTCCGCTCCAGCAACGCCAGCACTGAAGGGCACGGCCTGGGCCTGGCGATCGCCCAGCACGTCATCGAAGCGCATGGCGGCAGCATCAAGGCCACCAACCGCGCCGGCGGCGGCCTGTGCGTGGAAATGATACTTCCAGTTAAACGCTAAATTGAGCGAAAATTAACTATTTCCATACGGAAATTATTTGCTATAGTACAGTTTTACAGACTCGGAATATCGTCATGGAAACTTTGCTCAAGGTCGCACAACTGCGCGTGCAGGGAAAACCGGATGAAGCGCTGGCGCACGTGGATGCGGAACTGCAGACCGCCGGCGCCGGCGAGCGCTTCCTGCTGATGCTGCAAGGGCTGTACGCCGCCGAGGAAGCCTCGAACGAGGCCAAGGCACGCGGCTACGCCACCGACCTGGCGGATATCGATCCGGGTCTGCTGTCGATTCAGCCTTACGTGGCCCTCCGTCCGGAAGACCTCAAGCTGTAAAAAAAGCGGGCCTCGGCCCGCTTTTGTCTTTATGCCTTCGGCAGTGTCACGCCATGCTGGCCCTGATACTTGCCGTTGCGGTCCTTGTACGAGACGTCGCAGACTTCGTCGCTTTCGAAGAACAGCACCTGCGCGCAGCCTTCGCCGGCGTAGATTTTTGCCGGCAGCGGCGTGGTGTTGGAGAACTCCAGCGTCACATAGCCTTCCCACTCCGGCTCGAACGGCGTCACGTTGACGATGATGCCGCAACGGGCGTAGGTCGATTTGCCCAGGCAGACCGTCAGCACGCTGCGTGGAATGCGGAAGTACTCCATGGTGCGCGCCAGCGCGAACGAGTTTGGCGGGATGATGCAGACGTCGCTTTTGACGTCGACGAAGGAATTCGAGTCGAAGTTCTTTGGATCGACGATGGTGCTGTTGATGTTGGTGAAGACCTTGAATTCATCGGCGCAACGGATATCGTAGCCATATGACGAGGTACCGTAGGAAATCACCTTGCGGCCGTCTTCCTGGCGTACCTGGTCCGGGAAGAATGGCTCGATCATCCCATGTTCTTCCGCCATCCGGCGTATCCATTTATCGCTTTTAATCGTCATCGCAAGGCAATCCTAAAGTTTTTACAATGCCCGGGATTTTACGCTAAAGCCCGAGAGCAGCGCCACAATCATTTCCCTGGTGGCCTCGGCCGCTGCCGCCGGCGTCTCCATCGGGAACAAATGCCCACCCGGGATAATGCGGAAATGCTGGCCGACCAGCGCTTTGGTGTAATGATGGCCGGACTGGCTGGTCTCCCACGAATTATCGCCGCCAATGAAGCCGATCGGCACCGGATAGCCGTTGCGCAGCAACTTCGGCAGATGGTGCGGCAAGGTGGCGTAGACGGCGGTTTCGTTTTCGCGCGTGAAGCGCAGCTGTACGCCATCCGGATGCGGTTTGAGGCCGCTGTCCATGTAATCGCCCAATACGCCGGGCGCCCAGGCCGCAAAGATATCCTTGGCGGCGAAGTGCTGGTAGGCCGCTTCGACGCTCGGCCAGACATTGCGGCGACGGATGGAGAACTTGGCCGGCGGCACGGTGTAGGCGCGGCCGAGCAGCTTGATAATGCGCCAGGCGAAGGCGCGCCAGCCGCCGACCACCGGGGCGTCCAGCATCACCACGCAGCGCACGAGGTCGGGCCGCTGGTGCGCCACCATCAGGCTCAGCATGCCGCCCAGCGAGTGGCCAACCAGGATTACCGGTTCGTTGTAGCGGGTAGTCAGTTCGTTGATGTATTCGTCGACCAGGTGCGGCCAGCCGTCGGTGACCGGGTAGCGCAGATCGTGCGCGTGCATGTCGAGGGTTTGGATATCGAAATCATCGGCCAGTAAGGTGAAAAGCTGGCGGTAGACGCCCGCCGGGTAGCTGTTGGCGTGGGCGAAATGCAGCTTGGGCTTGCTCACAAGCGGTCTCCGTATGGTTGTTTTTTCCCCATTGTAATAGGAGCGCACGCTGGAGACTGGTGGAAACGCTCTAATTTAGCGGCCGTGCCAGTAGCGCGGATTGCTGGCGCGGTAGCTGTTAATGGTCAATGTGTCGCCAAAGTCGATGGTCAGCGCGCCTTGCTGGTCGGTGCGGTAGCGCTGGATGTGCATGGCGCCGTAGCGCGCGTAGACTTCCTGCTTGGGATGGCGGTAGCGGTTGCGGTGACCGACCTGAAAGATGGCAGCCTGCGGCTGAACCGCCAGCAGGAAGCCGGGCGTTGAACTGGTGCCACTACCGTGGTGTGGCGCCAGCAGTACCTCGGCGCGTAGCTGGCTTGCAGCGCGCGCCAGCAATTGCGCCTCCTGCTCCGCTTCGATGTCGCCCGCCAGTAGCATCGATTTGCCGGCTGCGGTGATTTTCAGCGTGCAGCCGCGCGCGTTGGGCTTCAGCGTGGTGTTGGCGTAGCTTGCTGGCAGCGGGTGCAGGATTTCGAAGTGGACGCCGTCCCAGTTCCAGCTTTGACCGGCTGCGCATTGCACGTGCTGGCGCGCTGCTCGCGCAATCGCATGCTGCGGCGACAGCGAAGATAGTACCCAGCCGGTGCGCATGCCATCCAGCACCGTCAGCGCACCGCCTGAATGGTCGGCGTCGCTGTGCGAGACGATGAGGCCATCCAGCGTGCCGATGCCGCGCGCCCGCAGGTACGGCAGGATGATGCGGTTGCCGGCGTTGGATTCCGGGCTGTAGGCCGGGCCGGTGTCGTATAGCAGGCGGTGATGGCTGGTTTCGATCAGCAGCGCCATGCCCTGCCCCACATCAAATGCGGTGACGGTCATGTGACCTGGCGCCGGATAGGTGGGTTCGGCGGCCAGCAGCGGTATCCACGTTGCCAGGCCGAGCCAGCGGGCCGGCCAGCCGCGCGGCGCCAGCAGCCAGACTGTGCCCAGCATCGCCCAGCAGAATAGCCAGAACGGCGGCACCGGAGCGCTCCAGACGGCATAACGCAACGCGCTGAACCATTGCAGGCAGTCGGCCAGCAGCGTTACCAGCCAGTGTGCGAGGCTCAGCACCGGCACAGCCAGGATTTGCGGCAGCATGCTGCCGACCAGCGCGAGTGGCGTGACGACCAGGCTAATCAGTGGAATCGCGACGGCATTCGCCAGCGGACTGATGATCGATACCTGTCCGAACAGCAGCATCGTCAGCGGCACCAGCCCAAGCGTGACGGCGTATTGCGTGTGTGCGCCGATGCGTAACGTCTGCGTCAGCCGTTCGCGGTAAGTGAGTGGCTGCGGCACGTGCGGCGCCAATCTTGTGGCGGCTGGCGTCCCGGCTGTGGACGCAGATAGCACGGCGGCAGGAGCGTTTGGCAGCGCACGTCTTCTCGGCTTTGTAGTGCGTCCAGCTGTCGCGTACAGGATGATCGCGACAGCGCCGAACGACAGCCAGAAGCCGGGCCACAACACCGCCCACGGATCAATCAGCACCACCACTCCCAGCGCCGTGCATAGCACATGCGAAATGCTGGTCAGCCGGTTCAGCCACAGCGCGGCCGCCACCACCATCAACATGTACAAGGTACGCTGCGCCGGCACGCCGAAGCCGGCCAGCAGCACATACAGCAAGGCCACCGCCGCGCCGACCAACGCGGCCACCTTCTGCGCCGGTAGAAGCAAAGGCAGCTGCGCGCGCGTAAAGAACGACCAGCGCCATAGGTTGAATGCCAGCAATGCAAACAAACCGGCCACCATGGTGATGTGCAATCCTGAAATGGATATCAGATGGCCAATGCCGGTGCGGTTGAAGACTTGCCAGTCCGCCTGGTCGATGCCGCGCTGATCACCCACAACCAGGGCAACAATCACGCCGGCATAAGGTTTGCCGGACAGCGCGGTCAGGATACGCTCGCGCAGCACTGCCCTGCTGCGCTCCACCAGATTGCCAGCACTGAAGACCATGCCGTCCAGCCGCCGGTTGTCCCGCGCCATGCGCACATAGCCGGTGGCACGCAGGCTTTGTTCCAGCAGCCACGCCTCGTAGTCAAAGCAATATGGATTGGCATTGCCGTGCGGCCGCTGCAAACGCACGGTAAGCTGCCAGCGCTCGCCCGGCTGCACGTCCGGCACTTCGTTGAGCTGTTCGCGATAGCCTGAATACCAGGAGAGTGCAATGCGCGGCGGCACCGTCGCCTCCGCGCTTTCCACCGCGAAGTTGAAGCGCACACCTTGCGCAAAACGGTAAGGCAGATTATCGATGGTGCCGACTATCTGGATATCACGGCCTTCGTCAACCGCTGCCAGTTGCGGCGCCAGCGCCCGATGCGCCAGCCAGGCGGCCCACAGAAAGCCCAAGGCGGCGCCGGTGAGCAGGCTGGCGAACGTGCGTACGGCGGGACCAAATCGGCCGGCCCCGCCACGCAGCGGCCAGCGGCGCGGGGCTAGCCGCGCCAGCAGGACGGCAATGGCGGCCATGCCGATGCCTGGCGCGGATAGCGAGGGCAAGCTGGCCAACATCTGTAAGCCAGCCGCGCCAACAGCAAAGCCTATCAACGCCATCCGCATCGCACCGCCCTCCCTGCTGCGATACTACGCACATAAAAACGGCGGCAAGCCGTAAAGCTTGCCGCCGTTTGATCTGCCTCAGTTCAGCTTACATCTTCCAGCGCAAGCCAACCGACACCGAGCGTCCGATCTGGAGCGTACCGAAATTGGTCAGCTGGGCGTTACCCGCGTTGCCGAAATGGTAGTACTGCTGCTGCATTTCGTTGGTCAGGTTGACACCGCTGATATCGACCGACATGTTGTCGTTGATCTTGTACGACACTTGCATGTCCACACTCTTTTCCGGATGACGCCAGATACCGATCGGATTGGCGAACAGCGCAGCTTCGTTGCTGGCCAGGAAGCCGGAGCGCCATACATACGACAAGCGCGCGCTGACCGGTCCCTTTTCGTAAGCCAGCGTGGCGTTGTACGAGCGCTTGGACACGCCGAAGAACGGTGTCTTGAGCTGCGCAACGATCTCGCCGGCATCGTTGGCGTCAGGCACGTTCTGCGACGAGGTCAGTTGCGTGTAGCTGCCCTGGAAGCCCAGACCGTCCAGCAGAGTCGGCAACCCTTTCGGGAAGTAGATCAAGCCCAGCTCGGCGCCACTGATCTCGCCATCGGAGGCGTTGACCGGCGAGTTGATGACATAGTCATAGCCGTTCGTATGGTCGCCACCCGAGGTCGAGTTGCGGAACGGGTCGTTTGCCGGATCGACGTGCACCTTGCGGCGCAAGCCTACCACCAGACCGTCGATCTTGCGCTTGAACGCCGTGCCGTAGAGTGCGCTGTCCTTCTGGAAGTACCACTCAGCTGTCAGATCAAGATTCTTGGAGCGCGTCGGCTTCAGGTCCGGATTACCACCGCTGCCCGAGCCATAACCCACCTTTGACACGTCGTCACCGAGCTGCAAGACCGGATTCAGGTCAGCGAAGTTCGGACGGCGCAGGGTTTCACCATAGTTCACGCGCACCACCACGTCCGGGGCTGGATCGTAAATCAGCGTCATGCTAGGCAGGAACTTGCTGGTCGACTTGCTGGCACTGGACGGCGTGACCGCCTTGGTGGTGGCGTCCACCTTGTAGAAGGTCATGTCGGTATCGACCTTGACGTAACGCACGCCGAAATTGGCGCGCAGGCGATGGCCGAACACGTCGTGTCGGGAATTCCCCATCAGGAACAGGTTGCTGGTCTTCTCTTCAACTTCGAAGGTCTTCTGCAAGCTCAGCTTGTCCGTGGTCAGGAAGTTCGGATCGACCGAGTTGTACAGCTTGCGCCAGTCGTCGATATGGTCGCGGATGTAGTAGGCATTCGGCTCCAGCCAGGCGCGCGGAACGTTCGAGATATCCGTGCCGAAGTTCGAGTTGGTGGAGTAATAGTCCGTTCCCAGCGAGGCCAGGTTGCGGTTCAAGGTGCCCGATTGCGTCCGGTTGGCCTCGGACGCCTTGCGGTCGTCGAAGCGCACGCCGAAGTGCAGCGTCTCCAGCGGTCCCCAGTCGGCGTCGTAGACGCCCGTCAGATTGGCGGTCGCCGCGCTGCCCTTGTTGCGGTTGGCGTTATCGTAGAACTGCGCAACATTCCACTTGGTCGGATCGGTCAGGTCGGCATTATTGTTATTAAAACCGAACGCCGTATTGCCGCCGCCGGCATTGAAGTCGACGTTGATGGAAGGTGCAACGCGATCAATCCGGGTGGCGGTGAATTCCGTGTGATAGGTGCTGCTCTGGTACGACAGATCACCGTCCAGCTTCAGGCGGTCGCCAATATTCCACTTGCCGTTCAGCGCATAAATGCGGGAATCGGTTGCCGAGGTGGTGTAGTCACCGCTGTTGAAGCCGTAGACGTTATTGACGGTACGGCTCTTGATGATGTTCGTTCCAGGGAACGTCGTAATCGTGCTTGCCGGGTTGCTGCCGAGATCGCCCCACCAGTCAACAAAGCTGAACAGCAACTGGTTGAAGGACTTGTCACGATAACCGTTGTACATCGATTCGAAGGTGTAGACCGAATCACTATTCGGTTTCCATTGCAAGGCGAGATTGGCGGCAGGACGCTCGCGCTTGCCTTGTACGTCGCTCTGGAAAACAGCATCACGCGACAGGTAATACGGATAAGCTTTGCCGTTGAAATCCAGCGTTGAACCCGCTGCCGTCGGCAAGCCGGTATGCGTACCCGGCGTCCAGATACTGGTGTCGGTAATGCGCTGCAAAGGCGTGTAACCTGGCGGGACTTCGGCCGCATTCGGGCTGGTGAACGGCACCATGGCGCCCGGTGTCACGCTTTCATTGCGGTACTTGGTCTGGGTAGCCGACAGATTGACCAAGGCGCCAACTTCACCGATGCCAGTTTCCCAGCGGTTGCTGAACATGCCGCTGACCTGCGGGTTGGCTTTTTTCGCTGGATCGAGATAGGTTTCACGCGCCGACAGCGACACTTTCGGGCCCTTGAAATCGAATGGCCGCAGCGATTTCACGTCAACCTGGCCTGCAATGCCGGTTTCCAGCTGGCTGGCGTCACGCGTTTTGTAGACGTCAATCTGGCGCACCAGCGTCGACGGAATATCCTGCAGCGCGACCTGCGTGCCGGACGCTGTGAAAATATTGCGGCCGTTCCAGGTGGTCTGGACGTCGGGCAGACCGCGAATGGACAAGGTGCCGACTTCGCCACCGGCGCGGTTGGTGACCTGGATGCCCGTCACGCGCTGCAGCGCTTCGACGACATTGTTATCGGGCAGCTTGCCGATGTCTTCGGCGACGACGGACTCCACGACCTGGTCGCTGGTGCGCTTGATCGCCAGGCTCTTGATCAGCGACGCCTTGACGCCGGTGACAACCACGGTCGTCTCTGGCGGCTCCGGGTTTTCAGTGGCGGCCTGCGCCCACACCGAAGCGCTGCTGAGCAGGCCGGCGCCCAGCAGCGCGACGACGGACAGTTTCAGATGGCATGGGTGTGCGGCAGCCGCCGCGATGCGGATGGATTGGTGGTGCATGTTGTCTCCCTTTGTGTAATTTTTTTGATGCAGTTTTAGTACCGCTCGAAAATCATCTTATGGAGATCGCAACACGCAATCCAATCAATTTTATTCGCTGTTCGATATTGTTTTAAGTATCGCCCTGGCTGTAGCGCCCATAAACAAACGCCGCAGGGCTGTACCTTGCGGTAACAGCCCTGCGGCGTATTTGCAACGTTAACCGATTACTTTATTTCGGGCTGACGTCGGTAGCCTTCACCGCGATGCGCTCGGTGATGTTTTTGGCGGCGATGGTCTCGGTCAGGAACGAGGTGGATTTCACCAGCAGGTCGCGCGCCACCTCTTCCAGCGGCGAACCGCTGATGCTGGCGTGGCTGCCGCCCAGACCGGTACCGCCGCCCCAGCCCAGCGCTGAGATGCCGAAGCCATTCTTCTCATTGTTGGCCTGGAAGGTCTTGGAGGCGATGATCTTGGCACGCTTGACGTCGACCACGCGGATATCCATATTCATATGGACCTTGGACTTCTTGAAGTCGACCGAGCCGGCCAGCAGGCCCAGCGGGCCTTTGAGGAAGCTCATGCCGCCCAGGCCGGTCGAGCTTTGCTCGAAGCCCAGCGAGGTGATCGAGCCGGTGATCATGTAATCGGCCGCCTCGGCTTCGACCTTCTTGCCGACCAGTGCCAGTTCCTTGTTGATCTCATCCAGCGCGGCGCGCTCCTGCACGTCGAAGCAGCCGGTCTGGGTCAGCGCGGTGCCCAGCATTTCGGTCATGCCGGTGCCAACGCCGGTGTAGGTCGGCTGCGCGACGTTACCCTGGCGCTCCCACCAGCGGTATTGGCGCGGGTCCTGCTGGCCCGAGCCGGACGAGCAATCGGCGGACTTGCACTTGAATTCGGTGAACACCACCTTGGCGGCCGGCGTGGTGCACTTCGGCACGTCGATCGAACGCTCGGACACTTCACTTGGTTCGGCAAAACCAACGACGGGAACAATCAGGAGGGCGGCGAGGCTAAGGTAGGATTTCATCGGCTCTTCGTTATCAGTGTGGAAAGATTCGTAATTATGCACTGCGGCGCAATTGTTAAATCTCACCAATTCTCACAAAACGAATAAATTTCCATAAAGCAATTTACGCGACTACCATCCTTGGCAGGGCATGCCGGGCGTTGGCGCTGGTGGCAGCCGCCACCTCCTCTAGTGGCAAACCGCGCAGTTCCGCCAGCACGGCGCCGATGCGCGGAATCTGGTCCGGGCTGTTGCGGCCGGGATGCACCCACGCCGGCGAGATGTCCGGGGCGTCCGTTTCCAGCACGATGGACGCCAGCGGCAATTCGGCGGCCAGCCGGCGGATTTGCAAGGCGCGCGTAAAAGTCATCGCTCCGCCAAAACCGAGTTTGAAACCGAGATCGATATAGGTTTGCGCCTGCTGCGCGCTACCATTGAAAGCATGGGCAATGCCGCCCGCCGGCGGGATCTGCCGCACGTGCTTGAGGATCACGTCCTGCGAGCGACGCACGTGCATCAGCACCGGCAGTTCGAATTCGCGGGCGATCTTCAGTTGCTCGCGGAAAAAGAAGACCTGCTTTTCGCGCATCGCCGGTTCGGTCAGCATGGGAATGAAGAAGTCCAGGCCGATCTCGCCCAGCGCCACGAAGCGCGGGTCTTCCATCGCGGCTTCCACCTGCGCGCGCAGCACGCGCAGATCATCCTCGCTGGCGTGCGGCACGTAGATCGGGTGAATACCGAGGGCGTAGCAACCGTTGCCGATGCTGGCCGCCAGTTGCGCAACGATGGAGAAGTTGGCCACCTCCACCGCCGGAATGACGATCATGCCGACGCCCTGCCCTTGCGCCTGCGCGGCCTGCGCCACCGACTCGTTGCCGAATTCGTGGGCGTCCAGGTGGCAGTGGGTGTCGATCCACATGGCTTACGCCTCGTCCGGCTGCAATCCCTGGTCGGTCATGCGCAGCACGCGGTCGCAGCGGCGCGCCAGTTCGATGTCGTGGGTGACGATGACGAAGGCCGTGCCCAGGGTGCGCGACAGCTCCAGCATCAGGTCGAAGATCTGCTGCGCGGTGGCGGTGTCCAGGTTGCCGGTCGGCTCGTCGGCCAGCACGCAGGCAGGCTGCGTCACCAGCGCGCGGGCCAGCGCCACACGCTGGCGCTCGCCGCCGGACAGTTCTCCCGGCACGTGCGACACGCGCTTGGCCAAGTTGACGCGCTGCAGGATCTGCTGCGCCGCCGAGGTGGCTTCGTCGCGCTTGACGCGGCGTATCATCAACGGCATCGCCACGTTGTCCAGCGCGCTGAATTCCGGCAGCAAATGGTGGAACTGGTAGACAAAGCCCAGCGCTTTATTACGTACCTCGCCACGCGCGGTTTCGCTCATGCTGGCGAAATCGGTCCCTTGCAGCGTCACGCTGCCCTTGCTTGGCGTATCGAGGCCGCCCAGCAGGTGCAACAAGGTCGACTTGCCGGAGCCGGAAGCGCCGACAATCGCCACGCGCTCGCCGCGCCGCACGTCGATATCGATGCCGGACAGCACATTGACAGAATACGCACCCTGGGTGAAGGTCTTGCCGAGATTGCGGCAAGACAGGACGACTGGTTCCTGGTGATTGATGTTACTCATAGCGCAGCGCCTCCGCAGGTTTCACGCGGGCTGCCCACCAGCTCGGATACAGCGTGGCGACAAACGCCAGCACCACCGCCACGCCGCCGATCTTGAACACGTCCGGCCAGCGCAGGTCGGATGGCACGCTGCTGATGTAGTAAATATCCTTCGACAAGAACTGCACTCCCAATAAATGTTCGATAAACGGCACGATGACGTCGATGTTCAAGGCCACCAGCACGCCGCCGCCGACACCCAGCGCAGTGCCAAGGATGCCGACCAGCGCGCCCTGGATCATGAAAATCTTCATGATCGAACGCGGCGAGGCGCCCAGCGTGCGCAGGATGGCAATGTCGGCCTGCTTGTCGGTCACGGTCATCACCAGCGTCGACACCAGATTGAAGGCGGCCACCGCGATAATCAAGGTCAGGATGATGAACATCATGCGCTTTTCAGTCTGCACGGCGGCAAACCAGTTGGCGTTCAGCTTGGACCAGTCGCGCACGAACAGGTCGCCGGACATCGAATTCTTCAACTCCTGCGCGACGCGCGGCGCCTGGTGCATGTCTTTCAGGCGCAGGCGCAGGCCGGCCGGCGCTTCGATGCGCAGCAGCTTTTCAGCATCGGTGAGGTGCACGAAGGCCAATGCCGAATCGAACTCATTGTGGCCCGCTTCGAAGATGCCGACCACGGTGAAGGAGCGCAGCCGCGGCAGCACGCCGGCCGGTGTCGGCTGGCCTTGTGCCAGCGCCAGCGTGACTTTCTCGCCGAGATTGACGCGCAGCGCACGCGCCAGCTCAATGCCCAGCACGATGTTGTAGGCGCCCGGCTGCAAGGCGTTGAAACTGCCGCGCTTGGTCTGCTTGGCAACGTCGGAGACTTTCGGTTCTTCCTCCGGCAATACGCCACGGATGATGGCCGGACGCAGCACGTCGTCACGCACCAGCATGCCCTGGGTTTCAGCGAACGGCGCGGTACCGATCACTTCCGGATTCTTGCGCGCTTCCAGCGCCTCCTGTTGCCAGTTGGGCATCGAACCACGGCCGTCGAAAATTTCGACGTGGGCCAGCACCGACAGCATGCGGTCGGTCACTTCCTTCTGGAAGCCGTTCATCACCGACAGCACAACGATCAGCGCCGCCACGCCCAGGCCGATGCCGGCCATCGAAATCAGCGAGATAAACGAGATAAAACTATTACGCCCGCTACGCTTGCCAGCCCGCGTATAGCGCAGGCCGACCAGCCACTCGAACGGCAGATTCTTGATAATACTCATGGGCTCCGGGAGGGATCAAACTCAACAAGCCCGCAGTGTGCCACAAAAAAGCCGCGCCGGGCAGCTTAGCTACCGGGCGCGGCGTTCATGTTGAGCGATTAAGTTAGGAACAGAACTTAAGCGCCGATTAAGCAGCGAATTTTTCGCCCTTGCCAGCCTTGCGGCGGCCCATGAAGCCAAGCAGGCCCAGGCCCACCATCATCATGGCCCAGGTATCGGCTTCCGGCACGGCTGACACGCTCAGCAGCATTTGCGACGGGGTATTGGCGCCACCGTACACGCCGCTGAACGTGGTGTACTTGTAGCTATTGGTCGTAACCACGGTCTTGCTATTCTCCAGCATGGTATTGGCCGCGCCCAAGTCGAGTTCGACAAAATCATCGCCGGTGCTGTAGAAGGCAATACTATTGTTCAGGTGTTGGCTACCCGTGGCCAGGTTGCCGTCGTCGGCCACCAGGTCCCACAACGCTACCTGGAAGGCCAGCCGGTTCTGGATATTTTCCGTTGCCGAGCCAGTCGACAGGCCGGCGTAGCTTTGCTCGAACAGCGAGTGGATGCGGGCCGCGCGGTCCATGCTGCCCAGGGCGCCTGGGAACAGGTTCGACAGCGAACTGCTGCTGCCCTGGGTGTAGGTGGTGAACGGACCTTGCGCAGTGGCCGGCTCGATGCAGAACGCCAGTATCGCGTCGCCCAGCGTGGTGCCGGTCAGCTCATACACAGACAAGCCCTGCTCGCCATGCGAGGCTGTGTCCAGCCAGGCGCCGCCGTAGACAGTGCCCAGCGCAACCGGGTTGTAGTTGATGCCGGCGGCAGCCTGGCTGGCGCCGGAGAAGACCAGGGTCGCTGCAAGGGCGGCGGCTTTCAGTGCGAATTTGATTTTCATGATGTATTTTCTCTGTTATATAAATTTATTGAATCAAGCGTATACGGTGGATTGCCCCACCAATTCCGCCATGGTCGGCGTGGTGATGCCGGCCGCTGCCGCATCGGCTGCCGCGACGTTGAAGTAGACGTCGGTCATGTCGGCGTGGCCGCCATTGGCCAGCGTGACGCTACTGCGCTCCAGGTGCAGGTTGTTGTTGGCGTCGAGGAACGGCAGTTCGGTGTAAGCCACGGTCAGGCTGACCACGCCGGCTTGCGCCAGGCTGATCAGCTCGCCCGCATCGGTCTTGCCGTTGCTGTTGGCGTCCTGCCAGATCAGCAGCTTGGCGAACTCGGCGTCGGACGCATTGACCACGCCATCGCTATTGCTGTCGTAGCTAGCCAGCTTGGCAAAGCCCGAGCCCTTGCTGGCGCCGCCGAACAGTTCGCCAATGTCGTCGATCTGGCCATTGCCGTTGCTGTCGATCGCCAGGAAACCGTCGTCCTTCGACAGCCAGCCGGACTGGATCGCCTTGCCGGTGCCCAGCAGGTCGAAACTGCCGGTCATGGCGTCGCGGGCGATGGTGTGGATGCCGTCACCGTTGAGGTCGATCGCGATCGGCGTGATGCTGGCGTCCCAGCTCATGTCGTTCTTGCCCGAGGTCAGTGTGATGGTGTCGGTCTTGGTAATATTCACCAGCGACTTGCCGTCACCGGCCACGTCGGAGTCGATCTGGTCGTTGCTGCCAGTGTTCTTCACGCCCCACTTCCAGTTGCTCATATTGTAGGTCGTCTTGTCCGACGAGAAATACACCTTCACATCGGTTTTATCGAACTGCAAGTAGTAATTGCCTGGATTCAGTTCACTGAACTTGTAGTTGCCGTTGGCGTCAGTCTTGACGGTGGCGCCAACCTGCTTGCCGGTCGCCGTATCAAACAGCGACACCTTGATGCCGCCAATGCCTTCCTCGCCCGTATCCTGGATGCCGTTGTGGTTGGCGTCGCGCCACACCTTGTCGCCCAGCGACGCTTTGCGGTAGATGCCGGCGTCTTCGGTGGCGATGTTCTGGCCCAGGCCCAGCGTGATGCTGCCGGTCTTGCCGCTGCTGCCGCTGACCGAGGTGATGTCGGAGTCGGTGGCGTCGGTGCCCTGGCCGGTCTTGGTGAAGTACCAGCCGCTGCTGTTGGTTACTTCCACCTTGTAGTTCCCTGCTTGCAGGTCGTCAAACAGGTACTGGCCGCCGTCACGGGTGATGGTGCTGCCCTTCAGGGCGCCGGTGCTGGCGTCGTACAGCTTGACGACCACGCCGTCCACGCCCTTCTCGCCGCTGTCCTGGATGCCGTTGTAGTTGGCATCTTCCCACACGCGGTTGCCGATGCTGCCCAGCTTGGCGATGCCGGCGTCATGGGTCTTGTCGACCTGGCCGGAGCTCAAGGTGAACTGTGCAGTCAGGCCGTCGGCGTCAGCGTCCGAATCCAGGCTCTCGTTGCTGCCCTGATCCTGCCTGGTGAAGCCGTAGCCGTCCGGCGCGCTGAACTTGACCGAGTACTTGCCCGGCGCCAGGTCGGTGAACGAATAGAGGCCCGACGAATCGGTGGTGTCGGTGGCGATCGCCACGCCCTTCTCGTTCAGCAGCGTGACCTTGACGCCCTTGACGCCGCCCTCGTTGCTCTGCTGGATGCCGTCGCCGTTCAGGTCGCACCAGACCTTGTCGCCGATTTCGCCTTTCTGGTACAGGCCGGCGTCCATATTGGTGACGTTCTGGCCGGCGCTGACGCTGACCGAGCCGAGGTTGCCGCTGCTGTCGGCGTCGCTGTCGGCGCTATCGTTGCTGCCGGCGTCCTTGCCGGTGAAGTAATAGCCGCTTGGCGCCTTGACGTTGACCGCGTAGGTGCCCGCTTCCACCGAAAACTTGTAGTTGCCGTTGCTGTCGGTGGTGGTGGTCTTGACCACCTTGCCGGTGTTGTCCTTCAGCTCGACGGTGACGCCGGCCTTGCCGCTCTCGCCGTCGTCCTGGAGGCCGTTGCCGTTCTTGTCGATCCACACGCGGTCGCCGATGGTGGCGGCGGCCAGCACGCCGATGTCCAGCGTCTTGTCGACCTGGCCGGAGGTCAGCGTGACCGATTGCGTCGTGCCGGCGGCGTTGCCGAAGGTCATGCCTTCCGGCAGCGTCGACTTGTCGAACACCACGCTATAGCTGCCCGGCTTCAGATTGCTGAACAGGTAGTTGCCGCTGGCGTCGGTGGTGGCGGTGACGCCGACCTGGTTGCCATTGGCATCCAGCAGCTTCACCTTGACGCCAGCCACGCCGCCCTCACCGCTATCCTGGGCGCCGTTCTTGTTGCTGTCCAGCCAGACACGGTCGCCGACCGTGGCGTATTTGTACAGGCCGGCGTCGATGTTGGTGATGTTGTCGTTGGCGTTCAGCGTGATGGCGCCGCTCTGGCCGTTGGCGCCAAAGTCGCTGTCCTTGTTGTCGTCGCTGCCGGCATCCTTGCCGGTGAACTGGTAGCCGGACGGTGCGTTCACCGACACCGTGTAGCTGCCCGGATCGGCGGTGAAGCTGTACTTGCCGTCGGTGGCCGTGGTGGTGGTCTGCACCACCTTGCCGCTGCTGTCCTTCAGCTGCACGGTGACGCCGGCCAGACCGGCTTCGCCGGCGTCCTGCACGCCGTTGCCGTTCTTGTCTTCCCACACGGTGTCGCCCAGCTTGCCCTGCACGGCGACGATGCCCGCGTCCAGCGTGTTGTTGACGTCGCCCGAGTTCAGCGTCACGCTGGCGGTCTTGCCGGTGCTGATGTTGGCGTCCGAATCCTTGCCGTCGTCGCCCACGTCGGCATTGGTGAAGGCGAAGTTGGCCGGCAGCGTGCTCTTGTCGAACTGCACGCTGTAAGTGCCCGGCTTCAGGTTGCTGAAGCTGTAGCTGCCGGTGGCGTCGGTGGTGGCACTGACGCCGGTCGGATTGCCGGCCGCATCCAGCAGCAGCACCTTGACGCCGGCCACGCCGGTGTCGCCGCTGTCCTGCACACCGTTGCGGTTGCTGTCCAGCCAGACACGGTCGCCCAGCGTGGCGCCCTTGTAGAAGCCGGCGTCGACGTTGTTGTTGACCTGGCCTGCAGTCAGCGTCACCAGATCGCTCTGGCCGGCGGCATTGATGTCGCTGTCCAGGCTGTCCACGCCGTCGTGCTGGCCGGTGGCGGTCATGCCGGCCGGTGCGGTGACCGAGATGGCGTACTTGCCCGGATCGACGGTGAAGCTGTACTTGCCGTCTGCGCCGGTGGTCGTGGTCTTGACCAGGTTGCCGCTCTCGTCCTTCAGCTCGACCTTGACGCCGACGATGCCGGCTTCGCCCGCATCCTGCACGCCGTTGCCGTTCTTGTCTTCCCACACACGGTCGCCAATGGTCGCTTGCTGTACCACCAGGCCGGCGCGTAACGTCATGTCTTCGCCGGCGCTCAAGGTGATCTGCGCGGTCTTGCCGGTGCCGGTGTCGGCGTCCGAACCGCCCGTTCCCGGGCCGCCTTGCGCGGCGCTGGTGAAATCGTAGCCGGACGGCAGCGTGCTCTTGTCGAACTGCACGCTGTAGACGCCCGGCGCCAGGTTGGTGAACTGGTAATGGCCATCAGCGTCGGTGGTGGCCACAGCGCCCGGCACCGGATTGCCGCTGGGGTCCAGCAGCAGCACCTTGACGCCGGCCGCGCCGGTTTCGCCGTTGTTCAGGCGGCCATCACGGTCGGTGTCGAACCACACCACCTGGCTTAACGAGGCAGGACGGTACAGGCCGGCGTCGATGTCCTGGTTGTTCTGGCCGGCGGCCAGCGTGACGCTGGTGCTGCCGTTGGCGTCGACATCGCTGTCCAGCGCGCCGTTGCCGCCCTTGCCGGCGCCGGTGAAGACGTAGCCGGTTGGCGCCGCCACCGAGACGGTGTAGGTGCCTGGATCGACGGTAAAGCTGTACTGGCCGCCATCATGGGTGACCACGGTGCCAACGGTGTTGCCGTTGGCGTCTTTCAGCGTCACGCTGGCGCCGTCTATGCCCTGCTCGGCCGCGTCCTGCACGCCGTTGCCGTTGGCGTCATCCCACACGCGGTTGCCGACGGTGGCTTGCCTGACGACGATGCCGGCATCCAGATCCTGGTGGCTGTCGCCGGAATTGAGCGTCACCTGGCCGGTCTTGCCGGCGCTATTGGCGTCCGAATCGGTGGTGCTGTCGCCCTGGCCGGTGATGGTGAAATCGTAGTTGGCCGGCAGCGTGGTCTGGTCAAACTGCACGCTGTACGTGCCCGGTTTCAGGTTGCTGAACTGGTAGTGGCCGTTGGCGTCGGTGGTCGCCACCGCGCCGGCGACCGGATCGCCGCTGGCGTCCAGCAGCGTCACCTTGACGCCGGCCACGCCTGCTTCGCCGTTGTCCAGCACGCCGTTACGGTTGCTGTCGATCCACACGGTATCGCCCAGCGACACCGGACGGTAGAAGCCGGCATCGATATTGTCGTTGCTGGCGCCCGGCGTCAGCGCGATGGTGCCGCTGTTGCCGGCGGCGTTGCTGTCGCTGTCGGCAGCGCCATTGCCGCCCTGGCCCTGTTGCGTGGCCACATAGCCGGCTGGCGGCGCCACGCTGACCGTGTAGCTGCCAGCGTCGACGTCGAAATGGTAATGACCGCTGGCGTCTGTGGTGCTGCTGCTGACCACATTGCCGGTGGCGTCCTTCAGTTGCACAGTTACGCCCGCCAGGCCGGCTTCGCCGCTGTCCTGCACGCCGTTGCCGTTGCTGTCTTCCCAGACGAAGTCGCCGAGGTGCGCCTGCGGCACCTTGAAGGTCAGCGTATTTGGGGTGAGGCTGGTGTCGGCGGCATTGCAGCCGTCCAGGCCGCCGGCATCGCGCACCTTGAAGCCGACATCAAAGCTGCCGGAGGCGCTGGAACTTGGCACGAACGCCAACTTGCCGGCGGCGATATCGACGGCCTTGATCTCCGCCCCAACCGCTACGGCGACACCGTCAACGGTCAGCGTACCGGCCACTGGCAGCGAGGTAATAATCACCGATTTGAAGGCGTCGTGCTCTACCGCGTCGACGAAGCCGAAGTCGGCTTGCGTCAGCGCCACCGGGGCGCCGTTGCCGAGATTGAAAACCTTGTCAGCGCCGGTAGGCGCGTCATTGACCGGGGTAACGACGACTTTCAGGTGCATCGAAATGGTATTGGCCGTGCCGCCACCGGACTCCACTACCAGCTCAAAAGCGCCAAACTCACCGTTGTAGTTGGTCGCCCAGGCGCCCGGCTTGACGAAAATCGTGTCCGCGTCGATCTTGCCGAACAAGGGCGTGCTGGCAGTGACAGTACCGTCTGGCAGCGTCACCGTCATGCCAGCAATACGCAAAGTCGTACCGTTACTGCTGTACCCCGCCGAGGCGAGAATGCCGCGGATGTCGAAAGTACCATAGGTATCTTCGCAAATGTGAATTTCGGTATCGATGTTAATAGCGCTCATACATGGGCCTTCAAAAGTCGTTTTTGGAGTTATCAATCTGGCCGGCGCGGCTGCTACGCGGTTTGGGTAGGCAGTGGCAGGTAAAAACCTGGGCATCACGGGGACTGGGGGTAATGCCGTTAATACATTTTTGTTGTCGCAATTATAGCGAAGATTTACTTACAATAATTAAGATTTTTCCTATTTATGTGGTATTTCTTCAACTATTGTTTCCTCAAAGAATTTACTCTCGCGGCAGCGGGATGGCCTACAATCTCGCCATGACCGAAATTACCCTCGTATTTCCCTTTGGAATGCCTCCGCCCGAGCTGGCCAGCGACCTGATCCACGCCTTGCAGACCCCGGCGCTGGCCGCGTTGCTGACGCGCTACAGTCACTTGCAATACAGTCCTTACGATAACGATAGCCGCGTGTTGCCGCACGAGGCATGGCTGGCCCACGCGCTCGGCCTGGCCAGCGCGCCCGACCAGCCGGACACCGGCGCGCCGCTGGCCACCGCTGTGATGCGCGGCTGCGGCTTGCAGGCCGAGGCAGCCGAGGGACACTGGTTCATGCTGCAACCGGCGCATGTGCAGATCTCGCGTACCCACATGCTGCTGTCCGACCTGCGCGGCCTGCAACTGACCGAGGCCGATTCGCGCGGCCTGTACGAGATCGCCCGCCCGTTTTGCGAGGAGGTCGGCAAGCCGCTGCTGCACGGCGCGGCGGGCCTGTGGTTCCTGCGCGCGGACGATTGGGCCGGTTTGCGTACCGCCTCGCCGGACGCCACCAGCACCCAGAGCATGAGCGACTTGCTGCCCGAGGGTCAGGGCGCGCGCGATTTCCGCAAGCTGCAAAATGAAATCCAGATGCTGTGGCACGAGCATCCAATTAACGCGGCACGCCAGGCGCGTGGCCTGCAGCCGATTAATTCCTGCTGGCTGTGGGGCGGCGCAGGGCCGGCCGCGCCAACCACGGCCGGCCATGTGGCGATCTCCGGCGGCACGGAATGGATGGACGCACTGGCTGCCGACGTTCAGCCAACGCTGGAACGGCTGCTGGGCCGCCCCGCGCCCGGCGCGGTGATGCTGGCCGACCTGGTCGCTCCGGCGCAAGTTGGAGACTGGGCCGACTGGCTGGCGCGCATGCAGCGCATCGAGCAAGAATGGCTTGCGCCGCTGCTGGCAGCCCTGAAAGCCGGCCGCGTCGCGCGCGTGAAGCTGGTGCTCAGTCACCGCAACGGCTGGATCACGGCCGACAGCACCGCGCTGGCGCAGCGCAAATTCTGGCGCAAGCCCACCCTGAATTCCCTGTTGAAGCAATCATGACACGCATCAGTACCCGCACCTTCTCGTTCCGCGAATCCGAAATGCTGCGCCAGAATGGCGTCCATCCAGTGCTGGCGCGCCTGTACGCGGCACGCGGCCTGTCGGATATCAAAGAGCTGTCCAGCGAACTGGCGGCGATGATACCGCCGTCCGGCCTGCTGCATATCGGCGCCGCCGCCGTCTTCCTGGCCGATTCCATTGCCGCGCGCAAGCGCATGGTGATCGTGGCCGACTACGATTGCGACGGCGCCACCGCCTGCGCGGTCGCCTTGCGCGGCCTGCGCGCGATGGGCGCCGACATCGACTTCATCGTGCCCAACCGCTTCGAGTACGGCTACGGCCTGACGCCGGAAATCGTCGCCCTGACCGCACGCGAGAAACAGCCGGACATCATCATCACCGTTGACAACGGCATCGCCAGCATCGACGGCGTGGCCGAAGCCAACCGCCGCGGCATCGAAGTGGTCGTCACCGACCACCACCTGCCGGCCGACACCCTGCCCGCCGCGCGCGTCATCGTCAATCCAAACCAGCCGGAATGCGGCTTCCCGAGCAAGCATATCGCCGGCGTCGGCGTGATGTTCTACGTGCTGCTGGCCCTGCGCGCCGAACTGCGCAAGCGCGGCGTGTTCGACGCCCAGACGCAACCGAAACTGGACAACCTGCTGGACCTGGTGGCCCTCGGCACCGTCGCCGACGTGGTCAAGCTGGACGCCAATAACCGCATCCTGGTGGCGCAAGGCCTGAAACGCATGCGCGCCGGCCGCATGCACGCCGGCGTGGCGGCGCTGTTCCGCGTGGCCGGACGCGAGGCGCGCAACGCCAATCCCTTCGACCTCGGCTTCGCCCTCGGCCCACGGCTGAACGCCGCCGGCCGGCTGGAAGACATGTCGCTGGGCATTGAATGCCTGATTACCGACGACGAAGGCCGCGCCTGGCAACTGGCGCAGGAACTCAACGACATCAACCTGAAGCGGCGCGAAATCGAAGCCGACATGCAGGACACGGCGATGCTGCACCTGGACGCCTTCGAGCCGGCCGAGCGCAGCACCATCTGCGTGTTTGACGATACCTGGCACCAGGGCGTGATCGGCATCGTCGCCTCGCGGCTGAAAGAAAAGTTCTACCGCCCGACCATCACCTTCGCGCCCGGCGCGGACGGCTGGATCAAAGGTTCCGGCCGCTCGATTCCCGGCTTCCACCTGCGCGACGCGCTGGACCTGGTCTACAAGAAAGCGCCGTCGCTGATCGACAAGTTCGGCGGCCACGCCATGGCCGCCGGCCTGACGCTGCGCGCCGAAGCCTTCGACGCCTTTGCCGAGGCGTTCGAGGAAGTCGGCCGTTCCTGGCTCAGCAAGCAGCAACTGGAGCGCGTGGTGGAAACCGACGGTCCGCTGGAAGATGCCTACTACACCACCACCTTCATCGAACTGATGGCCGGCCAGGTGTGGGGCCAGGGCTTTGCGCCGCCGGTGTTCTGCGACGATTTCCGCGTGGTCAGCCAGCGCATCCTGAAAGAACGCCACCTGAAGCTGCTGCTGGAGAAGAACGGCGCCCGCTACGATGCCATCTGGTTCGGCCACACGGAGGCCCTCGGCGACCGCGCCCGCGTGGCCTTCCGGCTGGACGCCAATGAGTACAACGGCGTAACAAAAGTGCAACTTCTGGTGGAGCACGCGGAAGCGGCATAGGCGACACAATCCGGAAACGGATTGCAATTCATCTGAAAACGGAGTATAAAGAATCCATTAACGGAGGATTTATGCTGACCTACGCCTATCCACGCAGCCGCTTTGAGCCAACCATCTTGGTGGACCTGAACGCCAAGGCCGAGCGCGAGCGGCTGTCCAAGTCCGCCCTGAAGGGCTTTTTCAAACTGGTCGCCACCTGGAAGGTACGCGACGAGGACGCGCGCCAGCTGCTCGGCGGCCTGTCCAACAGCGCCTACTACGACTGGAAGAAAAATCCGGAACGCACGCTGGAAGTCGACTGCATCACGCGCATTTCCTACCTGCTCGGCATCTACAAGGCGCTGCACATCATCTACGGCGACAAGCTTGCCGATGAATGGATCGGTCTGCCCAACAGCAACCAGATCTTCGAGGGCCGCACGCCGCTGGCCTATGTGCTGGGCGGCGGCCTGATCGCCATGCAAACCGTGCGTCAGCTGCTCGACGCGCGCCGTGGAGGCCTGTAAGTGCCGGTCAGCCTCGTTCCGCCCTTAACCACGCTGCGCCAGTTCGACACCTGCCGGTTGTTACCCTCCCGCTTTGCGGATGTGGAGGACTCCGTGCTGGCGCCGCTGGCCGACAGCGACGATCACCTGCGCGATCTGTTCGACCTGGATAACGCCACCAACGCCCGCCTGCGCACGCAGAACGGCGGCGCGGCCGGCATCAACGTCGATGAACTGGTGTTCGGCGTGCCCAACTTCCGTATCGTCAACGCCGCCTTTACCTATGCGCATCCACAAGGCAGCCGTTTTAACGATGGCCGCCGTGGCGCCTGGTACTGCGCCTTCGACGTGGAAACCGCGCTGGCGGAAGTCAGCTTCCACAAGGCGGTGGAATACGCGGAGATCAACCGCTTCGACGACAGCGTGCAGTATCAGTGCATGCTGGCCGACTTCACCGCCACCTTCCATGACCTCCGTGGACAGGCGCGCTACGCCGCCTGCATGGCGCCGGACAGCTATATCGCATCGCAAACGCTGGCGGAACGCCTGCTGGAAGGCGGCTCGCTCGGCATCATCTATCCGAGCGTACGGCGTGCAGGCGGCACCAACCTGGCCTGCTTCCGCCCGGCCCTGGTGGGCAATGTTCGCAAAGGCGCGGCCTATCGGTTAACATGGCAAGGCAGTCCGGAACCGAAGATAGAAATTATTTAACATGCAAACCAAACCAGAAAAAGACCTCGAACTCCGCAACAAGGTGAACCGCGAAACGGCACGCCTGCCATGGTCGGAACTCGTCAAGCATTTCGCGCAGGGGAACGTGGTGTGGGTCGCCAATTCGCTCGACCTGGTTGACGTGGCCGTGCGCATCGCGCACGACGACAAGGCCAACATCAGCCAGTGGATGAATTCAGGCCTGATCGCCAGGGTCAGCGACGCGCAGGCGCAGGCCTGGCTCGACGCCAACACCCAGCTGTGGGCCTCGGTGGTCAGCCCGTTTATCCTGGTACAGGAACAGAAGGCCCTGAACTAGGGAATAGATAGCCGCAACCCTGGTCCGCAGGATCGCGCGCCAGGATGCGGTCGTACAGTCCCAGGTTTTTGCTCATTGTGCGTTCCACATCCTCCGGCAGCAGCAGACCTGCTGCGACCTGGCGTTCAGCGGCGGCCTTCACGGCGGCCACATAGGCATCGCGCGTCGGATAACGCATTTCCAGGCTTGGACGAGGATCGCCGGCCGCCATGCGCTCGGCTTCCGTGCGCGCAAACGGCACAAAGCTGCCGTCGAAGCGCGACGTTGCCCAGGCAAAACCGGTTTCCGGCGCGCGCAGGTTCCAGCCGGTGTGCGTGCCCAATGGCGCCTGCAATTCCACCAGGCGCACGCCTCCCCTGTCGTTGCCATCCGCATCCGGCGTCGGCACGCGGGTTTCGTAGTCGTCGCCACGCTTCGGCGGCGAGGTTCTCAGGTTCAGTTGCGGCTGGCGCAGGTTCTGTTCCGGCGGCGTGATGCCCAGGCCTTTCGGAAAGATGGCGCGGTAGTCGGCCACCGTGGTCAGCGTGCCGTCGGCGAGGCCCGGATAGGCGCTGGCCGGCGGCTGCTTGCCTTTGACGGTCCAGTCGTCCAGCGCCACGATCAGCGCGCGCATCGGCAGGTAATGGTCGCTGGTCGACACGCAGGCGGTGAACGGCGCGCGCTTGTTCGAGCGGCCGACATAGTGCTGCGCGCCCATGAAGCCATACAGGCGCACATTCTCCGCCGGCGCCACATCGCGCGCGCCGTCAGGCGTGGTAGCGATCAGCGAGGCGCCGCGATTCCAGAATTCAGTCGAGGTGTTGGCGACGATCAGCTTCGGCAGATTGCCCTGCTTGTCGCGCGCCTTGTCCAGCGTGGAAGCGGTTTTGCCGCTGACCGGATCGCGCGTCGGCGTGCTGGTGAACGGGAAGGCGTCAGCCGGATAGCCATGCTCCTCCATCATCGATGGATGACGGGTCGGCTGCGCGAAGCTGCTGTTGAAGCCTGCCGAACCGCCAGCACCAGGCACCTGCATGTACGCGCCGTTGAAGGCCAGCTTGCCGCTTTCGTCGACGTTGAGGCCATCATGCATCATGCGGCCGATCAGGCGGCCGGACTGGCTGATGCCGAAGATCAGTATATTGCGCGGCGCCGGCGCGCCTTCAAACGGATGATCGCGGAAGTAGGACAGCAGGTCGCGGATGCCCGCCAGGCCAGCGCCGGTGACATACGGATCTTTGGCGACGTAGCTGATCTCGTAGAGCGTATCCGGCTGGAAGCCGCCTTCCAGCTGCACGCGGCCAGGGCCGCCCTTCAGTTCCGGCGCCACGAATTTCCAGGCGCTGCGCGGGATCGGCTTGGGCTTGTCACCCTGGCGCGCACGCTGCGTCAATTGTGCATGTGGATCGTTGGGCGTGGCTGGCTCGTAGGTCAGGCCGCGCATGCCGGCATAGCTGACGATATCGGTCGGCGCGTTGACGGTGAATTCGTTCTGCACCTTGCCCTTGACGCCCTTCGCCACCGGCGGCGCGAACACCAGCGGGCGCGATGGCGGTGTGCCAGCTGCAGGTGCGGTCGGAGCCACGTCCCAGGTCCAGGCGGAGAACAGCAGCGAGAAGCCGTGGCGCATCAGGAAGCCATCGCCGGCATCCGCAACGGTGGTGGGATCGTTCTGCGCCGGGCTGCGGCCGTTGACCTGGCCGAGAATGGCGATGTTGCCACGATTGTTCACGTCGTACAGCAAGGTGGTGGGCTGGGCGCCGGTCGGGCGTAGCAGCACGAACTCGCTGGAGAACAACACGCGGCCTTGCTTGTCGCGCGGCGCGCGCTTCAAGTCGGCGATGGATGCGTTGGCGGTGGCTTTCGGGTCCAGCGCGTAATAGGCAACGCCGCGTATCTTTTCATATGCGCCGTATTCGCCAAAGCTGACGCCAGGCGCAAACGGCACGCGCTCGGTCACTTCGATGCGCTCGACGGCAGCTTGCGCACTGGCGGCCGTTGCGGCGATGGCCAACGCCATCAAGGTGCGCTTCATGATGCGGCCCGGCGCTACGGCATGCGCTTCAGCGGCCGGCGCCACTGTTGCGGTACCGGCTGCCGTTTCGAAGATGGAAACGCGGAAGTCGCGCGAATGGAGGAATTCTCGTACCGATTGCAGGCTCATAGAAAATATGCTGGACAGTGAGGACTATCCAGCATATTAGCAAAGCGGCTTAGTTGGCAAGCAGCAGGCCGGCAATCAGGCCGGTGGTGATCCCGACCAGCACATAATCGCTACCGGTCTGCACCCAGTGATAGCCACGCGGCGGTGCGCTCAGGCGGTGCGAGCGCCAGTCGCTGACGACGTATTGGCGGCTGCGGTATTCGGGCGGCAGGCGACCGCCTTTGTGCAAGTCATGACGCGGGCCGGCGCCACGGCGGTCGTGGTCACGGCGATCATCTTGACGATAGTCGTTGCGATCGTTGCGGCGCTCGTCGTGATGGCTGAAATCAGGGCCGCCACGGCGGTCGTTACTGTTATCGTGACGTTGCGCCGAAGCCGCGCCGGTCACACCCATCATGGCCACCAGAACGGCAGCGGTAATCAGTTTGCGGTTCATATCGAACTCCTTTGTAAGTGCTTCGATGGCTACAGATTACATCTACGGTGGATATTGTTCTGTACGCCAACGAACGTTACTCAGGTCGGCGTGTCGACATCATCCCACTCGCGATCCTCGAAGCGCACCAGCCAGTTCAGCGCATAGTGGCGCTCCTGCAGCACGCCGTCGTTAAGCCCCGCCGGCACCGGCGCCTTCTTCAGCAGCGCCTGGCGGCTGGCCCAGTGCAGGCGGTAATGCAGGTCCAGCGCGTCCAGGATCTCGGATGGCGTGCGGACGGCCAGCTGCTTGCGCAAGCCATCGGTGCCGCGCTCGATCACCTTGCCGGAGATCGACGACACATCGCAGATCGCATCCGCGAACGGCAGTTCTGCTTGCATGCCGAGCGCCCATTGCAGTACCAGGATCGCCTCATAGCGCCACAGGAACTGCGTGATTTCCTGCTCGGTCGGCGCTTCCTGCGCGAGGAAGGCGCGTTCGGCGTCGCTCAGGTTGGCGAAGGCCGGCGGGAAGCGCTGCTGCAAATCGGCGACGGTGATCGGCGTCTTGCTGGTCAGGGACTCGGCGCGGATAGCGACGACGAACAGCGCCAGCATGCGGCGCAGGATGTCTTCCGGCGCGCGCAGGCGCAGTTCCGGCTCGGACACCAGCGGCGGCAGGCTGTCCGGCACATCGATCTTGCGCCCGGCCAGCAGCGCCTCGGTGCGCGCCTTGCGCTGCCATGCCTGCGGCGGATAAGGGATCACGGCATCCGGATCGCCATCTTCGCCGGAGACCGCCAGCAGCACACGGCCTTGCGGATCGCGCACGCTGCCGTCCTGCATGAAGATCAGCGCATTGGCGGCGGCGGCCCATTCGCGGAACGCGTCCAGGTCGGCGGCATCCACGGCAAAGCTCATATGCTGCTGCGTGCGTTGCAGGTGGCGGATGACGTGGTAGCGGGTACGCGTCATCTTGCCTTCGTTCTGCTCGGCCAGATAGTGCATGAAGCCGTTCAGGTGCGGGCCCATTTCTGCGTCGGACAGGTCGCGGCGGCCGTTCAGCACATGCGGGAAAGTTGGCTTGGGCGCGTCAGCGACGGTGCTGTAGGCGTTGAGCAGAATATGGTTGCTGATGTCTTTCGGGGAGAACAGCTGCTTGAGTCGGTTTAACATGGTCTCTTATCTTTTAACGCATATCCAGCGGGCGGCGACGGCGCGGCGGCGGGAATGCACGGTCCAATGCGGCCAGGTCATCGGCGGAAAGGCGAATGTCGGCTGCAGCGCGGTTGGCGCGCAAGTGTACAGGATCGACGGCCTTGGGGATAGCAACTACGCCATCCTGGTGCAGCACCCAGGCCAATGCGATCTGCGCCGGCGTCACCTGATGCGCGGTGGCGACAGCCTTCAGGCCGGGATTATCCAGCAGCGCGGCCTGTTCGCGGCCCGAGGTTTCCAGCGGCGAGTAGGCCATGACCGGCATCTGCCGCTGACGCGCCCATGGCAACAGGTCGAACTCGATTCCGCGTTTCATCAGGTTGTACAGCACCTGGTTAGTGGCGGGCGCGCCGTAGGTGAGCGCCTCTTCCATGTTGTCCAGATCGAAGTTGCTGACGCCGTAAGCCTTGATCTTGCCGGCTTTCTTCAGCGTTTCGAAGGCGTCGAAGGTTTCGGCCAGCGGATGGTGGCCTTGCCAGTGCAGCAGATATAAATCGATGGCCTCCACTTTCAGGCGGCGCAAACTGCGCTCGCAAGCCTGCTGCACGCCGTCAAAGCTGGCGTTATGCGGATAGACCTTGCTGACGACGAAGGCCTCATCACGCCGGCCGGCAATCGCCTCGCCAACCACCTCCTCCGCCCCGCCCTCGCCGTACATCTCGGCGGTATCGATCAAGCGCATGCCGAGATCAAGCCCAAGCTGCAGCGCCCGCACGTCCTCCTGCCTGCCGCTCGCCTTTTCGCCCATATTCCAGGTGCCCTGGCCCAGTACCGGCACTTCGGCGCCGTTTGCGAAACATATCGTCTTCATGGCACTCCAGACAGACCTGAACGGCCAAGCCAGACGTCCATAAACGAGCGCGAGCAATATTTACGCTCTGTTGGCACTGCCGTGCGCGTTGCGGGATCGGTCACGTCATACACGCGACTCATGCAGCGCGCAGTGCCTTGCCATACAAATTCCACCAGATAGGTGTGCATCTGCGCCGGCTGAAAGGAAACGATTGAGGGACCGCAATTGCCCTTGGACTTGCTATCTTGCCAGTTCCCCCACCCTGCCACCTGCACAGGCTGCCCGGCTGGCACAACCGTCTCTATCTGATCCGGGACGCTATTTAACTTCTCGCCCAGCTTGACGATCCACGACGACAGTACTTTTTGACCTTTGTCCCGTACCGCGCCGATCTGGGTGAAGTCCTTGCAAGACTGTTCGCTCGCGCTGATTGAATAGTCGACGTTCATTGGCATGCCTGTCGAGCGCATCAGAATCCGCGCCTTGTCGGAGGCGAGCGGCTCGGTGGAGCGCGATGTCACTGGCTCATGCTGGATGAGTGGTTGTGGCGGTGCGGCAGGCTTGGGTGGCGAAGGCGCTGCGGGTGTCTTAAGCGAGTCGGTCAGATAGCCCTTTTCGACCATGCAATCAGCCCATTTCTTAAGCAGGCGACGTGAGGGCTCCAAGTCCGACTCGCCCGGGCGCTTTTCGTCCCTGACCGCCTGCGGCGTGAAGCCGACGCGCGCCGAGGGGCCGCCGCCGCAATCGGCGCTATCTCGCAGTCTTTGTTCAGGCGACGCGCCCGGCTTTCGCCAATCTTCCAACGGGGGTTTGTCCGGCGTCAGATCTGTCGCCACAAAGCCTAAGGAGCAACCAGTACACCATACAAGAACGAGAACCGCCAATAAAGAATTAATAATCGTCATAAAGCGATTATTACACATTCCCACCAAGAAACATCTTCAGTGGCCGCCGCCGAGGTAGGCGGAGATGACTTTGGGGTCGGTTTTCAGGCTTTCGGCGGGGCCGTGGACGGAGATATTGCCGTTTTCGAGGACGTAGCCGTAGTCGGCCACATTCAGCGCGGCGGCGGCGAATTGTTCTACCAGCAGCATCGTCACGCCTTCGGATTTCAGGCGCTGGATGATGCGGAAGACTTCTTCCACCAGGATCGGGGCCAGCCCCATTGACGGTTCGTCCAGCAGCACCACGTCGGGATTCAGCATCACCGCGCGCGCCATTGCCAGCATCTGCTGCTCGCCGCCAGATAGCGTGCCGGCCAACTGGTGCTGGCGCTCTTTCAGGCGTGGGAACAGTTCCAGCGCTTTTTCCAGGTCGCGCTTGATGTCGCCCTTCGGCCGCGCGCGGGTGAAGCGCGGGAAGGCACCCAGCAGCAGGTTGTCGGTGACGCTCATCGAGGCGAACACGCGCCGGCCTTCCGGAGAATGCGCCAGCCCGGCGCGGGCGATCTTGTGCGAATCGCTGCCGGTGATGTCCTTGCCGTCCAGGGTGACCTTGCCGCCCTTCGGCTTGATCATGCCGGAGATGGCGCGCATCGTGGTGGTCTTGCCGGCGCCGTTGGAGCCGATCAGCGTGACCAGCTTGCCTTTCGGGACGTCCAGCGAAATGCCGTGCAGGACTTCGACTTTGCCGTAGGCGGCGTGCAGGTTGGAGATCGAGAGCATGTGGGTATCCTTGTCAGTGGGCGGCTTCGCTGCTGCCGCCAAGGTAGGCTTCGATCACTTTCGGATCGCTTTGCACGGCGGCCGGCTTGCCTTCGGCGATCTTCTGGCCGAAATCCAGCACCGTCACCGTGTCGGACAAGGCCATCACCACGTCCATGTGGTGCTCGATCAGGATGATGGTGATGCCATGGTCGCGGATCTTGCGGATGATGGCCATCAGTTCCTTGATGTCCGGCGCGGTCAGGCCGGCCGCCGGTTCGTCGAGCAGCAACAGACGTGGACTGAGGCCCAGCGCGCGCCCGATCTCCAGCAGGCGCTGTTTGCCGTAAGGTAGATTGCGCGCCTCCTCGTCCGCCATGTCCGCCAGGCCGACGAATTCGAGGATGCTGGCGGCCCGCTCACGCGCGCCCTGCTCTTCGCGCTTGTAGCGCGGCGTTTGCAGCATCACATCCAGCACGTTCGAGGCGAAGGTGTTGTGCAGGCCGACCAGCACATTTTCAGTGGCAGTCATCTCGCCGAACAACTGCACGTTCTGGAAGGTGCGCGCGACGCCGCCCAGCGCGATCTCGGACGGCGTGCGGCCGGAGATCACCGCGCCGGCAAAGGCGACCTTGCCGGCTGTCGGTTTGTAGATCCCGGTCAGCACATTCATCATGGTGCTCTTGCCGGAGCCGTTGGGGCCGATCAGGCCATGCACCGATCCTTGCAGCACATTCAGGTTGACCTGATTCAGCGCCTTCAGGCCACCGAACTGCATCAGGATCTGTTCGACATCGAGCAGCGTGTCGCCGGCCTTGCCGCCCTGCGCGTAGGGGAACGGCTCGACACCGCCGCCGGAAGCCGCCGGCTTGGCGTGTGCGCGTGCGCGGCCCAGCAGGTTTTGCAGGAAGCCGACGATGCCGTCCTGCAGGTAGTAGACGACGAATAGCGTCATCAGGCCGAAGATGGTCAGGCGCCAGTCGACGATGTTTTCCAGCTTGTAGGAGAACGCGGCCATGCCGATGGTGGCGATCAGCGGCACGGCGACGCCGCGCGGCGTGGCCTGCTTGCGGGCGATGGCCAGCGCGGAGCCGATTACGCCCAGCACGGCGGCAGCGGTGGCGATCTTGCGGAACAGTTCGATGTCGGCCAACAGGCTAGGCAGCATGACCACGATCAGTGCGCCGATCAGCGCGCCGGAACGGGTCTTGCGCCCACCCATGATCACCGCCAGCAGGAACAGGATGGTCAGCTCGAAGTTGTAGGTATTCGGCGAGATGTACTCTTCCGAATACGCGTACAGGCTGCCGGCCAGACCGGCAAAGCCGGCGCTGATGATAAAGGCGTACACCTTGTAGCGGTAGACCGATACACCCATGCAGTCGGAGGCGATCGGGCTGTCGCGCAGCGCTTCGAACGCGCGGCCCAGGTTGGACTTGAGTATGCGGTGCACCAGCACCAGCGAGATCACCATCAGCACCGCCACCATGTAGTAGTACTGTACTTCGCTGAGCTTTTCGCCGAACAGCACCGGCTTGGAGATCTTGATGCCCATCGGCCCTTCGGTGAGGAAGGTCATTTCGTTGATCAGGATCTGGATGATGGTGCCGAAGGCCAGCGTGACCATCGCCAGATAAGGGCCGGTGACGCGCAAGGCAGGCAGCGCGAGGATGGCGCCGAACACCGCGGCGCCGATCACGCTGGCCGGTATGGCCAGCCAGAACGGCGCCCCCAGCTTGAAGACGATCGCACCGGTGACATACGAGCCGATGCCGAACAGGCCGGCGTGGCCGAGCGATACCTGCCCGGTATAGCCGACCACGATGTCGAGCCCGAACAATAGTATGGCGTAGATCAGAATCGTTTCGAATAGATGGATATAGTAGGGATTAGGGATCAGCACCGGATACAGCGCCAGTACCGCCAGTCCCACCACGCTTGCCGCGATAATCGTCTTCTTCATGGGTCAGACCTTTTTGATGGCGGCTTTGCCGAACAGGCCGGACGGCTTCACCGCCAGCACCAGCAGCAGCAACAGCAGTCCCGGCACGTCCTTGTACCCGGTGGAGATGTAGTAGCCGGCGGTGGTTTCGGTGATGCCGAGTATCAGCCCGCCGACGATAGCGCCGACGCCCGAGGTCAGGCCGCCGATGATCGCCACCGCGAACGCTTTCAGGCCGAGCGAGGCGCCCATGGTGGCGCCGGTCAGCGTCAGCGGCGCCACCAGCACGCCGGCGAAGGCGGCAACGGCCGACGACAAGGCGTACGAAAAAGTGATTACCGCGCCGGTGTTAATGCCCATCAGGCCCGCCGCGTCGCGGTCATTGGCGGTGGCAACCACCGCCTTGCCGTAGATCGATTTGCGGTTGAAGATCTCCACCGCCGCCATGATGGCCAGCGCGCCCACCACCACGGCAATCTGCATCGGCTGCACATTGGCGCCGAGGATCTCGATCGGCGCCGACGACAGCGGCGACGGGAAGGTCAGGTCGTCCTTGCCCCAGATGTTCTCGGCGACGTTCTTGAAGATGATGGCCAGCGCGATGGTCGACATGATCCAGCCGAATTCGGATTTGATCTTGATCGCCGGCCGCACGCCTATCCACTCCACCAGCATGCCTTGCAGCGCGCCGAACACGATCACCAGCGGGATCATCAGCAGGTAGCTCATGTAAGGGCCGCCGTGGATGGTGCCCACCAGGCTGAGGCCCACCAGCGCGCCGAGCATCAACGATTCGCCCTGGCCGAAATTCAGCGTGCCGGAGGTAGCGAAGGTCAGCTGGTAGCCGAAGGCGATCACCGCGTAGATCATGCCCAGCGCGATGCCGCTGAACACCAGTTGCAACAGGATTTCCATAGTATTCCCCTGCAGACGACAAGAAAATGGCCAGGCTTGCGTTCACAAGTCTGGCCACTGTACGGCGCTAGGCGGCCTTACTTGGCATGTACGACTTTGCCGTCCTTGACTTCACCAAAGACGGTGATGTCGGCGGTGATGGCTTCGTGGTCGGTTTTGCTGTATGGCTTGTCATAGGTGGTGACCACGCCTTCAACTTTTTCGTTGAGGTTTTCCAGCGCGGCCTTGACCTTCGGGCCTTCGGTGCTGCCGGCCTGCTTGATGGCGGCGGCCAGCAGGTAGATCGAGTCGTAGCCCTGGGCGGCCGACACCGGCGACGGCATGCGGCCCTGCGGCGGGTTGTAGGCCTTGACGTAGGCGTCGATGAAGGCTTTGCGCTTCGCCGTGTTGGGGTCCTGGATGAAGGTCTGCGGCATGCGGGTGCCGTTGCCGTTCTTGCCGGCGTTGTCGATGAAGTTGGCCATCGACAGCGTCCAGCTGCCGATCAGCGGCACTTTCCAGCCGAGTTTTTCCATACCGTTGGCGATCTGCGCCAGCTCGGGGCCGATGCCGTAGGTCAGCACCACGTCAGCGCCGGCCTGCTTGGCCTTTAGCAGCTGGGCCGTCATGTCGACGTCCTTGATGTTGTACTTTTCAACCGCCACCGCCTTCAGGCTGCGGCTGGCCAGCACTTTCTCCAGGTCTTCGCGGCCCAGCTGGCCGTAGTTGGTGGAGTCGGCCAGAATCGCGACCTTCTTGAATTTACGGTTGTCGATCGCTTCCTTGATGATCATCTGCGACTGGATCTCATCGTTTGCGGAATTGCGGAAGATGTAGTTTTCCGGCTGGTCGGCGAACTGCTTGGTGATGACCGAGCCGGTGGCGACGTTGTTCATGACCGGGATCTTGGCGTCCTGGTAGAAGCGCTGCGAGGCCAGCGCCACGCCGGTGTTGATGTAGCCGACCGTGGCGGCCACGCGTTCCTTGTTGATCAGCTCCTGCGCGATCTGCACGCCGCGTTCGTTCTTGGCTTCGTCGTCGCGTTCGATCAGCTGGATCTGGCGACCGAGCACGCCGCCTTTGGCGTTGATCTCCGCCACCGCCAGCTTGACGCCGTCGCGCATCGACACGCCCATCGGCGCGGAACCGCCAGTGAACGGACCGGCGACGCCGATCTTGATGGGGTCAGCCGCCTGCGTGGTGGCTGCGAAACCGAGTGCCAGACCTGCAACGAGCAATTTCAACTTGAAATTCATGTGTCATCTCCTGTTATACAACGTTTTTTTTAGTAGTCGTACGCTGGAAAGTCGCCCCATCGGAAAACCATTGTAGGTTAGTAGAACGTCATCAGCAACAGATAGATGTGCCGCATCGCAGCAAGCTGGCACTGTGCAAGCGTGTAAGCCAGCCGTAAGGATTACATGCCGGGGCTGGCCTGTTTGAGGGCCCGGTTGGCGAAGCGCATCTGGGTTTCGGCCAGCGCTTCATTGCGTTCGAAGCCCATCGAGCCGTCGCGCAGGCCGATGGCCATGGCCATCACGGCTTCGGGATATTCGAGGTCGGCGGCTTTTTCGATCCAGCGCCGGGCGGCGATGTCGTCGCGCTTGACGCCGTCGCCGGCGAGGTAGAGTTTGGCCAGCGCGAACATGGCGGCCGGCGTCTGGCGGTTGGCGGCGAACTGCAGCCAGCGGGCGGCGGCCTTGGTGTCGCGAGCGACGGCCATGCCGTTCTGGTACATCATGCCCAGATAGTAGGCGGCCTGCGGATCGCCTTTCTGCGCGGCGGCGCTGAACAGCTGGAAGGCGCGCGGCAGGTTGGCCGGCGTGCGCTCGGAACCGCGCAGGCACAAACGCCCTTCTTCCACCGGGCCGGCCGAGGCGCCGCCAGCCAGCGACAGGCCGAGCGCCAGCAAGGCGGTGCCGATTACCGCGACTGCGGTGCAGCGCCGCTGCGTGCTTGCCAAAGGCGCTGCACCGGCCGCACGAGCAGCAACGCGGGCGGTGGCAGCGGCGGCGGCGGCGGTGGCAGCAGCAGCGGCAGCGGCAGCGGCAGCAGCGGTGGCTGCGGCGGTCGGGCGGCGCGGGATCATCATTTGCTCAAGTCGACGGTGTAGAGGGCATAGCCTTTGCCGTCGTCGGCTTTCAGCTGGCTGACCGCCGTGAGGCCGGCTTCGCGGGCGAGGCCCAGCACGCCGGGCGCGGAGCGGAATACCACCGGGCCTTTGACCGCGACCGGCGCGAAACGCCAGCTGCGGGTGGCGCCGTTACGCGCGCGGGTCAACTCTTTGGTCTTCTGGATGTAGGCGATCAGCACATCGCGGCTGGAATCCGGTGCGGCGATGACGGTCTTGCTGCCGTCCAGGCCGGGGAAGCCGCCACCACCGCTGGCGCGGTAGTTGTTGGTGGCGACCAGGAATTCCTGCGTCGGCGACAGCGGCGCACCTTTATAGTGCAGCTTGACGATGCGCTGGTCGGCCGGCTGGCTGACGTCGATCTGGTAGCTGACATCAGCATTGGTCAGCATGTCGAAGTTGAAGCCGGCGAAACCGGTATTGATCAGTTCCTGCTGCGCGCCGCTGGCGGGATCGATGCGGTTGAAGCGCTCGGCGGATTTCTCCAGCCAGGCTTTCAGCTGCGCGCCATTCACTTTTACCGCGTGCAGCGCATTCGGGTACAGGTATAGGTCGGCGGCGTTGTTCAGGGCGACCGCACCCGGTTTGACGTCGGTGTAGTCGGCGACGCCGGCGGAACCGGTCTTGAACGGCGACGCCATCGACAGCACCGGCAGCGCGGCGTACTGCGGCAGGTTGGCCTTGACGTAATCCTGCACATAGGCGGTTTGCGCCTGGTTCACCAGTTCGATCGCACTGACATCGCCGACGTCGGCAAAGTAGCTGCTCATGCGGAAATCGCTGTTGCCGACCGGTGTTTTGACGTAGCGGATAGTGGCCGCATGCTCGTCGGCCACCAGTTGCGCGATGGCTGGATCGGCGGCGACGTAGCTGCCATCGGCCTGGCGCGTGGCGCGCGCTTCCACCGTGGTGCGCGATTTGTCGACCACCCATTGCTTGCCGTCGTATCTCAGGTGCAGGCCGATCACGCCGAGGTGTTTGCCCCACAGGTTGGCCATCACCGCCGGCACGCCGTAGATGGTGCCCCGTGTCTTGTCGACGCCCGGCAGGTTGAAGCCGGCGGCCTTGCTGGCGGCGTCCGGGAACGGCAGGTGGGCATGGCCGATCAGCAGCGCGTCCACGCCCGGCACTTGCGCCAGATAGTAGTTGGCGTTCTCCATGTCCGGCGTGTACGGCGCGCCATCGACGCCGCCGTGCGAGATCGCGACCACCAGGTCGGCGCCTTCGGCGCGCATCTGCGGGATGTATTTTTGCGCCGACTCGCGCACGCCCTCGGCGTAGACCTTCCCTTCCAGCCAGGCCTTGTCCCAGGACAGCACGCCCGGCGGCGTGAAGCCGATGATGCCGACCTTGATGCTGACCGTCAGCGGCTGGCCATCCGGGCCGGTGGCCTGGATCTGGCGCGTCAGGATGCGGTATGGCGCGAACAGCGGCTGCTTTGATTTAGCGCTGTAGATATTCGCCAGCACGATCGGGAACGCCGGGCCGGCGCAGCGCGGCGCGTTGGCCGGCACGCCGTCAACGTCGAAGTGGTTGCCGGTGACCTGGTTCAGATAGGCCAGGCCGTAGTTGAATTCGTGGTTGCCGATGCCGGCGCCATCGACGCCCAGCTGGTTCATGGCCTTGTAGATGGCCAGCGTTTCATCGCAGGCCACCGGCTTGACCAGCGCCTGGTAGTCGGCCAGCGCCGTGCCTTGCAGCGCGTCGCCGTTATCCAGCAGCAGGTTGTTCGGGTATTCGGCGCGCGCCTGCTTGATCAGGGTCGCCGTGCGTTCCAGGCCGATGGCGGGATCGGGCTGCAGCTTGTAGTAATCATAACTGAGCACATTCGCATGCAGGTCGGTGGTTTCCAGCAGCGCCAGCGTGGCTTCGGCGCCAGCCGGTGTCGCGCTGCCCGGGCTACTGCCAGAAGGCAGGCTGGAACAGCCGATCAACAGCGAGGGCAAGGCGAGATAGACAAGACGCATGGAAGGCAGAGTAAAGTTACAGGCTGCGATATTCTATACGTTTTGTGGCATAAATGGCAGCATTTCGCCGCTGCGGCACGGCTGGTGGCACGGCTCTGGGAGAGCGCGGCTGGCTAGGGTATAATCCAAGGTTTGATTTCAGCCTTAGAAAAGAAGAAAACCATGGAAGCCGAACGCATCAACGCCCTCACCTCCCTGCTCGCCGACCTGACCACGCGCGAAGCCGAACTTCGGAGGTATCTTTGACTTCGATCGCAAAGTCGACAAGCTCGAACAGGTAAACGGCGAGCTGGAAGATCCAGCCGTCTGGAACGATCCGAAGAAAGCCCAGGACCTGGGCAAAGAGAAAAAATCGCTGGAAGCCGTGGTTGACGCACTGACCAAGGCCGACGCCGACCTGAAAGACATGGCCGACCTGATCGACATGGCCAAGGAAGAAGGCGACGACGACACGCTGGAAGCGCTGATCGTCGACGCCGAGGAAGTCCGCAAGGTCATCGAAGGCATGGAATTCCGCCGCATGTTCAGCAATCCGATGGACCCGAACAACTGCTTCGTCGACATCCAGGCCGGCGCCGGCGGCACCGAGGCCCAGGACTGGGCGTCGATGCTGCTGCGCCAGTACCTGCGCTATTCCGAACGCAAGGGCTTCAAGGTCGAGATCATGGAGCAGTCCGACGGCGAGGTGGCCGGCATCAAGACCGCGACGCTGAAAGTGGAAGGCGAATACGCCTACGGTTTCCTGCGCACCGAGACCGGCGTGCACCGCCTGGTGCGCAAGTCGCCGTTCGACTCGGCCGGCGGCCGTCACACCTCGTTCGTGTCGCTGTTCGTCTATCCGGAAGTGGACGATTCGATCGATATCGAGATCAACCCGGCCGACCTGCGTATCGACACCTACCGCGCATCGGGCGCCGGTGGTCAGCACATCAACAAGACCGATTCCGCAGTGCGCCTGACCCACGGCCCGTCCGGCATCGTGGTGCAGTGCCAGAACGACCGTTCGCAGCACCGCAACAAGGCCGAGGCGATGGAAATGCTGAAGGCGAAGTTGTACGAACTGGAACTGCGCAAGCGCATGAGCGAGCAGCAGAAACTGGAAGACTCCAAGACCGACGTCGGCTGGGGCCACCAGATCCGTTCCTATGTGCTGGACCAGTCGCGCATCAAGGACTTGCGTACCAACTTCGAGACCGGCAATACCAAGGGCGTGCTGGACGGCGACCTGGACGACTTCATCTCGGCTTCGCTCAAACAAGGCGTTTAATGACTCAGCGTGCATTCATCTTCGACATGGACGGCACCATAGTCGACAATATGTCCTTCCACGTGAAATCGTGGCTGGAATTCTTCCAGCGCCGTGGCCATGTGATTGATGCGGATGACTTCTTCCGCAACACCGCCGGCCGCCAGGGCCATGAAATCATGAGCACCTACTTCGGCAAGTCGCTGAGCAAGGAAGAAAGCGCGGCGCTGGATTTCGAGAAGGAAGCGCTGTACCGCGAGATGTACGCGCCACACCTGGCGCCGACCACCGGCTTCGTCGACTTCATCACGCGCGCCAAGGCGGCCGGCATCAAGCTGGCCGTGGCCACCGCCGCGCCGACCGAGAACATCGACTTCACGCTGGATGGCCTGGACCTGCGCAAGGAATTCAACGCAATCGCCGGCGCTGCCGATGTGGCGCGTGGCAAGCCGAATCCGGACGTATTCCTGCTGGCCGCCGAGCGCGCCGGCACGCTGCCGGCCGACAGCATCGTGTTTGAAGACGCGCCGCTGGGCGTCGAAGCGGCACGCCGCGCCGGCATGCGCGCGGTGGTGCTGACAACCACTTTGCCGGCTGAAGCGTTCAAGGAATTCGACAACGTCATCGCTGTCGTGCGCGACTTCAGCGAACTGGATGTGGACGAACTGTTCGCCGCCACCGCCACCAACTAATCATCACCTCAACATAAGTAAAGACCATGACTACGGATCTTCAAGACCAAGCAGCCGCTCCTGACGAAAATAAAATCATTGCGGAGCGCCGCGCCAAGCTGGCCGCCATCCGCGAACAAGGCATCGCCTTCCCGAACGACTTCAAGCCTGAGCACAAGGCAGCCGACCTGCACGCGCAATACGGCGAGAAGACCCGCGAAGAGCTGGAAGCTGCTCCGGTCACCGTCACGCTGGCAGGCCGCATGATGCTGAAGCGCGAAGCTGGCAAGAAAGCCGCTTTCGCCACGCTGCAGGATGCCTCCGGCCCGAAAGCCGATGGCCGCATCCAGATCTATGCCACGCTGGACCTGACCGGCGAAGCCGCCATGGCGGCACTGCACCACTACGACCTGGGCGACATCCTGGGCGTGGTCGGCACGCTGTTCAAGACCAAGACCGATGAACTGACCATCAAGGTTAGCGAGCTGCGCCTGATCACCAAGTCGCTGCGCCCGCTGCCGGACAAATTCCACGGCCTGGCCGACCAGGAAACCAAGTACCGCCAGCGCTACGTGGACCTGATCATGAACGAAGAGACGCGCCGCACCTTCAAGGCGCGTACCGCCGCGATTTCGTCGATCCGCCGTTTCATGGAAAAGAACGAGTTCATGGAAGTGGAAACGCCGATGCTGCACACCATTCCAGGTGGCGCCGCCGCGAAGCCGTTCATCACCCACCACAATGCGCTGGACATGCAGATGTTCCTGCGTATCGCGCCTGAGCTGTACCTGAAGCGCCTGGTGGTTGGCGGTTTTGACCGCGTGTTCGAGATCAACCGCAACTTCCGTAACGAAGGCGTGTCGATCCGTCACAATCCGGAATTCACGATGATGGAATTCTACGCGGCCTACACCGACTACAAATGGCTGATGGACTTCACCGAAGCCGTCATCCGCCAGGCCGCAATCGATGCGCACGGCACCGCCAAGCTGACCTACGGCGGCCGCGAGCTGGACCTGTCGAAGCCATTCCACCGCCTGACCATCGTTGAGGCGATCAACAAGTATGCGCCTTCGTACACCGCCGAGCAGTTGAATGACGCGGAGTTCATCAAGAAGGAACTGCTGAAGTTCGGCGTCAAGCCGTTTGCCACCGCCGGCCTGGGCGCGCTGCAACTGGCGCTGTTTGAAGAAACCGCCGAGGCACAGCTGTGGGAACCGACTTACATCATCGATTATCCGGTTGAAGTGTCGCCGCTGGCGCGTGCGTCGGATTCGCGCGAAGGCATCACCGAGCGCTTCGAGCTGTTCATGGTGGGCCGCGAGATCGCCAACGGCTTCTCGGAGCTGAACGATGCGGAAGACCAGTCGGCCCGCTTCCTGGCCCAGGTGGCCGCCAAGGACGCCGGCGACGAGGAGGCGATGTTCTACGACGCGGACTACATCCGCGCACTGGAATACGGCATGCCGCCAGCCGGCGGTTGCGGCATCGGCATCGACCGCCTGATGATGATCATCACCGACTCGCCGAACATCCGCGACGTGCTGCTGTTCCCGCACTTGCGCCGCGAAGAGTAACCCGTCATCGCTGCCACGGAAGCCGCTCTTTTGAGCGGCTTTTTTTATTCAAACGCGACGTCTTCAATGCGGAAGCGGAACTCGTGCGGGCGAAGGAGCGCGAGAATTGATTGGGCGTGACAGGCTTGCCTTTATGGTTGATCTCATTGCCCTCAACGGCAGCGTAATTGTGTTCGCCGTAACTCCATGAACGCAGCACCGTGCCTTCGGGCAGGAACAGGCATTTCCATTGATAGCCATGCAGTCCATCAGGATCGGCAGTTTTGGGGAACTGCTTCAGGTCGGCGAGCCAGAATTCGATCGCTTGGGTAATTGCATCTGATAGATCTTGTGAGCCCGTACGACGTTTCAGCTGCTCAACAAGGTTAAGCAAGATGGGTGTGGGTAGCTGCACACTCAGTGAGGTTTACCACATGCAGTTGGCGCAACTAGCCCCTCTATGTATCCTCAGTGTACTTCCGCGCGGTTGCGGCCCAGTTGTTTGGCGCGGTACAGGGCCTGGTCGGCGGCGCGCAAGATGTCGGCGGGCGCGGCGCCAGCCAGTGGCGTCCAGGCGGCGACGCCGATGCTGACGGTGAGTCTGCCGCCCGGCCCGTGCGCATGCGGCAGCTCGAGCGACGCGATGGCTTTGCAGACTGCGTCGGCAATCGCCAGTGCCTGGTCGGCATCCACCGCCGGCGCGATAAAGGCGAACTCTTCGCCGCCGTAGCGCGCCACCAGGTCGCCGCCGCGCTGCAGTTGCGACTTGAAGGCTTGCGCCACCCGGCGCAGGCAATCGTCGCCTGCCTGATGGCCATAGTGGTCGTTGTACTGTTTGAAGAAGTCGATGTCCAGCAAGCCGATCGCCAGCGAATGCTGCTGGCGTGCCGCCCTCGCCCACTCTGCCGCCAGCACCTCGTCAAAACGGCGGCGGTTGGAGATGCCGGTCAGGCCGTCGGTCATGCTGAGTGCGGCCAGGTGATCGTTGGCCGTTTGCAGTTCATGCGTGCGCTGTTCGACGCGCAGTTCCAGCATGCGTTCGGAGGTCTGCAAGCCGGCGATCAGGTTGGCTTGCGCGGCAATCGCCTGGCGCCTCATCACATGCACGCGATCGGCCAGCGCAAAGGCCAGCATCAGCATTTCGAAGCAGGAGCCGACCTGTGGTCCGTAATTGGTGAGCGGATTATGCGGCAGCATGCCCAGCGCAGCCAGCGAACTGGATGCGTTGCCGATCAGCAGCAGCAGGAAGGCGGCCGTAAAATAATAGGCGCTGCGCTGGCGTTTGAAGGCGCACACCACGCCAATCAGCATGATCAGCGGCGAGCAGATGGCCCAGGCGAGGCCGATCGGCGCGGCCGTCTCCACATAGAAGAAGATGGTGAACAGCGGACCGGCGAGGAAGAACGCGATCAGCACACGCAGTATCACGTCCAGGCGCGGGACGACCTGACGCGTCTGAATCATGCGCCGCATGAAGATGGTGAGCATGGCGGCGGACAGCGAGAAGCCTATCGACGCCAGCTTGTTCGGCCAGCTGCCGCCCATGCCAGGCCACAGCCATTCGTGCGCCAGGCCGTTCTGGCTGGCCAGCGCGATCACAGCACAGAAGACAAAGCCAATGTACAGCAGATACAGCCGGTCGCGCAGCGTCAGGAACAGCACCAGGTTAAATAACATCATGGCCACGGCGGTGCCGAAATACGCGCCTTGCGCCAGATAGTCCTGGCGTTCATAGGCGGCGTAAGCGATCGGCTCCCACAACGTCACCGGGATCAGCTTGGCGCCCTCGGACCACACGCGGATATAAATCACCTCTTCCGCGTGCGGCGCCAGCTCCAGCGAAAAGACGTAGTAACGGTTGGGATACGGCCGCGTGGCATATGGCTGCGCGCTGCCGGTGCGCTGGACGCTGTAGCGTCCGTGCGCGTCGGGACGGTAAAACTGGATGTCGCTGAGGCGCGCATTGCTGATCTCCAGCATACGGTCCAGCGGACGATCCGTCGGATTGTGCAAGGACACGCGCAACCAGTAGGCCGAGCGGGTATAGCCGAAGCTGAGCGCCTCATCGGCCTTGCCGGTGCTGCGGAATTCCGCCGCGCGGTGGCGTGCGCTGTCGAGGTCCAGCGTCGCCTGAGGGTCTTCCAGCACCGTCAGGTATGGCGTCAGTGACAGCGCGCCGTGCGGCAAGGCGGCGGCATCCAATGCCAGCGCCGGGCCACACCACCACCACAGCAGCAGCGCGACAAACGCCCTTATTGAATCACGCGATAGCACGGCGTATAAGGCTTCCCTGCGAGTTTCATGCGGCTTTGCGCGACGAAGGACGCCAGCAGCGCGTCCATCGGCCCCATGATTTCCTTGTCGCCGTGGATCTCGAAGTGGCCGTATTGCTCGATCGCGCGCATGCCCTCTTCCTTGACGTTGCCGGCCACCACGCCGGAAAACGCACGGCGCAGGTTGGCGGCCAGCAGGTGCACCGGCTGGTTCTTGTGCAGGCTCAGGTTGCGCATATTCTCGTGGGTCGGCGGGAACGGACGCTGGAACTCGGCGTCGATCTTCAGGCTCCAATTGTAGTAGTAGGCGTCGCTGCGGGCCTTGCGGAACTCGCGCACCGCCTTGATCCCGGCCTGCATTTCGCGCGCCACCAGTTCCGGATCGTCAACGATGATCTTGTAGCGCTGCTGCGCCTCCGGCCCCAGCGTGTCGTGGATGAACTGGTTGATCTGCACGAAGTAGTCGCGCGAGGTTTCCGGGCCGGTGAAGATCAGCGGGAATGGAATCTCGGCGTTATCCGGGTGCAGCAGGATGCCGAGGATGTAGAGGATTTCCTCGGCCGTGCCGGCGCCGCCGGGGAACACCACGATGCCGTGGCCGGTACGCACAAAGGCCTCCAGGCGCTTCTCGATATCCGGCATGATGACCAGTTCATTGACGATCGGGTTCGGCGACTCGGCCGCGATGATGCCGGGCTCGGTGATGCCCAGGTAGCGGCCGCGGTGCAGCCGCTGCTTGGCGTGGCCGATGGTGGCGCCCTTCATCGGGCCTTTCATCGCGCCCGGGCCGCAGCCGGTGCAGATGTCCAGGTCGCGCAAGCCCATCGCGTAGCCGACTTCCTTCGAGTAGTTGTATTCGGCGCGGTTGATCGAATGGCCGCCCCAGCACACCACCAGGTTCGGGTTCAGCATCGGCTTCAACACATTGGCGTTGCGCAGGATGTGGAAGACGGCGTCGGTGATGTCTTCGGTCTTGCCCAGGTCGAACTTGGGGTTGTCGGTGACCTCGTTGCTGACAAAAACAATATCCCGCAACACCGAGAACAGGTGCTCGTGGATGCCCTTGATCATTTTGCCGTCGACGAAAGCGATCGCCGGCGCGCCCTTGATATCCAGCTTGATACCGCGCTCGCGCTGAACGATGCTGATATCGAACGATTCATAGCGTTCCAGCAGTTCCTTGCCATCGTCGATGGTGCTGCCGCAGTTGAGCACCGCCAGCGCGCACTTGCGGAAGACGTTATACAGGCCGCCCTGGCTGGTATCGAGCAGTTTGTTGACTTCGGCCTTGGAAAGTATCTCCAGGTGGCCTTCGGGGGAAATCTGGGTATCGATAACGTCATGTTCCATGATGCGTAAATCCTATTCAGTTTCTATGGGTGCTGCGCCATCAATATACGACAACTCAGCCGTCCGTGGGCTACAGAATCGTTATCACACTGAACACATTTGTGCAGTGCAGCTATCAAAATATTCGGCATCAACGATTTGTAGATTAAAATGGCGCCCAATTTGGCTGCCCCACAAGGGAAGCCAGTCCTTTAGACCATAATTATTAGGAGGAGCCGCATGAGCGGTGCGACCACCACCACCCACACGGAAGCCGCGATTCCGGAGTTCAAGCAGATCATGGGGCACCCTGCCCCGCTGTGGATGTTGTTCATGACCGAGTTCTGGGAACGCTTCGCGTTCTACGGCATCCGTTGGGCACTGGTGCTCTACGTGGTGGCACAGTTCTACAACGGCGATGCGGCTGGCGAATCGTCGGCCAATCTGGTGTACGGCTCCTACCTGGCGCTGGTGTATGCGGCGGCGCTGTTCGGCGGCTACGTGGCCGACCGCGTGCTGGGCTACCAGCGTTCTATCCTGGTCGGCGCCGGCTTCATGGCGGCCGGCCTGTTCATGATCGCGCTGCCGAATGAAACTATATTCAAATTCGGCCTGGCGACGATCATTGTCGGTAACGGCATGTTCAAGCCGAATATCTCGACCATGGTCGGCAAGCTGTATAGCACGCTTGATCCGCGCCGCGATTCCGGCTTCACCATTTTCTACATGGGCATCAACGCTGGCGCGATGCTGGCGCCGGTGCTGACCGAGTGGCTGGCGACAGCGGTGTTCGGCACCGGCGGCATGCCGGCCTATAAAGTGGTGTTCATCTCGGCCGGCGTCGGCATGTTGATCAGCCTGGTGTGGTTCTTCATCGGCCGCGCCCAGCTGAAGGGCATCGGTGCGCCGGATGTGCAAACGGCCGATCCGAAACGCCTGCTGTACGTGGTGCTGGGCTCGCTGTGCGTGATCCCGGTCATGTACATGCTGCTGGCCACCGGCGCCAAGAACCTGCAAGTGCTGCTGACCATCCTGTTCATCGCGCTGGCGCTGATGCTGCTGGTCGAAGGCATCAAGAACGGCAAGGTGGCACGCGACAAGGTGATCGCCATGCTGCTGATCTTCTTCTTCAACATCACCTTCTGGTGCTTCTTCGAGCAGGCCGGCAGTTCGTTCACCTTCCTGGCCGAGAAGATTGTTGACCGCGAAATGTTCAACTGGATCTTCCCGGTGGCCTGGTTCCAGACGGTTAACTCGCTGGCCATCATCACCTTCGCGCCGATCATCGCCTTCATCTGGGTGGCCATGGGGCGTTACAATCCATCGATTCCGCGCAAGTTCGGCCTGGGCCTGATCTTCAACGGCACCGCCTTCCTGCTGCTGATGTTCGCGCTGTCGAGCCTGGTGGACGCCAACAACAAGATCCCGTTCTGGACCTTGTTCATGGTTTACGTGCTGCAATCGATCGGTGAGCTGTGCCTGTCGCCGATCGGCCTGTCGATGGTGACCAAGCTGGCGCCAACGCGTCTGGTCGGCCTGGGCATGGGCGGCTGGTTCCTGTCGACCGGCATCGGCAACAACCTGTCGGGCATCTTTGCCTCGTGGGTGTCGGGCGAAAGCGGCATGTCGCTGTCGTCGGCGCTGCACGGCTACACCTTCGGTTTCTGGTCGCTGATCGGCGCCGGCGTGCTGCTGTTCCTGGTCGCGCCGCTGATCCAGAAACTGATGCACGGTGTGAAGTAATCACGCAAACGGCGCCCGAGGGCGCCGTTTTTACTTGTCCGGCGAGACAGACCCAATGGCCCGCTTGCGACGTCGCCCGAGGTGGTCGCAATTTGCGGCCACCTCGGCTTTCTCGTCTTCATTCAGGATCAACAAGATCCGTCCCTTGATCCCGACCAGCGAGGCATCCACAGGGACGGCAGGGGAAATCGCTGATTTCATCGCAGAGCTCCGGCAGGCAGGCACGTTTCACTTTAGCCCGGCCACACGGCGCATGATCTGCGTCAAATCAAGCTATTTGGTCAGTGGATGGTCGTTGAGCCAGGCCTGAAGCTGGTCGTTGGCGGTGGCGGGCAGGTGCAGGCCGAGCTTGGTGCGGCGCCAGAGGATGTCCGGCGCGCTGCGCGCCCATTCATAGCGGCGCAGGTAGTCCACTTCAGCGACGTGCAGGCCGGGGAGGATTTCGTCGCCGAGGTCGTCCAGCCCGCTGCGTTCGCTCAGCAGCGTGTGGATGCGGGTGCCGTAGGCGCGGCAGTAGCGCGTCAGCAGCGTGGCTGGCAGCCATGGATAGCGGTTCTGCTGCGCCCGCACCCAGAGATCGAATTCCTGCACCGAGCGGTTATGCGGCTCGGCGCCAAACAGATCGCCGCCCGGCAGGCAGGCCTTGTGCGTCCAGCCGCCGTGGCGGTTGTCCAGCGCCTTGGCGATGTGGTCGACCGCCTCCTCCGCCAGCTTGCGGAAGGTGGTGATCTTGCCGCCGAACACGCTCAAGATCGGCGGCCCGTCGCTGTCGATCTCCAGCCGGTAATCACGGGTGACCGCCTTGGCGTCGGCGCCATCCTCGACCAGCGGGCGCACGCCCGAATACGTCCACACCACATCCGCCGGCACGATGGGCCGGGTGAAATACTGGCTGGCCAGCTGGCACAGATAGGCAATCTCTTCCTTGCTGATGGCCACCTGGTTGGCATCGCCGTGATAATCCAGGTCGGTGGTGCCGATCAGCGTGAACTCCTGTTCATACGGAATGGCAAACACGATGCGCCCATCCGGATGCTGGAAGATGTAGGCCTGGTCATGCTCGAACAGCCGCTTGACCACGATGTGGCTGCCCTTGATCAGCCGCAGATGGCCGCCGCCCTCCTTCGGCAGCGTCGCATGCAGCAGATCGGCCGTCCACGGCCCGGCCGCGTTGACCACGTAGCGCGCATTGACGCGGATCTGCCCGCAACTGGGCTTGAACAGCGTCGCCTCCCAGTCGGCGGCCTTGCGTTCCAGCTTCTGGCACACCGCCTGGGTCAGGATGGTGGCGCCCTTCTCGCAGGCGTCGATGGCGTTCAGCACCACCAGCCGCGCATCGTCGACCCAGCCGTCGGAATATTCGAAGCCGCGCGTAAATTGTGGCTGCAACGGCTTGCCGGCCGGATGGCAGCGCAGCTTAACGCCGGCCGACGCCGGCAGCAACTCGCGCCGCGCCAGCATATCGTAGAGGAACAGCCCGGCGCGGATCAGCAGCGCCGGCCGCTGGCCCGGCGCGTGCGGCATGACAAAGCGCAGTGGCCGCATGATGTGCGGCGCCGCGCGCAGCAGCACCTCGCGCTCGATCAGCGCCTTGCGCACCAGATTGAATTCGTAATACTCCAGATAGCGCAAGCCACCGTGGATCAGCTTGGTCGAGGCGGACGAGGTGTGCGACGCCAGATCGTCCTTTTCGCACAGCACGACCGACAGCCCGCGACCGGCCGCATCACGGGCGATGCCGGCGCCATTGATGCCGCCGCCGATGATCAGGACATCGCAATCGAGTATGTGCTGCGGTTCCGCCATGTGGTCCCTTTGGAGCTGTATACCTGTACGTTACGACAAGTGACGGCAAGTAACAATAGCCATGCTCTATAATCGCCCAACCTTCTGCAAACTAGAGATGATGCTTTGGCAACTTCCAACACCCAACTGCCCGCGTGGCTGAACCGACGCAATATGATACGTGCCGCCATCGTCACCGGCCTGGCCGGCCTGGCGGCGGGCGGGCTGCTGCTGGCCTACCTGCTGCTGTATATCGCCCCCAACCTGCCGTCGCTGGAGGCCGTCACCGATTACAAGCCGAAGATCCCGTTGCGCGTCTACACCGCCGACAACGCGCTGATCGGCGAGTTCGGCGAGGAGCACCGCGACTTCATCCCGGTCAAGGACATGCCGGAGATGATGAAAAAAGCCTTGCTGGCGATCGAAGACAAGCGCTTCTATGAACATAATGGCATCGATTACGTGCGCGTGCTGGGCGCGGTGCGCTCCAACCTGGGCGGCTCGTTCCGCCAGGGCGGCTCGACCATCACCATGCAGGTGGCGCGCAATTTCTACCTGACGCGCGAGAAAGTCATCGGCCGCAAGCTGCAAGAAGTGATGCTGGCCCTGAAAATCGAGGCGGCACTGAACAAGGACCAGATCCTCGAACTGTATATGAACCAGATCTACCTGGGCCAGCGCTCGTTCGGCTTCGGCAGCGCCGCGCAGACCTACTTCGGCAAATCGCTGAAGGAACTGGACGTGGCCGAGATGGCGATGCTGGCCGGTCTGCCGCAGAATCCGGCGCGCCATAACCCGATCAGCAATCCCAAGCGCGCCAAGCAACGCCAGCAAGTAGTGCTGCGCCTGATGCGCGACCAGGAAGTCATCACCGAAGAACAATACGACAAGGCGTCGCGCGAAACGCTGCACTACGCGCGCAAAGGCCAGGACTTCGACGTCCACGCCGAATACGTGGCCGAACTGGCGCGCCAGGCGGTGTACGCACAGTTCAAGGAAGAGTCGTACACGCGCGGCATCAGCGTCTACACCACCATCCTCAAGGCCGACCAGAAAGCCGCCTACGAATCGACGCGCCGCAATGTGCTGAACTACGACCAGCGCCACGGCTATCGCGGCCCGGAAGCCGTCATCACGCTGCCTGAGGGCGAAGAAGAACGCGACGACGCCATCGAAGACGCGATCCAGAAGCGTCCCGGCAGCGATGGCCTGATCCCCGCCGTGGTGCTGGCCGCCAGCCCGAAAGCGGTCAAGGTGCAGAACCCGTCCGGCGAGGAAATCAGCATCAGCGGCGACGGCCTGCGCCTGGTTGCCGGCGCGCTGAGCGACAAGGCCAAGGACAACATACGCCTGCGTCCCGGCGCGGTGATCCGCATCATGCAGAACGACAAAGGCGCGTGGAGCATCAGCCAGGTGCCGCAGGTGGCGGCGGCCTTCGTCTCGATCGACGCGGTCAGCGGAGGCTACCACGCCATGGTCGGCGGCTTCGACTACAACCTGCAGAAGTTCAACCACGTGACGCAGGCGTGGCGCCAGCCTGGCTCGTCGATCAAACCGTTCGTCTACTCGGCGTCGCTGGAGCGCGGCTTCTCGCCGCTGACGCTGATCAACGACGTGCCGCTGAACCTGAGCGGTGCCGAAACCGGCAACGAAGCCTGGTCGCCGAAGAACGACGACGGCAAGTTCGACGGCCCGATCACCATGCGCACGGCGCTATCGGAATCGAAGAACGTGGCCTCGGTGCGCATCCTGCGCGCCATCACCGTGCCGTATGCGCACAGCTTCCTGGGCAAGTTCGGCTTCGACCTGGCCAAGCATCCGAAAAACCTGACCATGGCGCTGGGCACCGGCTCGGTAACGCCGGCGCAGCTGGCCGGCGCCTACTCGGTGTTCGCCAACGGCGGCTACTCGGTAGAGCCCTACCTGATCGCCAAGATCGTCGATGGCGACGGCAAGATCATCTCCGAAGTGAAGCCGCGCACCACGCTGCCGGACGACGCGCGCGTGATCGACCCGCGCAACGCCTTCGTCACCGACAGCCTGATGCGCCAGGTGACACGCACCGGCACCGGCGCCGCCGCCGCGCGCCTGGGCCGCTCGGACATTGCCGGCAAGACCGGCACCTCAAGCGACGCGGTCGATGGCTGGTTTGCCGGCTACGGCGGCGGCATCGTGGCGGTATCGTGGATGGGCTATGACGACTCGCGCTCGCTGGGCGGCAAGGAGTTCGGCTCCAGCGTGGCGCTGCCGATCTGGATCGACTACATGCGCGTGGCGCTGCAAGGGCGTCCACCACAAGACCGTCCGGTGCCGGCCGGCCTGACGCAGGTGGGTGGCGAATGGCTGTACGACGAATTCACCGGCGACGCCGCTCGTCCGCCGCTCGACTTCGACAACGAGCCGGCCGGTGCCGAAAATGTCGCGCCGGGCACGCCGGCCGTGCCAGCCGCGCCGGCCGTGCCTGCTGCTGCGCCTGCGGCGGCCGCGCCGAACGCTGAAAACATCCGTCCGGTGCCGACCGGGCCTGGCCGCTGAGACTGGCCTTTAAGCCTGGCTGCGCGTCACGCAGCCAGATAGCCGCGCATCATGCGCACGGCGCTGTCAGCGAACTGGTCGGGACCGATATCGGCGGCGCGGTATTTCCAGCGCTTCACGTACCAGTCCTGGAAGGTGGCGAGGATATGGGCGGCGATCAGGTCCGGGCTGCCGCGCAGGCCTTGCGCCTGGGCGATGATGTCGGCAAACAGCGTCTGCACGTGCAGCTCGGACTCCTTGGCCGTGCCGCGCTGCTCGGCTTGCAGCACGCGCGAATCCATGAAAACGAAATAAAACCAAGGCTGCAGGATTTCCGACACATAGATCGAAGCGCGTATCAACGCCTCCAGCCGGTCCAATGGATCGGTAACGTCGGCAAACATCTTCGGCACTTCGTGGGTGGCGTGGCGCACCACATCCTCGATCATCTCCGCCAGCTGGTCCTTGCTGCTGATGTAGCCATATAGTCCGCCCATCGACAGGCCGGTTTCGCCGCACAGGTCGCGCAAATTCATCGCACGAAAACCGACCTCGTTGGCCAGCTTGAAAGTGGCGTTGAAGATACGCTCCAGATTTTCCAGCGCCGGCTTGCGGCGCTTGACCGTGATGCGGTCGGCATAGCGGTCGAGCAGATAGGCCCAGATATTGATGCCATCGAGCGGTGTCATCGCCTGGAATTGTTGGAAGTCGAATTGAGCCGGCAAGGTTGTCCCTGTAGTTGGTCTTTGATAATGATTATAGCGCAGGAGTTTGCCTGTAATTAATGCACATAGCGGGCGATGTAGTAGACACCGCCCAGCACCAGTGATGCCAGCACATACAGCTTCCACACATGGCCGATCAAGGTCTTGTGCAGGTCGATCTGGACCTGCGTCAGCGCGGCGTAAAAATCCTCGCGCTGCTTGGACAGCGCGGCGAAAATTTCCAGCTTGTGCTCGTACAGCAGATTCAGTATGCGTTGCACGTCGTCCTTGGTGGCAAAGCTGGTGCGTATCACCGCCAACTCCACCTCCACAGCTGGCGTGATGCGTTCGAGGCGTTCGGTTTCAATGGCGTTTGGCATGATCGCAGTCCTTTCAGCAGAGCTTCCAAACTATCATTGCAAGGCATGCCGTGTTTGATGTAGATCAAACGAAAAAAAGGCAGCCACGCGGGCTGCCTTCAGGATACTGCTGCGCCAGATAGTGGCTTACTTTATTGTTGGTTAGAACTCTTCCCAATCGTCTGATGAGGCGGCAGCCATTTTCCGGGCTGGCGCTTTCGCCGCCGCAGGCTTGGCCGCCGGACGCCGCGTCGGCGCCGCGATTGCCGGCCTGGCAGCGGTGCCGGTGCCGGTAGCAACAGTCGCGACAGCGCTGGCGGTCCGGCGCTTGGCGATCGCCTGCTTGCGCGGCGCCATGCCCTCGTCCATGCGGAACACGCTGACCACCTCCGCCAGCCCGGCCGCCTGCTCCTGCAGCGACGCCGCCGCTGCCGCCGCCTGCTCCACCAGCGCCGCATTCTGCTGCGTCACCGTATCCATCTGCCCCACCGCCATATTGATCTGATCGATGCCGGTGCTCTGCTCCTGCGTCGCCATGCTGATCTCGCCCATGATGTCGGTGACACGCTGCACGCTGCTGACGATCTCGCCCATGGTGGCGCCAGCCTCCTCCACCAGCTTGCTGCCGGCGCCGACCTTCTCGACCGAATCGCCGATCAATTCCTTGATCTCCTTGGCCGCCGCCGCCGAACGATGCGCCAGCGTGCGCACCTCGCCCGCCACCACCGCGAAACCGCGTCCCTGCTCGCCGGCGCGCGCCGCCTCCACCGCCGCATTCAGCGCCAGGATATTGGTCTGGAACGCAATCCCGTCAATCACCGAAATGATGTCGACAATCTTGGCCGACGACGCGTTGATCGAATCCATGGTCTCGACCACCCGCGCCACCACATCGCCGCCGCGCTGTGCCACGCCGGACGCCGACGCCGCCAGCGTATTCGCCTGGCGCGCATTGTCGGCATTCTGCTTGACGGTCGACGTCAGCTCCTCCATCGACGACGCGGTCTCCTCCAGCGAGCTGGCCTGTTCCTCGGTGCGCTGCGACAGGTCCAGGTTGCCGGACGCAATCTCCGACGACGCCGTCGCAATCGTCTCCGTGCCGTTGCGCACCTGGCCGACGATGCGGATCAGGCTATCGTTCATGTCCTTCAGTGCGCCCAGCAACTGGCCGGTTTCCTCGCTGGTCGCCACCTCGATGCGGCTGGTCAGGTCGCCCGACGCCACCGTCTGCGCCACCCGCACCGCCTCGTTGATCGGATTGGTGATTGCCCCGGCGATATACACCGCGCAGCCGATGGCAACAATCGCCGCAATCACCGCCGCTGTCACCATCGCCCACTCGGCGCTGCTGACCGCTGCCATGCCATCTGCGACGCTATGCTCGGCGATGCCCTCGTTGAGGCGTTCGATCTTCATCAGCGACGCCTCGGCCTTCTGGAACAGCGGGCGCGACTGGTTGTACTGCTGGTGGAAAGTGCTGAACAGCGCCTTCTGCGCCTGCTCATCCTGGTTGCCGGCCATGGCGGCGATGGTGGCGCCGATCTTCTCGTCGGCGGCCTTCCACTCGGCCCATTCGCCGGTGAACTGCTTCCACAGCACCGACTCTTCGGCCGTCTGCGGCAGCGGCTCGTAACGCTTCCAGCCGCGTTCGATATTTGCCCAGGCCTTCTTGCGCATCTCCAGCGCCTCGCTGAAACGCGCTTGCGCCTGCGCATCGCTGGCATAGGTGCCAGCAAACAGATTAGCCGCCGCCACTGCGGTCTGGCCCTCGCTCATCACCAGCAGACCCTGCACCGACGGCAGGCGCACCACGCCGATTTCGTTGACCGAACTGCCAACCTTGGCAATCCCTCTATAGCCGGCCGAGCCCACCACCACCAAGGCCACCATCATAATCGCGACCAGCGTCGCCAGCTTCCACTTGATGAGAAGATTCTTGAACATCCCGCACTCCCGAAAGTGGACCATTAGTTAGATTTTGTGACTATTGTTCAGTCCCAAGCAATATGCGGCCCCGGCAACGGCGGCGTCAATCACATTCGGCGCCGGTGTGGCGCGGCGCGCACAGTGCCAGAGTGCTTATCCCGCCACAACACGGTTGCGTCCGGCGCGCTTGGCCTGGTACATGGCAGCGTCACCGGCGGAGATCAGGCGGATCAGGTCATAGTCATGCTGGTCCGAGCAGACCACGCCCATGCTGGCGGTGTAGCGCACCGACAGCTTCTCCAGCTCGACACGCTCATGCTCGATGCGCGCACGCAGCCGCTCGGCGACGCTGAGCGCCGCCTCCAGGTTGACGCCATCGAGCACCAGCACGAACTCCTCGCCGCCGAAGCGCGCCAGCAGGTCGTGCGGACGCAGCTCCAGCTTCAGCAGTTTGGCCAGGTGGCGCAGCACTTCGTCGCCGACCGGATGGCCGTAAGTGTCGTTGATGTTCTTGAAGCAATCGACATCGATCATGATCACCGTCAGACTTCGGCCGCCGCGCAAGGCACGCAGGCCAACGCGCTTGCCCTGGATTTCCAGCCCGGCGCGGTTCATCGCCCCGGTCAGCGCATCCAGCGTCGACAGGCGGCGCAGCCGCTCGGCATAGCGCCACATGACCATCAGGATCAGGCCGAAGGCGATGCAGATCTGCGCCAGCGGCACAATCAGCGCACTCAGCGCGATAACCAGCGAACTGGCGTTTTCGCCCGGATCGGCGTGCAGCAGCATGTGCACGCCGCGCAGGAACAGCGCCAGGCCCAGCAAGGTGAAGCCCGCCACGCAGATGGAGGTCACGCGCCAGTTGCCGTGCCGCGCCACCGCCAGCGCGCAAACCCAGTTGAGTAGCGCGAAATAGAAACCGCTGAAGCCCAGCCGCGCCTGCAGGCTGGGCACCACCAGCGCGTAGTAGCCGGTGATCGCCAGCGCCACACCGGTGATGGCGGCAATGCTGGTCCACGACAGCGTTTCGGCGCAATAAACGCGCAAGCCGCGCAGCACCAGTCCCAGGCCGAAGGCGATCACGCCATAGCCAACCACACCGGTCAGTAACAAGGGCAACGTCTGCACGTTCGACAGCGCCATGCCCAAGGTCACCGCAACATTGCCGCCGGCCCACCAGCGCTGTTCGGGCGGACTTTCGGTATAGCAGGCCGAAGCCACCAGCAGCCCCGTGGTCAGCAACGCCACGCACACCTGGACCAGCAAAAGAGTATCGAGATTAAGCACGCCAGCATCCAGAATAATGAGTTGTCAATGTAGCGCAGCGACTGCTGGTAAGCAATGATTAAATTGCAGAAAAGAAATCAAACGCGCGCTGGCACGGATCGGTTACAGTAATGCTCTTCGCAGACTACGCACAGCCCCATGCCCTACCCGATTGAGCACAAGCTGGTGATCGGCATCGCCTCCAGCGCCCTGTTTGACCTGACCGCGTCGCACCAGGTGTACCTGGAACACGGCGCGGAAGCCTACCGCAGCTATCAGGAACAGCAGATCGACACCGTCCTCGACAAGGGCGTGGCCTTCCCCTTCATCCGCCGCTTCCTCAGCATCAACAAGCTGCATCCGGACACAGCGCCGGTGGAAGTGGTGCTGTTTTCGCGCAATTCGCCGGAAACCGGGCTGCGCGTGATGAATTCGATTGCCCACTACGGACTGGACATCTCGCGCGCCTGCTTCCTGACCGGCGAGTCGCCGTATCGGTATTTGCCCGCCTTCAACACCTCCCTGTTCCTCTCCGCCAACGAGGAAGACGTGCGCCGGGCGCTGGACGCCAACTACCCGGCCGGACTGGTGCTGCCGTCACGCACCGAAGACGACGAAGCCGACGGCGAACTGCGCATCGCCTTCGACTTTGACGGCGTGATCGCCGACGACGAATCTGAAACTGTCTTCAAGCGCAACAACGACGTTGGCGAATTCCACGCCCACGAAACCGAGCGGGTCGCCATCCCGCACCAGCCCGGCCCGCTGGCCGAGCTGTTCCGCAAGCTGTCGCTGATGCAGCAGCTGGAGGAAGACGCGCAGCGCGCCGATCCGGCCTACAAAAAGATCCTGCGCATTGCCATCATCACCGCACGCAGCGCGCCGGCGCACGAGCGCGTGGTGACCACGCTGAAGAGCTGGGGCGTATCCGCCAACGAAACTTTCTTCCTCGGCGGCATGGAAAAAGCACGGGTGCTCAGCATCTTCCGGCCGCATATGTTCTTCGACGACCAGCTCAGCCATCTGCAATCCCCGGCCGGCAACATCCCGATGGTGCACATCCCCTTCGGCGTCGCCAACCGCTTGGTATAATAGATGCCTGGATAACTGTTGAATGTGTGTTGTGTCGTCAGCCTTAACCAAATCCATCCCAAAACCCGGCAATCGTTTTGCCCTGCCCGCGCTGCATGGCTCGGCGGACGCTTACGCACTGGCGCAAATCGCGCTCGAACTCAAATCACGCGGCCAGATGCTGGCCGTGGTCGTGGCCAACGCCAGCGACGCCCAGCGCCTGCTGGATGAAATCCCGTGGTTCGGCGGCGCGCAGCTGCGCTGCCACCTGCTGCCGGACTGGGAAACGCTGCCCTACGACGCCTTCTCGCCGCACCAGGACCTGGTGTCCGAGCGGCTGGCCACACTGCACGAAATCAGCAGCGGCCAGTGCGACGTGATGCTGGTGCCGGCCACCACCGCGCTGGTGCGCATGGCGCCGCCGTCCTTCCTGGCGGCCTACACCTTCTTCTTCGAGCAAAACCAGTCGCTCGACGAGGCCAGGCTGAAATCGCAGCTGACGCTGGCCGGCTACACCCACGTCACGCAGGTGATGTCGCCCGGCGAATACTCGGTGCGCGGCGGCCTGATCGACCTGTTCCCGATGGGCTCGGCGCTGCCGTACCGCCTCGACCTGTTTGGCGACACCATCGAAACCATCCGCACCTTCGACGCCGACACCCAACGCTCGCTGTACCCGGTCAAGCAGGTGCGCTTGCTGCCGGGCCGCGAGTTCCCGATGGACGAAGCGTCGCGCACCGCCTTCCGCAGCCGCTGGCGCGAGCATTTCGAAGGCGATCCGTCGCGCGCGGTGATCTACAAGGACATGAGCACCGGCATTGCCTCGGCCGGTATCGAATACTATCTGCCGCTGTTCTTCGAGCAGACCGCCACGCTGTTCGACTACCTGCCCGAAGGCGCGGTGGTGGCCACCGTCGGCGACATCGAGGCCGCCATCAAGCGCTTCTGGACCGATACCAACTCGCGCTACCGCTTCCTCAAGGCCGACCGCGAACGGCCGATCATGGCGCCGGAAGACCTGTTCCTGTCGGACGAACAGTTCTTCGTGCTGGCCAAGCCATACCCGCAGATCGCCATCCGCAATAATCCGGACGCCGGCGCTTCCGAGCTGTCGGCGCCGGTGCCCAACATTGCCGTCAACCGCCACCTGGACGACCCGCTGACCAATCTGCGCGCCTATCTGATGCAGTCCGGCAGCCGCGTGATGCTCTGCGCCGAATCCAACGGCCGCCGCGAAACGCTGCAGCAGTATTTCAACGAATACGACCTGGCGCTGGCGCCGGTCGAAGGCTTTGATGGCTTCATCGCCTCGGACGCCAAACTGGCGCTGGGTGTGGCGCCGCTGCACGCCGGCTTCGAGTTGTCGGCCGGCGGCGAGCGCCTGATCTTCATCACCGAGACCGAGCTGTATGCAGGTTCCGGCCGCCGCGTCGGCAAGAAGAAGCAGGAAGCCGTCACACAAGTCGAATCGATGGTGCGCGACCTGTCGGAACTGAAGATCGGCGATCCGGTGGTGCACATCAACCACGGCATCGGCCGCTACATGGGCCTGACGACGATGGACCTGGGCGAAGGCGACGCCGAATTCCTGCACCTGGAATACGCCAAGGAGACCAAGCTGTATGTGCCGGTATCGCAGTTGCATGTGATCTCGCGCTACTCCGGCGCCTCGCCGGACGACGCGCCGCTGCACACGCTGGGCTCCGGCCAGTGGGAAAAGGCCAAGCGCAAGGCGGCCGAACAAGTGCGCGACACCGCCGCCGAGCTGCTCAACCTGTACGCCCGCCGCGCGCTGCGCCAGGGCCACTCGTTTGAATACTCGGCGCACGACTACGAACGTTTCGCCGACAGCTTCGGCTTCGACGAAACGCCGGACCAGCAGGAAGCCATCAACAACGTCATCAAGGATATGACGTCCGGCAAGCCGATGGACCGGCTGGTGTGCGGCGACGTCGGCTTCGGCAAGACCGAAGTGGCACTGCGCGCCGCCTTCATCGCCGTCATGGGCGGCAAGCAGGTGGCCATCCTGGCGCCGACCACGCTGCTGGCCGAACAGCATGCGCAGACCTTCGCCGACCGCTTCGCCGACTGGCCGGTGCGCATCGCCGAAATGTCGCGCTTCCGCACCGGCAAAGAGATTGCGCAGGCGATCAAGGGCATGGCCGACGGCACGCTGGACATCATCATCGGCACCCACAAGCTGCTGTCGGAAGACGTCAAGTTCACCCGACTGGGCCTGGTCATCATCGACGAGGAACACCGTTTCGGCGTGCGCCAGAAGGAAACGCTGAAATCGCTGCGCGCCGAAGTCGACGTGCTGACGCTGACCGCCACGCCAATTCCGCGCACGCTGGGCATGGCGCTGGAAGGCCTGCGCGACTTCTCGGTGATCGCCACCGCGCCGCAAAAGCGCCTGGCGATCAAGACCTTCGTGCGCAGCGAGGGCGAATCGATCATCCGCGAAGCCTGTTTGCGTGAGCTGAAGCGCGGCGGCCAGGTATACTTCCTGCACAACGAAGTGGAGACCATCCAGAACCGCCTGGCGATGCTGACCGAGCTGCTGCCGGAAGCGCGTATCGCCGTTGCCCACGGCCAGATGCACGAGCGCGACCTGGAAAAAGTGATGCGCGACTTCGTCGCCCAGCGCTACAACATCCTGCTGTGCACCACGATTATCGAAACCGGTATCGACGTGCCAACCGCGAACACCATCATCATGCACCGCGCCGACAAGTTCGGCCTGGCGCAGTTGCACCAGTTGCGCGGCCGTGTCGGCCGGTCGCACCACCAGGCCTATGCCTACCTGCTGGTGCATGACGTGCAGTCGCTGACCAAGCAGGCGCAGCGCCGCCTGGATGCCATCCAGCAGATGGAAGAACTGGGCTCCGGCTTCTACCTGGCCATGCACGATCTGGAAATCCGCGGTGCCGGCGAAGTCCTCGGCGACAACCAGTCCGGCGAGATGACCGAGATCGGCTTCCAGCTGTATTCTGACATGCTGAACGAAGCGGTACGCTCGCTCAAGGCCGGCAAGGAGCCGGACCTGGCGGCGCCGCTGGCCACCACCACCGAGATCAATCTGCACGTGCCGGCACTGCTGCCAGCCGACTTCTGCGGCGATGTGCACGAGCGCCTGTCGATCTACAAGCGCATGGCCAACTGCGCCTCGCAGGACAAGATCGACAACCTGCAGGAAGAGCTGATCGACCGCTTCGGCAAGCTGCCGGATCCGGTCAAGGCACTGATCGAAACGCATCGCCTGCGCATCGCCGCCAAGACGGTCGGCATCATCAAAATCGATGCGCACACGGAAGCGGCCAACCTGCAATTCATGGCCAAGCCGCCGATTGATCCGATGCGCATCATTGAGCTGATCCAGAAGAACCGCCAGATCAAGCTGAATGGCCAGGACAAACTGAAGATCACCGCCGCCATGCCGGACCTGGCCGCGCGCGTCATGCAGATCAAGGCCGCCATCAAGCAGCTCACCTAATACTTTAACTACTCTCGACGCCACATGACTAACGCAAATACCGCCATGAACCTCGTACTGCAGGGTGTAGGCGATTGCAAAGCACGACTCGAACGCATCGCCGCGCTGACCGCATCGGCCAACCTGACCTGGCTGAGCGACACCGCGTTGCGCTGCGAAGGCATCGCCTTCTCGACGGCGCTGTGCCAGACCATCGAGGTCGCCGCCCAGGCGGCGCAACTGGACACCACCTACTCGATCGGCCTGCACAAGATGGCCGACTACAAGCTGCTGGCGATGGACATGGATTCGACGCTGATCACCATCGAGTGCATCGACGAAATCGCCGACATGCAGGGCCTGAAGCCGCAGGTATCCGAGATTACCGAGGCCGCGATGCGCGGCGAGCTGGATTTCGCCGCCAGCCTGCAACGCCGCGTGGCGCTGCTGGAAGGCCTGGAGGCGTCGGCGCTGGAGCGCGTGTACGACGAGCGCCTGCAACTGTCACTGGGCGCCGAGAACATGCTGAAGGCGGTGCAGGCGGCCGGCCTGAAAACGCTGCTGGTATCGGGCGGCTTTACCTTCTTCACCGAGCGCCTGAAAAAGCGCCTGGGCCTGGACTACACCAACGCCAATGAACTGGAAATCGTCGACGGCAAGCTGACTGGCAAAGTCCTGGGCGGCATCGTCGACGCGGAAGAGAAAAAACGCACGGTGGAACGCGTGTGCAAAGAACTGGGCATCGCGCCATCGCAGGCCATCGTCATGGGCGACGGCGCCAACGACCTGAAAATGATGAGCATCTCGGGCATGTCGGTGGCGTTCCGCGCCAAGCCGGTGGTGCGCGAGCAGGCCAACGTGGCGCTCAACTTCGTCGGCCTGGATGGCATCCTGCCACTGCTGACCTAATGCCGCTGCTTCTTGGCCGCCTTCAGCGCATACATCTGCGCATCGCCGGCGGCCAGTAGCTGATCGATCGCTTGCGGCGCGGCCGGATTGAACTCCACCACGCCGCACGAAAACTCCAGGTTATAGCCGCGCATGGCCCTGGCGTTGTAATCCGCCAGCAGCTGGCTAAACTTGTGCAACACTGTTTCAGCGTCGCTTTTGCGCGCGCCCGTCAGCAGCACCACAAACTCATCCCCACCCAGGCGCGCGAACAGGTCCGTGGCGCGGAAGCTGGCCTGCATCACCTCGGCAAACGCCGCCAGCGCAATATCCCCTTCCGCATGGCCAAACTGATCGTTGATCGGCTTGAAGCGATCCAGGTCGATAAAGGCCAGCGCCGCCGGTTGGCTGTTGCGCACGCAGAAACTCAAGCCGTATTGCGCCAGTTGCAGGAAGCCGCGGCGATTGGAGATACCGGTCAGGTCATCGGTGGTTGAGGTCTGGAAGGCTGACAACTCATCCTCCACCATCGCCGCCAGGTCGCGCAAGGCGGTGGCGTCTTCTTCATCGAAATCGCGCGGCGCGGTATCGATGATGCACAGCGTGCCAACCTTGTTGCCGTCGGGCGCACGCAAGGGACAACCGGCGTAGAAGCGGATATGCGGCGCACCAGCCACCAGCGGATTATCGGCGAAGCGCTGGTCTTGCAGCGCGTTCCGAATCAGGAAAATACCATCACCAAGGATGGCGTGGCCGCAGAAGGAGACATTGCGCGGCGTCTGGCAAGCGTCCAGTCCTTGCACGGATTTGAACCACTGCCGGTCCTCATCAACAATGCTGACCAGTGCGATCGGCACGCGAAACATGCGCTTGGCCATGCGCGTGACACGGTCAAAACGTTCCTCGGCCGGCGTATCCAGGACGTTGAGGGACTTCAACGTTGCCAGCCGAAGCGTTTCATTCAGGGGAATGCCGGGCTCTATCAAGGTAGTCTCCTATGCACATGGGCGTAGTCGTTTCATAATACTACCTTATCTTTTTGCCTCCGAGCGCGGCGATCAGGCCATCTGTCGCATCTTCAATATAGTCCAGCACCGTGTCGAACCCCCTGCCGCCGCCGTAATACGGATCGGGCACCACCTCGGAACCGCTACGGCTGGCGTGCGACATCATCAAGCCCAGCTTGTGCCGGTGCTGCGGCGGACAGGCGGCTTGCAGCAGCTTGAGGTTATCGTGGTCCATCGCCAGCAGGTGGTCGAAGTCTTCGAAGTCCTGCGCACTGACCTTGCGCGAGCGCTGGGCCGACAAGTCATAGCCACGCTTGGCCGCAAACTCCATCGAGCGCGCGTCCGGCGGCTCGCCAACGTGATAGCCATGCGTGCCGGCCGAGTCGATGTGAAACTGCTGCGCCAGCCCGGCGGCGGCCGCGCGATGGCGGAACACACCCTCCGCTGTCGGTGAGCGGCAGATATTGCCCATGCAGACAAACAGCACCGAAACAGGTTTAGCCCCCATCGTTGCGCGCCCCTAATATAATCAACATCATTGCATTCTATGCGAAAAGGATCGGAAATGCGTGTCAGTTGCGGCTGCAAGTTAAGCAAAGTTCATGATGCCATACAGGGCGCCGATGTGCCGCTGGCGCTGCTCTATCCCGCCGTAGGCGAGGAAAAGACCGAGCACTTCGGCCCTTACTCGCTGGAAGTCGCCAGCGATGCGCCGCCAGCCGATGGCGTGTACCCGCTGGTGGTGATTTCACACGGCCACTCCGGCACACCGTGGGCGTATCGCCAGCTGGCCAAGCATCTCGCGCTGGCGGGCTTCGTGGTCGCCCTGCCCGCCCACACCGGCAACACGCGGCTGGACAACACGCTAGCCGGCACCGCCGCCAATCTGGCCAACCGTCCGCGCCACATCACACTAAGCATCGACGCGGCGCTGGCCGATGCCGCACTGGCGCCGCATATCGCACGCAACGGCGTGGCCGTCATCGGCCACTCGATCGGCGGCTATACCGCGCTGGCGGCGGCCGGCGGCATCGCCTGGAGCGGGCCATATGAGCGCAAGGATTCCCACGCGCTGCCCGAGCAAGTGCCGACCAAGCCCGATCCGCGCATCAAATCACTGGTGCTACTGAATCCCGCCACGTTCTGGTTCATTGCCGGTTCGCTGCGGCCAGTCGACCTGCCTATCCTGCTGCGCACCGGCGAAAAGGACGAGACCACGCCAATCGAACACGCGCACAAGATCATCGAAGGCGTGGCACAGCCGGCGCTGGTCGAACACAAGGACATTCCTGGCGCCGGCCACTTCGCCTTCATGAGCAAATTCCCGCCGGAGATGACACGGCCGAATTTCAAGCCCTCGCAAGATCCGGAAGGCTTCGACCGCGAAACGATCCAGCCCGAATTCTTCGCCGACGTGACGGCGTTCCTGCACAGGACACTGTGCGCCACGCCAGCCGCCAGCTAGTTATACTGATACCAACAACCAAAGGAGAGATCATGTCCCAAGAGCTGATATTGGACGGCCGCCTGGAATCGGCCAAGACCACCGCGTGGTGGCTGTATGTGATTCATGCGGTGAGCTTTGTGTTTTCGCTGGGTGCCTTCTCCATCATCCCGCTTATCCTCAACTATCTGCAGCGGCCCGGCACGGATGGCACCTTCATTCATAGTCACCATACGTGGATGATCCGCTCGTTCTGGTGGTATGTGGTGTGGGTGGTGGTGGGCGCGGTGTTCTTCATGACCTTCATCGGCATCCCGATTGCATGGCTGATCTGGATCGGCGCCTGGCTGTGGAAGGCCTACCGCCTGATCATCGGCATTACACGCATCAACCGGAACGAACCGGCCCCAGTGTAAGCGCCTGGCGCAGGCCCGCGACAATCACCTCGTAGGCCTGCTGCCGGCTCTCCTCATCGCGCGCACGCAGCACAAACGACGGGTGGTAAACCGCCACCACCCAGCGGCCTTCATGCTCGAACGGCGCATCCATCACGGAACTCATCGTCGCGCTGCCGTCTTTCAGCACCGACTTCAAAGCCGTCGCTCCCAGCGCCACCACCACATCCGGCCGCACGCGCGCCAGTTCCTCTTCCAGCCACACATGGCATGCGCTGACCTCGCGCTGCGCCGGCGTCTTGTGCAGGCGGCGCTTGCCGCGCAGTTCCCATTTGAAGTGCTTGACCGCGTTGGTCAGGTAAACGTGATCACGCCTGACGCCAGCCTCGGCCAGCGCGCGATCCAGCACCGCGCCGGCCGGGCCGACGAATGGCAGTCCTTGCAGATCCTCCTGGTCACCCGGCTGCTCGCCGACCAGCATGATGCGTGCTTTCTTCGGGCCGACGCCGGGTACTGCCTGCGTGGCGTCGCGCCATAGTTCACAGCGGCGGCACTGGTCCAGCGTATCCGGCTGCTCGCGCTGCGGCTGCGCCCGTTCCGGCGTGACAGCGATGGTGGTCGCGCCGCTGCGCCGGCCCACGGTGCCGGTCTGGCCGGTGCGCCGTTCGCCGTTGGCGGCGCCGCTGATCATGGCCGGCACGATGGCGCCTTCCGGCAGGTTTTTCCAGAAGCGCGATGGAATATGGCTGCGCAGCAGATCGGCATTCAGGCGTGCGGGATTGAAGATGCTGCGGTAGTAGGTCAGCCACAGGGCTTCGCCGGCGTCGTCGATGTCGGCGGCGCTGCGCATGCGTGATGGCACGTCGTGCAGTTGGGCGCCGTCCCACAGCACAGTGGCTGCGGGGGTGGCGATCATCCACGTGGCGTTGCCCATGCGGCGGGCAAAATGTCGCGCCACTTGCGGCAGGACTTCGTGGGTCGGCTCGAACCACGCGACAAAACGCGGTGCGCCATCTTCTTCCTTGCGCTCGCGGAATCGTACATAGGCATGCATGTCGTGCTCCTCGCGGTGGACGGCCTTGACCATGGCATACAGGCGCGCGCCGTCCGGGTCCGCCGCCGACATCACATCGCGCTCGCCTAGCTGCCAACGCCAGACGACCTGGTACAGAAACGCCCAGCGATCAGTGGCGCTGAAACATGCGGCGCTGGCCAGCATCTCCATCAGTTCGCGCGGCAGGCGCAGCACCGACGCCTCGCGCCGCGCAACGCCAATGGCATCGCCGATAGCCTCGCCGTTGCCCGCAGCTGCTGGCTGTTCCGCTGACACTGACACTGACGCCGCACCCGCCGCACTCGTCGGCGCGGCCGCTGGCGCATCGGCTGCGGAGAACAGATCACCTTCCTCGTCGCTGGCTGCCCATTCCACATATTCGGGCTGGACGCGCCGTGCAATAAGCTCACGCGCTGCAGCGCGCCACTCGTCAAATGAACGCACCACCTTGCGCATCATGCCGCCTGCAACTCCGGCCACAAATTCATCTGCTGCGGCGCTTCAGTCATGGCCCGCCGCAAGTGCTCGGACGGACTGCCGTCGCGCGCCGGAAAATAGTCAGCGGTGATAACGAACGGCGAAATCTTCTTCATGCTGCACCTCAACCGCGACAAATCCGCATAGCGCACCTGCCGCAAGCGCCGCAACTCGACGATGCGCTGCGCATTGCGCAATCCTATCCCAGGCACACGCGCGATCATGTGCGGCTCCGCACGATTCAGGTCCAAAGGAAAATGCTCGCGATGTTGTAGCGCCCACGCCAGCTTGGGATCGATGTCCAGCGCCAGATTGCCGCCACTGTCCGGCAACAACTCCTGCGCCTGAAAGCCGTAGCCGCGCATCAGGAAATCCGCCTGATACAGGCGATGCTCACGCAGCATCGGCGGCGGCGCCAGCGGCACGCTCTTCGGGCTTTGCGGGATCGGGCTGAAGGCCGAGTAATACACGCGCTTCAGCTTATAGCTGCCGTACAGCGTCTGCGCGGTCGACAGGATCTGCTGGTCATCGCTGCTGTCGGCGCCAACGATCATCTGCGTGCTCTGCCCGGCCGGCGCAAAGCGCGGCGCTTTCGGCTCTTCCGCCTTTTCGTCCAGCTTGCGGCGGATCGAGCCCATGGCCAGCTTGATCGTGTGTACGCTCTTTTCCGGCGCCAGCTTTTGCACGCTATCCTGCGTCGGCAACTCGATATTGACGCTCAGGCGGTCCGCGTACCGTCCAGCCGCCGCGATCAGCGCCGGATCGGCATCCGGTATGGTCTTCAGGTGAATATAGCCGCGGAACTGATGCACCTCGCGCAGCTCGCGCGCCACTTGCACCAGCTGCTCCATCGTGTAGTCCGCCGACTGGATAATGCCCGAGCTGAGAAACAGCCCATCGATGTAATTGCGAAGGTAAAAATCCGTGGTCAGCTTGACCACCTCCGCGACAGAGAAGCGCGCCCGTGGCACATTGGACGTGCGCCGGTTGACGCAATACTGGCAATCGTACAAACAGTAATTGGTCAGCAAAACCTTCAGCAGCGAGACGCAGCGGCCATCCGGCGTGTAACTATGACAGATGCCCATGCCCGTAGTGGCACCAAAGCCGTCCTTGCCAATCGAGTTGCGCTTCGGCGCCCCGCTGCTGGCGCACGATGCATCATATTTGGCCGCATCGGCCAGGATTTCCAGCTTGTCCTTAATTTCCATCACACGCCCCAGTATACTGTATGCGCATACAGTATATCAGATTGTGTTCAGGACAGAATAGCTTTCAGTGCCTCGACAAGCTTGCCACACTCCTCGTCCGTACCAATCGAGATACGCAGGAACTGATCGATGCGCGCCGCCGTGAAGTGACGCACGAGGATGGCGCGTTCGCGCAACGCCTTCGCCAGCTGCGCACCGTCGTGCTGCGGATGGCGGGTGAAGATGAAGTTGGCGTGCGACGGCAGCACCTCAAAGCCCAGCGCCTGCATCTGCGCCGTCAGCCACGCACGGCTGGCGATGATGGCTTGCGAGGTCTGCTCGGTGTACGTCACATCGTCCAGCGCCGCCACCGCGCCGGCCTGCTGCACCTGGCCCAGCGGATAGCAATTGAAACTGTTCTTCACGCGCTCCAGGCCCGCGATCAGGTCCGCATGGCCGAGCGCGAAGCCGACACGCAGACCAGCCAGCGAGCGCGATTTTGAAAGCGTCTGAATCACCAGCAGATTATCGTAACGGTCCAGCAGCGCAGCGGCGCTTTGCGCGCCGAAATCCACATAGGCTTCATCGATCACCACCACCTGATCCGGATGTGCTTTCACCAGCGCTTCGATTTGGTCCAGCGTCAGCGCGATGCCGGTCGGCGCGTTCGGATTGGCGATGATGATGGCGCCACATGGCTGCTTATAGTCGTCGATATCGATCTCGAAGCGCTCATTTAGCGGCACCTGCACGCATTCGATGCCATACAGGCTGCAATAAGTCGGATAGAAGCTGTAGCTGATGTCGGGCGCCAGCAGCGGCAGATCGTGCTTCAGCAGGGCATGAAAAGTATGCGCCAGCACTTCGTCTGAGCTGTTGCCGACGAAGACCTGCGCGCGCTCCAGGCCAAAGCGGCGCGCCACTGCGGCCTTCAACGCCGCATTCGACGGATCGGAATACTTGCGCAGCCCATCGCCAGCCGCCTCGCGCATCGCGGCGATGGCCTTCGGCGAAGGGCCGTATGGATTTTCGTTGGTGTTCAGCTTCACCAGGCCAGGCATCTGCACCTGCTCACCCGGCGTGTACGGCGTCAGACCATGTACGACTTTACTCCAGAACTTGCTCATGCCATTTCCTCAAATGCCCGCTCGATATCGGCGATTAAATCCTGTACGTCTTCCAGTCCCACATTGAAGCGCACCAGTACGCCCTGGTCCGGCCAGTTCTTGCGCATATGCTGTATGCGGTACGGCATGACCAGGCTGTTAGCGCCGCCCCAGCTATAGCCGATCTTGAACAGCTTGAGCGCATCGACAAAGCGGTCCGTCTGTTCTTCGGTATAGCGTTCATCGAAAATCACCGAGAACAGGCCACCGGCGCCGGTGAAGTCGCGCTTCCAGACCTCATGGCCGGGACAATCGGCAAGGGCAGGATGCAGCACGCGCTTGATCTCCGGCCGCGATTGCAGCCACGCCGCCAGCTTGCGCGCCGCCGCGTCGTGCGCATCGAAACGCAGACGCATGGTCGGCAGGCCGCGCGACACCAGATAAGCGTCGTCCGCGCCAACACCGAGGCCGAGGCGCATGTGCGCCAGGCTGATACGGTCGTACAGCGCGCGGTCACGGGTGATGACAGCGCCCATCAGCACATCAGAGCCGCCCGATTGGTACTTGGTCAGCGCCTGCATGATGATGTCCGCGCCCAGGTCGAAGCCGCGCAAGGCCAGGCCGGCGGCCCAGGTGTTATCCAGCGCCACCAGCACGCCGCGTTCGTGTGCAGCCTTGCAGATGGCCGGCAGGTCCGGTACTTCCATCGACACCGAACCCGGTGCCTCAGTCCAGATCAGCTTCGTATTCGGCTGGATCAGGGCGGCGATGCCCTCGCCGACCAGTGGGTCGTAGTAGCGCGCAGTGATGCCGAAATCGGCCGACAGCCAACGTCCCAACTCGCGGTTCGGGTTGTAGACGTTATCCGGCAATAGCACATCGTCGCCGGATTTCAGCAGCGCAAAGTCGACCATGGCGATGGCGGCCAGGCCGCTCGGCGCCAGCAGACAATGCTTGCCGCCTTCAATTTCGGCCAGCCGCGCCTCCAGCGTGAACGTGGTCGGCGTTCCATGCAGCCCGTAGGTATAGGCGTTCTTCTCTTTCCAGTCACCCGAGCGCATGGCTGCCACGTTCTTGAACAGCACCGTGGAGGCGTGGTGGATCGCGCCCGGAAAAGCTTCGAATCCCTCCGGCGCCCTGTAATCCGTGTGGATCAGCGCCGTTTGCGGAGATTTTTGCACCGTCATGTCAGCGCATATTGCCGGTGTGGCCCAGCGATACGCGGCCCGGCTGCGGCCACACGGTCAGGCCATGCGGCTCCTGGCCGACCTTGACCTGCTTGACGTCGCCGTTGCTGGTGTCGATGCGGTACACCACATCGTCGAAGCGGCCGGACAGCCACAGATACTTGCCATCGGCGCTGACGTTGCCCATGTCCGGGCTGCCGCCGCCAGGGATAGGCCATTGCGCCACCACTTTTTCGGTGGCGAAGTCGATCACCGTCACGCGGCCCTTGCCCTTGCGCTTGCCGTGGATGTTGTGCGTGCCGCGATTGGCCACATACAGCTTGGTGCCGTCGCGGCTAGGATACAGGCCGTGCGCGCCCACGCCGGTCGGAATGAAGCCGACCTTGGTGAACGACGCCGCATCGATCACGTGGACGCCGTCCGCGTCCATGTCGGCGATGTAGTAGCGCTTGCCGTCCGGCGAAACACGGATATCCTGCGGCATGCCCTTCTTCTTGCTGCATACCTCGTTGGCCAGCAACTGGTCGATCGGATCTTTTTCCGAGAAGCGCGTGGTCGGCATCGACAGCTTCAGATAGCCTTCGACCTTGCGCGTCGCCAGGTTGATGCGCGCCACCGAACCGGCGAACTCGCAGGTGAACATGGCATAGCGGCCGTCCGGCGAGAAGTCGGCGTGGTTGATGCCGCCGCATTCAGGCACGTCGATGGCGTACTGCATCTGCATGGTCTTCGGATCGCGGAAGTCCAGGCGGTGCAAGGCTTCCGCCACCACGATGGCGGATTTGCCATCCGGCGAGAAGTACATATTGTAGGGATCATCCACCGCAACCTGCGTGCCTGGCTTGCCGGTGCGCGGATCGATTGGCGTCAGGCTGCCCTTGTTGGTGCGTTCGGCGTTATTCGCCACCCACAGCGCTTGCAGGTCATACGCTGGCACCACGTGCTGCGGGCCGACGCCGACCTTGAACTTGTCCACCACTTTCATCGTTTCCGGATCGATCACGTAGACATCGTTGGAACGCAGGTTCGGCACATACACACGCGGCAAATGGTCCTTGGTGGCCGGGCTCAAATGCGCGCTGCTGATGCCGGCGTAGACATTGACCGGGGCCGCAGCGGCAGCCGGCGCGGCGGCCTGCGCCGGCTGCATATTGGACACGGCCAGCAGGCTGCCGGCGCCAACCAGACCAACGGCGGCCAGCGCCGCATAGACGATGCGATGAGTTTTCATTTGGATGCTTTACTAGTGGTGGACGGCGCGCCATGCGCCGCAAAATCGGAAATCGCTGCAACCGAGGTGTCGACGATGCGCTGCACGCCCAGCTTGCCCAGGTCGGCGGTGGCGCGGCGGGCATCGCCACGCACGCCTTGCGCCACGGTCGGCGATGGGCCACGCGCCAGCGCTTCGCTGCGCACCAGGGATTTGTCAGTGGCCAGCATCAGCGCGGCGTCGGCCAGGCCGGCATGCAGGCCGATTTCGGCCTTGCTGTAGCCGCGCTTTTCAAGGTCGGCGATAAAAGGTGCTTGCGTCACGTCGTAGTACGCCAGCAGCGCCAGGGCGCGCGTCTTGCCATCCTTGGCCCAGGCTTTATTGAGGCGCTCGGCGACGCGGGTTTCGCTTTTCTGGTAGCCGCCATGGTCGCCGATCAGCACGATATGCCGGAAGCCGTGCTGGCGCAGGCTTTGCGCGGCGCCGAACAGCAGGTCTTCAAAGGTGGACTCGGGAATCGACAGCGTGCCGGCAAACTTCATGTGGCCAGCAGGCGGCGTGATGCTGCCTTCCGGGACATAAGCCACCACCGGCGCGACCACGGCGTTGCCCAGTTTTTGCGCGATGGTCCGCGCCAGCACGGTGGCGCGCACATTGTGCTTGCCCAGCGCGATATACGGGCCGCTTTGCTCGGTGCCGCCGATGGGGATGATGGCGGTGGTGGCGCCGGCGTCGATGCGGGCACGCAGTTCGGTGCTGGTCATTTCTTCCAGCATGACCGGCGCCTCGGCCGCAGCCACCGGACGCGCCAGCGCGCCTGCCAACAGACAAACCGCAAGGGCTACCGGGAGTTTCAAATCACGCATAAGCTTCAATCGTAAAAAAAGGCGGACCGCGTCAAACGCTGGCCCGCCTTTATTATAGTAGACGAAGCGGTTTAAAGTGCCTCTCCCCACATGTCATGAGCGTCGGATGTCGTAATTTTCACATCAACGAACTGGCCGACCACCAGTTTCTTGTGCGGCTCGAACGGCGGCTTGACGTACACCACGCCGTCGATTTCCGGCGCGTCGGCAGCCGAACGGCCTACGCCGCCGGTGCGATTGACCTCATCGATCAGCACGCGCATGGTCTTGCCGACCTTGGCTTTCAGGCGCGCTTTCGAGATTTCTTCCTGCAGCAGCATGACGCGGCCACGGCGCTCTTCGCGCACCTCTTCCGGCACCGGGTTGGCCAGATCGTTGGCGGTGGCGCCTTCCACCGGCGAGTAGGCGAAACAGCCCAGGCGGTCGATCTGCGCTTCCTTCAGGAAGTCCAGCAGATATTCGAATTCCGCCTCGGTCTCGCCAGGGAAGCCGGCGATGAAGGTGGAGCGGATGGTCAGGTCCGGATTCATCTTGCGCCATGCAAGGATGCGGTCCAGGTTCTTCTCGCCGCTGGCCGGTCGCTTCATGCGCTTCAACACGTCCGGATGCGCGTGCTGCATCGGGATGTCCAGGTAAGGCAGGATATGCTCGCCCATCAGCGGAATCACCTGGTCGACGTGCGGATACGGATAGACGTAGTGCGCGCGCACCCAGGCGCCATAGGACTTGGCCAGCTCGCCCAGCGCTTCCATCAGCTGTGTCATGTGGGTCTTGATCGGGCGGCCATTCCAGAAGCCGGTACGGAATTTGACGTCAACGCCGTAGGCCGAGGTATCCTGCGAAATCACCAGCAGTTCCTTGACGCCGGACTTGAACAGGTTTTCCGCTTCCAGCAGCAGCTCACCGATAGGACGCGACACCAGGTCGCCGCGCATCGACGGGATGATGCAGAACGAGCAGCGATGGTTGCAGCCTTCCGAAATCTTCAGGTAGGCGTAGTGCTTCGGCGTCAGCTTGATGCCCTGCGGCGGGATCAAATCGATGAATGGTTCGTGCGGTTTCGGCAGGTGCAAGTGGACCGAGTCCATCACCTCGCCCAGCGCGTGCGGGCCGGTCACGGCCAGCACTTTCGGGTGGATTTTGGTGATCAGGTCCGAACCGTCGGCATCCTTCTTGGCGCCAAGGCAGCCGGTCACAATCACTTTGCCGTTTTCGGCCAGCGCTTCGCCGATGGCGTCCAGCGATTCCTGCACGGCGGCGTCGATGAAGCCGCAGGTGTTGACGATCACGAGATCGGCGCCGTCATACGACTTGGCGGTCTCGTAACCTTCAGCGCGCAGCTGGGTGAGAATCTGTTCGGAGTCGACCAGCGCTTTAGGGCAGCCGAGCGAAACGAAGCCCACTTTCGGTGCTGGCGCGCCGGCGGCTGGCTTGGGAAGACGGGAGAGTGGTTGCGATTGCATGATGGTTGCTTCAAACGTCACAATAATTACGAGCAATCGACGATTATACCATGTTACGATAGTGGCTTAACGCCCTGAGTTTATAGTTCTTCATAGGAGATGGTGTGGCAACACTGAAAGACGTCGCAATGCTTGCCGGTGTAGGCATGTCGACAGCATCGCGCGCCATTTCAGGTGCCGGCCCGGTGTCGGCCGAGGCGATGAAAAAAGTGCAAGCCGCCATCGAACAGCTGAACTTCCGCCCTTCGTCCATCGGCCGCTCGCTGTCGGCGCAGTCGCTGGGCATGATCGGCATCTTCTGTCCCTCCTTCTTCGGCGCCTACTACGGCACCATCCTCAAGCAAACCGACATCGAACTGCGCGCGCTGCGCCGCCACGTGGTGGTCGCCACCGGCTGCGGTGACGGCACACCGCGCGAGGAAGCGATCGAAGCGGTCAAGTTCCTGATCGGCCGCGATTGCGACGGCATCGTGGTGCTGGGCCATGACCTGATGGATGAGGACATGCAGATGCTGCACAAGATGCATCCGAAAATGGCGTTCCTGAACCGCCGCGGCCCCGGCCTGGAGGCATCGTCGTTCTGCCCCGATCATCGCCATGGCGGCGAACTGGCGGCGCGCACGCTGCTGGAAGCCGGCCACCGCAAGCTGGCTGTGGTGTCCGGCCCGGCCGGCACCTGGGATAACGAGGAGCGCCTGCATGGCTTCTTTGACGAACTGGCGCGTCATGGCATTCAGCGCGATCAGGTGCGCCTGATTCCATCCGACTTCTCGCGTGAAGGTGGCTTTGCCGCGACCCAGCAACTGATTGACGAGGGTCGCGATTTCACTGGCCTGTTCTGCGCCAACGATGAAATGGCGGTGGGTTCGATGTCCTGCTTCCATCGCGCCGGCATCAGCGTTCCGGGCGACGTTTCCATCGTCGGCTATGATGATGACTACTCGGCCGAGTTCTCCTCACCAGGCCTGACCTCCGTGCATATCCCGATGCAGCAGCTGACGCAGAATGCGGTACGCTGGCTGCTCAACAACTGCTACGGCACGCAGCACGAGATCCGGCGCGTATTCCCGGTCAGCGTCACCATGCGCGGCTCGGTGGCGGCGCCAAAATAAAAAAAGGGCTGACGGAGGGACGGCGCCAGCCCAAAGACCCACTACACTACTACCCCTTACAGCAACTTCAGAACTTCATCGATACGCGAGCGCCCAGTGTGCGCGGCGCGTTGTAATACGCCGCCCAGATCTGCTGCTTCGGCTGGCACGGTGCGCCCACTTGCGTGCAAACTTCGATGGCGTCGTACTTGACTTCCTTGTCGGTGGCGTTATTGACGAACAGCTCGGCCGTATAGGCCTTGCCGCGCGGTTCATAGCGCACGCTCAAATCCAGCGTGGTGTACGCCGCCTGCATCTTCACGCCCGGATGGCCAGGCACATCGTCGGCAAACGCGCCCGAGCCGACGAAGGACTTGGTCTCGTGGTGCGTCGAAATACGCGGCGTGATGCGACCACTGCCGGTGTCGAAGTCATGCTCGTACATCAGCGTGGTGGCGAAGGTCGGCGCGTGTTTCAGTACGCTGCCGCCGACATTCACGGTAGGCGCAGTAGTGCCACAGGCCTGGCCGTTGGCGCGCGCGGCGTCGACGTCACAGGACAGGAAGTCGTCATAGCGCGCTTTCAGCCAGGTGGCGTTGCCGCTAAAGCGGTCAGCGCTGGTCGGGCGCCACGCCCATTCCGCCTCGATGCCTTTGACCGAAGCTCCGGCCGCATTGAAGTTCTGCAGCGTGTTATTGACCACCTGCGATTCCAGCTTGTCCTTGTACTTCATCCAGAACGCATCGATGTTCAGCGACAGTTTGCGGTCCAGCAGGTCTGACTTGAAGCCCAGCTCATAGCTGGTCAGCTTTTCCGGCTTGGTGGTAGCGCCGCCGTCGCCGATGGCTGGCGAGTGGAAGCCGGTGGTCACCGAAGCGAAGGTCAGGATGTCCTTCGACACCTTGTACTCCACGCGGCCCAGCCAGGTCGCCTGGCCGTAGGCCAGATCGGCGGTGTTGTCGCCGTAGGTATTACCGCAGGTGGACTGATTGACGATGCCGCCCGGCCCGATGTTGTGCGTGTTGATGGTGCCGGTGCCCGGCGTCACCAGCTGCGCGATCTGGCTTGGCGTCAGCGTGGCGCCGCGCGGCGCGTTGTCCGGCCAGTTCGGGCAAGCCCAGTTCTGGCCGCCGATATCGTACTTGTGGTCCTTGGTGTAGCGCGCGCCGGCGGTCAGCTTCCATACCGGGTCCAGCTCATAGCTGGCCTGGGCGAAGGCGGCTTTCGAGTGCAGCTGGCGGTTACCCTGAATGAAAGACATCGCCGACGCATACTGGCCGACGGTCGGCTGCACGAAAATCACACTGCCATTGGCAATGCTCTGGTTAAGCATCTCTTCCGAAATCTGGCTGCGGTCGATGTCGAAGCGGACCTTGTTCTTCTCGCGGAAGAAGAACAGGCCACCCACCCATTGCAGTGGCGCTTCGGAATCCGAGCGCAGTTGCAGCTCGTTCGACAGGCTGTCGAACTGGCCCCACTCGGTGCGGTTCTCCGCCTTGAAGCCTGGGTAGAAACCGGCGTCGGCATCACTGGCGTTGCTGCGTTTCAGGCGGCTCCACGCGCCGAGGTACTGCGCCTCGATGCCCTCGACCGGACGCCATTGCACCTTGGCCTTGGCGGTGATGATGGACTGATCCAGCGTTCCCGCCGTATCGATCAGCGCCGAGCGCAGGTCCTGGCCAGGCTGCGGTTCGGCCGACAGGTAGATATTGCCGGCGCCAGTGTCGCTATAGTAGTCGGCGATGAAGGTCGCCTTCAGGTCCGGCGTGAACTTCCACAACAGCGAGGCGCGCGCGCCCTGCTGGTCGCCGGCGCCATATTTCTGCGTGCCGGGCGAAACGTTCGAGCCCTTGCGGAAATCGACATAGCCATCATGCTGGTCCTTGATGGCGGCGATGCGTAGCGCGATGTCCTCGCTCAGCGGGATATTGATCATGGCCTGGGTCTGGATGCGATGATAATCGCCCACCACCACGCTGGCCGAGCCGAACACCTTCGAGGTGCTTGGCGCGCCGGACACCAGGTTGACCGCGCCGGCGGTGGAGTTACGGCCGTTCAGCGTGCCTTGCGGGCCGCGCGCCACCTCGACGTGGTTCAGGTCATACATCAGCGCCGTCGCACCCTGCGGACGCGGCACGTAAATGCCGTCGACGTAGAACGCCACCGCCGGGTCACCCAGCTCCGTGTGATTGGCCGAACCGACGCCGCGCATGTACACATGCACGCCGCCCGAATCGCTGTGCGGCTCCACCACCAGGCTAGGCACCATGGCGGTCATTGACGCCAGATCCTTGACCTGGTTGTTGGCCAACGTGTCCTGGGTGTAGGCAGTAATCGCCAGCGGCGTATCCTGCACCAACGTATCGCGCCGGGTAGCGGTGACGATGATCTTCTCGACGTTGTCGCTGGCCGCCGGTGTATCGGCTGCCGCCTGCTGCTGCGCGTACGCTGCGCCGCCGCTCAACATCATCTGCGCGATGCTCAAGGCTAAAACGGTTTTTTTCATTGATGTCTCCTCGCTTCTTCCAAGTGGAACCGGTTCCACCACAAGACGCACGTAGGCGTCGGGCCATACCATGGCAGACCCGGTGATTAGGCAACTACGGAAATTCCGGGGTCAGTTCTGCCAAACGTACATGAGCTCGTGTGCGTTTGGCAGAACTGACCCCGGTTTTTAGAGCCGGTGTTCGGTGGCTCCGTCAAACAGGGAAATACGATTGGTGCGGATCGAGAAGCTGATCTCCTTCTCGGTTTCGATCTGCTGCTGGTCCTGCACGATGCCCGCGACCTGGGTGCCGTGGAAGTCCAGCCATACTACGCGGTGCGCGCCCATGGCTTCGATCAGCGAAACCGAGGCGCGTACTGCCTGACCAACGCCGTCAATATGCCCGACGTCGATATCTTCCGGCCGCACGCCCAGCACGCACGCGTGCTTGCCGGTCAGCGGCTGCTTGAATGGGTAGCCGGTTACGTCGACCGACAGATGCTGGTTGCGGAACACGGTGCGGCCGTCCTGCGTTTCCAGTTCGCCCTTGAACAGGTTCATGCCGGGCGAGCCGAGGAAGGTGGCCACGAACAGGTTGGCGGGCGTGTTGTAGATGACGTCCGGCGTGTCGAACTGCTGCACCACGCCCCCCTTCATCACCGCCATGCGCTGCGCCAGCGTCATCGCTTCGACCTGGTCGTGGGTCACGTAGATCATCGTCGCGCCCAGTTGCTTATGCAACTGTTTCAGCTCGCGTCGCAGTTCGGTGCGCAGCTTGGCGTCAAGATTCGACAGCGGCTCGTCGAACAGCATCACGTCGGCCTCGCGCACGATGGCGCGGCCGATCGCCACGCGCTGACGCTGGCCGCCCGACAGGTTGGCCGGCTTGCGCTTCAGCAGCGGGCCCAGTTGCAGCATGTCGGAGGCGCGATTCACGCGGCGGGCGATTTCCGCCTTCGGCGTGCCGTTGATGCGCAGGCCAAAGGACATATTCGCTTCTACATTCATCGTCGGATACAGCGCGTAGGACTGGAACACCAGCGCGATGCCGCGGTCCTTCGGATCGGCCCAGGTCATGTCGCGGCCGCCGATTTCGATCTGGCCAGCGCTGGTGTCGATCAGGCCTGCGATACTGTGCAACAGCGTCGACTTGCCACATCCCGATGGCCCAAGCAGCACCACAAACTCCCCTGCTTTCACATCCAGGTTGAGCGATTCAATCACCTTGTTGCCGCCCAGCTGAATCTGCAAATTTCGAATAGCTACGTTAGACATGATTAACCCTTCACAGCGCCGGAGGCGATGCCGCGCACGAACCAGCGGCCAGATATAAAGTAGAGCACCAGCGGCACGATCGACGTCAGTATCGTTGCCGCCATGTTGACGTTGTACAGGCGCTCACCGGTAGTGGTGTTGATGATGTTGTTCAGCTGGACCGTCATCGGCAAGTGCTCGGAACCCGCAAACACGAGTCCAAGCAAGAAGTCATTCCAGATGCCGGTCACCTGCATGATGACCGCGACCACGATCACCGGCGTCGACATCGGCAGCATCAGCTGCAGGAAGATGCGCCAGAAGCCACCACCGTCAATCCGCGCCGCCTTGAACAGTTCCATCGGCAGCGCTGCATAGTAGTTACGGAACAGCAGCGTCATCACCGGCATGCCGAAGATGGTGTGGATGAGGATGATGCCCGGCAGGGAGCTGAACAGGTTCACCGCCGCCAGCACCCGCACCAGCGGATAGATCATCACCTGCACCGGAATGAAGGCGCCCATCATGAGGATGGCAAACAGCACGCCGGCGCCGCGCGGCCGCCAGAACGACAGCGCATAGCCGTTGATCGCCCCGATGGCGATCGATAGAATGGTGCTCGGCACCACGATGGCCACCGAGTTCCAGAAGCCGCCACGGATGCCGTCGCATTCCAGGCCGGTACAGGCCGACGACCAGGCCTGCGACCACGGCCCCAGCGTCATATGCTGCGGCAGCGCGAACAGCGTGCCGAGGCGGATTTCTTCCATCGGCTTCACCGACGTCACCAGCATCACATACAGCGGCAGCAGGAAGAACAAGGCCGCCACGATCAGGAAGGCATACACGCCGATGCGCGCCGGCGTCCATGCCAGCTTGCGGCGCGGGCGCGGTGTCGGAATACTGGCGTCATTGGCAGCAGCCAGGCGGGCCTGCTCTGCGGCGCGCGCGGCGGCGGTTTTATCGAGTTTCACAACTTGTCCCATCATGCCCCCAATGCGGCGCGACGACTGCGCACGAAGTACAGCGGCGCGACGATGGCCAGCACCGTCAGCAGCAGCACGATCGAAGCAGCGGAAGCCAGGCCGATATTGGCGCGGCCGAACAGATAATCCATGATGAACTTGGCCGGCACTTCGCTGGCCGTGCCCGGCCCGCCCTGGGTCATCGCCACCACCGCGTCAAACACCTTCACCACCATCACGAACAGCAGCACGAAGGCGGTCGATACCGATGCGCCCAGCATCGGCAGCACGATGCTGCTGTAGACGCGCCAGCGCGGGATGCCGTCGATGCGCGCGGCCTTCCAGATTTCTTCATCCACACCACGCAGGCCGGACAGCATCAGCGCCATCACCAGGCCGGAAGCCTGCCACACGGTGGCGATGACGATGGTGTAGATGGCCATGTCCTGGTCGACGATCCAGTCGAATTTCGCTTCGGTCCAGCCCAGCTTGTGCAGCACTTCCTGGATGCCCAGCTCCGGGTTCAGTATCCATTGCCAGATCAGGCCCGTGGCGACGAAGGACATCGCGTACGGATACAGGAACACGGTACGCAGCGCGCCTTCCGCCATCACTTTCTGGTCAATGAATACCGCCAGCAGGAAGCCGATGATCAGGCAGGCGGCGATGAACAGCACGCCGTACACCGCCACGTTTTGCAGTGACAGCAGCCAGCGCTCGTTGTTGAACAGGCGGATGTACTGCGAGGCGCCGACAAAGTCACTGGCCGGGAAAGTGCGCGAGCTGCTGACCGATACGCGCGCCGTCCACAGCATGGTGCCGAGGTAGGCCAGCAGCACCGTCAAGGCCATCGGCAGGATGGCGATGTAGGCGGCGACCGAAACGCTTTGACGTTTCTTCGTCATGGCTTAGTCGCCCTTGATGGCGCGGGCGAATGCTTTCTGCGCATCGTCCGGCGACTGGTTCTTGTTCCAGTAGCTGGTCAGCACATCCTGCAGCGCGCCTGTGGTGTCGGGCGTCGCCAGCATTTCGCTGTTCGGCAGCTGGCGCGTCTTGTCCTTCATGATAGCCAGGCCCTGGCGCGCGCACAGGTCCAGCTGGGATTCGTCGACATCGCCACGTATCGGGATCGCGCCCTTGCGCGCGGCGAAGGCCACTTGCGCCGCTGGCGAAGTTACTACATTGGCCAGCAGCTTCTGTGCCTTGATCGCGTTGGCGTCAGTGGTTTTCGGGAAGACGAAGGCATCACCGGCGACGATGTACGGCGCTTTCGGACCGAAGCCGGCGAAGCAGCCGAAGTCCTTGCCTGCCACCTGTTTGGCGGCGGCGAATTCGCCCTTGGCCCAGTCACCCATGATCTGCACGCCCGCCTTGCCCTGGACAACCAGCGCGGTCGCATCATTCCAGTTACGGCCCGGCGAGCCGGCATCGACAAAGCCTTTCAGCTTTTTGAATTCGACCAGCACCTGGCGGAAGGCTGGCGACATCACCGCTTTCTGATCGCGGTCACGATAGACTTTCAAATACAGGTCGGCGCCGCCGACCATGGCGAAGATGGCGTCGAAGGTGATCTTCTCCTGCCACACCTGGCCGCCGAAGGCCAGCGGCACGACGCCGACCGCTTTCAGCCTGGCCAGTTGCGCCAGGAATTCGTCCCAGGTCTGCGGCTCCGACGTGATGCCGGCTTTTTTATACGCGGCCTTGGAGTAGAAGAACCAGGCCGGCATGTGAATGTCCACCGGCGCGGCATAGAAGTGGCCATTGACCTTGATCGCCTGCAGGATCGACGGCGGCATGATCTGGTCCCACTTGCCGGCAATCGCCACGTCGTCCACATTATTCAGCAAGCCCTGCTCAACGAAGTCGCGGAACTGCTTCGAGGTATTGAACTGTGCGGCCGTTGGCGCGTTGCCGCCGACGATGCGGTTGATGGTGGTGGCGCGCGACTGGTCGGCGCCGGCGACAGCCTGGTCGACCCACTGGCCGCCCGCCTTGTTGTAGGCATCCGCGAACTGCTTGACTGCGGCCGATTCGCCGCCCGAGGTCCACCAGTGAATCACGGTGGCTTTTAGTGGCGCTGGCGCCTGCGCGTGTGCGGCGGCAGCTACCGACAGGGCAAGCGCAATGGCGCAGCCCACTTTTGTGGCCTTGTACATTCTGTTTGTCTCCCTGAGGGCGTCAAAGCGCCCCATTCTATTCGTGTAACTTACTTTTGGGCGGATCGCTGCGCCAAAAATTGTGTAACCAATTTCGCGCTGCGTTTCAGCGTGCGTTTCTGTGTCGCGTAGTCGACGTGGATGATACCGAATCGACGCTCATAACCAAAGGCCCATTCGAAATTGTCCATCAGCGACCAGATGAAATAGCCGCGCACATCGACGCCTTCCTTCACCGCCTGATTCACCGCTTCCAGGTGGCGGTTCAGGAAGGAGATGCGCTGGCTGTCATCCACTTCGCCATCGACCACCTGGTCATCGGTGGCCATGCCGTTCTCGGTGATGTAGATCGGCGGCAGGTTAGGATAGTCGCGATGAAAGCCGACCAGCAGATGCCGCAGGCCATCCGGGTACACCTCCCATCCCATCTGCGTGCGTTCGACGCCCTCCAGGTCCACTTCGACATAACCGCTGCCGCCGTCGCTGACCACGTTGGTACGGAAGTAGTAATTAATGCCGAGGAAATCGAGCGGCGCGCCGATGATGTCCATGTCGCCGTTCAGGATGGTCGGCTGCGCGCCTGGCCATAATTCCCACAGCGCCGATGGATAGGATTTTTTCAGCAGCGGATCGAGTATCCAGTTATTGTGCTGCAGCTCGAACAGCCAGGCGGCGCGCTGGCCGGCGGCGCTGGTATCAGTGCTGGTGCCACGGCCGACGTTGGCGACGATGCCCACCTGCGCCTGCGGATCATTCGCCCGCAGATGCTGCACCGCCAGGCCGTGGCCGAGCAGCAGATGATGCATGGCCTGCGTGGCAAACACCACATCCTGCTTGCCCGGCGCGTGGTGGCCGGTGCCGTAGCCGTGCATCGCCGAGCACCATGGCTCGTTCAGCGTGGCCCATGCATCGACCAGGCCATGCAGCTGCTTGCTGATCATGTCGGCGTACTCGGCGAACTTGTAGGCGGTGTCGCGGTTGACCCAGCCGCCCTTGTCTTCCAGGTGCTGTGGCAGGTCCCAGTGGTACAGCGTGACGTAGGTTTTCAGGCCCTTGGCGCGCAAGGCTTTCAGCAAGTTGCGATAGAAGGCGATGCCCTTCTCGTTGGCCTGGCCGTCGGCAGTCATCACACGCGGCCAGGAAATCGACAGGCGATAGGCACCGACGTTCAATGCCGCCAGCAGTTCAACGTCCTCCTGCCACCGATGGTAGTGGTCGCAGGCGAATTCGCCGGTGTCGCCGGCCAGCACCTTGCCCGGCGTGGCCGCGAAGGTATCCCAGATCGACGGGATGCGGCCATCTTCGTGGACGGCGCCTTCGATCTGATAGGCAGCCGTGGCGGCGCCAATCAGGAAGTCCTTATCCCACACAACCGAACCGGCCGGCGGCTGAAACAGCTCTTGAACCACACGAACTCCTTTGTCTGAACAGGGAGTGGAAGCGCTTCCACAAGATGTTGTCGATAGTACTACCGAAGAATTTCGGGTGTCAACAGAATACTGGGGATTTTGTAATCAAGCTACAAAAACGGCACAGCCACTTGCGTGTGCTGTGCCGTTGCGCCTACGCAGGACGTAGCGAAATTACTTTTTGTCGGTCGGCGTTGGTGGCACCGGTGCGAACGGGAAAGTGCCGAACAGGTTCTTGCTCTGGTTCTGCATCTGCTCCTGCATCTGCACGAACAGGCTCTTGCTCTGATCGATGTAATTGTTCATCATGCCCTGCATCATCGGGCCCTGGACATTCATGAACTGGTTCCACATTTCCGGGCTGAATGGCTGGCCGCCCACCGCACTGCCGGTGAACTTGCGCTGGATGTCGGTGAAGGCCTGGACATTCTTCTCCAGGTAGGAGCCCATCATGCCCTGCATGGCGTGGCCGTAGAAGCGGATGATCTGCGCCAGCACATCGCTGGAGAACATCGGCGCGCCGCTGGCCTCTTCTTCCAGGATGATTTGCAGCAGGATGCTGCGGCTCAGGTCTTCGTTGCTCTTGGCATCGACAACGGTGAACTCCTCGTTGTCCAGTACCAGCTGCTTCACGTCGGTCAACGTGATGTAGGAACTGGTCTGCGTGTCGTACAGACGACGGTTCGGGTATTTTTTGATCAGGCGGTCAGCATTTTTTTTCGCACTACTCATCACAAGTCCGTTTATTGCGCCGCAGCGCATGTCTCTTAAAAATCGGATAGAAAGCGGACTGGTAGTCCCCTTCCCGCGTGCCTACTTTTACTTATTATAGAGGCGAAAGCAAATAACTTGCACAATCTGATACAAGTATTTGGATTCTATTGCAACGCAACCAACGTCAATCTGCCTTCACCTTGACGTAGCGCCCCGGCGCCGGCTCGATCGCCTTATACCTGGCATTGCCCGGTTTGCCCTTGGCCTTGACCTTCTTGCCACCGTTCTGGTCGAGGAACTTCGCCCACTCCGGCCACCAGCTGCCCGGTGTTTCGCTGGCATTCTTGAACCAGGCGTCGGCGGAGTCGGCCTTGCCGCTGTCATTGGTCCAATAGTTGCGCTTGTTCTTGGCCGGCGAGTTGATGACGCCGGCGATGTGGCCGGAGGCGCCCAGCACAAAGCGTGTCGGGCCGCTGAGGATGGCCAGCGAATCGAAGGCCGACGGCCACGGCACGATATGGTCGTCGCGCGAGCCGTAGACAAAGGCCGGTACGTCGATGCTGGTCAGGTCGACCTTCTCGCCCGCCACGACCAGTTCACCGGTCTTCAGTTTGTTCTCCAGATAGGTATTGCGCAGATACCAGCAGAACATCGGTCCCGGCAGGTTGGTGCTGTCCGAGTTCCAGTACAGCAGGTCGAAGGCCGCCGGGTCGTTGCCCTTCAGGTAGTTGGACTGCACATAGTTCCACACCAGGTCGTTCGGACGCAGACTGGAGAAGGTGCTGGCCAGGTCGCGCCCCGGCATCAGGCCGCCATCCTTCAGTTGCTGCTCGCGCAGCGCCACCTGGGTTTCGTCGACAAACACATCCAGCACGCCGGTGTCATTGAAGTCGAGGAAGGTGGTCAGCAAGGTCAGGCTGTTGGCCACCTGCTCGCCGCGCGCGGCCAGCACCGCCAGCGCGGTGGCGACGATGGTGCCGCCGACGCAGAAGCCGAACATGTTCAGCTTGTCTTCGCCGCTGATGTCCTGCACCACGCGGATCGCCTGGATCACGCCTTTTTCGACATAATCATCCCAGGTCGTGCGCGCCAGCGATTTGTCCGGATTGCTCCACGAAATCAGAAATACCGTATTACCCTGCTCCACCGCATAGCGCACCAGCGAGTTTTCCGGTTGCAGGTCGAGAATGTAGAATTTGTTGATGCAAGGCGGCACCATCAGCAGCGGCGTCTGGCTGACGCTGGCGGTTTTCGGCGTGTACTGGATCAGCTGGAACAGCGGATTCTCGTACACCACCGTGCCTTCGGTAATCGCCAGGTTTCGCCCCACCTCGAACGCCGACTCATCCGATAGCGAGATGTGACCCTTGCTCATGTCGCCCAGCATATTGGCCAGGCCGCGCGTCAGGCTCTCACCCTTGGTTTCCACCAGCTTTTGCTGCGCTTCCGGATTGGTGGCCAGAAAATTGGCCGGCGACATGGCGTCGATAATCTGCTGCACGCCGAAACGGATTTTCTGTTTTTGTTGCGGCGTGACATCCACGGTGTCCACCATCGCGCTCAGGAATCTGGCATTCAACAGATAAGCGGCGGCGTTGAACGCCGACATCGGATTGCCCTGCCACGCGGACGAGCTGAAACGGCGATCGCTGACCGGCAGCGTCTTGCCGGAAATGAAGTCCTGCCACAACGCGCCGAAATCCTTGAGGTAGTCATTCTTCAGCTGCTCCATCGCCTCCGGCTTGATGTGCGCGCCGACATCCTGCATCATGGCGGCCATCGGATTCGACTGCATCCAGGCGTTGAAAGCGTTCGGATCGGGCAAATTCATGTGTGGTTCCCTAAAGTAGTGAGTTAAACACGATGCTGATTGTTGCTATTGCTTGGATATACGTCGTCGGCCTGATGGCGCTGACAGAAACTTCTGTGGTTGCGGGAATTGTAACGTTTTTGTTCTATTGCGTGCTGCCACTGGGGACCTTGATGTACATCGCCGGCACGGGCAAGCGCAAGGCCCGGCGACGCGCTGCCGAGCAAGCCGCACGGGAAGCACGTTCATTTGAGCCAGATTAAGGTGGCCTGGCGGCCGGTGACACCATCGCGGCGGTAAGAATAGAAACGGCCGGAATTGGAGACGGTGCAGAACTCGCCGCCATGCACATCCTTGACGCCGGCCCGATGCAGCAGATAGCGCGCCAGGCTGTAGATGTCGGCCAGGTATTTGCCCGGCTTGCCTTCCATGGTGCTGAACGCCGCCTCCACATGGCGCACGCCCGAATCGTCGACCGCGCCGCCGAGGAAGGCCTGCTTGACGTCCGGCCCCACCTCAAACTGATACTGACCGATGGCTGGCCCCATCCAGGCGCTCAGCTCGCCGGCGCCGGCGGCGCGCATCGCCTCCACCGTATTTTCCAGCACGCCGGACGCCAGGCCGCGCCAGCCCGCATGGGCAGCAGCCACAGTCTTGCCCTGCTTGTCGGCAAACAGCACCGGCAGGCAATCGGCGGTCATGATGACGCACACCTTGCCGGGCAGCGTCGACAGGCTGGCGTCCGCCTCTGGTACCTGCTGCGGACCGACCTTGGCCAGGTTGGCCACGGCCGTGCCGTGCACCTGCGACAGCCAGGCCGGGTCGTCCGGCAGCATCTGGCGCAGGATGGCCCGGTTGGCAGCAACATTGTGCGGCTGATCGCCGACGTGCGTGCCCAGGTTCAGGCCGCCGCCGCCCATGCCGTCGTCATACGGCGCCGGGCTGACACCGCCGCGCCGCGTGGTCGACAGCACGCCCACATTGTCGGGCAAGCCCGGCCAGTTCGGGATCAACCATTGCTGCTGTGTAGCCATCAAATCTGTTCCGGTTCATCGATGCCGGCTCGCGCCAGCAGTGCAGCAAAATCATCGGCCAGCGGCACCAGCCACTCGCATTGTTCGCCGGTGGCCGGGTGTACCAGCCCCAGGCGGCGCGCTTGCAGTGCCTGGCGCGGGAAATAGTCGGCCAGGTGCTGCTTGCCGTACACCGTATCGCCCACCAGCGGGAAGCCGATCGACTGCATGTGCACGCGGATCTGGTGGGTGCGGCCTGTCTCCAGGCGGCACTGCACCAGACTGACAGGACGTCCCTCGCCCAGCTTGCCGCTGCTGATCAGCTGGTAGTGGGTGATGGCCGGCTTGGAGCCCATGCCGGTCGACACCGCCATCTTGACGCGGTCGCGCGGGTGACGTCCCATCGCCGCATCAATAGTACCGCTTATGCGCGGCGTGCCCCACACGACTGCGAAATACTCGCGCTTGACGGTGCGCGCGGCCAGCTGGCGCACCAGATCGGTCTGCGCGGCCAGCGTTTTGCCGACCACCATCAGGCCGCTGGTATCCTTGTCCAGGCGGTGCACGATACCGGCGCGCGGCACGCCGGACAGCTGCGGGCTGTGGTGCAGCAGGCCGTTCAGCAGCGTGCCGGACCAGTTGCCGGCGCCCGGGTGAACCACCAGGCCAGCCGGTTTGTTCACCACAATCAGGTGTTCGTCCTCGAAAACTATGTTAAGTTCCATCGGTTCCGGCTTAAAAGCCTCGTCTTCCGGCTCGGGTTGGGGCAGAATGATGACCTTCTCGTCGCCGTAGACGGTATCCTTGGTGCTTTTCGCCGGTTTGCCGTCCACCGAGACGAAGCCGTCGGTGATCCAGGTTTGCAGGCGGCCGCGGGAGAATTGCGGCACCAGGCCGGAAATGACCTTGTCGAGGCGCTGGCCGCAGTGTTCGGGCACCAGCTGCAGCTCGATCGGCGCCAGGCCGTCCTCGTCGTCGCCAAAATCGCCGTCGTTGACGATCAGGTCAGTGTCGGCATCGTGTTCGGAGGAAGATTCGGCCAAATTCGGCTTTGCGTTTAATATCACGGTAATCCTATCGGCTATAATTAGCCTCGTAAAACTTTGGTTAAACAGTTTCTTGCAAAAGATATGCAAAAAAAATTATCGGTAGTTGCGGCAACGGTTGTTCTGCTTGGTTTGTCCGGTTGCGGCCTTTTCTCTGAAAAAGCCGACGAAACAAAAGGTTGGAGCGCATCGAAATTATACTCGGAGGCGAGCGAAGAACTGGAAGGCCAGCACTACGAGCGTGCAATTCAGTTGTATGAACGCCTGGAATCGAGCTATCCATTCGGCACCTACGCCCAGCAGGCGCAGATGAATATCGCCTATGCCTACTACAAATCGCAGGACCAGGCACAGGCGCTGGCGGCAGTCGAGCGCTTCATCAAGCTGCACCCGAATCACGCCAACGTTGATTACATGTACTACCTGCGCGGCCTGATCAACTTCAATGACCAGATCGGTTTCCTGAACTTCGTCTACGAGCAGGACGCCACCGAGCGCGATCCGAAAGCCACGCGCGAAGCCTACGCGGCCTTCAAGGAACTGGTGACCAAGTTCCCTAACAGCAAGTATACGCCGGATTCGCTGGACCGCATGCGTTATCTGCTGAACGCGATGGCCTCGTATGAAGTGCACGTGGCGCGCTACTACTATCGCCGTGGTGCCTACCTGGCCGCCGCCAACCGCGCGATGGGCATCATGAACGATTTCCGCGACACCCCGGTGATCGAGGAAGCGCTGTTCATCATGATACGCAGCTACGACAAGCTGGGCATGACCGAGCTGAAAAACGACACCGAGCGCGTATTCAAGCTGAACTACCCTAACTCCAAGTTCCTGGACGAAGGCAAAAAGCAGGAACGCAAGTGGTGGCGCTTCTGGAGCTCCAACGCTTCGATGTAAAAGCAAGTAAAAAACCGGGAGCTGAATCCCGGTTTTTTTATTCAGCCAGTTTGCGGCGGAACAGCCAGGTTTTGTCGTCCGAGGCGGACGGCACGTAGGTGTAGCCGTCGATGTCGAACTTTTTCAGCTTTTGTGGATCGGTGATGCCTTTGACAGCTGCGTAGCGCGCCATCAGGCCACGCGCGCGCTTGGCGTAGAACGAGATGATCTTGTATTTGCCGTTCTTCCAGTCTTCGAACAGCGGCGTGATCACCGGCACCGCAAGCGCCTTCGGCTTGACCGACTTGAAGTATTCCTCGGACGCCAGGTTGACCAGCGTGTCGGCGCCCTGCTCGCTCGCGGTGTTGTTCAGCGCCTGGGCAATGGTGTCGCCCCAGAAGTCGTACAGGTTCTTGCCGCGCGGCGTGCTCAGGCGGGTGCCCATTTCCAGCCGGTGCGGATGGATCAGGTCCAGCGGACGCAGCATGCCATACAGGCCGGACAGGATACGGATGCGCGATTGCGCGTAGTCCAGCTGCTTCGGCTGTAAAGTGCGCGCATCGAGGCCATCATAGACGTCGCCGTTGAAGGTCATGACCGCCTGGCGCGCCTCGCTGGTGTCTTTGGTCCAGGAGGCGTAACGGGCAACGTTGAGCGCGGATAAGTTGTCGGACAAGTCCATCAGCTCACCCAGCTCGGCCGGCGAAAACTCGCGCAGGCGGTGGATCAGTTGTTCGGAGTGGTCCAGGAACGATGGTTCGGTGTGCAGCTTGGTGGTTGGCGGAGTCTCCAGGTCGAGACTTTTTGCCGGGGAAAGCACTATCAGCATAAGATTCCAAAATACATTTTTACGTAACTAGCCTACATGATACCTGTTCCAAAGAAAGTCGTTATCGACACCAACGTTTGTCTCGACCTGTTCGTCTTCAACGATCCGCGCTGGGCCAAGCTGGTCAGCGCCATCGAGCGCGGCGAGATCGAGGCCGTTACCCGTTCCGATTGCCGCGACGAGTACAACATCGTGCTGCACTATAAGCACCTGCCGCTGGACGAAGATAGTCGCCCCCTCGCCGCCGCCCGCTTCGACGCGCTGATCAAGGTGGTGGCACCGCCTGAGTCCGGCATCAAGCTGCCGGTGTGCAGCGACAAGGCCGACCAGAAATTCCTCGAAATCGCCCGCGACGCCCAGGCCGAGGTGCTGATCACCAAGGACAAGGCGCTGCTGAAGCTGGCCCGCCGGCTGGCGCGCGAAGGCATGTTCAAGGTGATGTTGCCAGAGAAGTGGATTGCGCTAGAATAGGTCATCTGTCCATAACAACGCCTCTGCCGATGACGCCTCAACTGACGACACGCCTGCCCGCAGTCGGAACCACCGTATTCACCCGCATGTCCCAGCTGGCCGCGCAGGCCGGCGCCGTCAACCTCGGCCAGGGCTTTCCGGATTTCGGCTGCGAGCGCAGCCTGCTGGCCGCCGTCAACGACGCCATGCAGGCCGATTTCAACCAGTATCCGATGATGAGCGGCGCGCCGGTGCTGCGCCAGGCCATCGTCGCCAAGATCGCCGCGCTGTACGGGCACGAATACCACGTCGACAGCGAGATCACCGTCACCGCCGGCGCCACCCAGGCGCTGACCACCGCCATCTTCTGCTGCGTGCATCCTGGCGACGAGGTGATCGTCATCGAGCCGGTGTACGACAGCTATGTGCCGGCGATTACGCTGGCCGGCGGCGTGCCGGTGTCGGTGGAAATGGAAGTCGGGGCCGATGGCTATACCGTGCCGTGGGCCAAGGTGGCTGCCGCCGTCAACGGCAAGACGCGCCTGATCGTCATCAACACGCCGCACAATCCCACCAGCACCGTGCTGCGCGCCGCCGACATGCAGGCGCTGAGCGACATCGTGCGCGGCACCGATGTGCTGATCCTGTCGGATGAAGTCTACGAACACATGGTCTATGATGGCCAGCGCCACGAATCGGTCAGCCGCTATCCCGAACTGGCGGAGCGTGCTTTCGTGGTGTCCAGCTTCGGCAAGACGTACCACGTCACCGGCTGGAAGATCGGCTATGTGGCGGCGCCGGCGCCATTGATGGCGGAATTCCGCAAGGTCCACCAGTACAACGTTTTCAGCGTCAACACGCCGATGCAGCATGGCATCGCCAGCTACATGGCCGATCCGACACCATATCTCGAACTGCCAATGTTTTATCAGCGCAAGCGCGACCTGTTCCGCGATGGCCTGAAAAAATCGCGTTTTGAGTTGTTGCCAGCCGACGGCACCTACTTTCAATGCGTGCGCTACGATAAAATCTCATCACAGACGGAAGCCGAATTCGCCGAATGGCTGACCACCGAGATCAAGGTGGCGGCGATTCCTGTATCGGCGTTTTATCAGCAAGGCAAGGAGTCCGGCATCGTGCGCTTCTGCTTTGCCAAAAAGGACGAGACACTGGCACTGGCGCTGCAGCGCCTGGCCCAAGTTTAAGATCGGGATGGAAATGTCCGACACCAATCCAAATAATGAATCGTCGTCGGCGCTGCATCAGCTCAACCTGTGCAATCGCCGCCTGGAGCGCCTGCTGCACAATCTGCGCAACGAGCACAACGCCGAGGGCGAGATGCGCGACATCGCCGCCGATGTAATACGCGCGGTCGAGATCAATCCCGACGTGGCGCTGGCCTGCATCTTCCTCGGTCAGATCAATGGCACTTATGCGGTGCGCCACTGTATCGAGACGGCGGTGGTGACGGTGGTGATTGCGCGCAGCATGCAGATGAGCGCCGCCAGCACGCTGACGGTGACTGCGGCCGCGCTGACCATGAATGTCGGCATGCTGCGCCATCACGAGGGTTTCCAGAACAAGAATGCGCCGCTGAGCAAGGAAGAAATGGCCATCGTGCGCCGTCATCCGGAGGAAAGCGCGGACATGCTGCGCTGCGTTGGCGTGGATGACGATGACTGGATTTCCTGCGTGCTGATGCATCACGAAAACGATGAGGGCAGCGGCTATCCGTCAGGCATCGCCAGCCCGGAAGTCACGCTGAACGCCAAGCTGCTGAGCTTTGCGGACCGCTATTGCGCGCAGGTATCGGCGCGCAATTACCGCAAGTCGATCCTGCCCAGCCTGGCGTTGCGCAATCTGGTGGAGGATAAGGCGGCGCCGGTTGATCCGCATCTGGCCGACTGCTTCAAGCGCGAGCTGGGCGACTTTCCGCCGGGCTGCCTGGTGCGCCTGGACGGCGGTGAGATTGGCGTGGTCAGCCGCCGTCAGGGCTGTAGCAACGGTTTGCAGGTGCACTACCTGCGCGATGCTGCCGGCGCGATGATGACGCCGGCGCAGCCGCGCTGCTGCAATACGGGCTTGGGCGGCATCTCCGAGGGCCTCAGCGAAGACGAGGCCGCCACCCGCTTCAGCATGAAGCAGATCTGGGGCGCGCAAGCCAGCCTGTAATCAGCGCGACAGTTGGTCCAGCTTGCGGTCGACGAAGGATTTCAGTTCCGGTGTCAGGCCGATGCCGCTGCGTGCATGGCGATAAGCTTCGCGCGCCTCCGGCAGGTGCTGGTCCGCTTGCAGCGAAATTCCCAGGCCCATCCACCATATCGCATTGTCCGGCGCGATTGCCAGCGCGTTGCGGTACTGTTCCGCCGCTTCGGCGTGACGCTGTTCACGTTGCAGCACGCCGGCCAGGAAGCCGAGGTATTCGGCATTGTTGCCGGCGTAGGGCAAGGTCTTCAGCAAGGTATCCAACGCCGGGCCGCCCTTCTCCAGTTGCAGACGCGCCAGGATGATCGCCAGGCCGGGCTGGCGGGTGTCGATGCCCAGCGCCAGGCGCAGTTGGCGGATGGCGTCGTCGGTGCGGCGGTTTTCCAGCAGCAGGCTGACATAGGTTTGACGCGCGGCGTCGTTGCGCGGATCGATTTCGACGGCCTTATCCAGGTCGGCCAGCGCAGCGTTGATGCGGCCTTCCTGCAATGCCGACAGCGCATGGCGGTAGCTGTTTTCCGACATTTGCTTCGGCGTCAGCTCGCGCACGACTACGCCTTCAGATTTGGCTGCCGACGCGGCTTTACGTTCGCGAGCGGCCTCCGATGGCGCAGCGTGTTCAGCCAATTCCGTCGCCGCACTGCTCGATGCGCGTGGCAGACGCGGCGCGCGCTCAACAGCCGCCCGCGCCGGCTTGGCCGCCGCAGGCGCGCTGTCCGTCAACCGCGGCGTGGCCGCGCCGACCGGCGACTTGATCGACACCGGCGTGCTGTGCGCCAATTGCGGCGTGGCCGCATCGGTAGGCAACTTGGTCGAAGCAAGCGCGGCATCCTGGTGGCTGCCTACGGCCGACACTGGCGTGGCATCCCGGCGGCTACCTACGGCCGACGCTGGCGCGGCATCCTGGTGGCTGCCTACGGCCGACGATGGCGTGGCGCCCGGCTGGCTAGCCGTGGCCGACGTGGGCGCAGGCGCGCTGCCCGGCTGGCTGGCTGCTGGCACCGCCGTGCGTGGCGGTCGATTATCGACGATCTTGGGCGCCGGTCCAGGTGGCGGCGCGCTGTGCGACTGCCAATACTGCCAGCCATACCATCCGCCCGCCGCCAGCACCAGCACGCCGGCAACAGCGCCGCCAATCAGCAAAGGCCGGCGATCCCGCTCCGTCACCGGCACGGCCTTCACTTCCTGCTGATGCACAGCATCCTCCCCGGCGCCGCCGCGCGCGTCCAGGTCCTGCAGCATTTTATTAATCAAGCTCATTTGGTCAGCGCCCAGGTCAAACCGCAAGCGGCGATGAGCAAGCTTACACCCGCCGCCATCCAAGGCCAGCGCACGCCGCGCGCGGCCGCCACCGTATCGCTGGCCGCCAGGCTGACGTGACGCCCGCTCACCTGCTGCTTGCCCTCGCCAAAACACAGCATCAGCGACTTGTTGGCCATGATGTTCACCAGACGCGGAATCCCGCCGCTGGCCTTGTACAAACGCGAAATCGCCGCCCGGCTGAACAGCCGTCCGCCGGTATAGCCCGCCACCCGCAAACGATGCGCGATGTAATACTCGATATCATCGCGCGACAGCGGCCCCAGGTGATAATGAAACGTGATGCGCTGCGCCAGCTGGCGGATCGCATTCGCCTGCAAATGCTGATTCAGCTCAGGCTGGCCAAACAGCACGATCTGCAACAGCTTGCGCTTCTCGGTTTCCAGATTGGTCAGCAGGCGCAAGGCTTCCAGGCTCTCGGTCGGAATCGCCTGCGCCTCGTCCAGCAGCAACAGCACCTGCTTGCCCTCGCGCGCCAGGTCCATCAAGCGATTGGTGATCGACTTCAGCAGCTGGTGCTGGTCAACATCCTTCTCCAGCGGCACTTCCAATTCATCGGCCAGCGCCAGCATCAGCGTGCGCGGCTCCAGGTAGGGATTCGGAATATACGCCGTCACAAAATCCGGGCCGATGGTGGCGATGAATTTACGGCACAGCAGCGTCTTGCCGGTGCCCACCTCGCCGGTGATCTTGATGAAGCCCTCGCCGCTCTTGGCCGCCACCAGCAGGGTATTCAACGCCTCTTGCGAATGCGGGCTGGTGAAGAAATAGCTGGTATCCGGCGTGATGCTGAACGGCGCTTCACGCAGGCCAAAGTGTTTGCTGTACATAATCAGTTGCGCCCCCCGGCGCGGCCAGGGTCCAGTTCCTTCATGCGACGACCGCTATCCAGCAGATCGCGATTCCAGTCGGACGAGGTTTCCACGATGGTCGGCTTGATCAGCACCACCAGTTCGCGCTTCTGCACCACTTCGCTCTTGCTGCCGAACAGCGCACCAATCACCGGAACCTTGGCCATGCCCGGCAGGCCGGAGTTATCGGTGGTGGTGGCCTGACGCATCAGGCCACCGATCGCCACCACCTGGCCGTTCTGTCCACGCACCATGCTGTCCATTTCCGATGTCGACGACGCCGCCAGCGGCAGGTTGTAGTTGCCCAGCGAACCCAGATTCAACGATTTATTGATGGTCGATACCTGGCTCACCGATGGGTGTACGTGCAGGATGATGTTGCCTTCGTCATCGATCTGCGGCGTCACATCCAGCACCACACCCGAGAAGAACGGCTGCAGCGTCACGGTCGGCGACGTCACGCCGGTGCCGTTGCCGGCGGTGCTGGTGGTGGTACTGACGCCGGTGACATAGAACTCGTCGGTGCCGATCTTCAGCAGCGCCTTCTGGTTGTTCAGCGTGGCGATGCGCGGGCTGGACAGCACATGCACCGTTCCCTGCCCCTCAAGGAAGGAAATCAGCGCAGCGAAATTACTGGTCTGGAACGCCAGGCCCAACAGCGTGCCCGCCGCATCGGCCGAGGCACCGATCAGGCTGCCGGGCGTGGCGCTGACGCCGGCTTTGCCGGTGCTGCTCAGCGGCGTCCCCTGCGGCCCCAGCGTGGCGCCCGGCTGCAAGGTACCAATCGAGAAATGCTTGCCGAACGCCGCCCAGTTGACGCCACTCTGGAAGTTGCTATTCAGCTCCACCTCCAGAATCTTGGCTTCCAGGATCACCTGGCGGTCAACGGACAGCTGGGTGGCGCGCAGATACAGGTCCACATTGCGCAATTCATCCGGCATCGCGCGCACCACCAGCACGCCGGACTGCGGGCTGATGGTGACGCTGCGTCCATCCTTGCCGACGGTGACAATGGCTTCCAGCGCGGACTTCAGCTCCAGCCAGAAATCGCTTTCCGAGACGGTGGCGACATTGGCCGAGTCACGCTGGCTCTGGCTGCCGCCGGGATTGTTGGGATCGTTGCTGTTATTGTTGTTATTCGTATTGTTATTGCCGTTGTTGCCGTTGTTCTGACTACCGCTATTGCTGGTGCCGGCATTGGCGACCGATGTCGACGATACGCGCAGGCTGGACTGCCCCTTGCGCACTGCGGTCAGGTAGTTGATCTTGAACATCTTGGTCTGCATGGTCAGCGGACGGATGTAGATGCGCGTGCCTTCCACCTTGTAGTCGTAGCCATACAGTTCGCGGATCGCGTCCAGCGCCTCGAACAGCGTCACGTCTTTCAGGTTGGCGGTGATATTGCCGGTGACTTCCGGGTTGATCAGCATGTTGTAGCGGGTGCCGGCAACAATCGAGTTGTAGAACTGCTGCACCGGCACATTGTTGAACGAGACGTTGAAGCGCTCCTCCAGCACCACGCGCGCCTTCGGCAGTTGTTCGCTCAGTTGCGACACCGGCGGCAGCAAGGCGGCCGACACGGCTTCGTTCTGCGTCACCGTGGCCGGCTTGGCGGCGGCGGCGCTCACCTCGCCGCTGATCTTGTCGTAGGTATCGCGCGTGGACGCGGTCTGGCAGCCCCCCAGCAGCAGCATGGAGGTCGCGAAAGCGATGGTCAGGATATTTTGCATACTCGTTCTTCGCATTTAATGTGCGGCTTTCTTGGCCGCTTCGGGGAACAGCGTCAGGGTCTGCTTGTTCCTGCCGTTTTGCAGCACCACCTGGTTCTTGCCGACCTGGACCAGCGTGGCGCCATTGAATTTTTCGCCCCTGCGCACGGTCTGGCCGTCGATCACCGCCACCTGGCGACCGTTCGAGCCGATCAATACCGATTGCAGCACAGGGCCACGGGACACCTGCACATCCGCCTCACTGGCGGGCAGCAGGCGCGATTCCGGCGGGGGCTGGGTCGGATCGGTCAGCGCTTGCGCGCTGGCGACGCCGGACAGCATCAGCAGCAGCAGGCTGGGGCTTAGCGCGCGTTTCATAGTTTCATCCATTTCTGGTCCAGGCTCAGCGTGTACAGCGTCAGCGTCAGGCGCGAATTCGGATACTGCTGCGCGTCCAGATGGGCTTTGCCCCAGAACAGCTGCACCGGCAGCGATTCCAGCGCATCCATATAGCCGATCATGTCCAGGTAGCTGCCTTGCAATACGATCTCGACGCCGTGACGGTACAGCAGCTCACGCGGCTTGCGCGGCGCGACAGCGGCCTTGGCGCCAGCGGCGGCCGGCGCAGCTGATGTTGTTGGCGCGACTGAAGCGGCCGGCGGCGTCGCAGCATTGGCCGGTTGCGCCGCCTCGTTCAGGCCGGCGACCGGCAAGGTCTTCATCGATACCAGCTTCAGTTTGCCATTGCCGCGCAACAGATGCTCCAGCAAAGGCGCGATCTTGTCCGGCGCCACCAGGCCTTTTTGCACCGCCATCAGGCCGGCGCTGGTGGTGTCGATTTCCTGCCGTACTTTGGTCAGCCGCTCGCGCGTGCTGGCGTCCGGATCAACCACAAAGGTTTGCGCCTTGGCGCTGATTTCAGCATCGATGCCGGCGATCTGGTTTTGCTGGCTCTTGATCTGCAAGCTCAGCACCTTCTGCCGGCTCAGCAAAGGCTCCACCGACACCGTGTAAATCAGGAACAGGATGGCAGCTACTACTGCCGCGAAGATCATCGCGCGTTCGCGCAGCGTCATCGCATCCAGCTTGCTGCTCAGCTTAATCCATTGTTGCAGCAATTGCTCTTTCATTTGGCAGCCTCCTGCACTGGCGTCGATTGCAGGCTGAACTCAACGAATGACGACGCCGCCGCTGCGGCCGGTGCCGTGTCTGCCGGTGCTGGCGCAGCAGCCGCTTGCGACGGCGGTGCGTCCGGCCGGCCGATATCCAGGCTGGCGAAAGCCTTGCCGTGCATGACGCGCTCGCCGGTCAGGCGGGCGATGTAGTTCGGGATCAGCGTCGCTTGCATGGCCCTGCCCTGCACGCCGATGTCGGTGCCGGCGCCGCTGATGGTGACGCCGGTGAGCCACAGGCCGTTGACGTTCTGGCGCGAGAAGGCGCGGAAGTATTCAGCATAGCCGCTGGTGTTGCCCAGCGCGCCGCCTTGCAGCACCGCCGAGACATCGCGTAATGCTTTAAGCTCGGCTTCGGCATCATTCAGATCGGCCTGTAACACGGCGTCCGGAGCGCGCGGCGCAAACTGCGCATTGGCACGTATCAATTGCTGCTCGCGTTTGGCCAGCGTGGCCTTGCCTTCGTTGGCTAATTGCTCCAGCTCGTCCACATTGTTGGCGGCGTACCAGTTCAGCAGCAGCGCACCAGCGATGATGACGCCCAGCGCCTCAGCCATCGGCAAGGCGGTGAAAATCTTCTTCTGCTTGAGGAAGATCGGATTGAACAGGTTGATCTGCTGGCTCACAGCGTCACCTCCTCATGCCGAAGGGCCGCGCCCAGCGTCAGGAAGAAACGCTGTTGCTGGGCGACGTCCCTCAATTCCGGTGCTTTGGAGAGGTCGAACACATCGTCCAGCGTCATTGCTTCCACCGGCATGTACAGATTGGAGGCCAGGTGCTCGTGCAAGCCCTCGGCGCCGGTTGGCGCCAGCAGCAGCTTGAGCACATTCACGTAAGAGAATTGGCGATCAAAGTGATCCAACGAGCGTTGCAGCTCCAGCGTGATCTTGTCGAACTGCGCTTGCTGGCGGTCGGAATCGCGCTCCAGCAATTGCTCCAGCGTGACGTCGATGCGGCGCGACAGGTACAGCTCGGCCTTGTAGGTGATGGTCAGCAGGCCGCCGTCGGCGTCGAAGGACAGCATGGCCAGGCCACGGCCGTCGGTTTCCAGCAGGGCCGAGATATTTCGCTGCGCCATTTCGGGAATGTCGATGACGTTCAGGTCCAGCTTGGCTTCGCCGAACAGCGTCTGACGCGACTGGATCAGCGTGTTGCGCGCGGCAATCGCAAACATCGAGTGGCCGCGCGATGGCGCGTTCGTATCGACCGGGATGTCGAGCACGTCGATGGTGGCGTCGTCGATATGGAAGTCCAGCATATCCTTCAAGCGCCAGCGCACGGCGGTTTTCAGCTCATCCTGCGGCACGTTGGGGGCGTCGACCATCAGTAGCTGGTATTCGCCGCCGCTGAGCATGGTGCCGCATTGATACGTGCCGGCCTTCAGCTCCTTGTTCAGGCGTGCCAGCGTTTCCGGCGACAAAGCGCTGTCCGCGGGATAGAAGGCGGCCACTTCCACGACAGCCTTGGCGTCGCGCACACGCTGCACACGGCCAGTACAAACGCCGTCGCGCAAGAAGGTGACTGTCAGCCAGCCGTCCGATTTTTTAGTTCTTTTAAAAAAACCCATATCTCAACACACGAGGTTTACGCGCTAGACGCTTGATTATATTCAACTTCCGCTGCAAAACATGCCTAAAATGACAATCCTGCTGCAAAAATACACACATTCCCACACCATTGCAGCTTTATAGCTGCGCGCGGATCACCCGCTGCACATAGTCCTGCCCCGGCGCGTTGTTCGGGCAGGCACCGTTGACGGGCTGATTGCAGGCGGTGGACTCGATGCTCACATGCCACGCGGTCTGGTCATTCGGACTGCGATCGCCAACGCCGCCGCCATCCACATCGCACGTCACCCGCACCGTCACGGTAAATCCTGACAGCGTGGTGGCCGGCGGAACAAAGCTGATCGGCGCCGGCGAATTGTTGGTGCCAGCCACTGCGGGGCAACCCAAAGCGACCGACGGCTGCGGTGGCGGTGGCAACTGCCCCTCCGGGAAGTTGGTGCGCAGGCCGCGATATGCTGCCCATTCAACGCCGGCCTTCGCAGCCTGGTACGCACGCTGCGCCTGCACGTCCCTGGCAGATGCTTCCTGCTGCGAGCTGCTCAACGAGACCACGGCCACTGCCAAACCGGCCACCACTACCAGCAGGAAGATGGCGGTCACGATGGCGACACCAGCCGACTTGCCGCGTGCCCGCAGGCGCATGAATGAGGTCTGTTTCATGGCGTGTTGTTCACCTGGATTTGCTGGGCCAGCGTGGCGGTTTCGAGGCCATTGCCACCGCTGCCAGGGCTTGGACGCGCCAGCGCAATGGCTATCCCGATCAGCGCCGTGTTGCGGTTGGCCAGTTGCTGCACGGTGAACGAGCAGCCCCGGACGTTGTCAGCCATCAGCGCGGCGCTGGCATTCGCAGTCAGCATCGCCAGATCCGGCTGATTAGCGCGGAAGTTGTAATTCGTATAGCGCGTCAGCGTGCCGGTGCCGTTGGCATTGTCCACGCAGGCAAAGGTGACAGGCGCTCGGGCAACAATGAAGCGCTTGCTGGGCGAGGAGGTAGCGCCGTTGACGAATCGGTTGGGCGCTGTCATCGTAATCACCCTGCCATTCACATCGACCTGACCCACTGTGGCGCGATTGGCGGCGTTGTTCTCATAGGCATCCGAACCTGTAATGCCGCTGCCCAGGTTGTAGACGATGATGGCGTCTCCAGGCGCGATCGCATATGGCGCAACCGGCATCGGCGTGACGACGTAGAACCGCAGGGCGTTCGCGTTGGTGAAGCTTAGCGCTGGCAGGTTGAGGTCGGTTGGGTCCGTGCCATCGCTGACATCCAGATAGCGGCCACCAGCAACGCTGGGAATGAATTCCAGCAGCGAGACGCCGCCAACGGCAGACAGGCGTATGCTGTTGGGCACAGCGCCGTGCAGTTCACGCGACATGCGGCGCAGTGCGATTTCGGCCACATCTGCCATGTCGGCGCGGGCGGCAGTGTCGACATAGCTTTGCACCGGACGGCGGATGAACAGCACCATGACGCCGGCCAGAATGGCGGTAATCACCATGACGACGATGGCTTCCACCAGCGTAAAACCGCGCGCGCGTCTGACCATCATTGTCATAGCGCCCTCGGTTCGTAGCGCGTGCGGTAGCCTTGCAACACGACGGATTCGCCAACGCCGTAGCTCACGGTGATGGTAATTTCCAGCACGTCCGCAGCGGCAATGCCGTTCAGGGCGACGTTACGCAGCGCCAGCGTGGTGGTGTAGTCGTTCAACTGGACGTTACCCAAGCCGGCCCCCAGCTGCGCGCCGGTCACGTCGGTATCAACGCCGGCAGCGTTCACAAACGGCCGCACTGAATCGCCCTGGTTGTAGTTGGCTGACGCATAGTCGTTGACGTTGTCGTATGGCCGCACGTTATTCGCTTCAGGGCCAAAATTTTCAGCTGCACCGGCGCAATAGAGTTCCGGATGCGCGGGATTCAGCGGAGGCGCCGTGATGTAGATAGCTGTGCCAGCGTTTTGATCGCCTGCATCGCAGGCGGTGAACTGCGCCTGCTGGACTTCTTCCATATAGGCCTCGGCGATCAGCATGGCTTGCTTGCGGCGGATTGGATCGGTGCTATTGCGGTTGGTCAGATCCATCACTTGCAGGATGCCGGCAGCAGCCACGCCGACGATGACGATGAACATCACCAGTTCGACGACGGTTAAACCTCGCTGGCGGCACTTACTGTACATAGCCCGTCTCCGGCCAGATGCGGATCTGGCTGCTGTTGCTGCCGCTGGTGAAGGTCAGGTCCATACGGTTGGCAAGAGACGTTGAGACGTTGGCGTTGTTGACGGTGTACGGGCGGCCAAGTGCGTCAAAGCCGATGGCGGTGACGCCGGCTTGTCCGGCGACAGCAACAGTGCCGGGGCTCCCTTCGCACATCCAGCTGGCAACGTAGACATTGTTCCGCACACAGGCGGCGCGGGTCGCGCGGCTGCCGCTATTGCTGCCGCCAGGCGCGGTTATGAGATCATTGGCGCCGCAAGCGGCAGTCGTGCAGACAGCAAAGCTGGCGCCGTCAGTACGCACGAAGATGAAGCGATTGCCAGTGACAGCCAGCTTTTGCGCGTAGCGGAGAATGGTCTTGGCCTGGTCGGCATACGCCCGGTTTTCGAACGCGTTGTTATCAAAGAACCGGGAAGCGCCTATCGCCCCCAAGATGCCCATCACGATCAGAACCGTAATCAGCTCCACCATCGTGAAGCCGGCACTGCGCCTAATATAGCCGAACTTCACGTTGCTTTCCCAGCAGCAGCAGCGGGAATTACAGGCAGGTAGCAGCTGTACCAGTGTTGACAGGAATTTCCACGGTAGCAGGAGTTGATGCCGTCGCTTCAGTGTAGATAATGGCGCAGGCGGCTTTTGGATTTTTAGCTGGCTGAATAGCCAACTGACTCGCGCTCATCGTAGGTACGTCAGAGTCCGTGCTGGTCGCGATACGGTAATCTTCAGCGTTCAAGCCCGCCGCAGCACGCAGTGCCACCGCCGTCGCCGCTGGATAGCCATATACCGTGGCAACAGAAACTCCCTCCAGCGTGACGGTAGAGCTAGCCTCGCGTGCGGTGCCATTAACCAGTGCCTGGCCGTGAGCAATCGCGCCAGCAGAGCGCAACGCGCCAGCAGCGGCATTCAGGGAAGCTGCGCGGGCATCGCCGCTCAGGTCGGAAAACTTTGGCAGGGCGGTGGCCGCCAGGATGCCGAGGATGACGATCACCACAATCAGCTCGATCAGCGTGAAGCCGCTTTGTGCGGCGCGTTGAGGGATTGCGGTGCGTGCTTGCTTGTTCATTGCTTTCTCCAAATCGTCGAAAAATCCGCGCGGTGTTCGCGCTAGTCCTTCACTTGCTCAAAGGCCACACCATCGTTGTCTGGTGCGCCTGACGGCTTGGCGGGGCGTTGGGGCAAGCGGGTCAATTTTACCTTGAATTTCAAAAGTTTCGATTGGGAATCTTCGAAAGATTTTTCATTATTTAACAAATAAATCAGGCTTTTATCACTCCGGTCGAAGCACCAATTTCCCGCGCCGATGTCTTCCTTGCTAGGGCTATACAGTTCTCCGGCATAATTGACAGGCTTAACTTTTAGTAAATTTAAAGGATTTTCTTCGGTTAAAAAGGTTAAATCTAAGCTACTTCCAGGCAATTTAGCTTGCGCCACCTTAATTTCTAAGGCGGATCGGATATTGGCAACAGTCATCTTCACAGCTACTTGCTCCGCCTCGCCTTGGTAATACCACAAGCGTTGTAGCAGCAAGCCGCCCAAAATGCCTACCACAATGAGCGATACGGCGAACTCTAACAAGCTCGCGCCGCGTTGTTTCGCCGACACAAATCTTTCCAAGAAGATCACGATTTAACACTCTTACTTATGCAAGGCTGCCTTGCCCAGGTCCCAGATCGGCAGGAAAATACCCAGCGCCAGGATCAGCACCATGATCCCCAGGAACACAATCAGAATTGGTTCGATCTGCGCCGACAAGGTCTTCAACTCATAATCGACCTCGCGCTCATACATCTGCGCAATCTCATCCATCAGATCATCGATGGAACCGCTCTCCTCGCCCACGGCGATCATCTGCAACACCACGGGCGTGAATACATTCGCGGCCGCCGCCGTGCGCAGGATGCTCTCGCCACGCTCGACGCCATCGCGCATCTGCTCCACGCGCGCCGACAGGTAGGCGTTATCCACCGTCTGCGACACCACCGACAGCGCCTGCACAATCGGCACGCCGCTACGGCTCGACAGTGCAAAGCTGCGCGCAAAGCGCGCCATGGTCGCCTTCAGGATGATCTTGCCCGCCACCGGGGTTTTAAGTTTGAACTTGTCCCACTGATACAAGCCTTTGGAGGTGCCTATCCAGGCACGAAAACCCCACACGCCCACCACCAGCGCGCCAGCCATCACTGGCCAGTAGCGCACTGTGAAATTCGACGTGGCGATCAGCACCCGCGTCATCAGCGGCAATTCGGCATTGAACTTGGCGAACACACCAACAAACGCCGGGATCACGAAAATATTCACCACCACCATCGCCGCAATCATGGCAAACACCACAAAGCTCGGATAACGCGTCGCCGTCTTGACGCGCTCACGCATGTCGCGGTCGAACTCCAGGTGATCGAACAATCGCAGGAATACTTCCTCCAGCCGTCCGGTCATCTCCCCCACCCTCACCATCGACAGGTAAAACGGCGAAAACACCGCCGGGTGACGGCGCATCGCCGCCGACAGTTCGCGCCCGGAGTCCAGCGACTCGCGCAGATCCTTGATGACTTTGCCAAACGACTTACTGACCGCCGATTCCTGCAAGCCCGCCAGTCCACGCATGATGGGCACGCCCGACTTCAGCAAGGTGTACATCTGGCGGCTGAACAGCTGCACGTCCATCGACGTGACCTTCTTCTCTAGCAGCTTGGCCCACCAGCTTTCGCCATCGGCCACTTTTTTCCGCGTGACGACGATCTCGATCGGCGTCACGCCGGTATTGAACAACTGGTCAGCCACAGCGCCGCTATCGGCCGCCTCCAGCACGCCCTGCATCAGCTCGCCGCGCGCGTTGCGGCCCTTGTACGCGAAAAAAGGCACGGATTATTCCTCGACCTGGTTACTGATGCGCATCGCTTCCGAAATCGTCGTGCGACCCTGCACCACCAGCATGACAGCATGGCGGCGCAGCGTTTCGCCAGCCATCTGCTGGCTGGCCACCTTCAGGAAGTGCGACGGATCGGGATCATTGGCCGCATCGACCACCGCCCTGGTCATCTCCAGCAACTCGTAGACGCCGGTACGGCCGCGATAGCCCATGCCGTTGCAATGCGAGCAGCCCTTGCCATGGAAGTAGCGGCCCTTGTCGACCTTGTCGTTCAACTCCAGGCTCAGCCACTCGCGCTCGGTCGGCGTCGGCTCATACGGCGTGGTGCAACTTTCGCAGATCACCCGCACCAGGCGCTGTGCCAGCACCGCCTGCAGCGACGAGCCCACCATGTAGCGCGGCACGCCCATGTCCATCAGGCGCAGCGGCGTGCTGACGGCGTCATTGGTGTGCAGCGTCGACAGCACCAGGTGACCAGTCATGGCGGCGCGCAGACCGATGGCGGCAGTTTCCTGGTCGCGCATCTCGCCGACCAGCACGATGTCCGGGTCTTGCCGCAGCGCCGAACGCAGCACGCGGGCGAAATTCAGGTCGATCTTGTCGTTGACCTGTACCTGGTTGATGCCAGCCAGCCGGTACTCGACCGGGTCTTCCACCGTAATCAGCTTTTTCTCGACCGAATTCAGTTCGGACAGCGCGCAATATAGCGTGGTGGTCTTGCCGGAGCCAGTCGGCCCGGTCACCAGCACCAGGCCGTTCGGGCGCTGGATGATGGCGCGGAATTTATCCAGCACGCCGCGCGGCATGCCGATCGCATCCAGCTTCAGCTGCGTGCCGCCCTGGTTCAGCAGGCGCATGACCACCGATTCACCGTACTGGGTCGGCATGGTCGAGATACGCACGTCGATGCGCTGATTCTTGACGCGCACGGCAAAGCGCCCATCCTGCGGCAAGCGCTTTTCCGAAATATCCAGGTCCGACATCAGCTTCAGGCGCAGGGCCAGCGATGGCGCGATCTTGATATCGGATTCGGTTTGCAGGTGCAGCACGCCGTCGATGCGGAAGCGGATCTGCAGGCGCCCTTCCTGCGGCTCGATGTGGATGTCGGAGGCGCGTACCTGCGCGGCGTCGTCAAACACCGATTGCAGCAGCTTGACCACCGGCGCTTCTTCCAGGTTCGGGCTGGCTGCCGCCAGCGCGCCGAAGTCGACCGAGGCATCGCCCAGATCCTGCTCCAGCTCGCGCGCCAGGTCGGAAATGTCTTCGGTGCGGCGGTAGATGCGGTCGATCGCTCCCATCACCTCGGTCTCGTTGACCACTGCCAGCTCGATGTCCTGTTTGACGATGCGAACGATCTCGTCATATGCAAACAGGTCGGTCGGGTCGGACATGCCGACCAGCAGCGAACCGCGACGGTCTTCCAGCACCAGCGCGCGGAAGCGGCGCGCCTGGGTTTCCGGCAGCAGCCGCACGATCTCGGGATTGATGTTGAAGAACTTCAGGTTCAGGTACGGAATGTTGAGCTGGCGCGCTAGCGCGCTGGCGATCTGCTCTTCGGTCACATAGCCGTTCTCGATAAACACGCGGCCCAGCTTGCGGCCGCTGCGTTTTTGGTCGGCCAACGCCAGTCCCAGTTGTTCCTCCGACAGCAGCTTTTGCTGCACGAGGATTTCACCCAGCCGGACTTTATCTGGCCTAGACATACCTACTCCTTAACAATTGTCACCAAAACTTGCGGCCATTCTATGACAGATGGGCGTTCAGGGCGAGTTAAGGTGTCGCTTTCTTTGGACGGATGCGCTACAGTGTAGGTCGTTTCAACAGCCTCGCCGAACCATGACCGTGCCCGCCCTGCGTTTCCAGCAAGTCGTCAAACGCTATGGTGCGGCCACTGTACTGCGCGGCGTAGACCTGGAACTGCGCGTCGGCGAGAGCTTTGGCCTGGTCGGCGTCAATGGCGCCGGCAAAACCAGCCTGATCAAATGTCTGTTGGATTTTTGTGCACTGGACGGCGGCAGCATTGACATCTTCGGCCAGCCGCACCATCGGCCCAGCGCGCGCGCGACGCTGGGCTTCCTGCCCGAACGCTTCACGCCGCCCTACTATTTGACCGGTGCCGACTTCATCCGCTATCTGCTGAGCTTGCAGGGCATGCGTTACGATCCACAAGCTGTGTCCGCTACGCTGGCCGCGCTCGACCTGGATGCGCACGCGCTCAAACAGAAAGTGCGCAATTATTCCAAAGGCATGACGCAAAAGCTGGGCCTGGCAGCCAGTCTACTGGCACAGAAGCCGCTGTATGTGCTGGACGAGCCTATGAGTGGCCTCGATCCAAAAGCGCGCGCATGCCTGAAAGAGCAGCTGCGCGCGCGGCACCGGGCCGGCAGCACGCTGTTCCTGACCTCGCACGCGCTGGCTGATGTTGACGAGCTGTGCGACCGCATGGCCATCCTGCATGACGGCCACATCCGTTTTGCCGGCACGCCGGCAGAATGCCGCGCGCAATATGGCGTCGCCACGCTGGAGCAAGCCTTCCTGGCTTGCATCGCCTAAGCGAGCCGTCATGTACCAATCTCACTTCGGCTTGCGCGAATCGCCGTTCAACATCACGCCCAATCCGGCCTTCTTCTATGCGGGTAACGAGCGTGGCGATATCCTCGAAGCGATGCTGTACGCGGTCAGCCACGGCGAAGGCATTATTAAAGTGACCGGCGAGGTCGGTGCCGGCAAGACCATGCTGTGCCGCATGCTGGAACGCCGCATGCCACGGCACATCGATGTGATTTATCTGGTCAATCCGAATCTCGATCCGCTGGAGGTGCAGCATGCCATCGCTGCCGAGCTGGGACTGGCAACCCATGGCCTGCGCGCCGATGAGGTGCAGCGCAGCCTGCACGCCGAACTGATCAGACGGCACAGCGCCGGTCGCCAGGTTGTGCTACTGGTGGAAGAAGCCCAGGCCATGCCACTCGACACGCTGGAAGCGATCCGCCTGTTGACCAATCTGGAGACGGCGCGCAGCAAACTGCTGCAAATCGTACTGTTTGGCCAGCCGGAGCTGGACCAGCATCTCGATCTGTCCAGCATGCGCCAGCTAAAAGAGCGCATCACCCATAGTTTCACCGTGCCAGCACTGCATGCGTCGCTGACCGCCGACTTCCTCGCCCACCGCCTGCGCGCCGCCGGCCATGAAGGCACGCCGATCTTCAGCCCGGCAGCCGCGCGGCTGATCGCCAACGCCTCGGAAGGCATCGTCCGCCGCATCAACATCCTGGCCGACAAGGCGCTGCTGGCCGCGTTTGCGGCCGATGCCGCCGTGGTCGAAGCCAGGCATGCGCGGCAGGCCATCGCTGAGTCACCATTCGGTCAGCGCCGCTTGCAAACAGCACGTTGGTGGCGACCTGTTGCGCTGACGTGTTTGCTGCTGCTTCTAATTGGCGGAATTTGCTGGAGCGTCCTTGCGGCGGCATCAAATTTATAAGATCATGTCAGACATAATTGTAAAATTGCAACAAACCTTCCTGCGTCATCCGTGGGCCGGAAAGAAACAATGAAAACACTCAGCTCCCGTACCGTCCCCTTGCTTGGCAGCGTACTCAGCGTACTACTAAGCGCCTGTGCCAGCCATACCATTGCGCCATCTCCCTCGCACGTGACCGAAGCGCCACCGCCTGCCGGATCGATACCGGAGCCGGTACGGCAAAGTGTGGCATTGCCCGCACCGAAGCCGGCCGCCAAGGTGGAAACCTACTCTGTGACCGTCCACAAGGTGCCGGTGCAGTCCTTGCTGTTTGCCCTGGCGCGCGATGCCGGCATGAATGTCGACGTGCATCCGGGCCTGGAAGGTGCGGTAACGCTGAACGCGCTCGATCAGACGCTGCCGCAACTGCTGAGCCGCATCCAGCGCCAGATAGACATGCGCTATGAAATCAACGGCAGCACGCTGACGGTGTTGCCGGATACGCCGGAGTGGCGCAACTACAAGGTCGATTACGTCAACATCGCGCGCAGCACCAGCAGCAGCGTGAATATCGCGACGCAGATCTCCACTACAGGCGCTGGCGCTGGCGACAGCGGCCAGAACGCGATCATGCAGTCGTCGCAAAACAACACCCAGCAGCAGGCGTTCGCCCCGAATGGGCAGTTGCCACAACAAGCGCAGTACAACGGCAGCAATGGCAGCAATGGCAGTGGCGGCCAGCAAGGCAGCGGCAGCAATAACTCGACCACCTCGGTCAATAATCGCTCGGATAATAATTTCTGGTACAACCTGGAAAAAAATATCCGCGACATGCTGCGCGCATCCAACCTCAGCGATACGCCGGCCGACCCGCTGGCGCAACAGCAGCCGTCCCAGTCCGGCGAGCGCGGTGGACAGGCGTTTTCGGCGGCGCTGCTGACGCAGGGTGGTGCCGACGCTAAAATCAGAAGCGCGGTCATTGTCAATCCCGAGGGCGGCCTGATCGCCGTGCGCGCAACCTCCCGCCAGCATGAAAAAATCCAGCAATTCCTGGATCTGGTGCTCGGCGCGGCCAAGCGCCAGGTGCTGATTGAGGCCACCATTATCGAAGTCAAGCTGAGCGACTCTTTTCAGCAAGGCATCGATTGGAAATACATCGGCAAAGGCGGCCTGACCCTGAATCAGCGCCAGGTTGGCAGCGTCACGCTGCCCAGCGGCGTCACACCGGGCAGCACTGCAGGCGTGTTTGTGATGAACTATGTGAATCCCACCAGCCGCCTGGGCGATATTGCAGCCACCATTCAATTGCTGGAGTCTTTCGGCAAGGTGAAAGTCCTGTCCAGCCCGAAAATCAGCGTACTGAACAACCAGACGGCCTTGTTGAAGGTGGTCGACAACAATGTGTTCTTCTCGATCAAGGTGACACCGGCGGTGCTCAATTCCAGCGGCGGCGTCAGCACGCCAGCCATCTATGAGTCGCATCTGGAAACCGTGCCGGTCGGCTTTGTGATGAGCGTGACGCCGCAGATTTCCGAATCCGACGAGGTAACGCTCAACGTGCGCCCAACGATTACCCGCGTGGTGGGCTACGTCAAGGACCCCAATCCTGCGCTGGGTTCGGTGGTCAGCAATGTACCGGTGATCCAGGCGCGCGAGCTGGAATCGATCATGAAAGTGAACAGCGGCCAGATCGCCGTCATGGGTGGGCTGATGCAGGATTCGATGGATAACGCCAAGGACGGCATCCCGCTGCTGAGCAGCCTGCCGGTGGTGGGCAATCTATTCTCCTACCGTAACGAGAACAGTACCAAGACCGAACTGGTGATCTTCATGCGTCCGGTGGTGGTGAAGGATGCCAGCATCAATGGTGATTACAAAGATTATCGCTACCTGCTGCCGGGCCAGCAGCCCGACACCGAAGCGTATCCTGTTCCTAAGGCTAATGGATCATGAGTCTGCTAATGCAAGCGCTGAAGAAAGCCGAGCGCGCCAAACAAAACGCGCTTTCCGAAGATGAACTGGACCGGCCATCGGCGGCGTTCGACGGGGTTCTGGCATTGACGCCGGCGCCGGCGCACGAATTCAGCCTGGAACCGATGGACGGCCTGAGCCTGGAGCCGCTGGCGCCGCCGGTTGCCGCTACGCCAGGCCCGCGCCCCTCGCCCAGCCCTTTGCCGCCCGTCAGCGATCACCAGCAACCCGGCCTCACCATGGACCTGGTGCCCGATCCTGTCGCGGCGCCACCTGCGCCAGCGCCGGCGGCGGCACAGCTGCCGCCAGTGGCAGCGCCATCCGCTGCGGCGGCAGCACCGCATGCGCCGGCACCGGCCAGCAGCAGCCCGCACCCTGCGGCGGGTACAGCAGCAGCGGCAGCAGCGCCGGCTGCAACCGCCAGTGCGCAGACCAGCGCCAGCGACAAGGCCGGCAACACTGCTGCGGGCGCCAGACCGCGTACCGCTGAGGCCGCGCGCGCGCGCGTGCGTACCAACGTCATCACCGAGCCCAGCGGCCTTGATCCCGAACGGCTACGGCTGTTCAGCCTGATTGCCGTGCTGGTATTGCTGGTCGGCGGTTTCGGCATTTATTACTGGCGTGCGTTGACCGCGCCAGGCGCTGGCGCCAGCCTGCCGCCGGTGCCAATGCCACCGGCCGGCGCCACCGGCGCTTCGCCCGGTCCCGGCCAGCTGGTCATCGCCAATGGTGTGGTGGCCGAGCCGGCCGCCGCAGCTGGCGTGGATACCGCACCCGGCGCCGGCGATGCCGACCTGATGATGGCGCCTGGGGCCGGCAGCAGCCGCACGCAGCAGGAGCTGGAACGCCGCATCGCCAGGACCGAGCAGGAGCTGGCCGCCGCCCAGCAAGCCATCCAGGCCGCCGCGCAGCCGCGTGCAGAACAGATGCCGGTGCTTGCCGCGCCGCCCAATAACGATATCCGCGTGACCCGCATGGTGCAGCCGGCGCCGGTCTCGCCAACGCTGGACGGCGCCTATCAGGCGTTCAACAGTGGCGACACCGTCCGCGCCCAGCAGCAGTACGACGCTGCCCTCGCCCAGGATGCCAACAATCGCGACGCCCTGCTCGGCGCCGCACACGTCGCCGCGCGGCAAAACCTGAAAGACAAGGCGGCAGGCTACTACTTGCGCCTGCTGGAACTGGCGCCGAACGACGCCGACGCCACCGCCGGCCTGATCGGTCTGCGCCAGGGCGATATCAGCCAGAGCGAAGCGCGGCTGAAAGGCATACTCGCCAACAATCCGGAGGCCGGTCCGGTGCTGTTCGCCCTCGGTAACCTGTACGCGCAGCAGGGCCGCTGGGCCGATGCCCAGCAAGCCTATTTCCGCGCGGTGGGCGCCGCACCGGACAACCCGGACTATGTCTACAACCTGGCCATCGGCCTCGATCGCCTGAACCAAGGCAAACTGGCACTCAGCCATTATCAACGCGCGCTGGTACTGGCGCAGGACAAGGCGGTCGGCTTCGAGCGCAACGCGCTGCGCAAGCGCATGCATGAACTGACCACCGCCGCTCACTGAAACACATGGCAGAACAACCCAAACTCCCGCTCGGCAAACTGCTGATACAGAAGGGCATCATCAGCGAAGACCAGCTGCGCATCGCGCTGATCGAGCAAAAAAGCAGCAACGAGCCCTTGGGGAAATTGCTGATTGCGCTGGGCTTCGTTACTGAAGCGACCGTGCGCGAGGCGCTGTCGGAAAACCTCAATACGCAAAGCGCGGACCTCAACAGTCTGGTGGTGGACGCCATCGCGCTCAAGCTGATTCCGAAAGACGTGGCGAAGCGCTACCGCGTGTTTCCGATCGTCTACGAACGCGCCACCGACAATCTGATCCTGGCCATGTCCGACACCAGCAACATTGTCGCCCTGGACCAGATCAGCGCGATGCTGGTCAAGGGCATCACACTGACGCCGCTGCTGGTCAACGAGTCCGACATCCAGCGCGCCATCGACCAGTACTACGGCTTCGAACTGTCGATCGACGGCATCCTGCACGAGATCGAAACCGGCGAAGTCAATTACGCCAGCCTCGGCACCACCTCGGATGAATACAGCCAGCCGATGGTGCGTCTGATCGATGCCATCCTGGCCGACGCGGTGCAGAACGGCGCCTCCGATTTGCACTTCGAGCCGGAGCAAAGCTTCTTGCGCATCCGGTATCGCATCGACGGCATCCTGCGCCAGATCCGCAGCCTGCACAAGTCCTACTGGCCGGCCATGGCGGTGCGGCTGAAAGTGATGTCGACGATGAACATCGCCGAAACGCGGGCGCCACAGGACGGCCGTATTTCGATCAAGTTTTCCGGCCGCCAGATCGATTTCCGCGCCTCGGCGCAGCCGACCACGCACGGCGAAAACTTCGTGCTGCGCGTACTCGATCGCCAGAAAGGCATCGTGCCGCTGGATGGACTGGGCCTCGGCGAGAACGAGCTGAACCTGCTCAAGCTGATGATCGCCCGCCCGGACGGCGTGATTCTGGTGACCGGGCCGACCGGCTCCGGCAAGACCACCACACTGTATTCGATCCTGAACCATATCAACACCGAAAGCGTCAACATCATGACGCTGGAGGACCCGGTCGAATACCCGATGAATATGATACGCCAGACCTCGGTCAACGAATCGGCCAAGATGGGTTTCGCCGAAGGCATCCGCTCGATGATGCGGCAGGACCCGGATGTGATACTGGTCGGTGAGATCCGCGACAAGGAGACCGCCGAGATGGCGTTTTCCGCCGCCATGACCGGTCACCAGGTGTATTCGACGCTGCATACCAACTCCGCCATCGGCGCCATCCCGCGCCTGCTGGACATCGGTGTGCTGGCGGACATCATGGCCGGCAACATCATCGGCATCATCGCCCAGCGCCTGGTGCGCAAGCTGTGCACCAGTTGCCGCGCGGCGCATGTGGCGGACGATGTCGAACGCCAGCTGCTCGACATTGCCGCCGACGCCGGCCCGCAGACGCTGTACCATGCGGTCGGCTGCGACAGGTGCGCGCACCAGGGCTACAAAGGCCGCCTGGCGATCATCGAGCTGCTGAAAATGACGCCGGCGCTGGATGAACTGGTGGCGCGCCGCGTCTCCACCCGCGAATTGAAAACCGCTGCTGCCGCCGGCGGCTTCCATAGCCTGATCGACGACGGCTTGCGCCGTGTGCGCGAGGGCGTCACCACGCTGGAGGAAGTCGGCCGCGTGGTGGACCTTACCGAAAGGCTGGGCTGATGCCGCAATATCTCTATCGTGCGATGGATGCCAGCGGCCATATTTCGCCGGGAAATATGGACGCCGCCAACGAACCAGATTTGGAGCTGCGCCTGCATCGTATGGGGCTGGACCTGATCGACTGCCGCGTATCGCGCGCCAAGGTCATCGCCATCAAGCGCGTGATCACCCGCAAGGACCTGATCAATTTCTGCTTCCACATGGAGCAGATGAGCGGTGCCGGCGTGCCGATACTGGACGGCCTCAACGACCTGCGCGAAAGCATCGACCATCCGCGCTTCCGTGAAATGATTACCGGCCTGATTGAAAACATCGAAGGCGGCAAGCAACTGTCGGCCGCGCTGGCGCAATATCCTGAAGTATTCGACCTGACGTTCACCAGCCTGATTACCGCTGGCGAGCAAAGCGGCAAGCTGGCCGAAGTGTTCAAGAATCTGTCGGAAACGCTGAAATGGCAGGATGAGCTGGCATCGCAGACCAAGAAGATCATCATGTATCCGGCAGCAGTCGGCCTGTTTGTGACCGGCGTGATGTTCTTCCTGATGATTTACCTGGTGCCGCAACTGACTTCCTTCGTCAAGAACATGGGCAACACGCTGCCGTTGCACACCCGGGCGTTGATCTTTGTCTCCAACCTGTTCATCGACTACTGGTATGTAATGCTGGCAGTGCCGCTATTGGGTTTCTTCGTCCTGCGTGCCTGGCTGGCGCGCAGCGAACAGGCACGCTACGCGGCCGATGGCTTCAAGCTGCGTATCTGGCTGGTTGGACCGGTGCTGCACCGGATTATCCTGGCGCGCTTTGCCACGTTTTTCGCCATGATGTACGCCTCTGGCATCACCATCCTGGAATGCATCCACCTGTCCGAAGGCATCGTCGGCAACCGCGTGGTGGCGGCCGGCCTGCGCCGCGCAGCACGGCAGATCTCCGAGGGTCAGGGAATTACTGCGGCGTTCCAGAACACCGGCATCTTCCCACCGTTGGTCATCCGCATGCTCAGGGTGGGTGAATCCACCGGCGCGCTGGATGGCGCGCTGCATAATGTCAGCTATTTTTATAACCGCGAAGTGAAGGAGATGATCGAGAAGGTGCAGTCGATGATCGAACCCGCCATCACCGTGGTGCTGGGCGTGATGGTGGGCTGGATCATGCTGTCGGTGATGGGACCGATCTACGACACCATCAGCAAGATCAGGACCTGAGCCATGTTTCCTCAACATCTCTTCTACCTGACCAGCGAACAGCTGTGCGCCTATGAATGGCAAGCCGGCACACTGTCTGGCGGCGTCTGCTTCGTCAACAACCGCGGCGGCATCGATGATTTCATGGACTACATCGAAAGCCATCACCGCGCGGCGCCGGTGTATATCCTGACCGACCTGGTCGAGGAAGATTTCCAGCGCACTGCCCTGCCACACGTGGGCGGCCGCGCCGGCCGCGCGCTGCTGCAACGCCGCCTGCTGCAACAATACCGTGAAACGCCATTCCGCCACCACCAGATCCAGGGCCGCGAAACCGCTGGCCGCCGCGATGACATTGTATTGCTGTCGGCGTTGACCAATCCCTCGTCCGTGCTGCCGTGGGTGGAAGCGCTGGAGCAGATGCGCATGCCGCTGGCCGGCCTGTATTCGACCACGTTGCTGAGCGAAGAGCTGGCGAACAAGCTGGGCTTGGGCGACGAACACGTGCTGCTGGTGACACCGCAATCGGCCGGCTGGCGCCAGAGTTACCTGCAGAACGGATTGCTGAAGTTTTCGCGCCTGACGCCGGCCATCGACCGTGACGGCAACCCGGTCAACATCGGCGCGGAGACCGCCAAGACGCAGCAGTTTCTTACCAGTCAGCGCCTGATGGCACGCGGCAACGTGCTGCACGCAAGCGTCGTCGCCACAGCCGCCGACAGCGTGACGCTGGATGCCCAATGCGAGGATGGCGCGGAGACCGAATTCCATTTCATGACGCTGGAATCGGTGGCGCAACGCTTCGGCCTGCACACCAAAGGCGAGCAGGCCACAGCGCTGGCGCAGCGCCTGGCCGACCCGCTGCTGCTGGCTCTGCTGGCTAAGCGCAAGCCAGAAAGCCATTACACGCTGGGGCCATGGCAACGCTATTTCAAGCTGTGGCGCGCACGCCTGTATCTGTACGCCAGCAGCGCCCTGATGACCGCCTGTTGCATGGTGTGGACCGGCATCAATCTGTGGCAGCAGCAGCTGGCCGATAACCACAGCGCGCAGCTGGCTGCCGAAACTTCGCAATTCGACCGCCGCTACCGCGCCACCATGGCCGAAATCCCGCCGCGCGTGACCACGACCGCGAACATGCGGGCGGCAGTCAACGTCGAGCGCATGCTGACCACGCAGTCGGCCACACCATTTGGCATGGCGGCCCTGGTGAGCACCGCGCTGGAAAACTCGCCACAAATCCGTCTGCTGCAACTGGACTGGAAAGTCAGCGTCCCTGCCAGCGCGCCTGTGCCGGGGCAGGATCAGACCCAGGCCGTGCCGATCTCCTCACTGGCGGCCGGCATTCCACACCGCGCACCGCAGATGCTGGTGCTGGAGGCGGAGATACTGGCGCAGCAGGATGACTATCGCAATGCGGTTGACAGCATGAACCAGTTTGCGCGCGCGCTGGCGCAGCATCCACGACTGACGGTGGAAATCGAAAAGCCGCCGGTGGACACGCGCTCTTCGGTCAAGCTGGCCGGCAACGCCGGCGCCCAGGTGACCGCACCCAGCCACGCAAAATTTACCTTGAACCTGGTCTGGAAACCATGAATCCCCTTACCGGCAAAAAGAAAACAGCGCCCACCATTGCGCTGCCCTATTGGGTCCGCGAGTTCGCGCTGATCCGGACTGCGGCGCTGACGATGATCGCTGCGATCACCGTGTCGCTGACCGGTGTTTTGCTGAGCGAGTTGAAACGGCAGGAAGCCGACCAGCAGCTGGAAGCGTCGCAGCGCGCACGCGATGCGGCCTATTCCCGCTATGCGCAGGTCGGCGCCGAAAAGCGCGACATCCGCAACTTCCAGCAACGCTTCGTGGCGCTGCGCCAGCTTGGCCTGGTGGGCGATGAGCGGCGGCTGGAGTGGCTGGACGCCATCCGCCAGACACAGGATGAACTCAAATTGCCGCCATTGAGCTATGAAATCGAGCCACAGCAGGCGGTGCAACTGGAGGCGCCGCTGGACCTCGGCACTTTTGAGCTGCGCGGCAGCCGCATGCGCCTGCATATGGAACTGCTGCACGAACTGGACCTGTTCAACTTCTTTCAGCGCTTGCGCGAGCGTGTTTACTTTACCGTGCAGGATTGTTCGATCAAGCGCCTCGGCGTGGTGGCTGGCACACCGGGTGCCTCATCGGTGGGGGCCGACTGTACGCTGAACTGGATTACATTAAACACGACGTCCCAGGCGCCGGCCGTCGCCGCAGTCCTGCAGTCGCAAGGCAAGCCATGATGCGCCGGCTGGCCACCGCAGCTGCCTGCGCCACCGCATTGATCGCGCTGACGGGTATACCGGCACACGCCCAAGTCACGCTGGGCCGGCTGTTCACCACGCCGGCCGAACGCACAACACTGGAAACCGGCCGCAACGCATCCGCCGCGCTCGCGCCCAACTCACAAGGAGAACAGCCGGCAGCGGGAGTGCCGGCGGGACCGGGTATGCCCGGCACCGCCGATGCAACGACAGGCTCGGCCACGCCCGCCGCACTCCCGCCACCGCCAGCACTGGTGATGAGCGGTGTCCTGCGTCGTAGCGGCAGCCGTGACACCACCGTCTGGTTGAACGACCAGCCGCAATATCGCGCACAGAAAAATCTGTCGCAGCGTAGTGGCGCGGCCGCCGCCAACCTGACCGTCACCCTGCCGTCGGGGAAAAAAGTCCTGCTCAAGCCCGGCCAGCGTTACGACCTGCAAGAAGGTCGCATCAAGGACGTCAATGAACCGTAAACCTGTGCCACGCCGCCACGCCGGCTTCACGCTGGTGGAAATCGCCATCGTGCTGCTGATCGTCGGCCTGATGATCGGTGGGCTGATTGCGCCATTGTCTTCGCAACTGGAGCAGCGCCGCAGCGCCGATACCCGGCGTGTGATGGATGAGGCGCGCGAGGCGCTGGTCGGCTTCGCGCTGCAAACCGGCTACCTGCCCTGTCCAGCGATCTCCCCCACCAACGGGCTGGAGGACCGCGCGGGCAACGTCTGCAACAAACGTTACGGTTATTTGCCATGGGCGACCCTGGGCGTCAGCAAGCTCGATGGCTGGAACCGGCTGATGGGCTATACGGTGACGCCGGCCTTCGCCGACGCCGGCAATCTGTTCACGTTGAAAACACCACGTGACGTGACCATCGCCACGCGCAGCAACAACGGTCAGCTGATGGCCGCCAGCGGTATTAACGACGTTCCCGCCGCGATCATTTCCTTCGGCCGCAACGGCTACGGCGCCACCAGTGACCAGGGCACCATCATCGCCGACGCCGGCACGGGCAATATCGATGAAAAGACCAACCTGCAAAGCACCGGCACGGCGCTGATCTACCGTGACGCCAACGAAGATACGCGCGCGCCGGGCGGCACGTTTGACGACACGGTCATTTGGCTATCGCCGTATATTCTCTACAACCGCATGGTGGCGGCACAGCGCCTGCCATGATGCACCCGGCCGTTACCATTGCCCGCTACACGCTGCTGGAAGCCTTGCGCAACCGGCTGCTTTGGCTGGTGCTGATACTGATCGCCGGCGCAGTGGCAGTCAGCGGTTTTCTCAACGAACTGGCGCTCACTGAAAGCCGCCAATTGCAGGCGGCAATGCTGGCTGCAATACTGCGCTTCGCGGCGATCTTTTTAATGGCAACGTTTGTGATCACCAGCATGGCACGTGAGGCCAACGATAAAGGACTGGAACTGTTGCTGGCACTGCCGATGTCGCGTGCGGTCTACCTGTCCGGCAAGCTGGCCGGCTTCGCCGCACTGGCGCTGCTGCCGGCCGGGCTGTTTGGCGCGCTGGGACTATTCTTCGCGCCGCCGCCGCAAGCGGCATTGTGGACCTTTTCGCTGTTGTGTGAGTGCTGGATCGTGGCGACGTTCAGTGTGCTGTGCATGCTGACCTTGAACCAGGTGCTGCCAGCGCTGGCGACGGCGTTTGCGTTCTACATGCTGGCGCGCGTCATCGCTACTTTGCAGTTATTGGGACACGGCAGCGGCAGCATACCCGGCCTCAGTCAGCAAGCGCTGAGCGCCGGCATCGACGGTCTGGCACTGTTGTTGCCGCATCTCGACCAGTTCACCCGCAGCGACTGGCTGGTCTACCACAGCGGTAGCGGCGCCGAACTGGCCATGATCGCCACGCAGACTATCATCTACATCGTCCTGCTGGCCGCCGCCGCCCTGTTCGACCTGCACCGCAAGAACATCTGAGCGCGACATGCCCACCACCGTTACGCTCTCTCCCGCACCGCTCCGCCGCGCCGCGCGCAGGACTGCGCCCCGTGGCCTGCTTTGGGCGGTGCTGCTGGCGCTGAGCGCGCAAATCTTCTGGCAGGCCAGCCGGCCAGCCGTCCATCCGCGCGCCCAGGATCTGCCGCCAGCGCCATCGCTGGCAGCATTGCGGCTAGCTGCACTAGGCGACCCGGTCGCGCTGTCGAAAGTGTCGATGCTCTACGTCCAGGGTTTCGACGAGCAAGCTGGCGTCAGCATTGCGTGGCGCGACCTCGATTACGCCAAAGTGCGCGACTGGCTGCAACGCGTGCTCGATCTCGATCCGCGCAGTCAGTATCCCTTGCTGGCTGCCAGTGAGGTCTATGGCGCCGTCAGCGACCCGCAACGCGTCCGCTTGATGCTGGATTTCGTCTATGCCCGCTTCGCTGAAGACCCAGACCACCGCTGGCCGTGGCTGGCACACGCCGCGCTGGTGGCCAAACATCGCCTGCACGACCTGCCGCTGGCGCGCCACTATGCCCGCGCCATCCGGCTGCAGGCCAAGGGGCCCGGCGTGCCGGCCTGGGCTGGCCAGATGGAGATTTTCATCCTGGAAGACATGAACGAGCTGCAGGCTGCGCGTACGCTGATTGGCGGTCTGCTTGCAAGCGGCCAGGTCACCGACCCGCGCGAACTGCAATTCCTGTCCGAACGCTTGCAAGGCCTGAACGCCGCCCACAAACCCTAGCGCTTGCTATACTACGCACCATGAGAACAAAAGGAATCCCCATGCGCACTTCTCCTGCACGCCAACGCGGCTTTACCCTGGTGGAAATCGCTATCGTACTGGTCATCATTGGCCTGTTGCTGGGCGGAGTACTCAAAGGCCAGGGCTTGATCGACAGCGCGCGCGTCAAGAACATCATCCAGCAATCCACCTCGCTGACGGCTGCCGTCAACGCCTATCAGGATAAATTCCGTGCGCTGCCCGGCGACGATGTACAGGGCACTACGCACGCTCCTGGCGCCACCGGCAACGGCAATGGCGACGGCCAGATCGCTGAATACCTGCTGGCGCCGCAGCATCTGGCGCTGGCCGGCTTTATCACTGGTTCCTATAATGGCACCAGCGATTTCATGACCAGCGCGCAAGGCGGCGCCGTCTACATCTACAACGACGTGGTCGGTGGCCGGGGCGGTAATGGCGTACGCCTCGACAATCTGCCGGACTCCTTCGCCGAGCAACTGGATAGCAAACTGGATGATGGTAAATACAGCACTGGCTCAATACGCGCCACCGGCGCTTATACCAACAACGGCAGCATCATCCAGCGCACCGCCGTATTCTTCTAAGATTAAAAGCACAATCGTACTTTTTTAATCTAGAATGACTGTCACCTACTAAAAAAGCAGGAGACAGCATGTTTGAAGAATTCATCGGCACCAAGGCGGTATCGGCGCGCCACCAGTTCGACACCGTCGCCCTCAATGCCTGGCTGCGCCAGCATGTGGCGGGCTACCCGGACGGCGAACTGACGGCCGAGCAGTTCAAGGGCGGCCAGTCCAACCCGACATTCAAGCTGAGCGTCGGCGGCCAACATTATGTATTGCGCACCAAGCCGGCGCCGGCCGCCAAGCTGCTGCCCTCGGCCCACGCCATCGAACGCGAATACCGCGTGATGGATGCGCTGCAGCGGCACGGCTTCCCTGCCGCCCGCCAATACGCGCTGTGCACCGACGAGTCGGTGATCGGCCGCGCCTTCTATGTGATGGAGTTTGTCGAAGGCCGGGTGCTGTGGGATCAGTCGCTGCCCGGCATGACGCCAGGCGAGCGCGCCGCCATCTACGATGAGCTGAACCGCGTGATCGCCCGGCTGCACAGCATCGACTACCAGGCCATCGGCCTTGGCGACTACGGCAAGCCGGGCAACTACTTCGCCCGTCAGATCGAGCGCTGGACCAGGCAATACCTGGCCGCGCAAACCGAAACCATCGAGGCCATGGACCAGCTGATCGCCTGGCTGCCGGCGCACATCCCGCCCGGCGACGACACCGCCATCGTGCACGGCGACTTCCGCCTCGACAACATGCTGTTCCATCCGACCGAGCCGCGCATCCTGGCCGTGCTGGACTGGGAGCTGTCGACGCTGGGCCACCCGTTTGCCGACTTCTCCTACCACTGCATGAGCTGGCACATCCCGCCCGGCCAGTTCCGTGGCATCGCCGGCCTGGACCTGAAGGCGCTGGGCATCCCGACGCAGCAGGAATACATCGCCCGCTACGCCGAGCGCACCGGCAAGACCATCCGCCTGGAAGACTTCAATTTCTACCTGGCGTTCAATATGTTCCGCCTGGCAAGCATTATGCAAGGCATCATGAAACGTTACGTCGATGGCACCGCCGCCAGCGCCCAGGCACTGGAATCAGGCCAGATGGCGCGGCCGATGGCGGAACTGGGCTGGTCCTACGCCTGCGGCAAGCCCATCTGACGGTGTGGCGGCCAGGCGCCGTCTTGGACAAAAGCACTTTCTGAAAATTGCCGCCTCGGCTACTATCGTGCTGCCAGCACCAAGAGCGAGGTCGTCCGCGTGCCAGAGAAAAATAGCAAACCCTTGCCATCCATCCGCTCGCAGATCGCGCTGCTGGTCTTGGCGTGCGCCCTGCCCACCGTGGTTGGGTTTGGCGCGCTGGTCGGCCAGTTCTACAGCCGCGAACACGCCACCCTTAAAAACAACACCCAACAGGCGGCGCGCGCCATGGCCGCCGCCATCGACCGCGACCTGGTGCAGAGCGAAGGCGCCGCGCAGGCGCTGGCGTCGTCGCCCAGCCTGCGCGAACGCGACTGGGCGGCGCTGCGGCTGCAAGCTGGCGCCCTGCTCAGCCCCCAATTTCCCGCATCGCAATTTGTGTTAAGCGACGGCAGCGGGAAAGCGTTGCTGAACCTCGGCGCGCCGCTCCCTGACACGCTGAATCCGGTCAATAACCGGCGCCGTCTGGCGGCCCTGTTTGGCCATGGCCGGCCGCAGATGTCGGTGGTGATGGTCGAAGGCAGCGCGCTGCTGGCGATCGACGTGCCGGTGTTTGTCGACAGCCGCATCGAATACGCGCTGACCGCCCTATTGAAGCCGGACCGCCTGACCCGCATCCTCAAAGAGGAACACATCAGCGCCGATCAGGCCATGACCCTGTACGACGCCGACGGCAATGTGGTCGCCCAGTCCGGTGGCCCGCGCCTTCTGCTGGGCCACGCGGCCGATCCGGCGCTGCGCGAACACCTGCACCGGGCGCAGGAAGTGCTGCTGGAAACCAGCAACGCAGAGGGAACACCGGTGTATCTTGGCCTGAGCCGGGCGCCGGTCAGCGGCGCCACGGTCGGCATCGCCACGCCGCAGGCACGCGCCATGCAAGACCTGCTGGCTTCGGTGTCGCTGATCGCCCTGACCATGCTGGCGGTGCTGGCGGCCGGCTTTTCGCTGGCCTGGATCGTGGGTGGCCGCATCGCCCGCTCGGTGCGCGAACTGGTGGCGCCGGCGCAGGCGCTGGTCAGCGGCAAGCCGTTTGCCATGCCGGATACCACGTTCAGCGAAGCCGACATGGTGGCACGTGCACTGCGCGCACTGGAAGGCGATCTGCTGCGCCATAGCCAGGAGCTGGAACAGCTGGTCGCCGAACGCACGCGTCAGCTGGAACGCAACCGCGCCCAGCTGGAAACCGTGTACGCCACCGCGCCGGTCGGCCTCAGCTATGTTGACAGCGAACTGCGCATTGTCCGCATCAACGACTACCTGGCCGCGCTCAACGACGAAAAAGTGGTGGCCCATCTGGGCCGTCACATCGGCGACCTGATCCGTGACCACGAACTGCGCCGCGCCGTGCTGGCCGACTACCGCACCGTGCTGGACAGCGGCAAGCCGCTGACCGGCATCCGCCGCTCCGGCAGCGTCGCCTCAGCGCCGGGACAGCTTCGCGAATGGGTGATGAGCTACTACCCGCAGTTCAGCGGCGACGGCAAGATCATCGGCATCACCTCGATGGTGCTGGACGAAACCGAATACAAGCGGGTCGAAACCGAGCTGCAACGCTCGCGCCAGCTTTTAAGCTCGGTGGTGGAACACATTCCGGCAATGATCTTCCTGAAACGCGCAGAAGACCTCAGCTACGCCATGTTCAACCGCTTTGGCGCACAGATGCTGGGCAGCACCAGCGAGCAGCTGATCGGCAAGAACGACTACGACTTCGTGCCGGCCGAACAAGCCGACCTGTTTGCCGCCGACGACCGCCGCGTGCTGGCGACCGTGCCCGGCGAGGTGACGGAAATCGCCGAGGAACCGCTATCCACCGCGACCGGCACGCGCTACCTGACCACGCGCAAGGTGGCGCTGCGCAACGAGCACGGCGTCGCCACCCACGTGCTGGCCATCGCGCTCGATATCACCGAGCGCAAGGAAGCCAAAGAGGTGCTGCGCGCCACTGCCGAGCAACTGGCCGCCAGCGAGCACTTCGTCCGCACCGTCACCGACAACCTGCCCGGCATGGTGGCCTACTGGGACGCCGGGCTGCGCTGCCGCTTCGCCAACCGCTACTTCCTCGACTGGCATGGTCTCGACAGCGAAAAGATCATCGGCGCCTACATGCCGGAGGTGGTCGGCGACAGCCTGTATGCCGAAGGCGCGCCCTATGTGCAGGCGGCGCTGGCCGGCGAGCCGCAGGGCTTCGCCGGCAAATTACAGTGGCCTTCCGGCGAGATCAGTCATACCTGGGTGAATTACATTCCTGATATTGATGAGTCTGGTACAGTACAGGGTTTCTTTGTGCTAGTCTCCGATGTCACTGAATTGAAGGAAACCGAATTGCACCTCCAGGAAGTGAACGAGGAATTGATCGTGGCGCGTGACCGCGCCGAAGCCGCCAGCCGCGCCAAAAGCGAGTTCCTGGCGAATATGAGCCACGAGATCCGCACCCCCATGAACGCCATCATCGGCCTGACCCGGCTGCTGGAAGAAGCGCCGCTGGCGCCGCGCGAGCGCGGCTATCTGCACAAGATCCAGTTTGCCACGCAATCGCTGCTCAGCCTGGTCAACGATGTGCTGGACTTTTCGCGCGTCGAAGCCGGCCAGCTGGTGCTGGAGCACGCCCACTTCCACCTGCAGCACATCCTCGACAGCATTAGCGTCATGCTCAGCGGCAGCGCCGCCGACAAGGGCGTCGAGCTGGTGTATGACATCGATCCCGCCCTGCCGACCGAGCTGGCGGGCGATCCGATGCGGCTGCAGCAGGTGCTGCTGAACCTGATCAGCAACGCCATCAAGTTCACCGCCCACGGCGAGGTGGTGTTGTCGGTGCGGCTGGCGCCGGGCTCGGCCAAGCCGGGCGACCATGCGCTGCTGATCGAATTCCGCGTGCGCGACACCGGCATCGGTATCGCGCCCGAGCAGCTGACGCACATCTTCGAGGCCTTCTCACAGGCTGACAGCAGCACCAGCCGCAAGTTTGGCGGCGCCGGCCTGGGGCTGGCGATCTGCCGCCAGCTGGCCGACATGATGGGTGGCGCCATCAGCGTCACCAGCGAGCCGGGACGCGGCTCCGAATTCCTGTTCGCCTGCCCGCTGGAATCGCCGCAGGCGCTGCACGCCGCCGAACCGCCGCCGGCCACCACCACGCTGTCGGTGCTGATCGTCGACGACAACGCCAGCGTACGCCAGGCGCTGCTGGCGGCCGGCCGCAGCTTCGGCTGGCATACCGCCTGTGCGGTGGGCGCCGAGCAGGCGCGCACGCTGCTGATCGAACGCGCGCGCGCCGACCGTCCCTATGACCTGCTGCTGCTCGACCACGACATGCCCGGCACCGATGGCCCGGCGCTGCTGCGCCAGTTGCCACCCGAGCTGGCGCTGCCGCCGATCCTGATGCTGATGTCGGAGCACCAGGCAGCGACGCTGTCGCAGCAGTCTGCCGAACTGGGCCTGGCTGGCGTGCTGGCCAAGCCGGTCAGCCCGGCTCGCCTGCTGGAACGGGTCAGCGGCCTGCTGGCCGGCGACCTCGCCACTACCGGCATCCTGGCACAGCTGGAACACACGCCGCTGCAGGGACGCCTGGCCGGCATGCGCATCCTGCTGGTGGAAGACAACGAAATCAATCAGGAAGTGGCGGAATACATGCTGCTGCACGCCGGTGCCTCGGTGGAAGTGGCTGCCAACGGCAAGCTGGCGGTGGAACTGCTGGCCGCCGCGCCGGAGCGCTACGATGTGGTGCTGATGGACGTGCAGATGCCGGTGATGAACGGCTACGACGCCACCCGTGAAATCCGCCGCCAGGGCCTGCTGACGCTGCCGATCATCGCCATGACCGCGAATGTGCTCGAAGACGACCGCCGCCGCGCCGCCGAATCCGGCATGAACGCCCACGTCGCCAAGCCGATTGATGTCGAGGAACTGATTTCGGTGCTGACGCGCCTGGTCACCATCCGCGACGCCACGCGCGAAATGGTGGCGCCGGTGCCGGCCAAAGCGCCGCCGCAGATACCGGCCGCCGCGCTGATGCCACCGATCTCGCCGCTGCCCGGCATCGACACCGAAGCTGCGCTGGCCCGCCTGGGCGGCAACTACGAGGCGCTGAGCGCGCTATTGAAACGCTTCGAGCAATCCCAGGGCGGTGCCGTCAACGAAGTACGCGCGCTGCTCGGCGCCCACCAGCGCCAGCAGGCGGAGCAGGTATTGCACCGTCTGCGCGGCGTGGCTGCCAACCTCGGCGCCACCGACGTCGCCCGCCTGAGCGCCGCCGCCGAGGCGATACTGCAAGACGCCAGCGCCGACTCGCTGGCCATGCCGGCCGCCCTCAACCGCCTGGAACAAGCGCTGGGCCTGGTCACCCGCACCGCCCGCAACCTGGCCACGCCCACGCAGAATATTCCAACAAGCAACACTGAACCGTCCGATCTGGCGCAAAAACTGGCGGAGTTACAAAGTTTGCTTCAGAATAACAATCTGAAAGCACTAGAACATTTCCGGGCGCTGCGCCCCTCGCTGGCATCTGCCGAGCAGGCACAAGCTTTGAGCGAAGCGGTGGAAACCCTCAACTTCAAGGCCGCGCGGCAGATGGTGGAAGAAATGTTGCAGCGAAAGGAAAGCGCATGAGTTGGACCGACCTGGCCAGGAATGGACGCATCCTCGTGGTGGACGACGCCATGGAAAACATCCAGATCCTGCACCATGCGCTGCGCGAGGAACACGAGGTATTGTTTGCGCTGGACGGCGAGCAAGCATTGCAGATCGCCCGCGACCAGCAGCCGGACCTGATCCTGCTGGACGCCGTCATGCCCGGCATGGACGGCTACGCGGTAGTGGCGGCGCTGCGCGGTTCGCCGCGCCTGCAAGACATTCCGGTAATTTTTGTCACCGCGCTGAGCCGGCCGGAGGATGAGACGCGGGCGCTGGAAGCCGGCGCCGTCGACTTCATCAGCAAGCCGTTCAATGTGGCCGTGGTGCGCGCACGGGTGCGCAGCCAGCTGACCATCAAGCGCCAGGCCGACGCCATGCGCGAGCTCAGCATGACCGACGGCCTGACCGGCGTGGCCAACCGCCGCAACTTCAACGACACTGTGGATGCCGAATGGCGCCGCTGCGCGCGCGCCGGACTGCCACTGTCGGTGATCATGATCGACATCGACCACTTCAAGCTGTACAACGACCACTACGGCCACCAGGCCGGCGACGGCTGCCTGCAGGACGTCAGCGCCGCCATGAAGCGCTGCGCCACCCGTCCGCAAGACATGCTGGCGCGCTACGGCGGCGAGGAATTCATCCTGCTGCTGCCACAGGAAGGCGCCGACGGCACCGAAGTGGTAGCCAACCGGATACTGGACGAAGTCCGCAAGCTGGCCCTGCCGCACGCCGCCTCAGTAACAGCGCCGCACGTCACATTGAGCATGGGCCTGGCGACAGTCATGCCGCAGGACAGCAGCGATCCCCATGCCCTGATCCGCACCGCCGACGCCAACCTCTACCGCGCCAAGCAGACCGGCCGCAACCGGTATTGCATCAGCTTGGACAGCTAGCCGAAGGCTACTACCGGCCAGAAGCCGCCGCTCATGTTTTTGGAAGCAATAATGGAAAGGCTCGCCGTTTTACATGAAATTCTAGCTGGCCGCGCCCCAAGCGATGTGTTCCGGCGCATCTTTGTTGCTGACGCGTCGATGAGGAATATTCGCCTCGGTGAACTGCTCGCGGATGAGTTTGTGGAACTAGACAGTTTGGCCGAGTAGCTTGTCTGACACTGGATGGGGCTGGCAAGACGTAAGGTCTTAGTGACGAAAATCTCGACGGTCTATTACTATCAATATTCCGCGATTCTGGTTACACAGTGTCTGATTGGAGCAAGTAAATTTCTAATGGCGTAATCGGCTACAAGCAGAAAAAGTGAAAATCGTTAGGTAAAAAACTTTATATAATTTATGGAAAAATTACTTTCTGCAGAAATATTGGTTCCAATTATTGTAAACACGATATTGGCGATCACTACAATTTTCTATCTTTTTGAGACTAGGTCGACTCGAAAAGCAATAGTTAATCAGTTTAGGATGTCACAGAGACAGCATTTTATAGCAACAGCTCCTTTTTTGTATTTCGGATCGATTAAAAAAATAGAGGGCACCTTGGATTTTGCAGTGAAATTGACGAATGCGTCCGATAAGCTAGCGCGCGATGTATCCTGCATTATTTATGACAACCAAAAAAAGACATTCTGCTATCCAAATACTACAAAGGTGGTAATCAAACCCAGTGCATCGTCTACGTTAGAAATCAATGAAAATCCTCGCACGGCGGCGGAGGTGAAAAAACGCTTGTGCGAATTTTATGAAATTAACGAAGAAGTATTTTCACACTTAATTAATGAATCCAAAAAATCGTATGCGTTAATTTTTTATACTGATTTAGAAGGTGCAGTATATTCAGTTAAGTCAGGATTTTCATGGAACGAAGACGATACAATTATTCGCGGACGATCAAAATTTAAGAAGCTAAGTGATCCACAGCCCCTTTAGGAAATTTTTTATTTTCAATGCCAGTCCGTGGGCTGTAGAAAAAATTTTCGATTGCATATGTGGGTAATGATGTCAACGTTCTGACGAGTAGTGGCGTATATTTTTCGATGTAAAGTGGTCCCAAAACAATTGCGCGGACTCCGCGCCTCTCGTGGGTTGGTTTTTGAAATCTGGGAATTATGGCGGACAACTTGAAAAATGAAGGCTGGTGTTTCGATGACAATTGGCATTCATTTGAAGTGAATCTGGAAAATGGTGAAAGCGCTGCTGAAGGCTACGCCGAACCCCGAATGAAAGGCGTTTACCGAGTTTCTCAAAACGGCCAAAAGCTGCCGGTTGATTTTCGCCTTGCTCAGTTATGGAATGCTATGGAAATTATGTCGGTCTCGTCCGAAAAGAATTTTGAGGTGCGAACAGAAGTTTGGGAGGCTCGGAATTCGCTGTGGGTATATAGCCCGTCGATATGGGATGCCAAGAACGGTAATTGCATATTTTCGTTTGAAGACGAGAACTGGTCGGCGGACGCCAGCGCCTGGAAAGACGATACGACTGTTGGTCTGTGTCTACGCAAGTTCCCCGGAAATCACCGACCAGAAAGCTTTAGCGTTGAGATAGACTGTTTAACGTTGCAGGCTAAGATAAGCGCGTCTGGAAGGGCTTTGCCCCTTGAGCATCTTGAGAGTGCACTAGATAAAGCATTGAAGTTTGACCGTTGAATTTTCAGAGCCACACGGCGGCCAGGAACCGGCCCTTCGCTGACTTCTCGCAATTGAATAATTAGGTCCGAAAGATGAACTACGTGTCCGCAGTGCTGAGCATGTCGATCGAAATCACGACCCCTGAGGTTTTGCCAACTGAACTTCAGGTGCTGGGAGCGCATACTGATGAGAAGGGAACGCATTTGCCGTTTACCTCAAAGACAGAACTGGCAGCCGCACTTACTGCCCTTCAGCAAGCCGGGTTCTTTTTTGTCGACGAAACTGCTGGATGGCCGCCTACCTCAGTGTTCCAGCAACTCCGTGATGAGGATTTCGTCAACGGAGTGGTCCGAACCGTTTCCTGGGTACGTCCTGGCGAACCTGTTTTTGGAGAGGGCTGAAAGGCTGCCCCCCGGCCAAAAGCGGACGGCATCAAATTATCTTGGAAACGAAACATGCAGCTGCACGAACAACTTGAGGCGGTAACTGATGAGGCGACATTCTTGGCGTTTGTCCAAGCCCTCGCTAACGACCGGCGCGCTGACGGCAAGAATTGGGAAAATGATTCAATTGAGGATTTCTTAGAAGCTGCTGGAAGTTGGGCTGATGATTCTGGATTCGGAGCCAAAGGACTATCAGCAGCATCTCCATGGAAGAAGTGCGCAGTTTTTCTTTATTGCGGCAAGATATATGAATAGGCGTGCAGTTTTGCAGTAGTCACACGGCCAGGAACGGACATTCGCATTTGCGGAGACCTCGCTTCGAATGGCTGCGGACTTATCAAAATTTCTCAGGCATCTTAGCTGTGGGGTTATTAAACAAATACCATGAAAAGTAAAAAAACCGTAACGAACGTACTTGATGTGCGGTGTGCACGCCCGATTATAGTTGTCGATAAATCAATAAAAAAGACTATTACTCTTCAGCAGCAAGAGACCGTTTTAGTCGATGGCTGTGAAATTAATTTTCACGCGCCGAACAATGTTGCGATTTTTGCCAGCATTGCAAAAAAAGAACTTCAGCAGGCTAAGAGTATCTATACCAGCGTACTAGGCAAAGATTTAAACAAAAGGAAGCGTATTGAAATTTCCGATCAAGATTTACCGCGACTTTATAACTATCTAGAATGCATACAAAGTAGCATCATTGCAATATATACTGCATTGGAGTCATTTGCCAATATAGCTATTCCGGCAAACTACACATACACATCGAAAAACTCAAAGGGGGTAACTGAAACTTGGGATAAAGCAGCTATTGAAAGATGGCAAAAAACAAGTGATAAAGTCGCGATATTTTTGCCAGAAATATTAAAATGCGAATCTCCGAAAGGTTTAAGTGATTGGTCGAAGTTTAAGGAGTTGGAAGAGATTAGAAATGATATTATTCATCAGAAGACCGTACTTAAAAATGGGAAAGATAGCGCCGACAATATCTTTTTGAAAAAATTAATGCATAAATCGATTTTTGACATCATCGAATCAGGCTTCTCTTTGATTAAATTTTTCTGCACGAAAGATGTGTTTCATGCCTTTTTTCCGATGGGGTTTGGCGGGGTGCAGATTAAGCCCTTGGAAGTGGAAAATTTTTCTGATCAGTTTGAATTAATTCGAGAAGCTGATGCGAGTGAATAGGTCTGTTTTGGGGCGTCTGCGGTCGATGGGGCAGCGTAGCATATCAGTTAGCATGTAACTACTTTGGCGGACTTCATGCGCGCAGCCCCAAGCGGCGCTATGCGCGCGGTTTGACCAGGCCGTACATGACGGCCTTGGCCACGGCATGCTGGCGGTTCGAGGCGCCCAGTTTCTTGATCACCGAGGTCAGGTGAAAGTTGATGGTGCGTTCCGCCACGCCGACGATCTGGGCCATTTCCCAGGCGGTCTTGCCCTCGCACGCCCAGAACACGCACTCCAGTTCGCGCTCGGTCAATTCGTTGACCTTGGGGTTGTCGATCTTGTCGATGCGGATATAAGCGTCGAAAAGGTAATTGCTGAAGATGCCGGCGGCCGGCAGCAGATTGCCGAGCCGGTCGTCGTCCAGCGTCAGGTCCGAACTGGCTAGGCAGAAGAAGGCGGTCTGCCCGCTCGGAGGGCTGAGCGGCACCGTCAAGCCACGGTGCAGACCATGCGCCCTGCCGCGCTCGATGAAGGCCTTACCCTCGCCGGCGCCGCCCTGGGCAGCAGGCAGATGTTCCAGTTCGCTCCAGAGGATAGGTGCGGTATTGGAAAAGCTGTACTGGAGGATCGGATTGACCGAGGATGCTCGGCGCTGCAAATAATGGTCGACCCACTCCGAGGGAAAATTCGTCACGGTGATCAGGCGCGGCGCGGTCAGCGACACCGCCTCGCAGACGGCGAACATATAGTGCGGCATGCCTGTCGCGCTACAGAAGTCACTGCAGATGGATTTCAAATCCGTCAGGTGAGGCGCCTTCGACAAGGCATCGCGGAATGCGCGGAGATGGGAATAGTCCATCGCTATTGCAGGTTGTCCAGATCTGCCGGATCGCACTCGTCGGTGAAGACGAAGCCGAGCGGGTATCGATGATAGCCGTCGAAGTCGGCTTTCCCGATCGGCACCCCGGCATGGCGGGCGATCGCATATACCATCGCATAATGGAAGAAGAAATTCGGCATGGCGTACATCTGGTAGTACTCCCACCCGTCCAGGTTCAGATCGGCAAAGCCTGCCGCCGTCGAGACGGACTGCGCGCCAATCCGGCCGAACGCATCATCGGGAATGGTCGCCAGATAAGCGCAGGTCGAATCCAGCTCGGCCAGAACGCTTTCAAAGCTGTCGACGTCGTCGCTGAAGGAGACGATGTCCCTGCCGGCCAGCGGGCAGACGGCGCGCAGCGTGAATCCGATCGCCGTTTTCGCCTGCTGCAGCAGCGGGAACATATCCGGATAGAGCCGCTGGCCGCCGATCGCTTCATCGACAGCGCGTACACGGTAGAGCACTTCGCGCAGCCTGTTCAGGTAATGCAAGAAAATTTTGGTTGGCACGACCACGTTGTCTACTCCTGTTCCCGGCACGGTTAGCATATCGATGGCGGCACGTCACCGCGTTTTGCCGCTACGCCTCCCGCTACTATAGCGCAGTGCCTCGGCCTGCTCACCTGTCAGATCTGACACAGCGCTCCCTGCCATATCTGACAGGGACATCTGACAGCTTCACATGCAGCAAGCAGCGCTTCAGAATGGCTCTCGAATCAACCCAAGCGGAGGAACCAGCATGCACACCCACCCAGCCGCCGGCGAGCGGCGTCGTCTTAGCCTCGTGATCATGGTGGCAGGGTATGCCGCCGTCTGGATGATGGTCGTGCCCGTGATGGCGAACCTCGCACAGACCGGGCTCATCGCGCGGCATCATCTCGATGCCCATCCGAACTATCACCTTCGCTATCCGCCCTACACACGAGACCCGAAGACTACCGTCGACGCCGCTCTGCCCCATCCTCCCTGTAACTGCGCTTACCACGTGGGAATGTGTGATATCTTCATTTCAGCAAGCTGATATCCTATGATCTTTGGCTAAGATGCTTGGCCGAGAACGACCAAGAGCAGCATTGGACGTCCGCATAGGCATCTACCATTTTTTGCGCGCGACTACGTGCTATTTTTGTTCGACAAATTCACCGTCACTATTCCTAGTAAATGAAGATTGAAATTCGACTCGCCCAGCTCTCTGAACGCCTGATCGTGCGGAACCTGATGGAGTTATACCAGCACGATTTTTCCGAGTTAGACGGCACGGATCTGGACGATCATGGCCAGTACGGCTACTACGATTTAGACTGCTTCTGGGTTAACCCAGCATGGTCGGCGTACGTAATCAAAGTAGATGAGAAGTGGGCTGGCTTTGCGCTGGCTAACGATGAAGTCCATACGCCTGGGCTTACTCGCGCAATAGTCGAGTTCTTTGTAGTTCGCAAGTACCGGGGACGTGGTGTTGGAAAAAAAGCTGCGACAGAAATCATGGCCCAGTGCCCCGCCAAATGGGAAGTGCGCGTGATCGAAGAGAATCAGGTTGCGCAAGATTTCTGGTCATCACTTTTGAAGACGGCGTGGCCCGCCAGCTATCAGAAGACTATCGTGAATAATGAAGAATGGCATGGTCCGATCTTTTCGGTAGACACGTCTTCAACAGCCCCTGTGGTTAAGCTGCAAGGGTAATACGGGCGAAAGCTGAACGTCCGCAATCACACAGACCTAAGCTAAAGGTTGGATTACGTGTCCCTTCCCCCCAATTGCCGATCCACTCGTCGCAATATATGCACGGGTCGCCGCAATTGACTCGACCGCCGCCAGGCTATCAACTAAGGTCAAGACTTTCTTTCTTCTAGACCTTCCATGCGTGCACTGCTCTTTATTCGTTGGGCGATCGAAGCGCTACAATTGCAGAATTGCATTTCTGGAAACCCCTCGTGAAAGTCGAAACTCCTTTGCTCGTCCCGGTGCTGGCCGCGCTGCCGGTTTGCGTCTGCATGGCAATCCTCGGCCTGCCTGCCTACAGCAATAGCTATGTCGTAGCCTTTCGTACGCTGTTCTTCGTCGCCTGTCTGCTGTGGCTGATTCCGCTGACGCTGATGCAGCGGGCCATGTGGCGCCGCGAATGGTCCTGGCTGCGAATGGGGCCGATACTGCTGGTGACCACCTATGCCATGGCGATCACCAACGCCTTTCTGGGTCAGAGCTTTGGGATCGCGATCGGACGTGAGACGGCCTATCAATGGCAATATATGGCGCGGGGACTGGATAGCTGCTGGCTGGCTCTGGTCGCGTTCTGTGCGGTTCATGCGGTGGCGGCCTATTACCTGTCGCTTCAGCAGGTCCGCCTGCATCTTGCCCAGGCGCAAAGCGCCGCCCGCGACGCCGAGCTGCGCGCTCTGCGCCTGCAGGTCAATCCGCACTTCCTGTTCAACTCCCTGAACGCGATCTCGGCGCTGGTGTCGGCCCAGTGCAACCGGGAAGCCAACCGCATGCTCGCGTGCGTAGCCGACTTCCTGCGCGCCACCCTGGCGCACGACGGCCGCCACGAGCATGCGCTGGCCGATGAGCTGGCCCTGCTCGACGCCTACCTGGCCATCGAAAAGGCGCGCCTTGGCGAGCGCCTGCAACTGACGATGAAGACCGGCCCCGACCTGCTGGGCAGCATCGTGCCCTACCTCATGCTGCAGCCGCTGGTCGAGAACGCGATCCGCCACGGCATCTCACCGCTGGCCATGCCCGGCCAGCTCGATATTCTGGTCGAGCGCGCCGGCGCGCGCCTGCTCATCGGCGTGCAGAACGACGGCCAGCCGTCGGCGCAAAAGGGTAGCGGCATCGGCCTGGCCAACGTGCGGGAACGCCTGCGCCACCTGTACGGCGAGGAGCAGGGAATGGACGCAGGCTGGCGTCCTGACGGTCGCTTCCACGTGCAGATTTCATTGCCGCTGCGCGGCATCGAGGTGGCGGCATGAACATCAGGGTAGTGATTGTCGACGACGAACCGCTGGCCAGGCTGGCGGTCAAGGTCAGGCTGGCGCAGCGCGGCGCCTTTGAGCTGGTGGGGGAATTCAGTGACGGCGACAGCGCTTACGAAGGGATTATGGCGCTAAAGCCTGACTTGGTGTTCGTCGACATCGAGATGCCGGGCAAGAGCGGACTCGACGTACTGACCGCACTGCCACCGGCGCAGCGTCCGATGGCGATCCTGCTCACCGCCTACGAAAGCTTCGCCCTGCAAGCGTTCGAACTGGCCGCGCTCGATTACCTGCTCAAGCCGGTCGATGACGAGCGCTTCGACGAAGCCCTGGACCGCGCGCAGCAAGCGTTCCCCTACCGCTGCCAAAGTCGTGCCACAGCACCGGCGGCAACGGCGATGCGCAGCTTTAGCGTGCGTGTGGGATCGCGCACGGTGCTGGTGCCGGTGGCGGACGTCGAGCGCATCGAGGCCGACGGCGACTACGCCTCCCTGCATGCGAACGGCAAGACCTGGCTGGTGCGGGAACGCCTGCAGAATCTGGCCATGCAGCTCGATCCGCGTCAGTTCCACCGCGTGCACCGCTCGTCCATCGTGCGGCTGGACATGATCGCCGAACTGCGGTCGCTGACCAACCGGGACGCGATGCTGCGCCTGCGCGACGGCAGCGTGCTGCGCGCGAGCCGCTCCTACATGCCGGCGCTGTCCGAGGCGCTGCAACGCCTTAATGCGAAGCCCGATTCGTAGTCCAACCTGGAGGAATGTATGTTAGGTAGCAAGAAGCTTGTTTCAGCGTTCGTGTTGGGCGCGATGTGGTCGTTGCCCGCCATGGCGGCGGACGATACCGCGTTGAGCGCATCCGATCGCGCCGCAATCGTGCAGACGCTAGCGGCGAAAATCAATGCGAATTACATCGATCCAACGCGGGCCGAACAGGTCAGCAGTGCGATCATCAGGAAACATGCCGAAGGAGGTTATGCGGCCGCCGCCAGCGCGACGGCATTCAGTGCGGCGCTGAAGAAGGACTTGCGCGAATTCAGCGGCGACATGCATTTCAGCGCCGGGCGTTACGAGGGTTTCAGTGAGCCCAGCGCGACCGCGGAGCCACCGAGCCGCGCCCAGGTAGAGGAACGGCGCGCCGCTATCGCGCGGCGCGGCTACGGCATCGAGAAGATCGAACGCCTTCCCGGCAACGTCGGCTATATCGAGTTGCGCGGCTTCGGCGGAGCGCACTTTATCGGCCCTGCGTACACGGCGGCGATGTCACTCATGGCGGGCACCGATGCGCTGATCCTCGACCTGCGCCGCAACGGCGGCGGCAGCACGGATAGCGTGGCTTATCTGATGAGCCATTTCTTCCCCGTGGGCGAGGTGCTCCACCTGATCGATATCTATGAGCGCCCGACCGGCACGACGCAGCAGATCTGGACCGTGCCGACGGTCACACAGCGTTACGACAAGCCAGTATATGTGCTGATCTCGGCTCGGACTGGTTCCGCTGCCGAGGACTGCGCCTACGACTTCCAGGTGCTGAAGCGCGGCACCCTGGTCGGTGAAACCACCATCGGCGCTTCCAATCCCAATAGCTGGTACAGCTTGGGGCACGACATCGCGGTCTCGATCCCGACGTCGCGCATGATCAACTTTGTCACTAGAACCAATTGGGAGAATGTCGGCGTGAAACCGGACGTCGAAGTGCCCGCAGCGCAGGCATTGCAGGCGGCGCATGTCGCCATTCTGCGCAACCTGGTGTCATCCGCAAAGGAGGGCGACGAGCGCAAGGAACTGCAACGCCTTCTCGCCATGGTGGAGAAGGGAGAAACCGAGAAGCCAGTCTATACCCGCACGGGCGGGCGTTAATCGGCGGCCTTGCTATCCTCGAAGCCGTCCAAACGACAGCTTCGAGGTGGAGGCAGTAACGAGAATATTCAGTTACATCAGTAGCAAGCCTTGAAGGGAAGATATCCGGTCGGGGGCGGACCAAGTGGCGACTAGCTGGCCGGCGGTGTCGAACTGCAGCAGTTGCGGGCCTTTGTGGCCGTTGTCGGGGCCGTGGCCTTGCCAGTTGGCGACCAGCAGCTGGCCGTCAGGGAGGAAGGCGTAGGTCGCGTAGAAGAATGGCGCCACGCCAGCCGGCACCGCGTCGGCACCGCCGATACGCTGGACCAGTTGGCCGTTGGCGTCGAAGACAGCGATGAAGGCGCCGTAACCGGCCGAGACGATGGTGGAGCCATCAGCCTGCCGCTCGGCCTTCCACGCGTGCTCGAAACCCGGCGCGGTGAAATTGCACAGCTCCACAAGATCCGGCGTGGTTTCCTTGATGTGATCATTGGTGCACAGCAGATAAGTCCCCTGCGGCGTCACACGCATCAGACGCACATAGTCGCCCTCGCGGGTGGCCACGTGTACCAGCTCTCCCTGCGCGTCCAGCGTCAGCACATTGACACCGCCACGTCCATCCAGGTTCATGCCGGTGACCAGTGTGGCGCCGTCTGGAAGGCGCGTCACTGCGGTGACGTCCTTCCAGCGCCGGCAATCCATCAATACCCGCCCGCTGCGACTATCCAGCTCGAAGTAGCCGTGATCGTAGCCGACCAGCACCCGCCTGTCGTCCAGGCGCTGCATGTCACGCGCCAGCGGATAGGCCGCCAGATCCAGCGTCCAGGCGAATTCACCGGTGCGGGTATCGATCAGGTGCAGCAGCTGCAAGCCTTCATCTATGCCCAGAAAGCGGATATCGATGTTTTCCATATTACTTGCCGAACTTGTAACGCAGGCCGACACTGAAGGTACGGCCGTTGACATAGTGCTGACGCTCGATGCCGGTCGCGTAGCCGCCTGGTTCGCCGACATAGCGGTTCAAGCCCTTATTGGTCAGGTTCGAGCCGGTCAGCGACAGCGTCAGGTTCTCCATCAGGTCAAAATTAAGCGACGCATCCAGGATGCCGTAGGATTCGATATAACGGCCGTCGACGGGATTGGCCGATGCACCGAACAGCACCTGCTCCGAACGCCAGGTGTAGACCACGCGCGCCGACATGCCTTTGGCTTCGTACATGCCCGCCACGCTGGCACTGTTCTTGGAGACGAACGGTTGCTGCGTGTCGATCACGCGCGGGGCGGTGACAGTGCCGATGTTGATCGGGTTGCTGGTATCCACATAGGTGTAGGAGCCGGAGATGCCGAAGTTGTTCAGCCAACCGTAGTTCTGATCAAAGAAGAACTGGCCCGCCAGCTCGACACCACGCGCATAGCCCTTCTCTGCGTTGACCGACTTGGTGATCTGGTACTGGCCAGCCGGGCAGCTGTTCGCGATCGAGCCCGAATAAGCCGGTGCTTGCGGCACCGTCTGGCATTCCACGATGCCGCTCAGGAAGCCCTTGATCTCCTTGTCGAACAAGCCCACCGACACATAGTTGGTCGAGTTGAAGTAGCGTTCCAGCGACAAGTCAAAGCTGTTGGCCAGTTGCGGACGCAGATCCGGATTGCCCGCGCTGCCGGTGCCGCTGACGGTATTCACCACAATCGACGGATTTAGCGAACCGATTTCAGGACGGGTCATGCCGCGGCCATAGCCGAAGCGCGCCAGGAAGTCCTTCTGGATATCGTAGGTCAGGTTCAGCGACGGCAGTACGTTGTTGTAGGTGGTCGACTTGAAGTTATCGACGACAACCGTGCTGCCGCCAGTCAGGTTGGCCACACGCGCCGTCACATCGGTCTTGGTGCGCACCAGGCGCACGCCGACATTACCGCGCAGGCGTTCATCCGGTGTCGCAAAGTCACCCATCAGGTAGCCGGCCAGCGTGTGTTCGTCGAACAGGCGGCGTTGCACAGCATTCTCGATGTAGGCGCCCTCACCTGGTATGCCCGCTTTCGGGAAGGCCGCCATCACCTGATTGCCAGTTAAGGCATCCGGCGAATACACCACATAGCCGCCGGAATAACCAGCATCGCCATCCATGAAATTGCTCGGCGCCGTTTGCAGCATGCCAGACAGCGTGCCTGCATTGATGCCGTTGGAGCGGTTGGCCGTCAGCGCCAGACCATTGGTGGTCAGTGCCTTGCCGCTGAAGCTGTAGTTGGTGTAGAGGCTTTCCTGACGCGCGGCACGGCCGCCGAACTTGATCTTGGTAAGGAAGCCGCTCTCGGTCGAATATGCAGCATCCAGTTTGGCCGCATAACCTTTGTCGTCCCACTTCTGGTATGTGCCGTTGCTGTAGTCGCGGAACACGAAGTTGTTCGGGTCCGACAGGCTAGGACCGCTGAAAGTCAGCTGGTGCGGCGCACCGTCGGCGACGCGCGTGGTGCTCCAGTACAGGCCATTCGCCGAGTCCATATTGACCGAACGATTGTCCTGGCTCTGGTCGGCCTTGATGTAGGAAAGGTCGCCCTTCAAGGCCCACGATGCGGTCGGGCTCCACTCCACGCCACCGGCGGCGATCCAGGTTTTATATGGGCGTTCTTCATTGCCGCCCAGTGTGTTCATCGTCGAATTCAGGAAAGTGCCGCTTTGCAGGCGTTTGTTGACCAGCACATCGTCGCTGCCGCCGTTCTGGTTGCGATTCGCCAGGCCCTCGGTAAAGTTGAAGGGCGTGGTTTGCAAGCCCTGCACATTGCCGCCGTCGATCGAGTTCAGGCCGCGATAGTTCTGGTGATATTGGTAGTAGGTGTACTCGCCCTCGGTGTAGAAGCGCAGCGTATTGCTATGGCGGTAGTCGGCCGCCAGGCTCAGGCCCTTGCGGGTGCGGTAGATGGTTTCCTGGAACACGTTGCTGGTCAGGCCTGGCGCCACCATCACATTCGCGGCCTGATCCGCCGTCAGACCGCTCAGGTTCGGCGTGTAGGCGCCGGCGGTCGCCACAGTCGGCACGGTCGCCAGGTAATTGACATCGTTGCGGCCGACATACGATTGCATCGGCAGCGCAGGATTGTTGGCGGTGTTGGCCGCAGCCAGCGTCGCGTATTCCGCCGTGTCGGCGCGCACCGCGCGCTTGAAGTTGGCGCCGCCATTGGCCGGGTTGTTATCCGAACGGCCGGTACTCTTCTGGTACACGCCTGCCGCCATCACGCCGATACGCGAACCGCCGCCCAGATCCCACTTGTTCGCCACCAGGCCGAACAGCTCGGGATCGGTCTTCTTCGCCAGATCGTTTTCACGCGCGTTGACGCTCAGCGTCGCGGTCAGGCCCTTGAAATCGCTGGGCTTGCGGGTGCGGATATTCACCAGGCCACCGATGGCGCCCTCGATGTGCTCCGCCGAAGGATTCTTGAATACGTCGATGCCGGCCACCATGCCAGGAATCGCGCCCTCGATATTGTATTCGCGGCTGCCGGCGGTGAAGTACGCGCGGCCATTGACCTGCGACGCCGTCTGGCCGGACAGGCCACGAATCGTCAGGCCCGAACCCTGGCCCACTGGCGACGCGCCCTCGCCGCCATAGCGATAACCCTGCACGCCAGGGATGCGGGTCAGCGTCTCGGCGACGTTGGGGTCGGGCAGTTTGCCGATGTCCTCGGCGGAGATGGAGTCGACCACCTCCATGGTGTCGCGCTTGACGGCCAGCGCCGAGCTGGCGCTGGCGCGGATGCCGCTGACGACGACGGTGGTGCCGGCGTCGGGATTAACTGGCGTCTGGGCGAAAGCCTGGCCGACGGCCAAGGCCATCGCGGTGAGCTGTACAGTGCTGAACAGTGTCTTGGTCATTGCTTCATCTCCTTGTAGTATTTTTTATGGTTATCGATAACAAATCAACGTAAGTTATCGATAACTTCGCTAAACATAATAAACGACCCTCTTGCGAGGGTCAACAACTTCCGGGTTTTGGAAATCAGTGTGACGGCATAACCACGAAACGATAGCTGGCAGGCGCCAGCGGGATGCGGTATTTGACGTGAGCACGGCCATCCAGGCTCCAGCCGGTGTCGCCGCCAACGCCGGACTGCGCCATGTCGATCAGGATGCTGCCCTCGCCATGCGGCGCGATCTCGGAACTCTTCCACTCACCGCGCGGACGTAGAGACAAGTCCTCGTACGGGAATGGCAGCGCATTGAACGCAAATGGCTGGTCAGCACTCACCGTCACGCCCTGCTGTCCGCCGGAGAGCGAGAACCAGCGCACATCGGTCTTGTTGCCGCTTTCTTGTGGACGGATGTACGAGTGATACTGGTCCGCCAGCGCGCCCTGATACAGGCCAAGCGGCGCGCCGGTCTTGCGGTCGACATAAGATTCATGCGGGCCACGGCCATACCAGCGCACCTTGTTCAGCGACGCCGGGCTGTCGAAGCGCAGGCCGAGCCGCAATGGGTCCGGCAGGTCATCACGCAATGGCGTAAAGGTCGACTGCACTTCGAGCGCGCCATCGCTGCGCATACGATAGATGTTCTGCCAGTGTGCAGCACCGGCGCCAAAGCTGAACAGCACTTTCAGGCTGTCGCCCTGCACTTCCACTGAGCGAACCTTGCGTTTCTGAGTAAAGGTCTGCCACACCTTGTGTGTCTTGTCGACGCCCGCGCCTTCGTCGTTATCGACCAGCCCGCGCCAGAAATTCGGACTGCCACCTTTCAGCACCTGCTGGCCGTTGACGCTATAGGTCAGCAGGCCGGTGTCCGCCGCCAGTTGCAGCACGGCTTTCCCTGCTCGAAGTTCGTAGCCATCGCCCACTTTAGACGGTGCTACCCATGCCGCCTTGGCGGCCACCGGCGCTGCTGACGACAGTACGAACTGCGACCAACCGACAACCGCGCCCTGCTCCACGCCATGTTCAGCCGCCTTGCTGCGTGCGCTGAGCGTCAGCACCAGTTCACCACCTTTGGCCAATGTCGCCGCCACTGGCAGTTTCACCGACTCGCGCGCGCCGGCACGGGCGCCAGAGGCTGCGAGCGCGCCTTGCGCCACTTGTACGCCATCGCGCTCCAGTTTCCATTCCAGCGCCAGGTGCGACAGGTCGCGGAAGTCATAGCGATTCACCACTTCAACCGCGCCTTTGCGTGGGTCGCCCTCGAACACCACCGGCGAATACACCTTCTGTAGCTCATAGTATTCCGGGTCCGGCGTGCGGTCAGAACGCAGCACGCCATCGCCCACCACACTACCGTCACCACGCTCGGGATTCACGTCAAAGCCGGAAGCCCAGTAGCTGCGGCCCTTGTCATCTTTGGCGTACACACTCTGGTCCACCCAATCCCACACAAAGCCGCCCTGCAACTTGCGGTGGGCGCGTATCACTTGCCAGTAGTCTTCCAGATTGCCCAGTGAGTTACCCATGGCGTGCGCATACTCGCACTGTATCATCGGCTGGCGATAGCTTGGGTCCTGCGCATAGTCGGCCATCTTCTCGATATCGTCATACATTGGCGCGTAGATATCGACGTAGTCGTTTGGCCGGTGTACCTCGTTCAACGTGCCGTAGCCCAGGTAGCTGATGAGACGTGACGAGTCGTTCTTGCGTATCCACGCGGCCGCATTCTCGAAGTTCGGGCCGGTGCCGGCTTCATTCCCCAGCGACCAGAAAATGATCGATGGCGAGTTCTTGTCCCGTTCCACCATGCGCGACACGCGATCCAGGTGGGCGAGTCGCCAATGTGGCTTGTAGCCGAGTTGAATCGCCGCGCGGCCGGCAGCGTCCTTCGCCTTGTCGCCCAGTTCCATGTAGCCGTGCGACTCGATGTCCGCCTCGTCCATCACATACAGGCCGTATTCGTCGGCCAGGTCATACCAGCGCGGATCGTTCGGATAATGCGAGGTGCGCACCGCGTTCACGTTGGCGCGCTTCATCAACTCGATATCCTTGCGCATGCTCTCCATCGACATCACGCGATAGGTTTGCGGATCGTGCTCGTGGCGGTTGACGCCTTTGATCATGACGCGTTTGCCATTCACACGTACCTCGCCGTCGGCGATTTCCACCGTGCGGAAGCCGATGCGGCGCGAGGTGGCGGAAACCAGCTTGCCTTGCGCATCGGTGACTTCTACCAGCAAGGTGTATAGCTTCGGCATCTCCGCCGACCATGGCTGCACGGCCGGAATTGCGCCGCTCAACACGGCCTTGCGGTCCGCTCCAGGTGTGCCGCTGGCCTGTAGCACTTCGCGGTCGCCGTCCAGCACCGTGGCCTTGACCTTCACATTCGCCGGCGCGCCAGCGATATCGGCCACCAATTCAAAGCGGCCATCACGGTAGGACTTGTCCAACGACGCAGTCACCTTGAAGTCGCGCAGCCGCGTCTTCGGCTCAGCGTACAGATAGACGCTGCGCTCAATGCCATTGACGCGCCAGAAGTCCTGGTCCTCCAGATAGGAGCCGTCCGCCCAGCGATACACCTCGATAGCGATAACATTGCGGCCCGGCTTGACATAGCTGGTCAGGTTAAATTCCGATGGCAGCTTGGAGTCTTCCGAATAGCCGACGCGCTGGCCATTCACCCAGACGTAGTAAGCCGCTCCAGCAGCGCCGATTTGCAGGAACACATCCTGCTCCTTCCAGTTCGCCGGCAAGTCGAAGTTGCGGCGATACGAGCCCACTTCATTCAGCTCATGCGGAATGAAAGGCTCGTTGGCGGGAAACGGGTAAACGATATTGGTAAAGATAGGCTTGCCATAGCCCTGCGTCTGCAACATGCCGGGCACCTGGATGCTTCCCCACTTGCTGATATCGAATGCCGGCTGGAAGAAGTCCTTCGGCCGCGCCTCGGGATTGGGAGAATAGGCGAACGACCACGTGCCATCCAGCGACAGGTAATTGCGCGAGGCCGATTTATCCCCGGCCAGCGCCAGTTGGCGCGACTCGAAGTTGAAGAACGTCGCCTTCATCGGTTCGCGGTTCACTTCCACCACCTCCGGCTGTTCCCACTCCGCCAGCGGCTGCGGCGCCGCCAGCAACGGTTGTGGAAACACCAGTCCAGCGCTCAGCAAGGCTGCGGTCAGTATGCGTAAATCCATCGTCTCCCCTCTTTTCTTTTAACGGTAGCGGATATTTTCGGTGAACTCGTTCAATTCGAGCACGCCGGCTTCCGGACCGGTGATGCGCTTGCCGCCCACCGTCACGTTATCGAGGGTGATGTCGCGGACCTTGCGCTGCGCATTGTGGCCAGTGATGGCTGATGCACTCGCCGAGCCTTTGCCCGAATAGTGTACATTACGCAGGGTGATATTCTCGATTCCCAAACCTGGACTGGTGTTGTACTTGGCGGTATAAGCGATCTTCAGGTTGAACAGCTTACCCTCTTCGATGCGCTCAACGCGGATATCTTCAAACAGTACATCGCGCACCAGGTTGTCGTCGCCGGCCATGATGCCGATTGCGCCTTCATACTCCGGGTCGTCCTCGTCGTGGTCGAGGATATCGATATTCGAGAAGCGCAGCTTCTCCAGCACCTCCGATTGTGGATGCTCCGGCGTTGGCGTATTGCCGTGGATGCCGATCATGATGGCGTGCGCCACATCCGCCCACAAGGTCGAATCGGTGACCTTGACGTCGCGCGTATTGCCCCAGATATCCCAGCGGTGATTGTAGAAAGTCAGGCAGTCATCCGAGGTGCGGATGAAGGAGTCGGTGATGGTCACGCGTTCGCAGGCAAAGTGCCCCAGGCCATCCGACCACTTGCCCGCACCGATAGTGCGGATGCTGCGTTCCACGATGTCCTGCGAGGTAATGCAGCGCATGGTGCCGTGCGGCTGGTTGATGAAGATCGGCCCATCGATCTCGATATTGCGCGCATTGCGGATGGTGAGCATGTCGACGCCATCAAACAGACCATCGCTATACACCTTGACGTTTTCCACGCCATCGAGAATCAGCGGATTTTTCAGGATGGCCGAGCCGTGGATGTACACATTGGTATTGGAACGCAGGCGGAACTCGCCGCTGTGCATGCCTGGACCGAAGAATACCGTTTTCTGCGTCAGGTCTGGTAGCTTGCCAGCGCCAATCTCATTGGATTGCAGATTGGCCGGCACCGCCGGCATGTCCTTGCGGATGGCGTGAGTGAAGACGTGCAGATTATGCAAGTGGTCGCCGTCAAACTCGACGCTCAGATTCTCCGGCTTGCGCAAGGTGACATAGGCAATGCCATCCTTCACCACCGGTTTGATCCCCTTGGCATCAGGCCGCACCGCCACCTTCGAAAAAGCGCCATTATTCTTCTGGATCGCCAGTTCCACTGTACCGTCGAAATTAAAGAAAACCATGGACGCATCTTGCGGATTGTCCAGGTCGACCTTGGCCTTGTACTCATACAGGTCCTGCCACACGCCGCCCGGCGTGCGCACACGCACCGTGTAATCATCGTTATGATGGGTATAGCGTACCGCATTCGGGAACGGATGCACCTGTACGCGATCCTGGGCGGCGGCATTGGCGCTGGTGAAAGCAAGGCACGCCAGCAAGCCGGCGCACACTCGTTTAAAGTGGAACAAATCAGTCTCCTTCTATTATTTTTATCGATCATGATATCGATAACTTAAATGATTATACGAGCTCCCGAAGGCATGTCAATAGGTCAACCGCATGCGATCCAAAAATTTCATCGGTCGATAACCTAGTCCGGAAAAGGCACGAATGGTATGGTCCGTGCGCCACTTGCCAATAATGGAGACGAAAATGAAACGCGCACTATCCACGCTCGGCCTGCTGCTGGCCGCCGCATTTGTCCAGGCGGCATACGCGATCCGCACATCATGCGCGGCCCGGACAATGCCTTCTACCTGTCGATGACCGACCTGCACATCTACGCGCAGAAGGAAGGATTGCGCAAAACAGAATGGGAGCGTCCGCAGGAACCCTACGGCTGGGGCAATAATCGTGCGCTGATCCTGATGAAGTCCTATGACCTGATCCACTGGACGCACGCGCTGGTGCATATCAGCCAGTTGTTCCCTGACTTCGGTGACGTCGGCGCGGCCTGGGCGCCCGAGACCATCTACGACGCGGAAAAGAAAAAGATGATGGTGTACTTCACCACACGCCAGAAAGGCGGCCACAATTACATGGTCTATGCCTACGCCAACGACGCGTACACCACGCTGGAAACCCTGCCGCAACGCTTGTTCACCTACCCGGTTGCAGACAAGAGCACCATCGACGGCGACATCACCAAGGTCGGCGACAAGTACCACCTGTACTATGTGGCGCACGATAATCCGGGCGGCCTGCGACACGCCGTGTCGGAAAAGATCAACAGCGGCTACCAGTACGATCCGAAGAAGGTCGATCCTGAAACCGTGATGTGCGAGGCCCCCACCATGTTTCGCCGTCTCGGCACCAACAGCTATGTGCTGATGTATGACGTGTTCGGCGCCACGCCTAACAACATGGGCTTTTCCGAAACCACCGACTTCGTCACGTACAAAAACCTGGGCCGCTTTAACGATCCAGGTTCAGTCATGAAGGCAACCAATTTCTCGGGACCGAAGCACGGCGCCGTCATGCATCTGACCGGCGACGAGCTACAGCGGTTGAAAAGCTACTTCACGGCGAAATAATCAGGCTAGGCCCAGTGAGCGAAGCGGCCCTGCATCGACCCACTCATCCAGCGCAAAGTCACGCTGGATGAAGTTCCAGTCCAGCAGGTACTGCTTGAACTGCGCCAACGCCGTCAAGCCTTCGTCATCCAGGCCCACGCCGAGCTTTTCGTGCAGCTTGTCGCCGTAGGCGAAACGCACCCACGATTCAGCCCAGTTGGTTTCGCGCGCGATGTGGGTCAGTGCCTGGCCCGGATTGCGCCGCGCCCAGCTGTCCACCGAGGCGATGCTACCCAGGAAGCGGCGCACCAGATCGGGATGCTGCTGCAAAGTCAGCGTGTTGACCGTCAGCGGCCGCGGTGTGCAGTTGTTGACGCGCACCCAGCGGTCCGGATGGAAGCCCATATTGAGCACTACGCGCGCGTCCAGCAGGTGCGCCACTTCGGCGCCACGCACGTCCTTGACGTAGATGGCATCCACTTCGCCCTTGACCAGCGCATGCACCAGCGCCGTATAGCGGTGCGGCGCGCCACGGCGTACCGGTGTATCCGGCTCCAGTACGGCGTTGACGCGCGCCGGCACGTCGATCCACTCCGCATCATTGTGGCCCAGGCCCGCCGTCTCCAGCGCCACCAGCAGGCCGCGCAGCGCTTCGGCGCGATTGACATCCACACCGTCCGCATTGGCCGGCTGCCTGGGCAGGCCCAGCTTGCGTCCCCTCAGATCGCGTGGCGTAACGATGCCGGATTCTGGCAGCGCCAGGATCACCTGGTATTCATCAATCCAGGAAATGCCGATCACCCGCGTGTCGCGGCCCTTGGCGCGCGCCCATATCGGCTGCACCGCGCCGCCGAGGCGGAAGGAATCCGGCAGATTGTGCTCGAAATGCGAGGCCAGCTCGCTCGGGTTATCGGAATCCTGTAGCGACTTGATGGTGATGCCGTCGGCGGAAAATTCCTTGTCGTACAGCCCGAGCTGCGCGCTCAGGCCGAGCGGTGTCGGTATCGATCCACGCGAGTACCAGATCGTTGCCGGCTTGCGCTCTTCAGTCATTATTGCTTCTCCTGTTTCCAAAAATCGGTCAGTCCGAGTTCACGCAGCCCAGCATCGACAAAGCGCGGCTCCAGCAATTCCTCGGCCTTCAACTGCTTGCGCACCAGCCTCTGTTGATGCGCAAATGTCAGCACCTCGCGATAGTGACGATACACCAGTCCATCGTACACCGGCGAAAATCGGTCCTTCCACGCCAGTTGCGGGTCGTCATAAGCACGCCGCACCACGCGCTCCGGCACGCCGGCACGCGTGGCGTCAAGCAGGAAGGTGTCGCGGTTGCTGTCTTGCGCCGCCCAGTGCTGCGCGCGCAGCCATGCAGTGACCACCAGTTGCGCCAGCGCCGGATTGGCCTGCGTGAATTCCTGACGCCCCCACAATTCAGCGCGCATCTTGCGTTCCGGCTTGCCCTTGCTGCTCCAGATGATACGGCCGGCGCCACGGTCCTCCAGCGCGTCGCCGCCCAGCACAAACAGCGCATCCACACGGCCCGTGGCCAGCGCGGCGGCACCGGGCTTGATATCCATGTTCACCAGCGTGAAGTCGCTGACCTTCAGGCCATTGTCTTCAATCAGGTGACGCAGCCCGAGTTCCCACGGCCGGCCGCGATGAATGCTGATACGCTTGCCCTTCAGGTCGCGGATGGAGCGGGCCTGCGAGCCAGGCGCCACCAGCAGGAATACATCGGCGCCACGCCCCGACGGCACCACCACCTGCGTGCGCACGCCGCCGGCGTTGAGGATGACCGATGGCAGATCGCCATAGGCTGCGAAATCGATACGCTTGCTGGCAAACGCTTCGTTCATGGTGGCGCCGGTGTCGCCGCTGACCGGCAGCCATTCCAGTTTCACGCCACGCTGCTGGAGCTGTGCGGCCAGCCATCCCTCCTGCTGCACGCGATAGGCCACGCCGGAAATCGCCGCCTTGCCGTTTTCGGTGAACGCCGTGGTGGCAATCCGCACCGTCTCCGGCTCGGCGCGGGCGATGCCGATGGCGCCGGCGGAACTCAGCGCCGCCGCCAGCGCAGCCAGGGAAATCTGCCGCACCACGCGGCCCAGCAGCAGGCGCGCGCGCATTATGCTGCCTGCTTGCGCAGTTCCAGCGCCGCAGCGAAAGGCCGTGCATCGATCCAGCTGCGCACGTCCACCGCTGCCGGCAGGAAGTGCCAGCGGTGCAGGAAGTCGGCAAAGTCCTGCAAGCCGGCGATCGAGCTCTCAGACAGGTCCGTGCGCAGGCGCAAGTGTGCATCTTCGCCGTAGGCCTTGACCACGCTGTATTCGCTGCTGTTGCTTTCACGTGCCAGGAAGCGCCGCGTCGGGTCCGGATTGGCGTGTGCCCATGCTTCGGCACGCAGCACCTGGTCGACGATGGTGACGGCCGAGTCGAAGTGATGTTCCAGCAAATGCGCATCGACGCTCAAGGTGCGCGGCGTGCCATTGTTGGCGCGGATCAGCGGGTCAGGATGCACGCCGGTGTCGATCAGCGTGCGCAAGCCGAATTGCTGGGCCACCTGGACCGCGTGCGCGCCCTTGAGGAAAATGGCATCGACTTCGCGCCGCAGCAACGCAAGCAGCTCCGGATTCTGGCCACGTCCGCCGCCAAACACATTGACGCCGGCGACCTTTTCAGCTGCCAGGTCGCTCTGGCCGACATCCACCGCAAAATCAGCCAGCACCACGTCGTGCACAAACAAGCCATCCAGCTTGAGCGCGTTTTCCAGGCCACGCAGCGCTTGCGCGCGGGCGAAGTCAATCTGCGCACGGCGCCATAGCGGCAGGCCGAAACGGCGGCCCTTCAGGTCGCGCACGGTCTTGATGTCGCTGTCGGGCAGCACCAGGATGCGCTGCGTCTCATCCGCCCACGACAGGCCGATTACGCGCGTGTCGCGGCCATCGGCCCTGGCCCACAGTGCCGGGATATTGCCGCCGTGGCGCACCGAGTTTTGCAGCGTGTGATCGAAGTGCGATTCACGCACTGCCTGGTCGCTGGACTCGCGCAGCGAGTTGATGGCGGTGCCTTCTGCGTTGAAGGCCTGTTCCAGCCAGCCTTGCTGGACTGCGATGCCAAGGCCGGTCGGAACCGGGCAGCGGGTGTACCACAGTGTGTCGAGCTTACTCATGATGTTCTCCTTGATATTGAGGTTAGAGCGCGAGGCGGCGCGCCCAATCGTTTGCGTCCCACGCCGCTTGCGGCGCGGACGGTGTACCAGCGGCGGGAGGTTCATCGCGCAGGTCGCCAAAATCGGCATGCAGTCCGTCGCGGATGGCGACGAATTCGGCCTGACCGCGCTGGCGTGGATGCGCCAGCGCGACGTTTTGTATGCGGCGCACACGGCCCGGGCGCGCTTCCAGCACCACGATGCGGTCGGCCAGGTAGACCGCTTCATCGATATCGTGCGTGACCATGACCATGGTGATGCCCTCGTCCTGCCACAGCCGGCGCAGCTCCTGCTGCAAGCGCACGCGGGTCAGCGCGTCCAGCGCGCCCAGCGGCTCATCGAGCAGCAGCACGTCCGGGCGACCGACCAGCGCGCGGGCGATGGCGGCGCGCTGCGACATCCCGCCGGACAGCTGGTGCGGATAGGCGTCGGCAAAGCCATCCAGGCCCACGCGGGTGATTTCAGCGGCCACGCGCTTGCGGCGCTCGGCCTGCGGCACATCGGTGTTGGTGAAGCTGAGCGCGACGTTCTGCTCCACGGTCAGCCAGGGGAACAGGCGATGGTCCTGGAATACCAGGCCGCGTTGCAGGCCGGTGCCGAATATCGGCTGGCCATCATGCAGCAGCTTGCCCTGGTAGTCGGTATCCAGCCCCGCCAGGAGGCGCAGCAGCGTGGACTTGCCGCAACCGGAGCCACCGACGATGGCGACGAATTCGCCCGGCTCCACCGTCAGCGAGATATCGTCCAGCACCAGCAGCGGGCCAGCTTTCAGCTGGAACGATTTGCTGACATGCTCGATGCGCAGACCGCCCGCGCGTGTAGTGGCCTTAAAATTGATCGGGGCGTTCATGCGGATGTTTCTCCTTTGTGTTTGACACGACGCAGATGATAGAAAATCCACGCTGCCAGCCATGGCAGCAGCCAGGCCAGGAAGACGTGTTGCAGGCCGATGCTGTCGGCCAGCTTGCCGGCGGCCAGCGCGCCGGTGGTGCCGCCAACCATGCCGAACAAAGTCAGGTGCGACGACACGCGGGCCTTGTCCACCGGGGCATGCGCGATACGGTCGGTATTCACCAGCGCGTTGACGCCCAATCCAAGCCCCAGCAGTACCGAAGCGGACAGGTAGGCGACCGTGTTGGGCAGCGTACCCAGGATCAGCAGCGCGAGCATGATGGCGAGGTGCGCGCCGCCATAGATGCGATCACGCTGCGGGCTGCCCAGCACCGGCTTGCCCAGCAGGAGCAGCACCACGACGAAGCTCAGACCCTGCACCGCCATCAGCCAGACAGCGTGCTGGTGCGGCCATTGCAGCACGCGCATCGCCAGTAGCAGCGAGAACACGCCGACGCTCGATGCGGTGAAGCTGGCCAGGATCTCGAACAGGTAGGTGGTGCGCACCGCCGGCAGGCGCCACAAGGCGCGCCAGCTAGACGCCTGGCCGCCATCCGCACCGACATTCCGCGATGCGCCGCCTTCGCGACGGCCGGAGGTCTCCGGCAGCACGTGCCATCCCAGTATCGCCAGCAGCGCAAACATCGCCGCCGACACCAGGAAGCCCGCCTTCAGTCCCATATTGGCGATGGCGTAGTTGCCCGTCAATGGCCCGGCAAACTGCATGCCCAGCGTCAGCGTGCCTTTGTACCATCCCGCTTTTGACTGTCCAATTTCCGGCAAGCGCACCAGGAAGACTGTGCTCATTGCGACGATCCGCAGCGAGATGCACAGGCCGACCAGGAACATCAGCAACGCCACCCACTGCCAGCCCGGCAGCCATGGCAGTGCGCAGAATGCCGCCGACAGAGTCAGGCTGACCGCCGCATACAGATACTTCGGATTGCCGCGTGCGAGGATGTAGCCGGCCGGGATGGTCCCCAGCGCCATGGCAAACGTCTCGGCGCTGCTGATCACCGCCAGTTGCAAATTGCTGACGCCCAGATGGATACCCAGCAGCGTGCTCAGTACCTTGTTCATGCCTATCGTCATGCCGGACAACAGCGTCAGCCCGACAAAGCCAATCAGGAAGCGGCGCACGTCGGCGGACGTCGTGGAATGCGCCACGCCAGCCTGCGCATCGATCACCGGCGCGCTCATTGCGTGCTACGCCCGCGCACCAGCAGGCGCGCGGCCCGCTGAAACACAAAATTCATCGACTGTGCCAGCAGCGCAATCGCCAGCACGGAAATCAGCACCACTTCCATGCGGCCGCCCTGCTCCGCATTAATCAGCAGCGAACCGATGCCAGGTCCCGCCGCGAATAGCAGTTCACCGCCCACGCAGGCCAGCCAGCTGAATGCCTGCGCATGCGTGACGCCGGTGACGATGGCCGGCAGGGCCGCCGGCAGTAGCAGGCGGCGGAAGGTCTGCGTGCGGGTCAGCGTCAGCACTTGGCCTACTTCGCGGTAAGATCGCTCGACACGGCGCATGCCTTCAGCGGTGTTCAGTACCGTCGGATAGAACGCGGCGATGATCACCACCAGCAGCTTGGCCGCATCGCCGCTGCCTACCCACAGGCCAAGCAGCGGTACCAGTCCAAGCAGAGGCACCTGGCGGATGCTGTGGAACAGTGGGCCGATCAACCGGTCGGCCACGCGTGATTGCGCCATCAAGGTGCCGGTGGCGATGCCCAGCAGGCCGCCGATCAGCAATCCCTGTAAAGTACGTTGCAGGCTGGCGCGCAGATGCAGCGCGAGTTCGCCGCTTTCCAGCAGGTCGATCAGGCCTTGCCACAACTGCTCCAGCGGTACGAAAACGTAGGCGACGCCTGCGCCCTGGCGCGACGCCCATTCCCAGGCGGCCAGCATCACAAGCGGCAGCACCAGCCCTTTTGCGGCATTGGCCGCACTATGCAATTTCATGAATTCTCCCTGTCGCTGTGCTGCCAGCGCATCAAGTGTGCTTCCAGCCAGCGTAAGCCACGGTCCAGCGCGAAGCCGATAGCGCCGGTCAGCACGACGCCGACCATGACGACATCGAGCCGGAACATCTGGCGCGCCATTTCCATCATTTGCCCCAGGCCGCTGTCGGCCGCCAGCAGTTCGGCGCCGACCAGCACCATCCACGAGCGGCTGAGCGCAATGCGCACGCCGGTCAGTGTGGCTGGCACAATCGCGGGGAGCACTACCCGGCGCACCTGCTGCCAGCGGGTGAAGCCATAGACGCGTGCGACCTCGATGTAGCGCTCGGACAGCCCGACCACGGCATCATGTACCGCCAGTGCGACGATGAAAAAGGTAGCCTTCACCACGATGAAGATTTTGAAGCTTTCGCCAATGCCGAACACCAGGATGAACAAGGGGATCAGCGCTACCGATGGCAGTTGTCGCAGCACGTGGAAGCTTGGCGCAGTGTAGGTACGCAGCGCTGGCGAAAGGCCCAGCAGCAGGCCAAAGGCGATACCAGTGATGGCGCCGATGGCGAAGCCGCCGCCGAGACGCAGCAGGCTGATTTCCAGGTGCTGCTGTAGTTCGCCGGTTTCGATCAGTTCCTGCGCGGTGTGCAGCACTTGCAGCGGCGAGACCAGGATCTGGTCCGGCGCCCAGTCCAGCCATGTCGCCAGCGACCAGACGGCCAGCAGCAACAGCGGCGAGGTCCAGGCCGACCAGCGCCAGGCCAGCCAGCGCGCGACCAGGCCTGGCTGCGGCGCGCCGGCGCCACGTGCGTCAGTGGTCTGCTGGTGCGTGACGTCGGGCACCTGGCTGGAAAACACGGAACTCATGGCGCCCAATACTGTTGCAGCTTGAGGTTGACCAGCGCCTGCTCGACAAACTGCGGCACATACAGGCTGTTGGTATCAAGCGGCCTGGCGATCAGGCCAGCCTGCCTGGCGTACAGGGCTTCGGCCGCGTAATGTGCTTTCACCTCAGGCGTCAGCAATGGCGACCAGCGCGCCTTCCACGGACGCTTATCGCCGTCAAGCTCGCGCCGCACCACGGATTCAGGCTGGCCCGCCGCCGCTTCGGCGCGAATATACTCTTCCCGGCCGTTCTCCACGCTGGCGCCCTGGTGCGCCTTGACGTAGGCGGTTGCCACCAGCTGCGCCAGTTGCGGATACTTCGCCAGGAAATCCGCGCTGCCCCACAACTCCGCACGCATCTTCCAGTCCTGCGGCGGCGTCTTGCTCGACCAGATCACACGGCCGATCTTTTTATCCTCCAGCAGGAAGGCGTCGCTCAGTGTAAAGAACGCATCCGCGCTGCCACTGGCCAGCGCCGCCGCTCCCGCCTGCGGATTCAGGTTGAGCAGCTTGACGTCTGTGGCTTTCAAACCGTTCGCCGCCAGCAGCCTGGAAAAAGGATATTCCCAAGGCCGACCACGATGCAGCGCGATCTTCCTGCCCTTCAAATCATTGATCGAACGCGCGGTCGAGTTATACGGCACCACCAGATAGGTGTTATTCAGGCTACCGCCCGGCACCACCAGCCGCGTGTTCAAGCCGGAGGCATTGGCGATAATCGAAGGCAGGTCGCCATACTGCGCGAAGTCGATCGACTTGTTGGCAAACGCCTCATTCACCTGCACCGCCACCGAGTTGGTGGTGACTGGCAGCCACTCCAGCTTCACACCCAGCTTGCCCAGTTCCGACGCCAGCCAGCCCTGGCTGGCCACCAGCGCCGACGAACCGGCAAACTGCGCATTGCCACCATTGGTATTGCGCGCCACCGCCGCAATCCGCACCGCCTCCGGCAAGCCGGCCGCAGGCGCCGCCCAGGCGGCGCCATAAACCAGCAGAACCGCCGCCGCCAGCAGGCGGCGGCGCTGCAAAACAAAAGCTCCGAGCATCGTATGCATCCCTTTACAGATCGGTAGCAGGCAGCAGGTTCAGTTCGCGCGCTTTTTCGTACAGCGGACTCATTTTCCACTGCTGGCGCAGCACGCCGGGGCCGAAGTCGCGCGAACCACCGATGGCTTCCGCCTCGATCTGGATCTTCGCGCCCTCTTCCAGCAGCAGGATGAATTCAGCGGTCTTCAGCAAGCCCTGTTTGCCCCATACGGTGGAACCGCCGTTGGCCTCCAGGATGGCAGTGTTGTACGAGTTGGCTTCGATCTGGTCGAGGATGAAGTCCACCTCCGGCTGGCGGCGGTCGATATAGATCGGGATCTCGCGGATCAGCTGGAAACGTTGTACCGGCACATAACGGATCGGCAGCGTGCGATGCGTCTGCGCCCAGGCGCCCAGCGATGGCGAATGCACGTGCGAGATGGTGGTGATATCCGCATGGGTGCGGAACAGTTTCAGATAGCGGTTGCCGCCACCGCCGTTGTTGCCGGCGTAGATGGTGCCGTCCAGGCCCAGCACCGAGGCCACCAGCGGCTCGCCTTTGCGGAACGGACCCGGATCATTAACGATGACCACCAGTTCCTCGCCCGGTACACGCTCAACGAAACCGACGGTGCCGAAAGCGGTCAGGCTGCCGGTGCTGCGCAGCGCATCAAAAGCGATTTGCGCCTGCTTGCGGGTTTGCTCGGCAAAGGCCAGCACCTGTTCGCTCAGACGGGTGGTTGCGGTTTCTGTCATGGGATTCTCCTGGAGTTGAGGGTTGGTTCCCTGAGTAGTGCAATCGCTGTGCCAGCGCTTCAGAGACAAAAACGCCCCTCCGCCAGCAGCAACTGTTGCGTAGCCAACAGCCGCGTCATCGGACGCTGTTGCGCAGGCAGCAGCCGCCCTGCCCCGCTCCGGGTACGTGCGGATCTCCACATCAGCGCTTAAAAGCGTAACCCCGAAACAAAAGGGCCTGACCCAGTACGGGGTCAGGCCCTGGCCGCAGCGGTGTGCGGGTTTCGGTGGCGCCGTTAGAAGTAGTAGGTGTATGAGCCGCCGATTGTGCGGCGAGCACCCCAGTAAATCGTGTCACCGTTGGTGGTGCCTGGCACGTAGGTGGTCAGGGTGTGGTTCTTGAACACTTTGTCCCCCAGATCGCTGCTGTACAGCGTGAAGATGTGGTTCCCGCCAGGTAGCGTGTACGACGCGCGCGCATTGATCAGCGAGTAGCCGGGTTGGTTCAGCAGATAGCGCGCGGTGTTCTGCGGGTCCACGTAGTAAAACTGCTTCGACGTATAGCGCACATCGCCGGACAGCACGATTTTTCCGCCATTCGCCAGCGGAATGCGGTAATCCGCCGCCAGCAACGCGGTCAGGTGCGGCGAGCGCACGAACTCATTGCCATTGCGGTTGCCGCCATTGTTCTGGATATCGAACTGGTCGAACTCCGTACGCAGGATGCCGACATTGGCGTTGATGTGCAACTGGTCGAACGGCAGTGCTTCGATTTCAAACTCGGCACCGTTGACGTGCGCCTTCGAGACGTTCTGCAGATACGCCACACTCTGCGTCGGGTCGCCGTTATACACGCCGGTAATGTTGACCTGAACGTTCTTGTAATCGTAATGGAATACGCTGGCGTTGAAGTTCAGGCGGCGATCCAGCCACTCGGACTTCAATCCCAGCTCCACCGAATCCAGCTTCTCCGGCGCCACCGTGTTCAGCGCCCGCACGTCGCTGGCACCGGTGTTGTAGCCTCCCGATTTGATGCCGTGCGCGTACTTGAAGTAGGCGCGCGCCTGATCGGTGATCTTGTACTCCGGCGTAAAGTCATACGTCCACGCACGCCAGGTGGTCGATGGCCTGGAGGTGAAGTTGTTGTTCGCCACCGACGCTGCCGTGAAGTTCCCGCCCTGTACCGTGTTCCACCAGTTGGCCGCGCTGCCGAAAGTGACGGTGCCGGATGCCGCCTGGATGCGGCGCAGGTCCAGGTCCTTGGTCTCGGTGGTCCAACGCAGGCCGGCCGTGGCCAGGAAGCGCTCGGTGAAGTTCACCGTGGTGCTGCCGAACAGCGCGAAGCTGCGCGTATCATGTGTGAAGGCGGTGGCGTTGTAGCCAACCGGCTGGGTGCTGCCAGCCAGAGCGCCGGCGATATCGTTCGGCAGGCGCGCGGTGGCGGATGAGGAGCGGATGCCCTCATTGAAGTAATGCAGGCCGCCGACCCAGCTGACTTTCTCGTCCTTGGCGGTTGCCAGCCGCAGCTCCTGCGAGAACTGGTGGCTGCTTGCCTTGCTCCATCCACGGCTGACTTCCAGCGGCGTGTTGTCGCTATCGCCCAGCGTGTCGGTCTTGAAGTCTTCGTAGCCGGTGATGGAGGTCAGCGTATAGCCGCCCAGGTCATACTGGATGTTCAGGTTGGCGCCACCCTGCTTGATGGCGGTCAGCGTCGGCGCGTTGGTGCTCACATCTTCACTGTCGTTGCTCGGGATATAGCCGTTGCGGTAGACGCCATTGGCGGCGTAGCTGCCGGTGGTGGTGATGGCGCCAGTGGTGCGGTAGTCGCGATAATGCAGGTTCAGGTTGGCCGTCAGGTCGCGGCTGAGCTTCGCCTGCAACTGGCCGCGCACCGCATTGTCACGCAGCTTGCCGTCCTTCTTGCCGGTGTACAGATTATTCAGCGGTCCTTCGCCCTGATCTTCCGAGTGGAACGACAGGCGGCCGGCCAACACGTCATCCTTCAGCGCGCCGCCGATGGCGCCTTCAATCAGCCTGGTTTCGTTGCTGCTGTAGTCGGCCTTGATATAGCCGTCCAGGTATTCGCGCGGCTTGCGCGAGATGATGTTGATCGCGCCGCCGGTGGTGTTCTTGCCCCACAAAGTGCCTTGCGGGCCGCGTAGCACCTCTACCCGCTCGACGTCGAACAACGGAAAGCCGGTCGCGGTGGAGTTACTGATATACACGTCATCCAGATAAAAGCCGACCGGATTCGGAAAGTCGATCTGCTGCTGGCCAGCGCCCACGCCGCGTATCCACCAGCGTGGACGGCCGTGCTGCTGCGTGCCCGCCGAAGCATTCGGTACATAGTTCAGGATCTCGCTGGCCGAGCGGCCGATGCCATTTTCCAGCAGCTGCGTGCCGCCCAGCACCGTGATCGCGCTCGGCACCTCCTGCGCCTTGCCCTCGCGCTTTTGCGCGGTGACCTTGATGACCTGTAGCGACGCGGCAGCCGCTTCGCTGGAGGTATCAGCGCCGTCCTCAGCGCCGCCGGTCACGCCGGGAACGGCGTCTGGTGGCGTGTCGGTGGCATGGGCCAGGCCGGCCAGCAGCAAGGCGCCGCCGCCCATGGCGATGGCGAAGGCGGCATGCATCTCGCGCAGCAGTACGGTCAGTTTGGGTTTGCCCGGACGGCGTGCAAAGGGAACAATGTTCGAACTGCTCATAGACATCCTTATCGTTATCGTGAAACTCAGTTAGCCGACTGCGCGCAGCAGCTTGGAATTGCTGTGGCCACGCACCAGCGGCAGCACCTCTTCACCCACGCGGTAGGCTTCTTCCAGATGCGGTGTGCTGGCGAGGATGAAGGCGTCGGCGCCCAGCTGCACCAGGTCGTCCAGGCGTTCGGCCACCTGCTCGTAGCTGCCGACGATGCCCTGCGTCTGGCCACCACGGAACAGGTTGAAGCCGGCCCACACATTCGGCTCGGTGATCAGGTCCTTGTAGCTGTTGATGGTGGTCGGGCGGTTGCCGCGCTGGCGTGCCGCGCCGACCGAATCGCCGCCGTCCTGGCCGAGGAAGGCGCGCAGGGTTTCAGGCGCCACGTTGTCGAAGCCCTTGCGCACTTCTTCCCACGCCTCTTCCTCGGTGGCGCGGGCGATGACGTCGACTCGCACCGCACACTTGATCTTGCGGCCCAGCAGATCGGTTTTCTCTTTGACGCGGCGGAATTTCTCGCGCAGCTGATCGAACGGTTCCAGCCAGGTCAGGTAGTAATCGGCGTGTTTGGATGCCGAGGCCAGCGCCGCATCCGAGGAGCCGGAGAAGTAAATCTCCGGGAACTCTTCTTCCGATAGCGGATGCGCCAGGCCGGCATTCTCCACCTGATAGAACTTGCCCTGATAGGAAAACGGTCCGCCGCGCCAGACGCCGCGCACCACGTCAAGGAATTCGGTGGTGCGCGTGTAACGGTCGTCATGGCCGGCGGAATCGCCCCACCACAGTTGCGATGGACCGCCACCGCCGGTAATCACGTTGTACAGCGCACGGCCGCCGGTGGCGCGTTGCAGGCTGGCGGTCATGCGCGCCGCCACCACCGGATTCAGGAAGCCCGGCTGGAACGGAATCATGAAGCGGAAGGTGCTGGTTTCGCGCGCCAGCAGCGAGGAAATCACCCATGGCTCGTCGGTCATCGGGAAGGATGGAATCAGGCCGCCCTGGAAGCCGGAGATTTCCGCCGCATGGGCAATCTCGGCGATGTAGTCCAGGTAGTTGAAGCCATCGGCGCCGCCGCCACCCAGGCCGGCTTTGCGCAGGTTGTCGTTACCGGGGAACCAGTCGCCACGGAATGGCGTGCGGGCGCGGTGCGAGCTTGGTTCGCCGTGGGTGGGAATGCGCCAGAAGATATCGATCGTCATATTCAGTCCTGTTTAGTAAGGGTTAGGCGGCTTGCTGTTCGGCCTTTGCCAGGCGGGCGCGCAGCGCCGGCAGCACGTATTCGCCGATGCGGTAGGCTTCTTCCAGCGCCGGCTCGGCGCCCAGCAGGAAGCTGCTGACGCCCGCTTCGGCGTAGGCGGCCAGGGCATCGATCACTTGCTCGTAGCTGCCCACCAGCGCGCCGCGCGCGCCGCTGCGTGCGGTGGCGTACCCGTCCCAGTAGCGGTCTGCATCCAGCGCCGGCAAAGCGGTGCCGGCGCCGGTCTGCTCGCGGTAGCGGAGTGCGTCGCGTTCAGCCTCTTCCTGCGTTTCGCGCGCCACCACGTCGATGCGCAGGCCGGCGGCGACCTGCCGGCCGTTGCTGCCAGCCTGGTGCAGCGCCGCCACACCGGCGCGTATCAGTTCCAGCGGCGCGGCGTCGAAGACATGCACGTCGGCCTGGCGCGCGGACAACGCCAGCGCTTCGGCGCCTTCGCCGGACAGGTATACCGGCGGCAGCGGATTGCCAGCCAGCGGACCACGGAAGCCGCCATCCAGCACTTCAAAGTAGCGGCCCTTGAAGCTGAACGGGGCGCTGGTCTGCACGCCACGCGCCACGGTAATGAATTCATCGATGCGCGCGAGCACTTCGCCTTGCGGCAGGTTGTCGCCATGCTGGCGGCGGCTGGCTTCATCGCCGCCCTGCACCAGTTGCCAGGCGAAGCGGCCGTTGGCGGCGCGCTGGAAGCTGACGGCGTTCTTGGCGGCGTACACGGACGATCCCCACGAGGCTTCGAATTCAGTTAACAGGCGGATGTGACGGGTACCGCGCGCCAGATAGCCAGCGATGATCCAGCTGTCGTCGCCTTCAAAGTCGTGACGGATGCGCAGGCCGTCGAAGCCGGAGATGTCGGCGGCGCGCGCGACCTGGTGGGCGTAGTCGAAGTAGTTGAAGCGGTTGCCACGCGGGTCGGTGACGCCGTCCGTGAATGGCGGGCGTTGCTGGCCGCTGCGCTCGCCGCGACGCAGGCGCGTGGCTTCGGCGTAGCGGCCGTCGCCGGCGGTGGGCAGTTGCCAGATGAATTCGGTGCTCATGCAGTTTCTCCTGTGAATGTTGGCCTCCCACCACAGGTCGCATGAAGCGTGCCAGCCGAAAAGCCGTGTTTTCATGCTGGCAGTTCAGCATTCTGCTGATTTCGCAACAGCTGCTGTTGCGGTGACTACACCCGCGCAGCTTTATGCCAAATCCGGATAAGCTAGGTTGGCATGATTCGTTCACGACTTGCATCTATGCGGGATATATTCATTGCATGGAACTTCTCGCACACAATTTTTCTGCCGAATTTGCCCGCAGCGCCGATCTTGCGAAAGGCGTCGCCAGGAGCGATGAAGCAAGCGCCAAGCCACTGATCGCTTTCCGCGATGCAGAGCAGATGAGCCTGATGGTGCGGGCAACGGCGTTTGTGTTTGCCGATCCCAACACGCGTGCGCTGCATGATGTGATCGAGCGCGTGGCGCCCAGCGAGGCCACGGTGCTCATCACCGGCGAGACTGGCACCGGCAAGGAGCTGGTGGCGCGCCATGTGCACGCATTGAGCCGCCGTCGCGATGCGGGCTTTATAGCGATTAACTGCGGCGCGTTTTCCGAGACGCTGATCGAGAGCGAACTGTTTGGCTACGAGCGCGGCGCTTATACCGGCGCCATGCAAGGCAAGGCTGGCTGGTTCGAGACGGCCAATGGCGGCACGCTGTTCCTTGACGAGATCGGTGATTTGCCGCTGGCGATGCAGGTCAAGCTGCTGCGCGTGTTGCAGGAGCGCGAGGTGGTACGTCTGGGTGCGCGCCGCGCGGTGCCGATCGATGTGCGGCTGATTGCCGCCACCAATATCGATTTGTCGGAGGCAGTGCGGGCTGGGCGCTTCCGTGAGGATTTGTATTACCGCTTGCAGGTGATTGCACTGCCGGTGATGCCCTTGCGTGAACGTAGCGGCGATGTGCTGCCGTTGGCGCATCACTTTATGGCGACGTATTCACGGCGCTTGCAGGTGGATGATGCGCGCTTGTCGCCGGAGGCGGAGCGCGCGTTGTTGTCCTATCCGTGGCCGGGCAATATCCGCGAACTGGAAAATGTGATGCACCGCGCCGTGCTGCTGTCGCGCGCCGGCCTGGTCACGCCAACGGAGCTGAACCTGCCGGGCTGGCACAATGCGCCGCCAGCAATGCTCCAGCCAGCCGCGCCACACTACGCGCCACCGCCAGCACGCCCGGCCGATACCACAGCGCCAGACCTCGCGCCTAGCGCAGCCCACGGCAGCGGCAGCCAATCGTTGGCCCCAGGCGCAGCCCATGTCAGCGGCGGCGCGGTGCTGCCGAACGGACCAGCGGGCGCGGTGCCTGCGGCTGATACATTCGGCGCGGCTGTTGCGCATGCGCCGGCCAACGCGGCCTTCCATCGCGCCTGGCAGACGCTGCTTGCCTCCGGCGAGCCGATCGAATTCGAAGCGCTGCAGCAGGAACTGGTGCTGGCCGCCTGGGAGCATTGCCAGCGCAACCAGGTACGTGCGGCCAAGCTGCTCAACATCAGCCGCAACATCCTGCGCACCTACCTGAAAAAAGCCGAAGCCATCGTCTAACCCTCAACCAGAAGGAGTCACCTTGTCCGCCATTCTCAACGACGCGGCGCTGGATCAACTGTTCCGCAGCGCCCGCAGCTACAGCAACTTCCTGCCGCAAGCCATCGACGACAACACCATCAAGGCGCTGTACGACCTGCTCAAATGGGGCCCGACCGCCTTCAACGCCCAACCCGCCCGCTACATCGTGCTGCGCACCGAAGAAGCCAAGCAACGCCTGGCCCCTGCCCTGTCCGAGAAAAACCGCGCCAAGACCATCGCCGCGCCAGCCACTGTCATCATCGCCCACGACAAGCGCTTCTTCGACCAGTTGCCGTCGCAATTCCCCGCCTACGACGCCAAGCCGCTGTTTGAAGCCAATCCGGCGCTGGTCGAACCGACCGCCGTGCGCAACAGCTCGCTGCAAGGCGCCTACCTGATCCTGGCCGCCCGCGCGCTCGGACTGGATGCCGGCCCGCTGTCCGGCTTCGACGCCAACGCCGTCAACGCCGAGTTCTTCGCCGACGGCCAGCACGCCGTCAACTTCATCGTCAACCTCGGCTACGGCGATCCCGCCTCGCTGTTCGCCCGAAGCCCGCGCCTGAATTTCGACCAGGCCGTTACACTGCTTTAATGGCTGCGCGCTTTGCAGCACAACGCTGTTGCAAAGCACGCACACCCTGCCTCCCTCGCAGCAAAAACCATCGTTATCTCCCGGCACGCATGTTGCAGAAAGCTATCACAGTTTCAAACAACAAAAGGAAGAGCAACGATGCGCAAGCCCCAACGTACCACCATCAACCTGCACCTGCTGGCCGCGCTAGGCGCAGCAAGCGCCTTCGGCCACGCCGCCGAGCCAGCCGATGCCTCCGAAAGCGGCGAAGCAGCCGCGCTTCAGACCATCACCGTCACCGCGCAGAAGCGCAACGAACTGGCACGCGACGTGCCGGCCGCCATCTCCGCCTTCAGCGGCAAGGACTTGCGCGAAGGCGGCGGCAACCTGTCGGCGGGCGGCGTGATGGACCTGGTGCCCAACGCCTCCGGCCCGACCAATGACGGCCACGTGCGCACGCGCTGGTGGATACGCGGCATCGGCAGCGGCGACCAGTCGGCCAACCTGGTGTCGCCGGTCAGCTTCTACATCGACGAGGTTTACCTCAACTCGCCGCTGCTGAGCGGCAGCCCGCCGTTCGATCTGCGGCAAGTGGAAGTGCTGCGCGGCCCGCAAGGCACGCTGTGGGGCAAGAACACCACCGGCGGCGCAGTCGCCTTCACCACCAACAAGCCAACCTTCAAGCCGGAAGGCTACGTCAAGGCCGAAGTGGCCAACCACAACGCGCACATCGTGGAAGCGGCCGCCGGCGGCACACTGAAGGAAGATGTGCTGGCCGGCCGCATCTCTGTCTACAGCGACAGCAGCGACGGCTACGCCGACAACACCTTCCAGAAAACCAGGACCGGCAAGAAGGAAGAAGACCACCTGATCCGTCTGCAACTGCTGGCCAATATTTCGCCCGACCTGCAAGCGCTGTTCAAGCTGCACGGCCGCGACTACCACGGCAGCGGCGACGCGCTGCAAGGCCTGGGCCTGGGCGTCGGCGGCACCAATCTGTATGGTTATAAATTACCACCGCTGGGCACGGCTGATATCGCCACCAACGCCCCCACCAGCGACCAGCTGCGCAACAGCGGCGCCTCGCTGACCCTGCGCTGGAATCTCGGCCGCAACGAACTGACCTCGATCACCTCGTATGAACGCGTGGCCCGCACCACCAACGGCGACGGCGACGCCACGCCACTGGAAATCGCACGCAGCCACGCCGAGATCGCCGCCCGCCAGGCAGCACAGGAAATCCGCCTGGCCTCGCCACGCAGCGACCAGTTGAACTGGATCGCCGGCCTGCATTACTTCCAGGAGAAGCTGGACAACAACAGCTCGTCCGGCAACCTGCCCGGCGTTACCGCACTGCCGGCGCCGGTCGGCACCATTCCGACCGCCTTCAACAACCTGGCCCTGCATCAGGACACCAAAAGCTACGCACTGTTCGGCAGCGCCACCTACAACTTCAGCGACCGCTTCAACCTGACCGGCGGCCTGCGCTGGACTTCGGAAAGCAAGGAGATAGCGCTGAATCGCGTGGCCAACAGCGGCGCCGTCACGTACCGCAACACCAATCAATGGTGGCAGCGCTCGTCGGTATCCTCCACGCTGGCCACCACCGCCACGCAAAATGCCGACACCACCTGGAAAGCCGCCACCTGGGACCTGACGCCGCAATACAAATTCACGCAAGACCTATCGGGCTATCTGCGCGCGGCCAAGGGCTTCCGTGGCGGCGGCTACAACGGCGGCGTCACCACACAAAGCACCACCGCCATCGTCAGTCCGGAATACTTGACCTCGGGCGAAGCCGGCCTGCGCAGCGCCTGGCTGGACAACCGCGTCACCGCCGACGTCACCGTGTTCTACTACGATTACAAGGACGTACAACTGAACCAGGTGGTCAGCACGCCAACCGGTCCCGTCTCCCGCCTGACCAACAGCGCCGGTGCCAAGGCGCGCGGCGCCGAATTCGAACTGGCGGCACAAGTGGCGCAAGGCCTGCGCCTGAACGCCGCCATCGGTCTGCTGCGCAGCAAGTACACAGACTACGGCGCCTACACCGGCAACGAATTCGGCCGCGCGCCCCACACCAACGTGCTGATTGGCGGCGAATACCGCCAGCCGCTGCCGGATGGTGGCGAGGCCGTGTTCTCGACCAACTGGAACTACCGCAGCCGCTACTTCTTCGTCACCACCAACGAAACCGACCCGAATTACATCCAGCAGCCGTACACCGTGGGCAACCTGAAGCTGTCGTACCTGCCGCCTGGCAAAAAGGTCAACCTGACGTTCTACGTCAACAACGTCAGCGACCGCTTCTACAAGACCAACGCCATCCCCTACGGCAACAACGTGGTCGGCTACTCGAACAGCGATCCACGCACCTTCGGCCTGAGCGCCACCTACCGCTGGTAATTGAAAGGAACCCATGAAACTGAAACTGATCGTTGCGGCGCTGCTTGCCGCGCCCGTCCTCGCCAGCGCCGCCTCGCCGGAAATCGAACGCCTGATCTCCGCCGCCACGCCCGGTCTGATCGCCATCCGCCACGACATCCACCAGCATCCCGAACTGGGCAACCGCGAAACCCGCACCTCGGCGCTGGTGGCCGAACGGTTGCGCAAGCTGGGCCTGGAAGTGCAGACCGGCATCGCCGGCACTGGCGTGGTCGGCGTGCTGAAGGGCGCGCTGCCCGGGCCGGTGATCGGCCTGCGCTCCGAGCTGGACGCGCTACCCGTCACCGAGCAGACCAATCTGCCCTACGCGTCGAAGGTCCAGACCGAGTACAACGGCAAGCAGGTCGGCGTCGCCCACGTTTGCGGTCACGACATCCACATCGCCATCTTGCTTGGCGTGGCCGAAGTGCTGGCGGCCGACCGCAAGCACCTGAAAGGCACGATCAAATTCATCTTCCAGCCGGCCGAGGAAGGTGCGCCGGACGGCGAGGAAGGCGGCGCCGCGCTGATGGTCAAGCAAGGTGTACTGAACGCACCAACACCGGAAGTATTCTTCTCCACCCACGTCGGCGCCGGCAAAGCGGGCGCCGTCTCGGTCAGCCGCGAGCGCACCACGGCGGCGTCGGACATCTTCGTCGCCCGCATCATCGGCAAATCAACGCACGCGGCGGCGCCGTGGCGCGGCGTCGACCCGGTACCGGCGGCGGCGCTGGCCGTGCTGGCCTTGCAGACCATCCCCAGCCGGCAGTCCGACCTGTCGCTGCCGGCGCCGGTCATCTCCATCGGCAAAATCGAGGGCGGCATTCGCCAGAACATCATCCCCGGCGAAGTGCGGCTGGAAGGCACGATCCGCAGCGTGACCAGGGCGCAGCGCGACGATGTGGTGGCGCGGCTGGAACGCACCTTCAAGGACACCGCCGAGAGCACCGGCGCCACGGCTGATTTCAAGGTGCTGCCCGGCGGCTATCCGGCCGGCGCCAACAACAGCGCGCTGGTCGACCGGCTGCTGCCGGTGCTGAAGGCTGCATCCACCACCGGCGAGGTACGCGTCGCCAATGGCGTCTACGCCGCCGACGACATGGCCGAATTCAGCTCGCGCATTCCCGCCGTCAGCTTCGGTCTGGGGGCGACACCGGACGGCATTGATCCGGCCACGGCAGCCTCCAACCACTCGCCGCACTTCCTCGCCGATGACAGCGTGATCGCCGTCGGCGTGCGCGCCTTCACCGGGCTCATTGCAGCCTACAGCGCACGTTAGCGCAATGAGACGGACGCGGCCTATACCAATGTATAACTATACGGGCCGGGCAAGGTTGACGAGAATGGTTCATCACTTCTTCATCTGGAGCCCGACCATGAATACCGCATCCGTTCTCATTGCTGACGTACACCCGCTGATCCGTGCCGGCATGGCTGCGCTGATCGAGTCCGATGGCAAGTTCACGCTGCTGGGCCAGGCCAGCGACGGCCAGCAGACGCTGGAAATGTGCTCGCGCCTGCAACCGGACCTGCTGCTGATGGACCTGAACATGCCTGGTTGCGACGGTGTCGAGGCCATCGGCCGCATCCGTGCCCAGCATCCGGAAGCCAAGGTCATCATCCTCAGCGGCCATGACGGCGAAGACGACGCCGACCGCAGCATGCGCGCCGGCGCCCACGCCTACATGCTGAAAAGCGCACAGCTGGACGACTTGATGCTGTGCATACATTCCGTCCTCCAGGGCAAGAAATTCATGATGCCGGAACTGGCGGTCAAGCTGGCCAGCCGCATCCACGGCAACCAGCTGACGCCGCGCGAACGCGACATCCTCGGCCACCTGGCCACCGGCATGAGCAATAAAGTCATCGCACGCGCCGCCGGCATTGGCGTCGGCACGGTCAAATTCCACGTCAAAAGCATTATGAGCAAGCTCAACGTCTGCACCCGCACCGAGGCCGCGATGGTGGCCGCCAAACGCGGGCTGGTGCACCTGAACTAGCCCGGGCTGGACATGTCGGCTTACCGTGATAAACTTGTTAATTTTTCCGGAAGCCAACATGATTGTCGGGATAGATCTTGGTACGACCAACAGTTTGATTGCCGTCTGGGAGCATGGCGCCGCGCGCCTGATTCCCAATAGCCTGGGCGAAGTGCTGACGCCGTCGTGCGTCAGCCTCGACGAGGACGGCAGCATTCTGGTCGGCCGCGCCGCGCGCGAACGCCTGCAAACGCATCCGGCCCGCACCGCCGCCGTGTTCAAGCGTTACATGGGCAGCGACAAGAGCATCCAGTTGGGCAACCGGCATTTCCGTCCTGAAGAACTGTCAGCGCTGGTGCTACGTTCGCTGAAGGAAGACGCCGAGGCAGCGCTGGGTCAGCCGGTCACCGAGGCCATCATCACCGTGCCGGCCTACTTCTCCGACGCGCAGCGCAAAGCCACGCGCGCCGCTGGCCAATTGGCCGGACTGAAGGTGGAACGCCTGCTGAACGAGCCGACTGCCGCCGCGCTGGCCTACGGCATCCACCTGCGCGACAGCGAAACCAAATTCCTCGTCTTCGACCTCGGCGGCGGCACCTTCGACGTTTCCGTGCTAGACCTGTTTGAAGGCGTGATGGAAGTGCGCGCATCGGCCGGCGACAATATGCTGGGCGGCGAGGATTTCTTGCATTGCCTGGTCGATCATTTCTTTGTTCATCACAAGCTGCCGCCTTCGCTGAAGAATGACGCCCACTTCATGCCGCGCATGCTGGCGCAAGCCGAGGCCACCAAGCGCGCACTGAGCGAGGCGGCCAGCGCCACGTTGCGCATCACTCACAATGACAAGGAATACGCGCTGGACCTGGACGAGGCCGAGCTGGAGCGCATCACCACCGCGCTGCTACGCCGGCTGCGCGATCCGGTCGAACGCGCGCTGCGCGATGCCAACCTGCGCACCGCAGAACTGGACAACGTGGTGCTGGCCGGCGGCTCCACCCGCATGCCGATTGTGCGCAAGCTGGTGGCGCGCATGTTCGGCCGCTTCCCCGCCTGCGAGATCAATCCGGACGAAGTGGTAGCGCTGGGCGCGGCCGTGCAGGCTGGCCTGAAGATGCGCGACGCCGCCCTCGACGAGATAGTGATGACCGATGTGGCGCCCTACTCGCTGGGCATCGATGTGGCCATGCAGCTGGCCGACGGCAGCCATTCGTCCGGCCACTTCGACGCCATCATCGAGCGCAACACGCCGGTGCCGGTCAGCCGCGTCAAGCGCTACTATCCGGTCGCCGAACGGCAGAAGAAGCTGGAACTGAATATCTATCAGGGCGAGTCGCGCATGGCGCGCGACAATATCCAGCTGGGCAAGCTGGATTGCAAGCTGCCAGGGCTGGGCATGGCCGACAGCGCGATCGACATCCGCTTTACCTACGACGTCAACGGGCTGTTGCAGGTGGAGGCGACCATTGTGCATACACAGCAGTCGACCACGCTGGTGATTGAGGGCAATCCAGGGCTATTGTCGGAAGATGAAATCGCGTCGCGCTTTGTGGCGCTGTCGGAGCTGAAGATCCACCCGCGCGACCGCATCGAGCACCGCACCTTGCTGGCGCGCGCCGAGCGCCTGTATCAGCAACTGCGCGGCCCGCAGCGCGACTGGCTGGGCGCGCGCATCCGCGATTTTGAGCAGGTGCTGGAAACCCAGGATAAACGCCAGATCGATCCGCTGCGGCAGCAGTTCGAGTCGCTGCTGCACGAAATCGAGCACGACAGCTTCACCGTGCCGTTCAACGAATGATGCCCGCCTACCTGCAACGCCTGGCGCTGAACAAGGACGCCGACGAACGCGCAATCCGCCGCGCCTACGCGCGCGAACTCAAGCTGATCGACCAGGAAGCCGATCCGGCCGCCTTCCAGGCGCTGCGCGAAGCTTATGAGGCGGCCCTGGGCTGGGTGCAATGGCAGCAGCACGAGGTCCAAGACGATGATGATGTCCATCGTGACGACGTCCTGCCTGCCGCCGCAGTCCCGCTCACGCTCGACGAAACGTCCGGACAGCCCGCAGCCACACAGCCAGCCCCGCCACCCCACACCGAACAGGCCGCCGTCGCGTATGCCGACTTCGTGCGCCAGATCGACGCCGAAGCGCCGCAGGCGACAAAGCGCACCTCCGCACTTTGGAGCGCCCACCTGGAGCGCAGCCTGGAGCAGCTGGTCAGCATCGAAGCGCGCGAACTGTTCGAACACCACGTCGCCACCCTGCTGGCGGATGGCTGGCGCCCCGGCCACGAAACGCTGCTGGTAGCCGCCGCCGCGATCTTCAGCTGGAAGGAAGATCGCCGTCGTCTGTACAACCTGGGCATGGCCGGCGCCACGCTGAACCGCGCGCTGGAGGAACACGCGATGTTCAGCCAACAAATCGAAGCCGCGCGCAAGGAGCAAAGCAAGTTGATTAGCCGCCTGCGCGATCCGGCAGCGCCGATTCCCGGCGAGCTGGTCAAGCATCACCGCGCGCTGGAATGGCTGCATGCCAACTACAGCACCTGGATGTCGCTGATTACCGATGCCGGGGCCGTAGGCCGCTGGCGTCAGGCCTACGCAGACCTGCCCGGATGGCGTCGCAAGCTGTCGCGCGACGGCTGGCGCAAGGAGGCATCCGGCGGCTATGAACTGCAAACCAGCTTCAGCTGGAAGTGGTTATGGGTGCTGCTGTTCATTGGCCTGGTCCGCATGTGCACGAGCTTCAGCAGCGACAAGCCAAAGCCGCCACCGGCGCCGCCGCAACAACAGCAGGCCGCCAAGCAACAGATGCATTCCGGCGACTATCTGCGCCAGGGCAACGCCCAGCTGGAGCGCAGCGAATACGACGACGCCATCGCCAGCTACAACCACGTCATCAGCATGACGCCGAATAATTTCATGGCCTACATAGGCCGTGGCACGGCGTATCTCAGCCTCGGCAACGATCAGCAGGCCGAAGCGGACTTCAAGCGCTCCGGCGCGATAGAAAGCGAGAACCACGCACTGCACACCGCACGCGGCAAGCTGGCAGACTTCCGCAACCAACCGGTCGAGGCGATCGCCCATTACTCCGACGCGCTGGACATGCTGCCGCAAGGCGACCGGCAGTTACTCTGGCTGCGCGCCAACGCCTACGAACAAACCGGTGACCGCGCCCACGCGCTGGCCGACATGGACCGGCTGATCGGCAACGTGCCCGACGCGCCTTCGCTGTTCTACACCTACCGCATGGACTTGCTGCTGCAACTGGGCCGGCTGGCGGAAGCAGATGCCGCAGCCAAAACCACGCTGGCCAAATTCCCCACAGAGAGCGACGCCTACCGCGTTATATCCGAGCAATACCGCCGGCATGGCCAGACGGCGAAGGCCGACGCCATGCTCGAACGCGGCCTCAAGGTGGCGCCTGACGCCAGCCTGTTACTAGGCCGCGCACGTCTGCGCGCACCGGACGACTTGCAAGGCCGCCGCGCCGATCTCGCCCGTGCGGCCAAGATGGCGCCGGAATCCTTCATCCTGGCACAGGAACGTGCCGACCTGGAAATCGCCGCCGGCAACCTGGCTGCCGCCGACGCAGTCGTGGCGCAAGCACTGAAGGCGCTGTCTCAGGATGATAATTACTGGCCGCCCTTGCTGGCGATGCGCGGTGTCGTGGCAGGCAAGCGTGGCGAGGGCTCCATCGCCGAGCAATACTTCAGCGACGCCCTCAAAGCCTCGCACAACGCCTGGCAAATGAATGAGATCTGCTGGCTGATGGCCGTGCGCAACGTCTCGCTGCCAACCGCACTGTTTATCTGCGATGCCGCACTGGAACGCAAGCCCGATTACGTCGCCGCCGTCGACAGTCGTGGCCTGGTTCTGCTGCGCCTCGGCCGCAACCAGGATGCCTTGGCGGCTTATGAAGCGGCACTGGCCGGCAGACCAAACTTCGCCCATTCGCTGCTGGGTCGCGGCATCGCCCGCCAGCGCCTGGGCGACCGCGCCGGCGGCGACGCCGATATCAAGGCCGCTTTGAAAGCCCAGCCGTCCCTGCGCAAAGACTACGCCAGTTATGGCATCAGTATCTAGCTTGAATCGCCTGCGTGCCTATCGCACAAGGGTGCCGACATGCGTGATTCTGGCCGCCGCATATCTTTAGGTGGGGGCCGGGATGGTGGCAGTTCAGCTACCATCCTCATTCCACGTTGTATAAGAAGGCAAGCCATGAAACTGTTGAAACAACTGCTGCTGGCGTGCGCGCTAGTGTCGCCTTTTATCGCCCACGCCGCCGCGCCGATGGCGAAAAGTCAGGCACCTGGCTATTACCGCACCGCGCTTGGCGATTTTGAAATTACCGCGCTATCCGACGGCACCCATCCGTTCCCGGTCGATACCGTGATGACTAACATCACGCCACAGCAGGCGCTGAAGGACCTGGAAGATGTCGACTTGAAACTGCCGCTGCAAGGCTCGATCAACGCCTTCCTGATTAACACCGGCACCAAGCTGATCCTGATCGACAGCGGCGCAGGTGAGCTGTACGGCGATTGCTGCGGCAAGCTGGTATCGCGCCTGCGCGCCGCAGGCTACCAGCCGGAACAAGTCGATGAAATCTACATCACCCACCTGCACAAGGACCACGCTGGCGGCATCATGTCACAAGGCGCTGCGGTATTCCCGAATGCCGTACTGCGCCTGTCGCAAGCCGAGGCCGATTACTGGCTGACGCCAGCCAACAAGGCCAAGGCGCCGGCATTCCTGTCAACCTTCTTCGACGCCGCGCAAGCCGCCGTGGCACCGTACCAGGCCGCCGGGCACTATCAGCCATACCAGGACTTCGGCCAGCTCGAACCCGGTGTCGAAGCCCTGCCCGCCCCTGGCCACACGCCCGGCCACGCCGCCTACCTGATCACCAGCAAATCGCAACAACTGCTGGTGTGGGGCGATATCGTCCACGTCGCTGGCATCCAGTTCCCGCACCCCAGCGCCACCGTCAAATACGACAGCAGCGAAGCCAACGCACAAACCACGCGCGCCAGACTGCTGCAACTGGCCACGCAAAAGCACCTGACCGTGGCCGCCGCCCACATCGCCTTTCCCGGCCTGGGCCACATCCGCCAGCACCAAGGCGAATACGAGTGGCTGCCGATCAACTATGATGAGGTCCCGTAAGTCAGCCCTAAATCAGCACCGAACTTTTGACAGGGCTGATTTGCCATTTCGCGGTGCCGAAGGGAATGTCCAGCGGCTCGGAGACAGATCAGCGACGGCCAGGTGCCAGCACTCCACCACCTGATGATATTCGACGATGTGTACTCGACGTCAGGAGGCAAGGCACCTGGGCGACTTTAGCTTATCCAAGTCCGCCCCAAGCGCAGCCTTACATAGCTTGATGGTAAAGCTAATTCCATAGCTGTTCCCATGCATATTAATCGTCTTTGGTTGCGACCGGCGGCTACCGCCCCAAAGCAGAAGTTCAGCTTGGCGGCGGAAGTCTCCCTAAACGCACCCTCACTACACCATATTCATTTTAGAAATCTTGATTGAAAATACGTAGGTTAGCGATTCTCGCAAGAGCTTGTATGCCAGGATGAGGAGTTCTATGCAATACCCAGGGATCGGGAGAAGGCAGCGTAGGCAACGGGAGCGATTCGCAAAACTTATATGCGGTTTACTTGCGCACAGGACACAGATATAGTCTAGGCAATAAATTAGTGCAACCTGATTGGAGCGTTTAGGCATGAACCCATCTTCTACCCGTCCCATCAGGCCTGTAATCCTTGTCGTGGACGACACGCCAGATAATCTTCTGTTGATGGCCAACTTGCTCAAGGATAGCTATACGGTCAAAGCAGCAAATAACGGCGAGAAGGCGCTGCGCATCGCGCGGGATGCACCGCCTCCTGACCTCATCCTGCTTGACATCATGATGCCTGTGATGACCGGCCACGAAGTGGCGCAGGTACTGCAGAGCGACCCGGCCACACGCGACATCCCCATCATCTTCTTGACCGCTATGGCCTCCAGCGCGGACGAGACGCACGGTCTGGAGCTGGGGGCGGCCGATTACATCACCAAGCCGATCAGCCCGCCAGTGGTGCTGGCGCGCGTGCGCACCCAGCTCAAGGTCAAAGACGCTGCCGACTTCCTGCGCGATAAGAACGACTACCTCGAACAAGAGGTGCAGCGCCGCACGCGCGAACTGAGCGCGATCCAGGATGTCACGATCCACGCCATGGCCTCGCTGGCCGAGACGCGCGACAACGAGACCGGCAACCACATCCGCCGCACCCAGCACTACGTCAAGGTGCTGGCCGAACACCTGCGCGAGCATCCGCGCTTCCGCGCTTTCCTCGACCCCGACACCATCAAGCTGTTGTTCAAGTCGGCGCCGTTGCACGACATTGGCAAGATCGGCATCCCCGACCGCATCTTGCTCAAGCCTGGCCGCTTCGAGCCTGAGGAGTTCGAAATTATGAAAACCCACACCACACTCGGGCGCGACGCCATCGCCCACGCCGAGCAACAATTGGGGATGGACGTCGACTTCCTGCGCTTGGCCAAGGAGATCGCTTACTCACACCAGGAAAAATGGGACGGCAGCGGCTATCCTGAAGGCCTGGCCGGCGACGCCATCCCAATCTCCGCTCGCCTGATGGCAGTGGCCGACGTCTACGATGCCCTGATCAGCCGCCGCGTCTACAAGGAAGGCATGCCGCATGAAAAGGCGGTGCAGATCATCGCGGAAGGACGCGGCTCGCACTTCGATCCTGACGTCTGCGACGCCTTCCTGGCCAACTTGCCCGCCTTCCAGCAGGTCGCCGCACGCTACGCCGACAGCGATCACGACATGGCTAAGCAGGCCGCCGCCATCGCGCATACCCTGCCTGCACAGTGAGCGCCCGCATGCGTTCGCCCCTGGCCTATCTCGAACGGCTGCGCCTGCGCCAGAAGCTGGCAGCCGGCTTTTGCGCGGTGCTGCTGCTGGCACTGGCGCTGGGGCTGCAAAGCCTGCGCACCCAGGACCAGTTGAGCAGCGACATGCAGCGCCTGCTCAGCGAGGGCATGATCGGCATCGTGCAGGTCAAGGAAGCCCGCATCCAGCTCAACCGCTTCGAACTAATGCTGCACAAGGTGACCAACGCCCCGAACTCGGTTGCCTTCGACGAGGCGCTTGAACAGCTCGACAAGGCGCGCGAGCAACTGCACTTTGCCGTCGACGAGGCCCGTGCCACCCTGCTGCGCATCGACAATCAGCAACGCCATACCGTCTTTGAAAGCATGCTGGCGCGCGCAGAGCGCATCGCCGACGAGGCAATCGAACTTACGCGACTACACCGCAACGGCGAAGCCAACTCCCTACTCAACAGCGAACGCTTCCAGCACGCGGTGCGCACCGCCGACCTGCAGATGGCCGAGATCGCCGCCGTCAAGGACTCCAACGCTCGCAGCACCATCTACCACATTCGCCAGTTCGCGCTCACCAGCAGTACCCTTACCTACGCACTGCTGACCGGCGGCCTGGCGGTGGCGTTGCTGTGTGCATGGTGGATCAGCCTGTCAATCCGGCGCCCGGTCAACCGCCTGCGGGAGGCGGTCGATGCGCTGGCCGCTGGCCAGCTCGACAGCGTGATTCCCCACACCGACTACCAGAACGAAACGGGCGACCTGGCGCGCGCCATCGCCAAGCTGCAAGTCGAATCGCGCCAGCTCGACATGCAACGCTGGATCAAGTCGCAGGAAGCCTCGATCCAGTCCGAGCTGCAGCAGGCTGCCAGCCTCGACCAGGCCGCGCAGCGCCTGTTGACGCTGCTTGCGCCGCTGGTACAGGCCGGCCAGGGCGCGCTCTACCTGCTTGACGAAGATGCTACCGCACTGCGCCTAGCCGCCAGCTATGCGGCCGACCCGGACCATCCACCGGCGCCGCTACTGGCGCTGGGCAGCGGCCTGCTGGGCCAATGCGCGCAGGATCGCCAGCCGCGGCGGCTCGACACGCTGCCGGATGACTACGCCCAAATCCACTCGCAACTGGGACAGTCGCACCCGCGCCACCTGCAGGTGCTGCCGCTGCTGCACGGCGAGCGCTTGATGGGCGTTCTGGAGCTGGCCGGCTTCGATGCTCCCGGCGAATCGGGCCGAGTGCTGATGGACGAGCTGCTGCCCAAACTGGCGATGTCGCTGGAGATCAAGGCGCGTAGCCACGCGGTGCAGACCATGGCCGCCGAACTCGAAGCGCAGCAGGTGGTGCTGAAAGCCACCGAGGCCTGGTATCGCGGCATCATCGAGGCGGCGCCGGACGGCATGTTGGTGATCGATGCGCACGGCCTGATCATGATGACCAACCCCCAGCTCGACCAGCTGTTCGGCTACGAGGCCGGCGAGCTAGCCGGTTTGCCGATTGAAACGCTGGTGCCGCCGGAGGCGCACGGGCGCCACGTCGGCTCGCGCAATGGTTTCATCGAGCAAGGCACGGCGCGCCAGATGGGCATGACAGGCGCCGACCTGCACGGTATGCGTAAGGATGGCAGCCGCTTCTCGGTCGAGATCGGCCTCTCGCGGCTGCCGGCCATCGCCGAGCGCGGCGTTTGCGTGTGCGCCTCGGTGCGCGACATCAGCGACCGCAAGCTGGCGGAGGCCGAGGTTCTGCGCGCCAAGGAGATCGCCGAGGACGCTACGCGCGCCAAGAGCGACTTCCTGGCCAACATGAGCCACGAGATCCGCACGCCGATGAACGCCATTATCGGCATGAGCCACCTGGCACTGCGTACGGATCTCGATAAGAAACAGCGCAACTACATCGAGAAGGTGCACCGCTCAGCCGAGAACCTGCTGGGCATCATCAACGACATTCTTGACTTCTCCAAGATCGAAGCGGGCAAGATGAACATCGAGCAGGCCCCGTTCCGGCTGGAGGACGTGCTGGAGAACTTCGCCAGCATGATCGGCCTGAAGGCCGAGGACAAAGGCCTGGAACTGCTGTTCGCCACCTCGGCAGACCTGCCGACCGCATTGGTGGGCGATTCGCTGCGGCTGGGTCAGGTATTGGTCAACCTCGGCAACAACGCCGCAAAGTTCACCGAACGCGGCGAGATCGTGGTCGGAATCGAAATGGCGGCCGACGCCGGGGATCAAGTCGAGCTTCACTTCTGGGTGCGCGACAGCGGTATAGGCATGACGGCCGAGCAGTGCGAACGCCTGTTCCACTCGTTCAGCCAGGCAGACAGCTCGACCACGCGCAAATACGGCGGCACCGGGCTAGGTCTGGCCATCTCCAAGAAGCTGGTGGAGCTGATGGATGGCCGGATCTGGGTCGAGAGCATGCCGGGCGAGGGCTCGACCTTCCACTTCAGCTCCCGTTTCGGACGCCAGACCGAGGTGCAGCCGCGCCGCATGTTCCACGCCGACGAGCTGCTCGGCCTGCGCGTGCTGGTGGTCGACGACAACGCCAGCGCGCGCGAAATCCTGTCGACCATGGCGCGCAGTTTCGGCTTGGAGGTGGACCTCGCCGACAGCGGCCACAGCGCGCTGCGCACCATGCTCGAGGCTGAGCGCAAAAGCCTGCCCTACGACTTGGTGCTACTGGACTGGCGCATGCCGGGCATGGACGGCGTCGAAACGCTGCAGCGCATGCAGAGCGGCGCCGTGAATCACATCCCGTCTGTCATCATGGTGACGGCCTTCGGCCGGGACGACGCTCAGGAAGCGGCGGCGCTCCAGCAGGTGGCGCTGCCAGCCGTGCTGACCAAGCCAGTCACTCCGTCGACGCTGCTCGAAGCGATCGGCGAGGTACTGGGCAAGGGCGTGGTGGCCGAAACGCGCCAGGCAGAGCGACAGGACCGCAGCGCGGCCGACCAGGCCCGCATGGCCGGCGCCCGCCTGCTGCTGGCCGAGGACAACGATATGAACCAGGAACTGGCGCGCGAGCTGCTGGAAACCGCTGGCATCGTACTCACGGTCGTAGGCGACGGGCAGCAAGCGCTGGACCTGCTCGCCCATGCCGGTGCCGCCGCCTTCGACGGCGTGTTGATGGATTGCCAGATGCCAGTGATGGACGGCTACGAAGCCACCCGCCGCCTGCGCGCCCAACCTCAGTACGCGCGGCTGCCAATCATCGCCATGACCGCCAACGCTATGGCCGGCGACCGCGAAATGGCGCTGTCAGCCGGCATGAATGACCATATCTCCAAGCCGCTGAACGTCACCGCCATGTTCGCCACCATGAGCAAGTGGATCCGGCCGGCGCAGCCGGCCGTAGCAGGTCCCCCAGCGGTGCAGCCCGATGCCGCAGGCAAAATGGCTGCTGCCCTACCTGCCCAACTCCCGGGTATCGACCAGCGCGCCGGCATGGCAACCAGCATGGACCGGCAGGACCTTTACCTGCGCATGCTCGTACGCTTTCGCGACGGCCACACCAGACTGCGGGAGGATTTCGAGGCAGCGCGACAAAGCGATGACCCCACAGCGGCGGCGCGGGTCGCCCACACCTTGCGCGGCACCGCCGGCAACGTCGGCGCCAAAGGCGTGGCGGCGACAGCTACGGCACTGGAACTGGCATGCAAAGCGGGTGTAGCCGAAGCCGAACTGGCTGTGCTGCTGGCGGCGGTCGAAAACGAACTGGCGCCGGTGCTTTCCGGCCTGGCCGCACTGGGCAACTACGCGGCAGCGGCAGAGAACACCCCGGACGAGGCCATCGCAGCGGCTCCCGCCCTGCCGCCGGACGCGGCCGCCACACTTGCCCACCTGCGCAAGCTGCTGGCCGACAGCGACACCGCCGCGCTGGACGTGTTGGAGACATTGGAATCGCAAGCCACCGGCCACCCGCTGGCGCGACAGCTGCGCAAAGTCAGCCAGGCAATTGAACGCTTCGACTTCGATGCCGCGCTGGAAGCGCTTGACGCCGTGGCGCAGCCAGCCTGACAAGCAAGGCCGCCGCGCGATTCGCCTCAGGCCGGGGGCGGCGCCGACGGCAGGCTGACGATCAGGGTGGTGGTCTGGAGCTCGTCATCAACGGCGAAGGCCACCTCGCCATATTGCGCGCGCGCCAGCAGGCGTGCCGAATACGTGCCCAGGCCCGTGCCGCCGGACTTACCGTCGGTGACGAACTTGTCGAAGAAGCGTTCGCGTATCGGTTCCGGGATCACACCCTTGTTGACGATCTCGATGCGCAGCGGGCTTCCGGCATACAGCGTGGCGATGACGCGGGTGCGCTCGGGCGCTGCCTCGCAGGCGTTCTTGATCAGATTATTCAGCAGCGAATAGGTCAGCATGGCATCGCCCAGCGCTAGCGGAGCGTCGGTGCCAACATCGAAATCGGTGTCGACCGCCAACACCAGCTGCTTGCCCGCGTAAGTGGCGCGTGCCGTCTCAACCACCCGCCGCAGCATGTCGCTGATGGGCAGCGGCGCTGCATGGAGCACGTATTTCCCCGTCTCGATCTTGTACAGCTCAGTCGACAGGTTGACCATGTCGGTCACCTGCAGCATGGCCTGCTCGGCCAGCCGCAAATTCTCAAGCTGTCGGCGGTCAAGGTCGGCGGCATCGATCAGCGACTGCACTATGCCGATGGCGCCGGCCAGCGGCCCCTTGAGGTCGTGCCGTGTCATGGCCTCGACGTCATCGCGCAGGCGGGCGATGGCGAGCATATTGTCGTAATCGGCTTGCAGGTGGCGGCGCAGCTCGACGTAGCGCATGAAGTTGTCAACCCGCAGCTTCAGCTGGGCCGGGTCGATTGGCTTGGTAATGAAGTCCACCGCCCCCAACTCCATGCCTTGCAGGCGCGCGGCGTCGTCGGTAAGGGCGGTGACGAAGATTATGGGTACATTTTCTGCGCCGGGATGCTCGCGCATGCGGCGCGCCACTTCAAAACCGTCCATGCCGGGCATCATGACGTCCAACAGCACTAGGTCGGGAGGCGTGTCGCCACAGCACAAGGCCAGAGCTTTCTCGCCGTTGTGCGCTGCCTTGATGCGGTAGCGGCCCTTGAACACATTGGCCAGCACGTACAAATTGTCAGCGGTGTCGTCGACCAGGAGCAATGTCGGCGGCAACGGTTCCCTTGGTGGCAAATGGACCGCCGCCGGTGGCATGACGATCACATCGTCCACGGCTGCGGCGGCCTGCGGCGCGTCGATGTTCGTTTCCTTATCCGGCGCCGGTGGTGCAATCTGATGCGCCATCGCACGCTTGATGCTGGTGGCCAGCCGGCCCGCCGTGTAGGGTTTGACTAGCAGGTCGCTGACGCCGCTGCTGATGGCCGTTTCAATGCGGCTGCGCTCGGCCTCGGCGGTGATCATGATGAACGGCATGTGCGCATGGCGCGGACTCGAGCGAATCATTTGCAGCAGGGCGATGCCGGTCAACGCCGGCATATTCCAGTCGGAGATCACCAAATCATAACGCTTGCGCTCAACCATGCGCCAGGCTTCGGCGCCATCGGATGCGAGCTCCACCGGCCCATAGCCAAGCGAGGCCAGTTGGCCAGCCGTGACCTTGCGCATTGTTTCGACATCATCGACCACCAGTATTCTCAGCACTTGCGCCATGTCTCCCCCATGTGCGTCCTGCTACGTGGGGTAGCAGACCGTTTCACTAATTATGCGTCATTTTTTTGTCGATTTGAAACGAAGCATTTCAAGCCGTCAAGGTCGGCTTCTGGCCGGATGCGGGCGGGTCATTTTCCAAATGTAGCCCAACCAGCTGCTGGAGGACTCGTGTTAGCGGCTTTTAATCAATAAGTCAGCCCCCCCCCCCGTAATCTTCAGGCGTTTTTTTATCCGGCCACCTGGAATCGACCATCGGTTGCGAGGCGCAATACGAATTGGCCACGATTTTCCCGGTTTTTGTGCCCCGGCAAGCCCAAGTCAGCGTAGTGCGGTGCTTAAATTGATCCCAAGCAAATTGATCATCCAGGAGCGAGGGCAGCGCTTGTTCATACCCGGTTTTCAGCGGAACTTGCGCGGGAGCGCTTTCGCTGGAATCGGGCTTCTTGTCCAATGCCTTGTCGGTCTCAGGTACTGTTGTCTGACTCATGCAAACTGCTGACGCCATCGCAAGCCCCATTAGTACAAAAAACTTCATTACTTCTCCAATCAATACGGAAACCCAATAAAACTGGGAGGCCTGCTTTGCAATACGCCGATTCACAGCACCACCTCGGTCAGGATAACATCTTGCTTACTTGCAAAGTTCACTATTTGTCACTATTCGTCAGGAGTTCTTCGGCGGTCGTGGAGCCGATCTTTTGACAGAGGTATTTCTATCGTGCGCTGCTTACACTGCTTCACGCAAATCCCTTCACTCATGCAGGAGCACCTCATGTCGAACAGCAAACTGACGGTCGATAGCGTCATCGTGGAAGATGGCACCCGGATACACTTCAAGGATTGGGGCACCGGCCCGGCAGTCGTCTTCAGCCACGGTTGGCCATTGCAAGGCGACGCTTGGGAAGACCAGATGCTGTTCCTGGCCAGTCAGGGCTATCGCGTGATCGCGCACGACCGTCGTGGCCACGGCCTGTCGAGCCAGCCATGGAACGGCAACGACATGGACACCTACGCCGACGATCTGGCCACGCTGCTGAACGCGCTGGACATCAAGGAAGCCACGCTGGTCGGCCATTCCACCGGTGGCGGCGAAGTGGCGCGCTATATCGGCCGTCATGGCAGCACGCGCGTCAAGAAAGCCGTGCTGGTGGGCGCCGTGCCACCGCAGATGGTCAAATCGCCGACCAATCCGGATGGCCTGCCGATGTCGGTATTCGACGGCATTCGCGAAGGCGTGCTGAAGGACCGCTCGCAGTTCTTCAAAGACCTGACCATTCCGTTCTACGGCTACAACCGTCCGGGCGCCAAGGAATCGGAAGGCGTGCGCAATACCTTCTGGCTACAAGGCATGCAGTGCGGCATCAAAAATGCCTATGACTGCATCAAGCAGTTCTCGGAAACCGACTTCACCGACGACCTGAAAAAGATCGATGTGCCAGTGCTGATCGTCCACGGCGATGATGACCAGATCGTGCCGATCGGCGCCTCGGCCCACGCGGCCGCCAAGCTGGTGAAGAACGCCACGCTGAAAGTCTACCCAGGCGCACCGCACGGCCTGCCGACCACGCACAAGGACCAGTTGAACGCCGATCTGCTGGCCTTCCTCAAGTCTTAACCCAGAGTAACGGGCGACTAACCCGATAGGGTAAGTCGCTTCTTGCAAATCTGCCGTATTTCCCCCGGCTGGCCTATCCTGCATGATGTGTACTGTCCCCATCCAAGGAATTGCAGTATGGCCAGCATCAAGCCCTCCCCCGACCTGCGGCCGGCGCGCATCAACGCGCTGGGCGAATTTGCTGCGTCCATCGCCCATGAAGTCAAGCAGCCGCTGGCGGCTGTCACGCTGAACGCCGAGGCTTGCATGCGATGGCTGAACCATGATCCGCCGCGCATCGAGCAGGCACGCGCCGCGCTGGGTGTGGTGTTGCAGGCGAGCGTGGCGGCATCCGCCATGGTGCGCAGCCTGCACGGCATGGCAAGCCAGGCCGAGCAGGAGCGCGGCGCGTTTATCGTCGACGACATGCTGCGCGATGTGCTGCAACTGCTGCGCGGCGAACTGCGCCAGCAAGGCGTGACACTGACCGAAGACTTCGCACTCGACCTTTACCAACTGGACGCCGACCGCGTACAGCTGATGCAAGTGGTCATGAATCTGGTGCTGAACGCCATCGAGGCGATGAAGGATGTACAGGGCCAACCACGCGCACTCAGCCTGCGGACGCGGCTGGACGACGGCGCATTACGCATCAGCATCGAAGACAACGGCCCCGGCATCCCCGCCGCGCTGGCTGAGCGCATCTTCGAGCCGCTGTTCTCGACCAAGCCGGGCGGCACCGGCATGGGCCTGGCAATTTGCCGCTGCATCATCCAGGCGCACGGCGGCCGCATCTGGAACGAAGCCGCCCAGCCGCAAGGCACAGTTTTTCACCTCAGTTTCAAGGAGTACACCTTATGGACCCCATCTCGATCCTGATCGCGGACGATCATCCCCTGATACTGGCGGGCCTGAGCTCGCTGCTGGGCGCGATGCCGGAATTCCGGCTGGTGGCGCAGGCCACCGACGGCGTACAGGCGGTCGCGCTGTACCGGCAGCATCGCCCGGACGTGGTCATCATGGACCTCAGCATGCCGCGCCTGAACGGCGTCGAAGCGATCGAACAGATCCGCGCCGAGGACGCCAGCGCCAGCATCGTCATCCTCACCACATATCAAGGTGACGAAGACGTGTACCGTGGCCTGCAGGCCGGCGCCAAAGCCTATCTGCTGAAGGACGGCGCTTCGGAACAATTGCTCGACTGCCTGCGCACCGTCGCCGCCGGTGAGCAATACCTGCCGGCAGCAGTAGCCAGCAAGCTGGCCGAGCGCAAGGCTGGCAGCCAGCTGTCGCGCCGTGAGCTGGACATCCTCGCCCACCTTGCCACCGGCAAGAGCAACAAGATGATCGCGCGCAGCGCCGACATCGAAGTCGGCACTGTGAAGTTCCACGTCAATAACATCCTGGCCAAGCTCAACGTGGCCAGCCGTACCGAAGCCGCCACAGTGGCGGCTCGGCGCGGCTTGCTCAGCGTCTTCTGATTACTTGTTGGCAGCCACTGGCGCCAGCGTTTCATGCTGGGTGGTGGTGCGCTGCGGCGCCTTGTGCACCATGGTGTAAGCGTAGTCCACGCCCATGCCGTAGGCGCCCGAGTGTTCGCGCACGATGGCCATGACGGCATCATAGGTTTCGCGGTGGGCCCAGTCGCGCTGCCATTCCAGCAGCACTTGCTGCCAGGTCACTGGCACCACGCCGGCTTGCACCATGCGCGCCATGGCTTGGTCATGTGCTTCTTTCGAGGTCCCGCCGGAAGCGTCGGCCACCATGTAGATTTCGTAGTCGCCTTCCAGCATCGCGCACAGAGCGAAGGTGGTGTTGCAGACTTCGGTCCACAGGCCGGCCACGATGACTTTTTTCTTGCCGTTGGCTTTCAGTGCGTCACGGACTTTCTGGTCGTCCCACGAATTCATCGAGGTGCGTTCCAGGATTTCCTTGCCTGGGAAAACGTCCAGCAGTTCCGGGTAGGTGTGGCCCGAGAACGATTCGGTTTCCACGGTGGTGATGGTGGTCGGGATGTTGAACACCTTGGCGGCTTTGGCCAGGCCAACGGTGTTATTCTTCAACACCTGGCGGTCGATCGACTGCACGCCAAACGCCATTTGCGGCTGGTGATCGATGAAGATCAGCTGGCTGTTGTGCGGTGTCAGGACTTCTAATTTCGGATTGCTCATGATGGGTTTCCATATGGTGTAAAAGGAAACCCCATCTTAGGGGGCGACGGCAGTAAAAACTACTCATCTAAATGTAGGCTTCAGGCTAACCCTGTCTCTGCTAACATAGCCTTACCATGAATACACAACTCACCGAACTGACCCGCGCCCTGCGCGACCTGCACAAACAACTGATCAACCTGGAAACCCAGTATTTCGGCGCCGTCGGCAGCCCGCTGGAGCATTTGCAGCTGATCACCAATCACCCACATTTTGCGTGGCTGCAAAAGCTGTCCGGCCTGATGACGCAGATCGACGAGCGCCTGGACGATCCGGAACCGGTCACGCCCGAGGAAGCCAAGGCCTTCCGCCAGTCGCTGGAAATGCTGATCGGCCCATGCGAGGAAGGCGACCAGGAGTTCCGTGCCAAGTACAACGCGCTGCTGCACGACGGCCCGGAACTGGTGATGGCGCACGGCGCCGTGCGCCGGCTGCTGGCCGCTATCTGAAGCTGAACCAGCGCGGCAACCAGCGTTTCCAGCGCGCCTGGCCGGCGTAGGCGCGCGCGCCGGGCACCGTCAACCGCACGCGGGTGCCGCCGCCGTCGACATTCTCCAGCGCCACCTGCCCGCCAACGCGTGCGGCACGTTCAAACATCCCGGTCAATCCCCAACGGCCATTGCTGCCGTTGCGGATCAGCTCATCGGCGATGCCCTTGCCGTCATCCTGGACCTGCAGACTGAATTCGCCAGGCGCGTAATTCAACTCCACTTGTATCGAGGCGGCATCCGCATGGCGGAAGGCGTTCAGCAGTGCCTCGCGGCCAATGCTGTAGCTCTCGCACGCGGTTTGCTCGTCCAGCTGGCGCGACCGGCCCAGCGTGCGCAGGCTGAACACGGCGCGATGGCTTTCCTGTAGTACCTCGCCCACCAGCGTCAGTCCGTGCGCCAGGTCGCCGTCGTCCATGGCGCCGGAGCGCAGTTCCTGCACTTCGTTGCGGCCCTCTTCCATTACCTTGTCCGCCATCAGCAGCACCCGCTCGATCTTGCGGTGCGAGGCGGAATCGGCCGGCAGCGCGCCCAGCGCCGACTGGAAGCTCAGCGTCAGCCCATGCACACTCTGCAGGAAGCTGTCGTGCAGCGCGCGGGCGATGCGCTCGCGCTCGGCCATGCGGGTGGCGATGCGCAACGTGGCCTGGCGCGCCCACAACCGGTACAGCAGATACAGCAACGCTGCCGCCGCCAGCACGCACAAGCCGTAGAACAGTGGCGTCTGCGTGAAGGTCGGCAGGATGCGTATCGAAATCGCCGTCTCCTCATCATTCCACTGGCCAAACTGGTCGACCGCCGCCACGCGGAAACGGTAGTCGCCCGGCCCCAGGTTGGTGTACGAAGCCGCGCGGCGCGTGCCCGGGTCCTGCCAGTCGCGGTCCACGCCCTCCAGCTGATAACGGAAATGCAGTCCTTCCGGCATGGTATAGCTCAACGCCGTGTATTCGACGCGGAAAGTGCTGGTGCCCGGCGGCAGCAAGACCAGCTGGCCAAAGTCCAGGTAGCGCTTGCCTTGCGACACCAGCGTCTCGATCCTGACCTCGGGCGGCTGCGGCGCCGGATACGCGCGCGCGCCATCCAGCCGCGCAATGCCACTGACGCCCGCAAACCACAGCTGCCCGTACCTGTCAGCAATCGCGCTGGGCTGGCGATTGGCAGTGGCGGCAAAACCGGGATAGCCATCCAGCACGCCGTACAAAGTGTATTCCAGTGTGGCTTGCGGATTCGCCAGCGCGGCTTTCCATTTGTCGGCGCGCACATGCACCACGCCCTTGCTGCCGTTAAACCAGCGGTCGCCATTGGCGCCAATCACCATGCCTGAGACGCGCGACAGCGCTTCGCCATCCAGCACGGCCAGGCGGCGGAAATGCCCCCCCTGCAATACAGCCAGACCGGCATTGCCGGCGACCAGCACTTCGGGGCCGCTATGCACAAAAGTGATCGCGCCAACGTCGCTGCCCGGCTGAGGCGCATAGCGGGTGATGTTGCCGTTGTCGTAGTGCAGCACCAAGCCATCGTTATAGCCGAACCACATCTCGCCCGGCCCGCCCGGTGCGGCGAAGGCGATGCCGTTCGGCAGGCCCAGTTCGGATTGGTGGGTCCACTGGGCGTCCTGCCAGCGGTAGCTGCCACGGCGCGACAGCGACAGCCACAGCGCGCGGCCATCATCAACGATGCGCGTGGCTTGCACGCCGTCAGCATCGTTGACGCCATGCGGATAGGCAATCGTTTCCACCTGCTCGCCGCGATGGCGCTCGATCTGCATGGCGCCCGCTTTCAGCAGCGCGCCGTCCTGGCTGTTGGCCAACACGCCAAAAGGCGTTGCGGCGCCGCGTTCCAGCAGTTCGGCGCTGCCGTCGGTATTCAGCCGCCACAATTCATTGGTGGGCTTGGCCCACGCCAGCGCGCGGCCGGCGTCATCCAGCGCGAAGGTAAAGAAGCGCTCGCCGCCATTCATCCGTACCTTGGTCAGGCGGTTGTTGCGGAAGCGCTCGACGCCGGCTTGCGTGCCTATCCAGATGCTGCCGTCGCGGTCTTCAAATAGCACGTTGGCGGTCAGGTTGCTGACTTGCCAGGGCTGGTCCAGCTTGCTGTTCGGCTGCGCCGCTGGCGAGTAGACTGAGTTGGCCTGCTGACCGACGCCATCGGTGCGGCAAACGCCAGGGCAGCCGAGCGTCCAGTAATTGCCGTCGCGGTCAAACAGGCCGCTTTCCTGGCCCTCGCCTTGCGCCATCCATGCCGGGCGCGGCAGTTGTGGACCTGGATGCTGCGACGGCACGGTAATCAGCTTGCCCTGCGTGTCCAGCCACAGGCGGCCGTCCGGCGAGGTCATCAGGTTGACAGTGGTGTAGCCGTGCAGCACCGAGCGGAAGCGCTTGCTGCCGCGTTCCAGCACCACCAGGTGCTCGCCGGCGGCCAGCCAGAGCTGCATGTATTGGTCAAGCATGATGTTGGAGACGCGGCCGGGCGGCAGCCCCATCTCCGGCCCGACATTGCGCCAGGCGCCCTGCTCCAGCTTCAGCAGACCGGTGGTGGTAGCCGCCCATACAGCTCCCTGCTCATCCATGATGGAATTAAACACCGGCCCCAACAGGTCATTACCGATGCGGGAAGGATAATCAGTGATGTGCCCCTTGCTCAGCAGGCTGACGCCGCCAAAGATGTAGCCGATCAGCAGGTCGCCATTGCGCAGCGCCTTCAGCGCGGTAATGGGCCGCTTGGGAGCGATCTCGCCGGACAGCGCTTCAAAGCGGCGGAAGCGCACGCCGTCGAAGCGGTACAGGCCGTTGCTGCTGCCTATCCACAGCCAGCCGTCAGTGGTTTGCGCCATGGCGGATACCTCGCCGGGCGCGCCATCCTTGCCGGTCCAGATATCGTGGTGATAATCGCTGAGGCCTACCTTGGCATCCAGCGCTTGGGCAGCCGGCACACCAAATAACAGAGTCCACAGGCATAAAAGAAGAGGAATTTTTGCCATGCGCTCATCATAGACGAAAAGCTGAAATGTAAAAACCTATCAATCAGATAGATATAATAAAATTTACCAATCGATGTGCGGGCGGTAATCTGATCACAAGTTCCACAGCATTGAAAGAGCACGATCATGAACCTCCAGAACCGCCTGAATTCCCTGCCGCTGCCAGCCAGCGCTATTGCCCTGCTGACTGCACTCGTGCTGGGCACGCTCGATTACCAGGCCGCCGGGTGGGCCTTGTTTGCCGCCGGCGTGCTGGCGTGGGTCAAGCTAGACTCGAAGCAATTGTTAAAATCGGACCGTTACGGACTGCCGCCAGCGCTCGCGCTGCTGGCCTATGCGGCCCTGGCTGGCTCCAACGCCAACATCGCCGTGACCTTCGCGCTGGCCGTGCATGCACTGGTGGTATTCTTGATCCTGCTGAGCCGCCATCTCTCCGAAGACAGAACGCAGGTGTTTTCTCAGCAAAAAGGGATAAGCCAGCGTATTTAAAGTAGTTTTTTCAGATATCCACATCAACTGTGGATAAGGGTGTGAATAACCGCCTCTTGACAGGCCAGAAACCCAATAACGGCGGGCTCTACAACAAAATGCCTAATCCACAGGCAGAAATTTTCTCAAATAAAATCAAACACTTATAAAACTGAAATCGCCGCCGCCGGGCGGCTTTTCGCGCTCTTGAAAATAAATTTTCTGTGCATAAGTGGGAAGCGACACACCGTTGTTGCACAGCACAGGGAATCCTTTGACAAAAGTGCTGGCGAGGAATAGTGTCACTCTGGAGTTCGGCCAGTTCGACTTACCATGGGATAGCCTGCATGAATCAGAACGACGACGATACCGATTGGATGATAGAGGACGAAGCGCAGCCAGCCGGCGAAGCACGCCCGGATGGCGCCAGCGCCGCCTCTGCGCCACCGCCGTGGCGTGTGTTGATTGTCGATGATGATGTGGACGTTCACGTTGTCACCAAATTCTCGCTCAGTAACGCCTGCTTCCAGGGACGCCGCCTGAGCTTCCTGCATGCGTATAGCGGCGAGGAAGCGCTCAACGTGCTGCGCAACACGCCGGATATCGCGTTGGTGCTGCTGGACGTCATCATGGAAACCAGCGACGCCGGCCTGCACGTCGCACGCCAGATCCGCGACACGCTGCATAACAACCTGGTCCGCATCGTCTTGCGTACCGGCCAGCCGGGACAGGCGCTGGAACACAGCATCATCCTCGACTACGACATCAACGATTTCTGGTGCAAGACCGACCTGACCACGCGCAAGCTGTTCACCACGGTCATTTCCTCGCTGCGCGCCTATGCCGGGCTGGAAGAGGCGTATCAGCATACGGTCGCGCTGCAGTCCGAGCTGGACGCTGCACGCAAGCTGCTGGCGGCGGTCGACCAGCACGCCGTGATTGCCACGCTGGATGCGCACGGCCGCTTTGCCGCAGTGAACGATAAATTCTGCACCGTATTCCAGTTCAGCCGGGAAGAACTGCTGGAAGCCGATCCGCGCCTGTTGCACGCCCCGCCCTATCCCGCCGACCAGCTGGTCGATGCGCTGAAAGCGCTAAATGAGGGTGAAGCCTGGACCGATGTCATCACCACCTGGCGGCGTGATGGACAGGAAGTACGCCTGCGGATCACCGCAACGCCCGACGATGGCGGCACCATCATTGTCGGCAGCGTCCTGCAGGCTTTGAAAAAACCACTTTAAGTTTCGCTTAAGTATCAGATCCATAAGCGTTTTTTAGGATATCCACAAATGCTGTGGATATCTATGTGGATATACCCCCATTGACAACGGATACGGCCTGTAACGGCGGGCTTTTCTATAAACTGCCCATCCAACGGGCAAAACAAAAGCCTTTAAAAATCAATGACTTAGATTATCACTCATTGTAACGAGAAAATTTTTCAAAATAATTCTTGTCATCATGATTTGTGCATAACTAAACGCTGGCCGCGCATATCAATGCGTGGATTTTCGGCGTTGATCCGGGTGCAATAGCACTCGTTCAATGACCTGTGGCCTCACGTTATGCGACTTCATGTATTCGATCGCGCAAACGGTGTTGAAACTGTTTTGCACCACAATCCCGCGCTCAACAATCGCGCTGCTGGCTTCATCTTGACGGGGCTTGAAGACGGACACCGGCGGGGTCGCTTCCAGACTTTGGACTAGCGTAACGTTCATCATGATCCTTGATAAAAAGTAAGAGGCTGCCGCCCCGATCGGTGATGCGCTCAAGGAGTATGGTCGACGCTCGCACAAAGTCAATGTCAGCTTCCTATCATTCGGCAATTAAATGATGGCGCTTCAGGTGGACCGGTGCAAAACGCAGCGGTCCGCCTGCCGGGATTACTTGTTCTGGTAGCCGCCGTAGTATTTCACTGGGCTCCAGTCGGGCAGCACGTCCAGCTTGGCTGGGGCGTATTGCTGGTATTCCGGCGCTGCGTAGACTACCTTGCCGTTGACGATGGTGAGGCTGGATTCGAGGTTCTTGATTTTCTCGACGTCCATCGTGAAGTAGTCTTCCGGCAGCAGCACGAGGTCGGCGTATTGGCCTTTGGCCAGCGTGCCTTTGAGCTTTTCTTCGCCGCTCATCCAGGCGCTGCCCTGCGTCATCAGCTTCAGTGCCTGGTAGCGGCTCAGAATATCTTTCTGCTGCCACACTTGCAGGCCGCCGGCGGTCTTGCCGCTGACCGCCCAGTAGATCGATGGCCACGGGCCATAGCTCGATACACGCGTGCCATCGGTGCCCAGGCCCACTGGAATCTTCATCTCCAGCATCTTCTTGATCGGCGGCATCTGGCGGGTTTGCGCGCCGTATTGTTTCCAGTACAGCTCGCCCTGGAAATACATGCGGTTCTGTACGGCGATGCCGCCGCCCAGCGCTTTCACGCGCGCCAGCTGCTTGTCGCTGATGGTTTCAGCGTGGTCGAAGAACCAGCGCAGACCATTCAGCGGCGTATCTTTATTGACTTTTTCGATCACAGCCAGGTCGCGGTCGATGCTCTCGTCATACGTGGCGTGGATGCGGAACGGCCAGCGATTCTTGATCAGCAAACGCAGCACCGGCTCCAGCTCGCCTTCCATATGCGCCGGCATGTCAGGACGCGGTTCGAGGAAGTTCTCGAAGTCGGCCGCGCTCCATACCAGATTCTCGCCACCGCCTTCGGTGTTGTAGCCATTGGCATAGAACAGATGGTTGTTCTTGTCCGGCTTGGTCAGCGTCAGCCAGCGCTGGTAGTCTTCCAGTTCCTTGCCCGGCTTTTGCGCGAACAGATAGTAAGAGGTGCGCACGGTCAGCTTGCCGTCCTTGGCCAGCTCCAGGCTGACGGCGTAATCGTCCGGATACGCCTGGCCGCCACCGCCGGCGTCAATCGCGCTGGTCAGGCCGAGCCGGTTCAGTTCCGTGTAATACTGCTGGGTCGAATTCAGTTGCTGCGCGCGCGACAGCACATTGGTTTTGGCCAGCGTGCCGTACAGGATGGCGGCATTCGGTTTGGCGATCAGCTTGCCGGTCGGCTTGCCATCCGCGCCCAGCTCGACTACGCCATCCTTGAATTTGGTGTTGGCGTCGTAGCCCAGCGTTTCGATGCCCTTCTTGTTGAGGAAGCCCAGGCCGTACAGATACAGCAGGAATACCGGCTTGTCCGGCACCGCTTCGTTGATTTCTTCCAGCGTCGGCAGGCGCTTCTCTTCAAACTGGAACTCGTTCCAGCCGCCGACCACTTTGACCCACTCGCCATCCGGCGTGCGCGCGGCCTGCTCCTTCAGCATCTGCAACGCTTTCTTCAGCGAGGTGACGCCATCCCAGCGCAGCTCGGCGTTGTAGTTCAGGCCTTCGCGGATGATGTGCAGGTGCGAGTCGTTCAGGCCGGGAATGACGGTCTTGCCGGCGGCATCGATGACTTGCGTGTTTGGGGATTTGAGCTTGAGGATCTGGACGTTGCTGCCCACCGCTTCAATTTTGCCATCCTTGATGGCCAGGGCTTGCGCGAAGGCGCCCTCTTTGGTCATGGTGGCGACCTTGCCATTGGTGATGATCAGGTCGGTTGCTTGCGCGGAGAACGCGCAGGCGATGGCCGCCGCGCATGCGAGCTGCTTCAATTTCATAACGACTCCTGGAAAATAAAATGCCGGCGCGGTGGGTGTGCCGCGCCGGCAGTGTGTCAGAGAATTGAGGCCAGCTCAGTTCTCTCGAATTAGTCTTTCAGTGCTTCGATGGCGAAGGTCAGGGTCACTTCATCGCCAACGTTCGGTGCATAGGCGCCGGCGTTGAATTCGGTGCGCTTGATGGTCGCGGTAGCATTGGCGCCGCAAGCCATTTTCTTGGCCATTGGGTGATCAGCGCATTTGAAGTGGGTGATGGTCAGGGTCACTGGCTTGGTGACGCCTTTGACGGTCAGGTTGCCTTCCACGGTCGCCGGCACGTCGCCTTTGAAGTTGACCTTGGTCGACTTGTAGTTGATGGTCGGGAACTTGGCGGTGTCCAGGAATTGTTCGCCCTGAATGTGCTGATCGAACAGTTTCGAGCCGGTGTCGACCGATTTCGCATCGATGGTCGCTTCTACCGAACCGGTCTTGGCGGCGCGGTCAATGGTGAACTTGGCCTTGGTGTTGTTGAAGCGGCTTTGCTGGGTCGAGAAGCCCAAGTGGCTGTAGCTGAAGCTGGAGAACGTGTGATGTTCGTCCGACGAGAAAGTTTCAGGGGCGGCGAAGGCGGACAGGGAAACACCAGCGGCGAGCAGCAAGGCAACGATTTTTTTCATTTAGAAACTCCTAATGTGGTGAACAAGATTGTTCGAGTGAGGACGATTATGCTCGCGACATCTAAAGTTGTAAAACGAAAAATTTACCGGTTTAGTATCGATAAAATCGATCATACCGCTGTGGCATTATCATAACGGAAGGTCAGGCGCAGGGGGATCTGCCGAAAGGCAGGTGTGACGTGCGCCAGTGTTGGCGCTGTCGTCCCGGCGAAGGCCGGGACTCATGCTGAGTGTATCAGGCCGCGATGGCCGAGGCCGAAGGTTCTTGATGCAGAATGCGGCTCAGCAGGCGCTGTTCCAACGCGGCGAAACCCGCATTGCCACGCGCGCGCGGACGCGGCAAGTCGACTTTCATGTCCAGCGTAATGCGGCCGTCTTCGATCAGCACGACGCGATCGGCCAATGCCAGCGCCTCCTGCACATCGTGCGTGACCAGCACGGCGGTGAAGCCACGCGACAGCCACAGGGATTCGATCAGCTGCTGCATCTCGATGCGGGTCAGCGCATCCAGCGCGCCCAGCGGCTCATCCAGCAGCAACAATTGCGGCTCATGCAGCAGCGCACGCGCCAGCGCCACCCGCTGTCGCTGGCCACCGGACAACTCGGCCGGCCAGTCATCCGCCCGCTCGGCCAGGCCAACCGTCGCCAGCGTCGCGGCAGCTGCATTCAGCGAACGTGGCAGGCCGATGGCGACATTCTCCAGCACCGTCTTCCACGGCAGCAGGCGCGCCTCCTGGAACATGATGCGGATGCTGGCGGCGATGCTGCCAGCGCCCACTTTGATGCTGCCCTGCTCCACCGTCTCCAGCCCGGCGACCGCGCGCAGCAGCGTGCTCTTGCCGCAACCGCTGCGGCCCACCACGGCGACAAACTCGCCCGGCTGCAATTCAAGGTCCACATCGTGCAGCACCTGGCGCGGACCGAACGACTTGCCCACACCTTGCAGGTTCAGGGACACGCCCTGCCGGCGCGGCGGCTGTGCCGACGTCCAGGTCGCGCTCTCGCGCGGCAGCGCCCCCGTATCGAATAAAGCGGTTGAAATATACATGCGTTCTCCTTATCGGTAGGCTGGATTCCAGCGCAGGAAGTGCTTTTCCATGCCGCGCGAAACCAGGTCGGCAGCCTTGCCCAGCAAGGCGTACAGCAGGATGCCGACCAGCACCACGTCGGTCTGCAGGAACTCGCGGGCATTCATCGTCATGTAGCCGATGCCTGCCTGCGCCGAAATCGTCTCGGCCACAATCAGCAGCACCCATACCAGGCCAAGCGAGAAGCGCACGCCGACCAGGATAGACGGCAGCGCCGCCGGCAGGATCACATCGCGATACAGCGGCCAGCCGGACAAGCCATAGCTGCGCGCCATTTCAATCAGTCCCTGGTCCGCCGAGCGGATGCCGTGAAAGGTATTCAGGTACACCGGGAAGAACACGCCCACCGCCAGCAGGAACAGCTTGGCCGTTTCGTCGATGCCGAACCACAGGATCACGAGCGGTATCAGCGCCAGCGCTGGAATATTGCGGATCATCTGTAGCGTGGTGTCGAGCAGCGTTTCGGCGCCACGGAAGCTGCCCGTCAACAGGCCAAGCGCCAGGCCCAGGCTGGCGCCGATGGCAAAGCCACTGGTTGCGCGCCACAAGCTGGTACGCAGGTGCGTCCACAGCTCGCCCGATTCGGCCAGCGCCCAGAAGGCCTTGGCCACCGCCCAAGGTTCGGGCAGGATGCGGCTGGACAGCCAGCCCAGTTGCGACGACAGCTGCCAGACTGCGATCAGCAGCACCGGCAGCACCCATGGAGTCCACGCGCTCTGGCGCGGTTTCGCTTTGCTCATCTTATGCTGCCTTCTTCTTTGGCACGATATCGCTGGCCATGATCTCGCCGAATGGGCCGGTCAGCGATTGCTCGCCGTGGTCCTTGCCCTTGCCCAGCAGCGGGAACACCAGCTCCGCGAAACGGTACGACTCTTCCAGGTGCGGATAACCCGAGAAGATAAAGGTCTCGATACCCAGGTCGGCGTATTCCTTGATACGCGCGGCCACGGTGTCGGGGTCCCCCACCAGCGCGGTTCCGGCGCCACCACGCACCAGTCCCACGCCGGCCCAGAGGTTGGGGGATACTTCGAGCTTGTCACGGCGGCCACCGTGCAAAGCTGCCATTCTTTGCTGTCCTACTGAATCCATTTTGGCGAACGCCGCCTGCGCCTTGGAAATGGTTTCGTCGTCCAGATGGCTGATCAGCTCATCGGCGGCGCGCCATGCCTCCTCATTGGTTTCGCGGACGATGACGTGCAGGCGGATGCCGAATTTGACGCTGCGGCCATGCCTGGCGGCGCGCGCGCGGATGTCATCCAGCTTCGCCTTGACCGCAGCCGGCGGCTCGCCCCAGGTCAGGTAGACGTCCATCTGTTCGGCCGCCAGTTCATGCGCCGGCTCCGACGAGCCGCCGAAGTATAGCGGCGGGTACGGTTTCTGCACCGGCGGGTACAGCGTCTTGGCGCCCTTGACGGTGATATGCTTGCCTTCGAAATCGTAGCCCTTGTCGCCGCCCTCGCCCGCCAGCGAGGCGCGCCACACGCGGATGAACTCATCCGAAATCTCATAGCGTTTGGCGTGGTCGGCAAACAGGCCGTCCGCTTCCAGTTCGCCCTGATCACCGCCGGTGACGACGTTAATCAGCAGACGGCCATTGGACAGGCGGTCGAAGGTCGAGGCCATGCGCACTGCCAGGCCGGGCGTGGTCAGGCCCGGACGGATCGCCACCAGGAACTTGAGCTTTTGCGTGACGTGGATCAGCGACGAGGCCACCACCCACGCATCTTCGCAGGAACGGCCGGTCGGCAGCAGCACGCCATCGTAGCCCAGCGTGTCTGCTGCCACCGCCACCTGTTTCAGGTAGTTGGCGTCGATCGGGCGCGCACCCTTCGAGGTGCCAAGGTAACGGCTGTCGCCGTGCGTCGGGATGAACCAGAAAACATTCAGAGACATCTTGATTCCTTATTGCGCCGCCAGCTGTTTGGCCGGCAGCTGTGCATCTTTGACCGCGATAGGTTTCGGGATCAGCTTCAGGTTGGCGAAAGTGTCGGCCAGCTTTTGCTGCTGCGCCAGCACCTCGGTGGTGATAGGCTTGACGCCATAGCTGTAGCGCGAGGCGGCCAGCGCCACCACGTCCACATCAAGGCCGGTCTGCGCGGCCAGGATCTGCGACACTTCCTTCGGATTCTTCGCGCCCCAGTCATCGACCTTGGCGATTTCCTCCAGCAGGATGCGGATAATTTCGCCGTTCTTCTCCGCGTATGGACGCGCGGCCAGGTAGAACTGGTGATTTGCCACCAGTCCTTTGCCATCGGCCAGCACGCGGGCGCTGATCTGCTTCTCGGCGGCAGCCAGGAACGGGTCCCAGATCACCCAGGCGTCCACGGCGCCACGCTCGAACGCGGCGCGTGCATCCGCCGGCGGCAGGTAGACCACATTGATATCCTTGTAGTCGACGCCGGCCTTTTCCAGTGCCTTCACCAGCAGGTAGTGCACGTTGGAGCCTTTGTTCAGCGCGACCTTCTTGCCCTTCAGGTCGGCGACGCTGCGCAGCTTCGAATCCTTCGGCACGACAATCGCTTCGCTGCCCGGCGATGGCGGCTCGTTGGCGACATAAACCAGGTTGGCGCCAGCCGCCTGCGCAAAGATCGGCGGCGCTTCGCCAACAGTGCCAAAGTCCACGCTGCCGACGTTCAGGCCTTCCAGCAGCTGCGGGCCGGCCGGGAACTCCGTCCATTTGACGGTGACGTTGCGCGAGGCGAGACGTTGCTCCAGCGTGCCGCGTCCTTTCAGCAGCGTCAGCGTGCCGTACTTCTGGTAGCCGATGCGCACTTCCTGCTTCGCCTGTGCCTGCGCCGGCGCCGAACTGCTGGCCGCCATCACGCCTGCCGCGAACAGCAGTCCCAGGGTATGGCGGCGTGCCGCGCGTTTCTGTTCGATGCTCATCGCGGCCTCCTTAGCGGGCCAGGCGCACTGGCTGCGCCTGCGTGACGAAGACATCGTCCGGCTGCTGACGCAGCGCGTTCAGCGCAGACGACAGCGCATCCACGCCGGCCTGGACACGCCAGGCAATCGCCGGGTCCACCGCCAGGCCGCTGACATCATTCCAGGTCAGTTGCTGAGAAGTGGCGTAGATGCTGGTGAACACCTGGCGCGCATCCAGCGCGTGCAGCACCGGGCGCAACGCGTAATCCAGCGCCAGCATGTGCGACTGGCTGCCGCCGGTGGCCAATGGCAGCACCAGCTTGTCCTTCAGGCCGTCCTGCGGCAGCAGGTCAAGGAAGGCTTTCAGCACGCCGGTGTACGAGGCCTTATAAATAGGGGTGGCGATCACGATGGCGTCCGCCTCGGCGACCGCGTCGATCGCACGCTTCAGGTTCAGGTCAGCGAAATCCGCATGCAGCAAGGCCTTGGCCGGCAGGTCGCGCACTTGCAACTTGCTGTAGCGGTGGCCCAGCGCGGCCAGCTTGTCGCCGACATGGTCCAGCAAGCGGCCGGTGCTCGATGGCGCCGACGGGCTGCCGCTGACGAGAAGAATGCTCATGGTGTAGGTCCCCAGATTTGATCGTGGCGTTCAGCATAAATCCGTCAGTTTGAATTCAAAACGAATAGTTTTACGCTTCGATATACAAAATCCTTTGCATGAGTTTTCCGCATAAGGAAAGCTGGATTTCTTCGTGTACTGCGCTTAGGGGCGTCTGCATACTAGCAAGACCGATACCTCTATCTAATGGACATACCATGTCTAGTGCATTACTCAAACCGTCGCATGATCGTGCGCACGACCCGCTGCAAGTCGCGGCCGAACTGGCGCAGCGGCTGGCCGCCACCGCGAACGCCCGCGACCAGGCCGGCGGCCACGCGGCGCAGGAACGCGAATGGATACGCGAATCCGGCCTGCTGACCCTGTCCATCCCCACCGCATACGGCGGCCAGGGCGCCGATTGGCCCACGGTGTATCAGGTGATCCGCATCCTGGCCCGCGCCGACAGCGCGCTGGCCCACATCTTTGGCTTCCACCATCTGCAACTGGCCGGCATACAGCTATATGGCAGCGCGCAGCAGCAGCGCCGCTTCCTGACGCAAACCGTGGAGCAGCATCTTTTCTGGGGCAATGCGCTCAATCCACTGGACAAGCGCACCATCGCCACCGATGCCGATTACGGCTTCCAACTGGACGGCGTAAAGAGTTTTTCCTCCGGCTCGGTGGGCTCGGACTGGCTGACCATCTCGGCCTGGCATGCGGACACGCAGTCGGCGTTGATCGGCGTGGTGCCGACGCGCCAGCACGGCGTGGCGGTGCAGGCGGACTGGGATGCCTTCGGCCAGAAGCAGACCGACAGCGGCAATGTGCATTTCAATCAGGTGTCGCTGCCGTCGACGCAGGTGTTGCAGGCGCCCGGCATCAAGCCGAACGCGCAGGCGACTTTACGCTCGCAGGTGGCGCAACTGATCATGACGAATCTGTACCTCGGCATCGGCGAAGGTGCGTTCGAGGCCGCACGTGCGTACATCGCGCAGGAAGCGCGGCCATGGTTCGCCTCCGGTGTCGACAAGGCCGGCGCCGATCCGCTGATCCAGCACCGCTTCGGCCAGCTGTGGCTTAAGCTGCGCCCTGCCTCGGTGCTGGCCGACCATGCGGCGGAACAGCTGGACCGCCTGTTCCGCCTTGGCGCCGCCGTCACCGCGCAGCAGCGTGGCGAACTGGCCGTGTCGGTGGCCGAGGCCAAGGTACTAGCGCACCAGGCCGGGATCGATGTCAGCAACGAGATCTTCGAGCTGACCGGCGCCCGCTCCACCTCCGCCAAATTTGGCTTCGACCGTTACTGGCGCAATGTCCGCGTGCATACCCTGCACGATCCGGTCGACTACAAAATCCGCGACCTCGGACGCTATGCGCTCGACGGCACGCTGCCTGAACCTACTGCTTATTCCTGATGACTACTCCGCTGATTCGCATCGAGCATGCGAGCAAATCCTTTGGCTCCTTCCACGCGGTGCGCGACGTATCGCTGGACGTGGACCACGGCGATATTTTTGGCCTGATCGGCAAAAGCGGCGCCGGCAAATCGACGCTGCTACGCCTGATCAACCTGCTGGAACGCCCGGACGCCGGCGCCATCACGGTCGACGGCCGCGAGCTGACATCGCTGTCCAAGCGCGACCTGCGCGATGCCCGCGCCAATATCGGCATGATCTTCCAGCAGTTCAATCTGCTGCAGAACGCCACCGTGTTTGACAATGTCGCCTTCCCCTTGCACATCCATGGCGGCCAGACCAAACAGCAGATCGCCGCGCGCGTGACAGATTGCCTGGACCTGGTGGGCCTGGCCGACAAGACTGAAAGCTACCCGGCGCAACTGTCGGGCGGCCAGAAACAGCGTGTAGCGATCGCCCGCGCACTGGCCAGCAAGCCGACGGTATTGCTGTGCGACGAGCCGACGTCCGCGCTGGACGCCGAAACCACGCGCTCGCTGCTGGCAACGCTGAAGGACATCAACCAGCGGCTCAACGTCACCATTGTCATCGTCAGCCATGAGCTGGATGTAATCGGCGAGATCTGCAACCACGTCGCCGTCATTGAAGATGGCGCCATCGCCGAACAATTCGCGCTCAACGACGCCGCCAGCCTCGCCGCGCCGCGCCAGACCGCGCTGGGCCGGGAACTCGCCGCCACCGCAGCGGCGAATGCGCTCGCGGCGATCAACCCGCTGCCGGAGGCCGCCAATGTCTGAATTCCTCTCCCAGCTGGGCGCATCCCTCAACAACATCAACGATATGGCGCCGGAAATCTGGGATGCTTTCGGCCAGACCCTGCTCATGCTCGGTATCGGCCTATCGTCCGCGCTGCTGATCGGCGGCCCGCTGGGCATCCTGCTGTTCCTGGTGGGCGATGGCCAGTCCCTGCGCAACCGTCCTACAGCGCTGATCGTGGGCTGGGTGGTCAACGTCATCCGCTCCTTCCCCTTCATCATCCTGCTGGTGGTCCTGGGGCCGTTCACACGCAGCATCGCCGGCACGTCGATCGGACCGCTGGCCGCAGCCGTGCCGTTATCGTTCGCGGCGATTCCCTACTTCGCACGGCTGGTCGAACAGAACCTGCGCGACGTGCCGAAAGGTGTCATCGAAGCGGCGCACGCCATGGGTGCGTCGGAATTTCAGATCATCGTCCGCGTGCTGCTGCTTGAAGCCCGCTCCGGCCTGGTGCTGGCGCTGACCGTGCTGGCCATCAGCTTCCTCTCCTACACCGCCGTCGCCGGCGTAGTGGGCGGTGGCGGCATCGGCGACCTCGCCATCCGCTACGGCTACTACCGCTACGAGACCGACATCATGGTCGCCACCGTCGCCATCCTGATCATCATGGTCCAGGCCATCCAGATCACCGGCAACCGCATCGCCAAACGCATCGATAAACGCTAACAACAAGGAAACAAATGAATACTCGCCGCACCCTGCTGGTGGCCGCAATGGCCGCAATGGCCGCTGCAGTCAGCTTTACCGCTTATGCAAAAGATCCCAAAGAGCTGGTCATCGGCACCAGCGCCGGCCCTTATGCCGACCAGCTCAAAATCGGCATCAAGCCTATCCTGGAAAAACAGGGTTACAAGGTTAAAATCATTGAGTTCAACGACTACATCCAGCCCAACTTTGCGCTGGCCGAGGGCTCGCTGGACGCCAACGTCTTCCAGCACATCATCTATCTGAACAAATTCTCGGCCGACCACAAGCTGGCCCTGTCGGAGCTGATCAAGATTCCGACCGCGCCGATTGCCCTCTACAGCAAAAAGCACAAGACCTTGAGCGACGTGAAGGAAGGCACCAGCATCGCGCTGCCAAACGACCCGACCAACCAGGCGCGCGCGCTGGTACTGATGGATCAACAGGGCTGGATCAAGCTGAAAGAGAAAACCGATCCACTCAAGGCATCGGAGCGGGACGTCGCTGTCAATATCAGGAAACTCAAGCTGCTGCCATTGGAAGCCGCGCAGCTGCCACGCTCCCTGCAAGATGCCGACTACGCCTTCATCAACGGTAACTATGCACAGGCGTCCGGCCTCAAGCTGAAGGATGCACTGGTTACCGAGAAAATCTCGCCAGCTTACGCCAACCTGGTGGCCGTGCGCACCGCAGACAAGGACAAGCAGTTCGCCAGGGACATCGCCGCCGCGTACCGCTCGCGTGAATTCCTCGCCATCACCAACAAGCACTTCACCGACTACGCCAAGACCGACTACCAGCTCGCCCTGGAAAAGTAATGCCGAAACTCATACGCTTCAACGCTTTTCAGATGAACACCGTGAGTCACCAGTCGCCCGGACTGTGGACTCACCCGCGCGCCGAAGCGCACCGCTACAAGGACGCTGATTACTGGACCGAACTGGCGCAGCTACTGGAGCGCGGCCTGTTTGACGCCATCTTCCTGGCCGACGTGCTGGGCGCCTACGACGTCTACCAGGGCAGCGCCGACGCGGCCTTGCGCCACGCGGTGCAGGCGCCGCTGAACGACCCGCTGGCACTGGTGCCGCTGATGGCGCAGGCCACCCGGCATCTCGGCTTCGGCGTCACTTGCGCGTTGACGTATGAGCATCCCTACACCTTTGCGCGCCGCATGTCGACACTGGACCATCTGACGCGCGGCCGCATCGGCTGGAACATCGTCACCGGCTACCTGGACAGCGCCGCGCGCAACCTCGGCCTGAACCAGCAGCTGAGCCACGACGAACGCTACGACCTGGCCGACGAATACATGGAAGTGGTCTACAAGCTGTGGGAGCAAAGCTGGGACGACGACGCCGTGGTCAACGACAAGCAACGCGGCGTGTACGCCGAACCGTCACGCATCCATCCGATCAGCCATGAAGGCAAATACTTCAAGGTGCCCGGCTTCCACTTGTGCGAACCATCACCACAGCGCACGCCGCTGCTCTATCAAGCCGGCACCTCGCCGCGCGGCACTGCGTTCGCCGCGCAACATGCGGAATGCACCTTCGTCAGCGGTCCAAGCATCAAGGTGGTCCGGAAATATGTTGACGATCTGCGCACCGCCGTACGCGCAGCCGGCCGCGATGGCGACGACCTCAAAATCTACGCCCAGGCGTTGATCATCACCGCGCCAACGGCGGCCGAAGCCCAGGCCCTGCACGAGGAATACAAGCGGCATATCGACATCGAAGCCGCATTGGCGCTGCTGTCCGGCTGGACCGGCGTCGACTTCAGTAAATTCGCGCTGGACGCCACCATCGAATATATCGACTCCGACGCCGGCCGCTCGGCGCTGGCCTCGTTCAGCGCCGCCGATCCGCATCGCAAGTGGACCGTGCGCGAAGCGGCGGAATTCATCGGCCTTGGCGGACGCGGGCCAGTGCTGGTCGGCGACCCACAACAGGTGGCCGACCAGCTGGAAATGTGGCAGGACGAAACCGGCATCGACGGCTTCAACCTCGCCTATGCGCTGTCGCACGAAAGCATGCGCGGCGTGGTCGACCTGATCGTCCCCGAGCTGCAGCGGCGCGGCCGCTACCGCCGTGAGTACAGCGGCGGCACCCTGCGCGAGCAGGTCCTCGGCCAAGGGCCGCGCCGGAAACCTGCCTAAACGTTGGCGTGCTGCGTCAGCAGGGTTTGCATCTGCTCCTCGTCGGCGCTGGACATCACGGTCAGCACCGTCGCCTCCTCGCAGCCTTCGGTGGTCAGGTAGGCGTGGCCCATGCTCGAATCAAAATAGATTGACTGCCCTTCCGTCAGCACCACCGGGTCATAGAACTCGGTGTTGATCACTACGCTGCCCTTGATCACATAGGTAAATTCCTCCCCCGAGTGATGCGAAAGGTCGCCAAACTGCTTGGCGGTCTTGGCGCGCACTTTCGCAATCACCGGAATCATGCGCTTGCGGCGTAATTCCGCGCACAGGTAGTAGTAATCGTAGTTGGGCGTCTCGATGCGCACCGCGTGTTGCAGATCGCCCAGGCTGCGGCGCGCAGTGATCGCGCTGGCGGTCTTGTCTTCCTCGCTTTCTTCCGCAAACAGTTCCGACATGCGCATGCCGAGTTTCTGCCCAAGTTGATACAACTTGTCGTATGAAAGCGTCAAACGGTCGTGCTCGACTTTGGATAGCGTGGAGACCGGAATCCCGCTTTTTTCACTCATTTCCTTCAGCGTCCAGCCCTTGCGGCTGCGCAAACTGCGCATTAAAGCGCCCAGCGTTGGGATCTCAGATGACATCTTTTTTAAATTCCATGCGTTGACAAATTCTCCATTTAGGATGATATTGTCCTGATTAGAGAATTTTATTTCGAATTGGCAAAGGCATTTTATACAGTGACGTAAGCAATAGCAAATCCACATCGAACGGGAGAGATGGTCCATGGAATTACGCAAGTTGATACTATTGGCAGCACTTTGCCTGAGCGGCAGCCCCGCGCTGTCTGCCCAGCCCACGCCAGTCCAGGCGCCAGCCGCCGCCGCCGCGCCGCGCGCCCTCGACAAGCAGGACCTCGATAGCTGGCTCGACGGTTACATGCCCTACGCGCTGAGCACCGGCGGCATTCCGGGCGCCGTGGTGGTGGTGGTCAAGGATGGCCAGATCGTCAGCGCACGCGGCTTCGGCTACGCCAATGCTGAAAAGCGCATCCCGGTCGATCCGGACCGCACGCTGTTCCGTCCCGGCTCCGTCTCCAAGCTGATCACCTGGACCGCCGTGATGCAACTGGTGGAGCAGCAAAAGCTCGATCTCGACACCGACATCAACCGCTACCTGGATTTCAAGATCCCAGGACACGGCGGCAAGCCGATCACGCTGCGCCATCTGATGACCCACACCGGTGGCTTCGAGGAAGCCGCCAAGGACATCATCGATTACGCCCCGGCGCCGGCGCCCAAGCTGGGCGACCTGCTGAAAGCCTGGGTGCCGGAGCGTATCTACCCACCTGGCAGCACGCCGGCCTATTCAAATTACGCCACCGCGCTGGCCGGCTACATCGTCGAACGCGCCTCCGGCCTGTCATTTGACGACTACGTCGAACGCCACATCTTCGCGCCGCTGGGCATGCGCAGCGCCAGCTTCCGCCAGCCGCTGCCAGCCGCGCTGGCATCACAAATGTCGGTCGGCTATGACAAGCCCGGCACGCCGCCTAGAGCGTTCGAGATCATCGGCCCGGCGCCGGCTGGTTCGCTGTCCGCCTCGGGCACCGACATGGCGCGCTTCATGATCGCCCACCTGCAACAGGGCCAACTGGACCAGCAACGCATCCTGACGGCCGGCACTGCCGCCGCCATGCATAACAGCGCCCTCAACAAGGTCGATCCACAGTCGCTGATCGGCCCGCTGAACCGCATGCAACTGGGCTTCTTTGAAACCAATACCAACGGCCGCGAAGTCATCGCCCACCTTGGCGACACCGAAGCCTTCCACACCTCGCTGCACCTGTTCCTCAAGGACGGCGTCGGCCTGTACGCCTCGTTCAACAGCCCCGGCAAGGATGGCGCGGTGGGCACGCTGCGCACCGCCCTGTTCCATGACTTTGCCGACCGCTATTTCGCCGATAGCAGCCCGGCCGACGGCCGCGTCGACGATCAAACCGCTGCCGCACATGCGCGCCTGATGAGCGGCAACTGGGAAAGCAGCCGCCGTTCGGATTCCAACTTCTTCTCCGTGGTCGGCATGCTGAGCCAGGTCAAGGTCGGCCTCGACGACAAGGGCGGCCTGCTGATCCCTGCACTGGTCGGCCGCGACGGCCAGCCGCGCAAGTGGGTGGAAATTGCACCCTTCGTCTGGCGCGACCGCGACGGCCATGACCGCCTGGCAGCCACCGTCAAGGATGGCCAGGTGGTGCGCTGGAGCATGGACTTCATGTCGCCCTTCATGGTGTTCGACCGCGTGCCGGCCGGTAAATCCGGCGCCTGGCTGCTGCCCGCGCTCGGCGCCGGCGTCGCCGTAATGCTGTTGACCTTGCTGGCCTGGCCAACCGGCTGGCTGGTACGCCGCGTCCACCACTTGCCAAAACCAGCCACCAGCCCTGCCCGCCGCACCGTAATCGGTACGCGGATCGCAGCCGGCCTGACGCTGGCCCTGCTGATCGGCTGGACCAGCATGATCAGCGCCATGTTCAGCAGCCTCAAATACGCCACCGCGATTTCCGATCCGTGGCTATGGCTGTTGCAGGTGCTCGGCATCATCATCCTCGTCGGCAGCATGCTAGTCAGCGCGCGCAACCTGCAACTGACCATGCGCGATGGCGGCTGGGCGCGCAAGCTATGGAGCGTGCTGGTATTCGCTTCGGCGCTGCTGATGTTCTACACCGCGCTGCGCTTCGGCCTGATCGCGCTGACGGTGAACTACTGATGGCCCGCCTGACGATGGCGGTAGCGGCCGAATCGCTACAACTGGCGCAACCGTTCCGGATTTCCGGCTACCTGTTCGAGCGCTTCAACGCGGTGGTGGTCACGCTGCGCGATGGCGCGCACCAGGGACGCGGCGAAGGCGACGGCGTGTACTACCTCAAAGACGACGCAGCGCACATGCTGGCCGAACTGGCGCGTTGCCGCGCGCTGATCGAGGCTGGCCCCAGCCGCGAGGAACTACGCCACCTGATGCCGCACGGCGGCGCCCGCAACGCGGTCGATTGCGCGCTGTGGGAACTGGAGGCAGCGCGCGCCGGCACGCCGGTGTGGCGGCTGGCCGGCCAGCAGGCGCCGCGTGCGCTACGCACCACCTTCACGCTGGGCGCCAACGATCCGCAACTGATGGCGGCCGAAGCGCAGCGCTGGGTACAGGCCCGCGCCATCAAGGTCAAGCTGACCGGCGAGGTGGAACTCGACCTGGCGCGCGTGGCCGCCATCCGCGCGGCGCGGCCGGACGTCTGGCTCGGCGTCGATGGCAACCAGGGCTTCACCATCGATCAGCTGGATGCCTTGCTGGCCGGGCTGGTCACGCATAAGGTGAGTCTGCTGGAGCAACCACTGGCGCGCGGCCGGGACAGCGAATTGGCCGGCTACAAATCACCCATTCCACTCGCCGCCGACGAAAGCGTTCTGACACTGGACGAATTGCCGCATGCGGTAGGCCGCTACCAGGTGGTCAACATCAAGCTCGACAAATGCGGCGGCTTGACCGAAGGCCTGCTGATGTCGTCCGCCGCGCGCAAACTCGGCCTCGGCGTCATGGTCGGCAATATGGGCGGCTCCAGCCTGGCGATGGCGCCCAGCTTCGTGCTCGGCCAGGCCTGCGACATCGTCGACCTGGACGGCCCCACCTTCCTCAGCAACGACCGCAGCCCCAGCGTGCAGTACCGCGATGGCGCGGTCTGGTCGGGGCCGGAAGTCTGGGGCGCCGGTTTGCGGGAGCCGGCATGAGCGTTGCCGCCGCGAATGCCACGCCGACCTGGTTTGGTCATCCACGCGGCCTGACCGTACTGTTCCTGACCAATATGTGGGAACAGTTTTCCTACTACGGCATGCGTGCGCTGCTGGTGTATTTCATGACCAGGCAGCTGCTGCTGGGACAGGCGCAGGCATCGCTGGTTTATGGTGCGTACACCGCTTGCGCATATTTCACACCGATCATCGGCGGCATGATGGTCGACCGTTTCCTCGGCAAGCGGCGCGCCATCATCATCGGCGCTTCGGTCATGGCCGCCGGCCATTTCATGATGGCGTTCGAGCCGCTGTTCTACCTGGCGCTGGCCACCATCGCGCTGGGCAACGGCCTGTTCCTGCCTACGCTGCCCAGCCAGGTGGGCGACCTGTATCAGCGCGACGATCCGCGCCGTGGCCGCGCCTACAACGTGTACTACGTCGGCATCAACATCGGCGGTTTCCTGGCGCCGCTGGCGTGCGGCACGCTGGGCGAACTGTATGGCTGGCACTACGGCTTCGGCCTCGCCGGGATAGGCATGCTGGCCGGCCTGCTGATCTACCTGTTCGGCGGCAAGCACCTGCCGCCGGACCGCCCGCTGGCGCAGGTGCCGCAGCACGCCGCACCGGCCGGCGCCTTCACCCGCCGCACGATCCTGACGCTGATCGGCATCGGCGTGGCAGTCACGGTATTCCGATCGGCCTACGAACAAGTCGGCAACACGGTGGCCCTGTGGTCCGATCAGGGCGTTGACCGGCAGGCTGGCGGATGGCTGATACCGGTGACCTGGTTCCAGTCGCTGAATCCGCTGTTCGTCATGCTGATGACGCCGCCTCTGCTGGCCTGGTGGCGCCGCCGCGCCGACGCCCACGGCGACCAGCCACCGGCGCAACGCATGGCGCTGGGCGCGCTGATGCTGTCCGGCGCCTACCTGATGCTGGCAGGACTGGTGTGGCTGGGCGACGGCCAGCCGACACCTTGGCCGTGGCTGGTGCTGTTCTTTGCCGCCTTCACCATCGGCGAATTGTTCATCCTGCCGACCGGCCTCGGCCTGTTTGCGCGGCTGGCGCCGGCCGGCCGCACCACCACCACTGTCGGCGCCTGGTTCCTCATCATTTTCAGCGGCAGCCTGAGCGCGGGAGCGGTGGGCAGCCTGTGGAGCAGGCTTGGCCACAGCGAATTTTTCGTACTGCTGGCGGCGCTGGCGGCGCTGGCAGCACTGTTGTTACAGCTATTAAATTCAAAAATCAGTCCATCGGGAGAGAGCAATGTTGAAAAGTAAATTGATACTAACGTCATCCGCCCTGGCCGTCTCGGCCGCCTTTGCTGCTGAACAGGATACCGCACAGCAGGCTGTACAACAGGTCATCGTCACCGCACAAAAACGCGCGCAAACCACCATCGACGTGCCGCAATCAATGTCCGTCATCAGCGGCGAAACGCTGGAAAAAGAACAGGCCAACAGCTTCGCCGACTATGTCAAGCTGATCCCCAGCCTGCAACTGGTACAAAGCACGCCGGGCGCCGGCCGCCTGGTCATGCGCGGGCTGGACACCGGCGGCGTCGCCTCGACCGTCGCCGTGTACATGGATGAAACGCCGTTTGGCTCCAGCAGCGGCCTGGTCAACGGCGCCGTGCTGGCCGGCGACTTCGACACCTTCGACATGGCGCGGGTGGAAGTGCTGCGCGGCCCGCAAGGCGCGCTGTACGGCGCCAGCTCGCTGGGCGGCCTGGTCAAGTTCATTACCAACACGCCGGAAACTGACCGCTTCCTGATGCGCGCGCGCGTCGGCGCAGCCTCGGTCGATGGCGGCGGCACCGCCTACCGTACCAACCTGGTGGTCAACACGCCGATCAGCGACACGCTGGCCTTCCGCGTGTCGGGTGCCTACGACCGGCAGCCCGGCTATATCGACTCGATCGGCACCGCCGGTTCCGACCGCGTCAACGACATCAACAAATCGCGCAACTATGGCGGCCGCGCGTCGCTGATGTACACGCCGAACAAGGATCTGTCGCTGCGCCTGACGGCGGTGGCGCAAAACATTCAGACCGATGCGCCGTCCACCGTGGAAAGCGATCCGAACACGCTGGAGATGCTGTACGGCCGGCCAACCCAGTCGCAATTCATTCCGCAGTACCGCAACGTCAACTATCGCGTCTACAACGCCACGCTCAACTGGAACCTCGGCCCTGCCAGCCTGACTTCCTCCACCAGCTACAGCACCCAGCGCCAGGGCCTGCGCGAAGACGATACCACCAACCTGAGCGGGCTGGTGGAAGGCGCTTTCGGCGTCGCCAACGAACTCTATCTGGGACAAAACACCAACCTGAAAAAAGTGACCCAGGAACTGCGCCTGAGTTCCAACCAGCCCGGCACGTTCGACTGGCTGGCCGGCCTGTACTACACCGACGAAGACGGCGCCATCCTGCAGGGCTACACGGCGGTCACGCCCGGCACGCTGACGCCGTTGACCGGACTGCCGCTGCTGGCCGACCTGTCGCTGAAGTCGAAATACCGCGAATACGCCGCCTTCGCCAACACCACCATCCATTTCAGTCCACGCTACGACCTTGACCTGGGCGCGCGCTACAGCCACAACAAGCAGAGCGCGCGCCAGATCGGCGACGGTGCGCTGGCCGGCGGCGCCGCCGACGACAGCGCCGCCTCGTCCGAGCACGTGACCACCTATTCGGTCGCGCCGAAGATCAAGTTTGACGAGCGCCATGCAGTGTACCTGCGCGCCGCCAAGGGCTTCCGTCCCGGTGGCCCGAACGTGCTGCCGCCGAATCCACCGCCCGGCACACCCACCACCTACAACTCGGACACGGTGATGAGCTATGAGCTGGGCTACAAGTCGCTCAGCGCCGACGGCATGCTGTCGTTCGACATCACCGCCTTCCACGTCAACTGGAAAGACATTCAGCTGCTGGCGGTGGTCAACGGCTTTGGCGTGAATACCAACGGCGTCGGCGCCAAAGCCAACGGCGTCGAATTCACCGCCACGCTGCGGCCGCTGCGCAACCTGCGCCTGAGCGCCAACGGCGCCTACAACAAGGCTAGGTTGGATGGCGACACCAGCCCACTGGTCGGCGGCCGTTCCGGCGACCGCCTGCCGTTCTCGCCGAAATACAGCCTGGGCCTGGCAGCCGACTATCGCTGGACCGTCGGCGACACCATGCCCGCCTACGCCGGCATGTCGGTGCGCCACGTGGCGCAACAGTCCGGCTCCTTCGACAACGACTTCCGCACCGCCTATGGCCGCCAGCGCCAGGTGCCGTCGTACAACGTGGTCGATGCGCATGTGGGCATCGAGCTTGGTTCGTGGACGCTGGAGGCCTACGGCAAAAACCTCGGCAACAGCAACGCCATCACCTCGACCTCGGCGCTGACCGCCAACGGCTTCAATATGTATCCGAATGGCGCCATCAGCACCGGCCGCATCGCGCCGCGCACCATCGGCCTGACCCTGACCAAGGAGTATTAAACGCATGATCCATTCCGCTACTGAAACCAAGTTGGGACGTTATCTGCTGTTTCTCGCCGACACCGTGGAACCGGGCTATGCGAAAACCGCGTTCGGCCTGCGCGACTGGGCCCGTGAGCGCTGCGTCGGCGAGATGGTGCTGCCAGCCGCCACGGTCAGCACCGGCCTGCCGCGCCTCAACCCGCAACAAGCGCGCAGCCTCGGCGCGGACGCCCTGGTGATCGGCGTTGCCGCGCCTGGCGGGCTGATACCTCCGCACTGGATTCCAGCGCTGGTGGAAGCGCTGGAGGCTGGCCTGGATATCGTCTCCGGCATGCACATCAAGCTGGCGCAGGTCGAACCGCTGCGCGCCACCGCCGCCGCGCTGGGCCGGCGCCTGATCGACCTGCGCACACCGCCGGCAAATATCCCGGTGGCCAGTGGCGTCAAGCGCAGCGGCAAGCGGCTGCTGACGGTGGGCACCGATTGCGCGCTGGGCAAGAAGTACACAGCGCTGGCGCTGACCAGGGCGCTGCGGGCGCGCGGCGTCGACGCCGAATTCCGCGCCAGCGGCCAGACCGGCATCCTGCTGGCCGGCGGCGGCATGCCGATCGACGCCGTGGTGTCCGACTTCGTCGCCGGCGCGGCGGAGCTGCTCAGCCCTGCCGCCGCCGAAGATCACCTGGATATCATTGAAGGACAAGGCTCGCTGTTCCATCCAGCCTACGCCGCCGTGTCACTGGGACTGCTGCATGGCAGCCAGCCGGATATGTTCGTGGTCTGCCACGATCCGTCGCGCAGCCACATACTCGGTTATCCGGCAGCGCCGCTGCCGTCGATCGAAGCGGTGATTGCGCAGACCGTGGCGCTGGGCCGCGTCACCAATCCGGCGATTGCCTGCGTGGGCGTGGCGCTGAATACCTCCAGCCTGAGCGAAGCCGACGCCCAGGCGGAAATCGACACACTGGCGCAACGACTGGGCCTGCCGGTGGCCGATCCCATGCGCGGTGGCGCCGCATTCGAGCGCCTGGTGGATAATTGCAGCACCCGTCATCCGGAGCAACCATGAAAAAATTCCTGCTGTTGCTGGCGTTGAGCGCGCCGGCATGGGCGGCGCCGCCGGCCAAATTCGACACCCGCGTGGAAGCATTGCGCCGGCAGATCGGCGTGCCCGGCATGGCCATCGCCATCGTCGAACAGGGCAAGACCACGCTGGCGCGCGGCTATGGCGTGCGCCAGCTGGGCGCACCAGCCGCAGTCGACGCCGACACCTTGTTCCCCATCGGCTCCACCACCAAGGCAATGACGGTGGCTGCGCTGGCCACGCTGGTGGACGCCGGAAAAATCCGCTGGGACGATCATGTGGTCGATCTTCTGCCAGGCTTCCAGATGTACGATGCCTGGGTCACGCGCGAAATGACGGTGCGCGACCTGCTGGTGCATCGCGGCGGCCTGGGATATGGCGCCGGCGATCTGCTGTTCGTCCCGCGCAGCAATCTGTCGCGTGCGGAAACCGTGAAGCGCCTGCGCTTCCTCAAGCCGTCCAGCAGCTTCCGCAGCGAGTTCGCCTATTCCAACCTGCCCTATGTGGTGGCCGGCCAGCTGATTGAAGCGGTCAGCGGCGAGACGTGGGAAGCCTATGTGCGCAAGCATGTGCTGCTACCTTCCGGCATGAGCAAGTCCACCACCGACAACCAGGACAACTTCGCCACCGAAGACCGCGCCTATCCGCACGCACGCATGAACGGCGGCCTGCGTGGCGCCGGCGACCAGGAACGGCTGGACGAACGCGATGACCTCGGCCGCAACGGCGCACCGGCCGGCGGCGTCGCCAGCAGCGCCAACGACCTCGCCAAGTGGCTGCAAGTACTGCTGGGCGAAGGCGTGGCGCCGGGCGGCCAGCGCGTTTTCAGCGCAGCGGCGCGGGCGCAAATGTGGAAGGCAACGATGGCCATGCCAGCCAGTACCATGCCGGCCGAACTCAAGCCGCTGGAATCGCGCTTTTCCGATTATGGCCTGGGCTGGGATATCGTCGATTATCGCGGCCACCGCATCATCTGGCATGGCGGCGCCGTGCTGGGCTTCAAAACCGCCGTGGTGGTACTGCCGGAACAGCAGGTTGGCTTCGCCATCACCATCAATAGCGAGGACGGCGAAATCGTGCGTGGCCTGATGTATGAGCTGATCGATCATTACCTCGGCTTGCAGGCAAACGACTGGCCAGCGAAATTCCGCGCCTACCGCGACAAGCAGGTGGCCGAAGGCCTGAAAGTATTGAAACAGGCACAGGCCACACCAGCCAAGGTGGGGCCGTCATTGAAACCGGCCGCACTGGCAGGCAGCTATGCCGATCCGTGGTACGGCAAGATCGAGATCGCCGACACGCCGGCCGGCCTGACCATCAATTTCACCACCGCGCCACGCATGCGCGGCAAGCTGGAACACTGGCAGTACGATACCTTCATCACCCGGCTGGATGACAAGACCATCGAGCCGGCCTATGTCACGTTTGCGCTCGACGAAGCCGGCAAGGTGGCGCGCATCACGATGAAAGCCGCTTCGCCGATCGCCGATTTCAGCTGGGACTACAAGGACCTGAACTTCACGCCCGTCAAGGAGCAGCCATGAAACGCGCCGCGCCAATCGCGTTGTCCGCCGCCCTGCTCGCGCTGGGCGCCTGCCAGAACCTGCCTGCCGGTGACGCCGCCGCGCCGGTAGACGCCACCCACCGCAAGCTGCTGACACTGGATACCCATCTGGACAGCCCGGTGCACTTCGGTCGACAGGGATGGAGCTTTGGCGAGCGTCACGATATGCGCAGCGACATCGCACAACTGGATCTGCCGCGCATGGAGGATGGCAATCTGGATGGCGGCTTCTTCGCCGTCTTCACGCCGCAAGGCCCGCTAACGCCGGACGGCTACGCGCAGGCCCTGCGCTGGGCGCAGGCTCGCTCGCTGCAAATCGATCAGACCGTGACGCGTTTCGGCGACCGCATCGGGGCTGCGCGCGACGCGGTTGATGCGCCGGCGCTGCAAGCCAGCGGCAAGCTGGTGGCCTACAAGAGCATCGAAAACAGCTACCCGCTGGGCGACAGCGTGGCGCTGCTATCTGACTTCCAGCGCCAGGGTGTGCGGCTGGTGGGCGTGGTCCATACCGCCAACAACCAGTTTGCGGACTCGGCCACCGATCAGCCGCGCTGGAACGGCTTGAGTCCACTCGGCCGCGATTGGGTCAAGGAGATGAACCGCCTCGGTATGGTGATTGACGCCAGCCACGCGTCGGATGCGGTGTTCGATCAATTGCTGGCGCAGTCACGCGCGCCCATCCTGCTGTCGCACTCGGGATCGCGCGCCATGTTCAACCATCCGCGCAACCTGGACGACGCACGGCTGCGCAAGCTGGCGGCGGCCGGCGGCGCGCTGTGCTTCACCACCATCTACCTTGGCAATGTGCAGATGGGGCCGGAGCGCGAGGCGCTGTTCGACAAGGTTGAACATATCTCGTCGCTGAATCCAGCCGAACAGGCTGACCTGATCGCACGCTGGAATGCGCTGGACGCCACCACGCCGCTGTGGAATGCCAGCTTCGAGCAGTACATGGCGGCGCTGCTGCATGTGATCAGTGTGGCCGGCGTCGATCACGTCTGCTTCGGCGCCGACTTTGATGGCGGCGGCGGCATTGCCGGTCTTGAGCAGGTGACGGCACTGCCGCGCATCACCCAGCGGCTGAAGGGGGCCGGCTATTCCGATGCCGACCTGGAGAAGATGTGGAGCGGGAATGTGTTGCGCATCCTGCGCGAGGCTGAGCGCCATCGCACGATCACAGGTGGCGACTGATGGCAACCATCACCAAGACCGGCCGCATCTCGGTCAGGGTGCCGCACAACGCCACGGCGACCTTGCACCAGGCGGCCGCGCTGGCCGGCACTACGCTCGACAGCTTTCTGCTGCAGGCCGCGCTCAAGGAAGCGCGGCGCGTCATCGAGCACAATGAGGAATCGCGGCGCGATCCCGACACGCCCGCCCTGCTGCTGAACTTCTCGATCAGCCGCATGGGGCCGAGGCGCCGCTAGCCGCTTATTTCATCACCAGCTTTTGCAGCACTTCGTAAACCACCAGCGCCAGGAACAGGAACGGCAGTGCCTGCACCACGATGCCGGGGATTTCCGGCACGTTGACCACCTGCGCCAGCACCGTGTAGGCGATCGAGCAGAAAAAGGCCAGCGCCAATATCCAGTTCTTGCGGCCGATGAAGACGCCGACACACGTTACCGAACCCGCCAAGCTCAACATAGTCGCAATTTGCATTATCTGTGCTTCGAAAGTAGTCAATGGCGCAAATTATACAAAATGGCATGCCGTGCTTTCCACGATTATCATTTGTAGTATTCTTTACGACAATTTTCTAAAGTTCGGGGGAATATCCATGCGCCTGTTTATTTTGTGCGTCCTCGCCGCGCTGCTGGGTGGCTGTGCCAACCTGCAAGCGGTGCGGGAGTTCGGCCAGATTTCCTCGCTCAGCGCGGGCTACACGCGGCTCAGCGATGATTATGTGCGCAGTCCGCTCATCAATAAAAGCTACACGCTGGAGGCGGAAACGCAACAGCGTGCCACGCTCGACGCCGAGTACCAGCAGCGCTTGCCGCAGGCCGCGCGTTTGCAGGTCTATCACAAGGTGGTGTCGACCTACATGGCGACCCTGGCCGAACTGGCGGGCGATGACATTCCCACCGGCGCCGAGGAAGTCGATGGCCTGGTCGATGCCGCCGCCAAGGCCAACTACCTGGACGCCGCCAGCGTGGCGCCGGCCAGGGCGATCGGCAAGCTGCTGACCGACGCCACGCTCAACGGCTATCGCCATCGCGAATTAAAAAAGGTGATCGCAGAAGGGAATGCGCCGATACAGGCGCTGTTGGCCAGCCTCGTGCAGTCGATGCAGGCGTTTGACGCGTCGCTGAAAATCGAACGCGCCAGCGCCAACCGCTATTACCGCTCGCTGCATGCGCGCGCCCGCGAGAATAACCGTGAGCCGGTGGCAGCCGAGCAGGCGTGGGCCAGCCTGAACGCCGCCAACGCGCTGTTCGATGAGCGCGAGCGCGCCATCCCGCTGTATATCGAGTCGCTGAGGCGCATCGCCATCGCCCACCAGGCCCTGTACGATGGCCGCGACGATATCGACAACCATCAGCTGCTGGCCGATCTGAAGCGCTACACCAAACAAATCCGCTCCGCCTACAACGCGGTACGCGCACTTTAAGGAGCGCACATGAACACCATCACCCTCACCGCCGATGACGCGCTGAAGTTGTCGGCGCAGTTCCGCAACGCTTCCACCGCATTGGGAGATTACCTGTATGCGCCGGAGAACTGGCCGAAGATTCCAGAGAAGGAGCGCGCCACCCTGCAATCATTGGAGGTAACGCTGCTGAACGTGGCCAGCGACCTGGTGACACGCGCGGTTGGCGTCATCATCAAGGATGCCGAGCAAAGCCTGGCCGATCTGGTCACAGCCACCGAGCATGCCAGGGATGTCATCAGGACCATCGACAACGTCACCCGCACCATCACCGTGGTGACAGCGATGATCGGGCTGGCCGGCGTTATCCCCACCGGTAACGCCGGCGCCATCTTCGGCGCGCTGAAGAATCTGCAAAGCGCCGTCAAGGGCGAGCAAACAGCCAAGGCCAAAAAGGCCAAGGCTTAGTCGTTGCGCATCTGCGCCTGCGAGACGTTGCTGGCCGGCGGCACGCTCTGCGTCAGCCACACATTGCCGCCGATGGTCGAACCGGCGCCAATGGTGATGCGGCCCAGGATGGTGGCCCCGGCGTAGATCACCACGTCGTCCTCGACGATCGGGTGGCGCGGCACGCCTTTAATCAGCACGCCCTGCTCGTCCGCCGGGAAGCGCTTGGCGCCCAGCGTCACGTGCTGGTACAGGCGCACCCGCTGGCCGATGATGGCGGTCTCGCCGATCACCACGCCGGTGCCGTGATCGATGAAGAAGCTGGCGCCGATTTGTGCCGCCGGGTGGATGTCGATCCCGGTCAGCGAATGGGCGATGTCCGAGATCAGCCGCGCCAGGAACGGCGAGCCGAGACGGTGCAGGCTGTGTGCCAGGCGGTAATACAGGATGGCGATCGTGCCCGGATAGCACAGCATGATCTCGGCCACCGAGGTTGCCGCCGGATCGCCGGAAAACGCCGCCTGCACGTCCGACACCAGCAGGGCCCGCACCTGCGGCAGGCTGGCGGCGAATTCGCGGGTGATCTCGTGCGCCTGGCGGGTCAACGCCTCTTCATCGGGAAGCGCTTCCTCGGCGGAGAACTGCAGGCCGCGCCGCACCTGCTCGGCCAGCCGGTTCAGCGTGGTGTTCAGCGTATCGCCGACAAAGAAATCGATGCTCTCGTCGGTCAGGTTGGGCCGGCCGTAGTGGGTCGGGAACAGCACCGCCTGCAGGCCGTTGACGATGGTGGTCAGCGCCTCGCGCGACGGCAGTTCGCGCACGCGGCCATGGTGGCGGATATTGTGGGTGGCTTCGCGCGACACGCGCAGCTGTTCAATCACGCTGGCCAGGTTCCAGTGCGATGGCCTGACGGATGTGCCGTCAAAGGTATCTCTTGTCATAATGTCTCGAATTCGAAAAGCATGGGCGTAATCGCCCACTGTGCAGCATAACCACTGTACCGCGATAAGCTAACGAAGGTTTTCAGCCTTTCTTATGCGGCCTGCGCATATCGCGTAAAATGCCGGGTCCAACGAACCCGGGTCCAACGAACAATACGCTATTCATGAATATTTTGCTGACGCTGCTGCTGGCAGGCCTTTCCATGGTCGGACCGCTGGCCATCGATACCTATCTGCCATCCTTCCCCGCCATCACCCAGGCGTTTGACGCCAGCCCGCTGGTGGTGCAGCAGACGCTGTCGATGTTCCTGTTCTGCTTCTCCTTCATGATGCTGTTTTACGGCACGCTGTCGGACTCCTTCGGCCGCCGCCCGGTGATCCTGGTCTCGCTGGTGGCTTACATCATTGCGTCGGTGGTGGCGGCGATGGCGCCGTCGATCGGCGTGCTGCTGGCCTGCCGCATCGTGCAGGGCCTGGCCGCCGGCGCCGGTTCGGTGGTCGGCCGCGCAATTGTGCTGGACCGTTTCGACGGTGCCGCCGCGCAGAAGATCCTGTCGCATATCATGATGGTGTTCGGCCTGGCGCCGGCGATCGCGCCGGTGCTGGGCGGCTGGCTGCAAGTGGGTTTCGGCTGGCGCTCGATCTTCTGGTTCCTGGCCGCCTTCGGCTTGCTGATGCTGGTGTCGGTGTACCGCGCGCTGCCGGAAAGCCTGCCGGCCAAGGACCGCCATCCTTTCCATCCAGGCGTCATCGCAAAGAACTACTGGAAAGTGCTGTGCCACTACCACTTCCTGCTGCTGGCGGTGGCGGTCGGCATGAGCTTTGCGGGCGTGGCGCTATACATCGGCTCCGCCGCCTACTTTGTGATGAACATCCTGCACCTGCCGGAAACCGCGTTCGCGTGGATGTTCGTGCCGCTGATCAGCGGCATGGTGGTTGGTTCGGCGCTGTCCGGCAAGTTCGCGCACCGGTTCTCGCGCAAGGCGCAGGTATGGGCCGGCTTTGTCGTGATGCTGTCCGCTGGCGTCATCAACGTCGCCTACAACGCCACCTTCACGGCAGCCGTGCCATGGGCGGTGCTGCCGCTGTTTATCTATTCCTTCGGCCTGGCGCTGGCCATGACGCCGGCTTCGCTGATCGCGCTGTCCTACTTCCCCAATAACAGCGGGCTGGCATCGTCGATGCAGTCGTTTATCCAGATGCTGCTGTTTGCACTGGTGTCAGGCCTGGTGGCCCCGCTGCTGTTCGACAGCGCGCTGAACCTGGCGTGGGGCGTGCTGGCCAGCCTGGTGATCAGCGTGATCGCCTGGATGCTGGCACTGATCGGCAAGCCGGTGGTGCACGACTGATCACGGCCAGGGTGCGGGATTCAGGTCGACATACTGCGCCCCGCCCTGCTCCGGTTCCGGCTCATTCTCCAGCCGCGCGCGGCCCGGCGCCTGGGTTGGATTGCGCAAGCCGAGTATCTCCTTGCGCGATTCGACAAAGTCCGCGCTCGACAGCGGATTGTCCTGATCTGGCCAGTTCTCTACCGCCCAGGCCTGCAATTGCTCGAAACGCTGCCACAATTCGCTGATGAACTGGCGGCGTACCTCTTCGTTATCCATGGTGCCTCCTTCAGTTACTCTGCAGTGTGACGCAGGTCGCCATAAGCGTCAGTACGCAAGTTAACGTAAAATAGACGCATGCGCCTTACTTCTTTTACCGATTACTCCCTGCGGACGCTGCTCTACCTGGCAGCCAATCGGGATCGACTGGTCACCATCCAGGACATCGCCGACTTGCACGTCATATCTAAAAACCATTTGATGAAGGTGGTGTACCAGCTCGGCCTGTCGGGACTGGTGGAGACGGTGCGCGGCCGCAATGGCGGCCTGCGGCTGGGCAAGGAGCCCAAGGATATCAATATTGGTGAACTGGTGCGCGCCACCGAGACCGATTTCTTCATGGCGGAATGCTTCGACCGCGACAGCGACACCTGCCCGCTGACCAACGACTGCAAGCTGAAACACACGCTGAACGACGCCACCCGCGCCTTCCTCGCCGTGCTGGATCAGCAAACGCTGGCCGACATGCTGCCGGCCGACCCGGTCCACAATCAGACCAAGCCGATACGCATCATCCGCAACTCGGTCAAGTCGGACAAGGAAAAGGCTTAAGCTGCATCCTGCCGCAGCTGCGGCAGCGATGCCATCAGGTCGGAGAAGCGCTGCCCCTGTATCATCACGTGCTCACGCAGCAGCTGGGCCGCCAGCTCGCCATCGCCATCCAGGATCGCCTTCACCACGCCGTCATGCTCGTTGTATGAATTCGCCAGGCGATTGCGCACGCGCAGTTGCAGCCGGCGATAGGGACGCAGTCGCCGGTATAGCGCGCGCGTCTGCTCGATCAGGAACTGATTGTGGCTGCCGGCGTAGATCGCCTCGTGGAATATCTCGTTCTGATAGTAATAAGTGTCCGGCTCCTGCGCGTCCAGCGCCGCCTGGCAGGCCTGGTGCGCGGCCAGCAAGGCCTGCTGCTCTTCAGGCGTCATACGGCGCGCGGCAAGGCGGCCGCAAGTCGACTCCAGCTCCGACATCACCTCAAACATCTCCACCAGTTGCTGCGGCCCCAGCTCGGCCACGATAGCGCCACGGCGTGGACGTATCACCACCAGTCCCATCGACGATAGCTGGATCAGCGTTTCGCGTATCGGTGTGCGCGACACGCCAAAGCGCGTGGCCAGTTCGGTCTCGTCCAGATGCTGGCCGGGCTTGAGCTGGCCAACAGCGATCATTTCTTCGATCTGTTCGCGGAGGGTGGCGGAGTGTGTCGTCATGATGATGTCATTATATCGCTTGACAATGTATTCGCAACCGCTATTCTTGTATACACAAAAAAGCTTATTGCATATTAAATGCGAATAATGATAATGTTTCTGTACATCAACCCTTGGAGGACGTATGAGTGCCATCACCCGCCGGTCCGTACTAGCAGCGATTGCCGCTAGCCCGTTGTTGTTGCAACCAACTGCTTGGGCCCAAACCTCGCTCAAGATTTCCCATCAATTCCCTGGCGGTACCCTGACCGAAGGCGACTTCCGCGACCGTCTGACGCGCATGTTCGCCGCTGAAGTCGAAAAGCGCTCGAAAGGCGCGCTGAAGTTCGCGGTCTATCCCGGCTCCTCACTGATGAAGACCAACGCCCAGTTCTCCGCCATGCGCAAGGGCGCGCTGGACCTGTCGCTGGTGCCGCTGTCGTATGCCGGCGGCGAAGTACCGGAAGTGAATATCGGCCTGATGCCCGGCCTGGTCACCTCGTATGAACAAGCCTACGGCTGGAAGAACGCCGAAGTGGGCAAGGAACTGTCGCGCATCCTGTACGACAAGGGCATCGTCATGGTCAGCTGGATCTGGCAGGCCGGCGGCATGGCCTCGCGCACCAAGCCGGTACTCGATCCGGACGACGCCAAGGGCATGAAAATCCGTGGCGGCTCGCGCGAGATGGACATGATGCTGAAGGCCGCCGGCGCTGCCGTGGTCACGCTGCCGTCGAATGAAATCTACGCGGCGATGCAGACCGGCGCCATGGAAGCGGCGCTGACCTCCTCCACCTCGCTGATCTCGTTCCGCCTTGAGGAAGTATCGAAAGCGCTGGTCACCGGCCGCACAGGTTCCTACTGGTTCATGCTGGAACCGCTGATGATGTCGCGCGCCATCTTCGACAAGCTGCCGAAAGACCAGCAACAGCTGATCCTGGCCGTTGGCGCGGAGCTGGAAACGTTTGCACTCAAGTCGTCGAAGGAAGACGACCAGCAGGTCGCCGTCGTGTACCAAAAAGCCGGCGCCAAAGTAGCCGACATGAGCGCCGCCTCGCTGAAAAAATGGCAGACCATCGCCCGCAGCACCGCGTGGAAGGACTACAGCGAGAAAAACGCCAGCTGCGCCAACCTGCTTAAACTCGCGGAGAAAACCCTGTGAGCCACGGCGTAGAACTGACGCCATCGCGTGGTCCGGCGCCGCCGGACAATGCGGTGATCGCAGCGCTGACGGCGGCACTGGACAAGCTGAATCGCGGCCTGATGATGCTGTCGATGATGGCGCTGGTGCTGACCGCCATCGTGCTGACCTACTCGGTGGTGTCGCGCTATTTCTTCCAGGCGCCGACCGACTGGCAGGATGAGGCCTCGGTGTTCATGCTGGTGGGTGTCACCTTCTTCACCACCGCCTTCGTCCAGTACCATCGTGGCCATATCGGCATTGAAGCGATTGCGGGCCTGCTGCCGCGCCGCGTGAATGCGGTCCGGCTGTTCGTGGTGGACCTGGCGTCGACGCTGTTCTGCGCTTTCTTCACCTGGAAATCGTGGATGCTGTTCCACGAAGCCTGGGTCGACGGCCAGACCACCTCCTCCACCTTTGCGCCGCCGCTGTGGATACCCTACTCCATGATGGCTGCCGGCATGACGCTGCTGTCGCTGCAACTGCTGCTGCAAACGCTCGCCCGCCTCACCAATAAATCGGAGCCTTCCGCATGAGTGAACTGACTTTGGGCGCGCTGTACGGCGCCGTCACGCTGGTGGTGATGTTCTCCGGGATGCCGATCGCTTTCGCGCTGGGCATCGTCGCCACCGGCTTCATGTACTTCTTCATGCCAGCTTCTTCTCTGGACACGATTACGCAGAACGTCTACGAAGAGATGGCGTCGATCACGCTGCTGTCGATCCCGCTGTTTATCCTGAAGGGTGCGGCGATCGGCAAATCGCCGGCCGGCCGCGACCTGTACTCCGCGATCCACACATGGATGCACAAGATCCCCGGCGGCCTGGGCATCGCCAACGTGTTTGCCTGCGCGCTGTTCGCGGCAATGGCTGGCTCCTCACCGGCCACCTGCTCGGCGATCGGCTCGGCCGGTATTCCGGAGATGCGCAAGCGTGGCTACTCGCCGGGCTTCGCTGCCGGCATCATCGCGGCGGGTGGCACGCTGGGCATCCTGCTGCCGCCGTCGATCACCATGATCCTGTACGCGGTGGCTGCCGAGCAGTCGCTGGGCCGTTTGTTCCTGGCCGGGATCGGACCAGGCATCCTGCTGGTGGTGCTGTTTGCCGGCTATGCCGTCTACCGCGCCCGCAAGGAATACCGCATGGCGCTGGACATCTACCAGAAAGGTGGCGAGAAATCCGCCTATCTGGAAGACGAGCACTTCACACTCAAGGAAAAGGTGGAAATGCTGCCACGCGTGCTGCCGTTCATCGTGCTGCTGATCGGCGTGATGGTGGCGCTGTACGGTGGTTTCGCCACGCCGTCCGAAACCGCCGGCCTGGGTGCGCTGCTGGCGCTCGCGCTGCTGGCGGTCATCTACGGCGTGTGGAAGCCCAAAGACCTGTCGCCCATCCTTGGCTCGTCGATCAAGGAATCGACGATGCTGTTGCTGATTATCGGCATGTCGCTGCTGTATTCGTATGTGATGAGCTACCTGCACATCAGCCAGTCGGCCGCAGCGTGGGTGGTCAGCCTGCACCTGTCAAAATGGGTGCTGCTGGCGGTGATACTATTGATGGTGGTGGTCTTCGGCTTCTTCCTGCCGCCGGTCTCCATCATCCTGATGACCGCGCCAATCATCCTGCCACCGCTGCGTGAAGCCGGCTTTGACCTGATCTGGTTTGGCATCGTCATGACGGTGGTGATGGAAATGGGGCTGATCCACCCGCCGGTGGGGTTGAATATATTCGTCATCAAGAACATCGCGCCGGACATCCCGTTGAAGGATGTGATCTGGGGCGTGTTCCCCTTCCTGTTGCTGATGGTGGTGGCGGTGCTGCTGCTCTGCTTCTTCCCATCGATTGCAACCGGCCTGCCTGACATGATTATGGGAGCAAAATAAATGTCCTGGAACACCTTGCAGCAAAATCGCGATGCGCGATTGCAGCGCGCCCGAACGGCATTGGGTAATCAGCTGGACGGCAAAAGCCTGCCGGCTGCGCGCATCGCCGATTTGCTGCATGCGGTCATCGAATGCGGTGACCGCGTCTGCCTCGAAGGCAATAACCAGAAGCAGGCCGATTTCCTCGGCCACGCGCTGGCCAATCTGGACCCGGCGCGCGTCAACGATCTGCACATGCTGCAATCGGTCCTGGCGCTGCCGGAGCATCTGGATGTCTTCGAGCGGGGCGTCGCCTCGCGGCTGGATTTCTCCTTCTCCGGCCCGCAGGCGGCGCGGGTGGCACGGCTGGCTGCGGCCGGCAAGCTGAATATCGGCGCCATCCACACTTACCTGGAACTGTTCAGCCGCTACTTCATCGACTTGCCGCCGCGCGTTTGCCTGATCGCGGCGGAAGCGGCGGATCGTCACGGCAATCTCTATACCGGCCCGAATACCGAGGACACACCGGCTATCGTTGAGGCGACCGCGTTCAAGCAGGGCATCGTCATCGTCCAGGTCAACAAGCTGGTGGACCAGGTGCCGCGCGTTGACGTGCCGGGCGACTGGGTGGACTTCGTGGTGCAGTCGCCGCGTCCCTACTACATCGAGCCGCTGTTCACGCGCGACCCGGCACAGATTTCCGAAATCCAGGTGCTGATGGCGATGATGGCCATCAAGGGCATCTACGCCGAATACGAGGTACAGCGCCTGAACCACGGCATCGGCTTCGACACCGCCGCCATCGAGCTGCTGCTGCCGACGTATGCCGAATCGCTCGGCCTGCGCGGCAAGATCGGCAAGCACTGGGCGTTGAATCCGCATCCGGCACTGATACCGGCGATTGAAGCGGGCTTCGTGACGTCGATCCATTCCTTTGGTTCCGAGCTGGGCATGGAAGACTACATCCACGCGCGGCCGGACGTGTTCGCGATTGGCCCCGATGGCAGTATGCGCAGCAACCGCGCCATGTGCCAGGCGGCGGGCCACTACGCCTGCGATATGTTCATCGGCTCGACCTTGCAGATCGACTTGCAGGGCAATTCGTCGACCGCGACGGCAGGCCGCATTTCCGGCTTCGGCGGCGCCTCCAACATGGGCGCCGATGCGCGCGGCCGGCGTCACGCCAGCCCGGCGTGGCTGAAGGCCGGCGAACAGGCGCGCGCCGGCCGCAACACCATCCCGCGCGGCCAGAAGCTGGTGGTGCAGATGGTCGAAACCTTCCGCGAACACATGCAGCCTGCGTTTGTCGAGAAACTGGATGCGTGGGAGCTGATGGAACAGGCCAAGATGGCCATCCCGCCAGTGATGATCTACGGCGACGATGTCACGCACATCTTGACCGAGGAAGGCATCGCCAACCTGCTGCTGTGCCGCACCGACGAGGAACGCGAACAGGCGATCCGTGGCGTGGCAGGCTACACGCCGGTCGGACTCGGGCGCGACAAGCGCGCGGTGGAAAATCTGCGCGACCGTGGCATCATCACCCGCGCCGAGGATCTGGGCATCGACAAGCGCCTGGCCACACGCGACCTGCTGGCCGCCCGTAACATGAAAGACCTGGTGCGCGCATCGGGCGGTTTGTACAACCCGCCCAAGCGTTTCCGCAACTGGTAAGGAGCATACGATGGAAACCCTCAATTATCGTTTTGAACAAGGCACGCACCGCCTGACCGCGCCGCCCGAAGTGGTGGGTGTGGTCGGCTCGGGCAATCTGGAAGTGCTGATCGAGCCGGCCGAATTAAACGGCGCCTGCACCATCGAAATTACTACCGCCGCTGTCGGCTTCGGCGCGATCTGGCAAGCGGTGATGAGCGACTTTCACGCGCGCTGGCAATTGGCCGATACGCGCATTTCGATCAACGACATGGGCGCCACGCCGGCCGTCGTCAGCCTGCGCCTCGACCAGGCGGTGGAAACCATGCTGGGAGAAACCTCATGAGCCGCCCTGTCAGCTATCAGGAAGCCACTGCGCGCGAGCGCTTGCAGCATCTGTTCAATCCCGGCAGCTTTGAAGAATTCATTCCCCCATCGGCGCGCGTCACCAGCCCGCACCTGGCGCAGCTGAACGCGCCGGTGGCGTTTGATGACGGCGTGGCGATCGGCCATGCGCTGCTGGGCGGCGTGCCGGTGTACGTGGCGGCGCAGGAAGGCGCGTTCATGGGCGGTGCGGTTGGCGAGGTGCACGGCGCCAAGCTGGTCGGCTTGCTGCGCAAGGCGATCGCCGACAAGGTGGCCGTGGTGCTGCTGGTGGAGTCCGGCGGCGTGCGGCTGCATGAAGCCAACGCCGGCCTGATTGCCGTCTCTGAAGTAATGCGCGCCCTGCTCGACGCGCGCGATGCCGGCGTGCCGGTAATTGCGCTGGTGGGCGGCGCCAATGGCGCGTTTGGCGGCATGGGCATCGTCACGCGCTGCGCCAACGTGGTCATCATGTCGGAAGAAGGACGATTGGCGATGTCCGGCCCGGAGGTGATCGAGACCGCCAACGGCGTGGAGGAATTCGATTCGCGCGACCGTGCGCTGGTCTGGCGCACTTCCGGCGGCAAGCATCGCTACCTGCTGGGCGACTGCCAGCGCATCGTGGCCGATGACGTGATGGCCTTCCGCCAGGCGGCGCAGGAAGCGCTGGCGGCTTTCGCCAATCAGCCGACAGCGCTGACGCTGGAGGCACTGGAAGCCGAACAGAAGATGCTGGAGGCGCGGCTGCAAAACTACGGCACGCTGCACGATCCGGTGGATATCTGGGAAGCGATGCAGGTGCCGGATGCGGCCAACGTGCCGATGCTGGATGTGGACAGCTTTATCGCAGCGGCGGCCTCACACCGTCAGGGAGTCTGAGATGGATTGGAAAAAACTGGCACAGACGCTGTTCCCCGAAGGTCACACCATCGTTGAGCAGAACGCGTTTTTATGCGGTGGCGCGCAAGTGGATGGGCAGGCGGTCGCCGTCATCGGCACCACCGAGCATACGCCGATCGGCGTGGAGATCGCGCTGGCACAGGCGCAGGCGATCCTGCGCACGGTGCGCGACTTCCCCGGCATGCCGATTCTGATGCTGATCGATACGCAGGGCCAGCGCCTGCGGCATCGCGATGAGATGTTGGGCATCAATAGCTATATGGCCCACTTGGGGAAGTGCGTGGATCTGGCGCGGCGCAAGGGTCACAAGATTATCGGCCTGGTGTACGACCAGGCATTGTCCGGGGGATTCATCACCAGCGGCTTGATGGCCGATGCCTGCCACGCCTTGCCCGACGCCACCATCCGCGTGATGGGTTTGCCCGCCATGGCGCGCATCACCAAGGTGCCGGAGGAATTGTTGACCGAGCTGGCGCAAGGTAATCCGGTGTTTGCGCCGGGGCCGGAGAATTACTTGCGCATGGGTGGCCTGGAGTCGATCTGGCACGGCGACCTGGCTGCGCATTTGCGCACGGCGCTGGTGCGGCAGACCACCGGCGATCAGCGTAGCGCGCTGGGCTTGCAGCGTGGCGGGCGTCGTCTGGCGCAGCCGGTGATTGATGCTGTGGTGTCCGGCGGCGATGTCCAGCGAGCTTGAACGCCATACGCTGGTGTGGCTCAGCCCCGCCGGCTGGGAGGGCGCGATAGCCTCCGCGCAGCCCGTACATAAGGCAGCTCTGGCCGAGTGGCGGCAGCAGGACTGGCCAGCCGTAGTGCGCCGCCAGGATGCCGATCTCGCTGCCTGCACCGGAGTCGGCCTCGGCGTCGAAAGGAGCGCGGGTGCGTGCCGGGGTTCTGGTGCTGGTGCTGGTGCTGGTGCTGGTGCTGGTGCTGGTGCTGATGCTGATGCGGGTACGGGTGCGGCTGCGGCTGCGGGCGCGAACAGCGGCGTAGTTTGCCTCGGTGTGCCGCTGCCGCCGGATGCAGCCGGCGTCAAGGTGCGCGTTCCACTGCGCGTCTCGTCCGCACTTGTCGCGCGCGCCACGCCAGCGATCACGTTGCGTGAAGCATTACCCGTCTCCGGCGACTGGCACGATAAGCTGGCCGCGCTATGCGATGCGGCGCCAACGCTGCGTGTCTTTGGCTCGCTGGCCATGCAAACCTTGACCGGCCAGCAGTACGTATCGCCAACATCAGATGTGGACCTGCTGTTTCATCCTTCCAGCCGCAGCCAACTGGAAAACGTCATGTCGCTGTTGACGACGCATGCAGAACACTTGCCGCTGGACGGCGAGCTCGTCTTCCCCGACGGCGCGGCGGTATCATGGAAAGAATGGCGGATGGCGATCACGCATCCAGCCAAGGTAATGGTCAAGGAGCTGCACACCGTGCGCCTGGCCGATACCACATCGCTGCTGGCGACGCTGGAGGCATCATGATGCGCGCACATGGCATCATGCACACACGTACCGCCAGCTTTACGCCACCGGCGCAGCCGCTTGGCCACGCCGCACGGCGGGTATTTGCATGCGAGGTAGCGCGGCTGGCGGTGCGCAGCCTGCACGCCGAATTGTGCCTGTATCCCAAGCCAGGCCTGGTGTCACCAATCGACAGCGGCAGCCATGACGACATGGATGCCGGCACTTTCATGCGCAGCATGTTCGCGCTACGTCACTACTTCAAGAAAATCTGCCTGGCGGGATGGAACGACGCACCGTTTGCGCAGCTGAAGAAACTCGGCATCGCAGCGGAAACGGCTATGCTACGGGCGACGCACGGCATCAACACTCATCGCGGTGCCATCTTCAGCCTCGGCATGCTGTGCGCATCCGCAGGCCGCGCCCGTGCGCAAGGCACGCCACTTACACCGGCAGCATTGCGAGCAGCAATGCTCATACGCTGGGGCGAAGAACTCGCCCAACATGCGGCGCCGGCGGCGTCCACCGCCTCAGACGAACAGGTTCGCTTATTGGCACATGACCGCTCGCACGAGGCTGTGGCGGTACAGCTTGCGGATGCGGTTGGCGTGCAGCAGTCTGCGAGGACACACCTGAGCAACGGCTTGCGCGTGGCAGCGCGGTATGCGGTGAGCGGCGCACGCGAAGAAGGCGCGCTGGGATTGCCATCGGTGTTTGAGATCGGCCTCCCTGCCCTGCTGGCCGCGCGCGCGCGTGGCGCCACCGTCACCGAAGAGCGCGTCGACACGCTCTACACCCTGATGGCCCACATCAGCGACAGCAACGTCTACCACCGCGCCGGCCCGCAAGGTGCGCAGATCGTACGCGATCATGCTGAACGCTTTCTGGCGCAAGGCGGCACGGCCAATGCCCGCTGGCGAACCGACGCGCTGCACAGCCACCGCACCTTCATGCAACACCGCCTCTCACCCGGCGGCGCGGCAGACCTGCTGGCCGCCTGCTGCCTGGTACAGTCGCTCGCCATATTGGACAAGCAATGAGCCGCGCACGTCTGCTGCTGCTATGCCCCGGCCAAGGCGACCAGCATCCCGGCATGTTCGACCTGGCCCGCACCAACGCGGCGGCCAACGCACTTGCGGACCGGCTGCTCAGCGGCCGGCAACTTGACGGCGACATCTACGCCAACCGCATCGCCCAGCCACTGATCGTGACCGCGACACTCAGCATGTGGGAAGCAATCCGCGACTTCGCGCCAACGCCAGCACTGGTCGCCGGCTACAGCATCGGCGAACTGTCGGCCTACGGTGTGGCTGGCGCCATCGCGCCAGCACAGGCGGTAGCGCTGGCGGCACAGCGGGCGCAATGGATGGACGACTGCCAGCGCATAGTCCCCGGCCAGGCGCTGCTGACCATCACCGGATTGACGCTCGCCAGCGCCAGCAAGCTGGCGGCGCAATATGGATATCACATCAGCATAGAAACCGGCGAAGACAGCTGTATTGCCGGCGGGCCCGCCGCGCAAGCGGACCAGCTACAGCAGGCGATTGAAGCAGCGGGCGCACGCAGCCGCCGTCTGCCGGTGGCAGTGGCATCGCACACGCCCTACATGCAAAGTGCCGTCCAGCCGTTCGGCGAGGCCCTGGAAGCAACCACTTTCATGGCACAATTGGCGCCCGTGTTGGCCGGTATCGACGCAAGCGCCATCCGCGACAAAGCACGCGCTGTAGAGACGCTATCGCGCCAGCTGGCCGAGAAAATCCGCTGGCTCGCCTGCATGGACGCCGCCGACGAAGCCGGCATCACCGTCGCGCTGGAACTAGGTCCCGGCAGCGCCCTGTCAAAGATGCTGCAACAACGCCATCCCCACATCAATACGCGTTCAGTGGCGGACTTCCGCACGCTGGACGGCATCGCCAGATGGCTGGAACGCGCCGCCGAAGACGCTTAACGGTTATTCTGCGTCGCCCAGGCGATGATGTTCTGCGCATCCATCGCACCTGGCTGCCGCGCAATCTCGCGCCCGCCCTTGAACAAGGCCAGCGTTGGAATGCTGCGGATCGCATAGCGCGCCGCCAGGTCCTGCGCCTGCTCCGTATCTACCTTCACCACGCGGAACTGCGGCTCCAGCCGCTGCGTTGCCTGCGCGTAGAACGGCGCCATCGTGCGGCAAGGACCGCACCACGGCGCCCAGAAATCCACCAGCACCGGAATGTCGCTGCGCTCGATATGCTTGAGGAAGCGCGCACTGCTCAGGTCCACCGGCGCGCCGGTGAACACCGCTTTCTGGCACTTGCCACACACCGGCTGCGCCGACAGCCTGGCGGATGGCACACGATTCACCGCATCGCAATGCGGACACACGATATGCAGCGACTCTGGCTGCGCGTTACTTGAATTGCTCATCACTGATCTCCCGCTACAAGCTGAGCATGATAATCCAAGGCCGAAATAAATGCCGTACATGGCGAATTACTTCGGCTACCGCCCCGCCTCGCGCTTCGACTCCAGTACGATGCCGCAGACGAACAGCAGCACACCGGTCAGCAAAGTTCCCAGCACGGTCGCATTTGTCGCCACGCCATTGAAGCCGACGACATCCAGCACCGGCACTGTGGCAGCCTGCGTCGCCACATACATCCCGAACAGGAACAATGCCAGAAACAGGCGCGCAGTCCGGCTCAGGCTACCCAACAAGCCGGCTGTTGCCGACAACGCCAACACACCGCACAGCAAAGCCGCCGCGCGCAACGGCGCTGTCGCGAACCAGCGCAGCATGATCGGCGCGGTGAACAGCAGCGCCAGCAGGATGGACGCCAGCCACTGCGCCGCATAAGCGCGTACGCGGCCACCTGGCGTCGCCGCATTCAGGCCGTCGATATCATGCTGAACATCGCGCACGCTGATGTCGCTGATAAGTATGCCCCAGCATAAGGTGGCCGCAATCAGCACCGCGCCCAACTGCGCAGCGCCAGCGACACAGCCAAGCAGCAGCAATACCAAAGCTGCCACGATCGCGGCTGGATTGGTCACCAGCGTCAGCGCCAGCAAAGCCAGCGCACGGCCGACCACACCTGGCGTCCGCGCGGCAAAGCCGAAAAGCGGCCGCGCTACTCTGCCGAAAGGCATCAACCAGCCGTTCAGCAGCGCCAACGGCGACCAGCCTGCACGCCCGGCGCGGACCTTGACGCGGTCTGGCGAAAAGCGATGGAACAGCGGTAGCGCCGGCAACATCAGCACAATGGCCAGTATGGCGCTGCCGAAGCGCGTCCACGCCGCTTGCGCCGTCCATAAGCCATCCGGCAGCCGCAGCGCGGCTATGGCCGGATCGAATTCACCGCCGCCGATAATCAACCCTTTGGATGGCAGCACCTGTTGTACGGCGCTGACGACAGCACCTATGCCAGAGAAATCGAGCAGCTGTAAAGGACTCCAGCCATTGCTGCCGATGGCAGCAGTCGCCCCCACGCCCAGCTGCGCCGCCCAGACAAAAAAATACAGCACATCGCCGCCCTTGCCCATCAACGGCGGCCAGGCGTCAAACAACAGCACCATGCTGGCAGTGAAGAACACCAGCGGCAGCAGCACCAGCGCATAGGTTTGCAGGTAGATGGTCAACTGGATCGGCCCGTCGCCGCGCAGCAGGTGCAGCACCAGCATGGTCGCGAGGAAGATGCATAGCAATCCGCACAGGTAGGCGACATTGCCCAGCCAGCGCCCCAGCAGCAGTACGCTGGAATGGACCGGCGTGGCGGCCAGCACCGCGCCGACGCCGCTGCGCACATCCTCGCCCATCCTGCCACGGGCCAGGTAAAAGCCGGCCAGGCCGAAGAACAGGCCGGTCAACGCTGCGCTGCCCATCGCCAGGCAGGTGCTGGTATAGGCCACGCGGGCATCGTCGCTGACAACCATCGCCTGATTGCGGGCCGTGTCGCCAACCATCAGCCAGGTGAGCACGATCAGCGCCAGCACCGCCACCAGCGTACCGGGACGCCGCATGCGCAGCCGCAGTTCGGTCAGTAGCAGCACCTTGAGCGCGGCGCCGGGCAGCGTCTGGCGAGCCGCCGTCATGCCGCCAGTTCCACGTGGTCGCGGGCCGCGTAACGTTGTGTCATGAGTGCTTCTTCCAGCGTCGGCTCGGCCGGGACCGCACCGGCCAGCGGTGCCGATGGATGGGCAATGCGCAGTGTGACACCATCGGCATGACGCTGCGCCTGCAATACCTGCACTTGCGCGCTTAACGCCTCGTAATCCTGCGCCGGCACGGTGACCGACCAAACCTGGCTACGCGCCCGCTGGACAAAGCTGTCCGGCGTATCGCAGGCTACCAGGCGGCCACGGTTCATGATCGCCAGGCGGCTCGCCATGTTTTCAATGTCCGAAACAATATGCGTCGATACGATCACCAGCTTGCGCAAGCCGATCTCCGACAGCAGGTGGCGGAAGCGCAGCCGCTCTTCCGGGTCCAGGCCAGCGGTAGGCTCGTCGACAATCAGCACGTCGGGTTCATTCAGCAGTGCCTGCGCGATGCCCAGCCTGCGCTTCATGCCACCGGAAAAACCGGCCGCCTGCCGGTGGGCATGGTCGTGCAGGTTGACCAGTTCCAGCAGGCGGCGGATGCGGGCCGGGTCACGCACGCCTTTCAGCGCGGCGAAATACTGCATGAATTCCAGCGCGCTGAGATTCGGATACACGCCGAAGTCCTGCGGCAGAAAACCGAGCCGCGCCCGCATGGCCTCCGGCTTCTTGACGATGTCCACGCCGTCAAACAGGATATGGCCGCTGGTAGGTCTGGCGATGGTGGCGATCATCTGCATCAGCGTGGTCTTGCCGGCGCCGTTATGGCCGATCAAACCGATCACGCCTGCCGACAGGTCGAGACTCACATCGTCGACCGCGCGCACATTCTTCCCATAGGTCTTCACGACATTGCGTAATTCGAGCATGGCACTCCTCAAATGAAAACGGGGCCGTAAGCCGGCCCCGTAAGCTGGAGATTTATTCTACCTTGTTACTTAAACAGCACAGCGGCTTTTTCCACGGTGATGGCAATGCCGATCGCCAGCGGAATGCCGACCGCCAGCCAGCCGAAAGCTACCGCCGCCGGGCTGGTCTTGCTGTCCGACGCCGTGACCGTGCCGGTGGCGGCGGCCGCATCGCGTTCGTGTGCCAGCTTCTTCTCGGCCGCCAGTTCGGCTTCGGTCATGAAGTGCTTGTCGGCCACCGGACGCACCAGCAGGTTGCAGATCAGGCCCACCACCAGCAGGCCGGCCAGCACGTACATGGTGATGTCATAAGCCTGCGCCTTCGGCACGCCTGCGGCGATCTGGTATTCACGCACGTAGTTGACCAGGATAGGACCGAACACACCAGCGGCGGCCCAGGCGGTCAGCAGGCGGCCGTGGATGGCGCCCACCATCTGCGTGCCGAACAGGTCGGCCAGATAGGCCGGCACAGTAGCGAAGCCGCCGCCGTACATCGACAGGATGATGCAGAAGAAGGCGACGAACAGCGCCAGATGGCCGCCATGCGCCATGCCTGGAATCGACGCGTACAGGGCAAAGCCCAGCACGAAGAAGATGCCATAGGTGACCTTGCGACCGAGGAAGTCGGAGCAGGACGCCCAGACGAAGCGGCCACCGATGTTGAACAGCGACAGCAGGCCGGTGAAGCCGGCGGCGATTGCCGCGATCTGCGCTTTCTGTGCCGTGTCCAGCTCATTGAAGGTGGCAGCGACGCCCAGCAGCTGGCCGCCGAAGATTTCCTGCAGCAGCGGCGATGCCATGCCGAGAATGCCGATGCCGGCGGTCACGTTCAGGCACAGCACCCACCACACCAGCCAGAATTGCGGGATGCCCCACACTTTGCTGGCGTGTACGTGACGGGTGGTGATCATCGCATTGGTTTTGTTGGCAGGCGGCGTCCAGCCGGCCGGTTTCCAGCCGGTTGGCGGCACGCGGTAGGACAGCGCGCCAGCCATCATGAACACGAAGTAGATGGCGGCCATGACCAGGAAGGTCTGCCAGACGCCAACGCTGTCCGGGGTGGCGAAATGCTTCATCAGCTTATCGGCCAGCGGCGCGCCGATCATGGCGCCGCCGCCAAAGCCCATGATGGCCATGCCGGTTGCCATGCCGCGACGGTCCGGGAACCATTTGATCAGCGTCGACACGGGCGAGATATAGCCCAGGCCCAGGCCGATGCCGCCGATCACGCCGGAGCCCAGCCACATCAGCCAGATCTGGTGGTGGTACACGCCCAGCGCGGAAATCACCAGGCCGCCGCACCAGCAAAGCGCCGATACCACACCGGCCTTGCGCGGGCCGGCGTGTTCCAGCCAGCCGCCAAACAGCCAGGCGGCCAGGCCGAGGAAGACGAAGAACATGGTGTACATCCAGCCCAGCATGGAAATCTGCCAGTCGCAGCTGGACGACAGGATGCGCTCCAGCACGCCGATATCAGCCGGGCAAGCCAGCGATTCCTTGATGCCTAGTGCTTTCGACAGCGGCAGCCAGAATACCGAAAAACCGTAGGCCATGCCAATACACAGGTGAATGGCCAGCGCTGCAGGCGGCACCAGCCAACGATTGAAACCGGCACCGGCGATGGTGCGTTCCTTTTCCAGAAAATCAAACAAAGCCATTCACTTTTTCCCCGTTGAGTGTTTCTTATGAACAATGTGGGGCGGAAGAATAACACATACATAATCCATACAAGCGATTTGCAACAATCTACAGCAACACGGCGCCTGTTTTTTCATCAGTTCGTGCATTCCATTGCGCATCGGTGTAAACTGTCGCTAATTGCCGAAGGGAAACTATCATCATGGCCATCGCCGTTCTCAGTTCTGGAGTCACTGGTCTCAATGCCGCAGAGCGCGCATTGGGTAACAGCGCGCACGCGATCGCCAACCTCGGGACCCAGGGTTTTCAGCCAGCGCAGGCGCATTTCGCCGAGAATTCGCCAGCCGGCACCGGCGTTTCGATCTCCATGCGCGGCCAGCAACTACTGCAGGTGGAAGGCCCGAGCAATACCAACCTTGCGGTGGAAACCACCAATTCGCTGGTGTACAAGGCGCAATTCGACCTGTCGGCCAAGGTAATCCAGGCCGCCGACCAGAATCTCGGCACGCTGATCGACATCAAGGCTTGATCGGCGCCGGCCACATCGGCCACAATGCGCGGTAATGAATACCGCACAGTTACTCGCTTCACTTCCCTCCCGCATTTCCGCCATTCCCCGACGCTGGGCTGAACGTGCGCCCGATGCGCCCGCGCTGCACGACGGCACGCGCCACTGGCGCTACGCCGAACTGGTCGCCGCCATCGACCAGGCGGTCGCCCTCTTGCGTGATTTGCAATTGCGTCCCGGCGACCGGCTGGCCGTCATCGGCGAAAACTGCGTCGGGCAAGTGGTGCTGACGTTTGCCGCCGCCGAACTGGATGCGTGGATTGTCCATATCAACGGCCGGCTGTCGCCGCGCGAGGTCGATGTAGTGCTGAAGCACAGCGGTGCGCGGCGGACGATTTACCTGGCCACGCCGGCCTCGCCGGAAACCGCCGCCCACGCCGAACGCAAGAGCGCCAGTGCCATGGCCATGGCCGGCGACCACGGCGACGCAGCCGCCAGCTCATCGGCAGCCTGGATGGTCGGCCCGCTCAACGAACACTGTCAGCCGGAACCGGTGCACGCGGCGTCACACGAACAAGTGGCGGCGCTGCTGTACACCACCGGCACCACCGGCGCGCCGAAAGGCGTGATGCTCACCCACCGCAACCTGCTGTTCGTCGCCGCCGTCTCAAGCACGCTACGCGGCCTGACGCCGGACGACCGCGCCTATGGCGTGCTGCCGATCACCCATGTCTACGGCCTGACCTCGGTGATGCTGGGCACACTGTACGCCGGCGCCTGCCTCTACCTGTGCCCGCGCTTCACACCGGACGGCCTGCTGGCGGCGCTGCGCGACCATCGTCTGACCATTGTGCAGGGCGTGCCGGCGATGTATGCGCGTCTGCTGGAAAAGCTCGGCGACACGGCCGCGCCGTTGCACACGCAGCTGCGCTTCGCCTACGCTGGCGGTTCGCCGCTGCCGCCATCGCTGAAAGCACAAGTCGAAAGGCTGCTTGGCCTGCCGCTGCACAATGGCTACGGCCTGACGGAAAGCGCACCCACCGTCAGCCAGACCCGGCTCGACCAGCCGCGCGGCGACACCTCGGTCGGCCACCTGATTCCCGGCGTCGAGGCGCGCCTGCTGAGCGCTGACGGCAACGACGCAACGCCTGGCGACATCGGCGAACTGTGGATACGCGGCCCGAACGTCATGCGCGGCTACTACCAGCAAGCCGAACTGACCGCCGCCGCCATCAATGCCGAAGGCTGGCTCAACACCGGAGACATGGTGCGCCAGGCGCCCGATGGTGCGCTGTTCATCGCCGGCCGCACGAAGGAATTGATTATCCGTTCCGGCTTCAACGTCTACCCGCTGGAAGTGGAAACCGTGCTGAACGCACATCCGGCCGTCACGCAATCAGCCGTGGTGGGCCGTCCGGCAGCCGATGGTGACGAGGAAGTGGTGGCCTTTGTGGAACTGGATGCACGGCACACGGTCAGCATGCAGCAGCTACACAGCTATCTGGCGGAACAACTGGCGCCTTATAAGCGCCCGTCCGCAATCATCGCGCTAGCCACCTTGCCCGCCGCACCCAGTGGCAAGATCCTCAAGAACCAGTTGCAGCAGCTGGCAGCAACCGCAACTCGCTGACGCCTACTCACCGCCGTGTGGCGCCAGCGGCGCGGATGCGCTGGGAAAAGTCGTCCGCCTGGTCCGCCGCCCGCGCTTTGCCGGTAATATGGGCTTGTTGGCGCAAGGCGTCGAATCCGCCCTGCCCTTGCAGCGCGCCGAGGTCATATAGATAGCGGTCGAGATAGCCGGAAGCCAGCAAGCGCCAATCCAGCGGCAGGCCGGGTGAGATGCGGCGCGCCATCTGGTAAATGATGGTGGTGCAGTTGGCGGTCAGCGTGTTGTAAAAGCGCGGCTCCTGCTTGAGCTGCTCGCCCTCGACAAGATAAGAAAGGAACAAAGAACGCATCATCTCCGGCGGCATCTTCAGGCGGTACAACCACATATCCTCGTCGCGAACATTGGTGCGCACGCGCAGGATGTCACGCTCGTCGGCGGCAATCAGCACGGTTTCGTAGCGCTTGAAGAAGCCGGCCAGGCCGTCGAAGCTTTCGCCGCGCTCCTTGCGGATCTCGATCGAGAATGTCAGGTAACGGCCGTCACTGAAGCCGAACGACACCAGCGTGTGCGCAATGGCCGGCCCCATCCAGTACGACATCGCCACGTCGACCGAGCGCAGCTGGCTCAGGTCGTACTGGCGCGGCTCCCATCGCACCGTGTAGTCTGTATCACTACGCCAGTCGAAATTGCGCACCTGGTCCAGCGTGACGATGCTGCCGTCCACCTTGCCGGTCACCATACGCGCCACATCGTCGGCCCACAGACGATCATGCGACGGCTGAATGGTGCTCCACCAGGCCATCAGCGCCAGCAGCAAGGCCAGCCAGATTGCCGGCAAGCGATGACGGCGGCGCCAGAAGGCAATCAGCGCCATCAGGCTGAACAGCGGCCAGGCCAGCAGCGCCAGCTTGCGCGCCAGTTCGCCGAACGGCAGCTGAAACCACAGCGCGCCGGTGCCCCACGCCGCCAGGGGGATGAAAATGAGTGTGCCGAGGGCAAGAACAAGTAGTCGTTTGATCATGCACGGATTATGCGGCCTAATCCTCCCGTTCGTCGACTCCGCTGGCGCAACCGATCTGGACGCAGATCAGTTTTACTGCAATACTCAGCACCACGCCGATAACGCCTATTAATCCCAACATGGCAGGTTCCGTAAATGAAGAAGAGACGCTTCACTTTAACGGCCAGCCGGGAATTGATCCAATATCAAAAACGGCGGCCATCTATCTCGAAACGGCATAACGGTGATTTCGTTTAAACAGTTTAAGTATTTTATAGAGATCGTGGATGCAGGCAGCTATTCACGCGCTGCCGAAAAGCTGTACATCGCGCAGTCGGCGCTGAGCCGGCAAATCAAGGAGCTGGAGGACGAGCTGCAAACGCCGCTGCTGACGCGCGACGCCCGCCAGTTCGAGCTGACGCCGGCCGGCCAGCTGTTCTACGAGCGCGGCAAGCGCATCCTGGAAGACATCGACGATACGCTGGTGCAGGCGCGCCATGTCGGCAAAGGCGCGCAGGGCGTGATCCGATTGCAGCATTCCAGCTCGGTGATACTGACGCCGCGCATCAGCCAGGCACTCTCTGTCGCACTGGACCAGCATCCCGGCGTGACGCTGGACGTCTCGATGCTGCCGTCGGAAAACCAGACGCTGGAAATCGAGGAAGGCCGGGTCGATATCGGCCTGCTGCGCCTGCCGACGCTGCGCCGCCATCCGCACATCCAGGTGCGGGAAATCGGCAGCGAGCAATTGATGGTAGCGGTGGCGCGCGATGCGCCGCTGGCTGCGCGCGACAACGTCGAACTGGCCGAGTTGAGCGAACAGGCTTTCATCTCGATTCCGCACAAGGATCGTGGCGGCCTCAGTTATCTGGTGGCCAACCTGTGCCTGGAACAGGGCTTCTTCCCCAAGCCGGCGCGGGCGCTATCGCGCAAGTCTTCGCAGCTGAACCTGATCGAAGCCGGCCTGGGCATCGCCATCGTGCCCGAATGCATGCGGTTGACGGCGCCCGCAGGTGTGCACTTTGTGCCGCTGGCGCATGGCACGCTGCTGACCACCGTTGGCCTGGCTACCCGCCGCGAGGCCGATCCGCTGGTCGCCGCTTTCGCCGATAGCCTCGTCAATCAGCTTTCTTCTTCAGCACCGTAATACTGCCGTCGGCTTCCAGGAAAATGCAGCGGGCGTCGGACAGTTCAACGTCGGCCTCACGCAGTGCCTGATTGACGTCGCTTTCGGCGATGCGGTTCTGTTTGAGAATGTCGTGATAGACGCGGCCGTCGCGGCCCAGCAGCACGCTTTCACCGTCGATGATGGCGGCCAGCTTGCGGCTGCGCGAGGACAGCCAGCCGAGCGTAATGTTCAGCGCGATCAGCGTGCAGGCGATCAGCATGCCGCCGGTAACCGAATCGTCACCGCCGGACAAGGAATTGGAGACCGCTTCACTGAGCAACATCACCACCAGCAAGTCGAACGGTGTGAATTGGCCGACGGTACGCTTGCCGGATACGCGCACCAATACCAGTAATGCGCAGTAGACAATCATCCCGCGCAGTATGAATTCCCACCATGGTAAGCTGAGGTCGAACATGACGTTAGCCTAGCCGCATACCGGGAAACCGGTATGTACGCTAGCTAACGATGAGGAAACGGCGGCATGGGCGCCGCCGTTGAAACTAACAGACCATCATCAACGATCGTTCTTGTGGCTTTGACGTCCGGCTTCAGCGTGCTGCTCCGGCGTGCCGCCACGGGTGCCGCCGCCGGACGAGCCGGTGTTGCCACTACCGCTGCTGCCGCGCGAACCACTGCCGCCGCCGCTTTGCTGGTTGCCGCCCTGCTGGCCGCCGCTTTGGCCGCCACCGCTGCCGCGCGAACCACTGGAGCTACCGCTCTGCTGATTGCCATCGCTCTTGTGGCTCATGCTGCCTGCCTTGCGCGCTTCCTCGGAAGTGAATTCATGCGCATTGCCCGATGCATGGGCGGCACGACCGCCTTCCGCTGCGATCTCGCGCTGACGTTCCGGATCCATCGAAGCGAAACCGCGGTTGCTGGTATCGCTCTGCTGGTTTTTACCGCCTTGGTTACCGCCTTGATTGCCCTGGTTCGAGTTAGCCATAATGAATCTCCTTGAAGTAGTTGTCCTGCCACTGGTGCGTCAGGGATAGCCATCGTACGGCGGGACGCAGAGCACGCATGAGAGTTGTCAGCTTGTGCTTGCGTAGGACTTTCCTTGCTTGTTAAGAGTTGAAGTTACCAATGGTCGAGCCAGATGGTTTCCGCTGCGCCGACCTACGCCAGCACAAGCATTGTTCCTACAGCGTGCAGCTGCATGCTGGCTTAGCATAAGTCCGGCGCGCCACCTCAGGCGTGCACCAACTTTGGAGATCATCATGAGCAAACCGACCCAGGGCGGCAAGAACGGCGGCAATAGCAGCTTGCAGGAAGCAAAGGGCAGCAAGTCCTCCACCACCGGCAACAGCGGCAGCGGCAAGGGCAACAGCCAGTCGGCTGGCAGCAGCGACAGCAAGAGCAGCAAGGCCGGCAACAAATCGAAGTAATCTCCCGAGGGCGCTGCGTTGGCGCCCTCACACTTCCCGGCTGTAGCGGACGACTGTTGAGCTCAAGATATGGCACACTAGCGCTATCCGAGAGACACAGGAATCAGCATGAGCGCCGGACCCGACGACCACGAAACACCCCAGGCCAGCAGCAACCAGCAACGCCGCGCAAGCGACCATGGCGAGCGCCGCAAGGCAGACCAGCACATCCATCAGGACAACGCCGCGCCACGCTATCTCGATCCGGGCGACACCGTGTTCAGCTTGTGGGGCCGGGTCATCATGGCGCGCTACCGGCGCATCGCGGCGGCGGCCACGCGCCACATCATCCAGCGGCCGCTGCACATTGGCGTCTCGGCCCGCATCTTCCATCCCGAACCCGGCGCGACCGGTCTGCGGAGCAAGAACCTGCAATACCTGGAAGAGTCGATCGCGCAATGGGTGATGTCGCGCGACGTGCTGGTGTTCATGATCCCGACGGTGAATACCGAAGGCCTGCTGCATCCATCCAACATCCGCCTGCGCGACTACGCCAAGCATCTGGACGGCCTGGTGCTGCAAGGCGGCGCCGACGTCTCGCCGCAAAGCTATTCGGAAGTACCGACGCGGCCGGAATGGAGCGGCGACCGTGCGCGCGACATGTATGAACTGGAGCTGCTGCACGAATTCGTTGAAGCCGGCAAGCCGGTACTGGGCATCTGCCGTGGATGCCAATTGATTAATGTCGCCTTCGGTGGCACGCTGTACCAGGACATCGCCACCGACGTGCCGGAATCGCTGGCCCACGTCAACGACGACTATGACCGCAACCGCCATGAGATCACCTTCCCCACAGGTTCCTCGCTGGCGCGCATGTTCAAGGGCAAGGGCACCGGACTGGTCAACTCCATCCACCACCAGGCGGTGAAGACGCTGGGCCGGGATATGTCGATCGAAGCGCTATCGGTGCCGGACAACGTCGTCGAAGCGATCCGCTACCGCAAGGCGCCCTTCGTCATGGGCCTGCAATGGCACCCGGAGTTCCACCAGGCCGGCGGCGTCGAACTGCTGGACTGCACTGGCATCCTCGACAACTTCCTGCGCGTGGCGCGCGAAACGCGTTTCTAGCCCGCCACACACCGCCGCCGAAGATCATGCAATTAATAAACATATAGTGGCACTTTAGCATCTTCGGTGTAGACTGGCGGCTGCCTTGAAACCACGCCAATAATCATGAGACGCGCCGTATTAGCTGCCAGCCTGATGTTAGCCCTGCCCTTTAGCCGTGCCGAGGAGCTGATCCACCTGACGTATAGCGAGCGGCCACCGTATATGGTGCAGCAGCAAGACGGCACGGTTGGCGGCCTGACCGGCGCGCCTGCCACCGCCGCGTTCAAGGCGGCGAATATTCCGGTGCAATGGCACAAGGTGCCAACCAACCGCCAGCTGTTCATGGTCAAGGATCACAGCAGCCTCAGTTGCGCGATCGGCTGGTTCGCCACGCCGGAGCGCCAGCAGTACGCCAAGTTTACCAAGCCGATCTACCGTGACCGCACCTGGGTGGCGCTGAGCAACGCAGCTTTCGCTGCACGCAATATCGCTTCGCTGGAGGAACTGGCGCATCACAGCGAAGCACGGGTGCTGATCAAGGAAAATTATTCCTACGGCGGGCTGGATGACTTCATGAAGCAATGGCGTCCGGTGACGGCCATCTCCACCGCCACCACCATCAAGATGGTGCAGTCGGTCAGCACCGGCATGGTCGACCTGATGTTTGTGTCCGAGGACGAAGGCCATTACATCATCAAGGAAATGAGCGCACGCATGCCCACCTTGCGCCTGCTGCAATTCAAGGACATGCCGCGCGGTCTGGAACGTCACATCATGTGCGGCAAAAATGTGCCGGATGAGGTGATTGCCCGTCTCAACAAGGCAATCACCTTCAAGTAGATCAGCGACCGCGGAAACGCTGGATGGCGGAATCCACCACACCTTCGACGCTGCCGCTGGCGTCGAACTGCTGGCGCAGGTAGTGGGCGTCGCTGCCCTCGTGCGTGACCTGCACCAGATGCTGCAGGCCGGCCGTGGCGCCCAGTTTCGAGCCGTATGGCTCCATCTTGCGCAGCGTGGTCAGAATATCTTCGCGCAGCGACAGGCTTTCGTAGGTCTTCGGATGCACCACCGTGCCGTCCAGGCCAAAGCGGCAAGCCTGGAAGCGGTTGTAGTTGTAGACCAGGTAGTCATCTTCCGCCGGCGCTTCCTCGCGGCGCTCCAGCAGATAGGCGCACAGCGATTGCAGGTACACCGCCAGCGCGGCGGCACGCTCCACCGTCAGCGGCGTATCGCATACGCGCAGCTCGATGGTGCCGAATTCCGGCTTGGGCCGGATATCCCAGTAGAAGTCCTTCATGCTCTTGATCACGCCGGTATGTTCCATCTTGGCGAAATACTCGTGCTCGAAGGTGTGCCAGCTTTGCGTGAACGGCGCGCGGCCGCTCATCGGGAAAGCAAACACCGAATTCAGGCGCGCCGAGTTGAAAAGGGTGTCATTCCCCTGCACATACGGCGACGACGACGACAGCGCGATGAAGTGCGGCACGTAACGGCTCAGCGAATGCAGCAGGAACAGCGCATCGTCACCCGAGGCGCAGCCGATGTGCACGTGCTGGCCGAAGATGGTGAACTGCTTGGCCAGGTAGCCGTACAGTTCCGACACTTCCTTGAAGCGCGGCTTGGAGAAGATGCGGCGATCCGACCATTTCTGGAACGGGTGCGTGCCGCCGCCGCAGATGCCGATATTCAGCTGTTCACCGGCCTGCACCAGCGTGTCGCGGATCACCTGCAACTGCTTGACCAGCTCGGTATGGTTGGTGTGCACGTCGCTGTTGATCTCGATCATGCTCTCTGTAATTTCCGGCGTCACGTTGCCAGGGAAAGGCTTGCGGCTCAACAGGTGCAGCAAATCCGGGCTGGAGGCGGTCAGGTCGAAGTCCGACAGGCTGACCAGTTGCAACTCCAGCTCCACCCCCATGGTCAGCGGTTGCGACGATTTGAATTCTTCCAATGCCATTATTTTGCCTCCTGATGGGCTTCTTTCGCCCAGAACAGCGCGCGCTGCGTGATAATCGGACCGACCACTTCCAGCAGCAGCGTCATTGCCGTCAGCGCGGCCAGCTCATCCACCAGCACGATGCCCATGTATTTGGTTTGCTCCAGCAGCAGCGTGACAAACACCGACATCGGCGACAGCGCGATACCGGTCAACATGCCCTTGCGCCACGAGATGCCGCTGACATGCGCGAAGCCGGCCACGCTGGCCGTCTTGACCACGAAGCGCGCCAGCAGCAGCACGGCCGCCAGGCCGGCGCCATCCACCACACGCTCCCACTCCAGCGTCGACACGGCAAACACGAACAGCAGCACCGTCAGCAATTCACCAATGCCGCCGAAGTTACGCTCGGTGCGGCTGAACGCCACCCGCTTGTGACGCGCCACCAGGCCGAAAGTCAGCGTCGCCAGCACCGGCGACACGTCGAACGCGCGCGATGCGGCCACCAGCAGGATCACACCCAGCGCGAAGGCGATCGTGCCATCCTGCGCCAGCGCGCCCAGACGACGCAGCACGGCAGGCACCAGGAAGCCCATCACCGCGCCCATCGCGGCCGACACCAGCAATTCGATCCCGCTGTGCGAGATCGCCTGCGTCAGGCTGCCGGAGGTCTGGAACACCCAGAAGCCCACCACCACCTTGAACACGAACAGCGCGATGACACTGTTGATCGCCACCAGGTGCAGCACACGCTCGGTGACCTGGCCGGAACTATCTTCCTCGTTAATCACGCGCAGCACGCCGGCCGGCGAGGTCGACATGGCCAGCGACGCCAGCAGCAGCGAGGTCAGCGGCGGCATGCCGGTCAGATGCGAGATCAGGTAGACCACCACAAAGGTGGCGGCCGATTCCACCAGGCCGGTGACGGCAATCCACGGATTAATCCGCAGCCAGTGCAGATTGATGCGATAACCAAATTCAAAGAGGATCAGACCGAAGGCCAGATTGGCCAGGATGGTCACGTTGCTCGATGCGCCACTGCTGAGCGCCTCAGGGAAAGCCTGCGCCAGCGCAAAGCCGATCAAACCGTAAACACTGATGCGCGGCAGCCGCGTCCAGCGATGCACGAATTCCCCCGACAGCCATGCCACCGCAATTGCCAGTGGCCAGCCCAGATCGGCCAAGATGACCTGAATATCCGGCATGTACTTCTCCTTTTTAACAATACTTGTACAATTCTGCGATATATCTAGCGCCATCACTGTGCGCTAGGGAACTTAAGGAAACATTTAATGCTCGAAATTGTGAACGAACATGCTTGCTTCGGCGGCGTTCAACGTTTTTACCGCCACGAATCGCGCGAGATCGGCTTACCGATGCATTTCTCCGTCTTCATTCCACCGCAGGCGCAGCACGGCCCGGTGCCTGCCCTGTTCTATCTTGCCGGCCTGACCTGCACCGAAGAGACTTTCATGATCAAGGCCGGTGCGCAGCGCGTTGCGGCGGAACTCGGCCTGATGCTGATCGCTCCGGATACCAGCCCGCGCGGCGCCAATGTGGATGGCGAAAGCGAGAGCTGGGACTTCGGCGTCGGCGCCGGTTTCTATGTTGATGCCACGCAGGCGAAGTGGGCCGGGCACTATCGCATGTACAGCTATATTCATGAGCTGCGTGAGCTGGTGGGGCAGGAACTGCCGGTCGATGCGCAACGCATCGGCGTATTTGGCCACTCGATGGGCGGCCATGGCGCATTAACGATGGCGCTGAAGCGTCCCGACGTGTTCAAGTCGGTGTCCGCGTTTGCGCCGATTGCCGCGCCATCGCAATGCCCCTGGGGCAAGAAAGCCTTCACCGGTTATCTGGGTGAGGACACGGGCGCGTGGGCGCAGTATGACGCCAGTTTGCTGATGGCGCAAGTCAAGGCGCCCTTCCCGGCCGGCATCCTGATCGACCAGGGACTGGGCGACAAGTTCCTCGCCGAGCAGCTGTATCCGGAGGCATTCGAGGCGGCATGCGCGGCTGCGGCACAGCCGCTGACGCTGCGCCGGCATGCAGGCTACGACCATGGCTACTACTTCATTCAGACTTTCGTGGAAGACCATCTGCGCTTCCACGCGGCGAATCTGGCTAAAGTTTGATCTCGGTGCCCAGCTTCTGCAGGAACTGGGCGATCCACGCGGGATGCGCCGGCCACGCCGGCGCGGTGACAAAGATGCCGTCGGTGACCGCCTGGTCGACCGGAATGTCGGCATAGCTGGCGCCAGCCAGTTTTACTTCCGGCGAGCAGGCCGGATAGCAGGAGATGGTCTTGCCACGGATGACCTCGGCGGCGGCCAGCAATTGCGCGCCATGGCAGATCGCCGCGATCGGCTTGTTGGCGGCGGCGAACTGCTGCACCAGTTCGATCACGCGCGGATTCAGGCGCAGGTATTCCGGCGCGCGGCCGCCGGCAATCGCCAGCGCATCGTAGTTGCCGACCTCGGCGTCGGCAAAGCTGGCGTTCAGCGTGAAGCGGTGGCCGGGCTTTTCAGTGTAGGTCTGGTCACCTTCAAAATCATGGATGGCGGTCTTGATGGTGTCGCCGGCCTGCTTGTCCGGGCACACGGCGTGCACGATGTGGCCGACCGCCAGCAGCGCCTGGAACGGCACCATGGTTTCATAATCTTCCGCAAAGTCGCCCGTCAGGAACAGAATTTTCTTGGCTGCCACGGTATATCCTTTCGTGAAAGTAAAAAGGGCCACGACGTTGCCGTCGTGGCCCTTCATACTACCTTGTTTCTTTGCTTACGCGGCAGCTGCCTTGCCCAGCACGGTGCGGATGGTGCCAGCCAGGTCCTCGGCAGAGAACTTGGCCACATACGCATCCGCGCCAACACCCTTGACGTGGTCTTCGTTGGTCTTGCCAGACAGCGAAGAGTGAATCACCACAGGGATCTTGCCAAAGCGGGCGTCCTGCTTGATCAGGCGGGTCAGCGTAAAGCCATCCATCTCCGGCATTTCCAGGTCGGTCAGCACCATGGCGACACGGTCGCCGATGCTGACGCCTTCGGCTTTTGCGCCTTCGGCGATGGCTTGCAGGCGATCCCATGCCTCCTTGCCCGACTTGGTCATGATGAAGTGAACGCCCATTGCTTCCAGGCCTTTTTCAATCAGGTTGCGCGCGACGACCGAATCGTCGGCGGCAAGGATCACAGCGCCCGGTTTCAGCAGCACTTTCGGTCCAATGGTTTCGGGATCGACATCCTTGCCTTCCGGCGGCACCAGCTCGCGCAAGATGGTTTCCACGTCCAGTACCTGCGCCAGGCGGGTGTTCTGCACGTCGCCATCCACGCGGGCGATACTGGTGACTTTGCCGCCGGCAGTACCTTCGGCAGTCAGCACCTGGCTCCAGTCCAGGCGCACGATTTCCTCCACTGACTCGACCGCGAACGCTTGCGTGGTGCGGGCGAATTCAGTGACCAGCATAATATTCAGACCAGTTTTTGGGGTCACACCGACAATGCCTGGCAAATCCAGCACCGTGATGATTTGCCCGCGAAGATTCACAACACCCAACATGTGTGGCGGGGACCCGGCCACAGCAGTTACTTCGGGCATTGCAACGATTTCGCGGATTTTGAAGACGTTAATACCGAACAACTCAGAATGTTCGCCATTGGCGTCGCCGCCGAGACGGAACAGGAGGAGTTCGAATTTGTTGGAGTTGGTCAGGTTGCTACGCTCATCAACTTCCTGTTGCACAGATTTCATGGATTCGTCTCCTTCGGTGGTCCTCACCTAGTATAACGTTTGCAACGGGAAGATGTTGTGTTGGAGAACGATAAACAACAAAAAAGGAAGCCCTTGGGCTTCCTTTTAGGTACTACGCATATGCTACTGAATTCTGGAGCGGGAGAAGAGTCTCGAACTCTCGACCTCAACCTTGGCAAGGTTGCGCTCTACCAACTGAGCTACTCCCGCAGAAGGCATGCATTATGCCAGAAAGATTTCCATTCCGCTAGTGCTGTGGCCCAACTTCTTACCGAACTTCCAATAGTGTAAGCTTAGTCCGTTTTAGTATTTACGTAGGAAAAGGAAGGGAATGGATTCAATAGAAGTCGTGCTGATCATGTTGCTGGCGGTCGTCGCCAGCGCTTACCTGCGCAAGGTGCTGCCCGGTTCGATACCGCTGCCACTGGTACAGATCGGCCTGGGCGCGCTGATCGCCGCCAAATCTACGCATGGCGTGGACCTGGACCCGGAATTATTCTTCCTGGTGTTTCTGCCGCCGCTGCTGTTTCTCGACGGCTGGCGTATCCCGAAAAGCGGCCTGCTGCGCGACAAGGGCACGATACTTGAACTGGCGCTCGGCCTGGTAGTGTTCACCGTGATCGGCGCCGGCTTCCTGATTCATTGGATGATACCGACCATGCCGCTGGCGGTGGCGTTCGCGCTGGCCGCCATCGTCTCGCCGACCGACCCGATTGCGGTCAGCTCGATCGCCGCCAGTTCGCCGATCCCCAAGCGGCTGATGCACATCCTGGAAGGCGAATCGCTGCTGAATGACGCCTCCGGCCTGGTGTGCTTCCGCTTCGCCGTGGCAGCCGCCATGACCGGCGCCTTCTCGCTGCAAAGCGCCGCCCTGACCTTCGTCTGGGTGGTGATCGGCGGCATTGCCGCCGGCGTCGGCGTTACCATGCTGATCACCTGGGTGCAGCGCTGGCTGACGCGCCACTTCGGCGAACCACCCGGTTCGCCCATCCTGGTCAACCTGCTGATCCCTTTCGGCGCCTATCTGGTGGCCGAGCGTCTGCACGCCTCCGGCATCCTGGCGGCGGTGGCGGCAGGCATCACCATGAGCTACGTGGAACTGAGCGGCCACGCAATGGCGGCCACCCGCATCCAGCGTTCGGCCGTGTGGGACACGGTGCAGTTCTCGCTTAACGGCGTGATGTTCGTGCTGCTCGGCGAACAGTTGCCGGAGATCTTCCGCCTCGCCGGCACCTCGCTGGAAGAAAGCGGCCATATGAACCGCTGGTGGCTGCTGGTGTACGCCGTGGCCATCACCGCCGGCCTGCTGGCGCTGCGCTTTGTGTGGGTGTGGGCCTCGCTGCGCCTGACCATCTTCAAGCAGAAGTACCGCCACCAGCCGCGCCACAAGATCAATCCGCGCCTGCTGATGGCCACCACGCTGGCCGGTGCGCGCGGCACCATTACGCTGGCTGGTGTGCTGACGTTGCCGCTGGCACTGCCGGATGGCTCGCCATTCCCGGCGCGCGCGCTGACCATTTTCCTGGCCTGCTCGGTGATCCTGCTGTCACTGCTGATCGCCAGCATCGCCCTGCCTCGCCTGCTGGCCGGCATGACCTTCCCGGCCGAACCGGAAGAACAGCAGGAAGAGGATCTGGCGCGCCGTGCCGCCGCCAACGCCGCCATCTCGGCGATCGAGAAAACCCAGGTGGAGCTGATGGAGTCGGATGCCTGTATCGATCCCGAGGTGTATCCGCAGGCGGCAGCGCGCGTGATCGCCTTCTATGAGCACAAGCTGAAGGAAGTCGATCCGGAAAGCGAACAAGCCTGGCGCAAGACCGACTCCGCCGAGAAGGAACTGCGCCTGGCGGCGCTGGCGGCCGAACGCCGCACGGTATTTGACCTGGCGCGGCACGATCACATCTCCGATGAAATCTCGCGCAAGCTGGTACGCGAAATCGATTTGATGGAAGCACGCTACCGCTGAGCCATGCAAAGAACCCGCACCGTTATCGCGATCGCCTGGGTATTATTCTGGACGCTGATGATTACCACCTCAGTCCAGGAATACCTGCGCGATCACGATCACGGCGTGTGGAAGCCGATCTTATGGGAATCCTCATCGGCGCTGACCGGCACCTTGCTGCTGCTGGCGCAGCGCCGCTACACGCGCAAGCACGATCATCTCTTGCATTCACCGCTGCGCTGGTTCGCCCGGCAACTGGTGTGGCTGCCGGTGTACTGGGTGGCGTTTGTGCCACTGGCCTTTGGCATGCGCCACGCGGTGTACGCGCTGGCAGGCGAGCGCTATCCGCACGGCGGCTGGGCCTCCATCTATCTGTACGAAGACATCAAGATGACGGTGTTCTTCTGCATCTTTGCCACGATTACTTTTGGAGTACTGTCCTTCCACGCCATGCTGGAAGAGAAGCTGCGCGTCGAACGCGCCAACGCATCGCTGCGCGAGGCGCAACTGCTGCGCCTCAGCCAGCAGATGCAGCCGCACTTCCTGTTCAATGCACTCAACACCATTTCATCGCTGATGTACAGCGACGTGCAGCGCGCGGACGCCATGCTGGTGCAGCTGTCCGACGTGCTACGCGCCACTCTGGACGTCGGCGAACGCCACCTGGTGCCGCTGGAAACCGAACTGCGCATCCTGCGCGGCTATGCCGCACTGATGGCCGAACGCTTCTCCGACCGCGTCACCATCAGCTGGCACATCGACGATGCACTAAAGGCTTGTCCGGTGCCGGTGATGAGCATGCAGCCGCTATTGGAGAACATCTTCAAGCATACCGTGGAAAAGCGCCGTCAGCCCACCGCCATCAGCATCACCGCGCAGCGCGCCGGCCATGAACTGGTGCTGCGGCTTGAAGACGATGCAGGTGCGCTGCCGACCACCGGCACGGCCTGCGGCGGCATCGGCGTGCGAAACCTTCGCGAGCGGCTGGATGCGCTGTATGGCGGCCGCGCCGCGTTCGAACTGGTCGCCCTGTCGCCGGCGGGCGTGCGCGCAGAAGTGAGGTTGCCATGCGCGTCCTGATCGTCGATGACGAGCGCCCGGCGCGCGACAAGCTGCGCCGCATGCTGTCGGCAGAACCGGACATCAGCGCTATCGAAGAAGCGCGCGATGGCGTTGAGGCGCTGGAACTGCTGCCATCGTTCGCCCCCGACCTGCTGCTGCTCGACATCCAGATGCCTGAGATTACCGGCCTGGATGTCGCCGCCTCGCTGCCGGCGCCGGCGCCGCTGGTGGTGTTCGTCACCGCCTTCGACGAGTACGCGATTCGCGCCTTCGACGCCAACGCCATCGACTACCTGCTCAAGCCTTACGACCAGTCACGCTTGCAGCGCGCGCTGCAACGCGCACGCGAACGCCTCGCTGCGCAACGTCCGGCAGCGTCCGTGCTGCCGAACGTTGCGCAATTGCTGATCCCTGAACGCGGCAGCATGCGCATCGTCAAGGTCGAGCAGATCCAGTGGATAGAAACGGCCGACAACTACGTCATCCTGCACACAGCCGACGGCGAGCCGCTGATGCGCCAGACGCTGGCCGGCCTGCTCGAAAAGCTCGGCCCGCGCTTCATCCGATGCCACCGCCGCGCCGCCGTGCAGCTGGACTGGATCGCCAGCATCGTCAACCACGACAAGGGCGACGGCGAACTGCTGCTGCAAGGCGGTACACGCGTGCCGCTAAGCCGCCAATACCGCGCCGAGGTCATTGCGGCGTTCCCGCGCCCGGCGTGATAATCTAAGGCTCCAACTTGCGGAGACAATCATGAAACGAGTGACTGGCATCGGCGGCATATTCTTCCACGCGCAAGACCCGGCAGCGTTGCGCGCCTGGTATCAGAAACACCTGGGTGTCGATGTGCTGCCATGGGGCGGCGCCGCGTTCACCGAGCCTGGCACGACCATCTGGTCGGTCAGCGAGGCTGGCGGCGACCACTTCGCGCCGAGCAGCGCGTCGTTCATGATCAACTACCGCGTGCATGACCTGGCCGCGCTGCTGCAAGCCTTGCGCGACGAAGGCTGCCAGGTGCTGGAAAAGACCGAGGACGGCGAATTCGGCAAATTCGGCTGGGTCATCGATCCCGAGGGGAACAAGGTCGAACTCTGGGAACCGCCGCCGGGCGAATAATTCCGGCTCGCCCCACACGGCGCCCATTTCGCCCCACGCCGATGGACGCTGGCAAGTCGCCCGCTTAATCTGGCTTCATACAAAAGGAGCCAGAAATGAATCACCAACGCCTGTATTTCTTCGACTGGATACGCATCCTCGCCTTCTGCCTGTTGATCCTCTATCACACCGGCATGTACTACGTGACCTGGGACTGGCACGTGAAAAGTCCCTACGCCAGCGACGCCATCGAGCCGCTGATGATTTTGTCCTCGCCATGGCGCCTGGCGCTGCTGTTCATGATTTCCGGTGTGGCCACCGCTTTCATGCTGAAAAAGATGCGCATCGGCGCGTTGCTGCGGCAGCGCAGCTGGCGGTTGCTGGTGCCGCTGGTATTCGGCATGTTCGTCATCGTGCCGCCGCAGGCCTATTTCGAGATCGTCGAAAAGATCGCCTATCAGGGCAGCTATGCTGAATTCATGCAGCGCTACGTCGCCGCTTACCATGGCTTCTGCCGAGGCGACGACTGCCTCAGCATGCCAACCTGGAACCACCTGTGGTTCGTCGCCTACTTGTGGGTCTATACCATGATCGGCGGAGCGATCTTCTGGCTACTGGGCGCGCGCTTCGATGCTGTGGGCGCCACGCTGGGCCGGCTGCTGACGGGTTGGCGCATCATTGTCCTGCCAGTCGCGGTGTTGGCGGTGGCGCGCTATGCATTGGTCGAGCACTTCCCCAGCACCCACGCGCTGGCGGGTGACTGGTACAACCATGCGCAATACTTCTTCGTATTCGCCTTGGGTGCGCTGCTGGCGATGCAGACCGAGTTCTGGGCGCGCATCGAAGCAATCCGCTGGACCAGTCTTGGATTATGGCTGTGCAGCTGGGCGCTGATCGTCATTTATTGGTCGATACCGGAAGCGCTGGCCAACACGCCCGATGTCCAGCAATGGAAGCTGCTGATGCGCGCCGTGTACTGCGTCTGCCAGTGGACCGCCATCCTGGCCGTGTGCGGCTTCGGCCGGCGTCACCTGAACTTTGACAACGCCAAGCGCCGCTACCTGACCGAGGCCGTGTTCCCGGTCTACATCCTGCACCAGACGCTGATCGTCACCATGGCGCACTGGCTCAAGCCGGTGAAGCTGGCGCCCGGCATCGAAGGCGTGTTCCTGGTCGTACTGACCTTCGGCATCAGCTTCGGCGTGTTTGAAGTGGTGCGCCGCATCGCCGTGCTGCGCCCACTGTTCGGACTCGGGCCGCTTACTTCACAAACGTCAGCGTATGCTGCGCAGGTCCCGGCAGCAATGGCGACTCCCGCCCGGTAACCCAGTCAACGCGGCCATCCAGAAAGTACGGCGACAGCGGATGGCCGCTCTGCCCGCCCGGCATGTTGAAGATGCCCTGTTCTTCACGTCCCGGCGAAACGGTCAGGCGCTCCGACTGGCCGAAAGTGGGTCCGGCGACGCGCGGCATGTGCTGGTCGCCGGCCAGCATGTCCGGCGCCACTTTCAGGTACTTGCCCAGCAACGGAATCGCCGGCGCCATCGGATGCGCGCTGGCCGCCGTGTTGCGCTGGCCCCAGGTGGCGTTCTTCAGCGGCTGGGCGTCCTTGGTCAGGTCGGCAATCACGCGGTCCAGCGCAGCGAGCTGCAATGCCTGCCAGTCCTTGTACTGCGTTGGCAGCCAGCCCGCCGGCTGCTGGTCCAGCACGCGCGCCAGCACCACCGGCCAGCGCGAACTGACGGAGGCCATGCTCGCCTTGGGATCGATCTTCGCCAGTTCCGCGTTGGCGTTTTCATACATGATGTCGTACATGGCGTACATGAAGCCGCGCGTGATGCGGTAGCCGACCGAATCCACGCTGGCTTTGCCGCTCCAGCTATCCTTCAGCAGCGCCAGTGCCTCGGCGCGTTGCACGTTGCTGGCAATGGCCTTGGCGTCCAGTGCGGTAATGGCGCGCTCGCGCCATGCGCTGAGGAATAGCGCGCGGTCATCCAGGCCGATGGCATAGACCTTCTTCACATCGGTCTTTGCGCCCAGTGCGGCCAGGTTGTCGCGCACCTGATGCGTGCGCGCGCCAAGGTCAAAGCCGCCGTCGCCGATCAGTTCCGCGCCAGCGCCGGACAACTGGCGGCTGTTGGCGGTGGCAATGTGGCCAGCGGCCGGATTCACCACTTTCGGATACTCGGACGCTGGCAGCCATCCCAGCCACAAGCCGGCCGCATCATCCCGCTTGAGCGGATAGGTGGACACCGCACCGGTCGCGGCGCGACGTGGCAGCGGACCTGCGATGGTCCAGCCAATGTTGCCCTTGTCGTCGCCGCCAACAAAATTCTGCGCCGGTATGCCGAGCGTAGGCGCGATCGCCAGCGCTTCGTCCAGCGTATCCGCCAGTTCCAGATGCGCGATGTTGAGATTGACCGCGCCCGGCAAGTGCGCTGCCCAATGCACGGCATAACCACGCCCTTGCACTTCGCGGATCGGGCCGAGCGAGGTTTCGCGCACCGTCAGCTTGACCGACGAAGCGCCTTTGACCAGGATGGTTTCCTCATGCGCTTCAATCTTTTCCGTGCCATCAAGCGCGACGAAATCGAGATAATCACCGTAGCTGTTGGTGAAGCCCCAGGCCACATGGCCGTTACTGCCCACCACGACGAACGGCGCGCCTGGCAGCGTCACGCCAACCATGCGGCGCTGGCCACCCTTCCCATCCGGGAACTGCAAGGCGGCGCGATACCAGAGCGCTGGCAGTTGTATCCCGAGGTGCATGTCGTCGGCGATGATGGCGGCGCCGGTGTCGCTGCGGCTGCCCGCCACCGCCCAGTTATTGCTGCCAACCGTGTTGAGGAATTCAGCCTGCGCCACCTTGGCCGGCGCCGGCGCATCGGCTGCTTTCGGCTTGCCCCACCATGCCGGCGGCGCAGCGGGAATCACCACCTCGCCGCTGGCGATGGTTTGCGCGTCCAGCGGCGCATCCCATGGCGTCGATTCCGGCGACAGGAAAGCGCGCTGCTCCTCGCTGGCATTGTCGCGGAACCAGCCACGCGCCAGTTCGCGCGATTCGAGGTTACCCTGCAAATCGAAGTACATGGCCCACACCACCAGCAGCGTGTCGGCCGGCGACCAAGCGCGCGGCGGCTGGCCGATCAGCGCATATTCAAACGGCTTGGCGCCCAGCGCATTCAGGCCATCATTGACGCCAGCGGTGTAGCGCTCCAGCAGTGCGCGGTCTGACGCAGACAGCGACTTGACCGCCAGCTCGGCCCGGGCGCGGAAGCGATGCAGGCGGTGCGATTTGTCGACCTGCAGCGCACGCTCGCCAAACAGTTCGGACAACTCGCCCGACGGCACGCGACGCAACAGGTCCATCTGGAAGTAGCGTTCCTGCGCGTGAACAAAGCCGGTGGCGTAGGCCACGTCGGTGCGGCTTCCGCCGCTGATGACGGGCACGCCATGCGCATCGCGCGCAACGCTGGCCGTGGTTTCAAGGCCCGCCACCTTGTGCGTGCCATCAAGCTGTGCCAGGCTGCCACGCAAATACAGCCAGGCGGCGGCGATCGCCAGCACCAGCAACACCACTGCGGCAATCAGTATCCGCTTCGACCAGACCAGCACCCCGCTCTTTTGCATAGCATCCCCGTTGTTATACAGATCTCGTTGGCCATAGTGCCAGAGAGCCGGGGCGCGGGCAATCAGCTAGTTGATGACAGATCCAGCTCCCACGTCTCGTTGACCATGTCCTTGCCGAAGGCATGCACCGGCTCGCGGGCCACCAGCTGATAGCCTTTGGCCTGATAAATATGGCGCGCTTCCTGTTGCTGGTCCGTGGTCCACAAGCGCATCTTGCGGTAGCCTGCGGCACGCGCAAACTTGTGGCACTCGTCCACCAGCCGCGATCCCAGCCCCAGGCCGCGCGCCTGTTCTTCCACCAGCAGCAGGCGTAATTTGGCCACGCCTTCTTCGCCGCTGCGCGCCAGCGCAATCGAGCCAACCTGCTGTCCGTTGATCTCCGCGATCCAGCAATGCTCCAGCTTCGGATCGAAGTCGCGTTCAAAATCGGCGCAGATCTGGCCGACCAGCGTTCCGAAGCTGCGGTCCCAGCCCTGCTGGGTGGCGTATAGCTCGCCGTGGCGGCGGGTGATCCATTCCATGTCGCCGACGCGGTGTGCGCGCAGCACGAAAGGCTGGGCGTACTTCATGCCGCTCTGCGCGTCCAGCAGTTCGCGGATGGTGTGCATGGCCTTCAGCATGCGCAACTGGTCGTTTTCATCGAAGCGCGACAGCATATCGCCCACTTCGTCGCGTGAACGGCGGTCCAGCGGCTCATACACTGCGCGGCCCTGGTCCGTCAGGTGCAGCAGCTTGGCGCGGCCGTCGGTGGCCGACGGCACTTTGCTAACCAGGCCCGCGTTTTCGAACTTGGCGACGATGCGGCTCAGGTATCCACGATCCAACCCAAGATCACGGCACAACACGGCCATGGCCTGGTCGCCATGGTGCGCCAGTTCGTACAGCACGCGCATTTCAGTCAGCGTGAATTCGCTATGCAGCAGCCCTTCTCGCAGCACGCCAATCTGGCGGGTGAAAAAGCGGTTGAAGGAACGGACGGCCGCAACGCGGTCGTTAAAAGCAGGGACAGACATGCGCACTCCGGCAATCAGGACGATGCGATTTTGCGACAGATTGCTGACTGAGTCAACAATCTGTCGCGCAACCGCACGGAAATGCGCCATCAGCGGCGGTTAATGTTAGAGTAAGCACAACACGACTACGCGGCCGCCGCGCCGTCTCACGCCATGTTAGCTGCGCCGATTCCACCGTATGACAAGGAGCGCCTCGCCGTCCTGCGCGAAATGCTGATCCTGGATACGCCGCCCGAAGAACGCTTCGACAGGGTGGTCGAGTTTGCGGCGCAGGAGTTTGATGTGCCGATCGCACTGATATCGCTGCTCGATGAAAACCGCCAGTGGTTCAAAGCGCGCGTCGGCGTAGACGTCTGCGAAACCACCCGTGACATTTCCTTCTGCGGCCACGCCATCCTGCAACCGGATATCTTCATTATTCCGGATTCGCGCACGGATGAGCGCTTTGCCGACAACCCGCTGGTCGTCAATCCTCCGCATGTGATTTTTTACGCCGGCGCGCCATTGCGCATGCCGTCGGGCTTCGTCATCGGCACGCTGTGCATTATCGACCACGAGCCGCGCACGCTGGACGCCACCGAAATGGCCATCTTCACCTCCCTGCGCGACCTTCTACTGGAAGAACTGGCCAACCCTGTGGAGGCGCCTCATGCATGACGCATCCTCGAAGAACCTGAACATGCTGCTGGTGGAAGAACAGCCGCTGCTGCGCAAAACTGTCTCGATGACGGCGCGCTCGCTGGGCATCGGCACCGTCCACGAGGCGGCCACCGTGAAGGCGGCCGAACGCATGCTGCGCGAGCATGCGTTCCAGGGTGCGGTGATTTCAATCGATTGCAGTGCCGAGGCGGGCTGCTTCTACAATCTCGCCCTGCTGGACAAGGTCCGCAACGGCATGTCAGCCAGCGACGCGGCCATTCCCATCGCGGTAATGGTTGACCAGGCCACCGCAGACCTGATGCGCGAACTGCGCGACCGCCATGTCAACCGCGTCATCCTCAAGCCCTTCCGCGCCAGAATACTGCTGGAAGCGTTTGAGTCGTTCGGCGGCACGGCCACGCAACGATAGCCAGCGTACCGAGTCGCCGTGCGCTGGCCGCGTAGTCAGTAGATTTCGCGAGCCACTTCGCGCACGGATTTCAGCAGCAGCTCGGCGCCCGGCGATAAAATGTGACCATTGACGGTGATAATGCCGAAGGCATCCATGCGGCATGGCAGCTCGATCGGCAGGATGTTCAGCACACCCTGCGATTCATAGTACTTGGCCACCGCGATCGGCATGACGTTGAGCGCGTCCGTTTGCTGCAGCAGCGGTTTAATCAGCAGCACCGCCGTGGTGTCGACCACGTTGACCGGCACTTCCAGACCAGCGCGGCGGAACATCAGCTCGCAGCGCGCGCGCAAAATGGAGCCTTGCGGCGGCAGTATCCACGGCTGATTGGAGATATCGCGCAGTTGCAGACTCTTCGACTTCATTAGCGGGTGGCCGACCCGCACCACCGCGCACGCCGGCTCATCGCCAAGTTCTTCATAGCTCAGGCCTTGCGCGCTTTCCCGCTCCGGAATGCGACCGATCATGAAGTCCAGGCGGCCGCGCTGTAACTGCTCCAGCAGCACATTCGACAGCTCCATTTCGACGCCGATGCGCAGCTTGGGCGCCAGCTGCTTGGTGCGTGTGATCGCCTGCGGCAGCAGCGCGATCCCCGGCGTCATGATGGTGCCGATGTCCACCTGCCCGGCCAGGCCAGCCTTGATGGCGACGATATCCTCGTGCGCCAGCGAGAGGCTGGTCAGCGCCATGCGGGCATGGCGTATCATCGTCTCGCCGTAGATGGTCGGTTCCATGCCGCGCGGCAGCCGGTCGAACAGCTGCACGCCCAGCATCTCCTCCAGGTCCTTCAGCTGCTTGGACGCGGCGGGCTGCGTCATGTGCAGCTCCTCGGAGGCGCGGTGGATGTTGCGTTGTTCGTCCAGCGCGATCAGCAGCAGCAGCTGGCGCGTTTTCAGGCGCGCGCGCAGGAACCAGTTGGGGTTAGTATCCATACTTTAATGATATCATGATCGATATTGATTATTGGACAATATCGTTTTTTCCGATATCACTTGCATGCAGCACTAGGATTGGCTGCCGGGCCTTCCTTGGTCTGCTTGATGAACGGAATGGTGCCGTCGGCGTTATAGCTGAACTCTTCCACCGCCACCGAACGGCGATACTCGCCGCCGCCCGGCAGTTTGGCGTTATGGTAGAAGATGTAGTTCTTGCCGTTGAATTCGACGATGGCCTGGTGGATGGTTTTCACCTTCTCGTTCTTCGACATGATCACGCCCTGGAATTTCCACGGGCCGGTGGCACTGGGACCGGTGTAGTACGCCGTCTCTTCCGGGAAGTCGCGCGAGTACGACAGGTAGTAGGTGCCTTTGCGCTTGTGCAGATACGGCGCCTCAGTGAAGCGGTCCATGCCAACGGTGTGGATCGGGCCATCGAATTCGATCATGTTGGGTTTCAGCTTGGCGTACTTCATCACCGTGTTGCCCCAGTAGAGGTAAGCCTGGCCATCGTCGTCGATGAACACGCCCGGATCGATGTCGTCCCAGGCGATTGGCGCTTCCAGCGTCATGTCGTTGGTGACCAGTGCCGAGCCGCGCGCGTCAACGAACGGGCCTTCCGGCTTGTCCGATACAGCAACGCCGATGGCGCGGCCTGGAATCTTGGCGTGGTCCACGGTGGCGTAGAAGTAGTATTTGCCGTCACGCTTGGTGATGTCGGCCGCCCAGGCGTCCACTTTGCCGATCGCCCATTTGAAGGCCGACGGCTGGAGAGGTGAACCGCGATCGGTCCAGTTCTTCATGTCGCAGCTGGAGTACATGCGCCATTCCTTCATGACGTAGTCCTTGTCGGTCGGCGATGCCTGATCATGGCCGACGTACAGGTAGACCGTGCCATTCTCGACAAAGGCCGCAGGATCGGCGGTGAACAGTTTCGGGAACAGTGGGTTGGCCGCTTGCGCGGCGCAAGCCAGCAGGCTCGCCGCAGCGAACATCAGACTTTTTTTCAAGGTACTCTCCAGTGTGTAAATATCGTCTTGATTATTTTTTATTTGCGCGCATCGTCATGACGCGTTGTACTACGCAGAAGATGAACAGCAGACCGCCGATGACAATCTTGGTCCACCAGGAGCTGAGCGTGCCATCAAACGCGATCAACGTCTGAATGGAACCCAGCACCAGTACGCCGGTCAGTGCGCCAGCCACGTAGCCGTAGCCGCCGCTGAGCAGCGTGCCGCCGATCACCACGGCGGCAATGGCGTCCAGCTCCGTGCCCTGCGCGTGCAGGCCGTAACCGGACAGCATGTAGAACGAGAACAGCACGCCGGCCAGCGCAGCACACAAGCCGCTGAAGGCGTAGATCAGCACCTTGGTACGCGCTACGCGCAGGCCCATCATCAGCGCCGATTGCTCATTGCCGCCGACAGCGTAGATGGCGCGGCCGAATGGCGTGCAGTGCGCAACATAGATGGCGACCGCCAGCACCGCCACCGCAATCAGCGCGCCCGGCGAGATGAAGCAGTCGCCAACCGGCAGCTGCGTTTGCGACATCGTGACGAAAAACGGGTCTTCGATGGTGATCGAGTTAATGCTGATCAGGTAGCACAGGCCGCGCGCCAGGAACATGCCGGCCAGCGTGACGATGAAGGGTTGCAGTTTGAAATAATGGATCAACGCGCCCTGCGCGGCGCCGAACACGGTGCCGATGGCCAGCGCGATGGCAATCACCAGGATCGGGTTCCAGTGCCAGGTTTGCAGCATGTAGGCGCACACCATGGTGGTCAGCGCCAGCACCGAACCAACCGACAGGTCGATGCCGCCGGACAGGATGACGAAGCTCATGCCGACCGCGATCACCAGCAGGAAGGCGTTGTCGATCAACAGATTGAACATCACCTGCAGCGACAGGAAGCCGGGATAGGCTGCGCCGCCGGCGCCCAGCAGGACCACCAGCAGGAATACGGTAATCAGGGACGTAAAGTATGGCGACGTCGTGAACGACGGCGCTGGAAGGCTCATGCTGCTCATTATGCTTTACCTCCGCGGGCCGCAGGGAAAGCACGGCGCCACATATTCTTGAACTCAGCCGACTGCGAGACGCAGATGACAAACACCACGATCGATTTGACCACCATATTGATTTCCGGCGGCAGGCCGAGGGAGTAGATGGTGTAGGTCAGTGTCTGGATAATCAGCGCGCCGATCACGCTGCCGGCCAGGCTGAATTTGCCGCCGGCCAGCGAGGTGCCGCCCAGCGTCACGGCCAGGATGGCATCCAGTTCCAGCAGCAGGCCGGCGTTGTTGGCGTCCGCGCTCTTGATGTTGGAGGTGATCATTAATCCCGCCACGCCGGCACAGGCGCTGCAGAACACGTACACGAAGAAGATCAGCACTGCAGTCTTCAGGCCGGCCAGGCGCGCCGCCACCGGGTTGATGCCGACCGACTGGATGAACAGGCCGAGCGCCGTTTTACGCAACAGCAGCGCCGTGACGATGAACACGGCCGCCACGATGTACAGCGAGAACGGCAGGCCAAGCAGATAGCCGCTGCCGATGAAGAAGAACGGCTGGTAGTAGACGGTGATGATCTGGCCATCGGTGAACAGCTGCGCCAGGCCGCGTCCCGCCACCATCAGGATCAGCGTAGCGACGATCGGTTGCAGGCCCAGGCCGGCGACCAGTGCGCCGTTCCATGCGCCACACAGCAGTGCCGCGCCCATGGCGACGGCAAGTGCGATCCACATCGGCGTATTGGCGACGTATTCGGGCGTGCCGTTATTCATGACCATGGTGCCGCCGATGAGCATCGCGGCGACGGTGCCGCTGATGGCGACGGTGGCGCCGACCGAGATGTCGATGCCGCGTGTGGCGATCACCAGCGTCATGCCGATGGCTGCCAGGATCAGCGGCGCGGCGCGGTTGGCGATGTCGATCAGGCTGCCGTACAGGTGGCCATCCTTGATCTCCAGGTGGAAGAAGCCGGGAATCATGATGAAGTCAATCAGCAGCAGGATCGCCAGCGCGGCCAGTGGCCGGAATAATGGATGTTGCACAAACATAGGCAGATTCGATTGGGTTGATGCGGCGGGAGGCACGCGCGCGCGCCCAGCGACAGCTGAAGCCAGGGCGGCGGGCGACGGCGGGCGCGCGTCGCTGGCATCGCCTGGCGAGTTATGCATGCTGGTCTCCTGCCGCGATCACGTGCAGCACGGAGGTTTCGTCCAACGCGCCGCGCGGGTATTCGCCGCCCTGCTTACGGTCGCGCATGACAACGATGCGGTCGCTGACGCGCAGCACTTCCGGCAGTTCGGACGAGATGAACAGGATGGACATGCCTTTCTTGCACAGCGCGGCGACGTAGTCCATGATTTCCTGCTTGGCGCGCACGTCGATGCCGCGAGTAGGTTCGTCCAGGATCAGCAGTTTTGGATCGGTCACCAGCCAGCGTGCCAGCAGTACCTTCTGCTGGTTGCCGCCGGAGAGCGAGCCGATAGGCGTCTCGATGCTGGCAGTCTTGATGCCGAGCGCTTTCACGTATTCTTCCGCCAGTTGCTGCTGGCGTTTCAGCGGAATGGCACGCATGATGCCCATGCGGGCTTGCAGTGCCAGGATCAGGTTCTCGCGCACCGACAGGTCGAGGATCGCACCTTCGTGCTTGCGGTCTTCGGAGCAGAAGCCGATGCCTGCGGCGATGGCGTCGCGCGGCGAAGCGAAGTTGCGCTCCTTGCCGTCAATGGTGATTGAGCCGGTGTCCGCCTTGTCCGCGCCGAACAGCAGACGTGCCGCCTCGGTGCGGCCAGAACCCAACAGGCCGGCAAGGCCCAGCAACTCGCCCTTGCGGATCTCCAGATCCATCGGTAGCAACGCCCCCTTGCGGCCCAGGCCCACGGCGCGCAGGAAGGACTGGAAGCGCGATTGTCCCGCCCCGCCGCCCTCACCCGCAGCCTCGGCACCCGCTGCACCCGCAGCAGTCGCGCTTACGTCCCGCGCATCGCTTGCGGTTTTTCCTACCGCCACGCGCTGCGCGCCCGCCCCATCGGCCTGCATAGCTACGCGGGCCGGCGCACTGCTCGCGGCAGCGACTGCACCAATCATCTTGTTCACCAGCTCAACGCGCGACAAATCTGCGGCCAGGTACTCGCCTTCCCGCTCACCGTTTCGCATTACCGTGATGCGATCCGAAATCGCATATGTCTGGTCCAGGAAGTGCGTCACAAACAGAATCGCCATGCCCTGCTCGCGCAGGCCACGCAAAACGCTGAACAGCAGATCCACTTCCTTCTCATCCAGCGACGAAGTCGGCTCATCCAGAATCAGCACCTTGGCCGACACCAGCAGCGACCGCGAAATCGCCACCATCTGCTGGATCGCCAGCGGGTACTGCGCCAACGGCAGCGTTACATCGATACGAATCTGCATCCGCTCCAGCAGCTCCGCCGCCTGCTTCTCCATGCCAGCCCAGTCGATACGGCCAAACTTGCGCGGATAACGGCCCATGAAGATATTCTCCGCCACCGACAAATTCGGGCAGAGATTCACCTCCTGATAAACAGTGCTGATACCATGGTTCTGCGCATCCAGCGTGGACTGCGGCTGAATCGACTGCCCCGCCAACAGGATCTCTCCATGCTCCGGCGTATAAACGCCAGTCAGCACTTTAATCAAGGTCGACTTGCCGGCGCCATTCTGGCCCATCAGCGTATGGACTTCACCCGGATAGAGATTGAGCGACACGCCATTCAAAGCCTGCACACCGGTGAAGGCTTTGCTGATGCCGCGCAGCTCCAGCACCGGGGTCGCGGGTGCGGAAGAATTCATCGTCATCGGTATCAGTATTTACGGTTCGGGAATTCCTTGGCCGCGACTTCGGCCGGGAATACGCCTTCCTGCGTCACAACGCGCTTAGGTACAGGCTTCTTGGCCACGACGTCCTTGGCGATCTGCATCAACTGAGGGCCAAGCAGCGGATTGCACTCGACGGTCACGTTCAGCTTACCGGCGATCATCGCCTCGAAAGCGCCTTTGACGCCGTCGATCGAAATCACCAGGATATCCTTGCCCGGTTTCAGGCCGGCTTCCTCGATCGCCTGAATGGCGCCGATGGCCATGTCGTCATTGTGCGCGTACAGCACATTGATCTTCTTGCCTTCGGCTTTCAGGAAGGCTTCCATGACTTCCTTGCCCTTGGCACGGGTGAAATCGCCGGTCTGCGAGCGCAGTACCTTCAGCTTCGGATTGCCGGCGATGATCTCCTCAAAGCCTTTTTTGCGGTCCAGCGCAGGTGCTGACCCCACGGTGCCTTGCAGCTCAACGATATTCAAAACGGCATCAGGCGTTTTCTTTTGACGCTCCACCAGCCAGCGGCCGGCGCGGCGGCCCTCTTCAACGAAGTCCGAGCCGAGGAAGCTGACGTACAGCGAAGGATCGCTGACATTGACCGCGCGGTCGGTCAGGATCACCGGAATGTTGGCGCGTTTCGCTTCGCGCAGCACGGTATCCCAGCCCGACTCCACCACCGGCGAGAACGCGATCACGTCGACGCGCTGGGCGATGAAGGAGCGGATGGCCTTGACCTGGTTTTCCTGCTTCTGCTGGGCGTCGGCGAATTTCAGGGTGATGCCCTCTTTCTTCGCCGCGTCCTTGATCGATACGGTATTCGCGGTGCGCCATTCACTTTCAGCGCCGACCTGGGAGAAGCCGATTACCAGCGGTTTGGCGGCAAAAGCGCCTGGTGCGCTGAGGGTGATGGCGGCGGCCAGCGCGGTGGACAGTACGGTTCTGCGATTGCATGTCATGGCAAGTCTCCTGTAAGTTTTTTTTATAGTGTTATTTGGATCAATACTATGAGAAACATAAATATCTATCCAATGATATTTTCACACTCTGCAATATCTTTTTTGGTATGTCAGCGCAGCAGGCGTAGTCCATACAGGCCGCCGGCGAGCGAACCCTCGCGTGCGACGAACTTGACTATCAGCTTGCCAGCCCCTGCTACGCCGGGCGGAATTGGGTAATCACGTGTGTACAGTTCGTGCGGCGCGCTGGCGTCCAGACGCACTTCGGCCAGCAGTTGGTCGTTGATTAAGATATCGAAGCGGCGGCCGGCGTCGAGTTTTGAATATGTCAACCGCAGCACGCGCGCCTCTCCTTTTTTGTCGGTGAGGTCGTAGCTGAACCAGCCGGTTGCATGGCGCCAGTGCTTGCCTTTGTTGATGCCAGCGTCCGCGCCTTCGGCATTGAAGAAGTGATCGGATTCAGGCTGCTGCTCACCGGGCGCCACCTGGTCGATGGTCTGGGCGTCCAGCGCCAGGCGCTCTTTCTCGTCCGCAGCTGCTTGCGCGCGGCGTTTGGCCAGCTCACGCGGCGTCGAGTAAGGCCAGTAGACGACGTAGCGGGCGTCGTGCACGCGGAAGAATGGCACGAAGGTTGTCGGGCCGGTGGTTGCGGCTTGCACCAGTCCCGGCGCGGTGAAGGTCAGTGGACGGCCTGGCACGGCACGGAAACGGCCGGCAAACGCCGTGCTGTCGCTGACCAGCACCGGCGCCTGCTCCAGAGGCACCACCGGACCGCTGGCGATGTGGCCCATGCGGCTGTCATCGGCGAGGTAGTTGAGCTGCTCGCCAGGGAAAGGATCGCTTTTTGCCGCCAGCACCACAGGGCCATGCAGCACGGCGTAATAATCAGATTTGTCGGGCATCTGCTCAATGCGCGTTTTCATCGGCAGGTGGATCTCGACCTTGTCGCCATCGCGCCATGCACGGCGCACGTTGACATAGCGGTCGGCACCGATGGCCGCCGCTACTGGCTTGCCGTTGACGGCGATACGCAATGCGCCCTGCTCCACCCACTCCGGGTAGCGGATCTTCAGCGTGAAGGTCTTGTTGCCCTTGACTGTGATGGTGCTCTTTTCTTCATCCGGGAAGCGGTTGGCCTGGCGGATTTGCACGCCCTGTTCGCGCCAGTCCAGCGTTGACGGGATGAACAGGTTGACGTACAGGTTATCGCCTCGATGTGCGTAGATGAATTCTCCGTACTTGGCGTGGCTTTCGATACCGGAGCCAACGCAGCACCACATGGCCTTCTGCGGCTGCGAGTAGACGCGGTAGTGATTCGGCCGCATCGGCGTGAAGTAGACGAAGCCTCCGCTGTCCGGGTGCTGCGACGACAGGATATGGTTGTACAGCGCGCGCTCGTAATAGTCGGCATAGCTTCCCTTGGCGTCGCCCTGGAACAGCAGCTCGGTCAACTTGAGCATATTGTAGGTGTTGCAGGTCTCGGGGCCTTCCACTTCGTCAATCATGGACGAGAAGTCCTTATCGTCGTGGAAGTGCTCTTTGACGCTGTTGCCTCCGATGGCGACAGTGCGGTGATCGTGAACGGTCTGCCAGAAAAAGGCGGCGGCCTTTTGCCAGTCCTTGCGGCTGGTGATGTCGCCAATGCGCTTGAAGCCGATGACTTTCGGGATCTGCGTGTTGGCGTGCAGGCCGGTTAGCTGGTCCTTGCCTTGTTCCAGCGGTTGCAGGATAGCCTGATGTGAAAAACGGATGGCCAGGTTCATGTATTTCTGCTGGCCGGTCATCTGCGCGACGTCGGCCAGGACTTCGTTCATGCCGCCGTGTTCTGCGCGCAGCATGGATTGCATTTGTTCGTCGTTCAGGTGCGCGGTGAGGCGGATGGTCCATTCGCAGAGGGCGATCAGCATGGCGCGGGCGTCTTCGTTGCCGGCGTAGACGTACGCGTCACGCAGGCCGGCGTAGGTTTTGTGGAGGTTGTACCACGGGACCCATTTGCCGTTGACGGAGAAGTTGTCCGCCTGAAGTTTGCCGTTGGCGATATCCTGCCATACGGTTGCGCCGCCGGGGATGCCGCCGATGTAGCCGTTGCCGTTGGCTTGCTGACAGCGTTTAAGTTCGGCGACGGCGTAGTTCAGGCGTTGGTGGATTTCCTTGTCGCCAGTAGATGCGTACATCAGCGCCAGCGCGGACAGGTAGTGGCCGCCCATGTGGCCATCGAGGCCAGTGGATTCCCAGTTGCCGTAAGTGGGCTGCTTGAGCGGCAAGCCGGCTTCGCGCAGGAATGGCGCCAGCAGGCGGTCCGCATCCAGCGAGAGGATGTAGCGCAGGTCGGTCCGTTGGGCATCCAGGAAAGGACTCGGTCCGAGCCGCACGGCGCTCAGCGGGAACAGTGCCACCGGGCCGTCCTTCAGCGCATCCGGCGTAGCGATAGCCGTGCCCGAGGCAGCAAACGCGCCGTGAGACGCGACCGTGGCAGCCGTGCCAGCGGCCAGCTTCAGCACCCGCCGACGCACCGGACGCCGAGGAGAAAGCGATTCCGCAGCCTGCGCTGGGCCGATATCCGTGCGCGAGGCAGCCATTATTTTGCAGGCAGCTGGACGCTGCGATATTTGTTGAGATCAGCCTTGTCAACAGCTGGCCAGCCAGCGGCGTCAAACTGCATCGGCATGATCTTCAACTTCTGCAGGTAGTTATCCGCCGTCTCATAGGCGTGCAGCACCAGGTATTCCTTGCCGTCGAAGGTGTAGGCGCTGTTGTGGCCGAGGCCCTTCCAGTCCTTGTCGCCGGCAATCACCAGCGTGCCGCCGCCCTTCATCATGTCGACGCCGTTCTTATCCACATACGGACCAGTGACCGATTTCGAGCGTCCCACCATTACGTGATAAGTGCTGTCCGCCTTCTTGCAGCACAAGCCGAATGACACGAACTGATAATAGTAATCGCCCTTCTTGAAGATGTACGGCGCCTCGATCTCGCCAGCGCCAGCCTTCTCGCCCGAACCGGAAGCACCATTGGTGCGGCTGGCGATCGCATGCCATTCCTGCGGCTCGGCCAGGCCAGTCCACTCCTTATTCAGCTTGACGATTTTCAGCCCGCTCCAGAAGGAGCCGAACGACATCCATGCATCGCCCTTCTCATCCTGAATCACATTTGGATCGATGGCGTTCCAGTCGTCGCGGTTAGGCACCGACTGGAGTACCATCCCTTGATCTTCCCACTTGTAATCAGACGAACGAGGATTCAGCGTTTTATTGACGGTGACGCCGATACCGGACGTGTTCTTGCCAAAGCCCGAAACGGAATAGTACAGATAATATTTCCCGTTATGGAACTGAACATCGGGCGCCCAGATATGATCGTCGAACGTTGGCGCAGCCTTCTTCGCCCACACCGGCTGGCCCTTGAAAACGCGGCCCTCCGGCGTCCAGTTCTTCATATCCTTCGAGCTGTAGAAAGTGATACCCGGCCCCGTGCTGAACACGTAGTAGGTATCGCCCTCTTTCGCCATCACCGGATCATGCACGCTCACTTCCTTGGCCGTGCTGCCCGCTGCCGCCAGCGCGAACGCCACCATCGATAAAACATACTTCATATCTCGCCTCTCTTAATTACCAGTACGCGCGCCCCAGATGGACACACCATCCACCGACTGCGCCGTCCACGTCACCACAAACGCGCTGGCATTGGTGTTCCACTGACGCGACAACACGCCAGCGAAAGTCCCGGCCGTGCCCAGCGTCAGGGTGATCCTGTTGCTGCCATCATGCTTCCACGTTCCGCTGGCCGCGCCCGACACCGTACCATCCGCCGCCAGTACAACATTCGAAGACGTCTTGATCGTCGTCGAAATGTCCTTGCCGTGGTTAATCATCTTGTACGTGCCCACCACGTCGGCCGCCGTCACTTCCGCCGACAGCGACGTCGCGTTTTTGCTTAGCGGTGCGTAACGGAACGGCGCCACCACCGGCCAGCCATCCGCATTGATGAACATCTCATGCACGCGGATCTGATGCAGTTCGCCGGAATTCGGGAAGCGCGTATGGAAGATCAGGAAGTACTGCCCGGTCGACGCCTCATAATAAGCCGAGTTGTGGCCCGGCGACACATAGCCAAGCGGCACGCCCGTCTCACCCGCCGCCAGCGCGAACTGGTGATTGCCCATGATCTTCTGGCCGAATGGCGCGATGGTTGCATCGTCAAACAACGGCAGCGCGGGATTCGACTTGACGTTGGCCATGTCGTTGCCCTTTGCGTCCAGATACGGACCATCCGGATTCAGCGAACGCGCAACGCGCATGTTGTAGGCGCCATTCGCATCCAGCCCACCAAAAGAGGTGAACATATAGTAGAACTTGGACTGCGCGCTATACATCACGTATGCGCCTTCGATGCGGCTGTGATTCCCGCCGATCAGGTGCTTGCCATAGCCCTGTCCGGGCTTCTGCAAGCCGGTGGCCGTGTCCATCTCCAGGATGAAGATGCCGCCCGAGTACGACCCATAGATCATCCACAGCTTGCCATTCTGGTCGAAGAAGGTGTTCGGATCGACCACGTTCGGCATCGTCAGTGCATCGTAGATGGTCACGCCGTCTTCGCCTGGCAGGCCCCACATGCCGGACTTCAGCAGGATCTGCTTGTTGATGTACGGGCCTTCCACCTTGTCTGCCACAGCCAGGCCGAGCGCCGAGCGCGGGGAGTCGCCTTTGCAGGCGCAGTAGTAGTGATAGAACTTGCCATCGGCAAGGCGGACCACGTCCGGCGCCCAGGTATCGGTAACCTGTGCCCAGGCGAAGGTGTCTGCCAGTGCGGTCACCACATTGTTGAACAATGGATTTGCCGCGTTGACGCCGTCGGCGATCTTGGTCCAGTTCATCAGGTCCGTCGATTTGGCCGCCGCCAGGTGGGAGCCGAACACGTAGAACGTGCCGTCCACCTTGATGACGGATGGATCGTGGACCGATGCCTCGCCAAACGTGACGGTGGTTGGCGTTGGAGTCGGCGTCGGTGTCGGTGTCGGTGTCGGCGTTGGTGTCGGCGTTGGCGTTGGTGTCGGCGTTGGAGCAGGCGTCGGCGTTGGAGTGACGCTGCCGCCACCTCCCCCGCCGCCGCAACCGGCCAACACCAAGGCCACACCGCCCGCAGTAATTACCTTGCGGCGGGTGAGCTTGATGTCATCCATGCGTTTACTCCACTGCCACCACGATCACGGCCTTGGCCGGAACCTTGACAGTCAGCTTGCCATCCGCACCAGCGCTGGCGCTGAATGCTGCCGGCTTGATCGCTTGCGGCGCAGCGAAGGTGTTGTGCGCATCCATCGCAGCAGCAGTCAGGACACGGCCCTTGACCGACTTCACAGCCTGGCCAGGAATATTCACCGCCACATCGACAGCCTTGTTCGGATTCGTATTCACCAGTGCCACATACACCTTGCCATCCTTGGCGCGCGCCGCCGATGCACTGATCTCAGGGACCTTGAAACCGCCAGCCGAATAGTCCGGATTATCCTTCAGCGAAATCGGCAACGAAGTCGCGCCCTGGAACGGCACATACATCTGGTACGCGTAATAGGTTGGCGTCAGCAGCATCTTGTCCTTGTCGGTGATGATCATCGCCTGCAGCACATTGACCATCTGCGCGATATTCGTCATCCGCACGCGCTCGGCGTGAGCGTGGAAGATGTTGAAGTTCAGCGCCGCCACCACCGCGTCACGCAGGGTGTTTTGCTGGAACAGGAAGCCAGGGTTGGTGCCCTTTTCCACGTCATACCAGGTGCCCCACTCGTCGACGAACAGACCCAGTTTCTTCTCCGGGTCATGCTTGTCCATGACGGCGCTGTTTTTCTGGATGTGGCTTTCCATGCGCAGCGTGTTGGACAGGGTCGAGATCCACTCGTTTTCCTGGAAGCCGGTCGACGCTCCCTTGCCTTCCCACTTGCCAGTCGGGATGGTGTAGTAGTGGAAGCTGATGCCTTCGGTTTGCTTCTTCAGCTCCTTGCTCAGCACATCCGACCAGGTCAGGTCGTTGTCGTTACCGCCGCTGGCGATGATCTTCGGACGGTACTGCTTCGGCGCGCGCAGGAAGGTCTCGACCTGCTTGTACAGGTCCGAGTAATACTGCGGGCTCATATTGCCGCCGCAGCCCCAGGCCTCGTTACCGACGGCGAAGTAAGCCACCTTGAATGGCTTGTCGTGGCCGTTTTTGCGGCGCAGGTTGGCCAGCGTCGATTTGCTGTCGGAGGTCATGTACTCGACCCACTCCGACATTTCCTGTGCGCTGCCGGTGCCCAGGTTGCCGTTGACGTAGGCGTCCGCGCCCAACAGGTCGACCAGGTCGAAGAACTCGTGCGTGCCGACGGCGTTGGATTCATCCACGCCGCCCCAGTTGGTGTTGACCTTGACCGGGCGCTTCTCGCGCGGGCCGATGCCATCGCGCCAGTGGTATTCGTCGGCAAAGCAGCCGCCCGGCCAGCGCACCAGCGGCACCTGGATGTCTTTCAGCGCGCCGACCACGTCGTTGCGCCAGCCCTTGGTGTTAGGGATTTTCGATTTCGGGCCGACCCAGATACCTTCATAGATACCGGTGCCCAGGTGTTCGGCGAACTGGCCGTACACGTCCTTGTTGATCACCGCGCCCGGCTTGCCGGTGTCGATGGTGATTTCTGCTGCGAATGCGCTGCCCGAGGCCAGCATGCACAGGGCGAGTACGCCGCGTTGGATTGGGTTCATTGATTAGTCTCCTGTTTTATAGTTGGATGACAAAGCCGCCATGCGGCTTGACGGTGACGACTACTTTTTTGCCGGCGGCGATGGCGCGCTGGTTGAAACTACGGGCTTCCTTGCCATCGGTGATGATGACGCCCTGCTTGCTGCCGACGAAGGACAAGTCCAGCGTCAGCGTTTTCTCTTTGTCGGCGCCGTTGATGCCGGCGATGTACCAGGTATCGCCGGAGCGGCGCGCGACGACGGCGTACTTGCCGGGATAGCCGTCAACCAGGCGGCTGTCGTCCCAGCTGCGTGGTACGTTCTGCATGAATTTCTTTACGTAGTCCGGCGCGGTGGCCATGCCTTCTGGCGTGTCGGCGAAGTGCTGGATGCCGGACAGGTAGAGCACCGAGGTGGCCAGTTCAAAGCCGTTGGTGCTGGCGCGCTTGATCTTCGGGATATCGCCGAAGACGACCGGCGTGAAGTCCATCGGATCGAACAGGTTGCGGGTGAACGGCAGCATGGCGGCGTGGCTCGGCATCGCCTCCTGATCCTTCTGTTCGAAGGTGGTGAACTCGAAACCTCTGATCGCTTCCATCGTCATCAGGTTAGGCCAGGTGCGATGCCAGCCGCGCGGCAGCGTCGAGCCGTGGAAGTTGACCAGCAAACCGGCTGCCGCAGCGTCGCGCAGGATGTCGTTGTAGTAGGCGATCATCGATTGGCCATCGCCGGCAAAGAAGTCGATTTTCAGGCCCTTGATGCCGATGTCGCTCAGGCGCTTGAATTCCTTGACGCGCTGTTCGTGCGTGAGCAGTTGGCCTTTGGGGGAATATTCAGTTTTATTCCATGGGCCGGAGGAGTTGTACCAGAGGATCAGGCCGACGTTTTTCTTTGCCGCGTAGTCGGCCAGTTCCTTGATCTTGTCGTAGCCGATGTTGCGGTCCCAGTTGACGTCGATGAGGGTGTATTCCCATTTCATGTCGGCGGCGTAGTCGATGAACTTCTTCTGTACGTCGTAGACGATGGAGTCATCTTTCAGGATCGCCCAGCTCCACGAGGCGCGGCCCGGCTTGATGCGGGTGGCGTCGAAGGCGACGGCCGGTGCGGCCAGGTCGGTGCCCAGCGTGGAGTTGGTGACGGTGCTCAGCGAGCCGAGGGCGATGATGCGCCATGGCGAGGTAAGCGTACCCTCCACTTCGGCCATCAAGCCGCCATTGGTGTAGACCTCCGGCGCCATCGGGTTCCCGATGCGGTATTCGCCGCCGCTGGAATCCTGCGCCAGGCGTGAGGCTTGCCAGCTGCCGTCCATATTGGCTTCGGAGATGGCGAGCCAGTTGGCGCCGGTGCGGAACAGCGCGGGGAATACCCAGCCAGCTTCGGTTGGTGATTTGGCGCCTACCGGGATCTCCATCTGGTAGTGCTCTTCGTAGGATGGATTGGTGTTGCTCCAGCCGGTTTGGGCAACGGACATCGGTTGCAGCCAGGCTTTGGCGCCGGCGGGCAGCGCGAAGGTGGTGTGTTCCTGCACCAGCTTTTTCAGCGGCAGCGATGGCTCGGCCACGACGTAGCGGAATGCGACGCCGTCGTTGGAGACGCGGAAGACGACGTCGATCTTCTGCTGTTTGGCGTTTTGCAGCGACCAGATTTGCTCATTGGCGCGGTAGGTGATGTCCTTGCGTTTGCCGACCGCCATCTGGTAGTGGTCTTCCACCGCGCGCGGCGCGGAGGCGGCCACCAGCGACAGGTCGTTGGCCAGGTCGGCGCCGGCGAGTTGCAGGCCAAGTTCCGAGGCCAGCAAGACAGGCTTGCCATCGCGCGCAATCGTGTACGTCAGCTTGCCATCAGCGGCACGCACCGTAACAGCGATATGGTTGTCAGGGCTGCGCAGCGCCGCAAAACGCGCGGCGGACGACGCGGAGCCGGTTGCAGCGGCGGCCAACGCGGAGGCGGTTGCGGCGCGGGTAGGCGACGCGGTATTAGTTTGTGCGGCGGCCGGGCCGGCCGCGAGGATTGCAGCGGCGCAGGACAGCGCCGTGACTACGGTTGTATTCACCATGTTCCTACCATTTATCTATGGTTGAGATACCCCGCCGCATCGTACGTGCGGTTGTCTCCGGGGGCGAACAGTGTTACTGCAAGCGGTTTATACCCAGCCTGCGTCGACGATAAATTCCTGCGCGGTGCACATGGCGCCGTCCTCGGCGGCCAGGAAAAGCACCATCGATGCCACGTGCTGCGGCATCAGCTTGTTCTGCAAGCACTGATTGCGCTTGATGTCTTCTTCACCGGCATCGTCCAGCCACAGGTCGATCTGGCGCTGGGTCATCACCCAGCCTGGCGTAACGGTGTTGACGCGGATGCCGTGGGCGCCGAATTCGCGCGCCAGGCCACGGGTCAGACCATGCGTGGCTGCCTTGGTGGTGGCGTAGGCTGGATAGCCTGCGTTCTTGACGTGCCAGGAGATCGAACCGACGTTGATGATGGAACCGGCGCCCTTCTTCTTCATGCCTTCCAGGACAGCCTGGCAGGTGAAGAACATCGGGCGCTGGTTGACGGCGATGCACTTGTCCCAGAATTCTTGCGTGACTTCGGCGGTTTCGTGGCGCTGGTCATTGGCGGCGTTGTTGACCAGGATGTCGAAGTCGCCGACCAGGCCAGCCAGTTCAGTGATGGTGGCTTGCAGCGCAGGGATGTCTGTGATGTCACACTGGCGGAACAGCGGCTCAGGATAGCCGGCTTCCTTCACGCGGCGCACCAGCGCCAGGCTTGGATCGCGGGCGATATCGACGAAGGCAACTTGCGCGCCTTGCTCTGCGAAAGAGATGACCATCGCTTCGCCGATACCGGTACCGCCGCCGGTGATGAATACGCGCTTTCCGCGCAAGCTGCCGAACTTGGCCAGTTGTGTCATACAGTCTCCATTATTATCGTCGCTCCGGCGACTGTTTAGTTGCGGGTCAATTCGCCTTCGCGGCGCAGCCAGGTGGCGCTGCCGTTATCGCGCAGGACTTCCGGCAGCAGCGCCTGCGACAAGTTCTGGTAGCACACCGGACGCAGGAAACGCGTGATTGCGCCGGTGCCGACCGAGGTGGAACGACCGTCCGACGTCGACGGGAACGGGCCGCCGTGCACCATGGCGCTCGCAACTTCCACACCGGTTGGATAGCCATTGGCCAGGATGCGGCCCACTTTACGCTCCAGCACAGGCAGCAGCGACTGCGCCGCCTCAAGGTCACCTTCGTCCATTTGCAGCGTGGCGGTCAGCTGGCCTTCCAGTTTTTCCGTCACCTGGCGCAGTTCGGCCACATCCTTGCACGCGATGACCAGCGACGCCGGGCCAAAGATTTCCTCTTGCAGCGCATGCTGCGACAGGAAAGCCGATGCCGACGACACGAACAGCGCAGGAGCGCCCTTGCCTTCTGCCTGCGGCGCCAATGCCAGCGTCTTCACATCCGCATGTTCCGCCAGTTGGCTGACACCGCGAGCGAAGTTGCCAGCAATACCCGGCGACAGCATCGAGCAGGCTGCGCCGCCCACCAGCGCTTGCGAGGCAGCGGCGGTGAAGCGTTGCAGATCCGGACCATCAATCGCCAGCACCAGGCCAGGATTGGTGCACATCTGGCCCACGCCCAGCGTCAGCGACGCGGCGAAGCCGGCGGCGATATCTTCAGCGCGGTTCTTCAATGCGTTCGGCAGCAGGAAGACCGGATTGATCGAGCTCATTTCAGCGTAGACCGGAATCGGCACCGGACGTGCCGCAGCGGCGGCCATCAGCGCCATGCCACCACCACGCGAGCCGGTGAAGCCGACCGCCTTGATGGCTGGATGACGCACCAGCGCTATGCCCAGCTCATTGCCCACGCCGGTCAGCAACGAGAATACGCCAGCTGGCAAGCCGCAGATCTCCACCGCTTTGACGACCGCGCGGCCGACCAGCTCCGAGGTGCCAGGGTGCGCAAAGTGCGCCTTCAGCACTACCGGGCAACCGGCAGCCAGCGCCGATGCGGTGTCGCCACCGGCGACAGAAAAGGCCAACGGGAAGTTACTGGCCGCGAAAACAGCCACAGGGCCGAGGCCGATCATGCGCATGCGCAGGTCCGGACGCGGCGGCGTACGGTCTGGCAGAGCTTTGTCAAAGCGCACATCGTGCCACGAGCCTTCGCGCAGCAGGTTGGCAAACAGTTTCAGCTGACCGACAGTGCGGCCACGCTCACCTTCCACGCGGGCGCGCGGCAGGCTGGTTTCTTCCATCACGCGCTCGACCAGCACATCGCCGATCGCCATGATCTGATCGGCGATGGTGTCGAGGAAGGCCGCACGCTTCTCGTCGCTCAGCGAACGGAAGGTGTCGAAGGCTTCGTCGGCCAGGCGGCAGGCCTGGTCGATCTGCGCCGCGTCCACGGTACGGAACTCAGGCTCGATGACCTGGCCCAGCGCCGGGTTGAAAGCGCGGACGCCCGCGCCCGTGCCTTTGACGGCCTGGCCGCCAATGAGTGCATCGCCGGTAATGATCATAAGGTTTTCACTTTCGCGACTTCGGTTTTGAATACGGCCAGCTTGTTGCGCAGCGCCGGGCCGAATTGCGGCGAATCGATTTCAAAGGTTTCGCCAGGCTGCACCACGATGTTGTCGGCCACGCTCAGCGTGGCGGTGCCGAAGAAGTGCACGTGCACGTCGCCCGGACGCTTGAACAGCGGGTACTTGAAGTGGTGGTGCTCCAGGTTGGCGATGGTGTGCGACATATTCTGTTCGCCGCTGAAGAATGGCTTCTCCCAGCGTACCTTGCCTTCCTTGTCGTAGATGCGCGAGGTGCCTTCAATGCTGGCAGGCGCTTCGCCGACCAGCAGAGCCGGGCCCAGGCCGCAGACGCGCAGCTTGGAGTGGGCCAGGTACAGGTAGTTCTGGCGCTCGGTCACGTGGTCCGAGAATTCGTTACCGATGGCGAAACCCACGCGGTAAGGCAGGCCGTCGTCGCCGATGACGTACAGGCCAGCGACTTCCGGCTCTTCGCCGCCGTCCAGCGCGAAGTCCGGCATGGCCAGGTCCTGGCCGCTGGCGGCCACGATCGAGCCGTCACCTTTGTAGAACCATTCCGGCTGCACGCCAGCGCTGCCGGCGGCTGGCTTGCCGCCTTCCACGCCCATGCGGAACATCTTCATGGAGTCGCTCAGGGATTCGACATCGCCGCCGATTTTCTTGTGCATGGCGTCGCGGGTGTCAGCGGAGCCCAGGTGGGTCAGGCCGGTGCCGGTGACGTAGGTGTGGGCGTCGTCGGTGTGATCCAGTGGCGACAGCAGGCGGCCGGCTGCGGCTACAGTGTCGAAAGCAGCAGTTTGTGCACCGACGGATTTTTCCACCAGCGCAGCCAGGCCGACGGATTTGCGGATCGCATCCTGGGCCAGCGCGTAGGTGGTGCTGTAGCCGTCGATGATGCGGATGGTGTTCTGTTCCAGCACGCCGACCTGGCGCGCGCCTTGTTCATTCTTGAATTGTACGAGTAGCATGGGAGTCCCCTTGGAATCGCGCCCTCCGTAGAGGGCGCAACGAGATGATGATTAATGCGAGTGGCGTGGTACGGCGGAGCCGCGGTTACCGACCAGGAAGTCGAAGTCGCAGCCTTCATCGGCTTGCAGCACGTGCTCGATGTACAGCTGCTGGTAGCCGGTCTTGGGACCTGGCGCGCTACCCGCCACGCGGACCGCCTGACGTGCAGCCATTTCCTCGTCCGAGATCTCCAGATCCAGCTTGCCGCCAGCGCAGTCCAGCGTGATCCAGTCGCCATCCTTGACGATGCCCAGCGGGCCGCCAGCCATGGCTTCCGGCGCCACGTGCAGCACCACGGTGCCGTATGCAGTTCCCGACATGCGCGCATCCGAGATCCGCACCATATCCTTGACGCCAGCCGCCAGCAGCTTCGGCGGCAGGCCCATATTGCCCACTTCCGCCATGCCTGGATAGCCTTTCGGGCCGCAGTTCTTCATCACCAGCACGGAATCCTTGGTGACTTCCAGGTCCGGGTCCATGATGCGCGACTTGTAGTGTTCAAAGTCCTCGAACACCACGGCCTGGCCGCGATGCTGCATCAGCTCAGGCGTCGCCGCCGATGGCTTCAGCACCGCGCCGCGTGGCGCCAGGTTGCCGCGCAGGATGCAGATGCCGCCATCCTTGCGGATCGGGTTATCCAGCGTGCGAATCACTTCCTCGTCATAGATAGGCGCATCAACGCAGTTTTCCCAGATGGTCTTGCCGTTGACGGTCAGCGCGTTCGGGTGCGGCAGGATGTTACCGTCGCCCATGCGGCGGATCACGCCTGGCAGGCCGCCGGCGTAATAGAACTCTTCCATCAGGAAGCGGCCCGAAGGCAGCAGGTCGACGATGGTTGGCGTGCCGCGACCGACACGGGTCCAGTCTTCCAGCTCCAGATCGACACCGATACGGCCGGCGATGGCTTTCAGGTGGATCACGGCGTTGGTCGAACCGCCGATGGCGGCGTTGACACGGATCGCGTTTTCGAAATTCTCTTTGGTCAGGATCTTCGACAGCTTCAGATCCTGCTTCACCATCTCGACGATGCGGATGCCCGACATGTGCGCCAGCACATAGCGGCGCGCGTCAACTGCCGGGATGGCGGCGTTGTGCGGCAGCGAAGTGCCCAGCGATTCGGCCATGCAGGCCATCGTCGATGCGGTGCCCATGGTGTTGCAGGTGCCGGCGGAACGCGAGTGACCCGCTTCGGCGCCGATGAACTCGTGCATCGAGATTTCACCAGCCTTGACCTGCTCGTGCAACTGCCAGACGGCAGTGCCGGAGCCGATATTCTTGCCGTTCAGTTTACCGTTCAGCATCGGGCCGCCGGTCACCACGATGGTCGGGATATCGACCGAGGCCGCGCCCATCAGCAGCGCAGGGGTGGTCTTGTCGCAGCCAACCAGCAGCACGACGCCGTCCATCGGATTGCCGCGGATCGATTCTTCCACGTCCATCGACGCCAGATTACGGGTCAGCATCGCGGTTGGGCGCAGATTCGATTCGCCGTTGGAGAATACCGGGAATTCAACCGGGAAGCCGCCGGCTTCGTAGATGCCACGCTTGACGTGTTCCGCCAGTTTGCGGAAGTGGGCATTACATGGGGTCAGCTCGGACCAGGTATTGCAGATGCCGATAATCGGCTTGCCTTCGAATTCATGATCAGGGATACCCTGATTCTTCATCCAGCTACGATACATGAAGCCGTTTTTATCTTGGGTACCGAACCACTCGGCGGAGCGCAGCTTCACCTTTTTGTCATTCTCAGACATGCATTTCTCCTCAGTATTTTCCTGTGCGGAGACGTGAATGTCATGCCTCCGCATCGATAAGGCATACTAAGTGGTACTGAGATAACTTTCCAATAAATTGTTTATCGATATCGATATCGAATTTGGTATAGCTCAGGCGATGCTGAACCTGTACGCCATCACCGTCGAGTATTCCTCGTTTGGACGCAGAATCGTCGATGGGAAGTCGGCGCGGTTCGGCGAATCCGGGAAGTGCTGCGGTTCAAGGCAGAAGCCGCTGCGATAGCCGTAGATGCGCCCTTTTCCACTCACGCCGTCATGCAGGAAGTTCCCGCTGTAGAACTGGATGCCCGGCTCCTGGGTCAGCACTTCCAGCACGCGGCCGGACGATGGCTCGACCACGCGCGCAGCAACCGCCAGGGCGCCCGGCTCTTTGTTCAGCACGAAATTATGGTCGTAGCCCGAGCCATAACCCAATTGCTCATCGTTTTGATCGATACGTTCACCGATGGTATGCGGCGTGCGGAAGTCGAACGGCGTACCCTCTACTTTTGCCGGCGCGCCGGCTGGAATCAGGCCGCTGTCGACTGGCGTATAGGCGTCGCCGAGGATGGTCAGCTCGTGGCCCAGGATATCGCCCTTGCCGGCCAGGTTGAAATAGGCGTGGTTGGTCAGATTGATCGGCGTCGCCTTGTCCGTGATGGCATGGAAAGCGATTCGCAGTTCATTATCGTTGCGCAGTTCGTAGATGACCGTGACTTCGGCGTTGCCTGGATAGCCTTGCTCGCCGTCCGGGCTCACGTAGGTCAGGATCAGACCCACGGATTTCGGCGTATTGAAGGTTTCGGCATTCCACAGGCGACGGTGGAAGCCGTCCGCGCCGCCGTGCAGGTGATTGACGCCATTATTGACATCCAGCTGATAGGCGACGCCGTCCAGCGTGAATCGGCCATTGCCGATGCGGTTGCCATAGCGGCCGATCAGCGCGCCGAAGTAATGCGAGTCGCCCATGTAGGGCGCGACGTCGTCGAAGCCATGGCAGACGTCGGCCAGCACGCCGTCGCGGTCCGGCACGTGCAGTTCGGCGATGACACCGCCGAGGTCACTGATCTTGGCGATCATGCCGTTGGCGTTGGTCAGGGTGTAGAGGGTGGCTTCGCGGCCGTCCGGCAGCGTGCCAAATGGGGATTCAGTGATCGTTGCTGACATATCGATTCTCTCATGGCGCGACGGCCGGCGGGATCTGATTCCTCGCCGGCCGTCGCAGGTGTTCTATGGGCTCCGGCTTGCGCCGGAGCGACGTTATGCTATCGATGGCTTGCCGAACACCGGCATGCCCTGCTCATCCCATTTAAGCGGCTTCACAAACGTGTGACGGTCCGGATTCCACAGCGGGTCGCCGATAATTTCGGTGTAGGTGCGAGCATGATAAACCAACATCACGGTTTCGCCATCATCCGCTACGGTGAAGCTATTGTGGCCTGGACCGTAGACTTTGTGGTCGAAGCAGGTTTGCAGCACGGGTTCTTTCCCCTTGGTCCACGATTTCGGATCCATGACGTCGGCGTTTTCGTCCGCCCACAGCAGGCCCATGGCATAGTTCTCATCGGTGGCGCTGGCCGAATAGCTGAGGAAGATCTTGCCGTTCTTTTTCAGGATCGACGGACCTTCGTTGACCCAGAAACCGCGAATCTCCCAGTCGAATTCCGGCTTGGTCAGCATGACCGGCGCACCGCCCAGCTGCCATGGCGTTTTCATCGGCGCGATGTAGATGTTGGAGTTGCCTTCGATGGCGTTGTCCTTTTGCGCCCACACGTAGAACAGCTGCCCCTTGTGGGTGAAGGTGGTGGCGTCCAGGCAGAAGGTGTCGATACCGGTATCGATCTGGCCCATGAACTCCCACTCGCCTTCCAGCGGATTGGCGTTGGTGTTACGAATCGCGTACATGCGGTGCTGGAACAGCTTGTACTTGATCTCGCGGCTAGGTGCGGCGGCGAAGTAGACGTACCAGGCGCCGTCGTTGTAGTGCAGCTCCGGCGCCCAAATCAGTTCGCTGTACGCACCAGTGTCCGGCTTGTGCCAGACATCGACCTTCTCGGCATCCACCAGACCTGCGATGGTTTTCGCGCGGCGCAGTTCAATGCGGTCGTACTGCGGCACCGAAGCGGTAAAGTAATAGTAGCCGTCGGTGTGACGATAGATATGTGGATCGGCGCGCTGCTCGATCAGCGGAGTGAGTACGTTTTCCATTTCATCTTCCAAAAAATTAGACTGCCACATGAGCCTTGGCTCCCATCTGCTCTTTGACCTCGCCATAGTATTTATCGTTGATACGATATTTGAACATCAGCAGGCCCATCACGGTATGGAAGAAACCAGGTATCAGTGTCAGCATCAATACGATACCGTGCATGGCGAACGCCGTCTGCTCCTGATTCGGATGGTATTCGAAATATGTCAGCAGCAGGCCCACCAGCGCGCCGGCGATACCCATGCCGGCCTTTTGGCAGACGGAGATACCGCCGAAGGCGAAGCCGGAAACGCGCTTGCCGGTTTTCAGCGTGCCATAGTCGATGGTCTCGGCGATCGCCGACCAGAACACCGGCGCGTGCAGGTCCACCACGAAGGACAGCAGGAAGTACAGCGCGAAGGCCAGCGCCACATCGCCCGGCTTGACCAGGAAGTACATTGCCACGCTGATCACGCCAACGGCGATCTGCGTCCAGCGGAACAGCTTGACCTTGCAATAGAACTTGGTGATCCAGGTCGAGGCGACCATCGACAAGATGGCAGCCGCCACGCCGGTCGACAGGAAGGCCGATACCGTTTCGGTATTCGCGCCCAGGTAATACTTGGCGTAGTAGATGGCCACCGAACCGCGCACCACGTAACCGATGGTGCCGACCACGCAGACCCCGCACAGGATCAGCCACTGGTCATTCTGCGCCAACACCTTGATCTGTTCGGTCAGCGGCTGGCGTTGCACCTTGTGCACCACGCGTTCCCTGGTGGTGAAAAAGCAGAACAGGAACAGCACCACGCCCATCGCGGCCATCACGCCCATTGCGGCCTGGTAGCCGACGGCAGCATTGCCGCCGCCCCAGCGCTCGGACAGCAAGGGCACCACCACCGTCACCATGAAGGCGCCGACCTTGGCCAGGAACAGGCGGTAGCCGTTGGCCGACAACACCTGCTGCGGGTCATTCGACAAGGTGCTGGGCAATGAAATATACGAGACGCCGACGCCGGAGGTCATCAGTGTCATGATGATGTAGGTCGAGTAGGCCCAGATCAGCTTTGCGCTGTAGCCCCAGTCGGGAGTAGAGAAAACCAGGAAGACGCTCAAGCCATAAGGTACGGCGAGGAACAGCAGCCACGGGCGGTAACGTCCCCAGCGCGTCATGACGCGGTCGGTGATCTGACCCATCACCAGGTCGCTGGCAGCGCCGATGATCTTCACCAGCACGAACAGCAGCGCCAGGTCGGTGGTGGCCAGGCCATACACGTCTGTATAAAAGAAGGTGATCATCAACATCATCGACGAGATCACCACGTTCAGCGCCATGTCTCCTGCACCGAATCCGATCTTCTCCAGCACCGGCATTTTTTGATTTGACATCTTGATTACCTCAATGTGCGAGGCCGCGCCCTCGCTCAAGCGGGGGACGCGGCCGTATGAAACTACAAACTACTTAGATCTTCCAGTTCAGGAACAGACCAACCGAGCGATCATAACGACGAGTGTCACGCGGGTACAGCGATTTATTGCTCCAGTAGTCGGTGTACTTGAAGTTCAACAGGTTGGCGCCGGTCAGCGTGATCGACGTGCTCTCATTGATCTTGTAGCCCAGCGAACCATCCAGCGACGACATCGGCGACGCGATCAGATCCAGGCCCGTATCGCTGTCGTTGTACACCTGAGTGAACTTCGAGCGCCAGTTGTAAGCCAGGCGGCCCGAAATGCCATTCTTCTCATACAGCGCCACCAGGTTGTACGACCATTTCGACATGCCGGCGAACGGCTTGCCGTTGGCGACGTTGCCAACCACGGACGAGGAAGTAGTCTTGCCTTCGGTGTAGGTAGCATTCGCCTCCACACCAAATCCACCCCACCAGCCAGGCAGCTTGTCAAAGAAGGTGCGGTACGATACCTCGGCGCCTTGCAGGTAGCCGTCATCGGTGTTGAACGGACGCGTGGTCAGGTAGGTCTCGCCATTGAACACCTCTTTGGTCTGGGTGTTCATGATGTAGCCCTTGAACTCGTGACGGAACAGCGCAACGCTGGCCATGCCGGTCGACGAGAAGTACCATTCCAGCGAGCCGTCGTAGTTACGCGCGGTGAACGGCTTCAGGTCCGGGTTGCCGCCCGATGCGGTCGGGTCGACAGTGGCGCTGGCTTTCACATACGCGGTGCCAGGATTCAGCTGGGCGAAATCAGGACGGGTCAGCGTCTTGGTCACCGAGAGGCGGCCAATCAGGTCATCGCGCAGTTGCAGCTTGAAGTTGGCGCTCGGCAGATAGGTGGTGTCGCTGCTCTTCTTCGAGGTCAGCACATAGCTGGTGCCCACCATCGAATTACCCAGCAGGTTGGAGTCGGTCTTGGTGACACGCATGCCAATCACGCCATCTACCGGAATACCGGCCACTTCCCAGCCCACGTGGGCTTTGCCGTACAAGGCGTAGTTCTTCTCTTCGTCGGCGAAGTACGACCCTGGGTCCAATGCACGGGCAGCGCTCGAACCGGTGACGGCATTGCGTACATCGGCGGTATTGGAAATCAGGTAGCTGGCGCAAGGCGTGTACCACGACGTAGTGCCCCAGTTGTTCGACATATCGGCGGTGCAGTTCAGGCCCGGCAGCGTGCTGACGCCCACGCCAGGCAGCGCGGCGGTCGAGCCTTCGAAGGACTTGATCGAATCGGCGCGACGCTTGGCAACGCGGGTGCCGAAGCTGAAGTCCTTGAAGAAGCCATCGCTTTCCAGCGCATAGGTGCCGTCGGCGCGCCAGTCGGTCGAAGAGCCGGTGTCGTGGCCATAACGGTCGAACAGTGCATTGAACTGGTAGTTCTTCGGATCGTTCAGGTCAATGCCGCCGTAGGCAACGTTGGCCGAGCCATTCAGATTGGTGTTGACGCTGGCATTCGGCACGGTGGTCAGCGTATCCAGAATAGGATTCTGCCAATCGAAGCGCGACAGTGTGCGGGCGATCTCGGTGCTCAGGCGCAGGCCCGGCGCGGCGTTCCAGCGGGCGCCAACAGCGTGCTGCTGGGTCACGTTGTCCTGACGATTGGCCTGGGTCGACATGATGGTGTTGACGTTGTGCGAATTCAGCGTCTGCAACTGGTTCGAGCCAGGAATCTTGGTGCCGCTCATGGTGTCGCCAGGGCCCCACCATGGCAGCGCCACCAGATAGTCAGTCTCGAAATTACTCAGGAAATGGGTACCCAGGCCTTCGGCATAGACTTCCAGGTCCTTGTTCGGCTTCCATTGCAAGGCGTAGTTGCCGGCGGCGCGGCGACGGTCGCCTTCGATATTCTGCAGGCCAAGCAAGTCCGGGCCGGTCAGGTTAGGCAGCAACCAGCTCTTGTCGATCGGCTTGGTGTTGAAGACGCGCTCTTCCGAATAGTGATTACGCACGTACGACACGCCGAACAATGCGCCGAATTCGCCGATGTCGGTCTTCCAGCGGTTCGAAATCATGCCGCTCAGGTTAGGGTCGGTGCGGCTGGCCAGCGAGTTATTGGTGGCGCCGCCATTGACCACGGCAGTGAAGCCCTTGAAGTCGAACGGACGGTTGGTGCGCACGTCGATCACACCGGCGATGCCGCCGTCGATCAGGTCCGCGCTCTGCGATTTGTACACGTCCACGCGTTGCAGCATGGTCGATGGAATATCGGCCAGCTGAATATAACGGCCGGTGGTGGTGAACAGCTCACGGCCATTCAGCATGGTGGCGATGCCGGGCAAGCCGCGGATCAGCACCGTGTTGGCTTCGCCGCCATCGCGACGCACCTGCACGCCGGTGACGCGGGCGATGGTCTGGCCGACGTTTGTATCCGGGAACTTGCCGATGTCATCTGCAACGATGGAATCGATAACGTTATCGGCATCCTTTTTAATCTTTTGCGCGCTTTGGGCTGCGCGGCGCACGCCGGTCACGGTCACCGTCGCTTCTGCCGCCACTGGCGCGGCTTCTTCGGTAACCGGGGTGGTTTCTTGCGCTACAACCGGGAATGCGCTCAACAGGCCAGCGGCGGCCAGGACGGCGACGCCGGATTTAAGGACGAGGCGATGCATCGCCTGGGACTCGGTGGCCCCGGATACGGTGTGTTTCATAAGTCTCCAGTGTGTCGTTTTTCTAGAGAGCTGCGTCAAAGCAGCCTTCTGGAGCCAAATGGTAGGGGCTGGCGCGCAAACAAACCAATCAATTTTTTAGGGTTTTTGATATCGAAAAAGGTATGACTACCACACTGCGAGTCAGCCGATTGCGTTGTTGACAACGGCAAAGCCGATAAATGATAATGATAGACATTCTCATTTGATTCAGGAGCCCGCAGTGCCTCAGCACCAGTCCACCATGTTACGATTCCGCCCCCTGTTTGCCGCCATGCTGGCCGGCCTGAGCGCACACGCGCAGGCGCAAGAGCAAGAGACGCCAATTAACAACGCTGTTGTCATTTCAGCCTCGCGTTCCAACATCGAGGTGGACAAGGCGCCACAAACAGCAGTGGTCATCAAGCGCGAGGACATCGAACGTCAGCTGACCATCTCCAGCAATTCCTCTGATGTGCTGAGCAACATCCTGCCCTCCTATACGCCCAGCCGTGGCAAGATGAACGGCTCCGGCGAGACGCTGCGCGGCCGCACGCCGCTGATCCTGATCGACGGCGTGCCGCAATCGAATCCGGTACGTCCTACCGGCCGCGAGGCGCATACCATCGACTACGCCATGGTCGACCGCATCGAAATTATCCAGGGCCCAAACGCCATCAACGGTCTGGGCGCCACCGGCGGTACCATCAACATCATCACGCGCAGACCTGAAAAAGGCACGCTGAACCAGCGCATCGACGTTCAGGTAACCGCGCCAACCACCCAGGTGGAAGGCGAGACGCTGAACTACAAGACCAACTATCGCCTCGACGGCCGCCTGGACAAGCTGGACTATCTGTTCGCCGTCGGCTACGAAGACCAGGGCTTGTACCTGGATGGCAAAGGCCGTGCCATCGGCGTCGATGTCACCCAGGGCGACCTGATGGACTCGCGCAGCTATGACGTGCTGGCCAAGCTGGGCTACCGGCCGGACAACCGCCAGCGCCTGCAATTCTCCGTCAACCGTTACCGCATCAAGTCCAAGGCCAGTTACGTCGGCGTGGCCGGCAACCGCACGCAGGGCATTCCATCAACCTCGCGCGAAGGTACGCCACCCGGCACGCCGGCCTGGAACGACGTCTGGACCTCCAGCGCCAGCTACCAGCACGACGACCTGGCCGGCATGGAATTGTCGGCGATGGTGTTCAACCAGGAGTTCGTCGGCCTGTTCGGCGCCGACAATTCAGCCACCTTCCAGGACGTGACCATCGCCCCGCGTGGCACGCTGTATGACCAGTCGCGCGCTGTGGCGTCCAAATACGGCAGCAAGCTCGGACTGAGCAAGGCCGGACTGCTGGACGGCCGCCTGAAGCTGACCATCGGTTTCGACAGCCTGTTCGACCAAGGCAAGCAGGATATGTATGGCACCGGCCGCACCTTCGTGCCCGAGTCGAAATACAGCAACCTGTCGCTGTTCACGCAAGCCGAATACAAGTTGCTGGACTCGGTGATGCTGCACGCCGGCGTACGCCGCGAAAACGCCGATCTGAAAGTGGATACCTACCGTACGTTGGCCGCTTATAACAATACCCTGGTCCAGGGCGGCAAGATCAAGTTCAATGAGACGCTGAATAATATCGGCCTGGTGATCACGCCAGTGCGCGGCGTCACGCTGTACACCAGCTATTCCGAAGGCTTTGGCCTGCCCGACATCGGCCGCACGCTGCGCTCGATCAACACGCCGGGCCAGAGCATCAGCAGCCTGCGCGCGCTGGAGCCGATCCTGACCAAAGGCGCGGAACTGGGCGCCCGCGTGCGCCGCGATCAATGGGAGCTGGACGCGTCCTACTACCGCTCCGACTCGGACTTCGGCACGCGCGTGGTATCGGTCAACGGCCTGTTCTCGATGGCGCGCGAGAAGACGCGGCTGGAAGGCTATGACGCCAGCGCCACCTACCGCTTCAGCAAAGCCCATCGCGCCAGCCTTGCCTATGCCTATACCAAGGGCCGCTACGACAGCAACAGCGATGGCAGCCTGGATGCCCGCCTGGATGGCCTGAACGTCGCGCCGAACCGCGTGATCGCCAACTGGAACGCCAGCTGGAGCGACAAACTATCGTCCTTCATCCAGGTACAGCATGCGTTCAGCCAGAATTTCGACGATGCGGCCAAACGCTTCAGCGGCTACACGCTGGCCGACGCCTCGCTCAACTACAAGCTCGATCAGGGCGCGCTGCGGCTGGGCGTCTCCAACCTGTTCGACAAGGACTACATCACGTATTACTCGCAAAGCGCGCTGGTCGAGCCGACCCGCTACTTTGCCGGCCGTGGCCGCACCGTCACGCTGGGCTATGCGCTGAAGTTCTGATCAGGGAAACACCATGCAACGCAAGCCGACGCCACGCCTGTTGCTGTTACTCGCCGCCGTTCCAGGGGCCTATCTGCTGTCCGCGCTGGCGGTGGGTGGCATCGGCGCGGCCCTCGCATGGGCCGGCCTGGCGCGCCCGGAAGCGGTGGTGCTGGGCGCGATGCTCGGCTTCGTCATCTGCCTGACGGCGCTGCTGTGGGGCTATCGCACAGCGCTGGGATGGCTGCACACCTGGGCCGGCGTGGCGCTGGGCGGCGTGCTGTTCGCGGTGTTCTGGATGGGGACCTTGAGTGTCTTCGATCGTGAAATCGACCGCTGGATGATGCCTGCCACCCGCCTTCAGCCAGCGCCGCCGCAGTTGTCACTTGACCGCATCGCTGCCGCTGTGAAGCCAGCGGTGCCAGCCAAGGCATCGCAATGGCGGGTTGACCTGCCGACCGATCGCGTGCCGGTGCTGCGGTTTACCTACAAGGCCGGCGCCGACGAAGCGCCGGTGCGTCAGCTCGATCCAGCACTGTTGACGCTACTGCCAGAGCCGGGCAGCCTGGGTGCCAGCGGTTTCATTTTTCCCTTCCACTATGGCCTGCACCTCAAATGGCTAGACCTGGGCAAATGGATCGTCGGCCTGGCCGGCATGGCGATGCTGGTGTTGCTGGTGTCCGGCGTCATCATCCACAAGAAGATATTTGTGCAGCTCTTCACCTTCCGCCCGCACAAATCGCTACAACGCAGCAGCCTGGACCTGCATAACCTGACCGGCGTGCTAGGTCTGCCGTTTCACTTCCTGATCACGCTGTCAGGGCTGATCATCTTCATCACGATTTACTATCCGCAGGCGCATACCAGCGTCTACGGCGACAACAAGGCCGCCTTCAGCGCCGAGGCCTACGGCAAATTCTCGCGCCCCAAGGCCAAGGCGCCGGGCACACTGGGCTCGATCGACGCCATGGTCGCGCGGGCCGAACAGGAATGGGCCGGCGGCCGTCCCTACTTCGTGCGCGTCTGGCATCCCGGTGACGCCAACAGCTATGTCGAGTTGCGGCGCTCCTATGCGCACGACGTCACCATGAACCTGGACCAGATCTATTTTGACGCCGCCAGCGGTGCGATCCTGAACCGTTTTGAGGCCGGACCGGTCATGTCGGTCCAGCGTTTCATCTCCGGCATGCACTTCATCCAGTTCGAGCACTGGCCGCTACGCTGGCTATATTTCCTGGCCGGCCTGAGTGGCTGCGTGCTGATTGCCACCGGCTTCCTGTTCTGGCTGGAAGCGCGGCGCGCGCGGCACGCCAAACGCGGCCTGGCCGGCGTGCGCGTAGTCGAAGGCATCGCCGTCGGCAGTGTGACGGGCATCCTGATCGCCACGCTGGCACTGTTTGCCGCCAACCGGCTGTTGCCGGCAAACGCCAGCCTAGCCAGCGCCGACCGCGCCTCATTGGAAATGTGGGCATTTTTCCTGACCTGGCTGGCCACCCTGGCACATGCCTGGATGCGCGGCCGCGCCGCATGGCGGGATCAGGCCTGGATCATCTGTGCCGGCGCCCTGGCCTGCGTGGCCTTGAACGCCATCACCACCGGCGATCACCTGCTGCGGACCATCGTGGCCGGCCTGTGGGCGGTGGCAGGCATGGATCTGATGCTGATGCTTGTCGCCGCGCTGGCCGCCCTGGCGGCGTGGCGCCTGCGCGTGCCGGCCGGCGCTGCACGCGCAAGCGCCAGCATCGCATTGGAGGGCAGCCCATGAGCACCCTATTGTTACTGCTGGCCGGCGCCGCCAGTTACGCTGGTTTCGCCGGCCTGGCGCTGGCCATGCCGGATTCCTGGGAACGCGCCGGCGGCGAGACTGCTGCCCATGCACACCACCGCCTCCGCCTGCGGATCGGCGGCGTAGTCTTGCTTGCTGCATCCCTGGCTGCCTGCCTGTGGCGCGACGGTCCGGGCTTCGGCGCCCTGCTATGGGGCACATTGCTGACTGCGGGCGCCATTGCCGTCGCCTTTACGCTGACCTGGCGCCCGCAGCTGCTTGGCAGGCTTACTGGAAGGCGACCTCGGTAAAGCTACGCAGCTTGCGGCTGTGCAGCTTGTCTACACCCAGCGCCCGCAGCAGCTCCATCGCGCGGATGCCGATGCGTAAATGCTGATCCACCCGATCGCGGTAAAACTGGTTGGCCATGCCCGGCAGCTTGATTTCACCATGCATCGGCTTATCGCTTACGCACAATAACGTACCGTAGGGAACGCGGAAACGGAAGCCGTTGGCGGCGATGGTCGCGCTTTCCATGTCCAGTGCAATCGCCCTGCTCTGGCTGAAACGGCGCTCCGGCGTACGTTGCGGCATCAGCTCCCAGTTGCGGTTGTCGGTGCTGGCGACGGTCCCGGTGCGCATCACGCGCTTCAAGTCATGACCGGTCAGCTGCGTGACCTCGGCCACTGCGGCCTCGATCGCCACCTGCACCTCGGCCAGCGGCGGGATCGGCACCCACAGCGGCAGGTCTTCGTCGAGCACGTGATCTTCGCGCACATAACCGTGGGCCAGCACATAGTCGCCCAGTTCCTGAGTGTTGCGCAAGCCGGCGCAATGGCCCAGCATCAGCCACGCGTGCGGACGCAGCACGGCGATATGGTCGGTGATGGTCTTGGCATTGGCCGGGCCGACGCCGATGTTGACCATCGAAATACCAGTGCCGTCGGCGCGGATCAGGTGATAGCCCGGCATCTGCGGCAGGCGTGGCAGCGGCGAACCGTGGGCGTCGCCCGGTTCCACCGCCTGCCCCACGCGGCGCATCACCAGGTTGCCTGGTTCGACAAAGGCGATGTAGTCGTTGCCAGGCTCATTGGCGGGACTGGCCATCAGCTCATGTCCCAGCTTGATGAATTCGTCGATGTAGAACTGGTAGTTGGTGAACAGGACAAACTTCTGGAAATGCTCGCACGAGGTGCCGGTGTAGTGCCGCAGGCGCTGCAAGGAGTAGTCGACACGCGGCGCGGTGAACAGCGACAGCGGCTGCGCCTCGCCCATCGGTGGCTCGTGCGTGCCGTTGGCGATGCCGTCGTCCATGGCCGCCAGGTTGGGCAGGTCGAAGACGTCCCGCATCAGCAGGCGGCGCTCGGAGGTCAGGCTGCCTTCAATATGTTCATGTTCGGCAAACGAGAAGTGAATCGGAATCGGCTGCGCGCTGACACCGACTTCGATCTTGACGTGGTGGCTGCCGTGGTTCTTCAGCAGCAGCTTGAATTGCTGAAGATAGTATCGGGCAAACAGGTCGGGCCGGGTCAGCGTGGTTTCAAAGGTGCCAGGACCGGCAACAAAGCCGAAGGCCAGACGCGAGTCTGCGCGGGCTACGGTGTCCGTATGCACGCGCACAAACGGGTAGCAGGCGCGCACATGGTCACCGATATTTTCGCCGGCGACAAAGCGTTTCATGGCGTCGCGCAGATAGGCGATATTGGAGTCGTAAATCGCCCGCACCTGGTCGAAAGCGGCGTCGGCGTCGTCAAACTGCATCGGGGCGATGAATGGTCGGGTGGAAGACATGCTGCTCCTTCAGTTTTGGCTCGTATTTCCTATTGTAAAGGCTGTAAGCAGAACTTGCATTCTCACTCTAGGGGAACGATCTGCCGTACCGTACAATGACGCTCTGACACCAATAAAAGTTCCCGCATGACTCAGCCAGCAACACCGCATTCCGACGTTCTTTTTGGCCCACAGCAGGAAAGCCTGCTGCGGGAGGAAATCCTGGCCGATCTGCTGGAAGCTACCGCCGCACGCGTGCCGGACCAGCGTGCGCTGATTTTCGGCGACCGTACGCTGACCTATCGCGAACTGAATGCGCAAGCGGACCTGGTCGCGGCCCGGCTGATTGCCGCCGGTGTGCAGCCGGGCCAGATCGTCGGCCTGTGGCTGCCGCGCGGGATCGAGCTGCTGGTGCTACAGGCGGGCATCGCCAAGGCCGGCGCGGCATGGCTGCCGGTGGATGAGGATACCCCGGTGGAGCGCCTGCAAGTCTGCCTCGACGATGCGTCCGGCGCCGGCGTGCTGACTTGTGCCGCCTTCGCGCCACGCCTGGCCGCGCTGGGCGAATTCGCCGCCTCGGGCCGTCCGGTGTGGACCGCCGAGGCGCTGCTGGCCGTTCCCGCCGCCGGCGAAACGCTGCCCCGCCGTGGTGCGGTGTCGCCGGATGTTCCGGCCTATGTCATCTACACGTCCGGCTCCACCGGCAAGCCGAAAGGCATCCTGATAACCCAGCGCAGCATCTGCCACTTCCTGCGCAGCGAAAACGAAGTGCTGGGCGTGACCGGCGCGGACAAGGTGTATCAGGGCTTCTCGGTCGCCTTCGACATGTCGTTCGAGGAAATCTGGATTTCTTATCTGGTTGGCGCGACGCTGTGGATCGGTCCCAAGGAAATCAGCGGCGATCCGGAGACGTTGCCGCGCATGCTGGAGCAAAACCACGTGACCGTGCTGCACGCGGTGCCTACGCTGCTCGCATTGTTCAACCAGGAGGTGCCGAGTCTGCGGCTGATTAATCTCGGCGGCGAAGCCTGTCCGGAATCGCTGGTCACGCGCTGGTCGCGCGACGGCCGGCAGATGTTCAACACCTATGGCCCGACCGAAGCCACCGTCTCCGCCAGCCTGGCGCGCCTGCAACCTGGCTATCCAGTCACCATCGGCCGCCCGTTGCCCAACTACGGCCTGCTGGTCATCGACGCCAACACCGATCCCGCCCCAGCCGACGCGATGGCGAGCGTGGCCGCTGGCGCGCCAGCAGGCCCGATCCTGCGTCTGCTGGCGCACGGCGAGGTCGGTGAATTGTGCATCACCGGTCCCGGACTGGCTGCCGGCTACCTTGGCCGCCCCGACCTGACGGCCGAGAAGTTCCTGACCAATCCCTGGTCCACCGGCCCGCACGATGCACGCCTGTACCGCACCGGCGATCTGGCCCGCATCGGCCCTGACGGCGAAGTGACCTGCCTTGGCCGCGCCGACGACCAGGTTAAAATCCGCGGCTTCCGCGTAGAACTCGGCGAAATCGAAGCGCTGCTCGCGCAGCACCAAGGCGTAGGCACCGTCGCCGTCCTGCTACGCAAGGACGACGGCATCGACCAGCTGGTCGCCTACCTGGTCGCCGACACCGGCATCACACTCGATCCGCGCGCCTTGCGCAACGCCCTGGCGGAAAAACTGCCACCCTACATGGTCCCCGGCCGCTATGAAATGCTGGACGCCATGCCGCGCCTGACCTCAGGCAAAATCGACCGCAAGACGCTGAAAGCCACGCCGCTCAGCGCCCCATCAGCCGGCAGCGCCGAAGACTCCGACCTGCCCGAAACGCCCGCCGAAGCTGCCCTGTTCACCGCATTGGCAGCCCTGTTCCCCGGACAGGCCATCCTGCGCAACGCCGACTTCTTCAGCGATCTTGGCGGCCACTCCTTCTTCGCCGCCCGCCTCGCCTCCTCGCTGCGCGCCGACCCGCGCTACGCCCACATCACCGTGCGCGACATCTACCAGCAGCGCCAGATCGGCAAAATCGCCCAGGTGTTGAGCGAAGCGGCCGGCGCCAGCGCCGAAGAACAGGACTGGACACCGCCATCCACACTCAAACGCTGGCTCTGCGGCGTCGCGCAAGCCGCCGCCATGCCGCCGCTGGTCACGCTGCGCATGGCGCAATGGCTGGCGCCCTTCTTCACCTACCACTTCTTCACTGGCGATCCGGGCGACTCGGTGGGTCGCGCCATCGCCGCCTCGGTCGGCGTGTTCCTGCTGGCCACCATCGGCGAATTCGCCATCGCCATCATCGGCAAATGGCTGATCGCCGGCCGCCTCAAGGCCGGCACGTATCCGCTTTGGGGACTCACCTACTACCGCTGGTGGCTGGCCGACCGCCTGGTCGAATCCGCGCCCGCTTATCTGTTGAGCGGTTCATCACTGAATGTCTGGTGGCTGCGCGCACTCGGCGCCAGGGTCGGCAAGGATGTCACCATCGGCTCGATGACGCTGCGTTCTCCGGACCTGCTGGACATCGGCGACCACGTCAGCATCGGTAACGCCGTCAACTTCGAAAACGCCCGCGTCGAACGCGGCCAACTACACCTGGGCCGGATCACGCTGGAGAAGGACGCCTGCGTCAGCTCCTTCGCCATCATGGAGGGCAATACGCGCGTCGCCGCACTCGGCCACCTCGAAGGCCAGTCCGCGCTCAGTGACGGTGGCGTGGTGCCGGCAGGCCGCGTCTGGGCCGGCTCGCCGGCGCGCGATGTCGGTGCTTTCGACACCAGCAAGCTGCCACCACGTCCATCGGTCAGCGCCGCCCGCCAGGCCGGCGAAGCCGTGTTCTTCGTGCTCGGCATCCTGCTGATCGTTACGCTGTTCTTCATGCCGGTGTTCCCGAGCTTCGTGCTGATCGACTGGTTCGACGAAGCTGGCTGGATGCCGTGGCTGCAAGGCGACGACATGCGCATCCAGCTGCTGCGCTACTTCGTGCTGGCCTTCCCTGCCAGCGCTGTGCTGATCGTGCTGACCGCGCTGCTGTCGGCCGGCATCCGCTGGAGCGTGCTGCCGCGCCTGAAACCGGGCCGCTTTCCGGTCCACGGCAACACTTACTGCGCCAAATGGCTGGTCAGCCAGATTCAGGAATCGAGCCTGAACGTCCTGCACGGCATCTACGCCACCGTATTTGCGCCCTACTGGTATCGCCTGCTCGGCGCCAAGGTGGGCAAGGACGCCGAAATCTCCACCGCGCTGGGCGTGGTGCCGGACATGCTGACGCTGGGCGACGAAACCTTCATCGCCGATGCCGTCATGCTGGGCGACGAAGAAATCGACGGCGGCTGGATGACCATGCAACCGACAGTGATCTCGCACCGCAGCTTCGTCGGCAACGGCGCCTACATCCCGGACGGCACCACCTTGCCAGAACAAGTCCTGATCGGCGTGCACTCGCGCGCGCCGGACAACGCCCAGATGAACAATGGCGACACCTGGCTTGGCTCCCCGCCGATCAACCTGCCGGCGCGCGAGCAGACCAGCGGCTATCCGGAGCGGCTGACCTTCCATCCATCGCCATTGCGCCGCCTGGGGCGCGGCCTGATCGAAGCCTTCCGCATCGTCGCGCCGCACGCGCTGGTGATCGCGGTCGGCTACACGCTGGTGCTGGCGGTGATGCCGGCGGCAGGTGCCGGCCGCTGGGGCGAAGTCATCTGGGACCTGACAGTGGCTGGCCTGATCTACGGCGTTGGCAATTACATCTTCGTGGTGGTGCTCAAGTGGCTGCTGCTCGGCCGCTATCGCAAGCAATCGGAGCCGATGTGGACACCGTTCGTGTGGCTGTCGGAAGCCGTCACCAATCTGTATGAAGGCATCGCCGTGCCGAATTTCATGCGCTACCTGCGCGGCACGCCATGGCTGCCGCTGGCGTTCAACTTCCTCGGCACGCGCATCGGCAAGGGCGTCTACATGGACACCACCGACATCACCGAATTCGATTGCGTGCAAATCGGCGACAACAGCGAACTGAATGCGCTGACCTGCCCGCAGACCCACTTGTTCGAAGACCGCGTGATGAAGATCGACCACGTCATCATCGGCGAAAAGGTTTACATGGGACCGCGTGCCGCAGTGCTGTACAGCGCCGCCGTCGGCAACAACGCCCGCCTTGGTCCGCTGACGCTGGTGATGAAAGGCGAAACCATCCCCGCCAACGGCAACTGGGCCGGCTGCCCGGCCGCTCCGGTGCGCAAATGAAAGCGCTGGCCGTCCACCGCTGGCCCGGCACCACGCCGGTGCCGCAGGACGGCTTGTTCGCGATCCTGATCTCGACCGGTGCTCCCACCGCGCCGGACGCAGGCACGCACCGCGATGCCGCCCGCCGCCAGTTGCGCCACGCCGCATGCGAGGCCCTCGCAGCAGTGCTGTGCATCCCGGCTGATGACATCAGCATTGTGTCCCGCCCCGGCCAACCACCGTCTATCCTGCTGGGCGGCCATGCCAGCACCATGGGTATCTCCCTCAGCCACGACGACCATTACTCGCTGGCCGCCATCAACCTGCAAGGCCCCGTTGGTGCGGACATCCTGCGGGTGCAGGATATCCCCGACTGGCAAGCAGTCGCCCGCGACTACCTCGGCGCGGCGCTGACAGAAGCCTTGCTGGCACTATCCGCAAGCGAAAGGCCACAGGCCTTCTCACAGGCATGGGCCAACCGCGAAGCCCAGCTCAAACTGGAAGGACGCCACCTGGCCGAATGGACCGCGTCAACCACCGCAAGCGAAGTACGATCGCTTATACTCCCAACGGGGATAGTCGGCGCGCTCGCCACATAAAACACCAAAATCAGCATGACCACTCCCTTCAACCGCCGTAAAGCAAGGAGACAAGCATGATAAGAGCACTACTGCCAATGCTATTGATATCAGGCGTCGCAAGCGCCGCCGAATGTGGCCCCGACAGACTGCAAACCGAGCGCACCATTGTCCTTAAACGTGAAGGCGCGGCTTACGGCGCCCACCAGCATACCGCGCTGTCACTGGCGAAAGGAGAAGTTGTCCTCACTTTTGACGACGGTCCTTCGCCGGAAAATACGCCGCTGGTGCTCAAGGCATTGGCGGATCAATGCGCCAAGGCCACCTTCTTCATGGAGGGCCGCAATCTACGCCGGTCGCCAGAGCTGGCGCGCCGCGTGGTCGGCGAAGGCCATTCGGCCGGCATCCACAGCGACACGCACCCGAACCTCTCGACGCTAAGCTCTGAACAACAGCTGGACGACCTGACGCGCAGCCGCGCCGCTTACAAAGCCGTCTTCGGCAGCGAAACGCCGGCCTACCGCTTCCCCTTCCTGGAAGAGACGCCCACCATGCTGGCCGCGCTCAAGCAAGCCAACATCACCGTCGCCTCGATCGACCTTGGCATCAACGACTGGATACCTGAAGACACCACCGCCGTCCTCGCCCAACGCCTGAACGAAAGTCTCGACAAAGCTGGCCGTGGCATCATCCTGATGCACGACGCGAACGGCCCTACCGCCAAAGCCCTGCCGACGCTGCTGAAAGTCCTCAAGGACAAAGGCTACAAAGTGGTTCATCTCGAATGGGAGCAAGCACCATGAACTGGGAAACAGAGTTCGCCGCGCTGCGCGCGATCATCAGCAGCTGCGGGCTGGAAGAAACGGTAAAGTGGGGGCAACCCTGCTTCACGCTGGATGGCCGCAACGTGGTGCTGATCCACGGTTTCAAGGAATACTGCGCGATGCTGTTCTTCAAGGGCGCCATCATGAAGGACCCGAAGAACATCCTGATCCAGCAAACAGAAAACGTGCAGGCCGCGCGCCAGATCCGATTTACCAGCATCGACGACATCAAACGCCAGGAGAAAACTTTAAAAGCCTACGTCAAGGACGCCATCGCGCTGGAACAATCCGGCGCCAAGGTAGAACTGAAGAAGACCGCCGAATTCTCCTTCCCGGAAGAACTGGAGCGCAAGATGGACGAGGTCCCCGCCTTGCGTGCCGCCTTCGAACAATTGACGCCCGGCCGCCAGCGCGCCTACCTGCTACACTTTTCCTCGGCCAAGCAGGCCAAGACCCGCGAGTCCCGCATTGAAAAGTGCGTGCAGCGCATCCTGGACGGCAAGGGCATGGACGACTAGACAGTCTCCGTTCCGAAACTGATCAGTGTTCGCTAAAAGGTGGCAAACCCATTTTCTTGCGGCGCGCGTTGAGGTTGTCCGGATCGGCGATAGGCGCCACCCTGTTGCTGCCATATTCAAACTCTGTGCCGTAGAGTTGCGGTTTTCCCTGCTTGACCAAAATCCGGTCTACCAACCAAGCGAATTTATTGCTGGGTATCTCGCCACGTTCGTTGGCAGCCTTCACGAAGTCAAAGTGCTTCAGTTGGTAGTCCAGTGGGGCGTGCTGGATAATGATGAAGGCCGAGAATGCCGCGCGCTTGCCATCCAGTTTTCCCGGCCAGCCGCATTTGGCTAGCAGCCGGTCCAGCTCTCGCTGATTGGCTTCGTCGATGTCCGAGATTTTGATTTCAAGCTGCTCTTTCTCGTTCGGATCAATTGTTTGTTTGCGATGCTCTGATTCGAGGATCTTGATGTAGCGGCCTCTCAGCGCCTGATCCTCACTGTGCATCTGCGCGTATTTTCTGGCCAGCGCGGTTTTCTCGCATTCATCGGCGTGCGCAAATATCGGGAGAAGTAGCGATGCAAGCACCAATGCGCACGGGCTAACGATTTTCATTGTTGATCCATTCCATCTTCTGCACCTGAATATGAGGATGGCTCTCCAGCGCTTCCCACTGAGGCAGGAAGGTGAAGCCTAGTTTTTGGTAGAAGGCTGACGCGCGGGCGTTTTCAGGGGAAACGTCGAGCAGCACGCGCTGGCAGGCGTTGGCGATGGCGTCTGCTTTCACTGCGGCGACCAGACGCGTGGCGGCAGTTGTGCCGCGCTGCGATGGCGCTACCCACATGGCGATCAGTTCCAGCACTTGGTCAGCCTTGGGTAGATGGGCAATGATGCCGACTGCCTGCTGGTCCTCAAATGCCAGGATATAGCGCGCTGGGCCACGACCGGCGGCGCGGTCGCGCCACGCGTCATCGCTGTAAGCGGCTGCGGAGGTGTAGGTAACACCGAAGGCTGTTGGCGCATCCTGCAGGGCCGCCAGGCGCACGCGTTTCAGTTCTTGCCAGTCTTCCTCGCTGGTGTAGCGGATTGCCAGGGTCATAGATACCGTGTTTCTTGAGGCGGAGTTTCCCAGTTATCGTTTTTGCCGTCGAGGTAGGTGATGGGCGCCGTTGCGAGTTCTTCCTCGCTGACGTCGTCCAGGCACGTGACATTGACTGCATAAAATTCGCCCCAACGTGGCGACTGCCCGATACCGAACGGGCGCACGCCGCAGTGGCGGCAGAACAGATGCCTGTCTCGCTTGGTGAGGAACTGATACAGCGTCAGCTCACCTTCGCCCGACTTCAGGCGGAACGCTTCGGGCTTGACGATCGCCGGCCAGAAACGCGCTTTGATGCAGATGGAGCAATTGCAGCGCAACGTCCCTTCACTTAAATCGATGTCGGCTTCAAAGCTGACCGTGCCGCAGTGGCAGCTGCCGTGGTAGGTTTTCAGCATCACGTCTCGCTCTCTGCGAGATAGTTACCTATCTCGCGATTCATCAAACCAGGTTCGGCCATTTCGCGCTGTGCCAGTGTGCGCAGCGCTTCGCTTTCCAGTCCGGCCAAGGCTGCCGTATGCAGAGCCAGCGCTTCAGGCTCGCGCCCACGGCTGCGGCGCACGGCCATCAGCAGCGTGACGCTGCGGACAAAATTGAATAGCTCGGCCCACAAGCGCGGCGCCTGCCCGCGCGGTGGATACAGCGGAAATTCGCGCGCCAGATCATTCAGCCTGCCGAGATCCGCCAGCGGATCGCCAAGATAGCTTTCGGCCAGCGTGTAGTCACCCACTTCCACCATCGCCGGCACGACGCTGAACGCGCTCCGGCGTGCTACATCAGGCGCGATGTCGAGCAGCTGTTTGAAGGTGTCATAGCTTGAGCGGCTGTCATTCAGTTTTTGGTTCATATTGAGGACGACCTGGAAGCGCGAGCGCGGCCACACTTGATCACTGGCGCCGAAAGTTAGTTCTCCCGTCAGCAAACGCGCGCGCTGTGCATCGCGCACCCGTATCATCGCCTCGCGTGCAGGAACATAGCCGTCGTTGAGCATTAAGTGCCATTTATACGTCACGATAAAGTCCAGCTCCGGCTCCCCCTCGCCGGAGGCAGCGAGCTCGAATGCCTCCAGTATCAAACGCAGCGCTTCGTCATAGCGCCCCTCGTCGTAGGCCGCACCGATCAGATCCGTGCTCATGACAACTGAACCGCAGTATTGTTGCGCGGTGTGGCGTCTTCGTGAAACAGATCGGCGAGATAGTCGCACAGGCCATCGGCGGCGACATCGCCGGGAATGACGAAGTCCGCCGGGCGGCGTTTGCCTTCGGCGCCGAAGTAAAACGCGCGCCATGCCCCCGGTTGGCCGCTGACGGCGATGAAGGAGCCAAAAATCTTGAACCTGAACTCTTTCATTTGAACGCCTCGATAACGACCTTGGCGACTTCGCCATGGATCTCGGCACGGTACTTGTCGTCCTTGTTCGGCTGCGTGAGATACACCGCCAGCACGATGGGCGCTTTACCCGCAGGCCAGATCACGGCGATGTCATTGACGGTGCCGTAGTCGCCGGCCCCGGTCTTGTCGGCGACCGTCCAGCCAGCGGGCACGCCGGCACGGATGCGCGTGGCGCCGGTGGTGTTCCCGATCATCCAGTCCTTGAGCTGGCGACGCTGCGATGTAGGCAGGCTCTCGCCCAGCACCAGCTTTTGCAGCGACAGCGCCATCGCCAATGGCGTGGTGGTGTCGCGCACGTCGCCTGGCAGCGCGGTATTTAACTCCGTCTCCCAGCGGTCGAGGCGGAACTCATTGTCGCCGATGGAGCGTGCGTAAGCGGTGACGGCAGCCGGGCCGCCGATCTGCTTCATCAGCAAGTTGGCGGCGGCGTTGTCGCTATATTGCAGCGTAGCCTCGCACAACTCAGCCACCGTCATGCCGTCCGCCACGTGCTTGCCAGTCACCGGCGAGTGCGGCACCAGATCGCCCTTGTCGTACTGGATGCGCTTTTTCGTCAGCGCGGGCTCGCGCGACAGCACGGCTGCCGCCAGCATCATCTTGAAGGTGCTGTACAGCGGGAAGCGCTCGTCAGCGCGATGCAGTATCTGGCGGCCGTCAGCGGTATTCAGCGCCGCCACACCGAGCCGGCCGCCGGACTCCTTCTCCAGCCGCGCCAGCAACGCCGGCGACGACCACGGCGTGGTGGCCGGCGCCTGGTCCAGCAGATCGGCTGCGCGCGCAAGCGGCGTGCAGGCCAGCGCCAGCATCAGCGCACGACGGGTTGTGAAATCGCTCATCGGACCAGGTATCAAAGTTAAGTAAAAATAAACATAACACAGCGTGGCAAAAAAGCCAACCTCCAACCGGGCGCGCCGCAATTTTCCGTGGCAGTAGACTCGCGACATGGCTACTCAAGTGCTCATCGTCGGCGCCGGTCCCACCGGTTTGGTGCTTGCCATTGCACTGGCAAGACGCGGCGTATCCGTTCGCATCATCGACAAGAACAGCGAGCCAGGACTGGCCTCGCGCGCCATGGCGGTGCATGCGCGCACGCTGGAATTCTACCGCCAGCTAGGCTTTGCCGACGCGGTGATCAATCAGGGCATCAAGATCGAAGCCATCCATCTGCGCGAACATGGTGAAGAGATCGCCGAACTGCCATTGCACGACATTGGCGCCGGCCTCAGTCCCTATCCCTTTGTGCTGGCCTACCCGCAGGACGACCACGAACGACTGCTGACCGCGCAGCTTCAGGCTGAAGGCGTGCAAGTGGAATGGAACACCGAACTGGAATCCTTCACGCAGGATGAATGGGGCGTGCGCGCCGTGCTGGAGTCGAACGGCGAGCGTCACGCCTGCAGCAGCGTGTACCTGTGCGGCTGCGACGGCGCGCGTAGCCGCGTGCGCGCATCGCTGCAACTGGAATTCACCGGCGGCACCTACAAGCACCTGTACTACGTGGCGGACGTGCAGACCAGCGGCCCGCCCAACCGCGATCTGATCGGCCACCTGGGCGCCAACACCTTCGCGCTGATGCTGCCGGTGCGCTCGCGCGGCATGCAGCGCCTGATCGGCATCATGCCGGAGGACGCGCCCGAATATCCAACCTTTGAAACCATACGCCCGACGCTGGAGCCGCTGCTCGGCATCCAGGTGGAACAGGTGAACTGGTTCTCCACCTACCGCGTGCACCATCGCGTGGCGTCGCGCTTCCGCGTCGACCGCAGCTTCCTGGCCGGCGACGCCGCCCACCTCCACAGCCCAGCCGGCGGCCAGGGCATGAACACCGGCATCGGCGACGCCATCAACCTCGCGTGGAAGCTGGCCCACGTGCTGCAAGGCCGCGCCGACCTCGCGCTGCTCGATACCTACGAGGCCGAGCGCATCGTCTTTGCGCGCAAGCTGGTCATCACCACGGACCGCGCCTTCCAGCTGATCGTCTCGCAAGGCACTGGCGGACAATTGTTGCGCAGCTGGCTGCTGCCGCATGTGTTCCCGGTGCTGAGCGGCTTTGCCGCCGCGCGCCGCACCTTGTTCAGGACATTATCGCAAGTGCTGATCCACTACCCCGATAGCGCGCTGAGTGGCGGCCGCGCCGGAGAAGTCATCGGCGGCGACAGGCTGCCGTGGGTGCCGGACAATTTCACGCCGCTGCAAACGCTGGACTGGCAATTGCATGTCTACGGCAAAACCGATCCGCTGCTAGCCGCCACCGCGCAGGCGCTGCGCCTGCCCTTGCACGCCTTCCCGTGGAGCGAAGCGGCCGAGCACGCAGGCCTGCTGGAGGATGCCGCCTATCTGGTGCGGCCGGACATGCACGTGGCGCTGGCCCTGCCGCGCCAGGAGGTGGATGTATTGCGGGACCTCGCGGCGCGCCTGCAACTACGCTTCAGCGGCGATAGCTAAAAGCCATTGACATCCCGCCGCAGGGCAAGCTAAGGTCAGCATCGCGCTGATTCTTTACTTACCCATTCAAAGGATGCCATGACCAGTTCCCGCCGCGATTTTCTGCTGACCGCCCTCTCCGCCGCCGCTGCCGGCGCCGTCCCCACCCTGGCCTGGGCCAACGACACCGACGCCGCCTTCAACAAGCTGCTGGCCGATATCGCCGAGGAAGTGCTGGTACTGTCGCCAACCAGCGCCACCGGCCTGGGTCTGGACAAGGACCAACGCGCCGGCCTGAAATCGCGCCTGGAAGACCTGTCGCCTGCTGGCGAGGCAAAATGGGCTGATGAGGTGAAATCGATCGAAGCCCGCCTGCGCACCATCGACCGCAAAGCGCTGAGCGCCGATGCACAAGCACGCTACGACACCATCGCCTACGCCGCCGAATCAGGCAAGCAAGGCGTGCGCTTCCCGTTCGGCGGCGCCGCCAGCGGCTTCTTTGGCGGCACCGCGCCCTTCCCTGTCACGCAGCAGGATGGCGCCATCACGCGCGTGCCGGAATTCCTCGATTCGCAGCACCAGATCAGCAACGCCGCCGATGCCGAAGCCTACATCGCCCGCCTGCAAGGCCTGGCGAAAATGCTGGACCAGGAAACCGCGCGCATCGCCGAGCAAGCCGCCAAAGGCATCATGCCACCGGACTTCATCTGCAAGACCGCGCTGGGCCAGTTAAAGGATTTTCGCAAGACCGCAGCCGCCGAGCAAAAGCTGGTCACGTCGATCAGCGAGCGCACGAAGAAGCAAAACATCGCCGGCGACTGGCATGCACGCGCCCTGAAACTGGTAGAAGGTTCGATCTATCCAGCGCTGGAACGCCAGATCGACACCTTCAGCAAGGCCGCCACCAAAGCCACCAACGTCGCCGGCGTACACCGCCTGCCAGATGGCGCGGCCTACTACGAGTGGGCGCTGCGCCTCGGCACCTCAACCACCCACAGCGCCAAGGAAATCCACGCCATCGGCCTGGAACAGAACAAGCAGCTGCAAGCGCGCATCGACGCCATCCTGAAAAAACAGGGCATCACCAACGGCACCGTGGGCCAGCGCCTGCTGGCCTTGTCGAAAGACCCGTCGCGCTTCTACGCCGACAACGACAAGGGCCGCGAACAGCTGATCGCCTACTGCAATGACCGCATCGCCGACGTGCGCAAGCTGATGCCGCAGATTTCGCACCTCGACCTGAAAGTACCGCTGCAAATCAAGCGCGTACCGGTCGATATCGAATCCGGCGCACCGCTGGGCTATATGAACTTCGCCTCGCTGGACGGTTCGCGTCCGGCTATCTACTACGTCAACCTGAAGTCGACCACGCTGTGGCCGAAGTCGGAACTCGCCACGCTGACCGCGCACGAAGGCCTGCCAGGCCACGCCTGGCAAGGCGCCTACCTGGCCGAGCACCATGGCGAACTGCCGCTGATTTCCTCGCTGATCGGCTTCAACGCCTTCATCGAAGGCTGGGCGCTGTATGCGGAACAGCTGGTGGACGAATTCGGCCTGTACGCCAACGATCCGTTCAGCCAGATCGGCTATCTGCAGGCGCAGCAATTCCGCGCCTGCCGTCTGGTGGTGGACACCGGCATGCACGCGATGAAATGGACACGCGAGCAGGCGATCCGCTTCCTGGTCGAGAACACCGGCCGTGGCCAGCAGGCGATGACCAGCGAAATCGACCGCTACACGGTATCGCCGGGCCAGGCCTGCGGCTACAAGATGGGCCACAACGAAATCATCCGCCAGCGCGACCGCGCCAAACAGGCGCTGGGCGGCAAATTCGACCTGGCCGGCTTCAACGACGCACTGGTGCAAAGCTGTGGCGTGCCGCTGACGGTGCTGCCATCGGTGATCGACCGTTACATCGCTAAACAACAGAAGGCATAAAAATCCTTTTGAGGGGCCATGGTTTTCTTGTAAGATTGTTATGTACATCATGAAAACCATCGCCATCATCGGCGGCGGCGTCACCGGCGTGACGACCGCCTATGCCCTCGCCAAGCGCGGCTTCGCCGTCACCCTGCTGGAGCGCCATCGCTATGCGGCAATGGAAACCTCCTATGCCAACGGCGGCCAACTGTCGGCCTCCAATGCCGAGGTATGGAATCACCGCTCGACCATCAGCAAGGCCCTGCACTGGATGCTACGCCGCGACGCGCCGCTGCTGGTGCACCTGCATCCAACCTGGCACAAGCTGTCCTGGTTCAGTGAATTCATCGGCGCCATGCCGCAGTATCACGACAACACCATCGCCCTCGCCCGCATGGCGGTCGGTGCGCGCCAGCACCTGTTCCAGTGGGCCGACGAAGAAGGCATACAGTTCGACCTGAAACAGCAAGGCATCCTGCACCTGCACCGCGACCGCGAGGAATTCGAACACGCGGTGGCAGTCACCCGGCTGCTGGAACGCGCCGGCGTGCCGCGCCGCGCGGTCACGCCGGAAGAGATGCGCACCATCGAACCGGCGCTGCAAGGCGATTACTACGGCGGCCATTACACCGAGAGCGACAGCAGCGGTGACATCCACAAATTCACCACCGGCCTGGCCGATGCCGCACAACGCCACGGAGCGCAGTTGCGCTACAACCAGCAGGTGGTGCAGCTGAATGCCGGCAGCGCCGGCGTGGACGTTACCATCATGCAGGGCGACGGCGCCACAACCAGCCGCTATGACGCGGTGGTGATCTGCGCCGGCGCCGCCAGCCGCGACCTCGCCGCGCAAGTGGGCGACAACGTCAACGTCTATCCGGTCAAAGGCTATTCCGTCACGCTGCAATTGGACGATGTGGCCAGTCAGCAGGCGGCGCCGCAGGTAAGCCTGGTCGACGACACCGTCAAGCTGGTGTGCAGCCGGCTGGGGACGGACCGTTTGCGCGTGGCCGGCACCGCCGAGTTCCACGGCCATAACCGCGACATCCGCGCCGACCGCATCGCGCCGCTGACGGATTGGGTGCAGCAAAACTTCCCGGATGTCAGCACCCGCAACATCACGCCTTGGGCCGGCTTGCGGCCGATGATGCCGGACCTGATGCCACGCGTCGGCCCCGGCAAAGCGCCCGGCGTGTTCTACAACACCGGCCACGGCCACCTCGGCTGGACACTATCCGCCGCCACAGCGGAAACCGTCGCCAGCGCTATCGCCGCCAGCATGGACTCCGCCCAAACGCAAATCGCCTCGCCCCTACAGCTGGCATAAACAGGCATCGTATGAAGAAATCCATTTTCGCGGCTGCCGCACTGGCGCTGACCTTCACCGCATCTGCTGCCGAGCCGACAGTCGAAGAAGTATATGCCGCCGCCTCAGCAGGCAGATACGCTGAAGCCCAAACCTTGATAGAGCAAGTGCTGAAAGCGCATCCAAACAGCGGCGCCGCCTATTTCGTTCAAGCTGAACTACTCACAAAACAAGGCAAATTCGCAGCCGCACGAGCAGCCCTGAACAAAGCCGAAGAGCTTTCCCCAGGCCTGCCAAAAGTGAAGCCTGAAGCCCTGAATAAATTGCGAGCCGTATTGGCGCGCACTCCTTAAATTGGCCAAGTAGTTTTGACTTAGCGCCCAACGGCCGGCTGCTGACGCCCCATTGCGGACATTTAGATGGTGACCGCGCTTCATACGAAAGCGTGACTCTCGGCATGGCTCCCACTCGCAAGAAACGTAGTACATCTCAT
>NZ_FNEQ01000004.1 GCF_900100205.1 Duganella sp. OV510 | reverse complement strand
CAGGGGAAAATGTACGTCTTTGCTTGCTCATCAAACACCTCTCCATGGCGAGCATTCTCGCCTAAATTGGTGTCCGGGTACATTAAACCACTACAGTTTTGAATTGGAATCACATGGCAAATTTTAGAATTCCGCAGGCAGTTGGTGAAATCTCAGTAGTGCGTACACGTGATGCGGTGGTGACGATAGAAGCAGCAGTTCATGTCAGCAGCGGTTGTAAACCGATACACCTCAGCGATTGAAAACTGATACCCACCACTGCCAAACAAGCTGATGGCCTCCACAGCGAAGTTATCGACATTCTTGATGCGTGCCTTGATCCAGATCCAAATAATCGCCCCTCAGCAGACCAGATCAGCGTGCTGTTGGGTAGGCACCTCAGCCGGAACAAGCACCGAGGCCTATTTGTGCAAGGCATGACCAAAGTTTATGAGTTGTCCGCGAACCATACATCTGTCTCGTTAAAGATCGGTACGTTGGGGGGACTAAAAGTTACCTATGACGGCCTTCGATTCTCAATCGCAGAACTGGAGGGTTCGGTTAGTATCAACAATATACCGGCCGAACTTGGGCACGTACTTCAAGACGCGTGCGTCCTTGGATTTGGCGATTCCACCCTAGGATCAGGTAGGCAATGGGTCACGTTCTTTTCGTCGCATCCGGAGGTTGTGTTATGAAGTTTAATGCTGGCGAGGTCATTGCAGGACGGTATAGGATTGACGCTTTCCATCTTGAAGGTGGTATGCAAGAAGTCTATCGATGCTCCGACCTTGCGCTGGATCGAATTGTGGCGCTTAAGACTCCACGTGATGGAATCGTGGATAAGCGCTTTAGTAGGGGCGCGCAGATGGGAGCCCGCGTCGTGCACCCGAATGTGGCAGCGACTTTAGATTACGTCGAGGAAGATTCACATCGGTGTTTGATTGAAGAGTTTATCGACGGTAAAGATCTTGGCAGGCGACTCGCGAGCGATTTCGTCTTTCTCGATCCATCTCTCTCAGCTTGGGTGGTCCACAATATAGCAAAGGGACTTCAGGCTGCTCATAGTGTTGGCATCTGCCACCGTGATCTTAAACCGAGTAACATCATGACGTCTGCCGATGGGCACATGGATATCATTAAATTGACCGACTTTGGCATAGCAAAGCTGGCCGAGATGGAACTGGAGGTCGAAATTGAGAAATTTGAACAAGATGAGAACACACTGACCTCATCAAGCACACTTCTCGGCGCTGTCCCGTACTTAGCGCCGGAATGTTGGAGTGATTGGCCAAATGCCGGTCAGCCAGCAGATATTTGGGCACTCGGCTCAATCGCTTGCCACTTGCTGCTCGGCAAACCACCGTTTGGCGGAGGCAAAGGAGCTATCATGAAAATGGCACAAGCACAGCTCGCCGGGAAAGTCGAATTGAATGCCCCCCAATGGTTCGGTAAGCATCTAGAAACTGCGGTGCTTGAGCAGGAGCTATGGACGCTAGTGCAGAGCTGCCTGCAAATAAACCCCGCACTTCGGCCAAAGGCAGATGAGATCGTGCAAAAGTGCGAAGCCCTCTGCTACTCAGCAGCCCCAAGACAGACAGGAGTGATAGAGATCTACCCCCACAAGTACCCAAATGGTGGAACTGCCACTGCTGGTTTCATTGCAATGGATAGTGGCGGCAAAGCATTCTTCCATATTAGTGATTTCTTCGGAGCAGAAGTAAAACCGCAGGTTGGTCAGCGTATAAACTTTAGCATTGCCGCAGGTCGACCTAGGGAGCGCTGCTCGCCGGTATTACTTCTGCAGGACGCATAGCGCCGGAAAGTCTACAGGTTCAAAAGGTGGCACAGAAGCAAGCGGCACAGCACGCTTCCCGCCCTTTTGAGCGATGCTTCCAAACTTTAGTCGAAAAAAAGCCAACCCCGCAGGGCTGGTTTTTTCGTTGTTTGGTAGGCTTCCCGTGAGTCGAACACGGCACCAGCGGATTCTGGTTTGTGTGACTTTCGCCACTCCCTGGACTATGCCTTCACCATAGCTTGCACCGTAGGTTACTCGCTCGGCGGCCAGTGTCAAACTTTATTATTTAGTGTCAAACTTTATTATTTAGTGTCAGACTTTATTATTTAGTGTCAATTAGGTCTGGCGTAGAAATAGCCTTACTCCACCGTCACCGACTTGGCCAGGTTACGTGGCTTGTCCACATCGGTGCCGCGCGCTACGGCTGCGTGGTAGGCCAGCAGTTGCAGCGAGACGACGTGCAGGATGGGCGACAGCAGGCCGTAGTGTTCCGGCAGGCGGATGACGTGCACGCCTTCGCCTGATGTGATGCGCGAGTCGACGTCGGCAAAGACGTACAGCTGGCCGCCCCGCGCGCGCACTTCCTGCATATTCGATTTCAGCTTTTCGATCAGCGCGTCGTTCGGTGCCACTGTCACCACCGGCATTTCTTCCGTCACCAGCGCCAGCGGGCCGTGCTTCAGTTCGCCTGCCGGATAGGCTTCGGCGTGGATGTAGGAAATCTCTTTCAGCTTCAGCGCGCCTTCCAGCGCGATCGGGTAGTGCATGCCACGACCGAGGAACAGCGCATTTTCCTTGCGCGCGAAGTCTTCCGCCCAGGCGATGATCTGCGGCTCCAGCGCCAGCACCGAGGCGATTGCCACCGGCAGGTGACGCATGGCTTTCAGATGCTCGGCTTCTTCGGCGTCGGTCAGGCGGCCGTTGATTTGCGCCAGCGACAAGGTCAGCAGGAACAGGCCGGCCAGCTGGGTGGTGAAGGCTTTGGTCGATGCCACGCCCACTTCCACGCCGGCGCGGGTGATGTAGGCCAGTTTGCACTCGCGCACCATGGCGCTGGTGGCGACGTTGCAGATGGTCAGCGTGTGCTCCATGCCCAGCGAACGCGCGTGTTTCAGCGCGGCCAGCGTGTCGGCTGTTTCGCCGCTTTGCGAGATGGTGACCACCAGCGTGTTCGGGTGCGGCACGCTGTCGCGGTAGCGGTATTCGGAGGCGATCTCGACGTTGACCGGAATCCTGGCCACCGATTCGATCCAGTACTTGGCGGTCAGGCCCGAGTAGTAGCTGGTGCCGCAAGCGAGGATCAGCACGCGGTCGATCTGCTTGAAGACGTTGTAGGCGCCATCGCCGAACAGCTCCGGCATGATGCCAGTGACGCCTTCCAGCGTGTCGCCAATAACGCGCGGCTGCTCGAAGATTTCTTTCTGCATGTAGTGGCGGTACGGGCCCAGCTCGGCCGCGCCGGTGTGCGCCTGCACGGTTTTGACGTCGCGCTGTACTGGCTTGCCGTTGCTGTCGACGATCCACACGCGGCCCAGTTGCAGGTCGACCACGTCGCCTTCTTCCAGGTAGATGATCTGGTCGGTGGTGCCGGCCAGCGCCATGGCGTCGGAGGCGACGAAGTTTTCGCCGTTGCCGATGCCGACGATCAGCGGCGAACCCTGGCGCGCGGCGACCACGCGGTGCGGCTCTTCGCGGCAGAACACGGCGATGGCGTAGGCGCCGGTCAGGCGCTTGACGGCTTGCTGTACGGTGTCGAACAGGTCGCCGTTGTACATGTGGTCGACCAGGTGGGCGATGACTTCGGTGTCGGTCTGGCTCTGGAAGACGTAGCCGAGCGCGGTCAGTTCGGCGCGCAGCTCGTCGTGGTTTTCAATGATGCCGTTGTGGACCAACGCGATGCGCGCGGCGTCCGCCGATGGCGAGAAGTGCGGGTGAGCGTTGTGCGACGCTGGTGCGCCGTGCGTGGCCCAGCGGGTGTGGGCGATGCCGGTGAAGCCTTGCAGGTGGGCTTCGTTGATCTGCTGTTCCAGGTCCGCCACGCGCGAGGTGCTGCGCGAGCGTTGCAGCTGGCCGTCTACATGCAGGGCCACGCCGCACGAGTCGTAGCCACGGTATTCCAGACGCTTCAGGCCTTCGACCAGGATAGGGGTGATGTTACGTTGCGCTACCGCGCCGACGATGCCGCACATAGATTACCTCGCGAATTAAGTTAGGACCCATCGTAGAGCAGGGTTGGTGAAATATGCTTTCTCATTCAAGGCATATTTGGCATAAAATTTCATCACCTCAACCCTATGAAATAATATTTCGTAAAAACCTTATGGATGAAATAGATCGTCGCATCTTGAATGCACTACAGCTTGATGCTTCGCAAACCAATGCGGAATTGGCTGCGGCCGTCCATGTTTCGCCGCCAACTTGCTTGCGCCGCGTCAAGCAACTGCGGGAATCGGGCGTCATTCAACGCCAGGTCGCCATCGTGGCGCCGGAGAAAGTGGGCGCCAGCCTGACGGCGCTTGTGGAAATCTCCTTGGATATCCAAGCCGCCGAGCGCATGGCCGAGTTTGAAGCGCTGGTCGCCGGCGAGGCGGCGGTGCTGCAATGCTATCGCGTGGCGCCGGGGCCGGATTTTGTGCTGGTGGTGCAGGTGGCGGATATGCCGGCCTATCATGCGCTGGCGCACCGCCTGTTTGCCAGTCATGCGAATGTGCGGAATGTGAAGGCTTATTTCTCCACATTCCGCAGCAAGTTTGAAACCCGCATTGCTGTGTGAACAAAGTTATACACGTTTATCCCAAGGATAAAAACAGCTTATCCGCGCGCTTATACAGGGCTTATGCACCTGCTTATCCCGGTACTTTGCACATGGTAATCACAACTTTATCCACAGGGGATGTCAGAACCTGGCCGTCAAGGTCAGGCTGACATTGCGCGGCTCGCCCCAGAACACGCCATCATAGAAGCCGATATTGCGGTAGTACTTCTTGTCGGTCAGGTTGCTGATGTTTAATTGGGCACGCAGGTTGCGGTTGATTTCATAGCCGGCAAATACACCCAGCAAACTGTAGCCGCCTTGGGCGATCTTCGAAATCTCGCCGGCTGGCGCGGTCGGACGGCCGTACCAGGATTCGCTCCAGGTCGAGCTTTGCATCTGCAGGCTGCCGCCGACTTTCAGGCCGGGCGCCACGCTGTCGAGCTTGTAGGAACTGGTCAGGCGCAACAGGTGGCGCGGCTGGTTCGGCTCGCCACGCTCGCCTTCGGCGGTGGCGACGTGCAGATAGGTGTAGCCGCCGCTGACATTCCAGTTCGGCGAGATCTTGCCGGAGACGTCGAATTCAATGCCTTTCGCGGTCAGGCCCTTGCCGTCAGCCACATAGGCCTGGGCGCCACCCGGCAGTTCAAAGCCGGGCGGCACGGTGCGGTCCAGCACGGCCAGGTTTTTCTTCAGCGTGCGGAACACGGCGGCCGAGGCATTCAGCTTCTTGTCGAAGAATTCGCCCTTGATACCGAGCTCGCTGTTGGTGCCGGTTTCCGGTTCCAGCAGGCGGTTGTTCTTGTCCTTGGCTGTTTGCGGATTGAACAGCGTGGTGTAGCTGGCGTAGGCCGACATCTGCTGGTTCAGGTCGTAGACGAAGCCGACATACGGCGTGATTTCATCGCTGGTTTTTTGCAGGTTGCTGTTGCCGGTGAACTTACCGCTGGTGTCGAAGGCCGAGTCTTCGGTGCGGTAGTTGCTGATGCGCGAACCCAGCACCACCGTCAGCGGTTCGCTCAGGCTGAAGCGGCCAGCCACATAGGCGCCGCCGAGTTTGACTTCGGTTTCGGTGTGCGAGCCGTCCGGCGTGAAGGTCGGCTTGGGAATGTTGCCGGTCCAGTTGCGGTAATCCGGGATCGCCGCCGGATACAGGACGTTGGCGGTGCCGCCCTGGCTGCTGTTGACGACCTTGCCGCCGTTCCAGCCGGCGATCAGCGTGTGCTGGCGGCCAAGCAGAGTGAACGGGCCGGTCAGGTACAGATCGTAGTTATCGTTGATGCCTTTGCCTTCGCCCCATACGCCGCTCCACAGGCGCATGCCAGTGCCGGTGGTCGGGTTCGGATAGCCGGCGCCACCGTTGGCGACGGTGGTGTTGTTGCGACTGTCAGTACGGGCGTAGCCTAGGTGCAGCTTCCAGCCATTGCCAAAGCGCTGGTCGACCGAGGCGAAGGCCGTGTGCTGCTTGTTGGCCCAGGTGCTCCACGGCGTGGTCAGCGTGAAGTTGCGCGGCAGGTTGGCCACCGTGCCGTCGAAGTTCCAGTAGGGCACAGCGCCCCAGGTGGCGCCGGTCGGCGTGTTGCGCTGGAAGTCGATGCCGGCGGTCAGCAGCGTGCCCGGCGTCAGGTCGGCCTCGACGATGGCCATGCCAACGGTTTTGCGCTCGTGGTACATGTCCATGTAGGAATCGCGGTCCTGATGGGCGACGGCGACGCGGCTGCGCACCGAGCCGTCCGAAGTCAGCGGCACGGTCAGGTCGACTTCGACGCGGCGGTCGTCCCAGCGGCGGAAGGCGACGCTGGCGCTGCCGGTCAGCGTCTTGCCAGGACGCTTGCGCACCATGTTGACGGCGGCCGACGGATCGCCGGTGCCGCCCATCAGACCGCTGGCGCCGCGCACCACTTCGATACGGTCGTACAGGATGGTGTCCGACAGCGGCGAATTGGAGCCCTGCGGCATGCCGTCGATCTGGAAATTATTGATCGAGAAGCCGCGCGCGTAGAAGTTGGTGCGCTCGGTGTCGGCCTGGCCGATCATGACGCCGGTGGTCAGGCCCAGCGCTTCGTCGATGCGGGTCAGGCCGAGGTCGTCCATGAAGGCGCGGGTGACCACGCTGACCGATTGCGGCGTGTCGCGGATCGACATTTCCATGCGGGTGGCGGTGTGGGCCGAGCCGGCCGAATAGGAGTCGTCCTTGCCGTTCTGGCCTTTGACTTCCACCTTGGTGATCTGTTCTTCTTCGTCGGCAGCGAAGGCCGGATAGGCGGCGCTCAGCGCCAGCGCCAGTGCGGTGATGTGCAGCTTGTGATGCATCTTTCATTCCCTTTTGTTGTGATTGATACCAGTAAGACCGGCGAGATCACAAAAAGGGACAGGTTTTATGCGGTGGCCATCAAACATTGCATGAAAGCCGCCGCCATGTAGCGCTTGACTGTGCGTACGGTGACGCCGAGGCGGGCGCTGATGTCGCTATAGCCCAGGCCTTCCAGCTGCGACAGCAGGAAAGCTTCACGCGCCTTGGGCGGCAAGCCATCCAGCATGCGGTCGATGTCGTGCAGCGATTCGAGGATCAGCACGCGTTCTTCCGGCGAGGGCGTGTGGCAGGGAGGCAGTTGCGCCAGCACTTCGAGGTAGGCGCGCTCCAGCGATTGCCGCTCGGCGTAGTTGATCAGCAGACGGTGGGCGACGGTGGCCAGATAGGCGCGCGGCTCGCGCATCTCCTTGCAGCAGTGATCGGGCTGGCACAGGATGCGCACGAAGGTTTCCTGCGCCAGATCGGCCGCATGGTCGGCGCCGTTGACCTTGCGGCGCAGCCAGCCCACCAGCCAGCTGTGGTGAGCGGCGTACAGGCTGCCAACTTCGGAACGGGGCGCAATCTGATGCACAATTTGCCATTTATTGAATGAGAATTATTCTCATCGTAGCATTTTTGGCATCTGCTGGCCATGTCTGTTGTCTTATCCCATGGTTATCCGAGGGATATTCCATGGCTTTTCCCCAGCTTTATACACAGCGGTTTTCCAAGGAAAAAAGTTATCCGCCACTTATCCGCCGCTTATTCAACACTTGCTCAGGGGCTTACGCACAGAGTTATGCACATTTGCTGAAAAAGCGTGCTGGAGACGCGCTTCAACAACAACAGGCAGTCGCTGTATACCTCGCTTGCGAGTAAATGGTGCACTTGCCCACCTGTTTTCCCGCCCCTAATCAGCGCTTACTCACATATTTATCCACAAACAAAAACGGCGCCCGCAGGCGCCGATCGGCAACCGGGCAAGCCGCCCGCTTATTTTTTGATCTTGACCGGACGGGTCCAGTTTTCAATGGTCACCTGGCGCGGACGCGACACGGTCAGCTTGCCGGCTGGCGCATCCTTGGTCAGCGTGGTGCCGGCGCCCAGCGTCGCGCCTTTGCCAACCGTGACCGGGGCCACCAGTTGGCTGTCGCTGCCGATGAAGGCATCGTCTTCGATGACGGTGCGGGACTTGTTGGCGCCGTCGTAGTTGCAGGTGATGACGCCGGCGCCGATGTTGACGCGCGAACCGATGGTGGCGTCACCGATGTAAGCAAGGTGATTGGCCTTGCTGTGCGCGGCCACCTGGCCATTCTTGATTTCGACGAAGTTACCCACATGAACATCTTCCGCCAGCACGGTGCCCGGACGCAGGCGTGCATACGGGCCGATCAGCGAGGCCTCGCCGACCACCGCTTCCTCGATATGGCAGAACGGCTTGATCTGCGCGCCGGCCAGGATGCGGGCGTTGACGATGACGTTGTGGGCGGCGATATGCACGCCGTCGCCGATTTCCACCTTGCCTTCAAACACGCAACCAACGTCGATGGTGACATCGCGGCCGCAAACCAGTTCGCCGCGCACGTCAATCCGCGACGGGTCCAGCAGCGTGACGCCCTGTTCCAGCAGATTGTTGGCGATGTTGCGTTGGTGAATGCGTTCCAGCTCGGCCAGCTGCACCTTGCTGTTGACGCCAGCCACTTCCCACTGCGCCGACGGCTGGGCCGACACCACCGGCACGCCATCCGCCACGGCCAGCGCGACGATATCGGTCAGGTAATACTCGCCCTGGGCGTTGTTGTTCTTCACCGCCGCCAGCCATTGCTTCAGGCGTTTGGTCGGCGCCACCATGATGCCGCTGTTGATTTCCTTGATCGCGCGTTCGGCTTCATTGGCATCTTTTTGTTCGACGATGCGCACAATGTGGCCATTCTCACGAACAATTCTGCCCAAACCGGTAGGATCGTCTTGTTCGACAGTCAGAATGCCCAGCTTGTCGTTGCCGGCGGCGTCAATCAGCGCCTGCAGCGAGGCGCTGGTGGTCAGCGGCACGTCGCCGTAGAGAATCAGGGTAGGGACATTGTCGTCCAGCTCAGGCAAGCCCTGCATGACGGCGTGGCCGGTGCCCAGCTGCTGTTCCTGTAGCGCGGCGCCGACCTTGACTGGCTGTTTAGCAAGCAACTCCTGTACAGCTGCGGCGCCGTGACCATAAATCACGCATAATCGGCTGGCGGACAAGCTACGTGCCGTGTCCAGCACATGCTGCAGCAGCGGCTTACCCGCCAGTGGGTGTAAAACTTTTGGCAGCGCGGATTGCATGCGCTTGCCCATGCCGGCAGCGAGGATAACGACGTTCATAGAGGTGCCAAATCAAGTGAGTGTGTAAATGCAAAAGTCTAACATGCCCCTGCCAAGCCGCCGGACGCTATACGGCCTGTTCCTGATCGTGCTCATGGTCGTCGTGGCCGGTTGCAGTTCGCTGCGGCTGGCCTATAACAACGGCGACACGCTGCTGTACTGGTGGCTGGACGGTTATGTCGACCTGAACAGCGAGCAAAAGAGCTGGGTACAGGAGGATATCGACCGCCTGTTCCAGTGGCACCGCAAGACCCAGCTGCAGGACTATGTGCAAATCCTGCAAACGGCGCAGCGCCAGCTGGCCGCCGGGGCGACGCAGGCCGATCTGCAAAACGACTACGATGAAATCAAGAAACGCACCGAGTCGCTGCTATTGAAGGCGACGCCGGAGCTGACCGAGCTGGCGCGCTCGCTGCAACCGGACCAGATCGCAGCACTGGAGCGCAAGTTCGCCGCCAACACCAACGATTTCCGCAAGAAGAATATGCGCGGCGACAAGGAGGCGCAGCAACGCTTCCGTTTCAAGAAATCGATGGAGCAGTTCGAACTGTGGTTCGGCAACTTCACCGACGAGCAGGAAGCGCAGATCCGCAAAGCCTCCGACGCCCGCCCGCTGAATAACGAGATCTGGCTGGACGAACGCACGCGCCGGCAGAACAGCATCCTGGCGCTGGTGCGCAAGGTACAGAGTGAAAAGCTGAGCAAGGAGGCGACGCAGGCGGAGATACAGAAGCTGATCAAGGACGGCTTCCGCCGTCTCGACAACTCCGAGCGCAAGGCTTTCTTCGACGCTGCCGAGGAAGCCAATATCCAGCTGGTGCTGACCGTGATCAACCTGGCCACGCCTACCCAGAAAGCCCATGCGCAGCGCCGCATGCAGGGCTGGATTGACGACTTCCGCAGTCTGGCGGCAGACCAGCGATAAGTGGCTCTATGGTATGATGGCCTGTTGAATCAATGACTTAGAACACAGCCTCATGCCTAGAAAGCCTCTCAGCAAGCCCGCCAAACCTGCCAAAGTCCCGGTCCACGGCCCGCAGCACAGCAACCAGGTGCGCATCATCGGTGGACAATGGAAGCGCACGCCGCTACCGGTGCTGAGCGCGCTTGGCTTGCGGCCGACACCGGACCGCGTGCGTGAGACGGCGTTCAACTGGATCAACCACCAGCGCGATGGCTACTGGGCAGACGCGCAAGTGCTGGACCTGTTTGCCGGTAGCGGCGCACTGGGCTTTGAAGCGGCCAGCCGTGGCGCGCTTTCAGTCACCATGATCGACAGCAATGCGCAAGTCACGCGCCAGCTGGAAGAGATCAAGGCCAAGCTGAAGGCCGACAATGTGCAGATCATGCGCGGCGACGCGCTGTCGGTGGCACAGTCGGCGGCCACGCGCGGCCAGAAGTACGACCTGATCTTCCTCGATCCGCCTTACCAGCAAAGCTTCCTGGAAAAGACGCTGCCACTGTGCGGCAAGCTGCTGAAAGAGGGCGGCCTGGTGTATGCCGAATCCGGGCTGGCGCTGGAATTTGCCGACGGCGAGGCAGTGCCTGAATGGCTGGCCAACTGGGAAGTCATCCGGGCTGACAAAGCCGGGATGGTGTTCTATCATTTATTAAAATACAAACCCTAATCGGCAGTATTTGCTGCTAAAACCGCCTCAAATTAAGGCATTTTTAAGCAAAACACGATTTTCAGGCATAATGCGCGTTCTATATTGGTGCATCTGCAGGGAGCCGCAATGGTAGTAGCTGTTTATCCAGGAACTTTCGATCCGCTGACCCGTGGTCACGAAGATCTGGTGCGTCGCGCATCAGGTCTGTTCGACACGCTGGTGGTCGGCGTCGCTGACAGCCAGAACAAGAAACCGTTCTTCTCGCTGGCGGAGCGCCTGGAAATCGCCAACGAAGTGCTCGGCCATTATCCGAATGTGAAGGTGGAGAGTTTTTCCGGCCTGCTGAAAGACTTCGTGCGTGCGCACGATGCACGCGTGATCGTGCGCGGCCTGCGCGCCGTGTCCGACTTTGAGTACGAGTTCCAGATGGCGGGCATGAACCGCTACCTGCTGCCGGATGTCGAAACCATGTTCCTGACGCCATCCGACCAGTATCAATTTATCTCCGGCACCATCGTGCGCGAAATCGCTATGCTGGGCGGGGATGTGTCCAAGTTTGTATTCCCATCGGTGGACCGTTGGTTGCAGAAGAAAATCGCCGCCAACAACACTGACCAGGCAAAGTAAGTGAGCTGAATCATGGCCTTAATGATTACCGACGACTGTATCAATTGCGATGTGTGCGAGCCTGAGTGCCCGAACGACGCGATCTACATGGGCGCGGAAATTTACGAAATCAATCCGGACAAATGCACCGAGTGCGTCGGCCACTTCGACGAGCCGCAATGCCAGCAGGTGTGCCCGGTCAGCTGCATCCCTTTCAATCCGGAATTCCGCGAAACCAAGGACCAGCTGTTTGCCAAATTCGAACTGCTGCAGGTAGCCAAGGCCTGAGCAGCGCTGTAGCGTCTCCACGGTGGTATAGTCGGATCACATCGATACCGGAGACCTTCATGAACCGTAGAACCACCCTGCACGTCCTGGCTGCGGCCGCCCTGTGTGCGGCCATGCCTTCCTTCGCCTTTGCCGCCGTTGACGTGGCGGGCGTCAAATTCGACGAAACGGTTACCGTGGCCGGCCAGCAGCTCAAACTGAACGGCGCCGGCGTGCGCACCAAGGTCATCTTCAAGGTCTATGCGGCCGCCCTGTACCTGACGGAAAAGAAAACCACGGTGGCCGACGTGCTGACAGTGCCGGGCCCGCGCCGCGTGGCCATCACCATGCTGCGCGAAGTCAGCTCGGAAGACTTCGGCAAGGCCTTCACCGATGGCATCAACGCCAACACCAGCAAGGAAGACCGCAACAAGATCCTGCCGCAGATTATGAAATTCGGAGAAGTGTTCGCGCAGACGCCGGTGCTGAAGAAGGGCGACCAGCTATCGCTGGACTGGACGCCGAACGAGGGCACCCAGTGCTATCTGAATGGAAAGAAAATCGGGGAATTGATGCCGGATGTGGCGTTTTATAACGCCGTGCTGCGTATCTGGCTGGGTGATAAGCCGGCCGACAGTTCGCTCAAACCGGCGCTGCTCGGCGAAAAGTAATGCTGCGTCGCAGTATCAGCTACGCGTCGCCAGCTGGCGGCGCTGTTCACGCGTCATTTTGGGCTTGACCACCAGTACGGCAGCGCGCGCACAGCCCAGCAGCAGCGGCTTGAACAGCACAATCAAACCACCACTGACAGCGATCAGCAGCGCCAGCTTGATGGCGGTGAACAGAGAAAAATCTTGTAATGCGGAAATCATGATGGACACAGTTTAGCGGTAGCTTTAGAATCTGATCTCACTATAGTGCGCCGCAACATAACTATCCAATTGCGATTCTCCATAACAATTATGCGTTTCGTGAATGGAGTGTGCTATCGTTATTTCACCAACTTTTTTCCCTGAGCCGCCATGAGCTTTCTGACGCTGGACCTGAACTTGCTGCGCGTTTTCGACGCGGTCATGACAGAGCAAAATCTGACACGTGCCGCCGGCCACCTGGCCATGACCCAGCCTGCCGTTTCCAACGCCATCAAGCGCCTGCGCGAAAGCCTGGGCGACGAACTGCTGATCCGCACCGCCTACGGCGTCAAGCCGACGCCGCGCGCCGAATCGCTGTGGCCATCCGTGCGCAGTGCGCTGGCCAGCCTGGAAGCAGCGGTAGCGCCGGAAACCTTTGACGTTTCGGCCGCCCACGCCACCTTCCGGATGGCCATGGCCGACGCCACCGCCGCCATGTGGCTGCCGTCGCTGATGCGTTCGATCGAGAGCGAGGCGCCAGGCATCAATGTGCGCATGGTGCCGCTGACCACGCGCGAACCGCGGCCGATGCTGCTGCGCGGCGATATCGACCTGGCGGTCGGCTTCTTCCCCGGCGTGGCGGCGCAGCTGTCCTACGAAACCGGCTCGCCGATCCGCCACGAGCGCCTGTACTCCGGCAAATACGTGTGCGTGATGCGCCGCGATCATCCGCTGGCCAAGGTCGAGCTGAATCTGGATAACTATTGCGCCGCCAATCACCTGCTGGTGAGCTTCTCCGGCCGCGCGCACGGTCTGGTCGACGAGGCGCTGGCGCAGTTGCAACGCGAACGCCGCATTCTGCTGACAGTGAACCAGTTCTTCACCGCCGGCCGCGTGGTAGCCAATTCGGACCTGGTGACGGTGCTGCCGCGCCACCTGATCGCAGCAACCGGCATGACCGATGCGCTGGTACACAAGGAACTGCCGTTCCCGCTGCCGGCGGTCCACCTGGACATGCTGTGGCACGAACGCGATGCACGCAGCCCGGCGCACAAATGGCTGCGCTCCCATCTGGAAAAAATGAACACGCAGACGCAGCGCGCGGTGAACACCGCGCCGGCGCCTACCCAGGCGCCAGCCTCCGCCCGTTAATGGCTGGAGCGGTAGCCGATACGGAAACCGCCCCAGTGCTTGCCATCCACATAAATCGGCGCGGACAGGTCGTGCATCACCTCGCCGGTATCCCGTTTATACGTCTGTAGCAGGAAGGGCTTGGTATTCGAGCCGCAGCGCTTGCCGGTGCGGTCGCTGAAGATGCGCTTGGTACGGTTGTTGACGATGTCGACATCGTAGTTCCCGGTCAGCGGCTGCGAAAACTTCTTGTTGTGGGTGGGGAAATAGCCGTTGTTATCCACAGCGCCGGCGTAGGCCAGCTGCGGCATCGCCTGCAGCAAGCTTTCCTGCAAGGCCGGCAGCACGCGGTCGGTGAAATCATCGAAGCGGGTTTTATGCTTGGGCGGATCGGTGTTCGGTATCGGCGTGTACTTCCGATCCCACAGCGCTTCCGCTGAAATCTGGCCGCTGGCGATGGCGCGCTCGAAGATCTTGCCGACTTCCGCCGCCGCCCGCTGCGCGGCCATGCGGATAGCGTCATGCGAAGTCTCGATCGACGACTCGCCCAGCGCGCCGGTGATGATCTCCGCCCGTTCCGCCAAGGCCATCGCCGAGCTTGCCGCGCGCGGCAATTCCTTCTCGGTGGATAACAGGCTGTCGCGGATGCTGGCGATGGCCTGGGCGATTTCCTCGGTCGTGGCGACGTGCTCGCGCGAGGCCCGTGCGATCTGGCCGATCTCATCTTCCGACACGCCCGATGACTGTTCGATATTCCCCAGCAGACCGTGTACGGTTTCCACATTGCCAGCCGCCTCGCTGACCTTGACCGCCAGCGAATTCATGCCAGTGGCGGCCTTCTCCGCCTGCTGGTTAATCTCGCGCACCATGGCGCTGATTTCATCGGTGGCTTCCTTGGTGCGCAGCGCCAGCTGACGCACTTCGCTGGCGACCACGGCAAAACCACGGCCCTGTTCGCCGGCGCGCGCCGCCTCGATGGCGGCATTCAGCGCCAGCAAATTGGTGCGCGCGGAGATTTCGCTGATGGCCTCGGTAAAGCCATAGATTTTGCGGGAATTGGTTTGCAGCGCCGTCATCACCGAGGCTGCGGTTTGTGCGTCTTCGCGCGCGGTGCGGATGCGTTGCAGGCCGTGGTCCGCCTCGGCGCGCCCGGCGACGGTTTCGCCACGCACCTGGGCGGCGATTTTTGCCGCGCGCTCGGCATTGGCGGCGATGCGCTCGGTGGTGTCGGCATTTTGTGCAGAGCTGTGGACGATGCCACCGGCCGTGCTGACATCCAGCTCGATTTTCTTTTTAACGGAATCGACGAAGTACGAGGTTTCCGCAGCGCCGATCATGATGGCGTCGATTTCATCGCCGACGGTGTGGGCGAACTGGCGTACGCCACCCTCGTCGCTGCTCTGGCGCGACGCCCACCAAGCGATGCCGGCGCCGCCCAGCGCCGCTGGAATCGCAGCCGCTACCGGCCCCGCCCCAGCCAGGTTGAACAAGTAAGCGAGGCAGGTCCCACCTGCCGTCGCACCCAAAATCCACAATCCACGTTGCACCAACTTATGCTGCAAAAGCTTCATCTGTCCCCCGTTTAAACAACAGGCGCCTTGGGCGTCTCCAAATTTTATTTCTGTGATGCTATTTTATGGGCAACTTGGTGGTATTCTTAACTTCTTCCATCACAGCATAGGTGTGGGTCTCGCGGACACCTTTCTGTAGCAGGGTTTTACCCAGGAACTCGCGGTAAGCCGCCATGTCCTTGACGCGGGCTTTGACCAGATAGTCGAAGCCGCCGGCAACCATGTGGCATTCCAGCACCTCCGGGATGACCTGCACGCTGTGTTTGAAGGCATCAAATACCTCGGGCGTGGTGCGATCCAGCACCACCTCGATAAAGACCAGCAGGGATACGTCGAGCAGTTGCGGATTCAGCTGCGCGGTGTAACCCATGATATAGCCGGACTCGTGCAGCTTGCGCACACGTTCCAGGCAGGCGGCGGGCGACAGATTCACCCGTGCGGCAAGCTCCACGTTGGAGATGCGGCCATCGCTCTGCAATTCCATCAAGATTTTTTTGCTGATCTTGTCTAACATTTCCGGGAACTCCCAAATAAATATTATTTGGTTAAATTGTCTCACTAAAAACAATCTATTGCTAGCCCCCTGCATTACCAGAATTAATCCAGAAGAATCCCTCGTACAATCGAATCATTAGCAGTTCACGAAAAATCACGCTCGCCAGCCTCGCTGACGGGCGTGTTTTTGTACGTGGACCGGCTCAAAACTATTCTTCTGAGAGTTCCCCATGCAAGCAGTCACCAGTTCCGGTTTTACCCCGTTCGCCGCCCTGCAGGCTGAGATCCTGCGCGACCCGATTCCACTGCGCGCCGCAGTCACGGCCGCCTATCGCAAGGATGAAATCAGCGCCGTTCAATGGCTGATCGGCCAACTGCAAAACCACGACGACGCCAGCCTCCAGCAAGCGCAACAACTGGCGCATAAACTGGTCAGCTCGGTGCGCACGGAACGTACCCGCGCCTCCGGCGTGGACGCGCTGATGCATGAATTTTCGCTGTCCTCGGACGAGGGTGTGGCGCTGATGTGTCTGGCTGAAGCACTGTTGCGTATTCCCGACAATGCCACCGCCGACCGCCTGATCGCCGACAAAATCAGCAAGGGCGACTGGCGCAAACACCTGGGCGAATCGCCGTCGCTGTTTGTCAATGCCGCCACCTGGGGCCTGCTGATCACCGGCAAGCTGGTGTCGACGTCGAGCGAGGCCGGCTTGGGCTCAGCGCTGACCAAGCTGATTTCCAAGGGCGGCGAGCCGCTGATCCGCAAAGGCGTGGACCTGGCGATGCGCATGCTGGGCAACCAGTTCGTCACCGGCCAGACCATCGATGAGGCGATCAAGAACGGCCAGGCCAACGAGGCACGCGGCTACCGCTATTCCTACGACATGCTGGGCGAGGCGGCGCTGACCGAAGCGGACGCGCGCAACTACTACGCCTCCTATGAAACCGCAATCCACGCGATCGGCAAGGCCTCGAACGGCCGCGGCATCCGCAACGGCCCTGGCATTTCGGTCAAGCTCTCGGCGCTGCACCCGCGCTACAGCCGCGCCCAGCGCAGCCGCGTGATGGACGAGTTGCTGCCGCGCGTGCGCGAACTGGTGCTGCTGGCCAAACACTACAACATCGGCCTGAACATCGATGCGGAAGAGGCCGACCGCCTGGAACTGTCGCTGGACCTGATGGAAGCGCTGGCGCATGATCCTGATCTGGAAGGCTTCGAAGGCATCGGCTTCGTCGTCCAGGCTTACCAGAAGCGCTGCCCGTTCGTTATCGACTACCTGATCGATCTGGCCAAGCGCAGCGGCCGCAAATTCATGGTGCGCCTGGTCAAGGGTGCTTATTGGGATGCGGAAATCAAGCGCGCCCAGGTGGACGGCATGAGCGGCTATCCGGTCTACACGCGCAAGGTCTATACCGACGTTTCCTACCTGGTGTGCGCGCAAAAGCTGCTGGGCGCCAACGGCCTGATCTATCCGCAATTCGCCACCCACAACGCGCAGACGCTGTCGACCATTTACACCTGGGCCAAGCGCGATGGCGTCACCGACTACGAATTCCAGTGCCTGCACGGCATGGGCGAGTCGCTGTACGACCAGGTGGTCGGCAAGGACAACCTGGACAAGCCGTGCCGCATCTATGCGCCGGTAGGCACCCACGAAACGCTGCTGGCCTACCTGGTGCGCCGCCTGCTGGAAAACGGCGCCAACTCGTCCTTCGTCAACCAGATCGTCGACGAAGCGATCCCGATCGAGTCGCTGCTGCGCGATCCGGTCGCCGCCGCACGCGAACAGGGTGGCCTGCCGCATCCTGGCATCGCCCTGCCGCTGGACATGTTCGGCGCCGAGCGCAAGAACTCGTCCGGCTTCGACCTGGCCAATGAAAACGTGCTGCGCGAGATTTCGGAAGCGCTGGCCGCACCACGCAGCTGGCACGCGGCACCGCTGATCGCTGGCGGCGTCAGCGCCGGCCAGCCAGTGCAAAACATCACCAATCCAGCGCAACGCAGCGACATCGTCGGCCAACTGGTGGAAGCCAGCGCCACAGACGTCGACATCGCGCTGGCCAGCGCCAGCAGCTACGCCATGGACTGGCAGACCACCGAACCGTCGGTGCGCGCTGCCGCGCTGATGAAAGCCGCCGACCTGTTCGAGGCCAACGCCATGGAACTGATGACGCTGGCCATCCGCGAAGCCGGCAAATCGCTGCCGAACGCGATTGCCGAACTGCGCGAAGCGGTCGACTTCCTGCGCTACTACGCGGCCGAAGTCAGCAGTGCCATCAACACGCTGTCGCTGGGCCCGGTAACTTGCATCAGCCCGTGGAACTTCCCGCTGGCGATCTTCACCGGCCAGGTGGCCGCCTCGCTGGCCGCCGGCAACGTGGTGCTGGCCAAGCCGGCAGAGCAGACGCCCCTGATCGCCCATCGCGCGGTCGAACTGCTGCACGAAGCCGGCATTCCGCGCGCCGCGCTGCAATTCCTGCCGGGCCGCGGCGAAGTGGTCGGCGCCGCGCTGACCGCTGACAGCCGCGTCAAGGGCGTGATCTTCACCGGCTCGACCGAAGTGGCGCAGCTGATCAACCGCACGCTGGCCAAGCGCGCCACCGCCGAAAACGCCGATATTCCGCTGATCGCCGAAACCGGTGGCCAGAACGCCATGATCGTCGATTCGTCGGCCTTGCCGGAACAGGTGGTGCAGGATGCGATTTCGTCGGCCTTCGACAGCGCCGGCCAGCGCTGCTCGGCGCTGCGCGTGCTGTTCCTGCAGGAAGATATCGCCGACAAGACCATCAAAATGCTCAAGGGCGCGATGCAGGAGCTGAAAGTCGGCTCGCCGGACCGCCTGGTGACCGATATCGGCCCGGTGATCGACGCCGAAGCGCAACAAAACCTGCTGGCCCATATCAACAAACTGAAGGCGACGGCGGTGGATTACTACTCGCTGGACCTGCCGTCGGAAGTGACCAGCGCCGGCACCTTTGTGCCGCCAACCGTTCTGGAAATCCGCTCGCTGGCCGAGCTGACCCAGGAAGTATTCGGCCCGGTGATGCACGTGATCCGCTACAAGCGTTCGGACCTGCCGAAAGTGGTGGAACAAATTAACAGCAGCGGCTTTGGCCTGACGCTGGGTGTGCATTCGCGCATCGATGAAACCATCGACTATATCGCCAGCCGCGCGCACGTTGGCAACATCTACATCAACCGCAACATCGTTGGCGCGGTGGTGGGCGTGCAGCCATTCGGTGGCGAAGGCAAATCCGGCACCGGTCCGAAGGCCGGCGGCCCGCTGTACCTGAAACGCCTGCAACGCAGCGCCACCACGGCGCCGGTGCATGAACGCCAGACCTCGCCATCGCTGGATGCACTGATCGGCTGGGCGAAACAGCATGGCCACGACCGCGCAGCCGGACTGGCCGAGCAATACAGCCGTTCGACCATGCTGGGCAGTCTGACCACACTGCCAGGCCCTACCGGAGAGCGCAACACGCTGGCGCTGGTGGCCCGTGGCGCGGTTGCCTGCGTCTCCGGCACGCTGGACGGCTTACTGAATCAGATCGCCGCTGTACTGGCGACCGGCAACGTGGCGCTGGTCACCGGCCCGGGCGCGGCGCTGCTGCCAGCCGACCTGCCGGCGGCGGTCAAGGACCGCATCCAGAGCGTTTCCAGCCTGGACGATTGCGAATTCCAGATCGCGCTGGTGGAAGACATGCTGGCCAAGAGCCAGTACGGCACCTTGGCGGCCCGTAACGGGGCGCTGGTGGGCCTGATCAGCACCACCGAGGAGGGGAGCATCCCGCTGTGGCGTTTGCTTGCTGAGCGCGCTCTATGCGTGAATACGACCGCAGCAGGCGGCAACGCCAGCCTGATGACGCTGGAAACTGCGTAAGTTTTGATCAAAAGCCGGGTTCGCCCGGCTTTTTTTACGTCTTGCAGAAGTTTTGAATCAGATCAAACGCGTAGCGCGAGGCGACCGTTTTGATGAAATGCATGAAGTCGACGGCGGCATCGTCGTTGGCGTTGTCGGAGATCGTTCTGATCACCGCAAACGGTATGCCCAGCTCGAAACACACCTGGGCGACTGCCGCACCTTCCATCTCCACCGCCAAAACGGTAGGCAAGGCGGCCTTCAGCGCCTGAATTTGCGTCAGTTTGCCTATAAATTGATCACCACTGGCGATTAATCCGCGATGAACGCGTGTGATTGGCGTGGCTGCGGCAGCAATCTGTCGGTCAAGGCGAGGTCCGTGGCAAAGCTGGAGAGGCCAGTCAGCGGAATTTCAAATTTTGGAAACAAGGGGCTGGCATCGAAATCGTGCTGTATCAGCGATTCAGCGACCACGATGTCCCCGACTTTGACGTTTTTATCCCCGCTACCTGCCACGCCGGTAAAAATTATGTGGGTAACTCCGAACTTCTCCACAAGGATTGCAGCTGTCATTGCTGCGGCAACCTTGCCTATACGCGATAAAACGCACACAGCGTCGATTTCCCAGAGTTTCCCGGTCGTGTACTCCCTCATGCCGTGAACGTGCCTGGCGGGGCTCTGAAGGGCTTCCAGAAGGCCATGCTGTTCTTCAGCCAACGCGCTGATGATGCCTAAACGCATACTTTTCCTTTGATTTTTGAATAGAGCCTGTGGAGTTCCAGCGCTTTTTCCACAACGCGTAGCGAAAAAAAGTGGATTTTAAGGCGTTTCTTGCTGTGCAGATGGCTTTCTGAAGACGAGTAGCCGTTTAATGTAGTTTACAAAGGTTTTATATAAACATAGTGGTAGTAGTAAACGTGCAGTTAACTGTGGATAACCTCTGTATACGTTTACAAATCATTTGCTTACAGCGTAAACAACATGCTGCATAAGCGTTGTATCAGTTCAGGAACAGTTTTTGGATAAAATGATGGCCTGTGGTCAAATGGGGTGCTTAGCCACATCTCGTCCTGTGGATATCCAATCACTTATTCACAGGCTCGACCTGTTTTTGTAGTTTTTCCTGTAATTCTTCGCCTGAAATTGGCTTGGAGAGCAGGTATCCCTGGCCAAAATCGCATCCGGCAGCACTTAAATCGCTTAGTTGTTGTTGAGTTTCTATACCTTCGGCGATGACTTTGATGTTCAGCTTGTGCGCCAGGGCGATAATTGCCTCGCAAATCAGCAATCCGTCCGCCGGATTGATCTTGATGTAGTCCACTTCGAACCGTTTGAGGAAGGTCAGCGCGCAGCCGGCGCCGAAATCATCCAGGCAGATCTGCATATGCTCGTGGCCCAGTCCGACATTGTTGTTGGCCGCGTCCAATAGCAGGCTGTCGGTGACTTCGATGATGATGCTGTTTGGCTTGAGCTTCAGTTCGTGCAAAAAATCCAGCCATTGCTGGTAGTTGCTGCCGTCGTCACGGAATTGCGACGCCGATTTGTTCACACATACCTGGAAATCCGTCGAAGCGATGGTCTGCAGCTGCCGTGCCTGGCGCGCTGCCTGCTGAAAAACCCAGTCGCCGATGCCAATAATCATGCCGCTACTTTCCGCAACGCTGATGAATTCAGCCGGATTCAGCAATCCACGCACCGGATGTTGCCAGCGCACCAGGGCTTCCGCCTTGACGATGGCGCCGTTGGCCAGGTTGACGATCGGCTGGTACATGATGCGCAACTGGTCGTGACTGACCGCCACCCGCAGGTCGTTGACCAGGTTGATACGCGCGCGGGTAGCTTCCTGCATGAAGGGCGCGAAATAGTTGAAGCGGTTACGGCCCTGTTGCTTGGCCGTGTACATCGCCTGGTCGGCGTTTTTGATTAAAGTTTCAGCATCGCTGGCGTCTTCCGGGTAGAGCGTGATGCCGATGCTGCTCGAAATATGGGCAATGTTTTCGCCCAGATGGAAGGGCGTGCTCATTTTCTTCAGGATTTCCTGCGCCGTGCGGACCACATCGCTGGCGTTGCGCAGCTCGCTGAGGATGACGGTGAATTCGTCACCGCCCAGCCTGGCCACGGTATCGGTGCTGCGCACGCAGCTAAGCAAACGGGTTGCCACTTTTTTCAGCAGCAAGTCGCCCTTGTCATGGCCGAGCGTGTCGTTGATTTCCTTGAAGTAGTCCAGATCGACAAACACCAGCGCCATCGGCAACTGCGAGCGGTCGGTCTTTTTCATTTCCTGGCGTAGATGTTCGTGGAAACGCCGGCGGTTCGGCAATCCTGTCAGTGCATCGAAGTTGGCCTGGCGCCAGACGATTTCTTCTGAAGCTTTTTTCTGCGTGATGTCGCTCATCAGTGCGACGTAGCGGAAGGGATTGCCCTGTTCATCGTAGACAGTGTTGACGATCATGGCGATCAGCAGTTCTTCGCCATCCTTGCTGTTGTGCCAGAGTTCACCTTTCCAGTAGCCGGTTTCAGTGACGCTGTCGAACAGCCGGGCAACAAATTCCTTGTCATTGCGGCTGGAAGCCAGTTTGTAGGCATGATGGCCAAGCAGTTCTTTTTCGGTATAGCCACTCAAGACGGAAAAAGCTGGATTGACGGTGAGTATCTTGCCTTTTCCATCTGTCACCATCATGCCTTCGCCACTATGCTGAAACATCAGCGACGCTTGTTTCATCGATTCTTCGCTGGCCAGCAGGCGTTGTTCCATTTCCCTGCTGGCGCTGTACAGCGCACGATAGCGAAGTTCGCGCTCTTCCTGCAGGCTGTACGTGCGCAGCGAAAAATGGCCGGCGCTCAACATCAGCAGCAGCAAGATCGTCAGTCCGCTACCGGCGATCAGGTAGTTTTGCTGCAAAAACCGCGTGGTTTCAGCGTCGCTGCTGCCAACAACGATAATCAGCGGCAGTCCGTCAATCACGCGATAGCTGAAAATCCGGCTGATATTGTCGATCACGCTGATGTTTTTGTAGGTGCCGGACGGTGACTTGCGCACATTGTCGAATAGCGGCGATATCCTCAGGTTACGTGCGAAAGCCTGTTCAAAATTCGGCACGCGGGCAATCACCTTGCCGCCGGCGTGCACCAGTGCGATGGAAATGTCCGAATTGAAGCGTGAATTTTCAAACACTTTGGCGTAGCGGTCGACATTCAATGGCGCTGCGACCACACCCAGGAACTCGCCTTTGGCAGTTTCCACTCTCCGGCTCAGGAACAACAGCTTTTTCTTGCTGACTCTGCCAACTGAAGGTTCACCGATGAACAGCTTGCCCTTGGCATCGTTGTTGACGTGGACTTTGAAATAGTCGCGGTCGGCATAGTTGGCGCCGATCACGCTGTTGCCGATCGAAGTAGCAACTGCGTTGCCTTTCGGATCGATAAAGGTAATCCAGTAATCGCTGTTGAAACTCGATTCGCGCGAAGAGAGCAGGTCGGTCATCGTTTCCGGTGAACGGCTCTGTTTGCCAGGTAAAACCTTGATGGCGTTGGCAAAGCCAATCAGCGACAAATCCACCGATTGAATCGAGTACGTGACATGCGCTTCCATCGCTTTCACGTAGTGCTCGGTCTGGCTCTGGATGGAACGTTCGCGTTCCAGGTAGGAAGTACGAAATTGGCTGACCACAACTGCAATGGCAAGTACCGCCATCGACAACAGGCCGGTAAGCAAACGTCGCCGAAACCGCAGGTACGCAGGCGACCGGGGTTTTTTGTGCGAAGAGGACAAAACATCTCCGGTTGAAGGTGTTTCTTTGGCAAGTCCAGTATATCGGAGGTTTTATGGTTTACCCTAAGGATGTAGATATAAAAATAGTGATAGTTGTTAACAACCACTGTTTTCTGTGGATAAGTGATCAATCTGAATTAGAATCAGGCGTTTACGCGCTGCATAAGCGGATGCGTAAACCGTGTATGAGCGAAGAACTGTTTTGGGATAAAAAAACTCGTCCCAAAAATTTATTTGTTTACTCACATTTCGCACCTGTGGATATCCATATGCTTATCCACAGGGTGAAACAAGGGAATTGATGACCTTAGCATCTGTTTTTCCGCATCCCATCATCCAGGGGCCCACGGCTGGCGGCAATAACACGCCGGCGCAGGTGGCTGCTGTCTCCAATGCCGGCGCGCTGGGTTCGCTGGCCTGTTCTTTGTTGTCGCCAACGGCGATACGCGAGCAAACCGCGCAAATCCGCGCCCTGACCGACCATCCTTTTTGCCTGAATTTTTTCGTTTTGCAGACGCCAGATCCATCGCCGGAAGAGGTGGAACAGGCCAAAGCATGGCTGCAACCCGTCTGGTCATCGTTGGGATGGGCGGAATTGCCGACGCCGGCCAAGTGGTGCGAGGACTTTTCCGCGCAGTTTGAAACATTGCTGGCGCTGCGGCCGGCCGTGGCCAGCTTTACTTTCGGCATACTCAGCGCGGAGCAGATCCGCCGGCTGCACGATGCCGGCGTTTTTGTCATCGGCACGATCACGCATGTCGAAGAAGCGCTGGCCTGGGAGCGTCGCGGCGCTGATGCGGTGATCGCTTCCGGCGTGGAGTCGGGCGGGCATCGCGGCACGTTCATCGGCGCGCAGGAAGAGGCGACGCTGACGACGTTTGAATTGCTGCCGCTGGTGGTTGCGGCGGTGACGATACCGGTGATTTCCGCCGGCGGCATCATGGATGGCGCCGATATCAAGCGGGCGCTCGATGGCGGCGCGCAGGCGGTGCAGATGGGCACGGCGTTTTTGGTCAGTGATGAATCGGGCATTCATCCGGCGTACAAGCAGCGTCTGCTGGCGGCCGGCAATCATCCGACCCGGTTGACGCGGACTTTTTCAGGCCGTTATGCGCGCGGACTGGAAAACCGGTTCATGCAGCTAATGGCTGCCAACGAACTTCTTTTGCCGCCATATCCGGTCCAAAATGCCTTAACTTCGCCAATCAGAGCGGAGGCGGCCAGGCGTGGCGAGACTGAATTGATGTCGCTGTGGTGCGGCACCGGTGTCGCGCGTGTGCGGCCCATGCCGGCGGCGAAACTGGTGGAGACTTTGCTGGCGGAGATCAGCGCGACATAGAATCAGGAGGCAGTTTGGAATCAGCAGGCAGCTACGATTACATCATCATAGGCGCCGGCTCTGCCGGCTGTGTTTTGGCCAACCGGCTCAGCGCCGATAAAGACAAGGAAGTCCTGCTGATCGAAGCAGGCGGCCGCGACGATTATGTGTGGATACACATCCCGGTCGGCTATTTGCATTGCATCGATAATCCCCGTACCGACTGGAAATTCCGCACCGAAGCCGACCCCGGCCTCGGCGGCCGCAGCCTGTTGTACCCGCGCGGCAAAGTGCTGGGCGGCAGTTCCTCGATCAACGGCATGATCTACATGCGTGGCCAGGCCGGCGACTATGATCGCTGGGCGGCGCTGACCGGCGACGACAGCTGGCGCTGGGAGGCGGTGCTGCCGCTATTCAAAAAGAGCGAGGACTACTACGGCGGCGCTTCCGAATTCCACGCCGAAGGCGGCTTGTGGCGCGTGGAAAAACAGCGTTTGTCGTGGCAGATACTGGACGCGTTCCGCGACGCCGCCGAACAGACCGGCATCAAAAAAGTCGACGATTTCAATCGCGGCGACAATGCCGGTTGCGGCTATTTCGACGTCAATCAAAAGCGCGGCATTCGCTGGAATACGGCCAAGGCATTTTTAAAACCCGCTGCACGCCGGCCTAATCTGACGGTGATGACCGGCTGCCACGTGGAGCGGTTGCAGATCGAAAATGGCGTCTGCAGCGGCGTGATTTTTACCGGCGGCGGCACCTTATTCAGCGCCACCGCAGACAAAGAAACCCTGCTGGCGGCAGGCGCCGTTGGCAGTCCGCAGATTTTGCAATGCTCCGGCATCGGTCCCGCCGCGCGCTTGCACGAGCTTGGCATCACGCCGGTCGCTGACTTGCCAGGCGTGGGTGAAAACCTGCAAGACCATTTGCAACTGCGCATGATTTACAAGCTGGGGAAAAACGCCCGCACCTTGAATACGATGGCGTCGAACTGGTTTGGAAAAATGCGTATCGGCCTGGAGTACGCAATGTTCCAGAGCGGGCCGATGTCGATGGCGCCGTCGCAGCTGGGCGCGTTTGCGCGCTCCAGCGCCAGCGAGCAGACGCCGAATCTGCAATACCATGTACAGCCGCTGTCGCTGGAAAAGTTCGGCGATCCGCTGCATGTTTTCCCGGCGTTCACCGCCAGCGTGTGCAATCTGCGGCCGACCTCGCGCGGCCATGTGCGCATCGCTAGCGCCGATCCGTATGCACCGCCCAAAATTTCGCCGATGTACTTGAGCACGCCGGAGGACCGCAAGGTCGCCGCCGAGGCACTGACGCTGACGCGCAACATCGTCGCCGCGCCGGCGCTGAAAAAGTACGCACCGGAAGAATACAAGCCAGGTATTCATTACCGCACGGACGAGGAATTGGCCGAAGCAGCAGGTGCGATCGGCACAACAATTTTCCATCCGGTTGGCACCTGCAAGATGGGGCGCGATGATGATCCCGGCGCGGTGGTCGACAGCCAGTTGCGCGTGAAGGGCGTGGCGCGGCTGCGTGTGGTGGATGCGTCCGTCATGCCTTTCATCACCTCAGGAAACACCAATTCCCCCACGATCATGATTGCTGAAAAAGCGGCGCAATTAATCCGCAGCGCTTAAATCCAGATCAAAAAACCATCGTATTTATACTGTATTGTTAGCGAATTTGTTACTGTGTATGATCTAGAAAAAATTGGTACTTTGAAAAGAATAACAAGGAGACAGGATGTCCGACGTTATCTTGGAAACAAAGCATTTGACCAAGGAATTCAAGGGTTTTACTGCGGTCAACGACGTGAATCTCAAAGTACAGCGCGGCCACATCCACGCGCTGATCGGCCCCAACGGGGCAGGTAAAACCACATGCTTCAATTTGCTGACCAAGTTCCTGGTGCCGACCTCGGGCCAGATTCTGTTCAACGGCAATGACATCACCGCCGCCAGGCCGGCGCAGATCGCCCGCATGGGCGTGATCCGTTCGTTTCAGATTTCCGCCGTCTTTCCGCACCTGACGGTGTTGCAGAACGTCCGCATCGGCTTGCAGCGCCAGCTCGGCAGCAGCTTCTTTTTCTGGCAAAGCGAACGCGCGCTGGACCAGCTCAACGAGCGCGCCATGCAATTGCTGGAAGAGGTCGACCTGACCGAATTTGCCGATACCATCACCGTCGACATGCCCTACGGCCGCAAGCGCGCGCTGGAAATCGCCACCACGCTGGCGATGGAACCGGAGCTGATGCTGCTGGACGAACCGACGCAGGGCATGGGCCATGAAGATGTACACCGCGTTACCGAGCTGATCAAAAAAGTGTCGGCCGGCCGCACCATTCTGATGGTTGAACACAATATGAAAGTGGTGTCCGGCATCTGCGACAAGATCTCCGTGCTACAGCGCGGCGCCATGCTGGCCGAAGGTTCGTATGCGCAGGTGTCGACCAATCCGCAGGTGATGGAAGCGTATATGGGAACGGAAGCGGCAGTGCTGGAAGGAGCGCACTGATGACGGCCGCCCTGGAAATCTCGAACCTGCAAGCCTGGTATGGCGAGTCGCACATTCTGCACAACGTCAACATGACGGTGGAGCCGGGTGAAGTGGTGACGCTGCTTGGCCGCAATGGCGCCGGCCGCACCACCACGCTGCGCGCCATCATGGGCCTGACCGGTGCGCGCAAGGGTTCGATCAAGGTGCATGGCGCGGAAGCCATCGGCCTGCCGACGCACAAGATCGCCCACCTCGGTATCGGCTATTGCCCGGAGGAGCGGGGGATTTTTTCCTCGCTGTCGGCGGAGGAAAACCTGATGCTGCCGCCGCAGCTGCGCGGCGCCGACCAGGGCATGCCGGTGCAGGAAATCTATGCGATGTTTCCCAATTTGCAGGAACGCCGGCACAGCCAGGGCACACGGCTGTCCGGCGGCGAGCAGCAGATGCTGGCGGTGGCGCGCATCCTGCGCACCGGTGCGCGCCTGCTGCTGCTGGATGAAATTTCCGAAGGCCTGGCGCCGGTGATTGTGCAGGGACTGGCGCGCATGATTACCACCCTTAAAGCCAAGGGTTACACCATCGTCATGGTGGAACAGAATTTCCGGTTTGCCGCACCGTTGGCTGACCGGTTTTATGTGATGGAACACGGGCAAATCGTGGAGACCTTTGTTGCATCGGAGTTGAGCGCCAAGATGCCGGTATTGACCGAGCTATTGGGTGTTTAAACCTTGGTAGGGAGACGAAAAAATGAAAATCAAATCCATCACCCTTGCAGTAGCCGCTTGCGCATCTTTCTCGGCGCACGCACAGATTTCCGGTGACACTGTGAAGATCGGTTTCATCACCGATATGTCCGGCCTGTACACCGACATCGACGGCGCCGGCGGCGCTGAAGCCATCAAGATGGCGATTGCCGACGCGGGCGGCAACCTCAACGGCAAGAAGATCGAATTCATCTCCGCCGATCACCAGAACAAGGCCGACATCGCCGCCTCCAAGGCGCGCGAATGGTTTGACCAGCAGGGTGTCGACATGCTGATCGGCGGCACCAACTCCGGCGCCAATCTGGCGATGGCCAAGGTGGCGGCGGAGAAGAAAAAAATCTTCATCTCGATCGGTGCCGGCTCGGCCCGCCTGACCAACGAGGAATGCACGCCGTACACCGTGCACTACGCCTACGACACCATCGCGCTGGCGCGCGGCACCGGCGGCGCGATTGTCAAGCAGGGCGGCAAGAACTGGTATTTCATGACCGCCGATTATGCGTTCGGCCAGTCGCTGGAAAAAGATACCTCGGACCTGGTGAAATCGGCCGGCGGCAAGGTGCTGGGCTCGGTCAAGCATCCGCTGTCGGCGTCGGACTTCTCGTCCTTCCTGCTGCAGGCGCAAGCGTCGGGTGCGCAGATTCTCGGCCTGGCGAATGCCGGCGGCGATGCGATCAATTCCATCAAGGCCGCCAACGAATTTGGCGTCACCAAGAAGATGAAGCTGGCCGGGCTGCTGATCTTCATCAACGACGTGCACTCGCTGGGCTTGAACCTGACGCAGGGCATGTACCTGACCGACGGCTGGTACTGGGACGCCAATGAAGACACGCGCGCCTGGTCGAAACGCTACTTCGCTAAAATGAAGAAGGAGCCGTCGATGTTGCAGGCCGCCGATTACTCGGCCGCCGGCAATTACCTGAAGGCGGTGAAAGCCGTCGGCAGCGATGATTCGGACAAGGTGATGGCGCACCTGAAGGCGAACAAGATCAACGATATGTTCGCCAAGAACGGCGTAATCCGTCCGGACGGCCGCATGGTGCACGATATGTATCTGATGGAAGTGAAGAAGCCGTCGGAGTCGAAATATCCATGGGATTACTACAAGGTGGTGGCCACCATTCCGGGCGACCAGGCATACGCCACCAAGGCGGAAACCAAGTGCAGCCTGTGGAAATAATCTAAGTTATCCACCATCGCTCCCGCGCGGGCGGGAGCGGCTATTTGAGGATGCGCATGGAAATCTTCGGCTATCCCTTGCCCATGATTATGAGCCAGCTGCTGCTGGGCCTGGTCAACGGCTCGTTCTACGCGATGTTGTCGCTCGGCCTGGCGGTCATCTTCGGCCTGCTGAACGTGATTAATTTTTCCCACGGCGCGCTGTACATGATGGGCGCGTTCCTGGCGTGGATGGGCATCGAATATTGCGGCCTGAACTACTGGGCGATGCTGGTGCTGGCGCCGCTGATCGTCGGCGTGTTCGGCGTCGTCATCGAGAAGACCATGCTGCGCCACCTGTACAAGCTGGACCACCTGTACGGGCTGCTGCTGACCTTCGGCATCACATTGCTGGTGGAAGGCGTGTTCCGCTCGTTTTATGGCGTCTCCGGCCAGCCGTTCCAGGTGCCCGAGGCGCTGGCCGGCGCCACCGACCTCGGTTTCATGGTGATGCCGAATTATCGCGGCTGGGTGGTGCTGGCTTCGCTGGTGGTTTGCCTGTCCACCTGGTTCGTGATCGAGAAGACCAAACTGGGCGCTTATCTGCGCGCCGGCACCGAGAATCCCAAGCTGGTGGAAGCGTTCGGCATCAACGTGCCGCTGATGGTGACGCTGACCTATGGCTTCGGCGTCGCTTTGGCGGGCTTTGCAGGCGTTTTGGCGGCCCCAATCATCCAGGTGCAGCCCCTGATGGGTCAGAACCTGATTATCGTCGTATTCGCCGTTGTCGTGATCGGTGGCATGGGCTCGATCATGGGCTCGATCCTGACCGGGCTGGCGCTGGGTGTCATCGAGGGGCTGACCAAGGTGTTCTATCCGGAGTTTTCGTCGACCGTGGTGTTCCTGGTGATGGTAGTCGTACTGTTGCTGCGCCCGGCTGGCCTGTTCGGTAAGGAAAAATGATGAACAAGAAAATCGGCTACCTGATTGCCTTTGCGATTGCCGTGGCGGCGCCGTTTGTCGGCTACCCGGTGTTCCTGTCCAAGCTGCTGTGCTTCGCGCTGTTTGCCTGCGCCTTCAACCTGCTGATCGGTTTTACTGGCTTGCTGTCGTTCGGCCACGCGGCCTTCTTCGGCATGGCCGGTTACTTTGCCGGCAACGCGCTGAAGAACTGGGGCCTGCCGTTCGAGCTGGGCTTGCTGGTGGGCGTGGCCGCCGGCGCGCTGATCGGGCTGCTGATGGGAGCGCTGGCGATTCGCCGCCAGGGTATTTACTTCTCGATGATTACGCTGGCGCTGGCGCAGATGGTCTATTTCGGCGCGCTGCGGGCAGGGGAGTTCACCGGCGGTGAGGACGGCCTGCAAGGCGTTCCACGTGGAAGGTTGCTCGGCATGGTCGACCTCAGCAACGATACCACCTTGTATTTCGTCGTACTCGGCATCTGCGTGCTGGCGTTTGCGCTGATTGTGCGCACCGTGCATTCGCCGTTCGGCCAGGTACTGAAGGCGATCAAGGAAAACGAACCGCGCGCGATCTCGCTCGGCTATGACGTCGACAAGTACAAGCTGCTGGCCTTCGTATTGTCGGCGGCGCTGGCGGCGCTGGCCGGCGCCACCAAGACCGTGGTGCTAGGGTTTGAAACCTTGACCGATGTCCATTGGACGATGTCCGGCCTGGTTATCCTGATGACGCTGGTTGGCGGCATGGGCACGCTGGCCGGGCCGATGCTTGGCGCCATCATCATCATCGCGCTGGAAAACAAGCTGGGCGACTGGGGCACGCTGTTGGCCAATGTCACCGGCGTGGAGTGGTTTAACACCATCGGGGAAGCGGTCAACATGGTGGTTGGCCTGATCTTCATTATTTGTGTGCTGTCGTTCCGGCGCGGGATTATCGGTGAGTTCATCGCGCTGGCGGGAAAGAAGAAACCAGTGTGAGGACGCTATGCAAACCAACATCATTCTGCTGGCGCTGGCCGGCATCACCATCGCCGCCTGTGGCGCGCGGCACGAGAACGACGCTCCGGAAGAGCTGAACATCAAGCCGGGCTACCTCGGCGACATCAGCAGCAAAACTTACGACGGCGCCAGCGACGACCTGCTGACCGCCGGCCTGGGCAAGACCGGTCTGGCAGGCGCCGTGCCGGCCTATGCCGATCCCGCCAGTCCGACCGCTGCGGAACTGCGCCGTAACGCCATCCACGCCAATTACCGCGCCGTGCTGGATATCTCCGCCAACAGCGGCTACGGCACGCTGTACGGCCCGAATGTGGACGCGAAGGGCGTCGCCGGTGCGGGCGAGGGCAGGATCGCCGGCAGCGAATATCTGGCCTATGGCGATGGCAACGTGACGTTGATGGTGCAAGTGCCGGCCGGGTTCGACGTGAAAAATCCCTGCATCGTCACCGGCACGTCTAGCGGCTCGCGCGGCATTTATGGCGCCATCGGCAGCGCGGGCGAATGGGGCCTGAAGAACAATTGCGCAGTCGCCTACGCCGACAAGGGCAGCGGCACCGGCCTGTACACCTTTGACGACGACAGCGTGAACTTGCAGAGCGGTTTGCGCTCTACCCGCGCGGCAGCCGGCCAGAACGCCATTTTCGCACCCACGCTGAGCGATGCCGAGCGGAATGCATTTGCCTCTGCCTATCCGGGCCGCGTCGCCTTCAAGCACGCGCACTCGCAGCAGAATCCGGAAAAGGATTGGGGCAAGGCGACGCTGCAAGCGGTGGAGTTTGCCTTCTACGTGCTGAACGAAAAGTACGGCACGCTGGCGCGCGACAACAAAAGCCATATTATTGTGCTGACGCCAAAGAACACCATCACCATTGCCTCCAGCATCTCCAATGGCGCCGGCTCTGCCTTGCTGGCCGCCGAGCAGGACACCAAGGGCCTGATCACCGGCGTGGCCGCCAGCGAGCCGCAGATCCAGCCCAAATCCGCTAGCGGCTACACCGTGCGGCAGGGCGCGGCGGCGGTGACAGGGCAGGGCAAGTCGTTGTTCGACTATTCAACGTATGCGGCGCTGTACCAGCCATGTATCGCTGCCACCGCTGCCGCGCCTGGCCGATGCTCGGCGCTGGTCGCCAAAGGCTTGCTCAACGGCGGCGACCTGACCGCGCAGCAGACCGACGCCAAAGCGCGCCTCAAAGCCTACGGCTGGCTGGCCGACGCCGATGTGCTGCAAGCCGCGCACGCCGGCACCAACATCCTGGTCGCCGTCACGTATGCCTACGCTTACGGCAAATTTTCTGTGACAGACAAAGTATGTGGTTTTACATTTGCGCAGACTGATGCCACAGGTGCGCCAGTCGCGCTCACGGCAGCGCAGAAGGCGGCCAGCTTCGCCACGCAGAACGGCATTATCGGCAGCGTGGTGTATGAGGATTCGGTTGGCGGCGCAAAAGCTTATCCGTTTGGCGTATCGCCAAGCAATAGCCAGGCGGATCAGTCGCTGGATGGATTCCTGTGCTTGCGCTCGCTGGCGACTGGCGTGGATGCCGTGACCGGCGCTGCGCTGAGCGGCGCGCTCGCAACGCAAAGCGCACGCGTCCGCGCGGGTGTGGCCGAGGTGGCGGCAAGTGGCAACTTGAAGGGCAAGCCAGCCATCATTGTGCATGGGCGCAGCGATACGCTGATCCCGGTGAACTTTGCTTCGCGTGCTTATCTGGGACTGAACGCGTCGGTCGAAGGCAGCGCCAGCAAGCTGCGCTACATCGAAGTAAGCAACGCCAACCATTTCGATTCGTTTGCCAATGCGCTGCCGGCCAGTGTGGTGCCGCTGCATCTGTATCTGTTCCGCGCGCTGGACGCCATGCTGGCCAACCTGCGCAGCAGCGCCACACCGCTGCCGCCATCGCAAGTGGTACGGACGGTGACCCGGGTGGATAACACCACACCGATCACCGTCGCCAACCTGCCGCCGCTCGCCAGTGCGCCAGCCGCCGCTAATGTGATCTCGGTCAGCGGTACCACCGTGGCGGTGCCGGACTAAAGCGCAGCTGCGTAGATTGCCCTCGCGTCGTCGCGTGTGACGATCCGAGGGTTGTTGCCCAGCAGGCGGGTTTGCAGCATGGCGTCATCCGCCAGCCGGTCCAGGTCCGATTCCTTGATGCCTACCTGTTGCAGCGTGCGCTCGATGCCGGTGACCGTGGCGATTTGTTGCATCGCCATCGCCAATGCTTCCGCGCGTGCCTCCACCGAACCGCTGGCCGCCGGCACGACGATCTCCGCCAGCTCGGCATACAGCCCGGCCGCCTCGGGCGCATTGAAGCGCAACACGTGCGGCAGTACCAGCGAGTTTGATAATCCATGTGGCACGTGAAATATTCCGCCTATCGGGTAGGCCAGCGCATGCACGGCCGCTACCGGCGCGTTGGAGAATGCCTGGCCGGCCAGCATCGCGCCCAGCAGCATGGCTTGGCGGGCCGCCAAGTCCTTGCCGTTTTCGCAGACCGTAATCAGGTTGGCCGACAGCAGCTGTAACGCCTTGCACGCCAGGATATCCGACAGCGGGTTCTTCTTGTGCTTGCTGGTGTAGGCTTCGATCGCATGCACCATGGCGTCGATGCCGGTGGCGGCGGTGACTTGCGGCGGCAAGTCCAGCGTCAGTTCCGCGTCCAGCAATGCCAAATCGGCATAAAGCTGCGGCGCGACCACGCCCATCTTTGTGGTAGCGCCGGTGGTGACGATGGCGATGTTGGTGACTTCGGAGCCGGTGCCGGCGGTGGTTGGAATCTGTACCAGCGGTAGCCTCGCGCCCTTCACATTGCCGATGCCGTAGATGGCGCTGATAGGCTGCTCGCTGCCGGCCAGCACCGCGATCAGCTTGGCCACATCCATCGAACTGCCGCCGCCGAGGCCGATGACGATGTCGGTGCTGAACTTGCGGGCGGCGTCGACCGCTTCCAGCACTACCGACTCTGGCGGATCCGCCACGACCTTGGAATACACCTCGACCGCGAGGCCGGCCGCCCGCAGGCTGGCGGCCGGCCCATCCACCAGGCCGGTCTTCAGAAAGCCGGGATCGGTGACCAGCAGGGCACGCCTGGCGGCTGGAAAGCGCTGCGCGATATGCTCGCCGAGGCGCCCGGCAGCGCCCAGTTCGGAGACTATATTTGCGACGGTGCTGAAAGCAAAGGCAGGGAAATCAGTCATGACGCGGCATCCGTTCGGTAGTGAATTCTCCGATAAGCTTACCGCAACCCATGCCGGATGCGCATAAGCTAGCTCACATTTCTTCCGTACAATAGAGCCTTTGCACGTTGGGGATGGCGGGATCATGGTGGACTTTTGGGTGTTAGGAATTGCTGCGTTTGGCGCAGGGCTGGTCGATGCAGTGGTGGGCGGAGGAGGGCTGATCCAGCTACCGACCATGTTCACAGTGTTTCCCAATATGGCGCCGGCCACGCTGATCGGCACCAACAAGCTGGCCAGTATCTTCGGCACCAGCGTGGCGGCGGTCAGCTATGCGCGGCGGGTGGCGATTGCCTGGTCGGTGGCGACACCGGCAGCGATGGCGGCGCTGGTCTTCGCCTTTCTCGGTGCTTATACCGTCACGCATGTATCTGCCGATTTCATGCGTACCGCGCTGCCCGTGGTGCTGGTGCTGGTGGCCATCTACACCTTCGCCAAAAAGGACTTCGGCAGCGTCCACGCGCCTATCCATACCGGGGCCAGGGAGCAGTCGCTGGCGCTGGTGGTCGGCGCGGCCATCGGTTTCTATGACGGCTTCTTCGGCCCAGGCACTGGCAGCTTCTTGGTGTTCCTGTTTGTGCGCGTGTTTGGCTTCGACTTTCTCGGTGCATCGGCGGTGGCCAAGATCGTCAACGTCGCGTGTAACTTTGCCGGGCTGGTGTGGTTCGGCTACGCCGGCCACCTGATCTGGCAGCTTGGACTGACCATGGCTGTGTGTCAGATTGCCGGCTCGTTGATCGGCTCGCGGATGGCAATGAAGCATGGCAGCGGCTTCGTACGGAAGTTGTTCCTGGTTGTGGTGTCGGTGCTGATTGTCAAAACTGGCTACGACGCATGGTTGCGTTGGTGAACTGTTCCACGTGAAACAATGCGGAAAGGGCACTTCGGTGTCCTTTTTTTATTGTTTCACGTGGAACACAACAAAGAATATTTTTGCCTAAAAAAGTCGCAGCACCAAAAAAACTCTATAATTTGACCTTGATCCCTTCGCTTTAAAGTTCTCCACCATGTTATTCCCTACCAAATTCGACGTCATCGTTGTTGGCGGCGGTCATGCCGGCACCGAAGCAGCGCTTGCTTCTGCTCGTATGGGCCAGAAGACGCTGCTGCTCACCCACAATATTGAGACGCTGGGTCAGATGTCGTGCAATCCCTCCATCGGCGGTATCGGCAAAGGCCATCTGGTCAAAGAAGTCGATGCGCTGGGCGGCGCCATGGCGATCGCCACCGATGAATCGGGTATCCAGTTCCGCATTCTGAATTCCTCCAAAGGCCCTGCCGTGCGCGCGACCCGCGCCCAGGCCGACCGTATCCTGTACAAAGCCGCGATCCGTTCGCGCCTGGAAAACCAGCCCAACCTGTGGCTGTTCCAGCAGGCTGTTGACGACCTGATGGTGGAGGGCGAGCGCGTCGTCGGCGCTGTCACCCAGATCGGTCTGAAGTTCCTGGCGCCAGCCGTGGTGCTGACTGCTGGTACTTTCCTCGACGGGAAGATCCACGTTGGCCTGAACAATTACTCGGGTGGCCGTGCAGGCGATCCGCCAGCCGTGTCGCTGTCCGCGCGCCTGAAAGAACTGAAGCTGCCGCAAGGCCGCCTGAAGACTGGCACGCCGCCGCGCATCGATGGCCGCAGCATCGACTTCACGCAAATGGCCGAACAGCCGGGCGATCTGGACCCGGTGCCAGTGTTCTCGGTAATGGGCAACACTGCCATGCATCCTGAGCAGATGCCTTGCTGGGTGACGCACACCAACCAGAAAACCCACGACATCATCCGTGGCGGCCTGGACCGCAGCCCGATGTACACAGGCGTGATTGAAGGTGTCGGGCCGCGTTACTGCCCGTCGATTGAAGACAAGATTCATCGCTTCTCGTCCAAGGAATCGCACCAGATTTTCCTGGAACCGGAAGGCTTGACGACGCACGAATTCTATCCAAACGGCATCTCCACCAGCCTGCCATTTGATGTGCAGATCGAACTGGTCCGCTCGATGAAAGGCCTGGAAAACGCGCACATCCTGCGTCCGGGCTACGCTATTGAATACGATTATTTCGACCCGCGCGGCCTGAAGGCATCGCTGGAAACCAAGGCCATCAGCGGCCTGTTCTTCGCCGGCCAGATCAATGGCACCACTGGTTACGAAGAGGCGGCGGCGCAAGGTCTGCTGGCCGGCGTCAACGCCGCGCTGCAAACCCAGGGCAAGGAAGCCTGGACGCCAGCGCGCTCGGAAGCCTATCTGGGCGTGATGGTGGACGACCTCGTCACGCAAGGCGTGATGGAGCCGTACCGCATGTTCACCAGCCGTGCCGAGTATCGTCTGAGCCTGCGCGAAGACAATGCCGACATGCGCCTGACCGAGATCGGCCGCAAGCTGGGCGTGATCGGCGACGCGCAGTGGGAAGCCTTCGACCGCAAACGCGAATCGGTGGCGCGCGAACTGGAGCGTCTGCGTTCCACGTGGGTGCATCCACGCATCCTGGAAGCTGCCGAATCGGAGCGTGTGATTGGCCAGGCCATCGAGCGGGAGTATTCGCTGGCCGATCTGCTGCGTCGTCCAGGCGTCGAGTACGACAAGCTGATGACGCTGAAAGGCGCCGACGGCCGCGAGTTGGCTGGCCCTGGCGAGACTGATGAAGCAGTCAAGGAACAGATCGAAATCCAGCTCAAGTATTCAGGCTATATCGATCGTCAGACGCGCGAAGTCGAGCGTCACGAGCACTATGAAAACCTGAAACTGCCGGAGAATTACAACTACCTGGACATCACCGCGTTGTCGGTGGAGGTGCGGCAAAAGCTGCATGCGCAGCGCCCGGAAACGCTGGGTCAGGCATCGCGTATTTCGGGCGTCACGCCAGCGGCGATTTCGCTGCTGCTGGTGCATCTGAAGAAAGCCGGTTTCGGTGGATTTGTACAGAAAGATGAGGCGGCATGAAGGTGTTTGACCGTGGCGTAATCGCGGATGTTTTGAAACAAGGCATCAATCAGCTGCCGCTGGCGCTGAGCGAGGCACAGGTAGAAAAGCTGCTGGACTACCTGGCCCTGCTGAACAAGTGGAATTCGGTCTACAACCTGACCTCGGTGCGCGATCCACTGGAAATGGTGAGGCTGCACCTGCTGGATTCATTGGCGGCAGTACCGGCCTTTGCCGGTGCAGCCAATGTGCTGGACGTAGGGGCAGGGGGCGGACTGCCGGGCATGGTGCTGGCGATCAGCCGCCCGGACATGAAAGTGTCGATGATCGATACGGTGCACAAGAAGACCGCCTTCCTCAATCAGGTGAAGGCGGAGCTGGGATTGAGCAATGTGACGGTGTACACGAAGAAGGTGCAGGAGCTGGAAGTGAAGACGAAATTCGACGTCATCACCTCCAGGGCGTTCGCAGACCTGTCGGACTTCGTCAACTGGTCCGGGCACCTGCTGGCAGAGGGCGGGCAATACATCGCCTTGAAAGGTACGGCGCCAGCAGAGGAGCGAGAGCGACTGCCAGCACCATGGAAAGTGCAGAAACTGGAGCCTTTGACGGTTCCGGGGCTGGACGCAGAGCGCCATCTGGTATTTATCCAGGCAGAAACAGAATAAACGGTTTATACGGTATAAATGGTTTATATCATATAAATAGTATAAATCGTTTATATCGTTTATACCGTATAAATCAAAAGCAACAACACACATAAGAATTACATGGCAAAAATTTTTTGCGTAGCAAATCAAAAGGGCGGCGTAGGCAAAACCACCACCACCGTTAATCTCGCAGCCGGTCTGGCAAAACTGAACCAGCGCGTGCTGCTGGTCGATCTTGACCCGCAGGGCAACGCCACGATGGGCGCAGGCATCAACAAGGCCGGGCTGAAGTCCTCGACCTATGAGGTGATGCTGGGCACAGCCGATGTGGCTGCGGCGCGTCAGCGTTCCGAGCCGGGACAGTTCGACGTGCTGCCATCCAACCGTGAATTGGCCGGCGCCGAAGTCGAGATGGTGGAACTGGACAACCGCGAGCGCCGCCTGAAGGAAGCGCTCGCGCTGGTGGATAAGGAGTACGATTTCATCCTGATCGACTGCCCGCCGGCGCTGTCGATGCTGACGCTGAACGGCCTGTGCGCCGCGCACGGCGTGATCATCCCGATGCAGTGCGAGTACTACGCGCTGGAAGGCCTGTCCGACCTGGTCAACACCATCAAGAAGGTGCACGCCAATCTGAACCCGGACCTGAAGATCATCGGCCTGCTGCGCGTGATGTTCGATCCGCGTATGACGCTGTCGCAGCAGGTGTCGGCGCAACTGGAGCAGCACTTCGGCGACAAAGTCTTCAAGACCATCATCCCGCGCAACGTACGCCTGGCCGAAGCGCCATCGTATGGCGTGCCGGGTGTCACCTTCGATCCGACCTCCAAGGGTGCGCAGGCGTATATCGCCTTCGGCGCCGAGATGGTCAAGCGCATCAAGAAAATGTAAGGCAATCACATGGCAACCAAAAAACTCAAAGGCCTGGGTCGCGGCCTGGACGCGCTGCTGGGCGGCGACGGCGACATGAACACGGCGGATGCAAACACGCCATCGGAACTGAAGGTCACGCAGATGCAGGCTGGTAAATACCAGCCGCGCACCCGCATGGACGAGGGCGGCCTGCAGGAGCTGGCCGCATCGATCAAGACCCAGGGCATCATGCAGCCCATCCTGGTGCGCCCGGTCGGCAAGGACAAATACGAAATCATTGCCGGCGAGCGCCGCTTCCGCGCCGCACAGCTGGCTGGATTAGAGGTGCTGCCGGTACTGGTGCGGGATGTTGACGACCAGGCCGCCGCCGCGATGGCGCTGATCGAAAACATGCAGCGCGAGGATCTGAATCCGCTGGAGGAAGCGCAAGGCATCCATCGCCTGATCACCGACTTCGCCTTCACGCATGAACAGGCGGCCAACGCGGTCGGCCGTTCGCGCAGCGCAGTGTCGAACCTGCTGCGTCTGATGAATCTGGCAAGCACGGTACAAACCATGCTGATGGCCGGCGATATCGACATGGGCCACGCGCGCGCGCTGCTGGCGGTGGACGCCGCAAACCAGATCAACCTGGCCAACACGGTGGTTGCAAAAAGGTTATCGGTACGCGAAACCGAGAAACTGGTGACAAAAACCCTGGAAGAACTGAAATCGTCGCCGAAAGAAGCGCGCGCCAAGGAAAAGTCCGGTGACATCACGCGTCTGGAAGAAGAACTGTCGGACAAGCTGGCCACCCCGGTCGTCTTCAAGATGGGCGCCAAAGGCCGTGGCCAGATGATCATCGACTTCGCCGACCTCGACATCCTCGACGGCGTCCTCGCCCGCCTCCGCGCCTAACCCCAATCCGGGGTCAGTTCTGCCAAATGTACATGAGCTCGTGTACGTTTGGCAGAACTGACCCCGGATTTCTATCTGATTCCAACTTGGTGCAAAGACGGCGGAAATGTTTCTAAAAGCGTCTCATTCGTGCACTAAATGCTCTGCTGCGGTGCAGCATGTTTGACGTGATACATGAAAGACACATATAATCACGCGTCTTTGGAGTTTAATCGGTTTTTAAGGGGGCTCGACAGTGAGTAGTTCGACGAGCGCCGTGAAGCCGATGTTCCGAGTCGTCGCCCTCCAGTTCGCTATCTGCACTGGATTTGCCTTGCTCGCCTGGAATATTGGCGGAGTTAACCAAGCTTGGTCGGCCGCCTATGGCGGAGCAATCGCAGTCATCGGGAGCCTGATGTACGCGATGATTGTTGCGCGCGGATCAAATGACGCCAAGAAAGTTTTTCGCGCGCACGTGCGTGCAGAAGCGACAAAGATTTTTATCACGATTGTGCTGTTTGTTTTAGCACTTGTGATGTTTCAGTCGGCCTCATGGTTATGGCTGATCTTGGGTTTCGCGGTGGCAACCTTGGCTTACTGGTTTTCACTGCTCGCAATTTAATCACCAAAATCTTATATTTTTATGACCACTGAAAACGTCGGGCACGAAGCGCCCACTAATATCGAATACATTCAGCACCACTTAAGCCACCTGAAATCGGCTGACGGCATGTTTAACCTGGACACGTTCTGGGTTTCGGCCATTCTGGGCCTGGTTTTCCTCGGCGTGTTCTACATGGCCTCGCGCCGCGCCACCGCTGGCGTGCCAGGCAAGCTGCAAAACTTCGTCGAAGCCGTGATGGAACTGGTCAACGACGTGGTGAATTCGGCTTTCCACGCCAAGAGCAAGGTCATCGCGCCGCTGGCGATCACCATTTTCTGCTGGGTCTGGCTGCTGAACGCGATGGACTTCCTGCCGGTCGACCTGCTGCCTAAAATCCTGAGCTTCTTTGGCGTCCACAAGCTGCGCGTCGTGCCGACCGCCGACGTCAACCACACTTTCGGCATGTCGTTTGGCGTCATGCTGTGCATTATTGGTTTCTCGATCAAAGCCAAGGGTCTGGGCGGCTGGGGTAAAGAGCTGCTGACCGCGCCGTTCCACGCGCATGGCTTCATGGCCATCATCCTGGCGCCGGTCAACCTGGCTTTCCAGTTGATCGAGTTGCTGGCCAAGCCACTGTCGCTGTCGCTGCGTTTGTTCGGCAATATGTATGCCGGCGAACTGCTGTTCATCCTGATCGCTCTGCTGCCATGGTGGGCACAGTGGCTGCTCGGTGGTCCGTGGGTGATCTTCCACATTCTGGTGGTGACCCTGCAAGCGTTTGTGTTCATGGCGCTGACGGTTGTGTATCTGGCCATTGCGGTTGAGAAGCACTAATTCTTTCGTTTTTAACTTTTTAGTATCTGTAGTCTTTTTTAAATCTTAGGAGAAATTTCAATGCAAGCTCTGATCGCACAAGTACAAAGCATGACCGTTCTGGCAGCCGCTATCATCATCGGCCTGGCCGCTATCGGTACCGCTCTGGGTTTCGCCATTCTGGGCGGTAAATTCCTGGAAGCTTCGGCTCGTCAACCAGAACTGATGCCACAACTGCAAACCAAACTGTTCGTTATCGCTGGTCTGCTGGATGCGATCTCGATGATCGGCGTTGGTATCGCTCTGCTGTACACCTTCAGCAACCCATTCCTGGCCGCTCTGCAAACCGTCGCTCAGTAATCTGCTCCACCCTAGGAGAAACTTTTAGTTAGGAGCATAGGTATGGACATCAATATGTCTCTTCTCGGCCAGATGATCACCTTCGCGGTGTTGGTCTGGGTCTCGATGAAGTTCGTATTTCCATCGCTGAACGCAGCGCTGGATGAGCGTGCCAAGCGCATCGCCGATGGTCTGGCCGCTGCCGACCAGGGCCAGCAAGCCATGGTGGTCGCTGAGAAGCGTGCCGCCGAAGCGCTGTCCGGTGCACGCGAAGAAGCTTCGCAACGCGTTGCCGACGCTGAAAAGCGCGCGCAACTGGTAGCGGAAGAAATCAAAGCGAATGCACAAGCAGAAGCCGGTCGCATCATTGCGCAAGCTAAAGCTGAAGCCGAGCAGCAACTGGCGACGGCGCGCGAAGCGCTGCGCGCTCAGGTGGCTGACCTGGCTGTGAAGGGCGCCGAGCAAATCCTCAAGCGCGAAGTCAACGCTTCGGCCCACGCCGAACTGTTGTCGCGCCTGTCTGTCGAGCTGTAATCATGGCAGAAAACGCAACCGTCGCCCGTCCCTACGCGGAAGCTTTGTTCCGCGTAGCCCAAGCAGGTAAGGAATCGTTCACCCTCGCGGCGTGGTCCGAGCTGGTCGCCGAACTGGCGCAGATCGGTGCCCACCCCGAGGTGCAAGCATTCGCCCGCAACCCGAAAGCGTCGGCCAGCGATATCGTCGCCGCCATCACGGCCCTGGTGAAATCGCCGTTGAACACGGAAGCGAAAAACTTCCTGTCGATGCTGGTCGAAAACGGCCGTATCAGTCTGCTGCCGGAAATCGGCGCGCAATTCCACGCGTTGAAAAACGCCACGGAAGGCGCGGCAGACGCGGAAGTTACCAGCGCCTTTGAGCTGAGCGCCGCGCAAGTGAGCGAACTGGTCGCTACGTTGGAAAAGAAATTCAGCCGCAAGCTGAACCCGGTCGTGACCGTGGACCCAGCGTTGATCGGTGGCGTGCGCGTGGTGGTTGGCGATGAAGTGCTGGACACTTCGGTCCGCGCCAAGCTGCAGCAAATGCGTGTTGCACTGGTCGCGTAACTGCGCGCTTAGAACAGATTCTTCATCTCGCGCAAGCTGAGAGAAACACTTTTAGGAGTTAGTATGCAACTCAACCCATCTGAAATCAGCGAGCTGATCAAGAGCCGTATCGAAGGCCTTGATGGTGGCGCTGAAGTACGTAACCAAGGCACGGTCATTTCCGTCGCCGACGGTATCGTCCGCATCCACGGTCTGTCGGACGTGATGCAAGGCGAGATGCTGGAATTCCCAGGCAACACCTTTGGCCTGGCAATGAACCTGGAGCGTGACTCGGTCGGTTCCGTTATTCTGGGTGCTTACGAGCACATCTCGGAAGGCGACACCGTCAAGACCACCGGCCGCATCCTGGAAGTTCCAGTCGGTCCTGAACTGCGTGGCCGCGTGGTCAACGCACTGGGCCAGCCTATCGACGGCAAAGGCGCCATCGACGCCAAGCTGACCTCGCCTATCGAAAAAATCGCGCCAGGCGTTATCGCCCGTGAGTCCGTATCGCAACCGATGCAGACCGGCCTGAAATCGATCGACGCGATGGTACCAATTGGCCGTGGCCAGCGTGAGCTGATCATTGGCGACCGTCAAACCGGTAAATCGGCAGTTGCGGTTGATGCGATCATCAACCAAAAAGGCCAGGGCATGACGTGCATCTACGTTGCAATCGGCCAAAAAGCTTCGACCATCAAGAACATCGTGCGCTCGCTGGAAGAGCACGGCGCGCTGGAGTACACCATCGTGGTGGCCGCCTCGGCATCGGAATCGGCTGCGATGCAGTACATTTCGGCCTACTCGGGCTGCACCATGGGCGAATACTTCCGCGACCGCGGTGAAGATGCGCTGATCGTCTACGATGACCTGTCGAAGCAAGCTGTTGCTTATCGTCAGATCTCGCTGCTGCTGCGCCGTCCACCAGGCCGCGAAGCTTACCCAGGCGACGTGTTCTACCTGCACAGCCGTCTGCTGGAACGCGCAGCCCGCGTTAACGCTGACTATGTGTCGGCCTTCACCAACGGCGCTGTGACCGGCAAAACCGGCTCGCTGACCGCGCTGCCGATCATCGAAACCCAAGCGGGTGACGTCTCGGCCTTCGTGCCGACCAACGTGATTTCGATTACCGACGGTCAGATCTTCCTGGAAACTTCGCTGTTCAACGCTGGTATCCGTCCTGCGATTAACGCCGGTATCTCGGTGTCGCGCGTTGGTGGTGCTGCCCAGACCAAGGTCATCAAAAACCTGTCCGGCGGTATCCGTACCGACCTGGCACAGTACCGTGAACTGGCTGCGTTCGCGCAGTTCGCTTCGGACCTGGACGAATCGACCCGTAAGCAGCTGGACCGCGGCGCCCGCGTGACCGAACTGCTGAAACAGAAACAGTATTCGCCACTGTCGATCTCCCTGATGGCCGCTTCGCTGTTCGCAGTGAACAAGGGCTTCCTGGATGATGTCGAAGTCAAGAAAGTGCTGTCGTTCGAAGCCGGCCTGCATGCTTACCTGAAAACCAAGCAAGCTGATCTGCTGTCGAAGATTGAGTCGTCGAAGCAACTGGACAAAGACGGCGAAGCTGCGCTGTCGGCCGCTGTTGCTGACTTCAAGAAATCCGGCGCATTTTAAGCATAACGGCGACCAAGGTTACACACCGGGGTCGCCATCTGCGCAGAAGGAGTAAGGACTCATGGCAGTAGGCAAAGAGATACGTGGCAAGATCAAAAGCGTAGAAAATACGAAGAAGATCACCAAGGCGATGGAAATGGTCGCCGCATCGAAAATGCGCAAAGCGCAGGATCGCATGCGCGCCGCCCGTCCCTACAGTGAAAAGATTCGCAACATCGCTGCTAATCTGGCCAATGCAAATCCAGAATACACGCACCCGTTCCTGGCTGATGAAGCCAAGGAAACGGCCAAGGCGATTGGTTTCATCGTGGTCACGACCGACAAGGGTCTGTGCGGCGGCATGAACACCAATATCCTGCGTATGGTGACGAACAAATCGCGCGAGCTGGAAGCAGCCGGCAACAAGATTGCCGCCGTTGCGATTGGTAATAAAGGTTTGGGTTTCCTGAATCGCGTTGGCGTTCCAGTGGTGGCGCAAGTCACCCAGATCGGCGACACCCCGCACCTGGAAAAACTGATCGGTCCCGTCAAGGTCATGCTGGAAAAATTCCAGAGTGGCGAGGTCGATGCGGTTTACATCTGCTACACCAAGTTCATCAACACGATGAAACAGGAACCGGTAGTGCAGCAATTGCTGCCGCTGCCAGCTGCAACCAAACAGGCTGACGCAGGTAATCACAACTGGGATTACATCTACGAGCCGGATGCAGCAACTGTCATCGACGAACTGCTGGAGCGCTATGTAGAAGCGCTGGTGTACCAGTCGGTGGCGGAAAACCTGGCGTCCGAGCAATCGGCGCGGATGGTGGCGATGAAGGCGGCAAGCGACAACGCAGGTAGTGTGATCGGTGAATTGAAACTGATCTACAACAAGACCCGCCAAGCCGCGATTACCAAAGAACTCTCCGAAATCGTCGCCGGTGCGGCAGCGGTTTAAACGAATTTAACTATATTTGAAGGAACGAACATGGCTGATGGCAAAATCGTTCAGTGTATCGGCGCGGTGGTTGACGTTGAGTTTCCACGCAACGCGATGCCCAAGGTATTTGATGCCTTGAAGATGGAAGGCTCCGAGCTGACGCTGGAAGTACAACAACAACTGGGTGACGGTATCGTGCGTACCATCGCTCTGGGTTCGTCGGACGGTCTGCGTCGCGGCATGCAAATCCAGAACACCGGCAAACCAATCATGGTGCCAGTGGGCAAAGCGACCCTGGGTCGTATCATGGACGTGCTGGGCAACCCGATCGACGAATGCGGCCCGGTCGCTCACGACCAGATCGCTTCGATCCACCGCGCTCCACCAGCTTACGATGAGCTGTCGCCATCGCAAGACCTGCTGGAAACCGGCATCAAGGTGATTGACCTGGTCTGCCCGTTCGCCAAAGGCGGTAAGGTTGGCCTGTTCGGTGGCGCCGGCGTCGGCAAGACCGTGAACATGATGGAACTGATCAACAACATCGCTAAAGCACACTCGGGTCTGTCCGTGTTTGCTGGTGTGGGTGAGCGTACCCGTGAAGGTAACGACTTCTACCACGAGATGGCTGATGCGAAAGTGGTCGATCTGGAAAACCCGGAGAACTCCAAAGTCGCGATGGTTTACGGTCAGATGAATGAACCACCAGGCAACCGTCTGCGCGTCGCGCTGACCGGTCTGACCATGGCGGAAGCGTTCCGTGATGAAGGCAAAGACGTTCTGTTCTTCGTCGACAACATCTACCGCTTCACGCTGGCCGGTACCGAAGTATCCGCACTGCTGGGCCGTATGCCTTCCGCAGTGGGTTACCAGCCGACGCTGGCCGAAGAAATGGGCCGTCTGCAAGAGCGCATCACCTCGACCAAAACCGGTTCGATCACCTCGATCCAGGCCGTCTACGTGCCAGCGGATGACTTGACCGACCCGTCGCCAGCCACCACCTTCGGTCACCTGGATTCGACCGTCGTTCTGTCGCGTGACATCGCCTCGCTGGGTATCTACCCTGCGGTCGATCCACTGGACTCGACCTCGCGTCAGCTGGACCCGCTGGTCGTCGGCCAAGAGCACTACGACACCGCGCGCGCTGTTCAGGGCACCCTGCAGCGCTACAAGGAACTGCGTGACATTATCGCGATTCTGGGTATGGACGAGCTGGCTCCGGAAGACAAACTGCTGGTCGCACGTGCACGTAAGATGCAGCGTTTCCTGTCGCAGCCATTCCACGTGGCTGAAGTGTTCACCGGCGCGCCTGGTAAGTACGTGTCGCTGAAAGACACCATCAAGGGCTTCAAGATGATCGCCTCGGGCGAACTGGATCACCTGCCAGAGCAAGCGTTCTACATGGTCGGCACGATCGAAGAAGCTATCGAAAAAGCCAAGAAGCTCAACTAATTAGTTGAGTTGTTCGATCCCGCTGCAAGGCGGGATCGTTCCACCCGATAGGACACACATGGCAAACACTATTCACGTTGACGTGGTCTCGGCAGAGGAGTTGATCTACTCTGGCGAAGCCGAATTCGTCGCGTTGCCGGGTGAGCAGGGCGAGCTGGGTATCTACCCTAAGCACACGCCGCTGATTACCCGTATCCGTCCGGGCGCGGTGCGCATCCAGATCCCAGGCAAGTCGGAAGAAGAGTTCGTCTTCGTTGCCGGCGGCCTGCTGGAAGTGCAGCCGGGCACGGTCACGGTGTTGGCGGATACCGCGATTCGCGGTGCGGACCTGGACGAAGCCAAAGCGGCAGCGGCCAAGAAACGCGCTGAAGAAACGCTGGCCAACAACAGCTCCGGCATCGACTACGCGAAAGCGCAAGCCGAACTGGCAGCGGCCATCGGCCAGCTGGCAGCAATCGCCAAGCTGCGCGACAAGCGCTAAGCAACGCAACAGCAGCATCAGCAAAAAGGCAGCTTCGGCTGCCTTTTTTATCGCGCTAACTCGGCGATAAAATGCGCATCTTCCTCAAGCAGCCGTTTTGCCGCTTGCAGCGAGTCGATGGCAGCCTCTTTGGCTACTGTGGGATATTGATCCAGAAATACATCAATCGACTCTCCCGCCTCCAGATAGTCAAATAGACAGGCGACAGGGACACGTGTGCCACGGAAGACTGGCGTCCCGCCCATGATCTCCGGGGCGCTGTGGTACGCTTTGGCTTCCATTTCTTCAGTAAAGTCATCTTTGATTGGCTGCCCTTGTCCTTCAAACAGCAAGGCGACAAAAGCACGCGCAACGTCGGTTGGCCTTTCACCGTTTTGTTTCCATGCATTCTGCGCTTCCATTTCTGCGGCAGCCTGAAGTAGTAGCCCTTCCAGGGTATGCGTGGCCCGGAAAGCTGTTGGTTTCTTCTTGCTCATGTCAGTCCCCTTCGGAGAGGGCGCGCATTTGGGTCCAAAACGCTGCGGGATCGTCGCGTGCAGTATTGATCAAAATTAGGGTAGTTGCGTCTGGTATGGTTCGCTGCTGTTCCCATTCTTCCAATGTGGACGCGGTCACGCCCAGGTATTCGGCAAACTCTGCTTGCGACAAACCGGCGTTTTTTCTTGCTGCAATAAGGGGCGAGTAGACAATCCTGCCTCTCCCGGCCGCTATATCTTTTGCGCCTTGTTTCAGCTCTGCATAAAGATCGCGAGTCGCCTCGTACTTCTCCAGTTCTTCATCGCTGAACGGTAGGGATTTATTCGTAGTCATAGCGTAAATCCTTGCGTAGATGGTGATCAGGACGATCTCTGCTGACACTAAACCAGCAAAAGGATTTTGCTGCGAGCATGTGCGACGATGGTGTGCATCCATGGAATCTACTGCTATGAATTTCAGTCGCTTTGATTTTGCGCAAATATCGTGACTGTGACCGCTGGCACATCTTCAGAAAAGCGGCGCTTCTATAATCGGCCTCCGTTAATCAGAAGAATAAGAAGATGAATCGAGCGCTGGTCATTATTTTGTCGACGGTTGTGCTCAGTGCGGTGGGGATCGGGCTGACGATGCCGATCATTCCGCAGCTGATGCGCGATGTCGGTCACACCACGGAGCTGGGCTGGAAGTTCGGTGCGTTCACCGGCTTGTACGCGCTGATGCAGTTTATTTTTTCACCGATACTCGGCGTGCTGAGCGATCGCTTTGGCCGCCGGCCGATACTGCTGCTGTCGCTGGCCGGCGCGGTGGTGGATTATCTGTTCATGGCGATGGCGCCGTCGTTGGCGTTGCTGTTTGTCGGCCGCGCGATTGCCGGCATTACAGGCGCCAGCATGGCTGTTACCTCGGCCTACATCGCTGACGTCACGCCGGAAGAGCAGCGCTCGCGCCGCTATGGCCAGCTGGGCGCTTGCTTTGGCATCGGCTTCATCATTGGTCCGGTGATCGGCGGCCTGCTGGGCGCGTACTGGGTGCGCGCGCCGTTCCTGGCTGCCGCTGCGATGAACGCAATCAACCTGCTGCTGACCTTGTGGCTGGTGAAGGAATCGCACACGAGCAAGGAAGCGGCGGCGCCGATCTCTTTCAATCCGTTGGCCAACCTGCGCTGGGCGGCCAGCTTCAAGACGCTGCTGCCGCTGATCGGCGTCTATCTGGTGCTGGTGTTGGTGGGCGAAATCGGCGGCACCATCTGGGTGCTGTATGGCGAAGACAAGTTCGCCTGGGATGCGCTGACCATCGGCATTTCGCTGGCCGGCTTTGGCGCGTTTCACGCGCTGGCGCAAGCCTTCGTTGCCGGACCGATCGCCGAACGTTGGGGCGAGCGCAAGGCGATGTTGATCGGCATCGTCTCCGATGGCACGGCGTATGTGCTGCTGGCATTGGCCACCAGCGGCTGGGTGGCGTTTGCGTTGATGCCCTTGTTCTGCGTTGGCGGCATCGGCTTGCCGGCCTTGCAGTCGCTGGTATCGGGCAATGTCGGTCCGGACCAGCAAGGCAAGTTGCAGGGCGTGCTGGCCAGCTCCGCCAGCATTGCCTCGGTGATCGGCCCGGTTGGCATCAGCACGCTTTATTTCGCTTCGCGCGGCACGTTCCCTGGCCTGGTATGGCTGGTCGGTGCTGGCCTGTACACGCTGTGCTTGCCGGTGTTGTTGCGTAAGCCGATGACTTCAGCTGCGTAAGCTGCCATCGATGATGGTGACCGTGTGGCCGCCTATCCAGGGCTCGCCGTCGACATACGTGACGCTGATGCGGCCGTCGCGGCCAAGTGCCGTCCCCTGGCGGGCACGGTAGTCATGTGCCGGTAGCAGGCGCGCGATGCAGGCGTTGGCGCTGCCCGTTACTGGATCTTCCAGCAGAATACCGTTTTCCAGCAATAGCACACGCACCTCGTAGTCAGCAGGACCGCCGGCGGCATGTGGGCCGTACACAGCGATGCCGCTGCTGCCGCTGCGTTGCATCAGTTCCGCCAGCGCGGCAGCATCTGGTGTCATGGCCAGGCAATCATCAGCCGAAGGCAGGCGCACCACCAGCCAGCAGATTCCCATATTGGCTACCACTGGCGGATGGCCTGCCGCCGGCGTGTGCGATTGCAGTGTTGCATGCAGCAGCGGCAGCAGGCTGTTGTCCATCGGCGTCAGCTCTACGGGCGGCGCGCCGAACGCCAGGCTACCGTCATCCGCGATTCGCACCGTCACCAGGCCGATGCCGCATTCCTGCACCAGCACGCCCGGCGTTTTCGGTTGCAGGCCGGCTTCCAGCAGCGCATGGGCGGTGCCCAGCGTCGGATGGCCAGCGAACGGAAATTCCTCCTGCGTGGTGAAGATGCGCACGCGGTAATCGGCAGCGGGATCGGTGGCTGGGAATACAAAGGTGGTCTCCGACAGATTGGTCCAGCGGGCGATGGCCTGCATCTGCGTACTGTCCAAGCCCTCGCTATCGAGGATCACGGCCAGCGGATTGCCCTTGAATGGTGTGGAGGTAAAAACATCTGTTTGTTTGAAGCGGCGCATTATGTCGGTTCCTTGCAGCTGCGGCGATAGTCGGCGGGTGGTTTGCCGACCAGCTTTTCGAAGTCGGTGGTGAAGTGGGATTGGTCGTAGTAGCCCAGTTGTTGCGCTAGCGCGGCGAGGTCGACCTCGCTGCCTTTGGCGAGCAGGTCGGAGGCGTCCAGCAGGCGGTTGCGGCGGATGACCCATTTCGGCGTGGCGCCGACGTAGTCCTTGAACAGCATCTGCAACTTGCGCACGCTGATGCCGACATGGTCTGCCAGCTGCTGCACCTGGGTGATGTCGGCGTTGTGCTCGATGGCTTGCAGAATCTCGGCAATGCGCGCAGTCACCGGATCTACCGGCGGCAGGGCTGTGCGGATGATGGCGCTGGCGGCAGCCACCATGGCGGCGTCATCCATCGCGCCGAGCACGCGCTGTTCGGCCTCGGCGTCATCGCAAGCAAACACGGCGGATAACGGCAGCTCGCGGTCGGTTGCCGATTGCACCGGCTGCCGCAGGAAACCACGAAACGCGCCCGGCCGGAAACGCAGGCCCAGCACGCGGCCGGTGCCGCGCAGCGTGTACTCAAACGCGCCGGTCATCACGCCGAACACTGCCGTGCGGCCGGCATCAAACACCACGTGGATGCACGGCGAGGGCAGGGTGCGCTGCACATGCACCACGCCTTCCGGCAGCGTCCACGCCACCAGCCAGAAGTGCTCTACAAAAGGAGCGAGATCGGCTTCCGGCAGATAGCGTTCCAGCCGGAATATCTTCTCCCCAGCCGCCGGATTCACCACACCACGGGTAGGACGGGGTACACTTTGCAGCGTTGTCATAAGGCGTTCGCGTTTTTACAAGACCCTCATCTTATCAAGCGTTATCGTGAGTTTTCCACCACTATCCAGGAGAAACGCATGAATCAGCAACTGACTTTGTTCCATTGCCCGCACTCGCGCTCGACCGGCGTGCTGACCTTGCTGGAGGAACTGCACGCACCTTACGAATTGCATGTGATGAACATGAGGAAGGGCGAGAACCGCGAAGCCGCTTATCTGGCCGTCAATCCGATGGGCAAGGTGCCGGCGATCCGCCATGGCGACGCTGTCGTCACCGAGCAAGTGGCCATCTATTTGTACCTGGCCGACCTGTTCCCGCAAGCGAACATGGCGCCGCCGCTGGGCGATCCGCTGCGTGGCCCTTATCTGCGCTGGATGGCTTTCTATGGCAGCTGCTTCGAGCCGGCCATCGTCGACCAGTGGATGAAGAACAAGCCGGCCGACAAGCAGGCCTGCCACTACGGCGATTTCGACACCATGTTCAACACGCTGGTCGAGCAGCTGGGCAAAGGCCCTTACCTGCTGGGCGAGCAGTTCAGCGCGCTGGATGTGCTGTGGGGCACGGCCTTCGGCTGGATGCTGATGTTTGGCATCGTGCCCAAGCTGCCGGTTATCGAACAGTATGTGGAACGCGTGAACAGCCGTCCGGCTGCCATCGCCGCCCGTGAGAAAGACGAGGCATTGGCTGCGGATCAGGCCGCATGACAGCAACCATCGTCGGCTTGATATTGGCGATGGGCTTGCCGTCGCTGTTTGCCTTTCTCAAGCATGGCGATAAAAGCGGCCCGATCGAACAGTGGCCTCACCTGGCCAAGACCTGGGGCGCCTGCCTGGCCGTGCTGGCGGTATTGCTGCTGTGGGAACAGCGCACACTGGCCAGCATCGGCATCGTGCCAGGCAATTACCTGGCCTGGATGATCGGCGCCGCGCTGGGGCTGACTATCCTGACGACGTCGGTGATTTCGGTGATCCAGGCCAGCAAAGGCGGCAAGGCGGCGCTGCCGGAGGATTCCGCAGAGGGCTTGAACCGGCTGGTCGCCACGCCGGCGTGGTTCCGCTGGGCGGTGGTCATTACCGCCGGCATTACCGAGGAAATCATGTTTCGCGGCTATCCGATCGAGCGCCTGTACGAATTGACTGGCAGCCTGTGGATTGCCGCGCTGGTCCCGTTGACGGTGTTCACGCTGGCCCACCTGGGCGGCTGGTCTTGGGGACATCTGGTGGGCGTGTTGTTCGGCGGTGGGCTGCTGACCGGCCTTTACCTGTGGCAGCGCGACCTGATCGCCTGCATGATCGCCCACGTATTGATCGACTCGCTGATCATCTTCCTGCCGGCGCTGCTTAAAAAACTGGCGGCCCGCGCCGCGCGGTATGAACGTGAGCAGACCGAGGCTGCAAAGCCTTCTTGATGAGAGCGAGCGCTAACTCCGGTTGAGATTTGCCGCACATGAAGATGTCGGCGGCGGCAAAGCCGCATTCCGGCCAGGTGTGGATGGTAATGTGCGATTCCGCCAGCAGCACCACGCCGGTCACGCCCTGGCCTTCGCCGAAAGCGTGGAAATGGCTGAACAGCACACGTGCGCCGGCCGCTTCGGCGGCGCCGCGCAGCAGCGTTTCCAGCGCCGCACAGTTGCTTAATTTTTCGGCAGCGATACCATTCAGGTCGGCCAGTACATGCGTGCCGGTTGGCGCATGTGCCAGCGCCGCGACGGTCGCGGGCGGGCTGCTTGCAGCGCCAGGCGCCATCGATGGCAGCGTCTCGCGCTTCACTTGTGGCCTCCGCCGCCGGAACCACCGCCCCAGCTGCCGCCACCGCCGCCGGTGTGCGAACTCCAGGCGCTGCCACGCGCGGCGCCGGTGCCGGAACCACCGCCCATCCGGCTCCAGCTGCTGCCGGCGCTGAACAGCACCACGATGATCGCGTAGATGAAGAATTTACTCATGCTTGGTCATTATTATCGAGGAAGGTCGCCGGCAGGTAGATCGCCAGCGCGGCAATCGCGCTGAGGAACCAGGTGTCGCCAAAGTTGGACAGCAACGGTATCGCATTCACCGCCAGCATGAACCAGATGATGTATTTGGCCGTGGTGCGATGGCGGTTGTTGGCAAACGGCTTGGTCTTGGACGGCGATTTCACGCGGCCCTTGAAGGCGCTGCCAAACCACAACGCCAGCTGGTCGGCCGATACCGGCGCGGAGCGCGACCATGTCATCTCTTGCGCGGTGGTTTCGGACGACAGCCGCAACTGGCCGGCCTGGAATTCCTCCACCTGCGTCTTGTCGCCGACGCTAACGCGCCAGTTGAAGGCGCCCACCGCATACGTCACTACTGCGCCGTAATCGTACAGGCGGGAAAAACTGACTTTATCCACAAGCACCTTGGCGGCACCCGGTGTGTAGTTCAGCGGCCATTCGGCCAGCACATTGGCGCCGGACCAGCCTTCATCCGTCTCCACCAGCCATGAGAAACCGGCGCGCGGGCCGTACATCAGGTATTCGTTCCACTGCGTGCCTTCGTCGTCGGCGCGGCGCATCATGCCGATGATGGTGAAGTCCTGATTGTTGATTTTGGCCGTGGCGCCCAGCTCCAGCGTCAGCGGCACGGCCGCCACGCGCTCGCCGGCGGCCACCACCAGCGCTTCTGGGCTGGCGGCGTCGATCTGCGTGGCGCAGGCCGGGCACACCAGGTTGGCCGTCACGCCGGGCAGGTATTTGATCGGGCTGCCGCAGGATGGGCAATCCAGTGCGTCAAGCTTGCCACGATAGCGGCCGGCGGCGCGCTGGATGGTGTCGTCGTCGCGCAGCAGCTGGCATTGCAGGCTGTCCAGCGTGACTGCGATGCCGGTGTAGACCACCGGCTGCGGGCCGTCCGAGTAATCCAGCGTGATGAATTCGGCGCCGCGGCGGAAATCCGCCACGCGCGCCTGGTAGCCATCGCCCACCTTGAACGGCAGTTCGCCCTGGCCGCCGACGCAATCGGCCACGCGCACCTCGGCGGCCGTGTACATTCCATTGCCGATCTGGTGGTTGCGGCCGGGCGTCAGGTCCTCGAAGGCCTGCGTGTGCGTCTCGCCCTGGTATTCGGCGGTGATGGTGTACATGCCGGACGAATCGCCCAGCCATGAGGTTTTGCCGTCGTCAAAGAACAGGAACCACTCGTTCCACATGCCAGCCGAATAGCGCAGCTGGATGCGGCCGACCACCGTGAACGGGCGGCCACCCAGCACGCCGGCGGTGCCGATCTGGATTGGCGAGTAGTCCTCCAGCACGGACGACATCTTGCCCAGGTCCTTGACGGCGTCGGCGTCCTTGAGCACGCGCGTGCTGCAGTATTCGCAGACCGCCATGACCGAGGCGTGCGAGCGGAATTTGACTTCCGCGCCGCAGCTGGGACAGGAAACAATTTGCATGCAGTGTTAGCCGATCAGTTTTTTCAGGAGTTCGGCCTTGCTGCTGTCGTAGTCGGCGGCCGAGATCAGGCCTTTGTCCAGCAGGCCTTTGAGTTTTTCCAGGCGCGCTTCGATGGAGTCTTCGGCCGGTGCGGCGGCGGCAGGGGCCGCAGCTTGTGGCGCCAGCGTGCTGCCCAGCGTCTGGCCGATCACCTGGCCCACCGTCATGCCGGCGCCCAGGCCAGCGCCGATGCCGGCCAGGCCGCCTTCATTGCCGGCTGCCAGCGGAATCGCGCTGGCCACCTGATATTTGGTGAAGCCGGCCATCTTGTCCGCGCTCATGCCGCCTTTCATGCCGGCCGAGATGCGCTCGTCCAGCGCCGCTTGCAGTTCTTCCGGCAGGCTGACGCTGGCGACGTTGAATTCATCCAGCGCGATACCGTAGCGGGCGAAGGCGGTGGTCAGGTCGCCCTTGACCTGCTGCGCCATCAGCGCCTGGTTGGCCGCCATGTCGAGGAAGGGCACTTGCGATGCACCCAGCGAACTGGCCATGGTCGCCATCAGGATGCCGCGCAGCTGGTCTTCCACCTCGTCGCGGGTGTAGATCTCGCGCGTGCCGCTGATTTCGGTGAAGAAGGCGTGCGCATTGGTCACGCGATACGAATACATGCCGAAGGCGCGCACGCGCACCATGTCGAAATCCTTGTCGCGGATGGTGATCGGCTGCGCCGTGCCCCATTTGCGGCCGGTCTGCACGCGGGTGCTGAAGAAGTACACGTCCGACTTGAACGGCGAATCAAACAGCTTGTCCCAGTTTTTCAGGTTGGTCAGCACCGGCAGCGTGCGCGTGGTCAGCGTGTGGGTGCCGGGGCCGAACACGTCGGCCACCTGGCCTTCGTTGACGAACACCGCCACCTGCGATTCGCGCACCACCAGCTGGCCGCCGTTCTGGATCTCCTGGTCGGCCATCGGATAGCGCCAGGCCAGCACGCCTTCGGTGTCCTCGTTCCATTGCAGTACATCGATAAACTGCTTCTTGATAAAGCTGCCGATACCCATGATGGTCCTCGCTTAGGAAATGCAGGCGCCGTTGATGACGCCGATGGAAATGGAAATCGCGCCCAGCAGGCCGCCGAAAGCGGTGTTGTTCGCTTCAATCTGGTCTTTGGACATATTCAGCACGCGCGTGGCGATCGCATACGCCAGTCCCTGAATCACCATGGCGCCGAAGGCCCAGGCGAAAAACTGCTGGTAATCGAGAGTATGCATCAGCGCGGAACCGATAGTGATGGAAAAACCTATCAGCGCCCCGCCCAGCGATAGCGCGGCGGCCTGATTCCCTTCGCGTATCAGCTTCACCTCGTCGAACGGCGTCATCCAGGTGTAGGCTTTGAAGAACGCGGCCAACAACACTGCTGCCAGCAGCAGGTGGATCAGATAGTTTAGGATGGCGGGCACGGCGCACCTTCAGGTAAAGTTATTACTTGATAATAATGCAAACGAGCTCAATGAACAAAAAGATTCTGATACTGTCCGTCTTCGTGGTGGCGTCCTGCGGCCTGGCGTATGAGCTGATCGCCGGCGCCTTGTCCAGCTATCTGCTGGGCGATTCGGTGCTGCAATTCTCCACGATTATTGGATGCTACCTGTTTGCGATGGGCGTGGGCGCGCACTTTTCCAAGTACGTGAAAGATGAAGACGTGCTGGCGCGCTTTGTCGATATCGAACTGGCGGTCGGCCTGATCGGCGGTATTTCGGCGGCGGTGCTGTTCCTGACCTTCACGTGGATGACAGCGCCGTTCCGCACCATGCTGTACACGATGGTGTTCCTGGTCGGCGCTTTTGTCGGCATGGAGGTGCCGCTGGTGATGCGCGCGCTGAATGCGCGCCAGACGGAATTCAATGAACTGGTCAGCAAGGTGCTGACCTTCGACTATCTGGGGGCGCTGGCGGTGTCGGTGCTGTTCCCGCTGGTGCTGGCGCCGTACCTGGGGCTGGTGCGTACCGGCTTCATGTTCGGCATGCTGAATGTGGGCGTGGCCCTGTGGACAATCAGCGTGTTTCGCACAGAGCTGAAAAACGTCACCGGCCGCATGCTGCGCGCCAGCGCCGTGATGTGCGTGCTGGTGTTTGGCTTTGCCTTTGCCGACAAGCTGACGCACTGGGGCGAGCATGGCCTGTTTGGCGATGAAATCGTCTATGCCACCACCACGCCGTATCAGCGCCTGGTCATCACGCGCTGGAAGGACGATACGCGCCTGTACATCAACGGCAACCTGCAATTCTCGTCGCGCGACGAGTACCGCTATCACGAAGCGCTGGTGCATCCGGTGCTGGAGGCGCTGCCGTGGGCCAAACGCGTGCTGGTACTGGGCGGCGGCGATGGCCTGGCGCTGCGCGAGATCCTGCGCTACAAGAACATCGAGCATGTCACGCTGGTCGACCTGGACCCGGCCATGACCACCGCCTTCACGCAGCGCGCGGAACTGGTCAAGCTGAATAATGCGTCGTTCAGCGACAAGCGCGTGCGCGTGATCAACGCCGATGCGGCCATCTGGCTGCAGCATAACGACGATATGTTCGATGCAGTGATTGTCGACTTCCCCGATCCTTCGAGCTTCGCGCTGGGCAAGCTGTACTCGGTACCGTTCTACGGCATGGTGCGCAAGCACCTGGCGGCGAACGGGCTGATGACGGTGCAATCGACATCGCCGTTCTTTGCGCCGCACGCCTACTGGACCATCGACGCCACGCTGCGCGATGTCGGCATGAAGACCTGGCCGTATCACGCCTATGTGCCATCGTTTGGCGAATGGGGCTTTATCCTGGCGTCGCCACAGGCAGCGTACACGCCGCCGACCAGCTACCGTTTGCCGATGCGTTATCTGAACGCCGACACCACGCGCGAAATGTTCATCTTCCCGCCGGATATGAAGCCGCTGCCGATGGAACCAAACCGTCTCAATACCCAGTCGCTCGTGCATGAATTCGAGCAGGACTGGCGCCGGGTGATACGCTGATGCTGCGCCGCTCTTTCCTCGTCTGGGCCGGGGCCACCGGCGTGACTGCCGCCGGCAGCGGGCTGGCGTTCCAGCGCTGGCAGGAGATTACGCCGACCTTGCATTATGTCGGCCGCGATGAAGGCCACTTCTTGCGCGACAAGCGTGCGCTGCCGCCGCCATCGCAAGTTATCCACACCGATGTCGTGATACTGGGCTCGGGCGCGGCCGGCCTCACCGCCGCGTGGAAGCTGAAAAAGCTGGGCAAGACCGATGTGCTGATGATCGATGGCCCGCAACCTTACGGTAACGCGGCAGGTGGCGCTTTCGGCGAGTACGAGTATCCGACCGGTGCCCACTATCTGCCGCTGCCGTCGCCGGAGTCGACGCATGTGCGTGAAATCCTGGCGGACCTGGGCATCATCCAGAAAGATCCGTATGGCGAGAAGCCTTACTACGACGAGCGTTTCATCCTGCACGCGCCGGAAGAACGCCTGCTGTACAACGGCCAGTGGCAGGAGGGCTTCATTCCCACCGACGGCGTGCCGCAATGGGAACTGGCTGAGCACAAGCGCTTCTTTGATGAGGTGCGCCGGTTGCGGCAGTTGCATGGCAAGGATGGGCGCCGCGTCTTTGTTTTCCCGACGGTGATGTCGTCGGAAGATCCTGAGTGGCAGGCGCTGGATCGCATCACGCTGAAGCAGTGGATGGAGCAGAACGGCTACAAGTCGCCGACGCTGCACTGGTATCTGAACTACTGCTGCCGCGATGACTACGGCACGCGCTACGACAAGGTGTCCGCGTGGGCAGGCCTGCACTATTATTGCAGCCGCTGGGGGCAGGCGGCCAACTCTGGCGACGGCGCCTGGCTGACATGGCCGGGCGGCTTGCAGCCACTTGCCTCTGGCATCGAGAAGCTGGCGGCGGTCAAGCGCATGGCTGGCACGGCGGTGTCGCTGAAGAAGACGGAGGACGGCGTCGAGGCGCTGTGCTTCACGCTGACGAATGGCAAGCCAGGCACGTATCTGGTACGCGCCCGCAAAGCCATTTGCGCGATGCCGACTTACGTTGCTGCGCGCGTTGTGGATAACATCAGCGAATACGGTTTCGACGCGGCGAAGCATGCGCCCGAATATGCGCCATGGATGGTGGCGAATTTCCTGCTCAAGCGCTTCCCGGAAGAATTGCAGGGCGGTGCCAACCCGCAGCCGCTGTCATGGGATAACGTGGTGTATGGCGAGCCGGGGCTGGGTTATGTCGTCTCCACGCACCAGGATATTCGCGTGCAGCCGCCGGCCAAGACGGTGTTCAGCGCCTACGTCGCGCTGTCGGACCGGAAGGCTAGCAGCGCGCGTGGCTGGATGGCGTCGGCCAAGCCGGAGGAGTTGCTGGCGCTGGCCAGCGCTGATTTGAAGAGCGCCTACGGCGGCCAGTTCGCATCATGCGTCGAGCGCGTCGACATCACGCTGCGCGGCCACGCGATGGCCGTCCCCTGGCCTAACTTCCGCAGCAACGCCGGCATGAAAGCGCTGCGCGAAGTGGATGGGCCGATCCTGTTCGCGCACGCCGACCTGTCCGGCTTCTCGGTATTCGAGGAAGCTGCCTGGTGGGGCATCCGCGCGGCACAGCTGGCGGCAAAGTGATATGCTAAAACCATGACCCATAATGCCCGCGAGCGCTTCCGCGCCACTCCAAAACTCAAGCTGCGCGACAAGGATGCCGACGACACCACCTTTTCGACGCGCGCCGCCAATCCCAAGCTTGGCAAGTCGCGCGCCAAGACGCTGGATCTGGAACGCACCGCAGCGCTGATCGAGCGCATCGCTGCGCTACAGGACAAGCTGTACGCGCAGCGCAAGCAGAAAGTGCTGCTGGTCTTGCAGGCCACAGATACGGGCGGCAAGGACGGCACGGTGCGCGCGCTATTCAAGGGCATCAATCCGATGGGGCTGCGCGCCGTGTCCTTCAAGGGACCGACCGACAACGAACTGGCGCACGACTATCTGTGGCGCGTGCATCAGCATGTGCCTGTGCTGGGCGAAATCGCCATCTTCAATCGCAGCCACTACGAAGATGTGCTGATCACCAAGGTACAGGGCTGGATCGATGACGACGAGTGTAAGCGCCGCTACGCACAGATCCGCGATTTCGAGCGCATGCTGGCGGAAACCGGCACGGTCATCATCAAGGTGTTCCTGCATATCTCGAAGGAAGAACAGCGCGAGCGCTTGCAGGAACGACTGGACGATCCGGACAAGCAGTGGAAGTTCAATCCGGAAGATATCAAGCAACGTGAAAAATGGGACGACTATCAGCGTGCCTATGAAAAGGCGATCCGCGAAACGGATGCGCCGCACGCGCCGTGGTATGTGGTGCCGGCCAATTCCAAGACCCATCGCAACCTGGTGATCGCCAGCCTGCTGCTGGAGACGCTGGAAGGCATGGACTTGCACTATCCGCCACCGCATCCCGACCTGTCGTCCTTCACCGTGGAGTAAGGAGGATGCCTTATGCTGCAACTGAAAGATCCCAGCCTGCTGCGCCAGCAGGCCTACATCAACGGCGAGTGGACCGACGCTGACAGCGGCACCACGCTGGCCGTCACCAATCCTGCCACCGGCGAGCAAATCGGCACCGTGCCGGTGATGGGCGTCGCCGAGACCAGGCGCGCCATCGACGCCGCCAACGCCGCCTGGCCGGCATGGCGCAAGAAGACCGCCAGGGAGCGCGCGCTGATCCTGCGCAAGTGGAATGATCTGATCCTGGAAAACACCGACGACCTGGCGCTGCTGATGACGGCGGAGCAGGGCAAGCCGCTGAGCGAGTCGCGCGGCGAGGTGGCGTATGGCGCTTCCTTCATCGAATGGTTCGGCGAGGAAGCCAAGCGGGTGGCCGGCGAGTCGCTGGCGTCGCCATGGCAGGACCGCCGCATCCTGGTCAGCAAGGAGCCGATCGGCGTGTGCGCTGCCATCACGCCATGGAACTTCCCGATTGCGATGATTACCCGCAAGGCCGGCCCTGCGCTGGCGGCGGGCTGTCCGATGGTGTTGAAGCCGGCCGAGGCCACGCCGTACTGCGCGCTGGCGCTGGCGGTATTGGCTGAACGTGCCGGCGTGCCGCCGGGCGTGTTCAGCGTGCTGACCGGGAAGTCGAAGGACATCGGCGGCGAGATGACTTCCAATCCGCTCGTGCGCAAGCTGAGTTTCACCGGCTCCACCGAGGTGGGCCGGCTGTTGATGGCGCAGAGCGCGCCGACCATCAAGAAACTGTCGCTGGAGCTGGGCGGCAATGCGCCGTTCATTGTGTTTGATGACGCCGATCTCGATGCGGCGGTGGAGGGGGCGATCGCCTCCAAGTACCGCAACGCCGGCCAGACCTGCGTGTGCGCCAACCGTATCTATGTGCAGTATGGCGTGTACGAAGTGTTTGCGCAAAAGCTGGTGGCGGCGGTGGAAAAACTCAAGGTCGGCAACGGCGTGGAGGAGGGCGTCACGCAAGGTCCGCTGATCGACGAGAAGGCGGTGAAGAAAGTCGAGCAGCATGTTGCCGATGCGCTGTCCAAGGGCGGCCGGCTGCTGTTGGGCGGCAAGCGTCACGCGCTGGGGCACAGCTTCTTCCAGCCGACCGTGATCGCCGATATCAATGATGACATGCTGGTGGCGAAAGAAGAAACCTTTGGCCCGCTGGCGCCGCTGTTCCGCTTCAAGACCGATGAGGAAGCCATCGCGCTGGCCAATAACACCGAGTTTGGCCTGGCCAGCTATTTTTATTCGCGCGACGTCGGCCGCATCTGGCGCGTGGCGGAAGGACTGGAGAGCGGCATGGTGGGCGTCAACACCGGCCTGATTTCCACCGAGGTGGCGCCGTTCGGCGGCGTCAAGCAGTCGGGCCTGGGGCGCGAAGGTTCGCACCTGGGCATCGAAGACTACCTGGTGGTCAAGTACATCTGCCTCGGCGGCATATAAGCACGAGGGCGGGGCTGCCGGTCAGGCGGTCCACCATGTGTTTGATGGCTGCCATCTGGCGGCCATTTTTTTGCGCGTAGCGCGTGTCGTCATGCCCCCACCAGTCCCAGCATGCCTTGGGATTGGCGGCGGTGGCCGAGGTTTGCGGATACAGCACCAGCAACCGATTGTTGTCGGCCCAGGCGTTGTAACCGGCGTGGCGCACGAACAGTGTGCCGATATTGGCCGGGCTTTGCTGGCAGCCGTGGAAAGCCACATGTAGCCGGCATCCGCCGCTTTCACAGGATGGCGGGATGTACAGGTAGCCGACGTCCGCCATGCCGTGCCACGCCGGCACGGCGATGAATTCCGACTGGTCGAAGGCGATGAAACGGCCGGACAGCGTGCTGCTGCGCGCCGCCAGCGGGCCATAGATCCAGTTCAGCATTTCGCCGGCCGCGTCGTAGTTGCAGTTGTTGATGTAGGGCGTGCCAAGCGCTGAACAGGCATTGCCGTAGCTGTCGGTGGGGATCGCATGTTCGGCGGCGAGGTTGCGCTTGTAGGCGATGCGGCTGGCGTCGATGTAATGGCGGTAGTAGCTCAGCAGGTCGTTGCTGACTGCTTGCGGCACGACAGTGTCCAGGCTGCCGGAAAACATCCAGATGCGGTGGCCCCCCAGCGCGCTGGGGGGATCGATGGTGCGCGAGGCGGCAAACCAGTCGGTGAGGGCGATCAGCGCCGGCACGCCGGTGCCGCCGGGACGCACGCGGCAGGGGAGGCCTTCGCTGCAGCTGCAAACTGTGGTGGCGATCAGGGCGTTTCCTTGCGCGCAAAAGTAAGGCCCGCCAGCGACGATGCCGGCGCCGATGACCGTGCGCGAGAACGCCACCTGGAATTGCACCGCCATATAGGCGCCGGAGGACAGCCCGGACACGCTGACCTGCCCGGCACGCAGCGCCGGCAAGGGGATCACCTGCGCCTGCGCGACGCCGGTGAACCATAGCAACAGCCAAGACAACAGGATACGCATACCGCCTCCGCGACGTGGGATGACGATATCGCGCAGCCGCGCATTTTGCTTAATCTGGATCAATCGTGCGAGGGGAACTAAATTGGACTAGAATGGTTTTTTTCCTATTCTTTCTGGCCCGACACCATGTCCAAGACCTTCGCCCAACTGTGCTTCGTTTCCTCGCTGACCATGCTGGCCAGCGCCTCGGCGTTCGCGCAAGCCCCAGCCGCCACGCCGGCTGCCGCTGCGGCGACGTCGGCGCCAGCAAGCTGCCCGGCCATCCTCAAGCAAAATTTCAAGCGTTTGCAGGACGATGCGCCGCAAGACCTGTGCCAGTACTCGGGCAAGGTGATTCTGGTGGTTAACACCGCCAGCTACTGCGGTTTCACCAACCAGTACGAGGGTCTGGAAAGCCTGTACGCCAAGTACAGCGGCAAGGGCCTGGTGGTGCTGGGCTTCCCATCGAACGATTTCGGCCAGCAGGAGCCAGGCAGCAGCAAGGAAATCGCCGATTTCTGCTACAACACCTACGGCGTGAAGTTCCCGATGTTTGCCAAGTCGGTGGTGTCGGGCAAGGAGCCTAATCCGCTGTTCGCCAACCTGATCAAGGTGACCGGCAAGGCGCCGGCCTGGAACTTCCATAAATACCTGATCGACCGCCATGGCAATGTGGTCAACAACTTCGGCAGCAAGGTCACGCCAAACGACAAGCAGCTGGTTGGCGCCATCGAAAAAGCGCTGGGCTCCTGATTCAGCGCGCGGCCTTGCGCAAGTCGGCCGGCAACTCCCTGATCGGGCAGTAGCGATAGGAGGTGACATTGCCGGCGATGTTTTGCTTGAAGGTCAGCGCATTTTCCACCGTCACCTGTTGATGCTGGATCTGGCGCGGCGCTGTGCCGGTGCCAGCATCGATGCAGGACTGATCCACCGTATATTGATTGCCCCGGCGCTTGCTCACCCTGGCCTTGCAGGCGTGGGTATGCGCAGTCGAGATCCCCTTGCCGTCGTAGCGGCGGATGGCGGCGTTGGCCGGGGCGCTGCATTCCGAACCTTCCGCGACATAGATGCCAGGCTTCAGTCGATACACACCGCCCGGCTTGGGCGTCGTGTCGGCACTGGCTGCGGCGATGCCGGCCATGGCCATCAGCATGGCGAAGGCGGTCCATCGGTGACGTATCTTTTGCATTGCGTATCCTTCCCTTCGGTGACAAACAGCCGCAGTCTATAGCGCCGCAGTCTGATTGTCGCGCCCGTTTGCCGGGGCGCTCAGGGCAAAGCCTTCATCCAGCCAGCCGGTAATTCCACCCGGCATGACCTTGACCGGGCGTCCCAGCTGCGCCAGCCGGACGGCGGCGCGTGCGGCGCCATTGCAATGCGGGCCGGCGCAGTACACCACGAACAGCGTGTCGGCTGGAAATTCGGCGATCTTCGAGCCGATAATCTTGCGATGCGCCAGATCCAGCGCGCCGGGCACGTGGCCGGCGGCGTATTTTTCCGTTCCACGCACATCGAGCAGCACAAAATCCTGCTGGCCGTTATGCAGGGCGTCGTGCACGTCCCAGCAATCGGTTTCGTAGCGGAAGCTGGCTTCAAAATGGGCCAGCGCGGCGGCGCTGTCGGCGGCAGTAATGGTGGTAACGAGTGACATCGGATACTCCTTTGAGGTTGAGCGCTCATTGTGCTGCCGCCCCTTCATGGCAAGAAGTGGCGCGAATGCCAATCTACGGTAAGATTGCGCCATGAAAAAACATCTCGTTGTGGCGCTAGCCTACGACCGTCTGTGCACTTTCGAGTTCGGCTGCACGGTCGAACTGTTCGCGCTGGAGCGTCCGGAGCTGGGCGTGGATTGGTACGAATTTGCGGTCTGCGCGGTGGAGGAAGGTCCGATCCGTGCGGCCGGCGGCATCACTGTGCAGGCGCCTTACGCGCCGGATTTGCTGGCGCGCGCCGACACCATCGTCATCCCCGGCTGGCGCGATGCGGATGAAGCACCGCCGCCGCAATTGCTGGCGTGGTTACGCGCTGCCCACGCACGCGGCACGCGGCTGTGTTCGATTTGCTCGGGCGTGTTCGTGCTGGCTGCCGCCGGCGTGCTGGACGGCCAGCGTGCCACCACCCACTGGCGCTATGCCGAACGCCTGGCGCAACGTTATCCGCACATCGAGGTACAGCCCGACCATCTGTATGTGGATAACGGACAAGTTATCACCGCCGCCGGCTCGGCCGCCGGACTGGATATGCTGCTGCATCTGGTGCGGCGCGACCATGGCGCCAGGATCGGCAACCTGGTGGCGCAACGGCTGGTCGTGGCGCCACATCGTGAGGGCGGCCAGGCGCAATTCCTGCCGCGTCCGATGGCGCAGGGCGAGCAGGGCCGGCTGTCGCGCCTGATGGACTGGCTGCGCAGCCATCCGGCGCAGCCGCATACGGTGGCCAGCATGGCCGAACGCGCGGCGATGAGTCCGCGCACCTTGCAGCGCCAGTTCCAGCAGGCCACCGGCCTCGGCCCGGTAGAGTGGCTGATCCGCGAGCGCGTGGCCATCGTCAAGGATTTGCTGGAGGAACCGGATGTGCCGCTGGCGCAGATTGCCGAGCGTGCCGGCTTCGGCTCCGAGGAAACGCTGCGCCACCATTTCCGTCGTCTCACCGCCACCACACCGGGCGCTTACCGGAAACGCTTCGTGCTACGCTAGGCGCCTCACCATCAAGGAGACGGCCATGGCATACGTAGACGGGTTTGTGGTTCCGGTACCCAAGGATAAGCTTGAGGCGTACAAGAAAATGTCGCTTGCATGCGGCCCGGTGTGGAAGGAATACGGCGCGCTGGAATTCCGCGAAACTATCGGCGACGACGTTCCGCCCGGCAAGCTGACATCCTTCCCGCTCAGCGTGCAGCTGCAGGAAGGCGAGCTGGTGGTGTTCTCCTGGATCACTTACGAATCACGCGCCAAGCGGGACGAAATCAACGACAAGGTCATGAAAGATCCACGCGTCCTTGCCTTCATGGATCCCGCCAACATGCCCTTCGACGGCAAGCGCATGATTTACGGCGGTTTCGAGATGATCGTCGACTTATAGGCGGCGCTGGCTTACCTGGGACGTGCCAAAGATCAGCTGCTGCGCCATCGGGCGGCCGATGAAGCGGTCCGGGAAGATCGGCGCCGGTGCGCTGGCGGCGTTCAGGCGCGCCAGCTGGTCTTCGCTGAGCACCACGTCCAGCGCGCCGAGATTGTCTTCGGCCTGGGCAACCGTGCGGGCGCCGATCAGCGGCGAGACGATGGCCGGATGCGTCAGCGTCCAGGCGATGGCGACCTGCGAGGGCGAAACGCCCAGCTCTGCGGCGACCTGGCCCACCACCTCGGCGATATCCAGCGAGCGCTGGTTCAGATGGCCGGTGGAGGCAATCACGCCCTTGCGGTCATTGGCGACATCGGCACCGTTGTCATCGGACAGATCCTTGCGGCTGTACTTGCCGGTCAGGATGCCGCCGCCCAATGGCGACCACGGCAACACACCGAGACCCATGGACTGCGCCATCGGTAGCAGCTCATGTTCGACCGTGCGTTCGACCAGGCTGTATTCGATTTGCAGCGCCACCAGAGGTGACCAGCCACGCAGGTCCGCCAGCGTTTGCAGCTCGGCCACGCGCCACGCCGGCGTGTTGCAGATGCCCAGATACAGCACTTTGCCGGCGCGTACCAGATCATCCAGTGCGCGCATCACTTCATCGGGACGGGTGGTGAAATCCCATGCGTGCACATACAGCAGGTCGATGCGGTCGGTGTCCAGCTGGCGCAGGCTGGTTTCCACCGAGCGCACCATGTTGTAACGATGATTGCCGCCGGAGTTGATGTTGGACGGATCACGCGCCATGGTGAACTTGGTGGCCAGCACCAGGCGGTCCCGCTGGTCTTTGACAAAGCTGCCGAGTATCCGCTCGGAGGCGCCATTGGTGTAGTTGACCGACGTGTCGATGAAGTTGCCGCCACGGTCGACATAGGCATCGAAGATGCGCCGCGCTTCGGCGTCATCGGCGCCCCAGCCCCAGTCGGAGCCGAAGGTCATGGTGCCCAGCGACAGCGGCGAAACACGCAGGCCGGAACGGCCGAGCAGGCGGTATTGGTCAAGTTTGGTCGTCATCAGAAATCTCCTCAGGGTGGGTGTTGATGACGACCATTTTCGTGCTTGCGGGCCTGGCAGCGGTAGCAGGATCTTCCGCAAAGCTTGCACGATCCTCCGCACGTGCACATAATGGCGGATGACCCAACTTCCATCATTCCGCGACGCAATTGCCCGGCACGCGCCGGAGGATGGCACGTTTGCCTGCGCCATTCCCGGCCTGAAGCTTATCCGATGCTCCGCGCCGACCTTGCCGATGCCGGTGGTGTACGAACCGACTGCCTGCTTTGTGGCGCAGGGCCGCAAGCGCGCCACGCTGGGCGCCAGCGTATTCCATTACGATCCGAGCAGCTATCTGGTGGCGTCGGTCGGCCTGCCTGTCATGGGCACGGTGATCGAGGCCAGCGTGACGCATCCCTACATGAGCATCCAGCTGGATCTCGATGCGGCCGACCTCGGGGAGCTGGCGCTTAACTATCCACAGCCTGCGGAAAGCGTGCCGGCGGCCGGCCTGACGCTGAATCAGATGACGCCTGGACTGTTGGATGCGGCCACGCGGCTGGTCGGGCTGCTGGATACGCCGGACGATATTGCCGCACTGGCGCCGCTGGCGGTGCGCGAAATCCTCTACCGGCTGCTGACCGGTCCGAATGGCGGCGCGATCTACGCGCTGACGCAGGCCGATAGCCGCCAGAGCCAGATCGCCCGCGCCATCCTGTGGATACGCGCGCACTTCAAGGATGGCTGGCGCATTGATGACCTGGCCGGCATCGCCGGCATGAGCCGGTCGGCATTCCATGAACACTTCAAGGCCATGACGGCAATGAGTCCGCTGGAATTCCGCACCCAGCTGCGGATGCAGGAAGCGCGCCGGTTGATGGTCAGCGATGGTCTGGATGCCGCCAACGCCGGCTATCACGTTGGTTACGATAGTCCGTCGCAGTTCAGCCGTGACTATTCGCGCCTGTTCGGCGCATCGCCGGCAAAGGATGCCAGCCGGCTGCGCCTGGCCAGTTAGGCGAGCGTCGCCCGCAGCGCGCCGCGCAGCGCGTTGCAGAGGATGATCTCGTCGGCGCTGTCCAGCATCGCGCGGGTGATGACGGCTTCGCTGGCGTGCCAGTCCGGATCGTCCAGCAGCACGCCGCGCATCACGCCCGGCAGCACGCCGGCGCTCAGCGGTGGCGTAAGCCATTGGCCGTTGATGCGGACGAAGACGTTGCTGCGGCCGCCCTCGGTCAATTCACCGCGTTCATTGAAGAACAGGGTGTCGAACGCGCCTTGCGCTTCGGCGTCGCGCCAGGCGGCGTCGTAGCGCTGGCGAATGCTGGTTTTGTGACGCAGGAACAGGTCGGCGCTGCTGCTGTGGTCTTCGGCCAGCAGCACGCGTACCGGCTCGGCCAATGGCGTCAGCGGCGCGTGCTGCACCGAGAACGCGCCGGCGTCGCTGAGTGCGAGCCGCAGGCGGTAGGCGGCGTGCTGCGGCTCCAGCATGGCGCAGGCGGTGTCCAGATAAGCAGCAGCAGCGTTCTCATCCCAGGGGAAGCCGAAGTAGGCCGCTGATGCCGCCAGCCGTTTCAGGTGGCGCGCGCGATGGCGCACGCCGCCGGCCGGCGTGGCGCGCATCGTTTCGAAGAGTTCAAAATCGTGTTGCAGGCCGGTGAGGAAGCGCGCCTTGAGCTGGCACTCGGCGTATTCGGCGCTGGCGTCGCTGTCGAAGACGATGCCGGCGCCGACGCCCATCTCGCCGCGCTGCACGCCGTCCGCGCCGGGAGGCTGCAAGGTCAGCGTGCGGATCGGCACCGACATGCAGAAGTTACCAACCTTGCCATCAGCGCGTGGATCGAACCAGCCGATGGCGCCGGTGTAGATGCCGCGCGCATCCGGTTCCAGCTCGCGGATGATTTCCATGGTGCGGCGTTTCGGTGCGCCGGTGATTGAGCCGCACGGGTAGAGCGCATCGAAGATGTCGGCCAGTGTGACGTCGTCGCGCTGCCGCGCGGTGATGGTGGAGGTCATCTGCAGCACGCTGGCATAGCGGTGCACCTCGAACAGCGCGGGCACGTCGACGCTGCCGGTGACGGCGACGCGGGCGATGTCGTTGCGCAGCAGGTCGACGATCATCAGGTTCTCGGCGCGGTTCTTGGGATCGGCGGCGAGGTTGGTGGCGCGCAGGATGTTTTCCGCCTGCTGCTTCGGCGGCGCGGCCGGGGCTGTGCCTTTCATCGGGCGCGCGGTCAGTTCACCGTCTGCATGGCGCACGAACAGCTCGGGCGACAGCGACAGCACGGCGCTGCCGTCGTCCAGCGCGATCAGCGCGCCGTAAGGGACCGGCTGGCGGCCACGCAAGCGGGCATACAAGGCATGGATGCCGCCAAACGTGTCAAAACGCAGCCTGAAGGTGTAATTGACCTGGTAGGTGTCGCCAGCCGCAATGTAGTCGTGGATGCGCGCCAGGGCGGCGCTAAACGCTTCCTGATCGATGTTCGGCTGAATGTTGGCCACACCGGCCGGCCGGTCGATCGGGAAGGAGCGGGCGGCCAGCCAGTCGCCGACTTCGGTGGACGACAGCAGCGCGCAGTCGCGGAACAGCAGCACCCGCGCCAGCGGTGGCATCGGCGCACTGGCGGGCGCTGATGCGCTGCGCGGCGCGGCGGCTGGCGGTGTCAGTGCCAGCAGCGCTTCGCCAAGTTCGTACGCGCACACGGTGACCGCGTATTCGCCGCGCGCCAATGCCGCCTGCATCTGCTCCAGCAGTTGCGGCCAGGCGGCGATGTCGTCGCAGCGCAGCGTGCCGGTGTGGCCGGTGTACAGGCGCGAACGGCCGCCTGACAGCGCGGCTTCCGGGCTGGCGTCGTCCAGCAGGGCGAAGACTTCGGTGTTCATTACGAGAGCAGTAACGTGATGTGCAGCGCCGCGTCCTGCGACGGATTGTGCTTGAAGCCGCTCTTGGCATAACGGTGCCAGCGGCCGATGACGAAGCTGGTCAGCATCGCCGCGCGCGCGGTGCTATCCGCTTCGTGTGCCTGCCCTTCGCTGGCGGCCAGGCGCAAGGCCTGTTTCAGCGCCAGCTCGACGCGGTCATAAAACTGGTTCATGCGCAGTTGCAGGCGCTCGTCCTCGTTGACCAGCGCGTCGCCGATCAGCACCCGCGCCATGCCGGGATTCTGGCTGGCGAAGTTGAGCAGCATGCCGACGATATCGCGTGTCTGCGCCAGGCCGTCGCTCTGGCGCTCGGCGATCTGGTTAATCAGGCCGAACACCGTCGATTCGATGAACTCGATCAGTCCCTCGAACATCTGCGCCTTGCTGGCGAAGTGCCGGTACAGCGCGGCTTCGGAAAACTCCAGCTTGCGCGCCAGCGCAGCGGTGGTGATCTTGTCGCCCTTGGGTTGTTCCAGCATCTCCGCCAGCGCCTGCAGTATCTGCAAACGGCGCTGGCCTGGCGGTGTGCTTGCCATATGATCTCGCGATTAAAAGTGTTGGTCAGCGCAGCTGGTGCAGGCGTGACGGCAGGTTCCTGACAGATTTTACTTTGACATCGACATAAGCGGGGCGAATCAGCCTTTTTTGCGGATGCGCCAGGCCGGCGGTGTCGCCGATGGTCAGGTACTGCGTGACCCAGGCGGTGCGCATGCCGAGCTGGCGCGCGCTGCGCAGGTTGGCCAGCGTGTCTTCGACCAGCACACAGCGGGCCGGCGTCAGCTGGTGGCGGCGCATCAGCTTGCGCAGCATCAGCTTCGATGGCTTGGGACGCATGTGGCGGTGCACCGTCATCGCTTCCACCGCGATGTGCTGGTGGAAGTGGCGCTGCAAGCCCAGGTGCTTCAGCACTTGTGTCGAGTAGCGGTGTGGCGCATTGGTCAGCAGGATTTTGCGGCCGGGCAGGCGGCGCAGCAGCTGGCGCAGTCCGCGCTCGGCGCGGATCATCGCATGCAGGTCGTCGAAGCGGTGGGTTTCATCAAGAAAGTGCGCGGCCTTGACGCCATGGTGCTTGACCACGCCCAGTGTGGTGGCGCCGTAGCGCTGCCAGTACAGCGTGCGCGTCGCGTTCACCAGTTCGTCGCTGGCGGGCGTGACGCCGTCTCCCAGCAGGCGCGCGAGATAGGTGTTCATGCCAGCCATGATCGCGGGGAAGATGGCGTGCGAGGCGTTGTGCAGCGTGTTATCGAGATCAAACAGCCACACGGGCGAGGAGCGGGTAATATTCACGTCAGTTCACGTCATCTCTACCAATAAAGGAAATCATGCAGCGCCAGATTATAGTGATGTTCTGCAGTTTGTTCTTGTTTGCCTTCGGTCCCGCCTGGGCGGCGGAGCCGGCTGCGGCGCCGAATCGCGGCGCGCTGTTCAAGGTGCAGCAGAACGGCCATACGCTGTATTTGTTCGGCACCATCCACGTCGGCTCCAAGGATTTCTATCCGCTGGAGCCGCGCCTGGCCGGCCTGCTGCAACAGGCGCCGGTGCTGGCGCTGGAAATCGATCCGCTTGGCGATCCGCAAAAGCTGGCGCGCGCGGTGCAGAAGCACGGCTTGAACAGCAAGGGCATCACCGGCCTGACGCCCGCCTGGCGCCAGCGCCTTGATCGCTTGCTCAAGCAGTACAACATCGAGCCGGAGTCGGTGGCGATGATGAAGCCCTGGCTGCTGGCCAGCCTGCTGACGGTGAGCGAATTTGCCGCGCAAGGCTATGAGGCTGGTCTGGCGGTGGATGCGCACCTGTCGAAACAGGCGCATGCCGCCGGCCAGAAAATCCTCGAACTGGAATCGGCCGATGGTCAGATGGCACTGTTCGACAAGATGACGCCGGCCGAGCAACTGACCTTCCTGCAGGAGGCCATCAACGGCATCGAGGACAAGGAGCAGAGCGCGCAGGCGCGCGAGATCGCCGATGCCTGGCGCACCGCCGACGCGAAGGCGCTGGAGGCATTGGCGCTGAAGGCGGAGCAGGACGACACCTTCTCCGGCCGCTTCGTGCAGAAGGTGTTGCTGGATGGCCGCAATCCGGCGCTGGCCGATGGCATGGTCAAGCTGATGGCGCGTGCCAACAACAGTGTGGCGGCGATCGGCGTGCTGCACCTGGTGGGCAAAACAAGCGTACCGGAGCTGCTGCGCAAACGCGGGCTGACTGTCGAACGAATTTACTAAGTGGGGGAGGGTGCTGCGAGAAGTGGTGCCCTTTACGTGGATTGAACACGTGGCCTCTCCCTTACCAAGGGAGTGCTCTACCACTGAGCTAAAAGGGCATACAAATGTGGCGGTTTCACCGATGTCCGGCGATACCGCCTTTTTTTCAGTGAGACCGGATCATAGTGCCAAAAGCTTGTTCGGTCAAGACTTCGAGCAACAAAGAATGCTCAATCCGGCCATCGATGATGTGCACCGTGTTGACGCCGGACTTTGCTGCATCCAGGGCTGATGAGATTTTAGGCAGCATGCCGCCGGAAATCGTGCCGTCTGCGAACATCTCGTCGATCTCGCGCGCCGACAGGTCGGTCACCAGATTGCCCTGCTTGTCCTGCACGCCGGCGATGTTGGTCATCATGATCAGCTTTTCGGCTTTGAGGATTTCGGCGATCTTGCCGGCCACCACGTCGGCGTTGATATTGTAGGCCTGGCCATCCTGGCCAAAGCCGATTGGCGAGATGATCGGGATGAAGGCGTCGTCCTGCAGTGCTTTAACCACGGCCGGATTGATCGCTTCGATTTCGCCGACGAAGCCGATGTCCAGCGTCCGGCCTGGATTTTCCTTGTCCGGCATGGCCATCTTGCGGGCGCGGATCAGGCCGCCGTCCTTGCCGGTCAGGCCGACTGCCTGGCCACCGTAGTGATTGATCAACATCACGATGTCCTGCTGGACTTCGCCGCCCAGCACCCATTCGACGACTTCCATGGTTTCTTCGTCGGTGATGCGCATGCCTTGCACGAAAGTGCCTTGCTTGCCGATTTTCTTCAGCGCGTTGTCGATCTGCGGACCGCCGCCGTGCACGACTACCGGGTTCATGCCAACCAGTTTGAGCAAAATGACATCGCGGGCGAAGCCGTGTTTCAGGCGTTCGTCGGTCATGGCGTTGCCGCCGTATTTGATGACGATGGTTTTGCCGTGGTAATTACGGATGTAGGGGAGCGCTTCAGCCAGAATTTGCGCCTTGATCCGTGGTTCAACGGAAGTCAGGTCGTCGGCGTCATTGCCTAGGTTCAGATTGGTCAGTTGGGTCATGGCGATTCCGGTAGAAAGATTTTGGGCGCATTTTACAGCCTGTGGCTGCACTCAAGCACGCATTATAGGGCCATCCGGTTGTATTTTCCCGGAAGCTCCGATACGCTGCGGCGATGAGTACCTGTTCCCGCTGCGGCACGCAGTTCTCCTGCGCAATGAAGGACGCCGATCCGGCCGCTCCGGCAGAGCCGTGCTGGTGCACGTTTTTGCCGCCCGCGCTGCCGGTCCCGTCCGTCGCCGGCGCCAGCTGCTGGTGCCCGGCGTGCCTGACGCAGCACATCATTGACCATCCTCAAACGGCAGCCAATACACCGCCCGACAATAGCGCATAACCCATCGCTGGGAGCGCTGAAATGCACCCGACCTCGCTTGACAAGCAAAGCGGCGCGGCGGACGATGACCACATCGTTCGCATCGTGCGGCTGGAGACTCAAATGGATAACGTTGCCGGTGCGCTGCTGGCCCTGCAGCGCACGCAAGAAATGCATCACCAGGCGATGCTGGCTGGATTCGAATCGCTGCGCAACAAGATCGATGACGTCCAGCGCTACCTGATCGATCGGCAGGACCGCGCGGAAGAGCGTCTGGACAAGCGCATCGACAGACTGGTGTACTGGATGGCCGGCCTGACGATCACCAATCTGCTGACAATGATCGGCTTGATCCTGAGAGTGGCTGGCGCGATCTAGCTCAGCTCACCGTGCGGAAGAAGCGCAGCATTTCACGGCTGGCGTCCGGCCCTTTGGCGTCGGTGTAGGTGCCGAGTTCGCTGCCGCCGGACCAGGCGTGGCCGGCGCCGTGCACCACCCAATGCTCGCCCACCGGTGCGCCATCCGCCGTGGTATGCGTGGTCTGCGTGTAGCGATAGCCGTTCGGCACCGCGCCGGATTGCACCTTCGGCCGCACGCCGCGATGGTGATGCAGCCGCTGCGCCATCACCTGCTCGCCATTGCGCGGATTCACCGTCGTATCGCTATCGCCATGGAATACGATAATGGGCTGCGAACCATTGCCCGCCTTGGCCGCCGTATTCACACCACGCTTCATCGCCGACAAGGCCGACGGCAAATCCTGCGCCGACGCAAACGGCAAGCCCGAATGCACGCCCACTGCCGCAAACAGTTCCGGATACAGCGTGCCGGCTATCACCGCCATCGCGCCGCCTGCCGACAAGCCCGCCACATACACCTGCCGCTCAATCACCGGATATTCGTCGATCACCTGCCGCGCAATGCCGGCAATGATGGACGGCTCGCCCTGGCCGCGCTGCTGATCGATCGCATTGAACCAGTTCCAGCACTTCGAATGGTTGGCCTGCGCGGTCTGTTCCGGATACACCACCAGCCAGCCCATTTCCTCCGCCAGCTGATTCATCTGCGTGCCGGCGGCGAAATCGTCCGGATTCTGCGTGCAGCCGTGCAGCATCACCAGCAGCGGCATCGCCTGGCCGTGATAGCTGGCCGGAATGTACAGCTTGTAGTTGCGCGTGCCCGCATGGTTGCTATAGCTGCCGGCGACAAACTGCGCACCGGCCGGCAGCGGATGCGCCGGCGCCGGATGCAGCACCGAGCCGATGTCGATGGCCCGGTCCAGGTTGGCCTGCAAATCGAGCTTGATGCCCATGCGGTTCAGCATGTCCTGGGCAAATTCCTCCGGCCGCTGCACCTGCTGCTGCGCGTGCTTCTGGAGATGCATATTCTTGTCGATAAAATGCTGCGCCGCCTCGCGCATCTGCTTTAGAAAATTGAGTTTCATGGCATTCCTTTAATGGATGCGCGGCGCCAATGCCGCCTTGAGGACGGCGCTGGCGTGCAGCGTACCGAGTACAACGATGGATTCGATGGTGGCCAGCGCCAGTTCCACCGATACATCGCTGGCGATGCTGGCCATGCCGAGCACCTGGATTTGCAGCCGCTGGCCGGCTGTCTGCAACGCTTCCAGGTCGGCGCGCGAATAATGTTGCATGCCTAGCACCAGGCTTTTGCGCGCCACAGTCTGCCGCACCACATCGGCATGCAGGTTCAGCTGATTGCGGATCGCCGTGCGTATCAAATCGGTACGGTTAGAGTAAAACCCTTCCTGCACCAGCAAGTCAATCTGGCCTAAATCGATAGGACCAAGATTGATGGTAATTTTTTCTGATTCGGCCGCCATGGATTCCCCATCTGATAACCATCTGTATGGATGGTAGTTTAGAACTGAATCGAAGCAAGTCAAGGGACTTCGCGGCATAATAGCGTCATGAGCGAAGTAACTAACATACTGCCGTCGCCGGTGCCATCGCCGTGCGTCAGCCTGTGCAAGATGGACATGGAGCGGCGCTATTGCATGGGCTGCCTGCGCACCATCGAGGAAATCGTCGCCTGGGGCAAGGCCAACGATGATTACAAACGCGCCGTCTGGGCCGAGTTGCCGCAGCGGCGTGCAACCATCCACTTCGACGACGAGGAACGATGAGCCTGCTGCCGGATACGATACAGGTGCTTGAGCGCGGTTGGTTGTCATCCAACAACATCATGCTGCTGGGCCGCCATGACACGGCTATTATCGATACCGGCTATGTCAGCCACGCGCCGCAGACGCTGGCGCTGGTGCGCCATGTGTTGCATGGCCGCCACCTGGACCAGATACTCAACACGCACCTGCATTCCGACCATTGCGGCGGCAACGCCATATTGCAGGCCCACTTCGGCTGCCAGACCTCGATCCCGGTGGCCGAGGCCGACAAGGTGCGGCATTGGGACGTGGATGCGCTCAGTTTCAAGGCCACCGGCCAGCGTTGCGACCGCTTCACCTTTGACGCCACCGTGTCGCCCGGCGACGTGTTGCGGCTGGCGGACATGGAATGGCAGGCGCTGGGCGCTCCCGGCCATGATCCGCATTCCGTGATGTTTTACTGTCCTGAAGTAAAGGTGTTGCTTTCCGCCGACGCTTTGTGGGAAAACGGCTTTGGCGTGATCTTCCCCGAGCTGGACGGCCAGTCCGGTTTTGCCGAGGAACGCGCCACGCTGGACCTGATCGCAGGGCTGGATGTGGAGGTCGTCATTCCTGGTCACGGCGCGCCGTTCACCGATGTGGCCGGCGCGCTGGCCCGTGCGCGGTCACGACTGGACTACCTGTCCGCCGATCCGGTACGCAACGCGCAGAACGCATTGAAGGTGCTGCTCAAGTTTCTGTTGCTGGAACGCCAGCGTATCGCCCTGGCGGATGTGCCGGCGTTGTTGACCTCAATGCCGGTGTTTGCGGCGGCTAACAACAACTATCTGAAGCAGTCGCCGGAAGAACTGGGACGTTGGGCCAGCAGCCAGCTGGTACGTGCGGCCGCTGCACGCATCGAGGGTGAGTACTTACTTAACGAGTAATTGTAGAGGGATTGCCCTAGTTCTGGCACGGTCGTACTATTTTCGATCTATAATCGGTTGAACCGATCAACTCACGTCAGCGAGCACGCCATGACCTTGCCTGCAGTCCTGCAAAACCTCACCCTTCCCGTCATCGCTTCGCCGATGTTTATTGCCAGCGGTCCCAAGCTGGTGGCGGCCCAGTGCAAGGCTGGCATCGTCGGCTCCTTCCCGGCGCTGAACGCGCGCCCGGCCGAGTTGCTGGATGTGTGGCTGACCGATTTGCAGAAGGAACTGGCAGACTTCCAGGCGGCCAACCCGGACAAGCGCGTCGGCCCGATCGCCGTCAACCAGATCGTCCACCAGTCGAACGACCGCCTGGCGCATGACGTCGAAGTGTGCGTCAAACACCAGATTCCGATCATCATTTCCTCGCTGCGTGCGCCGCCGAAAGAGATGCTGGACGCCATCCACAGCTACGGCGGCATCGTGCTGCACGATGTGATTTCCATCCGTCACGCTGAGAAGGCGCTGGAAGCTGGCGTGGACGGCCTGATCCTGGTGGCTGCCGGTGCTGGCGGACATGCCGGCCCGCTGTCGCCGTTTGCACTGGTGGGCGAGGTGCGCAAGTTCTTCAAGGGACCGATTGCCCTGTCGGGCTCGATCGCCACCGGTGATGCGATTCTGGCGGCGCAAGCGATGGGGGCCGACTTCGCCTACATCGGCTCGCGCTGGCTGGCGACGCAGGAATCCAATGTCAGTGACGGTTACCGTGAAGCGATCGTGGAATCGACTGCGGCGGATATTGTGTATTCCAACCTGTTCACCGGCGTTCACGGTAACTACCTGAAGAAATCGATTGTCGCCGCCGGCCTGGACCCGGACGCGCTGCCAACTGCCGACAAGACCGCAATGAACTTCGGCTCCAGCAGCGCCAAAGCCTGGCGCGACATCTGGGGCGCCGGCCAAGGCGTCGGCCTGATGAACGACATCCCAACCACCGCAGAGATGGTCGAGCGCCTGAAACGCGAATACGACGCCGCTCGCGCGCGCCTGGCGCTTTAATTACTGCGGTCCACTGCCAGGGTGGCGCGCGGCGCTGGCTTGCCGCGTATCCAGATGGTGTCTACCGTGTCGTAGGCGCGGATGTCTTTTAGGGGCGATTCTTTCATCAGCACGAGGTTGGCCACTTTGCCCGGTTCGATGGTGCCCAGGTCCTTGTCCAGATGGAAGGCGCGCGCGTTGTTGATGGTGGCGGCCTTGAAGATCTGTTCCAGCGACAGGCCGGCGTTGCGCAGGTTTTGCATTTCCAGGTAGCCGTTCAAGCCGGGTATGTTGCCGTAGGTGGGCGACGATGGTGTGTCGGTGCCGAACAGGAAGTTGGCGTTTCTGCTCGCCAGATAGGCAACTACCTGGCGCTGGCGGCGTAGCGGCGCTTCCATGCCTTGGCGCACGGCTTCGTCGGTTTCTCCCTCTTCCGCTACTTCTTCCTTGAACCAGTTGCCTTCCGGCGTTTTCAGCCAGGCCAGCATGGCTGGTGGCAGCAGTTTTGCCAGCGCCGGAGTATTCAGGTAGTCAGGATCGACGTAGGCGCGCAGACCAAACAGCACTTGCATGGTCGGCTGGTAGCCGATGTTGTTGTCGACGACTTTGTCGAGCAACTGCCGCACTTCGTCGGGCAACTCCTTCGAATTATTCAGCGCTCCCCAGTGCCACATGCCGTGCGCCAGTACATCAGCACCACCGTTGACGGCAAAAGTCTGCGATTCCAGCGAATTGCCATGGGTGACCAGCACCAGGTTGGCCTGCCTGGACAGCTGACGCACTTCTCCATACATTGCCGTGCTCATCACCGGCAGGTTGCGCTGGTTGCCGAAGCCGCGCTCGTAATGGGTCTTGAGGCAGATCGCATGGTCGGCCTTGACCCGCGCCACGCCTTTCGCAACGGTATAGTCTTCCGCTTTGTACTTGGCCGGGATGCGGTCCTTTTGCGCCGGATCATAAATGAAGTTGGAGAACATCTGAAAACGCTTTTCCGGCGCAATGAAGGCAGACGGGTAACCGTTTGCGATCACCAGCGGTGCGCCGCAATCATAAATGTCCGGATGCAGCGGCATGGCTTTCACGCGGTCGATGAATTCGCGGCTGCCGGCAGCCAGATCAATCACTGTTGTATAGCCGTAATAGAGGTAAGATCGCGGCATTTGCGCGAAGTACGCATCCGCCATCGCCGTCATCTGCGCGGATTGTGCGAAACTCATGCCCGGCACGGCGAACAAGTGTACGTGGGAGTCAATCAGGCCGGGCGTCAGGTAATAGCCTTTGCCGTCGACGCGGGTGGCGCCGGCTGGCGCTTTGCTACCCAAGCCACGTTCGACCCGGACGATGCGCTCATTGTCGATCAGCACGCTGCCGGTTTCAATGCGATCGATTTTTTCTGGCGATACCAGCTTGACGTTGGTGATCCAGGTCTGGCCAGCAATGGCTGGTGCGCAAACCAGCAAGCTGGCGATAAATTGGGCAATTTTCATGGCGGCTCCGTGTGGTGATGGAGCCAGTGTGGCGATGCGGGACGCGTTTGGCGTCTCACATCATGATTTGGCACGTGCTACGCGAAATTCGCCCGGCGTCAGGCCTGTATATTTTTTAAATGCGCGGTTCATCGCGCTTTTGCTATTAAATCCCGCGATCAAAGACAGGTCGAGAATGCTGACGCTGGCTTGTTGCGGGTCGTGGAGAGCGGTTTTCAGCGCATCGACACGGTAGCGATTGAGGAAATCGGTGAAATTGGCGCCGCAATGCTGGTTCAGCAGCTGCGATAGTTCATGTGGCGTCATCGCTACCTGCACCGCCAGATCTTCCAGCTTGAGTTCGCCATTGCGATAAGGCTGTTCCTGTTCCATGCAAGTGCCAAGTCGTGCCAGAAAGGCGTCGAGGTCAGTGGTGGATAGCTGCTTGTCGGCGTAGCGTGGCTTGGGCGGCGGCAAAGTTTGAGGACGATAGCCCAGCGGCAGGCGCATCGCCGTGTAGGCGGTGGCGAAGACGAACAGCATCAGCGCGCCGCCGTCCACCGCTTCCACCGACAGCGGCAAGTCGGCATCGACAGCCGCCATGGCCACCGCCAGCACGCTGAGACCGGCGCTGAACAGCCAGATGCGCATCAGCCGGCGCAGATCGGTCACCAGTGCGGAATCGCTCGGTACGCGTTGCACCAGCCGGTGGCTGGCGCGCAGGTAAAAGAAGAGGATGGCCATTTTGACCACCGCGAACAAGGCCAGATACCAAGGCCAGCCGTCATAGGCGCGCATCCAGGCCAGTTTTTCGTCTGCCGGGCGCAAGTAGAACGGCAGCATCGCGAGTGTGGCGACGGCAAATGGCAGGAAATGCAGCGTGGCGCCCCGGCCCAGCGGCTGGTCCGACAGCATGGCGTGCAGGTAGAGATAAAGCAGCGGCCCCACCGCCAGCCCAAGCGTGACAATCGCCAGCGCGCTATGTGGATAAGCCTGGTACAGATGATTCAGCCCCAGCCAGGCATGGCCGATGATTGCTGAAAAAATGAGCAGCAGTGCGGACAGCAGCCGGTTGGCGGTGCGCATCTCCGGCTGACGAGGGTTCAGCAAGGCGATGCTGAGGAACACCGCTTGCGCGATGGCGGCAAGAAAGAGCCAGGAGATGATCGTGTTAATCATCAGTCCATCCTGCCATCATCCGCCGCAGATGGCAATCGCGGCGGAAGCTGCCAACATCAGTTCTCGGTGTTAATCGCCCACAGGCCCGGCAGGTTGCGCCAGTAGCCGTAGGCGTCCATGCCGAAGCCGACCACGAAGCGGTTCGGGATGGTGATGCCGACGATGTCCGCCTGCACCGGCTTGGCCTTGCCGATTGCCTTGTCGCAGAACACGGCCAGGATGACTTCCTTGGCGCCCATGTCCAGCAGGCGTTGCTTGACGTGGGCCAGCGTTTCGCCTTCGTCCAGGATGTCGTCCAGTACGATCACAACGCGGCCGCTGACGTTCGAGCGCGGCACCACTTTCCATACCACTTCGCCGCCACGGTCTTCGTCGCCATAGCGGCTGACGTGGATGTAGTCGAATTCGAGCGGAAAGGTCAGTTGCGGCAGCAGGTTGCCGGTGAAGACCACGGCGCCGCCCATCACGCCCAGCACCAGCGGGAATTCTTCGCTGTCCGGCTGATCGAAGCGAGCGTTGATGGTGTTGGCCATGGCGGTGACGGCGGTGTCGACGTCCTGCTTGGAGTAGAGTTCTTCGGCGCTCTTCATCAGGGCGCGGGCGCGGTTGTGGTGGAAGTCTTGCATGATCTTTTTATAAGCAAACGTGTGAAGGACGATATTATCCCCAATTATTGATAGTCGCGCACGTCTGCGATCACCTTGCCATCGTTCGGCAGGCTGCCGGCGGCGACAAACAGCACCTCGCCGCGCAGCTTGGTCAGCGTGCGGATCGACTCGATGATGTCGGCGCCTTGAGCGCTGGCGGGATCGGCAACCTCGCAATGCAGCGTCATGATCTCCTGCGCGATGCGGCCAGACACCACCAGCCGCGCCTTCAGGATGTGCGGATGACGGCGCGCGATGTCATGCACCTGCGATGGATGGACGAACATGCCGCGTATCTTGGTAGTCTGGTCGGCGCGTCCCAGCCAGCCTTTGATGCGAGTGTTGGTGCGGCCGCATGGCGACGGCGGCGCGTCGGTCAGCACCGCCGACAGATCGCCGGTAGCAAAACGGATCAGCGGATAGTCAGGATTGAACACGGTGACCACCACCTCGCCCACTTCACCCGCCGGCACCGGTTCGCCGCTGCCGGGGCGGACGATTTCCAGTATCACCTCCTCGTCCAGCACCATGCCCGGATCGCGTACCGCGCCGCTGCGGGTTTCGTAGGCGATGTTGCCGATATCGGCGGACGCATACACCTGCAACACCGACGGCACGCCATGTTCGCCGAACCAGGCGCGCAGCGATTCCGGCAGCGCCTCGGCGCTGACCAGCGCGCGCTGGATGCTGCTGATATCCACACCCATCTCCTGCGCTTTCTCGATGATGATCTTCAGGAAGGACGGCGTGCCGATATAGGTGTCCGGCCGCAGTGCGTGGATGGCCTGCACCTGCATCTCGGTCTGGCCGCTGCCGGCCGGGATCACCGCGCAGCCAATGCACGCGGCACCGCCTTCGACCATGAAGGCGGCCGGCGTAAAGTGATAAGCGAAGCAGTTTTGCAGCAAGCCGCCGGCACGCACGCCTGCCGCGTACATCGGACGGGCGAAACGCCACCAGTCCTGGCCGCGTCCTTCGGGATCGAAGATGGGACCGGGTGACATGTACACGCGCGCCAGCTGACCGACCGGCGTGGTGTTCAAGCCGCCAAACGGCGTTTGCTGCGTTTGTAGCGCATGCAGGTCGGACTTGCGCGTCACCGGCAGCGTGGCCAGCGCCGCGCGGCTGTTGATGCTGGTGGCGTTGACGTCGGCGAGGATGCGCGACCATCCGGCGGCGGCCTTGGCGCGCGCGATCAACTGCGGCAGGCGTGCCATCAGTTCGCGTTCGCGTTGTTCTGCCGGGCGGGTTTCCAGGCTGTCCAGTGTATCGGCCATCGTCGTCCTTATGCCAGCCAGCGCTTGCGGCGGCGGTAGAATTTCATGTCACGGAAGCTTTTGCGGCCTGCGCCGGAGACGCCGAGGTAGAACTCTTTGACGTCTTCATTGCACGCTAGTTCGCTGGCCGCACCTTCCATCACCACGCGGCCATTTTCAAGAATGTAGCCAAAGTCCGCGTAGCGCAGGGCGATGCTGGTGTTTTGCTCCGCCAGCAGGAAAGAGACGTTTTCCCTGCTGTTCAAATCTTTGACGATGCCGAAGATCTCTTCGACGATTTGCGGTGCGATCCCCATCGATGGCTCGTCCAGCAAAATCATCGATGGCCGCGCCATCAACGCACGGCCGATGGCGCACATCTGTTGTTCGCCGCCCGAGGTATAGCCGGCCTGGCTGGCACGCCGTTCTTTCAGGCGCGGGAAGTAGTGATAGACCTTGTCCAGCGATTCCTTCAGCTCCGCCCGCGAGGCGCTGCGTGTGTAGGCGCCGGTGAGCAGGTTTTCCTCGATGGTCAGGTGGCCGAAGCAGTGACGGCCTTCCATCACTTGCGACAGGCCGCGCCGCACCAGTTCATTGGGCGTCAGCTGGTCGATGCGTTCGCCCTTGAACTGGACTTCGCCTTTGGTGACGTCACCGCGCTCACCGCGCAGCAGCGTGGAGATGGTCTTCAGCGTGGTTGATTTGCCCGCGCCGTTGGCGCCCAGCAGGGCGACGATTTTCCCCTGCGGGACTTGCAGCGACACGCCTTTCAGCACCAGGATCACATGGTCGTAGATCACTTCGACGTTATTCACAGACAGGTAAGGAGCGGTGGCTGTCATTTCGCGCACGCCGGTGTGATTTTCTTCTCGGCCGCATAGGCAGCGGAACTTTCTTCCAGCAGCTTGCGGGTCAATGCCTTGTCGCCGACGATCCAGTTCGGCGTGATGGCATTCCATTTCTTGCCATCCCATTGCTGGACTTTCACCGCGCCGGAACCTTCGTGGTCGTCACAACTGGTCTTCACCATCGGCAGCATGCCGAAGGCGCCGATGGTTTTTTGCCGCGCTTCGTCAACATCCAGGTTCTCCAGGCCCCAGCGCATTTGCTCGCCGGTGATACGTTTGCCTTTGCCGAATTTCTCCTGCGCGGTGCGGATCGCTTCCACCCACAGAATGGCCGCGCTGACGCCACGCATGTGGTACACGCTGCCGATGCGCGCCGGATCAGACATATTGCCTTTGCCGGCGTCATAAAGTTTTTTGCGAATCTCATCCAGCACCGGGTAGTTACCGGGCGTGTTGAAGGTCATCGCGCTGTAGCCTTTGGCCGCATCGCCGGTTGGCACGGTGTCTTCCTCCGAGCCAGCCCACCAGACGCCGAGGATTTTCTCGCGCGGGAAGCCGTTGCGCTGGGCGGTCTTGATGGCCACCGCGTTCATCGAGCCCCAGCCCCACAGGATCACATGGTCGGGACGCGCCTGGCGGATCTGCAGCCATTGCGACTGCTGCTCGCTGCCCGGCGGCGTGACCGGAATCTTGATCAGTTCAAAACCATGCTGCTTGGCCAGCGCCTCCAGCACTGGCAAGGGTTCCTTGCCGAACGCCGAGTCGTGGTACAGGTGGACGATCTTCTTGCCTTTCAGCTTGGCCATGCCGCCTTCCTTGTCGCCGAGGTATTTGATCATGGCGGCGGCCTGGTTCCAGTAGCTGGTAATCAGCGGGAAAACGTAGGGGAAGACCTTGCCGTTGGCGGCGTCCGAACGGCCGTAGCCGATCATCGTCATCGGGATTTTATCGACTGCCAGGCGGTCCAGGATGCCATAGGCGACGCCGGTGGATAGCGGCTCGACCAGTGTGGCGCCGCCATTTTTGGTCTTCAGGCGCTCGTAGCATTCGACGCCGCGCGACGGGTTGTATTCGGTTTCGCACTCTTCCCACGAAATCTTCACGCCATTGACGCCGCCGGACAGATTCACCAGGTTGAAGTAGTCGATAATTCCGCCATAAAAGCCGGAACCGCCGGCCGCGTAAGGGCCGACGCGATATGAGGGCAGGGCGATGTACTGGTCCGCAGGCTGTGCGATGGCAGCGCCGCTGGCGGCCAGGGTGATGCAGGCGATGATGGATGCTAAGCGTTTCATAGGGTGTCTCCTCTGTTTTTTAATGGGGGAACGGCCACAGACGCAACTTCTCTTTACCAATTTGCCACAGGCGCGCCAGGCCGTGAGGCTCGACGATCAGGAAAAATATAATCAGCGCGCCAAACACCATCAGCTCCAGGTTGGACGCTACGCTGGTTGGCAACGCAAGGCTGTGCGCCACCACGTTCAACAGCACCGGCAGCAGCACAATGAAGGCCGCGCCGAGGAAGGAGCCCAGCACCGAGCCGACGCCACCGATGATAATCATGAACAGGATGCGGAACGACAGGTCGAGGTTATACGCCTCCGGCTCCACTGTGCCCAGATAGGCATACGCATACAGCGCGCCGGCCACGCCGCAATAGAAGGAACTGACGGCAAACGCCAGCAGCTTGGTGCGCATCAGGCGGAAGCCGATCACTTCGGCCGCTACGTCCATGTCGCGCACCGCCATCCACGAGCGGCCAACGTTGGAGCGGATCATGTTCTTGGCCAGCAGCGCCATGACGGCCACCACGGCCAGCACCAGCAGGTATTTGCGGTCCGGTGTGTCGAAGGCGTAGCCGAGAATGACGATGGGCTGCGCGGTGATGACGCCGGAAGTGCTGTAGTTGGTCAGGTAGGGAATCTTGGTCAGGCACCAGACGACGAAGAACTGCGTCGCTAGCGTGGCTGCGGCGAGATAGAAACCACGGATGCGCAGCGACGGCAGGCCGAAGGCGATACCCACCAGCGCCGCGCTCAAGCCGCCCAGCACAAACGCCAGTAGTACCGGCAAGCCGGGAATGCGCAGGATGAAGTTATACGAGGCGAACGCACCAACCGCCATGAAAGCGGCGGTACCGAGCGACAGCTGGCCGGCATAGCCGGTCAGGATATTCAGGCCCAGCGCGGCCAGTGAAAAAATCAGGAACGGGATCAGGATCGCCGACAGCACGTAGGGCGATGCCAGCAGCGGCACGGCGACCACCGCGACAGCCAGCATCGCCAGCAGGGCGATACGGTCCTGCAGGATGGGGAATATCTGGCCGTCGGCCTGGTAGCTGGTCTTGAACTGTCCTGCTTCGCGGTAGAGCATCAGATTCTCCGGATGATTTTTTCGCCGAACAGCCCTTCCGGCCGCACCAGCAGGAACAGCAGGGCCAGCACGTAAGGGAACCAGCCTTCGATGCCGCCGCCGACCAGCGGGCCGATATACACCTCGGCCAGTTTTTCCGATGCGCCTATCACCAGGCCGCCGACAATCGCGCCCGGCATGGAGGTGAAGCCGCCCAGTATCAGCACCGGCAGCGCCTTCAGCGCCACAAAGGTCAGCGCGAACTGCACGCCATTGCGGGCGCCCCACAACAGGCCTGCCACCAGCGCGACGATGCCGGCCACTGCCCACAACACGGCCCAGATGCGCTGCAAGGGAATGCCGACCGCCAGCGCGGCCTGGTGATCGTCAGCGACGGCGCGCAGCGCCCGGCCCACGCGCGTTTTCGAGAACAGCAGGGCCAGCGTGGTGACCAGCAGGCCGCATACCGCTGCGGCCATGATGTCGAATTGCGAGACGAGGATGTTGTAGTTGTCCATCAGGTACTGCGAAGGCACGTCCTCGATCGGCAGTTCCAGCTTGCGCACCTGCGCGCCGAACATCAGCTGCGCCAGGCCCTCGATGAAGAAGGCCAGACCGATGGTCGCCATGAACAGCGTAATCTCCGGCTGGTTGACCAGCGGGCGCAGCACGACGCGCTCTATCGCCAGCCCCAGCACGATCATCACCGCCACGGTGATCGGCAGCGCGATCCACAGCGACACGCCCAGCTTGTCCATCACGCCCACGCAGGTCAGCGCGGCGAAGTACACCATCGCTCCCTGGGCGAAATTGAATACGCCGGACGCCTTGTAGATCAGCACAAAGCCAATTGCCACCAGCGCGTACATCACACCCGACAGCAGGCCGCCTATCAGCACTTCGAAGAAGAAGTTCATGCGCAGGCCACTCCGAGGTAGGCGTTGATCACGTCCTGATTGCAGCGCACTTCGTCCGGCGTGCCATCGCCGATCTTCTTGCCATAGTCGAGTACCACCACGCGATCGGAGATGTCCATCACCACGCCCATGTCATGCTCGATCAGCACGATCGTTGTGCCGAATTGGTCGTTGACGTCGAGGATGAAGCGGCACATGTCCTGTTTTTCCTCGACGTTCATACCGGCCATGGGCTCGTCCAGCAGCAGGATCTCCGGCTCGGCGGCCAGTGCACGGCCCAGTTCCACGCGCTTTTGCAGGCCGTAGGGCAGGCGGCCCACCGGCGTCTTGCGGATTGCCTGTATTTCCAGGAAGTCGATGATTTCCTCGGCCTTGATGCGGTGAGCGATTTCCTCGCGCCGTGCTGGTCCCCAGTACAAGGCCTGCATCAGGAAATTGGATTTCATCTTGAGGTTACGGCCGGTCATGATGTTGTCCAGTACCGTCATACCCTTGAACAGCGCGATGTTCTGGAAGGTGCGGGCGATGCCGGATTTGGCGGCGGCGTGGCAGTCCATATTCTTGCGCACTTCGCCGCGATAGGCGATCTGCCCTTGCTGCGGGCGGTAGACGCCGTTGATCACGTTGAGCATCGAGCTTTTGCCGGCGCCGTTCGGGCCGATGATGGCGCGAATTTCGTGCTGGCGCACGTCGAAGGAAATGTCGGTCAGCGCGCGCACGCCGCCGAAGGACAAGGAGATGTTCTTCAGATCGAGGATGACCGGCCCCGTAGGCCGCCGGCCATCTGTCGACACCGCGCCGAAATGCGCTTCCGGTTCATTCATCTGCATCTGCGCATCCTCCGTCATGCCGCTGCCTGCACGGCAGGGTAAGTCTTGCAAGCCTCAATTTTCAGATCGGCGGCCACCACGCCGCTGCGGCCATCCTCAAACTTCACCTGCGTTTCGATGTACTGCGAGGCCTTGCCTTCGTAGAGCGCCGCAATCAGCACGGCGTACTTTTCGGCGATGAACTTGCGGCGCACCTTGCGCGTGCGGGTCAGTTCATCGTCGTCCGGATCGAGTTCCTTGTGCAGCACCAGGTAGCGGTGGATCTGTGTATCGCTCATCGCCGGTTCGGCGGCCAGGTCGGCGTTGACCTGCTCAATGCAGTCACGCACCAGGCCATACACGGCGGGATGTGCGGCCAGGTCGGTGTAGCCGGAATAGGCGATGCTGCGCCGTTCCGCCCAGTTGCCCACCGCTTCCATGTCGATGTTGATGAAGGCGCATACCTCGTCGCGCTGATGGCCGAACACCACCGCTTCCTTGATGAAGGGGAAGAACTTCAGCTTGTTCTCGATGTAGTTGGGCGCGAAGATGGCGCCGCTGTTCATGCGGCCGACATCAGCAGCGCGGTCAATGATCTTCAGGTGGCCGTCCGCATCGAACAGGCCGGCGTCGCCGGTGTGGAAATAGCCTTGCGCATCGATCGCTTCGCTGGTGGCGTCGGGACGCTTGTAGTAGCAGTCCATCAGCGTTGGCGATTTCACCAGCACTTCGCCGTTGTCGGCCAGCTTGACCTCGACGCCGGGCGCCGGCAGGCCGACGCTGTCGAACTTGATCTGGCCATCCGGCTGCAAACAGATATAGGCGCAGGTTTCGGTCGAGCCGTAGAACTGCTTCAGATTGACGCCGATGGAGCGGTAGAAGCGGAACAGGTCCGGTCCTATCGCGGCGCCTGCGGTGTAGGCGACACGGATGCGCGACATGCCCAGCACATTTTTCAGTGGCCCATACACCAGCAGCTTGCCAGCGGCGTAACGCAGGCGGTCGGCCAGCGGCACTGGCTTGTTGTCTAAAATTTGAGCACCGCAGCGTCGCGCCACGTCCATGAAGCAGTGGAACAGGCGGCGCTTGATGGCGCTGGCGTCTTCCATTCGTATCATCACGGTGGTCAGCATGTTCTCGAACACGCGTGGCGGGGCGAAATAATAGGTCGGGCCGATTTCGCGCATGTCGGTCATCACGGTTTCGCCGGATTCCGGGCAGTTGACGGTGAAACCGGCGCTCATCGCCTGCGCGAAGGAGAACAGGCAGTCGCCGACCCAGGCCATCGGCAGGTAGGACAGGATGTCTTCCCTGTCGGTCAGCTGTTCGAAGCCGGCACCGCCGTCGCCGGCCGCCAGCAATGCGGCGTGGGTCTGGCACACGCCCTTGGGCTTGCCGGTGGTGCCGGAGGTGTAGAGGATGATGGCGTTATCGCTGCCGCGCCCTTCGGCCAGCTGGGCGTCGAAGAAGCCGGGATGGGCCTGGTCCCAGGCGCGGCCCATTTGCTGCAAGCTGGCGAAGGACAGCAAACCTTGCTGGCGATAATGGCGCATGCCGCGCTCGTCGTCGTAGGCGATGTGACGGACATGCGGGTAGAGCGATTGCAATTCGAGCAACTTGTCGACCTGTTCCTGGTCTTCGACGATGGCGAACTGGATGTCGGCGTTTTCCAGCACATAGGCCATGTCGGCGGCGGGAGCGTCCTGATATAGCGGCACCGGCACGCCGCCCAGGCATTGCGCGGCCAGCATGGACCAGTACAGGCGCGGGCGGTTGTCGCCGATGATGGCCAGGTTCATGCCGCGCTGGAAGCCGAGCGCGGCCAGGCCGCAGGCGAGGGCCCGCACTTCGTCGTTGACCTGGGCCCAGTTCCAGCTTTGCCAGATGCCCAGATACTTTTCGCGAAACGCGGTTTTGCCCGGCCTGACCTGACCATGCGCGAGCAGCCGCCGAGGAAAAGTCTCGTGTTCTTTTTGCACCAGTGTCTCCTGTTGCTGTTTTGTTTTTTTGTGTGATGATATTAGCGTGCCGCGCGAGCGCAGGTTGTCTTTTCGATGACAATTGACTGACTTTTCTATGGTGCATCGCAAAAATGTCTGATCGAGATCAAATTACTTTGAAGGAAGCATTGCGTTCGGCGATTTGGGCTAAAGACCTGACGGCGGAGCAAATGGCCCGCGTGGAGGCTGATACCTTTGAAACCTTCGTGCCGAAAGGCGCTTATGTCTGCCGCAAGGGCGAGATGGTGGAGAATTGGCTGGGCATTATCGACGGCATGGTGAAGATGAATAATTTCTCTTCCAGTGGTAAAAGCGTGACTTTTACCGGCGTGCCGTCCGGTGGCTGGTTTGGCGAGGGTACGGTTTTAAAAAACGAGATTCTTAAATATGATGCAATGGCTTTGCGCGATAGCCGCATCGCGCGCATGCCAGCCGCCACGTTTATGTGGCTGCTGGATAATAGCCTGCCATTCAGCCGGTTTTTGCTGATGCAATTGAATGAGCGCCTTGGACAGTTTATCGGCACAGTGGAAAATGACCGCCTATTGAATCCCGATACGCGCGTGGCACGTTGCCTGGCTTCTTTATACCATTCGCATTTATATCCTAGCCTGGAGAAAATCGTGCATATCTCGCAGGAGGAATTGGGATTATTATCCGGCGCCTCCCGCCAGCGCGCAAACCAGGCTTTGCATCTGCTGGAGAAGCAGGGCTTGCTCACCCTGGATTACGGCGGCATCCGCATCCTGGATCTGGATGGTTTACGGCGATATGAGGCTTAGCGGGCTTTTTTTCGTCTGGATTATGCTAATTATCAGCATGTTCCAGCCAATTTCCGGCGCGTGCTGCATCGATCAGCACGCGTAGCTTGGGCTGCTGCTGGGTGCGCGCCGGGAAGTACAGATATAGTCCCGAAGTGCGGGGCACATAATCCGATAGGACGGCCTCCAATCGGCCCTGGGCCAAATCATCTTTGATTTCTATTTCAGGTAGATATGCCAGGCCTTGTTCCTGACGGGCGAATTCGGCTATCAAAGTGGTGTCGTTGACGATTAATCCGCCTTTGGTTTCTACTTCACAGTCATTAAACCGCCACCGATGCAACGCGCCTGAACTGGAAAAGCGATAACGGATGGTTTGATGATGAATTAATTCATCAGGTGTTATTGGCCGGCCGGCGCGGGAAAGATAAGCCGGAGCACCGACGACATGCCAGATTAATTCAGGCGTCAATTTCACCATGACCATATCTTCGGCAACCGCTTGTCCCAGGCGGATGCCGGCGTCAAATCCGGACGCCACCAGATCGATGGCGCCATCGTCGAGGGAGATATCAATGGTTATATCGGGATATTGGCGGTGAAACTGCGGAATAAATTTTTTTAATAGCAAACCGCCTAAAGCTCGGGGCGCGGTTAATCGCAGCGTACCCATCGGCCGGTCGCGGTGGGCGGCCAATGCGGAAAAAGCGTCGTCTATTTGCGACGTTGCTGAACGTAATTGCGCAAATAACTCCGCGCCGGCTTCGGTCAACGCCACGCTGCGCGTAGTTCTTTTGAACAAAATAACGCCGTGCCGCTGCTCCAGCATCTTGATCGCTTTGCTGGCGGCGGTCGTGGTCATGCCTAATTGCGCAGCAGCAGCACTGAAGCTGCGCTGTTCGGCCACCGCCAGAAAGGTGCGCACGCCATCGAGGGAAGCAGTTTTCATTGCAGTTTATTGTGAACTAATAATTCACAGAGCATATCAGTTATGGCTATTTAAGATCACAATCAAGCGCCGTAAGATGGGCTTTTTCATCAACGGAGGACGATATGTCGAATGAATTCCAAGGCAAGCGGGTGCTGGTTACCGGCGGCACCAAGGGCGTGGGGCGCGAAGTGGTCGCGCGTTTGCATGAAGCAGGCGCACGCGTGCTGACCACGGCGCGCAGCCTGGTCGAGGCATTGCCGGCGGAGGTGATCTTTGTTGCTTCCGACCTGACCACGGCGGCAGGTTGCGCGACGGTGGCCGAAGCCGTGCATCAACAACTGGGCGGCATCGACGTGATCGTACACGTGGCCGGCGGTTCGCAGGCGCCGGCCGGCGGCTTTGCGGCGCTGAACGACGAGGAATGGGAGCGCGCGTTGAATTTCAACCTGATGCCATCGGTGCGGCTGGACCGCGCGCTGTTGCCGGGGATGCTGGCGCAGGGCGCGGGTGTTATCATTCATGTAACGTCGATCCAGAGCCGTTTGCCGCTGCCGGCTTCGACCACCGCCTACGCCGCAGCCAAGGCGGCGCTGTCGACCTACAGCAAAAGCCTGTCGAAAGAAGTCAGCCCGCAGGGCGTGCGGGTGGTGCGCGTGTCGCCCGGCTGGATCGAGACGGATGCGGCCACTGCTTTCGTCAACGACCTGGCAGCCAAGGCCGGCACCGGCTACGAAGAGGCGCGCCAGAGCGTGATGCAGGCGCTGGGCGGCATCCCGCTTGGCCGCCCCGCCAAGCCGCGCGAAGTCGCCGACCTGATCGCCTTCCTGGCATCTTCCCAGGCCTCCGGGCTGACCGGCCAGGAATACATCATCGATGGGGGGACGATCCCTGTGGCTTAGTGGGTAATCATGGGTAATCGGGGTATCATATTCATATGGATACTCCCACCCCATCCCAAGTCGCCGAGCGCCTGGCGCTGCTTCGGACGGCGATGCGTCAGCATCACATCGACGCACTGATGATACCGTCCGCCGATCCGCACCTGTCCGAATACCTGCCGGAACGCTGGCAAGGCCGCGTCTGGGCGTCTGGATTCACCGGCTCGGTCGGCACGTTCATCATCACGCCGGAATTCGCCGGCCTGTGGACCGATGCCCGCTACTGGATACAGGCGGAGCAGCAACTGGCCGAAACCGGCATCCAGCTGATGAAGCTGACTTCCGGCGCCAGCGTGCAATATGTCGACTGGCTGGCCAGCCACCTGAAATCGGGCCAGACGCTGGCCGTCGATGGTGCGGTGCTGGGCCTGGCCATCGCCCGCCTGTTGCAGACCGCGCTGGATGCCAAGGACGTCAAGCTGAACACCGGCCTCGACCTGCTGGAGCAGGTGTGGCAAGACCGTCCAGCGCTGCCGGATGCGCCGATCTACGAGCATCTGCCGCCCTATGCGTCGAAAAGCCGCAGCGGCAAGCTGGCCGATCTGCGCTCGGCGATGCAGCAGGCCGGCGCCAGCCGCCACCTGATGTCGACGCTGGACGACATTGCCTATCTGTTCAATCTGCGCGGCGCCGACGTCAACTTCAATCCGATTTTCCTGTCGCATGCGTTGATCACGCCTACGCGCGCGACGATTTACGTCGCCGACGGCAAAATCTCGGCCGACCTGCGTTCTGCGCTGGCCGATGAAGGTATTGATGTCGCGCCCTACAACACCGCCGCCGCCGCACTCAACGCGCTACCGGCCGACACCACCTTGCTGCTCGACCCGCGCCGCATCACCCACGGCACCCGCCAGTGGATACCGGCCAAGGTCAAGGTCATCGAGGCGATCAATCCGACCACGCTGGCCAAGTCGCGCAAGAGCGAGCAGGATGCCATCCACGTACGCGCCACGATGGACCAGGATGGCGCCGCGCTGTGCGAATTCTTCACCTGGCTGGAACAGACGCTGGCCGACGCCGACCGCACGCCGCTCACCGAAGTCGATATCGACCAGCAGATCACCGTCGTCCGCGCGCGCCGCCCCGGCTTCATCAGCCCCAGCTTCGCGACGATTGCCGGCTTCGGCGCCAACGGCGCGATCATGCATTACCGCGCCACCGCCGCGCGCCACGCCACCATTGAAGGCAATGGCCTGCTGCTGATCGACTCGGGCGGCCAGTACCTCGGCGGCACCACCGACATCACGCGCGTGGTGGCAGTCGGCCGCATCACTGATGAGCATCGCCGCGATTTCACGCTGGTGCTGAAAGGGATGATCGCCTTGTCGGCCACCCGCTTCCCGCGCGGGACCAGGTCGCCGATGCTGGACGCCATCGCCCGCGCACCGCTGTGGGCCGAGGGCCTGGACTTTGGCCACGGCACAGGCCACGGCGTCGGCTACTTCCTGAATGTGCACGAAGGGCCGCAGTCGATTTCGCCGTCGGCCATGCCGGAGCCGCAGACGGCCATGGAGCCGGGCATGATCACCTCGATCGAACCGGGCCTGTACCGCACCGGCCGCTGGGGCATCCGCATCGAAAACCTGGTGCTGAACCGCGCCGCCGGCCAGACCGAGTTCGGCGAGTTCCTCAATTTTGAAACCCTGACCATGTGCCCGATCGACACGCGCTGCATCGAACCTACGCTGCTGCGCGACGATGAGAAGCGCTGGCTCAACGACTATCACGCGACCGTGCGCAAGCGCCTGTCGCCGCTATTGAGCGGCGCTGCGCTGGCCTGGCTGCACCAACGAACGGAGGCTTTATGAGCGGACGCGCCACCCGCGCCACCACGGCGATTGATCGCCTGAAGAACCGCACCGGCAATCAGAAATACTCGATGTCGGTGACCGGCAGCGGCCATTTCTTCTTGTCCGAAGGCGCCGGCAATCCGCCGCTGAACGCGCCGATGGAACTCGACGAATTCGTCGCCTTCGTCAACAGCATCGCGCCGCCCGCACCGAAGCGGGTCAGCAAACTGGATATCGCCTTCGAAAAGCAGCTCACTAAAAAATAAAGGGTCGTTATGCCCGCGATTGAATTCCTGCAGGCCTATTGGTCGCATTCCGAACTGGCCACCAATGCGGTGATCTTGCTGAATCTGCTGGGCGCCTTGCTACTGGGGCTGTTGGTCGGCTACGAGCGTTCCTATCACGGCCGCGCGGCCGGCATGCGCACCTATGGGCTGGTATGCATGGCGTCCGCTGCGCTGACGGTGATCGGCGGCTATCCGGGCCACTGGTTTGGCGGTCATGTGTCGACTTATCTGGTGAACTCCGATCCGACGCGCATCGTGCAGGGCATCGTCACCGGCATCGGTTTCCTTGGCGCCGGCGTCATTATGCGCGAGGGCTTCAACATCAGCGGCCTGACCACGGCCGCGTCGATCTGGGCCTCGTCGGTGATCGGCGTGATGGTGGGCGTTGGCTTCTACCTCGGCGCGATGGGTCTGGCCCTGCTGTGCGCCAGCTCGATGATTTTCCTGACCAAGGTGGAAGCCTGGCTGCCGTCGCGCCATGCGATCGCCATCACCATGCGCTTCAAGGCCGGCTACAAGCCGCAGGAACAGGCGCTAAGAACCATGGCGGCGCAGCGCGGCTATGAAATCGCCGGCGGCTCGCTGATGATCGGCAGCGATGGCGGCATGCAGGAGTGGCGTTTTGTCGCCATCGCCTTCAGCAAGCGCAGCGGCGCGCCGATGTCGGTGCTGTCGGCGGAGCTGGCCGAATTCGAGGGCATCCACAGCTTCCAACTGACACACGCACGTAACTGATATGAATGCACAAGCACAGGCAATACTGGATTTCTGGTTCGGCGGCGAGTTGCCGCGCAAGGAGTGGTTCCAGAAGAGCGAGGCCTTCGACCAGGACATCGCGCAGCGCTTCGGCGCGCAGATAGAGCTGGCGCTGGAAGGCGGCCTGCATGCGTGGGATGCGGAAGGCCCGCAGGCGGCGCTGGCGCGCATCCTGGTGCTGGACCAGTTCTGCCGCAATGTTTACCGCGACACGCCGCTGGCGTTTGCCGGCGACCATCAGGCGCTGTCGGCGGCACTGGACATGCTCGACGCCGGCGAAGACCAGAAGCTGGCGCCGTTCCAGCGCGCCTTCGTCTACCTGCCACTGGAGCACGCGGAAGATCTGGCGATGCAGCAGCAGGCGGTTACCCTGTTCACGCGCCTGGCAGAAGCGCAGCCGGATAATCAGGGCCTGGCCGGCATGCTGGATTACGCCAAACGCCATCGCGATGTGATCGAGCGTTTCGGCCGCTTCCCGCACCGTAACGCGATTCTGCAGCGCGCCTCGACGGCGGCCGAGCTGGAATTCCTCAAGCAGCCGGGATCGAAGTTCTGATGGCCGCTTCAATGAACCTGATCGGCGCCGGCCATGTGGGCCGCGTTCTTGGCCGCTTGTTTGCGCAGACGGGCGTTTTCACGATCCAGCAGGTGCTGACGCGGTCCGCCGGCAGCGCACAGCAGGCGGTAGACTTCATCGGCGCCGGCGGCGTGGCCACGGCCTACGAAGCATTGCAGCCGGCGGCGGTGTACATGCTGGCGGTTGGCGACGATCAGATCGGCGCGGCCAGCGAGGCGCTGGCGCGTACCTTGCCGCTGAAGGACAGCATCGTTTTCCATTGCAGTGGCGCGCTCGCGTCGGACCGTTTGCAGGCGGTGCGCGATGCCGGGGCGCTGGTGGCCAGCGTTCACCCGATCCGCAGCTTTGCCGATCCGGCGGCGGTGGCTGCACAATTTACAGGCACTTTCTGCGGCATCGAAGGCGATGCTGGCGCGCTGGCGGTGCTGACGCCGGCCTTGCAGGCGATCGGCGCGCAGCCGGTGCCGATCAACGCCGCTGCCAAAACGGTGTACCACGCGGCGGCGGTCTTCGCCAGCAACTACCTGGTGACCGTCCTGGACGCCGCGCTGCGCGCCTACCAGGCTGCGGGCATTCCGGAACCGGTAGCGCGCCAGCTGGCGCAACCGCTGGCGAGCGAATCGATGGCGAATGTGTTTCGTCTTGGCGCGGCCGCCGCGCTCAGTGGGCCTATCGCGCGTGGTGACATGGCCACCGTGGCGCGCCAGCAGCAGGCGGTGACAGAATGGGATGCGGACAGCGGAGCGTTGTATCAGGCGCTTGTCGCACCGACGGCAGCGCTGGCCCAGCGCAAACAGCAGAAATAGCCCTTCAGCGCTTATCTCCTTGCAAATTACTACTTAACAACTATATTTTAAGTAGAAGTAGTGCTTGTCCGGGACAACACTTTGCAGTTGTAATGCGACGAATTCACAAAATAAGTACGGGATTAGTCGACAAACCCCGGAATTAGCAATAAGCTTGTTTCTTAGAATGTTTTCTATAAGAATCAATCTGCAAGCTAACCGGCGCCAAATTTAGTAGGGGTAAGAACATGTTATTTCTGAAGAGTACGACCGTCACGAAAGCGCCTGGCATTTACGACGTGGACATCGCAGCCAAACCGCCAGGGAAGACGTTCGGCGTGTTCCTGGCCACCGATCCAGACAATCCTCCAACCGACGTGCTGGCCCAGCTGGCCGCACTCGGTTTCAAGCAGACCTACAGCGGCGGCTACACCCACAAGGACCGCGGCAAGGTGCTGGACCTGCACTTCCAGAAAGCCGGCACCGACCTGTTCGAAGGCTGGAAGGCTGAAGAGCAGGAAGCCAATATGGCGGCCATCACCGCGCTGTTCAGCGGCATCGGCATCACCATCGCGCCACGTGTAATGAGCCTGGCCGAAGCTTACGCCTAAAAGGCCGCTTCGAAGAGACTGCGGCGTCGTTTCGGCTCCTTGCCGTGCAGGTGCACTGTCTTCGTCGCCGCGCCTCGCTGCGGCCATTTTGAAGCAAGCTCTAAGCCCTCACCTCGATGTGGTACAACGCCCACGGCGCGCCGCCGAACCGTCCCGCCAGCGGGATGGCGGCCAGCTCGGGCACTTTGTCCGCATCGCACAGCGCCCATAACGGGCCGAGTCCGCCCAGCGCCATCGCCGCCCCATCCATCTGCGTGGCGACGATCCAGCGCTGCGTGCGCGCTTGCGCTACCGTGACCGCAGCCGCATAGCCATCCACCGCACGCAAGATTAGCTTGGTGTCATCGCGCAGTTGCGCGCCGGCCGCCTGCACCACGTCCAGCAGTAGCGGGCCGCGCAGCGTATGCGGTTGCGCATCGTATTCCAGCGTCGGCCGGATGGTGACCGCCGGCAGCGCCGCCAGCGTGGCGTAATCAAACGCATGCGCCTGCTCAAAGCTGATCTTCTGCTTGGACATCATCACATCGCGCGTTGCATCGAACTTGCCACGGTTGGGCTTGTTGATCGCGCCGGTGACGGTCAGCAAGGCCGGGCCGGCTGGCGCTGCGGCGTGGGCCGGCAGCGCTGCAGACAGGCCAGCCAATGCGGCCGTGCCCAGGAACTGGCGTTTCTTCATGCGGGATACTCCTCCATTTCGTCGTGGCGGTATCATACCGCGCATGGACTTATTTGCCGACGACACCGCCACCGCTTTGAAGCCGATACTGATTGAAGACGGCGAACTGTGGTTCCAGCAGCGGCTGGCGCTTGACCTGCGGCCGGACGAAGTGATGCGTCGTCTGCTGGAGGAAACCGGCTGGCGCCACGAAGAAATCCAGGTCTGGGGAAAACTGCATAGGCAGCCGCGCCTGTCGGCCTGGCATGGCGAGGCCAGCTATCGTTACTCGGGCAAGACTTTTCATCCGGCGCCGTTCACCGCCTTGCAGCGCCACATCAAGCAGGCGGTGGAGCAGGCCACCGGCCGCCGCTTCAACAGCGTGCTGCTCAACTACTACCGCGACGAGCGCGACAGCATGGGCTTCCATGCCGACGATGAGCGCGAGCTGGGACCGGAGCCAGCCATCGCCTCGGTCAGCTTCGGCGCACCGCGCACTTTTATCTTCAAGCATCGCACTTTGCCCAAGACCATCAAGCTGGCGCTGGGTGACGGTTGCCTGCTGCTGATGGCCGGCGCCTTGCAGCAGCATTGGCTGCACGGCATCAACAAGGAACGCACGCCGCGCGGACCGCGCATCAACCTGACCTTCCGCCTGATTGTGTGAACTACGCCACGCCGCCATGCGGCGCGTGCTGCTATCGTAGTCTTCTCACCATGGGAGGACATATGTTTAGCAACATGAAAGTCGGTACCAAACTCATCAGTGGCTTCAGCTTTGTGGCGGTGGTCGGCGCCATCGTTGCCTGTATCGGCATCGTCAGCATGAGCAAGCTCAACAGCGCGGCGGAATCGATGTACGAGGAAGACCTGCTGGGCGTTTCCTACATCAAGGAAGCCAACATCAACCTGATCTACGCCGGCCGTTCGCGCACCACCTTCCTGGCCGCCACCTCGGCCGAGGAACGCGCCAGGATCCAGGGCGATGTCAGCAAATACCTCGACGCCATGGACGACTACCTGGCCAAGGCCAGACCGCTGTTTGTCACCGAGCGCGGCAAGCAATTGCTGAACGACTACGTGGCGCCGGCCAATGAATACCGGCGCGTGATCGCTGCGGCACTGGACGCCACCGGCAAGGAGCCGCTGGTGCAGCGCTCGGAGGAAACCAACCGCGCGCACCTGCTGGCCCGTACCCAGGCGGACGACCTCGACAAGCGGCTCGATGCGCTGACCGAGCTGAAGGAAACGCTCGCCGCCGGCAAGGCGCACGACACCGCACAGCTGTACCACTTCAGCCTGACGCTGATGATCGCGCTGGTGCTGGGCAGCCTGGCGGCCGGGCTGGCGCTGGGCGTACTGATTACCCGCGCGCTGACGCGCCAGCTGGGCGGCGAACCGGCCGAGGTGGCCCAGGTGGCCGGCAAGATCGCCGATGGCGATCTGACGGTGGACGTCGACCTGCGCCACAACGACAACCGCAGCGTGCTGTTCGCGATGAAGTCGATGCGCGACAGCCTGGGCGGCATCGTCGGCCAGGTCCGCAGCGGCACCGACACCATCGCCACCGCATCGGCGCAGATCGCCAGCGGCACGCAGGACCTGTCAGCGCGCACCGAACAGCAGGCTGGTGCGCTGGAGGAAACCGCATCGTCGATGGAGGAGCTGACCTCGACCGTGAAAGCCAACGCCGATCACGCGCGCCAGGCCAACGAGCTGGCCCGCTCCGCATCGACGGTGGCGCAGAAGGGCGGTGCGGTGGTGGAGGAGGTGATCGGCACCATGGGCGCGATCAACGCCTCGTCCAGCAAGATCGCCGACATCATCGGCGTGATCGACGGCATCGCTTTCCAGACCAACATCCTGGCGCTGAACGCTGCGGTGGAAGCGGCCCGCGCCGGCGAGCAGGGACGCGGCTTCGCCGTGGTGGCGTCTGAAGTGCGGACGCTGGCGCAGCGCTCGGCAACGGCAGCCAAGGAAATCAAGCAGCTGATCGATGAGTCGGTCGACAAAGTGGGCGCCGGCGCGCGCCAGGTGGACGAGGCCGGCGTGACAATGCGTGAAATCGTCACCAGCATCCAGCGCGTGGCCGACATCATGGCGGATATCCAGGCGGCCAGCGGCGAACAGACCACCGGCATCGAGCAGATCAACCAGGCCATCGTGCAGATGGATCAGGTGACGCAGCAGAATGCCGCGCTGGTGGAGGAATCGGCGGCGGCGTCGGAAGCGATGCAGGATCAGGCGCGCAAGCTGGCGGAAATCGTCAGCGTGTTCCGTGTAGAGCAGGGGACGAAGGCTATTGTCGTTGCGCCAGCAATGCGCGCGGCGCCGAAAATCACGCCAAAACCGGCGCCGAAATTGCCCAAGCCGGCGGCGCGCAAGGTATCCGTTAAAGAATCGGCAACGGACTGGGAGGAATTTTAAGCTGCTCTTAAGTTTGGCGCATCTTGAAATTTGCCAATGATCGTTTGGCTTACATCTCGTCACACTTCTTACTAATTCGGTCGTGACGGGTGATGGTTGGAGTGCTATCTTGAACTCATCGCAATTCAATAGTAACTGCGATCCCAAGCAAGACCACTTGTATAACCATTTGCTGAAAGATCAAAATCATGAAAAAAATTATCTTTGCCTTAGTTGCTTCCGCAGCCGCCCTGAGCGGTACCGCCGCTTATGCCCAATCGAACACGCAAGACGCCGCCGGCACCGGTTACATCGGTGCGGGTGTCGTGGGCAGCCGCTATGACTTCGACAACGCTGGCGCCGGCTCGCTGAGCAGCGACAACAAGAGCGGCACCAAGGCCGCTGGCAAAATCTACGGTGGCTACAATATTGACAGCACCTGGGCGGTAGAGGCCGGTTATACCGACTTCGGCAAACGCAGCTATAACTACACCCAAGGCGGCGCCGCCGGCGGCATCAACACCGACGCGCACTCGTACTATGTTGCCGGTAAAGGCACCTGGCCAGTGGCGCGGGACTTCGCGTTGTTCGGCAAGCTGGGCGTGGCACGCAACCACAATGAAGTGAACACCACCGGCATCGCCACCGCTTACGGCAGCGAAAACAAAACCGCGCTGTACGCGTCGGTGGGTGGCGAGTACGCCATCAACAAGAACGTGAAAGTGTCGCTGGAGTATGAAAACTACGGCAAGAGCGATATCGACACCGGCCGTAAAGCTGGCGCCGTCACCGCTGGCCTGCGCTACAACTTCTAAGCGCAGCATGTAGAAAGGGCCGGGTCTGCTAACGCAGGCCCGGCCCTTTTTTATGGCTGGCGGACATCGGCGGGCAAGCGTATTTCCGCTAGCTTCCAATCGGCGAATCCATTCCGTTCCAGCACCAGCGCCAGCGTCTGGCTGGCGCCGCCTTTGGCATCGCTGGCCTGCACGATGAAGCGATTGACACCGTCATGCGATGAGGTCCACTGCGGCTTTTGCGCCGCTGTCTGGTCCGGCACGCCGGCGTGTTTTTGCTGCGGCTTGAACACGCCTTTCTGCATCGCCAGCATGACAGCTTCTGGCCGCACGAAGGCATTCACCAGTTTGTCGATCACAAGCTGCCCCAGCTTGGCGGCCAGGCTGTCTTCGCTGGCAGATGGGCCGGTGGTCATGGCGACCAGCTGCTGCTTCACGCTGTCGCGCAGCTGCGGATAATCGACATGCTTGTTGAAGGCCGCTGCATCGCCCGCTTGCGCCGCCGCCTGCAACTGGTACACCGTCAGATACGGCGAGAAGTACCAGTAGCCGGCGACTGCCGACAGGATCAGCGCAACGTAAAGCCGGTTCCTGTTCATCCGGTCAGTTGGTCAGCGGCTTGTAGCGGATGCGTTTTGGCTTGGCGCCTTCTTCACCCAGGCGTTTCTTCTTGTCGGCTTCGTACTCCTGGTAGTTACCGTCGAAGAAGGTGACTTGCGAGTTGCCTTCGAATGCCAGGATGTGGGTGGCGATACGGTCGAGGAACCAGCGATCGTGCGAGATCACCATCACCGAGCCGGCGAACTCCAGCAGCGCATCTTCCAGCGCGCGCAGGGTTTCCACGTCCAGATCGTTTGACGGTTCATCCAGCAGCAGCACGTTGCCGCCCTTGAGCAGCGTTTTGGCCAGGTGCAGGCGGCCGCGTTCACCACCGGACAGGTTGCCGACGATCTTCTGCTGGTCGCCGCCCTTGAAGTTGAAACGGCCCAGGTAGGCGCGCGATGGCATTTCGAAGCGGCCCACGCTCAGTACGTCGGCGCCGCCCGATACGTCTTCGAAGACGGTCTTGCTGTCGGCCAGGGCATCGCGGCTTTGATCGACCAGCGAAATGCGCGCGGTCTTGCCGATCACTACTTCGCCGCTGTCCGGCTGGTCGATGCCGGCGATCATCTTGAACAGCGTCGATTTACCGGCGCCGTTCGGACCGATGATGCCGACGATGGCGCCCGGTGGAATCGTGAAGGAGACGTTGTCCAGCAGCAGGCGGTCGCCGAAGCCTTTCGACACGTTCTTGAATTCGATCACTTCATTGCCCAGACGCTCGGCCACAGGGATGAAGATCTCCTGGGTCTCGTTGCGTTTCTGGTATTCGTACTCGCTCAGCTCGTTGAAGCGGGCCAGGCGGGCTTTCGACTTGGCCTGACGGGCCTTCGGATTCTGACGCGACCATTCCAGTTCTTTTTGCAGCGCGCGCTGGCGGGCCGATTCGGTAGCTTCTTCCTGCTTCAGGCGGTCCTGCTTCTGGTCCAGCCACGACGAGTAATTGCCTTTCCATGGAATGCCATGGCCACGGTCCAGTTCCAGGATCCACTCGGCGGCGTTGTCGAGGAAGTAGCGATCGTGGGTGATGCCGACCACGGTGCCTGGGAAGCGCAGCAGGAACTGCTCCAGCCACTCGACCGATTCCGCGTCCAGGTGATTGGTTGGTTCATCGAGCAGCAGCATGTCCGGCTTGGACAGCAGCAGCTTGCACAGCGCCACGCGGCGCTTCTCGCCGCCGGACAGCACGCCGATCTTGGCGTCCCATGGCGGCAGGCGCAGCGCGTCGGCGGCCATTTCCAGTTGCAGGTTCAGGTTGCCGCCGTCGGACGACGAGATGATCGCTTCCAGGCGCGCCTGTTCGGCGGCCAGCGCGTCGAAGTCGGCGTCTTCCTCGGCGTAGGCGGCGTACACGGCGTCCAGCTTGGCTTGTGCCTCAAAGGCTTCGCCGAGGCCGGATTCAACTTCCTGGCGCACGGTTTTTTCCGGGTCCAGCTGCGGTTCCTGCGGCAGGTAGCCGATGTTCAGGCCCGGCATCGGGCGCGCTTCGCCCTGGATGTCGGTATCGATGCCTGCCATAATTTTCAGCAAGGTCGACTTACCGGAGCCGTTCAGGCCCAGCACGCCGATCTTTGCGCCCGGGAAGAAGGACAGCGAAATATCTTTCAGGATCTGGCGCTTGGGCGGGACGATTTTGCCCACGCGGTTCATGGTGTAGACGTAATTTGCCATTGAGAATCTCTGTGAATTATTGGTAGAAATGCAGGGAAGGACGACAGGATACGATAAATCCTGCCATCTTCCCACTATTTAGCGCGCCGGCTTACCCACAGGCCCTCGGCGACGAACAGGATCAGTGCCGACCAGATGATCAGGAAGCCGGTCAGCCTTTCCGCAGGGAATGCTTCGTGGAAGAACCAGACGCCCAGCATCGCCTGCATGGTCGGCGACAGGTATTGGATCAGTCCCAGCACCGCCATCGGGATCTTGCGCGCGCCGGCGGCAAACAGCAGCAGCGGAATCGCGGTGATCGGGCCGGCCGCCGCCAGCAGCCAGCGGGTGCTGTCGTAGGGCGTGTTGAGGAAGGTGTTGTGGCCGTGCCAGGTCAACCAGCCGACATAGGCCAGCGCCAGCGGGAACAAAATCATGGTTTCCAGCGACAGGCCCTCCAGCGCCGCCAGCGCGGCGGTCTTGCGCAGCAGGCCGTAGCCGCCGAAGGTGATGCCTAAAATTAAGGCAATCCACGGCAGGTGGCCGGCTTGCCAGGTCAGCCAGGCGACGCCGCTGGCGGCCACGGCGATGGCGATCCACTGGCCACGGCGCAATCGCTCATTCAGCACCACCACGCCCAGCAGCACGTTGACCAGCGGGTTGATGAAATAGCCCAGGCTGCCGTCGATGACGTGGCCATTGTTGACCGCCCAGATATACACGCCCCAGTTTGCCGTCAGCAGCAATGCACTGGCGACAAAGCTGGCCAGCACGCGCGGTTGCCGCAACACTTTGGGGAACCATTTCCATTGCTGTCGCACCGTCAGCACCACCACCAGGAACAGCAGCGACCACAGCATCCGGTGCGCCAGGATTTCCTGCGGCGGCACTTCCTTGATGGCGTGGAAATACAAGGGGAACAAGCCCCAGCACAGGAAGGCCAGCGTGGCGTACAAAATACCGGAATTCATCGGGAAGATCTGCAAAAAGATATGGACGGTCTGACATTATCTCTCATCCGTGCACACTCCGCTTGCGGCGGTGCTCGCGCTGGTGGGGCTGGCGGCGTACACTCTCGTTTATTGACAGTTTGGACCGCATCCACAATGCCAAAATATCCTTGCCTTTTGCATAAACATCACCTATTGTGCAATGCACCAAAACAACAACAGGTGCAATCTTGACCGAGCAACACAAGAAAAGCAGTCTCGCGGCGTTGACGCTGGCGGCTGTCGGCATCGTCTATGGCGACATCGGTACCAGCCCCCTCTATACTCTCAAAACCATCTTCGACCCCGAGCACGGCCTGGCGCTGAGCGAAGCCAACCTGCTGGGCATCATTTCGCTGATTTTCTGGGGGCTGACCATCATCGTCTCCCTCAAGTACGTGACGCTGGTGCTGCGCGCCGACAATCGCGGCGAAGGCGGCATCATGGCGCTGATGGCGCTGGCGCTGAATTCGGTGTCCAAGGCGGCGCCGCGCTGGCACTTCCCGCTGATGCTGCTGGGCGTGTTCGGCGCCACCATGTTCTATGGCGATAGCGTCATCACCCCGGCCATTTCGGTGCTGGGCGCGATCGAGGGCCTGGAAGTGGCTGCGCCGGGCCTGGAACAGTGGATCGTGCCGCTGACCATCATCGTGCTGATTTCGCTGTATGCGATGCAGCGCCATGGCACCGCCGGCATCGGCCGTTTCTTCGGGCCGGTGATGGTGCTGTGGTTTGCCGCGCTGGCTATCATGGGCGTGATCAACATCGTCGAGGCGCCGCAGATCCTGGCCGCGCTGAATCCCCTCCACGCGCTGCGCTTCATGTACGAAAACCGCATGATCGCCTTCGTCGCGCTGGGTGCCGTGGTGCTGGCGCTGACCGGCGCCGAGGCGCTGTACGCCGACATGGGCCACTTCGGCAAGAAACCGATCCGCGCCGCCTGGTTCATGATCGTCTTCCCGGCGCTGGCGCTGAACTATCTGGGCCAGGGCGCGCTGCTGCTGATGCACCCGGACACGGTGGACAATCCCTTTTTCCACCAGCTGGGCGAGTGGGCGGTCTACCCGCTGGTGGTGCTGTCGACTGCGGCGGCGGTGATCGCCTCGCAAGCCACTATTTCCGGCACCTTCTCGATGACCAAGCAGGCCATCGCACTGGGCCTGCTACCGCGCATGCGTATTCTGCACACGTCGGTCACTGAAATCGGCCAGATCTACATCCCGGCGGTCAACTGGCTGCAGCTGATTGTGGTGCTGCTGGCGGTGATCGGCTTCGGTTCGTCCGACAAGCTGGCTGGCGCTTACGGCATCGCCGTTACTGCCACCATGCTGGCCACCACTGTGCTGACCTTCTTCGTGATCCGCTACCGCTGGCACCTGCCGCTTGCGCTGTGCATCGGCGCCACCGGCCTGTTCCTGACGCTGGACATCGCGCTGTTCTCGGCCAGCACGCTGAAGCTGTTCCACGGCGGCTGGTTCCCGCTGCTGCTGGGCGTGGTGCTGTTTACCGTCATGCTGACCTGGAAGCGCGGCCGCCAGCTGGTGTTCGAGAATTTGCAGAAGCACGCGATTCCACTGGAAGAGTTCCTGTCCTCGCTGTTCGTGGCACCGCCGACCCGAGTCTACGGCACCGCCATCTTCATGCGCGGCGAGAGCGATGGCGTGCCGCACGCGCTGCTGCATAATCTGTCGCACAACAAGGTGCTGCACGAGCGGGTGGTGTTCGTCACCGTGCACATTGTCGAGGAACCGTATGTGGCGGCGGCCGAGCAGGTCAAGGTCACCGACCTGGGCCACCAGTGCTACCAGCTGAACATCTACTATGGTTTCAAGGATGAACCGGACATCCCGCGCGCGCTGCAGCAATGCGAATGCCTGGGACTGCCGTTCGAGATGATGGAGACTTCGTTCTTCATCGCCCGCCAGACAGTGATCTCGGCGCCGGGGCAGGGCATGGCGACCTGGCGCGAGCACCTGTTTGTGGCGATGTCGCGCAATGCGCGCGGCGCCGCCGACTACTACCAGATTCCGCCCAACCGTGTGATCGAACTTGGTACGCAAGTGGAAATTTGAAGACAAAAATATGTAACTGAATGTAGTGCCGGGAGCGGAAACGTGCACGTCTGCTAAACTTCTGCGCCGGGACTACCGAATACGAATACTCATCAAAGGTAAATATGAAAGCGATGTTGCAACTTATCGTTGCTGCGGCTTGCGCAGTAACCCTGGTCGCCTGTGGCGGCGGCGATAAAACTCCGAAGGAAGTGGTCGTGGTACAGCCGGACTACAAGCTGACCGAGACCAAGGTCGGCACCGGTGACCTGGTGGCCGTCGCCGGCGACACCGTGACCATCAAGTACAACGGCTATCTGTACGACGGCAACGCCGCCGCCAATGGCTACCGTGGCACCAAGGTGCGCAGTACCTACGACAGCAACACCACCTTCACCTTTACCGTGGGCGTGGGCGTGGCGGGGGCTGCACCGGGCATGTCTACCCTTGGCCCTGGCTGGGACGTTGCGCTGGTCGGCATGCGTGTCGGCGGCACCCGTACCGCGATCCTGCCGGCCAGCCTGGCGCTGGGCAGCACCGCGTACAAGGAGTTCAAAGTCGACAGCATCACATATCCGGCTATCCCGGCCAACTCGCCGATGGTGTTCGACTTTGAAATGGTCAACATCACCAAGGCTGTCGTGGTGACGCCAGTGCCGCCGCCGACCACGCTGGTGATCAAGGACAGCACCGTTGGCACCGGCGATACCGCCGTTGCAGGCAAGTCGCTGACCGTGGCCTACAGCCTGTACGTGTACGATGCTGGTTCGGTAACGCTGCGCAGCGCGCTGAAGGAAAGCGGCACCTACACCTTCACGCTGGGCGCCGGCACGGTCATCAAGGGCTGGGACCAGGGCCTGGTGGACATGAAAGTTGGCGGTGTCCGCACCCTGACCATTCCGCCTGATCTGGCTTACGGTGCCTCTGCCCAGTACGACGCCAACGGCAACGTCAAGATCCCTGCGAACTCCACCCTGGTGTTCGACGTGGCGCTGACCGCAGTGAAGTAAGCGCGGCAGACGTAACAGAAGGCAGCCTGCGGGCTGCCTTTTTTTATTCCCGTAGCGCGCGCACTGGCGCGATGCGCATCGCCGACCAGGTATGGCGCGCGCTGGCGGCGATGACTACCAGCAGGGCCAGCGCCAGCGCCGCCAGCGGCGCCCACACGCCCAATGGCGAGCGCTCGGCAAATGGCGCCAGGTAGCGCGCGATCGCCAGCCAGGCCGGTGGCAGCGCGATCAAGGCGGCCACGCCAGCCAGCAGCACGAATTCACGGCCGACCAGCAGCCCGATCGCGGCGCGGCCGGCGCCGTGCAGCTTGCGCAGCACGATTTCGCGCGCACGGCGTTGCACGCTATGCGCCGCCAGTACATAGATGCCGAACGAGGCCAGCACCAGCACCATCGCCGTGGCGCAAGCCAGCAAGCGCGCCAGGCGCATATCGTCGGCATAGGCTTGCGCGTAATAGCTGGCCAGTGGCTGTATCGCTACCGGCTGCGCCGGATAGTATCGCTGCCAGATGGCGGCGATGGCTGCTTCCACCTCGGCCCTTGCGCGGGCGCCGTCCAGGCGCACTGTCATCAGGCCGCTGTCGTTTAGCAGTTGATACATCATTGGCCGCACCGGATCGCGCAGTGTTTCCCAGCGCAGGTCCGGGGCCACGCCCACCACGCGCAACTGGCTGCCGTTGATGCGCTGGCCCAGCGCCTGCTGCGCCGAAGTCCATCCCAGCGCCTTGACAGCCGCCTGGTTGAGCATCACGCTTTGCTCGCCTTCCGCCGCCTGATGCTCACGCACGTCGAAGATCCTGCCGGCCAGCGCCTGCACGCCATAAACCTTGAAGAAGTCCCGCCCCACCATCTGTACCGCCAGCGCCACGCTGCTACCGTCATTGCGCTGGACGGTGGTGCTGCCGCGCGTGCCGGTGTGGTCGTCACGGCCTGGGATCTTGCGGCTCCAGGTGACGCCAGCTACGCCGGGCAACTGCGCCACCGCGTCATGCAGCGCATCCGCGCGCGATGGGTCGATCAGCGTTTGCACCTCCACCGCCAGCAGCGGCGCGGGATCGAAGCCGGGCGGCGCGGCGGAGGCAAACTGCGTTTGCCACAGGATCGCCAGCGCTACGCTGCCCATACCGATGGCAGCGCTGAACTGTACCGCTGTCAAAGCGCGCCGCAACCACGCGCCGCCGGGCGTCTCGCCGCTACGCTGCGACAGCGTGGCGCGCATGTCGACGCCGCGCGCCAGCCAGCCGGGATAGATGCCGGCCAGCGCGCCCACCAGCGCGCCGAACGCCAGGCAGCCGGTCACCGACAGCGGCGTGAACACATTGTCCAAGCGGCGTTGCAGCAATTCGGACGTCAGCGGCAGCAACAGCCATGCCAGCAATACGCCCAACGCAGCTGCGCTCAGCGACAGCAGCATCGCTTCGCTCATGAACTGCGCCAGTAGCTGGCGCGTGCCAGCACCCATCACGCGGCGCACGGCGATTTCGCGCTGACGGCGCAGCGCACGTATCGTCGAAAGGTTAATGTAGTTGACCACCGCCAGCAGCAGTATCAGCAGGCCGGCCGCGCCGAGCGCCAGCACCATGCGCATGTCGCCGCGCTGGCCGACACCCATGGTGTTGGCCACTGTGAGGTCGAAGTAAGCGTCGGCCAGCGGGCCGAGTGCCACGTCCACCATTTTGCGGCCGCTCAGCGCGGCCTTCATTTCCGGTGTGGCCAGGCTGGCCCACGGCGCCTTGTCGATCACGTCTTGCAGCGTGTTTTGCAGCGTTTGTGGGCTGGCGCTGGTCTTCACGTAAATGCGTCCGGCGATGCCCATCCAGTTGGACAGCACCTGCTGGCGTTCCTGCTCCGTCCACAAGGTGCTGCCGATGCCAACCAGCACACCGAATTGCAGCGTGCTGTTGGATGGCCGGTCCGGCAGCACCGCGCGCACTTGCAGCGTTTGTTGATTGACGACGAGCGTGCGGCCCAGCGCCTCCCCGGTGCCGAACAGTTGCTTCGCCGCCTGTTGCGTCAGAGCCAGTCCATCAGGCAGAACAAGCGCCTGATGCAGATCCCCGCGCAGCGCTTGCAGGCCGGCGATCTGCTCAAACGATGGATCGACTGCGGTGATGTCGATCTCGCGCAGCATGCCGTTCTGATTCAGCATCGCCTTGCTTGGCCACCAGACGCTGGCCTGCAACGGCAGGCCACTTTGCAGGGCAACCTCGCGCAGCGCAAACGGCGTGTACTCCATCCACTGCGGCTGCGGGATGAAATTCAAGCGATGCTTGATCAGATAGACCTGCTCGCGTTGCGGTACGTCGTCGTCGTAGCTGAACGAGTAGTGAACGAAACCGATCAGCAGGAAACACACCGCGAAGCCGAACGCCAGGCCAAGCAATTCGACTGCGGTGTTCAGCGGATGGCGCAGCAGCAGGCGCCAGGCAATACGGAAATCGCGCAGCATCAGGCAGCCTGCAACGCATCCACCATGATGCGGCCGTCCAGCAGGTTCAGGGTGCGCGACGCTTGCGCCGCATGATCGGGCGAGTGGGTGACCATGACTACCGTGGTGCCCTCGGCGTTGATGTCGCGCAGCAGGCGCATGACTTCATCGCCATGGGCGCTATCCAGGTTGCCGGTTGGTTCGTCGGCCAGCAGCATGGCGGGGCCGGAAACCAGCGCACGGGCGATCGCCACGCGCTGCTGCTGGCCGCCGGACAGCTGCGAAGGGCGATGGCTGGCGCGGTGGCCGACACCCAGCTTGTTCAGCATCGCCGTCACACGCTCGCGCCGCTCTCGCGTCGGCGTGCCATTGTACTCCAGCGCCAGTTCCACATTCTCGAACACCGTCAGTTCTTCGATCAGGTTGAAGCTCTGGAAGATGAAGCCGATGCGGCCGCGCCGCAGCTTGTTCAATTGCGCTTCGCTCCAGCCAGCGATGTTTTGTCCTTCAAACCAGTATTCGCCGCGCGTCGGCACATCCAGCAGGCCGAGGATGCCGAGCATGGTCGACTTGCCGCAGCCGGAAGGGCCGGTGATGGCGACATACTCGCCCGCCTCGATTTCCAGGTCGATGCGGTCCAGGGCCGTGGTCTGGATTTCTCCCGCTTGGTGAACTTTGCTGACGCCGACGAGTTTGAGCATATGCGTGTGCCTTATGTGGAATGGATAAGAGGTTACTGCGTAATGTGCAGCCGTGGTGAATTTCCGTAGGCGGCGTAGCTGGACAGGATCACCTTGTCGCCGGCCTTCAGGCCTTCCAGCACTTCGATCTGGCTGTTGTTGCGGCGGCCGGTGCGCACTGCGCGACGCAGGGCGCCCTGGCCGCCGTCATCCAGCACATACACCCAGGCGCCACCGCTGTCGTTGATGAAGGCGCCGTTCGGCAGCAGCAGCGCGCTGGATGGCTCGCCCAGCGTGATGCGCGCGTCCAGGCTCTGGCCGGGATTGAGCACCGGCGGCTGCTCCCTGGTGAACACCATTTCGACGGTGAAGCGGCCATCCTTGATCTGCGGGTAGATGATGCTGATATCGGCGGCATAGTTGCGCTCATCCTGTTTCACGCTGCCGTGGCGGCCGACCGCCATGCGGTTCAGGTAATACTCGTCGACGCTGGCGGTGAGCTTGAAGCGCGACGGATCGTCAATGCGGCCGATGTTCTTGCCGGTGGCGATGGATTCGCCGATTTGCAGGCGGAAGTTGGTCAGCCGTCCTTCGACTGGCGCGCGCACAGCCAGCGCATCGACTGTGGCGGAGACCAGCTTGAGGCCCGAGTTTAGTCCCTGAATCGAGCTTTCCAGCTGCTGTTCAGCGCTTTGCCGCACCTGGGCTTCGGCAGCGTTGGCCCGCTGTTCCTGCGTGAACGCACGCTCCTGCTGCGCGAGACGGTCTGCGGATTCTTCCAGCGCCACGGCAGAGATGAAGCCTTGCGCCGCCAGCCTGGCGCTACGTGCATGCTGCTTGCGTGCCTGGTCGAGCGCGAATTGCAGGTCGTCCAGGCGGCGCTGGTGGTCGCTGGCACTGGCCTGCTGCGATACGCGCAGATTCGACAGGTTGAAGATGCTGACCGAGTGTTCGTACTGGCGTGCCAGCAGTTCCAGATTGCGCTGCGGGTTGGAGATACGGAATAGCAGTTGGCCTTTTTTCACCAGCGCGCCGTCGGCAGCGAATATTTCTTCGACCCGGCCGGATTCGACCGCGTCGAGGATGACGGAATTCAGCGGCTCGGCGCTGGCGCGTACGATCACTTCATCGACAAAGACGCCGCGCGCAGCGTGGCCGATGCGCAGGTCGGCGCCGTCGATTTGCAGGCCGCGCGGCATCCACGTCCATAGTGCGTACATCGCCATAGCGACCGCCAGCACCACACCGGCGATGATGGCGATGCGTTTTCCGCGCCGGCGTGGCACCACGCTGTCCATCGCTGCACCGCTGGCGGGTAGCTGCGGCGCGGCTGCTTCAAATTTTTTTTTGATGTGCATAGCGGCCTTACTGCAAAGGTTGTGCCATGCCGGAAATCGCGGTTTTTGGTCTGCATCGAGCACCAGGTGTTCATTTCCGGACAGTGGTCGCTGTTCGCAAGTGGACAGCCTTTGGAAGCGACCGTTTACAGCGCTAAAACGGCTGTTAGAATGTTTGCATGTCCGCTTATATCCTGATTCTTGATGACGATGCCGATGTCGCCACCGCCGCGCAGTTGCTGCTGCGCCGCCGTCATGGACAGGTGGCGACGCTGAACGACCCGGCTGGCTTGCCAGCGCTGCTGGTGCGTGGCGTGCCGGATGTGGTGCTGCTGGACCTGAACTTCACGCCGGGCCGCATCAATGGTGCGGAAGGGCTGGCGCTGCTGGACTTGCTGCGTGCGCAGGCGCAGCCACCGGCAGTGATTGCGATGACCGCGTATGCCGACGTGCCGTTGGCGGTGGAGGCGCTGAAGCGCGGTGCCAATGATTTCATCACCAAGCCATGGGATAACGCGCGTCTGGTCGCCGCAGTGGATCAGGCGTTAGCGCGACGCGCGGTGGCACGTGGCGGCGGCGCCGGCTCGCCCGAGCTGATGGGCGAGTCGCAGGCCATGCGCGAGTTGAAAGCCTTGATTGCCAGCGTGGCGCCGACTGAGGCCAACGTGATGGTGTTGGGCGAGAACGGCGTCGGCAAGGAGTTGGTGGCGCGTGCGATCCATGCGGCGTCGCGCCGTGCGGCGGGTACGTTGCTGGCGGTGGATATGGGAGCGCTGCCGGAATCGACGTTTGAAAGCGAGTTGTTCGGCCATCGCAAAGGTTCGTTCACCGATGCGAAGGCGGATCGGGCAGGGCGCTTCCAGGCGGCGCGTGGAGGCTCACTGTTCCTCGATGAGATAGGCAATATGCCGTTGGCGGCACAGGCCAAGTTGTTGACCGCGCTCGAACGGCGTGAAGTGACGCCGATTGGCGCCGACAAGCCGGAGGCGATCGATGTGCGCATCATCAGCGCGACCAATCTGGATGAGGCGCGGCTGTTCGATCCATCGGTGTTTCGCGCGGACTTGCTGTTCCGGCTGAATACCATCGTGCTGCGGGTGCCATCATTACGTGAGCGGCGTGAGGATGTGCCGCTGCTGTTGCGGCATTATCTGACGATGTATGAGGCGCAGTATCAGCGGCCGGTGCGTAACGTCGCCGCCAGTGCATTGGATACATTGGTGCGGCACGACTGGCCGGGCAACGTACGCGCCTTGCGCCACGCCTGCGAGCGCGCGGTCATCCTTGGCCAGGGCGTGGAATACGCGGTCGCCGATTTCGGCCTCGCCACCAGCCCAGGCGTCGCAACTACGACATCGGCTGCAGGCATATCGCCAGTTTCCGCGCTGGCTGCCGCAGCAACTGTCAGCGACACTACGCTGGACGCCATTGAACGCGCGGCGATCGCATCGACGCTGGCGCAATTCAACGGCAACATCAGCCACGCCGCCAAGACGCTGGGCATCAGCCGCGCCGCGCTGTATCGCAAGCTGGGCAAGCATGGCATCTGAGCGCGTGCTCAAGCTCGGTGTGGCCGCAGGCGCAGCGGGCCTGATAGCGCTTGCCATCGCTGCGGATGGGCTTTCGCCGACACCGGAGCCACGCCGCATCGTGCTGTGCGCCTTGCTCGCCTTCTTGCCTGCAAGCCTGCTGTGGCAATGCTTGCGCCGCCTCGTGCCTCGCATACCGCGCATGGAGCAAGCCAGTCTTTCGCCACCCGCTACGGCAGACGCACCGCCGCAAGCGCTCAACGACACCATCCTCATGCTGGAAGCCCGCCTTGAACACGCCCCCATTGCGCTGTTCCGCATCGAGCACGCGGCCGGCGTCGGCGCAGTCGCGCCACTAAACGCCAGTGCACGCCGCCTGCTGGCGCCAGGCCGCGCCATCGCGCCGCAGGAACTGCATCAACTGCTGGCCGCGCAAGCGGTAGGCCAACGCCAACTGGTCAGTTTCAACACCGAACGCGGTGCCGAACGCGCAATGGTCGCCATCTCAGCGCTCACCGTACAAGGCGCCGCACAGCGCCTGGCCGCGCTGATGCCGGTGGAAAGCGAACTGGAAGCCGAAGCCCTCAACGCCTGGCGCGAACTGGTGCAGGTACTCACCCACGAAATCATGAATTCCCTGACGCCGGTGGCCTCGCTATCGCGCACCGCCTGCGGCCTGCTGGAAGAAGCGCAGCACGACCTCCCGGCCGACATCCACGCGGATCTGAACACCGCGCTGGACGCCATTGCCCGTCGCGCCGCCAGCCTGGTCGACTTTGTCGGCAGCTACCGTAGCCTGTCGACCGTGCCGCAGGCGCAGCCGCAGCGCGTGCTGCTGGAAGCGTTGTTTGAACGCCTGGCGGCTCTGCTGGAACCGCAATGGCAAGGCAGGCTGGCGTTCTCGGTCGAACCGGCATCGCTGGAAGTGATGGTCGATCCGGGCCAGCTGGAACAGGCGCTGATTAATCTGTTGAAGAACGCGGGGGAAGCGGGCACGCAAGCGCAAGTCAGTGCGCGCCTGAGCCGGGGCGGCCGCCTGCGCATCGAAGTATCGGACAATGGGCCTGGCGTGCCGGAAGCGCTTGCCGCACACATCTTCACGCCATTTTTCTCGACCAAGAAGCAGGGCAGGGGCATCGGCCTGGCGATGGTGCGGCACCTGGTGCACGCCAACGGCGGCACGGTGCGCTACGCGCGTCCGGTCGGCGCCGGCGCGCGCTTCATCCTGACTTTTTAACGCACCATATCAACGTGCATGATGCCGTCTTCGTCATACGGCTCGGTCACGGTCTGGAAGCCGAAGCTGCCGTAGAATTTTTCCAGGTGGGCTTGCGCGCCGATGCGGAAGCGCTGGCCAGGGTGCAGCTTCTCCGCCAGTGGAATCGCCTTGGCCAGCAGTTCGCGGCCGACGCCGGTGCCACGGCCAGCCGGCGTGGTCAGCACGCGGCCCAGCGACATCTCGTCAAACTTCACGCCCGGCGGCACGCAGCGCAGATAAGCGATTAGCGTGCGCTGGCCATCGACCTCGCTCCAGCCCATCAGGTGATGGCACAGCGGATCGGCGCCGTCAATGTCCGGATACAAACAGGTTTGTTCCAGGATGAAGACCGCCTGCCGCTGGCGCAGCACCTCATACCAGTCCGCGCGCGGAATATCGTCAAAAGCCAGCCAGTGCCACTCAATCATTGCTTGTCTCGTTCAGGATCAAAACATTGATTGTATGTGAAAAAGGCCGGCGCCTCAGAGAGGGGCCGGCCTTGGACTCAGCTGACTGGTTTACACGATGGTCAGGGTCACGTCGATGTTGCCACGCGTGGCGTTCGAGTATGGGCACACGATGTGCGCTGCATCGACCAGTTTCTGCGCGGTTTCGCGGTCCAGGCCTGGCAGCGAGATTTTGTGCTCAACCTGGATGGCGAAGCCGGTTGGGACCGGGCCGATACCGACCGAGGTTTCCACCGACAGATCAGCCGGCACGGCGATCTTGTCGCGGCCGCCGACGAATTTCATCGCGCCGATGAAGCAGGCTGCGTAGCCCGAAGCGAACAGTTGTTCAGGGTTGGTGCCATCGCCGCCGGCGCCGCCCAGTTCTTTCGGGGTGCTCAGCTTGACGGTCAGTTTGCCGTCGGTCGAAGCGGATTGGCCTTCGCGGCCGCCGGTGGTTTTAGCGTGTGCGGTGTACAGAACTTTATCGAGCGACATGATGATTCCTTTCAGTGAGTGAATACTTCAAAAGTTTAGTTGTCTATTCAATCGCTTACTATCTACCTGTTGGGAGAACAGCTTGCTAATCTACTACAACTTGCGCTGTTTGCAGCGCCCATGTACGTACTATACATAGTGCGCGATACAATAGCAAGCTATATTTGTAAGAAAATGTATCCAGGTCAAATCAATCTATACTGGACCTCATCCGAAGCATCTCTACGTCACGTCTGCGCTTCTATGCTACCGTTGATCAGTCTTCCAATAATTTTGTTGGCTTATATTGCGATTCCGATCAAGGGATCCTATCGTCCGCTTATTGCCCTTCTCATCGTAGCGCTGGCAGTTCTCTTATTTCTCCCGTCGATTCGACAAGACTATTTGCTTTCCAAACGCGGGGCGCAGCAGACAGGTGTAGTGACCAACATCCACTGCGAAGTGAAAAACAAGCAGTACGTCGATTATGACTTCCTCGTGGGCGAGAAGAAATTTCTTGGCTCTGGCCGCCTTGGGAAAGGCAACCAGGCTTGTGGGAATCTGAAGGTTGGCGAGCAGGTCTTCATCACCTATCTTCCCGGAAACGAGACGGTAAGCGTCCCGCAGCGCTCTGTGGAACATCATGTGGTCAGCTACACCTTCGGATTTATCGCGCTTTATGTATTCCTCTTATGGGTGGGCAAAGCTCAAGAAAAATTTAGAGCAAGCAAAAAAAAGGTGCGATAGGAATCCTGCTACCTGTGGCAAACACGTAATTGATAATGATTCCCATTACGTATAGAATGTTCGCATTCTTTAATTTGCCCATTCCAATGCGTCTCCTTCCTGTCTATCTGGCGCTCGCCGCCGTATTCCCTGCTGATGCTTATGCCGAGCAGACCGATGACCAAGTCCTGCAAGCCGTCAAAGTGACCGCTGCGCGGGCGGACGGCTTCGCGCCGAAAACGGTGGAGGCGGGCAGCTTCCGTGGCGCCGACATCATGGACGTGCCAGCCACGGTCAACGTCATCACGCGTGAGGTGCTGGAGTTGCAGGCTGCCGGTGGCTTGTACGACGCGGTGCGCAATACCGCCGGCGTTACGCGCCAGCAGAACGGCGGCGAGACCTGGGACCAGCTGGTCATCCGTGGCATCGCTGTCGAGAACCGCACCAACTATCGCCTGAACGGCTCGCTGCCGATCATGAACTTCTCGCAGGTGCCGATGGAAGACAAGGAACGCGTGGAAGTGCTGAAAGGCGCCACTGCCCTGTACTACGGCTTTACGTCGCCCGCCGGCGTGGTCAACTTCGTCACCAAGCGTGCCGGCGCCACGCCGGTCAGCACGGTGGGCATGACGGTCGATCAGAATGGCACGGCGGTCGCCACCGCCGATGTGGCGCGCCGCTTCGGCGAGACGCAGCAGGTGGGCGTGCGCGTCAACCTGGCTGGCGGCACGCTCGGGTCCTTCATGGACGATGTGGGCAATGGCAACCGCAAGTTCGCTTCGGCGGCGCTGGACTGGCGCGTCAATTCGCGCCTGCTGCTGAAGGCCGATCTGGAATACGACAAGCGCCGCGTCACCGAGCAGGCGGGCATCCAGTTGCCGACCGCAGTGAATGGCGCGATCACGCTGCCGCCGGCGGTTGATCCAAAGCGTCTGATCGGCCCGGACTGGGCGCGCTTTGAAGCGGAAACCAAAAATGTCCTGCTGCGCGCCGACTACGCACTGGGCGATGACTGGGCGCTGACGGTGGAAGCCGGCCATTCGGAAACCGCGCGCGACCGCTCGCTGGCCATCTTCCGCTTGAACAATGCGGCGGCGCTGCTGACTGGCGCCGGCCGCATCACCGGCAACCTTCAACACAGCGTAGTCGATTCCGACATGCTGCGCGCCGAGCTGGCCGGCACGGTGATGACCGGTCCGGTCCAGCACGAGCTGACGCTCGGCGTCACGCGCACCGACAAGGGCCAGGACCCGATCTACCAGACCAACTACACCATCGCGTCGCAGAACCTGTACAACCCGGTGCCGATCACCAGCTACACCATCAACCCGACGCCAACCTCGCCGACCACGGCGGCGCTGGATTCGCGCGATTCGGGCGTGTATGCGCTGGATCGTTTGACGTTCTCGCAGCACTGGCAAGCCGTGGCCGGCGTGCGCCATGTGCAGTACCGCAGCGACCAGGGCGCCAGCCACTATGACGTCAGCAAGACGACGCCGATGGCGGCGCTGATCTACAAGGTCAGTAACGATATGTCGTTCTACGCCTCGTCGTCGCAGGGCCTGGAGGAAGGCGAGACCGCACCGACCGGCAGCGCCAACGTTGGCACGCGCATGGCGCCGGGCGTCAGCCGCCAGAAGGAACTGGGCGCACGCTGGCGTGTGCCAGGCGGCACACTGCTGCAGGCGGCGCTGTTCGATATCAGCCGCCCTGGCTATTACACCAACACCGCCAACATTTTCACCGCCGATGGCCAGCAGCGCTATCGCGGCCTGGAACTGTCGGCGCAGGGCAAGCTGACGCGCCAGTTGTCGTGGCAATCGTCGGCGCAGTTGCTGGACCCTGAATTCCGCCACATCAATGCCGACTACAACGGCAAGCTGCCGGAGAACGCCTCGAAGCAGACCGCCAGCACCTTCCTGTCGTATGAACTGGATGGCGTGCCTGGCCTGTCGTTCAACGGCGGCGCGTACTACACCGGCCGCCGTCCGGTCAACGATCTGAATCAGGCCTTCCTTGGCGGCGTTACGCTGTTCAGCGCCGGTGCGCGCTACGCCACCGCCATCATGGGCAAGAACACCGTGTGGCAGGCGAACATCGACAACGCGGCCGACAAGCAATACTGGGCCGGCGCCGGCACCCGCTTGGCTTCCGGCGCGCCGCGCCTGATTAAACTGAGCGTGAAGGTGGACCTGTGAAAAAGCTCTGGTTCCAGCTGCATTGGTTTGTCGGCATCACCGCCGGCACCGTGCTGATGGTGATCGGCCTGACCGGCGCCATCCTCGCTTTCCGCGAGCAGATACTCGATGCGCTGAATCCAGGCGTGCGCAATGTCGCCGTGCAGAACGCGCCGGTGCTGTCGCCGCAGCGGTTTGCCGAGGCCGCGCGGCTGGTCAAGCCGCACGAACGCGTCACCAGCATCATCCTGTATGACACGCCGGGTTCCAGCGCGCGCATCGGCCTGGCGCCGGCACCGGGCGAGCGTCGCGGCGAAACGATCTATTTGAATCCCTACACCGGCGCGCTGCTGCCGGAGCTGGAATACGAGGGCTTCTTCGAATGGAACGAGCGCATGCACCGCTTCCTGCTGATGGAGCGTGATACTGGCAAGATGTTCAGCGGCACGCTGGCCTTCATGCTATTGGGCCTGACGCTGACCGGCCTGTACCTGCGCTGGCCGCGCCGCGTGTGGGACTGGCGCACTTGGCTGACCTTCGACACGCGCATGAAAGGCCGCTCCTTCCTGTGGGGCTTGCATTCGGTGGTTGGCACCTGGGTGATGGTGGTGTTCGTGATGTTCACGCTATCCGGCGTGTACTGGGCGTTTGACCCGATCCGCAACATGGCGGACGGCTGGATGGGTACCCTGCGTCCACCGCGCGAAGCGGCGGCGCCAAAACCAAAAGGCGCCAAGCCGCCGAAATCCGCACCGGCCGACCTGACCGCCAGCTGGGAAACCTTCCAGAAGAACGCACCGAACTGGCAGATGGCTTTCCTGCGTCCGCCGGAGCGCGCCAGCGCACCGCTACCGATCCTGTGGGTAGCCAAGGATGCGCCGCACGTGCGCGCGCGCAGCAGCATGACCATCAACCAGCAGACCGGTGAGCTGGTGAAGAACGAACTGTATGCCGACAAGCCGGTTGGCGCGCGCATCCAGTCGACCATTTATCCGCTGCATATCGGCACCTACTTCGGCGTGGTGGGCCAGATCATCGTCTTCATTGCCGCGCTGGCGCTGCCGGGCTTCGGCATCACCGGCTGGATGCTTTACCTGGACCGCCGCAAGCAGAAACGCATCGCCCGCGCCGAGCGCGCACAGTTTGCCGCTGGCGCGTTGCCAGTGGGGGCGGCAGACGATCCGGTGCTGATGGCCTACGCCAGCCAGACCGGCCAGGCTGAACGCCTGGCACTTCAAAGCGCGGCCGCGCTGCAAAAGGCCGGCGTGGCGGTGCACGTGCATTCGCTGGAAAAACTGACGCCGCCGCAGCTGGGTAAATACCGTCGCGCCTTGTTCGTTGCCAGCAGCTTTGGTGAAGGCGAACCGCCGGACAGCGCACGCCGTTTTGCGCGTCTGCTGAACGCCGCCAAGGAAGAACTCAAGCACGTGCAGTACGCGGTGCTGGCGCTGGGCGATCGCAATTATGCGCAGTTCTGCGGCTTTGGCCACACGCTGGATCAGCGCCTGGCCTTCATGGGGGCGCAGCCGCTGCATCCGGTGATTGAAGTCGATAATGGTGACACCGGCGCGCTGGCGCGCTGGGGCAATGCGCTGCGCGGCCTGATGGGCGACGGCGCCGCCGATGCGGCCGAGGTGTCGCTGACTGCTGCCGCCGGCGACGAAGACTATGCCAGCTGGCGCCTGGAGAAACGCGTGCTGCTGAATCCGGGCAGCATCGGCTTCCCGTTGTACGAGATTACGCTGGGCGGCGATATCGGCGCCGGCTGGCGTCCGGGCGCGCTGGTGGATATCTGGCCGGGCCATTACGGCATCGACGCCGCACCGCGCCGCTACTCGCTGGCCTCGGTGCCGCAGGATGGCAGCATGCAGCTGATCGTGCGCCAGGTGCGTGACGAGAAAGGCCTGGGCCTGGCGTCCGGCTGGCTGACCGGGCAGGCGGCGATCGGTGACGAGGTGCGCGTGCGCCTGATCGCCAACCCATCGTTTGACGCCTACCAGTTCCCGGCGCCGGCCATCTATATCGGCAACGGCTCCGGCCTGGCTGGCCTGCGCTCGCATCTGCGTGACCGCGTGCTGGAAGGCGCGCAGCGCAACTGGCTGATCTTCGGGGAGCGCCAGCAGGAACATGACGCCATCTGCGCCACAGAGATCCAGACACTGCGTGGCGACGGTTATCTGCCTGAGCTGGACCTGGTCTACTCGCGCGACATCACCGGCGGCGGCTATGTGCAGGACGTGATGCGCGAACGCGCCGCCGAACTGCGCGCCTGGATCAACGACGGCGCGGTGATCTTCGTCTGCGGCAGCCTGCAAGGCATGGCCGGCGGCGTCGACGCGGCGCTGGCCGACATCATCGGCCGCACGCAGCTGGATCAACTGGCGGAGGAGGGCCGCTACCGGCGCGACGTCTACTAGGTTTGCTGCGTACAAGACCAGCGGCCTGACGCTGGCATATCATGAGTGCTGTCCTTCACCACGGAGCGCTATATGAAACGTACTTTATTCCTGTTGTTGTTCGCCTCAAGCTGCATCGCTGCCGCATCCCCGCTGGCAGACATGGACGCAGCCATCCGCAAAGGCGATTTCAAACAGATCACCAGCGTCCTGGTTGCGCAGGACGGCAAGCTGGTACACGAGGCGTATTACGACAAGGACGGCGCCGAAAGCTTGCGCAACACGCGCTCGGTCGGCAAGAGCATCACCGGCATGCTGGTCGGGATCGCCATCGACCAGGGCAAGCTGACGGCAGCCACGCCAGTGTTCCCCTTCTTCCCCGAGAAGCATCCGGTACGCTACCCGGACCCGCGCAAGGAAAAGATCAGCGTCGAGGATTTCCTCACCATGAGTTCTCTGCTGGAGTGCGATGACCAGAACCAGATCTCGCGCGGCAACGAGGAATCGATGTACCTGGTCGAGGACTGGACGCAGTTCGCGCTCGACTTGCCAGTGCGCGGTTTTGCCGACTGGGTGCCCAAGCCGCAGGATTCGCCATATGGCCGCGCGTTCTCCTACTGCACCGCCGGTCCGACCATGCTGGGGCCTGTGCTGGAACGCGCCACCGGCGAAAAAATCGATCAGTTTGCGGCACGCTCCCTGTTCGGACCAATAGGCATCACGAAAGTGAAGTGGCAGTACACGCCCACCGGCCCTGCGATGACCGGCGGCGGGGTCGCCTTGCGCAGCCTCGACCTGCTGAAGCTGGGCGAGCTATACCTGAACGGCGGCGCATGGCAGGGCAAGCGCGTGGTGTCGGCCAACTGGGTCAAGCAATCGTTGTCGCCGCACGCGCAGGTCGATGAGAACACCGGGTACGGCTATCTGTGGTGGTTGAAAAAATTTAAACAGGGCGACCAGACTATCAGTGTGGCGATGATGTCGGGCAGCGGCGGCAACAAGGTGGTGCTGATACCTGAACTGCGCGCGGTGGTGGTCATCACCACCACCAACTTCCAGGTGCGCCAGCCGCATGCGATCAGCGAGAAGCTGCTGACCGATTACGTGTTTACAGCGCTGTCTCGAAGCCCTCAAGCACGTTGACCACATTGACGCCCAATTCCTTGACCGCGTAGCCGCCTTCGAAGATGAAGGCGGTGGGCAGGTTGAGCCAGGCGAGGCGTTCGCCGATCTTCAGGTAGTCCGCGCTTTGTAGCGCAAAGCGCGACAGCGGATCGCCGGCAAAGGTATCGACGCCGAGCGACACCACCAGCGCATCCGGCGCGAAGCTGCCGATGCGGATGCAGGCGGTTTCCAGCGCCGAGAACCAGGCCTGCGGGCTGCTGCCGGCCGCCAGCGGCAAGTTCAGATTGAAACCGTGGCCTGCACCTTCGCCGCGCTCGTCGGCGTGGCCCAGATAGAACGGGTATTCGCTGCGCGGGTCGGCGTGGATGGAGATGAACAGCACATCGTCGCGCTGGTAGAAGATGCTTTGCGTGCCGTTGCCGTGGTGGTAGTCGATGTCGATGATGGCGACCTTGCGCGCGCCATCATCCAGCATGTGCTGCGCCGCCAGCGCGGCATTGTTGAGGAAGCAGTAGCCGCCAAAGAAATCGGCGCCGGCATGGTGGCCGGGCGGGCGGCTCAGCACAAAAGCGCCGCGTTCGCCGAGGCGCAGCGCGTGCGCGGCGTTGACGGCGCAATCGGCGCCGGTCTTGGCGGCGGTCCAGGTGCCGGCGGTCAGCGGCGTGCCGCTGTCCATCGAGTACAGTCCCATGCGGGCGGAGAAATCCTCCGGCTCGATATCGCTGCGCAGCGTGCGCACCGGCCATACCGACGGCAAGGCGTCCTTCTTCGCATTGGCCGGGTCCAGCGCCACCCATTCGCTCCAGGCGTTGCGCAGGAAGTGCAGATAGCGCGGCGTGTGGACGCGCTCCAGCGACATCAGCGGCACGCCATGCGGTGTGACAATGCGGCCCAGGCCGCGCCGCCCCAGCTCCGCCAGCACCGAATCCGCACGCTCCGGCTTTTCAAAGCAGGGCACCAGCTCGCCACGGAAGAATTCGTGGCGGCCTTTGTGCTGCGCGTGCAGTTCGTTGTAGAAGGTGAGCATTGGCTTGATGGTACTTAATCGCAGTCCTGGCGCGACTGGCACAGGTTGCTGGCGCGGTAGGCGGCGACGTAATCGTCAAAGTTCGACTGCGGCGCCGCTTCCATCTCGCCTTGCTCGGCCAGCGAGGTGGCGGCCAGGGCATCGAAGTAGCTTGCTTCTTCGGCAGTCGGCGGATGGCTGCGGAAGTAGGCCGCGTGCTGCTCGCTTTGCGCCAGCGCGAAGGCGCTGAACGAATTGCCATGTGCTTCCAGTGCACGCAGCACCTGGGCCGACGGCGTCAGCGTGGCGTCCTGTAGCTTTAGCGACTGTGCTGCCAGTGCGTTGCCGTGCGCCGTGTCGCCGCGCAGTGTATCCAGCAGCTCGGCCACCGGGCGGATGCGCTCCAGCAGTTCGGCGCCCCAGGCCGGCAACGGCACTTCGGCGTCGCCGTTGTGCAGCGTCAGGCCCGGACGGCGGCCTTCCTTGACGGTGCGCGCGAAGTTTTCGGTGTAGCGCGCGCTGTGTTCCGGCGTGATCTGCGGGCTGTCTTCCAGCGCGCAGAACAGCAGGAAGGCGTCGAGGAAACGGCCGGCCTGCTCGCTGATGCCGACCGGCTCGAATGGGTCGACGTCCATGCAGCGCACTTCGATGTACTGCACGCCGCGCGCGCACAGCGCCTGGATCGGCCGCTCGCCGGTCTGGATCACGCGTTTCGGACGGATGGTCGAGTAGTACTCGTTTTCGATCTGCAGCACATTGGTGCTCAGCTGTATCCATTCGCCATCGCGCTTGGTGCCCAGTTCGGCATACGGCGCATAAGGCTGGTTGACCGCGCGGGTCAGCGCCGCGACGTAGCTGTCGAGACAGTTTTCATGCGGACTCAGGCCGGACTGGGCATCGTTCTGGTAGCCCAGGTCGCTCATGCGCAGACTGGTGGCGTAAGGCAGGTACAGCGTGTCGGCCGACAGCGTTTGCAACTTGTGCGGACGGCCGCGCAGGAAGCCGGACGACAGCACCGGCGAGGCGCCGAACAGATACATCAGCAGCCAGCTGTAGCGGCGGAAATTGCGGATGGTGGCCAGGTAGGCTTCCGACTGGTAGGAGCGCGCGGTCAGGCGTTTATCGCCGGGCTCCTGCTCGGCCAGCACACGCCACAGGCGCTCGTCCAGCGAGTAGTTGTAGTGGATGCCGGCGATGCATTGCATGGCCTTGCCATAACGCAGCGCCAGGCCGCGACGATAGACATGCTTCAGCGTGCCCAGGTTGGAGGTGCCATACCAGGCGATCTCGATGTCTTCTTCGGCTGGCAGCTGACATGGCATCGACTGGCTCCACAGCAGCTCGTTGCCCAGCTTGCTGTAGGCGTAGCGGTGGATGCCATCCAGCTTGGCAAGGGTGGTGGCGATATCCTGCTCGGCCGGCGTGATGAACTCCAGCAGCGTCTCAGCGTAGTCGGTGGTGATTTGTGGATGCGTCAGCGCCGAACCCATGGCAGCCGGGTGCGGCGTGTGCGCCAGATGACCCGCACCGTCTACGCGCAGCGTCTCCCGCTCAATGCCTCGCAGCCCGCCAGCCAGCACGGCGCGGTGTTTTTCTTCGGCCAGCAAGGCCAGGCGTCGTGTCAAAAGAGTTGGCAATTTTAAATCCTTTCTGGTGCAGCAAATAAATTATTGGTGCAGAGAGTAACCGAAATTGGCTGAACTCGCCGAAAGGGCGGCAAGAAGAGCATTTTAACAAATGCCGGCGGTTTTCCTGCGTGCGGCAGCGGACTCCGGCATTTGCTATCCGGTACAGAACGTTTGGCAAACGGGAAAATTTTGCGTTCCTTTTGAAGCTACTCATAATCGGGAAACCCCCCGTAAAGATGCGGAGCAGCAACATGAATAAGCAATTGCATACCTACCGTTCGGTTCTGTTCATTGATGCTGGCGTGGCCAACGCCGCCGCACTCGTAGCTGGCGCGGGCGATGATGTATTGGTGGTGAAACTGGTTTCATGGCGCGACGGCGTGGAACAGATCGCCACCGTGCTGCGCCAGCATCAGGATCTGGACAGCGTGCAGATTGTGTCGCACGGCGCGCAGGGCCAGCTGCAACTGGGCAACACCGTGCTGAGCGCCGCCAATCTGGATGCTTATCTTGACGCGCTGCATGAGTGGGGCGCCGCGCTGAGCGATAGCGGCGACCTGCTGTTGTACGGTTGCGACGTTGCCGCCGGCAATACCGGCCTGTCCTTCATCGACAATCTGGCGCTGGCCACCAGCGCCGACGTGGCTGCCTCCACCGACACTACCGGCAGCACGCTGCTGGGCGCCAACTGGGACCTGGAGCAAAGCACCGGCAGCATCGAGGCTGCCAGCCTGCTGTCGGCGCAGGCACAGGAAGCGTATGCGGACACGCTGGCGCTGGTCAACGCCGGCGCCAATGGCACGCTGACCTTTTCCACCAATGCCAATGTCACGCTGATTAACAGCAGCGGCCTGGCCGCCGGCGCCATTGTCAGCGCCACCAACATCCTCGGCACCGGGCTGGATCTGTACACCCAGAGCACCAACGGCGGCGGCGTGCAGGTGGTGAATGTCAACGGCAGCAACCTGATCGGCATTCCGCTCAGCGACGACCGTCTGACCGTCAACGGCTCGCTGCTGTCGCCGGTCAGCTATGTCGACCTGCGTGCCAACAGCGGCGTGTTCGACGCTGTCAGCATCAATCTTGGCAGCGGCAGCCTGTTGGGCAACCTGCTGGGTACGGTCATCTACACCGTGTATGCGCTGGACGCCAATTACCAGCCGACCGGCGTCGGCGTCTCGCTGACCAGCCTGATCATCAATGAATATGGCTTGCTGAATTTCGCCGCGATGGCGGACTTCAAGGGCATCTACGGCATCCGTATCGTCAACCCGCTCGGCTTCGAGGTGGCCATCGACGATTTCACCATCGCCAATTCGCGTGCCGCGCACAGCATCAGTTCGGCTGCCTATAACGCCAACAGCGGCGTGCTGAACCTGACTGCGGTGGGCATCCGCGCCGGCGACGCCATCGATCCGACCAAGCTGACCATCAAGGGCGCCAATGGCGTCACGTACACGCTGACCACGCCGACCGGCAGTGCCAGCAGTACCACGGCGGCGTCGATCACGCTGAACGCGGCCGACAAACTGGCCATCAGTGGCTTGCTGAACAACAACGGCGCAGCCAGCGTTGACGGCACCACGTTCAATATTGCTGCCGCCGCCAACTGGAATGCCAATCTCAGCAACGGTGTTGACGCCAGCACGCCGATTACGGTCAGCAATGTGCAGCTGCCAACCATCACCTCGGCCAGCTACAACGCCACCACCCATGTGCTGACCGTCACCGGCACCAACCTGGTCAGTGTTTCCGGCGCCGGCAACGACGTCACGGTGGCCAAGCTGGGACTGAAGGGCGAGGGCGGCGTCACGCGCCAGCTGAGCACCAGCGGCAACGTCGAGGTGACCAGCGCGACCTCGTTCTCGGTGACCTTGTCGGGTGCCGACATTGCGGCGGTCGAGGCCTTGCTGAACAAGAACGGCACCACCTCGGCCGGCGGCACCACGTATGCGCTGTCGGCGCTGGATGACTGGAACAGTGTCATCGGTAATGCCAACACCTCGGTCAGCGCCGCACTGTTGGTGGTGAACAACACCAGCAACAGCGCGCCGACCATTACCGGCGCCGCCACCGGTGGCGTCAACGACAACGCCACCGTCAAGCCGTTTGCCAATGTGACCGTGGCCGACATCAACGGCGACAACGTCAGCATGACGATCGCCTTCAACAGCGCCAATGGCACGCTGAGCGGCACCGGCTTGTCCGGCAGCAATGGCAGCTACACGCTGAGCGCGGTCACGCCGGCTGCGCTGACCACGGCGCTGAAGGCGCTGACCTTCACGCCAACCAGCAACCAGGCGGCCGTAGGCGTTGGCATCAACACCACCTTCACGCTGACCGCGACCGACGCCAACGGCGCCAGCACCACCAATACCTCGACCGTCATCACCGCCACCTCGGTCAATGATGCGCCGGTGCTGACCGGCACGGCGGCAGCGCAGAACGTCACGGCCGGCGGTACGCTGCATCCGTTCTCCGCCATCACGCTGAGCGATCCCGATGTTGGCGCCCAGGTCATTGTCACGGTCACGCCGGACAGTTCGACCAAGGGCGGGTTCACGCCGGCTTCGCTGAGCGCGTCCGGCTTCGTTACCATCGACGGCGGTGTTACCTATACGCTGTCGGCGGCCGCCCCCGGCGCGGCGCAGGCGGCGTTGCAGCAACTGGTGTTCCAGAGCACGGCCGGCATGAGCGCCACCACCACGTTTACCATCAGCATCAACGATGGCAGCGTCATCGTCAGCAACAGCGCCACCACGGTGGTGTCGGCGACGCCAAGCAGTACCACCGCGCTGACGGTGAAGTTCTCGGCCGATACCGGCATCAGCAGCACCGACCTGATTACCAAGACCGCCGCCCAGACCATCAGCGGCACGCTGAGCGCCGGCCTGGCCAGCGGCGAGAAGGTGGAAGTGTCGCTGGACAACGGCAACAGCTGGGCCACCGCCACCGCCAGCACCGGCAGCAGCAACTGGACGCTGGCCGGACAAACGCTGACCGGCAGCGATGTTGTGCAGGTGCGCGTCAGCAATCCCGGCGGCAGCAGCACGCCGCTGAGTCTCAGTTACACGCTCGACACCAGCCTGCCGACCAACACCGGCAGCACCGTGTCGTTCTCGGCCGACACCGGCGCCAGCTCGACCGACCTGATCACCAGGACCGCCGCGCAGAACACCATCTCCGGCACGCTGACCACGGCACTGGCGTCCGATGAGCGGGTCGAAGTGTCGCTCAACAACGGCAGCACCTGGGTGACCGCCAATACCAGCGCCGGCAGCGCCAACTGGTCGCTGTCCAGCCAGACCCTGACCGGGAGCAACACCTTGCAGGTGCGGGTGGTCGATACCGCCGGCAATATCGGCGCGGCCAGCAGCAGCGCCTATGTGCTGGACACCACCGGCCCGACCGCCTCGCTGAGCAGCAATGTCAGCATATTGAAGAGCGGCGAAGCCGCCACCATCACGCTGACCTTCAGCGAAGCGGTGGATGGCCTGACGCTGACCGACCTGAGCGCAATCGGCGGCACCTTGGGCAACCTGGTGGCAACTGCCAATCCGCGCGTCTACACGGTGCAATTCACGCCGGATAGCGGCGTGCTCGGCCTGGTGGGCGGCGTCTCGCTGGCGGCCAACAGCTACACCGACCTGGCCGGCAACAACGGCGGCGGCGCCAGTTCCGCCGCCATCACCATCAACACGCGCGGGCCGAGCGTAGTGATCACCAGTGATACCGCCACGCTGAAAGGCGGCGAAACGGCAAATATCACCTTCACCTTCAGTTCCGTGCCCAGTGATTTCACCGCTGCCGACATCGTCACCAGCGGTGGCGTTCTCACCGGCCTGACCAACCAGGGCAGCGGCATTTATACGGCGTTGTTCACCCCCGGCGCCAACGTGACCGGTGCAGCCTCGATCACGGTGACCGGCGGCAGCTACTACGATGGCAACGGCCTCGGCGGTGCCGGCGTCTCGCCGGTGATCCTGGTCGATACCAAGGCGCCGACGCTGGCGATTACCAGCAACCTGTCGTCGCTGAAGATTGGCGACAGCGCCACGGTCACCTTCACCTTCAGCGAAGCGCCGCTGGGCTTCATCGATACCGATGTGGTGGTCACCAATGGCACACTCAGCGGCTTGACTGCTACCGTCAATCCGCTGGTGTATACAGCGACGCTGACGCCGGCTCCGGGCGTGGCCAGCGGTTCGGTCAGCATCACCGTGGCCGGCGGCGCCTATACTGATCAGGCCGGCAACAACGGCGGCGCCGGTACTTCGCCTTCGGTCAGCATCGATACCGTGGCGCCCACCACCACCGGTGCCACATTCAGCTTCTCGGCCGATACCGGCGCCAGCAGCACCGACCTGATTACCAAAACCGCCGCGCAAAATATCAGCGGCACGCTGAGCGCGGCGCTGGTCAGTGGCGAAACCGTGCAGGTATCGCTGGACAATGGCAGTACCTGGTTGAACGCCAGCGCCAGTGCCGGCAGCGCCAGCTGGACCTTGAACGGCCGCACGCTGACCGCCAGCGACACCTTGCAGGTACGCGTCAACGATGTCGTCGGCAATCACGGCAGCGCCTTCAGCGCGGCCTATGTGCTGGACACCACCGCGCCAACCGTGGTGGTCGGCAGCAACCTGGGCGCGCTCAAGGCTGGCGAAACGGCCAACCTGACCTTCACCTTCAGCGAAGCGCCAAGCAACTTCAGCGCCGCGTCGCTGACTGTCACCGGTGGCAGCGTCAGCGCGCTGGCGGCCACCGCCAATCCATTGGTCTATACGGCGGTGTTCACGCCAGCCACCGGCCAGACCGGCGTGACCGCCACCGTGCAGGTCAAGGCCAATGGTTACATCGACACCGCCGGCAATGCCGGCCAGGCCAGCCTGGCCACGCCGATCGTCATCAACACCAGCTTGCCATCGCTGGTCATCAGCGCCGATGACACCGCGCTGAAGGCCGGCGAGGTGGCCCACCTGACGTTCACCTTCACCACGCCGCCGACCGACTTCACCGCCGCCGACATCAGCTACAGCAACGGCACGCTGAGCGGCTTTGCCGTCACCGCCAATCCGCTGGTATACACGGCGCAGTTCACGCCGACCGCCGGGCTGGGCGCCGGTAGCACCGGCATCAGCGTCGCCGCCGGCGCGTATGCCGACGCCTTCGGCAATCCCGGCGGTGGCGCCAGCGGCCCCACCATCAGCATCGACACGCTGGCGCCGAGCGTGACAATCAACAGCAATGTGACGGCGGTCAAGGCCGGCGAAACGGCGCTGATCACCTTCACCTTCAGCGAAGCGCCGACCGGCTTCACCGCCAGCGACGTGGTCACCACCGGCGGCACGCTGAACGGCCTGGTGCAGAGCGCCAATCCGCTGGTGTACACCGCCACCTTTACGCCGACCGCCGGCATCCAGGGCAGCAATGCCAGCATCACCATCGGCGCCGGCGCCTTCACTGATGCCGCCGGCAATGCCAATGCCGGCGCCACGCCGACGCCGCCGATCAGCATCGACACGCAGCCGCCAGCCGCCGTCGCCAACACGGTCAGCTTCTCGCATGACAACGGGGTCAGCGCCACCGACCTGGTGACCAGCCTCACCATCCAGGATATCACCGGCACGCTGGCCACGCCGCTGGGCAACGGTGAATTCGTGCAGGTGTCGCTGGATAACGGTCTGAACTGGAGTACCGCCGTAGGCTCCGGTAACGGCTGGAGCCTGTCAGGCGTGACGCTGAGCGCCAGCGACACGCTGAAAGTGCGCGTCGGCGATAGTGCCGGCAATTTTGGCCCGGTGTATGCGACCAGCTATGTGCTGGACAGCACGGCGCCGACGGTCGTCATCAGCAGCAACGTCAACGCGCTCAAGGCTGGCGAGACGGCCATCATCAGCTTCGTCTTCAGCGAGGCGGTGGCTGGCTTCGATCTGAGCGATATCAGCGCCGGCAGCGGCGCGCTGAGCAACCTGGTGGCAACCGCCAATCCGCTGGTGTACACCGCGCTGTACACGCCAAACGACGGCGTCGACAACGTCGGCGACAACATCAGCGTCACCGGCAGCGGCTTTATCGACAAGGCCGGCAACAGCGGCAGCAACGCCAGCTCGCCCGGCATCCAGGTCGACACCCAGGCGCCCGCCAACAGCGGCGATTCCGTCATTTTCTCCAGCGACAGCGGCGCCGCCGACCTGGTGACCAATGTTGCCGCGCAAAACATCAGCGGCACCCTCAGCGCCAATCTGCAGCCCGGCGAGACAGTGGAAGTCTCGCTCAACAATGGCACGACCTGGGTCAGCGCGACGCTGACCGGCGCGGATAGCTGGTCGCTGAACGGGCAGACGCTGTCCAGCGGCGCCGGCCGCAGCGTGCAGGTGCGCGTCAGCGACGACGCCGGCAATCACGGCAGCGTTTACAGCGCCGCCTACACGCTGGATCAGACGCCGCCGACACTGGTGATCAGCTCCAGCAAGGCGGCGCTCAACAGTGCCGACACGCCGCTGATCACCTTCACCTTCAGCGAAGCGCCGGTCGGCTTCAGCGGCAGCAGCATCAGCGCCAGCGGCGGTACGCTGAGCGGGTTTAGCGCCACCGCCAATCCGCTGGTGTACACCGCAGTGTTTACGCCGACGGCCGGGCAGGTGGCTGGCATCGGTGCGATCTCGGTGGCACCGGGCGCTTATACCGACCTGGCCGGCAACAATGGCGCGGGCGCGGCCGTGCCCACCATCACCTATGCGACGGTGGCGCCGGGCGTGTCGATCACCAGCGATATCAGCACCTTGAAAGCGGGCGACGTCGCCAACATCACCTTCAAGTTCAGCAGCGAACCGACCGATTTCGACATGAGCGACATCAGCTTCAGCGGTGGCGTGCTGTCGGGCCTGGCCGTTTCCGCCAATCCGCTGATCTACACGGCAGTATTTACCGCCAGCAATGGCATCGCCAGTGGCAGCGGCACCATCAGCGTCGCCAGCGGTTCCTTCCACGATGTTTCGAACAACCCCGGCGTGGGCGGCGTCATGGCCGCCATCGCGATCGACACGCTGGCGCCGACGCTGAGCATCACCAGCAACGTCACCTCGCTCAACAGCAGCGGTACGGCGCTGATCACCTTCAGCTTCAGCGAAGCGCCGCCGGTGTTCACGCTGGGCGACATCAGCGCCAGCAACGGCACCATCAGCAATCTGGTGCAAACCGCCAATCCGCTGGTGTACACGGCGGTGCTGACGCCAGCCGCCAACGTGACAAGCGGCACAGCGGTGGTCAGCGTGGCGGCCGGCGCCTATGCCGATGCGGCCGGCAACGGCGGCGGCGGCGCCGCCGGCCCATCGATCAATGTCGATACGCTGGCGCCGGCGCTGATCGGCGGCGCCGTGTTGTTCAGCGCCGATACCGGCAGCAGCAGCACCGACCTGATGACCAGGACCGCCACGCAACTGATCACCGGCACGCTGAACGGCGGCACGCTGGTGTCTGGCGACGTGGTCGAGGTGTCGCTCAACAACGGCGTCACCTGGGTCAGCGCCAGCACCTCGGTTGGCGGCAACAGCTGGAGCCTGAGCAATCAGACGCTGAGCGCCGGTAGCGGCAAGATGGTACAGGTGCGCGTCACCGATGGCGCTGGCAACCATGGCGCGGTCGCCAGCTTCGGCTATGTGCTGGACACCACGGCGCCGACCGTCAGCATCAGCAGCGACAGCAGCACGCTGCGCGCCGGCCAGAGCGCCATCATCAGCTTCACCTTCAGCGAGTCGGTGTCCGGTTTCTCCATCGGCGACCTGACTGCCAGCGGCGGCACGCTGAGCGGCTTTGCCAGCACTGCCAACCCGCTGGTCTACACGGTGGTGCTGACACCGACGCCGGGTCTCAACGGCAGCGCCAGCGTCACGCTGCTGAATAATCTGTACACCGATGTGGCGGGCAACAGCGGCAGCGGCGGCAGCTCGCCATCGATCTCCATCGACACGCTGGCGCCGACGCTGCAGATCACCAGCAGCACCAATGCACTGACAACCGGCGGCAGCGCCACCATCACCTTCACCTTCAGCGATGCGCCATCCAGCTTTGCGCTGGGCGATATCAGTGCCGCCAACGGCACGCTAAGCGGGCTGAGCGTCACCAGCAATCCGCTGGTGTACACCGCCACCTTCACGCCCACCGCAGGCGTCGAGAATGTCAGCGGCCTGATCAGCGTGAACGGCACTGTGTACGCCGACCTGGCCGGCAATGCGGGCAGCAACGCCAGCAGCCCGGCGATCAGCATCGACACGCTGGCGCCAACCACCACCGGCGCCTCCGTCAGCTTCTCGGCGGACAATGGCGCCAGCCAGGTCGACCTGGTGACCAATGCCGCGACGCAACTGATCAGTGGCACGCTGGATGCCCCGCTGGTGCTGGGGGAAACGGTGCAGGTTTCACTGAACAACGGCGCCACCTGGCTCACCGCACTGGCGACCGGTGCCAGTTCCTGGGCACTCACACCGCAGGCGCTGGCCGGCAGCGGCACGTTGCAGGTGCGCGTGGTCGACGATGCCGGCAATGCCGGGCCGGCATTTTCGAAGGGATATGTGCTGGACCTGGTGGCGCCGACGCTGAGCGTCAGCAGCAGCGCCACCACGCTGAAGGCTGGCGAAACGGCGACGCTGACCTTTACCTTCAGCGAGGAGCCGGATGGCTTCGCCTTGAACGACCTGAGCCCGGTGAATGGCGCGCTGAGCAGCTTTACCAAGGTCAGCGCGCTGGTCTACACGGTGGTGCTGACGCCAACCGCCAGCCTGTCCGGCGTCGGCGCCGGTGTCAGCATGGTAGCCGGCCGCTACACCGATATTGCCGGCAACCCGGGCGCGGCGGTCAGTTCGCCGCTGATCATCATCGACACGTCGGTACCGGCGCTGACCATCACCAGCAGCAGCCCGGCGCTGAAGATCGGCGAATCGGCCACCATCACCTTCAGCTTCAGTGAACTGCCGGTTGGCTTTACGCTGGGCGACATCAGCATCAGCGGCGGCACGCTGAGCGGCTTCGGCCAGACCGCCAATCCGCTGGTCTACACGGCGGTGTTTACGCCGACGGCCGGGGTGCTGTCGGGCAGCGGCGTCATCACGGTGGCGCCCGGCAGCTTCTCCGACTCGGCTGGCAACGCCGGCACCGTCACGCCGCTGACGCCGATCGGCTACAGCACCCAGGCGCCCGGCACCACCGGCGCCACTGTTGTGTTCTCCAACGATCCAGACCACAACCTGGTGGTCAATTCTGCGCTGCAGACCATCAGCGGTACGCTGACCGCCAACCTGCAGGGGGCCGAAACGGTTGAGGTGTCGCTGGACAATGGCCTTAGCTGGCTCCCTGCCGCCGCTTCACCTGGCAGCGATGCCTGGTCGATCGGCCTGACGCCGCTGGGCGGCAGCGGCGTGCTGCAGGTACGCGTGGTCGACGGCGCCGGCAATCATGGTCCCGCCAGCGCCACCGCCTATGTGCTGGACCTGACGCCGCCGACGGTGTCCATCACCTCCAACGCCGGCGCCAGCATGAAGGCCGCCGATACCGCCACGCTGACGTTCACTTTCAGCGAAGTGCCTTACAACTTCGTCGCCGGCGACGTGGCAGTGACCGGCGGCAGCGTCAGCGGCCTCGTCCAGACCGCCAATCCCCTGGTTTACACCGCGACGTTTACGCCGCAGCCGGGCTACACCGGGCAGGGCACGGTGACCTTGGCCGGCACCAGCTATAACGACCTGGCAGGCAACCTCGGTGTCAGTGGTGCAGTGGTGGTGGCGGCGAATATCGATGCGCTGCCGCCGTCATTGCTCATCAACAGCAGCGTTCCCATGCTGAAGGTGGGCGAGACCGCGCTGATTAGCTTCACTTTCAGCGAAGCGCCGGTGGGCTTTGCGGTCGGCGACGTCAGCGTCTCGGGCGGCACGCTGAGCGCCTTTGGCCAGACCGCCAACCCGCTGGTTTACAGCGCCGTATTCACGCCGACTTCGGGCGTCGCCAGCGGCACCGCCAGCATCAGCGTGGCGCCCAATCTGTACAGCGACCTGGCCGGTAACGGCGGCCTGGGCGGCACCATGGCGGCCATCTCGCTGGCCACGCAAATCCCCGTTCCAATGGCCACCGGCACGCCGTCGTTCTCCAACGACAGCGGCGTCATTGGCGACCTGATCACGTCCAATCCCTCGCAGGTGGTCACCGGCACGCTGTCGGCAACGCTGGGCGGCAATGAGATGGTCCAGGTGTCGTTTGACGATGGTGCTACCTGGAGCCAGGCGACCGTGACCGGCAACAGCTGGAGCATCGCGAAAACGCTGTTGGGCAGCGGCGTGCTGCGCGTGCGCGTGGCCGATACGGCCGGCAATCACAGCGCCGAGACCTTTACACCGTATACGCTGGACCAGTCGCCGCCGTCGGTGACCGTCAGCAGCGGCGCAGTCACGGTGGCGAACGGAACGGCGCCGACGCTGATCACCTTTACCTTCTCGGAAGCGCCGGCCGCGTTCGACAATACTCATGTCAACGTTGGTGGCGGAACGCTGGGGCCGGTGACCGCCACCAACGATCCGAAGGTGTTTACCGCCTACTTCACGCCGACCACCGGCGTGGCGTCCGGCAACGCCTCGATCAACGTGGCTAACTACCGCGACAAGGCCGACAACACTGGCAATAGTGGCGCCATCCCGTCGCTGCAGATCGATACCTTGGCGCCAAGCGCCGCCGCCGGCGGTGTGACGTTCTCCGCCGATAACGGCACCGGGGGCGACCTGATCACCAACACCGGGACGCAGCTCTTGAGCGGCAACCTGAGTGCGCCGCTGGCCGCCGGCGACGTGGTGCAGATTTCGGTCGACAATGGTGTGACCTGGCAGAACCTGTCAAGCAATATCGGCGACAGCAGCTGGAGCGTGACCAAGACGCTCAGCGGCAGCAGCCGCGTGGTGGTGCGGGTGGCCGACGCTGCCGGCAATTTCAGCACCGCCTATTCGGCGCCGTACACCATCGACACCACGCCGCCGACAGCCAGCTTCAGCAGCAATGTCGGCACAGTCGGCCAGGGGGGCGTCGCCACCATCACGCTGACGCTGAGCGATGCGGCGGCGCTGACGTTGGCCGACCTGATCGTCAGCGGCGGCACCGTGAGCGGTTTCAGCGGCAGCGGCACCACCTACACGCTGAAGGTGACGCCGCCCGCCAACAGCACCACGCCGATCACGGTGGTGCTGGGCAGCGGCTTGTTCAGTGACGCCGCCGGCAACACCAATACCAGCAACGCGACGCTGACGGTGCCGGTGAATACCAATGCGGTGCCGGCCAATCCTGGCACGCCATCGACGGTGGACGGCGTGCAGGTGCAGACACAAACCTGGGTCGATGCCAGCACCGGCCTGGCCATGCGCACGGTCAGCGTGCCGACCGTGACCAGCAGCCGGCCGGAAGACAGCAATACCGAGCACGCCAATCTGGCCGACATCCCGATCGGCATTGCTGCCAGCGGCGGCAATCCGGGCACCAGCCTGGTGGTCAGCGTGCCGGTCGGCGTCGGCTTCGAGGCCAGCGGGCCGGCGTCGCTGCTTAGCGGCGCCATGGCCCTGACCGACCTGATCGGCCGCATCGACGACCATACGGCGGCCGGCCAGGCCACCCGCGCGGCCATGGAAGCACAGGCGCGCGAATTCCTGGCCGGGCTGGACAGCGACGTCCAGCTGCAGCACGCCACGCTGAAATTGAACGGCGTGACCGGCACCGCCAATGCGGTGGTGATGGTCGATGGTGCCGACATGCTGACCGAGGGAGGCACTGGTGGCGGCAACACCCAGCACGACACCGTGCCGGGCGACGATACCGCCATCGCACTGGTGATCGACGCCAGCACGCTGCCGCAAGGCATCGGCCTGCAACTGGACGATGTGCATTTCGCCGCCATCATCGGCGCCGCCAGCGTGCAGGGTGGCGCCGGCGAGAACTTTGTCATCGGCGACGGCGAGGCGCAGCGCATCGTGCTGAGCACCGGCGCCGACAACGACACGCTGTACGGCAACGGCGGCGACGACATCCTCGGCACGGCCGGCGGCAACGATTACCTGAACGGCGGTGATGGCCTTGACTGGCTGGCCGGCGGCGGCGGCAACGACCAGCTGCTGGGCGGCGCCGGCAACGATGTGCTGCAAGGCGGTCGCAGCGATGTCGGCCAGTGGCAGTTCTTCCTCAAGGATGGCAAGGTGGTAGCGCAGCACCAGCTGGCGCTGGCTGGCGCCACGGTGATGGAAACCGTCACCGCTGCCGAACTGAATGGCAGTGAGGCGATCCTGAAGTTTGCCGCCACCGATACGGCGCGGCTGGAGACGCTGTCGCTGCTGTACCACGCCGCCTTCGAGCGCGCGCCGGACTTGGTCGGCCTGAACTTCTGGGCTGGCCTGACGCAACTGAGCACGCAGCAACTGGCGGCCGGCTTCCTGGTGGTGCCGGAAGCCGCCCAGGGACTGATGAAGATGAGCAACCACGACTATGTGGCGACGCTGCTGGAGAATGCGCTGGGCGTCAAGCCGGCCGAATCGGCGTTGAGCGCATGGGTGGCCAAGCTGGACGCGGCGGCGCCGGGCGACCTGTCGGCGCGCGCCGGCGTGCTGGCCGAGATCGCCGTCACCAGCGAGCACCGCGCCGCCTGGACCAGCGGCAGCGACGGCATGGCGCTGGGCGGCGAACTGCTGAACCAGGAGCAGGGCTGGATCGGCAATTCCGGCGATGATCGCCTGGACGGTGGCGCCGGCTCCGACCGGCTGGTGGGCGGCGACGGCATCGATACCGTGATCTACAGCGGCGCGGCGGCCGGCTACAAGCTGGCGCTGAACACCAACGGCGAGGTGATGATCGGCGAGCCGGACGGCGCATTGGACACCATCCTGCAAATCGAGCGGGGCGAGTTCAACGGCGTCACGCTGGACCTCGGCTTCACCCAGGCCGGTGCGGCCACCTTGCAGGAAATCGGCATGCTGTACCACCTGACGCTGGGCCGCTCGGGCGACTTCCCCGGCTTCCAGTTCTGGGTCAACAGCGGCCTGCACGGCAGCGCGTTGGCCAGCAGCTTCATGGCCGCAGCGGAGTTCCAGCAGCAGTACAACGGCCTGGGTGACGCCGAATTCATCACCATGCTGTACCAGCACACGCTGGCACAGGCGCCGTCGGCCGGCACGCTGGCGCAGTGGGACGCCTATCTTGATACGCACAGCCGCGCCGACCTGGTGGTGCAGCTGGCCACCGATGTCACGCTGGTGGGTAGCCAGTATGACAGTGGCAGCCTGAGCCTCATCGGTAGCTTGTAACATGCCATTATGGCAAAAGAGAAAAAGCTTTTGCCAGATGGCGGAGGTGACAACGGGAAAGAAAATGCGCGCATAATCGTTCGCGATGTTCCTGAAAAGGAGTGCGCCATCCTCGCCTTGACCACAACCGAGCAAGCACGGCCGGGTATCCTGATCGTCGACGACGAGCGGGAGGAGTTGCGCTTTTTGACTGATTTGCTGCGCCGCCAGCTCTACCATGTACGCACCGCCTGCGACGGCATGGAAGGCTACCAGGCGGCGCTGGCCTCGCCTCCCGACCTGATCCTGCTTGACGTGCGCATGCCCGGCCTGGACGGCTTTGCCGCCTGCCGTCTGCTGAAGGCCAATCCGGTCACCCGGCATATTCCGGTGATTTTCCTCAGCGCGCTGGACGAACCGGACGAGCGCGTGGCCGGCCTGGCCATGGGCGGAGTCGACTTCGTGGCCAAGCCCTACCATCCGGCCGAGGTGTTTGCGCGGGTGCGCATCCACCTGGAACTGGCCGGCTTGCGTCGCGCCCAAGCCCCGCCCAGTTTGCCTGTCATGCCGGCGCCGCATGATCCTGACGAGGTGGTGGCCAACGCCGCCATGCGCCTGATCGACGACAACCTGGGCGCAGCGCTGACGCTGGCCAGCATCGCCCGTTCGCTGGGCACCTATGAAAAAAGGCTGTCGCAGGTCTTCCGCCGGCATGCAGGCGTCACCGTGTTCGGCTACCTGGGCGAGGCGCGCATCCGCCGCGGCCGCCAGCTGTTGAGTGATACCGACCTGACCGTGCAGCAGATCGCCGAGCAGACCGGCTTCAGCAGCGCAGCCAACTTCGCCACCGCCTTCCGTGAGCAGACCGACACCACGCCCACCGCCTACCGCCAGGCGATGCGCCGGCAGGGCGCGCTGTCGTGAGCGGCGCGCCGGACGCCGCCCGCATCCGTGCCCGCCTGCTGGCGGCACTCAACCATGACCTGCGCGCGCCGCTGGCGCGCATCGCCACGCAGGTGGGCAGCGGCTGGGCCGATCTGGCGATGCTGGAAGGTGAAGTGCGGCGCCAGCTGGAGTGGCTGTCCGACTTGCAGGAATGCGCGCGTTTCGAGTTGCAGCCGCCCGAGCTGGCGGTGGCGCCGGCCTATCTGCACGCGCTGATGCGCCATCTGCGTTACGACGGCGGCGAACTGCCGGCGCTGGCCGTGCTGGATGCGCGCCGGCTGACGCAGGTGCTGGCGCGGCTGCGCGCCCACAGCGGCGGCCTGCTGGCGGTACAGGCGCAGTGTGTGGATGACGAGGTGCGATTGCAATTCGCCGCCGGTGAGCCGGATGGCCTGTGGCACGACGTTGCAGGCTCGCTGGCCGATGAACGCATCTTGCCGGGGCTGATGGTGGCGGCGCACCTGGTGCGTGCCATGGGTGGCAGTTTGCAGCAGAGCGGTGGCGGCTTGCGCTTTGACATCCGCGTGGCGCTGGCGGCCGAACAGGACGCCATGCCGCCGACGCCGCATTTCGACTGGCCGGAACCGTTTGGCGCCGGCCACGCCGTCCTGCTGCTGGAGCCGCACCAGCCGATGCAGGATTACCTGAGCGAGATCCTGGAGAGCGCCGAGTTCGATGTGCAGTACGCGCCGGAAGACCGGGCGCCGGCGCTGATCCTGTGCGCCGACGAGAGCGTGTGGGACATCTGGCCGCGCGAGGAGGCGCCGCCGGTGCTGCTGCACGCGCTGCTGCCACCGGCGCGGCCGGACGATTTTATCGAGGTGCTGTACAAGCCGGCGCCGCCGGCGATGCTGCTGTCGGCCTTGCGCCGGCGGCTGGAAATCCGGCTGTGATCAGCCGATCCGGCCGCCGCTGACGCGTTCGATATCGGCCAGGTCGCGCCAGCTTTGCACTTCCGTATAGCCGGCTGCGCTGAGCAGCGCGCGCACCGCTTGCGCCTGATCGTAGCCGTGTTCCATCAGCAGCCAGCCTTGCGGGTGCAGGTGTTGCGGCGCGCCGGCGATGATGGTGCGCAGCGCCGACAGGCCGTCGGCGTGGTCGGTCAGCGCGCCGCTTGGCTCGAAGCGCAGGTCGCCTTCGGACAGGTGGCGGTCGCCGCTGGCGATGTAGGGCGGATTGGAGGCAATCACATCGAAGCGCGGCGCGTCTTGCAGCGCGGCATACCAGTCGCTTTGCAGGAAGGTGACGCGCGCGCCGTTGCTGTCGGCGTTGCGGCGGGCGATGGCCAGCGCGTCGGCGCTGACGTCCAGCGCGGTGACGTCGGCGTCCTTGCGGGTGTGCGCCAGCGAGACGGCGATGGCGCCGCTGCCGGTGCCCATGTCCAGCACGCGGCCGTCGCGCGGCAGGCGGTCCAGCGTCAGCTCGACCAGCAGCTCGGTGTCGGGACGCGGTATCAGCACCGCGTTGCTGACTTCAAACGGCAGGCCGAAGAATTCGCGCTGGCCGACGATGTAGGCGATCGGCTCGCCATCGAGGCGGCGCTGCACCAGGGCGCTGTAGCGCTGCATTTCTGCGTCGCTCAGCACGCGTTCCGACTGGGTGATCAGGGCGATGCGGTTGACGCCCAGTGCGTGGCACAGCAGCACGCGGTTATCCAGCGCGTCCAGTGCGGACTGCCGTTGCAGGGCGGCGATGGTCTGGCTCATTTGGTGCGGCGGATCAGCAGCCAGGCCAGCGACAGCGAGAACAGGCCGAACCACAGGAACGACCACTGCGGAATCGACAGGCCGAACCATGGCGCCAGCGCGTCCTCGCACAGGCCGTCGGCCTTGAACAGGAACGGCAGGTAAGTGGCAGTGGGGATCTTGTTGAGGAAGGTCTCCATCGGGTCGATGCCGCACGACAGGCCGGGATGGGCCAGCACCCACAGGTGCTTGCCGGCGGTGCCGAGGCCGCCCAGCGCGGCCAGCAGGCCGAGGCCGGCGAAGGCCTTGGGCTGGCTGGTGTAGGCGCCGATCAGCGCCAGGATGCCGACGGCGAGGAACAGGTAGCGCTGGATCACGCACAGCGGGCAGGGCAGCATGTCCAGCCCGTGCTGCAGGTACAGGGCGACGCCGATCAGGCCGAAAGCGCCGACAGCGATGGACAATAGCAGGGAGCGGGTATGTAGCATGGGGTGGTCCGGTGAGTGAGGTATAGCGGCTGATTTTCGCACAAAGTTGCTATTTCAGCCTTAGCCCGTTCTTAATCACCCAGCGCGGCCAGCAGCTCGGCCTGGTGCTCGGCCACCAGCGCGTTGACCAGTTCGTTCAGATCGCCGTCCATGATGAAGTCCAGCTTGTACAAGGTCAGGTTGATGCGGTGGTCGGTCATGCGCCCTTGCGGGTAGTTGTAGGTGCGGATGCGCTCGCTGCGGTCGCCGGAACCGATCAGGCTCTTGCGGGTAGCCGCTTCCTTGGCCTGCGCCTCGCGCAGCTGCACGTCCTTGATGCGGGTGGCCAGCACCTTCATCGCCTGCGCCTTGTTCTTGTGTTGGGAGCGGTCGTCCTGGCACTCGACCACGATGCCGGTCGGCAGGTGGGTGATGCGGACGGCGGAATCGGTCTTGTTGATGTGCTGGCCGCCGGCGCCGGACGCGCGGTAGGTGTCGATGCGCAGCTCGGATGGATTGATGTTGACGTCTTCGACCTCGTCCGCCTCCGGCATCACCGCCACCGTGCAGGCCGAGGTGTGGATGCGGCCCTGGGTTTCGGTGGCTGGCACGCGCTGCACGCGGTGGCCGCCGGATTCGAACTTCAGCTTCGAGTAGACGCCGTTGCCGACCAGGCGCACGATGACCTCGCGGTAGCCGCCCAGGTCGGACGCGGATTCCGACACCATCTCCACCTGCCAGCGGTTGCGTTCGGCGTAGCGGGTGTACATGCGCAGCAGGTCGCCGGCAAACAGCGCCGACTCGTCGCCACCGGTGCCGGCGCGGATTTCCAGGAAGATGTTGCGCTCGTCGTTGGCGTCCTTCGGCAGCAGCATTTTTTGCAGTTCGAGGTCCAGCTCGGCGGTGCGCACCTTGGCTGCTTCGATTTCCTCCTGGGCGAATTCCTTCATGTCCGGATCGGCCAGCATGTCCTCGGCGGCGGCGATGTCGCCCAGCGCTTCCTGGTAGGACTTGTAGACCGCCACCAGCGGGCCGATTTCGGCGTGCTCGCGGGTCATCTTGCGGTAGGCGTCCATATTGTCGGTGGCGCCTTCGGACATCAGCAATTCATCGAGTTCGACCAGGCGGTTTGCCAGTTGATCGAGCTTGCCCAGCATGGATGGTTTCATAGCGTATTCTTAGAGAGTAAAGCAGGCGCCGCGCAGTGGCGGCGAGGAGAGGGCGGCGGCGCTGTGGGCCGCCAGCGGGGGGCGCTAACGGCGGCCGCGGAACATCTGCGGCAGGATTTCTGCCAGTTGCGCGCGTTCGTCGCCGTGGGCGTGGCGCAGCGCTTGTTGCGGACCGTGCATGAACTTGGCGGTCAGTCCCTTCGACAGCGCTTCCAGCACGGTGTCGATATCTTCGCCCTTGGCCAGCATCTTGCGTGCGCGTTCCAGTTCCATCAGGCGCAGCGCCTCGCTGTTTTCCTGCAGGCTCTGGATCACCGGCACCACGGCGCGGTCGTCGATCCAGTGCATAAACGACTGCACGCGGGTTTCGATGATGGCCTCAGCCTGTGCCACGGCCGCCTGGCGGTTTTCCAGGCCGGTCTGCACCACCTTGCCGAGGTCGTCGACGGTGTACAGGAAGGCGTCGTTCAGGCGCGCCACTTCCGGCTCGATATCGCGCGGCACCGCCAGGTCGACCATGAACATCGGCTTGTGGCGACGGGCCTTGATGGCGCGCTCCACCATGCCGAGGCCGATCAGCGGCAGCGACGAGGCGGTGCAGGAAATCACGATGTCGTACTGGTGCAGCTTGTCCTGCAAATCAGCCAGGCGGATGGCGCGGCCGCCGTAGCGGTGCGCCAGCAGTTCGCCGCGTTCCAGCGTGCGGTTGGCGATGGTGATGGTTTTCGGATTCTGCGCCGCGAAGTGCGTGGCGCACAGCTCGATCATCTCGCCGGCGCCGATGAACAGCACGTTCTGCTCGGAGATCTTGTCGAAGATGCGCTGCGACAGGCGCACGGCGGCAGCCGCCATCGACACGCTGTGGGCGCCGATTTCGGTGGTGCTGCGCACTTCCTTGGCCACCGAGAACGAACGCTGGAACAGCTGGTGCAGATAGGTGCCGAGGCCGCCTGCTTCATCGGCGGTGCGGATGGCGTCCTTGATCTGGCCGAGGATCTGGGTTTCGCCCAGCACCATCGAATCAAGCCCGGAGGCGACGCGGAAGGTGTGGCGGACGGCGTCATGCTGCGGCAGCATGTACAGGTGCGGGCGCAGTTCGCTGTAGTTCAGCTGGTGGAAGTCGGCGAGGAAATGCGCGCCGGCGTCGAGCGGGTCGGGCACGGTGCTGGCGGCATACAACTCGGTGCGGTTGCAGGTCGACAGGATGGCCGCCTCATCGCCGCCACGGTGGTCGATGCGCTCGAACCACGAACGCGCCGCCATCACCGCCTGGCCGAGCTGGTCAGGGGCGAACGCCAGCTGCTCGCGAAGCGAGACCGGTGCGGTGGTGTGATTGAGGCCGACGGCAAGCAGCTGCATTTCGGGTCCAGACAGATAATATATGCGGACATTATACCCCTACTGCCAGTATGTTGCCCGCAGGACTGCCCAAAGCATGAGCAGTTGCCTTGCCCTGGATCAGGCGCCGAGTTTTTCCAGGCGGTAGCCGTAGCTGTAGACCGGCACCAGGCGGAAGCCGTTTTCTGGCTTTAATTGCAATTTGTTGCGCACGCGCGAGACGTGGGTGTCCATGGTACGCGAAGGCACCACGGTTTCGCGTATCCACACCGCTTCGTGGATGTAGGCGCGCGACAGCGGACGGCCGATGTTGCGGAAAAACAGCAGCGCCAGGTAGAACTCCTTGTGCGTGACGTCCAGCACGATGCCGTCCATCAGCAGCCGGCCAGGGCGGGTTTCAAACACATATTGGCCGAATTGCAGCGATTCGGCGCCGTTCTGCGCCGGATAGGCACGCCGCAGCAACGCCTGCACGCGCGCCACCATCTCGCTGCGGCGCAGCGGCTTGATCATGTAGTCGTCGGCGCCTGCTGTCAGGCCGGCAACGATGTCGTCCTCGCCGGAACTGGTGGTGAGGAACAGTACCGGAGCGTTGTCCGGCAGCTTTTCGCGGGCGCGGCGCAGTACTTCGGCGCCGCCCAGGTCGACCACCTGCCAGTCGAGTATCAGCATGTCGTAACTGTCTTTGCGCAGCTGTGCCAGCACATCCTTGGCGGTCTGGAAGCTATGGCAGATGTGGCCTGCCGAGGTCAGCACCTGGCAAATCAGTTCTGCCTGGCTGCGGTCATTGTCGAGTACGGCAATTCTCATGCTGTTGCCTGCTGGGAAATGTTAAAGAGAAGTCACGCCAAATATAACAGAGATTTACAATTAAATTAGCAAAAAGGCTAAAAATATTTTCTAAGGACACTATCAATGATTTTATGGCAATGCTTGTTTTTCATCGTGGCAGGCCGCATTTGCATTACACGGTACACTGGAAAAATGTCAAATTCAATGCAGAAGTTGAAAAATGGCAAGAACGTACTACGCGGTTGAGGAGGGCGCATGCGCAGCAAAAAAGACACAAATTGGACGCTGCTGCCAGCGTCGCAAAGCGATATTTCCATAGTGAGGGAACGCTGCCGGCAGCTGGTGCGGCGGCGTGCGATGGTGTCTGCCGGCATGGCTGCGGTGCCGGTTCCGGGGCTCGACATCGTCTCCGATCTGCGCCTGTTTTCGTTGTTAATTGACGATATCAATCAGGAATTCGGTCTGTCCGAACAGCAAATCGAGCGCCTGCAGCCGAAGTTCCGGCTGATCGCCTATGAAGCGGCGATCGGCGTCGGCGGCATGCTGGTGGGGAAACTGGTGACGCGGGAAGTGGTGAAGCAGGTGTTGCGCAAGACCGGTTTCAAGACGGTGGCGCAGCAGGCCAGCAAGCTGGTGCCGCTGGCCGGTCAGCTGGCGTCGGCCGGCATCGGCTTCTACGCCTTCCGCCAGATCGGCTACCAGCATGTGGACGCCTGCGCCAGGGTGGCGCAGGAACTGCTGGCGGCTGGCGTGCACCGCCAGCCGGCGTCAGCTTAGGCGTCCGGCAGGACGACGTTGACGTCGAGCACTTCCAGGTTGCCCTGGCGGTCCAGCGAGATCTTGATGTCGTCGGCGTTGACCTTGGTGTACTTGGAGATCACTTCGATCAGCTCTTTATGCAGCGCCGGCAGGAAGTCCGGGCCGGCGCGGCCGCTGCGCTCGCGCGCGATGATGATCTGCAAGCGTTCCTTGGCCGCAGTCGCGGTTTTCGGCTTGGGTGGAAACAGGAAGGACAGCAGGGCCATGATTACTTGCTCCCGAAGATACGCTGCAACAGGCCAGGCTTTTCATAGTTGGTAAAGCGCAGTGGCAGGTCCTGGCCGAGGAAGCGCGACACCACGTCTTCATAGGCTTCCGCCACATCGGTGCCCTTGAAGTGAATTGCCGGATTACCCTGGTTCGAAGCATGCAGCACCGATTCCGATTCCGGGATGATGCCGATCAGAGGAATGCGCAAAATCTCTTTCACGTCTTCATACGACAGCATCTCGTCCGCTTCCACGCGCTTCGGCGAGTAACGGGTGATCAGCAGGTGCTCCTTGACCGGTTCGCCGCCGGTCTGGGCGCGGCGCGACTTGGCCTGGATGATGCCGAGAATGCGGTCGGAATCGCGCACCGACGATACTTCCGGGTTGGTGACGATGATCGCTTCATCGGCAAAGGTCAGCGCCATCAGCGCGCCGTGCTCGATGCCGGCCGGCGAATCGCAGATGATGAACTCGAAGCCCATGTTGATCAGTTCGTGCAGCACTACTTCCACGCCGTCTTCGGACAGCGCATCCTTATCGCGCGTCTGCGAGGCCGGCAGGATGAACAGGTTGTCGCAATGCTTGTCCTTGATCAGCGCCTGGGTCAGCGTTGCTTCCTTGTTGATGACATTGATCAGGTCGTACACCACGCGGCGTTCGCAGCCCATGATCAGGTCGAGGTTACGCAGGCCGACGTCGAAGTCGATTACGGCGGTCTTGTGGCCGCGCATGGCCAGGCCAGTGGAGAAGCTGGCGCTGGAGGTGGTTTTACCTACACCGCCCTTGCCGGACGTTACAACAATAATTCTTGCCACGAATAATCCTTTTCAGAGTGGTGTGCTTTAAGCGCGGTTGGCCGTATTGACAGATGATATATCGATTCTGTCACCAACCAGGCGAATTTGCGTCGGCGCGCGTGCATATTCGGTCGGGAAGCCGTCTTCGAACGTGCTGTAGACGCCGGCGATGGAGACCAGTTCCGGCGCCATGTTCAAGGCAAAAATGCGTGCCTGGGCATTGCCGGAGGCGCCCGCCAGCGCGCGGCCGTTGAGCGTGTTGTACACGTGGATGCTGCCGTCGGCGATGATTTCGGCGCCGTTGTTGACCACGGCGGTCACCACCAGGTCGCAGCCGCGCGCGTAGATGCGCTGGCCGGCGCGCACCGGCGTGTCGATGATCATCACGTCGGTGCCGTTGCTGGCGGCGGCCGGCGGCTGCGATTGTGCGGCGGCCACCGCCACCGGCGTTGGCGCCGGCGCTGCGGTTGGCCTAGGCTCGGCCGGTGTCTCTTCCTTCGGCTTGGCGCTGGCGGTTTCCAGGCTGAGGCCGTGGGCGGCGATGTCGGCCGCCATTTCCGGCGGCGCGTTGCGCACGGCGACCGGGTTCAGGCGGTATTTTTTCAGCAGGGCGATCAGGCCGCCCCAGTCGACGGGTTCGCAGTTGGCCGGCAGTGCGGCGACATCGATCACGGTCAGATCGTCTTCGAAAAAGTCGGCGGTGCCGCCGGTCATTTCAGCCAGCGCGGCGTCGAGAGCGATGCGGTCGGCCGTGGCCAGGATGGCGGAGACGGCGACGACGGTGGAAATCTTGATTTCTATGGGCTTTTGAAACAGGCTCTTGGACATGGGCGACAGTATCAGGGTTAGCCTCGCGCGCATGCGCAGGCACCAGCATTCTACTGTGGAAAATCAGGAAAGGGGAGGCCCGGCAAGCGTGCGGCCCGGTAAATTGGCGGCCTGCCAGGCGGCCTGCAGCGATTCCGGCTGTCATCTGCATTTCATATTGGTGCGCTAAAGTGTGCGGCAACCGGTCTATCATTAAAATGAAAGACTTTTTTGCTTCACGTGAAAATAAGTAATATAAGTAATAGACCATGCTTGAGATCCGCCATCTACGCACTTTGAGCGCACTGCGCTCGGCCGGCAGCCTGGTGCGCGCCGCGCAACTGCTGAACCTGACACAGTCCGCCCTGTCGCATCAGATCAAGTTACTGGAGGATCGCTACGGCGGGCCGCTATTTGAGCGCAAATCGGTGCCGATCGGGTTTACCGCCACCGGCGCGCGGCTGCTCAAGCTGGCCGACCTGCTGCTGCCGGAAATCGAAACCGCCGAACGCGAGGTGGCGCGCCTGACGCAGGGCGACACCGGCCAGCTGCGCGTGGCGCTGGAATGCCCTACCTGCTTCGACTGGCTGATGCCGGTGCTGGACGAATTCCGCAAGCGCTGGCCGGAGGTCGAGATCGACCTGGTGTCCGGCTTCCATGGCGAACCGGAAGAATTGCTGCGCAGCGGCGAAGCCGACCTGGCGATCGGCGCGTCCTGCGGCGCCGATTTCACCACCTTCCCGCTGTTCCGCTACGAAACCCTGGTGGTGATGGCGCAAAAGCATCGGCTGGCCGCGCAGCGCCGCCTGCAGGCCGCCGACTTCGAAGGCGAAACCCTGATCACCTACCCGATGCCGGCGCAGCGCGTCGACCTGATCCGCGAAGTGCTGGCGCCCGCCAACATCCATTTCCAGCGCCGCAGCGCCGAGCTGACGGTGGCGGTGTTACAGCTGGTGGCCAGCCGGCGCGGCATTGCCGCGCTGCCCAACTGGGCCATCAAGAACTATATCGAGTACGACTACGTGATCGCCCGCCCGGTTGGCGAGCACGGCCTGTGGAGCGAACTGTACGTCTCGGTGCCCCCGGCGCAGCAGCACAAAGCCTATGTGCTGGATTTCGTCAACGTGATACGCGAGCAATGCGCGTCTTCACTGGACGGTATCAAATTATTATCTTGAAAAAAAGTTATTGTTTCTTCAAAATACAACTTAGATGGTTTGATGCATATCAAGGCGTGCGCTGAAACTGGCGCATACGATGAGTGCCCAACGGTGGCGCTGCGGGAATTTCTCGCGGCAGCGCAGCATTGAAACCTGCCACGGCATGCCGGTGGACGGCGTATCATCAAAGTTCGCGTTGTCGCTCAACTTAGCCGGCTCCGGCTGGCGCATTGGAGAATCAAATGGATGATGTAGTTATCGTTGCTGCCGGCCGTACCGGTGTGGGCAAATTCGGCGGCAGCCTGGCAAAAGTGCCGGCGTCGGAACTGGGCGCCCATGTCATCAAAGGCCTGATTGCCAAGATCGGCATCGATCCCAACCTGATCAGCGAAGCCATCCTCGGCCAGGTGCTGACCGCCGGCGTCGGCCAGAACCCGGCGCGCCAAGCCGTCATCAAGTCCGGCCTGCCGAACACGATTCCCGGCTTCACCATCAACCACGTTTGCGGTTCCGGCCTGAAAGCCACCCACCTGGCGGCGCAGGCGCTGAAGGCAGGCGACGCGCAGATCGTCATCGCCGGCGGCCAGGAAAACATGAGCGCTTCGCCGCACGTGATCAACGGCTCGCGCGACGGCTTCCGCATGGGCGATTTCAAGGCGGTCGATTCGATGATCGTCGATGGCCTGTGGGATGCCTATAACCAGTACCATATGGGCACCACCGCCGAGAACGTCGCCAAGAAATACGAGATCTCGCGCGCCGAGCAGGACGAATTCGCGCTGCAGTCGCAGCTGAAGGCCGAAGCTGCGCAAAAGGCCGGCAAGTTCAAGGACGAGATCCTGCCGCTGGAAATCGTGCAGAAGAAGGGCAGCATCGTCTTTGATACCGATGAATACGTCAAACCAGGCTCGACCCTGGAAGCGCTGGCCGGCCTGCGTCCAGCTTTCGCCAAGGACGGCACCGTCACCGCCGGCAACGCCTCCGGCCTGAACGATGGCGCCGCCGCCGTCATCATGACCACCGCGTCGAAAGCCAAGGAACTGGGCCTGCCGGTGCTGGCCAGGATCAAGGCCTACGCCTCGTCCGGCCTGGACCCGGCCTATATGGGCATGGGCCCGGTCTCGGCCACCAGGCTGTGCCTGAAAAAAGCCGGCTGGACGCCTGACGATCTGGACCTGCTGGAAATCAACGAAGCGTTTGCCGCGCAGGCGGTGGCGGTCAACAAGGAAATGGGCTGGGATACCAGCAAGATCAACGTCAATGGTGGCGCGATCGCCATCGGTCACCCGATCGGCGCATCCGGCGCCCGCGTGCTGGTGACGCTGATCCACGAAATGATCCGTCGTGACGCCAAGAAAGGCCTGGCCTCGCTGTGCATCGGCGGCGGCATGGGCGTGGCGCTGGCGATTGAGCGTGCATAACCAATAAAACCAAGGGCCTGGCTAATCGCCGGGCTACTTCGATTTTTGGCATCAACAGCAAGGAGACAAGAACATGGCAAGAGTAGCATTGGTAACCGGTGGCATGGGTGGTCTGGGCGAAGCGATCAGCTACAAGCTGTCCGCACTGGGCTATTGCGTGGTCACCACGTATTCGCCGGGTAATCCCAAGGTGGAACAATGGCTGGCCACGACCCGTGACCAGGGTTATAACTTCCGCGCCTACCCCTGCGACGTGTCGGACTACGATTCGGCGCTGGCCTGCATCGCCGCCATCGAAAAAGACATCGGTCCGGTGGACGTGCTGGTCAACAACGCCGGCATCACGCGCGACATGACCTTCAAGAAAATGGACAAGGTCAACTGGGATGCGGTCATGAAGACCAACCTGGACTCGGTGTTCAACATGACCAAGCCGGTGTGCGACGGCATGATCGAGCGCGGCTGGGGGCGCATCATCAATATCTCGTCGGTCAACGGCCAGAAGGGCGCGTTCGGCCAGACCAACTATTCGGCCGCCAAGGCCGGCATGCACGGCTTCACCAAGGCGCTGGCGCTGGAAGTGGCGAAGAAGGGCGTAACCGTCAACACCATCTCGCCGGGCTACATCGGCACCAAGATGGTGATGGAGATCCCGCAGGACGTGCTGGATAGCAAAATCATTCCGCAAATCCCGATGGGCCGCCTGGGCAAGCCGGACGAAGTGGCGGGCCTGGTGGCCTACCTGGCGTCCGACGAAGCGGCATTTGTTACCGGCGCCAATATTGCCATCAACGGCGGCCAGCACATGTCCTGAGCGGCAACGCTGCCACGCAAGAGCCGGGTTCGTTCGCGATCCCGGCTTTTTTTTCGTACAATCTGCTATCAATGCTCAAAGGATAGCCATGTTCGATGCCGCCTCGCCCCTGTTCCCACCGATCGTACCCACCCGCCACGGCATGCTGGCGGTGGACGAGCTGCACACCATTTACTGGGAGGAAGTAGGCAACCCGGACGGCATCCCGGTGATCTTTCTGCATGGCGGCCCTGGCGCCGGCCTGTCGCCGCAGCACCGCCGCTTCTTCGATCCGCAACAATATCGCGTGATCCTGTTCGACCAGCGCGGCGCCGGCAAGTCGACGCCGCTGGGCGAGTGCCGCAACAACACCACCCAGCTGCTGATCGAAGACATCGAGCGCCTGCGCGTGATGGCCGGCATCGAGCAATGGCTGGTGTTTGGCGGCTCGTGGGGCTCGACGCTGGCGCTGGCCTACGGCGAGGCGCATCCGGAACGCTGCCTCGGCTTCGTGCTGCGCGGCATTTTCCTCTGCACGCAGAGGGAGATCGACTGGTTCCTCGATGGCGCCCAATGGTTCCATCCTGAAGTGCATGCGGAATTCATCGCACCGATACCCGAGGCAGAACGCGGCGACCTGCTGCAAGCCTACGTCCAACGGATCATGAGTGACGACCCGGACGTGCACTGGCCTGCGGTGCGCGCCTGGAGCCGCTTCGAAGGGCGCCGCGTGTTCCTGCTGCCGCAGGCCGAGGACCCGCCGTCGGATACGCTGGACCTGGGCGTTGGCCGTCTCGAATCGCACTACATGGCCAAGCTCGGCTTCTTCAGCGACGACCAGCTGGTGCGTGAGGTCAGCCGCATCGCCCACCTGCCGGCGGTGATCGTGCAGGGCCGCTACGATGTCATCTGCCCGCCGGTATCGGCCTGGCGGCTGCACCAGGCCTGGCCTGGTTCGGTGCTGCAAATGATTCCGGACGCCGGCCATGGCGCGATGGAAAAAGGTATCGCCCAGGCACTGGTCGCCGCCACCGAGCAGTTCAAGCGCAACCGCGCGTTTGCCTGAAAAAGGCCCGTGGGAGACGCGGGCTGCTACACTGTGAACTAATCGATAAGAACAAAGCGTAATGGCACTCATGACTTTGCAGACCGCTGACATCGGTCACATCATTCAGCTGGCGATTGCGCCGGTATTCCTGCTGTCGGGCGTCTGCACCAACCTGATCGTGCTGACCAACCGGCTGGCGCGCATCATCGACCGCTCGCGCGTGCTGGAAGACCGGCTGGACGTCGCCTACAGCGATCCCTACCTGAATGAACTGGATGTGCTGTACCGCCGCTCGCACCTGATCAATATGTCGATCTTCCTGTCGACTGCCTGCGGCCTGTTCGTTTGCGTGATCGTGGCGATGCTGTTCCTGGGTGATATCACCAACCTTGGCCTGGACAAGTATATTGCCGGCATGTTCGTGGTGGCGGTGATCTGTCTGGTTGGCAGCTTTGTCTCGTTGCTGCGCGAAATCTATATTGCGTCGAACTGGATGCGTTCCCAGCGCCATGTCCGCCGCAAGCGTTAAACTTTTTATGTGAGAAACATCATGCACGACTACCAACGCCCGCCCACCCTGTACCGCTACGGCGTGCGCGAAGATCTGGAACTGGCGCTGACCCAGGGCCAGTTCATCCTGCGTCCGGCCTCCAACTGCCTGACGCTGAGCTTTTCCCAGGTCTGGGACAGCAGCCTGTTCGAACTGTTTGCCGCCGACGCCTGTCTGATCATCCACAATTCCGAAGAATTCGGCGAGCGCGTGCACCGCGCCGTGCAGCGCGCGCTGCCAAGCTGGGCCGGCATCGATGGCGCGGTCGAATACGGCACGCGCGCCGCCTTGGGCGCGGCTTTCACCAAGACGGCGGCCGAAGCGCAGGAACAGGAGTGGCAATTCGCCTGGCGCGCGATGCAGGCGCAGCTGAGCCTGAATCCGGTGCTGATCAAGATCGGCAGCCTGGAAAACTTCGCCGAACTGCGCTCGCGCGACGCCTACCTCGCCTGAATTATTTGGCGATAGCTTCGACGCGCGCATCGTCGCGGCGGTCGAGGCGGGCCAGCACGGCGCTCATCATGCGCTCGATGTCGCTGCGTATCATCTTGGAACCAATCAGGCCGGGGACGTAGAAGCTCGGCAACAGCTTGCCGTGGTAGATGATTTTGGTGCCGCCCGTTTCCGGGATCGGCACCAGCTCCCAGCGCGATTCATAATGCTTCATGTCGCCGGAAATCAGTGCGATGTCGATCGCCGACATCGGTTGCTCTGTGGCGCGCACAATCAAATGGATGGTCCGGTTCATGAACAGGAAACGGGCCACGCCGAATTGTTCGATGATCACTTCATTCCCATTGCGGGACAGGACCTTGCACGACTCCATGTCCGGCACGAACTCCGTCATGCGCTCGTAGTTGGTGAGGATGCGCCATACCTTCGGCAACGGCGCGTTCACCGAGCCGGTGGCGTCCACTTCATACATGTGCTGGGAGTCCTGGTCCACGCGGTTGACGGACACCTCCAGCTTCGGCAGTTCAGCCTTGGGTGCTTGCGCTGTCGCCAGCGGGGCGCCTACACCCAACAACAAAAACACAAGGAATCGCATCATTTGTCCAGCGTAAGGTAAAGGGTGGCAGAATACAAGAGCAGCACGCGGGGACTTTAGAAGCCCAGGTCTAGAGATTTGGGATTAAATGCGGGCATTATGAAAACTACACCATACCCACACTTGCTGGCGCCCCTGGATCTCGGTTACACGACGCTGCGCAATCGCGTCATCATGGGATCGATGCACACCGGCCTGGAAGACCGTTTCTACAATTACGGCAAGCTCGCCGCATTCTATCGTGAACGCGCGCGTGGTGGCGTAGGTTTAATTGTTACAGGCGGCATCTCTCCTAACCGGTCCGGCTGGCTGTTACCCTTTGGGGGGACGCTCAACTTCAAGGGCGACGTGGCCAACCACCGGCGCGTCACCAGCGCGGTGCACGAGGAGGGCGGCAAGATCCTGATGCAGATCCTGCATGCCGGCCGCTATGGCTATCAGCCGCTGGTGGTGTCGGCCTCCGATAAGAAATCACCGATCTCGCCGTTCAAGCCACGCGCCTTGAGCGAGGCCGGCATCGAGCAGACTATCCGCGATTACGCCCGCTGTGCGAAACTGGCGCGCGACGCCGGCTATGACGGCGTCGAGGTGATGGGCAGCGAAGGCTATCTGCTGAACCAGTTCCTGTGCGCGCGCACCAATCTGCGCACCGACCAGTGGGGCGGCAGCATCGAGAACCGCATGCGCCTGTCGCTGGAAATCGTCAAGCGTATCCGCGCCGAAGTGGGCAATGACTTCATCATCATGTATCGCCACTCGCTGCTGGACCTGGTCGAAGGCGGTAATACCTGGGATGAGGTGGTGACGGTTGCCAAGGCCTTGCAGCAGGCTGGCGTGACCATCCTCAACACCGGCTACGGCTGGCATGAGGCGCGCGTGCCCACCATCGTCACCTCGGTGCCGCGCGCCGCCTTTGCGTCGCTGGCCGGACGTCTGCGGCTGGAGGTGTCGATACCGGTGGTGGCGTCCAACCGCATCAATATGCCGGCCGAGGCGGAAGGCATCCTTCAGCGCGGCGAGGCGGACATGATTTCGATGGCGCGTCCCTTCCTGGCCGACGCGCATTTCGTCGCCAAGGCGGCAGCCGGCCGCGCTGATGAAATCAATACCTGCATCGGCTGCAATCAGGCCTGCCTGGATCACACCTTCTCGAATAAACGCGCCAGCTGCCTGGTGAATCCGCGCGCCTGCCATGAGACGGAACTGGTGTATGCGCCGACGATGAAGCAACGCCGCGTGGCGGTGGTTGGCGCCGGGCCGGCCGGCTTGTCGGCGGCGACAGTGGCGGCGGAATGCGGCCACGACGTGACGCTGTTCGATGCGTCGGACAGTATCGGCGGCCAGTTCAAGATCGCCATGCAGGTGCCGGGCAAGGAGGAATTCGCCGAGACCATCCGCTACTTCGCGCGCAAGATCGACCTGACCGGCGTGAAGCTGCAATTGAATGTGCGCGTCACGCGCGCGCAGCTGCTGGCGGATGGTTATGACGACGTGATCGTCGCCACCGGCATCAAGGTGCGCAAGCCGCCAATCGAAGGCATCGGTCATCCGAAGGTGCTGTCGTATGTGGACGTGTTGCGTGACAAGGCGCCGGTCGGCAAGCGCGTGGCCATCATCGGCGCCGGCGGCATCGGTTTCGACATGGGCGAGTTCCTGCTGCATGACACGCGCCATCCTTTGCCGCTGGCGCTGGATGTCTGGGCCAGGGAATGGGGCGTCGACATGCAGGTCGGGACGCCGGGCGGCCTGGTGCCGCCGGAACCGGCGGAGCCGGTGCGCCAGCTTTATCTGTTGCAGCGCAAGACCTCGCGTCCTGGCGCTGGCCTGGGCAAGACTTCGGGCTGGGTGCATCGCGCGGTATTGGCGCGCAACGGCGTGGTGATGCTGGCCGGCGTGCAGTACGACCGCATCGACGACCAGGGTCTGCACATCACCGTCGGTGGCGAACAGCGCTTGCTGTCGGTCGATAACGTGGTGATCTGCGCGGGTCAGGACAGCCTGGTGGAGTTGATGCCGTCCGAGGAGGAAGCCAAGGCGGCAGGCATGCCGCGCTTCCACAAGATCGGCGGCGCTGCGCTGGCGGCGGAGCTGGACGCCAAGCGCGCCATCAAGGAAGGCGCGGAGCTGGCTGCGCGCCTGTAGTCTTCAGCAGCCGGAGACGTTGGCGACGCTGTCCACCGCCTTCTGTATGCGGCCCGACTTGTGCAGCCGGACGATGGCCTGGTTCAGCGCCGGCAGCACTTTGCCCAGCGGCTCGCCTTTCGGCACGGCGATCAGCAGCGGCTCGAAGCCGACCGATTTTTCGGCAACGGACCAATGGTCGCTGGGGAACAGGCAATTCAGGCTGGCGCTGAGCTGCCGGGCATTGCGGAAGCTGTCGATCAGCACCGCGTCCACATGGTGCGCGCTCAGCATCTTCAGGCGGCTTTCGGTGGAGACGGCGTTCTCCTCAACCTTGAACAGCTGGTCGCGCCGCGTCTCGAATTCCGGGCCGTACTTGCCTCCGGCGGCGATCGAGATCACCTTGTCGCGCAGGTCCGCCCAACGGCGGAATTTCAACGGCGCCTGCGTCGACGATACCAGCCATTGATTGGCGTCGTACACCGGCCGGGTGAAGTTGAACACGTGCAGCCGCTCCGGCGTGATGGCAGCGCCGTACAGCAGGCCTTCGCCATTCTCCGCCATCACCTGTGCGCGCCGCCACGGATAGGCATGCACCACCAGGTTCAGGCCCGACTCGGCCGCCAGCTGGCCGATGACGGCGGCGATGATGGGCGGCGTCGGCTGCGGGTGGCCGCGCGCGTCGACCGCTTCGGCGATCAGCACCGCGATTTCCTCATCCTTGTCGGCGGCGTGGATCGGCGCCGCCGGCAGCAGCATGGCCAGCGTCCAGGCGGCGAAAGCACGTTTCATCATCAGTGTGCGTGGCTCTTGTGGGACTTGTCCAGGTTATCCAGAACATAGGCGGTCATGCCCTTGGCCAGCTCCTGCTCGCCCATGAAGATTTCGCCGGCGCGCTCGTTGCGCAGCAGGTCGGCTTCGGCGTCGTTGTGGGTGCGTACCACGGTCTTGATGCCAGGGTTCAGCGCGCGTGCGGTTTCGATCATGGCGCGCACGTGGAAGGTGTCCGGCGTGGCGATGACCAGCATGGCGGCATGGGCGATGTGGGCCTGGATCAGCACCGCCGGCTCGCCGGCATTGCCTGCCACCGCTGGCACGCCATCCTTGCGCAGCTGGTCGACCACTTCGCGGTTCTGCTCCGCCACCACGTAGGAGATGCCTTTTTCCTTCAGCACCGCAGCGATCTTGCGGCCCACGCGGCCATAGCCGACCAGCACCACCTGGCCGCGCAGATGTTCGTGCGGCGTGGTCATCGGCAGCTCCGCCAGCGGGTCGGGCGAGCGGTCGAACCTGGCCGCCAGGTCGAGGTTCTTGCTCAGCCAGCGCTCCAGCGGTTTGGTGACAAGGAAGACCACCGGATTGAGCGCGATCGAGATGATGGCGCCGGCCAGGATCAGGCTCTGGCCTTCTTCCGGCATCAGTTTCAGCGATATGCCCAGCGCTGCCAGGATGAAGGAGAACTCGCCGATCTGCGCCAGGCTGGCGGAGACCATCAGCGCGGTCTTGGCCGGGTAGCGCAGCAGCAGCACCAGCAGGAAGGCGGCCACCGATTTACCAACTACGACGATCGCTACCACCGCCAGCAGCTTGAGTGGCTGTTCGGTCAGCACCGACGGTTCGAACAGCATGCCGACCGAAACGAAGAACAGCACCGCGAACGCATCGCGCAGCGGCAGCGATTCCTCGGCGGCGCGATGCGCCAGCGCCGATTCGCGCAGCACCATGCCGGCAAAGAAGGAGCCCAGCGCGAACGACACGCCGAAGTAGTGGGTGGAAGCGTAGGCGATACCGACGGCGGCGGCGATTACGCACAGCGTGAACAGCTCGCGCGAGCCGGTGCGCGCCACTTGCCACAAAATCCACGGGAACAGCTTGCGGCCAACCACCAGCATCAGCACGATGAAGGCGCCGACCTGGCCCAGCGTCAGCGCCAGCGTCAGCCAGATATTTCCGTCGTCGCTGCCGTGCGCTCCGTCCAGCGGCGCACCGCCAAGGGAGCTGGCCAGCGCCGGCAACAGCACCAGCATCAGCACCGTGACCAGGTCTTCCACCACCAGCCAGCCGACCGCGATGCGGCCGTTGAAGCTATCGAGTATGCCGCGTTCCTCAAGGGCGCGCAGCAGCACCACGGTACTGGCGACCGACAGCGCCAGGCCGAACACCAGCCCGCCGCCGATGGTCCAGCCCCAGTAGTGTGCCAGCGCCATGCCAAGCGCGGTGGCGACCGCGATCTGCAGGATCGCCCCTGGCAGCGCCACCTTGCGCACATCCCACAGATCTTCCAGCGAGAAGTGCAGGCCGACACCGAACATCATCAGCATCACGCCGATTTCAGCCAACTGGCCGGCCAGCGCGGCATCCGCCACATAGCCCGGCGTCGCCGGTCCGATAATAATGCCCGCAGCGAGATATCCCACCAGCGCCGGCAGCTTGAGGCGCGTTGCTATATAGCCGAACAGGAGACCAGCTCCCAGTGCGGCGGCGATCGTGGTAATCAGGCTGATGTTGTGGGGCATGCGTTGGGGGCTCCTTGAGAAAAAAACTACGGGAAACCCTCAGCGTAACACACCCACAACTGAAACCAGCTTAAACCGACAGGGCCGCCGGCTGCATGCGCATGCTGACGCCAAAGCGGTTGAAGGCGTTCATCAGCGCGACGGCGACGGTGATGTCGGCCAGTTCCTGCTCGCTCAGTACCTTCAGCGCGGCCTGATAATCGGCGTCCGGCACCTTGGTCTGTTCGACGCGGGTGACCACCTCGGCCCAGGCCAGCGCGGCCTGTTCTTTGTCGCTGAACAGCGCGGCGGCTTCGTCCCACACCGGCACCAGTGCGATCTTGTCGGCGCGTACGCCTTGCTTCAGCAGGTCGCGGGTATGCATATCGATGCAATAGGCGCAGCCGTTGATCAGCGAGATGCGCAGGTAGACCAGTTCAAGCAGCTCGGCCGGCAGCGCGGCGGCGACATAGTCCTTGACGGCGCCGAAGCCTTTGTAGGCCACAGGGGCGAATTTGAAGATTTCCAGACGCTTGCTCATGATGACTCCTTGGTTTGGTTGGTGACGATGAAGCCATTGTGCGCCACGATGGCCTATTCTTGAAGGGCCAAGAATAGCGCTTTGGACTAGGCCATGATTTTCAGTATGCGTTTGCCCAGCTCCTGCGCTCTGGCCTGCGTGTCGATGTTGGTGAAGGCCAGCAGCAGCGCCGACGGAATATGCGGCAGCACGCCGCGCTCGGACAGCGCCAGCGCCGACATGCGGTTTTCGCGCATGCGCGCCGCCAGCGCGCGGTCGGTGTGATAGCCCTTCATGCGCAGCACCAGGTGCATGCCGCCTGGCTGCGGCTCCACCTGCATATACTTGCCCAGCACCGACGACAAGCCATCCGCCGCGAATTCACGGCGCTCGGCGTACAGGCGGCGCATGCGCTGGATGTGGCGCGCGAAATGGCCTTCGTTCATGAAGTCGGCCACCACGCTTTGCATCAGTGTCGGGCCACCGGTGGCAAAGGTGCGGCTGATGTGTTCAAAGCGCTCCACCTGCGCCGGCGGCACCACCAGATAGGCCAGCCGTATCGCCGGGAACAGTACCTTGCTGAAGGTGCCGGAGTACAGCACGCGGCCGTCGCGGTCCAGGCTTTGCAGTGCCGGCAGCGGGCGGCTGACATAGCGGTATTCGCCGTCGTAGTCGTCTTCGACGATCCAGGCGCCGGCCCTGGCGGCCCAGTCCAGCAATGCCAGCCGGCGCGGCAGCGACAGCGACACGCACAGCGGGCTTTGGTGCGCCGGCGTGACGATGGCGGCTTTGGCACCTGGTGCGGTGGCGACACCGTGCGACACCATCAGTCCTTCGCCATCCACCTGCACCGGTGCCACCCGCATGCCGGCGTCGCCCAGCAGCGCGCTGGTGGGCGGGTAGCCGGGATCTTCAACCCACACGCCGTCGCCGGGTTGCAGCAGCGCGCGTGTCACCAGTTCCAGCGAGTTGCGGTAGCCATTGGTGATGAACACCTGCGACGGCGTGCACTCAATGCCGCGCGACAGTTGCAGATAGGCGGCGATGGCGATGCGCAGCCCGGGCAGCCCGGCCCATGGCGGATAGATCATGTCGGCCGGCTGCGTGGCGCGCACGGCGCGTGCCGCCAGCCGCGCCCACACCTTGCGCGGGAAGGCATCCAGCGCCGGTATGCCCATCTGGAACGGCCGGGTCGAGGAGTCGGCCTCACCCAGGTTGTCGTGGGTGCTGGCGCGGCGCGGCGTCGGCGCCACTGGCGCGTGACGCGCCAGCGCTGGCGTGACCACAGTGCCGGCCTGGCCGCGCGCTTCCACATAGCCTTCCGCCGTCAGCAGCGCGTAGGCTGATTCCACCGTACCGCGCGCCAGGCCCAGTTCCAGCGCCAGCGCGCGGGCGGCGGGAATGCGGTCGCCTGGCTGCAAGGTGCCTTCAGCGATGGCGCTGCGGAAGCGCGTGTATATTTGCCGGTATAGCGGCTCGGCGGCGCTGGTGTCCAGCTGGAGAAAATCCATGGCCTACTCCAAATGTCTGTTTATGGCTCTGGGGATTATGCCATTGGCGGCCTACGATGGCGTCTTTGAAAGGACATGCCATGAAAATCGTGGAGACGGAGCAGGAGCTGCGTGCCTGCTATCCGGTGATGAGGGAGCTGCGTCCGCACCTGGCGTCGGAGGATGCGTTTGTGGCGCAGATGCTGCGCCAGCGCGAACAGGATTACCACCTCCTCGCGGTGTGGGAGCGCGATGAGGTAGTGGCGCTGGCTGGCTATCGCTATCAGGAGAACACGGTGTACGGGCGCTTCCTTTATGTCGACGACCTGGTGACGGCGGAGCAGCATCGCAGCCGTCGCTGGGGCGCGCTGTTGCTGGGCAAGCTGACGGTGTTTGCCGAGCAGGCGCAGTGCGCGCGGCTGGTGCTCGACACGGGGCTGACCAACGGACTGGCGCAGCGTTTCTATTTCCGCGAAGGGCTGCTGCCCGGCGCTTTACGTTTTGGGAAGAACCTCACATGACAAACATTTTGCACATCAGCGCCAGTTCGCGCGCCGAAGATTCCGCCAGCTACCGCTTGTCGCTGCAGGTCATCGCGCAATTGCGCAAGGCGCACCCGGATGCACAGCTAGTGTCGCGTGATTTGTGGGCCGAGCCGCTGCCGCACGTGGACTTCCAGTATTCCAATGCGCTGTCGCGCCAGCAGGGCGGGGCGCCGCATGCGCGCGGCCTGTCGTCGCTGGAGTGGTCGGACCTGCTGATCGAAGAACTGCGCGCGGCGGACGCGGTGGTGATCGCCACGCCGATGCACAACTTCACGGTGCCGTCGGTGCTGAAAGCCTGGCTGGACCACGTGGTGCGCATCGGCGTCACCTTCAACGCCACGCCCGAAGGCAAGATCGGTACGCTGGCTGACCGCCCTGTCTACATCGCCGTCAGTTCCGGCGGCTGGCGCACCGGCGAACGCGCCCGCCAACCGGACTTCCTGGAGCCCTACCTGCGCGCCATCCTGCCCACCATCGGCCTGAAAGACCTGCACTTCACCTCATTGGAGGGAACTGCGATCAGCGTTGCTCCCGACTATGCCAAACGCGGGTAAGCAGTACATCACCGTTGTCGAGGATGAAGTAGCGTAGTACATACGCGCGCTTGCCAAATCTGGCCGGCCATTCCGGAATTCAGCGTGCGGCGCGCCAAGATGGGGATGCTTAATGATTTTATTAGCAGTCTTGATGATGGCTGCTGCGCCTCGGCGGGCAGCAGCTGGGCTGCTCTGAGCAAGGAATTGGTGGAGCCTGGCAACGTCTGCCAACGCATCCGGATGCCAGATTAACGCGGGCATTCGCTCCACTTCCCGGCTGCCAAATCTGACAGCCAGGCGTCGGCGCGATCCTGCGACACACCTGGCCTGCCGCTCTGGTAGGACTGCAAGCGTTCGCGATCTACTTCCAGCGACAGCGCTTCCTTGCAAATCACCGCCAGATACTCCTCAACCGACAAGCCCTTGCGGCTGGCCGCTGCCAGCATTTCTGCTTCAAGCTCATCAGGAAGGGTCACGGTCAGCATGGTTGTATCCTTAGATGCGCTTTACCACCACGCAGCCGATCGAGTAGCCGGCGCCGAAGGAGCAGATGACGCCGAGGTCGCCCTTGGCCATGTCTTCCGAGTGCTTGTGGAAGGCGATCACCGAGCCGGCCGACGAGGTGTTGGCGTATTCGTCCAGGATCACCGGCGCTTCGCCCGGTTCGGCGTCGCGGCCCAGCACCAGGCGGCTGATCAGCAGATTCATGTTCAGGTTGGCCTGGTGCAGCCAGTAGCGCTTCACCTGCGGCACTTCCAGGCCGGCGCCAGCGATGGTGTCCTTGATCATTTCGGCGGCCATCGGGCACACGTCCTTGAACACCTTGCGGCCCTGCTGGCGGAACAGCTTGTCGGCCTGGCCGACGCCGTCTTCGTCGAAGCGGTTGAGGAAGCCGAAGTTGTTGCGGATGTTGTTGGAGAAGCTGGTCTTGGCCTTGCTGTCGACGATTTCCCACTGGTGCGCGCTGGTGGCGGTGTCTTTCGCTTCGACCACGATGGCGGTGCAAGCGTCGCCGAAGATGAAGTGGCTGTCGCGGTCGCGCCAGTTCAGGTGGCCCGAGGTGATTTCCGGATTCAGCACCAGCACCGCGCGCGCCTGGCCGCTTTGCACCGCCGCCACCGCCTGCTGGATGCCAAAGGTAGCCGACGAGCAGGCCACGTTCATGTCGAAGCCATAGCCGTCGATGCCCAGCGCGCCCTGCACCTCAACCGCCATGGCCGGATAGGCGCGCTGCATATTCGAGCAGGCCACCAGCACCATGTCGATGTCGGCCGGCGTCTTTCCGGCGCGGTCCAGCGCCTGTTTGGCGGCAGCGACAGCGATTTCCGCCTGCAGCGACAGTTCCTCGTCGCCGCGCTCGGCGATGTGCGACACCATGCGTTTGGGATCGAGGATGCCTGCCTTCTCCATCACATAGCGCGCCTTGATGCCGGAGGCTTTTTCAATGAAGGCCACGCTGGACGCTTCCAGCGCGGTGACCGTGCCTTCCGCGATGGCGGCGGCATTGTCGGCGTTGAACTGTTCGACGTAGGTATTAAAGCACTCCACCAGCTCTTCGTTGGAGATCGACTGCGCTGGCGTAAAGAGGCCGGTAGCGCTGATGACGGCTTGTTTCATGTTTAAACTTTCAAATTAAGCAATGGCAGCTGCCAATAATGAAGCAAATTCTACACAATGGCCGCTGCTTAGGCGAACTAAAACCTCGAAACCCCGGGGTCAGTTCTGCCAAACGTACACGAGCTCTACAGTAGCGACCACTACTGTAGAGCTCGTGTACGTTTGGCAGAACTGACCCCGGTTATTTTTTTGCCAGATCTTTCGTCAGGCCGGTTTCGGTCGACACCACCGTGGTGGCCGGCCTGGCCAGTTGCACCGGCAGGCCTTTCAGGTGATTCAGCGCCTGTTGCAGCTGGAAGTCCTCGCCGCTACCGTATTCCAGTGGCTTGCGGTTTTTCTCCAGCGCCAGGATGCGGATCTGTTCTTCCAGCTCGTCACGCTTGCTCTTTTCGCCCTCTGCCTCGCGGTCGTTGCTCAGGTGCTTGCTGAGGTCGGCTTCGCGGGTGCGCAGCGCGTTCAGGCCGTCACCGTCGGCGTTTTCATCCACCGCCACATCCGGCGTGATGCCCTTGGCCTGGATCGAGCGGCCGTTCGGCGTGTAGTAGCGCGCCGTGGTCAGCTTGACGGCGGTATCGGCCGTCAGCTGGCGGATGGTCTGCACCGAGCCCTTGCCGAAAGTCTGCGTGCCGATGATGTCGGCGCGCTTGTAATCCTGCAGCGCGCCGGCGACGATTTCCGAGGCCGACGCCGAGCCGGTATTCACCAGCACCGCCATCGGCACTTTCTTGATGGCGGCCGGCAGCTTGGCCAGCGCATCGCTTTCAGCGCGCAGCTCGTAGTATTCGGGACGGCCGTAGAAGATCTGCTTCTGGTCCGGCAACTGGCCGTTGGTCGAGACGATCGGCGCATCCTTCGGCAGGAAGGCTGCAGCCACGCCGATCGCGCCTTGCAGCACGCCGCCCGGATCGTTGCGCAGGTCCAGCACCAGGCCCTTGATGTTCGGGTCCTGTTTGTACAGTTCGATAATCTTGGCCGCCATGTCATCCACGGTCGGTTCCTGGAATTGCGAGATGCGCAACCAGGCATAGCCCGGCTCGATGATCTTGCCCTTGACGCTTTTCTGGTGGATCTCTTCGCGCGTGATGTTGAACACCAGCGGTTCGTCCTCGCCCTTGCGCAGGATCGTCATGCTGACTCTGCTGCCGGGCTCGCCGCGCATCTTCTTGATCGAGTCGTCCAGCGTCATGCCTTTGACTTGCAGGTTGTCCAGCCGGCTGATCAGGTCCCCGGGCTTGATGCCGGCGCGCCAGGCGGGCGAATCCTCGATCGGCGCAACAATCTTGATGTAGCCGTCTTCGCTCTGGCCGATCTCGATGCCCAGGCCGACGAACTTGCCCTGCGAACCTTCGCGCAGCTCGGCATAGGCTTTCTTGTCCAGGTAGGCGGAGTGCGGGTCAAGCGAGGCGACCATGCCGGAGATGGCTTCGGTCAGCAGCTTCTTGTCCTCGACCGGCTCGACGTAATCGGATTTGATCAGGCCGAACACATCGGCCAGCTGGCGCAATTCTTCCAGCGGCAGCGGCGGGTCCATCGGCTTTTGCGCCATGGCGGAGAATTGCAGCGATATGGCGATGCCCGCCACCACACCCACACCGATCAGGCCGGTGTTCTTTAATTTCTTGCCCATGTTTCACCTGTCAAAGCTCGCCGCTGCACATCGCAGCTTGCGTGAAACGAGTATAAACCTGATTTCGAGCAAACGTAGTAGCCCTTGCGAAATTGATTTATACCTTTACGTCGATTTACAACGTTCGCCGTTGACTTTCAAAGCGCGCCAGTCGCCGCTTGGCGAAACACCAAGTTTACTGTTTTGTACGAAGTGTGTCCCCGACGTTCACGACAGTAAATAATTGTAAGAAGCCCTGAAAGCCGCGAATTCGCAGCCTACACTGAGCTCGTATTTCTCTCTACCCTGAAGTGGTTTTTCGCCAGCGCCCCAAGCGCTGGCTTTTTTTTATCTACGGAGCATTCATGCGATTCTTGTCACGTTCATCCTCGTCCGTCTTGCGCCGCGTCAGTGCCGCGCTGGCCTTGTCCGCCCTGCTGTCGCCGGCTTTTGCCTTGCCGCTGATGGAGATGAAAGCTGAAGACTATCTGCCGATGGCCGGCGAGCTGAAGAAATCGCTAAGCCTCAACGCCAACCAGCAGACGCTGTGGGCGCAGACCGAAAGCAAGACGCGCAACCTGCTGCGCGCCCGCAAGGAACGCCGCGAGCGGCTGCAAGCCGCCACGCTGGCCGGCGCGCAAACCGCGAATGTCGAACTGCGCGAGCTGGCCAAGGCGGTCGATGAAGAATCCGAAGCCAGCGCCAGGGAAGAAAAACTGCTGCGCGAATGGTGGTTGACGGTTAATGATGCCTTGTCGGAAAGCCAGCGCCAGACGGTGGCGCAAACGCTGGCCGAGCAACTGCAGCGCGTGCAGGAGAACGGTGGCGGTGCGCGTCCGGAACGCAAGGAAGAGGGCGGCGAACATCGCGGCGGCAAGGGCGGACGCGGCGGCATGGGCGGTGGCGGCATGGGCGTCGGCGTCGGTGCCGGTGGTCTGAATGTCAACCTGCCGGGTGGTGGCGGCTGACAATCTTGTGTATCGTAAAGTAACAAGCGGACGGCAACCGTCCCTGTGGCCGGGCCTGAAGTTAGAATTCGGAAACCCAAGTTCTCACCATAAGGACCCGCTGTGAAAAAACGCTTGTTGCTGACCGCTCTGACCCTGAGCCTGATGACCGCCTTTGCCTCGGCCCACGATGCCGCGCCGATCTCCGGCATCGACCTCCCCAACATGGACACCAGCGTGCGTCCGCAAGACGACTTCTTCACCTACCTGAATGGCAGCTGGCTGAAGACCACCGAAATCCCGGCAGACAAATCCAGCTGGGGCACCTTCGCCAAGCTGCGCGACGATACCTTGCCGCAGCTGCGCGGCCTGATCGAAAAAGCCGAGGCCGACAAGCAACGCAAGGCCGGCAGCGAAGCGCAGAAAATCGCCGACCTGTACGCCAGCTTCATGGACGAGGCCAAGCTGAATGAGGTCGGCATCCGTCCGCTGACCGGCGAACTGAACCGCATCCGCGCCATCAAGGACAAGAACGGCCTGCCGATGATGTTTGCCCACCTGGGCCAGATCGGCGTCAGCGCGCCTTACGGCGTCAGCGTGCGCCAGGATGCGCGCGAGTCGACCAAGTACGCGGTCTATATCGGCCAGGGCGGCCTGGGCCTGCCGGACCGCGACTACTACCTGAAAAAAGAAGACGCCAAGCTGGCTACCGCGCTGGCCAAGTATGAGCTGCACGTGGCCAAGATCCTCGGCCTGGCCGGCGACCGCAACGCCACCGCCAACGCCAGGAAAGTCGTCGCGCTGGAAACCCAGCTGGCGGAAGTGCAATGGACCAAGGTGCAGAACCGCGACCCGGTCAAGCGCTACAACAAGATGCCGATCAAGCAGCTGGCCGACGTGGCGCCGGGCTTTGACTGGGGCCATGCGCTGGCCTCGGCCGGCGTCGCCAACAAGGTCGACTATGTGATCGTCAACCAGCCGAGCTACCTGACCGGCTTCGCCAGCGTGCTGGAGAAGACCGACCTGGCGACCTGGAAAGCCTACCTGGAATGGCAACTGCTGCGTGAAGCCTCGCCGTTCCTGTCGAAAGAATTCGCTGACGCGCATTTCGATTTCTACAGCACCGTGCTGACCGGCGTGGCCGTCAAGCCGCCGCGCTGGAAGACTGGTGTGGCGCTGGTGGAAGCCAGCCTGGGCGAAGCGCTCGGCAAGCTGTACGTGGCCGAATACTTCCCGCCTGAGCGCAAGGAGCGCATGGACCAGCTGGTGAAGAACCTGCTGGCGTCGTACAAGACCAGCATCGACAATCTGGACTGGATGAGCCCGGCCACCAAGATCGAAGCGCAGGCCAAGCTGGCCAAGTTCACGCCGAAGATCGGCTACCCGAACAAATGGCGCGACTACTCGTCGCTGGCCGTCATCAAGGGCGACCTGATCGGCAACGTGCTGCGTGCCTCGAACTACCGCCACGCACGCATGATTGCCAAGCTGGGCAAGCCGATCGACCGCGAGGAATGGGGCATGACGCCGCAAACCATCAACGCCTATTACAGCTCGACGATGAACGAGATCGTCTTCCCGGCGGCGATTCTGCAACCGCCGTTCTTTGACGCGCGCGCCGACGACGCGGTCAACTACGGCGCCATCGGCGCGGTGATCGGCCACGAGATCAGCCACGGCTTCGACGACGGCGGCAGCCAGTCCGACGGCGACGGCAACCTGCGCGACTGGTGGACCAAGGAAGACAAGGCCAATTTCCGCGCCAAGGCCGACGCGCTGGTCAAGCAGTACGACGGCTACAGCCCGCTGCCTGGCTACCACGTCAACGGTGCGCTGACGCTGGGCGAGAACATCGCTGACAACAGCGGCATGGCGATCGCCTACAAGGCCTACAAGCTGTCGCTGGGTGGCAAGCCGGCGCCGGTGATTGACGGCTTCACCGGCGACCAGCGCTTCTTCATGGGCTTTGGCCAGATCTGGCGCGTGAAGATGCGTGAAGAACAGCAGATCCTGCAAATCAAGACCGACCCGCATTCGCCAGGCCAGTACCGCACCAACGGCCCGGTGGTGAACCAGCCGGGCTTCTACGACGCCTTCGGCGTCAAGCCGGGCGACAAGCTGTATGTTGCGCCGGAACAGCGCATCATCATCTGGTAAGCGTTTATCTCCAGCAAAAAAGCCACCGCGTGTGGCTTTTTTGCTATTGTGCTCGAATTATAGGAGAGACAACAATATGAAGGCATATCTGCTCAGCGCCCTGATGGCGGCGTTGCTGGCGTCCACCGGCGTGCAGGCACAACAGAAAACCTCGGGCGTGGACCTGGCCAACATCGAACCCTCGGTGCGGCTGCAGGACGACTTCTTCCTTCATCTGAACGGCAAGTGGCTGGCCAAGACCGAGATCCCGTCGGACAAGTCCAGCTGGGGCTCGTTCGAGAAGCTGGATGACGATACCAAGCCGCAGCTGCGCGCGATTATCGAAGCGGCGGCAGCGAATAAATCCGGCGCCCCGGAAGGCCAGCGCATCGGCGATTTCTTCGCCAGCTATATGGATGAAGCGCGGCTGGAAGAACTGCACCTGTTGCCGCTGAAGCAGGACTTCGACCGCATCGCCACGCTCAATGACAAGAAGCTGATACCGGGCCTGATCGCCCACTTCAACCGCTACGGCTACACCGCGCCGTATGGCTTCGTCATCCACCAGGACAACAAGGATTCGACCAGGTATGTGGCCGACATCTACCAGGACGGCCTGAGCCTGCCCGACCGCGACTACTACCTGAAGAAGTCGGACAAGAAGCTGGCCGACACGCTGGTCAAGTACGAGCAGCACGTGACGAAGATGCTGACGCTGGCCGGCAACGCCCATCCGGCGGCCGACGCCAAGGCCATCGTGGCGCTGGAAACCCAGCTGGCCAGGCTGCAATGGACCAAGGTGCAATTGCGCGACCCGGTCAAGGCGTACAACAAGGTGCCGCTGAACCGCTTGCCGAAGCTGGCGGCGGGCTATGACTGGACCACCTGGGTCAACGACACCGGCATTGGCGGCAAGACCGACTACGTGATCGTCAGCCAGCCGAGCTACATCAGCGGCTTCAACAAGCTGCTGAACAAGACGCCGCTGTCGACATGGAAGGTGTACTTCCAGTGGCAGGTATTGCATGCCAACGCGCCTTACCTGTCCAGGGACTTCGTGCAGGAAAACTTCGCCTTCTACGGCAAGGTGCTGAGCGGCACCGATGAACAGCAGCCGCGCTGGAAACGCGGCGTCAACGCCACCGATAACGCGCTGGGCGAAGCGCTTGGCAAGCTGTACGTCGAGCAGCACTTCCCGCCGGAGCGCAAGGCGCGCATGGAAGCGCTGGTGAAGAATCTGCTGGAAGCCTACCGCGAAAGCATCAACACGCTGGACTGGATGGGGCCGGAGACCAAGAAGCAGGCGCAGGAAAAGCTGGCCAAATTCACCACCAAGATCGGCTATCCGAACAAATGGCGCGATTACTCCGCGCTGGTGGTGGGCAAGGGTGACCTGGTCGGCAACGTGCGCCGCGCGCAGGCCTTTGCCTACGAGAAGGAAGTCAACAAACTCGGCAAGCCGATCGACCGCGACGAGTGGGGCATGACGCCGCAGACCGTCAACGCCTACTACAACCCGGAGCTGAACGAGATCGTGTTCCCGGCCGCCATTCTGCAACCGCCGTTCTTCGATGCGGACGCCGATGATGCGGTCAACTACGGCGCTATCGGCGCGGTGATCGGCCACGAAATCAGCCACGGCTTCGACGACCAGGGCGCGCAATACGACGGTGACGGCAATCTGCGCGACTGGTGGACCAAGGCCGACCACAAAGCCTTTGCCGCCAAGACCAAACAACTGGTCAGGCAATACAACGCCTTCAGTCCGTTCAAGGGCTACTTCGTCAACGGCGAACTGACGCTGGGCGAAAACATCGCCGACAACAGCGGTGCGGCGATTGCCTACAAGGCCTACCTGATCTCTCTGAACGGCAAGCCGGCGCCGGTGATCGATGGCCTGACTGGGCAGCAGCGCTTCTACATGGGCTTCGGCCAAGTGTGGCGCGCCAAGATCCGTGAGGCGCAGCAAATCGTTTATCTGAAAACCGATCCGCACTCACCGGATCAGTTCCGTGCCAATGGCACGGTGCGCAACCAGCCGGGCTTCTACGAAGCCTTTGGCGTCAAGCCGGGCGACAAGATGTACCTTGCGCCCAAAGACCGCGTCATCATATGGTGATGTGATATAAAGCAGCACGGCCCATGTGAGCAATGGGCCTTTATTCAATCATAGAAGGAAATCCTCGTGAAACGTCATCTCGTAAGTGCATTGATGCTGAGCCTGATCGCAGGCCTGGCCGGCGCCGCGGACAGCGCCAAAAGCGCAGCTCCTGCCAGCGCTAAAGTAGCAAGCAAGCCAACCTCCGGCATCGCCGTCGAATACATCGATCCGGCGGTGCGCGTGCAGGACGACCTGTTCACCCACATGAACGGCAAGTGGCTGGCGACGACCGAGATCCCGGCCGACAAATCCAGCTGGGGCTCGTTTGCCAAGCTGCGCGATGACATCCAGCCGCAACTGCGCGCGATTATCGAAGGTGCGGCCGCCAACAAGGCCGGCGGTGCGGAAGCGCAGCGCATCGGCGACTTCTACGCCAGCTTCATGGATGAAGCCAAACTGGAGCAACTGGGCATTACGCCGCTGAAAGCCGAGCTGGGCAAGGTTGCCGCGCTGAGTGACAAGAAACAGCTGCCGGCGCTGATTTCGCACTTCAACCAGATCGGCGTCACGGTGCCTTACAACTACGCTGTGCACCAGGACAACAAGGATTCGACCAAGTACGTGGCCGACATCTACCAGGACGGCCTGGGCCTGCCGGACCGCGACTACTACCTGAAAGCGGACGACAAAAAACTGGCCGACACGCTGGCCAAATATGAACTGCACGTCGGCAAAATGCTGACCATGGCTGGTGACGCGCACGGCGCCACCACCGCGCACGCGGTGGTCGAGTTTGAGAAAGAACTGGCCAAGCTGCAATGGACCAAGGTTGAGTTGCGCGACCCGATCAAGGCCTACAACAAGGTCGACATCGCCAAGCTGGGCGAGGTGGCGCCAGGCTACGACTGGAACGCCTACCTGAGCGACGCCGGCGTTGCCGGCAAAGTCAGCTACGTCATCGTCAGCCAGCCGAGCTACCTGAAAGGCCTGACCGCGCTGCTGCAAAGCACGCCGCTGGAAACGCTGAAAGCCTACTTCCAATGGCAAGTGGTGCGCGCGCACGCGCCGTACCTGAGCAAAGAATTCGTCGATGAAAACTTCGCCTTCTACGGCACCGTGCTGAGCGGCGTGACCGAGCAGCGCCCACGCTGGAAGCGCGGCGTCACCGTCACCGAAGGTGCGCTGGGTGAAGCGGTCGGCAAGCTGTACGTCGGCGAACACTTCCCGGCCGAGCGCAAGGCACGCATGGAAGAACTGGTGAAGAACCTGCTGGCCTCGTACAAGACCAGCATCGACAAGCTGGACTGGATGACGCCGGTGACCAAGAAGCAGGCGCAAATCAAGCTGGCCAAGTTCACCTACAAGATCGGCTACCCGAACAAATGGCGCGACTACAGCGCGCTGACCATCAGCAAGGATGACCTGGTGGGCAACGTGATCCGTTCGCGCCAGTTCGACTACAACAAGGAACTGAACAAGCTGGGCAAACCGATCGACCGCGACGAATGGGGCATGACGCCGCAAACCGTCAACGCCTATTACAACCCGGAGATGAACGAGATCGTCTTCCCGGCAGCGATCCTGCAGGCGCCGTTCTTCAACGCCGATGCGGATGACGCGGTCAATTACGGCGCCATCGGCGGCGTGATCGGCCACGAAATCAGCCACGGCTTCGACGACCAGGGTGCGCAGTACGACGGCGATGGCAATCTGCGTGACTGGTGGACCGCCGCCGACCACAAAGCGTTCTCGGCAAAAACCAAGATGCTGGTCGAGCAGTACAACCAGTTCAGCCCGCTGCCTGGCTACCACGTCAACGGCGAACTGACGCTGGGCGAAAACATCGCCGACAACAGCGGCGTAGCGATTGCCTACAAAGCCTACAAGCTGTCGCTGAAAGGCAAGAAAGCCCCGGTGCTGGACGGCCTGACCGGCGACCAGCGCTTCTACATGGGCTTCGCGCAAGTATGGCGCATGAAGATGCGTGAAGCGGCGCAGATCCAGCAGATCAAGACCGACCCGCACTCGCCAGGCCAATTCCGCGCCAACGGCCCGATGCGCAACCAGCCAGGCTTCTACGACGCCTTCGGCATCAAGCCAGGCGACAAGATGTACCTGGCCCCCAAAGACCGCGTAATCATGTGGTAATAAATCCGGGGTCAGTTCTGCCAAACGTACACGAACTCATGTACGTTTGGCAGAACTGACCCCGGTTATACTATGGGCTTCCGGTTTCCTGAAGTCCGATTGCCATGCGTCTGTGTTACTCCATTCCTTTTGTTCTGCCACTGCTGCTGAGTGCTTGCGGCGATTCTTATACGCCTGTCGATGTGTACATGGCGAAGACGCCGGAGTGCAAGGATTGGCAGGAGGGCTCGCGCTTTGAGTTGCCGCGCGGGATGAGCATTTCGACTACGCCGCCGGTCACGCTGCCGGATGGCGGTGCCGAGTTCACCTTTGTGTATCTGGTGCCGCGCGGCGAGCGGGCGATGTTTGTTACCCGCGACTATCACGTCACCGAGCCGCAAGGGCCGGTCATCGCCAAGGCGGAGCTGGTAACGTTCTACCAGCGCACCACCAATTCGCCGGCTGAAATCGTCGAGGCGATTCCTAAGGTGCCGGATATGCTGATCGCCGGCGCCACCGGCGCGGAAACCATCTGGCGCGTGCGCCTGCGCGTCACGCAGAAACTGCCGGATCGTTTCGATGTCGTCCCGCCGGCATTTGAGATCGCGCTGAACAAATACCCGGTCCGCACTTTCACCTACCGCTATTTCCCGGACCGTAAAGCCTACGGTCTGTGCCGCTAATAAAAAAACCGGCCACGAAGGCCGGTTTTCATGTGCGCCCGCAGGCGGTTTACTTCGGTGGCTCAGCAGCGGCAGGCGCGGCAGGCGCCGGCACTTCCGGCTCCTTGAACTTGCCGCCCGAAGCGTTGGCCATGTAGACCACGGCGCGCGCCACTTCCACATCGTCCAGATCGGGATTGCCGCCTTTGGCAGGCATCGCACGCAGGCCTTCCACGGCGTGCTTCAGAACGGTGTCATAACCTTGTGCCAGACGGCCGCTCCACGAGCCGGCATCGCCGAACTTCGGTGCGCCCGCAACGCCGGCGCCATGGCAGGCGGCGCAGGTGACGTTGTAGATGGCCTCGCCCGTTTGCAGCACTTTCGGGCCGCTGGCGTCTTTCAGCGTGTAGCCGTCGTCAGCAACAGGGGCGATGCGGGAGGCAATGGCTTCCGGCTCCTGGCTGCCGGAACCGGCGCCGGTCAACTTATCGGTGGTGACAAACTTAACCAGGAGGACTATGCCAAAGATAACTACGACGAAGAAGCCGATAACGGCGACGGCGAGTTGTTTGGGCGTTCTGATTGCGGATTCGTGTTCGTTGTGTGCGTCGCTCATGATTTCCTTAAGAGACTGATTTCAAGCCGGGGTGGCGCGAAGAGTTGATCAGCAGCTGCCTTGTAAAAACCTTCACCAAACGGCTGATTATAGACACAACAATGCGTCGAGGGAAACGCAAACTTGTTGAAAACGACACTGCCCCATGGACGGGGAGCGATAAAAACGGTATCCTACGGCACGCGTTCGCGTATCCTCCTGTCGCGGCTGTAGCTCAGTGGATAGAGTATTGGCCTCCGAAGCCAAGGGTCGTGGGTTCGATCCCCGCCAGCCGCACCAAGTTTTTCCATAAAATCAATCGCTTAGCTGATTTTTCATGCTGCGTTGCAGCAGCAAGCGCGCTTGCGCGGCGCGTGCTGCGCTGCGTCAAAACACCATCTGATTTTTCTGCAACATTTTTGACTTGCATCAAAAAAGCTAGAGATACTTTTGACGGCCTTTGCTCACCATGTTGATTGCTTGCGCTGATGCGCTCGTGGTCTACTGCGGAGCTATCGGAATGGTGGAGATGGCTCGTGAAGATACGCAATGTGATACTGGCGTTGGCGCTGATCGGTAGCTCGGCGGGTGCAGCGGAGTACGCCAACCCGGTTCTGTATGCGGACTATTCTGATCCCGATGTGATCCGCGTCGATAACGATTACTTCATGGTAGCGTCCAGCTTCCACTTTTCGCCGGGCATTCCGATCCTGAAGTCGAAGGACCTGGTGAACTGGAAGATCATCGGCCATGTGCTGCCCCGGCTGAGCTTCCATCCTTCCTACGATATGTCACCTGCGTATCCGCTGACCGATGCGGTGTCGAAGCCGGTCGGTGATGGCTTGCGCTATGCCGGCGGTGTGTGGGCCCCGGCGATCCGCTTTCACAGGGGCCTGTTCTACGTCTACTGGGCCACGCCAAACGAGGGCATCTTCATGAGCAGCACCGGCGATCCCGCCGGCCAGTGGAGCGAGCCGGTGATGGTACTGGCCGGAGCAGGCTATGAAGATCCCTGTCCATTCTGGGACGATGACGGCAAGGCCTATCTGATTCACTCGAAGGTTGGCGCCGGCCCCGGCATCCTGCACGCGATGAGCCCGGACGGCAAGACCTTGCTTGACGCCGGCAAGACCATCATTGAGGACAAGGTCAATCTGCCGGTATTCGAAGGCCCCAAGCTCTACAAGCGCAACGGCTACTACTACGTATTCGCGCCGATCGGTGGCGTGGGCACCGGGCCACAGGCGGTGCTGCGTTCGCGCAGCATTGAGGGGCCGTTTGAAATGCACCTGGCGCTGAAGCCTGGCAATGGCTTGAAGGGGCCGCATCAGGGGGGATATGTGGAGACGCCGTCGGGGCAGGGCTGGTTCATGCATTTCAATAGCACTGGCGCGTTCGGCCGCATCACGCATTTGCAGCCGGTGGTGTGGCGGGACGGCTGGCCGATCATGGGCAATGAGACTGTGCCGGTGTCGACGCACGCGTATCCGGACTCCACGCAGCAGTCGCGCGACTACAAGCTTCAGGACAGCGATGAGTTCTCGTCTGCACAGCTGGGATTGCAGTGGTCGTGGAATCACAATCCAGACAACGCGCGTTGGAGCCTGACGCAGCGGCCCGGCTTCATGCGCATCCAGGCCAGCAAGTCAGAGTACCTGGTTGGCGCGCGCAATACGCTGACGCAGATTCTACAAGGGCCGCAATCGGAAATCACCACGCGCATCGAGCTGGGGAGCATGGTGGACACGCAGCGCGCCGGCCTCGCGCTGTTCGGCGTGAAGGTGCCCTGGGCCGGCGTGGTGCGCGACGCTGGTGCCAGCTACATCACGTATTCCAACGCCGGCGTGGAAACGCGCGGCGCGAAGATTGATGCGGCTGCCGTGATCCTGCGTGCTGTGGTCAGGGAGGACCAGACCGTGCAGTTCTCCTACGCGCTGAATGAGCAAGGGCCGTACACAAAGGTCGGCCCGGTCACGGAGCTGGCGAAGTTCTCATGGTGGAAGGGCAGCCGGCCCGCCGTTTTCACTTATGTGAAAGGCGATGTGGCCGGCTATATCGACGTCGACTGGTTCCGCGTCGTTCACTGACGGCAGGCGGCCGCCAGCACTTCCGGACGCGCATCCTTGCCGCTGGTGCGGAAGCGCACCCGTTGCAAGGTCAGGTGGCGGATGTGTCGCGCCCACAGTCCGTAAGCCGGCATCACTTTTTCAAACATATGCGGATCGGGATACTCGGCCGGTGCATCGGGAATGGTGCGAGGATCTGCGCCCGGTTCGCTGGTCGCCATCATGGTCAGGTCTACATCACGCAGCAGCACGTGTTCGATCTGCGCTTGCTCGATGCCGGTGAAGAAGGAGCCACGGACGCCGTTGTCATCGCCGCTGATGCGGTCGTAGACTATGTAGCGCAACACGCCCGGTCCCGGACGCTTCGTGCCGGGCTGCACGCGCCCGCGATCACCCAGCCGCAGGAACAGCGGACTTTCAGCACGGACGATGCGGGCGTCGTGCACCAGCACGCGTTCCAGCGTGCCGCCGTCGACGATTTCCCATGAGATGCCACCGTCCGCCTTGCGGCGATTGATGGCGCGCATGTCGTCGGATGGCCCGCCCAGCGTGATGTTGCGTACCAGGACATTGCGGAATACATCCTGCGAGTCGGTGCCGAACTTGAGCGCGTTGCAGGTGCTGTAGAACTGGCAATTCTCGATCAGGATGTTTTCCGCCAGCCGCTGGCCTGCGCCCTTGAAGCACATGGCATCGTCCTGCGCGTTGATGAAGCAATTGCGCACGATAACGCGGCGGCAGCTGTCGATGTCGAGACCGTCGTTGTTGTGGTTGGCCTGATTTTCGACGTGGATGCCGTCAACGATGAGGTCTTCGCAGTTCAGGTAGTTCTGCATCCAGCATGGGGAGTCCTTCATGTGGATATCGCGCACCACCACCTGCTTGCAGTCGATGATGCGGATGATGAAGGGCCGGCCCGGCGTGGAGCCAACGGTTTCTTCGCCAGGGAAGTTGGCCTTGGTGCCGCGTCCGTCGATCAGGCCTTTGCCGCCGATGCCGATGCGTTCGCAGCCTTCGGCGAAGATCAGCGACTGGTTCATGCCCATGTTGGTGTCTTGTACCGTGCGGCGCTTGGCGCGGTGTTCAGGATAGTCCTTCAGATTGGTGCTGGCCAGCAGGCGAGCGCCTTCGGCGACTTCGAACATGACGCCGGAGCGCAGCACGATGGTGCCGCTGATGTAGTCGCCTTTCGATAGTCGAACGGTGCCGCCGCCGGCTGCCGCGCAGGCGTCCACCGCGCGCTGGATGGCGGCGGTAGTCAGCGAGACTGCACCGCTACGTGCATCAGCCGCCAGGCCGTGCTGCTCCGGGGTGAACACGCGGGCCGGCACCGGCCACGGCGTCAGTGTCTGCGTCAGCTGTGTCGCCATGGCATCCAGGTCGCGCCGCAGCGTGTCGGCCCAGCCAACATCGGCGGGGCAGGCGCTGGCCGCAGTAGCGTCAGCCGCCGCTGCACCAGCCGCCGCTGCGCTAGCCGCCGCTGCGCTAGCCGCCGCTGCGCCGGCCATCGCGGGGGCAGCGGCAGGCGCGGCGCTGGCGGTTGAGGAGGTGGACGCCTGCGCCGCGCGTGCTGGCTGTGCAGCCCAGCCGCCGAGTAGGCCGGCGCCCAGTGCCAGCGTCACGCGCCGGCGTTGCAGATCACGGCCCCTCATAGCTTGACGTTCAGGCTGAAGAACAGATTGCGCCCCAGCGGATCATAGGTCGCGGCGATGGTGTTATTTGCCGGCAGTTGCGACGAACCCAGCACCGGCGGATCTTTGTCCAGCACGTTACGGATGCCGGCCGTCAGATTGACGTTCTTGCTGAACTCCCAGCCCGCCGTCAGGTCCAGATAGGTGTACGCCTTGATCTTCGGATTGGTCAGCGACTCCAGTGCCGGCGGCGTTCCACCCTGGCCTTGCGGCAGCACATAGGTATCCACCGTGACATTGCCGATGTAGCGCGCACGTGCCGACAGCATCAGCTTGCCCGTGTTCATGGTCAGGCGGGCAGTGCCTTTCCACTTCGGCACCGGCTGGCCGCAAGTCTGGCCGAAGCTGCCGACGCACTGGTTGGTAATGCTCGGCAGATCCTGGATCGGCGTGAAGGTCAGCTCTTTCACATAAGTCCAGTTGGTGCTGAAGTTCCAGCGCGTGTCGCCGCCCATCAAGCCCCATGAGGTCCTGAAGTTGTAGTTGCCGGCAAAGTCGTAGCCCTCTGTCTTGATGCCGCCGATGTTGGCGGCCGTGGTCATCACATAGGTTGGCGCAGCGATCTGGCCAGTGATCGGATCGCGGTTGATGGCCTTGCAGTACACGCTGTTGGCGTTCTGGATGGTGTTGTAGCACAGGTTCAGCACCGACTGGATGCCACCGCCGCCCAGCGTCGAGATGGCATCGTCCAGCGTGATCTTGTAGTAGTCCAGGCTCATTTGCAGACCAGGCGCCACGCGCGGTGAGAATACGGCGCCAACGGTGGTGGTGTGTGAAGTTTCGGCTTTCAGATTCGGATTGCCGCCGACGATTTGCGTGATGAAGTTGGTCGGCTGCACCGACTGGTCGAATACCAGGTTGGCCGGCACGCCGGTGGCCTGGCACAGCGCGCGCACGGCGGCGGTCTGCTGCGCGGCGGGCTGGCGGCTGGAGCATGGATCGGTGGCGGTCGGGCCGTTGGTGCCCTGGCCGCCGAACAGTTCGCCGACATTCGGCGCGCGGATCGATTTCTGCTTTTGCGCACGGAAGGTCAGGCTTTCCACCGGCGTCCATTCGGTGCCGACCGAATTGGTCCAGACGGTGCCGACCGATTCGATGTCATAGTCGGAGCGGCGGAAGGCGCCGCTCAGGCTGAGGTTCTTGGCGAATGGACGGTTGGACAGCAGCGGCACGCGCGCCTCGCCGAAGATTTCCTTGACGGTCGATTCGCCTTCGGTCGGCCGCGCTGCGTTCCAGCCCGATACGTCGCCGGACGACAGGAAGGCGTCAGGCGAGTAGCGGCTGTACGCGTGGCGGCGCTCGACGCCAGTGGAGAAGTCCACAGGCCCCATCGGCAGCTCCAGCAGCTTGCCGGAGAGGTTGGCTGCCAGGCCTTGCTGCTCGGCGGTGATGGTGGAATTGGACGAGATGGCAATCGCGTTGCGCGCCGTCTCGTTGATGTTCTGGCCGAAGGGATTCAGCACCGGCGCCGCGCCACTTTGTGACAGGATCGAATTCTGGAAGCGGCTCAGCGAAATCGAGCCGGCCTGGAATTGCGATTCGGTGGTGCGGCTGTTGGTGTAGTAGACATCGTAGCGCAGGTCGGTCAGGTATTTTTCCGACAGGTCGTTCAGATAACCTTTGACGCCGAGCGCGATGCGAAAGGTCTGGTGTTCGGTCGAAGCGCTGCGCGTGCCGATATCGTTCAGGCGGCGGTTCAGGTTCAGCACCGCAAGGCCATCGCCTGCCGTGGTCGACAGCGTCTGCGTGCCGTTGGTGACGCGCGTGGTGCCGGATTCCTTCAGGTCCAGCTGGCGCAGCACCTCCTGCATCTGCGGGCTCAGGTAGGGATTGTTGGTGTTGACCAGGAAGTTGCCGCTGGCACTGGTGGGCGCGATCTGCACATTGGCGGTGTTGGTGCTGAAGTGGACTTCGGTATAGCCGGTGGCGTGTTCGTTGAAGTCGTAGTGTGCGAAGCCGTTGGCTACCCAGCGCTTCTGTGGCGTGACGATGTAGGATAGCGGCGCGAGGTCATAGGCGTCCGCCGTCGTGTAGGGGCGGATCACCTTGCCGGTGGCGTCGAACATCGCGCCCAATGTGCTCATGCTTTGCAGCCCGGCGGCTGCCATGGCCGCATCGAGTGCCGGGTTGGAGCCGGACGAACCGTACAGCGGCAGGTTGCCGATGCGGCCGTTCGGAATGGTGGACGAGCCGCTGTACACCAATCCCGGCCGGCCGCCGGCCGACAGACAGGTCTGGCCGGAAGGCACGCTGAGCGGCGTGCCAGCCTGGGTCGACGACCACGTGGCGGCGGTGACGCAGCCATCGCCCAGCGACGGTGTCGAATAGCCACCCAGGTCGCCGCGCGTCATTCCCTCGCGGTCCTGGTAGTTGATGGAGAGGACGGCGTTGCCCTTTTTGTTGTCGAAGTTGCCGCCGACAGTCAGGTCGATGCTCTTGGTCGGCGTGTGTGTCGGCTGGTCCCAGTTGCCCTGGACACCGATCTCCACGCCTTCAAAGTTATCGCGCAGGATGAAGTTGACCACGCCGGAGATGGCGTCCGAGCCGTAGACGGCGGACGAGCCGCCGGTGACGGTTTCAATCCGCTTCACCAGCGCGGTGGGGATGGTGTTGATGTCGGTGGTGAAGTCCGGCCCGGTGATGGCGAAGCGGCGGCCGTTGACCAGCACCAGGTTGCGCGTCGGTCCCAGGTTACGCAAGTTCAGCGTCGAGGTGCCGGACGGCTGGCCCGCCTGCATGGTGTTGGCGGTGGGGCTGTTCAATTGGTTGGCGGTGAACTGCGGCGTGTCGTTCAGCAGATTTTCCAGATTCTGCGTGCCGGACACTTTCAGCTCCTGGGCGTCGACCACGGTGACGGGCGTGGGCGCCAGGAAGCCGCGGTTCACCAGGCGCGAGCCGGTGATGACGACCTTGTTTTCTTCGGACGGTGGTGGTGGAACAGGCGCCTCTTCCTGGGCGCTGGCGGCAAAGCTGGTGACAAACAACAGAACGGCGTGGGTAATCGCGGTTTGCTTCGTTCTCATTATTGAGTCTCCTGTTTTTAGTTGTGACCGCAAGGCGGCACAGCCGATAGTCGGAGCTTGCGATTCGCACGTCAATCGCCCGGCGATTCCTGCACGCGACAAAAAACGCTATAGTCAACAAGTTGATTAATTGGAGCCGAAAACTGTTGCGTTTGGTGGGTATGATCGACGTTCCCGAGCGATTGATGAGCGATATGAACCTCTATGCGAAGCGCATCCTGGCGCTGGTAGTCATCGTGACAAGCGGCGTGGCGCTGGCGGCGCCGATCGACAGGCCGGCTTTGGTGCAGCGCCACAATCCGCAGTTGAAGGCGATAGATCCCTGGGCGCCGCTCAGCGTAGGCAACGGCCAGTTCTGTTTTACCGCCGACGTCACCGGCTTGCAGACTTTCCCCGATCACTACGGCAGCAAAGGCATCGCGCTGGAAACCCAGGCGCGCTGGTCCTGGCACGAGGACGCCAATCCACATGGCTACAAGCTGTCCGACGCCAACCGCGATTACACCGCGCATGGCAAGACGGTCGGCTACCCGACGCAGGCGACCAGCCCGGCCGGACTCTGGCTGCGCGCCAATCCGCACGCCTGGCCGCTGGGCCAGCTCGGTCTGCGGCGCGGCGATGGCTCAGCCTTGTCCATGGCAGATATCCGCAATATCGACCAGAAGCTGGATATGTGGAAGGGCGTGCTGATCAGCCGCTACACGGTGGATGGCCAGCCGGTCAGTGTGATGACGGCGGTGAGTCCGGCGCAGGATACGCTGGCGGTGCGCATCCAGTCGCCGCTACTGGCCAGCGGCAAGCTGGCGCTGCGGCTGGCGCTGCCGCGCGGCTATGACCTGACAGTGAAACACAATCCGCCGCTGGACTGGACGTTGCCGGCATCGCACACCACCCGCGTGGTGGCGCAGAGCGAGCGCTCGCTGGTGCTGGAACACACGCGCGACGCTGCGCGCTACGCGGTGGGCTTGCAGGCCGCCGCGCCGCTGCGGATTACTTTGCCGGCGCGGCATGCCTTCCAGATCGCGCCGGTGCAAGGCGAGACGCTGGACTTCACCTTGCGCTATGCGCCGGGGGGCGGTGCACTGGACGTGGCAAAGGCTGCCACTACGGGCGACGTCATCGCGCAAAGTGCGCAACACTGGCAGGACTTCTGGCGCAACGGCGCGGCGGTGGATTTCAGCGGCAGCACCGATCCGCGCGCGGCCGAACTGGAACGGCGCGTGGTGCTGTCGCAATACCTGACGGCGATCCAGTTCGGCGGCGACTTCCCGCCGCAGGAAAGCGGCTTGACCACCGCCACCTGGTTCGGCAAGCACCACACCGAAATGATCTGGTGGCACACCGCCCACTTCGCGCTGTGGGGCCGGCCGCAATACCTGGAAAACGCGCTGCGCTGGTATCAGAAGACGCTGCCGGTGGCGCGTCAGATCGCCCAGTCACGCGGCCTGAAGGGGGCGCGCTGGCCAAAGATGACTGGCCCCTATGGCCGTGAAAGCCCGGGTGGCAATCCGCTGATCGTCTGGAACCAGCCGCACATGATTCACCTGGCCGAGCTGCTGTATCGCGGCGCGCCATCGCGGGCCACGCTGGAACGCTATAGCGAACTGGTATTCGCCACGGCCGACGCCATGTCGTCGATGCTGCACTGGGACGGCCAGCGTTATGTGCTTGGGCCACCACTGTGGATTGCGCAGGAAATCTACGACCAGTCCACTAGCATGAATCCCGGCTATGAGTTGAGCTACTGGGCCACCGGCCTGGCGCTGGCGCAGCAATGGCGCGTGCGCCTCGGCCTGCCGCTGGATGCGGAATGGGAAAAGCAGCGGCTGAACCTGTCCGCCTTGCCGCAGAAGGATGGCAAGTATGTCGCCATCGAGTCCACGCCGGATACCTGGGATAACGTGGAAAGCCGTCACGATCATCCATCGTTCCTGATGGCGCTTGGCCAGTTGCCGGGCGCTGGTGTCGACCGCGCCGTCATGCGCCGCACGCTGGATGCGGTGCTGAGCGACTGGGACTTCCACAAGAAAATCTGGGGCTGGGACTATCCGATGATCGCGATGACCGCCGCGCGCCTCGACGCGCCGCAGCAGGCGGTGGATGTGCTGCTGAAGACGGACGGTCCCAACAACAGTTACACCGCCGCAGGGCATAATCCGAATACCGGCCTGCCAGTCTACCTTCCCGGTAACGGCGCGCTGCTGGCCGCAGTCGCCATGATGGCCGGCGGCTGGGACGGCGCACCATCGCTGCCAGCGCCCGGTTTCCCGCAGCAGGGCTGGACGGTGCGGGCGGAAGGCTTACAACCATTGCCATAAGGAGTTATCTTGCGTGAACCAGTTTTCAACCTGCGCCGGCGTGATTTCGTCCGTGCAGGCGCCGGCGTGATGGCCGGCTTCGGCTTGCCGTTGGGTGTCGTCCAGGCTGCTGCCACCACGGCGCGTGATCCATGGGCCGAAGCAGACGCGATCATCGCGCGCTGCAGGCAGCCGATCACCTTCCTCCAGCAGGATTTTGTCATCACCGCTTACGGCGCCAAGCCTTGCGACGTGGCGCAGGTGGACGGCTTTGCCGGCTATCGCAAGCCGGGCAAGGTCAACGCGCCGGTGGACGGTGCGCCGGACAGCCATAGCGCCATCAAGGCCGCCATCAACGCCTGTCATGCGGCGGGCGGCGGCAGGGTGGTGATCCCGGCGGGGAACTGGCTGTGCTGCGGCCCGATGGTGCTGCGCTCGAATGTGCACGTGCACCTGTCAGCTGGCGCACATCTGTACTTCAACAATAATCCGCTCGATTACGCACGCGATGGCGACGTCGATTGCGGAGCGAATGGCAAGCTGACCATCTCGCGCTGGCAGAGCAACGATTGCCTGAACTATTCGCCGCTGGTCTATGCGTATGGCCAGCAGAACATCGCCCTCACTGGCGATGAAGGCAGCGTCATCGATGGCATGGGCGGCGTGCCGTTCAAGGACAGCAAGGATTGCTGGTGGGGCTGGGCCGGCCACAAGGCGGACGGCGCACCGCCCGATGATCGCCAGAGCGTGGTCAATCCGCGCAATCCGGCCACGCTGGATGCGCTGGCGCCATCGCTGGACCCGGCGCTGCGGCGGCAGATCGAAGGTGGCCGCGAGACCTGGCGTTCGGACCACTACTTCCTGCCGGCGCTGTCGGAGGCGGGCGTGCCGGTGGCGCGGCGCGTGTTTGGTATCGGCCACTTCCTGCGGCCGTGCATGGTGCAGTTCATCGGCTGCACCAACGTGCAGTTGCAGGGCTATCGCGTGGAAGGCGCGCCGTTCTGGCTGCATCATCCGGTCAACTGCCGCAATGTCTGGTTCCGCAATGTGCAGATGAACAGCCTCGGCCCGAACAGCGACGGCTTTGATCCGGATGGCTGCGACCATGTGCTGGTCGAAGGCTGCACCTTTAACACCGGCGACGACTGCATCGCTATCAAATCCGGCAAGAACCTGGATACGCAATTCGGCCCGAGCCGCAACATCGTCATCCAGGATTCCGTGATGAACAGCGGCCACGGCGGCGTCACGCTGGGCAGCGAGATGGCGGCCGGCATCGAGAACGTGTATGTGCAGAACGTCGAGTTCCGCAACGTGCACTGGGCCAGCAATCCGCTGTGGTCGGCGATCCGGCTGAAGACCAATATGAACCGTGGCGGCTATCTGCGCCATCTGTACGCGCGCAAGCTGACGCTGCCGAACGGCGTGAAGACGCAGCCGATGTTCAGCAAGCGCCTGCCGGATTCCGAAGTCGGGCCGGATATTGCTTCCGCTGGCGGCGGCGCGGTGATTGTCTTCGATTGCGATTACGCGCCGGCGGATGACGTCATGCGCATCCGACCACCGCAAGTGTCGGACGTGCACATCAGCGGCATCCGCGCTGCCAATGTGCAAGTGGGCGGCACACGGCACTCTTGCTACCAGGCCTTTGTGCTACTGGGACCGCTGGCCACCAGCTACAACGGCGCCGGCAAGGCGGCGATCGCGCCGATCACCAACGTCAGCATCAGCGACAGCGATTTCGGCGATCCGAGCAACAGCAACCAGCCATGGTTCATCCACAATGTACAAGGGCTGAAGCTGTCGAACGTGCGTATCTCCGGCAAAACCTACAATGTTACGTTGTCCCGCTAGAGCATCTATAAGTACGGTAGCGAACATAACGTGCGTTGGCCTATCTGTGTTGACTTCAGAGTGATAAAATCATAGTCCTACCCTCTGAAAGCGATACCGCGCAATGCAAGCGATCGATCCCGTCACGCTGGACAATTGTGCGGATGAGCCTATCCACATTCCTGGCAGCGTGCAGCCGCATGGCGCGTTGCTGGCTTTCGACGCCGACGGTATTCTGTTGGGCTGGAGCGACAACAGCCCGCAGTTGTTGAATTTGAAACTTGTGTTAAACACGCCACTGGCTGCGCTGCCGCTGCCGGCCGAAGTCCATCAGGCTGTGGCCGAATGCCTGGATGGCGTCGAGGACGGCGAGGCGCCGGCCACTGCGCTGGAAGTCAGCGTTGGCGCGGTGCGGTTTGATTGCATCGTGCATGTTTACCACGCCCGCCTGATCATCGAATTTGAGCGCCGCGACACGCCGAGCGACACCGTCGCCGCCTTTGCACTGAAGGCGCACGCCGCCATCGATCGCTTGAAGCGACAGAAATCCATCGACGCGCTGTTGCAGCTGGCAACCGACCAGGTGCGCGCCATCACCGGCTTCGACCGCGTGATGGCCTACCGCTTCCACCTGGACGACAGCGGCGACGTCACTGCCGAGTCGCGCCGCGAGGACCTGGAACCCTACCTGGGCCGCCGCTATCCGGCCAGCGACATTCCAGCGCAGGCGCGTCGGCTGTACATCATCAACACGCTGCGGCTGATTGCCGACATCAACTACACGCCATCGCCGCTGCTGGGCCGTCCCGGCGATGTGCCGCTGGACCTGAGCCATAGCGTGCTGCGCAGCGTCTCGCCGATCCACATCGAGTATTTGCAGAATATGGGCGTAGGCGCATCGATGAGCGTGTCGATCGTGGTTGCTGGTCGCCTGTGGGGCTTGCTGGCCTGTCACCATATGTCACCGTTGCAGGTGCCGTACTCGGTGCGCATGGCAGCCGATGTGATGGCGCAGGTGATTGCTTCGCTGGTGCAGTCGATGGAAGCGCGCGCGAATGCCAGGCTGGTCGAGCGGTCGGCCGAGGTGCGCACGCGCGTCATGGAGACCCTGCTGCACCACGACGAGCCCGCCCGCGCGCTGCTGGAACATGCGCCGGCGCTGTGCGAGTCCTTGCAGGCCGAGGCATTGATTGTTACCCAGTACGGTAAGCTGGTGGTGCATGGCGATATCAGCGCTGATTTGGCCGCGCACATCGTGGCGTCGTTGCCGGCAGAGGGCCATGACCTGGTCGAGTACACCGCCGTTGGTGACTGGCCGCCGCAGATCCGGCCGCTGCTGGCGCCGTGGGCCGGCTTGCTGGCATTGCGCTTCGATCCCGCCACCTCGGGCTGGTTGCTGGCTTTGCGCCGCGAACAGATCCACACCATCTGCTGGGCCGGTCGTCCGGAAAAAGTCGTGCGCATCGGCCCGCTGGGCCCGCGCCTGACGCCACGCGGTTCCTTCGACGAGTGGCGCGAAATGGTGCGTGGCCGCGCCGTGTCGTGGGATGCAGCTGAAAAGCTGGCAGCCAGCCAGCTGCTGGGCGAGATGCACCGCGCCAGCGTCGCCAAACATGTAGAGACGGACCGCGCCCGCGCGCAGCTGCTGGCAATGCTGGGCCATGACCTGCGCGGCCCGCTGCATTCGATCAATATGGCGGCCACGGTGCTGCAACATGGCGGCGCCGCCAGCACCATGAGCAGCCGCATCCAGGCCTCCAGCACGCGCATGGAGCGCCTGATCAGCCAGGTGCTGGACATGAGCCGCATCAACGGCGGCCTAGGCCTGGGCCTGGCGCGCAGCCAGGTCGACCTGGTGCCGCTGCTGCAGGATTTGCTGGATGAAGTGCGCACCGCCTACGCGGAATTGCGCATCGACGCCAGCCTGCCGGCCGCGCTGGTGGCCGAGGTTGACGGCGACCGCATGATGCAGGTGGTGAGCAACCTGGTCAGCAACGCCCGCCATCATGGCACGCATGGCGAGACGATCGAGGTGCTGATGACGGAGCGCGACGACGCGGTACTGCTGGAAGTGCGCAACGTGGCGCCGGCGATACCGGCCGAGCTGCTGCCCACGCTGTACAGTCCGCTAAAGCACGCCTCGGTCGGGAATGTACGTAACCGTGGCGGTCTGGGTCTTGGCCTGCACATCGCGCAGCAGATCGTGCAGCAGCACGGCGGCGACATCGTTTACCGCTATGATGCGCCGCACGTTGTCTTTGCTGTAACGTTGCCGCGCGGCTGACACTATACACTTCCACAACAATGTGGAGTTTCTGTGAAGAATTACGGTAGTTTCCGCCAGCACGCTTGAAGGCGGCCTGCCGTCGTGGCTAAATGGCCTGATGGTCAAGATCGGTATCACTGCCCGCTTGTTTCTTTCCTTGCTGATCGTCAGTGTGTTGACGGCGGTGGGGGTAGGGCTGGGCACGCGCTGGAGTTTCAAGCGCGGCTTCCAGGGTTACCTGAACGAAGTCGAGGCGCGCCGCATGGAAGCGATGGCCTATGAGTTCGCGCAGGCCTACCAGGAGCACGGCAACTGGGACTTCATCCGGCACAACCGCGCCGCCTGGGAGCGCTACACCGGCGCCATCGGCCGCGAGCGCGCGACGTCGCCGCGTCCCGGCGGCGATTCCATCTACTACGCTGTTCCCGACAAAGCCCCGCGCCGTTTGGGTCTGTACGATATGCAGGGCAACCATCTGGCCGGCAACCTGCAAACCGGCGACGACCTGCGCTACCAGCCGGTGCTGGTCAACGGCGTGGCGGTCGGCACGCTGGCCGGTGCGCCGCTACGCGGCTTGCAGGAAGAAGCCGAACTGACTTTCCAGACGCAGCAGCAGCGCGACAGCCTGTTCATCGGCCTGGCGACACTGGTGCTGGCGGCGCTGGCAGCGATCCTGCTGGCGCGCAGCTTTGTGGCGCCAACGCGGCGCCTGATCGCCGCAGCGTCGAAGGTGGCCGAAGGCGATTACGGCGTGCGTGTGCCGCACGCGCAACGCGATGAGCTGGGCACGCTGGCGCGCAACTTCAATTTGATGGTGGCCACGCTGGAAAGTAACGAGGCGCTGCGCCGCCACTTCATGGCCGACATCTCGCACGAGCTGCGCACACCGCTGTCCGTCTTGCAGGCGCAGCTGGAAGCGATGGAGGATGGCATCGAGCCGATCAACAATGACAGCCTGCAGGCATTGTTGGACGAGGTCGCCACACTAAGCCGGCTGGTGGACGATATGCGCCAGATCACGCTGTCCGAAGTGGGCGCCTTCAATTACCGCCGCGAGCCGCTCGACCTGGCCGCACTGCTGCGCAATGAAATCCACAAGTGGGGCGAGCCGCTGGCGCAAGCCGGCATGGAAATCATCGTCGACAGCCCGGAGGTGATGATGGTCGACGGCGATACCGTGCGCCTGCGCCAGCTGCTGCGCAACCTGTTCAACAACACGCTGCGGCATGCCGATGGCGCCACCCAGCTGGGCATCGGTCTGCACACCTTGCGCAGTCAGGCGGTGCTGACCTTGTCCGACAACGGCGTCGGCGTCAGCGATGCCGGCCTGCCGATGCTGTTCGAACGCTTCTGGCGCGGCGACCGCGCACGCAGCCGCGCCACCGGCGGCAGCGGCCTGGGCCTGTCGATCTGCCGCAGCATCGTCGAGGCGCATGGCGGCAGCATCACCGCCACGCATACCCACACCGCCGTGCCACGCGGCCTGTCGATCCGCATCACCTTGCCGCTGGCGGGAGAATCCTGATGAAGCCGCAGCACGTACTGGTGGTCGAAGATGAACAGCGCCTGGCGCGCCTGCTGGTCAGCTATTTGCAGGCGGCCGGCTATCGCGCCAGCGCCCTGCACGACGGCCTGTCGGTGCAGGCCACGGTGGCCGGCGGCGATGTCGACCTGATCCTGCTGGACTGGATGCTGCCCGGCATGGATGGCCTGAGCCTGTGCCGCGCCTTGCGCGCCAACAGCGATATACCGGTCATCATGATGACCGCGCGCGCGCAGGAAGAGGACCGTCTCGACGGCCTCGACAGTGGCGCCGACGATTACATCTGCAAGCCCTTCAGCCCGCGCGAAGTGGTGGCCAGGGTCAGGGCGGTGCTGCGGCGCCGCCCGGCCGGCACGCCGCAGCCGGGCTTGCAGATCGACGACCAGGGCATGCGCGCTTTCGTGCATGGCAGGGAACTGGCGCTGACGCCGGTGGAGCTGCGCTTGCTGAAACGTTTGCGCGATGCGCCCGGCAAGGCCTTGTCACGTGATGACTTGCGCAGCTGGGTGTACGAGGACCGGCGCATCGTGCATGACCGCACGATCGATACGCATGTGAAGAACCTGCGCCGGAAACTGGAAGAAGCTGGCCTGGCCGAAGCGATTTCGGCCGTCTACGGGGTCGGCTACCGATGGGAAGCGCGCAGCGCGCAGCAACCCTGAAGTCTTATAAACCGAGGAGAAAGACATGTCTGACGACACACAGTCGCCGTCGCGGCGGAGCCTGATCAAAACCATGATGTTCGTGCCGATTGGCGCGGCTGCCGCCACCGGTGTGGTGCGCGCGCTGCAGCCGGCCACGGCGGCCGACGCCAACGCACCGGAGGGCAAGCCGAATACTTACACGCCGGCGTTCTTTAATCAAACTGAGTGGAAGTTCCTCAGCGCCGCAGTGGATCGTTTGATTCCGCATGACGAGCACGGTCCCGGCGCCATCGAGCTGGGTGTGCTGGAATTCCTCGACCGCCATATGCAGACGCCCTATGCGGCTGGCGATATCTGGTATATGCAAGGCCCGTACGTCAGCGCCAAGCCGGAGTTCGGCTACCAGGGCAAGCTGCCGCTGCGCGACATCCTCCGCGTCGGCATCAAGAACGTTGATGGCTATTGCGCCTCGCAGTTCGGCGGCAAGGCGTTTGCCGACCTGGACCGCAAGCAGCAGGAAGAAATCCTCAAGGGCTGCGAAGGCGGCAAGCTGAAGCTGGAAGATATTTCGGCCAAACTGTTCTTCACCAACCTGCTGAACGAGACGCGCAACGGCTATTTCGCCGATCCTAAACACGGCGGCAACAAGGACATGGGCGCGTGGAAGATGATCGGCTATCCCGGCATGCGCGCCGACTATCTGGACTGGGTGGAAGTTCGTGACAAACCGTATCCGATCGGCCCGGTCGATCTGGCTGGACGCAGGGGTTAATGATTATGACTATCGTAAAAAACAAAGTAGACGCCGTGATTGTCGGCATGGGCTGGACTGGCGCCATCATGGCCAAGGAGCTGACTGACGCCGGCCTGAATGTGGTGTGCCTGGAGCGTGGTCCGGACCGCGACACGCAGCCGGACTTCGCCTATCCGCGCGTGGTGGATGAGCTGGAAGGCTCGGTGCACCGTAAATACCTGCAATCGCTGAACAAGGAAACCGTGACCATCCGTCATGGCGTGAATGACTCCGCCGTGCCGTATCGCCAGATGGGCTCGTTCAAACCCGGCACCGGCGTCGGCGGCGCCGGCAGCCACTGGTCCGGCTGCCACTTCCGCGCACTGCCGGAAGACTTCAAGGTGCGCAGCAATATCGAGCAGCGCTATGGCAAGAAGTTCATTCCAAAAGAGATGACCATCCAGGACTTCCCGGTCACTTATGAAGAACTGGAGCCGCACTTCGACCATTTTGAATACGTGTGCGGCACCTCGGGCAAGGCCGGCGTCATCAACGGCAAGGTGGTGGAAGGCGGCAATCCGTTTGAAGGTTCGCGTGCACGTGAATTCGCGCTGCCGCCGAATCCAAATTACCTCGGTGGCGAACTGTTCTACAAGGCGGCGCGCGAGATGGGCTATCACCCGTATCCGATTCCGGCGTCGAACGCATCCGGCCCGTATGTGAATCCGTACGGCTGCCAGATGGGGCCGTGTAATTTCTGCGGCTTCTGTTCCGACTATGGCTGCCTGAACTACTCGAAGGCCAGCCCGAACGCCTGCATCCTGCCGGTGCTGCGTGGCCGCAAGGGCTTCGAGCTGCGCACGCTGGCGCAAGTGATGAAGGTCAACCTGACCGCCGACAAGAAGAAGGCCACCGGCGTTACCTACCTCGACGCGCAGGGCCGTGAAACCGAGCAGCCGGCCGATATCGTGCTGCTGTGTGCGTTCTCGCTGTTCAATGTGCACCTGATGCTGTTGTCGGGAATCGGCGTGCCGTATGACCCGGTCAGCAACACCGGCACCATCGGCCGCAATTATTCGTACCAGAACCTGAACCGCGTTTCGCTGTTCTTCGATGAAACCGTGCAGGCCAACCAGTTCATGGGCATCGGCGGCGGCGGCACCACCATCGACGATTTGAACGGCAACCGCAACGACAGCGCCAAGACCGGCTTCATCGGCGGCGGCATCGTCTGGGCACGCCAGCCGGGCGGCGGTCCGGTGCGTGGCATCGCCACCGCGCCGGGCGTGCCGAACTGGGGCAGCGGCTGGAAGAAAGGCGTCAAGGAAGCCTTCCGCCATTCGTTCTACTACGAAGTGCAGGGTTCGTGCATGGCCTACCAGGACGCCTACCTGAGCCTGGACCCGACCTACAAGGATGCCTTCGGCCGTCCGCTGCTGCGCATGACTTTCGACTGGCATGACAACGAGATCAAGGCGTCGCAGTACCTGGTGGAGAAAGCGTCGGACATGTGCAAGGTGCTCGGCCCGAAAGCGATCAAGGGCGACGCCAAGAAGGACGGCGACCACTACAACGTCACGCAGTACCAGTCGACCCACACCTGCGGCGGCGCCATCATGGGCAGCGATCCGAAGACCTCGGCGCTGAACCGCTATCTGCAATCGTGGGATGTGTCGAATGTGTTCGCACCGGGCGCGAACGCCTTCCCGCAAAACAACGGCTACAACCCGACCGGCATGGTTGGCGCGCTGACCTACTGGTGCGCCAAGGCGGTCCGCGAGCTGTATCTGAAGAACCCAGGCCCGCTGGTGCAGGCGTAAGGAGACGACGACATGAACAATATGACAAAAGGTTTGCTGGTCGTCGCCGGTGTGGTGGTGGTTGGCGTGGCGGGTGCGTTCATCTACGCTTCGCAGGCAACTGCCACCAAGGACATCGGCCCCGGTACGTTCAACCTATCGGCGCCGGATGCGCAGCTGATCGAGAAAGGCCGTTACCTGGCGGTGGCGGCGGACTGCGTGGCCTGCCACACGGCGCCGAACGGCAAGCAGTTTGCCGGTGGCCTGTCGATGGCGACGCCGATCGGCGCGATCTACAGTTCCAACATCACGCCGGACAAGGCGAGCGGCATCGGCAACTACAGCCTGAACGACTTCGACCGCGCCGTGCGGCATGGCATTGCGCCTTCGGGGGCGACGCTGTATCCGGCCATGCCGTATCCATCGTACGCCAAGGTGACCGATGACGACATGCGCGCGCTTTACGCCTACTTCATGCATGGCGTGCAGCCGGTAGCGTCTGCCAACAAGGGACATGCGATTGCCTGGCCGTTGTCGATCAACTGGCCGCTGGCGATCTGGCGCAAGACCTACGCACCTGCTGTCGAGCCGCTGGTGCTGAGCAAGTACCAGAGCGAAGCACTGGCGCGCGGTGCTTACCTGGTGCAGTCGCTGGGGCACTGTGGCGCTTGCCATACGCCGCGCGCGGCGACGCAGCAGGAACTGGCGCAGGACGAGTCGAATCCGCTGTTCCTGTCCGGAGGTCCGGTCATCGATGGCTGGCTGGCGGTCAACCTGCGCGGCAATCCGGCCGGTGGCCTGGGGCGCTGGAGCGAGCAGGATATCGTCGATACGCTGAGCAAGGCGCGTAACGCGCACTCTGCCGTGGTCGGTTCGCCGATGGCCGATGTGGTGGCGCACAGCACGCAGGCAATGACGCCGGAGGATCTGAAGGCGATGGCGACTTACCTGAAGTCGCTGACGCCCGGACCGGACGAGAAGGCGCGTTATGCGGTTAGCGATGTCACCGCCAAGGCACTGCGCGCCGGACGCGAGGAAAATCGCGGGGCGCAGCTGTATCTGGACAACTGCGCGGCCTGCCATCGCACGGATGCTGTCTCCAACGCCAAGGTGTTCCCGGCGCTGGCGGGCAATCCATCAGTGCTGTCGGATGATCCGACCTCGCTGATCCGCCTGATCCTGGCGGGCAGCAAGCTGCCTTCCACCAAGGGCGCACCGTCGGAGCTGGGCATGCCGGGCTTCGCGTGGCGTTTGTCGGATGAGGAAACCGCGCAATTGGTGACCTTCGTCCGTCAAAACTGGGGCAACCAGGCATCGGCGGCCAACGCCGGCCAGGTAGCGAAGATCCGCAAGCAGATCGACGCCGAGGGCAAGCACTAAAGCCCGTTATTCCGGCGCACGCGGAAATCCATGCTCCGCATGGACTCCCGCGTGGGCGGGAGCGTTGCTGAGGGACTCGGCCAGCAGGTCGGTGAACACGCGTATCTTCGATGCGCCACGCCGGTTGGCCGGGTACACCGCATAAATTCCCACATCCATCTCCCCAGGATTGGCCTGGTACTCGCCGAGCACGGCCACCAGCCTGCCGGCGTCCAGGTCGGCTTGCACCAGCCAGCCCGGCAGCAGTGCCAGGCCCAATCCTCCCAGCGCCGCCTGTCGCAGCATCTCCGAATTGTTGACTTGCAGGCTGCCGCTGACATCAACCTCCGTGGCCAGGTCGGCATTGCGCAGGCGCCAGGTGGCGCGATTGCCGCCGTAGGCGAACAGCAGGCAGTTGTGCTGGCTGAGCGCGTCTGGCGCCGGTGGCGCGCCGTGTTCCGCCAGGTAGGCCGGGCTGGCGACAATGTGGCGCCTATGGCCTGCCAGCTTGCGGGCGATCAGGTTGGGCTGCTGCTCCGGGTTGCCGATACGGATGGCGACGTCGATCGCCTCATCGACCATATTGCTCATGGCGTCGCTGAGGCGCAAATCAAGTTCCAGCCGTGGATAAAGGCGCCGCAGTTCAGGCAGCAAGGGCGCGATGTAGCGGATCGCCAGCGTGACCGGGGCGGCGATGCGCAACGTTCCGGCCGGTTCGGCGTCGCGGCCGGCGGCGGCGTCATCGGCTTCGTCCAGCGCCGCCAGGATGTGTGTGGCGTGATCGAAGTAGTTGCGGCCGCTGTCGGTCAGCGTGATGCTGCGCGTCGAGCGGTTCAGCAGCGGCGTATCGAGGCGCTGTTCCAGCGCATCCACCAGCCGCGTCACCGACGAGGTGGCCACGCCCAGCTGGCGCGCGGCAGCCGAAAAGCCGCCATTGCTGGCGACCAAACAGAAAGCTTTCAATTCCGCGAATCTATCCATATGTTGCGTCCTGCGCAAAGGTGTAAGCGAATTTGACTATCTTATCAGCAGATCGGTGCGGGATTATAGTCATTTCATACTCAAATGCTTTAGGAGATTAGTATGAACATCACCCCACTTTCTGTTGGTTTTGGCGCTGAAATCAGCGGTGCCGATTTGCGCTTGGCAGATGACAGCATGGCGCAACAGCTGCGTGCCGCGCTACTGCAATATGGCATGCTGGTGATACGCGACCAGTCGTTCACGCCGCCGGAACAGATCGCTGCCAGCCGCCTGTTTGGCAGCCTGGAGACTTTCCCGACGATGCGCGGCCAGTTGCAGGGCTGGCCGGAGATCTTCCGCGTCGCCAGCCGTCCGGAGGATGGCCACGTCGAGGTCGGCCGCTACTGGCATTCGGATGGTTCGTTCCGCGAGGATCCGACGCCGATCAGCTTCTGGTACTCGGAAGTGCAGTCCGAGGAGGGCGGCGACACGCTGTTCACCGACTTGCAACAGGCGTATGCCGAGCTGCAGCCGGACATCCAGCAGGAATTCGATGGCCTGCACACGGCGCACCGCAACGGCGTGATGCATCCGCTGGTGCTGAAGCATCCGAAAACCGGTGTGCCGGCGCTGTACCTGAACATCGGCCTCACCGCCGGCGTGCTGGGCCACGGCCCCGACCACTCGCGCGCGCTGATGGAAGCGGTCGACCGGCACTATTCGCGTGACGGCGCCACTTACCGCCACCACTGGCTGCCGGGCGACGTGGTGGTGGCCGACAACCTGCGTGTCGCTCACAAGGCGACGCCGATCACGCCGAACACCCGCCGCATCCTCAACCGCACCACCGTCCGTGCCGACGGCGTCATCTGGCACGATAACGGTGAAAAACAGGCCGCTTAGCGAAAATTTGCGTGGGGGATATGTTATTTCCCTCACGCACGATTGAAATCAGCCGTGGTAAGACTTGTGTTTGAGATAAACTTATCGATTCTCAAGTTAATCTGGCCCAGACCATGCCAAATTCCACCATGATGGACGACCGCGGTTTCCGTCGCATCCTTGTTCGTAACGTTACCTTGCCGCTGGCCGCAGGGGTTGTCAGCGCAGGCGTGTTTGTTATCCTGCTTGCTTATCTGATAACTACGATGAACTGGGTCGAGCACAGCGAACGGGTAATCGGCAACGCCAATCAGATAGGCAAGGAAATGGTCGACATGGAAACCGGCATGCGCGGCTACCTGCTGGCCGGCGATGAGTCCTTCCTGCAGCCGTATATCGTCTCCAAGCCGCGTGTGGCCGCCAATATCGACGGCCTGATGGTGCTGGTCAAGGACAATCCGACCCAGGTCGACCGGCTGCGCACGATTCAATACCAGCAGCAGCAATGGGACTTGTATGCCCAGGAAATGATACGTTTGCGCGCCGCCAGCGGCGATGTCACCGGCCCGATCAAGACCGCGCGCGGCAAGGCGCAGTTTGACGAGATCCGCCGCCAGCTGGAATTGTTCGTCAATACCGAAGTCCGCATGCGCCAGGAGCGCAATGACGAATCGCGTACCGTTACCACCACGGTGGCGGTGGTGTATCTGCTGCTGACGCTGGGTGTGGGTGGCGTGCTGGCCTGGTTCGGCCGCCGCGAGCTGACCGGCTTGTCGCGCGTCTACACGCGCGCGCTGGACGACCACGCCGAGCACGCCAAGCTGTTGCAACAGCAGGCCTGGCTGCGCACCGGCCAGAGCGAGCTGGCGCAGCAGGGCATCGGCCAGCTGGCGTTGCCGCAGCTGTCGCAAACGCTGCTGCAATTCCTGGCGCGCTACATGGGCGTGGTGGTCGGTGCGCTCTACCTGCGCGCGCCGGACGGCAGCTTCCGCCGCGTCGCGTCCTACGGTTTCAGCGATGCCTGGGAGCAGCGCGACCAGCAGTTCAAGCCGGCCGAGAGCCTGGTGGCACAGGCGGCCCTGGAACGCCGCGTGATCCGCCTGGAGCCGCTGCCATCCGATTACATCCAGGTCGCCTCCGGCTTGGGCGGCGGCGCGCCGGCCAGCGTGCTGCTGGCGCCGGTCGACAGCGATGGCGATATTAACGGCGTCATCGAGCTGGGCCTGTTGCGCCCGATCACCGAGCGCGATGTCGACCTGCTGACGCTGGTGAAAGGCAATATCGGCAGCGCCATCGAGGCCAGCCATTCGCGCCAGCGCCTGCAGGAAGTGCTGGCCGAAACCCAGCAGCTGAACGAGGAATTGCAGGTGCAGCAGGAAGAGCTGCGCACCGCCAACGAAGAGCTGGAAGAACAGTCGCGCGTGCTGGAAGAATCCCAGGCCAGCCTGGAAAACCAGAAGGCCGAACTGGAGCAGACCAACGAACAGCTGAACGAGCAGGGCGTGGCACTGGACCAGAAGAATGCCGAACTGCTGAAGGCCCAGCAAGACCTGGAAGAGCGCGCGCGCGACCTGGAGCGCGCCAGCCAGTACAAATCGCAGTTCCTGGCGAATATGTCGCACGAGCTGCGCACGCCGTTGAATAGCTCGCTGATCCTGGCCAAGCTGCTGGCGGAAAACGGCCAGGGCAACCTGAACGAAGAACAGGTGCGCTTCGCCAACACCATCTATTCAGCCGGCAACGACCTGCTGAACCTGATCAACGACATTCTCGACATCTCCAAGGTCGAAGCCGGCAAGCTGGACCTGGTGCCGGAGAATATGCCGGTGCGCCACGTGGTTGAAGGCATGGCCATGGTGTTCGAGCCGCTGGCGCAGCAAAAGAAGCTGGCCTTCCAGATGAAGGTGGCCGAAGGTCTGAACGAGCACATGGTCACCGACCGCCAGCGCCTGGAGCAGATATTGAAAAACCTGCTGTCGAACGCGCTGAAATTCACCAGCAGCGGCCAGATCACGCTGACGGCGCAGCCGGCCGGCGCCGGCCAGGTGGCGTTTTCGGTGCAGGACACCGGCATCGGCATCCGTGCCGAAGACCAGCAAGGCATCTTCAACGCCTTCCAGCAGGCCGATGGCACCACCAGCCGCAAGTATGGCGGCACCGGCCTGGGCCTGTCGATTTCGCGCGACCTGGCGCAACTGCTGGGCGGCAGCATCAGCCTGGTCAGCGAGCCGGGCAAGGGCAGCTGCTTCACGCTGACGCTGCCGCTGGCTTGGACCGCGCCGGAGCCGGGCCCGCGTGCCGGCAGTTCGACCTCGGACAACAATGCCGCCGCAGTGGAAATCATCCATGCGCCGCTGCCGGACGTCCCGGCGCCAACGCCGGCGCCGACCGTGCCGGTGCCGCGCGCCTTCGACGATGACCGCCTGCTGTTGCAGGCCGGCGAAGAACCGCGCGGCCGCCTGGTATTGGTAGTGGAGGATGACGCCACGTTTGCCCGCATCCTGTACGACCTGGCGCACGAGAAGCAGTACCTCTGCCTGGTCGCTTTCGACGCCGATGAAGGCCTGACGCTGGCGCGCGAATACCGGCCGGACGCGATCATGCTGGACATCCGCCTGCCGGACCGCTCCGGCCTGTCGGTGCTGCAACTGCTGAAGGACGATGCGCAAACCCGCCATATCCCGGTGCACGTGGTATCCGGTTCCGACAACGGCGAAGCCGCGCTGCACCTGGGCGCGATCGGCTACGCGCTGAAGCCGACCACGCGCGAGCAGCTGATGGAAGTGTTCCGCCGCATCGAAACCAAGCTGACGCAGAAGATCAAGCGCGTGCTGCTGGTGGAAGATGACGACCGCCAGCGCGACAGCGTGGTGCAGCTGATCTCTGACGATGATGTTGAAATCGTCGCTGTCGGCAGCGGCGAGGAAGCGCTGGCGCTGCTGCGCACCACCGTCTACGACTGCATGATTATCGACCTCAAGCTGCCGGACATGCAGGGCAACGAACTGCTGCAACGCATGGCGGGCGAATCGCTGGCGGCGTTCCCGCCGGTGATCGTCTACACCGGCCGCAACCTGTCGCGCGCCGAGGAAGCCGACCTGCACAAATACTCGCGCTCGATCATCATCAAGGGCGCCCGTTCGCCGGAGCGCCTGCTGGATGAAGTGACGCTGTTCCTGCACAAGGTGGAAGCCGACCTGTCCAGCGAACGCCAGCGCATGCTGAAGACGGTGCGTGCGCGCGACCGCGTATTTGAAGGCCGCCGCATCCTGCTGGTGGACGACGATGTGCGCAACATCTTCGCCCTGACCAGCGCGCTGGAACAGAAAGGTGCGCTGGTGGAAGTCGGCCGCAACGGTTACGAAGCACTGGAAAAACTCGATACCGTGGCCGATATCGACCTGGTGCTGATGGACGTGATGATGCCGGGCATGGACGGCCTGGAAGCCACGCGCCGCCTGCGCGACGACCCGCGCTTCGCTCGCCTGCCGGTGATCGCCATCACCGCCAAGGCGATGAAGGACGACCAGGAGCAGTGCCTGGCGGCCGGCGCCAGCGACTACCTGGCCAAGCCGATTGATCTGTCACGCCTGTATTCGCTGCTGCGCGTCTGGATGCCGAACGCCGAACGGAGCTGATATGCATCACAGCGACACCGATATCGAGCTGAGGATGTTGATCGAAGCGATCTACATGAAGTACAGCTACGATTTCCGCGACTACACCGGCGCTTCGCAAAAGCGCCGCGTGCTGCACGCGATGCGCGAGATGGACTGCGACAGCATCTCGGCGCTCCAGGCGCGCATCATCCATGAACCGGCCGCCTTCAGCCAGCTGCTGCAATACCTGACGATACCGGTAACCTCGATGTTCCGCGACCCGACCTACTTTGCCGCCTTGCGCGAGCATGTGGTGCCGGTGTTGCGCACCTATCCGTCGCTGAAGATCTGGATCGCCGGCTGCAGCACCGGCGAGGAAGTGTATTCGATGGCCATCCTGCTCAAGGAAGAAGGCCTGCTGGAACGCAGCATGATCTACGCCACCGACATCAACCCGCAGTCGCTGGAGAAGGCACGCAAGGGCGTGTTTCCGCTGGAGGCGATGCGCGAGTACACGCATAACTACCAGCAGGCCGGCGGCACGCGCAGCTTTTCCGACTACTACACGGCCGCCTACAACGCCGCGCTGTTCGACAGTGCGCTGTGCGAGAACGTCACCTTTGCCGACCACAGCCTGGCCACCGACGCGGTGTTTGCTGAAACGCATCTGATCAGCTGCCGCAATGTGATGATTTATTTCAAGAAGAAGTTGCAGGAGCGCGCCTTCGGCCTGTTCCACGAATCGCTGTGCCATCGCGGCTTCCTCGGCCTGGGCAGCAAGGAAAGCATCGACTTTTCCGCCTACGGACCGAGCTTCGAGCCCGTCCTCAAGCGCGAGCGCCTGTTCCGCAAGCGTTGATCATGAGCACCTCGCATATCCAGGCAGCATTGGCAGACCGCAAGGTGGAGGCGGTGGTGATCGGCGCCTCGGCCGGCGGCGTCGGCGCCCTGCTGCGCCTGCTGCCCGGCCTGCCGGCAGATTATCATTGCGCCATGGTGGCGGTGCTGCACATTCCGGATGGACGCCAGAGCCACCTTGCCGGGGTATTCCAGCAGCGCATGAAATTGCCTGTACGCGAAGCGCGCGACAAGGAAGAAGTGTCTTCCGGAACGCTATACTTCGCTGGTTCGGGCTACCATCTGTCGGTGGAACGCGACCGCAGTTTCTCGCTGAGCTGCGAAGCACCCTTGCATTTTGCCCGTCCGGCGATTGACTATTTGATGGAATCCGCAGCCGATGCCTATGGCCCTGGTCTGGTCGGCGTGCTGCTGACTGGCGCCAATCACGATGGCGCCGCCGGGCTGGCCGCGATTGGCGCGGCAGGCGGCCTGACCGTGGTGCAGGACCCGCAGGAGGCCGAAGTGCCGACCATGCCGCGGGAAGCCATCCGGCTGCGCCAGCCGGACCTGATTTTGCCGTTGGATGAGATACACACCCTGTTGATGATGCTGGAGAACAATTAATGCAAGACGCATCCCCCACCAAACTGCTGATCGTCGACGATCTGCCGGAGAACCTGCAAGCGCTGAATGCCCTGATACGCGGCGACGGGCGCGAGGTGTTCCAGGCCGGCTCCGGCGAGGAGGCGCTGGCGCTGTTGCTGCAACACGACTTCGCCATGGCTTTCCTCGATGTGCAGATGCCGGGCATGGATGGTTTCGAGCTGGCCGAGCTGATGCGCGGCACCGAGAAGACACGACAGATCCCGATCGTCTTCGTAACAGCGGCCGGCAAGGAGCTGAACTATTCGTTCAAGGGCTATGAGGCAGGCGCGGTGGATGTGCTGTACAAGCCGCTCGATCCACGTGCGGTGAAGGGCAAGGTGCAGGTGTTCGTGGCGCTGTACGAGGCGCGCGAGGCGATGCGCCGCCAGGTCGAGGCGCTGGAGCTGGCGCGCCAGCAGCAGGCCGAGATGCAGGCGCAGCTGGAGCGCGCGCTGCTGATGCGCGATGAATTCATGTCGATGGTGTCGCACGAGATGCGCACGCCGCTGAATACGCTGTACCTGGAAACCCAGCTGCGCAAGATGCAGCTGGAGCGCGGCAATATGGCCGCCTTCGGCGCCGAACAGTTGCAGCGCATGGTGGCGCGTGACGACCGCCAGATCCAGAGCATCATCCGGCTGATCGACGACATGCTGGATGTGTCGCGCATCCGCAGCGGCAAGCTGTCGCTGCGGCCGGGCTGGGTGGAGCTGTCCGGCCTGTTGCGCCGGGTGGTGCATGATCTGACGCCGCAAGCCACCACCGCCGGCACCAGCATCACGCTGGAGGCCAGCACGCCGGTCAGCGGCTGGTGGGATGAGTTCCGTATCGAGCAGATCGTGGTCAACCTGCTGACCAATGCGATGCGCTACGGCTGCCAGCAGCCGGTCAGCGTCAGCCTGACGGTGGAGCAGGACTGGGCACGCGTGGACGTGCGCGATTGCGGTCCCGGTGTCGCGCCGGAAAACCAGGCGAAGATTTTTGAGCCGTACGAGCGCGGCGTCGGCAGCGATGCGCCGGCCGGTCTGGGCCTGGGCCTGTACATCTCGCGCCAGCTGGCGGAGGTCCACGAAGGCAGCCTGACGCTGCACAGCACGCCGGGCGAGGGCGCGGTGTTCAGCCTGACGCTGCCGCGACGCGACGCGCCGCCTGCTTAACGCGAGTGCGCTTCTTCGCGGCGCTGGATCAGGTAGGTCTGTAAATCGTCAAAGCTGACTTTGCCTCGGCGGGTGGTGTCGATGTGGTCGAAGTTCTTGTCGACCACGCCCAGGCCGGCGCTGCGCGCTTCGTCGCGGCTCAGCATGCCGTTACCGTCGAGGTCGGCGGCGTCAAAACGTTTCCTCAGCTTTTGCATCGGCTGGTAGCGCAGCAGCACCGCGCTGGCACCGGCGTCGCGCAGCGGCTTGCGCAGCGCCGGCGGGATATACGGCTCATAGGTGGGCGCGCCGCGCGTCACGGTGGGCACCCCTTGATCCTGGCCGGGTGTTTGCGCGCTGGCATAAGCCGTCACGCCAGCTGCGGCGATCACGGCGCATTGCAAAAGCTTCATGATTGTCTCCCCCGCATCGCAGGATGCATGGCGTGGAGAGATACTTTGCCGCGAATGCGCGGATTTGGCAAATGGCTTCGGTGCGCGCTGCGTGCGCTGTCGCACAGAAACGTCAGAAGTGGTATTCGGCGCGCACCATCGGCGTTCTGGCGGTGGCGCCAGGATTGTTTCTGGTCGGATTGCCAAACTTGTTGTGCCAGTACTGATAGGCGATGCCGACCTTGAAGCGGTTCTTCGGTGCGCCGATGCGGGCGCTCAGGTCGTACATGACTTGCGCATCGATATTCGTTTCCGGCGCGGTGCCGCCGCCGAATTCGTTGCGTCCCTTGGCGGCGATGTAGTTGGCGTAGCCATTGAACTCCAGCGGCAGGCCGGCGGTGAATGGAATCGACCAGGCGGCGCTGAGCATCGGGTGGGTGCGGTAACGGTAGCGCGCCGTGCCCTGTTGCGTGAAGTCGTTGTACGGCGCGTTGGACTCCCAGATGGCCAGCAGGCTGATATCCAGGAAGCCGGGCACCTCCAGCATCAGCGTCGGGCCGGCCACCAGCATGCGCTTGCGTGAATTGTAGCCGGCGTCGTTCTTGCGGTTGAGGTCGAAGCCGGCGGTGACGCCGATGCCGCGCAGCGGGCCGAAGGCGTAGCTGGCGCCGGTCAGCTTGCCCAGGTCCAGCGTGTGGCGGTACAGCGCATACGCTTCGCGCGCGCGGCCGCCGCTTGGCGACGAGGGATCGTCGGTGGATGACATCAGCCAGTCGATGCTGAAGAAGTTTTTCCCGTACTGGTAGCCGGACACATAGCTGAGGTTGACGATGTGCTTGTCGATGTCCTTGCTGTTGAAAGGCTCGGCGTAGCGGGTGCCGTAACGGTAGCTGAGCGCGGTGTCGCTCCAGTCGGCGGCTTGTGCGCTGCAAGCTGCGGCAACGGTGACCACGAAGACCTTGGTGTGGCGGATGAAACGTGGCATGGCTGGCTCCTTTGTCGGCATTCTAAACCTGACCGGATAGCTGTTGTATCAGTTCGATAAATTTGCGGCGTTGCGACAATTGGTGAACATCTTTCACCGGTATTGCTCCTATTCTGCATACACAGGCCATTGCGGCCTGTGGCGCCCCCAAAGCCCCGGTTCGCCTCCTACTCTTTCCGTAAGCAGTTAAAAAGGAGCGGTCATGCGCGTAAACACCCCGGTCACGCAGAATGAATACATTATGGAGGATGGCAAGACCATCGTCTCCACCACTGATTTGCAGGGCAACATCAATTACGCCAATCCTTACTTTATTGAAGTCAGCGGCTTCACTGAAGAAGAGTTGATGGGCGCGCCGCAAAATGTGGTGCGCCATCCTGACATGCCGGTGGAAGCGTTTGCGGACTTGTGGAGCACCATCAAGGACGGCATGCCGTGGACCGGCCTGGTCAAGAATCGCTGCAAGAACGGTGATTTCTATTGGGTGCTGGCGAATGTGACGCCGGTGATCGAGAACGGCAAGCCGGTCGGCTACCTGTCGGTGCGCACCAAGCCGTCACGCGAGCAGGTGCGCGAAACCGATGCGGTGTATCGCGAAATCAAGAATGGCAATCCGCGCAAGCTGCGCATCGTCAAGGGCCGTGCGGTGTCAACCGGCCTGCCGGCGCGCATCCGCGAAATGACGCGTACCTCGCTGCCGACGCAGATCGCCGCCGCCACCACGCTGCTGGTCGGCGTGCTCGCCGTCGTAGCGCTGGCGCTGATGTTGATGGACGATGCCAGCGTGGCCAAGGCGCACAACTGGCTGGGCGGCCTCGCCATCGTCGCCATGCTGGGCATGCTGGCGTTTGGCCGCAACCTGTATGTGAATGTGGCGCTGCCGTTGCGGCAGGCGACCAAGGCAGCGCGCATGATGGCCGGCGGCGACCTGACCGCCAAGATTGAAATCCAGCGCGACGATGAAGTCGGCCAGCTGCTGGCGGCGCTGCGGCAGACCAATATCAACCTGCACAGCATCATCGGCGACGTACGCGCCAACTTCGACCAGATCTCGGTGGCCACCGATGAAATTGCCGATGGCAATATGGATTTGTCAGGCCGCACCGAATCGCAGGCCTCCAGCCTGCAGCAGACCGCGTCCAGCATGGAGCAGCTGACGGCCACAGTGCAGCAGAGCGCCACCAATGTTGCCAGCGCCAACGAACTGGCCGAGCGCGCGCGCGAGGTAGCGACGCAAGGTGGCAGCATTGTCTCGCAGGTGGTGACGACGATGAGCGATATCAGCGCGTCGTCCAACAAGATTCTGGACATCATCGGCCTGATCGACGGCATCGCCTTCCAGACCAATATTCTGGCCTTGAACGCGGCGGTGGAAGCAGCGCGCGCCGGCGAGCAGGGACGCGGCTTCGCGGTGGTGGCGTCCGAGGTGCGCGGGCTGGCGCAGCGTTCTGCCACGGCCGCCAAGGAAATCAAGGAACTGATCGACACCTCGATCCAGAAGGTGCAGGCCGGCACCACGCTGACCAACAGCGCTGGCGTCACCATGAACGAGGTGATCGAGTCGGTGTGCCGCGTGTCGAAAGTGATGACGGAGATTTCCAACTCGACGCGTGAGCAAAGCAACGGCATCGGCCAGGTCAACGAGGCGGTCATCAAGATCGACGACATCACGCAGCAGAACGCCGCGCTGGTGGAGGAGGCCGCCGCAGCGGCTGGCAACCTGGCGGTGCAGGCGCGCTTTGTGTGCCAGGCGATTTCGGTGTTCAAGCTGCAGCAGAACGCCAGCGCAGCGCTGCGCAACCGCCCGGTTGGCGGCCAGCCATCGCGTCCGCCTGTCAGCAGCAAGCCGCAATTGCAGCTGCATTGATATCATATTGCCTTTCACAGGCAATATGGGATGGCGGGCATGAAGGTAACGCTGGCAGGGCAGGGATGGAGTTTTGACGCCACGGCGCCGGACACGGTGCTACAGGCGGCCGACAAGGCCGGCATCCGCCTGCCCAGCTCCTGCCGCAATGGCACCTGCCGCACCTGCATCTGCCTGTCCACCAGCGGCACGGTGCGCTACCAGATCGACTGGCCGGGCCTCAGCCCGGACGAAAAGCGCGAAGGCTACATCCTGCCCTGCGTTGCCATTGCCGAGACCGACCTCATCCTGCAGGCACCGGCTGCCAGCTTGGCTTAACCGTAAGGCGTATAGGTGAAGCCGTTACCGATCACGCTGATCAGCGTGGCTTGATTTTCCGCACTTTCGCCAAACTCCGCCAGCGCAGCTGCCTGTGTCAGCGTGCCCGAGTTCAGGTGGCCCAGCCAGAAATCGAAGCCGCTCTGGTCACCGGCGCGATGCAGAACGTTGTGGTACAGCTTGTCCAGGAAGGTCGTATTGTCTGGGTTGGCGCCGCCGTACATGGATCGAAATTCGCCGCTCTTGGTAAATTCAAGGGCGATGTCTTTCAGTGTGGCCCCACTGTCCATGGCATTGATCCAAAAACCCAGACCGCCGTTGTCCGGCGTTCGATTGAAGGCCGCCTGATACAGGCGATACACTTGACCGCCATTACCGTTGATGTCCAGCGCAAGCGTGGTGTCGCTGAAATGCAGTCGCTCGACGCCGTTCAGCGTGTCGGTGCCACCGCTGGAGAGCACCGCGTAACCATTGACCGTCTTGCTGACACTGTACGCGGACCTGACGCCGTTGAACACCACTGTATCGGTGCCGGCGCCGCCGTCGACGACGTGGTTGCTGTCGCCCAGCGTGATCATATCGTTGCCTGTGCCAGCATTGACCGACAAGCTGCTCGCGCCGCCCTTGATGCTGATCTTATCGTTGCCGGCGCCGCTGGCGATCACCCAGGCGCTGAATGGTGCTGCGCCCAGCGTCACGTTGATGACATCGTCGGCTGGCAGATTGTTTGGATTGGCCAGCAGTTTGTTATCGATGGTGGTGTCGCCGGTGACTGCAAACGCAATATTGGACAGACTGACGCCGCTGCCGTCGGCGTATTTTTCGATGTACGAGGTCGCGGTGCCGGACACCGACAGCGTTCCAAGGTTCTGGGCGATATTGGTGGCGTTGCCGCTGATGTTGAAATTTCCGGTCAGCGTGCTCGATGTCAGTAGTCGGTCGGCAGAGCCGGTCAGTGTGGTGACCACGCCGCTGATGTCACTGTTGGGTGATAGCGTGACATTGCCGCGTATCCCCAAGATTACATTGCCAAGGTTGCTGTCGTAATTGGGGCTGTAGGAGGGGAGCAGGGTCTGGATGGCGGCTGCTGTCAGCGTACCGCCCGTCCCCTGTATGTTGGGACCGTTGGCGGTAGCCTCGTAATGGTAGTTCAGATTGCCGCTTGCCGTCAGACGGTAATAGGATGGGAAATATTGTTCCAGGTTGGTCGCTGAAGCACTGCCGCTAAGCGCATTCGGGTCGGCTAACGCAACGCCGCTATAGCTGCTGTATCCGTCATCGGAATAGTTCAAGCGCAGGTTGTTGCCCACTAGCGAGTAGGTGGAATAGTAGGGATGAGTTGACGAGAAAGTATAGGCCGCCTGAAAAAACAAGCCGAGCTCTTCAGCCATCGTCGTCGACAGTTCGTTGTTTGAGCCGAGTCCGTTGACGAGTTTGCTGCTGAGGTTGATGTCGATGATGGCCATGATGAGGTGCGGTGAATGAGGGTGCTAAATTTTTACATATGTAACCCTATGTAAATATCACCAATTGTCACCCACTGTGTCTGGCGTGGCGTTTGTAAGCTCCCGGCCCCACCCCATACAGGCGCTTGAAGGCGCGGTTGAACGCCGCTTCCGACTGGTAGCCGACTGCTTCTGCCACATCGCCGGCCTGGCGGCCGTCGTCCAGCAGGCGGGCGGCGCGCGCCATGCGTAGTTGCGTCAGCACCTCGGCCGGCGTGGCGTTGGCGGCCTGCTTGAACAGGCGGGCGAAGGTGGCGCGCGACATGTGGCTGGTGTCGGCCAGGTCTTCCAGCGTCCATGGTTTTTCCGGCGCGGTCAGCATGCCGTTCATGGCCGCTTGCAGACGGCGTTCGGCCAGCACGCCAAACAGGCCGGGCACCGCCAGCGTTTGCTCCAGCCAGGTGCGTATCAATAGCGTGAACAGGGCCGAGGCGAGCTGGCGGATGACGGCTTCCGAGCCGCCGCGCGGCGTTTCCGCTTCTTCCTGCAGCATGCGTAACAAGTAGCGCAGACTTTGCGCGTCCGGCCGGCCGGAGGTGCGCACCACCAGCACTTCCGGCAGGGCGGCCAGCAGGCCGGCGCTGCCGTCAGCGTCGAAATGGAATTCACCGCACAGGATGTCGGTCTGCGGGCCGTCGCCTTCATTGGTCTCCAGGCGCAGCAGGCCGGGTGCGCTGTGCGACGGCGTGGCGTGTGCCGTGTCGCCGATGTGCAGCTGATGGGCGCCGCCATGCGGAAAGACGATGATATCGCCGGTTTGCAGCATCAGGCCGTCGGCCTGGGCTTCGCCGCGCACGATCAGGTGGTAGGGAGCGACGCCGCGCGGCGTGCCAGCGTGGTTGAGTACCCAGGGGGCGCCAAAGTGGCAGCGGACATCCAGCGCGGTACGCACGGGATACAGGGAGAGCAGGTGGCTGAGCGGGTCCATAAGCAGCAGATGAGACGATAGAGCAAATTATAGAGCATTTGGGATATTCACCATCGCAGCTGCGCTGCTTACACTGTGTCCATACCAATTCACTTTGAAAGGAAACAGATCATGTCCCGCTTATTCACCCAAGCTGCTTCGGAAGCCACCGGCCACGCCGCCCAACTGTTCACCGCCATCAAGGGCGCCATCGGCAAGGTGCCGAACGCCTACCTGGGCATCGGCAGCAACAGCCCGGTGGCGCTGGAAGCCGCGCTGAATCTGGATGGTGCGCTGCGTAAAAGCAGTTTGAGCGCCAAGGAAATCGAAGTGGTCAAGCTGGCCGTCAGCCAGGATGCCGGCTGTGATTATTGCCTGGCCGCGCACACGCTGATGGGCGGCAAGGCCGGGCTGAGCGGTGAGGCCATCCTCGGCGTGCGCCATGGCGAGCCGAGTGGCGATGCACGCCTGGATGCGCTGGCAGCGTTTGTGCACAGCGTGGTCACCACCAGCGGCGATGTCGCTGGCAATGTGGTGGTTGCTGTCAAGGAAGCCGGCTACAGCGACGCGCAGATCGTCGACACTTTGCTGGCCATCACCGCCATCACCTTCACCAATCTGTTCAACCGGGTGAATGTGACCGAGATTGATTTCCCGCGCGCCGGCTAATCTTTCTTGCGGAGGCGCTGCAACAGCGCCTCCGTGGTGTCGCTCAGCGGCACGCCATGGCGGCGCAGCAGCTGAATGTTGAGCACCATGTTTTCCAGCACCAGCTTGGCCGCCACGGCCAGCAGCGTCAGGTGCTTGTCTTCTTCGCTGAAGCTCTCCATGGCGTCGGCCATCTCGCACAGATGGTTGGAGATCAGGCCGCGCAAATCGTGTTCGTCAAACGGCAGGTCGGCGAAATCGATCGGGTCTTCCTTCTCCACTTCCTGCATCAGCAGTTCCAGTTCTTCCGGCGTAATCGACATGCAGGGCTCCGTTGGTTGAGGCGATTTCATTTTAGCGCTAATCGGCATAGAATCAGTGCGCATGGCGCAGCTCAACTTCACACAACAATTAGGGCGCTTCATGACCGTGCCGCAGGTGGAGACCACTGCGGCCGATCTACGCGCTGCCCTGGACGCGTGCTTTGCCGATCATCCACGGCTGCGCGGCTATGTGCTCGACGAGCAGGGACACCTGCGCGAGAACGTGGTGATCTTCATCGATGGCCAGCGCACCCGCGAACGCCAGCGGCTTGATGATGCGCTCACTCCCCATTCCCAGGTGTATATCTTGCAAGCTCTGTCAGGAGGCTGACCATGTCCGATCGCGGCTATATCGCCACGCGCAAAGGTTTGTTTGAAATCTCCCGCACGCATGAGGCGTGGCTGCTGGACCGGCAACATTTTCTGGGCGATCCGGTGTCGATGATCTTGCCGGACCGGCGCGACGGCACGCTGTACGCGGCGCTGAACCTCGGCCACTTCGGCGCCAAGCTGCACCGGCGCGACGCCGGTAGCAAGGACTGGGTGGAGGTGGCGGCGCCGGCGTTTCCGCTCAAGCCAGAAGACAGCAACGATCCGGTGGAGTGGAAGGTGCGGCAGATCTGGTCGCTGGCGGCAGGCGGCCCGGACCAGCCGGGCGTGCTGTGGGCCGGCACCTTGCCCGGTGGCCTGTTCCGCTCGGATGATCGCGGCGATAGCTGGCAGCTGGTGGAGGCCTTGTGGAACGTGCCGGAGCGCGCGCAGTGGATGGGCGGTGGCTATGATGTGCCGGGCATCCATAGCATCTGCGTCGATCCGCGCGACAGCAACTCGGTGTTGGTGGGCATCTCCTGCGGCGGCGCCTGGCTGACCAATGATGGCGGCGCCAGCTGGGCCTTGCGCGCCAAGGGCATGCTGGCTACCTATATGCCGCCGGAACTGGCCGGTTCTGAAACCGTGCAGGACCCGCATTGCATCGTGCGCTGTCCCGGCGAGCCGGACAAGCTGTGGTGCCAGCATCACAACGGCATCTGGCGCAGCGTCGACAATGGCGCGCTGTGGACCGAGGTGAGGCCGCCAGCGCCGGTGCCCAACTTCGGCTTTGTCACTGCCGTGCATCCACAGGATGGCGAGACGGCCTGGTTTGTGCCGGCCGAGGCGGACAGCAAGCGGATTCCGCCGCACGCCTCGCTGGCGGTGACGCGCACTACCGATGGCGGCAAGAGCTTTGTCGCCTGGCGCGGCGGCCTGCCGCATCAGCATTGTTATGACCTGGTGTACCGGCATGGGCTGGCGGTCAGCGATGACGGCCAGGTGTTGCTGATGGGCTCGACTACCGGCGGGGCGTGGCTGTCGGAGGATGGCGGCGGCCAGTGGCAGACCATCAGCACCACCTTGCCGCCGATTTATGCGGTGGCGTTCGCCTGAGTTCGGCCTAGTCGGCGTAGGCCAGGAACATCTCGACTGCCGCCTCCACCACCTTGCGCTGCATGTCTGCGCTGAGCGGCGGCTGGTTCATCGTCACTTGCGGCCAGAAGGCGAAGGTTTTCAGCTGGCCTTGCAGTATTTGCGACGCCAGTTCCGGATCACCGGCGCGCACCAGCTTGCCGTCGGCCTGGGCGGCGCGCAGCCAGGTGGTGACCGCTTCTTCCTTCACGCTCAGGCGGGCTACCATTTCCTGCGCCCGCTCGGGTGAGTGGATGGCCTCGGCAATGGCGACGCGCGCCAGGTCGAGGAAGTAGCCATCCTGCAGCATCTCCATCTTTTTACCCAGTAAATCCAGCAATTGCTGGCGCAGCGGAACCGCCGGCGCGTAGGGCGGCGGCTGCATGGCGCCGATGCTGCACCACAGCTCATGCAATATTTGCGCGAACAGTTCGTCTTTACTTGGGAAATGGTTGTAGACGGTGCGCTTGGAAACGCCGGCCGTGGCGGCAATCTTGTCCATGCTGGTGGATTCGAAACCGCTGGCGCGGAATTCGGCGATGGCGGCTTCGACAATTGCTTGCCGCTTGCGGTCGGTCAGTTTGATAGGCGCGTTCATGCTTTTATTTTACACCGGCTAGTTTACTTTTCAAAAAATTAGAACTACACTGTGTAGTGTACATTTTAAATTACTGGAGCGCCACCATGAATCCATCTGTTATCGCCGAGTCTGCTGTAGATAGCCTGGACGGCTTGTCCGTCCCCAGTGCGCCGCGCTCGCGCGATGGCCGTTTCCGCAATCCGGTGCGGATGCACAAGATGGGCTTCTTCAAGACGCTGGGCATCATGCTGCGCTTTGCTTTCGACAAGCCGAAAGACACGGTGCCGGCGCTCCCGATTCCCGTTCACGCGATCACGCAGCAGCAGTTATTGGATGCTCCGGATCGCAGCCTGTTCCGCCTGGGCCACTCGACCGTGCTGCTGAAACTGAATGGCCAGTTCTGGCTGACCGACCCGGTATTTTCCGAGCGCGCCTCGCCGGTGCAGTGGGCCGGTCCGCAGCGCTTCCACCAGCCGCCGATCAGCATCGACGACCTGCCGCCGATCAAGGGCGTGATCCTGTCGCACGACCATTACGACCACCTGGATTACGCTGCCGTGAAAAAGCTGGCGGCCAAGACTGAGCACTTCATCACCACGCTGGGCGTCGGCGACCGCCTGATTGCCTGGGGCATCCCGGCGTCCAAGGTGCAGCAGCTGGGCTGGTGGCAATCGACCTATGTCGCAGGCCTGAAGCTGGTGGCGACGCCGGCGCAGCATTTCTCCGGCCGTGGCCTGGGCGACCGCAACAAGACGCTGTGGGCGTCGTTTGTCATAGAAGACCGCGATGTTCGGCTGTTTTTCAGCGGAGATAGCGGTTATTTCGACGGCTTTAAGGAAATCGGCCGCCGCTACGGCCCGTTCGACCTGACCATGGTGGAAACCGGCGCCTACGATCCGCAATGGCCGGACGTACATATGCAGCCGGAAGAATCGTTGCAGGCGCATATCGACCTGCGCGGCAAGGTACTGCTACCGATACATAACGGCACCTTCGATTTGTCGCTGCATGCCTGGCATGATCCGTTCGACCGCATCACCCAGCTGGCGGCCGAGCGCCGCCTGCCGATCGCCACGCCGGAAATCGGCCAGCCGCTGGATATTCTTCAGCCACATGCGGAGGTGAAATGGTGGGAGGCGCTGGTAGGCCAGGACGCAGTCGTGCCCGCATAGGCAGGAACCCACGCTGAATTGGTGAGCACACGTTATATGACGTTGGTGTGGGTTCAGGCGGTAACGTTGATGAACTTGCCGATGGTCTGCCCCAGCGTATTGACCTGAGGCTTAGGCGCGGTCAGATCGGCCGGCAGCACCTGCTGCGCGCGTGGCGGGTTTTCGATCGCGCGGCTGAGGTTGACGGTGGGCAGTGGCTTTTCCGCCGCCTGGGTGGCCTGGTCGCTGTCGCGCTGATTGTCGGCCAGCTTTTGCTTGTCCCTGGCCAGCTGATCGCGGCTGGCATCCAGCCGGCTGGTATCCTGGTTGACGCGGACACGGTCTTGCTGCACCTGCCTTTCAGCTTGTGCAACCGATGCTTGCAACGCGTTGACGGACAAGGTGGCCATGGCAATCCTTCAGGCAGGATGATGCATTTATTGCAGATTAGGCCATAAAAATAAAAAACGCAAGGCCGGCGCGCTCACCACGGGGCTGGGGCATTGCCGACCGATAAAAGTTAGCTGCAATGCAGCAAATTGCCAGCCATCGTGCGTTGGCGAACATTGAAGCACGTGCCTGGAATGAAACAATAAGGTTTCCAGGTCACGGAAGCCCGTCATGTTGTCACGCTCATTCAAACTATCGCTCCGCTTCATCCTGCCACTGGCCGTTCTTCTCGGCCTGTTCGCCTACATCCTCGTGCCACTGATGGACAGCCTGACCCTGCGCTGGTCGGTGCGCGACCTCGACAACCGCTCGCAGTTGCTGGCATCCACGCTGCAACTGCCGCTGCGCGAATACGTGCAGGCCAACGACCGGGTCCGTATCAAGCGTCTGTTCGACAGCGCGGTCCAGGACGAACGCCTGTTCGCACTGGCCTACTGCGACAGCAACGAGAAGTTGCTGTACCAGAGCGCCAGCTACCCGGCGTCGCTGGGCTGCTGGAACGAACCGGCCGACGGCAGCAAGCGCCGGTCGCTGGTGCGCTTGCCGCGCGGCCCGGTGCATGTGGCTGAAACGCAAATCCGCGACGACGCCAGCGTGTTCGGCCGCCTGATCCTGGTGCACGATATGAGCTTCATCGAACGCCGCAGCGCTGAAACCACGAAATACGTGCTGGGCTTTTTCGCGCTGCTGGCAGTGGCCATCTCGGTGCTGACGCTGGTGGTGTCGCATCTCAGCTGGCGCGGCTGGCTGGCTGGCGTGAAGGATGTGCTGCGTGGCCAACTGGGCCGCAGCGCGCGCGCGCCGAGTGCTGCGCCGTCGCCTGAGATGGAACCGCTGATCGGCGAACTGCGCGGCTTGATGGAGGAGTATCACGAGGAGCGCCAGCGCAGCAGCGGCGAGTCCGGTGCTGCCGACTGGGCGCCGGAAAAACTCAAGTCGCTGCTGCAGCAAGACCTGGCCGGCGATGAGGTGCTGGTGGTATCCAACCGTGAACCGTACATCCATGACGCGGCAGCCGACGGCACCATCCGCGTGCGCCGTCCGGCCAGCGGCCTGGTGACCGCTGTCGAAGCGGTGATGCGGGCCTGCTCCGGCACGTGGATCGCCCACGGCGCCGGCAGCGCCGACAAGGAAACCGTCGACCGCAACGATCATGTGCCGGTGCCGCCGGACAATCCGCGCTACACGCTGCGGCGCGTCTGGCTGACCAAGCAGGAAGAGCAGGGCTATTACTATGGCTTCGCCAACGAAGGATTGTGGCCGCTGTGCCATATCGCCCATGTGCGGCCGGTGTTTCGCAGCGCCGACTGGGCTGAATACGTCAAGGTCAACCGTCGCTTCGCCGACGCGGTGATCGCCGAGGCGCGCAGCGACAACCCGGTGGTGCTGGTGCAGGACTACCACTTCGCCCTGCTGCCGCGCATGGTGCGCGAAGCGCTGCCGAAAGCCACCATCATCACCTTCTGGCACATTCCCTGGCCCAACTCGGAATCGTTCGGCATTTGCCCGTGGCGCGAAGAGATCCTGGACGGCATGCTGGGCAGCACCATCCTCGGCTTCCACACCCCATTCCACCGCAAGAACTTCCTCGACACCGTCGACCGCTACCTGGAGACGCGCATCGAACAGGAAGCCTCGACCATCTCCTATGGCGGCGAACTGACGCAGGTGGAAGACTATCCGATCTCGATCGCCTGGCCGGACTATCCCGACCTCGCTCCGGTGGAGCAGTGCCACCGCGAGATCCGCGATTACCTCGGCGTGCCGCGCGATCACCTGCTGGGCTTTGGCGTCGACCGCCTCGACTACACCAAGGGCATCCTGGAGCGCTTCCAGGCGGTCGAGCGCATGTTGGAATTGCATCCCGGCATGGTGGGCCGTTTCAGCCTGGTGCAGATCGCCGCGCCGAGCCGCTCCGACCTGGAGGAGTACATGAGCTTTGAGCAGCGCGTGCGCCAGCTGGCGGCCGCCATCAACGAGCGTTACGCCGGCGCCAGTGCACCGCCGATCATCCTCAAGATCGAGCATCACGAACAGGAGGACCTGCAGCGCTACTTCCGCGCCAGCGAAGTGTGCATGGTGACCAGCCTGCACGACGGCATGAATCTGGTGGCCAAGGAATACCTCGCCGCCCGCGATGATGAAGGCGGGGCACTGGTGCTCAGCCAGTTCACCGGTGCCGCGCGCGAGCTGCACGAGGCCTTGATCATCAATCCCTACCACATCGAACAGGGCGCCGAGGCCTTGTACCGCGGCCTCACCATGCCGGTCAGCGAACAGCGTGAACGCATGCGCGCCATGCGCGACCGGGTGCGCCGTTTCAATGTCTACCGCTGGGCGGGCCACATGCTGCTGGACGCCGCACGGCTGCGCAAGCGCGAAAAAGTCATGCAGAAGATCCGCGCCCACAGCCGTGGCGGACTGCGGCGGGTGGGCTGACCATGCGCGCCTCCCTGTCCCTCCCCGGTCAGCCCGCCCGCGACTTCACGCTGCCGGATGACTGGCGCGACTGCGCCCTGTTCCTGGATTTCGACGGCACGCTGGTCGAGCTGGCGGCCAGCCCGGATGCAGTGGTGGTGGCACCCGGCCTGGCGCAGCTGCTGGCTGCGGTGGCGGCGCAACTCGACGGCCGGCTGGCCATCGTCAGCGGCCGCCCGGTGGCGCAGATCGACGCCATGCTGGCACCATTGACGCTGGCGGCGGCGGGCGTCCATGGTGCCGAACGGCGCGACGCCAACGGCGTTTGGCACTACGCCAGCACGCCGTCGCTGGAGCCGGCCCGGCCGCATCTGCGGTCGCTGGTCGCCGCCCACGACGGCTTGCTGCTGGAAGAAAAGCGCGGCGCCCTGGCCTTGCACTACCGGCTGGCGCCGGCGCTGGAATCCGTCTGCCTGCAGGCCATGCGCGCGGCGCTGGCGGCCTGTCCGGGCACCGTGCTGCTGCACGGGAAAATGGTGCTGGAACTGAAGCCGGCCGGCATCGACAAGGGGGCGGTGCTGGCCGCGTTCCTGCAAGAGCCGCCATTCAAGGGCCACCGTCCGGTGTTCATCGGCGATGACACCACCGATGAAGCCGCCATCATCTACGCCCAGCAAGTCGGCGGCATCGGCGTCAAGGTCGGCGCCGGCGACAGTGCCGCCCATCACCGTCTGGCCCAGCCGCAGGCGCTGCATGCGCTGCTGGCGCAAGCCGCCATTCTGCAAGGAGACCCTATATGACCGACCATTCCGCCACCGCCCTCCCGACCGAAGCCTCGCTGAACTGCGGCGTCATCGGCAACTGTTCATACAACGCAATGGTCGACCAGCGCGGCAGCATCGTCTGGTGCTGCCTGCCGCGCTTCGATGGCGACCCGGTGTTCAACGCGCTGCTCGACGACACCGAAAAAGGCGGCCTGTGGAGCATTGAACTGGAAGACTGCGTCAAGACCGAACAGTTCTATGATCCCAACACCGCGGTGTTGCGCACCCGCCTGAGCGACGCACGCGGCGCCGGCATCGAGATCAGCGATTTTGCGCCACGCTTCACCAGCCGCGACCGCATGTTCCGGCCCCTGATGCTGATCCGCCGTATCCGCCTGCTGAACAGCGCGGTGCGCATCCGTGTCAAACTGCGGCCGCGTTTCAACTGGGGCAGCGAGGCGCCGGTGGTTACGCGCGGCAGCCACCATATCCGCTATGTCGGCGCGGAACAGACGCTGCGGCTGAACACCGACGCCTCGCTCAGCCACCTGCTGTCCGAATCGTGGTTCCTGGTCAACGGCGGGCTGAATTTCACCCTCGGTCCGGACGAAACGCTGAACGATGGCATCGAGGACGTCTGTCGTCGCTTCGAGAAGGAAACCATCAATTACTGGCGTACGTGGAGCCGCCGCCTGGCGCTGCCCTATGAATGGCAGGACGTGGTGATACGCGCCGCCATCACGCTCAAGATGTCGTTGTACGAGGACACCGGCGCCATCATCGCCGCCATGACCACCAGCGTGCCTGAGGCGCCCGGCAGCGCCCGCAACTGGGACTACCGCTACTGCTGGCTGCGGGACGCCTTCTTTGTGGTGCGCGCGCTCAACAGCCTGTCCGAGGTCGGCACCATGGAGGAATACCTGCGCTGGCTGAGCAACATCGTGGCGCGCTCCAAGGGCGGCCATATCCAGCCGCTGTACGGCATCGGACTGGAGGAACTGCTGCCGGAATCAACGGTCGACAACCTGCCCGGCTACCGCGGCCACCGCCCGGTACGGGTGGGCAACCAGGCGCAGGAACACTTCCAGCACGACGTCTATGGCAATGTGGTGCTGGGTGCGGCGCAAGCCTTCCTCGATCACCGCCTGCTGAACCGCGCCGGCGTGGCCGAGTTCCGCCATCTGGAAGCGGTGGGCGAACAGGCGTTCCGGGTGCACGACCAGCCGGACGCCGGCATGTGGGAACTGCGCACGCGTGCCCGTGTCCATACCTCGTCGATGCTGATGAGCTGGGCTGCCTGCGACCGCCTGGCCAAGATCGCGCTGGCGCTGGGTCTGGATGATCGCCATGCATACTGGCAGGAGCGTGCGGAGCAGATCCGCGTGCCGCTGCTGCGCGACTCGTGGAGCGAGGAGCGCCAGGCCTTCGCCGAAAGCCTGGGCGGGCGCGATCTCGATGCCAGCGTGCTGCTGATGGCCGAGGTCAACATCATCGATCCCAAAGACCCGCGCTTCATTGCCACCGTCAAGGCGCTGGAGGAATCGCTGTGCGACGGCCCCTATATGCGCCGTTATGAAGCACCGGACGATTTCGGCAAGCCGGAAACCGCCTTCAATATCTGCACCTTCTGGCGCATCGACGCGCTGGCGCGTATTGGCCGCAAGGACGAGGCGCGCGCCATCTTCGAGACCATGCTGAAGGCGCGCAACCATCTCGGCCTGCTGTCCGAAGACACCCATCCGGTGACCGGTGAAATGTGGGGCAACTTCCCGCAGACCTACTCGATGGTGGGGCTGATCAACTGCGCCATGCGGCTGTCAGTTCCGTGGGACAGCGTGGTATAGCCTTATGATGTTGTATTTCTTTACAAGGTGAGCCGATCAGGTGGCGGCGGGTTCGAGGCGAACGCTATAATCAGCGGTCAACATTGAACAATCAGCTATGAACCTCGCGCATCTCGCACATCACCTTGGCATGTCCAAGACCACGGTGAGCCGCGCGTTAAACGGTTACCCCGAGGTGAATGTGCGCACGCGCGAGCGCGTGCTGAAAGCGGCCCAGGAGGTCGGCTACCAGCCGAATCCGATGGCGCGCTCGCTGGCGCTGGGACGCACCAACGTCTTCGGCATCATTTATCCGCTGCTGCCGACGGACCTGGGCGATCCGATGTTCCTCGACGTGGTGGCTGGCATGTCGGCCGCGCTGGAGGACGTCAGCAAAAGCCTGATCATCGCGCCGGTGTCGCCGGCGGCGGAGCAGCCCGCATATCAGCAGATCGTGCGCGGACGCCGCGTCGACGGCCTGGTGGTGGGGCGCACGCTGGTGCACGACGAGCGCATCGCCTTCCTCAGCAAAGCCAAATTCCCGTTTGTCGCGCATGGCCGCACGGCGCTGAAAGCGCCGTATGCGTGGTTCGACTACGACAACGACGCCGGCGTTCGTCTGGCGATGCAGCGGTTGCTGGGATTGGGCCATCAGCGCCTGGCTTTGATCAGCGCACCGCTGGAATTGAACTTCGCCCGTCAGCGCAAGGACAGCTTTGTCGCCTCGCTGGCGGAGGCGGGCCTCAGTGCCGATCCACGCTACCTGATCGACAACACGCTGGATCGCCGCAGCGGCTACCAGGCCATGCAGCAACTGCTGGCGTGCGCGCCGCGTCCGACGGCGGTGATCGTCGATAACCACCTGTCCGGCGTTGGCGCGGTGCGCGCCTTGCTTGATGCGGGTGTGGCGATTGGCACGGACATCTCCGTCATCGTCTGGGGCAGCATGGCCGATACGCTGGCTGGCGCCAACGTCACCACCATCGACCAGCCGGACCCGCGCAAAGCCGGCGCGCGCATGGTCGACATGCTGCTGGCACTGGTCGACGGCACGCCCGCCAGCGAATTGCAGGAACTGTGGCAACCAGTATTGCTGGAAGGCGCCACTGTGGGCCAGATCATGGAAAGCCGGTTCTAAACATCACTTTTTGCAAGGCTTGCCTGGGTCGCAGTATCTGCATACCCTGATATTGTTGGATGACTAGAAGATCGTTGTCTCCCGTGACGATTGCTGTTGCTTTTGCAGCGAGTGCGCAGGCGAGCACCATATCATCTTTGGGATCTCGTGCAATGTGAGGGTATGGCGGCGGCGCGCGTACGATGGAGGAGATCGCCGTATATTTTCGCATCACCTCATCTGGATGGCGCTGCATACGCTGTAGCCGTGACACGATCCTTTTTCGACCAAGCACCACCTTCAGCTCGGACAAGAGTTCTACGCTCGCGCAGATTGCAATATGATTTCTGGCTGCCATTTGCAGTAAATGGTGTGGCGCACCTTGCGCCACAAATGCTGAGACGACGACATTTGTGTCAAGTACCAGACGCATATTGCTCTGCCCTTGCCGCGCGTACTTCTGCGACCACCTCTTCTTCACTCAAGGGTTGCACGCCGGCTGCTGCTAATCTTGGTGCAATGCTCAATAAGCTTTGAAAAGCGTGTTCTCGAATTTCGCTCCGTAAGATCGCTTCCAGATTGCTTGCATCCAGCAGCCCCAGCTCAGTGGCGTCCCGCACCAAATCGTCTGGAAGGGAAATTTGTATCGTGACCATGTATGCCTCCTGCTTAGCCTATTCAGCCAGTATAGGAAGCCAGGCGGGAAATCATAGGCTTTCTGTTTGATTCAGATCAGTTCTGATAAGGTAAAGTAATGCTTTGATACTTTTTTCTGGCCGATGCATGAAACCTTATCTGGCGTATGGATCTTTTCTCTTGCTGTTGAGCGGCTGCTCAAGCATGCCTTCCGTTCGTACTACGCAGGTTCTGGAAAATACCGGTACGGAGTTTCCGACCATGTGCATGCTGTTGCAGTCCGACGGCAGCCTGGTATTCAAGGGTGGCTTCGATTTCTACAATCCCGGTTCCTGGCGGCGCGACGGCGATGTATTGATCGTTACGGTCGGCGGCAAAGCGCCGTTCCCTGCGGAGTTATACAAGGAACAGCTGCCCAAGCATATCGGTGGCCTGACCGGTTATAACGAGAAGCGGCGCGAGATCAGCTACCGCTTTGACGCATCGACGGAGTTTATCAACTTCGATAACTTCTACTTCTATCGCGCCGAGCGCTGCCACGCTCAATAAATCTCCTGCTGAACGACAGTCGCGTCTATTTCGAACAGCATGCCGTCCAGCGCCAGGCGCGGCACCGGAATCAGCGTGCACGCCGGTGCCGGGTGCTCGCTCCACATTGCGCGCAAAGCCTTGCTGAAGATGGCGAGACGTGCTTCGCTATGGTCCACGATCAGTGCCGTGACCTTCGCCACATCGGTGTGCGCCGCACTGGCCGCTGCAAGCGCGGCACGCAGATTGTGCAGGGCTTGTTCCACCTGCTCGCCAAATTCCTCTGATAACTCGCCATGTGCGTTTTCACCGCCTTGTCCAGCGATATAGATAATGCGCGCCGGTGCATCCGCGACCACAACATGGCTATAACCATTTGGCCGTGGATCATACAAATCTTCAGGATTGATGAATTTCATGGTGTCCTTTGTGCAGTAAATGTGTGGACACTATAAAATCTCAACTTAACTTGAGGTCAAGGGATTTCATGATTCCAAACGAACTGAGTGTAGGCGAGCTGGCGGAACGCTCCGGCGTCGCCGTCTCCGCGCTGCATTTTTACGAAGCCAAGGGATTGATACAGTCGGTCCGCAGCAGCGGCAACCAGCGCCGCTACGCGCGCTCGGTGCTACGCCGGCTGGCCGTCATCAAGGTCGCGCAACGCGTCGGCCTGCCGCTGGCCGAAATCGCCAAAGCGCTTGACGCGCTACCGTCCGGCCGGACACCCACCGTCGCCGACTGGCGCCGCTTATCCGCAGCCTGGAAACAGGAGCTGGAAGACCGTATCAAGACCCTCACCCAGCTGCGCGACCAGCTTGATGGCTGCATCGGCTGCGGATGCCTGTCACTGAAAGCCTGCCCGTTGCGTAACGCGCAGGATGCGATGGCAGAAGAAGGTGCCGGGCCACATTTCAAATAATGTAGTCCGGCGAGAGGTCCTACATATTGCGGCGATACTGGCCGCCGACTTCGAATAGCGCGGTGGTGATCTGGCCGAGGGAGCAGACGCGGACGGCTTCCATCAGTTTATCGAATACGTTGGCGTTGTCGATGGCGGCTTGCTGCAAGGCGGCCAGTGCTTGCGGGGCTTCTGCCGCGTGGCGCTTGTGGAAGTCTTCCAGGCGGTTGAGCTGCGATTGCTTTTCGTCGTCGGTGGAGCGTGCCAGTTCGATCTGCGCCGGTGCTTCCGCACCTTTCGGATTGCGGAAGGTGTTGACGCCGATGATGGGCAGGGTGCCGTCGTGCTTCTGGTGCTCGTACAGCATTGATTCCTCCTGAATCTTGCCGCGCTGGTAGCCGGTTTCCATCGCGCCCAGCACGCCGCCGCGTTCGGCGATGCGTTCGAATTCCTGCAGCACGGCTTCTTCCACCATGTCGGTCAGTTCGTCCATGATGAACGAGCCCTGATTCGGATTTTCGTTCTTGGCCAGGCCCCATTCGCGGTTGATGATCAGTTGAATTGCTAATGCCCTGCGCACCGATTCGTCGGTCGGTGTGGTAATGGCTTCGTCGTAGGCGTTGGTGTGCAACGAGTTGCAGTTGTCGTAGATGGCGATCAGCGCTTGCAGTGTGGTGCGGATGTCGTTGAAGTCGATCTCCTGCGCGTGCAGCGAACGGCCCGAGGTCTGCACGTGGTATTTGAGTTTCTGCGAACGGTCGTTGGCGCCGTATTTGTCGCGCATGGCGATAGCCCAGATGCGGCGGGCGACGCGGCCCAGTACCGTGTATTCCGGGTCCATGCCGTTGGAGAAGAAGAACGACAGGTTGGGCGCGAAGTCGTCGATGTGCATGCCGCGTGCCAGGTAGGCTTCCACGAACGTGAAGCCGTTCGACAGCGTGAACGCCAGTTGAGAGATCGGGTTCGCGCCGGCTTCGGCGATGTGGTAGCCGGAGATCGATACCGAGTAGAAGTTGCGCACCTGGTGGTGGACGAAGTATTCCTGGATATCGCCCATCACTTTCAGCGAGAACTCGGTGGAGAAGATGCAGGTGTTCTGGCCCTGGTCTTCCTTGAGGATGTCCGCCTGCACGGTGCCGCGCACGTTTTGCAGCACCCATGCCTTGATCTTGGCGGCTTCGTCGGCGCTCGGCTGGCGCTTGTTCTCTTCGGCGAATCTGGCGATCTGCTGGTCGATCGCAGTGTTCATGAACATCGCCAGAATCGTTGGCGCCGGGCCGTTGATGGTCATCGATACCGAGGTGCTTGGGCTGCACAGGTTGAAGCCGTCGTACAGCACTTTCATGTCGTCCAGCGTGGCGATGGAGACGCCGGAGTTGCCGACCTTGCCGTAGATGTCCGGACGCAGCGCGGGATCGGCGCCGTACAGCGTCACCGAGTCGAACGCGGTCGACAAACGCTTGGCGTCCATGCCGGTGGAGACCAGTTTGAAGCGGCGGTTGGTACGGAAGGCGTCGCCTTCGCCGGCGAACATGCGGGTCGGGTCTTCACCTTCGCGCTTGAAGGCGAACACGCCGGCAGTGAAGGGGAAGGAGCCCGGCACGTTTTCCAGCATCAGGAAGCGCAGGATTTCGCCATGGTCTTCATAGCGTGGCAACGCTACCTTGCGGATGCGCGTGCCGGACAGCGTGTGCTGCACCAGACGTGTGCGGATTTCCTTGTCGCGGATCTTGACCACGTAGTCGTCGCCGCTGTAGGCCGCTTGCATGTCGGGCCATTGCGCCAGCAGTTTCCTGGCGCCGGCGTCCATATCGGTGTCGCGCTCGGCGATCAGGTCGTCCAGGTCTGCGGTCTTGTTGGCGATGGCCAGCATGCGCCTGGTTTCGCTGAGCTGCTGACGCTCGCGCGCCAGCGTGACCTGCTTGCGCGTATGGCGATGGTAGCCGCGCACGGTGTCGGCGATCTCCGCCAGGTAGCGTGCGCGCGCCGGCGGCACGATGACGTTCTTGCCGCTGGAGTGGCGGATATCACTGACCGGCAGCTTCGATGGCTGCGCGCGCAGGCCTAATTCCGCCAGCTTGGGCAGCAAGCCTTGATACAGCGCGGTGACGCCGTCGTCATTGAAGCGCGAGGCTTGCGTGCCGTAGACCGGCATTTCTTCCGGACGTTTGCTCCACAGTTCGCGGTTGCGCTGGTATTGCTTGGCGACGTCGCGCAGCGCATCCTGCGCGCCTTTACGGTCAAACTTGTTGATGGCGATGAAGTCGGCGAAATCGAGCATGTCGATTTTTTCCAGCTGCGAGGCGGCGCCGAACTCCGGCGTCATCACATACATCGACACGTCGACGTGCGGCACGATGGCGGCGTCGCCCTGGCCGATGCCGGAGGTTTCAACGATGACCAGATCAAAGCCGGCCACCTTGCAGGCGGCGACGACGTCCGGCAGCGCTTGCGAAATCTCTGAGCCGGCTTCGCGCGTGGCCAGCGAGCGCATAAATACGCGTGACTGGCCGGCCCAAGGATTGATGGCGTTCATGCGGATGCGGTCGCCCAGCAATGCGCCGCCGGATTTGCGGCGCGATGGGTCGATGGAGATCACGGCGATGTTCAAGGCATCGCCCTGGTCGAGACGGATGCGGCGTATCAGTTCATCGGTCAGCGAGGATTTACCGGCGCCACCGGTGCCGGTGATGCCCAGCGTGGGCACTGGCAGGCCTTCGGCAGCGGCCAGCAGTTCGGCGCGCAGCGGCGGCGCGGCCTTTTCGTTTTCGAGTGCGGTGATCAGTTGCGCCAATGGGCGGTGGTGGGTGGCGATGTCGTCGCCTTCACGCAGCGGTGCCAGCGAAGTAGGGGAGTATTGCGACAGGTCGATGTCGCACTGCTGCACCATCCACTGGATCATGCCGACGAGGCCCATGCGCTGGCCATCTTCCGGGCTGAAGATCCTGGTGACGCCGTAAGCGTGCAGTTCTTCGATTTCATGCGGGACGATGACACCGCCGCCGCCGCCAAACACCTTGATGTGTGCACCGCCGCGCTGGCGCAGCAGGTCGATCATGTATTTAAAGTATTCAACGTGGCCGCCCTGGTAGCTGGAGATGGCAATGCCTTGCACGTCTTCCGCCAGTGCGGCGGTGACCACTTCATCCACCGAGCGGTTGTGGCCGAGGTGGATGACTTCCACGCCGTTCGATTGCAGGATGCGGCGCATGATGTTGATCGAGGCGTCGTGGCCGTCGAACAGCGAGGCCGCCGTGACGAAGCGGATTTTGTTCGCTACGCGCGGCGGCTGGTCAGCGACGGCCGCGATGTTCGGAGTCGAGAGGTCGTTCATTGGTGTCCCTGATAATTTTTTTGTTCATTATATGACGTTTACGTAAACGTCAAATGTGTATGGGTTCCCGCGTGCGCGGGAAGACGGCTCAGGCGGCGCGCTGTTCGGCAAATTGCGTCAGCAGGCGGGTCTTGTCGGCGCGGAAGGTGGCGACGGCGGCTTCCTTCACGTGGCCAAAGCCGCGCACCTTCTCCGGTAGCGAGGCCAGGTCCACAGCGGTGGCGTGGTTGTCCGCGTTCAGCTGCCCGGTCAGCGTCATCACCATGTCGCGGTATTCGGCGATCAGCGCGCGCTCCATCTTGCGCTCTTCGGTGTAGCCGAAGAGGTCGAAGGCGCCGCCGCGCAGACCCTTGAATTTGGCTAGCAGCTTGAAAGCGCCCCACATCCACGAGCCGAATTCCGCCTTTACCAGATGGCCCTTGCCGTCCTTCTTGGCAAACAGTGGTGGCGCCAGGTTGAACTTCACGCTGAAGTTGCCCTCGAATTGCTGCTTGAGCTGTTCGACGAAGCGGCCATCGGTGTACAGGCGCGCCACTTCGTATTCGTCCTTGTAGGCCATCAGCTTGAAATAGTACTTGGCGACTGCGGTGGACAGCTTGTTGTTCAGGCCCAGCGCCGTTTCGCGCGCGCGTACTTGTGCCACCAGTTCCGAATAGGTGTTGGCATAGGCGGCGTTCTGATACGCGGTGAGGAATTCCATGCGCTTGGCGACGATGCTGTCCAGGCTTTGCGGCATTTGCAGCACGATAGGCTGCGCTGGCGTTGCCACGCGTTCGACGCGCTTCAGGTCCACGGCGGCGCGGCGGCCCCACAGGAAGCTCTTCTTGTTCGAGCCGACGGCCACGCCATTCAGTTCAATCGCGCGCAGCAGCGATTCTTCTTTCAGCGGGATGCGGCCGCGTTGCCAGGCGTAGCCCAGCATGAACAGGTTGGCGGCGATCGAATCACCCATCAAGGCGGTGGCCAGCTTGGTGGCGTCGATGAAGTCCGCCGCGCCGTCGCCGACCGATTCCTCGATCAGCGCGCGCACATCGGCGGCCGGGTATTGCCAGTCGGCGTTTTGCGCGAAGGTGCCGGGTGGCTGTTCGTGCAGGTTGACGATGGCCAGCGTGCGGCCCGGACGCATCTTCGATACCGCGTCGGCGGCGCCGGCAGTCAGCATGTCGCAGCCGAGGATGACGTCCGCCTCACCGGTGGCGATCCGTTGCGCACGCAAGTGCGATGGCGTGCGCGCGATCTTCACGTGCGACGTGACCGAGCCGTTTTTCTGCGACATGCCGGTCATGTCCAGCACCGATGCGCCTTTGCCTTCGATGTGCGCGGCCATGCCCATCAGCGCGCCGACGGTGATGACGCCGGTGCCGCCAATGCCGTTGATGAGGATGTTGTACGGATGATCGCACTCCGGCAGCACAGGCGCGGGCAGCGCATCCCAGCCGTCATCGGTTTGCGTGGCGCCAGCCTTGGTTTTTTTCAGCGCGCCGCCTTCCACCGTGACGAAGCTTGGGCAGAAGCCTTTCACGCACGAGTAGTCCTTGTTGCAGGACGATTGATCGATGGTGCGCTTGCGGCCGAATTCCGTTTCCTTCGGCAGGATGGACACGCAGTTCGATTGAATGCCGCAGTCGCCGCAGCCTTCGCATACGGCTTCGTTGATGACCATGCGCTTGGCGATGTCCGGATACGCGCCGGTTTTACGGCGGCGGCGTTTCTCGGCGGCGCAGGTCTGGTCGTAGATCAGTACCGATACGCCGGAAATTTCTCGTAGCTCGCGCTGCACTGCATCCATGTCTTTGCGGTCGTGCAGCGAGACGATGGCGGGCAGGGCGCTGCGGTCGGTGTAGCGCGCCAGGTCTTCCGTCACCAGCGCGATGCGCTTGACGCCTTCAGCTGCCATCTGTTGCGCGATCATCGGCACCGAGGTCTGGCCGTCCACCGGCTGGCCGCCGGTCATGGCCACCGCGTCGTTGTAGAGGATCTTGTAAGTGATGTTCACGCGCGCCGCCACCGCCGCGCGGATCGCCAGGTAGCCGGAGTGGAAGTAGGTGCCGTCGCCGAGATTCTGGAACACGTGCGGCACTTTCGAGAACGCGGCCTGGCCGATCCATGGCGCACCTTCGCCGCCCATGTGCGTGGTCAGCTTGTTGTACTCGGGGTAGATCGAGGTGGCCATCACGTGACAGCCGATGCCGGCCAATGCGAACGAACCGTCCGGCACCTTGGTCGAGGTATTGTGCGGGCATCCGGAGCAGTAGAACGCTGGACGGAAAGGTGTATTGATGGCCTTCTTCAGCACCGCATCCTTCTCATCGAGGAAGGTCAGGCGAGCCTTGATCTGCTGCTCGATGTGCGCATCGCTGATGTAGCGCGCGACGCGGCTGGCGATCACGCGTGCCACCTGCGATACCGAGAAGTCAGCCTTCGGCGGCAGCAGCCATTCACCGCGCGGCGCCACCCATTCGCCCTTGTCGTCGAACTTGCCGATCACGCGTGGACGCACATCGTCGCGCCAGTTGTACAGCTGTTCCTTTAGCTGGTATTCGACGAACTGGCGCTTCTCTTCCACCACCAGAATCTCATCAAGGCCTTGGGCAAACTCGCGTACGCTGTCCGGCTCCAGCGGCCATGGCATCGCCACCTTGAACAGGCGCAGGCCAACCTCGGCGGCCATCGCTTCATCGATGCCCAGTTCTTCCAGCGCTTCCAGCACGTCCAGATACGATTTGCCGGAGGCGATGATGCCCAGCTTCGCATCCTTCGAATCGATGGTGGTGTGATTCAGCTTGTTCTCGCGCGCATAGGCCAGCGCGGCGTAGATTTTGTAGTCCTGCATCAGCGCTTCCTGATTGCGTGCCTGCTGGCCCAGCGGCACGGAGGACAGGCGGGCATTCAGGCCGCCGGGCGGCATGACGAAGTCTTTCGGTATCTTGACGTCGACGCGGAACGGATCGGCGTCGATCGAGGCCGACGATTCCACCGTGTCCGCCAGCGCCTTGAAAGCCACCGCGCAGCCGGAGAAGCGCGACATGGCCCAGCCATGCACGCCCAGGTCCAGGTATTCCTGCACATTGCAAGGGTAGAGCACCGGCACCATGCAGGCCGAGAAGATGTGGTCCGACTGGTGCGGCAGCGTGGACGAATACGCGCCGTGGTCGTCGCCCGCCACCAGCAGCACGCCGCCGTGTTTCGCCGTACCGGCGTGGTTCATGTGCTTGAATACATCGCCGCACCGGTCGACGCCAGGGCCTTTACCGTACCACATCGCGAACACGCCGTCGTACTTCGATTCGCCAATCAGGTCCACCTGCTGCGAGCCCCACACCGCTGTCGCCGCCAGGTCTTCGTTCACACCCGGCACGAACTGCACATTGTGCGTTTCCAGGTGCGGCTTGGCCTTCCACAGGTTCTCATCCAGGCCGCCCAGCGGCGAACCGCGATAGCCCGAAATGAAGCCGGCGGTATGCAGGCCGGCGGTCTTGTCTCGCACGTGCTGAATCATCGGCAGGCGCACCAGCGCCTGGATGCCGGACAGGAAGATCTTGCCGTTGGTGGAAGTGTATTTGTCGTCGAGGCTCACGGACGTGAGCGAGCTGGTGCCGTCTGGCATGGCGGTGTCTCCGTTTTTGTCATTGGATCGTGCTCGAACAGGGAAACGCCGGGTGGACGTGCCAGGCTCAAGCCGTCATGCCGCCTGGTTGGCGGCTGACTCCCAGTATGGGCGCGAGTTGACGTATACGGAAATACCGAATGCCGATAGGGGTATAAGAAAAAGTGATGGCTCTACGGGGCGATCTGTGGCGCCCAGCGTAGCGGACGGTTCTTGCTGGCCGCTGCCGGCGTAGCCTCGGGCAACGCCCAGTTGGCCGCATCGCCGAACAGGTTCAGCAACTTGGCTTCCGCTACTTCATCGGTCGAGGAGCCGCCGCCGAACAAGTCCTTGGTTTCGCTCAAGTAGAGCGGCTTGCTATCGGCGGTGACATCGATCAGCCGTTCGCTCTTGCCAACCTTCAGCTTGTATTTTCCGGGCGGGAGCGTGAACGCCAGATAGCCGTGATAGCTTGGCATGAAGCGTGCGGCCTTGTCGTCGCTGTCATCCATCTTTTTCAACGAGAAGGTGGTGGGGATCTCGTGGATATAGGTTTCGTGGCGCGGGCTGCTGCGGCTGTCATTGATGAAGATCAGGTTGGCGGCCGGGGCCAGCGCCAGCGCGCCAGGTTGCAGCGCAGGGACCGAGCTGATGCCGGCATCGGCCAGTGCGCGGCGGGCTTTTTCGCTGCTGACCAGTTGGCTCAGCGCATGCTGGATGTTGGCGGCGCCGGCATAAAACGCTTCTTTCGGGTCGTACTTGGTGCCTGAATAACCGCCCTGGTTGACATAGCGCGCATGCCAGACGGTTTTCCCGCGCTGGCGGTCGACCACCGCGATCTCCATCGGCGTATTCAGACGGAATGTGCAGAAGAAGCCGCAATTGACCGGGGTGACAAAATCACTCACACGCCAGTCGACCAGGGCGATATAGCGCCGCGTGCCAGCGCGCTCGCCCAGCTCGGCCACCGTGGCCGGTACCGGGGATGGCTGGTCTGGATACGTGTCGATGGTAATCGGGTGCATCGCCAGCTTCTGTTCAGGATCGGTGGCGCTGGCGGCGAAGCCGGTGCAGATCCATGACTGCACCAGTTGCTGGTTGCTGCCCGCTGAGCTGCCGAAGAAGGTTTTCTTGATCTTCGGATCGCATTGGTCGGCAGTGGTAAGGATAGCAACGTCAATGTCGCCAAGTTCGAGCGGGTCGGTAGCTTCGCGCTCGATCAGCTCGAAAAACGGCTGCTTCATTAAATAGGGATTGTACGGCGTGGCGGCGTGGGCGCTGCTGCAAAGTAGGCTCAGCGCCAGCAGGCGGAGACGGTGGGACATGAGGTTCCTTTCTGATTAACCTCACTATTATATTTCCATATGGAAATTTACCGTCTACTCCAGCGTGTGCGTTCCCGGCCACGTTCCGGAACTGATCAGTTGCGCGCTGACCTGTCCCACCAGCTTGCTGATTGCGGCGGCAGCGTTGGTCAGCGGAATGTTGCGTGAAGAACACAATACAACTGTGCGGGAAATCGAGGGGGTATGGATGCGCTGCGCGCGCAAGGCGCCACGCTGCAATTCGTCCAGGACAGGTGCCGATGGCAGCAGGGTCGCGCCCATGTCCGCCAGCAGCGCGGACTTGAGGATGGCAATGGAGTTGATTTCGATCACATTACCGACGCTGAGTCCGGCCGCGCGCGCCACGCTTTCGATCCGTGGCCGCACGCCGTGTTGCAGGCCAGGCAAGATTAATGTGGTCGCCAATGCCTGTTGTAGTGTAAGTGAATGCTCACCTCTGGCGTACGCTGCATCGGCGCGGCAGATGAAATGGAGTTCCTCTTCCGCCAGCGGCGCGGTGGCGAACTGGCTCAGCTGGCCATCGTCAAACAGCACGGCCAGGTTGACGCGACCGGACTTCAGCTGGTCGCTCAGATTGCCGGTCAGCTCTTCGGTCAGCTGCAGTGTGATCTCGGGATATTGGGCACGGGTCGCGGTCAGCAAGGGCAGGGCCAGCGCGCCGGAGATGCTGTGCGGCAGTCCCAGCGTGACGCTGCCGCTGGGCCGCTCGGCCGATTGCGCCACCGCCGAGCGCGCGTCTGCCACCTGCTTGAGGATGGCCTGGGCGTGTTCGTAGAAGACCTTGCCGGCATCGGTGCTGAGCACGCCCTGGGCGGTCCGGTGCAGCAACTGCACGCCCAATTCCGCCTCCAGCTGGCGCAATTGCTGGGTCAGCGCGGGTTGGGCGACGTGCAGGATCAGCGCCGCGCGCGACAGCGAACCGTGATCGACGATAGCAACAAAATAACGCAGCTGGCGTAGTTCCATGTAAATTTAAATTTCGGTAGGAAACGTTTTGTTATACTGGATGCATGACGGGGTAGTGTCCAGCTTCTATTTGATGGGTATTCGTATGTTAAAGAAAGTCGATTCCTCCCAGCTTAAAATCGGCATGTATATCCACGACCTGAGCTGCGACTGGATGACCCACCCATTTGTCCGCAACCGTTTTCTGCTGTCCAGCGACGATGAAATCCGCAAGATCCTCAACGCTGGCATCCACGATGTTGTCATAGACAGTTCCAAGGGCCTGGACATTGAGGATGCGCCGACGCTGGCCGAAGCGCAAGCTGCCACCGAGCGCGAAATCGTCGAGATGGTGGCCAAGGCGCCGGTGCAGACGCGCGTGTCGCTGGGCGAAGAAATGCAGCGCGCGGTGCAGATCCGCCACCAGGCGTCGACGCTGGTGCGTAGTGTGATGCAGGATGCGCGCCTCGGCAAGGCCATCGAGCTGGACCAGGTACAACCGGTGGTGCAAAATATTACCGAGTCCATCCTGCGCAATCCGGGCGCGCTGGTCGGCCTGCTGCGCATCAAGAACAAGGACGACTACACTTTCCTGCACTCGGTCAGCGTGTGCACGCTGCTGGTGGCGTTTTGCCGCTCACGCAACCTGCCGGCCGACATCACTCACCAGGCCGGCCTGGGCGGCTTGCTGCATGATACCGGCAAGGCGCTGGTGCCGGATCACATCCTCAACAAGCCGGGGCCGCTGACCGACGAGGAGTTCGCCGTCATCAAGAAGCATCCGGAAGATGGCTACAACATCCTGAAGCAATCGCCGGAGATCGGCCCGATTCCGCTGGATATCACGCTGCACCACCACGAGCGCCGCGACGGCAGCGGCTATCCGGGCAAGCAGGCCAATGACCAGATCAGCGAATTGGCGCAGATGGCCGCTATTGTCGACGTGTACGACGCCATTACCGCCGATCGGTGCTATCACAAGGGCATGCCGGCGGCAGCGGCGCTACGCAAGATTTATGAGTGGAGCAAGTTCCATTTCAATCCGCAATATGCGCAGGAATTCATGCGCTGCGTGGGGATTTATCCGGTGGGCACGATGGTGCTGCTGGAATCGGGGCGCCTGGGCGTGGTGATCGAGCCGCATGAAACCAATCTGCTGGCGCCCAAGGTCAATGTGTTCTTCCACACCAAGAAGAACGTCTACATCAAGCCGGAAACCATTGATTTGTCGCGCGGATTGGGCTTTGGCGGCGGCGACAAGATTGTCGGCCACGAATCGCCGGCCAAGTGGAATGTCGATCCGATGCGCTTCCTCAGCGTCGCTTAGAAGAATTCGGCGGTATCGTTGGATTCGATGGCCTGCAGCAGGCCGCCGCTGACCAGCTCGTCGTAGTGGCACACCAGATTGCGGCCATGGCTCTTGGCGTAGTACAGCGCCTGGTCGGCGTGGCCAAGAATGATCACCGGCGCTTCCAGCGCGCTGATGCTGACAAAGCCCACACTCACCGTCACCTTGCCAACTTGCGGGAAGTCATGCGCCGCCACGTTCATGCGGAAGCGCTCGATGATTTTCTTGGCATTGTCCAAGGTGGCCGAACGCAGCAGCACGACAAATTCCTCGCCGCCGAAACGGAACACGCGGTCTTGCGCGCGGAATGACGAGGTCAGCAGGTTGGCGATCAGGATCAGCACCTCATCGCCGTACAAATGGCCGAAACGGTCGTTAACGTGCTTGAAATGGTCGACGTCCACCACGGCCAGCCATTGCTTTTCTTCGTCACAGTGGGCCCGGCGTTCCGGCTCGCCCGGCAGCGTGATGGCGTCCTGCTCGGTGCTGGCGGCCAGCATCTTGGACAGCTGGTCGTCAAACGTCTTGCGGTTCAGCAGGCCGGTCAGCGAATCGCGTTCGCTGTAATCCAGCAGGTTCTGGAAATTGCGGTAGACACTGACGATGCCGCCGATGACGTGGATGGTTTCACTGGTGTATGGCGTCGGATTGACGATTTCCAGGCAGGTATCCGCCTTGTCACCCAACCAGATTGGCAGCCACAGCGTGTGCTCGTCGGCTTCGTTGGCGACATCGGCGCCGGATTCATGGCGGGCGATGCATTGCGCCAGCGCCGGGTAACGCTCGACCGGATCGCCGGGATGTTGCTGGTCGGTGGTATCAACCATGCGTGCCGGTTCACCGTTACGGATGACAGCGCGCGGACGGACAAACACCTTTCCCCTGACTGTCGCCAGAGTAAGCACACGGACCTGACTGGCGCGGGCAAGCTCCTGCACCGCCGAAATCACCGAGATGTCGAGCATCGTGTGATCACGGTGACCGGTCATGTCCACCATGTGTTTCAGTAGGGAATCCATTTGCCTTTCCAAAAAACAGCTGATCAGGATAATAGCTTTTTGCAATTGAGGCAATTCATGTGTGCGAAAAAAAACTTACATTCCGAAAGAATGCGATCTTTTTCCGACACTCATCTTCATCATAGACTAAAAAAGATTCCACACGGAAAACTTGCGTCTCATCAACTCCAATAAATGCAGCGTCCGTATAGTTGAAAGCAATGGTGCAGCGGAACGCGCCAGAGGTTTTTTTATGGACTAACCCAAGGAGTACGACATGAACTCGCTGATTGCAATGGCAAAGGAGTTTGCGCGTGACGAAGATGGGATCACGGCCATCGAATACGGCCTGATCGCGGCAACCATGGTAACCGCCGTGATGACGGCGTTTGCCTATCTGGGGCCGGCGCTGGGCGATGCCTTCGAGGCCATCGCCGATCACATCAAGAATCCGTAAGCACCAGGGCTTTCCAGTCGCAGCCAGGCTGGAAAGCCTTTTCGCGGAGCCTCCTCATGTTGAACGCCATCGAAGTAATCCTGATCTGCCTGGTTGCCCAGGCGGCGCTGACCGATCTGGCCATGCGCAAGATTCCTAACGTGCTGATCCTCAGCGGCCTGGTGCTGGCGCTGCTGCTGCACCTGCTCGCCGGACCACCGTGGGCGCCGCTATCGCACTGGTTCGCCGGCGCCATGGCCGGTTTTTTTTTATTCCTGCCGCTGTACCTGCTGCGCGGCATGGCCGCCGGTGATGTCAAGCTGATGGCCATGGTTGGCAGCTTTACCGGGCCGGGCGCGGCGTTGAAAATCGCCGCGCTGGCGTATGTCACCGGCGGCGTGATGGCGCTGACACTGCTGCTATTCAGCGGCCGCTGGCGGCAGGGCATGCGCAACCTGGCGTTGATCTGCAAGCCACTGCTGCTGCGCCTGCTCGGCGTGCCGCTGCTGCCGGTTCCTTTGCCGCCGTCAGCCAGCGCGGGCGGCATCCCATATGGCGTGGCGGTGGCGCTGGCCACGGTCGGTTTCATCGTCTCGACGCATCGCTGAACAGAGCTTGCTTCAAGTCAATGTCCACACGGCACAGGTGGATAGACTTGATTCCACGCCGAACTATTTCCTTGCGGAGATTACGATGCTTGCCCTGGAACCACCATTCCCTTACACCCAGCTGCTTGACGCCGAGCCGGAGTCCGTGTTGCCGCCGCAGCCGAAATCGGTGCGCGACACCGGCCTGCCGCAGCAGTTGATTGTCGAACTGGCCGCGAAGGCGCTGTACCTGGGCGGCAAGAGCCACCTGCCGGTGCTGACCACCCGGCTGCACCTGTCAATCAATGTGCTGCGCGAAGTGCTCGATTTCATGGTGGCCGAACACGTGGCGGAAGTGGCGTGGCGCGGCGACTCCGACATCGACGTTCAATATCAGCTGACCAGCACCGGCAAGCAGCGCGCCAGTGCGTGGCTGGAACGTTGCCCGTATGCGGGGCCGGCGCCGGTGACGCTGGAAGCCTATCGCGCCATGGTCGAACGCCAGGCCTTGCAGGCGCCACCGCCGGGCGCCGAGGAACTGGCGGCTGAATTCTCCGACGACTTCCTGGCGCCAGCGGTGCAGCGCATGCTGGGCGCTGCCATGCACGCCGGCCGCAGCATGCTGCTGTACGGTCCCTCCGGCAGCGGCAAGTCGCTGCTGGCGCGCCGCCTGGGCGGCCTGCTGCAAGGCCTGGTGGCGGTGCCGCACGCCGTGGTGGTGGGACAGGATATCGTGCAGGTGCATGACGCGGCGGTGCATCGTCCGCCGTCGCCACGCCAGGCGCGCTTGTCGCAACCGTCGCCTGAGCGGCGCAGCAGCGATCCGCGCTGGGTACTGTGCCAGCGTCCCGTGGTGGTGCTGGATGGCGCGCTGGATGCGGCCATGCTGGACCTGCAACTGGATGCGGCCAGCGGCTGCTACCGCGCGCCGCCGCAGATGAAGGCCAACAACGGCCTGCTGATCGTCGACGACCTGGGGCGCCAGCGCATGCCGGCCGCCGAACTGCTGGACCGCTTTGCGCAAGCGCAGGAGGCGGGCCGCAGCGTGCTGTCGCTGGCGGGCAGCTATCATTTCCATGTACCGTGCCGCCTGCGGCTGGTATTTGCCACCAGCCAGTCGCCATCGATGCTGCTGGACGAGGCAGCGCTGCGTCGCGTCGGCTACAAGATTCCAGTTGGCGCGCTGGGCACCGCCAGCTATCGCACGCTATTCCGCCAGCAGTGCCTGAGCATGGGCGTGGCGTATGACGAGACAGCGCTGCGCTATCTGCTCGATGAACTGCACGCGGGCAGCGCCCTGCCTCTGCTGGCCTGCTACCCGCGCGAGATTATCGGACGCGTGGCCGACTTTGCCGGCTACCTCGGCGAACCGGCGCGGCTGTCGGTGGCGACGCTGGAGCAGGCCTGGGTCAGCATGTTTGCCGATGCCGGAACGCGTACGGTGGACGATGTTGTGGAGCCTCGGATAGCATGAAGAACCGGCGCGCAGTGTTGATGATGGCCTTGGCCATCGTGTTCGGACTGGCGGCGGTGGCGCTGGCTTCGCGCTGGCTGCTGCGGCAGACGCCGGGCGCATCCAACAAGATTGTGGTGGCGGCAGCAGACGTCAGCCTGGGCCAGCGGCTGACGCCAGAGATGCTCCGGCAGATCGACTGGCCGGCGGACAGTCTGCCGCGCGGCGCGCTGACCGATACCAGCAAGCTGGTTGGCCGCGTGCTGAAAACCAGCGTGCTGCGTGACGAGCCGCTGAGCGACGCCAAGCTGGCGCCTTCCGGCACGCTGGGCGGCCTGTCGGCGCTGATTGCAGAGGGCAAGCGCGCCATCACTGTGCGCGTCAACGATGTGGTGGGCGTGGCGGGATTCGCGCTGCCGGGGAACTTCGTCGACATCATTGTCAACACACAGGCCAATGACAGCGCCATCTCCAAGATCGTGCTGGAGCGGATACTGGTGCTGGCGGTAGCGCAGGAAGTGGGACGCGATGAGACCAGGCCGCGCGTGGTCAACGCGGTGACGCTGGAGGTGACGCCGGAACAGGCCGAGAACCTGGACCTGGCGCGCAGCGTCGGCACCTTGTCACTGGTGCTGCGCAACCAGGTCGATCCCCGCCCCGGTACCACGGATGGCGCTACCAAGGGCACGCTGCTTGGCACGCATGCGCGGCAGCAGGTAGCGGTTGCTGCTGCGCCGGCGTCGCCGGCCACTGCAACTGCGCTGACGCCGGTGGCGCGGCCGCAGGTGCAGGTCGCGGCCACAGCGCAACGTACACAGTTCTGTGTCGGTGTCATCGCGGGCGCGCAGCGCTCGCAGGAATGCCTGTGAGCGCGCCATGGACCGCCACCTCCATGCTTGGGCGCTATGCGCCGCCCTGACGCTGGCCGCACCATTACGGGCGGCACCGGTCGCCGCGCAACCCCGGCCCGAGCCGGCGCCTGCCGATAGCGGCAGCCTGCGTTGCACCGGCCAGGCGGCGCAGCCGATCAACCTGACGCTGCAACCCGGAAAATCAACGCTGATGCGCATGCCGGAAACAGTGCAGGCACGCAGCATCGGCAACCCAGCGGTGCTGCAGGCGATGCTGGTGGCGCCGGATACGCTGTATGTGGTTGGCGTCGACATCGGCAGCAGCAATATGATCGTGCAGGGTCGCAGCGGCTTGTGCAACGTTGTGGAAGTGATCGTCGGTATCGATCCCGGTGCCTTGCAGCAGGCCCTTGCCGCGCTGATGCCTGAGCAGAAGGATATCCACGTCAGCGCCGCCGGTGACACGCTGGTCATCAGCGGCACCGTCGATGATGCGCCCACCGCCGCGCGCGTGCTGGAACTGGCCACCGCCTTCGTGCGGCGTCCGGCCCAGCCGCTGGCGCTGGATGGCAAGCGCAGCGAGGGTACGTCCGCCTCGGCGCAATCGGCCAGCAGCGCCGCCGCGCAGGCCAGCGCCCGCATCGTCAATTTCCTCAATGTCGGCGCGCCGCAGCAAGTGATGCTGGAGGTGAAAATCGCGGAAGTGTCCAAGTCACTGCTGGACAAGCTGGAAGCCAATGTGTCGCTGCGTTTTGGCGGTGGCAGCTGGGCCAGCAGTCTGACCACCAGCCTTGTCAGTGACACGCTGAAAGGCCTGCTGAGAATCGGCTCACGCGGCGCCATCGCCGCAGACAAGAAAGATGCGCTGGTGCGCATGCTGGCCGAGCCGACGGTGATGGCGGTCAGTGGCCAGGAGGGCAGCTTCCTCGCCGGTGGCCGCATCCTGGTGCCGGTCGCGCAGGACAACAACAAGGTCACGCTGGATGAAAAGGAATTCGGTGTTGGCTTGCGCTTCACGCCCACCGTGCTGGCGGGCGGCCGCATCAATCTGCGCGTGGCGCCGGAAGTGTCCGAGATATCGCGTGAAGGCATCGGCATCTCGGCCGCAGGCTTCTCCGGCACCGCCGTGCTGCCGCTGTTCACCACGCGCCGCGCCAGCACCACGGTGGAGTTGTACGACGGCCAAAGCTTCGCCATTGGTGGCCTGATCAGGAACAGCCAGAGTTCCAACATCCACGGTCTGCCCATTCTCGGCGAACTGCCGGTGCTGGGCGCGCTGTTCCGCAGCACCGACTTCCAGCAGGACCGCACCGAGCTGCTGTTTGTCGTAACGCCGCATCTGGTGCGGCCGCTACCCGCCAACTACCAACTGCCGACTGACAGCGTCACCACGCCAGGCCGTACCAGCCTGTTCCTGGGCGGCCGCATGGAAGGCGCGCCGGAACCTTCCAGCAAGGAGTGATGATGCGTTACCTACCGATACTGCTGGCCGGCGCCTTGTCCGCCTGCACCAGCACCACGCCACACTGGGACAGCCGCTTTGGCCTCGATACGCGCACGGCGCTGATGCAACAGGTGGCCGATCCCGCCGCCGCCCATAACACCGATCCGGTGGCGGGCATGGACGGTCGCGCCGCGCGTGCCGCTTACGAACGCTATCAGAAAGCCAGCGGCGAGGCACAGCAGCCAGCGCTGGTGAGTGGAGCCGCCAAATGAAAGCGCTGATGGTCAGCAAGGACAGCCTGCTGCACGCGGAGCTCGCGGCGCAAGGATCGGCACGCATGCCGGCGGTGCAACTGGTAGCGTCGCGCAACGGCCTGCGCGATGCGGTGGAACGCCCGCTGTCCGAAATGCCGGAGCTGGTGGTGCTGGACGCCAGCGACATCGCCGGCGAAGAAGGCGACCTGGTTGAACGCCTGGGCAAGCAGTATCCATCGGCCACTTTCATGCTGCTGACGCGCGACCCGCAACAGGACTTGCTGATACGCGCCATGCGCGCCGGCATGCGCGAAGTGCTGCCGCTGCCGCTGGTACACCGCGCTTTCCACGAGGCGATGGACCGGATCGAGGTGGCGACCGGCCTGAGTCCCGTCCGCGAGGGCAAGGTGCTGGCCTTCATTTCCTGCAAGGGGGGGAGCGGCGCGACCTTTTTATCGACCAACTTCGGCTACGCGCTGGCCGCGCTGGCGGACAAGAAGGTGTTGCTGATCGACCTGCACGGCCAGTTCGGCGACGCCACGCTGTATGTGTCGGACCAGAAGCCGGCGATGACGCTGTCCGACATCTGCGCGCAGATCAGCCGCATGGATGGCGCCTTCCTCGATTCCTGCCTGGTTCACGTGGCCTCCAATTTCGGCGTGTTGGCGGCAGCGGATGATCCCAACCGCACGGTCGACATGAAGCCGGAACATATGGATACCATCCTGCGCATCGCGCGCCAGCACTATGACTTCGTGGTGCTGGATGTCGGCCGGCAGATCGACGCCATTTCGCTACGTGCGCTGGACCAGGCGGACACCATCTATCCGGTGCTGCAACTGGCGCTGCCGGATATCCGCGACGGCCGCCGCCTGCTGGACATTTTCCGCTCGCTGGGCTATCCGAGCGAGCGCACGCGGCTCATCGTCAACCGCTACGAGAAGGGCGGCAAGCTGCGCCTGATGGATCTGGAGCAGGCGCTGGGCGCGGATGTGGTGCACACGGTGCCCAATGATTACCTGTCCGCGACGGACTCCGTCAATCAGGGAATACCGGTGCTGCAGCTGTCGCGCGCCAGCGCCGTGGCGCGCAGCCTGGCGGAACTGGTGGAACTGGTGGCGGCACGTCGCGTCGCCGAGAGCAAAGGGCTATTTGATCGCATCTTTGGCCGCAACGATGGAGGATGATGATGAGCTTACGCGAACGCCTGTCACATGCGGACGAGGGCCGCGCCGCCAATGGCCTTCCGGGCCTGGCTGCCGCAGCCTACCAGGATCTGAAGAAGAGCATGCACCAGACTATCCTCGATCGCATCGACCTGGAACGGCTGAAGCGGCTGACACCGGAGCAGTTCAAGCACGAGCTGGCGCTGCTGGTCCAGCGCATCATCGAGGATGAGCGCATCGTGCTCAATCAGCATGAGCGGCACAACCTGGTGCTGGACATCCAGCACGAGATGCTGGGCTTTGGGCCGCTGGAGCCGCTGTTGGCCGACCCTGGCGTGTCCGACATCCTGGTCAACACGGCGGCCAGGGTGTATGTCGAACGCGCGGGCAAGCTGGAACTGACCGAGACGACCTTCAACGATAACGCCCACCTGATGAAGATCATTGAAAAGATCGTTTCGCGCGTGGGCCGGCGGGTGGACGAATCCAGCCCGATGGTCGATGCGCGCTTGCCGGATGGCTCGCGCGTCAACGCCATCATTCCGCCGCTGGCGATCGATGGACCGATCCTGTCGATACGCCGCTTTGCGGTCAACCCGCTCAGCATCGACAACCTGCTGGACTTCCGCAGCCTGACGCCGCCGATGGTGGAGGTGCTGAAAGCGCTGGGCCAGGCAAAGATCAATATCCTGGTATCTGGCGGCACCGGCTCCGGCAAGACCACCATGTTGAATGTTCTATCCGGCTTTATTCCCGCGCACGAGCGCATCGTCACGATTGAGGATGCGGCTGAACTGGCGCTGCGCCAGCCGCATGTGGTGCGGCTTGAAACGCGGCCGCCGAATATCGAAGGCAAGGGCGAAGTGAATCAGCGCTCGCTGGTGCGCAACGCGTTGCGCATGCGGCCGGACCGCATCATCCTCGGCGAGGTACGCGGGCCGGAGGCGCTGGATATGCTGCAGGCGATGAACACCGGCCATGAAGGCTCGCTGGCCACCATCCACTCCAACACGCCGCGCGATGCGCTGTCGCGGCTGGAGAATATGGTGGGCATGGCTGGTGTGAATCTGACGCCGCGCGCGACACGGCAGCAGATCTGCTCCGCCGTCACGGTGGTGATGCAGGTGTCGCGCCTGACCGATGGCACGCGCAAGCTAGTCAGCCTGCAAGAGGTCACCGGCATGGAAGGGGAGGTGATCGCCATGCACGAGATTTTCCGCTTCGAGCAGAAAGGTGTGGACGTGCATGGCAAGGTGCAGGGACAGTTTTCCGCCACCGGTGTGCGGCCCCGCTTTGCCGACCGCCTGCGCATGTTTGGCGTGCCGGTGCCGGACGCGGTGTTCGATCCCGACAAGATCTACGAGTAAGCACCATGGACGGCATCTTCACCGCATTCGTCGTGCTGCTGTTTGCGGCTGTGATCCTGATGATAGAGGGCGGCTGGCTGTGGTGGTCCGGTGCGCATGGCGGCGCCGCGCGGCGTATATCGCGGCGTTTGCGCATGATGGCTGCGTCCGGGCAGGGCGGTATCGAGCGCGTGGATATCCTCAAGCGCCGCACCTACAGCCGCCATCCCGCGCTGGAAAAACAGCTGCGCCGCATTGGCCGCCTGGCAGCGCTGGACCGCCTGCTATTGCAGGCTGGTGTGCGTTGGTCGGTGGCGCAGTTCCTTGGCTGTTCGCTCATGCTGATGGCGGCAGGCCTGCTGCTGCCAAAGATCATCGGCATGCCGTGGTTGCCCGCCATCGGCACACTGCTGCTGGCTGCCGGATTGCCTTGGCTGACGTTGATGCGCATCCGTGCCGCGCGCCTGCACAAACTGGAGGAGCAATTGCCTGAAGCGGCCGACTTCCTCGGCCGCGCGCTGCGCGCCGGCCATTCCTTCGCCAACGTGATGCAGATGGTCGGCGAAGAGATGCCCGATCCTATCGCCGCCGAATTCAAGTTCGCCTACGAGGAAATCAACTATGGCGTGCCGATGAATGAAGCCTTGCACAACCTGGCATTGCGCGTGCCGCTGACCGATCTGCGTTACCTGGTGATCGCGGTGCTGATCCAGCGCGAATCGGGCGGCAACCTGGCCGAGGTGTTCGGCAATATCAGCCGCCTGATACGCGCGCGCCTGAAGTTGTTGTCGCAGGTGAGGGTAATGTCTGCCGAAGGCCGCATGTCGGCCTGGGTGCTGTGCCTGCTGCCGCTTGGCGTGATGGCGCTGATGGCGTTGGCCAATCCGGCCTATGTGCGCGTGTTGTGGACAGATCCTGTCGGTGTCAAATTGATGTGGTATTCGCTGGCGGTGGCAGTGAGTGGCGTGCTGTGGATGCGCAAGCTGATACGCATCCGCGTCTGAACGGAGGACAGCATGGGTGGCTCGCAGATCATATTCCTGGCGATAGTGTTCGTGGTCGCTGCTGGCATTGCGGTGGCGGCGCTGCTGGCGTTTTCGCCGGTGGCCTTGCGCGAGCGGCTGAACGAGGTGATCGAACCCACCGCTGCCACGCCCGATGTGGCCAGCACCGGCTGGGTGGAAAAGGTGGCACAGGTGGCGCAGCCGTTTTCACGCTTGTCGCTGCCGGAGGACGGCTGGGAGAAGTCGCCGCTACGCACACGCTTCATGAACGCCGGCTGGCGCAGCGCATCGGCGCCATCATTGTACTTCGCCACCAAGACCTTGCTGGCGCTCGTGTTGCCTGCCATCGGTGCGCTGGCGCTGCAAAAGGGATGGATGCCCCTGCTGCTGATGTTTGCTGGCATAGGCTACTACCTGCCCAACGCGGTGCTGGCGCACAAGGCGGCGACGCGCAGCCGCGAGATATTCGAAAACTTTCCCGATGCGCTCGACCTGCTCACCGTTTGCGTGGAGGCGGGCCTGAGCCTGGAACGCGCGCTGGCCAAGGTGGCGGGCGAGATCCACATCAAGAGCATGGCGCTGGCGCAGGAGCTGCAACTGGTGCTGATGGAGATGCGCGCCGGATTCACCAAGGAACGCGCCTTGCGCAACCTGGCCTTGCGCAGCGGCGTGGAGGATGTCGACACGCTGGTGGCGATGCTGATTCAGTCGGAGCGCTTCGGTACCAGCATGGGCGATTCGCTGCGCATCCATTCCGATAATCTGCGCGGCAAGCGCAGCGTGCTGGCAGAGGAAGCCGCCGCCAAGATCGCGCTGAAGCTGTTGTTCCCGCTGGTCTTCTGCATCTTCCCGACGCTGATGCTGGTGCTGATCGGCCCCGCTGCCATACAGGTCTACCGCATGATGCAGGCGCACTAAAAAAAACCGTCCGAAAGGGAGGCCCCTTTTGGACGGTAAAAACACACCCATGTGTTTCCGATAGCCCGGCCACGCAGGCCGGAGCGTTCCTTACTGCCAGCTCACGTTGCCCATGCCGCGTGCGCTGGCGTTACGATTGGTAGGGTTGCCATACACCTTGGCCGAACCCATGCCCGTTAATTTCAGACTGGCGCTGGTTTTCGCGTACAGCGCCGCGCTACCCAGGCCGCTCATCCGGACGTCGATGGCGTCCGCGTGCAGCTGCTCCGCATCCAGGCTGCCTACGCCGCCAAGGCTGGCGTTCAGTTGCCTGGTCTGGCCGACCACCTCGATGCGGCCGGCGCCGTTCAACTGCAAGTCGACGTTGTCGCTCTTGCCGCCGTTGATGGTCATGCCACCCACGCCGCCGAGACGCGCATCGATATTGCGGTACTGCGCATCGACTTTCACCGAGCCCGCGCCCTCCAGTGCCAGGCGCAGATTGTCGCCGTTGAAGCCACTGATTTCGGTGGCGCCGACACCGCCGGAAGTCAGTGTGCGCAGATTCGGCAGCGTCAGTTCGGCGCGCAGTTCGCGCTTGTTGCCGAAGCTGATGTTGTTCATCTTGCTGGTGCCGATGTGCAGCGTTTCGCCGCTCTGTTCGACCACCACTTTTTTTACTGCGTCCGGTTCACCGTAGATCGTCAGCGACGCAGTCGGGCCTTGCTTTACCTTGAGGCTGATGACGCCGTCCAGTTCGATTTTCACGGCGCGCGCATCAACGCTGCGGCTCTCGCTGATCACCTCGGCGGCCTGCGCGGCGTATGCGCCGCTGCCCAGTACCGTCGCCAGCATCGCGGCCTTCAGATATTTTTTCATGATGCGCTCCGTCGTCGGGTGTGAATTACAGGGCTGCTTTTTCAGCAGCGGTCAGGCGCTTGGCAGTGACCGTCACGCTAGGGATGCTCACCGAGTCAGCCTTGATGTTGATGACTGGCGGGTTGACCGCAGCGGTAGCGAACGAGGTGGCGCTGACAACAACGACAGCAGCGGCGAAGATGATTTCCATGTTTTTTGCGATGTTCATTTTGAGCTCCTTGTGGGTGGTTAGTTCGTTGCGTTGAGTGAACTATAGACAAGGGCTATCCGTCCATCCACCGGGATGTGACGAACTGCAAAAAACGGGGGGCAGAATGCGTTTTAAGGGTTTAAAGCTGCGCCGCACAACAGGTGTTCGTTGGCAGTATAGACCTGCGACAGCCAGGCGGAGACGGTTTTAAAGCGGGCGATGCCACCGGCGTCGCGGTGGCTGAGCAGCCAGATATCACGTTGCACTTCGACCGTGGCGCCGATGCGCAGCAGGCCTTCCTGCTGTCCCATGATGCACGGCAGCAGCGCCATGCCGACGCCGGCGCGGGCGGCGCGCACCATCGTGCTCAGGCTGTTCACCTTGAGCACCTTGCGTGGCTGTGGTTCCATCGCTGCCAGCCATTGCATCTCGCCGGTGCCGGACAGCGCGTCGTCATAGGCGATCCACGGCTGCGTGCCCCAGCAGCCGCGCGGCGTGCCGGCGAACTTTTCATGGCCGTAGACAGCGAAGCCCATGTCGCCCAGCTTGCGCATCACCAGCGCTGCGTCTTCGCTTGGCTTGCCCAGACGCAGCGCGAAATCGGCCTCGCGGCGGGTGAAGGAGAGATTCTGGTTTTCCGCCTGCAGCGTCAGTTGCAGATGGGGATGCTGGACGTGCAGGGCAGGGACGTGTTCCAGCAGCCAGTAATCGAACAGGAAGTCGATCGAGGTAATGTTGACCGGGCCGGCGGTGGCGTCGGCCTCCTGCGACGAGGCTTGCAGCATGCTCTGGACGTTGCCGTAGACCGCCTCGCCATGCTCGACGAAGACTTGGCCGGCGTCGGTCAGCTGGTAGCCGGTGTTGTCGCGGATGAACAGGCGCAGTTTCAGCGCCTTCTCGGCGGCGGCGATGCGGCGGCTGATGGTCGAGGCATCGACGCCCAACTGGCGGCCGGTGGCGCTCATGCTGCCGCTACGGGCGAGCGCGAGGATCAGCGGGATGTCATTCCAGTCGAAGTCGTTGCTAGTTGGCATGAGGGGGTCTGCATTTTTGCAAAGTGGGCTTGCAGTGTTGTCTGTTCCACAAACGTTTTGCGGGGCCTAAGATTCACTCCATCGCAGCTGCAGAACGAAATGACTGTAGCACAACTACTGCATATCCATACATAGACTAAAAGGAAGAAGATCATGAACACAACCGTCAACCTGTCCCGCCGCAACGCATTCTTCAGCTCTGTCGGCGCCGCTGCTGCTGCCGTGGCCCTGCCGCTGGCCGCGCTGGGCAACGCTTCCGAAGCGCAAGCCGCCACCACCGGTCCGGTGACCAAGACCGCGAGTACCATCACCACCCGCGACGGCGTTGAGATCTACTACAAGGACTGGGGCCCGCGTAACGGCCAGCCAGTGATCCTGAGTCACGGCTGGCCGCTGAATGCGGATAGCTGGGAATCGGCAGCCTTCTTCCTGGCGAATAACGGTTTCCGCGTCATCACCCATGACCGCCGTGGGCACGGCCGTTCGAGCCAGCCTTGGGAAGGCAACGATATGGACCACTACGCTGACGACCTGGCGCAACTGATCGAAGCGCTGGATCTGAAGAACATCATTCTGGCTGGCTTCTCAACCGGCGGCGGCGAAGTGGCACGCTATGTTGGCCGTCACGGCACCAAACGCATCGCCAAGCTGGGCCTGATCTCGGCCGTGCCGCCGCTGATGCTGAAAACTGCTGACAATCCGGACGGCCTGCCGCTGGAAGTGTTTGACGGCATCCGCGCCGGCCAGGTGAAGGATCGTGGCCAGCTGTACCTGGATATCGCCTCCGGCCCGTTCTACAACTACAACCGTCCTGGCGCGAAACCATCGCAAGGCATCATCCAGGCCTGGTACGCCCAAGGCATGCAGGGTGGCTTCAAAAACACCTACGACTCGATCAAGGCCTTCTCGGAAACCGACTTCCGCGAAGATCTGAAAAAATTCGACAAGCCAACGCTGGTCATCCACGGTGATGACGACCAGATCGTGCCGATCAAAGCCGCCGGCATCGCCTCGGCCAAGATCGTCAAAGGTGCGAAACTGATCGTCTACCCAGGCGCACCACACGGTCTGACCGACACGCACAAAGACAAGTTCCACAACGACTTCCTGGCCTTCGCCAAGTCGTAATCAGGTGGGCCGCCTGCGGGCGGCCCCATAAAAATTCTAAAAATAGCTTGCTATTGGATTGTGTGCGATATATATTGAGTACATGTCGTTCGCAATTAAATCGTTAACTAACTAATTCGGAGCCTATCATGAGCAAAAATACCCAAGAGCAAGTCAGCCTGTCCCGTCGTTCGGCAATGTTTGGTGGCGCTGGCGCCGCAGCGGCAGCTGTCGCCATTCCTCTGGCTGCGCTGGTTGGCGGCAGCGCTGAGGCCGCACCGGTTGTGGCAGGCAAAGTGACTAAGACCGCGAGCACCATCACCACCCGTGACGGCGTTGAGATCTACTACAAGGACTGGGGCCCACGTAACGGCCAGCCAGTGATCCTGAGCCACGGCTGGCCGCTGAATGCAGATAGCTGGGAATCGGCAGCCTTCTTCTTGGCGAATAACGGTTTCCGCGTCATCACCCATGACCGCCGTGGGCACGGCCGTTCGAGCCAGCCTTGGGAAGGCAACGATATGGACCACTACGCTGACGACCTGGCGCAACTGATCGAAGCGCTGGATCTGAAGAACATCATTCTGGCTGGCTTCTCAACCGGCGGCGGCGAAGTGGCACGCTATGTCGGCCGTCACGGCACCAAACGCATCGCCAAGTTGGGCCTGATCTCGGCCGTGCCTCCGCTGATGCTGAAAACTGCTGACAATCCCGACGGCCTGCCACTGGAAGTGTTCGACGGCATCCGCGCCGGCCAGGTCAAGGATCGTGGCCAGCTGTATCTGGATATCGCCTCCGGCCCGTTCTACAACTACAACCGTCCCGGTGCCAAACCGTCGCAAGGCATCATCCAGGCCTGGTACGCCCAAGGCATGCAGGGTGGCTTCAAAAACACCTACGACTCGATCAAAGCCTTCTCGGAAACCGACTTCCGCGAAGACCTGAAAAAGTTCGACAAGCCAACGCTGATCATCCACGGTGATGATGACCAGATCGTGCCGATCAAAGCCGCCGGCATCGCCTCGGCCAAGATCGTCAAAGGTTCGAAACTGATCGTCTACCCAGGCGCACCACACGGTCTGACCGACACGCACAAAGACAAGTTCCACAACGACTTCCTGGCCTTCGCCAAATCGTAATGTGCACAGGCCCCGCCCACAAGGCGGGGCTTTTCAAATCAAGTCGGCTTCGAGTTTGAATCGTTTGGCAGTGAGGTGGACTTCTTCCACATAACCGTGATCTGGTATGAGCCGCTTTTCTATCGCCACAATGCCAAAGCGCTCCAGTTCATTGATGTCTCTCTGCACCGCGTTCGGCTGACGCTGAAGATGTTCAGCGATATCGCTGACAGAGCCAGGATGATCTTTAATCGCACTAAACAAGGCTCGGTTATCGGCGCGTAAAAGTTTAAGCAAGTCGGCCGGATCGCCAAACATGATGTGGCTTTCCTCCGGCAGCTCGCTCCCCTGATCGATAAGCCGCGCAACCCGACGGCTGTATTGGATGAACTGATCTTCATCGCAAGTTGTGATGGTGGTGAGAGTTTTCATGCTTGCTCCAGAGCCAGTGTCCGCCATGACCCAGCCTATAGCGGCCAAGTCATGGCAGCTTTGTTTTAGGCCAAACGGGTGCGGAAGAAGGAAATGGTCCGCTGCCAGGCGAGCTTGGCGGCGGCTTCGTCGTAGCGCGGCGTGGTGTCGTTGTTAAAACCGTGCTCGCCCTGGTAGACGTGGTGCTCGTATTTCACACCCGCCTCTTTCAACGCCGCCTCATAGCTCGGCCAGCCGGCGAGGATGCGTTCATCCTTGCTGGCGTCGTGGATCAGCAGATGGGCCTTGATGCGCGACACCTCTTCAGCCTTTGGTTGCGATCCGTAGAATGGCACTGCCGCCAGCAAGTCCGGCATCTGCGTCGCCAGATAGTTGGCGATGGCGCCGCCGTAGCAGAAGCCCACCACGCCCAGCTTGCCATTGCCCTCCGGCTGCTGCTTCAGCCACTGCGCGGCCGCGATGAAATCGGCGCGCGTCTTGACCTGGTCCAGCTTGCCGAACAGCGCGCGGGCCTTGTCTTCATCGCCGGGATAGCCGCCCAGCGTATGCAACGCATCCGGCGCGAATGCGATAAAGCCGTCCAGCGCAACGCGGCGCGCGATATCCTCGATATGCGGATTCAGGCCGCGATTCTCATGTACCACCAGCACCAACGGCAGCTTGCCCTTGGCGCCCGCCGGCGACACCAGATAACCGCGCACCGTACCATTGCCCTGCGGCGAAGGCAGTTCGACATAGCGGGCGTTGACGCGCTTGTCGTCCGACGTAATCACCGGCGCGGCGAAGCTCGGGCTCAGCGCGGTCAGCAGGCCGGCCGCCGTCACGCCACCCACCGCGTAGCGCGTGGCCGACGACAGGAAGTCACGACGGCTGATGCGGCCGTGTACGTATTGATCGAACAGCTTCAGCACTTCCGGATCGAAATCGGCAGCAGTCTTACGGTTCATCTGGCATCTCCGTCAAGAATAAAGATCTGACAAGTGTAGCCTATCAGCCGCTATACTCGTGGCATGAAGTACTGCATCGTTTTATTGTTACTGGCCTGCACCGGTGCACGCGCCGCAGCGCCTTGCATGCCGGTGCGCATCGGCTATTCCGACCGTGAGCGCGCGCCATACTACATGGGCAACGGCGGCGACGTCCCGGTCAAGCCCGGCGTGCTGGTGGAATTGTTCCGTGAGGCTTTCCGCAGCGTCGGCTGCCAGGTCGAGCTGGTGCGGCTACCGGTGGCGCGCGTGCGCCTGGCGCTGACCAGTGGCGTGATCGACATCGCCCCAGCCGATACGCCGGCTGATGATAAGGCTGGTTATCTGATTGCCACCAGTGTCAACGGCGAACCCGATCATCGCCGCGCATTGCGGACCATGGCGTATGTCTTTGTGCGTTCCAGTGATCGATTGTCAGCCGATACTGATCCGGCCAGCTATTTCAAGACGCATGTGCTGGCGGTGAACCAGGGCACCATCCTGGCCGAATATCTGAAGGCCGCCGGCCTGCATGTCGACGACGGCAGTTTCAGCTCTTGGAACAATCTGGACAAGCTGCGCCTGAAGCGGGTAGACGGCTTCACGCTGGCGTTGATGACGCCGGCCGCGCTCGATCCCTACGTCGCCAAGCGCTACGGCAAGCAGGTGACGCGGCTGGACAAGCCGGTACGCGTCTCATCGATGTGGCTGGGCGCCAACCGCCACTACTATCAGCGCAACCGCGAGCAAGTGGAAGCGGTGTGGAACTGGATCGGCGCCCACGGCGCGCAGCAGGTGGACGCCTTGTCGAAGAAATACGCGATCGGCCCATGAGCGCTCAGCGGCAGTTTTCGATGGCGTTGGAGGAAGGATTGTCTGTCTTGCGCCGGACCGATGCGGTGGACAGCACGCGCAGGATGGTTTCTTTCGGCACGCCGTAAGCAGCCAGATAGGCCCACGCGGTCGCGGCGCCACTGAGTGCTTCGAGCACGATGGCCTGCTCTACCACTTGGGCGAATTGATGGTTTAGTCTTGGTTGCATGATTCTCACCTCGTATCAAAAAATGCTCACGGGCTTGGGTGAGAATCAGAAGTCACAGTGGGGCGCAATGGCTGGGCGCCAGTGACTACGTCAGGAAAAGTGACTATAACAACTTTTCAGACGAGCACAATTTATCGTTTCAATCACAAAAGTGATCTGGATAGCAAAAGCGGTGATGATGGAATTACGGTAACGAGAATAATCAACGGAGAACAACGATGAGCATATCAAAAGCATTTTCATTGTTTATGCAGGAAGCGCCGGCGCACGCACAGGCGTGGATGCAGGCGGTAAAAGGCCTGGATGAGGCCAGTACCCTGGATAAGAAAACCGAAGAACTGGCCTATATTGCAGTCCTTGCTGCGACAGGCAATACCTCGGGAATTCCTTTTCATGTACTGTCAGCGAAGACCCACGGCGCGTCGAGGCAGGAGGTGTTGAGTGCTGTGTTGATTGGATTGCCCGCAGTTGGCGCTGTTGCGATTAGCGCACTTCCCGCCGCTCTTGAGGCTTACGATGGGGAAAACTAATAGGGCTTGGCATGAGCAACATCGTATGCCGAAAAATCCGACGTTGCAGCAGCGCGTCGAGTGGCACGTGGCTCACTCGAAAGCTTGCGGCTGTCGCGAAATCCCGCAGTCGATACTGCAAGCGCTCTCGGCTAAGCAGAAGTAGAAGGTCAGTCACGGAATGCATGTCTCCGCATTGGATGTCAGCGCAGCTGACCCGGGCATTGTTCTACAGATCCATGGCCCTGTGGCCTTCGCGGCGGTTATAAAAGGTCAGCTGGACTATCTGCAGCGCATTGTGGAGCTGTACTGGAAGGCCAGCGCGCGTGCGGCGAGTGGCGCATGTGTGTGTAGCCACCGCTGGTGCTGGATTGTAGAGGTGGCGCGAAACGCTGCCTCCCTCGCCTTATTTGCCGGGCCACTTCCAATCAGTCATCCGTTTGCCACTGCAATGCTGTTGCTCAGCAAATTGCCCTGTCTGCACGCCGCGACAAGTCCAGACTAGAACTCGGCTCTGGTTTTAGAATTGATCCCATTCCCAACCATAGTCATATGCGGTGCCGGCATAGCCCATTCCGCCACCTATCGCAGCCCCGCCTCCTGCTCCACTCCAGGTTTTGCACCGGCAAGATGATGCTGACGATGCTTGCCGCCGTGGCGGAGATGGAGTGTGATTTGCTCTTGGAGCATACGCAAGCCGGCTTAGCTCGTGCGAAGAGCGAGGGCAAAGGTGCTGGGTCGCTCGTCTAAGACCACGGCAGAGCAGCGGGCGGAAATTATCGTCAAGTACAGCGCGGGCGAGAGCATCAGCTCGCTTGCGCGCATATATTCGGTATAACGCGCGAACATTCTGGGCGTCATGAAAGCTTAGCGATGTACCTTTTTGTGCGCAGTGTTCGATTTAAACGCCGATTGCTCAATTTTGAGTAGTTTGTTACTATTTGGGTGTAGACAAGCGCAGGAGTTGTAGAGGTCGCCTCACGGCGGCAGCCCGAACGGGTGGGAACCTCGAACCTGGGGTCTACTTTTACTCAAGGCTCACCAATTCGGTGAGCCTTTGTTTTTCGACGTTATCGTTACACCACATCTTCAGACCGTAGCCATCCGCACGGCGGTCTCTTCGGTAAATTGTTTGTTTCAACATTTCCAAGTACCGACTTTCTACCTCACCATATTGTGTTTTGTTCACCCCGAAGAAAATGCTTGATGCCACAGCGTCTGCTAACTGCAGGCCGGCCAGCTTGTCGTGGTTTACCGCGCGTACGTTGTCACAGTTGATTGCAGGCCAGTGGATGTTGATGTCGGCGCCGGCTTGTGATTGCTTGTGAAGCACATCTAAATAAGCTTTTAGGTCGTCATAGGACATCGCGGACCTGTTCGAAAACACCAAATCTGTATTGCACGCTCCGCCCACTGCATGGTCTCTACAGACCCAACTTACCCGTTCTAGCAGCAGCCGAGTGCAGTAACGGTAGAGTTTGTGCGCCTCTTGCTGAAAATTTTCCGGATTTCTGATAGATGGCTTATGAACGAGGATATTCACCGTTCGTACAGGCAAGCCAGCCACCATGCGGACGTATGGAACCCGCTGCTCGTGCTTTAATTCACGGAAGTGCAATACGTACTTTATCCGGCTTCCCTAGCAGCTGCCTCACCTCACGGGCGGCCCTCACTATTTGTAAGTCGTTTGATTTTCGAATAATCGTCGCTGACAAAACGAACCACCGGGAACTGCCGCGCTCGCCCTCGAGAAATTTAAATCCTTCGTCTCCAGCCTCATCGATGTAAGCGACAAAATCAGCAGCCATTATTTCCTCAAATTATCAAATCTCTCGACAATTATAAGGCCACCCGAGGCAGGTACCTTGAATTCGGGAAAATGCCTACACAGCGCCTACATGACCCTGAAAAACAAAAAGCCCAACCTGTCAAGGTTGGGCTAAGTGCTTGATTTTACTGGTGCCGGCTGCCGGTTTCGAACTGGCCACCTGATGATTACAAATCAACTGCTCTACCAAATGAGCTAAGCCGGCGTAACTTTTACGGGGCGAATTATACGCTATTTAATACGCGTAAGGGTGGGGCGCCCGCCCTTTTTGGGGGGCTCGTTGTTGTCGTCCGGGGTGCCTGGCGTCTCGCTGGAGGCTGGCGGAACCGCCGACAATACCGGTGCGACAGGCGCTTCTTCGACCGCTTGCGGCGCTGGCGCCGACGATTCGCCCAGTTGCGGCTCGAACGCCATGCCCTGGCCGTTTTCGTTGGCGTAGATCGCCATCACGTTGTTAACGGGGATGTAGATTTCGCGCGAAACGCCGCCGAAACGGGCGTGGAAGCGGATGCTGTCGTTGTCCATCTTCAGGCCGGAGGTGGCGCCGAAGCTGATGTTGAGCACGATTTCGCCTTTTTTCACGTATTCCATCGGCACGGTGGTGCCGGCGTCGACTTTGACGGCGAGGTAGGGGGTGTAGCCGCTGTCCGTGCACCATTCGTAGAGGGCGCGCAGCAGGTAGGGCTTGGTTGAGATTTCAGGCATGGGATTCCAGACTGCGGTGAACCACGGCGCGCCGCCGGCCAAGGCCGGCAAACGCGCCGTCATACTTCGACTAAACAGCCAGCGTCCGATTAACGGCGCATGACCTTTTCCGATGGCGTCAGCGCTTCGATGTAGGCCGGACGCGAGAAGATGCGCTCGGCGTACTTCATCAGCGGCGCTGCGGTCTTCGACAGTTCGATGCCGTAGTGATCCAGACGCCACAGCAGCGGTGCTACCGCCACGTCCAGCATCGAGAACTCGTCGCCCAGCATGTATTTGTTTTTCAGGAACAGCGGCGCCAGCGTGGTCAGGCGGTCGCGGATTTCTGCGCGGGCCTTGTCGTGGCTCTTGTCGTTGCCCTTGGCGCGTTCGCTTTCCAGCGTGTGCACGTGGACGAACAGTTCTTTTTCAAAGTTGAACAGCATCAGGCGGGCACGCGCGCGCATCAGCGGGTCGGCCGGCATCAGTTGTGGGTGCGGGAAGCGCTCGTCGATGTACTCGTTGATGATGTTCGATTCGTACAGGATCAGTTCGCGCTCGACCAGAATCGGCACCTGACCATACGGATTCATGGTCGAGATATCTTCTGGCTTGTTGAACAGGTCGACATCGCGCACTTCGAAGTCCATGCCTTTTTCAAACAGGACCAAGCGGCAGCGTTGCGAGAATGGGCAGGTCGTGCCCGAGTAGAGAACCATCATGTTTATCGTTCCTTAGAAGAACAAAAGGGGGTGGGCCGCGAACGGATCACCCCATATCGGCCCGTCAATGCGGGCTTCGCAAAACAAGCGCCGTACCAGCCGGCGCTCTCGTCTATTTCACTTCTTTCCAGAACGACGCATTCAAGCGCCATGCCAGGAAGGCAAACACAGCCATAAACAACACGACTATGGCACCCAGTTTTTTGCGGGTCTGCGCAGCAGGCTCCGCCATCCACTCCATGTAGCCGACCAGGTCTGCCACGGCGGTGTCAAACTCCAATTTCTTTAGTTTACCCGGAGTGACCTGCTCAAATCCAGCAAACTGATGAATCATTTTGCCGTGGGCATGCGGATCGGGCACTTCTTTCATCACCACTTTCTGTACACCTTGCAATTCCCACAAGACGTGCGGCATCGCCACATTGGGAACGACCATATTGTTCCAGCCGGTAGGGCGGGTGTCGTCCTTGTAGAAAGTGCGCAAATAAGTATACAGGTAGTCGCTACCGGTGCCGGCACCAGACGCTTTCGCGCGCTGGATCACCGACAGGTCCGGCGGTACCACGCCGAACCATGCTTTCGCATCGTTCGGTTTCATGGTGGTGGTCATCATTTCGCCGACCTTCTCACCGGTAAACAACAGATTGGCCTTGATCTGCTCCTCGCTCAAACCCAGGTCTTTCAGGCGGTTGTAGCGCATGGAGGACGCATTATGACAGTTTAAGCAGTAATTGACGAACAGTTTGGCGCCGTGCTGCAGCGCCGCCATGTTATTGGAACGGTCCGGCGCCTTGTCGAGGGCGATGCCACCCTCGTTGGCGAAGGCCAGACCTGGCAGTAATGCCACAATGGCAAGCAGGCGTTTCGGGAATTTCATGTGTTGTCCTTTTGTACTTTATTAGTGAGCGTGGAAAACCACGCGGTCCGGAACCTTCTTGAACGTGCCGGCGGCGCTCCACCAAGGCATGAACAGGAAGAAACTAAAGTACAGCAGGGTGCACACTTGCGAAACGATGGTGCGGGCATCGGTAGGCGCCAGCGTGCCGAGGTAGCCGAGCGTCAGGAACGACAGGAAGAACACGGCGTACACATATTTGTGCCAGGTCGGGCGGTAGCGGATCGACTTGACCGGCGACTTGTCCAGCCATGGCAGGAAGGCCAGGATCACCACCGAGCCGCCGAAGAACACCACGCCCCAGAATTTGGCGTCGAGGATCTGCGGCAGCATGCCGATGATGGCCACCAGCGCGATCACCGCGATGGCGATCTTGGTGGTGCGCGCCAGGCGCGATTTCAGCCAGACAAACACCACGTAGGCGGCGACGAAGAACATCAGCACCCACATGAAGTCGGCGGTGGTGGCGCGCAGTACCGAGTAGAACGCGGTGAAGTACCAGGTTGGCGCGATGTGCAGCGGGGTCTTCAGCGAATCGCCCGGCAGGAAGTTGTTATACTCCAGGAAGTAGCCGCCCATTTCCGGCGCGAAGAATACCACCGTGCTGAAGATCAGCAGGAACACCGAGACGCCGAACAGGTCGTGCACCGTGTAGTACGGATGCGATGGAATCGAGTCGACCGGGTGGCCGTCCGGGCCCAGGTTCTCTTTGACTTCGATGCCGTCCGGATTGCTCGAACCGACTTCGTGCAGCGCGATCAGGTGGGCAGCCACCAGGCCCAGCAGCACCAGCGGAATCGCGATCACGTGGAAGGCGAAGAAGCGGTTCAGCGTGGCGTCCGACACCACGTAGTCGCCGCGTATCCACAGCGACAGGTCAGGGCCGATCAGCGGAATCGCGCCGAACAGGTTGACGATCACCTGCGCGCCCCAGTACGACATCTGGCCCCATGGCAGCAGGTAGCCGAAGAAGGCTTCGGCCATCAGGCACAGGAAGATGGCGAAGCCGAACAGCCAGATCAGCTCGCGCGGCTTGCGGTACGAGCCGTACAGCAGGCCACGGGTCATGTGCAGGTAAACGATGATGAAGAAGGCCGAGGCGCCGGTCGAGTGCATATAACGCACCAGCCAGCCCCACGGCACTTCGCGCATGATGTATTCGACCGAGGCGAACGCCAGGTTGGCGTCCGGCTTGTAGTGCATGGTCAGGAAGATGCCGGTGACGATCTGCAGCACCAGCACCAGCATTGCCAGCGAGCCGAAGATGTACCAGAAGTTGAAGTTTTTCGGGGCATAGTATTTGCCCCATTGATCATTCCACAGCTTGGTCAGCGGGAAGCGGTCATCGACCCAGCCCAGGGCTTTTTGTGCAGCCGGTGCGTCGGCCGGGAATTTGGTCTCCTTGAATGCACCCATGTTATGCCTCGCCTTTCTCGTCTTTGCCGATGACCAGCTTGGTGTCGCTCAAAAACATATAGCGCGGAACCTGCAGGTTGTCCGGTGCTGGCTTGTTTTTGAAGACACGGCCAGCCATGTCGAACGTCGAGCCATGGCAAGGACAGAGGAAGCCGCCTTCCCAGTCGTCCGGCAGCGATGGCTGCGGGCCGGGAGTGAACTTCGACGAGGGCGAGCAGCCCAGATGGGTACAGATGCCGACCGCGACCAGGATTTCCGGTTTGCGCGAGCGCCATTCGTTCTGGGCGTATTCGGGCGTGAATTCTTCGGGATTGCGTTTGGATTCGGCGTCGGCCACTTTGCCGTCGGTTTTCTTCAGCGACGCGATCATTTCCGGCGTGCGCTTGATGATCCAGACGGGTTTGCCGCGCCACTCGACGGTGGTCATTTCGCCGGCGTTGAGCGTGGAGATATCCACTTCGACCGGTGCGCCGGCCGCTTTCGCGCGCTCCGACGGCTGGAAGGTACTTACCAATGCGCCGGCGGTGGCCAAGCCTACCACGCCGCCTGCGGCGCCGGTCGCGACCAATATGCCGCGACGGCCCGAATCGACCTGCTTTTCGTTACTCATACAAACCCCAATCAGTCAAAGTGCGAACAAAATCTTGCGAACTGTGTACAAACCTGAATGCTGAAAACTTGGATAGCACGAAATCGAGCCACCTTACCTTATAAGGTATGCACGATGCAACTCTTTACACCAACGTTGCCCGGTTCCCAAGTTTGTCCAGGTTTACACCGTTCCCGGTGCGATGATAGAGGCTGGGGCGATGAGCAGAAATTGATGTAGGTCAATTTATATCGTAATTCGGCTTGTAAATGCGTAAACAACAAGGGTGTTTGGAATCCAATTGAAAAAATAGTATGATCCAAGCGCAGTTTTGTTCACAATTGACCACACAGCGAGGGTAAAAATATGGCAATGATGAAGGAATTTAAAGAATTCGCGATGAAGGGCAATGTGGTCGATCTGGCGGTTGGCGTCATCATCGGCGGCGCCTTCGGCAAGATCGTCGATTCGCTGGTGGCCGACATCATCATGCCGCCGATCGGCAAGCTGTTTGGCGGCCTGGACTTCGCCAACTACTACCTTCCGCTGAATGGCCAGGCGCCCAATCTGAGCCTGCTGGAAGCCAAAAAACTGGGTGCCGTGTTCGCTTACGGGAATTTTGCTACTATCCTGCTGAACTTTATCATCCTGGCGTTTGTGATCTTCCAGATGGTGCGGCTGATGAACAAGGCGCGCACGCTGGGTCACAAGCAGGAAGAGGCCGCTGCCGCGTCGGCGCCGCCACCGCCACCACCGGAAGATATTGTGCTGCTGCGCGAAATTCGCGATTCCCTGAAAAAATAATTGAAAGCCGCCTCACGAGCGGCAGGCTGGACTGCGATGCGACGACTCTGGTTATTGTTTGCGCAAACGGTGACCGTCGTATTGGCACTGTATTTTGTTTACAAGGCGGTGGGCGGCGAGCGTCCGGCGCCGGTGCGGGTGCAGCAAATGGGCAGCACCGACCATCCGGCGGCAATGCTGGAGGCCGGACCGTCGAAGCCGCCGGTGACGGCTGGCGGTTCTTATCGCGCGGCGGCGTCGCGCGCCATGCCGGCGGTGGTCAACATCATCACCAGCAAGCTGACCAAGCGCAAAAAGCATCCGCTGCTGCGCGATCCCTTCTTCAAGAAATTCTTCGGCGAGCGCGAGGACAGCGACGATGACGAGTCCAGCCTCGGCTCGGGCGTGATCGTCTCGGCGCAGGGCTACATCCTGACCAACAACCACGTGGTGGAGGCTGCCGATGAAATCGAGGTGGTGCTGCCGGATGGCCGCAAGGCTGCCGCCAAGCTGGTCGGTTCCGATCCGGAGACCGACCTGGCGGTGATCAAGATCTCGCTGGACAAGCTGCCGGTGATCGTGCTGGGCCAGGCCGAGCAGGCGCAAGTCGGCGATGTGGTGCTGGCGATCGGCAACCCGTTTGGCGTCGGCCAGACGGTGACCATGGGCATCATCTCCGCGCTGGGGCGCAACAATCTGCACATCAACCATTTCGAGAACTTTATCCAGACCGACGCTGCCATCAACTTCGGCAACTCGGGCGGCGCGCTGGTGGATGTCAGCGGCAACCTGCTGGGCATCAACTCGGCGATTTATTCGCAGAGCGGCGGTTCGGTGGGTATTGGCTTTGCCATCCCGGTATCGACCGCGAAAAACGTGATGGAAGCCATCATCAAGACCGGCCACGTGGTGCGCGGCTGGATCGGCGTCGAAAGCCAGGAAATCACGCCCGAGCTGGCGGCCAGCTTCGGCCTGCAGCGCCAGAGCGGCGCCATCATCGCCGGCGTGGTGCGTCATGGGCCGGCCGACAAGGGCGGCGTCAAGCCGGGCGACATCCTGCTGACGGTAGACGGCAAGCCGGTGGCCGACACCAACAGCATGCTGAATCTCATCGCCCAGCTGACGCCGGGCGAAAAAGCTAAAATGACGGTCCTGCGTAAAAACAAGGAAACCACGCTGGACGTCACGGTCGGCAAGCGGCCGGCCAATCAGAAATAAGGAACACAATGCATCTGCGCGACCTGACCCAATACCTGCGTGAGCTGGAAGAAAACAACAACCGTCCGTGGTTCATCATGAACAAGCCGCGCTACGACATCCTGCGCGAAGAATTCCTGCAGGTGGTGACGCAGATGATTGCTGAACTGGGCAAGTTTGATGCACAAGTCAAGTTCAGCAATCCGAAGAAAGCGATGTTCCGCATCAACCGCGACGTGCGTTTTGCGCATGACAAGCGGCCGTACAAGACGCGCTTCTCGGCCGCAGTGGCGCCGAACGACATGCGCCGCCCGAGCAAGGCCGGCGGCCCGACCTACTACATGCAGATCGACGGCACCGGCAAGATGCTGTTTGGCGCCGGCGAATACATGCCGCCGCCGCACCGCCTGAAAGCGCTGCGCCAGCACATGGTCGAGGACGCGGCCGGCTTCCGCAAGGTACTGAAGAACAAGAAACTGGTGGCCACTTACGGCGACATCCAGAACGAAGGCAAGCTGATGCGCCCGCCGAAAGGTTTCGACCCGGAGCACGAGCACATCGAATACATCAAGCTGAAGAGTTTCTTCATCTGGACTGAGATCGAGCTGCCGCTGAATCAGCCGGAAAAGCTGGCCCCTCTCCTGGCTGCCGGCCTGAAAGACGCCTACCCGCTAGTCCAGTGGATGCGCGAAGCCAAATCGGAAGAGCCCGAAGCATAAAACCGGGGTCAGTTCTGCCAAACGTACACGGGCTCAACAGCTTTGCTGTTGAGCCCGTGTACGTTTGGCAGAACTGACCCCGGAGTTTATTCGCCGCGCGGGTCGCGGGAGAGGAGGCGGGCGACCATTGCTTGCGGTTGGTCGCCGTCGAATAGCACGCCAGCGACGGCGTTGGTGATCGGCATTTCGACGCCCAGCTTGGCGGCCAGCTCGCGCACGGCTTTGGCGCACGGTACGCCTTCGGCGACGTGACCCAGCTCTTGGACGATGACGTCCAGCGGCTTGCCTTGCGCCAGGCCGAGACCGACCCGGCGGTTGCGCGACAGGTCGCCGGTGCAGGTCAGGATCAGGTCGCCCATGCCGGTCAGGCCCATGAAGGTTTCGTTTTTGCCGCCCAGGGCCACGCCCAGGCGGGTGATTTCGGCCAGGCCGCGCGTGATCAGCGCGGCGCGCGCGTTAAGGCCGAGGCCAAGGCCGTCGGCGGCGCCGGTGGCGATAGCCAGCACGTTTTTCACCGCGCCGCCGACTTCCACGCCAACCAGGTCTTCGCTCGAATAGACACGCATATTGCCGCCGTGCGCGGTCTCCACCACGCAGGCGCGCAGTTCGGCCGAGCTGGAGGCGATCGCCAGCGCGCACGGCAGGCCCTTGGCCACTTCCTGCGCGAACGAGGGGCCGGACAGCGCACCGCCCGCCACCGCGTCGCCCAGCACTTCCCGCACGATCTGGTGCGGCAACAGGCCGGTGTCGTATTCAAAGCCCTTGCACAGCCACACCACATTGGGAATCGCGCGACCCTTCAACTGCCCCAGCAGCGGACGCAGGCCGGCCACCGGGCAGGCGGCGATCAGCAGGCTGCCCGGCTCGGCGACGTGGGCCAGCGCGGCGTCGAAATCGGCGGCCACTTGCAGGCGTTCGGGGAAGCGGTAGCCGGGCAGGTAGCTGCTTTCGCGCTCGGTGCGCATGGTCTCCAGCGCGGCGGCGTTGCGCCCCCACAGCAGCACGTCGTGGCGCTGCGCCAGCGCCATGGCCACGGCCGTGCCCCAGGCGCCTGCGCCGAGCACGCTCACCTTGCGGACGCTGTCCGCACGTTTGCTAGTCTTTTCTTGCATGGGATCTCATTCGGCGCGCAGGGAGGGCGCCGCTACGGCAATTATATGCCCCAGACTTCGGTTTGTTTGACGAAACCGACCAGGCCGTCACGGTGACGGACCTTGACCCAGCCGCCAGCCACCGATTCGCTCAGCTCCAGCAGCACGCCCTTGTCGGCGGTGAACACTGCGGTGGCGGCATCATCCGGCGTGGCGCGGATTTTCAGATTGGGTGCTTTGACGATGACGTTGCGCTTGGCGCTCAGGCCCTTGGCCTCGGTCCACGCCAGCTCGCCGTTGACGTCGCGTACTTTCAGCCATTCGCCATAAGCCAGCACCACTTCCAGCGGGGCGCCGCGCGGCACGACAAACAGTTTGCCCCCCTTGGTGGACGGCGCGTCGTACAGGATCACCGGCGCGGTGCCGACCGTTTTGAAGTCGTATGCCTGGCTGCCGGCAGCGGCCAGCGTCATGGTCAGAGCAGCGATCAAACGGGGAAATGTCATGGTATTACCTTGAGAGGATGAAACTGCCGCCGGACAGGCGCCCGGCGGCGATCAGGCAACTGCTTAGTGGGTCGCGTCAGCGGCTGGGGCAGCGGCAGCTGCTTCAGCGATCGCTTGTTGACGCTGCTGGTAGAACACTTCGAAGTTGATTTCCGCCAGGTGCACTGGCGGGAAACCGGCGCGGGTGATCACGTCAGCAATGTTCGAACGCAGGTATGGGTAAACGATGTTCGGGCAGCCGATGCCCAGCAGTGGGTCCAGCTGGTCTTCTGGAATGTTGCGGGCTTCAAAGATGCCAGCTTGCTTGCCTTCTACCAGGAACGCTACTTTGTCTTTGACTTTGGCGGTCACGGTGATGGTCACGGTCGATTCGAAGATGCCGTCAGCCAGTGGCTCGGCGCCAACGTCCAGCGCTACTTCGATGGTCGGTGCTTCCTGTTCCAGGAAGATCGCCGGCGAATTAGGTTGCTCCAGCGACAGGTCTTTCAGGTAGACGCGTTGGATTTGGAATACTGGTTGCAGATTTTCTTCAGACATGGAACGCTTTCGTTGTAGTTTCAATGATGTTTGCTTGGCATGGCGAGAAGACAGCGCAAATCAAACGCGAGGGCAATTGTATCAAAACCATTATGAAATTAAAGGTTTTACCGCCCCGCGTTGTATTATGAGGTCCGTTAGCCATTTAACAAGGGAGACAGCCCGCCCGCTTGATCCAGCGCATACAAGTCGTCGAAACCGCCGACGTGGGTTTCCCCAATGTAAATTTGCGGCACGGTGCGGCGGCCCGTCTTTTGCATCATGGTCATGCGTTGCTCCGGGTCGAGGTCGACGCGGATCTTCTTCAAGCCGGTAACGCCCTTGGATTCCAGCAGGCGCTCGGCGCGGATGCAGTATGGGCAGACAGCGGTGGTGTACATAATCACTTCGGCAGTCATGTTGACCTCCTGTTTATTTGGCCAGTGGCAGGCCGGCTTTTTGCCATGCGGCAACGCCACCTTCCAGATTGACCACATCGGCGAAGCCCGCCTTGCCCAGCTTGGCAGCAGCGGACGAAGCGCGCGCATCGCTCTTGCCGACCACGATCAGGCTACGGCTTTTGAACTTGTCCAGTTCGCCGATACGCTTGTCGAGTTCCGCCAGCGGGATGTTTCGGGCTTCAGGCAGGTGGCCTTCAGCATACTCCTTGGCATCGCGTACATCCAAGATGGTGGCTTTACCGCGATTTATCAACATGGTGATATCTTGCGGGCTGCCGCGTTTGCCGCGCACTGTCAGCGACGGCCACAGCAGGGCGCCAGCGGAAACCAGCACGATGGCGATCAGAAAAATGTTATCAATGAAGAATTTCACAGGAATCCAATGGTTGAACTTAATCCGCGCATTATAAAATAGAAGCTGTTAGAAGTTCTTACTACCGGTTTTCCAACTTTTCCTGAAAAGATAGGCTATATGTACAAAATCGTTTTCATGCGCCATGGCGAATCCACCTGGAACCTGTCGAACCGCTTCACCGGCTGGACTGACGTGGACCTGACCGACAAAGGCATCAATGAGGCCAAACAGGCCGGCAAGCTGCTGAAAGACGGCGGTTTCACCTTCGACCTGGCCTACACCTCGGTGCTGAAGCGTGCCGTGCGCACGCTGTGGCTGGCGCTGGACGAGATGGATGCGATGTACCTGCCGATCAAGAACGACTGGCGCCTGAACGAACGCCACTACGGCGCGCTGCAAGGCCTGGACAAGGGCGAGACCGCCGCCAAGTACGGCGACGAGCAAGTGCTGGTTTGGCGCCGCAGCTATGACACGCCGCCGCCGGCGCTGGAAGCCACCGACGAGCGCGCCTCGTTCAACGATCCGCGCTACGCCGGCCTGTCGAAACAGCAGATTCCGCTGACCGAATGCCTGAAAGACACCGTCGCCCGCGTGGTGCCGGTATGGGACGAGGAAATCGCCCCGGCCATCAAGGCTGGCAAGAAAATCATCATTTCGGCCCACGGCAACAGCCTGCGCGCGCTGATCAAGATGCTGGACGGCATCAGCGACAGCGACATCGTCGGCCTGAACATTCCTAACGGCACGCCGCTGGTCTACGAGCTGGACGAGAACCTGAAACCGATCCGTCACTACTACCTCGGTGACGCCGATGCCATCGCTGCCGCGCAAGCGGCTGTCGCCAACCAGGGCAAGGCCAAGTAATTTGTCTTCTTTGCACCGCCACGTAGCAGCCTTGCTGCTGATGCTGTCGCTCGGCGCCGCGCCTGTTTCATCGGCGGCGCCGTTCGGCAAGACCACCGAGCGCAGCAAGCAGAAAGCGGCGGCCGAGGCCGAGCGCGCCGGCTTGCAGCAAAAACTGTCGACGCTGAAGAAGGACATCAGCAAGACCGAAAGCGCCAAGGACGACGCGGCCGACACGCTGGCCGAGTCCGAACAGGCGATTTCCGACGCCAACCGCGCGCTGCGCGACCTGCAACAGGAGCAGGGCGACACCAACGTCAAGCTGACGCAGCTGTCGTCCGAGCACGACCGGTTGGCCGCCACGGTCGAGCAGCAGAAGCAGCAGCTGTCCAAGCTGCTGCGCGAACAGTACGTGGCGGGCAATGAAGACCGCATCAAGCTGCTGTTGTCCGGCGACAATCCCAACCGCATCAACCGCGAGCTGCAAATGCTGGCCTACGTCTCGCAGGCGCAGGCGCGGCTGCTGGAGTCGCTGCGCAGCAACCTGAAGGCCGTCGAGGTCAACCAGGAGGCGGCGCAGAACGCCAAGGATGAGCTGGAAGAGATCGCCCAGGAGCAATTGCAGCAGAAAACCAAACTGGAGCAGGAAAAAGGCCGCCGCGCGGCCTTGCTGTCCACCTTGTCGAAGAAACTGGTGGCCCAGCGCAAGGAAGCGGGCAACCTGGAAAAAGACGAGCAGCGCATGGCTGGCCTGGTCGACAAGCTGAACAAGTTGATCGCCGAACAGGCCGCTGCTGCTGCTGCCGAGAAGAAACGCCAGGAACAGCTGGCAGCCGCCCGCGCCGCCAAGGCCAAGGCGGATGCCGAGGCGCGCGCACTGGCCAAAGCCAGGGCCGCTGCCGAAGCCGAGCGCAAGCGCCTGGCCAACAACAGCAAGTCCGGCACCATCAAGCCGGCACAGCCGAATCCGGCACGACCGAATCCTGCCGACGCCATCGACGCCGACGAGCCGAAAGTGGCCGCCGTCCGTCCAGCGCCGGCACCGGCAGAGGACACGCCGCCGCCGGCCAAGGCGGCCGACATCGCGCTGGCGCCCGCCGCGCCGGCCGGTGCTTTTGCCGCGCTGAAAGGCCAGCTGCGGGCGCCGGTCAGCGGCAAGGTGGCTGCCAAGTTCGGCTCCAAGCGCGGCGACGGCCCGAGCTGGAAGGGCGTCTTCATCCGCACCAGCGAGGGCGCCGACGTGCACTCGGTGGCCGGCGGGCGCGTGGTGTTTGCCGACTGGCTGCGTGGCTTCGGCAACCTGATCATCGTCGACCACGGCGGCCAGTACATGAGCATTTACGGCAATAACCAGTCGCTGCTGAAGCGGGCCGGCGACATCGTCAAGGCCGGCGATGCCATCGCCAGCGCAGGTAACAGCGGCGGCAACGAGGAATCGGGGCTATACTTTGAGCTGCGCCATCAGGGCGCGGCATTCGATCCGGCTGGCTGGGTCAAGTTTTAAGGTTCGCGGAAAAACATGGGCAACAAAGTCAAGAGCATCGGCCTGATCGGCCTCGGTATGGTGGCGGGTGTTGCCGCCTCTTTCCAGTTTTCCGCCATCGCGCAAAAAGTCACGGCCGCGCCGCTGCCGCTGGAAGAATTGCGCCAGCTGTCAGACGTGTTTGGCCTGATCAAGACCGATTACGTGGAAAACGTCGACGACAAGAAGCTGCTGACGGAAGCCATTTCCGGCATGGTGTCGTCGCTGGACCCGCACTCGGTCTACCTGGACAAGAAAGCCTTCCGCGAAATGCGCGAGACGGTGGCCGGCAAGTTTGTCGGCATCGGCGTCGAGGTCGGCCTGGAAGACGGCTATATCAAAGTTGTTTCGCCGATCGAGGATACGCCTGCCTTCAAGGCCGGCATCAAGGCTGGCGACCTGATTACCCGCATCGACGGTACGCTGATCAAGGGCATGTCGCTGGATGAATCGGTGAAGAAGATGCGCGGCGAGCCACGCTCCAAGGTCAGCGTCACCATCAGCCGCAAGGAAGAGGACAAGCCGCTGGTGTTCAACATCACGCGCGAGGAAATCCGCATCCAGAGCGTCAAGGCCAAGATCGTCGAGCCGGGCTATGCGTGGGTGCGCATTGCGCAGTTCCAGGAACCGACCGTCGACGACATGGCGAAGAAGATCGCCGCGCTGTACCAGCAAGACCCGCACATCAAGGGCCTGGTGCTGGACCTGCGCAATGATCCGGGCGGCGTGGTGCCGGGCGCGATCGGCGTCTCTGCGGCCTTCCTGCCGAAAGACCAGGTCATCGTGTCGACCAACGGCCAACTGCAAACGTCCAAGGAAACCTTCTACGGCCGCCAGGAATTCTACGCGCCGCGCGCCAAGGTCGATCCGCTGGCCAAGCTGCCGCCCGCATTGAAGGATGTGCCGATGGTGGTACTGGTGAACGCCGGTTCCGCCTCGGCGTCGGAAATCGTCGCCGGCGCGCTGCAGGACTACAAGCGCGCCACCATCATGGGCCAGCAGACCTTCGGCAAGGGCTCGGTGCAGACCTTGCGCCAGCTGACCGCCGATACCGCCGTCAAGCTGACCACCGCCCGTTACTACACGCCGAAGAACCGCGCCATCCAGGCGCGCGGCATCACGCCCGACCTGCTGGTCGATGAAACCGCCGAGGGCGATGGCCTGAACGGCCTGCGCGTGCGCGAGGCGGACCTGCAAAAACACCTGGGCAACGACAAGGAGCCGGAAGGCGAAGCCAAACGCGATGTGCTGGAAGATGAACAACGCATCGCCGCGCTGTCGAAGAAATACAAGCCGGTGGAATTCGGCTCCAAGGACGACTTCCAGCTGGCGCAGGCGCTGAATCATTTCAAGGGCCTGCCGGTCAAGCAGTCGAAGTCGGAGCCGAAACCCGCCAACGACGTCGGCGAGAGCAAGCCCGATACGCCGCCCAACACCAAATAACGCACTGCGCGACGCCGCATAGAGAAGATGGACGACTCACAACTGCTGCGCTACTCGCGCCACATCCTGCTGGACGAAATTGGCATCGAGGGCCAGCAAAAGCTGCTGGCCGCGCATGCGCTGATCATAGGCGCCGGCGGCCTCGGCTCGCCGGCCGCCATGTACCTGGCATCGGCCGGTGTCGGCCACATCACGCTGGTCGACGACGACACGGTCGACCTGACCAACCTGCAACGCCAGATCGCCCACACCACTGCGCGCGTGGGCCAGCCCAAGGCCGAATCGGCGCGCATCACACTCCAGCAAATCAATCCCGACATCACCGTCACCGCGCTGAATGAGCGTGTCGATGACGCGCGGCTGGCGCAACTGGTGGCCGCTGCCGACGTGGTGCTGGACTGCACCGACAATTTCGCCACGCGCCATGCCGTCAACCGTGCCTGCGTCGCCGCCGGCAAGCCGCTGGTGTCCGGCGCCGTGATACGCTTCGATGGCCAGGTCAGCGTCTTCGATCCGCGCGGCGGAACGCAGCCCTGCTATTCCTGCCTGTTCCCGCAGGACCAGGCGTTTGAAGATGTGGCCTGTTCCACCATGGGCGTGTTCGCGCCGCTGGTGGGGGTGGTGGGCGCCATGCAGGCGGCCGAGGCGCTCAAGCTGTTGATGGGCGTGGGTGTCTCGCTGTCCGGGCGCCTGATGATGTTGGATGGTTTGCACATGGAGTGGACCAGCATAGGCGTCGGCCGCAACGGCGCCTGCCCGGTTTGCGCTGATCAATAAAAAAGGGAGAAACAATCTTGCTGATGAAACGACTGGCCGTCATTCCACTGGCGCTGGCCGCCGCCTTTGGCGCGCAAGCTGCCACCACCACCAAATACCTGATCATCTCGGAAAACCAGAAGCAGATCGGCGAGCAGCTTGTCGAACGCCTGGACGATGGCCTGACCAAGGTGCGCTTCATCTACAAGAACAATGGCCGTGGCCCGGAACTGACGGAGCAATTCCGTGTCAGTGCCGACGGCACCATGACCGAGTACGCGGTCAAGGGCAACTCCACTTTTGGCGCGGTGGTCGACGAGCGGTTCAGCCGCAAGGGTAATCACGCGGAATGGAAGTCCACCAGCGAGCAAGGGAACAAGCAAGTCAGCGGCCCGGCCGCCTACCTGCCGTTGAACAGCTCCTTCGAAATCGCCTCGGTGGCGATTGCCGCGCTGGCGAAAGACCCGCAGGGCAAGCTGGCGCTGCTGCCATCCGGCACGCTGTCGCAACGTGAGCTGGACAAGGTTGACATCACCAGCGCCACCGGCCAGAAGCAGACGGTGCGCCTGGTGGCGCAGACCGGCGTTGGCCTCTCCCCTTCCTATTACTGGGCCACCTCGGGTGAGCAACCGCGCCTGTTCGGTGTCATCATCCCTGGCTTCGCCAGCATGCTGGAAGAGGGCTGGCAGGACGCCACGGCCACGCTGGCCGCACGCCAGAAGGCGGCCGAGAACCAGATGCTGGCCGATGTCGCCGCCAAATTACAGCATCCGCTGACCGGCCTGACCGTGGTGCGCAACGCGCGCATCTTCGACAGCGAGAAAGCCACTGTCGGCCAGCCTTCCGACATCTACGTGCTGCGCGGCCGTATCACCTCGGTGCAGCCGGCCGGCTCGCCGGTGCGCGAAGCCGATAACGTGATTGACGCCGCCGGCCGCATCGTGCTGCCTGGCCTGTTCGACATGCACGGCCACGTCGACCGCTGGTCCGGCGCGCTGAACCTGTCGACCGGTGTCACCAGCGTGCGCGACATGGGCAACGACAACAAGCAGCTGCAGGCCATGCTGGACGAAACCGCCGCCGGCAAGCTGCTGGCGCCGCAGGTGGTGCCTGCCGGTTTCCTGGAAGGCGAAAGCCCGTTCAGCGCCAACAACGGTTTTGTCATCAAGGACCTGAAAGAAGCCAAGGACGCCATTGACTGGTACGCGGAGCGCGGCTATCCGCAGCTGAAGATTTATAACTCCTTCCCGAAAGCGATTCTGAAGGACACGGTGGCGTACGCGCACAGCCGCGGCATGCGCGTTTCCGGCCACATTCCGGCCGGGTTGCGCGCGCAGGAAGCGCTGGATGCCGGTTACGACGAGATCCAGCACATCAATCAGGTACTGCTGAATTTCCTGGTCAAGCCCGATACTGAAACCCGTAATCTCAACCGCTTCGTGCTGCCGGCCGAAAAAGTGGCGGACCTGGACTTCAACTCCAGGCCGGTGAAGGACTTCGTTTCCTACCTGGCGAAGAAGCAGATCTCCATCGATCCGACGCTGGCCACCTTTGCCTTCCTCAAGCAGCGTGACGGCGACATCAACGAGCCGTATGCGGCGGTGGAGGCGCATATGCCGCCGGACGTGGCGCGCGGCTTCAAGGTCGGCACCATGAAGATCGATGGCGACGCGCAGCTGAAGCGCTACGAGAAATCCTATGCCAAGATGGTGCAGTTTGTCGGCGTCATGTACAAGGCTGGTGTGCCGATCGTGGCCGGCACCGACGATATCCCCGGCTTCACGCTGCATTCGGAGCTGGCGCTGCTGGTCAAGGCCGGCCTGACGCCGGCACAAGCCTTGCAGGTGGCGACCCGCAACGGCGCGCGCTACACGCTGACCAGCAATGATCGCGGCAGCATCACGCCGGGCAAGCTGGCCGACATCGTGCTGGTGGACGGCGACCCGACCAAGGACATCGCCGACGTGCGCAAAGTAGCGGCGGTGATCACGCGCGGCTTCCTGATCTATCCGCAGGAGATCGACGCCACGCTGGGCATCGCGCCGTTCGTGACGGATGCGCCCAAGGTGGTCAAAAGCACCACGCCGGTTGCCGACACGTATGGCGGCAGCAATGACGGTGCGCGCGTACGTATCGAAGGCAGCGCCAGAAAACACGATTAAGGCGTAAGGTCTTGTAAAGAAACTGTCATATTAAGGGTTCATTAAGCGCCAAAGCGGATAAATCACGGCCAAATGGTGGCCAGATGTCGCCATCGCCGTGATTCCGTCTTATACTCTGCACTCTTTAAATTTGTTATCAGATTATGAAAAAGCTGAACCTTCGCCGCCGTGCCTCGCAACGTCTTCAACGCGGCTTCACGCTGATCGAAATCATGGTTGTTGTGGTCATCATGGGCGTGCTGGCCGCGCTGGTGGTGCCCAAGCTGCTGAACCGCGCTGGCGAATCGAAGATCGCCGCCGCCAAGGTCGATATCGCGACCATCATGCAGGCACTGAAACTGTACAAGCTGGATAACCAGCGCTACCCGACCACCGACCAGGGCCTGCAGGCGCTGATCGAGAAACCAAGCGGCGGCCCGGCCGCCAACGGCTGGAAGACCGGCGGTTACGTCGAGAAAATGCCGAAAGACCCGTGGGGCAATCAGTATCAGTACCTGTCGCCTGGCATCAAGGGCGAGATCGATGTGTTCTCCTATGGCGCCGACGGCCAGCCTGGCGGCACCGGCGACGACGCCGACATCGGCTCCTGGGACAACTGATCACAGAAGGGAGCTGGCATCATGGGCGCGAGGCAGCGTGGCTTCACGCTGATTGAACTGCTGGTAGTGATGGTCATCCTCGGCATCACGCTGGGCGTGGCCACGCTTAGCGCCGCCCCCAGCCAGAAACAGTCGCTGGAGCAGGACGCCAAGCGCATCGCGCTGCTGCTGCAACTGGCGCGCGATGAAGCCATTGTGCGCAATCGCCTGATCGCCTTCGAAGCCGGCAGCGACAAATACCGCTTCATGGTCCGCAACGACAACAAGGAATGGGAGCAGGTGACGCAGGACGATTTGCTGCGCGAGCGCGACTTCAAGCGCGTGCCGGTAACGCTGATGCTGGACCCACAACCGGCGGTGGCGGATGGCTCGCTGCGCATCATCTTCGGCCGCGAGCCGGTCGACAAACCCTTTGTGCTGACCATGGCCGCCAATGACGGCAGCAGTGTCGCCATCCGCGCCGACGGCATCGGCCATTTCACGGTGGACTGATATGCGCCGCCGCTCCTCCCCCGGGTTCACCATGCTGGAAGTGCTGGTCGCGCTGATGATCGTGGCCACCGCGCTGATCGCGTCGCTGCGCGCAGTCGGCAGCCTGACTTCCAACAGCGACGGCCTGCGCGCCCACATGATGGCCACCTGGTCGGCCGAGAACCGGCTGGTGCAACTGCGCCTGTCGCGCGTGTTCCCGGCGATCGGCAAGACCACCTACGACTGCCCGCAGGGCGAGCTGCAACTGATGTGCGAGGAAGAAGTCATCGCCAGCCCGAATCCGCGCTTCCGCCGGGTCGAGGTCAGCGTGTATGACGCGCGCAATCCGGAACGCCGCATCATCAAGCTGGTGCAACTGGTGCTGAACTCATGATGGCGCGTTCCACGAAAGCGCGCGGCTTCACGCTGATCGAACTGCTGCTGGCCATCTCCATCCTGGCGATGATGGCGGTGCTGGGCTGGCGTGGGCTGGACAGCATCGTCCGTTCGCGCAGCGCGCTGACCGCCGACATGGACCAGACGCGCGGCCTGCAACTGGCGTTCGCGCAAATGCAGAGCGACTGCGCCAACCTGGCCAACAGCACGCTGCTGCGCAACCGCGCCTACCTGCAGGCGGAGGACAACCGCATCACGCTGGTGCGCATGGTGATGACCGACAACCAGCCCACGCGCCTGCAAGTGGTGTCCTACCGCGTCAATGCCGACGGCGTGCTGACGCGGCGCGAGTCGAACGCCACGCGCGAACTGGCGCAGCTGGACAACTTGTGGCAAGCCTCGCTCAGCGATGCCGACACGACCGGCACGGTGGCGCTGCAGGACCGCGTGCAGGGCATGAATATGCGGGTGTGGGTGCCGGGGCCGCCGGGCTTCACGCAGAACGCCGCCAATGCTGGCGGCTGGCGCCAGGCCGCCGGTTTCAGCACCATCGGCCCGACCAACCAGGTCACCGGGCTGGAAGTGTCGCTGTCGCTGCAAGGGCAGGCGGTGCCGATGGTGAAAGCCTTCCTGATGGGGGCACTGTGAAGCTGCGCCGACAAAAGGGTGTGGCCATCATCACGGCGTTGCTGTTGAGTACGCTGGCGGTCACCATCGTCGCCAGCCTGTTCTGGTTGCAGCAGGTGCAGGTGCGCTCGATGGAAAACCAGCGTCTGCAACTGCAAACGCGCTGGATCTTGCGCGGTGCGCTGGACCTGAGCCGGCTGGTGCTGAATGAGGACTACGCGCACTCGCCCAACTATACGCAGCCCAACGGCGTGTGGGCCACGCCGTTGGAGGAAACGCGGCTGGATGATTATGTTGAACGCGAACGCTTGCAGGGTGAAAGCTTTAATGCCACGCTATTGGGCCGTATGACCGATGCGCAGTCGCGCTACAATCTGGGCAACCTGGCCACCGGCAGAACGCCGAATGCCGATGAGATGGAAGTGTTCCAGCGGCTGCTGAGCAACCTGAATCTGGATTCCGGCCTGGCGCAGGGCGTGGCGAATATGGTGGCGCAGTCGAATGTGGCCCAGGTGCCGCAGCAACAGCAGCAGTCCAGCGGCACCGAGCCTATGGGACTGGTGCGGGCGGAGGACCTGCTGGCGGTGAGCGGCTTTACGCCGGCTGCGGTGGACAAGCTGCGCGATTATGTCATCGTGCTGCCGGCGCCGGGCCTGGTGGCGGTGAATGTGAACACGGCGCCGGCCGAAGTGTTGTCGGCACTCGTGCCTGGCCTGTCGCTGTCGGATGCGGCGGCGATAGTCAGCGCGCGCAAGACCAGTTTTTATCTGAACACCGGTACTTTCCTTGCCCTGCCGCAGATCTCCGGCAAGCAGATCAAGGCGAAATGGGATGTGCGCAGCGATTACTTCCTGGCCTACAGCCGGGTAAAGCTGGACCGCGCCACGCTGGAGACGCAATCCCTGCTGGAGCGGCAGAGCAAACTGGCGATCACCAAAGTGGTATGGATACGGGAATACTAGAACCGCGATGAACGAAAGCGAGATCCTTTGACTACATTATTTATCCGCTATCCGTCCAGGGCCAGCATCGACAGCGGTGCGGCCCAGGCTTGCCCGTTCGCGCTGGTGGGCGATGGCGGCAACCTGCTGCAACAGGGCACGTCCCCGCTGGGTAACCTGAGCGACATGGTGGCCTCGGCGCGCCGCGTCACGCTGTTGTTGGCGGCGTCGGACGTCACGCTGCTGCGGGTGAAAGCACCGCCGCTGTCCTCCGCCAAGCTGAAGGCCGCATTGCCGGCGCTGGTGGAAGAACACGTGCTGGGCGATCCGGACGACTGCGTGCTGGCTGCCAGCGCCGCCGACGATGAAGGCATGCGCACCGTGGCGGTGGTGCAGCGCGCGTGGCTGGAGGTGCTGGTCAAGGCGCTGGTGGCGCAAGGTGCGCACGCGGTATCGGCGGTGCCGTCGCAACTGGCGCTGCCATTCCAGCCGGGTGCCGTGTCGGCCGCGCTGGTGCCGGGCGACGCCGGCTACGATGTGGTGATGCGCCAGTCGCAGTTCGAGGGCCTGGGCATGACGCTGCCGGCGCAACCACAGACGGCGTTGCAAACGCTGCGTGCACTGGCCGGCGAGCAGCCGCTGACGTTGTACGTGTCGGCCGCGCAGAAGACGCAGTTTGCGCCGCTGGCCGCCGAGATTCCGCACCTGACGCTGGAAGAAGACCACTGGGCGCACTGGATCGCCGCCGCACGCGGCGCCGGCCTGGATCTGGCGTCCGGCATTGCCAACAGCGACGCCTCGGCGCGCGCGTGGCAGCGCTGGCGCTGGCCATTGCGCATCGGCGTGCTGGCGCTGCTGGTCAATGTAGTGGGCCTGAACATCGAGTGGTTCCGCCTCAAGGGCGAAGCCAAAGCTGTCGGCCAGTCGATGGTGCAGACCTTCAAGTCGGTCTATCCGAACGAGCCGCTGGTGGCGGCGCCGCAGGATCAGATGCGCCGCAATATCCGCCTGGCCAAGGCCAATAGTGGCGAGGCCGGCGGCGACGAATTCGTCACGCTGAGCGCCGCCTTCGGCGAAGCGCTGGGCGTGCTGCCGCGCAAGGACATCATCGCCAACCTGGAATACAAGGACCACGCGCTGCTGGTCAAGGTCAAGCCGAATACCGTCGATGCATCGGCGGTGCAGCTGCTGCGCGAAGCGCTGGCCGGCCGCAAGCTGGAAATGCAGGAACCGACGCCGGGCGCATGGCGCATCGCGCCGGTCGCCGCTGGAGCAAAATCATGAGCAAGCCGAATCCCATCCAAACGCTGCGCGCGCGCGCCGACGCCTTCTGGCAGGTGCGCACCGCGCAGGAACGCAAGCTGCTGCGCATCGGCGGCATCGTGGTCGGCGTCGGCCTGTTTTACAGCCTGCTGGTCGATCCGGCACTGAGCGGCCGCGAGCAACTGCACAAGGAACTGCCGCAGCTACACCAGCAGGCCGCCGAGATGCAGGGGATGGCGCGCGAAGCGCAGGCGTTGAAAGGCCAGAACAGCATCGCACCAACGCCGATGACGCGCGACAGCCTGAACGCCGGCCTGGCCGCACGCGGCCTGACTCCGCAGTCGCTCAACGTCACCGGCGAATACGCCAAGCTGGCCTTCACCGGCGCCCAGTATGCCGGCGTGGTGGCGTGGCTGGACGCGATCCGCACCGAAAGCCGCATCAATGTGGTGGACGCCAGCTTTACCGCGCAGGAGGCGCCGGGCGTGGTCAACGCCACACTGACGCTGCGCCAGGGAGTCCGATGAAACGCGCCTTGTTCTGGCTGCTGACCATCGCGCTGACGATGGTGCTCACCTTGCTGGTATTCTTTCCCGCAGCGTGGCTGGGTTCCATAGTCGAGCAGCGCACCGGCGGCCGTTTGACGCTGGGAGACGCGCAAGGTACGCTGTGGCGAGGCTCTGCCTTTGTTGGCGGTGCGGCAGGCGATAGCGGCCCGGTCACGCCGCTGCTGCCGGGGCGCTTCAGCTGGAAGATTTCGCCGCTGGCGCTGCTCGGCATGGTCGAGCTGCAACTGGAGAATCCGCAAGCGCTGGCGCAGCCGGTGACGTTCCGCGGCAGCTGGTCGCAATGGCAGTTGAGCCCTTCGGCGTTGCTGCTGCCGGCGGAAGGCTTGTCCGGCCTGGGCGCGCCGTTGAACACCATGGCGCCCAGCGGCAATATGCGGCTGTCGTGGAGCAGCCTGGAACTGGCGCTGACCCAGGGCCAGGTCAGCGTCAACGGCCGCACCACGCTGGAGATGACGGATATGTCGTCGCGCCTGTCGCCGATCCGCCCGCTGGGCAGCTATGCGCTGGCGCTGGACTGGCATGCGCAGCAGGCGCAGTTGACGCTTAACTCGGTCAAAGGCCCGCTGCTGTTGAGTGGCAAGGGCAACCTGACCAACGGCCGCCTGCAGTTTTCCGGCGAAGCCACCGCAGCACCAGGATACGATGACACGCTGGCCAACCTGCTTAGTTTGCTGGGCCAGCGCAAGCCGGGTAATGACCGTAACGTGATCGCTTTAGAGTTCCATTAAAGATAAAGTTCAGACTATGAAAAACCAGTCCGTTAGCAAAACCAATCTCCCCGTGCTGCGCCGCCTGAGCGCGGGTGCGATGCTGTGCTGCGCGATCAGCGCCGCGCCGACCGCCGCGCTGCTGCTGCCAGCACTGGCGCATGCCGCCACGGAGGACGCCGCGCTGAACTTTGTCGGCGCCGACCTCGAATCGGTGGTCAAGGCCGTCGGCCATTACACCAACATCACCTTCGTCATCGATCCGCGCGTCAAGGGCACGCTGACCGTGGTGTCGGAAAAGCCGGTGACCAAGACGCAGGCATTTGCGCTGCTGACCTCCGCGCTGCGCATGAACGGCTTTGCCGTCGTCAGTGGCGACGGCTACGCCAAGGTGGTGCCGGAAGCGGACGCCAAATTGCAGGCCACGCCAACCCAGGTGGGCGCGTCGCAGGCTTCGGCCAAGGGCGACCAGATCGTCAGCCAGGTGTTCCACCTGAGTTACGAGTCGGCCAACAATGTGGTGGCGGTGCTGCGTCCGTTGATCTCGCCGAACAACACCATCAACGCCAATCCGGGCAACAACAGCGTGGTGGTCACCGACTACGCCGACAACGTCAAGCGCCTGGCCAAGATCGTCGCCGCGCTGGATGCGCCGGCCGTGACCGACCTGGATGTGATCCCGGTGCGCCACGCCATCGCCAGCGACCTGGCCACGATGATCAACAAGCTGATGGACTCTGGCGGCGGCGCTGCCGATGCCGGCAAGGTCACCGTGCTGGCTGACCCGCGCACCAATTCGCTGATCCTGCGCGCGCCGTCTGCGGCACGCTCCAACCTGGCCAAGTCGCTGATCGCCAAGCTGGATCAGCCGACCCAGGAATTGGGCAATGTGCACGTGGTCTACCTGAAGAATGCCGAAGCGACCAAGCTGGCGCAGACGCTGCGCTCGGTAGTGTCGGGTGAAAGCTCGACCCAGGGCAGCAATAACACCAGCGGCACCGGTGGCCTCAATTCGCAGAACAACAACGGCTCGAATAGTCTGGGCAGTAACAACAGCAACAGCAGCTCCGGCAGCGGCAGCTCGGGCAGTGGCGGCTCCGGCCCGACCAATCCGTTGCTGAGCGGCTCCGGCAATGCGCAGAACAGCGGCGGTGGCAGCGGCGGTGGCTTCATCCAGGCCGACGCCACCACCAACACGCTGATCATCACCGCGCCGGAATCGGTGTATCGCAACCTGCGTGCCGTAATCGACCAGCTGGACGTGCGCCGCGCGCAGGTCTACATCGAATCGCTGATTGTTGAAGTCACGTCGGACAAGGCGTCGGAATTCGGCGTGCAATGGGTCGGCGCCACCGGCAGCGATACCAGCAAGTACCGGCTGGGCGCCTTGCAGTCGTTCACCACCAACGGCACTGATGGCGCGCTGACGTCGATCTATGCCAACAAGACTTTGCCAAGCAACGGCTTGACGGTCGGCCTGTTCAAGCAGGTCGGCGGCGCGCTGGGGCTGGGCGCGGTGGCAAGCGCGCTGGAATCGGACGGCAATGCCAACATCCTGTCGACGCCGAACATGGTCACGCTGGACAACGAGCTGGCTACTATCCGCGTCGGCCAGAACGTGCCGATCCTGACCGGCCAGTTCACCACCACCTCCGGCACCAACAGCAATCCGTTCCAGACCATCGACCGCAAGGACGTTGGCCTGACGCTGAAAGTGCGTCCGCAGATTTCCGAGGGCGGCACCATCAAGCTGGCGATCTACCACGAGACCTCCAGCGTGGATAAATCGACGCTGACCGCCGCTTCCGGCATCACGCTGAACAACCGCGTGATCGAGAACAACGTCATCGCCGACGACGGCCAGATCGTCGTGCTGGGCGGCCTGATTGAAGACACCGAAGGCGATGGCGTCGATAAAGTGCCAGGCCTGGGCAACATCCCGGTACTGGGCAATCTGTTCAAGTCGCAGTCGCGCACCCGCAAGAAGACCAACCTGATGGTGTTCCTGCGCCCGGTCGTGATCCGCAGCAAGGAGCAGAGCACCAGCCTGGCCACCGACCGTTATGACTACATGCGCGGCCAGCAGCAGGCCATCCTGCCGCCGGACAGCTCGCTGGTCAAGGATCTTGGCCAGCCGATGCTGCCGCAGTTGCAGAACGGCGCGCCAATCAGTGGCGGCGCGGTCGCCGCACCGGTGCCGCCGGCGCCGCTGCCGACGCGTTTGCCGGGCGGCGCTTCGAACATCCAGCCGGCACAGCCAGTGCAGCAGTGATATGAGTAACCTGCTCCCCTACGCCTTCGCCCGCGATTTCGTGGTGCTGGCCCAGTACAGCGAGGATGCCGAAAGCACCGTCGATGTGCTGGTGTGCGGCGCCACCGCGCCGGCCGCCATCGCGGAAGTATCGCGCCGTTTCGGCCGCATCCAGCTGAAGAACCTGAGCCGCGCCGATCTGGAAAGCGCGATCGCCGCCGCCTACGCCAGCTCGGGCGGCAACGCCTCGATGGTGGCGGAAGAATTCGACGCCGACCTGGACCTGACCAAGCTGCTGCAGGATGTGCCGGCCATCGAGGACTTGCTGGAATCGTCCGACGACGCGCCGGTGATCCGCATGATCAACGCGCTGCTGACGCAGGCGTTGCGCGACGGCGCCTCCGATATCCACATCGAACCATTCGAGCAGACCTCGGTGGTGCGCTTCCGCGTCGACGGCACGCTGCGCGACATCGTCCGTCCGCGCAAGGCCATCCACGGTTCGCTGATCTCGCGTATCAAGATCATGGCGCAACTGGACATCGCCGAGAAGCGCCTGCCGCAGGACGGCCGCATCACCTTGCGCATCGGCGGCAAGCCGGTTGACGTGCGCGTCTCGACGCTGCCGACAGGCCACGGCGAACGCGCTGTGCTGCGTCTGCTGGACAAGGAAGCCAACCGCCTGGACCTGAACCACCTTGGCATGAGCGACACCATGCTGCCGCGTTTCGGCACCACGATCAACCAGCCGCACGGCATCGTGCTGGTGACCGGCCCGACCGGCTCCGGTAAAACCACCACGCTGTACGCCGCGCTGGCGCTGCTGAACGCCAGCACCACCAACATCATGACGGTGGAAGACCCGATCGAATACGATCTGGCCGGCGTTGGCCAGACGCAGGTCAACACCCGCATCGACATGACCTTCGCCAAGGCCCTGCGCGCAATTCTGCGGCAGGACCCGGACGTCATTATGATCGGTGAGATCCGCGACCTGGAAACCGCGCAGATCGCAGTACAGGCTTCGCTGACCGGCCACCTGGTGCTGGCCACGCTGCACACCAACGACGCCGCCGCTGCTGTCACCCGTCTGCTGGACATGGGCATCGAGCCGTTCCTGCTGTCGTCGACGCTGCTTGGCGTGCTGGCGCAGCGCCTGGTACGCAAGCTGTGCCCGAGCTGCAAGACCTTCGACGGCAAGCTGTGGCACGCGGTTGGCTGCGAACATTGCGGCCATACCGGCTACCAGGGGCGCGTCGGCGTCTACGAATTTCTGGAGACCACGGAGCAGATCCGCGCGCAGATCCACAACCGCGCTTCGGAAGCCGAGATCAAGGCCACGGCGGTTGCCGATGGCATGCAGACCATGCGCGATGACGGCGACCGTTGGCTGGAGCAGGGTGTCACCACCCAGGCCGAGTTGATGCGCGTGACCAAGGACTAGGCCAACCACCATGCCCGCATTTCGTTATGAAGCCGTCGATGCCGGCGGCGCCACCAAAAAAGGCGTGCTCAATTCGGACAGCGCGCGTTCGGCGCGCGCCGAGCTGCGTTCGCAAGGACTGGTGCCGCTCAAGGTCGACACCATCGCTGCCCAGGTTGACGCTGCTGGCGTCGCCAAGAGTCGTGGCTTTGGCGAGCGCCTGTCGTCCACCGAGCTGGCGCTGTTCACGCGCCAGCTGGCCAGCCTGCTGGAAGCGGGGCTGCCGCTGGAGCAGGCATTCACCGCCTTGCTGGAACAGGCCGAGCGTCCCTACCTGCGCGACCTGATCGCGTCGGTGCGCTCGGAAGTGATCGGCGGCGATTCACTGTCCGCCGTGCTGGGACGCCATCCGCGCGACTTCGCCGAGATCTACCGCGCACTGGTGGCGTCCGGCGAGCAGATCGGCCAGCTGTCGCGCGTGCTGTCGCGCCTTGCCGACTACATCGAGCGCCGCAATGCGCTGATACAGAAGGTGAAGCTGGCATTCACCTATCCGGCCATTGTCACGGTGGTGGCGTTTGCCATCGTGATTTTCCTGCTGACGTATGTGGTGCCGCAGATCGTCTCGGTGTTCGCCAACACCAAGCAGAAGCTGCCGTTCCTCACCATCGTCATGCTGGCGGTGTCGGACTTCGTGCGCCACTACGGCATCGTGGTCGGCATCGCGCTGATCGGCGCCTGGGTGGCGTGGCGGCGCGCCTTGCAGAATCCAGCACTGAAGCGGCGCTGGCATACCTGGCTGCTGACCGCGCCGATCTACGGCAAATTCGAGCGCAGCCTGAATACCGCGCGTTTCGCCAGCACGCTGGCGATCACTACCGGCTCCGGCGTGCCGATACTGCGCGCGCTGGAAACCAGCCGCGATACGCTGAACAACGTCGCCATGCAGGAACTGGTGGAAGAGGCCAGCGACGGCGTGCGTGAAGGCGTCAGCCTGGCGCGCGCGCTGTCGGCGCAGAAGCACTTCCCGCCAATGTTGGTCCATATGATACGCGCCGGCGAAATCACCGGCGAGCTGCCGGCCATGCTGGACCGCGCCGCCGCCGCGCAGGAAGCCGATCTGGAACGCCGCACGCTGACCATCGCCGGCCTGCTGGAACCGGCGCTGATCCTGGCCATGGGCGTGGTGGTGCTGCTGATCGTGCTGGCGGTGCTGATGCCTATTATCGAAATCAATCAGCTGGTACGCTGATCGTCAGGAATACAACAAGGACACCATGAAGCGTTTGCCCTTAATCGTTACTGTTCTCGCCGTGGTGCTGCTGTCCGCATCGCTGGCCTATTGGGGACTGCAGTTGTTCAAGCCGCCGCAGCGCGCGATTACCGCGCCACCGCCGCCACCGCCGATGGGCGTCAACCTGGATGCGGCCAAGAGCCTGTTCGGCGGCCAGGTGACGGTGGCGGTGGTCAGCAATTACCAGCTGAAAGGCGTGGTTGCCGCGCGAGGCAACGACAGCGCCGCCATCATTTCGGTCGATACCCAGCCGGCGCTGGCCATCGCCATCGGCAAGGAAGTGGTGCCGGGCGTGACGGTGAAGGAAGTCCATGCCCGCCACGTCATCATCTCCGAGGGAGGCGTCAACAAGCGCCTCGACCTGCCCAGCGACGCCGGCGTGAGCAGCGTGCCGGCGGTGATGCCGGGTCTGCCGGTGCAGCAGCCGCAGCCCGCGCCGACCGTGATGCCGGCGCCGCCGCCAACCGTGGCATCGCCGCAGCAGCAGACGCCGAACCCGGCGCCGATCGCGCCGATGGGCATTGCGCCCATCCCGACCAATCCGCCGCAAAACAAACAATAGGCTACTCCATGGCTTATATCCGCATGCTGGCCGCAGCTTTATGCTGCGGCCTTTTCATATCTGTCGCGCAGGCTGCCGACCAGCCGAATGCCATCTCAATCGCTCCGGATGCGACGCTCAAGCCGCGTCCCAAGGTGGCGCTGGTGCTGTCCGGCGGCGGCGCGCGCGGCTTCGCCCACATCGGCGTGCTGCGCGCGTTGCAGGAGTTGCGCGTGCCGGTCGACTTTGTGGTCGGCACCAGCATGGGCAGCGTGGTGGGCGGCGCTTATGCCGCCGGCAGCTCGGTCGATCAGCTGGAACAGCTGGTGCGCCGCACCGACTGGAACGCCGTGGTGGCGGACCGACCTCCGCGCGATGAACTGGTCTATCGGCGCCGCGAAGAAGACCTGCTGCTGCCGTCGCGGATCGAATTCGGTGCGCATACGGATGGCGTCTCGCTGCCGCCGGCCGCCGCCGGCAACGAGGCGCTGGAACTGGCGCTGACGCGCGTGCTGCCACCGGGCGCGCGCGACAAGCCGGCCAACCTGCTGCAACTGCCATTCCGATCGGTCGCCTCCGACCTGGTGACCGGAGAACTGGTGGAGCTGAACGACACGCCGTTGTTCCTGGCGATGCGCGCCTCGCTGGCGGTGCCGGGCGTGTTCGCGCCGGTGCGTATCAACCAGCGCCTGCTGGTCGACGGTGGCCTGGTGCGCAACCTGCCGGTGGACGTGGCGCGCGAAATGGGCGCCGACATCATCATCGCGGTCAACGTCGGCACGCCGTTGGCGCAGGAGAAGGAACTGGTCAGCGCGGTCAGCGTGGCGCAGCAGATGCTGCAGATCCTCACCGAACAGAACGTCCAGCGCTCGCTGAAGGAGCTGCGGCCCAATGACATCCTGCTGCAACCGGACCTGGGCGGCATCGGCTTCCTCGACTTCGGCCGTCATGAGCGCGCCATGAAGGAAGGTGAGGCGGCAGTACGGGCGATGAGCGAAAAGCTGGTCAAATTGGCGTTGCCGGAAACGCAGTACGCGGCATATGAAGTGAAACGCCTGTCGGCGCCGGTGGCGATTGACCAGCCGGTGCAATTGACCAAGCTGGAAGTAGCGCCAAGTGGCCGCATCAATCCCAAGGAACTGGAAGTGCAGACCGGCCTGAAGATCGGCCAGATGGTCACCAGCGAGCAGGCGACCAGCGCCGGCAACCATCTGTTCGGCCGTGGCGACCTGGCACGCGTGGAAACCGAGGTGCGCGACGATGAGAATGGCCGCAGCGTCCTGATCAAGCCGACCGAGGCCGACTGGGCGCACAGCCGCCTGCGCGTCGGCATAGAACTGAACAGCGACTTCAGCGACAACAGCGCGTTCCAGCTGAAGGCCATGCATGTGATGTCGTCGCTGAACGACTGGGGCGGCGAATTGCGCAGCATCGCCAGCGTTGGCACCGACCGTATTCTGGGCACGCAGTTCTGGCAGCCGCTCGGCGTAGGATCGCAGTGGTATGCAGCGCCATCGTTGGAGTACGGTGCCGGCGCCAGCGACATCTTCAATTCCACCGGCTTCCGCCAGGCGCGCTATGCCTATGACTACACCGCTGTGACAATGGCACTGGGGCGCCAGCTGGGCCGCTGGGGTGACTTGCGTTACACGGTCGCGCGCCAGGTCAGCAACCGTCACCTGAGCGTGCCGGAAGACGCGACCAACCATCGTGCCTTCCAGACCGTCCAGCAGCTGAGCTTCAATGTCGACACGCTGGACACCATCGCCTTCCCGACGCGCGGCACGCTGGTCAGCCTGAACTGGCAGCGCGCGCTGAAGCGCAACAAGAGCGACACCAGCGAGCCAGTGCCGGCGCGGCAGGAGTTGAAAGGCATGGAAGCCTTCCACGTCGGCCGCTGGGCCGGTCACGTGTATGGCGAATGGGCGCGCAGCCTGGGTGGTGCCAATGACAATAATCTCGGCGGCTTCCTGCGCCTGTCAGGCACCGAGCCCAATTCTGTGGTGGGCAGCCGCACGGTGCTGGGGCGGGTGGTGATAGCGCGCAGCATTGGCGCCATGCCGGCCGCGCTGGGCGGCGATGTGCGGCTGGGCTTCTCGCTGGAAGCAGGCGCCGCCTACAGTCCGTCCGATCCGCTCAGTTGGGGCAAGTTGAAGCAGGCGGGTAGCGCCTTCATCTCGGTGGATACGCGTTTCGGCCCGCTGTACTTTGGCGCCGGCGCCACCAAGGAGGGCAAGGGTAGCGGCTACCTGTTCCTCGGCCCGATCTGGTAGGAGAAGCGATGTTGCTTGAGGCGTGGCGTTCACTGTGGGAGCTACATCCGCGACGCGAGGTCGGCCCGCTCCAGCGCCTGCTGGTGGCGTCGCTGCTCGCGGTTGCGCTGGCGCTCGGGCTGATGTCGTTTGTGGCGGTATTCGGGCGGATCGACCGGCCGGGCTGGTGGTGGGCTTCGCTGCTGCCGAACATCGGCATCTGCCTGTGCATCGTGCATACGCTGTTCGGCGTGCTGTGGCTGGCTGGCCGCTGGCTGCCGGCGCCGTTGGCCGAGCGCATGGCCAATGTGCGCGACATCCGCGCCGGCATGGCCTTGAGCGCACTGGCGCTGGGCGGCATCATCCTGGGCATGACCATCGGCTTCACCATCGTGCCGATACTGGTCGGCTTCAATGTCTGGGGCATGTTCGTTTCGCTGCCGGCCGCGCTGACCAAGTTCGCCGTGTTCATCCTGTTTGTGATGGCACTCAATTGGGCCTGGTGGCGTGCACGCCTGCGCCAGCAGCAGTTGCAGCGGGACGCGACGGAAGCGCGGCTGCGGCTGTTGCAGGGACAGATCGAGCCGCACCTGTTATTCAACACGCTGGCGAATATCCAGAGCCTGATGGATTACGACCCGCCGCGCGCCAAGCACATGCTGGAGACGTTTTCCGGCTATTTGCGCGTCAGCCTGTCGCAGCTGCGCAGTACTGACAGCACGCTGGATGCCGAACTCGATATGGCCAGCAACTACCTCGCGCTGCTACAGATCCGCATGGATGACCGGTTGCGCTTCCGCATCGACGCCAGCGAGGAGGCACGCCAGGCGCGCATGCCAACCTTGATGTTGCAGCCGCTGGTCGAAAACGCCATCCATCATGGACTGGCGCCCAAGCTGGATGGCGGCAGCGTGGTGGTGCAGGCCGAGGTGCGCGCGGGTCGTTTGCATGTGTGCGTGACCGATGACGGCGTCGGCCTCGCCGCGCCAGGCAGGCCATTGCAGGCTGGCGCCGGGATGGCGATTGCCAACTTGCGTTCGCGGCTGCACACGCAGTTCGGCGACAACGCCAGCCTGACGCTGCACGAGCGCGCGCAGGGCGCCGAGGCCGTGCTGGAGCTGCCTTACCAGCGCATTGCCGGGAGCGCGGCGTGACGCGCGCGCTGATTGCGGATGATGAGCCGCACCTGGCCCACTATCTGCGCGACCAGTTGCTGGCACTGTGGCCGGAGCTGGACATCCTCCATTTGTCGCGCAATGGCGTTGACGCCGCTGCCCGCATCGCCGAGCTGGAACCGGATATTGCGTTCCTCGATATCCAGATGCCGGGATTGAGCGGCCTGGAAGTGGCGCAGGGGATCGAGGGCCACACGCGGGTGGTGTTTGTCACCGCCTTTGACCAGTTTGCGTTGCAGGCATTTGAGCATGCGGCGCTGGACTATGTGCTCAAGCCGGTCAGCACGGAACGCCTGGCGCGCACGGTGGCGCGCCTGCGCGCGGCGCCATCGCCAGCTGATCATGGCATGTCGCAAGCCTTGCAGCAGCTGCTCGCCACGCCGGCGCAACCGAGGCTGCGCTACATCCTGGCCTCGCAGGGAGAGCGTACGCATCACATCGACATCGCCCACGTGCGCTTCTTCCATGCTGACGACAAGTACACGGTGGTCGATACAACCCAGGGCGAGTTCTTGATACGTACCACAATCACCGACCTGATTGCGCAGCTCGACCCGCAGCAATTCTGGCAGGTGCATCGCGCTACGCTGATCAACCTGGCCTGGCTGGAAGGCACGCGCCGCGATGAGGCCAGCCGGCTGTTCGTGCGCATGCGCGGCCATGACCGCGAGCTGCCGGTGAGCCGGGCTTTCGTCCACCTGTTCCGGGCGATGTAGCCGGCTGTCGATTCATCGCACCGTCTGTCGATTCGTCGCATGGGCCGTGCGAAGACGGCTGCCGGCAGCGATGCTGGCGTTTTCTTTTCTGGAGACGTCGATGCTCAAATCATTCATGCTGTTGTTCGTGCTTGCCGCGCCGGCCTTTGCCGCGCCGGTCATTGAAACCATCAATGGACGCCAGCTGGAGTCGCTGACCCTGCGCCATGCCACCTCGCAGGACGTGGTGGTGATGGAAGGCGGCTCGCGCGGCACGATCGACAAATGGGGCGAGGTGCCGGAGCGGCTGGCGGCCGATGCCAGCGTGTTCGTATATAACCGGCCTGGCTACGGCAATAGCGAGGCGGCCGTCACGCCGCGCGATGGCCGCACCATCGTCGAGGAATTGCGCGGCGCATTACGCGTCAAAGGACTACGGCCGCCGTATGTGCTGGTCGGCCATTCGCTCGGTGGTCTGTATATGCAGCTGTTTGCCCGGACGTATCCGGAAGAGGTGAAGGCGCTGGTGCTGATCGACTCGCTGTATCCCGGCATGGTGAAGAAGGCGCAGGATTTTCCATGGACCACGCGCCTCGCCGGCCAGCTGGCGTTTTCGCGGCCGGTATGGCGCGAGATCGAACAGATCGACGACACCGGCGAGATGGTGCTGAAACTGCCCGGCATCGACGACAAGCCGGTTGTGCGGCTGATCAACCAGCCGCAGTCCAGCACCGCCATCGCGGTCGACTTTGGCGCGTTCCGGATGGATGAGGCAACGCGTGCGGCGGTCAAGGCGCTGTATCCGAAGGCGAAGACGGTGGTGGTTGATTCCAGCCACCAGATGCCGCTCACCTCGCCGGACGTCGTGGTGGCGGCGATCCAGCCGTTTATTTGTGGCGCAGCGCGGTAAACGCGGCAAACTCCCACGAACGGAAGCCGACCAGCAGCGTGAAGCCGTCACGCTCATGCGGCGCCAGCTTGCGGTCGCCCTGGTGCAGCCGCGCCAGCTCGCCGGCCAGTTGCTGGATGCGTCCGGCCAGTTCCTGCGCGCTGGCCTGCGACAGCCGCGCCGGCAGGCACAGCAGCGTTTCGCCGGCGCCGTTGAAGCTGCCGCTGAAGTAATCGTCCACCGCATGCTCGCGGAAGAATTGCTGCACCGGGCCGTCCGGCAGCCAGCGGAAAGCGTTCGACACGCGTAGGCGGTAGCGGTTCAGCGGCTTCAGTTCGATCAGGCCCAGCCGGTCCAGTTCGGCCAGCAGGACGATGCATTCCGGCTCGGTCAGGTTGTAGGTTTCCAGCACCTGTTCCAGCGTCCAGTGGCCGAGGCAGCAGATTGCCATCAGCAGCAGGTTGGGATTGGCCAGCAGCGATTTTTCCTGTGGCAGCGTCAGGCAATCGGACTGCGGCGTGGCGTCGGCGGCGCCGCGCAGCACGTCCTCCATCGGCACGCCGGCTGCCTTGCAGATCTGCGCCAGCCGCGTCAGCGACATATCCTGTTGGCCAAACATGCGCTTGACGCTGGATTCGCTCATCGCGATCCGCTCAGCCAGCATTTTGTAGGTGACGCCAGCGGCCCGCATCTGGGTCCGCAGCACTTGCAGCAGTAATTCCGGTGAGCTCATCGATTGCCTTGTGCCTTGCTTAAAGATCAAGGTATCGTAACATGATACCCATCGGCGTGAAAACTTAGCCTTGGAATATATAATTAGTACATTTGGCCTGAGTGCCGCAAACTTGAGTTGTATCACCTCGTGGAGCGTTATATGAAAGCAGTACATGCAGCCCTGATTTCCCTTGCCGCTGTGGCCGGCGTTGCCGGCGCCGCCGAGCAATCCCCCTGGTACGTCGGTGCCGACGTCGGCGCACAGACCAGCCGCGCCCATGGCCCGAGCGGCCGCGCGTATGTCGGCTATGAACTGGGCAGCGGCCTGCGCGATCCGGAGCAACGCCAGTCGGTGGAAGTCGCGGTCTTCACACGCGGTCTGGAAGATCGCGGCCAGGAGGCGCGTGCGAATAGCATCGCCATCAACTGGGCGACGCTGCTGAAGGTGACGGATAATTTTTCGGTGAGTGGCCGCCTGGGCGCGCACTACACCACCTCCACCATCCGCCATAGCGCGCAGTGGAGTGAAACGGAAGAGAAGCCGGGCGTGTTTGCCGGCGTGGGCGTGGCGTACCAGCTGACGCCACGCATTCTGATTACCACCGATGCGACCTATATGCCGCTGCACGTGACCGAGCGCATCAAGTCGAAGACGCCGACTGTGACCATCGGCCTGCGCTACGGCTTCTAAGATAACCTGAGAGCGGGCGCCATGCCCGGCGCCCGCTGACGGTTACCACATCAATGTTTACAGCACGTAGCGCGACAGGTCTTCGTTGACCGCCAGCGCATCCAGGCGCGCATTCACATACGCCGCATCGACCACGATGGTCTTGCCGCTATCTTCGCTGGCCGTGAAGGACAGCTCTTCCAGCAGTTTCTCCATCACCGTGTACAGCCGGCGGGCGCCGATGTTTTCCGTACGCTCGTTGACCGAGTAGGCAATCTCCGCCAGGCGGGTGATGCCTTCCTGTGCGAACTCAAGCGTGACGTCCTCGGTGGCCAGCAGCGCTTCGTACTGCTTGGTCAGGCAGGCGTCGGTACTGGTCAGGATGCGTTCGAAATCGGCGATCGACAGCGATTCCAGTTCCACGCGGATCGGGAAGCGGCCTTGCAGCTCCGGGATCAGGTCCGATGGCTTGGCCAGATGGAAGGCACCCGAAGCGATGAACAGGATGTGGTCGGTCTTGATCATGCCGTACTTGGTGTTGACGGTCGTGCCTTCGACCAGCGGCAGCAGGTCGCGCTGCACGCCGGCGCGCGACACATCGGCGCCGCCCACTTCCGACCGCGAGGCGATCTTGTCGATCTCGTCGAGGAAGACAATGCCGTTCTGCTCAACGTTCTGGATGGCTTTCTGCTTCATCTCGTCTTCGTTGACCAGCTTGGCGGCTTCCTCGTCGATCAGGAACTTCATCGCTTCCTTGATCTTGACCTTGCGTGCCTTCTTGCGCTGCGCGCCGATGCCGGAGAACATCGACTTGATCTGCTCGGTCATTTCCTCCATGCCTGGTGGCGCCATGATTTCCATCTGCGGGCCGGCGTCGGCCAGTTCGATCTCGATCTCCTTGTCGTCCAGCTCACCCTGGCGCAGGCGCTTGCGGAAGGTCTGGCGGGTGGCGTCATCCTTCGGTGGCTCGGCGCCCGACGGCGTGAAGCCGAAGTCGCGCGCCGGCGGCAGCAGGATGTCCAGCACGCGGTCTTCAGCGGCGTCTTCGGCGCGCACGCGTACCTTGGCCATCTCGGCCTGGCGGGTCTGCTTGACGCCGATATCGATCAGGTCGCGGATGATGGTGTCGACATCGCGGCCGACATAGCCCACCTCGGTGAACTTGGTGGCTTCGATCTTGATGAAGGGCGCGTCGGCCAGCTTGGCCAGGCGGCGCGCGATCTCGGTCTTGCCGACGCCGGTAGGGCCGATCATCAGAATGTTTTTCGGCGTGATCTCATGGCGCAGCGGTTCTTCCACCTGCTGGCGGCGCCAGCGGTTGCGCAGCGCGATGGCGACCGCTTTCTTGGCCTTGCCCTGGCCCACCACGTGTTTGTCGAGCTCGCCGACGATTTCCTGCGGAGTCATGTTCATGCTGGGTCCAGTGTTTCGATGATGTGGTTCAGATTGGTGTAGATGCACAGTTCACCGGCGATGGTCAGTGATTTTTTGACGACTTCCGCCGGCGACAGTTCCGTGTTCTCGACCAGGGCCTTGGCAGCCGACTGCGCATAGGTGCCGCCAGAGCCGATGGCGCCCACGCCGTCTTCCGGTTCCAGCACGTCGCCATTGCCGGTGATGACCAGCGTCGATTCGCTGTCGGCTACCAGCAGCATCGCTTCCAGGCGGCGCAGCACGCGGTCGGTGCGCCAGTCCTTGGCCAGCTCGACCGAGGCACGCAGCAGGTTGCCCTGGTGTTTTTCCAGCTTGCCTTCAAAGCGGTCGAGCAGCGTGAAGGCGTCGGCGGTGCCGCCGGCGAAGCCGACCAGCACTTTGCCCTGGTAGACCTTGCGCACCTTGCGGGCCGTGCCCTTCATGACGATATTGCCCAGCGTGACCTGGCCGTCGCCGCCCAGCGCGACTTCCTTGCCGCGGCGCACACACAAGATGGTGGTGCCGTGAAATTGTTCCATAGTGACCTCAAAGTAAAGATGCAGACTGCCTCAAGACTGAAAAGTGGGGCTGGAAACGGGAATTGCAAGTTTGCAGTACGCTGTTTGCAGTGAGCTAATACTTGTGTGGATACATCCTTGCCAGATTGGCAAAGCCGAGCAGCCGCAGCAACGCCGTCACCAGATGGTTGACGTCGCGGAAGGCGATCTTGCGGCCCGGCGTGGCGTCGGCCAGCTGTTGCAGCACGCTGTGCAGCTGGATTGCGCTGGCGTAGTCGATGCGCGTCAGGCGCGCGCAGTCGAACACCAGCGCCGGATACGCTTCAGCATACTGCTGTATCGCCGGCAGTAAAGGGCCAAGTTGATGTTCGATGACCGGTGGCAGCATGAAGCGGTCGGGCGAGGCGGACAGGTGTTGCGCCGGCGCCATCGCCACCTTGTGCGGCGGCGTGAACGATGGCGGCGATACCTCGAAGGTGACGCAGTAGTCCATGGCTGCCTGCTCGTATTCCTTTTCGCGCTGTTGCAGCTGTAGCAGTTCCAGCAACAGCAGCCACGGCGCCTCGCCATCGTCGCGGCGGCCGACCATGATGCCGTCGCGCAGCCGCGCCGCCAGTGCCGGCGCGCCGACCAGGATCAGTTCGCATTGCCGTGTTTGCAAGCGGCGCAGTGTCTCCAGCAGCAGTGCGCAGCCATCGGCAGTTACCGCCGTCACGCGGGTGAATTCCAGCCGCAGTACCGGGCTGGCTTCGGCTTGCTGGCCCAGGCGTTCCAGCTGCGGCGCGATGTGCTGGTCCAGCACGCCGGCCAGCGCGGCAGTCGGCGTCAGGCCTGCCCATGCCGGTGAGGCGGCCGCCAGCGCCGCTGGCGCGATCCATTGCGGCGGCGAGGTTTCAAAGGTGCTGGCGTAGTCGATCGACAGGTTGTCGAAGGCGTCCTGCTGGCCGCTGGCCTGGTACAGGTCGAACAGCATCCACCAGGCGCTGCGCTCGCTGTTCAGGCCTTGCGCTTCGGCCACGGCCCCTAGCAATAACTGCTGGGCGGCGGCGGCCTGGCCGTTGGCGTACAGGATGGCGATTTCTTCCACTGCCGGCGCGCTGGCGTCGGCGGCGGCCAGGGGCAGCTCTTCGATCAGCAGCAAGGTGGTGGCGATATCGTCCGGTCCGGCTTCCGTGTCGGCGGCGCGTGGCGTGCGGGCAGGGCGCTGGCTGCCCCAGGCCGGTTCGTCCTGGCTGAAGATGTCGGCTTCCATGGCCGACTCGATGGCGTCGATCTTCATCGCCGTGGCGCGGGCGATCTCGCGCTGGCGCACCGCCTGGCTGTGGCGCTGCGCCTCGCTGTTGGCGGCCAGCCGCGCCTGCTCATCGTCGGTCAACGGTGGCAGTGGCTCGGCCTTCCTGAAGAGTGAGAACAGTCCCATGTCCATAGTGTAGCTGCAAGCACGAGGCTTGCCGCATTACCTATCAGATGGGAAATGCAAATTTACGTAAAAAAAGCACGCGGGATCAGGCGCGTGCTTTTTGGTGGCGTGGAACCGATTAATCGCCGTACAGCTTTTGCTTCAGTTCACGGCGTTGCTGGGCTTCCAGCGACAGGGTGGCGGTCGGGCGGGCGATCAGGCGTGGAATGCCGATCGGCTCACCGGTTTCCTCGCACCAGCCGTAGTCGTTGTTATCGATGGCAACGATCGACTGCTGCACTTTTTTCAGCAGCTTGCGTTCGCGGTCGCGGGTACGCAGTTCGAGCGCGTGCTCTTCTTCGATGGTGGCGCGGTCCGCAGGGTCCGGCACAAGCACGGTTTCGCGCAGGTGCTCAGTGGTTTCGCCGGCGTTTTTCAGCAGCTCTTTTTCCAGGGCTTGCAGCTTGGCCTTGAAGAACGCCATTTGCGCTGGATTCATGTAGTCCTTGTCATCCATCTTCAGAATTTCTTCTTCGGTCAGGACGCGCTCGGCGGCTGCAGGGGTCGATTTATTAGTTTTGGTCATAACTTCGCTTACCTTCGATACGACAGAGTTTTCAAATTAATCAGCCCAGATTTTGTGGCTCTTTAGCCATCCCCACAAAACCGGGATAGTTTATACCAGACATTGTTCTAAACCGCTAATAAAGATGTCTTTGGGCAGATTTTTACCGATAAACACCATTTTGCTGCCACGAACGTCGTTTTCTCCCCATTTGGCGCCCAGGTCGCTGCCCATAATCTGGTGCACGCCCTGGAATACTACCTTGCGGTCAGCGTCCTGCATGAACAATACGCCTTTGTAGCGCAGCATGCGAGGACCGTAGACATTGACCAGGCCGCCAAGGAACTCATCCAGCTTGGCGGTATCAAACGGACGGTTGCTTTTGAACACGAAAGCAGCGATATCGTCCGTGTGGTGGCTGTGGTGGTGCTCATGGCCATGCGCATGGTGATCATGGTGCTCGTGGCCGCAGTGCTCATCGTGCACGTGGCCGTCTTCGTGGGTCTGGTCGGTCAGCAGGAAGTCGGGATCGAGTTCCAGCTTGTCGTTCAGGTTGAAGCCTTTCAGGTCCAGCACTTCCGCGATCGGTGCGCGGCCAAAGTCGGATTTGCTGATCGGCGCGCGCGGGTTGATGCGGCCCAGGCGGGCGGTCAGCGCCGCCAGCTGCTCTTCGCTGACCAGGTCGGTCTTGGACAGCAGGATCTTGTCGGCAAAGCCGACCTGGCGCTGCGCTTCCTCGTGCTGGTCCAGCTGCGCCATCGCGTGGCGGGCATCCACCACGGTGACCACGGCGTCAAGCATGTAGTGAGCGCCCACTTCGTCGTCAACGAAGAAAGTTTGCGCCACCGGGCCTGGATTGGCCAGTCCGGTGGTCTCGATGACCACGCGGTCGAACTGGATTTCGCCGGCTTCGCGCTTCTGCGCCAGGCTGCCCAGCGCGATGATCAGGTCGCCGCGCACGGTGCAGCAGATGCAGCCGTTATTCATTTCAACGATCTGCTCGCCCGTGTCCTGGACCAGGATTTCGTTGTCGATGTTTTCCTGGCCGAACTCGTTTTCAATCACGGCGATGCGCATGCCATGCTCTTCCTGCAGGATGCGGTTCAGCAGCGTGGTCTTGCCGGCGCCGAGGAAGCCGGTCAGGATGGTGGTGGGAATCATAGCCATGGTGGTTGTATAAAGGTCAAAATGCAGAAATGCAATCGGCTGATTATGCCGGAATTTCTCGGACGCCAGCAATTCGTCCAATTGAGCAAGGTCAGCGCCGGTGCGCTATTTCACTTTGGCGCGTGGATGGGCCTTGTCATAGACCTCGGCCAGATGCTGGAAATCCAGCGCCGTGTAGACCTGGGTGGAACTGATGCTGGCGTGGCCCAGCATTTCCTGCACCGCCCGCAAGTCGCCCGATGATTGCAGCACGTGCGAGGCAAACGAATGGCGCAGCATGTGCGGATGGACGTGCACCGGCGCGCCGTGGGCGATGCCGTGGCTGTGCAGCCGCTGCTGGATCACGCGCGGCGATACGCGGGTGGCGCGGCTGCTGAGGAACAGCGCGTCGCTGCCATCGGCCGGCGCCGGGCGCACCGCCAGCCAGGCTTGCAGCGCGTCCATGGCGGCCGAACCGACCGGCACCACGCGCCGCTTGTTGCCCTTGCCGGTGACGATGACCTCGCGGTTGCCAATTTCCACCCAGCCGAGGCTGCTCTTGCCGGGTGTCAGGTCCAGCCCGGCGAGTTCGGACACACGCAGGCCGCTGGAATACAGCAGCTCGAACATGGCGCGGTTGCACAGCTCGGCCGGCTCGCCGCCGCTGCCGGCGGCCGGGCGCGATGGCGCCACCAGCTGCACCGCATCGTCCACCGACAGCGCGCGCGGCAGCGTCTTCGCCTGCTTGGGCGCACGCACGCCCTGAACCGGGTTGGCGGCCAGCGGCGTCTGTTCGCCCAGCCAGTTGAAAAAGCCGCGCCAGCTGGACAGCTTGCGGGCGATCGAACGGGGATCGAGTTGCTGCGCGTGCAGTTTGGCGGTCAGGCGTCGCACCGCGTGGTGGTCGAGCGCGGTCCATGCCTGCTCGCCGGACAGCGCCGCTAGCTCCAGCAGATCGCGGGCGTAGGCGGCGGTGGTGTGCTTCGACAGCTGGCGCACGCCCGTCAGGTGGGCGAGGTAGGCGTCGATCCAGGCCAGCTTGCTGTCTGGAGCGTCGCTCATGGCATTCAGTGCTTAGGCCAGCAGCCAGGCCAGCGCAGTGCTGGAGGTTTCGCCGATGTGGACCAGGAAGTCGGTCGCCATCAGCGAAGTGAAGCGGTTGGCGTCCTGCGAACCGAGGATCAGCAGGCCGAAGGCTTGCTTGTCGCCCGGCTTGCGCAGCGGGATGATGACGGTGGACACCACTTCTGCCGGATTATCCAGCCAGCGCACCGCTTCGAAGTCCTTGTTGCTGCCGCAATACGGCGACAGCAGGCTGTTGGCGAAGATGCGCGCGTCGTCCGACACGCCCTTGACGAACCATTCGTCCTGGTAATCCGGCGCGGTGTTCCAGAGGCGCACCGTCACTTGCGGCACGTCGAAAGCGGTTTTCAGGCCGTTGGTGACAGCGTGCGGCAACGAGCCGATGTCTTCCGATTGCAGCAGGATCTGGGTCCAGCGGTGGAACTTGTTGGCGATGGCTTCGTTTTCCGAGGCCAGGCGCATCAGGTTGCTCATGCGCAGTTCCAGCGTTTTGTATTTGTCGCGCAACACTTCCATCTGGCGTTCCTGCAGCGAGACGGCGCGGCCGGTCAGCGGGCTGGCCAGTTTGATTTCACCCAGCAAGTCAGCATGCTCTTCGAAGAAGTGCGGGTTATCGGACAGGAATTGGGCGACGAGTGTGGAATCCAGTGGGGCGGTCATGAGGTACTTTGGTTGCGAGGTTGGTGTGCAATTCTAAACGAAAAAAAACGGACATGGGGTGAGCCATGCCCGTCATTCCCCAACTCACGCTGGCAGTTCTGCCGACTGCTCAACCTTAAAAGTTGTGGTGGATGCCGACGCTATAGAAATTAAAGGTGGTGGTGGCGGTCGCTTTGCGGCGTGTGCCATCGATGTACAGATAGGTGCGCGGCGACAGGTTGTAGTCGTAGCCGAGCGAAAACTGCCTGGTCTTGGCGATGGTCGGCACGTTGAGCGCATTGTCTGGCGTCTTGTGGCCGAAGCCGGCGCGCACCAGGCCGGCACCGACGGTGTAGTTGGCGCCGATCAGCCAGGCCTTGGTGACCGGGTTGATTGGTGCGATGAAGTCCTGGTCCTGATGCTGGTAGGAGCCCATCAGCTTGAGGTCGGGAATCGGCTTGAACGAGGCGCCGACCGACCACAGCTTGGTGTCCACCGCGTTGCGCTCGACCGCCGCGTAAGCCGCAAAAGGCCCCTTGGTGGCGGTGGCGCTGACCGAATACGGGTACACCGCCGCGCGGCTGTTGGCGGCGAATTGCGGCGCCGCCGCCGTGCCGCGGCCGATGATGACCGGGTTGTTGTTGGCTTCGCGCGACGCCACCGTGACGTTCAGCTGGAAGATGCCGCCGATCACCGGCGTGTTGTAGAACACTGCGTTGGAGAAGCGGTTCAGCGAGTTGCCGGCCACGCTCATCGGATCGCTGGTATAGCCGGCCACTTGCAGGTCGGTCTGGTAGCCGGCCACGGCAGGCATGCCGGACCAGGGCTCAAACGCGGTGCTGGTTTCCTGGAAGGCGGTCAGGCCGCGCCCCAGGCGCAGCGTGCCGAAATCACCCTGCAGGCCGACCCGGCTCTGGCCCTGGAACAGCGGACGCACCGTGCTTTCGATGACGCCGGTGTCCGGCTCGTAGCGGATTTCCAGCTGGAACAGCGCTTTCAGGCCGTTGCCCAGGTCTTCGACGCCGCGGAAGCCCAGCTTGTTGTTATCGCGCTTGCCGACTGCCGTGACATCGGTGTCGGTGCGGCGCGACATGCCTGCATCCAGCGTGCCGTAGATGGTTACGGACGACTGCGCGTAGGCGCCGGAGAACACGCCGGTGAGTGCCAGAGCCACCAAAGTTTTTTTCATTTGTTCTTCCTTTTTAAGTGTGATTCGCATCCCTGTTGCTCAACCTTAATTGCTCGGTGTGGCAATTGCGCTGGAATGGTCGATTGTGACGGCTTGTTTTGGTCGAAAGCCGTGGAACCCCGGCTTCTTGTTGTATTTTTGAAACGCTTGTCAGCCGCGTCATGCAGGCCTGTTTTGCTTTCATTCGGGCAGCACAACAGCTCTAGCGTACAAGCTGGGCAGGGGGGCGGCGCTTGTGGCAGATCAAGCCTGCACGCATATATGTTTGGTGTGTGGCGCGGATCGCACGCTACACTACGACACAAATGGCGCCGCGGACTGCACAGCGGCCCACCCCGCTTCGACGACATGCACACAGAGACCATGGCCAATCGAGAAGAGTTAGGGATCATCAGGGGCGCCCGCGCCGGAGACGCGGACTGCCAACTGGCGCTGGGCAAGTTGTACTTGTTCGGTGGCGCCGGCCTGCCGCTCAACCTGCCGACCGCGCTGCATTGGCTGGGCCGCGCCGCGCGCCAGGAGCGCGAGGAAGCGTGGCGCCTGATCGGCAGCCATATCCCGTTTGACGTCGCGCGCCACGCGCTGCCCGAGGTGCTGCGTTGGTATCAGCTGGCCAGCCAGGCCGGCGTGGCGCCGGCCGCGCAAGTGCTGGCGCAGCTGACGCAGTTGCACGCGCCACCACCGCCAGCCGCGCCGGCGCGCCTCCTCGCCGACACCAGCGGCGACGAACAGCGCCTACCGGCTTGCCAGGCGGCGGCCCCGTGCGGCGACCACAGCCTGACGCCGGAGCAATACGCCGGCCTGGAACAGTTGTGGCGGCAGGACCACGCCGCCTTCGTGCGGCAGGCGCGCATGCTGTTGCGGCTACAAGCAGAGGAGGCCGATCCCGGTCTGCACCAGTGCCGCGAGCTGGCCGCCGTGAGCGGCGACCGCAACGCCCAGCTGGCGCTGGGGCTATGGTTCGCGCGCATGGACGGCGATGGCAAGCGCCAGAACCATGGCATCGCTGCCGCCAACTTCAAGAAAGCCATCCGCTGGCTGACGCAGGCCGGCGAACAGGGCCTGGCCGACGCCTGGTACGCGCTGTCGCGCATCTACCTGAAACCGGAATTCTCGCAGCGCTGTGTAGCCGAGGCGCAAAGCTACCTGGAACGGGCGGCGGAAATGGGCCATTGCGCGGCGCAGCTGGAGTGTGGCATGTACGCCTGGCGCAACCGCCGCACCGACGAGCACAGCGATGTGCGCGCCGCCTACTGGCTGCAGAAGGCCGCCGCGCAAGGCTGCGCCGAGGCGGAAACGGCGCTGGCCAGGGTCGCGGCCACGCCCACCGAGTCCAGCTGGATGGCCAGCCTGGTCACTTGCCTGACGCGGGAATTATTGGAAAGCCAGCCCTTGCTGGCGGCGCGGCTGGAGCTGGCCGCACTATTTGGCCTGAGCCGGGCGGAAGCGCTGCTGCTGGATGTCAAGCAGGCCGATCACGGCCATTGCCTGGTGGTGGATATCCGCGCCAGTTACGGGCGCAGCAAGCGCCGCCTGGTACTGCTGCGCACGGCGCGCGAACGGCAGGCGCTGGACCGCATCGTGCGCCTGTTCGAGGCCATCGACAGCGGGCCGGATGGGCTGGAAGGCAATTATCGCCAGCGCCTGTACCGTCTCAAGACCTGGCTGCCGGATGACTTGCTGGCCGCCTAGATGTCGATTTCGCCTTCAAACACGGTGACGGCGGGGCCGGTCAGCAGCACTGGCTGGCCTTCGCCCGCCCAGCTGATCGACAGCTGGCCGCCACGCGCATCAACGCGTACCGGGCTGTCCAGCATGCCACGGCGGATGCCGGCCACCGCCGCCGCGCAGGCGCCGGTGCCGCAGGCCAGCGTTTCGCCGACGCCGCGCTCGAACACGCGCAGCTTCACATGCTGGCGGTTGACGATCTGCATGAAGCCGGCGTTGACGCGGTTGGGGAAGCGGGCGTGATGCTCGATCAGCGGCCCGGTCAGCTCGACCGGCGCGCTGTCGACATCGTCGACCACCTGCACCGCGTGCGGATTGCCCATCGACACCGCCGAAATCAGCACGCTTTCACGCGCGCCGCCCAACTCCAGCACCAGCGGCCACAGCGTGTCATTGCCTTGCTGCTCGCCATGCAGGCCATCGGCGTCAAACGGCACCCGGCCCGGTTCCAGTATCGGCGCGCCCATGTCGACCGTGATGCTGCCGTTGGCTTCCAGCCGTGGTGCGATGACGCCGGCCTTGGTCTGCACGGTGATCGACTGCTTGTCGGTCAGGCCTTTTTCCGAGACGAACTTGACGAAGGCGCGCGAGCCGTTGCCGCACTGTTCCACTTCGCCGCCGTCGGCATTGAAGATGCGATAGCGGAAATCGCAGCCGGCCTCGGTCGGTTTTTCCACCAGCAGGATCTGGTCGGCGCCAACGCCGAAACGGCGGTCGCCCAGCAGCTTCCATTGCGCCGGCGTGAAGTCGATCTGCTGGGTGACGCCGTCGATGACGACGAAGTCGTTGCCGGCGCCGTGCATTTTGGTGAATTTGAGTTTCATGGGCAGTTTAGTGTTTGCTGTACAGCGAAGGCTCGCCCTCCGGGCGCGTCTTGAAGCGTTTGTGGGTCCAGAAATATTCGGCCGGCGCCTCGCGCACGCGTTCTTCGATGAACTCGTTCATGCGGCGGGTGGCGGCCACCATATCGTCTCCCGGATAATTGTCCCACACCGGGTAGAATTTCACACGGTATCCCTGGTAATTGGGCAGGAAGGTGGCGATCACCGGCATCACCTGCGCGCCGGTGGTGGCGGCGATGCGCGCGGTGGCGGTCAGCGTGGCGGCCTGGACGCCGAAGAAGGGCACGAATTCGGCATCCTTTTCGCCGAAGTCCATGTCCGGCAGCATGAAGTAGGGCAGCTTGTCGCGCAGTGCGCGCAGGATAGGCTTGATGCCGTCCTGGCGGGTGAACAGCTTGACTGGCTTGAAGCGGGCGCGGCCGGCGCGCAGCACCTGGTCGAAGGCGGCGTTCTTTTGCGTCACGTACATCGACGAGGCGCTGGCTTCCATGGCGATCGCAGCGCCGGCCACGTCGAGGCAGACGAAATGCGGGCACAGCAGGATGGTTGGCTTCCCGGTCATTTCCGCCACCGGGATCACGCCGTTCGGCTCCAGCTTGATCAGGCGCTTCAGGCGCGACTCCGGCGCCCACCACAGGATCGAGCGTTCCCACACGCTGCGCGAGTAGGACTGGAAGTGGCGCCGCGCGATGCCGACCCGTTCGGCTTCCGTCAGTTCCGGCATGGTCAGGCGGAGGTTGGTCAGCGCGATATGGCGGCGCGAGCGCAACGCGGCAAACAACAGGGTGCCGACGGCGTCGCCAAAGCGGCCCAGCACCGGCAATGGCAGCCAGTGCAGCAGCCACATCAATCCCAATAATAATTTCATGCGTTTTCTCCCGCCGAGGTGGCTGACGGTAAGTCGATACCGTTTGGCACCTTGTAGCGGTTATAGCTCCAGTAATATTGTGACGGATTGCGGGTGATCAGGCGCTCCATGGCGTCGTTGATGGCCTGCGCCTGCGAGGCGCTGTCGCCGTCCAGCGACCCGTCAAAGGGCACGAAGCGTACCACATAGCCTTTGCCGCCTGGCAGGCGCTCGGCGTAGGTGATGATGATGGTGGCGTCGCCCAGCAGGGCCAGCTTGGCTGGCAAGGTCATGGTGTAGGCATCGCGGCCGAAGAATTTCGCCCACACGCCTTCGCCTTCCTGCGGCACCTGGTCGGGCAGCACGCCGACCGGCTGGCCTTTCTTGAGGAACTTGGCCAGCATGCGCACGCCGGACATATTGGCCGGCGCCAGCAGCAGGTTGTGGCGCGCACGGGCGCCTTCGATCAATGGCTTGAGCGCCTCTTTTTTAGGCGGGCGGTACATCACCATCAGCTCGTTGCGCAGCGCGATTTCCTGCGCGACGATTTCAAAACAGCCCAGGTGTGGCGTCATGAACACAATGCCGCGTCCGGCATCCAGTTCGTTCTGCACCAGCTGCCAGTTCTCCAGCGTGGCGTGGCGCGACACGCGCGCCGGGTCGGCGCACCAGATGAAGGGCAGTTCAAACATGCTCTTGCCAGCCTCGCCGATGGCGGCGTTCAGGTACTGGCTATAGCCGGCCTGGCGCATATTGTCGCGCATGCGGCGGCGGTAGGACGGCGAAGCGCCATACACCAGCCAGCCCAGCGCGGCACCGGCCGCGTGCAGCCAGGAAAGGGGAAGGATCGATAAAAAACGGAAAATGGAAACCAGCATGTATAAATAGCCTGTGTTAGGAAGCAAGCTTTTTTAAAAAAGCGTAAAATACCACGATAAGCAGTAGCCGCTGAGTTAATGACAACTTGCGATGCGGGATACAAATATCGCTAAAGCGTCGCAAGCCGTGTTGGTATGCGACCGTATTATTCACACCATATCAGGAGCTTGCGATGTCTAATGATTATCTTTTCACCTCGGAATCCGTTTCGGAAGGTCACCCAGACAAGGTTGCTGACCAGATTTCCGACGCCATTCTCGACGCCATTCTGGCGCAGGACCCTAAAGCCCGTGTAGCCGCTGAAACGCTGTGCAATACCGGCCTGGTGGTGCTGGCAGGTGAAATCACCACCCACGCCAACGTTGATTATATTCAAGTCGCGCGTGAAACCATCAAGCGCATCGGCTACGACAATACCGACTACGGTATCGACTACCGTGGCTGCGCGGTGCTGGTGGCTTACGACAAGCAATCGCCGGACATCGCCCAGGGCGTGGACGAAGGCGCCGGCCTGGATCTGGACCAGGGTGCTGGCGACCAGGGCCTGATGTTCGGCTACGCCTGCGATGAAACCGCCGAGCTGATGCCAGCCGCGATCCACTACGCGCACCGCCTGGTCGAGCGCCAGTCGCAACTGCGCAAGGATGGCCGCCTGCCATGGCTGCGTCCGGATGCCAAGTCGCAAGTCACGCTGCGTTACGTCAATGGCCGCCCGGTGGCGGTCGACACCGTGGTGCTGTCGACCCAGCACGCGCCGGAAATGCTGCACAAGCAGATCGAAGAAGCGGTGATTGAGGAAATCATCAAGCCGGTGCTGCCGAAAGAGTGGCTGCAGGACACCAAATACCTGGTCAACCCGACCGGCCGTTTCGTCATCGGCGGCCCGCAGGGCGACTGCGGCCTGACCGGCCGCAAGATCATCGTCGACACCTACGGCGGCGCATCGCCGCACGGCGGTGGCGCGTTCTCCGGCAAGGACCCATCGAAGGTTGACCGTTCGGCCGCTTACGCTGCCCGCTACGTGGCCAAGAACGTGGTGGCTGCCGGCCTGGCGCGCCAGTGCCAGGTGCAGGTGTCGTACGCCATTGGCGTCGCGCGTCCGATCAACATCACCGTCTACACCGAAGGCACCGGCGTGATCCCGGACGAGAAAATCGCCGAGCTGGTACAGGAACATTTCGACCTGCGCCCGAAAGGCATCGTGCAGATGCTGGACCTGCTGCGTCCGATCTACACCAAGACCGCCGCCTACGGCCACTTCGGCCGCGAAGAGCCGGAGTTCTCGTGGGAGCGCACCGACAAGGCCGCCATCCTGCGCGCCGCCGCCGGCCTGAAGTAAGCAGTCTCGACCGTAGTGTAAAACCACAACGCCCCGGATTCCGGGGCGTTGTTGCATCTGCTGCTTATACGGGACGCTTGGGCGGCGGCGGTATGGGATTGGGCGGCTCGTATCTGCGCCGTGGGTCATCTTTAAACATCATGATTCCTCCTTTATTACGCCCCGAGTGTCCGGGTAACAGCTGCTTGTGTTTTGATTCTTAGCGTCTCTGTCAGCAGCAAGTCAAAAGGGAATTTGCATGACCTCCATGCCATACCTCCCCCTGAATCCCAGCACCTTTTTTTCAAACTCGGCGATGGAAAAACCAGAATTGATTTTCATGCGGACAATCAGGGAACCAATATCTATGGCGAGCATTGTGAGGCTGACGGCTGATGTCGCGTGCGCCTTCAGTTTCTCTGCGACGTCCAGTTGCCTGGACAGGATGGCCAGCAAGGCGCTCGCGGACGTAAACATCGGCCAGAGAAAAGTATAGTCGCTATTCTTCCAGAATACGAGACCGGCGAGTGCGGCGCCGCCAGACGATATGGCGACCGCTATTTTGGTAACGCTGTCCAGCCATACCCAGCGTGCCAGCAGGGATGTCTTGAGGGCTTCAGCATAGGTGGCGCGGTACAGCAGATCGTTGGCTTCATTCCAGATAGCGTCGCGAGGATCGATAGGCATGACAGGCTCACGTTCAAAAAATTCTAATATAGGCGCCCATGGCAGACAGCTGTCTGCGCTGGCGCAAACGGGCGGATTGTTATCGCCATGCGAGCATAACGATGCTAGAATGCACGTTCCGAGGAGCGCTGCGACGAACCAGCTTTCGCCAGGCTCGGAGATCCCCAACCGCGCTCACGTTACTTTTTTCAAACACATGAAAGGAGGGCGTGATGAACGCCGTACTCAAATCCGCTCAAGACTACCTGGTTGCCGATATCTCGCTGGCACCATGGGGTAACAAAGAAATCAAGATTGCCGAAACCGAAATGCCTGGCCTGATGGCGATCCGCGAGGAATTCGCTGCCGCCCAGCCGCTGAAAGGCGCACGCATCACCGGTTCGCTGCACATGACCATCCAGACCGCCGTGCTGATCCAGACGCTGGAAGCGCTGGGCGCCGACGTGCGCTGGGCCTCGTGCAATATCTACTCGACCCAGGACCACGCCGCCGCCGCCATCGCCGCCAACGGCACGCCGGTGTTCGCGATCAAGGGCGAAACCCTGGACGAATACTGGGACTACACCCACCGCATCTTCGAGTGGCCAGCGGACGCATCGGGCAATCCGGTCTACTCGAACATGATCCTGGACGACGGCGGCGACGCCACGCTGCTGCTGCACCTGGGCGCGCGCGCTGAGAAAGATAGCTCGGTACTGGCCGCACCTGGCTCGGAAGAAGAAATCTGCCTGTTCAACGCCATCAAGACCCACCTGGCGATCGATCCAGCCTGGTACTCGAAGCGCCTGCCGCACATCCTGGGTGTGACCGAAGAGACCACCACCGGCGTGCACCGCCTGTACCAGATGCACAAAGAGGGCAAGCTGGCCTTCCCGGCGATCAACGTCAACGACTCGGTGACCAAGTCGAAGTTCGACAACCTGTACGGCTGCCGCGAATCGCTGGTGGACGGCATCAAGCGCGCCACCGACGTAATGATCGCGGGCAAGATCGCTGTCATCGCCGGTTACGGTGACGTCGGCAAGGGCTCGGCGCAAGCGATGCGCGCGCTGTCGGCGCAAGTGTGGGTCACTGAAATCGATCCGATCTGCGCGCTGCAGGCGGCGATGGAAGGCTACCGCGTCGTGACCATGGACTACGCTGCTGAACACGGCGACATCTTCGTCACCTGCACCGGCAACTATCACATCCTGACCGAAGCACACATCCTGAAGATGAAGGACCAGGCCATCGTCTGCAACATCGGCCACTTCGACAACGAGATCGACGTTGCGGCGCTGAAGAAGTACACCTGGGAAAACATCAAGCCGCAAGTGGATCACGTGATCTTCCCATCGGGCAAGCGCATCATTCTGCTGGCCGAAGGCCGCCTGGTCAACCTGGGTTGCGGCACGGGCCACCCATCGTATGTGATGTCGTCGTCGTTCGCCAATCAGACCATCGCCCAGATCGAACTGTACGCCAACACCGACAAATACCCGGTCGGCGTGTACGTGCTGCCGAAGCACCTGGATGAAAAAGTCGCGCGCCTGCAGCTGAAAAAACTGAATGCGCAACTGACCGTGCTGACCGAAGAGCAAGCGGCCTACATCGGCGTGACGCAAGAAGGTCCGTACAAGCCAGATCACTACCGTTACTAATCCAAAGGCGGGGCCTCCGGGCCCCGTTTTTTTGCAGCGAGAACTTTCATTATGCGTTTGGTCCTTACCTGGTTAATCAATGCCCTTGCCTTGCTGGCAGTGCCTTACCTGATGCATTCCGTCGATGTCACAAGCATAGGCGCAGCCCTCGTCGCGGCTCTTGTACTGGGCCTGGTCAATACGCTGATACGACCGGTGTTGCTGCTGCTGACCTTGCCGGTGACTGTGCTGTCGCTGGGCCTGTTCATCTTCCTGGTCAACGGCTTCATGTTCTGGCTGGTGGCGCAATGGGTTGATGGTTTCCATGTCGACAGCTATCTGTCCGCCGTCGGTGGCGCCGTGTTGTACAGCATTATTTCCTGGGCTCTTTCTACCTTATTTTTGAAGAACTCAGATGGATAATCCGAATTTCAGTATCGAATTCTTTCCGCCAAAAACGGCGGAAGGCGCGGAAAAGCTGCGCGTCACGCGCGCCAAGCTGTCCGAGCTGAAACCTAAATATTTCTCGGTGACGTTCGGCGCTGGCGGCACCACGCAGCAGGGTACGCTGGACACCGTGGTCGAGATCATGGCTGCCGGTGCAGACGCCGCGCCGCACCTGTCCTGCGTCGGCGGCACGCGCGAGTCGATCCGCGCCATTCTGGCCGAATACAAATCGCACAACATCCAGCGCATCGTCGCGCTGCGCGGCGACCTGCCAAGCGGCTACGGCGCCGGTGGCGAATTCCGCTATGCGAATGAGCTGGTGGAGTTCATCCGCCAGGAGACCGGCGATCACTTCCACATCGAAGTGGCGGCCTACCCGGAAGTGCACCCGCAGGCCCGTTCGCCGCAGGATGACCTGCTGGCGTTCGAGCGCAAGATCAAGGCTGGCGCCAATTCCGCCATCACCCAGTATTTCTACAACGCTGACGCCTACTTCCAGTTCGTCGAGCAGGCGCAGAAACTGGGCATCGAAGCGCCCATCGTGCCGGGCATCATGCCGATCCTGAACTACACGCAGCTGATGCGCTTCTCGGATATGTGCGGCGCCGAGATTCCGCGCTGGGTGCGGCTGAAGCTGGCCAGCTTCGGCGACGACAGCGCCTCGATCAAGGCGTTTGGCCTGGATGTGGTGTCGGCACTGGGCGAGCGTCTGCTGAAAGGCGGCGCGCCTGGTCTGCACTTCTACAGCATGAACCAGGCGGCGGCCACCACCGCGCTGTGGCAACGCCTGGTGTAATCACTCGGTGATGATGCGGTCCAGCGCCACATCATGACGATCGCCGGCAAACTGCACCTGCAGACACTGGTAGGCAATCCCCAGTGTCTGCGGACGCGGTGTGTGACGCGCCAGCGTGCGGTCGTAAAAACCGCCGCCGTAGCCCAATCGATAACCTTGTGGATTAAATCCCAAGCAAGGCACCAGCAGCGCCGGCGGATAGTCCGCCTGCAAGCGCAGATCGGCCGGCACGGCCACCCCCATCTGGTCCTTCACCATCACCTCGCCGATGCGCCATTCGGCAAACTCCAGCGCCGCATCTTTTTGCACCACCACCGGCAACAGCAGCCGTGCGCCGAGGCGCGCCAGTTCCGCGTAGGCCGGATGCAGGTCCGGCTCGTCGCGCAGCGGCCAGTAGACGCCCAACGCCGCCGGCCGCGCGGCCTTCCACCAGGCGATCACGTGATCGCCGATGGCGCGGTCCCAGGCCGCGCGCGTGGCCGGATCAAGCGCACGGCGCGCGGTCAGCAGCTGCTTGCGCAATTCCGCCTTCTCTACTGGTGAGACGGTCGCGCTGCGTGGTATTCTAGGGTCGCTGGTCATATTTGGTTCAAGACTTTAGAGAGTTGCACATTGATTTCTGCTTCGAAATGGATTGCCGGCGCTGTCGTCGTTGCCTTTACCTCGCTTGCCCACGCCGACGATATCAGCGCAGATAGCCGCAGGGATGACGATGCCTTCCTGCTGCTGCGCGATGCCGTGCGCCAGGATGACGCCACCAAGGCGGATTTCTACGCCGCCCGCCTGGCCAGCTACTCCATTCCGTCCTACGTTGATTATTATCGGCTGAAATCGCGCCTGAAGGATGCCACGCAGGCCGATATCCGCGATTTCTTCAAGCGCTATCAGGGCCAGGCCATCGTCGACCGCCTGCGCAACGACTGGCTGCTGGAACTGGGACGCAAGCGTGACTGGGCCACCTTCGACGAACAGTATCCGCTGTTTGTGCTGAACGACGACACCCAGGTCAAATGCTATGCGCTGATCTCGCGCGCGCTGAAAGGCCAGAAAGTGGCCGACGAAGCGCGCGCCTTGCTGACCTCTCCATCGGTGTACGGCCAGCCATGCGCGGACCTGATCGCCACGCTGTATCAGAACGGCCAGTTCAACACTGAAGACCTGTACGCGCAACTGCGCCTGTCAGGTGAGTTCAACGCCACCGGCCAGGCGCGCCGCATCGTCGCGCTGCTCGATGGCCCGGAAAAGAAAGCCGTGCAGGCAGTCGACCTGCCGACCGTGGCGGTGGCCAAGGGCATCGGTCCAGGCAAGGTCGAACACCAGATCTTCATCGTCGCACTCGGCCGGCTGGCCAAGACCAGCACCAAGCTGGCGGTGCTGGGCCTGAACAAGGCGATGCCGAAGATGTCGTCGCAGGAGCAGCAGCAGGCGTGGGCGGCGATCGCGCTGCAATCGTCGTATTCGCTGTCGCCGGAAACCACCGACTACTGGAAGCGCTCCAGCGGCGCACCGCTGTCGATTGACCAGATCCAATGGAAGACCCGCATCGCCATGCGCAACGGCGACTGGCGCCAGGTGGAGAACAATATCCGCGCCATGCCGCAGTCGCTGCGCAATGATCCGGCCTGGGTGTACTGGCTGGGCCGCGCGCTGATGGCGCGTGATGGCGTCAGCAGCCAGCCAAACGGTGAGGCATTGCAGCTGTTCCGCAGCATTTCGGAGCAGTCGAATTATTATGGCCAGCTGGCGCTGGAGGAATCCGGCAAGCTGATTACCATTCCAACGCCGGGCGCGCCGATCTCGCAGGCCGAGATCGCGCCGATCGCCGCCAACCCGAACATCCAGCGCGCGCTGAAGTTCTTCAGCATGCGCTTGCGCTTTGAAGGCACGCGCGAATGGAACTGGGCGCTACGCGGCTTCAACGAACGCGAACACCTGGCCGCTGCCGAATATGCGCGCCAGAACAATATCCTCGACCGCATGGTCAACACCTCCGAGCGCACCCGCATCCAGGTCGATTATTCGCAGCGCTTCCCGTCGCCGCACAACGATGTGATGCATCCGGCCACGCAGACGCTGGGCCTGGACAAGGCCTGGGTGTATGGGCTGATCCGCCAGGAATCGCGCTTCATCATGGACGCGCAATCGCACGTCGGCGCCTCGGGCCTGATGCAGGTGATGCCATCCACCGGCCGCTGGGTCGCCAAGAAGATCGGCCTGTCCGACTTCGCGCAGGAGATGCTGAGCGATGTGCGCTACAACATCATGCTGGGTACGAACTATCTGAACATGGTGCTGGGGAATATGGACGGCAACGAGGTGCTGGCCACCGCCGCCTACAACGCCGGCCCTGGACGCCTGCGCACCTGGCGCGCCACGCTGAGCAAGCCGATGGACGCCACCGTGTTCATCGAGTCGATCCCGTATTTCGAAACGCGTACTTACGTCAAGAACGTGATGTCGAATGCCACTTACTACGCGGCGCTGTTTGAAGGGCGGCCGCAATCGCTGAAGGCGCGCCTGGGCACGGTCGGCCCGAAAGGCTACACCCAGGCCGAGGAACAGGAAACCAGTTTCGGCCCGCGCTGATTTTTAAAACAGGACGTATCACCATGCAGACTACCCACCTCGATCCCAGCCTGTCGCAGACGCTTGCGGCGGCGCGCGAGCCAGGCCTCACGCTCATCATCGGCAACAAGAACTACTCGTCATGGTCGATGCGCCCATGGGTGACCATGGTTGCTTTCGGCATCCCGTTCCAGGAAGTGCGCGTGCTGCTGGACCAGGACGACACCGCCAACCGCATTTGCAGCTACTCGGCCTCCGGCCGCGTGCCGGTGCTGCTGGCCGGCGAAGAGATGACCATCTGGGACAGCCTGGCTATCTGCGAATACCTGGCCGAGCAGTTCCCCGAGCTGCATCTGTGGCCGCAGGACGTGGCGGCGCGCGCCATGGCGCGTTCGGTGTGCGCCGAGATGCATGCCGGCTTCAGCGACCTGCGCACCTCGATGTCGATGAATATCCGCGCCAGCTATCCGGGCAAGGGCCGCACGCCGGGCACGCAGGCCGACATCGGCCGCATCAGCGAAATCTGGGAGGAGTGCCTGTCGCGTTTCGGCCATCACCAGTTCCTGTTCGGCGAATTCTCGATTGCGGACGCCTATTACGCGCCGGTGGTGATGCGCTTCCGTACCTATGGCGTGTCGCTGGCGCCAGCGCTGGACGCTTACTGCCAGCGCGTGCTGTCGCATCCGGCGGTGGCGCGCTGGGTCAGCGAAGCGCTGGCGGAAACCGAAACGGCGTCCAGGCACGACGCCGAGATGCCGGACAAATGATGCAAACCTATGTTGTAGGCGGCGCGGTACGAGATGCGCTGCTTGGCCTGCCGGTCAAGGATCATGACCATGTGGTGGTGGGCGCCACGCCGGACGATATGCTCGCCAAGGGCTTCCGCCCGGTGGGCAAGGACTTCCCGGTATTCCTGCACCCGCAGACGCAAGAGGAATACGCACTGGCGCGCACCGAGCGCAAGACCGCACCGGGCTACAAGGGCTTTGTATTCCACACCTCGGCCGATGTCACGCTGGAGGAAGACCTGGTGCGGCGCGACCTGACCATCAACGCCATGGCGCGCGCCGATGACGGCAGCATTACCGATCCGTATGGCGGCCAGCGCGATATCGAACAGCGCATCTTCCGTCACGTCTCCGATGCCTTTGCCGAAGACCCGGTGCGCATTCTGCGGCTGGCGCGCTTTGCCGCGCGTTTCAGCGACTTCACCGTGGCGCCGGAAACCAATGAACTGATGAAGCGGATGGTGGCTGAGGGCGAAGTTGATGCGCTGGTGGCCGAACGCGTATGGCAGGAACTGGCGCGCGGCCTGATGGAGCACAAGCCATCGCGCATGTTCGCCGTGCTGCGCGACTGCGGCGCGCTGGTGCGCATCCTGCCGGAACTGGACGCGCTGTGGGGCGTGCCGCAACCAGAGAAATGGCATCCGGAGATCGACACCGGCGTCCACGTGATGCAGGTGATCGATTGTGCCGCAAAACTGGAGCGCGAACTGCCGGTGCGCGTCGCCTGCCTGATGCATGACCTGGGCAAGGGTGTGACGCCGTCCGACAACTGGCCGGCGCATCACGGCCACGAAGGCCTGGGCGTCAAGCTGGTGGAACAGGTGTGCAAGCGCCTGCGCGTGCCAACCGAATGCCGCGACCTGGCAGTGATGACGACACGCGAACACGGCAACGTCGGCCGCGCGCTGCAACTGCGCGCCAACACCATCGTCACCCTGTTCGAGCGTTGCGACGCTTTCCGCAAGCCGGCACGTTTCACGCAGATGCTGCTGGCGACTGAATGCGATGCACGTGGCCGCATCGGCCCTGAGGCCAGCTATGCGGAGACGCCGTTCCCGCAACTGGCGCATCTGGAGGCAGCGCTGGCGGCGGCGCGCGGCGTCAACGCCGGCGAAATCGCGCAAGGCTGCGCCGATAACCCGCAACGCATCCCTGAGCGCGTGCACGCGGCGCGGGTGCGCGCTGTCAAGGCCGCGCTGAAAGAAGAAGACGAGGAATGAGCGCCGACCTGTTCCAGAACCCATTGCGCCGGTTGAGAAACAAGGACGGCAAGCGTCCGACGGTGCTGGTGAAGGAACTGCGTGAACGCGACCGGCGCCGCATGCTGCGGCACTTCATGGAACTGGAAGACAGCGACCGCCTGCTGCGCTTCGGCTCCGTGCTGCCGGACGAGCAGGTGAGCAACTACGTCAATCGCATCGACTTCTCGCGCGACATGGTGTTTGGCGTGTACAACCGCGTGTTCCGGCTGGTGGCGGTCGGCCATCTGGCGTTCGCGCCGCGCGATGAATCCAGCACGGTGACGGAAAAGGAGCGGGTGGCGGAATTCGGCGTCTCGGTCAGCCGTTCGGCGCGCGGCATGGGCGTCGGCTCCAGGCTGTTCGAGCGCGCCGCCATCCATTGCCGCAACAACGATGTCGACACGCTGTACATGCACTGCCTGTCGACCAACAAGACCATGATGCACATCGCCAAGAAGGCCGGCATGGAAATCCATCGCGACTATGGCGAGGCCGATGCCTACCTGAAGCTGCTGCCGGCCGATCCGTCCAGCATGCTGCAAGAGGCGCTGCACGAACAATTCGCGGTGCTCGACTACACCTACAAGGCCAACAAGCGCATCGCCGCCAAGTGGATCGGGCGCCTGATCGGCAAGAAATAAAATTACCGATTCGCAATTCTCTAGACATATCAACGTGATAATATTGCTGTACTTTAATATTATCAAAGGGTCTGAGTGTGAAGTCGCTAGTCAGCTTGTGTAGCATCGCCTTGTTCATGGCCTCCGCAACCCCGGCGTTCGCCGATGGCGGCCAGCCGATCAACGTTGCCGGCGAGGGCCTGAGCAAGACCGCGCAACTGAAGAACTGGCGCGTGAGCATCGAGCAGCCGCAAAAAATCGGCACCGTGTCGCGCGGCCTGTTCTGCACCAACTCCGCCGATTTCATCTACAGCAAGACCTACGACCAGTACGTGTCGCGCCGGATGCTGATCGTCTTCAACGAGCGCTCGGCGGCGCTGGGTTATCCCAAGTACGAGGCCGATAACTCGGCCTTTGCCAGTCCAGGTGCCAGCAACGGCGCTGATTTCCGCATCGGTCTGTCGCTGACGGCGATGAAGAGCACGGTCTGTATCGCGGCGCCGGAGATGAGCGGCACCATGCAGATGACGGTGAAAGCTGAACTGTTCTCCAACCAGCAGCAGAAAGTGGTGTACTCGCGCGTGATCGAAGGCAGCTTTACTTCGGACAGCCGGATCAAGGAGGCGGACTTCCACGACAAGCTGATGGCCAATGTACTCAACCAGCTGTTTGCCGATCCGGCCTATGTCAACGCCTTTCGCGACAAGCCCGCAGCGCCGGTCGCCGCCACGCCGGATCTGCTGACGGTGAAGAATGGCGCGCGGCCGAAGGAAAGCGTGAAGACCAGTGCCAAGGCGATCATCAGCGCCGTGGTTACGGTGGAAAACGCCGGTGCCAGCGGTTCCGGCTTCTTCATCGGCCGCGATGGCTATGTGATTTCGAACCAGCACGTGGTGGGCGACGCCAGATATGTGCGGGTGCGGATGCAGGGCGGCTATTCGGTGCCGGGCGAGGTGGTGCGCCGCGACGCCGCACGCGACGTGGCGCTGATCAAGACCGATATCGAACCGCCGGTGCCGGTGTATGTGCGCCTGGAGGTCGCCAAGCCCGGCGACGACGTGTATGCGATCGGTTCGCCGTTTGGCGCCGCGCTGGCCAGCACCGTCACGCGCGGCGTGTTCAGCGGCGTGCGCAAGTTCGATGAACAGGTCTATATCCAGAGCGATGTGCCGCTTAACCCCGGCAACAGCGGCGGCCCGCTGGTGGACGCCGACGGTGGCCTGATCGGCATCGCCAAGGCCAAAGCCAAGGGCGCCGACGCCGCCGGTATTGGCCTGTTCATTCCGATTGGCGAGGCGCTGGATAAACTGGGCCTCGGCCTGCAGTAAATCTTAATCGGCCAGCGGCAGTGCGGTGGTGTCCTTGATGCGTTGCAGGGCGAACGAGGACTTCACGTCCAGCACGGCCGGGTGGCGCAGCAGCGTCGCCATCATGAAGCGCGAGAAGTGGTCCATGTCTTCCACGTGCACGCGCAGCAGGTAGTCCATTTCGCCGGTCATGGCGTAGCAGGCCACCACTTCCGGCCATTGCGCCACCGATTCGGCGAAGTCGGCGCGCGGCGATGGCGGCGCGTTGGCGGCGCCCAGTGCGCGCGCGTTGCTGTGCGCCGCCGCTTCGCTGTGCTTCTCCAGCCGCACGTTCACATACGCCAGCAAGCCCAGGCCGATCTTGTCCGGGTCCAGCAGCGCGACGTATTGGCGGATCACGCCTGCTTCTTCCAGGCGCTTGATGCGGCGCAGGCAGGGGGAAGGAGACAGCGCCACCAGTTCGGCCACGTCCTGGTTCGACAGGCGGCCGTCGGATTGCAATATGGACAGAATCTTACGATCGGTTTTGTCTAGCGCAATTTTGGTCATAAATACCTCGGAAATTCTCAATTAAGGCAATATTATTGCTCAAAATGGCTGGGCGTGGGAATTGTTTGCAATTTACTGCTGTCGGAGCGGATCTATACTGTGCGCTATTCGAATAAGGAGACACGCATGCAATTCCAGCCATGGGACAACCCGATGGGGACCGACGGTTTTGAGTTCGTCGAGTACGCGGCACCCGATCCTAAAGCCCTCGGCGCGCTGTTCGAGAGCATGGGCTTTACCGCCATCGCCCGCCACCGCCACAAGGACGTGACCCTGTACCGCCAGGGCGACATCAACTTCATCATCAACGCCGAGAAGGATTCCTTCGCCCAGCGTTTCGCCCGCCAGCACGGTCCGTCCGTATGTGCGATCGGCATCCGCGTGCAGGACTCCGCGTTCGCCTACAAATCCATGCTGGAGAAGGGCGCCTGGGGTTTCGATAACAAGACCGGCCCGATGGAACTGAACATCCCGGCGATCAAAGGCGTCGGCGATTCGCTGATCTATCTGGTGGACCGCTGGCGCGGCAAGAACGGCGATGCGCAGCAAGGCGCGATCGGCGACATCAGTATCTACGACGTCGACTTCGTGGCGATCCCTGGCGCGCAAGCGAATCCGGTCGGCCATGGCCTGACCTATATCGACCACCTGACCAACAACGTTCACCGTGGCCGCATGAAGGAATGGGCAGACTTCTACGAGAAGATGTTCAACTTCCGCGAAGTGCGCTACTTCGACATCGAGGGCAAGCTGACCGGCCTGAAATCGAAAGCCATGACTTCGCCATGCGGCAAGGTGCGGATTCCGATCAACGAATCGTCGGACGACAAATCGCAGATCGCCGAGTACCTGGACGAGTACCACGGCGAAGGCATCCAGCACATCGCGCTGGGCACCGACGATATCTACACCTCGATCGAAGGCATGAAGAAGGAAGGCATCGCTTTCCAGGACACGATCGAGACTTACTACGAACTGGTGAACCGCCGCCTGCCGAATCACGGCGAGCGCCTGGACGACCTGCGCCGCCTGCGCATCCTGATCGATGGCCAGAGCAACGAACAGGAACGCGAGCTGCTGCTGCAGATCTTCACGCAGAACGTGATCGGCCCGATCTTCTTCGAGATCATCCAGCGCAAGGGCGACCAGGGCTTCGGCGAAGGTAACTTCCGCGCGCTGTTCGAATCGATCGAGCTGGATCAGATCAAGCGCGGTGTTTTGCAGGACACCAGCAAGACTCCCGCATAAAGAGTAGAGTAATAGCAGGCCGGTAGCAAAGCACATAGACAGAGCACCGGCGCCACGCGGCAAAGCCTATCCGGCCTTGCCGCGCTGCGTATCTAAAAATTTGGAGACAAAAACAATGAATGCACCTCAAAAGGGTTTGCTATTGGACCCGGCCGACATCACGCTGGACGATAAATGGACGCTGGAACGCGGCCGCGCCTTCATGACCGGCACCCAGGCGCTGATACGCCTGCCGATGATGCAGCGCGAGCGCGATCTGAAGGCCGGCCTGAACACCGCAGGCTACATCACCGGCTATCGCGGTTCGCCCGTCACCAGCGTCGACATGACGGCGATGAAGGCCAAGAAGTACCTCGACGAACATCACGTCAAATTCCATCCGGGGATGAATGAAGACCTCGCGGCCACCGCCGTCTGGGGCACCCAGCAAACCAATCTGTTCAAAGACGCCAAGTACGATGGCGTGTTCTCGATGTGGTATGGCAAAGGCCCAGGCGTGGACCGCTGCGGCGACGTCTTCAAACACGCGAATAATGCGGGGAGCGCCAGGCATGGCGGCGTGCTGGTACTGGCCGGCGACGACCACGCGGCCAAGTCGTCTTCGACCGCGCACCAGTCGGATCACATCCTCAACGCCTGCGGCATCCCGGTGCTGTATCCAGCGTCGGTGCAGGAATACATCGACTACGGCCTGCACGCATGGGCGATGAGCCGCTACACCGGCCTGTGGGTGTCGATGAAGTGCGTGACCGACATCATCGAATCCGGCGCCGTGGTGGACTTCGATCCGGACCGCGTGCAGATCGCATTGCCGACCGACTTCGACCTGCCGGAAGGCGGCCTGAATATCCGCTGGCCGGACACCGTGCTGGACATGGAAGTCCGCATGAACAGCTACAAGTGGTACGCCGCGCTGGCCTACTGCCGCGCGAATAAGCTGAACAAGATCATCTGGGATTCGCCGAAGCCGAAGATCGGCATCATCACCGCCGGCAAATCGTATCTCGATACGCGCCAGGCGCTGGCCGACCTGGGCATCGATGAGCAAGCTGCTGCCGACATCGGCATCCGCCTGTACAAGATCGGCATGACCTGGCCGCTGGAAGCGGAAGGCGTGCAGGAATTCGCCAAGGGCCTGGATGAGATCCTGGTGGTGGAAGAGAAGCGCCAGATCCTCGAATACGCGCTGAAGGAAGAACTGTACAACCTGCCGGACGGCCAACGCCCGCGCGTGGTCGGCAAGTTCGATGACACCGGCGAGTGGAGCAACCACGGCAAGACCGGCCACGGCGACTGGCTGCTGCCGGCCACCTATGAACTGAATCCGGCGCAGATCGCCCGCGCCATCGCCTCGCGCATCGCCCACTACTGCAAGGACCATCCGGTGGCCAAGCGTGTGCAGGAGCGCGTGGCGTATCTGGAAGCGAAAGAGCTGGCGCTGAAAACGCTGCCGGTGAAAGCCAATCCACAGACCGACCGCACGCCGTATTTCTGTTCCGGCTGCCCGCACAACTCGTCAACCAAGGTGCCGGAAGGTTCGCGCGCGCTGGCCGGCATCGGCTGCCATTACATGGTGCTGTGGATGGACCGCGAGACATCGACCTTCACCCACATGGGCGCGGAAGGCGTGACGTGGGTGGGACAGGCGCCGTTCACCAACGAGAAGCACGTGTTCACCAATCTCGGCGATGGCACCTACTTCCACTCGGGCATATTGGCGATACGTGCGGCCGTGGCGGCCAAGGTCAACATCACCTACAAGATCCTGTTCAACGATGCGGTCGCGATGACCGGCGGCCAGCAGTTCGACGGCCCGCTTGATCCTGGCATGATCTCGCGCCAGATCGCGGCGGAAGGTGTATCGCCGATTATCGTTGTGACCGACGAGCCGGAAAAATATCCGTCCGATTACAACTGGGCGCCAGGCGTCACCGTGCGCCATCGCAGCGATTTGATGGACGTGCAGCGCGAACTGCGCGACCAGCCAGGCGTGTCGGCAATGATTTACGACCAGACCTGTGCGTCCGAAAAACGCCGCCGCCGCAAACGCAACGAGTATCCTGATCCGGCCAAGCGCGCGGTCATCAACGAAGCGGTGTGCGAAGGCTGCGGCGACTGCTCGGTGCAGTCCAACTGTCTGTCGGTGGAGCCGCTGGAAACGGACCTGGGCCGCAAGCGCCAGATCAACCAGTCCTCGTGCAACAAGGACTTCTCGTGCACCACCGGCTTCTGCCCGAGCTTTGTGACGGTGGAAGGTGGAGCGCTGAAGAAGCCGAAGAAAGCCGCCACCGGCGAGGCGCCGCAAGCCGTGCTGCCGATGCCTGTGCTGCCATCGACCGAGACGCCGTTCGGCATCCTGATCACCGGCATCGGCGGCACCGGCGTGGTGACGGTCGGCCAGATCCTGGCCATGGCGGCACACGTCGAGAACAAGGGTGCGATTGTGCTGGACATGAGTGGCCTGGCGCAGAAGGGCGGCCCGGTGATGTCGCATGTGCGGCTGGCGGACCACCAGAGCGACCTGCACTCAACCCGCGTGGGCACCGGCAGCGCCGACCTGGTGATCGGCTGCGACCTGATCGTCACCGCTTCGCGCGATGCCTTGTCACGCATGGGCGAAGGCCGCACGCACGCGATGATCAATTCGACCGGCTCGTCCACCGCTGCTTTCGTCAAGAATCCGGACTGGCAGTTCCCCGACGCCGGCTCGCGCAGTGAAATCATCCGCGCCTGCGGCAACGACAACGTTGATTTTGTCGATGCCGGCCAGATCGCCACCGCCTTGATGGGCGACTCGATCGCCACCAATATGTTCATGCTGGGCTACGCCTTCCAGAAAGGCCAGGTCCCGCTGAGCGAGGCCGCGCTGATCAAGGCGATTGAACTGAACGGCGTATCGGTAGGCTTCAACAAGGCCGCTTTCCACTGGGGCCGCACCGCCGCGCACGACCTGGCGTCGGTGACCAAGCTGACCACGCCGGCCAAGGTGATCGAGTTCAAACGCACTCAGACGCTGGACGACATCATCGCCAGGCGCGTCGAGCTGCTGACCGCCTACCAGAATAGCGATTATGCCAAACAGTATAAATCGTTTGTCGACCAGGTCCGCGCGGAAGAAGCCAAGCTGGGCAAGGGCAGCCGCCTGGCTGAAGCTGTGGCGCGCTACTACTACAAGCTGATGGCCTACAAGGACGAATACGAAGTCGCGCGCCTGTACACCGACGGCGCCTTCCAGCAGAAAGTGGCCGGCATGTTCGACGGCGACATCAAGCTGAAATTCCACCTGGCGCCACCGATCTTCGCCAAGACCGACGCCCAGGGGCACCTGGTCAAAAAGGAATTCGGACCATGGATGATGAAAGCCTTCGGCGTGCTGGCCAAATTCAAAGGCCTGCGCGGCACGGCGCTGGATCCGTTCGGCCACACGGCGGAACGCAAGATGGAACGTGCGCTGATCGCCGAGTACCGCGACACCGTCTCCGCCTTGCTGCCCAAGCTGACGGCAGATAACCTGGCGCAAGCCGTCGCTATCGCCAGCATCCCCGAAGACATCCGCGGCTACGGCCACGTCAAGGAACGCCACCTGCTGGCAGCCAAGCAGAAAGAAGCCAAATTGCTGGCCGACTTTGGCAAGCCAGTGCCGGTCCAAGCGCCTCAACCAGCAGTCACGCACGCTGCCTGATTTTTGGGCATAGTTGACTGAGCCGGGGGTAATTCCCCGGCTTTTTGTTTTGCACTGAAATAGTGCATTTCTGAATAAGCTAGGAAGAAAACATTCGTTCAGTTATATCCTCGCAATTGATAAGGTGGCACCTTTTCTTCGCGGGAATATTTCAATGCAAACAAAATTTAAGTTGAACCCGCTGGCGGCAGGCGCAATCGCGCTGTCGTGCGGCGTTGTCAGCCCTGACGTGGCGCTGGCCCAGGAGACTGCGGCGGCAACCACGCCGCCAGCTGTAGTCATTACCGGTTCGCGCATTCCACGCGCCGGCACCGAAGGCCCGTCGGCCGTCACCGTGATTACCGGCGACGATATCGAGAAGCAGGGCTACCGCAATGTCTTCGACGCGCTGACCAACCAGACCCAGAACAGCGGTTTCGTGCAGGGCGCCGACTTCGGCAATACCTTTACCCCATCGGCCAACGCCATCAGCCTGCGCGGCCTGGGACCAAATCACACGCTGGTGCTGCTGAATGGCCGCCGCATGGCGGACTTCCCGGTCGCCTATGAAGGCACGGTCAACTTCACCAACCTGGCGAATATTCCATCAAGCGTCGTGGACCGCGTGGAGATCCTGAGCGGTGGCGCGTCGGCCGTCTACGGCTCGGACGCGGTGGCGGGCGTGGTCAACATCATCCTGAAGCGCCAGTACGACGGTTACGATATCAATGTGAAGGCCGGCGGCACCTCGCGCGGCGGCGCCAACGACAAGCGCCTGCAGTTCACCGGCGGGAAGAGCTTCGACAAGTTGAATACACTGTTCAGCATTGAGCTGCTGGAACGCGATCCGCTGTGGAGCGCCGACCGCGACTTCATGGCCACCCGCACCGGCGTGGCGCCGACCTCGGTCCTGGCGCGCCGCAATGTCAGCACCGGCCAATACGTCGACCTGGGCAACACCTGCGCCAACAACGCCGATATGTTCGGCGGCACCACCGTCAAGTACACCGCACGTACCGGCAGCTATTGCGCCAGCCCGACGGTCGGCCCGACCTACTGGACCACGGTGACCAAGAACAGCAGCCAGAACGTCTTCGGCAGCGCCAACTATGAGCTGTCGCCAACCACCACGCTGTACGCGGAAGCGCTGTTCGGCCAGAACCGCAGCACCAATAACACGCGTGGCCCGTCGTGGACGTCGCGCTCGCTGACCGACTCCTATTTCTGGAACCAGAACACCAGCGCCTATGAGGCCTGGAGCCGTTACATCTCGCCGGAAGAAATGGGCGGCGTGGAGCGCTACAACCGCTACTGGGATGACCAGGCCAGCTCGCTGTCGCTCGGCGCGCGCGGCGTCATTCCGGGCACCAGCTGGAACTATGAAGCCGGCTACACCGCCTCGCTGTACAAGAGCCAGGACCACCGTCCACGCGCGCTGGCGAATATCGACAGCTTCTTCCTCGGCCCGCAGCTGGGCGTCGACAAGAATGGCGTAGCGATCTACGCGCCCGATCCGGCGCGCCTGACGCAGCGTCTGACGCCAGCGGAATTCAACAGCATCACCGACAACTCGATCAGCGACGACAAGTCGTGGACCAACACCCTGAGCCTGACCGCCAACGGCGAAGCCTTCACGCTGCCGGCCGGCCCGGTCAAGGTGGCGCTGGTGGGTGAAGTCGGCAAGCAGGGCTTCTCGAATACGCCGGATGGCCGTATCAACCAGGGCTACTTCAACGCCGCCACCGGCGCCGACGTCACCGCCGGCACCCGCAAGCGCTACGCGGTTGGCGTTGAAACCAATATCCCGGTGATCGCCTCGATCAACGCCACGCTGGCCGGCCGCTATGACCGCTACAGCTTTGCCGGCCGCAACGACGGCAAGTTCACCTACAACGGCGGCCTCGAATGGCGTCCGCTGCAGCAGTTGCTGGTGCGCGGCACCTATGCCACCAGCTTCCGTGCACCGGACATGAACTACATCTATAAGGCGCGCGGCACCGGTTACTATTCGTCGACCACCGACTACTACCGCTGCGCCAAGGCCGGCCAGCCGGTCGCTGACTGCGATTACGCCAACTACTCGCCGGGCGCCGACTATGTGCAGACCGGCAGCAAGGACCTGCGTTCGGAGCGCGGCCGTTCGACCGGCCTGGGCATCGTATGGTCGCCGAGCGCCGATTTCGATGTGTCGCTGGACTACTGGAACATCAAGATCAGCGACCTGGTCACCAACCTGAGCGCCGACCAGTTGCTGCGTGACGAAGCCGATTGCCGCGTCCGTGGTGACCTGACCTCGCCTACCTGCGCCGACACCATCGCCCGCGTGGTGCGCTTCCCGGACAATGCGCTGAACCGTCCGGGTGAGATCCGCCAGATCCTGGTCAATCCGATCAATGCCGCATCGACCAGTGTGGATGGGATCGATATCGCTGCCAAGTATGTGTTCCGTACCGGGAACTTCGGCAACATCATCACCAAGGGCAACTACTCCAAGACGCTGAACAAGCATTCGCGCCAGTTTGACGGTGATCCGCTGAACGACGACCTGCACGACCTGACCAACGCCGACTGGCGCGACAAGCTGAACGCCAGCGTCACCTGGAACATCGGCAAATGGTCGAATACCCTGTTCCTGCAGCGTTACAGCAAAATCCCGAACGGTGCCGGCGACGGCTACCTGACCCCGACCACGCTGGTCAACGGCAGCGTGGTGTACCGCCTGAACGAAAGCGCCACCTTGTCGGTGGCGGTGAACAACCTGTTCAACAAGGTCAAGACCGATACCAGCGGCGGCTGGCCGTACTATCCGGTTGGCAGTTACAGCCCGGTAGGCCGTCAGGCCTGGGTCGAGCTGAACTACCACTTCGGTTCTTAAGCAGCCTTGCGCTGGCTGGCGTGGCCGAGGTACTCGGTCACCCAGTACAGCAGCGCGGCGCCGTTGAAGGCCATGCCGGTCAGCAGCGCGCCATGCCAGCCGTGGGTGGCATACATCCAGCCGCCCAGCGCCGAACCCAGCGCGCCACCGGCGAAGAACAGCGCGAAGTACACACCATTCAGGCGGCTGCGCACTTCCGCGCCAAGCGAGAAGATGGCGCGCTGGCCCAGCACCAGATTCGCCGCCACCCCCATATCCAGCACGATCGACGCGATCACCAGCACCGCCAGCGCCACATCGCGCGAACCTGGCACCAGCAGCGGCAAGGCAAACCCGATCACACCCAGCGCCAGTGCAGCGGCGGTGGCCATCAGCGTGTGGCCTTTGTCGGCCAGCTTGCCGGCGATCGGCGACGCCATCGCACCGGCCATGCCGACCAGCGCAAAGATGGCGATGCCGGTCTGCGACAGGTGGAACTCGGGGCCGGACAGCATCATCGGGGTCACGGTCCAGAACAGGCTGAACGAACCAAACAGGCCGGCGTGATAAGCGGCGCGGCGGCGCAGCACCGGCGTTTGCAGGAACAACTGCCACAGCGAGCCCATCAGCTTTGGATAGCTGATGTGGTGATTCGGTGCGCGCAGCGGCAGCTTGGCACGCAGCACGAAGGCGACGATCAGCACCAGCACGGCGGCGCCGGCAAATACCACGTGCCAGTTGGTGGCGTCTGCCACCAGGCTGGCGGCGGGACGCGATAGCATGATGCCCAGCAGCAGGCCGCTAACCACTTTGCCGACGGTGGCGCCGCGCGTGGCTTCCTGCGACAGGTGGGCGGCAAACGGCACGATGATTTGCGCCGCCACCGAACCGAGGCCGATGCCCAGCGCGGCGGTCAGGAACATCCAGGCGCTGCTGCTGACGGCGGCCAGCACCAGCATCGCCGAGGTGAACAGCAGGCCGGTGAAGATCAGGCGGCGGTTTTCCAGCAGGTCGCCCAGCGGCACGATGAACAGCAGGCCGATGGTGTAGCCGATCTGCGTCAGCGTGACGACCAGGCCGGCCGCTTCCGGCGACAGACCGGTGGAGGCGCTGATCGGGCCGACCAGGGTTTGTGCGTAGTACAGGCTGGCGACGATCAGGCCGGTGGCGGTGGCCAGCAGCGTGACCATGCCGGGGCTTATGTCTTTGTTGCTCATGATGGTGCTCCAGTAAGAAGTTGATGAGCAGATTTTAGGCAAAAGCCGGGCAAAGATAATTAGGGCATAATGCACCTATACTTTTCACATTATGTGAACAATCATGGACAGACTCAAAGCCATGCAGACGTTTGTGCGCATCGTCGAGGCCAATAGCTTTACCAAGGCCGCCGAGACGCTGGACCTGCCGCGCGCCGCGCTGACGGCCACCATCAAGAAGCTGGAAGCCTTCCTCGGCACGCAGCTGCTGCAGCGGACTACGCGCCGGCTGTCGCTGACGCCGGACGGCGCCGACTACTACCGCAAGTGCCAGCAGATCCTGCAGGCGGTCGAGGATGCCGAGAGCATCTACCGCAGCCAGGGCGCTGGCCAGCCGCGCGGCAAGCTGCGGGTGGAACTGCCCGGCACTTTCGGCCGCAATGTGGTGCTGCCGCATATCGGCGACTTCTGCCGCGCTTATCCGGATATCGACCTGGTGGTCAGCCTCAGCGACCGCGTGCGCGACCTGACCGAGGAGGGCGCCGATTGCGCGCTACGCGTGGGCGCCTTGCAGGATTCGGCGATGATCGGGCGGCCGCTGGGCAGCATGCGCTTCGTCACCTGCGCGGCGCCGGCCTACCTGCAACAGCATGGCGTGCCGCAGGCGTGGACCGAGCTGCGCGAACACCGTTGCGTGGCGCACTTCTCCGGCCGCACCGGCCGCCCGTTCGACTGGGACTTCATCGTGGACGGCAGCGTGGTGACCACCGAGGTGCGCAGCGCCATCGCCGTCAACGACGCCGAGGCCAGCGCCAGCTGCGCCTTGCAGGGACTGGGGCTGGCGCAGCTGGCGCGCTATCAGGTGCGGCCGCATCTGGCCAGCGGCGCGCTGGTCGAAGTGCTGGCGTCGACGCCGCCGACGCCGATGCCGCTGTCGCTGCTGTATCCGCAGGGGCGCATGTCGTCGCCGCGCCTGCGCGTGTTTGCCGACTGGCTGGCGCAACTGCTGCGGCGGGATGCTGATCTGCAAGCTAAATTGTAAGACAGCTTGCCGGTTTGGCATCCAGGGGCAAAGCGCGGATATAATTCCTTAATGAAATATACGCCCCATCTGATTGCCGTCACCCTTCTTAGTTTGCTCGCTGCCTGTGGCGGTGGCGGGAGTGGCAGTACGGCTACGCCGCCCACGGTGCCTGAGACGCCAACTACACCAACGACTCCAACGACTCCCACTACGCCAGAAACGCCGACTACACCGACTACACCGACTACACCGACTACACCGACTACACCGACTACACCGACTACACCGACTACGCCAACGACGCCGACCTTGCCGGATTTCCTGACCCTGGCCAACCACTGCGCCAATCCGCGTCAAGGCACGCAGCCCAATGGCTTGCCGTACTATGATGGGCAGGGTACGCTGACCGAGGAGATGCGCTGGCTGCGTTCCTTTATCGACGAGGGTTATCTCTGGTACAAGGAAGTGCCGGCCAATCTGAACATGGCCGATTACAAGACCGTCCTCGATTATTTCGCGGTGCTCAAGACGCCGCTGATCACTGCGTCCGGCCAGCCCAAGGACCGCTTCCACTTCACCTACCCAAGCGAGGTGTGGGAGGCGATGAGCGGCGCCGGCGTCACGCTGGGTTATGGCATCACCTGGTCGCGCAGTACCGGCGCCACGCCGCGTGTGTACGTGGTGACAATGGTGGAGCCGGATTCGCCGGCCAGCAAGGCCGGTGTGCTGCGTGGCGACACGCTGGTGTCGGTCGACGGCGCTGATGCCACTACCAGCACGGCGTTGGCTGCGCTGTCGCCGACCGCCGCCGGTCAAACGCATGCCTTTGCGCTGAAACGCGGAGAAAGCACGCAGACGTTCTCGCTGACGTCGCAGAAGGTGACGGAAGCGGCGGTACAGAACACCCGCGTTATCAGTACCTCGACCGGCGCCGTGGGCTACCTGCAGTTCAACGATCACAATGCGATTGCCGAGCGTCAGCTGCTGGATGCCTTCACCACGCTGAAAGCGGCGAATGTGTCCGACCTGGTGCTGGACATGCGCTACAACGGCGGCGGTTATCTGCTGGTGGCTTCCGAATTGGCCTATATGATCGCCGGCCCGGCCGCCACGGATGGCAAAGTGTTCGAGCGGCTGCAGCTGAATGACAAGCGCCCACCGCAGGCGCCGCAAATGTTCCGGACCGTCTCCTACGGCCTGGCGCCGACGTCGCTGAAAGCAGGCGTCACGCTGCCTTACCTGGGGCTGAAGCGGGTGACGGTGCTGACCACTGCGGGTACCTGCTCGGCCAGCGAGTCGGTGATCAATAGCTTGCGTGGCATTGATGTTGAGGTGAACCTGATTGGCGGTGAAACCTGCGGCAAGCCGTATGCCTTTGTCCCGCAAGAGAATTGCGGCACCACATACTTCGCCATCCAGATGCAGGGCGCGAACAACAAAGGTTTTGGCGATTATGCCGATGGCTTCCAGGCCACCTGCAAGGCGGATGATGATCTCGACCATGCGCTGGGTGACAGCAGCGAACGTCTGCTGGCGACCGCACTGAGCTACCGCGCCAACGGCGTCTGCCCGGCAACGCCGCTGCGCGCGCGTAGTTCGAGCAGCACCGGTCCGTTGCAGCTGCTGCGACCGGTGGGCAAGGAAATCGCCTTGCGTCCGCGCTGATGTGAAAACCTGACTATACTAATCGATCAACCTTTGCTGGAAGCCTGCCCATGATACGTTCCGCCTTACTGCTTGCCTTTGCCGCCACCTCCACGCTGGGCCACGCCGCGCCCGTTGGCGCACCGCTGACCACCGTTTCGGAACGCTCCGGCTTCCAGGCCACCGGCCGTTACGATGAAGTGGTGGCGCTGTGCGCGCAGTTCCAGAAAGCCTATCCGAAGCAGGTGCGCTGCGTTGAATTCGGCCGCACGTCGGAAGGCCGGCCGATGCTGGCGCTGGCCGTCAGCCGCAGCGGTGCGCTGACGGCGGAGCAGGCGAAGAAGAAGGGCGTGCCGGTGCTGCTGATCCAGGGCGGCATCCACGCCGGTGAAATCGACGGCAAGGACGCCGGTTTCCTGGCGCTGCGCGAAGCGCTGGAAGGCAAGACCGCGCCGGGCGCGCTGGACAAGCAGGTGCTGCTGTTCGTCCCGGTGTTCAACGTCGACGGCCATGAACGCTTCGGCAAGAACAACCGCCCGAACCAGCGCGGCCCGGTGGAAATGGGCTGGCGCACCACGGCGCAGAACTACAATCTGAACCGCGATTACGTGAAGGCCGATGCGCCGGAGATGCAGGCCATGCTGGCACTGGTCAACGCCTGGGACCCGCTGGCCTATGTCGACCTGCACGTCACCGACGGCGCCAAGTTCCAGCCGGACGTGTCGATCCAGGTGGAGCCGGTGCACGGCGGCGACGAAGCGCTGAAAGTGGCCGGCGCCGCGCTGCAAGCCAATGTGATGGCGGACCTGAAGGCCAAGGGCTCGGACCCGAAGCCGTACTACATCTCGTTTGCCAAGGAAGACGATCCGATGTCCGGCTTTGTCGACACCATGTCGACGCCGCGCTTCTCGACTGGCTACTTCCTGCTGCGTAACCGCTTCGCCATGCTGGTCGAAACGCATTCGTGGAAGGACTACCCGACCCGCGTGCGCATCACCTACAACACCATCGTCTCGCTGATGTCGCAGGTGGCGCAGCATGGCAAGGAATGGCAGAAACTGACCAGGGAGGCCGATGCGCGCGCGCTGGCGCTGGCCGGCAGCGATGTGCCGCTCAGCTACCGCACCACCTTCAATACCAAGACCATCCAGTTCCCTGGCTATCAATATGTGCGCGAGCATTCGGAGATTTCCGGCGGCCTGTGGACCCGCTACGACGAAAACAAGCCGCAGGTGTGGACTGTGCCGCTGCGCGACGAGATCGTGCCGGACCTGCGTGTGGCAGCGCCGCTGGGCGGCTACATCGTGCCGCTGGCGCACGCCGCCTGGGTGGGCGCCAAGCTGAAACAGCATGGCGTCGAATTCAAGGTGCTGAAGGATGACCAGATGTCGGCTGAAGTGGAAACCTTCCGTGCCACCAAGGCCACGCTGGGCACGCAGTCCTTCGAAGGCCATCAGACGCTGGCGGTGGACGGCGACTGGAGCCGCGAACGCCGCGCGTTAAGCAAGGGCGCGCTGTTTGTGCCGATCGCACAGCCGAAGGCGCGCCTGGTGATGACGTTGCTGGAACCACGTGGCGCCGACGGCCTGCTGGCCTGGGGCGAGTTCAATAACGCCTTCGAGCGCAAGGAGTATATGGAGGACTATGTGGCGGAAGAGGTGGCGCGCGATCAGCTGGCCGCCGATCCGGCACTGCGCGCCGAGTTCCAGAAGAAGCTGGACACCGACGCGGAGTTCAACAAGAGCCCGGCCAAGCGGCTGGAGTTCTTCGCCAAACGGCACGCATCGTGGGATGAGCGCTACAAGCTGTATCCGGTGATGCGTACCGCGCAGAAGTATTAAATGGCGTTGGCGGAGGTGGCGCCGGGTTTCTGCGCCATCTTCTGCTCCATCTCTTCGCGTATCATCTGGGTGATCTTGGCGGTGATAGCGGCCTGCTGCTCCGGCGTCATGGCATCGAAATCCGCCTGGCTGATGCCCAGCTTGTTCAGCATGGCCTTGGTCATGCGTTCGGCCGGCGTCATTTTCAGGTATTTCTCCAGCTCCGCCGCGCCTTCCGACTGCTTGGTTTCAGCGTGCTTGAGCAGCGCGCCGAAATCCGCTGTGCCGTCGCCATTCTTCTTCGGTGCAAAATTCGCCAGCAATGAATCGCTCAGCGCTTTCGATTCGATCTTCATGTGTTCTCCTTACCCTGGGTGATTGGTCCCGCTTCCTAGCCGAGGGCAAAGGAAGAAGGTGTCAACGCTGACGTGCAGTGTGCCATACCTGAAGAATTTCTATACGATCAGATTTTACGCGATAGGTGATGAGATAGTGGCGATGCACTATCAATTCGCGGATGCCAGGCAAGAGTTCACGGCCGAGACTTGGCGCTATCTGTAGCGCTCCCGTCTTCGCCGAATTACTTGCGCGAGTTTATGCGCTGCTTGTGGTTTGTCTGTCGAGATGAATTGAACAATGTCGTCCAGATTAGCGAGGGCGCGCTTGGTCCAGCGGAGCTGGCGGTCAGGCGCCATGACGAGTGAACAGGGCTGTCACTTCGTCCTCTGTGGCAAACTCATCGCGGTCTGCTGCGGCAATGGCATGTTGCAGATCCGCGAGTTGTGCGGCGCGCCAGCTCACATAGTGTTGCAATGCTTCCTGTGCAATTTCAGGTGGCGGCTGGCCCGATAGCGCCGCGATTTGATCTACCGCTCTTTTCAGCTCGGGTGTCACTGGAACTTCGATCAGCAAGCTATCAGTCATCGCTGCACTCCCTTGAATGTGTTCAGTCTTCGCGCTGCAGGGAGATGATACCCGCAACCGGGGCGGGGGTCGAACATGGCTCTTCGTCGAAGGCGATGTCGCCCAGCGGGTTGGCGATGCCGTCAGCCTTGATGTCCTTGAAGCCGAACAGGTCGCGGTCCATCAGGTGCGATGGCACCACCGTCGACAGCGACGAGAAGATGTTCTCCACGCGGCCTGGGTGCTTTTTCTCCCATTCGCGCAGCATGTTCTTGATCTGCTTGCGCTGCAGGTTTTCCTGCGAGCCGCACAGGTCGCACGGGATGATCGGGAAGTTCTTCACTTCGGCGTAGCGCTCGGTGTCTGCTTCCTTCACATAGGCCAGCGGGCGGATCACCATGTGCTTGCCGTCGTCGGAAACCAGCTTGGCTGGCATGCCTTTGATTTTCCCGCCGAAGAACATATTCAGGAAGAAGGTTTCCAGGATGTCGTCGCGGTGGTGGCCCAGCGCGATCTTGTTGCAGCCCAGTTCATCGGCCACGCGGTACAGGATGCCCCGGCGCAGGCGCGAGCACAGCGAGCAGGTGGTTTTACCCTCCGGGATCAGGCGCTTGACGATGCTGTAGGTATCCTGGTTTTCGATGTGGTAGGGGATGTCCAGCTTGTCCAGGTAGGCTGGCAGGATGTCGGCCGGGAAGTTCGGCTGCTTCTGGTCCAGGTTCACCGCGACGATGTCGAAGTGGATCGGCGCGCGTTCGCGCAGCGTCATCAGGATGTCCAGCAGCGCGTACGAGTCCTTGCCGCCGGACAGGCAGACCATGACCTTGTCGCCGTCTTCTATCATGTTGAAGTCGCCGATAGCCTGGCCGACCAGGCGGCACAAACGCTTGTGCAGCTTGTTGTTTTCGTGGGCGATCTTGTCGGCCGCCTTGGCGCCTAGATTGTCGATGACTGCGTTCATGCTTGTTCCTTGATCTTGAATACTTCGACGCCGACGCCTTCGCAATCCGGATAGACGTCAGGCTTCATGGTGGAGACGCGCGCCGCGCGCACGCTCGGGTGGGCCAGCATTTCGCGGACGATGTCGTCGCACAGGGTTTCCTGCAGCTGCACGTGGCCGCGCGCCATGCGCTGGGCAATGGTGTTGCGCATGAAGTCGTAATCCACCACTTCTTCCAGCTGGTCGTGCTGCGGCGACGATACCGACAGCGGGATGTACAGGTCGACGTTGATCAGCAGACGCTGCTCGCCTTTTTTCTCGAACTCGTAGACGCCGATGTTAATCATGACTTCGTAATTGCGCAGGAACAGGCGGCGGCAGTCGTTCAGTTGCGGGTGGATCAGGGCGGACAGCATGGATTACCTTCTAGAGATTAAATTATTTGGCTAAAAACATCACATCGCGCGGCAGCGGCAGCAAGTGCTGGCCGCCATCGACCAGCAGCGTGGTGCCGGTCAAGGCGCGCGCCGAGGCGGCGTAGGCGACGGCGTCGGCAATGTCTTCAGGTGTGCTGGAACGGCCCAGCGGCGTTTGCTGGTGCGCGTTGGCGAAACCGGCGTCGGTCTGGTCGCCGGACGCCATGGTGATGCCGGGCGCGACGCCGACCACGCGCAGTTTCGGCGCCAGTTGCTGCGCCAGCATGGTGGTGGCGGTGTGCAGCGCTGCCTTGGACAGGGTGTACGACAAAAAATCAGGATTGAGATTGTACAGCTTCTGGTCCAGCAGATTGATGACGGCGGCCTGCTGGCCGTCCGGCGTGGCGGCGTGCAGCGCCTGTGCCAGCAGGATCGGCGCGGTGACGTTGGCGCGCATGTGCGCATCCAGCAGCGCCGGGCTGAAGTCGGTGGCGCTGTCGTAGTCGAACAGCGAAGCGTTGTTGACCACGCAATGTACGGCGCCCAGCGCCGCCACCGCGCGCGGCAGCAGCTCGCGCACCGCGGCTTCGTCGGCCAGGTCGCATTGCAGCGCGACCGCGCGGCGGCCCAGCGCGATGATGTCATTGGCCACGTCGCCCGCTTCGGCGGCGGAGGCGCGGTAGTGCACCACCACGTCCCAGCCGGCGCGCGCCAGGCCGAGCGCGATGGCGCGGCCGATGCGGCGTCCGGCGCCGGTAACGAGGGCCACGCGAGCGGCCGGATTGTCCTGTGCTGTCATCATGTTTGAACTGGATATAATGCCGGGATGTCCTTACCCGTACCTTCTAGCGACGCGCTGGCCGCGTCCCACGCCTTGCAGCACCTGATTGCCGCCGACATCGCAAGCAACGCCGGCGCCATTTCCTTTGCCCGCTACATGGAACTGGCGCTGTATGCGCCCGGACTGGGCTACTACAGCGGCGGCTCCGCCAAGCTGGGAAAAGATGGTGATTTTACAACCGCCCCCGAGCTGTCGCCGCTGTTCGGCGCGGCGCTGGCGCAGGTTGCAGCCGCTATTATCGCCCAAAGCGCGTCGAACATCCTCGAATTCGGCGCCGGCACCGGCAAGCTGGCCTTCGACATCCTGACCGAGCTGGCCAGCGCCGGCGTACAGGTGGACAAGTATTACATCGTCGAGCTGTCCGGCGAGCTGCGCGGCCGCCAGCAGGAAAAGCTGCGCGATTTCCCGCAGGTCGCGTGGCTGGACGCGCTGCCGGCGTCGTTTGACGGCGTCATCTTGGGCAACGAGGTGCTGGATGCGATGCCGGTGCAGCTGGTGATCAAGAATCCGCAGGGCTGGCAGGAGTTGCAGGTGACAGTCAGGGACGGCAGCTTCCAGTACGTGGAAGTGCCGGCCAGCGAAGAACTGCTGGCGCAGATCGCGCGCCAGATCCCCGACCACGCGCTGCTGCCGGACGGTTATGTCACCGAGCTGCACGGCATCGCCTGCGGTTTCATGGCGACGCTGGCGCGCATGCTGGGGCAGGGCAAGGCCAATGCCGCCTTGCTGTTCGACTACGGTTTTCCGGCGCACGAGTTTTATTTCGACCAGCGCGTGACCGGCACGCTGATGTGCCACTATCGCCACCATGCGCATCCGGACCCATTTTATTATCCGGGCCTGCAGGACATCACCGCCCACGTCGACTTCACTGCCATGGCGCTGGCGGCGCAGGATGCCGGCATCGAGGTGCTGGGCTACCTGAACCAGTCCGGCTTCCTGATCGGCGCAGGCATTGGCGACCTGCTGCTGCGCACCAATCCGGAAGACGCGGCCACCTACCTGCCGCAGGCGCGCGCCATGCAAAAGCTGGTGTCGCCGGCCGAAATGGGCGAGCTGTTCAAGGTGCTGGTGGTGGGCAAGGGCGTCGAGTTGCCGGAAGCCATCATCATGCAGGACCGGACCCATCGATTGTAGACAGAAAAGCACAGTAGGCAGAAATGCAAGTCAAATCCTTGCCTGATCTGCGGGTTGCATGCGCTAAGATGGGCTATGATGACTGATTCTGCGTCGATTTCCAGTTATGGCCAAGATCCACACCCACTATGACAACCTGAAAGTGTCGCGCATGGCGCCACAGGAAGTCATACGTGCTGCCTACAAGGCGCTCAGCCAAAAATACCACCCTGACAAAAATCCGGGTGACGAGAAGGCTGCGCGCATCATGGCCATTCTCAACAGCGCTTACGAGACCCTGTCCGATGTCCAGCGCCGCAAGGAGCATGACGAGTGGATCACCTCCGAGGAGTGGGAAATCGAATGGCTGGAGAGCACCCGTCACGAAGAGGGCCACAAGGCGCGTCACGACGGCAGCTGGCATCCGGAACACGTCCCTGAAACCGTGCACCGGCACCGGCGCCCACGCCGGCGCGACTGGCGCTTCTGGGGCGGCCTGGCGGCCTGCCTGGTGCTGGGCTGGGTTGGCGGCGCCACCATGGTGGCCGAGCCGCAGATGGTGGAAATGCTGAGCAGCGGCTGGGGCGGCAAGGGCGGCATCAACGCCAACGCCGCCACCACCGACGGCGCGCCTGCCGCTGCCCGCGCGTCGCACGGCCCGAAGGACCGGACTGAAGCGCGCGCCGAGCAGCGCGATGACTGGGCCACGGTGCGGCTGTCGGAATCGCACGCGGCCAAGCCATCGCCGATCAAGGTGGCTGCCATGTCGCAGGTGGTGCTGCCGAGCGCCGGCGCCGAATGCGATAGCGAAACCCAGACGCAAACGCTGGTGGCGCCGAATGGCGAGCCGTGGCCGACCCGTTCCGGCTATATGGAAGGTTTCCCGGTTGCCAACCGTGGCGACGACATGCAGCTGACGCTGGACAACAGCAGCAATAGTTCCGCCGTGTTCATCAAGGTGTATGACATGGAGCGCCGCTCGAATGTGCGCTATGCCTATGTGCTGGCGCATGACAAGCTGCTGGTCGACAAGCTGAGCAACGGCAAGTACGAAATCCGCTACCAGAACCTGGACATCGGCGCCAACCCGGGCGCCTGCTCCGACACCAGCCGCACCACCACCGCCAGCATGGAAACCGCCACGTCACCCGTCAACAACTAGTGCCGCATTGCATCGCCAATAAGAGTTGTCACAGGGGGGGAATCTGATTATCCTGAGGGTAACGACAGGAGATGTGTATGACCGATTCCAACGCCGCAGACGACAACTGGCTGATTGACGAAGACGAAGAAGAGCTTCCCGCCAGCGGTCTCGGCGCCCCGGACCAGCGTTTGTGGCGGGTACTGATTGTCGACGATGATGTCGATGTCCACGCGGTAACGCGGCTGGCGCTGCGGAATGTCAGTTTCAAGGGCCGCGAACTGGAACTGTTCTCGGCCTACAGCGGACGCGAGGCGTTCGACATCCTGCGCGACACGCCGGACATCGCGCTGGTGTTGCTGGATGTGGTGATGGAAACCGATGACGCCGGCCTGATCCTGGCGCGCCGCATCCGCGAAGAACTCCACAATGCGATCGTGCGGGTGGTGCTGCGCACCGGCCAGCCGGGCCAGGCGCCCGAGCAGCGCGTCATCATCGAATACGATATCAACGATTACAAGGCCAAGACCGAGCTGACCACGCAGAAGCTGTTCACCACGGTGATTTCGGCGCTGCGCGCGTACGAGAGCCTGAACATGCTGGAGCGCAGCCGCGTTGGCCTGGGCAAGATCCTGGCCGGCGCCACCAATCTGTACCAGATCCATTCGCTGCGCGAGTTCGCCTCCGGCGTGCTGAACCAGGTCAGCGCCATCCTCGACGTCGGTTCCGACGGCGTGCTGTGCCTGATGCAGGGCGATACCGGCGTTACCACCGTGGTGGCGGCCACCGGCCATTATTCCGCTTTGAACGAGGCTGAACTGATGCCGACCGCGCACCCGCTGTGGCCGACCATCGCCAAGGCGTTTGCCGAAAAGAAATCGCAGTTCGAGCATCCGGCCAATGTGCTGTTCATTCACACCCAGGAAAACCGCGAGGTGGCGATTTCGGTCACGCCGCCGTGGCCGCTGGCGCAGATCCAGCGCGACCTGCTGGAGGTGTTCTGCCAGCGCATTGCGGCCGCGTTCGACAACCTGTACATGTTCGGCCAGTTGCGCAAGGCGCAGGAGGCCACCGTGGTGGCGCTGGCCGATCTGGCCGAATTCCGCGACGCCGGCACCGGCGGCCATGTGCGGCGGGTGCAGCTGCTGTCGTCAACGCTGGCGCAGCGCCTGCATGAACGTGGTGCGTATCCGGACGAGGTGACGCCGCAGCTGCTGGAGATGATCGGCCTGGCGTCGATCCTGCATGATGTGGGCAAGGTGGCGACACCGGACCATATCCTGCTGAAGCCGGGCATCCATACGCCGGAAGAGCGCGCCGAAATGCAGCAACATGCGTCGGTCGGCAAGACCATTCTGGAGCGCGCAGCCAATATGGTGGATGGCGTCAGCTATCTGACGTATGGCGCGCAGATCGCCGGCGGCCACCATGAGCATTGGGACGGCAACGGTTATCCCAACCAGCTGAAGGGTCGCGAGATTCCGATTGCTGCCCGGATTGTGGCGGTGATCGACGTCTTCGATTCGCTGCTGCACGAACGGCCGTACAAGGAGCCGTGGCCGCACGCGGAGGCGGTGGCTTACATCAAGGACCGCGCCGGCAAGCAGTTCGATCCGGAGGTGGTGGCCGCGCTGCTGGAGATGATCGAGCGCGATCCCGCCATCGGCCGCACGCCCGCTTAAGCTTACGCCGCCGCCGCGCTGGCGGCGCGTACCATCGCTTCGAACTGCGCCACCGGCATCGGCCTGGCGAACAGATAGCCCTGCGCTTCATCGCACTGCTTGGCGCGCAGGAAGTCCCGCTGCGCCTGGGTTTCCACGCCCTCGGCGATCACTTCCAGCCCCAGCGAATGGGCCAGCGCAATGGTGGCTGCCACAATCACCGCATCATTCGGATCGCTCTCGATATCCTTGACAAAACCGCGGTCGATCTTGATGCGGTCAATCTCGAACAGCTTCAGGTAGCTCAGCGACGAATAGCCGGTGCCGAAATCGTCGATCGCTACCTTGATGCCGCGCGAACGCAGTTCGATCAGCAGCGCACGGCTGCGTTCCGGGTCCTGCATCGCCGCTGATTCGGTAATCTCCAGCTCCAGCAAGGCCGGATCGATGCCATGGCTGTGCAGCATGCGGTCCAGGTGCGGCAGCAGGCCGGGGCCGTGGCACTGGCGCGCCGACAGGTTGACCGCCAGCCGCAGGTGCGCCAGCTCCGGCACACGCCACGCATGCAGCAGCGTGCAGGCGCGTTGCAGCACCCAGTCGCCCAGCGGCAGGATCAGGCCCGACTCCTCGGCGATCGGAATGAAGCGGTCCGGCCCCACCATGCCCAGTTCCGGATGGTGCCAGCGCAGCAGCGCCTCGGCGCCGATGATGCGCTGGGTGGCCAGCTCCACCTGCGGTTGCAGATACAGCTCGAACTCGTCCTGTTCCAGCGCCTGCCACAGCCGGCTTTCCAGCAGCAGGCGTTCGTGGGTGGCGGTATTCATCGCGGCGGAGAAGAACTGGAAGTTGCCGCGGCCCTGGCTCTTGGCGGCGTACATCGCGGTGTCGGCGTGCCGCATCAGCGTGCCGCCGTCCTCGCCGTCGCTCGGGAACATGGCGACGCCGACGCTGGCGCCGCTGTGCACCGTCTTGCCGTTCAGGTGATACGGCGCGGTCAGCGCGTCGACGATGCGCACGGCAATGTTGGAGGCGTCGTCCGGCGTGATGGCGCCGTCGGTGACGACAATGAATTCGTCGCCGCCCAGGCGGGCGATGGTGTCCACCTCGCGCAGCAGCTCCTGCAAGCGCTGCGAGACGGCGACCAGCAGCAGGTCGCCGGTTTCATGGCCGTGCGTGTCGTTGATTTTCTTGAAGTGATCGAGATCGATGAACAGCACCGCCGCCATGCCGCCATTGCGGCGTGTCTGCGCCAGCAGCTGCTCCAGCCGCAAATTCAGCGACAGGCGGTTCGCCAGGCCGGTCAGCGTGTCGTGATGCGCCAGGCGGTGAATGCGTTGCTGTGCCACATGCTGCTCGGTCAGGTCATGCAGGATGGCGACAAACAGGTGTTCGTCCGGCAGTTCCACTTCCGACACCGACATCGCCAGCGGAAATTCGCTGCCGTCGCTGCGCCAGCCGGGCAGTTCGTATTCGTGGGTGACGCCGCAGGCGATCATGCGCAGCAGGCCGGCCGCGTCCAGGCCGGCCGCTTCGCCGACGCCGACCGGGATCAGGCTGTCCAGCGGCAGCGTCACCATCTTTTCCGGCGCATAGCCGAACAGGCGGCCGGCGGCGGCGTTGGCCGACATCAGCACGCCATTGCTGTCGATGGTGAGGATGGCGTCGGCTGCCTTGTTCAGGATCGCCTGCAGGCGCGCTTCGCGCTGGCGCAGGCGCGAGGTGGAGTCCTTGACCTCGGCCTGGATGCGGGCGCGCTCGCCGCTGATCAGCATCATCAAGGTGCCCAGCAGGCCGGTCAGCAGCAGGCCGCAGGTCAGCACGGTCCAGCTTTGCCAGCCGCGCTGCTGTTGCAGATAGGCCGGCGTGGGCGCCAGCGTCAGTTCGTAGATGCGGCCGCCGAAGTGCAGCTGGCGCTGGAAGTCGCCGTCGTCGGCAGCGCGGCCCAGCGTGTCCTGCACCACGCGGCGCGGGCTGTCATCGTCGGTGTCTTCAAAGCGCAGCAGGAAGTGCGGGAACTCGGAGCGCTTCAGCGCCTGGTTCAGGCAGGCGTCGAACTGCATCGAGATCAGCAGCGAACCGATCGCCTGGCGGTGGCTGCTGGGTGGATACACCGTTTGCAGCAACAGCAGGCCGGGACTGGCGGTGCCTGGAAGGAGGGCAAGCGGGGCGGTGGCGGTCGGCTGGCCGGACTGGATGGCGCGCTCCAGCGCGGCGCGGCGTTGCGGGTCGTGCAGGAAGTCCAGGCCCAGGTAGGCGCGGCTGACGGCCGGTTCGATGAAGGTGGAGACGAAGTAGCGCTCGCGCTGGCTGGCGATGATGAACCTGCCGTCGCTGCTGCGCTCGCGGATGCTGTAGTCGGGCGCGGCGTGCTGGCGTGCCCAGGCTTCGAAGGCGCCGCGTTCGCTGCCGGCCACCGGCGTCAGCCAGGCCATCGACAGCAGCTCGGGGCGCTGGTCGAGGTAGCCGTGCGCCAGGTTGCTGAAGTCCTCCGCCTCGATCGAGCGGCGCGGATCGTTGAGCGCCTTGGCCATCGCGTAGATGAAGCGCTCGTGCTCGCTGAACTGCGCCTGCAGCAGGTCGCCCGTCTGTTGCGCCTTGAGGCGGAAGGTTTGCATCTGCTGATTGCTTTCCCAGCGGTCGGCTTGCAGGTAGATGGCGATGAAGGCGCCGGCCGACAGCACCAGCGGCAGGCCGACCAGCGTGCGGCGGCGTGCCCACAGCGCGCGCGGGCGGCCGATGGCGATCCAGGTCAGCGGCGCCGCCAGCAGGATGCCGATGGTGTCGCCCATCCACCATGCGACCCAGTCGGCGGCCAGCGTTTCGCGTTGCAGTATGCCTAGCGCCATCATGCCGGACAGCGAGATCGTGCTGGACACCACGGTCACGCAGCTGGCCAGCAGGATGAAGCGCACCACATCGCGTCCGGAGCCGATCGCCTGGTCGATATAGCGGCGGAACAGCGTGCTGCCGACCCAGGCCTGCAGCGCGGCGCCGATGGCCGGCGCGCAGGCACCCAGCAGCGCCTGCTGGGTAATGCCGGCTGGACTCAGCCACGGATAAACCAGGTTGACTGACAAGGAACCCAGCGCCACCGCCGGCAGCAGGCGGGTGCCGCCAGCAACACAGGCGGCCAGCGCGATGCCGGCCGGCAGGAAGATGGGGGAGGCGTATCCCGGCGGCAGCGCCAGCAGCAGGCCGAGGCGGCCGGCGGCGACATACACGGCCCACAGGCCCAGGTTGGCGAACAGCAGGGTAAGCCAGCGACCGCTTCGATTATTCAAACCTAGGGCTCCAGAAGTTTCATTTCATCAATTAATTGTATAGGAAAACATGCAACGTAAAAACAACACTTGCACTTTCGCAGTCGGTGCGTTTAAAATCTCGCCCCGAAGCAGACGAACTGTTGACGCTACACCGACAAGGTGGAAAAAAAAGTTGACGGTTTCGAAAAATTGCTTCATACTCTGCGGTTCCTCGCGGAGGGGTGGCCGAGTGGTTAAAGGCGACGGACTGTAAATCCGTTCTCTCAGAGTACACTGGTTCGAATCCAGTCCCCTCCACCAAGTTTTGCAAAAGACTGAGTGGCGCAGCAAGTGAAATGAATTGAACCAATACCTCGCGGGTGTAGCTCAATGGTAGAGCTGAAGCCTTCCAAGCTTATGACGAGGGTTCGATTCCCTTCACCCGCTCCAGTGTTGTTGCAATCAGATACGCAAGTATCGCAGTTGTAAAGCGTAGTACCCCAAGCCCTTTTAGCTCAGTGGTAGAGCACTCCCTTGGTAAGGGAGAGGCCACGTGTTCAATCCACGTAAAGGGCACCAGAATACGCAGTACGGCAGTTCGGTAGCACTATCAAGACAGTTGGGCAGGGTTCCCTGCCAATCACACCAAATCGTTAGGAGTCTAAAATGGCAAAAGAGAAATTCGAGCGGACCAAGCCGCACGTTAACGTCGGCACCATCGGCCACGTCGACCACGGCAAGACCACCCTGACCGCTGCAATCGCAACCGTTCTGTCGAAAAAATTCGGCGGCGAAGCTAAAGCTTACGACCAGATCGACGCTGCACCAGAAGAAAAAGCACGCGGCATCACCATCAACACCGCGCACGTTGAATACGAAACCGCTGCCCGTCACTACGCTCACGTTGACTGCCCAGGCCACGCCGACTACATCAAAAACATGATTACCGGCGCAGCGCAGATGGACGGCGCGATCCTGGTGTGCTCCGCAGCTGACGGCCCAATGCCACAGACCCGCGAACACATCCTGCTGGCCCGTCAGGTTGGCGTGCCATACATCGTCGTGTTCCTGAACAAGTGCGACCTGGTGGATGACGAAGAGCTGCTGGAACTGGTTGAAATGGAAGTTCGCGAGCTGTTGTCGAAATACGAGTTCCCAGGCGACGACCTGCCAATCATCAAAGGTTCGGCACGTAAAGCACTGGACGGCGACACCGGTCCTCTGGGCGAACAGGCCATCATGCAACTGGCCGACGCACTGGACAGCTACATCCCTACGCCAGAGCGCGCAGTGGACGGCGCCTTCCTGATGCCAGTGGAAGACGTGTTCTCGATCTCGGGTCGCGGCACCGTGGTGACCGGTCGTGTTGAGCGCGGCATCATCAAAGTCGGCGAAGAGATCGAAATCGTCGGCATCATCGATACCGTCAAAACCACCTGCACCGGCGTGGAAATGTTCCGCAAACTGCTGGACCAGGGTCAGGCAGGCGACAACGTTGGTCTGCTGCTGCGCGGCACCAAGCGTGAAGACGTGCAACGTGGTCAAGTTCTGGCAAAACCAGGCTCGATCAAGCCGCACAACCACTTCACCGGCGAGATCTATGTTCTGTCGAAAGACGAAGGCGGCCGTCACACCCCGTTCTTCAACAACTATCGTCCACAGTTCTACTTCCGTACGACTGACGTGACCGGTTCGATCGAACTGCCAGCGGACAAAGAAATGGTTATGCCAGGCGACAACGTGTCGATCACCGTCAAGCTGATCAACCCGATCGCGATGGAAGAAGGTCTGCGCTTCGCAATCCGCGAAGGTGGCCGTACCGTCGGCGCCGGCGTGGTCGCCAAGATCCTGGGTTAATTCCCAGTTAGGCATCAAGATTGCCACCCGGGTGTCCGGGTGGTATAATCCGGATCCTTTGTAGTTTTAAGGTTTTATGTAGGGGCGTAGCTCAATTGGCAGAGCGTCGGTCTCCAAAACCGAAGGTTGGGGGTTCGAGGCCCTCCGCCCCTGCCACCGAATATGGTGCAGGGCACCGAAAGTAAAATATAAATGTCTAATCAATCCGTGCAGACCGTCAGCACGTCGAATGACAAGATTAAGGTTGTACTGGCGATCGCCATTGCAATCGTGGGCGTGATAGGGTTCTACTACCTGTCGGACAAACCAGCTCTGGTGCGCGCGGGCGCACTTGTGGCTGGTTTGGCTTTTGCCGTTTTGATCTTGTGGACTTCGTCGACTGGCCGTGATTTCCTGAATTTCGCCAAAGAAGCCGTTCGCGAGACGAAAAAGGTCGTGTGGCCTACCCGTCGCGAAGCAACCCAGATCACCGGCATCGTGTTTGCCTTCGTGCTGGTGATGGCGTTGTTCCTGTGGGGCACGGATAAGACCTTGGAATTCCTGTTGTACGACATCATTCTGGGCATACGAAAATAATGAGCGAAAATGTGCAAGACGACGCTCAGGGCCAGGCCCCTGAGCAAGATGCTGGCGCAGCGCCAATCAGCGTACCGGTGAGCAACAAGCGCTGGTACGTTGTACATGCGTATTCCGGCATGGAAAAAAGCGTGCAGCGTGCGCTGACCGAGCGCGTCGAACGCGCCGGCATGCAAGAGCAGTTTGGCCAGATTCTGGTGCCGACCGAAGAAGTGGTCGAAGTCAAGAACGGCCAGAAGTCGGTCACCGAGCGCCGTTTCTTCCCTGGCTATGTGCTGGTCGAGATGGAAATGACCGACGAAACCTGGCACCTGGTGAAAAACACCAGCAAGGTAACCGGCTTCATCGGTGGCAAATCGAACAAGCCTACGCCGATTCCTGCGCGCGAGATCGACAAGATCATGCAGCAGATGCAGGAAGGCGTCGAGAAGCCACGGCCTAAAGTGCTGTACGAAGTGGGCGAGCAAGTCCGTATCAAGGACGGTCCGTTCACTGACTTCAACGGCAATGTCGAGGAAGTCAACTACGAGAAATCGAAAGTGCGCGTCTCGGTCACCATTTTTGGCCGCGCAACGCCAGTCGAGCTCGAATTCGGCCAGGTCGAAAAAGTCTAACTACCGTTCGCCAGAACGGGCGACGGTGTCAAAACCCTAGTGCATCTGGCAAAAGAGGAGCCCCGCCCTGCAGAACACGCATGGTGGGGCGCTACTACTCATATCCAAGACAGGAGCCATCATGGCAAAGAAAATCATTGGTTTTATCAAGCTGCAAGTGCCAGCTGGTAAAGCAAACCCATCCCCTCCGATCGGCCCAGCGCTGGGTCAGCGCGGTCTGAACATCATGGAATTCTGCAAAGCGTTCAACGCGCAGACCCAAGGTATGGAACCAGGCATGCCGATCCCAGTCGTGATCACCGCTTTCGCCGACAAATCGTTCACCTTCGTCATGAAGACGCCTCCAGCGACCTTCCTGATCAAGAAACACTCGGGCATCACCAAAGGTTCGCCGAAGCCACATACCGACAAAGTCGGTAAGCTGACCCGCGCTCAAGCCGAAGAAATCGCGAAACTGAAAACCCCTGATCTGACCGCTGCCGACCTGGATGCTGCTGTACGCACCATCGCTGGTTCCGCACGTTCGATGGGCATTACCGTGGAAGGTGTGTAATCATGGCAAAACTGTCCAAACGCGCAAAAGCTATCAAAGCTAAAGTTGATACCACCAAGAACTACTCGTTCGACAACGCTGTTGCTCTGATCAAAGAACTGGCCACCGCCAAGTTCAATGAATCGATCGACGTGTCGGTACAACTGGGTGTGGATCCTAAGAAATCGGACCAGGTCGTTCGTGGTTCCGTGGTTCTGCCAGCCGGCACCGGTAAAACCGTTCGCGTAGCGGTATTCGCTTCGGGCGACAAGGCTGAAGCTGCTAAAGCAGCTGGCGCCGACGTGGTGGGTATGGAAGACCTGGCCGAGCGCGTCAAAGCCGGCGACATGCCTTTCGATATCGTCATCGCTTCGCCAGACACCATGCGTATCGTTGGTACCCTGGGTCAGATCCTGGGCCCACGTGGCCTGATGCCTAACCCGAAAGTTGGCACCGTTACCCCTGACGTCGCTACCGCCGTGAAAAACGCCAAAGCCGGCCAGGTTCAGTACCGTACCGACAAGGCAGGTATCATCCACGCGACCATCGGCCGTAAATCGTTTGCTGACGCCGACCTGAAATCGAACCTGAACGCACTGATCGACGCACTGAACAAAGCTAAACCAGCTTCGTCCAAAGGCGTGTACCTGCGTAAAGTGTCGATCTCGTCGACCATGGGCGCTGGCGTCCGTGTTGACCAGGCTACGCTGGCTGCGTAATACCGATGTTCCAGGTGCCGATACGCGTAGCGTGTTGGCCCCTGGCATCGCTGATTAAAAGTATTAAGTCCCTGAGCTTTACGGCTTGGGGCAGTTCTTTGGGATGGCTGCTGTGCAAGCAGCAGCCGCAATCAAAGACCGTTGGGCTGGATGCATCAGGTAGGCATCCGGTTAATTGAATGTTTCACCCAACGCAGATGGTGTTCCCGATCAAGTTTTGCAGTCCATTGGACTCCTAACCTCGGACGCCGTTGTTCGAACCGATGACCGGCAATTTCGCCGGACATCATTTAAGGAGATTGACCGTGGGTCTCAATCTGAATGACAAAAAGGCCGTCGTCGCCGAAGTTTCCGCAAAAGTAGCAACTGCGCAAACCATCGTCGTGGCCGAGTATCGTGGCATCCAGGTTGCTCACTTGACGCAACTCCGTGCCAAAGCGCGCGCTCAAGGCGTGTACCTGCGAGTGTTGAAAAACACCCTCGCTCGTCGCGCAGTTGAAGGCACGCAATTTGCCGCCCTGGCAGACAGCATGACCGGTCCACTGATCTACTCGATCTCGGACGATGCCGTTGCAGCAGCTAAAGTCATCAACGACTTCGCTAAAACCAACGACAAACTGGTCATCACTGCCGGTAACTTCGCAGGTAAACAGCTGGATAAAGCTGCTGTTGCTGCGTTGGCGAGCATTCCTAGCCGTGAAGTTCTGCTCTCGCAGTTGTTGGGCGTTATGCTGGCTCCGGTTTCGGGCTTTGCACGTGGTCTGGCTGCTCTGGCAGCGAAAAAATCCGAAGGCGCTCCTGCCGCTGCCGAAGCAGCCGCAGAAGAAGCCCCGGCAGCCTGATAGGCCGCTGTGTGCCGCCGTTCGCGGCGGCGCGGGTTTTTTATCAAGTAGCATTCTGATGTATTAACGAATCAAAAATTATTGGAGTTTCAAATGGCAATTAGCAAAGAAGACATCCTGAACGCAGTTTCCGAACTGTCCGTGCTGGAACTGAACGAACTGGTTAAACTGTTCGAAGAAAAATTCGGCGTTTCGGCCGCTGCAATGGCTGCTCCAGCAGCTGGCGGCGCAGCTGGCGGCGCAGCTGCTGCTGAAGAGCAAACCGAATTCAACCTGGTTCTGACCGAAGTCGGCGCGAACAAAGTTGGCGTGATTAAAGCAGTTCGCGAAATCACCGGTCTGGGCCTGAAAGAAGCCAAAGACGTGGTTGATGGCGCACCAAAAACCGTAAAAGAAGCTCTGTCGAAAGCTGACGCTGAAGCCGCTAAGAAAAAGCTGGAAGAAGCTGGCGCCAAGGCCGACCTGAAGTAATCAGTTGTACCGGCAGCTAACAGCTTACAGTTAGCGCCATGAGCCAAAGCAGCGGGTGGTTCCTCTTGAAAAAGGGGAAATATCCGGCTTTGGCTCCTTTGTCGTCTGTGTCGTATTTGTAGCGTTTCCCCAGCTACAGTTCCAATTGAATCAGCTGGAAATGGTAGAAGTTTCAGGTTTCGTCTGTGTGACAGACCGCCGGTAGCCATACAGGCTAAACCTGAAATTTTTTCCCTTTCTGTCACTCACGGAGTGTCCATGCACTACTCATTTACTGAGAAGAAACGCATTCGCAAATCATTCGCGAAGCGCGCCAACGTTCACAACGTTCCGTTCCTGCTGGCTACCCAGCTCGAGTCCTATCATAGCTTCCTGCAAGAAGACATCGCACCGTCGACGCGCAAGAACGATGGCCTGCAGTCGGCCTTTACCTCGATTTTCCCTATCGTTTCGCACAATGGCTTTGCGCGTCTCGAATTCCTGTCGTACGTGCTGGGCGATCCTGCCTTTGACGTCAAGGAATGCCAACTGCGTGGCCTGACGTTCGCGTCGCCGCTGCGCGCCAAGGTACGTCTGGTGATCCTGGACAAGGAATCGCCGACCAAGCCGGTCGTCAAAGAGATGAAGGAACAGGAAGTCTACATGGGCGAACTGCCCCTGATGACCTCCACCGGTTCGTTCGTCATCAATGGTACTGAGCGCGTTATCGTTTCGCAGCTGCACCGCTCCCCAGGCGTGTTCTTCGAGCACGACCGTGGCAAGACCCACTCGTCCGGCAAACTGCTGTTCTCGGCCCGTATCATTCCTTACCGCGGCTCGTGGCTGGACTTCGAGTTCGACCCGAAAGACATCCTGTACTTCCGCGTCGACCGCCGCCGCAAGATGCCGGTATCGATCCTGCTGAAAGCCATTGGCATGTCGCCAGAGCAGATCCTGGCGAACTTCTTCGTGTTCGACAATTTCCACCTGCGCTCGGAAGGCGCGGAAATGGAATTCGTCGCCGAACGCCTGCGCGGCGAAGTCGCGCGCTTCGACATCGTCGATCCGAAGACTGGCAAAACCATCGTCATGAAAGACAAGCGTATCAATGCCAAGCATGTACGCGACATCGACGCTGCCGGCCTGAAACACATCTCGGTGCCAGAGGATTACCTGCTGGGCCGCGTGCTGGCCAAGAACATTGTTGACGCGGATACCGGTGAAGTCATCGCCAACGCCAACGATGAGCTGACCGACGAAGTGCTGAACCGCCTGCGCGACAGCAATGTGGCCGACATCCAGACGCTGTACACCAACGATCTGGACCAGGGTGGCTATATCTCGCAAACCCTGCGCATCGACGACACCGCCGACCAGACCGCTGCCCGTATCGCCATCTACCGCATGATGCGTCCTGGCGAACCGCCAACCGAAGATTCGGTGGAAGCACTGTTCAACGGCCTGTTCTACAGCCCGGACCGTTACGACCTGTCGGCCGTGGGCCGCATGAAGTTCAACCGTCGCATCGGCCGTGATGAACTGACCGGCGCCATGACGCTGTCGAACGAAGACGTGCTGGCCGTGATCAAGATCCTGGTCGAGCTGCGCAATGGCCGCGGCGAAGTCGACGATATCGATCACCTGGGTAACCGTCGCGTACGTTGCGTCGGCGAACTGGCCGAGAACCAGTTCCGTGCCGGCCTGGTGCGTGTTGAGCGCGCCGTCAAAGAGCGTCTGGGCCAGGCAGAAGCCGACAACCTGATGCCGCACGACCTGATCAACTCGAAGCCGATCTCGGCAGCAATCCGCGAGTTCTTTGGTTCGTCGCAGCTGTCGCAGTTTATGGACCAGACCAACCCGCTGTCGGAAATCACGCACAAACGCCGTGTTTCCGCTCTGGGCCCTGGCGGTCTGACCCGCGAACGTGCCGGCTTCGAGGTGCGCGACGTGCACCCGACCCACTACGGCCGTGTGTGCCCGATCGAAACGCCTGAAGGCCCGAACATCGGTCTGATCAACTCGCTGGCACTGTATGCCCGCCTGAATGAATACGGCTTCCTGGAAACCCCGTACCGCAAGGTGGTGGACTCCAAGATCACCGACCAGATCGACTACCTGTCGGCGATTGAAGAAGGCCGTTACATCATTGCCCAGGCTAACGCCAAGATCAATGAATCCGGTCAGCTGGTCGACGAGCTGGTGTCGTCGCGTGAAGCCGGCGAGACCATTCTGGTGTCGCCAGAGCGCGTCCAGTATATGGACGTTGCGCCAGGCCAGATCGTGTCCGTTGCAGCGTCGCTGATTCCATTCCTGGAACACGATGATGCGAACCGTGCACTGATGGGCGCCAACATGCAGCGTCAGGCTGTGCCTTGCCTGCGTCCTGAAAAGGCGCTGGTCGGTACCGGTATCGAACGTACGGTTGCAGTCGACTCCGGCACCACCGTGCAGGCAGTCCGTGGCGGTATCGTGGATTACATCGATGCGGGCCGTGTAGTGATTCGCGTCAACGACGACGAAGCGCAAGCTGGCGAAGTCGGCGTCGACATCTACAACCTGATCAAGTACACCCGTTCGAACCAGAACACCAACATCAATCAGCGTCCGATCGTTGAGCGCGGCGACCGCGTGGCCAAAGGCGACGTCATCGCCGACGGCGCATCGACCGACCTGGGCGAGCTGGCACTGGGCCAGAACATGACCGTGGCCTTCATGCCATGGAATGGTCTGAACTTCGAAGATTCGATCCTGATCTCGGAAAACGTCGTGAAAGACGACCGTTACACTTCGATCCACATCGAAGAGCTGTCGGTAGTTGCTCGTGACACCAAGCTGGGCGCGGAAGAAATCACCCGCGACATCTCGAACCTGGCTGAGAACCAGCTGGCGCGTCTGGATGAGTCCGGCATCGTCTACATCGGCGCTGAAGTGCAGGCCGGCGATACGCTGGTTGGTAAAGTGACGCCTAAAGGCGAAACCCAGCTGACCCCGGAAGAGAAGCTGCTGCGCGCGATCTTCGGCGAGAAGGCTTCGGACGTTAAGGACACCTCGCTGCGCGTGCCTTCGGGCATGGTCGGCACCGTCATCGACGTGCAAGTGTTCACCCGCGAAGGCATCGTTCGCGACAAGCGCGCGCAACAGATCATCGACGATGAACTGAAACGCTTCCGCCTGGACCTGAACGACCAGATGCGTATTGTGGAAGGCGATGCCTTCCAGCGTCTGGAAAAAATGCTGATTGGCCAAGTGGTCAATGGCGGTCCGAAGAAGCTGGCCAAAGGCGCCAAGATCACCAAGGAGTACCTGGACGATCTGGACAAGTACCACTGGTTCGACATCCGTCCATCGGAAGACGCATCGGCAACCGCGCTGGAAGCGATCAAGGAATCGATCAACGAGAAGCGCCACCAGTTCGATCTGGCCTTCGAAGAGAAGCGCAAGAAGCTGACCCAGGGCGATGAACTGCAACCTGGCGTGCAGAAAATGGTCAAGGTCTACCTGGCCGTGAAACGCCGCCTGCAGTCGGGCGACAAGATGGCGGGCCGCCACGGTAACAAAGGTGTGGTCTCGCGTATCGTGCCGGTGGAAGACATGCCGCACATGGCCGACGGTACGCCGGCCGACGTGGTGCTGAACCCGCTGGGCGTTCCTTCGCGAATGAACGTTGGTCAGATTCTGGAAACCCACCTGGGCTGGGCAGCAAAAGGCCTGGGTATCCGTATCAGCGAAATGCTGGCGCAGCAGATCAAAGTGGAAGAGATGCGCAAGTATCTGACCACGGTCTACAACGAAACCGGCCGTTCGGAAGATCTGGACAAGTTCGACGACGAAGAGATCATGAAGCTGGCGTACAACCTGAAAAAAGGTGTGCCGTTCGCAACGCCGGTGTTTGACGGCGCGCATGAGTCGGAAATCCGCCGCATGCTGGATCTGGCCTACCCTGACGACATCGCTCACAATCTGGGCATGACGCCGTCGAAGAATCAGGTCACCATGTACGACGGCCGTACCGGCGAAGCGTTCGAGCGCAAGGTTACCGTTGGCGTGATGCACATGCTGAAACTGCACCACTTGGTTGACGACAAGATGCACGCGCGTTCGACCGGTCCATACTCGCTGGTAACGCAGCAGCCGCTGGGCGGTAAAGCCCAGTTCGGTGGCCAGCGTTTCGGTGAGATGGAGGTGTGGGCACTGGAAGCGTACGGCGCATCGTACGTGCTGCAAGAAATGCTGACCGTGAAGTCCGATGACGTGAATGGCCGTACCAAAGTGTACGAAAACCTCGTCAAGGGCGACCACGTGATCGATGCCGGCATGCCGGAATCGTTCAACGTGCTGGTGAAAGAGATCCGTTCCCTGGGTATCGATATCGACCTGGAACGCAACTAAGACACTGGCCGCCGCCCCGCTGGCTTTCGCCGGCGGGGCAGTTTAAGAATTCATCACTACCTGGAGTGATACATGAAAGCACTGCTCGATCTATTCAAGCAAGTACAGACGAACGAGACCTTTGACGCGATCAAGATCGGTCTCGCCTCGCCTGAAAAAATCCGTTCGTGGTCCTACGGCGAAGTTAAAAAGCCGGAAACCATCAACTACCGTACCTTCAAGCCAGAGCGCGATGGTCTGTTCTGCGCCAAGATCTTTGGCCCGATCAAGGACTACGAATGCCTGTGCGGCAAGTACAAGCGCCTGAAACACCGCGGCGTCATCTGCGAAAAATGCGGCGTTGAAGTCACGCTGGCCAAAGTGCGTCGTGAGCGCATGGGTCACATCGAACTGGCGTCGCCTACCGCGCACATCTGGTTCCTGAAATCGCTGCCGTCGCGTCTGGGCATGGTCCTCGACATGACGCTGCGCGATATCGAACGCGTGCTGTACTTCGAAGCATATGTTGTGACCGATCCAGGCATGACCCCGCTGAAGAAGTGCCAGATCATGTCGGAAGACGACTACGCCGCCAAGTACGAAGAGTACGGCGACGACTTCACCGCCTTCATGGGCGCTGAAGGTATCCGCGAACTGCTGCGCTCGATCGACATCCACCGCGATGCCGAAACCCTGCGCGTGGAACTGAAGGAATCGAAGTCCGAAGCCAAGATCAAGAAATACGCCAAGCGTCTGAAAGTGCTGGAAGCATTCCAGCGTTCGGGCATCAAGCCTGAGTGGATGATCATGGAAGTGCTGCCGGTGCTGCCACCGGAACTGCGTCCACTGGTACCACTGGACGGCGGCCGTTTCGCGACCTCGGATCTGAACGATCTGTATCGCCGCGTGATCAACCGTAACAATCGCCTGAAACGTCTGATGGAGCTGCGTGCTCCAGAGATCATCACGCGCAACGAAAAGCGCATGCTGCAAGAAGCAGTCGATTCGCTGCTGGACAACGGCCGTCGCGGCAAAGCGATGACCGGCGCCAACAAGCGTCCGCTGAAATCGCTGGCTGAGATGATCAAAGGTAAGGGCGGCCGTTTCCGTCAGAACTTGCTGGGTAAGCGCGTCGACTACTCGGGCCGTTCGGTCATCGTGGTGGGTCCACAGCTGAAACTGCACCAGTGCGGTCTGCCGAAGCTGATGGCGCTGGAACTGTTCAAGCCATTCATCTTCAACAAGCTGGAACTGATGGGCCTGGCGACCACGATCAAGGCCGCTAAAAAGCTGGTCGAGATTCAAGAGCCGGTCGTCTGGGACATCCTGGAAGACGTGATCCGCGAACACCCGATCATGCTGAACCGTGCACCAACCCTGCACCGTCTGGGCATCCAGGCTTTCGAGCCGGTCCTGATTGAAGGTAAAGCAATCCAGCTGCACCCACTCGTTTGCGCGGCATTCAATGCTGACTTCGACGGTGACCAGATGGCAGTCCACGTTCCGCTGTCGATCGAAGCACAGATGGAAGCCCGCACGCTGATGCTGGCGTCGAACAACATCCTGTTCCCGTCGAACGGCGAACCGTCGATCGTTCCTTCGCAGGATATCGTGCTGGGTCTGTACTACGCGACCCGCGAAGCGATCAATGCGAAGAACGAAGGCATGCTGTTCCCTGACGTGTCGGAAGTCATTCGTGCCTACGACAACAAGCAGGTTGAACTGACCACCCGTATCACGGTGCGTATCGTCGAGAATCCTAAGGATCTCGAAACGGGCGAGTTCGTCCGTACCGTTACCCGCTACGAGACCACGGTTGGCCGCGCCATCCTGTCGGAAATCCTGCCGAAAGGTCTGCCTTTCTCGGTGCTGAACCGCGCGCTGAAAAAGAAAGAAATTTCCAAGCTGATCAACACCTCGTTCCGTAAGTGCGGTCTGCGCGCGACGGTCGTGTTTGCTGATCAACTGATGCAGTCGGGCTTCCGCCTGGCAACCCGCGCCGGTATTTCGATCTGCGTGGACGACATGCTGGTACCGCCACAAAAAGTCACCCTGATTTCGGCTGCAGAGTCCGAAGTCAAACAGATCGAGCAGCAGTACGCTTCGGGTCTGGTGACCGCTGGCGAGCGTTACAACAAGGTAGTCGACATCTGGGGCAAAACCTCGGATGAAGTCGGCAAGGCCATGATGGACCAGCTGAAAGTGGAAGACGTCATCAAGCGTGACGGCACCAAGTCGACCCAGGAATCGTTCAACGCGATTTACATGATGGCTGACTCGGGCGCACGTGGTTCGGCTGCCCAGATTCGCCAGCTGGCGGGTATGCGTGGTCTGATGGCGAAACCGGACGGTTCGATTATCGAAACGCCGATTACCGCGAACTTCCGCGAAGGCCTGAACGTGTTGCAGTACTTCATCTCGACCCACGGCGCTCGTAAAGGTCTGGCGGATACGGCACTGAAAACCGCGAACTCGGGTTACCTGACCCGTCGTCTGGTCGACGTGACGCAAGATCTGGTCGTCATCGAAGATGATTGCGGCACCAGCAACGGCACCGTCATGAAGGCGATGGTTGAAGGCGGTGAAGTGATCGAAGCGCTGCGCGACCGTATCCTCGGCCGTGTGGCTGGCAATGACGTGGTCAATCCTGAAACCCAGGAAACCCTGTACGAAGCCGGCACGCTGCTGGACGAAGACATGGTTGAAGAGATCGAACGCGTTGGTATCGACGAAGTTAAAGTCCGTACCCCGCTGACTTGCGACACCCGCTTCGGCCTGTGCGCCAAGTGCTATGGCCGCGATCTGGGCCGCGGCATGCTGGTCAACTCCGGCGAAGCAGTCGGTGTGGTGGCAGCGCAGTCGATTGGTGAGCCGGGTACCCAGCTGACCATGCGTACCTTCCACATTGGTGGTGCGGCATCGCGTGCAGCAGTGGCATCGTCGGTGGAAGCGAAGTCGAACGGTACCATCCGTTTCACCTCGACCATGCGTTACGTCACCAACGGCAAGGGCGCGCAAATCGTCATTTCCCGTTCGGGCGAAGTGCTGATCACCGACGACCACGGCCGTGAGCGTGAGCGTCACAAAGTGCCGTACGGCGCGACCCTGATCGTCAAGGACGGCATGGTCATCAAGGCCGGTACGGCCTTGGCGACCTGGGATCCGCTGACCCGTCCGATCATCACCGAGTACGCTGGTACGGTGCGTTTCGAGAACGTCGAAGAAGGCGTGACCGTGGCCCGTCAGGTGGACGAAGTGACCGGTCTGGCTACCCTGGTGGTGATCGATGCCAAGCGTCGTGGTTCGCTGACCAAGACCCTGCGTCCACAGGTCAAGCTGCTGAACGAAGACGGCAACGAAGTGAAGATCGCCGGCACCGAACACGCAGTAGCGATCGGCTTCCAGGTTGGCGCGCTGATCATGGTGAAAGACGGCCAGTCGGTATCGGTGGGTGAAGTGCTGGCACGTATCCCGACCGAATCGCAGAAAACCCGTGATATTACCGGTGGTCTGCCGCGCGTTGCCGAGCTGTTCGAAGCACGTTCGCCAAAAGACGCCGGCATGCTGGCGGAAGTTACCGGTACTGTCGCCTTCGGTAAAGAAACCAAAGGTAAGCAGCGTCTGGAAATTACCGACATGGACGGTAACAAGCACGAGTTCCTGATTACCAAGGATAAACAAGTGCTGGTCCACGACGGCCAGGTAGTGAATAAAGGTGAGATGATTGTTGACGGCCCGGCCGATCCACAAGACATTCTGCGCCTGCTGGGTATTGAAGCGCTGGCACGTTATATCGTTGACGAAGTGCAGGACGTTTATCGTCTGCAGGGCGTGAAGATTAATGACAAGCACATTGAAGTCATTGTGCGTCAGATGCTGCGTCGTGTTCAGATCGTTAATGCTGGCGACACCAACTACATCGTTGGCGAGCAAGTTGAGCGTTCGGAACTGCTGGATGAAAACGATCGTGTAAATGCAGAGAACAAGATTCCTGCAACCTACGAAAACGTTCTGCTGGGTATTACCAAAGCGTCGCTGTCGACTGACTCGTTCATCTCGGCTGCATCGTTCCAGGAAACCACCCGCGTGCTGACCGAAGCGGCGATCATGGGCAAACGCGATGGTCTGCGTGGCCTGAAAGAAAACGTCATCGTTGGTCGTCTGATACCAGGCGGTACCGGTCTGGCCTTCCACCGCGCTCGTAAAGAGAAAGAGCAGTGGGAAGTCGAAGAGCGTCAAGCTCTGCTGGCAGCTGAAAAAGCCGCCATGTCCGGCGGCGATGTGGAAGCGACCGAAACGGTTGCTCCGCACGACGGCGAAGCGTAATTTAATACGCTGAGTAAAAAACGGCACCTTCGGGTGCCGTTTTTTTTCGCCTATTTAACCAGACAGCTTTGTGATGGTTCACGCCTGACTGCTATTTTCACTGGTGCGGCCCCAGGTTCGCTTTGAAATACTTCGAGCTGGCAGGCATTATCGCTGATGGAATAGCGAATAATATGCAGCAAGCCAGCAGCAGGAATAAATGCATATTCGCCTTCGCAGGTATAAGTAGCGACTGCTCCGTGCATCCGTGCCTGAATATAAAAGAACGTTTCTTTATCTGCGGGAATACGGAATTGTTTTACATGCGTGACATCAATCTCAGTGCGCCGCCCACAAAATCCTTCCTGGCCTATACTGAAGCGGTCGGCATCACCCACCAGGGCAATGACGGCTTTACTGGCCGGCTCTTGCGCCAGGCTTGGGAGGGACAGGGCGCTGGCCAGTAGCATGGGGATAAGTCGTAAGGACATATTGCCGTGATGAAAGTGAGGGTGCTGCATTATCGAACGGCATTGCAATAAAGGCAATCGGTACGGATGTAAATATGTCGTGTCTCCCTCTATATGCATGCCAGCAAATAGTTCGTTCATGCTAAGATTTGGCTATGATTGCACAAGCCCTCTTCACTCCCGCCCAGCAAAAACTGCTGGGCTTGCTGTTTGTACGTGTCAACCAAGGATTTCACCTGAATGAAATCATGCGCTTGACCGGCCTGGGCAGCGCTTCGGCGCAGCGCGAGTTGAAGCGCCTGCATGAGTCGGGCGTCATCGTGTCTGAGCGGATCGGCAATGTACGCCGTTTCAAGCCGAACAAGGACTGCATCGTCTTTGGCGAACTCAGCGGCCTGGTGAAGAAAACCTTCGGCCTGGTCAGCGTATTGAATTCTGCGTTGGCACCATTGCAGCACGTGCTGAATGTGGCGTTTGTGTATGGCGCCAGCGCCAAAGAGCAGGAGAATATGGATACGCCGGTTGAGTTATTGCTGATCGGCGATAACACCAGCTATGGTGAATTATTATCCCGGCTGCCGGTGGCCGAGCGTTTATTACGCCGCAAGATTAATCCCAATCTTTATTCCATTCCCGACTTTAAGCGTCGCTTGCGCGAACAGCAGCCGTTTATTCTGGAAGTGTTACGCGGTCAAAAGATTTATGTATTGGGAGATGAAACCGATTTGGAGAAAGTCAGCGGCGAAGAGTTTAACCAGCTGGCAGGCTGATTAAAATACAGGTATATTTACCTGCCTTGGATTCACATTGAATATTGCCGCCAAACGCGGTAATCACTTTCTGGCAGAACGCCAATCCCATTCCCGTGCCGCCGGTGCTGTAAAACGGTTCAAATACGTGCGGCAATATATCCTCGGGAATACCCGCGCCGGTATCCATGACCATTAATTTCCGGTCCGCCAGCCTGATCTCCACTTCCCCCCGGCCGGCCACCTTGATCGCATGCAGTGCGTTCTTGAACAGGTTGTACAGCACATAGACCAGCAGCACGTCCGATCCAAAAAAGGTGAAGTCGTTACTGCCGCGCACCCGCACCTTGTCACGCATCGCGCTTTCAAACGGATAGCTGGCCAATGCCTCGTCAACGCATTTCTTGGCAGAGTAATTGGCAAAATCACCACGGTCGAGCGCGCCGGCGCGCGCCGAGGCCAGCATCATGTCGACAATAAAATTTGAGCGACTGGTTTCCTTTTCCATGTGCTGGCCCAGCCCTGCCAGATAGTGTAGTTGCGGCGCCGTCAGCCCGGCCGGGATCAGCCCATGCGCCAGCGCGCTGTGGTAGCCGGCCAGCAGTTCCGGCATGGCGCGTGTCAGCATGCGCGACTGGTTGCGGAGGGTCGCCAGTGGCGTGCGCATCTCATGGGCGATCGTGGCCGCTACTTCCAGCGGGTCCGCCAGCAGGTTGTGCCGCACCATGGCCTGGGCAATCAGCCCCAGGCTGGCGGCGACAAACAGCACGCCGGGTGGGTAAAACTCCATGCCGTAGTTGCAAAGATAGTCCACCGAGGCGAAGAAATAGATCAACAGGCTGACCAGGCAATAGCGCAGGCGCGCTTTATCGGTCGATACCGCCTGCCGCTGGCGCCGGTACAGCAGCCACAGCCCGCGTCCCACCACCAGCGCTGTTTGCAGCAGATGCAGTGGATGCAGGGGCCCTGCCTTGGGATAAAAGCCGAAGAAGTAGGGATACAAGCCATCGACCAACGCGTCGCTGGTCAGCAGCAGCACACCTAGCAGGCTGGCGGCGACATAGGACAGCGCCACCCAGCGCCGCTCGCCATGTTGGCCGGTCAGCTCGGTGATGAAATGGTATAGCGTGGTCGGCAGGAACAGTATCAGCAAATAGCCCAGCCTGGCCAGCGATAGCGCGACTTGAGGCTGGTGCATCTGGAACAGGATGGCCCAGGTGAATTGCCAGCAGAAGGTGGTCATGCATAGCAGGAAGAAGGTCAGGCTGATGCGGTTCACCCCACGCGACCGTAGCACATAGGCGCCATAGCACAGGAACAGCACGGAGACCACGGCGGGCAGGAGGGAATGCATGGCGCTGCTCCGGATGAGTGAGCGGAGCGCCAAGTATTGCGCGGGCAGAAGCGATTCGCTTGAATATCGCAACAGCGTTTGCGACAGATCAAACTTCCGCTACGCCAACTCCCGCCTAGTGAAGTTACCCGGTTGCCGGGTCACCACTTACTCAAGGAGTTACATCATGCTGATGCACGTTACCGCCCAGACCTTCACCCATACGCTGACTATTTACCTGAAGGACTCGAATGCCTATGGCAATACGTATTTCGCGCGCTACTTCGAATGGCAAGGCATCTGTCGCGAAAAATGGTTCTTCGACTGCATATCTCCCGATATGTTACAGAAGGAGGGCGTTTTTATTACCAAACACGCGGAGCAGGAATATTTGCAGGAGACTTTCCCTTTTCAGGATGTTTCCTGTGAATTGAACGCTTATGACGTCAGGAAGTGCTCGTTTTGGCTGGAGTTCCGCTTTTATGCGGACAGCAGGCCGGTTTCCGTTGGACGCCAGCAGATCGTATTTGCCGGCCATGACCGCAAGATCAAAGCGCTGCCGACGCCGGTGATCGCGTTGATCCAGCAATACGTGAAGTAAAAAAAGCGGGCCGCGCAGGCCCGCTTTTCGGCTTGCTTCTCGGCTTATTGCTGGCGGGCGATCCAGTGGTCGACTTTCTCCTCCAGCAGCGCCAGCGGCACCGTGCCGTCGCCCAGCACTACGGCGTGGAAGGCTGGCAGGCTGAACTTGTCGCCCAGCGCCTTTTCGGCGCGCGCGCGCAGTTCCTGGATTTTCAGCGAACCCACCTTGTAGCCCAGTGCCTGCCCTGGCCACGCCATGTAACGCTCGGTTTCACTCTTGGCGTAGTCGGTGTAGCCCAGCGTGTCCTGCATGTACTTGATGCTTTGCTCGCGGGTCCAGCCCTTGGCGTGCATGCCGGTGTCGACCACAAGGCGGGTGGCGCGCAGCAATTCGTCGTTCAGGTGGCCGAAGTACTGGGCCGGATCTTCAAACAGGCCCATTTCCTTGCCCAGCGTTTCCGAGTACAGCGCCCAGCCTTCGGTGAAGGCGTTGTTGCCGCCGAATTTACGGAAGTTAGGCAGGTTCAGTTCCTGCATCAGCGCGATGTGGAAGTGGTGTCCAGGCTTGCCTTCGTGCAGGAACAGCGTGGTCATGCCGGTGCTGCCGTACTTGGCCGGATCATTGACCACCGACCAGAACACGCCCGGACGCGAACCGTCACCGGCTGGCGCGGTGTAATGGTCAGAGGCGGTGGCGCGGCTCAGCTCCGGCTCCAGGCGCAGGTCCAGCTTGGCTTTTGGCAGCAGCGTGAACATTGCTGGCAGTTTGGTATCCAGCACATCGTTCAATTTGTGGAAGACGGCCTGCACTTCGTCTTCGGTCTTGAACGGGAAGAACTTCGGCTGCGCCGCCACCCATACCGGCAAGCCGGCGGCGGGACCGGTATAGCCCAGCTTAGGACCCAGCACTTCAAATTGCGACTGGATGCGTGCGACCTCTTTCAGCCCGATGGCGTGGATTTCGTCCGGTTTGAGCGACGTTGTTGTAGCGTTGGCGACGCGGGCCTGATACCAGGCGGCGCCGTCCGGTACCGCGCTCAGGCCGGTGGTGGTGCGGCAGGCCGGCACATATTCTTTTTCCAGGAAGGTGGCCAGACGGGCAATCGCCGGCATGACCTGGTCGTTGATGGTCTTGCGGTAGGCGGCGGTCAGGCGCTGCTTGTCGGCATCGGAGAACGAGGCCGGCAGCTTGCTGATCGGCGTGTAATAGATGCTGGTTTCCGGCGTCGCGCTGACCAGCTTCTGGAATTGCGGCAGGCCGGAAATCAGGATGGATTTAGGCTGCGTCACGCCCTTCTTGATGCCGACGCGCATATTGGCAATCGCCTGATCGATCCACGCAGGCATTTGCGACAGGCGGCTCAGGTAGGCGTCATACTCCTTGACGGTGCCGATGGGTTGCGACGCTTCGCCGCCGGCGTAGTTGGCCAGCGTGACCGGCACACTATCCATCTGGTTGATTGGCAGCAGGTGCTCGGGGAAGCGCTCCATGGCGATCAGGCCGTTCAACTCGTACTTCAGGATGTCGTAGTTGATGCGGCCCTTCTGGTCCAGCTGGTGCGGGCTGATAGCTTGCAGGCGCTTGGCGAACTGGCGGTACAGCTTGAATTGCGCGGCGCGCTTGGCCGGCGCGATGCTCAGGCCCAACTGGTCGTCAAAGCGGTTGTCGCCGTTCTCGGTCGCGCCGATTGGCTCGAAGCGGGCAACGGCGTCGTAGTATGCATCGGCAAGCGTCAACAGGGTCTTGTTGGCCGAGGCGGCCACTTCGGCACTGACTTTGCCAGCCGGTGCGGCAGCGTGGCCCAGCGGTGCGAAAGCGAACGCCAGCGCGGCGGCGATCGGGACGAGGAGGTTACGGCGAGAGGTCATGTCTGTCCTTGATGTAACTAAGTTGGCCGATAGCATAAGCCATCAAGGCGCAGACGCGGGGACAATTTTGTATCAGGTTGCCGCTTCGGCGAAACGGCTCTCGTACAGCGCCGCCACGAGGTCGGATTGGGTGACCAGGCCGACGAAGCGCTCTTCTTCGTCGACGATAGGGATGTGATGGAAGCCTGAGTCCGCCATCAGCGGCACCAGGTCGACGATCGGGGTGTCGACCCGTGCGGTGGTCGGGTGATGGGTCATGATCTGGCCCACCACTTCAGCTTTCTCTGTGTGGCTTACGCCACTTTTGCGCAAGAATCCCTGCAGTTGCTGGCGGATGCCGCCATAGCTATCGAGCCCGCCATGGTTGAGGAAGTCGGTTTGCGTGACGATGCCGATGATGCGCCGTGCGCGATTCAGCACCGGCAGGCAGACCACGCGGTGTTTACGCATTTCCTGCCAGGCTTCCTCCAGGCTGGTGCCGAATTCAGCGCTGACGATATCGCGCGACATGATGTCGGCGCAATGGATGATGCCGAAGCGGCGCTGGTAGGCGCGCTGTTCGGTCTGCATGAACAGCGATTCCAGATCGTCGCGGCTGATGTCCAGCACCTGGTTGTGTTGCTGTAGCACGGCGTCCAGGTCTTCCGGCTTGAAGCCGAGGCGCACGGTCGGCACCGCATCGTTGGTGGCGTGCGGATTGACGTGTGCGTTCTGCTGCACATGCGGATAGCTGCGGCCTGTAAGGTTGTTATAGGTAATGGCCATCAGCACCAGCAGGATGGAGTCGGCCATGACGGTCATCAGCACGAATTCAAAGCCGGCCGCGTGGACGGCCGGGCCGCCGATCACCGTGGTCAGCGCCACCGCGCCGCCGGGCGGATGCAGACAGCGCATGACGAACATGGCGGCAATCGCGCCGCCGCAAGCCATGCCCGCCACTACCGGCAAAGGCAGGCTGTCGCCGAACCAGTGCACGCAGGCCGTGCCAACCAAACCACTGATGACGTTGCCGCCGACCACCGACCACGGCTGGGCCAATGGACTGGCTGGCAGCGCGAACAGCAGCACCGACGACGCACCGATCGGCGCCACCAGGAAAATCGACGCATGGGTGTTTTGCAGCAGGACGTGACTGAGCAGGGCTGTCAGCAGGATGCCGAGCAAGGCGCCGGCGGAGGCGCGCAATTGCTCGCGGCGATTGGCGGTAGGGGCGCTGGGCAGCCAGCTTTCAAAGAAGGCGCGCATTGATCCAAAATCAAGTATTTGAAATGGAGCATTATCTCACGAATGCACTCTATTGGTGCGACACCAGGCCAAGTGGCAGGGACGTGGTAATTTTGATCTGCTCCATTGAAAACGCCGAGGAGACGCCGGTGAGCTGCACGGACTTGGTCAGTTTCTTGTAAAAGCGGTCATATCCTTCGATATCGCTCGTAACCACTTTCAAAAGATAGTCAACGTCGCCACTCATGCGGTGAAATTCCTGCACTTCCGGCAGTGCCGCGACGGCGGCGGCAAAGCGCGCGTACCACTTTTCATCGTGCTGGGTGGTGCGGATGCTGACGAATACTGTGACTGGCAAGCCGACCTTGCGGCGGTTAACGATGGCTACGCGGTTCTCGATATAGCCATCTTCCTCCAGCCGGCGCAGGCGTTTCCAGCAAGGCGTGGAGGACAATCCGACTTGTTCGCTGAGTTGGGCGACGGACAGCGTGCCGTCGCGTTGCAGGGCGTCGAGAATGGCGTAGTCATAGCGGTCGAGTGAATTCATTCCAATTTATGCGCAATGATAGGATAAATAATCTACATCTTATGCGTGGGCGCAGTATTTTGGTACGACTATTTCAGCATAAGTGAGTAATCTATATGCATGACTACTGAAATTTATCTCGACAGCAACGCCACCAGCGTTGTCTTGCCCGCCGCCCTTGCCGCCGCCGCTGATGCCATGGGCCAGCGCTACGGCAACCCCAGCAGCACCCACGCCACCGGCCTGAAAGCCAAAGTGATACTCGATGAAGCGCGCGCGTGCGCCGTGCGCCTGCTGGGCGTCGGCAATGGACGCCTGATGTTCAATAGCGGTGCCACCGAAGGCATACAGACCGCCGTGCTGTCGGCGCTGTGTGCCCTGCGCGAACGGCGCGACGCTGGCGAGGCCATCGGCGCGCTGCTGGTCTACGGCGCCACCGAGCACAAGGCGGTGCCGGAAAGCCTGGCGCACTGGAATCGCCTGCTGGGCCTGAACCTGACGCTGCACAGGTTGCCAGTCGATGGCAACGGCGTCCATCAGCTGGCCGCGTTGCGCGAAATCGCCGGCCAGGCCGCGATGGTGTGCACCATGGCGGCCAACAATGAAACCGGGGTCATCAGCGACCTGGCCGGTATTGAAGCCGTGCTCAACGAGACTGGCTGCACCGCTTACTGGATGGTGGATTGCGTCCAGGCGCTCGGCAAGCTGAAGCTGGATCTCTCGTCTACCCGCATCGATTACGCACCGTTCTCCGGTCATAAGCTGCATGCGCCGAAAGGCATTGGCATGCTGTACGTGTGCGCCGGCGCGCCGTTCACGCCGCTGATCATGGGCGGTGGCCAGGAAAACGGCCAACGCTCCGGCACCGAGAACATGGCCGGCATCGCCGCGCTGGGCGTGGTGCTGGCAGCGCTGGAACGCGGCGATACCTTCCGCACGCAAGCCGAACTGTCCGGCTTCCGCGCGCGCCTGGCGGACAGCCTGCGCGCCGCGCTGCCAGGCGTGGTATTCAACAATCCCTTCGACAAGGCTCTCCCGACTACGCTGAACTTTGCCGTGCCCGGCCTGTCGAGCCGCGAGCTGATGGACGTGTTCGACGCGGCCGAGGTGCGCGTCAGCGCCGGCAGTGCCTGTTCCTCATCAAAAGCCGCGCCGAGCTATGTGCTGGATGCAATGGGCTTGCCGCTGTGGCGCAGCGCTGGCGCCATCCGCATGTCTTTCGGTCCATTGGCAGATGAGGCCACGGTCGCCGCCGCCTGTGTCCGTATCGAGCGTTGCGGCGCCGCGCTGCGCGCCAGCTGCCTGATCCCATCCGACCGCACTGCCGTGCCGCATGACGGCCTGCTGCAACTGGGCGTGGAGGGTGCATGCAGCTGGCTGGTACTGGATGCCGCCAGCCGCAGCTGCATCGTCATCGATCCCTTGCCGGAGCACACTGCGCGCATCGAAGCCTATGTGCGCTGCCAGAACTACCAGGTGCAGGCAGTGGTCAGCACGTTGCCGAATGCCGGCCGCGCCATGCTGATCGAAGCGCTGGGCCGTCACTTCAATCGCGCCGCCGGGTCGGACGCCTATGGCTGGCCGGAAAACGCCGTAGCCACACAACTGGAAAACGGCGTCACCGCCAGCGCCATCAAGCTCGGTGCGCAAGTGCTGGCCAGCGTGCAGTGTGGTGACGGCGACGAACTGCGGGCCTATCTGCTCGGCACGCCTGATGCTGTTCGCCTGCCAGCCGCAGCGGTGCGCTTTGCCTTCAGCGCGCGTCCATTGCAGCAGGTGCTGCAAGACATCAGCACGGACCGCACGCTGCTGTGCCCGACGCGCGACGAACACAATCAATTTTGCACCAGCATGACTTCTGCGCCGACAACCATCGCTGCCGATGCGCAACTCGACAGCACGGCGCTCAGCGCCTTCCTGCAAGCACATCCGGATGCACGCCTGGTTGACGTGCGCGAGCAGTACGAGTTTGCCGCCACCATCGCGCCAGCGCCGGCCGGCCGCGTAGCGTTGAGCGTGCCGCTCAGCCGCTTGGCCGAATACGCCAGTACCTGGCTGCAAGAAGAGCCGACGCCGCTAGTATTTTTCTGCCGCAGTGGCAACCGCAGCATGAAAGCCGCGCAATGCCTGCGCCGCCTCGGCCACCAGCAAGCCTACAGCCTGCACGGCGGCCTCGCGCTCGCCGCCTAAAACAACTTCGGGGTCAGTGCCGACATTCGGACATTTCACACAAGAAATGTCCGAATGTCGGCACTGCCCCCGATGTTTATTGCTGACCTCGTTGTGTACGTCAGCGTACAGTGCCGTTCCGTGCGCCGCCGTACGATTGCTTGGCCCATAATTTTTCATTCGCAGAATCGACGCGAGGTCCAAGTTGAACAAGTCCAATCCCCTGCTGCCCGAGATGACACTCGGCTTTCACGAGTCCCAGACCGGCGCTTCAGTTTCCGAAGAGGACGATGAGGATTTACCGCTGCGGGCAGAACTGTTCAGCGCGGCGCAAATGGCGGCACATGGCAAGACCCTGGCGCAACATCATGAACTGAGCAAGCGAGGCGGCCGCGACCGCCTCTTGTCGCGCCTGGCGGAAAACGCCGCTGTCATCGATTCCACCTGCGATGCATTGACCGCCGCCGTCAAGGCCGGGCGCCAGATCACGCCGGCGTCTGAATGGCTGCTGGACAATTTTTATTTAATCGAAGAACAGATTCGAATCGCCCGCCGTCACCTTCCGAAGGATTACAGCAAGGAGTTGCCGCGCCTGGGCAAGGGTGCGCCGGATGGCTGCCCGCGCGTCTACAAGATCGCATTGGAAATTATTTCGCACGGCGATGGCCGTGTCGATCCGGAATCGCTGTGCCGCTTTGTTGATGCCTACCAGGAAGGCGCCACGCTCAAGCTGGGCGAGCTGTGGGCAATTCCGATCATGCTGCGCCTGGCGCTGATCGAGAACCTGCGCCGTGTGGCCGCCCGCGTCGCCGAGAACCGCATCCAGCGCGACCTGGCCAATACCTGGGCCGACCAGATGACCGAGATCGCCGAGAAGAATCCCAGCGGCCTGATACTGATGGTGGCCGACATGGCGCGCTCCAATCCGCCCATCACCAGCGCCTTCGTCGCCGAGCTGGCGCGCCGCCTGCAAGGTCAAAGCCCGGCGCTGACGCTGGCGCTGACGTGGATCACGCATCGCCTGGCCGAATCCGGCCAGACCATCGAACAGCAGATCCAGGCCGAGATCCAGCAGCAGGCCGCAGAGCAGGTCTCGATCGCCAACAGCATCGGTAGCCTGCGCTTCCTCGGCACCATGGACTGGCAGGAGTTTGTCGAGACCATGAGCGTGGTCGAGCAAACGCTGCGCCAGGACCCGGCCGACATCTACGGCAAAATGGAATTCGCCACGCGCGACCAATATCGCCATACGATCGAAAAGATCGCCAAGCGCTCGCGTTTCAGCGAGGTGGAAGTGGCGCAGCAGGCCCTGGCGCTGGCGCAAGCGCATCAGGGCAAGGGCGATGCGCGCCATGGCCACGTGGGCTTCTACCTGATCGGCGGCGGCCTCGCCGCGCTGGAAAAGCAGGCCGGCATGCGGCGCCCATGGATAGAGGCGTTCCAGCAAACCTCGCGCTCTTCGCCGTTGACCTCCTATCTCGGCGCGATTGCGGCGATTGCGTTTGTCGCCACCGCGCTGCTGCTGGAAAGCGCGTCGCGCCACGGTGTGCGCGGCGGCGTGCTGGTCGCGCTGGGCGTGCTGGCGCTGCTGGGCAGCAGCCAGCTGGCACTGAGCCTGGTCAACTGGATCGCCACGCTGGTGACGCGGCCGCATCCTTTGCCGCGCATGGATTTCAAGGAAGGCATACCGTCCGATGCGCGCGCGGTTGTGGTTGTGCCGACGCTGGTCTACAGCAAAGAGAACATCGACGACCTGTTCGAGCAGATGGAAGTACGCTTCCTGGCCAACCGTGATCCCAACCTGCTGTTTTGCCTGCTGACCGACTTCGCCGATGCCCGCACCGAGCATATGCCGAACGACGATGCGCTGGTCGAACACATGAAGCGCAACATGGCGCACCTGAATCACAAATATGCCAACGACACGCCGCACACGCCGTTCCTGCTGCTGCATCGCCCGCGCCTGTGGAATCCGCAGGAAGGCGTGTGGATGGGCCATGAACGCAAGCGCGGCAAGCTGGAAGACCTGAACCGCTTCCTGCGCGGCGGCGCGCGCGACAAATTCTCGGTGGTGGTGGGCGACACTTCGGAGCTGGAAAGCATCCGCTACGTCATCACGCTGGACACCGACACGCAGCTGCCGCGCGACGCCGCGCGCCAGTTCATCGCCACCATGCAGCATCCGCTCAACCGTCCGCGCGTGGACATGCAACGCGGCCGCGTGACCGAGGGCTATGGCATCCTGCAACCGCGCGTGGCGGTGGCGCTGCCGAGCGAGAACGCCTCGCGTTATGAGAAGCTGTGCGGCGGTGAACCGGGCATCGATCCTTACACCCGCACGGTATCCGACGTTTATCAGGACGTGTTCTTCGAAGGCTCCTTCATCGGCAAGGGCATCTACGATGTCGACGTGTTCGAGCAGGTGCTGGGTGGACGGCTACCGGAAAACAAAATCCTCAGCCACGATCTGCTGGAAGGCTGCTACCTGCGCGCCGGCCTGCTGAGTGATGCGCAGTTGTACGAAGCCTACCCAACCCGCTATAGCGAAGACGTGACGCGCCGCCAGCGCTGGATACGCGGTGACTGGCAGCTGATCTCCTGGCTGGCCGGCCGCGTGCCGGGCCGTGGCAAGCGTGAGAAGAATCCACTGTCGCTGCTGTCGCGCTGGAAGCTGTTCGATAACCTGCGCCGCAGCCTGACCGCGCCGGCGCTGGTACTGTCGCTGATCGTTGCCTGGCGCTGGCTGCCCGATCCGTGGGCGTGGACCGGGGCCGCGCTGGCTGTGATCTTCCTGCCGCCGCTGGTCAGCATGCTGTACGATTTTTGCCGCCGGCCGAAGGACACCTTGTGGAGCCAGCATATCCGTGCCTCCATCCGCCGTGCCGGCATCCAGTTCTCGCACGCGATCCTGATGCTGGCCTTCCTGCCGTACGAAGCCTACTTCAGCATGGACGCCATCCTGCGCAGCTTGTGGCGCTCCTATGTGTCGCACCGCCGTCTGCTGGAATGGCGCGCGTCGGCGCTGGCGCGCCAGGCCGACGGCACCTTCAGCACCTGGCGCACGATGTGGATTGCACCGACGCTGGCGCTGTTTGTCGGTGGCTGGCTGCTCGGCTGGAAACCGGCCAGCCTGCCGCCCGCCGCATTGTTCCTGCTGGCGTGGCTGGTGGCGCCGGCCATCGCCGACTGGATCAGCCGCCCGATCGAACGCAAGAGCGCGCAACTGTCGCCGGAGCAGGACCAGTTCCTGCAAACGCTGGCACGCCGCACCTGGGCGTACTTCGACCGTTTCGTCGGCCCGGAAGACAACTGGCTGCCACCCGATAATGTGCAGGAGCATCCGGTGCAGGTGATTGCGCACCGCACCTCGCCGACCAATATCGGCATGGCCTTGCTGGCCAACCTGAGCGCAGTCGATTTCGGCTACATCACCGTCGGCCAGATGATGGGGCGCACCAATCACACGCTGGGCAGCATGGACCAGCTGGAGCGCCACCACGGCCACTTCTACAACTGGTACGACACGCAGACGATGAAGCCGCTGCATCCGGTCTACATCTCGTCGGTTGACAGCGGCAATCTTGGCGGCCACCTGCTGACCTTGCAATCCGGCCTGACCGGCCTGTTCGATGAACCCGTGCTGGGCACGCAGATCATCGACGGCATCGTCACCACCGCACAAGTGCTGCAAGAGACGCTGGCCGCCGCCGCGCAAGCGGGCGACCCGGCCACACCGGTGATCGACGGCGCGGCCGTGCTGGCGGCACTGTCGCCTGCACCGGAGTCGTCCAACCTGCAGCAACTTCACGCCTGGCTGCTGCGCGTGACCGCCGTGGTGGATGAGTTCCAGCCGCACGCCGCCACCCATAGCGAATCGGCCGCCATGTGGGCCAACTCGCTGGCGCAGCAATGCCACGCCGCGCTTGACGAACTGGCGACGCTGACGCCGTGGGCGTCGCTGCCGGCCGACGCCATCTTCGACACCAGCATGGCGCGCATGCCGACGCTGCGCGAACTGGCGGCGCTGGCGCGCGCCACCTCGTCCATCGCCATCAATGACCTGGCGCCGGACGAACGCGATCGCCAGCAGCGCCTGGCCGAACTGTTCGAGCAAGGCAGCAGCAATGCGCACGAGCGCATGCGCGCGCTGGCCGAAATGGCGCAGCGCTGCGGCGCCTTCGCACAGATGGAATACGGCTTCCTGTACAACCCGACCACCAACCTGCTGGCGATCGGCTACAACGTCACCGACCGCCGCCTGGACGCCAGCTATTACGATCTGCTGGCGTCGGAATCGCGCCTGGCCAGCTTTGTCGCCATCGCCCAGGGCCAGCTGCCGCAGGACCACTGGTTCGCGCTGGGCCGCCAGCTGTGCATCGTCTCCGGCAAGCCGGTGCTGCTGTCGTGGAGCGGCTCGATGTTCGAGTACCTGATGCCGCTGCTGGTGATGCCGAATTATCCAAGCACGCTGCTGGACCAGACCTACAACTCGGTGATCGACGCGCAGATCGATTACGGCAAGCGCCGCAACGTGCCGTGGGGGATTTCCGAATCCGGCTACAACACGGTCGACGCCAGCCTGAATTACCAGTACCGCGCCTTCGGCGTGCCTGGCCTGGGCCTGAAGCGCGGTCTGGCCGACGACCTGGTGATCGCGCCTTACGCCACCATGATGGGATTGATGGTGCAGCCGGAAGCGTCGTGCGCCAACCTGCAACGCATGGCGGAGCTGGGCTTCATGGGCCGCTTCGGTTTCTACGAGGCGGTCGACTACACGCCATCGCGCCTGCCGCGCGGCCAGAACCATGCGGTGATCCGTTCCTTCATGGTCCACCATCAGGGCATGGGACTGCTGGCGCTCAGCTATCTGCTGCATGACCGTCCGATGCAGCGCCGCTTTGAAGCCGATCCGCTGCTGCAGTCGACGCTGCTGGTGCTGCAGGAACGCAGCCCGCAGGCCGGCGCCTTCTACTCCAACACCACCGAAATGGCGGCGATCCGCACCACCGCGCCGGAGCAGGCCAATCCGATGCGCGTGCTGTCGCAGCATTCGACGCCGGTGCCGGAAACGCAGCTGCTGTCGAACGGCCGCTATCACGTCATGGTCACCAACTCCGGCGGCAGCTACAGCCGCTGGAAGGACCTGGCGGTGACGCGCTGGCGCGAGGACAGCACGCGCGACAACTGGGGCAACTTCTGCTACGTGCGTGATGTCGAGGATGGCGAGTTCTGGTCCACGACTTATCAGCCAGCGCTGGTCGAGCCAAAGAAATACGAGGTCGTGTTCTCCGAAGGCCGCGCGGAATTCCGCCGCTCCGACCGCCATATCGATCTGTACACGGAGATTGTGGTGTCGCCGGAGGATGATATTGAACTGCGCCGCACCCGCATCACCAACAAGTCCGACCGCGTGCGCACCATCGAGGTGACCAGCTACGCGGAAGTGGTGATGGCGCCAGCTGCTGCCGACAACGCCCATCCGGCGTTCAGCAAGCTGTTTGTGCAGACCGAAATCCTCAAGGATGAAAACGCCATCCTGTGCACGCGTCGTCCGCGTGGCGCGCACGAAGTGTCGCCGTGGCTGATGCACTCGATGATGGTGCACGATGCGCCGGTGGGCAGCGTGTCGTTCGAGACCGACCGCTCGCGCTTCATCGGCCGCGGCAACACGGCGGCAGCGCCAAGCGCCATGCTGGACAAGGGCCAGTTGAGCGGCGCCGAAGGCTCGGTGCTTGATCCGGTTGTGGCCATCCGCTACACCATCACGCTCAAGCCGGACCAGTATGCGACGGTGGACATCGTTACCGGCATGGCCGAGCAGCGCGACACCGCGCTGCACCTGATCGACAAGTATCAGGATCGCCACCTGGCCGATCGCGTATTCGAACTGGCATGGACCCACAGCCAGGTGGTGCTGCGCCAGCTGAACGCCAGCGAGGCCGATGGCCAGCTGTACGGCCGCCTGGCCAACTCGGTGATCTATCCGAACGCCGGCCTGCGCGCGGAAGCGGCGACACTGATCAAGAATCAGCGCGGCCAGTCCGGCCTGTGGGCATACGCGATTTCCGGCGACCTGCCGATCGTGCTGCTGCACATCAAGGACCCGGCGAATATCGAACTGGCACGCCAGATGGTGCAGGCACACGCCTACTGGCGACTGAAAGGGCTGGTGGTCGACCTGGTCATCTGGTACGAGGACAACTCCGGCTATCGCCAGGCGCTGCACGACCAGATCATCGGCCTGATCGCCTCCGGCATCGACGCGCAGGCGATTGACCGCCCGGGCGGCATCTTTGTGCGCCTGGTGGACCAGATCCCGAACGAAGACAAGGTGCTGATGCAATCGGTGGCGCGCGTCATCATCAGCGATGCACGCGGTTCGCTGGCCGACCAGGTCAAGCGCCCGGCGCCGCCGACCTTGCGCATGCCGCCATTGCAGGTTGACGGCCGCAGCGACTACACCGATGCCACGCCATCCAGGCAGCCGGCGCGCCAGCTGTTGCTGGACAATGGCCTCGGCGGCTTCTCGCAGGACGGCCGTGAATACATCATCACCACCAGCGCTACGCAGCGCACGCCGGCGCCTTGGTCCAATGTGCTGGCCAACCCGCAGTTCGGCACGGTGATTTCGGAAAGCGGCCAGGCCTACACCTGGCACGAGAACGCCCACGAGTACCGCATCACGCCATGGCACAACGATCCGGTCAGCGACGCCAGCGGCGAAGCGTTCTATCTGCGCGATGAGCAGAGCGGCCAGTTCTGGTCGCCGACCGCCTTGCCGGCGCGCGGCAACGGCAGCTACACCACGCGCCACGGCTTCGGCTACAGCGTGTTCGAGCATAGCGAGGCCGGCATCCACAGCGAGATGACCACCTTTGTCGCGGTCGACGCGCCAATCAAGTACACCGTGCTGAAAGTGCGCAACGACTCGACTGTGCAGCGCCGCCTGTCGGCGTTTGGCTATGTCGAATGGGTACTGGGCGATATGCGCTCCAAGTCCGGCATGCACATTGTCACCGAGGCCGATCCGGTCAGCGGCGCGCTGTTCGCCCGGAATCCGTACAACACGGAGTTCAGCGGCCGCGTGGCCTTCTTCAATTGCGACGCCACGCTGCGCACCATCACCGCCGACCGCGCCGAATTCATCGGCCGCAACGGCGCCTTGTCGGCGCCAGCCGCGCTGCGCCGCTCGCGCCTGTCTGGCAAGATTGGCGCCGGCCTGGATGCCTGCGCGGCGATCCAGGCGCCGTTCGACCTGTTGCCTGGTCAGGAACGCGAGATTGTCTTTGTGCTTGGCGTGGCCGGCCGCCGCAACGCCGACGCCAGCAGCCTGGTACAGAAGCACCGCAGCGCCGACGCCGCGCGCGAAGCGCTGGCCAATGTCCACGCGCACTGGGAGAAAACCCTGGGCGCGGTGCGCATCGAAACGCCGGAAAAGGAAATCGACGTCATCGCCAATGGCTGGCTGATGTACCAGACCATCGCCTGCCGCATCTGGGCGCGCAGCGGCTACTACCAGTCCGGTGGCGCCTTCGGCTTCCGCGACCAGCTGCAGGATGCGATGGCCACCATCCACACGCAGCCGCAACTGCTGCGCGACCAGCTGATGCTGTGCGCCGCCCACCAGTTCCTGGAAGGCGACGTGCAGCACTGGTGGCATCCACCGTCGGACCGCGGCGTGCGCACGCATTGCTCGGACGATTACCTATGGTTGCCATTGGGCGCCTGGCGTTACGTCTCGGCCACTGGCGACATGAGCATCCTGGATGAAACCGCGCCTTACCTGGAGGACCGTCCGGTCAAGCCGGAAGAGGATTCGTATTACGACATGCCGGCCCGTTCCAGCGAGCATGGCACGCTGTACGATCACTGCCAGCGCGCCATCCGCAACGGCTTGCGCTTCGGTGTGCACGGTCTGCCGCTGATCGGTTCCTGCGACTGGAACGACGGCATGGACAAGGTCGGCGAGCATGGCAAGGGCGAGAGCGTGTGGCTGGCCTTCTTCCTGTGCGAAGTGCTGAAGCGCTTCGCCGAAGTGGCGGACATGCGCAACGACGCCGAGTTCGCGGCCGAGTGCCGCGAGCAGGCGCGCCGCGTCGCCGCCAACGTCGAGCAGAATGCCTGGGACGGTGACTGGTATCGCCGCGCCTATTTCGACGACGGCACGCCGCTGGGTTCGCACACCAACGAGGAATGCCAGATCGATTCGATCTCGCAAAGCTGGGGCGTGCTGTCCGGTTCCGCCGATCCGGTGCGGGTGCGCGGCGCGATGGAGCAGGTCAATCAGCGCCTGGTGCGCCGTGATTCGGGCATCATCCAGCTGCTTGATCCGCCGTTCGACAAGGCCGGGCCGAATCCGGGCTACATCCGTGGCTATGTGCCCGGCGTGCGTGAGAATGGTGGCCAGTACACCCACGCCGCCATCTGGACCGCGATGGCCTTCGCGCGCCTGGGCGACACCGAGCGCGCGTGGGAACTGGCGCGCATGATCAATCCGGTCATGCATGGCCGCACTGCCGAAGCCACGGCCATCTACAAGGTCGAGCCGTATGTGGTGACAGCCGACGTGTACGCGGTGGCGCCGCACGTGGGGCGCGGCGGCTGGAGCTGGTACACCGGCTCCTCCGGCTGGATGTACCGCCTGATCCTGGAATCGCTGCTGGGCCTGACGCGCACCGCCACCCACCTGAAGCTGGCGCCGTGCATGCCGAAGGAATGGGGCAGCTTCACGCTGAGTTACCGCTACCGTAGCGCCACGTATGAGATCCGCGTGGCCAAAGGCGCCACCTCGGCGCCGATCATGACCGTGGATGGCGTGCCGCAGCCGGACGGCCAGATCGCGCTGGTCGACAGCGGCCGCACCCACCGCGTCGAACTGCTGGTGCCGGCCGGGCCGGCGCCAGCGATATCAGACGCCCAGGCTGGCGCCGGCGCCTAGCAGCGTGGCCATGCCCAGCGCCGCGAAGATCAGCGCGGCGATGCCGTGCACCAGCTTGAGCGAGATGCGGTTGGCGATCCGGTCGCCGAAGTACACGGCCGGCACGTTCGCCAGCATCATGCCCAAGGTGGTGCCGGCTACCACGGCAATCATGCTGTGGTAACGCGCCGCCAGCGCGACGGTGGCCACCTGGGTCTTGTCGCCCATTTCCGCCAGGAAGAAGGCGATCAGTGTGGTAAGGAACACACCGTAGCCGGCGACCGGCGTATCTTCATCATCAAGCTTGTCCGGCACCAGCGTCCATGCGGCCATCGCCAGGAACGACGCGCCCAGCACCCAACGCAATAGCCCAGGTCCCATCAGGCTGGTGATCCAGGTGCCGATGGCGGCGGCGAATGCGTGGTTGGCGATGGTGGCGACGAAAATTGCGGCGACGATCGGTAATGGACGGCGGAACCTGGCAGCGAGAACAAACGCGAGGAGCTGGGTTTTGTCGCCAATTTCTGCGAGGGCGACAATGCCGGTAGAGACGAGGAATGCTTCCATGATGTGAGAGTACGCGGGCCGGAACGATTAACCAATGACCCGTGCGCAGCTCCGGCCCATCATGGCCGCGCTCAGGTCATGGTCTCGTCAAGCCGCTGCTGCTGGCCACCTGCGCCACGGTCTGTGGACCGATTATGTTGACACAGGTTCTTGCGCCGGGGCGGCGCAAGCCGACTACTCCCCACTAAAGACCGGCAGTTTAACACATGCCAGAAACATCCCTATGGTATTCTGCTTCGCGCTGAAGATAACATTGAAAGTATCACCATATGATCAAGAAGACCATTTCCGCACTCGTGCTATCCGCATGCATGTCGCTGGCCGCGCACGCCGATCCGTTGAGCTACGCCCGCTACGATCAGGTGCGCACTACCGATCTTTATCTCGACCTGAAGGCTGACTTCAGCCACAAAATGTTGTCCGGCTACGCCGAGCTGACGCTGAACTGGATCGACAAGAACGCCCGTACGCTGGTGCTGGACACCAATGAACTGAATATCTCCAAGGTGCAGGTGCTGAACGCCGCCGGCCGCTGGACCGCCGTGTCCTTCATGCTCGACAGGCTGGACGTGGAGAAGGGCCGCGCGCTGCGCATCGCCTTGCCGTTCCAGCCGCAGAAGGTGCGCGTCTATTACCGCACCGCGCCGTCAGCCACCGCGCTGCAATGGATGAATCCCGAGCAGACCATGTCCGGCAAGCGTCCGTTCATGTTCAGCCAGTCGGAAGAAATCAACGCCCGTTCGTGGGCGCCGGTGCAGGATACGCCGGCGGTGCGCTTCACCTACAGTGCCCGCATCGAGGCGCCGGCCGGCATGCGCGTGGTGATGAGCGCCGAGAATGACCAGCAGGCCACCGGCGCCGGCGGCTGGAAGTTCAAGATGACGCAGCCGATTCCTTCCTATCTGCTGGCGATCGCCATCGGCGAGATCGACGTGCGCAACGTCGGCCCGCGTTCGGCGGTGTACGCCGAACCGCAGCGCATCGACGCCGCCGCCGCTGAACTGGTCGACACCGAGAAAATGATCGCCGCCGCCGAAGGCCTGTACGGTCCCTATCGCTGGGAGCGTTACGACATGATCGTGCTGCCGCCATCGTTCCCGATCGGCGGCATGGAAAACCCGCGCATGACTTTCCTGACGCCGACCATGATCGCCGGCGACCGCAGCCTGGTCGACCTGATCGCGCATGAACTGGCGCACTCGTGGTCCGGCAACCTGGTGACCAACGCCTCGTGGAAGCACTTCTGGCTCAACGAAGGCTTTACCACCTATGTCACCACCCGCATCGTCGAGAAGCTGTATGGCGAAGAAGTGGCAGAGATGAACCTGCAGGTGGAGCAGAACGAAGCCATGGCCTCGCTGGCGAAGATCCCGCTGGCCAAGCAGGCCTTGCTGACACGCGATCCGGACACCAGCGCCGCCAGCTACACGGACAGCAATCTGGTGTATCCAAAAGGCGCCTGGCTGCTGCGCACGCTGGAACAGCGCGCCGGCCGCGACGTCTTCGACCCCTTCCTGCGCGGCTGGTTCGACCAGCACGCCTTCCAGTCGGCCACCACCCAGGAATTTGTCGACTACCTGAAGAAAAACCTGCTCGACGCGCATCCGGAAATCATGTCGCAATCCGAGCTGGATGAATGGCTGTACGGCCCAGGCATTCCCGCCACCGCCAAGCACGCCGCCTCGCCGCGGCTGGCTGCATTGGACGCGCAGCGCGACGCCTGGCTGAAAGGCGAACTGCCGACCGCTGAGCTGCCGGCCAAGAACTGGATCGCGCTGGAGTGGATGCACTTCCTGAACGGCATCGATGGCAAGGCCAGCGCCGTGCAGATGCAGCAACTGGACCAGTCGTTCGCGCTGGGTAAAACCGGCAACAACGAAATCGCCTACCGCTTCCTGCTGTCGTCGGTGAAGGCCGGCTACAACGTGCGCGAACCGCTCAACAAATTCCTGATGAGCGTGGGCCGGCAGAAATTCGTGGTGCCGCTGTACGCCGCGCTGCTGAAAAACCCTAACGATAAGGACTGGGCCAAGTCGCTGTACCTGAAGGCGCGCACGCATTATCACCCGGTCACCCAGGCTTCGGTCGACAAGGCATTCAAGCAAAAATGAAGATCTCCCGTACCTTCGCAGCCACCGCATTGACGCTGGCTGCATGGGGCGCAGTCGCCGGCACGCCAGCAATGGCCACGCAAGCGTCGGCGTCCGTCCCTGCTTTCAGTCTCGACGCGGACGTCAACCGCGCACTGAAAACCTTCGATGTGCCGGGCATGGCGATCGCCATCGTCAAGGACGGCAAGGTAGTGGTGGCCAAAGGCTATGGCGTGCGCAAGCTGGGCGAACCGGCGCCGGTCAGCGGCAAGACGCTGTTCGAAATCGCCTCCAATTCCAAGGCCTTCACCGCCGCCGGCCTGGCGATGCTGGTGGATGAGGGGAAGGTCGCCTGGGACGATCCGGTCACCAAGCACCTGCCGGGCTTCCAGATGTACGATTCCTACGTCACCGGCGAAATGACCATCCGCGACCTGCTGGTGCACCGCAGCGGCCTGGGATTGGGCGCCGGCGATTTGCTGTGGTGGCCGAGCACGCAGTTCAGCACCGACGAGATTATCTCCAAGCTGCGCTACATCAAGCCTGCCACCAGCTTCCGCGCCAGCTACGCGTATGACAATCTGCTCTACATCGTGGCCGGCAAGATCATCGCGGAGAAGGCCGGCAAGCCATGGGGCGCAACGATCCACGACCGCATCCTGGCGCCGTTGGGCATGAACGGCACCACGACCAGCGTGGCCGAGATGCTGGCCAGCAGCGACTACTCGGCGCCGCACAGCAAGATCAACGACAAGATCGCCGTGGTCAAGCCGATGCCGGTTCCAAACGCGGTCGGCGCGGTTGGCATCAACACCAGCGCCGAGGACATCGCGCGCTGGATGACAGTGCTGCTCAATAGCGGCAAGATGGAAAGCGGCCAGCAGCTGTTCAGCGCCAAACAGGCCGCCGAGATGTGGACCCAGCAGACGCCGATGCGCATCCGCGAACCGAAACCGGCGCTGGCCGCCACCAAGCCCAACTTCTACGCGTACGGCCTGGGCTTCCAGCTGCGCGACTACAAGGGCCGCAAGATCGCCATGCACGGCGGCGCGCTGCAAGGTTTCTATTCGACGGTGCTGATGGTGCCGGACGAGAAGCTGGGCATCGCCATCCTGACCAATGCGGAGAACAGCCCGGCCATGGCGTCGCTGTATTACCGCATCCTCGACCAGTATCTCAAAGTGGCGCCGACCGACTGGATCAAGCTGTATGCCGAGCAGGAAGCGGCGATGCACAAGGAGGAACTGGAGCGCCAGGGCAAGGAGCAGACGGCACGCGCGGCGGCATCGCAACCGTCGCTGCCGCTGGCTGCCTACGATGGCGAATATGAGGATGCGTGGTACGGCAAGGCCAGCATCCGCGAAGAGGGCGGCAAGCGCATCATGCGCTTCGAGCGCACGCCGGACCTGAGCGGGGAGCTGGAGCACTTCCAGCACGACACCTTCATCGTGCGCTGGAAGGAACGCAATTTCAACGCCGATGCCTACGTGACGTTCGCGCTGAATCCGGACGGCAGCATCGAGCGCATGAAGATGGCGCCAATTTCCACCGAAACGGATTTCAGCTACGACTTCCGCGACTTGCTCTTCACGCCAGTCAAGGCGGACAAGCAGTAAGCTAGCTGGCGCTTTCGACGCGGTTGCGGCCTTTGCGCTTGGCGCGGTACAGCGCCAGGTCGGCGGCATGCAGCAGGCTGTCCAGCGCGGCAGCCGGGCCGCTGGCGCTGGCGACGCCAAAGCTGGCGGTCACGCGCAGGATGTGGCCGTCGGCCAGCGTCAGCGGCTCGCGCTCGATGGCGGTGCGCAGCCGCTCCGCCAGCACGCAGGCCTGCTCCAGCGTGCAATGCGCCGGCATCACCACAAACTCTTCGCCGCCATGGCGCGCCAGGATCTCGCTGTCGCGCAGCTCCGCGCGCACCAGCGCCGCCACGCGTATCAGCACCTGGTCGCCGGCTTCGTGGCCGTGCGAGTCGTTGACCGACTTGAAGTGGTCGATGTCAAACAACAGCACCGCCAGCGTTTCGTTTTGTGCCTGCGCGGCATGCAGGCGCTTGTTGCCGGCCGAGGTAAACGCACGCCGGTTCAGGATGCCAGTCAGGTAGTCGGTGTTGGCGCGCAGGCGCAGTTCTTCGATCAGGCGCTGGCGTTCGATTTCCAGCTGCTGGCGCTCGATGCTGTTGGTACGCAGCGTCGACAGCGCACGCAGCATGTCGCCGATTTCATCGTTTCTTTGCGAGCCGCCTGGATCGCGCGAGTAGTCGCCGGCGCCGATGCGTATCACCGCGCGCGTGGCGCGCAGCAGCGGCACTACCACGCGCCGCCTTACGATCAGCAGCAACAAGGTCAGCGCCAGCAGGATGGCGGCGCCGGACAGGATGACGATCCACAGGTCGGTGCGCGCATGTTCGTGGTCGCTCTGCGCCTGCAACTGCGCCTGGCGCAGCAGCTCGTCGCGCAGCGCCAGGATCGGCGTCATGGTCGGCACATAGCGTTGCGCGAACTGCGCGGTGTCCATACCGTATGGCCGGCCGGCGCGGCTGTCGCGTTCGACGTCCGCCACCAGCTGCTGCCCGGTGCCGAAGTGGATCTGGTCCATGCGTGTCACCACAGCGGCCAGTGAGGGCTGGAGATCATCGTCGCCGCCACGCGCCTGGATCTGCTGGCGCAACTGGGCAATGCGGCCGCGCAGCAGCTGCAGTTGTTCATGTTCTTCGGTGGTCAGTGGCTGGCGCGCTGCCAGCGCCACCGTCAGCACGGAGCCCATGCGGCCGGCGTATTCGCGCAGCTCGACCGCGTAGCGTGCCTTGATCAGCGGGCGCGAGATGCGCGGATAAGCGTGTTCTGAAGACTGCGTGTAGCCGGTCACTGTATCCAGCGCCAGCGGCACCAGCGCGAACATTCGGCCAAGCGTGGCTTTCATTTTTTCCGGCGTGCGGTTGGCTGGCGGCAGCGCCGCCAGTTGGTCGACTGTGGCGCGCGCCGCCGCCAGCTGAGATGACAGCGACGACAGGGTCGCCATGGTCGTAATGCTGGCGCCGGCCTGGCCCTGGCTGGATGCCGATTGCAGCGCGCGTTCCAGCTGCAACAACGCCAGGTCGGTGGCGGCGCGGCCATGCTGGAGGCGGTCGCGGCGGGCCGGATCGACCGGGATGCGGTCGCCCAGCACCGCGTTGACCGGGCCGCGCTCGAACGACAGTTTTTCCGCCGCCACCATCGCGCTTTGCGTCAGGCGCAGCGCTTGCAGGCCGGCGCTGGTGGCGTCATATCGGCGCCACGCATCGCGGGTGATGTGTGCCAGCATGCCGCACACCAGCAGCGCCAGGACGGCGGTGGACAGGGTGAGCAGGCGCGTCAGCTTCATGAAAATAGGCAAATATGTTTACAAGTAAACAATATGCCACAAAGCAGCTGACAGCGGGGGGAATGCGGCGTTGCAGCGCAGCAGATGGTACAATGCCGCCCTCGCGTCGCTGCGGCTCTGCCTGGACAGGATGCCAAGTTTGAACGATTATTTCGAAGGATAGAATTCTATGCAACGTATTATGCTGCGCTCAAAGCTGCACCGCGTTACGGTGACCCAGGCCGACCTGAACTACGAAGGTTCCTGCGGCATCGATGTCGACCTGCTGGAAGCCGCCGATATCAAAGTCAACGAGCAGATCGAGCTGTACAACGTCAACAACGGCGAGCGTTTCGCCACCTACGCGATTCCAGGCAAGCGCGGCAGCGGCGAGATTTCGCTGAACGGCGCCGCCGCCCGCAAGGCGCAGCTGGGCGACCTGCTGATCATCTGCACCTACGGCCCGATGACCGATGCGGAAATCGAGACCCACGTGCCGAAGCTGGTCTTCGTCGACGAAAACAACAAGATCAAGAGCATCAAGCAATAACTTTCAGACGAAAAAAAGCGCGTGCGCTTGCAGCGGCCAGAGGCCGCGCAAGCCACGCGCTTTTTTTTTATGCCTTGCTGCCGTCCTGCCGCAGCAGCTGCGACATGTATTGCGGCGTGATGCCGAGGAAGGACGCCACTACTTTCTGCGAGATGCGCTGCTCCAGGCCCGGATACTCGCGGCGGAAGGCAATCAGGCGGCCCTGCGCCGGCGAGGCGTTCAGGTACAGGCGGCGGCTCTGGTCCATGATGCTGCGCTGGGCCGCACCGAGGTAATAGTCGCGCAGGTTGGTGTTGCCGCGATACAGGTTCAACACTTCCATCCAGTCCAGGCGGAAGCCATGGATGGCGGTTTCCGCCACAACAAAATTCAGCGCTGGTTCCGCTTCGCGCGCGCGCAGCAGGTCGTCATGCGCGCCGACCGCGTCGCCGTCGGTCTGGAAGTGCAACGTCACCTCGTTGCCAGCTTCGGTAATGAAACCGGTGCGGGCCACGCCGCTGTGCAGCCAGTGCACATATTGCGCTGGCGTGCCGATGCGCTGCAGGTATTCGCCCTTGCGCAGGCTGAACGCCGACGTCAGCGGCGCCAGCAGGCGGCTGGCCTCATCATAAAGTTCGGGAGTGACGCCGTAGCGGCGTGACACGACTTCGCGGTATTTCGCGCGGTGTTCTAGGAATGCGTTGCTCATCTCAGTTGTTTAGGAGTGGCGGGAGCGGCCTATGTAAATGGCCGTACAAATTGAACTTGAAAGTGTAAACGTTTTCAAAGTCCAATACACAATATTTGTTGCAGATTAGAATGAAAGTTTAAAAATTGTTTGAAACTTCAACCAGTTGAACAAGTCATCGCCGCGCCCGAGGTTCTGAGTTACTATTGAACAACTACTCGTAAGCAATCAGGGGACCGCATGAAGATTACCGATCTCAGCATCGGCCGCCGCATGGCACTGGGCTTTACCATCATTCTGGCCATACTCATCCTGAACACAGGGTTGGGCATTTACCGTCTGCAAGGCGTGGCTGACGCCACGCGCGCCATGATGGCGCAACCACTGGCCAAGGAGCGCATGGTGTCCGACTGGGCGCGCAACGTCGCCACCGGCATCCGTCGTGCCAGCGCCATCGCCAAGAGCGCCGATCCGTCGCTGGCCGGCTTCTTCGCTGAAGAAACCAAGGCCGCCACCTCGCACTCGCAAACACTGATCAAGCAGATCGAAGCACTCACCAACGAGGACGACAAGCCCTTGATGGTGGAACTGAACGGCGCCCGCAAGGCTTACCTGGATTCGCGCGATGCCCTGACCAAGGCCAAGACCGCCGGCGATCCGGCCGAAGCGTCGCGCCTGATGGACCAGGTGTTCCTGCCGGCGACCAAGGTGTACGAAGGGAAGCTGCAACAGATCCTCGACCACCAGCGCAAGCAGATCGACCTGGCGGCAGCCAATATCGATCAGATCGCCGCGCAAAGCCGCAACCAGCTATTGCTGCTGGCGGTGCTGGTGGTGCTGTTCGGCATGGCCTTCGCCTGGTGGCTGACCCAAGGCATCACCGGCCCGATCAACGAGGCGGTGGCGCTGGCCGAGCGGGTGGCCGAAGGCGATCTCGCCGGCAATCCGCAGCGTAGCGCCGATGATTTCAGCAAGGACGAGCCGGGCAAGCTGCTGTACGCATTGAACCGTATGTCATCCAGCCTGGTGCGCATTGTCGGCGAGGTGCGCAGCGGCACCGATACGATCACCACGGCGTCGACCGAAATTGCCGCTGGCAATATGGATCTGTCATCGCGCACCGAGGAGCAGGCCAGCTCGCTGGAAGAGACGGCCTCTTCAATGGAAGAACTGACCAGCACCGTCAAGCAGAACGCCGACAACGCGCGCCAGGCCAGCCAGCTGGCGGGCAACGCCGCCGAGGTGGCGCAGCGCGGCGGCGCGGTGGTGTCGGACGTGGTGCAGACCATGGCCTCGATCGACGCTTCGTCGAAGAAAATCGTCGACATCATCGGCGTGATCGACGGCATCGCGTTCCAGACCAATATCCTGGCGCTGAACGCTGCGGTGGAAGCCGCGCGCGCCGGCGAACAAGGGCGTGGCTTTGCGGTGGTGGCCTCCGAGGTGCGCAACCTGGCGCAGCGCTCGGCCGGCGCCGCCAGGGAGATCAAGGCGCTGATCGATGATTCGGTCGGCAAGGTGGAGGCGGGCACGCGCCTGGTGGGCCAGGCCGGCAGCACCATGGACGAGGTGGTCGACAGCATCCAGCGCGTGACGTCCATCATGGCCGAGATCAGCAACGCCAGCGTCGAGCAGACCCATGGCATCGAGCAAATCAATGTGGCGATTTCGCAGATGGATCATGTGACGCAGCAAAACGCTGCGCTGGTCGAGCAGGCGGCCGCAGCGGCGGGCGCCATGCAGGACCAGGCGGCGCAGCTGGCGCAGGCGGTCAGCATTTTCAAGCTGGAGGACGGCGGCATGTCGCGTTCCGCATTGCGCAGCGCAGCACGCCCACTGCTGACCTAGCCAGCGGTTGTATCGCTGCAACAGCGGCGGCTTTCACGCGTGCATCATGGCACGCGTGTGGATTTCTGCGCTACAGTGGACCTTCCCGAAGGCGTTGTTCAACGCAGCGCCCGGCTACTACAGTGGGGTGGCGTCCAGTGATCAGTCAAAGCGGATTGCGTAGCAAAACAGTAGTCTCGTTCGGCCTGGCCGCAGCGGGCGCGCTGGGAACCATCGTGGCGGGCTGGAGCGCGTGGGGATGGGCCACATTGATCTGGGCGGCGCTGTTGCTGGCCGCCGCCGCATGGCTGACCCGCGACAGCGGCTTCGCCCCGGCCAGCGCCAGCGGCGACCACGCCATGATCGACAACTACCTCGAAGGACGCGAACGCTTCGGCGACGCCGTGCTGCCGGTGTGGTGCCGGCATATCGAAAACTCGCGTACGCAAATGGAAGAAGCAGTGTCCGACCTGGCTTCGCGCTTCTCCAGCATCGTCGACAAGCTGGACAACGCCTTGCACGTCTCTGGCGGTAGTGGCCAGGGAGACCACACGATGACCGAAGTGTTTTCACACAGCGAGCAGCGGCTGGGCTCCGTGGTGGCGTCGATGAAATCAGCGATGGCTTCCAAGCACGCCATGCTGGCGCAGATCAAGGACCTGGAACGCTTTACGCGCGAATTGCGCGGCATGGCTGAAGGCGTGGCCAGCATCGCAGCGCAAACCAATCTGCTGGCGCTGAACGCCGCTATCGAGGCGGCGCGCGCCGGCCCGGCCGGCGCCGGCTTTGCGGTGGTGGCGACCGAGGTGCGCATGCTGTCGATGCGCTCCGCCGAAACCGGCAAGGAGATCACCAACCGCGTGGGCCTGATCAGCAGCGCCATCCTCGCCGCCAGCCAGGCGGCCGAACAATCGAGCGACGCGGAAGACAAGTCGATGCAATCGGCCGAGGGCATGATCGAGGCGGTGCTCAACGAGTTCCGCGAAATGACCGACGCGCTGGTGCAGTCCTCCGCGCTGCTCAAGCAGGAAAGCATCGGCATCCAGGGCGAGGTGGGCGAGGCGCTGGTGCAGCTGCAATTCCAGGACCGCGTGAGCCAGGTGATGTCGCACGTGCGCGCCAATATGGAGCAGCTGCTGCCGCTGCTGCGCGAGAACCGCCAGCGCTACATCGACAGCGGTGTGCTGGAACCGCTCGACCCGGACCTGCTGATGCACGATTTGCAGAAGACCTATGCGATGGCGGAAGAACACGCCGTGCACAGCGGCGCCAGGCTGGCCGCACCGGCGGCCTCCGAAGCCGACGAAATCACTTTTTTCTAGGAGTGCATGAAAGATGGGGAAAACCATTATGGTGGTCGACGATTCGGCCTCGCTGCGGCAGGTGGTCGGCATTGCGCTGAAAGGCGCCGGCTACGATGTGATCGAGGGTCGGGATGGCGTTGATGCGCTGTCCAAATGCACCGGGCAGAAAATCCACCTGGTGGTGTGCGATGTGAACATGCCGAATATGGACGGCATCACTTTCGTCAAGCAATTCAAGCAGCTGCCCAACTATAAGTTCACGCCGGTGATCATGCTGACTACCGAATCGCAAGAGAGCAAGAAGGAAGAGGGCAAGGCGGCCGGCGCCAAGGCGTGGGTAGTCAAGCCCTTCAAGCCGGAAGTGCTGCTGGGCGCCGTGGCCAAGCTGGTACTGCCATAATTCAAGGAGGCCGCCATGGCGGACGACGTCACCCGTATTTCCCTCGATGGCGAAATGACGATTTACCGCGCCGCCGATTTGAAAGTCACCATTCTGGAAGCGCTGCGCAAGACGCGCGTGCTGGAAATCGATTTATCCGCCGTGACGGAACTGGATACCGCCGGCTTGCAGGTGCTGATGCTGGCCAAGCAGACCGCTGCCGCCGAGCAGCGCACGCTGCATCTGCTGCAGCATAGTCCTGCTGTTGTAGAAATCTTCGAGATGCTGGACCTGGTCGCCTTCTTCGGCGACGCCGTGCTGATACACGCTTGAGGGAAGAGCCATGAACCTGGATGACGCGCTACAGACATTTATCGCCGAAAGCCGCGAACTGCTGGAAGAGATGGAGAACGCGCTGCTCAATGTCGACCTGGCGGGCGATCAGGGAGAGGCCATCAACGCCATCTTCCGCGCCGCCCACACCATCAAGGGATCGGCGGGCCTGTTCAGTCTTGACCACATCGTCGCTTTCACGCATGTGGTGGAGAGCCTGCTGGACAAGGTGCGCGACGGCAGTGTCACGCTGAATGACGAAATGGTGGTGCTGCTGCTGTCGTGCTGCGACTACCTGTCCGGCATGATCGACGCGCTGGCTGCCGGCCAGCACGAGCAGGACCCGGATACCGCGCCGGAAGGCGAAATGCTGCAACAGCAGCTGCGCCGCCACATGGATGGCGAAGCCCCAGCGGCGCCAGCGCACCTGGCGGTGCATGCGGAGCCCAGCGTCGAACGCATCGATACGCAGCGCGGCGACAGCGACTACTGGCACATCTCGCTGCGCTTCGGCCGTGGCGTGCTACAGAACGGCATGGACCCGATCGCCTTCCTGCGCTATCTGGGCAAGCTGGGACGCGTGGTCGGCATCGCCACGCTGCCGGATGCGCTGCCTGCCGCCGATGAAATGGATGCGGAGCTGTGCTATCTCGGTTTCGAAATCGCCTTCGACAGCACGGCCGACCGCGAGGCCATCGCCGGCGTGTTCGAGTTCGTGCAGGACGACTGCGAGATCCGCATCATCCCGCCGAACAGCAAGGTCTCCGAATACGTCAACCTGATACGCTCGCTGCCGGAGCGTGCGGCGCGGCTGGGCGAGATCCTGGTCCGCTGCGGCAGCGTGACCGCGCACGAACTGGAAGAGGCGTTGCACCAGCAGTCCGGCAAGCAGGAAGTGGCGCCGCAGCAGCTGGGCAGCATCCTGGTCGACGCCGGCAATGTGCCGCCGGTGGTGGTGGAGGCGGCGCTGGCCAAGCAGAAGCAGGTCAGCGAGCAGAAGGCGCAGGAGAGCCGCTCGATCCGCGTCGATTCCGACAAGCTGGATCGGCTGATCGATCTGGTGGGCGAACTGATTATCGCCGGCGCGCGCGCCAACATGATCGGCCAGCAGATACAGAACACCGAACTGCTGGAATGTACATCGACGCTGACCGGATTGGTGGAGGATGTGCGCGACGCCGCGCTGGAACTGCGCATGGTGAAGATAGGCGCCACCTTCAACCGCTTCCAGCGCGTGGTGCACGACGTGGCGCGAGAACTGGGCAAGGACATCGGCCTGATTGTCGATGGCGAGGATTCGGAACTCGACAAGACCGTGGTGGAAAAAATCGGCGATCCGCTGATGCACCTGGTGCGCAACGCCATGGACCACGGCATCGAGCCGGCCGAGGTACGCGTTGCCGCCGGCAAGCCTGCCAAGGGCATGATCAAGCTGAACGCCTTCCATGAATCGGGCAGCATCGTCATCGAAGTCAGTGACGATGGCGGCGGCCTGCGCAAGGAGAAGATATTGGCCAAGGCCATCGAGCGTGGGCTGGTGGACGCGGAGCGCAAACTGAGCGACAGCGAAATCTACAATCTGATCTTCGAAGCCGGCTTCTCGACGGCGGAGAAGATCACCAACCTGTCCGGGCGCGGCGTCGGCATGGATGTGGTGAAGCGGAATATCCAGGCGCTACGCGGCAGCGTCGATGTCGGCAGCAGGGAAGGGCAAGGCACCACCGTCACCGTGCGGCTGCCACTGACGCTGGCCATTATCGACGGCTTCCTGGTGCAGGTGGGATCGTCGGTGTTCGTCATCCCGCTGGACATGATCGAGGAATGCATCGAGTACGCCACCGAGCCGGGCCAGGACTATACCAACCTGCGCGGTCAGGTGCTGCCGCTGGTGCGCCTGCGCACGCTGTTCCGCATTGGCGGTGCGGCCACGCGGCGCGACAGTATCGTGGTGCTCAAGTTCGGCAACCATCGCGCCGGCCTGGTGGTGGATACGCTGCTGGGCGAATTCCAGACCGTGATCAAGCCTTTGAGCCCGATGTTCAGCGAAGTCAAATGCATCAGCGGTTCCACCATCCTCGGCAGCGGTGAAGTGGCGCTGATCCTGGACGTGGCGGCGTTGATGAACACCGTCTCCGGCAAGGGTGCCGTGGCGGCGCTGGCCGCATAGGAAAGGAATGTGATGAGTGCCATGGATACCTCCGGTGTGGTCACCTACGGCAGCAATGCCATCATCGCGCTGCAAAGTGGCGCCGCGCTGCCCAGCCAGTTCCTGACCTTCATGCTGGGCGAAGAACCATACGCGGTGGGCATCCTGCACATCAAGGAGATCATCGAATACGGCAGCCTGGCCACGGTGCCGATGATGCCGGACTGCGTGCGTGGCGTCATCAACCTGCGCGGCGCGGTGGTGCCGGTGATGGACTTGTCGGCGCGCTTCGGCCGCGGGCAGAGCGTGATCGGCAAGCGCAGCTGCATCGTCATCGTCGAAGCGGGCGGCGACGGGGGCGACAGCAAGCAGGTGCTGGGCATGCTGGTGGACGCGGTCAACGCGGTGGTGGAAATCGGCGCCGAAGACATCGAGCCGGCGCCGTCGTTTGGCACCCGCATCCGCCCGGACTTCATTGCAGGCATGGGCAAGTATAGCGGGCGCTTCGTCATCCTGCTTGACATCGAGCGCGTGCTGTCGAGCGAGGAGATCGTCGGCATGGCGCGCGGCACCGCCGCCGCCGTGGCGTGAGCGGCGAGGTCCAACATGACCGTGGCGATGATTACCGATCGCGAGTTCATGCAGTTCCAGCGTTTCATCTTCGATGCGGCGGGCATCACCATGGCGGATGGCAAGCAGGCGCTGGTCAGCGGCCGCCTTGCCAAGCGGCTGGCGCATTATCAGCTGGGTAGCTATGGCGATTACCTGAAGCTGCTGGAAAGCCGCGATCAGCCGGCAGAATTGCAGGTGGCGGTGGATCTGCTGACCACCAACGAGACTTACTTCTTCCGCGAGCCCAAGCACTTCGCGCTGCTGCGCGACCTGGCCCAGGATGCGGCCGACAAGCACCGTACCCTGCGCGTGTGGAGCGCCGCGAGTTCCAGCGGCGAAGAGCCATACAGCATCGCCATGGTGCTGGCCGATGTGCTGGGCGACGCGTCGTGGGAAGTGCTGGGCACCGACATCAGCACCCGCGTGCTGCAACGTGCGCGCAGCGGTCACTATCCGATGGAGCGGGCCTCGCAGATGCCGCAGCATTACCTGAAGCGCTTTTGCCTCAAAGGACAGGGTTCGGAGGCCGGCACCATGCTGATCGAGCGCGCGCTGCGCCAGCGCGTGCAATTCCAGCATCTGAATCTGAATGCGCCGCTGCCGAAGATCGGCACCTTCGATGTGATCTTCCTGCGCAATGTGATGATCTATTTCAGCCTGGAGACCAAGCGCCAGGTGGTGACGCGGCTGCTGGCGCAGTTGCGGCAAGGCGGTTATTTTTTGATTGGTCATTCGGAGACGCTGAACGATATCAACGACACGCTGACCGCTGTAGCGCCTTCGATCTATCGCAAGCCATGATAGACGCCAAGCTGATCGATATCTTCCTGATGCCGGGCGATTACTTCGTCGGCGACGGGCAGTATCGTGTGCGCACCCTGCTGGGCTCCTGCGTATCGATCACGCTGTGGCATCCGGCGCTGCGCATCGGCGCGATGTCGCACTTCCTGCTGCCCGGACATGGGCGGCGCAGGCAAGACCGCCCGGCCGACAAGCCGGGCATGTATGGCGCCGACGCCATGCAGCTGATGATGGACGGCATGGCGCAGCACGGCGTGCCGCTGATCCAGTGTCAGGGCAAGATCTTCGGCGGCGGGGCGATGTTCCCCCGCAGCGAAAAGGTACGCGACATCGGCATGCAGAACGGCGACTACGCGCGCAGCATGCTGCAGCAGCACGGCGTACACGTGGTGTCCGAAAGCCTGTTTGGCGAAGGCCACCGTCAATTGATCTTTACCATCCGCAGCGGCGAGGTGCTGAGCCGGCAGGTTCCGCCGGAACCGGGATGGCGCAACGCGGGAGCAAGGACTTAGGCATGAGTGCTATCAAGGTCATGATCGTTGATGATTCCGCCGTGGTGCGGCAGGTGCTGAGCTCCCTGCTGAACGCGGCGTCCGGCATCACTGTCACCCATGCGGTCGCCAATCCGCTGCTGGCGATCGAACGCATGAAGGTGCAATGGCCGGACGTGATCGTGCTTGATGTGGAAATGCCCAAGATGGATGGCATCACCTTCCTGCGCAAGCTGATGGTCGAACATCCGACGCCGGTGGTGATCTGCTCGACGCTGACGGAGAAAGGCGCGCAGACCTCGGTGGAGGCGCTGACCGCCGGCGCGGTTTCCATCATCACCAAACCGCGCCTGGACCTGAAGCAGTTCCTGCATGACAGTGCCGACGAACTGGTGTCGGCGGTACGCGCCGCCGCCGGCGCGCATGTGGGCAAGCTGACCAGCCGCCCATCGCCAGCGCCGTTGCCGCCGCCGGTCACCGCCAAGCTGAATGCCGACGCGATCCTGCCACCGATGGATGCGCGGCCGATGACGGCCACCACTGAACGCGTGGTCGCCATCGGTACCTCCACCGGCGGCACGCAGGCGCTGGAGGAAGTGTTGACCGCGCTGCCGCGCGTCTCGCCCGGCATCGTGGTGGTGCAGCACATGCCCGAAAAATTCACCGCCGCCTTTGCGGCGCGGCTGGACAGCGTGTGCGAGGTGCGGGTCAAGGAGGCGGAGAATAATGACCGTGTGTTGCAGGGACAGGTGCTGATTGCACCGGGCGGCAAGCACATGCTGCTGCGCCGCACCGGCGCGCAGTATTTTGTCGAGGTGGTGGATGGGCCGCTGGTCAACCGTCACCGGCCCTCGGTCGATGTGCTGTTCCGCTCCGCCGCGCGCGCCGCCGGCGCCAATGCGCTGGGCGTCATCATGACCGGCATGGGCGACGATGGCGCGGCCGGCATGCTGGAGATGCACAAGGCCGGCGCGCGTACCGTGGCGCAGGACGAGGCCAGTTGTGTGGTCTACGGCATGCCCAAGGAGGCGGTCAAGCGGGGCGGTGTCGAGAAGTCGGTGCCGCTGAGCGCGATCTATCGCGAAATCCTGCAGCAGCTTCAGTACTGATCATGGACCATTCCGCACCGTCATCCTGGACAGGCCGCCGCGTGCTGGTGGTCGAAGACAGTGTGGTGCAGCGCGGCTATCTGGTCGGGCTGCTGCGGCAGCTGGAGTTTGGCGAGATTCTGGAAGCGGGGGATGGCAACGAGGCCTTGCAGATACTGGAGCACGGCACGGAGCCGGTATTCCTGGTGCTGACCGATCTGGAGATGCCAGGCATGGATGGCATTGAACTGACCTGCCAATTACGCGAGCGGCGCCTGACGGAAAACCTGATCGTGGTCAGCGCGCGTGACCCTCGCCTGCTGGAGATTATTGAAAGCATGGCCTGCGAGGACGCTTCCATCGGCCTGTTGGGCACCTTGCTGAAGCCGGTGCAGCTGGAGCCGCTGACGCAGCTGCTGTGCAAGGCTGGAGGGCGCGGCAAGGATTGTGCACCGGCCGCGCCGTCAACGCTACCACCGCAAGCCACGCTGGAAGAGCTGGCGCGTGCCCTGGCGAATAACGAGTTCCTGCCGCATTTCCAGCCCAAGGTGGCGATGGCCAATGGTCAGCTGAAAGGTGTGGAGGCGCTGGCGCGCTGGCAGCATCCGCAACGCGGCTTGCTGTCGCCGGCACATTTCATCGACACGCTGGAGGGCACGCCGCTGATGGCCGATTTCACGCTGGCGCTGGTGCAGCAGGTGTTGCAGCGCATGCTGGACTGGCGCCAGGCGGGTTTGCCGCCGCTGACGGTATCGGTCAACCTGAGCGCAGAAAACCTGGCCGACCGCAGCTTCATCGACCGCCTGACGGCGCAGGTGATGGCTTCCGGCGTCGCCCCTTCGTCGCTGGTGTGGGAAGTGACCGAAACCAGCGTGATGCGCCAGCTGTCGCAGGCGTTGACCAATATGGGCCGCCTGCGGCTGATGGGCTTCGGGCTGGCGATGGATGATTTCGGCATCGGCTATTCATCGATGCAGCAGTTTGCGCGCTGCCCGTTCACGGAACTGAAGATAGACCGCGCCTTCGTCAACGGTGCAGCGCAGTGGCCGAATCGCCACATGGTGCTGAAAAGCGCGCTCGATCTGGGACAGAGCCTGGGCGTGGCCACCGTGGCGGAGGGCGTGGAAACCGAGGAAGACTGGAAGCTGTTGCGCGACCTCGGTTGCGACATGGCGCAAGGGTATTTGCTATCCAGGCCCATGCCGGCGGAAGCGCTGGTGGGTTGGATGCGACAGGACAGGCGCCGGCTGCGGGCGCTGGCGGGATCAGAATAACCAGGGGAGAAACGTCATGCTATCAACTTTGCAGGTGCGTACCAAAATCTTGATTTTGCTGGCAGTGGCGGTCATCGCGCTGCTGACAGTGATGCTGATTGCCTTTTCCGGCATGAAGACACAAGGCGTCATGCTGGACCAGATAGGCAAGAACCGCATGCCTTCGGTGCAGTCGCTGCTGGTCATTAACGAAGCGCAGACAGCGATACGCTCGGCCAGCCGCGCGATCGATGCGATGGCCTTGTATCCTGAAGAGGTGGATGGCGTAACCCATGAGATCAAGCGCAAGCAGGACGCCTGGGCCAATGTCGACAAGGCCTGGAAGGCCTATGAGGCCCTGCCGCAGGAAAGCGAGGAGGCGGCGCTGTGGAAAACCTTCGTCAAGCAGTGGGACACCTGGAAACAGCGCGATGCAGTCGTCACCGATCTGGCCAGCCAGATCGTGCGCGCCGACGTCGCCAAGCGCCGCGAGCTGTTCGTAGTGCTGCACAAAACCCTGGGCGAGAACCGCGTTTCTTTCCGCGAGGCTGAGGAGAGCATCAACAAACTGGTGGCGTTGAATATCCAGTATGGCGAAAGTGACGTGACCAATGCCGAAGCCGCCTCCGGCGCCGCGATCAAGACCATGTATGTGGCATCCGGTGTTGCGCTGGCGCTGCTGGTGGTGATTGGCTTGCTGATCCTGAGCGGGATCATGAAGCAGCTGGGCGGCGATCCTTCATATGCGGCGGACATCGTGCGCCAGGTGGCGGATGGCGACCTGGCGGCGGATGTGCAGCTGAAGCCGGGTGACACCACCAGCCTGCTGGCGGCGATGAAGGGCATGATCGACAAGCTGTCGCAGGTGGTGCAGGAAGTGAACAACGGCGCCGAGGCGCTGGCCTCGGCCTCGGAGGAAGTCAGCGCCACCGCGCAGTCGCTGTCGCAGGCGGCCAGTGAGCAGGCTGCCGGCACCGAGGAAACCAGCGCCTCGGTGGAGCAGATGACGGCGTCGATTTCGCAGAACACCGAGAACGCCAAAGTCACCGATGGCATTGCCAGCAAGGCCGCGATTGAAGCGGCGGAAGGCGGCGAGGCGGTCAAGTCGACCGTGGCGGCGATGCAGCAGATCGCCAAGAAGATCAGCATCATTGACGATATCGCTTACCAGACCAACCTGCTGGCGCTGAATGCGGCGATTGAAGCGGCGCGCGCCGGCGAACATGGCAAGGGCTTTGCCGTGGTGGCGGCCGAGGTGCGCAAGCTGGCGGAGCGTAGCCAGGTGGCGGCGCAGGAAATCGAGCAGGTGGCGTCCAGCAGCGTGGAGCTGGCAGAGAAAGCCGGGCATCTGCTGGATGAGATGGTGCCGAATATCCGCCGTACCTCCAACCTGGTGCAGGAGATTACCGCCGCGTCGGAAGAACAGTCGGCCGGCGTCGGGCAGATTAACGCGGCGGTCACTCAGCTGAGCCAGACCACGCAGCAGAATGCCTCCAGCTCGGAAGAGCTGGCGGCGACGGCGGAAGAGATGAGCGGCCAGGCGGAGCAACTGCAGCACACCATGTCCTTCTTCAAGCTGGCCGGCGGCACGCGTGCGGTACGCACGCCGGTGGTGTCGCGCAAGCCACCGCGCAGCAACAAACGATCGCCGATGGGTGTGGCGTCCAGTCGCCGCATGACGGATGTCGCCGAGCCGGATGAATCGCACTTCGTCAAATTCTGAGCGAGGCCGCCGCCATGGATAGCGTGACTAGCAACGAACCGCCGGCGCAGTTTCTCAGTTTCGTGCTGGGGCAGGATATGTTCGCCATGGGCATTCTGGCGGTGCGCGAGATACTGGAGTACGCCGGTGTGACGCCGGTGCCGCAGATGCCGCCGTCGATTTGCGGCGTCATCAACCTGCGCGGCGCAGCGGTACCGGTGCTGGACCTGGCACGCCGGCTGGAACGCGCGCCTTCGCCAATCAGCAAGCGTACCTGCATCATCGTGGTGGAGGTGGAAGGCGAGGAGGGGCCGTTTGTCATCGGCATCCTGGTGGATGCGGTCAATGCGGTGCTGGATATCCCGGCGACTGACATTGAACCGGCGCCGCGCTTTGGCGCGGTCAAGGCCGAACTGCTGCACGGTATAGGCAAGGTCAATGGCCGTTTTGTCTTGCTGCTCAATGTGCAGCATGTGGTGTTCACCCTGCATCTACAGGAGTTTGTCGCGCAAATCCCAACAGGTGGCGTCGAGCAGCGTGAAGCTGGCAAGCTGAAATGAAGGTGCCGGGTGTGACAATTTTTCTTGAAGTTTCAAGGTTTATGCCGCACCGTTATTTTTGGTGAGATTTATGGAGAAATATTGGTTCACAATGAATCGTGATCCCGCCTCCCCAAGGAGTATTCACCCATGTTCAAACAGATGAAAATGGAGACCCGGCTGCATGCCGGGTTTGGCCTGATCGTGTTGCTGGTTGTGGTGCTGGGCCTGGTGGCCTTCGCCAAGCTGGCTTCGCTACACGACCATTGGAGCGATTTTGAAAACGTCACGCTGGCGCGCAAGAATGCCGTGCTGGAAGCGGTGACGGCGCATGGCCGTGCCGTGCGTCACTTCAAAAATTATATCCTCCGAGGCCCGGACAGCAACGCACAATTCCGTAGCGAGTTGGCCAACATCGAAAAAGAAATGACCGTCTACCGCGAGGCGGATACGGTGTCGAATGAAGAGAACCTGCTGCTGGGCGAGGTACTCGCCGGCGTCAAGGCGTATGACCACAGCATGGCCGAACTGGAGGCCATGCACGCCAAGGGCATGACGGCGCTGGAGATGGACAAGAACATCAAGGGCGCCGATGAAGCCATCGCCGCTGCTTTCCGCAAGCTGCTGAAGGTGAACGAAGTCGAAACCAAAAGGGAATCGACCTCCATGCGCGAAGTGACCGAATCCGCCAAGCGTATCATCATGGGGGTGGATGTGGCGATCGCCATTCTCGGTTGTGTGCTGGCAGTGTGGCTGGGCCGCAGCCTGTCGTCGATTGTGCGCGAAGTACAACAGGTGGTGCTCAACTTGGCCGGTTCGGCGCAGGAAGTCAGCGCTACCGCGCAGTCCTTGTCGCAGGCGTCGAGCGAACAGGCGGCCGGCGTCGAGGAAACCAGCGCTTCCATCGAGCAGATGACGGCGTCCATCGCACAGAATACCGAGAACGCCAAGATCACCGACGGCATCGCCACCCAGGCGGCGGTGGAAGCAGCGCGTGGCGGCGAGGTGGTCAAGGCCACGGCGTCGGCGATGAAGCAGATCGCCGGCAAGATCGGCATCATCGACGATATCGCCTATCAGACCAACCTGTTGGCGCTGAACGCGGCGATCGAGGCGGCGCGCGCCGGCGAACATGGCAAGGGCTTTGCCGTGGTGGCAGCCGAGGTACGCAAGCTGGCGGAGCGCAGCCAGGTGGCGGCGCAGGAAATCAGCGCGGTGGCAGCAGACAGCGTGAAACTGGCGGAGCAGGCCGGCGCCATGTTCGACGAGCTGGCGCCGAATATCCGCAAGACCTCGGAGCTGGTGCAGGAGATTTCGGCGGCGTCGGAAGAGCAGAGTTCCGGTGTGCGACAAATCAACGGCGCGGTGATCCAGCTGAGCGAAACCACGCAGGTGAATGCGGCCAGCTCGGAAGAACTGGCGGCAACCTCGGAAGAGATGAGCGCGCAGTCGGATCAGCTGCGCCGCCTGATGTCGGTGTTCAAACAGTATGCGGTGGACGATGGGCCGCGCGCTACAGCGCGACGGCCGGCGGTGCTGAAGGCCGCCACCAGCGGCCGCCCGGCGCGCGCGGTGAACCTGGCCGCCGACAGCGCGCCGGATGAAACCAAGTTCACACGCTTCTGATTATTTGGCGGGCTTGACGAACTTCAGCGTCATGCGATCGCTCTCGCCGATCGCCTGATATTTGGCGCGGTCTTCTTCCTTGTTGGTGAAGGTCGGCGGCAGCGCCCACACGCCGTTCTTGTGATCGGCCGTGTCTTTCGGATTGGCGTTCACTTCCGACTTGCCCGCCAGCTTGAAGCCAGCATCCTCGGCCAGCTTGATGACATACGCTTCGTGCATGTAACCGCTGCTGGCGGTGGCGTCCTGGGTCTTCGAGGCTGGCAGGCGGTGTTCCTCTACACCCAGCACGCCGCCCGGTTTCAGCACCGTGTACAGGTTGCTGAACAAGTCCTTCATCTTCTCCGGACCCAATGGTATCCAGTTGTGGATGTTGCGGAAGGTGACCACCAGGTCGACGCTGTTCGGCGGCGCCAGTTCATATTTGCGGCCCGGCGAGAACACGCCGACGGCTACCTTGTTATACGCCTCCGGCTTGGCGTTCAGGCGCGCCATGAAGCGCTCCGCACCCTTGCGTTCATTCTCGTTCGGCGAGGCCAGGTCATTGCCGCCGGTGATCAGCTTGCCGTGATCGCGCAGATAGGGCGCCAGGATCTCGGTGTACCAGCCGCCGCCCGGCGCCAGCTCCACCACCGTCATGTTCGGCTTGATGCCGAAGAAGCTCAGCGTTTCGTATGGATGGCGATAGACGTCGCGTTTGACGTTGTCCGGCGTGCGCGTTGGCGCGGCGATCGCCGCTTTCAGCGCGTCGTCTGCCAATGCGACGTTGTTCGCGCCCATCAGCATGGTGGTGGCCAAAGCCGCCAATACATATCGTTTCATGCACAATCTCCTGAAGTGTGGTGGTGAGCGCGATCATCGGCCAAGCACTCAAACAGGTCAAGCGAAATAGCGTGCGCACCGCCCCGGTGCGCGGACACATCGCGGACACTCTGCGGACACCGGATCGGACACTTCGGACGCTACAAATTCCTGCTTGCGCAACGCTTGCTGATGGCATACATTTTGCAATTGGTGCTCTCTACCCGGCGCTAATATTGCAAAAACCTCAGAATAGGCGACGGATATTCAGCCATATGGGCGGCTGGCCCACAACAATGTTGGAGATAATATGGAACGACGTGCATTCCTCAATATCAGTAGTCTGGCTTTGGGCACCATGTTGCTGCCCACTTTCGGCCGCGCCATCGCCGCCGAAGAACTGCTCAAGCCAGTGGACATCAAATTCAAGAAGGCCCTGGCCGACACTGCGATGACGGCAGCCACCCAGGCTGGCGCTTCGTACTGCGACGTGCGCGTCGGCCGCTACCTGAACCAGTTCCTCACCACCCGTGACCTGAACGTGGAAAACGTCACCAATACTGAATCCGCTGGTGTCGGCGTGCGCGTGATCGCCGGTGGCGCCTACGGCTTCGCCGCCACCAACGACATGACGCCCGATGGCGTGGCCGCTGCCGCGCGCCAGGCCGTTGCCATCGCCAAGGCCAACGCCAAGCTGCAGACCGAACCGCTGATCCTTGCGCCGGTAAAGGGCGTGGGCGAAGTGTCGTGGGCCACGCCGATCGTCAAGGACTGGCGCACCGTCGCCATCAAGGAAAAAGCCGAGTTGCTGATCGCCGCCAACAAGGCCGGCATGGACGCCGGCGCGAGTTTCATGCAGTCCTTGCTGTTCCAGGTGAATCAGCAGAAGTATTTCGCTTCGACCGACGGTTCTTACATCGACCAGGACATTCACCGCTTGTGGATGCCGTTCTTCGCCACCGCCGTCGACCAGAAAGAAAACAAGTTCCGCACCCGCCAGGGCTTGTCGGCGCCGGTCGGCATGGGCTATGAATACCTGGACGGCCGCAAGGAGCACAAGCTGCAGGCGGCGGGCGGCGTGACCACGCTGTACACCAAATCATATGACCTGATCGAGGACGCACGCCTGGCCGGCAAGCAGGCCAAGGCCAAGCTGAAAGCCAAGTCGGTCGAACCGGGCAAGTACGATCTGGTGCTGACGCCGGAACACCTGTGGCTGACCATCCACGAATCGGTCGGCCACCCGACCGAGCTGGATCGCGTGCTGGGTTACGAGGCCAACTACGCGGGTACCAGCTTTGCCACGCTGGATAAATGGCAGAGCAAAAAATTCAAGTACGGCTCGGACATCGTCAACATCGAAGCCGACAAGACCACGCCAGGTTCGCTGGGCGCGGTGGCCTACGATGATGAAGGCGTCAAGTGCAAGAACTGGGACATCATCAAGGATGGCATCCTGGTCAATTACCAGGCTACGCGCGACCAGGCGCACATCATCGGCGAGAAGGAATCGCACGGCTGCTCTTATGCGGACAACTGGGCCAATGTGCAATTCCAGCGCATGCCTAACGTCTCGCTCAAGGCTGGCAAGAAGAAGCTGACGCCGGACGAGATGATCAAGGACGTCAAGAAGGGCATCTACATCGTCGGCGACGGCTCGTTCTCGATCGACCAGCAGCGCTACAACTTCCAGTTCGGCGGCCAGCTGTTCTACGAAATCAAGAACGGCAAAGTGGGCCAGATGCTGGAAGACGTGGCCTACCAGTCCAACACCCAGGAATTCTGGAACGCCTGCGTGGGCATCTGCGATGAGCGCGACTGGCGCATGGGCGGTTCCTTCTTTGACGGCAAGGGCCAGCCATCGCAAGTGTCCATCGTGTCGCACGGTGCGTCGACCACGCGCTTCAACGGCATCAACGTGATTAATACCGCCCGCAAGATCGGCTAAGTCCTGGAGAGAGACAGATGAAATTTTTGACCCAAGAAGAGACCAAGCGCATCAGCGATAAGGTGCTGTCGCTGACCAAGGCCGATCAGTGCGAGGTGACCATCAACGGCAGCCGCCGCGGCAATATCCGCTACGCACGCAACGCCGTGTCGACCGCAGGCCTGATCGAGGACACGCAGCTGGTGGTGTCGGTTGCCTTCGGCAAGAAGCAGGGCACGGCATCGATCAATGAATTCGACGACAAGTCGCTGGAAAAAGCCGTGCGCCGCGCGGAAGACCTGGCCCGCTTGGCGCCGGAAAATCCGGAGTTCATGCCGACGCCGAGCAAGCAGGAATACAAGGGGACGCAGACTTTCTTCCAGAAGACCGCCGATATCGATCCTGAATTCCGTGCCCAGGTTGCGGCCTACAGCATCGAGAACTCGCGCAAGAACAAGCTGGTGGCGGCGGGCTTCTTCACCGACAGTACGCAGTTCACCACGGTTGCCAACTCCAACGGCGTGTTCGGCTATCAGCAGGACACGGGCCTGGACTTCACGCTGACCGTGCGCACCGAAGACGGCCGTGGTTCCGGCTGGGTCAAGCGCAGCGTCGGTGATGTCAGCAAGTTCGACGCGCGCGCGGCTTCGGATGTCGCCATCGAGAAGGCCTTGCGCTCGGTCGACGCCAAGGCGCTGGAGCCGGGCCGCTACACGGTGATCCTGGAACCGGCAGCGACCTCCGACGTGCTGGCGTATATGTTCAATGCCTTCGACGCGCGTTCGGCCGATGAGGGCCGCAGCTTCCTGTCGAAGAAAGGTGGCGGCAACCGCCTGGGCGAGAAGCTGTTCGACGAGCAGGTCAACGTCTGGGCCGACCCATGGGACAAGGACGTTGCCGTGCTGCCGTGGGATAACCAGAGCCTGCTGGCGCGCGAGCGTCAGGACATCATCAAGAATGGCCGCATCGCCAATCTGGACTACTCGCTGTACTGGGCCAAGAAGCAGGGCAAGCGCGCCATCGGCACACCGGGCAATATCATCATGGCCGGCACCAACAAGTCGACCGAGGAACTGATCGCCAATACCAAGAAGGGCATCCTGGTCACCCGTACCTGGTATATCCGCATGGTGGACCCGCAATCGGTGCTGCTGACCGGCCTGACGCGCGACGGCACGTTCTACATCGAGAACGGCAAGATCAAGCACCCGATCAAGAACTTCCGCTTCAATGAAAGCCCGGTGTCGATGCTGAACAATATCGACGAAATCGGCAAGCCGGAAATCCTGTCGGGCGACGAGTCGCAATTCCAGTTGCTGATCCCGGCCATGAAGGTTCGTGACTTCAACTTCACTTCTTTGTCGGATGCGGTCTAAAGCATGGAACGTCGTTCATTTTTAAAAGTAGGCGCCGCCGCTGGCGGCAGCCTGCTGGTACCGATCTTCGGCAATGCCATCGCCGCCGAAGAGCTGCTCAATCCCATGGCCGTGCAGTTCAAGAAATCGCTGGCCGACGCCGCGATGAATGCGGCCACCAAGGCCGGTGCATCGTATTGCGATGTCCGCATTGGCCGCTATCTGAACCAGTTCATCACCACGCGTGACCTGAACGTGGAGAACATCGTCAACACCGAATCGTCCGGTGTGGGCGTGCGCGTGATCGCCAACGGCGCCTACGGCTTCTGTTCGACCAATGTGATGACGCTGGACTCGGTGGCTGATGCGGCACGCCAGGCGGTCGCCATCGCACGCGCCAACGCCAAGCTGCAAACCGAGCCGGTGGTGCTGGCGCCGGTCAAGGGCGTCGGCGAAGTGGCGTGGGCCACGCCGTTCAAGAAGGACTGGCGTGCGGTGCCGATCAAGGAAAAAGCCGAGTTGCTGCTGGCGGCCAACAAGGCCGGCCTGGACGCGGGCGCCAACTTCATGGCGGCCAATCTGTTCCAGGTCAACCAGCAGAAATACTTCGCTTCCACCGACGGTTCGTACATCGACCAGGACGTCCACCGTCTATGGTCGCCGTTCACCGCCACCGCCGTTGATAAAGCCAGCGGCAAGTTCCGCACCCGCGACGGCCTGTCGTCGCCGGCCAGCATGGGCTATGAATTCTTCGACTGCAAGCCGGAGAACCGCGTCAAGGCCGCAGGCAATGTGACCACGCTGTACAAGGGCGCGTATGACCTGATCGAAGACGCACGCGCAGCCGGCCGCCAGGCGCGCGAGAAGCTGACCGCGAAAACGGTCGAACCGGGCAAGTACGACCTGGTGCTGTCGCCGGAACACCTGTTCCTGACCATTCACGAATCGGTCGGCCACGCCACCGAGCTGGATCGCGTGCTGGGCTACGAGGCCAATTACGCCGGCACCAGCTTCGCCACGCTGGACAAGTGGAAGAGCAAGAACTTCAAGTACGGTTCGGACATGGTCAACTTCGTCGCCGACAAGACCACGCCGGGATCGCTCGGCCTGGTCGGCTACGATGATGAAGGTGTGGCGTCCAAGCGCTGGGACCTGATCCGCAACGGCATTCTGGTGAACTACCAGGCGACGCGCGACCAGGCTGCTGTCATCGGCGAAAAAGAATCGCATGGCTGCTCGTATGCGGACAGCTGGAGCAGCGTGCAGTTCCAGCGCATGCCCAACGTGTCGCTGGAAGCGGGCAAGAAGAAGCTGACGCCGGACGAGATGATCAAGGACGTCAAGAAGGGCATCTACATCCTGGGCCGTGGCTCGTTCTCGATCGACCAGCAGCGCTACAACTTCCAGTTCGGCGGCCAGCTGTACTTCGAAATCAAGAACGGCAAGATCGTCAACCAGCTGGAAGACGTGGCCTACCAGTCGAACACCCAGGAATTCTGGAATGCCTGCTCGGCATTGTGCGATGACCGTGACTGGCGCCTCGGTGGCTCGTTCTTCGATGGCAAAGGCCAGCCTAGCCAGGTCAGCGCCGTGTCGCACGGCTCGCCGACCACGCGCTTCAATGGCATCAACGTGATCAACACTGCTCGTAAGATAGGATAAAACAACGATGAAGATGCTGAATCAGGAAGAAGCAAAACGCATCTGCGACAAGGTGATGTCGCTGTCCAGGGCGGATGAGTGCCGCGTGCAGATCAGCGGTTCGCGCAACGGTAATATCCGCTATGCGCGCAACGCAGTGTCAACCGCCGGCTTGAGCACCAATACGCAGCTGACCGTGAGCGTCGCCTTTGGCAAGAAGCAGGGCACCGCCTCGATCAATGAGTTCGACGACAAATCGCTGGAAAAAGTGGTACGCCGCGCGGAAGATGTGGCGCGCCTGGCGCCTGAGAATCCGGAGTTCCTGCCGGCGATCAAGAAGCAGGACTTCAAGCCGTCCGCCACCTTCAGCGATGCGACCGCCGCCATCGATCCGGAATACCGCGCGGAAGTGGCTGCGGCCAGCATCAACTCGGCGCGCAAGCAGGGCCTGATCGCCGCTGGCTTCTTCAGCGATACCACCGGCTTCGAGACGGTGGCCAACTCCAACGGCGTGTTCGGTTATCAGACCTTGAGCAACCTCGGTTTCACCGTGACCACGCGCACCGAAGATGGCCGTGGTTCCGGCTGGGTGACCCGATCCGCCAACGATGCACGCAAGTTCGACGCGCGCGAGGCGTCCGAGATCGCCATCGAGAAGGCACTGAAATCGGTGGAGGCGAAAGCGCTGGAGCCGGGCCGCTACACGGTGATCCTGGAACCGGCGGCGACCTCGGAAATCATCGGCCGCATGTTCGGCGCCTTCGATGCGCGCCAGGCCGACGAAGGCCGCAGTTTCCTGTCGAAGAAGGGCGGCGGCAATCGCCTGGGCGAGAAGCTGTTCGATGAGCAGGTGAACATCTATGCCGATCCGTGGAATCCGGACGTGCCGGTACTGCCCTGGGATAACCAGGCCATGCTGGCGCGCGAGCGTGCAGACGTCATCAAGAACGGCAAGATCGCTTCGCTGGACTACACCCGCTACTGGGCGGAGAAACAGGGCCAGCGTGCGGTCGGCCGTCACGGCAACATGATCATGGCGGGCGGCGGCAAGTCGACCGAGGAACTGATCGCCAGCACCAAGAAGGGCATCCTGGTCACCCGCACCTGGTATATCCGCATGGTGGACCCGCAATCGCTGCTGCTGACCGGCTTGACGCGCGATGGCACTTTCTACATCGAGAACGGCAAGATCAAACATCCGGTGAAGAACTTCCGCTTCAACGAAAGCCCGGTGACGATGTTGAACAATATCGATGAACTGGGCAAGCCGGTGGTGATCGGCGGCGACGAAGTGCGTTTCCAGATGCTGATACCGGCGATGAAGGTGCGCGACTTTAACTTCACCTCGCTGTCGGACGCCGTGTAAACAGTGGCCTCTTACGATTTCTATTTCACGCGCCTGACCTACGAGTCGGGCGACTGGGATGTGGATGTCCGCATGCCCAGCAACGTGCTCAATTCGCTGGTCGAGTACACGACCTTGCGGGTGGATCCCGTTGAGCGCATCGTCGCGCTGTCCGATCCGAAGATGCTGGAGGCGCCGTTCTGCTATTTCGCCGGCCACAAGCTGGTGCAGTTCACGGCGGCCGAACGCAAAAATCTGGAGCGTTACATCAAGGGCGGCGGCTTTGTGTTCGTGGATGACTGCAACCACGACATCGATGGGCTGTTTGCGAAATCGTTCGAGGCCGAAATAGGCCGTATCTTCGGGCCGAAGGCACTGCACAAGATCCCCAACAACCATCCGATCTATTCGAGCTTCTTCAAGTTTGAAGACGGTCCACCAAATACCGCCGTGGAGCTGAATGGCTGGGGTGACGATCTGGTGCACGATTACCTGAAGGCGATCGAGGTGGGCGGGCGTGTGCGGCTTTTGTACAGCAACAAGGACTATGGCTGCGAGTGGGATTACGACTTCCGCAACAAGCGTTTTCTTGCGGTCGATAACACCCGCTTTGCGGTCAATATCATTCAATATGCGTTGGGAGCGTAGTTATGGCTGAAGGTGTCGCCTGGAGCGAAAATGAAATCGGCGAACTGACCGCCAAGGTGAAGGCGCTGAAGGCCAGCATGGGGCGCGTCATCATCGGCCAGGAAAATGTGATCGATTCGCTGATCATCTGCCTGCTGGCTGGCGGCCATGCGCTGGTGGAAGGCGTGCCGGGGCTGGGCAAGACGCTGCTGGTGAAGTCCTTGTCGCAGGCGACGGAGCTGGACTTCCACCGCGTGCAGTTCACGCCTGACCTGATGCCATCGGATATCGTCGGCACCGAGATCCTGGAAGAAGACCATGCGACGCGCAAGCGTGAGTTCCGCTTCCAGCAAGGTCCGGTGTTCACGCAGGTGCTGCTGGCGGACGAGATCAACCGCGCCCCACCCAAGACGCAATCGGCCTTGCTGGAGGCGATGCAGGAACGCTCGGTGACTTTCGCGGGCCAGACGCACAAGCTGCCCAAGCCGTTCTTCGTGCTGGCGACGCAGAATCCCATCGAGCAGGCGGGCACCTATCCGCTGCCGGAGGCGCAACTGGACCGCTTCCTGCTGCGCATCGATGTGGTGTATCCGACCGAGGCGGAGGAAATCGCCATGGTGTCGGCCACCACGCATGCTGGCCTGAGGGATGCCGAGCCGGTAATGGATGTGGCGACGCTGCTGCGCTTGCAGCAGCTGGTGCGCGATATCGAGATTGGCGACCATCTGGTGACGTATGCCACGCGCCTGGTGCGCGCGACGCGCCCGTCGCTGACGACGGTGCCGGCGGTGCAGAAACACATCGGCTGGGGCGCCGGCCCGCGCGCCGGCCAGGCCCTGGTGCTGGCCTCCAAGGCGCGCGCCTTGATGCAGGGCCGCCTGGCGGTCACGCGCGAGGATATCGGCGAGATGCTGCTGCCGGTGCTGGCCCACCGCGTGCTGCGCAACTTTGAAGCGGAAGCGGATGGCGTGGCGATTGCCGACATCCTGCAGGCGCTGCGCGAGCATATCCGCCCGGACTAACGCGTCATGCAATCCAATTCCAAGTCGCCTGCCACCGCGCCGGCCAGCGTCATGACGGCCATGATGGCCCAGACCAGGGATCTGGAGCTGGTGATCCGTCACGTGCTGGCGGGCCTGGGCCATGGCATCCACGCCGGGCGCGAGCGCGGCGCCGGCGTTGAGTTCTCCGAGTATCGTGCCTATGCGCCTGGTGATGAATGGCGCCGCGTCGACTGGAAGCTGCTGGCGCGCGCTGACCGCTATTTCGTCCGCGAGGCGGAGCGCGACAGCCATGTCGCCGTCTGGTTGTGGCTGGACGCCACGGCTTCCATGTCGGAGCCGAGCCGTGAGATCAATGGCGTCGACAAACTCTGGTTTGCCCGCACTGTGCTGGCTTGTGTGGCCGCCATCGCTCAGCGTCAGGGTGACGCCTTTGGCTTGGTGATCTGTAGCGGCGCCAAGGTGGAGTTCATGCCTGCGGCGCGTGGTCCGCGCCAATTGCAGCGCGTGCTGGCGGCGCTGAACAAGGCTGAGCCGCTAGGCGATCTGCCATCCGCTGAAACGCTGCGCGCCAGTCTGCACTTTGCCCGCGCGCCCAGCATGATCTTCGCCGCCAGCGATTTCCTCGATTGGCCGTCGCCGCTGAGCGAAGCCTTGCTGCGCTTGCGGAATATGCGGCATGACGTGCGCTTGCTGACATTGCGCACGCAGGCGGAGGTCGACGCCAGCTTCAAGTCCGGCGCTGGTTACCGTGATCCCGAGCGTGATGATGGCCTGCACCGCATGAGCAACGCTGATCGAGAACATTACAAGCAGCAGAGCCGCGCGCACTTTGACGGTGTGACGGCCAGCTGTCGTCAACATAATATTGTCCACTACGAGGCGCGCATCGAGCAGCCTTTGGGTGGCGTCTTGCGCAGCTGGCTTCAGCTGGCGGGAGCGCGGGCTAAATGATGCTGAGTTCTTATCCTTTGTGGTGGCTGGCGTTGCCGGTGCTGCTGCTGCCGGTCTGGTGGCATCGCCAGAAGCGCCAGCGGCTGAAAGCCGAATCTTTGGCGACGGCGCGCTTCCTGCCTTCGGCGCCGCCCGAGCAACTGCGGGTCTGGCAATGGCGTGACAAGGTGCTGCTGATGGTGCGTTGCCTGATGCTGGTGGCGCTGATCGGCTGGCTGGCTGCGACAATTTTCCCGTGGCGTGGCGACACCGTGCTGATTGACGCCGGCGTGGACAAAGCCTGGGCAGAGCAGCAGATCGCCACCGCCGGCTTCAGCGCCGCCACGCGCATGCCGCTGCCGCCGGGTGCCTTGACATGGCTGCGGCAGAATGAACGGGATTGGCGTGCTGACGCCAAGCTGCTGATCGTCGCCCGCGACAGCCAGGTCGCCATGCCCGCTCGCGTGCCGCAATTCAGCCACCAGCTAGCGCTTCGCACCAGCCCGGCGCCGACAGCTTCGCTGCCCGCCACCGCTGGCACCACCACCACCGCTGACGCGGGTGCGTCGTCGCCTCTGGTTCTGCAGCACGTTGTGCTGGCCGCCGCCGAGTCGCGTGCGCAGGCATGGCGTTCGCTGTTCGCCGCCTTTGACACTGCCGGTGGGCGAGCCAGCCTTTACACACTCGCCTCCGAGCCAGGCGCCGCGACGACATTGATCGTTTGGGACACGCCGAACTCTACGCCACCTGTCACCTGGCGCGCTGCCCACTGGTGGATTGCCGCGCCAACCGCAGTGTTCCCGGAACTGGCTCACGCCTCTACGCTGGCCATCAACGGCATCACGCTGAAATACGCAGATTCGCCACGCGGCCGCCTATGGACCTCGGATGCCTTCCCGCCGCGCGACGCCGACACCGCACACGCACTGTACGAAGCATGGCAACTGCTCGCCGTGAATCCCGCGCCAGCGTATGCCACGCCCTCACAAACCTTCGCCGAAACCCGCAGCGCGCTGCCAGCCATTTCGGAAGCCAGGCCGGCAACCTGGCTGGCCATCCTCCTGCTTGCCCTCTTCATGCTTGAACGGATACTGACTCATGCCCGGCGCAACTGATCACCTGCGCGGCCGTCTCTGGAGCGCCATCCTGCGTCGCCGTGCACCACAATGGTTGGCCGCACTCTTGCCACTGCTGATCGCCGCCGTCGCATGGCCAGCCGCACGCACGCCGGCGCTGATCGCCATCGCCACCTGGGCAGCCTGGACGATCGCCGACGCGTTGCGCTGGCGTCATCGCATTGCCGAACAATGGCCATCATGGCTCAATGCCGCCATCCCGCAACTGGAAGACAGCAGCACCCTGCTGGCCGCAGAAGCCCACACGCCGATTGCCAGGCTCCAGCAACAACGGCTGCAAGCCCGCCTTGCCGACATCCTGACCGACACCGATTATCAGGCCATCGCTCGCACGCGCGTACGCTTCGCCATCCTGCCTATGGTTATTAGCCTGCTGGCTGCTGGCGCAGCATGGGGATGGCAAGGCCAACCTGCGGCCAAGCCAGCGCCACCAGCCGCCGCGCAGGCCAACAAGCCTATCGTTGACGGCGAAGTCTACCTGCGCGTCACGCCGCCCCAATACACCGGCGTGGCAGCGTTCGATACCGGCGCCCGCGATATCCAGATTCCGCAGTATTCCGAAGTCCGCTGGTGCGTGCGCAACGCCACCGGTGCACAGCCTGCGGTGGAACTGGGCGATGGGAAAGTGCTGCCGATCACCGATGAATGCGCCAAACTTCGCGTCGAAGACTCGCTGTTCTGGCGCGCACGCGGCAAGAACACTGCCCGTTACAACATTCGTGTAACGTTGGACCAGGCGCCGCAGGTCACCATCATCGAGCCGGTGGAGCTGATCCACCTGCTGCAAAAAGACGCCAGGACAGTCACCCTCTCCGTCAGCGCCAAGGACGATTACGCCATCGTCCGCGCCAGTCTGCACATGACGCTTGCACGCGGTAGTGGCGAGAACATCCGCTTCAGCGACAAGGAAGTGCCACTGCCCCAATCGTCCGATCCAAAATCGCGCGGCTGGAAGAAACAGTGGACGCTGGCGGAACTCGGCATGGAGCCAGGCGATGAACTCTACTTCTTTGTGCGCGCCACCGACAACGCGCCGGAGAATCCGCACACCGCTCAATCGCCAACCTATACATTGCGCCTGCCGGGGCCGGACGCTGAGAGCCTGGACTCCACCGCGTTACCATCCATGACCAAGCCGGAAAATCTGCGCAGCCAGCGCCAGATCATCATCGATACTGAACAACTGGTGGCGGATCTGAAGGCCAACCCGAATATGCCGGCCGCCACGCTGCGCAGCCGCAGCGAAGGCATCGCCGCTGACCAGGCCACGCTGCGACTGCGCTACGGCCAGTTCCTCGGCGAGGAATCCACGCTGTTCGGCGATGAGCAACACGAGCACCATGATCACGGCAACGAGAAGCCCGGCAGCGAAATCGGCGTGATGAAAGAATTCGGCCACGCACACGACCAGGAAGACAACGCCACCATCTTCGATCCGCAGACCAAGGCCGTCCTCAAGCGCGCGCTGGCCGCGATGTGGGACGCGGAAAAATCGCTGCGGGCGGTCGCGCCGAAGAACGCGCTGCCGCCGGAGTACAAGGCGCTGGAAGCCATCAAGGAACTGCAAGCCGCCGAACGCGTCTACCTGCACCGCACCGCATTCGTGCCACCGGCACTGAAAGAAGAGAAGCGTATGAGCGGCGACATCGTTGGCGCCATGAGCTACAAGCGGGCGCAAGGTGCGGCCAGCGATACCGTGCCAGCCGAGGTCCGTGACCTGGTGCAGGCTCTGTCGCAGGATGGTGCTTTGCCGGCCCTGTGGAGCAAGGCGGCGCGCGAAGTCATCGGCGCGCGTATCAACGACCAGGAACAGAAACTCAGCGCGCAGCGCGCCGTGCAGGATGTGCAGGATGGTTGCGTGCCATGCCGCGCCGAACTGCGCGCCTGGCTGCGCGGCACGCTGGCTGACGCACCGGTGTTGCTGCAGGCACGCCCTGCGGCGGACACCGGGTTCCGGCAGGCGTGGAAAGGCAAGGAGCAAGCGAAATGATGATAGCAACCGACCTGGCCTCGCTGCTGCCGCCGCTTGCCGCCCTTGGCACTGGCATCGTCAGCGCCGCGCTGTATGGCCGCAAGCGCCGCTGGCCGGATGCCATGCTGGCCGGGATCGCCAGCGCCGCATTGGCCGTTGCGCTTGCCGATGTGCGCCTGCCTGCCGGCGCGGCAGGTGCGCTGCAAGTCAGCACCGGCAACGGACGTATCGCCGATGCCGATCGCATCGCGATTCCTGCTGCAGCCAGCATTGCCCTGAGCGGCGATGGCGTCCGTGAGGCTGAATGGCGTGACCTGCCTGCGCGGCAGTTGCAATGGAAGCCTGCGGCGGCGGATCTGTTGTGGCTGGACTTCCCGCGTTCGATGTCGCTGGGCCGCATCTTCACGCTGACCGTGCGGCGTTCGCAAGCTACCGCAGGATGGCGCTTGCAGCTGCTGGCGGAAAACAGGCAGGTGCTGGCTGACTCCGGGCCGTCCTCCGGCGCGCAGTTGTCGGTCCAGTGGTTGCCGCCGGTGGCCGAAACCGTGGTGCTGCAAGCACGCCTGCTGGACGCGAACGGCAAGACCATCGCGCAAGGACCGATTCCGCTACAGGTGAAAGATCCCGTGCCTTTGCAAATACAGGGCCATTTTGACGCGCCATCATTTGACGCCCGCACACTGAATCAGTTGTTATCCGATGGCAGCGCGATCCTGGACTGGAATGTCACGCTAGGCAAGGCGATCGCCCGCAGCGAGACACCGCGCGAGGAGTTGGGCGCACCGAATGCGGTATTTGTGGATGCCGCCTACGTCGAACACCTGAGCCCTTCCGCGCGCGCAGCCATGCTGGCGCAGGTAGCCAAAGGCATTCCGCTGGTGGTGTTAGGCGGGAATGCTGCCGACACCAACGTATGGCAGCGGGATTTTGGCATGCGGCTGCATCAGCAATCGCCAACCACCGAGAAGGAAGATGCTCGCCAGTTCGCCGCGTCGATGTCGCTGCCGCCGGCTGGCCTGAATCCTGCCGAGCAACCGGCGGCGCCGTGGTCTGTGCTGGCCAGCGATAACAAGAAGCAGCCATGGATGTGGCAGCGCAGCGTGGGGCAGGGCCGCGTGGTGTGGATAGGCGTGGCGGACTGGCACAAGTACGCGATCAGCGCGCCGCAAGCGCTGGCGCTTTGGTGGCAGTCGGCGATGGACCGCATCGCGCTGGAAAGCGTGCACAAGACCGCGTGGCAGCTGAATGATCCTATGCCCGTTCCAGGCTTGCGCAGCGAAGTCTGCGCGCAAGGTGTGAAACCTGGGACGATGCTGACCGCAGATACTTACGCGCCGATGTCGCTGCGGGCGCGTGCTGACAAGGCTGATGCCATGTGTGCGGCGTTCTGGCCGCAGAAGGCAGGCTGGGTGAAGTTTGGCGCAGCCGGCATGGCGCAGCCAGGACTGGCGTATGTGTATGCGCAGGGCGACTGGCCTGCGTGGCAAAAGGCCCTGCGCCGCGACGCTACCGCGCAATACGCTGCGCGTGCGGTGTCAGGAGCACCAGCTGCCGGTGCTCCTGCGACGAGCGGAGCACCGTTACCGGTTGCCCCGTTTGGCGTGCTGTTCGCGCTTTCCATGTTGGCATTGTGGTGGCGCGAACAGCGTGGCCCTGCTGGTGGTGCCGATCAGAACGCCGTGTCAGCACGTACGTAGAACGAACGGCCGTTGACGCCGATAGGGCAGGTTTCCCAGCAACGGGTGAAGCCCAGTTTCGGGAAGTCGCCGCCATTGGTCCACTCGTTCGGCAGCTGGTTGAACGCGTTGTTGACGCCCAGGCTGAGGAAGGTGCGCTTGCTGAAGGCGTAACGCACCGTCGCATCCACCAGCCAGCGTGCATCCCATTTTTGCAGCGGGCTGAAGTTCTCCGCATACACCTCGCCGTGATAGTTGGCGCGGGTGGTGATGTTCCACGCGCCGATCGTGTAGTCGGCAGCCACCACGTGGTGCTTGCGCGGCTGGCCGTGTTCGATCAGCGTCACTTGCGATTTGTCGAACAGCTTCTCGCCGCTCAGCACACTGGAAGTCGAATGGCGCTTGGTGACTTCGGTCTTGTTGAAGCCCAGTTGGCCGGACAGCACCAGTGTCGACGCGTCAAATTTGGTCGTGTGTACCGCGACGATATCCAGGCCGCGCGTGCGGGTGTCCACCGCGTTGGTGAAGAACTGCGCCTGGCCCACGCCCAGCGGACGCAGGATGTTGGCGATCGGGCCACCGCCGGCTTCCGGCGCGATTTCGCTGGAGAACACGATACGGTCCTTGATCTTGATCTGGTACGCATCCGCCGTCACCGAGAAGTTCTGCGATGGACGGAATACCACGCCGACACTGCCGCTGGTGGATGTCTCTTCCTTCAGCGGCTTGATGCCGAAGGCCTGCGTGACCGCGCTGCCCTGGCGCGCCGTCAGCGTTTCGGTCAGCACGCCGTTATTCAGGTTGGTGGAGACGGAGCTGTAGAACTCCTGCTGCACGCTCGGCGCGCGGAAGCCGGTGGAGGCACTGGCGCGGAAGCCCAGTTCCTTGGTCGGGTCGAAGCGTGCGCTCAGCTTGCCGGTGACGGTATTGCCGAAGTCCGAGTAATCCTCGTAACGCACCGCGCCGCCCAACGTCAGCGTGTCGACTGGCTTGGTCTCGGCGTCGAGGAACAGGGCGATGTTGTGGCGGCCCGAATCCACCGCCGTGCCAGGCGTGTAGCCAGGGAAGCCCTGGATGCCGGCAGCTGCCGTGGCGCCGCTTGGCGTGACGATGTTGATGGCCGGGTTGTTGGTGCGGCCGTACTGGTAGGACACCGGATCGCCAGCGACGATTTCGTAGTTGTCCTTGCGGTATTCGAAGCCGGTGGCCAGCGAGACAACGGTGTCGCCAAACCTGACCGGGCCTTTGATGTCGGCATTGAAGGTCAGCTGCGAGAAGCGCAGCGTGCCGGTATCGGCTTCGCGCGGCGATTCGGCATAGATGCCGCCGCCCGGTTTTGGTTCGTACCAGTAGCTGACGTTCAAGCTGTTCGATTCATGGAACGCCAGTTCGCTCTGGCCGTAGTTGATGCTGATGTCGGCCTTCCAGTCGCTTGGCAGGTCGCGCCGATAGCCGAAGGCCCACGAGGCGTCCTTGATGTCGGTGCTGATCGCGGGCAGGAAGCCGTCTGGATAAACGGATGCCACGGTGCGGGCGTCGCCGGCGGAACGGAAGAAGCCATACGAATCGCTCTTGCGCTTGGAGACGCCGCCGAAGGCGTACAGCTCGCTGTGGTTATCGATCGGCAGCGCGCCGTTCCACCACAGGTAGTAATCCTTGGTGTTGCTGTCGCCGATGTGTTGCGTCACGCGTGGCGGATTGACGCGCAGCGAGTCCGGGCCGGCGCGATTCGTTTCGCCACGCTTGCGCGCTTCAGCGGTCAGGTTGATAAAGCCGCCGTTCTCGCCCAGCGCGAAGCCGCGATTGACGCTGCCCGAGTACAGGTCGCCGTCACCTTCCGAGGTGGTGCCCAGCTGGCCGCTCAGCGCGGTCTCGCCGACGTTCGACTTCAGCACGATGTTGATGACGCCCGCAATCGCATCCGAGCCGTATTGGGCAGCGGCGCCGTCGCGCAGCACTTCGATGTGGTGGATGGCCGCCAGCGGAATGGCGTTGATGTCGGTGCCGGCCGAACCACGGCCGATGGTCTGCTGCACGTTGACCAGCGCCTGCTGGTGGCGGCGCTTGCCGTTGATGAGCACCAGCACCTGGTCCGGGCCGAGCGAACGCAGGGTCGCCGGACGGATCGAGTCGGTGCCGTCACTGATAAAGGTGGTGGAGAAGTTGAACGACGGGTCCAGCGTTTGCAGCAGCTTGCCCAGTTCCAGCGGGCCGGCGGTCTGCAAGTCTTTCTGGCTGATCAGGCCCACCGGCGACGAGGTGTCCAGCGCCGTCTTGGCCACTGAGCGCGAGCCCAGCACCACGACGGTTTGTTCATCGGCCTTGGCGCCGCCGTCGGTAGACGTTTGCGCGTTGGCGGTTTGCGCTGCCAGCAGCAGGATAGCGCTGGCGAGCAGGGTGCGTTTGAATTGCGGTGCTCTGTTCATGTTTTCTCTCTTATATTTGAATACGGCCAAGCGGGGGTAAGGCCGGTAGAAAAATACTAAGGGAGCGGTTCCAATGACGACAACGCGGCTTACATGACAACGTTGCGAATTATGTACATTTGCTAATAGTTCGTGCTTTGTAACGCAATGTATCGTAAGCTGGCCGGCGACCCCGGCACGTGCTGTTCAAACGTCCACGTAAAAGTGTGGCGCGCGCGCATCGGTATGCGGCACTCGTATATTGATAGACGATTTATTGCTGATCCAGCATCCAGCCTTTGAGGCCGTTGACCCACGTTTTCGCCGGCAGGTTCAGAGTCTTTTTGATTTCCGCCGCGCGCTCATACAGCACGCTGAAATCCAGCGACGGCGAATTCTTGAAGGCGATGACGACGATGTTCGCATCGTGTACTTCCGGCAGCCACACCACGGCGTCGAACACCAGCTCCATGGTTTGCAGGTTCTTGTCGTAGTTGCTGAAGTCATCGCCGAAGACATTGGTGGTCATGATGCCGCCGTCGCGCAGCACGTCGGCACAGCCCTGGTAGAACTCCTGCGTATCAAGCACCGGGCCACGCGCCTCTTCGTCGTACAGGTCCACCTGCAGCACGTCGACCGTGTTGTGGTTGGCTGGATCAAGCACGAAGTCCAGCGCGTTCATCTCGCGCACATCGAGGCGCTCATCGTTGGACGGCAATGCAAACTGTGCCTGGCACATGGCAATGACGTTGGGATTGAGCTCGATGGCGGTGACGCGCGCCTGCGGCAGGCGGCGATAGCAGAACTTGGTCAGCGCGGCGCTGCCCAGGCCCAGTTGCACGATGTGGCGCGGCTGCTCGATAAACAACAGCCACATCATCATCATCTGGATGTATTCGAGCTCGATGTTATCCGGCTTGGCGATGCGCATCGCGCCCTGCACCCATGAGGTGCCGAGGTGCAGGCTGCGCACGCCCTGGAATTCGGTGATGGTGGCCGGCGGGTGGCCGGGCTGGTCGAAACGGACGGCGGGGGATGAAGACTTGGACATCCCGCTAGTTTATCAGGCCAGCGGCAATATCATCGTCACGGTCAGGCCGCCGCCTTCGCGGTTGCTGAGGTTGATGCGGCCGCCGTGCGCCTCGGCGATCTCGCGCGCCAGCGCCAGGCCCAGGCCGGTGCCGCTGCGTTTGGTCGAGTAGAAGGGCACCAGGGCGTTGGTCAGCACGGCGTCGCTCATGCCGGGGCCGCGGTCCTGCACGTCGATGCGCACGCCTTCGTGCAGCTTGCGCACTTCGATACAGACCTCGCTGGCCGCCGAGCCGGATTCGTGGGCGTTCTTCAGCAGGTTGATGAGCGCCTGTTCCAGCTGGGCGGGATCGAAGGCGCCCGGCTCCAGCGGCACTTCGCCGGCCAATTGAAAGACCACCTGTTCGCCCAGTTGCCGAATGAACGGCTGCCAGTGCTGTGCTTCCACGCGCGGCGCCGGCAGCTTGGCGAAGCGCGCATAGCCGAGAATAAAGCTCTCCAGGTGACGCGTGCGCTCTTCGATAGTGCCAAGGATCTGCGGCAGTCTTTCGGTTTGGCCGCGCCGTACCAGTTCCGCGCCCGAGTGGGCCAATGACGTCAGTGGCGCCAGCGAGTTATTCAATTCGTGGCTGATGACGCGGATGACTTTCTTCCACGTCTGCACTTCCTGCCGGCGCAGTTCCATGGTCAGCTGGCGCAGCAACAGCAGCTCATGCTTGCGGCCATTCAGCTTGAAGCTGCGGCGGGCCAGGTGGTAGACCTCTTCTTCCTCCGCGTCCTTGGTGGTGAACAGGCCGTCGCCGCCGCGCGCCAGCGCTTCCAGCAGTTCCGGCGCGACATGGGTGAGAACCTCGTCCAGTTTATGGCCTTCCAGCTTGCGGCCTTCGCTGAGCAGCTGGCGTGCGGCGACGTTGGCGTAGACGATGGCGCCGGATTCGCCGACCAGCAGCATCGCCACTGGCGTGTTCTGCACCATCGTGTCCAGCAGCAGTTCGCGCTGTACCAGGTCGAGGCGCTGCTGGCGCAGTACGTCGCCAAGGGCGTTGTGCGCAGCCACCAGGTCGCTCAGCTCATCGTTCTGCGGCCAGTGCAGGCTGAAGGAAAAGTCGCCGTCCTGGTAACTGGTGACGGTGCCGGTCAGTGCGCGGAACAGCGACAGCATACGCTCCAGCTCCGCGCGGATGGTGATGATGGAGATCGGGATCACGCACAGCAGGCAGATGCTGATGACCAGGCCGGGATTTTTCGGGAAGAAGTGTTCCAGTGCCAGCGCGATCAGCATGCCGACCGTCAGCAGGGTGCCGATCAGCGCTGTCCAGCGGGTGAGCAGTGAGAGACGCAGGCCGCGCGGGCGACGCGAGGCGCCGCCGTCCCGCTGAGCGTCAGCGTGCTTCATTATGGGCGGACGATGCCCAGCCGCTCCATGCGGCGGTACAGCGCCTGGCGTGACAGTCCGAGTTCCGCCGCCGCCTGCGCCACCACGCCGCCGGCGCGGCTCAAGGCCAGGCTGATGGTGTCGCGGTCAGGTTCGCGGCTGACGTCATCGCCGGCGTTGGCTGCCATGCCGCCGCTTGCCGCCGGCAGGCCGAGGTCCGCCACCTTGATGACATCGCCGGTGGCCAGCAGGCCGGCGCGCATCATGACGTTCTTCAGTTCCCGCACATTGCCGGGCCATGCGTGCGCCAGCAGCGCCGCCTGCGCATCGGCATGCAGCTGCTTGTCGGCGCCGAGGAAGTGCATGGCCAGCGGCAGGATGTCGAGTGGCCGCGCCGCCAACGGCGGCAGGCGCAGCTCGATCACGTTCAGGCGATAGAACAGGTCCTCGCGGAAGGTGCCGGCCTTGATCATGGACTGCAGGTCGGCATTGGTGGCGCTGATCACGCGTACCTTGACCTGGCGCTCGCGGTTGGAGCCAAGGCGTTCGAAGCGTCCCGTTTCCAGTACCCGCAGCAGCTTCATTTGCCCGGCCAGCGGCAGGTTGCCGATTTCGTCGAGGAACAAGGTGCCGCCGTCGGCCGCTTCAAACTTGCCCTCGCGCGCCTTGGCGGCGCCGGTGTAGGCACCGGCGTCGGCGCCGAACAATTCGGCCTCGATCAACTCGGATGGAATTGCGCCGCAATTCAGCACCACGAAAGGGCCGTCGCGCACCGAGGAATTGGCCTGGATGATTTCCGCGATCCTTTCCTTGCCGGTGCCGTTCGGGCCAGAGATCAGCACTGGCACATCGGCGCGCGCCACCTGGCAGGCCAGGTGGATTACGCGCTCAGTCGCCGGGTCCTGGAACACCATGCCGCGCAGCTCGTGGCCGCGTTCCAGTTCGCGCCGCTGGCGTAGCTCGCCCTGCACGCGCTGCTGCAAGGCGCGCTTGGCCTGTCCCAGTTCGATCAGGTTGTTGACGGTGGCGATCAGCTTGTGATCGTCCCACGGCTTGGCCAGGTAATCGGCGGCGCCGGCCTTGATCAGGTCCACCGCTGCATTCAGGTGCGTCCAGGCGGTCAGCAGGATCACCGGCAGGTCCGGGTGATGCGCGCGGATGGCACGGAACAGCGCCGTGCCTTCCTCGCCGGAGGTGGTGTCGGCGCTGAAGTTCATGTCCTGGATTACCAGGTCCACGCTGTGCTGCGCCAGCAGCGCCAGTCCTTCCTCGGGCGAGGCGGCGCGCAGCGCTTCGATATCGTGCAGCGAAAACAGCACGTCGAGGGCCACGGCGACGGCGGCGTTATCGTCGATTATCAGTACGGTAGGCATGCCGCAAGCATAACACTGTCGCGGCGTGCCAGGCACGCTCATCACGCTGTCCGGGTGGCGGTGGCCGGCGAGATGCTGGCGGCGCGCCACGCCGGTCCGTACACCGCAATCACGCCCAGCGCCCAGAAGATGGCGGCGCCGCCGAGCAGGTAGGCGGCCGGCAGGCGCGCCAGCTCCAGCTGGCTGACCAGCAACTGGTTCAGGCCCAGCGCCAGCAGCACGCCGGCGACGATGCCGGCGCTGGTGATCATGAAGTTCTCGGTCAGGAAGTAGCGCAGGATGTCGACCCGGCGCGCGCCCAAGGCGCGGCGCACGCCGATCTGCTTGCGTCGTTGCGTCACCCACAGGCTGGCCATGCCGACGATGCCGCTGGCGGTGATCAGCAACAGCAGCACGCTGACGGTCAGCAGCATCCACGCCAGGCCCTTGTCGGCGCGGTAGCGGCTGGTGCGGAATTCATCCATGGTGCGCAGCTTGATGATGATCGGCAGCGCCGACTTGGTGCGCATGGCGCTTTCAGCCTCCTTCATCACGCGGTCCAGCTGGCCCGGTTCGGCGCGCAGCGTGTAGTTGAACGATTTGCCGCCGGTGGCGCGCAGCGGCACCAGCACCGAGAATTCGCCGGTTTCGCTGATTTGCGCGCCGGGTGTCTGCAAGCGGTCGATCACGCCGACCACGCGCCCTTCGCGCGCGGTGTCGCCCATGCCGAAGTAGAACACCTTGCCGACAAAGCTGGTGCTGCCTGGCCATAGCTTCGCCCCCAGCTTGCGGGTGATGACGACCACGCCACTGGATTCATCGGTGATGTTCTGGTCGATCACCGGCACTTCGCCAGGCAGGAAGTCGCGCCCCTCAGCCAGCTGCAAACCCCAGGTCTTGATCAGTGAATCGGCGCTGCGATAGATACTGGCGGTGGCGGTCTGCGTGGTCTGCTTGCGGTTGACGGCCAGGCTGCTGTAGTTGCCGGAGCGTGACAGCGGCATCTGCCACGCCGACGCCACCGATACCACGCCAGGCACGGCGCGCAGCGTTTCGGTATAGCGCTGCTGATTGGCCAGCTGCTCTTCGTGCGTGCCCGCCTGGAGCTGGCGTACCTGCAGGGCGAACACGTCCTGCTCGCTGGCCAGGCCGCTCGCGCGCGCCGATACCGCTTGCCGCACCTGCACGATGTGCAGCGCGTTGGCGAGGATGGCCAGGCTCAGTGCAACCTGTATGGCCACCAGCACCGGGCCGGTCTTGTTGCGCAGCAGGGCGGAAAGGATGGGACGGAATTCCATGATTGTGCTCGCTTATTGAGATTTGAGTTGCAGCGCCGGTGTCACCTGGCAGGCGCGCCAGGTCGGCAACAGGCCGGCCAGCACCGCCGAGGCAACCGCCATCGCAAAGGTGGTCAGCATCATGACCCAGTCCATGTGCGCCACCACTGTCAGCGCCTTCGACTGCATGGCGATCAGCGCCAGCGCGCCGAAGGCCAGCAGCAGGCCAAGCAGGCCGCCGATCAGGCCCACCACCGTGGTCTCGATCAGGAACTGCGTGAAGATCTCGCGGCGCGAGGCGCCCAGCGCGCGGCGCACGCCGACTTCCGGCGCGCGCACCGAGAACTTGGCCAGCAGCAGGCCGATGGTGTTGACCAGGCACAGGACCAGGAAGCCGAATGCCAGCCAGGCCGACAGCTTGCTGTCGTTGCCGACCACCTTCAGGCGGTCCAGCCACTCACGCACGTCGTACAGTACATTGGGTGCGGCGCGTTTCAGGCGGCCCAGCTTGCGCTGTTCGATGGCGTAGCTGTCGAGGAAGCTTTGCAGCTCGGCGCGGTCGGCGGCGCTGCGCGTCTCGAACCAGAATTGTATCCAGGTGCACTCCGAATTCAGGAAGCCCTGGAAGCCGGGCGTGACGTCGCTGGTGCAGCTGGTGCTACCCATACGCGGAAACTCGTGGCGGATGGCGCTGGCGAACGGCAGGTATATCTCGTCCTCGTCGACGAAGGCGCCGTCGTCATTGCCGATGATGCGGTGGAAGCGCGGCACCACGGTCCAGGTATCGAGCACGCCGACGATCTGATACTGCAAGGTGCCGAGTGTCACGCGCTTGCCGACCGGGTTTTCGTCGCCATACAGCTTGGCGGCCAGCTTGCGGCTCAACACCACCACGTCGGCGCCGCTCTTGTCGTCGGCTGGACTCCAGCCCTGGCCGTGCAGGAACGGCACGTCGAACATATTGAAGAAATCGCTGGTGACGGCCAAGCCCTGCGCCATGAAGGCGCCGAGGTCCTTGCGCTCCGGCTCGATCGACTGGCCGATGCCGTAGATGGCGGTGCGGCGCTCGCCGGCCTTGCTGGCGAGCAGATTCATGGCGTCCGGATAGCTCATCTGGTTATCGTTTGGCTCATCGCCCGGCTTGTAGCCTTCGAGCGGGCCGTTGTCGATCTGCGGCACGAACAGGCGGTTGCTCTTGCCCGGAATCGGGTCGCCCGACATCACGTGCAGAATGGTCAGCGTGGAAATGCTGGCGGCGACGCCGATGGCCAGCGTCAGCACCATCAGCGCGGTCAGTGCCGGATTGCGGCGCAGGCTGCGCACGCCCAGCATGAAATAGTATTGGAACATGAACGGCTCCTTATGCCTGGGCGGTATGGCCGACGGTGCTCAGTGACGGCGACTTGCGCACCAGGTCGGACACCTGGCCGTCGATGATGTGAACGTTGCGCTGCGTGCGCACCGCCAGTTCCGGATCGTGGGTCACCATCAGGATGGTGGTGCCGGCAGCATTGATCTCTTCCAGCAGTTCCATCACGCCGCGCGCCATCTGCGTATCCAGGTTGCCGGTCGGTTCGTCGGCTAGCAGCAGCTTGGGCGAACCGGCCAGCGCGCGCGCGATTGCCACGCGCTGCTGCTGGCCGCCGGACAGTTCGGCCGGGTAGTGCTTCATGCGCGAGGCCAGGCCGACTTTCGCCAGCGCGTCCTCGATGCGCTCCTTGCGCTCGGCGGCGTTGAAGCCGCGATAGCGCAGCGGCACGTCGACGTTATCGAACAGCGACAGGTCGGGAATCAGGTTGAAGCCCTGGAAGATGAAGCCCAGCTTCTCGTTGCGCAGGCGCGAGCGGGCGTTGTCGTCCATGCCTTTGACGTTGACGCCATCGAGCACATATTCGCCGTCGGTGAATTCTTCCAGCAGGCCGGCGATGTTGAGGAAGCTGGTCTTGCCGGAGCCCGACGGGCCGGTGACGGTAACGAATTCACCTTGCTTGACGTCGATCTCGAAACCACGCAGCGCGTGCGTTTCGATCATGTGGGTGCGGTAGACTTTGCTCAGGTTTTTCATGCGCAGCATGGCGGGCCTCTTCAGTAAAGTTATTGATTGATCGAGACGCGGTTGGCGTTCTCAAAGGTTTCGGTGCCGGAGATAACAATCTTGTCGCCCTGTTTCAGGCCGCCGAGGATTTCGACGGCGGAGACGCTGGTGGCGCCCAGCTTCACCGGCGTGCGCACGGCCAGGCCATCGCGCACCAGGTAGACGAAACGGCCGCCTTCGGATTCGACGAAGGGGCCACGCTGCACCATCAGCACATTCGGTTTTTCGTCGATCAGCAGGCGCGCGGTGACGCGCTGGTTCTGGCGCAGCGCGGCTGGCTGCTCGCCATTGAAGCGCACCCGGGCCAGCACCTGATTCTTGACCACTTCCGGCGACAGCGCCGACAGCTTGCCGTTGGCGGTGCCGGTGCCGTAGTTGACTTCTGCCGTCATGCCCAGGCCGATGTCGGCGACGTAAGTCTCCGGCACTTCCAGTTCGACTTCAAGCCGTGACAGATCGACCAGCGTCATCAGCGGCGTGTTGGCCGGCACCACGCTGCGGTTGGCCACCGACAGCGTGCCGATAAAGCCGTCAACTGGCGCGCGCACCGTCAGCTCGTCGACGCGGCGCTGGGCATTGGACAGCGTGCTGCGTTGCTGGTCCAGCTGCTTGATTTTAGACTCCAGCTCCAGCGCGACGTTGTCGTTCTCCAGCGTGGAAGCCTGTTCCGCGTGTTTGGCGCGGATGTCGGCGGAGTTCAGTGCGTCCTTGGCCTTCTGGTATTCGATCTTGGCGATGATGCCTTCGTTGGAGACGGCGTCGTAGCGTTCCAGCGTGCGTTGCGCCGACAGCCGGTCGATTTCTGCGGTGTCGGCATCGCGTTGCGCCAGCAGTTTCTGCTTGCGGGCGAGGATGCGCTGGCGCGCGACGTCGGCTTCGATCTGCGCGTAGGCGGCTTGCTCCTTTTTCAGCGCATCGGACAGGTCGGGCGATTCCAGTACCGCCAGCACGTCGCCTTTCTTGACCGTGTCGCCGGCGTTGACCTTGAGCGTGACGGTGGCCAGCGACGGCGCGTACAGCGTCGGGCTGACGGCGGCGACAATGCGGCCGTTGACGGCGGCGTCGCGGATCAAGGTGCCGCGGCCGACTTCGGCAATGCGCAGGCGCGAGATGTTGACCGAGTGGTCGCTGCCGTTCCAGTTGTGGAACAGATACCAGCCGGCGGCCAGCAGCGCGGCGGCGGCACTGGCGATGATGATGTGGCGCTTGGTGTTGTGGCCCCTGGCGGGGGCGATCACGGCGTCTTGGTTGGAGGTGTCGCGTATCATGGTGGTTTGCTGGTGAGTAGACGGGCAACATTATGCAGAAACCGTGCCACCATGTAAGTGGCTGATTTTTATGGAATTGTTGGCGCGTGCCCGCTGTCCGCGAGCGTCCGTGTTGTCCGTCTTGTCCGGTCTGTCTTGAAAAATTGTCAAGCGATAGCATATGGCGCGGCATGACTGATTTTCCTTTCGTCGCCAGCGACGTCGCCTTATACCAGCGTACCGTGTCCGGCCCGGACAGCGTGATGGATACCCAAACCTGGAATGACCTGCTGCTGCCTGAGTACAGTGCGCTGCTGGCGCGTGAGACCAGCATCCTCGGCCAGCAGGAGCTGCACCGGCGGCTGCATGTGGCCCAGGGTGGCGGGGATGCTGCGCTGGTCCGCGTGCAGGCGCTGGCGGCGGACGATGGCTTGCGTGCGCAGTTGCAGGCGGCGTCCAAGGACATGCGCGAGGCTGACCGTGAAATCAGCGAGACCTTGTTTGGCGCGGAGTTGCCGTCGTTGCCGCGCTGGTTGCCGGTCTTGCGCTGGTTGCCGCTACTGTTTGTTGGCGCGCTGGTTGCCGCGCTGTTCACCGGCTGGATGCCGTTGTGGGGCGCGGCGGTGTTGTTGGCGCTGGTGTTGTGTGCGATCCAGATGCGCTATTTCGACGAAGTGCAGGAGTGGGCGCGCATCCTCAACACCACGCAGTTGATGCTGCGTGCGCATACGCTGCTGGGGCAGGTCGATGCACCCGCGACAGCGCGCTTGCGGGATGATGCGGCGCAGGCGTCGAAGTTGAACCGCCGCTTGAGCCGTCCGCTGTTATCCAGCATGCCTGGTGCGCGCGAGTATGGCGACTGGTTCTTCTTGCAGAATGTGCGTCATTATTTCCAGAGCCGCGAGGTGGCGCGTCAGCATATCGGTTTCCTGCGTGGCAGCTTTGAGCGCGTGGCGGCGCTGGAGGCGGACCTGGCGCTGGCGCGGCATCTGGCTGCGGCGCCGACATATTGTTGGGCGGAGCAGGGCGATGCGGTGGCGCTGGATGAGGTAGTGCATCCGCTGCTGGACGGCGCGGCGCCGCTGACGTTTGGCATGCAGCGGCAGGGCGTGTTCATTTCGGGGCAGAACGGTATCGGCAAGAGCACCTTGCTGCGGACGGTGGGACTGAACCTGATCGTGGCGCGTGCGTTTGGCTTCTGCTACGCGGTGCGCGCGGTGACGCCGCTGCTGCCGGTCTACAGCAGCATGCAGAACGAGGATGCGATGTCGAATGGCGAGAGTTTCTACATGGCGGAGCTGCGACGTGGACAGGAGTTGCTGACGCTGGCGGCGCAGCGGCCGGCGATCTTCGTCATTGATGAGATTTTCCGTGGCACGAATTATCTGGAGTCGGTGTCGGCGGCGGGAGCGGTGCTGCATGAGCTGGCGCAGCGGGGGCGGGTGCTGGTGGCGTCGCATCACCTGGTGCTGGCGTCGCTGCTGTCGGATTGTCTGCAGCCTTGGTGTGTCAGCCGCGTCGACGGACGCTGGCAGCTGGCGCCTGGGCTGCTGGTCGACACCAACGGCATTGCCTTGCTGGCGGAGCGCGGCTTTGCTCCCGCCATCACCGAGAAAGCCAACCGCATCCATACCTGGCTAGGCAATTACATGGCCCGCCCGACCGGATTGTCAGGAGAACAGCTTGGCCAGGGTGATGGCATGCAGCACCAGTGACAGGCCGGCCATGAGATACAGCGGGATGAGTTTTGCATTCATCCCGGCGCGTAGCGAACTTATTTCCTCGCGCAGTGAGTTGATTTGGACTTGCAGCGAGTTGGTTTGGACTTGCAGTGAGTTTATCTTCGCATTTATCTCGGCCTTCAGAGAATTTATCCTCAGATCTATCTCGGCCTGCAGCGAATTTATCCTCAGATCTATCTCGGCCTGGAGCGAATTTATCCTCAGATTTATCTCGGCCTGCACCGAATTTATCTTCGCATTTATCTCAGATTGCAGCGAGTCTATTCTCGTTTCCACTGATACGCATAACGCTTCTATTTTTGCATCCACGGAAAGGCGCAGCATGTCGATGCGGGCCAACACGTCGGTTCTGAGCAGTAGCAGCTCGCTTGGCGAGACGGTTGCTTCGGCCATTGCCAGGCTGAGCGCGTTGGCGTGTGCTTCTGCATCGGTGGCGGAGATACCTGCTTCCATCAGGTTGCGGGTGTATTCAAGGGTGTCGAATTTGATAGGCATGGTCATGATACCTCCCCATTTGATCGTAGCAGAAAAGGCCCAGGTGACAGCCGTTCTTCATCGTATCGAATCAGCTTGCGGCGCGTTTGCGCTACCTCAAATGCCAGCATTGACTTTGTCGAAAATGCATCCTATTATTTCTGTAACGACAGAAATTAGAGAAATGCATGGAACTGACACCAACCATTCAAAAATACATCCTGCATTGGGGTGAAATGGGCGCGCGCTGGGGCGTGAACCGGACTGTGGCACAGATTCATGCCTTGCTGTTCCTGGCCAACCAGCCACTCAACGCCGAGCAGATCGCCGAGACGCTGAATGTGGCGCGTTCGAATGTCAGCAATAGCTTGAAGGAGCTGCAAAGCTGGGGCCTGGTCCGCATCACGCATATGGCCGGCGACCGCCGCGACTATTTTCTCGCGCTGCAGGACGTGTGGGAAATCTTCCGCGTCATCGTCGAGGAGCGCAAGAAGCGCGAGATCGATCCGACGCTGACCGTGCTGCGCGCCTGCGCGGTGGAAGCGGAGAGCGATCCGCAACTTGAGCAGGCCACCAAGGTCAAAATGGAGCAAGTGCTGGATTTCCTGGAAATGCTGACCAGCACCTACGATGACTACAAGCATTTGCCGCCGGCAACGATGCAACGCTTCCTCAAAATGGGTGGCAAAGTAGCGCGCTTGCTGGGTAGCGATTAAAAAAATTTAGCTCATCATTTCTGTGTTTACAGAAATAACTGACGGGAGGTGATATGAAAGTCCTGGTACTTGGCGCCACAGGATTGATCGGCGGACATGCAGTGCAGGCGTTGCGCGCCGCCGGTTGTTCGGTCACCGGCTTGAGCCGGCGCCGTCCCGCCGGAGAGCGCGATTGGCTGGAAGCTGAATTCGGCAATCTCACCGATGCGCGGGACTGGTTGCCGCTACTGGCCGGCTACGATGCGGTGGTCAACTGTGTCGGCATCATCCGCGAAACGCGCGCCGGCGATTTCGATCGCCTGCATCGCGCCGCGCCGGTGGCAATGTTTGCCGCCTGCGAACAGCTTGGGGTGCGCCGCGTGGTGCAGGTGTCTGCGCTGGGCAGTGCGCCTGATGCCGCCACCGGCTACTGGCGCAGCAAAGGCGCGGCGGAAGCCGACCTGATGGCGCGCAGCGGCCTGCAGCCGGCAATCATCCGCCCGTCGCTGGTATATGGCGACGAGGGCGCCAGCAGCATCATGTTCCGCATGCTGGCCACGCTGCCGGTGCTGATGATGCCGATGGCGCACGGCGCCAAGGTGCAGCCGATACACGTAGACGATCTGGTGGCCATCATCGTCAAGCTGGTAACGGCGCAGGAAGCGCCGCCGCGCGAGTTGGCCACCGTTGGGCCGCGCGCCGGCAGCATGGCTGCCTACCTGGGCGACCTGCGCCAAGGCATGCAGGCGCCGGCCGGGCTGGTGCTGGATCTGCCGATGCCAGTCGCACGCCTGGTGGCGCGCGTAGCCGCGCTGGCGCCGTCGAGCGCACTGACGCCGGAATCGCTGCTGATGCTCGAACAAAGCGCCGACGGCGGCAACACTGCCAACGCCGCGCCTGCCGCCGCGCTGCTTGGCCGCCCGCTGCGCGATCCGGCGAGTTTCGCGCAACCCGCACAGCGCATAGACGCCGTGTGGCAATGGGCGTCCGTGCTGATCACGCTGGCGATGGCGACGCTGTGGCTATGGACTGCCGCCGTTTCCTGGTTCGGCTGGCCGCATGAAGAAAGCCGTGCGTGGCTGGCCGCCTGCGGCATCCCGGCATTTGCGCAAGAGCCGATGCTGCTGGCCGCCAGCCTCACCGACGCCGCCATCGGCGTGCTGCTGTTGTTGCGTCCACGCCGCTGGCTGTGGGCTGCGCAGCTGGCGCTGGTTGGCGGCTACACGGTCATCATGAGCCTGTTCCTGCCGTTCTTCTGGCTGCATCCCTTCGGCCCGCTGAGCAAGAACCTGCCCTTGCTGGCATTGATGTTCCTGATGTGGAGGGCGAGCAGATAATGGACTACCTTGCGCTCAAATGGCTGCACATCCTGTCCGCGACCGCGATGTTCGGCACTGGCTTCGGCACGGCTTTCTATATGTTCTTCACCAATCGCACGCGCAACGTGACGGCGATCGCCGTGGTGTCGCGGCTGGTGGCGCGTGCGGACTGGTGGTTCACCACGCCGTCGGTCATCATCCAGCCGCTGTCGGGCTTCTGGATGATACACATGGCCGGCTATCCGCTTGGCTCGACCTGGATCGTCTGGTCGCTCGCGCTGTATGCGCTGGCCGGCGCCTGCTGGCTGCCGGTGGTGTGGCTGCAATTGCGCATGCGCGACATGGCCGCCATCGCCGCGCGGGATGACGCGCCGCTACCGGCCCGCTACTGGCGCTACGAAAAGATCTGGACCGCGCTCGGCTTCCCCGCCTTCGGCGCACTGTTGGTGGTGTATTGGCTGATGGTGCACAAACCGGCGTAAAGTTATTTCCGTGCTCACAAAACTTCATAATTTGGTATAGTGTTTCTGGTTAGAAATACTTAAATTTGGAGGCGGAATGAATAAGGTCACGGTACGGGCGAGCTTGTTGGGCGTGCTTGTTTTGTTTACGATAATGTTGCTTGCCGGTGCGGGCCTGGGCATCTTTGCTTTGCAGCAGTCCAACCAGTCGATCGGGGTGGTGCACCGCATCGCCAACCAGGTCATCACCATCAACGATGCCTACAAAGACACCACCCGCACCCGCTCGGCGCTGACGCGCGGCTATGCGGCGCTGAAAGAAGCCGACGACAAGTCCACCCGCGATTCGGCGCTGGCCGCCGCCAAAAAATCCTACCAGCGCACGCTGGATTTCCTCGACAAGTTCGAGAAGGCGCCTGACTTTCCAGGCCAGGATACGCAACTGAAGAAGGATCTGGTGGAGTCCGGCCGCAAGCTGTCCGCCGTGCTGGAGCGCGCCTCGGCGGCGCTGGCCAAGGATGATACGGCGGCCTACACCGCCATCAACTCCGGCGAACTGACGCCGGTGGGCGCCAATTTCTCGTCGCTGCTGGAGAAATTCCAGAAGCTGGGCGATGAACAGATCAACGAACTGGCCGACAGCCGCGCCAGCGAATACACGGTGGTGATGTGGCTGGTGGCGCTGGGTCTGCTGATTGCACTCGGCGTGGTGCTGGGCGCGCACCTGATGCTGCGATCCACCGTGCTGCTGCCGCTGGAAGGTGCGGTCGGACAGCTGGACCGCGTGGCCAGCGGCGACCTGACGGCGCATATCGAAGCGTCGGGCGATAACGAAATCCAGCGTTTGCTGACAGCGATCCAGCGCATGCAGGGCGATTTGCTGTCGACTGTGTCGCGCGTACGCAACGGCGCCGACATCATCAACACCGGTTCGCAGGAACTGGCGGCAGGCAATCTGGAGCTGTCGTCACGCACTGAAACGCAGGCCAGCTCGCTGGAAGAAACCGCCGCGTCGATCGAGGAACTGACCAGCACCGTCAAGCAGAACTCGGACAACGCCCAGCACGCGCGCACGCTGGTGGAAGACGCATCGACCACGGCGGCGCAGGGCGGCGAAGTGATGCAGCAGGTGGTCAGCACCATGAACGACATCAACGATGCGTCGCGCAAGATTGTCGATATCACCGGCGTGATCGATGGCATCGCCTTCCAGACCAACATCCTGGCGCTGAACGCGGCGGTGGAAGCGGCCCGTGCCGGCGAGCAGGGGCGCGGCTTCGCTGTGGTGGCGACCGAGGTGCGCAACCTGGCGCAGCGTTCGGCGGCCGCCGCCAAGGAGATCAAGGTGCTGATTGATGATTCGGTGCAGAAGATCCAGCTGGGCACCAGCCTGGTGGAGCAGGCCGGCACGACGATGACCACGCTGGTCGGCAATGTGCATCAGGTGACGCAGATCGTCGGCGAAATCGCGGTCGCCAGCCGCGAGCAGAGCGACGGCATCGACCAGGTCAACCAGGCGGTGGCGCAGATGGATGAGGTGACGCAGCAGAATGCCGCGCTGGTGGAGGAGGCCGCAGCGGCGACCCAGTCGCTGCAAGACCAGGCGGCCGAGTTGCAGCAGACGGTCAGCATCTTCAAGATCAACGAAAGCGCTGTCGGCGCCGCGCGCCGCCCGGGCAAGCAGCTGGCGCTGCGTTAAGCCGTTATGCGGGGCGCCACGCGGCGCCTTGACCCATCAGGCCGCGACCGGGATCACGCGGCCTTGCCAGCCCTGGCTTTCTTCAGCAATGACGAGGCAGTCGCCCGGCCCGTGGGCCTGGACGATCAACTGGCCACCAGGCGCCCAGAAGGCGCTCTTGCCGGCGACCGCGTAGCCGCCGGAATCGACTGCATGATTGGCCAGCAGCACGCCCATGTCATGGGCTTGCGCATAGCCGCGCAGCAGCGCGGCATCCTTGTCATATCCACCGACCGAAATCAGCACGCCGGCCACGTACAGCGAGGCGCCGGCGTCCGCTGCCGCTTGCGCGTGTTCGGCGTGTGTCGTATCGGCGCAGATGGCTTCAACGTAGCGCTGGCCACGCAGCGCATGCGCCTGCGTGCCGATGGCGCCCGGCTGGGCATGTACTTCTTCGCCACCGTGCAGGTACTGCTTGCGGTAGACGCGGGTGCTGCCATCGGCCGCCAATGTGATGCTGGCAATGCAGGGTTGCGCAGCGCCGGCATCAATCACCGGCGCGCCGACGATGACCGTCATGCCGTCTGCCGCTGCGCGCAACGCGTCCAGGCGCGCATCGTGCGGCGACATGGCGCAGGCGCGCAGCAGCGGCAGCTCGTAACCGCACAGCGACAGCTCCGGGAACACCAGCAGCTGCACGCCTTCGGCGCGCGCGGCGCGGATGAAGCGCCGATGCGTTTGCAGATTGGCGGCGATGTCGTCTGCCACCGATGGCGCTTGCGCCGCCGCGATGCGGATACCCATTACTTCTCCTGTTTGAGTGGTTTGCCCTTGTCCATGACTTCGCGGCAGTCGCCCTTGAAGCTGGCGTTGTCGTAGTTCGACCAGCCGTAGCTGTCGACATAGCGCTTGTGCTGCTTGAACTGCTTGCTGACAAAGCTCCACTCCAGCTTCTCGTCGTCGTATTGGATGTTGCCCATGTCGAGCAGCGTGTGGAACATGTTCTCGGTCGCCAGCCGCGCCTTGCGATGGCGCAGCAGCTGTTTGACCTTGTCCGGGTAGTGCGCCTGGAAGGCGTCCGAGTACCACACCACCGCCGGCACGTGGAATTCGAACTGCGTATTGTGGCCGTGGAAGGCCAGGTTGCACGTGCCGTCATATAAGGTCTGGCCGTGGTCGGCCACGTAGACCATGGATGCCAGTTGCTGCGTCTGCTTCAGCTGGCCGATCACCTGCGCCAGGAACCAGTCGGTGTAGAGGATGGCATTATCGTAGCTGTTGTTGATCTGCGGCTTGAGCTTCAGATCGGTGTACACCGGCTTGTCGACGCCAAACAGCGATGGCTGCCACTTGTCGAAATCCTCGGGATAGCGCTGGCTGTAGTTCCAGTGGCTGCCCAGCGTGTGCAGCACGATCAGCTTTTTCGGCGCCGCATCGGCAATCGCGTGCTTCAGCGGTTCCAGCAGGATCTGGTCGAGGTTGGAGTTATTGGTAAAGCCGCCCAGGTTCATGAACTGGATCACATTGGCTTCCTTGGCAAACACCGACACCGGCGTGTCGAAGCGGCCGAAGGAAATCTGGTTCGACAGCCAGAAGGTCTTGAAGCCGGCTTCCTTGTAGGCGGTGAGGAAGGATTTCTCCGAGAAGCCATCTTTCAGCGCCTGCATGGCCGGCTTGCGCGAGATGATCACCGGCACCGACAGCCGCGTCGCCGACACCGAGGTGATCACATCCTGCAGCGTCACCAGGTTGGCCTCCTGGCGCAGCAGCGGCGTGGTGTCGCGCGCATAGCCATTGACGCTCCAGCGGTCGTAGCGCGATGATTCGCCGATCACCATGATGACGATTTCCGGCGTGTCGTTGGGCGCCGGCTGGTGCGCCTTGAAGCTGAAATTGCTGCTGCGCTTGCCCAGGTCGGCCAGGTATTCGCGCTCCTGGTAAAAGTCGACGCCGCGCGCGGTCAGGCCGAATGGCCACGACGAGGCGAACTCGCCGAAGCTCAGCGGCGAGCGCAGTCGCCACGGCAGCGCACCCAGCGGCCAGCCGGTGTGGCCGGCGCCGGCCATGGCCGGGTATTCCGGGTCGCTGGCTTCGACCGCGTCCTCGATGGCGCTCTCTTCTTCGCTGGCAGTCTCGGCGGCGGAGGTGACGCCGACGAAGCGCAGCGCCGAACTGAGCGCCGAGCCGATCGCTGATCCGGCTGAACCGGCGTGCTGCGGCGCCAGCTTGCTGGCGCCGGCCGGCGGCACCGGCCTGGCGCGCACGCCGAATTCCCAGCCGTAGGCCAGCACGCCCGCGACCAATATGACGATGGCAAGCGTGGCCCAGCGCGGCTTGCCGCGCCAGGTCAGCACCGTGCTGCGCTGGGCGGCCACCTGCACCGCGATCCACCACGCCACCGCCGCCAGCAGCACGGCCGCCATCAGCCAGACTTTGCTGCCGAGGAATTCAAGCGCCTCCTTCGGGCTGGTTTCGGCGATAATCCCCAGGTGGTGGGTGGAAATGCCCTGGCCGTAGTAAATAAACAGGTAAATCTCGGTTGGCAGCGCCATGAAGGCTGGCAACAGCAGCCAGTGGAAGCGGGCCGGCCGGCCGAACAGGCTCCATACCGCCAGCCAGACCAGCGCTTCCACCGCCAGCACGTGGCCCAGTTCCGGAACTTGCTTTCCGAGCAATAGTGGTACGCAGGGCACCAGCGACAGCAGCAGGTAGCTGGAAAGCACGAACAGGGGAGCGGGGCGCAACAGGGATCGCATGGCAACGGCGGCAGTGGAAGTACTTGCCATTATCAAGTGTTTCGCTGGCTTTCTGCTAGTGTCTGCTCCCCGCCGCAAGCCGCATGGCGCCGTGAAAATGGTTGACTGCGCCATGCGACAGGTCTATACTCGCGAGTTCTCAATTTATTCTGCACATCGTATACGTTGAATCTGGCTGCTCCAGGAGAGTGGCTGTTTGCGCCTCCTTTGGCCCAATAGATCGAGAGAAGGTTTTTTGTCCCCGGCACTATGACCGGGTTGTTAATGTTGTTATTTAGTTGGGTTTAGAACGATGCCAACCATCAATCAACTGATTCGCAATCCACGTACCAAACTGGTCGTGAAGAGCAAATCGCCGGCGCTGGAAAACAGCCCGCAAAAACGTGGCGTGTGCACCCGTGTGTACACCACCACTCCTAAGAAGCCTAACTCGGCACTGCGTAAAGTTGCCAAAGTGCGCCTGACCAACGGTTTCGAAGTTATTTCGTACATCGGCGGTGAAGGCCACAACCTGCAGGAACACAGCGTTGTTCTGCTGCGCGGCGGTCGTGTAAAAGACTTGCCAGGTGTGCGTTACCACATGGTTCGCGGTGCACTGGATACCCAGGGCGTTAAAGACCGTAAACAAGCTCGCTCGAAATACGGTGCAAAACGCGCCAAGCAAGCTAAGAAGTAATTTACATTAATTGAGTTGAGCCGGTCGCGAGACCGAGTAAGTGGATGGCTATGATGGCCGCCGCGAGTGACCGCAAGGCACTCAACTGAAGATAAAAGGAAATGACATGCCACGTCGTCGTGAAGTACCCAAGCGCGAGATCCTGCCGGATCCAAAATTCGGCAACACCGATGTCGCCAAATTCGTGAACGTTCTGATGCTGTCCGGTAAAAAATCGGTCGCTGAAAACATCATCTACGGTGCCTTCGAGCACATCACCCAAAAGTCCGGCAAAGACCCGCTGGAAGTGTTCGCCACCGCGCTGAACAACGCCAAGCCGCTGGTTGAAGTGAAATCCCGTCGCGTTGGTGGTGCAAACTACCAGGTGCCGGTTGAAGTCCGCCCAGTGCGTCGTATGGCGCTGTCGATGCGCTGGCTGCGTGAAGCTGCCAACAAGCGCAGCGAAAAATCGATGCCACAACGTCTGGCTGGCGAGCTGATGGAAGCCGCTGAAGGCCGTGGCGGTGCGATGAAAAAGCGTGACGAAGTTCACCGCATGGCTGAAGCGAACAAGGCGTTCTCGCACTTCCGCTTCTAATAAAATCGGCCAGCTGCGGCTGGCTGTTATCCGTTGTTCGAGGCCGGGCTCATTTTTTGTACAAAAAATGGCGCTCGGTTTTGTCCATTAAACGATTTAGGATTAATTATGGCCCGCAAGACCCCCATCGAGCGCTACCGCAATATCGGTATCTCCGCTCACATCGATGCAGGTAAGACCACCACTACCGAGCGCGTTCTGTTCTACACGGGCGTGAACCACAAGATCGGTGAAGTTCACGATGGCGCCGCCACCATGGACTGGATGGAGCAGGAGCAGGAACGTGGTATTACCATTACCTCGGCTGCGACCACCTGCTTCTGGAAAGGCATGGCAAACAACTTCCCAGAACACCACATCAACATCATCGACACCCCAGGCCACGTTGACTTCACCATTGAAGTGGAACGTTCGATGCGCGTGCTGGATGGTGCTTGCATGGTTTACTGCGCAGTGGGCGGTGTTCAGCCACAGTCGGAAACCGTATGGCGTCAGGCTAACAAGTACAAAGTGCCACGTCTGGCCTTCGTCAACAAGATGGACCGTACCGGTGCCAACTTCTTCAAAGTGTACGAGCAGATGCGCGCACGCCTGAAGGCCAACCCGATCCTGATCCAGATTCCTATCGGCGCTGAAGACAACTTCAAAGGCGTGATCGATCTGGTCAAGATGAAAGCGATCATCTGGGACGACGCTTCGCAAGGCATGAAATTCGACTACGTCGATATTCCTGCAGAGCTGGCTGACTCGGCTGCCGAGTGGCGCGAGAAAATGGTTGAAGCCGCTGCTGAAGCGAACGAAGACCTGATGAACAAGTACCTGGAAGAAGGCGACCTGTCGGAAGCCGAGATCAAAAAAGCGCTGCGCGATCGCACCATCGCTTCGGAAATCGTTCCTATGCTGTGCGGCACCGCCTTCAAAAACAAGGGCGTGCAAGCCATGCTGGACGCGGTCATCGAGTACCTGCCATCGCCGATCGACATCGCTGACGTAAAAGGCACCGACGAAGACGAAGAGCCGGCAACCCGTAAAGCATCGGACGACGAGAAATTCTCGGCGCTGGCGTTCAAGATCATGACCGACCCGTTCGTTGGCCAGCTGGCCTTCTTCCGCGTCTATTCGGGCGTCATCAATGCTGGCGACACCGTGTACAACTCGGTTAAAGGTCGTAAAGAGCGTCTGGGCCGTATTCTGCAGATGCACGCCAACCAGCGCGAAGAGATCAAAGAAGTGCGCGCCGGCGACATCGCCGCTGCGGTTGGTCTGAAAGACGTGACCACCGGCGAAACCCTGTGCGATCCGCAATCGATCATCACCCTGGAAAAAATGGTCTTCCCAGAGCCAGTGATTCAACAGGCTGTGGAACCAAAAACCAAGGCCGACCAGGAAAAAATGGGCCTGGCACTGAACCGCCTGGCACAGGAAGATCCGTCGTTCCGCGTCAAGACCGATGAAGAATCGGGCCAGACCATCATCGGTGGTATGGGCGAGCTGCACCTGGAAATTATCGTTGACCGTATGAAGCGCGAATTCGGCGTGGAAGCCACCGTGGGCAAACCACAGGTTGCTTACCGCGAAACCGTCCGCAAATCGGTGTCCGATGTGGAAGGCAAGTTCGTCAAGCAGTCCGGTGGTCGTGGTCAGTACGGTCACGCTGTGGTGACCCTGGAACCACAGGAACAAGGTAAAGGCTTCGAGTTCATCGACGCAATTAAAGGCGGTGTGATTCCACGTGAATTCATCCCCGCGGTTGAAAAAGGTGTGCGCGAAACCCTGAATACCGGTGTTCTGGCTGGCTACCCAGTGGTTGACGTCAAAGTCACCCTGACCTTCGGTTCGTACCACGATGTTGACTCGAACGAAAATGCATTCCGCATGGCCGGTTCGATGGCCTTCAAAGAAGCTTGCCGTCGCGCCAGCCCAGTCATCCTGGAACCAATGATGGCTGTGGAAGTGGAAACGCCGGAAGACTACGCCGGTACCGTGATGGGCGATCTGTCGTCCCGCCGTGGTATGGTGCAGGGCATGGACGAAATCCCAGGCGGCGGCGGCAAGATCATCAAAGCCGAAGTACCGCTGTCGGAAATGTTCGGTTACTCGACCACCCTGCGTTCCGCAACGCAAGGTCGTGCAACCTACACCATGGAGTTCAAGCACTACTCCGAGGCGCCTAAGCACGTTATCGACGCAATCGTTACCGCGAAAACCAAGTAATTGTGTAATTTTTGCGGCCGGGTAGATCACCCGGCCGCATATTTAAAACTTTGAGGATGAATCAAAATGGCAAAAGAAAAGTTCGAGCGGACTAAACCGCACGTCAACGTAGGCACCATCGGTCACGTCGACCACGGCAAAACCACCCTGACCGCTGCAATCGCAACCGTTCTGTCGAAGAAATTCGGCGGCGAAGCGAAAGCTTACGACCAGATCGACGCAGCACCAGAAGAAAAAGCACGCGGCATCACCATCAACACCGCTCACGTTGAGTACGAAACCGCTGCCCGTCACTACGCTCACGTTGACTGCCCAGGCCACGCCGACTACATCAAAAACATGATTACCGGTGCAGCGCAGATGGACGGCGCGATCCTGGTGTGCTCCGCAGCTGACGGCCCAATGCCACAGACCCGCGAACACATCCTGCTGGCCCGCCAGGTTGGCGTTCCATACATCGTCGTGTTCCTGAACAAATGCGATCTGGTGGATGACGAAGAGCTGCTGGAACTGGTTGAAATGGAAGTGCGTGAGTTGCTTTCGAAATACGAGTTCCCAGGCGACGACCTGCCAATCATCAAAGGTTCGGCACGTAAAGCACTGGACGGCGACACCGGTCCTCTGGGCGAACAGGCCATCATGCAACTGGCCGACGCACTGGACAGCTACATCCCTACGCCAGAGCGCGCAGTGGACGGCGCCTTCCTGATGCCAGTGGAAGACGTGTTCTCGATCTCGGGTCGCGGCACCGTGGTGACCGGTCGTGTTGAGCGCGGCATCATCAAAGTCGGCGAAGAGATCGAAATCGTCGGCATCATCGATACCGTCAAAACCACCTGCACCGGCGTGGAAATGTTCCGCAAACTGCTGGACCAGGGTCAAGCAGGCGACAACGTTGGTCTGTTGCTGCGCGGCACCAAGCGTGAAGACGTGCAACGTGGTCAAGTTCTGGCAAAACCAGGCTCGATCAAGCCGCACAACCACTTCACCGGCGAGATCTATGTTCTGTCGAAAGACGAAGGCGGCCGTCACACCCCGTTCTTCAACAACTATCGTCCACAGTTCTACTTCCGTACGACTGACGTGACCGGTTCGATCGAACTGCCAGCGGACAAAGAAATGGTTATGCCAGGCGACAACGTGTCGATCACCGTCAAGCTGATCAACCCGATCGCGATGGAAGAAGGTCTGCGCTTCGCAATCCGCGAAGGTGGCCGTACCGTCGGCGCTGGTGTTGTTGCTAAAATCCTGGCCTAATTTTTAAGCCGGATTGAAACAGGGGCGGGATGGTGTGATACCATCTCGCCCTTGCGTATTACCTTGCGCATTAAACTCGTTCTTTTAAACATTGCTGGCGCTACAAAGTTGCCAGTTCGCTCTTTCAAGGAATTATCATGTCCGCACCAAATCAAAAAATCCGTATCCGTCTGAAAGCTTTCGACTACAAGCTGATCGACCAGTCCGCACTGGAAATCGTTGACACCGCTAAGCGCACCGGCGCCGTTGTCAAAGGCCCAGTCCCACTGCCAACCCGCATTCAGCGTTTCGACGTTCTGCGTTCGCCGCACGTCAACAAGACCTCGCGCGACCAGTTCGAAATCCGTACCCACCAGCGCCTGATGGACATCGTCGACCCAACCGACAAGACCGTTGACGCACTGATGAAGCTGGACCTGCCAGCTGGCGTTGATGTCGAAATCAAACTGCAGTAATCGTCTTTAAGCAGGCAGCCCTGGCTGCCAGTTGATGATGGGGCCGGACGTGCAAGCGTCCGGCCCCATTGTTTTTTGCGCCTGAAGCGGCTAGAGTCTGTCGCCATGCTTGCCTCTTTAGACACCCACCTGCTGACCGCGTCTGCCCGCAACGATCTGCCCGGCTGGCGCCGTTTCATCATCGAATTTCTCTACTTCGGCGTCAAGGAAGCGCGCGCCTGCCTGTTTGTCGCGCTGTTCTTCGCCAGCGTGCTGCTGGTGCCGCGTGCCGGCCTGTTTGGCGTGCCGCGCTATGACGTGCTGCTGCTGGCCGCCGTCGCCATCCAGGCCTGGATGTTGTGGGCCAAACTGGAAACCTGGGATGAGCTGAAGGCGGTCTGCCTGTTCCACCTGGTCGGCTTTGCGCTGGAAGCGTTCAAGGTGTCGGGCAGCATCCAGTCATGGAGCTATCCGGACTTTGCCTATACCAAGCTGTTTGGCGTGCCGCTGTTTTCCGGCTTTATGTACGCGGCGGTCGGCAGCTACATCGTGCAGGCGTGGCGGCTGTTCGACCTGCGCATCCGCCACCATCCACCGTACTGGATGGCGGTGCTGATCGCGCTGCTGATCTACGCCAATTTCTTCACCCACCACTACATCGGCGATTACCGCTGGTATCTGGCGGCAGCGGCGCTGGGCCTGTACGCGCGCACCACCGTGATCTTCCGCCCGCTCGACCGCGACCGCCAGATGCCGCTGCTGCTGGCCTTCGTGCTGATCGGCTTCTTTATCTGGCTGGCGGAAAACATCAGCACCTTCTGGGGCATCTGGCGCTATCCGAACCAGCTGGGAGCGTGGTCGGCCGTGCATGTCAGCAAATGGAGTTCGTGGTCGCTGCTGGTGGTGATGACTTTCACCATCGTCGCTCACCTGAAACATATCAAGGCGCGCATCCACGTGCCGGAATAAAATATTCGCGCCCCTGGCCCGTCTTCAGGGCATGGACACAACGACTTCCCCCCAACGCGCCGGCCGCATCGAGCTGGCGCTACAGAAAATCTTCACGCGCAGCGCCCAGGTGCTGGAGGTTGAAGACGTCGGCGGCAGCTTCCGCCTGGTGACGCTGGGCGGCGACGCGCTGCGCGACGCCGCGTGGACGCCGGGCGACAAGATCCAGGTGATGCTGGGCGGCTGGGTGCAGCGCACCTACACGCCGATCGACTGGGATGGCGAACTTGGCCGCATGCGCTTCCTGGTCTACCTGCACGGTGACGCGCCAGGCACGCAATGGGCGCGGTCGCTGCGGGCTGGCGATAGCTGCGCCTTTTTTGGCCCGCGTAAATCGATCCGGCTGGCGCCGGCGGCGTCGCCGGTGATCTTGTTCGGCGATGAAACCTCGCTGGGACTGGGCGCCGCCCTGTCGGCGCAGGCCACCACTTACATGCTGTTCGAGGCCGGCGAGCATGTGCGCGCCGCCGTCGACAGGCTGGGTCTGCCCAATGCCGGCATTGAAAGCGACCCACGCGCGCTGGCAGCGCAGATGGCAGCGCTGCTGCAAGCCCATCCCGATGCCGACATCGTTCTCACCGGCAAGGCCGGCGCCATCCAGCAAATGACCCGCCTGCTGCACCAGCACGGCACCGCCGCCAAGCGCCGCCAGAGCAAGGCCTACTGGGCGCCCGGCAAGACCGGCCTGGATTGACGCCTCAGTTCCAGGCGTGCAGGCTGGCGGCGAGGGCAGGGGGGAGTTCACCCAGCTTGCCGCTGTTGCGGCGCGCCGGACCCTGGCTGTCGAAGGGACGCATCAGGTAGTGGCGCACCATGGCGGCGGCGCCGATGGCAATGGCGTTGTGACCGAAGTGCGGCGTGCGCACCGTCGGCGCGGTCAGCTGCGTGGCGCTGGCGCAGTCGTCCAGCACGCTGCGGCCGGGCGCGATCAGCCGCTCGCCCAGCCGCAAGGCGGCCCCACCGATGACAATGCACATCGGATCGAACGCCACCCACAAATTGTTCAGCAGTACGCCGAGGTTGCGCCCGGCCGCTTCCACCGCGCGCGCCGCGTGGGCGTCGCCAGCGTTGGCTTGCGCGAACAACTGCTCCAGCAGCTGCGGCGTCGACAACTGGCGCTTGCCATACACCTCGTCCATCAGTGCCTGCAGGCCGATCAGGGCATCGGCGCAGCCACGCCGGCCGCATGAGCACAGCGGCCCGCCCTGTTGCAGGATGGTGTGACCGACCTCGCCGGCAAAGCCGTACAGACCGGTCAACAGCCGGCCGTTGACGATGATGCCGGCGCCGACGCCATAGTTGATGCTCAGGTAGATCAGCGGATCGGTGCCGCTTTCGCCGGAAAATTCCAGCTCCGCCAGCGCCGCCACATTCGCCTCGTTCTGAATGAACAGCGGCAGCCCGGCCAGCGGCGTCTGGTCGAAGTGCGCGTGCAACTGGGCGCCGACGTCGATATTGCGCCAGCCCTGGTGGGGGGCGTGCTGCAGCACGCCGGTCGTGTCGTCGACCACGCCGTGCAGGCCGATGCCCAGCCCCAGCACAGTGCGCCCCGCCAGCGCTTCGCTGGCGGTCAGCGCCGCCAGGCCGTCAGCCATGCGGGCGATGCAGCTGTCGGCGTCGCTGGCGTCGCTGTACGCCAGTTCCTGTTCGGCCAGCACCTCGCCCAGCAGGTTGGTGGCGACGATGCGCGCAGCGCTGATGCCGAGGTCGGCGCCAAGCAGGGTCAGCCGGCTGCCGTCAATGTGCAGCGGCGTCGCCCGCCGTCCCAGCGCGCCGGTGGTGCGCAAGGCGCTTTCGGTCAACCAGCCCTCGTCCATCAGCTCGCGCACCAGCAGGCTGATGGTCGATTTGGTCAGCCCCACGGTCTCCGCCAGCGCCGCGCGCGACATGCCCGGCACGCTGGCCAGCTGGCGTACCAGGGCCATGCGATTGATTTGTTTGAGTAACTGCTGGTCGCCGGCGACGATCATGGGCGTGTTCCAAAAAGGTGCGTGCGGCGATGATACACCAAGCTTGTCATAATGACTATGAAGCTTCCGCAAGGCATAGCTGGCGCTGTTCTGGTGCGTGGAAACAACAGCTTTCGCGCCTATTCGGTGCGCTAATTCGTTCGATCGATTGACGAATGGAAGCGTTTCTCCGATACTGTTCTTGTCTAATTTGTCATATTAATGAAGTAAATTCGACATCGCTCCGGCGGGCATCACACCGCCAACCCGAACTACCCAGTCCGTTTGTGTAGGAATCACGCCCGACTAGACACTGTCGGTAAAATCAAAATAAGGAGATGAAGTGCGTACTTTTATGAAAACGTTTTCAAAGCCACCGCGCCAGCGCCGCCTGATCAGCCTGGCGGTAGCAGGCGCTTGCGCCACGTTTGGCGCGGTGCACGCGCAGGACACCACCGGCGCCAATTCGACCGACAGCATGACCAGCGGCCCTTCGGTGGTCGTGACCGGCATCCGCGCCAGCATGCAGTCGACCATGAACATGAAGCGCAACGCCGACGGCATCGTTGACGGCATTGTGGCGGACGACATCGGTAAATTCCCCGACACCAACCTGGCGGAATCCTTGCAAAGGATTTCAGGCGTCTCCATCGACCGCAGCAACGGCGAAGGGCAGAAGGTCACCGTGCGCGGCCTGGGCCCGGACTTCAACCTGGTGCTGCTGAACGGCCGCCAGATGCCAACCACCGACCTGAGCGACCTGTCCGGCCGTTCGTTCGACTTCTCCAACCTGGCGTCGGAATCGATCTCGCAGCTGCAGGTGTACAAGACCGGCCGTGCCGACAGCCCGACCGGCGGCATTGGCGCCACCATCAACGTCATGACCGCGCGTCCGCTGGACAATCCAGGCATGCGCGCCAGCATCGGCGGCAAGGCAGTGCACGACACTTCCAACAACAATGTGCCGGAAATGCACAAGGGCAACAAGGTGACGCCGGAAATCTCTGGCATCTACAGCAACACCAGCGCCGACGGCCGCTTCGGTGTCGCCGTCAGCGCCAGCTACCAGGAACGTGACTCCGGCTTCAGCAAGGCTGGTAGCGCTAACGGCTACCAGGGCCCGTACCGCGGTTCCGACACCACTGCCGGCTCGACGCTGCCGCAGCCTGGCCAGCCGGGCTCGCAGAACATCACCAACCGTCCGGCCCAGGATGCGCTGTACCAGATCCCGCAGAACTTCGGCTACGGCGTCAACGCCATCCAGCGTCAGCGTACCAATGGCCAGCTGGTGCTGCAATTCCGCCCGGTCAAGGAGCTGACCTCGACACTGGATCTGACCTACTCGGAAAACAAGGTCCAGACCAAGCGTAACGAACTGAGCGTATGGTTCGGCCAGACCCCGACCTCGACCAGCAGCTGGCCGAACGGCGGCGTGGTGTCGCCGATCACCTACCAGGAACAGTACACCTCGCCACAGGATATCTCGGTGGTCGGCGGCGACTACGCCACCAAGACCAAGAACCAGTCGATCGGCTTCAACACCGTGTGGAAAGCGTCGTCCGACCTGCGCCTGGAGTTTGACGCCCACCACTCGACCGCCGAGTCCGGCGCGGACAGCCCGTTCGGCACCGAGAACAACCTGTCGAACGCCAGCTTCAGCCGCGGCACCACCAAGGTCGACTACAGCACCGAACTGCCGGTGATCAGCATGCCGGTGGCCAACCTGGCCGCCCAGCCCTTCCAGGCTGCCGGTTCGTGGTTCCACAACAGCTGGCAGAAAGCCACCGTCAACCAGGCCCAGGCCAAGGGTAACCTGAAGCTGTTCGAAGCGTCCGACCTGAACTTCGGCGTCAGCTATACCGACTCGAAGAACCGTTCGACCTACTCGAACGTGCAGAACAACACCTGGGGCGGCGCCACCAAGGCTTCCGACTATCCGGCCAGCATCTTTGTGGCTAGCCCGCTGAGCTCCTACTTCAAGGAATTCGACGGCCACAATTCGGCTGCGCTGTACCCATCGCTGTACAGCTTCGACTTCGCCACGCTGCGCGCGCTGACCGCCAAGGTCACCGGCAACGCCGCCGGCTACCTGCCGAACTTCTCCAGTGCCGATACCGACCGCGAGCTGCAGGAGAAATCCACCTCGGCCTACGTCTCGTTCGGCACCGACTGGGATACGGCGATTCCGTTCCACTCCAGCCTTGGCCTGCGCTTCGAACGCACCAAAGTCACCTCGGTGGCCCAGGTACTGCCAGGCACGGCAGTGGTGTGGGTATCGCAGAATGAGTTGCCGATCACCTTCGGCGGCAACGCTTACAGCACCCAGGAAGCTTCCTACAACAATGTGCTGCCAAGCCTGAACCTCGACTTCGACGTGCGCAAGGACATGAAGCTGCGCGCCAGCGCCGGCACCACCATCGGCCGTCCACGTTATGACCAGCTGCAAGGCGGCCTGACCGTGGACACGATCGCCAACGTCTTCACCGGCGGCACCGCTTCGGTCGGCAACCCGGCGCTGAAGCCGGTCAAGTCGAGGAATCTGGATATCTCGTGGGAATGGTATTACGACCAGCAGAGCGTGCTGTCGGTAGCCGCCTTCCACAAGAAGATGGACAACTACGCCGGCCAGACCGTGGTCTCGCAGAATCTGTACAACCTGCATACGCCAGTCGGCGGCGCCTATTACAACGCCGCGCTGGCGTCGGGCTGCACGGTGGCGGACACCAACTGCCTGCGTAACTACATCCTGACCAACTTCGACGGCCAGCCTGGCGTGACCAAAACCGGCGTCAAGTCGGACGGCAACCTGAACGGCAACATCACCGGCCTGCCAACCGATCCGCTGATGAACTTCCTGACCAAGACCTATTCGAACCAGAAGTCGGCCACGGTCAAGGGCGCGGAACTGAACGTGCAGCATATGTTCGGCCGCAGCGGTTTCGGTGTCCAGGCCAACTACACCTGGGTGAGCTCGCCGGTCAAGTATAACAACGCCAACAACAACGACCAGTTCGCCATTCTGGGCCTGAGCAATTCGGCCAATCTGGTGGGTATCTATGAAGATGCCAAGTGGTCGGTGCGGGTGGCTTACAACTGGCGCGACAAGTTCCTGGCCTCGACCATTGACGGTGGCAGCCGTCCATCGCCGGTGTACACTGACAGCTACGGCCAGACCGACGTCAGCATTGGCTACAACTTCAACCAGAACCTGAGCTTCCAGGCCGAGGTGATCAACCTGACCAACGCTACCCAGCGTCAGTTCGGTCGCACCGAGGCAGCCACCATGAATGTGACGCAAGGCGGTCCGCGTTACATGCTGGGCGCACGCTACAAGTTCTGATCTGATCGCGTAGTTCAGTAACACAACAGGCCGTCGCCCCGTGCGACGGCCTGTTTTTTCATGAAAGCCTAGTGTGCAACAGATCGCTGAAATCGGCTGCGAGCGCAGCCGGCAATTACGTGGCGACAACCGCCGGCCGCTGCCTAACGACATCCTCACCTCCAGCACGCCGCTGGTGTTGCGCGGCCTGGTGGACGACTGGCCGCTGGTGCGCGCCGCGCGCAACGCGCCGCAGGCGGCGGACACCTACCTGCGCCGCTTCTACCGCGACGCCACCGTGCTGGGCACCTCGGCGCCGGCGTCCAGCGGCGGCAAGATCTTCTACAACGACGATTTAAGCGGCTTCAACTTCAGCGCCCAGATGGTCCGCTTCGACCAGGTGCTGGACGCGCTGCGCGACCATCTCGACCATCCGCAGCCGCCGACCTTGTATGTCGGCTCGACCACCATCGATACCTGCCTGCCCGGCATGCGCGAGGACAATCCGCTCAACTTTGGCGCGCGCGATCCGCTGGCCAGCATCTGGATCGGCAACCGCACCTGCGTACCGGCCCATTATGATCTGCCGGACAATATTGCCTGCGTGGCAGCAGGGCGCCGCCGCTTCACGCTGTTTCCGCCGGCGCAGCTGAAAAACCTGTACATCGGCCCGCTGGACTTCACACCGGCCGGGCAGTCGGTCAGCCTGGTCGATCCGCAGGCGCCCGACCTGGCGCGCTTCCCGCGCTATGCCGAGGCGCTGACGCACGCACAGACGGCCGTGCTGGAGCCGGGCGACGCGCTGTTCATCCCCAGCATGTGGTGGCACCAGGTGGAAGGGCTGGCCGCGTTCAACATCCTGATCAATTACTGGTGGCGGCAGTCGCCGGCGTATATGGACACGCCATTCAACACGCTGCTGCAGGCGCTGATGACCGTGCGCGACCTGCCGCCGGCACAGCGCGCCGCGTGGCAGGAAATCTTCCGCCATTATGTGTTTGACAGCGACGGCAGCGAGGCGGCGCACATTCCGCCGGCCGCGCGCGGCATGCTGGCACCGCTGGACGCCGACGCCGCCCGCAGCCTGCGCGCCCAGGTGCTGAACCGGCTGAACCGCTAGCGGATTGCAGGCTGCGCGATCACCGTGCAGCCCGCATGGCGCCTTGATTTGACGCCATCGGCGGAGCAGCCGCAAAAAACTGACATACCTCGTACTAAGTTGTTGCGTCAACCCCCAAATCAATATACACTAGCCGGCTTCGGTATGGATTCGTCTTTTTATTGGTCCGTACTATTTTGTAGTTCAACATATCCCCGCCCAATCGTAGGTGGGAATTGGAGAAAAAATGAGCCTTGGCCTCCTCGGTCGCAAGGTTGGCATGATGCGTATCTTCACCGATGATGGGGACTCGATCCCGGTCACCGTGGTTGACGTATCGAACAACCGTGTTGCGCAAATCAAAACTCCTGAAACTGACGGCTACACCGCAGTTCAGGTCGCATATGGTCAACGTCGCGCTTCCCGCGTGACCAAAGCTGTTGCGGGTCACCACGCTAAAGCGGGTGTTGAAGCCGGTACTCTGCTGAAAGAGTTCCGCGTCGACGCTGCCAAAGCCGCCGAACTGAAAGCTGGCGAAGTTGTCGCCGTTTCGCTGTTCGAAGTCGGTCAGAAGATCGACGTTCAAGGTGTATCGATCGGTAAAGGCTACGCCGGTACCATCAAGCGTCACAACTTTGCTTCGGGCCGTGCTACCCACGGTAACTCGCGTTCGCACAACGTTCCAGGTTCGATCGGTATGGCGCAAGATCCAGGCCGCGTGTTCCCTGGTAAGCGCATGACCGGTCACATGGGTGACGTCACCTGCACCGTGCAGAACCTCGAAATCGCCCGTATCGACGCCGAACGCCAGCTGCTGCTGGTCAAAGGTGCGATCCCTGGCGCCAAAAACGGCCAGGTAGTGGTTTCGCCAGCTGTCAAAGTTAAAGCAAAGAAGGGAGCTTAAACGATGGAACTCAAGCTCTTGAACGCTCAAGGTCAAGCCGCCTCTAACGTTGCCGCCGCCGATACCGTCTTCGGCCGTGATTACAACGAAGCGCTGATCCACCAGATCGTCGTTGCTTACCAAGCCAATGCACGCAGCGGCAACCGCAAGCAAAAAGACCGTGAAGAAGTCCACCACACGACCAAGAAGCCATGGCGCCAAAAAGGCACCGGCCGCGCACGTGCTGGTATGTCGTCGTCGCCACTGTGGCGCGGCGGTGGTCGCATCTTCCCGAACTCGCCTGACGAGAACTTCACCCACAAAGTGAACAAGAAGATGTACCGCGCTGGTATCTGCTCGATCCTGTCGCAACTGGCCCGCGAAGAGCGCCTGGTTGTGGTTGAGGATTTCGCGATCGAAGCACCAAAAACCAAGCTGCTGTCGCAAAAGCTGACCGGCATGGGCTTTGATTCGGTACTGATCATCACCGACGTCGCCAACGAAAACCTGGAACTGGCTTCGCGCAACCTGCCGAACGTTCTGGTGGTTGAGCCGCGTCACGCAGATCCAATGTCCCTGGTGTTCTACAAGAAGATCGTGGTCACCAAAGCTGCATTGGCCAAGATTGAGGAGATGCTGGCATGAGCGCATTGAAATTTAGCGAAGAACGCCTGCTGAAGGTACTGGTTGCTCCAGTGATTTCCGAGAAGGCCACCATGGTCGCGGAAAAGAACGAGCAAATCGTGTTCCGTGTCACCACCGACGCGACCAAGCCGGAAATCAAGGCTGCCGTTGAACTGCTGTTCAAAGTCGAAGTGGAATCGGTGCAAACCGTGAACCGCGAAGGCAAGCAAAAGCGTTCGGGCGCCCACATCGGCCGCCGCAACCACACCAAGCGTGCTTTCGTGTGCCTGAAACCAGGCCAGGAAATCAATTTCACCGAGGAGGCTAAATAATGGCACTCGTTAAGATGAAGCCAACCTCCCCAGGCCGTCGCGGCATGGTGAAAGTGGTCAACAACGACCTGTTCAAAGGCCGTCCGTTTGCTGCGCTGGTTGAGAAAAAATCGAAAACTGCTGGCCGTAACAACAACGGTCACATCACCACCCGTCATATCGGTGGTGGTCACAAGCAGCACTACCGCGTGATCGACTTCAAGCGTAACAGCAAGGATGGCATCCCGGCGAAAGTGGAACGTATCGAATACGATCCTAACCGCACCGCGCACATCGCGCTGCTGTGCTACGCCGATGGCGCCCGTACCTACATCATCGCCACCAAAGGCATGGCTGTGGGCGACGCGGTGATGACCGGTTCGGAAGCGCCGATCAAGTCGGGCAACTGCCTGCCGATCCGCAACATCCCGGTCGGCACCGTCATGAACTGCGTCGAAATGCTGCCAGGTAAAGGTGCTCAGATGGCCCGTACCGCCGGCGCCGGCGTTGTGCTGATGGCCCGTGAAGGTACCTACGCTCAGGTGCGTCTGCGTTCGGGCGAAGTCCGTCGCGTGCACATCGAGTGCCGTGCTACCGTTGGTGAAGTCGGCAATGCCGAACACAGCCTGCGTAAAATCGGTAAAGCTGGTGCGATGCGCTGGCGCGGTGTTCGTCCTACCGTTCGCGGTGTGGTCATGAACCCGGTCGATCACCCGCACGGTGGTGGTGAAGGTAAAACCGCAGCTGGTCGTCACCCTGTTTCGCCATGGGGCCAGCAGACCAAGGGCAAGAAGACGCGCAGCAACAAGCGTACTTCTTCGATGATCGTCTCGCGCCGCGGCAAGAAATAAGGATAAATCATGACTCGTTCATTGAAAAAAGGGCCGTTCTGTGACGCCCACCTGGTGAAAAAAGTCGAAGCCGCGCAAGCGACCAAAGACAAAAAGCCAATCAAAACCTGGTCCCGTCGCTCGACCATCATGCCTGACTTCATCGGCCTGACGATCGCTGTGCACAACGGCAAGCTGCACGTGCCAGTGTACGTTTCCGAGAACATGGTAGGTCACAAGCTCGGCGAGTTCGCGCTGACCCGCACGTTCAAAGGCCATGCCGCTGACAAGAAGGCGAAGAAATAATGGAAACCAAAGCTATTCTCAAAGGCGTGCGCCTGTCGGACCAAAAGGGCCGCCTGGTTGCTGACCTGATCCGTGGCAAGAAAGTTGACGCTGCACTGAACATTCTGCAGTTCAGCCCGAAAAAAGGCGCCACCATCATCAAGAAAGTGCTGGAGTCGGCTATCGCCAACGCCGAGCACAACGATGGTGCCGACATCGACGAACTGTTCGTGAAAACGATCTACGTTGAAAAGGGCCCGATCCTGAAGCGCTTCACCGCGCGTGCAAAAGGTCGTGGCGATCGTATCTCGAAACAATCGTGTCACATTTATGTGACCGTAGGCAACTAAGGAGCCAAGATGGGTCAGAAAATTCATCCAACTGGTTTCCGCCTGGCGGTTACCCGTAACTGGGCTTCGCGTTGGTATGCAGGCAATGGCAACTTTGCCGCCATGCTGAACGAAGACTTGAAAGCACGTACCTACCTGAAAGCCAAGCTGAAGAACGCTTCGGTCGGCCGCATCGTCATCGAGCGTCCAGCCAAGAATGCGCGTTTCACCATCTACAGCTCGCGTCCAGGCGTGGTCATTGGTAAAAAAGGCGAAGACATCGAAGTACTGAAGTCGGCGCTGACCAAGATCATGGGCGTGCCGGTGCACGTCAATATCGAAGAAATCCGCAAGCCAGAAATCGATTCGCAGCTGATCGCTGACTCGATCGCTCAGCAGCTCGAAAAACGTATCATGTTCCGTCGTGCGATGAAACGCGCGATGCAGAACGCGATGCGCCTGGGCGCCCTGGGCATCAAGATCATGTCGTCGGGTCGTCTGAACGGCATCGAGATCGCCCGTACCGAATGGTATCGCGAAGGCCGTGTGCCACTGCACACGCTGCGCGCTGACATCGACTACGGCACTTCGGAAGCTTCGACCACCTACGGCATCATCGGTGTCAAGGTGTGGGTATACAAAGGTGACCGCGCGCCAAACGGCGATGCACCAGTCATCGATACCCCGCCGGACGAGAAAAAGCCACGTGGCCCACGTCGTGAAGACGGCAAACCAGCTGGCCGTCCGCGTCCAGCCGGTGCTGGTGGCGCCCGCCGCGCTGCCAAGCCAGCCGAGAAAGCAGGAGAATAATCATGCTGCAACCAGCACGCAGAAAGTATCGTAAAGAGCAGAAAGGCCGTAACACCGGCATTTCGCACAGCGCCGGCACCAATGTGTCGTTCGGTGAATTCGGTCTGAAAGCAGTTGCCCGTGGTCGTATCACGGCACGTCAGATCGAAGCCGCACGTCGCGCCATGACCCGTCACATCAAACGTGGCGGTCGTATCTGGATTCGCGTTTTCCCGGACAAACCGATTTCGAACAAGCCTGCCGAAGTCCGTATGGGTAACGGTAAAGGTAATCCGGAGTACTACGTCGCTGAAATCCGTCCAGGCAAAGTCCTGTACGAAATGGATGGCGTAGGCGAAGAACTGGCGCGCGAAGCATTCCGCCTGGCCGCTGCCAAACTGCCACTGGCGACCACCTTCGTGGTCCGTCAAGTTGGTCAATAACAGGAGTGAAATATGAAAGCATCTGAACTCCGCGGCAAAGACCAGGTAGCTCTGCAAAAAGAGCTGAATGACCTGTTGAAGGCACAGTTCGGCCTGCGTATGCAAATCGCTACGCAACAGCTGAGCAACACCTCGCAGCTCAAGAAGGTACGTCGCGATATCGCACGCGTAAAAACGGTATTGAACACGAAGGAAGCCAAATGACCGAACAAGTAAAGCTGAAGCGTACGCTGATCGGTAAAGTGGTGTCCGACAAAATGGACAAGACCGTTACCGTTCTGATCGAACGTCACGTGAAACACCCTCTGTATGGCAAGATCATCGTGCGTAGCGCCAAGTACCACGCGCACGACGAGACCAACCAGGTGAAAGCCGGTGACACGGTGGAAATCGTGGAAGGTCGTCCGATCTCCAAAACGAAGGCATGGACCGTGACGCGTGTGGTGCAAGCCGCACAAATCGTTTAATTGAAGTCGTCGCTGCCCGGACCCAGGTCCAGGCAGCGATTTTCAATTAGTTCTTGCAAGCCCGCGAGTTGTATGTAATACTCGTGGGCTTCGTTCATGTAACGCCGCAAAGTGTCTGGCCACAGACGCTGAACCGTGCGGTCAGTATGCAGTTCGAAGGTCAAGCACCCAAGCAACAGGCTCAGCAGAGGCTGTTGGCGGGACCAAGACTGACCGTTAGGTCCGCATTGTGTGGATTCTTCGGCTTAAGTTGGGAAAGAGAATATTATGATTCAAACTGAAAGCCGGCTCGAAGTAGCCGACAACACCGGTGCCAAGGAAGTCATGTGCATCAAGGTGTTGGGCGGTTCCAAGCGCCGTTATGCTGGCATTGGCGACGTGATCAAAGTAACCGTCAAGGTTGCTCAGCCACGCGGCCGTGTCAAAAAAGGTGAAATTTATAACGCCGTGGTAGTGCGCACCGCTAAAGGTGTTCGCCGCCAAGACGGTTCCCTGGTGAAGTTCGACGGCAACGCCGCCGTGCTGCTGAACGCCAAGCTGGAACCGATCGGTACGCGTATCTTTGGACCAGTGACGCGCGAGCTGCGCACTGAAAAGTTCATGAAGATCGTGTCCCTGGCACCTGAAGTACTGTAAGGAGTCAGCAATGGATAAGATTCGTAAAAACGACGAAGTCATCGTTCTGGCCGGTAAAGACAAGGGCAAACGCGGTGTCGTTTCGCGTCGCGTAGACGCAGAACACGTTGTGGTTGAAGGCGTCAACGTCGCTAAAAAAGCGACCAAGCCGAACCCAATGACTGGCGTTCAAGGTGGTATCGTCGACAAGACTATGCCGATTCACGTGTCCAACGTTGCGTTGTTCAACGCAGCGACTGGCAAGGCAGACCGTGTTGGTTTCAAAGATGTCGACGGCAAAAAAGTCCGCGTCTTCAAATCGTCCGGCGAAGTAGTGAAGGCTTAAGAAATCATGGCACGTCTCCAAGAATTCTATAAAGAAAAAGTCGTCGCTGACCTGACCGAAAAATTCGGTTACAAGTCGGTGATGGAAGTTCCGCGTCTGACCAAGATCACCCTGAACATGGGTGTGGGCGAGGCGATTGCGGACAAGAAGGTCCTCGAGCACGCTGTTGGCGACCTGACCAAGATCGCTGGCCAGAAGCCAGTGACCACCAAGGCACGCAAGGCAATCGCGGGTTTCAAAATCCGTGAAGGCTACCCGATCGGCACCATGGTGACGCTGCGCGGCGCTCGCATGTACGAGTTCCTCGACCGTTTCATCACCGTGGCCCTGCCACGTGTGCGTGACTTCCGCGGTGTGAATGGCAAGGCCTTCGACGGCCGTGGCAATTACAACATCGGTGTGAAAGAGCAGATCATCTTCCCTGAGATCGAGTACGACAAGATCGATGCGCTGCGTGGTATGAATATTTCGATCACCACCACCGCTAAGACCGACGACGAAGCGAAAGCTCTGCTCGCCGCCTTCAAATTCCCGTTCAGGAACTAAGAGATCATGGCAAAACTCGCACTGATTAACCGTGAAGCAAAACGCGTAGCCCTGGCGAACAAATTCGCCGGCAAACGCGCTGCGCTCAAGGCCATCATCGATGACCAGTCGAAATCGGAAGAAGAACGTTACGAAGCGCGCCTGAAACTGCAAGCGCTGCCACGTAACTCGGCTCCGACCCGCCAGCGTAACCGCTGCGCCGTCACCGGTCGTCCACGCGGCACCTTCCGTAAATTCGGTCTGGGCCGTATCAAGCTCCGTGAATTCGCCATGCGTGGTGAAATTCCGGGTATGACTAAAGCTAGCTGGTAATAGGAGAATAAGCAATGAGTATGAGCGATCCTATCGCCGATATGCTGACCCGCATTCGTAACGCCCAGGGCGTGCAAAAAACGACCGTGGCCATGCCATCGTCGAAAGTCAAAATTGCGATTGCCAACGTCCTCAAGGACGAGGGTTACATTGAAGATTTCGCAGTCGCTGAAGAAGGCGGCAAGTCGGAACTGAAAATCGGTTTGAAGTACTACGTAGGCCGTCCTGTTATCGAGCGTCTGGAGCGTGTTTCGCGTCCAGGTCTGCGCGTGTACAAAGGCAAAGACGAAATCCCTTCGGTAATGAATGGTCTGGGTGTGGCGATTGTATCGACCCCACAAGGCGTCATGACCGACCGTAAAGCACGCGCAACCGGTGTCGGCGGCGAAGTGATTTGCTACGTGGCCTAAGGAGTAAGACATGTCCCGAGTAGCTAAAATGCCAATCGCTGTGCCAGCTGGCGCTGATGTCGCCATCTCCGCACAAGCGATCACTGTCAAGGGCCCGCTGGGCGTCCTGACCCAGAGCCTGAATGGCCTGGTTAAAGTAGAAAACAACGCTGGTACCCTGAGCTTTGAGCCGTCGAACGACAGCCGCGAAGCCAACGCCATGTCCGGTACGCTGCGCGCACTGGTCAACAACATGGTGAACGGTGTGACCAAGGGCTTCGAGAAAAAGCTGAACCTGGTAGGCGTGGGCTACAAAGCCCAGGCTGCTGGCGACAAGCTGAACCTGTCGCTGGGTTTCTCGCACCCGGTCGTGCACGCCATGCCAGAAGGCGTGACCGTGACCACCGCCACCCCGACCGAGATCGTCATCAAAGGCATCGATCGTCAAAAGGTGGGTCAGGTTGCTGCAGAAGTTCGTGCTTACCGCGCTCCGGAGCCTTACAAAGGCAAAGGCGTCCGTTATTCGGATGAAGTGGTTAAGATCAAAGAAACCAAGAAGAAGTAATTAGGGGCTGACGATGGATAAAAAAGAATCTCGTCTGCGTCGCGGACGTCAAACCCGGATCAAGATTGCTCAGATGAAAGTGAACCGCCTGTCGGTTCACCGCACCAACCTGCACATCTACGCAAACCTGATCAGCCCGGAAGCCAAAGTACTGGTTTCGGCCTCGACCGCTGAAGCGGAAGTGCGCGCCGAACTGGCTGGCCAATCCGGCAAGGGTGGCAACGCCGCCGCCGCCGCACTGGTGGGCAAACGCGTAGCAGAAAAAGCACTGAAAGCCGGTATCACCGAAGTCGCCTTCGACCGTTCCGGTTTCCGTTATCACGGCCGTGTGAAGGCGCTGGCAGAAGCCGCGCGTGAAGCCGGTCTGAAGTTCTAAGGAACGATCATGGCAAAAATGCAAGCAAAAATGGCAAGCGACAAGCCGGATGATGGCATGCGCGAAAAAATGATCGCGATCAACCGCGTGACCAAAGTGGTCAAGGGTGGTCGTATCATGGGTTTCGCCGCGCTGACCGTAGTCGGTGATGGCGATGGCCGCATCGGCATGGGCAAGGGCAAGTCGAAAGAGGTACCGGTTGGTGTGCAGAAGGCAATGGAAGAAGCCCGTCGCAACCTGATCAAGGTACCACTGAAAAACGGCACGCTGCACCACACCGTCCTGGGTCGCCACGGCGCCTCGAAAGTTATGATGTCGCCTGCTAAACCAGGTACCGGCGTCATCGCTGGCGGCGCAATGCGCGCGATCTTCGAAGTCATGGGCGTTACCGACGTGGTCGCGAAATCGACCGGTTCGAGCAACCCGTACAACCTGGTTCGCGCCACGCTGGACGGCCTGGCCAAACTGCACACTCCTGCTGACATCGCTGCTAAACGCGGCAAGTCGGTAGAAGAGATCCTGGGTTAAGGTGAACGACATGACTACGAAAACCGTCAAAGTACAACTGGTGAAGGGCCTGATCGGCACCCGTCAAGACCACCGCGCCACCGTGCGTGGCCTGGGCTTGCGTCGTGTTAACTCGGTAGCCGAGTTGCAGGACACCCCATCGGTACGCGGCATGATCAACAAAGTGTCGTATCTCGTTAAAGTAGTTGCGTAAGCCCCGGCTTACTCACGGAGAAATCATGGAACTGAATACCATTCAACCAGCCGAAGGCGCCAAGCACTACAAGCGTCGCGTCGGCCGCGGTATCGGCTCCGGCCTGGGTAAAACCGCGGGCCGCGGCCACAAGGGTCAGAAATCGCGTTCGGGCGGCTTCCACAAAGTCGGCTTCGAAGGCGGTCAGATGCCTCTGCAACGTCGTCTGCCTAAGCGCGGTTTCAAGTCGCTCAACGCCACCTTCAAAGCTGAAGTGCGTCTGTCCGACCTGAACAACCTGGCTGTTGGCGATGTCGACATTCTGGTGCTGAAACAAGCTGGCGTACTGAGCGTGCTGGCACGCGATGTGCGCGTCATTCTGTCCGGCGAGATCACCAAAGCGGTGAACCTCAAAGGCCTGAAAGTGACCGCTGGCGCGAAAGCCGCCATCGAAGCAGCCGGCGGCTCGGTAGCCTGAGCCCCCGCACACAGCTGATCGGAGCGAAAATTGGCGACTAATCCACAATTGGCAAAAAGTGCTGCAGCTGGTTTCCCTTGGGGCCGGCTCTGGTTCCTGCTTGGCGCATTGGTGGTTTATCGTATCGGCGCTCATATCCCTGTCCCAGGGATCGATCCGGTACGATTGGCAGAGCTGTTCAAGTCGCAAGAGGGTGGCATCCTGGGCATGTTGAACATGTTCAGTGGTGGCGCGCTCTCGCGCTTCACGGTATTTGCGCTCGGCATCACGCCTTACATCTCGGCCTCGATCATCATGCAGTTGGTGTCGATCGTTTCGCCGCAGATGGAAGCGCTGAAGAAAGAGGGCGAAGCAGGCCGCCGCAAGATCACCCAGTACACCCGTTATTTCACGGTGGTGCTGGCGTTGTTCCAGGCGTTCGGCATCGCTGTCGCGCTGGAGTCGCAGCAAGGTCTGGTGCTGGATCCAGGCATTGCCTTCCGTTTCGTGACGGTCGTTACGCTGTTGACCGGCACCATGTTCGTGATGTGGTTGGGCGAGCAAATTACCGAGCGCGGTCTCGGTAATGGTATCTCGATCATCATCTTCGCAGGTATCGTGGCCGGCTTGCCGGGCGCACTGGGTGGCCTTGGCCAATCGGTGTCGACCGGTCAGATGGGCGCGCTGTCGGCGATCATCATCATGATCCTGGTGGTGGCGGTAACGTTCCTGGTGGTATTCGTGGAACGTGGCCAACGCAAAATTCTGGTCAACTATGCGAAACGCCAGGTGGGTAACAAGATTTACGGTGGACAAACGTCGCACCTGCCATTGAAGCTGAATATGGCCGGCGTGATCCCACCGATCTTCGCTTCGTCGATTATCTTGTTCCCGGCAACGATCGTGGGCTGGTTCACCACGGGCGCCGATACGGCCAACCCGGTGGTCCGGTTCCTGAAAGATTTGGCAGCATCGATGGGGCCAGGCGAGCCCATCCACGCACTGTTGTACGCCATTGCGATCGTGTTTTTCTGTTTCTTCTATACAGCGCTGGTCTTCAACAGCAAAGAAACAGCAGATAACTTGAAGAAGAGCGGGGCCTTTGTGCCAGGGATACGTCCCGGTGAGCAGACTGCCCGTTACATCGACAAGATTCTGACCCGATTGACACTGGCTGGCGCCCTCTACATCACTCTGGTGTGTTTGTTGCCGGAATTCATGCAAGCCGAGTGGAAAGTGCCGTTTTATTTTGGTGGTACTTCTCTGTTGATTATTGTAGTTGTGACCATGGATTTCATGGCCCAAGTACAAAACTACGTGATGTCGCAGCAATATGAATCGCTGCTGCGCAAAGCAAACTTCAAAGGCGGAATTCCGACGCGATAAGCGCGGTTTCAATACACCGAATGGCAAAAGACGACGTCATACAGATGCAGGGCGAGATCCTGGAAAATCTCCCTAATGCAACATTTCGAGTAAAGCTGGAAAACGGGCACGTGGTGCTCGGGCATATTTCAGGTAAAATGCGGATGAACTATATCCGCATCCTGCCTGGCGATAAGGTGACGGTCGAACTGACACCTTACGACCTGTCCCGCGCCCGCATCGTGTTCCGGACCAAGTAAATTTAGATAATCGAACCTTAGAAGAGAGTTCATAATGAAAGTTAACGCCTCAGTCAAGCGGATCTGCCGCAACTGCAAGATCATCAAGCGCAAAGGCGTTGTTCGCGTAATCTGCGTCGAACCACGTCATAAACAGCGTCAAGGTTAATAACCGTTATTTATCGAGGAATAACGAATGGCACGTATTGCAGGGGTTAATATCCCAAATCACCAGCACACCGTTATCGGCCTGACGGCCATCTACGGTGTAGGCCGCCCACGCGCGAAGTTCATCTGCGCGCAAACGGGTATCGCGACCAATAAAAAGGTCAAAGATCTGGACGACAGCGAACTGGAAAAGCTGCGCGATGAAGTAGGTAAATTCATCGTCGAAGGCGACCTGCGCCGCGAACTGTCCATGAACATCAAGCGTTTGATGGATCTGGGTTGCTACCGCGGTATGCGTCACCGTAAGGGCCTGCCGGTCCGCGGTCAACGCACCCGCACCAATGCACGTACCCGCAAGGGCCCGCGCAAAGCCGCTCAATCGCTCAAGAAATAATCTAGGGAAATCACATGGCTAAGCAACAAAGCAGCGCAGCAGCAGCTCGCGTACGCAAGAAGGTCAAGAAGAACGTCGCTGAAGGTATCGCGCACGTTCACGCTTCCTTCAACAACACCATCATCACCATCACCGACCGTCAGGGCAATGCGCTGTCGTGGGCGACCTCCGGTGGTGCTGGCTTCAAGGGTTCGCGTAAATCGACCCCGTTTGCAGCGCAGGTTGCTGCTGAAGCCGCTGGTAAAGTCGCGATCGAATGCGGCGTGAAGAACCTGGAAGTGCGTATCAAGGGCCCAGGCCCAGGCCGTGAATCGGCTGTGCGCGCGCTGAACAACCTGGGCATCAAGATCACCGAGATCCAGGACGTGACGCCAGTTCCGCACAACGGCTGCCGCCCTCCAAAGCGTCGTCGTATCTAATGGCCGGGCCAGCATTGCTGGCCTCGCTGTTACACAATTCAGCTGGTGCAGGAAACCGGTAACGGTTATACTGCCCGGCTATTGTCGTCTGTCTTCAAGGCAGACTTCGCCACCGTCTGGCTCATCGCAGACCAGACTAGCGTCTAGCCACCCAAGTGGTTGGGACGTCATTACACAAAAAGGAAAGCACCGTGGCACGTTATATCGGACCAAAAGCAAAACTCTCCCGCCGTGAAGGCACTGATCTGTTCCTGAAGAGCGCCCGTCGCTCGCTGGACAGCAAATGCAAACTGGACGTCAAACCAGGTCAGCACGGCGTCAAGTCGGGCGCCCGTACCTCGGACTACGGCAACCAGCTGCGCGAAAAACAAAAAGTAAAACGTATGTACGGCGTGCTGGAACGTCAGTTCCGTCGCTACTTCGCAGAAGCCGATCGCCGCAAGGGCAACACCGGCGAAACCCTGCTGAAGCTGCTGGAAGCCCGTCTGGACAACGTAGCATACCGCATGGGCTTCGGCTCGACCCGCGCTGAAGCACGTCAGCTGGTATCGCACAAAGCCTTCACCGTGAACGGCAATGTGGTGAATATCGCTTCGTACGCAGTCAAAGTCGGCGACGTCATCGCTGTGCGCGAAAAAGCCAAGAAACAAGTGCGTATCGTTGAAGCGCTGTCGCTGGCTGAACAAGTCGGCATGCCAGCCTGGGTGTCGGTTGACGCCAAGAAAATGGAAGGCACCTTCAAGTCCCTGCCAGAGCGTAACGAAATCGCTAACGACGTCAACGAATCGCTGATCGTCGAGCTGTACTCGCGTTAATTTGTAGCTTAAGTAGCACCAAAACCCGCCCGCTTTTTCAAGCGGGCGTTTTCACTAATGCCATCAGCCTTATCGGCCTAACGCGCCGAGGGTATTGAAGAGGACATTTCATGCAAAACAGTTTGTTGAAACCACGTATTATCGATGTAGAAGCGCTGGGCGCCGGTCACGCTAAAGTTGTGATGGAGCCATTCGAACGCGGCTACGGCCACACCCTGGGCAACGCGCTGCGTCGCGTGCTGCTGTCGTCGATGGTAGGCTACGCGCCAACCGAAGTCACCATCGCTGGCGTGGTGCACGAGTACTCGTCGCTGGACGGCGTGCAAGAAGACGTGGTCGACCTGCTGCTGAACCTGAAGGGCGTTGTGTTCAAAGTGCACAACCGTGACTCTGTCACCTTGACCCTGAAGAAAGAAGGCGAAGGCGCCGTGCTGGCTTCGGACATCGATCTGCCACACGACGTGGAACTGATCAACCCGGATCACGTGATCGCTCACCTGACCGCCGGCGGCAAACTGGACATGCAGATCAAGGTCGAAAAAGGCCGTGGCTACGTTCCTGGTAACGTGCGTCGCCTGTCGGAAGACACCAACAAAACCATCGGCCGCATCATTCTGGACGCGTCGTTCTCGCCAGTGCGCCGTGTGTCGTACTTCGTTGAGTCGGCCCGTGTCGAACAGCGTACCGATCTGGACAAGCTGATCATCAACATCGAAACCAACGGCGTGATCTCGCCGGAAGAAGCGATCCGTCAATCGGCGCGCGTGCTGGTTGATCAACTGAATGTGTTTGCTGCACTGGAAGGCACCGAAGCTGCTGCCGAAGCACCATCGCGTGCACCGCTGGTCGATCCTATCCTGCTGCGTCCAGTCGACGACCTGGAACTGACCGTGCGTTCGGCCAACTGCCTGAAAGCAGAAAACATCTACTACATCGGCGACCTGATCCAGCGTTCGGAAAACGAACTGCTGAAGACCCCGAATCTGGGCCGCAAGTCGCTGAACGAGATCAAGGAAGTCCTGGCTTCCCGTGGTCTGACCCTGGGCATGAAGCTGGAAAACTGGCCGCCTGCCGGTCTGGAAAAATAACAGATAGTGCGACAGTGCTGGACATCGCGTAGCGATGTTCTGCCCTGTGGCCAACTGATCGTAGTTTGCAGTACCGCCCGGCACGTGTTGTGTCGGGCGTAAATCACTAAAACCGGTCCGCGCTCCTGTTCACCCTTGAGCGATCGAAGAACTCGGATTTAAACATCATCGAAAGGAAGTACCATGCGTCACCGTCACGGCCTCCGTAAACTGAACCGTACCTCGTCCCACCGTCTGGCTATGCTGCGCAACATGACCGTATCGCTGCTGCGTCATGAAGCCATCAAAACCACGCTGCCAAAAGCCAAAGAACTGCGCCGCGTTGTTGAGCCTATCCTGACCCTGGGCAAGACCGACACCCTGGCTAACAAGCGTCTGGCATTCGCCCGTCTGCGTGACCGCGAAATCGTAGGCAAACTGTTCTCGGAACTGGGCCCACGTTTTGCAAACCGCAACGGCGGCTACCTGCGCATCCTGAAAATGGGTTTCCGCGTTGGCGACAACGCTCCAATGGCTTACGTTGAGCTGCTGGACCGTCCAGAAGTCACCGCGATCGAAGACGCACCAACCGCTGAGTAATCAGCTGGTCGTCCCGTAGTACTGAAAAGCCAGGCTTAGCCTGGCTTTTTTTTCGTCTGTTGGTCAGATTTCATTGACATAAAAATGAGAATCGTTATCATTCCTGTTTTGATGAAAGCATCCTACACGGGGAAATGATGAATAAGCAGTTGAAGATGAAGCACCTGGCCGTCCTGGTCAGCCTGGCCCTGCCATTGCTGGCACAAGCTGACAAAGGCGCCGACGACCAGGGCACGGCGGTGCTGCCGACCGTACAGGTATCGACGCAGAAAATGGGCGATACCACCGAAGGCAGTGGTTCCTACACCACCGGCCGTTCGCGTACCGCCACGCCGCTGGACATCTCGCTGCGCGACACGCCGCAATCGGTGTCCGTCATGACCCAGCAACGAATTGAAGACCAGGGCCTGACCACGGTCACCGACGTGGTCAACAACGTCATCGGCATTTCCGTCAACCAGTACGAAACCGACCGCGCCGGCTTCACCGCGCGTGGCTTCGACATCACCAACCTGATGATCGACGGCATCCCGACCACCTGGCAGCAATCGTGGAGCTCGGGCGAAGTGGCCGCCACGCTGGCGATCTACGACCGCGTGGAAGTCGTGCGCGGCGCCACCGGCCTGACCACCGGCGCCGGCAACCCGTCCGCCGCGATCAACCTGGTGCACAAGCGCGCCACCAGCAAGGAATTCACCGGCAGCGTCGACGTCGGCGTCGGCCGCTGGAACGAGCGCCGTGCCCAGGTGGACGTGTCCACTCCGCTGAACCAGGACGGCAGCGTGCGCGCCCGCGTGGTCGGCGACTACCTGAAGCGTGACAGCTGGGTCAACCTGGGCGGCCAGGACGCCCGCACCGTGTTTGCCACCGTCGAGGCCGACCTGACGCCGAAGACGCTGCTGGCGGTCGGCTTCAGCCGCCAGGAAAACGATCCGGACGGACCGATGTGGGGCGGCCTGCCGTTCTGGTACACCGACGGCAGCAAGACCAACTGGGACGTCTCGAAAACCACCTCGGCCGCCTGGACCGGCTGGGAAACCTCGTACAACAACGCCTACCTCAACCTGGAGCACACCTTCGACAGCGGCTGGAAGGCGCGCGCCTATGCCAGCCATGGCGACCGTCGCGGCGACTCGCACCTGCTGTACCTGTCCGGCGTGCCTGACCGCGTGACCGGCGTGGGCATGAGCGCGTTCGCCGGCTCCTACGTCACCACCACCAAGCAGGACGACGTCAACCTGCAGCTGAGCGGCGGCTTCTCGCTGTTCGAGCGCAAGCACGACGCCTCGATCGGCCTGATGCACTCGAAGCAGAAATTCAACTCCAACAGCCGCGCCGCCGACTTTGGCAGCGCCGGCTCCGACGTGGGCAATTTCAACAACTGGAACGGCAACACCTACAACACGCCGACCTGGGGTCCGGAAACCTTCTACGAAGCCAGCGAAACCAGGCAGGATGCGCTGTACGGCATGGTGCGCTTCTCGATCAGCGACCCGCTGAAAGTCATCGTTGGCGCCCGCGTCACCAACTTCGAGCAGAAGGGCTATGGCCTGTGGACGCCTGCTTACAGCGTGAAGAACGACCACGAAATCACCCCGTACGCCGGCGTGGTCTACGACCTGAACGACACCTACTCGCTGTATGGCAGCTACACCAGCATCTTCCTGCCGCAGAACTACAAGGACCAGGCCGGCAATACGCTGGACCCGATCAAGGGCAAGGCCGCCGAGACCGGCATCAAGGCCGAGTTCCTCGATGGCCGTGTGAATGCCTCGCTGGCCATCTTCAAGATCAAGCAGGACAACCTGGCCCAGGCCGCCGGCCTGGTTGACCGCGACGGCGCCGGCCCGCTGCTGCCAGAGGCTTATTACAACGGCGTCGATGGCGCCACCAGCCGTGGCGTCGAGTTTGAGGTCAACGGCGAACTGGCGCGCGGCTGGAACGGCAGCTTCGGCTACAGCCAGTTCCGTGCCAAGGACGCCACCGGCACCGACTTCAACAGCATCTATCCGCGCCGCCTGCTGCGTGTGTTCACCACCTACCAGTTCGCTGGTGAGCTGAGCAATCTGACCGTGGGTGGCGGCGTCAACTGGGAAGGCCGTACCTACACGGCCGATCCAGCGGCGCCAGCGGCAGCGGTGGCGGCAAACGGCGGCCTGATCGAGCAGGACAGCTTCGCGCTGGTCAACCTGATGGCGCGTTATGACATCAGCAAAAACCTGTCGGCCCAGCTGAACATCAACAATGCTACTGACAAGAAGCACTTCGGCATGTTTGCCGCGTATGGCGCGATTACCTACGCCGCGCCACGCACCACGGCGCTGACGCTGAAGTACAAGTTCTAAGCTAACGTTGCAGGCCGGGCCTTCGGGGGCCGGCCTTTTTTTTCTGAGGAGATCCCATGCGCGCCTTCTGGACCTTGGTACACCGATATCTCGGCCTGCTGACCGCAGGCTTTTTGTTCATCAGCGGCGTCACCGGCGCCATCATTTCGTGGGACCACGAGCTGGACGACTTGCTCAATCCGCACCTGATGGAAGCCCACACGCCCGGCACGCCGCAGCCTTCGCTGGAACTGGCCCGGCAGGTCGAAGCGCGCTACCCGAAAATCTTGGTGTCCTTCATCCCGATCCAGATCGAGAAGGGCGAGGCGGTGGCGTTTGGCGTGTCGCCGCGCGTCAATCCGGCCACCGGAAAATTATATGAGCCTGGCTTCAACCAGGTGTTTGTCGACCCTGTCAGCGGCGCCGAACTGGGTAAGCGCGAATGGGGCGCGGTGTGGCCGATTACCAAGGAAACCTTTGTCTCCTTCCTGTATCGCCTGCATTACACGCTGCATATTCCGGAAATGTGGGGCATCGACCGCTGGGGTTTATGGCTGATGGGCGGTATTGCCATGATCTGGGTGGTGGATAGTTTTGTCGGTTTCTATTTGACTCTGCCGTTGCGTCGTAAAGAAGCCAGCAAACCATGGATGCAACGCTGGAAACCGGCCTGGAAAGTACGCTGGAATAGCGGCAGCAATAAACTGAATTTCGATTTGCACCGCGCATTCAGTTTGTGGACGTGGGGATTATTGCTGATTCTTGCCTTTACCGCATTCTCGCTGAATCTGTATAGCGAAATCTTTTACCCGGTAATGAGCAAGATCTCAAAAGTAACGCCTACGCCATTCGATGTTATTCCTATGGCTGAATTGAATAAACCACATACGCCAAAAGTTGAATATGCCGGCGTGGTGGAAACTGCGGCGCAGGAGGCGGTAAAGCGCAACTGGGAAGAGCCAGTCGGCGCTGTTTTCTATACCAATGCATTTAATGTGTATGGCGTGAGTTTCTATAAACCTGGCGACGATCACGGCTCCGGCGGCGTAGGCCCGGCTTATCTGTATTACGACGGCGCCAACGGCAAGCTGCTGGGCGAGCGTCTGCCATGGAAAGGCACGGCGGCCGATATCTTCGTCCAGGCGCAATTCCCGCTGCACTCCGGCCGCATCCTCGGCCTGCCGGGCCGTATCCTGATTTCGGTGATGGGTGTGGTGGTGGCCATGCTGAGCGTGACCGGTGTGATTATCTGGTGGCGCAAACGCGCATCGCGCGTGGTGACTGCGGAGCGTCGCGCGGGCGATCTGGTGGAGGCTTGATGTGAGTACGTGCCAGAAATTGGCACGTACCCGCTAATTTCGAGCGTGAGTTACTGCAAGCGGCGGTCGCCGGCGGCCTTGAATTCGGAGCCGGCGTTCCAGGTAGGTGTGACGCCCTGGGCGATATCCAGTCCCACCTGGAACAGCAGCTGGATATCCTGCACGCCGCCGCTGAAGTCCCAGTCGGTGCGGAAACTGTCGGTCACCTGATGATAGTCGTGGGTGAAATAGTTGTTCACAACGTCGGTAGCGTAGTTATCCGGCTTATTCAAATAGCCGCTGCGTGCCTTGGTGTATAAAACCGGCACGCCAGCGCGCGCCAATTCCAATTGATCCGCGCGATAGAAACTGCCTAGTTCAGGGCGCGAATCTTTTTCCATTAAACGACCCTGCGCCTTGGCATATTTCTCCAGCAATCCATCGATGCTGGAATGGCCAGAGGTGACGTTTTCAATCTGCCGCGTTTTGCCCCAGGCATTAATACCATCGATATTAATATTGGCAACCGTTTTTTTCAGCGGATAAAGCGGATGTGCGGCATAATATCTGGCGCCAAGCAGGCCTTTCTCTTCGGCAGTGGTGGCAATAAATAGCACGGAGCGTTTAGGCGCTTGTGGCAGGGCTTTATACGCCTTGGCCAGCTCCAGCAATGCCGAAACGCCCGAAGCATTATCCAGCGCGCCGTAATAAATCTTGCCGGTTTTACCGTCCACGCCTAAGTGATCCCAGTGGGCGCTGTAAATGACATAGTCGTTTTTCAGCTTGGGATCGCTGCCTTCGATTTTCGCCACCACGTTATTGGAATTTACCGTGCGCGAAATATTCTCGACCTTGAAGTCGGCCGTGCCTTTCAGGCTGACCGGGCGGAAGTCTCTGGTCAGCGCCTGTTTTTTAAGCGTGTCGAAATCGTAGCCGGCGGCGGCCAGCATGGCCTTGGCCTTGTCCAGCTGGACCCAGCCCGGCACCGCTGGCGCGTCCGGATCGTCACCCTCGCGCAGCAGGCTGAACTGCTCGCTATTGCCGCCGCTGCGCACCACGTCCCATGGGTAGGCGGCAGGTTTCGTTTCATGAATGATAATGGCGGCTGCCGCGCCCAGCTTGGCGGCGATTTCGTATTTATAGGTCCAGCGGCCGTAGTACGTCATGGCCTTGCCCTTGAACATGGCCGGGTCCAGCTCGGCCGGATTGTTCGGATCGGGAATGGCCGGATCGTTAATCAGCATCAGGATGGTCTTGCCACGCACGTCAACGCCCTTGTAATCATCCCAGCCGTACTCCGGCGCCTGCACACCATAGCCGACGAACACGATTTCCGAGTTGTTGACGTTGACGGTCGATGGCTGGCTGGTCGAATGCGCAACAAAATCGTCTTCAAACTTCAGCGCGACTTTCTGGCCGTTGATGGCGTAACTGAAGCTGGGTGTGGGTTTCTGGCCGCGCATCGGCACCGCCTGCACCCAGCTACCATCCGGATTACCGGGCTTCAGGCCCAGCTTCTTGAATTCCTGCTGCAGGTAGGCGACGGTTTTGGCCTCGCCGGGCGTGCCGGGGGCGCGGCCTTCAAACGCATCGGAGGCCAGGGTTTTGATGTGCGCGGTCAGGTCTTGCGCGGAAATGGCGTTCAGCGCCTTGGCCGGCGCTTGGGCGAGTGCGGGCAGGGTGCTCAGCGCGAGCGTGGTTAGCAACAGGGGACGTAGAGGGGACATAGGCTGGGGCTCCGGTGCGGTGAAAAAATCGAGTTTCGCATAGATCAAGGTTTTAAGGCCCTGCTCAGGCGGGAAAAACGCCATCGGTGTACTATGCTGTTGCTCGAATGAACAGTTCCCTTGAGAGAAAGCCGTCATGTCCCGTTTTGTCCGTGTCACCCGATTGCTGGCGCCGTTTCTGGCGCTGATCGCGCTGCTGTTGCAGCCCGCCCGCGCTGCGGATGAGTTCCTCGATCCGTCGGAGGCGTTCAAGTTTTCGGCGCGCATGGTGGATGGGCATACGGCGGCGGTGACGTTCCAGATCGCCGACGGTTATTATATGTACCGCGAGCGCTTCAAGTTCAGCGCGCAGGGCGCCAAGTTGGGCGTGCCGCAGATCCCGCCAGGCAAGGTGCATTACGACGAGACGTTTGCCAAGGATGTGGAGACGTATCGCAAAAGCGTGACCATTACGCTGGCGGTGGAGGGCAACGGTCCATTCACGTTGCAGGTCGGCGGGCAAGGCTGCTCCGAGAAGGGCTTGTGCTATGCGCCGCAGGATTACAAAGCGTCGCTGAGCGCCAGCGGATCGGTGCCGATTCCGGCGGCACAAACTGCCAAGCCGGGGGCGGCGCCGTCTGCGGTGGTCCCGGTCGGTGCCGGTACGACCAACGCTGCGGGCGCATCCGCTTCGGCTGGCGCGCGCACTGCCATCGGGGCGGCCGGCGCGAGCCGCGTTGGTGAAGCTGTCGCGACCGGTGCAGGTGCCGGCGCGCCCGGTGCGGCCGGGCAGGGCGCAGTCAACCAGGGCGTCGATGGCGGCAAGGCCGCTGTGCTGACGCCGGGCGTCAAGATTTACACCGTGCCTAACCCAACCGCCACCGACATCGTCCCGCCAGCCCCGGTCGCAGCGCCGGCCGCGTCGGCGCCGGTCAACGAATCCGGCCGCCTGGAAGCCGCACTGAAATCCGGCAAACTGCTGGTCATCCTGCCGCTGTTCGCCTTGCTGGGCCTGGGCCTGTCGTTCACGCCATGTGTGCTGCCGATGGTGCCCATCCTGTCCTCGATCATCGTCGGCGAAGGCGCGAATACTACGCGCAGCCGTGGCCTGATGCTGTCGGCAACCTACTCGCTGGGCATGGCGCTGGTCTACACCGCGCTGGGCGTGGCGGCCGGCCTGGCTGGCGAAGGCCTGGCCAGCGCGCTGCAAAATCCATGGGTGCTGGGCGCCTTCGCGCTGCTGATGGCTGTGTTGTCGCTGTCGATGTTCGGCTTCTACGAACTGCAAGTGCCGGCCGCGCTGCAAAACAAGCTGAGCGCTGCCTCCAACCGCCAGAGCTCCGGCAAGCTGGCCGGCGTGTTCATCATGGGTGCGATTTCTGCACTGATCGTCGGCCCATGCGTGGCCGCGCCGCTGGCCGCCGCCCTGGTCTACATCAGCCAGTCGCGCGATGTGGTGATCGGCGGCGCTGCGCTGTTTGCCATGGCGGTCGGCATGAGCGTGCCGCTGCTGCTGGTTGGCGTCTCGGCCGGCGCGCTGTTGCCGAAAGCTGGCGCGTGGATGGACAACGTCAAACGCTTCTTCGGCGTGCTGATGCTGGCGGTCGGCTGGTGGCTGGTGTCGCCGGTGCTGCCGGGCGCCGTGCAGATGATGGGCTGGGCCCTCCTGCTGGTCGGCTACGGCATGTATCTGCTGCTAAATAACGGACAATGGATCGCAAAATCGCTCGGCGTGATCGTCGCCGTGCTGGGCGTCATGCAGCTGGTCGGCGTAGTCAGCGGCGGCCGTGATCCGCTGGCACCGCTGGCCCACTTAACCGGCAAAGGCCACGAAACGCCGCTGGCCTTCCAGCGCGTCAAGACCGTGCAGCAACTGGACGCCATGCTGGCGCAAACCGGCGGCAAGACCGTGATGCTGGATTTCTACGCCGACTGGTGCGTGTCCTGCAAGGAAATGGAAAAATTCACCTTCGTCGATACGAACGTGCGCGCCAAGCTGGCCAACACCTTGCTGCTGCAAGTCGACGTCACCGCCAACGATGACGACGACAAGGCCATGCTGAAACGCTTCGGCCTGTTTGGCCCGCCCGGCATCATCCTGTTCGATAAGCAGGGCAAGGAAATCCCTAACTCGCGCGTGATCGGCTTCCAGGATGCGGCGAAATTCACCGCATCCCTGTCCGCACTGAACTGATCAGCCCTGGCGTGGCGCTGGGCCGCCCCAGCCTTCGTGATGGCCATGGCCCCAGCCGCCACGCTGGCCGTGGCCGCGACGACCATGTTCACCGCGCGGGCCGCGCAAACCGTGCTCATCAAACAGCGTCTGCTGCGCCGGATTCAATTGCGCATAGAAGGTGGTGACCGCCTTCACGCGGGTTTCGAGGAACGCCTCGCGCTTCTTGGTCATGTCCAGCGCCAGGTTCAGGCGTTCCGGCGCGGTCAGCTTGTTCATCGGCTTGCGTTCCGGACGCTGGCCATCGAAAGCCGCAGGCTTGATGGCGGCCTGATAACTGGCCCAGGCCGATTCCTGCTGCGCGGTCAGCTTCAGCAAATCATGCAGACGCGCCTGGCGCTTGGCGTACATATCGGCCATCTTCACCTGCATCTGTTCCCTGTTCGGATGCGGATGAGCGCCGTGCGGCTTCTGCGCTGGCTGGGTTTCCTGAGCATGCGCTGCGGCCATGCCCAGCACGGTGAAACCGATCAGTATGCTTTTACGTAAGATGTTCATGGTCGTTCCTTCATTGTTGAGGGTTCATCAATCGCCGCACCGGATGTGTGCTGCGTTGGAGACCATATTGGCCCTCGAAGGTTGCTAGTACGTTGCTCTGGTGCCGGTTTTTGTATCCAGATGTTAAGCACCAAAGCCCATATACAAGACGATACAATTGCCGCATGGTCTTCAATGGATAATGACGGCATGGAACCCACATCAACTATCTTAATTGTCGATGACGATCGCGACATCCGCACCTTGCTGGCGGATTACCTGGAGTCGAACGGCTACCGCGCGCTGTGCGCGCCCGATGGCGCCGCCATGTGGAAGCTGCTGGACGAAGGCCGTCCGGAGCTGGTCGTGCTTGATCTCAACCTGCCAGGCGACGACGGCCTGACCTTGTGCCGCAAGCTGCGCGCCCACTCGACCCTGCCGGTGATCATGCTGACTGCCCGCAACGAGCCGCTGGACCGCATCCTCGGCCTGGAAATGGGCGCCGACGATTACCTGCCGAAGCCGTTCGAGCCGCGCGAGCTGCTGGCGCGCATCCGCAGCGTCCTGCGCCGCAGCAACGCCATGCCGGTCGGCGTTGGCGCCGACAAGGCGCAGCAAATGAAATTCTCCGGCTGGACACTCGATCTGACCGCGCGCCACCTGCTTAATCCGGATGGCATCGTCATCATGCTGTCGGGCGCCGAGTTCCGCCTGCTGAAGGTGTTCCTTGAACATCCGAACCGCGTGCTCAACCGCGACCAGCTGCTGAACCTGACGCAAGGCCGCGACGCTGATCCGTTCGACCGCTCGATCGACATCCAGATCAGCCGCTTGCGGCAAAAGCTGGGCGAAGACGCACGCATGCCGCAAATCATCAAGACTGTGCGCAACGGCGGCTACGTGCTGGCCGGCCAGGTGACGGTGGAGCCACAAGCGTGAAAGCCTTCCTCGGTTCGATGACCGGGCGCGTGTTCCTGGTCCTGCTGCTGGGTATCGTCGCTTCGGCGGCGCTGACCCAGTGGCTGGCCGTCAACGAACGCACCCGCGCGCTGGAGCGCTACCGCGACTTCCACGCGCTTGAACGGGCCGAGCAACTGATCACCACCGCCGACGTCATGCCGGAAAGCGCGCGCCCGACCTTCCTGGTTGCTGCCGCGCGTGGCACGGTCAAGCTGGAGATGAGCGACACGCCGCAGCTGCCAACGCTGCCGCCGACCGAATTCTCCACCGCGCTGCAACAGCGCCTGGGCGAGCGCTACAAGCTGATCCCGCTGAACGAGCATCCAGCTGCCTGCGACCAGCCGCGCCAGACCACCAGCCTGTTTGCCTCCAGCCAGTGGCGCGGCACTTGCGAAACCATGAACGTGCGCCTGTACGACGGCCAGATCCTCAAGCTGTCGGTGCTGCCACCGCGCCAGGCGCCAGCCTCGGCCAACAGCGAGCTGTTGTCGCTGGCGCCGTTCCTGCTGTCGATCGCCTTCCTTGCCTACTGGGTGGCGCGCATGTCGATGCGTCCGCTGAAGCGCCTGGCGCAAGCGGCCAAGGATCTCGGCAACGACATCAACCACGCGCCGGTGGTGCTCAGCGGCGCTTCTGAGATCCGCCAGGCCAGCGCTGCCTTCAACGCCATGCAGGCGCGTATCCGCCAGCACATCACCCAGCGCACGCAGATGCTGGCCGCCATCACCCACGACTTGCAGACGCCGCTGACGCGGCTACGCCTGCGGCTCGAAAAAGTCGACGACAAGGAATTACAGCAGCGTCTGATTGACGATCTGTCGGCCATGCAGCAAATGGTCAAGGAAGGGCTGGACCTGGCGCGCAGCATGGATTCCAGCGAAACCATGCAGGCGCTGGACCTGGACGCGCTGCTCGACAGCGTCTGCAGCGACGCTTCCGACGTCGGCCAACAGGTTGAACTGCGTGGCCGCGCCGCCATGGCGCTGATGGGCCGGCCGCTGGCGATCCGCCGCTGCCTGGTCAACCTGATTGATAACGCCGTCAAATATGGTCGCTATGCCAACGTGACGGTGGAGCGCCTGGTGGGCTCGGCGCGCATCAGTATCCGCGACGGCGGCCCGGGCATTGCGCCGGACCAGATGGCACGGGTGTTCGAACCGTTCTATCGCATCGAAACTTCGCGGTCGCGCGAATCCGGCGGCACGGGGCTGGGCTTGACCATCGCCCGCAATATCGCTGAACAGCACGGCGCTGCCGTCACCCTGGCCAACCATAAGGACGGCGGGCTGGAGGTGACACTCGTGGTGCCGGAATACTACGCAGGCAACTGATCTACCTCATGAGAAAAAACTGTCCGGCGTAATACGGGTGCAGTTTTTCTCATGGATACTATGCGACAATATTCCGCCCATGCACGGCGGCAATATTTTTCGACGGCAAAATTATTATTAAAATGAAAAAATCTTCCTTAGCATCCCTGATCGGCGCAATCGTGGTAGTGGGCGGCGGCATCTGGTACGCGACGCATGGTGGCGACCATCCGCCGACCGGCAGCAAAATGAACAACAACGCGCCGCAAGGGCCAACCACGGTCAGCATCGTCGCGCCGAAAAAACAGGATGTGCCGGTGACGCTGCAGGCGAATGGTACGGTCACGCCGATCAGCACGGTGGACCTGCACCCGCAGACCACCAGCACCATTGCCAAAGTGCATATCAAGGAAGGGCAGTTCGTCAAATCCGGCGAACTGATGTTCACGCTGGACGACCGCAGCGAGCGCGCCAATCTGGACAAGGCGCAAGCGCAGGTCGAACGCGACCGCGCCTCGCTGGCCGACTACGAGCGCCAGTACCAGCGCGCCACCGAATTGCTGGACAAAAAATTCATCGCCCAGGGCGCGGTGGATACGCTGAAAGCCCAGGTCGACTCGGCCCGCGCCTTGTTGCAGGCCGACATCGCCGCCGTGCGCTCGGCTGGCGTCGACGCCAGCTACACCGCGATCCGCGCGCCGATGAACGGCCGCGTCGGCGCCATCAACGTCTATCCGGGCAGCCTGGTGCAGATGACCACCTTGCTGACTTCGGTAACCCAGCTGGATCCGATCACGGTGGCGTTCACGCTGCCGGAAACCGCGCTGGCTGGCCTGATGGCGGCGCAGCGCGAAGGCGCAGTGCCGGTGCAGGTGACGCTGGACAATTCCAGCGTGGCGGTCAACGGCAAGCTCAGCTTCATTGACAACACCGTCGACCCGGTGGCCGGCGTGATCCGCGTCAAGGCCCAGTTCGACAACAAGGACACCAGCCTGTGGCCAGGCCAGTACGTCAACACCAAGCTGATTTCGCAGGTGCTGAAAGATGCGACGGTGATTCCGCAAAACGCTATCATTAGCAATACCCGCGGCACGTTTGTGTACGCGGTGGACAAGGACCATTCCGCCAAGGTGGTCAACATCAAGCGTCTGTATGCCTTTGGCGAAAGTGCCGCCGTGTCGGGACTGAATGGCGATGAACAGGTAATCGTCGACGGCAAGCAGAACCTGCGGCCGGGCGGCAAGGTGCGCATCGCGGCGGCGGACAAGCCGGCCGATGCCAAGGCTGATGGTCCTAAGCAGAAAGGCTAAGCGATGAACCTTTCCGAGTTGTGCATCCGCCGCCCGGTGATGGTGGTGCTGTTGTCGGCCACGCTGATCCTGGCGGGCGTGCTGTCCTACTTCTACATCCCGGTGGCTGCGCTGCCGAGTTACAACACGCCGGTGATCAACGTTTCGGCCGACCTGCCGGGCGCTTCGCCGGACACCATGGCCTCGTCGGTGGCGCTGCCGCTGGAGAAGCAGTTCTCGACCATTGCCGGCCTATCGCTGATTACCTCCACCAACACGCTGGGCAACTCCTCGCTGACGCTGGAGTTCGATCCCAGCATCAACGTCAACGAAGCGGCGGTTGACGTGCAGGCGGCGCTGTTGCGCGCCCAGCGCCAGTTGCCGATCGAGATGACGGACCTGCCGTCCTACCGCAAGGTCAATCCGGCCGACGCGCCGGTGCTGTTCATGACCATGAACTCGCCGTCACTGAGCCTGTCGGAGCTGAATGATTACGCCGAGAATCTGATCGCGCCTAGCCTGTCGACGCTGCCTGGCGTGGCGCAGGTGTCGGTCAACGGCCAGAAACGCTTTGCCGTGCGCGTCCGCGCCAAGTCGGACCTGATGAACGCGCGCAACCTGACGCTGCAAGAGCTGCAGGATGCAATCAAGTCGGCCAACGCCAACACGCCGCTGGGCATTCTCGACGGACCGAAGCAGACACTGACCATCACCGGCAACGCCCAGCTGATGAAAGCCGCCGACTACGCCGAGCTGATCGTCGCCCAGCGCAATGGCGAGCCGGTGCGCCTGAAGGATGTGGCCGAAGTGCAGGATAGCTTCCAGTCGACCAAGGCGGCCGGCAGCTACAACGGCGAGCGCTCCATCGTGCTGCTGGTGCAGCGCCAGCCGGATGCGAATACCGTGCAGGTGGTGGACGGCGTGCGCCGCCTGCTGCCGCAGTTCAAGGCGCAGCTGCCGGCGTCGATCAACATCAACCTGGTCAACGACCGTTCGGTGTCGATCCGCGAAGCGATCCACGACGTCAACCTGACGCTGCTGCTGACCATCTTCCTGGTGGTGATGGTGATCTTCCTGTTCCTGCGCCGCGCCGCTGCGACGTTTATCCCGGCAATCACCATGCCGATCTCGCTGCTGGGCGCGCTGGCGCTGCTGTATGCGTTTGGCTACTCGCTGGACAACGTCTCGCTGCTGGGCATTACGCTCGCGGTCGGCCTGGTGGTCGATGACGCCATCGTGGTGCTGGAAAACATTGTGCGCCACATCGAGATGGGCAAGCGGCCGCTGGAAGCTTCGCTGGTGGGCGCCAAGGAAATGGGCTTCACGATTATTTCGATTTCCGTGTCGCTGGTGGCGGTGTTCATTCCGATCTTCTTCATGCCGGGCGTGATCGGCCTGATGTTCCACGAATTCGCCGTGGTGGTGGCGTTGTCGGTGCTGGTGTCGGCGGCGGTGTCGCTGATGCTGGTGCCGATGCTGGCCAGCCGCATGCTGCCGGCCGACGCCATCGATCCAGAGCACGACAAAGGCAACTTCCTCGGCCGCTGGTTCGAAGCCGGCTTCGGCGCGCTGCGCGACTTCTACGCCCGTACGCTGGACACCGCGCTGCATTATCGCTACATCGTGTTGCTGCTGGCGCTGGGCACCTTCGCGCTGACGGCGGTGCTGTATATCACCATCCCGAAAGGCTTCTTCCCGGAGGAAGACCTGGGGCAGATCCGCGTCAACACCGAAGCGTCGGAAGATATCTCGTCGGCCTCGCTGATGGAGTTGCAGGAGAAGGTCGCCGCCGTCATCAAGGCCGATCCGAACGTGCAGGACGTGACTTCCTTCGTCGGCGGCGGCAATACCGGCCGCATGTTCCTGGTGCTGAAACCGCGCAGCGAACGCCAGAAGATGCCGCAAGTGCTGGACAGCCTGCGCAAGGCCACCAAGCAGGTGCCGGGCATTGCCGTCTACCTGAGCCCGGTGCAGAACTTGCAGCTGGGCGGCCGCCAGTCGAAGTCGCGCTACCAGTACACGCTGCAATCGGTCAGTCCCGGCGCGCTGAATGAGTGGGCCGACAAATACATGGAGCGCATGCGCGCCGATCCGGACTTCCGCGACGTCACCAGCGACTCGCAGAACAAGGGGCTGCAAGCGTCGCTGAAAATCGACCGCGACAAGGCCAACAACCTCGGCGTGGCAATCGGCGACATCCGCACCGCGCTGTACCTGGCCTTTGGCGAGCGCCAGGTATCGACGATCTACTCGCCGGCCGCCAGCTACTACGTGATCCTGGAAGCGGCCGACGCCGACCGCCAGTTCGACAGCGCGCTGACGCGGATCTCGGTGCGCAACAAGACTGGCCAGCTGGTGCAGCTGTCCAGCTTTGCCACGGTGGAACGCACCATCGGCCCTACCGCCGTCAACCACCAGGGCCAGTTGCAGGCGATCACGCTGTCGTTCAACCTGGCGCCGGACGTGCCGCTGGGCACGGCCACCGCCAAGATCGACGCCTGGGGCGCCGACATGCGCCTGCCGCCATCGATCATCACCAACTACGGCGGCGACGCGGCGGTGTTCCAGAGCTCGCAGGGCAGCCAGCTGATCCTGATTATCGCCGCGCTGGGCGTCATCTACGTGCTGCTGGGCGTGCTGTATGAGAGCTACATCCACCCGCTGACCATCCTGGCCGGCCTGCCGTCGGCGGCGGTGGGGGCGCTGATTACGCTGCGGCTGTTCAATCTGGACCTGACCATGATCGCCATCATCGGCATCCTGATGCTGATCGGTATCGTCAAGAAGAACGCCATCATGATGATCGACTTCGCGCTGCACGCGCAGCGCAACGAGGGGCTGACGCCGGAAGTGGCGATACGCCAGGCTTGTATCCTGCGTTTCCGCCCGATCATGATGACCACCATGGCGGCGCTGATGGGCGCGCTGCCGATCGCGCTGGGCCTGGGCGCCGGCGCCGAACTGCGCCAGCCGCTGGGCCTGGCCGTGGTGGGCGGCCTGATCTTCTCGCAAGTGATCACGCTGTACATCACGCCGGTGATCTACCTGTTCCTCGACAAATACAGCGGCACCGGGCCGATGAGCGACGTGGAAATCGCCGCCGATGCCGCCATCGCGCCAGCCGGCCACGAAGCGGTGCATCCGCTGCCGTTGAAGACGGTAAATAAGCATTGAAAATCACGCACCGGGAACGGCGGCCCCACATCCTTACGCATCGGTAATTTGTTAAACGCCGCCAGCGTCGGCCGATGTGGTGTGCCGAACACAGCAAGGCGGCGCTGCGTTCTATGATAGGGAAACCAGCGCTCCGGGTGTCAAATCGTTGATACTTTGCAAAGCAATTGATACATACAGTAACACCCGTCAAGAGCTGAAACTTGTAAAGTAGACAGTCTGGTGCCAAGGCATGGCATTTGGAGCGGTTCCCAAAATTGCGGGACTCTGGCACTATGGCCCCATTTTGACGACTCGCGTTCCCCAAGGTTTGTATCTTGCACCACGACTCCCACATTCTTTCCGCACATTCCGACTACTGCGAGACTTGCGGCCAGCGCCTGCCGGCCGCGCAGGACAGTTATGCGACGTGGGAGCGCAAGTCCCGTAACAACCGCATCGGCATCGGCATTTCGATTGGCCTGCACTTGCTGGGCGTGCTGTACTACCTGTTTGCGCCGTCGCACACGCCGCCGATGAAACCGCCGTCGGTCAAGGGCGGGCAGATGGTCTACATCGCGCCGCTGGCAAAGCAGCCAAGCAAGCCGAAACCGAAGCCGGAAGCACCGAAGGCCAAACCGAAGCCACAGCCGCCGCGCAAGGCCTCCGAGGCCAAGCAGGCGCCGGTGGCGCCGCGTGAAAAACTGGAAACCTATGTGCCGCCGGTGCAGGCCAAGATGACGCCGCCACCGCCGGAACAGGATATGTCGGAAATGATTGCCAAGCGCCGTGCCGCGCGCGAAGCGCAGAATCCACCGGCGCCGCCAACCCCGGCGGTGGAGAGCGAAGGCGATCGCGCCAAGCGGGTGGCGATGGCCAATATCGCGCGCGCCAACAGCGCCGCCACGGCCGACGAAAGCGGCGGCCTGTTCACGGTCAAGAAGATCAGTTTCAACAGCGCCGAGATCAAATTCCGCGGCTTTAACACCAACTTCAAGCGCAACTGGCTGAAGCAGGTAAGCGTTGAGCGTGGCGCCGAGCAGGACATTGAAACGGCCACGGTGAAGGAAATGATCAAGATCATCCGTGGCGAAAAGACCGGCGACTTCGACTGGGAGTCGCATCGCCTGGGCCGCACGGTGACGATGAGCGCGCGCAAGGAAGACGAAAAGCAGCTGTTCGAATTCCTGATGCGCGAAATCTTCCCCGAATACTACAATCTGGGCCGCAAATAAATCGCGATTTTTATTTCAGCTTGCGGGCGATGTCGAGCGCGAAGTAGGTGAGGACGCCGTCGGCGCCGGCGCGCTTGAAGGCCAGCATCGATTCCATCATCACTTTGTCGTGGTCCAGCCAGCCGTTTTGCGCGGCGGCCTTGATCATCGCGTACTCGCCGCTGACCTGGTAGGCGAAGGTCGGCACTTTAAACTCATCTTTCACGCGGCGCACGATGTCCAGGTAAGGCATGCCCGGCTTGACCATCACCATGTCGGCGCCTTCGGCCAGGTCCAGGCCCACTTCGCGCAGCGCTTCGTTGCTGTTGGCCGGGTCCATCTGGTACTGGTTCTTGTCGCCCTTGCCGAGGTTGGCCGACGAGCCGACCGCGTCGCGGAACGGGCCGTAGAACGCCGATGCATATTTGGCCGAGTAGGCCATGATGCGAGTGTGGATGTGGCCGCCCGCTTCCAGCGCCTCGCGGATGGCGCCGATGCGGCCGTCCATCATGTCCGACGGCGCCACCACGTCAACGCCGGCTGCCGCGTGGCACAGCGCCTGACGGATCAGCATGTCGGTGGTGATGTCGTTGATGACGTAGCCGTTGTCATCGATCAGACCGTCCTGGCCATGGCTGGTGTACGGGTCCAGCGCGACGTCGGTCAGGATGCCGAGGTCGGGGAAGGCCTGTTTCAGCGCCCGCACCGCGCGTGGCACCAGGCCGTCCGGATTGGTGGCTTCAACGCCGTCCGGCGTTTTTTTGGACACATCGATCACCGGGAACAGCGCCAGCACCGGAATGCCCAGCGACACGCACTCTTCCGCCACCTTCAGCAGCAGGTCGACCGAGACGCGCTCGACGCCCGGCATCGAGGCCACCGCCTCGCGCTGGTGCGTGCCTTCCAGAATAAAGACCGGGTAAATCAGGTCCGCCGCCGTCACCACGTTTTCGCGCATCAGCGCGCGGGAGAATGGGTCGCGGCGCATGCGGCGCATGCGGATGGCGGGGAATTGCGAAGAAACTTTACTCATTGCTATCACTTTCCGACTCTGAAGAGGTTGGCGCTGGCGCGGCGTCGTCGTCGGCCAGGCCGAACAACTCCAGGATCTTGTCGTTGGCTTCGTCGATGCCGATGCGCTTGAGCGCGGAGAACAGCTGCACGGTGAAGGGGAAGCCTTCGCCGTCTTCGTCGACGTAGCTGTCCAGCTTAGCCTGAGCCTGGCGCAGCACGTTGACGGATTCATTCCGGTTTAGTTTATCAACTTTCGTCAAAATGCAATGAATAGGCTTGCCGGTCGGGGCAAACCATTCCAGCATCTGCACGTCCAGTTCGGTGAACGGACGGCGCGAATCCATGATCAGCACCAGCGCGGCCAGCTGGTCGCGGCGTTGCACGTAGTCGCCCAGCAGGCGTTGCCAGTGCAGTTTGGCCGAGCCGGATACTTCGGCATAGCCGTAGCCCGGCAAGTCGACCAGCAGCGCCTGGATTTCGTCGACAATGGTCGGGTCCTTGCGGTGCTGGGCCACGTGGGCGCCGCCGATCGAGAAAAAGTTGATGTGCTGGGTGCGGCCAGGGGTCTTGGAGGCAAACGCCAGGCCCTTCTGGTTGCACAGAATATTAATGGCGGTCGACTTACCGGCATTGGAACGGCCCGCAAAGGCGATCTCCGGCACCTGGGTGTCAGGGAGGTCGCGTAATTGGTTAACAGTAGTAAAAAAGCGGGCTTGCCAGAGTTTAGACATGGGGGAGTGGGGAAAAAAGCAACACGTTAAGGCAGGAATTTTTTTAAGCTATTGTACAATGAGTAGTTACCTCGTGCCTCTTAGCACATTTTCATGCTGCGCTGCCACACGAGGTTTAAAAACTTTTTAGACTCCTCCAAGGGTGCTTGAATGAATAGTGTGAATAGTATGTTTTCACCGCTTGTTAAATCCTTGCTCGTCGCTCTGCTGGCCGTCACGGCCACCGCCCACGCCGAAGACAAGAAGCCCGCTCAACCTGCCGCCCCGAAAATCGATCCAGCCAAAGGCGCTTCGCTGTACACCGATGGCGACGCCGCCCGCGGCCTGCCAGCTTGCGTGTCCTGCCATGGCGCCGGTGGCAACTCCACCATCAGCGTCAATCCCAAGCTGGCTGGCCAGCATGAAGGCTATCTGTACAAGCAACTGGTGAACTTCACCACCGCCGACCGCAGCCAGCCGGTGATGACCACCTATGCCAAGATGTTGAGCGATGAAGAAAAGCACAACGTCGCCGCCTGGCTGGTGAGCCAGAAGCAGAATCCCGGCGCCGCCAAGAACAAGGACACGGTGGAACTGGGCAAGAAGATCTATCGCGGCGGCATCGCCGAGAAGAGTGTACCGGCCTGTGCCAGCTGTCACGGCGCCAATGGCGCCGGCATCCCGGTCCAGTATCCGCGCCTGTCCGGTCAGCACCAGGACTACACCATTGCGCAACTGGGCCTGTTCAAGTCCGGCGCGCGCAAGAGCGTGGAAATGGCGCCGATCTCCAAGCGCATGTCCGACGAAGAGATGAAGGCTGTCGCGGATTATGTAGCAGGCTTGAAATAAAGTTATACAAACCGCATCGCACGAATGCGGACCAGCTAAAAATAGGCAAAAAGAAGGGGGCGGCTGCGTGAGCAGGCTGCCCTTTTTCTTGGTATCCTGCCGCCCAACCTCTTCATTAAAGAATTCCGCATGAGTAGCAGCCCCAGCACCACCGGCATCCAGCTGAAAACCCGCCGCCCCATCGTTGGTGAAATCATTGAACTGATTTCCTCCATGCGGTTTGCCATCGCCCTGCTGGCGATGATCGCCATCGCCGCCGTCATCGGCACGGTGATGAAGCAGGGCGAGGCCTCGTCCAACTACCTGAACCAGTTCGGCCCGTTCTGGTTCGAAGTGTTCCGCAAGATCGGCCTGTACACGGTCTACTCGGCCTGGTGGTTCCTGCTGCTGATGACGGCGCTGGTGGTCTCCACCACGCTGTGCATCGTCCGCAATGCGCCCAAGATGCTGAAGGATATGCGCAGCTGGCGCGAGAACGTGCGCGAGCAGTCGCTGCTGAATTTCCACCACAAGATGCAATGGCGCTCGCCGCTGCCGCGCGCCGCGCTGGCGCAGCAAAGCGCCGACCGCCTGAAGGACGCCGGCTACCAGGTCAAGCTGGTGGAAAAGGACAACGGCACGCTGGTGGCTGCCAAGCAGGGCGCGGCCAACAAGTTCGGCTATATCTTTGCCCACGCGTCGATTGTGATTATCTGCATCGGCGGCCTGCTGGATTCGGATGTGCCGATCCGCATGCAGGAATGGTTCCTCGGCAAGACGCCGTTCAAGGGCAGCGGCCTGATCTCACAAGTGCCGCCGCAGCACCGCCTCAGCATCAACAATCCCACCTTCCGCGGCAATACCATGATTCCGGAAGGACAGACCAGCAACACCGCCATCCTGACCCGTCCGGATGGCGTGCTGATCCAGGAGCTGCCGATCACCATCGACCTGAAGAAATTCACCATTGATTTCTACAGCACCGGCATGCCCAAGCTGTACGCCAGCGATGTCGAGGTGCGCAACAACGCCACCGGCGAAACCGCCAAGGCCACCATCGAGGTCAACAAGCCGCTGATCTTCAACGGCCTGGCGATCTACCAGTCCAGCTTTGAAGATGGCGGCTCCAAGCTCAAGCTGAAGGGCTACGCCATGCTGGGCGGCGACGACAAGCGCTTCGACATGAATGGCGAAGTCGGCGGTGCCTCCACGCTGAACGACGAGTACACGGTCGAATGGTCGGGCTTCCGTCCGTTCAACGTCGAAAACATCGGCGCCACCAACGATCCGCGCTCGGTCAAGCAGGGCCGCAGCCTGCAGGAAGAACTGGCGCAGAGTCTGGACAAGCACACTGGCTCGGCCGGCAAGAACGCCGTCAACAAGGACCTGAAAAACATCGGCCCAAGCGTCAGCTACAAGCTGCGCGACAAGACCGGCCAGGCGCGCGAATTCAACAACTACATGCAGCCGGTCACCATTGACGGCGCCACGGTATTCCTGGCCGGCATGCGCACCAATCCGGCCGACAATTTCAGCTATCTGCGCATCCCTGCCGACGATGCGCACGGCCTGAATGAATGGATGCGTCTGCGCGCGGCGCTGCAAAATCCTGCGCTGCGCGCTGCGGCGGCCAAACGCTACGCCGAGCGCGCCACGCTCAATTCGCCCAACAACGCCATGCGCGACACCTTGCAGGCATCGGCCGACAAGAGCCTGAGCATCTTCGCCGGCAACCAGCAGGGTGGCGGCTTCATGGCGGTGTCGCAATTCCTGTCCAGGGTGCCGGCCGAGGCGCAGGAAAAAACCGTCGACGCTTTCATGAAGATACTCAACGGCAGCCTGTGGGACCTGTGGCAGATCGCCCGTGCCAAGGATGGCCTGGAGGCGGTCACCGAAGACGAGACGCACGCGCGCTTCCTGCAACTGGCCACCAACGCGCTGTCGGACGTGGCGCTGTACGGCGCGCCGGTCTACCTGCAGCTGGATGAATTTACTGAAATCAAGGCGTCGGTCTTCCAGATTACCCGTTCGCCGGGCAAGAACGTGGTATATCTAGGCTGTTTGTTCCTGGTGCTGGGCGTGTTTGCCATGTTCTATATCCGCGAGCGCCGCCTGTGGATCTGGCTGAAAGACGGCGACCACGGCAGCGAGGCGCTGATGGCCATGAGCACCCAGCGCAAGACGCTGGACTTCGAGAATGAATTTGAAACACTGAAGGAAAAACTGCCGCAGTCGGCAGCATAAGCAGGAGAAACGAATGGAACTGACTCAATCCCAGCAAGCCGCGCAGACATACCAGCAGGCGCCCGGTTATTTCAAACGCCTGACGGTGGTGGACTGGCTATTCGCGCTGGCGCTGCTGGCCGGCGCCGTGTTCGGCCTGAACCGCTACGGCCACTACATGGACATCTACGAACAGGGCATCCTGCTGCTGGCCGCGCCGACCTTCGCCGCGCTCGGCTGGCACTGGAAGCCGGTGCGCTGGCTGATGCCGCTGATTGCATTGCTGTCACTGTGGGCGATCTCGATGTACAACGGCCAGCTGGACAACGGCTCGCAGAAATTCTGGCTGCGCATGATGCTGTCCAGCCAGTCGGCGGTGCTGTGGATGAGCGTGATGTTTGTCATCTCCACCGTGTTCTACTGGATCGGCTTTATCGGCCGTTCGGCATCGGTATCCAGCCTGGGCACCAAGCTGAGCTGGGCTGCCGTGGTGCTGGGCTGGACCGGCATGATGGTGCGCTGGTACGAGTCCTACCTGATCGGCGCCGATGTCGGCCACATTCCGGTGTCCAACCTGTACGAAGTCTTCATCCTGTTCTCGCTGATTACCGCGATGTTCTACCTGTATTTTGAACAACGCTACGCCACCCGCCAGATGGGCCCGTTCGTGCTGCTGGTGATCTCGGCCGCGATCGGCTTCCTGATGTGGTACACCACCTCGCGCAACGCGGCTGACATCCAGCCGCTGCTGCCGGCGCTGCAAAGCTGGTGGATGAAGATCCATGTGCCGGCCAACTTTATCGGTTATGGCAACTTTGCCTTGGCGGCCATGGTGGCGGCAGCCTATCTGCTGAAAACCTCGGGCTACCTGAAGGACCGCCTGCCGTCGGAAGAAGTGCTGGATGACGTGATGTACAAGGCGATCTCGGCTGGTTTCGCCTTCTTCACCATCGCCACGATTCTGGGTGCGCTGTGGGCGGCGGAAGCGTGGGGCGGCTACTGGTCGTGGGACCCGAAAGAGACCTGGGCGCTGATCGTCTGGCTGAACTACGCGGCCTGGCTGCACATGCGGTTGATGACTGGTTTACGCGGCCGTCCGGCGGCGTGGTGGGCGCTGGTGGGCCTGCTGGTGACGACCTTTGCTTTCCTGGGCGTCAACATGTTCCTGTCCGGTTTGCACTCCTACGGTAAATTGTAAACAGAAGTTTAAAACTGGCTCAGGTAGATTGGTGTAAGGTTAGCCCTGACACGAATCTACCGGAGCCATCATGCTGATCAAGCGCAGTCCCAACGGCATCGACCTGCCGTTTTCCTCGGAAATCACGCCACGCGCGCTGTACGAATCGCGCCGCACCTTCATCAAGCAGATCGCCATGGGAGCGGTCGGCAGCGCAGCGCTGCTGGAGATGGCGCAGCGCGAAGCGTTCGCCCAAGGCATGAAGTTGCCCGCCAAGCTGAATCCCGCCTTCTCGGCGATGGACAAGCAGACGCCGTTCAAGGACGCGTCCAGCTACAACAATTTCTACGAATTCGGCACCGACAAGAGTGAACCGGCGATGTATGCCGGCACGCTGAAGACCCGTCCGTGGACGGTTTCCATCGAAGGCGAGGTCAAGAAGCCGATGACGCTGGACCTTGATGCGCTGCTGAAGCTGGCGCCGCTGGAGGAGCGCGTCTACCGGCTGCGTTGCGTGGAGGGCTGGTCGATGGTGATCCCGTGGATCGGCTACTCGTTCTCTGAAATCATCAAAAAGGTCGAGCCGACCGGCAACGCCAAATACGTGGAATTCGTCACACTGGCGGACAAGAAACAGATGCCGGGCATTGGCAGCCGCGTGCTGCAATGGCCGTACACCGAAGGCTTGCGCATCGACGAAGCCAACCACCCGCTGGCGCTGCTGACCTTTGGCATGTATGGCGAAGTGTTGCCGAACCAGAACGGCGCGCCGGTGCGCATGGTGCTGCCGTGGAAGTATGGCTTCAAGTCGGCCAAGTCGATCGTCAAGATCCGCTTTGTGAAGGACCAGCCGCGCACCTCGTGGAACCTGTCGGCGCCAGGCGAATACGGCTTCTACTCGAATGTGAATCCGGACGTTGACCACCCGCGCTGGTCGCAGGCCTCGGAGCGCCGCATCGGCGAAGACGGTTTCCTGTCGCGCAAGCGCAAGACGCTGATGTTCAACGGCTATAACGATGTCGCCCCGCTGTACGCCGGCATGGATCTGAAGAAATACTACTGATGCTGACGACCAAACAAGTCAGCTGGCTCAAGGGCGGCGTCTTCATTGCCGCGCTGGTCCCCTTGCTGCGCATGGTCTACCTGACGGTAAGCGACCAACTGGTCGATCCGCTTGAATTCATCACGCGCGGCACCGGCGACTGGACCTTGTACCTCCTGTGTTTCACGCTGGCGATAACGCCGCTGCGGCGGCTGAGCGGCTGGAACTGGCTGATCAAGCTGCGCCGCATGCTGGGCCTGTACACCTTCTTCTACGGCCTGCTGCACTTCATCACCTTCCTGTGGTTCGACCACTTCTTTGATGTAGCGGAGATGTGGAAAGACGTGCTGAAGCGGCCCTTCATCACGGTCGGCTTCATCGCCTTCGTGCTGCTGATCCCGTTGGCGGTCACCAGCACCAACGGCATGATCAAGCGGCTGGGCGGCAAGCGCTGGCAATGGCTGCACCGGCTGATCTACGGGATCGCACCGCTGGCGGTACTGCACTTCTGGTGGATGAAAGCGGGCAAGCACAACTTCACCGAACCGATCATCTTCGGCACGATACTCGGCGTGCTGCTGCTCATGCGCCTCTGGTGGGCCGCCCGCAAATAAAACCGGGGTCAGTTCTGCCAAACGTACACGGTCTCAACTGCGACGCAGTTGAGACCGTGTACGTTTGGCAGAACTGACCCCGGATGTTTACTTGATGATGGATTCGAGGGCGTAGAGGTCGGCGGGGTTTTCGCGTTGGCGGACCAGGTGCGGGACGGTGCCGTCGACGATGACTTCGGCGGCGCGGCCGCGGGTGTTGTAGTTGGAGGCCATCGTCATGCCGTAGGCGCCGGCCGTGTGCATCACCAGCAGATCGCCGGCGGTAATCGCCAGCGGGCGGTCGCGCGCCAGCCAGTCGCCCGATTCGCAGATCGGGCCGACCACGTCATACACCGCCGCCTCGGCGCCACTTTGTACCACCGGCTGCATGTCCATCCACGCCTGGTATAGCGCTGGACGTGCCATGTCGTTCATCGCGGCGTCGACGATGCAGAAGTTTTTCTCTTCGCCATGCTTGAGGAATTCCACACGCGTCAGCAGCACGCCGGTGTCGCCGACGATCGAACGGCCCGGCTCGAAGATGACTTTGATCGCCTTGCCATCGTGCCGTGCGGCGCGCCAGGCGTCGATTTTCGCGAACAGGCGGGCCAGGTAGTCGCCCACCGGCACCGGCGCCGCTTCGCCCGCTACGCCGTAGTTGATGCCGATGCCGCCGCCGATGTCCAGGTGGTGCAGTTCGATGCCTTCCGCACCCAGCTGGTCGATCAGCTCGATCAGGCGGTCCAGCGCTTCCAGCAGCGGCGCGTCGTCCAGCAGCTGCGAACCGATGTGGCAGTCGATGCCAACCACGTCCAGGTGCGGCAACTGGGCGGCGGCGCGGTAGGTGGCCAGTGCGTCGTCAAACGCGACGCCGAATTTGCTGGCTTTCAGACCGGTGGCGATGTAAGGATGGGTCTTCGGATCAACGTTCGGGTTGACGCGCAGCGAGATGCGCGCTTTCTTGCCCATGGCGCCGGCCACTTCGTTCAGGCGGTGCAGCTCGGGGATCGATTCGACGTTGAAGCACAGGATGTCATGCGACAGCGCCAGGCGCATTTCCGCCACGCTCTTGCCGACACCAGAGAAAATCACCTTGCCAGCGTCGCCACCGGCCGCCAGCACGCGCAGCAGTTCGCCGCCGGAGACGATGTCGAAGCCCGCGCCCTGGCGCGCCAGCAGGTCGAGGATGGCCAGGTTGGAATTGGCCTTCATGGCGTAGCACACCAGCGCATCGCGGCCCAGGCAGGCGTCGGAGTAGGCGGCGAAGTTATTCAGTAGCGCGGCCTTGGAGTACACATAGGTCGGCGTGCCGAACTGCTCGGCAATCGCGCTCAGCGAGGTGCCTTCGGCGTGCAGCACGCCGTCTTTATACGAAAATTGCGACATAAGAATTATTGTTGAGGAGCAGCGGTTTCAGGAGTAGGGACAGGGGCGTTGCTGCTCTTGGCAGGCTTGGCCGCTGGAGGCTTGGGCAAGTACAGCGGGCCGGGTTGGCCGCAGCCGCTCAGCAATACGGTCAGGCACAGGGTGGCTGTGCCAATAATCAAACGGAAATTGGACTTCACGATAGAATCACAGATTATTTAAGTGCAGATACTGGAGTGTAGCATGGGCGAATCAGAATTCCTGGCGCAAGCCGAAGCCACCTTGGACGCCATCGAGGCGGCCCTGGACCGTTTGAACGATGCCGATATGACCGATGTGGAGTGCAGCCGCAGCGGCAATGTGCTGGAAATCGAGTTTATCGACAATGGTTCCAAGATCATCGTCAACAGCCAGGCGGCGATGCAGGAGCTGTGGGTCGCGTCGCGTTCCGGCGGCTACCACTACCGTCAGAAGGATGGCCAGTGGCTCAACACCCGCGACGGCTCCGAGCTGTTTGCCACCCTGTCCGAGGAAGTCACCAAACAGGGCGGCGCGCCAGTGGTGCTGGCGCCTGAAGCTTAAAACAGCTCGTTTTTCACGGCATCCTTGGCCTTTTCCTCGGCCGGCGTGCCGTGGCCCGGCGCATCGAGGTTGTTGACCCCGGTGCCCGGCGGATTCTCCGCATAGTAGTACTCGTCGCCCACCAGCATCACGCCTTCCGGCACCGCGCGTTCCTCGACCGGAATGCTCTTCAGCGCCTTCTGCATGTAGTTGATCCAGATTGGCAGCGCCAGGCCGCCGCCGGTTTCGCGGTTGCCCAGGTTCTTCGGCTGGTCGTAGCCGATCCAGGCGATGCCGACCAGCTTGGCCTGGTAGCCGGCAAACCAGGCGTCGATCGAATCGTTGGTGGTGCCGGTCTTGCCGGCGATGTCGCGGCGGCCCAGCACATTCGCCTTGGCGGCGGTGCCGTAGCGCACCACGTCCTTCAGCATCGAATCCATCAGGAAGGCGTTGCGCTCGTCGATCACGCGATTCTTCTCGTCGCCGGCCAGGTCCGGATGGGCTTGCGACAGGATCTTGCCGTCGGCGTCGGTCACTTTGGAGATCAGGTAAGGGCTGATCTTGTAGCCGCCGTTGGCGAACACCGCGTAGGCGCCAGCCATCTGCAGCGGCGTGACGTTGCCGGCGCCCAGTGCCAGCGTCAGGTAGGGCGGGTTCTTGTCGGCGTCAAAGCCGAAGCGGGTCGCGTATTCCTGGCCGTACTTGGCGCCGATGCGGTGCAGGATGCGGATCGAGATCATGTTCTTGGACTTGGTCAGGCCCTTGCGCATGGTCATCGGACCGTCGTACTTGCCGTCGTAGTTCTTCGGTTCCCATGCCTGGCCGCCGGTCTGGCCGGCGTCAAACGAGATCGGCGCGTCGTTGATGATGGTAGCCGGCGACAGGCCGCGCTCCAGCGATGCCGAGTAGATGAACGGCTTGAACGACGAGCCCGGCTGGCGCCATGCCTGCGTCACGTGGTTGAACTTGTTGCGGTTATAGTCGAAGCCGCCAACCAGCGCCTTGATCGCGCCATCGGTGGTGCTGGCCGCGACAAACGCCGATTCGATTTCCGGCATCTGCGCCACCAGCCAGTCCTTGCCTTCCTGTAGCACGCGGATCACCGCGCCACGGCGGATGCGCTTGTTTGGCGGATTCTTGTCGGACAGCCACGAGCGGCCTTGCTCCAGGCCGGCGCCGCTGATCTTGATTTCTTCGCCCGAGGCGGTGACGGCGGTAATCAGCTGCGGCGTGGCCGACAGCACCACGGCGGCGATCAGGTCGTCGTTGTCCGGATGTTCGGCCAGCACGGTTTCGATGGCGTCGTCCGCTTCTTCCTTCTTGGCCGGGATGTCGATGTACGCTTCCGGGCCGCGATAGGCGTGGCGGCGCTCGTAGTCCATCACGCCCTTGCGCAGCGCCAGGTAGGCGGCGTCCTGGTCGGCCTTGGTGATGGTGGTGAACACGTTCAGGCCACGGGTGTAGGTGTCTTCCTTGAACTGTTCATACACCAGCTGGCGCGCCAGCTCGGCCACGTATTCGGCGTGCACGCCGAACTCGCTGCTGTCGGTTTTGACCTTCAGGTCTTCGGCCTTGGCGGTTTCGTACTGCTTGTCGCTGATATAGCCCAAATCATGCATGCGCTGCAGGATGTATTGTTGACGGGTGCGCGCGCGTTTCGGATTGACTACCGGATTGTAAGCGGATGGCGCTTTCGGCAGGCCGGCCAGCATGGCGGCCTCGGCCACGCTAATGTCACGCAGGTTTTTGCCGAAGTAGATTTGTGCGGCGGACGAGAACCCATAGGCACGCTGGCCCAGGTAGATCTGGTTCATATAGACCTCCAGGATCTGGTCCTTGGTCAGGTTCTTCTCGATCTTCCACGCCAGCAGCATTTCGTAGACTTTACGCTTGATAGTCTGTTCGCTGGACAGGAAGAAGTTGCGCGCCACCTGCTGCGTGATGGTGGACGCGCCTTGCTTGCCGCCGCTGCCGACTGCGTTGTGCAGCGTGGCGCGCAGGATGCCGGTGTAGTCGACGCCGCCGTGCTCGTAGAAGCGGTCGTCCTCGATCGCCAGCACGGCTTTCTTCATCACGTCCGGGATGTCCTTGATGCGCACCAGATTGCGGCGCTCCTCGCCGAATTCGCCGATCAGCACATTATCGGCGGAGAAGATACGCAGCGGCATCTTCGGGCGGTAATCGGTCAGCGTGTCGATTTCCGGCAGGTTGGGGTAGGCGATGGCCAGGCCGAACACCACCAGCAGCACGCCGGTCACGCCCAGGCCGGCAACGGACAGGCCGGCCAGCAGGAAGAAACGGGATGCAGTGGTGCGCGGTTTCGATGGTGTTGGGGTTTCCGAATTATTAGAGGTCATGCGGGCATTATAAGCGAGCCGAAGGCCGTAATAAGTGTGGTGAAACCCTCACACCAGGGCAATTGTGCACAATAGAAATACCTTTACACTTAAATTGGCTCGATTTAATGTACAGGCAGATATAAACCTTCTAAACGCAGGTTTTTAGCGAGTTTCCTTTTATGCAAACAGTTCCGGTTCGGATGGATTGCAGCATAGGTGGCCCCCACGGCGCCGGAGGACTCGTATGATCGAGCTGAAGGCCCTGCTGGGCCAGGGCAACCCGCCGCTGGTGGGCATCGACATTTCCACCTCCAGCGTGCGGCTGGTGGAGCTGGCGCAGGGTGCCAAGGGCGAATTGCGGCTGGAGCGCTACGCCGCCGAGCCGCTGCCGCGCAACGCCGTCACCGACGGCAATATCGAAAACATGGACCAGGTGGTGGAAACCGTGCGCCGGGTCTGGAAGAAAAGCGGTACCCGCGCCAGACACGCGGCGCTGGGCATGCCGCCCGCGTCCGTTATCACCAAGAAGATCATCCTGCCGGCCGGCATGTCGGAAGACCAGCTGGAAATCCAGGTCGAGTCCGAAGCCAGCCAGTACATCCCGTTCGCGCTGGATGAGGTCAGTCTCGACTTTGACGTCATCGGCCCGGCTGCCAGCTCGGCCGATGATATCGAGGTGATGCTGGCTGCCTCGCGCCGTGAAAAGGTCGAGGACCGGGTGGCAATCGCCGAAGCCTCCGGCCTGAAGGCGACCGTGATGGACATCGAATCCTACGCCGCCCGTGCTGCGCTGGACCGGGTGGTCACGCAATTGCCGGAAGGCGGCGTCGGCCAGGTGATCGCGCTGTTCCAGATCGGCGCCCAGGTCACCCACATTTCGGTGATGCTGGACGGCGTCACCGTCTACGAGCGCGAGCAGCCCTTCGGCGGCAACACGCTGACCCAGGACATCGTGCGCAGTTACGGCCTGTCCTTCGACGAAGCCGAGGCGCGCAAGAAAACCGGCGACCTGCCGGACAATTACCACGCCGAACTGCTGACGCCTTTCCTGGAGAGCGCCGCGCTGGAAGTCACGCGCGCCATCCAGTTCTTCTACACCTCCACGCCTTATACCCGGGTCGACCAGCTGTTCCTGGCTGGCGGCTGCGCGCTGATGCCTGGCCTGCTGGAACTGGTGGCCAGCCGCACCCGCATCTCCAGCGCTGTCATCGCACCATTCAAGGGCATGCAGATCGGTCCCTCAGTGCGCGAATCGCAGCTGCGGCTGGATGCGCCTGCTTACCTGGTGGCCTGTGGCCTGGCCTTGCGGAGGTTCGGCTGATGATACGCATCAACCTGCTCCCTCACCGCGAAGAAAAGCGCAAGCAGAAGAAGCAAGCCTTCTATACGCTGCTGGCGCTGGGCGGCGTGATCGGCGTGGGCATCGTGCTGCTGGTGGGCGGCTACAACGCGCGCGCCATCGCCATCCAGGACGCCCGCAACCAGGAACTGAAAACCGCCATCACCGTCCTCGACAAGAAGATCGCCGAGATCGCCACGCTGAAGCAGGAAATCGAAGCGCTGAAGGCGCGCCAGCAGGCGGTCGAAGACTTGCAGGGCGACCGCAACCAGCCAGTCTACCTGCTGGATGAACTGGTCAGGCAAACGCCGCCCGGCGTCTACCTCAAGGCCTTCCGCCAGGATGGACAGAAGGTTGCAGTGAATGGCTATGCGCAGTCGCAGGAGCGGGTGTCGGAATTGCTGCGCAACCTGGCCGGCGTGTCGCCATGGCTGGAGCGGCCCGACCTGATCGAGGTGAAGTCGACCGGGCTGGGGCAGGGCAAGAGCGCCAGGAAAGTGGTGGAGTTCAATCTGAATGTGATGATCAAGCGCCCGCGCGACAAGGACCAGCCGGAAGACAACGGCAAAGCCAGGGAGCGCGGCTGATGGCGTCCAGGGCCAACATCAACCTCAACGAACTGTTTGCCGGCCTGGCCGAGCAGTTCCGCGACCTGAATGGCCGCCATCCCGGACAGTGGCCGCTGGCGCCGCGCTTGCTGTGCGCGATTGGCGTGACGGCGGCGGTGTGCGTGGCAGGCTACTTCGGTTACTGGAGTTCGCAGTTCGAGGAGCAGGAAGCTGGCGCCATGGCGGAAAACAAGCTGCGCACCGAATACCGGATGAAGACCGAGCAGGCGATCAACCTGGATGCACTGCGCGCGCAAAAGGCGCAGGTCGACCAGTACGTCGAGCGCCTGCAGAAACAGTTGCCGAGCAAGGCCGAGATGGCGGCGCTGCTGACCGATATCAACCAGGCCGGCGCTGGCCGCGGCCTGCAATTCGACCTGTTCAAGCCGCAGCAGGTGGTCATCAAGGATTACTACGCCGAGCTGCCGATCGACATCAAGATCAACGGCAGTTACCACGACATTGGCGCCTTCACCGGCGACATCGCCAACCTGCCGCGCATCGTCACGCTCAACAACCTGGCGCTATCCTCCGGCAAGGACGGCACGCTGACGCTGGAAGCGGTGGCCAAGACCTTCCGCTATCTCGATCCGGAAGAAGTGGCAGCGCAGCGCAAGGCCGCCGCCGACAAGAAAAAGGCGGCGAAAAAATCATGAGGACGCTGACCGCCACCACGCTGACTGCCACCATCTTGTTGCTCGTGCTTGCCGGCTGCGGCGACAGCGACGTGCAGGAAGTACGCACCTGGATGAAACAGGTTGATGCGCAGACCAGGGTCAAGGTGCCGCCGCTGGCCGAGCCCAAGGTCTTCATTCCCTTCGCCTACGTCAACAAGGAAGAGCCGGACCCGTTCAACCCCAACAAGCTGCTGGCCGAGCTGGCCAAGCAGGCGGCGCAAGGCGGCGGTAGTGGCCTCCACCCGGATACGCAGCGCCGCAAGGAACTGCTGGAAACCTACCCGCTGGACACGATCCAGATGGTCGGCACCATCGAAAAGAAAGGCGTGATGTATGCCGTGCTGCAAGTCGACCGTGCCGTGCACCAGGTGGTGAAGGGCCAGCATCTGGGACAGAACTTCGGCGTCGTCACCAGCATCGACGAGAACAGCGTCAACCTCAAGGAAATCGTCCAGGACGCCACCGGCGACTGGGTCGAGCGCCTGTCCAAGTTGGAACTGCAGGAAAGCAAGGAGACCACCAAATGACCGCTCATACCCTGGCCAGGCGGGCCTGGTCCGCCGCAGTCTGGGCGCCTGTGCTGGCGCTGACGCTGGCCTTGCAGCTGGCTGGCGGCGCGCGGGCGCAAGCCCCGGCCGCCAACGCCATCGAATCGATCACCGCCAACCAGCAAGGCGCCAATGTCATCGTCCGGATCGCCCTGCGCAACGCGCCGGTGGCGCAGCCGATCAGCTTTGCCATCACCAATCCGGCGCGCATCGCGCTCGACTTCGGCGCCACCATCAACGCCACCGACAAGAACGTGCTGGAGTTCAACCAGGGCGACCTGCGCGGCGTCAACCTGGTGCAGGCTGGCGAGCGATCGCGCCTGGTGTTCAACCTGAAGCGCACGCTGAACTACGCCACCGCCATTGATGGCAACGCGGTGATCCTGACCATCGACGGCTCCGGCGGCCTGGCCACGGCGGTCGACGGCAACGGTCTGCCCGCCGCCCGCAGCGCGCCTGCGCCGGCCGGCAAGCAGCTGCTGCGCGACCTGGATTTCCGCCGTGGCGCCAATGGCGAAGGGCGGGTGGTGGTGGACCTGCCCAACAATCAGGTGGCGGTTGACGTGCGGCAGACGCCGACCGGTGTGATGGTCGACTTCCTCAAGACCGGCGTGCCGGAAAACCTGCGCCGGCGGCTGGATGTCGGCGACTTCGGCACGCCGGTGTCGCTGGTCACCACCGTGCCGCAGGGCGAGAACACGCGCCTGATCATCGAGGCGCGCGGCCTGTGGGAGCAGACCGTCTACCAGAGCGACACCCAACTGGTGGTCGACGTCAAGCCGATCAAGGAAGATCCGAACAAGCTGACGCAAGGCTCGCAGGGCTATCGCGGCGAAAAGCTGTCGTTCAATTTCCAGAACGTTGAAGTGCGCGCCGCCTTGCAGGCGATTGCCGATATTTCCGGCCTCAACATCATCACCAGCGACAGCGTGGCCGGCAATCTGACCTTGCGCCTGCGCGAAGTGCCGTGGGACCAGGCGCTGGATGTGATCCTGCAAGCCAAGGGCCTGGACATGCGCAAGAACGGCTCGGTGATCTGGATCGCGCCCAAGGAGGAATTGCTGACCAAGGAAAAACTGGAACTGGAACAGCGCGCACAGATCGCCGATCTGGAGCCACTCAAATCAGAAATCTTCCAGCTGAATTACCAGAAGGCGGAAGCGTTCAAGACCGTGTTCGGGCTGGAGGGCGGCGACGCCAAGGCGCGCATCCTGTCCAAGCGCGGCAGCGCCATCATCGAACCGCGCACCAACCAGCTGTTCGTCACCGACATCGCCTCCAAGCTGGAGGACGTGCGCCGGCTGATCGCCAAGACCGACATCGCCACCAAGCAGGTGCTGATCGAGGCGCGCATCGTCGAGGCCAGCGATACCTTCACCCGCAACCTCGGCGCCAAGCTGGGCTTTTCCGACATGCGCACCATCCGTGGCGGCGATTCCGGCTACCAGATCGGCAACGGCAACACCCGCTTCGCGATTGGCGGCAACCTGACCGGCGTCGGCCAGACCACCGGCCAGGTGGCGGTCACCGACACCAGCTTCAACAACACCCAGTTCATCAATCTGCCGGCCGGCAACATCAACGGCGCGCAGGCCGGCAGCCTGGCGATCAGCCTGTTCTCGTCGGCCGCCAACCGCTTCCTCAACCTGGAGCTGTCGGCGCTGGAGGAAGATGGCACCGGCAAGATCATTTCCAGCCCGCGCGTGATTACCGCCGACAAGGCGGTGGCGCTGATCGAGCAGGGCATCGAGCTGCCTTACCAGGTGGCCACCAGCAGCGGCGCCACCTCGATCCAGTTCCGCAAGGCCAACCTGCGGCTGGAGGTGACGCCGCAGATCACGCCGGACGGCAATGTTGTCATCGACGTCGACGTCAACAAGGACAGCGTCGGCCAGGAAACCCGTTCCGGCTTCGCCATCGACACCAAGCACGTCAAGACCCAGGTGATGGTCGACAACGGCGGCACCGTGGTGTTGGGCGGCATTTACCAGCAAACCGAGCGCAGCACCACCGACAAGGTGCCGCTGCTGGGCGACATTCCGGTGCTGGGCTACCTGTTCCGCAGCAACAGCCGCACCAACGACAAGACGGAGCTGCTGGTATTTATCACGCCGAAGATCGTGACGGAGCGCCTGTCGACGGCGCGGTGATTGGACTCATTGTTTAGGGGATGCGCTTGATGATGAACAAATTCACAGGATGGCTGGCGACGCTGGCCTGCGCAGGCTTGCTGTCGGCCTGCGGCGGCGGTGGCGGCTCGCCCGGCACCAATAGCAATGGCGTGGCGCCCTCCAAGGCCGGCAGCGTGACACTGACGGCCAGTGCGAGCACCATCGCCTCGTCCGGGCTGGACGGCACCGAGGTGACGCTGACCGCCATCGTCAAGGACGCTGGCGGCAATGCGCTGGCCAATGAGACGGTCAGCTTCAGCGCCAGCTCTGGCACCATCAGCAGCAGCAACCGGGTCAGCAACAGCGCCGGCGAGGTGGTGGAGAAACTCAGCGTCAAGGGCGATTCCTCGCAGCGCGACATCACCATCAGCGCCAGCGCCGGCAATGCCAGGTCGGCCACCATCACCGTCAAGGTGGTGAGCGCCGTCCCGACGCTGACGCTGACCACCGACAAGGGCACGCTGGCCTCGGCCGGCATCGCCGGCAACGAGGTGGTGGTGACCGCGCTGGTACGCGACGCCAACAACACCGTGATGCCGGGCGTGACCGTCAGCCTCAGCTCCGACTCCGGCAGCCTGACGCTGACCAACCGCGTCACTGACGCCAGCGGCACCGTCACCGAGAAACTGGGCACCGGCGGCGACGCCACCTCGCGCGCCATCAAGGTCAGCGCCAGTGTGCCGGGCGCCGCGCCGGCGACGGCGGTGGTCAATGTCAGCGGCAACAAGCTGACCGTCAACGCCACGCCGACCGTGAATGTGGGGTCGTCCACCGACGTGACCGTCAAGCTGGTGGACTCGGCCGGCAATGCGCTGGTCGGCAAGCCGGTGACCTTCAGTTCCAACGCCAATTCACTCAGCGTCAAGGGCGGCGGCGCGGCGGTTACCAATGCCGGTGGCCAGCTGGTGCTCAGCTATGTCGCCAGCGGCGGTTCGGCCGACATCATCACGGTGCGCTCGATGGGGGAGATCGCCTCGTCCAGCCTGTCGATCAATTCCTCGACCTTTGCGCTGCGCGTGCTGGACGTTTCCGGCAACGTCATCAGCTCGGCATCGATCGGCGGTTGCCAGCAGGTGTCGGTGACCAATGCGCCGGGCAGCAGTGTCACCCTCAGCACCTCGCGCGGCACGGTGTATGGCGACGCCGCCTGCACCGTGGCGCTGAGCGGGGCGCTGGGCCTGTCCGGCGGCGCCGCCAACGCCTATGTCAACGCCACCGGTCCCGGCATCGCCACGCTGACCGCCAACGCTGGCGGCCAGACCACCCAGACCGAACTGGAGTTTGTGGCGCCGGTAACGCCGCTGGCGACCATCACCTTACAGGCTGATCCGGCGATAGTCGGTGTCAACACCACCGGCAGCACCAGCCAGCAGGCCACGCTGCGCGCCATCGTGCGCGACGGCACGGTGCAGAACAACCTGGTGAAGAACGCCACGGTGGCCTTCTCCATCATCGCCGACCCAAGTGGCGGCGCGCTGACCCAGCCGGCGGTGGTCACCACTGGCGCTGACGGCACCGCCACCACCAGCTTCATTGCCGGCACCTCGGTGACACCGACCGACGGCGTGCAGATCCAGGCGCGGCTGGTTGGCGGCTCGGGCGCCACCGCCGTCGCCCGGCTGACGGTGGCGCAGAAATCGCTGTTCATCAGCGCCGGCACCGGCAACACGGTCGGCACGCCGACCAGCGCGACGTACCAGATGGATTACGCGGTGATCGTCACCGACGCCGCCGGCAACGCCGTCCCCGGCGTCAACCTGACCGCCTCGGTGCTGCCGGTAACCTATTTCAAAGGCTACCTGACCTTTGTCACGCCCGGTCCATGGGCACCGGCGGTACGCAACGGCTGCGCCAACGAGGACCTGAACAACAACGGCATCCTCGACGCCGGCGAGGACGTCAACGGCAATGGCACGCTGGAGCCGGGCATCCCGGTGACGGTGACGCCATCGGTGACCACCGACGCCAGCGGCCGCGCCATGGTGTCGCTGGTGTATCCGCGCGACCGCGTCTACTGGCTGGATGTGAACCTGACGATACGCGGCCAGGCCAGCGGCACCGAGTCCCGCTACACCTCTCTGGTACACTTGTCGGGATTAAGCACCGATTACTCTACCCAGAACATCCGCCCACCGGGCGAGATGAGTCCATACGGGGTGTCGACTCAGTGCAGTAACCCGTTATAAGTTGGATCGTGCATGCAAAATGTGTTTCTAGTCGGCCTGATGGGGGCAGGGAAAACCACCATCGGCCGCATCCTGGCGCGCAAGCTGGGGCTGAATTTTATTGATTCCGACCACGAGATCGAGGCCCGCACCGGCGCGTCGATTCCATGGATCTTTGAAATCGAGGGCGAAGCCAGCTTCCGCCGCCGCGAGGCTGAGGTCATCCGCGAGCTGACTGGACAGGGTGGCCTGGTGCTGGCCACCGGCGGCGGCGCCATCCTGAACGCCGACAACCGCGCCTACCTGAAGGAGCGCGGCACGGTGATCTATCTGCGCGCCACCGTCAACAGTATCCTGCAGCGCACCGCCCATGACAAGAACCGCCCGCTGCTGCAAACCGCCGATCCGCGCAAGAAGCTGGAAGAATTGATGGACGTGCGCGATCCGCTGTACCTGGAAATCGCCGATCTGGTCATCGACACCGGCCGTCCTAACGTACAATCAATGGTTCAGACCATTTTGAACCAGCTGGAAGCGCGCGCCTGCGAGGCCGCGCCCAACTGTTCCACCCACGCCGAACCATCGATGAACGAACAATCCAACATCCTGTTAAACGTAGACCTGGGCGAGCGCAGCTACCCGATTTCCATCGGACCGGCGCTGCTGGAAGATAGCGCCGCGCTGGCGCGCCATGTGCACGGCGGCAAGGTGGCCATCGTCAGCAACACCACGGTGGCGCCACTGTACCTGGAACGCATCGAGAGCGGCTTGCGCAATGCCGGCAAGCAAGTGACCACGGTGATCCTGCCGGATGGCGAAGAGTTCAAGAACTGGACCAGCCTGATGCAGATCTTCGATGCCCTGCTGGAAAACAAGGCCGACCGCAAGACCACGCTGATCGCGCTGGGCGGCGGCGTCATCGGCGACCTGACCGGCTACGCGGCCGCCAGCTATATGCGCGGCGTCGACTTCATCCAGGTGCCGACCACGCTGTTGTCGCAGGTGGATTCGTCGGTGGGCGGCAAGACCGGCATCAACCACCCGCTGGGCAAGAACATGATCGGCGCCTTCTACCAGCCGCGCGCGGTGATCGCCGATACCTCGACGCTGGAAACCCTGCCGGCGCGCGAGCTGTCGGCCGGCCTGGCGGAAGTCATCAAGTACGGCGCGGTGATCGACCTGCCGTTCTTCGAGTGGATAGAAGCGCATATTGAAAAACTGATGGCGCGCGACAAGGCCGCGCTGGCTTATGCGATTGCCCGATCGTGCGAAATCAAGGCCGACGTGGTGCGCCAGGACGAGCGCGAGGGCGGCCTGCGCGCCATCCTCAACTTCGGCCATACCTTCGGCCACGCGATCGAGGCCGGCATGGGCTATGGCGCCTGGCTGCACGGCGAGGCGGTCGGCTGCGGCATGGTGATGGCGGCCGACCTGTCGCAGCGCATGGGCCTGGTCGATGCGGCCACCGTGGACCGCGTGCGCACGCTGATCGCCGCCGCCGGCCTGCCGGTCAAGGCGCCGGATCTCGGCGTCGAGCGCTGGCTGGAGGCGATGGAAGTCGACAAGAAGAACGAGGGCGGCGCCATCAAATTCATCCTGATGAATCCGCTGGGCGCATCGAAGATCAGCAACGCCCCGCACGAGCTGCTGCTGGCGACGCTGGCCGCCTGCGTGTAAAGCATCATGCAGCCGGAAGAATACCTCGCCCCGTACGCCGCCCATTCCGAGGGCGGCGTTGGCCGCCTGCACGCGGAGACGGCCCACGCGTCGCGCAGCCAGTTCCAGCGCGACCGCGACCGCATCATTCACTCGTCGGCGTTCCGCCGGCTGGAGTACAAGACCCAGGTGTTCCTCAACCACGAAGGCGACCTGTTCCGCACCCGCCTGACGCACAGCCTGGAAGTGGCGCAGATCGGCCGCTCGCTGGCGCGCAACCTGCGGCTGAACGAGGACCTGGTCGAGGCGATTTCGCTGGCGCATGACCTGGGCCACACGCCGTTCGGCCACGTCGGCCAGGATGTACTCAACGAGTGCATGCACGACCATGGCGGCTTCGAGCACAATCTGCAAAGCCTGCGCGTGGTTGATGAGCTGGAAGAGCACTACGGCGCCTATGACGGCCTGAACCTGATGTTTGAGACGCGCGAGGGCATCCTCAAGCACTGCTCGCTGAACAATGCGAAGTTGCTGGGGCCGGTGGCGCAGCGCTTCATCGATCGCACGCAGCCGTCGCTGGAGGCGCAGCTGACCAATCTGGCCGACGAGATTGCCTACAACAGCCATGACATCGACGACGGCCTGCGTTCCGGCCTGATTTCGATCGAGCAGCTGGAGCAGGTGGATTTCTTCGCGCGCCTGTGGCGTGATGTGCAGCAGGCGTATCCGGGCCTGTCGGGCCGCCGCGCCATCTATGAAACCTTGCGTCGGCTGATTACCGCGCTGGCTGATGATTTGATCGTGACGTCGAGCGCGCGCATTGCCGATACTGCGCCGAAGAATATCGACGACGTGCGCGCGGCACCACCGCTGATCCGCTTCTCGGAGGGCATGCGCAAGGATGCGACCGAATTGAAGCGCTTCCTGCACGCCAACCTGTATCGTCACTACAAGGTCAACCGCATGCGGGTGAAAGCCAGCCGCATCGTGCGCGAGCTGTTCGACTCCTTCATGGCGGAGCCGGTGCTGCTGCCGCCGGATTACCAGGATAAATCCGGCGACATCAACAAGCAGGCGCGCAAGATCGCCGACTACATCGCCGGCATGACCGACCGCTACGCCATCCGCGAACACCGCCGCCTGTTCTCGCTGGACGAGCTCTGATCTGCGTCAAACACCGGAGGCGGTGCGCTTGACGCATCGCCTTGTGCGGCGGAAGATGAAGCTTCATCGGAGGCCGCCATGGACATATTTGAACTCGAAAAATATTTCGTCACCAAGGTCGAGCTGATGGCCTTTCGGGGAGAGATGGCGATACAGTTCGGTAAAGTCCATGCGGCCATCGCCAATACCCACGTAGAAATTGCCAGAGCCCATACCGAAATCGCCAGACTGGAGGGGCGGATGGCTTCCATGGAAACCCGGCTGATCAAGTGGTTCCTCACCGTGGTGATCGCCAACGCCTCGATCTCGCTGGCGATAGCGCGCTATTTTTCATAAAGGCATCGCATGGACGAGCATATCGGCGAGCGTGTCAGCACACTGGAGATGGAGGTTGCCGTTATCCAGTCCAACTATGTCCGCAGCGATGCGTTTGCGGACTTGCGCTCGGACGTGCGCATCGGCTTCGCTCAAATTCACGCCAAAATCGACGGGCAACGCGACGGATTGAATGCCAGGATCGACGCTCTGCACGAAGGAATGAGCGTCAAGATTGAAGCTCTGCACGAAGAAATGAGCGTCAAGATTGAAGCTCTGCACGAAGAAATGAATTCCAGGATCGACGCTCTGCGCGAAGAAATCAACGACAAGATTGAAGCTCTGCGCCAGGAGTTGGGCGCAAAAATCGACAAATCGACCGCCACCTTGCTGAAGTGGATGTTCGCCTCGCAGTTTAGCGTGGCCGCGTTGGTGCTGGCGGCCGTTAAGTATCTCTAGAACATGCGTTGCTGGGCGTCGCGCTGATCGCCAAGTAATTCCAGCAGCAGCTTCTTGATCGGCGCGGGCAGGGCGGCATCGGCGATGTGGGCGGCGTCCAGCCAGATGTTGCCGGGCTCGGCAGCCATGGGCAGCCGTCGTGCCAGGGTCACGCGGTGCGGCGCAATGTGCAGCTTGTAGTGCGTAAAGACATGCGTTACCGTCGACAGCCGTTCGCACGACTCCATCTCGCCAAAGCGGCTGACCGCGCGCAGCAGCGCGTCGTGGCCGGCCTCAGGCGTCTCGTCATCTTCCAGCGCAACGTGGCCATCCAGTTCCGGCAGCGATAGCAGCCCGCCCCAGATGCCGCTTGGCGGGCGCTGCTCCAGCAACACCTGCCCGTTGTCGACAATCGCCAGCATCACTGCATGCTTCTCCGGCGTCGCCTTCTTCGGCTTGCGCACCGGCAGGTCCCTGGTGCGGCTGGTGGCAAACGCCACGCAGCGCGGCTGCATCGGGCAGCGCTCGCACGACGGGCTGCTGCGCGTGCACAAGGTCGCACCCATGTCCATCAGGCCCTGCGTGTAGGACTCGATGCCTTCTTCCGGCAACAGCGCCTCGGCACGCCGCCACATGGCTTCCTCGGTCTTGCGCTCGCCTGGATAGGTATCGATGCCGAAGACGCGCGCAAACACACGCTTGACGTTGCCGTCCATGATGGCCGCACGGCGGCCGCTGGAAAATGCCGCGATCGCCGCCGCCGTCGAACGGCCGATGCCTGGCAATTCCGCCAGCAACAGTGGATCGGCAGGAAACACGCCGTGATACTCGGCCACCACGCGCTGCGCGCACTTGTGCAGATTGCGCGCCCGCGTGTAGTAGCCCAGTCCGCTCCATTGCGCCATCACATCCTCGACCGGCGCCGCAGCCAGGTCGCGCAGGGTAGGGAAGCGCTCCAGGAAGCGCGCGTAATAGCCCAGCACCGCAGACACCTGCGTCTGCTGCAGCATGATCTCGGACAGCCAGATCAGATACGCATCGCGGGTGTTCTGCCACGGCAGCACATGGCGGCCATGGACTTTTTGCCAGCCGATCAGATCGGCCGAGAAACTGGGATCGGCAAAATTCTCTACTGCTACAACTTTCATTCTTTTCCTAAGATTACGCGGCGGCGTCCAGCGCCACAAACTCCGCATTGATGGCGATGCTGATCGCACCGGCCAATTCATTCAAGCGTGCCTTCTGTTCTTCCAGCTCGCGCTGGCTGCGTTCGAAGGCGTCTATCTTTTGCTCCAGGCTATCGGTCGCATCGTGGATGCGCTGGATCGACGCCAGCCGTTGTTTCAACTGATCCTTGTGCTGGCGGATCTGCGCTTCCAGCGGCGCCATGATGACCTTTAGCCACGCCTCCGCATCGTTGTTGGCTGACTTGAAGCAGCCGCGCACGCGCGAAGCGATGGTGTCGAAGAACTTCTCCATCACCGTTACGCGGCTGGTGGTGAGCAGCGTGGCAGTGCCGAAAGTCTTGGAGTAAATCGCCTCGATGGACGCCATTTCCTCGCGATAGCGCTCCAGCGAAAATGGCATCGGCAGCGCCAAAGTCAAGCCGTGCTCGGTCGAGAAGCGGCGATACATCACGCCCATCATCTCGGTGATCTCGATGGTTTTGTGTTCGGCGGCATCGAGGTTGGCGCGGGTGCGCTCGAAATAGCCGCGCACGGCGTCGCGCACGCCGATGAAGAAGCGGCTGCGCTGCATTTCCTCGCGCACCAATTCGATATTGTCACGCACGATGTCCATGCCCATGCAGGTGTACAGCTCGGTCGACAGGCGCGTGAACACCGCCCGTGTCGCCTGCAGCTTGAACAGGCTGGCGTCAAATTCGCGTTTCTCGACATCGATGCGGCGCATCATGTGCGAGATCACGTTCTGATTCTTGCCGCGCAGGCTGCGCAGTTCATGCAGCTGCTCGACGATGCCACGCGCGCGCGCGTTCAGCATGCCCACCTGCGCCGTATTCAGCGCCTGCAATTCCTCGCTCAGTTGCTTGCGGACGATTTCCTTCTTGGCCGGAATCAGCTCATTGAACAGCGCGCCTTCCAGTGCATGCAGGCGGCTGCGCGCCTGTAACGCCACGTCGTGATTGATCTTGCCGACCAGCGCCTTCTGCGCCGACACCGGAAACACCTGGCGCGGCTCCAGCGCCAGCATGTGCGCCACATTGGCCTGCTGCCGCGCGATCTCGGCGTTGACATCTTCCTCGCTGCGCAGCTCATCCCACATGCTGTCGATCTTGTTCAGCACCACCAGCCTTCCCGCGCCGGCGCCGATGTGATTGCGCCAGACTTCGATGTCGCTCTTGGTTACGCCGGTATCGGCGGCCAGGATGAACAGCACCGCGTGCGCGTTCGGGATCAGGTTCAGCGTCAGTTCCGGCTCGGTGCCAATGGCGTTCAGGCCCGGCGTGTCGAGGATCACCAGCCCCTGCCGCAGCAGCGGATGCGGAAAGTTGATGATGGCGTGGCGCCACAGCGAAATCTCGACATTGCCGTGCTCGTCCAGCGTAGCCGGCATGTCGGGATCGTCCTCGTCGTACAGGCCGTAGCGCTTGGCTTCTTCCACCGGCACGTAGCGCGTCTTGCTGACCTGCTTGAAGGCCTCGTGCATGTCGCCGCCGGCATCCAGGTTCAGCGGCAGCACGGTCCACGCGGAGGGCTGCTCGCGGTAATCGCTGGTGGACAGGTTGTCGGCCCGCGTTTCGATCGGCAGCAGGCGGATCGACGGCGCCAGGCTGGCGTCCCATTGCAGCTCGGTCGGGCACATGGTGGTGCGGCCGGCGGCGGACGGCAGGATACGCTGGCCGTATTCGGCAAAGAAGATGGCGTTGATCAGTTCCGATTTGCCGCGCGAGAATTCCGCCACGAAGGCTACCGACAGCTTGTCGTCCTCCAGTCGGGCCAGGTTGCGCACGATGCGCTGCTCGGTGGCGGCGTCTGCCAGGGCGGCGTCCGCCATCCACGACTGATAATTTTTCAGTGCGGTGACCACGCCTTGCCGCCAGGCGCTGTACTGTTCGAAATCCCTGACCATCATCTGCATGCCCTTATTTTTGGCAGTTCACACAATAGAATGTAGAACGCTGGCCCTGCTTGATCTGACGGATCGGCGCCGCACAAACACGGCACGGCTTGCCAGTCCGATCATAGACGAAATATGTCTGCTGGAAATACCCGCTTTGGCCGTTGACGCTGATAAAGTCGCGCAGCGTGCTGCCGCCCTGGACGATCGCCTCGGCCAGGATTTCACGCACCGCCTGCGCCAGCTTTTCATAGCGCGCCAGGCTGATGCGCTTGGCCGGCGTCTTCGGATTGATGCCCGCACGGAACAGACTTTCCGACGCGTAAATATTCCCCACGCCCACGACAATATCGCCGGCCATCAGCACCTGCTTGACCGGCGCGCTGCGCTGCCGGGTCTGATCGTACAGCAATTTGCCGCTGAAGCCGTCTTCCAGTGGCTCGACGCCCAGTTCGCGCAGCAATACGTGGTGTTCCAGCGCGCCATCGGCCGCGTCATGCCACAGCACGGCGCCGAAGCGGCGCGGGTCTTTCATGCGCAGCACCTGGCTGTCCTTGCCGTCCTGGCCTTCGACTTCCAGGTCGAAATGGTCGTGCTTCTCCGGCGCCAGGCCGGGCGCCAGCACGCGCAGATGGCCGGACATGCCGAGGTGGATGATCAGCGTGCCATGCTCGAAATGCAGAAGAAGATACTTGCCGCGGCGGCCGGTGTGCAGCACCTGGCGCTTGGCCAGCAGTTGCGGCAGCGCGGGCGGGAAGGGCCAGCGCAGGCCCGCGCGGCGCAGCACCACGCTGCGCACGATGCGGCCTTCCACATGGGGCGCGACGCCGCGCCGGGTCACTTCTACTTCTGGTAATTCTGGCATCTGTCTGGCTGTAGAGGAAATAAAGGACGGGAGAATCTGGCTGCAACGGAATATTTGGTTACACTAGTCAAACTCCGCGCGTGATGCGATCGGCGTAAAATTTGACGACCTTTGCTGACCAGTCAGGATCTACCCTTGAAAAACGCTTTCGCCATTGTAACCCTCTCAGCCTTGCTGTCGGCGTGCGCTGTCGCGCCACAGAAGCAGGGCGAGCCTCCCGCCGAGCCGCACGCCGAGGCGGAGGCCGCTGCGCCAGCCGTTGCCGAAGCACCGGCGCCGGCGCAGGAAGCACTACCGAATACCGAATTGACTGGTGACCTGCTGTTCCGCATCACCAAGGCCGAGCTGGAATTCAAGAATGGCCAGTGGCAGGGCGCCTACATCACCATGATGGCCATGGCGCAGCAAACCCGCGATCCGCGACTGGCGCGCCGCGCCACCGAGATGGCGCTGACCGCCAAGCAGCCGGAAGAGGCCATGTCGGCGATCCGCCTGTGGCGCAGCCTGGCGCCGGATTCGGATGAGGCGACCCAGTTCTTCCTCGGCTTTGCCGTCACCGCCGATGACCTGAGCGAAGCGGAAACCGCCTTCGAGCAGCGCCTGCAAAAAGCCAAGCCGGCGGCGCGTCCGATAGCCATGTTCCAGATGCAGCAATTCCTGCTGCGCGCCAAGGACAAGGCGGCCGCCTACAAGCTGCAAGAGCGCGTGCTGATGCAGTACGACGACACGCTGGAAGCCCACCTGATCCTGGCGCAAGGTGCGTTCAGCCTGGGCGACCAGGCGCGCGCCCGCGCCGAGGCGACCAAGGCGCTGGCGATCAAGCCGGATTCCGAACTGGCCATCCTGACCAGCGCGCAAGTATCCGGCGATATCGATAGCGCCATCCAGCAACTGCAAGCCTTCTTGGTGAAATATCCGAAAGCCACTGAAGTACGCGCCGCCTATGGCCGCATCCTGGCCGACAACAAGCAGCCGGACGAGGCGCGCAAGCAATTCCTGCTGCTGTTGAAAGACCAGCCAGACAACATCGCCACGCTGTATGCGCTGGGCGTGATGGCGATGCAGGCCAACGACCTGCCGGAAGCGGAAAAATACTTCAGCCGCTTCGTCAACGTATTGCAGGACCATCCGAACGACGAGCGCGATCCATCGAAAGTGCTGCACATCCTGGCGCAAATCGCCGAACAGCGTGGCGACCTGGACGCGGCCTACAACTGGCTGGAAAAGATCGATGGCAGCGACGAGAAAATCTACCTGGCCGCACGCATGAAGATGGCCGTGCTGACCGCGCGCAAAGGCAATGTCGACGAAGCCCGCAAGCAGCTGGAAGAACTCAAGCCATCCGACCCGAACGATCAGGCGCAAGTGTTCCAGACCGACGCGCAACTGCTGCGCGATGCCGGCGACCACCGTGCCGCCTACGTGGTGCTGGAAAACGCCACCAAGCGCTATCCCGGCCATCCCGACCTGCTGTACGATTTCGCGCTGGTGGCGGAAAAGCTGGGCGAGGTGGAACTGATGGAAAAAACGCTGCGCCAGGTGATGATTGCCGCACCCGACAACCAGCACGCCTACAATGCGCTGGGCTATTCGCTGGCCGAGCGCAACGAGCGCCTGCCGGAAGCCCACGCGCTGATCGACAAGGCCTTGCAGATGGCGCCGGGCGATCCCTTCATCATGGACAGCATGGGCTGGGTGCAGTTCCGCATGGGTAATCTGAACGAAGCGGAATCCTATCTGCGCCGCGCCTACGCGGTGCGCAGCGATCCGGAGATTGCCGTGCACCTGGGCGAAGTATTGTTCGCCAAGGGCGATGTCAGCGGCGCGCAAAAGCTGTGGAAAGAAGCGCACGCCAAAGATCCTAAAAACGACGCGCTGAAGAGCACCCTGGCGCGCCTGAACCAAAGCCTATAAATGATACGACCACTCCTCATCGCCGCCTGCATCGCCATGCTGTCCGGCTGCGCCACCACCGCCACGGCGCCGCGCTCCAGCGCCGCTGTCGCCGCCTACCAGGACAATATCGAGCTGGCCGGCGGCATCTTCATCAGCTACACCCGTGACGGCAAGCGCGAGCCGCTGAACGGCAGCTTTAGCTGGCGGCAGACCAGCACCAATACCGATGTCAACCTGATCTCGCCGACTGGACAAACGGTGGCCGTCATCCATGTCACGCCGAACTCGGCAACGCTGACCGAAAGCGGCAAGCCGCCGAAGACCGCGCCCGACCTGGATACGCTGACCAGGCAAGCGCTGGGCTGGACGCTGCCGGTGTCCGGCCTGCGCGACTGGCTGCAAGGCTACGCCACCGACCGCGACGGCAAGCGCTTCGTCGCCTCGCCGTCCAATGACAATGTCATCACGCGTGACGGCTGGAAGCTGGAATATGTGAGCTGGCAGGACGACAGCGCTGCCGTGCCGCAGCCGAAACGTATCGATGCCACCCGCATTGTGTTTGGCGAGGCCGTGGATGACATGCAGATCCGCATCGTTATCCGTCCACAGCAACAGTAAAATGCCGGCCATGACCGAACTGAACAATTGCCCGGCTCCGGCCAAGCTGAATTTATTCCTGCACGTGAACGGCCGTCGCGCTGACGGCTACCACCTGCTGCAGACCGTGTTCCAGCTGATCGACCATGGGGACACTCTGCACTTCACGCTGCGCGACGACCATGCGCTGCGCCGCGTGACCGATATGCCGGGCGTGCCGGAAGAAAGCGACCTGATGATACGCGCCGCGAAGTTGTTGCAGGCGGAAGTGCTGCGCCGCAGCGGCGCCTTGCCGCGCGGTGTCGATATCGCCATCGACAAGGTGCTGCCGATGGGCGGCGGCGTCGGCGGCGGCTCGTCCGACGCCGCCACCACGCTGATGGCCTTGAACAAGCTGTGGAACGCCGGCCTGGTCCAGCAGGAACTGATGGACCTGGGCCTGCCGCTGGGCGCCGACATCCCGTTCTTCATCTTCGGCGAAACCGCCTTTGCCGAAGGCGTGGGCGAGGCGCTGCAAGCGGTGCAGGCGCCGGAATGTTGGTATGTGGTTATCGAACCGGGCGTCATGGTGCCGACGGCTGCAATTTTTGGTTCGGAACAATTGACAAGGGACACACCGCCCGTTAATATAACGGACTTTTCCAGCCACTCCATTAAGTTGGGGTTTGGGAAGAACGACTTGCAACAGGTAGCAACGAAGTTATTCCCGCCGGTAGCAGAAGCGGTAGAATGGCTGGGTGCTTACGGTGATGCCAGGATGACTGGCTCCGGTGCATGTGTGTTCAGTGCGGTAGCAACCGAGGTAGACGCTGATGCGGTACTTGCGAAAGTGCCAGCGAAGTGGAAGGCCTGGAAAGCAAAAGCGCTGCCACGGCATCCGATGTTCACCGCGAAGTTGTGAGGCGGAAAAAAGATTTTGCGAAGCGTGAAAAAGCCAGTATAATGCTGGCCTGTAGCGACAAGCAGCAAGTTGCGTAGGGGAATCGCCAAGCTGGTTAAGGCACTGGATTTTGATTCCAGCATACCAAGGTTCGAATCCTTGTTCCCCTGCCATTCGTTTGTATCTGGAACCGTCGAGGCACTAGTCTCCGGCCAGGTAGAGCAAAAAGTGAGGCGCTCGATGCGCCTCATTCCATTTAGTGTTCAGTGCCGCGCGGCTTGCGCTGGCTCTTCAAAGAATCTTCTACAACTTCTCTGGAATCCCAATGGCTTACGAAAACCTGATGGTTTTTACCGGCAACGCTAATCCTGCGTTGGCAGAGGGAGTCGCAAAAAATCTCGGCATCCCCCTCGGCAAAGCGAACGTTTCGAAATTCTCGGACGGCGAAGTCATGGTGGAAATCAACGAAAACGTTCGTGGTAAAGACGTCTTCGTGCTGCAATCGACCTGCGCGCCAACCAACGACAACCTGATGGAACTGATCCTGATGGTTGACGCCCTGAAACGTGCATCGGCCGGCCGTATCACCGCTGCGATTCCTTACTTTGGTTATGCCCGTCAAGACCGCCGCCCACGTTCGGCGCGCGTGGCGATCTCGGCCAAAGTGGTTGCCAACATGCTGGAAGAAGCCGGCGTCGAGCGCGTCCTGATCATGGATCTGCACGCAGACCAGATCCAGGGCTTCTTCGATATCCCGGTTGACAATATTTACGCATCGCCAATTCTGCTGGGCGACCTGCAAAAGAAACACAATGAAGACCTGCTGGTCGTGTCGCCGGACGTCGGCGGCGTGGTCCGCGCCCGCGCCCTGGCAAAACGCCTGGGCTGCGACCTGGCCATCATCGACAAGCGCCGTCCGAAAGCCAATGTTTCCGAAGTGATGAACATCATCGGTGACGTTGAAGGCCGCAACTGCGTCATCATGGATGACATGGTTGACACCGCCGGCACGCTGGTCAAGGCTGCTGAAGTGCTGAAAGAGCGCGGCGCCAAGAAAGTAGTGGCGTATTGCACCCACGCCGTGCTGTCCGGTCCTGCGATCGACCGCATCAACAGCTCGTCGCTGGACGAACTGGTGGTGACCGACACGATTCCGCTGTCGGACAACGCCAAGCAATGCGCCAAGATCCGTCAACTGACCTGCGCACCGCTGCTGGCAGAGACCTTCAAACGCATCATCAAGGGTGATTCCGTGATCTCCCTGTTCGTCGACTAAGCAGCCGGCGAGTATCAGTTTTTCAGGCGGCGCGCAGCGGTTGATCCGTTGCGCGCCGTTTTTCCCGAAGCGCGCCTGGTCGCGGGGCGCTTCATCACAACGGGGCGCAAGCCCTGTTATATATTGGAGTTTCACATGAAAGTAGTTGCATTCAAACGCGAATTGCAAGGTTCCGGAGCGAGCCGCCGCCTGCGCAATTCGGGCCAAACCCCTGGCATCATCTACGGCGGTACCGAAGCACCGGTCGCTATCTCGCTGGATCACAACGCGCTGTACCACGCGCTGAAAAAAGAAGTGTTCCACTCGTCGATCCTGGACCTGGAAATCGACGGCAAAGCACAGAAAGTCCTGCTGCGCGACTTCCAGATGCACGCATTCAAGCAACTGGTACTGCACGCTGACTTCCAGCGCGTTGACGCCAACAAGAAAATCCACGTGAAAGTGGCGCTGCACTTCGTTAACGCTGAAGTATCGCCAGCAGTCAAACTGCACGGCGCGACCATCAGCCACGTTGCCAACGAACTGGACATCGAATGCCTGCCAGCCGACCTGCCAGAATTCGTCACCGTTGACCTGACCAACGTTGATGTTGGCCACTCGGTCCACGTGGCTGACCTGGTTCTGCCAAAAGGCGTGACCGCTGTTACCCACGGCAACAACCTGACCATCGCTACCGCATCGCTACCAGCTGGCCACGTTGCTGCTGAAGCTGCTGCTACCGAAGAAACCAAGAAGTAATTCTTAGTTTCTCTGAGAAAAACCCGCCTCTGGCGGGTTTTTTTTTGCCATAATCATTTTATTTCACTCGCACTCCATGCCTATCCGTCTCATCGTTGGCCTCGGCAATCCCGGCCCTGAATACGAACAAACCCGCCACAACGCCGGCTTCTGGCTGGTGGACAACCTCGCCAACGACAGCGGCGCGCGCCTGCAGCGCGACAGCAAGTACAACGCCATGGTCGCCAAGGCGTCGGTCGCCGGCCAAGAAGTGTATCTGCTGGAACCGCTGACCTTTATGAACCGGTCCGGCCAGTCGGTCGGCGCGCTGTGCCGCTTCTTCAAGATCGCCGCCGACGAAGTGCTGGTCGTGCATGACGAGCTGGACCTGATGCCCGGTACCGCCCGCCTGAAAAAAGGCGGCTCATCGGGTGGCCACAACGGCCTGAAAGACATCACCGCAGCGCTTGGTACGCAGGATTACTGGCGTTTGCGCCTTGGTATCGGCCACCCGCGCACGCTGAACCTGGCGCAGCAGGTGGCCGACTTCGTGCTGCACCGTCCGCGCCGCGAAGACCAGGAACTGATCGAGCGCGCGATCGACAAATCGCTGCTGATCCTGCCACAGATTATCAAGGGCGAATTCGCCGCCGCCACCACCAAGTTGCACACCGACTGAAAGGAACCGATGAAACTATTACCGATCGTTGCACTACTGGCCGCCGCAGCCACCGCCCAGGCGCAGGATGCCGGCACCGTCATCAACGGCATCTACCCGCAGCTGGACGCGATCTACAAGGATCTGCACGCCAATCCGGAAATCGCCTTCCAGGAAACCCGCACTGCCGGCAAGCTGGCCGCCGAAATGCGCAAGATCGGTTTTGAGGTCACGGAAAAAGTCGGCAAGACCGGCGTGGTGGCCATCTACAAGAACGGCCCCGGGCCGCTGGTCATGGTGCGCACCGAGCTGGACGGCTTGCCGATGGATGAAAAATCCGGTCTGCCTTACGCCAGCAAGAACGGCGCCGCCCACAGCTGTGGCCACGACGTCCACATGACCGCCTGGCTGGGCGCGGCGCGCGCGCTGGTGACGCTGAAATCGCAATGGCAAGGCACGCTGATGTTCATCGGCCAGCCGGCCGAAGAAACCGTCGCGGGCGCCAAGGCCATGCTGGAAGACGGCCTGTTCAAGCGTTTCGGCAAGCCGGACTATGCTTTCGCGCTGCACTCGTGGCCGCTGGCCTACGGCACCATCGGCTACAACAGCGGGCCGGTGTCGTCGAACTCGGACGCCATCGAGATCACCTTCAAAGGGCGCGGCGGCCACGGCTCGGCGCCGGACAAGGCGCTGGACCCGATCACCATCGCCGCGCGCTTCGTGGTGGATGTGCAGACCGTCATCAGCCGCGAAAAAGATCCGAAGGAATTCGGCGTGGTGACCATCGGCGCCATCAACGGCGGCACGGTAGGCAACATCATCCCCGACACGGTAAAAGTGCGCGGCACCATCCGCAGCTACAGCCCGGCGGTGCGTGAAAAGATACTGGCCGGCGTACGCCGCATCGCCAACGCCTCCGCCACGATGGCCGACGCGCCGGCGCCTGACGTCGAACTGATCCCCGGCGGCGCGGCGATCGACAACAACGACGCGCTGGTGACCCGCACCGAAGGCGTGCTGAAGCAAGCCTTCGGCGACGCCAACGTCGCCCGCATGCCAGCGATGACCGCCAGCGAAGACTTCTCGCAATACGTCAACCAGGGCGTGCCCGGCATGTTCTTCTTCACCGGCGTCTACGACCCGAAAGTCGTGGCCGAAGCCGACAAAGGCGGCAAGCCGGTCGCCTTCAACCACTCCCCCTACTACGCCCCGGTACCCGAACCCTCGATCAAAACCGCCGCCCAGGCAATGACGCTCGCCGTCATGAACGTCATGCCCAAATAAAAAGGCTCTTCACGGATTTCTGTGAAATGCATCTAGAAATGAGAAAGCGGTGAAGAAAAGTTAGACTTGTTGTGCGACCAACAAAACTTAACTTTACCCACCGCTTTCATGCAT
>NZ_FNEQ01000009.1 GCF_900100205.1 Duganella sp. OV510 | reverse complement strand
ATGCATGAAAGCGGTGGGTAAAGTTAAGTTTTGTTGGTCGCACAACAAGTCTAACTTTTCTTCACCGCTTTCTCATTTCTAGATGCATTTCACAGCAATCCGTGAAGAGCCTTTTTTTTGCCTGGTTTATTTGCGTTCCAGCGGCAGCCACAGCGTGAACAGCGTGCCGGCAGGATTCGACTGCCAGCTGATCTTGCCGTCTACCGAGGCGGCGCGGCGTTGCTGGTTTTGCAGACCGCGACCGCCACCCTGGCTGAGTGCTTGCGCCACATTGAAGCCGCAGCCGTTGTCGGCGATATGCACTTGCACGCCATCGGCGCCGGCGGTGGTGCCGACGCGGATTTCGGTGGCGCGCGTGTGGCGCAGGATGTTGGCGATACTTTCCTGCACAATCCGCAGGATGTGCAGCGCGCTGGAAGGATTCAGCCACGGCAGCGCCGGCAGCTCGCGCACTTCCCACAGCAGTTGCACGCCGCTGCCCTCCAGCCGGGGCTCCAGGCGGAAGCGCAGCGTGGCCAGCAACAGCAGCAGGTCGGCCTCCACCGGCTCCATCGAATCGATGGTCAGCTTGAGGTCATCCAGACAATCTTTCAGGATTTGCGACACGCGTATGTCGCTGATATTGCCGCGCTCCACCGAGCGGATCGCGCTGATCAGCGACGAACCGAGGCCGTCGTGCATGTCCTGCATCAGCCGCTGGCGCTCGTCGCTGATGGTCTGGCGCAGCGCGATGGCGCGCAGGCGCTGGTGGCTTTCCTCCAGTTCCGCCTCGCGCGCCTTCAGCCGTTCGGCCAGGCTGGCATTGACCCGTTCGACCTCGGCGATTGCATCCACATAGCGGCGGTACATCAGGATGCCGAAGGTGACGAAGCACACCGCCGGCGCATACGCGCCCAGATACCAGCCTTCGGCGCTGATGACATTGTTTTGCAGCAGCCAGTCGGTAATGCCCATGGCGGTGCAGGCGAACAGGCCATACACCACCAGCCGCCCCTCGGACGAATGGCGCCAGGCGCAGACACCGCCGACCACGCAGGCCACCAGGCTCATTGCTGCGGCGACCGGGTAGATCAGCGGCGTCATGGTCGGCATGTTTGGCAGCACCGCCAGGAATGGCAAGGTCAGCACGCCGATCAGCAGCGTGGTTGCCACCAACGCGCGGGTCAGCCAGCGCAGCGGACGCTGGTGCAGCTGGCACAGGAAGAAATGCACCGCCAGCACCAGCCAGAACAGCGAGTTGACCGTCAGCCAGGCAAACCAGTCGTTTTCGATCGGCAGGTCGACATAGAAATGCAGACCGCGCAGGAAGGCGGTGGCGGACAGGTTGAAGAACAGCAGGTAGGCGATTTCATGCTGGCGCCGCAGCCAGACGAATAAGGCAAATACGCCGACCGCCATGAAGGCGGCGCTGAGCATGGCCGGCAGCTGTTGTTGCAGCCACAGCCGCACCTGATAGGCGGGACGTAGCGCGTCGGCCGCTCCCAGCCGTAGCGACGCCACAGCCGTCTGCGATGCATCGCTGTGCTCCAGCCGCAGCAGGATCTCGCGCACCGGCGGCGCGCCGACGCTGCTGTCGATGGTCAACCATAGCGGCGTGCGGGTGCTGTTCCACGACGGCCCGCGCTGCTGCGCGTGGTGCGCCAGCCGGCCGTTGATATAGACGGCGATGGTGCCGTCGGTCTTGACGCGGGCGCTGTACAGCGCCAGGTGGCGGTTTTCGGCCGGCATGCTGTCCAGCGCTACCTTGAGCCAGGTCACGCGCACCTGCCGTGGCGCATCGTCAGCGCCGGAGCGCGCCTGGCGCAGCAGCGCGATCGACGGGTTAAACGGCAGCGGCACCAGCTGCCAGGCGCGCGGCAGGGCGGCGCTGTCGACTTCCGCTGGCGGCAGCGTGTAGCCGCTGGCGACGGTTTCCTGCCAGCCGGCCTGGCTCAGCCGCAATGGCGCGCCGGCGCTGCCATCGTTTTCCAGGTATAGAAAGGCTGCCGCGATCAGGACGGCGACCGAGAACAGCAGCAACAGCCTGGCCAGCAGCCGGGACAGGCGCTCCATCAGGACAACAGGCCCTGGGTGCGCGCCTCGTAAATGGCTTCGGCCTTGGAGCTGACTTTCAGCTTGCTGTAGATGCGGCGCACAAAAGTGCGGATGGTGAAGTGCGACAGTGCCATCAGGCCGGCGATCTCGTGCACGCTGAAGCCCTTGGTGATGTAGTCCAGCACTTCTTTCTCGCGCTGCGACAGCAACGGCGGCGCGTCGGCGGCCATCGCCGCAGCGGCGGCGGGCGCCTCGGCCGGCGTGTTGCGGAAGCGCGCCAGCACCTGGCGCGCGATGATCGGGCTGATCGGGCTGCCGCCGCTGGCCAGGCTGCGGATCTCGTCGCTCATCCTCGCCGGCGAGCTGTCCTTCAGCAGGTAGCCGGCCGCGCCGGCTTCGATCGAGCGCATCACATGGGTTTCATCGCCAAAGTTGGTGCTGACCATGATGCTGCAGCTGGGCCACAGGCGCGCGGCGGCGCGGATTACTTCGATGCCCGAGCCATCCGGCAGACCGAGATCGACCAGCAGCACGTCGGCGGGCGGGCCGGACAGCAGCGCCAGGCCGGCCGCCTGGGTGCCGGCGCTGCCGATCAGTTGCATGTCGGCGCTATCCTGCACCGCCAGGCTGAGGGCGGTGCCGAAATCCGGATCGTCTTCGACAAAGGCGACGTGGATGCGCTGGGGCGTGGAGGGGAGGGTATGCGTCATGCGGTCATTCTACGCGTTTCGCCCTGCCGCCAAGGGAAACCGGGGGGCTTTGTAGCACATTTGTGCTACATACAAGGTGCCGGATAGCAACATACAATCGGTGCCGTTAATAGCCGTATTACCATCCCATGCACCTCCAAGACAACCTGTCGCAGCGCGTCCTGCGGCGTCCCATGCTGGAGCTGTCCCTGACCGGCCAGCCGCGCTCCTGGCGGGTGCGTGAGCATTTGTACCGCTGCAGCGGCTACGGCCGCGCGCGCTGGGGCATGGACCTGCACGCGGTGATGGAAACGATCGAACGCGAACATCCGAAGGCGCAGGCGTCGCTGCGCCACGACTATGACCGCCTGACCGGCGGGCAGCGGCTGGAGCTGACGCTGCCCAGCCTGCCGCCCGGCCCCGGCCCGGCGCGGCTGCACTACCTGTTCGATGCCGAATATGGCGTGCTGAGCGAGGTGCACCTGCATTGGATCAGCGGTGGCGATCCGTCGCACGAGCAGCGCCTGCCGCTGGTGCAGGCGGCCACGCGGCTGGCGGGCGAGCTGATGAGCTATCGCTGGTCCGGCCTTTCGACGCTGCGTGGCGCGGTGCGCGGTCCCGGTTCGCTGCTGCTGTTCTCCGGCCGCGACGAGGACGGCGCCAGCGTAGAAATCAGCCTGGATGGCGTCGCTTTCGATGTCGAACGCCCGGGCGCGCCCGGCCAGCCGGAACATCGCCCGGCGCCACGCGGCCCAGCGGCCTTGCGCCTGGCCTACCGCGCCGGAGGATGGCTCAAAACAGAATAGTGTTGGCTGTATGCGCATACAGTATAATTCTGGCATGACGCATACCGCACAAACCGGCTTTATCCTGACCCGTCACTGGCGCGACACGCCCAGCGGCACGGAGATCGATTTCTGGCTGGCGACCGACGCCGGCCCGAGGAAAGTCCGCCTCACCGCACAGACGTCGGTGGCGTTTGCCGAGGCCGCGTTGCGTGAAACGATCCAGGCGCAGATCGTGCCGGATGCCGGTATCGAACTGCGCGAGCTGCAACTCAAGACCTTTCAGCAGCAGCCGGTGGTTGGCGTCTACGCCTCGCGCTACAAGCAGCTGACCGCGCTGGAGCGTAGCCTGCGCGATCACGGCATCAAGCTGTACGAGGCCGACATCCGCCCGCCCGAGCGTTACCTGATGGAGCGTTTCATCACCGCCAGCGTGCAGACCGAAGGCGGGCACGCCAGCGGCGCCGTCATCCACAACTGCAAGCTCAAGCCGGCACCGGACTACCGCCCGACGCTGAAGATGGTGTCACTGGACATCGAAACCAGCGCCTACGAAGACCTGTATTCGATCGCGCTGGAAGGCTGTGGCCAGCGCCAGGTGTACATGCTGGGCGAAGCGCCGGCCGATGCGCCCGAAGTGGACTTCGACCTGGAATACCTGGCCACGCCGCGCCAGCTGATCGAACGCCTCAACGCCTGGATGGCGCGCCATGACCCGGATGTCATCATCGGCTGGAACGTGGTGCAGTTCGACTTGCGCGTACTGCAAAAAAACGCCGACAAGTACAAGGTGCCGCTGGCGCTGGGGCGCGAAGGCAAGGGCATCGAATGGCGCGAGCATCCGGGCAAGCAGGGCTATCTGTTTGCGCCGCTGCCGGGCCGCATTATCCTCGACGGCATCGACGCCCTGAAGGCAGCCTCCTGGATGTTTCCCTCGTTCAGCCTGGAGAATGTAGCGCAGTCCATGCTCGGCGAGGGCAAGGAAATCGGCAACGACTACGACAAGATGGCGGAAATCGAACGCCGCTTTCATCACGACAAGCCGGCGCTGGCCATCTACAACCTGAAGGACTGCGAGCTGGTCACGCGCATCTTCGCCAAGGCCAATCTGCTGGCTTTCATGATCGAGCGCGCCACGGTGACCGGGCTGGCGGCCGACCACCTGGGTGGCTCGATCGCCGCCTTCAACCACCACTACCTGCCGCGCATGCACCGCGAAGGCTATGTGGCGCCAAATGTCGGTGATATCAGCGGCGGCGCCTCGCCGGGCGGATTCGTTATCGACTCCAAGCCGGGGTTGTACGATTCGGTGGTGGTGCTGGACTACAAAAGCCTGTATCCGTCGATCATCCGTACCTTCCTGGTCGACCCGGTTGGCCTGGTTGAAGGCGAGATTGCAGCCGATCCCGCCGATGTGGTGGAAGGCGTCAACGGCACCGTGTTTTCGCGCGAGAAGCACTGTCTGCCGGCCATCACCACCGATATCTGGAAGCAGCGCGACGCCGCCAAGCGCGCTAAAAACGAACCACTGTCGACCGCGCTGAAGCTGCTGATGAATTCCTTCTGCGGCGTGCTGGGCGCCAGCGAATGCCGCTTCTTCAATCCACGGCTGGTGTCGTCGGTGACGCTGCGCGGCCACCAGATGCTGAAGCAGACGCGCGAGCTGGTGGAGGCAAAAGGCTACGACGTCATCTACGGCGACACCGACTCCATCTTCATCTGGCTGAAAAAGGAATACCCGAACGAGGAAGCGCTGGCCATCGGCCACGGCCTGGCGGAATACATCAACCACTGGTGGCGCAGCATGCTGAAGGAAAAGCATGGCCTTGAATGCCATCTCGAAATCGAGTTCGACACGCACTACCAGAAGTTCTTCATGCCGACCATTCGTGGCACCGACATGGGCAGCAAGAAGCGCTACGCCGGCCTGGCGGTCAACGCCAAGGGCGACGAGGAAGTCATCTACCGTGGCCTGGAAGTGGCGCGCAGCGACTGGACGCCGCTGGCGCAGCAGTTCCAGCAAGGCCTGTTCACCCGCATCTTCAAGGACGAGCCGTATCAGGATTACGTGCGCGAGTATGCCGAGAAAACGCTGTCGGGCGACCATGATGCGCTGCTGGTCTACCGCAAGCGCCTGCGCCAGCCACTGGACGAATACAAGGTCAACGTGCCGCCGCAAGTGCGCGCCGCGCGCATCGCTGACGAATACAATCAGTCGCAACGGCGTCCGCTGCGTTACCAGAACGGCGGCTGGATCAGCTACATCATGACCACCGGCGGCCCGGAGCCGCTGGAAGTGGTGCGTTCGCACATCGACTACGAGCATTACCTGACCAAGCAACTGCAGCCGATCGCCGATTCGATCCTGCTGCCGATGAACGACAGTTTCAACAGCCTGACCACGGCGCAAGCCAGCCTTTTCTAATGGAGATCATATGAGCGAGTTCAAGACGCTGCACGACGGCAGCAAACTGCTGCACCTGCCCAACGCCTGGGATGCCGGCAGCGCCCGTCTGTTTGAAAGCCTGGGCGCCAGCGCCATTGCCACCACCAGCGCCGGCGTCGCCTGGGCGCAGGGCTATGCCGACAACGATCACCTGCCGGTCGATAGCGCCGTCGCGGTGGCCGCCAACATCGCCCGCGTGCTGACGGTGCCGCTGTCGGTGGATTTTGAAAATGGCTACGCGTCCGATGCGCAGCAGGTGGCGCGCAATGTGCAGCGGCTGATCGATGTTGGCGTGGCTGGCATCAACCTGGAAGATGGCGGCGATGCGCCATCGCTATTGGCTGACAAGATCCGCGCCATCAAACAGCTGGGCCGCGAGATCTTCATCAATGTACGCACCGATGTCTACCTGAAAGGGCTGGCGCCGGAAGGCGAGCGGGTGGCGGAAGTGCTGAAGCGCGCCGCGTTGTACAAGGAAGCTGGCGCCGACGGCTTGTTCGTGCCGGGCATCTGCAAGGTGGAAGAGATCAGGGAAGTGGTGGCTGGCGCTGGCTTGCCGGTCAACGTCATGGACTGGCCAGGCCTGCCATCCGCCGATGTGTTGCATCAGCTGGGTGTGGCGCGTCTGAGTGCGGGCAGTGGCATCCCGCAGGCCTTGTGGTCGGTCGCCGCCGGCATGGCCCACGGCTTCCTGGATACCGGCAACGCCGGCCCGCTGATCGCCAAGGCCATGCCGTATGGCGATCTGCAGGCCTTGTTCCTCAAGCCTTAGCCTTGTTGCTGTAGAAGGCCACCACTTGCAGCAGGCCGCCGGCCATGGCGATGTTTTTCAGGAAGTTGATCAGCTGGTTCTGGTCGCCAAAGTTGTTGTGGAAGGCCAGCGCCGTCGCCACCGAGAACGCGGCCAGCACGGCGGCCACGATGCGCGCCTTGAAGCCGAAGGCCAGCGCCAGGCCGCCACCCAGTTCCACCGCCACGGCGCCGGCAAAGGCCAGCGTCGCAAATGGCAGGCCGGAGGAGGCGATGTAGCCGATGGTGGCTTCCGGCGCCATCACTTTGCCGATGCCGCTGAAGACGAAGATGGTGGCCAGCAGTACGCGGCCGATGATCGAGATGGTGTTGGTGTTCATGGTGTTGCTCCTAAAAGATTGGTTGGATGGACGTATCTTAGTTTCCTTAGATCCATCTGGATAGCCTATATAATTCGATGGTTGCCATCTAGGGAATCGATACATGCTTGACGCCATGTCCATGGACCAGCTGCGGACCTTTATCGCCGCAGCGGAAGAGGGAAGTTTTTCCGCAGCCGGCCGCAAGCTGCGGCGGGCGCAGTCGGTGGTCAGCGCCACGCTGGCCAATCTGGAACAGCAGGTCGGCTTTGCCTTGTTCGAGCGCACCGGCCGCTATCCGCGCCTGACCGAGGGCGGCGCCGCGCTGCTGGAGCAGGCGCGCATTGCTGTCGACGGCATGAACGCCTTCAAGGCGCGCGCCCGCACGCTGGCCGAAGGGCAGGAGCCGGAACTGGCGGTGGCGGTGGACGTCATGTTCCCGATCGCCACGCTGACGTCGGCGGTGCAGGCGTTTCAGCAGGAGTTCCCCGACACGCCGATCCGGCTGTTTGTCGAAGCGCTGGGCGCCGTGGCGCAGCCGCTGCTGGACGGCCACTGCCGGGTGGCCATCATCGGCTCGCTGCCGGAGATACCGGCCGATTGCGCTTCCGAATTCCTGCTGACGGTGGACGCGGTGGCCGTGGCCGCGCCACAACATCCGCTGGCGCTGCGCAAGGGCAAGATCACCCATCAGCAGGCCGGCCAGCATGTGCAGCTGGTGCTAACCGACCGCTCGACGCTGACGGCCGGCCGCAACTTCGGCGTCATGGCCAAACAGACCTGGCGCCTGGCCGACCTGGGCGCCAAGCATGCGTTTCTCAAGGCTGGCCTGGGCTGGGGCCACATGCCGCTGCACATGGTGGAGGACGACCTGCGCGCCGGCCGCCTGGTGCGCCTGAATGTCGCCGTCCATCCCAATCTGGGCGGCGGCTTCTCGATGCACGCGATCCACCGCAAGGATCATCCTCCCGGCCCGGCGGGGCGCTGGTTCGTCAACTGCCTGAAACAGTAGCGATAGATATGGTGCGTGTTTCCTGCTTAGCGGCACGTATAAGATGTTCCGTGTCACTATTACGTGGTGCGTTTCATCCATGACGAGGCGTGGCTGTATTTTCCCTTGCTGCGCGCCGCGCTGGAAATGGAACCTTTCATCGCCTTCGGCCACAGCGTCGGCGGCTGCATGGCGGCCGCATGCGCGGCCATGTATCCCGATGCTGGTGTGGCGCTGATCACCATGTCCGCGCAAGCCTGGGTGGACCAGGGCGCCGCTCCGCCTCGCGCCGCAAGAGCCGCACGCACTGCCGCACCAGCGTACGCAGCCGCCGCTAATGCGGGCACATTTGAGCCAGCACACCATGCAGCGTGACGGCCGCATGGCATTGGTCGAGCTTGCTTGACAGTCAAGCGTGCCAGCGAGAGCATAAAGCCATGAGCACGCAAACCGATCTCACCGCCGCCGCACTTGAAGAACTCACGCTCAGCGTGAGAGTCATCGAGTCCAACTACGTCACCAAGGAAGAGTTGGCGATACTTAGCGGCAAGGTCGACGTACTCGCTGGTAAGGTGGACGCGATGCCAGGGCAGATTGAGCTCGCGCTCAAGCGATACATCGACCTACGTCTGGAACAGGCGTTCAAGGCCCACACCGAAATGATGTACCGTACCTTCGCCACCAAGGAGGAGGTAGCCAATGCTGTTTATCAGCTCACCTGGCGCATGGCTGCATTTGGCAGCGTGCTGCTCAGCGCCGGCTTTGCCTTCGCACGTTATCTTTGAGGTTGATCTCCCGAGCAAAATACGCCATCATGTTTTGAAAACGATTTCAAAACAAAGGAAGAGACGTGAGACAAAACCTGTTGCTGCTGGCGCTGGCCGGCATGGGCGCGCACGGCGTGACCATCGCCGACGACATCAAACTTAATCAACTCGGCTTTCTACCGGGCGCTGCGAAGGTAGCAGTGGTGCCGGATGGCACCGCGCGCGACTTCACGGTGGTGGAGGCCGGCAGCGGCAAGGTAGTGCTGAGCGGCGCGCTCGGCCCGGCCGCACGCTCGTCCGACGCCGGCGACACCGTCCGCCTGGCCAGCTTCGCCGCGCTGAACAAGCCAGGCAAATACCAGCTGCGCGTGGCCGGCCTGCCCGACTCGCAACCGTTCGACATCAGCCCCTCAGCCTACCAGGCTGTCAGCGCCGCCGCGCTCAAGGCGTTTTACTTCAACCGCGCCAGCGTCGCCCTGGACGCAAAACACGCCGGTGTTTATGCCCGCGCTGCCGGCCACCCGGATACGCAAGTCCTGATCCACGCCTCGGCCGCCTCGGCCGCACGTCCAGCCGGCGCCGTCATCTCCAGCCCGAAAGGCTGGTACGACGCTGGCGACTACAACAAATACATCGTCAACTCCGGCATCGCCACCTACACCTTGCTGGCCGCCTATGAAGACTTCCCGGCGTTCTTCCAGAAGCAAAACCTCAACATCCCCGAAAGCGGCAACGGCCGGCCCGACATCCTCAAAGAAATCTGGTGGAACCTGGAATGGATGCTGACCATGCAGGACTCTGCCGACGGCGGCGTCTACCACAAGCTGACCAACCTGCGCTTTGACGGCAACGTGATGCCGGACAAGGCCACACAGCCGCGCTATGTGGTGCAAAAGACCACCGCCGCCGCGCTCGACTTCGCCGCTGTCATGGCCACCGCCAGCCGCGTCTACGCGCCATTCGACAAGGCACTGGCAGCGCGCATGCTGACAGCCGCGCAGTCTGCCTGGCGTTGGGCCGAAGCCCATCCGCGCGAGTATTACCAGCAACCCAAGGATGTCGCCACCGGCGAATACGGCGACAAGGATGTCAGCGATGAATTCGTCTGGGCTGCCGCCGAGCTCTACATCACCACCGGCAACGACGATTACTACAAGGCACTGCGCGCACCGGAGCAGGCTGCCATCGTCCCATCGTGGGGCGAGGTGCGCGGACTGGCGTGGATGTCGCTGGCGCGGCATCGCAAGACCTTGAGCGCCGCCGCCGACCAGCAACTGATCGCCAGCCGCATCGATACGCTGGCGCAAAAGCTGACAGATGGCTGGAAACAGTCGGCCTACGGCATTCCGATGCAGACCAGCGACTTCGTCTGGGGCAGCAACGCGGTGGCGCTGAACCAGGCCATGGTGCTGCTGCACGGCTACCGCCTGACCAGCAAGCGCGACTATCTGGACGCCGCGCAAGCCAGCCTCGATTACGTGCTCGGCCGCAACGCTGTCGACACATCCTTCGTTACCGGCTACGGCGCCAGGTCGACACTGCATCCCCACCACCGTCCTTCGGAAGCGGACGGCATCGCCGCGCCGGTGCCCGGCTTCCTGGCGGGTGGTCCGCAACCCGGCCAGCAGGATCAGCATCATTGTCCGCAACCATATCCATCCAGGCTGCCAGCCAAGTCTTACCTGGATCATGAGTGCTCCTACGCCAGCAACGAAATCGCCATCAACTGGAATGCGCCGCTGGTGTATGTCTCCGCCGCGCTGCAAGCGCTGACGCCAGGTTCTCAATAAACGAGGTGGTGGGGGTAGTGATTCACCTCCCGAAGGGGGGATTATCAAGAGTGCGTGCGCAGTGGTTTAATCGCTCTTGAACAATTCACCCCAACTTAGGAGTATCACGTGAGTTCTGATCCAACCTCTTCGGACGTCATTGCCGCGCGCCGCTCGGCCATCATCGGCGGCCTGGGTGCCGTGGCGGCAGCAGCTGTAGGCCTGCCGGCCGCCGCCGCAGGCGCCACCCCATCTTCGACCACACCTCATCACGGAGCATCACAAATGGACAGCGGTTACATCACCGTCAAGGACGGTTCGCAGATTTTCTACAAGGATTGGGGACCGAAGGAAGCGCCGGTCGTTTGGTTCCATCACGGCTGGCCGCTGACTTCGGACGACTGGGATGCGCAGATGATGTTCTTCCTGCAGAACGGCTACCGCGTGATTGCGCATGACCGTCGCGGTCACGGCCGCTCCACCCAGACCGATACCGGCAACGATATGGACACTTACAGCGCCGACGTCGCCACGCTGGTCGCCGCGCTGAAAGTCAAGAAGGCGATCCACGTCGGCCACTCGACCGGCGGCGGCGAAGTGGCGCGCTACGTGCGTCAACACGGCAAGGGCTTGGTCAGCAAAGCTGTGCTGGTCAGCGCAGTGCCACCGATCATGGTGCAATCCGCCACCAATCCGGACGGCGTGCCGCTGAGCGTGTTCGATGACATCCGCAAGGGCACCGCCTTTAACCGCTCGCAGTTCTACATGGACCTGACGATCCCGTTTTACGGCTTCAACCGTCCTGGCGCGAAAGTGTCGGAAGCGGTGCGCAACAACTGGTGGCGCCAGGGCATGATGGGTGGCGTCAAAGCCGCTTACGATTGCATCTTCCAGTTCGCGCAAGTGGACTTCAGCGACGACCTGCGTGCGCTGGATATTCCGGTGCTGGTACTGCACGGTGAAGACGATCAGATCGTCCCGTTTAACAACAGCGGCGCCAAGTCGGTCAAATTGCTGAAGCACGGCAAGCTGATTTCCTATCCAGGCTTCCCGCACGGCATGCCGACCACTCACGCTGACGTCATCAACAAAGACTTGCTGGCCTTCTTCAAGTCCTGATCGTCGTCACGACCTGTGCCGCGCGTCAGGCTGCCAGCTTGACCATTTCGCGGTACAGGTCGGCCTTGCCCTCGAAGCCGATGCCTGGCAATTCAGGCAGCAGGATGTGGCCATTGTCGACCTTGACGCCATCCGGGAAGCCGCCATACGGCTGGAACAGGTCCGGGTAGGATTCATTACCGCCCAGGCCCAGGCCCGCAGCGATATTCAGCGACATCTGGTGGCCGCCATGCGGAATGCAGCGCTTGGCCGACCAGCCGTGCTCGCGCAGCATGTCGAGCGTGCGCAGATATTCCACCAGGCCGTAGCTCAGCGCGCAATCGAACTGCAGCCAGTCGCGGTCGGCGCGCATGCCGCCGTAGCGTATCAGGTTGCGCGCATCCTGCATCGAGAACAGATCCTCGCCGGTGGCCATCGGATTGGCGTAGTAGTTGCGCAGCGTGGCTTGCAGCTCGAAGTCGAGCGGATCACCCGGCTCCTCGTACCAGAACAGGTCGTATTGCGATAGCGCCTTGGCGTACTTGATCGCGGTATCCAGATCGAAGCGGCCGTTGGCGTCCACCGCCAGTTTCTGGCCATCTTGCAGCACGCTCAGGATCGAATCAATGCGGCGCAAATCCTCGTCCAGCGAGGCGCCGCCGATTTTCTTCTTCACCACCGTATAGCCGCGATCGATATAGCTGCGCATTTCATCCTTCAGCTTTTCGTGATCCTGGCCCGGATAGTAATAGCCGCCGGCCGCGTAGACGAAGATATTGCGGTCCGCCTTGCCATTGCCGTAGCGGTCTGCCAGCAGCTGGAACAGCGGCTTGCCCTCGATCTTTGCCACCGCATCCCACACCGCCATGTCGATTGTGCCGATGGCCACCGAGCGTTCGCCGTGGCCGCCCGGTTTTTCGTTGGTGAACATGCAGTTCCAGATCTTGTGCGGATCGAGATTGTTGCCGCTGTCGTCGACCAGACTGGCCGGGTCTGCTTCCAGGATGCGCGGAATGAAGCGCTCGCGCATCAGCGTGCCCTGGCCGTAGCGGCCGTTGGAATTGAAGCCGTAGCCGATCACCGGCTTGCCATCGCGGATGACGTCGGTGACCACCGCCACCAGGCTCAGCGTCATCTTGCTGAAGTCGATATAGGCGTTGCGGATAGGGGAACTGATCGCGACGGTCTTCTCGCGGATTTCTACGATTCTCATGCTGTGCTCCTGATTAAACATGGACACAGCTTACTCTTGAATTGGTGATTTATAATTCACCGTAATTTAAACCATTCTTCACTTTAAATGAAAACCGAAGTGGCGCCGGACCTGCATTTTTTCGTCCTGCTGGCCAAGCTGGGCAGCATGAGCGCCACCGCGCGCGAACTGGGCGTGACGCCGCCGGCCGTCACCAAGCGCCTCAGCCTGCTGGAGCAGCGGCTTGGCGTGCGCCTGGTGAACCGCACCACGCGCCGCATCAGCCTGACCAATGAGGGGGAGCTGTACCTGGCGCAAGCGAGCGAAATCCTTCATCGCATCCGCGATATGGAGGAATCGGTATCGAGTGGTCGCGCCGCGCCGAAAGGGCTGCTGCGGGTGAATGCCACGCCAGGCTTCGGCCGCACGCGCATTGCGCCCATCGTCTCGCGTTTCGCCCACCAGTATCCTGAGGTGGAGGTCGAGCTGCACCTGACCGATCGTCCGATCAGCCTGGTGGAAGAAGCCTACGACCTCGCCATCCGTTTCGGCGAGCTGCCCGACACGCGCCTGACCGCGCGCCGCCTGATGAAGAACCGCCGCTTCCTGTGCGCCTCGCCGGCCTACCTGAAAGAAGCGGGCGAGCCGCAGACACCGCAGGAACTGCATCGCCACCGCTGCATCCTGCACCGCCAGAACGATGATGTCTACGGCACCTGGCGGCTGCACAAGGGTCGCACGGTGGAGCTGGTGAAAGTGCGCGGCGCGGTTTCCAGCAACGATGGCGACATCGTCCTCAACTGGGCGCTGGAAGGGCACGGCATCGTCCAGCGCTCCGAATGGGATGTCGCCAAGTACCTGGAAAGCGGCCGCCTGCGCGAAGTCATGCCCGGCTACACGCTGCCTTCGGCCGATCTCTATCTGTACTACCTGAGCCGGCGCAACCTGCCGGCCAAGATGCGCGCCTTTATCGATTACGTGGTCAAGGAATTCAAGCCTTGACGTGGCGAGGCTGCTGCATCCACGTCCACGCATACAAGGCCATTGTGGTCGCGACCATCGCCATGCCCAGCAGTTGCAGGCCGTTGCCGGCCAGCGTGCAACTGGCGCACAGCTTGGACATCAACAGCTGCAAGCCGCTGACGGTACACAGCGCCACGATAGGCCAGCCGATACGCCGGCGGAATTGCTGTATCGCCTGCTGGCCGGCGCCAGCCGCGATGCGCGCGGTGGCGTAGCCGTCCAGCGCATCGGTGATCGCCATGCCGAGTACGAACGCCCCCGCTACCTGCAACGCATGCCAGTTGCCGGCGCCCAGCGTCGCGGCGGCATATCCCCATGCCATTGCCTGCAACAGGCTTTCCACACCCAGAGCGAACAGCATGCCGATGCCCAGCGCGGTCCGTGGCCGCACATCCGTCAGCGGCGCCAGCATGCGCGCACCGAATGACGGCTTGATGTGCCCCAGGGCCGGCCGTAGCAGGCTGCGGGCGTTCAGCGCGGCCAGCGCCAGCAGCAGTACGCCGGGCAGCCATTCAAGCAGTGTCAGCGCCGCGATCAGGCTGGAGTCCGGTCGCAGCCAGGCCGACAGCAGTTCGGCCAGCGCCACCACCAGCAGCACGATGACGGCGTGGCCAATGGCAAACAACGCGCCCATCCACGGCGCGCTGGCCGGGCGTGCACGCATCGTCAAGCCATCGATGGCGGCCAGGTGATCGGGCGCCAGGCCATGCCGCAAACCCAGCAGCAACGCCAATTCAATTGTCGGAAGCGATTCGGTCATATACAATCCTAAATGCAAGTCAGTTGCGTTAATTATATAGGCTAACCGGCTCGCCCGTGTGTTCTCCATGACAGTCTTAGGGGCATTGAGGTAGAATCCGCTCTCATACGTGAATGGTGCCCTGCGTCTTTTCAGCCGCAGGGTGAAACGGGAAGCCGGTGACGCGCGCGATTTTCATTGCGCGCCAGTCCGGCGCAGCCCCCGCTGCTGTAAGCCTGACGACGCTGACCGAACGCCACTGTGCATCCGCACGGGAAGGCAAGGGCAGCGAAGGATGAGGGCAAGCCAGAAGACCGGCCAGTCACGATTAATGCGCAAAGCCCGGGGTGTGGCTTTTGCCTGTTATTTGTTCGTTGCTGCTTCCGACCTGTCACAACTGTCGCACGCTTTGCCGTGTGCGTGTCCGTTCGTCTGCGCGCCGAATTATTCCAACTATTCAGCACAGAGAAAAATCATGATCCGTTGCCCTTCCTCGCGTCCTCTCGCCACCCTCATCGCCCTGCTGTGCAGCGGCGGCGCTTTCGCCGCCGATGCTGAAGCAGATGTCCTGCCTACCGTCACCGTACAGGGCGCAAGCGCCAATGAAGGGCTGGGACTGGCACGCCAGAACGCCACCGCCAGCCGTCTGAACCTGACGGCGCAGGAACTGCCGGCCAGCGTCGAAGCGCTCAGCGCCGAGACCATGGCGGCGCGTGGCGACCTGCTGGTCAAGGAAGCGATCACCCGCACCACCGGCCTGACCGACATCAGCTCGCCGGGCAATGGCGTGGCGTATTCGGCGCGCGGCTTCACCGGCAGCGGCTCGATCGCCTTGCTGGAGAACGGCCAGCGTCCGCAGGTAGGTTCGGGCACGGCCACCTATCCGGCCGACCCATGGGGTTATGAATACATCGAAGTGCTGCGCGGTCCGGGTTCGATCGTCTACGGCAGCGGCACCACCGGCGCCACCATCAATGCCGTGCGCAAGGCGCCCTCGCGCACCAGTTCCTTCGAGGCGATGGCAGGTGTCGGCGATGGCCAGGCCTTGCGTGCAGGCGTTGGCGCGACCGGCGCACTGGGCGAGAAGGGCGCGTTCCGCGTGGATGCCTATGCCGACCATAGCGACGGCTTCATCGACCGTGGCGATGCGCGTCACGGCAAGCTGCTGACCAGTGTGAATTACGCGCTGACGCCGAACCTCGATCTCGACCTGTCGCTGGACCATCTGGAACAAAAACCGCAACGCTACTTCGGCACGCCGCTGGTCAACGGCCGCCTGTCGCACGCTCTGCGCGACCAGAACTACAACGTCAGCGACGCCGACATTTATTTCGTCGATGACAAGGCGGTGGCGCGCCTGACCTGGCGCTATTCGCCGGCGCTGACCATCAGCAATGAGCTGGCCTACATGAAGGCGCGCCGCAACTGGCGCAACGTCGAGTATTACCACTACGACGCCACCGCCAGCGTGGTCGAGCGCAGCGACTACATCGCCATCCATCACGACCAGGAGCAGACCGGCAACCGCCTGGAGGCGCGCTGGATAGTGGGTGCCAACCGCGTGGTGGCTGGCTGGGAAGCATCGACCATCAACTTCAAGCACACCAATAACTCGCCATACGGTGGCGCATCGGTGGTGGCGCCCACCGGCTTCAATCCCGGCGTGTTCGACAGCCCGGACCCGCTCAAGCCGAACTTCGCCACCGACACCACCACCAGCGCCTTCTACATCGAAGATGCCTACAGCCTGACGCCCGAGCTGCTGTTGCTGGCCGGCCTGCGGCACGACCGCTATTCAGTGGAGCGCGTCAGCCTGCTGGGCGCGGCCGGCTTCACCTCGAAACTGCAATCGAACGCCGCGCGCCTGGGCCTGACGTGGAAGCTGGACCAGGCCACCTCGTTGTACACGCAGGTCAGCAGCGGCAGCGACCCGGTTACCAGCCTGCTGTCGCTGAACCTGGCCAACAGCCGCTACAAGCTGACGTCGTCGCGCCAGGTGGAAGCGGGCATCAAGCAATCGCTGGCCGGCGGCAAGGCCGAATGGACGGCAGCGCTGTACCGCATCAGCAAGGACGACATCATCACGCGCGACCCGGCCAACGCCGCGCTGTCGATCCAGGGCGGTTCGCAGTCGTCGCGCGGCGCCGAAGTGACGGCCAGCGTGGCGCTGAATGCTGCCTGGCGCGTGGACGTCAACGCCGCCTGGACCGACGCCCAGTTCGACCAGCTGATTGAAGGCGGCAATGTCTCGCGTGCCGGCAACCGTCCGACCGACGTGCCGAAGATGTCGTCCAATCTGTGGCTCAACTACCGCGCCGATGGCTGGCGTGGTGCGCTCGGCGCGCGCTATGTCGGCGAACGCTATATCGACAACGCCAACAGCCAGGCACTGCCGGCCTACACCACTTTCGATGCCTCGCTCGGCTGGAATTACAGCCGCAATGTGCTGGTGCAGCTGAACCTGCGCAACCTGGGCAACAAGCTGTATGCCGTCACTTCATACAGCGACAGCCAGTATCTGCTGGGCGATCGCCGTCACGCCGAGCTGACCGTCCAGTGGCGCTACTGATCATGCGTTCCTGGAAGCGCCAGGCGCACCTGTGGCACCGCTGGCTGGGCATTGTGCTTGGCTTGCTGGTGCTGCTGTGGTTCGGCTCGGGCATCGTCATGATGTACGTGCCGTATCCGGCACTGACCGAGCAGGAACGCATGGCGTGGCTGGCACCGCTGGACGCCGGGCAGTTGCAGATCAACGCCTGGAACGCCTGGCAGGCGGCCGACCGGCCCGGCGTGCCATCGGCGGTGCGGTTGACGCAAGTGACGGGGCGGCCCGCCTATCATTTCAAGGCCGATGGCCGCTGGTGGTCGGTATGGGCCGACATTGGCCAGCCCTTGCAGATGACGGCAAAGTTGGCGGAGCAGGGCGCACGCAACGCCGCGCCCGAGGCGAAGGTATTGTCGGCAGAGTTGATCGACATCGACCAGTGGACCTTCGGCAGCGTGCGCGAGTACAAGCCGCTGTACCGTGTCAGCGCCGACGACGCGGCGGGCAGCGTGTTGTACGTGTCCAGCCGCACCGGCGAACTGGTACGCGATACCACGCGCAGCGAACGCGCCTGGAACTGGGCCGGTTCGGTGATCCACTGGATCTACTTCACACCGCTGCGCGAACATGGCCAGCCATGGCGGCAGGTGGTGATGTGGACTTCCGGCGCGGCGCTGCTGCTGGTGATGCTGGGCATGGTGCTGGGCATCCAGCGCCTGCGCCTGCGCCAGCCGTATGCGGGCGGACGCCATTCGCCATATCGCGGCTGGCAGGCTTGGCATCACTGGATGGGCCTCGGCATCGGCGCGTTGATGCTGACCTGGCTGTTCAGCGGCTGGCTGTCGGTGACACCGTTTGACTGGTTGTCGTCGCCGGGCGTCACCGCCAGCGACCATCTGGCCTTCGGCGGCGGTGCGTTGAGCCGCGCTGACTTGTCGGCGCCGGTGGACGACATCGTCCGCGACCATCCTGGTCTTCTGGAACTGGAATGGCGCCGCGTCGACGGCCAGCTGAATTTCAGCATGCTGGATCGCACGCGCCGCCAACTGCTGCAAGCGGTGCCCGCTGAACGCCTGCGGCACGCTATCGCCGCATTGCGGCCCGGCGTTCCCTTGCGGCTGGAGACGCTGACCAGCGAGGATGACTACTACTACAGCCACCACCAGCACGCCGTGCTGCCGGTGCTGCGCGCGCAATTTGCGCTGGCCGACGAAACTACCTTTTACATCGACCCGGCGCAAGGCGCGATCGTCGGCTACGCGGACCGCAACAGCAAATGGAACCGCTGGCTGTTCAACGGTCTGCATCAGCTGGATTTTGCCGCGATGGTGCGTTCCCGGCCAATATGGGACATACTGGTGATTGGGCTGTGCGTCATTGGCGCGGTGTCCACGCTGACCGGCGTGGTACTCGGCTGGCGACGTTTGAAGAAACGCTAACCTTCAGAACCACGGAAAGGCATATGGCGACACCACCTTACGCGCTGCTGCTGGCAAGTCTGGGCCTGCTGAGTCCGTCCGCCTGGGCTGCTGGCCTGTGTCCGCAACAGCCGATCCGGCTGGCCTTCTATGAAAGTGGGCTGTTTTATTACGAAGGCAAGGGCGTCGATGTCGACCTGGTCAAGGAGTTGCAACGCCGCTCGGGCTGCATGGTGCGCGGCGTCAGCTACGGCGTCCCGCGCGACAAATGGACCACCCAGATGACAGCGGCGGGGCGGGTGCAAATCGCGCCGACGCCGGCGATCGCCTACCGCATGTTGCAGGGCGGCCGTTTCAGCGCCCTGTTTGCGATCCCCATGCAGTACGAGAAAGAGTTGAAGGACCGCGGCCTGCGCGACCAGATGACCATCATCGACTGGTTCCCGCAAGAGCCGCCGACGACCCGCAACCTCGCCTTGTCGCGCAAGCGCTTCACAACCGAACAACTGGCGGCCTGGAACGCGCTGGCCAAAACGCTGAGCAGCGACGGCACCATGCAAGCCATCCTTCAACGCTACCTGACGCCGTCGGAAGCTGCCAAGGCCATGCCGAAGTGATCCGCGCCCTGACCGCATGAAAGCGCAATATGAAAAACTGGTTTGATCAAGGTGGCAGTGACTACGCCCGCTTTCGCCCTCAATACCCGCCACAACTGTCGGAATACCTGGCTTCGGTGGCGCCTGATAGGCATCTCGCGGTTGACGTTGGCTGTGGCAACGGTCAACTGACGCAATTGCTGGGAGCGCATTTCGACAAGGTGGTCGGGCTTGATCCGAGCGCCGACCAGATCGATAACGCCAGCCCCGGCGAGCGCGTCAGCTATCAATGCGCGCCGGCGGAGCAGCTGCCGCTGGCGGATCATAGCGTCAGCCTGATGACGGCAGCGCAGGCGGCGCACTGGTTTGACCTGCCCGCCTTTTACCGCGAGGTGCGCCGCACCGGCGTGGATGGCGGCGTGCTGGCGCTGATCAGCTATGGCGTGCTGGAACTTGAGCCTGTGCTCAATGAGCGTTTCCAGCGCTTTTACTGGGACGAGATCGGGCCGTACTGGCCGCCGGAGCGCAAGCTGGTCGACAGCGGCTACGCGACCATCGATTTCCCGTTTAACGAATTCAAGGCGCCGCCGTTGCAGATCCGTGTGGCGTGGTGCCTGCCTGAGTTTCTCGGCTATCTGCAAACCTGGTCGGCGGTACGCAGCGCCAGGGAAGCAGGGCGTGAAGACATCCTGGTGAAATTTTCCGGCGATCTCGAAGCGCTGTGGGGCGACGAGAACATCCAGCGCCTCGTAACCTGGCCCGTCAACATGCGCATAGGACGTCTGAATGAGACGCGTCGCCCCTCAAAAGTTGGTGTCTAAAGCCGTGCGGGTTTTGCGGTACCCGCACACGACCGTCAGGCCAGCAGCTTCAGCAAGGCGTCGGCGGCGGCTTCGGAAGAGGCCGGGTTCTGGCCGGTGACCAGCAGGCCGTCGGTGATGGCGTAAGGCTGCCAGTCGCCGACCTTGGAGTAAACGCCACCGTTTTGCTTCAGCATGTCTTCCACCAGGAATGGCACCACATCCGTCAGGCCGACCGCGTCTTCTTCGGTGTTGGTGAAGCCGGTGACTTTCTTGCCGTTGACCAGCGGCTTGCCGTCCGTGCCTTTCACATGGCGCAGCACGCCTGGTGCGTGGCAGACAGCGGCGACCGGCTTGCCGGCGGCGATCATGTCTTCGATCAGCTTGATCGAGTGGCGGTCTTCGGCCAGGTCCCACAGCGGGCCGTGGCCGCCTGGGTAGAACACGGCGTCGAAGTCGGCGACGTTGACGTCGGCCAGCTTGCCGGTGTTGGCCAGCACAGACTGGGCTGCGGTATCAGCCTTGAAGCGTTTGGTCGCCTCGGTTTGCGATTCCGGCGCGTCGCTTTTCGGATCCAGCGGCGGCTGGCCGCCGGCTGGCGACACCACGGTGATTTGTGCGCCGGAGGCTTTCAGCGTGTAGTACGGCGCGGCGAACTCTTCCAGCCAGAAGCCGGTTTTCTTGCCGGTGTTGCCGAGTTGGTCGTGCGAGGTCAGTACCATCAGAATCTTTTTCATGTGCGTTTCCTTTATTAAAGTGCTGCTTCAAGAATGCGGCGGCTGCGTGCCAGGTCGATGTCGCGGTGCTCGCCGAGGGCGGTCATGCCGTGCGCTTCGAGTTGCTTGAGCACGGCCTCGACAGCTTCCTGTCCCAGCGCATAGGCGGACAGGCGGGTTGGGATGCCCAGGCCTTCAAAGAAGGCGCGGGTGCGGGCGATGGTGGCGTCGATGCGTTGGTCATCGCTGCCGCTGCTGATGTTCCAGACGCGCTCGCCAAACTGTAGCAGCTTGGCGCGCTTCGGCTCGCGCTGTACGTCCAGCAGCGCCGGCAGCACCAGCGCCAGTGTGCGCGCGTGGTCGATGTCGTACAGTGCCGTCAGTTCGTGGCCGATCATGTGGGTGGCCCAGTCCTGCGGCACACCTGCGCCGATCAGGCCGTTCAGTGCCAGCGTCGCGGTCCACATCAGGTTGGCGCGGGTGGCGTAGTCGTCCGGCGATGCGATCGCTTGTGGCGCGATTTCCACCAGCGTTTGCAGCAGGCCTTCGGCAAAGCGGTCCTGCACGCGCGCATCGACCGGGTAGGTCAGGTATTGCTCGGTGGTGTGGACGAAGGCGTCGACCAGGCCGTTGGCCACCTGGCTGACCGGCAGCGTGAAGGTCTTGCGCGGATCGAGGATCGAGAATTTTGGATATACCAACCCGCTGTGGAAGGCCAGCTTGGCCTGCGTGGCTTTTTTGGTGACGACGCTGCCGGCGTTCATTTCCGAGCCGGTGGCGGGCAAGGTCAGCACCGAGCCGAAGGGCAGGGCTTGCTTGATGTTGGAGCCGCCGCGTTCGGCGATTTCCCATGGCTCGCCGTCATACAGCGCGGCGGCGGCAACGAACTTCGTGCCGTCGATGACCGAACCGCCACCGACCGCCAGCAGGAAGTCCAGCTTTTCCTTGCGCACCTGTTCGACAGCGCGCATCAGCGTTTCGTAGCTTGGATTAGGCTCGATACCGCTGAATTCCTGCACGTGGCGGCCGCCCAGTGCGGTGCGGACTTCGGCCAGCGTGCCGGTCTTTTCGGCGCTGGCGCCGCCGTACAGGATCAGTACGCGCGCGGTCTCCGGCACCAGCTTGGACAGCTTGGCGACGGTGTCGGCGCCAAAGACGATTTTGGTCGGATTGTGGAATTCGAAGTTTTTCATCTGTTTTTCCTTTTGTATTAGACTGGTCGTCTAGAAAATGATTCAAAAAAATGCTTACAGTTTCAATAGGGCCAGCGTGGCTTGCCAGGCAGATTGCAGCGCACTCGGATCGCGGCGCAGCTTGGTCAGCATAGCGGCGCCCAGCCACAGCTGGTACAGCGTCTGCGCCGTTTGCGCGGCTTCGGTCACGGTCGGCAGTGAGCCGTCCGCCACGCCTTGCTCCAGCGTGACTGCGATGCGGGCGATGATGCGGTTGGTGCCGTCCAGCAGCGCCACGCGCATCGGTTCCGACATGTCGGCCACTTCGCTGCTCAGCTTGACCACCAGGCAGCGGCAGCCGCAATCCTCGGAGAACCAGCCGGTCCAGTAATCCATCAGCGAACGTGCGGCGTCCTGGCCTGGCTTGGTCAGCGTGGCTTCCATCTCTGCCAGGTATTGCGCTACATAATCTTCCAGCAGCGCCTCGCCAAACAGTTCCTTGGACTTGAAGTAGTGGTAGAAGGAACCCTTGGGCACATCGGCGGCCGTCAGGATTTCGTTCAGGCCCACACCCGCAAAACCTTTGCGCGTGATAATGGCCTTCCCTTGATCGAGAATATGCTGGCGGACGTCGGTGTATTCGGCTTTCATGCGATGCAGTATAACATAATTAGACCAGTCGTCTAGTTAGCGGAAAGTTTCGCCTGCGCGCTCCGGCTGGTAAGGCACTTCCAGGATGCGCAGCGTGGTCATCTGACCATCCGGGCGCGGCCAGTCGATGCTGTCGCCGACTTTCAGGCCGAGCAGCGCGGTGCCGATCGGCGTCAGGATGGAAATGCCGTCCTCCAGCTCGGGCATATCCTTGGGATAAGCCAGCGTCAGGCACAGCTGTTGTGGTGGCTGTTCGATCTCGAAGCGCACCTGCGAGCGCATGGTGACCACGTCGGAAGGGATGTCTTCCGGCTCGACGGCCTTGGCGCGCGCCAGCTCGTCCTGCAAGGCCTGGTTATGGTGGGTTTCCAGCAGGGTTTCCAGGCGTTCGATATCCAGTGTTGATACGGTGATGTGCGGTTTCATTTTCACTCCAAAAGTGCGTGACGGTGCCGCATAGACCTTGCGTCCAGCGGGCGATTCAGGAACAGGGAGGGCGCTCGGCAGGCGAAAGAACGTGGGGTTCTGGCTTACCGAGCCAAAGAAAGGCTGGCGATATCCTTCGTGGACGCGCATCGGCGTCCGGCCATAGGCGATGCTCCCTGGTGCAGGGCGGAACAGTTACGCGACAGGGAAATGCGGTCGGTGTTCACGGAGCGTCGTCAGAAAAGCCTGTTGATGGGCCGAGTATATACCGTTTAGCTTATTCGTCAACCGTGGCGCGGCAAGGCGAACGCCGACAGGCCGACCGCATCCGCCTCGCCGCAGTAGCGCTTGGCCAGCGCTTCGCCGACACCGGCCGAGTGCTTGAAACCGTGGCCCGAACAGGCAGAAACAACGGTCACGCCGGGCAGGTCGGGATGCGCGTCGATGAGGAAGTTGAAATCGGGCGTGATCGTGTAGGTGCAGACCTTTGATTTCAATACGCGGCCGGAGACGCCGGCCAGACGGCCAGCCACATGCTGCTGGTACATGGCGGCGGCATCGGCAGCGCTGATGTCGCGGTCCACATGGTCCGGATCGCTGCGGTCGGTGTAGTCCTCGGTGGCGATCTTGATGGCGTTTTCGCCGGGGACTGGTGGGAAGCCGTAGCAGCTATCGCTATCCGCGCCCGCATCCAGGCGGATGAATACCGGCGAACCGGGCGCGAACCGCTGCGGCTCATCCAGCTCGAACCAGTACAGCTTCTGGCGGCAGACTTTCAGCAGGCCGGTAAAAGGTCCGCCGAGCAGCTTGCCGCTCCACATGCCCGCGCATGAGATAACGTGATCGGCCGTCAGGCTGCCGTTGGCGGTCTCTACCTGCACGCCGCCACCGGCACGCGCCGACATCGAGCGTACCTGAGTATTCAGGTGCAGCGCTGCGCCGGCCTGTTGCGCCAGTTCGATCTGCACTGCGATGCAGCGCTCGGGCCGCACATAGCCGGCCCCCGGCTCGTAGTAGCCCAGCGCATGCGGGCCGTAGCCGGTGAACTGCGGGAAGCGCTGTGCGATGGCGGCGGCATCCAGCAACTCGTGGGCGATGCCGTACTGCCGCGCCAGCGCGGCGGTCTGGCCGGCGAAATCCGGCGTGCCATGGCCGCTTGCGGCGACTTGGCTGTCGCTCAGCATCAGCATGCCGCATTGTTCCAGCAGCGGTACGCCGCTCTCCGCTTCCAGTTCGCGCCAGATACGGTGCGAATTCAGCGCCAGTGGAATATACGCCGCGCCTTCGCCGATGGCCAGCCGCGTGATGCGCGTGTCGCCGTGACTGGAGCCTTGATCGTGTGGCGGCGCGTAGCGGTCTACGCCGGCCACCCGCACGCCGCGCTTTGCCAACTGATACAACGTGGCAGCGCCCATTGCACCGAGACCGACCACGATTACGTCATAATGCATTTGATCCTTTCGCGTTCAGAGGCTAAGCCCTTGCCCGGCTGATTGTACCCTTAGACCAGTTGCGGAAGCCGTCTGGTAGTCGATAAGATCGGTGCTTTACATACGAAAGCCATGTCATGACCGACGCATCTTCCCCTGCACGTCTGCCTGTAGGAATCATCGATGGCGTACAGTTCGACGTAGTCGCCTGGGGGCCGGCGCATGCCGATGTCGACTTCAGCGTGGCCTGCATGTTCGAGCACGAGACAGGCGATGCCGCCATCGCCGGCGGTCTGCTGGCGCTGGATGGCCATCTGACCCGCCTGCGCACCAGTGGCGCTTTCCGCGCACAGGAAATGGAGACGTTGTTGGTCAAGTTGCCGCCGCCCGTCATGGCGCCGCGCGCGGTGCTGGTGATCGGCATGGGCGATCCGGCCACGCTGGATGGCGAGCGCCTGCGCTGCGCCGCTCACGCTGAGGCACTGCACCTTCGATGTCGGTGCTGAACGTGTTCATGCTGCGGCGCAGGAATTCAGTGCTGCATTCCAATCACGCAACTGATCAGATCAAGAATAACGTGAATGTTATCGCAGGGCGCTCAATCGGCCCCGCGCAGTAATCGCTTGCGCGTTGCGCCCAAAACAACAGAGTGAGCACGCCCCAATCAACTATTTGATTCTTTGTCTTGGCGGCGATTTTTTCTTGCAAGTCCCACCTAGAATGCAGCCACAAGCTGATTAAAAAATAACGGGGGACATCAAGTGAGCAAGTCAACGCAAGCCAACCGCCTGGCACGCCCAGTCATGACTATCGCCGTCGCATCGGCACTCGCCATCCTGGCCAGCAATGCCGCCATGGCGCAGACAGAAACCGCTGCAAAGGAAACGCCGCGCGCAGCGGAAGGAACGGACGCCACCACTACCGTGATGGTGGTCGGCACGCGTAAATCGGTGGCGTCCGCCATCGACCGAAAAATTCGCAATGCCACCGTGTCGGACTCCATCGTGGCCGAGGACATCAACCAGTTCCCTGACAAGAACGTCGGCGAGGCACTGTCGCGCATCACCGGCGTGCAGCTGACCCGCGATTTCGGCGAAGGCTCGCAAGTGTCGATCCGTGGCGTGGCGCCGGACCTGAACCGTATCGAGATAAACGGTATGTCCGTTTTAGGCACCAATGGCAATGCCGGCCGTGGCGCCGAGCTGCGTGAGCTGGCATCCGAACTGATCGCGTCGATCGACGTCTTCAAAGGTACTACGGCCGACCTGACCGAAGGTGGCGTCGGCGGCACCGTGCAGATCCGCACCCGCAAGCCACTGGACTTCAAGGAGATGACCATTGCCGCCACCGTGGCAGGCGAACACTCCACCAGCCGTGGCGGTACGCAGCCGCGCGCCAGCCTGCTGTGGGCGGACAAGTTCATGGATGGCCGCCTGGGCATCATGGCCAATCTTGTCTACGACAAGGTGCTGACGCAGAATGATTACAGCCGCAACACCAGCTGGCGCTTCCTGCGCGACTGGGATGGCTCGCCGGAGAAAACCGTCACCTCGCTTGACCCGGCGGTGGCCGCCATTGGAACGGCCGCCGGCTGCTCGGCCAGCACGCTGTCGGCGGCGCAAAAGACCGCCTGCCAGCAGCAATGGTATGACTACAATCCCGGCACCTCGCGCTACGGCATCTGGACGCGCGATCACAAGCGTTCCTCGGCCGAGATGACCGCGCAGTACAAGTTCAGCAATGACTTCAATGCCTACGTCAGCTACCAGCGCAACGATCAGGATCAGCGCCTGAACGATCGCAACTACGGCACCGACTTCAATACGCTGACGCGCCTGTCCAGCGCTGGTGTCGCACCGGTGTACAACCCGGCGACCGGTGCTCCGAACACCGGTACCGGCACCTGTAGCGCCTTGCCGGCCACTGGCACGCCGGCGGGCCTGGTGGTCAGCAATCACATCGTCACCGAATATACCGTCGGCGATTGCCAGTACGTTGGTGGCGTTGGCGGCCAGGGCGCGTTCAGCACCTCGGCGCGCGACTTCAAGCTGAAGATCAAATCGGACTACCTCAGCACCGGCTTCAACTTCAAGCGCGGCGATCTGGAAGTGGAGGGTTTGCTGAATACCTCCAAGTCCAAGTACCACAACGAGACCAACTCGATTGTGCTGACGCAGAATGCGCCTGGCCTGAAAGTCCAGCTGGACGAGCAGGGACTGCCGCACTTTACCTTCCCGGCCGGCTACTCGCCGGATGATCCGAGTTCCTACGTGCAGGCGCAACTGCAGTATCGTCCATACGAAACCAAGAACACGGAAGACCAGGCCAAGCTGGATTTCAAATATCGTCTGAGCACGCCTTTCTTCAACAAGATATGGTTTGGCGCGCAGGGCCGCCGTTCCGATTCGCAGCGCTATGACGGCGGCGGTTACCTGGTCAACAACAATGACACGGCGGCGACGGCGGATGATATCTACATCCCGTCGGCCAACGTCAACTCGACCATTCTGTTCGACCCGTTCAACACCACCGGCACCTTGCGCGCCAGCTCGGTGCCGACCTACCCGAACTTCAACTACAACGACAAGTATGTGAACCAGGCGCAGATGGCTGCGCTGATTTCGGCGGTTGCCGGCCGCACGCCAGGCACCTTCTTCGGCGGCTATGATGGCGTCCACAATGTGCCGTCGAGCTGGATGACGCCGGTGTATAACAACGCGTTGCAGTACTTCGATACCTCGCACTTCAACTTCGATAATGTGTATTCGGCCACCGGCAACGATGGCAAGGTGTATCCGCAGATCCCGACCTTCAAGGTCAAGGAGACGGTACGCGCGGCGTATGTGCGCGCCGACTTCGACACCGAGCTGTTCGACCGCAACCTGTGGGGTAACATCGGCGTGCGCTATACCGGCACGCAGAATACGTCGACCGGCTTGAACAAGCTGACCGTGCGTAGACCGACCGGCAGCGGCACCGCTTATACCGATACAGTGATCAGCAACGGCATCGTCAGTGTGGACAGCAAGTACCACGACTACCTGCCTAGCGCCAACGTCATGATGTGGCTGATTCCTGATCAGTTCATGCTGCGCCTCGGCTGGGGCAAGGTGATGGCGCGTCCGGCGATCGACAAGCTGGTGCCTGCGGCCTCGTGCATCCTGGGCAGCGGCTCAAGCCTGGTGGGCGGCGACGGCACCGACGACTGCACCGCCGGTAATCCCGACCTGAAGCCTTATCGCGCCACCAACAAGGATCTGAGCCTGGAATACTACCCAAGCGCGGATACCCAGCTGACGGCCGGCTTCTTCCGCAAGGAGATCGACAGCTACATCGTCGACAAGGCGCTGCGCAAGAATGCCGACTTGTTCCACAACGGCATACTGTTTGACGTGACCGGTCCGATGAATGGCCAGGGCGCCACCACCAACGGCGTGGAGCTGACCTGGCGTCAGGCGCTGACCTTCCTGCCGGGCTATGCGCGCGGCCTGGGTCTGGACATGAACTACACCCGCATGAATTACAAGTATGCGCCGGGCACGGCGCTGATTAACCCGCTGGACGGCACCGAGCTGACTTATCCTGGCTTGTCGAAGAACAGCTATAACGCGGCGATCTGGTACGACCTGGGTGATATCAATGCCCGCGTGGCCTACAACTACCGCGACCGCTATTACACCGGCAATGCGGACGTGGCAGGCAATCCGACCTTCCAGCAGAAGAGCGGTTATCTGGATGCGAAGATCCAGTGGCGCTACAACAAGCACGTCACCGTTTCGCTGGAAGGCAAGAACCTGACCGACCAGGCGCAGACCACCGATGGTGGCTCTTCGCTGCGCGTCAATGAAGTGGCGTGGGCGGGTCGCCGTTACTTCCTGACGGTGTCGGTGCGGAACTGATGATGCGGTGCCGCTGGATCGCCACGATGCTGCTGTGGTGCTGCGCCACAGCAGCGATTGCCCAGGCCGTGCCGGTTGCCGTCAACACGGACCCGGCACGGGCACAGGTGGTGTTGCCCGAGCCGGCGATTCCAGGCCTGCCATCGCTGATATTGATCGGTGACTCCACCGTGCGCAACGGCCATGATGATGGCCAGGGCAAGGGACCGGCGGGGCAGTGGGGCTGGGGCAATCCGCTGGCCGCATACTTCGATACGGCCAGGCTCAATGTGGTCAACCGCGCGGTTGGTGGCTTGAGCAGCCGTACTTACCTGAGCAGCGGCCACTGGGAGCGCACGCAGGCGTTTATCAAGGCTGGCGACGTGGTGCTGATCCAGTTCGGCCACAACGACAGCGGTGCGATCAACGACACCAGCCGCGCACGCGGCACCATCAAGGGCGTTGGCGAGGAAAGCGAACAGATCGACAACCTCCTGACCGGCAAGCACGAGACAGTGCATAGCTACGGCTGGTATCTGCGCTTCTACATCGCCGAGATCAGGCGGCGCGGTGCAACGCCGGTGATCTGTTCGCCGATTCCCCGCAAGGCGTGGGAGGCTGATGGAAAGATAGGCCGCAGCCGTGACGGCTACGGCGGCTGGGCGGCGCAGGTGGCACGCCAGCAGCAGGTCGGCTTTATCGACTTGAACGAGCAGGTGGCGCGCCAGTACGACGCACTGGGTCGCGATGCGGTGATGCAGTTGTTCCCGCAAACCACACCGGAAGAACGCGTGCATACCAACTGGGCCGGCGCCGAACTGAATGCGCGCACGGTGGTGGCTGGATTGAAAGCCTTGCGGCTGCCGCTGGCGTTGAGCAGCGCCGGCCAGGCGATACCGCCGCTGGAGGATGAACGGCCGGTGGTCGATGCCGCCAAAGTCTCCGCCGAGAAGCCGCGCGATGCGGCGTTGCCAACGTTATTTCTGGTCGGTGATTCGACGGTGAAAAGTGGCGGCGTGAATGGCGCCATCGGCTGGGGTGAACGCATCGCGCCATACTTCGATGCGAACAAGATCAATCTGGTCAACCACGCCATCGGTGGCCGTAGCAGCCGCACCTTTTATACGGAAGGCCGCTGGCAGCGTGTGCTGGATCAGCTCAAGCCGGGGGATGTGGTGGCGATCCAGTTTGGCCACAATGACGGCGGCCGCATTGGCGATCCTGCGATGAAAGGCCGCGCATCCGGAAAAGGTATTGGCCCGGAGACGGTGGAGGACAGCAAGCCGGATGGCAGCAAGGAGCAGGTTCACACCTTCGGCTGGTATATGGCGAACTACGTGGCCAGTGCGCGTGCAAAGGGCGCCAGCGTGATCCTGCTGTCGCCGGTGCCGCACAAGGATGTATGGGAGCAGAGCCGAGATTTCGCCAGCTTCGCCGCCTGGGACCAGCACGTGGCACGCAACGAGGGCGCGCAATTCGCCGACCTGACCATGGTGGTCAGCGACGGCTACCGCAAGCTCGGCGCGCAGACTGTCGGCACCTATTTCTCCGACGCGCGCACGCACACCAATGACGCTGGGGCCGTGTTCAATGCGCAGAGCGTGGTGGCGGCCTTCAAGGGATTGCAAGGCAATCCTCTTGGCGCCTACCTGTCGGCGCAAGGGCAATCGATTGCGGCGGCCGATCTGAGACCGGCGCCTTCGCTGCCCGTCAGCGCGAATTAACCGGGGCCGCTGCGGCCACCGCCGCCGCCAGGACCGCGCATCCCACCTTCGCCAGGCTGGCCACGGAACATATTGCCGCCGTTACGCAGGCGCGAATCGCCAGTCACGCCGCCCAGGCTGAAGCTTAGCGCGACCGTATAGACGCGGCCAGCCTGCTTGCTGTAGCTTTCCGACTGCACCGTGTCCGAATACTGGATGTTGTGATTCACGTTGCTGTTGAACAGATCGCGGATGCTGGAGCGCAGCGTAATGCCAGGGGCAAGGCGCCAGCTCCAGCCGGGATTGACCTGCCACGTGGAGTCGACCTGGCTTAAGCCGTTCAAACGCTTGCCGTTGTAATTTCCATTCAGTTGGAAGGTGTGGTCGCCGACGGTGTATTGCGCGCGCAATTGCACGATCCTGGGATTGGAAACGAGTTCAAATTCCTTGGTGTAGCGCGTGCCATCGGTGTTGTACTGGTTCGCCAGCACGGATTGCGTCAGGTGTTGGAGATTAATGGTCGCGCCAAAGTTCAGCGAACGGTCAGGGCGGCCCTGGACGTTGATGCTGATGCCGCTGGTGGTTTTCGCGCCATAGTTCATCGCCTCGCTGATCACGATCGCTGTACCGGGCACCGGCGTCAGCGCGCGGCCTATCAGCGGCGAGTCCTTCTCGCGATAGGGCGTGATGGTGTAATTCAGCCAGCCGGATTTATCATCGTATTTCAGTTCGTATTTATCACCATGCATCGGCGCGATGCGCGGATCGCCCAGCGTGTAGCTGGTGTCGTTCACATACTGGACATTCGGGTTGATGTCCGCCAGCGAAGGGCGCGTGATGCGGCGGGTGAACGCACCGGTCAGCGTGGAGTTGCCCAGCTCTCCCCACGCGTATTGCACAAACATGCTTGGCATCAGCCGCTTGCTGGTATCGCCGCTGGAGTTGTTCTGGTTGATGTACTCGATGTCGCGGTCGATCTTCTCGTAGCGCAGGCCAGGCTTGATGGTCCAGTGGTCGGTCAGCTTGGTGTTGGCGGTGAAGTAGACCGCGTAAGAGTGCTCGGTGGTCTTGAACGCGCTGGCGCGGTTGACGTCGATGATCTCCTCGCCGGTGAGCGGATCGACGTTGAAGTAGTCGGCGTCGGTCTGGCCGGTGTTGACGCCGGCTTTGGCGCCTGCCGTCAGCAGCACCATCGGCGTAATGGCCTTGGTGTAGTCCATGCTGAATTCACTCAGGCGGCTGGTGGTGTTATTCCCGTTCAGGAACTGCGCGCGCGGACCGGTCGGCGGCAGGATGGTGTAGCTGTTCAGATTGCGGCTCTCACCTTCGCGGTCATTGCCGGAGGTGCGGAAATCGTAGTTCAGCTTATCGGTGCGATTGAATTTTTGCTCGTAGGTGAACGCCACCTGATACACCGTCATGTGGCTGTCGCCGTTGCTGCGCTGGCTGTATTGCTGGTACGGCGTCGGTGCGCCCTGGTAGGTCAGGTAGTCATACAGCGACGCGTTGTCGCTATTGGTGCGGTTGTAGTTGAGCGCCAGCCGCGCGCGGTCGGTTTCGCCGATGTTGTAGGTGAAGGTTGGATTCAGCATGAAGGTGTTCGAGGCCGAGCGGCTCGAACCTTCGCGCAGCGTGGACGAGGTGCTGGTGCCGCTGTTGACCAGCGAATTGGACCAGCCTGTCCGCTCGTTTACGTTGCGGTTGACGCCTGCCTGGCCCTCGATCTGGTAGCGGCCCTCGTTGTAGCTGCCGACGATGGAGGCGTTATGGCGGCCATCCGGCCCGATGCCGGCGCTGATGGCGCCCTGGCCGCCCTTGGGACGGACGCGGCGCGTGATCAGGTTGAGAATAGGCCCGCCGCCGCCCTCGGAGCCGAATTCGGCGCCCGGCACGGTGATGACCTCGACGCTTTCCAGGGCTTCGGCCGGGTAGCTGTTCAGCGCATCGCCGGCGTTCGCGCCGGAGAACATCGCGGAGCGCTTGCCGTCGACAAAAATCTGGGTGTTCTGATTGCCGCGAATGGCGACTTTGCCATCCTGGTCCACCGTCACGTTGGGGACGTTGGCGATAACGTCGGCGGCCGATGCCGCAGGCGTAATCACTTCCTGTTTGAGATCGTAGACGGAGCGGTCGATCTGCTCATTCGGCCGTTGCGCCACTACCTCGATGCGCTGCATGGCGCTATCGTCGACGGGCTTTTCCTCGGGCTTTTTGCTGGTTTCAGCGGAGACGGCCGGTTTTGCCGGCGCGGCAGGCGTGGCAGGCTGCGTCTGTGCGTGCGCTGCGGCGCCAGCGCACAGCAAGGTCAGGCCGGCCAGGCCGGCGGGGATCAGGGGAGTTTGCATCATTACAAATCTAAACAAGTCTTGTTGCTGGCGTATTTCTGCTTTGTAAAAAGCCAATATAAATGTTATTTCGTCCTGCGCAAGCTGTCCAGCAGTTCCTTGGGCGCCGCGATGACTGTGCCATGACGGACGCGCTGCGGCGTGCCTTCGTCGGGAAAGTGCATCTGTTTGCTGACGTCCTCCCAGTGCACCATGTCGCGCGAGCGCAGCGCGCCGTAGTGCTTGTCCATGTAGGCGTCAAAGTAGATGATGGTGTCGGCGCCGACCTGGATGGCGGTCGGGCCTTCCACCCACACGCCAGGCGGGGAGATCGGCGAACTCAGTTTACCGAGCGGACCTTGCAAGTCCGGCGCTTCAGCCACCTGCAGGTATTTGCGCGGCGGGTTGCGCGTTTCGTCTTTGACCAGCAGATAGCGCTTGCCGTTGGCGCGCAAGAAGGTGGCGTCAATCACGCTGAAGCCAGGATCGTAAAACAGCCGGGTTGGCGTGAAGGTGGCGAAGTCTTTGGTGGTGGTGGCGTACATGCGGTGGTTGTACTTGTCCTCGGACGAGCCGTCGGTCTGCGGGAATTTCCCCGTTACAGTGGAGGCCCAGAAGATCAGGTACTCACCACGCTGCTCGTCGTAGATGATCTCCGGCGCCCAGGCGTTCAGCGTGCCCGGTTCATGTGCCATGACAGGCAGCGCGCGCTGCGCCGACCAGTGGATCAGATCTCTGGACGAGGCGTAGCCGATATTGTTCTCCTTCCAGCCCGAGGTCCAGACCATGTGGTACACGCCGTCCGGCCCGCGCACGATGCAGGGATCACGCATCAGCTTCGCGTTGCCGATTCCCGGCTTGAGGAAGCTGCGTCCCTGGCCCAGCTTCTCCCAATGGTAGCCGTCGTCGCTGGCAGCCAGGTGCAAGCCATCTTCGCCATTGCCGATGAAGTAGGTGAACAGATAACCCTGCGCGGAGGCGTTTTGTTCATCGCCTAGCGGACGCTCATTGGTGAATTGAGGGCTGGGCGGTACAGCGAAAGCAGCCACCGGATCGGGATGCGCCGGATCGAAGTTGCCGTAACCGTCGGCGATGTAGCTGGCCACCGGCAGGCCGGTTTGACGCAGCCCGGTCAGCACCGCCTGCGCCAGTTGGTAGCTGCCGTAGTTGTTATGGTGCGTGTTATCGGCCTTGCCCGGCTGCGGCTCGGCGAAGGCTGCTGCGGATTTCTCCGGCCCCAGCGCTTCGTAGAACGGCTTGCTCATCGCATTCAGGTCGATGAAGGCCACCCGCAGTTCCTGCGCTGACTGGCGCGCGGCTTCTGCGTAATCGGTCAGCGATGGCGCCACTTTGCCGTTGGCGTCGAAGCGGCGGCGCTCCATCGACGATACGATCACCGGTGTGCCGCCGTGTGCGCGGATCGCTTCAACGTGGTTGCGGATTTCGTCCTTGTAGGTGGTGAAGGGACCGCCTTTGCCTTCCTTGATCTGCTTCTGGTCGTTGTGACCGAACTGCATCAGCACCGTGTCGCCGGGACGCATGGCGCTGAGGATCTTGTCCAGCCGCCGGCGCGTCAGCGAGTCGCGATAGGTTTCGCCGGACTCGCCATGGTTGGCAACGGCGATGCCTGGCTTGAGGAAGCGCGGCAGCATCTGGCCCCAGCTGTTATAAGGTTCACCCGGCTGGTCGCAGACGGTGGAGTCGCCCAGCAGGAACAGTGTGGGCGCCTGCACCGGTGTGATGTCGATAGCGCGGATGGCTGGATGTTCGCCGTTGAATTCCAGCGTCAGACGGCGGTCCCAGGCCCAGGCTTCCTGCACAGTCTCGCGCGGCACCTTGAGCTCGACCGCGCCGGCCGCCACGCCGACGGCAGCGGGAATGCGCGGCGTGCGGATGTTGACGGTGAAGGTGCGCGTGGCGGTGGCGCCCGGCGCGGTCGCCACGCGTTCCAGCATCAGGCGCCGCAGCTCCGCCTTGACGGTGGTGTTGGATGCCTCGTTGCCGCCCAGTGTGACGGTGACGTTGTAGTTCCCCTCCGGCAGATCGGCGGAAAAGAAGAAAGGCCTGTCGCTGGTCAGGTATGCGGTGCTGCCGCGCACCTCGGCGCCCGGTTCGAAACCGTAGCCACGCTTGCCGTCATACTGCATGTCGGCGCGGACGGCGGTGTGGCCGGCGGCCGGCTGGCGGTCGCCGAAGCTGAAGTGCCATGCCTCTGCCGCAGCGGCGTGCGCGCAGACAGATGCCAGTACGGCGAGCGCGAAGGCGCGGCGCATCATTGGCCACCTCCGCCCGGCAGGTAGTCGCCGATCAGCGCCAGGTTCTGGATCGCCGCCAGTCCCCATTGCGCCGCATCGTTGGTGCTGATGCCTTCGGCCTCCTGGATCGGATTGAGCACGTCCGGGCCGTGGAGGGCGACCGTGCGCAGGGGCTTCAGCGGCTGGTCGAAGAATTCACTCCAGGCGCGGCGGGCCAGCGCGGCATCGCCGGTGCGCCAGGCGGCATAAGCGGTCAGGCGCGAATGGCCGACGCGCAGCACGGTGCTGCCGCCGTGCGGCATGCCCAGCGCACGCTTCTGCGTCTCCTTGTCGGCATTGAACAGCGTGCAGTAGCTGAGCCACGCCTTCTCGAAATCCTGCTGGCCGGTGAGCGTGATCAGCTCGGCGAAGATCTCCACCGCGCCAAACACCGAATTCAGATGGCTGGCTGCGACCTGCTCGCCGGTCATATTGTGCAGGTGGCCGCTGTCCTGCTCATAGCCGGCGCGGTCGGCGTTGAAGAAACCATGTGGCATGGCGGCGATGTCCTTCATCCCGGTCAGCAGCTTGTCGCGGTATCGCAGATTGCCGCCGCGTTCCCATTCGGTCAGCCAGTTGCCGGCCAGCGAACCCCAGTCGGTGCCGAAGCTGGCGCGCGCCGGATATTTGCCCTTGGGCGGTGCGTTGGCGATCTTGCGCACCGGGTCGGTGGCTTCCAGCTTGCTGTCCGCATCCAGCAGCTCGCGCATGATGTCGCCGATGCGTTCATCAGCGGTCAGGTAGTAATAGAAGCGGCGGTAGACGGCGGCGCTGATGCGCAGCTGCTTGGCGCTGCAGCCCCAGTGCTGCACATTGTGCCGCGTGCCCAGGCCGGCGAAGCGGCCGAGGTGATAGATATCGACTTCGCTGGTGTGGCGCACCATGGCTTCGGCCAGGCGGAAGATGTCGGCGCGGCCGCCGCGCAGGAAGCTGTACCACAGCCACAGGTCGGGCGACAGTTCGGAGTTGTCCCAGGCGTAGCCGCCGACGTCGTAGCGCCAGACGTGGCGGTCGGCGTCATAGGTATGCATGACGTCGCCGTAATTCCAGAAGCCGTACCAGTGGCGCTGTTCGATCTGGCCCTTGTAGAAATCGAAGCGGCGGTCCAGCTCATCCTCGATGGCCGCGCGCGCCGGCGTTGAGCGGTCCGGCAGGCTCCACAGGCCGCCGAACACGCCGCTGGCCAGGAAGTGCGCCGGCTGCGCCACCAGTTGCGGCGGCGTCTGCACCGCCGCCGCAATCTGCACCATGCGCTCGCGGCTCGGTGTGGCGGTCAGCGCCCACAGCGTGATCTCGCTGCTGCGGGCGACGCCGTGCGGTGTGCCGTAGCCTTTCTCGTAGTCTTCGTAGGTGATGTCCAGGCCTTGCAGTTCCTGCGCGTGGGTTTCCATGCCCATGCCGTCGTGGTAGAAGCGCATGTCCATCGCTGGCGCATCCGGAGACCACATCCACAGCGTGACCTCGGCGGTGCTGGTGTGGGCGTTGCGGATATCCAGGCGGGTTGGGTGACGCTGCCAGAAATCGCGCAGGCCAAAGGCGACGCCGCCGCCGCTGCCGCCGATGTAGCCGCTGCCGGCGGCGCGCCGGCCGGCGTCGGCGTCGATCCAGCCGTGGCCAGGCTTGGTGCGCTTGCGGATCTGGAAGCTGTCGGCGCTTAGTTGCGACAGCGTGTAGTCGCCCCAGGCAGGCACCAAGTGCAACGCCGACGACACGCGGGGCGCCATCTGCGCGATGGGCGGGCAGGGCATGCCTGCCACCTGCGCCTGGCGGAAGGCTGCGCCGGGATCGCGGCGCAGCCCAGTCAGACCCTGGACCGCTTCGGCCCACAGGCCCGGATTTTCACCGGCGAAGCGCACGTGGCGGTCGTACAGCGGGCCATCCAGCGGCACATCGAAACGCATGCCGAGGCCGCGCATGAAGTCCTGATGCTCGTCGCCGTCGAAAACAAAGGTGTGCATGATGCGCACCGATTCGCCGCCGGCATAAAAATACAGGCGCAACGAAAATGGCAGCCACGCACGGCCATCGGCGCTGTGCTTGCCGTCGACCTTGACCACCGCGCGCACCGGCCCGTGCTGTTCCACGGTGACGGCGCTGACGATGCTGTCGTAATGCCGCTGAACGGTGTTGGCGGCCTCGGTGTCCGGCGTATTGGCGGTCAGCGCCACCAGCCTGCCGTTGCGCGCGATATCGCGGCCGTCGCGCGTGATCGACTGGATCACATGGTTGCCACGGCGCGGCACGGTGCAGCGGATGACACCCGTGTCGACCACGATGCTGTCGCTGCGTTCCGTCAGCGTGACGGCGCTGGCTGGCGTCGGCGCGCTGGCGACCGGCTTCAGTTGCAGCGTGGCTGACAAGCCAGCGTTGGCGGGCAGTGCATGCGCCGACCATTTGATCGAGCCATCCGGCCACCACGCCAGCGGCCAGCTTTGTACCGGCACCTGCTTGCCGTCCTCTGTCGCCAGCGCAACAGCCTGTTTGGCGGTATGGCGTCCGCGTGGCCATGGTACGCCTAGCGTGGTGCCGGCAGAGAGGCCGGGTACGCCGCCTTCCAGCCAATGCAAGGCGGCGGTGCCGTCGCCGGTGGTGACGGTATTGCGGTCGGGCGAGGTGGCAGCCGCCGCTCCCGCAGCCGTGGCAACGGCGGGCAATGCGGTAGCGGCGGCGGATTTCAGAAAACTGCGGCGGCTCAGTGACATGGTCTCCATCTGCTGGTAATTGGCGTGCACCGAGTATCGGTATCACGCCAGACAGTGTCAACGGCTGGCGCTATCTAATCACTTTTGTGATTGTCAAACGGAGATGGCGCATCGGCTTCCGCTGCAACAACGCTTCATTTTTGTGGGGACCCTTGCGGTATAAGGCGCCCTTCAACGCCATGGCAATGCTATGATGACCAACGCCGGGTAGGGCGCCATCAGTTTTTGTTCAGGACAATGCGAGGGGGCGACATTGCAAACGCGAAAAGATCGGATAACGTCCGCCAAGATTGAAACAGCAATGGTGTTTGAACGCATGCTGGGTTCAGGTGATGCGCTGGCCTATTTGCGCGCGGAAGCTGTGCCCGAGGAATTGATCGAGCGGGTGCTCTACAGTGAAAGCCGTCGGCCGCCGTCGGTGGTGTCGATGCAGGATGCACTGTCGCTATCCAGCAAGCTCGCCGAACGGTTTTACTGCAATAATGGCCGCCGCCGTGATGCGATCAAAACGGCGGTCGTCCAAGCGGCGCTGAGCCTGCACGCGCAGCTCGGCAGCGAGCGCGTCAGGCAGCTGATGCGGCGGGAAGCACTGCCTGAAGAAGTCATCGAACGCGTGCTGCACCAGGCGGAGGGCACGCTGCGGCTGCGGTTGCCCCCACCGGAATGACGCGCGGTCGGCTTGTGTGCTTAACAAACTGACACAATTGCGCTAGACTCCCTGTTCACTTCCCACCCATGCATCCACAATGACTTCAGGCAAGCCCAAGGCCACTTCAGAAAAAGACCTGCCGGCCCAGCCGGCGCGCAGCAATCTCGGCTTTCCGGTGGTCGGGCTGGGCGCCTCGGCGGGCGGCTTGCCGGCATTGAACGGCCACGTGGCACCCACATCGCCATCGATGTATTCTTCCGCACCCTGGCCGAGGCGCACCGTGAACGCGCGGTGGCGGTGGTGCTGTCCGGCACCGGCAGCGACGGCGCCTATGGCCTGGAACACGTCAAGGAGCTGGGCGGCGTGACGATGGCGCAGGACCCTGGCGAAAGCGAACATGATGGCATGCCGCTGGCCGCCATCGCCACCAATATGGTCGACTTCGTGCTGAGCACGGAGCAGATTGCCGCCAAGCTGATTGCCTTGCGTAAAGTCGCACGCCACATCCAGCTGGTCGACGCCGACGATGCGCCGGACGAAGCGCTGCGCGAAGGCGAAAAAACCGGCGAGGTGGCCACCAGCGAGGAAGCTTTGCAACGCGTGATTACGATGTTGTGCGCCGATACCGGTCACGATTTCCGTCACTACAAGCGCGCCACGGTATTGCGGCGGATCGAGCGCCGCCTGCTGGTGAAGGGCGTGACCTCGCTGCGCGACTATGCCGACCTGCTGGAACGCGAGCCGCTGGAGTTCAAGGCCTTGCTCAAGGATTTGCTGATCGGCGTGACCAATTTCTTCCGCGACCGCGATGCGTTCGATGCGCTGGAACACAGTGTGGTGCCGGAGCTGTTCCGCAACAAGGCGCAGGGTGAGCAGGTCCGCGTATGGGTGGCAGCCTGCGGCAACGCTGGCCAAACCGGCCGATGTCCAGCTGTTTGCTTCCGATATCGACGATAATGCGATCGCGGTGGCGCGCGCCGGCACCTATCCGGCTGCCATCATGATGGATGTGCCGCCATCGCGGCTGCGCCAGTTCTTCACCAAGGAAGACGACCGCTATCGCATCCGCAAAACCCTGCGCGACCGCATCCTGTTTGCTTCGCACAATCTGTTGCGCGATCCGCCGTTCTCCAAGCTGGATATGATCTCGTGCCGCAATCTGCTGATCTACCTCAGCCGTGACGTGCAGTTGCGGGTGCTGGAAATGTTCCATCTGGCACTGAAACCGGACGGTTTCCTGTTCCTCGGTTCTTCCGAATCGGCCGATGCCGCTTCCGAGTTCTTCGTGCCGTTTGACAAGAAGAACCGGATTTACCGCGCGCGCATGCTGTCGCGCTCGGCACGCTACCTGCCTGCCTTGTCGAGCCCGCCGGCGCACCGGCTGCCGGAACTGGCGCATATCGGCACCCAGGTGCGCAGCCAGTTTGCGTATGCCGACGTGCACCAGCGCGCCTTGTCGAAGTTTGCACCGCCGAGCCTGGTGATTGACCGCGATTCGGATATCGTCCACCTGTCCGACATGGCGGGGCGTTTCCTGCGCCACGTCGGCGGCGAGCCGTCGCGCAACGTGCTGGCGCTTGTGCTGCCGGAATTGCGCCTGGAACTGCGCATGGCCGTGTATCAGGCCTTGCAGACCGGCAGCAGTGTGGAGGCGCAACGGGTGATGATCAAGCGCGACGACCGCACGTATTTCGTCAACATGATCGTGCGGCCGCTCAACGACGAAATCGCCAGCAGCGAATTTCTGCTGGTGCTGTTCGAGGAAATCGAGCAGACCATGAATTCCCAGCCGGACTCCACCAAGGTGGAGCCGAAAGACCTGGTGCTCAACCAGCTGGAAGCGGAACTCCAGCGCAGCAAGGAAAAACTGCAGGAGACCATCGAACACGCCGAAGTGTCGAATGAGGAACTGCGCGCCTCCAACGAAGAGTTGCAGGCGATTAACGAAGAACTGCGCTCGGCCACCGAAGAGCTGGAGACCAGCAAGGAAGAATTGCAGTCGGTCAACGAGGAACTGATTACCGTCAACTACGAGCTGAAAGTCAAGGTCGAGGAAACCGGCAAGGCCAACGATGACCTGAACAACCTGATCGCCTCGACCGACATCGCCACCATCTTTGTCGATCGGGCGATGCGCATCAAGCGCTTCACGCCACGCGCAGCGGACATTTTCTCGATCATCCCCACCGACATCGGCCGCTCGCTGCCGGACATCACGCACCGCCTTGATTACGGTCTGCTGGCGGAAGATGTCTCGGCCACCTTCGAGACCTTGCGGCCGGTCGAGCGCGAATTGCGCAGCAATGACGGCCGCTACTACATCGTGCGCCTGTTGCCGTACCGCACCACCGAAGACAAGATCGAAGGCGCGGTGATGACCTTCATCGACATCAGCCGCCGCCGCGAGGCCGAGGAAAAGGCGCGCATGGGCGAGGAATGGATGCGCCTGGTAGCGGACAGCACCGACGACTACGCCATCATCACCACCGACAAGCAAGGCCAGGTCACCGCCTGGAACAAGGGCGCCGAGCGCAACTTCGGCTACAGCGAGCAGGAAATGCTGGGCACCAGCCTGGACCGGATCTATGTGCAGGAAGACCGTGACACCGGCGTGCCCGAAGACGAGCGTCGCCGCGCGCGAGCCGAAGGCCGCGCCGAGGACGAGCGCTGGCATCTGCGCAAGGATGGCAGCCGTTTCTTCTGCATCGGCGTGACCACCATCCTGCAGAACGGCGACTTTGAAGGCTATGCCAAGATTGCCCGCGATCAGACCTCGCGCATCCGTCATGAGCATCAGCGCGAGGTGGCGCTGTCGCACGAGCAGGCCAATCGTTCGCAGGCCGAGATGACCAACGCCATGAAGGATGAGTTCCTGGCGGTGATGTCGCACGAACTGCGCCATCCGCTCAACCTCATCTATATCAATGCCGAACTGCTGGCGCGCCTGCCGGCGGTACGGCAGTCGCCACCGGCGTTGCGTTCGGCCGGCATCATCCGCGAATCGGTCAGCAGCCAGGCCAAGATTATCGAAGACCTGATGGACATGTCGCGGGTGGCCACCGGCAAGTTGACGCTGGCGGTGCAGGATGTCGACCTGGTTGCCATCGCCTCCAAGCTGGTGGACGGCATGCGCGCCGATCCGGCCACCGACAATCTGCAACTGGTGTTCAAGCCGTATGAACGGCCGGTGGTGATCGCGGCCGACCCGGTGCGCATCGAACAGGTGGTGCTGAACCTGCTGAGCAACGCCATCAAGTTCACGCCGTCCGGTGGCACGGTCAGTATCAGCCTGCACATCAACGATGAGCAGGCCGTGCTGGAAGTGCAGGATACTGGCGCAGGCATCGCGCCGGAATTCCTGGCGCGCGTGTTCGACATGTTTGGCCAGGGCGGCGCCACCGCCTTGCGCAGCAAGGCTGGACTGGGGATCGGTCTGGCGCTGGTGCGCCAGATCACCGAGCTGCACGGCGGCAAGGTCGGCGTGACCTCGGCTGGCGTCGGCCACGGCAGCACCTTCACCTTGCGGCTGCCCTTGTCGCACCTGAAAAGCAGCTATGCCAGCACCGACGATGTGGCAAGCGCCAGTTGCATCAGCGGCCGCCGCCTGCTGCTGGTGGACGATTCGGAGGATACCTCGGCGCTGTTCAAGGAACTGCTGGAGTATGAAGGGGCGAGCGTGGCGATGGCGTCGACCGCGCTGGAAGGGCTGGCCTTGCTGGCACAGCAACCATTCGATGCGGTGGTTTCCGATATTTCGATGCCGGACATGGATGGCTACGAATTCATCCGCCGGGTACGCGCGACGCCAGGCCTGGAACAATTGCCGGTGATCGCCGCCAGCGGCCTGGGGCGTGAGCGCAACAAGGCCGAAGCGCAGAATGCCGGCTTTTCTGCCTGGCTGACCAAGCCGGTCAACGTTGATCTGCTGTGCGACACCATCTGCAAGCTGCTCGATGGCCACGCGCCGCTGTTGTAGCGGCAACGCAAGTAGCGGCCAGCATTTTCCCATGTGCGGCAACGCACGGACGCTGGCCGGGCGCCGGGCCATGCTCTGTGTATGAACAATACCCCTATCCCCGCGCGCGACGTGGTTGTGGTCGGCGCTTCCACCGGCGGCGTCGAAGCCCTGCGTCAACTGGTTGCCGGCTTGCCTTCGGGCTTCCCGGCCGCTGTCCTGATCGTCATGCATATCGGCACGAACAACACCATTTTGCCGTCATTGCTGGCCCGTACCTCGATCTTGCCGGTGCGCCAGGCGCGTGAAGGCGATCTGGTCGAAGCAGGCCGCATCCTGGTGGCGCCGCCCGATCTGCACCTGAGCATCAGGCGCGAGGGCGAGGCTTATCGGGTGGTGCTGGCGCGTATCGCCAAGGAAAACCACACGCGGCCGGCGATAGATCCGCTGTTCCGCTCGGCGGCGGCAGTGGTGGGAGAGCGTGCTATTGGCGTGATACTCACCGGTGCGCTGGATGATGGCACGGCCGGACTGGCCGCCATCAAGGCCTGCGGGGGCCTCGTCGTGGTGCAAGATCCTGATGAAGCGCTGGCGCCGGATATGCCGATCAGCGCCATCGACAATGTCGAAGTCGATCACGTGGTGCGGCTTGCCGAGATGCCGCCGTTGCTGCAACGACTGATCGATGCGCGACAGGCCGGCGCCGCGCTGAAGCCCCCGGCAGGTGCCCGACTGGGTGCGGATCGAAAACCAGTTTGCCTTGGAGGGAGTGGAGATGGACAACCTGGCCCGGTTAGCCAAGCCGTCGACTTTCACGTGTCCGGAATGTCACGGCACGCTGTGGGAAATTCAGGACCTGCGGCCGCAGCGCTTCCGCTGTCATACCGGCCATGCCTACACTGCCGCCAGTCTGGTGACGCTGCAGGATGACAAGGTGGAGGACGCGGTCTGGTCCGCCATGCGCGCGCTGCACGAGCGCGAGATGCTGCTGCGCACGATGGCGGAAGAGGCGCTGCTTCACAAGCACGTGGAACTGGCGGCGGAATACACCGCGCAGGCCGGCAAAGCGCATGAAGACGCAGAAGTGCTGCGCCGGCTGATGACGCACAAAACTTCCGGTCATCAAAAATAATCTCCACCTTCAGCCGCATCAGTGCCGCACCGGCGCGCAGCAGTGACGGGTAGCCACAGCGTGGGCATGCTGTTCTTAATGTAGCAAAAAACAACATTGCAAATATTGGCTGATTGACCGATTTGTTTTGGCCAGCAGTAAAAACTCGTGAGAAATGTTAAATGCCTTGTTCATAGGAACATAACGGTTTTAGCGCAGAATTTAACACTCACTGGCCGGCGGCACGGCAATGGCTGTGCCAACCTCCACTACCGTGGACTTCTCCAGCGGGGAGAGCGGCTGGTGGGGCATGCAGCCCGCAAATGGCGTCGGCGGTTCCGGCATCGATACCACCCTGGGCAATTCGGCGCCGGTCTTGCGCACCGTGATCGAGAACTTCGGCGTAACCTGGGGCACCAGCAGCAATCAGCCCTTCATTGGCGACTACACCAAGGTGGGCGCCGTCACCCTCGGACTGGACATCAAGGCGCAGCAGATCAATTACTTCGGCCAGGACGTGTCACGCAATGTGGTGGTGGAGTTGCGCGACTATGACAACAAGCCGGAAAATCTGCCTTACACCAGCGTGTTCTACAACCTCGGCAGCATCGACTCCACCAAGGATTGGCAGCACCTGTCGGTGACGATCAGCGACACCGGCGCGCAGTTGTTGCCCGCCGGTTGGGGCGGTTATGGCGGCCCGGATGGGACAGGGCCGACGCTGCCATCTGGCCGCAGCTTCGCCAGCGTCCTGGCAAGTGTGGACGAGGTGGTGTTCACCACGCTGCAGCCCGGCTATTTCTACGGCTTTACCAACTTCGACGTGGCGATCGACAATGTGTCGATTTCCGCCGTGCCTGAGCCGTCAACCTACGGCATGCTGATCGGCGGCTTGGGACTGGTGGGCTGCTGGCGCGACGCCGGCAGCGGGCGCCAGCCCTCTAACCGTTAGCCAACCTGCATGATGCGCAGCAGGTTGGTGGTGCCGGGCGTGGCGAATGGAATGCCGGCGGAGATGACGATGCTGTCGCCTTCGCGCGCCACGCCTTCGGCTTGCACCGCACGGCTGGCCCAGGCGCTCATCTCCATCACATCGGCCACTTCGTGGCACAGCACCGGGTACACGCCCCAGGCCAGCGCCAGGCGACGGGCGATGGCGGCGCGTGGCGTCATGTCGACGATGGGCGCGCACGGCCGCTCGCGCGCCATGCGTAGCGCCGAGTAGCCGGAACTGGTGTAGGCCACCACGGCCGCCACCTTCAGCGCCAAAGCCACGCTGCGCACGGCGACGCCGATACCGTCCGAGGCCAGCATGCCGCCTTCGTCGCTGACGCCAGCGGCCACTGTCTCGCGGTAGTGCGGATCGGCTTCGGTCTGGGCGATGATGGACTCCATGATGCGTACCGCGTCGCGCGGATACTGGCCCGAGGCGGATTCCGCCGAGAGCATGACGGCGTCCGCGCCGTCGTAGATGGCGGTGGCGACGTCGGAGGCTTCGGCGCGCGTCGGCACCGGTGCGCTGACCATCGATTCCAGCATCTGCGTGGCGACAATCACCGGCTTGCCGGCCTTGCGGCAGGCCCGCACGATGCGCTTCTGGATCGCCGGCACCTGCTCCGGCGGCATCTCGACACCCAGGTCGCCGCGCGCCACCATGAGCGCGTCGCTGGCGGCGACGATGGCTTCCAGGCTGTGAATCGCCGACGGCTTTTCCAGCTTGGCCACCACGCCGGCGCGGCCGTTGACGATGCGCTTGATTTCTTCGATGTCCTCGGCGCGCTGCACGAAGGAGAGGGCGATCCAGTCCACGCCCAGGTTCAGGCCATAGTCGAGGTCCGCGTGATCCTTGTCGGTCATGGCGGAAAGGGGCAGCACCACGCCCGGCACGTTGACGCCTTTGCGGTCCGAAACGCGGCCGCCGATGATGACGCGCGTTTCCGCATGTTCGGGACCAAACGATTCCACCCGCAGCCGTACGCGCCCATCATCGATCAGCAGCTCGGTGCCGACTTCCAGCGCGGCGTAGATTTCCGCATGCGGCAGCGGCGCGCGGTGCTGGTCGCCCAGCAGTTCGTGGTCCATGTCGAGACGGAAGCTGTCGCCGGCGCGCAGCGCGACCGCGCCGTCAGTGAAAGCGCCCAGGCGCAGCTTGGGGCCTTGCAGGTCAAGCAGCACGCCGATGGGTCGGCCGCTATCGCGCTCGATGGCGCGGATGATGTCCAGCCGCGCCTTGTGGTCGGCGTGCGTGCCGTGGCTGAAGTTCAGGCGGAACACGTCGGCGCCGGCGTTGAACAGGGCTTCGATGGTGTCGCGGTCGCTGCTGGCCGGGCCGAGCGTGGCGACGATTTTGGCATTGCGGTTGCGGTGCATATTAATTTCCAGTGATGAGTAGCGCCCGGAAGTCGTTGACGTTGGTGAGCGTGGGGCCGGTGACGACGCTGTCGCCGAGCGCCTGGAAGAAACCATGGCCATTGTTGTTGTCCAGGTGGTCGGCGGGGCGCATGCCGGCGGCCCAGGCGCGTGCCAGCGTGTCCGGCGTGATGCAGGCGCCGGCGATTTCTTCCTGGCCGTCGACGCCGTCGGTATCGCCGGCCAGGCCGTAGATGCCTGGCTGTCCTTGCAGCGCGATCGCGCAGGACAGCAGGAATTCGACATTGCGGCCGCCGCGTCCCTTGCCGCGCACGGTGACGGTGGTTTCGCCGCCGGACAGCAACACGCAAGCGCCGCTGAACGGCTGGCCGTGGCGCGCGGCTTGCAGCGCGATGCCGGCCATGACCTTGCCGACGTCGCGTGCTTCGCCTTCGATGCTGTCGCCGAGGATGTGGGCGGCGATGCCGTTGGCCTCGGCCACGCGGGCGGCGGCTTCCAGCGCCATCTGCGGCGTGGCGATGATGTGGACTTCGTTGCTGGCCAGGCGCGGGTCGCCGGGCTTGACGGATTCGCCACGGCCGCTGCGCAGCGCTTCCAGCACGTTCGGCGGCAAGTCGATGGCGTAGCGCTGGATGATGGCGAGAGCGTCATCGCAGGTGCTGGCATCCGGCACAGTGGGACCGGAGGCGATATCGCGCGGGTCGTCGCCGGGGACGTCGGAGATCAGCAGCGTGACCACCTTGGCCGGATGGCAGGCCGCAGCCAGGCGGCCGCCCTTGATGGCGGACAGGTGGCGGCGCACGCAATTCATTTCGCTGATGCTGGCGCCGGATTGCAGCAGCGCGTGGTTGAGCTGCTGCTTGTCTTCCAGCGTGATGCCTTCCAGCGGCAGCGGCAGCAGCGACGAGCCGCCGCCGGAGATCAGGCACAGCACCGTGTCGTCGGCGCCCAGGCCCTGCACGCGGTCGAGGATGCGGCGGGCGGCTTGCAGGCCGGCCGCGTCGGGAACCGGGTGGGCGGCTTCGATGATTTCGATGCGCTCACAAGGAACGGCATAACCGTAGCGGGTGACCACCAGGCCGGTGAGTGCGCCTGGCCAGTTGCGCTCCACGGTGCGTGCCATTTCGGCGGAAGCCTTGCCGGCGCCGATGACGATCAGCCGGCCCTTCGGCGCGGCCGGCAGGGCCGGCGGTATGCACAGCGCCGGCTGTGCGGCGGCGATGGCGGCGTCGAACATCTGGCGCAGCAGGGTGCGCGCCGCCGCTTCACGCGGCACGGCGCCTTCCGCAGCGGCGCTGCCTGTGTGATCGGCGCTCATGCTGACGCCTTGTGCAAGACCGGCAGTTCGCTCGCACCGGCTGGTGCGAGCGGCGTAACGCTGGCGACTGGTTCAGGCGCATCATCATTCTCGTACAACTGGCGCAGCTCCTCTGGCGACGATTCACCATTCAGTACGCGGTGCATGCGCTCCTGGTCCAGCGCACCCACCCAGCGGGCGATGGCCATCGTGGCGACAGCGTTACCGATGGTGTTGGTAATGGCGCGCGCCTCGGACATGAAACGGTCCACGCCGAGCAGCAGCACCATGCCTGCTACCGGAATCTTGCCCATCGACGCCAGCGTCGCCGCCAGCGTGATGAAGCCGGAACCGGTGACGCCGGCCGAGCCCTTGGAGGTCACCATCAGCACGCCCAGCACCACCAGCTGGTCGGTCAGCGTCAATGGCGTATTGGTCGCCTGGGCGATGAAGATCGCCGCCATGGTGTAGTAGATGCACTGGCCATCCGGGTTGAAGGTCACGCCGGAGGGAATCACCAGGCCGACCACCGGCTTGGATACGCCGACGTGCTCCAGCTTGCGCATCATCTGCGGCACCACCGATTCCGACGAGCTGGTACCCAGCACGGTGAAGATTTCATCCTTCAGGTAGCGCAAGAACTTCCACAGGCTGAAGCCCGATACACGCGCCACAGTGCCCAGCACGATGAACACGAACGCCACGCAGGTGATGTACATGCTGCCCATCAGCTGGCCCAGCGATAGCAGCGAGCCCAGGCCGTATTTGCCGACGGTGAAAGCAATCGCGCCAAACGCCGCAATCGGTGCCACGCGCATGATCATGCCGACCACGACGAACATGCTGTTGCTGAAAGCTTCCAGGAAATCCACCACAGGCTTGGCCCGGCGGCCCATGTGCGACAGGGCGATACCGAACAGCGTGGCGAACACCAGGATTTGCAGGATGTCGTTCTTGGCCAGCGCATCGATGACGCTGGAAGGAATCATATGCAGCAGGAACTCGACGAAGCCGCCCGACTTGGCCGCAGCGGCGGTGTAGCTGGCGATGCTGTGGGTGTCCAGCGTGGCAGGATCGACGTTCATGCCGGCGCCGGGCTTGACCACGTTCACCACAATCAGCCCCAATGCCAGCGCAAAGGTCGACATCACTTCAAAGTAGATCAGCGCGCGCACGCCGACGCGGCCCAGTTCCTTCATGCTTTCCATCTTGGCGATGCCCAGCACCACCATGGCAAAGATGACCGGTGCGAACACCATCTTGATCAGCCGGATGAACGCATCACCCAGTGGCTTGAGGTCCGCGCCGAAGGTTGGATATAAATAGCCGAGCAGGCCGCCGGCGATGACGCCGATCAGCACCTGCACGTATAGCTTGCCGAAAAATCGCTTATACATGATGTCTCCTTTTGTTTGTGGGCTGCCGCGAACGGCAGGCCTCCCCAGACTCTTGGCGGCCTGGTGGAGGCTGGGCTGATCAGGCGGCCTTGCGCTCCTTGTCGGCGCCCAGGTGGGCGCACACGGCCTTCGTCACCTCAACTGTGGTGGCCTTGCCACCCAGGTCGCCGGTATGCAGCGATGGCGTGGCGGTGACGGATTCAATCGCCTGCATCACGCGCTGTGCGGCTTCGTGCTCGCCGAGGTGCTCCAGCAGCATCACTACCGACCAGAAGGTGCCGACCGGATTGGCCAGGCCCTTGCCCATGATGTCGAAGGCGGAACCGTGGATAGGTTCGAACATCGATGGATAGCGGCGTTCAGGATCGATATTCCCGGTTGGCGCGATGCCCAGGCTGCCCGCCAGCGCGGCGGCGAGGTCGCTGAGGATGTCGGCGTGCAGATTGGTGGCAACGATGGTGTCCAGCGTGGCCGGCTTGTTGACCATGCGCGCGGTGGCGGCATCGACCAGCTCCTTGTCCCACTTCACGTCCGGAAAATCGCGCGACACTTCCAGGGCGATCTCGTCCCACATCACCATCGCGTGACGCTGGGCATTGGACTTGGTGATGACGGTCAGCAGCTTGCGTGGACGCGATTGCGCCAGCTTGAAGGCGAAGCGCAGGATGCGTTCGACGCCAACGCGGGTCATCATGCAGACGTCCGTTGCTGCTTCGATCGGGTGGCCTTGGTGCACGCGGCCGCCGACGCCGGAGTATTCGCCTTCCGAGTTTTCGCGGACGATCACCCAGTTCAGGTCTTCCGGTTTGCAGCGCTTCAGCGGCGCGTCGATGCCCGGCAGGATGCGGGTCGGGCGCACGTTGGCATATTGGTCGAAGCCCTGGCAGATCTTCAGGCGCAGGCCCCACAGCGTGATGTGGTCAGGGATGTCCGGATCGCCGGCGGAACCGAACAGGATGGCGTCCTTGTTGCGCAGCGCGTCCAGGCCGCTCTTTGGCATCATCTCGCCATGCTCGCGGTAGTAATCGCCGCCCCAGTCGAAATCCTCGAAGGTGAACTGGAAGCTGCTGCTGGCGGCGGCCAGCGCTTCCAGCACCTGCCGGCCTGCCGGCACGACTTCCTTGCCGATGCCGTCGCCTGGAATGGTGGCGATGTGATAGGTTTTCATGTGTGTCTCCTCAAAAGTTGATGGAAGCACTTTAAGGAATGGACGGCACGCGTTAAGGTGGCTAAACTCAATCCATTATCAACCTTGAACTCCACAATCGATGAGTGCCGGATTCCAGCCTGCAGAGCTGAGTTTTATCGTCGCGCTGTCCAATGCGGGCAGCCTGAGTGGCGCGGCGCGCGAGTTGGGCATCACCACCTCGGCGGTGAGCAAGCGGCTGGCGTTCATTGAATCGCGCGTCGGCGTGCCGCTGGTGAACCGCACCACGCGCCGCATGAGCCTCACGCCGGAAGGCGAGGTGCTGCTGGAGCATGCGCGCCGGATTCTCGGCGAGATTGCCGATCTCGATCAGCTGCTGACCAACTCCAAAGGCGTGCCGAAAGGGCAGTTGCGCGTGAACGCGACGCTGGGCTTCGGCCGGCTGCACATCGCGCCGGCGATCTCGCGATATGTGCTGAAGTATCCGGAAGTGGATGTGCAGTTGCAGCTGTCGGTCGATCCGCCACCGCTGACCGATGACCAGTTTGATGTCTGCATCCGTTTCGGCGCGCCGGCCGATACGCGCGTGATCGCCAAACGACTGGCGGCCAACCGGCGCTTGCTGTGCGCCTCGCCCAAATACCTGGAGCGCTACGGCGAGCCGAAATCGCCGGCGGAGCTGTCGCGGCATAATTGCATCTGCATTCGCCAGGGCGACGAGGCGTATGGCGTGTGGCGGCTGTTCACCGGGCGCGAGGCGCATCGTGGCACCGATGCGGTGCGCGTGCGCGGCAACCTGACCACCAACGATGGCGAGATCGCCGTCAACTGGGCGCTTGACGGTCACGGCATCCTGATGCGCGCCGAGTGGGACATCGAACGCTATCTGCAAAGCGGGCGGCTGGTACAAGTGCTGCCCAACTTCAAAACTCCGGATGCCGACATCTATGCGGTGTACCCGCAGCGGCACCAGCTATCGGCGCGCATCCGCACGTTTGTCGACTATCTGTCCGAGAGTTTCAAGCGTTTCAAATAACCGACACTTGGCAAAGTTTTTGCTTTATCAAAATACCAATGTGGTAAATATAAGCAAATGCCCAACTTTGGGGCGCCAAGGAGAAGATCGGACATGGAAATTCGACGCACCATTATCGCCACCGCCGTGCTGGCGGCCATCGGCGCCCCGGCCTGGGCACAGCAACAGCCGTCCTCGGACGAAATCGAAGTCGTCAAGGTCACGGCGCAAAAGCGCAAGGAAGATCCGGCCAAGGTGGCGATGAGTATCAGTGCCGTCACCGGCTCGCAGCTGCAGGCCGAGCATGTGCGCGACATCACCGACCTGACGCGCGTAGTGCCCAACATCTCCTTCACCGCCGCCAGCGGCAATGGCGGCGCGGGGCCTGGCACCTCTAACGTTGAGATCCGCGGCATCAGCTCCACCGCCGGCGCGGCCACGGTGGGCATCTATCTCGGCGACACGCCGGTCACGGTGGGCAATGTCTACACCATGGGGAATATCGAGCCGCGCTTCTTCGACATCGACCGGGTGGAGGTGCTGCGCGGCCCGCAGGCCACCTTGTACGGCGCCAGCTCGATGGGCGGGACGATCAAGTTTGTGCCAAATGAGCCGGATCTGAAGGAGCGCGAATTCACCACTTATACCGAAGGCTCCAACACCAGGGGCGGCAGCGCCAATTACGCCGCCAGCGTGGTCGCCAACTTCCCGCTGATCGCCGACGAGCTGGCGCTGCGCATCGGCGTGCAGGCGCAGCACACCGGCGGCTATATCGATCAGGTGGATGGTGACGGCAAGGTTGTCGCCAACAATATCAACAAGATCAGCGACCAGGAATTCCGTGCCTCGCTGAAGTGGAAGCCGACACGCGCGCTGACGGTGACGCCGTCGGTGTACTACCAGCGCATCGACGCCAAGGATATCGCCGCCTTCAACCTGGAGCTGCCGGCCTATCAGGCGCAGAAGCAGGTGCGCGAACCATCGATCGACAAGCTGCTGGCGCCCAGCGTCACCGTCAACTGGGACCTGGGCGACTTTGATCTGACCTCGGCCACCAGCTACTTCCAGCGCAAGTTCGACCGCACGCAGAATGGTTCGGCCTACAACAGCTATTCGTTGTCGACCTTCCTGACGTCCACCGACGATGGCGGCAAGGCGCCGCCGGAGCTGATCGAAGCGATTGCGGGTCTGCCGTCGGCGGTGTATCTGAACAACCAGGTGCGCCAGGTATCGCAGGAGTTTCGCGTGGCGTCGCGTGCTTACGACGAGAAGGTATCGCCGTGGACCTGGCTGGTGGGGACCTATTTCTCGCGCCAGCACACCAACATCATCGAGAACGATCCGATCTTCGGTGTGACGGACACCTTCAAACAGTTTGGCTTTGATATTGCGGACCCTGAGCTGCTGCCGGATGCTGGGCCTGGTCAGTTCCCCAACGATAACTCGTTTGCGGGCGCCTTCCATTATCGCGAGAAGCAGGCATCGATTTTCGGCGAACTGAATTACTACTTCACGCCGACCGTGCACGCCACCGTTGGCGCGCGCTATCTGAAAGCGAATACCACACTGGAGCAGCGCAACGGGAATTATCTGGCTGGCGCCGGCAACAACAGTGGCGCGGAGACCACCTCGAAAGCGTTCACACCGAAGTATGCGCTGACGTGGGAAATCAATCCGACGAATACCGTCTACAGCAGCGTGGCCAAAGGCTTCCGCCTCGGCGGCGCGAATATCTACGTGCCGACGACCACCTGCGGCCCGGATCTGGAAGCAAACGGCATCGCGGCCGGGCCGCCATCGTATTCGCCGGACAGCTTGTGGAGCTATGAAGTAGGCAGCAAATCGCGCTTCCTGAATAACCGGCTGACTGTGAATGCAGACGTGTTCTACGTGAAGTGGAAGAACATCCAGCAGGGCGTGTACCTGCCGACCTGCGCCTACACCTACAACGCCAACGCCGGCGACGCCACCACCAAGGGCTTCGAGTTCGACATCAAGGCCAAGCCTTTGCCTGGGCTGACACTGAGCGCGTCGGGCGGCTACGTCAAGGCCGAGTTGTCGAATGATGTCGGCATCGAGAACGGCGTGGTGGGCGCGGTGGCGGGCGCGCGGATTCAGGGCGTGCCGAAATATAACGCCGCAGTGAATGCGACCTACAATTTCTCCGCGTGGGAGCGGCCGGCGTTTGTGATGGGCGGCGTGCAGTGGGTGGGCGCCAGCAAAGGCTCGCTGGACCCGGAGCAGACCGACCATGACCGGCCGTCATACCACACGGCGAACTTCAGCGCCGGCATGACGTTTGGCGCGTATGCGTTCACGGCGTTTGTGAAGAATGCGTTTGACACGGATACCATCATCCAGCATCCGCAGGTGGCGTCGATCGTGCAGGGATATCGGCTGGCGCCGCGCAGCGTGGGTGTGAGTCTGGCGACGAAGTTTTAAGCGATAATGCTGCCTTTGTCATTCAGCACAAGGGCAGCATCATGAGCATCACGATTTATCACAATACCGCCTGCGGCACTTCGCGCAAGACGCTGGAAGCGATCCGCGCGACTGGCGTGGAGCCGGAGATCGTCGACTACGTCAAGAACCCGCCATCGCGCGCCGCGCTGAAAGCGATGATCGCGCAGGCCGGCCTCACAGTCCGCCAGGCGATGCGCAACAAGGGCGACCTGTACGCCGAGCTTGGCCTGGCCGACACCACGCTATCGGACGACGCGCTGCTGGACGCCATGATGGCGCACCCGATCCTGATCGAGCGCCCATTCGTCATCACCGAAAAAGGCGTCCGCCTGTGCCGCCCCTCCGAACTGGTCCAGGAAATCCTGTAACAAAACCGGGGTCAGTTCTGCCAAATGTACATGAGCTCGTGTACGTTTGGCAGAACTGACCCCGGACGGTTAGAGGATGTGGGTGGCGATTTCTTCCATTGTTTCTGGCAGTGGGCGCTGGTTGCGGCGGAGGTGCAGGCCGATGTGGTCGACGCCGGCGGCGCGCATGGCTTGTAGTTCGGCGATCAGGCCGTTGCGGCCGGTTGAGGCGCCGAAGCGGTGGCGGCGCAGCGGTGCGTCGGGATCTTCCAGCAGGTCGAGGTGGAGGAAGCTGATGTACGGCTTGTCGCCGGCGACTTCGCGCCATAGCGCCACGCGGCGCGTGTGATCTTCCGCAGTGCCTGGATAGGCCAGCCAGCCGTCCATGTTGGCGCCTGCCCATTGCGGCGTCTGCTGCGCCAGGCCGGCCACCAGCAACGGGATTGGCTGCGTTGCGCGCGGCAGCAGTTGCACGCCCGGCGGCCAGGCTGGATTGTGGCCGGCGCGCAGCTGGGCGATCTGTTCGCGGAAGGCGGCGCCGCGTCCGGCGAAGTCTTTGCCGAAGATTGGGTATTCCACTGGCCGGTCGCCGCTGGCGGTGCCCAGCAGCAGACGGCCGTTGCTCAGTTGTTGTACCGTGGCGGCGGATTTCATCGTCAGCACCGGTTCGCGCAGCGGCAGGACGACAGCGGCGGTGCCGAGCAGGATGTTCTTGGTAACGCCAGCCAGGTAGCCGAGGTAGCTGAAGGTTTCAAACACTTGCGCCGCATCGCCGAATGATGGATCGTACAGCGGCACGTCGCGCACCCAGAGGGCTCGGAAGCCGAGCTGGTCAGCCAGTACCGCCAGTTCGGCGTGCTGTTGGATGTCCGGCTCGCCCGGCAGGCGGCCAGACTCGCGGCGGGCGCGCTCGCCGGCCGGCGACCAGTCATTGTCCAGCGGCAGTTCGAGGCCAATCGAGAAGCCGCCTTGCGTCAGTTTGTCCAGCATGATTATTCCTTGCCTGATTCGAAGGCCTCAGTCTAGGCTTCCGCAAGGCAAAGAAAAATCCGTCCAGGTACAAATGATTGTTGCGATGGCCGCAATGAAAAACAGCGCCTTGAGGCGCCGTTCTGTTTAGTGGTTGCGGTGGACCGAGAAGTGGGCCAGTTGCAGCAGCGATTGCTTGTGGAGGCTGTCCGGCAGGTCGGCGATGGCGTCGGCGGCGCGCTTGGCGGCGATTACTGCCTGTTCGCGCGTGTAATCCAGTGCGCCGCTGCTGGTGATCGCTGCAAGGATGGTGTCGAAGTGCTGCTCGTCGCCATTCTCGATGCACGAACGGACCAGCGCGCGCTGCTCGGCCGTGCCGTTTTCCATCAGGTAGATCAGCGGCAGCGTCGGCTTGCCTTCGCGCAGGTCGTCGCCGACGTTCTTGCCGATTTCGCTGGCGTCGCCGGCGTAGTCGAGCACGTCGTCGATCAGCTGGAAGGCAGTGCCCAGCGAGCGGCCATATTCGCCGGCGGCGGCGATCTGCGCGTCGTTGGCGCCAGCCACCAGCGCGCCCAGTTCGGCGGCCGCTTCAAACAGCTTGGCGGTCTTGGAGCGTATCACTTGCAGGTAGCGTTCGCGCGTCACATCCGGGTCGTGCATGTTCAGCAACTGCAGCACTTCGCCTTCGGCGATGACGTTGGTGGCGTCCGACAGGATCTGCATCACGCGCATATTGTTCAGGCCCACCATCATCTGGAACGAGCGCGAATACAGGAAGTCACCCACCAGCACCGAGGCGGCGTTGCCGAACAGGGCGTTGGCGGTGGCGCGGCCACGGCGCAGCGACGATTCGTCGACCACGTCATCGTGCAGCAAGGTCGCGGTGTGGATGAATTCCACCACCGCCGCCAGCTCGTGATGCGCCGCGCCTTTGTAGGAGTAAGCGTTCGCTACCAGCAGCACCAGCACCGGACGGATGCGCTTGCCGCCAGCGCTGATGATGTATTCGGCAATCTGATTGACGAGGGAAACCTCGGAATGCAGGCGTTGGCGTATCACCGAGTTGACCGCGTCCATGTCGGCGGCAATGGTTTCGATGATGGTGTTTTGGGTAACGTTTTGGGTAGCGGCAGACAAGGCGAACCTGTGCAGTTAGACTATTGGTGCCGGAATTATACGCCATGCCCCGCGCTCCGGGGCGTAAGGGCTGTTTGGCGCGAGGAAATTGCCTGATTGCCAAGCTCTGCCATGAAAAAATTGTTTGACATACCACGCCATCCGCCATTTGTGAATAGTTTTTGACGCAAAAATGGTTCCTGTGTATAATCTGCGGTTCCCCGGTTTCCCCCGGTGGATTTTTATAAACATTTGAGAGGTTTCAAATCATGTACGCGGTCATAAAAACCGGCGGCAAACAATACAAAGTTGCCGCAGGTGAAAAACTTAAAGTAGAACAGATACCGGCAGACATTGGTTCCGAAATCACCATTGACCAAGTCCTCGCCGTTGGCGCGGGCGACAGCATCAAGTTCGGTGCTCCGCTGGTTGAAGGTGCCAAGGTTCTGGTCACTGTGGTTTCCCACGGCCGTCACGAAAAAGTGACGATCTTCAAGATGCGTCGTCGTAAGCACTACCAGAAGCGTCAGGGTCACCGTCAGAACTACACCGAAATCCAAATCGTTTCGATCAACGCTTAATTGCGGATCGACACTTTTTTAGTCAAGGAGCTTTAGCATGGCACACAAAAAAGGCGGCGGCACAACGCGAAATGGTCGTGACTCAGAATCAAAACGCCTGGGCGTTAAGGTTTACGGCGGTCAATCGATCAATGCTGGTGGCATCATCATTCGTCAACGCGGCACGCCAGTGCGCGCTGGTGAAGGCGTCGGCACCGGCAAAGACCACACCCTGTTCGCTCTGGTGAACGGCGTGGTCAAGTTCGTTAAAAAAGGTGAAGGCTCGAAACAGTTCGTCACCGTAGTAGCAGCAGCGTAAATTACGCTCCGGCCTCTTGATGAGGCCGTTTGTAAGGCGCAAGCCTTCAATCGAAAGGCTCTGCCCATAGGTAGAGCCTTTTAGTTTTATGGCGGTACATCATGAAGTTTATCGACGAAGCAAAAATTGAAGTAATCGGTGGTGACGGTGGCAATGGCTGCTCGTCGTTTTGCCGTGAAAAATTCCGCCCGTTTGGCGGCCCTGACGGCGGCGACGGCGGCAAGGGTGGCTCGATCTGGGCCGTAGCGGACCGTAACATCAATACCTTGGTCGATTTCCGCTTCTCCAAAGTCCACCGCGCCGGCAACGGCGAAGCCGGCCGTGGCGCCGACTGCTATGGCCGTGGCGCCGATGATATGCACCTGCGCATGCCGCTGGGCACGCTGATCATCGACGACACCTCCGGCGAAATCCTGGCCGACCTGAGCGAACACGGTCAGATGGAACTGCTGGCCAAAGGCGGCGAGGGCGGCTGGGGCAACATCCACTTCAAGACCTCGACCAACCGCGCGCCGCGCCAGAAGACGCCCGGCAAGGAAGGCGAAGTCCGCACGCTGCGCCTGGAACTGAAGGTGCTGGCCGATGTGGGCCTGCTGGGCATGCCGAACGCCGGCAAGTCGACCTTCATCACCGCCGTGTCGAATGCGCGTCCGAAGATCGCTGATTACCCGTTCACCACCTTGCACCCGAACCTGGGCGTGGTCCGCGTATCGCACGAGAAGAGCTTTGTGATCGCCGACATTCCGGGCCTGATCGAAGGCGCCGCCGAAGGCGCCGGCCTGGGACACCAGTTCCTGCGCCACCTGTCGCGTACCGGCCTGCTGCTGCACATCGTTGATCTGGCGCCGTTCGAGGCGACTGTCGATCCGGTCAAGGAAGCCAAGGCGCTGGTCAATGAACTGAAGAAGTATGACGAACAGCTGGTCGACAAGCCACGCTGGCTGGTGCTGAACAAGCTGGACATGGTGCCGGAAGAAGAGCGCGCCAAGAAGGTCAAGGACTTCATCAAGAAGTTTGGCTTCAAGGGTCCGGTGTTCGAGATCTCCGCGCTGAGCCACAACGGCACGCAGGAGCTGGTCAACGCCATCCAGAAGCACCTGGAAGAAACCCGCCAGACCGAGCAGCGCGCGGAAGAAACCCAGATGGTCGAAGATGTGCGCGGCATTTCGTCGATTGATCCTGACGATCCGCGCTTCAAGATCCTCGACTAAACTACTGCATCACCGGCATAATCAGTTATCAGCTGATTATGCCTTTCCATCTCGGCGCCCGTCCTGCCATCGCAGGGCCGGCGACTGTTAGCGGCAAAGCAGGGCGACCCGCCCGCCAAATCACAGCAGATTTTCCTACGCTTGTTTTGAGATTGTCGCCTTATGAATTCCGTCATACAAAAAGCAAACCGCATCATCATCAAGGTTGGATCGTCACTGGTCACCAATGATGGGCGCGGACTCGATCACGCCGCGATTGCACGCTGGGCCGCGCAGATTGCCGGCCTGCGTGCGCTCGGCAAGCAGGTGGTGCTGGTATCGTCCGGCGCCATCGCCGAAGGCATGCTGCGCCTGGGCTTTGAACAGCGCCCGACCGATATCCACGAATTGCAGGCTTGCGCCGCCGTCGGCCAGATGGGCCTCGCGCAGATCTACGAAACCAGCTTCCGCGCGCATCAGTTGGGCACCGCGCAGGTGCTGCTGACGCATGCCGACCTGGCTGACCGCGAGCGCTACCTGAATGCCCGTTCGACGCTGACCACCTTGCTGCGCCTGGGCGTGGTCCCGATCATCAACGAGAATGATACCGTCGTCACCGATGAGATCAAGTTTGGCGATAACGATACGCTGGGCGCGCTGGTCGCCAACCTGATCGAAGCTGATGCGCTGATTATCCTCACCGATCAGCAGGGCTTGTTCAGCGCTGATCCACGCAAGGATCCATCGGCGGTGCTGATCCAGCATGGCCGTGCCGGCGATGCGGCGCTGGAGGCGATGGCCGGCGGCGCCGGCAGCAGCCTGGGGCGCGGCGGCATGCTGACCAAGATCCTGGCCGCCAAGCGCGCGGCCAAGTCGGGCGCGCATACCGTGATAGCGTATGGCCGCGAGCATGAGGTACTGGCGCGACTGGCCAGCGGTGAATCGATTGGCACCGAACTGGCGGCGCAGACTGGCCATCTGACTGCACGCAAGCAGTGGATGGCGGATCATCTGCATACCGCCGGCCAGGTGGTGCTGGATGCTGGCGCGGTACTGAAGCTGACCGGCGAAGGCAAGTCGCTGCTGCCGATCGGCGTGGTGGAAGTAAAGGGCGAATTCGGACGCGGTGCGGTCATTACCTGCGTCAACGAAGCCGGCGAGCCGGTGGCGCGCGGCCTGTCGAACTACACCAGCGGCGAAACCCGCCGCATCATGCGCAAGCCATCCAGCGAAATCGAGTCCATCCTCGGTTTCGTCGAGGGCAGAGAGCTGATTCACCGCGATAACCTGGTGCTGGTCTAAAAACCGGTGTCAGGTCTGACTTTGGTACATGAGCTCGTGTGCGATTGTCAGACCTGACACCGGGGGTGTCAGGCGGTGGCGGGAGCGGGGGTTTTGGCGCGGTAGTCGCACAGGTCGACCTGCATGCAGTTCCAGCATTCGGGCTTGCGCGCCTTGCAGGTGTAGCGGCCGTGCAGGATCAGCCAATGGTGGGCGTCGTGCAGAAACTCTTTCGGCACAAACTTCAGCAACTTCTGCTCGACGATGTCGACGTTCTTGCCCGGCGCCAGGCCGGTGCGGTTGGAGACGCGGAAGATGTGCGTGTCGACCGCCATCGTCGGCTGGCCGAAGGCGGTGTTGAGCACCACGTTGGCAGTCTTGCGGCCGACGCCAGGCAGCTCTTCCAGCGATTCACGGTCCTGCGGCACTTCGCCGCCATGCTTCTCCACCAGGATCTTGCAGGTGGCGATGACGTTCTTGCCCTTGGTCTTGTACAGGCCGATGGTCTGTATATAGGTCTTCAGTTCCTCCTCACCCATGTCCAGGATCGCTTGCGGCGTGTTCGCCACCGGGTACAGCTTGCGCGTGGCCTTGTTGACGCCGACGTCGGTGGCCTGCGCCGACAGCAGCACGGCAATCAGCAGTTCGAACGGCGTGGTGTATTCAAGTTCGGTGACGGGGTGGGGATTGGCGGCGCGGAAGCGCACAAACATTTCGTAGCGTTTGGCTGCGTTCATTTGTTGTCAGATTCTTTTTTCAGGCGGGCGCGTTCCATGGCAGCGGCGATGATGGCGCGCTTGCGTTCCAGCGCGGCGGCCGATTCGGCGTCGGCCGGATCGATGGCATTCACTTTATCCAGCTTGGCGACCGCTTTGGCGGCCAGGCGGGCATCGTTTTCTTCCTTGTCGCGCTTGAGGCGGAATGTGCGGAAGTCGTGCCGTTCGCGCGCGGCGTCGGCGTCGGGCTGCGACCAGGCGTCCCAGCCGGTGGTTTCGGTGACCGGATACATGACGATGCAATCGACCGGGCAGGGCGCCACGCACAGGTCGCAGCCGGTGCACAGGGCCGGCACGATGGTGTGCATCAGCTTACCCGCACCGATGATGGCGTCGACCGGGCAAGCCTGGATGCACAGCGTGCAACCGATGCACAGCGATTCGTCGATGTAGGCGACCGCGCGCGGCCGCTCCAGCCCATTTACCGGATTCAGTGGAATCACCTTGCGGCCAGTGACCGACGACAGCCGTGCGATGCCCTCGGCGCCGCCGGGCGGGCACTGGTTGATCTCGGCCGCGCCGGCCGCTATCGCTTCCGCATACGGACGGCAGCCGTCATAGCCGCATTTGGTGCATTGCGTCTGTGGCAGGGCATCTTCGATGCGATCGGTAAGGGATTTGTCGGTGGACACGGTTTGACGGATGGCGATAAAACGCCATTATATAAAACGCCCCGTCATGCGGGGCGCTTAACCTTGCTCTCAACCGTGCTTCTTGATGAAGTCAGTGATTTTCGGGCAGACGATTTCGCGCCAGCGGCGGCCGGAGAAGATGCCGTAGTGGCCGGCGCCTGGTGTCACGAAGTCTTCCTGCATGTCGGCCGGGATGCCGGTGCACAGGTCGTGCGCGGCTTGCGTCTGGCCGGCGCCGGAGATGTCATCCAGCTCGCCTTCAACGGTGAACAGCGCCACGGTCTTGATGTCGGCCGGCTGCACCAGCTTGCCGCCCACCAGCCATTCGCCGCGCGGCAGCGCAAAGTCCTGGAACACGGTCTTGATGGTGTCGAGGTAGTACTCGGCCGGCATGTCCAGCACAGCGTTGTATTCGTCGTAAAACTTGCGGTGCGACTCGGCAGTTTCCTCGTCACCCTTGACCAGGTGATCGTAGAAGTCGCGGTGGCTCTGCGCGTGGCGGCCCGGATTCATGGCGATGAAGCCGGCGTGCTGCAGGAAGCCCGGATACACTTTGCGGCCAAAGCCTGGATAGTTCGGCGGCACCGGATAGATCACGGTGTTCTCGAACCACGAGAATTTCTTCTCGGTGGCCAGGTTGTTGACGGCGGTTGGCGATTTGCGCGGGTCGATCGGCCCGCCCATCATGGTCATGGTCTTCGGCAGTTTCGGATCATTGTCCGAGGCCATCAGCGAGATCGCCGCCAGTACCGGCACGGTCGGCTGGCAGACCGAGATCACGTGCACGTCCGGGCCGAGCGCGCGGATGAAGTCCTGCACATAATAGATGTAGTCGTCCAGGTGGAACGCGCCTTCGGACAGCGGCACCATGCGCGCATCGGTCCAGTCGGTGATGTAGACATCGTGGTCGACCAGCAGGCCGCGCACGGTGTCGCGCAGCAGCGTCGAGTGGTGGCCGGACAGCGGCGCCACCAGCAGCACGGTCGGCTGTTTCAGTGCCTTGAACTTTTTGTCGTCCAGGTCTTTCTTGAAGTGGATCAGGCGGCAGAAGGCTTTGTTGACCGCCACGTGTTCGATGATGCCTACCGTCTCGCCCTTGATCTCGGTGCTGTCGATTTCAAATGCCGGTTTCTCGTAGTCCTTGCCCAGGCGGTACATCAATTCGTAGCCGGCGGCGATGCGTTGCGAGAACGGCGTGTGCGCAAAAGGCGAGATCGGATTGGTGAACAGCTTGGATGAGGCATCGGCCCATTGCATCAGCGGCGTCAGCAACGAGCGTTGCATTTCATGGAGTTGGTAGAGCATAAAGGCATCCCGATTTTATAGGCTTGGTGCGGTGCACCAATATCTACATCATAAGCCAAATTATAGGTGCTGTGTTTTTGGTGTAAGGCATTTGCTGGTGCTGCAGGGCAAAGGCTACGTACTATCCACAGGCAATCTTGTAAAAAAGAATAATACCTGCGCGGGCATAAAAAAAGCAGCGTTTCCGCTGCTTTTCTGTAGGACTGTTGCTCGCCTGAAGCTTAGTCGAAGACTGGCGTCTCCACGCCCAGCACCTTGTGCAGTTTCGGCGAGGTGGTGGTGTACTGCATGTGAATCTTCTTGTCCGGGAAGATGTACGGCGCGGCGCCGAAAGCAGCCAGCGCGGCTTCATGGAAGCCCGACAGGATCAGCTTTTTCTTGCCCGGATAAGTGTTGATGTCACCCACGGCGAAGATGCCTGGCACGTTGGTTTCGAACTTCTCGGTGTCCTGCACTTTCAGCTGGCGACGCTCGATGTCCAGGCCCCACTCGGCGATCGGGCCGAGTTTCGGCGACAGGCCGTAGAACACCAGCAGCATGTCCAGCGGCACGCGGCGGGTGACGCCGTCGGCGGCGGTGACTTTCAGGTGGTTCAGTTTTCCTGCGTCGTCGGTTTCATAGCCGGTGGCGGTGCCGACCAGCAGCTGCATTTCGTAGTCGTCGCACAGTGCTTTCATCTTGGCGACCGATGCTGGCGCGGCGCGGAAGTCTTCACGGCGGTGCAGCAGCACCACCGATTCGGCCTTGCCGACGAAGTTCAGCGCCCAGTCCAGCGCGGAGTCGCCGCCGCCGCAGATGACCAGGTTCTTGCCTTCGAACTGCGCCGGGTCCTTGACCTTGTAATGCAGCTGCGAGCCTTCGAACACTTCGATGCCGTCCACTTTCAGCGTACGCGCCTGGAACGAGCCGACGCCGGCGGCGATGAAGATGGTCTTGGTCAGGAACTTGGTGCCCAGCGTGGTTTCGACGTCGAAGCGGCCGTCGTCGCGGCGTTCTACCTTGGTCACTTCCTGGCCCAGGTGGAAGGTCGGCGCGAACGGTTCGATCTGCTTCAGCAGGTTGTCGGTCAGTTCCTGGCCGGTGCACGATGGCACGGCAGGGATGTCGTAGATCGGTTTGTCAGGATACAGTTCCACGCATTGACCGCCTACGGCGCCCAGCGAATCGATCACGTGGGCTTTGATTTCCAGCAGGCCGAGTTCGAAGACCTGGAACAGGCCGACCGGGCCGGCGCCAATGATGACGGCATCGGTTTCGATGACGCCAGGTGGTGTAACGGTGCTATTCATACGTGGGTTTCCTGTGATTTCAAAGATGGCGGCTTAGCGCGCCAGCAGTTGCAGTTTTTCTTTGACGTCCTTGAACTGTTCGGCATCCGGCAGGGGAGCGACAGTCTTGGTGATCGAAGGCCATTTGCGTGCCAAATCAACGTTGATCTTGATGAACTGCTGTTGGTCGCCTGGGACGTCTTCTTCAGCATAGATGGCGTTAACCGGGCACTCGGCCACGCAGACGGCGCAGTCGATGCACTCGTCCGGATCGATGGCGAGGAAGTTCGGGCCTTGGCGGAAACAATCTACCGGGCAAACATCGACGCAGTCCGTGTAACGGCAGGCGATGCAAGATTCGGTGACAACGTGGGTCATAACAGTCCTATCAATGTTGGTGTGCTAGCGGCGTCGGCGGGCGGGGCAGTGCCTGGCTAACCTCGGCAAAGCACTACATTTTAAGGTAATTCGCTATTTCTCACAAATTGCGCTTATATACAATACATATAAGCAAATACGTTTGAGGAACGCGACATATATCGGCGCGCCCTTTGCACACTGGCGCCGCGTGCAGGCAGCTGGCATCATGGCGCCTTTGTTTATTCAGAGCAGGGGGATCCGCATGGCGGACATCAACATCGTCCAGCAACATACGCTGGCGCCGGAGCAGGCCCGCGCGGCCGCGCAACAAGTGGCCGATAAACTGGCCGAACAATTCGACCTGGCGTGCCGCTGGGACGGCGACGTGCTGCGTTTCGAGCGCAATGGCGTCAATGGCGCGCTGACCTTGCAGCCGAATCAGGCGCAGATCCAGATCGCGCTGGGCTTCCCGATCAGCATGATGGCCAGCCAGGTGGAGGCCAAGGTGAGTGAAAAGATGCGTAAACTGTTTGCTGCAATTTAGTTGCTAAATATTAATTATTGTTGTTTAATGAAAAAATAAATTGCAATTTAGGAATGCATCGGTATAATACTTGAATATCTTCAATTTAAGGATTCCCCATGCGTTCCATGATTGCCATTTCCGCCGTTGTTGCAGCTGCTTTTGCCGTGCCGGCTTCGGCCGCCGTGATCGACCTGTCCACGCTGAACCTGGCTGGCAGCGCGAAAATCGTGGGCAATTCGCTGCAGCTGACCAACACCAATGGTCCATCGAATGCGTCGGGCGTGTCCGGCGCCGGCTGGCTGACCCAGGGCGTATCGACCGCCACGTCGTTCAGCACCAGCTTTGCTTTCTCGCTGCAGGGTAACGACTCGGGCAAGATGGCGGACGGTATCGCTCTGGCCTTCCAGAATGTCGGCACCAATGTAACCGGCGTCGGCGGCGGCGATGTGGGCTACTGGAATATCGGCGGCTCGGGTTCGAGCGCGGTGGGTTCGATCATCCGTTCGTGGACCCACAATGAATACGGCCTGAGCACCAACGGCACGGTGCAGGCTGACCTGACGCCGGCCGCGTTCAACCTGGGCGCGTCCAACAATGTGACTGGCACCCAGACCGTCAGCTACAACGCCACCACGCATGAGCTGACCATGACCGGCACGCTGACCGATGGTAAAACCGGCCTGACCTACAACATCAGCGACGCTGCCATCGTCGACCTGAGCCAGAAATTCGGCAGCACCATGTATGTCGGTTTCACCGGCGGCGTCGCCGGCACCGACGCTGACCAGCGCATCACCTCGTTCAGCCTGATTTCGGCCGTGCCGGAACCGGAAACCTACGCAATGATGCTGGCCGGTCTTGGCCTGGTCGGCTTCGCCGCACGCCGCAAGAAAAAGCAGTAAGCAAAAGTAAAAAGGCCCGCAAGGGCCTTTTTTTATCACTTCAAATCTTCGATCAGATCGATGTACAGCTGTTTGGCTTCGTCCTGGCTTTTGCCTTTCAGCTCGGCCCAGGCATCGTACTTGGCGCGGCCGACGAAGTCGGTCATGCCTGGACGCTCACCGGTCGCATCGCCGGCCGACGCCTGCTTGAACAGGGCGTAGATCTTCAGCAGCGTCATGTTGTCCGGGCGTTCCGGCAGATTCTTCGAGTCCGCCTGGGCTTGTTCAAACTGTTCTTGCAAACTCATACCGCGCTCCTTGCTGTGATTGATGGGATAGACGCGCCATCATAACCGCAGCTGCGGCAAATCCCGCTAGAGGGCGTGCTCCAAAAGAGAACGGCGGCCATGCCGGGATGTACCCGCATGAGCCGCCGTCGCCGGTGCCCTCCCGGGCACTCGGTGAAAACTCCGGAAGAATTACTTCTTCTTCGTCGGGTTGACTGCCGATTTCAGCGTGGCGCCAGCCGAGAATTTCGGGGTTTTCGACGCTGCGATCTTGATCGCTTCGCCGGTTGCAGGATTGCGGCCTTTACGTGCAGCGCGTTTGGCTACGGAGAAGGTGCCGAAGCCGGTGATGCCTACCGAGTCGCCTTTTTTCAGACGCTCAGTGATGATGGCGATCAGCGTGTTTACTGCGCCGTTGGCGGCAGCAGCGGACAGCTCGGTGCGTTTCGCAAATTCTGCAATCAGTTCGCCTTTTTTCATTACTACCTCCTTGGTTATTGGAGCGCGCAGATTAGCATAAATATTGTTAAAAGTAATGGTTTCCTTATGAAGCGAGCCTTGTATTTGCTGAGCCGCTGCGCCGCAATGTAACTAAAGCCTTGTATTTAAAGGGCTTACACGTTTTCTGCAAAGCCGCATTCGTTACAAAAAAGGTTTATGATGGAATGCGTAAAGGACGGGGAACATGAGCTTTTCAGACGAGACACTGATAGCGTATGCCGATGGCGAACTGGACGAAGTGACCCGTCTGGCGGTCGAATCCGCGATGCGCCACGACAGCAGCCTGACGCGCCGCGTGGCGCGGCTGCGTGCCGCGCGCGATGAAGGTGTTTATGCCGATCAGCACAATCCGTCCGCGATGCGCGCGCGTCAGGGCGCCAATGTGGTGCAGCTGGCCACGGTGCGGGCGCAACGGCTGGCGCAGCAGCAGGCCTTGCGCAGGGCGGCGACGCGGCGCCACTGGGGCTGGCTGGAGTGGAGCGCGCTGGCGCTGGTCATGGTGCTGGGTTTGGCCGCCGGCAAGTTCGGTCTGGCCAAGTGGCAGCCGGGCTGGTTTGGCGACAGCACGCCACCGCCGACCGAAGTGATCAGCCGCAATGGCTTGCTGTTGGCGCAGGGAAGGCTGGCCGCCTCCCTGAGTCAGCAACTGGGCGGCGCGGCGGCGCAAGCTGATAATGATGTGCGCGTCGGCCTGAGCTTCTTATCCAATGAGGGAACGTATTGCCGCAGCTTCACGCTGGTGGGGATCACGCAGGATCTGGTGGGATTGGCGTGCCGCGCCAACGATGAGTGGCGGGTGCCGGTGCTGGCGCAGAACGCGCGGCCGCTGGCGACCATGGGTGCGCATCGCATGGCAGGCACCGAGATGCCGACGGCGGTGCTGGAAGCGATCGACCAGCGCATCGTCGGCGGCATGCTCGACACGCGAGCAGAATTAGAAGCGCTGCGCAGAAACTGGCAGCGCTAGGCCGGGTGCTTAAACGCCCAGCAGTTCGACGTCAAAGATCAGCGTGGCGTTTGGTGGAATCACGCCGCCGGCGCCGCGTGCGCCGTAGCCCAGGTCCGCTGGAATAATCAGCTGGCGGGTGCCGCCGATCTTCATGCCTTGTACGCCTTCGTCCCAGCCGCGGATGACCATGCCGGCGCCCAGGGCGAACTCGAATGGATCGTTACGGTCTTTGCTCGAATCGAATTTAGGGCCTTTGCTGCCGTCGTCGTTACGCAGCCAGCCGGTGTAGTGAACGGTGACGTTCTGGCCGGCTTTGGCTTCAGCGCCTTCGCCTTCGTTCAGTTCGATGTATTGCAGGCCCGATGGAGTGGTGATGGTGGACATGATCTTCCTTTCATTAGAAACAGGCCAGAATTGTAGCAGGGCATAGGCTTTGCACGTAAAATGCGGTTTTGCCTTGATAGCGATCCTCTACATGTTACGCAGTTTCGTTTTTTCGTGTGTTTGCGCCATGGCTGCCATCGGCAACGCGCAAGCGAATGTGGTGGTGGTGCTGAATTCGCGCGACGCCACCGTGCAACTGCTGGACCAGGCCACTTACAAGGAATTGTCGACCATCCCGGTCGGCAAGGAGCCGCACCACCTGATGGCGACGCCGGACAACAAATCGCTGATCGTCGCCAGCTCGGTTGGCAATGAGCTGATCTTCCTCGATCCGAAAACCGGCCAGCCGCAGCGCACGCTGAAGAACATTCCCGACCCGTACCAGATTGGTTTTTCGCCCGACCAGAAGTGGTTTGTATCGAACTCGCTGCGCCTGCACCGCGTCGACCTGTACAAATATGACGGCGCCAACCTGACGCTGGCCAAGCGCCTGCCGCTGCCCAAGCTGCCCAGCCACATGGCCTTCAACGCCGCCAGTAACATGGTGTTCATCACCCAGCAGGGCAGCGATCAAGTCAGCGCCATCGACCTGAGCACGCAGACGGTCAAGTGGACCATCCCGGTGGGCAAGCTGCCTGCCGGTATCGTCATGACGCCGGATGACAAGTATCTGCTGGTCGGCATCATGGGCGGCGATTACGTTGAAGTGATCGACTGGAAAACGCAGAAGACCGTCAAGCGCATCAAGACAGGGCAGGGCGCGCACAACTTCCGCTCCGCCGGCGATGGCCGCTATACCTATGTGTCGAACCGTGTTTCCAATTCGATTAACATCATTGATCAGAAGACATTGGAAAACGTCGGCCAGATCAATGTGCCAGGCGGCCCGGATTGCATGGAAGTGAGCGATGACGGCAAGACCATGTGGGTGACGCTGCGCTGGATCAAGAAGGTGGCGGTGATCGACCTGAAGACCCGCAAGGTCATCAAGACCATACCGGTCGGCCGCTCGCCGCACGGCGTGTTCTTCTTCAATTCCGCGCAACGCTGATGAAACGCGCCGCCGCCTTGACCATGATGGCGCTGGCGGCAGCGCCGAGCGCGCAGGCCGCCTGCAAAGGCACCATCTATCTGACCTTTGATACCGGTAGCCAGTCGCAGGCCGAACTGATCGCCGACACGCTGAAGCGCCACCAGATCAAGGCCACCTTCTTCCTCGCCAACGAGAAAACCGTGCGTGGCGATTATTCGCTCGATCCGTCGTGGGCCGCCTACTGGAAGGCGCGCGTGGCGGAAGGCCATGCAATCGGCACGCACACCTGGGACCATGCAGTGTTCGTGCGCGATGGCGCCGACGGCAAGGTGGTGGTCAAGCCCGGCTTCGGCCCGCAGGCCGGCAAGCAGGTCAGCTGGACGCCGCAACAATATTGCGAGCAGCTGAAGCGGGTCGACCAGCGCTTCCTGGAACTGACTGGCAAGCCGCTCGATCCCTTGTGGCGGGCGCCGGCCGGCCGTACCTCGACGCGGCTGCTGGAGATCGGCAAGGCTTGCGGCTACGCGCATGCAGGCTGGGCGCCGGCCGGTTTCTCCGGTGACGAGTTGCCGAGCGCCGCGTATCCGAATACGGTACTTTTGCAAAAGATGTTGCGCGACCTGCGCGGCGGCGATATCGTCTTGATGCATATGGGTATCTGGTCGCGCAAGGATGCTTGGGCGCCAGCGAATCTTGAACCTCTGATTAACGGCCTGGCGCAGCAAGGCATGTGTTTTGCCACGCTGCGCGAGCATCCTGACTATAAAAAATGATAGAAACTCTGTCCGACTGGCTGGGCCTGGCCCAGGGCTGGTTGTTTGAAACCGCGATCCAGCCGCTGGTGTTCCAGCTGGGCTTCGGCGAACACGTCGAGGACGCGTTCGAGGGCACCGAATGGCTGCTGATCGGCATGCTGGAACTGGCGCTGCTGTTCCTGGTGCTGCGGCCACTGGAGTCGCTGATTCCGGCGCAGCAGATCACCGACCGCCGCGCGCGCTGGAATGACTTCCTCTACACGGTGCTGCACCGCATCGGCATCTTCTCGCTGCTGATCTTCTTCACGCTTGATCCGCTGATGGACGCCATCGCCGGCTGGCTGCGGTTTGAAAGCTTCCAGCCGCTGAACCTGGAATCGCTGTGGCCCGGCATCGGGCCGCTGGCCGCGTTTGCCGTGTATTTCGTGGTGCTGGATTTCTGCGATTACTGGTATCACCGCGCCTCGCACAAGTTCAACTGGTGGTGGGCGCTGCATGGCCTGCACCACAGCCAGCAGAATATGAACCTGTGGAGCGATGACCGCAACCACGTGCTGGACGACCTGCTGCGCGATGTCTATATGGGCGTGATCGCGCTGTGCATCGGCGTTGAGCCGGCGCAATATGTGCTGCTGGTGTCGGTGTCGCGCATCCTGCAAAGCCTGCAGCATGCGAATGTGCGCATCCACTTCGGCTGGCTGGGCGAGCGGTTGCTGGTGTCGCCGCGCTATCACCGCATGCATCACGCGATTGGCGTCGGCCATGAAAACGGCGATGGCAAACTGGGCGGCTGCAATTTCGCCGTGCTGCTACCGGTGTGGGACATCATCTTCCGCACCGCGAACTTTACGCCGCGCTTTGTCGCCACCGGCATCCGCGACCAGTTGCCGCGCAGCGATGCGCATGGCCGCGCCGCGCCGGGTCGCGAATATGGTGAAGGTTTCTGGTCGCAGCAACTGCTGGGCCTCAAGCGCATGGTGGAATTTGCGCGCAAGGATGTGGTCTGATGGGCGCCGTACTCCGCGCGTGGAGCCGCGCTTTCCTGTCGCAATGGCATGGCAAGATGCTGTTGATGAGCATCGCTCCCTTCCTGCTGGCGCTGGGCGTCTGGGCGGCGGCCTTGTATTTTTACTTGCAACCGTTGGTCGATTATCTACACGCGCTGTTCACCGAACATAACCTGTTCGCCACCAGCACCAGCTGGCTGCGCAGCCTCGGCCTGGGCACGCTGACGTCGGTGGTGCCGCCGCTGATCGCCATGCTGGCGCTGCTGCCGTTGATGATACTGACTGCGCTGATTTTCATCGGCGTGGTGGCGATGCCGGTGATCGGCCGCCACGTCGGCCTGCGCCACTTCCCTCAGCTGGAGCAGCGCAAGGGCGGCTCCATCCTCGGCAGCGTCGGCGTGGCGCTGGGCGGCATGCTGATTTTCATCGGCCTGTGGATCGTCACGCTGCCGCTGTATGCCTTCCCGCCGCTGGCGGTGCTGGTGCAGGCGTTGCTGTGGGGCTGGCTGACCTGCCGCGTGATGGTGTACGACGTGCTGGCCGATTACGCCAGCAGCGAGGAGCGGCACCAGATCCTCAAGCAGCACCGTTTGCGGCTGCTGGCGATAGGCGTCATTTCCGGCGCGGCCGGCGCGCTGCCGGGCGCGATCTGGCTGGGCGGCGTGATGGCGGTGGTGTTCTTCCCCTTCCTGGCGGCGGCGTCGATCTGGCTGTACGTACTGATTTTTATCTTCACCGGCCTGTGGTTCGCGTACTATTGCATGGATGCGCTGGCGCAGTTGCGGGCGCAGCAAGAAATAACCAAGGAGTTGGCATGACTATCGGACTCATCATTATTGGCGACGAAATCCTGTCGGGCCGGCGGGTCGATCAGCACTTCCCGAAAGTGGTGCAGATGCTGGCGGCGCGCGGCCTGCAGCTGACCTGGGCCGAGGTCCTGCCGGATGATCCGGAGCGTATCACCAATACGCTGAAGCGCACCTTCGCCAGCGACGACATCGTGTTCTGCTGCGGCGGCATCGGCGCCACGCCGGACGACCACACGCGCCAGGCAGCGGCCGACGCGCTGGGCCTGCCGCTGGTGCTGCACGCGCAGGGCAAGGTCAATATCCAGCAGCGCATCGTGCAAATGGCGCAGGAAGCCGGCCAGAGCGCCGACCTGAATTCCGCCGAAAACCTGCATCGCCTCAAAATGGCCGAATTCGCCGAAGGCGCGGCGCTGATTCCCAACCCGTACAACAACATCGCCGGCTTTGCGCTGCGCAAGCACTACTTCGTGCCGGGCTTTCCGGTGATGGCCTGGCCGATGCTGGAGTGGGTGCTGGACAACCACTACGCCGACCTGTTCAACCGCGAACCGCGCCTGGAGGAATCGGTGCTGGTGTACGAGGCGGCTGAATCGGCGCTGACGCCGCTGATGGTGGCGCTGGAGCAGCAGTACCCGCGCGTCAAGGTGTTCAGCCTGCCGAACGTGGGCGATGCCAGCACGCGCCGGCATATCGAGCTGGGCGTCAAAGGCGAACCGGTACAGACGGCGACTGCCTTCATTCAATTGTGCGACGAATTGCGCAAGCTTAATGTAGAGTTCAAGCTGACCTAGTCCGCTTTGTGACGGTCGCATGACACGGCGCTCCTGCTTCAGGTAGAGCGCCGTTGTTTTTTTGCGAAAAACAAACGGCGTCATACAATTATTGTGCGTTGGCGCCGGTCAGCATCGCTCTGATGTGGTGCAATGGAAGCTAGCAAGATTGACTGAAACATCGTGATGCTCCCTCCTAATACTCCTGAAGCAACCGAAGACCACCTGGCGCAAGCGCAGATGGACCCGCCATCCCCACCACCGCCGGAAGAGGGCGCGCCAAAGAAAAGCAAGCGCTCACGCAATGCCTTGCTATTGGTGTTGTTGGTGGGCGTCTCCTTTGCCGCCTACTGGGGCTATCGCGAAACGTTGAACTCGACGATGCAAGCCGCCGTCTTCAGCGACCTGGCCAGCAAGATGACCTATCGCATGGAGAAGGGACCGAGCAAATCGATCCGCTTCCCGCACGACAGTCCGTATGACGAGCGGCTAGGCTATGCCGGCCTGCCGGACTATATCGGCAAGCTGAGCCAGCGCGACTACCAGGTCACGGCGCAGGCGCGCATTTCGCCGAAGATGGCTGACCTGATCGACATGGGCGTGTTTGCCACCTATCGCGAGAAGACCAAGACCGGCCTGACGATCTATGACTGCCGCGCGCAGGAACTGTTTGCCGCCAGCTATCCGGAGCGCATCTACAACCGCTTCGAGCAGGCGCCAATCGCGCTGGTCAACAGTCTGCTGTTCATCGAGAACCGCGAGCTGCTGGACAACACCTATCCGAAGCGCAATCCGGCGGTGGAATGGGACCGGCTGGCCAAGGCGGTGCTGGAAAAGAGCGTCAGCGCCGTGGCTGGCGGCCATCGCGCGGCTGGCGGCAGCACGCTGGCGACACAGATTGAGAAGTACCGCCATTCGCCGGAAGGCCGCACCGGCTCGATGACCGACAAGCTGCAGCAGATGGTGTCGGCGACGATGCGTGCCTATATGGACGGCCCGGACACCACCAAGGCGCGCCGCCGCGTCGTGCTGGAATACCTGAACACCGTGCCGCTGTCGGCCAAGCCGGGCTATGGCGAGGTGAATGGTCTGGGCGATGGCATGTGGGTGTGGTACGGCCGTCCGTTCGACGACGTCAACCAGCGTTTGACCGGCAAGCTGGATAAGCCGGACGCGGAAACCGCGCTGGTGTTCAAGGAGGCGCTGAGCCTGATGATCGCGCAGCGCCGCCCGAGCTATTATCTGGGTGATGGCACTGCCGACCTGGAAGTGCTGGCCAACAGCCACTTGCGCATCCTCGCTGCCGACGGCGCCATCACGCCGGCGCTGCGCGACATGGCGCTGAAACAGGTGCTGCATCCGGCGACCGGCAACGGCCTGCAATCGGCGCCGGCGCAAACCTTTGTCAGCCGCAAGGCCACCAACGCGATCCGCAACCACCTGGCGAATCTGCTGGGTGACAACCGCATGTACAACCTGGACCGCCTCGACCTGAGCGTGGTCAGCACGCTGGACGCGCAGGCGCAGTTTGCCGTCACGCAGGTGCTGCAAGACCTGCATGATCCGGAGAAGGCCAAGGCCGCCGGCCTGACCGGCAAGGGCATGCTGGGCAATGGCGATCCGGCCAAGGTGGTGTACAGCTTCACCTTGCTGGAGAAGGGCGAGCAGAACAACCTGCTGCGCCTGCAGACCGACAACTTCGACCAGCCGCTGGACATCAACGAAGGCGCCAAGCTGGATCTGGGCTCGACCGCCAAGCTGCGCACGCTGATTTCCTACCTGGACATCATGGACCAGCTGCACAAGAAATACGGCGCCATGGACAACGCGGCGCTGTCGCAGGTCAAGGTGGACCCGCAGGACAAGCTGTCGGCATGGGCGCTGGAATACTTCAAGGGCCTGCCTGTCGACAAGCGCGACCTGACGGCGATGCTGCACGCGGCGATGGAACGCAGGTATTCAGGCAATCCGGGCGAGGGCTTCTTCACCGGCGGCGGGCTGCATTACTTCGGCAACTTCTCCAAGGAAGACAACGCGAAGATCCTGACCGTGACCGAAGCGCTGCGGCGCTCGACCAACCTGGTGTTCGTGCGCTTGATGCGTGACGTCGCCAAGTACTATATGTTCCAGTCGCCCGGCTCGTCGGCATCGCTGCTGGCGGATGCGGATGATCCGCGCCGCGCCGGCTACCTGGCGCGCTTCGCCGACAAGGAAGGCAAGGAATTCCTGGCGCGCTTCTACGCCAAGTACAAGGGCAAGCCTCAGAACGAGCTGGACAAGATCCTGCTGGCGAATATCCGCAGCACGCCGGTGCGGCTGGCGGTGATACACCGCACCGTTTATCCGCTGGCGACGCCGGCGCAGTTTGCCGCCTTCCTGAAGGACAACCTGCCGTCGCAGAACGAGGTATCGGACGAGCGCGTGGCCAAGCTGTACGATCAGTACGCGATCGGCAACTGGTCGCTGGCCGACCGTGGCTACCTGGCCAGCGTGCACCCGCTGGAACTGTGGATGGCGGCCTATCTGCGCCTGCATCCTGGCGCGACCTTGAGCGAGATGACCAAGGCCAGCGAACAGGAACGCCAGGATGTGTACCAGTGGCTGTTCAAGACGCACCGCAAGCACGCGCAGGATCGCCGTATCGCCGGCCTGATCGAGGTGGAAGGCTTCATGGAAATCCACAAGCAGTGGAAAAAGATGGGCTATCCGTTTGAATCGCTGGTGCCGTCATATGCGACCACGCTGGGCGCTTCGGCTGACCGGCCGGCATCGCTGGCAGAGATGATGGGGATCGTCGTCAACGGCGGCGTGCGCAAGAGTTCGCAGCGCGTGACGTCGCTGCACTTCGCCAAGGGCACGCCGTACGAGACGCTGGTGACCAAGGCGCCACCGACCACCAATGAGCAGGTGCTGGCGCCGGAAGTGGCGCAGGTGGTGGCGGAGGCGATTCGTGGCGTGGTGTCGGATGGTACGGCCAAGCGGGTCAAGGGCGCGTTTGTCGATGCAAATGGCGTCATCATTCCGGTTGGTGGCAAGACCGGCACGGGCGATCAGCGTTTTGATGTGTATGGCGCTGGCGGCCGCCTGATCGAGTCGCGCTATGTGAACCGGTCGGCGACGTTTGTGTTCAACATTGGCGGGCGTTTCTTTGGTTCGATGACCGCCTATGTGCACGGGCCGGAATCGAAGAACTATGACTTCACCAGCGCGCTGCCGGTGCAACTGCTGGTGGTGCTGGCGCCGCATCTGATGCCGCTGATCGAACCGAACGCCGTCCCGAAACCTGGTGCAACGCCGCCGGTGGTGGCGTTGCAGGCCGGCGGCGCGGCCCCGGCAGCGGCAAAACCGTTGCCAGCCTGCGGCGGCTAACTTTACGCCACGCGGCGGAGGCGTGCTCCGCCGCCGCGTGCGCCCCTTGCATAGTTTCATAATTATTGGCAATGTATCAGCCCATGAAACCACTGCGCCACCATATGACCAAGATCCTCAAGTTCACCCAGTTTTCGGTGAAAGACCTGATCATCGCCGCCGCGCCGACGGTGTTGACCATCGTTGGCGTCTGCCTGCTGGCCTATTGGCTGGTGGACCCGGCGCCGCCGCGCACGGTGCGCCTGGGCAGCGGACAGGAAAACTCCGCCTACGAGGAATTCGGCAAGAAATACGCCGCCGCGCTGGCCAAGCATGGCGTCAAGGTGACGCTGGTGCCATCCGCCGGCTCCAGCGAAAACCTGCGCAATCTGAAGGAAGGCAAGGTTGATATCGCCTTCGTGCAAAGCGGCTCCACCAACGAGGAAGCGGCCGAGCGTGAAGGCCTGTCCTCGCTGGGCAGCCTGTTTGTCGAGCCGCTGTGGCTGTTCCTGCGCGAAGAGAAGGGCAAGCCGCCGATCACCAAGCTGACCGACTTGCGCGGCAAGAAAATCAACTACGGCCCGAAAGGCGCCGGTTCGCCGCGCCTGTTCCGCCAGATCCTCGAACTGAACGGCGTGGAGAAGGGCGAGGTCGAACGCTATTCGCTGGCCAACACGCCAGCCACGGTGGAGCTGCTGGAAGGCCGCATCGACGGCCTGGTGTTCACCTCGGCGCCGGAAGCGCCGCTGATCCAGATGCTGCTGCAAACGCCGGGCATCAAGCTGTTCGACTTCAACCAGGCGGAGGCCTACTCGCGCAAGCTGCCTTTCCTCACGCATGTGATGCTGCCGCAGGGCATCGTCGACCTGGGCCGCAACCTGCCGGCCGAGGATTACAACCTGATCGCGCCGACCGCCACGCTGGTCGGCCGCGAAGACCTGCATCCGGCGCTGGTGGATTTGTTTGTGCAAGCGGCGTCCGGCATTCATGGTGGCGCTGGCTGGTTCCAGCAGCAGGGCCAGTTCCCGTCTGCGAAGTACACGGAGATCCCGGTCGATCCGGAAGCAGCCAAGTACTACAAGAGCGGTCCGCCATTCCTGCAGCGCTACATGACCTTCTGGCTGGCGAATTTCTTCGACCGCATGTGGGTGCTGGTGGTGGCGCTGGGTGCGCTGATCCTGCCGCTGTCGAAGGTAGTGCCGCCGCTGTACGTGTGGCGCATCCGCTCGCGCGTGTACAAGTGGTACGGCCAGTTGCGCGCGGTAGAGCAGAAGGTGGAAGAGGCGCCGGAAGCGACGCGCATGCAAGTCTACGAAGAGCAGCTCAAGCGGCTCAACGAGATCGAAGAACTGGTCAACCAGGTATCGATCCCGCTATCGTTCGCCGACGGCCTGTACGGCTTGCGCAGCCACATCCAGTTCGTCCGCAAGCGCATCCTGTTCCTGATGGGCGAAGCCTAAAACCGGGGTCAGTTCTGCCAAACGTACACGGGCTCAACTGCGCAGCAGTTGAGCCCGTGTACGTTTGGCAGAACTGACCCCGGTTTTTCAGGCGCCGATCCAGGGGAGGTTGGCGTGGCACCAGCCGTTGATGTTTTTGCGGTGCCCCTTGTCGTCCTTTTCGCCTTCGAAGCCTTCGAGGATGTCGTAGCAGTGCTGGTAGCCGTGCTCGGTCGCCAGCTTGGCTGCACCACGCGAGCGCACGCCGGAACGGCACAGGAACAAAATCACCTGGTCCTTGCGCGCCACACCATTCAATTGCTCGATGAATTCGTGGTTGGCGTTGCCGCCAGGATAAGTGTTCCACTGCACCGCACCATGTTGGGCCTCAGGTATCGCCACCCGGCCGACCCAGTCGCGCTCGGCATTCGTGCGCACGTCAACCAGCTTGATGCCGTTTTCCGCCCCCAGTAACTCATATGCCTCGGCCGGCGTCACCGCACCGGCATAGGGCCAATCCTTGCTGCGGCTACGGGCAAGGGCGAGGATCTCATCTATTTTGCTCATAAGGTTTTCCGGTGATGGGTTTGAGTTTATTATATGGCGTCCGCGTAAGCCCGTGACCCCGATGCACCAAAACCATGCGTCTTTCAGAAATTATCCCAAAATGCACTCACAAGGTGCAAAATGCAGGAGTCGCACTAAAACAGTGCGTGATTACTCTGCGCTCCATGCGGTTCGGGCTGGCACGGTTACTGCTTATTTAGGTCTCACGAGTTCCACATATTCCCTTTAGGAGATACGCATGGCAATTACGGCCGCAGAAGTTTTGAAAATGGTCCAGGAAAACGAAGTCAAATTCGTTGATTTCCGTTTCGCAGATACCCGTGGTAAAGAACAGCACGTCACCGTGCCAGTGTCGGCTTTCGACATCGACAAGTTCGAATCGGGTCACGCGTTTGACGGTTCCTCGATCGCCGGCTGGAAAGGCATTGAAGCATCCGACATGATCCTGCTGCCGGACCCAAACACCGCGCGCATCGACCCGTTCATGGAAGAAACCACGCTGTTCATGCAGTGCGACGTCATCGAGCCAGCTGACGGCAAGGGCTATGACCGCGATCCACGCTCCATCGCCAAGCGCGCTGAAGCCTACCTGAAAGCCTCGGGCATCGGCGATACCGCCTACTTCGGCCCGGAACCAGAATTCTTCATCTTCGACAGCGTGCGCTGGAAGATCGATATGTCCGGCTGCTTCGTCAAAGTGGACTCCGACGAGGCGTCGTGGTCGACCGACAAGGAAATCGAAGGCGGCAACAGCGGCCACCGTCCAACCGTCAAGGGCGGCTACTTCCCGGTGCCACCAGTGGACAGCTTCCAGGACATGCGTTCGGAAATGTGCCTGATCCTGGAATCGCTGGGCATCCCGGTTGAAGTGCACCACCACGAAGTGGCTGGCGCCGGCCAGAACGAAATCGGCACCAAGTTCTCGACCCTGGTTGAGCGCGCCGACTGGACCCAGAACCTGAAGTACGTGGTGTGGAACGTGGCCCACAGCTACGGCAAAACCGCTACCTTCATGCCAAAACCTATCGTTGGCGACAACGGTTCGGGCATGCACGTGCACCAGTCGATCTGGAAAGACGGCAAAAACCTGTTCGCTGGCGACGGCTATGCCGGCCTGTCGGAAGAAGCGCTGTACTACATCGGCGGCATCATCAAGCACGCCAAGGCGCTGAACGCGATCACCAACCCAGGCACCAACTCGTACAAACGCCTGGTGCCAGGCTACGAAGCACCAGTGAAACTGGCGTACTCGGCGAAAAACCGTTCGGCTTCGATCCGTATTCCACACGTGGCCAATCCTAAAGGCCGCCGTATCGAAACCCGCTTCCCGGACCCACTGGCGAACGTGTACCTGTGCTTCGCTGCGCTGCTGATGGCCGGCCTGGACGGTATCCAGAACAAGATCCACCCAGGCGAAGCAGCGTCGAAAGACCTGTACCACCTGCCGCCGGAAGAAGATGCACTGATCCCGACCGTGTGCGCTTCGCTGGAAGAAGCACTGGACAACCTGAACAAGGACCGCGCGTTCCTGACCCGTGGCGGCGTGTTCACCGACTCCATGATCGACGCTTACATCGAACTGAAAATGCAGGACGTCCAGCGCATGCGCATGACGACTCACCCTGCCGAGTTCGACATGTACTACTCGCTGTAATCACCTGTTGGTGAGGTAGCAAGCAACGCGGGGCGAGCAGAGCTTTCCCCGCGTTTTTATTTGGATGCTGTATATTCGTGAGGGATGTTTTTGACCACGGATCTACGAATGACAATGAGTTTGAAACTGACGCTGTTGCTGGCGTTGCCGGCGCTGCTGGCCTCGGCCACAGCGGCGCATGGGCAGATTTACAAGTGCACCACACCCAGCGGCAGCAAGGAGCTGACCAATTTCAAGGTCGGTCCGCACTGTGAGTTGATGGATGTGCCGGGCGGGATTCCGGCGCCGCCGCGCCGTGTCGGACCGGCTCGCGGCGCGCAGCCGGCTGCTGCTGCCGAAGCGACTCCCGGCGCCTTCCCGCGCGTCGACAGCGCCGAGCAGAAGGCGCGCGACGCCGACCGCCGCGCCATCCTTGAAGAAGAGCTGAAGGCGGAGATGCAAAAGCTGAGCGAGCTGCGCCGTGAATTCAACGGCGGCGAGCCGGAACGACGTGGCGATGAACGCAATTACGCGAAGTATCAGGAGCGGGTGGCGGGGCTGCGCGACAGCATCGGCCGCTCGGAGAAAAATGTCGATGCCTTGAAACGTGAGATCGCGAATATCCGATGAGTATTGTGAGTAATATCGCGGCCCGCGCGGCCGCCGCTATCAACCGTCCGCCATCGCTGGCGGGCCTGGAGCTGCTGGCGTCGGCCGTGGTGCTGGTCGATGCCGAAGGCAAGATCGCCTACGCCAACGCTGCCGCCGAGAACCTGCTGGAAAGCTCGCTGAAGGCGCTGTCGCGTCAGACACTGAGCGCGCAGTTCGTCAACCCGGACGAGCTGGACCACATCTGCGCGCAGGCGCGCGAACATAAATTCTCCGACCTGCGCCAGGACCTGACGCTGGAACGCGCTGGCCGCGAGCCGCTGCATGTGCATAGCATGGTGTCGGCGGTGGAGGAGCCGTCCGGCGGCGTGCTGATCGAGCTGCGCGAAAACCAGCAGCACCTGAAGCTGGACCGCGAGGAGCGCATCCTCGACCAGAGCCAGGTCAACAAGGAGCTGATCCGCAACCTGGCGCACGAGATCAAGAACCCGCTGGGCGGCATCCGTGGCGCCGCCCAGCTGCTGGAGATGGAACTGCCGGGCGCGCACGCGGTACAGCTGCGCGAGTACACGCAGGTCATCATCAAGGAAGCCGACCGCCTGCAAACACTGGTGGACCGGCTGCTGGCGCCGCACCGCCGGCCGCACATCGTTGGCGACGTCAACATCCACGAGGTGCTGGAGCGCGTGCGCAGCCTGATGCTGGCCGAGTTCCCGTCCGGCCTGACCATTTTGCGCGACTACGACGCTTCCATCCCCGAATTCCGTGGCGACAAGGAACAGCTGATCCAGACCGTACTGAACATCGCCCACAACGCCGCCCAAGCCTTGTCGGCGCAGATCGAAGCCGGCGAGGCACAGATTGTTTTGAAGACGCGGGTAGCGCGCCAGGTCACGCTGGCCAAGGTCAGGTACGGGCTGGCATTAGACTTGCATATCATTGACAATGGACCGGGTATCGCACCCCAGATCCGCGACCGCATCTTCTACCCGCTGGTATCGGGCAGGGAAGGCGGCAGCGGCCTGGGGCTGACCTTGGCACAGACCTTCGTGCAACAGCACATGGGCGTGATCGAGTGCGAGAGCCGGCCTGGATGTACGGATTTCCGTATTTTGCTGCCGCTGCCATAAGCCGTGGCGGGCATTGCGGACCGTGTCCCTTGATTGACGATCCTCGCGGAAACCACACAACACATGAAGCCAATCTGGATAGTAGACGACGACGAATCGATCCGCTGGGTACTGGAAAAAGCATTGGCCCGGGAAAACCTGGCCACCAAGAGTTTTGCCAATGCGCGCGACGCCATCGCGGCGCTGGAGTACGAGACGCCGCAGGTGCTGGTGTCCGACATCCGCATGCCGGGCGATTCCGGCCTGGACCTGCTGCAACTGGTGAAGTCACGCTTCCCCGGCCTGCCGGTCATCATCATCACCGCCTTCTCCGACCTGGACTCCGCTGTCGCGGCCTTCCAGGGCGGCGCCTTTGAATACCTGGCCAAGCCGTTTGATATCGACAAGGCCGTTGAGCTGATCCGCCGCGCGCTGGACGAAAGCCTGCGCGAAACCAGCGTTGAATCCGGGCCGGCCGAAACGCCGGAAATCCTCGGCCAGGCGCCGGCGATGCAGGAAGTCTTTCGCGCGATCGGTCGCCTCTCTCAATCGAACGTGACGGTGCTGATCACCGGCGAATCCGGTTCCGGCAAGGAACTGGTGGCACGCGCGCTGCACAAGCATTCGCCGCGCGCGGCGCAGCCCTTCATCGCGCTGAACACGGCGGCGATCCCGAAGGACTTGCTTGAATCCGAACTGTTCGGCCACGAGCGCGGCGCCTTCACCGGCGCGCAGACCACGCGCCGCGGCCGTTTCGAGCAGGCCGAGAACGGCACGCTGTTCCTCGACGAAATCGGCGACATGCCGTTTGACTTGCAAACGCGCCTGCTGCGCGTGCTGTCGGACGGCCATTTCTACCGCGTCGGCGGCCACCAGCCCTTGAAAGCCAATGTGCGCGTGATTACCGCCACGCACCAGAACCTGGAGCAGCGTGTACGCGACGGCTTGTTCCGTGAGGACTTGTTCCACCGCCTGAATGTGATCCGCCTGCGCCTGCCCAGTTTGAGGGAGCGCCGCGAGGACATCCCTATTTTGGTGCGTCACTTCCTGGTGCAGAGCGCCAAGCAGCTGGGTGTCGAAGCCAAGCGCATGAGCGACGCCGCCTTGCAGTTCCTGTGCAGCCTGGAATTGCCGGGCAATGTGCGCCAGCTGGAGAACCTGTGCAACTGGATCACGGTGATGGCACCGGGGCAGACGGTGGAGATCAAGGACCTGCCGCTGGAGTTGTCGCAGGAACAGGCAGGCAGCGCGTCAGCGGCAGCGGCAGCGCCTTCGACGCCGGCATCGGGCGAAAGCTACAGCACGCAACAACATCACGGCACTGTCACCCCGGTGGCGGGCGCCAATGGCCATGGCGCCGCCGGTTTGCCGGACGCGTGGCTGGGATTGCTGGAAATGCAGGCCGCCAGCATGCTCAGCGGCGGCCAGCAGGAAGTGATGGCGGTGCTGGGCCGGCAGTTCGAATCGGCGCTGATCCGTACTGCGCTGAAGCACACGCATGGCCGCAAGAACGACGCGGCGGTGCGCCTGGGCATCGGCCGCAACACCATCACCCGCAAGATCGCCGAACTCGGCATCGACGGCGCCAAGGACGACTAGTCCGGCATCAACGCCACCGCATCGGCTCCCGCTGCAATCCGCAGCGGCGCAGCCGCATCGGTGGCGGCGCGCCATACCGCTTCCGCCACGTCGCCCGCTTCGGTGACGGCCTCGGTGGATTGCGCCCATCCTGCAAAGATACTCTGCGTCAGCTCGGCATAGGCTTGGTGCGTTTGCAGGCGCTCCCGCGCGTTCGCACCGAAGCTGGTGGATGGCGCGCGTCCCGGCAGCACCAAGTGCGCACGCACATCGAACGCCGCCAATTCCAGCGCCAGCGATTCCGTGAACGCATTCACCGCCGCCTTGCTGCCGGTGTACACCGACAACAATGGCAGCGACTTCAAGGTCACGCTGGACGTCACGTTGATGACCACGCCGGCGCGACGCTGGCGGAACTGCGGCAGCAGCGCCTGCGTCATGGCGATGGTGCCAAACACATTGGTTTCGAACACTTCGCGCACGGTTGCCATATCGACGCTTTCCAGCGCGCCCAGTGCGCCGATGCCGGCATTGTTGACCAGTACGTCAATCGGCCCGGCTGCCGCGACCAGGCGCGCGATGCTGTCGGCGTCGGCTACATCCAGCGGCAACATGCGCAGGCGTGGCGAAGCCGGCAGCAGATCAGCGCGCGGCACGCGCATGGTGGCAATGACGTTCCAGTCACGCTCAAGGAAATGGCGCGCGGTTTCCAGGCCGAAGCCCGACGAACAGCCGGTAATCAAAATGGTTTTCATGGAAGCTCCTTCAGTTGAGTACTGACACTGTAGTCCGATGATGCTGGACTTGCTACAATCGATAGTCCATGTTTCGTTAGCAGGAGTCCGGAGATGATCGATCCATTGGCGGAGGTCGTGACCTTGTTGCAGCCGCGCGCCCGCTACTCCAAGGTGGTCAGCGGTGCGGGCGCCTGGCGCGTGCGGCGCTCGCATGCGGGGCAGCCGTTTTATTGCGTGGTGCTGGAAGGCGTCAGCCAGCTGACCGTCGGCGGCCAGGAACCGTTGCCGCTGCGGCAGGGGGATTTTGTGCTGATCCCCGAGTCGCACGAGTTTGCGATGACCAGCCTGCAACCGCCGCCGGACACCGCCGCCGATGCGCCACCGCTGGCGCTGGCTGACGGCGCCTTCCGGCTGGGCACGGACGAAGGGCCGGCCGAAACAGTCTTGCTGGTCGGGCACTGTGCATTCGATTCGCCGGATGCCGCCTTGCTGGTGTCGTTGCTGCCGCAACTGATCCATATTCGTGGCGAGCAGCGGCTGGCCACACTGGTGCAGCTGGTGCGCGATGAATCGCGGGCGCAACGGCCAGGGCGTGAGCTGGTGCTGTCGCATCTGCTGGAAGTGCTGCTGATTGAAGCGCTGCGCTCGGGCGCCGGTACTGCCGCCTCGCCGGGTTTGCTGCGCGGGCTGGCCGATGAGCGGCTGGCGTTGGCGCTGCGGCGCATGCACGAGGACTCGGCGCGGCCGTGGACCGTGGCGCAACTGGCCAGCGAAGCGGCGTTGTCGCGCTCGGCCTTCTTCGAGCGCTTCAGCAGCGCGGTCGGCGTGGCGCCGATGGCTTATCTGCTGCGCTGGCGCATGGCGCGCGCCAAGCTGCTGCTGCGGCAGTGCGGCACGGTCGCCGAGGTGGCGCAACAGGTCGGCTATGGTTCCGCCAGCGCCTTCAGCGTGGCGTTCACCCGCCACGTTGGCGTGCCGCCCACACGCTATCTGGCACACGCTTAAGCAAGTATTGTTGCGCTTGAGGTAAGCTCTGGGCTATTCAAGCCCAGGGCTTTTCTTTTTTATGGATGACGTATGCTGATTAATTGTGTGGCCTACCAGGATGGTAAGAAAATGGCCGACATACCGGTGGAAGATATTAGCGACTATCTGGAGAAACCGGAGACGTTTGTCTGGGTGGCGCTGCGCGACGCCCTGCCCGAAGAGCTGGCGACCATGCAGCACGAGTTCGGCCTGCATGAACTGGCGGTCGAGGATGCCAGCCGCGGCCATCAGCGGCCGAAGATCGAGGAGTATGGTGATTCGCTGTTCGTGGTGGTGAAGACCATCGAGTGCCATGATGGTGAGGTGGCGGTCGGCGAGGTGGATATCTTCGTCGGCCAGAACTATGTGCTGTCGTCGCGCGATGGCGAAAGCCAGCACGGCTTCCAGAGCGTGCGGGCGCGCGCCGAGAAGGAGCCGCATATGCTGCGCCTCGGCCCGGCGTTCGTGCTGTACGCGTTGATGGATACGGTGGTCGATCGCTATTTCCCGGTGCTGGACATGCTGGAAACCGAGCTGGAAAAAATCGAGGAACTGATTTTCACGCAGGGCCGCCAGCGCGACAATATCCAGCGCCTGTATGAGCTGAAGGGCAAGGTGACCACGGTGCGCCATGTGGTGGCGCCGCTGATGGAGGCGGTGGGGCGGCTGCACGGCGGCCGGGTGCCGTCGATGTGCCAGGAGACGCAGGAATACTTCCGCGATGTGCACGACCACCTGCACCGCATCAGTTCATCGCTGGACGGCATCCGCGACACGATTGCCACGGCGATCCAGGTCAACCTGTCGATGACGGCGATCGAGGAAAGTGAAGTCAACAAGCGGCTGGCGGCATGGGCGGCGATCTTTGCGATCGTCACCGCGTTTGCCGGGCTGTGGGGCATGAATTTCAAATACATGCCGGAGCTGGACTGGAAGTTCGGCTATCCGATGGCGATCTGCATCATGGTTGGCGTCTGCCTGTACCTGCACCGGCGCTTCAAGAAAGCCGGCTGGCTATAGACGAAAAAATCCCCGGCTGCGCAGAGCGTGGCCGGGGATTTTCAAATCAACTTCTTAGAAGTCGTAGGTTGCGCGCACGTACATGGTACGGCCCAGTGGATCGGTGAAGCGCGGATCGTAGCCAGCCTGGAAAGTGGTGGTCTGGTACGACAGTGGCGGTTTGCGATCGAACAGGTTGCGCACGCCGGCGGTCAGGGTCAGGCCTGGCAGTGCTTTCCACGAACCATAGCCATCCCAGGTGGTGTACGACGGCACATGGTTGTCCGGGTCCTGGTCCACATAGCCCGACTTGTAGTGACCGGTCATGCCGGCAGCCACATCGCCCTTGGACCAGCCCAGGTTCAGCGTGTGCTGCCAACGGAACACTGGCAGGTCGCCCGAGTACACGCCTACGCGCTGGTGCATCTCGTCGCCGATGAAGTTCTGATACTCATACTTGTGCACCCAGGTGCTCGAGTAGTTCATCGTGAAGTTGCCGTAGTCCTTGGTGCGCATGCGGTAGCTGGCCGACAGGTCGACACCGTTGGTGTTCATGTCGCCCAGATTCTGCGTACGCAGGTCCAGGTAGCCGCAGGTGATCGGGTTCGGGCACTGGGTACCGTCGGTCGACAGGTTACCGCCGACGTTGCGGTGGTAGTAATCGGCGAAGGTGACCGGATCAGCCAGCACGTCGGTATCGGTCAGGATGCCGATCTGGTTGGTCAGGCGGATGGTCCACCAGTCGGCGCTCAGCGACAGGTTGTTGACCGGTTCCCACATCACACCGATGGTGCCGTTTTTCGACTTCTCAGGGCTCAGGTTTTTGTTACCGCCGTTCATCACCTGGAACTGCTGGTCGCAGTTCGACGACGATGGCTTGCCTGGCGCCGGGGTGCCGCCTGGGCAGTTGATCGGATCGTTGCCTTGCGACGAGTTGGTGTACGAGGTGGCCGAGTTGATCTCATACAGCGACGGTGCGCGGAAGCCTTTCGAGTACGAACCGCGGAACAGCAGCGAGTTCACCGGACGGAAGGTGAAGCCGAACTTCGGATTGGTGGTGTGGCCGAAGTCGTTGTAACGGTCATAACGCACGGCGGCGGTGACGTCCAGGTTCTTCAGCAGCGGCACGTTCAGTTCCGAGTAGAACGCCGACACGCTGCGCGAGCCTTCGTTCAGGGTGTTCGGGTCGAGGCCGGTCGACGAGGCTACCTTGGCGGCGAACTCGCTGTTGGCGGCATCAAGGAACTTCTGGTGCTCGTACTGGGCGCCAACCGCAATTGCCGATTGGTGGCCGGTGTTCAGCCAGTCGCCGATTTCACGGCTCAGTTTCAGGTCGGCGCCCTTGTTGGTGCCTTTCGAGTTGCGCTGGTTACCGGCCAGCGTGGCGCCTTGCAGCAGCGCGGCGCCGGCGGCGCTCTGCTCGCCGAATGCATTGATCACGCCGTTCAGAATGCCTTGCGAGATGATGTTGTCATCATCGTAGCCGGACAGGTTCTGGGTGACCTTGTTTTCGTTGTAGCTGACGGCTGCATCGTAATCCCAGCCCCATACCACGCCTTTCAGCGATACCACGGCACGGTTCTGCTTGTTGATGTTTTCATCGGCGCGCGGGCCGGCCACCAGGTTACGCCACTTGGCGGTCACGAAGCCAGGCTGCACGCCAGGCACGGCTGCGGCAACCTCGTCCATGTAGGTCGGGTCCAGGCCGGCGGCGGTCGGGAAGTACGGGTTGGCGGTGCCGTCCGGGCGCAGGCGGTTGATGTACAGGCCGCCGTGTGGCACTGGTGCGATCTGGGTTTCAACCTTGCTCTTGGTCGACAGCAGTTCGATGCCCAGTTCGTGGTTTTCGCTCAGCTTGAAGGTACCCTTGATCAGGCCGGTGGTGCGTTCGCTCTTCGGCAGGTAATCGACGAAGGACGAGGTGGTCATCTGGCATTGACCATCCTTGCCAGGCACCAGGTAGGCTGCGGTGCAGCCAGGACCGTTCGGGTTGCCTGCCAGAGAACCTTGCGCCCAGTTGGCCGGGTAGGTGGTCGGCGACAGGCCGCCTGGATAGCGGGTGTTGAAGTCACGCTGGGTGCCGCCCAGGCGGTTTTGCTGCTGGCGATCCACCACGGCAAAAATGTTGAAGCCTTGCTTGTCCAGGTCGCCCCAGCCATAGCTGGCGTTGAAGTTGCTCGACTCGCCGCCTTGTTTCTCGGCGCTGTCGGCGCCCACGGTCACGGAGCCGCCCTGGTAGTCTTTCTTGGTGATGAAGTTGATCACGCCGCCGACCGCGTCGGAACCGTACAGCGCCGAGGCGCCGTCACGCAGCACTTCAACGCGCTCCAGCGCGGCGAATGGGATCATGTTCAGGTCGGGAGCCGAACCGTCGATGGCGTTGTTGGCCAGGCGGCGGCCGTTCAGCAGCACCAGAGTCTTGTTGGCGCCGATACCGCGCAGGTCGGCGAACGAAGCGCCGCCGGTGCTCAGTCCGACCGACTGGCTGGTGCCGGTCGAGGCTTGCGATACGCTCAGGTTGGCCATCACTTGCTCAACAGTGGTGATACCTTCCTTTTTCAGGTCGGCCATTTTCACCACGGTGACTGGCACGGCGGTTTCAGCGTCGATACGCTTGATTGCCGAACCGGTAATTTCAACGCGCTGCATAGGCGCGGTATCCTGGGCCAGTGCCGGTTGTGCCAGCATCAGCGCGGCGCCGCTGGCGAACATCACGCGCAGCGAACGCGACAAAACAGTTTCCATCATCATTGATCAACTCCTTGGGGTGTTACGTATGACTTTGTTATTCGAAGTACCACTACGAATAATCTCGTTACGGGATTATTCCGTGGCGGCCATCAGACCATTCGCCGCCTTGGCAGGTCAATTAGGGTTCTGTAACAACTTTGAAATAAACAACACTAAATGCGGTTTTTAGCAAAATTTACGAGTTTTTTACACATTTATACAAAGTTTCAACCGGATTATGGCTAAGCTGTGTTAGCTACTGACCGAATATTCATCTAAGTTAAGCCAGATAAAAAACGTTACAATGGCTGCAGACTTAGCGACCTGGAGCCAGGCAATGAGCGAGCAACATGGGGAGGCGCCGCTGTTCGACGCGGCAGATGGACGGACCTTGGCCGAAGCGGCCCTGAGGTCGATCACCGCGTCGACGGCGCGGGCGCGCGGCGACGACTTTCTGCGGATACTGGTACGCGACCTGGCGCAGGCGCTGGACGTCGCCTACGTCATCGCCGGCCGGGTGATTGCGATGGCGGACGGCGAGGGCATCCGCACGCTGGCGGTGTGGGGCGGCACCGACTACGCGCCCAATATGGAATACAGTCTGCGCCACACGCCGTGCCAGGACGTCACCGAGCAATGTATGTGCTTCCATGCCAGCGGCATCCAGGCCGACTATCCGGACGACACGCTGCTGGTCGAGATGCGCGCCGAGAGTTATATCGGCATGCCGATGATCGACACCGAAGGGCAGACGCTGGGCATCCTGTCGGCGATCGACACCAAGCCTATCTCCGAGGACAAGCGTCTGCTGGCGCTGTCGCTGCTGTCGATCTTTGCCGCGCGCGGCGCTGCCGAGCTGCAGCACCAGGATCGCGAACAGCAGCTGGAGGCCAAGGTGCAACGCCGCACCGATGCCTTGCTGGCGGCGCAGGCCACGCTGGTGGAACAGGAAAAGATGGTGGCGCTGGGCGCGCTGGTGGCGGGCGTCGCGCACGAGGTCAATACGCCGATCGGTGTGGCGGTGACGGCGGCGTCCACCATGGCCAGCTATGCGGAGGACCTGGTCAAATGCGTCAGCGCCGAGCGCGTCAGCCGCTCGGAGTTGCTGGCGATGGCGCAGCGCCTGTCCGAGGGCGCGCAACTGATCGAGCGCAATCTGGCGCGCGCGGCCGACCTGATCGGCAACTTCAAGCAGCTGGCGGTGGACCAGGGCAGCGTGCACGAAACGGAGGTGGCGCTGCGCGAGCATGCGCTGAGCGTGGTGTCGGCGCATGGGCCGGAGTTGCGCAAGGTGGGGCTGGCGGTGCAGGTCGACATCGCGCCCGAGCTGCGCACGCGGCTGGACGCCGGGCGCTGGTCGCAGGTGTTGTCGAACCTGTTGATGAATGCCGCCAAGCACGGTTATCCGGATGGCGGTCCCGGCAAGGTGACGCTGGCGGCGCGCCTGGCGCTGGAAGGCGGCATGCGCTGGCTGCTGCTGGAGTTTGCCGACGATGGCGTCGGCCTGACCGGCGAAGTGCGCGAGCGCCTATTCGAACCCTTCTTCACCACCAAGCGCGGGCAGGGCGGTTCCGGGCTGGGCATGCACATCGTCTACACCATTGTGCACCAGATGGGCGGCCAGGTGGCGGTGGCCGCCAGCGAGCCCGGCAGCGCCGGCTGCCGCCTCAAGCTGCGCCTCCCCGTCCGCGACTAAAACCGGTGTCAGGTCTGACAATCGCACACGAGCTCATGTACCAATGTCAGACCTGACACCGGAATTCCGCGCGGCCATCGACAGGGCGACGGCTTCGGCGACCTTGATGCCGTCGACGCCGGCCGACAGGATGCCGCCGGCGTAGCCCGCGCCTTCGCCGGCCGGGAACAGGCCGCGCGTGTTCAGGCTTTGCAGCGTGTCGTCGCGGCGCTTGATGCGGATCGGCGACGAGGTGCGCGTCTCCAGCCCGGTCAGCACGGCGTCGTGCTTGAAGTAGCCCTTGAGCTGCTTGTCGAACGCCGGGAAGGCTTCGCGCAGCGCGCTGACGGCAAATTCCGGCAGGATCTGCGCCAGGTCGGTCAGCGTGATGCCAGGCTTGTACGACGGCACCACCGCGCCAAACTCGGTCGATGCCTTGCCGGCCACAAAGTCGCCCATCAGCTGGCCCGGCGCGTTATACGTGCCGCCGCCCAGCTTGAATGCCTTCTCTTCGAGGTCGCGCTGGAAGGCGATGCCAGCCAGCGGGTGGCCCGGATAGTCGACTTCCGGCGAAATGCTGACCACGATCGCGCTGTTGGCGTTGCGCTCGTTGCGCGAGTACTGGCTCATGCCATTGGTGACCACGCGGCCCGGCTCGGACGCCGCCGCCACCACCGTGCCGCCCGGACACATGCAGAAGCTGTACACCGCGCGGCCATTGGCGGCGTGGTGCACCAGCTTGTAGTCGGCCGCGCCGAGGATCGGGTGGCCGGCGTTGGGGCCGAAGCGGCAGGCGTCGATCAGCGATTGCGGGTGCTCGACGCGGAAACCGATCGAGAACGGCTTGGCTTCAATATACACGCCGCGTTCATACAGCATTTCAAAGGTATCGCGCGCGCTGTGGCCGATCGCCAGCACCACGTGCTGGGTGGCGATCTTCTCGCCGCTCTCCAGCGTGATGCCGCGGATCTGGCGGCCGTCGGCGGTTTCCTCGACATCGATGTCGGTGACCTTGCTCTCGAAGCGGTACTCGCCGCCCAGCGCTTCAATGGTTTCGCGCATCGATTCCACCATCTTGACCAGGCGGAAAGTGCCGATGTGCGGCTTGCTGACGTAGATGATTTCCTCCGGCGCGCCAGCCTTGACGAACTCGGTCAGCACCTTGCGGCCGTAATGTTTCGGGTCCTTGATCTGGCTGTACAGCTTGCCGTCGGAGAAGGTGCCGGCGCCGCCTTCGCCGAACTGCACATTCGATTCCGGATTCAGCTTGCGCTGGCGCCAGAAGCCGAAGGTGTCGACGGTGCGTTCGCGCACTACCTTGCCGCGCTCGACGATGATCGGGCGCAGGCCCATCTGCGCCAGGATCAGCGCCGCCAGCAGCCCGCACGGGCCGATGCCGATCACCACCGGGCGTTGGAAATCCGGGTGCGCGGCCAGCGCCTGGCCGTCGGCGACATAGTTGTATGCCATGTCCGGCGACGGCATCAGGTGCACATCATGCTGCAGGCGTTGCAGCACGGCTGCTTCATTGGCCACTTCGATGTCCAGCGCGTAGATCAGCACGATGGCGGATTTCTTGCGCGCGTCGTAGCTGCGCTTGTAAACAGTGAAGCCGAGCAGGTCGGCGGCGGGGATGGACAGGCGCGCCAGAATGGCGGCAGACAGCGCCTCCTCGGCATGGTCGAGAGGCAGCTTTACTTCGTTGAGTCGCAACATGATGGGTTCCTGGTAGGACGCTGTTTAGGCGTCATGGCTTGGTCAGGCCGATATTTTACCGTCTTGACCGGGCCTGCGCCGAGGTGAATTTGTCTTGCAATGTTGCAACTTGAAACCTTGTGGGGATATCCGGGTTTAAAGTCTTTATAGAAGTTTTAAATAACAGAGTTTGTTTCAACATAATTAATTGTTGCTGGTGGCCGCCTGAGCAGCCATGCAAAATCTTCACTACTGAAGCATTCAGCAGGCTTGCAAATCCTCAGTTTGTTGTAAAAGGGCGACTTGCACCAAATTGGTTCAAGCCTGCACCGTGGCCCGAAAACCCTGTTATTTAATTGCATCCGAGCATGTAATTTGTAACATCGGAGGTGAAAAGCACGGCGGCAAACTGCGCCTTTCGATGTGGTTTGTTTTGGTTAGCCGCTGGTTTTCGTTGATTTTCAGTGGCTATTTGTGCACAGGCGAGAAATTTTGATGACAGTATCCGGAATATCTGCTTTTCATGCAGCAGGCCAATAAGTGTGCTGATCTGTTGTTTTTCTGCGATAGTAATCATGATTCAAGGATAACTTTTGATATTCATAAAATAAGTTTTTGCCCGCTTACGGTGCGTTTTTGCCGATCCTGTTGTTTAAAAAAGACAATTACGAAATAGTGCTAAAAATATAACATTCGTATAAGCTTACTTGTTTTTTGCATGACGCTCCAAAGCGGTGCGATTTTTTTTAGCACTGTCCGCTCGGACGTCCGGCCCAACGCAGATGCGTTGACAACGCTTCGCAGGCTATGTTTCCATGAACAACGGAAAGATTGGTGTTTATTTCACTGAGCATGAAACAGGCACCGATAAGACCGAGAATAAAATTGAATTGGATTGCCCGCAAAATTCGGATTTTTTTTATCCAGATTAATTCGTGTTTTGGCTTGGTTTATATAAAAAGGGTCGTTTTGTTTTTATTAAAAATAAAAATGAACCGTCTAATAATCACACTCCCATGGGAATTGAAACAATGATCAAGGAAACAGTCTTGTCTCGCTCGATCCGCCTGATGTCCGTCGGCGGTGTCGTGCTCGGTATGCATGCTGCGGCAATGGCACAGGAAGCCGCGCCAGAAGCCATGCAAAAAGTGGAAGTTACCGGCTCGCGTATTCCGACCCTGGTGACCGAAGGCTCCAGCCCGGTGACCGTGCTGAGTGCCAAGGACATCAAGGCCGATGGCGTGCGTACTGCAGAAGACCTGCTGAACAACCTGCCACAGGCTTTCGCTGGCCAGGGCGCTGCCGTGTCGAACGGTGCAACCGGTACCGCTACCGTCAACCTGCGTAACCTGGGCGCCGACCGCACTCTGGTGCTGGTCAACGGCAAGCGTCTGCCAGCGGGTAGCGTGCAAACCTCCGCGCCTGACTTGAACGAGATTCCAACTGGCCTGATCAAGCGCGTTGAAGTGCTGACCGGCGGCGCCGGCGCCGTCTACGGTGCGGGCGCGGTCGCGGGTGTGGTCAACTTCATCCTGCGCGACAACTTTGAAGGCGTGGAAGTCCAGGCCAATCTGGCCGGCTACAACCACTCACAGCACAACGATGTGGCGTCGGTGGTCAAGGCCCGCAACTATCCAGTGCCAGGCGATGCCAACTTCGATGGTAAAACCAAAGACGTGAGCGTTCTGATGGGCGGCAACTTTGCCGACGGCAAAGGTAACGCGACTGTCTACTTCAGCTACAAAGACACCGATGCCGCCCTGCAATCGCAGCGCGACTTCACCTCGTGCGCACTGTCTGGCGGCTCCGCCGGCTACAGCTGCTCGGGTTCGGGCACCCAGGCCAGCGGCCGCGTGACCACCTCCAAAGGCGCGTTCACCAACGGCGGCAACGGCACGGTACGTGCTTACAACGCCACTACCGACGCGTACAACTTCGGTCCGTTGAACTACCTGCAGCGTCCTTCGAAGAACTACAACTTCACCGCCCAGGCGCACTACGACCTGAACGAGAAAGCCCGCGTCTACAGCGAATTCGGCTTCCACAACTACTCGACCGACGCGCAGATCGCTTCGGGCGGTATCTTCTACGGTGTACAGACCACGCTGCGCGGCGACAACCCGCTGCTGAGCGATGCCTGGCTGAACGCACTGGGCCTGACCAAGGGCGATCCAACCTCGACCACGGTAGCCACCATCGGCAAGCGTAACGTCGAAGGCGGTCCACGTATCAGCTCGATCAGCGACACCTCGTTCCGCGAAGTCCTGGGCGTGAAAGGCGAGATCAACAACTGGAGCTACGACGTATTCGGCCAGTACGCCCGCGTCAACCACTCGGAAAAGAGCAAGAACTACTTCTCCGCAGCACGTATCGCCAAGGCCATGGATGTCCGTCCTGACGCCAGCGGTAAAGCAGTCTGCGCCTCCGTCATCAGCGGTGAAGATCCTAACTGCGTACCGTACAACCTGTACGGCGGCGCCATTACCCCGGAACAACTGGCTTACCTGAGCACCTCCGGTCAGATCAGCGGCTATGTGCAGCAGATCATCTACGGCGGTAACATTGGTACCGACCTGGGCAACTACGGCATCAAGACGCCTTGGGCAACCGGTGGTCTGGGTGTGTCGTTCGGTGTCGAACATCGTTCGGAAAAGCTGGTCTTCGATCCGGATGAAACCTCGCTGTCGGGCGACCTGTCGGGCGGTAGCGGCGCAGCGCCTCCACTGACCAACGGCTATTCGGTCAAGGAAATCTTCGGTGAGTTCCGCCTGCCACTGCTGGAAAACGTCGCCTTCGCCAAGTCGCTGAACCTGAGTGGTTCCTACCGTCATTCGGACTACAGCACCGAGCGCAAAACCAATACCTACGGTGCTGGTGTTGACTGGGCCGTGGTGGATCAGTTCAGCCTGCGCGGCAGCTACCAGCGCGCAGTGCGTGCACCGACCATCGCCAACCTGTACAACCCGCAATCGGTTGGCAACGGCGGTCCTGCACAAGACCCATGCTCGGGCGCCATCGGCAGCACGACTCTGACCGCTAGCGCAGCAGAGTGCGCACGCACCGGTGTTACCGCTGCCCAGTACGGCCATATCGAGAACAACTCGGCTAACCAGTACCAGAGCCTGACCGGCGGTAACCCGAACCTGGCACCAGAGCGCGGCACCACCTACACCCTGGGCCTGGTGCTGAATCCGGTGAAAAACCTGACGCTGACGCTGGATTACTTCAACATCAAGATTGAAGACACCATTTCGACGGTGGATCCATCGATCGCTCTGAACCAGTGTCTGACCACCGGCAGCCCGATATTCTGCTCGCTGGTCAAGCGTGACAACCAAGGTTCGCTGTGGCTGACCACCAACGGCTACATCACCGCCACCAACGCCAACATCGGTTCGGTTGGCACCACCGGTTTCGATCTGGGTGCAGCGTATAACCAGCGTATGGGCCAATGGGGTAGCCTGGGTCTGAACCTGAACGGCACCCTGATGAAAACCTCGACCGTTGAAAACGTTCCGGGCCTGGGCGAGTACGATTGCGTCGGCTACTTCGGCGCAACCTGCGGCACCCCGACTCCGAAATGGCGTCACAAGTTCCGCGCCAGCTGGTCGACCCCTTGGAAACTGGATATCGCTGCGACCTGGCGCTATATGGGCAAAACCAAGTCGGAACTGCTGAGCGACAACGAACTGCTGGGCGGCGCAGCACCGGCCAAGATCGAAGATCACCTGGCTTCGCGTAGCTACTTCGACCTGAACCTGCAGTATCCACTGACCAAGAAGATCACTTTGAGCGCAGGTATCAACAACCTGTTCGACAAAGATCCTCCACTGGTGTCGACCAACGTGACCGCTGCTGCTGGCTTCGCCAACGGCAACACCTATCCACAGGTGTACGACTCGCTGGGCCGCTTCATCTACATGAACGTGACCGCACGTTTCTAATCTGAGCTAGCTCAGTCCAGACGGCGCCTTCGGGCGCCGTTTTTTTTTCGTCCGAAGCAAATAACAACGGCGCCCGCAGGCGCCGTTGTCATCTGGCAGCAAGAGGCTCAGCCGCCGTAGCCGCCTTGCTGGCCACGGAAGCGGTTGATGCCATCGGTGAGGGCGGTGATCATCTCGCGCTCGGCCGGCGACAGGTGCGGATGCCAGATGTCGAAAATCATGATGACGCGCAGCTTGTCGCTATTGTTCCAGGCCTCGTGCTCGATGGTGTCGTCGAATACCCAGGCCTGACCCGGCACCCAGGCGCGCGTTTCGCTGCCGACGCGGAAACCGCAATCGGATGGAATAATCAGCGGCAGGTGGGTCAGCAGGCGGGCGTTGCTGGCGCCGACGTGGGCCGGGATGCGGGTCTTCGGCTTGAGCAGCGAGAACATCGCCACCGGCGTGCGGCCGGGCTGGTCCGGCTGCGGCGCAGCGGCCAGCAATTCCATGGTGCGCGGGCACTGGGCGATGTTTTCCGGCACCGGCACGCCATCCTTCAGCAGATGGAAGGCGCTCCAGTCAGGTGAGTTGTTCAGTTCGGCGAGCTGATTGTGCGGCACGTCGTCGGCATAGGTCAGGTAGGGCGTGAAGCCTTGCTGGCGCTCCAGCACCTGCAGGAATTCATCGCGGATGACGTCGGTGCCGGCCTCGATCGCATCCAGCCACGGGAAGTTTTCGCGCGGGAAAAAGGCGTAGGGCGCCAGGCCGGGATAGTGGTACAGCAGCGATTGCGAATCATAGCGGCGCTTACGGCCGAGCATGATGTCAATCGAGTCGCGGAAGCGGCGCAGGTCATCGCCACGGTGCTCCTGGTACTGCTGTTCGAGGAAGTCGTCGAGGAAGCGGCCATAGCCGGCATTGTAGTCGTCGACATAGCGCATCGCATGTTCCACCGCGCCGCGCAGGCCAGGTTCGAGCTGTTCCAGCGGCGGCGCCACCGCTGCCACCGCGCCATACACCGAGGCCGACTGGTGGTTCTTGCCCTGGCGCTCCAGCAGGTTGGCGCGCATGATCAGCGCCACCATGTGCGAAGGATCGGCCACCAGCGCCTGATGGATGGCATTTTCCTCGCCGGTTTCGTCCTTCATGCCCTGGCAGGCCAGCGCCAGGTTGATCCAGCTTTGCGGATCTTCCGGAGCGGCTGCGGTCAGCCGGGTGAAGGCGCGGTGCGCGGTTGCCACGTCGCCGTAGCGGAAGGCGCGCTTGCCGAGCGCGCTGAGGGCAAGGGGGTGTTGAGGCTGCAGGTCAAGAATGCGCGCCCACATGCGTGCCGCGTCTTCTTCCTTGCCGCCCTGGGCCGCCTGGATGGCGGCCGCTTCCAGCATGGAAATCTCTGGCTGTGCTGCGCGAGAATTGAGCATTTGATGTATCACTTCCGACAGTTACGTTGGTATGGAGCGGAAAACCGCGCATGGCCATGAAAAAAATTATAGCCCTGCAGCTTTCATTGCAAAATCCATGCAAGCGTAAAACTAGGTTAATGCCGGAAGCAATGCATCATTTTGTTACATTCATGCTACATTTCGTTACATGCCTCCCCAAAATGCGGCAAGCATGGCCAGCGCCGACAGGCCGGCGGTCTCGGTGCGCAGGATGCGCGGGCCCATCGCCAGCGGCAAGGCACCGTGGCGGATGGCGTCGCTTTCCTCTGCTTCGTTGAGGCCGCCCTCGGGGCCGACCACCAGCGTCACCGCCTGCGGCGGCTGGTGTTTCGCCCAGTCGGCCAGCGACTGTTCCGCGCGCGGCGTCAGGATGATGCGGCGGTGCAGGTCCTGCTGGGTGATCCACTGTTTATAGTCTTGCGGCGCGGCCAGCTGCGCCAGCCGGTTGCGGCCGCTCTGCTCGGAGGCCGAGACGATGATGCCCCGCCAGTGCTCCAGCTTCTTCTCGGCGCGCTCGGCCGACAGCCGCACCACGCAGCGCTGCGCCGCCAGCGGCTGGATGCCGGACACGCCCAGTTCGATGGCTTTTTCGATAATCCAGTCCATCTTGCTGCCCTCGGGCAGCGCCTGTGCCAGCGTCACCGCGAACGGCAGCTCGACCTCGCGCGCGGTGTGCGCCTTGATCTCGACGCTGGCGCTGCGGCGCGCCACCTCGGTCAGCACCGCCGTGTATTCGCCGCCGTCGCCATTAAATAGTGTGATCAGCGCGTCCGGGGCCAGGCGCAGCACTTGTATATGATGGGCGACCGTGTCCGGCAGCTGGACCAGCTGGCCGACGGCCAGCGGCTGGGGGCAGAAAAAGCGGGGCATACGTAAGTCCGGTCAAGTTAGAGCTGCAATTTTAAATGGTCCATGTCATCGTCTGGTAAAATAATGGGCTCTGCAAGCGCCGCCCTTGCTCACAGTTTCCATACTTCCGTGATATCTACGATGACTTCTACGCTCCCACACCCACAAAAGGCTAATGCGATCCGCGCGCTGGCCATGGACGCCGTCCAGAAGGCCAATTCCGGCCACCCAGGCATGCCGATGGGCATGGCCGAGATCGCTGTTGCGCTGTGGAGTGGCCATTACCGCCACAACCCGGCCAACCCAGGCTGGGTGAACCGCGACCGTTTCCTGCTGTCGAATGGCCACGGCTCCATGCTGCACTACGCGCTGCTGCACCTGAGCGGCTATGCGGTGACCATGGACGACATCAAATCGTTCCGTCAGATGCACTCCAAGACGCCGGGCCACCCGGAAGTGGGCTACACCCCGGGCGTAGAAACCACCACCGGCCCGCTGGGCCAGGGTATCGCCAACGCGGTCGGCATGGCGCTGGCTGAATGGCTGCTGGCAAGCGAATTCAACAAGCCAGGCCTGGACGTGGTCGACCACTACACCTACGCTTTTGTCGGCGACGGCTGCCTGATGGAAGGCATCTCGCACGAAGCCTGCGCACTGGCTGGCACGCTGGGCCTGAAGAAACTGATCGCCCTGTACGACGATAACGGCATTTCGATCGACGGTAAAGTCGAAGGCTGGTTCACCGACGACACCCCGGCGCGTTTCGAAGCCTATGGCTGGAACGTCATCCGCGCGGTCGATGGTCACGATGTCAACGCAGTTGCAGCCGCCATCGAAGCCGCCAAGCAAGCCGGCAAGCCAACCCTGATCTGCTGCAAGACCGTGATCGGCAAAGGCTCGCCTAACCTGCAAGGCGGCGACAAGGTGCACGGCGCCGCGCTGGGCGACAAGGAAGTGGCTGCCGTCCGTGAATACATCGGCTGGAGCGCCGCCCCGTTTGAAGTGCCGGCCGACGTCTACGCCGCCTGGGACTTCAAATCGGCCGGCGCCACGCTGGAAGCCGACTGGGCTGCCAAGTTCGCCGAATACACCGCCAAATACCCGCAAGAAGCCGCAGAACTGAGCCGCCGCATGGCCGGCGAACTGCCAGGCAACTTCGACGCCGCGCTGGCAGCAGGCATTGCCGCTACCGTCGAGAAGAAAGAAAACATCGCCACCCGCAAGGCCAGCCAGAACGCGATTCAAGCGCTGGCGCCAGTGCTGCCGGAATTCCTTGGCGGTTCGGCCGACCTGACCGGTTCCAACCTGACCAACTGGAAGGAAATCACGCCAGTGCGTTCCGGCCAGCCAGGCAATCACATCAACTACGGTGTGCGTGAGTTCGGCATGTCGGCGATCATGAACGGTGTTGCCCTGCACGGCGGCTACATCCCGTTCGGCGCCACCTTCCTGACCTTTGCCGATTACAGCCGCAACGCGCTGCGCATGGCTGCGCTGATGAAACAGCGTTCGATCTTTGTGTTCACCCACGATTCGATCGGCCTGGGCGAAGACGGCCCGACCCACCAGTCGGTCGAGCACGTCTCGTCGCTGCGCCTGATTCCTAACCTGGACAACTGGCGTCCGTGCGACACCACCGAATCGATGGTGGCGTGGGGCGCGGCGGTCAAGCGCAAGGATGGCCCGTCGACGCTGATCTTCTCGCGCCAGAACCTGCCGTACCAGGAGCGCAGCGACGCGCAGATCGCCGATATCGCCCGCGGCGGCTACGTGCTGAAAGAAGCGGCCGACGCCAAAGTCACGCTGATCGCCACCGGTTCGGAAATCGAACTGGCGCAAGCCGCTGCCTCGGCGCTGGCTGCCGAAGGCATTGTGGCGCGCGTGGTGTCGATGCCGTCGACCGATGTGTTCGACCGTCAGGAAGCCGCCTACAAGGCCGCCGTGCTGACCAAGGGCGTGCCACGTGTGGCGATCGAAGCCGGCGTCACCGACTTCTGGTACAAATATGTTGGTCTGGAAGGCGCTGTGGTCGGTATCGATACCTTCGGCGAGTCGGCGCCGGCGGGCGTGCTGTTCAAGCATTTCGGCTTCACCGTCGAAAATGTCGTCGCGAAAGTCAAAGCGGTCATTGCTTAATCTATAATTGCTGGTTGCATTAACAATATTTTTAATCAGGAGCAAAGTATGACGATCAAAGTAGCAATCAACGGCTACGGCCGCATCGGCCGTAATGTACTGCGTGCTTTCTACGAAGGCGGCAAAAAGCAAGACATCCAGATCGTGGCGATCAATGACCTCGGCGACGCCAAGTCGAACGCCCACCTGACCCGCTACGACACCGCCCACGGCAAGTTCCCTGGCACCGTGGAAGTCGATGGCGACAACATGATCGTCAACGGTGACGTGATCCGCGTGTTCGCTCAGCGCAACCCGGCTGAAATCCCATGGGGCGACCTGGGCGTGGACGTGGTGCTGGAGTGCACCGGCTTCTTCACCACCAAGGAAAAAGCTTCGGCCCACCTGAAAGGCGGCGCCAAGAAAGTCATCATCTCGGCACCGGGCGGCAAGGATGTCGACGCCACCATCGTCTACGGCGTCAATCAGCAAGTGCTGAAAGCCACGGACACCGTGATCTCGAACGCTTCGTGCACCACCAACTGCCTGGCGCCGCTGGTCAAGCCGCTGAACGACGCCATCGGCCTGGAAACCGGCCTGATGACCACCGTGCACGCTTACACCAACGACCAGGTGCTGTCGGACGTGATGCATGAAGACCTGCGCCGCGCCCGTTCGGCCACCATGAGCATGATCCCGACCAAGACCGGCGCTGCCGCTGCGGTTGGCCTGGTGCTGCCTGAGCTGAACGGCAAGCTGGACGGTTTCGCGATCCGCGTGCCGACCATCAATGTCTCGCTGGTCGACCTGTCGTTCATCGCCAAGCGCGACACCACCGTCGAAGAAGTCAACGCGCTGATGAAAGCCGCTTCGGAAGGCGCGCTGAAAGAAGTGCTGACCTACCAGACCGAACCGCTGGTATCGATCGACTTCAACCACAACCCGGCCTCGTCGAACTTCGATTCGACGCTGACCAAGGTGTCGGGCCGCCTGGTCAAAGTGTCGTCGTGGTATGACAACGAGTGGGGCTTCTCGAACCGCATGCTGGACACCACTGTTGCACTGATGAACGCGAAGTAATCTTCGCTGTTGCATGCAGAAGGCCACCTCGCGGTGGCCTTTTTTTCGTCTAGCGGAAGCGGTACTCGGCGGTCACGCGCACCGAGCGGCCCTGGACGTCGGCGATGTTTTGCGGGATCACGCCGCCTTGCTCGGAGAACTCACGCAGGTCAAGCGGTGGCCGGCGGTTGGTGATGTTGCGCACGTACAGCGACAGCGTCAGGTCCTTGATGCCGCTGTAGCTGAAGGTGTAATCCAGCCGGCCGTAAGCCTTGACCTGGCATTCGCTGGCGTTCCACTCCAGGTCGACGCAACCCTGGTCGGTGTAGACCTCGTCGAAGAAATCGCCGTGCAGCGAGGTCTTGCTCTGGTACACCAGGCGCAGGCCGTTGCTGAAGGCGCCCGTGCGCAGCGTTGACGTCAGGTTGGCCACGGTTTTCGGATAGCTGTAGCGGCCGGCCAGATTGTCGCCGTAGTCGTTGCGTGTCGAGCTGAAGTTTTTCAGCTGCAGCAGGCGGGTGGCGTTCAGGCCCAGGTCGACGCGGCCGATGCCGGTGTCGAAGCGGGTGTTGGCGCTGAGGTCGATGCCGCTGGTCTTGGTCCGCGACACGTTCTCGAAGCGGCCCGAGGTTGACAGCAGCGGCCCGGTGGTGACGCCGTACTGGGCGCGCTCGGCGGCGGTGAAGGTTTTGTCCGATGCCAGCGCGCCACGGGTGATCACGCCTTCCGGCTGGTCGGCCTCCGAGGCCAGCAGGTCGTCGGTCGACTTCAGGCCGATTTCATCCTTGCGCTCGATGTGCCAGTAATCCAGCGACAGATTGCTGCCCTTGACGGGCTCCAGGACGAAGCCGACGGTGGCGCTGCGGGTGGTTTCAGGCTTCAGGCCCGGATTGTTGCGCACCACGCTGGCGACGCCTGCCGCACATTCGTTCTGTTCGACGATGTCGGCGCGCGCCAGTTGCAGCGCCTGGTTGGGATCGCTATCCGGCAGCGCGTTGGCGGCGGTGCGCAGGTCGCGCGCCAGCGCACGGGCCTGGTTGCAGCGCTTCGGATCGGTGACACCGTTATCGAAGGCGAACTTGCTCGATTGCGCACTTTCGGTCAGGTTGGGTGCGCGGAAGCCGCCTTCATAGGTGCTGCGCAGCATGAAGGCCGGCGTCACTTCCCAGCGCGCCGCCACTTTTGGCGAGGCATGGGCCTTGAAGCCAGGGAATTTGTCGATGCGGGCGGCGCCGACCAATTCCAGCTTGTCGGTGACGGGCAGGTTGACCTCGGTAAATACCGCCTCGGTGGTGCGGCTGGCGTCGGCACTGGCGGCGCCGTAGCCGACGATGTCGCCGTTGGCCAGGTTGCTGGTCGGCGTGATCTTGAATTTCTCATGGCGCACCTCGCCGCCGACCGCCAGCGCGATGGCGCGCTCGCCGATCTTGCCGATCTCGCCGCTGATCTTGCCATCGATGAAATATTGCGTGATCTTGCCGTCGTAGCCCTGTTCAGGGAACAGCTGGCGCAGCACTTCCGGCGAGTTTTGCTGGCCCAGCTTGTACAGGCCGTTGAAGAAATTCGGGTCGGCTGCCGTGTATTCGCAATAGCCGGGGAAGTTGGCCTCGCAGTTTGGGTCGCCGGCCAGCGTCCGGGTGTAGTCGCCGACCACCGCCTTGAAGCCGCTGTCGCTGAGCGCGCCGTTGTTGCGCGACCAGGTTTTGCTGCCCATGACGCCGACCGCCGTATCCCAGTCCCAGCGCTCCGACAGCGTGCCGCGCAGGCCGGCCAGCGCGCGGTACTGGTCGCTATCATTCGGATTGCCGCGCGGCGCGTCGGCATAGCGGTAGCGTAGTTCCAGCGGTTCGCCGGTGGTGTTGAGCGGCGAATCCGGCGACAGGAAGCGGTAGCCGAACAGCTTGCCGGCGCCGGTGGCCGGGTTGCCCCACACCGTGTCCGGGTTGGTCGAGCCATAGGTGCCGGGCGCCGAGATGTAATTGGTCTTGGTCTTGGAGTACAGCACCTCCGAATAGGCCTCCACCTGCTCGCTCAGCTTCAGCTTGCCGGAGACCAGCGCGCTGACGCGCTCGGCCTTCGGCACTGCTTCGAACTGGGCGAAGCGGTCGTAGACGCACAGGCCGGCGGCATTCAGCGTGGTGCAGCCGGTCACCGGTCCCTGGCCGATCAGGTTGCCGGGATAAGAGAAAGTGGACGGCGCGCCACGGTGGCCGAACATGGCGCCGCTGCCGGGCGCCACCGCCGAGAATTTATCGCCGTAAGCCGGGTTGATGTCATCCAGCACATCGCGCCAGATGACGCTGTCGCGCTTGAACACCTCGATGTTGGCCAGCACATTGTAGCCATCCTTTTGATAGTCGCCGAAGCCGCCGGTGAGGCTGGCGGTCCTGGTCTTGAACTGCTCGTTTTTCAGCGATTGCTGGTAATTGGCGCGCAGCTGCACGCCCTGGAAATCGTTGCGGGTAATGATGTTGATCACACCGGCGACCGCATCGGAACCGTAAATCGCCGAGCCGCCATTGCGTAATATTTCCACCCGCTCGATGGCGTCCAGCGGTAATGAATCGAGATTGGTGAATACCTCGTTATAGTCGGCCAGGGCATACGGTGCGACCCGGCGTGAGTTTAATAACACCAGCGTCGATTGTTTGCCGAGATTACGCAGCGAGGCGGAAGAGGCGCCGCTGGCAAATGAATTCGAGCCGCCGATATCGGATAAAGCGCTGCTATCCGAGGAGGTCAACGTATCGATAATATCTCTTACCGAATTAACGCCAAGGCGGGTAATTTCTTCGCGGCGCAATACTTGTACCGGCGTGGCGGTTTCCACATCAATACGCTTGATATTGGAACCCGTAATAATCACTTTCTCCATGGGCGCATCCTGGGCATATGACGAACCCAGCGTTAAACCGACAGCAATGACGCTGGCTTTCAAGGCGATGTTATTCATTCAGACTCCCTCGTGGTTATTTGAATCGTGGGTGCTGCTGATTCAGTATAGGAAGCAAATAAAGATTGTTCATGGATGAGTGGACATGAATACAACGGAGTCCATACATTCAATCGTGCGCAGGGAAGGGCGTGCTAGACTGGTTTTTGGTACGTACATGCCATTTGTTGGCACGATAGTGTGGTATGGACGCAAAAAAGCCGGGTCGAGCCCGGCTTGTGGGGGGAGCGAAGCTTGCGACTTATTTGTAAGCGCCGGAACCGATCAGGAAGTCGTCGACTTTCTCGACATAACCGGCTTTGGATTCCACTGCCTTGGTTACCGGATTCGGCCATTTAAAATCGACCCAGCCGCTGCCCTTGGTTTTGGCGACCTCCACCATTTCCTTAATCATCAGCTTGCCTTCATTATCCTTCAGGCCGATTAAAGATTTTCCCACCATTTTAGGATTATTGCCGTGCGCTAAAGCCACGCCATTAAAGTCATACACGTAGATATATAAATCGCGGTCATGGAAAGTGGTATTGGCTGGATCGGCGATTGCCGCAAACGCTTTTTCCTTGCCGTCGGATTTAACCAGGGCCACGGCTTTTTTCACCATGGCGACTGCTTCTTCCTTGCTGCCTTTATCCGCTGCCGAAGCCATCCCACATATTGCAAGACTGAAAGCGGCTGCTGCTAATAATGTCTTCATGCGAGTCCTCCAAGGTTTAAATGACAGCGCGCCCCAACTGCGCCTTTATTATGACTAGCCATAGTAGCGCAGTGGGCAGCGTATGCGTCGTTTGACGTTGCTAATTGGCAACGCCGCCACCAAACAAGCTGGTCCACAAAGCGCGGACCTGGGCTGCCTGCTCGGCCACCAGCTCCGGCGCGATGCGGGCCAGGTCCTGTCCCTGCAGGCGCAACTGGTGTTGCAGCTTGCGATAGTTGCGGTAAGCGTCGGCCACGCTGGCGGCCAGGCCGGCGTCGATCAGGCCCAGCTCGGCGCAGATACGCAATAGCGCAATATTGCCAAAATTATCAGTCAGCTGCGGATAGGTGCAGGCGTGCTGCAGCACCAGGTATTGCACGATGAACTCGATGTCGATCATGCCGCCCGGGTCCTGCTTGAGGTCGAACAGCGCGCCGTTGTGGGGATGGGCGTCGACCATGCGCTTGCGCATGGCAATCACTTCCTGCTTCAGCGGGCCGTCGGCCGGGCGTTCCTTGCGCAGCACGGCGTCGCGGATCTGCTCGAAGCGCTGGCCGATGGCAAGGTCGCCGGCGCAGTAGCGGGCGCGCGTCAGCGCCTGGTGTTCCCATACCCAGGCCGCATTGCTCTGGTATTTCTCGAATGCCGTCACGGTCGACACCAGCATGCCGCTGGCGCCGTCCGGGCGCAGCGCGGTGTCGATGTCGAACAGGATGCCGGCCGAGGTGTGCGAGGTCATCCAGGTGATGAAGCGCTGCGCCAGCTTGGCGTACTGGGCCGGCGCTTCCTGGTCCGGGTCGTCGTACAGGAAGATCACGTCCAGGTCGGACACATAGCCCAGCTCCTTGCCGCCCAGCTTGCCATAGGCGATGACGGTGAACAGCGGCACCTCGCGGTGGCGCGTGGCCACCGTCTGCCAGGCCGCCTTGATGGTGGCGGCAACGATGGTGTCGGCCAGCGCCGACAGGTGGTCGGCCAGCTTTTCCACCGTCAGGTCGCCGGCCAGGTCCTGCGCCAGCAGGTGGAACAGCTGGGCGTGGTGGATTTCGCGCAGCACGTCCATCTGCCGCTCGGTGTCGCCGGGACAGGCGCTCAGCTGGGTGTCAATATCGCTGGCCAGCGCCACCGGGTCGAACACGGCGGTGCGCACGCGGTCGTCCAGCAGCTCGTCCAGCAGGATAGGGTGCTGGCTGAGGAATTGCGCGGCCCAGCCGCTGGCGTGCACCATGCGGATCACCCGCGCCAGCGTGTGCGGGTATTCGGTCAGCAGCGACAGGTAGGCTGAACGGCGGGCGATGGCTTCAAGGAAATCCAGCAGCCGGCCCAGCGTGGCCAGCTGGTTGCCGCCGCTGGATTCCTGCGCGGCCTGGATGATCAGCGGCAGCGCGGTATTGATCAGCCCTTGCAGGCGGTTGCGGCTGGCCTCCGGCATCGATTGCAGACGTGGCGCCTGCCAGGTGGCGATCAGGCGCTTGGTGGCGTCTTCCGGCTGGTCGAAGCCCAGCGCGGTGAAGCGGGCCACCATCGCTTCGCGGTTGTCGGGATCGGCGCATTCATTGCTTGATTGCAGGTCGATATCGTTTTCGCTGCTTTCGGTCTTGTCCGAGAACATCTCGTCGAACTGGCCGGCGACGAACTGGCGGTGCGCGTCCAGCTGCGTCAGCAGCGTGGCCACGTCAGGCAGGCCCATCATTTTGGCGACGGTCTGGCGATCCTCGTCGCTGGCCGGCAGCGTGTGCGTCTGGGCGTCGTCCAGGTATTGCAGGCGGTGTTCCAGATTGCGCAGGAAGGTGTAGGAAGCCAGCAGTTGATAGACGATGGCGTGACTCAGCAAGCCTTTCTCGGCAATGATGCGCAAGGTGGTGCGGGTCGAGCGGTCGCGCAGGGCGGCGTCGCGGCCACCGCGGATCAGCTGGAATACCTGCGCCAGGAACTCGATTTCGCGGATGCCGCCACGCCCCAGCTTGACGTTGTTGCTGCGGTCCGGGTGCAGCCGCTCCTGGCGGTTGACCTCGGCACGGATTTGCGCGTGCATATTGCGGATGGCGTCAATCACGCCAAAGTCCAGGTAGCGGCGGAAGCAGAACGGGCGGACAATCGCCTCCAGCGCGGCGATATCCTCGGCGCGCCCGGTGACAGCGCGCGCCTTGACCCAGGCGTAGCGCTCCCACTCGCGGCCCTGCACGATCAGGTAGTTTTCCACCATGCCCAGGCTGGCCGCCAGCGGACCGGAGTTGCCGTTCGGTCGCAAGGCCATATCGACGCGGAAAGTGTAGCCATCCTCGGTGATCTCGGCCAGGGCGGCGATCAGCTTCTTGCCCAGGCGGATGAAGAATTCATGGTTGGACAGGCTGCGCTGGCCCGGCCCGGCGGCGGTGTCGCCGTCTTCCGGATAGACGAAAATCAGGTCGATGTCGGACGACACATTCAGTTCGCCGCCGCCTTGCTTGCCCATGGCCAGCACCATCATTTCCTGCGGCAGGCCGGAATCATGGCCGATCGGCTGGCCGTGCAGCGCCACCATTTCCGTGTGCAACTCGGCCATGTGTTGTTGAATTGCAAAGTCGGCAAAGCGTGTCATGGTCTCCACCACTTCCGCCAGGTTGGCCTTGCCCTCCAGGTCGCGCCGGATCAGCGTGCAGACCAGCAGGTTGCGCAGCCGGCGCATGGCGCGCGGCAGCGGCAAATTGCCATGTGCTTCTATTTGTAAATAATCATTCAGATTGATTTGATCCAGCGATAATTGCGAGAGCGCATCAGCCTTGGCGGCACGATCGGGCGCGGCCGCGAGCCAGCGTTGATAGAAGCGGGAGGCTAACGGGGAGACGGACGGTGAACTCATAGAGGGATAAGGTAGAATTGCTCCAAAAACCGAGTTTAGCTATTTATTTGATGCATGGCCTGATTTATTAGCGTATTGATGCAAAAACCAGAAGAGGAGACCGTGACAGGCGAGGGCCCGTTGGCCGCGCGCTGGCATCGGCTCAGTGCCGCCTATCGGTTCTGCAACCAGGCCACCCACCATGTGCTGGGCTTCACCGTGAAGCTGGCGCTGCTGTTGTATTTCGCCTTCACCATCCTGTTCCTGACGCTGCGCTATGTGGTGCTGCCGAATATCGACCACTACCGCGACGATATCGAGCGCGCCGCCAGCCACGCGGTCGGCAACCAGGTGACGATTTCCCGCGTGTATGCGTCGTGGAGCGGTTTCCGTCCCAACCTGTTCCTTGGCGACGTGGTGCTGCACGACCAGCACGGCCGGCCTGCGCTGACGCTGCCAAGCGTGTCAGCCACGCTGTCGTGGTGGACAGCGGTGACCGGCACCGTGCGTTTCCATGCGCTGGAGTTGCACCGCCCCGACCTCAACATCCTGCGCGACAATAACGGCAAACTGTACGTGGCCGGCATCTTTATCGATCCCGACAAGCCGAGCGACGGCAAGGGCCTGGACTGGTTGCTGACCCAGCGCCAGATCGTCATCCACGAAGGCCGGGTGCAATGGACCGACCGCACGCGCGTCGCGCCGCCGCTGGCGCTGGACAATGTAACGCTGGTGTTGATCAACAACTGGCTGCACCATGAATTCTCGCTGCGCGCCACGCCGCCGGGCGCACTGGCGGCGCCGCTGGATGTGCGCGCCGATTTCAGCCATCCGGCGTTTGGCGCGCGCATCTCCAACGTGTCGATGTGGAAGGGCGAGCTGTACGCCGACCTGCGCAACGCCGACCTGCTGGCGTGGAAAAGCTGGATCGATTATCCATTTGAGTTGAGCAAGGGCAGCGGCTCGCTGCGCGCCTGGGTTGGCGTCGACCAGTCGCGCCTGACCGGCTTCACCGCCGATGTCGGCCTGAACGATGTCACCGCTGTGCTGGGCAAGGACTTGCCGCTGCTCGACTTGCAGCAAATGAGCGGCCGCATCGCCATGCACGAAGACATCCGCCCGCCGCTGGCGCGCAAGGGCGCGAGCACGCCGCGCTTCGGCGCGCTGGGCCACACGCTGGAATTGCGCGACCTGACGCTGACCACGCGCGATGGCCTGGTGATGGCGCCGACCTCGCTGTCGGAAACCTATGTGGCGGCGGCCGGCGCCAGGCCGGAAAAAGTCGAAGTGCGCGCACGTCAGCTGGACCTGCAAACCATCGCCGGCCTGGCCGAACGCTTGCCGCTGTCCGAGCGCCAGCATCAGATGGTGGCCGGCTTCGCGCCGCGCGGCCTGCTGAAAAATTTCTCCGCTGAATGGCAGGGCAGCTTCCCGGCCTTGCAGACCTATCGCGTCAAGGGCGACCTGGTGGGACTGGGCCTGAAGCCGCAGCCACCGCGCCTGCCGCAGGCCAGATCCGGCAAGACGCCCGCCATCGCCGGCATGCCGGCCCTACCCGGTTTCGACAATCTCAGCGGCGCGATCGACGCCACCGAGCAGGGCGGCAGCTTCAGCCTGAACTCGCAGCAACTGGTGCTGCAAATGCCGGATTACTTCGCCGAAGCGTCGATGCCGTTCGATCACCTGAACCTGAAGGCGCGCTGGTCGTTTGAGGCGGACAACAATCTGCTGTTCCAGATCGACAGCATGGACTTCGAGCAGGAAGGCCTGCAAGGCACGCTGCAAGGCACGCACCTGCTGTCGCTGGCCGGCAAGGGCCCCGGCAAGGCCGACCTGAGCGGCACGCTGACCGGCTTCCAGATCAACCGCATCGGCCGCTACCTGCCGATGCAGACGCCGCACGACATCACCCACTGGCTGACCGGCGCGCTGGAGGGCGGCACGGCCAGCGACGTGACGATACGCCTGCGCGGCGACCTGGCGCATTTCCCCTTCCACGGCGAGGGCAAGGCGCATGGCGAGTTCCGCGTCGCCGGCAAGTTGACCGACGCCAAACTGAACTACGAGCCTGGCTATTACCTGCACGACGGCAAGGAGCTGGGCAAGGATGGCAAGCCGCTGCCGCTGTGGCCGCAAGCCGAACACATCAAGGGCAGCTTTGTGTTCGAGCGCGCGCGCATGGAAATCCGTGGCGACACCGCCACCACTGCCGGCGTAGCGCTGAGCAACGTCAAAGCCGTGATTCCTGACCTCAGCATCCACGATTCGATGCTGGAAATCGACGGCAACGCCGCTGGCCCGATGCAGGAATTCCTCAAGTATGTGGCGATCAGCCCGGTGCTTGGCTGGATCTCGCACTTCACCGACGAAACCCAGGCCACTGGCAACGCCAAGCTGGCGCTCAGCTTGCGCATTCCGCTGGCACACGCGCTGGATACCAAGGTCAACGGCACGCTGACGCTGGCCAACAACGACATCACGCTGATGAACGATTTGCCGGTGGTGCAATCGTCGCAGGGCAAGATCGAATTCAACGAACACGGCGTCAACCTGAACCAGCTGTCCGGCAACTTCCTTGGCGGCCCGGTGTCGATTACCGGTGGCAGCCAGAAGGATAATTCCATCGTCGTCAAGCTGGGCGGCTTGCTGACCGCCGACGGTTTCCGTCAGGCCTACCCGATGCCGGCCATGCAGCGCCTGGCTGATCGTTTCAGCGGCAGCACGCGCTACAGCGGCACGGTGACGGCGCGCGACCACCAGTTGCAGATTGCCGTCGATTCCAGCCTGACCGGGCTGGCGCTGGACCTGCCGGCGCCGCTGCAGAAAAGCACCACCGACAGCATGCCGGTGCGTTTCCTGCTGAACGCCGGCCTGACGCCGGATGCTGGCGGCCTGCTGCATGACGATATCCGCATCAGCCTGGGCAGCAGTGTCATGGCACGCTACCAGCGGCAGAAAATGACGCGGCAGCACTGGAAGCTGGTGCGCGGCGGCATTGGCGTCAATACGCCGGCGCCGGAACCGGACAGCGGCCTGGCCTTCAACATCAATATGCGCGAGCTGAACGTCGACAACTGGCTGGACTTCGGTGACGCCATCGCCGGCCAGGGCGCGGCGGCGGCAAGCGCCTCGCCGGCACTGGACGCTACCGACTTCACCCAATACGTGCTGCCGGATGCGATTGCCGCGCGCTCCAGTGAGCTCATCATTGGTGGCCGCAAGCTGGAAAACATCGTGGTCGGCGTCACCCATCTGAAGGGCAGCTGGCAGGCCAGCATCGACTCCACCCAGGCGAATGGTTATGTGACCTGGATCGAGCCGTCCACCGGCGCCGGCCTGGGCAAGGCGACCGCGCGCCTGTCGTCGCTGGTGATCCCTGCATCGGCCTCCAGCGAAGTGCAGGAGCTGCTGGATGGCAAGAGCGCTGCTGCCACCATCCCGGCGCTGGACGTGGTGGTCGAGCGCTTTGAGCTGTTCAACAAGCCGCTCGGCCGGCTGGAATTGCAGGCGCATAACGCGCAGCTGCCGAATGCGCGCGAATGGCGCGTCAGCAAGCTGTCGCTGGCGAATGCCGATGGCGAGCTGAATGGCAGCGGCAAATGGGTCAGCAAGAGCGGCGTGCATGACACCAGCCTCAACTTCAACCTGGCGATCCACGATGCCGGCAAGCTGCTGGAACGCTTCGGCTTCGCCGACACAGTCAAGAACGGCAAGGGCACGCTGAAGGGCGATATCGCCTGGAAGGGCGTGCCGTATTCGCTGGACCTGCCGAGCCTGTCCGGCCAGATCGCACTCAATGTCGAGAAGGGCCAGTTCCTCAAGCAGGACCCGGGCGCCGCCAAGCTGCTGGGCGTGCTGAGCCTGCAAGCCTTGCCACGCCTGCTGAAGCTGGACTTCCATGACGTCTTCTCCGAGGGACTGGCGTTCGACGGCATCACCGCCAGCGCCACGATCGAGCGCGGCATCGTGCGCACCGATAACTTGAAAATGCACGGCGTGGCCGCAACTGTGCTGATGGATGGCGTGGCCGATATGGCCAATGAAACCACCAACCTGCACGTGGTGGTGATACCCGAGGTCAACCTGGGCACGGCGCCGCTGGTGTATGCGCTGGCGGTCAATCCGGTCATCGGCCTCGGCAGCTTCCTGGCGCAGCTATTCCTCAGCGCTCCGGTGATGAAGGCGCTGACTTATCATATGCAGGTGTCCGGCCCGTGGAAGGCGCCGGTCGTCACCAAGCTGGACGCCACCAAAACCGAACCGCCCAAAGGATCGCCATGAACCATACTGTTGCCGCCATTCAAATGATTTCCTCGCCCACCGTGGATGAAAACATCGCCACCGCGCGCCGCCTGGTGACGCAGGCCGCGCAGGCCGGGGCCAGGCTGGTGCTGCTGCCGGAATACTGGGCCATCATGGGGCTCAACGACAGCGACAAGGTCAAGGTGGCCGAACCGCTGGGCCAGGGGAAGATCCAGGATTTCATGTCCGGCCTGGCGCGCGAACTGAACATCTGGCTGATCGGCGGCACCTTGCCGCTGGCCTCTGACGACGCCGAGAAAGTCATCAACACCACGCTGGTGTATAACCCGGACGGCGCGCATGCCAGCCGCTACGACAAGATCCACCTGTTCGGCTTCAGCAAGGGCAGCGAATCGTACAATGAATCGAAGACCATTGTGCCGGGCAAGAACGTGGGTGTGTTCGAAGCGCCATTCGGCAAGGTTGGCATGTCGGTGTGCTATGACCTGCGCTTCCCGGAACTGTTCCGCGCCATGGGGCCGGTGTCGCTGATCGTCGTGCCTGCCGCGTTCACCTATACGACTGGCATGGCGCACTGGGAAATCCTGCTGCGCGCGCGTGCCATCGAAAACCAGTGCTACGTGCTGGCGGCGGCGCAGGGCGGCATCCACCCGAACGGTCGCCGCACCTGGGGCCACAGCATGCTGATCGATCCATGGGGTACGGTGAAGTCGGTACTGGCCGAGGGCGAGGGCGTGGTGCAGGGTGAAATCGACCTCGAATACATGCAAGGCGTGCGCGACAGCTTGCCGGCCTTGAAACACCGGACCATGTGATATCCACTACAATGCCGGTAACACCTCACAGAAAGCATCACCATGAAGCCATTTGAACCGAATCTGTCCACCCTGGCCGTTGCGCGCGATATCCTGCTGACGCCGTTCGGGCTGGACGAGGCCAAGCTGCTGAAGACGCTGGGCAGCATGTTCACGCACAAAGTCGACTATGCCGACTTGTATTTCCAATTTACCAAAAACGAAGGCTGGAGCCTGGAAGAAGGCATCGTCAAGACCGGTAGTTTTTCTATCGATCAAGGCGTTGGCGTGCGCGCCGTGTCGGGCGACAAGACCGCGTTTTCGTACTCGGATGAAATCTCCGAAGCAGCGCTGCTGGATGCCGCCTCGGCCACCCGCACCATCGCCCGCGCGGGCAGCGGCAAGATCAAGGTGGCTGGCGCGATGAACCACGTCGGCGGCCGCTCGCTGTACCTGCCGCACGATCCGCTGGTGTCGCTGGACGCCACCGCCAAGGTGCAGCTGCTGGAACGCATCGAGAAGATGGCGCGCGCCAAGGACCCGCGCGTGGTGCAAGTGATGGCCAGCCTGGCTGGCGAATACGATGTGGTGCTGGTGGTGCGCAGCGATGGCGTGCTGGCGGCGGATATCCGCCCGCTGGTGCGCGTGTCGCTGACCGTCATTGTCGAGCAGAACGGCCGCCGCGAGGTCGGCTCGTCGGGCGGCGGTGGCCGCTACGACTATGCGTATTTTGATGACGCGCTGCTGGAGCAGTATGCGGATGACGCGGTGAAATCGGCACTGGTGAACCTGGATGCGCGTCCGGCGCCAGCCGGTCCGATGACGGTGGTACTGGGCCCTGGCTGGCCAGGCATCCTGCTGCACGAAGCGATCGGCCACGGCCTGGAAGGCGATTTCAACCGCAAGGGTTCATCGACGTTTGCCGGCCGCATCGGCGACCGCGTGGCAGCCAAAGGCGTGACCGTGGTGGATGACGGCACGCTGGCGGACCGCCGCGGCTCGCTGAACATCGACGACGAAGGCAATCCGACCCAGTGCACCACGCTGATTGAAGACGGCATCCTGAAAGGCTACATCCAGGACACCATGAACGCGCGCCTGATGAAGATGCCGGTGACCGGTAACGCGCGCCGCGAATCGTTCGCGCATCTGCCGATGCCGCGCATGACCAATACCTATATGCTGGGCGGCGATAAAGATCCGGGCGAGATCCTGGCGTCGGTGAAGAATGGCCTGTACGCGGTGAACTTCGGCGGCGGCCAGGTCGACATCACCAACGGCAAGTTCGTGTTCTCGGCCAGCGAGGCTTACATGATCGAAAACGGCAAGATCACCTATCCGGTGAAAGGCGCGACGCTGATCGGCAACGGTCCGGAAGTGCTGAACCGCGTATCGATGATCGGCAATGACATGAAGCTGGACCCGGGCGTTGGCGTGTGCGGCAAGGAAGGCCAGAGCGTGCCGGTCGGCGTCGGCCAGCCGACGCTGCGCATCGACGGCGTCACCGTCGGCGGCACAGCCTAAAAAATTCGGGGTCGTGCCGAATGTCGGCACTGCCCCCGATGTTGGTTTAGAACTTGTAGGTTGCCTTCACGTAGAAGGTACGGCCCAGCGGATCGGTGTAGCGCGGATCGTAGCCACTCTGGAACGTGGTGCCCTGGTTGGTGTAGGGCGGCGCCGTGTCAAACAGGTTCTTGATGCCCACCGTCAGGTCGGTGTTCTTGATGCCGCTGTAGCTGGTCGACAGCGAGTAGGTCGAGTACGCGCGCACGTGGTGGACGTACTGCTCCGCCACGCTGTTCTGATCCTCGTAGCCGCTCAGGTACTTGTTGGCGAAACTGGCGCTCCAGGTGCCTTTCTTCCACGTTACCGTGGCGTTGTGCTTCCAGCGGAATACCGGCGCGTTGTCGCCGTACACACCCACATTCTCCACAAACTCGCCGCCGGTTTCGTTCTGGTACTTGTAGCTGTGCACCCAGGTGCCATCGAACTGGAACATGAAGTCGCCAGCTGAGGTACGCGGCAGCTTCCAGCGCAGGCTGGTGTCGATGCCCGAGGTCTTCACTTCGCCCAAGTTGTCCAGCACGGCGTTGACATATTGCAGCGTCTTGCCGTCGGCCGAGTAGACGAAGTAGTCCTTGTACTTCTCGTAGTTGTCGAAGATGGTCGATTCAGACACCGTGCCGATCGAATCCTTGATCTTGATGTTGAAGTAGTCGAACGAGACGCTGACCGCATTCAGCGGCTCAAACACCACGCCCAGCGCGAAGGTCTTGGATTTCTCCGGCTTCAGGTTGGCGTTGCCGCCGCTGCGGATGTACTGCTGCTGCGCGCAGGCGACGTTCGGATTGGCGCCGGTAATCGCGCTGCCGCCCGGGCACAGCACCGGATCGTTATACGCGTTGCTGGTGAAGGTCGACGTGGCCGGGCCGTGCAGGTCGTACAGCGTCGGCGCGCGGAAGCCGGTGTTGTACGAGGTACGGAACAGCACCTGCTTGCTGGCTTCCCAGCGCAGCCCGACTTTCGGATTGAAGCTGCCGCCGACGTCGTTGTAGTGGTCGTAGCGGGCGGCGGCCGACAGTTCCACCGTCTTCGCCAGCGGCACGCTCAGTTCCGAATACACGGCCGAGATGTTGCGCTGGCCAGCCTGGTCCTGCGCATCGGCGTAGCCGGAGCTGGATGCCTGCGACGCCAGGTCGCGGTTGACGTTGTAAGTGGCTTTGTCGTGACGGAATTCGGTGCCCAGCGCGAAGCCGACGCCACCGGCCGGCAGCTGGAACAGCTCGCGGCTGATCTTGCCGTCGACGCCAACGCTGGTCATCTTGGCCGACAGGTATTCGCCGCGCAGCTGGGCAGCATCGATATAGGCTGCGCCTTCGGCCGATTGCTCGCCGAACGGATTCAGGATGCCGCTCAGCACGCCTGCTTTCATCAGCGAGTCGTTGGTGTAGCCGCCGGCGAAGGCGCTGCTGGCCTTGTTGACGGCATAGGTCAGGCCGACGTTGTAGTCCCAGCCAGCCACCAGGCCTTCCGAAGCCAGCACCAGGCGGTCGGAGATCGAGGTGTCATAGCCCTGGCGTTTGCCGGCCGCGACGGTGCGCCAGTTGATGCTCAGGTCTTCGCCGCTGAGACCGGCCACTGCTGGCACGCCGGCGCTGCCGCCCGGATAGTAGGGGCTGGCCGACGTCATGGTGATGCCGGTCAGCGGCGACGGCGCGATCGCGCTGCTGTTGGTCGAGCGGCTGTGCAGGTACTCGATGGTGGCGATGTCGTCCTGGTTCAGCTTGAAGGTGGCCTTGCCGAGGAAGGATTCCTGCTTGGTCTTCGGAATCGCCTGGATGTAGGTGCTGGTGTCGGTGCGGCAGGTGCCGGTGCTGCTCTGGATCAGGCCCTTGCCAACGCAGCCGCTGGCGTAGTACGGGTTGCCGGTGATGCCGTTGTCCGAGTAGAAGTTGGCTGGCTGCGAGGTGCCGCTGCTGCCGTTGACGCCGCGCTCCGGCCGCACGCTGGTGCTGGCGAAATCACGTTCTGAAGCATCCAGCGCGGTCTGCTTGTGCAGGTCGATGACACCGAAGACATTCCAGCCGTCCTTGTCCAGGTCGCCGTAGCCGCCGGACAGGTTGATGCGCGATTCGGCGCCCGAGCCGCTGGCCTGCGGCTGGTAGCGTTCGGCGCTGACAGTGACGCCGCTGACCGAGCGCTTGGTGATGAAGTTGATGACGCCGCCGATGGCGTCGGTGCCGTAGATGGCCGAGGCGCCGTCGCGCAGCACTTCCACCCGTTCCAGCGCCGACAGTGGGATGATGTTCAGGTCGACCGAGGACCCGTTGAACGGGTGGTTGGCCAGGCGGCGGCCGTTCAGCAGCACCAGCGTCTTGTTGCTGCCCAGGCCGCGCAGGTCGGCGGTGGCGATGCCGCCGGTGCCGGAACCGACCGACTGGCTGCTACCGGTCGAGCTCTGGTTCATCGACAGCGTGTTCATCACTTCGGCAGCGGTGGTCAGGCCCTGCTTTTCAAAGTCGGCGGCCTTGATGCTGGTAATCGGCAGCGCGGTCTCGCTGGCCAGACGCTTGATGCTGGAACCGGTGACTTCCACGCGCTGGATCGGGGCGTCGTCGGTTTGCGCGACGGCGGCGTGCATGCCGACCGCAAGGCCGCCGGCAAACAGCACGCGCAAGCTGCGCGACATGGCTCTTTCAATCATCATTGTTTTAACTCCTGCATTGATATGGGAATGGGTGTTTGCTTTTTGAGCAAAGCGATCAGACCATTCGCGGGAGGCGGGAACAATGACGCTTGAACAAGTGTGCGGCGATGCGACAGCCAGCAAAGCCTTACTGCTGTTAAGACGGTTTTCTGCCTCCAGGTCGCCATCGCTGGCGCGCTGCGGGCTGGCGCAGCTTACATCCGGATACAGGCGCTAAGAACTTAACGCCAGGCCGCAGCATGTAAATTTTTGTTGGGAAGGGCAGGGCGCCGCCAGCAGCGCGCGATAAAGTGCTTGCCAGATGGCGCAAACTGTTGTTATAGTCTTTCGACACTTACGGACTTTACATGACCCACTTCTTCTTTACCGGCTGGTTTTACTTTAGCTTTCCAACCCTCAGGCGGTGGATTAGCGGCCGGTGCACGTAGAAGCAAAACGAGTCCCAGCAGAATCCCAAAAAACCGCCTCCTTCCGAGGCGGTTTTTTTTTACCCATTATTTTTAAGCTCACCTGGAGAACAGCATGCCCCGTACCGACGATTTGCGCATCCGCGAGATGAAGGAACTGACGCCACCGTCCCACCTGATCCGCGAGTATGCGTGCACGGAAGCGGCTGAACAGACCGCCGCCAACGCCCGCGTGGCGCTGCACCGCATCCTGCACGGCCAGGACGACCGCCTGATGGTGGTAATCGGCCCATGCTCGATCCACGATCCGAAAGCGGCGATGGAATACGCGCGCCGCCTGGCGCCGCTGCGCCAGGAACTGGGCGCCGACCTGGAAATCGTCATGCGCGTCTACTTCGAAAAACCGCGCACCACGGTCGGCTGGAAGGGCCTGATCAACGATCCGTACATGGACAACAGTTTCCGCATCAACGACGGCCTGCGCATGGCGCGCGAACTGCTGCGCGACATCAACGAACTGGGCCTGCCGGCCGGCACCGAGTTCCTCGACGTGATCTCGCCGCAGTACATCGCCGACCTGATCTCGTGGGGCGCGATCGGCGCCCGCACCACCGAATCGCAGGTGCACCGCGAACTGGCCTCCGGCCTGTCGTGCCCGGTCGGCTTCAAGAACGGCACCGACGGCAATGTGCGCATCGCGGTCGACGCCATCAAGGCCGCTTCGCAGCCGCACCACTTCCTGTCCGTGACCAAGGGCGGCCATTCGGCCATCGTCTCGACCAACGGCAACGAGGATTGCCACATCATCCTGCGCGGCGGCAAGGCGCCCAATTACGACGCCGCCAGCGTCGATGAAGCCTGCAAGGCGATTGCCGCGCAAGGCCTGGCCGCGCGCCTGATGATCGACGCCTCGCACGCCAACAGCTCGAAGAAGCCGGAGAACCAGGTGCCGGTGTGCGCCGACATCGCCGCCCAGGTGGCGGGCGGCGAGCAGCGCATCGTCGGCGTGATGGTGGAGTCGCATCTGGTGGCCGGCCGCCAGGACCTGGTGCCGGGCAAGGAACTGACCTACGGCCAGTCGGTCACCGACGGCTGCATCGACTGGGACAGCAGCGTGCAGGTGCTGCAAGGCCTGGCCGCCGCCGTCCGCCAGCGCCGTCTTGCCACCCAGGCAAACGAAGCTGCAGCGAAGTAAGCATTTCCTCTGTGGCCCCGGCGCAATGCCGGGGCCAGCCTGATGGGCTGGCTGTTGCGCTAACGCCAAAGCAGGTAACAACCCGATTGACAGTTAATCTAGTTGCATGCTTTGATAGAAGACGAGGCCCGGGTGTCACAGAACACCTTCCTATAGACATACCCCATGTGCGTCATTGTTCGTCGTCCTCCGGTCTTTGCGGCCGGGGGCGTTGGATCGTTGCATCCCAAAACCACAACAGGAGGTTGTTTATGCTGCAAGAAAGAGTGCTGTCCCGTTCGCTGCGCCTGATGTTTTCAGGCAGCGTGTTGCTGGCGCTGCCAGCCTTGGCGCAGGATGCGGTTGGCGAACAGCCGATCCAGCGCGTCGAAATCACCGGTTCGTCAATCAAGCGCATCCAGAAAGAGGGCGCATTGCCGGTGCAGGTGCTGACTGCCGCCGAGATCAAGCAGACCGGCGCTGCCTCGGCGACCGACCTGATCCAGATGCTGCCGTCGATGCAGGGCTTTGTGCCTTCCTCCAGTTCGGTCAACGGCGGTGGCGCCGGCGTCACCACCGCTTCGCTGCATTCGCTGCCATCGAAGTACACGCTGGTGCTGCTGGACGGCCAGCGCGTGGCGCCCAGCGCCATCGGCTCCGGCCAGGGCGGCGGCTACGCGGTCAACCTGTCCAGCATTCCGCTGGAAGCGGTGGAGCGGGTCGAGATCCTGACCGACGGCGCCTCGGCGCTGTATGGTTCGGATGCGATCGCCGGCGTGGTCAACTTCATCCTGAAAAAAAACCTGACCACCGGCGAGGCATACGCCACCTACGGCCAGCCGAAAAAGAACGGCGGCAAATGGAGCAGCGCCGGCATCACCAAGGGCTGGGGCGACCTGCAGGAAAACGGCTGGAATGTGCTGGCCTCGTACAGCCACGAGGAGCTGGAGCGCATCACAGCGCTGCAGCGCGACTTCTCGGCGCGCGGCGCCTTCTTCAAGTTCGGCGCCAACGGCAAGCAGTATTACTTCGACCAGCGCACCGGCAACACCGAGCCGGCCAACATCACCTTCAACGCGCGCCCGATCGGCTCGACTGGCGATGCAAGCGGCTACGCCATCAATCCCTACCTGGCCGCCAACGGCAATTGCGGCAGCGCGCTGGCCGGGCCGCTGGGCGCGCAGTGCCGCTTCAATTATGCGTCGACAGTGGAAAACGTGCCGGGCAGTCACCGCGACAGCGGCCTGCTGAAAGGCACCATCAAAATCAACGAGGACACCACCGCCTGGGCCGAGCTGGTGCTGTCGCAATACGCGATGACCGCGCAGTACGCACCGTCGGCGCAGCCGATGGGCGTCAACTCGACCACCCGCTTCCCGGCGCTGTATGCGAAATATGTGCAGCCCTATCTGACCGCCAACGGCCTGGAGAACCCGAGCGGCAACGCCACGCTGGGCTACCGCTCGGTGCTGATCGGCGGCCGCGCCGACCAGTATGAAACCACCTCGCGCCACTTTGCCACCGGCATCGACGGCAGCGCGCTGGGCTGGACCTATAACGCTTCGCTGATCCTGTCGCAGGCCAAGCTGAAGGACACCGCCGCCGGCGGCTACTCCGACTTCAATATGCTGGAAAGCCTGGTGGCGGCCGGAAAATACGATCCGGTCACCGGCCAGGGCGCCGATCAGCTGAACAGCGCGCTGCTGAACGGCACCGTGTTCTCGCGCGGCAAATCAACGTTGAACACCGTGCATGCCGGCGCCCAGCACGACCTGTTCAACCTGCCGGGCGGCACCTCCATCATCTCGGTCGGCGGCGATTACTCGAAGACGCGCTACGAGGTTGATTATCATCCGCTGATCCTGGCCAACTCCGGCTTCTCGACCCAGCCGGCCTCGGCCAACTATCCGGTCGGTGGCAGCTACGGCGTGGTGCCGTTCGATGCGCGCCGCGACAACTGGGGCGTGTTCACCGAGGTGTTGCTGCCGCTGCACAAGACGGTGGAAGCGACCGTCTCCGGCCGCTACGACAGCTACGACAAGGTACACAGCAACTACATCTTCGCCAGCGTGCCGGACGCCAGCGGCCTGATCCCGCAGCTGGCCAGCGGCGATATCGGCAACAGCTCCAGCGCCGGCACCTACAAGCTGAGCCTGAAGTGGTCGCCGCTCGACACGGTGCTGCTGCGTGGTTCCTACGGCACCGGCTTCAAGGCGCCCAACCTGAGCGACATCGCCGGCGCCAACACCTTCAATGGCAGCACTGCCGGCAGCTATGCCTGCCCGTTCCCCGGCTCGCCGGGCTGCCAGGTGGGGCAGGCGCAGTACGATTTGCTGAGCGGCCCGAATGCGCTGAACGGTCCCGATGGCCTGCAGCCGGAGAAGTCCAAGCAATGGACGCTGGGCGGCCGGGTCGAACCGCTGCGCGGCCTGTCGCTGGGGCTGGACTTGTGGAATGTGACGATCCGCAACCAGGTGCTGTCGGCCGGCGTGCCGGAGCAGGAGGGCTTCGCCAATCCGCAGCAGTACAAGAACCTGTTCGTCAATCCCTATCCTGATCCGGCCGGCTACACCACGATTGCCTACCTGCTGGCGCCGATCAACGGCGGCGTGGCGCATTATCGCGGCGTCGACTGGGACTTCAGCTACCGCAGCAAGACCGGTATTGGCGATCTGCGCGCGGCGTGGAACGGCACCTATATGATCAAGCAGGACTACACCACCAGCGCCGACGGCGAAGTGCAGTCCAACCTCGGGCGCTTCGGCCCGGACAATGGCGTGGTGTTCCGCGTGCAGAGCAATCTGAGCCTGAGCCTGACCACCGGCAAGCTGACCAACACGCTGGTGGCGCATTACAAGTCCGGCTATCACGACCAGTCCTATCCGATCGACACGGCGGTGTTTGCGGTGAATGCGGATGGCAGCGTTGGCGATTCGGTGGCGTTTGCCGGCCTGAAGGTACCGTCGTACACCACGGTCGACTGGCAGGCCAAGTACGACTTCGGCCAGTTTGCGCTGACCGCCGGCGTCAAGAACCTGTTTGACCGCGATCCGCCGTTCACTTTGCAGAATGCCGGCGGTGGCAACCAGATCGGCTATGACGGCCGCTATGCCGACCCGGCGGGACGGTCGTTCTACATCACCGGGAACTATAAGTTCTAAAAAAAATCCCGGCAGCGCCGGGATTTTCGTTTTGAGGCTTAGAAGCTGTAGCTGCCGCGCAGGTACAGCGCGCGGCCGACCGGATCGGTGTAGCGTGGATCATAGCCTTTCTGGAACAGCGTACCCTGGTTGGAGAACGGCGGTTCTTTGTCCAGCAGGTTTTTCACGCCAGCGGTCAGCGTCACACCCTTGATGCCGGTGTAGCTGGTCGAGAAGTTCCACAGCTGGTACGACGGCACCTTGTTCAGGTACTTGTCTTCGATGTCCAGGTTCTGGTCGGTGTAGCCGGTCTTGAACGACTGCGCCAGCGTGGCGTTCCAGTCGCCCAGACGCCAGTTCAGCGCCAGGTTGTGCTTCCAGCGGAACACCGGATTGTTGGCGGCGTAGCGGCCAACGTTCTGGTTGTACGGGCCATCGCGTTCATCCTGGTATTCATACTTGTGGACATAGGTGCCGTCCAGCGTCAGCGTGAAGTTGCCGGCCTGGGTGGCGCCCGAGCGCAGCGTCAGCGAGACATCGACGCCATCGGTGTTGACCTTGCCCAGGTTTTCTTTCAGGTCGAGGATGGCGTACGGCGAGCCGTCAGGATTGCGCAGGAAGCGCGCCTTGTACTTCTCGTAGTCGCCAAAGATGGCTTCTTCCGGCAGCGCGTTGATCTTGTCCTTCAGCTTGATGTTCCAGTAGTCGATTGCCAGCGTGACTTGCGAAATCGGCTCCAGCACCGCGCCGACCGAGAAGGTCCTGGATTTTTCCGGGCTCAGGTTCTGGTTGCCGCCTTGCAGCTTGAACTGTTGCAGGTCGCAGTCGCGCAGCGGGTTGGCGATCGGATTCGACGACAGCACGCCGCCAGGGCACAGGATCGGGTCGTTGTACGAGTTGTTGGTATCGTTCTTCGACTGTGGCGCGTTTTTCTCGAACAGCGTCGGTGCGCGGAAGCCGGTCGAGGCCGAACCGCGGAACAGCACTTGCTTGGCTGGCTGGTAGCGGAACGATGCCTTCGGATTGGTGGTGCTGCCGACGTCGCTGTAATCATCGTAGCGGGCCGCCAGATTGACTTCCAGGTCTTGCAGCAGTGGCAGGTTGACCTCGCCGAACACCGCCTTGATGGTGCGCGCGCCGTCGGTCGACTGCGAACCCGACAGGCCGGACGAAGCAGCCTGGCCGGCGATGTCGCGGTTGACGTAGAAGTCGGCTTCTTCACGGCGCAGTTCGCCGCCGATGGCGACCGCCAGCTTGCCGCCGGCCAGGTCCATCAGCTCGCGGCTGGCTTTGGCGTCGATGCCGGTGTTGCGGGTCTTGCCTTTCTGTACCTGGCCGCGCAGCGCGGTGCTGTCCAGGTAGGCCTTGCCGGCCGCGTCCTGCTTGCCGAACGGGTTCAGGATGCCGTTGGTGACGCCGGCGGCGAACTGGGCGTCGTTGACGTAGCCACCGGTGAAGTATTCCGCCGAGCGGCTTTCCGACAGCGTGAAGCCGGCCTTGTAGTCCCATTCGCGGAACAGGCCTTCGGCGGCGATCGCCAAGCGGTCAGCCGCGCCCTTGGAATTGATCTCGCGCGGGCCGGCTTCGGTCGGACGCCAGCTGACGTTCAGCGGATCGCCGGACAGGCCAGGCATGGCTGGCACGCCGCCCGAATTGCCTGGATAGTATTTGCTGGTTTTCGGCAGGATCAGACCAGTCTGCGGCGGCGGTGCGGTGTGCGACACCACATCGTTTTGCGAGTGCAGGTACTCGATCGACGCCTGGTGGTCGTTGTTGATCTTGAAGGTGGCCTTGCCGAAGAACGAAGTCTGCTTTTGCTGCGGCAGGTTGTCGATTTGGCGCGTGTAATCCTGGCGGCAGGTGCCGTTGCTGGCGCGCGGTACCGACAGCGGCGCATCGCAGCCGGTGGCGAAGCCCGGGTTGCCGGTGGCGCCCGAGGTCGGGTCGAAGTAGTTGCCGGGGAAGGTGGTGCCGGAGGTCAGGTTCAGGCCGCGGTCCGGGATCACGCCGGTCTTGGAGAAGTCGCGCTGCTGCGAGGTCAGGATGTCGATCTTGTGGTAGTCGAACACGCCGAACACGTTGAAGCCGTCGGTGTCCAGATTGCCGAAGCCGCTCGACAGGTTGACGCGTTTCTCATCGCCGCCGTCCTTGCGTGGCAGGATGGCTTCAGCGGTGATGGTGGTGGTCTGCACCGAGCGCTTGGTGATGAAGTTGATCACGCCGCCGATGGCGTCGGTGCCGTAGATGGCCGAAGCGCCGTCGCGCAGCACTTCGACGCGTTCCAGTGCGGTTATCGGAATGATGTTCAGGTCGACGCTGGCGCCGTCGTATGGGTGGTTGGCGATGCGGCGGCCGTTCAGCAGCACCAGGGTCTTGTCGCCACCGAGGCCGCGCAGGTCGGCGCTGGCCTGGCCGCCGGTCGGCAGGCCGGAGCTATTGCCGCCCACCACGTTGCCGGAGCTGAAGCTGGAGCTGTTGGATGGAATGCGGTCGAGTACTTCCTGGGCGGTGGTCAGGCCTTGCTTGACGAAGTCGTCAGCCTTGATCACGGTCAGCGGATTGGCGGTTTCCGACACCAGGCGCTTGATCGACGAGCCGGTCACTTCAACGCGCTGCATCGGCGCGTCGGTTTGCGCCTGCGCCAGCGGCGCGATCAGTCCCAGGCCCAGCAGGCCGCCGGCGCAGATATGGCGCACGGAACGGGACAAAACAGTTTCTTTCATCATTGCTCTCTACTCCCAATACGAACTGAATATTTTTATTAACCAACTTTTGGTAAAGTTGACATGGCTCCTGAACCTCGGTGAAGGTGTTCAAGAGGCTTGATAATTCATTACAGAGCGTAGGGCTGTCAATTCAGAAAGGTTGTCTGTTCATAAAAAACAACGGCGAAAAAAAAGGACCCACGGCCCTTTTTTGTTGTGCTGCAACAGCGCGCTTACAGCATGTAAGGGCCGTGCGAGTAGTGTTTGCCCAGCGTTTCAAAGGCGCGGCGGATAATCTGCTTCCACGAACGGCGGGTGGCTGGCTGGACTGGTTTGGCGGTCAGGGTGGCGGCGATGGTGGTCATGGAAGTTCTCCTGTGAACTGCGGTGAAGGTCGATGTGTGCAGATTACAGGAAACTCAGATATAAATATAATTCTATGTTTCGATATGTGCCATATGAAATGTGAATGGTGTGCCGCATAAGAGATATGCGTCGCGCGCATAATGCGGAGGGGCTCCCGCAGGAGCCCCGGTTGCTTAGAACTTGTACGACGCGTTCAGGTAGAAGGTACGGCCGAGCGGGTCGGTGTAGCGGCCATCGTAGCCCGACTGGTTGCCGCCACCGGCGTTGCGGATGGTGAACGGCGGGTCGATGTCAGCCAGGTTTTTGATACCGGCGGTCAGCGCGAACTGCTTGCTGAGCTGGGCCTTGGTCTGCCAGTCAAAGGTGGTGTACGACGCCACGCGGCGAGTCATCGGCACATAGTTGCCAGCGACGCCGTTGATCACTTCACGCACCACGCTGTTGCTGCTGTTGTATTCCTGGTCGGTGTAACCGGAATGGTAGTTGGCGGTCAGCGAGTTGGTGAAGCGCTCGGTCTTCAGCGACGCGGTCAGCTTGGAGATGATGCGGAAGGTCACATCGGCATACGAGTTGAAGCGGCCGATGTTTTTCTCCAGGCCGGTGCCTGGCGCCTCCTGTTCCGCCTTCAGCATATAGGTGCCGGTCCACTGCAGCGAGGCCTTGCCCAGTGGTGTGCTGGTGCGGAAGGTGTGGTCCCAGTCGATGCCGCGGTAGTGCGCGTTGGCCAGGTTGAATGGTGTCAGCGCGGCCACCAGCACGTTCTGTTTCTGGATCGGGTCGTAATACACGCGCAGCAGGCTGTCGTACACGCCAGGATTGCCGAACACCAGGTCTTCCGACAGCGTCTGGATCTGGTTTTCCAGCTTCACATCCCACCAGTCGAAGCCCAGCGAGATGCTGCTGGTCGGCTCGATGCGGATGCCCAGCGTGGCCTGTTTCGATTCCTCCGGCTTCAGCGCGCCGGCGCCGGTGGCGGCATTGCCGCCCGACAGCAGGCCGTATTCCGACGAGCCAGGGAAGCACAGCTTGTAGCGTGGATCGCTGGCGTTGGTGATCGGGCAGGCGTGGAATTGCGACGAGCCGCCGTTGACCAGCGGCTTGACGATGTTGCTCATGCTCGGCGCCTTGAAGCCGGTGCCGTAGGAGCCGCGCACCAGCACCTGTTCGATCGGATTCCAGCGCAGCGCCAGCTTGTAGGTGGCCTTGTTGGCCGACTCGCCTTGCTTGCCCGGCGCGATCAGGTTGCCGTCGCTGTCGAAGTTCTTGTCGTTGGTGACAGCGGTGAAGTCGTCGTAGCGGCCGGACACGGTGATGTCGAGGTTCTTCAGTGCCGGCAGCAGCAGCTCGCCGTAAGCGCCCCAGTTCTTGCGGCTGGCGTCGATCGGCAGCGCGCCGGCGCCACCGCCGACGATGGCGTCGGTGAAGTTCGGCTGCTGCTTGTTCAGGCCTTGCGAGAAGGCGTCCGGCGCTTCCGAGTACGACTGTTTGGTGAAGTCGCCGCCAAGGGCCAGCATGGCCGGGCCGGCCGGCAGCTTGAAGATTTCGGATGAAGCGCTGGCCTGAACCATGTCGATCTTCGACTTGGTGACGCTGAACTCGTTATTCAGCACGGCCGGCGCCAGCGCTGCCTTGGAGGCAGCGCTTGGCGGCAGGAAGGGATCGAACTTGCCGGCCGCAACCAGCGCGTCGAAGGTGTTCAGGCTCATGTAGCCGCCGGCGGCGGTATCGGTCTGGCGGTTTTCCGAGTGCGTGTACGCAGCGCGGTAATCGATGTTCTTGAACGCGCCTTCGACGCCGAAGGCGAAGTGGCGCGCCAGCGTGGCGTACTCGTCGGCACGGCCCCCGGCGTCGATCAGGCGCAGGTTCATGGTCACGCTGGCCACCTGGCTCGGATCGGTGATGCCGACCTTGGCCAGGTTGGGCAGTATCCATTTGGCGTACAGCGGGCTGCCCAGCGGCAGGCCGAGCGGCTGCGCCGGCGCGGCGTACTGCGCGGTGTTGGAGAACTTCGACACCAGGCCCTCGGCAAAGAAGGTGGTGTTGTCGTTGATCTTCCAGTTGAACGAGCCGAAGCCGCTGTCGCGTTTCAGCTGCGGCGTGTTCTGCACGGTGGCGGCGTAGTCATAGCGGCAGGTGTTGCCGACCCTGAACAGGTTGTCGCCGTTGCAGGAACCGGTGCTCAGCAGGTTGGGGCTGAAGCTGACCGCCGAGCCGTTCTTCAGACGCACGGCGGCGATGCCGGGAATCGAGTTGCCGCTGGTCTGGTACAGCTGGTAAGCCTTGCCGTTCTCATAGAACGGAATCACGCCGCTTTGCGAGAAGTCGCGGTCCCTGGCCCAGGACGCCTTGCTCTCATCGTGGGCGTACGACACCAGCACGTTGAAGCCGTCCTTCTCCAGGTCGCCCCAGCCCTTCGACAGCGAAGCAGTGGAGGTGGCGCCGCCGACGCTGCGCGGCTGGCTGTAGGATGCTTCGATAATGGCGTCCTGCTGGTTTTTCTTGAGGATGAAGTTGACCACGCCGGCAATCGCGTCCGAACCGTACAGCGTGTTGGCGCCGTCGGTCAGGATCTCGACCCGCTCGACCGCCGCCAGCGGGATGCTGGCCAGGTTGACGGTGGAGCCGGAGGTCGATGGCGCCAGGCGGCGGCCGTTCAACAGCACCAGCGTGTAGCCTTCGCCGATCGCGTGGATCGAGGCGGTCTGCAGGCCGCCGCCGCCGCCGTTGACCGACATCGACGAAGTGGTGAAACCCTGCATCGACGGCAGCGTGGCGATCAGGTCGGCCACGTTGGTGGCGCCGGACTGCTCGATCTGTGCCTTCGACAGCGTTTGTACCGGCAATGCGCCTTCGGCGTTGATGCGCTTGATACTTGAACCGGTAATTTCCACGCGCTGCACCGGCGCGTCGGTGCTTTGCGCCGCTGCGCTGTGCATGCCCAGCGCCAGGCCACTGGCGCAGACCAGGCGTACTGATCGCGACAAAACGTTTTCAACCATCATTATGCTTAGCTCCCAAAAGTGAAACGATGAACAACAGGGTGTGTTTGTATTAATTTTTTGTTCATCAGATCACCCGTGGCCAGATCGCCACAATGAGGAAACCCTTACGGGGATTTCCATGGGCGGGACTTTCGGTGGAACAATGTTGCGCGGCCGAGCGCTCTAATTTGGTGCGCGACGGATTTCTGGAAGTGGAAAAACTGCCGGACTAGCACATTGCAAGCAAATATATGGCGCGTCGCACCAATTTTGTGATTGATAATTTTTATGAATCAACGTTCATATTTTTACAGTGCGTTACATTGGCGCCACGCTTCGCGGTGGATCGGGCTAATTCCTTATTTGATCAGCGTTAAAACTTATATGAACCGCTTATATCGATGCGGCTTTGCGTAAATTTTGAATGGGTTTATGCTAACAACCGTTTTTCATCAAGGACAGAGATGCTGGCTTACACCGTTCGTCGCCTGTGGCAGATGTTGCCGACCATGCTGGGCGTGGTGTTGTTGGTGTTTGTATTGTTTAACTGGGTCGGCGGCGATCCGGCTTATCTGTTGGCCGGCAAGATGGCCGATGCAGGCAGCATTGCCAATATCCGCCGCCAGCTGGGCGTCGACCAGCCGTACTACGTGCAGCTGTGGATTTTCATCAAACAGATCGTGACCTTCGATTTCGGTCTGAGCTGGGCGACCGGCGAGCCGGTGTCGCAGGTGATGGCGACGCGGCTTGGCCCTTCGCTGGCGGTGCTGTTGCCGCTGACGCTGCTGGAGACCCTGCTTGGCATCGCGCTTGCCCTGGCGCTGGCGTCGGTGCGCGGCACGCTGACCGACCGGCTGGTGATGCTGGCCTGCACGGTGGCGATGTCGGTCAGCATCCTGGTGTACCTCATCGTGTTCCAGTATGGGCTGGCGTACCGGCTGGGCTGGTTCCCGGTGCAGGGATGGGGTGGGCCGCAGTATGTGGTGCTGCCGGTGCTGATCGGGCTGGCGGTGTCGCTGGCGCCGACCTTGCGCCTGTATCGCAGCTTTGTGCTGGATGAGGTGGGGCAGGATTATGTGCGCACGGCGCGCGCGAAAGGTCTCAGCGAGCGGCGCGTGATGTGGGTGCATGTGCTGCGCAATGCGGCGATCCCGATCGTCACGCAAGTGATGTCGAATCTGCCGGCATTGCTGATCGGCGCGTTTCTGCTGGAGCGTTTCTTTGGCATTCCCGGCATCGGGCGCGAGGTGATCCTGGCGGTCGAGCGCAGCGATTTTCCGGTGATTAAGGCGGTGACGGTGTATGTGGCGGCGGCCACCATGGTGTTCAATCTGTTGACGGATCTGCTGTACCAGGCGATCGATCCGCGCGTGAAGCTGGCATGAGGGCGTGGCGGCGCTTGTGCGCGGACCGGGTGGCGATGGTGGCGCTGGCGCTGCTGGCGGCGTTCCTGCTGCTGGCCGCGCTGTCGGCAGCCGGCCTGGTCGCGGCGGATTGGGAGGACGAGGTTGGCGTCAGTTATGCGCCGCCGCTGTTTGCGGGCGCTATGGCAGCCAGCAGCGTGAGCTCGGCCGCGCCGGCGCAAGCCTTGCCCGATAATCCGTTCGATCCGCTGGCCGACGACATCCGCGCACTGCGCGCGCAACTGGCCAGCGCGACGGCGACTACGGGTGTCGCGCGGCGGGCGACGCTGCCGCTGGGTGGCGACAAGTGGGGCCACGATGTCCTCAAGAAGACCATCAAGGGTGGCGAAACCTCGATCGTGGTCGGCCTGGTGGCGGCCTTGCTGGCGGTGGCCATCGGCACTGTGTTCGGCGCGCTGTCCGGCTACTGCGGCGGCGTGGTGGACGACTTCTTCAACTGGTTCTACAGCATCTTCACCGCCATTCCGTCGGTGCTGATGATACTCGCGGTGGCGGCGGTATTACAGCAGAAGGGCGTGCTGACCATCGTGCTGATCCTCGGCCTGACCGGCTGGACCGCGCCGTTCCGCCTGATCCGCGCTGAATACATCAAGCACAAGGCGCGCGAATACGTGCTGGCGGCCGACGCCATCGGCGCCTCGCACTGGCGCCGCATGTTTCACCACATCCTGCCCAACGTCAGCCACGTCGCGCTGGTGCAGTTGTCCATCCTGGCGGTGGGCTTCATCAAGGCCGAAGTCATCCTGACCTTCCTTGGCTTTGGTGTGCCGGTTGGCGTGGTGTCCTGGGGCAGCATGCTGAACGAAGCACAAGGCGAATTGTTACTGGGCCGCTGGTGGCAACTGGCCGCAGCCGCCACCGCCATGGCTTTGCTGGTGACCGCCTTCTCCTTGTTCACCGACGCGCTGCGCGACGCCCTCGATCCAAAGGTGAAACAATGAAGCTGCTGGAGATCCGCAACCTGAGCATCGCCTTCCGCGTCGACCGCCACACCACAGTCGAAGCGGTCAAAGGCATCAGCTTCAGCGTGCCGCACAACGCCACGGTGGCGCTGGTCGGCGAATCCGGCAGCGGCAAATCGGTCAGCGCCATGGCCATCATGGGCCTGCTGGACCCGGCCGCCGCCATCATTGACCCTGACAGCCGCATCATCTTCGATGGCAGCGCCATGCGTGGCAAGGACATCGCCATGATTTTCCAGGAGCCGATGTCGTCGCTGAACCCGGTGTTCAGCATCGGCGCGCAAATCGCTGAGGTACTGAAGCTGCACATGGGCATGCGCACTGCGCAGGCACGCCGCCGCACACTGGAACTGCTGGAAGAAGTGGGCATCCCTGATCCCGCGCAGCGCATCGACGCCTACCCGAGCCAGTTATCCGGCGGCCAGCAGCAGCGCGTGATGATCGCCATGGCCATCGCCTGCGAACCACGGTTGCTGATCGCCGACGAGCCGACCACCGCGCTTGACGTCACCATCCAGAAACAAATCCTGCAACTGATCGCCGAATTGCAACAGCGGCGCGGCATGTCGGTGCTGTTTATTACCCATGACCTCGACCTGGCGGCGGAGATTGCCGACCATGTGGTCGTCATGTGCAAAGGTGAGGTGCGCGAGGCGGGCCCGGCGAAGCAAGTGCTCACCACGCCAACCGACGATTACACGCGTGCCTTGCTGGACTGTCGCGCCGCACTGGCGACACGCCGCCGCGCGCCGTTGCCGGCGTCGGCGTCCGAGGCACCGCCGCTGCTGGAAGTCCGCCAGTTGCGCAAAACCTTTCTGCTGCGCGACGGCTGGCTGCGCCGGCGCACCTTCCACGCGCTGGAGAACGTATCGTTCACGCTGGCGCGCGGCCAGACGCTGGGCGTGGTGGGCGAGTCCGGCAGTGGCAAAACCACGCTCGGCCTGACCTTGTTGCGGCTGCACCAGGCCAGCGGCGGCAGCGTGCTGTTCGAGGGCCGCGACCTGCTGGCCATGCCGGTGCGCGAATTCCAGGCATACAAGCGGCGCATGCAGATCATCTTCCAGAATCCGTATGCATCGCTGAATCCGCGTTTCACCGTCGGCGACATTCTGCTCGAACCGCTGCGCATCCACCGCATCGGCGCTGATGACCGCGTGCGCATGGCCATCGTGCATGAGCTGCTGGAAAAGGTTGGCCTGCCGGCTGCCGCCACCGCGCGCTATCCGCACGAGTTCTCCGGCGGCCAGCGGCAGCGCATCGCCATCGCGCGCTGCCTGACCTTGCGGCCGGAAATCCTGGTGTGCGACGAATCGGTGTCCGCGCTGGATGTTTCGGTGCAAGCCCAGGTACTCAATCTTTTGCAGGATTTACAGGACGAGCTGGGGCTGTCATACATCTTCATCTCGCACGACCTGTCGGTGGTGCGGCATATGGCCGACCAGGTGATGGTGATGCGGCACGGCGCAGTGGTCGAACTGGCTGGCACCGAGGCGCTGTATGGCGACCCGCAGCACCCCTACACGCGCGCGCTGCTGGCCGCGATGCCGCACCACGGTTAAGCGTTTTTTAAGTTAAGATATCCGAATGGCGAATTTAATCCTCCTGCTCCAAGAATACGGTGTGCTGATCGTGTTCGGCATCGTGTTGATCGAACAACTCGGCATGCCCATTCCTGCGTTTCCGCTGCTGATCGTGTCCGGCGCGATGTCGGTCGACGGCGACACGCACTGGACCGCCGTGCTGGCGGTGGCCATGCTCGCCTGTTTGATCAGCGACACGTTCTGGTATCGCGCCGGCCGTTTCTACGGCAAGCGCATTCTCAAGCTGCTGTGCAAGATTTCGCTGTCGCCCGATTACTGCGTCAGCCAGACCGAAGACAATTTCAACCGCTGGGGCCCGAAAGCGATGATCGTCGCCAAGTTCATTCCCGGCTTTAATGTCATCGCGCCGCCACTGTCAGGTGCCATGGGCACCAAGCCGGGCACTTTCCTGTGCTTCAGCGTGATGGGTTCGACGCTATGGGCCGGCACCGGCATTGCCATCGGCGCCTTCTTCCACACCAGCGTCGACCAGCTGCTGGACATCCTCAGCACCATGGGGACCACCGCGCTGATCGTGCTGGCCGTGCTGCTGGCGCTGTTCGTCGCCTTCAAATATGTGGAGCGCAAGCGTTTCCGCCAGTCGGTCGATGTCGAGCGCATCACCATCGATGACTTCAAGCAGATGATGGAGCAGGGGCACGAGCCGATCCTGGTCGATGCCCGCAGCGCCACTGCACAGATGCTGGACCCGGCGGTGCCCGGCGCCGTGCTGTTCAATGGCGGCGAGCTGAACGCTCAGATTGTCGGTCTGGACAAGGGGCGCCACATCATCGTCTATTGCAGCTGCCCCAACGATGTGACGGCGGCGCATGTGGCCAAGAGCCTGATCGGGCAGGGCTACCATCTTGCCCGGCCGCTGCACGGCGGCCTGGAAGCGTGGAACGCCGCCTTCCGCCGCGAGAACCTGGCCGAAAACAATACCGCCTCCGCGTAATCAGGGCGCCGCTTCGCGGCGCTTTTTTATGGTAGGTATGGAATCGGTTCCACATGATTGCTGGTAGTCATACTACGCCCGAAACATCCTGGATCGTAAAGTTCTGTGGCAAACTGTACTAAAACTACAAGTTCTGCTTGCCTGAGGCGATGAAGTATCTTAAGCTTAAGCCTCAACTATTTCTGAACGATCATGACAGCCCAGTCCGTACAAACGCCTCCCTCCCTGAGCACTATTTTCCCTGGTGGCCCGCGTCTGCTGGCGGATGTGGGCGGCACCAACGCACGCTTTGCGCTGGAAACCGCTCCGGGCCGTATCGCCGCGATCGAAGTACTGGCTTGTGCCGACTACCCAACCCTGGCCGCCGCCCTGGTTGCGTATCTGGCCTCGCCGACCGTCGCCGAATCTGGTGTCACCGGTATTCGGAACGGCGCGATTGCGATTGCCAATCCGGTTACCGGCGACATGGTGCGCATGACCAACCACCACTGGGAATTCTCGATCGAGGCGCTGCGCCGCGAAGTCAACTTCGACACGCTGGTGGTGGTCAATGACTTCACTGCACTGGCCAGCTCGCTGCCGCAACTGTCGGCGGCGCAAAAGCATCAGGTGGGCGGTGGCGTTGGCGTGCCGGATACGCCGCTGGGTCTGATCGGCGCCGGTACCGGCCTGGGCGTTTCCGGCCTGATTCCTGGCAAGGACGGCTGGACCGCGCTGCTGAGCGAGGGCGGCCACGTGACCTTCTCGCCGGCCAATCCGACCGAAGTGGCGATCCTGCAATTCGCCTGGAAAGAATTCGAACACGTGTCGGCGGAACGCCTGATGTCGGGCGCCGGCATCGAGCTGATCTACCGCGCACTGGCCGACCACGGCGACCTGCCAGCGGAAAAGCTGAGCGCTGCGGAAATCTCGCGCCGCGCGCTGGCCGGCGAATGCGCGCTGTGCGACGATGTCATCGAAGCTTTCTGCTGCATGCTGGGCACCATTGCCGGCAACATCGCGGTGACGCTGGGCGCGCAGGGCGGCATCTATATTGGTGGCGGCATCGTGCCGAAACTGGGCCGGCGTTTTGACCGCTCCGGTTTCCGCGCCCGCTTCGAAGCCAAAGGCCGTTTCAACAAATATCTGTCGGATGTACCTACCTGGGTGATCACGGCAGAATACCCGGCGTTCGTTGGTGTTTCGGCAATTTTGTCGGAAAGACTTGCTGCCGCGTAAGCTCAGTTACATTTCGATGAAGTCGAAATGCGCGTTTTATGCTTTTATCAGGTACAATTCGCGTTGTTGGATGAAACGTCTGGCTTCCTGCCCACGTTTCACGTAGAAAGTAACGGTCTCGGCCGTTGCCGGCATGTCCCTCTCTCCCGCCGGGTGCGCATAGGCCTTGGCGTCGGAAAAGCAGCTTCAGCGAGTACTCCCGCCAGCCTCACTGAATGTGATTGATTTCTTTCGATTTTGCTTATGGATAATCTTGAGGCTAAAAAAGTCCTCGAAACCGCCTTGCTATGCGCTCGTGAGCCGTTATCGATCCACAGTCTGAAAAAACTGTTTGTCGAACTGGATGACCAGGAGCGGCCGCGTGGCCCCGGCGTAGGCGCCGATACGATCAAGGAATTGCTGGAAGAGTTGCGGCTGGACTGGGCTGGCAAGGGCGTGGAAGTCATCAGCCTGTCGACCGGCTGGCGCTTTCAGAGCCGTCCCGAGATGAAGCTGTACCTGGAGCGCCTGAATCCGGAGAAGCCGCCGAAGTATTCGCGGGCGACGCTGGAAACACTGGCAATCATCGCCTATCGCCAACCGGTTACCCGGGGTGATATTGAGGAAATACGCGGCGTTGCCGTCAATTCTCAGACGATCAAGATGCTGGAAGACCGTGGATGGGTGGATGCGGTCGGTTATCGTGACGTTGTCGGACGCCCGGCCTTGCTGGGCACCACGAAGCAGTTTTTGGATGATTTGGGCTTGAATTCGCTGTCCCAGTTGCCGCCGTTGCAGCAAATCAGTGATGGTCAGAACGCGATGGAAACCCTGGAAGCGGCTCTGCAAGAGAACTTTGAGAAGCAAGAACAAGGCCCTGCGCCAGATTTAACGGTTGACGCTGAGCACAACCAAGAAACGACTAATGAACAAACCTGATACCCCTGAGACGAACGACGCCGCTGCCGAGGTAGCCGCCAAGCCGAAACGCCGTACCAAAGCCCAGATCGAGGCTGATAAAGCTGCCGCTGTGGCTGCTGCTGGTGACGCGCCTGCCGCCAAGCCGAAACGCAAGACCAAGGATGCCGCCGAGGCGGGCGAGGCGGTTGCTGCCAACACGCTGGCGCCAGTGAAGAAATCGCGCGCCAAAAAGGCTGACGCTGAAGCCCCGGCCGCCGAAGCTGCAGCCGAGCCGGTGGCCAAGGCCGCCAAGCCGCGTGCCAGGAAGGCAGCGCCATCGGCCGACGTCGCTGTAGAAGCAGTTGCGCCAGTTGCGCAACAAGCGGTCGCCGAAGCGCCGGTCGCCGAGGCTGGTGAGCACGCCGGGCGCAGCCCGCGTCCACGCGGTCCGCGCCAGATGCGCGAACTGCGCGCCGCGCGCGAGGCCAGCAATCCGCGTCCAGAGCCAGTTGCTGCCGAAGCCGCCGAGGCGCCAGCGCCAGGCGCGGAAGAGGGCGCCGCACCAGTTGTCGGCCGTGAAGGCAAGCCACGCCACGAGCAGCGCAATAACAACCAGCGCAATGGCAAGAAAAAGAATGGCAAGCAGCGCCAGGGCGGTCAGAACGCCGGCGGCGCCAAGGGTAATGATGCGGACGCCGCTTTCTCCTACGTTACCTCCGACGCTTTTGACAGCGATGAAAGCAAGGGCCGTCAGCAAGCCAAACCGGTGCGCCGCGACCTGACTTCGGACGACGACGCGCCGAAGCTGCACAAGGTGCTGGCCGAAGCCGGCCTGGGTTCGCGCCGCGACATGGAAGAACTGATTGTTTCCGGCCGCGTGTCGGTCAACGGTGAGCCGGCCCACATCGGCCAGCGCATCCTGCCGGCCGATGCCGTGCGCATCAACGGCAAGCTGATCCAGCGCCGCGTCAGCAAAAAGCCGCCGCGCGTGCTGATTTACCACAAGCCTGCCGGCGAAATCGTCTCGATGGATGATCCGGATGGCCGCCCATCGGTGTTTGATCGCTTGCCGACTATGAAGACCGGCAAGTGGCTGGCTGTTGGCCGCCTCGACTTCAATACCGAAGGCCTGCTGCTGTTCACCACCTCCGGTGACCTGGCCAACCGCCTGATGCACCCGCGCTACGGCATCGACCGCGAATACGCGGTACGCACGCTGGGCGAGCTGGAAGAGGGCATGCGCCAGAAACTGCTGGCCGGCGTCGAGCTGGAAGACGGTGTGGCGCAGTTCTCGAAAATCGCCGATGGCGGTGGCGAGGGTATCAACAAGTGGTATCGCGTAATCATCGGCGAAGGCCGTAACCGTGAGGTGCGACGCATGTTCGAGGCGATCGGCCTGACCGTGTCGCGCCTGATCCGTACCCGTTACGGCGCCATGACGCTGCCAAGCAGCCTGAAACGCGGCCGATGGGAGGAAATGGAAGAAAACGCCGTGCGTGGCCTGATGGCGGCTTACAGCGTCGAGAAGAAGGGCGGCGCTGACAAGCCGGCCGCCAAGCCGCAGCAGCAAGCCAAGCCGGCCCAGAACAAGGGTCCGGAAAAGCGTGGCCGAAATGGCAATGCCGCTAATCGCGACCAGCAGGCTGAGCGCGGTAACCGCCGTGACGAGCGTGACTTCGACGATGACGACGAAGATGATGACAACGAGCCTAACTTCAATCGTGCCGACCTGAACAACGCCAATGCATTGCCCTTCGCCAAGCAGCCACGTAGTGGTGGCCGCGGCCAGGGTGGCGGTTTCGGCGGTGGCAACGGCGGTGGCAACGGCAACCGTGGTGGCGGCAAGGGTCGTCCGGGTGGTCAGGGTCAGGGTCAGGGTTCCAGCCGTCCGGGCGGTCGCCCGCAAGGCATCGGCGCGTATGCCGGCGGCCGTCCGCTGGGTGAGGGACCGGCGCCGCGCGCGCAGGGGCAGGGCGGCCGTTCGCAAGGCCAGGGTGGTCAAGGTGGTCAAGGTGGCCAGGGTGGTCAGGCACGCGGCCAGCAGGCCAAGGGCCCAAGCCGTGGCCCGCGTCAGCCGGACCCGCTGCAAACCACGTTCGGCTTCGGCGCCGCCAGCGGTGCGCCGCGCCGCGGCCAGCCGCCGCGCGGCGGCGCTGCCGACCACGGCATGCCGCGTCGCCGCAAGGGTTAAGCAGGCATTTATACCTTGTTGTAAGTCTGCCATGCCGCCCGTGCGGCATTGCAGCGGACTTCATATAAGGTTATAATATCCAGCCTAGTAGAAGTTCAAGGTTGCGCAATCTGCTCCGGAACTCTTCATCTGGCTAGGTGTTATAGAAAGATGGGCAGATGCCCATTTTTTTTTTGTTGAACCGTTTTGATCGGCTTGTTTTGCACCATATGAACAAGCCTTGAATTGGAGAATTTCTTGCAGCGTGCGGATTTAATTGAAACGACCGTGACCGGTCTGGGCTACGAGCTGGTTGATGTCGAACGGGCCGAGCGTGGACTGCTGCGCGTGTTTATCGATTTCAGCGCCGAAGATGCCGAAGAAAAAGGTCCGATCACCGTTGAGGATTGCGCCACCGTCAGCCATCAGCTGTCGCACGTGCTGACGGTCGAGAATATTCCCTACGAGCGTCTGGAAATTTCGTCGCCGGGTCTCGATCGTCCACTGCGCAAGCTGGCGGACTTCTCACGTTTTGCCGGCTGCGAGGTAGTCATCAAGCTGCGCGCGGCCATGCCGGGTACGAACAACCGGAAATCGTTCACGGGCGTCCTGCTGGAACCCGAGGGCGAGAATTTGTCGTTGGAATTTGAAAGCAATGAAGGTCCGGCGCAGTTGGATTTCACACTCGCCGATGTGGATAAGGCACGCTTGGTGCCGCAGGTGGATTTTAAGGGACGCAAAGCATGAGTCGCGAAGTTTTGTTATTGGTAGACGCGCTGGCGCGTGAGAAGAACGTCGATAAAGATGTCGTTTTCGGCGCACTGGAATTCGCGTTGGCGCAAGCCACGAAGAAACGCTATGAGGGTGAAGTAGACATCCGCGTTTCGATCGACCGCGAGTCGGGTGAGTTCGAATCCTTCCGTCGCTGGCACGTGGTGCCTGACGAAGCGGGCCTGCAGCTGCCGGACCAGGAAATCCTGCACTTCGAAGCGAAAGAACAGATCGCCGATATCGAAGTGGACGACCACATCGAAGAACCAATCGAATCCGTCGAATTCGGCCGCCGCTTTGCGCAGGACACCAAACAGGTGGTACTGCAGCGCGTGCGTGACGCCGAGCGCGAACAGATCCTGGCCGACTTCCTGGAACGCGGCGATTCGCTGGTGACCGGCACCATCAAGCGCATGGAGCGCGGTGACGCCATCGTTGAATCCGGCAAGATCGAAGCCCGCCTGCCACGCGACCAGATGATCCCGAAAGAGAATCTGCGTATCGGCGACCGCGTGCGTGCCTACATCCTGCGCGTCGACCGCAATATGCGCGGCCCGCAAGTGATCCTGTCGCGTACCGCGCCGGAATTCATCGCCAAGCTGTTCGAACTGGAAGTGCCGGAAATCGAACAAGGCATGCTGCAAATTAAATCGGCAGCCCGCGACGCTGGCGTACGCGCCAAGATCGCCGTCTACACCGAGGACAAGCGCATCGACCCGATCGGTACTTGCGTCGGCATGCGCGGTTCGCGTGTGCAGGCCGTCACCGGCGAACTGGGTGGCGAGCGCGTCGACATCGTGCTGTGGTCCGAAGATCCGGCCCAGTTCGTCATCGGCGCACTGGCCCCGGCCAACGTCTCGTCGATCGTCGTGGATGAAGAAAAACACGCGATGGACGTGGTGGTCGACGAAGAAAACCTGGCAATCGCCATCGGCCGCTCCGGCCAGAACGTGCGCCTGGCTTCCGACCTGACCGGCTGGAAGATCAATATCATGACGGCTGAGGAATCGGCCGACAAGGCAGCCCAGGAAACCGCCGCGATCCGCGCGCTGTTCATGGAAAAACTGGACGTCGACCAGGAAGTGGCCGACATCCTGGTGGAAGAAGGCTTTGCCAGCCTGGAAGAAATCGCTTACGTGCCGATCTCCGAGATGCTGGAAATCGAATCGTTCGACGAAGATACGGTCAACGAACTGCGCACCCGCGCCCGTGACGCCCTGGTCACCGAAGCCATCGCTTCGGAAGAAGGCCTGGAAGGCATGGACGAGGCGCTGGTCGGTCTGGAAGGTATGGACCGCATCACCGCCGGCAAGCTGGGCCTGGCTGGTATCAAAACGGTAGAAGCTTTTGCCGGCCTGGCTTATGACGAGTTCGGCGCCATTCTGGCCCTGTCGTCTGACCGTGCACGAGCACTGATTACGAGTGAATTTGAAGATGTGACCGACGATGAGATGAAGTTGGTTGATGCGAAGTATGACGACCGCGCCAAAGGCCTGCAAGCCAAGGCCTGGAGTCTGACTGAATCTGCAAAGGCTTAATTTGATTATTTTTATCATCTCCGCGACACATAGAAAAGAGGACTGAATGGCGAGTAACAACGTAGCCCAATTTGCCACCGAACTGAAGATGCCTGCAGATTTGCTGCTGACGCAGCTGCGTTCTGCCGGCGTCGAGAAAAGTTCGACGTCAGATCCATTGTCGAAAGATGATAAGGATAAGCTGCTCGATCACCTGCGCCGCACCCACGGCGCCGGTGCTGAAGAGAAGAAGAAAATTACGCTGACGCGCAAGGAAACCACCGAGATCAAGCAGGCCGATGCCAATGGCAAGGCCCGCACCATCCAGGTCGCCGTCAAGAAAACGCGTACCTTCGTGCAGCGCGACGAACCGCTGACCACCACGCCCGCCCCAGCGCCAGCGCCGGTGATCGACGCGGCTGAAGTCGCTCGTCGCGAAGAAGATGCACGCAAACAGGCGGAACTGATCGCCCGTCAGGAAGCGGATCTGCGCGAGAAGCAGGAGCGTCTGGCCAAGCTGGAAGCGGATAAAGCCGCCCAGGACAAAGCCAACGCCGAAGCTGAAGCCGCAGCCAAGAAGGAAGCGGAAGCTGAAGCCAAGGAAGAAGCGAAGAAAGCTGCCGCTGCCGCCAAGGCCGCTGCTGCTGCGCCGGCTGCTGCCGCCGCGCCTGCCGCTGACACCGCTGCTGAAGACGCCAAGAAAAAAGCCGCTGCTGAAGAAGCCAAGAAAAAGACTGCCGCTGCCGCCAAGGAGGCTGCTGAACAAGCTGCCGCCACCGAGCGCGCGCGCCAGGCTGTGGCTGACGAAGTGGCCCAGATCAAGGCCATGATGAACGCGCCACGCCGCGCCATCAAGGCACCTGAGCCGGCACCGGCGCCAGTCAAGCCTAAAGTGGCTGAAGGCACGCTGCACAAACCTGCAACCACCGCTGCCGCCAAACCGGGCGACAAGCCAGGCGATAAAAAGCCGGCGCTGGGCGCAGACAAGAAATCCATCAAGTCGGCCAATGTGTCGTCGACCTGGTCGGACGACGCCAAGAAACGCGGCGCACCAGGCGGCGCCAACAAGGGCCGTGGTACCGGACCGAGCACCGGCCGTGACAGCTGGCGCGGTGGCAAGGGCGGCGGTCGCCGTCATCACCAGTCGGATGACCGCGAGACCAACTTCCAGGCGCCGACCGAAGCCGTCATCAAAGACGTGCACGTGCCGGAAACCATCACGGTCGCCGAACTGGCGCACAAGATGTCGGTCAAGGCTTCTGAAGTCATTAAACAGCTGATGAAGCTGGGCCAGATGTGCACCATCAACCAGGTGCTGGACCAGGAAACCGCGATGATCGTGGTGGAAGAAATGGGCCACAAAGCCCACGCCGCCGAAGTTGACGATCCGGAAGCAATCCTGGCCGACCAGGGCGAACATGCGCACTTCGAAGCTACGCCGCGCGCGCCGGTGGTGACCGTCATGGGTCACGTCGACCACGGTAAAACCTCGCTGCTGGATTACATCCGCCGCGCCAAAGTGGCGTCGGGCGAAGCTGGTGGCATTACCCAGCACATTGGCGCCTACCACGTGGACACCCCGCGCGGCATGATCACCTTCCTGGATACGCCGGGTCACGAAGCCTTTACGGCAATGCGTGCCCGCGGTGCGAAAGCCACCGACATCGTGATCCTGGTGGTGGCAGCTGATGACGGCGTGATGCCGCAAACCAAGGAAGCAATCGCTCACGCGAAAGCGGCTGGCGTACCTCTGGTGGTGGCGATCAACAAGATCGACAAACCGGGCGGCAACGTTGACCGTGTGACGCAGGAGCTGGTGGCCGAGAGCGTGGTGCCGGAAGAATACGGTGGCGATTCGCCATTCGTGCCAGTGTCGGCTAAAACCGGCGTCGGCATCGACACCCTGCTGGAGCAAGTGCTGCTGCAAGCCGAGGTGCTGGAACTGAAAGCGCCGGTGGAATCGCCAGCCCGTGGCCTGGTGGTCGAGGGCCGTCTGGATAAAGGCAAGGGTCCTGTGGCAACCGTGCTGGTGCAATCCGGTACGCTGAAACGCGGTGACGTGATCCTGGCAGGTTCGTCCTTCGGCCGCGTCCGCGCGATGCTGGATGAGAACGGCAAGCCGATCAATGAAGCCGGCCCATCGATCCCGGTTGAAATCCAGGGCCTGACCGAAGTGCCGCAAGCCGGCGAAGAAGTCATGGTCATGGCGGACGAGCGTAAAGCCCGCGAGATCGGCCTGTTCCGTCAAGGTAAGTTCCGCGACGTGAAACTGGCCAAGCAGCAAGCCGCCAAGCTGGAAAACATGTTCGACCAGATGGCCGAAGGCGAAGTGAAAAACCTGCCGCTGATCATCAAGACCGACGTGCAAGGTTCGCAAGAGGCACTGGTGGCTTCGCTGCAGAAACTGTCGACCTCGGAAGTGCGTGTACAGGTTGTGCACGCAGCGGTGGGCGGCATCACCGAATCGGACGTCAACCTGGCAGTGGCCTCGAAAGCGGTCATCATCGGCTTCAACGCCCGTGCCGATGCACAGGCACGCAAGCTGGCCGAGTCGAACGGCGTGGATATTCGCTACTACAACATCATCTACGACGCGATCGAAGAGGTGAAAGCAGCACTGTCCGGCATGCTGGCGCCAGAGAAACGCGAAACCGTCACCGGCCAGCTGGAAGTGCGTCAGGTCATCCTGGTGTCGAAAGTTGGCGCGATTGCCGGCTGCCTGGTCACCGATGGCGTGGTCAAACGTACCTCGTCGGTACGCCTGCTGCGCAACAACATCGTGGTGTGGACCGGCGAGATCGACTCGCTCAAACGCTTCAAGGACGACGCGAAAGAAGTCCGCGCCGGTCTGGAGTGCGGCCTGTCGCTGAAGAACTACAACGACATCCAGGTGGGTGACTCGCTGGAAGTGTTCGAAGTGCAGGAAATCGCGCGTACCCTGTAATTTAAGGGGCACAGCAGTATCTGGTAAAGTGGACGGGCCTTCCCGTCCACTTGCCGTTTAGGGAATCATCATGGCAAAACATAGTAAAAACATTCCACAGCGCGGCTTGCGCGTGGCTGACCAGATCCAGAAAGATCTGTCCGAACTGATCGTCTTTGAACTGAAAGACCCGCGCATCGGCATGATCACGCTGGCCGAGGTGCAGCTGACGCCGGACTACGCGCACGCCAAAATCTACTTCACGATGCTGAAGGACGACGAGGAATCGGTGAAGAATACGCTGGCTGGTTTGCACGCGGCCTCAGGCTTCCTGCGCAACCAGCTGGGCAAGCGTCTGCACATCCATACGCTGCCGCAGCTGCACTTCGTGCACGACACCTCGGCCGCACGCGGCATGGCGATGTCGGCGCTGATCGACCAGGCCAACAGCACCCGCTCGCTCGACGACGGCGAGGAATAATGAATCAGGCCCGTGTGAAACGTGTCCGCGATCTGGTGGACGGCGTGCTGTTGCTCGACAAACCTGTCGGCCTGTCCAGCAACGATGCGCTGATCAAGGCCAAGCGCGTGCTGAACGCCAAGAAGGCCGGCCACACCGGCACCCTCGACCCGTTCGCCACCGGCCTGCTGCCGCTGTGCTTCGGCGAAGCCACCAAGTTCTCGCAGGACTTGCTGGAAGCCGATAAAAGCTACGACACCACTGTCCACCTCGGCCAGACCACCGACACCGGTGACACCGAAGGCCAGGTGATCGACAGCCGCGAGGTGAATGTCACACTGGAGCAGATCCACGCCGTGCTGGCGCAGTTCCGTGGCCCGATCAAGCAGGTGCCGCCGATGTATTCGGCGCTGAAGCGTGACGGCAAGCCGCTGTACGAATACGCCCGCGAAGGCATCACGCTGGAACGCGAAGCGCGCGACGTCACCATCCACAAGCTGGAACTGATTTCCTATGAAGCGCCATTCCTCAAGCTGTCGGTCACCTGCAGCAAGGGTACCTACATCCGCGTGCTGGGCGAGGACATCGGCAAAGCGCTCGGCTGCGGCGCCCATCTGAACGCGCTGCGCCGCACCCAGGTCGGCGCGCTCAGCACCGAGCACATGATCACGCTGGACGAACTGAACGCCCACGCGGCGCCGCTGACCTTGTTGTCGCCGGTGGACGCCTTGCTGTCCAGCTTCCCGGCAGTCCAGCTGAACGCCGATCTGGCCAAGCGCTTCCTCAACGGCCAGCGCCTGCCGCTGGGCAAGGAGCCGTCGATCAGTGTGCCGGCAGAACAGGGCAGGGTGCGCGTCTACCTGGACGACAAGCTGCTGGGCACCGCCCACCTGGCCGAATACAGCATCCTGCAGCCGGAACGATTAATCGCCTTCGTGGCGCAATAAAAAGATAGAGTTGCATCGCAACATGCTATACTAGTGGGCTTTACGTACCTCCTGTACGTACCCGCAGTTTTTCCCCAAGATAACGACCATGTCTACTACTAAACGCGCAATTCGCAATATTGCAATCATCGCCCACGTTGACCACGGTAAAACCACCCTGGTTGACCAACTGCTGCGCCAGTCCGGCACCTTCCGCGAAAACCAAGCGGTTGATACCCGCGTCATGGACTCGAACGACCTCGAAAAAGAGCGCGGCATTACGATTCTGTCGAAGAATTGCGCTGTTGAGTACGAAGGCACCCACATCAACATCGTTGACACCCCAGGCCACGCCGACTTCGGCGGCGAAGTGGAGCGTGTTCTGTCGATGGTGGACTCGGTTCTGCTGCTGGTCGATGCACAAGAAGGCCCAATGCCACAGACCCGTTTCGTGACCCGCAAGGCACTGGCCTTGGGCCTGAAGCCAATCGTCGTGGTCAACAAGGTGGACCGTCCAGGCGCGCGCGCTGACTGGGCCATCAACCAGACCTTCGAACTGTTCGACAAGCTGGGCGCCACCGACGAGCAACTGGACTTCCCTATCGTTTACGCTTCGGGCCTGAACGGCTACGCCGGCCTGACCGAAGACGTACGTTCGGGCGACATGAAGCCGCTGTTCGACGCCATCCTGGAACACGTGCCAGTCCGTGACGACAATCCGGACGGCCCGCTGCAGATGCAAATCACCTCGCTGGATTACTCGTCGTACGTCGGCAAGATCGGCATTGGCCGTATCAACCGCGGCCGTGTCAAAACCGGCCAGGACGTCATCGTTCTGAACGGCCCGGATGCTACCCCGATCAAGGGCCGCATCAACCAGGTGCTGAACTTCAAGGGCCTGGAGCGCGTGCTGGTGGACGACGCTGTCGCTGGCGACATCGTGCTGATCAACGGTATCGAAGAAATCGGCATCGGTTCGACCGTTTGCGATCCTTCGACTCCAGAAGCGCTGCCGATGCTGACCGTCGACGAGCCGACCCTGACCATGAACTTCATGGTCAACAACTCGCCGCTGGCTGGCCGCGAAGGCAAGTTCGTGACCTCGCGTCAGCTGCGCGATCGTCTGGACAAAGAACTGAAAGCCAACGTGGCACTGCGCGTTGCCGCGACCGACGACGACACCACGTTCGAAGTATCGGGCCGTGGCGAGCTGCACCTGACCATCCTGATCGAAAACATGCGTCGCGAAGGTTTCGAGCTGGCCGTATCGCGTCCACGCGTGGTGTTCAAAATGGTTGATGGCGTACGCCACGAGCCGTTCGAGCAACTGTCGGTTGACGTGGAAGAAGCCAACCAGGGCGGCGTCATGGAAGAGCTGGGCCGTCGTCGTGGCGACCTGCAAAACATGGAATCGGACGGCAAAGGCCGTGTGCGTCTGGAATACCGTATTCCAGCCCGTGGCCTGATCGGTTTCCAGGGCGAGTTCATGACCCTGACCCGTGGTACCGGCCTGATGTCGCACGTGTTCGACGCCTACGCGCCAGTGGATAACACCAAAGGCGAACTGGGTGGCCGTCGCAACGGCGTGCTGATCTCGCAAGATGATGGCGCAGCGGTTGCTTACGCTATCTGGAAACTGCAAGATCGCGGCCGCATGTTCGTGGTCCACAACGACCCGGTGTACGAAGGCATGATCATCGGTATCCACTCGCGTGACAACGATCTGGTGGTGAACCCGATCAAGGGCAAGCAGCTGACCAACGTGCGTTCGTCGGGTACCGACGAAGCCGTGCGCCTGGTGCCGCCGATCCAGATGTCGCTGGAATACGCAGTCGAGTTCATCGACGACGACGAACTGGTGGAAATCACCCCGAAATCGATCCGTCTGCGCAAGCGTTACCTGAAAGAGCACGAGCGCAAGAAAGCATCGCGCGATGCGTAACTAGCGATTCCTTAGGGAAATTCGCCAGATCAAGAAGCCGCCTCCGGGCGGCTTTTTTCATTTGCGTTTTCCCTCTTGCTGGGTTACTTTGGTGCATGGCAGCAAAACCGCATGGAGGATGACCTTGAGTGACGACCAGCGCAATTCCTGGCTCAATACCTGGCCCGGCAATCCCTTTAACCTGGCCCAGCAGGCGACCGAGTACTGGGTCGATGCTGTCCAGCGCAGCGTCCTGTTCATGGACGTGCTACGCGACCGTGGCGACGAGAGCAATCACCGCGCCGAACAGACTGCTCCCCACGTCCTGAGTTTCGAATTTGAAGTGGTGATGGATGGTCGTCACCTCGACCGTCCGGTCAACTACGGCTTGCTGCACATCCTGCAGCCGGACGGCATCGCGCCCGATCCGACCAAGCGCCCGTTTATTGTGTTCGACCCGCGTGCCGGCCACGGTCCCGGCATCGGTGGCATGAAACATGATAGTGAGATCGGCGTCGTGCTGAAGGCCGGCCATCCCTGCTATTTTGTCGGCTTTACGCCGCATCCTGTGCCCGGCCAGACCATCGAGGACGTGTGCAAGGCGGAAGCCAAATTCATCGCCAGGGTGGCCGAGCTGCATCCGCAGGCGGACGGCAAGCCGGCGCTGATCGGCAATTGCCAGGCCGGCTGGCAGATCATGATGACCAGCGCGCTGAATCCCGACCTGGTCGGCCCGCTGGTGCTGGCCGGTGCGCCGCTGTCGTACTGGGCTGGCGTGCGCGGCAAGAATCCGCTGCGCTACCTGGGCGGCATCCTCGGGGGCACCTGGATGACGGCGCTGGCCGGCGACCTGGGTAACGGCGTCTTCGATGGCGCCGCGCTGGTGGCCAACTTCGAAAAGATGAATCCATCCAACACCTTCTGGAGCAAGAACTACAACGTTTATTCGAAGATCGATACCGAGGCGCAGCGCTTCCTCGACTTTGAAAAATGGTGGGGCAATCCGGTGCTGCTGAACGCCGAGGAAATCCAGTACATCACCGATTCGCTATTCGTCGGCAACCGCCTCAGCGACGCCGCGCTGCTGGACAGCCAGGGCCACCGCATCGACCTGCGCAATGTGAAGTCGCCGATCGTGGTGTTCTGCTCGTGGGGCGACGACATTACGCCGCCGCAGCAGGCGCTGGGCTGGGTGCTCGACCTGTACGAGGACGACGCGGCGCTGGTGGCTGGCGGCCAGACCATCATCTATTCCATGCACCAGAGTATCGGCCACCTGGGCATCTTTGTCTCGGCCTCGGTGGCCAACAAGGAGCACGAGGAATTCACCGCCGCGATGGACATGATCGACATCATGCCGCCCGGCCTGTACGAGGCGGTATTCCTCGACAAGGATGAGGAGATGCTGCAAGCCGAAATCGCTTCCGGCGACCTGGCGGCAGGCGATTACGTGATGCGTTTCGAGCGCCGCAACCTGGACGCATTGCGCGCACTGGGCGGCAACGATGTGGCCGATGAGCGCCGCTTCGCCACCGTGGCGCGCGTATCGGAAATCAACAAGGGCCTGTACCAGACCTTTGCCAGCCCGCTGGTCAAATCGCTGATGACCGATGCCACCGCCGAGCGCCTGCGCGAGTCCCATCCGCTGCGCATGCGCTATACCGCGTTTTCCAGCAAGAATCCGCTGCTGAACCAGATCCCGGCGCTGGCCGAGAAAGTGCGTGCGGAACGCAAGCCGGTGGCCAAGGACAATATCTTCCTGCAGATGCAGGAGGCATGGTCGAAGCAGATCGTCGATGCGCTGGACCGCTACCGGGATGCGCGCGACCAGGCCACCGAGAACATCTTCCTCGGTGTGTACGGTTCGCCGGTGTTGCAGGCGCTGGTGGGCCTGAGTACCGACGGCGGCAAGCCGCGCCGCATCGGCCGCGACATCGCACGCGAAGCCGCCACCACCGCCAACCGTGCGGCGGCGGCACTGCGCACCAAGGAGGGCGGCGTGACCGAGGCCATCATCCGCGGCTTGCTGTACATCTTCCGTAGTCCGGAGATGAGCGCTGCGGACGAACGCGCGTTCGCGGCCATGCGCCAGCTGCGGCTGCGCACATCGGATGACAAGGAGATGAGCGTTACGCTGCTGAAGACGATCCTGCGTGAGCAGTATCTGATGTTGCAGGTCGATGAAGAAGCGGCGGTGAACGACTTGCCGCTGCTGCTGCCGGAAGATCCGGAAAGCCGCGCCGCTGCGCTGGGCATCGTGCGCCAGGTGGCGGGCGCCACCGGCACGCTGACCGGCGAGGCGGCCGTGCGCCTGGATCGCGTGGCCGCCATCTTCGGGCCGCAAGCGCCGAAGCTGGCGGTGGTGCGCAAGAAGAAGGGCGCCTGATCAGGCGTCAGAGCGGCGCGCCTGTCGTAGCAGCGCGCCGCTGTTGATGTCGGCGGTGGTGGCGCAGCCCGCCATCGCCATGCAGATCTCCAGTTCCTCGCGCAACAGCTTGAGCATGTGCGCCACGCCCAGCGCGCCAGCCACGCTCAACGCGTACAGTTGCAGGCGGCCGATGGCCACCGCGTCGGCGCCCAGGGCCAGCGCCTTGAAGGCGTCGCTGCCGGACAGAATGCCGCCGTCATACATCACCGGGAAGTCCTTGCCGACCGCCGCGCGCACCGCCGGCAGCACGTCGAGTCCTGCTGGTGCGCCGTCCAGGCTGCGGCCGCCGTGGTTGGAGACCACGATGCCGGCCACGCCCGCGTCGCGCAGCGCTACCGCGTCATCCGGATGCAGCACGCCTTTCACCCACACCGGCAAACTCGTCTCGCTCATCACCCAGCGGATATCGTCCCAGCTTGGGGCTGCGCGCATCGCGCCCTGGAAGAAGCGGCTTTCGCCGGGACCGTTGCCGGCAAAGCGCGGCGTGGTGTCGTAGTCGCGCAGGTTGACGTTGATGCAGTCGGCCGGCATCTGGAATTGCGCCGCCAATGCGCGCCGATTGGCCACCTGGATCGGCGCGTCAACGGTCAGCACGATGGCGCGGTAGCCGGCCGCTTCGGCGCGGCGCAGCAAGTGCAGCGTGTCTTCGCGGCGCGGCAGCAGGTAGAGCTGGAACCAGCTTTTCTGCGCGACCGTCTCTTCCAGCACGACGGACGATTGGGTGCTGGCGATCATGCAGGTGCCGGTGGCGTCGGCGGCGCGCGCGGTGTCGATCTCGCCGTCGGCGTGCGCCAGCTTGTGGAACGCGACCGGCGCCAGGAATAGCGGATGGGCGTGCTGCTCGCCGGCCAGCGTGATGCGCGTGTGGCCATGGCTGACATCGCGCAGCAGGCGCGGGTAGATGGCCCATTGCTCGAACGCCCTCACGTTGGCAGCCACGCTCTGCCCGTAACCGCTGCCGCCACTGATGTAAGCGTAGTGCGATGGCTGCATGAAGTGCGGCGCCAGGGCGGCGTAATCCTGGGCATTGCGGATGTCGGCGGGAATGGTGCCGAGTGGCAGCGAGATGGTCGGAGCGGACATTTTCGGTCGATGGAAGGCTGCGGAATTCGGAGTATATCCGGCAGCCCTGTTTTTCCATCGCTAAGCGAGCGGCTTGCGCATGAACACGCTGTGTGGATCGTCTGGATAGTCGCCGTAAGGGCCGCAACGCTGGAAGCCGCTGCGCGTGTAGAAGGCCAGCGCCTCGGGTTGCGCCGGGCCGGCCTCCAGCACCATTTCCGGGCAGCCAGCGCTGGCGGCGGCTTGCTCCAGCGATTGCATCAGGCGGGCGGCGGCACCGGTGCCGCGCGCGGCGGGGCGCACATACATGCGCTTCAGCTCGCCGTATTCCGGCGTTAGCACCACAGCGGCGCAGCCGATGGCAGCGCCGGCGACATCGCGCGCCACGGCAAAGCGGATATTCGGTTGCAGCAGCGAACGGATATCCAGCGCGTAGACCGACTCGGCTGGATAGAGGGCGTACAGGTAGTCGTCCAGTTCGGCGATGAGCGCGTGCACATCTGGCTGGTCCGGCGTTTCAAAGGCGATGGTCATGATATGTTAGTTTGTTGGATTTGAATCCAGTATAATGGATTTCATGGACATCAATCAACTCATTGCACGTCGCGTGCTGGCCCTGCGCAACGCACGCGGCCTGTCACTGGCGGCGCTGGCTGAACGCAGTGGCGTCAGTCGTTCGAATATTTCCTTGATCGAGCGCGGTGAGAGCAGCGCCACCGCCACCGTGCTGGACAAGCTGGCTGGCGCTCTGGGCGTGACGCTGGCGTCGCTGTTTGAAGCGGACAGCGCGGCGCCGTCGCCGCTCAGTCCGCGCGAGACGCAGCCGGTGTGGACCGATCCCGCTTCGGGCTACACGCGGCGCCAACTTTCGCCGGCGGTGCGCTCGCCGCTGCAACTGGTGGAAGTAGAGTTTCCGCCCGGCCGCCGCGTCGCCTACGAACAGACGCACAACGACGCCGAGATCTACCAGCAGCTATGGATGCTGGAAGGTGAGATCGACGTCAGCGCCGGCGAGCAGCGCTGGCGACTCAAGCCGGGCGATTGCCTGGCGTTCCGCGAAGGTCCGAATATCACTTACGAAAACAAGGGCAAGCAGCCGGCCCGCTACCTGGTCAGCCTGGTGACGCTGCCTTTTGCGCTATAATGTCGACCCTTTTCCGTTTCCCGTAGTGGCCACCATGACCATCCTCCACCAGCCGACCGCCGACCAAGCACCTGTAGTGCCGAGCCGCCGCCTGTCCGTTGCGCCGATGATGGACTGGACGGATCGCCATTGCCGCGTGTTCCACCGCCACATCAGCAAGCATACCTGGCTGTACACCGAGATGGTGACCACCGGCGCGCTGGTCTACGGCGATGTCGAGCGCCATTTGCGCTTCAACGAGGAAGAGCATCCGGTCGCCCTGCAACTGGGCGGCAGCGATCCGGCCGACCTGGCCACCAGCGCCAAACTGGGCGAGAAGTGGGGCTACGACGAGATCAACCTCAACTGCGGTTGCCCGTCGGAGCGGGTGCAGAAGGGCGCTTTCGGCGCCTGCCTGATGGCCGAGCCGCAACTGGTGGCCGACTGCGTCAAAGCCATGCGCGACGCCGTGTCGATCGATGTCACCGTCAAGCACCGCATCGGCATCGATGATGTGCAGAGCTACGATTTCGTCCGCGACTTCGTCGGCAAGGTGGCCGATGCCGGCTGCACGACATTCATCGTTCATGCCCGCAATGCGATCCTGAAAGGCCTGTCGCCGAAGGAAAACCGTGAAATCCCGCCGCTGAAGTATGACTATGCCTACCAGCTGAAGCGCGATTTCCCTGACTTCGAAATCATCATCAACGGCGGCATCAAGACCGAAGCCGAGATCGATGAACACCTGCAGCACCTGGACGGGGTCATGCTGGGCCGCGAGGCATACCACAATCCCTTCGTCATGGCCAACTTTGACCAGCGCTACTACGGCGACAACAGCGCGCCGAAGACCCGTGAACAGGTGCTGGAAGCCATGATTCCCTATATCCAGGCGCAACTTGCCCTGTACGGCCCGCTCGGTCTGAAGCTCAATTCCATCACCCGCCACATGCTTGGCATCATGACTGGCCTGCCCGGCGCACGCGCCTTCCGCCAGACTTTGTCGGACTCCAAAAAGCTCGCCACCGGCGACGCCCATCTGCTCCTTGAAGCCGCAGCACGCCTGCGTATTGCTGCGTAGAAATACGTATATTGACAAACTTTCATTGGTTGTGGTGGCATTTCCACACAGAAAGTTCGTTTGCGTATTTTCCGGGCAGTAATTGCTTGCTTTGAGGCAAAATTTACATCTATAATTCCTGAATATACACACATATCCACCGACTTTCGTGTTGTATTGCGGGGCAAAAAAGCTACATGCAAGCTGCTGGTGGAGCCGCTTCTTTTGCATTCGCAGTCATTGTTTGCTACTGTCATAGCTTATTACTTAGCAGCAAGGGTTTTGTTTGGATGGCATCCCCACAAGTCGATGCGTTCCAAGGCAACTTCTATTAACAGTGTCCTAAAGAAGAAGACGAAATGAATTTAGCAAAAATGAAGGTCGGTACCCGTCTGGGCCTCGGATTCGCTCTGGTGCTGGTATTCCTGGTGGCAGTGACCGCTGTCGGCATCCTGCGCATGGCGCAAATCCAGAACCGCCTCGATCACGTGATCAGCGTTAACAACGTCGTCTCGCGCCTGGTGCTGGACATGCGTAACAACGTTGCCGAGCGCGTCAACTCGCTGCGCGTGCTGACCATGATCGCCGATCCGGCCGACATGGAATCGGACATGAACCGCATCAAGGAACTGTCCGGCAAATACACCGAATACCAGACCAAGCTGAGCGCGCAATTCGCCATCGAAGCCACGCCGGAAGAGAAAGCGCTGCTGAACACCGTCAAGGAAGCTGAAGCCACCGCGATGCCAGCCATCGCCAAGGCTTCGGAACTGTGGCTGTCGAGCAAAGCGGAAGAAGCGACCCGCGTGCTGGTCAAGGAAATCCGCCCTGCACAGAAAAAATGGATGACCGCGCTGGACCAGTTGGGCGCGCTGGAAGACAAGATGAATGCGCAGATGCAGGTGGACGCCGCCAGTGGCTTCTCCAGCGCACGCACCTTCATGATCATCATGGGCCTGCTGGCTGTGGCGATTTCGGTCGCCGCCGCAGTGGTCATCACCCGCAGCCTGCAGAAGCAGCTGGGCGGCGAGCCGGATTACACCTCGTCGATCGCCGGCGCCATCGCTGGCGGCGACCTGTCGATTTCGATCAACACCACCGGCGCCGACAAGAACAGCCTGGTCTTCGAAATGCGCGAAATGCGTAACAGCCTGCGCGACATCGTCAGCCAGGTGCGCACCGGCACCGAAACCATCGGCACCGCCTCGCGTGAAATCGCCGCCGGCAACGTCGACCTGTCGTCGCGTACCGAAATGCAAGCGTCGTCGCTGGAGAAAACCGCTTCGGCCATGGATGAGCTGACCTCGACCGTTAAGCAGAATGCCGACAACGCCCGTGAAGCCAACCAGCTGGCCTCGGCCGCATCGGATGTGGCCGTCAAGGGTGGCCAGGTGGTGTCGCAAGTGGTGGACACCATGAGCTCGATCGACGCATCGGCCAAGAAAATTGTGGACATCATCGGCGTCATCGATGGCATCGCCTTCCAGACCAACATCCTGGCGCTGAACGCCGCTGTTGAAGCAGCCCGTGCCGGCGAACAAGGCCGCGGCTTCGCGGTGGTGGCATCGGAAGTGCGTAACCTGGCCCAGCGTTCGGCTGGCGCCGCCAAAGAAATCAAGATGCTGATCGATGACTCGGTCGAAAAAGTCGGCGCCGGCACCAAGCTGGTTGGCCAGGCTGGCGTGACGATGGACGAGGTGGTGACCTCGGTGCGTCGCGTGACCGACATCATGAGTGAAATTGCCAATGCCAGCCAGGAACAGAGCGCTGGTATTGCCCAGGTCAACCAGTCCATCATCGAGATGGACAGCATGACCCAACAGAATGCCGCGTTGGTGGAAGAAGCCGCCGCCGCAGCACAAAGCTTGCAAGATCAGGCCGGCGAGTTGGCTCGCGTGGTCAGCATCTTCAAGCTGGTGGAAGGTGAAGAGCGCACGGTTGCAGCAGCGCCAGCGCCAGCCGCCAGGGAAGCCGTGATCAAGCCGATCACTGCAACCCGTGCTCCTGTGAAGAAACTGGCAGCGAAAGCCACGCCAGCGCCAGCACCGGCAGCCAAACCGAAAAAAGTCGCCTCGGCAGGCAGCACCGCCGGCAGCGATGAGTGGGAAGAGTTTTAAGCAGTTTTAATTATTTTGCCGCAGTCTGCCGTTCACCCTTGTGGACCCATGGCCCGCTGTGGAGTTCGTTTAACCAGTGTTTAAAAACAAATTGTTGGGAAATCGCATCATGAAAAAATCTGTAATCGCCGCCATCATCCTGTCCGCCGCTACCTCGGCTTTCGCTGCTGACGTGCCAGCTTCGCTGAACGATAAAAACTGCAAGGCCGAATATCCAAAAGCCTCGCTGATGAACGAAGAGCAAGGCGACGTCACCATGGCCTTCCTGGTCTCCGCCGACGGCAGCGTGGTGGAATCGAAGGTAGAAAAGTCGAGCGGCTTCAAGGGCCTGGACAAAGCTGCCCTGAAAGCGCTGAGCGCATGCAAATTCAAGCCAGGCACCAAAGACGGCGCCGTGGCGCAGACCTGGACCAAGGTCGACTATAGCTGGAAGCTGTAATACGTCTCAAACGGGCCATGCATGGGCGTGGCCTGCACGCGTGATTCATACCACTTGGGGAAATCAGATGTCTAAAAATAAGCGTTGGTTGAGTGTTATTGCAGCAGTGCTCGTGTCGAGCGCCCCGGCAGCGTTTGCCGCCGAAGTGCCAGCAGCATTTGATGCAAAGACCTGCAAAGCCGAATATCCGAAAGCCTCCCTGATGAATGAAGAGCAGGGTACGGTATCGATGTCCTTCCTGGTCAAGGCGGACGGCAGCGTAGCGGATTCGAAAGTCGATAAAAGCAGCGGCTTCAAGAATCTGGACAAGGCGGCCATCAAGGCGCTGAGCGCCTGCAAGTTCAAGCCGGGCACCAAGGACGGTGCGCCGGCCGAAACCTGGACCAAAGTAGATTACGCCTGGAAACTGGACTGATCTGCCGCGTGCTGAGCAAAAAAAGGAACCTTCGTGGTTCCTTTTTTTTTCGCTTGTATTGCGAGTGTAAGAAACTGTAATGGCAGGCGAACGGCACGCCACTTCCTTATATAGTACGATCTGGAATGAGGAGAACCGCCATGAAAACTATCGTTATCGCCATTGCCGCGCTGGCGGCGTTGACCGGTTGCGCGACGCAGCGCCCGGCCTACTATTCTGCCGCCCCGCGCGTGCAGGACCCTTATCAGTGGCATACGGTGGAAGTGATGCCGGCTGGCTCACAGATGCGCTCCGGCACTTGGACCGAGGAGGTGCCACAGCAGCCGCAGTCGCGCGTGGTGTACACCACCGAGCCGGCCTATACAACGTCGACCACCACCTATGTCAGCTCGCCGGTGTATTACCAGCCTGCGCCGGTCTATTACCAGTCAGCACCCGTGTACTATGCGCCGACGCCGTCGTATTACTACCCGCCGGTCGCGCTCAGCCTGGGCTTCTCGTTCAACCGCTGGTGTTGCGGCAGCCGCTGGGGCGGCCGTGGCGGTTATCGCCACCGTTGATGTAAAAAAGCCCGCTTGCATAGCGGGCTTTTTCTTGGTGCTGGGGGCTTAGCGCAGCGTGTAGATCGAAGCCTTGCTCAGCACGTTCTCCGAGCATAGTTCATAGGTGGACGCGCCAGCCAGCGTGATCAGCAAGGTAGCAAATGCAATATGTAGATAACGTGCCATGACGGGCTCCTGGAAAGGGGGACTAGGTATGGCTTCAGAATAGTCCAGGGCCTGCGTTTCCGGCATCAGCCAAATGTCCGACGTTCTGTAGGACAAGTGCTTATCTCTATCTTTTCGCCAACTTTTACTTGGTTTTCCACAGCGTGATCGGGCTGGCGGGCGCGGTATCCACTGCATTGGAGCGTTCCAGCCAGTGCTGCAGGCGCTCCGGCTGCTTCAGATGGATGCCCATGCCATCAATGATGCCTACCTGTTCCAGCATGGAAGCATTCAATTTGGCTTTGGAAACCGTCGGCGCGCCCATGACCATGCGGTCGTAGGCTTTGCGGGCCTTGTTTTCCCACTTGTGCAAACTGGTTTCATCGAAGCGGTTGCCTTCGAAGTAGACGGTCAGCGTGCCGTCCGGGTTGCCGAAGCCGACAATACCGGAACCCATGCGGATGGCTGCATTACTGGCGGAGTCAAAGGTCTCGGAAGGGATAAAGACGGCGGCGCGGCCATCGGTATCCGGGCGGCCGATAGGCGTGTCTTTGCTATAGGTGCTGACTTCAACGACGGATTTTTCTTGAGACATAGACTTATGCGGGTTCAGGGGATAAGCAGAGATGGAGCGGGTTTGCATGGGAATGCAAACGACAGTTCATTGTAACTTTAATCCAGTTCCAGCGGGCAATATCTATGATCAAAATGTTGCATTGTTACGCAATCGTAAGGAAAGCAGTGTTCTAGTTGGGCGTTCAGCGTCCTACAGATAGCGCATCAGTGCAGCAGTGGCGCTGACGCTGGCGATAGTGAAGCCCGCCATGCGCCAGGTAAGCTGGTACACCGCATCGGCAAGCTCGGCTTTGGTGGCAAAGGTCTGCATGGCATACGCCTGAAACGCCAGCAGGCTGGCTTGCAGCGCCTGTTGATTGCTGGCGAGGACGTCGATCTTACCGCTAAGAACGGCCAGTTCTTCCTTCGTGGCGTAATTGGATTTGATGACCTCAACCGTTGTTATCAGCTCGTGCATGGTTGTAGCCGGTGGACGATAACCATCTGGATGTGCAGAGTTCATTCTATCTGTCTCGCAGTGATCTACAGGTAGCGCATCAGCGCAGCAGTGGCGCTGATGCTGGCGATGGTGAAGCCGGCCATGCGCCAGGTAAGCTGATACACGGCGTCGGCAAGTTCGGCCTTGGTGGCGAAGGTCTGCATGGCATGTGTCTGAAACGCCAGAAGGTTGCTGGCGAGGACATCGACCTTGCCGCTAAGGATGGCCAGTTCTTCCTTCGTCGCGTAATTGGCATTGATGATGGCCAAGTCTTCCCGGGTAGCGTAGTTGGATTTGATGACCTCAATCGCTGTGATGAGCTCGTTCATGATGGCATCCCTTGCGGAAGAGCGACCATCATCCGGCCGGTCCGATTCAGTGTCAAGCAAGCTCCTGTGTGCCATGGTGATCTCCCCGTGTTGATCGAGGTAGCGTACTGCCGTCGTGCGGGGCTGATTGGAGGTGCGTCAAAAGCAGGGGCGTAAAACGCAAAAAGCCCAGTCCGAAGACTGGGCTTTTCACTTAATTCTTGGGGTGGCTGATGGGGCTCGAACCCACGACAACAGGAATCACAATCCGGTTGTTAAATCTGCCTAACCCTTTGATTTAAAACATTTCTAGCCAAAAAACTTTCCGACGTTACCGTTATTTTTCGCACCATTTCATGCGGGTTTGCGGGCATCGGTCGGAAAGATTATATCACTCCGTGGCCGTAGCCTTCTTCACCTTGCGTCGGTCGTAGTGGTGGTGCGTAGTCGCTGGGTTTGCGTGCGCGGCGAAATCGTAGGCATCGGCGGAGCGCTTATCCAGCTTGGCGGTGATGGCGGCTGGTCGAACATCCATCAGGGAAAAGTACGAGGGGTGTTCGGTGACGCGATACCCCGCAAACGGCTCGACCTCTTGGCCGCTTTTGCGTGCTGCGCGATAACGCTCTTCCCAGTCCTTCTTGGCTGCCAGGTGCGCTGCAACTTCCTTGTCGAACGATGCGATCCATTCGTACTGTGCGTCAGTCCACTGCGAGCCCCATCCGCTGCGAGTGTATGGTTTGCCGGAGCTGTTGGCGAACAGGTATAGGCGAGTGACCTGGTGCGCATCTTTTGCCCGCGCAACGACAGTGCGCAGCTTCGCGGACCACTCGCGGATCTTGATCACTTCGGCCTCGCCCTTCTTGCGCTTCGCGCTCTCGACGCGCACACCTTCTTTCAGTAGTCCCGACGTGTGGAACGGGCGTACCTCGGCGGCACGATAGCCAGTGAGGTAGGTGAACATAGCTGCGCAGCCCATGACCTGCGTGCCCGCCGACTCCTGCCGGCGCGCCCAAAGGTAGAACCTGACGACCTGGCTGCGGCTGATTGCGCGGACGTCCTTCTCGGTCTTGTTCTGCATCATATCGGTAAAGGGATTTGACTCCAGAATTCCCCATCGCACCGCGTAGTGGCAGATCGTGGACATCTGCGACATTTCCTTGTTGGCTTTTGCCGGTGCGCCGGACTTGGCGCGGGCGTCCAGGAACTGGTAGCCGTGAAGGGTTTTGAGCGACGCTGGCGCCATCTTTCCGAAGAAGGCGGTCAGATTGCGATAGGCCGACGTTCGCACGGCCTTGCCATCCTTAGACTGGTCGCGGTAGTGGGTCGGATCAATCTCGTCCTGGAACCGCTCAATAATGGCTGCCATCGATCCGGCTACAACCTGGCCTTGTTGAATATCCAGAGCCTTGCGGCGGGCGATCCTCTCGGCTTCGGCGATTGCTTTGCGGTCGCCCGCCGGCGCAGTCGCCAAGGTCTCGGTCGTCTTATCGACGTGCTGATAATAGAAGGAGACCTTGCGCTTGCCGACGTACTTCTGGATACGCTCGGCGCCGGCTAGGAACTCCCTACGCGAAGGCTTGGAGGTTTGGTTCTTCGGCATGTTTAAAGTGTACTTTCGTTTCTATGATTCCCAATTTCCGGTCATGATATGCGCGCGCTACACGCGGCAGGCCGGTGGAGCCGATTTCAAACTTCCACCGGTTCGAGGTCAACCAGGTGACCATCTTGCTGCGCTGGTTCGGCTTGCATTCGACCAGCTCGGCGAGTTCGCTGGCAGTAAGGTAGTTCATGGTTCGGTCCTTTCCTGGGCTTCCTGCTGCAGCGCGGCCTGTACTGCTTCAATGACGCGGCGCAGATATTGATAGTCGGGGTTCGGCTTGGTTGGAAGGCAATACCACCATTCGTCGCCGAAAATCTCCTGCATAAGTTTGGACTCGCCCCAGCCGTCGTTGCCGAAGGTCGCCGTATCGACGTCTTCCCACAGTTCGCTCGCCCGCTCGGCGGTGATGTCGTCGCGCCCAAAGCGGCCCGCGCGCCCGGCCGGCGCAAAACTGCGCATGATCTCGCCACGGCGGAGCTTGATGATCTGGCGGCGCGCGCCATCTGCGATGGATTCCGCGTCGGTTACCTCGGCGGGCGTGTCGCTGATTTTTTGCGCAATATATTGAACAGAGCAAGACCTGAAGAACTCGGCAATCGTGCGGTTGCCCATACCGCCCCAATACCCGCTCCATGACTTGCCATAGCATTCGATCACGATCTTCCCCTGGCGCGGTCCGATATCCTCCAGAAAGACTGTGATCGGGTCGAGGCGAAGCGCGCCGGTGATGACGAGCTTCGTTACTTGGCTGCGTTCAATCTGCATCACGCGCCGCCTTTCTGCGCTTCCTGCGTGGCGGCGTTGATGTCCAGTCCGCGAAGTTTCATGCCTCGCCCGGCCTTTTGAATCTTCCTCAAATTGGTTTTGTCGAACTCGTCCAGTTCGGAGCAGTCCGCCTCACACAGACTAAGTTCGTTCACCACGGAAGCGGCCATAGTCGGTTGATCGTGTACCGACACCAGAACTGACAGCGCCATTAGCGCGCCGTCTCGCCATGCCTTGCCGCCCGCCACTTGTTCGTGTGCGCCCACAGCACTTGGTCTGCGGCCTTCCATTGCCTGGTTAATGGCAACCAGCTGACTCGCCAAGCCTGGCGCAACGTCGGCAAGGTCTTTCTTCTGCGTTCCGTCGAATGCATCCAATAGGGGGCCGATCAACCGCATAACGTCGGCGGTCTGCTCGCGGCGCAGTCGTTCGATTTCACTCTGATGGCCTGCGCCTGCTGTATCAGGGCTGCGATGCTTCACAATGGCGGCGCGCGCGCGAGCCAGCCATTCCTGGGAGTGGTATTGCACCAGGTCATCGGCCAGCGCACCTTCCAAAATGGAGACTAGTTCCTGGTCGGCGTTCGGTGCGTGGGTGGTGAGCTCTTGCGAGGGCAGGTCAACAGGCCAGAAACGTCGGTCGCCGAGATCGGGGCGGATGAATTCAGGATGGGACGTGACTTGCACGAATTTGACGCGATCTGGCAGGCGCAGGCTTTTGAGCGCGTCATTTGCAACTCTCCAGGCGTATTGCTCTTCTCGCACGTTGCGGATGATGTCTTGAAGTGCCAGCACCAGCTCAGGCGATTGCTGCTGGAGCGCAAGCCGCGCTTCCAGGCGTTCGATGTGGTCGGCGGCCTCAAGATCCAGTGCCGGTGGTTTAACGATGCTCTGGCCGGCGACGGTGCGCAGGCGTTTCACCAGGTTCAGGCTTGCGGCGGGTATCGTCGGGAGATCGGCCAGAAAGGATGTAGCAAGGGCGACGACTGCTGCACGCTCATTCAGGCGTTGGAGGTTCTGATCAACGACGCCACGGCCCTGCAGTTCGAGCTTGGCGTGGACCAACTGGTGCGCCGGCATGAAGCGGTGCAGCGTGCGAATAACTTCATCACTGGCAGTCAGCTCGGAGATTAAATTGCGGATCACCAGCTGGGCCGACACCGGGCTAGTCGATACATTGGTGTGGTTTTTGAATGCGTTCATGTTTGGGTTTTCTTGATCGTTGGTGCCTATGAGGTGGCCAACAGCACCACGTAGGCGCTGCCGGCTGCGAGAATGGCGAACATCACCAGGTCGAGGACGAAGCCTTCTTTCATGGTTGCGAGCGGTTCGGGGTAGGGAAGGGCCAAGCCGCAGCTGGCGCCAGAGGCGCTGCAGCTTGTGCCTGGGCGGCGCGATTCTTCTTGACCTTGACGACCGGCCCGGCTTGCTCGGCTTGTGTCGCTGCTGCCTTTGGTTTGATCGACAGCTTCGAGCGTGGCTGCTGTTCGGCAGCTGGCGATTCAGCGTGATCGGGCTCTGCCGGCGTGGTCGTGTCCGCGCTGTTCGCCTGCGCTTCGGTCTTCTTGTGCCATCCGGCCGTTCCATACTCATAGCCGAGGTGGTGGGCTGCCTGCTCGACGTTGCTCAGGTGGTGCGGTGCCTCGGCGATGACGTGGGCGCATACGGCATTCAAGTGGTCCAAATTCTGTTCGAGGACTTCGAGCACGTCGTCGGCCGTTTCAAGGTCGCAGACATCGATTCCGCGCACCACAAGAGCTGCCGCTGTAGCGGCGAGGTCGGCTTCGTTCGTCGTGATGTCCGCTGCGACGGCGATGGAATTGATGGCGAGGTATCGCGCATCCGGTTCCGATTCTTCTTCCTCGATGTAGTGCGATGAGACGCTCAGCCCCTCGCCCATGACGAGGTCCATCACCAGGAGTTGTACGGTCGCTGCGTCGGCCTGGTCGATGAAGGCGCATACGGAATCATCGTCGCGGTCGAACGGATACAAGTCGCCGATCAAGTCATCCGGGATGGACATTTCGTTCATGTCGTCGCGCACCATCAACTTGGCTAGTTCGCGCAGCATGTGCAGCGACAGGCCATCCTTCGCACTCAGACGGATCTTGCGGTACAACGCCACGCGCTCTACCGTCATTGCGGTCGCCTTGCGCTGACGTTCCGCGCGCTCCAGGCGCTGCTTTTCGGCGGCTTCTTGCTGTCGGTTGGGTTTACCGGCGTCGGTTGGGTCGGCGGCGCCGGCATCTTCGCGGGCGGCGCGTGCTTCTTCCGATTCGCATGCGCCTGTCTTCTCCAGGGCTGCCTGGACGTCCTCACTGCGGTAGAGCGCCTTGACGCTGCCATCGTGGAACCTGAGGTACTTCGCAGGGGCTGGCATATCTGCGGCTGCGATGTGCTTCTTGATCGTCCCAGCCATTCCGGTTGCCGGTGCCACACGATCAAATGCGCTCAGGTGGTGGTCTTCGGTCACGAACTCTTCGTCGCGGCCCCAGCTGTACGGTTCCGCAGCGACGGCCTCGGCGCCCTCCAATACTGGAATCCCCTTTTTGCTGGCGATGACGACGATACGCTGGTAGTGCGCAGCTTTTTTCTCTGCATAGCAGTCGGGGTCGGTGCAGACGTCTGCACTCTTGGTGTCTGCATAAATTTCCGGTTGGTTTCCGGTGCGCTTGGGGCACTTCCCACAATTGCCGGCGCCGGCCAGCAGCTTCGCGTCTTTGGGGTCGAAGGGCGCGCTTTCGAGGTTGAGCGTGTAGCGACCAGCGATGTGTTGCGCCGCCTGGCGAACGGACATCGGATCGCCGTTGTGCTGTGGCGCCATGATTTCACCCAGCGCCTTGTCCTGCAGGCCCGGTGTTGGAATGCGCGCGATCAGCAGCGCGGTCGATGCTGGGAAGCGCTGGACGTCATCTAAAAACAATTCGCGGGCGCGAAGCGACAGGGCGCACAGTTTCAGACTCGCATACACGTAGGAGCGGCTTCGCTTTACTTTTGCTGCAAGTTGGTCAGCAGTGTAGCCATGATTCAGCATCAGCTGCTCGAAGCCGATTGCTTCCTCCAGTGGGTGGGGGTTTTCGCGCTGGATGTTCTCCAGTAGCTGAATTTCGGCTGCTTGTTTATCAGACAGGATTTTGATGCTGGCCGGTGCGCAATGCAGGCCGGCCATGACGGCCGCGCGGAAGCGGCGTTCGCCAGCAACGACTTCCAGGATCTGAGGGGCTTCGGCAGTGGGGGTGACCGGGCGCATCAGGATCGGCTGGAGGATACCGACCTCGGCAATGTTATCCGCGAGCTGTTGCAGTGCTTCGGGGTTGAAGCGAGTGCGGTTCGTGTACGAAATACGCACCAGGTGGAGCGGAACGTCGCGATAGCCCTCCATGACCAGCTCGTCAACAACGATGACCTGGTCGGCGGGAGCGAGGACAGCCGGCGGTGGAAGGGCGATAAGTTTGTTCATGGCGTGGGTCTTTCGGTTAGTCGCGGTCATTGGCCGCAAGGGATTTGAAATCGGTGGTGGCGTTGTGGCGAACTGGGTGCTTCCGCGCGTAGGAGCGCAGCGCACGGCCAAGGCTCGGATCGTTCAAAGCAACGTCCAGGGGTTTTGCGATGCGCAGGGTGCGATGCGCTGCGGCAAGTGCCTGGCGGTCGGGCTCTGCCGGCGTAACGGTGATGCCGCACGGGGCGTTGCCAATGCGTTCGACGGCGGCATCGACGGCGCTTGCTGCATCCGAGGCGTGCGCTTGGAAAGTGGTGGTGCCGGCGCTGGTGCGTACCTTGACGTTGAACTCATGTACCAGCTGGCCGTGGGCCGCCAGTGCTGTCCGAAGGTCGTCGGCAGTGTCGCCGCGCATTCCAGCAAACCCGGCTTGTACCAAGAGTTCAGTTGCATTCGCTGCTGCTGCCTGCAAGGTCGTCATGCTGGCAAGCAGGGCTGCGGCGTGTTCGCTCAAGTTATTTGCGGCGACAGTGAGAAATGGAGGGCGCGCATTCATTTGCACACCTCGCTAGATGCTGTCAGTGAAGCGTGTGCATACGTCTGCACACGTTTCACTGGTTGCGCCAGGTTGCGCGCTTTGATGTAAGCGTGACCTTTCAGGCCAGCATAGGGGTCAGGGCGGCTCGCGCGAATCCGGACTACAGGACTTTCGGCGAGTGCTTGCTCGTTGAAACCAAGAGGGAAGGATTCGGGTGAAGCCATGTTTGCTCCTATCAAGAAATGATACGAGCGAAGTATAGATAATCTATTCTTTGAAGTAAAGAAAAACTATACTTTAATGTAAAGTTATTCTAAATTCTCTCGAAATGTCACAACACTTGCGAGTTTCGATACCTCCGTTGCGAGCGAGGCGGCCAGCCATTTGGCGTCCGACTTGATGTTCTCGTCCCAGCCTTCAAAATCGCCTGACATTAACAAGTGGTTCAGCGCCGCCAGTTGAGCTGCTCGCGCCTCTAAATAGTCGGTCAGGCTCTCCTTGGCGATCACAATTTCAACGCCCGGCATTGCGGTAAGCGTGAAAGTAGCTGCGGTTTGACTGGGGATCGTATTGTCATTTTGCATTGAGAGTTTCCAAGAGATAATTGCGGAGTCCGCCATTATAGTAGTATGGCTTCACCGTGTAGCTATCACAGGTTATGTCAATTCTCTACACTGCGCCTCTATGAGTAGAGACATCGCCCCATTTGGCCTTCGTATGCCAGCCGATTTGAAGGCTCTCCTCGAAAAATTTGCTCGTAGGAACGCCCGATCTCTGAATTCAGAGATCGTTGGGCGTTTGAATGAAAGCGTGGATGCTGCGGAACGGCCGCTGCGCAGCTATTCGGACGGGGATTTGATCAGGGAGCTGACGGACCGCTATGAGCGGGGGATGGTGTCCATCCGTATCGGACGGCCCGACGAGGGGCCTGAATAATTTACCGTGCCTTGGGTGGGCAGGTGTCTAACAGCGCCATCACTGCGCTTTGAATGTGCGGCGGAACTTCGCGTTCGGCTAGTACGGTATTAATGTGATTCAAGAAAAACTCATAGCCTGGTGCTGATGCAAGCCGCACCTTGTCGCCGGCGCTCGCCGCGCGAGTCGCATCCACATTTTGTTCCACTGAGGCAGGCAAGGGGTAGCCTGTAATTTTGCTGATGGCCAGCATTTGAGCCAGGCTAGGTTGATGCTTGCTCAGCTCCCAGTGCGAGATATTCCCCTTGGTGTTGCCTCGGGTCGTCCGGAGTTCAAGGGCCAGCTTGGCGCCAAGCGCTTCGCCCGAAAGGCCGGCGTGTTTTCGCGCACTGCGAACCCAGGTTGCGATTTCGTCTTTAATTTCCATTCCGTCATCGTATAGGTTTTCTAAACCGTTATGGGATAGAAAAACTTGACTTAAAGGTATAGAAAAACTAGACTTCGGACTTGGCATACTTTCTCTCAACACAATGAACTCCTCTCCAATAGACGAAGTCGTCGCCGTTTTGGGCTCGCTCCAAGCGCTGGCGACGCACTTGGGCGTAACGAAGGGGGCGGCCGGGCAGTGGAAATTGCCCGGCCGTCGTGTCCCAGCAGAGTATTGCCCGACGATCGAAAAGCTGGTTCAGGGCAGGGTCAGGTGTGAAGCACTTCGACCGGATGTGGACTGGGCATATCTGCGGGGCACCGGGCAGGTGCAATCCCCTCATTGACGGTTCGAAGTGTAGAGCCGAAAGAGCAGTAGCAAAACCATAATATTTAGGAGTTTGTATGGATGTTCGCAGCGCTATCTTGAACCTGATCAACGCGATTCCTGGGAAATGGGTCGTGGCAGCAGCTCACCTGGGTATGACGGAGAATTCTCTCCGCAACCGGGCATATGAAACCAAGGGGCAGTCCCTCTCGACGGATCATGCCCTGGCTCTGCAGCAGCTCACGGGCGGCACAGACTTTGCGGAAGCGATCGCGGTCGCGAGCGGCGGCACCTTTGTAAAGCTGCCAGAGGCAGGCGAGATTGAAAACGAATCCATTCAGCTGCTGTTTAACGAGAACTATGCTGAGCTGGGCAAGCTGTTCAACGCGTTCATCGGCGCGATTGAAGACAACAAGATCGACTCCAACGAGCGCCAGAAGCTCGAAGCGCTGGGTGCGCAACTGCATCGCAAGACCGAAACCCTGCTGGCCGTGATGTTCAGCGTGTACTGCCCGCGCGCCAACACTGTTCGCGCCGAGCCATTGCGAGAGGTGGCGTAATGGCGGCGTTCCATATGCCGCGTCGCGGCACAGCAGCTTACAACGCGGTGGTGACACTTTATGCTGCCCGCGCACCTCTTTCGGCTGCAGCATTGGCCACACGCTCGGGGTGGAAGCGTGGTGCCGTCCAATTCGAGGACGAAGTGATCGGCTCCCTGTGCGCGGTTGGCCTTGCCGTCATTACTCCAAAGGGAATCGAGATCACTAGGGCAGGCAACAAGTTCGTAGGGCCGAAAGACGCGGAACCAGAGTATGAGGGCATCCCAGCAGCCCCGCGCGTCGGTGAGGGTTTCCGCCCACTGCGCAGCCGCAGCCCAATGGTGATCCGCGCTGGTGCCTTGGACTACCGTGACATTCCGTCGATGATGGGGGGCGTACAGGTTCCCTACAAGTCTTCGGTGCGCCCGGAAAGCGAGTAAATGGCGACTGTCAACGACGTACTGGCGCAAATGGCGGCGCACCTTCCCGCGCTGCCGCCGACGCCACTGGATCTCAATGCCAAGTTCAAGAAATTTGGGAAGGGAAAGAAGTCCTGGTACAAGCTCTCCGAAATCAAGCTGGACGACGGCCGGTTTATTATTGCCGGGGCGTTTGGTCGCTTCCAGGGGCGCGATCCGGGCACCGTCAAAGTCGAGATTGGGCGGGCCAGCCTGAGCGATGCTGACCTGGCTGCGATAAAGCGCCGACAGGAAGAGAAGCAGAAGCAAGAGGAGGAGCGTCGCCAGCACGTCGCTGGCCTCGCTGCTGGTCGTGCACGCCGGCAATGGCGGCAGGCCAAGGACGCTACGCTGGTCGCTGACCACGCCTATCTGGTGCGCAAGCAAATCGTCGGCGAGTATGCCCGCGTGCATGAGGATGGCAGCCTGCTCGTCCCTGCGCGGCACTACACGCGATCCGGCGCAGAGCTGGCCTGCGTGCAGAAGATTGCCCCTGATGGCGAGAAGCGCTTTAACACCGGCGCCGATATGGTTGGTGCAAGCTGCCTGCTTGGTGCCGTGTCGGCAGACGTTCGCCAGATCGGCGTGGCGGAAGGCTATGCGAGCGGCCAGTCCGTGCGTATGGGCTGCGCCGGTGCGTTGCCCGTAATGGTCACGTTCAGCGCTGGGAACCTGCTTCCGGTCGCCCGCAAGCTCCGCGCCGATTTTCCCGACGCTGAGCTGATCTTCTTCGCGGACGACGACTGGCAACTGGTGCAGCGCTACGCCCGCGACGTCCTGGAGGAGTTCGACGTGGTGGCGCCGACCATCGACGGCGTGGACCACGTCCTGCAGAACCCGGCTGGCCACGATGTGACCGTGCGCGCAACCTGGCGTAAGGACGCGACTGGCACGGACTACATCGAAGCAGACGTACGCTCCGGTCGTCGCTTCCACATTTGGAAGTTTGAGAACGCCGGCATCGCCAGCGCCCGTGCTGCTGCCCGTGAGGTCGAGAACGCCCGTGTGGTATGGCCGGCGTTCGCAGATCGCGGCGAGAACAAGTGGACGGACTTCAACGACCTGCACGTTCAGGAATCGCTCGACGTGGCGCGCGCCCAGGTGATGGCGGCCATTGAGAATCGGCCTGCCGCTGACCTGCCGTCTCCCGCACCCTCTCATGTGGAATGCGCGCCTCTGGCGCCAGCCGTCGCGGCGGCCGACGCTCCCCCGGCCCCCTCCGTAGAGAATGCCGAGCCCGAGGCAATTGGCCTCGTTCCGCTGGAGTGGGCGTTGTCGCATTGCGCGCTGATCCAAGGTTCGACCGATGTGTGGGACTCGGTGAACAAGCTGCGCATGAAGAGCAAGGCGTTCGTCACTATGGTCGGCAAGGAAAGCGCGAAGCAATGGGAAAACAGCCCACAGCGCCGCTCGATCAGCCCTCGCAATCTCCCGGCCACTGTGCGCGGCGTCGCAGCAACTGGCGGGGGGGCGGGGGATGATTCCCTGCTGATGATGCTGGAGCGGTACACGCTGCTGTACGGGACGAAGACGGTGTGGGATCACGACCGGCGCAAGATCATTGGATACGACGCTATGGCACTGTCGCGCGGCTCGAACTTGGCTGAGCGTTGGCTGGAGCATTCAATGCGGCGCGAGATCGACCTGGAGAACCTGGTGTTCGATCCGACGCAGACTGTGGACCTGAAAACGCACATCAACATGTTCGAAGGCTTCCCGCTCAAGCCGAAAAAGGACGAGCAGAAAGCGCAGCTGGCCCTGGAGCTGCTGTACAGCCTTTGCGCATCGGAGCCGGGGCGCGACGAGCTGTTCCAGTGGGTGCTGCGCTGGCTGGCCTATCCGCTGCAGCATCCCGGCGCCAAGATGCAGACGGCACTGCTGTTCTTCGGCGAGAAGCAGGGCACCGGCAAAAGCCTGTTCTTCGAAGGCATCGTCAAGCCAATCTATGGCGAGTATGGCGCGACTGGTGGCCAGAACCAGCTGGACTCCACCTACACGGTGTGGCGTTCGCAGAAGCTGTTCGTCCTCTTCGAGGAAATCCTGTCGCGCCAAGACAAGTACAGCTCCATTGGCCTGATTAAGCACATGATCACTGGCCGCACGCAGCCGATCAGCCAGAAGTTCAAGGACGACCGCGACGAGGCCAACCACATGAACACGGTCATGCTGTCCAACGAGTTCCAGGCCGTGCCGCTGGAGCCTCACGACCGCCGCTTCTGCGTTGCCGACGTGCGCGCCGAGCTGGACCCGGAGCTGCTTAAGAAGATCAAGGCCGTGCTGGAGGACGGTCTGATCGAGGCGTTCTACGCATTCCTGCTGGAGTACCCGCTGGGCGACTTCAACCCGCACACCTGGCCGCCGATGACTGCGGCCAAAGAGCGCGTGATCAGCTTTGGCCGGCCAGACTGGGAGGCGTTCTATCTGGCTTGGGCTGCAGGCGAGCTGGATGCGCCGTACTGCTCCTGCCTGTCGAATGACCTGTACCTGGTCTACGACCGCTACTGCTCCCGCTTCGGCTTGCGCGGCCAGTCCCTCACCAAGTTTGCCGAGCTGATGGGGAATCGCCTCAAGAAGGACCGCCAGTGGGTCACGATCGGCACGAAGAAGAAGCTCTTAACCGTGCTGCACGTGCCGGATCAGGAGGGTGACGACGCGAAGGAGAGCCTGAGCAAGCGGTGTGAACGCTTCCGCGATCTGGCAGACATCAAGGCCCCGATATGAGTGTGGACAATTTCAAGGTTATGAACAGGGCTTGCACATACCCTGCTACGCGCAAAGCCAGTGTTCATGCGGTGTTAACAGGGTTAACAGGGTTTGCAGGGGCGCTTCCGCGTGCGCGTGTGTGTTTGATGGGTTAGAAGGCATCGAAGAAATCTATATGTGTGTGTAGTTATACCCTGTTAACCCTGTTAACCCTGTGTAAGCAAGTATTCATGCGGGTTTCAGCGTAACAGGGTCAACGGAAGGCGTGTAAAGGGTCTGATCGAAGGATTACAGGGTTGGTTCAGGGTAGAAACCGGGCAGGGTTTCAGGGCAAATGGAAAACGATAGGGATATGCAGATGACAGCGGTGGCGAAAATCGAAGTGGACGGTATGGTCTTTGTGGAAGAGCGACGTGCGGCGGCTGTGGCGACGGCGCCAGCCATGCGGGTGATCCCGGTGGCTGACAAGCAGGAAGTGGGGCCGCTGGACTACTGCCTGGACCTGTGGACGGAGTGGCAGCGCCGCGATGATTTGCGTCTTGGCTTCCGGGGGCGTTGCGCGATTATCGAAAGCGAGAACGAGGCGGACTCGGATGCGCTGTACGGGAACATGGACGACCGCGTTGCCGAGGCAGTCGAAGCGATGGTGGTCAGCCTGCCACGCCATCTCGACTGGGCAATCCGTCAGCGCTGCCGTCTGGCTACGGTCTGGCGCTTCCCGTCCCTGGTGTTCGCCGACGTGCTGCCCGAAGCGGAGGTGGCCTTAACGACGCTGCTGCGAAAGAATCTTGCAACGCGCGTTTTCTTTGCGTAGAATCCCGTTCAGGACGGCGCTCGTCCATACCATTCCAAAGCCTCGCACCATGCGGGGCTTTTTTATTTGCCCCGCTCGGCGTTGCCGCAGTGGGGCTTTTTGTTTCGGCCATTGCAAAGCATGGCGGCGTTGGGCGATAACGTAAAGCGCATCCTAATTCAATTACCGGCGCACAGCGTCTACTGGAGGTCATTCATGTTTGGTCTGCTGAATTCCGTTGTCGGCCTGGGAGCCGATGTCGTGCGCGTCGCAGTTGCGCCTGTAGCCGTGACCGTGAACGTCGCACACGCTGTCGTAAAGCCGGTTGCTGCGGCCGCTACCGAAGTGGTAAAGGAAGTGAAGAACATCACGGGTTAGTCCCGGCTCGAATTCTCAACGACGAAAGGTGGGTGATCTTGTCTCGATCCGCTGAATAGCGGGGGATACAGGTTGGCGTTTCGTTCTTTGCCCGGTGCGTCCGGGCTTTTTTATTCTGTGCAGACGTCTGCACGCAGGGGCATCCATGTTCGACGTTTCGATACGCTCCAACTTGAGAGAGATGCAGCGTGGCCTTGATACGTTCGCACGAAAGCAGCTCCCGTTCGCCAGCGCGCGTGCCTTGACCGCCATCGGACGGCGCGTCCAGGAGGGCGAGCAGGGCGGCATGCGCTCGCTGTTCGATAAGCCGACGCCATTCACCGTCAAGTCGGTCGGCGTAAAGGCCGCGCGCAAGAATGATCTGGTGGCCACGGTGTACGTCCGCGATATCGCGGCGTCGTACCTGGAGCCTTACGAGTTCGGCGGCAATCACAAGTTGATCGGTGCTGGTCGCACCTGGTTGAATCCGAAGAACGGTATGCAGCTGAACCAGTACGGCAACCTGTCGCGCTCGAAGCTCTCCCAGCTGCGCGGACGGCCTGATGTGTTCATCGGCAAGGTGAAGACCAAGGGCGGTCAAGTGATCGACGGGGTATGGCAACGCCCGCATATCCGCGACAACCAGAAGCTGCGGGGGATGTCCCGCCGGCATGGCTTGGTCGATGCGAAGTCCAACACCAGCGGGCGGCTGAAGCTGCTGATCCGTTTCGGTGATCCGATCGCGGTAACGCAGAAGCTGAACTACCGCTCGCGTGCCAAGACCATCATCGCGGCGAATGTCGAGCGCGAGTTCTGGCAGGCGCTGGAGGACGCGATGCGGAACGGTCGATAGGGCGAAAAAGGCGGGCTAGAAACGGAACGGGTCCCTCCTGGGCGTTCTGTTCCCACGGGCACTGCGCGCCGCGATCGTTCGCTACTTCCAAAATATTTGCTAGGGGGTTGTATGGTGGACCTTACCTCGCCCATGAAACAGGCTGAGTTCGGCGACCTGGTGGGAATCAGCCAGCAGGCTGTCAGCGACCTGGTCAAGCGCGAGGTGCTGATTGCCGGCGAGCCTGCGGGAATTTGGCTGCAGCGGTACTGCGCACATCTGCGAGAGCACGCCGCTGGCCGTGCCGCTGCCGGCGACCTGGATCTCGCAACCGAGCGCGCTGCGTTGGCGCGCGAACAGCGTATCCGCCTTGAAATGGCGAATGCCCTCACCCGGAAGGAAAGCGCACCGGTCGCCACGCTGGAGATGGCGATGGCAACGATGGGGCGGAAGATCGCCAGGGTTCTGGAGTCGATTCCCGTCAGCATCAAGCGCCGGTCGCCCGGCCTGACCGCAGCCGACTTCGAAATCATCACGACGGAAATTGCGAAGGCGCGAAACATAGCGGCGTCCGCGCAGCTGGAAGACGAGGACGAGGATGGATCTATCGGAGATTCAGAAGGCGATCAGGAGTGGCCTGAAGACGCTTGAGGTGCCTGAGCCCATGCGGTTGTCGCAGTGGGCTGAGAAGCATTTTTACCTGTCGGCGGAGTCATCCTATGTCGAGGGCGCATGGAGCGCATATCCGTTCCAGCCAGCCATCATGGACGCCTTCTCCAACGACGACATTCAGGTCGTTGTAGTCAAGAAATCGGCGCGCGTCGGCTACACCAAGATGCTGGTGGCTTTGATCGCCTACGTGGCCCATCACAAGCGCCGCAACCAGGCTGTGTGGCAACCCACGGATGAGGACTCAGACGAGTTTGTGAAAACCGAGTTGGACAGCATGCTGCGTGACGTAAAGGTCATGCGCGAGGTGTTCCGCCAGGGTAAAGGCAAAGGCAAGAACGACACGCTCAAAGGCAAGCAGTTCTTGGGATCTCGGCTCTACACCAAAGGCGGCAAGGCCGCCCGCAGCTACCGCCGTATTTCGGTTGACTACTCAATTCTTGATGAGCTGGACGGATTCGACCTCGACATCGAGAAGGAAGGCAGTCCTGACAAGCTGGCGGGTAAGCGGGTTGAGGGCGCGCTGTTCCCGAAAGAGATCCTTGGCTCTACGCCGAAGCTGAAAGGCTTCAGCCGCACCGAGGCGCGCGAAGAACAGTGCGACCTGCAGATGCGGTTCAAAGTGCCATGCCCGCATTGCGGCGACCGGCACGAAATCACGTTTGGCGGTAAGGATAAGCGGCACGGCTTCAAGTGGATCAACCGCGACCCGGAAACGGTCGGCCATGTTTGTCCGCACTGCGCGACGCTGTACACGCAGGCCGAATACCTGTCGGTGTGGACGCAGGGACGCTGGGAGGCTCCGGACGGAACCTGGATCGATGGTGAGTCCCGCTTCCGAAACGCTGCCGACGAGCTGGTCCCGGCGCCGCGCTCGATCGCCTTTCATGTGTGGACGGCGTACAGCCCGCAGGCGACATGGGCGCAAATCGTGCGCGACTACTTGGCTGCGGTTGATAAGGCCCGCGCGGGCGACACCAGCGAGCTGAAAACCTTCGTCAATACGACGCTGGGTGAAACCTGGGAGGAAGAGGTCGAGAAGACCGAGGCGGACGCACTGATCCAGCGCGCGGAGGATTACCCGCTGCGCGTGGTGCCGAGGGGTGGCCTGGTGCTGGTGGCCGGCGTGGACGTACAGGCCAACCGCTTCGAGGTCGTGGTCTGGGCCATCGGGCGCGGCGAGGAAATGTGGGCCGTGGACTACCAGGTGATCGATGCCAATCCGGCCGATGAGCGGGAGTGGGAAGAAAAGCTCGACCCATACCTGCAAATGCGGTTCAAGCACGTCGGCGGACAGTACCTCCCGATTGAGGCGGCTGCGATCGACACCGGCGGCCACTTTACGCACCAGGCGTACAACTTCTGCCGCGTTCGCGCCCGTCGCCGCATTTATGCGGTCAAGGGTGATAGCCGCCAGGGCCAGCCGGTCAAAGGCCGCAGCAGCATGCAGGACGTGAATCACCAGGGCAAGGTGATCAAGCGTGGCGTAAAGCTGTGGATGGTCGGGACCGATACGGCCAAGGACTTGATCCACGGTCGCCTGCAGGTCACGCAACCCGGCCCCGGCTACGTCCACTTCCCCAAGGCGATGCCGGTGGAGTTCTACCAGCAGCTTACCGCTGAGGTGCGGGTGCTGCAGAAAACGGCGACTGGTGAGCAACATCGATGGGTCAAGGTCGGCGGACGCCGCAACGAGGTGCTGGACTGCAGTGTGTACGCGCTGTTCTCGGCCCAGTCGCTGGATCTGCATAAGTACACCGACCGGCTTTGGGCAAAGCTGGAAGCTGCGGTCAATCCGCCAATGGCCGATCTGTTCGATGCGCCAGTGGAGCCCGAGGAAGCGGGCGTGCAAGGGCTGGCCGTTGGCGAACTCGCGGTCAAGCTCGGCGAATCACTGAAGCAGCTGAGGGAGGCCGCTAAGGCCGAACCTGCTGTCAAGGTCACGACACTCGGCCAAGGCGGTCAGGCCCCGCGCAGCCGGTTGGCGGCGTTGATACAGAAATAGAGGAGTTCCAATGCGATTCAATCCCAATGCCAGCCTGCTGGCAGGTATGCAGACGTCTGCACTGCGCACGGCGCTGACCAATGCGCAGCAGGCATATATCGACCTGTCCACTGGCGCCAAAGGCGAGTCCTACTCGTACACCCAAGGCGACGGATCGCGCTCGGTGACGTACAGCAAGGCGAACATCGCCGACCTGGCCGTTCTTATTCAAACCCTGCAAGCGCAGCTGGGCATCGTGCCCCGTCCGCGCCGCGCCGTGAGGTTCCGATTCTGATGAATACTCCAGTCACGATCCTGGGCGCGAACGGCCAACCGCTGGCGCCGGCGCGTACATCCATGCTGCACGGCAGTCCTGGCGTGCCTTACGACGCCGCCGACCGTAGCAGCGACCACATGGCGAGTTGGTCGCCCACCTTGCCGTCACCGGACGGTGAGCTGAACGGTTTCCGCGACACCATCGTTGCCCGCGTCCGCGACCTGGTGCGCAATGATGGCTGGGCATCGGGCACTGTCACGCGGATTCTCGACAATGCGATCGGAGCCAATTTCCGGCCGATCTTCAAGCCGGATTGGCAGGCCCTGCAAGCCCACACGGGCATCAAGGCTTTCGACCACGTTTGGGCTGACGAATTCGGTCGGGGCCTGGAGGCGAGCTATCGCTTGTGGGCAACCGACATCGGGCGCTATTGCGACACCCAGCGCAACCTGACGATGGCGCAAATGATCCGTGTCGGCTTCCGCCACAAGTTGATCGATGGCGATGCGATTGCGCAGCTGCATTGGCTGCCAGAACGAGTGGGCGTAGGGCGGGCGCGATATGCCACGGCGGTACAACTGATTGACCCTGATCGGCTGTCCAACCCGCAGTTGCAAATCGACACCGAAAAGCTGCGCGGCGGCGTCGAGATCGATCAGTACGGCGCGGCGCTGGCGTACCACATCCGGCGCGCGCACCAGGGCGACTACTTTGCTGCAGGGCGTGCGTACACCTGGGACCGCATCGAGCGGGAAACTGAGTGGGGCCGCCCGATCATCGTGCACGACTTCGAGCAGGAGCGTGCTGGTCAGCACCGGGGCGGTGCGGGCATTTTTACTCCTGTAATTCAGCGCCTCAAAATGCTGATCAAGTACGACAGCGCCGAGTTGGACGCGGCGCTGCTCAATGCGATCTTTGCAGCCTATATCGAATCGCCATATGACCACTCGATGGTCGAAGGCGCGCTGGCCGGTGACGACGACGTTGGTGCCTACCAGAAGGATCGGATGGCCTACCACGGCGAGCAGCGCCTGAAATTGAACGGCGCGCGCATGCCGATCCTCTATCCAGGGGAGAAGCTGAACACGGTGATGGCCACTCGGCCGAACGCCAACTTTGATGCCTTCGAGGCGGCGGTGCTGCGCAATGTGGCATCGGCGACCGGCCTATCGGCACAGCAGATCAGCAACAACTGGTCGGATGTGAACTACAGCTCGGCGCGCGGCGCCATGCTCGAAGCGTGGAAGACCCTTTCGCGGCGGCGAAATGACTTTGCCATCGGCTTTGCACAGCCCATCGTGTGCGGCTTTGCCGAAGAAGCGATGGAGGTAGACGACCTGCCTTTGCCAGCCGGTGCACCGGAGTTTGCCGAGTATCGCGCGGCATATGCGCGGGCGAAGTGGATGGGGCCGGGGCGCGGTATTGTCGATCCGCTGAAAGAGCGCCAGGGCTCAGTGCTCGGGATGGACGCGGCGCTCTCGACGCTGGAAGACGAGGCGGCCGAGTTGGACGGCAAGGATTGGCGAGAAACGGTCGCGCAGCGTGCGATCGAGATCAAGCGATTCCAGGAGCTGGGAGTGCCGCTGCCGCAGTGGGCAGCTGGCGGTGATCAACCAGAAACAAACGAAAAGGATGGTGTCGAATGAAATTCGCATTCCTGGCCCAGCGGCTGTTCAACACCCCGCTGGCAATCACGCCGCGCAAGGCCGAAGTGGTCATGGCGGCGCTGGCCGAGCGCATGGGGGTCTCCCACATCGCCCGCTCCGGCGCGCAGATGATGGACGACGACGAGTACGGCTATGCCGATCCCGGCCAGAACCCTCGCAGCGGTTACGACACTGTCGCCGGCGTGGCGGTGATTCCGATTCAGGGAACGCTGGTGCAGAAACTCGGCACGTTGCGCCCCTACTCGGGCATGACGGGCTATGACGGGATTCGGCAGAACGTGCTGACCGCCCTGGCCGATTCCAGCGTGAAGGCCATCGTGCTCGATATCGACAGTCCTGGCGGCGAGGTGGCCGGCTGCTTCGACCTGGTTGACACGATCTACCGTGCACGCGGCACCAAGCCGATCTGGTCGATTCTGAACGAGTCGGCCTATAGCGCCGGTTACGCGATCGCCAGCGCCGCCGACAAGGTACTGGTGCCGCGTACAGGTGGCGTGGGCAGCGTTGGCGTCATCTGGGCGCACATGGACTGGTCCAAGGCGCTGACCGAGGCTGGATTCAAAGTTACCTTTATCACCTACGGCGACTTGAAGGCTGAGGGCCGGCCAGAAATTGAACTATCCGACGAGGCGCGTGCGCGCTTCCAGGCGGACATCAACACGATGGGCGAACTGTTTGTCGAAACGGTCGCCCGCAACCGGAATATCCCCGCCGCCAAGGTGCGGGATACACAGGCTGGCACCTTCCTGGGCGCGGCAGGCGTTGCCCAGGGCCTGGCTGACAGCGTTATGGCTCCAGACGCGGCTTTCAGGGCGCTGCTGGCCGAGCTTGATTAATCACCCAAGGAAGAACCTAAATGAAGAAAGCAAAAGCAGGCGGCCTTGCCAAGGCATTCTCCTTCGCTCACCTGATCGGCATGGCCGCAGCAGATGGCGGCGAAGACCCGAACAAGCAGCGCGAGGATGAGTCCGACGAGGACTACGCCAAGCGCATGGAAGAGGAAGAGCGCAAGCAACGCGATGACGAGTCCGACGAGGACTACGCCAAGCGCATGGAAGAGCTGGACAAGAAAGAAGGCGACGACGAGCAGGACGACGATGCGGACGCAGAAGACGAAACCGAAGGCGAGAAGGCCGCGCGTGAACGCGAGCGCGCCCGTTGCGCGGCGATCTTCTCCAGCCCGGCCGCCGCTTCCCGCCCGGACTTTGCGGCTCACCTGGCGTTCCAGACCGGCATGAAGGCCAGCGAAGCGATCGGCATGCTGACGACCTTTGCGGCTGGCGCACCGAAGCGCAGCTCGCTGGCATCGCGTATGTCGGGTGTCAAGCAGGTGAACACTGGCACCGGCGCCGGCGCCGCAGCTCCGACCGGCGCCAATGCGGCTGCCGCCATGATCCTCGCCGCCGGCAAAAAGCGCCGCGGCGAGCAGTAATCCACAGTTTCATCAACAGAAAGGGACATCATGCCTCTCGCAACTACCAACGTGGGTGCAAACCCGCAAGCCCCCGGCGCGGTCGCCCAGGTCTACGTGCCGGACCAGCTGTTCGCCGGCCACCTGAAGCCCGTCACGGACGCCATCGTCCTGGGTGCTGGCAATCTGCAGCGCGGCGCCGTGCTGGGGCAAGTGACCGCCACCGGCAACTACATCCTGTGCGTGAAGACGGCCAACGACGGCAGCCAGATCCCGAGCGCGATCCTGGCCGACGCTGCTGATGCTTCCGGCGGTGCCGTGCCAGCGGGAGCCTACCTGACCGGCGAGTTCAACGTCAACGCGCTGATCTTCGACGCGTCGTGGACTGCCACGCAGGTCAAGGCCGCAGCTCGCTCGCTGTCGATCTTCGTCAAGAACGTGGTTGGCGCGGCTGATCCTACTTAACCGCACCTGATGCACATGAGATCCCGCTTCTGGCGGGATTTTTTTATCCTACTTCCGTGAAGGAATCGCAATGTCGTTGAATACCAACTTTGTTTTCGACACCAATACGCTGATTGCGGTGGTGCCCAACCTGAAGCGTCCGCAGAAGTTCCTGCTGGACCGCTTCTTCCCGAATGTCGAGATGAGCGATAGCGAGTACGTCTCGATCGACGTGGACGTCGGCAAGCGCCGCATGTCGCCCTTCGTCTCGCCGCTGGTCGGCGGCAAGCTGGTGGAAAGCCGCCGCACCCAGACCAATATGTTCAAGCCCGCCTACATCAAGGACAAGCGCGCACCCGACTTGCGTAAGCCAGTGCGCCGCGCGATCGGCGAACAGATCGGCGGCTCCCTGACGGGTGCTGAGCGCGAGGCCGCAAATCTGGAGCTGGAGCTGACTGACCAGTTGGACATGCTGGACCGCCGTCTGGAATGGATGGCCGCGTCCGCGCTGATCAATGGCACCGTAACGATCACCGGCGAAGGCTTCCCAACTGTGGTCGTTGACTTCGGCCGCGACGCCTCGCTGACCGTGGCCAAGTCCGGCACCGGCCGTTGGATCAAGGCGAACATCGATGCCGGTACGGCATCGCCTACCAACGACGTGTCTGCATGGGCCCAGCAGATGCTGAAGAAGTCGGGGGCGGCGCCAACCGATATCGTGTTCTCCACCAGCGCGTGGAACGGCTTCAAGCTGGACCCGGCCCTGCAGGGCGCGATCGTGTATCCGAAGCTGAGCGATTCCGGCAATGCTATCAACCCGGCGGCAATGATCAAGCCCGGTGCGCAGTACCAAGGTCGCTGGGGCCAGTATGACCTGTGGGTCTACAACGACTGGTACGTGGACGACAACAACGTCGAACAGCCGATGATCCCGGACGGTGCGCTGATCATGACCGGCGGCGAGCTGCAAGGCACTCGTGCTTTCGGCCAGGTCCTCGACCCGGAGCACAACTACCAGGCGCTGCCGTATGCGCCGAAGACCTGGGTTGAGAAAGACCCCGCGCAGCGCCTGCTGCTGCTCCAATCCTCCCCGATCGTAATTCCCGCACGCGCCAACGCGTGCATGTCCGCACAGGTGATCTAAATGGCAAAGAACGACAAAAACGAGATCGTCACCGTCAAGGTGGCAAAGCGCAAATCTGTCGACGTGGAGGGCAAGCTGTACGGCCCCGACAGCGTGATCGAGCTGTCGCTGGAAGATGCGAAGGACCTGTTTGAAAAGGGCTTCGTGGTCGATCCGAAAGATGAGCCGGAAGCCGTCGAGGGGCCGGGCGTCAAGTCCGAATGATCGACTGGGACAAGATGGTCCTGGCGCCGACTGTCGGCGTCTTCGGCGAGGAAGTCATTTACATGCCGGCGGAGGGCGAGGCTTATCCCATCGCCGGCGTGTATGACGAAGGTAACCGCGACCTGCATCTGGGGGGCGGCACGGGCTTTAATTCCTCGAACCCGATCGTCGGCGTGCGCGCCGCTGAAATGAAGGCGCATCCGCTGCAGGGTGACCTGCTGCGGATCACCCGAACGGGGGACCTCTTCGAAGTCAAGGACATCAACGACGACGGCAAGGGCGGCTTAACGCTGTCCCTGAACGAGGCGGAGGTCAGCGATGGCTAATCCGATTCTCGCCCGGCGCCAGATCCGCCAGGCCGTCATCGCTGCGCTGCAAGGCGCGGGCGTCGTCCCGGCGAAGAGCCTGTCGTCGCCTGGTGACTGGGTGACACAGCCTGAACGCGTGCCGGCGATCCTGGTGCGCGTCACGAAGGCCACCAAGGAGCCACAAGCGACCGGCCCGACGAACTTCACCACGGTGGTGCTGGTTGAGCTGGAAACGCGCGTGTCCGCCAATTCGGCGGCCACGGCGCAGGACGAGCTGGACGAGTTGGACGCCAAAGTCGAGCAAGCGCTGTTCACCAATACGGAGCTGATCCGGCTGGTGCAGCGCTTCGGCATGGAAGCGGAAAGCGAGATCAACTCCGAAGGCCGCAACCACGTGGGCGGAACGCGGATGCAGCTGCGCTGCGAGGCGTTCGAAGCCTTTGATCCGATCTACGACGCGCCGGACGCGCTGCAGCCGGTCGCACCGCCGCTGGAAGGTGTGGCGCTGCACGTCGACCTGGCTGCGCCATTCGACGCCAACGGCGTGTACGAATCCCAGTTCGCTGGCGCCGTACCTGCCGCGCCCCGCACGACCGGCCCAGACGGCCGCGATGAAGGTGGCCTCGAAATAACCCTCAATTCATAGGAGAGCACATGCTCGTAAAGCCTGCCAACGGCCTGGTCATTCGTGACCCGGACCTGCTGGACCTGATCCCGGAGACTGGCCGCGAAGTGCCGGAAACCGACTACTGGATGCGCCGCCTGCGCGACAAGGACGTCGTCCTGGTCGAACCGGCCGCTGCACCCGTCAAACAATCCGCAAAGGGGAGCACTGACTGATGAGCAAAATTCCATTCAAGCAGCTGCCGGCCAACGTGCGCGTGCCGCTGTTCTACGCCGAGGTTGACAACTCGCTGGCCAACAGCGGCGAGTTCAATCAGCGCGCCCTGGTCATCGGCCAGATGCTCGCTGCTGGCGTTGCCCAGCCGAACGTGCCTGCCATCTGCCAGAGCCCGGCCGACGCTGCTGCCTTGGGCGGTGCGGGTTCGATGCTGCACCTGGCGGTGCAGGCATATCGCCAGAATGACACCTTCGGCGAAGTATGGTGCCTGCCGGTGCAGGATGCCGGCGGCGCCACGGCTGCAACGGGCACGGTGACGTTCACTGCCGCCGCCACGGTCGCAGGCACGCTGTCGCTGTACGTGGCCGGCGTGCTGGTGCAGATGGCCGTGCTGCCGACGCAGACCGTCGCGCAGCTGGCCACCGCGCTGGTCGCGGCGATTGCCGCCACGCCAAACCTGCCGGTGTCCGCCGCTGCTGCTGCGGGCGTTGTTACCCTGACCGCGCTGAACAAGGGTACTGTGGGCAACGACATCGACGTGCGCCTGAACTACCTGGGCACGCGCGGTAGCGAGGCCACGCCGACCGGCTTGGCCGTGACGATCGTTCCGATGGCAAATGGCACTGGCGTGCCGGCACTGGCGGCGGCGCTGGCCAACCTGGGCGACACCATGTTTGACTTTATCGTCTGCCCGTACACCGACGCGGCAAGCCTGAACGCCGTCGGCGCGCTGCTGAACGATGTAAACGGCCGCTGGTCGTGGGCTTCGCAGCTGTACGGCCACGCCTTCGCCGCGCAGCGTGGCACCGTAGGCTCGCTGACGACCTTCGGCGTCGGCCGCAACGACCAGCACGTCTCTGTGATGGGTTTCAATGACAGCCCGACGCCGAGCTGGCAGTGGGCCGCTGCGGTTGCCGGCGCGGCGGCTTCGAGCGTGCGCGTGGACCCGGCAATGCCGCTGCAGACCGTGCGCGTGGCCGGCGTGCTGGCGCCGCCGCTGGCTTCGCGCTTCCAGCTGACCGACCGAAACACGCTGCTGTTCGACGGTATCTCGACCTTCACCGTCGCCGACGATGGCGCCGTGGCGATCGAGAACCTGATTACGACGTACCAGAAGAATGCGGCCGGCGCCCCGGACAACAGCTATCTGCAGATCGAGACGCTGTTCACTCTGGCGCTGGTACTGCGCTCGCTGAAAGGCGTAATCACGTCGAAGTATGCGCGCGTGAAGCTGGCCGCCAACGGCACGCGTTTCGGCCCTGGTGCCAACGTCGTCACGCCGAACATGATCCGCGCCGACCTGATCGCCGCCTACCGCACCTTGGAGGACGCCGGCCTGGTGCAAAACGGTGATGCGTTCAAAGACGGCCTGATCGTGCAGAAGAACACGCAGAACCCGAACCGCGTGGACATTCTGTGGCCCGGCACCCTGATCAACCAGTTGCGCATCTTCGCGCTGCTGGCCCAGTTCCGCCTGCAATAAGGAGTAACTTCAATGGCAGACACTACCAATCGCCTCGCCGGTATCGCGTACCTGAACGTGGACGGCAAGACTTACATGCTCGCCGGCGACCTCGGCTACAAGGTATCCAAGGTTGCCCGCGAGACGCTGACCGGCCAAGACCGTGTCCACGGCTACTCCGAGAAGCCCGTCGCTGGCGAAATCACGGCAAAGTTGCGCGATGCCGGCGGCCTGACCGTGGCGGACTTCAACGCCATGACCAACGTGACCGTCACCCTGGAGCTGGCCAACGGCAAGACCGTTGTTGGCCGCAACATGTGGACCGTCGATGACCAAACTGTAGAAACGACGGAAGCCACCTTCGAAGTGAAGTGGAACGGCTTTAGCGTCGAGGAGGTGTGATATGCAAATCAATCAACAAAACGAGCAGGCCGCATCGGTGGCCGATACGCTGGTGCTGACCCTGCGCAAGCCGGTGTCCTTCGCCGGCAAGGACTACGCGGCCGTCACGCTGCGCGAACCTATTGCAGATGAACTGGAAGCTGCATCCCGCGCTGTGTCGGGCGTCGGCGCCTTGATGTCGCTTATCGCCAGCACTGCGCAAGTGCCGGCGGGCGTGGCCAAGGCCATGTGCAGCCGCGACCTGGCCGAGGCGGACGCCTTCTTCAATGGCTTTACCGTCCCGCCTCAAGAGACGGGCGACGGTGACGACTTCGTGGACCAGCTGGAAATCACCCTGCGCAAACCGGTATCTCTGGGCAAGGCTGATGCGGCGACGACCTACGAGACGCTGGCGATGGCAGAGCCGACCGGCGGGCAGAAGGAGCAGGCCGCGCGCGAGCCGAACGACACCCGTGCGGCCATCGTGCTGATCTCGCTGGTGGCCAAGGTGCCGCGTGCTGTGGTGGGTCGCCTGTGCCGCCGCGACTTCGAGGAGGCGTGCAATTTTTTGGGCAGCTGCAACGTGGTTGGCCCGAAAACTGGCGCGATGTAGCGGCAGAACTGACGCGCTTCTACAGGTGGTCGCCCGATGAAATCTGGGCGCTCACCTGGACGCAGATGCGTTGGTGGAACGACCAGGCCATCCGCATGACCAATCAGGAAAGGGCTGCCAATGGCAAATAAGTTTCAAATCACGATCTCGGCGGTTGACCGCGCTACCGGAGTTGTCCGGCGCGTCAATGCGTCGATGTCGCGCCTGACGCGGCCTGTGGTTGAGGTCGGCCAGTCGGTGCGCAACCTGGTGCGCGAAGCCGGCATCGACAGGTTCGGCCAGCGCCTGATGGGCGTTGGCCGGGCTGCCGTCGATGTGACGGGCAAGCTCGGGGGGATCGCTGGTCCGCTGGGAATCCTGGTGGGCGGCAGTATCCTCGCCGGCATCGTAGCCCTGACGCTGGAATGGGGCCGGCTTGGCGCGGAAGTTGACCGCACGGCTCGATCGCTCGATATCTCCGCCACGGAGCTGCAATCCTTGCGCGGGGCGGCGGCTGCGGCCGGCGTCGGTTCGCAGGAGCTTTCGGGCGGGCTGAAGAGCCTGGGCGATACGCTGGAGGACGCGCTATTCGGGCGCAACCAGCAGGCCCTGGTGGTGCTTAACCGCCTTGGCGTGGGCATCCACCACACCAAGGACGGCTCGATCGACGCCGCACGCGCCATGCGCGATCTATCGGCCTCGATCGTTGGAATCAAGAATGTCCAGGTGCAAGGGGTTATTGCCCGCACCTTCGGGCTGGAATCGGTCCTGCCACTGCTGCGGCAAGGGCCGGTCGCAATAGCGGCATACGAGCGTAAGGTCGCTGAGCTGGGTGGCGTCATGGGTGGAAGCGCCCTGCACGCCGCCGAAGACTTCGAGCTTTCCCTGAACTACCTGTCGGTGGCCACGCAGGGCGTGAAGAACAGCATCGGCGCCCAGCTGCTGCCAATCCTGCAGCCGCTGATCGAGCGCTTCACGGTCTGGATCGCGGCCAACCGCGAGCTGATCGCTACCAAGGTCGGAGACTTCGTCGGCGGTCTGGTGCAGCGTCTGAACGAGCTGGACTTCCAGCGTATCAGCGACGACGTGCACGGCTTCGTTACCGCCGTGGATGATGCGGTGGAGTCGGTGGGAGGCTGGAAGAACGCCGCCATCGGCCTGGTGCTGGTGATGAACGGCAGCCTGATCGCCAGCGTGATCAATCTCGGCCTGGCGATGGGGTCGCTGGGTGCGAGCGCGGTTCCGCTGGCTATCCGGTCGTTCGCGCTGCTGGCTGCGGCGGCGGATGCAGCGCTGGTTCCGGCCATCCTCAAGGCAACGCTGAAGATGGGGCTGTACATGGAGAGTCTTGCGGTGGCCACGGCGGGCGTGCCGATCCTCAGCACGGTGCTGAGCGGTTTGTCGGCGGCATTCCTGGCTACCGGCGCGGCAATCGCTGCCACGCCTATTGGCTGGCTCATTGCAGGCATCGCGGCCATTGCCTTCGGCGTGTACGCGATCTACAAGAACTGGGATGCCATCGGCGCCTATTTCAGCAAGAAGATCCAGGCCGTGCGTAATGCGTTCGAGGAGGATTGGATCGGCGGGGTGGTCAAAGCGCTGTGGGAGTTCAGTCCGGTGAAGATCATCGGCGACGCCATGAACGGCCTGTCCAAGTGGCTGTTCGACTTCGACCTGTACGATGCCGGCAAGCGCGTCGTCGCTGGCCTGGTGCGTGGCATCAAGTCAGTGGCGTCGCTGCTGCCGAAGTCGTTGCAGCGCACGTTGGGGATCGACGGCTGGGCGCAGGCGCCGGTGGCTGCAGCGGCTCCGGCTGCTGCGGCTGCCGTGACCCGGCCTCAGGCGGTGTCTGTACCAACTGCAGCGGCGGCGGTGGCTGTGCAGACGTCTGCACAACCGCTTGGGGTGCGCAACAATAATCCCGGCAATCTGCGCAGTTGGGGCAATACGCCGAGGGACGCGGGTGGCTATGCGGTATTCCCGACGATGGAGGCGGGGCTGAACGCTGCGGTGCGCAACCTGGTGGCGCAGCAGAAGGTGCATGGGCTGAACACGATCTCCGGGATTATCGGAAAATGGGCGCCGCCGAGTGAAAACAACACGGCGGCATACATCTCCGATCTGTCGCGCCGTACAGGGTATGCGCCGAACCAGGCGCTGAACCTGGACGATCCGAAAGTGGTGGCGCCGCTCATTTCGGGCATCGTGCGCCATGAGGGTAACAGCAGCGGCGTCACCGAGGAAATGATCAACCGTGTTGTGGCCGCGCAGTTGAGCGGCGGTCAGGGTGGTCAGGGCGGCGCCCAAAAGATGGAAGTGGCGCTCACGCTGCACGGCCTTCCAGCCGGCACGTCCGCCACGGCGCGCACGCGCGGCGGCGAGAACATGCCAGTGCGCGTGGCTTACACCATGCCAACAGGATTGACACCATGAGCCTTTCCAACCTATCGGGCGGGACCCGAACGCTGGGCAACAGCGCTTCGGGCCTGTCCAACGCAACCAACCGCGTGTTCTCCGACCTGGGCGTGGGCTCGGGCCAGAAGGCCGCGTATTGGATCGACCAGCTGCGGCCGGCGTCTTTCCGGGGCGTGGGCTTCGGCGTGCTGGAGTCGCAAATGCGATTCGGGCGCAAGATTTCGATTCACCAGTATCCGTATCGGGATACCGTGTGGGTCGAGGATCTGGGGCGCTCAGCACGGCGCTACAGCTTCTCGGGCTTCCTGGTGGGGGCTGACTGCATTGCCCAGCGCGAAAAGCTGCTGAAGGCGTGCGAAGAGGCTGCCGCCATCGAGGGCGGGGAGTTGGTGCACCCGACGCTGGGGCGCATCAAGGTCAGCCTGGCCGAGGAAGTGACGTGCACGGAGCGCTGGGATCGCGGGCGCATGTTCGAGATCGGGTTCTCCTTCATCGAGCAGGGCGAGCGAAAATTCCCGTCGTCCGACCTGTCCACCAAGGACGCGGTCGGGGCGGCTGCGGACGCTGCGAAATCGGCGTCCACCAAGAGCTTCCTGCAAGGTGCTGCCGAATCCATCAAGTCGGGCGTGGCCACCGCGCTGAGAGCCACTTCGCTCGTCCAGGGATGGGCGGCGAAAGCTCAGGGGCTGGTGAACGATGCAACCAACCTGCACCACTACGTGCAATCCCTGCGCGGCGACTTCGGGCGGCTGTTCGGGCACGGCACGGTGCGCTCCAGCGGTGCAGCCACGCCTGTGCAAGCGATGCTTGCACAGGGCGCTGTAGCGCGCACCAAGGTGGCCGTGGCATCGACGGCCGTAGTGCAATCCGGCGTCGCGCTGCAGCGCGCAGCAGGGCCGGCTGTCTCTGAGCCCGTGGCCACTGCCAGTATGACGTCGTTCGCTGAGGCGGTGCACGCGCTGCCTGCGGCGATGGCAGCGGTGGCGCCCACGCCGACCGATGGCCTGCGGCTGTTGGCTCAACTACGCAGGTCGGCGACGGTGCCGGCGCCCACTGCCGGGATCGTCCCGCAGCCGTACCCGGCGGCGGCTCCCACGGCGGTGCAGGCGCTGCAGCTGATCGAGGTCAGCACGTCGTCGCTTTTGCGCCGCGCGTGCGCCATCGCCCAGGTGCAGCTGGCCGCGCAGTATCAACCGTCCTCGCGCGAGGATGCGCAAAGCGTGCAGGCCCTGGTGCTGGCGGATCTGGACGAAGAGATTGTCGTCGCGGGTGACCGTGGAGAGGACGAATCGTTCAACACGCTGCGGACCCTTCGCAGTGCGATGGTGCAGGACATGGCCGCGCGCTCCGAAAGCTTGGCCGCCATCGTCACCGTGCAGCTGGCGGGACCGTTGCCGGCACCGGCGATCGCGCAGCGCATTTACCGCGATGCGGGCCGGTCGGACGAGCTGATCACGGCGGCAGATCCGGTTCACCCTGCGTTTATGCCTCGCAATTTCAGCGCCCTGGCGCGATAGCTTTTCAAGGAACGCAATGAATGATGATCTTACGCTGGTCGTGAGAGGGCAGCGCTTGTCCGGATGGGACACGATCCGCGTGACGGCGGGCATGGAGCGCTGTCCCAACGATTTCGACCTGACGTTGACGGAGCGCTTTCCCGGCGCCGCCGACTTTGCAGTGTTCCCTGGTGATCCGTGCGAGGTGTATCTGGGGCCTGATCCAGTCATTAAGGGCTATATCGACCGATTCGACCCGGCCATCGGCCCGGAAGAGCACAGCATTCAGGTGTCCGGACGCGGCCGGTGTGCCGACCTGGTCGATTGCGCCGCCGAGTGGCCGGGTGGGCAGATCAGTTCGGCCTCGGCGCTGTCGATTGCGCAGAAGCTGTGCGAGCCCTACGGTCTGTCGGCGTCCTGCGCCACGGACCCCGGTCAGCCAATCCCACAGCTGATCTTGAACAGTGGCGAGACGGCGTTCGAAGTCATCGAGCGTGTGTGCCGTTTTGCCGCCCTGCTGGCCTACGAGGGGCCGGACGGCAACCTGGTGTTGTCCCGCGTCGGAACGGACAAGACCGCAAGTGGCTTCAAGGAGGGCGTGAATGTCGAGCGCGCCGCGATCGCCTACACGGCGGACCAGCAATTCTCGGAATACCTGGTCGTCCGGATGGCGATGGACGTGCTGCAGGATCTGGGCGACGGTGGCAACGTCGTGGCCAAGGTCGTGAACCCGAACGTGAAGCGTCACCGGCGCCGCATCATTGTCGCCGAAGGGGGCGATGCAGGCTCGCAGGTTGCCGAGCAGCGCGCGGTCTGGGAGGCCAATCGTCGCTTCGGTCGATCGGCCCAGCTGCGCCTGTCTACGGATGGCTGGCGTGATAGTGCTGGCCTGCTGTATTGGCCGAACAAGTTGGTGGACCTTGAGCTGCCCACGCTGAAGGCTGCCGGCAAGACCTGGCTGATTAGTGAGGTGACGTTCCGGCGCGATATGCGCGGGACGGGCGCCGACCTGGTGATCATGCACCCGGATGCCTTCCGGCCGCAGCCGATCCTGCTGCAGCAGGGGCCGGCGGATATCCCGATTGGAGGTGGTCAATGAGCGACGTTAGTGGCGCCATCGAGCGCGTGTACCGCCGCATCCTGCTGATCGTTGGGCGTGGCCGCACACAAACCGGCTCCGACGACGGCGCTGTCCAGCTGCAGCAAGTGCGCCTCGGACAGATGGACACCGTGGACAACGTGCCACGCCTGGCCGAGTACGGCTTCAACTCCATGCCGCCGCCGGACACGGACGCAATCGTGCTGTTCGTCGGCGGCAACCGAAGCAACGGCGTCATCGTGGCGACCGGCAATCAGCGCTTTCGCATGCGCAGCTTGAAACCAGGAGAGGTGTCGATCTCCGACAACCTCGGGCAGTCTGTCCTGCTAAGTCAGGACGGCATTGTGGTCAACGGCGGCGGCTTGCCGATGCGGATCGAGAACACGCCCGAGGTCACGGTGGACACGCCGAAAGCCATATTTACCGGGGACGTGCAGATCGACGGCAACCTGAACGTGGACGGCAACATCGTCGCACAGGGCGATATCTCTGACCACGGCGCGAAGAGTATGGCTGGTATGCGAGAGGTCTACAACGGCCACTCGCACCCGGTCGAGGGAGTTAAGGCGGGCGCCGATTCCGTCGCAAGCAAGAAACCGGGGCAGGGGCAATGAGCGACACGATGATTATCTGGAACCGTGCAACTGGCACGGGTGACTGGGCGATGGACGGTCCCACGCTGCTCTCAGGGGGCGAGCTGGAAAGCGCCGTGCTGATCAGCCTGTTCACGGACAGGATGGCCGGGGAGGACGACGAGATCCCGGACGGCACGGGCGATCCGCGAGGATGGTGGGGCGACCTAGGACAGGCGGTGCCGATCGGCTCGCGGCTGTGGCTTTTGGAGCGTGAGAAGAAGACCGCGGAGACGTTGAACCGAGCGCGCGACTACATCGACGAGGCGCTGCAATGGCTGATCGATGATGGTGTTGTCGGGGCGTTTGGCGTCGATGTCGAGTGGCAGAACGGGGGCGTGCTTGCTGCGCGCGTGGTGGCTATTCGCCCGGACAGCAGCAAGGTGGCCATGCAGTTTTCATGGATCTGGAATAGGACGAATTAATGCCATTTACACGACCCACATTGACGGCGCTACAGGCGCTGGTGGCCGCAGATATTGCGGCCGAGGTTGGTGGTGCCGACGCGCTGCTGCGCTTCTCCAGTCTGGGCGCTACGGGCCGGGCGCAGGCGGGCCTGGCCAACCTGCACTATGGCTATCTGGACTGGATTGCAAAGCAGGCCGTGCCCTTTACGTGCACGGACGAGTTCCTGGAGGGCTGGGCTGCGTTGAAAAGCGTGCTTCGCCAGCCCGCGCAGGCGGCAGCCGGTCAGGTGAAGTTTCTCGGCGCCGCCGGCGCGCCGATCCCGCTCGGTGCCGGCGTTGTCCGCAGCGATGGCACGCCGTTCGTCACGACGGCGGCCGCTGTGCTGGGCGTGGACGGCACAGCGGTCATTCCGGTGGCTGCGGTGCCCGATCCCACGGGGTTGACTGGTGCGTTTGGTAATACCGCCAAGGGCGCCACGATGACCCTGGCCCAGTCGATCGCCGGCGTTCAGTCAAACGGCGTTGTCGATGCTGAGATGAAGGGCGGTGCGGATCTGGAGTCAAACGACAGCTTGCGCAGCCGCATGCTGATCGCCTACCAGCAAGCGCCACAAGGTGGTGGTCGAACCGACTATGAGAGCTGGGCAAAAGGGGCGCCCGGTGTAACGCGCGCCTGGTGCAAGGCTAACGGCTTCGGGTTGGGTACCGTCGTTATTTTCGTAATGATGGATGAGCTACGGGCGGCATCTAACGGCTTCCCGATTGGGGCTGATGGCGTTGCTGCGGCGGAGCCAAGGGGCGTGGTCGCAGCTGGTGACCAGCTGGCTGTCGCAGACCATGTCTTCGCTCTTCAGGCTGCGGTTGGTTTGGTCTACATTGCCGCGCCGGCGCCATTTCTCGTTGACCTCCAGATTGCGGGGCTTCCCGTGGCGCTGCTGGATTCGGTTAAGGCAGCAGTCAGCGATGTATTGACTGTGCAGGGAGCGCCTGGCGGCACCATTTCATTCGGGGCAATTTGGTCAGCTATTGCGAACGTGGCGGCAGGGAATTTTTTCACTCCTTCCCCGGTGACGGACATTGTTTGCCCTGCTGGCCACTTGCCAGTGTTGGGGCAGATTACTTTTGTGGGGGGATAGATGGCGGCGCCACTCTTCTCCAGCCAAGACTACCTGGGGGCTTTGCAGGCGCTAATGCCGCGAGGTCGTGTTTGGCCGCGTGACAACGGGGCGGTGCAAACTAAGGTTCTTGCCGGTCTGACCCGAAGCTACGCCGCCCAGAATGCGCGGTCCAATTATCTGCTGGACGATGCCTTTCCGGCCTCAGCGCTGGAGCTGCTTCCCGAGTGGGAGGCGACGTTGGGTCTTACATCGACCAGCGCCGGTCCGGTAGCAAGCGCAGCGGCGCGCCAGGCGCTCGTCGTTGCGCGTCTGGTCGGTGCCAACGGTGTGTCGGTGTCGAACTTCCAGGACTATGCCGGCTTGCTTGGATATTCCATCTCCGTACGCGGAAATGCTCCGTTTCGTTGCGGACAGAGCAGCGCTAGCGCGGCTCTCGGTGCGGCCGATCGAATGTTCGAGTGGATCGTTACTGCATCCGCTTTGCCTGGGATGCCCTTCGGCGCCTTCGGCCCAACGCTGTTGCAGCGGGAGCTGCAGCGACTGGCGCCGCCGTATGCGTTCCTAAGATTCATTTTTATATGAGGTGACCATGTATCAAATTGATGTGCCCAGCGCGGCTCCGACGCTGCCTGCTGCTACCGCGCCCGGCCAGCCAGGGTATTTCACCGACGGCGATGTGGTCGCTGGGGTTGACCCGACCATCGTGCCTGCGGAGTTCCTGAACGCTGTCATGTTGGAATTGTTGGGGGTGGTCAGCGGCGCTGGCTTAACCCCTGCAAAGGGCCAGAGCGGACAAGTGCTGGCGGCGATTCGTAGTTTGATTCGATATACCCCCACTTCCACCAGCGCCGTCAACACGACTGGGGGAGCTACGAGCCTCAGCTTGGAGCAGTACAGCGCTTCGATCATTGTAGTGACGGGGGCGTTGACCTCGAACGCCAGCATCATCGTCCCTGCGGCTGTAGGACGCTGGACGATCATCAACGCGACAACTGGCAATTTCACGCTCGCGTGCTACGCGTCGGGAGGCACAGGTGTGTTCATTTCGCAAGGCGGCCTCGATGACGTGGTTTGTAACGGCGCCAGTGTGAAGTATGCGGTGGATGACGCTGCGACTAAGACGGTAGTGCAAACCAACGCCTTGTGTTTCGGCTTTGACGGCGGCAACGCCAATCTTTACAGCGTGGACTTTTCTCCGGCGATCAAGTCGTTTACGAACGGGATGCGGGTGATGTTCCGGGCGGCGAGTTCAAACAGTGGCGCCTGCCAGATGAGTGTGAACGGTTCAACCTGGAAACAGCTGCTCGGTCGTGCTCACGCCGCTCTCCAGGGTGGCGAAGTTGCCGCCGGCGGTATTGCAGAGGCGGTCTGGATTGCTGCGCTTGATTCATGGGTGCTGCTGGGCTGTACCGGGGGTGCCGTCCAGGTGCCGCCTGCGACCCAGCCGCAGCATGCGGTCAGCTTGGCGCAGGCCCAAGCAATGTCGGTGGGCGTGTACGTGAATTCTGCGCGGACGCTGGCGGTCGGCAACTACTTGGTCGACACCAGCGCTGGGTCGTTCTTGCTGCTGTTGCCGGCGGCGCCGAGCAAGGGCGACATGTTGACATTCATTGACCCGAACTCGAATTGGGGTGGGATCAATTGGACCCTCGGGCGTAACGGCAGGACGATCATGGGGCAAGCAAACGATCTGGTGATCAACGTCAGCGATCAGAAATTTTCTATTTGGTTTAACGGTACGGATTGGAGGTTAGCGTAATGCAGTTGAGTGACTTTGTAACGTCGATTTCCGGAGCTCCCCCTATCAATGCGACGTTGACTGCGGGTGAAGACGTTCAGCAGGGAGATATCATTACCATTGGGGCCGACAGCCTCGGCTACTATGCGATCGACCCCTCCCTGCCTGGCGCTTCGCTGCGGCCTATGTCGAGCACGGCCACGCTGCTAAATAGCCTGCAGGCGCCGACGACCGCTATTCCTGGCGCCACGGCGGCGCAGGCGGCGCGCGTAGGCTTTTGCAAACTGACTGGTAGCAATAACTTTGCTATCGCGTGGCAGAACTCGGCTGGATTGAACTTTACGATCTACAACCCGCTTGGCGTCCCGCAGGGCAGCTCTGTGTTCGTTGAGGCGGCGGCTAGTCAGCTTCTAGTGCGGATGGCTGCCCTGGTTGGCGGTGGTTTTGCACTGGCTTACATCGCGTCCGATGGCAATCCTCACTATGCGGTCTACACCAACGCCGGTGTGCTGGTTAAAGCCGGTACGCTCGTTGAGGCAGTTACCGGCAATGTCTACACGCTCGCACTCTCGGCACTGAATGAAGGGGGCTTTGTGGTGGGTTGGTACCGCCAGGTGTCGAACATCAATCAGCCGCGCTTTGCTGTGTATAGCGCGGCAGGGGTGCTGCAAGGTGCGATTACGCAGGTCGATACCTTGGGCGTGAACACGTCGCCTGGGCCTGATTCTATGTCCATTGCAGCGGTGAGTGGCGGTGGTTTCGTGATCGCGTATGAGTTCTACGCGGGCACAACAGCTTCTTCTAAGTTTGGACGATATAACTCGGGCGGCGTCCTGCAGGGGGCGGTCGCGGCTTATGGCGCAACGGTTACCAACGTCGAAATGGACGTGTTTGCCTGTGCTTTGACGGATGGCGGATTTGTCCTCGCACAGTATGCCTCCGCTTCGTTCATCCCCACGCTGACGAAATACGACGCGACTGGCACCGTGGTCGGTGTTCCGTTCTCGCTGGGCACTGTAGCTGGGGCTGCTAATTCCGGTGTCCGGATGGTCGCTGTGGCTGGTGGCGGCTATGCGCTGCTCTGGCCGAGCGCCGGAGCTTTGTACTTTGCGGTTTTCAATGCCGCCGCCGTTCAGGTCGGCTCGACGGCGACGATTAGCACGGCGAGTGTTTCCGTGCCACTTTCGTTGGCGCAGCTGAGCGATGGCGGCTTTGCTGCCGCCATCTCGTACAGCAGCAGCGTGTATGTGTTCCGACTTGATCCCGCTGGTGCGCTGCTGGGGGCGCCGTGCTACACGGTCGTTTCGGCTGTGGCCACGAATTTATTCGTCTCGGCCCTGTCGCAGACGATCAATCCAAACGTGATCACATACGTCGCCGTGTATGGTCACGGCACGTCGGTGGGTTTTTCAATCGTCAACTCGCAGGTACAAAAGATGACGCTGGCCGGCGTTGCCATCGCCGGCGCAGCGAAGAATACGGCACTGTTGGTGAAGATTAGCGGCGTTGCGACTTTGCGGACGGCTTTCAATCAGCCATACGCCACAAATAACCAGGGCAACGCGACGCCTGGGCAAAAAATGTCGGTCGTGGGTAGTACGGCCGTTTTACAGGGGGTGCAATGATGGGCTACGTATTGGTTAAGGGTGATGAGCGGCATGAGGTGGGTAATGACCGACCAGTCTATGACGCTCAGTATTTGGCCTGGCGTGCCCCGTCAGGCAATTTTTCTGACCCGGACCAGAGCTGGCGTGTTGAGTTTGAGGGCGAATTGGTAGAGTCGCTTCCTCTGTTGACGCCGATGACTTTGTACATGGCTTTTACGCCTGCGGAGCGCATCGCTATCAAGGCCTCGAAAGACCCGATGGTGCAGGAGTTCTGGGCGATGTATGAGCTGTCGGTAAAGCTGAACAAGCCTACCGATCCGAATCTGGTTTCAGTTCGTGACGCGATCGGATACCTCGCAGCGCCGGTCGAGCCAGGCCCGGGAGCAGGCATTCTCACGAATAGCGCTCGTGTAGATGAGATCCTGCAGGGCATTCCGCAGTAATTCGTAATACGCCACCACGGCCGCCTTCGGGCGGCTTTTTTTTCGCCGGGAGAAAATGCGCATGTCGCAAGAAAGTATCGAAACAACCGTCGCTCGACTGGACGAGCGTTTCAAAGGGTTCCAGAACCTGGTCGTGCAGATGGCTGATGATCAGCGCCGCATGGCGGAAAGCTACGAGAAGCTGGTCGAGAACAATAGCCGGGTCGGCCTGGTGGAGCAGGAGGTCATCGCTGTCAAGGAAAGCTTGCGTGTGATCTGGACGAAGCTGGACGCCTTCGCTGACGAGAACACCAAGAGCAGCCAGCGCTGGCTGTGGGAAATCGCCAAGGCGGTTCTGGCGGCTGGCGGCGCTGTGTTGGCGGCAAAGCTGTTCGGGGTGCACCTGTGAGCCCGCTTCTGATGACGCCGGTAGAGTTCATTGCGGCCGTTGGCCCGGCAGCGCGCGCATCGATGGCGACCACGCGCATCCCGGCCAGCTTCACGGTGGCGCAGGCCGCGCTGGAGTCGAGCTGGGGGAAGTCGCAGCTCGCTGTCCAGGCCCGTAACCTGTTCGGCGTGAAGGCGAGCGCCGGCTGGGCTGGTGACATCCTGACGATGGACACACGAGAGTTCATCAAAGGTCGGTGGGTGGTCGTGCCGGCACGCTGGCGTAAGTATCCGGACTGGCTGGCCTGCATCGATGACCATGCGCAGTTCCTGCTGAAAAATCCGCGTTACAAGCCGGCGTTCGCCTGCCATGAAGCGGAATCGTTCGTGCGCGCGGTGGCGGCTGCTGGTTACGCAACAGACCCGCAGTATGCGAACAAGATAATCGCAGTAATCCGCGGGCGTAACCTGACAGCGCTCGATAAGCAGTAATTCACCACCTGGCCCGGTTCTCCGGGCCTTTTCTTTTGGAGGCTTTACCAGTGAATCGCCAAGTCGCAATCCAGTTCTTCGCAGTGCTTGCCATCATCGCCGGCATTGGTGTCTCGTACTTCCCGCCACCGACCAATTCCGAGGCCATCTGGGCGCTCGTAAGCGGCTTCCTGGGCTATGGTGCCCGTGACCTGTTCGGCCCGCACGACCCGCCAGCTGGCGGTGGTGACGCGCCGACTTTCTCCAAGCAGGCTGGGTTCGCCCGGCTGCCGTTGCTGCTGATGCTGGCGTTGGTCTCCGCTGCGGCGCTCTCCGGATGCGGCGTAGTGAATGCCTATACCGGCGCCGCGCTCACGGCCGGCGAGGCCAACTACGCCGGCGCTAAGCAAAACGTCATGGCGGTCAGCGATATGAAGATGATCGTGTGGGCCGATGCCGCCTGCGCCTTGCCGCTCGGCGCCCTGGCCCGCAATGCGACCGGGAATCCGAACGCGGTGAATGCAGCCCTGGTGGCGTGCCCAATCCCAAACGTTGGCATTGTGCAGACGAAGGATGGCCAGGTGCAGGTCCAGCTGTCTCCAGCCAGCCCAACACCGCCGTACACGCCGCCATCGACGGACGCTAAGGCGGTGGCGAAATGACCGGCCGCTTCCTGAGCGAACTGGCGACGGTGCTGGTCGATGACCTGGCGTGCAGCGGGCGCGGCATTTGGCGTGTCACGGCGCCGTTGCAGTATCAATCCGATATTCTCGGGCGCACGATCGAAGTGGAGGCGGGCTTCCTGACGGACTTTGCGAGCGTGCCGCGTGTGCCGGTGGCGTACTGGCTGTTTGGCGACACGTCGCACCGTGCGGCTGTAATCCATGACTGGCTGTATCACCATCACGAAATCTGCGACGAGAAGACGGCCAACAAGGTGCTGCTCGAAGCGATGGAGGCGGAGGGCATTCCGGCCTGGCGCCGGACGTTCATCTACCTGGGCGTGAAGATTGGCGGCACGTCGTCCTGGCTGGAGGACTCGCGTGGCAATGGGCATTTGATCGTGGACGGCCGAATCGTCTAAGCACGTAGCTGTGCAGACGTCTCCACAGCTACGCTTGGCCGTTTGTATCGAATGCAGTTTCGATAGCGTGCCGCGCTACGGCTTGCTTAAGGATAGGGCACTGGTTGAGATTGCGGGCGAAGTAATACTGGGCCGAGTTCTCGACCGCAACGCCGTTGAAATGACCAATCGCACGGAAGTCGGCCACGCTGTTCTCCATTCCCGCCACGAGGCAAATTTCGGGTGTTAAGGGCACTATCGAGAACATCGAAAAGGTGTCTGGCACAAGGAACTCCCCGTGGCCAGGCCGGGCCCTCAGTATGCCCCAGGTGGTTCCCGCCATTCTGACGCGATTATCGTCAAGTATGCCGTGGAGTGATGGGCCAACCAGCAGCCGGCCGGGCATTGTCCCGTCGTTGCGGAAGAACATCACGCCGTGCTTTTCTAGATGCTCTTCCGTGTCCTTGTCGATAGGCCGCTCGGGGCGGCGCATGCGCAGCTTTTGGTCGGCCAAAGGGCGTTGCTTGAATTTGTGGCGAAGAATCCAGAGGAGGTAGTAATCCGTGATGGCGGCGTGCTCGTCCGGGGCGAAGGTCCGCTCTCCGGCCAATATTCTGTCGGCGATTTGCTGGAAGGCTATCTCGATATCCCCCATTAGCCCATGTTCTATTCGGTGATCCCATACGCGCTCGGCGCAGAACAGTACATCCGCCGCGCTTCTGCGGCGTGTTCGGCCAGATTTCACCTCATGCACTTCAACCCCGCCGTCGATGGCAAAGCGCTCAATGCTTCGCTTCGGGAGCGTGTGCTGTTTGGTCGTGAGGCGGTGAGGGTTGCCTGGCTGTGTGCGTTCAGGGCGCATTCAATCTCCTATCAAGACAGAGCGCCCGCCGCAACTGCGTCAACAGCGACGGCGGGCCTCATTCCACTGAGTTAGCAGTGAACCAAGCAAGGCTCTGCACCCTCCGGAGGGCGGCAGTAGTCTAGCATAAAAACGAAATAAGGTTTACTCTGTGGCAACACCTATCATTCCTTGGATCGGCGGCAAGCGACGCCTGGCCGATCGTCTTATCCCTCAATTTCCGCCTCACACCTGCTACGTCGAGGTATTCGCTGGTGGTGCTGCGTTGTTCTTCATGCGTCCGCCGGCTGACGTCGAGGTCATCAACGACATTAACGGCGAGCTGGTGAACTTATACCGTGTCGTCAAGAATCACCTGGAAGAGTTCGTTCGCCAGTTCAAGTACGCGCTGTCGAGCCGCGACGTGTTCAAATGGATGCAGGAGACGCCGCCCCATGTGCTGACCGACATTCAGCGCGCAGCGCGTTTTTTCTACTTGCAGCAGCAGGCATTCGGCGGGAAAGTGCAAGGGCAAACCTGGGGCACTGCGACCACGGCGCCGCCAGTGAACTTGCTCAGAATCGAGGAAAACTTGTCGGCTGCACACTTGCGGCTGGCCAGCGCCTATATCGAAAACATGGACTGGTACAAGTGCATGGAGCGATACGATCGGCCCCACACGCTGTTCTATCTCGATCCTCCGTACTGGGAGACGGAGGGTTACGGCGTGGATTTTCCGTTGCCTGAATACGAGCGTATGGCAGAACTGATGGCGCGACTGAAAGGCAAGGCCATTCTCAGCCTAAATGATCACCCGGACATTCGGCGCGTGTTCGCACGCTTCCAGATGGAGACCACGGGCATTTCGTACACGGTTGGCGGTGGTGGTCGAGCTGTCGATCGCAAAGAGCTGATCATCTATAGCTGGGATCGCGCGGCCGAGCCGGCGGGTTTGTTCTAATCATCCTTGAGCGGGTTTGGTCAGTGCATATTCGCTGATCCGCTCAAAAAATAAGGGGAGCCGGTCCTGTCGATCGGAGAGGTTGATCAGCTCCCCTGCAGCGACCAAGCCCAACGCCCCGGCGACGCCGAGGGCGTTGGCGACTTCCTCGTCCGCATAACTGCCCTCAACACGACCTGGCTTGTGCCGGCGTGAAACCTGATGAAATCCCGTGTGCGTGAACCCATTCAGGGCCGTCCACGCGCTTTTCTTGAGGCTGGAAAGTACGCCGTCGGGAGTTTGAATGAAGGCCTCGAATTCCTCTATCAGTGTCCCGAATTGCTTATCAAGTTTCCCTCGTTTGAACCTGGCCACATCGTCATCGGTGGCGCACCGATGCAGCCATAGTGCGCGCACCAAGGATTCCATGAGGACGCGAATCAGCGCGAAAGCTGAGCCGTGCAGCTCGGTCCTTGCCAAGAGTGCGATTGCGGCCTGATGCTCGATGGCGACGTCCAGGCAGCCCACGACCAGCAGCGTGCGATCATCGGCGGGTAGCGTCACGCCGGCGGTCTGTTGGTCTATCCAGGCGATGACAGCTTCAAGTTCAGCCAGAGCGTTCTGCGCCTTCAAGGGGTGCCTCCGGTGCTTGATGCCTTTGGTTGTTTGCGCGATACGCTGATTTCGTCGATCTGCGATGCCCGCCATGTCGGCTCAGCGCGTGCCATGAGGTCTTCATGCGGCAGCGTTTCCAGCATGGCTGCGATCCGATCAGCTTCGCGGTCAAACTCCGCGTCCACCCAGGCCAAGGTCACCTCGCACAGCAATTTAAGATTGCCGTAGTTTTCGTTAATTAGGGTGTCAGTATGGATCGGCATCGTGAAGACCTTGGCAACTTTCTGCGGCGAAGGCGGCGGGTTGATAAGCGCGCCCGGAATGCTTTGCGAGAGCGCATTGTCGTCGTGAACGATGTGCTTGTGCCGCAGGGCTTTCATGTAGTCGAACGCCCACGTCGCCATGCTGGGTTGGCCTTTTAATACTTGGGCGGGCTGGAGGAAGCGTCGTGCTCCATCGCCAAAGCACTTGACGAAGTGGACAACAGCGCACCGCCAGAGGGCTTGCTGTATAAACTGGTCGGTTGAGTGCTGATTGATGCCGTCCAGGCACTGGATTGCAAATCGCAGATCGTCCTGGTGCAGCGCGAGGTCGGCGAGCCACTTCCCCTCTATCGGGCTCAGCGTGATCGCGCGAGTGCTTGGGAATCCCTGTATTTCGATCCGACCATCATTGAATATCACCTGCAAAGGTTCCATGTGTTTCCGCATGTGTGCAGACGTCTGCACAATCTAATGCGCTCCTTTGGTGTCTTAGTGGAAAGTCAGCATAGCACAGTATCTACTGTGCAAGAATACAGTGTTTTAGGCGGAGGGACTGAAGGGTGCGTCACGCAGATCGCACGAAAGCACGCATTTTTTTGCTTTGTGGTGGTTCATAGGTGTGCGTTTATGCCGCCCAGGTGGGAGGCGAATGCGCACGGCAATTGGGCGGCGCAAGTGCCTCAGTAAACATATAAGGCTATAAGCATATTAATTATTGGAGCAGACAGAATATATATAAAGGGGGTGGGAGGCGAGCGAGCGCCCCTATTCGCCGGCTTGACGGTTGGCAAGGGGAGGGGGCGTGCTGCATACTCTGTTCGTCAATAAGCAGGAGGAAACGAACATGAGCGACACGCAAGAAGAAGTCTCCAGTGCGCCAAAGCTGGTGACCAAGGAGAAGGAAAAAGAAAGCCGTAAGAAGTGGGGCGACGCCTTGATCGATGCCGGCTACACAATTTTGCCAAGCACCTTGGTGACGCGCCAAAAGGCGCTGGGGCTTGAGCCGATCCACGTGAACATTTTGCTTGTTCTCCTTACGTATTGGTGGACGGCAGATAACCTGCCCTATCCGACAAAGAAGACGATGGCTGAAATGATCGGAGTCGATCAGTCCACTATTCGTCGGCGCATTGCTCAGATGGAAAAAGCGGGATTTATCAAGCGCAACATACGGAAGGTTGAACACGACCGGAACAAGCCGAACGTGTACGATTTTTCCGGCCTGATCGACGTGTTACAGCCATTCGCCCAAGAAGAAATCCAAGCTAGAGAGGCGGCACGTGTGGCAAAGGCGAAGCGTGTAAGCAGCAAGAAACCTATGCTTAAAGTCGCGTAGGTTTAAAAATAACAACATACGAGTAGAACATGGAAAATCCAGCCTTTAAAACCGCCCTGGGCTTGCTGTTGAAGTCGATGACACAAGACGATGAGGCGAAGCAGAAGTCGAACAATCAGGTTATCTTGCCGATTGGTAAGACGCCGCAGGTGCTTCTTGACTTGGGTATGCCGGATTTGCAGCTGGCTATTACTGGTAAGGTCGTGGGCAAAGTGTATTTCGAGCACGGCATCCCGAAGGGGACTCTGGAGCGGATTTACGCGATGCTGGAAATGCCGAAAGCAGTGTTTAAGGGGCACCTGGACAATCCGGGCTCGGCAGTCCTGACCTATGAAGTTAAGAACATGGCGCCCATTATCATCGCTGTTCATCCGAATAAGCAGATGGGCCGTTTAAGCTATAACAATGTCGCTAGCGTTTACGCCAAGTCCACTGCGGGTCGGGAGAGCATCGAAGATCGCTGGACGAGGGAGGGGTTGTTGTTGTGGGCGGCGTCAGCGGTGCCAGCGGTGCCAGTGGCGCTAAAGCTGGTGGGGCAGAAATGAAAAAAGTCGCTGCATTCCACGGTAAGAGCCCACTCTGCTGACGGGATACGGGACGAAATGCGAACGACTTAGGAAGGATTATACATCAAATTTGCTGCATGTATCAATTTCGAGGCATGCCCGCGTGACAGGGCGAGCCCAGTCTTCTCGCCGTTGCCAAGTGTTAAGGCGCTATATATACTGTATTTATGTACAGTGAAACGCATTCCTACATTGCTGAGGGCGGATGCCCTAAGACCGATACGCCGGCTGGCCAGAAGGTGGCGGTTATCGTCTTGCGTGGCCGTGGTTTCAAGCTCTCCTATGCAGAGCTGACCACTGCCGAACCATTGATTGGCTACATAAACCGGATGGACGGGAATGGTGCGCGCTCTGGAATGGCCTACCGCACTCACGGCGTTCTTGAGTTGAGGGCATCTGCGTCAGCTCTCGGCAGCATCGCCCACCTTAATAATCCGGTGTTGTTCGATTGGAACAAGGACGGACAGATTTATGAGGGTTGGGTGCTGGAGCGAGATCCGGCGGATGGTCGGCTGCAACAGGTCGTTCAGATGTGGTGGATTCGAAATCTTGAGGCGCTGACCGAAAAGCCCGAAATTAAACCCTTCCAGCTTCTGCATGGTCAGCGAGCAAAATGACCGCCAATCTAATCCTGCTGGTGTAGGCCCGCCAAATAAAAAAGCCAGCAAATGCCGGCTCTTTTACACGCTGTCGGAAAATTTCTAAACTCGTCGGAAATTTCACTTTGCGAAATAAATCAATTTCTCGTAAGTCTTTGATCTATTTGAATTTTTTGGGGTGGCTGATGGGGCTCGAACCCACGACAACAGGAATCACAATCCTGGACTCTACCAACTGAGCTACAGCCACCGCTGTTTTGTTATTCAACTAGCGCTGAACAACGAGCCAGAATTATACAAGCCAGTTTCGATTCCTGCAAATTTAATTTGAGCATTGTTTCGATCCCGGCCAGCTGGCTTAAACATCAATCTTTTCGACCTCGGGCTGTAATCCCAGCAAATCGTTGAAGGCTTGTGTCAGCGCTGCGGCCTCGCCAGTGGTGTAACCGCGCAGCGTGGCGTCCGGTTTTAGCTCGGGACGCAGCAGGCCGGCGCCTTCCAGCAGACGGCCCAGTTGGCGCGCCACGGCGTCGCCGGTATCGATCAGCGTCACGTCATCACGCGCATGGTCGTGCAGCACACGCTCGATGCCTTGCCTGACGAACGGGTAGTGCGTGCAGCCCAGCACCAGCGTGTCTGCGCCCTGGTCCAGCAGCGGGGCGACGTATTTTTCCAGCATGGTGTGGATGGCCGGCGCCTGCAGGTCGCCTTTTTCGATTTCATCGACCAGGCCAACCGCCGGTTGCAGCAGGAACTCGGCCTGCGTGGCAGCACTGATCTGCTCGCGCAGTTGCAGGAACTTCTCGCCCTTCAGCGTGCGCGCCGTCGCCAGCACGCCGACCTTGCCATTTTTCGTCGCGGCGGCAGCCGGCTTCAGGCCTGGTTCGACGCCAACCACCGGCAGATCGCTGTAGCGCAAGCGCACTGCCTTGATGGCGGCCACGGTGGCGGTATTGCATGCGACCACCAGCGCCTTGGCGCCATGCGACAGCAGGAACCCGGTCACCGCCAGCGCCCGTTCGACCACATACTCTTCGGTCTTGTCGCCGTAGGGCGCATGGCCGGAATCGGCCACATACATCAGGTGTTCGTTCGGATACTGCGCGCGGATATGGCGCAGCACCGACAGCCCGCCCACGCCGGAGTCAAACACGCCGATGGGGGCGCTGGGTGAGCGGGCGATGTGCATCAGGCAGTCACGACAGGCACGTTCAGCTGCTCGATGCGGGCCTTCCATTCCGCCGGGCCGGTGTTGTGCACCGAGGTGCCGGCCGAATCAACTGCCACGGTGACTGGCATGTCCACCACGTCGAATTCGTAGATGGCTTCCATGCCCATGTCGGCAAAGCCCAGCACACGCGATTCCTTGATGGCTTTCGATACCAGGTAGGCCGAACCGCCCACCGCCATCAGGTAGGCCGACTGGTGTTTCTTGATTGACTCGATCGCCGCCGGGCCGCGCTCGGCCTTGCCGATCATCGCGATCAGGCCGGTTTTCTCCAGCATCATGTCGGTGAACTTGTCCATGCGGGTGGCAGTGGTTGGGCCAGCCGGGCCGACCACTTCGTCACGCACCGGATCAACCGGGCCAACGTAGTAGATGACGCGGTTCTTGAAGTCCACCGGCAGTTCTTCGCCTTTGGCCAGCATGTCCTGGATGCGCTTGTGCGCGGCGTCGCGGCCGGTCAGCATCTTGCCGTTCAACAGCAGGGTCTGGCCTGGCTTCCACGATGCGACTTCTTCCTTGGTCAGCGTGTCCAGATTGACGCGCTGCGATTTCTCGGTGTCCGGCGCCCACGACACATCCGGCCAGGTCGACAGCGGTGGCGGTGTCATGTAGGCAGGGCCGGAGCCGTCCAGCACGAAGTGGCCGTGGCGGGTGGCGGCGCAGTTCGGAATCATGGCGACTGGCTTCGATGCGGCGTGGGTCGGGTGCATCATGATCTTCACGTCCAGCACGGTGGTCAGGCCGCCCAGGCCTTGCGCGCCGATGCCCAGCGCGTTGATCTTGTCGCACAGTTCGATACGCAGTTCTTCCAGCTTGTTCTGCGGGCCGCGCTGCTTCAGTTCGAACATGTCGATGTCTTCCATCAGCACTTCTTTTGCCATCAGCATTGCCTTCTCGGCGGTGCCGCCGATGCCGATGCCCAGCATGCCAGGCGGGCACCAGCCGGCACCCATGGTTGGCACGGTTTTCAGTACCCAGTCGATCAGCGAATCGGATGGATTCATCATGATCATCTTGGATTTGTTTTCCGAGCCGCCGCCTTTGGCTGCGACCTTGACGTCAACGGTGTTGCCTTCGACCAGCTCCATGTGCACCACGGCTGGCGTGTTGTCCTTGGTGTTCTTGCGGTCGAAGTGCGGGTCGGCGACGATCGACGCGCGCAGCTTGTTGTCATCGAAGTTGTAGGCGCGGCGCACACCTTCATTGACGGCGTCGGTGACGGTGCCGCTGAAGCCCTCGAAGCGCACGCCCATGCCGATCTTCAGGAAGACGTTGACGATGCCGGTGTCCTGGCAGATCGGACGCTTGCCCTCGGCGCACATGCGCGAGTTGGTCAGGATCTGCGCGATGGCGTCTTTCGCCGCCGGGCTTTGCTCGTGCTCGTAGGCGCGGGCCAGGTGCTCGATGTAGTCAGCAGGGTGGTAGTAGCTGATGTACTGGAGTGCGGCGGCAACGGATTCAATCAGGTCTTCTTGCTTTATGATGGTCATGATGTTCTCGCGTGAGGGTGTAGGCTTAATGGTGTTTTGAATCGTTGTGCGTCATCGTCGTCAGGCGGTCGGTGTAGGCGATGGCCATGGCCGACAGCAGGAACACCACGTGAATGGCGGTCTGCGCGATGATGACTTCCGGCTTGTACGAGGCGGCGTTGATGAAGGTCTTCAGCAGATGGATCGACGAGATGCCGATGATCGCCATCGCCAGCTTGGTCTTCAGCACTGATGCGTTGACATGCGACAGCCACTCCGGCTGATCCGGATGGGTATCCAGGTTCATGCGCGAGATGAAGGTTTCGTAGCCACCGATGATGACCATCACCAGCAGGTTGGAAATCATCACCACGTCGATCAGCCCCAGCACGACCAGCATGATGGTGGTTTCGTTGAGTTTTTCCGGCATCGGCGAGCCTGGCACGGCCACCGCCTGGATGATGTGCTGCAGGGCGGCGTCGTTGCCGAAGGCGGCGCCGATCAGGTCTTTCAACTCGACCCAGAAATGGAACACGTAGACGCACTGCGCCAGTATCAGGCCGAGATACAGCGGCAGTTGCAGCCAGCGGGTCATGAAGATAAAAGCGGGCAAAGGGCGCAGCTTCGGTTTAGGCTCGGTCATTATCGGCAAAACTCCTGGAAATAAGGCAGACTATAAAAACTGCCGACATTTTACACGCGCTGCCGGGCGACCGCATCGGTAGGCTGCATTGAAATATTGGTAAAATTGTCCGGCGTGCCATCCTCCGCCGGGGATGAGCCGGCTGTAAGGGCGCAGTAAGCGATCGCGTTTATGTTTGATAGCAAACGATTACTACAACATTGGAGACACCATGAGCGGCACAACTACCCAAGGACCACAAGAAACCCGTATCTTCGCGCCACCGGCGGCGTTTGCAGCAGCGGCAGCAGTTTCCGGCATGGACGCGTACAACGCGCTGTGCGCCGAAGCGGCCTCCGACTACGAAGGCTTCTGGGCACGCCTGGCGAAAGAACACCTGGAATGGCAAACGCCATTCACCCGCACCCTCAACGAAGACAACGCGCCGTTCTACAAATGGTTCGAAGACGGCAAGCTGAATGTCTCGTACAACTGTCTGGACCGCAATCTGCAAAACGGCAACGCCGACAAGACCGCCATCATCTTTGAAGCGGACGACGGCACAGCGACCCACGTCTCGTATAAGGCACTGCACGAGAAAGTCTGCAAATTCGCCAACGGTTTGAAAGCGCGCGGCATCAAGAAAGGCGACCGCGTCATCATCTACATGTCGATGTCCGTGGAAGGCGTGGCCGCGATGCAAGCCTGCGCGCGTATCGGCGCCACGCACTCGGTGGTGTTTGGCGGCTTCTCCGCCAAATCGCTGCAAGAGCGCATCATCGACGCCGGCGCGGTGGCGGTCATCACCGCCGATGAACAGCTGCGTGGCGGCAAGCGCCTGCCGCTGAAATCGATTGTTGACGAAGCGTTGGGCCTCGGCGGCTGCGACACCATCAAGGACGTCATCGTCTACAAGCGCACCGGCGGGGACATCGCCTTCAAGGAAGGCCGCGACCTGTGGCTGCATGATCTGGTCGACGGCCAGTCGGCGGTGTGCGAACCGGAATGGGTGGAAGCCGAGCATCCGCTGTTCATCCTCTACACCTCCGGCTCGACCGGCACGCCGAAGGGTGTGCAGCACTCCAGCGGTGGCTACCTGTTGTGGGCCGCGCTGACGATGAAATGGGCGTTCGACCTGAAGCCATCGGACGTCTACTGGTGCACCGCCGACATCGGCTGGGTGACTGGCCACAGCTACATCGCCTACGGACCGACTGCGGTGGGCGCGACGCAGGTGGTATTCGAAGGCATACCGACCTTCCCGAACGCCGGCCGTTTCTGGGAAACCGTGGCCAAGCACAAGGTCAACATCTTCTACACCGCGCCAACCGCGATCCGTTCGCTGATCAAGGCGTCGGACGTGGACCCGAAAGTGCATCCGAAGAACTACGACCTGTCGTCGCTGCGCCTGCTGGGCACGGTGGGTGAGCCGATCAATCCGGAAGCCTGGATGTGGTACTACACCCAGGTGGGCGGCGAGCGTTGCCCGATCGTCGACACCTTCTGGCAGACTGAAACCGGCGGCCACATGATCACCCCGCTGCCGGGCGCGACGCCGATGGTGCCGGGTTCCTGCACCTTGCCGCTGCCAGGCATTATGGCGGCGATTGTCGACGAATCGGGCCATGACGTGCCGAACGGGCAGGGCGGCATCCTGGTGGTGAAACGTCCATGGCCATCGATGATACGCACGATCTGGAACAATCCGGAGCGCTTCAAGACCTCGTACTTCCCGGAAGAGCTGGGCGGCAAGATGTACCTGGCCGGCGATGGCGCGATCCGCAACAAGGACACCGGCTACTTCACCATCACCGGCCGCATCGACGACGTGCTGAACGTGTCGGGTCACCGCATGGGCACGATGGAGATCGAATCGGCGCTGGTGGCGAATCCACTGGTGGCCGAGGCAGCGGTGGTCGGCAAGCCGGACGACACCACCGGCGAATCGATCTGCGCGTTCGTCGTGCTGAAGCAAGCGCGCCCGACTGGCGAGGATGCCAAGAAGCTTGCGCTGGAACTGCGTAACTGGGTGGCGAAAGAGATAGGTCCGATCGCCAAGCCGAAAGAGATCCGCTTCGGCGACAACCTGCCGAAGACCCGCTCCGGCAAAATCATGCGCCGCCTGCTGCGCGTGCTGGCCAAGGGCGAGACGATTACGCAGGACGTGTCGACACTGGAAAACCCGGCGATTCTGGAGCAGCTGAAAGAGACATCCTAATAAGTTTTGTACTCTGGGGAATCTTTGCTATAATTCGCCGCTTCCCGAGGTTTGGGAAATGCAGGAGAGGTGGATGAGTGGTTGAAGTCGCACGCCTGGAAAGCGTGTATAGGGTCAAACCTATCGGGGGTTCGAATCCCCCTCTCTCCGCCAGAATTGACGTATTCATGCGGGTTTCAGGGTGATTGTGCTTTTCTACCCATGTTTCCACCCATGTTTCAAAGATCAGTGGCCCACTAGTTGGGCCACTTTCTTTTTCTGCTCCAGTTTTTTTTTCTTCCATTCTCTCCTTGCAGTAAAAAGTCGAATTGCGCTGCGCTTGCAAAACTTGGATCTCCTCAACTACCACGGGAATCCGATGGACCAAGATGTACTCGCACTGTTGAAGCTGGACCAGGTGCAAATCAAAGTGCCGCTGTCACGCAGTGGAATCTACGCAAAAATCAAAGACGGTAAGTTTCCCGCTCCCATCTCGCTGGGTGGTCGTGCTGTAGGCTGGTTGAATACCGAGATCGACGCCTGGATCATCGCGCAGGCCGAGGCGCGCTCGGTGCCGCGTCGCAAAAGCTGGGGATGCGCATGAGCGCCGACATTCTGTCTGTGGTTCATGACGGCGCGGTGTGCATCGGTGGTGGCGCCAATGGCGCGGCAAAGCGCCACGGAATGGGTGTTACGCCTACCATCACCAGCACGACCGAGCTTAACCGCATCATGACGGCATCGTACCCCGGTGATGCGGTTGCCATCATGGGGGCCGTGAGTCGAGGTATGTCCGTACCCGCCAGCGGCACTGCGCTGTCTCCTGCGCATCATGGGGCGTTGCAGATGGCATCGAAGGGCATTCCGGTCTTTCCGGTTTGGGGCGCGAACTCCAACGGCCACTGCCACTGTCCTAAGGCCGATCAATGCACGCATCCGGGCAAACATCCGCGCTACTCGGGGTGGATGGAAGCTGCAACCGCCGACTTCAACACGATCAACGAGTGGTTCCAGAAGGACCCTACGCTGAATTATGGCGTGCGTCTGGGGCGCGAGGTCGGTAATACCGGCAAGATGCTGATGGTAGTCGATGTGGACAGCTACAAAGTCGGCGGAGCTGAAGCTCTGGAGATGCTGGAAGCGATTCATGGTCGACTGCCTGAGACGGCCGAGGTGGTAAGCGGCGCTGGCGGCCGCCACTGTTATTACTGGGCTGGTAGCTCGTTGAGCTTCGTGGGCTCGATGGGCGAAAACATCGACCTGAAAGTTAACGGATACGTCGTTGGGCCTGGTTCCCGCCACGCCAATGGCGGGCTCTACGGCTGGGAAGGGTCTAGCAACCCATTCGAGGGCCAGGAGATTGCGGACGCACCGCAATGGCTGATCGACAAATTTAGCAAGGCCAAGCGTGATGAGCCGAACGTTGAAAATGTCACCAACGACGAGCTGCAAGAGCATGAAGTAGCGAGTATTAAGAACGATCTGTCGTATATCTCGGCTGCTTGCAGGCGCGCCGAATGGCTGGAAATCTTGATGGCCTTGCACGCCCGCGATCAGTCCCTGAGCATGTTCAAAATTGCGGACGAGTGGAGCCAGACCTGCCCGGAAAAGTACGACGCCGCCGCGCTGGTAAAAGCGTGGAATAGCTTTAAGCCGACTGGCGGCATTACCTATGAGACTGTCCGCCGCATTGCCTTGGATGCCCGCATCAAGGACGTCGATATCAGCAAGATCATGGAGAAAGCCATGAGCAACCCAGCTGCGGCACCGATCACCTGCTCCTCGGCCGAGCAAGGAGATCACCCGGTTACGCAGCCCACCCGCCGCTATAAGCTGCTTTCCGCGAACGATCTGGCAAATGCACCGCCACTCCAGTGGATGATTCGCGGCTTGTTCCCGCAGACTGGGCTGGTGGCGTTGTACGGCCCGAGCGGAAGCGGTAAATCGTTCCTGGCTTTGGATCTTGCGGCGATGGTCGCAGGCGGCGGTGACGAGTGGTACGGCATGCGGGTTAAGAATGGCCCAGTGACCTACTGCGTGCTGGAAGGCGAGGGCGGTATGGGGAAGCGAGCTAAAGCGTGGGCGCAGCACCACGGGAAGCCGTTGCCGGACAACCTGCGGTTTATCACCCAGCCGATCAACATGCTGCACTCGAACGACATTGAAGATCTGGCTGATGCCATCATTGAGGCCAGTGGTGTTGGTGGCCTGACGATTCTCGACACGCTGAACCGCGCAGCGCCTGAGGCTGATGAAAATTCGTCCAAGGACATGGGCGGCATCATCGCTGCGGCCAAGAGGCTGCAAAGCCTCACTGGTGGACTGGTGATGCTGGTGCACCATACAGGTAAAGAGGCTGTGAAAGGTATGCGTGGTCACTCCAGCCTGTTCGCTGCAATGGATGCGGTCATTGGCGTAATGCCGAGCCAAGCTGGTCCCTCGTGGGTGATCCAGAAGTGCAAAGACGACGCAACGGGGACAGCCTACAAGTTCAGCCTCGAAGCGCTGGTAGTTGGCGTCGATGATGAGGATGACGAGATCTCATCGTGCGTGGCAGTCCCAGTTGGCCCGGCATTTGCAGTGCGTCAATCCAAGAAGCTGGGGCCGCATCAAGTGGTAGCAATGGCGACGTTGGAGGCCATCTTCTGCGGCTCAGAGGGGGCGGTCCTCTACGACGAAGCGATTGCCGCAGTGGCCGCGAAGTTGGACGTCGACAACAAACACAAGCGCGAGCGCGCCAAGGCCGCAATCGGCGGCTTGGTCGATAAAGGCAAAATCAAAATCGACAGCAACTACGTTCGCCCAGCGTAGTTAATTTTCCCCGTTCCCGGTTTCCCTTCCCCCTTATAGGGGGAGTGGGAAAAACCGGGACATATTTCGGCTTGCCCGGACATTCCCACAGTGTCATGAACCGGGAAAGAGCGGGACCGGGACGGCCGGTTTAAGTCCAATCAAAAAAAGCTTGCCATCAAAAAGTCGAATTGTCTTTCGCCGGCCATGATGGTAACTGCCCGATCCGTTCGGACGGGATAGTTCACATTGGAGACTCATGAGCAAACGCAACCAATGGCCGCAGAAGGCCGACTTCAAAAAACTTCCACACGCTGATGCCGTTGCACTGCTGAACGCATTCGGCACCATTCGCAATCTGGAGTGCCTGCGTACGTTGGGAAACTTCCGCCACGTTTCCTTCATTAGCCCGCGCTCGTTCGATATGTTCGACCTCTACAAAGCACTGGGCTATGTTGTTGACGTAGTTAACGCAGATCTGGACGACAAGCGCATGGAGGCATTCCGCAAGCGTTTGAGCGCCAGCTTGGGCGAACTGGATAAACCCATTGCGGTTACCCTGATTGGCCGTCATTGCCACAACTACATCATAGAGCCGATGGCATGGTCACAGGCGCACCTGCGCTGATTTTGCGCAGCCGACAGTAGCCCCACCAAGCGAACCGCGCGTGAACGTGCCCGGTTCGCTTTTGTTTTAGGTAGCTGAGATGAAAAAAGCAAAAGCTCCACGAGTCCCGGTGCTGGAAAGCGCCTTCGAGGTGAACCTGCCCAAGATCCAGCGCGCTATCAAGGCCGCTGGGCGGCCGGAGGTCGTTCTGGTTGATGGAGCCGAGCGTACCGTCGCCGTGCTGTCAGAGACGCGCCTGGCGGTCCATCTGGGTGGCCGGGTGTGGTTGGCGGACATTGTGTCCGTGCCGTGCCTAAATGACCGAGTGCGTCCCCTCCTAAAATGTCCCCGCGCGCATGAGGGAAATTTTCAGTCGCTGTACTGGCGCGGTGGGGAGCTGGCGTGCCGGCATTGTCATGCGCTTCGGTATCGGAGTAATCTGGCGTCCACCCCGCTGGAGCGAGCCCGGTTAGCGCGAGCTAAACTTATAGCCCAAATCAGGCCGCTCGATAGCAGTTATTTGTCCGGACGCTTACCACGGGTTTGGCGGAAGCGCCATCTGCGACAGGTTCAACAACTAGGCGAGTTGAGTAAAACTCACTATGCCGCAGTCCGCAATTGGCTCCGCCGTTGATTAAATTGTCGGTGTCGAGGACAGTGCATGAGGTACTTGCCTAAGCACTGTGAGCAGCATAGTGGCGACCAAGGTGTCAGCGCAACAGGTCGGGAAGGTCGTAGAGTAGTTGTAGCGCGTCCGGCCATCCCGCGTCGGCGAACAGGTTAAGAATGGCAACCAGATCTTGGCGTCTGGCCTCATCTTCGAAAATTGCGCGATAGTCGGCAAGGTAGCGTCGTACGATGCCTACGACGACGTCGATGGCAAGCGTTTCGTAGTGATACCCTTCCTGTTCTCCGCGACCAAGCAGGATCGCATGAACAACTCCGAAAACAGCGGATGGATTCGCAGGGATCAGGAACTGATACAACTCGATCAAGTGGTGCAGCGCTTCGGGAGTGCGTGTGTCGGCTAACATGGCGAGCGTACTGGAGTAATCAGTGAGGAACCGAGTCATGGTAGCTGCGTCTCGCAGGCCTGGCCCATCTTCGATGCCATTTTCCCCAAAAGCGCCCGAGCCGAAATAGAACTGGTTCACCGTGTGCAGGATCACAGCTTCCGCCGCTTGGAACTGTGCGATTGCCTGTTGCTTGTCGGTTTCGGACACGGACTCAAGGATAGCTGTCGCATGGGCATCGCTGGCAATCCTAATCGCGGACGAGATAATAAGCTCAACAGCTTGCTGTGCGCGGTCGCTCATGGCCGACGTTTCGGCCTCCGGGGGAGGGGCATAGCGAAGGAATAGCGAGGCGCGTAGCACGCCGATAAGCGCATGGAGCTGATTACTGAAGCGTAAAGGGTCGACAGCCCATTGTGTCAACCAGTCGCGCGCGTAGTCTCGTGCCTGCCCGATGAACAACTGCGCAATCCAATTACCTAGCGCCTCAGAAAGATGATTGCCCCCCGAATTTTCATCGATAAGTCCTTCAGCCCATCGCGTCATAATCATGTTCAGCAATGTCTCGCAGCGTTCAGGGGCAGCATGGCTGAAATGACGTAGGGAACAAAGGAAGGAGGCCAGAACCTCGGCGTTGGTTTCTTGAGCCGCAATTCGTTCCGCCATTTCCCACATGCGTTCGGGCGAGGAATTGCCAATAATGGCGATATCTCCCGCCGCCTGCAAGCGCACTGTCGCCACCGGGTCTTCCAGTACCGCCGCTACCCGATCGAGGATAATAGGATGTGTCGCGGCATTACGTTGCGCAAGGTGCATCCATGCTTGTGCTGCGTCGACGCGTACATCCCACCCATTCCAAAACATGGTCATCATGGCTCCTCGGAAGGCATGGGGTACGGGCTCGATGATAGGCGGTCGAGCATCGAGAACATCATAGCAAGTTCTGGCATCTCGTTCTTTCCGGGCACGTAGTTTTTGCCTGAGGCCACCTGCAAGACCGCGTTTGCCACGTGGCCCCATCCAGAATGACTGATCCGTTCGTGGATTGTGGGGGAAGCGTCGAGCAGTTTCAGCAAGGCGGCTGCCTGTTTCCATAGGACTGCGAGCAGTGAGGCATCGCTGTCGGGCGTCGCCTGCTTGACAAGGGCATTAAGCGATTCCGAGGCATCTAGCACTTGTCGGTCGGGCCCCGCGTCCGTGTTAATGCCGTCGCGGCGTAGCAGTTCCCGAGTTCGCTCATCATGGTTAACTGGTGTTATGAAAGTGTTAATTTTAAATTCATCGCTAGCTGCACTAACGCTGGCTTCGAAGGTGCGGCGTCTTCCGAATAGCCGTTCTGATTGAAGCGATTCTTCAGGCACTGTAGTTAAAATTCGGCCAAGGCTCGCTTGCCAACGATCCAGATCCGCCTTCTCGGCAAACCGAGATTCGTCCAGTGCCATCGTCTCAAAGCGAAGGCGCGCTTCTGACGAACGCGATGGCCAGGCGGCCGCAAAAAACTTGATCGCATCGCGCCGCGTTCCAGGATGTTCAAGTAAGTCTGTGTGTTCAAACAGAGGCCAAAGCAGGTCTCCAACATTGGCAATGCGTTCAGCACCGACGCCAAGAATACGCGCCCAAACTGACGCGGTGGCGTATCCGCGCGATGCTGCTTCGACGCAGGTAGCAAACGTCTCTTTTTCACATCCGCGCAGGAAGACAACAAATTGGTGCAGCAGATCGTCCTTGCGGTTCGATATGCCAGACTGGCTCCAGTCGCTATATTCGTAGACGGCGCCGAGGAGTGTAATTGACGATGTGCCTAGATTGATTTGGCGCCCATCGGGAGCATTGGTGATGCCGCGAACGATGGACTCGCCGATCAACGCGTCAATGAGCGCACGGGTGCCGTGGGCTGGCGATAGCGCAAGTACGTCACTGATTGCTATTGCAAGCAGGTAGCGACTGCTTTCGTAATCCTGCCGCCGGGTGGAAGTGAGGCGGAGGATACGATCGGTTCCCATCGACGAGATGGCGGAGTCTGTGATCGTCTGGCCGTAGAGTGCGGCATAAATTTGCACGGTGAAGTCAGGATCAATACGGGTGATGGCCCTTATCTGCGTGGCAAGCCAGCGTGCCTCGCGATCGGCATTTTGCGAAAAATGGGGCTCGCGCAAAATGCGGTCCAGAAGGGCCCGCGAAGCCCCTGGTGACGAGGAAAAGCTCTTGCCAACAAATTCAATCACTATCGGGGTAATCTGCATCAACTGTGCCGATGGTGTCCATGCCAGTTCTAGCAGCGCGCGCGATGCTTGGCCAAGTACGCCGAAGAGTACGGAATCAGCTAAGTCGCCATGATCGAACAATGCCTTAAGAAGTAGGCGGGCGGGGTCGATTAGCAACCGCTCACGCGTAGACACGAGTGCCTCAGCAAGTCGGGCCCATGCTAATGCAGCAGATTGGGCTGGAGGGCGGCTATCGGCGATGTTCATGGAAGCGAATCGCGTCAGGCGACGCAGCTCGGCTACCAGTGCAGGATCGCTTGGCGTTGAGGCAACACGCGTCATGAGGCCAAGCAGGTCGCCTTGTTCTCGTACATTTTCAACTAAGGTCCGCAACGCGACATTGCCCAGCACCGGGTCGACGTCGCCAGCGAAAAGGCTGGCGGTCAGGCGCCAGATTCGCGGTCGTCTCGCGTCGTCTTCCCGCCAGAGCCGCTCAACTGCAAAACGCAGCGCAGGTGCCAACATTAGAGCGGTTGATGTGTCACAGGCAAGCTGAGCTTTCAAGGCGACCGGATCATCCCAAGCCAGATAAAAACGACCGGCGACATGGTCGAATAACACATGGTGGGCAAAGCTAACTAATTCCCCCGATTCGGCGAGCACACCGCTACCGATCACGATATCGAGGCTATCGTGATTGATTGCAATCTTGCGCACAGAGAGGCGGCGGCCACGTACCATCACGGCGGCTGCCTCGCGTGTAGCAAGCCGCAGCGGTGTGACGGGTAGGCGTTCATCTTCGTATGCGTCTATTAGCCCTGACTGCGTTCCGATCTCGGCGAACGCGGAAGGCTCGGTGCCGTTACCTAGCAACTGCGCAGCAAGCGACAGATTGAATACGTTGCGTAGCAGATCCACGAGTTGTACAGGGGCCGAATCTATCAAACCGGCTAGTGCTTGAGATGCCGTCACTGCTTTCCGAAGGTCTTCATCTGATAGGCGCGGCACGGAAAAATGCCGAACGTTCGCCATTCCTTTGTCCACAGGCTGCAAAACGACAGGTGTTCCAGCGAAGGCTTGACGATAGCGACGCCCATTCTTGAGGTCGAAAGTGCGGATTGATGCGACGACGATCCATGCGCTCGCTAGTCGTTGGAGTACCTGCTCGATGAGCGTTGCGAAGACCGCCTCCGAATGCCCGCCCCGTGCGGCATCGAGGGCGTCGATGAACAGGATCTTGCGGCCCGAGCCGGGGATTGCAGCAAGGGTATCTGGCAGCGTGTGGGCCAGTCCGAGTTCCGACTGAATGTCGGCAGCGATTGTCACGCCAGGAAAGCGATCAACAGACAGGAACACGACAGTATCGCCTGCGGCTGCTAGTGTCGTCGCTGCGTGGACAAGGGCACCGGTCTTGCCTGCACCAGGCTCACCGGTCACCAGCAATGAACCGTCCAGGATCGCTGTGGCGAGATGCTCGCTGCATTCACGCGCGATTGGAATGCCGGTACCGAGAGGTAAAGTGCAATGTACCGCAAGGCGGGTGAGCTCGCTCGCCGTTGCAGCGCATAGCCTAGCGATATCGGCATCGAAGCCAGGTGCCATGATATCGTTATGCCCGCGCTGGCGCAGTGCGCGCAGCAGCCCGTCGCGATCTGCAGGCGCACCGCTGCCGACCAATCCGCGCATGATCCCCTTTAAGTCACGCAGTGGAGCATCGCCAGCAGCGTCATCGCCGTACAAGTGGCGCCCTAAGAGGTGCGATGCTTCGCGCCAATCGCTATCCCCCTCATCCATCGTGAAACGATTAATATGAAAAATGCGTGCGAGATCCGCGAGATCGGCGTCTTGCGGCTCTATGCTACGCAGTTCCCTCCAAGCAGGTGTTGCCGCTGTCTCCAGAAGGTTGAGTGCAGTACGTTCAGCTTGATTACGTTGCCCACGAGTTATCGTCCAGCCACCGCCGTGGTCGAAAGCGCGGCACGCGGTTTCAAGAACGTCGAGCGTCATCGGAGCATCAGCCCGAACAGCCAACACTGCGGCGTTGCTAGTCACGCTGGGCAGGCCGTCGCTTGCCTTTTCCGTTGCGACCCACTTCGCCACTTGTCGAACAGTTTTTGCGAGCGGGGACTCTGTCCCGGTGCCTAGAGTGGCTCTGGTCTTGCATTGGAAATTCAGCGCACCGTCATCCGACTGCGTCACTTCTATGTCGTCGAGGGTATCGCCAGTTTCAAGACGGATGGCAACCGGAAGTGCTTGATTGTTGATGCCGAAGCGTCCGCCGACAGGGAGTCGGACGAGGATATGCACTGCAAGCCAAGTCGCCACATCAGCCTGAAATGCCATGCCGGCCTCTGTGGCACGACCGCCAGCACGCATCCGTTCGGCAGGTGCTGCGGGTGTGGTCACTATCGTCATCAAAAAGCTACCTGTATGGACAGTTTGCAAGCTCAGATTTTAGCATTTCGCACGGGTCAGTTTCTCGATGGCCAGCTTTCTTATCCTTTTCGGCGGTAGTAAATCATTGCCGGCTGAGTCCATCACACTGCCGCATCGTCATGGCTCCATACAGCAAGCGTTTGCTGTGTGCTTACAACAAGAAACTGCGGAGACCGTCGTCTAACGGCTAGTTGCGATCAGTTTTACCCGATTTTTTACCCGAGTACCTCGCAAACCCGTATGAAATCAGGGTTTGCAGATACCTATATTAGGTATATATGAGGTGTAGCTGCTTTAACCGATGGCGTTAGTTGAGTGATGGATGTTGCGATTGTCAGGGGGAATCGGGCTATTGAAATTTCTTTAAGTACCGCGTAGATACCCAACCTTGGAGCACAATGCTGTGCTTCTCATCCGACCAGCGCACCAGAGTCCAACGTCCCTCGACTTGAAGAACTTCAACGACACAAGCGCGTGGTAGTCGTCCCAGTTCTTTTGCGTTCATGCGAGCGGTGGCCCGCACTGGGAGACTGGATTTCGCATCTACGATACGATGACCACTCAGCATTAGCGGCGAGAACCCAAAATTACGCACGGCGGTGTTCACTTGCTTGGGGGCGCTGTTCTGAGACGGCGATGCGGTTGCCAGAGCTTGCTTAATAAAATGGTCAGCAACGGGGGCCAATAGCAACGTCAGGATGGCCAAAATAAATGGGTAGACCCTTGTCCAGAAAATGTCATTTTGCTGGGTATTCGTTGATGAGTGCAGTGCCCGAACGGAATTTTCGATTAACTGAACCAAAGCGTCGCCGTCTTGTGCAGTGCTTCGACTGCTGGCTGCATGCAAGATGGCACTTGGCTCATCTGGATCAATGTTTTCTGTGCCTTCGTCGTGGTGTAACTCGTACTCGGAATGGGCGCGAACAAGTTCCGACATTGACGCAATCAACCTCGAAGCGTTGGTTACGTCGAAGGATTGGATTGCTTCCCCGAGCATGCCTCGCGCCGTCTCGCCGGCCTTGAACTCAGCGGCCAGCTTACTTAGTTGCTCGGCAGCAGACAATCCAGTTATGCCGAATGTAGCCGCGAAAGCGCTGGCTGAGGGGGCCAATGCCGTCGGTGCCTTAAAAGGATTAGCGAATAAACCCATGCTACTGATAGCTGCCTGACGCGCTGCCTCTAAGGCGCCGACAGGCTGTCCTAGTGCTATGCGAGCTGCTGCTTCAGCTTTTAAATGCTCAACATACGCCCCTATCTGGGGAATAGCGGATTTTCCTGTTATCCCCAATGCGGCTGCTAATGCGCTGCCCGGCCGCGCCATGTGCTTGCTAATCGCATCGCCAGCTTTAAGCTGCGCAACCGTTTGCCCGATCTGGTCTGCGGCCGACAATCCCGTTATGCCGAATCCGGCTGCCAACGCGCCGCCAGGAAGGCCGAGCGCCACATGGGCTGCGGTGCCGACTTTGAAATGCTCAGATAATGCGCCAATCTCGCTCCTCATGCCGAGAGTGCGAGCAAAGTCCTCCTGTTGCCTAATTACTCTTAAATGTTGCTCGGCCTCATGGGCGACCTTTAAGTCCGCAGCGACCTTAGCCAACCGTCTGAATTCGTCTTCGGCAAAACTCATCATTTACTCTCCATTGAAGGGCTCAATTTACAACGTTTTCGTCAGCCAAGCTCAGCGTAAAGCACCCGGCATCGTTTTCTGTTGCGTAATACACCCCTTTGAAAAAGGGAGGGCAGGGGGGGGAGGCATGGACGGCGCCACTCTGCTGGAACAAAATATCGTCCTTACCCTCCGAAAATTTTTGAGATTTTGTTGGGGAACGCCATCTCATGGGGAGGAAGTTGGCGGAGCAGATTTGCGGATGCGCTGGCGATGCTGCACTTTTTCGGAACTGTGTGTGAAAAAGCGCATGCAAAAAAAACACGTAGAAAATGCACGCGGGAAAACACGCGCAAAAAAATGCACGTAAAATTTCGCACGTCCGAAAAAAAACACGCCAAAAATTGCGGGCTTTTCTTGACGCATCGGTTGTTGTGGCGCTAAACTCCATCCCACGTCTAAAGCAGACCATTCCAAGCCTTGTCTGAACTAATGAATTTCTGACAACTTAGAAGCTTATGTAGTGCCAAAGAGCTGTATTGGGTGCCAGAGTTCTCCCGTGCAGACGACGCTATGTAAGTCAGGGAACTCAAAAAGTAATGCATGAATACGTGGAATCCCCGCTACACTCTGTGGCGGGGCATTTCCTATATTACTTTCGGCCCTAAGGACTGATTAGCATGGTAGAACTTCCTTTCTATAAGTCGCTGCTCGTCGAGCTGCTGACAGATTTTCCGAATGATTTTGGTGCCCGCCTGAAGCAGCGCTTGAACGCTGCTACTGCTGCGAAAGGCTTGCCTCCACTGAACCCAGTAGATCTGGGCTATCGTAATTTTTCCGATTTCTTAAAAAACGGCACTGACGGTACCGTCAAGGTCGATCGCCAGGCTGGCGATAGTGACGTGCGTGTGTCGCTCTCTAATGCGCCGGATGTGGCGCAGGTACAAAAAAAATTGCAGGCGACCCGCGATGAACAGAAAAAGCGTTTACCAGCGGCTCGCAGCGATGTTTGGCAGGCGTTTTGCAACCCGGATGGTGCGCGTAAGCGTTTCCTGAATAAGAGTACCGGTCAAGTTCAGCATTTTCTGGCTACTTCGGGGGTGCCGGACGAAATCCGCGACCAGCCGCAGCAGTTCGCCGAAATCACGCCGATTGACGGCTCCACACAGTTGGGCTGGATGAAGGATTTTATTGCGACAGTGGCCTTACTTAGTGGTGATAAGGTAACCCTTACTGCATTGCTCGATAAACCGTATTCCAGTGACCTCAACGTCGAGTTCACGAAGATGTTAGGCGGGCATGCAAAGTCGTGGAAGCATTTCCGCACCGCGAAGGTTTTCATGGTCATTGAGCGCTGGGCGGATGCGCAGAATTACCCAATGGATAAGCTGTGCTTGCCGGAGAAGGTGCATAGCGAGAAACAGCCTATGCCGCCCACCTGCGCTTGGGCACCTGATCTCACGCCGCGCAAGAAGGTGGATCAACTGTTGGGAATGCTGTCGGACAAGGATATCGCGCGAATGGTACTTCCACACGTTCTCGATGCAATCCTGGTAACTACTCAACGCTAATCCTGGCCTTGGGGCGAATTATGAGCCAGGTATTCATCATGGGCATGCCTGCGAAGCTACGCGCACGCTTTGTACAGGCTGCGGGCCCGCAGGAGATCGAAGTGACCTGTGTTCTTGCTGATACCAATCCGCAAGGCGTTCTGCAATTGCGCCCATTCCCCAAGCAGGCGACCGCAGACCTCCGTAACTACCTCGACGATCTGGAAGACCTGGCTGACGCCTACGTTTTGTTGCTACCTTATACGGAACGCCCGCCGAATGTTGATGATCTGCTTTGCCAGATAGAGGAGGCAGGTGGCGAAGTTGTTGAGCCCATGAATGGTGAGCAAGGCTGGCCAAAACTGCTGCCACGTCGCCCACTGACTGCGGAATTTAATGACGCGCTATTCGGCCAACTCTGCGAAACGGTATTCGCGCAGGACGACGCTGCTACGCCCGTGCCTTCGATAAGTTTGCGGTCTGCGCGAGATCGGCACCCTAAACTGCTGGTGGCTGAAAGTGCATTCAATGTGTGTGACGAAATTGCGCCACTCCGCCATGCTTTCGTAGCGGAAGCGATGGATGCTTTTGTGTTGTTTCTTCAGCAAGATGGTGCCGTCGGACGTATCGATTCCTTCTTGCGTGGGCGCGGATTGCGACACGCCCAAACTGGTGGTTCGGTGGTCACGGTGAAGGTATTCGCTGGTCAGCGAGAAATAAAAACGTTTGACACTGAAACGCACGTAAAGCAAGGAGACGGGACGACTGTGCAAGCTGCGGCGCGAATTTACTACTGCACATTCAAAGAGAACGGTGTGCTCTATCTGGCCGTGCTATATGCGGGACCGCACCCAGACGGTGCAATGACGTGCAAGATTCAGATCGATACATGAGCTATTTAATGGGGGGGGGGCGAAACGTCCCCCCACCCGTCTCTGTGCAAAGCAACGACCTAACCCTCCTGAATTTTCTCACGGCCTACATGACTTTTTTTTGCAGACTGCGAAGTCGAATCGCTGATGGGGGAGCAGCATGAAAGCGTCATCCACTCCTTCCATCAACGCCAATGAAACTTAAACTCTTTAGCCGTCGCATGGCGGCGCATGACTCCAATGCAACGCCTGCTGACGGTGCCGTCCACGCTGACCAAATTCAACCAAGTATCGTGCCGGCCTACATGGCAGCGACGGGATTGGATGTGGCGGTCAAGAGGGTGATGGATAAACTGGATCGCATCGAGGCGCTGGTTGATGCGTTGCCATCCAGCCGTAGTGATTCATCCGCAGCCACTGCCGCTGGCGCGCAGGCTGTTATATCCTGATGTAGTCCGTAACGAGGCTGCCGGCCCAAGCGGAGCACTCAGCGACCGGGAGGCGACCGTATGTGTTTCAGCGCGCAGGTTTGGGGGACTGCCAAGGCGCCTGCTGGGCGCGAATCACGCCGAACTGTTGTTCGTTCTCCTGGTCGAGGCATTCTGTATCAAAGTCAGCACCAGTACGCCAAAGCGGTAGATGCTCTTCAGCGCGCGCTGGCGTTGCGCTGGCTATGCCGGCAGCTCGGTCGCCGAGGTGATGCAGGAACTGAGCGAGGACCACCGCCTGCAAGATCAGGATGGGCACGCCACGCCATTGTTGCAGCAGGCGCTGGAGATCCGCACGCGAAATGCAGCGAACATCGTCCGGAACTCAAAGCCCACCCGCCGGCGCTGGCCGAACTGCAGCTCAAGCCAAGTCAGGCCGGCCCCTTACCTATATTTGAAATGAAAGGAACAGATGTCTCACCTCACCCGTATGGCTTTTTGTGGACTGCGTACACTAAAACCGTTGGCTGTCAGACGAACCCAGTTTGGTAGCAGTAATCTTTTTGCCTGGCAGGAGCGGCCCGATTGGTATCCGCTCAAGAAAATCAATATTTTTACCGGCCCCAACGGAGCGGGTAAATCTACCGTGCTGGATCTGATTTCCGTGCTTGCACAGCCCGGGCGGCTGGCGACGCTGGCGAGGGAAAATCGTAATTCGGAATCGGCGGCCGCCTTCATGCTGGATTTCGATAACCAGGTGCGCCTGCGGGTGCAGGTCGATCCGGTCGCTAACGGTGCCTATCCAAGCGACAGCAATATCGCTCAGCAGATCAATGGCCAATATCTTGTGGCGCGTATTGTGACGCTCGATGAGCGGGAACTCGAAGACCGTAAGCTGGGCGGACTAAACCGCAACATCAGCAAGATCGACATTGCCGCAGACACCCAGCGATATTTGGCGGCTGATTTTCGGCAAACGGCGTGTCAGGTTCATCGCTGGGATGGCATTGACCGACTGGCGGCGGATGATGTGGTCAGCATACTCAACGATGCCAGGACGTTGCTGCCTGGACTGATTTCCGCGCCCGGCGTGGCCGACACAGAAGGATTGGGCGCGCTGAACTTCGCCCATCGGCAAAAAACGCCGTTTCATGTGCTGGAGCAGGACGATAGCCGTGTTGGCGTTTGGCTGGCGGATGATCAGGCCCAGTTCAACAATGTGCTGATCTCGACCTTGCCATCCGGCTGGCTTCAACTTGTGTCGATCCTTAGCTGGCTGAGGAATTTGCCGGACGGTTCGGTGGCGGTGTTGGATGAACCGGAGACCCATTTGCATCCTAGGCTGCAACGGCATCTGGCGGAAAAAATGAGTCAGATGGTGAGCGAAAAAAGTTTGCAGCTGTTTATCGCGACCCATGCACCAACGCTGCAAAACCCGGTCATCTGGACAAAAAACCAAGACCATGTCGCCATCTTGGAAGCCGATGGCGCGAGCCTGCACGCTGAGCCGAATGTGTGGCGTCTGCTGGACGCCTTGGGCGTGCGCAATTCCGACCTTGCGCAGAGCAATGGCGTGATCTGGGTGGAGGGACCGAGCGACCGTGTCTACATCAAGCACTGGTTAAGCCTTTGGTGCCGGGAACAGGGGGGCGCGGTACGAGAACCGGTCGAAAATGCCGACTACTCATTTGCCTTTTATGGCGGCTCCATACTGTCGCACTATAGCGCCGACGATTCGGATGGCCAGTTCATTGACCTGTTGCGCATCAACCGCAACGCAGCCCTCTTCATGGACCGCGATCACGATTTTGAAAAGCTAGCCGACGGCACGTTCCAGTGCCTGAATCTGAATTCGGCGAAACAGCGGGTCGCGCGGGAATTCGAGCGTGTTGTGGGCAGCCGCGGCAAATATTGGATCACCGACAAATACACGATCGAATCGTATCTGCCGGCCACTTTCATCAAAGAAAAATTTGAGGTCAAGGGTGAGCGTTTGTTGCCTTTGTCAGGCTCAAAGGCCGACGTCAGCGCTGCCTATGTCAAAGCTCATAGAAGCTACGACACCGCGCTCGGCTGGCCGGATCTGGTCTGGCCAAAAATTTCGCAACTGCATGCGCTGATCATGCGCTGGAACGCGTAAGCACGTCACACTGGATCTCGGCCATTGCCCTGTAAGGTCATGGCAGTGGCCGGTCAGGCCGACCAGTTCTCAGCGGGATCTAACTTGCCCTGTAACGCCTCCACGCCTCGTTTGATGCAGTGATGGCCAAGTTCGACCGGCACGAGGCGTTTGTCGATGCGCTGCCCAGCAAGACATTCCGCTGACGCTACGCTAATCCTGCATGATCTGCAGCGGAGGCAGCAATATCGCCAGCCCGCTGGACTTGATGGGCGGACAGGAGGCAAGCCATATGTTTCAGCGGTCAAGTTTGGCGGACTGTCCCACTGGAAATCGCATGGTTTATGTTACGTAGACATAAGCTTAGCGTGTTCAGTCGTCGTCTTTCAGCAATTTGTAAAGAGGTACGCGCAACGGCTTACAGCCCCAATCCGCAACAAGGTCTTCGAGAGCATTGAGACGCTTAACATCGTCAATTCGCTGAGGCCCATCGAGAATCTTGCGGCGAAGGGTATCGCATTCGTCCGTGCGCTCCGCCTCGTCCGGCATGGGGCGGCCAATGCTAAAGATGTGTGTTAAACGTGTCTTTGTCACCATAGACGAGCACCAAGAAGTGGCTAATTTAGGATGCTCAGGTCGCTTATCTGCGCCTGAGCAAGCCGCTGTACTTTACTGGCTCTGGTCTCAGAATATCCGTCAGGCTCCACGGCTTTCAATACGGCCACGGCCTCGTCAAATCGGCCCAGCTGACGCAGTAGTTCACCGCGCATCACCTGCTCGCCGGAGTCGTGTTCAATCAGCTGTAGAAGGCGTAGAGTGTTTTCATGGGCCACGTCGACGCTAACGGTGGGCAGAGCCACTGCGCCCACCTTCCGCGCCCGCAGATGCCCACCAGAGCCGACACCTAAGGTGAACTTCGCGATCTCGCTCTCCATCCTGTAGGGCAGCAAGCGCCTCGATAAAATCCTCGGCGTGCACCAGCCCATCGATGCGTTCAGCCTGCTGGATGGCCGGCGGAAGGGTATTCCATTCTCGTTCCTCTTCGAGTCTGCCGCTACGGTCGCCTGTAATGTAGTGCCACGCGCGCGCAACAGCGCCGATGGGGCGTGGCGCTGATGGTGCCTCCATGACTACCTTAGCGTCGTCGATCCAGACGACGCCCGAGCACGCTGGACAGCGGCCGACGTGACCACTGGCTCCTGCCCACCACTGCCCGCACTTTCCATCAGACCACTCTGGAACGTCATCCTCGAAGTGCAGGGAAATAAGCGCGTAGCGTTTGAAGTAGCCAGCGCAGGTTGGGCATTGGTGGAGGTCGGGAGGTGCGAAGCGGGTCATATCGGCGTGTCTACCGCACTGCTAACCGCTGGGAGAGTTGGCGTACATGGCATGGACAAATACGGTGCCTGCCTCTCCAGCAGCTTTATCGCATTGCCCGCTACCAACAGCGGAGATCCATCGGGAAAGCGCTGCGAGGTGGGCGTAGCGGGTGCCTGCGGGAGTGGTGGGGCTGCCATAGGGCTTCCCGTTGTCAGTGCACTTTAATGTTCATTAGGGCGTACAGGTCGGGTTCAGCGCTGGCAGTAACCAGACCGAGATCTACCAATTTCGCGGCAATGTCTGGATCGGCGATGAAGACCTCGCGCTGCATCGGCTCCGCATTCGCAAGCACGTCGATCAAGGCGCCACTCACGGCCTTGTCGATGGAGAGCAGCTTGTTCAAGGATGACAGCGGGATTGTGTACGCGGGTTCTTGTTGGTTTGCGCGGTGCTTAGTCCACGACATGAGCGCAAGCTGAAATTCGGCCAGCCCCATAGGTTTCCCATCGCTTCGCTCCGCGCTCCAGGTATAGTGATTTGCTCGCAAATCAGCTAGTTGGTGCGACTCTCCCGGAATCTCGATCGTCATCACCTTAGACTTGGCACGGCGTCGGACCATCAGATATGCCGCAGGTGTGCGATTAGCGATGCAGTCGATCTCGAACCGGGTGAGCTCACCGGCATCTCCGTGTAGCGTCACCAAGTAGCCGTCCTTTGGTGGAACGAGTTCATCAGGATCGGGCGCGAACTGGAAGTCGAAAGATAGGGTGGGCATTGGTGGTCTCCAAAAACTGGAAAGTGGCCGCGTTCGCAACGCGATGAGCGGCCGGGGAATTTTACACGCAAGAGAATTGCAAGGTGGTCTGTGGGAACTGGCCGAAGGAGCGCGGCACATCGTTCTCCTTGATGATCTGCATGGTCTTGCCCTGTCCAGCGCAGAAGGCACCAGCCTCTTGGAACGCCTTCGCCTTGATCGCGCCGAGGGAAGCGGCTGGGCCGTTGTCTTCGCGGGAGATCATGTACTGGTCCTTGCCGGCGGAGATCACGCCGGTGGAGGATGCGCAGCCGGTGAGGATCAGGATGGCGATGAGAGCGCTTTTTTTCATGTTCTGTTTTCTTGGTAGTGGGTGGTGAAAGAAGTGTAGATTCTACGTTTATCGTAGAGAAAAATACAAGTAGATCTACGATTATCGGAGGATGACAAGCCGTAAGCCATCTGATCGGGGACTTTTTGGCCGCCGATTGCGGCAGGCCCGGCTGCGTGCCGACTTGCCGCAGGATCAGCTTGGTGTTCTGGCTGGGTTGGAAGAATCGTCAAGCAGTGCGCGGATCAGCCGCTATGAAAGTGGTATCCATGAGCCGCCAGTCCGCTTTGCAGAGTCATTGGCGAAGGTGCTGGGGGTGTCCGCCGCATTCTTCTATTGCGCCGATGACCGTCTTGCAGAAATCATCCTGCTCTACGCTGATATGTCTGAATCTAAACGGCGTTTGGCTTTGGAGTCGGCGCAGAAAATTGCAGCCTGACGCGACACATAGCATCGGCGCCAGGATTAAGGAAGGAGTTAAGCGGCGAGTTGATCGTGCGCGGAGCCCGAATCGGTGGCTGGCGTAGCGCATTGCAGCGCGCAGTAAGTAGCCCAGTCTGCCATGAGTTGCCTGCGCTTCTCAAAGAGGTCGCTGCGGAAATAGGCTGCCTCCGTCGCATCCTTGCCGGATACGTGCGCCAGTGCCGCCTCACACACTTCACGGGGGTATGCCGTTTGTTCAGCCGCCCAGTCCCGGAAGGTGGAGCGGAAGCCGTGGACTGTGAATTCATGCCCCAGCCGCCGCAGGGCCATAGTAAAGGTCATGTCGCTGTACTGTCGGCCTTTGTCGTTCGGAAATACCAGTTCATCGTGCAGCCTCTCTTGCCCTTTAAGTAGCTTCAAGGCGCGCGGCGACAGTGGCACGCGATGCTCTTTTGATGCCTTCATTCGCTCGGCAGGGATCACCCAGCGCTGATTCTCGAAGTCGATTTCCGCCCAAGTCGCGCCGCGAGCTTCCCCAGATCGGCACGCAGTCAGGATGATGAACTCCATCGCTGCCTTGACCCCGGCACCGACGCTGGCAGAGGAGATCGACGCAATAGTGGCCGCAATTTTCGGGTAGGGGCATGCCGCAAAGTGCGTGGACTTCTTGATATCCTTGGTTTTGGGTAGTGCGCGGCCAATCTGGTCCCAGAGGTGTGGGTCGTGATTTTTTCGATAGTCCCGCGCTGCGGCCCAATCAAGCACGGCCCTGATGCGTTGGCGAACTCGGGATGCGGTTTCAGCCTTTGTGGCCCAGATCGGCTCCAGTGAGCGGAGTACGTCGGCCTTGGATACGTCAGAGACGTCCCGGTCGCCAAAGATAGGGTATGCGTAGGTCTTCAGCGTGTTGATCCACTGGTCGGCGTGTTTCGTGTTTTTCCAGCCGTCTGCGTGCAGCTTGTGGTACTCGGCCGCGCACTCTGCGAAGGTGCGCCGCTGTGCGGTTGCTACCCGGAGTTGGATGCGTTCATTGGCACGATGTTCGATGGGGTCAACGCCGGCATCTAATTGTTGGCGGCATTTTCTGGCCTGCTCTCTGGCTTCCGCCAGGCTGTAGGTCGTAATCGACCCGAGGCCCATTTCTCGCGCCTTGCCGTGCAGTGTGTACCGGAAAACCCAAGATTTGCTTCCGGCCTTCTGTTTGCCGTCCACTTCATGGGGCTTGCCAACCTGCAAGTACAGCCCATTACCATCGGCGTAGTAGCCACGTGTTTTTTTTGCATTTACCGCTACTGCGGTCAAGCGCTCAACCTGTCTTTTACCCACGTATCTACCCATGTATTTGGTCTGGATTGCAGTGTATCAAGTTGGACGTTGTTGGACAAGGTAATTAAATTATTCGTTTAAAAACAATGATTTATATTTTAACTTTGGATCTCGGTAGACCTTGGTAGACAGTGGTTCTAAAGACCCTCTCTCCGCCAGGATACAATGTAAAAAAGGCCACCTTCGGGTGGCCTTTTTGCATTTTCTCTGTAGCAAAAGAAGCAAGCCCTACGCGGGCTTGCGGGGAACGCTGTTATTCGTAAGAATTTTGTCCGAATGTCGGCACTGACCCTAATGCCGTTAAGTTAAGGATCTAGGCTAACCCGAGTTAGTTGTTGTAAACATGCGCGAAGGCTGTTAACCTTCGCGCCATGCTGTCCGACGCTCTCCCTTTGACCACATGTGACTTGCCAACTCCAGACTGGGGCCGGTTGGGTGAGCAATTGCCCGCCGAATGGATCTTGGGAGCATTGAATTACACCGGCAAGGCAAGTATTCGGCAGCGGCGTCTGCCGGCAGAACAGGTAGTCTGGTTGGTCATCGCGCTGGCGATCTACCGACATCGCTCGGTGCGACAAGTGTTGGGTGAGTTGGAGCTCGCGCTGCCGGATCTGAAGGACACGTGCGTGACCGATAGCGCTGTAACGCAAGCACGTCAGCGGCTGGGCGAAGAACCGTTGGCGTGGCTATTCTCAACGTCCGCGCGCCATTGGCAAGTGCAGGATGCCCATCGCTCCGACTTCCACGGCCTCCAGCTTCTTGCTATGGATGGGACGACCCTGAAATTAGCCGATAGCGCGGAAAACCGGGCGCATTTCGATTCACCACACTTTGCCAATGACGCCTTGGCCAGTTATCCCCATGCCCGCATGGTGACCCTGGCCGCGTTGCGCACGCAATTGGTTTTGGCCGCTGATTTCGGTCCCTATAGCAAGGGGGAGATGGGTTTTGCCTTACCGCTGCTCGACGCGATCGCCGACCATTCGCTGACGGTCTTCGATAAAGGCTTTCTAGCCGCCGAGTTGCTCCATAAACTGCGTACCCAAGGCCAGCAGCGGCATTTCCTGGTGCCGGCCAAGGCCAACACACGGTGGCATCTTGTGAGCGGCGACAGTGAGGATGGCATCGTCGAAATGCGCGTTTCCCCACAAGTACGCAAGCGCGACCCCGCCATGCCCGAACAGTGGCAAGCGCGTGCCATTGCAACGAAAGATGCGAAGGGCAACCGGTGCTATTTACTGACCTCTTTGACGGATCGTCGACGCTTCCCCGCGAAAACCGTCCGCGACTGTTATAGCGAACGCTGGCAGATCGAAACGAGTTACCGCGAAATCAAGCAAACCATGATGGGGATGGCCCTATGCCTGCGCAGCCAAAGTGTCGCAGCAACCAGACAGGAAATCTGGGGCATTCTTATTGCCTACAACCTCGTGCGGCTAGAAATGGCGCGCACGGCAGAGCAGGCAAAATGTGCCCCCAATGACGTTAGCTTTATCTTCGCCCTCGGGGTATTTCAGCTCGAGATGTTGCATGCGGCCTCCGAGCGGGCCTTGGGCAACCTACCAGGAACGATCAAACGAATGCGCGAGAGGATGATCCTCGAACTGAATGTCTATCGACCCGACCGGAAATTCGATCGGGTCACCAAAGCAAAACCGCAACGCTATCCTGAACGCAGGCTCAGGAAATCCTTAACTTAACGGCATTAGGCACTGACCCCGATTTTCAGGGTTGTTGCAATTGGCCGATAACGCTGGCTACCTTGGTGGTAATCATGTCGACCGCCGGGCCATTTGCGCCGTGGGGGATGATGATGTCGGCGTTGCGCTTGGTTGGTTCGATGAATTGTTTGTGCATCGGGCGCACGGTTTCCAGGTACTGGCCGATCACGCTTTCCACCGAACGGGCGCGTTCGGTGATGTCTCGTTGCATGCGGCGGATGAAGCGGATGTCGGAGGCGGTGTCGACGAAGATCTTCAGCGACATCAGGTCGCGCAAGTCGGGATCGTACAGGGCAAACAGGCCTTCGATGACGATCACCGGCGCTGGCTTGACCGGAATGGTCCGGTCGGAGCGGTTGTGAATCGTGAAGTCATACTCAGGCATTTCGATCGCTTGGCCATTGCGCAACGCTTGCACATGCTGCACCAGCAGCGACCATTCAAAAGCCTGCGGGTGGTCGTAATTCGTCTGGTTACGGACTTCGGGAGGGAGATGGGTCTGGTCGAGATAGTAGTCGTCCTGCATCACGACCGAGACCATGTCAGCGCCAAACGCTGCCAGCACTTTCTGGGATACCGTGGACTTGCCACTGCCGCTACCGCCTGCGACACCAATAATAAACGGTTGGAAAGAAATCGTATTCATGCCGAATGATACAGGAAGCGTGACTGGGCTGACAGGGAGGAGGCCGCATCTAACTGGCCAGCGTGCGTCCGCGTCCCTGTGATTTGGCCTGGTAGAGGGCAACGTCGGCGCGGTGCAGCATGATGTCGATGCTGTCGGCGTCATGCAGTCGCATGGCGATGCCGGCGCTGTAGGACAGATCGAATCCCAGCTCTTTGGCCGAGTTCTGCGCCAGCCACTGCCGCAGGCGTTCGTCGTAAGCCATCACCGAAGCGAGGTCGGCGCAGTTGAGCAGCACGCAGAATTCTTCGCCGCCGTAACGGCAGAATACGTCGCCGACACGGCTGACGTCGCGCATGCCGGCGACGAACAATTGCAGCGCACGATCGCCGACGGCGTGGCCGCGCGTGTCGTTGATTTGCTTGAAATAGTCGAGGTCCAGCAACAGCACGCCGATTGGTTGCTGGTAGCGCACGCTGCTGGCCAGGTCGATGGTGGACTGTAGCAGCCAGGCGCGGCGATTCAGGGCGCCGGTCAGGCCGTCCAGCGTGGCCAGACGCTCCAGTTCGCGCGCCGCTTCGTCGCGGTGCGCCAGCAGGATGGCCATCATCGACAACACCATCATGGCGTTGGACGACAGGGCAAATACCTGGTTCAGCAGGTGCGGCGTGTAAAAGTTCGGAAACTCGGCGGTGTAGAACGCGCCCAGCACGCCGCGACAGGCCAGCACCACCATCTGGATCGACAGGGAGATCACCAGCAGCCAGCGCCAGCGGCCGACCGGTACCTGTGGCCGGCGGCACAGCGTCGCCACCACCGTGGCGATCTGCAACGCCAGCAAGCCGTTGGCCCAGCCAGTCCGGAACGCATAGTCGGAATAACTGATGCCGTAGCCGACGGTCATGACGATGGCGATGATGGTCGGCGCGCGCGCGCTCGCCTGGCGGCCGCACCACAGTTCGAAGGCGATGGCGTTGAACACCATGCCGCTGGAGACGCACGCCATCGATAGTGTCGACAGTGCATGGTCGGCCCAGCCGCCGCCTTCGAACGTGCTCGACATCAGCAACGCAATCCAGCCCGCAGTTTGTAGCACGATGCCGACCTGCGCGTAACGCGCGGCGCGGTTCACTTGCCCCATGAAGTATGGCAGCGCCACGGCCATGATCAGCAAGTTGAGCGTCATGGCGATCAGCAGGGAGGAAACGTCTATTCTCAGCACGAACTACACCCTCAAGGCCGTTTCAACTGGCCAATCACGCTGGCAACCTTGGTGGTGATCATGTCGACTGCCGGGCTGTTCGCGCCATGCGGAATAATGATGTCGGCGTTGCGCTTGGTCGGCTCGATAAATTGCTTGTGCATCGGGCGTACCGTTTCCAGGTACTGGCCGACGACGCTTTCCACCGAGCGGCCGCGCTCGGTGATGTCCCGTTGCATGCGGCGGATGAAGCGGATGTCGGAGGCGGTGTCGACGAAAATCTTCAGCGACATCATGTCGCGCAAATCCGCGTCGTACAGGGCGAACAGGCCTTCGATGACGATCACCGGGGCGGGCTTGACGGGAATGGTGCGGTCGGAGCGGTTGTCGCGCGTGAAGTCATATTCCGGCATGGCGATCGTTTCGCCGTTGCGCAGGGCCTGGACGTGCTGCACCAGCAGGGGCCAGTCGAACGCCTGCGGATGGTCGTAATTTTGCTGGCGACGGACTTCCGGCGTGAGATGGGTCTGGTCGCAGTAGTAATCATCCTGCATCACGACCGACACCATGTCGGCGCCAAACGAAGCGAGCACTTGCTGGGAAACAGTGGACTTGCCACTGCCGCTACCACCTGCGACACCAATAATAAAAGGTTGGAAAGAAATATTCATGCTGAATGATACCGGAAGCGCGGCCGAACTAACAGGTCAGTAAATGACCTAACTTTGCCTAAAGTTGAAAATATGTCACTGATTTTCGCTTAACTCCTGCGAAAGCTGCTGTGCGTCCAGCGGGAAGAAGTCGCAGACCAGCGATGGTCGCTTTATTTCATCGTTAGCGCGATAAGCGGAAGCGAGAGCGGTATGTGCCAATGCCTCAGTATTCACGTGGATAAAAACTCGCGATTGCGCAATCATTTCGCTGGCAGACTGTGTTATGGTTCCACCTATTACAAAAATGATTGCGCAATCATGTTCAATAAAAAGATACGGGGACTACGCTGGTGGATGATCAGCTTGATCATGCTTGGGGCGGTAATCAATTACCTGACCCGCAGCACACTGGCGGTGGCGGCGCCCACGCTGCTGGCTGAACTGAGCATCAGCACCAAGGAATATTCATACATTACCGCCGCCTTCCAGGGCGCGATCATGCTGCAGCCGCTGGCCGGCTATGTGCTCGATGTAATCGGCTTGAAGCTCGGCTTCGCGATGTTCGCGACCGCCTGGTCGATCATTTGCATGCTGCATGGCCTGGCCACCAACTGGCAGACGCTGGCTGTGCTGCGTGGCCTGCTGGGCCTGGCCGAAGGTTCGGCCAACCCGGCCGGCATGAAGGCGGTCTCCGAATGGTTCCCGGCCAAGGAACGCGGCATGGCGGGCGGCATCTTCAATATCGGCGCTTCGTTCGGTTCGATGCTGGCGCCGCCGCTGGTGGTGTGGGCGATCTTGTATTACAACTGGCAATCGGCGTTTGTCATCACCGGCGCGCTGGGCCTGATATGGGTGGCGATGTGGCTGCTGCTGTACGATGCGCCGGCGCGCCATCGCCGCCTGTCGCAGGAGGAGAAAGAGCATATCGCCGCCGGCCAGGAGCAGCATCTGGAAGGCGATGGCAAGCGGCCGTCGATCGTCAGCATCCTGAAGATGCGCAACTTCTGGGGCATCGCGCTGCCGCGCTTCCTGGCCGATCCGGCCTGGGGCACGCTGTCGTTCTGGGTGCCGCTGTACCTGACCACAGTGCGGCATTTCGATCTGGCGCAGATTGCGATGTTTGCCTGGCTGCCATTCCTGGCCGCCGACCTCGGCTGCCTGTTCGGCCCGATGGTGGTGCTGGCGCTGCAAAAGCGCGGCGTCCGCCTGATCAACGCGCGGCGCGGTGCGTTCACGCTCGGCGCCATCATGATGATGGGCGTGGCTTTTGTTGGTTACGTCGAGAGCCCGTATGCGGCGATTGCCTTGCTGAGCCTGGCTGGCTTTGCGCACCAGACCTTGTCGGTCACGGTCATCACCATGTCGTCCGACCTGTTCCGCCGCAACGAGGTGGCGACGGTGGCCGGCATGTGCGGCACCTTCGGCAACTTCGGTCTGCTGGTGTTCTCGCTGCTGATCGGCGGGCTGATGGCAAGCGTCGGCTACACGCCATTTTTCGTCAGTCTGGCGGTGCTGGATCTGGTGGCGGCAGTGCTGCTGTGGACTTTGGTGCGAGAGAAAACGTCATGATTCAAAACCCTGTCCTGAAGGGATTCAATCCCGATCCGTCCATCGTGCGCGTGGGCGATGATTACTACATTGCGACTTCCACCTTCGAGTGGTTTCCCGGCGTGCAGATCCATCATTCGCGCGACTTGGTCAACTGGCGTTTGCTGACGCGTCCGCTGACGCGCGCCAGCCAGTTGAACATGCTGGGCGCGCCGGATTCCTGTGGCGTCTGGGCGCCTTGCCTGACCTATGCGGATGGCTTGTTCTGGCTGATCTATACCGATGTCAAGCGTTACGGTCGCACGTCGACCGGCGGCGCGACCGGCAGCGCGTCCTTGCGCGATTTCCACAACTATCTGGTGACCAGCCCGAGTATTGACGGGCCGTGGTCGGACCCGGTCTACCTCAACAGCAGCGGCTTCGATCCGTCGCTGTTCCATGATGACGATGGCCGCAAGTATTTGCTGAATCAGTTGTGGGATCACCGTCCGGGCAGCAATCGCTTCAACGGCATTGTGGCGCAGGAGTATTCGGTGGCCGAAGGCAAGCTGATCGGCAAGCGCGAGAATATCTTCAAGGGCACCGCACATGGTCTGACCGAGGCGCCGCATTTGTACAAGCGCAATGGCTACTACTACCTGCTGACCGCCGAGGGCGGCACAGGCTGGAATCATGGCGTGACGATGGCGCGCTCGCGCAATCTGCAAGGCCCGTATGAACTGCATCCGGAATCGACGATGCTGACGTCGCGTCATCGCCCGGATGCCGCCTTGCAACGCGCAGGCCACGCCGATATTGTCGAGACGCCGGATGGGCAGACGTACATGGCCTACCTGTGCGGCCGTCCGCTGCGCAATCGCGGCGTGTGCACACTGGGCCGCGAGACGGCCATCCAGCCGGTGGTGTGGGGTGAGGATGGCTGGCTGCGCACGCTGGACGGGCAGGGCACGCCGGAGTTGCATGCGGCTGCGCCAGGTCTGCCGGAGCATCGTTTTGACGAGGCGCCGGTGCGCGAGGATTTCGATGCGGCCGAATTGCCGGTGGCGTTCCAGTGGCTGCGCACGCCGTGGCCGGAGGAGTTGTTCAGCCTGAGTGCGCGGCCGGGCTTCCTGCGTTTGTTTGGACGCGAGAGCCTGGGCAGCACGTTCCGTCAGTCGCTGGTGGCGCGACGCCAGCAGTCGCATTGCTATAGCGCGTCGACGCGGGTGGAGTTTGAGCCGGAGCATTACCAGCAGCAGGCAGGGCTGGTGTGTTACTACAATGCGTCCAAGTTCCACTATCTGTATATCAGCAATGATGATGCAGTAGGCCGGCACTTGCGCGTCATGACCAGTTTGCCGAACCATGTGCAGACCGATACCTTTACTGCGCCGATCCCGCTGCCGGCAGGGCCGGTGGAGTTGCGCGTGGAGGTCGATGAGGAGCGCCTGTACTTCGGCTATCGTCCGCAGGGTGGCGAGTGGCAGTGGCTGCCGCAGATATTCGATGCCAGCATCCTGTCGGATGAGGCGAATGCGCCAGGACAGCCCAACTTTACCGGCGCGTTTGTGGGCGTGACGTGCCAGGACATGTCTGGCACGGCGCTACACGCGGACTTCGATTATTTCGAGTACCACGAGCGGCCGTACACCGTTAATCCGAAGGCGGTGGTTTAGACGCTTTCTTTTCGTCCTGGATTTGTTTGAGGAGAACGGCAGTTTCCGTGACCAGCCGGTTTACCTCGGCTTGCGTGGCGGCCATTTCCTTGCCGCCCTTGAGCGCCTCCAGCATATTGAATTGCATGCTGGCGTTCAGCGCGGCAATGCCGAAGGTGGCGGCCAGCACGCTGCTGATGCCGGTAACAATGATCGTCGTGCGCAGGCTGGCAATAGTGGCGCGCATTTCGGCAAGCATCGTTTCGATTCGGTCGAATCTTGCATCGGAGACTTTCTGACGTTCATCCATCAGTTTGACGAAGTTGGCGAACGTGGTTTCCATCGACGATATCCTGCCATCCGTCCGCGCTTCGAGGACGGCGACCTGGGCTTCAACGGTGTTGGGTGGAGGCGTCATAACAGTTTAGACCGCTGATCGGGTAGGCAAGTTCAATATTATTGCGCCGGTTGGTGAATTTCGTAATTGCCGTGCACGGCTACCGGTCGCACAATGGTGCGCATAAAAAATAAGCGAGACATCCCTATGCATATCCGCCTTGCCGCCACGCTGGCCATCCTGTCTTCCTCCGCTTTCGCGGCCGCGCCAAATGAACTGAATGTGTACGCCAGCAAGCCGCTGGACTCGTGGCACATCCAGGTATCCGACTTTGAAACCAACAAGACGCTGGAAGGCGATGCGGTCGAGATCTCGCGCCAGGTCAAAGTGCCGGACAGCGTGGTTACAGTCAGCAAGTCGACCAGGTCGAAGAAGAACGATGCGCTGACGCTCAACTTCAACAAGGCCTGGTACGCCAGCCTGCGTGTGGATGGCGGCAAGCCGGTCGACCTGCGGCCATATGTGGCCAAGGGCGTGCTGGCGCTGGACGTCAATGTTCAGGAACTGTCCGAAGGCGGCATGTCGTTCAAGCTGCGTTGCGGCGAGAACTGCGAGCGCAGCGTGCCGTATCTGGTGCCGGGCCGCGAGATCGCCGGCAAGGGCTGGAAGCATCTGGTGTTCTCGATGAGCTGTTTCTATCGCGAGGGCGACGACTTCAGCGCAGTCACGCAGCCGTTTGCGCTCGATGGCAGCGGCATTGGCAAGATCTCCGTTGCCAACATCAAGTATCAGATCAGCGGAAAGCCCAACGCCAGCTGCCCGGACTACAAAACTGTCTCCGTCACGCCGGACAAATTGAATGAATCCTGGTCAGTCAACTGGTGGACCAAGCGCCATGAAGACAAGCTGGCTGAAGCCAGGCAACTGGGCAAGAGCGCGCAAGTAATCTTCATCGGCGATTCCATCACCCACAACTGGGAGAAGGAGGGCTTGGCGGTGTGGAATCGGGTCTACAAGCCGCTGAATGCGCTGGACCTGGGCTTCGGTGGCGATCGCACCGAGAACGTGCTGTGGCGCATCCAGCACGGCGCGGTTGACGGCCTTGCCCCCAAGGTCGCGGTGCTGATGTTCGGCACCAACAATACCGGCCACCGCCAGGAAGATCCGAAGACCACGGCCATCGGCATCAAGCGCAATATCGATGAGTTGCAGCAGCGCCTGCCGGATACGAAGATACTGCTGCTGGCGATCTTCCCGCGCGGCGAAAAGCCGGACGACAAGCTGCGCCAGATTAACGAGCAGGTCAACGCCATCATCGCCGGCTTTGCCGATCACCAGAAGGTGTTCTTCGCCAATATCAACCAGGCTTTCCTGCAAGCGGATGGCACGCTGTCGAAAGACATCATGCCGGACCTGCTGCATCCGAACGAGCAGGGCTATGAAATCTGGGCCAAGGCCATGGCGCCTGAGCTGAACAAGTTGCTGCCGGAAGCGCAGAAGTATGTATGGGATAACCTACCTATCGGCGGTAGCGGCTTTGTCTCCGGCCTGGTGTTCAGCAAGACCGAACCGGGCCTGCTGTATGCGCGCACCGATGTCGGCGGCGCCTATCGCTGGGACGTAAAAAAAAACGCTGGCTCCCACTGATGGATTGGGTGTCCGACAAGGACACCGGCCTGCTTGGCATTGAATCGCTGGCGCTCGATCCCTCGGCGCCCAACAAGCTCTATCTCACCGCTGGCATTGCCTATCACAACGGCGGCGCCAGCGCGATCCTCAAGTCCGACGATTACGGCCAGACTTTCAAACGCATCGACGTCAGCAGCCAGTTCAAAATCCATGGCAATGGCATGGGGCGCGGCAACGGCGAAAAGCTGCAAGTCGATCCCGCCAACGGCAAGCTGCTTTACCTCGGCACGCGCGCCAACGGGCTGTTCAAGAGCGTCGATGAGGGCCTGACGTGGTCTCGCCTCGACGGCTTGGATGTGACCACCACCGCCAACGGCAATGGCATCAGCTTTGTGCTGCTGGACCGGGGCCGGATCTTCGTCGGCGTTTCACGCTTTGGCGACAATATGTATATGTCGGCTGATGGCGGCAACACCTTCACGCTGATGCGCGGCACGCCGTCACGGCTGATGCCGCATCGCGCAGTCATCGCCGATGGCAAGCTGGTGGCGACCTTCGCGCTGGGCGGCGGCCCGCACGCGGACAAGGCCAAAGGCGAGACGCTGGACGAGGGCGGCGTGTGGCAGTACGACATCGCCAGTGGCAAGTGGGCCGATATCTCGCCGCCGCTGAACCGCGCGTATGCCGGTATTACCGTGGCGCAGGACAATCCGCTGCGCATGGTGGTGTCGACGATTTCCTATTACCAGATGCGCGGCGGTATCGGCGATCAGTTCTTCGAGACGCTTGATGGCGGCAAAAGCTGGAAGAGCATCGTCGCCAACGGCGTGCAGATCGATCCGAATGGCGTCAGCTGGATAGGCGGCAGCTTCATCCACTGGGCCGCCAGCATCGCGTTCGATCCGTTTGACAGCCGGCGCTTGTGGACGGTGTCTGGCAACGGCGTGTTCGTCTCGACCGATATCCACGCGGAAAAGCCGGTGTGGAAGTTTGAAGCCGCCGGGCTGGAAGAATCCGTGCCGCTGAATCTGGTCAGCATTCCCGGCGGGCCGCTGATGTCGGCGATAGGCGACTACGACGGTTTCCGTCACACCGACTTCACGCATTACGCGCCGATTCACACACCCACCATGGGCACGACCTGGGGGCTGGATTACGCGGCGCGCATTCCGCAAGTGGTGGTGCGCGCCGGCAGCGCGATGTATCTGTCGAAGGATATGGGCATCACCTGGCAGAAAACCGCCAGCATGAACGGCAAGCAGGGGCAGGTGGCGCTAAGCGCGGATGGCGAGGTGATTGTGCATTGCCCCGAGAAGGCGACCACCTGCTACCGCAGCGGCGACGATGGCGCGAGCTGGAGCGAAGTGACAGGCTTGCACGTCGAGCGCGGGCGACCGGTGGCGGACCCGGTGGATGCGCACCGCTTCTATGCGCTGGCGGGCGAACGGATGCTGGTCAGCACCGATGGCGGCGCCAGCTTCGCGCCGGCGGGCCGCTTGCCATCGGCGCGCGGTTCGAAGGTGGTGCGGGCGGTGCCTGGACGCCAGGGTGAGTTGTGGGTGGCGCTGTATGACGGCGGCCTGGCGCGCTCCATCGACGCCGGCGCCAGCTTCACCGCGCTGCAAGGTGTCAGCTACGCGGCGGCGGTCGGCTTCGGCAAGGCGGCGCCGGGAACGGATTTCCCGGCTGTTTATCTGTGGGGCGAGGTCGGCGGCGTACGTGGCGCGTACCGATCCACCGATTCCGGCGCCACATGGTTGCGGATTAACGACAGTCAACACCAATACGGTGGTCCGGGTGATGCACAATTCATTATGGGTGACATGAATACCTTTGGCAACGTTTTCATGAGTACCGCAGGGCGCGGCATCGTTTTTGGTAAACCCTTCACTCAGTAAGTGTAAAAACGTAATTGCTTAGGGGAATTTAGTGAATTTCGTTATGGAAAATGCGAAATTTGTTATATCAGACGGCTTCAAACAGCGTGTAACAATATCAAGAAGGCCACGTTTGTCTGGAATCGGAGCAGTAGAAATGCAGATGAAGTCACACCGGATTGCATTGCTGTTTAACGCAAATAAGATATTTGATCGCGAGGTCATTGCCGGCGTCGCCGCTTACCTGAGTTCGACGCGGGCCACCTGGGATTTGTTCCTGGAGGAGGACTTCCGCCTGCGTCTGCCCGGCATCGAGCACTGGCAAGGCGACGGCATCATCGCTGACTTTGACGATCCGGCGGTCGCTGCCGCGCTGACCCGCAGCCGCATTCCGGTGGTGGCGGTGGGCGGCTCGTATGAAAACCAGGCCGCCTATCCCGAAGACGTGCCTTATGTCGCCACTGATAACTTCAAGCTGATCAAGATGGCGCGCGATCATTTGATCGAAGCTGGCCTGCGTCACTTCGCCATGTTCTCGCTGCCGGAAGCGCAGGAGAACCGCTGGGCGCAGGAACGCGAGCACGCCTTCCGCACGCTGATGGAACAGGACAAGATGGAGCCGCATGTGTATCGCGGCCTGGGCACCAGCGCGCCGTCGTGGGACGAGGCGGTCGAGCAGCAGATCAGTTGGCTGCATAGCCTGCCGAAGCCGGTCGGCATCATCGCCGTCACCGATGCGCGTGCGCGCCAGCTGATGCAGGCTTGTATCATGGCCGGCATCGCGGTGCCGGAGCAGGTGGCGCTGATCGGCATCGACAACGATCCGCTGGCGCGCATGCTGACGCGCATACCTTTGAGCTCGGTGATCCAGGGCGCGCAGGAGATGGGGCGCACCGCCGCGCACCTGCTGGACCAGATGCTGCACGGCGTGCGCATGAGCGGCACGCGCGTGCTGGTGCCGCCGGTCGGCATCAACGTGCTGGCGTCGACGCAGCACGAAGCGCCCAAGCATCCGCACGTGATGCGCGCGCGCCACTTCATCCGCCAGTACGCCTGCCAGGGCATCAAGACACACCAGGTGGCGGAGTATGTGGGCATCTCGCGCTCGTCGCTGGAGTCCTACTTCCGGCTTGAACTGAATTGCAGTGTGCATGACGTGATCCTGCGCTTCAAGCTCGATGCGGCCACCTCGATGCTGGCGCGCGGTGAGCGCAGCATCGCCGAAGTGGCATTGTGCTGCGGCTTCACCTCGGTGCAGTATATGCATGCTGTGTTCAAGCGTGAACTGGGCTGCACGCCGCGCACCTATCAGGACCGCGCCATGCTGGGCATCATCGACGATGGCTCGGCGCTGCCCGCACCGGAGCTGGCGGCGTAGCCGGGCCGTGTGAGGTAACATAACGGCGCAAGAATAAAACTGGAGACTACGATGAAGAAATTACTGAGCACGGCGACCATCGCCGTCATGATGGCTTTCGCTGGCGGCAACGCCATGGCCGATGCCAAGAATCCGAAGATCGGTTTCTCGATCGATGACTTGCGGCTGGAACGCTGGGCGCGCGACCGCGATTACTTCGTCGCCGCCGCCGAGGCGCAAGGCGCCAAGGTATTCGTGCAGTCGGCCGACGCCAGCGAGCAGCGCCAGATCGCGCAGATCGAGAACCTGATCTCGCGCGGCGTGGATGTGCTGGTGATCGTGCCGTACAACGCCACGGTGCTGACCAACGCGGTGCGCGAGGCAAAGAAGGCCAAGATCAAGGTGATCTCCTACGACCGCCTGATCCTCAACGCCGATATCGACGCCTACATCTCCTTCGATAACAATATGGTTGGCCAGTTGCAGGCGCAAGGCGTGCTGGCGGCCAAGCCGAAGGGGAACTTCTACCTGCTGGGCGGCGCACCGACAGACAGCAACGCCAAGATGCTGCGTGATGGCCAACTGAAGGTGCTGCAGCCGCTGATCGACAAGGGCGACATCAAGGTGGTGGGCAAGCAGTGGGTGAAGGACTGGAGCCCATCGGAAGCCATGTCCATCGTCGAGAATGCGCTGACCGCCAACGGCAACAAGATCGACGCCGTGGTGGCGTCGAACGACGCCACCGCCGGCGGCGCCATTCAGGCGCTGGCTTCGCAGAAGCTGGATGGCAAGGTGGCCGTGTCGGGGCAGGACTCGGACCTGGCCGCCGTCAAGCGCGTCATCGCCGGCACGCAGACGCTGACCGTCTACAAGCCGCTGAAGCTGATCGCCTCGGAAGCGGCCAAGCTGTCGGTGCAGCTGGTGCGCAACCAGAAGCCGGCGTTCAACGCGAAATATAACAACGGCTTCAAAGAGGTTGATTCGGTATTCCTCAAACCGATCGCACTGACCAAGGCCAATGTGGACCTGGTGGTGAAGGACGGCTTCTACACTCAGGCCCAGCTCGCGGGCAAGTAAGCAATTCAACGGGGCCATGCGGCCCCGTTCTCCGTCGATTGCTCATAATCATTCGCGTGATTGGTGAATTTCGCAATTGCGAGCCGCTGTCGTAAAACGCACAATGATTCAAATTCGCGCGCAGTGGCAAACCGCCATCAGCCCGCCGCGACAAAAAATATACGACGAGCGAGACGATATCAATGACGACCAGAATTCCGCGCTTTTTAGCGCCGGTGGGATAACTCATCCCGCGTTTCCGTAATACCCCCACAGACAGCGACAATAATGAATAGCCAAAGAGCTATCAGGAATCGTATAACTTTGGAGAGCGTAATGAAGCATTTGAAAAAAACGGCCATCGCGCTGGGCCTGGCCCAGATGACGATGATGCTGAGCGGCGCTGCTGTCGCCCAGACTGAAGCCACCCAGACGACCGGCACGCCCGCAGCCGAACCGGTGGCAGTGATCGTCACCGGCCAGCGCGCGGCACTGCAATCGGCGCAGAAGATCAAGCAGAATTCCGACGAAATCGTTGACTCCATCGTCGCCGAAGACATGGGCAAGCTGCCCGACCGTTCGGTGACCGAGGTGCTGCAACGCGTGGTCGGCGTCACCATCGACCGCACCATGTCCAAGGGCGACCCGGAGCACTTTTCGGTGGAAGGTTCCAGCGTGTCGATCCGCGGCTTGAGCTATGTGCGTTCGGAGCTGAATGGCCGCGACTCGTTCTCGGCCAACGGTGGCCGTTCGCTGAATTTCGAGGACGTGCCGCCAGAGCTGGTGGCCGGCGTCGATATCTACAAGAATCCATCGGCGGAGCAGATCGAGGGCGCCATCGGTGGCCTGGTCAACCTGCGCACCGCCATGCCGTTCGACTACAAGGGTTTCAAGGCCTCGGTATCGGCGGACCGCACCTGGTCGGAGCTCAAGCGCGGCAAGACTTCGCCGTCGGCTTCGGGCCTGGTATCGAACCGATGGAAAACCCCGGTTGGCGAAATCGGCGCCTTGCTGGACCTGGCCTACTCGGAAAGCGGCACCCGTACCGATGCCTTCCAGGTCGAGCCTTACTACCCGCTGAAAGACGCTTCCGGTAAAACCGTCTTCGTGCCGAAGGGCGCGCAATGGCGCACGCTGGAATTCAACCGCAAGCGCGAAGGCGCTTACGGCGCGCTGCAATGGAAGAATGAGGAGTGGTCCAGCAGCCTGACCTACTTCAAATCGAAGTATGAGATGCAGTGGGACGAGCAGGCGATCTTTGCCCAGTCCAGCCCTTACAACATCCGCGTCTCGCCGGACGCTACGTTTGGCGCCAACGGCCAGCTGCTGACCGGCACGCTGACCGACTCCACCGGCGCCGGCATCAATTTCGGCGACGACACCCGCACCTCGAACCGCAAGTCCGATACCACCGACGTATCGTGGAACCTGCGCTGGCGCCGTGACAACTGGACCGTCACCACTGACCTGCAATACATCAAGGCCAAGACCGGCAATCTCGACTCCACCGTGGCTACCGGCATCCAGATGCCGAAGGAGAAGCTGGACCTGACCGGCAACGTGCCGAAGATTATCTTCGATGATGCCGACCGCGCCTACCTGGCGAACCCGAACAACTACTACTGGGCCTTCACCCAGGAACATCTGGACCGCAGCAAGGCCGATGAAAAGGCGTGGAAAACCGACGTCAAATACGACTTCGATAATCCGGTGCTGCGTGACGTGCGTTTCGGCGTGCGCCTGACCGACCGCGAAGCCGTCACCACCAATTCCAATCCAAGCTACCACTGGGCCGCCATCACCCAGCCATGGCAGGGTGAGATCACCGGTCTGGCTTACCTGGGCGATCCGCGCTTCGCCGGCAATGTCAGCCTGCACAGCTTCGATAACTTCTTCAACGGCGGCGTCTCCGTGCCGGCGGTGGTGTTCCCGAATGTCTCGCTGGCGCAGGGCTTCCCGGATACCTATGCTCAGCTGCACAAGTATTACGAGATGCTGTGCAAGCCGGATTCCACCTGCGCGCCATGGGCGCCTGCCACCTTCGGCACCGATCCCCTGGGCACCAACCGCCAGACCGAGAAAACCAAGGCACTGTATGGCCAGTTGCGCTTCGGCTGGGATAACCTCAAGTATCCGGTGGATGGCAATGTCGGCTTGCGCTATGTGAAGACCGATTCGACCGCGTTCGGCTACACGGTGTTCAACTCGACTGCACCGACCGGCAACAACCTGCAAGGCGTGCCGATTCCGTCGATCGCGCCGTTCGCGAAGTCGCAGGACTACGACAACAGCTACCACAATTTCCTGCCTAGTCTGAACCTGCGCCTGAAGGCCAGCGACACGCTGCAGTTCCGCTTCGCTGCCGCCTCGGCGCTGTCGCGTCCCGACTTCTCGCAGCTGCAAGGCTACACCTCGCTGTCGCAGTCGGCCGACACCACCACCATCAATGGCGTCACCACGGTCAACAGCGTGACCCATAACGGCACTGGCGAAGGCAATCCGATGCTGCGCCCGACCACTTCCAAGCAGATCGACCTGACCATGGAGTGGTACTTCGCGCCGACCGGCTCGTTCACCGCAGCGATCTTCAACAAGCGGCTGAAAGACGTCATCGTCAAGCAGGTGTACAACTACCAGCTGCCTGACAGCACCGGCCGCATGCAGGACTTCACGGTCACCGGCCCGATCAACGGCGCCCGTGGTCACGCGCGTGGCATCGAGCTGGCTTACCAGCAGTACTTCGATTCGCTGCCTGGCGCCTGGTCCGGCCTCGGCGTGCAAGCCAACTTCACTTTCGTGGACAGCGAGCGCAAACTGTATAACTCGGTCTACTCGAAATACTGCACCGGCAGCAGTGGCGCGGCCAACCTGAATCTGAACCTGAACGGTTGCGACACCGATGGCACGACCTTCGGCAACCTGCCGCTGGAAGGCCTGTCGCGCCAGTCGTACAACCTGGCGCTGCTGTACGACAAAGGTCCGATATCGGCCCGTCTGGCGTACAACTGGCGTTCGAAGTCGCTGCAAGCGGTGAACGTCAACGGCACCAACGGTGGCGACGCCACGGACAGCAATCCCGCCAGCCCGACATACGGCCAGACCAACGTCGCCTGGGCGCTGCCGACCTGGTCGGACGCCTACGGTCAGCTGGACGCGTCGTTCTTCTACAAGTTCAGCGACAAGATCCAGCTGGGCCTGGAAGCACAAAACCTGACCGATGCGACTTATAAGCAGTTGATGCAGCAAAATATCGGTATGATGGGCCGTGCATGGTTCAAGACGGGCCGCCGCGTGGTGGCAAAACTGAGTTACGACTTCTAATCTAACGAAAGGCTTTTAACAGATGAAGCAATCCGCCCGCCAGCTTGTTCTTTCCCTCAGTTTTTTGATGGCCGCAGCTGGCGCGGCGGCCGCCTCCGACCTCCCGCAGATCGTCAAGAAGGATGGCCGGTTCGCCTTGATGGTGGACGGCGCGCCCTTCGTCGTTCTCGGCGGGCAGGCGCAGAATTCCAGTAACTATCCGCTGGCCCTGAACAAGGTCTGGGCGGCGATCAAGGACATGCATGCCAATACGCTCGAAATCCCGGTGGCCTGGGAGCAGATCGAGCCGGTGGAAGGCAAGTTCGATTTCAGCTACGTCGACACGCTGGTGGCTGAGGCCCGCAAGAACAAGGTGAAACTGGTGCTGCTGTGGTTCGGTACCTGGAAGAACACCGGCCCAAGCTACACGCCGGAGTGGGTCAAGTTCAACAACACGCGCTTCCCGCGCATGCTGGACAAGAACGGCAAGATCACCTACTGCCTGTCGCCGCAAGGCGAAGAGACGCTGAAGGCAGACAAGAAGGCTTTCGTGGCGCTGATGAGCCACATCAAAAAGATAGACGAAGCGCAGCGCACGGTCATCATGGTGCAGGTCGAGAATGAAGTCGGCACCTACGGCTTTGCGCGCGACTTCGCACCCAAGGCTGAAGCGCTGTTCAACAAGCCAGTACCGCAGGCGGTGCTGGACTATAAAAAATCGCCGGTGTCCCTGGCGAAGAGCGGTACCTGGAAACAGGTGTACGGCGACTACGCCGATGAATACTTCCACGCGTACTCCATCGCCAGCTATATCGAGGAAATCGCCAAGGCCGGCCGCGCCGTCTACAACCTGCCGATGTTCGTCAATAACTCGCAGCGCGATTCGCTGGAAGATCCGGTCAAGCCATGGAAGGAAAACTTCGCCAGCGGTGGCCCGACCTATGACGTGATCGACATCTACCGCGCCGCCGCGCCGCATATCGATTTCGCCGGCCCGGATATCTATGGCCCTGACTGGAAGAAGTTCAACGCGTCGCTGAAGCACTTCCAGCGCCCGGATAATCCGCTGATGGTGCCGGAGATGAGCAACGCCGCCGAATATGTGCGCTACACCTATCTGGTGCTGGGCAAGGGCGCGATCGGCTTCTCGCCGTTCGGCATCGACTATGCCGACTACAGCAATTTCCCGCTCGGTCACAAGGCGGTCGACAAGACCATGGTGGAACCGTTCGGAAAAATCTACGCTGCCTTCCGTCCGATGGAACGCCAATGGGCCAAGTGGGCGTTTGAGGGCCGTACCTACGGCATCGCCGAAGGCGACGATCGCCAGCCGCAAACCGTGGACATGAAAGGCTGGAAGGCTACCATCTCGTTCCGCGAGTGGCAGTTCGGCGAGCGTGAATACTTCAAGAACGTCAAGGACGTGCCGGCAGGGACCGAGATCCCGAACGGCGGTGTGTCGATCGCCCAGATCAGCGACAATGAATTCATCATCATCGGCCAGCGCGCGCGTGTGAAGATCGATGAGGCGCAAGGCAAGCCGACCATGTGGGCACGCGTGGAGGAGGGCCGCTACGACGCTTCCGGCAAGTGGATCATGGAGCGTAACTGGAATGGCGACCAGACTGATTATGGCCTCAACCTGACCGGCAACCCGGTGGTGTTGAAGGTGAAGGTTGGCACTTACTAAAATTCGGAGACAATATGCGTATTAAAACCATCGCTCACGCGGCGTCGTGCCTCGCCGTGATCGCCGCCGGCCAGTCCGTGGCCGGCACATTTGAAAAGACCAGCACCGGCGTGGTGGTCAAGCCTGACAGCGGCGCCGCACAGGAAGTGCGGCTGGACGTCATGGCCGATAACATCATCCACGTGGTGAAGCTGGATAAAGCGGGCAAGCCGCTGAACCCATCGCTGATGACCGTGGCCGCTCCTGTTAGCGGTAACTTCAGCGTCAGCGCGTCCGGCAAGGACAAGGTCACGCTGAAGGCGAAGAAGATTTCGGTGGCGGTGTCGCTGGCCACCGGCCAGGTGCAGTTCTTTAACGCTGCCGGCAAGGCCTTCCTGACGCAGCAGGCGGAGAGCATGGCGCCGGTCGATATCGACGGCAAGCCCTTCCTGGCGGTGAAGCAGGGCTTCAACTACGGTACCAAGGACGCTTTCTACGGCCTGGGCCAGCATCAGAATCACCAGATGAATCTGAACGGCGAAGACGTGCTGCTGATGCAGCACAATATGGCGATTGCCGTGCCGTTTGTGGTGTCTGATAAAAACTACGGCGTCCTGTGGGATAACAATGCGATCTCGCGCTTCGGTGACAGCAAGCCGTATGCGTGGCTGAGCCGCGACCTGAAGCTGACCGATGCCGAAGGCAAGGCCGGCGGCCTGACCGCGCGCTATTACGTTGGCGACAAGCTGGTGTTCACGCGCCAGGAAAAGGACATCGCCTACCAGTACCTGAAGGACGTGGCGGAGAACTGGCCGAAGGAAGCCGGCGACCCAAAGGCCGCCAACCTGAAGGTGGTGTGGGAAGGCACGATGGCGTCCGACAAGCCGGGCGTGCACAAGATGCAGCTGTACTCGTCGGACTACGCCAAGCTGACCGTCGACGGCAAGGAAGTGATGGACGTGTGGCGCCAGGGATGGAACCCGTGGTATCACAACTTCGAAGTGAAGTTTGAAGCCAACAAGCCGGTCAAGCTGCACCTGGAGTGGAAGCCGAGCGGCGGCATGGTGGCGATCACGCATAATGATCCGCTGCCGAAGGACGAACGTCATTCGCTGACCTTCTCGTCGGAGGTCGCGCAGAGCATCAACTATTACGTGGTCAGCGGCGAAAACATCGACAACGTCATCGCCGGTTATCGCCACTTGACTGGCCAGGCGCCGATGATGCCGAAATGGGCTTACGGCTTCTGGCAATCGCGCCAGCGCTACGAGACGCAGGAGCAGCTGCTGGGCGTGCTGCGCGAGTACCGCAAGCAGGGATGGCCGGTCGATAACATGGTGCAGGACTGGTTCTACTGGCCGCAGGATGGCTGGGGCTCGCATGACTTCGACAAGGCACGCTTCCCGAACGCGAAAGCCATGGTGGACGAAGTCCACAAGGCCAATGCGCGCATCATGATTTCGATCTGGGGCAAGTTCTACGCCAACACCGACAACTACAAGGAGCTGGCGTCCAAGGGCTATATGTGGACCAAGAACGTCGAGAACGGCGACCTGGATTGGGTTGGCCCTGGCTACAAGAACAGCCACTACGATCCGTACACCAAGGAAGCGCGCGATATCTACTATCGCCAGATGAAGGGCAAGCTGGTGGACCTGGGCTTCGACGCCTGGTGGATGGATAACACCGAGCCTGATGTGCTGTCGAACACCCGTCCGGCGGACTTCAAGAAGCTGATCGGCCCAACCGTGTATGGCGGCGGCGAGATCACCTTCAATCCGTATAGCCTGGTGCATACGGAAGGCTTCTACAATCACCTGAAGGCGGACCAGCCTGAAAAGCGCCAGTTCATCCTGTCGCGCTCCGGCTTCGCTGGCATCCAGCGTAACGGCACCGCGCTGTGGAGTGGCGATACGGCCAGCCGCTGGAATAATCTGTTCGATCAGATTTCGGCGGGCGTCAGCATGTCGATGTCCGGCATCCCTAACTGGACGCACGATATCGGCGGCTATGCGCAGGAGACGCGCTTCCAGGTCGGCGAAGTCGGTTCGGCGCAGGAGAACCGCAGCACCGGCATCCAGCAGGGTAATCCGGAGGATCTCAAGGAATGGCGCGAGCTGAATCTGCGCTGGTTCCAGTTTGGCGCGTTCTCGCCGCTGTTCCGCTCCCACGGTGAAGTGGTGAAGCGCGAGATCCATGAGATTTCGCCGGAAGGTTCGCCGATGCGCGCATCGATGGTGTGGTACGACCAGCTGCGCTATCGTCTGATGCCATACATTTATTCGACCGCCGCCGAGACCCACTACGAGTCGGGCTCCATCATGCGCGGCCTGGTGATGGACTTCCCGAACGATGATGCGGTGAAGAATATCAACGATCAGTATCTGTTCGGCCGCAGTATGCTGGTGGCGCCGGTGTATGTGTACGGCGCGCGTGAGCGCAGCGTGTACATGCCGAAGGGCGCGGATTGGTACAATTTCTACACCGGCGAAGTGCACAAGGGCGGCACCACGGCGACCATCAAGGCGCCGGAAACGCGCATGCCGGTGCTGGTGAAAGCCGGCGCCATTCTGCCGGTCGGCCCGCTGACGCAGTATGTGGATGAGAAGCCGGATGCGCCGATCACGCTGTATGTGTACACCGGCGCCGATGGCCGCTTCACGCTGTACGAGGATGATGGCGTCAGCAATGCCTATCTGCGTGGTGAGGCCAGCCGCATCCCGTTCAGCTACAATGACAGGACCGGCGTGGTCACCATCGGCGATCGCTCCGGCCAGTACAAGGGCATGGTGGCGAAGCGCCAGTTCAAGGTACGTTTCATCAAACCTGGCGTTTCGAGCACCGATAACTTCGACGTAGCCGACAAGGTGGTCAGCTACGAGGGCAAGGCTGTTACTGTGAAACGCTGATATGAAGACTTTGACCGCAGTTGTTTTGTTCGCGCTGGCCGCATCGGCCAGCGCTGCTGATGTGCGCCACATCGCCATCGACGCCGCCTCCGCCGGAACGCCGCGCGACCGCTTCGCTGATTTATCGGTGGGCTCGGATTATCCGGGCACGCTGATACGCGACGACAGCCTGGCGCAGCTGAAAATTGCGAAGGACGAGCTGGGATTCCGCTACATCCGCTTTCACGCTATCTTCCATGATGTGCTGGGCACGTACAAGGAGGTGGATGGCAAGCCGGTGTACGACTGGACCAAGATCGATTACCTGTATGACCGTTTGCTCAAGATGGGCGTCAAGCCTTTCGTGGAATTGGGCTTTACGCCGCTGGCGATGCGCAGTTCCGACTTGAGCATCTTCTATTGGAAAGGGAATACTTCGCATCCCGATCCGAAGAAATGGGCTGGCCTGATCGATGCGTTTGTGCGTCACATGCAGGAGCGCTACGGCAAGGAGGAGGTGCGCACCTGGTTCTTCGAGGTGTGGAATGAACCTAACCTGGACGGCTTCTGGGAGAAGGCGGACCAGAAGGTGTACTTCGAGCTGTTCGACATTACGTCGCGCACCATCAAGGCGATCGATCCGGCGCTGCGTGTTGGCGGGCCGTCGACGGCTGGCGCGGCATGGGTGCCCGAGTTCCTGGCGCATGCAAAGCAATCGGGTTCGGTGGTGGACTTCGTCACCACGCATACTTATGGCGTGGATGGCGGCTTCCTCGACGAACATGGCAAGGACGATACCAAGCTGTCGCCATCGCCAGATGCGGTTGTCGGCGATGTGCGCAAGGTGCGCAAGGAGATGGTGGACGCTGGCCATCCCGACATGCCGCTGTACTTCACCGAGTGGAGCACCAGCTATACGCCGCGCGATCCGGTGCATGATTCGTATATGAGTGCGCCGTACATCCTGAGCAAGCTGAAAGCGACTGAAGGTCTGGTGCAGGGCATGAGCTACTGGACTTACAGCGATCTGTTCGAGGAGCCTGGACCGCCGACGGCGCCGTTCGAAGGCGGCTTTGGCTTGATGAATCCGCAGGGTGTGCGCAAGCCGGCGTGGTTTGCGTACAAGTATCTGAACCAGCTGGGTGATACGGCGCTGAAAAATGCCGATGCGCAGAGCTATGCAGCGAAGGATGGCCGGGGCGTGCAGGTGCTGGCCTGGGATTTCCAGACACCGAAGCAGGGCCGCAGCAATCGCGGTTTCTTCACGACGGTGCAGCCGACGCGCGACAGTGCGCCGATCAGCATTGATCTGAAGGGTTTGAAGCCTGGTGCGTATTCGGTCAAGGTGTATCGCACCGGCTTCGAGGCGAATGATGCGCACACCGCTTATCTGAAATTGGGTTCGCCGAAGACCTTGTCGCCGCGTCAGCTGGAGCGCTTGCAGGCGTTGACCACCGATCTTCCGCAGACCAGTACGGTGAAGGTGCCGGCTTCCGGTGTGGCCAGTGTCAAGGTGAAGATGCGCGTCAACGATGTTGTGCTGATCAAGATTAATCCTCAATGAAGTTGATTGCTTTGGTCCTGGTGGCTGCCAACGCGGCGGCCGCGCCGGACATGACGTTGCGCTATGCCCAGCCGGCGCCGGATACGGCGGCGGGCTGGGAGAAGGAGGCGCTCCCGATTGGCAATGGGCGCATCGGTGCGATGATCTTCGGGCAGCTGGCGCGTGAGCGTTTGCAGTTCAATGACATTACGCTGTGGACTGGTGATGACAAGGCGATGGGGGCGTATCAACCGTTTGGCGACGTCTACATCAATCTGCCTGGGCACGATCAGGCGAGCGGATATGCGCGGCAGCTGGATATTGGCCGCAGCCTGCATAGCGTCCGGTATGTGCACAAAGGCGTTGAATTCAGGCGCGAGGCGTTGGCCAGTTATCCGGCGCAGGTGATTGCTGTTAGGCTGACTGCCAGCAAGCGTGGGCAGTACACTGGCTCCATCGAGCTGACCGATATGCACGATGCCAGGATTACCGCGCAGGATGGGCAGATCACCGCTGTTGGCACGCTGCATGGCAAGGGGCAGCAGCCGTCCACCAATGTGATGGATTACGCCAGCCAGGTGAGGGTGCTGAACGAGGGCGGCAAGCTGGCCGTGGACGGCAACAAGATCAGCTTTTCTGGTAGCGACGCCATCACGCTGATTATCGGCGCCGGCACCAGCTACGTTAATGACACCTCCCGCCGCTTCCAGGGGGAAGCGCCGCTGCCGCGTGTCGCGTCGCAAGTCACCTCCGCGTCGCAGTCGTGGAGTGCGCTGCTGGCCGCGCATCAGCGTGACTATGCGGCGCAGTTCGGACGGGTAGCTGTCGACTTTGGTGCGGCGCCGGCTGCGCGTCGTGCGCTGACGACTGATCGACGTATCGAGGCTTATACCGCCGAGGGCAACGATCCCGAGCTGGAAGCACAGTTCTTCCAATTCGGCCGCTACCTGCTGATCTCCAGTTCGCGCGGCTCGTTGCCAGCCAACCTGCAAGGCCTGTGGAACAACAGCCTCACGCCGCCGTGGAACTCGGACTACCACACCAACATCAACATCCAGATGAACTACTGGCCAGCCGAACCGGCCAATCTCTCCGAACACCACAAGCCATTCTTGGACTTCGTGCAAGGCGTCGCACCAGTCTACCGAAAGCTGATCACCGACACCGCCGCCAAGGCCATCGCCGACCCATCCTCGGTGCAGATGTCACAGCCGGACCTCAGCGGCGAAGCGGTGCAGCGCGAAGAAACCTTCGTCAGCAAATCCGGCAAGCCAGTTCGCGGCTGGACCGTGCGCACGGAGTCGAATCCTTTCGGCGCCATGGGCTACGTGTGGAACAAAACCGGCAACGCCTGGTACATGCAGCACTTCTGGGAACACTACGCCTACACGCAAGACAAAGCCTTCCTGCGCACCATCGCGTACCCGATGATGCAGGAAGCGGTCGCCTTCTGGGAGGACTATCTGAAGGAACTGCCCGATGGCCGCCTGGTCGCGCCGCTGGGATGGTCACCTGAACATGGACCGATTGAAGATGGCGTCAGCTACGACCAGGAAATCATCTGGGACTTGTTCAACAACACAGTGGAAGCTGCCGGCGTATTGGGCGATACGCAGTACCGCAACCACGTCGCCGCCTTGCGCGACAAGCTGGCCACGCCAGGCATCGGCAGCTGGTGCCAGTTGCTGGAGTGGATGGAGGAGAAGAAGGACAAGGTGCTGGACACGCCGGACGACACGCACCGCCATGTCTCGCATCTGTTCGGGCTATTCCCCGGCCGGCAGATCTCGCCGACGCAAACGCCGGCATTGGCCGCTGCGGCACGCAAATCGCTGGCTGCGCGCGGGGATGCTGGCACTGGCTGGTCGATGGCATGGAAGACTGCCTACTGGGCGCGCCTGCTGGACGGCGATCACGCGCACAAGATGCTGCGCGGCCAGTTGGCCAAGCCAGGCGCGCGGGCAGCACAGCAGAGCAGCCAGGGCACGGAATCCAATAACGCCGGCGGCACCTATCCGAATATGTTTGATGCGCACCCGCCGTTCCAGATCGACGGTAACTTTGGCGCCACCGCCGCCATCTGCGAGATGCTGCTGCAATCGCAGACAGGGGAAATCCACTTGCTGCCAGCGTTGCCGTCTGCCTGGCCATCAGGATCGGTCAAGGGACTGCGTGCGCGTGGCGGTTATGAAGTGGATCTCGCCTGGGCCAACGGCAAGCTGATATCCGCCACCATACGCCGCACGGCAGGCGAGGGCGCGGGCAAGGTGCGCTATGGCGACAACGTCGTGCCGCTGAATCTGCGCGCAGGCGAAAGCAGGCGGCTTGGCGGCGGCCTGTAACGCTCATCCGGCTCGCGCGCGCGCCGAGAGGCGGTTAGCGCTCGCGCTAGCAGTTTGCCTGCCCGTGTCGCGCGAGGCGCGTCAGAGCGTGCGTTGCAGCCAGTCGGCGGTGAGGTCGATGACGCGCTGGGCGGCGCTGCTGTCGGGAGCGAAGACGTTGAAGATGTGGTCCGCCCCACCGATCAAGGCTGCCTCCGCCGGCTTGCCTGGCGCGATCTGCACCAGCTGCGCATCGCGCTGCGGTAGAAAGTCGGCGCTGCCGCGTATCGTCAGGAATGCGCCGGGATACGTCGCCAGCGACCGATCCAGATCTACACCACGGAAGCTCTCGTAAAACTCACGCCTGGTGGTGATGCTCTTCCAGCCCGGCACCACATCCGTCGCCACACCATCGCGTAACGCCTGTTGCGCCACCGGCGAAGACGTCATCTGCTTCCACTGATCGCCGCTTGGCGAAGACCACAACACCATGCTGCGAAACCATTGCGGATGACGCGCAGCAGTGACGATCGCCGTGGTGGCGCCAAGACTCCAGCCCAGCACCGCGCTGCGTGCAGGCTGCGCGCCCGGCTGCTTCAGCAGAAACGCATATGCCGCCTCGGTGTCCGCAATGCGCGTATCCAGCGTCGACGCGATATTGCTGCGCTGGCGATCACCCTCGCCACGGAAGTTCACACGCAGCGAAGCAATACCCATCTGCGCCAGCCGCGCCGACATGCGCTTGCTCAAATCGCCGGCGCCATTCATGTCGTCGGCAAAGCCGTGCAGGAACAGCACAGTGCGGCCGTCCCACGCACCGTCCGGCGTCACCCAGGCGCCATGGACATCCGGCGCGATGCGCACATTCTGTTCACCGGCTTGCGCCAGCATGGAAAGGGCGCTGATGGCCACGGCAACGAGCGCGCGCTTCATTGCTGTTCGGCGGCCACTTCGGCGCCGCTGAGGAAGCCGGCGATGGCCGGATTGACGATGTCGCCGTGCGTGATCGGTCCCATGTGCGCGGTGCGCAGCTTCGATGCGGTGGCGCTGGGCAGCGACACACCCAACTGCTCCACCAGTAGACGGGTAGAAGCAGGGCTGCGCTCCCCAGCCATCACCAGCGCCGGCATGGTCAACATGGACAAATCATCCAGGGTCGCCTGTTCGCCCAGCAGCGCCTGGAAGTCCAGCTTGACCTTGGCGATTTGCGCCACCATTTTTTCTTGCGCTGCGTGCGGCGCATCGTCGAAGGCGCCGGCGCGGTTCCAGTAATCGATGAAGATACGGGTGGCGTCACGGTCGCTGGCGCTGGATGTGATACGGCCCACCACATCCACGATTTCGGCTTTGGCCGGATGCGTTTCCGGCAGCAGATGGAACGCCACCGGCTCAAACAGCGTCAGCGACAGCACGCGTTGAGGCATGCGGCGCGCCATGTGCAGCGCGCAGGCGCCGCCAAAGGAATGGCCGATCAGGTGGAATGCCTCACCAGGCTCCAGTTCCGAGGCGATCGCCGCCACCACGGCATCCACTTCATGCGCCAAGGTATGGACGTAGTCGTCGCCCGCATCCGCCGGAAAGGGCGAAGCGCCGTAGCCTTGCAGGTCAACCGGAATGCAGCGGTAAGCGTCGGCCAGTTGCGCTTTCAGGGACGACCACTGGGACTTGGAACTCATGGAGCTATGCAGCAGGACGACGGCAGGTTTCATTGTTGGCAAATCATGAAAAAGCGAAGCGCAGATTATACCGGTTTGCCCCGCCGGCCTTGAAAAGCTGTCAACCTGCTACCATGTGTGGTCTATACCACGCCGCCGTTATTTTTTGACAGCGGAAAAGCAGGAAAAGAGTAGAGTAGAAGTCATGAATAATTCCAAAAAAGTGGCCGGCCTGGCGGGCATCGTCAGCGTACTGTGGATGGGACTTACCGCAGCCGTGGCGGCCAACCAGAAACGGTTGCTGTTCAATCCACTGGGGAGCCGGCGCGAGGTGCTGAAACCATACAGCACCGGCCATCGCACGCGCCCCATCGTCATCCGCTCCAAAGACGGCACGCGCCTGTCCGGCTGGCTGATGACGCCACGCATGGCCGGCACGCATCCGGGCGTTGTATATTTCGGTGGCCGCTCGGAAGAAGTTTCCTGGGTGGCGCGTGACGCCGGCAAGCTGTTTCCCGGCATGGCGGTGCTGGCGGTGAATTACCGCGGCTATGGCGATTCCCACGGCGACCCGGCGGAGGAACACTTCGTCGAAGACGGCCGCATGCTGTACGACTGGCTGAGCGAACGCCATCACGTCGACCCGAAACGCATCGCAGTGGTCGGCCGCAGCCTGGGTTCCGGCGTAGCGGTGCAAGTGGCGATGGAGCGTGATGCCAATTCCGTCGTGCTGATTACGCCTTACGACTCGATCCTGGCGCTGGCCAAACGCAAATTCAAGGCGCTGCCGATCGACTACGTGCTGCGGCATAAATTCGAATCGGTGAAGTACGCCGAGCAAATCAAGGCGCCGGCCTATGTGCTGCGTGCGGCGGTGGACGACATCGTGCCGCATTCGCACACCGATCTGCTGGTGCAGAAACTGGGCATGTTGCATGCGGACGAAATCATTCCTGATTCCGACCACATCAACATCCCCTACCTGGAGTCGACGCAGGAACGCATCGCCAGTTTCCTGTCCAGCCGTTTCAGTGCTTAGCACCCGCGAGCTGGTGGTGCAGACGGCGCAAGCCTAGCCACACGGCGCCGATCACCAGCGGCACGGCGATGCCGGTCATCAGGTCCGGATTCACCGGCACGCTGCCGGCCTTCATCGCCTTGCCGACGTAGCCCACCAATCCCAGCGTGTAGTAAGAGATGGCGGCGACCGACAGGCCTTCCACCGCCTGCTGCAAGCGCAATTGCTGCGCGGCGCGCGCATCCAGCGATTGCAGGATGCGGCGGTTCTGCTGCTCCTGTTCGATGCCTACCCGCGTGCGCAGCAAGTCATTGCTGCGGGCGATACGCTGCGCCAGCGTCTCCTGCCGCTGCGCCACCGATACGCAGGTATTCATCGCCGGCGCCAGGCGGCGGCCCATGAACTCCGCCAGCGTCGGCGTGCCTTCGATACGCACTTCGCGCAATTCCTGGATGCGCGACTGCACCAGGTTGAAATATGCCTGCGAGGCGGCAAAGCGGTAGCTGTTGTTGACCGAGATTTTCTCGACACGCGCGGCCAGGCCAGTGATCTGGTTCAGCAGGTCCTGGTCATCATTGCCTTCCTCCTTGACCAGTTTCGCGGTCAGCGCCGCCAGTTCGTTCTCGATGCTGTTCATGTCCGGCTGCGTGGCTTCGGCTTGCGGCAGGCCAAGCAAGGCCATCATGCGGTAGGTTTCGATTTCCAGCAGGCGGCCCACCAGGCGGCCGGACTGGAATTCGCGAAGGCGCTGGTCGCGCACCACGAAGCGGCTGAAGCCATCCGGCTGGATCAGGAAGTCGGTCCACACTTCGGCGTTGCCGCCGGCGCTGCTGCCAACCAGCGATTTGCCCTGGAACAGATCGCGTATGCCTTCGGCGAAGGAGGCGTCATCCGCATCGGCCTTGCATAGCAGGACGTGGGCGGCGACGATGATCTTGCCGTTCAAGCCGGCCAGCCATTCCTGCGGCACGTGCTGTAGCGGCATGCGGTCGAACGAGGCGCGGCAGTCCAGGCCAGGTTCGCCGCGTTCGACGAAGGTGTAGGTGGCGAACTCGGTATGGCATTCCCACTTCAGCCGAAAGCGGCCGAAGTCATGGAAGAAGTAGCGCGCTTGCGGATGCGGGGTCGCCACGCCGTAGTGCATGCACAGCTGCTCCAGTATCTGGTGCTGGCTGCTGCGATGGTTTTGGCGTGAGGGCTGGTCCTGTTGCAGGTACAGGGCGAAGTGGGTCAGGCTTTCCGGCGCCTGCAATTGCAGGAACGGGCGTGAATGGATCTCCGCAGACAGCGGAACCCGCATCGGGTGATTCAGCTTGGCGAAATCGGCGTTGGCGCGATAGGCGAGCGACATGAACTTCCTTAAAAACTAGGTGTGTGGTAGCGCGTTGGCGCAAGGGGAATCCTGCATGTGGCAGGCGAGATTGGCGAACGTGACGGCAGCGATTTCGCGCATCGCTTCTATTGTGAAGAAGCCCTGGTGCCCGGTCACCAGTACGTTCGGGAAGGTCATCAGGCGCTGAAACACGTCGTCAGCGATGATGTCGCTGGAGTGGTCCTGGAAGAAGAGGGTGCTTTCCTGCTCATAGACATCGATGGCGAGGGCGCCCAACTGGCCACTCTTCAGCGCATCGATGACGGCGGCGGTGTCGATCAAGCCGCCGCGCGAGGTGTTGACCAGCATGGCGCCGCGCTTCATGCCTGCCAGGCTGTCACTGTTGATCATGTGGCGCGTGGCGTCCATCAGCGGGCAATGCAGCGAGACGATGTCCGACTGCGCCAGCACGGCATCGAGGCTGGTGCGCTCGGCGACGCCGTTCAGTTGCGGCGTTGGCGCCGGATCGCTGACCAGTACCTTGCAGCCCAAGCCATGGAAGATGCGCGCGGCGCATGCGCCGATCTGGCCGGCGCCGACGATGCCGACGGTCTTGCCATGCAGCGTCATGCCCAGCAGTCCGTCCAGCGCGAAGTTGCCTTCGCGGACGCGCACATAGGCACGGTGCGTGCGGCGGTTCAGCGTCATCACCAGTGCCAGCGCATGTTCGGCGACGGCTTCCGGCGCGTAGGCGGGCACGCGCGCCATGAACAGGCCAAGCCGTGCGCCGGCGTGCAGGTCGACATTGTTGAAGCCGGCGCAGCGCAGCAGCACCGCGCGCACACCGGCAGCATGCAGCGCTTCCAGCACCGGCGCATCCAGGATATCGTTGACGAATACGCAGACGGCGGTGCAGCCTTGCGCCAGCGGCACGGTGTCCAGTTCCAGACGGTCGGAGAAATAGACGGCTTCCACGCCCGGTAGCGTGGCGCGCGCTTCGTCGAGGAAGCGGCGATCATAGGGCTGCGCGCTGTAGACGGCGATTTTCATAAGTCGGGCGCCCATAAAAGCAGGTCGGTAATGCCGATATCCACGCCCGCCTGCGTCAGCAGCGTGCTGGCCTGGCCGCGATGGTGGGTCTGGTGATTGAAGAAGTGCAGCAGCACGGCGCCAAACTGCTTGCGGTAGGTGTTGCCAAGCGTGGTGCGGTATTCAAAGATGTGCGCCAGGTCGGCTTCCGTCAATTGCGGCACGAAGGCGCTGATGATGGTGTCCAGCTGCTCGCGGTAGGCGCGCAGTACCGGCAGCTCATTGCCGAAAGAGTGCGTCAGGCCGCCCGGTTGTGGCAGCGCCTGCGTGGCTTGCAGCGCGGAGAAGCTGGCGGGATGCGTGCTGAATCGCTTGAGCCAGATGGTGTCGCCAGCCAGCAGGTGATTCAGCGTGCCGGCCAGTGAACCGAAAAACGCCTTGCGGTCGGCCGTCAGCTCTTCCGCCGGCAGCTGGGCTGCGGCGTTGTAGAGATTCTGGTTCATGTCGGCGTTGTACCGGGCCAGCAGGAGGAAGTGCTCAACCGCGCTCATTCGGCAATGCGTCCGGGCTGGATTTCAGGTAGATCTGGTTGTTCAGCTTTGCCAGCATTTGGTCGCGTTCAGCGTCGGACAGCAGTTCGCCGCCGTTGCGTTCCGGCTCCAGTGTGGTCAGCAGGTCGCGCGACATCGCCTTGCTGTATGGCGAGGTATGGTTTTCCTGCAGCTTGCCCAGCGTGTATTTCAGCACGCGGGTGGACTGGTTGGCCTGCATTTCCATCGATGCCTTGACCAGTGCTCCCTTGTCGTAGCCGATGCTGGTGCTGGCGCTGGCCGAGTCGTCGACGGTGACGTAGCGGTAGTTCTGCGAATTCGGCGACAACGTCAGCGCCAGGACCGCGTCCGCTTTCACCGGCGTGTGGTAGTTGGCCTTCAGGCGCGATTGCTGTTGTTGCGAGATGCCGCGATCCAGCTGGGAGGTACCGGTGATGCTGGTCTTTTGCGATACCTCGTAGGAGAAGGTGTCCTTCTCCGTCACGCGCGCCGGATTCGACGATACTTCGGTCTGCGAGAACGATGCGTTGAAATCGGCTAGGCCGGTGGTCAGCGCATGATCCTGTTTGGTCAGGAAGATGCTGCTTGGCGCTGCGGCCGGCGGCGTGCCGTAGTTGGCATTCATGCCGGTGAACGCGTCCTTGAACATCTTGATCATGGTGGCGTCGCCCTGGCCACGCATGCCCGCATCATCCACCTGTTGCAAATAGTTGGCGAGCGCCTTGGCCTGCTGCTCCTTGTTGCCCCAGCTTGCAGGCTGGCTCAGGTCCACGCCGATCTTGGCGCTGCCCGCCGGGCCGCTGAAGCTCACCGTGCGTTGCTTGCTGTCTGCGTGGAATTCCAGCCGCTGCGTTTCTTTCGGATTGACCTTGATTTCGCCTTTCAGGTCCACCGACGACAGCACGTTGGTGTCGAACTGTGTCAGGCCTTCAAGGTTCATGCGCGGTGGATCTTCGGTCAAGCCGTCGATCGAATTCTGGAAGGCCTCGGCCAGCTTGCCCAGCGCCTTGCGTTCCACCTCGCTCAATTCGCCGTCCGCCTTGGCTTCCACGGCGATGCTGTTGTTGCCGGCGTCCAGCTTCAATTCCACCTTCACGCCGCTGCGGGTGGTGATGGTCAGGCCGATCTGGTTATCGCCCATGCCGTGCTGCGACACCTGCGACGGTGATACCAGCATGTCGTAGGTATCGGCTTGCACGCCACCAGGCGCCTGCTGTACTGTCTGTGAAAAATCCTCGCCATCGTAGGCCACCTGTTTCAGCAGCTCGCTGCCCAGGCCTTTCAACCGGCCAGACAATGGCTCGTCGTTAAAATTTCGCGCCATCAGCATGGCTGACGTGCTGCGGGTGCGGTTTTCCCACACCAGTGCCTTTTGCGGCGTGGCGTCGTTGGCGCCAGTGCCGAGCGATACCAGGGTGGATGAGCCGTTGCCTGCGGTGCTGGTGGCGCCGGGAGTGGACGTGTAATGACCGCCAGCCGCCTGGGTAGTGGTGGTGGGGGTAGTCCGGTTCAGGGAGGTGATGGTTGTCATCACCCTATTATAGGCCGGTCGCGGCACGGGTCAACAAGCCGACCGCAGCCTGCTGTCCAAGCGACACCAGCGAACCCTGATCGTGATAGCGGAACGTCGCGTTCGCGCTGCCGCCGGCCAGCAGCGCGGCCAGGAACATCGCCTGCTGGTGTGCCACCTGTGCGCGCGGCGGCGCCTCGCCCTTGAGCGGGCAGATATAGCTGGCGCAATCGCCCAGCGCGTACACACGGCTGTCGCTGGTCGAGCGCAGGCTGGCGTCGACCAGGATCTTTTTCTGATGGTTGGCGCTCAATCCCAGGGTAGCGCACAACTGCGGCGCTTCGACGCCAGCCGCCCACAAGGTGAGGTGCGCGGGGTGTTGTTGGCCACAGGCGTCCGTCACCGCGCCAGCGCTGACGGCGGCCACACTGGTATTGGTATGCACGGCAACACCAAGCGAGCGCAGATGGCGTTCGGCGCGCTGCGCCTGCATGGCGTCCATCTGCGGCAGCAGGCGTTCGCCACGCTCCATGACCGTGATACGGATGTTTTGCAACAGCGCCAGTGCGCGCGTGCTGCCGCTGAGTTCCGCCGCCAGCTCGACGCCGGTGGCGCCGCCGCCCACGATCACCACATGCACCGGCGCCGCGCCAGCGTGGTGACAGGTAGCGAAGAAGCGGTGGCGAAAGACTTCCGCATCGGCCACGCTGTCCAGCGTCAGCGCATGTTCTGCGGCACCAGGCACGCCGTAGAAACTGGTGACGGAGCCCAGCGCCAGTACCAGCTTGTCGTAGGCCAGCACGCGGCAGGCGCCGTCGCTACCGTCTTGTGGCGACAAGGTGATGGTTTGCCGGGCGCGGTCCATGCACAGCATCTCGCCCTGGACGAATTCGAAATCATGCTCGGCCGCCTGGGCGCTGAATGACAGTTCATCGGCCTGCGGATCGCAACTGCCGGCGGCGACGGTGTGCAGCATCGGCTTCCAGAAGTGGCCTGGCCAGCGGTCGACCAGCACGACACGGGCGTGCCCCGACACGCCCACAGTGTCGCCGAGGCGGGTGGCGAGTTCGAGCCCGCCCGCACCGCCGCCAACAATGACGATGGTTTCCATGTTTGTCTCCCCGTTGTTGTGATTTATGCGGCGCGGTGCTGCTTTGGCGCAGGGCGTTGCTGGTCCGGCGTGTAGGGACTGGCCTGCAGCTCATGCAGGGCGTCGAAGGTGATGAACTGGCGTGGTCGCACGACGTCGTTGCCGTACGGCGCAACGGAAACGGTCCACAGGCCGGCATCGGCGGCAGCGCGCAGTGCCGGTACGGCGGTGTCGATGACGATCGCGTCCTGCGGTGCCACGCCCATGGCGTGCAAGGCGTGCGCGTACGGGCCGGTGCCAGCCGGGCCGTCAAAGCTGGCGCCGCCGGCAACCACGCTGAAGATGCTGTTGACGTCAATGCCGAAGTAGCGCTCCAGCAGCGCCGACGTGGCAGGCGCCGGCAGGTCGGTCAGGATGCAGACCTTGCAGCCGGCAGCAGTGGCGTCTTCAATCAGCGCCAGTGCGGCGGCCTGCGTCTGCGGCGGGCGCGTCAGAATGGCTTGATGGAACTGCTGATGCTTGTCTTCGAACAGTTGCGCCACGCGGTGCTTGTCGCGTGACAGTGGCGGCACCGCGACGGCGGAACCGATGGCGCGGGCGTAACCATGGGTGGCGGCGGCTGCGCGCAGCGCCGGCAAAGTCCAGCGGATCGACAGTTCGGCATTGGCAAACGCCGCGTTGCAGGCTGCCAGGTGCAGCGCCTCGGTGTCGAACAGTACGCCGTCCAGGCCCAGGAAGATCACGTCTATGCTCATGTCATTCTCGCTCAACGATGTCAGATAAGTATGAAATATAGAGGTAGAATGACTAAAAGAAAAATTAAAGATTTTGGATAATCAATAAGGATTACTTATGTATCACGCCAGTTTTCGCCAGTTGCAATCGCTGGTGCTGGTCGCGCGGCACGAGAGCATCTCGCGTGCGGCGGACGCCATGCACCTCACGCAGCCAGCGGTATCGCTGCAAATCCGCACGCTGGAGGACATCGCCGGCATCGCCCTGACGCGCAAGGTCGGACGCAATATACAGCTGACGGCGGCGGGCGAGGTGATGGCCGAATTCTCCGAGCGCATCCTGCGCCTGTGGGAACAGGCGACCGATGAACTGGCAGCGCTACAAGGCGTCACCTCCGGCACGCTGCGCATCGGTGCGGTGACCACGGCCGAGCACTTGCTGCCGCCATTGCTGGTGCCGTTCACGCTGGAACGGCCGGACGTGCGCCTCAAGCTCCAGGTGGGCAACCGCACAGAGATCATCAATATGCTGGCGCGGCACGAGATCGAGCTGGCCATCATGGGCACGCCGCCGCGCGAATTGCGCACCAACGCGGCCCGCTTCGCGCGCCATCCGATGGCCTTCGTGGCCAGCCCCAATCATCCGCTGATGAAGAAGAAAAAAATCACGCTCAACGATGTGATGGCGGCCAACCTGCTGGTGCGCGAACGCGGCTCGGGCACGCGCACGGCGGTGGAGAAACTGCTGCGCGAGGAGGGACACCCGGCGGAATTCGGCTCCGAAGTATCGAGCAACGAGGCAATCAAGCGCATGGTGTCGGCCGGGCTGGGTGTTGGCTTCCTGTCGGAGCACGCCTGCGCGCTGGAGTTCAAGGCCGGCCTGTTGGCCATCCTGCCGCTGAAGCACCAGGTGGAGGCGGACTGGCAGATCATGCACCTGACCGACCAGCCGATTCCCAAGGTGGCGGCGTCGTTCCAGGACTTCGTCATCGAGAACGGCCAGGACCTGGTGCGGCGCGAACTGGAAAGCTCGTACAGGTAAAACTACCTATACAGTGGTGGCAAGTGTTTGTATAAGTGTACTGGTCAATGCCAGTACACTTGACCGTACAATGCAAGCACACCTAACAAACGGATACCGCCATGTCACCCGAACTGCTGCTGTCACTGTGCGGCTTTGCCACCGTCAGCTCCATCACACCCGGCCCGAACAACACCATGATGCTGGCCTCAGGCCTGAATTACGGCTTCAAACGCTCGGTGCCGCATTTGCTGGGCATCTGCTGCGGTTTCGCCTTCATGATGTTTGCGACCGGGCTGGGACTGCACGCGGTGTTCGAGCGGGTGCCGATGCTGCAAACCATCCTCAAATACGGCGGCGCGCTCTACCTGCTATGGCTGGCGTGGAAGCTGGCGCACGCGGCGCCGATGAGCGGCGAGCAGGCCGCGCTGTCGAAGCCGATGGGCTTCTGGGGCGCGGCAGCCTTCCAGTGGATTAATCCCAAGGCATGGGTAATGATTCTGAGCGCGCTGACCACCTACCTGCCGCAAGGCTTCGAGGTGGCCGACGTGCTGGTGCCGGCCACCGTGTTCTGGGTGATCGGCATTTTCTGCGTCGGCTCGTGGGTGGTGTTCGGTGTAGCGATGCGCCGCGTGTTGCAGGACCCGCGCTCGGTGCGTATTTTCAATCTGGTGATGGCGCTGGCGCTGGTGGCTACCCTGTATCCGCTGCTGGCCTGATACCATAGCGTTTTACCGGATTTGAAGGAATGCCCATGTATCGTCGTATCGCGCTGGCGCTGAGCGCCTCGCTGCTGGCGCTGGCAGCCAGTGCCGCCACCTTGCCGTCCCACCTGATGCTGCCGGAACCGGAGCGCGCCGCGCGTGGCTATGTGGAGAGCTGGGTATTCAATATCGAGCTGACCGGGGATGAACTGAACGGCATGGAACCCTGCCGCAAGATCCTGGCCGAGCGTGGGTTTGCGCCGACGCTGTCGAAGACCGCCAACTCATCCTCGCCGGCGCTGCACTTCCGCATTGCCGGCCACAAGGCGTATGCGCAAGCCAGTACCGAAGCGGACGACACGCTGGCCGCGCTACAGCAGGCCAAGTGTTCCGGCACGCTGAGCTGGAACGTGTCCGGCAAGGTGGCGCGCCCTTGATTATTTGACGCGCGGCAGCCGCAAGGCGTGCAGCCGCGTGCGGATATCATCCAGGTCGGCCGACTGCGTGGATTGCTGCGCCACCAGATAGCCGCGCACAAACTGGATGGCGCCGGCTGATTGCGGATGCTGCTGCGCCAGTTCCTGCAGCAACTGGCCGGCCACCACCAGATCATTATGCTGGCCGAGTTCTTCCTGCACCGCCGCCAGCGTCTTCAGGTATGCGCGCGTTCCCTTGCTGCGATACAGTGCGTGGAAAAACTCCAGTGCATAACGGCCACGCTTGGCGGCGATGCGCGTGCGGTGCGCGCTGGCCGTATCATCTTCGCTCATGCGGTTGGCGCGCTTCAGCAGCGCTTTATGCAGCCGCTGCAAGGTCTCGCGCGAGAACTGCGCGGCGGAGCCATCCAGCAGCGCCGCCGTTTGCAGCGTCCACGATCCCAGCGTCAGCATCAGCCTGGTGTAGCGCTGCGACAGCACGGCTTGCGCCGCCTCGCGCCGTTTGGCGTGCGCGGTATCCAGCGCAAGCGCCTGTACTTCCATCATGCCGTTGCCGCCACCGGGCTGCGCCTCCACGTGCGACAGCGTGGACGACAGCAGCACATCCCAGTCGCGCGCCGCGCCCAGCTGTTCACCCAACCAGCTGACATCCTCCAGCAAGGCGGGCGGGCAGGGCGCCACCGGCGCGAACAGCTTGAGCGCCGAGCGCAAACGGCGCACGCCGACGCGCATCTGGTGCAGCGTTTCCGGATCGTGGCCTTCCACCACCGCCACTTCATTGCGCTGGATGTGCTCCAGGCAGTTGCCCAGCACGGCAGGCAGAGCGTCGGCCAGGCCGGCGTCGCTGTCCAGTTCAAGTGCGTGCGCGCGATAGGGGGCATGGCCGGTTTCACGCACCAGCATGTAGCCGCGCTGCGCCTTGTTGAGGTTGCTGATGCGCAGCGGAATATCGTCCAGCAGCTGTAGCGCAAACGCATACAGGCCGGCCGGATCGCCTTCCTTCAGCTCCAGTTCGATCTCGTTGACCGGCACCTGGCGGCCTTTGCGTTCGATATGGCCGACGTCGAGCGCCACTTCGATCAGATTGCCGGCGCTTTCCACTTGCCATAGATGGCGCTGCACATCGACCAGAAATAGTGGTTCCAGCCGCTGTTTCAGATCGTGGACATCCAGCATGGACAGCCATTGCTCATCATCACCGATCAGCTTGCGCAGCTTGCCGAGTTGCGGCCAGGATTGGTCGACCGGGCCTTCCCATTCGTTGCGGCTATGCAGGCCGCTTTGCACGCTGCCGCCGGCCTTCAGCGTCTGTATCCACGCGCCATCGACCTTGCGCACGCGCAGGCCGGCGCCGTGATGCAACAGGTGCAGGTCCGGTGTGTCGAAATAGCGCGCGGGCAGATGCTGTACCTGCGCGGGCTTGCCGAGCAGCGGATGTTGCAGCACCTGCTCGTTGTGTTCCGGCGCCAGTAAGAGTTTGAGTTCGACTTCCATCTCGTCAGTGTAAGGAAAAGCGCCTGGGCAAGGCGCACGTTTTCAGGCGCTGCGCGGCAAGGTTTGCAGGAGTTGCGCCCAGGCAGGTATGGCGGCACGCCAGAAGGCATCGATGGATTCCGCCTGGATATCCAGGCCGAGGAAGCGGGCGGCCGGCAGCATCGCCTCGCGTAACAGCAGTTGCGGATCGGCACCGGTGTCGAAGGCTTGCGCGCCGGTTTGCTTGGACATCTTGTCGCCTGCCTCGTTGACCACCACCGGCACGTGCAGATAGCTGGGCTGCGGCAGGCCCAGCACCTGTTGCAAGTACAACTGGCGTGGTGTCGAATCAAGCAGATCGGCGCCGCGCACGATGTCGGTGATGTGCTGCGCGCCATCGTCCACCACCACGGCCAGCTGATAGGCCCAGTAACCGTCGGCGCGGCGGATGATGAAGTCACCAACATCATCGGTCAGGTCCTGGCTGTATCGGCCGGCCCAGCGGTCGTCGAAGGACAGCACGCAATGCGGCTGCTGCGGCACTTTGACGCGCAAGGCGCGCTCGACCTTGCCCGGCGCCAGGCCGTGGCGGCAGGTGCCGGGATAGACCAGGTTCAGCAACTGGCGGCCGCTCAGCTTGACTTGCGAATCGGCGATCTCGCGGCGCGTGCAGCCGCAGGGATAGACCAGCTCGCCCAACTGCGCCAGCGCCTGCTGGTACAGATCGTAGCGCCGGGTTTGCCAGGTGATTTCGCCGTCCCACTGCATGCCGCAGCGCTGTAGGGAGGCAATGATGTGCTGGTCGGCGCCATCGACATTGCGGGCACCGTCGACATCCTCGATGCGCAGCAGCCACTGACCTTGGTGGGCCCGGGCGTCGAGATAACTGGCCATGGCGGCAACCAGCGAGCCGAAGTGCAGAGGGCCGGTGGGCGACGGGGCGAAGCGGCCGATGTAGGGAGTGCGTGCAGTCATGCCCGTCATTTTAACGCGGCGGGCCGCCGGCTGGCGGAGGGCGGCAGCAAATCGCATACAATGTGCGCGCGGCAAATCCGCACCGACCACTTACGAACGCCACAGGGACATCACAACAATGAAGACATCCTTCGCAGCATCGGCGCTGGCCATGAGCCTGGCGCTGGCATTTTCGGCCCATGCAGACGCCGGCAAGACCGCCGCAGTACAAGAAGCGCCGTTGCGTGCTCATCTCCAGTTCCTCTCCAGCGACCTGCTGGAAGGCCGCGGCACCGGCCAGCGCGGCGGCGACCTGACGGTTGCCTATCTCGAATCGCAAGCGATGGCGCTGGGCCTGAAGCCGGGCAATGGCGACAGCTTCCGCCAATCGGTGCAGATCGCCGGCGTGAAAACGCTGCCGGCCGACAGCACGCTGAAGCTGGAAGCGGGCGGCAAGCCGCTCGACATCGCCTTCGGCAAGGACTGGGTATTTGCGCCGGGCGACGCCACGGCAGCGCACAGCTTCAACGCCGAGCTGGTGTTTGTCGGCTACGGCATTACCGCGCCGGACGAGCAATGGAACGACTTCAAGGGTGTCGACCTGAAAGGCAAGATCCTGGTGATGATGGTCAACGACCCGCAGCCAACGGCCGAGCAGCCGACCCGCTTCAACGGCAAGGGCCTGACCTACTACGGCCGCTGGACCTATAAATTTGAAGAAGCGCAGCGCCAGGGTGCGGCTGGCGTGCTGCTGATCCACACCACGCCATCGGCCTCATATGGCTGGAGCGTGATCCAGAACAGCTGGTCGGGCGTCGAACGCTTCCAGCTGGCGGCCGGCACGCTGGGCACGCCGCTGCAAGGCTGGGTGACCGAAGACACGGCACGCGCGCTGTTCACGGCCGGTGGCCAGGACCTCGACGCATTGCGCGCAGCGGCCGAAAAGAAAGACTTCAAGCCAGTCGTATTGTCCGCCAAGCTGAACGGCGAGATGAAAGCAGCGGTGCGCAAGGTAGAGCAATTCAACGTGGCAGCCGTGGTGCCGGGCACCGATCCGAAGCTGAAAGACGAAGTGGTCATCTACAGCGCGCACTGGGACCACCTGGGCAAGCAGGGCGACAGCGGCGATACTATTTTCAACGGCGCAGTCGACAATGCCTCTGGCAGCGCCGCATTGCTGGCGATGGCGGCCGAAGCCAAGCGCGTGCCGGCCAAGCGCAGTCAGATGTTCCTGTGGGTCGCGGCAGAAGAGCAGGGGCTGCTGGGCAGCGGCGCCTATGCCTCGTCGCCGCTGTGGCCGATGGCCAAGACCGCCGCCAACCTCAACCTGGACAGCCTGAACTTCATCGGCGCCACGCGCGACATTGGCACGCAAGGCAGCGAGCGTACCGAGTTGGGCAAGCTGGCCGAAACGGCGGCGAAAGGGATGGGCATGCAGATCGCGCCGGCCAAGCCGGACCTGGCGGGCGGCTACTTCCGCAGCGACCACTTCAACTTCGCCAAGAACGGCGTACCGGCGTTCTCGATCAGTTCGGGCCGCGACTACATCAAGGACCTGGCGGGCGCCAAGGCCAAGTCTGAAGCCTACGGCAAGCGTTACCACCAGGCCAGCGACGAATATGATCCGGGCTGGGACCTGTCGGGCATGGTGCAGACGGCGCAATACACGCTCAACCTCGGCCGCCTGATCGCCAACGGCGCCAGGCTGCCCGAATGGAAAGCCGGCGACGCCTTCGCCGTCCCCCGCAACTAAACATCCGGGGTCAGTTCTGCCAAACGTACACGGGCTCAACAGCGTAGCTGTTGAGCCCGTGTACGTTTGGCAGAACTGACCCCGGATTTAGGGTTCGGTGGCGAAGACGCACAGGGCGATCAGGGGGAAGGCGAGTCCTGTCCACAGCACCCCGGTCCAGCCGTGGGCGGCAAACATCCAGCCACCCAGCGATGAACCGATGGCGCCGCCCATGAAGAATAGCGCCATGTACAGGCCATTCAGGCGGCTGCGGATTTCCGGCGGCAGGGCGAAGATCGCGCGCTGCCCCGTCACCAGGTTGGCGGAAACGCCCATGTCGAGAATAATCGAGGTCAGCACCAGCACGCCGAGATCCACCAGCCGCGTGCTGTGTATAAACAGCGGCATGGCAAACGCCAGCCCGCCCAGCGTCAACGCGATCAAGGTGGTCGAGCGGCTCTTGCCCTGGTCGGCGCGATGGCCGGCGATCGGCGAGGCAATCGCACCCGCTACGCCCACCAGCGCGAAGATCGCCACGCCGGTCTGGCTGATCTGGAAATACGGCCCGGTCAACTCCAGCGATACACAGGTCCAGAACAGGCTGAACGCGCCAAACATGCAGGCCTGGTAAGCCGCCCGGCGACGCAGCACCGGCGTGGTCTTCAGCAGATGCCACATCGATCCCAGCAGCGCGAAATAATGCATGCCGCCATGCGGCTGGCGCTGCGGCAGCTTGGCGCGCAGCAGCAGCGCCAGCGCCGCCGTGGTCAGCGCCGACAACACAAAGATCGCATGCCAGCCCAGCGTGTCCGCCACCAGGCTGGATACCGGGCGCGCCAGCATGATGCCCATCAGCAGCCCGCTCATCACTTTGCCGACCGTCTTGCCGCGCGTTTCTGGATGCGACAGGTGCGCCGCAAACGGCACCACGATCTGCGCCGCCACCGAGCCGAGGCCGATGCACAGCGAGGCAAACAGGAACAGCTTGGCGCTGCTGGTCACCGAGGCGGCCAGCAAGGCCAGCGCCGTCACCAGCAGCGCGATGACGATCAGCCGGCGATTCTCCAGCAAGTCGCCCAGCGGCACGATGAACAGCAGGCCGAGACAGTAGCCGATCTGCGTCAGTGTGACGATCAAGCCGGCCGCACCGGGATCGAGCCCGGTGGCCAGACTGATCGGCCCGATCAGGGTTTGCGCGTAATACAGGTTGGCGACAATCAGGCCGGTCGCAATCGCGAACAGCCAGACCATGCCTGGCGAGAGGTCTTGATGATCGTGCCGCACTGATTACAGCCCAGCTTGCGCGCGCGCCAGTGACTGCCGCACTTCAGCGGTGATTTCATACGAGCGCAAACGCTGTGCGTGCTCGAAGATCTGCGAGGTAATCATCAGTTCATCGGCGCCGGTGCGGGCGATGAAGTCCTGCAGTTGCTGGCTGACCGTGGCCGGCGAGCCGATCGCGGTGCAGGACAGCACCGAATCCAGCATCGCGCGTTCCGGCAGGCCCAGCGTGTCCAGATAGCCGGCCTTCGGCGGCGGCAGCTGCGATGGCCGGCCGGTGCGCAGGTTGACGAAAGCCTGCTGCATCGAGGTGGCGCGGAAGTGCGCCTCTTCATCGGTGTCGGCGGCAAACACATTGAAGCCGAGCATGACGTAAGGCTTGGCCAGTTGCGCGGATGGCTGGAAGTTGGCGCGGTACAGCGACAAGGCCTGCTGCATCATCTGCGGTGCAAAGTGCGAGGCGAAGGCGAACGGCAGGCCGAGGTGCGCGGCCAGCTGCGCGCCGAAGGTGCTGGAACCCAAAATCCACAGCGGCACCTTGGCGCCTATGCCGGGCACGGCCAGCACACGCTGACGCGGATTGTCGGACATATAGTCCTGCAATTCCAGCACGTCCTGCGGGAAGGCGTCGGCGTCGGTTTCCAGCGTGCGGCGCAGCGCGCGGGCCGTGGTCTGATCGGAGCCGGGCGCGCGGCCCAGGCCGAGGTCGATACGGCCGGGGAACAGCGCTTCCAGTGTGCCGAACTGTTCGGCGATCACCAGCGGCGAGTGGTTCGGCAGCATGATGCCGCCGGCGCCCACGCGGATGGTGCTGGTGCCGCCAGCCACATGGGCCATCACCACCGATGTGGCGGCGCTGGCGATGCCGGGCATGCCGTGGTGTTCAGCCAGCCAGTAGCGGTGGTAGCCCCAGCGTTCGCCGTGCTGCGCCAGGTCCAGCGTGTTGCGGAACGAAGCCGTGGGATTGCTGCCTTCTGCAATCGGGGAAAGGTCGAGTATCGAGAATGGAATCATGGGTGGTAATCTCTCTGTTCATCACAAGCCCATTGAAAGCGTATGGGTATAATTCTTTCAAAATGGATAGACAAGCATACACAGATTGGGCCAAGCGTGCAGGCCAGGCCCTGATTCCCATCCTCATCACGCTGACCTGCGCGGTGGCCGCCCCGGCGCCGCTGGTGGTGGCGGTCGATACCGGCACCGAGATGCCGATGGCCGGTTTTGTCGACGGCCAGTTGTCGGAGGGTTTCCACAAGGAGCTGGGCGAGGCGCTGGCAAGCAAGCTGGGGCGTGAAGCCAGCTTCCTGCTGCTGCCGCGCAAGCGCATCGCCATGGCGCTGGACGCCGGCCAGGCCGACCTGATCTGCCTGTACCTGCCACCGTGGTTGCCCGGCAATTTCCAGTGGACGCAGGGCTTTTTCCCGGTGGCCGAAGTGGTGGTGACCGATACCTCGGTGCCGCAGCCGCACACACTCCGCGATTTAAGCGGCCAGCAGATTGCCACGGTATTGGGATATTACTATCCGGAGTTTGACGCGGCGCTCGGCCAGGGTTTTAAGCGGGATGACGGCTATTCGTCGTCCGGTAATCTGCGTAAATTGGCGGCTGGCCGTTTGCATCATGTTATTACCCAGCAAAACACGCTTGATTATTATATTAAAGTTGGCGAGAAACTATCGTTATACCCGCCTTTGGTGGTAAAACATTACAAAGCCCAGTGCGCGGTCTCTCCCAAGGGGCATGTCAGCATTTTCGAGGTCAATAAGGCAATAGACCAGATCGTTAGGGACAGAAGTGTGAGCAAAATAATCAGTAATTATCAAAGTCGCCTTAGATAATGTTTTATTTTTCCGACGATTTTTAAATATAGTTTTTCTGTCGCGTGCACTTGATTTACCATTGGAAACAGTAAGGCGCTAGCCTTATTCTCCCTTTTATTCCAATGTAAATATTAATTCGATGGCACGCGCTATATTATTCGCATTGCTGCTGGCTTGCTACCAGACTGTATTCGCCGCCGGTCAGCTGTACCGTGTTACGCACGAAGGCAAGACCAGTTATCTGTACGGCACCATCCACGTTGGCCGCGACGGCGTGTATCCACTGGATGCGGTGGCGTCGCGCGCGCTGCTGGATTCAAATGCGCTGGTCATCGAGCTCGACATCCGCGAGGACAAGGCCTTCCAGCTGGCGCTGGCCCGCCATGCCCGCTATCCCGACGGCGACACGGTGCAAAACCACCTGACGCCCGCAACCTTGCAGAAAACCGTGCAGGCGCTGGCGCGCGCCGGTATTCCGCTGGCCTCGGTGCAGCACTACAAGCCGTGGCTGATCGCCAACCTGCTGGTCGGCGCGGAGCTGGACAAGCATGGCTACCAGCGCAGCCAGGCGGTGGAGTACGCGCTGCTGGCCGCCGCACAAAAGCAGGACAAAACAGTGCGTGAACTGGAAAGCGCGGATTATCAGCTGGGCCTGTTCGACAGCCTGACTGCACAGCAGCAGGAGCAATATCTGCTGGAAAACCTGGCCGACCTCGATGACGGCGATTCGCTGAAAAGATCGCAGGCGCTGATCGAAGCCTGGGGCGCCGCCGACAAGACCGGCATCCAGGCCGCGTGGCAGACGGCCACCAGCGGCGACAGCATCTCAGCCGGTTTCATGAACCGCGTGCTGCTGGGCAAGCGCAATCCGGAAATGGCCGCCAATATCGAGCGCATCATGCAGCAGGACCAGGTGGCGTTTGTCGGCGTCGGACTGCTGCACCTGGTCGGTGATGACGGCTTGCCGCAATTGCTGAAGCGGCGCGGCTACCAGGTCGAGCAACTGTACTGAGTGCTGTTGATGTACATCAATTGAAACATGCAAGCTGCACGCAATAATTGTCAGGTATCACTTTAAAGGATATCGAAATGTTGACACGCGTGACAGATGCCATTATCGAAGAGCTAATCGATGCCACCTGCGGCGACAGTCGCAGCCGGCATTTCTTCCTCCACGCACTGCACGGCCTGGTACGCGTGGCCAAGGCCGAGCAGCTGCAGGAAATGCGACTGGATGTTGAACTGGCAGCCGGCGAAATCAGTCGGCCGGCTGGCTGCGATAGCGATTCCAGAGCGCCCACATGAGGCCGGCGGTGGCCATCGCCGCATAGCAGTCGACCATCCAGTCCGACACCGCGCCGTGACGATACGGGAACAGGCTTTGTACACATTCGTCAATCGCACCCATGACGGCGATGGTCAGCACCGCCTTGCCGGCGCGCTGCGATGGCGTGCCGCTGCCGCCGGTAAAGATCAGGAAGGTCAGGCCGGCATAGGCCAGCGAGTGCAGGATGACGCCGGAGGCGACTTCGCCGATATCCTGGCGCGCACCGGGTATCGAGCCGATGATCAGGATCAGCAGGTACAGGGCGATGGCGGTCCAGTAGCGGAGACGGGCGTGGGAAGCGGTGAGGAGGATTTGCTTGAGCATGAGGCAGACAATACCATGCACTGCAAAAATTGGGGAGTGGTGCACCGGCGGACCGGTGCACCTTTCTTTAGTCATGCCTATCGGTTGCATGTACTTAAGATGTGACCAGTATAGGCAGCGTTTGTTACGCCGTCATGACACCGGACAAAAAAAAAGCCCGCTTACGTTAGCGGGCTTAAAACTATTTTCTTGGAGGAGAATAGTGGAGACAGGTGTAATTATGCTGCGTTGCCAGATATGTGTCTAATTGTTCTTTCAGATACCAGACATCAGGCAGGCGCATATCTCTATCATTTGACGGGGACGGTGTAGTTCAGCGCCAACCGGCCGCCGTCGACATACAGCGTCTGGCCGGTCATGTAGCTGGCGTCGTCGCTGGCCAGGAAGGCGGCGATCGAGGCCACTTCTTCCGGTTCGCCGCAGCGGCCCATCGGCGTGCGCGACAAGATGGTGTTGCGCGATTCCGGGCTGGACATCACCGCTTTCTTCGCCAGTTCGGTCAGGATGGTGCCGGGGCCGATGCCGTTGACGCGGATGCCATGTTCGACCAGGTTGAGCGACATTACCTTGGTCAGCTGGTTGATCGCGCCTTTCGATACGACGTACGGCACCTGGTTCGGAATCGCCAGCTCGGCGTTGACGCTGGACATATTGATGATCGAGCCGCTTTGCTGCCTGACCATCACGCGCGCCACCGCCTGGCCGCACAGGAACATCGACTTCAGGTTGATGCGCATGACGCGGTCGAAATCTTCCTCGCACACGTCGAGGAAGTTGGCGGCGTGGGTGACGCCGGCGTTATTGATCAGGATGTCGATGCGGCCGAACGCAGCAAGGGTGGCAGCCACCATCGCATCCACATCGGCCTTCTGGCTGACGTCGGCGGCGAAGAAGCGGGCGTGGTCGCCCAGCGCGGCAGCAGCTTCCGCGCCTTCCGGCTTGATGTCCACCAGCATGACCTTGGCGCCTTCGGCAATCATGCGCTGGGCGCAGGCCAGGCCGATGCCCTGGGTGGCGCCGGTGACGATGGCGACTTTATTGGTTAATTTCATGGGAATATGCCCTTGTGGTGGTGAGATGGCAAATTTTAACAGCCACCCCGGGGCGGGTTACAATAGAGGGTTTGCAATATTCATTCGGGAGCCGTCGTGACTTTTATCAACAAATTATCCGCCGCATGGACGGCCAACGACTCCCTGCTGTGCGTCGGCCTCGACCCAGACCTGGCCAAGCTGCCGATGCAGTTCCAGAACGATCCGCAAGGCATCTACCACTTCTGCCGCGAGATTATCGACGCGACCGCCGACCTGGCGTGCTCGTTCAAGCCGCAAATCGCCTACTTTGCCGCCTTGAGCGCCGAAGACCAGCTGCAACAGATCTGCGATTACGTGCGCGCGAACTACCCGCACATCCCGCTAATCCTGGACGCCAAGCGCGGCGACATCGGCGCCACCGCGCGCCAGTACGCGCGCGAAGCATATGACCGCTATGGCGCGGATGCGGTGACCGTCAACCCGTACATGGGCTTCGATTCGGTCGAGCCGTACATGGAATGGAGCGAGCGCGGCGTCATCATCCTGTGCCGCACCTCGAATGCGGGCGGCTCGGACCTGCAATTCCTGGACGTGGGCGGCAAGCCGCTGTACCAGCACGTGGCCCGTCTGGTCGCCGAAAAATGGAACGCCAACGGTCAGTGCGCGCTGGTGGTAGGCGCCACCTTCCCGGAAGAACTGGCGCAGGTGCGTGCGATTGTCGGCGACATGCCGCTGCTGGTGCCGGGCATCGGCGCGCAGGGCGGCGATATCGCCGCGACGGTCAAGTCCGGCCGCACGGCCAACGGTGCCGGCATGATGATCAACTCATCGCGCGCCATCCTGTACGCAGCACCACAGCCAGGCGAAGACTTCGCCTCCGCCGCCCGCCGCGTCGCCGAAGAAACCCGCGACGCCATCAACCAGCACCGCTAATACTCCGGGGTCAGTTCTGCCAAACGTACACGGGCTCAACTGCTGCGCAGTTGAGCCCGTGTACGTTTGGCAGAACTGACCCCGGTTTTTAGTTGGCGGGGGCGACCAGTTCGGCGTATTCGTAGAGGTCGCCGAGGATTTGTTCGCTGCGTTCGTCGGCGTGCTGCTGCAGTTCGTCGATCTGGGCGAAGTAGTCGTCGATGGTGCGGGCGCCAGCGGCGCCTTCGTAGAAGCGCGCGGCGCGGTGCTGTTCCCAGTGCTCCATTTCGGTCTCGGACAGCGTCTCCGGGAAGTTGCGGGCGCGGTAACGGAACAGCAGCTCGGCCAGGCGGCTGTCGCCAAACGCCGGTGAGGCCACCGCCAGACGGGCCGGCGATTCGCGCCGCAGCGTATCCAGCAAGCGTCGGTCGTCTTTGCTGATGAAGCCGTTGTACAAGTCCTCATCCACATCCAGCGCTTCGCCGCGCGGACGGTAAAACACTTCTTCCCACACCGCGCTCAGGTCGCGGCCGGCGGCGGCAATCGCGGCGTAGGCTTTGCCCTGCTCAATATCGATGCCCCACCTGGCGGCCATCGCCGGCGACAGCGTCTTCAGGTTGGACACCAGCATCGGCGACTTGTTCAGGTGGATACTCTTCACCGGCAGCCGCGTCATGCCTTCCGGCAGCGCGTCCGAGCGGCTGAAGATGCGGGTGCGGATGGTTGCCGCGTCCAAAGTGTACAACTCGCTTGGGTCGTAGGTGCAGTCCCAGACAATCACTTCGTTCTTGTTGGTCGGGTGCATGCCGATCGGGTAGACCAGCGCGATGCAGCCGCGCTCGGCCGGGAACATGCCCGACACGTGCAGGAAAGGCTGGCGCAGATTCACCGCCAGGTGCATGCCGACCTCGTCGGCCACACGGTCTTTCTTGTGCAGCGCGAAGCAGAAGTCAAACAGCTTGGGCTGCTGCTGGCGGATCAGCCGCGCCAGCGCAATCGTCGCGCGCACATCGGATAGCGCATCGTGCGCGGCCTCGTGCAGCAGACCGTTGGCCTTGGCCAGGTCTTCCAGCCTGAAGCTCGGCTTGCCATCTTCCTTCAGCGGCCACTGCATGCCTTCCGGGCGCAGCGCGTAAGTCATGCGCACCACGTCCAGCAGGTCCCAGCGGCCGCAGCCGTTTTGCCATTCGCGCGCATACGGGTCGATCAGGTTGCGCCAGAACATGAAGCGGGTGATTTCATCGTCGAAGCGGATGGTGTTGTAGCCGACGCCGATGGTGCCCGGCTGCGAGAATGCCTGCTCGATGGTGGCGGCAAACTGGTGCTCCGGCACGCCCCATTCCAGGCATTGCTGCGGCGTGATGCCGGTAATCAGGCAAGATTGTGGATCAGGCAAGAAATCATTGGCTGGCTTGCAATACAGCATGATCGGATCGCCGATTTCGTTCAGCTCGGCGTCGGTGCGGATCGCAGCGAATTGCGCCGGGCGGTCGCGACGGGGAACGGCGCCAAAGGTTTCGTAGTCGTGCCAGAGAAAGGTTTGATTGGTCATAGGTGCTACAGAAATTTAAAAAACTGCCGATAATTCTAGCGTGTTCATTGAGGAGCAACATCATGGCTACTCCTGTATCGCTTACTTCAAGCAATAGTACTGGCGCCGCGTCGCAGGTTCAGTCCAGGGACGAGAAGCAAATGTCGGTGACTGCCAAGGCGAAAGCTGAGCTGAATGCCTCTATCGTACAGGCTTCCTTGTCGGTATCGATCAGTTCTTCGAATGAACCGATGTCGGTGGTGCTGAAAACGGCGCTGACCGGCATCAACGAGGCACTCAAGGACGATTTCGGCGACAACGCCATTCAAAACGCCACGTCGCAGGATAATACCCCGGAAGGCACCGCCGGCCGCATTGTATCGTTGTCGACCGCATTTTTCGACGCCTACAAGCAGCAACACCCTGGCGAAGATGAGGGCGAACTGCTGAACAAGTTCATGGATACCATCCAGGGCGGCGTCGAGAAAGGCTTCAAGGAGGCGCGCGACGTGCTTGACGGCCTGCGCGTGCTGAACGGCGATATCGCCAGCAATGTCGATAAAACCTATGAACTGGTGCAAAAGGGCTTTGATGATTTCGTCGCCGCCCAGCAGGCCCGCATCAATGACGCCAAGAACACCACGCCAGCGGCCGGCAAGACGGCGGACAAAGCTGCCGCCTGAGGACACACCGGCGTCTCAGGCCGCAACCTGGTTGCGGCCGGCTTCCTTGGCGCGATACAGCGCGGCGTCGGCCGCCTCGATCAGGTCATGTTCGGTTTGCTGCGGCCGCAGCACCGACACGCCAAACGACGCCGTGATATGCGGCAGCTCCTTGCGCATATCGCCTGCGCGCTCGCCGCCAAACACCTTGGCCTGGCGCATGCGCTCGCACAGCCGCTCGGCCACCGAGAACGCCACCTTGTCGCTGGTATCCGGCAACAGCACCATCATTTCCTCACCGCCGTAGCGCACCGCAAAGTCGGTCGGTCGCAGCGCGCCGCTCAGCACTTGCGCGGCCGAGCGCAAGGCCTCGTCGCCGGCCAGGTGGCCATGGGTATCGTTGAATTGCTTGAAGTGGTCGAGGTCGATCATGATCAGCGCCAGCGGCGCGGCCGAGCCGTGCGCGGTCGCCACCATCGTCGGCAGCAGGTCGTTCAGCCAGGCGCGGTTGTACAGGCCGGTCAGGCCATCAATCATCGACAGCTGACGGTAGAACTCGCCCAGCTTCTGGCGCCGACGCAGCTGCGCGTTGGCGGCGCGGATACGGAACGACAGCAGGCGCAGCAGGTTGCGCGCCAGCACATTGGACTCGTCGATCAGCTGCCACACCACGTCGGCCTCGACCACCAGCACTTCGCTGTCTTCCAGCGCGGTTATGCTGGACAGGTTGGCCTCCTCATCCAGCACCGATTGCTCGCCGACGCTTTCGCCCGGCAGGATTTTGCTGACCGTGCCGTCGGCCATGCCGGTGCGGGTATCGGTGGCCACCGACAGTGCGCCGCGCAGCAGGATGTACAGCCGCGCGCGGCTTGATTCGGTGACAGCGCCGCCGGCTTGCAGTGACATGATGGGGCAATTGGCCAGCAATCTGGCGATGGCGGCATCGTCGTCGGCGTTGCGCAGCAGCTGTAAATCGCTGATCCGGTAGCTCGATGAGCCGAATGTACTGATCTGTTTCAAGGGTGTCTCGCAGGATGCCAAAAGGCAATCAATCGTTCTTGAATTATCATAGCCGAAAACACTGGAGGCGTGTTTCAATAACGGCATCGCAACTGAACTGGATACAACATGGCTTACACCGACGCGCTGGGCAGCGTGCATCAACCCGATCCGGATGCGCGCATCGTCTCGCTGGTGCCGTCGATTACCGAGTTGCTGTGCGACCTGGGTCTGGCGCAGCAGGTGGTGGGACGCACCGGTTTCTGCATCCACCCGTGGGACGTGGTGCAGGACATTCCCAAGGTCGGCGGCACCAAGGATGTCAACCTGGAGAAAATCCGCCAGCTGGCGCCGACGCATGTGGTGCTCAATATCGATGAGAACGAGAAGCCGACCGCCGATGCACTGGCCGGGTTCGTGCCGCATATCATCGTCACCCACCCGTTGCGGCCGCACGATAATGTCGGCCTGGCGCAGCTGATGGGCGGCGTGTTCTGCCGCGAGCAGCAGGCCGCTGACTGGTGCGCGGCGTTCGAGGCGGAATACGCACTGTTGCAGGCCACGCCGAAAGGACCGCCGCAAACCATGCTGTATTGCGTGTGGCAAGACCCGTGGATGACGATTTCGAACGATACCTATATCGCCCGCATGCTGGCGGAAATTGGCTGGAGCGCGCCGGCGCTGGGCGCGGAGCGCTACCCGGCATTCCGCTGGTCGCGCGAACTGATCGACAGCATCGACGGTGTGCTGCTGTCGAGCGAGCCGTATCGGTTTACCGAAGCGCATGCGGATGTGCTGGAGCGGCAAATCGGCAAGCCGGTGCTGCTGGTGGATGGAGAAATGATGTCCTGGTATGGCAGCCGGTCGCTGCAGGGACTGACATACTTGCGGGAGCTGGCGCGGCGCTAGCCGCGCGCTCCCGCTGCGGGGCTTACTCTTCGGTGTCGGCCACCACGGCGGCTGAAGCAGAGGCGACGCCTTCTGCGTGGCGCTTGCTGTCATGCAGCTTGCCAACAGCGCTGTCGACCGCGCGTTTCAGCTTGTCGGTGGCGCCGCTGATCGCCTGGTGCAGCGTGGCTGCATGGTCGCTGACCGCAATCGGTTGCAGGCCGGTAAGACGTGCTTCCATCAGGCAGCGATTATCGCCATCGGCCGATTTCTGGCCCAGGTTATCGCTCAAATGGACTTCGACGCGGGTGATTTGTTCGCCGAAGCGTTGGAGGGCATTGCTCACGACTGATTGAACGTGGTCGTCAAGGCCAGCGTGATTAGTGATGGTTTTGTCGGTATTCACTTGGATTTGCATAGCTTGCTCCTGTTGTTGTGACGCGTAACCATCTTACTCCTTGCAAGCTTAAGCGGGTGTTAATTGTCCCACTGATGCGAGGAAACTTGATATGCAGGAGTTTTAGCCGTTAATCAGTGAGGCGGCGATGTTGATCGACAGGCCGAGGATGGCCAGGTTGTAGAAGAAGCACAGCACCGACTGGCCCAGTACCACCTGGCGCAGGCGGCGGTTGCGCACGCTGACGTCGGAGGTCTGCACCGCGACGCAGATGGTGAAGGAGAAGTACAGGAAGTCCCAGTAGTTTGGCTGCACATCGCTGTCCGGGAAGCCCAGCGGCTTGTTGTCGCTGTCTTCCATGTAGTACAGGTGGGCGTAGTGTGAGCAGAACATGACGCCGACCATGAACCACGAACCGATCAGCGTCAGCACGCTCAGCGCGTAGCGCTGCACCAGGCTGTCCGGCGCCTTGGCGGCCGTCAGCTGCGAGACGATGGCGGCCAGGCTGACCAGCACCGCCAGCGACAGCACGGCCAGGATTACCGGGCCTTTCTCATCCTGGCGGCAGGCGGCGCGCTTGATGTCGTGATGGTCGGCCTGGGTCATCATCCAGCCCATCATCAGCAGGTAGGTCCAGGCCAGCACGTCCCAGCAGGCCAGCAGGCGCGCGGTCCACGGCCAGTCGCCGGGCACCAAGGGATAGGCTGCCGCCGCCAGCACGATGGCCAGGCTCAGATGAGGGCGGCTGTGGATGATCGCGGGCAGCGGCAGGCGGAGGCTCATTTTTTATCGTCGTGAGGGAAACGGTCCATGCGCGATAGTACCGGGAACAGCACGGTCCACGCACCGACCACGGCCAGCGTGGCGGCACCGCCAAACAGGATGGCGCGCGTCAGGCCCAGCCAGCCGGCGGTGATGCCGGACTCAAATTCGCCCAGCTCGTTCGAAGCGCCGATGAACACCGAGTTGACGGCGCTGACGCGGCCGCGGATTTCGTCCGGCGTTTCATACTGCACCAGCAGGTGGCGCACGTAGACGCTGATCATGTCGCCGGCGCCCATCAGGAACAGCACCACCAGCGCCACGATAAAGCTGGTGGTCGAACCGAGCACGATGGTGCCGACGCCGAACAGCGCCACGCCGCCCAGCATCCACAGGCCGACGCGGCGGGTGATCGGGAAGAAGGCCAGCACGATCGAGCACAGCGCCGCACCCACGCCCGGCATGGTGCGCAGCGCGCCCAGGCCGCTCGGACCGATGTGCAGCACGTCGTGCGCCAGCGCCGGCAGCAGCGCGGTGGCGCCGCCGAACAGCACGGCAAACAGGTCGAGCGAGATGGCGCCCAGCACCACTTTTTTATTCCACACGAAGCGCAGGCCTTCCAGCACCGTGTGCCACGACGCCGGACCGCTGGCGCTGGCCTGCTTGACCGACTTCACCATGCACATCATGGCAACCGCCAGCACCAGCAGCACCGAGGAAATCATATACACCGTTTTCGGCCCGGCCAGGTAGAACAGGCCGCCCAGCGACGGGCCGACGATCACCGCCACGTGGAACGACGAGGAACTCAGCGCCACCGCCTTGCTGAAGTCCTGCTGCGGCACCAGGTTGACCAGGATGGCTTGCGTCGCCGGTCCCATGAAGGCGCGCGCGCTGCCGTACACCACCAGCACGGCGAAGATCGGCCACACGGCCGGCAGGCCGGTGTAGGCAAACAGCAGCAGCATCAGGCCGCACAGCATCTGCGCGAACAGCGCCAGCGCAACCAGGTTGCGGCGGTCGTAGCGGTCGGCGGCGTGGCCGGCGATCAGGATCAGCGCGAGGAACGGCAGGAACTGCGCCAGGCCGATCAGGCCCAGGTCGAACAGATTGTGCGTCATCGAATAGACTTGCCAGCCGATGGCGACGTTTTGCATTTGCACGGCCAGCGTGGCCATGGTGCGGGCGGAGAGGTAGAGCGCGAAGTTGCGGTGGCGCAGGACGCTGAAACCGTTGCGTGAGTGACTGTCTGACATTGCGGCTTTCGGGATGCAGAGCCCTGGGACTCTGCATCCCGAAGGCCCTGGTCGGGTGGATGCGGTTTATTTGTTGAGGTCGGCTTCGGTGGTGAAGGCGTCGGCGTAGAACTCTTCCTCCGGCAGCCCGCACTGGCCGACAAAGTCGGCCTTGGCGGATTCCACCATGATCGGCGCGCCGCAGGCATACACCTGGTGGCCGGACAGGTCCGGCAGGTCAGCCATCACCGTCTGGTGTACATAGCCGGTGCGGCCGGCCCAGTGGTCTTCCGGCTGCAGGTTGGACAGCACCGGCACGTACTTGAAGTTGGGCATCTGCTTTTCCCACGCGCGGCACAGCGCGTCCATATAGATGTCCTGCGGGCGGCGGCCGCCCCAGTACAAGGTCATCTGGCGCGACGAGCCCTGCGCGCGCAGGTGGTCGACGATGGCCTTGATCGGCGCGAAGCCGGTGCCGGAAGCCAGCAGCACCATCGGCTTGTCAGTGTCTTCGCGCACGAAGAAGGTGCCCATCGGGCCTTCAAAGCGCAGGATGTCGCGTTCCTTCATGGTGCTGAAAACCTGATCGGTGAACAGGCCGCCCGGCATGTGACGGATGTGCAGCGTCAGCGGCTGGTCCTGGTCCGGCGGCGAGGCCAGCGAGTAGCTGCGGCGCTTGCCGTCCTTCAGCATGAATTCGATGTACTGGCCGGCGCGGAACTTCAGCGTTTCATTGGCTGGCAGTTGCAGCGTCATGACGATCACGTCCGAGGCCAGCTTTTCCATGGTGGCCACGCGCGACGGCATCTTGCGGATCGGATAGTCGTCGCTGCCAGCCACTTCGCGCGCCTCGATCACCAGGTCGCCCTGCGGCACGGCGCAGCAGAACAGCGACACGCCACGTGCGGCCTCATCGGCCGGCAGCGCGCGTTCCTGGTGTGGCTTGTGCTTCACTTCGCCTTCCAGTACCTTGCCCTTGCACGAGCTGCAGGCGCCGTTCTTGCAGCCATATGGCAGGCCGATGCCGGCACGCATCGCGGCCGCCAGAATGGTTTCGTCGTCCTCGCAGGCGAATTGGTGGCCGCTGGGCTGTACAGTTATTTGAAACGTCATACAATCTTTCAGATGAAAAACCTACATATCCATAAATTCAAGCGGCCGCGTCTGCTGATCGTGGGCTGCGGCGATGTCGGCATGCGGCTGTTGCCGCTGCTGACGCCGCATTTCCGCGTGTTTGCCACCACCAGCCAGCAGGAGCGCTGTGCCGAATTGCGTGCCGCCGGCGCCGTGCCGCTGGTCGCCAACCTGGACCAGCCGGCCAGCCTGCGCCGACTGGCCGGGCTGGCGCCGTGGGTGGTCCACCTGGCGCCGCCGCCCGCCGAGGGCATGCTGGACAGCCGCACACGCAATTTGACCGCCATTTTACCCGAGCAAGGGCGCTTGGTTTATGTCAGCACCACCGGCGTCTACGGCGATTGCGGCGGGGCGCTATTCGATGAGAGCCGCACGGTGGCGCCGCGCAATCCGCGCGCATTGCGCCGGGTCGACGCCGAGCGCACGCTGCGGCGCTGGGCGCGGCGTGCGGGCGCCGCGCTGGCCATCCTGCGGGTGCCGGGCATCTACGCCGCCGACCGGCTGCCGCTGAAGCGCCTGCAGCAGGGCACGCCGGCGCTGATCGAGGCTGATGATGTGTACACCAACCACATCCATGCCGACGACCTGGCCGCCATCATCGCCCAGGCGCTGTATCGTGCGCTGCCTAACCGTGTCTACCACGCCGTGGATGACAGCGATATGAAGATGGCGCAATATTTCGATGCGGTTGCCGATGCTTTCCAGCTGCCGCGTCCGCCGCGCCTGCCGCGTGCGGAATTGCAACAGGTGGTGACGCCAGCGCTGCTGTCCTTCATGTCGGAATCGCGGCGCCTGCACAACGGCCGCATCAAGCGCGAACTGGGCGTGCGTCTGCGCTACCCGACGGTGGCGGCAACGCTTGCCAGCAAGCCGGTGTGTAAAGTTATGTAAAGAGGCAAGGTAATTTGACTCAATGCAAGTTACCTGTCGGCCTTATATGACAAAATCACAAGATGGTGAGTTTGATGCATATCAAACAAGCCATCACATGTTACGATATTGTTAGCCATCTTCGCGAAGGAGCGCGCATGCCAGCCAGTTTGCAGCCGACCAAGGAGCAAGTCCGCGCCTATATGCAGCAGCGGCAGCGCGAATTCTGCCGTCGCCCGCCGCCGGTCCCTGAAGAAATCCGCCGCCAGCTGGGCTGGCATTGCAGTGCCAGCCAGGCTGAATATTTCCCCACATCCACGTTATTTCTCCCAGGTACGATCGCCCAACTGGCCGCGTTAATGGCGGTTGAATGGTGTTTCCTTGCCGCCGGCGCAGGCCGTTCCAGCTGATCTTTACATACTTTGATACTTTTTTTTACAACAAAGATCGCCTCTACCACACAATTTAGGGTTAGAATCTCACTAAATCTAACGGAGCGCGAAAAATCTTCGTGTTTCGTAGTGCTTTTAAGGTAATCGCGCCAAAAATTCTCTTACCCATGTGTCGTATTTTTGCAAATATTGTATGTGCGACAACGAAACCACTTAAACATTATGTCCGCTCTGAAAGAAATCACTGCATCGCCCACTTACAACCCGAATCGTGTGCTGGATGCCATCATCGAGAAACTGCAACTGAAAAACGATGCAGCCCTGTCGCGCGCGCTGGAAGTGGCGCCACCGGTCATCTCCAAGATCCGCCACAACACGCTGCCGATCGGCGCCACCATCCTGATCCGCATGCACGAGATCAGCGATCTCAGCATTCGCGAACTGCGCGAACTGATGGCGTCCTGATATCGGACAGGTCCATGAAAAACGGCGCGTACCTTGCGGTAACGCGCCGTTTTTTTTAGCCCGGGCCGGTATCAGGCCGAGGTGCTGATGGTGGTGCCGATGCGCTGGCCGCTGGTGTTGACGGTGGGCGCGGTGGCTGCCTGTGGCGGCGGCGGCGGTGGCGGCTGCTCGACGCGTTCGGCAGGACGATCCACCGGCTTTACCTGCTCAGGCTGGCGGGTCGGGACGGCTTGTTGAATGGCGGTGCTGCTGCTCGGGGCGACGGTATTGACGGCCATGATGAACTCCCATCATCTCTCAGAGTCCCGAGTATGCCACTTTTTTAATCAGGCTGCCCGATTTTTATGTATCAGGCTGGCAGGCGAGGGCGCAGGCTGTAGAAGCTGGACTGCTGCGCTGCGGCGATGAGCGCGTCGGTTTGCGTGCCCGCCACGCCGGAATGGGCGAATTGCGCGGCCACGCCCGAGTGCGCGAATTGCGCCGCCACGCCGGAATGCGCCAGCTTGGCCGCCACGCCGGAATGGGCGATATCCGCCGGCGCAGCGTTGCGCACATAGTCTTCGGCAAACGTATCTTCATACAATTCTTTCATGCGCAGGCCGACGCGGATGTGCGCCGCCTCGTCGTCTTCGCCGCGCAGGCCGATGTAGGGGAAGTGGTGCAGGAAATGGCCGAACACGGCGTCGCAATCGACGGCGTACTTCATGGTGTCGAGGATGTGGTAGTGCCAGAAGGTGTCGACATCGACCAGCGGCGCGGTTTGCTCGTCCGGGTATTGTTTCATCAGGTAGAGGAAGCGGCGGTATTCGAACTCGATCGCGTTGGCGCGTTCCAGCGTCCAGCCTTCGCCGGACTCCTTGTGCATCAGCTTGACTTTGATCGGTTCGAGGTCGAGGGCGGCGATGGCGAGCATGTCTTGGGCATTCATCAGATTTTCCTTTGCGGTGTTGAGGCGGGTTGAAAAAGGCTGCGAACGCCTTTGATTTTGCCCAAAGGAGACATCTATTACTTGAGGTTAATCAATGTTTGCGTGGAAAAATTAACAGCCCAGGCGGCTGGCTGTCGCTGACCGGCACGGCGATCGCCACCATGGTGCCGCCGTGTGGTGTGCTGGTGATGGCGCAGCTGCCGCCCAGCAGGTGGATGCGTTCTTCAATGCCGACCAGGCCAAAGGAGCCGACCTTATTGCGGTTGGCGTCGCGCAGGCCGACACCGTTGTCGCTGATGGTCATGCTCAGCATGCCATGCGTCTGGCGCAGTTCCACCCGCACCAGGCTGGCGTGAGCGTGCTGCAGGATGTTGCTCAGCGATTCCTGCAGCACGCGGAAAATGGCGGTGGCGCCATGGTCGTCGATGCGGATGTCGGTGTCGTTGTCGATCAGTTCGCAGACCAGCCCGGAGCGTGCGCGGAACTGGGCGATCTGCCATTCCACCGCCGCGTTCAGGCCCAGGTCCAGCACGGTCGGGCGCAGGTCGTTGATGATGTGGCGTACACTTTTGATGGTGCTGTCGATCTGGCCCAGCATGTGCATGGCGCGCGCGTGCAGGCGCGGATGGCGGTGGCGGGTGCGGTTGCTCAGCTGGTCGACATCGATGCGCAGCACCAGCAGGTTCTGGCCGAGATCGTCATGGATCTCGCGCGCGATGCGCTTGCGCTCCTGTTCCTTGATCTGGTCCGAGTGCGCCGCCAGCCGCCGCAGCTTGTGGTGCGACTGTTGCAGCCGCGCCTGGCTGGTGCGCAGTTCGCGCGTCATCTCCTTGGCCATCTTCACCGCCCGCATGCGCGACGACGACAGCGTATGGAACAGCAGGTAGAACAGCAGCGAGCCGGTAAAGCCGCAAGCCAGCGCTGCCCATGGCAGCCAGGTATCGAAGCGGCTGTACCAGCTGGCCTTGGGCGCGCTGAAATGGGCGTTCCAGTGGCGGTGGTGGAAGTCGATCGGCAGCGTCACACTGAACTGTTCGCTGGGCCGTAGCGCCGGGCAGTGCGGCATGCTGTCGAACAGCCGCACCGGCGCCTGTGCGCTGTGGTTGTCGCCGCTGTCGTACAGCTCCAGGCGGGCGTCGCGCACCTGCATTTGTTCCAGCGCCGCCTGCACCAGACGCGGCACGCTGAAGCCGATGCCAACCGAACCGATGTAGGCGGCGCGCCGCTGTTCCACCGTGCCCAGCGGCAGGTTGTTGCGATACACCGGCAAGCGCAGCGCCAGGCCGGCGCCTTGCGGCTGATGGATGCTGTCGATCCGTGTGCCGGATGCGCTGAGTTCGCCGCTGTCGCGGCCACGCACCAGCGCCCGCGCCACCGGCGTGCGAACAGCGATGTCGCGGCCGATTTTTTCGCGGAACGGCGCCAGCGGCTCGATCATCGTCAGCACCCAGTATTCGTCGCGCCGTTCCGCTGGCGTGATCTCCAGCTGTGCCGGATAGCCGAGCGCGGAGTCGCTGCTGGACCGCATCCCGAGCACGAAGGCCGGGCGCTCGGCATCGGTCACGTAGTGCGTGTAGTTGATGTTGTCCAGCGCCGGAAAGTGGGTGGGAATGTCGAGGCCGGCGACATAGCGGTGAAAGCTGATGCGGTCGACGTTGTCGGAAGCGTGGAAAAAGCTGGCGGCGCCGCGCAGCACGTCGGTGTAGGCGTTGATGCGCGAATTGATGTTGTACTGGGCGTTCTGCGCCTGATGCAGGAAGCGCTCGCCTGCGTCGTATTCGATGGTGCGGTGCGCTGCCAGATAAAACAAACCGCCTATGCCCAGCGACAGCAGCACGCCGGCCCACCACACCGGGCGGGACGAAGAGAACAGCTGCTTGCTCGCCTGGAGTGCGGCCACTGCTTGCCCCTTGCTAAACAATAGTTTTTTGACTATAGGAAATAATAGTTCGGCAAGTCAAGAAGTTTTATGAAACTACAATAAAAAACGGCGCCCGCAGGCGCCGTTTGGCTGCTTGTTCAGGACAGGGTGTTACTTTGCGACCCAGCTGTCCTTCAGCGTGACGATGCGGTTGAACACCGGCTTGCCTGGCTGCGAGTCGACGCGGTCGGCAACGAAGTAGCCGTGGCGCTCGAACTGGTAGCGCTGGTCGGCCTGGGCCGCGCTCATGCCGGGTTCCAGGTAGGCTTTCACCACTTCCTTGGCGTTCGGGTTCAGCAGCGAAATGAAGTCCTTGCCGCCGGCATCCGGCTGGGCGTCGGTGAACAGGCGGTCGTACAGGCGCACTTCAGCTTCCAGCGCGGTGGCAGCCGAGACCCAGTGGATATTGCCCTTGACCTTGTAGTTGTCCGAACCCGGCGTGCCGGATTTGGAGTCCTCGAAGTACTTCACGTGGACAGCGATGACCTTGCCGTTTTCATCCTTGTCGTAGCCGGTGCACTCGGTGACGTAGCCGTGACGCAGGCGCACGCGGCTGCCAGGATTCTCGCCGATCGGCGGGTAGTAGCGGAAATAGCCTTTGCTCGGCACTTCCATGAAGTCGTCCTCTTCGATCCACAGCTCGCGCGAGATCGGGAAGGTGCGCACGCCCATTTCCGGGTGGTGCGGGTGGACCGGCGAGGTGCACGCTTCGGTCTGGCCTTCAGGGTAGTTGTCGATGATCAGTTTCAGCGGGCGCAGCACGGCGGTGGCGCGTGGCGCTTTCGGGTCCAGGTCTTCACGTACGCAGCCTTCCAGCGTGCTCATGTCGATCCAGCCGTCGGCCTTGGTGACGCCGATGCGTTCGCAGAACAGGTGGATGGCTTCCGGCGTGTAGCCGCGGCGGCGCAGGCCGACGATGGTGGGCATGCGCGGGTCGTCCCAGCCGTCGACGATGTTCTCTTCGACCAGCTGGCGCAGCTTGCGCTTCGACGTCACCACATAGGTCAGGTTGAGGCGCGAGAATTCATACTGGCGCGGCACCGGCAGCTTGAAGAAGCCGCCTTTCGACAGGGTGGCCAGCAGCCAGTCGTAAAACGGGCGGTGGTCCTGGAATTCCAGCGTGCAGATCGAATGGGTGATGTTTTCCAGCGCGTCCGAAATCGGGTGCGTGTAGTCGTACATCGGGTAGATGCACCAGGCGTCGCCGGTGCGCACGTGGTGCGCGTGGCGGATGCGGTAGATGGCCGGGTCGCGCATATTCATGTTCGGCGACGCCATCGCGTCTTCGCTGATCCTGGCGCGCAGGATGTGTTCGCCATCGGCGTATTTGCCGGCCTTCATGTCGCGGAACAGTTGCAGCGATTCAGCCGCAGGGCGGTTGCGGAACGGCGAGTTGGTGCCCGGCGTGTTGAAATTGCCGCGATTGGCCGCCATATCTTCGGCCGACTGGCTGTCGACGTAGGCGTAACCTTGTTCAATCAGCCATTCGGCCATCGTGTACAGCTGGTCGAAATAGTCCGACGCATAGTGCAGATGATGCTCGACGCCGCCGCCGGTTTGCGGATAGTCGTAGTCGAAGCCCAGCCATTTGACGCTGTCGATGATGGTGTCGACGTATTCCTGCTCTTCCTTGGCCGGGTTGGTGTCGTCGAAGCGCAGGTTGCAGCGGCCCTGGTAGTCGCGCGCCAGGCCGAAGTTCAGGCAGATCGACTTGGCGTGGCCGACGTGCAGGTAGCCGTTCGGCTCCGGCGGAAAGCGGGTGATGACGCTCGGCATGCCGTCGCGGACGTGGGTGCCGGCCGCCAGGTCGTGTTCGACGATGGCGCGCAGGAAATTGGAAGGTAGGGCTGGCGCTGGGTTGTTTTTGTCGTTGCTCATCTGAAAGGTGGCTATGCTCGAAAGTTCTATATCAAGGCATTTTACCGTATTGCCGATAGGGATATGGCAGCGCGGTATAATGATCGATTAATTTTGTTCAGCACCACGGCCCGGAGTTTCCAAAATGGAAAATTATTACAACACACTGGGTATTGCGCCGAACGCCAGCGAAGACGAGATCAAAAAGGTCTATCGCTCGCTGGCCATGCGGTTCCACCCGGACCGCAATCCCGAACCCGGCGCGGATGCGCGCTTCAAGGCGGTCACCAAGGCTTACGAGATCCTGTCGGACCCGGCCAAGCGCGAAGAGTACAACCAGAGCCTGAATCACCGCATCATCATCGACGCCGAGGCCGAGGCTTACCAGCTGTGGCGTTCGCTGTTTGCGTTGCACGGCACCACGCTGCCGGCCGCCTGATACCTGTTTAGAAAGTAAGAAATGAGAAAAGTACACCCTGAGTTCGCCTATCAATCGCGTGAGCTGGAAGGCCAGATCGAAGGCATCCTGGGCGATCCGCCGGATCACAAGAACTATCAGCGCATGGTCGACGCACTGGTGGGCGAGTACGCCCAGGGCGGCGGCATCGAAGACGTCAACATGCTGGCTTTCGCGCTGGTTGACCAGATCGAGTTCAACGACCCGAAAGGCCTGCTGGCCGAAGCCGAGGACTACGAGTTCGGCGACGCCGCGCGCGTGTTCGCCATGGCTTCGTGCAAGGGCGACGAGGCGGCCAAGATGTATGCGGCGATCGCCGAATCGATGCCGGACCTGGCGCGCCAGGCCATCATCACCGCCTTCCTGCACAAGAATCCGCGCCGCTGGGACGATGACGACCAGTCGCTCGACCAGCTGTCGCGCAACGACGATGGCGACGATGTCGACGACGAAGATGTGGCAAGCGACGACTTTGCCCAGATGTTCGACAAGGATGGAGATTAAGCATGTCCGAAAAATCCAATCTGCCCGCATTGAGCAAGCAGGTGACCGAGCTGGTGCTGGCCGGCTCGCTGAGCCATGCTGAGGAAGCCTTCGCCGAAGCCGCCGACCAGTTCGGCGACCTGGCGGTGGTGGAAGTGCTGAACAACATCCCGCCGCAAGTGACCGCGCTGCACATGGCCGGCTTCGACGGCGGCAAGATGTCGCTGGCGACGCTGCTGGTGCCGCCGAAAGCCTGGGCTGACAGCCTGGCCTTCATCGCCGCCACCTGGCCGGACGACCAGATCGAGGATGATCCGGAGCGCATCGCCGAATCGCTGTTCTCGCACATCCATGGCGTGGTGTTTGCCACCGATGACGAAGAACGCCGCAACGAACTGCTGGCGGCCGCTTCGGCCACCGACCATGGCGCGACCATCTTCGCCATCCTGTTCTCGCTGGCGCCGAAGGAAATCCTGGAAGTGGCCGGCGAAGTGATTTCGAAAGGCCCGTACCTGACCGGCCAGACCTCGTCCGACAGCGATATCGTGCCGGTGGCGATCGCCCTGGCGCAAGCGTCGGAAGACGGCTGGGACCGCGCGCTGTTCGAGCTGTTCCCGGAATTCCGCCACAGCGCCGACCTGGCCGACGCCGAGTACGACGATGACCCGGACGCCGAGCCCAGCATCTTGCAGCGTTCGACCAAGGAATTGCTGTACCGCCTGCGCAAGCAAGTACCGTCCACGCGTGCCGCGAAAACCTCGCGCCGCTCGGTCGGCACCAATATCTTCTCGTGATGGATGGCGATCAGATGCTGCCTGCAATCGTCGTAGCAACCCTGCCGCGCCTGACCCGTGCGATCCAGCAACTGGCGAAGCACCCGGATGACGACGCGGCCTACACGCTGGCCGACGAGCTGACCGGCATCACCGCCATGGTGGCCGAGAAGTTCACCAACGACCGCACCGCCGATGGTATCCAGAAGGCCTTGCAGCTGACCACCGGCTGCGTGTCGCTGGGGCTGGAGCAGGCGGTGGGCGCCGAGGACGACCTGGCTGCGCTGGACCTGCTGATCGACCAGGGCGCCGAGCATGCGTTCCAGATCGGCTTCCGCATGATCAAGGAGCTGGTGACCTTGCCGGAGGATGCGCTGGTGGGCGAGTACGATACCGATCCGGTGTACGCCGCACGGCGCTTGCGCGACAAGTTCATCGATATCTGCCAGACCGATCCGAACCAGAACTGGGACGGCGCCGCGCGTTACGCGGTGCAGTTCAGGCAGCGCAAGGAAGTGCAGGCGGTGGTGCGGCTGGCCAACTGGCTGCGCCGCCACAACACCGAAGGCCCGGTCAGCGATGCCGACCTGAATGCCGAGGGCGTGATCGCACTGGCGATCATCTTCGCGGTGGAGGGCGGCGGCATGATCGTCGCGCGCACCGGCCAGAAGGCGTTCGAGCGCTTTGTCAAAGCGGTGCGCAAGAACAAGCCGGACTATGAGGCCGGCTGGGCCGAGCTGGTGGCCAAGGTGCCGGTGCAGCATCATCCGGTGCTGCTGGAACGCATCGACAGCTATCGTCAGACCTGCACCGTGCTGCAAAACATCAAGGGACGCACGGCGATGAAAACGCTGTTTGCCGAACTGGAAAACTACGCCGGCTCCGAGCTGGACGCAGACTACTCCTAAGCCTTTGCCGCAGCCGCCTGCGTCGCCACCGCGACGAAGGCGGCGACCAGCGGCGATATCGCATCTTTTCTCTTCGCCAGATACAGCGCCGTGGTCGCCTCGGCATCCGCCATCGGGCGATAGCACACCTCGCGCATGCGGATGATGTCGAAGGAACTCGGCAGCACCGACACGCCGCAGCCTGCCGCCACCAGGCCAATGATGGTGGACGCCTCGCCGGCCTCCATCGCAATGGTCGGCTTGAAACCAGCCTCGCGGCACAGCCGGTTGATCTGCGGATGAATGCCGGTGCCGGCGCTTTCCGGATACATCACCAGCGGCTCGCCCCGCAGGTCGCTGACAGCAATGCTTTTCTTCTTCGCCAGCCGATGGCCGACCGGCAGCACCATCACCAGCGGATCGCGCCGCAATATCGTCAGGTCCACCGCATCCGGCAGGTTCAGTTCTGGCGGCCGCACCAGGCCCAGGTCCAGCTCGCGGCTGGCGATGGCCTCGATCTGGCCGATGGTCGACATCTCGCGCAAAGTCAGCTGTACGCCCGGATAGCGCTGGCGGTAACGGTTGATCACCGCCGCAAACAGCGGCGTCAGCGGCGTGGAAAAGGTGAAGCCGACGCGCAGTTCGCCGGCCTCGCCACGTTCGGCGCGGCGCGCGGTCTGCATCGCCTGCTCAGACAGGGCCAGCACGCGGCGGGCGTCATCGAGGAACAGCTTGCCGGCTTCAGTCAGGCGCACCCAGCGCTTGCTGCGCTCCAGCAATTGCGCACCTACTTCAGCTTCCAGCATCTGGATCTGATGGCTTAACGGCGGCTGGCCGATATGCAGCCGTTCGGCGGCACGGGTGAAGCTTAATTCTTCGGCAACGGCGACGAAGTAGCGCAGGTGGCGTAATTCCATTATCTGTTTAAAGTATGACTGAAGGTTTAAATATATATTGGACGGATTAATGAGGCAATCCTAAGATGAAGCCATCGTAGCTTGCAGGAACCGCATCATGTCACTCAGCGCCACCACCGCCAGCGCCACCACCGCCAGCGCCATTCCGGCGCCGCGCGGCCCCCGCATCGCCCTCGGCAGTCCCGAATTCAAGCGCAGCAACCGCGCCATGTTTTTCGGCGGCTTCACCACGTTTGCGCTGCTGTACTGTGTGCAGCCGCTGATGCCCTTGCTGTCGCATGAATTCGCGCTGACAGCAGCGCAGAGCAGCATGGTGTTGTCGGTTTCCACCGGCGCGCTGGCGCTGTCGCTGCTGGCGTCGAGCGCCATCTCCGAACGCCTCGGGCGCAAGCCGCTGATGGTGGCGGCGATGGCGGTGGCCGCCATCATGACCTTGCTGTGCGCCTTTGCTCACAACTATCCGCAGTTGCTGGCGATGCGTGCCTTGCTGGGCGTGGTGCTGGGCGGCATGCCGGCAATCGCCATGGCCTATCTGGGCGAGGAAATCGAGCCGCAGTCGCTGGGCTTGTCGATGGGCTTGTACATCAGCGGCAGCGCTTTTGGCGGCATGGCCGGGCGCGTGATCACCTCGGTGCTGAGCGACCACTTTTCGTGGCGGCTGGCGCTGGCGATGGTGGGCGTGGCGGGGATTGCTGCGGCGCTGGAATTCTGGCGCAGCCTGCCGGCATCGCGCCACTTCACGCCGGCCGGTGGCGGCTGGCGCGCGCTGCCGTCGGGTTTCAGGCTGCACTTGTCGGATGCCGGCTTGCCGTGGCTGTTTGCGTTGGCTTTCCTGCTGATGGGCGCGTTTGTCAGCCTGTACAATTACATCGCTTACCGCTTGCTGGGCGGGCCGTTCAGCCTGAGTCAGAGTGTGGTGGGTGCGGTGTCGTTCTTCTATCTGCTGGGCATCTACAGCTCGGTGTGGGCGGGAAGGCTGGCCGACCGCTTTGGCCGCCGCCACGTGCTGTGGGTGATGGCGCTGATCATGCTGACCGGCCTGCTGCTGACGCTGTCAAACTGGCTGCCGCTGATCCTGCTGGGCGTGGCGGTGTTCACTTACGGCTTCTTCGCCACGCATTCGGTGGCCAGCAGCTGGGTAGGGCGGCGCGCAACCAGCAACAAGGCGCTGGCGTCGGCCTTGTACCTGTTCTTCTACTATCTCGGCTCCAGCGTCATCGGTTCGGCGACTGGCCTCATGTGGGGACATTCCGCCTGGCCGGGCGTGGTGGCCGTGCTGGCTTTTGCCCTGTTGCTGGCGCTGCTGGTCACGCTGCGTTTGCGCAAGCTCGTGCCGTTGGCATGATCTAGATCAGTGTTGGGGCTGATTGCCGCAACTGGCTGTTCACTTCGCTGTCTCATCCGAACGGGCACATTGGTGCCTGCTCTTGGAGGAGACCATCATGCTGCATCCCAACGATATCCAGCACCGTTTCTATTTTGTCGAGCGCTCGGTGCGCCTGGCGGCGCAGGCGGCATCAGCGGAGCCTGGCCTGCCGCGCGAGCTACGCAACTGCATTGAACTGATGGACAAGCATGCCGATAGTGCGCGCGAAATCCTCGAATCGGCTGACGACACGCGCATCCGCAAGCTGGTGCGCGACCTGGAAATCCTGGCCGAACGCGCCAAACGTATCTGCGACTACATCCCCACCTTGTCCGGCCAGCTCAAAGGCGCGGTCACCCACATGCATAGCCAGGTCGAGGAACTCAAACGTGACATGCGTGTCTAAAGGGAGCAGGCCGCCGATATGGGGCCTGATACATCATGGACGACAAACGTATCAACTGGGAGTTGATCATGCACTTTGGATTTAGCGTGTTATACATTCTGGTAGTGGCTGCGGGTGCTGCCGTGGTGGAACTCGCTGCGCGCGGCATGCGATGGCTCGGCGTCAGTGACTTTACATACTATCTTTTATCCGGGGCCGCACATCTGATGCTGGTGATGGATGTGGTGCTGCTTGTCTTGGTATTGTATTACTCGACTCGAAAATTACTGCGGAGGGCGGCAAATGAAAACGGATGAGGAAGCTGGTTTCGTAAAACGTATGTTTCGGGAAAGTCTGCGCCGCTATTTCGCGCCGCTGACAGGTGCGATACGCGGCGCACGCCGCGCCATCCGGGCCGAGATGCGGCGTGATGACCGTGATCTGGAGCGCGCGCGAAAGCGTTGACAGCTACGGGCGGATGACGGCGATCATTTCGCCGACGTCGTCGAGGCCGGTTTCTTCAAAGCCGAAGCTGCGGTAGAAGGCTTGGGCGTTGGCGTTGTCCGGCTTGTAGCAGATGGTGATCAGCTTGACGTCGGGCTTGGCTTTCAGTTCTTCCAGCAGCAGCGCCATCGCGCGGCGGCCGATGCCCTTGCCTTGTTGCGGATAGTCCACCATGAAGCGGTAGATGCCGTATTCGCCGACGTTGTTGTTCGACTGCTTGTCGTACAGCAGGAAACCGGCCGGCTTGCCTTCAAAGCAGATGCCGCGCGGGATGTAGTCGTCGTAATACCTTGCCTGCGCGATGGAGTAGGCGTTGCTGGCGAGATAGCCGCGCTGCTGCTCGGGCAGTTCCATCTCCATATAGTCTTCAAAATTTTGCGCAGTGATTTCTTCCAGGGTGACCAATTACAAAACTCCTTTCGCGCGTAGCGCGGCGATATCTTCATCATTGCGGCCGAGCAGTTCGCGCAGCACGGAATCAGTGTGTTGGCCCAGCAGCGGCGGGGCGACTGCGTTGTCGGTTGGTGTGGCCGACATGCGCATCGGACTGCGCACCAGCTTGGTCGTGCCGGCCGTCGGGTGCGGCACTTCCATGACGATGCCGCGCGCCTCTACCTGCGGGTTGCGGTAGACATCGTCCAGATTGTTGATCGGCCCGCACGGCACGCCCACCGCTTCGAGCTTGTCGATCCAGAAATCGCGCGATTGTTGCAGCACCATCTCGGCCAGCAGCGGCACCAGTTCATCGCGATTCTTCACGCGCAGCGGATTGGTGGCGTAGCGTTCATGGAAGGCCAGGTCCGCGCGGCCGCCTGCTTCGACAAACTTCTGGTACTGACCATCGTTGCCGGTGGCGACGATGATGTAACCGTCCGAACACTCGAAGGTCTGATACGGCACGATGTTCGGATGCGCATTGCCCCACCGTTTGGGCGCCTTGCCGCTATTCAGGTAGTTGCTGCCGGCGTTGGCCAGCATCGCCACCTGCACGTCCAGCAATGCCATATCGATGTACTGGCCTTCGCCGGTGCGGTCGCGGTGCGTCAGCGCGGCCAGGATGGCGATGGTGGCGTACATGCCGGTCATCAGGTCGGTCAGCGCGACACCGGCTTTCTGCGGGCCACCGCCAGGCAGGTCGTCGCGCTCGCCGGTCACCGACATCAGGCCGCCCATGCCCTGGATCAGGAAATCATAGCCGGCGCGGTGTGCATACGGGCCGTCCTGGCCGAAGCCGGTCACCGAGCAATAAACCAGGTCCGGCTTGATCGCCTTCAGCGATTCGTAGTCCAGGCCGTAGCGTTTCAGCTGGCCAACCTTGTAGTTTTCCAGCACCACGTCGGACTGGCGCACCAGCTCGCGCAGCAACTGCTGGCCTTCGGTGCTGGCGATGTCCACAGTCACCGAGCGCTTGCCGCGATTGGCGGACAGGTAGTAGGCGGCCTCGGTCGTATCCTTGCCGTCGGCGTCGCGCGCATACGGCGGGCCCCAGGCGCGCGTGTCGTCGCCGTTGCCGGGACGTTCGATCTTGATGACATCCGCGCCGAGATCGGCCAGATTCTGCGAGCACCACGGTCCCGCCAGCACGCGGCTCAGATCGAGCACGCGGATATGGCCTAAGGCTTTTTGAGCTGTCATGATGTGTTTCCAACCTTTTGAGCACGAACAATCAGGCCGCTAGTGTAGCGGCACGTAGTTTTTTTGCAAGCTGTCAGCCAGTGTCTGCGCCGCGCGCCAGCGCTGCGAAGGTGACGGGTAGTCGGGCTTGCCGCGATTCGGCCAGTCCGCGGCGCGCAGCATCTTGCGATAGTAGCCAAGCAGCTGCGATGCCGGCCAGCCGGCGCGCCAGGCCAGGCGCAAGCCTTCGCGGTCGGCCTCCTGTTCCTGCGCATAGTTGGTGGCGGACAGCAGCGAGATCAGCGCGCGGTCGTTGTCGACTGCATCTTCGAGTTCCGCAAACGAGCGTGCTGCCCACGCTGGCGCCAGCCGCAGCGCGGCCTGGTATTCCAGCAGGTTGTGGTGCAGCGCGGCGTGCTGGATTTCGTGCGCCAGCAGCATGGCCAGTTCGGCATCGTTCAGCCCGAGCCGCTCGGCGTAGGCCTGGCTGACCAGGATCTTGCCGCCGGCCATGCAGTCTGCATTGGCGCGCTCATCGCCGGTGGTATGCACTTCCCAGTCCCAGCCGGCGGTTTCCGGATAGTCGCGCCGTGCCTGATGGATCAGCACCTGGGCAATCGCGCGCGCGCGCACGGTGAACTGCTGGTCGCTGTCGACGGCGCCGCCAGCCAGGCGCTCGGCGTACACGATGGCGGCGCGCGCCATGATTTCCGCCTGCGCCGGCTCGGCGGCCGGGCAGGGCGCTGCCGCTAGCAGCAGCGCGGCGATTCGTGATAACGTTGCTATCCTTGCCATAACAACTTTCCAAGGCACTGCCATGTGGCCCTATCCTAAAATTGTTGCGCATCGCGGCGGCGGCACGCTGGCGCCGGAAAACACGCTGGCCGGCCTGCGTGCCGGGCTGGCCTATGGATTCCACGCCGTCGAGTTCGACGTGATGCTGTCACGCGACGGCATCGGCATGGTGGTGCACGACCCGGAATTCGGCCGCACGGTGCCCGGTCAGGGCAGCGTGGCCGGCACCGATGCGATCGACCTGTCCAATATGGATGCCGGCAGCTGGTTTGGCGAGGCTTTCCGCGACGAGCTTATACCGTTCTACACCCGGTTCATCGATTATTGCAAGCAGCAGCGCATCTGGATGAATGTGGAAATCAAGCCGGCCGATGGCTTCGAGGCCGCAACCGGTACCTGGGTGGCCCAAGTTACCCGCGACAGCTATGCCGCCGAACTGGCCAGCGGTGACCCGGCCAGCTATCCGCTGCTGTCCTCGTTCAGCTACGAAGCACTGGCTGCAGCCCGCGACGCCGCGCCCGAACTGCCGCGCGGCTACCTGCTGGACACCATTCCGCCCGATTGGCAGCAACAGGCGCAGCAACTGGGCGCGGTTGCCATCCACACCAACCACAAGCACTTGAGCGCCGCGCTGGCGGCCGAGATCAAGGCGGCGGGCTACGGCCTGTTTTGCTATACCGTCAACACGCCCGAGCGTGGCCGGGAAATCCTGTCATGGGGCGTCGACGGTTTTTGCACCGACCGTATTGATTTGATCGGCCCGGCCTTCACCTAGACCCTGTGGCCTCTGTGGTCATATATAATCAACCCTTTGCATTTGCCAGTTACCACTAGCTCACGACATGAAATCATCTGAAATTCGCGAAAAGTTCCTCAAATTCTTTGAGTCCAAGGGTCACACGATTGTTCGTTCCAGCTCTTTGGTGCCTGGCAATGACCCGACCCTGCTGCTGACCAACAGCGGCATGGTGCAGTTCAAGGATGTGTTCACCGGCACCGACAGCCGCCCGTACAGCCGTGCCACCTCGGTGCAGCGCTGCGTACGCGCCGGCGGCAAGCACAATGACCTGGAAAACGTCGGCTATACCGCGCGTCACCATACTTTCTTCGAGATGCTGGGCAATTTCAGCTTCGGCGACTATTTCAAGCGTGATGCGATCAACTTCGCCTGGGAACTGCTGACCAAGGTGTACCAGCTGCCAGCTGAAAAGCTGACCGTGACCGTCTATCAGGAAGACGACGAAGCCTACGATATCTGGGCCAATGAAGTAGGCGTGCCGAAAGAGCGCATCATCCGCATCGGCGACAACAAGGGCGCGCGCTACGCGTCGGACAACTTCTGGCAGATGGCCGACACCGGCCCATGCGGTCCTTGCACCGAGATCTTCTACGACCACGGCGCCGATATCTGGGGCGGCCCTCCGGGCTCGCCTGAGGAAGACGGCGACCGCTTCATCGAAATCTGGAACCTGGTGTTCATGCAGTTCAACCGCGACGAAGCCGGCGTGCTGCACAAGCTGCCGAAGCAGTCGGTCGATACCGGCATGGGCATGGAGCGCCTGGCCGCCGTGCTGCAACACGTGCATTCGAACTACGAGATCGACCTGTTCCAGGCACTGATCAAGGCCGCCGCACGCGAAACCGGCGCCACCGACCTGGAAAACAAATCGCTGCGCGTGATCGCCGACCACATCCGCTCGGCCGCGTTCATGATCGTTGACGGCGTGATTCCTGGCAGCGAAGGCCGCGCCTACGTGCTGCGCCGTATCATCCGCCGCGCGCTGCGTCATGGCCACAAGCTGGGCCAGACCAAGCCATTCTTCTACAAGCTGGTGGCCGACCTGGCGATCGAGATGGGCGCTGCCTATCCTGAGCTGGAAGAAGCCAAGGACAACGTCGCCAAGATGCTGAAGGCCGAAGAAGAACGCTTCGGCGAGACGCTGGAAACCGGCATGAAAGTGCTGGAAGCGCAGCTGGCCAAGGACGCCACCGGCATCGACGGCGCCACCGCTTTCACGCTGTACGAAACCTATGGCTTCCCGCCAGACCTGACCGCTGACATCTGCCGCGAACGCGACATCAAGTTCGACCAGGAAGGCTATGACGCCGCGCTGAAGGAAAGCCAGGAGCTGTCGCGCAAGGGCGGCAAGTCGGTCAAGGATGCCAAGGTCGAATACTCGGGCGAGAAAAACAAGTTCGTCGGCTACGACAACCTGAGCCACGCGACCGCCAAAGTGATCGCGCTGTACTCGGCCGGCTCGCCGGTGCAGGAACTGGCAGCGGGCCAGCCGGGCATCGTGGTGCTGGACACCACGCCGTTCTACGCTGAATCGGGCGGCCAGGTGGGCGACCAGGGCGTCATCGGCAATGCCGGCGCGCAGTTCAATGTCAGCGACACGCTGAAGATCCAGGCTGACGTCTTCGGCCACCACGGCGTGCTGGCTTCCGGCTCGCTGAAGGTGGGTGACGCGGTCAGCGCCGATGTCGACCAGGCCAAGCGCGCGCGCACCATCCGCAACCACTCGGCCACCCACCTGATGCACAAAGCCCTGCGCGAAGTGCTGGGTTCGCACGTGGCGCAGAAAGGCTCGCTGGTCGATCCGGACAAAACCCGTTTCGACTTCAGCCACAACGCACCGCTGACCGCCGAGCAGATCGCCGAAGTGGAAGCCAAGGTCAATAAAGAGATCCTGGAAAACCACGCCACCAAGGCGCAGCACATGTCGTTTGACGACGCCGTCAAGCACGGCGCGATGGCGCTGTTCGGCGAGAAGTACGGCGACGAAGTGCGCGTGCTGGACATCGGCACCTCGAAAGAGCTGTGCGGCGGTGTGCACGTGCAGCGCACCGGCGACATCGGCCTGTTCAAGATCATCTCGGAAGGCGGCGTTGCGGCCGGCATCCGCCGCGTGGAAGCGGTCACCGGCGAAGGCGCGCTGGCGCTGGTGCAAGGCCTGGCCCGCAAGCTGAACGAAGCGGCTGCTGCGCTGAAATCGAATCCGGACGAGTTGACCGTCAAGATCGGCGCTGTGCAGGAGCAGGTGAAATCGCTGGAGAAAGAACTGGCGGCACTGAAGTCCAAGCTGGCGGCAGGGCAGGGCGACGAGCTGGCTTCGCAGGCGGTCGACATCAAGGGCATCAAGGTGCTGGCAGCCACGCTGGAAGGCGCCGATGTCACCGCGCTGCGCGAAACCATGGACAAGCTGAAGGACAAGCTGAAGACTGCCGCCATCGTGCTGGCGTCGGTCAACGACGGCAAGGTCAGCCTGATCGCCGGCGTGACGGCAGACAGCACCGGCAAGGTCAAAGCAGGTGAGCTGGTCAACTTCGTCGCACAACAAGTGGGCGGGAAAGGCGGCGGACGCCCTGATATGGCGCAAGCCGGCGGCACCGATCCGTCTGGTCTGCCGGGCGCGCTGGCGGGTGTTTCCGAGTGGATAAACTCGCGCATGTAAAGCCGGTAAAACCGCTGTAAAGCTGGATAGATGCGGCCTGCGTGGGATTTTTGATCACACGCAGGCCGTTGTCGTTCGGGGAGTCCTGTTGTATACTTTCCAGCTTGCGTTGTGAACTTGCAACGTACAACGAACTATTTTGGTGCAGCGCGTCATCCCCCTCAAAAAGGAGTAGTATGGCGACACCTCCCCACAAACGAGCGGGTTACTTGATGACCGAAACGATACTAGAAAACGATATCATCGAATTCCACAAGGAATTGGATGCGCGTGGCTTGAATTGCCCATTGCCTATACTGAAAGCCAAAAAAGCGCTTGCTGAACTGCAAAGCGGTGAAGTGCTGCGTATCATGGCAACCGACCCAGGCTCGGTACGCGACTTCCAGGCTTTCTGCAAACAAACCGGCAACGCCCTGTTGTCACACGTCCAGACTGGCCGTGAGTTTGTCTTTTTGATGCAGCGCAAATAACAGCCGCTGTATTTTTCCTTCGAGAAATTCGTCTGCAAGATTTATTTTTTAGACGATTTCTACTAGCGAAAAATAGCACGATCGTGCTTTGATTTCTTGTGCGGGGCAGATTTCTCATATAATCTAGCCCACATTATTTGTCCCGAATTCTTATTTTTTCCAAAGGCACAGCTATGAAAGTCTTGGTACCTGTCAAACGCGTGGTGGACTACAACGTCAAGGTGCGTGTGAAGTCCGATAACACCGGCGTCGATATCGCCAACGTCAAAATGTCGATGAACCCATTCGACGAGATCGCGGTGGAAGAAGCCACCCGTCTGAAAGAAGCTGGCAAAGTCACCGAAGTGGTCGCCATCTCCGCTGGCGTGACCCAGTGCCAGGAAACCCTGCGCACCGCGATGGCAATCGGCGCCGACCGTGGCATCCTGGTGGAAACCGCCGTTGAGCTGGAGCCGCTGGCAGTCGCCAAGCTGCTGAAGGCCATCGCCGACAAAGAGCAGCCGCAACTGATCATCCTGGGCAAGCAGGCGATCGACGACGATTCCAACCAGACCGGCCAGATGCTGGCTGCGCTGCTGGGCTGGCCGCAAGCCACCTTCGCCTCGAAAGTCACGCTGGAAGACGGCAAAGTCACCGTCACCCGTGAAGTCGACGGCGGCCTGGAAACCCTGTCGCTGACGCTGCCAGCCATCGTCACCACCGACCTGCGCCTGAACGAGCCACGCTATGTGACGCTGCCGAACATCATGAAAGCGAAGAAGAAAACGCTGGATGTGACCAAGCCGGAAGACCTGGGCGTCGACGTGACCCCACGCCTGAAAACGCTGAAGGTCGCCGAGCCAGCGAAACGCTCGGCCGGCATCATCGTACCGGACGCCGCCACCCTGGTCGCCAAGCTGCGCACCGAAGCTAAAGTCATCTAAAGGAAATCCAACATGGTCGCATTAGTTATCGCAGAACACGACAACGCCAGCCTGAAGGCAAGCACCCTGCACACCGTGACCGCAGCGGCGCAAGCCGGCGGTGATGTGCACGTGCTGGTCGCTGGTTCCAACGCCGGCGCCGCTGCCGCTGCCGCTGCCGCTGTTGCCGGCGTATCGAAAGTCATCCACGCCGACGCTGCCTACTTCGCCGACGGCCTGGCCGAGAACGTGGCCGAGCAAGCGCTGGCCATCGCCGCGTCGTACAGCCACATCCTGGCGCCAGCCACCGCCTACGGCAAGAACATCCTGCCGCGCGTGGCTGCCAAGCTGGACGTTGCGCAGATTTCGGAAATCACCAAAGTCGATGCGCCGGACACCTTCGAGCGTCCTATCTACGCCGGTAACGCGATTGCCACCGTGCAGTCGAGCGACAAGGTCAAAGTCATCACCGTGCGCGCCACCGGCTTCGACGCCGCTGCCGCCACCGGCGGTTCGGCTGCGGTGGAAACCGTGGCAGCCGTGGCCGACTCGGGCAAATCGTCGTTCGTCGGCCGTGAAGTGGCCAAGTCGGACCGTCCGGAACTGACCGCCGCCAAGATCATCGTCTCGGGTGGCCGTGGCATGGGTTCGGGCGAAGCGTTCAAGATTCTGGAACCGCTGGCCGACAAGCTGAACGCCGCCATGGGCGCATCGCGCGCCGCAGTCGACGCCGGCTTCGTGCCGAACGACTGGCAGGTTGGCCAGACCGGCAAGATCGTTGCGCCTAACCTGTACATCGCGGTTGGCATCTCGGGCGCGATCCAGCACCTGGCCGGCATGAAAGACTCGAAGACCATCGTCGCCATCAACAAAGATCCGGAAGCACCGATCTTCTCGGTTGCCGACTACGGCATCGTCGGCGACCTGTTTGAAGTCGTGCCACAACTGGTAGCTGAACTGGGCTAAAACGCGTAAAGCAAATCTGAGGCCACGCTGATCCGGACGCCGGATTGCCGTGGCCTTTTTCTTGGAGAGACGAGATGGCATACCAACCACCAATCAAAGACATGCTGTTCGTGATGAACGAACTGGCCAACCTGCAAGCAGTCAGCGAACTGCCTGGCTGCGAAGACGCGACCCCGGAAACCGCCGAAGCGGTGCTGGAAGAGAGCGCGAAATTCGTCGCCGCTGAAATCGCCCCGCTGAACCATGCGGCCGACAAGGAGCCGAGCTACTGGACCAAGGACGGCGTCATCACATCGAAAGGCTTCAAGGAAGCCTTCAAGCAGTTCGCCGACGCCGGCTGGCAAGGCCTGCAGCACCCGACCGCGTTCGGCGGCCAGGGCTTGCCAAAACTGGTCGGCACGCCTTGCGTGGAAATGCTGCACGGCGCGAATATCTCGTTCGCCCTGTGCCCGCTGCTGTCCGACGGCGCCATCGAAGCGCTGCTGACCGCCGGCGGCGACGAACTGAAAGCCACCTATCTGGAAAACCTGGTGACCGGAAAATGGACCGGCACCATGAACCTGACCGAGCCGCAAGCCGGCTCCGACCTGGCCGCCGTGCGCACCCGCGCCGAGCCGCAGGGCGACGGCACCTACAAAATCTTCGGCACCAAGATCTTCATCACGTATGGCGATCACGACATGACCGACAACATCGTCCACCTGGTGCTGGCGCGCACGCCGGATGCGCCAGCGGGCGTGAAGGGCATCTCGCTGTTCATCGTGCCGAAATTCCTGGTCAATGCCGACGGCACGCTGGGTGCGCGCAATGACGCGCACTGCGTGTCGATCGAGCACAAGCTGGGCATCAAGGCCAGCCCGACCGCCGTGCTGCAATTCGGCGACAACGGCGGCGCCATCGGCACACTGGTCGGCGAAGAGAATCGCGGCCTCGAATACATGTTCATCATGATGAACGCGGCGCGCTTTGGCGTTGGCCTGCAAGGCATCGGCCTGTCCGAGCACGCCTACCAGCACGCGCTGGCCTACGCCAAGGAGCGTGTGCAATCGCGCGACCTGAACGGCTCGCCGGCCGGCGTCGCCATCATCCACCACCCGGACGTGCGCCGTTTGCTGATGAATATGCGCTCACAGACCGAAGCCGCACGCGCGCTGGCCTACGTTGGCGCCTCGCTGTACGACAAGGCGCACCACAGTGCCGACGCCGACGAGCGCGCGCACAACCAGGCGGTGTACGAATACCTGGTGCCGATCATCAAAGGCTGGTCGACCGAACTGTCGCAGGACGTCGCGCGTGATGGCGTACAGATCCACGGCGGCATGGGCTTCATCGAAGAAACCGGCGCTGCGCAGCATTACCGCGACGCCAAGATCCTGACCATCTACGAAGGCACGACCGCGATCCAGGCGAACGACCTGATCGGCCGCAAAACCGTGCGCGACGGCGGCAAGATCGCCAAAGAGCTGATCGCCCAGGTGCGCGCCACTGAAGCCGAGCTGGCCAAGCTGGACGGTGCCGACTTCGCCGCCATCCGCAAGCAGCTGGCGCAGGGGGCGGGCGAGCTGGAGGCGGTGGTGGACTACGTCGTCAGCAATCTCAAGACCGACATCAAAGGTGTATTTGCCGGCAGCGTACCGTACCTGAAGCTGGCCGGCATCGTGCTGGGCGGCTGGCAGATGGCACGCGCCGCCGTGATCTCGCAGCAGAAACTGACTGCCGGCGACGGCGACGCCAGCTTCTACAAAGCCAAGATCGCCACCGCCCGCTTCTTTGCCGAGCACATCCTGTCGCAAGCATCCGGCATCCGCACCTCGATCACCGAAGGCAGCGCCGGCGTCCTCGCCCTCGACATCGAGCAGTTCTAAACCAAATCCGGGGTCAGTTCTGCCAAACGTACATGAGCTCGTGTACGATTGGCAGAACTGACCCCGGAGTTGTTTATGCGCATTGCTCTTGTTTCTGATATTCACGGTAACTTGCCGGCCTTGGAGGCCGTGGTGGCGGATATTGCCCGGCGTGGCGTCGATGTCGTCGTCAATCTGGGGGATAGCTTGTCCGGGCCGCTGTTGCCGCTGGAGACTGCGCGCTTTTTGATGGCGCTGCAGGATTGGGTGCAGTTGGCCGGCAATCATGAGCGGCAGATTCTGCATCCGCATCAGCGCACGGCGTCGGATGTGTTTGCGCATGCGCAGTTGGGCGATGCTGAGCTGGCCTGGCTGGCGAGCTTGCAGCCGCAGCAGTGGCTCAATCCGCAGGTGCTGCTGTGCCACGGCACGCCGCGCAGCGATCATGAGTATTTTCTGGAAACTGTCGAGCCGGGCGGGGCGCGGATGGCCTCGCTGCCGGAAATCGATGCGCGCCTGGCCGGTGCGGAGGCGGCGCTGATTGCGTGCGGTCACAGCCATGTGCAGCGTGCTGTGCGGTCGTCATCCGGCTGCCTGATCGTCAATCCCGGCAGCGTCGGCTTGCAGGCTTATGATGACGATCATTTGCACTATCATGTCATGCAGAATGGCTCGCCGGATGCGCGCTACGCCATCGTCGAGCATCACGCCGCAGGGTGGGGCGCCGCGCTGATTGCCGTGCCTTACGACTGGCAGCCGATGGCAGCGCTGGCCGCCCGCAATGGCCGGCCCGACTGGGCGCATGCCATCGCCACCGGCTACGCTAAGCCATCACATCAATAATCGCCTGGTACACCCGTACCGGTTCTTCGGCGATGCGGTTCAGCACGTAGAGAAAATGCTCCTGGCCGAACACCGCATACTCGCGCGTCGGGAAGCCGCGCGCCTGCAGGCCGTCGATCTGCTCGGCGCCAAGGCCGATCAGTGATTCGAATTCAAACCAGCGCGGGTCGATGCGTTCTTGCACAATCAGCGCGCTGAGGTCGGCCTGGATGGCGCGGTCGTGCGTGGCGATCGAGCACTTGTGTCCGCTTAGCAGCAGCTCTTGCGCGTAGCGGCGGTAGGCTGCGGCCAGCTCTGCGCTGTTGCGGCTGTAGGCGACGCCTTCTGGTTCCAGGAACGCGCCTTTGACCAGGCGGATGCGGCCCGGCAGCTTCATCAGCGCCGGCAGGTCCTGCGCGGTGCGCAGACGCTTGGCCGGCACGGTGATGCCGACGTTGCGCAGTTCATCTTCCTGATGCAGCCGGGTGTAGATGGCGTAGATGTCGTCGGCACGCTCGATGCCTTCCATCGAGATCATTACTTCGCGGTTGATTTCAGCCGCAGCCAGCGCGATGCGGCGGGCATTGCGGTAGCCAAGTTCGCCATCCACCAGCGAGCCGATATGCGACAGGTCGAACGAAATCGAGCAGTTCAGGTTGCGCGCGCCGATGCCGCGCACCAGTTGCATGAAGACTTCCGTCTCGGCCATCGCAAACGCTTCGTCACGCACGCTTTCGCCCATGTATTCGGCCGACGCGGCGTGGCCGCGCGCGATGATCTGTTCCACCCGCGCCAGTGCTTCATCGACCGTCTGTCCGGCCACATAGCGCTGCGAGACTTTGTGCATGTACGGCCGCAGCAGCGGGTCGTTGCAGAATTTTTCCTTGGCGGTTTCATCCAGCGCCAGCGCGCGCAGCGTGCTGGCCGCCTGGTCGACCAGTGGCTGCCATTCGGTAGGGAAGGTGGTCATCAATGCCTTATCGCCGGACGATGGTGCCGTTGCTGTGCTGCACACGGTCGCCGCTCATCATCTGTGGATCGTGATCGAAGTTGAAGCTGGCCTTGCGGCCGTCGTCGTATTGCACGTGCACGGTCCACTGCTTGGTGGACTTGGCTTTTTCTTCGATCTTCTTGCCGGCATAGGCGCCACCGGCGGCGCCGGCGACTGTCGCCAGCTGGCGGCCGTGGCCGCTGCCGACCTGGTTGCCGAGCAGGGCGCCAGCGACACCGCCGGCGATCAGGCCAACAGCGCCGCCTTCGCCGGCTTTTTCACCAGCCACCACGGAAGTCACCTTGCCGCAGTCCTTGCAGGCGCCGGGCTTGGCGGTGCTGGTGTTTAGCTGCGCCTTGGCGTAGGCCAGGGATTTGTCGTACTCGGACTTGGCGTCGCGCATGCATTGCATGCGGCGGCCGGAATCGCTTTCGTCGCCGCACAGTTTCTTGTCTTCGGCGTAGCGGGTGGCGAGACGCTTGGTCTCGGCGTTGTAGTGTTCCTTGGGTGTTTGCGCCTGCGCGGAAGCGGCGAGGGCGGCCAGCATCAGTGCGGCCAGGATGGAACGGTTGCTCATGCTTGTTCTCCTTGTTTAACCATAGGCGCCACCAGTGTACAGCAAGTCAAACAGGCGCGAGATGGTGGCGATCAGTCCGCCGGCGCCGACCATCATGCTGGCGACCAGCACCACGGCCACCGGCCAGCGGGTGTCCGATTGCCGCGCGCTGGCGGCGTTGTAGCGTGCGTCCCATTTGTCATCCGGCGTCAAGCCGAGGATCAGCGCTTGCAGCATGCCGGCCAGGCCGGACAGCGTCACTGGCAGCAGCTTGTAGAAACCATCGGCCTGCGGCGCCAGCTGCGCCACCAGCCACGCGGCCGGCAGGCTGGATAAATGCAGCCACAGCCACGGATCGCGCCAGCCGCGCAGGTACAGCCTTTGCATGCCCAGCCCGCCTAAAAGAAAGGCCAGCAGGGCGGCGATTGTCTTGTTTTTGTGACGCGTTGAGTGCAAAACAGTCATGGTTGCTCACGAATTAGCCGGTAAACCCGCAGTATCAGGCATAATACCGCCCCCGGCACGCCTTTTTTGCGGGCAAGGCTATTGCCCCGGACGCCGGAACAAGGGATAATCTTTGATTACCCCAACATGCCCAATTATTTCATTAACGCTTGCTGCTCCGTGGCAAAGCGCGCTATAATTTGCGGCTTTTTCCGTCCTAGCACAAATTTTTTGGAAATATTATGGTCGTTATTCGTTTAGCTCGTGGTGGTGCCAAGAAGCGCCCTTTCTTCAACATCGTTGCAACTGATTCGCGCAATCGTCGCGATGGCCGTTTCATCGAGCGCATTGGTTTCTACAACCCAATGGCTTCGGGCCAGGAAGTTGCTCTGCGCATCACCGAAGACCGTCTGGCTCACTGGCAAGCTGTTGGCGCACAACTGTCGCCTACCGTTGCTCGCCTGGTTGCTCAAAACAAAAAAGCAGCCTAAGCAAGTCTGGTTACCGGTTTGACCGATAAGCATGCATCCGGGGTGAAAGTCCCCGACGATCTGGCACAGGTAGGCTTTGTCTTCGGTGCCTACGGCGTTGCTGGCTGGGTGAGGATACGTCCTTTCTCGGAAGATGCGGATGCACTCCTGAAGGTCAAAACCTGGTGGTTGGAGAAGCCAGCGTTGCACGATGTGGACGTCCAGCAGGTCAAACTGCATGGCGGCGATGTCGTAGCGCGTTTGGTGGGTGTGACTGACCGGAACGTTGCTGAGTCGCTGAAAGGCGCCGCAGTCTTCATTCCGCAAAGCCACTTCCCGGTCTTGTCCGACGATGAGTTTTACTGGACTGATCTGATCGGTCTGGAAGTAGAGAATCTGCAAGGTGAGCACCTGGGTAAGGTGTCTGACATGATGAGCAACGGTCCGCAGTCGATCTTGCGCATCACACCCGGCGAAGTTGAGGCGCAAGAGCGCCTGATCCCGTTTGTGGACGCGTTCATCAACAAGGTGGACAAGCAAGCAGGCAAGATCATCGTCGACTGGGGCCTTGATTACTAAGTGCAACATTGAGGGCGGTTCGCCATGCAATTTGATGTCGTAACCCTGTTCCCTGAAATGTTTGCCGCGATTACGCAGTCGGGTGTCACCCGGCGCGCGTTTGAACAGAATAAATGTGGCCTGTCGCTGTGGAATCCGCGTGATTTCACCACCGATAATCACCGCACCGTGGATGACCGCCCGTATGGCGGCGGCCCCGGCATGGTGATGCTGGCCAAGCCTTTGGAAGCGACGCTCAACGCCGCCAAGCAACGCCAGGCCGATGCCGGTCTGCCAACGCCCCGTGTGCTGTTCATGTCGCCCCAGGGCAAGCAGTTGACGCATGAGCGCGTGATGCAGCTGAAGCAGGAACCCGGTGTGGTGATCCTGTGCGGCCGCTACGAAGCAGTGGACCAGCGCTTGCTCGACCGCATGGTCGATGAGGAAATCAGCCTTGGCGATTTCGTGCTGTCCGGCGGCGAGCTGCCGGCCATGGCCTTGATGGATGCGGTGATCCGCCTGATTCCCGGCGTGCTGAACACCGATGCCTCGGCGATTGAAGACAGCTTCTTCAACGGCTTGCTGGATTCGCCGCACTACACGCGGCCGGAAACGTATGAAGGTGTGGGCGTGCCGCCGGTTTTAATGGGCGGCAACCACGCCGAGATCGAAAAATGGCGTCGCCAGCGCATGCTGGAGGCGACCGCGCGCAAGCGACCGGATTTGCTTATCAAGGCGCGTGAGGCAGGACTGCTCACCAAGCACGATGAGCGATTTTTGGCGGGCCTTTAGGCCTGTCTGTTATAACCCCATCCTCTACTGGGCATCGAGTTTTACTCATAGCGCGCCAGCAAGATGGTTTATGGAGTCTCAAAATGAACGTGATTCAACAACTCGAGCAAGAAGAAATCGCTCGCCTGGGCAAAAACATTCCTGATTTTGCACCTGGCGATACCGTGGTAGTCAACGTGAACGTAGTCGAAGGCACCCGCAAGCGCGCCCAGGCTTACGAAGGCGTTGTTATCTCCCGTCGCAACCGTGGCCTGAACTCGAACTTCATCGTTCGCAAGATCTCGTCCGGCGAAGGCGTTGAGCGTACCTTCCAGCTGTACTCGCCACTGATCGCTTCGATCGAAGTGAAACGCCGTGGTGACGTACGTCGCGCCAAGCTGTACTACCTGCGTGATCGTTCCGGTAAATCGGCACGTATCAAGGAAAAACTGCCAAACCGTCGCCCAGCGGCGAAAGCAGCCGTTTAATTACGGTTGTGTTTGGAGAGGGCGCCCCGCAGGCGCCTGCAAAGGGCGCCACTGGCGCCCTTTTGTTTATCAAGGAGTAGCGCATGGCCCAGCCATCTTTCGATCCTCAGCAACTGCCGATAGAAGCGATTGCCGGTGAAGCCGCCGTGGCGCCGGAGCGCCTGGCGCCCGCGTGGCTGCGCAGCCGCTTCGCCACCCCGCCCGTGTGGACGCCGGAAGGCAGCGAGCGCGCCTTGCCCGGCCGCGAAGACCGTGCGCCGACGCCGGCCTCGGTATTGATCCCGCTGGTGCAGCGCGCGCACGGCCTGACCATTTTGCTGACCCAGCGCACCGCCGACCTGACCGACCATCCGGGCCAGATCAGCTTTCCCGGCGGCCGCGCCGAATCCTACGATAAAGACGCGATCGACACCGCGCTGCGCGAATCCGAGGAAGAGATCGGCCTCGACCGGCACCATGTGGAAATCATCGGTACTTTGCCGCACTACCTGACCGGCACCGGTTATTGCGTGACGCCGGTGGTGGGGCTGGTGCAGCCGCCGTTTGCGGTGACCGCCGATCCATCCGAGGTGGCTGCCATATTCGAGGTGCCGCTGGCTTTCCTGATGGATGGCATGCACCACCAGCGCCTGTCGGTGGACCTGGCGGGCAGCCGCCGCAGCTTTTATGCGATGCCGTATGAAGGTTATTACATCTGGGGCGCCACCGCCGGCATGCTGCGCAATCTGTTCCATTTCTTGCGTGCAGACTAAGAACTAGGCTATCGTATCGGGCATTAAGGCTATGCCTACGCAAAGGACGTTTAATGACATTTCTTTCCATCTTGTGCGCGCTGCTGATCGAGCAGATGAAACCGCTGCGCGCAGACAATCTGATTTATGCCGAGATCAAGAGCCTGGCATTGCGTATGGAGACCTGGTTTAACGCCGGCCATTCGACCCACGGCCGTCTCGGCTGGTTCCTGATGATGGCCATCCTGGTGGTCCCGACCGGCCTGATCTACTGGTTGCTCAAGTATTACAACTGGACGCTGGCGGCCTTCGCCTGGAACGTGCTGATCATCTACCTGACGCTGGGTTTCCGCCACTACAGTCACTACTTCACCTCGATTCAGCTGGCCTTGAACGCCGGCGACGAAACCGGCGCGCGCGCGCTGCTGGCCGAGTGGACCAAGCTCGACACGGTGGGCATGGATGTCTCGGAAGTCACCCGCATCGCGGTCGAGAAGTCGCTGATCACCACCCACCGCAATGTGTTCGGCGTGTTTTTCTGGTTCCTGATGCCGCTCGGCCCGGCCGGCGCGGTGATGTACCGGGTGTCCGAATACCTGGCGCGCGCCTGGACCGAACCCGAGCACATGCGCAACGAGCCGTTCGGCCAGTTCGCCGGGCGCGCCTTCTACTGGATCGACTGGATACCGGTGCGCCTGACCGCTGTGGCGTTTGCCGTGGTCGGCAACTTCGAGGACGCTATCTACGCCTGGCGCAACTTCGCTCACCGCTGGACCAACGAGGCGCTCGGCATCATCCTGTCGGCCGGCGGCGGCGCCATGGGCGTGCGCCTCGGCTCGCCGGCGGAAACCGCCGTCAAGGCGCAGGTGGTGGACGCCAACACGGTCGATATCGAACTGGAAGACGACGTCATGCCGGGCGAGGAACCGAATATCCGCGCGCTGCAAAGCACCGTCGGCCTGGTGTGGCGCGCACTGTTGTTGTGGATGCTGTTGTTGTTGCTGATCTCAAGCGCATGGTGGCTCGGCGCATCGCCTTAAAGAGTACAATAGCGGTATTGCTCTGGTGCAGGATATGGACTTTTCTGCACCAAAGTGGGAATTGGTAGGGAAAATGCATTACAGATCAATGGCTTACTTATTCAAGTCTTCTATAAGATATAATACGTAAGATCCTATCCTCCACGCACTCTTGTTACCAACAAGTACCAACGCAGAAGCAGCCGCGCCTATGTCCGTTCAAAAACCGGCAGAACAGCAAGATTCGTTCTTCATCCTTGGCCAAACCAGCAATGGCAGGCAGTTCCGTCCCAGCGACTGGGCTGAGCGCCTGTGCGGCGTGATGGCCTGCTTCAAGCCGGAGGGCGCGGGGCGCGGCCGTGACTCGCACCTGCAGTTCTCGCCGTATGTGACGCCGACCGTGGTGAATGGCGTCAAGTCGGTGGTGGTCAACGGCAAGCTGCGCGCGCTGGAGCCGATGGCGTATCACTTCGTGCTGTCCTTCGCCAAGGACAACGATCTGCAAGTGGTTGACGCCTGCCTGGTTCCCGAAAAGAATTAATTTTTACTTAAGTCTCTACCCACTGCGGCGCAGGGGGCGTATGCTGTGCGTTCCATCTTTTGATACGAGAGACCATGAACCACAGCCGCCTGAAAAACGTCGCTGCCGCCAGCCTGATGCTGTGTGGCCTGTCCTTTGTCGCCACTGGCTCTGCCTGGGCCGCCGCTGCCACCGCAGCACTGCCGGCCGGCGTGGTCAAGGGACCGTCGGTTGAGGGCATCACCGAATACCGCCTGCCGAACGGCCTGAAAGTGCTGCTGTTCCCGGACGCCTCCAAGCCGACTGTCACCGTCAACGTCACCTACCTGGTCGGCTCGCGCCACGAGAACTATGGTGAGACGGGCATGGCCCACTTGCTGGAACACCTGATGTTCAAGGGCTCGCCGAAGAACAAGAGCATTCCACAGGAATTCTCCAACCGTGGCATGGATTTCAACGGCACCACCTCCAACGACCGCACCAACTACTACGAAGTGTTCCAGGCCAGCCCGGACAACCTGAAGTGGGCGCTGGATATGGAGGCGGACCGCATGACCAGGTCCTTCATCTCGCGCAAGGACCTGGATTCGGAAATGACCGTGGTGCGCAACGAGTACGAGAGCGGCGAGAACAGCCCGTTTGGCGTGCTGCTGAAGCGCATGCAGAGCGTGGCCTACGACTGGCATTCCTACGGCCGCTCGACCATCGGCAACCGCAGCGACATCGAGAACGTCAAGATCGACAACCTGCAGGCCTTCTACAAGACCTACTACCAGCCGGACAACGCGGTGCTGCTGGTGGCCGGTAAGTTCGATCCGGCGCAAACGCTGTCGTGGATCACCAAGTCCTTCGGTGTGATTCCAAAGCCGAAGCGCGCCTTGCCGCCATTTTGGACGGTCGAGCCGACCCAGGATGGCGAGCGCAGCTTCACCGTGCGGCGCAAGGGCGATGTGCAGATCGTCGCACTGGGCTACAAGATTCCAGGTGCGCTGCAAGCGGACAGCGATGCGCTGAGCTTCATGTCGCAGATCCTCGGCGACGAGCCGACCGGCCGCCTGCACAAGCAACTGGTGGAAAGCGGCAAGGCGGCGCAGGTGTTCAGCTTCGGCATGACCGGTTATGCGCCGGGCTTGCAGATCATCGGCGCGGTGGTCAAGGCGGGCCAGCCGCTGGAGCCGGTACGTGTGGCGCTGACCGAAGCGGTGGAAAGCTTCGCCAAGACGCCGCCGACCGAAGAAGAGATGGAACGCACGCGCCGCAACTTCGCCAACAGCATCGAGAAGTCGCTCAACGATCCGCAGCAGGTGGGCGTGGCGCTGTCGGAAGAGATCTCGCTGGGCGACTGGCGCCTGCTATTCAAGGGCCGCGACCAGCTGCCTGAAATCACTTCGAAGCAAGTGGCCGATGCGGCCGCGCGCTACCTGAAGCGCGACAACCGCGTGGTGGGTGAATTCATCCCCGAGGATAACCCGCAGCGCGCCGAGATTCCCGCCGCGCCAGGCGTGGCCGAGGTGATGAAGGACTTCAAGGGCAAGGATAGCGTGCTGACTTCGGAGGTGTTCGATCCGAGCCAGGACAACATCAACGCCCGCACCGACATCAAAACCATCGGTGGTCTGAAAGTGGCGCTGCTGCCGAAGAAGAATCGTGGCGAGGCGGTGTCGGTCAATCTGTCGCTGCACTGGGGCGACGAGAAAAACCTGCTGAACAAATCGGTGGTGTCGGCCTTCGCCAACGAGATGCTGACGCGCGGCACCAGCAAGTACACGCGCGAGCAATTGGCCGATGCTTTCTCCAAGCTGAAGATCAGCGGCAGCCCGTATCAGTTCGACACCACCGGTCCGAATCTGGACGCGGCGCTGCGGCTGGTGGCGCATGTGCTGAAGGACGCGACCTTCCCGCAGGCCGAGTTTGAGCAGCTGCGCCAGCAATGGATCGTCGGCCTCGAATATTCGCGCAGCGAACCGCAGGTGCTGGCGAATGAGGCGATGGAGCAGCACTTCAACCACTATCCAAAAGGCGACGTGCGCAACGCGCTGAGCACCGAAGAGCGCCTGGCTGAAGTCAAGGCGCTGAAGCTGGAAGACGTGGTTGCTTATCACCGCGAATTCTACGGCGCCAATCACGGCGAGCTTTCCGTCGTCGGCGATTTTGACAAGGCGGCGATCAGCAAGACCATCGATGAAAGCTTCAGCGGCTGGAGCAGCAAGGTCTCGTATGCGCGCATCCTCAATACCAATGAGGACAAGCAGCCGCTGAACGTGGTGTTGAATGCGCCGGACAAGGAAAACGGCTTCTACATGGCGCGCATGAACCTGGATCTGAACGAAAACGATCCGGATTATCCGCTGCTGGACCTGGCCAACTACATGTTCGGCGGCGGCGCGATGAAGTCGCGCATGATGGACCGCATCCGCCAGAAGGACGGCCTGTCCTATGGCGGCGGCAGCGGCATCCACGCCGGCGAGCAGGATCGCGCGGGGCAGTTCGGCATGAGCGCCATCGCCGCGCCGCAGAACCTGAAGAAGCTGGAGGCGGCGATCCGCGAAGAACTGGAGCGCGCGCTGAAAGACGGCTTCACGCAAGCGGAGCTGGACGGCGCCAAGTCCGGCCTGCTGCAACAGCGTGTGCAGAACCGCTCCAAGGATAACGTGGTCGCCTCGGGCTGGACGCGCAACCTGTACAACAACCGCACCTACGCCTGGAGCAAGGACTACGAGACCAAGCTGAAAGCCGCGACGCTGGCCCAGGTCAACGCCGCCTTCCGCAAGGCGATCGACCCAGGCAAACTGTCGATCGCCGTCGCTGGCGACCAGGCCAAAGCCAACGCCCCGGCCCCTGCGGCCAAGCCTTGATGTCACAGCATGACCGGCCAGCGATGGCCGGTCATTGTGCCGATGCTGTTTAAAACTTCGGCAGCCGATCCAGCGTGATCACGCGCGAATCGTTGTAGACCTTGCGCTTGTGGGCGTTGGTGTTGTGGTATTCGCCGGTCCAGAAGTTGTCCGGGCTCGTGACGCCGGCGGGGCCGGCGCCGTCGTTCCAGACCAGGAACCATAGCCACCATTCGCCATTGGCAGCGCTTTGTCCGGGATCGGGGATGTGGCTGGTTTCGGTCAGTGCGACAGGCTTGCCGTGCTGCCGCGTTTTGCGATAGGCCTCGCTGTAGTTGTTTTCATAGACGTCGTAGCCGGTGATGTCCACCACATCATCGCCTGGATACCAGCTCGGATCCTGTCCATTCCATACCCAGATCAGATTGCGCAGGCCGTGCTGCTGCGTCAGGCGCTCGTGCATATGCCGCCATAGCGCGATGTAGCCTTCGCGCGAGGTGCCCCACCAGAACCAGCCGCCGGCCGCCTCGTGCAGCGGGCGCCAGAGTACCGGTACGTTGGCATCCTGCAGGCGCTTGAGTTCCAGCGCGATGCGGTCGATCGCGGGATCGATGTCGCGGTAGTCGTTCACCGGCAGTTTGAAGGGCGTCTTCTTGCTGTAGAACGCTCCGTTCTGCATCCGCCAGTGCCAGTGAAAACTCACCAGTCCTCCCTTGCGCGACCATGCGATGGCTTCTTCGGTTTGCTGGCGGCCGTCGGCTTCGCTGGCGTCATAGTAGTTCATGAAGTCGTAGCCCATCAGCGCCGGATATTTGCCGGTGTCGGCGTGTACGCGTGCGGCCATGTCGGTGCTGTCGCGCCAGGTCAGGTCGGCCTGGCCGGCGATGATGTTCTTGCCCCAGATGCCGAGCAGGTAGTCGTACACCGCCTGGGTGCTGGCGTTGCGGGGCGCGGCGTGGGCGCAGCTGAAGGCGAATGCGAGGAGCAGGGCGAGGTATCTCATGGCTGCAATGTACCGCCGCGCAGCGTGGCGATCAATGGCCGGACCGCAGTTTAGCGTGTTGCGTGCACGTTTTGTGATTATGTACTATCATTAGTTACATGAGACGAGACAGCAAACTTTCTTCCATCCTGCACGTGCTGCTGCATATGGCGCACGGCGACAGGCCGTTCACTTCCGACGAGCTGGCCGGCTTCCTCGATACCAATCCGGTATTGGTGCGGCGCGTGCTGGCTGGCCTGCGCGAGCGTGGCTATGTCGGCTCCGACAAGGGCCACGGTGGCGGCTGGAGCATCACCTGCGACCTGCGCAAGGTGACGCTGCATGACATCTACGAGGCGGTCGGCTCGCCTACCGTGTTCGCGATGGGGAACCGGGTCGAGCAGCCGCAATGCCTGGTGGAGCGCGCCGTCAACGAGGCGCTGGGCAGCGCCTTCGATGAGGCCGAAGCTTTGCTGATCTCCCGTTTTAAACACGTGACACTGGCGGAACTGTCGGCCAGCTTCAATGCACATCACAAGGGAGTCCACCATGAGCACCGCTGAATTTGACGTGATTATTGTCGGCGGCAGTTATGCCGGCTTGTCGGCCGCGACGCAATTGGCGCGTGCCCGCCGGCGCGTGCTGGTGATCGACGCCGGCCAGCGCCGCAACCGCTACGCCCAGCATTCGCATGGTTTCCTTGGGCAGGATGGCCGCGAAGGTGCGGCGATTGCCGCCGAAGGGCGCGCGCAGTTGATGAAGTATCCAACGGTGCAGTGGCAGGAGGGGGCGGCAACACAGGCTATTCCGCACGATGGTGGCTTCCGCGTCACGCTGGCCGATGGCAGTGCGCATCAGGCGCAGCGCCTGGTGCTGGCAACCGGCATGGCCGATGAATTGCCGCCGATTCCCGGTCTCGCGGAGCGCTGGGGCAGCAATGTGTTTCATTGCCCGTACTGCCACGGCTACGAACTGGATCAGGGCCGCATCGGCGTGCTGGCGACCAGCGCACATTCCTTCCATCACGCGATGATGCTGCCGGATTGGGGCACGGTGACGTTCTTCCTCAACGGCGTGTTCGAGCCCGATGCGGAACAACTGGCCAAGCTGGAAGCGCGCGGCGTCGCCATCGAGCGCACGGGCGTGCGTGCGGTCAGCGGAGCGGCGACGGTGGAATTGCAGGACGGACGCGCGCTGACACTGGACGGCCTGTTTGTACTGAGCCGCCTGCACAGCGCCAGCCCGCTGGCCGAAGCGCTGGGCTGTGAAATGGAGGAGGGGCCAATGGGCCGCTACGTGCGCACGGACATGATGAAGGCCACCAGCGTTCCCGGCGTCTATGCGGCTGGCGACGCCGCGCGCATGGCAGGCAGCGTGGCGTTTGCAGTGGCGGATGGCGCCATGGCGGGTGCGGCATCCCATCAATCGTTGGTGTTTGGACTGCCTGCATGAGCCAGCGCGACGACCGCAGCGCCTCGTTCGGCCGCTATCAGATATTTCCGGAGCTGCGCGTGCTGCTGCGGGATGGCGAGAAGGTCGACCTTGGCCAGCGTGCGTTTGATGTGCTGTGGATGCTGGTCGAAGCCAACGGCGCGGTGGTCAGCAAGGATGCGCTGATGGCGACGGTGTGGGGTGGCGCCATCGTCGAAGAAAACAATTTGCAGGCGCAGATGTCGGCCATCCGCAAGGCGCTGGGCACGGACCGCGACATGATTTCGACGGAATTCGGCAAAGGCTATGCCTTGTCGCTGGTGCGGCAGGAGCATGCCGTGGCGCCGCCTGATTTCCCGCATCCCGTGACGTCGCTGGTCGGCCGCGCCGGCGAGCTTGATGAGATCCAGCGCCTGGTCACCGAACGCCGTTTCGTGACGCTGACAGGCCCCGGCGGCATCGGCAAGACGCGCCTGGCCATCGAAGCCGGCCATCAACTGCGCGGCAGGTTTGCGGACGGCGTCTACATGGCGGAAATGGCGAAGATCGCCGAGAGCGACCTGGTGCCGGCCGCCATCGAGAACTGCATGCAGCTGTCGCGCGCTCAGTTGCGCAACAAGCGGCTGCTGCTGATCATCGATAATTGCGAGCATCTCGCCGGGCCGATCGCCGGGCAGGTGGAGGCGCTGCTCAACAACGCGCCGGCCATGCATATTCTGGTGACAGCGCAGGAACCGCTGGATGCGGCGGGAGAACATGTCTACCGTCTGGCGCCGCTGTCGGTGCCGCCGGCCGATACGCAGTCTGCGGAAGCGGCGCTGGTACATGCGGCGGTGCGACTGTTCGTCGAGCGCGTGTCGGCCAGCATCCATCAATTCGTGCTGGATGATGCATTGGCGCGCGACGTCAGTGCGATCTGCCGCCAGCTTGACGGCATGCCGCTGGCGCTGGAACTGGCTGCCGCGCGCGTGCCGGTGCTGGGCATCGCCGGCGTACTGGCGGGCCTGAACGACAGGTTCAAGCTGCTGACCGCCGGCCGCCGTACCGCCTTGCCGCGCCAGCGCACGCTGCGCGCGACCGTCGACTGGAGCCATAACCTGCTCGATGACGAGGAGCGCCGCCTGTTCCGCAGCCTGTCGGTCTTCGCCAGCGGCTTCACCGCCGATGCCGCGCGCCACGTCGGCGCGCCTGAACATGCGGAAGCCTGGGACACCATTGATGTGCTGAGCAGCCTGGCCGCCAAATCGCTGCTGCAACCGGAACTGGGCGGCCCGGTGCCGCGTTACCGCTTCCTTGAGACGATCCGCGTCTACGCGCTGGAAAAGCTGGCCGACAGCGGTGAAGTAGAGGCGACGGCACAGCGTCACGCCGCGTTCTTCGCGCAGCTGGCGCGCCAGGCTTCCGACGACTGGCGCCTCAGCTACCAGGCCGATATCGATGATATCCGCGCCGCGCTGGACTGGGCGTTTTCCAGTGATGGCGACGAGCAGACCGGCATCGACATTCTGACCCACTCCGCGCCGTTCTGGAACCAGTTGTCGCTGCACGGCGAGTGCCAGCGCTGGCTGACGCTGGTGCTGAACGGCGAAGGCCCGGCCATCGCGCCAGGCCAGGAGATGGCGCTGCAAGCCTCGTATGGCACTTCGCTGGCCTGGGCGCGCGGCCCGGTCGATGAGACAGTCAAGGCCTGGACGCGTGCGCTGGATCTCGCCCATCAGCTGTCCGACCTGGAAACGCAGTTGCAGGCGCATTATGGCCTGTGGCTGTACAAGCTGCGCTGCGAGCGCTACGCCGAATCGCTGGCGCACGCGAACCAGCTGGCCGACCTGGCGGCGGGGGCTGCCGACCAGGAGGCATTCGTTGTCGGCCAGCGCCTTGCAGGCGTATCGCAACTGTTTATGGGGCAGCAGGATGAGTCGCTGCGGCAGATTGAAGCGTCCTTGCGCTGGTATGAACAAGGACGGTCGACGCAGGTGTCGCGCTTCGGCATGGACCAGTATGCGGCAGCGCTAACGTATTTCGCCCGCGTACTGTGGTTCCAGGGACGCGAGGCGGAAGCGCTGGATGCCGCCGCAGCAGCAGCGGAGCGGGCGCGCGCCATCGATCATGCATGCTCGCTATGCTGCGCGCTGGCGGAAGGCTGGTGCCTGGTGCATGCCTTGAACGGCGACGAAGAGGCGGTGGAGCAGGCTGCCGCCACGCTGGTGCGCACGGCAGCCAAGCATGGCCTGGGACTATGGGAAAGCTACGGCGATACGTTTGAACGCTGGGTGGAAGCGCGCCGCAGCGGCGACCACAAAGGCGCTGCCGCTATCCTTCAGCGCCTGATCCACTCAGGTGCGCCGCCGGGATTGAACAGCTAGCGCGATCAGCGCCAGCGTGATGCCCAGTGCGGACACGCAGGTCCAGCCGAAGGCTTTCCACGCCAGCATGGCGCAGCCGGAACCGGCGGCGCCGCCGATGAACATGCCACCCATCAGGATCGCATTCAGGCGGCTGCGCATGTCAGGACGCAGCGCCTGGATGATGTGCTGATTCGATACCTGTGCGCTTTGCGCGCCGAAGTCCAGTATCAGGATGCCGACCACCAGGCCGGCCACCATGCCCCACATCCCCAGCAGCAGCCACGAGATCACCATCACAAAGCAGGCGAAGCCGATCACCACATGCGGGCCACGGCGGTCCGACACCTTGCCGGCGATCGGTGCAAACAGTACACCGGCGGCGCCGACAAGGCCGAACAGGCCGGCCGTCTGTGCGCTCAGGTGATATTGCGTGTCGAGGTGCAGCGTCAGCGTGGTCCACAGCGCGCTGAAGGAGCCGAACACGCATGCCTGCACGATGGTTGCGCGGCGCAGCGCCGGTTCTTCGCGCCAGATGCTGAACAGGGACTTGATCAACGACGCATAGCTGTCCCGCGTCTTCGGCTGGTTGCGCGGCAGGATCTGCGCCAGGATGGCGGTCATCACCACGGCCATGCCGATGCCGAGCCAGAACATGGCGCGCCAGCCATAGCGTTCGCCAATCGCACCGGCCAGTACACGGCCCAGCAGGATGCCGCACAACAGGCCGCTCATCACGGTGCCGATGGTGGCGCCACGGCGCTCGGGCGCTGACAGCTCGGCGGCGAAGGGCAGGATCTGTTGCGTCACACTGGTGACCACGCCCAGCACAATTGAGGCAGCAACCACCGACCATGCATTCGGCGCCAGCGCCACGCCGGCCAGTGCCACGGTCAATGCGCTGTACTGCGAAAGAATGAGACGCCGGCGCTCAATGCGATCGCCGAGCGGCACAAGAAACAGCAGGCCCAGCGCGTAGCCGAGCTGGGTCACGGTCGGCACGAAGCCGATGATGGATTCCTGGCCAGGAAAGGCCGCTTGCATAATCACCAGCAAGGGCTGGTTGTAGTAGATGTTGGCGACAGCGACGCCGCAGGCCATCGCCATCACCAGCGTCATGCCGAAGCTGATTGATGCGGGCATGGGCCGCATGCCCGCCATGGATTGTGAGTGATTCAACTACTTCTCCAGCTTGAACAAAGCGGGAGTGTGGGGCAGTACGGCTTAAAAGTCTTTGGGCAGGATTTTCAGATGTCTGAAAATGGCTGCGCGGCCAGCTTCCACCTCGGGTGTCTGCTCGCCTTTCCACCAGTAGTTGACCATCATGTTCAGCGGTCCGGTGGATTGCACATGGTGCCACCACAGCGTTGGCAGGTAGAGCGCGTCGCCGGGCAGAAGGTCGGCCACTTGCGCATGTGGCAGCGCCTCGCGGAACAGCGGGTGCAGGGCGTCATCCGGCGCGCTGAAATGCACCATGCTGATGGGCGTTGGCGTTGGTGCAAAATCCACCGGGCCGATATACAGATTGGCCACCTGCTCGGGCGGGAACAGCGTGAAGCGCCGCTGGCCGCTGACGACGCAGGCCAGGTTGCAGGACTGGTCGAAATGCGCAGGTGTGGTGATGGTGTTCCCCAGCCACAGGCGTGGGCGCACCGACGGCGGCAGCGCCGGCGCCACGTTTGCGTCGCTGAAGCGTGGCATGCAGTCGTCGATCAAGGCGCTTTGTATTGCCACCGAGGGCGGCGCGTCAAACTGCGAGTAGCGCGCCAGTTGTTCTATCACGCGCGCCAGCGTCACCTTGTTGCGGACGAAGTTGAAGCCCTTCATGTCCGGTGAGTAGAACAGACGGCCACGCTCGGCGGGCGGCGTCATCACCGCGTCCACTTCCGCATTGCTGGCCAGACCCAGCACATACTGGCACAGTGCTTCCGGCGAGCGCAGCGCGGCCTGCACCGCCGGCCAATGGCGCACGAAACCGCGCAGGATGGCCGGGCGGTAGCTGCCCGCCACCTCGCTAAAGAAGCGCTGCGGGTCGAGGTCGCGGTATTCGATGGGCGTATGCATGCGGCGTATGATGGCATAAAAAAGCCCGCCAGGGCCGGGAGAGCCGTGGCGGGCACAGACTACACAATGAAGCCGATTAGTATTTCACGTGCAGGCCGGCGTAGTACTGCGCGCCGTTGGCGTAGAAGCGCGCCGGTTGATCCTTGTTGTAGATGTAGTTCTTCAGGATCGGGTTGTTCAGGTTCTGGCCACTGATCGTCAACGTGATGTTCTTGTTGATGTTGTAGTTGAACGATGCCGACAGTGTGCCGGTGGAATCCTGATACAGCGGCGTGCCGCGGTCCTGCGCCGCCAGGAACGACGAGCGCCATGCGTAGCTCACGCGTGCATTGAACTTGTCGTTCTCGAAGTAGACGCCGCCGTTGGCGGTGGTCTTCGAGGCGCCCAGCATGTCGCACGGATCGCCCGAGGTGGCGGTCTGCATGGCAGGGCAGGCGCCGAAGTCCAGGTGCGAATCGGTCAGCGTGACGTTGCCGTCGATGCCGAAGCCCATGCCCACCGGTATTTGCGCTGCCAGTTCCAGGCCCTTCACCTTGGCGCCGACGTTGATCGGCGAGGTGATGGTGTAGGTGGCGAACACCGCCTTGTTCTGCTCTTGCGAAGCACGGGTGTCGAGGAAGGAACCGGTGCTGGTGCCGTAGCCCACATAGTCTTTCAGGTCCATGTAGAACACGCCGGCCGACAGGAGGGCACGCGGTGCGAAGTACCATTGCAGCGAGGCGTCCAGATTGGTCGACTTGACTGGCTTCAGGTGCGCGTTGCCGCCGTTGCCAGTATGGGTTTCATCGGTCAGCAGCACCGCGCCGCCCAGTGCGCCGTAGTCAGGACGGGTCATGGTGCGCGAGATGCCCAGGCGGCCGACCAGGTCGGGACGCAGGTCGAACTTCAGGTTCAGGCTAGGCAGCGGGATGGTGGTGTTGTTGTCGATCGCCGTTTGCTGGACGAAACCGCCCCATGGATACGATGGCAGGTTCTGGCCCGCTGGCTGGTTAGGCAGGATCTGGTAGCCGTTCGAGGTCCCTTCGGTGCGCACCAGGCGCAGACCGACATTGCCGCTCCAGCCGTCGCCTTCCAGTTCACCCTGGACGTAGATCGCCTTGGTGTTTTCCTTCAGGTTGAACATGTCCTGGTAGTAGGTGCGGCTGACGTCACGGTTGGAGTGCAGGTCGCCCCAGGCGTTGAGGATGGACGGGTCCAGCATCCAGACATTTTTAGGGAAGTCGCCACCCAGGTCGCTGCCGAAGTTGCCAGGGTAGGTGGTGCCGTTCCATGCCGGGTTGGTGCTGGTGCCGCCAACGTCGGTGTTGGACCAGTTGGGACCTTGCGCCACTTCGAAGTTGGAGCGGGTGTGGTGGGTGCCACGCACGCCGAACTTGATCTCGCGCAGCGGGCCGGCATCCAGCTGGAAGGCAGCGTCGATCTGGCCGTAGGTCTCCTTGTCGTCGGTGGTGGCCGGCGAGACGCCGAAGATCCAGTCCAGCGGCGTGCCGGTGAAGACGGCGGTATTAATGTTCGGGAACTTGACGGTGGCCGGCGAACCCAGGCCGTTCAGCTGGTAGCTGGCGCCGGAGTTGTTGACGTCACCTTCAAACACGCCCTGGCTCGGGGTCACGCCCTTGCCCTTGGTGGAGCCGGCTTTGGCGGTGAACACCAGGCGGTCGGTGGCGCGCCATTTGCCATCGATGTCGAAGAACTCGGTCTGCGCGTAAGCGCCTTCGCGCACGATGTTGTCGACGATGCCGTAGCGCAGTGGCGCGGCGGTGGTGCCCTTGTTGGTGAAGGCGGCCGACACCAGCGTGCCGTTGCGGATCACATAGCCCGGATCAGGCGCGACACCGGAACCCAGCATGCCCGAACCATTCATGTCGGTCATGTAGTTGGTGTTGTAGTTCGACGCGTCCATCTTCGAACGGAAGTAGGTTGCTTCCAGCGAGAAGTCGCGGCTAGGCTTGAATTGCAGGTCGATCAAGCCGCCTTTGCGCTTGCGCTCCTGCTGGAACAGCGAGGAACCGATCAGGCGCGGGAACCAGACGTTGGCCAGGTCCGGGTTGGTCTTGACGGCGGCGTTGGTCGGTGCCACCTGGGTCCATTGCAGCAGCTCCTGGCCATCGCGGCGCAGCGAGCGTTTTTCCGAGAAGCCTTGCACCATCAGGCCCAGCGTGCCGGCTTCGTTCTTCCAGTTGAACAGGCCGCTGAATTGCGGATCGGTTTTTTCCGCCAGCGTGGAATACACACCCTGTACGGTGGCTTCCATCGAAATCGCGTTCTTGAAGTCCAGCGGGTGACGGGTGCGGATGTCGATCGAGCCGCTCGAACCGCCTTCTACCTGGTCTGCGGTCGGGGCCTTGTAGACCACCACCTGGCCGACGATCTCCGACGGCAGCAGCGAATACGAGGCGGAACGGCCGACGGCACCGCCCACCTGGTCCAGCACGAACCAGTCGCCGGTCGATACGGCGTGGCCGTTGATCAGGGTCTGGGTCAGCGATGGCGCGGTGCCGCGCATCGACACGCGGTCGTTCTCATCGAAGCCGCCGGAACCGGCGCCGGAGGTGGAGATGTTCACGCCCGGCACGCGTTGCAGCGAGTCGGCCACGTTTTTGTCCGGCATCTTGCCGACGTCTTCGGCCGTGATCACGTCGACGTTGCTCGACGCATTGCGCTTCACCGACAGCGATTGCTGCAGCGAGCCACGGATGCCGCTGACGATCACGGTGTCCGGCTCCGCCGCCACCTGCTGCGCCTGCGCGGTCATCGCGACGCTCAGCGTCAGGATGGCTGCCGCAGTGGCGATAGGCGTTAGTTTGGACATGGTGATCTTATTTGAATTGTGCTGCATATTCCCTCCCGTTGTTGAAGGCTCCGCCGAGCCCACCGATTGTTGATGTATCGTCTTTCTTTTTTAAATCACGTTCAAAACCAATCCAACGCCAATATACTCGCGTTTTAATACCAGATCACTACCACTTTAAAATTCTTTTTTGTTATGTTGTATGCAGCATACAAAGTGAGGTTCTGACAACGTCCTAATACCGGATCGTCAGTGGTATGGAAAATCGCTGTGCGCGTTTGCAACAGAAAGAAAGCCTTTGGCTATAAGGGTTTCTTTCGATGAAAGGAATTTATTTGGATGCGCGGCGGGGAAGATGGTGGAGCGCTGGTATTTTGTTGGTATTATCGTCGAACAATGTCACCGTGGAGCGAACCGATGAGCTTACTGGTACACATCCGACAGCACCTCAATGAGACCAGTAACCTGCCGCTCTACCAGCGCCTGCAGCGCGCCTTGCGCTTGGCGATCGAACAGCATTTGCTGAAGCCGGAGGATGCCTTGCCGGCCGAGCGCCAGCTGGCGGCCGACCTGGAGATGTCGCGCATCACGGTGCGCAAGGCGATCGATGGCCTGGTCAGCGAGGGCGTGCTGGTGCGCCGTCCCGGCTCCGGCAATTTCATCAACACCCGCATCGAAAAGAACTTCGCCAAGCTGACCTCGTTTTCCGAAGACATGCGGGCGCGCGGCCGCACGCCGCGCAGCGTTTGGCTGAAGCGCTCGGAGGGCACGGTGACGCCGGACGAGGCGATGCGCCTGCGGCTCAGTCCTGGCTCCAAAGTGTACCGCTTCAACCGCATGCGTTACGCCGACGATGTGCCGATGTGCCTGGAGTACGCGACCATCGTCGCCTCCTGCCTGCCGTCGCTGGAAGCGGTGGATGTGTCGATGTACGACGCGCTGGAAAAAACCGGCAACCGCCCGGTGCGCGCCTTGCAGCGCCTGTCGGCGCTGTTGCTGAATGCGGAACAGGCGACGCTGTTGCAGGCGAAGGAAGGCGATGCCGGCCTGGCTGTGGAGCGTCTTGGTTTTTTGCGCGACGGGCGCGCGGTGGAGTTTTGCCGCTCGTACTTCCGTGGCGATATGTATGACTTTGTGGCGGAGCTCAATGCGAACTAAATTAATTTCCCTGGCCGTGGCCGTGGCCATGGCAAGCACGATGGCGCCGGCGATGGCGGCTGAAGTGATCGGCTACTATCCTGGCTGGAAGCACCAGTCCTATCCGGTGTCGCAGGTCGACGCCAGCAAGCTGACCATGGCGCTGTATGCGTTTGCGGACCTGTGCTGGGACGGCAGGCATGGCAACGCCGATCCGTCGGTCAACGATGTGGCGCCATGCCAGGACGCGCGCAACGGCGCGCTGGCGTGGCGCAATGAGGCGGAAGACAGCGCCAACCTGCGCGCGCTGGTGGCGCTGAAGCAGCACAACCCGCAATTCAAGGTGGTGCTGTCGGTGGGCGGGTGGGACTGGTCCAACCGCTTCTCGAATGTGGCGGCATCGCCGGAGGCGCGCGCCAACTTCATCGCGTCGTCGCTGGCGGTGATGCGCCGGCATGGACTGGATGGCGTGGACCTGGACTGGGAATATCCGGGTGAAGCCGGTGTGCCTTGCGTGAAAGGCGAGGTATGTGCGCGGCCGGAGGACCGGCAGAACTTCATCACCTGGGCGCGCGAACTGCGCGCGGCCTATGATGCGGCGGGCAAGCAGGATGGCAAGCATTACCGCATCACCATCGCCGCCGGCGCCAATGGCAATTACGTTGGCGATGGCGTGTGGCTGAAGCAGCTGGCCATGCACCTGGACTGGATCAATATCATGGCGTATGACTATCACTCGCCGTGGGCCGGCAAGAACACCGCCCATCATGCGCCGCTGTTTGCCGATCCGAAGGACCCGATCTCGGCGGGTGGCGGCCATGCGGCGCGCTCGGTGCAGCGCTACCTGGAAGCTGGCGTGGCGAAGGACAAGCTGGTGCTGGGCGTGCCGTTCTACGGTTACGGCTGGAAGGGCTGCGCAGCGGGGCCGGATGGCGATGGCCAGTATCAGGCTTGCCAGGGCGGCGTGACGGATGGCGTCAACGGCGGCAATTCCTATGGCTACGGCATGCTGCTGCAACGTGGTGACAGCTACCAGCGTTACCGCAATGCGTCGGCGCGCGTGCCGTATATGTACAGCGCGGCGGAGCAGGTGTGGATTTCGTATGAAGATCCGGTATCGCTGAAGGAGAAGGCTGCGTATATCAAGCAGCAGGGATTGCGCGGCGCGATGTTCTGGGAGCTGAGCGCGGACGGTAAAGGACAGCTTCTGAATACGCTGTCGGAGGCCATGAGGTAAAAAAAAGGCTCTTCACGGATTACCGGGAAACGCGGCTTTGATCTTCAGGAAAAAGAAGTCGGAGTCGCGGTAGCCATAGGCCATCCGTTTCATTACCTTGA
>NZ_FNEQ01000017.1 GCF_900100205.1 Duganella sp. OV510 | reverse complement strand
GACAGTATTTCTACTGAATATTTCTTTGTTGAGCATTTAATGCTTTTTGTTGCAGCATCAAACGCCCACATTTATCGACTGTAAATTTTTAAAGACCGGTGTCACTTGCTGTTGAAGCGTTTTGTTCATCAGCACAGAAGCGAGATTATGAAGCACTTGATTTATCTCGTCAACCCCTCGTTTTCTTCGTTTCGCTTTGCAGCGTCTGCGTTGTCTTGCGAGGGACAGAACTATAGCAAGCCAAATTCACTTTGACAAGTGCCTGCCGCGTAAATACCGTCTGGTCGCCATTTTTTGCAGACTGTCGCACGCGCATGGCGCGCAGCGGCCGCGCTGGGTACACTTGCATCATGTTAAGAGTGAAAGCCGTTCATGTTTCCTACGCCTAAAACGCAAGACACCTTAAAGACCGCCGGCAGCCTGCTGCATCGTGGCTTTGATGCGATCGTCACCTGGGTTACCCAGCTGTCGTGGTGGAAGTTCCTGGTGTTTGCCATCCTGATGCTGATTGCGGGCTCCATCCTGCAGGACGAGCTGTTCTCCAGCAATCCGGTGCAGGAAGAGATCGAACATGCGCGCACGAACAAGCGCAAAGGCAACGATACGAATATCCGCATCGATGACAGTGGCATTCACTTCAGCCAGCGCGGCAAGATCCGCAACAAGAATACCGAGGATGGCCAGGCGGCGCCCGTCACCGAGCCGGAAGCACCAGAAGCACCGGCCGACGCTGAAGCTCCCGAGGCGCCGGCGGCGCCAGCCGCGCCAGCCAAGGCCAGCAAACCCGGCATGGCGTCCGTCCCTTCCCTGCCTTCGCTGCCGGGCGAGGAAGTTCACATCGATTTGCCGCCGCAGATTGGCGAGGAGCTGTCGAATGCCATCGAGGAGGCGGTCGATGACGCCGCCGAGCAGAAAGTCGCCCGCTACCACGGCCAGGCCTCGACCTGGTTCAAGAGCTTCATCACGCTGCTGGTGCTGGCCCTGTTCGGCACCAAGTTCCTGATGGGCAGTAAAAAGCGCGCCGAGGCCGAAACCCAGTCCGCCAACGCTGCCGCCGAGCGCGAATCCATGCAGCGCCAGCTCAGCGAAGCCAAGATGCAAATGATGCAGGCCCAAGTCGAGCCGCACTTCCTGTTCAACACACTGGCTTCGGTCGAGCACCTGATCGAAACCGACCCTCCGCGCGCGTCCGCCATGCAGCGGAGTCTGATCAAATACCTGCGCGCAGTGCTGCCACAGATGCGCGACAGCTCGCTGTTCACCAATCTGGGCCGCGAAACCGACATGGTGGAAGCCTATCTCAACCTGCTGAAAATGCGCATGGAAGAACGCCTCACCGTCGAGATCGACGTGCCGGAAGGCCTGCGCACCGCCGCCTTCCCGCCGATGATGCTGCAATCGATGGTGGAAAACGCCATCAAGCACGGCCTGGAAGGCAAGCCGGAAGGCGGCACGCTGAAAGTGCGCGCCGATGTCGCCCACAACAAGCTGCGCGTGATCGTCATCGACAATGGCCTGGGCTTCGGCGCCAAGCCTAGCGACGGCACCGGCCTCGGCCTGACCAACATCCGCGAGCGGCTGAAACTGCTGCACGGCGAGCAGGGGCAGCTGCTGATCGCCGCCAATAGTCCGAGCGGCGTGATCGTCACCATCGAGGTGCCATATCAGCTGGCCAAGCAAACCCAAAAATAACAGCGATTGATTATTACGCCGATTCGTTGAATAATTAATTAAATAATTAACACTTCACACCCGAACACAATGCCTACAGCAATCATTGCAGATGACGAACGTTTGATGCGCGACCAGTTGCGCATGCGCCTGGGCCAGGTCTGGCCCGAACTGGACATTATTGGCGAAGCCAAGAACGGCGACGAAGCCATCGAGCTGGTTGACCAGCTGAAGCCGGACTTCACCTTCCTGGATATCCGCATGCCGGGCAAGACCGGCATGGAAGCTGCCAGCGTCATCGGCAACAAGAGCAATATCGTGTTTGTCACCGCCTACGATGCCTACGCGGTGGAGGCCTTCGAGCGCGGCGCCATTGACTACGTGCTGAAACCGCCGGAGCCGGAGCGTCTGCAAGTCACCGTCGACCGCCTCAAGACCCGCCTCAGCAAGCCGGCCGCCGCAGTCGACGTCAACGCCAGCGTGACCGCCATGCTGGCCCAGCTGACCGAAAAGATCGCCGCACCGAAACCAGCCCACCTGCAATGGATACAGGCCAGCATCGGCCAGGACCTGCGCATGATCCCGGTCGAGGAAATCCTGTTCTTCCGTTCCGACGAGAAGTACACCTGCGTGCAGACCGAGAAATATGAAGCGCTGATCCGCAAGCCGGTGCGCGACCTGGCCGAAGAACTGGACCCGGCGCTGTTCTGGCAGATTCACCGCGCCACGCTGGTCAACGTCAACGCCATCGAAGGCGTGACGCGCGACATCCGTGGCCGCCACCTGGTGATGATCAAGGGCCGCTCCGACAAGCTGGAAGTCAGCCGCAGCTTCCTGCATCTGTTTAAACAGATGTAAATCAAATCCCCTTCCCCGCTTCTGCTTTAGTGTGATTCCACGCGGCCCGCCGGCCGCATGGAGTTGCACATGCATCGCCTTCCCTCTTCCCTGCTGATATTGGCCGCGCTGGCCCTGGGCGCACGCCTGTGCTGGCGCCTGGGCCAGACCGCCGAGACGCCGGCGCAGGCCGCGCGCGTCCAGGTGCAAGAGCAGCTGGAGCAATCGTATTCGCAGCTGCGCGAGCTGTCGGCAACGCTGCAGACCATCCGCGAGGAAGAACGCAAGCACATCGCCCGCGAGCTGCATGATGATCTCGGCCAGTTGCTGGCGACCTTGCGCGGCGACCTGGCGCTGCTGCAACGGCAAAGCAGCAACAATGCCGCCGCGCGCCGGCTGCAAGCCGGCATGGATGAATTGCTGATGTCCGCGATCAGCTCGCTGCGCCGCATCGCCGGCAATCTGCGCCCGCGCGCGCTGGATGAAGGAGGCTTGTATTTCGCGCTGAAGAGCCTGCGCCAGGGATTCGTCGAGCGCAACAACATTGCCTGCACGCTGGACGCGAATGAAGAGGATCTGGTACTTGATGATAACTACAGCACGGCAATCTTCCGCATTGCGCAGGAAGCGCTGACCAATATTGCCCGCCACACCAAGGCGCGCAAGGTGACGCTGTCACTCTACCGCCAGGAAGGAAACCTGCATGTGACAATACATGATGACGGCCGGGGCATCGCCGAAAAAGACATGGACAAGGCATCGTCCTTTGGCCTGATCGGGATGCGCGAACGCGTCTGGGCACTGCATGGCGAGATCGCCATCGTCAGCGACGGCGGCACGCGGATCATGATCCGCCTGCCGCTGCCACCGCCGGAAACTGCTTAGACCAGCTTAGAACGCGTGACGGATGCCGACGTTGAAGGCTTTGTCGCCGCTACCAGCCTCGTTGTTGTTACCCACGGTGTAGCCAGCGCCGTTCTTGTTCTTGATCTTGGCGTACGACACATACGCGCCGGTACGCTTCGACAGCGAGTACAGGTAGCCCAGCGCGAACTGGTTGGCGTCCTGGTTGTTGGCGGTCTTGTCATCCTTGCGGATGTACGACGTCATGAAGTAACCGTTGCCAGCAGGGATCTGCGCGCCGATCAGGATGTCGTTGCTGTCGGTGCTAGCCTTTGGTGCCACGGCGAAGCCGTAAGCGTTGGCCACGGGGATCTGGGCGCTGTTCACGCCTTTGTCGGCGCTGTAAGCGAAGTAAGCCTTGATGACTTTGAAGTCGTAGTTGGCGGCGAACATGGTGTTGCGGCCGGTGTCCTGTGCCTTGGCTGGGGTAGTGCCAACCGCAGCGGTGTCGTTGTTCTTGTTGTTGTACACCAGACGCGCGTTCAGCGGGCCTTGTGCGTAGTTCAGGCCGAAGCCGAACTGGCGGCCGGCGGTGGCGCTGCCAGCCTGTTCGCCCAGCGCGTACAGGGCTTCAGCGCTGAAGCCGCCCATGGTTGGGGTGGCGTAGACGATGGCGTTGCTCACGCGGGTGTTGGCGCCAGCCGATGGGAACAGGTTTTTGATGGTGCCGGCATAGCCTGCGCCGAATGGGTCGGCTACCTGGCTTTGCGCGTTGTACAGCATGGTGTATTGACGGCCGATGGTCAGCTGGCCGGCGTCTTTGGATTTCAGGCCAACGAAGGCCTGGCGGTTGAAGATCGAGTTGGCGGTGTCCAGCGAGCCGTCGTCAGCTTTGAAGCCGGTTTCCATCTGGAAGATCGCCGACAGACCATTGCCCAGGTCTTCCGTGCCACGGAAACCCAGACGCGATTGGCCGCCGATACCGCTGGTGACTTTGGTCACGGAGCCATTGACACCGCCACGTTCGCTCACGATACCTGCATCCACCAGGCCGTAGATGGTGACGTTCGATTGCGCTTGGGCTTGTGCAGCGAAGCCGCCGATGATCAGTGCTGCCAGAGTAAGTTTTTTCACTTGATGTTCTCTACTTAAGGTTGAAGGGCTACGTGTTGAATCCACGGCCGAGATCTTGCCTATCAATTACTTCAACAATGTGACAAAGCCAATTTGTTGTAAATGAACATCAGTGGACGAAAAAAAAAGCCGCTGTTTAGCGGCTTTTTAATCACTTAAGACGGCAACTTAGCAGGTAGTAGTACTGCAAGCGCTCGATGCGGAACTGTTTCGCATGGTTGGTGAAGCGTTTGCGCAGCGTGCTGTCGGTCAGGTAATTCTTGAGGATTTCGTAACGCTGCCCATCGTCGGCGGTCAGAATCTGATAGGTATTGCCTTCCGCATCGGTGCGCGCGATGACCATCGAGTTGCCATCGACATATGACTCGTCCAGCAGCACCAGCAGCACGTCCTTGCCCAGCTTGGCACGCAGCGTCTTCAGGTATTTCTCGTACTGCTCGCGCGGCAGGTGCGCCCACAGGCCGGCGGCAAACACGGCAGTGTACTGCCCTTCCAGGCCGTCCGGCAGGTTGAAGGCGTCCATCTGCTCGAAGGTGACGATGGCTTCGTCAAGGCCACGGGTGGCGGCCAGATCCAGCATCTCCTGTGAAATATCGGTGGCGTGCACCGACTCGGCCACTTCCGAGATCAGGTCGGTCCAGTAAGCGGTGCCGCAAGCCAGTTCCAGCACCTTGTGATCCTGGAACAGCTCGGCGATCATTTCCTGCAAATCGTCCAGGTCGTCGTAGCGTTCTTCCTGGGCGTAGACCTGGTCATAGTTGTCCGCGTTGACGGCGTAATATTGTGTCAACTGGTTGGTAATCATGTTGATGCTTTCTTTTATAGTTCGTAGTTATCTTTTTCACCGCTCATGGCCTGCTCGATCAACTTGCGGTTGAGCGTAGGCGCCAGCAGTTCAATAAAGGTGTAGATATAGCTGCGCAGATAGGCGCCCTGCTTGACCGCCACCCGCGATACGTTCATGCCAAACAGGTGGCCGACAGGGATGGCGCGCAGGTTCTTGTCGCGCTCGGCGTCGAAGGCCATGCCCGCTATGATACCAATCCCCATGCCCAACTCCACATAAGTCTTGATGACGTCGGCATCGATGGCTTCCAGCAACACGTCCAGCTTCAGGCCGCGCAGCGAAAACGCGTGGTCGATCTTGCTACGGCCGGCAAAGGCGCCATCATACGTGATGATGGGGAAAGCCGCGATCTCTTCCAGCGTCGGCTGCTTGTTGCGCAGCAGCGGATGGTCGGGCGGCACCACCACCACGTGCTCCCATTGATAGCATGGCAACGTCACCAGCCCGGTGACGCCAGCGATCGATTCGGTGGCGATACAGATGTCGGCCTGGTCGCGCTGGACCATCTCGGCGATCTGCTGCGGATTACCTTGCAATAAAGACAATCGCACTTTCGGGAACTTGACCATGAAAGCCTGTACCACCTTGGGCAAGGTGTAGCGCGCCTGCGTATGCGTGGTGGCGATGGTGAAACTGCCACTGTCCTGGGCTGCGTATTCCTTGCCGATGCGTTTCAGGCTGTCGATCTCCTGCATAACCAGTTCCACTGATTGCAGCACCAGCCGCCCCGGCTCGGTCAGGCCACGGATACGCTTGCCGTGGCGGGTGAAAATATCGACACCCAGCTCTTCTTCCAGTTCGATAATCGCTTTGGACACGCCCGGCTGCGAGGTGAACAGCGCCTTGGCGGCATCGGTCAAATTGTAATTCTGGCGTACTGCTTCGCGCACAAAGCGCAGTTGATGAAGGTTCATTGCAGGTCTTGGCCCATCTTAAAATTATTTGCGTCCATGCTTATGCCCAATCCTTATATAAGCAAATAAAGACTAAGTCGTATGGAATAAAGACGAAGTTTATTACTATTAGCGCTAGTTTGGGGAATCAGCGACTATCCAGGAAGAATATTCATGTATCAATACGACCAGTATGACCACCTTATCGTCCGTGAGCGCATCGCCCAGTACCGCGACCAGGTACGCCGCCGCCTGTCCGATGAGCTGACCGAAGCCGAATTCCTGCCATTGCGCCTGCAAAACGGCCTGTACATGCAGCGCCACGCCTATATGTTGCGTATCGCCGTGCCATATGGCCTGCTCGCCAGCAAGCAAATGCGCATGTTCGCGCATATTGCCCGCAAGTACGATCGCGGCTATGGCCACTTCACCACCCGTCAAAACATCCAGTTTAACTGGATTGAGCTGGAACAGACCCCGGATATTCTGACCGACCTGGCCTCGGTGGAAATGCACGCCATCCAGACCTCGGGCAACTGCATCCGCAACACCACGTCCGATCCGTATGCCGGCGTGGCCGCCGACGAGATCATCGATCCGCGTCCGTATGCCGAGGTGCTGCGCCAGTGGTCGACCTTCCACCCTGAATTCATCGCCCTGCCGCGCAAGTTCAAGGTCGCCATCAATGGCGCCGTCGAAGACCGCGCGGCGATCGCCATCCACGACATCGGCCTGACCGTGGTGCGCAACGATGCTGGCGAAATCGGCTTCAAGTTCATGGCAGGCGGCGGCATGGGCCGTACGCCGATCATCGGCAGCGTGATCCGCGAATTCCTGCCGTGGCAGCATCTGCTGACCTACACCGAAGCCGTGATGCGCGTGTATAACCAGCACGGCCGCCGCGACAACAAATACAAGGCCCGCATCAAGATCCTGCTGAAGGCACTGGGCGTGGAAGAATTCACCCGCCAGGTGGAAGCGGAATGGGTCGACCTGAAAGACGGTCCGGAAACCCTGACTACCGAAGAGATGCAGCGCATCATCGACTACTTCCAGCCGCCGCAGTACAAACAGCTGGATGACTCCGACGTGGTGGCAGCGCAAGCCGGCAACAAGGCTTTCGCCAACTGGGTTAACCGTAACATCAAGCCGCACAAGGTGCCGGGTTACGCCGCCGTGGTGCTGTCGCTGAAAAAAACCGGCGTGCCGCCGGGCGACGCCACCGCCGAGCAGATGGACTTCATGGCCGACCTGGCGGACCGCTACAGTTTCGGCGAACTGCGCGTCACCCACGAACAGAACGTGGTGCTGGCCGACGTCGAGCAGTCGCAGTTGTTCGCGCTGTGGCAGGAAGCCAAGGCGCACGGTCTGGCGACGCCGAACATCGGCCTGCTGACCGACATGATCTGCTGCCCGGGCGGCGATTTCTGCTCGCTGGCCAATGCCAAGTCGCTGCCGATTGCCGCCGCCATCTCGGAGCGCTTCGATAACCTCGACTACCAGCACGACATCGGCGAGATCGAACTGAATATCTCAGGCTGCATCAACGCCTGCGGCCACCACCACGTCGGCAGCATCGGCGTGCTGGGCGTGGATAAAGACGGCAGTGAATGGTATCAGGTGTCGATCGGCGGCGCGCAAGGCAACAAGGCCGCCATCGGCAAGATCATCGGCCCATCGTTCTCCGCGCTGCAAATGCCGGAAGTGATCGACCGCCTGCTGCAGGTTTATCTGCGTGACCGTTTTGAGGGTGAATCGTTTGCCGAATGCGTTGCGCGCATCGGTGTCGCCCCGTTCAAGGAATTTGTGTACGCCACGCCGATCGCTGAAAAAGGCGGCCGCCTGGTTGGAGAGGATGAATATGTCTAAGCATTTGATGATCAAGGGCCGTGAGGTGGTAGAAGATGATTGGCAGGTGCTGCGCCTGGCCGAGCCGGTCGAAGGCGCGCCGGCGGTCGATCCCGCCACCGTGGCCGTCCCTGAAGGCAAATTCATCGTTCCTTTGAGCCTGTGGCTGGTGCAGCGCGAGGTACTGGCGGCGCGCACCGCCGCCGGCGACATCGCCGTGTGGATCGCGCCGGACGAACGCCCGGAAACGCTGAAAGGCTTGCTGGAGCAGTTCCCGCTGATCGCGGTCGACTTCCCGAAATTCACCGATGGCCGTGGCTACTCGATCGCCTACAACCTGCGCACCCGCCTGGGCTGGAGCGGTGAACTGCGCGCCATCGGCGATGTGCTGCGCGACCAGCTGTTCTCGATGCAGCGCGTGGGCTTCGACGCCTACTCGGTGCGCGCCGACCGCGACGTGCACGATGCGCTGAAAGGCCTGTCCGACTTCTCCGAAACCTATCAGGCTTCGGTGGATCAGAAGGTGCCGCTGTTCCGCCGTCACGCACGTCCGACACCGGCTGCAAGCAACAACGACGGCGCTGGCATCTGATTGGAGTAGTCCCATGAGTGACTTAAGCAAGCTGATTGCGGACACGCGCGCCACGCTGTCCCGCATCGCCAGCGACTTTACCCCGGCCGTCTTCGCGTCCTCACTGGCGGCGGAAGACATGGTACTGACCGACCTGATACTGAAGGGCAGCTACGACATCGGCATCTTCTCGCTGGAAACCGGCCGCCTGCACCAGGAAACGCTGGCCATGCTCGACAAAGTGAAAGAGCACTACGGCTACCAGATCGAAGTGTTCAAGCCGCAGCAGGACGCGGTGGACGCCTACGTTGCGCAGAATGGCCTGAACGCCTTCTACGACAGCGTCGAGATGCGCAAGGAATGCTGCCGCATCCGCAAGGTCGAACCGCTGGGCCGCGCGCTGCTGGGCAAAAAGGCCTGGGTCACCGGCCAGCGCCGCGCGCAAGCCGCCACCCGTGGTTCGCTGATGGTCGAGGAAGATGATGCCGCCCACTTCATGACCAAGTTTAATCCGCTGGCCGATTGGTCCGAGGAAGACGTCTGGCACTACATCCGCGAAAACGGCGTGCCGTACAACGCGCTGCATGACCAGGGTTATCCGTCGATCGGCTGCGAACCGTGTACCCGAGCCATCCAGCCAGGTGAAGATGTCCGCGCCGGTCGCTGGTGGTGGGAGAACCCGGAATCGAAAGAATGCGGCCTCCACGTCGTCGACGGCAAACTGATACGCATAAAATCTGTCGCAGCCTGAAAGAAATTCAAATGAACGCTTTAGTAGAAAACAACGCGCATATGAACTCGCGCCATCTCGATGCACTGGAATCGGAAGCGATCCACATCATGCGCGAAGTCGCTGCCGAATGCAGCAACCCTGCCCTGCTATTCTCGGGCGGCAAGGACTCGGTGGTGCTGCTGCGCATCGCCGAGAAGGCTTTCCGTCCGGGTAAATTCCCGTTCCCGCTGGTGCACGTCGACACCGGCCACAACTTCCCGGAAGTGATTACCTTCCGCGACAAGCGCGTGGCCGAACTGGGCGAACGCCTGATCGTCGGCTCGGTGGAAGACTCGATCAAGAAGGGCACTGTGCGCCTGCGTAATCCGCAGACCGATTCGCGCAACGCTGCCCAGGCGGTGACGCTGCTGGAAACCATCGCCGAACACGGCTTCGACGCCTGCATCGGCGGCGCCCGCCGCGACGAAGAGAAGGCCCGCGCCAAGGAGCGCATCTTCTCCTTCCGCGACGAATTCGGCCAGTGGGACCCGAAATCGCAACGCCCGGAACTGTGGGACCTGTATAACACCCGCGTCCACCCAGGCGAGAACATGCGCGTGTTCCCGATCTCGAACTGGACCGAGCTGGATGTGTGGCAGTACATCGCCCGCGAAAAGCTGGAACTGCCGCCGATCTACTTCGCCCACGAGCGGGAAGTCATTCCGCGCAACGGCCTGCTGGTGCCGGTGACCGATCTGACGCCGCCACGCGACGGCGAAACCGTCGAAAAGCAGGTGGTGCGGTTCCGTACCGTCGGCGATATTTCCTGCACCTGCCCGGTGTCTTCGGACGCGGCGACCGTGGACCAGATCATCGCTGAAACCGCGATCACGCAAGTGACCGAGCGCGGCGCCACCCGCATGGACGACCAGACGTCCGAAGCTTCGATGGAAAAACGTAAAAAAGCAGGATACTTCTAATGACTCAAGTTACGCATAACAACGCCAGCGAACAAAGCCTGCTGCGCTTTATCACCGCCGGTTCCGTCGACGACGGCAAGTCCACCCTGATCGGCCGCCTGCTGTTCGACAGCAAAGGCATCTTTGCCGACCAGCTGGACGCCATGTCGCGCTCCAAGCACAAGCGCACCGTTGGCGACACCGTCGACCTGTCGCTGCTGACCGACGGCCTGGAAGCCGAACGCGAACAAGGCATCACCATCGACGTGGCCTACCGCTACTTCGCTACGCCGAAACGCAAGTTCATCATCGCCGACACGCCGGGCCACGAACAGTACACCCGCAACATGGTGACCGGTGCCTCCACCGCCGATGCGGTCATCATCCTGGTCGATGTGTCGAAAGTGAAGCTGCGCGAAGATGGTGGCGTGGACCTGCTGATCCAGACCAAGCGCCACTCGACCATCGCCCACCTGCTGCAGATCGAGCACGTCATCGTCGCGGTCAACAAGATGGACCTGGTGAATTACGATCAGGATGTCTACAACCGCATCATCAAGGCATACGGCGAATTTGCCGCCTCGCTGGGCCTGAAAGACATCACGCCAATTCCGCTGTCCGCGCTGACCGGCGACAATGTGGTGGAAAAGAGCGAGAAGCTGGGCTGGTATCAGGGCCCGACGCTGATCGAGCTGCTGGAATCGCTGTCGGTGTACGACGAATCGCACGACGCACCGTTCCGCTTCCCGGTACAGCTGGTGGCGCGCCACAACGGCCACGAAGCCAATGACTTCCGTGGCTATATGGGCCGCATCGAAGCCGGCAAGGTGTCGGTGGGCGACAAGCTGGTGGTACAGCCTTCGGGCCAGACCGCGACCGTGAAAGACATCGTCACGCTGGAAGGTTCACACCGGTCGGCGGTGGCCGGCCAGTCGATCACGCTGCTGCTGGAAGAATACCTGGACATCTCGCGCGGCGATCTGCTGGCCAGTGCCGACAAGCCGGCCACGCAGCTGAAACAGCTGAAGGCTGACGTATGCTGGATGTCCGACGAACCGCTGGACGTGCGCCGCAAGTACTGGATCAAGCATGGCACCAAGCAGACTTCGGCCAAGGTGAAGGCGATTGAATCCCTGCTGGACATCAACACGCAGCAACGCCATGCAGCGGACGGCCTGAAGCTGAACGACATCGCCACCATCGAGCTGGCAGTGCAGCAGCCGCTGGCGGCCGATGCCTACAGCGATATCCGCGCCACCGGCGCCTTCATCCTGATCGATGAAGTCACCCACCAGACCGTCGCCGCCGGCATGATCCGCCTGTAACCACCCCGCCGTCATTCCTGCCAACGCCGGAATGACGAAGTCAAAGCTGACACGCCATGACCTCTCACGGAAAAGTGTATTTAATCGGCGCCGGCCCCGGCGCGCAGGATCTCATCACCCTGCGCGGCGCGCGCCTGCTGGCGCAAGCCGGCATCGTTCTGCATGACGCGCTGGTGACACCCGAGATGCTGGAACTTTGCCCGCAGGCCGAGAAAATCCCGGTCGGCAAACGCAGCGGCCAGCGCTCGATGGCACAGCAACTCATCAACCAGCAGCTGGTGGAAGCAGCCCAACGTGCGGCGCTCGTGGTGCGACTGAAAGGCGGCGACCCGATGATGTTCGGCCGCGCCGATGAGGAACTGCGCGCGCTGGAGGAAGCCGGCATCGACGTCGAAATCGTCCCCGGTATCACCACCGCGCTGGCCGCCGCAGCCGCCACCAGACAGCCGCTGACCAAGCGTGGCGTCGCCCGCAGCGTGGCCTTCTTCACCTCGTCCACCGCGCCCGAGCACGCGGACCACGACGCCATCCCGGAAACCGACACGCTGGTGCAGTACATGGGAGGCCGCGAAGCCATCGCCACCGCCGAGCGCCTGCTGGCCCACGGCCACGCGCCGGACAAGCCGGTGGTAGTGATCGAAAACGTCAGCCGCCCTGACCAGCAAGTCCACCGCATGACGATCGCCGAACTGACGCAAGGCCTCGGCACGCCGCACGGCCCGGTGCTGGTGATGATCGGCGAAGCGATGCGCCCCCGCCCGCAGCAAAATTTCGATACCGAGATTAGCAAGACAATAGCCACCCAACTCCGCGCCTGAATTCCAGATTTCGGTATTAAAATGTCCATCACGATCACAAGAGGATGTAATGGACACTGTTCAACGACTGGAAAGCGCCTGGAACGCCCACTCTGCCGGCGAATTTGAACCCGCCCTGCAGGAATACATCGCGCTGTTCGACGCCACAGGCAAAGACCCGGAAACTGCGTCGCTGCGCCTGTCCTACGTGCTGGCCGCCTGGGCCAAGCTGGCGGAGGAATACGTGCCGGCGCGCCGCGCGCTGGTCGAGGAGCGCGACCGCATGGCCGCGCAGCTGCCATCGGCGCCCGACTTGTTCCACGATATCCGCATCATCAACGACAAGCTGGGCGACTTGCAAAACACCTACCGCCTGTTTGAGCACCTGTCGGAAGCGCAGGCGCAACAGCATGCGCGCGAAGCGCTGCCGTCGGTCATGGCCTGCGGCGACTACGCGCTGGCACGCCGCCACTTTCCGCATCCCGAGCAGCACCTGGCGCAGGCGGCGGCCGAACTGAATGAACTCAAGAGCCACATCAACGTGCTCACCACCGAAGGCATGGCCGAACTGCTGGCCGACGTATTCAACTACATCACCGAAGTCGCATTGGTGCTGGACTTGCTGAACGGCTGCGGCGATACTGCTGCGGCGGAACGCGCACGCCAGCAGGCCGTCAGCCTGGTGCAGGCGCCGGAAGCCCGCGCCTGCGTGCAAGCGGAGCTGGATGCTCCCGGCACCACGCTGGACGCCATGGTTGAACTACAAAATTCGGTGACTGCATAGTGAACAAGATTTACGCTCAAGCCCTCCTTCTCGCCTCCCTGCTGCCCGCAGCCGCTGTCCAGGCGGCGCTGCCCACCTACGACTACAAGGTGGTGCGCAGCTACCCGCACGACACGCAAGCCTTCACCGAAGGCCTGCTGTATCGCGACGGTTTTCTGTACGAGAGCACGGGCCTGAACGGCAAATCCTCGATCCGCAAGGTCGACCTGGCCAGCGGCAAAATCCTGCAAAGCAAAGACATCCCGCCGCAATACTTCGGCGAAGGCCTGACCGACTGGGGCGACACGCTGGTCGGCCTGACCTGGCAAACGCAGACCGGCTTTGTGTTTGACCTCAAGACCTTCGAAATGAAAAGCCAGTTCGCCTATCCCGGCGAAGGCTGGGGCCTGACGCACAATGGCAAGGAACTGATCATGAGCGACGGCACGGCCACGCTGCGCTTCCTCGATCCGAAAACCTTTCTCGAAGTGCGCCGCGTGAAAGTGACGGCTGACGGCATCGCCGTCAACCAGCTGAATGAACTGGAAGTCGTGGAAGGCGAGATCTTCGCCAACATCTGGCACACCAGCACCATCGCCCGCATCGATCCGGCCAGCGGCAAGATCACTGGCTGGATCGACTTCGGCAAGCTGTACCCGGATGCTGGCAAAGGCCAGAACGGCGAAAACGTCATGAACGGCATCGCCTACGATCCGGTAAAAAAGCGCCTGTTCGTCACCGGCAAGCTGTGGCCGAAGATCTACGAAGTCAACATCGTTCCGCGCAAATAATCCTATGACCATCCGCGCCTGTCTTGGTATCGCCTGTTTAACGCTGGCCGCGACGGCGCAATCGCAGGAACAGCAGCCGGCGTCCAGCCTGCCGCTATGGGAAGCTGGCCTGTTCGGCGGCGCGGCGAGCACACCTGCCTATCCCGGCGCGGAAGACCGTTCCACGCGCGCGCTGGTGCTGCCTATGCTGATCTATCGCGGCAAAATTTTGCGCGCCGACCGCTCCGGCATCGGCGCACGCCTGATCAACACCGAACGGGTCGAACTGGATATCGGCTTTGCGCTGTCGCTGCCGGCACGCTCCAACGATGTCGCGGCGCGTGCCGGCATGCCGGACCTGAACTCGCTGCTGGAATTCGGCCCACGGCTGAAAGTGCAACTGGCCGAACGCATGCGGCTGGAACTGCCGCTGCGCGTGCCGGTCGAACTGCGCAACGGCTTTGCGCGACAGGGCCTGGTGTTCGAGCCGCGACTGGTGTTTGAGACCAGCGACCGGTCCGGCAAGTGGCACGCGGACGCCAACATCGGCGCCGTCTACGGCAACCAGAAACTGAACCAGTATTTTTACGAAGTCGCGCCGCAGTATGTGACGGCGACACGCCCGCGCTATGAGGCAGGCGGCGGCTTGATGATGACACGCTTAGGCGCCAGCCTGTCACGCCAGCTGTCGCCGGACTGGCGCATCTTCGGCTTCGCGCGCTACGATAACCTCAGCCACGCGGCGAATCGTGAGAGTCCGCTCTTCCGCAAGAACAGCGGACTTTCGGCAGGCATAGGCTTTACCTGGACTGCACACCGCTCCACAGCGCGTGCGTGGGATTAGCACACGCTGTCAATGTGGGCTTGATAAAGCGCCGACGCAGTAGTCGGACAATGCCTTGAGCACCGCTGCGTTCTCACCCGCCGCCTCCACCACCTTGATGGCGATTTGCGGGTAGGCGATGCGCAGTTCGTCGATCATCAGCGGCAGGTCGCGCAGCACATGGCCGCCCTGTCCCAGGAACACCGGCACCACGGTGATGTCGCTGATGCTTGCGGCAACCAACGCCGACACCACATCCGGCAGGCGTGGCGTCATCAGTTCCAGATAGGCCAGCTCCACCCGCACCTCAGGCTCGCGCGCCTGGGTCAGGCCGCGCAGCCGCTCGAACGGCGCCGCCCAGGAGGCAGAACGCGCGCCGTGCGCAAACAATACCAATGCACGTTGATTCATCTCTAATGTCTCTCCACCCACCACAAGGCCCCTATCGCCAGTACCAGGAACAACAGGCTAGGCGCAATCGCTGTCAGCATCGCCGGCCAGGTACTCAGCAGGCCCAGATGCGAGAACAGCGTGTTCACCAGCAGGAAGCTGACGCCCAGCATGATGCCGAGGAAGATCTTCAGGCTGACACCACCGCTACGCGTATGCAGATAGCCGAACGGCAGCGCCAGCGCCATCAGCACGAATATCGCCAGCGGATCGAACAGCTTTTTCCAGAACGCGATCTTGAAGCGCTCGGTCTCCTGCTTGTTCTCGATCAGGTGGCGCGTGTACACCGCCAGTTCCACCGCCGACATGCGCTCCGGATCGGAGCGCGACACCGACAGGATGCGCGGTGTGATCTCCGACAACAGGTCCTTGGTGGCGCTGGTGCGCGTTTCGATCAGGCTGGATTCCAGCGCGTAGTTATTGGCCAGATTGGCTTCGATGCCAGGCTTCAGCAGCTCCGGATTGGTGAAGATATTTTCCGTCACATCGCGCAGCAGCCACTTGTTACTGCCCTGGAAAGTGGCGCTCTTGGCCTGCGTGATCGAGCGCAGCCGGAAGCTGTTATCGAATTCGTACAGCTTCACGTCCTTCAGCGTGCCGTCCGGGCGGACTTCCTTGACGTTGAAGAAGCGCGAGCCGGTGACAGTGCCGGTCATGCCTTCGGACTTGACGATATCCTTGGTCCACAGGCCGGAGCGGAATTCGGTGGAGATGGTCGTGCCGCGCGAGGTCAGCTTGAACTTCTCCGCCAGCGGCGCCGTGCGTGGCACCACGAATTCGCCGACCAGGAAGGTGAGGATGACCAGTATCACGCCGATCTTGGCCAGCATCCACGCCACCATGCCGGTCGACATGCTGGATGCGCGCATGATGGTGAATTCCGACGTCGCCGCAAACTGCGCCATCGTGTAGATGGTGCCGATCAGCGCCGCCAGCGGCATCACTTCATACACGTGGCCGGGCAGCTGCGTCAGCACATACAGGAATGCATATTGCACGCCGACGCCGTTCTTGCTGACCTTCGGCAGTTCGCCGGTCAGGTCCATGAAGGCTTGCAGCGCCAGGAACGCCACCAGCACAAAGGCCACGGCTTGCAGTATCGAGACTGCGAAATAGCGTTGCAGGATTTTCATTGCGAGACGACTTTCTTGTTCGCGCCATCGCGCGAACGTTTATACGCGGCGAGCAGCGCCAGCGGATGATATGGGTGGTTCAGGTACAGGCGCCAGGCGAACAGCGCGAACACGGTCAGCGCGGCCGCCAGGTGCAGCGGCCACCAGGACAGCGCGAAGAGGAATTTCCCCTGCCGCACGCTGGACTCCAGCAGCTTGACGAAGTTGTTATAGCTGAAGAAGATCAGCAGCGCGATGATCAGGTTGGCCGAACTGCCGGCGCGCGGATTGACGAAGCCCAGTGGAATCGCCAGCAACAGCAGCACCAGGCAGGTCAGCGGCGATGACATGCGCCACAGCAGCTCGGCGCGCGCGCCGTTGCTGTCGTCGTTCAGCAGCGCCATGGTGGGGATGGAATCGGTGTCCTTGTCGCCTTCCAGGTCCTGCGTCTGGCTGGTGACGCGCATGCTGTAGCTTTCAAACTCCATGGTCTGGAAGTCCGCCTGGCCTGGCGTGCCCTGGTAGCGGCGGCCGTTCTTCAGCACCAGATAGCGCTCGCCTTTCGGCCCGGTGTTGATAATGCCCTCGCGCGCGACGATGACGGCAGTGCCGCGTTCATCGACGGTGTTCACGAACACGTTCTGCACCACCGCCGTCTTGCCGGCCACGCCCTCGACAAAGAAGATACGGTTGGCCGACGCCGACTCCTTGAACTGGCCCGGCGACACCTTTTGCAGGTCTTCGCGCTTTTCAAAGCGCTCGACATATTCGGCGCTTTTCTGCTTGGCCCACGGCGTGGCGACGAAACTCAGCAAGCCGGTGATCAGCACCAGCGGCAGGCCGAACGTGAGAACCGGGACGATCCATCTTGTCAGCGACAGGCCGGAGGCAAACCACACCACCATTTCGGAATCGCGGTAGGTCCGCGTGACCACCATCAGCACGGAAATAAAGCTGGTGAGGATCAGGATAGTTGGCAGATAATTCAGTGTTGCGAAGACGATCAGCGCGACAACGTCGCTGGACGCCACCTTGCCGCCTGCGGCCTTGCCGAGGACTGCGATCAGGGTCCAGGTAACGCAGATACTGAACAGCACCGTGAAAGAAGCGCCGGCCGTATTGGCCATTTCACGTCGTAGGGCGCGTTGAAAGATCATTGAAGATTATAATTCGGTAGTTTGGCCCCGCTTTTAAGCGCAAACTGACGCTATGCGGGACCATAAAAGTTTTAAGTACGTACACGACACGGAGAATCAAATGGACTTTAGCATAAAAGCATTCGACACAAAAAACACCATCGCTACGGCCAAAGCCGGCGTTATCGCCGTGGCGGTCTTCGAGAACAAAAAGCTGTCGCAAGCTGCCAAGGCGCTGGACGGCGCTGGTGAAATCACCGCTGCGCTGAAGTCCGGCGACATTACCGGCAAAGCCGGCACCACCCTGCTGCTGCGCGGCGTCAAAGGCACGGCCGCCGAGCGCGTGCTGCTGGTCGGCCTGGGCAGCGATGACACGGTCGCCGAGAAAAGCTTTGCCGGCGGCGTGACTGCCGCGCTGAAAGTGTTCTCCACCCTCGGCACGAGCGACGCTATTATCGCATTGCCGATGACCGAAGTGAAAGAGCGTGACGTCAATTGGGCGATCCGCTGCGTGGTGCAGGCCGCCCACGAGTCGGCATTCCGCACCGACGGCCAGAAAAGCAAGAAAGATCCGGCCGTCGCTGGCGTCAAGAAAATCGCCCTGGCCGTGCCAAATAGCGCCGCCACCAAGGTCGCGCTGGCGCAAGCCGTGGCAATCGCCAACGGCATGGACCTGACCAAGGAGCTGGGCAACACCTCGGCCAACGTCTGCACCCCGACCCACCTGGCCAACGTTGCCAAAAAATTGGGCAAGGACTACAAGTTCGACGTCGAAGTGCTGGACCGCAAACAGCTGGAAGCACTGAAGATGAACAGCTTCCTGTCGGTTACCAACGGCAGCGAGCAGCCGCCGAAATTCATCATCATCAAGCACATGGGCGGCAAGGCCAAGGATGCACCGGTGGTGCTGGTCGGCAAAGGCATCACCTTCGACACCGGCGGCATTTCGCTGAAAGCCGGTCCTGGCATGGATGAAATGAAGTACGACATGGGCGGTGCCGCCTCGGTGCTGGGCACCTTCCGCGCCATCGGTGAGATGAACCTGAAGCTGAACGTGATCGGCGTCATCGCTTCGTGCGAGAACATGCCATCCGGCCGCGCCACCAAGCCGGGCGACATCGTCACCTCGATGAACGGCCTGACCATCGAAATCCTCAACACCGACGCCGAAGGCCGCCTGGTACTGTGCGACGCACTGACCTACGCCGAGCGTTTCAACCCGGCTGCGGTGATCGACATCGCCACGCTGACCGGCGCCTGCATCGTCGCCCTGGGCCACCACAAGAGCGGCCTGTTCACGCGTGACGACGACGCCCACAACCAGCTGGCCGACGAGATCATGGCCGCCGGTAAAAACGCCAGCGACACCGCATGGCGCCTGCCGATCGGCGAAGAGTACAACGAGCAGCTGAAGTCCAACTTCGCCGACCTGGCCAACATCGGCACGCCGGGCGGCGCTTCGTGCACCGCCGCCGCGTTCCTGGAAAACTTCACCCGCAAGTACACCTGGGCGCATCTGGACATCGCCGGCACCGCGTGGAAATCGGGCGGTGCGAAAGGCGCAACCGGCCGTCCTGTGCCGCTGCTGTCGAACTTCCTGATCAATCGTTCCAACTAAGCGTTAAACGCATCAGAACAGGGTCACGCCGGATGCCGGCGCCGGCCCTTCTTCCTTTTCCTGCGCGGGACGCATGACGACGGTCAGCACGTCCGGGTAGTCATAGCCCGCGCCGGTATTCCGGTCCACATAGACGCCGACACCGGCCGTCAACACCAGATTCCCCCAGATATTGGCGTCCGCCCTGGAGTCGACCTTTTCATACGCCCATCCCCTGCCGGCTTTCTGGCAGTCGATGCGCAGCGGTCCCGCGCTCTTGCGCAGCGTGATGCGCGCCGGCGTGGTGACAAACCATTTGCCCATGTCGTTATACAGCACGCAGCCGACACCGGCGATTTCGCGATGATCGAGCACGGTCTGCACCAGCACGTTTTGATCGGTGGATTCAGTCAGGGAGGCGCAGCCTGCCAGCGAGGCAAGCAACGCAACCGCTGCAGCGGGGCGGAAATACATGGTCTGTCTCTGGAATGAAGATACAGACCAGTGTAGCAGCCCGCTGGCGGTTCTATATGCTTAATCAAGCGGCGTAAAGCCTTGCACTTTACGCCTTGTACTTCAGGCGTCCTGGCGTGCCGGCGCTTGCGCTTTTGCCTGCACTGGCTCGGCGGCCTGCTCCTGCCTTTTCTTCAGGCCCTGCACCACCTTCAGGATGTCGTCCATGCCACGCTCGCCGCCCAGCGTCGAGAAAGCGTCCAGCACTTCGTTCAGCACCTGGTTGCGCACAGCCGCTTCGTCGGCGTTGATCGCCGGCGGACGTTGCACGGACTCGGCGGCGCGCTTTTCAGCGGCAGCAGCTTCCTTTTGCGCAGCGGTCTTGCGGCCGCCTGGCGTTTTGCCATGTTCCAGCGCCGCTTGCCAGATAACCCAGCGGCGTTGCGTTTCGAAGACCAGATACTCTTCTGGCTTGTCTTCACGTCGGCGGACGATGTGGCCGTCGCGCTGTGCCCATGCCTCAAATGCAGTTCGCATTTTTTATTCCTTTGCAAATGCGCTACGCGCAATTCACGATAAAAACTACAAATTATTTCCATATAGTATCATTCATTGCATCACTACAACGCAAAAAGATACGCGGATTTTGCTGTTTTATGTTGCTAAACGGAAACACAAGTTTTCCACTAAGTTTGTACAAGTATATTTCTAATTTGCTTACTTTGTCTTGGTTTCCAGTTCTATTTTGACAACAAGGAGACAGTATTGGAAATTATTTTTTGATTTCACACATTACGCAACATTTTAGGGCCTCGCCCCCATCCTAAGGAAGGGTTTTTCATGTTTTTTCATACAGCTTTACAAGATGGTAATGATATGTGTTAAATCCGGATGCTGTAAGATGCAAGCAACACGAACCATCGCATGAAAGCATGATATGAAAATAGCCACTTGGAATGTTAACTCTTTGAACGTAAGACTGCCGCACGTTATAAAGTGGCTAGAGGAAAACCCGGTAGATGTGCTAGCGATTCAAGAAACAAAATTGACGGACGACAAGTTTCCGTTGGCAGAACTGGAGGCGGCGGGCTATCACGTAGCCTATACCGGGCAGAAGACCTACAACGGCGTAGCACTGATTTCGAAGCTGCCGATCCACGATATCGTCAAAAACAACCCGAAATTTGAAGACCCGCAGCAGCGCATCATCGCCGGCACCATCGACGGCGTGCGCGTGGTGTGCGCCTATGTGCCGAACGGCCAGGCGGTGGGCTCGGAAAAATTCCTGTACAAGATGGCCTGGCTGAACGCCTTCCATGACTGGATACAGGAACAGGCGGCACAATATCCACAATTGGCGGTGGTGGGGGATTACAACATCGCGCCGGAAGACCGCGACGTACACGATCCGGCCGCGTGGGAAGGCATGGTGCATGTGTCGCCGGAAGAGCGCGCGCAGCTCAAGCGCCTGCTGGACATCGGCCTGACCGACGCCTTCCGCATGTTCGAGCAGGCCGATAAATCGTACAGCTGGTGGGACTACCGTGGCCTCGGTTTCCGCCTCAACAAAGGCCTGCGCATCGACCACCTGCTGCTGTCGGATGCGCTCAAGCAGCGCTGCACGGCTTGCGCGATCGACCGCGTGCCACGCAAATGGGAACAGCCGTCCGACCACACGCCGGTGATCGCCACCTTCGCCTAAGTCCTCGGCAGCAGCAGCTGGGCCGTCATGTGCGGCACCGGCTGCGAGAACAGATAGCCTTGCGCGAACTGGCAGCCGTGCCGCTGCAACAGCGCATACTGCCCTTCCGTCTCGACGCCCTCCGCCACCACCGACAGCTGCAGGCTGTCCGATAGCGCGATGATCGCCGCCACAATCGCGCGGTCTTCCGCGCTCTCTTCCAGGTCCTTGATGAAGGCGCGGTCGATCTTGATCTTCTTGACCGGGAAGCGCTTCAGGTAAGCCAGCGATGAATAGCCGGTGCCGAAATCGTCGATCGACAGGCGGATGCCCATGGCGTTGATGTGGCCGAGGATTTCCAGCGTCTGCTCGCCGTGCTGCATCAGCGCTGTCTCGGTGATCTCAAACTCGATCAGCGCCGGATCGATGCCGGTTTCGTCGAGGATGTCGCGCACCGAATCCACCAGCCCGCGATGCATGAACTGGCGCGGCGACAGGTTGACCGCCAGCGGCACCGGCTTCATGCCCTGGTTTTGCCACGTCATGCTTTGCTTGCACGCCTGGCGTATCACCCACTCGCCAATCGGCACGATCATGCCGTTTTCCTCGATGATGGGAATGAACTGGTCCGGCGTGACCAGCTCCGTGCCGCCGCGCCGCCAGCGCAGCAGCACCTCCATCGCGTGCAGCCGGCGCGTGCCGATGTCCATGATGGGTTGGAAGTACAGTTCGAATTCCTTGGCCGCCAGCGCGCCGCGCAGGCTGGATTCCAGCTCGAAGTGGAGCGCGGCCGACAAATTCATCGCCTCCTTGAAGAACTGGTAGTTATTACGGCCACTGGCCTTGGCGTGGTACATGGCGCCATCGGCGTTGCGCATCAGGGTTTCGACATCGCCGCCATCATCAGGATAGACGCTGATGCCGATCGATGGCGTGATATGCAGGTTGCGGCCTTCCAGCGGGAAGCAGTCCGACAATGCCTCGATGATTTTTTCCGCCACCTGGCTGGCCTCGTCCGTCGCGCGGATGCCCGGCACCAGCACCACGAACTCGTCGCCGCCGAGACGGGCCACGGTATCGCTGGCGCGCACCGCGCCGCACAGGCGGGCGGCGACTTCCTTCAGCAACTGGTCGCCGGTCATGTGGCCCAGCGAATCGTTGATGGTCTTGAAGCGGTCCAGGTCAATGAACATCACCGCCAGCTTGCGCTCGGAGCGCTGCGCCGCCATCATGGCGCGGTCCAGCCGGTCCGACAACAGCGCGCGGTTCGGCAGCCCGGTCAGATTGTCGTGATACGCCATATGATGCACGCGCGCTTCCGCTTGGCGGCGCTCGACGATCTCGCCCTGCAACTGCGCATTGGCGCCGGCCAGTTCCGCCGTGCGTTCCTGCACCCGCAATTCCAGTTCATCGCGGGCGCGCGCCACCGCTTCCGCCGCCTCGCGCCGCGCGGTGATGTCGTCCACCAGCCACACCGAACGCCCGCGCGCCTGCGCCAGGTCGAACGGGCGGCCAGACAGGCGCCCCCAGAAAGTGCTGCCATCCTTGCGCACCAGCTCATATTCCGAGACATTGACATGGCCGGATCCGAAATCGCGCACCGTCTCGGCGCGGGCGCGTTCCCACGCCTGCTTGTCGGCGTAGAAGGCTTGCACGCTGAGGTGATTCATCTCGCCCGGCCCGTAGCCGAACAGTTCTTCCATCTTGCGGTTGCAGCGCAGGTTGCGGCCATGCTCCACCACCGAGATGCCCAGCACCGCGCTGTCCAGGATCGCCTGATTCTCCAACAGCGCATTGCGCAGCGCTTCCTCGGCGCGCTTTTGCTCGGTGCGGTCTTCGATCACCCAGATCGTGCCTTGCGACGGGTCGTCCGGATTGACCACGTAGCCGATCAGCTGCGCCCACAGGGTGCTATCGTCGGCGCGGCGCATCTCGATCTCGGTCTGAAACGGCTTGCCGATCGAGAGGAAGGGATACGCCTCCGCGCCCAGCCGCTCATAGGCTTCCTGCGAGGGATACAGCGCGCGTCCGGGCAGGCCCAGGCCCGAGGCTTCATCGTAGCGGAACATCTCGGCAAAGCCGCTGTTGTAGCGCGTGATGACGCGGTTCTTGGTAAACAGGATGCTCATCGAGGCGTTGGTCATGATCGCCTCGACCTCCATCTGGGTTTGCAGCGACTCGGTCACGTCCTCCAATATCCAGATGGTGCCGCCGCCGCGATGTTCGAAGTCCACCGCATTCGCGCGCACGCGGCACCAGAACAGGCTGCCGTCCTTGCGGCGGAACTGCCAGGCCGTTTTTTCAAACGGCTGGCCAACGCCCAGCAACGGCCCCGCCTCGCGGCCAAACTGCGCATAGTGTTCCTCCGACTGGAACACCGTGGCCGATGGCAGCCCTTCCATCTCGCCCGGCGCGTAGCCAAACATCTCGGCCATGCGCACGTTACAGCTCATCATGATCTGCGCCTTGGTGAACAGGATGCCGACCGAGGCGTTGTCGTGGATGGCCTTCTGCTCCAGCAGCATGCGCTGCAGCTTTTCACCGTCTAGCCGCAGGTCATGAATGTCTTCCATGATCCACACCGTGCCCTCGGCATTGTGCAGCGGATCGACGGCGCGGCCGTACAGGCGCGCCCAGAACAGCGTGCCATCCTTGCGGCGCAACTGGATTTCGCCGGTGAAGGACTGGCCGCGCGTCAGCGGCGGCCCGGCATCCTGCCCCAGCTTGATGTAGTCCGCCTCGCTGGGATAAGCGATCAGGCTCGGTGCGCCTTCCAGCTCCTGCCGGCTATAGCCCAGCATTTCGGCACAGCGGATATTGCATTCCTGGATAATGCCATCCTTGCTGAACAGGATGCCGACGGCGGCATTCTCCAGGATGGCCTGCTGCTCCAGCAGCGTCTTGCGCAGCGCGCGCTGGTCGCGCTGGACTTCGGTGATGTCGTGGAAGACGATGGTGGCGCCATCGTCGGGCAGCGGCTTGGTCCAGACCTGCACCGACAGGTAGCGTCCATCGGCGCAAATCAGGCAGCTGTCCCAGCGGCCCGCATCGGCGCTGTGCAGTTGCTCAACTGCGGCGGCGCGCATATGGCGCGCGAACAGCTCACCCACAGGACGACCGCAAGGATCAAAGCCCAGCAGCGTCACCAGCTCCGCATTCGCCGCCAGCACGGCGCCCTCGGCATTGCAGGCGCAGCCTGGCACGCCGATCAGCGCAAGCGCTTCGGCAACGAATTCCTGATGGGTCGACTCTCGATACCTGGGCAGCATAGTTGATCGATGATAAACCACATTCCAGGCAATCGCTATTAATGTGCTTGCGTCAAACGCCTAAAAACGACAACGCCCGGCATGCCGGGCGTTGTCTATGCTACAAGGTGATGTTTCTATTAATGCGCGCTTGCGCCGGCTGCGCCGATGCCGGTTTCCGAACGCATTTCCTGCGCTTCAAAGCCGGCGCGGTCGATGCGCGCACGCGGACTGCGGTCCAGCAGCGAGAAGATCCAGATACCCAGGAAGCCGGCCGGCATCGAGAAGATGGCAGGCGAAGCGTAAGGGAACAGCGCTTCGGCATGACCCAGCACATCGACCCACACGGACTTCGACAGCACGGTCATTACCAGCGCCAGCGTCAGGCCGATAAAGCCGCCGATGGTGGCGCCGCGCGTGGTGCAATCCTTCCACAGCACGGACATGAACAGTACCGGGAAGTTGGCCGAGGCGGCAATCGCAAACGCCAGCGATACCATGAAAGCGATGTTCTGCTTCTCGAACGCGATCCCCAGCACCACGGCGACGATGCCCAGCACAATGGTGGTGATCTTCGACACGCGCAGTTCGCTCGCGCCGCTGGCTTTGCCCTTGGCGATCACGGTGGCATACAGGTCATGCGATACCGCCGATGCGCCGGACAGCGTCAGGCCGGCAACCACGGCCAGGATGGTGGCGAAGGCCACAGCCGAGATGAAGCCCAGGAAGACATTGCCGCCAACCGCTTTGGCCAGGTGCACCGCAGCCATGTTGTTACCGCCCAGGAGCTTGCCTGCCGCATCCTTGAACTCAGGATTGGTGCTCACCAAAACGATGGCGCCGAAACCGATGATGAAGGTCAGGACGTAGAAGTAGGCGATCCAGGTGGTGGCCCAGAACACCGACTTGCGCGCCTCTTTCGCGCTTGGCACGGTGAAGAAACGCATCAGGATGTGCGGCAGGCCGGCGGTGCCGAACATGAGCGCCATGCCGAACGAGATCGCCGACACAGGGTCCTTGATGAAGGTGCCTGGCCCCATGATGGCTTCTTTGTTGGCGTGCAGCTCCACCGATTTGGCGAACAGCGCTTCAGGGCTGAAGTTGAACTGCGCCAGCACGGCAATCGCCATGAAGCTTGCGCCGCCCAGCAGCATCACGGCCTTGATGATCTGCACCCAGGTGGTGGCGGTCATGCCGCCGAACAGCACGTAGATCATCATCAGCGTACCGACCAGCACCACGGCGATCCAGTATTCCAGGCCAAACAGCAGCTTGATCAACTGACCGGCGCCGACCATCTGCGCGATCAGGTAGAAGGCCACCACCACCAGCGTGCCGGAAGCCGAGAAGATGCGGATCGGCGCCTGCTTGAAGCGATAGGCGGCAACGTCGGCAAAGGTGAAGCGGCCCAGGTTACGCAGGCGCTCCGCCATCAGGAAGGTGATGATCGGCCAGCCGACCAGGAAGCCGATGGCGTAGATCAGGCCATCGTAACCGTTCAGGAAGACCGAAGCGGAGATGCCGAGGAACGACGCCGCCGACATGAAGTCGCCGGCAATCGCCAGGCCGTTCTGGAAACCGGTGATGCCGCCGCCGGCGGTGTAGAAGTCGGATGCGGAGCGGGTTTTAGCGGCCGCCCATTTGGTGATATACAGCGTGAACACCACGAACACGCCGAACATGGTGATCGCGGTCCAGTTGGTAGGCTGTTTGGCGGCCTGGCCCAGGTCTCCACCGGCTGCCAGCGCGGCGCCACATGCAGCCAGCAGTGCTGGCGCCATCAGTTTCTTCAAGATGCTCATGCTTTCACCTTGTCGTGGATGGCTTGGGTCAGTTGATCGTACTCGCTGTTGGCGCGGCGTACGTAGATGCCGGTAATGAGCACCGTGAAGATGATGACGAACAGGCCAATCGGCATGCCCCAGGTCATCACGCCATCACCGGTTTTCGCGGCCAGGAATTCTTTGTCGAATGCAATCAGCAGGATGTAGCCGTAGTAGACGACCAGCATTGCTGCGGTAAGCAGCCAGCCGAAGCGGGAGCGCGTCTTGACCAGTTTGTGATAATTGGGGTCGCGCTTGAGTTGTTGAACAAGATCGTCATGCATTGTGTGTCTCCGTTATTGATGCTCTTCTATTCGAGCTTACACACAGAATAGAAGAGCAGCCTTACCGAAGCCTTACAACAGCGCACGCTGAATTTGCTGCAGCGAAGCAGGATCTTCGATGGTGGTGACGTCGCCGGGGCTGCGTCCTTCACAAATTGCCTGGATGGAGCGGCGCAGCAATTTACCGGAACGCGTCTTCGGCAATTGCGTGACGAAGTACACGCGTGCTGGCCGCGCCACCGCGCCCAGTTGGCGGTCCACCACCGCCATCACATCCTGTTCCAGCGTGCCGGCTTTGGCGTCCTTCAGAATCGCGAAGGCCACCGCCACCTGGCCCTTGATCTTGTCCTCGACGCCGACCACTGCGACCTCCGACACATTCGGATGGCTGGTGATCGACTCCTCGATCTCGCGCGTGCCGAGGCGGTGGCCGGCAACGTTGATCACATCATCGGTGCGGCCAAGGATAAAGTAGTAGCCGTCTTCATCGCGTACGCCCCAGTCGAACGTGGAGTACAGCTGCTGCGTCCAGTACGTATCGACGAAGCGCTGGTCGTCGCCGTAGATGGTTTGCATACAGCCTGGCGGCAGCGGGCCTTCGATCATCAGCACACCTTTTTCGTTGGCGGCGCATTCGTCACCGGTGGCTTCGTTGATCAGCTTGACCTTGTAGCCGTACATGGCGACGCCTGGGCTGCCAAGTCTGGTCGGCACATCCTCTATCCCCTTGGCGATAGACAGGATGGGCCAGCCGGTTTCTGTCTGCCAGTAGTTGTCGATGATCGGCACGCCCAGTTCGGAGGCAATCCAGCTTGATGTGGTTTCGTCCAATGGCTCGCCGGCCAGGTACAGCGCCTTCAGCGACGACTTGTCATGCTTGCGCATGTATTCCGGCGGCTGTTTGCGCAGCACGCGGATCGCGGTCGGCGCGGAGAACATGCGCGTGACCTTGTGCTTCTCGACGATGCGCCACCAGATGCCGGGATCGGGGCAGATCGGCAAACCTTCGTACATGATGGTCGCCATGCCGGCAATCAGCGGGCCGTAGACGATGTAGGAGTGGCCCACCACCCAGCCGATGTCCGAGGTGGCAAAGAAGGTCTCGCCAGCTTTGCCGCAGAAATTGTGCTGCATCGAAGCAGCCAGCGCCACCGCGTAACCGCCGACATCGCGCTGCACGCCTTTCGGCTTGCCGGTGGTGCCGGAGGTGTAGAGAATATACGAAGGCTCGTTCGACTCCAGCCAAGTGACCGGCACATGCGCGGCCAGGTGCGCAGCGCTCAGCGCCGCGTAATCGACATCGCGTCCTTCCGTGCGCTGCATCGGCGCCAGACCGCGATCAACCAGCAGCACGCGCGACGGCTTGGCGGACGACAGCGAGATCGCCTCATCCAGCAGCGGCTTGTAGGGGATCGCCTTGCCGTTGCGTGAGCCCGCGTCGGCCGAGACGACCAGTACCGGCCTGGCGTCGTCGATGCGGCTGGCCAGGCTGTTGGCGGCAAAACCGCCGAACACCACCGAGTGCACCGCGCCGATGCGCGCACAGGCCAGCATGGCGAATGCGGCTTCGGCGATCATCGGCATGTAGATCAGCACGCGATCGCCTTTGCGCACACCAAGCGATTGCATCATCGCCGCCCAGCGCTGCACTTCCACATGCAGTTGATTAAAGGAGTAGCTGCGCTCCGTGTTGGTTTCAGTGGAGATGGCGATCAGCGCCGGCTTCTCACCCTGCGTCGCGCACCAGCGGTCCACCGCGTTGTGGCACAAGTTGGTCTTTCCGCCCACGAACCAGCGGGCAAATGGTGGGCGGGAATCATCCAGCACCTGCGTGAACGGCGTGTGCCAGTCGATGAGCGCAGCTTCGTCCCGCCAGAATGCTTCAGGCGTGACGATAGAGCGCTGATAAAAATCAGCGTACTTCATTGTCTCCTCCGGTTTGTAACTGCTTAAGCGGGTACGCGTACCCAGCCTTCCATCAGTACTCGCGCGCTGCGGCTCATTACCGCTTTTTTTACGCTCCATTCTCCGTTCTGCTGTACTGCTTCGGCGCCGACACGCAAGGTGCCGGATGGGTGGCCGAAGCGCACCGCGTTGCGTTCACCACCGCCCGCCGCCAGGTTCACCAGCGTGCCGGGAATCGCGGCGGCCGTGCCGATGGCGACGGCGGCCGTACCCATCATGGCGTGATGCAGCTTGCCCATCGAGAGCGCGCGCACCAGCAGGTCGATATCGCCTGCGGCCACCGGTTTTCCACTGGATGCAGTGTAAGCCTTCGGTGGCGCCACAAACGCCACCTTCGGCGTATGCTGGCGCGTGGCCGCTTCGCTCAGATCCTTGATGAGGCCCATGCGCAGCGCGCCGTGTGCGCGAATAGTCTCGAACATCGCCAGCGCCTTGGCGTCGCCGTTGATGGCGTCTTGCAGCTCGGCGCCGCTGTAGCCGATGGCGTCGGCGTTGATGAAGATGGTGGGGATGCCGGCGTTGATCATCGTGGATTTCAGCGTGCCGACGCCAGGCACCTCAAGGTCGTCAACCAGATGGCCGGTTGGAAACATGGCGCCACCAGCGCCCTCTTCCTCCGCCGCCGGGTCCATGAATTCCAGCTGCACTTCGGCGGCCGGGAAGGTCACGCCATCCAGTTCGAAGTCACCGGTTTCCTGCACTTCGCCGTTACTCATCGGGATATGGGCAATGATGGTCTTGCCGATGTTGGCCTGCCAGACACGCACCACCGCCACGCCATCGCGCGGCACCCGGGCCGGATCGACCATACCTCCACTGATCGCGAAGGCGCCAACGGCAGCGGACAGGTTGCCGCAATTGCCGCTCCAGTCGACAAAGGCCTTGTCGATCGAGACCTGGCCGAATAAATAGTCGACATCGTGGCCGGCGCGGCTGCTCTTCGACAAGATCACTGTCTTGCTGGTGCTGGAGGTGGCGCCGCCCATGCCGTCGATCTGCTTGCCGTATGGGTCCGGGCTGCCGATCACGCGCAGCAGCAACTGGTCGCGCGCGGCGCCCGGTTGCTGCGCTGCTTCCGGCAAGTCCTGCAAGCGGAAGAACACGCCCTTGCTGGTGCCGCCACGCATATAGGTGGCGGGGATTTTGATTTGCGGTTTGTGCGTCATCATGCGGCCTTTGCGGAAGCAAGGAAGTCCTGCGCGAAGCGCTGCAGCACGCCGCCGGCTTCGTAGATGGATACTTCTTCGGCTGTGTCGAGGCGACAGGTCACCGGCACATCCATGCGCGCGCCATTACGGCGATGGATCACCAGCGTCAACGTCGCGCGCGGCTTGCGTTCGCCGATCACGTCATACGTCTCGGTGCCGTCGAGGCCCAGCGTGATGCGGTTCACGCCATGCTGGAATTCCAGCGGCAGCACACCCATGCCCACCAGGTTGGTGCGGTGGATGCGCTCGAAACCTTCGGCCACGATCGCTTCCACACCAGCCAGGCGCACGCCCTTGGCCGCCCAGTCACGCGACGAGCCCTGGCCATAGTCCGCACCGGCCACGATAATCAGCGGCTGCTTGCGCGCCATATAGGTTTCAATCGCTTCCCACATGCGCATCACCTTGCCGTCCGGTTCAACACGCGCCAGCGAGCCGGCTTTGACCTGGCCGTCGGTGTTCCGCACCATCTCGTTCTTCAGCGTTGGATTGGCGAAGGTGGCGCGCTGCGCGGTCAGGTGATCGCCGCGGTGCGTGGCGTAGGAGTTGAAGTCCTCTTCCGGCAAGCCCATTTTGTGCAGGTACTCGCCCGCAGCCGAGTCCATCATGATGGCGTTGGATGGCGACAGGTGGTCGGTAGTGATGTTATCGCCCAAGACTGCCAAAGGACGCATGCCCGTCAGCGTGCGCTCGCCAGCCAGCGCGCCTTCCCAGTACGGCGGACGGCGGATATACGTCGATTGCGCTCGCCAGTCGTACAGCGGCGCCGCGCGCTCGCCCGTGTCCTCGCTGCGCGCGAACATCGGGATATACACCTTGCGGAAGTGCTCCGGTTTGACGCTGGCGGCGACGACAGCGTCGATCTCTTCATCGCTCGGCCACAGGTCTTTCAATGTCACCGGATTGCCGTCGGCGTCATGGCCCAGTACATCCTTTTCGATATCGAAGCGGATAGTTCCGGCGATCGCATAAGCCACCACCAGCGGCGGTGACGCCAGGAAGGCCTGCTTGGCGTATGGGTGAATGCGTCCGTCAAAATTACGGTTGCCCGACAGGACGGCGGTGGCGTACAAGTCGCGCTCCACTACTTCTTTCTGGATCACCGGGTCCAGCGCGCCGGACATGCCGTTGCACGAGGTGCAGGCATACGCCACCACGCCGAAGCCCAGCTGCTCCAGTTCCGGCAGCAGGCCCGCTTCTTCCAGATACAGCGTCACCGCTTTAGATCCTGGCGCCAGCGAAGTCTTGACCCATGGCTTACGCAGCAAACCAGCCTTATTGGCGTTCCGCGCTAACAAGCCGGCGGCAATCATATTGCGCGGATTGTTGGTGTTGGTGCAGCTGGTGATGGCGGCAATGATGACCGCACCGTCCGGCATCTTGCCCGGTTCATTCTCGACCACACCGGCAATGCCGCGTGCAGCAAGCTCGCTGGTTGGCACGCGCTTGTGCGGATTGGATGGACCAGCGATGTTGCGCACCACGGTCGACAAGTCGAACGTCAGCACGCGCTCATACTCGGCGGTCTTCAGGCTGTCCGCCCACAGGCCGGTATGCTTCGCGTACTGCTCGACCAGGGCCACCAACGCGTCATCGCGGCCGGTCAGCTTCAGGTACTTGATGGTCTGCGCGTCGATCGAGAACATCGCGGCGGTGGCGCCGAATTCCGGCGCCATGTTGGAGATCGTGGCGCGGTCGCCCAGCGTCAGTGCCGTGGCGCCTTCGCCGTAGAATTCCAGGTAGGCAGACACCACCTTTTCCTTGCGCAGGAATTCCGTCAGCGCCAGCACGATGTCGGTGGCGGTAATGCCTGGCTGCGGCTTGCCGCCCAGTTCAACGCCGACGATGTCGGGAAGGCGCATCCACGACGCGCGCCCCAGCATCACCGTCTCTGCCTCCAGGCCGCCGACGCCGATGGCGATGACACCAAGCGCATCGACCATCGGCGTGTGCGAATCGGTGCCGACCAGCGTATCCGGATAGGCCACGCCATCTCCCACCTGAATCACCGGCGACATGCGCTCCAGGTTAATCTGGTGCAGGATGCCGTTCCCCGGCGGGATCACGTCCACATTGCGAAAAGCCTTCTTGGTCCAGTCGATGAAGTGGAAACGGTCTTCATTGCGGCGGTCTTCAATGGCGCGGTTCTTGTCGAAGGCGTCCGGATCGAAGCCACCGCACTCCACCGCCAGCGAGTGGTCGACCACCAGCTGCGTCGGCACCACCGGATTGACCAGCGACGGATCGCCGCCCTGCTCCGCGATGGCGTCGCGCAGGCCGGCCAGGTCAACCAGCGCGGTCTGGCCGAGGATGTCATGGCACACCACGCGCGCCGGGAACCAGGGGAAATCCAGATCGCGCTTGCGCTCGATCAGTTGCGACAGCGAAGCGTTGAGCATGGCTGAATCGCAGCGGCGGACCAGGTTCTCCGCCAGCACGCGCGAAGTGTAGGGCAGTTTGGCCCAGGCGCCTGGCTGGATCGCATCGACCGCTTCACGCGCGTCGAAGTAGTCTAGCTGGGTGCCCGGCAGGTTCTTGCGAAATGCGGTGTTCATGATTATTTGCGGTCCTTGATCGGGACGAATGTCAGGTCTTCAGGGCCAACGTAGTTGGCGCTTGGGCGGATGATCTTGTTGTCGATGCGCTGTTCGATGATGTGCGCCGACCAGCCGGAGGTACGCGAGATAACAAACAGCGGCGTGAACATCGCGGTCGGCACGCCCATCATGTGATACGACACGGCCGAGAACCAGTCCAGGTTCGGGAACATCTTCTTGATCTCCCACATGACAGACTCCAGGCGTTCGGCGATATCAAACATCTTGGTGGAGCCGGCTTCCTCGGACAACTGGCGCGCCACGTCTTTAATCACCACGTTGCGCGGATCGGAAACCGTGTACACCGGATGGCCGAAACCGATCACCACTTCCTTGTTGGCGACGCGGTTGCGGATATCGGCTTCCGCTTCGTCCGGATTTTCGTAGCGCTTCTGGATCTCGAAAGCGACTTCGTTGGCGCCGCCGTGTTTCGGTCCGCGCAACGCGCCGATGGCGCCGGTGATGGCCGAATGGATGTCGGAGCCGGTGCCGGAGATGACGCGGCTGGTGAAGGTCGATGCGTTGAATTCATGTTCGGCATACAGGATCAGCGAGGTGTGCATCGCGCGCACCCACGAATCGCGCGGCTTCTCGCCATGCAGCAGGTGCAGGAAGTGGCCGCCAATCGAGTCGTCATCGGTTTCGACTTCGATGCGCTTGCCGTTATGGCTGTAGTGGTACCAGTACAGCAGCATGGAGCCGAAGGAGGCCATCAGGCGGTCGGCAATATCGCGTGCGCCGGGCATATTGTGATCGTCCTTCTCCGGCAGCACGCAGCCCAGTACCGAGACACCGGTACGCATCACGTCCATCGGGTGCGCCGAAGCAGGCAGCGCCTCCAGCGCCGACTTCACCGCTTGCGGCAGGCCGCGCAGCGATTTCAGTTTGGCCTTGTAGCCGCGCAGCTCCGCTTCGGCTGGCAGTTTGCCATGCACCAGCAGGTAGGCGATTTCCTCGAACTCGCAGGTGGTGGCGACATCCAGGATGTCGTAGCCACGGTAGTGCAAGTCGTTGCCGGTTTTGCCGACGGAGCACAGCGCGGTATTACCGGCGGCGACACCCGACAGGGCAACGGATTTTTTTGGCTTGAAGGTGGTGGCTTCGGTCATGTTGGTGTCTCCTCTTATTTTTTCTGTGCAGCGAACAGCGCGTCCAGCTTCTGTTCGAAATCGTGATAGTTGATGCTTTGGTAGAGTTCTTCGCGCGTCTGCATGGTTGCCAGCACGTTCTGCTGCGTGCCGTCGCGGCGGATCGCCGCGTAGACGTTTTCCGCCGCCTTGTTCATGGCGCGGAAGGCGGACAGCGGATACAGCACGATATCCACACCAGCGTCGCGCAGCTCTTCCTTGGTGAATAGCGGCGTCGAACCAAATTCTGTGATATTCGCCAGCACCGGTACTTTGACGGCGGAGACAAAGCGCTTGTACATGTCGATATCAGTCAGCGCCTCGGCGAAAATCATGTCCGCACCCGCCTCCACGCAAGCGACCGCCCGCTCGATCGCGCGGTCCAGCCCCTCCACCGCCAACGCGTCGGTACGGGCCATGATGACAAATTGGTCGTCAGTACGCGCATCCACTGCCGCACGCACGCGATCTGCCATTTCCTGCTGGCTGACTACCTCCTTGCCGGGACGATGGCCGCAGCGCTTGGCGCCTACCTGGTCTTCGATATGGATGGCGGCGGCGCCAAACTTGATCATGGATTTCACGGTGCGCGCCACGTTGAACGCGGAAGCGCCGAAACCGGTATCGATGTCGACCAGCAGCGGCAGGTCGCACACATCGGTAATGCGGCGCACATCGGTCAGCACATCGTCCAGATTCGAGATGCCCAGGTCGGGCAGTCCAAGCGAGCCAGCCGCCACACCGCCGCCGGACAGGTAAATCGCCTTGAAGCCGGCACGCTTGGCCAGCAAGGCGTGGTTGGCGTTGATGGCGCCGACAACCTGCAATGGCGATTCTTCCTGGACTGCTTTGCGGAAAGCGGCGCCTGCGGAGTATTGACTCATGGTGTGACCTTTCGATGTTGCGTTAAGTTGGGCTTTATATTGCAAAGGCCGTGCCACCTTATCAAGTCTTACAAATCAATCACTTACGCCAGACACAACGTTTCACCATGAAACACTGAAACAGATTTGAACTATAATTGAAACATGCGCCATTCCACTCCCCTGCCCTTCGATGTCAACGACAAGCCGGTTATCTGGACGGTTTCGGTATCGCGCCTGTCCGACCTGTTCCGCGACATCACGCTGGAATACGACAACCTGGCCACCATCGAACCGATCAACCTGGGCTTCGACGAAGCTGCCCGGCATATCCGCGAACGCCTGGCGACGGAACGCTGCGACGCCGTGATCGCAGCCGGTTCCAACGCCGCTTACCTGAAAGGCCGGCTGTCGGTGCCAGTGGTGATTGCGAAGTTCAGCGGGCTGGATGTGATGCAGGCGCTGGCGCGCGCGCGGCGAGTCTCGGACCGCATCGGCATCGTCACCTACCAGGACCGGCTGGCGGAACTGGCAGAGTTCTGCACTACCTTCGGCTTCGATGTCGAGCAGCGCACCTACGCCACCGAGGAGGACGCACGCGCGCAGATCAATGACCTGAAGGCAGCCGGCATCAAGGCCATCGTCGGCGCCGGCCTGATTACCGACCTGGCGGAGGAAGCGGGATTGACCGGCGTATTCGTCTACTCCGCTACGTCGATCCGCCATGCGTTTGATGACGCGCTGGAGATGGCGCGCCTGACGCAGCTGGAATCCAATCGGCACCGCACGCGCAACGCGGTGGTGACCGACACGCTGCGCGCCCGGCATGGCATCAATGACCTGCGTGGCGAGTCGGCAGCGATGGAGTCGGTGCGGCAGGCGGTGGTGCTGTACGCAAAATCGCCAGCGACGGTGCTGATACAGGGCGAAACCGGCTGCGGCAAAGAGCTGGTGGCGCAGGCGATGCACCGCGAGGCGCCACGCACGCTGGGACAGAACCGTCCTTTCGTCGCGGTGAACTGCGGCGCGATTGCGGAATCGTTGCTGGAGTCGGAACTGTTCGGCCACGAAGAAGGCGCTTTCACCGGCGCGCGGCGCGGCGGCCATGCCGGCCTGTTTGAAGCGGCCAACCACGGCACGCTGTTCCTCGACGAGATCGGCGAAATGCCGCTAACGCTGCAAACGCGTCTGCTGCGCGTGCTGGAAGAACGCGAAGTGGTGCGCGTAGGCGGAACGCGGCCGGTCCCGGTCAATGTGCGCATCATCAGCGCCACCCATTGCGACCTCGAACAGCGCGTGCGCGATGGCCGCTTCCGCGCCGACCTGTTCTACCGCCTCGCGGTGCTGCGTCTGACGTTGCCGCCGTTGCGTGCGCGGCCGGAAGACATCATGACGCTTGCCGAGTGGTCGCTGAAAAACGCGCTGGCCTCGCTCGGCGCCCGTCCGCATCCCAATCTGCACGCGGAAATGGCCGCCTGCGGGCCGCTGCTGCAAGCTTACGCATGGCCGGGCAATGTGCGCGAACTGCGCAACCTGAGCGAACGCCTGGCGCTGTTCCTCGCCGCCGAGCCGCTACAGGCGCTGACGCCCGCCTTCGTGCTGAGCGTGGCGCCCGAACTCTCTGGCCGTCCGGGATCTACTTCTACGCCGCTTGCGTCGCCATGGCCGGGCGCCGCATCCGTCCCTACCCTGCCGTCCAGCGAGCGGGTGTCCGACGTGGTGGCCCGCTTCGGCGGCCGCCGTGACGCCGCTGCCGATTACCTTGGCATCAGCCGCACGACGCTCTGGCGCAAGCTCAAGGCAGAAGGCTGACGACCACTCATCACGCCGGGATACCGCTCATCCCAAAGCGCTCGCCAGCTGCACGACGCGCCGCTAGCATGGCGACACTTACTCACCAACGGAGAACACCATGCTGCTCAAGACCATCGCCGCTTTCGCTGCCACCCTGATATTGGGTCAGGCCACCGCCGCCGAACATCCGGCTTTCAAGGTCGACGTTACCGGCACTGGCGCGCCCATCATCCTGATTCCCGGCCTGGCATCATCCGGCAGCGTGTGGGACGGCACGGTGGCGCGCTTTTGCGGCGACGGCAAGCGTCAGTGCCACGTGCTGACGCTGGCAGGGTTCGCCGGCCAGCCGGCCATCAAGGAAGCGCTGCTACCGGCAGTGGAACAACAATTGAGCGCTTATATCACCGAGCAGAAATTCACGCAGCCGGTGGTCATCGGCCATAGCCTCGGCGGCTACCTCGCGCTAAAACTGGCTGCCGACCACCCGGAACAAGTTGGGCAACTGGTGATCGTCGATTCTCTGCCGGCACTGGGCGCGATCCAGGCACCGAACATGACCAGCGCGCAGCTGAAGCAAATGGCCGAAGGCATGCGCGGCGCCATGCGCTCGCAAGATGCGGAAGCGTTCAAAACCGCCCAGTTGCGCAATATGCGCAGCATGATCACCAAACAGGAGGACATGGATCGCGTGCTCGCCGCTGGCAAGCAGTCGGACCGCGACACCGTCATCAATGCCATGGCCGATCTGATGGGCGGCGATCTGCGTGCGGACATCAGCCGCATCAAGGCACCAACGCTGGTGCTGGGCACCTGGATCGCCTACAAGGATTATGCGCCCAAGGAAACCACCACCGCCGTCTACACCACCCAGTTCGCCCAGCTGAAAGGCGTGCGGATCGAGATGGCGGACAATGCACGCCACTTCATCATGTACGACGATCCGGCCTGGATGTATGATCGTATCAACAGCTTCCTCAACTGACACCATGCGCAATGACCGCCCCCTGCTCGCCCGGCTGAACTGGTTCTGGATGTTTCAGCTGGCCGGCTGGAGCACCCTGCCGCTGCTGATGTGGTTCATGCAGCCGATCGGCCAGCGCGATGCGCGCATGATGGCGATCGCCTGGTGGGGGGCGGCATTCGGGCTGCTGATTTCCGGCGTCTGGCGCCATCTGCTCAAACGCCGCATCAGCAGCGGTGAACGGATCGGCTGGGAAAAGATGGCGCTGGCGGTGCTGGTGCTCGGCGTCATCCACACTGCGGCGCAGACACTCGGCTATGCGGTGATACGGCCGATGGGCATCACGACCAAAGGGCTGTACTGGCTACCGGGCGCCCTGATGTACTGGTGGGGCGTGTACCTGGTATGGAATGTGTTCTATATGGCGGTGCAGTCGCTGCGCCGCGCGAATCACGCGGAAGCGCAGGCGCTGCGCCTGGAAGTCGCTGCCAAGGATGCCGAATTGCGCGCCTTGCAGGCGCAGGTCAATCCGCATTTTTTCTTCAATAGCATGAACAGCGTGCGCGCATTGATCTATGAAGACCCGGAGGCTGCTGCGCAAATGATCGACCAACTGGCCAGCGTGATGCGCTACGCGCTGCAATCGGGCCATCACGACACAGTGCCGCTGTCGGCGGAGATCGAGGCGGTGCAGGCTTACCTCGCCATCGAGAAGATCCGTTTTGAAGAGCGCATGCGTGTCAGCGTGGACATCGGCGCAGGACTGGAACAGGTGCGCATTCCGCCGATGGCCTTGCAAACACTGGTCGAGAACGCGGTCAAATATGGCGTCGAGGCCAGCGCCACGGGCAGCGAAATCCGCATCCACGCGCAACGCATGGACAATGGCGGTGTGCATATCGAGATTGCCAACATGGGAGTGATCGCGCCGTTCGCCAATTCCACCAAGGTGGGGCTGATGAATACCCGCAAGCGGCTGGCGCTGTCGCTGGGCGAGAATGCGCAGCTGGACTTATCTGAACACAGTGGCTGGGTACGCGCCACGCTGACCATAACGGAGGCCGCGTGACACGCGCGCTGCTGATCGATGACGAGCGCCTCGCGCGCGCCGAACTAAGACGCCTGCTGTCGGCGCATCCCGAAGTGGAAATCGTCGGCGAAGCCACCAATGCTGCCGACGGCGTGGCGCAGATCAACGCCCTCAAGCCAGACCTGGTGTTCCTGGATGTACAAATGCCGGGCGGCTCCGGCTTCGACATGCTGGCAGCGCTGGACGAAGCGCCCGAAGTGATCTTCACCACCGCCTTCGACCAGTATGCTTTACAGGCGTTTGAAGTGAATGCGCTGGATTACCTGCAAAAGCCGATCCAGGCGACGCGCATGGCGGCGGCGTTGCAGCGTTGCGCCGTACGTCAACATGCGGCGGCATCGGCGGCACCGAAAAAGCTGTTCATCAAGGATGGTGAACGATGCTGGTTCGTCCCCTTGCAGGACATCCGCCTGTTTGAATCCGATGGCAACTACACGCGGGTGTATTTCGGCGCGCAGCAGCCGCTGATGCTGCGCTCATTGAGCCAGCTGGAGGAGAAGCTCGATCCGCAGCACTTCTTCCGCGCCAGCCGCCGGCATATCATCAACCTGGATGCGGTGGAACGCATCGCCGCCAACGAGGCCGGAGGGCTGGATCTCACGCTGCACGGCGATAAGCAGGTCGAGGTCTCGCGCCGTCGCGCGGCCCAGTTCAAATCGCTGACCAGCCTGTAACGCCGGTCAGCTTCGCAAAGCGTCGGCAGGCGGCAGGCGCATGGCAAGCCAGGTGTGGCGGGCAATGGCCAGCAACGCGATCGACAAGGTCAGCGCCAACGCAAACAACAGGGTCCAGTAGCCTATCGGCGCATGCTCGACATAACTGGCCAGATAGCGGCTGATGGCGAGCGCCGCCACCGGCAGGCCAATCACACCGCCTGCCAGCATCAGCACCGCAGTCTCCCGCAACACCAGCAAGCCGATATCTCTGCCACGCGCGCCGTGCAGCTTGCGCAGCACAATTTCCCTGGCCCTGCGCTGCACCGTATTGGCAGACAGGACGTAGGTGCCGAAAGCGGCAATCACCAGCGCGATGCAGGTTGCCGCCGCTAGCAGGCGGGCCATGCGCGCATCTTCGGCATAGTGCAGCGCCAGCACATCGCCGGCGCGATAGATACGCGGTATCGCATCCGGATAGTAGCTGGGCCACAGCGTCTGCGCGGTGCGGACGATGTCGGCCGGCGCGGCGGCGGCATGCACGTTCAGCACCGTGCCGGCCGTACTGAGTTCGTAGGCGGTGGCAGTGGGCCGGTCGCGCAAGGAGCGGAAGCGCAGCTCTGGCGCAATGCCGACGATGCGCGCACCTCTGGGGACGTTGTCGAAGCCGGAGAAAGTCACCATCTGCCCCACGGCCTGCTCGGCGCTGGCGAAACCCAGCTCGCGCGCGGCCACCGCATTGACCACCAGCGCGGCCTTGTCGTCGTCCTTGTCCAGCGCGGACTGGAACAAGCGCCCCGCCGCCGGTGCGATGCCATACAACTCGAAGAAATTCGCGCTGACCGCTTTCATCTCCAGCGCCGCGTTGACGCCGCTGGGACTCTTGAAGGTGCGGGTCCAGATCCAGTCAAGGCGGCCGACCGGGTCTTCCGAAATCGCCACACCGGCCACGCCCGGTTGTGCCTGCAGGGCGGACAGGAAGCGCCGTGCCTTCTCGCTGTCCTTGACATGGTCTGGCAAATCGACGATCACCATGGCCGACGGATCGAAGCCGGGCGACGCATGGATGGCGTAATTGGTTTGCCACGCCACCGCGATGGTCACGCTGGCCAGGCCCATCGCCGTGCCAATCTGCACCACGGTGAGCGCCCGCCGCCAGCGCATGCTCGCACGCGATTCGGTATCGGGCCGCCCTGCCAGCGCCTGCGTCGGCGGCACGCGCAGCGCAATCCAGGCCGGGTAGACAGCCGTGCTGACACCCAGCAGCGCGCCGATGCCAAACGCCGCCACGATATTCTGCAGCGAGAACAAGGCATCCAGCTGGCGGTTGACCAGTTGCGAAAAGACCGGCAGCGCCAGCCACGCCAGCAGCAGTCCAAGCATGGTCGCCGCCAGCGCCACCAGCAGCGATTCGATCAGGAATTGCAGTACGATGCGCCGCATGCTGGCGCCCAGCACCTTGCGCATCGCCACTTCACGCTGGCGGCGCAGCACACGGACGGTGCTCAGGTTGACGTAGTTGATCGCGGCCAGCAGCAGGATCAGCCCCGCCAGCAAGCCCAGGCCGGCGACAACGCGCGGACTGGTGCGATCGCCCCTCAGCGAGATGAAGCTGTTCTGAACCTGCTCGTCGAAATAGGCGTCGCGCAGCGGCGTGATGGCCAGTTCGATCGGCCTGCGCTCTCCCAGCCGCTCGCGCACTTCGGGCGGAAACAGGTTCAGGCTCGGCGCGCCGTCGACCGCCTGCTGCAAGCGCGCGACGATATCCGGCACCGACGTGCCAGGCTTCAGCCGCAACAGCATCTTGGTCATCCAGCCATGTTCACCGGTCAGCATCTCGTGGCGGATATCCGGTTCCACGACGGCGCCATTGACGCCAAACAGGATTTCAAACGGGATGGTGGTATTCGCTGGCGACGCAGGCACCACCGCGCCAACCTGCATGGTATGCCCTTCCGCCACCATGGTCAGGCCGAGCGCATTGCGCGTGCCGAACAGCCGCAGCGCAGCGGTGTCGGTGATAACAAAACGGTCGGGGCGCTCCAGCGCTGAGACCAGGTCGCCCTGCTGCGCGCGCATGCCCAGCAGCGAGGGAAAACCCGGCAGCACCACCAGGCTATGCACAGTCAGCAGGTTGCGGCCGGCGCGCACGGTCAGCGGTGTGATCGCCGGCCGTGCGGAGATATAGCTGGTGGCGTCCACCACGCCGGGCATCTTCATCGCGATCTCGCGCAGGAACATCGGCGCCATGTCGAACAATGGCGACGTGCTTTCGACATTGAAGCGGTGCTTGACCACGTAGACCTGCTCCACCTGCGGCACGTGGCGGTCGTAGTCCAGCGAGTAGCGCACAAAGCCCAGCAACAGCAGGCACGCGGCCAAGCCAATGCCCAGCCCCAGCACCACCGCCAGCGTATACGCCGGTTCGTGGATCAGGGTACGCCAGCCGATGCGCAAATCTCGTAGCTTCATGTGTCAACTCCGTGTGAGGTCATGCCCTCAAACTGCAACAACCATGCCACGCGTTTTTCAGCACCGGCAAGCGCCGAAGTGATCGAAAGTGAACGCTGCGCTGTTCAATTCCGGACATTCAGGCCGGGAATCACCTGCGGATTGTACGGCTTGACCGGCTGCTGCTTCAGCTTCTTGTCCAGCAGCTCCAGCGCCACTTCCAGCTGGCGATCCTGGCCCTGGTAGGTGGCGTGCGGCGGATTGTCGACCACCACGTCCGGCGACACGCCCACGCCTTCAATCAGCCACTGGCCATCCTCGGTGTTGAACTGCCCCATCTCCGCCACGCGCGCCATGCCGTTGTCGCTGAGGCGATTGTTATCGCTCAGCCAGACGCCGGCGCCGGCGGTGCGCTTGCCGACCAGCGGCGCCAGACCCAGCGACTTGATGCCGGCGGCGAAAGTCTCGCCATCCGAGTAAGTGTATTCATCCACCAGCACCACCAGGTGGCCACGGAAGGTGTTCTGCATGTTCGGCGACGGCGCCACACCAGGTGGCGCCCAGAAGGCCCAGGCCTTGCGCAGCAGCTTCTCGATAATCCAGCTGTCGATATTGCCGCCGTTATTGCGGCGCACGTCGATGATCAGCCCTTCGCGGTTGACGTTGGCGTAGAAGTCGCGGGCGAACGAGGCGATGTCGTTCGCTCCCATGGCGCGCAGGTGCAGGTAGCCGATGCGGCCTTTCGACGCGGCGTCCACCTGGCGTGCACGCGATTGTTCCCAGTCGCTGTAGCGCAGCGTGAATTGCTTGCCCATGTTGACCGGCAGGACGATCACCGAGCGCATCTCGTTCTTGCGTTTCACTTGCAGCAGCACCTGCTTGTCGGCCTGGTTCAGCAGCAGGTCAGCGATGTCGCGCGCTTCCAGCACCGGCTTGCCGTTGACAGCGGTGATGATGTCGCCCTCTTTCACATCCACACCGGCCTGCGCCAGCGGGCCGCGTTGCGACGGCAGCTCCGGTTCGCTGGCGTAGATATGGTCGACGCGGTAGCCGTCGGCGGTACGCGACAGCAGCGCGCCCAGGCCGGCCGGCGTGCCTTCCGGCGCCGAACGGCGGACATCGCCGGGACGGATCTGCGAGTGCAGCGCGCCCACTTCGCTGATCATCATGCCCAGCACATCATCCAGCTCCGCGCGGTCGGTCACGCGGTCAACCAGCGGCGCGTACTTGGCGCGCACCACCGGCCAGTCGGCGCCGCGCATCTTCACGTCATACAAAAAGTCGCGGTGCATACGCCAGGCGTCGTTGAACATCTGCTTCCATTCCAGGCGCGGATTGGAAGTGAAGGTCCAGTCGTCGACTTTCACCTTGGCCTTGCTGACGTCCGATGGCGCCTTGGCGCCTGCTTCCACCACCAGCATGTCGCCCACCGGGCCGGTCGCGGTGCGGTAGTAGACGCGCTTCTTGTCAGCCGACAGGTCAAACTCGCGCACGCCAGCCGCAAACACTTCCGGCTTCGGCTCGTTGCTGGCGATGGCCAGTGTTTTCAGCGCGGCCTTGCCATCTGCGCCGTCGGCGTCGATGAAGTACAGGCGCTTGTCGTCGATTTGCAGGCCACGGTAATTACCCGGCGCCAGCGGCACTTCGTACAGGCGATCCGCCAGGCCGGCGTAGACGATGGCCGGCAGCGATTTGCCGGCTGGTTTGGGCGCGGCCTTGGCGACAGCTTTTTCGGCCGCCTTCTCGGCAGCCTGCTCGGTCGCGCCTTCGGCCGGCTTGTCGCCCGGCTTGCTCAGCTCATCGTCCGGCTTGAACGGGAAGCGATTATCCGGTTGCAGCGCCAGCACGTAGATGCCGGTGCGCTTGTCGAACACCGGCCCCATATTGCGGTCGCCCCACGGCGAGCCATTGGCCAGGTTGAAGTTACGCGCCGACAGGAAGTACAGCCATTTACCATCAGGCGAAAAAACTGGCGAGCGCGAGGTGTAACGGTCGCTGGTGACGAAGTTCAGCTGCCTGGCGTCCAGGTTGTACAGGCCGATCTGGTTGCGCTGCTCGGTACTGCCGGCGCGCACCAGCGCCAGGTTCTTGCTGTCCGGTGACCACAGGATTTCATCATACTTGCCGAGGCCGACCTTGCCGGCATCGTCGATGATGGTATTGGTCTTGCTGGCCAGGTCCAGTAGCCAGAAGCGGCCCTTCTTGTCGGTGTGGCCCAGCCAGCGGCCGTCCGGCGACGGATACAGCTGCCAGCGGTGGCTGCTGCCGTCCTTGGTCAGCTGCTCTCCCTTGCCCGAGCCATCAGCGGCAAATTTCCAGATTTCGTTTTCGCCGGTGCTGTCGACAATCGCGTAGATGGCCTTGTCGTCATGGCTGAACACCGCCTCGCGCGCCCGCGCGCCTTCCGGAATGGCGATTTCGACGCGGCGCTGGGCGCCGGTGCCGGCGACGCTGACGCGGCCGCGCGCGGTCAATACGATGCGCTCGAACTTGCCCGCGACCTGCACATTGGTCAGACTCTCCAGCGGCGAACGGATCTGGCGCGAGCGCTGCTGGTCGAAGTCCGACACCAGGTCGATGGCCAGCTTTTCATCCTTGCCGGCGCTGAGATCCAGTACATGCACATCGGCGCCCAGCTGGTAGGCGATGCGGCCGTCGCCCATGCTGGCGTTGCGCACGTCCCAGGCGGCGTGATTGGTCAGCTGGCGCGGATCGCTGCCGTCTGCGCCCATGCTCCACAGGTTATCCGAACCGCCACGGTCGCTGATGAAATAGACGCGGCCCTGCCACCACATCGGGCGCTTGTTGTTGCCGGTGTCGGCGGCCAGCAGTTGCACCGCCTCGCCCTTGCCGTCCACCTCGTAGCGCCACAGCTGCGCGTAGGCGCCGCCGCGATACAGCTTGACGTTGTCGTTGGTCAGCGCCAGGCCGTTGCGGGTGAAGTACAGCGTCTTGCCGGCGTCGTCGAGTACCGCGTCGTTGGCGTCGGCCAGCGGGAAGATCCGGCGTTGCAGGTCGTCCGGCCTGACGGCGGCAATGACAAAGCTGCGGCCCGGACCGGTACCTCCCGCCATGCTTACCAGCACTTCGCCTTGCGCGCTCCAGCCCAGCACCGAGACCGCGCCGTTTTCAAAGGTGATGCGCTTCGGCAGGCCGCCCGCCAGCGGCATCACATAGGCTTCCTGCGCGCCTTCGTAGGAGGCCGAGAAAGCCACCCAGCGGCCGTCGCGCGAGATGGCGGCGTTGGTTTCGGCAGAGGGATGGGTGGTCAGGCGCTGGGCCTGGCCGCCTTGGGCGCCGGTGCGCCACAGGTCGCCCTCAGCGGTAAACACGACGGCATCGCCACGGATGGCGGGATAGCGATAGTAAGCATCGGCGGCGGAGGCGCTGGACAGCAGGCCGGCGGACATCAACATCAGGGCAAGCGAACGGGACAGGTTCATGGACAGTGTCGGAAAGTTGTCGAATGGATCGACAATTCTGGCACAGCTTGCGTCCGACGGGGAATTTTCTCACCACACGTCGGCTCTGACCCCGATGTAAAAAAAGCCCGCTTGCGCGGGCTTTGGGCTTATTCGACTTCGACGGTTTCCGGTGGGGGCGCCGGCGCCGCGTCTGGCGGTTCCGGGAACTCCAGCTTGACGCCATCCTTGTCGTCCAGGTCGACCGTGACCTTGCCGCCGGTGACCAGGCGGCCAAACAGCAGCTCGTCGGCCAGCGCCTTGCGGATCAAGTCCTGGATCAGACGCGACATCGGACGCGCGCCCATCAGCGGATCGAAACCTTTCTTGCCGAGGAACTTGCGCAGCTTCTCGGTGAAGATCGCTTCGACTTTCTTCTCGTGCAGCTGCTCTTCCAGCTGCATCAGGAACTTGTCGACCACGCGCAGGATGATTTCCTCATCCAGCGCACGGAAGCTGATGATCGAATCCAGGCGGTTGCGGAACTCCGGCGTGAACATGCGCTTGATGTCGCCCATTTCGTCGCCAGCCTGCTTGGTGGTGGTGAAACCGATCGACGACTTCTGCAGCGACTCGGCGCCCGCGTTGGTGGTCATGATGATGATCACGTTGCGGAAGTCGGCCTTGCGTCCGTTGTTGTCGGTCAGCGTGCCATGGTCCATCACCTGCAGCAGGATGTTGAAGATGTCCGGATGGGCTTTCTCGATCTCATCCAGCAGCAGCACCGTGTGCGGCTTCTTGGTGATGGCTTCGGTCAGCAGGCCGCCCTGGTCGAAACCAACATAGCCCGGCGGCGCACCGATCAGGCGCGACACGGCATGACGCTCCATGTACTCCGACATGTCGAAGCGTATCAGGTCCACGCCCAGGATGAAGGCCAGCTGTTTCGCCACCTCGGTCTTGCCGACGCCGGTAGGACCGGAGAACAGGAAGGAGCCGATCGGCTTGTCGGTCTTGCCCAGGCCGGCACGCGCCATCTTGATCGCCGACGCCAACGCTTCGATCGCCGGATCCTGGCCGAACACCACGTTGCGCAGGTCGCGGTCGATGGTCTGCAGCTTGCTGCGGTCGTCCTGGTTGACGGTCTGTGGCGGGATGCGCGCGATCTTGGAGATGATGTCCTCGATCTCGGTCTTGCCGATGGTTTTCTTCTGCTTCGACTTCGGCAGGATGCGTTGCGCCGCACCAGCCTCGTCGATGACGTCGATCGCCTTGTCCGGCAGGTGACGGTCGTTGATGAAGCGCGCCGCCAGTTCCGCCGCAGTCGACAGCGCCGACGACGAGTACTTGACGCCGTGGTGCTCTTCGAAGCGCGACTTCAGGCCACGCAGGATCTGCACCGTCTGCTCGACGGTCGGCTCGTTGACGTCGACTTTCTGGAAGCGGCGGCTCAGCGCGTGATCCTTCTCGAACACGCCACGGAATTCCGTGTAGGTGGTCGCGCCGACGCACTTCAGCTGGCCATTGGCCAGGGCCGGCTTCAGCAGGTTGGACGCGTCCAGCGTGCCGCCCGAGGCCGAACCGGCGCCGATGATGGTGTGGATCTCGTCGATGAACAGGATGCCGTTCGGATTGTCCTTCAATTGCTTGAGGACCGCCTTCAGGCGCTGCTCGAAGTCGCCGCGATACTTGGTGCCGGCCAGCAGCGCGCCCATGTCCAGCGAATACACGACGGCATTCGACAGGATTTCGGGCACATCGCCTTGTGTGATGCGGTAGGCCAGGCCTTCGGCGATGGCGGTCTTGCCGACGCCTGCTTCGCCCACCAGCAGCGGGTTGTTTTTACGGCGGCGGCACAGGATCTGGATCACACGATCCACTTCCTCTTCACGGCCGATCAGCGGATCGATCTTGCCGTCGGCGGCCGACTTGTTGAGGTTCTGGGTGAACTGGTCGAGCGGGCTTTCCTTGCTCTGGCCTTCGCCGGCCGGTGCGCCCTCTTCCACGCCTTCCGACGCTTTCGCGGTGTCGGACTGCTGGTCCTTGCGCACACCGTGCGAGATGAAATTCACCACGTCGAGGCGGGTCACACCCTGCTGGTGCAGGTAGTACACCGCGTGCGAATCTTTTTCACCGAAGATGGCCACCAGCACATTCGCGCCAGTCACTTCCTTCTTGCCGTTGGAAGCCGACTGGACGTGCATGATGGCGCGCTGGATCACGCGCTGGAAGCCTAGCGTCGGCTGGGTATCGACCTCGCCCGTGCCTGGCACGGTCGGGGTGTTGTCACCAATAAAATTGGTGAGCGTTTTGCGCAGATCTTCAATGTTGACGGCACATGCACGCAACACTTCGGCAGCCGAAGGGTTGTCCAGCAAGGCCAGCAGCAAGTGCTCCACCGTGATGAATTCGTGGCGCGCCTGTCGGGCTTCGACAAACGCCATATGCAAACTTACTTCCAATTCCTGCGCAATCATACTTCCTCCATCACGCATTGCAGGGGATGCCCCGCCTTGCGCGCATGCGTTAAAACAAACTCCACTTTGGTACAGGCTATATCTTTAGAGAACACTCCACACACTCCTTTGCCGTAGCGGTGAACACTGAGCATTATCTGCGTGGCTGTTTCACGGTCTTTATTGAAATACTCCTGAATGACCGCTACCACGAATTCCATCGGTGTGTAGTCGTCATTAAGCAACGCCACCTGGTACAGGGGTGGCGGCTTCAGCGTTTGCCGCTCCAAGAGGGTTTCATTGTCATGCTTGGTTGCCATACGCTTATATTCTAATGCTTTCGAGGTTGATGCAATGTGCATTTCGCTGCACATATCCAATTGTTTTCCATCTTACGCGCTTTCTTAACTTGCCGCAGATGGCGACCCGTTCCGCAAAATCAAGAGTTGCATAAACACCTAGCGTTGGAAAGTAGCAAAATGCATACAAATCTGCTTGACTTTCAAATTTGGTCCGCTAACAATGCGTTTATCGGCTGCGTGCAGAAATGTACATGTTGATAAGAAGTGGGCGTGAGGAGAGGGGCAAGAAGCTTCTTGCTTTTATGGCTCGTGTGATAGGTTTAATTTAGAAAGTTCTTTTTATGGCAACTGGTACTGTTAAGTGGTTCAATGATTCCAAAGGTTTTGGCTTCATCACTCCAGATGACGGCGGCGAAGATTTGTTCGCTCACTTCTCCGCAATCAACATGAACGGTTTTAAGACCCTCAAAGAAGGTCAAAAAGTTCAGTTCGAAGTCACGCAAGGCCCTAAAGGCAAGCAAGCTTCCAACATCCAGTCGGCTTAATTGCCCGTCTGCACGATGTAAAAAACCTCGCGCCGCGAGGTTTTTTTTCGTTCCCACGCCTCAGTCTTTGTTGCAAAATTGCTGCGCCCAGACGCGTTGCGCACGACTGATTTTTTTGTGCAGTGCAAGATAGTTTTGACGTAAAATCACACTTACAACTAATTCAACTTTGATGCGGGAATGACAAATGATTTTTGTGACCGGTGGTGCAGGCTTCATAGGCTCGAATTTTGTCCTCGACTGGCTGGCGCAGTCGGACGAGCCAGTTCTTAATTACGACAAGCTGACGTATGCCGGCAACCTCAACAACCTGGCAACACTGAAGCAGGATGCGCGCCACACCTTTGTGCGCGGCGATATCTGCGAGCAGGCCCAAGTGCTGGCGTTGTTCCAGCAACACAAACCACGCGCTGTGGTCCACTTCGCGGCCGAAAGCCACGTCGATCGTTCGATCCTCGGACCTGGCGAGTTCATCAATACTAATATTAACGGCACCTTCAGTCTGTTAGAAGCCGCACGCGCCTACTGGTCGGCGCTGCCGGACGATGAGAAGTCCGCTTTCCGCTTCCTGCACGTGTCCACCGACGAGGTGTACGGCACACTGGGACCGGATGACGCGCCCTTCACCGAGACCACCGCGTTTGCGCCAAACAGTCCTTACTCGGCGTCGAAAGCGGCATCGGACCACCTGGTGCGCTCGTACTTCCACACCTATGGCCTGCCGGTGCTGACCACCAACTGCTCGAACAACTACGGCCCGTACCACTTCCCTGAGAAGCTGATCCCGCTGATCATCGCCAACGCGCAAGCCGGCAAGCCGCTGCCGATCTACGGCGACGGCCAGCAGGTGCGCGACTGGCTGTACGTCACCGACCACGCCTCCGCGATCCGCCGCGTGCTGGAAGCCGGCCGCCTGGGCGAAACCTACAACGTCGGCGGCTGGAACGAGATGGCCAACCTGGATGTCGTCCACACGCTGTGCGACATGCTGGACAAGCTGAAACCGAAAGCCGAAGGCAGCTACCGTGATCAGATCACCTTCGTCAAGGACCGTCCAGGCCACGACCGCCGCTACGCCATCGACGCGCGCAAGCTGGAGCGCGAACTGGGCTGGAAGCCTGCCGAAACCTTCCAGACCGGCATCGCCAAGACTGTGCAGTGGTATCTGGACAACCAGGCATGGGTGGCCGACGTGCAGTCGGGCAGCTACGCCAAGTGGGTGGAAACCAATTACTTTAACCGTGAAGGCCAGCAATGAGCACCTCCATCCAACGCAAAGGCATTATCCTGGCCGGCGGCTCCGGCACCCGTCTGTACCCGGTGACGATGAGCGTCTCCAAGCAACTGCTGCCGATCTACGACAAGCCGATGATTTACCATCCGCTGACCGTGCTGATGCTGGCCGGCATCCGCGAAGTGCTGATTATCTCGACGCCGCAAGACACGCCGCGCTTCAAGGACCTGCTGGGCGATGGCAGCCAATGGGGCATCAGCATCAGCTACGCGGTGCAGCCATCGCCGGACGGCCTGGCGCAAGCCTTCATCATCGGCAAGGAGTTTGTCGGCGACGCGCCGTCGGCGCTGATCCTCGGCGATAACATCTATTACGGTAACGACCTTGACGCGCTGCTGCGCAGCGCCACCGAGCGCACCAGTGGCGCCACCGTGTTTGCCTATCACGTGCACGATCCCGAGCGTTACGGCGTGGTCGAATTCAACGAGCAGCGCACCGCCGTATCGATCGAGGAAAAGCCAAAGCAGCCAAAATCGAACTACGCC
>NZ_FNEQ01000003.1 GCF_900100205.1 Duganella sp. OV510 | reverse complement strand
TCGAGACCAGGACGTTGATAGGTCAGGTGTGGAAGTGCAGTAATGCATTAAGCTAACTGATACTAATTGCCCGTACGGCTTGTCCCTATAACCTTGACGGTTATGCGCATTTACTATGATGGTGAGTGCTACCCAACCAGAACTTTACTTCTCCCAGATTCGCTGTGGCGCCCGATCGGTGGCGCCAGAGCATACAAGTCAAAGCTTGATGACCATAGTAAGTCGGTCCCACCCCTTCCCATCCCGAACAGGACCGTGAAACGACTCTACGCCGATGATAGTGCTGCAACCAGTGTGAAAGTAGGTTATCGTCAAGCTAGTTATTAAGTGAGAAGGCCCGCCATAGTGCGGGCCTTTTTGCGTTTGGCGCAACAGTATGCGGCGAGAGTTTTGGTGAGTTTTTTGATCTGTGGAAACGAAAGGTGTACTATCTCGACTTTCGCAGCCTCAGCATCACATTTCAATGAAATTCGCAGCCCAAAAAATGCTGTACGTGACATTGGCGTTGCTGGTCGGAACCTCCGCCCAGGCCGATGACACCCATGCCGCCGACGCGCAAGCGCGCTTCAGGAAAGGCGTGCTTCTGACCGAGCAAAACAAGCCCGACGAGGCAATCGCTGTCTTCACCAGATTGACCGAAGATTACAAGGATCTGCCGGAGCCGTATAACAATCTGGCGGTGCTGTATGCTGCCCAGGGGCAGTACGACAAGGCCCGTGTGGTGCTGGAAAAAGCGCTGCGCACCAATCCGGCTTACCACACCGCCTATGAAAATTTGGGCGATATCTACGGCAAGCTGGCCAGCCAGGCTTATGACAAGGCACTGGGGCTCGGTACGCCGACGACGCCAGCCAAGTCCAATCTGACCTTGCTGCGCGCACTGGCGCCTGCATCGGTAACGCTTCCATTTTCCGCCAGGCCTGTAGCAGTTGCTGCGTCGGCGCCGCAAAAAGTTGCGTCTGTCGCGTCTGCCGTGGTGCCGCCCACCGCTCCGCCGCCGCCGAAGGCTGCCGCGCCGGTCGTGGCTCAGCCGACGGTTTCGGCGCCAGCAAAGGTCGCGGCTGTTGCGCCGACGGTAGCGCAGCAGCCTGTTTCGGCGCTATCTAAGGTTGCTGCCGCCACACCAGCTGTGCCCGCGCCTGTTGCCTCGGCGCCGGTGAAGGTGGTTGCTGCACCTGTGCCTGCACCGGCCCCGAAGCCAGCAACGCCGCCGCCGGCCAGGCCGGATACGTCCGAACGTGACGCCGTGATGGCGCAGGTGCATGGCTGGGCCAAGGCCTGGGCGGCGCAGAATGTCGATTCCTACCTCGGCTACTACAGCCAGCAGTTTGAGCCGCCTAAAGGCTTGACGCGCAAGGCCTGGGCTGACGAGCGCCGTGCCCGTATTGAGGGCAAGGGCCGCATCCGCGTGGAGGTGGCGTCGCCGGAGGTGAGTGTGAACGGCAACATCGCCAGAGTAACCTTCCGCCAGACCTATGAGTCCGACCGCCTGACGGCGCGCAGCCGCAAGACGCTGGTGCTGGTCAAGAACGGCGGCAAGTGGCAAATCAAGCAGGAAGTCTCCAATTGAAGGCGCATCTGAAAGCGGGCGGCATGGCGCTGCTTCTCATCAGCCTGATGGGGGGACAGTTCAGTTACGCCGCAAAAAAGCCGGAACGGGCGCCTGTGGCCCGTAAAGCCAACCCGGAAGAACAGCTGGGCGAGATTTACAAAGACCTGGCCAGGCATGACCTCAGCGCCGCGCAGCAGAAGGCGGACGCCCTGGTCGAGGCCTATCCCAACTTCCGCCTGGGCCACCTGATCCGCGGCGATATCCTGCTGATGCATACGCGCGCCGTCGGTAATCTCGGCGCGGCGGTGCCGGCGGGCGCTGAAGCCCGGCTGGCTGACCTGCGCCGTGAGGCGGCGGTGCGGCTGGGGGCCGAACGTCCGGCGCCAGCGCTGCTGCCACGCGCGCTGCTGCAGATGCGCAAGGACCAGCGCCATGCCCTGATCGTCGACGCCAAGCATTCGCGCCTATACCTCTATGAGAACCGCAATGACGGCCTGCGTCTGATGCAGGACTTCTACGTCAGCCAGGGCAAGCTGGGCATCAACAAGTGGAAGGAAGGCGATATGCGCACGCCCGTCGGCGTGTACTACATCGTTGGCCGGCTGGCGGGCGTCAAGTTGCCTGACATGTATGGCAAAGGCGCGTTGCCGCTGGATTATCCTAACGATTGGGACAAGGTACAGGGCCGTGGCGGCTCCGGCATCTGGGTGCACGGCACGCCGCCGGAAACCTTCAGCCGGCCGCCGCTGTCGACCGACGGCTGCGTGGTGGTCAGCAATGACGACCTGAATTTCCTGACGCGCACGGTGGAAATCGGCAAGACGCCCATCCTGATCGGCGATCAGGTGGAGTTTGTCAGCAAGGATCAGCGTGACCGGGATCTGCGGCAAGCCGCCTCGCTGGTCGAGGGCTGGCGCCTGGAGATGGAAAAGCGCGACGATGCCAGCATGAAGGCGATGTATTCGCCAAGGTTCAAATCATCAGCAGATGAGGATGTGTCGACGTGGCTGGCCAGGAATCAGTTCCTGCCGGGCGCGAAGAAGGTGAGTGTCACGGTAACAGATCAAAGCTATTTCCGTCAGCCCAGCCATGAAGAAATGATTGTCAGCAGCTTCACCCAGCAAACCGTGGTGGGTAAATTCCGTCACGCGGTGCGCAAGAAGCAATACTGGGCCAAGGAAGGCAAGAGCTGGAAGATTGTTGCGGAGACCAATGTGTAAGCACATGGCCTCCGCGTGGTGCATCAGAAGTGGTACGCCGCTTTCAGCTCGATGAAGTTCACGCCCGAGTTAGGCTTTTTGTAGCCGCCGTTCGAGAAGTGTTGCAGCTTCAGCGCTACTTCCCAGTTGTTGTCGAACACGTAGCCGGTGGCAATGTGGTCGCCGAACTGGAAGTGGGTGCCGAGGCGGTTGTCGCTGTTGTTGTACAGCTTCGACAGCATGTGCACGCCGATGCCGCCTTCGTAATACAGGCCCTTCTTGTTGTCATTCTGGAAGCGGAATACCGGGGTAAAGCCGATGTCCCACAGCTTGCGCTCCTGGCCAACCTGGTTCATGTAGCGGTTTTCACGCCAGATGCCGGTGCTGGCTTCCCAGTAGCCGCTCAGGTGGGTGCCGTTCGACTGGAACCATTTGTTGTCCCAATCCTTGGTGGCGTTGAAGCGCACCATCTGCACGTGCTCGCCGGCGCCGACGTCGACCGATACGGAATCAATCAATTTGTCATCGGCGAAAGCGCTTTGCGCTACGACCAGGGCGGCAGCCACGGCCATCATTTTTTTAGTGAACATAGTATCCTTGAAATGTTTTGGAGTGCTGTATGTCAGATGTTATACGGCTAACCCGTGATTGTACCGGGGTTCGGGAAAATATTCAGGAGGGGCATTGTCCACGCAAATCTGCTTTTTAGGCATCGGCTTGATGGGGGATCCCATGGTGCGGCGCCTGCTGGCGGCCGGCCATCAGGTGACGGCCTGGAATCGCACCCATGCCAAGGCGGCGGCGCTGGCGGATGCCGGCGCGCGACCGGAGGCCGATCTGGCGCTGGCGGTCAGCGACGCGCACGTCATCATTTCCATGCTGGAGGCCGGCCCGACCGTGCAACAGGTGTTGCAGGCGGCCTTGCCATCGCTGGCGCCCGACGCGTTATGGATCGACATGAGTTCGACGCAGCAGGCGGAAGCGCAGGCTTTCCACGCGCAGCTGGCGGCTCAGGGGCGACGCTTTATTGATGCGCCGGTGTCTGGTGGCGTGGGTGGTGCGGCGGCCGGCACGCTGGCCATCATGGCTGGCGGCAGCGCGGAGGATTTTGCCGAGGCCGAACCAGTGCTGGCAGCCATGGGCCGCGCCACGCTGGTCGGCCCGGCCGGCAGCGGCCAGGTGGCCAAGCTGTGCAACCAGCTGATTGTGGGAGCGACGATCAATATCGTCGCCGAAGCCATGCTGCTGGCGCAGGCGGCCGGCGCCGATCCGGCGGCGATGCGCGCGGCCATCCGTGGCGGCTTTGCCGAGTCGAAGATTCTGGAGGTGCACGGCCAGCGCATGCTGGAGCGGAATTTTGTCGCCGGCGGCAAGGTGACTACGCAGCTGAAGGACCAGCACAACATCCTGGCGGCAGCGCAAGCGGCAGGCATCGTGCTGCCGCTGACCGAGCTGGTGACGGCGCGCTACATGACGCTGTCGCAGACCGTGCCGCAGGCCGATCATTCGGCCGCGCTGCTCGGGCTGGAACAGCTGAATCCGGGGCAGCGCGTCGGCGCCGCGCCGGATCAATTAGGGTGACGGCGGCAGGCTGGCTTCCACCAGCTTGACCCAGAAGCTGGCGCCGACCGGCAGCAAGTTATCGTTGAAGTCGTAGCTGCCGTTGTGCAGCACGCAGGGACCGAGGCCATGGCCGCCGTCGCGGTGGTCGCCCTCGCCATTGCCGATGAAGATGTAGCAGCCGGGGCGCGCCTGCAGGAAGTAGGCGAAATCCTCCGCCGCCATCGATGGTTCGGTCTTGTCGTCGACCTTGTCGGCGCCGACCACGGATTTCATCACTTCGACCGCGAAGCGCGTCGCTTCAGCATGATTGACCAGTGGCGGGTAATTGCGGCGGAACTTGAATTCCACTTCCGCACCGAAGGCGGCAGCGGTGTTGACTGCCACCTCTTCCATCTGCTGCTCGATCATGTCCAGCACCTTGGCCGACAGCGTGCGCACCGTGCCGGCCAGCTTGGCCTCGTCGGGAATGACGTTGGTGGCGGTGCCGGCGTGGAACTGCGTCAGCGACAGCACGGCGGTGTCGATCGGATTGGTGCGGCGGCTGACGATGGTTTGCCAGCTCTGCGCGATCTGCATGCCGATGATGACCGGGTCGATGCACTTGTGCGGCTGCGCGGCATGGCCGCCTTTACCCTTCACCGTCAGATAGAACTCGTTGCTGGAGGCCATCTGCGGGCCGGGCGTCACGCTCATGTGACCGGACGGAATACCAGGCCAGTTGTGCATGCCGTAGATGGCGTCCATCGGGCATTGCTCGAACAGGCCGTCTTCGATCATGCGCCTGGCGCCGGCGCCGCCTTCTTCGGCCGGCTGGAAAATCAGATATACCGTTCCGTCGAAGTTGCGCTGCGTCGCCAGGTGCTTGGCGGCGCCGAGCAGCATGGCGGTGTGGCCGTCATGGCCGCAAGCGTGCATCTTGCCGGGATGGCGCGAGGCGTGGGGGAAGGTGTTGATCTCCTGCATGGGCAACGCGTCCATGTCGGCGCGCAGGCCGATGGCGCGTGTCGACGAGCCGTTCTTGATGACGCCGACCACGCCGGTCACGCCCAGGCCACGGATGACCGGAATGCCCCATTCGGTCAGCTTGGCGGCCACCACGTCGGACGTGCGTTTTTCTTCGTAGCAGAGTTCCGGGTGAGCGTGCAGGTCGCGCCGTATCTGTTGAATTTCGGACTGAAATGCAATGATGGGATCTACCAGTTTCATACTGCTTCTCCAATATTCGGTTCGCTTGCTTTTTGAGCATCGAGAACAGCCATTGTAGCCCTTGTCTGCGGACTTAAGCCAGCGCGCGCGCAATGGTTTACGATACTGCTTTGAGCAAAAGCTTTTTGGATTTTTGACATGACAACCACACAAGTCCGCGCAGCCTGCCCGCTCGACTGCCCCGACACCTGCGCGCTGCTGGTGACGGTGGAAGACGGCGTCGCCACCGCGGTCAAGGGCGACCCCGACCATCCGACCACGGCCGGCGTGCTGTGCACCAAGGTGTCGCGCTACACCGAGCGCACCTATCACGAGGACCGCTTGCTGTATCCGCTGAAACGCGTTGGCAAGAAGGGTGAGGGCAAGTTCGAGCGCATCAGCTGGGACGAGGCGCTGGAAACCATCGCAGCAAGGTTGCAAGCGATAGCGGATCGGGCGCCGGAAGCCATCCTGCCCTACAGCTATTGTGGCACCATGGGCTTGATCCAGGGCGAGTCGATGTCATCGCGCTTCTTCAACAAGATCGGCGCCTCGCTGCTGGACCGCACCATCTGTGCCACCGCCGGCTTCACCGGCTACAAGTACACGGTGGGCGCCTCGGTCGGCACCGACATGGAGCAATTCCAGAACGCCAAGCTGCTGATCATCTGGGGCGGGAATCCGATCGCCTCCAATCTGCACTTTTGGACCCGCGCGCAGGAGGCCAAGCGCAATGGCGCCAAGCTGATCGCCATCGATCCGTATCGCTCGCTAACGGCGGAGAAGTGCCACCAGCACATCGCGCTGCTGCCTGGCACCGATTCGGCGCTGGCGCTGGGCCTGATGCATGTGCTGATTAACGAAGACCTGCTGGATCACGATTACATCGCGCAGTACACGCTGGGTTTCGATGAATTGAAAGAGCGCGTGCAGGAATGGACGCCGGAACGCACTGCGGAAACCTGCGGCATCAGCGCGCAGGAAGTGCTGGATTTGGCGCGCCTGTACGGCGGCATGGCGAAAGCCGGCGAGCCGGTGGCGATCCGCACCAACTACGGCGTGCAGCGCGTGCGCGGCGGCGGCATGGCGGTGCGGAATATCGCCTGTCTGCCGGCGCTGGTGGGCGCGTGGCGCCATGCGGCCGGCGGCGTGCAGCTGTCGTCGAGCGGCGCGTTCCCGACCAACAAGCCGTGGTTGCAGCGCACCGACCTGCTGAAGAAAATCCCGCGCACCATCAACATGACCACCATCGGCGACGATCTGCTGCGGTCAGCATCGCCGGACTTTGGGCCGGCGGTGGAGGCGGTCATCGTCTACAACTCGAATCCAGTCGCGATTGCGCCGGATTCGGACAAGGTGATGCGCGGCTTCCTGCGCGAAGACTTGTTCACCGTAGTGCTGGAGCACTTCCAGACCGACACCGCCGATTACGCCGACATCGTGCTGCCGGCCACTACGCAGCTGGAGCACATCGACGCGCACACGTCCTACGGCCACCTGTACATGATGGCGAATAATGCCGCCGTCGCACCCCTCGGCGAGGCCAAGGCCAACACCGAAATCTTCCGCCTGCTGGCAGCGAAGATGGGCTTCGACGACGACTGTTTCAAGGAGACGGACGACCAGCTGGCGGCGCAGGCGTTCAACGCGCAGGACGTGCGCGCCATCGGCTTCGACTGGGACGCCTTGAAGCAGAAGGGCTGGCAGAAACTGAATATGCCGGCGGCGCCGTTTGCGCAGGGCGGCTTCCCCACGCCGTCCGGCAAGTGCGAGTTTTATTCCGCGCAGATGGAGAAAGACGGCCTTGATCCGCTGCCTGCATATGTGCCGCCGTATGAGTCGACGGCCAGCAATCCTGCGCTGGCGGCGCGCTATCCGCTGGCGATGATTTCGCCGCCGGCACGCAACTTCCTCAACTCCACCTTCGTCAACGTCAAGAGCCTGCGTTCGGCGGAGGGCGAGCCGCACCTGGACATCCACCCGGACGACAGCGCGGCGCGCGGCATCGCGGCGGGCGACATGGTGCGCATCTACAATGACCGCGGCTCCTTTGTGGCCAAGGCGCGCGTGACCGACAAGGCGCGTGCCGGCCTGGTTGTCGGCTTGTCAGTATGGTGGAAAAAGCTCGCCACGGATGGTAAAAACGCCAATGAGGTTACCAGCCAACAGTTGACCGATATGGGCCGCGCGCCGACTTTTTACGATACACTGGTTCAAGTCGAGAAGGTCTCTGCTTGAAGGTGATGTATGCGCAATATTGCACGCCAAATGCTCCGCGCCAGGTTCTGGCTGGCGCCGGCGTGCGCGGCGGCGATGCTGGCCGGTTGCGCGCAATTCAAGTATTACATGCAGGCCGCGCAAGGCCAGTATTCGCTGTGGTCGGACGCCCGTCCGATCGATGACTGGCTGGGCGATCCGTCTACCGATCCGCAACTGCGCGCGCGCCTCGAAAAAGCCCTGTTGATACGCAAGTTCGCGGTCAAGGAACTGGGCCTGCCGGACAACGCCAGCTATAAAAACTACGCCGCCTTGTCGCGGCCCTTCGTGCTGTGGAATGTGGTGGCGACGCCAGAGCTGTCGCTGCGGCCGATCCAGTGGTGCTTCCCGATCGCCGGCTGCGTCAGCTATCGCGGCTACTACAGCAAGGAAGATGCAATGGCCTATGCCGAGGAACTGCGCGCTGAAGGCAACGACGTGCAGGTCGGCGGCGTGCCGGCGTATTCGACGCTGGGCTGGTTCAGCGATCCGCTGCTGTCCACCTTCATCAACTATTCCGACGCCGAGCTGGCGCGCATGGTGTTCCACGAGCTGGCGCACCAGGTGGTGTACGTGCAGGGCGATACCCAGTTCAACGAAAGCTTCGCCACCGCAGTGGAGGAGGCTGGCGTGATGCGTTGGCTGGAGCTGTATGGCACCGATCCGATGCGCGAAGCCTATGTGCGCTACAACGCGCGGCGTCAGGATTTCCTGGCGCTGCTGGTGCGCCACCGGACCATGCTGGCCGACCTGTACGCCGGCAAGACCAGCAGCCGCCACAAGCGCGCCGAGAAGGCACGCATCTTCAAGCACCTGAAGTCCGATTATGAAAAACTCAAGGAAAGCTGGGGTGGCTATGCCGGATATGACCGCTGGTTTGCCGAACCGCTGACCAATGCCCAGCTGTCCGCCGTGGCAACCTACCACGATTATCTGCCTGCCTTCCGCGCCTTGCTAAAGCAGGAGCGAACGTTCGTGCGTTTTTATGGTGCGGTGCAAAAAATAGCAACTTTTGATGCAGCTCAACGCCGACAGCAGTTGGATCTGTTGGGCCGACCGCCGATGCTCAATGCGGAGGGTGGCATGGAAGCGCAACCAGGTGCCGAAGGCACGCATTGATGCTGCGCTGCCGCATGAAAAGCCGTTAGAACCTCTGTTCTAATTATGGTTAAATGCGCTTGCGTACGGGCGTGCTGCCCGATAGCATCGCATCATCAGCAAGCTCCCCTACAACGATAATTATTCGAGACAAGAGGCACAGGATGGAGAAAATCTGGTTGAAGTCGTATCCCCCAGGCATGCAGACTGAAGTGGATACGGGACAGTACCGTTCGCTGGTGCAGCTGCTGGAAGAGTCGTTCCAGAAGTATGCCAGTCGCAATGCGTATGTTTGCATGGACAAGTTCCTCACCTATGCTGAAATCGACGCCTATTCGAAGCGTCTTGGCGCCTGGCTGCAAAGCCGTGGCATGAAGCCGGGTGCGCGGGTCGCCATCATGATGCCGAATGTGCTGCAGTATCCGATCGCGATTGCGGCGATCCTGCGCGCCGGCTACACGGTGGTCAACGTCAACCCACTGTACACGCCGCGTGAGCTGGAGCATCAGCTGAATGATTCGGGCGCCGAGGCCATCATCATCCTGGAGAACTTTGCCACCACGCTGGAGCAGGTGCTGGGCAAGACGCAGATCAAGCACATCGTCGTCGGCAGCATGGGCGAGATGCTGGGCGGCTTGAAGGGCATGCTGGTGAACTTCGTGGTGCGCAGCGTGAAGAAGCTGGTGCCGGCATTCTCGCTGCCGAACGCGGTGCGCTTCAAGGATGCGCTGTCGCAGGGCGGCGGCATGAAGCTGACGCCGGTGGAGCGGCTGTACACCGATCCGGCCTTCCTGCAGTACACCGGCGGCACCACCGGCGTGTCGAAGGGCGCGACGCTGTCGCACAAGAATATCGTCGCCAACCTGCTGCAAAGCGAGGCATGGTCCAAGCCGGCGCTGGGCAATTCGGATGAGCAGGTGGAGATCGTTTGCGCGCTGCCGCTGTATCACATTTTTGCGCTGACGGCGTGCGCGATGTGGGGCATGCGCGTCGGTGCGCTGAATATCCTGGTGCCGAATCCGCGCGACATCGGCGGCTTCGTCAAGGAGCTGGCGAAGTACAAGTTCAATATGTTCCCGGCGGTGAACACCTTGTACAACGCGCTGCTGAACCATCCAGAGTTTGCCAAGCTGGACTTCTCGGGACTGAAGATCTGCAATGGCGGCGGCATGGCGGTGCAGCAGGCGGTCAATGACCGCTGGCTGAAAGCGACTGGCGTGTCCATCATCGAGGGTTACGGCTTGTCCGAGACCTCGCCGGTGGCCACCTGCAACCGCGCCGACAACAAGGAGTTCACCGGCACCATCGGTTTGCCGGTGCCGTCGACCGACATCGCCATCCTGGATGACGATGGCAACGAGGTGCCGCTGGGCACCGCCGGCGAGATCGCCATCCGCGGCCCGCAGGTGATGAGCGGCTACTGGAACCGTCCGGACGAAACGGCCAAGGTGATGACTTCCGACGGCTACTTCAAATCCGGCGACGTCGGCGTGATGGATGCGAATGGCTTCGTCAAGATTGTCGACCGCAAGAAGGACATGATCCTGGTGTCCGGCTTCAACGTCTACCCGAACGAACTGGAAGGCGTGATTGCTGCGCATCCGGGCGTGCTGGAGTGCGCGGCAATCGGCGTGCCGGACGAGCATTCTGGCGAGGCGGTCAAAGTGTTCGTGGTCCGCAAGGATCCGAACCTGACGCAGGAAGCGCTGATGGCCTACTGCAAAGAACAATTTACCGGCTATAAAAAGCCGAAATACATTGAGTTCCGCGAGGAGCTACCAAAAACCAATGTCGGGAAAATTCTGCGACGCATGCTGCGTGACGAACCACCTGGCGAGAAGAAAAAGGCTGCATAAAGATGGAAAAGATTTGGCTCAAGTCGTACCCGGAAGGCGTACCGGCGGAAATTGACAGCACCCAGTTCCGATCGGTCACGCATTTGATGGAAGAGTCCTTCCGCAAGTACGCGGACCGCAACGCTTTTGTGTGCATGGATAAATTCCTGACCTACGGCGAGCTGGATCAACTGTCGCAAAAAATCGGTGCCTGGTTGCAGGGCAAGGGCCTGCAAGCAGGCGCTCGGGTGGCCATCATGCTGCCGAACGTGCTGCAATATCCGGTCATCATGGCCGGCATCCTGCGCGCCGGCTACACGGTGGTCAACGTCAACCCGCTGTACACGCCGCGCGAGTTGCAGCACCAGCTGACCGACTCGGGCGCCGAAGCCATCTTCGTGCTGGAGAACTTTGCCACCACGGTGCAGCAGGTGGTGGCGCAGACCTCGGTGAAACATGTGGTGGTGGCCACCATGGGCGATCTGCTGGGCGGGCTGAAAGGCTTCATCGTCAACTTCGTGGTGCGCAATGTGAAGAAGATGGTGCCGGCATTTTCGCTGCCGGGTTCGGTGTCGTTCAAGCAGGTGCTGTCGGAAGGCCATGGCAAGACGCTGCAGCCGGTCAAGCAGGGGCATGATGATGTCGCTTTCCTGCAGTACACCGGCGGCACGACGGGCGTATCGAAGGGCGCGATCCTGCTGCACCGTAACATCATCGCCAACGTGTTGCAGAACGAAGCCTGGCTGCAGATGAAGGGCAGCAATGAGCAGATGGTGTTTGTGGCCGCGCTGCCGCTGTACCACATCTACTCGCTGACGATCAGCGGCTTCATGAGCATCCGCACGGGCGGCCTGAGCCTGCTGATTCCGAATCCGCGTGACATTCCTGGCTTTGTCAAAGAGCTGGCCAAATACAAGGTGACGGTGCTGCCGGCGGTGAACACGCTGTATAACGCGCTGCTGAACAATGCCGATTTCGCCAGGCTGGACTTCTCGTCCTACAAGCTGTGCAACGGTGGCGGCATGGCGGTGCAGAAGGGCGTGGCCGAGCGCTGGCTGAAGGTGACCGGCACGCCGATCATCGAAGGCTACGGCCTGTCGGAAACCTCGCCGGTGGCAACCGCCAACCGGGTGGACATCAAGGAATTCACCGGCACCATCGGCCTGCCGATTCCATCGACGGAAGTGGCTATCCTGGACGACGATGGCAAGGAACTGCCGCTGGGCTCGACCGGCGAGATCGCCATTCGCGGCCCGCAGGTGATGGCTGGCTACTGGAACCGTGCGGATGAAACGGCGAAGTCGATGACGGCCGACGGCTTCTTCAAGACTGGCGACGTCGGCGTGATGGATGCGCAAGGCTATACCAAGATTGTCGACCGCAAGAAAGACATGATTATCGTCTCCGGCTTCAACGTCTACCCGAATGAAGTGGAAGACGTGGTGGCATCGCATCCGGGCGTGCTGGAAGTGGCGTGCATCGGCGTGCCGGACAAGAACTCGGGCGAAGCCGTCAAGCTGTTCGTGGTGCGCAAGGACCCGAACCTGACGGCCGAGCAGATCCTCGACTTCTGCAAGCATGAACTGACGGCCTACAAAAAGCCGAAGTACATCGAATTCCGCGACGAGCTGCCGAAGACCAACGTCGGCAAAATCCTGCGCCGCCAACTGCGCGACGAAAAAGCCACCGCCTAAAACTCCGCTGTCAAAAATCCGGTGTCAGGTCTGACATTCGCACACGGCCTCAGCCATCAACTGCTGAGCTTGTGTGCGATTGTCAGACCTGACACCGGTTTTATTACGAAGCTGGCGGCGCGGGTGATGGGGCTGGCGGTGTTGTGGACGTCTGCCAGTGCCATGAAGTGCGCGGTGGTGTCGGTTGGCGTGATCGTCAGCAGCATGTAGCCGCGCTTGTCGCTGCGGCCGTATTTGATTGCGGGATTCATCCGCAGGTATTGCTCGGTGCGCGTTTGCGGGCGTGATGGTGAGGTGATTGAGGTGCCACAGAATTCGTTCGCCACGACTGGATTGGAGGCGCTGCGCGGACGCGCCGGATTGCGCGTCAACTCGCTGGCGAAGAAGCTGTGCACGTCGCCCGACAGCACCAGCGGATTGCTGGCGCGGCTGGTGTGCAGCGTGTCCATCAGGTGCTGGCGCGCTGCCGGGTAGCCATCCCAGCCATCGGTCCAGAAGCGGCCGTCGCCTTCTTTGATGATCGGCAGCTGGCTGTTTTGCGCCATCAGCGTTTGCTGCGCCAGGATGTTCCAGCGCGCCTGCGATGAGCTCAGGCCCTGCGCCAGCCATTGTTCCTGTTCTTTTCCCAGCATGGTGCGGCTTTTGTCCCGCAGCGCCGGGCAGGCGCGCAGCAGCACCGAGGTGGAGCCGCCACGCTGCGCCGGCTCACAGGCGAGATGCGCGCGATATTGGCGGTCGTCCAGCACGTGAAAGCGCGCCAGCCTGCCCCAGTCGTAACGCTGGTAGATGCGCATGTGGGCGAAGTTCGCCGGCAGCGCGCGCAATGGCATGTGTTCATAGAAGGCCTGGTACGCAGCGGCGCGGCGTTCGATGAAGCGCGGGTTCAGGCGCTCGTCGCGGTCGTCGGCGTAGTCGTTGGCGACTTCGTGGTCGTCCCAGGTGACGATCCATGGCGCGGCATGGTGCGCGGCTTGCAGGTCGCGGTCCGATTTGTATTGGGCGTAGCGCGCACGGTAGTCGGCCAGCGTGAAGCTTTCTGATGAGCGCACCGCGCTCTGCGGGTGCTGCAGCTGGTACGGCCCCCATTCGTAGATGTAGTCGCCCAGAAAGGCCACCAGATCGGGCGCGGCAGCGGTGATGTGACGGTGCGCGGCGTAGGTGCCGAATTCCCAGTGCTGGCAGGAGGCCACGGCCAGCTTGAGCTGCTTCGGCATGCTGCCGGCGGTGGGCGCGGTGCGGGTGCGGCCGGCCGGGCTGATGGCGTCGCCCAGCATGAAGCGATACCAGTACCAGCGGTCCGGCTGCAAACCGGTGACGTCGACATGGACGCTGTGCGCCAGTTCAGGTGCGGCGCTGGCCGTGCCCTTGGCAACGATGCGGCGGAAGTTGTCGTCTTCCGCCATTTCCCAGCGCACGCTGAAGGCGATTGCCGGCATGGCGGCGGCGTTCAACGGGTCGTGCAGGATGCGGGTCCAGATGATGACGGCGTCCGGCAGCGGTGAGCCGGAGGCGACGCCCAGGCTGAATGGATAGGCGTTGCCGCTTTCGCGCGCGGCGACGCGGTTCTGCGCGAGGACGTTGCCGCTGGCGCTGCTCAGCGCTGCCGCGCTGAGCGCGGACAGGCGGCTGGCGGTGGCGAGGAAGATGCGGCGGTGTTCGTCCATGCGTGCGGTCAGCGCGCGCGCCGCTCAGGAATGCATCAGCGTTTCGATCGGCGGCACCTTGCGTGGCTTGCGGTCCGAATCGGTGGCCACATAGGTCAGCGTGGCTTCGGTGACTTTCACGGTGTCGGCCTGCAGGCGGTTGCGCTCCGCGTACACTTCCACCTGCACGGTGATGGATGTATTGCCAACCTTGACAATATCAGCATAGAACGACAGCAGGTCGCCGACAAACACCGGGTTCTTGAATACGAAGGAGTTGACCGCGATGGTGGCCACACGGCCATTCGCGCGGCGCGTGGCCGGCAGCGAGCCGGCGATGTCCACCTGGGCCATGATCCAGCCGCCAAACACGTCGCCGTAGACGTTGGCGTCGGACGGCGCGGGCATCATGCGCAGTTCCGGCATCTTCCCGGCTGGCAGGCCGCGATTGATGGTGTTGACGGCGATCGGGGCGGAAGTTTCGGGCGTGGTCATCTTAAAATCTCTTCAGGGGCTACAATGATCGGGATTGAACCATAAAACGCTATTATCCACCATGCGCCGTTACGCCGATTCCTCGCCAGCTCCCGCCAGCACCGCTCCTTCCCGCAGCGACTTTTCCACCCTCCGCACCCTGCTGCCGTACTTATGGGTCTACAAATGGCGCGTGGCGCTGGCATTGGGCTGCCTGGTCGGCGCCAAGCTGGCCAACGTCGGCGTGCCGGTGGTGATGAAGAAGCTGATCGATTCGCTGACCATCACGCCTTCCCATCCGCAAGCCTTGCTGGTGCTGCCGCTGGGCGCACTGGTGGCGTACGGCATCCTGCGCGTATCGACCACGGTGTTCACCGAACTGCGCGAGTTCCTGTTTGCGCGCGTGACACAGCGCGCGGTGCGCACCATCGCGCTACAGGTGTTCCGCCATCTGCATGCCTTGTCGCTGCGCTTCCATCTTAACCGCCAGACCGGCGGCATGACGCGCGATATCGAACGCGGCACACGCGCCGTCGGTTCGCTGATTTCGTACACGCTGTTTAACATCCTGCCGACGCTGGTGGAGATCACGCTGGTGCTGGGCTACCTGGTCACGCATTACGATATCTGGTTCTCGGTGATTACCTTGGCGGCGCTGGTGTCCTACATCAGCTTCACCGTCATCATCACCAACTGGCGCACGCACTTCCGCCGCACCATGAACGAGATGGATTCGAAGGCCAATACCAAGGCCATCGATTCGCTGATCAACTACGAGACGGTCAAATACTTCGGCAACGAGGAGTATGAGGCCCGGCGCTATGACGAGGGCTTGCAGAGCTACGAGAGCGCGGCGGTGAAATCGCAAACCTCGCTGTCGCTGCTGAATACCGGCCAGTCGATGATTATCGCGATTGCGGTCACGCTGATCCTGTGGCGCGCCACCGTCGGCGTCATCGACGGCAAGATGACGCTGGGCGATCTGGTGCTGGTCAACGCCTTCATGATCCAGCTGTATATTCCGCTGAACTTCCTCGGCGTAATCTACCGCGAAATCAAGCAAAGCCTGGCCGACATGGAGAAGCTGTTCTCGCTGCTGGACCAGAACCGCGAGATCGCCGACGCGGCGGATGCCCGGCCGCTGGTCACGCACGGCGCCGAGGTGCGCTTCAAGCACGTGGATTTCAGCTACGATCCGAAGCGCCAGATCCTGTTCGACGTCGACTTCACCATCGCGCCCGGCACGACGACTGCGGTGGTGGGACACAGCGGCTCGGGCAAGTCGACCTTGTCGCGCCTGCTGTTCCGCTTCTATGAGGTGAACACCGGCGGCATCACCATCGACGGCCAGGACCTGCGCATGCTGACGCAGGATTCGGTGCGTCACGCGATCGGCATCGTGCCGCAGGATACGGTGCTGTTCAACGACACCATTGAATACAACATCGCCTATGGCAAGCCGGGTGCGTCGCATGACGAGATTGTGGCGGTCGCGCGCGCCGCATCGATCCACGATTTCATCGACAGCCTGCCGGACGGCTACAAGACCATGGTGGGCGAACGCGGCCTGAAACTCTCCGGCGGCGAAAAGCAGCGCGTAGCGATCGCCCGCACGCTGCTGAAGAATCCCGCCATCCTGATCTTCGACGAGGCCACGTCGGCGCTGGACTCCAAGGCGGAGCAGGCGATCCAGGCGCAGCTGAAGGAAATCTCTCGCACACGCACCACAATGGTGATTGCGCACCGCTTGTCGACCGTGGCTGATGCGCAGCAGATCATCGTGCTGGATCATGGCCGCATCGTAGAGCGTGGTACGCATCAATCGCTATTGGCAGCGGACGGTCTGTATGCTCAAATGTGGGAACGCCAGCAGGCGAGGGCGGATGATGATGAAGTCTTAAACCAAGGAGCTGACCAATGAAGTCTCGTTTTGTGCTGGGTGCTGTGACTGCAATGCTGGCGTGTGTGCAAAGTGCTTACGCTGCCGATCCGACGGAGCCGCAATTCCGCGCCCTGTACAAGGAGCTGGTCGAAACCAATACCACGCTGTCGGCCGGCAGCTGCACGCTGGCGGCGGAGCGCATCGCGGCGCGCCTGAAGACGGCCGGCTTCCCTGAGTCGGACCTGCACCTGTTTGCCGATCCGGCGCATCCGAAAGAGGGCGGCCTGGTGGCCGTCCTGCCGGGACGCGATCCGAAGGCGAAAGCCATCCTGCTGCTGGCGCACATCGATGTGGTGGAAGCCAAGCGCGAAGACTGGGTGCGTGATCCGTTCACGCTGATCGAGGAAGATGGCAAGTTCTACGCGCGCGGTGCGCTGGACGACAAGGCGCAGGCGGCCATCTGGGCCGATTCGCTGGTGCGCTTCAAGCAGGAAGGCTACAAGCCGCGCCACACACTGAAGATGGCGCTGACCTGCGGCGAGGAGACCGCCGGCGCCTTCAACGGCGCCGAGTGGCTGACCAGGAATCGCCGTGAACTGATCGACGCGGGCTATGCGCTGAACGAAGGCGCTGGCGGTGAGTTGAACGCGGCGGGCAAACGCGTGTCCATGACGGTGCAGGCGGGCGAGAAGGTGGCGCAGAACTACCGCCTGGAAGTGACCAATCGCGGCGGCCACAGTTCGCGTCCGGTGAAGGACAACGCCATCTATCACCTGGCTGGCGCGTTGGAGAAAATCCAGGGCTATGAATTCCCGATCCAGCTGACCGACGGCAGCAAGGGTTATCTGAATGCGATGTCGAAGATCCAGCTGGCTGCAGGTCACAAGGAGATTGCCGACGCCATGCTGGTGGTGGCGAAGAATCCGGACGATGCCAAGGCGGTCAAGCTGGTATCGGAAGCCAGCCCGAGCTGGGCGGCGATGCTGCACACCACCTGCGTGGCGACCATGCTGGACGCGGGCCACGCCACCAACGCGCTGCCGCAGCGCGCCCGCGCCAACGTCAACTGCCGCATCTTCCCCGGCGTGACGCAGGAGACGGTGCGCCAGGCGCTGGTGAATGCGATTAACGATCCGGCGGTGAAGGTGGAGACGCTGGAGATCCGTGGCGAGAACTCGGCACCGCCTGCACTGACGCGCGCCATCATGGAGCCGGTTGAAAAACTGACCGCGAAGATGTGGCCTGGCGTGCCGGTGATGCCGATCCTGCAGTCCGGCGCCACCGACGGCCAGTTCCTCAATGCGGCCGGGATTCCGACCTACGGCATCAGCGGCATCTTCCTGACGCCGGACCTGGGCAATATCCACGGCCTGAATGAATACATCGGCGTGCAGTCGCTGATGGAAGGCCGTATCTTCCTGCACGAGCTGGTGAAGATCTACGCCGAGCAGATCTAAGCCAGTGCGCGATATCTGAAGTCGCGCATCTTCACCGTGCCTGCGCCCGCGCTGTAGATGCCGGGTTGCAGGCTGAGGAAGCCGCCGAACACATTGTGGTGCAGGCCGGAGACTTCCATCTGCCACGGGTGCTGCTTCCACTCCTTGCCGTCCAGCGAGTAGTGGAAGGTGACGATGTGGCGGTCGTTCTTTACGCGGATATGCACGGTGGAGACTTCCATCTTTTCCCGCATCCAGCTTTGCTCTTGCGAGTGGGCGAAGGTTTTCATGTGCGCTTGCGTGAAGCCGATGCCGACGTAGGCGCGTTCGTTGTAGTGCAATAGCAGGCCGCCTTCCGCATCGGCGCCGATGTCGAGCGTGATGGTGGCTTCGTAGGCGCGGTCGCCGGTGATGAAGGTCAGCGGCGACGAGTCGATTGGTGATGTGCCTTTGCCTTTCACCGCCAGCGCGCCGCGCGTGTGCTGCACGCGTTTCATCTCATCCGGGCCGGGATTGAAGAAGCTCCATTGCACACCGAACCGCAGCGTCTGGAAATCATCGGACTTGGCGAAGTTGTGCTGCACTGCCTTGCCTTTCTTCGGCATTGGCAGTGGCGCGGACAGGTCGCCGCCTTTGGCTTTGAACCAGCCGTCGCTGGTCCATTCGATCGGCTCAAGCAGGCATTGACGGCCCAGTGTGCGGTAGCCGTTTTCGTAGCCGTGGTAGACCATCCACCAGTCGCCGGCCGGACCTTCGACCAGCGTCGCATGGCCGCGCGACCACCATTTCTCTTCGGCGCTTTGGGTGCGCACCAGTGGATTCTGAGGATGGTTTTCCCATGGACCGTGGATGGAACGCGAGCGGGCGGCGATGACCATGTGGCTGGTCGGCGGGCCGGAAGTGCCGCCAACCGCCAGCACCAGATAGAACCATTCGCCGCGCTTGAGCAGCTTGGGGCCTTCGGGGGCGAACATTTCCACTACCCAGTCTTGCGGGTAGCGCCACGGTTCGTAGACTTTTTCCAGTGTGCCGACGGTGGCCAGGCCGTCGTCGGTCAGCTGGATGCGGCGCACGCCGTTGACGAACAGGTAGCGCTTGCCGTCTTCGCCGACCGCGTGGCCTGGGTCGATCGCACCTTCGATCTTCAGGTCGACCGGATCGCTCCACGGGCCTTTGATGTGGTCGGCCCAGATGACGTAGATGCTGGTGCCGGCGGGGATGTAGATGAAGTAGCGGCCGTTGTGCTTGATCAGGTCCATGGCCCAGATGCTGCCAAGCGGCTTGCTCAGCGCGGGGCCGATCGGCTGCCAGTTCACCAGGTCCTGCGAGTGCCAGATGATGACGCCGGGGTAGGATAGGAAGGACGAGAACGTCATGTAGTAATCGTCGCCGTCCTTGAGGATGGTGGGATCGGGATGGTCGCCGGCGAGGATGGGATTGAGGAAGGTGCCGTTGCCCAGGTCCGCCTTGCGCTGGCCTTCGATGCCGCGTGCCCATTTCGGCTCGGCGTGCGCCGCGTGCGCCAGTTGTGGCGCGACGGCGGCGCCAGCAAGCAAAGTCTTCAGCGCGGTGCGCCGCGTAGCAGTCATATCGTCTCCATCGGAATAGAATTATTCCCCGATGGTGCATCAACCCTTCATCCATCGCAATTACGAAAACCGCCAAGCCGGATAACGATTCCGCCCAACCGCCCCGCCTGCTTGATGTGCGCCACCGCAAAGCGCATCATATCCATTCAGACTACCCTTCGATGACATCTTCGACCTCGGAGGACTTATGTCTCAATTCTATAAATACTTCAAAGAAAACATGGAAGCGCTCGGCCTGCCTGCTCCAGAAAACTTGTACGGCAATTTGCAACTGGCGATAAATACAGCCATGACATTGGTTGGTTATGTGGAGAAATTTGGCACTAAAGTAACTGTGCGGGAAATGATAGGCGCGGGCATACGTGGCGAAAAGCTACTGACGGTTTGGACGATGGGTGCCTCTTATTATGTTGGCGCGGTAATAGGCAGCATTGCTGTGGCTGCCGGGCGCAGTCTGGCTGGAGGTACTTCTCTTGCTGACGTGCTAATTCGCGCTCAAATGAATCACTTACATCGGCCATGGCTACCTGGCGTCCTGCTGCGCCATCCGGAAATTTACAAACGGAGGAACAAATGAAAGATGGTTTGATGTTGTTGTTGACCGCAGTTGTCTGTGCTGCCGGGGCTGCGTTGTTTTTCAGGATTTTTGGCAGCGACGCGCTTAACATTATCGTCCTGTTGACGCTGGTCGGCACGATTGGCGACAACTTCCGCCTGCGGCGCCGTCTGCGGGAGATGGGAGCCAAGCCTGAAGGCAAGCGCACCTGGTTGTAAGGACAAAAAAAAGCCACCGCGAACGGTGGCTTTTTGGTTGCTGCTTAGGCAGATTCTTTCGGCGGGTCCATCTCGCCTTCCCACTTGGCGACGACGGCGGTGGCGATGCCGTTGCCGATGACGTTGGTTGCGGAGCGCGCCATGTCGAGGAAGTGGTCGATACCCAGCAGCAGCAGCATGCCGGCTTCCGGAATGTTGAACTGGCCCAGCGTCGCGGCAATCACCACCAGCGAGGCGCGCGGCACGCCAGCCATGCCTTTCGACGTCAGCATCAGCACCGCCATCATGGTCATCTGCTGGCCCAGCGACATTTCAATGCCGTAAGCCTGGGCGATGAACACGGTGGCGAAGGTGCAGTACATCATCGAACCATCGAGGTTGAACGAGTAGCCGATCGGCAGCACGAACGAGGCGATGCGGTTGCGCACGCCGAAACGCTCCAGGCCTTCCAGCGTTTTCGGATACGCCGCTTCGCTCGATGCGGTCGAGAAGGCCAGCAGCGCCGGGCTGCGCATCTCTCTCATCAGCGCAAAGACGCGCCCTTTCAGGAACAGGAAGCCGATGAAGATCAGCAGCGCCCACAGCAGCGCGATGCCGAAGTAAAACTCGGCCATGAACACGCCATAGGTCGACAGCACGCCCAGGCCGCTCTTGGCGATGGTGCCGGCCACTGCCGCAAACACGGCGAACGGCGCAAACATCATCACGTAGCCGGTGACTTTCAGCATCACGTGCGCCACGCCGTCCAGCGCTTCGATCAGTGCATTGGCTTTCTGGCCGACAGCAGCCGCAGCCGAGCCGAAGAACAGCGAGAAGATCACGATCTGCAGGATTTCGTTCTTGGCCATGCCGTCAACGATCGACGATGGCACCAAGTGGGTGACGAAGTCTTTCAGCGTCAGGCTGGAGGTGGCCAGATCGACCTTGCCGGCGGTGGCGGCCATGTGGCCCAGCAGCGCGTCGCCCGGACGGAAGATGTTGACCAGCACCAGGCCCAGGCTCAAGGACATCAGCGAGGCGATGAAGAACCAGCCCAGCGTCTTGACGCCGACGCGCCCAACGGCGGTGGCGTCGCCCATCTTGGCGATGCCGCACACCAGCGTGGAGAACACCAGCGGCGCGATAATCATCTTGATCAACCGCAGGAACAGCGTGGTGATCAGCGCCATGGTGTCGGCAAAGCCGGTCGGGTTAGCCAGATTGGTGTTGGCGATATAGCCGGTAATAATGCCTATGGCCAGACCAATCAGGATGTAGGTGGTCAATCGGCTTTGTTTGTTCATATGTTTGGGTTTCCTGTGGTAGTGTCTCTCTGAGCCTGCGCAGCGGGCAGGATGGCCGCCGCTGCGTTCTTATTAGCGTGGCGACAGCCGGTTTTGGGTGCGCCGGCTGCTGAAACTATTGGCAAGTTCCGCAGTATCCTTGTGGGCAGGGGCGCTGTCAAGCGCGCACCGGCCCGGCTACAGGCCAGACCGAATAATCTATTTTCCTATGATCGAAATCAAAAATATCAGCAAGTGGTATGGGCAATTCCAGGTGCTCAAGGAGTGCAGCACCCAGGTGGAAAAGGGCGATGTGATGGTGATTTGCGGCCCCTCCGGCTCTGGCAAGTCCACGCTGATCAAGACCGTCAACGGGCTTGAACCGTTCCAGCAGGGTGAAATTATCGTTGATGGCACCTCGGTCGGTGCCCAAGGCACGGATTTGCCGGCGCTGCGGGCGCGCATCGGCATGGTGTTCCAGAATTTCGAGCTGTTTCCGCATTTATCGGTGCGCGACAACCTGACGCTGGCCCAGATCAAGGTGCTGGGCCGCAGCGACGAGGAAGCTACCGCGCGCGGCCTGCAATACCTGGACCGCGTCGGCCTGCTGGCGCAGCAGGATAAATTCCCCGGCCAGTTGTCGGGCGGACAGCAGCAGCGTGTGGCCATCGCCCGCGCGCTGGCCATGGACCCGATCGCCATGCTGTTTGACGAGCCGACCTCGGCGTTGGACCCGGAAATGATCAACGAGGTGCTGGATGTCATGGTGGGCCTGGCGCAGGAGGGTATGACCATGATGGTGGTCACGCACGAAATGGGCTTCGCCCGCAAGGTGGCCAACCGCGTGGTGTTCATGGACCAGGGCGCCATCCTGGAAGACACCGCCAAGGACGAATTTTTCCAATCCCCGCGTACCGAGCGTGCGCGCGACTTCCTGGCCCGTATAATTCACTGATGAAAATTTCCATTAAGCAATTAGGTAGCGCAATGCTGGCGCTGGGAGTGCTGGGCGCCGCTCATGCTGATGCTGCAGACAAAATCGCCGCCGATCTGGTGCTGACCAAGGCCACGCTGATCGATGTGGCGGGTGGCAAAACCGTCACCGGCAAGTCCGTGGTGCTCAAGGGCGACACCATCCTGGCCGTGGTGGACGACAAGCAGTTGTCCAACTATGCCGCCAAGAAAACCATCAGCCTGCCGGGCAAGTATGTGATGCCGGGCCTGTGGGACACGCACGTCCACTTCGGCGGCGGTCCGGCGCTGATCGATGAGAACAAGCATTTATTGCCGCTGTATCTGGCCTACGGCATTACCACCGTGCGCGATTGCTCGGGTGACTTGCCGGACACTGTGCTGCAATGGCGCGAGCAGATCAACGCGCGCCAGCTGGAGGGGCCGACCATCTTTACCTCCGGCGCCAAGTTGGAAGGCTACAAGCCGCTGTGGAAGGGCACGATCGAAGTCGGCACGCCGGAAGAAATCAGCAAGGCGCTGGACAAGCTGCAAGGGCAGAAGGTGGACTTCGTCAAGATTACCGAGAACACGCTGACGCCGGAAATGTATCTGGAGGCGCTGCGCCAGGCCAAGGAGCGCGGCATGCGCACCTCGGGCCATATTCCGGTGCAGCTGACGCTGGCCACGATGTTTGACGCTGGCCTGGGCACGGTGGAACACCAGTCCTATCTGCTGCGCGCGGCTACGCCGAAAGAGAAGGAATTGACCGCGCAGGTGGCGGCCGGCACGCTGACCGGTCGCGAGGCGACCAAACAGAGCCTGGCGACGTATGACGAGGCCACCGCGCGTTCGTCGTTCCGCTACATGGCGTCCAGGGACGCGGCGGTGGTGCCGACCTTGTCGGTGTCGCGCGTGGTGGCGTACCTGGATCAGGACGACCACGCACACGACGAGGCTTTGCAGTACATCGGCAAGGGCTTGCGCGCCACCTACGACTGGCGCGTGCAGCGCGCGGCGCAGGATGACGCGGCTGCGATTGTGTACCGCAAGGCGGTGTTCGAGAAATCGGCGTCGCTGCTGCCGATCTTGCAGCAGGAAGGCGTCAGCATCATCGCCGGCACCGACGCGGGCTTCCTCAACTCCTACGATTATCCGGGCCAGGCGTTGCATGACGAGATCGGTCTGTACGTGAACTACGGCCTGACGCCGGTGCAGGCGCTGCAAACGGCGGTCATCAACGGCCCGCGCTTCCTCGGCAAGCAGGATCGCTACGGCGCGCTGGAAGCCGGCAAGGCGGCCGACGTGCTGGTGCTGGACGCCAATCCGCTGCAAGACATCGCCGCCACGCGCAAGATCCGCACCGTGATCAGCCATGGCCAGGTCTACGACCGCGCCCGCCTTGACAAAATCCTGGCCGACACCCAAGCCTGGGCCGCGCAGACCAAGGCGGAGTAATCTCTTAATCGTAGTGCGTCCACATGCGCAGGATGCGCACGATTTTCTGGTCCGGGAACACCTCATAGACCAGCCGGTGGTGAATATTGATCCGGCGTGAGTAGGTCCCGGCCAGGTCGCCGATCAGTTTCTCAAATGGCGGCGGACGCGCAAAGGGATCGCTGGCAAGAATGTCCAATAGCGCCTGGGCCTGTTTTTTCAGATGCGCTGCCGCCAGTTTCCTCGCGTCCTTCTGCGCCTGGTGCGAGTACACGATTTGCCAGCTCACCAGTTCAGTTCCTTGCTGGCTTCTTTCAAAGGTTCTGCGCGCGCTGCGATGATGGATTCGCGCATGCCGGGAACTGACAATAAGTACAACGTCTCCTGTATCGCCGCCCAGTCCTCGGCCGACACCAGAACGGCATTATTGCGCTTGCCGGTGATCGTGACCGGGGCATGGCTGGCTGCTGCTTCATCGATCAGGTTGTAAAGCCGGGCGCGGGCTTCGCTGGCGGAAATGGTGTCCATGATGGCTCCAATGAGGCGTTGGCTTAAACGTACGCTTATGCGTACGTGGTGTCAAGCGACTGCCGCAACGAGGTAAAATATCGGCTATTCGCATTTGATAGCCTGAAAGCCCGCCGCCATGTCCGACCTCGCACACACTCCCGACAGCATCACCATCATCCGTCCAGACGACTGGCACCTGCACCTGCGCGACGGCGCCACGCTGGCCAGCGTGCTGCCGCATAGCGCGCGCCAGTTCGGCCGTGCGATTGTGATGCCTAACCTGAAACCGCCGGTGACTACTACCGCTGCCGCTGTCGCCTATCGCGAACGCATCGTGGCGGCGCTGCCGCAAGGCATGGACTTCGAGCCGCTGATGACGCTGTACCTGACCAACAACACGCAGCCGGACGAAATCCTGCGCGCACAGGAAAGCGGCATCGTCCACGCGGTCAAGCTGTACCCGGCTGGCGCCACCACCAATTCGGACGCCGGCGTCACCGACCTGGCCAACTGCTACAAGGTGCTGGAGAAGATGCAGGAAACCGGCATGCCCTTCCTGGTTCACGGTGAAGTCACCGATCAGGATATCGACCTGTTCGATCGCGAAGCCGTGTTCATCGAACGGGTGATGCGCCCGCTGCGCCGTGATTTCCCGGCGCTGAACATCGTCTTCGAGCACATCACCACCAAGCACGCCGCGCAGTATGTGGCGGAAGCGGAAGGTCCGATTGCCGCCACCATCACCGCGCACCATCTGCTGTACAACCGCAACGATATCTTCAAGGGCGGCATCCGCCCGCACTACTACTGCCTGCCGGTGCTGAAGCGCGAAGAACATCGCCTGGCGCTGGTCACGGCGGCCACCAGCGGCGACGAGCGCTTCTTCCTCGGCACCGACTCGGCGCCGCACGCGCAGGGCGCCAAGGAAGCCGCCTGCGGCTGCGCCGGCTGCTACACCGCGCTGCACGCGATGGAGCTGTACACCGAAGCGTTTGAGCGCGCCGGCGCGCTCGACAAGCTGGAAGCCTTCGCCAGCCTGAATGGCCCGGCCTTCTACGGCCTGCCGGTCAACCAGGGCACGATCACGCTGAAGCGCGAGCAGTGGACGCTGCCGGAAGCGCTGCCGCTGGCCGACCAGCAGGTGATCCCGCTCAACGCCGGTGAAACCATCAACTGGAAAATGGTGTAAGCAGTGCTGGATACAATCGACTGGTCGCGTCCATGGTACGAATCGGTACGCGACGTGGCCGGCCGCTTGTCGGCGGAGGCGCACTTCCGCGATGAATTTTGCCGGCAGGCCGCAGCGCTCGGCCTGCGTAATCACCTGGACTTGCCGATCTCCTTTGTGCCGCAGGAAGACCTGCCGGAGGGCACGGCCTACGAGCAGCACATCGGCGCCACCGGCTGCGTGCCGACGCGCGACAACTTCCACGATTTCTTCAACGGCTTGGTATGGCTGACTTTCCCGCGTATCAAAGTGCAGCTGAACGCCCTGCAGGCGGCGCAGATTGCACAGGATGGCGTTGGCAAGTCGCGCGGGCCGGCACGCGACGCCGCCACTATCTTCGATGAAAACGCCGCGTTGCTGGTGGTGCGTGATGATGCCGATGGCCAGGCGCTGATTGAAGCGCTGCGCGAACACCGCTGGCAGGAGGCGTTCGTGCAGCGCCGCGCGCAGTGGGGCGAGGATGCGCAGGTATGGCTGTTCGGCCATGCGCTGATGGAAAAACTGGTGGCGCCGCGCAAGGCCATTACCGCGCATACTCGGGTGGTGCTGGCGGGCGATGATTTCTTCGCGCTAGAACATCCAGCGCGCCAGCATTGGCTGGACGAGACGGTGGCGCGCGAGCTGGTGCTGCACGGCTTGAGCACGGCAGACTTCACGCCGATGCAGGCACTGGGCGTGCCCGGCTGGTGGGATGGGCAGGATGAGGCGTTCTACGGCGACGCTGCGGTGTTCCGGTCGAAACGGATGCAGCGCGCCGACGCGTAACGGTTATTGCTGGCCGGCCTTGCCGCTGCGGCGGCGTACGAGGCTTATCATGCCGATGCCTGCCAACAGCATGGCGTAGCTTGAATTTTCCGGCACCGGCAACGGTGGAATCGCGCGGGCGTCCACCAGCGTCTTGGTCTGATACTCGTACGGTGTGGTGACGGTCTGGTAGTCGTAATAGGCGCTTTGCAGGCCGAGGCGCAGCTCAGTCAGCGAGGCATCAGTTGGCGTGGCGATGCCGGCGGTAAACGTCAGCGTTTCGCCGGCGGCCAGCACCACCGCATAGCTCCAGCCATTGTTGACCGTATAGCTGGTCGAGCCGGCGCTGACATAGGCGGTGCTGTAGGCCGTTGGCGCCAGGGTGTTCAGCGAACTGCCCAGGTACAAGCTGGCCAGCGCCGGCACGGAAGCGCCGCCGAACGGCGAGGTGCCCGGCAGATAGGTGCCGAAGGCGGACAGGTCGAAGTAAACGGTGGTGGCGATGGTGGACGTCACGCTGCCGCTCAGGGTCAGGTACTTGCTGCCAGCGAGCCCGCTATCAGGGGACAAGATACCCGCCTGCAGGTTGTCGCGCTTGTAGCTTGTGCGCAGATTATCTTACTTGATGGTGTTGATTTCGTAGTCTTTTTCCAGACCGGGCAAGGTGGTGGTCGGCTGCTCGGCAATTTCCGTTACCAGCTTGGTGGTGTTCGAATAGTTCGCGGTGTCGAGGTCGAGATACGTTGAAATGTAGCTGCTGGAGGAAGTCAGCGAGGCTGGGCCGACATTTGATGCGCCAACGCTCAGATTGGATATCGTAATGACTTCCGCCTGCGCCTGCGGGTACACTCCCAGCACGGCCAAGCCCAACGCAAGAATACGTAGTTTTTGCAGCATGGTATTTCCCCTAGTGGTTGTTTATTATGAAATTACTGAAACTAGGATAACATTTTTGCTGCACTGCGGCATCGCGCAAATGCATGATGCTGATGAAATAAGGTTCGCTGTTGTTTTTATAATGAAAGCCGTTAGACGGCAGAAAGTGAGACTGGATGGAACGCATCATTCGCTGGGGCATCCTGGGCACTGGCAAGATCGCCAAAGCCTTCGCCACCGCACTGAAAGACACGCCCGGGGCCGCTCTGGCGGCGGTTGCTTCGCGCACTGTAGATAGCGCTACCAAATTCGGCCAGGAATATGGCGCCGAGCGTTTCCACGGCAGCTATCAGGCGCTGGCTGATGATCCGGATGTGGATGTCATCTATATCGGCACGCCGCATCCGATGCACCATGAGAACGCGCTGATGTGCCTGAACGGCGGCAAGGCGGTGCTGGTGGAGAAGTCGTTCACCATGAACCGCCGCCAGGCCGAGGACATCATCCAGCTGGCGCGCGCCCAAAAACTGTTCGTCATGGAGGCGATGTGGACGCGCTTCATGCCTGCGATTGTGGAAGCCAAGCGCATCGTCGACAGCGGCGAGATCGGCAAGCCGGCCCACGTCAGCGCCGATTTCGGCTTCACCTCGGACGCCGGCCCGGAGCATCGCCTATTCGCGCCGGAGCTGGGTGGCGGCGCGCTGCTGGACCTGGGCATTTATCCGCTGTCGATGTCGTCATTCTTCCTCGGCGCGGTGGAGAGCGTAAAGGCGCAGGCGGAAATGACCGCCACCGGCGTCGACATGCAGACCGCGTTCACGCTGAAGCACGAAGGCGGCGGCGTGTCGTCGTGCGCCTGCAGCCTGCGTTCGCGTACGCCGACCGAGCTGACCATCTCCGGCACCAAGGGCTTCGTGCGCCTGCACGACCGCTTCCACAATGCCGACAGCTTTACCGTCACCGTGGTGGATGGCGCCTCGCGCAGCGAGCGCGTCGTCACGCTGCCGAAGAGTGGCAACGGCTACACGCACGAAGCGCAGGAAGTGGGCCGCTGCCTGCGCGCCGGCCTGATCGAAAGCCCGGTGATGCCGCATGCGGAAACGCTGTCCATCATGGGCACGCTGGACGAGATCCGCGCGCAGATCGGCCTGCGCTATCCGGCCGACGCCTGAGCAAGGCTGGCGCGAACTGGTTACAATCCCCAGATACGATTTTAATAACGGGGATAGACCATGTTCGTCGCTGACCGCGCACCGACTCTTAAAAACGTGCTGCTTGCCACCGGCGTCGTGCTGACGCTGGCCATGGGCGTGCGGCACGGCTTCGGCTTCTGGATGCAGCCGATTTCACAGGCCAACGGCTGGACGCGCGAGACCTACTCGCTGGCGCAGGCCATGCAAAACCTGATGTGGGGCGTCATCGGCCCGTTCGCCGGCATGGCGGCCGACCGTTTTGGCACCATGCGCGTAGTGCTGGTGGGGGCGCTGTCGTACATGCTCGGCCTGGTGTGGATGGCGACGGTGACGCATCCCACCTTGTTCGTGCTCGGCTCCGGGCTGTTGATTGGCCTGGGCCTGGCGTGTACCGCGTTCGGCGCGGTCAGCGGCATCATCGGCCGCGTGGCGCCGCCGGAGCGGCGTTCGTGGGCGTTCGGCATTTCCGGCGCCGCCAGCTCGTTCGGCCAGTTCATGATGATGCCGGTCGAGCAGCAGCTGATTTCCGCCGTCGGCTGGCAGAACGCCTTCTACATCCTCGGCGCCTTGCTGTTGCTGCTGATGGTGCCGATGGCGTTTTACCTGCGCGAGCCGGCGGTGCAGCATGCGCAAGGTCCGCAGCAGAGCATCCGCGAGGCGGCTGGCGAGGCACTGGGCAACCGTTCCTTCCTGTTCCTGGTGGCGGGCTATTTTGTCTGCGGCTTCCAGGTGGTGTTCATCGGCGTGCATTTGCCGGCTTACCTGAAAGACAAGGGCATCGGCAATCCTGATGTGGCGGTGCTGGCGCTGGCGCTGATTGGCTTGTTCAATATCTTCGGTTCTTACTATGCGGGCAAGCTGGGCGGACGACTTCCCAAGCGCTACCTGCTGTCGGCGATTTATTTCTCGCGCTCGGTGGTGATTGCACTGTTCCTGCTGGCGCCGTTGATGCCGCTGTCCGTGTATCTGTTTGCAGCGGCGATGGGTGTGCTGTGGCTGTCGACGGTGCCGCTGACGAACGGCATCATCGCCGGCGTGTTCGGCGTCAAGCACATGTCGATGCTGGCGGGAATGGTGTTCTTCTCGCACCAGCTGGGCAGCTTCCTCGGTGTGTGGCTGGGTGGCTACCTGTATTCGTCCACTGGCAGCTACGACATCGTCTGGGGCATCGCCATTGCGCTGGGCGTGATGTCCGGCCTGATCAACCTGCCGATCAACGAGCGCCCATTGATACGCACGCAGGCGGCGTGATGAAGACCTGGCTGCTGCGCGCCGCCATCATCGCCATACTGGCGCTGATCTTCGCCGCCTACTTGCAGCCGGACTTCGTGGTGGACCTCGCCAACCGCATCTACCTCTGCTTCTAGACTTTGAGGAATTCTTCACGGCCGCCTAGCCAGCGGGCGAGGTGGGCTTCGACAGTGGCGGCTTTTTCGGGGCTGTTGGCGTGGAGGAGGTCGTGGGCGACGTCGCGCGCCTGGTCGACCAGCCAGGCGTCCGTCTCCAGATCGGCGAAGCGCAGCATGGCCTGGCCGGACTGGCGCGCGCCGAGGAATTCGCCGGGGCCTCGGATCTCCAGGTCGCGGCGGGCGATTTCAAAGCCGTCGGTGGTTTCGCGCATCGTCATCAGGCGCTGTTTGGCGATCTGGCCCAGCGGGCTTTGGTACAGCAGCAGGCACACCGATGCGGCCGATCCACGGCCGACGCGGCCACGCAGCTGGTGCAGCTGCGACAGGCCGAAGCGCTCGGCATGCTCGATCACCATCAGCGAGGCATTCGGCACGTCGACGCCGACTTCGATCACCGTGGTGGCCACCAGCACCTGCATCTCGTTGGCGATGAAGGCATCCATCACTGCCTGCTTTTCCGCCGGCTTCAAGCGGCCATGCACCAGGCCGACGTTCAGGTCGGGCAGCGCTTCGGCCAGCAGCGCATGGGTGTCGGTGGCGGTTTGCAGTTGCAGCGCTTCCGATTCTTCGATCAGCGGGCAGACCCAGTAGACTTGCCGGCCTTCCTGCGCGGCCGCATGCACGCGCTCGATCACTTCGTCGCGCCGGTTCTGGTCGATGGTGCGCGTGACGATCGGGCTGCGGCCCGGCGGCAGTTCGTCGATCACCGATACTTCCAGGTCGGCGTAGTAGGTCATGGCCAGCGTGCGCGGGATCGGCGTGGCGGACATCATCAGCTGGTGCGGCACTGCGCCTACCGCGCCCTTGTTGCGCAGCACCAGCCGCTGGCCGACGCCGAAGCGGTGCTGCTCGTCGACGATCACCAGTCCGAGATTCTCGAACGTCACCACATCCTGCAGCAGCGCGTGCGTACCGACCACCAGTCGCGCCTCGCCGGATTCGATCATGTCATACGAGGCCTGCTTGTCCTTTTTCTTCTGGCTGCCGCTGAGCCATGCGACCTTGACGCCCAGCGGCTCCATCCACGCGGCGATCTTGCGGAAGTGCTGCTCGGCGAGGATTTCGGTTGGCGCCATCAGCGCCGCCTGGTAGCCGCTGTCGATGGCCTGCGCGGCGGCCAGCGCCGATACCACCGTCTTGCCGCTGCCGACGTCCCCTTGCAGCAGCCGCTGCATCGGGAACGGTTGGCGCAGGTCGGCGCGGATTTCGTCCAGCACTTTCTGCTGCGCGCCGGTCAGCTTGAACGGCAGGGCTGCCTGGAAGCCGGCCGACAGCGCGCCGAGGGTCTTCAGCGGCGGCGAGCCCTTGGCACGACGCGCGCGCTGGGCGCGTTTCAGCGACAGCTGCTGCGCCAGCAGCTCATCGAACTTCACGCGCGTCCAGGCCGGATGCGAGCGGTCGGCCAGCGCGTGGTTGTCCACCTGCTGCGGCGGATAGTGCAGCAGCTTCACCGCCGGCTCCAGCTCGGACAGCTGCAACTGCTGGCGGATATCGGCCGGCAGCGTGTCGGTCCAGTCGACCCGTTTCATGGCGTCGCCGATGGCCTTGCGCAGCACCGGCTGCGACAGTCCCTCGCCGGCCGGATACACCGGCGTCAGCGAAGTAGGCAGTGGCGCGCCTTCGTTGACCACCTTGTAGGCCGGGTGCACCATCTCGGCGCCGAAGAAGCCGTGTTTCAATTCGCCGCGCACGCGCACCCGCGTGCCTTCCGCCAGCTGCTTGACCTGGCTGCCGTAGAAATTCATGAAGCGCAGCTGCAATTCGCCGCTGCCGTCGCTGATGTGGACCAATAATTGTCGTCTTGGCTTGTAGCCGATCTCGTTTTTTACAACAACGCCCTCAACTTGGGACGTGTCGCCGCCATGCAGCCGGGCTTCTTCGATGGTGATGACCTGCGTTTCGTCCTCGTAGCGCATGGGCAGGTGCAGCACCAGGTCCATATCGGTGTGCAAGCCCAATTTGGCCAGTTTGGCCTCTGCGCTGACGGTTTTTTTAGCAGTTTTAGACGGTGAAACAGGCATATGGCGTAAAATAGAGGGTTGGCCGCCGATATTGTAAGGCCTACCGTATTTTTGTTAACAGAGTCCGCAAATGTATTCGCTTTCCGATTTCGATTTTAACTTGCCGCAAGAGCGTATTGCGCAATTCCCGCTGCCAGACCGCAGCGCTTCCCGTCTGCTGCACCTGGACGGCGGGCAGATCATCGACCGCCAGTTCGCCGACATCGTCGACCTGCTGCAGCCGGGCGACCTGCTGGTGATGAACAATACCCGCGTGCTGAAGGCGCGCTTCTTCGGCATGAAGGAAAGCGGCGGCAAGGTCGAGGCGCTGGTCGAGCGCGTGCTGGATAACCGCACCGTGCTGGCCCAGGTACGCGCTTCGCGCTCGCCGCTGGCCGGCACGAAAATGCGCCTGGCCGATGCCTTCGACGTGACGGTTGGCGAGCGCGCCGGCGAGTTCTTCACGCTGCACTTCGATGCCGACGTGTTCGACCTGATCGAAGCACACGGCCGCCTGCCGCTGCCGCCGTACATCGAGCACGATGCGGATTCGTTCGATGAAACACGCTACCAGACGGTGTTCAACAAGGTGCCGGGCGCTGTCGCCGCGCCGACCGCCGGCCTGCACTTCGATGAAGCGCTGCTGGAGAAACTGAAGGCCAAGGGCGTCAACTTCGCCTACGTCACGCTGCACGTCGGCGCTGGCACCTTCCAGCCGGTGCGCCATGAGAATCTGGCCGACCACCAGATGCATACCGAGTGGTACACCATGCCGCAGGAAACCGTGGACGCGGTGCGCGCCGCGCGCGCCGCCGGCCGCGATGTGGTCGCGGTGGGCACCACTTCGCTGCGCGCGCTGGAATCGGCGTCGCAGAGCGGCCAGCTGGAGGCTGGCAGCGCGGATACGGCGCTGTTCATCACGCCTGGCTACCAGTTCAAGACGGTGACGCGGCTGATTACCAATTTCCACCTGCCGAAGTCGACGCTGCTGATGCTGGTGTCGGCCTTTGCCGGTTTTGAAGAGATCCGCAAGGCCTACGCCCACGCGATCGCGAATGAATACCGCTTCTTCAGCTATGGCGATGCCATGTTGCTGACGACGCAAAACAAGGAATAAGCATGCTGGAATTTACATTACATAAAACCGATACCACCGGCGTGACCAAGGCCCGCCGTGGCGAGGTCAAGCTGAACCACGGCGTGGTGCAAACGCCGATCTTCATGCCGGTTGGCACTTACGGTTCGGTGAAGGCGATGTCGCCGCTGGAGCTGAAGGAAATCAACGCCCAGATTATCCTGGGCAACACCTTCCACCTGTGGCTGCGTCCGGGGAATGACGTCATGGCCAAGTTCGGCGGCCTGCATGACTTCATGGCCTGGGATAAGCCCATCCTGACCGACTCCGGCGGCTTCCAGGTGTTTTCGCTGGGCGCGATGCGCAAGATTACCGAGGAGGGCGTGCACTTCAACTCGCCGATCAACGGTGACAAGCTGTTCCTGTCGCCGGAAGTGTCGATGCAGATCCAGCGCGTGCTGAACTCGGACATCGTCATGCAGTTCGACGAATGCACGCCGTATGAAATCAACAACCGCCCGGCCACGCTGGACGAGGCGGCCAAGTCGATGCGCATGTCACTGCGCTGGGCACAGCGCTCGCAAGACGAATTCCATCGCGGCGAGAATCCGAACGCGCTGTTTGGCATCGTCCAGGGCGGCATGTTCGAGAACCTGCGCGATGAGTCGCTGGCCGGCCTGGAAGAGATCAACTTCCCTGGCTTGGCCATCGGCGGCCTGTCGGTCGGCGAGCCGAAAGAAGACATGATGCGTATCTTGCAACACGTCGGCCCGAAACTGCCGGCCAACAAGCCGCACTACCTGATGGGCGTCGGCACGCCAGAGGATCTGGTGCAGGGCGTTTCCCACGGCGTCGACATGTTCGACTGCGTGATGCCGACCCGGAATGCCCGCAACGGCTGGATCTTCACCCGCTTCGGCGACATCAAGATCAAGAACGCGCGTTACAAGGAGGACAAGGAGCCTTACGACAGCACCTGCTCGTGCTACGCCTGCAAGAACTTCTCGCGCGCCTATCTGCACCACCTGAACCGCACCCAGGAAATCCTCGGTGCGCGCCTGAATACCATCCACAATCTGCACTATTACCTGGACATCATGCAGCAGATGCGTGACGCTCTGGACGCGGATCGTTTCCCGGCCTGGGTACAGCAATTCCACGCGGATCGCGCGCGCGGAGTCTAAAAGTCTTTCATGCCTTGCGGCCAGTGCTAGAATACAGCGCTGTTTTTTAAACTATAGATATCGGAGTCACCAGTGTCCTTCTTCATTTCCAACGCTTACGCCCAATCCACCACCGACGTGCTGGGCTCGACCGGCTTCCTGGGCCAGTATGGTTTCCTGATTCTGATGTTCGTGGCCATGTACTTCCTGATGATTCGTCCTCAGCAGAAGCGCGCCAAGGAACAAAAGGCCATGATGGAAGCGCTGACCAAGGGCGCTGAAGTCGTTACCGCCGGCGGCGTGCTGGGCAAGATCAGCAAGATCTCCGACGCTTACGTGACCCTGGAAGTCTCCAGCGGCGCGGAACTGGTGGTGCAGAAGAACGCGATCACCACGGTGCTGCCGAACGGCACGCTGAAAAGCCTGTAATTCTCATGGGCCCGCGCTTGCGCGGGCCTTTTGACGTCTACATTGAACGTTAGAGCTATATGAATCGTTATCCAGTCTGGAAATACATCCTTATCGCCGTCGCCATCCTGCTGGGCGCGCTGTACACCGTGCCCAATTATTTCGGCGAATCGCCGGCAGTGCAGGTGACCAGTGGTAAGTCGACGGTCAAGATGACCTCGGACATGACCGCCAAGGTAGCCGACGTGCTGGCCAAAGCCGGCATCGCCAACAATGGCATCGCCTATGACGGCACCGGCAACTACGCCTCGGTGCGCGTGCGCTTCGATACGCCGGACACCCAGTTCCACGCCAAGTCGGTGCTGGAAAAAGGCCTGAACACCGACGCTGAAGATCCTACCTATCTGGTGGCACTGAACTTGCAGGCGGATACGCCGAAGTGGATGCAACGCCTGCACGCGCTGCCGATGTACCTCGGCCTCGACTTGCGCGGCGGTGTGCACTTCCTGATGCAGGTGGATGCGGAAGGCGTGCTGACCAAGCGCGTACAGGGCATGCAGACCGCCGCCCGCGTGTCGCTGCGCGACAAGAACGTGCGCCACGCCGGCATCGAGAAAGTCGGCAATACCGTGGAAATCAAGTTCCGCGACGACGCCACCCGCCAGAAAGCCAAGGATGTGCTGAACGCCACCATGGCCGACCTGCAGTTCACCGACTCCGGCGACGGCAGCGAGCTGAAAACGGTGATGAGCCTGAAACCGGCCGCGCTGAAGCAAACCATCGATGACGGCGTCAAACAGAATATCTCGACGCTGTCGAAGCGCGTCAACGAACTGGGCGTGGCGGAACCGATCATCCAGCAGCAGGGCCCGGACCGCATCGTGGTCCAGCTGCCAGGCGTGCAGGACGTGGCGCGTGCGCGCGCCGTGATCGGCCGTACCGCGACGCTGGAAGTGCGCATGGTCGACGAGTCGGTCACGCCAGGCACCGAACTGTCGGCTGCTGTGCCGTTCAACTCGGAGCTGTTCACCGTCGGCAAAGGCGTGCCGGTCATCCTGAGCAAGGACGTGGTGCTGACTGGCGATTACATCTCCAGCGCCATCGCCCGTTCGGACCAGAACAACCAGCCAGCCGTCAGCATCGACCTGAACGGCGACGGCGGCCGCCGCATGCGTGACGCCACCCGTGAGCGCGTCGGCAAGCGCATGGCCATCGTGCTGTTCGAGAAAAAGGGCAAGCCGGGCGAAGTGCTGTCGGTGGCCACCATCCAGCAGGAACTGGGCAGCAGCTTCCAGATCACCGGCATGGGCAGCATGGAAAACTCGACCGAGCTGGCGCTGCTGCTGCGCTCCGGCGCGCTGTCGGCGCCGATGGACGTGATCGAAGAACGCACCATCGGCCCTGCGCTGGGTGCGGAGAATATCAACAAGGGTATTCACTCGACCATGTACGGCTTTGCCGCGATCGCGATCTTCATGATCATCTACTACATGATGTTCGGCTTCTTCAGCGTGTTTGCGCTGGCCTGCAACCTGCTGTTCCTGCTGGCCATCCTGTCGCTGATGCAGGTCACGCTGACCTTGCCGGGCATGGCCGCTATCGCGCTGGCGCTGGGTATGGCGATTGACTCGAACGTGCTGATTAACGAGCGGGTGCGCGAAGAACTGCGCGCCGGCGCCTCGCCGCAGCAGGCGATTTCCGCCGGCTTCGACCGCGCCTGGGCCACCATTATCGACTCCAACGTCACCACGCTGATCGTCGGTGTGGCGCTGTGGGTGTTCGGTTCCGGCCCGATCCGTGGCTTCGCCGTGGTGCACACGCTGGGTATTCTGACCTCGATGTTCTCCGCCGTGTTTGTCTCGCGCGGTGTGGTCAACCTCTGGTATGGCCGCAAGAAGAAACTGCAATCGATCGCCATCGGTACCGTCTGGGTACCGGGTCAGAAATAACAGGGGCTGAACATGGAATTTTTCCGCATTAAAAAAGACATCCCGTTCATGCGCCACGCGCTGGTGTTCAACGTCGTTTCGGCGTTGACCTTCGTCGCAGCCGTGTTCTTCCTGCTGCACCGTGGCCTGCACCTGTCGGTGGAGTTCACCGGCGGCACCGTGATGGAGCTGAAATACAAGCAGGCGGCGAATCTGGAAAAGATTCGCCACACGCTGGAAAGCATCGGCTACGAGCAGCCTGAAGCCACCGGCTTTGGCACCGCGCATGACGTTATGCTGCGTCTGCCGGTGATCAAGGGCGTCACCTCGAAGGACGCATCGGCCAAGGTGTATGACGCGCTGTGCAAAGCCGAAAGCGGCAGCCTGCAGCAGATCGACACCGTGACCGCCAAGGGCGAGCACGTGGTCAAGCAGTCGTGCTCGGACACCGCCGGCGGCGAATTGGTCGGTCTGCAGAAAGTGGAGTTCGTCGGCCCGCAGGTCGGCGATGAGCTGACCCAGAACGGCCTGAACGCGCTGGTAATGGTGATTATCGGCGTGATGATCTACCTGGCGATCCGCTTCGAGTGGAAGTATGCGGTGGCGGCGATTATCGCCAACCTGCACGACGTGGTCATCATTCTCGGCTTCTTCGCCTTCTTCCAGTGGGAATTCTCGCTGACGGTGCTGGCCGGCATCCTGGCGGTGCTGGGTTATTCGGTCAATGAGTCGGTGGTTATCTTCGACCGGATTCGCGAGAACTTCCGCAAGCAGCGCTCGGCGACCGTGCATGAAGTGATCGACAATGCGATCACCTCGACCATCTCGCGTACCATCATCACCCACGGCTGCACGCAGATGATGGTGCTGTCGATGCTGTTCCTGGGCGGTCCGACGCTGCACTACTTCGCCATGGCGCTGACCATCGGTATCTGCTTCGGTATCTACTCGTCGGTGTTCGTGGCCGCCGCCGTCGCCATGTGGCTGGGCGTCAAGCGCGAAGACCTGATCAAGCCGATCAAGCCGAAAGATGAAACCGACGGCGCAGTCGTCTGAAGCACCAGAATCCCTCCCTCGCGGAGGGATTTTTCGTAGGGGAGACCAATCATGAGCCGTACCGGCCGCCTGTTCATGCTGATGGACGCCATGCGTGGCTACCGCCGTCCCGTTACTGCCGCGCGGCTGGCGGAGCAGCTGGGCGTTTCCGAGCGCACCATCTACCGCGACATCCAGACCCTGTCCGGCCTCGGCGCGCCGCTGGAGGGCGAGGCCGGCGTCGGCTACATGCTGAAGGCCGGCTTCTTCCTGCCGCCGCTGATGTTTGGTGCCGATGAGCTGGAGGCGCTGGTGCTGGGCGCGCGCTGGGTGCGCCGTCAGGGCGACGAGGCGCTGTCCGCCGCCGCCAGCAATGCCCTCGCCAAGATCGCCGCCGCCACGCCCAAAGACTTGCGCGACGATATGGCCGAAACCAGCTTATGGGTGCCGATCGGCCAGGACCAGCACGACGCCACCGACATCCACGTGCGGCCGGTGCGCGAAGCCATCCGCTACCAGCACCGGCTGCGCATGTGCTACCGCGACGAGCATGGAACGCCATCACAACGGGTGGTGTGGCCGTTCGCGCTGGCCTTTCTCGAAGGTTGCCGCTTGCTGGCCGCGTGGTGCGAGTTGCGCGCGGCGTACCGTCACTTCCGCATCGACCGCATCGCTGCGGTGGAGTCGCTGGGCGAGCGCTATCCGGCACGCCGCCACGACCTGTTGAAAACCTGGCGCGCCGAACACAATATCCGTGAAGATGCCTGATCACCAGGTGATTGCAAAAACAACACTGTTATGTGAAGTAGCGCACAGAGCGGAAGTGGGTGGGGGGAGTATTCTGGGCTCGTCTCCTCTGGAGGAGATCCCTAGTTTTGGACTTTGCCCGCTGCCCAGCGGGCTTTTTTTTATAGCATCAACACCGCGTACAGCGATTGCACCTCATGCGCCGATTCGCTCATGATGGCGTTCAGCGTGCCTTCGCCGACGACGAAATCGATGGTGCGGGCGCCTTGCAAGGTGGTAGCGCCGGGGCGCTGGTACAGCGGCGAATGCACCGGTGACAGGTCGTTGGCCAGCAGCAGCGTGTCGCCCATGGTTTCCGGCGGCAGTGCGCGCAGCCCAACCCACATCGATTCGATCGCCTTGACCACGCCGTCCGGCACGCCCAGATGGGCCATCACGCCACGGCCGATCTCGATCTCGCCATGCTCGACCCAATCCTCCGGCTCGCCTTCCATCACCTGCGGGTAGGCGCCGGCCTGCGACAACATGTAGAAACCGGCCACCTCGTGCATGATGCCGGCGAACAGCGCGGTATCCGGATCGACGTGGGTGACGCGGCGGGCGATCACCTGCGACAGCGCCGCCACGTGGGCAGTATGCTCCCACAACTGGTGGATCTTGGCGGACAGCAGGGGATCGCTGACCTGGCTGCCGATCTGGCGCACGATCAGCGCCGCCACCAGCGACTGCAAGGTGCGCACGCCGAGGCGCTGCACAGCCGCGCGCACGCTCGAAATTTCAGTCTGGGAACGGTTGTAGGCGACCGAGTTGGCGATGGCGACGCTACGCGCGGCCAGCAACGGGTCTGCCTGTATCAGCCTGGCTGCCTCTTCGATGTGGCAGTCAGGATCATTCAACGCCTGCTGCAGGCGCAGCGAGGCGTTGACGTTGGCCGGGAACGTAAGTTCTCCCCGGCTCGCTTGAGCAGCGATATGCTTGAAGGCGGCTAGTCTGTCCATTGCAAAAAATTATACCCGGAATATTTCTCATGGGAACTTTTCCTGGTATTACTTTTTGCAGCGTCTTTTTTCGCCAACAGGCAAATTGGTTATTGCTCGCTGAAGATGGCGTCGCAGCCCTCTACCGGCTCGTCGGTTTCCTGCAACTCGTCGGTCAGGCCGAGGTCGAACAATTCCTCGACTGCATTCATGAAGCTGTTGTGGGTGGAGGCGCCGATCAGGCGGTAAATCTGGCCATCGGCGTTGCGCACGCCGACAATCAGCGCTTCCTGGCGCACTTCATCCGCAGGCGCAACGTCCAGCAGCAGGTTGCCGATAATGTGTTTGTCGAATTTGGCAGGCTTAATGCCTTCCAGCAGAGAGGTTTTCAAATCTGTATCCTTGGTTTTTTTAATCGCAATCGCGGGTGGACGGGCTATCCGCCTGACCGGCCATGATGACATTTTTAAGGCCGGACAGGGTTTTTTCAAGCCTGGCGAAATCGTCTTCGGTGTAATCCTTGAACACTTTGCCGCTTTGGGCGATGACTTCCGGGAACACGGTGCAAAATGTCCGCTCGCCCTCCGGCGTCAGCCGCACAAAGAAAGAACGCTTGTCGCAGTCGCTGCGCTGACGCTCGACCAGGCCTTTTTGCTCCAGCCGCTCGATCACGCCGGTCAGCGTGCCCTTGGTGATCAAGGTCTTGTCGCCCAGTTCTTTATACGACATGCCGGGCGTGTTGCCCAGCGTGGCGATAATATCGAACTGCGCGTGCGTCAGGCCGCTCTGGCGCACGTATGCGCCGGAAAGCCGTTCGTAAGCTTGCATGCATTCGGCCAGCAGCCGGATGCTTTTCAAGTAGCGTTCACCCATAGTCCGAGATTATAGCCGCTTCGCATCAGGCTTTCCGCCGGGGTACACTATGCGCAATTACAAGAAAGCCACAATCGCTGATGTCCTTTGCCAATCTCTCCAGCCTCGCCCAGCAGCAGCCCTTGCGCCTGTTGCTCATCAACGCGGGCGAGGCGGACGCGCTGAGCTGGGCCGGACTGGTGCAGCCGCTGCGGCTGGCCGCCGCGCAGGTCGGACGCGAAGCCCTGCAATTGCAAACCATGACGCCGGCGCAGGTGGTGCTGGCGCAGCCGGGCTGGGATATCGCCCTGCTGGTGGCGGATGAACAACAGGCGCCGCTGCCGGCCGAGCAGTCGCGCGCCGTCATCGAGCGCTGCCGTTCGGCGCAGTACTGGGGCGGCGTCGGCGCTGGCGTGCTGTGGCTGGCCAAGGCCGGGCTGATGGCTGGCGTGCGCATCGCGCTGCCGTGGGCCTTGTATGCCGATACCGAGGACATCACCCAGCGCGCCATCCTGACGCCGCACCTGTTCGAGCTGGACGGGCGCCACCTGAGCTGCTGCGGCGGCGCCGCCTCGATCGACTTCGCGCTGACGCTGATCGAGCAGCTGTTCGGCGCCAGCGTGCAGGCCAGCATCAAGGAAAGCCTGTGCATCGAACGCGTGCGCGGGCCGGAAGAGCGTCAGCGGATGGCGCTGCAGGCCCGCTTCGGCGCCTTGCAGCCACGGCTGTCGGAAGCGGTGACGCTGATGGAAACCAATATCGAGGAACCGCTGTCGACCGACGACATCGCCAACCTGGTCGGCCTGTCGCGGCGCCAGCTGGAGCGGCTGTTCAAGCAATACCTGGGCAGCCTGCCGTCGCGCTACTACCTGGAGCTGCGCCTGCAGCGGGCACGCCAGCTATTGCTGGATACCAACCATTCGATCGTGCAAGTGGGGCTGATGTGCGGCTTTTCGTCCGGCTCGCACTTCTCGACCGCCTTCGGCGCGCTATTCGGCAACACGCCGCGCGAAGAGCGCCAGCGCAAATTACAGTCCTGATAAGTTTACTTTGCGGCCAAAAGTAAAAATTCTTGTCGCCATTTGAAAAGAACTTTAGCATCCCCGCTTTTACAATGGGTCCACGCGGCGCTGTGCCGCGCATGACCCACATCTTGATAGGGAATGCCATGAATGCCAAAGTAGATACGACCGCTCTCAACCGTCCTGTAACCCGTCAGACGTTCGACGAGGTTCTGGTGCCGACTTATGCACCAGCAGCGATGGTTCCGGTCCGAGGCTCGGGCCTGGACCTGTGGGACCAGGCTGGCAAGCATTACCTGGACTTCACCTCCGGCATCGCCGTCAACGCGCTGGGCCACTGCAACCCTATCCTGGTCGAAGCCATGACCCGTCAGGCCAACACCCTGTGGCACCTGGGCAATGGCTATACCAACGAGCCAGTGCTGCGCCTGGGCCTGGCCCTGACCGAAGCGACCTTCGCCGACCGCGCCTTCTTCTGCAACTCCGGCGCCGAAGCCAATGAAGCGGCGCTGAAGCTGGCGCGCAAGCACGCGCACACCAAGTTCGGCCCGCACAAGTCGCGCATCATCTCGTGCTACCAGTCGTTCCACGGCCGCACGCTGTTCACCGTGTCGGTCGGCGGCCAGTCGAAATACACCGAAGGCTTCGAGCCGCTGCCACCGTCGATCGACCACATCACCTACAACGATATTGAATCGGCACGCGCCGCCATCGGCGACGATGTCTGCGCGGTGATCGTTGAGCCGCTGCAAGGCGAAGGCGGCGTGGTGCCGGGCGACAAAGCCTTCCTGCAAGAACTGCGCGACCTGTGCACCAAGACCGGCGCCCTGCTGATCTTCGACGAAGTACAGTCCGGCATGGGCCGCACCGGCGAGCTGTTCCACTACATGAGCTACGGCATCGTGCCGGACATCCTGACCTCGGCCAAGGCGCTGGGCAACGGCTTCCCGGTGGCCGCCATGCTGACCACCCACGAGCTGGGCGCCACGCTGAGCGTCGGCTCGCACGGCACCACCTACGGCGGCAACCCGATGGCTGCAACCATCGCGCTGACCGTGCTGGAAACCATCAACCAGCCAGCCTTCCTGGCACGTGTGAAGGAAGCCGGCGCCAAGCTGCGCGCGACGCTGGAGAAACTGGCGGCCGATTATCCGCAAGTGTTTACGCAAGTGCGCGGCGCCGGCCTGCTATTGGGCGTGGTGGTCACCGACGCCTGGAAGGGCCGTTCGAAGGATATCCAGAAAGCCGCTGAGGGCAACGGCCTGATGGTGCTGATCGCTGGCATGGACGTGGTGCGCCTGGCGCCTGCGCTGATCGTCACCGACGAACAGATCGCCGAAGCCGACCGCATCCTGCGCCTGTCGCTGGACGGCCTGCTGAAAGCAGCGTAAGCACCACATCCCACGTCATTCCCGCGCCGGCGGCCAAAGGATTTTCGCTGTCGCGGGAATGACGTTTTTGCGTTCACTAAGGAGTTTCTATGTATGTAGTCCGTCCGGTCGAACTTGCGGATATCCCAGCCCTTGAAGCGCTGGCCGCAGTGCCCATGCCGGGAGTGCATACCCTGCCGAAGACGCGCGAGAAAATCCGCGCCATGGTCGAACTGTCGATCGCCTCGTTTGCCGCCCACGTCGACCTGCCAAGCGAAGAGGGCTACCTGCTGGTGCTGGAATCGCCGCACGAAAAGAAAATCGTCGGCACCTCCGCCATGTTCGCGGCCGCCGGTTCCAACGGCACCTATTTCTCCTTTCGCAACGACGTGATCCAGCAAGTCTCGCGTGACCTCAACATCAGCCACAGCGTGCACGCGCTGACGCTGTGCTCCGAGCTGACCGGCTACTCGCAACTGTCGTCGTTCTACGTCGGCGAGCGCGAACACGGCAGCGCCGAAGCCGCGCTGTTGTCGCGCGCACGGCTGATGCTGGCGGTGGTTGCGCCGCACCGTTTCTCCGAACGCTTCTTCGTACCGCTGGCCGGCGTCACCGACAGCGACGGCGGTTCGCCGTTCTGGGACGCGCTGGGCCGCAAATTCTTCCAGATGGATTTCCTCGACGCCGAACACACCATCGGCGGCGCCCGCAACCGCACGCTGATCGTCGAACTGATGCCGCACTATCCAGTGTACGTGCCGCTGCTGCCGGGCGACGCGCAGGCGGCCATGGGCCAGATCCATCCATCGGGCGAACTGGCGTTCAACCTGCTGACCGCCGAAGGCTTCGAAGCCGATGACTACATCGACATCTTCGACGGCGGCCCGATTTTGCAGGCGCATAAGAATTCGCTGCGCACCTTCACCGGCGCGCTGCAACGCCGCGTCGCCACCTCGGTGGAACAGCCGGACCGCGGCCGCGAGCCACAGCTGCGCTACGCCGTGTCGTCCGGATCGGAGCACGACTTCCGCGCCGTCATCACGCACTGCGCGGCGCTCGACTCGCAACTCAGCGTGGCGCTGTCTGTAGAGGTACAGGAAGCGCTGCACGTCACCGAAGGTGACGCCGTCATCTGCGTCAGAATATAAAAACGAGACCACCTATGCTAGTAGTACGCGCAATCCAAGCCACAGACCTCGACGCCCTGTACGTGATGGCCACCCAGGTGGGCAGCGGCATGACCACGCTCAAGCCGGACATGAAGATGATGAGCGACCGCCTGAACATCGCCGTCGCCTCGTTCGCCGAAACCATCCCGCCCGAAAAGCGCGACTATATGTTCGTCATGGAGGACACCGATACCGGCCGCCTGGCCGGCGTGTGCGCCATCAAGGGTTCGGTGGGCCTGACCGAACCGTTCTACAACTACCGCATCGGCACGCTGGTGCACTCCAGCCGCGAGCTGGACGTGTTTACCCGCATGGACACGCTGTACCTGTCGAACGACCTGACCGGCAGCACCGAACTGTGCTCGCTGTTCCTGCATCCGGACTACCGCACGGGGAATAACGGCAAGCTGCTGTCCAAGAGCCGCTTCCTGTTCATCGCGCAGTTCCCGCAGCTGTTCACCGAAAAGCTGATCGCCGAGATGCGCGGCTACCAGGAGGAGAGCGGCCGTTCGCCGTTCTACGAAGGACTGGGCCGCCACTTCTTCAAGATGGAATTCGACCATGTCGACGCATTGACTGCGGTGGGCAAGAAATCCTTCATCGCCGAACTGATGCCGCGCCAGCCGCTGTACGTCGCCTACCTGCCGGACGACGCGCAGGAAGTCATCGGCAAGGTGCACACCTCCACCGCACCGGCGCGCCGCCTGCTGGAACAGGAAGGCATGTACTTCGAAGGCTATGTGGACATCTTCGACGCCGGCCCGGTGCTGCAAGCGCGCGTGTCCGAGCTGCGGGCGATGCGCGACAGCACACTGGCCGATATCGGCGCGGCGACCGACTGGGATTCCGCCTGCGCGCCAGCCAGCGAGGAGACCGAGCCGATGCTGGTCTCGAACACCACTATGAAAGACTTCCGCATGATCCTGTCGCAGGCGGTTCCGGTCAACGGCGTCATTGCCTTGCCGGAGGACGAGCAGAAACTGCTGCATTGCCACAGCGGCGACGCCGTGCGGACCCTGACACTCAATCCGAGGAAGAACAATGGCTAATGCAACGACCACCATCAGCAACTTCATCAACGGCGAATGGCTGCATGGCAGCGGCCCGGAACTGATTACCATCAACCCGGCCACCGGCAAGCAGACCTGGTCCAGTCGCGCATCGACCGCGCAGGACGTGGCACAGGCGACCACCGCCGCCCGCGCCGCCTTCGACGCCTGGGCATTGACGCCGCTGGAACAACGCATCGCGGTCTGCACCCGCTTCCGCGACTTGCTGAAGCAGGATGCCGAGGAGCTGGCGCTGCTGATCGCCGAGGAAGTGGGCAAGCCGTTGTGGGAAGCGCGCACCGAAGTCACCACCATGGCCAACAAGATCGATATCTCGGTGCAAGCCTACGGCGCCCGCACCGGCGAGACGCACAGCAAGGTCGCCGATGGCGAAGCGGTGCTGCGTCATCGTCCGCATGGCGTATTCGGCGTATTCGGCCCGTACAACTTCCCCGGCCACCTGCCGAATGGCCACATCGTGCCGGCACTCATTGCGGGGAATACGCTGGTGTTCAAGCCGAGCGAATACGCGCCGCGCACCGCCATCAAAACCGTGCAGCTGTGGCAGCAGGCCGGCCTGCCGTATGGCGTGCTGAATCTGGTCAATGGCGGCCGTGACACCGGCGTCGCACTGGGCCAGAGCAAGCTGCTGGACGGCGTGCTGTTCACCGGCAGCTGCCAGACCGGCACCGCGCTGCATAAACAATTCGGCGGCCAGCCGGGCAAGATGCTGGCGCTGGAAATGGGCGGCAACAACCCGCTGGTGATCTGGGATGCGAAGGAAACCGACGCCGCCGTGTTCATGGCGATTTCGTCGGCCTTCATTTCGGCCGGCCAGCGCTGCACCTGCGCGCGCCGTTTGATTCTGCCTGCCGGCGCAGCCGGCGATGCGATCGTCGCGCGCCTGGTGGACGTCGCCAGCCGCCTGACCGTTGGCCCCTCGGATGCCGAGCCGGCGCCGTTCATGGGGCCTGTGGTGTCCGCCGCAGTCGCCAAGCGCCTGGTGCAGGCACAGGCCGACATGGTGGCGCGCGGCGGCAAGCTGCTGCTGCAGATGAAGCACCTGGACGCCAACACCGGCTTCGTCTCGGCCGGCATCGTGGATGTCACCGACGCCCAAGGCATTCCGGACGAAGAGTGGTTTGGCCCGCTGTTGCAGATCATCCGCGTAGCAGACTTCGAAAGCGCCATCGACGCCGCCAACAATACCGCCTTCGGCCTGGCCTCGGCGCTGATCTCCAACGACGAAAAGCTGTGGAAGATTTTCCAGGTACGCGCCCGCGCCGGCATCGTCAACTGGAACCGTCCGACCACCGGCGCGGCAAGCAGCGCGCCGTTTGGCGGCGTTGGCCAGTCCGGCAACCATCGTCCGAGCGCCTACTATGCGGCCGACTACTGCGCCTACCCGGTCGCATCGATCGAAAACAATGTCCTCGAAATGCCGGCGAAACTGTCGCCGGGCATGCACTTCTAAAGGTAGCACCTCATGTCCGCACGCGAATTCAACTTCGACGGCCTGGTCGGTCCATCGCACAACTACGCCGGCCTGTCGTTCGGTAATGTCGCCTCGTTCAGCAACGTCAAGAGCGCCTCCAATCCCAGGCTGGCCGCGCTGCAAGGCCTGGCCAAGATGCGCGCACTGGCAGCACGCGGCTTCGGCCAGGCGCTGCTGCCGCCGCAGGACCGCCCGAACTTCCGTCTGCTGCGCAGCATCGGCTTCACCGGCAGCGACGCCGAGGTGCTGTCGAAGGCGGCGAAGGAAGCGCCGGTGATCCTGGCTTGCGCGTACTCGGCCTCGCCGATGTGGACCGCCAACGCCGCCACCGTCAGCCCATCGGCCGACAGTGCAGACGGCCGCACGCACTTCACCGCCGCAAACCTGAACAACAAGCTGCACCGCGCTTTTGAGCACGAACAGTCGGCCCGTGCGCTGCGCGCCATTTTCAAGGATGACAAGCACTTCGCTGTCCATGACGCGCTGCCAGGCACGCCAGCTTTCGGCGATGAAGGCGCGGCCAATCACACGCGCCTGTGCAAGGATCACGGCAGCGCCGGTGTCGAATTGTTTGTCTACGGCCGCAGCGAGTTTGACGCGTCCGCAACGGCGCCGCGCAAGTACCCTGCACGGCAGACGCTGGAAGCTTCGCAGGCGGTCGCGCGCCTGCACGGCCTGTCGGCCGAGCGCACCGTGTATGTGCAGCAGAATCCCGATGTCATCGATCAGGGCGTGTTTCATAACGACGTGATCGCGGTAGGTAACGCCAATGCCCTGTTCTACCACGAGCAGGCATTCGCCAGCGAAGCAGGCGCGCTCGATCAGCTGCGCCGTGCGATGGGCGCGGTGGACGCGGACCTGAACGCGATCCGCGTTGACACGGCGCACGTGCCGGTGGCCGACGCGGTGGCCAGCTATCTGTTCAACAGCCAGTTGCTGAGCAAGGGCGATGGCAAGATGGCGCTGGTGATTCCGCACGAGTGCCAGGAAGTCGCTTCGGTGGCGCGCTACCTGGAAAATCTGGTGGCGGACGGCAGCGTTGTCGATGAACTGATACATTTCGACCTGCGCCAGTCGATGCGCAACGGCGGTGGTCCCGCATGCCTGCGTTTGCGTGTGGCGCTGACCGATGTCGAAGCCGCCGCCATGCATCAAGGCGTGGTGATGACCGAAGCGCTGTATCACACGCTGGTGGCGTGGGTGGAAAAACACTACCGCGACCGCCTGGAGCCTGCCGATCTGGCTGACCCGCAACTTGCGATAGAAGTGCATAATGCCCTGGAAGAGTTGAGCCGCATCCTGGGACTGCCAGGACTCTATAACTAAACTGCGCAGCCACAAGCCGGCGCGGCCCCTCAGCACAAAATACCTATAACGTATTGGAGAAGCAACGATGAAACAAACGCCACAAGACCTGCGCAAACAAACGCTGGACCTGGTCAACGCCAACAAGCCTGCCACTGAAGTCGCTGCCCTGGTCAGCGCCTGGCTGGCCTCCATCGATGACGACGACCTTGCGGGCACCGCGCCCGACAGCCTGGCGCCGGTCCTGGCGGACGGTTTCACTCAAGCTTCCAAACGTAGCGGCAGCGGCGCGCAGATCGCCAGGCTGCGCTACGACGATGGTCGCGGCGGCAAAGCCACTGCGCTGCTGATCCTCAATGACGACATGCCTTACCTGGTCGACTCGATCGTCATGGCCATGCGCAAGCTGCGCGTCATTGCCAACAGCGTGCTGAATGCCGTGCTGCCGGTAACGCGCAATGCAGACGGTTCTGTCGCCGCCGTCGGCGAGCATGGCGCCAAGCTGGAATCGTATGTGCTGGTGCTGCTGTCCGAAGACTTGCCGGAAGCAGAAATCGGCGCGCTGACCGAGCGCATCGTCATGGTATCGCGTGACGCCGCCGTCGTGCGCCGCGACCGCGCCGCCATGCTGGAACACTTCAGCCGCATCGGCGCCGAAGCTGCGGCCCAGGGCGAAGAAGGCAAGGAAGTCGCCGCCTTCCTTGAATGGGCCAAGACTGAAGGCTTCGAGCCGTTCGGCTACGCCTACTACGCCATCAAGCCGGGCGTGCGCGAACTGGAACGCGACATCCCTAGCCGCATCGGCGTGCTGCAAGATACTTCACATCCTGTGTACGGCACCTGCCTGGCCAATATCCCGGGTGACTTCGACACGCTGACCAAGCGCGCCCACACGCTGTCCATCGTCAAGGCTGACGTCGAAGGCACGCTGCACCGCGACCAGCAGCTGGATTTCATCGGCATCCGCCATATCGACGCACAGGGCGCCACGCTCGGCGAATACTGCTTCGTCGGCCTGTTCACCCGCGCCGGCAATGCCACCCCGTTGAATCGCCTGCCGTTTGCGCGCGGCCGTGTGGCGCGCGTGTTGAGCATCGCCGGTGTGCGCCAGGAAGGCTTCCGCGCCGAGAAATTCGTCGAGATCCTTGAATCGCTGCCGCGCACCGAGGCGCTGGAAGCGGAACCGGAATGGCTGGCAGAAGTCTGCGGAGCGGTCGTCTCGCTGTACAAGCAGCCGCGCGCCAAGGTGTTCGCCCGCCGCGACGTCTACGCACGCCACCTGAATGTGCTGGTCTATCTGCCGCGCGAGCGTTATAGCGCAAGTGTCGCCTCGGCGCTGGCCAAGGCGCTGCAAGCCAGCGCCGGCGCGCAGCACGTCAGCTCGCAAACGCTGGTGGCCGACGGCCCGCTGGCGCGCGTCTACCTGATCGCGCATGGCGCACGCTACCCGCTGGATCTGGAAACCGACATCCAGCAACCGCTGCTGGCCGTCATGGACGGCTGGCACGACAAGTTCTCGGTGCTGGCCGACGCGGTGAGCGACGTGCCGCTGCGCGCCAGCCTGCGCAAGATGTGCGCCACGCTGCCGACCGACTACGTCGCCACCACTACGCCATCCGCCGCCTTCCACGACCTGGGAACGATCCTGCGCAGCCCGGACACCTCGCGCATCAACGTGCGGGTGGAGGCGGACAATGGCCATACCACCATCCGCCTGTATTCGGTGGAGCGCGTGCCATCGCTGTCGACCATCCTGCCGGCACTGCATAATGCCGGTGTGGCGATTGACCGCGAGCAGGCGCACTCGCTGCGCGTGAACGGCGAACGTCATTACGTCACCAGCCTGTCGGTGGACGCCGCCAGCGCCGCCAAGCTGGCCAAGGAAGAAATCGTGCCGGTGGCGGAAGAACTGTTCGCCGCGCTGTTCAACAACGAGGCTGAAGACGGCCGCCTGAACGGCCTGGTGGTCGAGGGTGGCCTGAGTGTGCGCGAAGTGCAGCTGGTGCGCGCCTACATGAGCTACTGGCGCCAGGCCAGCCCGCGCTTCTCGGTGCGCTACATGGCCGAGACGCTGCGCAAGCAGCCAGCGCTGGTGAAAGAGCTGGTGGACGCCTTCCTGCAGCGCTTCGACCCGGCCAACGATGACGCCACCCGCGCTGCCGCCGTGGACAAGCTGGCTGACATCAAGAGCCGCCTGCCGGCCATCAACCACGCCGACAGCGAAGAAGTGCTGGGTGCGATGGCCACGCTGATCGGCGCCACGCTGCGCACCAGCTACTTCCAGAACGGCCAGCAGGGCGACAAGATTATCTTCAAGTTCGACACCAGCAATCTGCTGCTGGTACCGGAGCCGCGTCCGTTCCGCGAGATCTTCGTGTTCTCGCGCCGTTTCGAAGGCGTGCACCTGCGCGGCGGCCCGGTGGCACGCGGCGGTCTGCGCTGGTCGGATCGCATGGAAGACTACCGCACCGAAGTCCTCGGCCTGGTGAAAGCGCAGATGGTGAAGAACGCCGTCATCGTGCCGGCCGGCGCCAAGGGCGGTTTCGTCTGCAAGCTGATGCCGAAAGACGCTACCCGTGAGGTGATTGCCGCCGAAGGCGAAGCAGTCTACCGCCTGTTCATTTCCAGCCTGCTGGAAGTCACCGACAACCGCGTGCTGGGCAATATCGTGTCGCCTGCGGACACCATCTGCTATGACGGTAACGATCCTTACCTGGTGGTGGCTGCCGACAAGGGCACCGCAACCTTCTCCGACATCGCCAACGGCATCGCCGTACAGCGCGGCTTCTGGCTGGGCGACGCGTTCGCGTCGGGCGGCTCCAACGGCTATGACCACAAGAAGATGGGCATCACCGCCAAGGGCGCGTTCGAAGCGGTCAAGCGCCACTTCTACGAAATGGATCACGATATCCACGCGCAGCCGGTCACCATGGTAGGCGTCGGCGATATGTCGGGCGACGTGTTCGGCAACGGCGCGCTGTTGTCGCGCAAGCTGAAAATCGTGGCGGCGTTCGATCACCGCCATATCTTCCTCGATCCGAATCCGGACATGGAAGCATCGTTCAAGGAACGCGAGCGCATGTTCGCGCTGCCGCGCTCCTCGTGGGAAGACTACAACAAGGAACTGATCTCGAAGGGCGGCGGCGTGTTCCCGCGTAACGCGCGGTCGATTGAACTGTCGCCGGAAATCCGCGCGGCGCTGGACATCGAAGAAACCGCGCTGGCGCCTGAAGAACTGATGCACCGCATCCTGCTGGCGCCGGTGGACCTGTTCTACAACGGCGGCATCGGCACCTATATCAAAGCCTCGACCGAAACGCATGCGCAAGTGAAGGACCGTGCCAACGACAACATCCGCGTCAACGGCAATGAACTGCGCTGCAAGGTTGTCACCGAAGGCGGCAATCTGGGCGCGACGCAGGCCGGCCGTATCGAATTCGCGTTGTCCGGCGGCCGCATCTTCACCGATGCGATCGACAACTCGGCCGGCGTCGACTGCTCGGACCACGAGGTGAACGCGAAGATGTGGCTGGATGTGGAAATGAACGCCGGCCAGTTGAGTGAAGCGGACCGCAACCGCATCCTCAACGAGATGACCGACGATATCGAACGCCTGGTCCTGCGCGACAACACGCTGCAAACGCAGCTGCTGGTGCGCGAGTTGCAGGCGCAGGTTGATGCGGATGTGCAGGATGGCTATGCCGCGCTGATCGCATCGCTGGAAGAAGAGGGTGCGCTGTCGCGTGAACTGGAGCAGTTGCCATCGGTGGCTGAGCTGGCGCGCCGCAAGGCCGATGGCCGCGGCCTGACTACGCCGGAACTGGCGGTGGTGATCGCCAACGTCAAGAATCGTTACAAGCGCATGCTGTCGGCGTTGCCTTTGATCGAGAACAGCTGGGCCGAGTCGGTGCTGAAGCCGTACTTCCCGGACCTGCTGGTGGCAACGCGTCCGGCGCTGGCGCACCCGCTGGCCAACGCCATCCTGGCCACCGTGCTGGCGAATGAATCGGTGAACCGCTGTGGTCCGCTGATGCTGCGCCAGCTGGCCGGTGAACATGGCGTTGATGAAGCGGATGTGATCCTGGCCTGGGGCCAGGCATGGTCCGCGCTGAACCTGGCGCCGGTCTACAACACGCTGGACGAAGACGCGCTGAAGGTGCCGCGTGCCGTGTCGATCAAGGTTGATGCGCATAGCCGCGTGCTGCAGAAGGCTGTGATTGAAGGCGCGCTGTCGGTGCCTGGCGACCAGCTGCGCAATGGCGTCGGCGAGTTGACGCGCCTGTTCGCCAATCCGGAAACGCTGGCGCAGCTGACGCCAGTCAGCGGCCAGTCGGAAGCCGAGCTGACCGCCGGCCTGCGCGCGGAATTTGCGCGTGCGTGGATGGCGGTGGATGCGATCGAGGCGGTGGCGGCATTTGTGTTTGCCGCGCTGTCGGTTTCGCGTCCGGCGGGCATGGACTTGCCGGCCTTCCTGCAGGTGGGTCTGGCGCTGCGCGCACAGGTTGGCATCGATACGCTGGAGCGTGGCCTGAAACTGCCGGCCACCAGCCGTTCGCAGGAGCAGTTGCGCGCCTACGCTCAGAATGCGCTGCGCCGCACGCAGCAACGCTTGCTGTCGCAAGTGCTCAAGCATGCGACTGGCGACCATTCGGCGCTGGAGGCGGTGGAAGTCGTCGCCAACACGCTGGGCTTGTCGGGCTATGCGCTGGCGACGGATCTGGAGCAGGCGATGCTGGACGTGTGGGCCTTGTCCGAAGCGGTCAATGCCAGCACTGCGGCGTTGACGGCCTAAGGCGATGAGTGAGTTGCCAGCAGCATTGCCACCGGCGGTCCGCGCCCTCGCGGAAGCGGACTTCAGCGCCATCGCACCGCGCTTCACGGCGGCCGGCTTTGAGGTCGCCGAGCCGGCGGACGGCATCATCACGATCCGTGCCGCCGGCAACGTAGCCGCTGTGCCGCAGCCGGCCCATGCGGCCGGCCCGGCCAGTGAGCGTGTGTCCGCAGCCATCGGCGGCCCGCGTGGCGCCGCGCGCCCGGCGGTGCTGATCTCCGTCGGCGTGCATGGCGACGAGACGGGACCGATCGAAGTCGTGGCTTACCTGCTGGACGCCTTGTCGCATCAGCCGTCCGCGCTGGCGGTGGACCTGATGCTCTGCGTCGGCAATATCGGCGCCATCCGCGCCGGCAAGCGCTTCATCGACGCGGACCTGAACCGCATGTTCCGCGAACAGCGCGGCACGCTGGAAGGCACCGCCGAAGCCGCGCGCGCCGATGTGATGATCTCCGCCACCACGGACTTTTTCAAGGATGCCGGCCCGGAGCGCTGGCACCTCGATCTGCACACGGCCATTCGGCCATCGGTGTATCCCACCTTCGCCATTGTGCCGGAGCTGATCGCCGACCAGGCGCGCGGCCAGTTGATCGACTGGCTGGGCCTTGCCGGCATCGGCGCCATCATCATGAATCCGGCATCGGTGGGCACCTATAGCTACTATTCGGCCGAGCACCACGCGGCGGCCGGCACCACGATAGAACTGGGTCGCATCGGCACGCTGGGGCAGAACGACCTGGCGCAGTTCAAGGACGCCTCGCAGGCGCTGGATGACCTGCTGCGCGGTGCGCCCAAACGCGCGGTCACGCAGCGTCCGCACATCTTCAACACCGCGCGCCAGATCATCAAGCTGAGTGACCAGTTCAAGATGGCCTTCGGCAAAGAGACGCATAACTTCACCGCCATGAAACAAGGCGAAGAGATTGCGCGCGATGGTGATACCGTCTATACGGTGCAGCATGCGGAAGAGCTGGTGGTGTTCCCGAATCCCGATGTGCGGGTGGGACTGCGGGCAGGGCTGATGGTGGTGCGGGTCGGCTGATCTTTACCCGTCTTTACACTCTGCAGGGCTTATAGATTCCTGGTTTGGTTCGTTAATAGGTACAACATTGTCCTTAACTACGGAGTAAGAGCCATGAGTACCATCAGCAGCCTGTCCAGCAGTACCGCCGCCAGCGCCACCACCTTCGATCCATCGAAAGGCGCGGCGCGCTTCGCCGCCAAAGTTTTCAGCGATATGGATACCAACACCGACGGTTCGGTCACCAAAGACGAATTCGTTAAAGGTCTGGAATCCAAAGGCGTGTCGTCCGAAGACGCGACCAAGCAATACGATGCGGTCGACAAGGAGGGAACCGGTTCGATCACGCAAGACGACCTGACCTCGGCCATCAAGAGCGGCGACTTTAAACCCCCACGTCCGCAAGGCGGCGGTGAAGGCGGCCCACAAGGCGCGAGCGGTGCGGGTGGGGCGGGCGGCGCGGGTGGTGCCGGTGGCGCGAGTGCGGCAGGCGCCAGCAGCGCCACCAAAACCTACGAAGCCGCCGACAAAAACGAAGACGGCACCGTCACGCAACAGGAACAGCTGGTGTACGACATGGCCCAAGCGGCCAAGTCCGCCGCTGCCAGCACCAGCGCCGACAAGCTCGGCAACAACGTCGACGCCCTGGCCTGACCCACCTTGCGGCCGCGTCGAGTTCGTTCAGTTTAAAGAGGCACGTCAGGCTGGCATGACGCTGCTGATTTGATGAGCTTAGGCGCGGACGATCAGCGCGGTCAAGGTGATGGCCAGGCCGACCAGTATCATGGCGGCGCCGGTGAGGGCTGCCGGGTGAACGCGGCGGGATACGGTTGGAATCTTTTTAATCGGCATGGCTAGGTTCTCCTCTTGGCTTTGAGTAACTCTTGCCTCAAGAGTAACCTGACGCCTGTTTGCAATCTATACACGCCGCTGTATCAAAAGTAAGCACTTGTAACGAGGTTGTATTTTAGGCACAAAATACCTTTAGCGACAGCGGACCGGAAGGCCCTATAATCGCTGTGTTTTTGCCCGAACAAACCTCCCACAAGGAATGCCTGTGAACCAAACGTTGGTCCAGAAACTGACCCGTACCAAGCCGGTCGACAATAAGAATACCGAACAAGCTTCAAGCAGCAACTCCCTGCACCGCTCCGTCGGCCTGTTTCCCCTGACGATGATTGGTGTCGGCGCCACCATCGGCACCGGCATTTTCTTCACCATGGTGGAGGCCGTACCCAAGGCTGGCCCATCGGTGATCCTGTCCTTCCTGATCGCCGCCATCACCGCCGGCCTGACCGCGCTGTGCTACGCCGAACTGTCGTTCCGCATTCCCGCCTCCGGTTCCTCGTATTCGTTTGCCTACGCCACCGTCGGCGAATTCCTGGCCTTCATCATGGCCGCCTGCCTGCTGCTGGAATACGGCCTGGCCGCCAGCGCCGTGGCCATCGGCTGGTCGGATTATCTAAACAACTTCCTCAACAACGCGTTTGGCTGGCACATCCCCGAGATGTTGCGCTCACCGAGCATCGTCGCCACCGCCACGCACGGTATCGAATTCCGCAGCGGCCACATCAACCTGCCGCCGATCATCCTGGTGGCGCTGTGCTGTCTGCTGCTGATCCGCGGCGCCAAGGAGTCGGCCACCACCAATGCCATCATGGTGCTGATCAAGCTGGCCATCCTGATTTTCTTCGTGGTGATCGCCTTCAGCGGTTTTGACATCAACAACTTCCACCCATTCTTCAGCCCGGACGGCGTGCACTTCACCGGCGCCGCCGGCGTGACAGCGGCGGCGGCCACCGTGTTCTTCTCCTTCATCGGCCTGGACACCGTGGCCACCGCCGGTGAAGAAGTGAAAAATCCCAAACGCAATGTGCCGATCGGCATTCTGGCGGCGCTGGTTATCGTCACCATCTTCTACATGCTGGTGGCGGTCGCTGCGATGGGCGCGCAGCCGGCGGCCAAGTTCGCCGGCCAGGAAGCCGGCCTGGCCGTGATCCTGCAAAACGTCACCGGCCAGACCTGGCCGGCGCTGGTGCTGGCAGCTGGCGCCGTGGTGTCGGTGTTCAGCGTGACGCTGGTAACCATCTATGGCCAGACCCGCATCCTGTACGCCATCGCCAAGGACGGCCTGATTTCGCCGACCTTCCGCAAGGTCAGCCCACGCACCGGCGCGCCGACCCAGAATACGCTGATCGTCTGCATCGTGGTGGGCCTGGTGGCCGGCTTTGTCGATGCCACCTTCCTGTGGGACATGGTCAGCATGGGCACGCTGACGGCGTTCAGCGTGGTGTCGCTGGCAGTGCCGGTGATGCGCCGCAAGGAAGGTCCAACGGCCGAGAAAGGCTTCCGCGTGCCTGGCGGCCCGTACCTGGTGCCGGGCCTGAGCATTGCCGCCTGCCTGTACCTGATGTTCGGCTTGTCGATGACGACCTACACGGTGTTTGCGATCTGGATGACGGCAGCAGTGCTGACCTACCTGCTGTACGGCATGCGCAACTCGCGCCTGAACTAAACCGGTTCAGCCATTAAAAAGCCCCGGCCGCTTGCGCGTGCCGGGGCTTTTTGCCATTTTGCCTGGTTGCTGTGCAGCTTACTCTTTGGTTTCTGGCTTGCGACCCAGGTAGAGGCGCAATACCAGGCCAGACAGGGCAATAGCGGCAGGCAGGTTTTCGATGATGGTCAGCATAGTTGTTCTCCAGTGAATTCGGTTAATTAAGCACGCGATGCGAAGTGACGCAGTTCGGCGGACAAGCCAGGCGAGTGCAATTCGCAGTCATTCGCCATGCTGTTGAGCCACCAGATGGTTTCTTCTTTGTTGCGCTGCGACATACCTGGCTGTACGGCGAACACGGCTGCGAACAGCTGGCGTACTGCAGTGGCAACATTGGCGAAGTAGCCAGTGTCGTTGATGGTGGTATAGCTCGTTGTGCTCATCAGAAGCTCCATTTATCACGTTTGTTGCGTTGCAGTATGCTCCGCTTTCAGTAATAAATAAACTTTTGATTTGTGATACGAGCTATAAGTTATGCGTATAACTTAGGTGCGATCCAGCCAGCGGCCGGCAAACATCGTGCAGACCAAAGCGGCGACCACCAGCGCGATACCGGTCCATTGCCAGCCGTTGATGCTGTCACCCAGGATCAGCATGCCGGAGCTGATGCCGGCCACCGGCACGCCCAGGCTGAACGGCGCCACGCGGTTGACCGGATGGCGCTTCAGCAGCCGGGTCCACATGGCGTAGCCGAGGATGGTGGCCATCCAGCCCAGGTAGGCCACCGCGATCCAGGTGGTGTACGGCGCATCGGTCCATTGCCAGCGCGTGGCCGGATCGTCAAACGCCAGCGACAGCAGCATGAAGGGAATGATGGGCACCAGGCTGCACCAGACCATGAAGCTGACCACGTCGAATCCCGGCGCGGCCTTCTGCGCGCCGCGCACCACGATGTTGGAGGCGGCCCACATGGCGGCGGCGGTCAGGCACAGCGCAAAGCCGGCCGGCGTAATATCGCTGACGTGCCCCGTTTCGAAGAAGTTCATGGCGAAGCAGCCCAGGCCCAATGCGGCCAGACCCAGGCCGGCCAGCAGCGCGCGGCTGGTGTGCTCCTTCAGCAGCATGAAGCCGAAGATGGCGGTGAAAAAGACCTGCGTTTGCAGGATGACCGAGGCCAGCGAGGCGGACATGCCCACCTTCAGCGACAAAAACAGCAGGCCGAACTGGCCTACACCTTGGCTCAGGCCGTAAGCGATCACCCACTTCGCGGGCAGCCTGGGCGGCCTGATGAAGATAATCAGCGGCAGCACAGCGAAGATGTAGCGCGCGGCCCCCAGCTGGAATGGCGTCAGGCTGCGCAAGCCCACCTTCATCGCGACGAAATTGGTGCCCCAGATAATCACCACGAGGAGGGCGGAAAGGAGGTCGCGGCTGCTGAAGGTGGAAGGCGATGTGGTCATCGCCTTATGGTATCAGCATTAGCTGGCGATGGCGGCGGCGAAATCGCGGTAGCGTCGCAGCGGACGCCCCAGCAGCCTGGTCAGGCGTTCGACGTCACCGGCTTGCGGCAGCATGCCGTCGGTCAGAAAGCGTTCGCTCATCAGGCGCATGTCGTAGGCCATCCAGTGCGGCATGAAGTTGCGCAGGTTTTGTTCGAACGCGCTGGTGTCATCGCCGCCGTAGGCGATCTGCCGTCCCAGCACCGCCGACCATGCCGCCGCGAGGTCGGCGCCGGTCAGTGTTTGCGGTCCCACCAGCGTGATGTGCTCCAGTGGCAGCGGTTCTGGTGACTGGTCACGGCGCAGCAGTTCAAGCGCGGCGATCTCGCCGATGTCGCGCACGTCGATCATCGCCAGCCCTTTGGCGCCGACCGGCATCGGGTAGACGCCATAGCCGGTCACCACGTCCTTGATGGTGACGTCGTTGTCCATGAAGTAGGCAGGGCGCAGGATGGTAGCGCTGAAGCCCATCTGCTCGATCATGCGTTCGACCACCAGCTTGCCGGCGAAGTGCGGCACGTTCACATACACGTCGCTGTGGATCACCGACAGGTAGACCACGTGGCGCACGCCAACCTCTTTGGCGACGTTCAGCGCGATCAAGGCCTGCGTGACTTCATCCGCCGCCACCGCGTTCAGCAGGAACAGCGTGGATACGCCCGCCATGGCGGTACGCAGCGAATCGGGATCGAGCAGGTCGCCCTGCACGACGCTGACGCCGTCCGGCAAGCTGGCGCTGGCGGGATTGCGGACCAGCGCACGCACATTGGCGCCGCGTTTGAGCAGTTGTTCGATCACTTGGGTGCCAACTTTACCGGTGGCGCCGGTTACAAGAATAGTCATGGAAGTTCTCCGGGTTGTGATTGATGACAGTTCCTATGGTAGGCATCTCGTGCACGGTCCGAAAGATGCTATATTTGGACAGACTGTCTCACAGGTGGAACATATGGATTTGCTGGCCCTTGCCGATTTCAATCTGGTCGCCCGTCACGGCGGCTTCGGGCGCGCCGCGCGCATCTCGGGCCGTCCGAAGGCGACCTTGTCGCGCCGCGTGGCGGAACTTGAAAGCAGTCTCGCTCTGCGGCTGTTCGAGCGCGGAGGACGCACGCTCAAGCTCACGCAGGAGGGACAGGCGCTGCACCAGCGTACCGGCGCGCTGCTGACCGAGATCGACGCAGCAGCGGCGGAGATCGCGCAAGGCGGCGTTGCACCGCATGGCCGCTTGCGCATCAGTGCTCCGCTGCTGTTCTCGCAGACAGCGATGGGCAAGCTGGCCGCAGGCTACGCGCGCAAGTATCCAGCGGTGCGGCTGGAGGTGAGCACCGAAGACCGCAGTGTCGACATGGTGGAAGAAGGGTTTGACCTGGCGATTCGCGTCAACCCGGATGCGGACGCCAACCTGGTTGGGCGCATCTTCCTGCGCGACCGGATGATGGTGGTGGCCAGCCCTGAGCTGGCACGCCCGGAGGATGGCGCGGCCGTGCCGGCGGTGGTGCGCGGCACCGGCACAGGCACCGGCACCGTCACGCCGGCCAAGACCTGGCGCTTGCGTGCCGGCGCGGGGACCGAGGATATCGCGATCGAGCCGGTGCTGTCGCTATCGTCGATGATCATGGTGCGGGACGCTGTGCGCGCCGGTGCGGGCGCGGCCTGCCTGCCGGTGTCGCTGGTCAGCGGCGATCTGGTGGACGGTACGCTGGTGCACTGGGGAGAGCTGGATGCGCCGGATATCGAGCTATGGGTGCTGTATCCGTCGCGGCGCCTGCTCAGCGCACGCGTATCGGCATTTCTGGCGTATCTGAAGGAGGCGTTCCCGCAAGGCGCGCCGGAAGAACTGGCGGCCTATCTCGGCTGAGCACAGTTCAGGCGAGGTCGCGAAGGATGGCTTCGCGGTGGACGATGATCTTGACCGCGTCCGCTTGCAGCAAACGAATGCGGCGCTGGACCAGCGGCCAGCCCGACCACGGCACCACCGCCGCCTGCGCCGCCGCAGCGCTTTGCGCTGACAGCGTTGATGCCGACATCAGTGCATCCTCGTCGGCCTGGCTGGCTGCTTCGCGTGCCACCGCGCGACGCGGATCGAGTGCGCGCGTGAGAATGTCCACCACCTGATCGTGGCTTTCGCCCAGCATGGCGTTGACGGCGCTGGTCGGCAGCTCCTTCGTATGCCGGCGCAGGATCGCCCGCAAGGCCGCCACGTGCGCCACCAGCAGGTAGTTCTGTACGATGAACAGGTTGATGTCCTCTACCGCGCGCTGCTTGCGCGCCGGTTCGTCCAGCATGCGCACCAGCGCCGAGCTAAGCGCCGCCAGCGAATCCATCAGCCGCTTGCGTTCGATGCGGTAGGCGAAATCGTCCTTGCCTTTGCCTTGCAGCAGATCGAAGCTGGCCTGCATGTAGCGCAGGTTCACATTCAGCACCTCGCCGACCAGACGCGGCAAGGATTGATATTCCCAGTTGGCCAGCACAAAGCTGAACGCCGTCGCCACCGCCGCACCGATAAAGGTGTCCACCAGCCGCTCCATGATGAGGTCATGGTTGCCCGGCGCGATCAGGTGCATTTGCAGCAGGATCATGATCGATACCGCAATCGCCGCGTAACGGTAGCGCAGGTAGATGAAGGTGGGCGTGGCCACCGTCGACAGCACCAGGATGCCGAGTATCGCCGCCGGGTAGTTCAGGAACTTGATGATCAGCGCGGTGATGATGCAGCCGATGATGGTGCCGATGATGCGGTCGCTGCGGCGCTGCTTGGTCATGCTGAACGACGGCTTGAGGATGATCACAATCGTCAGCACGATCCAGTAGCTGTGCGCCGCATACGGCAGCAGCGCCGCCACCGCCAGGCCGACCGAAATCGCCATCGCCACCCGCAGCGAGAAGCGGAAGATCGGCGAATCCACGCGCAGGTGCGACAGAATCATGCGCAACTCATACTTCTGCTGCGACAGGAACGGCCCCATGTCGGCATCCGCCCAGAACGGAGTGGTGTCGTAAGCCTTCTGACTGGCCTGATGCAGCTCGCCGATCATCTTGATGATGGCGCGGATCTTGTTGCGCTGCGCGCGCAGTACGGCCAGCGCTTCCTGCTGCGGCTTGCCGTCGTCGATGCGCTGCTGGATCGCCGCCAGTTCCGCTTCGATCGCCTCCAGTTCCGGCTCGTAGCTGATCTCTGGATAGGAGGACTTCTTGCGCGTGACGTCATACGCCACCGATTCGATATCGCGCGCCGCCTTGTAGGCCAGATCGTGCAGCGTCTGCATCACCGGCGAATCGGCCAGGTGGGTGCGCAGCAGCGCGTAGTCGGTGTGCGTGGAGAGGATCAGCTCATACAGGTCCAGCATGCAGACGTGAACCTGCACCACAATCGCATCCTTGGCGTTGTTATGCGCACGCAGGATCAGATCACGCGAGGCTTGCTGGCGGTCGGCCAGCAGGCTTTGATGGCGGATCAGCTTATTGAATTGCTCGGTGAGGTTGAAGCGCGTGTCGTAGAAATCCGCCTTGATATCGATGTAGGCCGCCAGCTCGAACAATGCCTCCGCCAGCACCTGCTGCTTGATGCGGTGGCGCAGCACCCACGACACCGCCATTGCATAGGCGAGATAGGCCACGGCGCCCAGTGTGAACAAGCCGGTATGGATGAAGGACTCGCGCATCGTCATCGTGTGTTCCATCGACATGGTCATGATGAACAGCGTGGCCAGTTGCAGCGGCATCGACTTGCGGCCGTAGACCACCATCATGCAGGCGGCAAAGCTGATCACTACCAGCATCACCATCAGCAGCCAGTGATACGGTGCGCACAGACTGATGAGCAAGGTGACGGCGCTGCATAGCAGCACCGAGGCGCTCATCTCGTTGAACTTGTGGCGCAGGGGGCTGGGCATGTCCATCAGCGCGGTGCACAGCGCGCCGATGCAGACCGTCATGGCGACCGCCATGTCGGCAAATTGAAGGGTAATCAGCGTAACGCCTACCAGTCCGGCGGCGAAGCGCAAGCCAAGATAAAAGTAATGGCTATAGAAGAAGGTGCGCAGATTGAGTGCGTAATGCATGGCTATGGCCTTGTGGGCAGCTTGCATGCGCATCCCAGGATCGCCAGGATGCGCATGATGTGTAACGCAGGATTAAAATTTAGAAGACCGACAGCACCGGGTAGCGGCGCCATTCAGGTTCTTCGTGGCGCTTGCCGTTGGCGAAGATGAAGCCCAGTACCGCTTCCTGGTCCGATACCAATGATGAATTGTTGGCCTTCCATGCTTCGAATTTGGCTTTCAGTTCCGGTTCGGTTTCCAGCATCTCCAGCGCCAGGTCTTCGAACACGTAGTCGGAGAAGTTTTCTTTTTTCTCCAGCACGCTGTTGAAGAAGCCCCAGCGGAAGAACGAGTCATGGCCTTGCGGTTCCAGCGTTTCGACAGCGTAGCGGGCGTTGGCCTGCTTCAGCGGCACGAACCAGTCGCCCGGCTGCACGGTGAACAGCGCAGTGTGCGCTTCCAGCTGCACATCGTCGTGGTACATATGGCCTTCGTAGGCGTGCGGACGCGAGATCACGGAGACGATGTGGTAGTACTGCGCTTCCACTTCCTGCGCGTCTTCGAAGCGCGCCATTTCCACGCCGTTCCATTGCAGGCGCTCGATGGCTTCGCGCCACGCTTGCGGAATGATGTAGCCTTTCGGCGCGCGCACGGTGGCTGACGGCACGAAGCTGTTGTAGTAGGCGATGTCCTTTTCCCACGGCTTGCTGCGGTCGTAGGACAGGCGCTGGTAGTCGCCCAGCAGGCTAGGCGTGCGCTGGGCTTCGTAGCCTTTGAAGCGGAAGGTCGATGGATTGTTTTCGTCCATCTTCCAGCTGACGGTCCATTCGGTGGCGTTGGCGGCTTGCTCTTTGGCTTCGGCGCGCAGTTGTTTGATTTGTTCGCCGTATTGCACGGTGAAGGCCATCGTCACATCCAGCAGGGCGCGCATCGAATCGTAGCGGTCCTTGAACGGTTTGAGCATGTGCGTTTCCGGCATGAAGCCGATCACGTGGTGCAGGGCGGCGAAGCCGGTCGAAAAGCGCGGCACTTCGAGGAACTCGGCGATGCCGTCATCCGGCGTGTCCTTGACTGGATTGACGTAAGGGCAGGTCGGCCAGCCTTTGGCTTCCATTTCTTTGTAGATGTGCGGCAGCATGGTCTGGCGCAGGAAGGGGCCGAGGCCGTAGCCCAGCTTGTCCGCCTGCGTGTGGATCAGCGTCATCGTGTATGGATAGTCGGCGCCGTTGGAGGTGTGGGTGTCCACCATCACGTCCGGGTCCCAGCTGGTCAGCAGCTGGTTGAACAGCTGGGCGTTGTACGTGTCGCACTTGACGAAGTCGCGGTTCAGGTCGAGGTGGCGGCTGTTGCCGCGGAAGCCGAACTGCTCCGGGCCATCCTGGTTGACGCGCGAGGTGTTGGCGCGGTTCAGCGCGCCGTCGACGTTGTACAGCGGGACGAACAGCAGCACGGTGTCGCCCAGCGCCGCCAGCCTGGCCGGATCGAAGCACAGGTCGCGCACGATGGCCATGCAGGCATCCACACCTTCCGGTTCGCCAGGATGGATGCCGTTGTTGTTGAAGAAGACGGTGCGGCCTTCGGCCTTGATCTGGCTGCGGTCGTGCACGCCGTCGGCACTGACCACGCCGGCGTGCACCGGGATGCCGCCGTCGGACAGACCGATCTGCTCAAACCGCAGCACGTGCGGGAAGCGTTGCGCCAGCTCGGTGTAGAAGGCGATGCATTCGCTCCAGGTGGTGGTTTGATTTTGATTGCCTTTTTCATAAGGCGTCAGCATGTCGTGCATGGTCGTCTGGATCTCAGCGGGATGGGAGGGAAGGGCGGGATTGTATCATTGTGCCCGTTTTTTGAGCGCTCCCGGCCGGGGCTTTGCGTTGCTTCAAGGTAAATTCAGGCTGTCGATGTTTTACTGGCTTCCTGATGATGACGGGAGGCGGCGATGCGATGGTACGTGGCGGTGTTGCTGGCGCTGGCATGCAGCTGGAGCATGGCGCAGGGGCTCGTGCAGTTGGCGGGCAAGGGATTGGTGCAGATTCGCTTCCAGGGGCTGAGCGTGCTGGTGGTGGCTGCGGATGCCGAGGCGTACTGTCAGGAGGCCGCGCCCGGCTGGCCTGCGGCGGATCTGCTGCTGGTGCTGCCGGCCGGTGCTGGCCGCTATGAAGGGTTGGCGCCGCTGCACGCGCTGCGTGATGGCGCGGCGGTGGTCGTGCCCGAAGCGTTCGGTGCTGGCAGCGAAAATGGCGGGGCTGGCGCGGCGCGCGTGTCGCCGTCGTCGGGTCCGCGCCTGCATCCGCTGCGGCCGTGGAGTACGCTGGACCTGCGCAAGCAGGCAGCATGGCTGCGGGTGACGGCCATGCCGGGCGCGCCGGGCACAGTGGCGGTGGCTGGCTATCTGCTGGAGGTCGGCAACCGTCGCGCCTCTTACCGGCTGTATGCCGGCGGTGCGGAGGATGAGGCGGCCGTGCTGGCGCAGCGTCTGCCAGGTGCTGATCTGGCGCTGCTGCCGGGGCGGGACGGTGCACGTCTGCTGGCACTGAATCGCGGCACGCCATCCAAAAGCCAGTCGGCCGCGCTGACGGCGGCCGGCTATGCCTTCAAGGCGCTGAAGCGCTGATTATTTCTTGGCGGTGGTTTCGACCCAGTCGGCGTAGGTGTCGATGAATTTCTTCAGGAATTGCCTGGTGCTGTCGTTGTTGATCTTGCCGTTGTCGTCCAGCAGTTTGGCGGCGCCGCCGATATAGGCTTCCGGCTGCTGCAGGATCGGCATGTCGAGGAACACCAGCGACTGGCGCAGATGGTGGTTGGCGCCGAACGCGCCGGTGGCGCCTGGCGTCACGCTGACGATGCCGGCCGGCTTGCCGCTCCACACGCTGCTGCCGTAAGGACGCGAGCCGACGTCCAGTGCATTCTTCAGCGCCGCTGGCGTCGAGCGGTTGTATTCCGGCGTGAAGAACAGCACGCCGTCGTATTCCTTGATGCGGTCGCGGAACTGCGTCCACGCCTGCGGTGGCGTCACGCCGTTGCCTTCCAGATCCTCGTTATACAGGGCCAGCTCGCCGATCTCGACGATGTCCAGGCTGAGCGATTCCGGCGCCAGTGCAATGACCTCGTGGGCAAATTTGCGGTTCAGCGACTCCTTGCGCAGACTGCCGATCACAACAGCGATTTTCTTCGCGGACATGGATATCTCCTTCGGGTGGGTTGGATGGAAACGATACTGTAACCGATTCGCCAACCAAGCCCCGCTATGTTAAAGGTCATACCGGCTTGGCTACCATAAGGTAGAAGATGCCGAGAAACGCGAAGAAGGCCGGCACACCAAGCACCACCCACGCGGTGAAGCAGCGCCAGAACTCTTTCGACAAGGGCAGGCCGCGTGCCGCCGCCGAAGCGGACAGCTTGCGCAGGCGGATCTGCAGCCACACCACCGGCAGCCAGCACGCCAGCGCTACCAGGTACAACACCAGTGACCACATGATCCAGCGGCTGTGCAAGGGATAGCCCGCCAGGTGCACCAGATAGAAGCCGGTCGCCGGCTGCACGATCATTGTGGCGCCGGTGAAGATCCAGTCGGTCAGCACGACAATGCGGGTGACCACCGCAATCGCCGTCACATTGCGGCTGATGACGGCGAACAGCAGATACCAGGCTGAGCCAATACCGGTGCCAAACAGCAAGGTCGACGATAGTATGTGCAGCCATTTGAACATGATGTATTCCATCGGCTTCCTTCCTCAATTGTTTCCGCTGCTTAAGCCGCGCCGTCCCGATGGTTTTTTCGGTATCGTGATTTCGTCTTGACCTTACACGAATCGGGGTAATCGCTATGGACAATTGGAAGTTAATGATCGGCAAGGGCATGCTGCCCGGTGCTTTGGCCAGCGTGGCATCGGCTGCGGTGCTGGCGGCGCGCGCGAAAAAAGACAGCGGCAGCGTGTTCGGTGGCGTGAATGCCGTCAGCCATTGGCTGTGGGGCGACAAGGCGTTTCGCCGCGATGGGGCGTCGTGGAAATACACGCTGGTGGGCTATGTGATTCATCACGCCAGCGGTGTGTTCTGGGCCAGCCTGCTGGAGCAGGCTGCGGGCAAGGTGCTGGCGCGCCGCTCACCCAAGTCCACGTTGGCGGCCTCCGTGACGGCCGCAGCGGTAGCGTGCTTCGTTGATTACCAGCTGACGCCCAAGCGGCTGCAGCCCGGTTTTGAGGAGCGGGTGTCGCGCGGCTCGCTGGCGCTGGTGTACGCCGCCTTTGGCCTGGGCCTGGCGGCCGGCGCGCTGCTCAACCATCGCAAGCGGGAAAGGGCGGTCACATGACGGGCGCCTTGCCGAAGAAGGTCTGCCTCGGCCTGCAGGGCGCGGGCACGTATGGCGCCTACACCTGGGGTGTGCTGGACCGCTTGCTGGACGACGAGCGCTTCCTGATCGACAGCCTCAGCGGCAGCAGCTCAGGCGCCGTCAACGCGGTGGTGCTGGCCGATGGCTATGCGCGCGGCGGTGGCCGCCGTGGCGCGCAGCAAGCCTTGCGGCGCTTCTGGACCGCGCTGGGCCAGGCCTTCATGTTCACGCCACTGCAGCGTACCCCGCTTGACCATTGGGCAGGCGGTTGGACGATGGAATTTTCGCCGGCCTATCAGATGCTGGAAATGGCCGGCGCCTTGATCGGGCCGGTGCCGGAAACGCCGCTGTCGCAGAATCCCTTGCGCAAGTTGCTGGCGGCGCTGATCGATTTCGAGCGCGTGCGCGCCTGCGAGGAGTTGCAGCTGTTTGTGGCGGCCACCAATGTACGCACCGGCGCCGGCCGCATCTTCATGCGCGAGGAACTGGATGTGCAAAAGGTGCTGGCGTCCGCCTGCCTGCCGACGGTGTTCGCGGCGGTCGAGGTGGATGGCGAGGCCTATTGGGATGGCAGCTATATCGCCAATCCGCCGCTGGCACCGTTCCTGCAACGGGATGGCGCCGACATGATTATCGTGCGTAACAATCCGGTGGCGCGGGCGCAGGCGCCGCGCACCATGGCCGACATCGGCAACCGCTCGAATGAGATTGCCTTCAACACCAGCTACCTGCGCGAGCTGAACGCCTTGCCGCAGGCGCTGCCGCGCCGGCATCTGATCAGTGGTGTCGAGCTGCTGTCGGGCTACAGCGTTTCCAGCAAGCTGAACGGCGAGCCGGCTTTCCTGCAGCACCTTTACCAGCATGGCCACACTGCGGCGGACAACTGGCTGGCACAGCATGGAGATGCGGTAGGCATCGCTTCCACGCTATAAAAAAACCACGCCGCGTTGCCGGGGCGTGGTTCGTGATGGGAAGGCGTGGATTATTCGGCGCCCATTTCCTTCAGCAGGTTGTCCGCGTGGTCGATGTGCTTCATATTCCACAGGATGTAGCGCAGGTCGACCTGGATGTCGCGGGTCATCTTCTTGTTGAAGTCCCAGTCGGAGATGATCGAGTCCAGCGTGCCATCGAACGCCAGGCCGATCCATTCACCCTTGCTGTTCAGCGCGGCCGAACCGGAGTTGCCGCCGGTGATGTCCAGCGTCGCCAGGTAGTTGACCGGCACAGTCTTCAGCAGCGGATCGGCGTACTTGCCGTACTCCTTGGCCTTGATCGCTTTCAGCTGCGCGGCAGGGGCGTTGAACTCGCCCTGGCCGGTGGCTTTTGCGGCCACGCCTTCAACGGTGGTGAACGCCTTCCAGGTGGTGCCGTCGGCGCCTGGATCGCGGCCGGCGATCTTGCCGAAGGTGACGCGCAGCGTGCTGTTGGCGTCAGGATAGACGGCCTGGCCCTTGCTGTGCATGTAGGCGATCTTGGCCTTCATGTAGTTGGCATAGGCTTGTTGCAGCTTGCCGCCCAGTTCTTCCTCTTCTGCTTCGGCTTTCAGGTCCGGGCCGTACAGCGCCACGGCGGCCTTGATGAAGCTGTCGTCGCTGGCCTTGAAGTCTTCCGGCTTGCGTTCCAGCCAGGCTTTGCGCTCGTTGGCATCGCCCAGCTTGCTGCCGGCGTACAGCTTGTCCAGCGCGGCTTGCAGGTCGGCCTTGCTCATGCCGTCCTTGATGCCGGCGACGGCGTCAAACGCGGCGTTGCGTTGCGCTGCCGGCTGGGCGGCGTACTTGCTCAGGCTGTTCAGCACCAGCGCCTTGTCGACTTTCTCGTCGTAGTTGCGCACCAGCGCATCGACCGACGCCTTGATGCGCGGCACGTCACGCACCTGGTAGCCCGACTTGCGCTCGGCGTCCGGCTTGGTGTTTTCGTTGGCCAGGCGGTACAGCACGCGCGCGCTGTTCAGCAGGCGTGGTTTGGACGAGCCCAGGTAGTAGTCCTGCTTCAGTTCCGCATCGCGCTGGGCGATCAGCTTCTCCACCGCCTCGATGTCGCTGGCGTACTCGGCCTTGCGCTTGGCGTCGGCGTTGATCCACTGCTTCAGCGCTTCGTGCTCGGCGGTCTTACGTTGCAGCATATCGCTGCCGGCGTAGGAGTCCAGCATGCCCTGGCGGTTCTTGTAGTAGTTGTTGATGCTGGCTACCTGCGACGCGTACTTCAGCGCGGTGTCCTTGTTGTCCTTGGTGGTGTCAGCGATGATCGCCAGGCTTTCCGCCGACTGCTTCACAAACGCCGGATAGTTCCAGTCGAAGGTGAACGCCACTTCCGACGGCAGGCGGTGGCGGTTGGTGCGGCCAGGGTAGCCGAGGACCATGATGAAGTCGCCTTCCTTGACGCCTTCCTTGGCCAGCTTCAGGAAGTGCTGCGGCACGTAAGGCACGTTGTCCTTGCTGAAGTCGGCGGCCTTGCCGTCCTTGCTGACGTAGGCGCGGTAGAAGCCGTAGTCGCCGGTGTGGCGCGGCCACATCCAGTTGTCGGTGTCGCCGCCGAATTTGCCGACGCCTTCGGCCGGTGCGTGCACCAGGCGCACGTCGCGGATTTCCAGTTGCTTGATCAGGTAGAACTCCAGGCCGCCGTAGTAGGACGACACGGTGCAACGGTGGCCGGCGTCTTTTTCGCACTCGGCCTGGATGGATTTCTGGTGCTTCTCGATCGCATCGCTGCGCGCCTTGCCGTTCAGCTTGGCCACTTCCGGCGTGACCACCTGCTTGCTGACATCGGTGACCGCCTTGGTCACCCAGATGCGCGTGCCCGGCGCGGCCGGCACTTCTTCGCCCAGGTTATGGGCCAGGAAACCATTGGCCAGCAGATTGCGTTCCGGCGTCGAGTTATGGGCGACGCTGCCGTAGACGCAGTGATGGTTGGTGGCAACCAGGCCCTGCGGCGACACGAACGATGCCGAGCAACCGCCGAGGCTGACGATAGCGCCCATCGGGAATTCGGTCAATTTGGTCAGGGTGGCCGGGTCCAGCTTCAGGCCGGCGGCTTTCAGTTGCTTGGCTACTTGTGGCAGCTGCTGTGGCATCCACATGCCCTCATCGGCATGGGCTGCGGTGCTCAGGATGGCGAGCGCGAGAAGAGTTTTTTTCATGGTTTTCCTGATAAAGATGTGGCGCACAGCAGTATCCGCAGACCTTCCGTGCGCGTCAACCAGAATTTTGTGGAGGCAGTGTGGATGTTCTGAAAACCGGGGTCAGTTCTGCCAAACGTACACGGGCTCAACTGCATTGCAGTTGAGCCCGTGTACGTTTGGCAGAACTGACCCCGGAGGTTTAGTCGGCTTTGATGGCTTCGATCTGGATAGCGAGTTTGACTTCTGGCGAGAAGTTCGGCAGGCCGTAGTTCAGGCCGAAGTCGCTGCGCTTGAATTCAGCGGTGGCGTCGGCGCCGCAGACTTCTTTCTTGTAGCGCGGGTGCATGATGCACTTGAACTTGTCGACTTTCAGCGATACCGGCTTGGTCACGCCCAGCAGCGTCAGCTCGCCTTCCACGCCGACCAGCTTGTCGCCGTCAAACTTGAACGATTTGCTGGTGTAGGTGATGGTCGGGAACTTGGCGACGTTGAACATCGAGTCGTCCTTGGCGTGCTTGTTCATCGCGTCCAGGCCGAAATCGATCGAGTCGGCGTCGATCTTCACTTCCAGCGAGCCGGTCTTGGCCGCGCGATCCAGGTTCACCGTGCCGCTGGTTTTGTTGAACTTGCCACGCCATACCGACAGGCCCATGTGGTCAGCCTCGAAGCTCGGGAAAGTGTGCGTCGGGTCGAGGTTGTAGGTCGCGGCCATGGCGGACGTGGCCGAGGCGGCCAGCAGCGTGGCGATCAGGATCTGTGCTTTCATCTTATCGGGTCTCCCTTGGTGGTTGGTTATTGCGCTACTACGTGGAACTTGATGGTGACGTCGTCAGCCACCATGCTGGTGTCTTTCCATTCGCCTTCGCCGATGTTGTAGGCCAGGCGCTTGATCGGCACGGCGCCGTCAAACACTTGCGTCTTGCCTTCGGTCTTGACGGTCAGCGGGAAGGTGACGTCGGTGGTCTTGCCCTTGATGGTCAGCTTGCCGGTCACGTTCAGCTTGCCGGCGCCGGCTGGCTTGATCGACGACGAGACGAAGGTGGCTTTCGGGAATTGCGCGGCATTGAACCATTCTTTCTTGGCGACTTCCTTGTTGTAGTCGGCGTCGCCCAGGTCCATGCTGCCGGTCTCGACTTCGACGGTGGCCTTGGCGGCGTCCGGCTTGGTGGCGTCGTAGTCGATGTTGGCGGTGAATTTCTTGAACTTGGCGTCGATCGGCACGTTCATTTGCTTGAAGGTGGCGGTGACGGTGCTCTTGGCCGGATCGGTTTTCAGCACGGCGGCGCTGGCGGCAAAGGCGACACCCAGCAGGGCAACGATGGCAATTTTGTTCAGGGTTTTCATTGTTCAGGCTCCGGTGGATGAGATTACAGCGGCAACATGCGTTTCAGCGTCACGTCGCGGTCGATAAAGTGGTGCTTCAGGGCGGCCAGGGCGTGTGCTACGACAGATGCAGCCATCGTCATGGTCAAAACATAATGCAAGGTTTTTAAAGTTGCCTTAAGTTCAGGATCTGGCGCGAACGGCGCCGGCATCTGCCAGATTCCCAGGTAGACCACCGGCACGCCGGCGGCATACGAGTACAGGTAGCCGGAGATCGGCACCGCGAAGATCAGCAGGTACAGCAGGTGGTGCATGCCTTCGGCGATCTTGTGCTGCCATTCGGGGATCGAGACCAGTTTCGGTGGCGGCTTGTGCGTGACGCGCCACAGCACGCGCAGCACGGCCAGCAACAGCACTGTCACACCCATCCATTTGTGCCAGGAGAAGTATTTCAGCTTGGTCGGCGAAAAGCCGGGAATCGCGACCATCGACAGGCCGAGAAAGAAGGTGGTGATGATGAGCAAGGCGACTAGCCAGTGTAGCAACATGGCGGTTTTGGTATAGCGTGGCATAAAGCGGCTCCGGGGAAGTAGTACGTATTAGGACTAAATATACCAAAGAAATCCAGGATGTGCTTGCCGGGACGAAAAAAAGCCCCGGGGCGCTGGCGCTGCCGGGGCTAGTGTAAAGCAGATTGCTTATTTACATCAGATGGCTTTAGCCAGAGCTGCGGCGATGCCGGTGTAGTTGGCCGGGGTCATGGCCAGCATCAGGTCCTTGGCTTCCTGCGGCACGGCCAGGCCGTTGATGAATTCCTGCAGCGCGACTTTGGAGATGCCTTTGCCACGGGTCAGCTCTTTCAGCTGCTCGTACGGATTCTCGATGCCGTAGCGGCGCATCACGGTCTGCACCGGCTCGGCCAGCACTTCCCAGTTGGCGTCCAGGTCGGCTTCCAGGCGGGCTGGATTGACTTCCAGCTTGTTCAGGCCGCGCAGGCAGCTGTCGTAAGCCAGCAGCGTGTAGCCGAGGCCGACACCGATATTGCGCAGCACGGTCGAGTCGGTCAGGTCGCGTTGCAGGCGCGAGACTGGCAGCTTCTCGGACAGGTGCTTCAGCACGGCATTGGCCAGGCCCAGGTTGCCTTCCGAGTTTTCGAAGTCGATCGGGTTGACCTTGTGCGGCATGGTTGACGAACCGATTTCGCCGGCTTTCAGCTTCTGCTTGAAGTAGCCCAGCGAGACGTAGCTCCAGATGTCGCGGTTCAGGTCCAGCAGGATGGTGTTGACGCGGGCGAAGGCGTCGAACAGTTCGGCCATGTAGTCGTGCGGCTCGATCTGGATGGTGTACGGGTTGAACACCAGGCCGAGGCGCTGCTCGATGACGTTTTTCGAGAACGCCGGCCAGTCGAACGATGGGTAGGCCGACAGGTGCGCGTTGTAGTTGCCGACCGCGCCATTCATCTTGCCGAGGATTTCCACCTGTTCGATGCGCTTGACGGCGCGTTGCAGGCGGGCGACGACGTTGGCCATTTCCTTGCCCAGCGTGGTCGGGCTGGCGGTCTGGCCGTGGGTGCGCGACAGCATCGGCAGTTCGGCGTTGGCGTGGGCGATGTCGGTCAGCCGGGCGATCACCTTGTTCAGCGATGGCAGCATGACGTTGTCGCGCGCGGCCTTCAGCATCATGCCGTGCGAGGTGTTGTTGATGTCTTCCGAGGTGCAGGCGAAATGGATGAACTCCGATGCGGCCACCAGTTCCGGCACGTCCTTGACCTGTTCCTTCAGCCAGTACTCCACGGCTTTGACGTCATGGTTGGTGACGGCTTCGATTTCCTTGATGCGGGCAGCGTCTTGCTCGGTGAAGTCGGCAGCGATCTTGTCCAGCAGGGCATTGCCCTCGGCCGAGAACGGCTTGATTTCGTCGAAACCGGCCAGCGACAGCGCTTGCAGCCAGGAGATTTCTACTTTGACGCGGTGGTGCATGAAGCCGGATTCGGACAGGATAGGGCGCAGCAGATCGGTTTTACCAGCGTAGCGGCCGTCCAGTGGCGACAGCGCCGACAGCGTGGAGTAAGGAGTAGTGGTCATGATGGAAAGAGCGAAGTTGAAAGAGCAGAGCGTGATTTTACCATTGGCGGGCGGCCAGCCCGCCGATGTTATACTGAGGCCTGTTCTTCCTCTATAAGTGTCTATGAAACTCATCGGTTCCCTCGCCAGCCCTTATGTCCGCAAGGTGCGTGTTGTTCTCGCGGAAAAAAAGCTCGATTACCAGTTTGAACTGGAGAATGTGTGGGCGGCAGACACCACCATCAGCCAGTTGAATCCGCTCGGCAAAGTGCCCAGCCTGGTCATGGAAGATGGCACGGTGATGTTTGATTCGCGCGTCATGGTCGAGTACCTGGATACGCTGACGCCGGTGTGCAAACTGCTGCCGCCGAACGGCCGCGACCGTGCCGACGTCAAGTGCTGGGAAGCGCTGGCCGATGGCATGCTGGACGCCGCCGTCAGCGTGCGCCTGGAACGCACCATGCGTCCGAAGGAATTGCAAAGCGAAGAGTGGATGGCGCGCCAGATGCGCAAGGTTGACCTCGGCCTGAAGGCGCTGTCGGAGAAACTGGGCGAACAGCCTTATTGCGCCGGCATCCATTACTCGCTGGCCGACGTCGCGGTGGGCTGCACGCTGGGTTGGCTGTCGTTCCGCTTCCCGGACATCAGCTGGCGCGACGATTATCCCAATCTGGCCAAGCTGCATGACAAGCTGGCCGAGCGCCAGTCGTTCAAGGATACGGTCCCGCAATGAAAAACGCCCCGCAAGGGGCGTTTGCTTTCTTACTCGTCGATGCTCATCTGGCTTTGCAGGTAGTTCTGGATGCCCACTTTGCCGATCAGGTCCAGCTGGGTTTCCAGCCAGTCGATGTGTTCTTCGGTGTCTTCCAGGATCATCAGCAGCAGGTCGCGCGACACGTAGTCAGCGGCCTTTTCTGCGGCGGCGATGCCTTCCTTGACGGTGATCTGCGCGCCTTTTTCCAGCTTCAGGTCGCAGCCCAGCATCTCTTCGGTGTTTTCACCAACCATCACCTTGTGCATGGCTTGCAGATTAGGCAGGCCGTCCAGCATCAGGATGCGGTCGATCAGTTTGTCGGCGTGCTTCATTTCGCCGATCGACTCTTCCCACTCTTTCTTGCCGATCTTTTCCAGGCCCCAGTGCTTGTACATCTTGGCATGCAGGAAGTACTGGTTGATTGCGGTGAGTTCGTTGGTCAGCTGCGCGTTCAGCAGACGGATGACTTCTTGATCGCCCTTCATGGCTGTTCTTTCTGTATTAGTTACGAATGGCGCCATTGTGCACGAAATTCCGGAGGATGTGTAGCGAAATTCCCGGTAATTTCGTCGAAATCCTATCTAACTTCGGTTATTGAGAGCATTGGTGCAAATGAAAACTATTAGCATTCGTGTGTGAGGCATCCCACTGTCGGTGGTCGCCCGCGCCGCTACCATGGAAGCTCAACTAAAGGAGCAATGCCATGGATTCCATCAACGCCCAGCAACCAGAACACAATCATCAGGACCTCGTTGGCGAAGACGCCGTGCGCAAGATCCGCGAGTTTGTCGACAGCACCGCAGGCTGCTTCTTCTGTACCAGCGATGCCAGCGGCGGTCCCGGCGATGCCCGTCCGATGACGGCGCTGGATGTGGATGAGCTGGGCAACCTGTGGTTTATCTCCGCCAGCGACAGCCTGAAGAATCAGGAGCTGGCGGCCGATCCGTCGGCCACGCTGTATTTCCAGGGCTCGGCGCATTCCGAATTCATGCACCTGGAGGGCATCGCCACGGTGCTGCGCGATCCAGTCAAGCTGAAGGAGTTGTGGAGTTTTACGATGAAGACGTGGTTCACCGGTGGCGAGGACGATCCGCGCGTGACGCTGATCAAGTTCGCGCCGACCTATGGCTACTACTGGGATACGAAACACGGTAAAGCCGTCGCCAGCGTGAAGATGCTGTTAGGCGCCGTGATCGGCAAGACCCTCGATGATTCCATCGAGGGCCGCCTGGACCTCTGATTAACCGAGCTGGAAGTTGATGGGCACCAGCGCATAGACGGGGATGGCCTTGCCGTCCTCGACATGCGGTTTGTACAGTGCGCGCAGCACCGCCTGGCGGCCAGCTTCGTCCAGGTTGGCGGAGCCCGACGATTTCTGGATCGTCACCTGCTCCGCATTCCCCTTCTCACCGATCAGCACACGCAGCGTGACCGTGCCGCTCTCGCCCATGCGGCGGGCGATGCTTGGGTACACCGGCTGCGGTGCACGGATATATTCGACTCCCGATACCGTTTTAGGCGTGGCCGGCGCTGGTGGCGCTGGCGGTGCTGCCGTGTACGATGGCACGGCATTGGCCGGCGCCGGTTCGCTTGGGCGCGGCTGCGGTGGCGGCAGCGTGATGGTTGGTTCGGTCTGAACGATGTTCACCTGCGGCAGCGGCGGCACGAAGGTCTGCTTCGGCGTAACCAGCGGCACCTCTTTCGGCGGCGGGGTCGGCTTCAGCGGCTCAGGCGAGGCCACGAAGGAGACGTTCACAACTTGCGGGATGATGGCGTGCGTAACGGTACGCAGCAGGCCGGAGTAGGCCAGATAGAAGACCACGGCGTGACCGACAACGATCGCGGTCAGTGGGGCCAGTTTACGGGTGCGGCGTTTGAATTCCAGTGCAAGGCCGGCGTCGTCCGCGGACAGCGGCGACGCCGTCCGACTGTAGCTCATTGTATTCATGATTAGTTGGTGAAGACTGGGCGTTTCAGCACAGTTTCTTGCATGTCGGCAGCGGCTTGCGCGGCCAGGTGTTCATTGAGGATGTCTTCGGCGCAGGAGAAGCATTGACCGCAGCAGGTCGCGACGCCCAGGGCGTTGCGCAGCTCGTCCATCGACGTGATACCAAATTCCATGGCTTGACGGATTTCGCGATCGGAGATGTTGTTGCAAACACAAACAATCATTGATGCACCTTCTGGCTTGGGTAATAAGTTCGGGTTAAGACTTTTCTGACATGATTGCCAGCAACTTAATGCGAATCATTATCATTAAACGTATACTGCCGTAAACCGCAGCAGTATGCAAGCTAAATAGTAGTCATTCGCATTACCGTTTATAATGCTAGTATCTAATTCCATGCCGCAGCCAATCTTGCCAGCGGCAATCTGACCGGATTTGCTCATGACGCATGCTGTTCCCCCGATTACCCTGGATGCACTGAAGGTAGGCGCGACTGCCACCGTGGTGCATGTTTCTGCTGGCGAGGCCGCCGATGATGGCGTCAGCCTGTCGCGCCGCCTGATGGAGCTGGGCTTTGTGCCTGGCGAAAAAATCCGCATGCTCAAGCGTGGCATGCCGGGCGGTGAACCGTTGGCGATCAAGGTCGGCAACGCCACTTTTGCATTGCGCCGCTTTGAAGCTGCGTTGGTCTCGATTCAACCGGAATAAGAATATGGGTGCAGTAGATAAAGAGGTGGCGCAGTCGCCGAATGCGTCCCGCACGCCGATGCTGGCGCTGCTGGGCAATCCGAACTGCGGCAAGACCGCCTTGTTCAACCGCCTGACCGGCGCGCGCCAGAAAGTCGCCAACTACGCCGGCGTCACCATCGAGCGCAAGGAAGGCGCGTTCACCACGGCCGCCGGCAACGGCTTCCGCGTGCTGGACCTGCCGGGCGCCTACAGCCTGAACGCGCAAACGCCGGACGAGGAAATCACCCGCGACGTGGTGGCTGGCCTGCGCAAGGGCGATGCCGCGCCAGACGTGGTGGTGTGTGTGGTCAACGCCACCAATCTGCGCCTGAACCTGCGCCTGGTGCTGGAGATCAAGCGCCTGGGCCTGCCAATGATACTGGCGCTGAACATGGTCGATGTCGCCAGGAAGCGCGGCATCAGCGTCGACGCCGACCGCCTGTCGCAAGAGCTGGGCATGCCGGTGGTGGAAACCGTGGCGGTGCAGGCTGGGGGCGAGAAGTCGCTGCTGCGCGCGCTGGACCAGATGTGGCCGCTGCCGGCGGCGACGCCGAATCCGCTGGCGGCCATCGATGCGGTCAGCGTGGAAGATACGCAGCGCGAGGTGCGCCGCATCCTCGACCTGACGCTGACCGAGCCGGCGCATGCCACCGACAGCCTGAACGAAAAAATCGACAACGTGGTGCTGCATCCGGTGGCCGGCCCGATCATTCTGGCGGTGCTGATGTTCCTGGTGTTCCAGGCCGTATTCAGCTGGGCGGCAGCACCGATGGAGATGATCACCGGCGGTGTCGAGGCGCTGGCCAAGTGGATGACCGCCTCGCTGCCGGAAGGCGTGCTGCACAGCCTGCTGGTGGACGGCGTCATGGGCGGCGTCGGCGGCGTGCTGGTGTTCCTGCCGCAGATCCTAATCCTGTTCTTCTTCATCCTGTTCCTGGAAGACTGCGGCTACTTGCCGCGCGCGGCCTTCTTGCTGGATCGCTTGATGGGGGGCGTCGGCCTGTCCGGCCGCGCCTTCATCCCGCTGCTGTCGAGCTTTGCCTGCGCGATTCCTGGCGTGATGGCGGCGCGTACCATCCAGAACCGTCGTGACCGCCTGGTGACCATCATGATCGCGCCGCTGATGACCTGCTCGGCGCGCCTGCCGGTGTATGCGCTGCTGATCTCGGCCTTCATTCCCGATCGCGACGTGGCCGGCCTGTTCAACCTGCAAGGCCTGGTGCTGTTCGCGCTGTACTTTGCCGGCATCGTTTCGGCGATGGCGGTGGCGTATGTGATGAAGCGCTTCATGGGCGCGCAGGGCAAGCATCCGCTGATGATGGAACTGCCGGCGTATCACTGGCCGCATATGCGCAACCTGGCGCTGGGCCTGTGGGAGCGCGCCAAGATCTTCGTCACCCGCGTCGGTACGGTGATCCTGACGCTGACCATCCTGCTGTGGGTGCTGAGCTCCTTCCCTGGCGCGCCGGAAGGAGCGACCCATCCGCCGATTTACTACAGCCTGGCAGGCATCATCGGCCGTGGCCTGGAATTCATTTTTGCACCGATCGGCTTCAACTGGCAGATCTGTATCGCGCTGGTGCCAGGCATGGCGGCGCGTGAAGTGGCGGTAGGTGCGCTGGGCACGGTGTATGCGCTGTCGCAGACCGGCGATGAAGTGGCGCAGACGCTGGCGCCGATCATCTCGTCGACCTGGTCGCTGGCGACCGCGCTGTCGCTGCTGGCCTGGTATGTGTTTGCGCCGCAGTGCATCGCCACGCTGAGTACCGTGCGCCGCGAAACCGGCAGCGCGCGTTATGCGTGGCTGATGGCGGGTTATCTGTTTGCGCTGGCGTATGTGGCGTCGTTCATCACCTACCATCTGGCCCGCGCGTTGGGAGGCTAATATGTGGCAAGAACTGATTGTGGCATTGATTGTGGTGGTGGCGCTGGTGCACTTCAGCACCAAGTACCTGCCGGTGGCGTGGCGTCGCCGCATCGTCTACACGCTCGGCAAGCGCGGCTTCAATGAGGCCAGGCTGGCCAAGTTTTTCAAGACCAATGGCGGTGGCGGCTGCGGCAGCGGCTGTTCAGACTGCGGCCCGTCGACCACTGCGTCGTCGTGCGACAGCAAATCCACCGCGCCCAAGCAGCGCGTCATCAAGCTGCACGTGCAGCGCTAATCAGCCGCAGAACGGGTCGAAGGATGCGGCTTGGGCCATCGGCCAGTAGTGACCGAAGACTGGCGGCAGGCGCGATAGCTGGCTCGGGTCGAGCAGTTCGCCTGGTTCGAGGTAGGGCAGCAGCGCCGAGGCCAGCTTGACCTGGTTTTCCGAGATGCGCCGCACCAGGTGGCGCGGGCGCAGCTGCGATGGATGCGTCAGGCCGGCGGCAGCGATCAGCTGGGCCAGCGCTTCCATGGTGTTCTCGTGGAAGTTGGCGACGCGCTGAATCTTGTCCGGCACCACCAGCGCGCGCTGGCGTGACGGGTCTTGCGTGGCGACGCCGGTCGGGCAGCGGTCCGTATGACAGCTTTGCGACTGGATGCAGCCCAGCGCAAACATGAAGCCGCGCGCCGAATTGCACCAGTCCGCACCCAGCGCCAAGGTGCGTGCGATATCGAAGGCGGTGATGATCTTGCCGGAAGCGCCGATCTTGATCTTGTCGCGCAGGTTGGCGCCGACCAGCGTGTTATGCACCAGCAGCAGCGCTTCCTGCAGCGGCGTGCCGACGTGGTCGGTGAACTCCACCGGCGCGGCGCCGGTGCCGCCTTCGCCGCCATCAACGACGATAAAGTCCGGTACGATGCCGGTCTCCAGCATGGCCTTGACGATGCCGAAGAATTCCCACGGGTGGCCAATCGCGAGCTTGAAACCGGTCGGCTTGCCTCCCGACAGATTGCGCAGGCGGTCGATAAATTCCAGCATTTCAATTGGCGTACTGAAGGCCGAGTGGCGCGATGGCGAGATGCAGTCACGGCCCACCGGCACGCCGCGCGTGTGGGCGATTTCGATCGTCACTTTCGCGCCCGGCAGCACGCCGCCGTGGCCCGGCTTGGCGCCTTGCGACATCTTCAGCTCGATCATCTTGACTTGCGGCGCGGTGGCGTTGGCGACAAAGTTCGCTTCCGAGAAGCTGCCGTCATCATTGCGGCAGCCGAAATAGCCGGAGCCGATTTCCCATACCAGGTCGCCGCCGTTCTGGCGATGGTAAGGGCTGATGCTGCCCTCGCCGGTATCGTGCATGAAGCCACCCTGTTTGGCGCCGCCGTTCAGCGCCAGGATGGCGTTGGCCGACAGCGCGCCAAAACTCATCGCCGAGATATTGAAAACGCTGGCCGAGTAGGGCTGCGCGCGGCGGCAATCCGGATGGTTGCCGATCTCGATGCGGAAGTCGTGCGGCTGCTCGGGCGCCGGCGCGATCGAATGGTTGATCCATTCGTAGCCGGGCGCGTAGACATTCATCTGCGTGCCGAACGGGCGCTTGTCGCTGTCCTGCTTGGCGCGCTGGTAGACGATGCTGCGCTGGTTGCGCGAGAACGGTTCGGCCACCGTGTCGTCTTCCAGGAAGTATTGGCGGATCTCCGGGCGTATCGATTCGAAGAAGAAGCGGAAGTGCGCCAGGATCGGGTAATTGCGGCGCAACGCGCGCCGTGTTTGCAGCAGGTCGGTGATGCCGACCACCACCAGCGCGGCAGCCACGACGGGAATTTCCCACGGTGCGTGCAAGGCCAGCGAGACCACCAGCGTGACGATAGAAGCATTGAAGGCAAGGTAACGCGGTGACAGCAGATTCATTGACGCTCCGGCGACGGCTCTGGAATTGTCGAGTGTACTGCTGTTTCCAGATGGAATCCATCTCCGAAGCGGGTAGGGCATGGCCGGGGCAACAATGTTAAGCTAGCGGCATTGCGGCGCACGGCCGTTCTTTTTTCAGGATATTCCACATGATCGTCGTTCATCACTTGAATAATTCACGCTCGCAGCGGGTGCTGTGGCTGCTGGAGGAGCTGGGCCTGGAATACGAAATCGTGCGTTACCAGCGCGATCCCAAGACCATGCTGGCGCCGCCGGCGCTGAAGGCCATCCATCCACTGGGCAAGTCGCCGGTGATCACCGATAACGGCATCGTGGTGGCGGAGTCCGGCGCGATTGCCGAGTACCTGATCGACACGTACGGCAATGGCCGCCTGGTGCCGCCGGCCGGCAGCGAGGAGCGTCGCCGCTGGACCTATTTCCTGCATTATGCGGAAGGCTCGGCGATGGCGCCGCTGCTGATGAAGCTGATCTTCGACCGGGTGGAAAGCAGCCCGGCGCCGTTCTTCGTCAAGCCGATTGCGAAAGCGATCGCGGGCAAGGTCAAGGGCAGCTACATCCTGCCGCAGATCGCCATGCACCTGGATTATCTGGAGGCCGAGCTGAGCCAGCGCCCCTGGTTTGCCGGCAGTGAATTCAGCGCCGCCGACATCCAGATGAGCTTCCCGCTGGAAGCCGCCTCCGCGCGTGGCGGCCTCAACGAAAGCCGCCCGCAGCTGGCTGCCTTCCTGCAACGCATCCACAGCCGCCCCGCCTTCCAGCGCGCCCTCGAACGCGGCGGCCCCTACGAGCTGCTTAAATAATTAATTACCAAATGGTTTTTACATATGGATAAGCGTGAATTTTCTTATCCGCCGTCACAAGGGGAATGTCTGGGACTGCACTCCCGCCACCAGATCAGCGCGTGCCTGTCTAGCATAATCATTTGAATGGCTCATATCCATCAGGCTCGATCGGGAAAGTAATATCCTCATCGTTTAGCCTCACGCCCTCTTGGTGATGGGATAGTTGGGGGGCGTGTTGAAATTTTCGGATTTCTATAATTGCACGGCCATTGGTCTCGACGTAAATCGGCCCATCTGATTCGATCAGACGCTGGTAAATTTCTGGCGCATTTTTCTTAAAATCTGATAAGGAAATTGCGGTGGCCACGATGAGCTCCCTGGATTTAGGTGACAGACAAATCATAGGCTTTTTATGAGGTGGAGCAAGGCCGATTCGGCTGAAGTTTGAGATAGGTCGGGTAGAATGACGGCTTGACCAAGCCCGGATGATGTTGAACATGGGTAGACTCCTTGCCATCGACGGCCTCAATATTGTGCGCCGTGTCTACGAAGCCAGTCCTGAACCTGATAGCCCGGAAAAGGCGGACATCGCGCTGCGCCACGCGCTGTCCTCGTTGCGTACGCTGGTCAACGACCACGAACCCACGCATTTGCTGTCGGCCTTCGATTTCGGCGGCCGCACCTGGCGCCACGACCTGTACGGCGGCTATCGCGAAGGCCGCGCGCCGATGCCGTCGCCGCTGCGCGATGCGCTGCCGGCCTTCTATGACAAGCTGCGCGACTTCGGCATGCATGTGGTGACGCTGCCCGAGGTGGAAGCCGATGACGTCATCGGCACCGTGGTGCTGCGCTGGCTGGCCGAGGGGCGTGGCGAAGCCACCATCGCCAGCACCGACAAGGACCTGCATTGCCTGATCGGCCAGGGCGCGCGCGTCTGGGATCACTTCAAGTCGGAATGGCACGACCATGCGTGGGTCGAGAAGAAGTGGGGCGTGACGGCCGAGCAGCTGCCCGACCTGCTGGCGCTGATGGGCGATGCCACCGATTCGATCCCGGGCGTATCCAAGGTGGGCGCCAAAACCGCCGCCAGACTGTTGCGTACTTACGGCAATCTGGACGCCATCATGGCTGGCGCCGGCATTCTCAAGGATACCTTGGGGGAAACACTACGAAAAGAACGTGAAATGCTGTATCTTTCTCGACAACTGGTTCAGTTAAAAACAGATGTGAAGATCGGCGTCACGTGGAAGATGTTGGCCTGGTCCCACTAAGAACAAGGTTTGCAAGATGTTAAAAGCAGTCATTATCGACCCTAGCGCCGTCGCGCGCGGCCTGCTCAACACGGTGCTGCTGGACGGCGGCTACGACGTGGTGGGCGCCACCCATACGTGCGCCAGCGCCATGGTGCAATTGATCAAGCACCACCCGCACATCGTCTGCATCGCCAATGAGCAGATGGTCACCGAGCAGGAGGCGATCCGCGAAATCCGCGCCAAGTGGCCGAAGACGCTGATCTTCATGGTGTCCAGCGAACTCGATGCAGCCACCATCCAGGCGGCCCATGCGACGGGCGTCAGCGGTTTCATCGTCAAGCCGTTCAAGGCCGATACGGTGCTGAACACGATACGCAATGTGGTGATCGCGATGGTCAAGCGCCAGCGCGCAGCGCTAGCCAAGGCGGAAGCGGATGCCGCCGGCGACACGCCGCCGGCAGAGCAAGGCGGCGAGCCCAGCGCCGGCTAGCTATAGCAATGATCAGGCGGCGAAGGTCGAACTGTCGATGATGCCGCCGCCCAGGCACACGTCGCCGTCATACAGCACGGCCGACTGGCCTGGCGTGACCGCCCACTGGGCATCCATGAATTTCAGCGCGAAGTCGGACGCGCCTTGCGGCGCGATTTCGCATGCCACGTCGGCCTGCCGATAGCGGGTCTTGGCCGACATCGCACGCGCTTCCGGCGGCACGCCGGCGATCCAGCTGGCCTGGTCGGCGCGCAAGGTCGACGACAGCAGCCACGGATGGTCATGGCCCTGCACGATGTACAGCACGTTGTTGAGCACATCCTTCTTCGCCACATACCAGGCGTCGCTGGAGCCGTCGGCGTTCTGGTACGACTTCACGCCGCCGACACCGATGCCCTTGCGCTGGCCCAGCGTGTAGAACGACAGGCCAACGTGCTCGCCGACCACCTTGCCGTCCGGCGTCATCATCGGGCCCGGCTTGTACGACAGGTAGCGGTTCAAGAACTCGCGGAACGGGCGCTCGCCGATGAAGCAGATGCCGGTCGAATCCTTCTTGGCCGCATTCGGCAGCTTCAGTTTCTCGGCGATCTTGCGCACTTCGGTCTTCGGGATTTCGCCCAGCGGGAACAGCGTCTTCGACAGCTGCGCCTGATTCAGGCGGTGCAGGAAGTAGCTCTGGTCCTTGGTGTGGTCGACCGCCTTCAGCAGTTCGGCCTTGCCGTTGTGCTGGCGCACGCGCGCATAGTGGCCGGTGGCGATCAGGTCCGCGCCCAGCGACATCGCGTGGTCGAGGAAGGCCTTGAATTTGATCTCGGCATTGCACAGCACATCCGGGTTTGGCGTGCGGCCGGCCTGGTATTCGCGCAGGAAGTCGGCGAACACGCGGTCCTTGTATTCGCTGGCGAAGTTGACCGCTTCAATATCCACGCCAACCACATCGGCCACCGAGGCGGCGTCGATCCAGTCCTGGCGGGTGGAGCAGTATTCGGAGTCGTCATCGTCTTCCCAGTTCTTCATGAACAGGCCGATGACTTCATAGCCTTGTTCCTTCAGCAGCCATGCCGAGACCGAGGAATCTACCCCGCCCGACATGCCGATAACGACCCGTTTTTTGCCCGACCCCTTGCTCATCACTTATCCATTCGCAGTGCTAACCGCTTCCCGATAGACGGAAGCGTGTGTTTGTATCAGTTCCAGCGGCGCCCGCAGGCCCGCAAGGTATTCGTCCACGCATTGCAGCACGGTGGGGCTGCGGTGACGGTCGGCGCAGGCGGCCAGTTCGTCGCGCGTCAGCCACATGGTGCGCAGGATGCCTTCGTCCAGTGGACGGTCATGCTTTTCGCCCGGATAGCCGCAGAAAGTAAAACGCAGATACGTCACTTCCTCGCCGGTGCGGTTGGAGGTGTAGCGCGACATATACATGCCGACCAGCGCGGTCGGCGTGAAGTCGTAAGCGGTTTCCTCCAGCGTTTCGCGGATGACGGCCTGCTGCAACGATTCATACGGGTCGAGATGGCCGGCAGGCTGGTTGATGCGGATGCCATCGCTGGTTTCTTCTTCGATCAGCAAGAATTTGCCATCTTTTTCGACGATGGCGGCAACAGTAACAGAGGGTTTCCAGATACGCGGCATGAGTCATCCTTGAAAGAGCCGATATTTTAGCTTGTTCCAGCCTTTTGGTTTGCGCTGGAACAAATTTACAGGGTAATTAATGACAAATAGTAATACTTGAAATGATGAAACTGGCGTTTCACGGCCTAAAAAGCGTGATAAATTGTAGTCAGTTTATTAATCCTCTGGAGGCACCATGAGAATAAGCGTACCGGCCGAGACCAGGCCGGGGGAGACCCGGGTAGCAGCCACGCCGGAGACCGTTAAAAAGTTGGCGGCCAAGCATCAGATCCTGGTGCAGTCCGGCGCCGGCGCTGCCGCCTCCGTCACCGATGAAGCCTATGTTGCGGCTGGTGCACAGATCGTGCCTGCCGGCGAGGTCTGGTCGGCTGACGTGATCCTCAAGGTACGCGCCCCGAATCCAGAGGAGCGGGCGCAGATCAAGCCGGGCACGGTGGTGATCGGCATGCTCAATCCGTTTGATGCGGACAACAATGCCGCCATGGCGAGCGCCGGCCTGCAAGCCTTCGCGCTGGAGGCGGTGCCGCGCATCACGCGCGCGCAGTCGATGGACGTGTTGTCGTCGCAGGCCAACATCGCCGGCTACAAGGCGGTGATGGTGGCGGCCAACACCTACCAGCGCTTCATGCCGATGCTGATGACGGCGGCCGGCACGGTGAAGGCGGCACGGGTGCTGATCATGGGCGTCGGCGTGGCCGGCCTGCAGGCGATCGCCACCGCCAAGCGCCTGGGTGCGGTGATCGAGGCGTCCGATGTGCGGCCGCCGGTAAAGGAGCAGGTGGAATCGCTGGGCGCCAAGTTCATCGACGTGCCTTACCTGACCGACGAGGAAAAAGAGATCGCCCAGGGCACGGGCGGCTACGCGCGGCCAATGCCGGCCGACTGGATGCGCCGCCAGGCGGAACTGGTGCACGAACGCGCCAAGCTGGCCGACATCATCATCACCACCGCGCTGATCCCGGGCCGCCCGGCGCCGGTGCTGATTTCCGAGGAGACGGTGAAGGCGATGAAGCCGGGCTCGGTGATTGTCGATCTGGCGGTGTCGCAGGGCGGCAACTGCCCGCTGTCGGAACTGAATAAAACCGTGGTCAAGCATGGCGTGCATATTGTCGGCGAGCCGGACCTGGCGACGCTTGTGGCGGCCGACGCGTCGGCGCTGTATGCGCGCAATGTGCTGGATTTCCTCAAGCTGATCATCGACAAGGACGACAAGTTGGTGATTGATCGCGAGGACGAGATCATCAAGGCCACGCTGCTGTGCGCCGGCGGCGAACTGCTGCGCAAATAAGGAGACCGACATGGAAATCAGCCACACCATCATCAACCTGATTATTTTTGTCCTGGCGATCTACGTCGGCTACCACGTGGTCTGGACCGTGACGCCGGCGCTGCATACGCCGCTGATGGCCGTGACCAATGCGGTATCGGCCATCATCATTGTCGGCGCCATGCTGGCGGCAGCGCTGACCGAGGGCCTGGTCGGGCAGATTGCCGGCACGGTCGCGGTGGCGCTGGCCGCCGTCAATGTGTTCGGTGGCTTCCTGGTCACACAGCGCATGCTGGAGATGTTCAAGAAAAAAACCAAACAGGGAGATAAGCAATGAACTTCATCTCCATGAACCTGGTGACGATGATGTATCTGATCGCATCGGTGTGCTTTATCCAGGCGCTGAAAGGCCTGTCGTCGCCATCGACGGCACGCGCCGGCAATGCATTTGGCATGACCGGCATGGCCATCGCGTTTATCACGACCATTGCGCTGATCCTCAAGTTGCAGTCGGAAGCGGCGGCCGCAGCGGCCGCTGGCACTGGTGGTGGCATGGGCCTTGGGCTGGTGGCGGTGGGCGTGATTGTTGGCGGCGGCATCGGCGCGGTGCTGGCCAAGAAAGTCGAGATGACCAAGATGCCGGAGCTGGTGGCGGCAATGCATTCGCTGATCGGCCTGGCGGCAGTGTGCATCGCGGTGGCGGCGGTGTCGGAGCCGCATGCGTTTGGTATCGCGGCGGTGGGCGAGGCGCTGCCGACCGGGAACCGCATCGAGCTGTTCATCGGCACCTTTGTTGGCGCGATTACCTTCTCCGGTTCGGTGATCGCGTTTGGCAAGCTGTCGGGAAAATACAAGTTCCGTTTGTTCCAGGGCGCGCCGGTCAGCTTCCCTGGCCAGCACTTGCTGAACCTGATCCTGGCGATTGTGATGGTCGGCCTGGGCCTGGTGTTTGTGGCGGCCGGCGGCACGGAGCCGGCGTGGACGCCGTTCCTCATCATGACCGCGATTGCGTTCGTGCTGGGCGTGCTGATCATCATCCCGATCGGCGGTGCCGACATGCCGGTGGTGGTGTCGATGCTGAACTCCTACTCCGGCTGGGCGGCGGCGGGCATTGGCTTCTCGCTGAATAACTCGATGCTGATTATCGCCGGCTCGCTGGTAGGATCGTCGGGCGCAATCCTGTCGTACATCATGTGCAAGGCGATGAACCGTTCGTTCTTCAACGTGATCCTGGGCGGCTTTGGTGGTGCGCCGGCGGAAGCTGGCGCCGGCGGCGCGAAGGAGCAGCGCCCGGTCAAATCCGGCTCGGCGGATGACGCCTCCTTCATCATGGCGAACGCGGAAAGCGTCATCATCGTGCCGGGCTACGGCCTGGCGGTGGCGCGTGCGCAGCACTCGCTGAAGGAGCTGGTGGAGAAGCTGACGCACAAGGGCGTGACGGTGAAGTACGCGATCCATCCGGTCGCCGGCCGCATGCCGGGCCATATGAACGTGCTGCTGGCGGAAGCTGAAGTGCCGTACGACCAGGTGTTCGAGATGGAAGACATCAACGGCGAATTCGGCCAGACCGACGTGGTGCTGGTTCTCGGCGCCAATGACGTGGTCAACCCTGCCGCCAAGGATCCAAAATCGCCGATCGCCGGCATGCCGATCCTGGAGGCTTACAAGGCCAAGAGCATCATCGTCAACAAGCGCTCGATGGCCTCCGGCTACGCGGGCCTGGACAATGAGCTGTTCTACCAGGCCAACACCATGATGGTCTTCGGCGACGCCAAGAAGGTCATTGAGGATATGGTGAAGGCGGTTGAGTAGGCGGTACTGGTTGTCGCTTGTGTGGCGAATAATGTCCGATGGCGAGGACGAACACAATCCATGCAGCGATAATCAGCAAGGCAATGCGTGCGATGGAGCGCTGGCGCGGCGGCGTTGGTGAGCTTGGTGGCGTCGCCTCCTGATCGCACGCTTCCAGCGCGTGCTGGAATGCCACGCCGTCGGTCAGCATTGCTGTCAGCGTTGGCGCGATGTGTTTCAAACGGTGCAGGGGCGCGCGCAGATAATCGAGTTCGTCCGGTGTCAGCGGGCGCGGATTGCGCAGCCTTTGGATCGCCAGCCGGAGCGGTTCACTTTCCCGCGCCGGCAGACCGCGCAGTATGTCTTGCTGAGACAATGCCGCCTTCAACATCTGACCGGCATGCTGGAACTGCGCCAGATTCTGGCGTTTGCGATCCCATGAGAACACGCGGTCGGCGGCGGTGAACAAGTGTTCATGGCCGCGCTGCCAGCCATGCGCCAGGGCTTCCACGACCATGCCTTCAAACCAGATGCGGCTCTCCACGCTGACAAGCGTTTCTTCCTCCAGCGTGGCAAGGAGTGTGGCTTCCCATGTCGCGGCGTTTGCGTTTGCTTTGCGTGAAATCACATACTGGAAAAGCTCCCAGGCGGTGTTGGCATTTTCCCTGGGCGCCGGTTCGCTTTTTGGTGCGACAGGTGTCAGCGTGAAGAAGGGGAAGGTCGCTGCTGCGCCCAGGTCGCTGCCTCCCTCGCCGGCGAGTGCCGCTTCGTAGGCGGTGCGCAGCGTCTGGAAGCCGTCGGGGTCGTTTTGCTGGTCGATCTTTTTCAGTTCGCGGGCGTAGGCTTTGCGGATTTCGCGTGCGTCTGCTTCTGGCGACAGGCCAAGGCGATCGAAGGCGTCCTGCATCCCTTAGCGGCGGCCGTACATCATCAGTTCTGCCAGCAGGCCGCGTGCAGGACCGACCATGTCGATGGCGGCCAGCGAGAGGCCGAGCAGGTGCTGGGCGGGCGTGTCGTTGGCGAAGATGCGGGCCATGGTGTCGGTGATGCGCACGGTGGTGCTGCGGTCGCGCTGACGGAGGGCGCTGTATTGCGCCAGCTTGTCCGGCGTGGCGCCTTGCGCCAGCAGGCGCGCCAGTACGGTGACGTCGCGCAGGCCGAGGTTCAGGCCTTGTCCGGCCACCGGGTGCAGCGTCTGCGCGGCGTTGCCGATGGCGACCGTGCGTGCGGTGCTGTGGGCGGCTGCGTTGAGGCCCAGCGGGAAGCCGAGGCGCGGCGAAGCGTGCGTGAAGCTGCCTACGCGTTCGCCGAAGGCTAGTCCCAGTGCTGCCAGGAAGCCGGCGTCGTCGAGTGCCAGCAGGCCGGCGGCGGTTTCCGGACGTACGCACCATACCAGCGAGTATTCGTCATCCTGCGGCAGCAGCGCCAGCGGGCCTTGCCCGGTGAAGCGTTCGTAGGCGCGGTGCGGTGGCGGCGTGCTGCTGCGCACCTGCGCGATGATGGCGGTCTGCTGGTAGTCGCGGTTGGTGCTGCGCACCTGCTGTTCGTTGAACAGGCCACCTTCGGCTTGCACCACGATGGCGGCGCGCACGGTTTGTGCTGCGCCGGCGGCGTCGATGGTCAGCGTGACGGCGTCGCTTTCTTCATCCAGCGCGATCACGCGGGCGGGACGCAGCGAGGCGATGCCGGCCTGTTCGCATACAGCGCCCAAGGCGGTGACGATGTTGCCGTAGCGGGTAACGTAGCCCAGCGCCGGCAGGTCGTAGTCCTTGCGGTCGATCAGGCTGCGGCCAAATTGGCCCCGGCGAGAAACGTGGATCTGCTCGATGGCGGTGGCCGCCGCCGGCCAGGCGCTGATCTCTTCGAGAATTTGCCGGCTACCCCAGGACAGCGCCAGCGAACGCGGATCGTTGCTGGCCTGGGCCAGCGTTTTGGCGTCGATCAGCGCGATGCGGCTGGCCGCCACGCCGCGTTTGACCAGCAATGCCGCCAGCGCCATGCCGGCGGGGCCGGCGCCGCAGATGGCGATGTCGTAGTGCAGCGCCACGCCGGCCTGCATGGCGCCCTCGGCGTCGATCGTCTGTGCGCCGGCTGCGTTCGTGCTGGCACTGGCGGCGGAGACGGTGGCGTTGTGGGTGGTATTCGTCATGGTTGCTGCATCAGTTGTTCGATTTCGTCCACGGTCTTGGGCGCGGCGGCGCTCAGGATGGTGTGGCCGTCGGCAGTTACCAGCACGTCGTCTTCGATGCGGATGCCGATGTTCCAGTATTCTTGCGGCACGCCTTCGGCCGGACGCACGTAGATGCCCGGCTCCACCGTCACCACCATGCCCGCCTGCAGCGTGCGCGAGGGCTTGTCGGCCTGTGTTACATCGCGGTACAGGCCGACGTCATGCACGTCCATGCCCAGCCAGTGGCCGGTGCCGTGCATGTAGAACTGCGTGTAGCGCTTGTCGGCGATGACCTCGTCCAGTGTGCCTTGCAGCAGGCCCAGGTCCAGCATGCCTTGCGCCAGCACCCGCACCGCCGCTTCGTGTGCGCCGGCGTAGGGCAGGCCGGGGGCGATGGCTTCAAAAGCGGCGGCTTGCGCGGCCAGCACCAGTTCATACAGGCGCTTTTGCGGCGCGCTGAACTTGCCGTTGACCGGGAAGGTGCGGGTGATGTCGGAGGCATAGCCATCCAGCTCGCAGCCAGCGTCGATCAGCACCAGGTCGCCGTCCGACGATTGCGCATTGTTGGCGCTGTAGTGCAGCACGCAGGCATTCGCGCCAGCGGCGACGATGGAGTTGTAGGCTGGCGCTTGTGCGCCGTTACGGCGGAATTCGTACAGCAGTTCCGCCTCCAGTTCGTATTCGTACACGCCGGCGCGGGCAGCGCGCATGGCGCGGATGTGGGCTTGGGCCGAGATGTCGGCAGCGCGCTGCATGATCGCTTGTTCGTGTTCGTCCTTCAGCAGGCGCATGTCGTCCAGCAGCGGCAGCAGGTCGACCGCGCTGGCGGGCGGCGTGACGCCGCTGCGCGATTTGGCGCGCACGGCGGACAGCCAGCCGGCCACGCGCGCATCCAGTGCGCTGCCCAGTGCGTAATAGAGCGCTGGCGCGTTCGACAGCAGCTTCGCCATCTCTCCGTCCAGCGTGTCGATGGCGTAGGCTTCGTCGAAGCCGAAGGCTGCACGGGCGGCGTCGGGCCCGTAGCGGAAGCCTTCCCAGATTTCGCGCTCCACATTCTTCTCGCGGCAGAACAGAATGGAGCGCGCCGGCGCTTCGCCGGTGGCGGCGATTAATACAACGGCCGCATCCGGCTCGGTGAAGCCGCTCAGGTAGTAGAAGTAGCTGTCGTGGCGATACAGGTATTCGCTGTCGGCGTTGCGCGTGACTTCCGGCGCGGTCGGCAGCACTGCCACCGCGCCCGGAGGCATCTGCGCCAGCAGGCGCGCGCGTCGCGCCGCATGGCGCTGGATGTCGTGCGTGGCGACGGCCGGCGTCACTGCACGCCCTTGCCGGCGGGCGCCAGCGCGGCCAGCGGTGCGTTCAGCAGGTCGAGCTGCTGAACGGTGCCGACGTTGTGCCATTCGCCTTCATACACTTCGCCGCCGACCTGCTTCCTGTCGGCGTATTCGCGGATCAGCGGACCAAGCTTGGCATAGTCGCCGGCGGCAATGCGTTCGAACATCTCCATGCGATAGACGCCGATATTCCCGAAGGTCCATTTCGGCGAGCCGTCATTGGTCAGCGAGTACATGGTCATGCCGAAATCGCCGTCCGGATGCCAGTCGGGATTCGGCACCATGTACAGCCAGCAGATGTCGCGCTTGTCGGCTGGATAGGGATTGCCCCACATATCCTTGTCGTGCAATACGTCCTTGACCTGCTCGAAGTCGAAGTAGGGCACGTAGATGTCGCCGGAGATGGCGACGAACGGTTCATCGCCCAGCAGGTGGCGCGCCTGGGCGATGCCGCCGGCGGTTTCCAGCGCCTTCTCTTCGTGCGAGTACCGCAGCCTGGCGCCGAACTGGCTGCCATCGCCCAGCGTCGCTTCAATCTGCTCGCCCAGGTGGGCGTGATTGATGACGATTTCGGTGATGCCGGCCTTCACCAGATTCAGGATATGCCAGACGATCAGTGGCCTGCCGCGCACTTTCAGCAGCGGCTTGGGCGTGGTGTCGGTCAGTGGACGCATGCGCTCGCCGCGGCCGGCGGCGAAAATCATCGCTTTCATGCGGCGCGCCTCAGAAGGTGTAGCCGACTTGCGGCTTGGTGTCTTCCAGCAGGTCCAGCAGCTTGATCAGCGGCTTCAGATCCTTGTAGCGGCCGGCGGTCTTGCGCACGTATTCCATCACGGTCGGCAGATCGTCCAGGTACTGCGACTTGCCGTCGCGGTAGTTCAGGCGGCAGAACAGGCCGAGGATCTTCAGGTGGCGTTGCAGGCTCATGTACTCGAAGTCCTTGTAGAAGGCATCGATGTCCTTGTTGACCGGCAGGCCCAGCGACTTGGCGTGCTGCCAGTAGCGGATCGCCCAGTCAAGCACCAGCTCTTCGTCCCACTGCACATAGGCGTCGCGCAGCAGCGAGGCCAGGTCGTAGGTCATCGGGCCGTACAGCGCGTCCTGGAAGTCCAGCACGCCCGGATTGTTGGCGTCGACCACCATCAGGTTGCGCGAATGGAAATCGCGGTGCACGAACACCTGGGCCTGCGCGGTGACGTTGGCCAGGATGGCGTCAAACACGGCTTGCAGCTCGGCTGCCTGTTTGTCCGTCAGCGTGGCGTTCAGGTGCTTGCCGATATACCACTCGGGGAACAGATTCATTTCGCGCAGCAGGAAGGCGCGGTCGTATTCCGGCAGCACGTCCGGGCGGCTGGTGACCTGGAACTTGACCAGCGCTTCCAGCGCCTCGGCGTACATGGTCGAGGCGTTGTCGTGGTTCAGCGCCGACAGGTAGGTGGTGTTGCCCAGGTCGGACAGCAGCATCAGGCCGGCCTCGTAGTCGGTGGCGATGATGCGCGGCACGGTGACGCCGGCATGCGTGAGCATTTCGTCAACCTTGACGAAGCCCAGCACGTTTTCACGCTCGGGCGGCGCGTCCATGGCGATCAGGGTCTGGCCCAGCGCGGCTTGCTGTTCAGGCAACACGTCCAGGCGGAAGTAGCGGCGGAAGCTGGCGTCGGCCGAAGCGGGACGAATACTGTCCACATTGACCACGTTCAGGCCGCGCAGCCACGTTACCAGCAGTTGCAGGCGTGTATCGGAAGTTAAATTCTGTAATAAAGACATCGAAGCATGCCGAGGAAACCGGCGTCAGGTGAAGATTCCCATATAATAAGGGATTCAAATTAAAAAATCGCCTTTCATGGTGCTTGGCCACTTCTTTTCATGACACGCATGCCCAAACTGCAGCGCTTGGCGTATGCCCTGTCCGCTATCTTTACTGTATCGGCGTTGCCTTCCCACGCCTATGCGCAAACGGCGCACAAGCAGCAACGCGCGCCGCGCGTGGAAGACCAGAATGCTCCCACTGTCGTCAAGGCCGAGGATATCAGCGGCCGCCCCGAGCGCGAGGTGGTGCTGGAGCGTGATGCCGAAATCGTCAAGGACAAGACCAAGGTCAAGTCGGATAGCGCCTGCTACCGCCAGGTCGAGAACGAGGTCGAGGCCGAGGGCAATGTGAAAATCTGGCGCTTTGGCGACTATTACACTGGCGATGAGCTGAAGCTGAACATGGACACGGGCAAGGGTTATATGTTGAACCCGACCTACAAGCTGGAAACCAACCAGGCGCAGGGCAAGGCCGAGCGCATCAACTTCATCAATGAGGATGAGGCGCAGGTGGTCAACGGCACCTACAGCACCTGCCAGAGCCTGACGCCGGACTGGTATCTGCGCTCGGAAACGCTGAACCTGGATTCCGGCCGCGATCTCGGCACCGCCGGCAAGACGCTGATCTATTTCAAGGATGTGCCGATCATCGGTACGCCGGCCATGTCGTTCTCGCTGTCCGGCGCGCGCCGTTCCGGCTGGCTGTCGCCGACGCCGGGCTTCGGTTCGAAGAACGGTCCCGAGCTGGTGGTGCCGTATTACTTCAATATCGCACCGAACCGCGATTTGACGCTGTACCCCAAGCTGATCGGCAACCGTGGCCTGCAGGTCGGCGCGCTGGGCCGCTACCTGGGCGAGACCGACGGCGGCCTGTACAAGGGCGAGACTTATCTGGAGTTCATGCCGCGTGACCGCGCCTACGCCGAGGCCAACCCGGACAAGAAGAGCGACCGCTGGATGGTGCGCTCGACCCACGCGCAGGACATCACCCCGGAATGGGCTTACAGCTGGAGCTTCCGCGCCGCGTCGGACAACAACTATCCGAATGATTTTTCCAAGTCCGTGACCAGCTCGACCGAGCGCCAGCTGCTGCGCGAGCTGCGCACCGACTACGTCGGCAGCTTCTGGACGCTGACCGCGCGGGTGCAAAAGTACCAGGTGCTGCAAGACCCGGAATCGGTGAGCGACCCGTCGTTGACCGTCACCCGTCCTTATGACCGCCTGCCGGCGGTGAACTTCCACGCCGCGCAGTACGACGTGGCTGGTGGCTTCGACTGGGCCTTCGATTCCGAGCTGACCCGCTTCTATCACCCGACGCTGATCAACGGCACCCGCCTGCTGGCGATACCGCAGGTCAGCTACCCGATCATCGGGCCAAGCTACTTCATCACGCCCAAGCTGATGGTCAACGCCGCCAGCTACAGCCTGGACGCGATTGGCACGCAGGGTTCGGAAAATCTGTCGCGGGCGATACCGACCTTCTCGCTGGATTCCGGCCTGGTGTTCGAGCGCGACGTCAGCTGGCGCGGCAAGCAGATGACGCAGACGCTGGAACCGCGCCTGTTCTACGTCAACACGCCGTACCGCGACCAGAACCGCTTCCCGACCTTCGACACCGACGCGGCGACGTTCAACTTCAGCCAGATCTTCAGCGAAAACCGCTTCGTCGGCTCGGACCGTATCGGCGACGCCAACCAGCTGACCGCCGCGCTGACCTCGCGCTTCCTCGACGCCAATGGCGCCGAGATGCTGCGCCTGGCGTTCGGCCAGCGCTTCTATTTCCGCGACCAGCAGGTGCAGCTGAATTCCAGCACGCCGGTAGTCGATTCGCGTTCCGACATCCTGCTGGCGGCGACCGGCCGCATTTCGGAAACCTGGGCCTTTGACAGCGCGGTGCAGTACAACCAGGCGCAGAGCAGTGTGATCTCGCAAAGCTACACGGTGCAGTGGATCCCCGGCGCCAAGAAGGTGCTGAACGTTGGCTACCGCTACCTGCGCAACAGCTTCAAGAACGTCGAGCTGTCAAGCCAGTGGCCGATCTTCCAGCGCTGGTATGGCGTTGGCCGCGTCAGCTATTCGATGCAGGACAAGAAGATCCTGGAAAGCCTGCTGGGCCTCGAATACAACGCCGACTGCTGGGTGTTCCGCACCGGCGCGCAGCGCTTCGTGACCACCTCGACCAAGGCCTCGACCCAGATCTTCTTCCAGCTGGAACTGAACGGCCTGTCGCACCTGGGCGTCGGCAGCCCGCTGGAGGCGATGAAGAACAGTATTCCGGGCTATCAGCGTCTGAATGAGGGCTATGCCCGCTAACCCATGTACACTTGGCGTCCGCCGCGCAGTTTTTGCCGTGGCGCTTTTTGACTTTTTTACACCTTTGAGCGTTCTTCTACCATGCGTAATGCCAGTAAGTACCAGATGAAAGTCCTCGCAGTCCTGTTGTGCACGGCCGCGCTCAGCGGTTGTAGCCTGTTCTCGTCGAAGAAGAAAGACGCGCCGGCGCCAGCCCCGGCCGCCGCGCCAGCCGCCACCGCAGCGGCCGCTGCCGCCGCGCCCGCCGCCAAGAAGGACGGCGCCGGCTTCCTGCCGCCTGGCTCGTCTGGCAACGTGGAAATCGACTCGATCGTGGTAGTGGTCAATGACGAAGTCATCACCCAGCGCGAGCTGGCCAACCGCATCAAGAGCGTGACTGCCCGCATGAAGGCGCAGAGCGTGCAGATGCCGGCCCCGGCGGACCTGCGCCGCCAACTGCTGGAGCGCATGATCGTCGAGCGCTCGCAGCTGCAACTGGCCAAGGAAATGGGCGTGCGCGTGGATGACCTGCAGCTGGACCGCTCGATCCAGCGCATCGCCGAAGCGCAGAAGATGAACGTCCAGCAATTGCGCGACCAGATGGAAAAAGACGGCACGCCATACGCTTCCTTCCGCGAAGAAATCCGCGAGGAAATCATCATGCAGCGTCTGCGCGAGCATGAGGTGGACGCCAAGATCCAGATTTCCGACGCCGAGGTGGACAGCTTCATCGCTGCCGAGAAGGCTGCCGCCGCCGAGCAGTTCGAGATCAATATCTCGCAAATCATGATACGCATCCCGGACAACGCCTCGGCCGAGGTGATCGCCCAGCGCCGCGCGCGTGCCGAGGAAGTGATGCGCCAGCTGCGCACCGGCGCCGACTTCGCCAAGATGGCTGCCACCTATTCGGACGCCAGCGATGCGCTGCAAGGCGGCGCGGTCGGCTGGCGCCAGCCTGAGCGCCTGCCGCCGGTGTTTGCCGAAGCACTGGGCAAGCTGAGCCCGGGCCAGGTGACGCCGATCATCAAGAGCACCGGCGCCTTCCACATCCTGAAGGCGGTGGACCGCCGCAGCATGGCCGAGGCGCAAGCCGTGGCCGCCGTGCAGCAGACCCATGCCCGCCACATCCTGATCAAGGTCACGCCGACCATGAGCGCGGCCGACGCCAAGCGCAAGCTGATGGAGCTGAAAGAGCGCCTGGACAACAACGCCGCCAAGTTCGAAGACCTGGCGCGGCTGGTGTCCAATGATGGCTCGGCCTCCAAGGGCGGCGACCTGGGCTGGCTGTATCCTGGCGACACCATGCCGGAATTCGAAGCGGCGATGAACGCGCTGAAGATCGGTGAAGTCAGCCAGCCGGTGGAAACCAGCTTTGGCGTCCACCTGATCGAAGTGTTGGAGCGCAAGAGCGACGATGTGTCGAAGGAACGCGAGCGCAACAACGCCCGCCAGGCGCTGCGTGACCGCAAGCTGGAAGAAGCAGCGGAAAGCTGGCAGCGCGAAGTGCGCGACCGTGCTTATGTCGAGTACCGCAACGACGACGACAAGGCGGCCAACGCCAACGCCAACAAGTAAGCAGAAAGGGGAGCACGCTTGAGCGCCACTTCATCCAAACGGCGCCCGGGAGTGCGCCCTGCCATTGCCGTCACGGTCGGTGAACCGGCCGGCATCGGCCCCGAGATTTCGCTGCGCGCGGCGTGGGCGCGGCGGCACGCGGTCAACTGCGTGCTGCTGGGCGATGCCGCCTACCTGGCCATGCTGGCCGCCGATATTTCCCCTGACATCCGGGTGTCCTCGCTGTCGCTGATGGCGGTGCGCAACGGCGGCCTGCCGCATTTCGGCGCCGACCGCATCACCGTGATCGACGTGCCGCTGGCGGCGCACGTGGTGGCTGGCAAGCTGGACAAGGAAAACGGCCGCACCGTGCTGGACACGCTGGACGCCGCCATCGAAGGCGTGCAGGCCGGCTGGTTCGAGGCGGTGGTCACCGCGCCGCTGCAAAAGAGCACGATCAACGACGCCGGCGTGAAATTCTCCGGCCATACCGAATACTTCGCCGACCAGACCGGCACGCCGCAGGTGGTGATGATGCTGGCTGGCCCGCAACAGCTCAGCGGCCAGCTGAACGGTGCACCGCTGCGGGTGGCGCTGGCGACCACGCACTTGCCGCTGAAGGACGTCGCTGCCGCGTTGAGCCAGGATGGCCTGGCGCGCATCCTGGACATCATCGACGCCGACCTGAAGACCAAATTCGGCATCGCCGCGCCGCGCATCCTGGTCTGCGGCCTGAACCCGCACGCGGGCGAGGGCGGCTACCTGGGGCGCGAGGAAATCGAGGTCATCACGCCAGCCATTGCCGCCGCCCAGGCGCGCGGCATCGACGCCCGGGGCCCGTATCCGGCCGACACGCTGTTCCAGCCGAAATACCTGCAGGACGCCGACTGCGTGCTGGCCATGTACCACGACCAGGGCTTGCCGGTGCTGAAGTACGCCACGTTCGGCAACGGCGTCAACATCACGCTGGGGCTGCCGCTGATCCGCACTTCGGTCGACCACGGCACGGCGCTGGACCTGGCCGCGCAAGGCGTCGGCAAGGCCGACTGCGGCAGCATGGAACAGGCGATCGACACGGCTTTGCTGATGGCGAACGCCGTCAACGCTTAATTATTGGACAATAAAAACATGAAACACGTAGCCCGTAAACGCTTCGGCCAGAACTTCCTGCATGACAAGCACGTGCTGGGTAGCATTACCGACAGCATCAATCCGCAAGCCGGCGACACCGTGGTGGAAATCGGCCCCGGCCTGGCGGCGATGACCGACCAGCTGCTGCGCTCGCTGAAGCATATGCACGTGGTCGAGCTGGACCGCGACCTGGTGGCGCGCCTGGAAAAAGCTTACCCACGCGACAAGCTGACCATCCACTCGGGTGACGCGCTGAAATTCGACTTTGGCGGTATTCCGGTGCCGGAAGGGCAGAAGCTGCGCATCGTCGGCAACCTGCCGTACAACATCTCCAGCCCGCTGCTGTTTCACCTGACGACCTTTGCGCCACTGGTGCAGGACCAGCATTTCATGCTGCAGAAGGAAGTGGTGGAGCGCATGGTGGCCGAGCCGGGCAGCAAGGTGTATGGCCGCCTGTCGGTGATGCTGCAATGGCGCTACGACATGTCGCTGCTGTTTGTGGTGCCGCCGGAGGCGTTCGACCCGCCGCCTAAGGTCGATTCGGCCATCGTGCGCATGATCCCGGTCGCCAATCCGCTGCCGTGCGACGCCGCCACGCTGGAAGCGGTGGTGCAGAAAGCCTTCTCGCAACGCCGCAAGGTGATCCGCAACTGCCTGGCCGGCATGTTCACTGAAGAGCAGATCATTGCCGCCGGCATCAATCCGACAGACCGTCCGGAAGCGGTCGGTCTGGTCCAGTACGTCGCGCTGGCCAACCTGCTCAAATAAAAAAAAGCCCGCTGTTTGGCGGGCTTAAATCCATTTCTTTGAGAGAAGTGGAGGAGACAGATGCAGTATGGTGCGTTGGCAGCTATAACGCTACTTTATTTTCCGAATATCAATTATTTCGATAACGGATATCTCCTCCCGCTCCCTTATTTGTTGGTGCAGACCACCACGATATTGCTGATGGCGGTTTCGTGCATGATGCCTACACCGTTAGTGACGCTGCAAGTCAGGCCATTGTTGCTGTCCACAAAGGTCACGCCATAGGACTGGCCATCCGCCACGGTGCCGATGACGAAGTCGGCGGCGCCATTGGTGGCGCTGCCACTGCTGATGGTGACCGAGCCGGACGAACCGTTGGTCAGCGTGATGCTGCGTGCCGTGCCGTCGGCGGCAGCGGTCAGGCCGCTGATCTGGCCACCCAGACTGTAGGAGTTCTGCGAGCAGACCAGGGCCATCTGGATCGAGACGTTGTAGCCGGCCGAGCCGACGTTGGCGGTGTTCCAGTTGCACGTCATGTGGGCCGGATCCGACTTGATCGCCACGTTATAAGTGGTGCCGTAGCCGATCTGCTTGGGGAAGGCGAAGCTGGTGGCGCCGATCGGCACCGACAGGTCATCGCCGCCGTTATTGGTCAACACCAGGCCGCTGTTGTTCAGGCCGCTGATCGTGCCTTGTACCGTGTACTGCTGCTTGCCACCGCAGCCGGCCAGCGCCGCTATCATGGCCAGCGCCGCAGCGGCGCTTACAAACGAAAATTTCATGTATTTCTCCAAAAATTAGACGGCCGGCGGCTTAGTTGCTGGTACTGCTGGTGTTGTTGGCGCAGTTCACGACCAGGCCCAGCTGGTCGGCGGACGGCATCGTACCCGGATTCAGGGTCGAGCTGACGCTGCAGGTCTGGCCGGTAGGCTGGCTCAGCACGGTCACGCCGTACAGTGCGGCGTTGGCCACCGTGATCGGAAAGCGGAAGGCGACATCGGCGCCGGCGGTCGCTGGCGGCAATACGGCGGTGCTGTCGGTGCCATTGGCCAGGACCAGGCCGGTGCCGCTCAGGCCCTTGACGGTGCCACCCAGCACGTATGGGTTAATGGTGCAGACCACGGCCACGCGATATACGGTGTAGTAGGAGGCGCTGCCGGTGTTCTCGGTCAGCGTGCACACGGCGCCGGTCGGATTGGTTTCAACCTGCACATCGAATTTCTCATCGGTGCCGAGCAGCTTGCCGAACACGAAGGAGGTCTGGCCGGTGGTCAGCGTCACCTTGTCGCCATTGCCCTTGTTAACCAGCACCAGGCCGGAGCTTGGCGTGGCGGTGTACTGGACGGTGCCGGACAGCGCCAGGCTGCCATTGCTGCCGCCACAGGCGCTCAGGATTACGCCACACAGCAGGGCCAGGCCCGCACGCAGAAACGAACTTTTCATAAAAACTCTCTCTCCAAAACGAATAGGGCCCGGCAGCACGCACGGGAGGCAGCATATTACACTTGTGCGGCGTATTTTAGTGCATTTGGTAAGACTGACGCCGCAAATGGATGTAACAGCGTGTGTCCCCGGCAGCGATCAGCCGCATAATTTACCATGCGCTTACAATAGGCATTTCGCCATTCTTTCTGCTCGCATATGACTTCACGCCGCCCGCTCGCCCTGCTGTTCGACCTGGATGACACTTTGTGGCCGATCGCGCCCGTGATCAACGCCGCCGAGGAAAGCTGGCACGCCTGGCTGGCCGTGCACGCGCCGCGCGTGGCAGCAGCGTTCAGCCTGGCCGAGCTGCGCGTGCGCCGCATGGCGCTGCTGGAACGGCGGCCGGAGCTGATCGCCGACCTGTACCAGCTGCGCCGCGAGGCGCTGGCGGAGGTGTTTGCCGAAACCGGCGACGACCCGGCGCATATCGAAGGCTCGATGCAGCACTTTGCCGCCCAGCGCAACCTGGTGGTGCCGTATGCCGACGTGCTGCCGGTGCTGCCGCTGTTGCAGGGCATGTTGCGGCTCGGCGTCATCACCAACGGCAACGCGGATCTTGAAGTGATCGGCATGGACCACCATTTCGAGTACCAGTTGTCGTCATCGATGTTTGGCCGCGCCAAGCCGGACCCGGAAATCTTCCGCAGCGCCTGCACGGCGATGGGCGTGGCGCCGCAGGACGCGGTCTACGTCGGCGACGACCTGCGGCTGGACGTGCAGGGCGCGCAAGGCGCCGGCCTGCGCGCGGTCTGGATGAACCGCCATGGCAGCGAGGCACACCTGGCGGCCGGCGTCACGCCGGATGCCATTTGCGCCACGTTTGACGAGTTGCTGGCGTGGATACGTGGGCAGATGCAGCATAGCGGTGCATAATAAGCACAACATCGTCTTCAGCAATCATTGATACCTAGCATGCAACTCGACAACCGCGCACAAACCCTGCTCAAGGCCCTGGTGGAACGCTATATCGCCGATGGCCAGCCGGTGGGGTCGCGCGCGCTCTCCAAGATCTCCGGGCTGGAGCTGTCGCCGGCCACCATCCGCAACATCATGGCGGACCTCGAGGAACTGGGCTATGTGGCCAGCCCGCACACCTCGGCCGGCCGGGTGCCGACGCCGCGCGGTTACCGCATCTTTGTCGATACCTTGCTGACAGTGCAGCAGATCGACGCACAAGCGGTCGGCGCGCAATTGCGGCTGCAAGCGCCGCAGCCGCAGAAGATGATTAGCAATGCGGCGCAGATGCTGTCGTCGCTGTCGCAGTTTGCCGGCGTGGTGCTGAGCCCGCGCCGCGAGTCGGTGTTCCAGCAGATCGAGTTCCTGCGTCTGGGCGAAAAGCGCATCTTGCTGGTGATCGTGGCGCCGAATGGCGACGTGCAGAACCGTTTGCTGCTGACCGAAGTCGACTACACGCCGTCGCAGCTGGTGCAGTCGGCCAACTACATCAACCAGAATTACGGCGGTCTGGCCTTCGACGAAGTGCATGCGCGCCTGCAAAACGAGGTGCGCCAGCTGCGCGACGACATGGGCCGCCTGATGCAGGTGGCGGTGGAGGCCGGCAGCGAGGCGATGAAGGACGATACCGACGACATGGTCATCGCCGGCGAGCGCAACCTGTTGTCGGTCAGCGACCTGTCGTCGAATATGACGTCGCTGCGGCAGATGTTCGACATGTTCGAGCAGAAAACCGGCCTGATGCAGCTGCTCGACGTGTCAAGCAAGGCCAGCGGCGTGCAGATCTACATCGGCGGCGAATCCAGCCTGGTGCCGATGGACGAAATGAGCGTGGTGACGGCGCCCTACACCGCCAATGGCAAGATCGTCGGCACGCTGGGGGTGATCGGACCGACCCGCATGGCTTACGAACGGGTGATCCCGATTGTGGACATTACGGCCAAGCTGCTGTCAAACGCGCTCAGCCACAACTAGGGGCGGTGCGGGCAGGCGGTCTTGGTGCAGTTGCCGTAGATCGCCAGTGCGTGCTCGGCGATCTTGAAGCCTCGCTCCTTGGCGATGGCGTTCTGGCGTTCTTCAATCGCCTCGTCGAAGAATTCTTCCACACGGCCACAGTCCATGCATACCAGGTGGTCATGGTGCGAGCCGGCGTTCAGCTCGAAGATGGCCTTGCCGGTTTCAAAGTGGTTGCGGTTCAGCAGGCCGGCCTGCTCGAACTGGGTCAGCACGCGGTAGACGGTGGCCAGGCCCACATCCATATTGTCCGCCAGCAGGATCTTGTAGACATCCTCGGCGGTCAGGTGGCGCACTTCACTATTCTGGAAGATATCCAGGATTTTAATGCGTGGCAACGTGGCTTTGAGGCCGCTGGCCTTCAGATCGGCAGGATTATTACCCATGGTCGTGACTCTTAATGTGGTTGGCGAATAGCTAGGCGTTAGTTTAACGTACTCCGACCGGCTCCGCACCACTGATGCGCATTAGATAAAATTGCTTGCAACTCGGTTCATTTACAAAGATTTGCACTTGTTTTGGCGGATAATGCCCCATCCCGCAGCGAGTGCTTTATGATATAGCGTTTTGCAAAGCACTCCCGCTTGACCAGATTGAGGACATTTATGCGCGTCACCCAGGCTTTTTCGCAGTCTTTGTTGCACCGTTTCACTCCTGTCGCCGCCGCTGCGTGCGTTGCGCTGGCGCTGGGCGGCTGCGCGACCAAAACCACGCTGGGCGAGAAATCCACCGAGGTAAAAGACCACGAGCCGACGCTGGACGCCAGCAAGGGCGCGCAAACCACCACCATCACGCGCTTGCAGCGCTTCATGTGGTTCTTCTCGCCGTATCGTCCGGACATCCAGCAGGGTAACTTCGTATCGGAAGAAATGTTGGCGCAATTGAAAGTCGGGATGACGCAGGACCAGGTCCGCTTCATCTTCGGCACCGCGCTGCTGACCGATCCGTTCCACGGTAACCGCTGGGACTATGCTTTCCGCCTGGTCAAGGGCAACGGCGAAATCACCACCAGCCGCGTGATCGTGTTCTTCGACAAGGAAAGCAAGGTCGAGCGCTGGGAAGGCGGCAACCTGCCGACCGAGAAAGAATACATCGCCCGCATCGCCGGCCCGACGCCGAACGCCAAGAAGGAAGCGGCCCAGGAAGCCGCGCTGTCCAAGCCGGCGCCAGCCGCGCCGCTGCCGTCCGGCCCGGACAAGGCCAATGCCGCCCCGGTGGAAGCGACGATCAGCAACGACAAGAAATAACAGGGATTCAAGCATGACGCACATGAACATCGCCATTGCCGGCGCCGGCGGCCGCATGGGCCGCATCCTGATCGAAGCCGTGCAGAACGCCGACGACGCCCGCCTGTCGGGCGCGCTGGACCGCGCCGGTTCCGAGCAGCCTGACGCCGCCGCCTTCCTCGGCAAGCCGGCCGGCGTGGCGGTGGAATCGGCGTTCGATAAAGGCCTGGCGGGCGCGCAATACCTGATCGACTTCACCCGTCCGGAAGCGACACTGGAACACCTGAAATATTGCGCCGAACACGGCATCAAGCTGGTCATCGGCACCACCGGTTTTGATGATGCCGGCAAGGCCGCCATCGTCGCAGCAGCGAAGAAAACCGCCATCGTGTTCTCGCCGAACTTCTCGGTGGGCGTCAACGTCACCATGAAGCTGCTGGAGCAGGCCGCCAAGGCGCTGTCGACCGGCTACGATATCGAAATCGTTGAAGCCCACCACCGCTTCAAGGTTGATGCCCCGTCGGGCACCGCGCTGAAAATGGGCGAGGTGATTGCCGATGCGCTGGGCCGCGACCTGAAGGAACACGGCGTGTTCGCGCGTGAAGGCGTGACCGGCGAGCGCGACCCGTCGTCGATCGGCTTCGCCACCATCCGTGGCGGCGACATCGTTGGCGACCACACCGTGCTGTTTGCCGGCATTGGCGAGCGCATCGAGATCAGCCACAAGTCCAGCAGCCGCGTGACCTACGCGCATGGCGCACTGCGCGCCTGCCGCTACCTGGCCGACAAGCCGACCGGCCTGTTCGACATGTACGATGTGCTGGGCCTGAAAGACCAATGAACCCAGCCGCCAGCCAGTTCACGCTGTCCCGTTTCTGGGAGCAGGGCGATGCCATCAGCCACGCGGTAGCGTTTGTGCTGCTGGCGATGTCGCTGGTCAGCTGGTTCTTCATCCTGTCCAAGGCGTTTGCGGCGTACCGCATCCGCCGCAGCGCGCCGGCGGTGCAAGCGTTCTGGGATGCGCCGAGCATGCAGGATGGCGTGGCCGGCCTGGCGCTGGCCGATGCTGAAAAGATTTTCCTGCCGCTGGCGGAGCAGGGCGCGGCCCAACTGAAGGCGGCGACCAGGCCGTCGCTGGGCGGCGAAATGGATCGTCCGGCGCAAATCACGCGGGTGCTGCGCGATGCGATTCAACGTTCCACCAACCGCCTTGAGGGCGGCCTGACCCTGCTGGCGTCGATTGGCGCTACGGCGCCGTTTGTCGGCCTGCTCGGCACGGTGTGGGGCATCTACCATGCGCTGGCGAATGTGTCGTCGCACGGCACGGTGCAGATCGACAAAGTGGCCGGCCCGGTGGGCGAGGCGCTGGTGATGACTGCCATCGGCCTGACCGTGGCGATTCCAGCCGTGCTGGCGTACAACGGCTTCAACCGCGTCAACCGCCTGACGCTGGCCGAACTGGATGCCTTCGCCCACGACCTGCACGCTTACCTTACCAAGTAAGATCATGGCCTTCGGCGCATTCAACCACCACCGCAATCCCGGCCCAATGGCTGACATCAACGTTACGCCGATGGTGGACGTGATGCTGGTGCTGCTGGTGATCTTCATCCTGGCGGCGCCAATGTTCACCGGCTCGGTGCAACTGGAACTGCCAAAGGCGCAAGCGCCGGCGGCGGAATCCGCGCCGGCGGCGACCGTCACGCTGTCGATCGACAGCAAGGGCAAGATATTCTGGAATAACGATCCGGTCGAACAGGATGCGCTGACTGCGCGCCTGGTCGAAGCGGCCAGGCTGCAACCGCAACCGGAACTGCAGCTGCGCGCCGACAAGGACACGCGCTACGAAGTGGTGGCGCAGGTGATGGCCGCCGCGCAGAGCAATGGATTAACGAAATTGGGCTTCGTCACCGATCCCAAGGAGAAGAAGTAAATGGCAACCGCAGAACTGAATGGCGCAGCCATCAAGGATACCGACACTTTCCACGCCGCGTGCAAGGCGGCGATGGGCTTTCCCGACACCTACGGCAACAGCATGGACGCCTGGGTGGATTGCCTGAGCTACCTGCGCGATGACGACAGCATGAGCAAGTTCCGCCTGAAGCCGAACGAGGTGCTGGAGATCGTCATCAAGGACGCCGCCGCCATGCAGCAGGACATCCTCGAAGAAGTCACCTACTGCGTGGCCGGCCTCAATGAACGCTACGAAGACTACGGCGAGAAGCCGGCGCTGAAACTTACGCTGCGCTGATTTCCACGCCAGCCGGCACGGCGTTCGGGATATTCGCCTTGGCGCCGGTTTCGCCTGGCGCCAGCGTCAGCACCTCGAAGCCGGTTTCGGTCACATGCACCATGTGTTCCCATTGCGCCGACAGCGATTTGTCGCGCGTCTCGACGGTCCAGCCGTCGCTCAATTCCTTGGTTGCCGCCTTGCCGGCGTTGATCATCGGCTCGATGGTGAACAGCATGCCCGGCTTCAGCACCATGCCCTGGCCTGGACGGCCGTAGTGCGTCACCTGCGGATCTTCGTGGTAGACCTGGCCGATGCCGTGGCCGCAGTAATCCAGCACCACGCTGTAGCCGGCTTTCTCGGCCACGGTCTGGATCGCGAAGCCGACGTCGCCTAAAGTGGCTTTCGGCTTGACCGCGCGGATGCCGGCCCACATCGCCGCATAGGTCGTTTCGACCAGCTTGCGGGTTGGCTTGGACGGTTCGCCGACGTAGTACATGCGGCTGGTGTCGCCGTGCCAGCCATCCTTGATGACGGCCACGTCGATGTTGATGATGTCGCCGTTCTTCAGCACCTGCGTTGCCGACGGAATACCGTGGCACACCACATGGTTGACCGAGCTGCACACGGTGGCCGGGAAGCCGCCGTAGCCGACGTTGGCCGGTATCGCCTGCTGCACATTGACGATGTAGTCGTTGCACAGCTGGTCGAGGTAGGCCGTGGTCACGCCCGGCTTGACGTGGGGAGCGATCATGGTCAGCACGTCGGCCGCCAGTTGGGCGGCGACGCGGGCTTGCACCATTTGCTCGGGCGTTTTAATCAGATTGGCGTTACGGCGGGACATGGGACTACCTCTTTGTTTGCAGAGGCAGTATTTTCCCACAATCGCTAGCGCACCGCTTTCAAATCGAAGTGCGGGTTGTAGATCAGGCAAAGCAGATTGCCGAACGGGTCGGCCAGTTCGACCGTTTTGATATTCTCGCCAACCTCTTGAATGGCGCCGTGGATGGTGGCGTCCAGCGCGGTGATGCGGGCGACTTCCGCTTCGATATCCGCCACGCCCCAGTACACCAGCGCGCCGGCCTTGGCGGGCGTGCCGCCATCCGGCAGCAGGCCCAGCTCGAAACCGCCGACGTTGTAGCCGACATAGAAGGGCTGGTCGAAATAAGGTTCGACGCCAAACACCTTGGTGTACCACTCTTTGGCCTTGGCCAGGTCGGCTACCGGGTAGATGGCGGTGCGCAGTCCGTTAATCATTGTGTGCCTCCAGATAGTCAAAACAACATCTTGGCACATCAGGCAAGGGTTTGATTGGAAAAATGGAATCGCTCGGGCGCGCTGCCGGCAAATTCCTGGAAATCGTGGATCAGGTGGGATTGGTCGAAGTAGCCGCATTCCAGCGCCAGTTGTGTCCAGTCGGGCGATGGCGCCGCCTTGATCGCCGCCGTGGCCTGGCGGAAGCGGCAGATCCGCGCAAACAGCTTGGGCGACAGGCCGACATGCTGGCGGAACTGCGCCGCAAGGTGTTGTCGTGATACGTTCAACTGCGTCGCCAGCGCCTCGACGCGCACCTCGCCGCCGCTATCCTCCAGCGTCGCCAACGCCCGCAGCACCAGCGCCGGCGTGCCGGCCGGGCCGGACGCGTCGGCGCTCGCCGCCCGCAAGCGGCGCAGCAACTCCCGCTCGATCAGCGCCAGGCGCATGCGCAGCGGCGCCTCGCTGGTCCACAGTGCATCGCTGAGCCGGTCCGCATCGCTGCGTCCCCACAGCAGATCGATATCCGCGCGCTGGTCGGTGATTTCCTGCAGAGGCGCTTGCAGGAAAGCGCCCGCCATGCCCGGCTTGAAGCGCACCGCCAGGGTCCACACCGGCCGCTCGCTGGCCACCAGTATCGCTGACGACATCATCCCCACAGCAAAGCCGGCCTGCCCGCCATCCTGCCACAGAATATCCACACAATTATCCGGCAACACCCGGTGCGCCTGCGCGCCGCCCGGGGCCCGCGCCGCCCAGACGCAGGCCACATGCGCCGCCAGCGCCGGGTGAGGTGGGTACTCTTTATAAAACAATTTATCGCTCTTTGATATCCGTATGGGAGGAAGTAAAGTAACTCATCTCTCTGATTTTTTGCATGCTATCTGCAAAATCTCCTATGACTTTCATCCTCTTTTCCATCAAAGCGGCATTTTGCCGATAGTCTGTCTGTTGGCTTATTAATTCCAGCAGACTAATGCGTCGTTGCATAGGAACCTCCTGCTATATTTATATTATCGTCGATGAAGGCGGGAGCAAATTCTGCCTGATCCGTCATAAACTGCTCAAGGAACTGGGAAGCGTCAGTCTCTTCCTGGCTTGGACAACTGACGTAGTTAAAAAGTTCCACTGCCTCCGCTCTATCAATTACAGGCGGCCATTTCTCCTGCTATTGGTGTCGATAAATGGCCTTGCTGGCGTATTTCGATAAGGACTTTGAAAAACACGCTCCGTGTATGTGCAGAAATTGCCTCCAATGCTTGGGCAATGTCCAGTACTGAACCATGCTCCAATAATTCGGTAGGCTTTGCGATTTGCATGTCCAGCGGTCCTAACTCGCCCAAATCGCCAATGGCAAGTTCATGAGCGCCGATAGCGATTAGCGTGCCGGCGCTTTTGCAATAGCTTGTGATAACCAGGCGGATGTGCACGTAATGGTCCTGCAGGCAGCGCGCGATGCGGTAACCGGCGTCGGAATCACCGCCCAGCGTACAGAGAAAGATTGTGCAACTAGTGTGATGCTTGCCGTTGGCAATCAGTGTCGCAAGTTCGTGGTGCAGCTTTCGGCTGATGCTGGCGCTGAGTAACAGGAAATCACGTTCAGGATGAGCATGGCGCAGGGCGGCAACGATAGCTGGAGGCAAGGTTGGCATAGCAGACTCCGATCATGGTGCTTTTGTTAAGTTCATTACTACTATTTAGCACCTGCCCGCCAGCGCCGTACTGGCGCGGCTCAAGGTATAATGTCCGGTTCATATTCACTAATTGGCCGTACACCATCATGCAAGATAAATATAGTCCCGCCGACGTCGAAAAAGCTGCTCAATCCCACTGGAAGGCAATCGATGCCTACAAGGCCGTCGAGAACGATCCACGCTTCCCGAAGGGTAAATACTACGCCTGCTCGATGCTGCCTTACCCATCGGGCAAGCTGCACATGGGCCACGTCCGCAACTATACGATTAATGACGTGATGTACCGCTATCTGCGCATGAACGGCTACAACGTGCTGATGCCGATGGGCTGGGACGCGTTCGGCATGCCGGCCGAAAATGCCGCCATGGCCAACAACGTGCCGCCGGCGCAGTGGACCTACTCCAACATCGCCCACATGCGTTCGCAGATGGAGCTGATGGGCCTGGCCATCGACTGGTCGCGCGAAATGACCGCGTGCAAGCCGGAATACTACAAGTGGAACCAGTGGATGTTCCTGAAGATGCTGGAAAAAGGCATCATCTACAAAAAGACCGGCACCGTGAACTGGGACCCGATCGACCAGACCGTGCTGGCCAATGAGCAGGTTATCGATGGCAAGGGCTGGCGCTCGGGCGCGGTGATCGAGAAGCGCGAAATCCCGATGTACTACGCGCGCATCACCGACTACGCCGAAGAACTGCTGGAACACGTCGACAGCAAGCTGCCAGGCTGGCCTGAGCGCGTGCGCATCATGCAGTCGAACTGGATCGGCAAGTCGACCGGCGTGCGCTTCGCCTTCCCGCACGAGATCAAGGACGCCGATGGCGCGCTGATCGGCGATGGCAAGATGTACGTGTTCACCACCCGTCCGGACACCGTGATGGGCGTGACCTTCTGCGCTGTCGCTGCTGAACACCCGCTGGCCGTGCTGGCCGCGCAAACCAATCCGGAACTGGCCGCCTTCAACGCCGAATGCAAACTCGGCTCGGTGATCGAAGCCGACATGGCGACGATGGAAAAGAAGGGCATGCCGACCGGCCTGTTCGTCACCCATCCGATCACCGGCGAACAAGTTGAAGTCTGGGTCGGCAACTACGTGCTAATGACCTACGGCGACGGCGCCGTGATGGGCGTGCCTGCGCACGACGAACGCGATTTCGCGTTCGCCAAAAAATACAATCTGCCGATCGAGCAAGTCATCACCACCGCCGACGCGCCGGAATATTCGACCGACGCCTGGCAGGAATGGTATGGCGACAAGGAAGTCTCGGTTGTCACCAATTCCGGCAAGTACGATGGCCTGCGCTACAAGGAAGCGCTGGACGCGGTGGCCGCCGACCTGGAAGCCAAGGGCCTGGGCGAGAAGAAGACCACCTTCCGCCTGCGCGACTGGGGCATCTCGCGCCAGCGCTACTGGGGCACGCCGATCCCGATGATCAACTGCGCCGATTGCGGCTCGGTGCCGGTGCCGGAAAAAGATCTGCCGGTGGTACTGCCGGAAGACTGCGTCCCGGATGGCAGCGGCAACCCGCTGAACAAATACGAGGCCTTCCTGAAGTGCGACTGCCCGCAGTGCGGCAAGCCGGCACGTCGCGAAACCGACACGATGGATACCTTCGTCGATTCGTCGTGGTACTACATGCGCTATACCTCGCCAGGTTCCAACGACGCCATGGTCGATGCACGCAACGATTACTGGATGCCGATGGACCAGTACATCGGCGGCATTGAACACGCCGTGCTGCACCTGCTGTACGCGCGCTTCTGGACCAAGGTCATGCGCGACTTCGGCCTGGTGAAATTCGACGAGCCATTCACCAACCTGCTGACCCAGGGCATGGTGCTGAACGAGACCTACTACCGCGAAGAAGCATCCGGCAAGAAGATCTGGTTCAACCCGGCCGACGTTGACCTGTCGCTGGACGACAAAGGCCGTCCGCAAGGCGCGCTGCTGAAGGAAGACGGCCAACCGGTGCAGATCGGCGGCACCGAGAAGATGTCGAAATCGAAGAACAACGGCATCGATCCGCAAGCGCAGATCGAGCAATACGGCGCCGACACCGCGCGCCTGTTCACCATGTTCGCTTCGCCGCCAGAGCAAACGCTGGAATGGTCGGGCAGCGGCGTCGAAGGCGCCAACCGCTTCCTGCGCCGCGTCTGGGCTTTCGGCTACGCGCAGCGCGAGGCGATTGCCACCGCTGGCGCGCCAGTCAGCGCCGCCGCCACCTCGGACGCCGGCAAGGCGCTGCGCCGCGAAGTGCACAAGGTGCTGCAACAGGCCGACTATGACGTCAAGCGCATACAGTACAACACCGTGGTGTCGGCCTGCATGAAGATGCTGAACACGCTGGAATCGGCCAAGGACGTGGAAGCGGCCGTGCTGTCGGAAGGCTATGCGATCTTCCTGCGCCTGCTGAATCCAGTGGCGCCGCACATCACCCACGTGCTGTGGAAAGAACTGGGCTACGCTGGCGACATCCTGGATGCGGCCTGGCCGCAGGTTGATCCGGCCGCGCTGGAACAGTCGGAAATCGAGATGATGATCCAGGTGAACGGCAAGCTGCGCGGCAGCGTGGTGGTAGCGAAGGGCGCCGACAAGGCAGCCATCGAAGCTGCCGCACTGGCCAACGAAGCGGTGCAGAAGTTCATCGAGGGCACGCCGAAGAAGGTCATCGTGGTGCCGGGCAAACTGGTCAACATTGTGGTGTAAAGAGAGCTATGGCGACTACTTCGAAGTTTTTGTGTGCGGCATTGCTGGCAACGTCGCTGACGCTGTCGGGCTGCGGTTTCCACCTGCGCGGCGATGGCGGCCATTACACGCTGCCGTTCCCGACCATCTATGTGGGGCTGCCGGAGGCGTCGCCATTGGCGATTGATTTGAAGCGCAACATCCGCGCCAACGGCGGCACCACGGTGGTCAGCAGTCCGAAAGAAGCCGATGGCGTGGTCGAGGTCTTGTCCAATCCGGAAAAGACCAAGACCAAGACCATTCTGTCGCTGAACAGCAATGGCCGCGTGCGTCAGTACCTGCTGACGTATAACATCATCTTCCGCATTGTCGACAAGCAGGGCAAGGAGCTGCTGGCGCCAACGCAAATCACGCTGACGCGCCCGATCGACTTTAACGAAACCCAGCTGCTGGCCAAGGAGCAGGAAGAAGCGCTGCTGTACAAGGACATGCAAACCGACCTGGTACAGCAGATGATGCGCCGCATCGCTGCCGTCAAGACGGCCGGCGTGTCGCTGCCGCCGCCTGGCGCAGCACCGCTGCCGGCCGACAAGCAGCCATCGGCGCAGCCGTCGACCATCCCGCCGGCTGTGCCGATTCAGTAAAGGCGCCGCATGCAATTACGGTTGGAGGCGCTGGACGGCCATTTGAGCAAATCGCTGTCGCAGCTATACGTCATCACCAGCGATGAACATTTGCTGGCGCTGGAGGCTGCGGACAAAATCCGCAAGACCGCGCGCGCGCAAGGCTATTCCGAGCGCGACGTGCTGACCGTGGAGCGCAGCTTCAAGTGGGGCGAGCTGCTGGCAGCCAACCAGGCGCTGTCGCTGTTTGGCGATAAAAAGCTGATCGAGCTGCGCATCCCGACCGGCAAGCCGGGCAAGGATGGCGGCGCGGCGCTGCAAAACTATGTAAAAGATCTGAGTCCGGACAACCTGACTTTGATCACGCTGCCGAAGCTGGACTGGCAGACGCAGAAGGCGGCCTGGGTGGCCGCGCTGCAACAGGCGGCGGTGTATATCGACATCCCGCAGGTGGAACGGGCGCATTTGCCCAATTGGATAGGCCAGCGCCTTGCCGCACAGGGGCAAAGCGCGGACCGGCAGAGCATTGATTTCATCGCCGATCGCGTGGAAGGCAATCTGCTTGCGGCCCATCAGGAGATTCAGAAACTGGCCTTGCTGCACGAGCCGGGCAAGCTGAGCTACGAGCAGGTACACGAAGCGGTGCTGAATGTGGCGCGCTACGATGTGTTCAAGCTCAGTGAGGCGATGCTGGCAGGCGATCCGGCGCGGTTGATCCGCATGCTGGATGGCCTGAAAGGCGAGGGCGAAGCCTTGCCGCTGGTGCTGTGGGCGGTGTCGGAGGAAATCCGCACGCTGCTCAAGCTGAAGGCGGGCATGGCGCAAGGCCGGCCCTTGGGTGCGCTGCTGAAGGAGCATCGCATCTGGGGACCGAAGGAACGCATGATGGACCCGGCGCTGCGCCGCATTTCGCTGCCGACGCTGGAAGCGGCAATGAAAGAGGCCGCGCAAGTGGACAAGATGATTAAAGGGCTGCGCGCGAAAGCGTACGCCGGCGATGCCTGGGACGCCATGCTGCAACTGGCCCTGAAAGTCGCCCGCGGCTAAACACGCCGTCATTCCGGCCGGCGCCGGAATGACGCTGCAGGGGATACGAATGGACATCAAGCAGTACATGGAACAACTGGGCCGGCAGGCGCGCGAGGCTTCGCGCGGCATGGCCCGCGCCGACACGGCAACGCGCAACCGCGCGCTGACGCTGATCGCCGACGCCATCGAACGCGACGCCGACGCGCTGCGCGCCGCCAATCAGCTGGACATGGATGCCGCAGCCGCCAATGGCCTGGAAGCCGCGATGCTGGACCGTCTGGCGCTGTCGGACAAGGCGATTGCCACGATGGTCGAAGGCTTGCGGCAGATCGTCGCGCTGCCGGACCCGATCGGCGAAATCTCCGGCCTGAAATTCCGCCCGACCGGCATCCAGGTCGGCCAGATGCGCGTGCCGCTGGGCGTGATCGGCATCATCTATGAATCGCGCCCGAACGTGACGGTGGACGCGGCCGGCCTGTGCATCAAGAGCGGCAACGCCACCATCCTGCGCGGCGGCTCGGAAGCGATCCACTGCAACCGCGCATTGGCGAAACTGGTCAAGCAAGGGCTGGAAGGCGCGGGCCTGCCAGCCAACGGCGTGCAAGTGGTGGACACCACCGACCGCGCCGCTGTCGGCGCGCTGATCACCATGCCGCAATACGTCGACGTGATCGTGCCGCGCGGCGGCAAGAGCCTGATCGCGCGGCTGATGGCAGAAGCCACGGTGCCGATGATCAAACACCTGGACGGCATCTGTCACGTCTACATCGACGCCAAGGCCGATCTGAAGAAAGCGCTGGACATCGGTTTCAACGCCAAGTGCCATCGCTACGGCACCTGCAACACGATGGAAACGCTGCTGGTGGCGCGCGCGATTGCGCCGCTGGTGCTGCCAGAACTGGCCAGGCTGTACGCGACCAAACAGGTCGAGCTGCGCGCCGATGGGGAAGCCGCCGCGATCCTGCAAGACTACCCGCACCTGGCGGCGGCGACGGAGGAAGACTGGTCCACCGAATACCTGGCGGCGATTCTGTCGGTAAAAATCGTGGCGGACATGGACGAAGCGATGGAGCACATCAACACTTACTCGTCCAAGCACACCGAAGCGATCATCACCGAAGACCACTCGGCGGCGATGCGCTTCCTGCGCGAAGTGGATTCGTCTTCGGTGATGATCAACGCCTCGACCCGCTTCGCGGACGGATTTGAGTACGGCCTGGGTGCGGAGATCGGCATCTCCAACGACAAGCTGCACGCACGCGGCCCGGTTGGCCTGGAGGGCCTGACCTCGCTGAAATACGTGGTATTCGGCCACGGAGAAGTACGAAACTAAGGATTAAACAATGCTGTACCTCTGGACCAAAGCACTGCACATCTTCTTCGTCATCGCCTGGATGGCCGGCGTGTTCTACCTGCCGCGCATCTTCGTCAACCTGGCGATGGAGACTGACAAGAACACCACGGCGCGCCTGCTGCTGATGGCGCGCAAGCTGTATCGCTTCTCGATGTGGATTGCGGTGTTTGCGGTGATCCTTGGTATCAGCCTGATTTACCAGCTGTACGGCTGGCATATTCCCGGCGGCTGGCTGCACGCCAAGCTGACGCTGGTGGTGCTGTTGATCGGCTATCACCACGCCTGCGGCCCGCTGCTGAAAAAGTTTGAGCGCGGTGAAAACAAACGTAGCCACAAGTGGTTCCGCGTATTTAACGAGGTGCCGGTATTCCTGATGCTGGGCATCGTCATTTTTGTAGTAGTCAAGCCGTTCTGACCGCAGGACGGATTATTTTTTTAACGGACAAAAGGTACACCTATGGCATCCTTCTTTTGCCCATGCCCGCGCGGCATGGAAGCGGCGTTAGCCGAAGAACTGCGCGAGATCGCGCAACAAAGCACCACCCTGAAGGTGCACAACGAAGTGCCCGGCGGCGTGCACGCCTCGGGCGAGCTGACCGATGCCTACCTGATGAATCTGCACTCGCGCATCGCGTCGCGCGTGCTGATGCGCATGGCGGTCGGCGGCTACAAGAACGAGAACGATATCTATGACCTGGTGCTGGAGCAGCCCTGGGAAGAGTGGTTCAGCTACGACCATACCATCCGCGTCGATCTCACTGCCGTCAAGTCGCCGCTGAAAAGCCTGGAATTCACCACGCTGAAGATCAAGGACGCCATTTGCGACCGCTTCCTCGATCAGTATAAAAAACGTCCGTCGGTCGATACCAAGGAACCGGATATGCGTATCTTCGGTTTCGTCGATGCGCGCCAGTTCATCGTGTACCTGGATACCTCGGGCGAGGCGCTCTTCAAGCGCGGCTGGCGTACCGAGACTGGTGACGCGCCGCTGCGCGAGAACCTGGCGGCCGGCCTGCTGCGCGTGGCTGGCTGGAAGCCGGGCATGCCGCTGTTCGACCCGATGTGCGGTTCCGGCACCATCCTGTGCGAAGCGGCGCAGATGGTGCAGGGCGTGCCGCCGGGCGCGCGCCGCCGTTTCGCGTTCGAGAAGTTCCATGACTTTGAAGCCAATGTGTGGCAGGACATGAAGGCAGCCATCAAGCCGAATCCGCTGCCGGCCGAGCCGACCATTTTCGGTTCCGATATTTCGGGCGATATGGTGGCGATGGCGCGTCACAATCTGCGCAGCGCCGGTATTCTGTTTGACGTGCCGCTGAAGCAGATCGAAGCGCAGCAGGTGCAGGCGCCGACCGCGCAGCCGGGCATTTTGTTGACCAACCCGCCGTATGGCGAGCGGATTGGCGTGCGTGGCGACAGCACCATGCCGCAGGATGAACTGGCCAACAGCTTCTACGCAGAACTCAGCTCGACGCTGAAGCAGCGCTTTGCCGGCTGGACGGTGTATCTGTTCACGGCGGACCTGGGCGTGCCGAAGCTGCTGCGCTTGAAGGAGTCGCGCAAGACGCCATTCTTCAATGGTGCGCTGGAGTGCCGACTGTTCCGCTTCGATATGGTGGCCGGCTTCAATCGTCGCGAAGCCGCCAAGCCCAAAGAGTAAGCCCCGTCGTTCCGGCGCAAGCCGGAACCCATGCTGAGCGCGCCGGCCGGCTCAGTATGGACTCCCGCGTTCGCGGGATGACGCGTTCCGGGGCCGGGGCATTTGCAAGGAAACCGTTATGCTGCCAACTCCTCCCGCCAACCTGCCCGACCAGGACATCGAACACGATGTCCCACCCCCGGAACCACCGCACCGCAAGCCACTCACCGCACCCGCGCTGGCGGTGATGCTGGCCGGCCTGTCGATGATCGGCCCGTTCTCGATCGACGCCTACCTGCCAGCCTTCCCCAACATCCAGGCCACGCTGCACGCTACGCCGCTGGAAGTACAGCAAAGCCTGACCTTCTACATGCTGGCCTTCGCTGGCATGGTGCTGTGGCACGGCGCGCTGTCCGACGCCTTCGGCCGCCGCAACGTCATCCTGGTGTCGCTGGCCATGTTCGCCATTGGCACGCTGGGTTGCGCTGCCGCCCACACCGTCCACTACCTGTGGGTGTTCCGCATCATGCAGGGTATTTCGGCCGGCGCCGGCGTGGTGGTGGGGCGTGCCATCATCCGCGACCTGTATGAAGACGCCGCCGCCGCGCGCCTGCTTTCGCTGGTGACGATGATCTTCTCCATCGCGCCTGCCATCGCCCCCATCCTCGGTGGCTGGATCGTCACACTGTTCGACTGGCGCGCCATCTTCCTGTCGCTGCTGGCCTACAGCGTGCTGCTGCTCATCTTCTGCTACCGCCGCCTGCCGGAGACGCTGCCGCCGGAAAAACGCCACCCGTTCAATCCGCGCTTCCTGGCGCGTAACTATGGCGAGATCCTGCGTTCGCCGCTGTTCCACCTGAAGACCGGCGTGGTGGCGCTGAACTTTGCCGGCCTGTTTATCTATATCTCGGCGGCGCCGGTGTTCTTGCCGGAGCAGTTGCACCTGGGCGCGTCGGAGTTTGCGTGGCTGTTTATTCCCTCGGTGGGCGGGATCTTCCTCGGCGCGCTGGCGGCCAACCGCATCGCCGGCAAGATGACGTTTGCGCGCCAGATCGGCATCGGCTTCTGTTTCCTGCTGGCCGCGTCGACGGTCAACCTGCTGTACCACAGCTTCCTGCCGCCGGCGCTGCCCTGGACCGTGCTGCCGATGCTGTTCTATACCTTCGGCATGTCGGTGGTGGCGCCGGGGGCGACGCTGCTGGCGCTGGACCTGTTCCCGCATATCCGTGGCACCGTCGCCTCGGTGCAGTCGTTCGCGGTGACGCTGCTGGGCGCCATCGTGGCGGGCGTGATTGCCCCTGTCCTATCACATTCCGCACTATGGCTAGCCGCAGGACAGATGGCATTTAGTGCCTCTGCTCTCGCTTTGTGGTTGACGTCGCGGCATTACCGGAGCATGCTAACGCGCAATATTGGCCGGTAATCATTAACGGCAGGAAAGTGGCTTAGTTTAGGAAGAAATTTTTCCTAGTGTTAAGTTAACATCAGACTTTATGCTAAGATAATTTTTTGGCGGGAATTATTTTAGGTCTGAATCGCGCTGTAACCCGCATGAACCCTAACGTTGACGGATTTGTTGTGATAGTCCGCTTCTTGATTGATGGGCAATGTTCGATACGATGCATCAACAATCTGATCATGATATTCGCAATCGACTGCTGATCGCGCGGCTGCCGGCCATGCCGCAGATCCTGATCAAGTTGATTGAGCACCTGCAAGCCGACGATGCCGGCATGCCGGAGCTGGCCGCCCTCATCGCCAAGGATGCGGCCATGACCAGCAAGATCCTGACCGTCGCCAACAGCTCGGCCTACCATCGCAATCAGCGCGCGGTAGGCCTGGAGCAGTCGCTGGTGTCGCTCGGCACCGACATGATCAAGACGCTGGTGATCAGCGAATCGGTATTCCAGACCTTTAACAGTTTCCCGCATTCCGCCAGCACCGACCTGCGCGGCTTCTGGAAAGGCTCGCTGACCACTGCCGTCATCGCGCGCGATGTCGCCAAACAGATGGAATACCCGCACGTGGAAGAAGCCTACCTGGCCGGCCTGCTGCACAACGTCGGCCGCCTGGCGCTGCTGGCCACCGCGCCCAAGGAATATGCATTCAACTTTACCGCGCGCGATGACGAAGACCTGTGCGCGGTCGAACAGCGCACGCTGCAAATCACCCACTCGGAAGCCGGCGCCTGGCTGATCGAACGCTGGAACCTGGATTCCTTCCTGGCCGACAGCGTGCTGTATCACCACGAGCCGGTGACGCGGCTGGAGGCGGCGCATCCGCTGATCCGCATCGTGCGCCTGTCGCACCTGCTGTGCTGCCATGAAGACCAGGAGCAGGCGATCGAAGAAGCCGCGCGCCTGTGCAATCTGGATAGCGAGAAGCTGGAACAGATCGTCAGCAACGCTGCGCGCCAGGTGGAGAAGTCCGCCAACTATCTGGGCATCGACCTGGCCGGCGCCGACGATATCGTTGCGCCAACGGCCTATGCACCGCCGGTGGTCGATCCGGTGCAGCAGCGGCTGTCGGAGGAAGTGCGCAACATCATGCTGGTCTCCGAGATGGGGCAGACCTTCGCCCGCCAGAACGGCGAAGCCAGCCTGCTGGAAGCCATCACGCGTTCGGCGCGCATCCTGTTCGACCTGGAAAACGCTGTGCTGTTGCTGGAGAATCCTACCGGCCACGCGCTGCACGGCATGGCCACCGGCGAGCACCAGCAACGGCTGGCCGAATTCGTCATCCCGCTCAACAAGGGCGGCCCGGTGGCGCAGTCGGCGCTGGAGCGCAAGCTGGCCTACGTCAGCCGCGAAGGTCAGGCGCATAACGTTGCGGAAGAACAGCTGTTCCGCATTCTCGGCAGCGACAGCATGGTGTGCCTGCCGCTGGTGGCCAACCAGCGCTGCCTCGGTGTGCTGATCGGCGGTGCGCCGGCATGGCAACTGGCCACGCTGCAAAAGCGCGAGCGCTTCCTGCTGTCGTTCGGCACCCAGGCCGCTGCTTCGCTGGAAACCGCAATGAGCGAGCGTGGTCACGCCAAGCGCCAGATCGCGCATGTGGCGGAAGAGTATCGCGAAGCTTCGCGCCGCGTGGTGCATGAGGTGAACAACCCGCTGTCGATCATCAAGAACTACCTGTCGGTGCTGGATAGCAAACTGGCGCGCCGCGAGCCGGTGGTCGGCGAGATGTCGATACTGAACGAAGAGATCGACCGCGTCGGCCAGCTGATTAATGGCCTGGCCGATTTGCAGCCGACCGAAACCTCGCGCGTCACCGATGTCACCAAGGTGGTGGACGACGTGCTGCGCCTGTTCCGCGCCACCGACTTCGTGCCGGCCTCGGTGCAACTGGTGGTGCGCATGCAGGAGGAGCCGGCGGAGATCGACGGCGACGCCGACATGCTGAAACAAATCCTGGTCAACCTGATCAAGAACGCTATCGAGGCAATGACTGATGGCGGCAAGATTGAAATTGCCAACCGTGGTCACGTCAATCGTGAACGCAAGCTGTATCTGGAGCTGGTGGTGAGTGACACCGGCCCAGGTTTGTCGGCAGACGTGCTGGCCAACCTGTTCTCTCCTGTGCGCAGCAACAAGGAGGGCGCTCACCATGGCCTGGGACTGTCCATCGTCCACAGCCTGGTCAAGAAAATGCAAGGCCTGATTACCTGCCGTTCCGGAAAAACCGGTACGACTTTTGAAATCCTGCTGCCCGCCAAGGGCAGTAACAGCCAACTCGCCGGCGTGAAAACGCAGGTGATGGATTCCGCTTAAGGCCATGATGAACCTGAACTCTTTCGACCTAGCCCCCGTCGAATCTCTGTCTTCTGATAACCGCCCCCGCCTTCTGCTTGTCGACGATGAACCGCGTCTGCTGTCGTCGTTGTATGAGCTGCTGCGAGACCGTGATTACCACCTGGTGACCGCGACCTGTGGCAGTGAGGCGCTGGCCCAGTTGACCAAACTGAAATTCGATCTGATCCTGCTTGATCTCCGCCTGCCCGACATGAGCGGGCATGAGATCATGGACTACATCAACGCGCGCGAAATCGACGGCGACGTGATCGTGATGAGCGGCGATGTCGGCATCGAAGCCGCCATCGGCGCGCTGAAGCGCGGCGCCTATGATTACCTGCGCAAGCCGTACAGCCGCGAGGAGCTGCTGAAGACGGTGGAGAACGCGCTGCAAAAGCGCCGCCTCGCCATCGACAACGAGCGCATCGCCTCCAAGCTGGAAAACTCGGAGAAGATGTACCGCTACCTGGTGGACTCGTCGCCGGACATCATCTACACGCTGAACCACGAAGGCAAATTCACGTTTGTGAACGACCGCGTGCAGCAACTGCTGGGCTTTAGCCGCGAGGAGCTGATCGGCAAGCACTACTCGGTGCTGGTGCATGACGAGGACCAGGAGCGCGCGCGCTATGCCTTCAACGAGCGCCGCGTCGATGAGCGGGCCTCGCGCAACGTCGAGCTGCGCCTGAAGTGCAATACCGGCACTGGCGCCGGCGGCGGCATCGAGCGCACCTTCAACAATACGCTGATGACGATTTCGCTGAACGCGATCGGCATGCATCTTCCCGATCATGAAGTGAAGACGCGCGAGTTCTTCGGCACCTATGGCGTGGCGCGCGACATCACCGACCGCAAGCGCGCCGAGGAAGTGATTTCCTACCAGGCCTACCACGACATTCTGACCGACCTGCCGAACCGCATGCTGTTCAAGGACCGCCTGGGCCTGGCTGTAATCCAGGCCAAGCGCAAGCTGACCGAGCTGGCGGTGATGTTCGTCGACCTGGACCGCTTCAAGCTGGTCAACGACACGCTGGGCCACGTCAAGGGCGACGAACTGCTGCAGCAGGTCGCCACGCGCCTGAAGGATTGTTTGCGCCGTGGCGACACGCTGGCGCGCCAGGGCGGCGACGAATTCACCATCGTGCTGCCGGAACTGCGCGACCGCCAGGACGCCAAGGCGATCGCCGACAAATTCCTCGAAAGCCTGCAACGTCCGTTCGACCTGGATGGGCATGAGGTGCATATCTCGGCCTCGATCGGCATCGCTGTGTATCCGACCGATGGCGAAACCATCGACGAGCTGCTGCGCCATGCGGATATCGCCATGTACCAGGTGAAGGCGCTGGGCAAGAATGGACACAGCTTCTATCACAACTCGATGCTGGATGTGTCGCACCAGAAGATCGCGCTGGAACAGGCGCTGCGCAAGGCGCTGGAGCACAACGAGCTGGAAATGTATTACCAGCCGCAGGTCGATGTGGCCACCGGCCGCATCATCGGGGCCGAAGGCTTGATGCGCTGGAACCATCCGCAGCGCGGTCTGCTGGCGGCTGGCGAGTTCCTGCCGTTTGCCGAAGAGAATGGCCTGATGCTGCCGATCTCCGACTGGATGCTGGGGGCGCTGTGCCGCGACCTGTTGCAGTGGAATGCTGCGGGTGGCGAAGCGCTGCGCCTGTCGCTGAATCTGTCGCCGCAGTATCTGGACCGCGGTGATTTCTTCGAGAAGATGCGCGGCGCGCTGACGCGCTACGGCATTTCGCCGGCGCAGATCGAGGTGGAGATCACCGAGAATATCTGCATCCGCAATCCGCAATATGCGATCGAACAGCTGAACAAACTGTGCCAGCTGGGCGTGTCGGTGGCGATCGACGATTTCGGTACCGGCTATTCGTCGCTGGCCTATCTGCACCGCTTCCCTATCCACACCATCAAGATCGACCAGTCCTTCGTCAAGGAGATCCATGACGAGAACGGCCACTATCCGGTGATCCTGGCGATCATCTCGATCGCACGCGGCCTCGGCCTGCACCTGGTGGCGGAAGGCGTGGAGACCGACGTGCAGTCGCGCTACCTCGAAGCCAACGGCTGCACCACCATGCAGGGCTATCTGTATCACCGGCCGATTTCGCTGCACAGCTTTATCGACGTGCTGCAGGAGCAGAACCGCTTGTCGTCGCCGCCGGTGCCGGTGGTGGAGTATGAACCAGCCATGATAGCGATCCAGGCCTGATGTCGAAGTACAGTCCCAACGAAGACGAAGCCAGTAACGGCAGCACGTACACCGCAGAATTCCTGCGCGTGAAGGGACTGGCCGAGCGCGGCGTCGCCAACGCCCAGCATAGCCTGGGCTTCATGTATTTCAACGGCCACGGTGTGGCGCAGAGCTACGAGATGGCGGTGGTGTGGTATCGCCAGGCCGCGCAGTCCGGGCTGGAACACGCGCAGTACAACCTGGGCGTGATGTACCAGAAGGGCCAGGGTGTCGCGCAGAGTTTCGAGGAAGCGGCGGCGTGGTATCGCAAGGCGGCGGAGCAGGGCTATGCGGCCGCGCAGTACAACCTGGGCTGGCTGTACGCCAAGGGCCAGGGCGTGCCGAATGATACGCAGCAGGCGATGCACTGGTTCAGCAAGGCGGCCGAGCAGGGCGACGCCGGCGCGCAAAATAACCTCGGCATGATGTACGACACCGGCAAGGGCGTGCCGCAGGATTTCAAGCAGGCGATCTTCTGGTATCGCAAGGCGGCCGAGCAGGGTTACGCGCGCGCGCAGTTCAACCTCGGCCTGCGCTACGACAATGGCCAGGGCGTGCCGCAGGACGTGGGTCAGGCGATGTCCTGGTATCGCAAGGCAGCTGATCAGGGCTATGCGCCGGCGCAGTTCAATCTGGCGCTGCGCTTTGATAAAGGCGACGGTATCGCGCAGGATGCGCAGAAGGCCATCCTGTGGTATCGGCGCGCGGCGGAGCAGGACCATGCCAGCTCGCAGTTCAACCTGGGCCTGATCTACGATAACGGCCAGGGCGTGCCGCGCGATGAGCAGAAGGCGCTGGACTGGTATCGCAAGGCGGCCGAGCAGGGTCACGCGGCGGCGCAGAATAACCTGGGCCTGCGTTACGATCACGGCCAGGGCGTCGAGCAGGATTACGTGCAGGCGCAGCACTGGTATCGCAAGGCGGCGGAGCAGGGCTTCCCCGGCGCACAATATCACCTTGGCCTGCTGTATGACGCCGGCCATGGCGTACCGCAGGATCATCAGGAGGCGATCTTCTGGTATCGCAAGGCGGCCGACCAGGGCCATTTGCGCGCCCAGTTCGACCTCGGGCTACGCTATGAAACGGGACGCGGCGTGCAGCGCGACTATCGCAAGGCGATGGCCTGGTATCGCCGCGCCGCCGAGCAGGATTATGTGGCGGCCCAATACAGCCTTGGCCTGTTGCATGATAACGACGAAGGACCGCAACCGGATTGCATGCAGGCCTATCACTGGTATCGCAAGGCGGCCGAGCAGAATCACACGCAGGCGCAGTTTGCGCTGGCGCTGCGGCATGACAATGGCCTGGGTGTGGCGCGCGATTACGCGCAGGCGCATCACTGGTATCTGCAGGCCGCGACGCAAGGCCATACGCGCGCGCAGTTCAACCTGGGGCTGATGTATTTGGCCGGGCAGGGCGTGCACGCGGACGCTGGTCAGGCGTGGCTATGGCTGGCGATGGCGGAACGGGCCGGCTTCAGCACCGCCGCCCGCTACCTGAAGAACGCCGCCAGCCGCATGGACCCCGCCCAGTTGGCGCAGGCACGCGAGCGCATTGAAATACTTCCTGGTTGATATCGTCAATTTCGGTGGTATGATTGGTTTTTATGTAACCATAACTCGGGGGAAGTGATGAACAAGATTTACGTTGCCGCCACGATGGCGATTTGCGCAAGCCTGACCGCATGCGCTACGGCGGAGCAGCCAGCTGTTGCTTCGGATGCCGCAGCTGCTCCCAAGATGGCTAACCTGAGCAATGATTCCACCCTGACTGGCAGCCGTATCCCGTCGAAGAAATCGGAGAAGATGGTGTCGGGTATCACCGGCCAGGATTACCAGCGCGAGATGCTCAATCAGTCCAACCCTTACGAATCGCGCTAAGCCGGCGCTGATACGTGGCCAACGCCGTAGTGCTGTTCGGCTGCGGCGTTGGACGGCCTGTCGCGCCACAGGCATAAACGGGTGACGGTCCACGTCACCGGTTCAAATCCCACCACCACCGCCAGTGCGCCGTGTTGCAGCGCGTGCCGCGCATATTCCTCTTCCTGTTCCCGTAATTCAGTTAGCGCACTGTAAGGCGCAATGCTGCTCGTGCTGCGTGTTGCATGATGCGCCTGCCGCACGTCGGCGCCGATGCTGGTGTGCCATGGCGTCCAGGTTTGCACGGACGGCCAGCCGAAGGCACGCGCCACGCCGGCAAACGCCGGGCCGTTGAGGAAATCGTGCATCGCCTGCTCGTCGCGCCACAGGTAGAACGGCGCGTAGGCGTGCTCCGGCTCTTCCGCGTGCAGATAGGCCTTGAATATCAGGCCCGGCAAGTCATCCAGCAGCGGACCTTTGCTGGCGATGCGTTCGCGGATGATGGCCATGTCGTAATCGGCCGGCAGCACGAAGCTGTACTGCATGGCGATCATGACCGTATTCCCAGCAGCGAGGCCGCCGGCCGGCCGCCGCCGAACGACCAGTCCTCGCCCTGCGCGGCGGTAACCACCACCATCACATCCTCGGACGGAATGCCGGGCGACTCGGCCAACAAAGCCACCAGCCGCTGGTAGAACGCCTGCTTGACCTCTGTGCTGCGCGGCTTGCCGATGGTGATGGCGATCAGCACAAAGTTATCCGAGCGCGGCCCGCCCTCGTAGCCCGGATCGATCATCATTTCATGTTGCTCATGTTGATGGATCAGCTGGAAGCGGTCGCGCGGCGGCACGTTGAACGCTTCTTCCATGGCGCGTTGCAGACTGTCGCCCAGCGCGCGCAGGTAGGCGGGCGATCTTCCCTTCAATAGCGAAATGCGGCTCATCGGCATGGCAGGCTCCTTGTGGTTGACAGCACCACGATACGCGCCTATCTTGATCCTGAAAATCGGGAATATTTTGATAGTCGGTTCAGGAAAACAGGATGGTTATGCGGCGGATTACCTTTGATCTCGACGTGTTACGCACTTTCGTTACCGGAGTGGACATGGGCAGCTTCGCCAAGGCGGCGGACAAGCTGGGACGTTCCACCTCGGCCGTCAGCGCGCAGCTGAAAAAGCTGGAGGAACAGTTGGGCATGCCGGTGCTGAGGAAGGAGGGGCGCGGCATGGTTACCACGCCGGCCGGCGAATCGCTGCTGGGCTACGCGCGCCGCCTGCTGGAACTGAACGACGAAGCCGCCACCGCTGTGCGGGGCGCCGAACTGGCGGGCAGCGTGCGGCTTGGCATCCAGCAGGACTTCGGCGAGCAGATGCTGACCGAGGTGCTGGGACGCTTCAGCCGCGTGCATCCGCAGGTGCGCATCGAGGCGCGCGTGGCGCGCAATGTGGAATTGATGGAGCAGCTGAACAGCGGCCGCCTCGACCTGGCGCTGGCCTGGGATGGTGGCGCCGGCTCGCCGCACTGTGTCGATGTCGGCCGTCTTGCCATGCGCTGGATCGGTCCTGCCGATGCCGCACGGCTGGCGCTGCCCGGCGCCGGCCAGGACGCGCTGCCGCTGGTGATGATGGACGCGCCCTGCATCATGCGCAGTGCCGCCACAGCGGCCCTGGACCGGAGCGGCATCGCATGGCGCATTGCCTTCACCAGTCCGGGATTGTCGAGCGTGTGGGCGGCGGTGAGCGCGGGACTGGGCATCACGGTGCGCACTGCCGCCGGGCTGCCGCCATCGCTGCGCGTGCTGGACGCCCCACGCTTGCCGCCGCTGCCGGATGTCGGCCTGCGTTTGCATCGCGCCGCCGCTGAACTGAATGCGCCGGCGCAGCGTCTGCACGACATTGTGTTGCAAGCGTTGCAACCGCTGGTGAGTATTGGATAGATTATAAGCGAAGGAAATCTATAAAATTTCCCATTGGAATTTATGTTGCAAAACAGGAATTCCCAACCACTAGGGAAAATATGAAAACAATCAAAATTACGCAACTGTTGGCAGCGTCGTTGGCGCTGTCTGTTTTGGCTGGCTGTGCCACGGAAAGCTCGCAAGCGGTAGCTGTGGCCACGGTGGCCAGCGCCGCCAAGCCATACGCCGGGCCGCGCGCGCCTATCGCCGTCGGTAAGTTCGACAACCGCTCTAGCTTCATGCGCGGCGTGTTCTCCGACGGCGTTGACCGTCTCGGCGGCCAGGCCAAGACCATCCTGATCTCTCACCTGCAACAAACCAACCGCTTCAATGTGCTGGACCGCGACAATCTGGCCGAGATGAAGCAGGAAGCCGGCTTCAAGCAGCAGGCGCAAAGCATCAAGGGCGCCGACTACATCGTCACCGGCGACGTCACCGAATTCGGCCGCAAGGAAGTGGGCGACCATCAGCTGTTCGGCATCATGGGACGCGGCAAGACCCAGGTGGCGTATGCCAAAGTGACGCTGAACGTGGTCAACATCTCCACTTCGGAAGTGGTGTACTCCACCGCCGGCGCTGGTGAGTACAGCCTGTCCAACCGCGAAGTGCTGGGCTTTGGCGGCACCGCCAGCTACGACGCCACGCTGAACGGCAAGGTGCTGGACCTGGCCATGCGCGAAGCGGTCGACAAGCTGGTTGCGGGCGTTGAGGCTGGCGCCTTCAACCTGCGTAAATAAGCGGAGGCCCCATGCACATTACGCTTATCAAGCGCGCCGGATTGGTGCTGGCGCTGGCTGGCTCCGCCTTTCTGAGCGGTTGCGCCTCGCCGGCGAAAACGCTGTACGGCTGGGAAGGCTATCAACCGCAGGTGTACCAGCACTTCAAGGGCGAAAGCACGGACCAGCAGATCGCTGAAATGGAAAAGTCGCTGCAAACGATCAGCGCCCGTGGCGCGTCGGTGCCTCCGGGCTTCCATGCTCATCTCGGCATGCTGTATTCGCTGACCGGCAAGTCGGACCAGATGGTGGCGCAGTTCGAGGACGAGAAAAAACTGTTCCCGGAATCGGCCGCGTATATGGACTTCCTGCTGTCCAAAGTAAGCAAGGGTGAAAAATTATGATCAAGCGCATATTCAAACTGGCCGCGTGCCTGGCGCCGATGCTGCTGGCCGTCGGCTGCGCGACGCAGAAGGCCACGCCGTACGACTACACCGCCTTCAAGGCGGCGCAACCACGTTCCATCCTGGTGCTGCCACCGCTGAACAACTCGCCGGAAGTTAACGCCGGCAACAGCGTTTATGCGCAGGTGACTTATCCATTGGCGGAAGCGGGCTATTATGTGTTGCCGGTGGCGCTGGTGAATGAAACCTTCAAGCAGAACGGCATGACCACCTCGGCCGATATCCACATGCTGCCGCCCGCCAAGCTCAAGGAAATTTTTGGCGCGGATGCCGGCATGTATATCACCATCACCCGCTACGGCTCGACCTACACGGTGCTGGACAGCGTGGTGGTAGTCGCTGCCGAAGCCAAGCTGGTGGACCTGAAAACTGGTGCCGTGCTGTGGACCGGCACCGCCAGCGCCTCCAATAACGAAGGCGGCAACAACGGCGGCGGTGGCCTGATCGGCGCGCTGGTGGCGGCGGCGGTCAAGCAGGTCATCAACAGCACCACCGACCAGTCGCACCCGGTCGCCGGCGTGACCAGCGCACGTCTGCTCTCCGCAGGCTACAACAACGGCATCCTGTACGGCCCGCGTTCGGCCAACTACAGCAAGCAGTAAGGCCTTATTCCGCCAGCGCGGCCTGCACGCGTTGCAGTACCTCGTCCCAATCGCCGGGACGCTGCTGGCGGAATAAGCGCATGGTGGGATACCACGGGCTGTCCTGGCACTCCAGCATCCAGCGCCAGTCCGGCGCGTAGGGCAACAGCAGCCAGACTTGCTTGCCCATCGCGCCCGCCAGATGGGCAACCGAGGTGTCGACGCAAATCACCAGGTCCAGCTGCGCCAGCAGCGCGGCGGTTTCAGCGAAATCCGTCTGTGCAGCCGCATGGCTGTGCAAGGCTGGCAGGCGGGCCAGTTGCAACCGGTCGGCGGCGCTCAGGTCGCGTTGCAGCGAGATGAATTCCAGGCCGGGTTGCAGCAGCTGGCTGATTTGCCGCAGCGGTATCGAGCGCTGGCTGTCGTTGTCATGCTTGGGATTGCCCGCCCACGCCAAGCCGATACGCCGCGCACTGTTTGGGCCCAGCCTGGCCTGCCATTGCGCGCCGCGCGTGGCATCGGCCTGTACGTAGTGTGCGCTGGCGGGCAGGTTATCCAGGTGCGTGCCCAGCGCTGCCGGTAAACTCATCAAGGGAATATGCAGGTCGTGCGGTGGCGCCGCTTGCTGCGCGCCGATCACTGTGGCGCCGTCTGTGCCTTGCAGCAGTGGCAGCAGCGCCTCTTGCACTTGCAGGATCACCTGCGCGCCCTGCGCCACCAGCAGCGGCACATAGCGCACCATCTGTACCGTATCGCCCAGGCCTTGCTCGGCGTAGACCAGCAGGGTTTTTCCTTGCAGTGCTTCGCCCTGCCATGGCGCTTGCGTCGATTGTCGCGCCTGCGCCTGATAGGCCGGGCGACGCCGGCGCCATTCGTATTGCTGGAATCCTTGTGCCAGGTCGCCCATCAGCAGGCGGCAGGCGCTTTGCGCGAAGTGGGCATCGGCCATGTCCGGCGCCAGCGCCAGCGCGGCGTCGTAGCTAAGCATCGCTTCATCCAGCCGGTTCAGGAATTGCAGCGCGTTGCCCTGGTTGTAAAGAGCCAGCGCCAGGTCGGGCTGCAGTTGCAGCGCACGTTCAAGGCATAGCAGCGCGTCGTCGTAACGGCGCAGCTCCACCAGCGCGTAGCCCATGCCGTTCCAGGCGGTGGCGTCGTTGTCGTTGAGGCGCAGCGCGTGTTCCAGCAAGGGCAGCGCTTCCGCCGGCCGCTTGAGGTCCGACGACAGCAGGGCGGCGCCATTGTTGAGGGCCAGCGCGTGATCCGGCGCCAGCCGCAGCGCCTGGCGGATGGCGACCAGCGCTTCATCCAGCCGCCCCAATTTTTGCAGCACGGCGGCGTGGTGCACCTGCGCCAGCACGTCGTTGGCGTTGATGCGCAGCGCTTGCGTCATCAGCCTGTGCGCCGAGGGCAGGTCGCCAGTTTGCAGCGAGTACACGCCCAGCATGTGCAGGGCGTCGAAGTTGTGCGGCTCGGCGCGGACGATTTGCAGGTACAGCGCGGCGGCTGCATCCAGCTCGCCGCGCGTGTGCAGATCGATGGCTTGCGCCAGCTTGTCCGCCTGTTGCGTCATTTGGCTTTGACGCGCACACCCGCCAGTTGCGCCACGCCGGCCAGCGTGGTTTGCGCGGCGTTCAGGCCAAGCAGGAAGTCCTTGTCGGAGTAGGTGTCGTAGTTATCGGTCGGCTGGTGCCAGTTGGGATTCCAGCCGGAGCCGATCTGCTGGCCGCGTTCGTTCTCGCGCAGCGAGATCGATGGCACCAGCTCCATGAAAGGCGTCGAATCGGTATTCGTCATGTGGAAGCCGACGGCGGCCGGATAGTTGGTCGCGTACTTGTCGTTGGCGGCGCGGAAGGCCCACGCCAGTTTCGCAGAACCGTCGGCCTGCTTCGACACCGACTGGTACTCGATGTTGACGTCCGCCTCCAGGCGCTGCTCCGGCGGTGATACATAGATCGCCTGGCCTTTCTCATCCAGCACGGGCTTGCCGTTGGCGTCCAGCTTGGGGACAGGCATGCCATGGTCGTACATCATCATGTCGTGCTGGATCATGCCCAGCCACTTCGGCTCCGGATACTTGCCCGAGCCCTTGGGCGATTCGATGCCTTGCAGGTCCTTGCGCTGCTCGACGTAGGCGGCGGCGCCATTCAGGCCGGTCTCCTCGTTATTCCACAGGACGAAGCGGATCGAACGGTCGGTCTCCACGCCCGGCTGGCTGAAGATGCGTGCCAGCTCCATCACCAGCGCGGTGCCGGAACCATCGTCGTTGGCCGCTTCGCCGAAGCCGATGCCGTCCATGTGCGCGCTGACGATATACATTTCTTCCGGATGCTTGCTGCCCACTTTGGTGCAGTAGACGTTCTCGCGCTGCGAGGTGCCCACCGGCGTCTGCTCGGCATTCAGCGCGCGCAGGCGTTCGTTTGGCTGGCGCAGCGGATCGGCGTTGACGCCGGTCGGGATGCGGTTGCCGAACAGCGTACTGCCGCCTTGTCCTGGCGGGCCGCCGGCGCCGCCGCTCGGAATGCCGGGCGCGCGTTTGGCCGATGGCGCGCCTGGCGCCGGCTGGGTGAATTGATATTGCAGGCGCTCCGTATTGGTGCAGCCATAGGACTTGAGTTGCGCTTCGATCCAGTCCAGCGCGTCGCGGTTGCGTTGTGTGCCCTGGCGACGGTCACCGAACTTGGTCAGGCCTTTGATGGTGGCCTTGTATCGTTCCAGCTCCAGCTGTTTGACCAGTTGCGAGATGGGATCGGCGGGCGCTTGGGCCGAGGCCAGCGGCGCGGCAAAAGCCAGCGCGACGCTCAAAGCTACAACTGCTTTCATGGGACATCCTTATGGTTTTTAAATGGGAAGCCCGGTCATTCTGCATCAGATGCGCGCTGGCGTAAATCCATGTAAGCGCCGCACAACACTACGATACAAAACGGCTGTCGGTGGCAATGTTACAGACAACTACGGTTGGGAATATGCGGAATGACTCCACCATCTTCACCGCTCCTTAACATGACCCTACCGCGTTTGCTGCGCCACAGCTTGTACCTGCTGGCCATTTTCCTGCTCTGCCTGAGCTATTGGCTACACCGCTCCTTCGGCCAGCCAGACCTGGCGCAGATCGCCTATCACCTCGACTTTGGCGTAGAACTGATGGATACCGCCGATCCGGTCATCGTCAGGCGCTTCCTGCGCTGGTGCGTGCTGGCGCCGCTGATCTTCCTGGCGCTGATGTACTACGCCGAGCAGCGCTGGCTGTGCATGATCGAGAAGGCGCCGCAGCGCAGGCGCGCGTTGCTCTACCATCTGCACCGCTGGTTCCCGCAACTGATGGTGATGGGGGCGACGATTTTCTGGATGTCCGACGTATCGGCGTTTAAATATGTAACAGCAGATTTCGGACCGGATTATTTCGGCGCCAACTACGTGCATCCGGAAGCGGTGAAGATCGCTGCGCAAAAGCCGAAGAACCTGGTGCTGATTTATGTGGAAAGCCTGGAGCAGGGCTATAGCGATCGCGCAGTGTTCGGGCGCGACCTGCTGGCGCCGCTCAACGATTTGCCAGGCACCAGCTTCCGCAGCTACGAACAGGTGGCCGGCACCGGCTGGACCATAGCGGCGATGGTGGCGACACAGTGCGGCGTGCCGCTGGAGCGGGTCACCATCTTCGACGGCAATACCCAGGGCCAGATGATGAACTCCTTCCTCAAGAACGCCGTGTGCCTGACCGACCTGCTGGCGGCACGCGGCTATCGGAATGTCTTCATGGGCGGCGCGGCGACCGCGTTCGCCGGCAAGGACAAATTCCTCGGCCAGCATCATTATCATGAAGTGTATGGCCGCGAGGAGTGGCTGAAGAGCGGCGTGCCAGGCAGTGACATGAACGGCTGGGGTTTGTACGACGCCGACCTGTTCGCGCGCGCCAGGACCAAGCTGCGCGAGTTGTCCGCCTCGGGCGAGAAATTCAACCTGACGCTGCTGACGGTGGACACGCACGAACCGAAAGGGCACCTTTCCTCGTATTGTGCGCGGCGCGGCTTCCATGGTTTTGACGGCGTCGTGTCATGCACCGCGCAGGAGGTGGCGGACTTCGTGCGCTACGCACAGGACAATGGCTACCTGGAGGACACCAACGTCGTCATCCTGGGCGACCACCTGTCGCGCAAGAACCCGCTGACCGCGAAGCTGTCGCAGCTCGACGAGCGCACCATCTTCAACCGCTTCATCTCGAAGGACGCACCGCGACAGAACCGCACACAGATGCTGCACTTCGACATGCTGCCGACCATCCTGGAGTTCACCGGCTACACGGTGCCGGAAGGCCGCATGGCGCTCGGCTACAGCGGCTTCAATGCGCACAGCGCGCAGCCGCCAGCGGAGCGCATGGCCGACATGGATCAGAACCTGATGAATCGCTCAGCGCAGTACATGGCGCTGTGGTCCGATCCAGACGACCATTGAGCGGGCTATAGCGCGCCAAGCTTGCCAAGGCTGGGGATGCCCGCATAAAATGCCTGGCATGCGGGTGTAGTTCAATGGTAGAACGGCAGCTTCCCAAGCTTCATACGAGGGTTCGATTCCCTTCACCCGCTCCAGTCCGTACCGCCTTTCTCTTCCTGAAGTAATTGTATAAAAGAGCACAAGTGTTAGTGGATTTTAGCGCCGCCAGGAATAGTTTGACTGCACTGTCCAGCACGCTGGGCACCTTCAGCGGCGGCCAGGACCGCCTGATCGGTTTCGTGGTGCGTCGCCGCCGCTCAGGCCAGGCGCAAGCTAGGTTTTTCCCGGCGCCGCCTTTACCAGGTTGTTGCGCAGCTTGACCACGGCTTTTTGCAGCACCGGAAATTCTTCCGCTGTCAGGCCGGTGGCGTCGCGCAGGTTCATGTTCAGTGCGCTTTCGCGCAGTGCGCGGCCTTCCGGCGTCAGGCCGACGCGCACCACGCGCTCATCGGCAGCGTCGCGGGCGCGGTGGACGTAGCCCATCGCTTCCAGCTTTTTCAGGATCGGCGTCAGGGTGTTCGATTCAAGGAACAGTTTTTCTCCCAGACCGCTGACGGTCTGATTGTCTTCTTCCCATAACGCGATGATGGCGATGTACTGCGTGTACGTCAGCCCCAGCTTGTCCAGAATCGGCTTGTACGCCTTGCCGAACGCCAGGTTGGCCGAGTAGACCGCGAAGCACAGGAAATCCGCCAGCTGCGGCGTGTTCGATTTGCTCATGATGGTTCTCCTTTACGGAAATTATATATCGGATACGATTTAATCGAAAGTGCTTGACTTGCTCAAAAGCGCTGGTAATATGCAACGTATCCGCTTCAATCGAATACGATATAAATCAACCACAAGGAGCTCAGCATGACCAAAGTCCTCTACACCGGCAAAACCCACACCACCGGCGGCCGTGAAGGCGCCGCCCGCAGCAGCGATGGCCGCCTCGACGTGCAGCTGTCGTCGCCAGGCAGCAGCGCGCCGGGCACCAATCCGGAGCAGTTGTTTGCCGCCGGCTGGTCGGCCTGCTTCATCGGCGCCATGGGCCTGGCCGCCGGCCAGTTGCAAGTGAAACTGCCTGCCCACACAGCGGTCGACGCCGAAGTCGACCTGCTGAACAACGACAGTGCTTACTTCCTGGCGGCGCGCCTGAACGTTAGCCTGCCGGGCCTGGAGCGCGACACTGCCCAAGCGATCGTCGACGCGGCGCATGCCACCTGCCCGTACTCCAAACTTTCGCGCGGCAATATCGACGTGCAGATCAAGCTGATCTGACACACACAAGGGAGGGCGCATCATGAGCAACAATCTGCATCACGGTTCCTGCCACTGCGGCGCGGTTGAGTTTGAAGTGCGCAGCGTGCTGACGCCGGCCGCGCGCTGCAATTGCAGCCTGTGCCGCCGCAAGGGCGCACTGATGTCACCGCTGTTTCCAGCGGCCGGCCTGACCATTCTCAAGGGCGAGGATGCGCTCACCCTGTACCAGTTCAACACCCGCGTGGCACGGCATTACTTCTGCAAGCATTGCGGCATCTATCCCTTCCACCAAACGCGCAAGGACCCGCTGATGTGGCGCGTGAATATCGGCTGCCTGGACGGCGTCGATCCCTACGCTTTCGAGGCCGGCGTCAATGACGGCGCCAGCCTTTCTACCGTTCATCTGGAGGACGCATAATGAATACCACCCAACGCCAATTCGCCGCCGCCACTGCTTTCGCACTGGCTGCCCTGTTCGGACCGGCACAGGCTGCAACCCCGGCCACTTTCCCGGTCATCAAGCAGATCAACGCCGGCGACCTGAATGTCGGCTATGTCGATGCCGGCCCGGCCACCGGTCCGGTAGTGATACTGCTGCACGGCTGGCCTTACGATATCAACAGCTTTGTCGACGTGGTGCCGAAGCTGACGGCGCAGGGCTACCGCGTCATCGTGCCGCACCTGCGCGGCTATGGCACGACCCGTTTCCTCGATCCGCAGGCGCGGCGCAACGGCGAGCCTGCCGCGCTGGGCGCGGATGTGGTGGCGCTGATGGATGCGCTGAAGATCGACCAGGCCACGCTGGCTGGTTATGACTGGGGCGCGCGCACGGCCGACATCGTGGCGGCGCTGTGGCCTGAGCGGGTGAATGCGCTGGTGTCGGTCAGCGGCTACCTGATCGGCAGTCAGGAGGCGGGCAAGCAACCGTTGCCGCCGGCGGCGGAACTGCAATGGTGGTATCAGTTCTACTTCGCCACCGAGCGTGGCCGCGTCGGCTACGAAAAGAACTATCGTGATTTTGCCAAATTGATCTGGAAGCTGGCGTCGCCGCAGTGGCAGTTCGATGACGCCACCTACGAGCGCAGCGCGCTGTCGCTGGATAATCCGGATCACGCGGCGGTGACTGTATCCAACTATCGCTGGCGCCTCGGGCTGGAACAGAGCGAGGCGAAGTATGCGGCGCTGGAAGACAAGCTGGCCAGGCTGCCGAATATCAGCGTGCCGACCATCACCATGGAAGGCGATGCGAACGGCGCGCCGCATCCGGAGCCGGCCAGCTATGCGAAACGCTTCACCGGCAAGTACCAGCATGTGACGGTTGCCGGGGGCGCCGGCCACAACCTGCCGCAAGAGGCACCGGAGGCCTTTGCGCAGGCTGTGATCGATGCCGGCAAGCTTTAACGGATCAGGGCGATCAGGATGATGATGGGCAGCGGTACGCCGAGCATCCACAGTAGTATCGAGCGCATGGTGTTCTCCTTGGTTAAATGATGACGCGGGCGTGGTCGCGGTTGCGGCCACCGGCGATGGCGCTGATGGCGGCGATGAAGGCGCCAAGCAGCAGGGCGACGAACATCCACAGCGCCGAATGTGCTGCGGCCTTGCGTGCTTCGTCCGCTGCAGCCATGGCTTTGGCCTTGGCTTCATTGGCCGCCTGCGTGGCCTGGGCGTAGATCAGGTCGACGCGCTGTTCGGCTTCCGCCTGCGACAGGCTGGTGCGCTTGGCGATCACCTGCGCCAGATACAGGCGGTCTTCGCCGCTGATCTTGCCGGCGGCCAGGTCGGCCAGCAGGATGCGGTTGATTTCCGCGCGTTGCGCCTCGGTCGCCGCTTCGCCATCCGGCGAGCGCAGCACCATGTCGGCGAAGTAGGCGTTGGCGCGGCCACTGCCTGCCGCCGCTCCGGCGCCGGCTGCAGCAGCTGGGGCAGCGGCGGTGGCTACTGCAGCGCCGGTATCGATGGCGCCACTGAGCGCAGCGCGTGCGCCGCCGGCCAGCACGGCTACCGTCACCAGCGTTGCCACTGCCCAGGCCAGCAGGCCGTGCGCGGTGTCGCGGAAGTAGACTTCGTCGGTGTGGATGCTGACCCACTTGACGCGCAGGCGGCCGGCCATATAGCCGCCGATGCCGGATGCGGCCAGCTGCATGAAGGCGATCCAGACAATGCTGGCGACGCCCACTGGCGCGCTGTTGTACTGGTAGGGCGAGACTGACGACAGCCCCAGGCCCATGCCGAGTATCAGCAGGATGAAGGACAGTGCGGCAGCAGCAGCGGCGCCGGCCAGGATGGCGCCCCACGAGACGCCGGAGGTATGGCCGTCGCCGGCAACCACGCCGGCGGTGAGAGGTTGAGTTTGCATAATCGCTCCTTATTGTTGGTGCTCACATCATGCAGCGTCGTGCGTGGCTGGTATGTTAGTGCACCAACATAATGCGTCTATACTGTGGCCCTTCCACATTCAGGGCCAGTGCATGAATATCGTCGGACCGCAGCAACGCTTATCCACGCGTCTCACCTTTCTGGCTTCCGGACTGGCGATGGCGGCCTGGGCGCCGCTGGTGCCGTTTGCCAAGGCGCGGCTGGGACTGAGCGAGGCCGAGCTTGGGCTGCTGCTGTTGTGCCTGGGCGGCGGCTCGCTGGTGGCAATGCCGTTCACCGGCATGCTGACCGCGCGCTATGGCTGCCGGCTGGTGGTGCTGTTGTCCGGCGCGCTGATCTGCCTGGTGCTGCCCGGTCTGGCGTGGGCGCCGACCTCACTGCTGCTGGGCGCCACGTTGCTGCTGGTGGGCGCGGCCATGGGCACGATGGATGTGGCGATGAATGTGCAGGCGGTGATCGTCGAGCGCGACAGTGGCGGGGCGCTGATGTCAGGCTTCCACGGCCTGTTCAGCCTGGGCGGTTTCATCGGTGCCGGGCTGATGGCGCTGATGCTGTGGCTGGGCACGACGCCGACTGCTTCCGCCGCCGCCATTTCGGTGCTGGTGGCGCTGGCGCTGCTGGTCGCCAGCCCGTATTTGTTGCGCCATACCGACGTCGCCGACCGCGATACGCCGCTGTTCGTGGTGCCGCATGGCGCGGTAATCTTCATCGGCGTGCTGTGCTTCCTGTGTTTCCTGGCGGAAGGTGCGATTCTTGACTGGAGCGCGGTGCTGCTGACCACCGATCAGGGACTGGACGCCAGCCGTGCCGGCCTCGGCTACGCCGCTTTCGCCATCGCCATGACACTGGGCCGGCTGACCGGCGACCGCGTGGTCGGCAAGCTGGGTGGCAAGCGCGTGCTGCTGTTGGGCGGCCTGTGCGGCGCGGCCGGCTTCTTCCTGTCGGTGCTGGCGCCCTCGGTGCCGCTGGCGCTGCTGGGCTTCGTGCTGATCGGGCTGGGTGCGTCGAACGTCGTGCCCATCCTGTTCACCGCCGCCGGCAATCAGCGCGCCATGCCGGCCAGCCTGGCGATCGCTGCCGTTACCACGCTGGGCTATACCGGCATCCTGGCCGGGCCGGCGATGATCGGTTTTGTCGCCCATGCTTCCAGTCTCAGCCTCGCGTTCGGCGGCCTGGGTTGCTTCATGCTGTTGATCGCCACCAGCGCCCGGCTCGGCGCCGCCAAGGCAGGTTAAAAAAGCTACAATTTTTAATTTGACATTCCAACCTGGACTGGTATTATGAAATCGATTTCAGAAATCTAGAAAACGATTTCAGAACGAGTTTTTCATGTAGTCCAGTGTTGTCTGTGGTTTTACAGCCCCTCGCGCCTTCACCGGCCGAGGGGCTTTTTTATGCCATACTCGTAGCGATTTGCTGCCGAGGTATCCATGCCTGTTCTGAGTGCTGTTCTTGCCGCCGCGCTGGTGGCCACGCCGCCGTGTGTGGAGCCGCCGCCCGATCCCGCCAATACTTACGACGCTGCCCACACTTACACCAAGCTGGTGCGCGACTATCCTGCCATCCGCATCGCCAGCGATGCGTTGCCATTCGGCGTCAGCAAGACGGCGGACCTGGTGTATGCGCATTACGGCACGCGCTGCCTGAAGCTGGACCTGTACCGGCCGCAGGGCAGCCGGCTGCCAGTGGTGGTGTTTGTCCACGGCGGTGGCTGGAAGGCGGGCTTCCGCTCGGAATTCGTACCGATGGCGCTGCGGCTGGCGCAGCACGGCTATGCGGCGGTGACGGTCAGCTACCGGCTGTCCGGCGAGGCGCGCTACCCGGCGGCGGTGCAGGACGTGCAGGCGGCCGTACGCTGGGTGCGCGAGCATGCCGGCGAATATGGCCTCGATCCGCAACGGATAGCGCTGGCCGGCGGCTCGGCCGGTGGCCAGATCGCCAGCCTGGCTGGCGTCACTGGCGACGGCGTCAAGGCCATCATCAATATCGACGGCCTGTCCGACTTCACTTCCGCGCTGGCGCTCAAGCATGAAGATGATCCGGCCAAGAATCCGTCCTCGGCCGGCGCCTGGTTCGGTGGCCGCTACGCCGAGCAGACGGCGCTGTGGCGCGAGGCATCGCCAATCCGCTATGTGCGTCCCGGCATGCCGCCGATATTGTTCATCGGTAGCGGCCAGCCGCGCTTCTCCGCCGGACGAGAAGAGATGATGGCGAAGATGGCCGAAGCCGGCGTCGCCAGTGACAAGCTGGTGCTGCCGGGTACACCGCATTCGTTCTGGCTGTTTGATCCGTGGCTGCAAACAACGGTTGAGGCCAGCGTGGCATTCCTGCATCAGAACTTGCCGTAGCCCATGTTAGTATCGAAGCACTATGCACAAGACCATCTTTCTATTGCTGGCAATGGCATTCGGCGCGGGCACGCCGTTGCTGGCCCATGCGGTGGAGCGGTTGGCGGTGGGTGCCAGCTTTCACCAAATCTACGAGCAGCGCGACGATGGCAGCTGGCAGGGCCTGGGCGTCGACGTGTTGCGCCTGCTGGCAGCGCGCGCCGGCGACACGGTGAGTTTCAAACTGTATCCGTGGCCGCGTGCGATGGCGATGGTGGAGCGCGCCCAGGCCGACATCCTGGTCGGGCCGTACAAATCGCCGGAGCGGCTGAAAAATCTTTCCTTTACCGACCAGGCGTTTTACCGCGACCGGGTGGTGTTCTACGGCCGTCGCGACGGCAATGTGTTGTGGCGTGGCGACCTGGCGGCGCTGAAGGATAGACGCATCGCCACCATGCGTGGCTGGCACTATGGCTTGCAGTTCGATCAGGCGCGCCCGCTGTTCGACATCAACGAGGTGCCGCAACTGGAGAACGGCTTGCAGATGCTGGCGCGCGGCCGGGTCGAGCTGCTGGCTACCAATGAGCGCAATATCGCCGGCATGGTCGACAGTCTGCAACTGGGGGCGGCGGTGACGGTGCTGTGCCCCGACATTACGCAACTGGACGGCTACCTGGCTTTCCCGCGCGATCCGCGTTTCTCCGCCGTGCGTGAACGCTACAACACGCTGTTCACCGAGATGGTGCGTTCCGGCGAGCTGGCGCGGCTGGGTGCGCGCAATGGTGTGCTGGTGCCGCTGAGCGATACTGCCGCGCGTGGCGCGGCGCCCTGCGTGGAGAAGCTCCGATGAGGCGACCGCGCTTGCCTCGCCTGTCGCCGTTTGCGGCGCTGTTGCTGTGCCTGACGCCGGCGATGGCGCAGCAGCCGCCGGCAAAGTTCGCGCCGATCCCGGTCAGTGCCATCTTCCGGCCGCTGCAAGCCAACGGCACGGCTGACGATGCACTGGCCAGCGGCCGCGTGGTGACCGGGCAATACGGTCCGGCCATGCACGCGAGCAAGCGCTGGCGCATCGCCTTCCTGTTCCCGCATACCAAGGACCCATATTGGAGCGGTGTGGCGTATGGCGTCATCAGCGAAGCGCGGCGGTTGGGCGTGGCGGCCGATATCTTGCCGTCCGCCGGCTATGATGACCTGCAAGGCCAGTTGCGCAAGATGAATGAAGCGATTGCCGCAAAGTACGATGCGATCGTCGTGTCGCCCATCAGCATGACGGCCAATAATGCCTCTATCGCCAAGGCGCGCGCGGCCGGCATCACGGTGCTGGAACTGGCCAACGACAGCCGCAGCGATGATCTGCATTTGAAAGTCACCACCTCGCTGCGCGGCATGGGCCTGGAGGCGACGCGCTGGGTGATCCGCGACGCGCAGCAGCGCGGCCTGAAGTCGATCAACATCGCTCTGCTGCCGGGGCCGATGGGCGCGGGCTGGGTCAAGGGCGAGGTGGACGGCACGCGCATCGCTGCGCAGGAAGCGCCGATCGAAGTCAACATCCTCGACATCCGCTACGGCGACAGCGAGCGCGGCTTGCAGGCGCAACTGGCGGGCCGCATCCTGGCGCGGCATGGCAGGCGACTGGACTATCTGCTGGACTGCACCGGCTGCGCGCCGGCAGCGCTGGGGCCGCTGAAATCCGCCGGGCTAGCGGAGCAGGTGCGGGTGGTGGCCTACGACCTCACCAGCGAGATTATGCACTTGATTCGCAGCAAGGAAATCGCCGCAGCCGCCGATACCAAGGGTGTCAGTCAGGCGCGGGTGGCGATTAACGCCGCAGTCAATTTGCTTGAAGGACGGGCCAAGGAGCAGCCGCACACAGTGCTGGTCAAGCTGGGCATGCTGGATCAGCAGAACCTGGCCAGCTATCCTTTTGATACCTCGATCGCACCGGACGGGCACAAGCTGCAACTGTCGTACGACCCGGCGAAAGAATAAGCAAATCGGGCGCGCATCCGGCCTCATCTTGCGTTACCCTATGCGGACGCAAAGATGAGGAGATCACCATGATCCCGGATCACGACAGGCGCCAGTCCCGGCCGCAAACGTCGGACACTGCTGGCTGGCATTCCTTTGATTTTATTGTTCGGCAAGCGTTGCAAGTGCAGCGCGACATCGGCACGCCCGGCGCGGTCGAACTGCTGCAAAACATGGGACTGAATCCGCAAGTGATCGCCCGCGTACTCTCACCCGAGCGCAAGATTCGCTCCGAAGACCTGCGCGCTCTGGCCGTCGATTAAAAACCGGGGTCAGTTCTGCCAAACGGACACGAGCTCGTGTACGTTTGGCAGAACTGACCCCGAATTTAGAACTGACCCCGAATTTAGTCTTTGTGGTGGAAGGGGGCGAACCAGGTGACCAGGAAGGATGGGATGGTGGCCGCCATTACCAGCCAGAAGTAGTGCACATAGCCCATCATCTGTTGCAGGTGGCCGCTGACTACGCCGGTCACCATCATGCACAAGCCCATCAGCCCGGTGCCGAACGCGTAGTGGGTGGTGGTGTACTTGCCTGGCGCTAGTTGCTGCATCAGGTAGATCATGAAGCCCACCGAGCCAAAGCCAAAGAAGAATTTCTCTACAGCCACGCCGGCGCAAATCACGATCAGGTTGTCCGGCTGGTAGACACTCATCAGCAGGAAGGTGATGTTCGGGATGTTGACCGCGCAGCACAGCGTGAACAGCGTCTTTTGCAGCCCACGGCGGGCGACGAAGATGCCGCCCAGTAGCGAGCCGAGCAGTACAGCGATCAGGCCGTAGGTGCCGTAGATCAGTCCCAGCATTTCATTCGACAGGCCCAGGCCGCCTTGCGCGACCGGATCGACCATGAAGAACGGGCCGATCTTTTCCAGCAGGCCGATGCTCAGGCGGAAGACGAAGGCAAACGCCACCATCAGCCAGACATCGCGCTTCTGGAAAAATGTGACGAAGGAATCCTTGAGGATGAAGGCGGCCTCGGCCACCGAGGTTGGCGCGTTCTCGGCCTTGGCGCCCTCCGGCATCACGCGCATATGCCACAGCGCGGTGAGGATGGTGATGCCGGCCACGATGAAGAAGATGATGCGCCACGAGTCGATCCATTCCGGACCGAACACGCCGGCCTGGTGCTTGAAATAGTGGGTGTGCAGCCAGCCGCTCAGGTACACCATGCCGCCCGAGGCGACGATGGGACCGATGTTCCAGCTCAGGCTCTGGATGCCGCAGAACAGCGACTGCGTCTTGCTGTCCAGCGCGGTGACGTAGACGCCGTCCGAGGCGATGTCCTGCGTGGCGCCCACCAGCGACAGCACGCCGAACAGGAACACCATGATGACCATGTAGTCGGGCAGCGACATCGCCAGCGCCACGCCGGCAAAGCCGACACCGACGATCAGCTGCGCGCACAGCACAAAGAATTTCTTGGTGCGGTACATTTCCACGAAGGGCGCGAACAGCGGCTTGATGGTGTAGGCCAGGATCAGATAGCTGGCGTATTGCGCCGCCTGGCCGTTGTCCATGCCGAGGTTCTTGAACATGATGGAGGTCACGCTGGTCAGCATCATGTAGGTCAGCGCCATGGCGAAGTAGCCGCTTGGCACCCACAGCATCGGCGTGTTGCGCGCGAACATGGCGCGCAATAGCGATGGCGGCTGTGCCTGTGCCTGCGCTGCTTGCTGGTCTTGCGTTTGCTGCACAGTGGTGTGTGCGCTCATAGTGTCATCCTCGTTGTTCTCGGTGGAGTGTAGCACCAGCTCTGCGGCCGGTTTAAACGGGAGCCGCCGGCCCGAGGGCCGGCGGCGGTACTACTGTTGCGTTGCTCAGGCGGCGTTCGCGGTTTTCTGCGGACGCTGTTGGATCAGGTAATCGCGATACCACAGCGCGCTGTGCTTCAGCGTGCGCTTCTGCGTGGCGTAGTCGACGTGGACGATGCCGAAGCGCTTGGCGTAGCCGGAGTTCCATTCGAAGTTGTCCAGCAGGCTCCACAGGAAATAGCCCTGGATGTTGACGCCTTGCAGGCGGGCATCGTTGAGCGCCTTCAGGTGACGCTGGACGAAATCGATGCGCGCCGTGTCCGGGATCTCGCCGTTGACGATGCTGTCCGGATTGGCCATACCGTTTTCTGTGATGTAGATCGGTGGCAGCGCGTAGGCCGCGTTCAGCTTGAGCAGCAGCTCGGTCAGGCCGTCCGGGTAGATTTCCCAGCCCATGTCGGTCTTGCCCAGTTTGCACTCCGGCTGGCGCGGCGGCGTTTCGGTCGAGCAGAACGCGCGGAAGTAGTAGTTCACGCCGAGGAAGTCGATCTTCTGATGCGCGGTGGCGAGGTCGCCATCCTGCACCACCGGGCCGTTGTCGCCGTAGACCTGGAGCGCCAGTTCCGGATATTTGCCTTTGAAGATAGGGTCCATAAACCACTCGACCGAACGCGCATATTCGAATTCGGCGGCGGCCTTGTCGGCGGCGCTGTCAGTGGCTGGATCGGCGGTCCACTGGTTCAGCACGATGCCAAGCTGGGCCTTGCTGCCGACCTTGCGCATGGCGCTCATCGCCAGGCCGTGCGACAGCACCAGGTGGTGCGATACCTGTACCGACTGCTTGAGGTCGGCGACGCCTGGCGCGAACTGCGCATTGCCGTAACCGAGGTTGGCCGTGCACCATGGCTCGTTGTGCGTTGCAATCGTTTTCACGCGATTGCCGAAACGGCGCGCGACTTCGGCGGCGTACTCGGCGAAGTGGTAGGCGGTGTCGCGATTCAGCCAGCCGCCTTCGTCCTGCAGACCCTGCGGCAAATCCCAGTGGTACAGCGTGATGTGGGCGTCGATGTTCTTGCTGGCGAGTTCTTTCAGCAGGCGGTCGTAGAAGTCCCAGCCGGCCTCGTTCCACGCGCCCTTGCCCTGTGGCTGCACGCGCGACCAGGCCATCGAGAAGCGGTAGGCGTCCACGCCCAGGCCGGCCATGATGGCCACGTCTTCCGGGTAGCGGTGGTAGTGGTCGCAGGCGACGTCGCCGGTGGTGCTGTCGATGATCTTGCCTGGCGTGTGGGTGAAGGTGTCCCAGATCGACGGGCCTTTGCCGTCGACGTTCCAGGCGCCTTCAATCTGGAACGCGCTGGTGGCGACACCCCAGGTAAAAGTTGGGGGGAATTGCGTGAAATCGGTCATTTTTTAGGTTTTGTCAGAGTAGGATGGGAGGACATAGCGACGTTTGAAAACGATTTCACGCCTCGGGTGATGATTAGACCTCAACTACCTGTGAGTGTCAATCGATTTGAAAAATGGCATCGGCAAGCCTGATATAATGCCGCCTCAATAAAATTTAACGACCATTCCGACCATGTCTTCCGATACGCCTAAAGACGCCCCAGCGCGGGGCATGCTGTATGACCCGACCGAGCACCGCATCCGCAGCTTCGTCACCCGTGCCGGCCGCCTGTCGACCGCGCAGGCGCGCTCGCTGGAAGAGCTGGGCCCGAAGTTCCTGATCCAGTACGAGAAAGCGCCGCTGGATTATGAGAAGACGTTCGGCCGCAAGGCGCCGGTGGTGCTGGAGATCGGCTTCGGCATGGGCGGCACCACGGCGCACATCGCTGGCGTGATGCCGGAGAAGGACTTCATCGGCGTGGAAGTGCATACGCCAGGCGTCGGCAGCCTGTTGAAGCTGATCGGTGAGCAGAACCTGACCAACCTGAAAGCCATCCAGCACGACGCGGTGGAAGTGTTGAACTTCATGATACCGGACGGTTCGCTGCACGGCGTGCATATCTACTTCCCGGACCCATGGCACAAGGCGCGCCACAACAAGCGCCGTTTGATCCAGTCGCCATTCGTCAAGCAACTGGTGCAGAAGCTGGAAGTAGGCGGCTATCTCCATCTGGCCACCGACTGGGAAGATTACGCGGTGCAGATGCTGGAAGTATTGAGCGCGGAAGAGGGCTTGCAGAACACCGCTGACGGCTATGCGCCGCAGCCGGCCTATCGTCCGCTGACCAAGTTTGAAAACCGCGGCCTGAAGCTGGGCCACGGCGTGTGGGATCTGGTCTTCACCAAGAAGTAATCATTTGATCAGCGCCGCGTTCAGGCGCTGCATCGTCTCATCCGGCACCGATAGCGTGCACCACAGGCGCCGCTCGTCGTAGACCGGCGCCGAGAGTTTGCCGCTGCGCTCGCGTCCCGGCAGGCCGACCCAGGCCAGCATGCAGGCCGGCTGGCTGTTTGCCTTCAAGATCACCAATTGCTGTTTGGCCGGCGTGCTGCGAAGTTCGTAGGCTATGCCGGCGGCCACCAGCGCGCCGCTGACCTTATCGATGGCGGGGCCTTGCGCGACGCCGTGCCTGGTGTAGTGCTGCGGCGGCCGTTCGTTGTAGTGGATGAGCAACGGCGGCCCGGCGGCCAGGGCCAGCATCGGCGCGGCCGACAGCACTGCCGTTGCCCATGCGGCCAATGCTGCCCATGCGGCGCTGCGGCGGGCGCGGCGCTCCGTCATTTCTCCAGCCGCTCCAGGTCCAGCACCACGATGTATTGCAGGCGCTTGTCCTGCCACAGCGCGCCGCCGCGCACTTGCGCGTCGACGGTACTCAAATGGCCGGCAGCTTCCTGCTTGCGCAGCAGCTCGCGGAATTTGATCGATGCCTTCTGCGACAGGTAGCCCACCAGGCGGCCTTCGATGAACACCGCCACCGCTTCATTCTCGTAGGCGTTGTGATCGTCCGGCATCAACGTCGCCACATGGGGAGTAGCGGCGGCGCTGTCGCCATGATCGCCGGCCAGTTCGCGCAGCGTGGCCTGGTAGCGCGACTCGTTCATCACCTCCACCATGAAGTGCCCGTCGTCCGACCAGTGCAGCGCCGGCGCGCTATCCGGCAGTTTCGGCTCATACGGCACGCCGGTCGGCAGCGGCAACGGCTTCGGCTTGTTCGGATTGGTCTTGATGATCGCGTAGACCACCGCCGCCGTGGCGGCAATAATCAGCAGGGAGATAAGAAGCTGCATGGCGTGCTGTGTTTAAACAAAGGCCGACATCTTAACGCATGTCCTTGGACTGATAGACGATTTTGCCGCCCACCACCGTTTGCAAGACCTTGATGTTGGCGATGTCCTCGGCCGGAATGGTGAAGAAATTGCGATCGAGGATGATCATGTCGGCCAGCTTGCCCACCTCCAGCGAGCCGGTGTCCTTTTCTTGGCGCAGCGTGTAGGCGGCGTTCAGCGTGATCGCGCGCAGCACGTCGGCGCGTGGCATGCCTGGCTGCGCGGTCAGCTTGCCGGCGTAAGCTTGGCCGGCGTTGGGCGCGGCAGTGCGGGTCACGCCGACTTTCAAGGCGAACCATTCATCCAGCGGATCGACCGGCCAGTCGCTGCCATAGGCGACGCGCGCGCCGGCGTTGAGTAGCAGCGCCTGCGGCTGCACCACCGCGTAGCGTTGCGGGCCGAGATAATCCTTCAGCGCCTCCACCGTGTCCGGCGCCGGTTTCCCCCACTGGAAGGACAGCACTGGCGTCACATCCAGTTTGGCAAAGCGTGGATAATCGGCAGGGTCGACGATTTCATCATGCGCCAGTGCCGGGCGCACGCGCTTGCCTTCCGGCGTCGCACGCAGATCTTCGATGGCGTCCAAGGTTTCGCGCACGGCGCGGTCGCCGTCGACGTGGACGTGCGGATCGATTTTCGCCCGCGCCAGTTCGCTCAGCGTGGCACGCAGCGATTCCGCCGTGAAGTAGGTCGGCGGACCGTTATGCGGGCCAGGCTGCCAACTAGGCTTGTCCGGCGTGCCCTGGTTGACCAGATAGGGCTCCAGCATGGCGCCGGTGAAGGCCGGCGCGGCGATCACGCCGTCCATGAATAGTTTGGCGTGGCGCACCTGCATTGATGGCGCTACCTTGGTCGGCCCCTGGTCGAACTGCTTTTGCTGCTTGAGCAGTTCCGTCACCGTGCTTTGTGGCGTACCGCCTTTATCCAGGTCGATCAGCACCGCGAAGTGTGCACGCGCGGTCAGCTTGCCCTGTTTTTGCAGATCGGCGAAGGCGGTCATTGTTTCCGGATCGGTGTAGGCGTCGAGGAAGGTGGTGATGCCTTGCTGGCGCATCGCCGCCAATGCTGCCTTGGAGGCGGACAGGTTCTCGGCCACCGTCAGCGGCGGCAGCAGATTCATGGCCAGATCCTGCGCGGCGTCTTCCAGCAGGCCGGTGGCGTTGCCCTTGGCGTCGCGGGTGATGATGCCACCTGGAGGATTCGGCGTGTCGCGTTCTATCTTCGCTGTCCTGATGCCTTTGGAATTCAGTAGCGCCGAGTGGCCGAAGGACGAGCGCACGATGATCGGGCGTTCGGTCTTCAACGCATCCAGCATGACGGCGGTGGTTTCCACACCATCCGGCTGCATCCCTTGCTGGAACCAGTTCACCACAATCATCCAGCGCTCCGGGCCGGATTTCTTGTCGTTATCCAGGCAGGCCTGGATGCGCGACTGGAACTGCGCCACCGTCAGCGGCTCGTAATTCAGGCTGCAATTCAGCAGGCGGCTGCCGCCGGATTGCGGATGCATATGGCCGTCGATCAGGCCGGGCATCAGCATGCGGCCGTGCAGGTCGATGGTCTCGGTCTTCTTGCCGGCATACGCCTTGGCGCCATCGTTATCGCCGACGTAGACAATGCGGCCGCCGCGCACCGCCAGTGCTTGCTGCACGCTGTCCTTTGCATCCACCGTGTAGATGTAGCCGTTGCGGTAGATGGTGTCGGCCGGCGTGGGCGCGGCGTAGGCGTTGAGGCTCAGGGCAAGTGCGGCAAACAGGCCGGTGCGGATCATGCAATCTCCTATGTGGCTCCCATCAGCTTTGCACGCAGGGACGGCGGCAGAAACGCCAGCAGATTCCCCAGCAGTACCAGCGCCAGCCCGCACAGGGCCAGCGGTGTCCAATGGTAGCCTTCGTAAATGGTCGAAATAGTCAGCGCTACGATGGGGAATAATACCGTGGAATAGGCTGCGCGGTCCGGCCCGATGCGGCCCACCAGCAACAGGTAGGCGGTAAAGCCGATCACCGAACCGGGAATGGCAAGATACAGCAGCGCGCCGAGGTAGCGCGGCGACGGATCGAGTGTGAACGGCATGCCCAGTGCCAGCGCGCCCATACCGAGCGTGGTGGCGCCGATCAGCATCGCCCACGTGTTGGTCAGCCACGGCGTCAGGCCCAGCCCCATCGACTGCATGCGGCTGGACAGCAGGTTCCCGCACGAGAAGCACAGCGTGCCGCCGAGCGTCAGCGCGAGGCCAAGCAGTGTATGGCTGTCCTGCCAGTGGCCAGCCATTTGCGGCGCGAACAGCAGCACGATGCCGCCCAGGCCGAGCAGGGCGCCCAGCATCACCTGCGGCTTGATCGGCCGGCCGAGGAAGATGCGGCCATTGATGGCGTTCCACAGTGGTGCGGTGGAAAACACCACCGCTTCCAGGCCGCTGGTGATCCACTGGCTGGCGTAGTAGAAGCACAGGAAATTCAGGCAGAACAGCGCGATCCCCTGCGCGAACAGCCAGGGCCAAGCCTGGCGCGGCGGCCACCAAGGCTTGCGGGCGATCAGCAGAAAAGCCATCAGCACGGCGGCGGCGATCCAGAAACGGTAGGCGATCGACACCGGCGCCGGCACTTCGCCGAGCTGGAAGGAAATGGCGATCCAGGTGGTGCCCCAGATCAGCACAGTGAGAGCGTAGAGTAAAGTATTCATGCCGCCAGCTTGACGATTGCGCGGTGCGGCGACTTGTCTGAAATTGCGCATATGCCGCGTGGCCTGGCCGTGTGGCAGGCAGCGTGGCAAAGGCCGTGCTAGACTTTATCGCATGACTTCCCGTGCCAACAACCTGCCTGCCACGCTGCTGTCCGCGCTGCCGGACGGCCGGCTGTCGCATTCTGTCTTCAAAACCATGTCGGAGACCGAAGCACAACTGGAGCGTTTTGCATGGCTGGGAGACGAACTGGCGTTGGCGGTCTGGCGGCGCGATACGCCGGTGGCGGAAACCAGTTACAACCAGCCGGGGCATCACACGCTGTCGTTTTATCTGGACGGCGGCCACCGCACCGAGCGCTGGGAATTGCCGGGCCTGTACGGCGCACCGAAGCGGCTGTGCACTTTGCCGGACTGGCATGAATCGTCATGGACGGTGCGCGGACAGATGCACTTCATGCACCTGTACTTCCTGCCCGAACACTTTACGCGGCGCGCGGTGGTGGAACTGGACCGCGAACCGCGCGAACTGACACTGGCCGATCGCACCTATTTTGAACATGAGCGCATCGCCCAGTTGTGCGCAACGCTGGCGTCAATGTCGTGGGAAGGCGCCGATGCACAGTTGCGCGCCAACGAAATTACGCACGAAACGCTGAGCCATCTGCTGCTGGCACAGTCAGTGCCGCAGCATCAGCAGCGCGTGCGTGGTGGGCTGGCGCCGGTAGTGCGCCGCCGGCTGGCGGATTACATCGAAGCGCATCTGGCGCAGAGCATCACAGTGGGCATGCTGGCCGAACTGGCATGCCTGTCGGAGTACCACCTGGTGCGGATGTTCAAGACATCGTTTGGGATGACGCCCTCCGCCTGGATCGCTGCGCGTCGCATCGACCGCGCGCGCACGCTGCTGAAGTCCAGCGGCCAGCCATTGCAGCAGATCGCCGATGCCTGCGGCTACGCAGACCTGAGCCACTTCAGCCACCGCTTTCGCGACGCTACCAGCGCGTCACCTAGCCGCTACCGCGCCGTGGTGACGGCTTAGCGTTATTCCATCTCGTTGATCAGATCGACGATTTCGTCGCCATACGAGGCGAGTTTTTTCTCGCCCACGCCCGAAATGCCGCGCAGTTCGTCCAGTGCGGTCGGGCGGGCCTTGGCGATTTCGCGCAGCGTGGCGTCGTTGAAGATGATGTAGGCGGCGACGTTGTGTTCGCGCGCCGTGCCCATGCGCCAGGAGCGCAGACGGTCGAAGATCTTCTGCTCGTGCACCGACAGGTCGCTTTCCACATAGCCTTTGGCGGCGCGGCTAGGCTTGGCCGCCTTGACCGGCTTCTGGTACTGGCGCAGTTGCACCTTCTGTCCGCCTTTCAGCACCGGGCGCGCGGCGTCGGTCAGTTTCAGGGAGCTGAATTGTTCGTGGTCGACGGTCAGCAGGCCGAGCGCAATCACCTGGCGCAGGATGGCGCGCCATTCCTGTTCGCTGCGGTCGGCGCCGATGCCGAACACCGACAGCGAATCGTGATGCCAGGTTTTGATGCGCTCCGTCTCCTGGCCGCGCAGCACGTCGATCACATGGCCGGCGGCAAAGCGCTGGTCGACGCGGTACACCGTCGACAGCAGTTTCTGCACCGGCACCGTGCCGTCGAAGGACACCGGCGGGATCAGACAGGTATCGCAATTCCCGCAAGGGCCGGACGGTTCGCCGAAGTAGTCCAGCAGGCGCACGCGCCGGCAGCTCAGGGTTTCGCACAGGCCAAGCATCGCATCGAGCTTGTTGCCCAAGACACGCTTGAAGGTTTCGTCGGCTTCGGATTCGTCGATCATCCGGCGTTGCAGCACCACGTCCTGCAGGCCGTAGGCCATCCAGGCGCTGGCCGACTCGCCGTCCCGGCCGGCGCGGCCGGTTTCCTGGTAGTAGCCCTCGATACTCTTCGGCAGATCCAGGTGGCAGACGAAGCGCACGTCCGGCTTGTCGATGCCCATGCCGAAGGCGATGGTAGCGCACATGACGATGTTCTCTTCGCGCAGGAACTTCGCCTGGTTGGCGGCGCGCACCGAATGCTCCATGCCAGCGTGATACGCCATCGCGCGCACGCCGTTCTCGTTGAGGAAGTCGGCGGTTTCCTCGACCTTCTTGCGCGACAGGCAGTAGACGATGCCGCAGTCGCCGCTATGCTCGGTGGTGATGAAGTCCAGTAGCTGCTTGCGGCCATTGGCTTTCTCGACGATCTGGTAGCGGATGTTGGGACGGTCGAAGGACGAGACGAATTGCGCCGCGTCCTCCAGTTGCAGGCGGTGGACGATTTCGGCGCGCGTCTGCGGATCGGCGGTCGCGGTCAGGGCGATGCGCGGCACATTCGGGAACTGCTCGTGCAGGATCGACAGCTTGATGTACTCGGGGCGGAAATCATGGCCCCATTGCGATACGCAGTGCGCCTCGTCGATGGCGAACAGCGAAATATTCGATGACTGGAACAGGTTCAGGCAGCGGTCCGTCATCAGGCGCTCGGGCGCCACGTAGACCAGATCGATTTCGCCGGTGCGCACCAGGCGCTCGATACGGCTGGCCTCTTCGTAAGTCTGGGTGGAGTTGAGGAAGGCGGCGCGCACGCCGACTTCTTCCAGCGCGTCGACCTGGTCCTGCATCAGCGCGATCAGCGGCGAGACGACCACGCCGACACCATCGCGCAGCAGGGCCGGAATCTGGTAGCACAGCGACTTGCCGCCGCCGGTGGGCATCAGGACCAGGGCATCGCCGCCGCCGGCCACGTGGCTGACAATCTCCCCCTGATGCCCGCGGAAGGCTGGGTAGCCAAACACGGTTTGCAACAGATGGAGGGCGCGTTCGTTATTATCCTGATGAATCATGGTGCTACTGCAACTACTTTAGAGGTTAGTCCTTCCAGACGATCACGCCAGTGTAACCTGTGATGAGCACCAGCAGGCCAAAAGCGATGCGATACCAGGCAAAAATCGTGAAAGTATGGGAGGCGACATAGCGCAGCAGCCAACGAACGCAGAAGAAAGCCGAAATAAACGCCGACACGGTGCCGATGGTGAACATTGGCAGGTCGGACACTTCCAGCAGGTCGCGCGCCTTGAACAGCGAGTAGGCGGAGGCGATCAGCAGCGTTGGAATCCCCAGCAGGAAGGAGAACTCGGTCGCCGCCTGGCGCGAAAAGCCGAACATCATGCCGCCGATGATGGTGGAACCGGAGCGGCTGGTGCCAGGTATCAGCGCGAAGGCCTGGGCGATGCCCATTTTTAAGGCATCCAGCGGCGTCATGTCGTCGACCGAATGAATGCGCACGGAGACCGGGTTGGCCGCCACGTGGCGCTCGACGATCAGGATGACGATGCCGCCGATAATCAGCGCCAGCGCCACCGGCACCGGCTTGAACAGATGCTCCTTCAGCAGGTTGCCCAGCGCCAGGCCGAGGATGGCCAGCGGCATGAAGGCGATGGCGATATTCAGCGCAAAGCGTTGCTGCTTGCGGTCGGTGGTCAGCCCGGTGGTGACTTTGGCGATGCGGGCGCGGTATTCCCAGCAGACGGCAAAGATGGCGCCGGCCTGGATCACAATTTCAAATACATTAATTTTTTCTTCCATGCCCTGGAAGCCTAAAAGGTGCTCGGTGAGGATCAGATGGCCGGTGGAGGAGATCGGCAGGAATTCCGTGAAACCTTCAACCAGGCCCATGATGAGGGCTTTCAGCGCGAGAACAATATCCATGAAATTAAGTATTTACGGGTGAAAAGAAGGAGCAAACCGTCGAAGCTTAACATGTTCAGCATGTTGTTTTCTGATTATGACTCAACCGTAATACCCGTTTTTGTCTGACAAACGAAAAAAAGCCCCCGCAGCAGCGCTGCGGGGGTGGAAGTGCGACCAACAACAGCGTCGCGGGAGATGTCAGTTTAGAAAGTCACGTCGAGGCGGGCGCCGTAGTAGCGCTGGAAGTCGCGCGGCGGCATCCATTCGGTGGTGTTGACCGCGACCGGCGTGTTCGGCGCTTTCGGGCTCCAGGTGCCGTTGGCGATAGCGTTGTTCAGGCCTGTCGCGTAGCGCTTGTCGAACAGGTTGTTGACCAGGAAGGTCAGCTTGTAGCGGTCCTGCTTGTCCTTGACGCCGAAACTCAGGTTGGTGATGCTGTAGGCGCCCTGGATGGTGCCCGGGTCCTGGTTCAGCGAGAACTGCGTGCGGCTCTGGTAGCGCGTCGATCCGGCGATGAAGCCGTTGAAGCTTTGCGACGGCAGCATCAAATCATATTGCCCACCCAGGTTGAGCTTGACCTTGGGCGCGTTCGGCAGTGTCTTGCCGGCCAGGTTCTGCACGAAGGTGTTGTTGTACTTCGGATTTTGCGCGCAGCCGGGACCCGGCACGCCCGCCGTGCCGGCGGCGTTGATGACGTTGTAGCATGGCCCGTTCTCAAATGACTGGATCGTCGCTTCGGTGTAGGCCAGGCTGGCGTTCAGTTGCAGCGTGCGGGTGACGCGGACATTGCCTTCCACCTCCAGGCCCTGCGTGCGCAGGCCGCCAATGCTGTTCAAGCCGGTGCGGAAAGTGCCGTCATCGTCGAAGAAGCTGGACGACTGCTGGAAGTGTTTGAAATTCGTGCGGAACAGGGCGACGCTGAACATCGCGCGGTTATCCCACAGGCTTTGCTTCCAGCCCAGCTCATAGCTCCTGGCGGTTTCCGGCGCCACCGCAGGCAGCGCGGCGGTGGCGGCAGTGAAGCCGGAGGTCAGGTCGTATGCCTTGCCCTTGTGGCCAGTCGACGCCATGGCGTAGAACATGGTGTCCTTGTTCTGGCGGTGCTCCAGGCCCAGCTTGTAGGTACGGCTCTTGTCGTTGTCGGACTTGGTGTAGAACTCGGTCTGGGCAAACGCTTGCGGCGGCACCGTGTAGCGGCGGAAGTTGTAGCCGGTGTCCTCGTCGTTGTAGCGGGCGCCGAGAATCAGGCTGGTGTCGGCGCGGAAGTCCCACGTGCCCTGGCCGTAGATGGCTTTGCTGGTGTTCCAGGCGTCGGCGCCGTAGGAGGTGCCGTAGGACTGGATCAGCGGTACTTTGGTCAGCTCGCGCGTCAGGTCGTTCTTGCCGTACCACAGGCCGGCCACGTAGCGCAGCGCGCCCTTGTCCGGTGAGGTCAGGCGAAATTCCTGCGTGGTCGATTTGACGTCGAAGAAGCCGTATTGATACAGGCCGCCATGCATATTGGTCGGCTGGCCGTTCGGCAGCAGCAGGTAGGGCAGGATGTCGACGTCGGTGTTGTCGGTGTCCTGGTAGTCGTCCATATGGTATTTGCTGTACGACGAGATGGAGCTCAGCGTATGACCGGCCAGCGGGCCGTTGTCGTCGAACGCCCAGTCCAGCTTGACGCCGGTGCCGGCATCGTGGAATTTGCCGCCGGTCGGATAGTCGTTGCGCACATCGCGGTTGTCCGGGTTGATGTTGATGCCGGCCAGGACCACCGACGGCGGCAGCTGCGGCGCGTTGCGGTACAGCGCGCCCGGCGACATCGAGGTGAACGCGGTCGAGCAGCAGAATTTTTCGGTGCGGTTGTAGTGTGGCGTCAGCGTCAACGTCAATTGGTCGAGCGGCTGCCATTCCAGCTTGCCGCTGATGTTGTCGCCCTTGCTGCCATTGAGCTTCTTGCCGGTGGTGAGGTTGTTCAGCGTGCCGTCGAAGCTGGTCTTGCTGGCGGCGATGCGCAGGCGCAGCGTGTCCGACACGGCGCCGCCGGTGCTGACGCCGACGCGCCATTCATCGTCGTTGGTCACATAGGTGGTGGCGTTGGTTTTCCACGGGCCGCCCAGCGGCTTGGTGGTGATGTTGATGGCGCCGGCGATCGAGCTTTTGCCGAACAGCGTGCTTTGCGGGCCTTTCAGCACTTCGATGCGGCCGACATCGGCCAGGTCCTTGAAGGCGCCGGCCTGCATGCCGAGCGGGACGTCGTCGACGATCACCGCCACGTCGGCCTCGACGCCGATGCCGAGCGAGAAGGTGCCGATGCCGCGCATATTGATGCTGAAGTTGCCCGGCTGCGTGCCATAGGACAGCGTCAGCGCCGGCGATAGTGCCGGCACGTCTTCCAGGTCGCGCACATTGGCGCGTTGCAGGACGGCGTCGCTTAGCACAGTGATCGAGGCCGGCACGTCCTGCAGATTCTGCGCCCGCTTGTTGGCGGTGACGACGACGGATTCGAGTTTGCCGCTGTCGGCTTCCTGCGCGGCTGCTGCGCCGCCGATCAGGGCGAGTGCGACTGCGACTGTGACGCGCCGCAGTTGTGGTTGTTTCGGTTGCATATTGTAGTCTCCGTTATTATTAAAGTAGATTGTGGTAACGTTTCCATTTGGGTGAAAAAAAATCCGCCGGCGTGCTGCGTGGCCGGCGGGGCGAAGTTACTTGCTGCTGATCTTGAGCGGTGCTTTCAGCTTTTCCGTGTAGCTGCGGACGTAGGCGTCCCAGGCGTTGGCGTCGGCGAAATCGCCTTTGCTCCAGCCGGCGCCGAAGTAGTAGACGAAGGGCTTGCCTGGTTGCGCGGCGCCCAGCGTCAGTTGCTGCTGGTCGGTCACTGCGAAGCCGCTGACGCCGGCCGGCAGGATGACGGCGCAACCGGTACTGCCATCGTCGCCATGCGCAGGTTCCCAGTAGCTGTTGAAGCCAGCGGTGCCATCGGCCGTGTAATGGCCGACGCCGTCGCGCTGGACGATGCCGACACCGACCGTCAACGGCGCCTTGCTGCTGCTGGCGAACCTGGTTTCAACGCGGGTCAGGTTGGAGCCGGCGTCAATCGAGAAGCGCTTCACTTCCGAGACCTTGCGGCCGTTGCCCGCATCCCAGTCGCCATAGGTCAGCTCGAACACGGAGCGCAGCGGGCCGTCGGCCAGCACTTTCCAGCGCTTGAAGTTGGACGAGTTATGCAGTTTGCCATCGGTGTAGATGGTGGTGCCTCCGCAGCCACGGCTCTGGCCCACGCTGTAGTAGTCCAGGCCTTCGCCTTCGTCGTGGTGATACTCGCCGCGCTTGTACCATTTGTCGATGACCGGCGTGCGTACCTTCTTCACCCACACATCGACGCCGCTGCTGATCAGGTGTTCTTTGGGATCGTTGATGATGGCCGGGCCGTAGACGCGATGCGCGGTGCGGTCGCTCTCCCAGGCGAAATCATCGAGGCGCTCCGGCACAAAGCGCGCGTGCGTCTTCACCTGCGCCGGTGGCACGGCAGCCAACTGCGCGGCTGGCAGCACCAGATAGCGGCGCGTTTCATTGGCGGCCAGATTCACCGGGAACAGGATGTTCTTGCCAATCGCCTGTGAATTGACGATGGCCGACGTGGCGGCATCCATCACCACCGGCTTGCTGATGCCTTTGCCGACAGCGACTTCCGCCAGTTCGTCACTACGCACGCCGCCGGTTGGATTGCTTACGCTGACCGCCTGCGGCCTGGCCTTCTCCAGCGTCGCCATCCGATACATCTCGCTGCCCGCCAACAGGAAACCGCCGACGCCATACACTTCGGTCAGATTGTCGTCGAAGACTTTCGGCGCCAGGCCGATAGGCTGCACGTGCGTCAGCTTGCCGTCCGCCTGCACGTTGGCCACCAGTGCCGCCCACGCCTTCTGCACCGAGGGCTTGAAGGCTTTCGCATCCAGCAGTCCCTGGTTGACGCCCCAGGCGAACGCATAGGTGTACAGCGCCGAGCCGCTGGACTCTTTCATCGGATAGGTGGCCGGATCGAGCAGGCTGGCGCGCCACAGGCCGTCCGCCTGCTGCAGCATCAGCAGCTTGACCGCCATGTCCTTGTACTGCTGCACAAAGCGTGGACGCTCCGGATGGTTCTCCGGCAGGTATTGCAGCACGCGCACCAGGCCGCCCATCACCCAGCCATTGCCACGGCTCCAGTAGACCTTCTTGCCGTTGGCTTCGCGCTTGTCGAAGTAGTTGGAGTCGCGGAAGTACAGGTGTTCTTCCTTGTCGTACAGGTAGTCCGACGTCACCCACCATTCGCTGATGGCGAAATCGAGATAGCGCTGGTCGCCGGTAATGGACCACAGGCGCAGCCAGGCCGGCGGCGCCATGTACAGCGCATCGCACCACGACCAGCGGTCCTGGTTGCCCTTGACGGTGAACTCCAGCGTGCCGCTGCGGCGATTGGCGAGGATGTCGTCGAAATGCGCGCGCATCGGTGCGATCATTTTTGGATCGCGCGTTTGCAGATACAGCTCGGCGTAGGTCTGGCCGACGATGTGGTCATCGGCGTGGTAGTGGTTGGGGCCCAGCTTCCAGTTGTTCTTCTCGCCCATGGCGATCATCGCGTCGCGGTATTTGCTGTCGCCGGAAATGCCGGCCAGCGCCATGATGCCGTTGTAGCCGACCGCCTGTGTCCAGTCGTCCGGACGGTGCTTGCTTGGATTGGCCAGCTGCCAGTCGGCCACGCGCTCCATTACCGACAGCACGGCTTTCGGATTGATGGCGGCCGATGGTGCGGCTGCCTGCACCGCCGGCGTTTCGGCAGCGTAGGCGGGAACTGCTTGAGCTACGGCCGCCATGGCCGCCATGGCGGCCAATACAGCAATGCGCAGATGCGATGATGTCATGCGGTGTGTCTCCTCTATGGGTTTTTTATTTGTACATCGGTCCTGCGGTGACGAAGGGGCCGCCCTGGTAGATGGTTGGCGCGTCGCCCGCTGCGGGATACTCCGCATTATCCGGGAAGTGGCCGGCGAAGTTCTTTGAGCTGTGCTGCGGCACATAGCCCAGGTGCGAGGCATGCTTGTTGTCCCACCACTTGGTGGCGTTGTCCGAGGTGCCGAAGGTGATGGTGTGGCCGACGCGCGGCGTGAACAGCGAGCAGCGGATCAGTTCCACCAGGTCGTCGTAGGCGAGGTAGGTGACCATCATGCGTGGGTTCTTCGGTTCGGGGAAGGAGGAGCCGATGCGCAGGCAGACGGTCTCGGTGCCGAAGCGGTCGTAGTAGTAGCGCGACAGCGCTTCACCGAAGGCTTTCGACACGCCGTAGAAACCATCGGGACGCAGCGGCATCTGCGCATCCACCAATTGCGTGGTCGGGTAGAAGCCCACCACGTGGCTGGAGCTGGCATAGATCACGCGCTTGACGCCGCACTTCTGCACCGCTTCGTACAGATGATGCAGGCCGAGGATGTTGGCGTTCATGATCGGCTCGAACTTGTCTTCGACCGAGATGCCGCCGAAGTGCAGCACGGCGTCCACGCCTTCCATCATCTGCATCACCTTGTCGCGGTCGGCCAGATCGCCGATAACGATTTCCTCGCCATCCTGCGCCGGGCCGAGATCCTTGACGTCGTTCAGGCGGACGATGTCCGCCCAGGCCTTGGCGCGTTCGCGCAGCACGGTTCCCAGGCCGCCACCAGCGCCGGTCAGCAGGATGCGTTTGAAGGGTTTGTTGTTCGAAGTAGGGGTCATGATTTTATATATTTAGTTAAACGTTTAATCGCAAGTATAACCATTTTGCCGCAGCGGTCAATCTAAACCTATGCTGCAATGCTTTACCTGTTCAGAAAAATCACATACCATCTGTAAAACGTTTTCCATAATAATTGAGACACCATATGACATCCTTGAATTCCACCGCCCTGGCCGTGCTGCTGGCCTTCGCTCCCGCCTCCGCCGTTATCGCCCAAACCTCTCCCGCCAGCTACGTGCCACCGCTGGCCACCACGCCGATGAACCGCATCGTGCAGGACAACGCATACAAGCAACTGGACTTCTTCTTCAAGAAGCTGGTGGCGGAGCGCGAGGCCATGGTGCTGGACGGCGCCTCGCCATTCAAGAGCGGCGACAAATTCCTGCCGGGGAAAGTGGCGGCGGGCCTCGGCCATGTGCTGCTGAACACCGCCAAGGACGATCCGTCGCTGCCGCAGAAGCTGAAGAATTACCGCGACATCGCCGACATGACGGTCGGCATGGACAACCACACCTGGGGCATCTACTACTACATCGGCACGCTGGTGAAGCTGAAGCAGGCCGGCCTGCTGGAACGCGCCGTCAGCCCGGCCACGCTGGAGAAGCTGCGCAAGCAGCTGGACTGGCGTACCTTCATCACGCCGCAGTGGGATCTGATTAGTCTGCCGACCAATTACTATGGCGTCGCCTTCAGCATCGCGCGGCTACGCATGATGATGGGCTGGGAAGACGACAGCGCCGGCAAGGTACTGCTGGAAAAGATGATGTCCCACTATAAAAAATACTCCGGCAAGTTCGGCTTCTCCGACGAGACGGATGGCGAGGGCCGCTTCGACCGTTACAGCATCCTGCTGATCGCCGAGATCTGCGAGCGCTTCCTGGAAACCGGCCTGCAACCGGATGAAGAACTGAAAACGCTGCTGCGCAAGGCGGCCGACATTGCGCTGAATGTCGCCAACACCGCCGGCGATGGCTTCAGCTTCGGCCGCAGCCTCGGGCCTTATGGCGAGACGGCGCTGGTGGAGATCCTGTCCGTGTCGGCTTATCTGAATGTGCTGACGCCGGAAGAGAAACAGTATGCGTATGCCTTCTCGTCACGCGTAGCGGCGCGCTACATGGACTTCTGGTACGACCCGTCCATGCAGTCGATCGATATGTGGGGCAAGGGCCGCCGCACCGATACCTATCGCGGCAAGCACCGTATCCTCGGCGAGAATTTCTCGCTGTTGCATCAGCTGCTGTCCACCAACGAGACGTGGAACGAGGCCGGTTTCAAGGATGCGCAGCCGAAGGCCGACCTGCAGGCATGGCTGGACAAGAACCGGCCCCAGTTCAGCGTCACCACCTTCGCGCAAGGAGATTACGACCGCGCGCTGGCCATCTTCCGCGACGGCAGGCATGTGGTCAGCCTGAACATGATCAACGGCGGCGCCAGCCAGCATGACAACAGCCCTTACTATCCGCTGCCTTTCGCACCGGGCATTGTCTCCGGCGTGGCTGATGGCGGTGGCGCGCACGCGCAGCTGCTGCCGAAGTTCACCATGGCCGACGGCGCGCAACTGATTGGTGCCGCATGGATCAAGGACATCAAGACCAGCAGCAGCGGCCAGCGCCACACCATCACCTATCGCCAGGATGAACTGGACAAGCTGGGCAAGCGCGGGCCGGTGAAGGATGCGCGCATCAAGCTGAATACCACCTACACGCTGGAGCACGGCGTCATGACCCGTACCGATGTCTACACGCCGGTGGGCACGCAGGAAGTCGACAAGATCGTACTGGAATTCGCGTCGTTCTCGGATCAGGCTACTATTCAGGGCAATACCGTCACTTTCGCCCGGGGCGATGTGAAGGAGTACAGTGTCAGCGGCCTTCAGCAATGCCAGTCTGCGCCGACCAATGGCAGCAAGGATTTCCAGGCCCCATACGGACCGATGAAAACCCTGGTCACGTGTAGCACCGGCAAGCTGTCGATGAAGGAACCGCTGACCATCAAGTGGACCATCAAGTATCAATAAGGAGTTGTATGCCGCATCTGACGATCGAATACACCGCTAACCTGGATGCGCATTCCGATATCGGCGCCTTGTGCAAGGCGCTGTCGCACACGCTGGTCACGTTGAAAGACGCGGCCGGCGCGCTGGTATTTCCGCTGTATGGCACGCGCGTGCTGGCCTATCCGGCTGCGCAATACGCAGTAGCGGATGGGGAGCAGGGAAGAATCTTCCTCTATCTGAACCTGCGCATCACGCCTGGCCGCAGTGCGGATCTGGTCAAGACCATCGGCGACACTGTGCTGTCCGCTGCCAGGGAACATCTGGCACCGGTGATGGACAAGCTGCCGCTGCGCCTGACGCTGCACATCGATGAAACACCGCCGGCGTATGAAGGCAAATTCACCAACTAAGAAAAACTTCAGGAGACAATGAATGTATAAAGTGTGGAAGCTGCTGTTGTTATCAGGCTGCCTGGCCGTCAGTTCGCTGGCGGGCGCGCAGGACGATCAGGCTCCTGGCCAGGCGCAAGCCAATCAGGGCGCAGGCAAGCGCGCCGAACTCGCGCAGCGGCTGCCTACGCTGCAAAACATCTATGGCCGCCAGCACCTGTCGCTGAATGGCCGCTGGCACTACATCGTTGATCCTTACGAAACGGGCTTCTACAACTATCGCCGCCAGCCCTTCGATCAATCGGCCACCGGCGCCGGCGGTTTCTATGACGACCGCAAGCCGCGCTCCAAGGACGACGCGGTCGAATACGATTTCGATGGCTCGCCGACCCTGGCGGTGCCGGCCGACTGGAACTCGCAGAACGCCAAGCTGGAATTCTACGAAGGCACGGTGTGGCTGCGGCAGAAGTTCAACGCCGAGCCGAAACAGGGCAAGCGTTATTTCCTCTACTTCGGCGCGGTCAACTACGAGGCGCACGTCTACCTGAATGGCAAAAAGCTGGGCAGCCACAAAGGCGGTTTCACGCCGTTCCAGTTTGAAGTCACGGACCGGCTGCTGAAGGGCGGGAATACCGTGGTGGTCAAGGCGGACAACACGCGCCACCAGGATGACATTCCGACCGTGAACACCGACTGGTGGAACTACGGCGGCATCACCCGCGACGTGCTGCTCGCCGAAACGCCGGACACCTACATCGAGGATTACCAGATCCAGCTGGCCAAAGGCGATATGGGCCGCATTGAAGGTTATGTGCAGATGAGCGGCGCCAGGCGCGCACAGGATGTCACCATCGCCATCGCGGAACTCGGTGTCAAGACTACGGTGAAGACCGATGCCAATGGCCGCGCCGCCGTCAGCATCGCCCTGCCGAAGAACAAGGTGCGTTACTGGTCGCCGGAAGATCCGAAGCTGTACGCCGTGAGCATCGCCGGCGCCACCGACACGCTGAACGACCGCATCGGGCTGCGCACCATCACCACGCGCGGTCACGACATTCTGCTGAACGGAAAATCGGTCTTCCTGCGCGGCGTTTCGCTGCACGATGAGAATCCGCTGATCCCCGGCCGCCTGCGCGGCGAGGGCGATATGCGCATGATGCTGCAATGGGCCAAGGACATGAACTGCAACTACGTCCGGCTGGCGCACTACCCGCACAGCGAAGAGATGATGAAGCTGGCCGATGAAATGGGCCTGATGGTGTGGGCCGAAGTGCCGGTCTACTGGACCATCTCGTGGGAGAAGCCGGAAGTCTACGCCAACGCCGCGCAGCAGCTGACCGACCTGGTGGTGCGCGACAAGAACCGCGCCAGCGTGGTGATCTGGTCCATCGGTAACGAGACGCCTGTGAGCCCGGTACGCACTGAATTCATGGGCAGGCTGGCGGACACGGTGCGCAAGCTGGATAGCACCCGCCTGGTTGGTGCGGCGCTGGAAGTGCACCGCAACGGCGACGTGGTGACGGTGGAAGATCCATTGGCCGACAAGATCGACCTGGCCAGCTTCAACCAGTATGCCGGCTGGTACTGGTCCAACAACAAGGAGATGCTGAAGTTCTCCTTCAAGGTGGATTACAACAAGCCAGTGCTGGTGACCGAGTTCGGCGCCGACGCGCTGGGCGGCTACCACGCCGACGTGGACACCAAGTGGAGCGAAGAGTATCAGGACCAGCTGTACAAGAATACCTTCAAACTGCTGGACGCGATTCCCGGCCTGCGCGGCATCACGCCATGGATACTGACCGACTTCCGTTCGCCACGCCGTCCACATCCCGAATACCAGGACTACTGGAACCGCAAGGGCCTGATCTCGGAGACCGGCAAGAAGAAGCTGGCCTTCTACACGCTGAAGTCCTACTACGACCATAAACAACAACAGTACAAATGAAGACACGATACATTGCTGCCGCCGTCAGCGCGGCCCTGGCCTTCTCGGCCCAGGCGCAAGATGCACAGATCGACCGCAAGGTCGCCGACCTGATGAAGCAGATGACGGTGGCCGAGAAGGTCGGCCAGCTGCATCAACTGTCCGGCCGCCAGTTCACCGGTCCCACCAGCAGCGAGTATGCCGACAAGCTGGCCGACATCCGCGCCGGCAAGGTCGGCTCGATGCTGAACGTGGTCGGCGTGGCCGATACGCGCGAGATCCAGGCGCTGGCGTTGCAATCGCGCCTGAAGATTCCGCTGCTGTTCAGCCTTGACGTCATCCACGGCCACAAGACGGTGTTTCCGGTGCCGCTGGGCGAAGCGGCGTCCTGGGATATGGAGGCGATCGAGCTGTCGGCGCACATCGCCGCCAAGGAGGCCGCTGCCGCCGGCATCCACTGGACCTTCGCGCCGATGGTGGACGTGGCGCGCGATCCGCGCTGGGGCCGTGTGATGGAGGGCGCCGGTGAGGATACCTATCTCGGCTCGCAGATCGCCGTCGCCCGCGTGCAAGGCTTCCAGGGCAAGAAGCTGGGCGCCACCGATTCCGTGATGGCCACCGCCAAGCACTTCGCCGCCTATGGCGCGGCGGTGGCAGGGCGCGACTACAACGCGGTCGACATGAGCGAGCAGCAGCTGTTCGAAGTCTACCTGCCGCCGTTCAAGGCTGCCGCCGATGCCGGCGCCGCCACCTTCATGAACTCCTTTAATACGCTGAACGGCATTCCTGCCACCGGCAGCAGTTTCCTGCAACGCGATATCCTGAAGGGCGCCTGGAAGTACAAGGGCTTCGTGGTCAGCGACTGGGGCTCGGTGCGCGAGATGGTGCCGCATGGTTATGCGGCCGACTTGTCCGACGCCGCCGTCAAGGCGATCAACGCCGGCAGCGATATGGACATGGAAGGCTATGCCTACAGCCAGCACCTGGAAGCCGCCGTCAAGGCCGGCAAAGTGAAGATGGCGACGCTGGACGATGCGGTGCGCCGTATCCTGATCAAGAAATTCGAACTGGGCCTGTTCGACGATCCTTACCGTTATTCGGACGCCGCGCGCGAGAAGGCGGTGCTGAATGATCCGTCACACCGCAGCGCCGCGCTGGATGTGGCGCAGAAATCCATCGTGCTGCTGAAGAACGAAGGCAAGCTGCTGCCGTTGTCGCGCGACGCCAAACGCATCGCGGTGATCGGGCCGCTGGCCGATGCGCAACGTGATCTGGAAGGAGGCTGGGTAGTGAATGGCGAGCGCGCCAAGGTGGTCAGCATCCTCGAAGGCATCCGTGGCCACGCCGGCAAGGCCGACATCAGCTATGCCCAGGCTTGCGCATCCGGCTGCGCCAACAGCGATGGCTTCGCGCAGGCGGTGGCAACGGCGCAGAGTGCCGATGTCATCGTGCTGGCCGTTGGCGAAACCTGGGACATGAGCGGCGAAGCCAAGTCGCGCACCGACATTTCGCTGCCAGGCCAGCAGGAGGCGCTGTTCAACGCGCTGAAGGCCACCGGCAAGCCGGTCGTGGTGGTGATGCTGGCTGGCCGGCCGCTGGTGTTCAACACCATCGCCGACAAGGCCGACGCCATCGTCTACGCCTGGTTCCCCGGCAGCGAAGGCGGCAACGCCGTGGCGAATGTGCTGTTCGGCGATGTCAACCCGTCCGGCAAGCTGCCGATCACTTTCCCGCGCAGCGTGGGGCAGATTCCTATCTCCTACGCGCAGTACAACACTGGTCGCCCGGTCACGGATGAAAAAAATGTGGTCTACAAGTCGGCCTACATCGATTCCGTTAATACACCGCGCTACGCCTTCGGCCATGGCCTCAGCTATACCGACTTCAAATACACCGGCCTGGCGTTGAGCAGCTCTGCCATCAGCGGCGCACAGAAAGTCACGCTGTCGTTCGATCTGGCCAATAGCGGCAAGTTGGCAGGCACGGAAATCGTGCAGCTCTACCTGCGTGACATGGTGTCGTCGGTGGTGCGTCCGCTGAAGGAATTGAAGGGCTTCCAGAAAGTGCACCTGAAGCCGGGCGAAACGCGTCGCGTGACGTTCACCATAGACCGTGACACGCTGTCCTTCTTCAACAGCAAGCTGGCATGGGGCGCGGAGGCGGGCGACTTCAAGCTGATGGTGGGCAGCGCTTCCGATGACATCCGCCTCGAAAGCACGTTGACGCTGCGCTAGCGCAGTTTCAGGATGCCGGGCAGTTCGCCGCTCTTCTCCAGCGCATTCACCGCCGCATTGACTTCGTGGATGGTGACCTTGCTCTTGCGGGAGACGGCGCACATGGTCTTGACTTCCGAGACGATCATCACGTGATAGCCGTGCGGCAGTATGTCGTCGTTGGCGTGCTGCGTGATGACATTACGCGTTGTCAGCAGGTAATCGAAACGTCCACCGGTCCACTTCTTGATCGATAGTGAGCTGGTAGGCGCATCGTCACGGATGAAGTCCGCGCCTAGCGCTTTCTCCAGCGTCGGATAGCGGAAGCCCAGCACGGTGCCGAGGCGCTTGCCGCGCAATTCTTCGATCGATACAGGCGGCTTCACATGCGGAATGGTCAGCAGCACTTCAACCACCGGGATGAAGGCACGAGTCCAGTCGACATCGCCGGGCGTCCATTCCGGCAGATAGCTGCACAGCACATCGCCTTTGCCATTCTCCAGCGCCGCCATGATGCGCGTGCGTGGCAACTGCACGTATTTGATCGGGCGCCCCAGCTGACGCGCCAGAGCGGCGCCCATCTTTTGCTGGAACTCGGTTGGCTTTTGCTGATCGGCGCTAAGCATTGCATCTGTCTTCACCACATAGCGCAGCGGCTCCTTGTCTGCCGCCTGTGCCGGGGCAGTGGCGAGCAGCATGGTGAATAACAGTGGTTTTAACATCGGTTTAGTCCTCTTTGCATCGCGCTGACCTCGTCGCGCAGCCAGTCGCAAAAGTGCGTGATCTTGCTCATGCCGCGCTTGTCGCGGGCCACAATGATACGGTATCCGCGATCATACGGCGCACATTCGCAATCGACCATTTTCAGCGCGCCGCTGCGCAGGTCCTCGCTGGCGATGGCGTGCGATACCAGCGCGATGCCTTGTCCGGCCAGTGCTGACTGTACCATCACCGCAAAATTGGTGTAGCTCCGCGAGAACTGGTAATTCCCCTTCAGCGCATTGTTCGCGCGCAGCAGCGCGATCCAGGTATCGGTGGTGAATTCGTGCAGCAGCGGATAGCGTTCCAGGTCGGCCACGGTGATCTCGGTTGCGCCGGGCGCCAGCAGCGACGGGCTGTACACCGCCACCAGGCGGTCATGGAACAGCATGTCGGGATCGCCGGGAACGATGTTATAGGTGCGCAGCGCGATGTCGGTGCTGCCGTCGTTCATGTCGGCCAACTGGTCGCTGGAGTCGATGCGGATATCCAGTTCCGGATATAGCGCGGTGAAGCGGGCAATGCGCGGCACCAGCCATTTGATCGCCAGCGAGTGGGTGGTCGACAGGCGCAGGATCTTTTCTTCGTCGCCGCCCTGTAGTGCGGCCACTTTGGTATTCAGCTCGCTCAGCGTGCGGCGCACCGTGGCCGCCAGCTCCTGTCCTTTCTCGGTGAGCGTAATGTGGCGCGGGTGGCGCACGAACAGCTCAAAGCCCAGTGTCTCCTCCAATTGCTTCACTTGCAGGCTGATCGCCGCCGGCGTTTTATGCAGTTCCTGCGCCGCCAGCTTGAAGCTGCCCCAGCGCGCCGCGCAATCGAAATCGAGAAGGCCGGACAGGGAACGGAGTGGTTTGCTCATGGTTTAGTTTTTCTTGTTCAAATGGCGAAAATAACTCGTTTGATAACAATTTGATCCAAGTGGAGAATATAACGCATAAGTTTTCTTTACGGGAGTTCACCATGTTTCATGCTACTGCTTGCCCTCGGACGGCCGTTCCTGATCAACAAAAACGGTCTGTATTGATTGCGCGATTCCGCGCCGAGCTGGCGCGGATGCTGGCGCAAATGAGCGAGCGCCAATAAGACTCGCCAATCCAGTTACAGCTATCAGGCCGCCCGCTCAACCAGCGTGATATCACCGCGATGCGCGACAAAGAAAGTCGCATCGCTCAGCGCCAGGGCGTCGTGCACATCGCCCTGCCTGAGCAGCAGCGTATCGCCGGCTGTCAGCTCGACATCGCCGAAGCGGATCTGGCCGCTGAGCATGAGGATCTGTTCCCAGCCGTCGTGGTCATGCAGCGGAAAGCGGGTGCCGGCGGTGAACTGCACAAAATAACAGCCATCCGTGCTGTCGTTCCACACTGTCGCGACACGCATGCCTGGAATCTCGGTAGGGTTCCATTGGCGATTCAGTTGTCGTTCCAAAATCATGATTTTCTCCTTGGCTTAAGTTGGCTAACGGGCCTCAGGTTGCCGTCCGTGCGCCACTTGGTCAAGAAATCCCGCCCGCCTCGGGCATTTACCCGATAGGTCTGTTCAGCGCATCCAACCACAATCGCTGCATCAACCTTTTGGAGAACCATCATGTCCTCATCCGTCTCTTTCGACTATGCCTCGCTGAGCGTGCGCTTCCCTGGCCTGCCGGCCACGCCGGTGATCCTGCACGCCTTTGAATATGCCCGCGAACGCATGCCTGAATATCTGTTCAACCACGTGGTGCGCAGCTGGATTTTTGCGCACCAGCTGGGCCAGCTGAAAGGCTGGTCATATGACGCGGAAGTGGTGGCCGTCGCGACGCTGCTGCACGACCTCGGACTGACGGAGCATGCGGACGGCCCGCATCGCTTTGAGGTCGATGGCGCGGCAATCGCCGTGGCGTTTGCCCGTGAACATGGCTTTGACGGCCGCCGCTGCCAGCTGGTGTGGGATGCGATCGCGCTGCACGCGACGCCGTCGATAGGCTTTCTGAAGGAGCCGGAGGTCGCGCTTTGCGCGCGCGCCATCAGCGTTGATTTTGGCGCGCCGGATTACCTGGCCTTCGAGCAGGCCGATATCGACGCCATCGTGGCGGCGGTGCCGCGCCTGCAATTGAAACGTGAATTCGCCGCCTGCCTGTGCCAGATTGCGCATACCAGGCCGGAAACCACCTACGATAACCTGATCCGTGATTTCGGCGAACGCTACGTGCCCGGCTATCAGCGTACCTCGTGGGTGGACATCATTGCCGGCGGTCCGTTCAAGGAGTGATTAAGGCGCCACGCCAGATCGCATGCGCGCGCCAACTGACGCTTGCCTGCGGCGGTGCTCACGCCGCATTTTTTTCCCTGGTGCGGTCGAACGCCTGCAATAGCTGCTGGACGGCGCTATTCAGCGCCTTCAGTTCGGCCAGTTGCATGTCCGTCGCACTGCGCAGTATCTCGGTCAGCGAACACCGCTGCTGCAAGGCCCGTCCGGCGGCGCTCAGCGTCACCAGTACCTGCCGGTCATCCAAGGGATTGCGCTGACGTGACAGCAGGCCAGCCGCTTCCAGACGCTTGATCAGTGGCGTGATATTGCTCGACTCCAGCGTCAGCCGTTCGGCGATTTCGCCCACCGTGCGGCCATCCTTCTCCCACAGCGTATTCAACACCAGGAATTGTGGATAGGTCACGCCCAGGGTGTCGAACAGCGGCTGATAGGCGCGCCCCACCTCCAGGTTGGCGCGATACAGCGAAAAACATAACTGGTCTTCGAGGGCGGTGGTGGCTGTTTTAGGCATGGTATAAAAATATAAATACTTATCGCGATATATTTTACTGGACATCGACATTTAAAGCAGCTATCTTATTTATATATCGCGATATATATTATTGTGACACATATGCCAAGGGAATCTTATGCAATCTGCCACCGCCCTGGTCAGCATGCCAGAATGCCTGCGCGCGCTGGCCTTCATCGGCGATCTGGTCAGCGAACAGCCACCCGATCCGTCGCTGCGCACCATGTGCCTGGGGATGACCATCGCGCGGGTAGCAGGGACGCAACCGGTACCCGCACGGGTGATCGCGACGCTGGCCGGTGACCTTGAAGTGTTGAGCCGCACTGATGGCATCGCCGCAGCGCTGCGCGTGGTCGCGAGCCGTCACGGGCCATCGTATCCGGCATCGCTGATGGACACGGTGCGCCGCAATGCGCGCGACTGGCTGGCGGAGCTGGATGACCGCACGCTATGCAGGCTGCCGGTGGCGACCGGCGAACGTCCCAACGAGATGGTCTCGCTGGAACTGATGGCCGACCTGATCGACTTGCAGCAACCGTGGCTGCGCGTCACTCGCGCCGCGTGGCGGCGGCTGCAGCAAGCGCCGCCGCGCAGATCGGCCTGGATGAACAAGCGCAGCAGCGTTGCTATCGGGCTGGCCTGGTACACGGTATCGGGCGTGGCGCCGTGCCTGGCGCGTTGTGGAATGCCAGCGGCCCATTGATACCAGCGGCGCGCGAGCAGTTGCGGCTGGCGCCCTATTGGACGCTGCGCGCATTGCGTGAGGTCGGTGGACTGGAGGCTGAAGCGGAAATCGCTTCCTATGTCGGCGAGCGGCTGGATGGCTCGGGCAGTTTTCGCGGCGCCGCCGGCGCCGCCATGCCGATCGAGGGACAGGTGCTGGCAGCCGCATCGGCGTGGATAGCGATGCAGTCCCCACGTCCATGGCGCGCGGCATTGACGCCGGAGCTGGCTGGCGCGGTGCTGGCGCAGGAGGCGGCGGCCGGACGTTTTCATGCAGGCGTGGCGCAAGCACTGCGCGGCCTGCGCGAGGAAGCGGTACTGCCATCCATCAGCACCGCCGCCAGGATCAGCTTGAGCGAACGCGAGACCGCAGTGCTGCGCGCCATCAGCCAGGGACATACTAATAAGGAAGTGGCGCGCCAGCTGGAAATCAGCCCGCGCACGGTTGGCACGCATGTCGAGAGCGCGTTCCGCAAGCTCAGTTGTACCACCCGTGCGGCGGCAGCACTGAAGGCGCTGACGCTACGCCTGATATGAGCGACATGCAGCATGAAACGGAAAAGCGCCAACACAGGCGATGTTTAAAGTGGGTTTGGTGGCGAGCACATCGCCTGGATCGCATTTAAAAAGGAATCACAATGGACCAGCAAACAAGCAACCAGATTATCCGTTTGCAAGCAGTACAGGATTTGAAGCGCAAACAGGCGGGCGCCACGCCGGGCCTGTTTGCGCTGCTGGCCGAACCACGACTGGCGCCGGCCATGCAAGCCATGCTATTCCTGGTGCCGAACGGCTACCCGGTCACCATTGATGTTGCCCAGGCCAGCATTGGGGGTGCTGGCACGGCCATGCATTTCAGCTTGCCGCTCAACGGCCATAACCTGCCGCTGATGCATCAGCGCGAAAGCAAACTGCTGGTGGCGCTGGAAGGCGAGGTGGAGGTCCGCAGCGGTGCGCGGCGGATTGCTTTGCTGCGGCAGGGACAGGCGGTGCTGCTCAAGCCTGGCACCGCGCATCGCGTGCATCAGCATGGCGCGCAAGAGGTGAAAGTAGGCGTGGCGCTATGGCCGGGAAAGGTGGAGCAGGCTTTCCGCGACATGGCTGCGCGTGTCGTCGATGGCCGTTACAGCCGCGAAGAGATGGTGCGCATTCTGGCTGCCTACGATGTCGTCTGGCACGCGCCAACAGAAGGCGAGGGCGTGGCCGCAGAAGTGAAGTCGCTCGAAGCATGGCTGATGGCGCTTCCTGCCGAACTGGCGGCGCAGATCCGCTTGCGCTGGCTGAGCTGACCTGGAACGAATCCGCACCACATCCGAACCAATTCGTCTTCCAGCGCCAGTATTCTGACAGCTCCAAACACTTTCAGGAGCTAGGAAATGAAACCGTTAAAAACACTGGTGCTGGCCGCAGCACTGCTGGCCGCAAGCGTTGCCGGCGCCGCCGATATCGATCCTTATGCCGGCCCGGAAAAGCCAGCATTGCCGCCATCGACCTTTAAATGGGACGCCAGCCGCACCGCGATGGTGGTGATCGATCCGCAAATCGACTTCATGAGCGCAAAAGGTGCTTCGTGGGCGATCTTCGGCGAAAGCGTCACCGAGCAAAAACTGGTGCCGCACTTGCTGCAACTGTTCGCCGCCACCAAGCGCGCCGGCATCACCGTGGCCATCTCGCCGCACTATTACTATCCGCACGATCACAAGTGGAAATTCCAGGGACCCGCTGAAATCGTTCAGCATAAACTGGGCATGTTCGACCGTCATGGTGCGTTGTCGCTGGATGGCTTCCGTGGTTCCGGCGCTGACTTTATGCCGGAGTTCAAACAATATATCGAGGACGGCGAAACCTTGATTGCGTCGCCGCACAAGCTGTACGGACCACAAAGCAATGATCTAATGCTACAGCTGCGCAAGCAAGGCATCGATAAAATCATCTTGACCGGCATGGCCTCAAACCTGTGCGTGGAATCGCATCTGCGCGAATTCATTGAACGCGGCTTTGAGGTGGTGGTGGTGCGTGACGCGGTGGCCGGTCCCAAGCTGCCGGACGGCGATGGCTACAGCAGCGCGCTGGTCAACTTCCGCTACATCGCCAATGCGGTGATGACCACGGACGAAGTGCTGAAGCGTATTGAAAACAAGTAGGAGTTGGTGATGTCATTGAGTCTGGACCAGGCGTTAACGCAAATCGATATATCGTTCTCGACCTTTCGGCGAATGGAGAGCACGGATCAACTTGCGCCTGCGGTCATGCCTGGCCAGACGCATTTCGTGGCGGTGCTGGATGGCGAGGGCGAGCTGGCCTGCGGCGCCGGGCGCAGGCCCGTCAGGTCCGGCCAATTGCTGCTCTTGCCGGGCAGGGAAACACCGGCCTCGGTGCCGGGCGTGGTGCTGGCCCACGGCCTGCTCAGCGCAACGCTGCTCGATGGCCGCAGCCTGTTTGAGTTTTTCCCCTTGCCGCATCAGCTTGATGCGGCGGGAACCGAATTGTTTACCGGTGCGATCCCGGAATTGCTACGCGAATCCGCCTATGCCGGACCCGGATCGGCCGCCATCATTACCTGTCTGGCGCGGCGCTTGGTCACCACGCTGGTGCGCGATGCATGGCCGGATGATGGACAAATCGTTTCAGCCTGCACCGCAACGCGCCAGCAGCGCCTCGGGAAAATCGTTGACTTGTTCCAGAAAGATCCGGGACGGGAATATACGCTGGATGGATTGGCTGGTCTGGCAGGCATGAGCCGCACGGTGTTTCACCGCGAATTCGTTACGCTGCATGGGTGTTCGCCGCTGACGATGCTGCGCGGGCTACGCCTCAAACGCGCGGAGGAACTACTGCGCCAGACCGACATGCCGATCAAGACGATTTCCAGCCGCATGGGCTACCGCAGCCGCAGCCATTTCTGCAAAATATTCAAGGATGAATACGGTGTGGACCCTGAGCAGTTTCGCAGCACGCGCTGAAACACGCGTCACCGCCACATTCACGGCGCGGTGGCTTTTTCCAGCGCGTCCAGCCATCGGATGGCCCACGCGCGGTCCGTGCCACACATCTCCGCCGACGGTTGCAGGCCGCCGCAGAACGCCGGGCGCTCGGGCCGGCCGAATACCAGGCAGCGGTTATCGTCCGCCAGTTGCACGCAGCGCACGCCAGCCGGCTTGCCATTCGGCATACCGGGTATAGGGCTGGTGATGGAAGGGGCCGTGCAGCAGGCGCCGCAATTGGGCCGACACTCCAGGGGAGGCGTGGTTGATTGCATAGGGGCGGTATTTTACCGCGCTTTGCTGAGCCACTTGCCGATTTCGCTGGCAACCCAGGCGCCGGCGTCCAGCGGCAGGTCGTGGCCGGCGCTCGGATGAATGGCGTGGTCGGTTTTCCAGGCGCGCGCCAGGTTGGCCGAACAGCGCGGGTCGACCAGCTGATCGCCGGCGCTGCTCAATACCAGCAGCGGCACCGGTGGCCGCGTGGCTGGTGCACGGAAGCCGGCGGCCGACCATAGCTGGCGCAGTGCGTTGGCGCGCGTGACCGGGTATTCGCGCTGGTAGCTCAGCCAGCGTTCCAGCATGCCGTTGCGCCGTTCGATATCGCCTTCGCGGCTGGTCAGGCGTAAGATCAGGCGCTCCTGGTTTTCCACGCCGCCGTCCCACATCTGCTTGATGATGGCCGGGTAATTCTGCCAGCGCAGCCGTTGGTGGAAGCGGCTGTAGGGCCGCATCGAGGTGTTAATCAGCACGCAGCGTTCGATCTCCTGCGGATAGCGGCTGGCCCATTCCACCGCCACCATGCCACCCAGCGACAAGGCCAGCAAGGACCATGGCGCCGGCACGCCGCGCGCACGCAGGTCGGCACGGCAGAACTCCACCATCGCCGCCACTGTGGTGGGGCTTCGCTGCGCATGGTGTTCGCCATTGCCGGGCAGGTCGGTCGTGATGATGTTCGCCTCGGGCAGCACGTGCGCCAGCTCGCCGGGGAAGCGTCCCCAGTGCCGCTGTTCGCGCATCAGGCCGCGCAACAGAACCCAGTTGCTCATGTGTGATACCACTGCGTCAGCGCGCGGCGGTGCTGGATGGTGCGCGCCATGCCTTCCGGCAGCCAGCGCCCGTGGCTGTTTGCCGCACGCATCAGAAAATCGAACAGTATCAGGTGGCGGCGCAGAACCCGTTGCAGGCGATGGCGCGCGGTCGGGTTGAACATGGCGATGCGGTCGAAGATCTGACGCGGATTTTTTTTCACCCACAGCCACGAGCCCATTTCCAGCGTCAGCGGCAGGAACACGTTGTCGCTGTTCAGGTAAAGGTAGTCCCACAGGTCGCCGTGCGTGCGGTACTGGCGGCTTTGCGGCTCGAACACGTAGTTGTGGTTCGGGTAGCTCTGGCTGAACAGCTCTTCCAGCGCGCCGATATCGGCCAGGTGTGGAATCGGTATGGCGGTGTGCGCGTGCGGGAACCAGACGCGGTCACGCAGGCCGAAGCCGGAGTGGCAGTCGAGCGCCATGCTGAACTGGCGCGGCAGCAGCTCGCGCTTGACGATGTCGCACACCGCTTCGGCCTCCGGCTGCATCGGTGCGCCGCGCACGCCGCGATACCACGGCAGGTGGTGGCTGAAGGTTTGCCCGCCCAGCATGAACGGCACTTTCTCGACGGCGCTGAGCGGCGCGTTGCGCATCAGGTCCACGCCTTGCGGATTGCAGCGCGTCGCCTGCCACATGCCGCCCGGGTTCACCAGCGGCATGAACACCAGCCGCATCGACTCCAGCTGCTGGTGCAGCGTGCTGTCCCAGCGCAGTCGCGCCAGCAGGCTTTCCATGAACGACAGCACCACCTGGGTGCCGATGCGTTCCAGCCCGTGGATGCCGCCGAAGAAGCCGAGCGCCGGCACGTCCAGGCTGGGATTCCCCAGCGCGATGGTGTACACCGGGAACTGGCGGCCGTCCATCGCCACCGTGCACGAGGTCTCCACTTCGAGATGCTTCCCGCCTTCATCAATCAGACGTTTGAGGGTGATGAGTTCGGGCAGGTTCTTCTCGGGCATGACGGGTACGCAAAAAGATGTGACCAACAGTGTAGCCGATATTCTCAGCCTTTCGGCGCCAGTTCCAGCAGTGTTTCGCGGAAGATAGCGACCAGCGGCCGCAGGTTGACGCGGTGCCAGGCAGCCCACACCGCCGCGCGGTAGGTGAACCACGGCAGCTCGCGCAGTACCACGCCTGGCGGCGCCTGGTGGCGCAAGCCTTGCTGCACCAGTGCGATGCCCAGTCCCGCCGCCACCAGCCCGAGCGCGGTGGTCGGCTCGCTGGCTTCCATCTTGATGTTGGGCGTGAAGCCGGATTGCACGCAGGCGGCGACAAAGCGGTGGTGGTGGTCGCCGGTTTCCTGGTGCCGCACGACGATGAATTCCTGGCCCGCCAGGTCGGTGGGCCGCACTTCCTTCAGGTCGGCGAGTGGATGGCCTTCCGGCAGCGCCAGGATCATCGGATCGCTGAGCACCTTGACGCCTTCCAGGTCCGGGTCGTCGGCTGGCGGTGCATCGCAGATCAGCGCGATGTCCAGGCTGCGCTGGCGCAGCCCTTCCAGCTGCTCGGACGAGTGCAGGCTATACAGCGCCACGTGCACACTCGGGCGCGTGGCGCGCAGCTCGCGCAGGCCGGCCGGCAGCACGCCGGCGTGCATGGCGTTCTCGATGTAGCCGACGCACAGGCCGCCCTCGTCGCCGCGCCCGAGGCGTTTGGCCAGTCCTTCCAGCCGGGCGGCGTGGGTGAGGAAGGCTTGCGTCTCGGTGAGGAAGGTGCGGCCATCGCGCGTCAGGCGGATGCGCTGCTGGCTGCGTTCGAACAGCGTCAGCCCGAGCTTTTCTTCCAGCTGGGCGATCTGGCGCGACAACGGCGATTGCGAGATGTGCAGGCGCTCGGCGGCGCGGCCCACATGTTCTTCCTCTGCCACCGCGACAAAGTATTGGAGTTGGCGGATATCTAACATTTCAGACCTTTAAGGACTTAAGCTGTGCAAATTATGTCTTGGACAGTCTTATCTCGTCAACTTAAACTGGCATCACTTTCTCGTCATTTACTTAAAGGAATCAAGATGAGCATCCGCGACAAACTGACCGGCAAACTGGGCTTCGGCACCGCGCCACTGGGTAATATGTTCCGCAACATTCCTGAGGCCGAAGCGCTGGCCACGGTGGATGCAGCCTGGGAACAGGGCATCCGCCACTTCGACACCGCGCCGCTGTACGGTGCCGGCCTGGCCGAGATCCGCCTGGGCGAAGCACTGGCCAAGCGCAAACGTGATGAGTATGTGCTGAGCACCAAGGTAGGCCGCCTGATCCTCGACGAAATTGAAGATCCGGCCCTGCGTGACATGGGTGAAAAAGGCGGCGTGTTCGAACATGGCCGTCCGAACAAGATTGTCAACGACTACAGCGCAGACGCCACGCTGCGCTCCATTGAAGACAGCCTGAAACGCCTGAAAACCGATCACCTGGACATGGTCTACGTGCACGATGTCGCCCAGGATTTCTATGGCGACGACTGGCTGGCGCAATTCGAGATCGCCCGCACCGGCGCCTTCCGTGTGCTGGACCGTCTGCGCAACGAAGGCGTCATCAAGGGATGGGGACTGGGCGTGAACCGTGTCGAAGCGCTGGAAACGCTGCTGGACCTGAACGAACCGCAGCCGAACGTGTCGCTGCTGGCCGGCCGCTACACGCTGCTTGACCACGAGCGTGCCCTGCAACACCTGATGCCCGCAGCGGCCAGGCGTGGCGTCGACATCGTCGTCGGCGGCCCTTACAGCTCGGGCATCCTGGCCGGCGGTGCGCACTTTGAATACCAGAAGGCGCCGGCCGACATCATCGCCAAGGTGGAGCGCATCAAGGCCATCGCACAGAAGCACGGCATCAGCGTCAAGTCGGCGGCATTGCAGTTCTCGCTGGCTCACCCTGCGGTGGCTGCCGCTATTCCTGGCGCCAGCCGTCCGGAACGCATCACCGAAGATGTCGCCGCGCTGAACGAGAACATCCCGGCCGCCTTCTGGCAAGAGATGCGCGAACAAAAACTGGTGGCCGCCTCGGCGCCGCTGCCAGGCGATAAAGTGTAAGAACATGGCCAGCACCATTGCAAGCATTGCGCTTCCCGTGGCTGCGGGCCGTGTATGGGAACTGACCGGAGGTCGAACACCAATGGGCTGCAAACTTTAAAGGAAAAAATCATGGGTATTCCCGCACTGGGACTTGGCACTTTCCGCCTGCAAGGCGATGTGGTCATCGATTCGGTACGCAACGGCCTGGAAGCAGGCTATCGCGTGATCGACACGGCGCAGATCTATGGTAACGAGGCGGAAGTTGGCGCGGCGATTGCCGCCAGTGGCGTGCCGCGTGCGGAGCTGTTCATCACCACCAAGATCTGGATTGATAACCTGTCCAGGGAAAAGCTGATTCCCAGCCTGAAGGAAAGCCTGGCCAAGCTGCGCACCGGCTACGTCGACCTGACGCTGATCCACTGGCCGTCGCCGGGCGGTGACGTGCCCGTGGCCGAGTTCATGGCGGCGCTGGCGGAAGCCAAGGCACAAGGGCTGACGCGCCAGATCGGTGTCTCCAACTTTACCGTGGAGCTGATGCAGCAGGCGATTGATGCGGTCGGCCCCGAGGCGATTGCCACCAACCAGATCGAGCTGCATCCGTATCTGCAAAACCGCAAGGTGGCGGACTTCGCGCGTGAGCAGGGCATACACATCACGTCCTACATGACGCTGGCCTATGGCAAAGTGCTGGGCGATCCGGTGATCGCGAAGATCGCCGAACGCCATGGCGCGACGCCTGCGCAGGTGGTGCTGGCGTGGGCGATGAAGCTGGGCTATGCGGTGATTCCGTCGTCGACCAAGCGCGCCAACCTGGAAGGCAACCTGAAGGCGCTGGATCTGAAACTGAGTGACGAGGACATGGTGCAGATCGCGTCGCTGGAGCGCCACGAGCGCCTGACCAGTCCTGCCGGGCTGGCGCCAGCCTGGGACTGATCGTGCTATAGTGTTCGTTCACTACATATGAGGTATTCGTCCGATGCGCAATTAATGCTGTTGTCTGTTCAACCGTTGACACAACATTATTGGGCTCGCCATGACGAATACCTGTCTGACGCTGGAAGGCGTCTCCTTTACGCTGGCTGACGGCCGCGTTCTTTTCCACGACCTGCACGAAGTTTTCGACCAGCGCCGCACCGGGCTGACCGGCCGCAATGGCGTCGGCAAGAGCGTGTTGGCGCGCTTGCTGGCCGGTGAACTCACGCCATCGGCGGGACGTATCGTGCGTAGCGGCGACGTGTATTACCTGTCGCAGCATATTGCGCCACAAGGCACGGTGGCCGCATTGGCCGGTGTGCAGCCGGTAACGGAAGCGCTGGCGCGTATCGAAAGCGGCAGCGCCGATCCGGTGGACTTCGACGCCGTCGGCGACCGCTGGGACATGCGCGAACGGCTGCAATCCGAACTGGATCGCTGCGGCCTGGCGCATCTGCGACCTGCAACGCCGGCGTCCGCGTTGAGCGGCGGTGAAGCGATGCGCGTGTCGCTGATCGCTGCGTGGCTGTCCGGCGCCTCCTTCCTGATTCTCGATGAACCCACCAACCATCTGGACCGCGCCAACCGTGACGCCTTGCTGGCGCAGTTGCAGCGCTGGCCGAACGGCCTGCTGGTGGTCAGCCACGACCGCGAACTGCTGGAGCAGATGGAACGCATTGTCGAACTGTCGCCACTGGGCCTGCGCAGTTACGGCGGCGGCTATTCCTTCTACGCGGAATGCAAGCAGCAGGAACGCGACAGCGCGCAGCGCCGCCTTGACCAGCGCAAGCTGGAACGCAAGCGCGACACGCTGGCCATGCGCGAACAGCAGCAACGCCAGGAACGCCGGCTGGCGAAAGGCGCCAGTGATAGGCGCGACGCCAATCAGGCCAAAATACTGCTGGGCGGGCAGAAGAACCGCGCGCAGGGCACGGCGGGCAAGCTGCGGCAGCAGCACGCGGCGCAACAGGAACTGCTGTCGCAGCGCGTGCAGGAAGCCGCACAGCAGGTGGCGCTTTCCACAGCCATCGCCATGCATGCGCTGGCGCCGCCGCAGGCCGCGCGGCAGCGCATGGCGGAACTGGAGGATGTCGTGCTGCCGCATGTGCCATCCACCACGCCGGCGGTCAGCCTGGCCATCACCGGCCAGCAGCGCATCGCGGTGGTGGGGCCGAATGGCTGCGGCAAGTCGACCTTGCTCAAGGTGCTGGATGGCCAACTGGCGTCGCTGGCCGGCCGCTGCGAAGTGCATGCGCGCACCGCTTATCTGGATCAACAACTGGCCAGCCTGGCGCCGCAACGCTCGGCGATCGAGCATCTGCTGGCCGTCAACCGCGAGGCCGGCGAAGCGACACTGCGCACCCATCTCGCGCAAATGGGGCTGGATGCGCAACTGGCCGCCGCGCCGGTCGGCGCGTTAAGCGGTGGCGAGCGCCTGAAGGTGGCGCTGGCCTGCGCGCTGTACGCGCATCCGCCAGCGCAATTGCTGCTGCTGGATGAGCCGAGCAACCATCTCGACCTGGACTCGCTGGCGGCGTTGGAAACCATGCTGCGCCAATACCAGGGCGCGCTGGTGGTGGTGTCGCACGACGAGACCTTCTTGCGGGCGCTGGATCTCACCGCCCGCTTGCACTTGCCGTGAGCTACGCCGCCATCGGGCCCGTCAAGGCTTGATGATGGCCACGGCGCCGCCGGACGGCGCCAGCTTCAGCGTGATGGTCTGCATGGCCGTGACCTTGCTGTCGCTGGCTTCCAGGCGGGTGACGTCTTCGCCATCCTGTAGCACATGGGCGTTGTACTCGCCCTTGCCGAGGAATGCCAGCGGCACTTTCAGCGTGCGTTCCGATTCATTGGTCATGGCGCCGATGTACCAGACATCACCCTTGCGTCGGGCCGAAACGATGTACTCGCCGATGTCGCCGGCGATGATGCGGGTTTCGTCCCAGGTGGTGGGTACCTGCTGGATGAACTCCGCGCCATCGGCCCATTTGCCGTCGGCAGTCTTGTAGGCGGCCGGGCTGTCGGACACCATCTGGAACGGGCTGTCGTACACGACGAACATGGCGATGGCCTGGCCGCGCGTGGTCATCACCATCGGCTCGCGGTTGCGCGGCGCGAAGTTCGACGGTGTGACGTTGTGGAAGCCGCCCGGCGTGTAATCCATCGGGCCGAGGATCATGCGGGTGAACGGCAGCGTGACATTGTGGGTGGCGGTGATGCGGGCGCCCCACTTGTTGTATTCCGCGCCGAGCACACCTTCCTGCGTCACGTAGTTAGGCCAGGTGCGATTCAGGCCGTTGGGCGGATAGGCGCCGTGCAGGTCGACCATCAGCTTGTATTCAGCTGCCTTTTGCAGCACCTTGTGATACCAGTCGACCATCTCCTGGTCGTTACGGTTCATGAAGTCGATCTTCACGCCCTTGGCGCCCCAGGCGGCGTACTTCCTGAAGGCGGCATCCATCTGCTTGTCCAGCTGATGCCATTGCACCCACAGCCATACTCCCACACCCTGCGACTTGGCGTATTGCAACAGCTCCGGCATGTCCATCTCCGGCTTGCCTTTGGTGATGTCGGCTTTCGGATTCGGCTCGATGTCGCTGCCGACCGACCAGCCTTCGTCGATCAGGATATCGTCCAGCTTCATGTCTTTCGAGAAGTCGATGAAAGCCTTGTAGGTGGCGGTGTTGATGCCGGCGTTCGGCACGTTGACTGCCCAGTCATTCCACCAGTCCCACGAGGTCTTGGATGGCTTGATCCAGCTGGTGTCCTTGATCTGCGACGGCGCCGCCAGCGTTGGAATCAGCGAGGATGCGGCCAGGTCGCCCGGCGTATCGCCCAGCATGACCACGCGCCATGGCGTCCTGAATCCTTGTCCTTTCAGCTCGACGCTGGCGGAGATGCTTTTACGCGAACGGAAGTCGCGGTTGTTGTCGAAGCGCTGCGGCAGCGTGACCTGCACACCCAGGCCGGCATCGCCACGGCCAGACAGGAAGAAGCCCGGATAGTCCTTGACGTCGGATTCGGCGATGGCAAAGGTGGTGGCGTTGACGCCGGTCTTGCACACCAGCGGCGCCATATAGTTGTTGAACGGGCGGATGCGCGACGCCTTGGTCAGGTCGTATTCGGCTTCGAAGCTGGTGTCATAGCGGCCCATGTTGGCGCCCCAGCAGTCGTAATCCTTGGCGAAGTTGAATTGCGTTGCCTCACTCATCACCTTCACGGTTTTGAGGCCGGCCTGTTCGGGAATCGCGTAGCGCAGCGCCACGCCGTTGTCGTAGGCGCGCACCAGCAGCTTGAATTGCAGCTTGCCGGCAAAGCTGATTTCCGACTGGTTGTAATGATCCGGTGCGCTGCGCGCCTTGCCCAGCACGATCTCGTACGTGTCCTTGACGGTGCTTTCGGTGTGGCCGGTGAGCTTGGCGGCGGCGCCGATCGGCCCCTGTTCCAGCAGTTTCAGTCCCAGCGGCGACGGCTCGATGATGCGTTTGCCGTCGCGGTTGAGAGACCACGTGAGTTTATCGCTGTCGATGCTGACCGCGTTGCGGCCGTCGGGGGATTTAACAGTGACCGTTTCGGCGCTGGCCGAAGCGGCCAACAGGCCGAGTGCCAGCAGGCTGGCAAGGCGGATCTGATCTACCATGGGTGTACATGCTCCATTCTCGTTTTAATGATCAATATTCTGCTATCAGCACAGTTATACCGCAATTACGAAAATCACCAAGTTTAGGCATGTTTATTCACCCGTCACGCGACAAGCCTCAGAACGACAGCGTCAGCCCGATATCCACCGAGCGGCCGTAGCCCGGCAGCGGTTGCAGCGCGCCGCCCTGGCGTTGCAGGCCAGCCAGGTAGACGCCACCCATCGGATCGGCGTAGACCTTGTCCAGCAGATTGCTGACGCCCAGCGACACGCGCAGGTTTTTCTGCAACTGGTAGTTGGTGCGGGCGTTGAGCAGGCCATAGCCGGCGGTTCTCGGCTCCAGCCGGCGCAGGTCGGCGTGATCCTTGTTGGCCACCAGCCTGGCTTCGATCTGGTTGGTCCAGGCGCCGCTGCTATGCTCCAGCGTCAACAGGGCGTTGAGCGGCATGATGTGATACAGATCGCCATCGTCACTGCGCTTGCCGCGTGTGTAGGCGGCGTTGCCGTTGAATTTGAGATTGGCGGCCACCGGCACATTCCACGACAGGTTGGCGCCGTACAGGCGGGCGTCGTGGTTGGCGAAGCGCAGCAGGGCGCCGCTGGCGTTCATCTGCATATAGGGATTGAAGCTGCCCAGCACATCGACATCGATGTAATCCTGCACCCGGTTGAAATACGGATTCAGCTTGACGAACCAGGCTTGCGCGCCTTCGCCGCCGTGCCAATGGGCGGTGAAGCCCAGCGTGTAGGCGGTCTCCGGTTTCAGGTCGATATTGCCGACATAGCCGTTGCCATCGCCGAACCAGTTGGTCATGGTCATGGCCATGGTGCCGCGTCCCCATGCAAAGCGCTCATACAGGTTGGGTGAGCGGGTCTTGCGGGCGGCGGCCAGTTCCAGCGTGGTGTTGGCATTCGCCTCGTAGCGGGCCAGCGCGGTCAGGTCAAGATTGCTGTCGCGCTGATGGCGGTCGCGCGCGTTGAAGGCGCTGGCGGCGGCTGCATCGGCGGCGTTCATCATCGAGGTGGAATAAGGCTGCACGTCGCCGGCGTTCATGCGCACGGATTCCCAGCGGGCGCCCAGCAACGAAGTCCATTGTGCGCTGTGGATGGTTTCCGCTTCGCCGTACAGGGCGATGCGGTCGCGCTGGCCGTCGTTGATGTTCACATAGGTGTTCGGCCCCATCATCATCGAGCCGCTGACGGCCGGCCAGAAATCTTGCAGGCGGAAGGTGTGGTATTCCTGGCCGATGCGCAGTTTGACCGCTTCGTCCAGCGGCAACGTGGCCTTGAGCGTGTAGCCAATGTTGCGGCCGTGCGTGACCATCGGCATGGTGCCGGGACGTTCGGGCGAGAAGAAGCCCATTTCGTGGTCGGTGCGCTGCCAGTACAGATTCGCCTCCAGTTCGCCCCAGCCGAAGCGGCGCAGATAGTCGGCGTTGACGAACTTGCCGGTGTTATCGGTCATGTCCATGTACTGGTTGGGGAAGCCCTGATACGGAATGTGCTGCACGCCGGCGCGCACTGTCAGTTGCTGGTCCTGGTCGCGCAACGCCAGCACCGCCGACTGGTTGATGCTCTCATACAGGCTGCCCAGCACGCGCTTGCCGTTGCCGTCTTCATAGCTATGACCATGCGCATAAGCGGCGCTGTAGCCGAAGCTCATGCTGTCGCTGGCGATACCGGCCGAGACGCCGGCGTTGAGCGCTTCGCCGTTGCTGCGGCCACTCAGCGTGATGCGGCCGGAGGTGCGCAGCTTGTCCGCCGTCTCGGCAAACTGCGGCGCGCTGGATTTGACGGTGATGGTGCCGCCTATGCTGTCGCCGCCGGCGCTGACCGGCGTGACGCCGGCCAGCACTTCGATGCGGCCGACCTGCGTTGGATCGAGATAGGACAGCGGCGCGTTCATGTGGTTGGCGCAGGCCGAGGTGATTTCCATGCCGTCGATACGGATCTTCAGGCGGTCGTCACCGAGGCCGTTGATGAAGGGCAGGCCGGAGACGCCGCCGGCCTGCGCCACGCTGTAGCCTGGCGTGGAACTGAGCAGCAGGGCGGCGTCACTCGGGCCGGTGGGACGTTGCAGCCAGCTTTCGCCAAGGGCAGAGACGATCACCTTGAGTTTCGGATCGGTGATCGGTGCGACATCGGATTGGGCGTGGGCGATGCCGGCGGCGGCCAGGCAAATGGTCAGGTAAAGCGATTTCATGATATTCCTCGTTGTATTCGTATCAGGCGCAGCGCGGCGCCACGCGCGCAGCCGGGCTGGCGCGATGGAGTGGGTGAAGACGAATCAGGCGAGGAAAGGCGGGGCGCGCTGCTGCGCGGCCGACCAGGTGAGCTGGCTGCGCGGGGCGCTGTAGAACAGGGGCGGATAGATGTCGCGGCCAGTGCTCAGCACGAGCGCCAGCGTTGGGGCGGCAGGCAGCGCATCAGCGCCGCCATGCAGCGTGCAGAAGGCGCAATGCTGCATGCTCTTGGCATCGGCAGGCGCCTTGCTGTCGTCGGCTGGCGCCTTGATCATCTGGTAACCGCTGACGGTACACAGCATCATGCTGCTGTCGGCTGGCCGGCCGGCAGCCAGCGCATGCGATACCGTCGGCGCGAGCGCGCCGAACAGGATGGCCAGCATGGCGATCCACAGGTACAGCGTTTTTCGCTTGGCCAGGTTGATCATGTCGCCATTATAGCCAAACGAAAAAAATCGCGGATTTAGCGGCGTTTACAGCAAGGTATAGTTGGCCAGGCGCTGCGCGATGGGGGCGCCGTTGCGCACGGCGGTGATTTCGGCCACGATGGCGACCGCGATTTCCGGCGGCGTGTGGCTGCCGATCGGCAGGCCCACCGGACCGTACAGGCGTTCCAGTTCGGCGCTGGAGAAATCAAAGTGCTGCATCAGGCGTTCGCGCCGGCGTGCGTCGTTGGCGCGCGAGCCGACCGCGCCGACGTAGAAGACCGGGGAGCGTAGCGCTTCCAGCAACAGCAGGTCGTCCAGCTTGGGATCATGGGTCAGCGCCACTACCGCGCAGCGGGCATCAGGCTGCATGGCCAACAGGGTATCGTCCGGCATGGTGGTGACCAGCCGCGTGCCCGGCACCTGCCATGTGGCGCCGTATTCTTCGCGTGGCTCGCAGACGATGACTTCGTAGCCCAGCGCCTGCGCCATGGGCGCCAGATACGCTGCGATCTGGCCGGCACCGACCAGCAGCAGCCGCCATTGCGGGCCATGCACGGTGCGCAGCAGTTCGCCATCCCAGTGCAGACTGTCGCCACGGCTGGCGTCGCGCAGGGTGATAACGCCGGCGCCAAGCGCAACCTCGCGCAGCACCAGTTCGCCGCGTTGCAGCCGTGCGGCCAGTTCGTCCAGCTGGGCCGGATCTGGCCGAGGCTCGACCACCAGCTCCAGCGCGCCGCCGCAAGGCAGGCCGTAGCGCGCGGCCTCGTCCTGGGTGACGCCGTAGGTCAGCAGGAATGGCTGGCGCTCACCCAGTCGGCCCTCACGCATGCGGGCAATGATGTCGTCCTCAACGCAGCCGCCCGACACCGAGCCGACCGCCATGCCATCGTCGCGGATCGCCAGCCACGAGCCGGGCGGGCGTGGCGCCGAGCCCCAGGTATGCGCCACTGTCACCAGCGCATAGCGCCGTTCCTCGGCCGACCAGCGGCGCACGGCTTCCAGCACTTGCAGGTCGACGCTTTCCATCAGGCCTTCAGCTCGTCGGTGCGGATAGGCAGCGTGCGCACGCGCTTGCCGGTAGCGGCGGCCAGCGCGTTGGCCAGCGCCGGCGCCAGCGGCGGCACGCCCGGTTCGCCGATGCCGCTTGGCTTTTCCGCTGACGGCAGGATGTGCACTTCCACCTTGGGCATCTCGGTGATGCGGATCGGTGCGTAGTCGTGGAAGTTGGATTGCTCCACCGCGCCATCCTTGAGCGTGATGGCGCCATGCAGCGCCGCCGACAAGGCAAAGCCGACACCGCCTTCCACCTGCGCACGCACCACGTCCGGATTGACGACGATGCCGCAGTCGACCGCGCACACCACGCGGTCTACCGTGAACGCGCCGTCGGCTTGCACCGTCACCTCGGCCACCTCGGCGACAAAGGTGCCGAACGATTCATGTACCGCCACACCACGTCCACGGCGGGCGCCGTCTTTGGCGGCCGGCAGCGGCTGGCCCCAGCCAGCTTTGTCGGCGGCCAGCTTGAGCACGGCCGCATGGCGCGGATGCTTGTCCAGCAAAGCCAGGCGGTAGGCCACCGCATCCTGCCCGGCGGTGGCGGCCAGTTCGTCGATAAAGGTTTCGGTGGAGTAGGCGGTGTGGGTCGAGCCCACCGAGCGCCACCAATGTACCGGCACCGGAATATCGGTTGGCGTGTGCAGCTCGACACGCAACGCCGGAATGCCGTATGGCAGATTGCTCGCACCTTCCACCGACACCGCATCGATGCCATCCTTGATCATGCCGGCAAAGGCACTGCCGGCCAGGATGGACTGTCCAACCAGGCGGTGACGCCAGCCGTCCGGACGGCCCTGCGCATCCAGCGATGCTTCCAGCGTGTGATGGAAGGCCGGGCGGTAGTAGGCGCCTTTCATGTCGTCCTCGCGCAGCCAGACCAGCTTGACCGGCACGCGCGCTTTGGCGACCCTGGCGATCTGCACCGCTTCCAGAATGTAGTCCGCGTCCTTGCTGGCGCGGCGGCCGAAGCTGCCGCCGGCGTACAGCATATTGATCTTCACCTTTTCAGGCGGCAGACCAAGCAGGCTGGCTACGGCCGGCTGGTCAATCGACTGGAACTGCGCGCCGTACCACAGCTCGCATTCATTATCGCGGAGGTGCACGACGCAGTTCAGCGGCTCCATCGCGGCGTGTGCGAGATATGGGAAGTCGTAAGCGGCGCGCAGCACGCGTGTTGAGCCGGCCAGCGTGGCGCCGGCATCGCCCTCGTTGCGTGCGACGAGTCCCGGCTTTTGCGCCAGTGCGCGGAACTGTGCGAAGATTTCTTCGCTGCCCAGCTTGAAGGCCCTGGATTCGTCCCAGACGATGTGCAATGCATCGCGGCCCTGCTTGGCGCTCCAGGTGTCCTTGGCCAGCACGGCAACGCCACTGGGGATCTGCACCACATTGACTACGCCCTTGACGGCCCTGGCCTTGCTGGCGTCGAATGACTTGACGGTGGCGCCGAAGCGCGGCGGATGCGCGACCACGGCGGTCAGCATGCCGGGGAGGTGCACGTCCTGCGTGAACCTGGCGCGGCCATTGGTCTTGTCGCCGCTGTCCTTGCGCGGCGCCTGCTTGCCGATCAGTTTAAAGTCCTGCGGCGATTTCAGTGTGACCTCTGCCGGCACCGGCAGTTGCGCGGCGGCGTTGGCCAATTCGCCGAAGCTGGCCTTGCGGCTGCCATGCGAGAGCACGCCGTCGCTGACGCTGATCTCGGCGGCCGGCACTTGCCACTGCGCGGCGGCGGCCGAGACCAGCATGGCGCGCGCACTGGCGCCGGCCTTGCGCATCTGTTCAAACGAGTTGGCGATGGCGGTGCTGCCGCCGGTGCCTTGCACCGGACCGAAGGCCAGGTTGTTATAGCGGCTGGCGTCTGCTGGCGCGCCTTCCACACTGACCTGTGACCAGGCCGCGTCCAGTTCCTCGGCCACCAGTGTGGCGAGGCCAGTGTACGCGCCCTGGCCCATCTCGACGTGCTTGGCGATCACCGTCACAGTGTTGTCGGCGCCGATACGAACGAAGGCGTTTGGTTCAAAGGCGGCGGTGGTGACCGGCGCCGCGTTGGCTGCACCCGGCAGGTAGATGGCCAGCGTCAGGCCGGCCGCGCCTTGCAGTGCGCCGCGCAGGAAGTCGCGGCGGCTGCCATTTTCGATACGTGGAGTGTTCATGTTGATTGTCCCTTTCACGCCAGTGCCTGAGCGGCTTCGTGGATGGCGGCGCGGATGCGGACATAGGTGGCACAGCGGCAGATATTGCCAGCCATTGCGGCATCGATGTCGGCATCGGTTGGCTTGTGGTTGTGCTCCAGCAGCGCGACCGCGCTCATGATCTGGCCGGACTGGCAGTAGCCACACTGGACCACGTCAAGCTTTTGCCACGCTGCCTGCACCACCTGGCCGACGCGCGCGCGGTCGATCGCTTCGATGGTGACGATCTTCTTGCCGACCGCCGCCGATACCGGTGTGCTGCACGAACGGATCGCTGCGCCGTCGAGGTGCGCGGTGCAGGCGCCGCACAAACCCATGCCGCAGCCGTATTTGGTGCCGGTCATTTGCAGGGAATCGCGCAGCACCCACAGCAGGGGCGTGTCGGCGGCGACGTCAACGCGCTTGAGGTTGCCGTTGATGTTGAGGGTGATCATGTGTATTTCTCCGATGTGGAAATGCAAGCTTGCATTCTACGAAGCGGGTTTTCGCAACCGGTATCACGATTCCATCGGATTCTTGCCTGATCCTCTTTAGATTGCTGGCGCGGCTACGCGGCGCATGGTGTCGATGTCGCGCCTTGGCGGTGCGCCGAACTGGCGGCTGTATTCGCGGCTGAACTGCGATGGGCTCTCGTAGCCGACGCGGAAGGCGGCGCTGGCCGCATCCAGGTGTTCGTTGAGCATCAGGCGTCGCGCTTCATTCAGGCGCAGCCATTTTTGATACTGCAAGGGGCTCATCGCGGTCAGCTGGCGGAAGTGCAGGTGCAGGTTCGATGCGCTCATCCTGACGTGGGCGGCCAGTTCATCGATGCGCAATGGCTGGGTGTAGTTGTTGCGCAGCCAGTCCAGCACGCGGGCGATGCGGAAGCTCTGGCTGCCGGTGGCGGCGATCTGGCGCAAGCGCGCCGACTGGTCGCTGAGCAGCAGGCGATAATGAATTTCGCGCTCGATCAACGGCGCCAGTACTGTACAACTCTCCGGCTCATCGAGCAGGGCAATCAGGCGGCGGAACGGCTCGGCCAACGCCGGCGTCAGGCGGCCGATGGCAGCGGCACCCTGGTTGGTGCTGTCAACCGGCGGCGGCAGGCCGCTGTGTGTGGCCAGCTCGGTGATGGTGCGCAGGTCCAGCTTGTAGACCAGACCGAGACAGGGGCGTTCCGGCGCGGCTTCCAGCACCTGCGAGATGCCAGGCAGATTGAGCGATGTGACCATGAAGCGTTCGGCGTCGTAGCGGTATGCCTGCTCGCCAATCACCAGCTGCTTGGCGCCTTGCGCCACCAGCACGATGCTCGGCTCAACCAGGCACGCGACGGGTGGCGTTGGCAGGTTGCGCCGGTAGAGCGACAGGTTGGGGATGGCCGTTGGACAGTGTTCCTGGCCGCCGGTCCAGTGCGCGATTGCTTCAGCCAGTGTATGCATGGGGGAGTCCGACTTGATGTCAACGCGCGAGCATAGCGCGGCGCCGATGCCGGAGTTAGCCTGCTTCCTTGATTAACCTTATGAAGATTATTCATGAATCACAGGTGTACACTGGCCACTATGGCAAAGACCGACTTCAATCATCTGCAAGCATTTTTGCTGGTTGCGCGCGAGCGCAGCTTCACGCGCGCCGCCTTGCAGCTGGGCGTGTCGCAATCGGCGCTGAGCCATACGATACGCGGGCTGGAGGCCAGGCTGGGCGTGCGGCTGCTGGCGCGCACCACGCGCGGCGTGACGCCGACAGAGGCTGGCGAGCGTTTGTTCGCATCGTTGTCGTCGCATTACGAAGGTATCGAGGCTGGCCTGGCGCTGCTGAATGAAGGGCGGGACAAGCCGGCCGGCACGGTGCGCATCAGCACCCACGACCACGCGGCGCGCATGGTACTGTGGCCGAAGCTGTCGCCGCTGCTGAAGCAGTACCCGGACATCAAGCTGGAACTGAACATCAACTATGGTTTGATCGACATTGTTGCGGAACGCTATGACGCCGGCGTGCGGCTGGGCGACCAGGTAGCCAAGGACATGATTGCCGTGCGCATCTCGCCCGATGTGCGGATGGTGGTGGTGGCCTCGCCGACCTATCTGCAAGGACGCGCGCTGCCGCAGACGCCGCAGGATCTGGCCAGCCATCAGTGCATCAACATGCGGCTGCCGACTTATGACCACGTCTCGCCGTGGGAGTTCATGCAGGACGGCCGCACGTTCGAGCTGCGGCTGGATGGCCAGTGCATCTTCAGCACCACGCCGCAGAAGCTGCAGGCCGCATTGGACGGCCACGGTTTCGCCTATGTACCGGAAGACCTGGCCGCGCCGCATGTGGCGGCGGGCCAGTTGCGGCGCGTGCTGGACGAATGGAGCGCAACCTTTGCGGGCTACCATCTTTACTACCCGAGCCGGCGGCAAGCATCGCCGGCGTTCGCGCTGGTGCTGGATGCGCTGCGCGCCTGATTCATGAATATCCCTCATATCGGTATTGACCTGCCGCCTGCTACTGCGATGACTTGCTGACAGCTATATTGGCTGCATCAACAAAAATCGGAGCAGACATGAAAACCATCGTCGCTATTGTGTTGGCGCTTGCCGCATCCGCGCAGGCGCAGGAAATGAGCATCGCGCGCGCCGGCAGCCAGGCGTCCTACAAAGGGCCGGAGCAGTACTTCAGCGGCGCCGTGCGGGTCGATCCGCTGTTTGCCGCCGCCGCGCCTTCCACTACCGCCGGCGCCGCCGTGACGTTTGAGCCGGGTGCACGGTCTGCCTGGCATACGCATCCCGCCGGCCAGGTGCTGATCGTTACGTCCGGCGTCGGCCGCGTGCAGCAGTGGGGCGGGCCGTTGCAGGAAATACGGCCCGGCGATGTGATCGTCACGCCGCCGGGCGTCAAGCACTGGCACGGCGCTGCGCCAAGCACCGCCATGACGCACCTGGCGATACAGGAAAGCGTGGCCGGAAAAAACGTCAACTGGATGGAGAAAGTCAGCGATGAACAATACGACAAGTAAGGCAGGCCTGCTGGCCGCTACCGCAGCCCTGTGCTACAGCGCGCATGCCGCGCCGGTGGCGCCGGCGCTTGAAAACTACACCGCGAACCTGCTGCTCGGCGAGGTGTGGCAGCGCCCCGGCCTGTCGCCGCGCGACCGCAGCATCGTCACGGTTGCTACGCTGATCGCGCGCAACCAGCCGCAGGAATTGCCGTTCTACCTGAGGCGCGCGCTGGACAGCGGCGTCAAGCCGGGCGAGATCGCGGAGATCATCACCCATCTGGCGTTCTACTCCGGTTGGCCAAACGCGATGGCAGCAGTCAGCGCGGCGCACCCGGTATTTGAGGAACGCAAGATCGCTGCCGATCAGCTGCCGGCTGCGAGCGTGCAGAAGCTGCCGCTAGACGAAAAGGCTGAAGCGGCGCGCGCCAGCATGGTTGAAGCCAATTTCGGCAAGGTGTCGCCGGGCGTGGTGAAGTACACCACCGACGCGCTGTTCCGCGACCTGTGGCTGCGTCCCGGCCTGGCGCCGCGCGATCGCAGCATGGTCACGGTGAGTGCGCTGGTGGCGTCGGGCCAGGTGGCGCAGATCACCTATCACCTCAACCGCGCCATGGAGAACGGTCTCACCGAAACCGAGGCCGGAGAAATGCTGACGCAGCTGGCGTTCTACGCCGGCTGGCCCAACGTGTTTTCCGCCATGCCGGTATTCAAGGAAGTCTTCGCTAAACGAAAGGAATAATCATGGAACTCAAACGTGCAGGCTCGCAGCCATCGGTTCAGGGACCGGAACAATACTTTACCGGCACCGTGCGCATCGACCCGCATCACACCGCCGCAGCGCCGGCGCGTGTGTCGTCGGCCAGCGTGACTTTTGAGCCGGGCGCGCGCTCGGCCTGGCATACGCATCCCTTGGGGCAGACGCTGATCGTCACCTCCGGCTGCGGCTGGACCCAGTGCGAGGGCGAGGCCAAGGTCGAAATCCGTGCCGGCGATGTGATCTGGTGCCCGCCCGGCCACAAGCACTGGCACGGCGCCACCGCCACCACCGCCATGACCCACATCGCGATTCAGGAAGCGCTGGATGGTGTGGCGGTGGTGTGGCTGGACAAGGTCACTGATGACGATTATCTGAGCCCAGTGGCGGCGATTCATGAAGCGCATTAATAAACCCATGCAAAAGCCAGCCCGTTTTGTCCCTGTTTTTGTCGCTATGATGCTGCCATTGGAAATCAAGGATCTATCTCATGACGATTAAAGCTTATGGCGCCCACGCTGGCGATCAACCCCTTGTCTCGATGGACATCACCCGCCGCGCACCGGGCGCGCATGATGTGCAGATCGATATCGCCTTTTGTGGCGTATGCCATTCGGACCTGCATACGGTGCGTGCGGAATGGGCGGGCACGCTGTTCCCGTGCGTGCCGGGCCACGAGATTGTCGGCCGCGTTGCTGCGATTGGCGCGCATGTGAAAAACTACCAGGTCGGGGACCTGGTCGGCGTCGGCTGCATGGTCGACAGCTGCCAGCATTGCGCCGAGTGCGAGGATGGGCTGGAAAACTATTGCGACAATATGGTCGGCACCTACAACGGTCCGACCGACGATGCGCCGGGCCACACGCTGGGCGGCTATGCGCAGCAGATCGTGGTGCACGAGCGTTATGTGCTGCGCATCCGCCATCCAGAGCAGGACCTGGCCGCCGTGGCGCCGCTGCTGTGCGCCGGCATCACCACGTACTCGCCGCTGCGCCACTGGAACGCCGGTCCGGGCAAGAAGGTTGGCGTGGTCGGCATCGGTGGCCTCGGCCACATGGGCATCAAGCTGGCGCACGCGATGGGCGCGCATGTGGTGGCGTTCACCACTTCGGAATCCAAGCGCGAGGCCGCCAAGGCGCTGGGCGCCGATGAAGTGGTGGTGTCGCGCAACGCCGAGGAGATGGCGGCGCACGCCAAGAGTTTCGACTTTATCCTCAACACGGTGGCCGTGCCGCACGACCTGGACGCCTTCCTGGTGCTGCTGAAGCGCGACGGCACGCTGACGCTGGTGGGTGCGCCCGCCACGCCGCATCCGTCGACGCAGGTGTTCAACCTGATCATGAAGCGCCGCCAGATTGCCGGCTCGATGATCGGCGGCATTCCTGAAACGCAGGAGATGCTGGACTTCTGCGCCAAGCATGGCATCGTCGCCGATATTGAGTTGATACGCGCCGATGAAATCAACGATGCCTACGCGCGCATGATCAAAGGCGACGTCAAGTACCGCTTCGTCATCGACAGCGCCTCGCTGGCTGCCTGATCCCTTCTTTCGTCATCCCACACGCCGCGCGTTAAATGCGCTGGCGTGTGCTTTCGTTCGTCCTGAAAAAAATGAATCCTACTTCTCTTGCTACCGGCGCGCGTGCGCCGGGACAGGCCGCGTCCTGGGGCGCGGTGCTGGCGATGTCGCTCGGCGCTTTTGTGCTGGTGGCGTCCGAATTCATGCCGGTCAGCCTGCTGACGCCGATCGCAGCCGACCTGCATATCACCGAAGGCCAGGCCGGCCAGGCGATCGCCATTTCCGGCGCCTTCGCTTTGCTTACCAGTCTGTTTATCAGCGCGGTGGCGGGCAGCATGGACCGCAAGCGTTTGCTGCTGTCGATGTCCCTGCTGATGATGGTGTCCGGCACCGTGGTGGCGTTCGCGCCGAATTACCTGATCTTCATGGCGGGCAGGGCCTTGATCGGTGTGGCCATCGGCGGCTTCTGGTCGATGTCGGCGGCCACCGCGATGCGGCTGGTGCCAGCCGACCAGGTGCCGCGTGCGCTGGCCATCCTTAACGGCGGCAACGCGCTGGCGACGGTGGTGGCGGCGCCGCTGGGCAGTTTTCTTGGCGCGGTGATCGGCTGGCGCGGTGCGTTCTTCTGCGTGGTGCCGATGGCGGCGCTTGCCTTCGCGTGGAAGTTCGCCAGCCTGCCGTCCATGCGCAGCGAACAGCGCGGCGGCGCCGGCAATGTGTTCAGCCTGCTGAAGCGGCCGGTGGTGGCGCTGGGCATGGTCGCGGTCAGCCTGTTCTTCATGGGGCAGTTTGCGTTGTTCACCTATTTGCGGCCGTTTCTGGAGACCGTCACGCACGTCAATGTATCGAGCTTGTCGCTGGTGCTGCTGATGCTGGGCGTATCCGGTTTTGTCGGCACCACCTTGATTGGCCGCTTCCTTGGCGCGGGACTGTATCGCACCTTGATCGTGATTCCGCTGTTGATGGTGGCGATTGCCATGGCGCTGGTGGCGTTCGGATCGTCGCTGCCGATGGTGGCCGGGCTGCTGATGGTCTGGGGGCTGGTCGGCACCTCGGCGCCGGTCGGCTGGTGGACCTGGCTGGCCAATACCTTGCCGGATGATGCCGAAGCCGGCGGTGGCCTGATCGTGGCGGTGGTGCAGCTGGCGATCATGCTGGGCGCCACGGTGGGCGGCCTGGTATTCGATGCCAGCGGCTATCGCGTCACCTTCCACCTGAGCGCCGGCATTCTAGCGCTGGCGGCACTATTCGCCGGGCTGGCTGCGCGCTCAGCCCGGATGGCGGATGGCGTCAACCACCAGCCCCAGCGCACGCGATGAGTGACGGCGGCTCGGGTAGAACGCATACAGCGGCTCGAACGGTTTGCAGAACTGCTGCATCACCTGCACCAGGCGGCCGGACTGGATGTGCTGCGCCGCCAGGCTGTGCGGAATAAAGGCGATACCGCAGCCGGCCAGCGCCGCATCCAGCATCGGGTAGACACTGGTGAAGATCGCCTGGCCGCGCACCTTGGCGTCCACTGCGCGGCCCTGGTCTTGCAGCTCCCAGGCATAGATGCCGCCGCTGCTCGGCAGTCGCATGACGATGCAGTTGTGACGCAGCAGCTCCGCGATCGACTGCGGTGGCTGCCGGAGGGCGAAATACGCCGGCGCGGCGACGATCGCCATCGGCACCTCGTCGGTCAGGCGCACGGCGATCATGTCTTTTTCCACCTGGTCGCCGTGGCGCACGCCGATGTCGAAGCGTTCGGCGGCGATGTCGATCAGGCGGTAGTCGGAATGGATTTCGACTTGCAGATCGGGATATTCCAGCAGCAGCGGCGCGATGCGCGGCCACAGCAAGCTATCGACCACGAAGTCGATGGCGGTGATGCGCACGGTGCCGGACGGCTTGTCGCCCAGGTCGCTGATGGCGGCAATCTCGGCTTCTACTTCCTCCAGCCGGGGCGCGACATTCTGCAACAGCCGCTCACCGGCCTCGGTGGGCGAGACGCTGCGCGTGGTGCGCGTCAGCAGGCGCACGCCAAGACGGCTTTCCAGCGACCGGATGATGTGGCTCAGCGCCGATTGCGTCATCCCCAGCTTGGCGGCTGCGCGCGTAAAACTGCGCTCCCTGGCCACCGCCAGAAAAACCAGTATGTCGTTGATATTGTCCCGCGCCATGTGACAAGCTTTCCGTAAATGATCAGCGATCATACACGCTACCGCCGCTGCCTGCCTCTGATGCTGCGGCGTCCGACGGACATCGGATGGCCGAAAGCGAGGGTTATTTGTCCCTTTCAAATGTTAAGCCGATCCTATAATTTGTGACGATTAGCAAAGAAAGAGCACATGACCAGCCTTCCGTCCCCGCGCACCATACTGCTGCAAACGACGATTGCTCATGATGGTAACGACTGGGCCATCGAGCGCTTCGGCCGGCTGGCAACACTGCTGGCCGGCCTGCGGGACGGCCAGGGACGGCCGGAATTCAAGGTCATCGCCAGGAACCGCGATGCCGGCGACAAGCCTGATAGCGTATTGTCGCGGCTGGACCAGAGCGACATCGATGTGCTGTGGCTGCTCGCGGTGGACACCGGCCAGGGCTTGCATGCCGGCGAATGCCAGGCGATCTTGCGCTTTCAACAGCGCGGCGGCGGCCTGCTGGTGGCGCGCGACCATATGGACCTGGGCTCGTCGGTCTGCGCGCTGCCCGGCATCGGCCAGGCGCACCATTTCCATACGACCAACCAGGAGGCGGACCCGCAGCGCCAAGTGAACGATGACACCGGTACGCCTTACATCCGCTGGCCCAACTACCACTCCGGCGCAAATGGCGATTACCAGGCGGTGACTGCACACGGCGCCGTGCATCCAGTGCTGGTCGATCCGGCCTCGCCAACCGGTGCCATCCGATTTTTTCCGGCCCATCCGCATGAAGGCGCGATCAGTGTGCCGCCGGACGAGCATGCGCGCGTGGTGGCCTGCGGCCGCAGCAAGAGCAGCGGCGCGGAATTCAATCTGGTGGTGGCGTTCGAGCGCACCCGTAGTCGGGGACGCGCCATCGCGCAAAGTTCGTTCCACCATTTTGCCGACTACAACTGGCATCCCGGCGCTGGCTGCCCAAGCTTTGTCAGCGAGGCGTCGGGGCAGGGCATGGCCGCCAACCCGGCCGCGCTGTACGATATCCAGCGCTACGTCGCCAACACCGCGCGCTGGCTGGCCGGCGCCTGAGCTATTCCTTTTTCCCATCCAAGCGAGAACACAATATGCACGAACTGTTAAGCAAAGCGATTGAAGCGCATGGCGGCCTGGCGCGCTGGAAGCAATTCAGCACACTATCAGCCCATCTTTCGCAGGGCGGCATCCTGTGGCCGCTGAAAGGCAAGGGCGGCATGCTGGATGAAGTGGACATCCGCATCAAGCTGCACGCGCCGTGGACCTCGCACAGTCCGTTTGGTGCGCCCGGACGCCGCACCGCCGTAACGCCGCAGCAAGCGGTGATTGAAGATGGCGACGGCGCGCTGATCGAATCCGCGCTTGCCCCGCGCGCCTCGTTTGCCGGCCATCAGCTGGACACGCCGTGGAGCGACCTGCAACTGGCCTACTTTGTCGGCTATGCGATCTGGAACTATTTCACCGTGCCGTACAGCCTGGCGGGCGAGGGCTTTGCGCTGGCCGAACTGGCGCCGTGGCAGGAAGACGGCCAGACCTGGCGCCGCCTGCAAGTGACTTTCCCGGAGCACATCGCCACGCACAGCCGGGTGCAGACTTTCTATTTCTCGGATGACGGCTTGCTACGCCGGCACGATTACGAGGTCGAGATCAGCGGCGGTGCGCCGGCCGTGCATTACCTATCGGACCACGTGAGCGTGCAAGGCATTACCTTGCCAACGCGGCACCGCGTGTATGTACGTGATGCCGATGGCGGACATCAGGCGGAACCTTTGGTGGTAGCAATCGATGTCAGCGCGATTCAATTCGGCTGAGCCGGCCCGCGCGCTGGTTCCGGTCAGCATCCGCCATGCCGAGGCGATCGTCAACGCCGGCCTGGTCCGGCTGCTGGCGGACTGCCCGCATGTGCGCCTGGTCGAGGCAAGCGAGGATGCGGCGGTGATACTCACCGATTATGCCGACGCCATGGCGCGCCTGTCCGCTGCCCGGCCGGAGGTGGCCAGGCTGGTGATCGTCAGCCAGCGCGAGCGCGAATGGGAAGTACGCGCGGCCATGATGGCCGGCGTGGACGGCTATCTGCCGCAGCGCTGCGACGCGGACGAACTGCACCACGCCATGCGCGCGCTGGCGCAGGGACGTCGTTATTTCAACAAGGAGTTGCTGGAGCGCGCCATGGCGCACCTGGGTGACAGCGCGCTGACCGTGCGTGAAAGCCAGGTATTGGGTTTGCTGGCCACAGGCTGCTGCAACAAGCGCATTGCGCTGACGCTGGATATCGGCGTCGGCACCGTCAAAACCCATATCAAGTCGCTGCTCGGCAAACTCGGCGCGCGTGCCCGCACGCATGCGGTGGTGCTGGCGACACAGCGCGGCATGCTGGCCGACCTGTTATCCTGAACGATATCCGATTTTCTTTGAAGGCGAGGCAAGCGTGACAGCCAAGATTGCATTGGTGGTATTCCCCATGTTTCACATCCTCGACCTGTCGGTGCTGTCGGTGCTGGGTATCGCCAACCACTTCGCGCCGGGCAGTTACACCGTCGAGATCGTATCCACCACCGGCGGGCTGATAAAGAGCATCTCCGGCGTCGGCGTCGAGACCACGTTGTTCAAGCCGGACGATTACGACACCGTGATTCTCGGCAGCACACCGGGCATCCCGGTGCCGGATGCGGCCTTGCTGGGCAGTCTGCAAACGGCGGCGCTCAGCGCGCGCCGCATGGCCAGCATCTGCACCGGCGCCTTTATTCTGGCAGAAGCTGGCTTGCTTGACGGCCGTTCGGTGACCACCCATTGGAGCTTTGCCGACCTGCTGGCGCTGCGCTTTCCACAGATCCGGGTGGAGCCGGACAAAATCTTTGTGCGCGACGGCCATGTGTGGAGCTCGGCCGGCATGACCGCCTGCGTCGACCTGGTATTGGGCATGGTGGAGGCGGATCTCGGCCACGAGATCACCAAGAAAATCTGCAAGACGATGGTGCTGTACCATCGCCGTCCCGGCGGCCAGAGCCAGTTCTCGGTGCTGGCCGAGATCGATCCCAAGCAGGAACGCATTCGCCGCGTGCTGTCCTTCATCAAGGACAATCTGCGCGAGCCGTTGTCGGTGCAGCAGCTGGCCGACCATGTCAACTGGAGCCCGCGCCACTTCAGCCGCGCCTTCCAGTCCGAGACCGGCATGACGCCGGCCAAGGCGATCGAGAAGTTGCGCGTGGAAGCCGCGCAGGTGCTGATTGAAAGCGGCCACGCATCGGCCGCGCGCGTCGCCCTGCTGACCGGCTTCGGCGACGATGAGAGAATGCGCCGCGCCTTCCTGCGCGTGCTGGGCGATGTGCCGCAAAAACTGGTGCGCGACTCGCGCGTGCGCAAGCTGGCCATCGTGGTCTGAGGCGGACAAGCCGTCAGCCGTCGATGGCCGTTTTTGCGGCATCTTTGTCCATGTGGTATTGCAAGCCATTCGTATAATCAAGACGATACTGACCCAGCGCTGCGCGCAAGGAGCTTGCATGACCGATCGTCGTTTTTTCCTCAAGGCCATGGCCGCAGCAGGCGGTGGCCTGATGCTGTCGGTGGTCATTCCCAATGCGCGGGCAAGGCAAAGCATGGCGGCATGGGAGGCCAACGCCGTGGTGCGCATCGCCACCGACGGCAAGGTGCATCTGGTGATGCCATATGTCGAAATGGGCCAAGGCACTTACACCTCGATTCCGATGCTGATCGCCGAGGAACTGGAAGTCGATCTGAAGGACGTGGTGCTGGAGCACGCGCCGCCCGACGACCAGCGCTTCATCAATCCGGCGCTGGGCTTCCAGGTGACCGGCGGCTCGACCACCATCCGCGCCGCGTGGCTGCCGATGCGCCAGGCCGGCGCCGCAGCGCGCCTGCTGCTGGTGCAGGCGGCAGCCCAGCAATGGCAGGTCGATCCTTCCAGCTGCCGCGCTGAACATGGCATGGTGATGCATGCCCCGTCCGGCCGCAAGCTGCGCTACGGCGCGCTGGCGGAGGCCGCCGCCAGACTGCCGCTGCCGGCGCCGGACACCATCGTGCTCAAGCAGCCCAAGGATTTCCGCCTGATCGGCAAGGCGGCGCGCCGGCTCGATACGCCGGGCAAGCTGAACGGCTCGGCGCGCTATGGCATCGATGTCCAGCTGCCTGGCATGAAGGTGGCTGCGCTGGCCATCACGCCCAGCTACGGCGGCCGCTTGATCGGACTGGACGAGACTGCGGCGCTGAAAGTGCCGGGTGTGCGCCAGGTGGTGCGGCTGGACGATTGCGCTGCCGTGGTGGCGGACAACTATGGCGCGGCGCAGAAGGGCTTGTCGTTGCTGGCGTTGCGCTGGGACGACGGCGCCAATGCGCAGCTGTCCACGGCGGACATTGTGGCCGACATGGCACGCGCCGCCGGCGCGGGCGCGGCGAAAGTCCGCAGCGACGGCGAACCGGAACAGGCGCTGGCCAAGGCCAGCCGCGTGCTGGAAGCCACTTACGAACTGCCATTCCTGGCGCACGCGGCGATGGAGCCGATGAACTGCACCGTGCATGTGCAGCCCGACCGCTGCGAGGTATGGACCGGCACCCAGGTCATCACCCGCGCGCGCGCGGTTGCGGCCAAGGTCACCGGCCTGCCGGAAGAAAAAGTCATCGTGCATAACTTTCTGCTGGGTGGCGGTTTTGGCCGCCGCCTGGAAATCGACGGCGTCGAGCGCGCGGTGCGCATTGCGCGCCAGGTCAAGCATCCGCTGAAGGTGATCTGGAGCCGCGAAGAAGATATCCAGCACGATATGTACCGGCCGTATTTCTACGACCGCGTGCGTGCCGGCCTGGACGAGCAAGGCATGCCGGTGGCGTGGTTCCATCACCTGACCGGTTCCTCGGTGCTGGGCCGGTTCATGCCGCCAGCCTTCAATAACGGCTTTGACCCGGAAACCGTGGATGGCGCCGACGCGCCGCCATACGCCTTCAAGGCGATCCGCGTCGATTACACGCGGCACGAGCCGCCGCAGATTCCCACCGCCTTCTGGCGCGGTGTCGGGCCGAGCCACAATGTATTTGTGGTCGAGAGCTTTATCGACGAACTGGCGGCGGCGGCCGGCGTCGATCCGCTGCAATACCGGCTGGCGCTGCTCAAGGACCATCCGCGCGCGGCAAATGTGCTGAAGCTGGCGGCGCAAAAAGCTGGCTGGCAGGGGCCGCGCAATGGTGACATCGGGCGCGGCTTGTCGGTGCAGTTCGCCTTTGGCACGTATATGGCGATGGTGGTCGATGCGCAGCTTGAGGATGGCGAGGTGCGCGTCAAGCGCGTGGTCTGCGCGCTCGACTGCGGCGTGGTGGTCAATCCGGACACGATACAGGCGCAGGTAGAGGGCGGCGTAATCTTCGGCATCTCCGCTGCGCTGTGGGGCGACATCACGTTCAAGAACGGCCGCGTCGAGCAGAGTAATTTCCACGATTACCGCGTGCTGCGCATGCATGAAACGCCACAGATCGACACCCACATCGTCGCCAGCAACGAAGCGCCCGGCGGCATGGGCGAACCGGGCACGTCGGCGCTGATGCCGGCGCTGGCCAACGCCGTCTACGCCGCCACCGGCAAGCGCGTCCGCAAGCTGCCGATCGCCACCGCCTTGCAAGCAACCTGACAGGAGTACACATGATCTCAATAAATATCAACGGCAAACCGGTTGCGGTGCAGGCTGAAGCGGACACGCCGCTATTGTGGGTGCTGCGCGACGAGTTGCAGCTGTCCGGCACCAAGTTTGGCTGCGGCATGGCGCTGTGCGGTGCTTGCACCATCCATGTCGACGGCCAGCCGGCGCGTGCCTGCGTGATGCCGGTGTCAGCTGCGGTGGGGAAGAAGATCACTACCATCGAGGCGGTCGGTGCCACGCCGGTGGGCAAGCGCGTGCAACAGGCCTGGGCCGAGATCGACGTGCCGCAATGCGGCTATTGCCAGTCCGGCCAGATCATGGCGGCCACCGCGCTGCTGCGGGCAATACCCAAGCCAACCGATAAGGATATCGACCAGGCCATGGCCGGCAACATCTGCCGCTGCGGCACCTATCCGCGCATCCGTGCGGCGATACACAAAGCAGCGGGGCAGGCATGAAGCGTCTTGTTTGCATGCTGTTGTGGCTGGGCCTGGCCGGGCTGGTGCAGGCTGCGCCGGAGATTGGCAACGGCGGCGGCAAGCTGTTCGACCCGGTCGCCAGCGTGGTGATGTCGCCGCGCTGCATCAACTGCCACCAGGCCGAGGCGCCGAGGCAGAAGGATAGCGGCGTGATGCACGCGCAGCAGGTGGTGCGCGGCAAGGACGGCCACGGTTCCGCCGTGCTGCACTGTGCGGCCTGCCATCAGAGCAGCAATACCGCGCAGGGCAAGGTGCCGGGCGCGCCGAACTGGCATCTGGCGCCGCTCAGCATGCGCTGGCAGGGGCTGGACAAGCCGGCGGTGTGCCGGCAGATGCGTGACCCGGCGCGCAACGGCAATCGCAAGACTGGCGAACAGGTCATCGAGCACATGAAGACCGATCCGCTGGTGCTGTGGGCATGGCAGCCGGGCGCCAGCCGTACGACTCCGGCCCTGTCGCATGAAGAATTCATCCGCGTGCTGCAGCAGTGGGCGGACGCCGGCATGCCTTGCCCGGATTGAGGCTTAGCTGGCGTGATTCATGTAGGGGTGGGCGCGCAGCGAGGCGGCCAGCAGGTCGATGAAGTGGCGCACCCTGGAGGCGCCAAAGCTGCTTTCACGGTGCACGATGTGCACCGGCCACGGCGCTTCTTCGTAATCCGGCAGGATGATTTTCAGGCGGCCCTCGGCCACCTCGTCGGCCACCTGGCAGCACAGCAGGCGGCAAATGCCCAAGCCGGTCAATACGGCGCCGATGGCGGCGTCGCTGGAGACGGTCAGGCACGGCTTCAGCCGCACCGTGATCGGATGCTGATCGCTGCCGAACTTCCATTCCACGCTGGGCGACACGCTGCTGGCGGCGATGATGGTATGCCGCAGCAGATCGGCCGGGTGTTGCGGCACGCCGTTGCGCGCCAGGTATTCCGGCGATGCGCACAGCACGCGCCGCACCTGACCGACGCGCAAGGCACGCAGGCTGGAATCCGGCAGGTGGCCGATGCGCACCGCGACGTCGATGCCTTCGTCCACCAGGTTGACTGTGCGGTCGAGGAAGTGGGCCGACACTTCGACCTCCGGATAGCGTTTGAGGAATTCCAGCAGGCAGGGCATGACGAAGGACTTGCCGTACAAGGTCGAGGCGCTGACTGACAGGTGGCCCTTGGGCGCCGCGTTCATGTCGGCCGCCACTTCGTTGGCGGTGGAGATGCGCGCCAGGATGTCGCGGCTGTCGTCGAGGTAGCGGCAGCCGGCTTCCGTCAGGCGCACGTTGCGGGTGGTGCGCAACAGCAGCCGCACGCCCAGCTGCGCCTCCAGCGCGCCGACGGCGCGCGTGACCGCCGCCGGCGACAGGCTGAGCTGGCGCGCGGCGCCGGCAAAGCTTTCCTGTTCGCCGACGGCGATGAATACCCGCATGAGATGTATCTGATCCATGGTAGAACGGTGGCCGAGTCGTGATGACAAGGATCAGTGTGCATGATTATGCGCGCCCGGTGGCCGGCGGCGGCGCAGATGGCCTGGCGCGCTCCCCCTGAAATGGGGGGCGGGGCGATGGCCATGGGGGAGAGGGCGGTGAATCAGAGGCTGAGGATGCCGCGTTCCAGCGCGATCATCACCGCGTGCGTGCGGTCGCGCGCCTGCAGCTTGAGCAGGATGCTGCTCATATAGCCCTTGACGGTTTCGCTGGAAATGCCCAGCGCCTCGGCGATCAGCGCATTGGAATTGCCGCGCGCGGCCAGCTTCAGCACGTCGACTTCGCGCTTGGTGATGTTCTGGCCGCTGCGGGTTTCCACCAGCGCGTGCGCCACCGAGGCCGGAATGCTGCGGCCGCCGGCGTGCACGCTGCGCAGCGTTTCCACCAGGTTTTTGCGCACCGAACTCTTGAACAGGTAGCCGACCGCACCGGCATTGATGGCGCGCGCGGCCTGGACGTCGCCTTCCAGCGTGGTCAGCACGACGATGCGGGCGGCCGGAAATTCGCTGCGGATGGCGGTGATGGCGTCGATGCCGCTCATGTCCGGCAATTGCAGGTCCATCAGCGTGATGGCCGGACGGAACTCGCGGAACATCGCCACCGCCTCGGCGCCGCAGCCGGCCTGGCCGACCAGGTACAGGTCGGCTTCGGCGGTGATGACGCCGGCCAGTCCCTGCTGGTACAGCGGGTGGTCATCCACGGTCAACACCGTGATCGGCAAGGGTTTGAATGTACTCATGGCGGCAATTTTGCCATAAGCGCCAGACTAGCGATACGCAAGCGTCGCACGTAGCGTCAGCACCACGCGGGTGCCGGCGCCAGGCGTGCTGAGGATGGCCAGCTTGGCGCCGATGCGGGCGGCGCGCTCGCGCATGCCGGCCAGGCCCCAGTGGCGCTCGCGGTGGCCGGCGCTGCGGACTGCGTCGGGCACGCCTTTGCCGTTGTCGCGCACTTCCAGCGTCAGGCTGGAGGCACCGTAGCTGAGCCGGACCTGTACTTCGCTGCCGCCGGCGTGGCGCAGCGCGTTGCCGACCGCTTCGCGGGCAATCGCGAACAGCTCCTCCTGCGCTTCGGCCTGCAGCAAGCGGCGCGTGCCCTGCTCGTGCAGCGTGAAGGCGACGCCATGCTGGGCGGCGGCCGCGCTGCCAAGGGATTGCAGCACCGGCGCCAGCTCGCCCCGGCAGGCGTAATTGACGCGCAGGTCCATCAGCTGCTCGCGGCCTTCCTCGGCCACGGCGTCGGCAGCGTCCAGCGCATCGTCGATCTGCTGGTGGATGGCATCGTTTTTCGGCAGCACCGCCTTGATGCCCTGGAAGCGCAGGCTCAGGCTGTGCACACTTTGCAGGAAGGTGTCGTGCAAAGTGCGGGCGATGCGTTCGCGCTCGTCGACCCGCGCGCGCATGCGGTCGATCACGCGTGCCGTCATCTGCCCGATGCGCCACAGGTACATCCGGTACAGCACGCCAACCAGCAGCGCCGCGCAGGCCAGGCCGAACCAGCTGGTCTGGTAAAACGCCGGCGCGATGCGGAAACTCAGGCTGGCCGGCGCTACGCTCCACAGGCCGTCCTCGTTGGCGGCCATTACTTCGAAGCGGTAGTCACCGGGGCCGAGATTGGTATAGAAGGCCTGGCGCAATGCGCCGGCGTCGCGCCACTCGTGGTCCTGGCCGACCAGCCGGGTGCGGAAGCGCGCCCGCTGCGGCACGGACAGCACGGCGGCGGTGAAGTCGATATGCAGGTTATGCGTATGTTGCGGCAGGTCGATGCCGCTGGCGGCACGGTAGTGCTGGCGGTCGGTGTGCAGCCAGGTGATCACCGGCGTCGGCGCCACCGGGTTGCGCGGCGTCGCGCGGCGCGGATCGGCCAGGCCGACGCTGCTGGAGGTGGCGTACCACAGGCGGCCGTCGCCGGCCTCGATCAGCGTATTCAGCGGGATGACCTGATGGGCGGCGCCGGCGTAGCCGTCAAGGTAGCTGTAGCGTTCGGCGCTCACGCGCTCGCTGTTGCCGCGCAGCGTGGCGGCCAGGTCGGCGGCGCCGATGCGCAGCAGGCCGTCCTGCCCGTGCAGCCACAGTTCACCCTGTGCCGTTTCGACGATGCCGGCGACGCCGGCAAAAGGCTGGCCGTCGCTGTCGTTGAGCGCGACGAAGCGGCCGTTGTGGAAGCGCGCCAGGCCCTGGTCGCCACCGACCCACAGCGTGCCGCGGCGGCTGACCATGGCCAGCGCGTTGCCGATTTTCAGGCCGTCGGCGGCGCTGAACTGCTGCAGCTTGCCTTGCTGGAGCATCGCCATGCTGTTGCCGGTGTAGCCGAACCACAACCTTCCCTGGCCGTCGGCGTGCAGTGAAACGGCGCTGCGCCCGGCCAGCGCGGCGTGGCCGCCGCCGGCTTGCCAGGCCCCGTCCTTGAAGGTGTACACGCCCCGCCGCATGATCGACAGCCACAGCCGGCCGTCGCCATCCATGGCGATCGCCTGCACCGGCTGCTCGATCAGTTCCGGCGGCAGCGGCCAGCGCTGTGTCTTGCCGTCGCGCCGGCTCCATACCCAGTGGACATTGGCGAACCACAACGTGCCGTCGGCAGCCAGGGTGCCGGCGGTGGCGGACGGCATGTCGCTGGCGATGCGCCGGCCGTCGGCGGCAATGGCGAAGGTCGGCGGCGAGTACGGGTCCAGCGACGAATGGCTGCTGATCCACACTTCGCCATCGGGGCCGGCGGTGATGCTGAAATCGGTGCTGCCGGCCGGCATGTCCTGCACTGTCAGCCGGGTTTCGCGGATGCGGTCGACACCGTTTTCGGTGAGGAACCACAGATTGCCTTCGCGGTCGTCGAACGGCGGCCGGAAGATGCGCACCGCGCTGAAATCGTGCGGCGCCTTGAATTGCTTGTGCAGTTGTAGCTCGGGATTGTACAAGCGCATGCCGTCGCCCGGACCGATCCACCAGGCGTTGCGCCGATCGCGGTGGACGCTGTACGGCGGCACGCCCATGTCGGGCAAGCGCAGCGGCGTCGAGCTTTCGGTGACCGGATCGAATAGCCGCACCGGATAACCGAAGCGGAACACCAGCAGCTTGCCATCGGCGGTCAGCTGGCTGCGCTGCATGCTGCCAAAGTCGTCGACCCTGCGGAAACGGTGCGTGCCGGGCAGATTGCGATACAGGCCGCTGACGTGGGTGACCAGCAGGCCGCCTTCGGGCAGCACATTCAGGGTGGCCTGGTCGGTGGAGGGCAAGCCATCCGCCGGCCCGACGCGGCGCCAGCGCGTGCCATCCAGCCAGTGGATGCCGGCCGCCGAGGAAAACCACTGCCTGCCGTCGGCGGTGCGGCCGAATTGCATGATGGCGCTGGCCGGAACGCCTTCCGCCTCGCCGTAATGGCGCACGGCGCCATGTTCGAACACGCTGATACCGCCATGTGCATAGCCCAGCCACAGCGCATCGCCGAACAGCGCCAGCGCAAAGACATTGGGCGACAGCAGCGCATGGCCACCCAGCTCGTCGACGCGCTCGAAGCGCACGCCGTCAAAGCGGAACAGGCCGTTGGATGCGCCCAGCCACAGCATGCCGGTCTGGTCCTGCACGATGGCGCTGGGATTGGACGGCGCGCCGTCCTGCTTGGTCCAGGCCTGGTGCGACAGGCTGGAGCGCCAGAACGGCAGTGGTTCGGCGGCAACGCTGGCCGTCGCGATGGACAAGAGCAGCAATGGCTGCACCCAGAAAACGCTCATACCGTCGGGATAGCTATAAAAACAATAGGCTATAACAGAAGTTTGCCTGGTTCAATGCCTCCATCGGGTAAAGGCCGATTAATTGTAGCTGGAGCGGATATCGAGCCTGAAACGCAGCGCTGTGCCGCCGCCATGATTGTGCTCGATCGTCAGCTCTCCGCCGAGCTTGGCGACGCGCTCGCGCATGCCGATAATGCCCCAGTGGCCGGAGATGCCCGATTGCGCCGTCTGCGGCGGGATGCCGATGCCGTTGTCCAGAACCGTTCCCTGCACCAGGTATTCATTCATGGTAATGGTGGCAAGGATGCTGGTGGCGCCGGAATGCCGGCAGGCGTTGCTTACCGCCTCTTTCAAGACCTGGCAGATTTCACTGGCGACGTCGGGGCGCAGCTGCACCAGCTTGCGTGACACGCTGAGCTTCAGGCGGCCGCCTGCCGCCGGCTCCAGCAGTTCGATCTCGTCATGCAGCGCGGCGACGATTTGCGCGGCCGATTGGTCCTCCCTCAGCGCCATCACCTTATCGCGGGTATTGGCGACCAGTTTTTCGGCCTGGTCCAGCGCCGACTCCAGGATGCGTTCTTCGTGGCTGTCCTTGGGCAGGCGCGTGAGGAGGGTGGTGAAGCGCAGGATCAGCGCATGCACGCCCTGCAGCAGATCGTCGTGCAAGGTACGGGCAATGCGCTCGCGCTCGTCCAGGCGGGTCGCGCTGCGCTCAGCGGAACGGGTGGCGGCAGCGGCGACGCCCCAGCGGTGGAAGGCGATCAGCATCGACGCCAGCAGGAACAACGCGCTCAGGCGCAACCATGTCGCCTGCCACAGCGTGGGCAATATCTCGACCTCCAGCGCCGCGCCTTGCTGGTTCCAGACGCCGTCCTGGTTGGCGGCGGCCACCTGGAAGCGGTACTTGCCGGGCGCCAGATTGGTATAGAAGGCTTCCCGCCGGCCGCCAGCCTGCTGCCAGTCGGCGTCGACGCCGTGCAGGCGGTAGCGGAAGGTGCTGCGGTCAGGGCGCGTCAGGTTGAGGGCGCTGAAGGCGATCCGCAGGTTGTCGCTGCCCTCGGGCAGGCGCAGCCCGGCCGCCGGCACATAATCTTTGCCATTGCTGCTGATGGCGCGGATTTCCACCAGCGGCGCGTGGGGATTGCGCGGGATGGCAGTCGGCATCAGGCTGCTGACGCCCTCGTTGCTGGCGACCCACAGCCGGCCATCGCCGGCCTCGACCAGCGAAGGAAACGGTCCGACCGGCGAGACCGGTGCGCCGACGCCATCGTCGGTGTCAAACAGTTCGGCGCGCACCGGCCTGCCGTCACGCAGCAAGTCGCCGACCTGCGCGGCATCGATGCGGTACAAGCCGTCCTGGCCACGCAGCCACAATTCCCCGGCAGCGGTCTCGACGATGCCGCTGATGCCACGCAGCGCCTGCCCGCCTTGCAGTGTCAGCGAACGGAAGCGGCTGCCATCGAACCAGGCCACACCTTCGGCGCCGCCGGCCCACAGGCGGCCCCGGCGCGAGTACAGGAAGTTGACTTCACCCAGGTTCAGGCCCTGCGCCGCGCCGAAGGCCGTGATGGTGCCGCCGGCATAGCGCACCACCGTGTTGTGCAGATAGCCGAGCCAGAGCTGGCCGCTGTCATCGGTGTGCAGGACGCGTGGCCGGCCCGGCGGCAGGCCGGCCACGCTGTGCTGCGCCGCTTGCCATGCGCCACCGATATGGCGCATCAACGCCAGCCCGCGGAAATTGGCCCACCACACGCCACGATCGTCGCGCGCAAAGGTGCTGATATCGGCATCCTGGCGCACGGCCTCGGGCGTCGCCGGTATCAGGCTGCCGCCGCCGGGTCCCTCGCTCCAGATCCCGGCACGGCTGCCCAGCGTGATGCGGCCGTCCGCGCCGGTGAGACCGCTGGCGAAGGAATACGGCACGCGCTCCCATTCCCGCCCTTGCACATCGAAGCGGCGCGCCGCCAGCCGGTTCTCGCTGATCCACATGGTGCCATCGCGGCCCGCCACCATCGCCGACGAGACGATGCGCATGGCGGCCGGCACCGGCGTGACGCGCCAGCGGCGCAGGCGGTCCAGCCCGTTGTTGGTGCTGATCCACAGATTGCCGTCGCGGTCCTCGAAAAATGCTTGCGGCTCCCTGCCGCTCAAGCCCTGGGCCGGTCCCAGCAACTGGCGCGCGGCGCCGGGGACGCCGGCCGGCAGCCACTCCAGGTTGTCGGCGTGTGCCAGCCACAGCGCCCCGGTGCTGTCGGTCCAGGCGGCCGAGCCGTGGAGTACCGGCGTGGCCGCTTGCGGCGTGCGCGAGATACGGTAGATATTGTTCATGCCATCGCCGGCCAGGATCTCGCCGCTGGCGGTCTCGCTCAGCGTCTCCGGACGGATATCACGCGGCCAGGCCAGCTGAAAGCGTGCGCTGCCTTGGGGACGGAAATACACGCCAGCCGCGCTGGCGACCCAATGGGTGCCGTCGCGGGCGAACAGCATGCGTATCACCTCGCCTGGCGTCGCGCTCATGCCGTCTGCCGCGCCGGCCATGATCCAGCGGCCGTTGACCAGGCTGGCCATGCCCCGGCTGGTGGCCATCCACATGCGGCCATCGGGAGCGCGCAACAGCTGGAAGGCGAAGCCATCCGGGAAGCCGCGCTGTTGGTCGTAATAGATTTCCTGGCCGTCCTTGTAGTAGCTGACGCCATCGCCGCGATAGCTCACCCACAATCCGCCATCGGCTTCCGCCAGCACCGCCACCGCGTGCGGCGAGCGCAGCCGATGACCTCCTATGTCGCGGATCAGGTCGAAGTTGCTGCCATCGAAGCGGTACAGGCCGTAATCGCTGGCCAGCCACAGATAGCCGTCGCGGCTTTGCGTCATGCCCTGGATCTGTACCGGTGCGCCCTGGCCTGCCTTCCATGCATGATGATGATAGGTTTGTGGCAGAGTCGGCTGCGGTGCCACCGGCGCGGCCGCCACCGCCCCAGCCAGCAGGGCACCAGCCAGTCCCATGACGTAATAAATGATGCTCAGCATGGAGGTTTGGAGGTGATGGCTGTCATACCGCAAGCATAACCAAAAAATTGCGTGCTTTGCGTAATCCCAGGCATCATGCTTGACGCTTGCCAGCCTTGCGCTTATATTAATGACTTACGAGTAAGTTACTTTCATACCCACCCATGCAAGCCCCTCAAGATACCAAGCCACGCTGGGAGCGGCGCAAGGATGCGCGACCGCAGGAGTTGCTGGCGGCGGCGCTGGATCAGTTCGTGGAGCGCGGCTATGCCGCCACCCGCCTGGAAGACGTGGCCAAACACGCCGGCGTCTCCAAGGGCACGCTGTATTTATATTTTGCCAACAAGGAAGAACTGTTCAAGGCGGTGGTGCGCGCCAATATTGTCGCGACCATCGGCGAGGCGGAACAGGATGCGGCCAGCTACGACGGCCCCAGCGGCGAGCTGCTGGGTGCGCTGATGATGCGCTGGTGGCGCGAAATCTGCGCCACGCCGCTGGGCGGCATCACCAAGCTGATGTTCGCCGAGGGGAATAACTTCCCCGAGCTGGCGCAGTTCTACAATGATGAGGTGGTGGCGCGCGGCAGCAATCTGTTCATCCGCGTGCTGACCCGTGGCATCGAGCGCGGCGAGTTCCGCCCGGTCGATCCGGTGGTCATGACCCGCGTGCTGATCGCCCCGGTGCTGATGCTGATGATGTGGACCCACTCCTTCATGCCGACCTGCGACATGCCGGATATCCCGGCCGAGGCCTTCATGGAGACGCTGATCAGCACCACGCTGCGCGGCCTGAAGGCCGATCCGCCGTGACTTGCGCCCATGGTAATTTCCATCCAGCTTGCCTTTTTCGCAGGTTCACCCCCCTTAAACTGCAGACTGTCGCATTTTCCCGCGATCCAGCCGTCTAATCGTTAATATGTGCCTCCATGCCAGTTCAACGATAAAATGACGGATTATTTAATCCCGACCTGAGTCATAAGATGAATATCGAACAAGCCCGCTTCAACATGATCGAACAGCAAATCCGCCCTTGGGACGTCCTGGACGCCGAGGTGCTGGAGCTGCTGCACGTGGTTAAACGTGAAAACTTCGTGCCTGCCGCGCACAAGGCGCTGGCGTTTGCCGACATCGAAATCCCGCTGCCGGGCGGCGAAGCGATGCTGGCGCCGAAGATCGAAGCCCGCCTGTTGCAGGACCTGGGCCTGAAAAAGCATGAGTCGGTGCTGGAAATCGGCACTGGCAGCGGCTACCTGACCGCGCTGCTGGCGCACAAGGCGCGTCACGTGACCAGCGTGGAAATCTCGCCGGCGCTGAAGGCGCTGGCCGAGAAGAACCTGGCCGACAACGGCGTCACCAACGCCAGCGTGGAACTGGGCAATGGCGCGCAGGGCTGGACCACCGGCGCGCCATGGGATGTGATCGTGGTCGGCGGCTCGCTGCCGGTACTGCCGGAAGCGCTGTTGCAACAATTGAAAGTGGGCGGCCGCCTGGCGGTCATCATCGGCGCGGCGCCGGCGATGAAGGCACAGCTGGTCACCCGCACCGGCGAAGCGGGCTACGACACCCGCACGCTGTTCGAGACCAACGTCAAGGCGCTGGAATCGGCGGTGGCGCCATCGAAGTTCACGTTCTGAGCGGTGTCGCCATGCAGCAGATGACCGCGCTGGAGCTGGCCGACTGGCTGGCAGACGATGCACGTCCGAACCCGGTGTTGCTGGACGTGCGTGAAAACTGGGAATTCGAGACCTGCCGCATTGACGGCTCGGTGCAGATTCCGATGAATACCATACCGGCGCGCATAGACGATCTGGATGAGGATGCGGAGATTGTCTGCATCTGCCATCACGGCGCGCGCAGTATGCAGGTGGCCGCCTTCCTGGAGCGTAACGGCTTCGGCAAGATGATCAACCTGACCGGCGGTATCCACGCCTGGGCGCTGCAAGTCGATAGCACGATGGCCAAGTACTGATGGCTGACGCGCTGGTCGGCCGGCGCGGCGGTGTGTGTTTTTGATTTGTTCAACTTTTTTGATGACTCCAACGGAGATTGCAATGCAGAGACCCCTTATCGCCGTGCTGATCACCAGCGCCTTCCTGACGCTCAACGCACAGGCGGCCGACCTGATCCAGGTGTACCAGCAAGCACTGGCTAATGACGCTACCTACGCCAGCGCGCGCTCGTCGCTTGCCGCAGGCCAGGAACGCATCACCCAGGGACGCTCTGGCCTGCTGCCGGTGATCGCCGCCAGCGGCAGCAATACCCGCAACTCCGGCGACGCCACGTCGGCCGAGTTCCTGACCGGGAACCCGATCAAGAACGACACCAACTACCACGCCAACACCTACACGGTGTCGCTGTCGCAGCCGCTGTTCAACTGGGGCGCATGGGAAACCTACCAGCAGAGCAAGCTGTCGCAGGCCAGCGCCGAAGCCACCTTCTCGCAAGCGCAGCAGGACTTGATCGTGCGCGTGTCGCAAGCTTACTTCGACGTGCTGACGGCGCAGGACAACCTGACCTCGACCCAGGCGCAGAAAGTGGCGACCACCGAGCAGCTGGCGTCGGCCAAGCGCAACTTCGAGGTCGGCACGCAGACCATCACCGATACCCACGAGGCGCAAGCCGCGTACGACCTGGTGGTGGCACAGGAATTCGCCGCCATCAACGATCTGGAAAACAAGCGCACCGCCTTGCAGGTGGTGATCGGCCAGACGCCGGCCGCGCTGGCGCCGCTGCGCACCGGCGTGACCATCGCGCCGCCGTCGCCAGCCAGCGTGGAGCCTTGGATCAGCTCGGCTGAATCGCAGAACTACTCGGTGGTGGCAGCCGGCCTGAACGTGGAAATCGCCAAGCGCGAGATCAAGCGCAACCGCGCCAATCACCTGCCGACCGCCAACCTGATCGCCAGCAGTTCGCACCAGAGCCAGACCGGCGGCGGCAGCACGGTCAACAACAATGCCATCGGCGTCAGCTGGAACATCCCGATCTTCAACGGCTTTGCCATCACCAGCAAGGTGCGCGAGACCATCGCGCTGGAAGACAAGGCGCGCAACGATCTGGAAGCCACCCGTCGCGCCGCTTCGCAGAACGCGCGCCAGGCTTTCCTTGGCATGAACAGCGGCCTGGCGCAGGTCAGGGCGCTGGAAGCGGCGGAAGTGTCGAGCAAATCGTCGCTGGAATCGAACAAGCTGGGCTACCAGGTCGGCGTGCGTATCAACATCGACGTGCTGAATGCGCAAAAGCTGCTGTACTCGACCCAGAAAGACCTGTCGAAAGCCCGCTACGACACCATCATGAACGGCCTGCGCCTGAAATCGGCAGCCGGCTCGCTGAAGGAAGAAGACCTGCAGCCGATCAACGCGCTGCTGCAGCACTAAGCCAGGATGCCGGCCTCAGGCCGGCATTTTTTTTTCGCGCTGATTATTAGTGAAATTTGCATAGTCATAGCAGTTTTCATGGATTTATTCCATTCGTTAGATGGTGGATACTCATCCCATCGTAACCAACAACGAAGGAGTACATCATGAAACAAGTCGCTATCATCACCGGCGCCTCGCGCGGCATCGGCGCTTCCATTGCTCAACGTTTGGCCAAGGACGGCTTTGCCGTGGTGGTCAACTATGCCGGCAACGCCGCCGAGGCCGCCAAGGTGGTCGATGCCATCAACGCCAATGGCGGCAGTGCCATCGCCGTGCAGGCGGACGTGGCCGATCCCGCCGCCGTACGCGGCCTGTTCGACCAGGCCATCGCCCAGCTGGGCCGCGTCGATGTGCTGGTCAACAACGCCGGCATCATGCCGTCGCAATTGCCGCACCTGGCCGCCACCGACGATGACACCTTTGACCGCCTGGTGGCCGTCAACCTGAAGGGCAGCTTCAACACCATGCGCGAGGCGGCGACGCGGCTGGAGCAGGGCGGCCGCATCATCAACTTCTCGTCCAGCCTGGTCGGCACGCGGTTGCCCGGCTATGCGGTGTACACCGCCACCAAGGCCGGCGTGGAAGCGATGACCAACATCCTGGCCAAGGAGCTGCGCGGCAAGAACATCACTGTCAACGCTGTCGCGCCGGGTCCGACCGCCACTGCGCTGTTCCTCGACGGTAAAACACCGGAAACCATCGAACGCCTGGCCAAGATGCCGCCACTGGAACGCCTGGGCGAGCCGGAAGACATCGCCAACGCGGTGTCCTTCTTTGCCAGCAAGGATGGCGGCTGGGTCAACGGCCAGACGCTGCGCGCTAATGGCGGCATGGTGTAAGGAGAACCATCATGGAAAAATCGATTGTTCTGGTCACCGGTGCGGGCACCGGTATCGGCCACCTGTCGGTCAAGTCGCTGGCGCTGGCCGGCCACACGGTGTACGCCTCGATGCGCGACATCCATGGCCGCAACGCGTCCAAGGTGCGCGAGTTGCGCGACTGGGCGTTTGCCAACGGCGCCGATGTGCGCGCGGTAGAGCTGGATGTGCTGTCGCAGGCGTCGGCCGATGCGGCGGTGGCTAGCATTGTGGCCGAGCGCGGGCGGCTGGATGTGGTGGTGCATAACGCCGGCCACCTGGTGATCGGCCCCACTGAGGCTTATACGCCGGAGGAAATTAGCAAGGTGTTCGACACCAATGTGCTTGGCGCGCAGCGCGTCAACAAGGCTGTGCTGCCGGTGATGCGCCAGCAAGGGCAGGGCCTGCTGCTGTGGGTCAGCAGCTCGACCACGCGCGGCGGCTTCCCGCCTTTCCTCGGGCCGTATGCGGCAGCCAAGGCGGCCATGGATTCGCTCGCGGTAACGATGGCGTACGAGCTGGCGCGCTTCAATATCGAAACCTCGATCGTGGTGCCGGGCGCCTTCACTTCGGGCACCGACCATTTCGCCAACGCCAGCAAGCCGGCCGACACGGCGACCAGCGCCGCCTATGCCGTCTACGATGGGCTGATGGACCAGGTCGGCGCACGCCTGACCGAGCTGATGCCGCCGGATGCGGACCCGGCGGCGGTGGCGGCCGACATTGCCTACATCGTCGGCCTGCCGCACGGCACCCGTCCGTTCCGCTCGATCACCGATTTTGTCGACGACGGCGTGACGGCGGTGACCGAAGTGGCGGAGCGCGTGCGCCATGAGTTTGCCGAACGCATCGGCATCGCCGACCTGCTGCGGCCTGCGTTGTATACTTAGAGGCCGGCGCCCTGGCCGTCGAAGCTGCGTTCGATCAGCTCGATCTTGTAGCCGTCCGGATCGGTGACAAAGGCGATCACCGTGGTGCCGCCCTTGACCGGGCCGGGCTCGCGGGTGACGGCGCCGCCATTGGCTTTGACTGCGGTGGCGGCGCTGTAGATGTCTTCCGTTGAAATCGCGATGTGGCCATAGGCGTTGCCCATGTCGTAGCTGGTGGTGCCGTAGTTATAGGTCAGCTCCAGCTCGGCGTGTTCGGGATTTGAGCCATAGCCGAGGAAGGCCAGCGTGTACTGGTATTCCGGGTTGTCGCTGGTGCGCAGCAGCTTCATGCCCAGCACATTGGTGTAGAAATCGATGGAACGCTGCAGGTCGCCGACCCGCAGCATGGTGTGCAAAATGCGCATGGTAAATCCTTGTAGATGAAAGCCAAACAGGGATTTTATCAGCGGCTGGCGGTTTTCGCCGCCGCCGGCGCAACTCTCCAGATGACATTGCCCACATCGTCCGCGACCAGCAAGGCGCCTTGCTTGTCCACCGCCACGCCGACCGGGCGGCCGCGCGCCTTCTCATCCTTGTCGAGGAAGCCGGTCAGGAAATCCTGCGGCGGGCCGGATGGCTTGCCGTTGGAGAACGGCACAAACACCACCTTGTAGCCACTGTGCGGCTTGCGGTTCCAGGAACCGTGCTGGCCGATGAACACGCCGCCCTGGTAGGTCTGCGGGAACAGCTTGCCGGTGTAGAACGCCAGCCCCAGCGAGGCGGTGTGGCCGCCCAGCGCGTAGTCGGGCACGATGGCCTTGGCCACCAGTTCCGGCTTCTGCGGCTTGACGCGGCTATCGACGTGCTGGCCGAAGTAGCTGTACGGCCAGCCGTAGAAACCGCCCTGTTTTACCGAGGTCATGTAGTCGGGCACGAGATCGTTGCCCAGTTCGTCACGCTCGTTCACCGCTGTCCACAGCGCCTTGGTTTGCGGCTCGAAGTCCATGCCGTTCGGATTGCGCAGGCCGGTGGCGAACAGCTGCGACTTGCCGGTGGCGATGTCAAATTGCCAGATGGCGGCGCGGCCCTGTTCCGCATCGATGCCGTTTTCAGCCACATTGCTGTTGGAGCCGACCGTCACGTACAGGGACTTGCCGTCCGGGCTGGCGACCAGGTTCTTGGTCCAGTGGTGGTTCAGCGTGCCGGCCGGCAGGTCCATCACCTTGGTGCCGGCGGCGCTGATGCTGGTGGCGCCTTCCTCATATGGGAAACGGACCACGGCGTCGGTGTTGGCCACGTACAGGTCCTTGCCCACCAGGGCCATGCCGAACGGCGAGTTCAGGCCCTTGAGGAAGACGCTGCGGCTTTGCGCGCCGCCCTTGCCGTCAACGCCGCGCAGCAGCGTAATGCGGTTGGCCGACTGGCTGACCGCGCCGGCCTTTTTCTGGACCTGCTTCATCACAGCGCCCTTGATGCCCTTGCTGTCGTCCGGCTTGGGCGGGGCGTTGGTTTCCGCCACCAGCACGTCGCCGTTCGGCAGTGTGTAGACCCAGCGCGGATGGTCGAGGTCGCGCGCATAAGCGGTGACGCTAAAGCCGGCCGCCGCTACCGGCGCTTCTGCGGCAGATGACCACGGCGCGGCTGGCGCGATGTTCACCGTCGGCACCAGCTTGCGTTCCGGCTCGGGCAGCTTGGGCTGCGGGCCAAAGCCGACCGGGTAGGACTGGGCGCCCGCCATTGGCGGGACCAGGGTGGCGAAGGCGGCGGTGACGAATACGGCGAGAACAGTTGGCTGGCGCATGGGCAGGGGCTTTCAGATCGGGTTAGTCGCGGCTGACGTTGGGTAGCGGTTGCGCCTTGGCGTCCTCGCGCGGCTTTTGCACGCCGCGCTGGTTGTGCAGGTCGGTGTCGACCATGCCGCTGTCGATGTCGGCGGCGGCCTGCTTGATGACGCTGCGTTCCTTGTGCGGGTGGCCGTCCGGCGATTCGTCGCGCTCGTGCGGCATGCGTTCGACGCCGTCGTCCTTGACCTTGGCGTCGGTGTTGATGTGCTGTTGTCTTAACATGGCGACCTCCTTGATGGTTGGCACCATCTTAGCGAGTTGGTTTTACGTCAGTCGCCACATTGAATTTTGACAACTCTGGCGGGAAGTCGTTTATCATTTGGACCATCTTTCTCGACTGGATAGCTGCATGAGCGTCACGCCCGCCAACTGTGCCAACTGCGAAGCGCCGCTGAGCGGCCATTACTGCTCCAACTGCGGCCAGGAGGCGGTGCTGCACCATGCCAGCACGCGCGAGTTCCTGCACGAGTTTGTCGGCCATTACGTTGCGCTGGAGGGCAAGCTGTGGGGCTCGCTGGCGCGGCTGGTGTTCCGTCCCGGCCTGCTGACCAATGAATACATGCGTGGCCGCCGGGTGCGCTTTGTGCAGCCGCTGCGCCTGTACCTGTCGTTCAGCCTGTTGTTCTTCGTGTTGCTGAAGCTGGGCGGCTTCCATCTTGACGATGCCGACAGCGATGCGCAGACCGCGCAGATGGCGGTGCTGGAAAAGGCGGTCGAGCAGACCAGGCGGATGGAGCAGCTGAAGCCGGCCGATCCGGCCGCCGCCGAAAGCGCTGCCGCCGCCGAGGCCGCCATTGCCGAGATGCGCAAGGAACAGCGTGCCGACACGCGCGAGCGTGAAAAAGCCGTGCAGGCTGCCGCGCGCAGCAACGCCAGGGATGCTGCCAAACCGGCTCCGGCAGCGCCGCACAGCGTGGTGGAACCGGGCCAGCCCGGCAGCCCGGAGCGGCAGATGGCCACCGACGATATCGACCAGTGGCTGGCCGCGCGCGGCCTGGACACGCTGCGCCACAAATGGGCGTCGCTGAACCAGATGTCGAGCGAGCAGCAGAAGGCTGCGCTGCAGGCGGGCTTCTACCGCTACGCGCCGTACGCGATCTTCTGCCTGATGCCGGTGTTCGCGCTGTATCTGAAAATCCTCTACCTCGGCTCCGGCCGCCGTTTTGGCGAGCACGTGCTGTTCGCGCTGCACACCAATGCCTTTGCCTTCCTGCTGTTCAGCGTGATGCTGCTGATACCGATCGGCCTGGTCAACTTCCTGCTGTGGTGCTGGCTGCTCGGCTACCTGCCGTGGGCGATGCGGCGCGTATATCACAGCGGTCGCGCCGGCACGCTGCTGCGCTGGGCGGTTCTGATGTTCTTCTACGCGATCTCGATCGGCGTGGCGCTGGGCATCGCCGGCGCGCTGGGTGCGGCCACCGCCCACTAAGCATCAGGGCGATGCTTGCATTAAATACTGTTTAAATGTACAGTGGCGAGGCCGGTAGGTGATGGCACGCGGCAGGTTTATGGGTTACCCTGCTGCGTGTTCCCGCCCCTAGCCTAAAGCCGAGATTTTTATGACCGCCACGCACGCTGTTTTTCACACTATCGCACTGGTCGTGCGCCCGAATACCGACGGCATTGCCGAGTCGGTGGGCAGCGTGGTCGATTTCCTCACCAGGCGCGGTTTGGAGGTGGTGTTTGAAGAACAGACCGCTGCCCACCTGGGCATGCAGCTGGACGATGCGCGCGTGCTGAGCGCGGCTGGCATCGGCGCCGAGTGCGACGCTGCCATCGTCATGGGCGGCGACGGCACCATGCTGGGCATCGCGCGCCAGCTGGCGCCGTTTGATGTGCCGCTGATCGGCATCAACCAGGGCCGGCTGGGCTTCATGACCGATATTCCGCAGGAAGGCATGCTGGACGTGCTGTCTGGCATTCTCAGCGGCAGCTACAAGGCCGAGCGCCGCACCTTGCTGGAAGGGCGCGTGCTGCGCGCCGGCCAGACCATCCATGTCGGCATGGCGGTCAACGACGTGGTGGTGTCGCGCGGCGCCGGCGCCGGCATGGCCGAATTGCGCGTCGATGTCGACGGCCAGTTCATGTATAACCAGCGTTCTGACGGCCTGATTATTTCCACGCCGACCGGTTCCACCGCCTACGCGCTGTCGGCCGGCGGGCCGCTGCTGCATCCGTCGCTGGGCGGCATCGTGCTGGTGCCGATCGCGCCGCATGCGCTGTCCAACCGGCCGATCGTGCTGCCGGAATCAAGCGAGATCATCGTCGAAATCGTCCGCGGGCGCGACATCAGCGTCAATTTTGATATGCAAACCTTCGCCAGCCTGCAAGCGCAGGACCAGATCGTGATCCAGCGCTCGCCGCACGCGATCACCTTCCTGCATCCGGACGGCTGGAGCTATTACCACACCCTGCGTGAAAAGCTGCACTGGAACGAGTATCCGTCCGGTGAGGGCAAACTCAATTAACCATATTTACAGGCATCCATGCTGCGTACCCTGTCCATCCGCGATTTTGTCATTGTCGATACGATAGAACTGGAATTCTCCGCCGGCTTCACGGTGTTCACCGGCGAGACCGGGGCCGGCAAGTCGATCCTGATCGATGCGCTGACCCTGGCGCTGGGCGGACGCGGCGATGCCAGCGTGGTGCGCGAGGGCGCGGCCAAGGCTGACATCACGGCCGATTTTGCGGTCAGCGCGCAGGCGCGCGACTGGCTGGCGGCCAATGAATTCGCGCTGGAAGAGGGCGGCGCGCTGCTGCGCCGGGTGATCGACAACGCCGGCCGCAGCAAGGCTTACATCAACGGCGTGGCGGCGACTGCTGCGCAGTTGCGCGAACTGGGCGACCTGCTGGTCGACATTCACGGCCAGCATGCGCACCAGTCGCTGATGAAGACCGATGCGCAGCGCGATCTGCTGGACGGCCAGGCCGGCGCCAGCGGCGAGGCGCGTGCGGTGGCGACTGCTTACAAGGCGTGGCGCGCGCTGGCCAAGCAGCTGGAGGAGTTCGAGAGCAATGCGGCCAATGTGCTGTATGAGCGCGAGCGGCTGGAATGGCAGGTCAACGAGCTGGAAAAGCTGGCGGTCAAGCCGGGCGAATGGCTGGAGGTCAGCAATGAGCAGAGCCGTTTGTCGCACGCGGCCAGCCTGATGGAGGGCGCGCAGGAGGCGCTGGCCGTTATTTCCGAGGCCGAGGATCATCCCATCCTGTCGCAGCTGTCTTCGCTGAACCAGAAACTGGGCAAGCTGGCGGATATCGACAGCGGCTTGCAGCCGATTGTCGACCTGATCGAACCGGCGCGCATCCAGTTGCAGGAGGCTGTGTATGCGCTGAACGATTACCTCGACCGCGTCGACCTCGATCCGTCGCGCCTGCGTACGGTGGAGGCACGCATGGACGCGATCCATTCGGCGGCGCGCAAGTTCCGCGTGCCGGAAGAACAGCTGCATGAAGAACATGCCCGCCTGGCGACGCGCCTGTCGCAACTGGCTGATGCCACCGATCTGGATGGCTTGCGCAAGCAGGAGGAAAAGCTGAAGGCCGCCTATCTGGCCGAAGCGCAGAAGCTGTCTGCCACGCGCGCGAAAGCGGCGTCGTCGCTGGGCGAGGCCGTCACCAGGGCGATGCAGGAACTGAACATGACCGGCGGCCGCTTCGAGGTCGCGCTGCACGCCTGCGAGCCGGCAGCGTATGGCGTCGAGCAGGTGGAATTCCTGGTGGCCGGCCATGCCGGCGTGGCGGCGCGGCCGCTGGCCAAGGTGGCTTCTGGCGGCGAGCTGGCGCGTATTTCGCTGGCGATTTCGGTGATTACCTCCAACGCCACCACCGTGCCGACGCTGATCTTCGACGAGGTCGACAGCGGTATCGGCGGCGGCGTGGCGGAAGTGGTGGGACGTTTGCTGCGTCGCCTGGGCCAGGAGCGCCAGGTGCTGTGCGTAACGCACTTGCCGCAGGTGGCCAGCCAGGCCGGCCAGCACTTCCAGGTGGCCAAGGGCACGCTGGACAATGGCAAGACCGCCTCGCGCATCGACGTGCTGGACGCCAAATCGCGCGTGGAAGAAATCGCCCGCATGCTAGGCGGCCTGGAAATCACCGCCACCACCCGCAAACACGCCCGCGAGCTATTGGCGTCATAAGGAGCGTCTGCATGCGTGACGTGATCGGTAACTGCTTCTGGCGTTTCGCGTTGTGCTCTGCGGTGGCCATGCCGGCCGCCGCCGCCCCTGGCTGGGATGATTGCGGCACGTTGGAAGTCTCTATTTTCTTCAAGCAGGATGCAGGCCGGGGCGTTGTACACCCGCTGGTGATGCGCTCGCGCTTGCAGAATTTCTCCAACAAGGAAAAGCGTACCGAAAACGAGTTTTATCAGCCCGAGGAAGATGGCAAATCGCTTTTGGTGGGGCGAAAGATTTACATGGTGGCGTTGCCATCCAAAGTGGCGCTGTTCCAGGGATGGGAACCGACGGACCCACCGGCCAAAATGATCACCAACGAGCAACTGGTCGACCTCAATTTTCTGCGCGCGGCTTTTCCGCGCGGGCCGCAATCCGTGGATAGCAAGCCGCGCAGCGCGGTTGCGTTGCTCCCGGGGGAGGGAGGTGGAGCGCCGATTCCCCACACGGTCACTGCATGGAAAAGCGCCGATGGCGTGATTCACTATCGCTACAAGGATACCGACAAGATCGGCAGCTTCGATTTTTCCGGCACCTGCACGCTGGCGTTGCCCGTGCCATTGGGCGACAGTACGCCGATGCGCCAGGCCAGCAGCAATGTCCGCCGCCAGTTCGATACCCTCGGCGTTGCTCGCCGCTACCGGCGCTGAGCGTTTGATACAGGTCAGACGCATAACAGCTAAAGCGCGTTAAGATTGATCATTCCTCTTTACAGGGAGGCGATCATGGCGCTGGAGCAACGGGTTGAAAAGCTGGAAGGGTTCGCCGAGGAGGTAAAGCAGCGGCTGGCGCGAATTGAGGCGCGGCTCGATGTGATCGATTCCCGGCTGGACCACATGGCGACCAAGGCAGATCTGGCGGCATTGGAAACCCGGCTGATCAAGTGGCTGATTGCCACGGCATTTGCGACCATCACCGTCATGGGCGGCGTTGCGGCCGTAGTTGCCAAACTTCTGCATTAAGGAGCAGGGAGCAGTATATGGACCTGGAACGGCGGGTGGAAAAACTGGAGGCTTTTGCGGAGGATGCCAAGGAGCGGCTGGTTCGTATCGAAACGCACCTGGACGGCATGGCAACCAAGGCAGATCTCGCCGCACTCGAAGCGACGATCTTAAAGTGGTTCATCGCAACGGCCGTTGCCTTGACCGGACTGGCTTTCGCCGCCGGCCGGTACGTTCATTAAAATAGTAAGATAGCGGCTTACGGTACAACCTAAGCCATACATGACCTTCCAAAAAGAACCTCCCCACAAGCACGGCGCAGTTGGCCGCAGCGCCATCGTCCTGGTGAACCTGGGCACGCCGGATGCGCCGACGCGCTCGGCCGTGCGGCGCTACCTGAAAGAATTTCTGTCCGACCCGCGCGTGGTCGAGATCCCGCGCGCCGTGTGGTGGTTCATCCTCAACCTGATCATCCTGCCGTTCCGCTCCGGCCAATCGGCGAAAAAATACGCGTCGATCTGGACCAATGAGGGCTCGCCGCTGCGCACCCACACCGCCGCCCAGGCGCTGGGCTTGCGCGCCGCCCTTGGCGATCGCGGCCACGAGGAACTGACGGTCGCCATGGCCATGCGCTACGGCTCGCCATCGCTGCCGGACGTGCTGGCCAAGCTGAAGAACGATGGCGCTGACCGCATCCTGCTGCTGCCTGCTTATCCGCAATACTCCGGCACCACCACCGGCTCGATCTACGACGCCGTGTTCCAGCATTACGGCAGCGTGCGCAACATCCCGGAGCTGCGCTTTATCCGCAACTATCATGACCACGAAGGCTATATCCATGCGCTGCGCGATTCGGTGCTCAACCATTGGGAGCAGCATGGCAAGCCGGAGAAGCTGGTGATGTCCTTCCACGGCGTGCCGAAACGCACGCTGATGCTGGGCGATCCCTATCACTGTGAATGCCTGAAGACCGCGCGCCTGCTGGCGGCCGCCCTCAAGCTGACGCCGGAGCAATACATCGTCACCTTCCAGTCGCGCTTCGGCAAGGCCGAGTGGCTGCAACCGTACACCGCGCCGACCGTGGCGCAACTGGCGCGCGACGGCGTGCGCAAGCTGGACGTGATCTGCCCTGGCTTCATCAGTGACTGCCTGGAAACGCTGGAGGAAATCTCCATGGAAGTACGCCACGATTTTGAAAGCAATGGCGGCAAGGAATTCCACTACATCCCGTGCCTGAACGAATCGCCGGCCTGGATCGCCGCACTCGCCGAAATTGCCGAACAGCACATCATCGGCTGGCCCACGCAGCTGCCGCCATCGCAGCGCGAGCTGCTGAAAAAAGAGGCGGAAGCTGGCCGCGCCACGGCGCTGGCGCTGGGCGCCGCCGACTGAAAAGCAACAATCCCGCCATCTCCACACCGTCACCCGACAATCAGCACTTGCGGGTGACGAGTGCCAGCCTGTTAAAATAGCCGCCTGATGCAAGCTCAACGTTGTCTAAATGGCAGGTGAAATAAACCCTTGAAGTTGTAGGTTATTGCCCCATTTACTGCCACAGCGGTAATAAAAGTAATGTCAAACAAATACGATTGTAGGAGTCTCTAGATGCAAGATCAGGAAAACCAGGCCGTACCACCTAATCCAGAGGCGGCAGAAGCCGCTGCGTCGGCCCCACCATCGACCCCGGAAGCCGGCCAGCTGACGCTGGAAGAACAGCTGGCAGCCACCGAAGCCAAACTGGCTGACATGCACGACGCCTTCATGCGCGCCAAAGCCGACGGTGAAAACATCCGCCGCCGCGCCCAGGAAGACGTTGCCAAGGCCCACAAGTTTGCGGTTGAAAGCTTTGCCGAAGCCATGGTGCCGGTCAAGGACAGCCTCGAAATGGCGCTGAAAGTGGAAGCGCCAACCGTTGAATCGCTGAAGGAAGGCGTTGAAATGACGCTGAAGCAACTGTCCTCGGCCTTTGAACGCAACCGCCTGATCGCCATCGAACCGGCGCAGGGCGAGAAACTGGATCCGAACAAGCACCAGGCGGTTGCCGTGGTGCCGGCGGAACAGGAAGCCAACACCGTCGTGTCGGTGCTGCAAAAAGGCTATATGATCGCCGACCGCCTGCTGCGTCCGGCCATCGTTACCGCAGCGCAAGCAAAATAATTTTTAAGCTCTTGAAAAGACAGAGCTTTTCCACATATTAGTACCATCTGAACTTTAGCAAATTAAGGAAGAAAATCATGGGTAGAATTATCGGTATCGATCTGGGAACCACGAATTCCTGCGTTTCCGTCATGGAAAACGGTCAGCCAAAGGTAATCGAAAACGCCGAAGGCGCACGTACGACGCCATCGATCATTGCTTACCAAGAAGATGGTGAAATCCTGGTTGGCGCGCCGGCAAAACGCCAGGCCGTGACCAATCCTAAAAACACCCTGTTCGCTGTGAAACGCCTGATCGGTCGTAAATTCGACGAGAAGGAAGTACAGAAGGACATCGGCCTGATGCCTTACACCATCACCAAAGCCGACAACGGCGATGCGTGGATCGGCGTGCGCGACAAGAAACTGGCCCCGCCACAAATCTCGGCGGAAGTACTGCGCAAGATGAAGAAAACCGCAGAAGACTACCTGGGTGAAGAAGTCACCGAGGCCGTCATCACCGTGCCAGCGTACTTCAACGACTCGCAGCGTCAGGCGACCAAGGACGCCGGCCGTATCGCTGGCCTGGACGTCAAGCGCATCATCAACGAGCCTACCGCTGCGGCGCTGGCGTTCGGCCTGGACAAGACCGAAAAGGGCGACCGCAAGATCGCCGTGTATGACCTGGGCGGCGGCACGTTTGACGTCTCGATCATTGAAATCGCTGACGTCGATGGCGAGAAGCAGTTTGAAGTGCTGTCGACCAACGGCGACACCTTCCTGGGCGGCGAAGACTTCGATCAGCGCATCATCGATTACATCATCGAAGAGTTCAAGAAGATCAACGGCCTGGATCTGAAAAAAGATCCGATCGCCCTGCAGCGCATCAAGGCTTCGGCCGAGCGCGCCAAGATCGAACTGTCGTCGTCGCAGCAGACCGAAATCAACGAGCCGTACATCGCCATGGCGAACGGCGCACCGGTCCACCTGACGCTGAAAATGACCCGCGCCAAGCTGGAATCGCTGGTGGAAGAGCTGATCATCGCTACCATCGAGCCATGCAAAACCGCAATCAAGGATGCGGGCGTCAAAGTGTCGGACATCGACGACATCATCCTGGTCGGCGGCATGACCCGTATGCCTAAGGTGCAGGAAAAGGTCAAAGAGTTCTTCGGCAAAGATCCACGTAAAGACGTGAATCCGGACGAAGCGGTGGCAGTTGGCGCGGCAATTCAAGGTTCGGTGCTGTCGGGCGAGCGTAAAGACTTGCTGCTGCTGGACGTGACCCCGCTGTCGCTGGGTATCGAAACCCTGGGCGGCGTGATGACCAAGATGATTCACAAGAACACCACGATTCCGACCAAGTTCTCGCAAGTGTTCTCGACCGCTGACGACAACCAGCCTGCAGTGACCATCAAGGTCTACCAGGGCGAGCGCGAAATCGCCGCCGGCAACAAGGGCCTGGGCGAGTTCAACCTGGAAGGCATCCCGCCAGCAGCACGCGGCACGCCACAGATCGAAGTGACCTTCGACATCGACGCCAACGGCATTCTGCACGTCGGCGCGAAAGACAAGGCCACCGGCAAAGAGAACAAGATCACGATCAAGGCCAACTCCGGCCTGACCGAAGCGGAAATCCAGAAAATGGTGAAAGACGCTGAAGTCAACGCCGAAGAAGACAAGAAAGTGAAAGAACTGGCTGAGTCGCGCAACCAGGCCGACGCGCTGGTGCACTCGACCCGCAAGTCGCTGACCGAATACGGCGACAAGCTGGAAGCCGGCGAAAAAGAGAAGATCGAAGCTGCGATCAACGACCTGGAAGCCTCGATCAAATCGGGCGACAAGGCCGAAATCGACGCCAAAGTGGCAGCGCTGTCGACCGCTTCGCAAAAGCTGGGCGAGAAGATGTACGCTGACATGCAGGCGCAGCAAGGCGCTGGCGGTGCCGAAGGCGCAGCCCCAGGCGCGGGTGCCGGTGCTGAACAAGCCAAGCCACAGGACGACGTGGTGGACGCCGACTTCAAGGAAGTCAAAGACAGCAAGTAATCCCGTCATTCCCGCTTGCGCGGGAACGACATACGCCGAGTCGTGTGGCAACGCCGCCGGCTCGGCTTTTTCGCATAAATCAGTACAGAATATAAGCAGGATTCCGACACTATGGCAAAGCGTGATTTCTACGAAGTACTCGGTGTCGCCAAGAGCGCAACCGAAGACGAGATCAAGAAGGCCTACCGCAAGCTGGCGATGAAATACCACCCGGACCGCAATCCGGACAGCAAGGACGCGGAAGACAAATTCAAGGAAGTCAAAGAAGCCTACGAGATGCTGACCAATCCGGAAAAGCGCGAGGCTTATGACCGTTACGGTCACGCCGGCGTTGATCCGAATGCGGGCGGCGGCGGTTTCGGCGGCGCTGGTGGTTTCGGCGACGCCTTTGGCGACATCTTCGGCGATATCTTTGGCGGCGGCCGTGGCCGCAGCCAGGGCCCGCAGGTATATCGCGGCGCCGATCTGCGCTACAACCTGGAAATCACGCTGGAACAGGCAGCGCACGGCTTCGACACCACCATCCGCGTGCCGTCGTGGGACAAGTGCGACACTTGCCACGGCTCCGGCGCCAAGCCAGGCACCTCGCCGGTGACTTGCTCGACCTGCGCCGGCCATGGCCAGGTGCGCATGCAGCAGGGCTTCTTCAGCATCCAGCAGACCTGCCCGAAATGTCACGGCACCGGCAAGATCATTCCTGAACCGTGCGCAGCCTGCGCGGGCCAGGGCCGCATCAAGCGCAACAAGACGCTGGAAGTGAAGATCCCAGTCGGTATCGACAACGGCATGCGCATCCGCTCGTCCGGCAACGGCGAACCGGGCACGAATGGCGGGCCGTCGGGCGACCTGTATGTGGAAATCCACATCAAGCCGCATCCGGTGTTCCAGCGCGAAGGCGACGACCTGCATTGCGAAATGCCGATCTCGTTTGCCAAGGCAGCCTTGGGCGGCGAAATCGAAGTCCCGACCTTGTCTGGTAAAGTAGCGTTTACGATTCCTGAAGGCACCCAGTCGGGCAAGACCTTCCGCCTCAAGGGCAAGGGCATCAAGGGCGTGCGTTCCGGTTTCGCCGGCGACCTGTTCTGCCACGTGGCGGTGGAAACGCCGGTCAAGCTGACCGACAAGCAGAAAGATCTGCTGCGTGAGTTCGAGAAATCGACCACCGAGGGCGGCAACAAGCACAGCCCGCAGACGAAAACCTGGCGCGACAAGGTGAAGGACTTCTTTGAGTAATCAATGAATCACTTCGTTGTAACGCTGGATTGGTAGTATCAAGACCGCCGCGCTGCCTTCTTTTGAGGCAGACCGGCGGTCTCTTTATGTACGAGAGGAGCATCATGGAAAGTCTGAAAAACAGCGTTTCGCCACTGCGTCACCTGCTGGAGAACAACCGCAACTGGGCGGCGTCGGAAGTCGAGCGCGACCCGGAGTTCTTCCGGCGTCTGGCCAACCAGGCCGCACCGGAATACCTGTGGATCGGTTGCTCGGACAGCCGCGTGCCGGCGAATGAGCTGCTGGGCCTGGCGCCTGGCGATGTGTTCGTTCACCGCAACATCGCCAACGTGGTGGTGCATTCGGATTTGAACTGCCTGTCGGTGCTGCAGTTCGCGGTGGAGGTGCTGAAGGTCAAGCATGTCATCATCGTCGGCCACTATGGCTGCAAGGGCGTGCACGCGGCCATGACCGGCACCCGCGTCGGCCTGGTGGACAACTGGCTGCGCCATGTCACGGATGTGCATCAGAAGCACGAGCGTTATATGGGCACCGTGGTCAACGAGCAGAAGCGCTCGGAGCGTCTGGTCGAGCTGAATGTGGTGGAGCAGGTCTCCAACGTGGTGCAAACCACCATCGTGCGCGACGCCTGGGATCGCGGCCAGGAGCTGACCGTGCACGGCTGGGTCTACGGCATCAACGACGGCAAGCTGCAAGACATGGGCATCGCCGTCAGCGCGCTGGACCAGCTGGCGCCAGCCGTCCAGCAGCGTCTGGCGAAGTACGAAACGGCCTAAGCGCCGGACGCCGCCAGGCGGCGCGCTGCCTGTACCGGTGGCGTGTCGCCCAGCGGCACCAGCGTCGCGGCGCGGGCCAGCGCGCGCACCAGTGTGGCTTCGCCGAAGCGCAGGCCACGGCCGCGTAGTTGCGGTAGCGAGCGCACTGGTTCGGGCGTGATGTCTACCGCTGCGCGCACCAGCAGGCGTTGCAGCCAGCGCAGTGGCGCCGGCAAGATCTTCGCCTGCGCCATGATCTGCATGAAATCCGCAAGGATGTCCGAGCCTTCGAGCCCGGGCGCGGTGGCTTCCAGCAGTGTTTCCCATTCCGCCCACGAGCGCGGCGCACCGACGGCGCCATACAGCAGGGCGGACGATTCGCCTTCCGCAAAGGAGGCGTCCTTTTCTTCCCGCGACAAACGGTGCGCATACTGGTGATAGGCCTCGGTGAAGCCGAAGCCGGCGGTGGCGTGCACCCAGTCCAGCAGGCGCGGATCATTGGCGCGGTAGGCGGTGCCGTCCGGCGTTGTCCCCTGGACGTGGCCGTGCATGTGCACCACGTGGGCGATCAGCTTTTCCGCCGCCGAGCGCGGACCGTAGACGGTCATCATCGCGGCGAAGCCGGTGCGTTTCAGCCGCGTCTGCGGATCGCGCTGGAAGCTGCTGTGGTCCCACACGCCGGTGCGTACCGACGGCTCGGCGAGCTCCAGCAGCACCGCCGTGACGCCGCCGACAAACAACACCACCGGGTTCGCGAATATTCTCCAGGAAACGCCATTCGACGGCGACAGCGCTGGCTCGCCGGCTGGCTGGCTGAAGTCGAAGGCCATGCCGGCAGGGGGCTTCATCAGTTCTTGGATGGCACTCAGCATCGATAGGGCTCCTCAGGCGTTCAGGTAATAACGATATCGGATAAGCTTCGTTTTCTAAATAAGGATCGCGGCATAGACTGTATCGCACATTATTGACGGGGTATGTGCGATGGCTGCCGTTCTGCAGGATACTTTTCAGGTCGCGTTGTTGGATGCGCCGCTGGGCGCCGAGATTCTCGGGCTGGACCTGAACCGTCCGCTGCCACAGCGGGACTTCCAACGCCTGCACAAGGCGCACCTGGACCACCATCTGCTGGTGTTCCGCGACCAGCGCATCACGCCGCAGCAGCAGGTGGATTTCAGCCGCCGTTTCGGTCCGCTGCAAATTCATGTGCTGCGCAACTTCCAGCTGCCTTCCAACCCGGAAGTGCTGATTATTTCCAACATCATCGAGGATGGCCAGCCGATCGGCCTCGGTGACGCCGGCCATTTCTGGCACTCCGATCTGTCGTACAAGGTGACGCCGAGCCTGGGTTCGATGCTGCATGCGCAGGAGCTGCCGGCCGAAGGTGGCGATACGCTGTTCGCCAATATGCACCTTGCCTGGGAGACGTTGCCCGTCGCCTTGCGCAACGCGGTGCATGGCGCGCGCGCCGAGCATAGTTATCTGGCCCAGTACGAGGAGCTGCGCCGCCGCAGTCCTTTCCGCCCGGCGCTGACGCAAGCGCAGATCGACGAGGTCAAGCCGGTGGTGCACCCGGTGGTGCGCACGCATCCGGAGACGGGCCGCAAGGCATTGTTCGTCAGCGAGCATTTCACTACCCGCATCGTCGGACTGCCGGAAGACGAGAGCCGTGCGCTGCTCGCCGAACTGTTCGCGCACAGCGTGCAGCCGCAGCACGTCTACCGCCATCGCTGGCAGCCGCACGACCTGATTTTCTGGGACAACCGCTCGCTGATGCATCTGGCGGCCGGCACGCCGGCACATCTGCGCCGCAAGCTGTATCGCACCACCATCGAAGGCGACCTGCCTTTCTAATTCAACGAGGACTACCATGTTCAAACTGACTGCCGCCACGCTGGCGCTAAGCCTGGCCTTCGTCGCTCCGGCACACGCCGAGGGCCGTATCCGTATCGCCGAGCAGTTCGGCGTCGTGTACCTGCTGCTGAATGTGGCGCAGGACCAGCAACTGATCGAGAAGCAGGGCAAGAAGCTGGGCGTTGATATTACCGTGGAGCGCTTGCAACTGTCCGGCGGCTCGGCGGTGAATGACGCGTTGCTGTCGGGCGCCATCGACATTGCCGGCGCCGGCGTCGGCCCGCTGCTGACCATCTGGGACCGCACCAACGGCAAGCAGAATGTGAAGGGCGTGGCATCGCTGGGCAGCTTCCCTTATTACCTGGTCAGCACCAATCCGAAGGTGAAGTCGATTGCGGACCTGACCGAGAAAGACCGCATTGCGCTGCCGGCGGTGACGGTGTCGGTGCAGTCGCGCATCCTGCAATATGCGGCGGCCAGGCAGTGGGGCGACAAGGAGTTCGCGCGGCTGGACAAGTACACGCAGACCTTGCCGCATCCGGATGCGGCGGCAGCCATCATCGCCGGCGGCACGGAGATCAACGGCCACTTCGGCAATCCGCCGTTCCAGGAGCAGGAACTGGCCGGCAATCCGAATGCGCGCATCATCCTGAATTCCTACGATGTGCTGGGCGGCCCCAGTTCGGCCACCGTGCTGTATGCAACCGAGAAGTTCCGCAACGAGAATCCAAAAACGTATCGCGCCTTCACCGCCGCGCTGGCGGAGGCGGCACAGTACATCAGCAAGAATCCGGAGGGTGCTGCCGATACGTATCTGCGCGTCAGCAAGGCCAAGGTGGACCGCGAGCTGCTGCTGAAGATTATCAGGAATCCGCAGGTGAACTTCAGCGTGGCGCCGCAGAATACCTATGGGCTGGCGCAATTCCTGTATCGCGTGGGCGCGATCAAGAAGCAGCCGGCCAGCTGGCGCGATTACTTCTTTGACGATCCTGTGATCGCGGCCGGATCATGAGTTTGCAGATCGTCAGCCCGACCGGGGGCATCGCGCCGCTGTTGCGCGCCGATGGCGTGACCCTGGAGTATGGCGGCACGCGCGCCACGCACGATGTCAGCTTCGATGTGTATCGCGGCGACCGCTTTGTGCTGCTGGGGCCTTCGGGCTGCGGCAAATCGTCGCTGCTGAAGGCTGCCGCGGGATTCCTGACGCCGGCCGCCGGCAGCATCTCGGTCCACGGTGCGCCGGTGCGCGGGCCGGGGCCGGACCGGATCGTGGTGTTCCAGGAATTCGACCAGCTGCCGCCGTGGAAGACGGTGAAGGAGAATGTCATGTTCCCGCTGCTGATGGCCAAGCGCGTCAGCCGGCATGAGGCGCAGGAACGGGCCAGGCACTGGATCGTCAAGGTGGGGCTGGCGGGATTTGAGCATGCGCATCCGCACACGCTATCGGGCGGCATGAAGCAGCGCGTGGCGATTGCGCGTGCGCTGGCGATGCAGCCGGAGATACTGCTGATGGATGAGCCGTTCGCGGCACTCGATGCGCTGACTCGGCGCAAGATGCAGGAGGAGCTGGGAAGACTGTGGGAGGAGTTGCGCTTTACCTTGTTGTTCGTGACGCATTCGATTGAGGAGGCGCTGGTGGTAGGGAATCGGATTCTGTTGTTGTCGCCGCATCCGGGGCAGGTCAGGGCGGAATTGAATAGTCATCAGTTTGATTTGGCCAGTGCGGGCAGCGCCGAGTTTCAGGCGGCGACGCAGCGCATTCACGGGCTGCTGTTTGGCGAGGCCGCACCGGCCAACGCGGTTGCCCATGCTGAGCGGGCCGTCACGCGTTCCATGGATTCCGGCCTGCGCCGGAATGACGGAGTATGAGTTTGCTACTTGATCCGCCGATCCGGCAAGAGCGTGAATACACGGTCGCACCACCAACGATGCGCGCTGCCGATCCGCTGCCGCCGCTGGCGCGCCGCGCATGGCAGCAATCCTGGCTGCGCAAGTCGCTGATCCTGATCCTGCTGGCCGCCGTGTGGGAAGCCATCGCCCGCTATCAGGCCAACGACCTGTTGCTGCCAACCTTCCTGCAAACCGCGCAGGCTTTCGTTGACGGTATCGTCAGCGGTGAACTGCTTGACCGCATGCGCGTCTCGCTGGCCGTCCTGCTGCAAGGCTATGCCCTCGGCATCATCGCCGCCTTCGCGCTGACCGCGCTGGCCGCCTCCACCCGCATCGGCCGCGACCTGCTGGAAACGCTGACCGCCATGTTCAATCCTCTGCCGGCCATCGCCCTGCTGCCGCTGGCGCTGCTGTGGTTTGGCCTCGGACGCGGCAGTCTGCTGTTCGTCATCGTTCACGCGGTGCTGTGGCCGCTGGCGCTGGGCGCCTATGCGGGCTTCCAGTCCGTGCCCGAAACGCTGCGCATGGCCGGCCGCAACTACGGTTTGAACGGCCTGCGCTTCGTGCTGCACATCCTGGTGCCGGCGGCGCTGCCCTCGATCCTGTCAGGCCTGAAGATCGGCTGGGCTTTTGCGTGGCGCACGCTGATCGCCGCCGAGCTGGTATTCGGCACCACGGCGGGACAGGGGGGCCTCGGCTGGTACATTTTCCAGAACCGCAATGAGCTCTACACCGACAAAGTGTTTGCCGGCCTGGCTGCCGTCATCCTCATCGGCCTGCTGGTGGAAAACGTCGTATTCCGTCCACTGGAAACGCTGACCGTGCGGCGCTGGGGCATGCAACGTTAGAAGCAGGGCTGGCAGAATGCGTCGGTTCTGACTTAGAATCTGCGCATGATCATCAAAACCAAGCCGGCCATGCCCAATTTGCGGATTGTCGTCGTCAATACCGTCATCCATGACGAGGATGACGAGGCACTGCATGCGCAGGCCGAGCGGGCGCGCGTGCTGCGCATCGGGCTGCTGGAGGCGGGCTACGACATCATCGCCTCGCTGCCGCCGGATATGTACCTGCCCGAGCGCATCGCCCAGCTACAGCCGGACATGATTATCGTTGACGCCGAATCCGACGCACGCGACGTGCTGGAACACGTGGTCATCGCCACCCGCGACGAGCGCCGTCCGATCGTCATGTTCACCGAGGACCAGGACCCCGAGAGCATGGAAGCGGCGGTGGAAGCCGGCGTCTCGGCCTATGTGGTGGCCGGCCTGCAGGGTGAACGCATCAAGCCGGTGCTGCAAGTGGCGCTGGCGCAGTTCAAGCGCGAGCAAAAGCTGCTGGACGAGCTGTCCGATACCAGGAGCAAGCTGGCCGAGCGCAAAGTCATCGAACGCGCCAAAGGCCTGCTGATGGAGCGCCAGCGCTACACCGAGGAGCAGGCCTACCAGAAGCTGCGCTCCATGGCCATGAGCAAAAACCTGAAACTCTCCGAAGTCGCCCAGCGCATCCTCGACGTGGAAGACCTGCTGGGCTAAAACAGCCCCCCAAAATGATGCACCGCGCAGTTGCGGTGCATTTTTTTTGTGCACCACGCTGCGCTTTCCCTCTGTAAACAGTCTGGCACGGACATTGCATAGCTATAGGCAAGCGCAATGATGCGCGGATGTGCCTCGCCAACGGCGGTGAGGCCCACCAGACAATGACGTCTACCGATCATGAATCCGTTCGTGAGGTAGGCGTTTTTTTTGGCCCATAGTTATTGACGACTACCAGAAGGGATCACCATGAAACACGAAGAGCATGCAGCGAACGATGTTGATGTCACACGCAGGAAAATCATTCATGGTGCAGGTCTGGTAGCGGGAGGAAGCATGTTGGGATTGGCAACGGGTGGCGTGTGGGCAGCGGGTTCGGACAAGCCGGAGAAAGAAGAAGTCAAGATCGGCTTCATTCCGCTGACCGACTGCGCCTCCGTGGTCATGGCCTCGGTGCTGGGCTTCGACAAAAAATACGGCGTCAAATTCGTATTGAGCAAAGAGGCTTCGTGGGCCGGCGTGCGCGACAAGCTGGCCAATGGCGATCTGGATGCGGCCCATGTGCTGTATGGCTTGCTTTACGGCGTGCAGATGGGTATCGGCGGCCAGAAAAAAGACATGGCGGTGCTGATGGGCCTTAACAACAACGGCCAGGCGATCACGCTGTCGAAGAAAATCGCCGACAAGGGCGCGGTCGATGGCGCCTCGCTGGCCAAGTTGATGAAGACCGACAAACGCGAATACACGTTCGCGCAGACCTTCCCGACCGGCACCCACGCGATGTGGCTGTACTACTGGCTGGCCGCCAACGGCATCAACCCGATGAAGGACGCCAAGGTCATTACCGTGCCGCCGCCGCAGATGGTGGCGAATATGCGCGTCGGGAATATGGACGGTTTCTGCGTGGGTGAGCCATGGGGCCACCGCGCCATCATGGATGGCGTAGGCATCACCGCCACCACCACGCAGGACATCTGGAAGGACCACCCGGAGAAGGTGCTGGGCTCGACGCTGGAATTCGCGAAAAAGAATCCGAACACCTGCCGCGCCATGATGGCGGCGATTCTGGAAGCAAGCAAGTGGATCGACGCCTCGCTGGCCAACAAGAACAAGATGGCCGAGGTCATCGCTGACAAATCCTATGTCAACACCAGCAAGGATGCGATCGACCAGCGCATCATGGGCCGCTACCAGAATGGCCTCGGCAAGACCTGGGACGACGCCAACCACATGAAGTTCTACAACGATGGTGCGGTCAACTTCCCGTACCTGTCGGACGGCATGTGGTTCATGACCCAGCACCGCCGCTGGGGCCTGCTGAAGGACGATCCGGATTACCTGGCCGTGGCGACCTCGGTCAACCAGATCGATTTGTACAAGGATGCGGCCACCATGACCAAAACGCCGGTACCCAAGAGTCCTCTGCGTACCTCGAAACTGATGGATGGTTCCGTGTGGGACGGCAAGAACCCGAAAGCGTTCGCCGCCTCGTTCAAGATCAAAGCCTGATGACAGGAGTTAGCCATGAACGCCATGCTCAAACCTGATAGTGCTGAACCGGTGGAGGCTGCTGCGCCGGTCGCTGCCGCGCCGGGCCGCCGGCCGCGTCGTCCGCTGGCCGCCAACTCGACCGCGCGCGTGCGCCAGCAAGTCTCCGCGACCGTGATGAAGATCGTCGCGCCGCTGGTGGGCGCCGCCTTGCTGGTCGCGGTCTGGCAGCTGATCACCGTGAACAATGCGACCTTCCCGACGCCAGCCGCCACGCTGGAAGAGGCGATCAAGATGTTCTCCGATCCATTCTATCGCAACAGCCCGAATGACCAGGGCATCGGCTGGAACCTGCTGGCGTCCTTGCAGCGCGTAGGCATCGGCTTCGGCCTGGCGGCGCTGGTTGGTATCCCGCTGGGTTTCATGATCGGCCGCGTGCAATTCATCGGCAGCATGTTCGGGCCGATTATCAGCCTGCTGAAACCTGTGTCGCCGCTGGCGTGGCTGCCGATTGGCCTGCTGGTATTCCAGTCCGCCAATCCGGCCGCGATCTGGTCGATCTTCATCTGCTCGATCTGGCCGATGATTATCAATACCGCCGTCGGCGTACAGCGCGTGCCGCAGGACTACATGAACGTCGCCCGCGTGCTGAATCTCTCCGAATGGAAGGTGCTGACCAAGATCCTGCTGCCATCGGCGCTGCCCTACATCCTGACTGGCGTGCGCCTGTCGATCGGCACCGCGTGGCTGGTGATCGTCGCGGCGGAAATGCTGACCGGCGGCGTGGGCATCGGCTTCTGGCTGTGGGATGAATGGAACAACCTGAATGTGCCGCACATCATCATCGCCATCGTCTCGATCGGCGTGGTGGGTTTGCTGCTGGAACAGGGGCTGGTGGCGCTGGCCCGTGCATTCACCTACGAACAAGTATCGAACTAAGGAGCGGCGATCATGGACGAATCCAAATTCATCGATATCGAAGGCGTGGAGATGGTCTTCCACACCAAGAAGGGCATGTTCCACGCATTGCGCGAGATCGACCTGACGGTGCGCAAGGGCGAATTCATCACGCTGATCGGCCACTCCGGTTGCGGCAAGTCGACCTTGCTCAACCTGATCGCCGGCCTGTTGAAGCCGAGCGACGGCGTGCTGTTGTGCGCCAACCGCGAAATCGCCGGCCCTTCGCCGGAGCGCTCGGTGGTGTTCCAGAACCATTCGCTGCTGCCATGGCTGACCTGCTATGAAAACATCTACCTCGGCGTGGAGCGCGTGTTCGGCAAGACCGAGCCGAAAGCACAGCTGAGGGAGCGCACCATGCAGGCGCTGTCGCTGGTGGGATTGACTGCGGCGGAGGCCAAGCGTCCGCATGAAATCTCTGGCGGCATGAAGCAGCGTGTCGGCATCGCCCGCGCGCTGGCGATGGAGCCGAAAGTGCTGCTGATGGACGAACCGTTCGGCGCACTCGATGCACTGACTCGCGCCCATCTCCAGGATGAGCTGCTGAAGATCGTCGCCGCCACCAAGTCCACTGTGGTGATGGTCACGCACGATGTCGACGAGGCGGTGCTGCTGTCCGACCGCATCGTCATGATGACCAATGGCCCGGCCGCTACCATCGGCGAGATCGTTGATGTGCAGCTGGCGCGTCCGCGCGACCGTGTGGCGCTCGCGTCCGATCCGCAGTACATGGCGTACCGCACCGCCGTACTGGAATTCCTGTACCGGAAACAGGCGCATCCAGCCAAAGAGGCCGCGTAATGGATATGTCGACTGCCGGTCTTGCCCCTGCCGGCAGCAAGCCGCTGTCCGGCGAAGTATTCAGCGCGCTGATTAATCTATCGGGCCGCCGCCGCTTTACGTCGCAGCGCATCGTGCTGTACGCGCTGCTGGCGTCGCAGGGACAGGATGGCAGCACGGCCACGGCACAGGAAGCGTTGTCGCTGTTCCGTGGCGCGCACAAGTCGCTGCTGGGCGAAGCGGATGGCTTGCCGGGCGTGTTCTGCCCGGAGCTGCGCGAAGCCTACTTCGGCAAGCTGGATGGTGACAGGCAGATCGTTGCCTTCGCCGATCTGGGCGAGCGCACGTTGAAGGCGATCGCCCAAGGATCGGCGCAGTCGGCCGAGCTGCTGGCTGAACTGGTGCACATCACCACGCCGACGCTGGCCATCCTCAACGCCATCACCGGCATCTACGAGGAGCAAGCCAAGCAGAATGCGCGGTTGATGCGCAAACAGCTGCGTGGCGTGATTACGGACATTGAAACCATCAACCGCCAGGCGCGCATGGTGGCCTTCAACGCCCGTATCGTTGCCGCACGCGCCGGACAGGCCGGTAAAGAGTTCTCCGTGGTGGCCGGCGTGCTGTCCAACATCTCCGGCGAGATCGACGAAATGGTCGCCGCCGCGCTGGCCGCCGCCGGCTAGTCCAGCTCTGCCAACCGGGCGCGCACCAGGTCTCGCAACAGATCCCGGTCGATATGCCAGTCGACCGGGATCTGGAAGCAGTTCTTGAACACGACCAACGGCGCCAGGCGCTGCTTGAAGTCATCCATGACAAAAACGCTCCATGGCGACACTGTCAGGTGCTTTTTATAGGCGGCCAGTCCCATCACGTATTTTCCGTCCAGGTGAATGTGCGGGACGTTCCATGCGAGCCTGGCTTGCAGCTTGGGGAATTCCGCCACCACGAAATCGATGATGGCCTTGAGTGTTTCCGCCTTCTGGGCATCGACGGAAGCGAGATAGGCGTCGATCGATGCGAATTTTGCTGCGCTCATCAGACTTCTCCCATTGCAGTGTATCGAATGCCAGCAGAAGCGCGGCAGATCATGGCGTGCTTTTCCATGCTATTGGCGGATAGGCGTAGTTCCAGCTGCGATACGACTGCGCGATGCCGATGTCGTAGCCGCTGGACAGCCGTACCGTCACCGCCCGCAGGTTCTGGCCGTCGGGATAGTTTTCCAGTCCGGTGCGGGCGATGCTGCGCGCCAGCGCCTCGCGGTCGGACACCGAGTTGTCGATGGTGGTGCTGACGCTCAGGATCGGCGCAGTGACGCCCTGGGACTGCTGGAAGCTCACCGCGATCGCAGCTTCGTACACGCCGGGCATGCGGGCGACCGTCTGCTGTAGCTGGAGCATGGCGGTAAATGGATTGTTCGGCCATATCGGCAACGTCGCCAGCAGGCCACCGACCGTCAGCACGACAATCGTGCCACCGGCAATGATGGCATGGCCGCGCCACACCGGCAGCACCGGCAGCGCGAGCGGACCTGGGGCGGTTTTGACTACATACGCGCGGAACGCCAGGTCATGCAGCGACTGGCGTGTGCGGCGGTTAAACAGCAGCAGGTAGAGGATGCTGAAATAGATGGCGAACAGCGGCGTGGACAGGATGCCATTGATCCATGGATTACCGCCGCTGAGATAGGTGGACAACCCGCTGAGGAAGTAGGCGACGCAGAAGATGGTGGCGCGTCCGACCGCCTGCCGCAGGTCCAGCAGGCCGCCATCCTGCCGGATGACTTTCAGGCCGAGGACCCGCATGCCGAGCGACTGGCCGCCGCCCTTGCTGCTTTGTGTGTAGCCGAAGTAGACGACTGCAATCGCGAAGCCCAGCAGCCGTCCCCATGGTCCCAGCGCCGTGAACGGCTTCGCCAGGATGGCGCCTGCGGCCAGCCCACCGAGGCCAAGTATCAGCGCGTCGATAAGGAAGGCGCCGATGCGCCGCCACCTGCCCGCGACCATGATCGGTGGCGCCGATGCCGATGCCGATGCCGATGCCGCCTGGGGTTCTTCGGTGGTGTATTTGCTGTAGTCCGGCTGTTCCATTGATAAGTGATTTGAGTTTTTGATAACACAGTATAGCGCACCGTCATTGCGCACCGATAGCGTGCACCGCGCACCGCAACATCGCACCGCAGGCACGCACACGCCGCGCCAGGTCGCCGCATCCCCCTGTAAGCCAGCGTTTTAGCGACTGGCACGGCTCTTGCAAAGCATAGGGCAAGAGATCAACGGCGATCTCCCGGAAGTACACGAATGCATGGCTGGTCCAAGGACGGACTGGCAGGACAACGGCGTCCGCCCAACCCGGTCTTTGAGGCCTGCGGTTGCGCGGACGCCTTTTTGTTTTCTGAACGGGATAAAAAATGGCCAGCAAAGCTACCAGCATCAAGCTCTTCTCGATTTCAACGCCTCAGATGCGGGCGTTTCACTTGACCTGGATGGCGTTCTTCGTCTGCTTTTTCGCGTGGTTCGCCTGCGCCCCGCTGATGCCGGTGATTAAAGGGGAATTCGGCCTGACGCCAGGCCAGATCGCCAACATCAATATCGCCGCCGTTGCCGTCACCATACTCGTGCGTCTGATTGTCGGCCCGCTGTGCGATCACTTCGGCCCACGCAAAGCCTATACGGGCTTGCTGCTGCTGGGTTCCATCCCGGTGATCGGCGTCGCCTTCGCGCAGAGCTACGAGAGCTTTTTGTTCTTCCGCCTCGCCATCGGCGCGGCTGGCGCCAGTTTCGTCATCACCCAGTACCATACCTCGGTGATGTTCGCGCCTAACGTGGTGGGCACGGCCAATGCTGCCGCTGCTGGCTGGGGCAATGCCGGCGGCGGCGTGGCGCAAGCCCTGATGCCGCTGCTGATGACCGCCATGGTGATGCTGGGTGTCAGCGAGGGCTTTGGCTGGCGCGCCGCGCTGATGGTGCCGGGCGTGCTGATGATCGTCATGGCCTTCGTCTACTACCGCTATACGCAGGACTGTCCGCAAGGTAACTACAAGGAGTTGCGTGCTGCAGGCGTGGCGATTGAAGGTGGAAAGAAAGGTGGCTGGTCGTCGTTCAAGCTGGCCGCTGCCAACTACCGCGTATGGCTGCTGTTCATCACCTACGGTGCTTGCTTCGGCATCGAGATCTTCATTCACAACATCGCCGCCATTTATTACGTCGACCACTTCAACCTGACGCTGGCGCAAGCCGGCATGGCGGCCGGCAGCTTCGGCCTGCTGGCGCTGTTCGCCCGCGCGCTGGGCGGCTGGGTATCCGACAAGGCGGCTGCCGGCGGCAATCTGAATCATCGCGTCACGCTGCTGTTCGTGCTGATGCTGGGAGAGGGCGCCGGCCTGCTGATGTTTGCCCACGCCGGCAATGCCGCGCTGGCGATCGGCGCCATGCTGGTGTTCGGCCTGTTCACCCACATGGCATGCGGCGCGACTTACGCCGTGGTGCCGTTCATCGACAAGCGCGCCCTTGGCGGCGTGGCCGGCATCATTGGCGCTGGCGGCAATGTGGGCGCCGTCGCCGCAGGCTTCCTGATGAAGGGCACCGGCGATGTGCAGCAGACGCTGAGCATCCTCGGCGTCCTGGTCGCCATCTCCGCGCTGTGCGCACTGGCTGCGCGCTTCAGCGCAGACACCGTCGAAAAATCCGCAATCGCTACCGCTTAAAGGGAAGGCATCATGAAAATTATCGCTATCGGTCACGGCATGGTGGGCCACAAATTCCTGGAAAGCCTGGCGAATAGTGGCGTCGCCAACCTGCAAGTGACGGTACTGTGCGAGGAGCCGCGTCCCGCCTACGACCGCGTTCACCTGTCAGAATTCTTCTCCGGTAAAACCGCCGACGACCTGTCGCTGGTGAAGCCTGGCTTCTTCGACCGCGACGACATGGTGCTGCGCCTGAATACCCGCGCCACCGCCATCGACACCAAGGCGAAGACCGTCACCACTGGCGAAGGCGAGGTTCTGCCGTATGACAAACTGGTCATCGCCACCGGCTCGTTCCCGTTCGTGCCGCCGCTGCCGGGCAAGGACCGCAAGGACTGCTTCGTCTACCGCACCATCGAAGACCTGGAAGCGATGATGGAATGCGGCCAGCGCGCCAAGACCGGCGTAGTCATCGGCGGTGGTTTGCTGGGCCTCGAATGCGCCAAGGCCTTGCGTGACCTCAAGCTGGACACCCATGTGGTGGAATTCTCGCCGCGTCTGATGGCGGTGCAGGTCGACGACCACGGCGGCCGCGTGCTGCGTCGTAAGATCGAAGAGCTGGGCGTAACTGTCCATACCGGGAAAAACACCACTGCCATCGTTGATGGCGTCGAAGCCACGCACCGCATGGAGTTTGCCGATGGCGGCTATCTGGAAGCCGACATGATCGTGTTCTCCGCCGGTATCCGTCCGCGCGACATGCTGGCCAAGGAAGCCGGCCTGGCGATCGGCCCGCGTGGTGGCATCGAAATCAATAACAACTGCGTCACCTCCGATCCGCATGTGTATGCAATCGGCGAGTGCGCGCTATGGGGTGGCTTGATCTTCGGCCTGGTGGCGCCGGGCTATGAAATGGCGCGTGTCGCCGCCAGGCACATCCTGGGCGAAGCGGCGGAATTCGCCGGCGCCGACATGAGCACCAAGCTGAAACTGATGGGCGTAGACGTCGCCTCGATCGGCGACCCGCATGGCAAGGAAGAGGGCAGCCACTCGTATCAGTTCATCGACGAGCGCAAACAGATCTACAAAAAGATCGTCGTGTCCAGCTGCGGCAAATACCTGCTGGGTGGCGTGATGGTCGGTGACGCTGCCGAATACGGCACGCTGCTGCAAATGATGCTGAACAAGATCGAACTGCCGGAATCGCCGGAGTTCCTGATCCTGCCGCAATCCGACGGCGCCGCCAGGCCGGCGCTGGGCGTGGACGCGCTGCCGGATAGCGCGCAGATCTGCTCCTGCAATAACATCTCCAAAGGCCAGCTGTGCGCCGCCGTGCAGAACGGCGCCACCACCATCGGCGAACTGAAATCCTGCACCACCGCAGGCACTGCGTGCGGCGGCTGCGTGCCACTGGTAACGCAGGTGATGAAGGCCGAGATGAAGAAGCAGGGCATGGAGGTGAATAACCATGTGTGCGAACACTTCGCCTATTCGCGCCAGGAGCTGTTCCATCTGATCAAAGTCGGCAAGATCAGCACTTTCAGCGACTTGCTGCACAAGCACGGCAAAGGGCTCGGCTGCGACGTCTGCAAGCCGCTGGCCGCCAGCATTCTGGCGACCATCAACAACGAGTTCGTGCTGAAGAAGGAACACGCTAGCCTGCAGGATACCAACGACTACTTCCTCGGCAATATCCAGAAGGATGGCACCTATTCGGTGGTGCCGCGCATGCCGGCTGGCGAGGTGACCGCCGATGGCCTGATCGCGGTCGGCATGGTGGCCAAGAAGTATGGCCTGTACACCAAGATCACCGGCGGCGCGCGCGTCGACCTGTTTGGCGCACGCGTGGAGCAGTTGCCGCTGATCTGGGAAGAACTGATCGCCGCCGGCTTTGAATCCGGCCACGCCTACGGCAAGTCGCTGCGTACCGTGAAGTCCTGCGTCGGCTCGACCTGGTGCCGCTACGGTGTCGATGATTCCATCGGTCTGGCGATTGAACTGGAAAACCGCTACAAAGGCCTGCGCACGCCGCACAAGATCAAGTTCGGCGTGTCCGGCTGCACCCGCGAGTGCGCCGAAGCGCAGGGCAAGGACGTGGGCATCATCGCCACCGAAAAAGGCTGGAACCTGTACGTGGCCGGTAATGGCGGCATGAAGCCGCGTCACGCCGAGCTGCTGGCGACGGAGCTGGACAAGGAGACGCTGGTCAAGTACATCGACCGCTTCCTGATGTTCTACAGCCGCACCGGCGACCGTCTGCAACGTACCAGCACCTGGCGCGAGAACCTGGAAGGCGGACTGGATTACCTGAAACAGGTGGTGGTGCAGGATAAACTGGGCATCGGCGCCGAGCTGGAAGCCGATATGCAGCATGTGGTCGACACCTACGCTTGCGAGTGGAAGGAGGCGGTCGAGAATCCAGAGACGCGCAAGCGCTTCCGCCACTTCGTCAACAGCGACAAGGGCGATGAGAACGTGTTGTTCATGGAAGAACGCGGCCAGATCCGTCCGGCCACGATCGAAGAGCGCAAGCGCGTGATCCCTATTGCAGTCAAGGCAGCTTGAGGAGAAGATGATGCACCGTGATATTCAAACCGATAACTGGATCGCCGTCTGCAAACTGGATGACATCGTGCCCAACACCGGCGTGTGTGCGCTGCTGAACGACATGCAGGTGGCAGTGTTTCACGTCGATGCGGGCGAGCCGCGCGTATTCGCCATCGATAACTATGATCCGAATTCCGAAGCGTCTGTGCTGTCGCGTGGCCTGGTCGGGTCGCTGGGCGAGCGCATTGTGGTGGCTTCGCCCATCTACAAGCAGCACTTCGACTTGCAGACCGGTGAGTGCCTGGAAGCGCCGGAGCATTCGGTGGGCACCTATCCTGTGCGCATCGACGGCGGCAAAGTCTGGGTAGGCCTGTGAAACCCGCGCTTGTCGTCATCGGCAACGGCATGGCCGGCATGCGTACGGTCGAGGAACTGTACAAGCTGGCGCCGGACATGTACGACATCACCGTGTTCGGCGCCGAGCCGCACGGTAACTACAACCGCATCCTGCTGTCGCCGGTGCTGGCGGGCGAGAAGAGCATGGAAGACATCATGCTCAACACGCGCGAATGGTATGTGCAGCACAATATCACGCTGCACGCCGGCGATCCGGTGGTGCACATCGACCGCCGCAAACGTATAGTGCGCGCAAAGTCCGGCCTGGAAGTGAAGTACGATCGACTGCTGATCGCCACCGGCTCCAAACCTTTCATCATTCCGGTGCCGGGCCATCAGCTGAAAGGAGTACTGGCTTTCCGCGATATCCAGGATGTGGAACAGATGCTGGCAATGGCGCGCAATCATCGCAACGCCGTCATTATTGGCGGCGGCCTGCTGGGACTTGAGGCGGCCAACGGCCTGCAACGCCAGGGCATGAACGTGACCGTGGTGCATGTCAGCGACGTGTTAATGAATCAGCAGCTCGACAAGCCTGCCGCGCTGCTGCTGCAAAAGGCGCTGGAGGCCAAGGGACTCAAGTTCATAATGGGCGCGCAAACCGAGGAGATTCTCGGCCCGGACCGCGTCACCGGTGTACGCTTCAAGGATGGCAGTGAGATTCCGGCCGACCTGGTGGTGATGACTGCCGGCGTGCGTCCGAATATCGAGCTGGCCAAGGCCGCCGGCCTGCATTGCGAACGCGCCATCGTGGTGGACGACACCTTGCAGACCTATGATCCGCGCATCTACGCCGTTGGCGAATGCGTGCAGCACCGCAGCGCCACTTTTGGCCTGGTGGCGCCGATCTGGGACCAGGCGCGCGTTTGCGGCGCGCACCTGGCCGGCGCTGGCGTGCGACGCTATGTGCAGCAAACTTCGCCGACACGGCTGAAAGTCACCGGCGTCGACCTGTATTCGGTCGGTGACTTCATCGGTGGCGAAGGCAGTGAAGACCTGGTGCTGCGCGACGCGCGCCGTGGCGTCTACAAGCGGCTGGTGCTGAGAGACAACCGCGTTACCGGGGCCGTGCTGTACGGCGACGTCAAGGATGGGCCCTGGTACTTCAACCTGATCCAGAACCGCAGCGACATCACGCCTATCCGGCTAACCCTGTTATTTGGCGAAGCCCTGTCCAACCGGGCCGCCTGAAGGATTATTTTGAACTTGTCTACCGACCATCTGGCCATCCGTACCACTTGCGCCTATTGCGGCGTAGGCTGCGGCGTGCTGGCTACGCCAAAGGGCGATGGCACGTTTGCGATTGCCGGCGACAAGCGGCATCCGGCAAACAAGGGCCGCCTGTGCGTCAAAGGTTCCGCGCTTGGCGAAACCGTGGGGCTGGAGGGCCGCCTGCTGTATCCGCAGGTGCGCGAGGCCGATGGCCTGCGTCGCGCGTCATGGGACGAGGCGCTGGACAAGGTGGCCGGCGAGTGGAAGCGCATCATCGCAGAGCATGGCCCGGATGCTGTGGCGCTATATGTCTCAGGCCAGTTGCTGACCGAGGACTACTACGTTGCCAACAAGCTGATGAAGGGTTACGTCGGCAGCGCCAACATCGACACCAACTCGCGGCTGTGCATGTCGTCCGCCGTGGCGGGCTACAAGCGGGCGTTTGGCGAAGACCTGGTGCCGGTCTGTTATGACGATCTGGAGCTGGCGGACATGGTCGTGCTGGTGGGCTCCAATACCGCATGGTGCCATCCTATCCTGTTCCAGCGCATCCTGAAAGCCAAGGAAGCGCGCCCGCAAATGAAGCTGGTGGTAGTCGATCCACGCCGCACGGCGACCTGCGAATTGGCAGACCTGCACCTGCCGGTGAAGGCGGGCACCGATGTCTGGCTGTTCAACGGTTTGCTGAGCTACCTGTCGCGCATCGGCGCCGTCGATCCGCAATTCATCGCGCAGCATACCAACGGCTTCGAGGCGGCGCTGGATGTCGCCCATGCCGATTGCGCCGATCCGGCCGTGGTGGCGAAAATATGCCGCATCGAACTGCCGCTGCTGCTGGAGTTCTATGAACTGTTTGCCGCCAACCACAAGACCATCACCGCCTACTCGATGGGCGTGAACCAGTCGTCGGCAGGCACTGACAAGGCCAACGCCATCATCAACTGTCACCTGATCGGCGGACGGCTCGGCAAGCCGGGCATGGGACCGTTCTCGATCACCGGCCAGCCGAACGCCATGGGGGGCCGTGAAGTGGGCGGCCTGGCCAATATGCTCGCCGCGCACATGGACCTGGAGCGCGCAGAGCATCGTGACGTGGTGCAGACTTTCTGGGAATCGCCGGCCATGGCCGACAAGGGCGGCCTGAAGGCGGTGGATCTGTTCAAGGCCATCGAAGAAGGCAAGGTCAAATCAGTGTGGGTCATGGCCACCAATCCGGTCGTCAGCATGCCGGATGCCGATCAGGTGCGTCGCGCGCTGGAGAAGTGCGAGCTGGTGATTTCCTCCGACATCATGCAGGACACCGACACCACTGCCTATGCCGATGTGCTGCTGCCGGCACTGGGCTGGGGCGAGAAAGATGGTACGGTGACCAACTCCGAGCGTCGCATTTCGCGCCAGCGCGCCTTCCTGGCGGCGCCGGGCGAAGCGCTGCCTGACTGGAAGATCATGGCGTTGTTCGCCCAGCGCATGGGCTATGCAGGTTTCGACTACACTGGCCAGCATGATGTATTCAACGAGCACGCGAGCCTGAGCGGCTTCCGCAATGCGGTTGGCGAAGTACCGCGTGCGTTTGATATGTCCGGCCTCGCGGGCCTGGAACAGCGCGAGTACGATGAACTGGCACCGACGCAATGGCCGGTACGCCGCGCCATCTCCGGCGAATTGCAGGTCGAAACACGGTTGTTCGAGGATGGCGTATTCGCGCACGCCGACGGCAAGGCGCGCTTTATCGCTACCGCGCCACGCCTGCCGCGTCACGCCGTCAGCGAAGATTATCCGCTGTCGCTCAACACCGGCCGCGTGCGCGATCAGTGGCACACCATGACGCGCACCGGCAAGTCCGCCACGCTGGCCGACCACATCGCCGAATCGTTCGTGGACATGCATCCGCAGGACGCGCTGCTGAGTGGTGTCAAAGAAGGCGAACTGGCGCGCATCACTTCCGAGTGGGGCGCGATGGTGGCGCGTGTGCAGCACGGCGGCGGCATCCCGCGCGGCAGCGTGTTCATTCCAATTCACTGGAATGGCCAGACCGCATCCGATGCGCGCGTCGGCGCGGTGGTCAACCCGGTGGTCGATCCCGTGTCCGGCGAACCTGAGTTCAAGCATACGCCGGTGCGTGTCGAGCAGTTCCGCGTCAACTGGCATGGCTTCATCCTGAGCCGCGATGCGCTGAATCTCGACAGCATCGCGCACTGGACCCGCATCCAGGGCCGCGAATTCGCGCGCTACGAACTGGCCGGCCGCAACACAGTCAAGAACTATGCCGAATGGGCACGCACGCTGCTCGGTGTCAGCGACCCGGATGCCGACTGGCTGGAGTACGAAGACAAGACCGCCGGCGTGTACCGCGCCGTGCACGTGGTGGATGACCGCATCGAACAATGTATTTTCATGTCGCCGCGTCAGGACATGCCGTCGCGCGCCTGGCTGGCCAGCCTGTTCGTGAAAGAGGCGCTGAGCGAGATCGACCGCGTCGGCCTGCTGGTCGGCATGCCGGTGGAGAAGGGCGCCGATACCGGACCAACCGTGTGTTCGTGCTTCGGCGTGGGCCGCAACACCATTTGCAACGCCATCCGCGAAAAGGATTTGAAAACCGTGCCGGAAGTGACAGCCTGCCTGAAAGCTGGCGGCAACTGCGGCTCGTGCGTCCCGGAGATCAAGAAAATATTGGTGCAGATACGCGTGGAGGCAGAAGAAGCAAGGTTATGATTATGGTAAGCTAGACCTGTCGATAGCAACTTAGAGTTCGTCATGTCTATCCGTGAAAATTTCTCCGATGCTGATATGGACCAGTGGCTCAACGATAAGCGGGTCACTGAAATCGAATGCCTGGTGCCCGACCTGACCGGTGTGGCACGCGGGAAGATTCTGCCACGCGCCAAATTCACGCAGGACCGTGGCATGCGCATACCGGAAGCGGTGCTTGGCATGACCGTCACCGGCAACTACCCTACCGAAGACCCGGCCTACGACCGCGCCATCTCCAACACCGACCGCGACATGATCCTGCGCGCGGACCCCGGCAGCATCACCACCGTGCCGTGGGCCATCGATCCGACCGCGCAGGTGATCCACGATTGCTACTTTGCCGACGGCACGCTGGTCGATTTCGCGCCGCGCTCTGTTTTGCGCCGTGTGCTCAAGCTGTATGCGGACAAGGGATGGAAGCCCATCGTCGGGCCTGAACTGGAGTTCTACCTCACCGAGAAGAATATCGATCCCGACCTGCCTTTGAAGGCGCCGGTCGGCCGCAGCGGCCGCGCCGAAACCACGCGCCAGGTCTATAGCATCGACGCTGTCAACGAGTTCGATCCGCTGTTCGAGGATATCTACGACTATTGCGCGCTGATGAACCTCGACGTCGATACGCTGATCCACGAAACCGGCGCAGGCCAGATGGGCCTCAACTTCCAGCACGGCGATGCGCTGGCGCTAGCCGACAACGTGTTCTACTTCAAACGCACGCTGCGCGAGGCGGCGCTGAAGCACGATATGTACGCCACCTTCATGGCCAAGCCGATGGCCGGTGAGCCGGGATCGGCGATGCATGTGCACCAGAGCGTGAGCGACGCCGTCAGCGGCCGCAATATCTTCAGCCTGGCGGACGGCTCGCCGTCGCCGCAGTTCCGCCACTACATCGGCGGCCTGCAACGCTACACGCCGGCGGCGATGGCGATCCTGGCGCCGTATGTGAATTCCTACCGCCGCATCGTGCGCCACACAGCAGCGCCGATCAACGTCCAGTGGGGCATGGACAACCGCACTGTGGGCTTCCGCATTCCGATTTCCGGCGTCGAGCAGCGGCGGGTGGAGAACCGCATCATCGGCGCCGACGCCAATCCCTATCTCGGCATTGCGGTGACGCTGGCCTGCGGTTATCTTGGCCTGGTCGACCAGCTGGAGCCGACGCCAATCTACAACGGCAGCGCCTACGACCATTTCTACGAGCTGCCGCAAGGGCTGCCGCAGGCGCTGGCGCTGTTGCGGCAGGAAGACCGCCTGCGCGATGTACTGGGCGAGCGCTTCATCGATGTCTATACGGCCATCAAGGAACTGGAGCACCAGGAGTTCATGACCGTCATCAGCCCCTGGGAGCGGGAACACCTATTGCTGCATGTTTGAGTTGTCTTGGCCTCTGCTGGCTTTATAATCACCGGTTTGGCAAATATTATTTTACTCTTTTAATAACATGACCATAGAGCGAGCTGCTGAACCTTTCCTCCTGATCCGTAACCTGGTCAAGGAATTCGATGGCGTCCGCGCCGTCAATGACGTATCGGTTGCGATCAACAAGGGCGAAATCTTCGCGCTGCTGGGCAGCTCGGGCTGCGGCAAATCGACGCTGCTGCGCATGCTGGCGGGTTTTGAAACGCCGACGTCGGGCAGCATCACGCTGGCCGGCCAGGATATTGTCAGCGTGCCGCCGTACCAGCGTCCGATTAATATGATGTTCCAGTCGTATGCGCTGTTCCCGCACCTGTCGGTATGGGACAACATCGCCTTCGGCCTGCGCCGCGACGGCCTGCCGAAAGACGAAATCGCCGCGCGCGTGGAAAAGATGCTGGCGCTGGTGCAGCTGAGCGAGTACGCCAGGCGCAAGCCGCATCAGCTGTCCGGCGGCCAGCAGCAGCGCGTGGCGCTGGCGCGTTCGCTGGCCAAGCGTCCGCAGTTGCTGCTGCTGGACGAGCCGCTGGGCGCACTGGACAAGAAGCTGCGCGAGCGCACGCAGATGGAACTGGTCAGCATCATCGAGGAAGTGGGCGTGACCTGCGTGATGGTCACCCACGACCAGGATGAGGCCATGAGCATGGCCACGCGCATCGCCGTCATGAGTGCCGGCCGCATCCTGCAAGTGGGCGCGCCGGACGAAATCTACGAAACGCCGAACTGCCGCTTCGTCGCCGACTTCATCGGCAGCGTCAACCTGTTCAACGGTTCGGTGGCGGAGGATGAGGCGGACCACGTCATCATCGATACGCCGGAAGGCAAGCATTACGTCACCCACGGCATTACCGGCACCATGGGCATGCCGGTGTCGGTGGCCGTGCGTCCGGAGAAGATCGCCGTGCAGGCGGAAGCGCCGACGCAGGAGCAGCGCGGCAAGGCGGCTGAACATGGCTACAACTGCGTGCACGGTGTGATCACCGGCGTGTCCTACTTCGGCAACGAAACCAGTTACCACATCACGCTGGACAGCGGCATGGTGGTCAAGGCTTCGCGCACCAACGTCGCGCGTCACGACGACGCGGTGCTGAAGCGCGACCAGCGCGTGTACGCGTGGTGGGACGGCGCCGACGTTGTTGTGCTGACCAGCTAAGGCGCGGCGGTCATGAAATTTTTTAAAAACCTGATCAAGCATCCAGGCCGCGCCGTGGTGATCGGCGTGCCGTTCGTCTGGCTGACGTTTGCGTTCCTGATCCCCTTCCTGATCGTGCTGCGCCTGAGCTTTGCCGATCTGGATAGCGGCGAAGGCGGTCCGTTCGGCTCCCTGGTAACGGTGGCCGACGGCGTGATGACGCTGAAGGTCAAGATCTCCAACTACCTGTACATCCTTGAGGATGAGCTGTACGCGATCACCTATCTGAATTCGCTGAAGTTCGCGGCGATTACCGCGGCGCTGTGCCTGGCCATTGGTTATCCGTTCGCCTACTTCATGGCGCGCGCCAGGCCGGCCATACGTCCGGTGCTGCTGATGCTGGTGATGATGCCGTTCTGGACTTCCTTCCTGCTGCGTATCTACGCGTGGAAGGGCATCCTGGCCAACAACGGCATTCTCAACAGCTTCCTGCTGAATCTCGGCGTGATCTCCGAGCCGCTGCACCTGATGAACACGCAATTCTCGCTGATCATCGGCATGGTGTACGCCTACCTGCCGTTCATGATACTGCCGCTGTACGCCAACCTGGTGAAGATGGATGTGCGTTTCCTGGAAGCGGCGGCCGATCTTGGCGCGACGCCGTGGCAGACCTTCTGGCGTATCACGGTGCCGCTGTCGAAGTCCGGCATCATCGCCGGCACCATGCTGGTGTTTATCCCGGCGGTGGGCGAGTACGTGATTCCGGAACTGCTGGGCGGTCCGGAAACGCTGATGATCGGCCGCCAGCTGTGGGACGAATTCTTTACCAATAACGATTGGCCGCTGGCGTCCTCGGTGACGGTGGTGGTGATCCTGCTGATTCTTGTGCCGATGGCGATCTTCAATAAATACCAGGCAGACCAGGAGGCCCGCAAATGACCCAGTTCCTGCATCGTTGGTTCGGACGCGGCTGGCTCTCGATGGGCTATCTGTTCCTGTACCTCCCGATTGTCGTGTTGGTGGTGTTCTCGTTTAACAGCTCGCGCCAGGACATGGTGTGGAGCGGCTTCTCGCTGCAATGGTATGCAGCGCTGCTGAACGACCAGGAGATCATCAGCGGCCTCGGCCTGTCGCTGCGCATCGCGCTGCTGACGGCTTGCGGCTCGGTGATCCTCGGCACATTTGCGGCATTTGTGCTGGACCGCTATCAGCGCTTCAGCGGCCGCACGCTGTTCACCGGCATGGTCAGTGCGCCGCTGGTGATGCCCGAGGTGATTATCGGCCTGTCGCTGCTGCTGATGCTGGTGTCGGTGCAGAAGATGTTCGGCTTCCCGGAGCGCGGCATGATGACGATCTGGCTGGGCCACACGCTGCTGGGCATGGCCTATGCGACGGTGGTGGTGCAGTCGCGCCTGCGCGAGATGAACAAGTCGCTGGAAGAAGCGGCGATGGACCTGGGTTGCCGTCCGTTCCAGGTGTTCTTCCTGGTGACGCTGCCGAACATCAAGCAGGCGCTGGGTTCGGCCTGGCTGCTGACCTTCACGCTGTCGCTGGATGACGTGGTGCTGTCGGCCTTCCTGTCCGGCCCTGGCTCTTCGACCATGCCGATCGTGATCTTCTCGCGCGCGCGCCTGGGTCTTGATCCACGCGTGAATGCGGTGGCGGCGCTGACGATATTGGTGGTGTCGATCGGTGTGATCGCATCAAGCCTGTATATCGCCCGCGCCGAGCGCCAGCGCTCGAAGCAACTGGCTGCTGCGGCCAAGGGCTGATCCAAAGACGACGCTCGTGGGCTTGGCTACGGGCGCGGCTCTTGCCGCGCCTGGGCAGCCACATCGCTGAGCACCGCGATCGCCTCTTTCAACTGCGACTGCGCAATGTCGCCTTCCGGCCGCGCCACCTGCATGCGGCTGGTGTGCAGTGCGTTGAGTTTCGGTAGTAGTGCATCCAGCGCACCGCTCTTTGCGATGTCCTGCGTCTTGCAGTTGGCGCCGCCGTAAAGGTCGGCATTTGCCTTGCCCGTCATGTCCACATAGCCCGGTATGCTGATATCTGGCGTGACGCCAAAGCGCTGGATCGGTTTGCCGCCTGCGCGACAAAGGACCGCAACGGTTAACCTTACGTCGCCGTATGCCTTCGAAGAATCTGTGGAAAAGCGATCCAGACTGAGGACGGTCTGCACGCTGCCGCGCCCGTAACTGAGATCCCCCAGCACAAGCCCGCGACCGTAGTCCTGGATCGCTGCTGCGATGATTTCGGTGGCGGCGGCCGATCTGCGATCAATCAGGACAGCCAATGGCCCGTTCCAGGCAGGAGCGGCCAGCGGCGTTCTTTCCACAGTGAGCCTGCGGTCGGACGATATCTGTTGCACCACCGGCACGCCTGGCAGGAACAATCCGGTCAGTTCGATTGCCTCGCTCAAGGAGCCGCCGCCGTTGTTGCGCATGTCGAGCAGAATGGCGTCAGCCTTCTGTTGCTTCATTTGCGCCACTGCGGCCGCGACATCGCGGCTCACGCTCAGATAATCCTTGGCGCCGGCTCTGCGCGCCGTGTAGTCTTGATAGAACGTGGGGATGGTGATGACGCCGATGCGGTAGTTGTTGGCACCGCGCGCTATGCGCTCAATGCGGCCCTTGGTGCGTTGGTCGTCAAGTTGAACTTTGGTGCGCGTGACAATGATGCGGCGGGCCACCTGGCCGCGTGGTATGCCTTGCGGTAGTATATCTATTACCAATTGCGATCCGGGTGCACCACGCAGCAGTGCCGCCACTTCATCGACCTTCCAGCCAATTACTTCCTGCATGGGTTGTCCAATTCCCTGCGCCACGCCGATGATGCGGTCGCCGGGAGCGATGTCGCCACTGCGGTCGGCGTCAGTGCCGGGCACCACCTCCAGCACAGTGATCAAATCGTCTTTTTTCTGGAGCGTCAGACCTATACCGACCATGTCACCCAACAGATGTTCTGGACTGGTTTTTCCCGGCGCCAGATAAGCGCCGTGCGGATCATAAGATTCGACATAAGCTTGCAGGAACAGATCGGCGACATCGCCATATCGCATTGCCTGCACGCGTTGCAGGTTGCGCTCATAGCGGCGTTGCAGCGTCGGGATGACCTGATCTTCAGACACTCCTGCAAGGCGAAGATTGAGGTAGTCGTCCATGACCTGCCGGCGCCACAAATCACGCAGAGCTGTATCGTCTGGCTCCCAGCGCGCCTTGGAACGTTCGCGCTGGAATTGTTCATGGCCGTGGAAAGCGGGCGCCTGTCGGAGTGCCTCTTGCCTATAGGTGTGCAGAGCGACCGAACGCGCCAGATAGTCCGAGAAGATGCCATTCAAGGTATCCATCTGCTTTTCGCTGGTCAGCTTGTCCAGTTGAACGCGCTGGTTCGCCATGTTTGCCAGGCTGGCTTGGGTGAAAACCATGCGTTCGGAATCGAGCGCTTCGATAAAGCGGTCGAAGGGATGCCCGTTGGCGCCTTCAGGCTGTCCTTCGGTTTTGTAGCGCAGGCGATCCAGCACACGCGCCACCCATATGGATGCGTCCTTCTGCGCCGCCACCGGCGCTGCCGCCGTATTGGTCATGATGGCGAGAGCCATGAGCGTGCAGGGAAAAACTAATTTCATCAACTCTCTCCGGTCGTTAATTTTTATCCCACGCAGCGCTGGCGATGAAGATCGCTGCGCCTACCCACAGAACGGCCGGTAGTGCATTCACGCCGGCCGTTTGCATTAATACTCCCGTCACCAATGGTCCGCCGGCGCTGGTAAGGCCCCAGGCAGCGTTGACCACCGCGCTGGCTGCGACCAGCGATTGCCCTTCAAAGCGTTCGCCGCAGGCCACCAGCGACAGCATGTAGATGGCGCCGGCCACCGCGCCCAGCGCCAGCAGCAAGATCCACCACAACCACGGCGTGCCGGCAGCGAACGGCAGCGCTGGCAGCAGCACGCAGACGGCGATGCCGCAGCCGATATGCACCTTGCGACGGCCGACGCGGTCCGCCAGCCAGCCGAAGAAGAATTGCAGCGCTGTGTCGCCGACTAGCACCACGGTGGCCGACAGCACCGCCAGTTCGGTCGCTATGCCGTGGCGCATGGCGTATACCGGCAGCAGGCTGAGTGCTACCGTGTCGAACATGGCGAAGAAGGCGGCGCCGATGGCGATCATCCACATGCGCGGCAGGATGCGCTGCCAGGCGACTGGTGCTTCGTCCTCATGACCCTGCGCGCCACCGCCAATCAGCAGCATGCCAGGCATCGCAAGCAGGAACAGCGCACCGCATGAGGCGAAGGGCAGCGCTACCTTGCCCGCCAGCGCCGCCACCAGCGCGGGGCCGATCAACTGGAATAATGTGAAGGCGGTGGTGTAGATGGCTACCACACGGCCGCGCGAATTGGTCGGCGCCAGATTGTTAACCCACGCTTCGCCAATGGTGAACAGCACGCCCATGCAGGCGCCAAAGACAAAACGCAGCGCGCCCCAGAGCAGCAGGTTGTCGGTGGCCTCCATCAGCGCGGTGGAGATGGCGGCGGTGACGATGGCGATCATCATGCAGCCACGCTGGCCGTAGCTGGCCACCCAGCGTGAGACAAAGGGTGCGGCCGCGAGAATACCTGCCGCACTGATGGCTGTGATGATGCCGATGATGTCTGTGCCGACACCGCGCTGATCCAAGGTCAATGCGGTCAGTGGAATGGTGGCGCCGAGCCCCAGGCCGACAACGCCGATGCTGGCGACTAATGCGATGAAATCGCGCCATGGCATGTTCTTCATGCGCGAGCTCCTGATTTGAGTTCGCCATCATACCAAAATAGGATTATCATTTAGTCAAATCCAAATAGATGAAAGCTTCTATGCGTAGCCCAATCGTTCTGGTTCCCGCATGCGTCACCCAAACCGGTGCGCATCTTTCCCACACCGCACACCTCAAGTATGTGGCGGCCGTTGCGGAAGGTGCGCGCTGCACGCCGCTTATCGTGCCTGCCCTGGGCGCTGTCACTGACTTCGAAGCGCTATTGGCCGTGGCCGATGGTGTGATGCTCACCGGCTCGCCCTCCAATGTAAATGCCGGCCTGTATGGCGAGGTGGTGCTCGATCCATCGCTGCCGCAAGATGCAGCGCGCGACGCCACCACGCTGCCGCTGATCCGTGCCGTTATCAAGCGCGGCATTCCCTTGCTGGCGATCTGCCGCGGCTTTCAGGAGATGAATGTGGCGCTGGGCGGTTCGCTGCATCAGGCGGTGCAGCGTGTCGCCGGCATGGCCGATCATCGTGAACGCAAGGACCATACGCTGGACCAGCAGTACGCGCCATCGCACCGCGTGCTGCTGGACCCTGGAGGGCGATTGGCGAAGATGCTCGACGGAGTCGACCAGATCATGGTCAATTCGCTGCATGGCCAGGGCATTAACCGCCTGGCCGCCGGCCTGACGGTGGAAGCGCGCGCGGATGATGGCCTGGTTGAAGCCTACCACGTAGAGGACGCCAAAGGATTCACGCTCGCGGTACAGTGGCATCCAGAATGGCGCTTTTCCGAGAATCCGGACTCCGTCAAATTATTCAGCGCCTTTGGCGACGCTTGCCGCGCCTACAAGGCCAACCGATAACAACAACGAGAGAAGCAAATGGCAATTCGCGAAAACTTTAGTTATACCGATATGGACCTGTGGCTGAACGAGAAGCACGTCACAGAGATTGAATGCCTGGTCCCCGACCTGACCGGCGTGGCACGCGGGAAGATCCTCCCACGCGGAAAATTCACCCAAGAGCGCGGCATGCGCATTCCGGAAGCGGTGCTGGGCATGACCGTCACCGGTAACTATCCGACCGAAGACGCGGGCTACGACCGCGCCATCTCCAGCACCGACCGCGACATGATCCTGAAGGCAGATCCGACCACCATCACCATGGTGCCGTGGGCTACCGATCCTACTGCACAGGTGATTCACGACTGCTATTTTTCCGATGGCCGCCTGGTCGATTTTGCACCGCGCTCCGTGCTGCGCCGCGTGCTCAAACTGTATGCCGACAAAGGCTGGAAGCCGGTGGTAGCGCCGGAACTGGAGTTCTACCTGACCGCCAAGAACAGCGATCCGGACCTGCCATTGAAACCGCCGATTGGCCGCAGCGGCCGTGCCGAAACCAGCCGCCAGGTTTACAGCATCGATGCGGTGAACGAGTTCGACCCACTGTTTGAGGACATCTACGATTACTGCGATCTGATGGGCCTCGATGTCGACACACTGATTCACGAAATCGGCGCAGGCCAGATGGAAATCAACTTCCTGCACGGCGAACCGCTGGGCCTCGCCGACAAGGTGTTCTTCTTCAAACGCACCTTGCGCGAGGCGGCGCTGAAGCACGATATGTACGCGACCTTCATGGCCAAGCCGATGGCGGGCGAGCCGGGATCGGCGATGCATGTGCATCAGAGCGTAGTGGACGCCACGACCGGCAAGAACATCTTCAGTAACGAAGATGGTTCGGCGTCGCCGCTGTTCAAGCACTATATCGGCGGCTTGCAGCGCTATATGCCGTCGGCGATGGCGATTGTGGCGCCGTATGTGAATTCCTACCGCCGCATCGTGCGCCATACGGCGGCGCCGATCAACATCCAGTGGGGCATGGATAACCGTACCGTGGGTTTCCGCGTGCCGGAGTCCGGTGTGCAGGATCGTCGTGTGGAGAACCGCATCATCGGCGCCGATGCCAATCCTTACCTTGCGCTGGCGGTCACGCTGGCCTGTGGCTACCTGGGCATGGTGGACCAGGAAGAGCCAACGCCGATGACCACCGATAGCGCGTATGACCTCAAGGTCGAGCTGCCGCAAGGCTTGCCGGAAGCCCTGCAACTGCTGCGCGGCGAGGACCGTCTGCGCACCGTGCTGGGCGAGCGTTTCATCGACGTCTACGCCGCTATCAAGGACCTGGAACATCAGGAATTCATGACCGTCATCAGCCCGTGGGAGCGCGAGCACCTGCTGCTGCATGTCTGAACGGGAGGCCAAATGAGCACTTACGATACGACTTCGATCCAGCGGCTGGACACGGCACATTACATGCATCCATTCACCGACCACAAGGCGCTGGGTGAGAAAGGCGCGCGCGTGATGGTGCGCGGCGATGGCATCTATCTGTGGGACTCCGAGGGTAACAAGATCATCGACGGCATGTCCGGCCTGTGGTGTGTGAATGTCGGTTATGGCCGTACCAGCATCTCGGAGGCCGTTTACCAGCAGATGGAGACACTGCCCTTCTATAACAGCTTCTTCAACACCACCAACGTGCCTGCGGTGCAGCTGGCGGCCAAGCTGGTGGAGATATCGCCGCCGCAGTTCAACCATGTGTACTTCACCGGCTCCGGCTCGGAAGGCAACGACACCAATGTGCGCATGGTGCGGCGCTATTGGGATGTATTGGGCCAGCCGCAGCGCCAGGTCATCATCAGCCGCCACAACGCGTATCACGGCAGCACCATGGCCGGAGCATCGCTGGGCGGCATGGCGGGGATGCATGAGCAGGGCGGCTTGCCGATACCGGGTATCGTTCATATCGATCAGCCAAGCTATCTGGAACATGGGCGCGGCATGACGCCGGAGGCGTTTGGTCTTGAGGCGGCGTCCTGGCTGGAGAAGAAGATTCTTGAGGTGGGGCAGGACAAGGTGGCTGCCTTCATCGGCGAGCCGATACAGGGCGCAGGCGGTGTGATTATTCCGCCGTCGACGTATTGGCCAGAGATCCAGCGCATCTGCGACAAGTATGGCGTTCTGCTGATTGCCGATGAAGTGATTTGCGGCTTCGGCAGGCTGGGACGCTGGTTTGCCTCCGAGCTGTTTGGCATCAGGCCGGATCTGATTACTTTCGCCAAGGGTGTGACGTCTGGCTATGTGCCGCTGGGCGGTGTGCTGGTGGGCGACCGCGTGGCCAAGGTGCTGATCGAGCAGGGCGGCGAGTTCAATCACGGCTTCACCTATTCCGGCCATCCGGTAGCGTGTGCGGCGGCGCTGGAGAATATCCGCATCATCGAAGATGAAAAACTGATCGGGCGCGTGGCCGATGACACCGGGCCGTATCTGCAGCGGCGCTTTGCGGAACTGGAGGAACATCCGCTGGTGGGCTATGCGGACAGCTGTGGTTTCGTGGCCGGCCTGAATCTGGTGCGCAGCAAGGGCGCTACCGTGCACGATAACGTGGCGTTCGATGAGTCGCTGGCGGTCGGCATGGTGTGCCGTGGCTATATGTTCAATAACGGGATGATCATGCGCGCCGTCGGTGACCGCATGATTATCGCGCCGCCGCTGATCCTGACCACGGCGCAGATCGACGAGATGCTGGCGTTGATACGTCACTGTCTCGACCTGACGTATGCCGATGTGCAGCAGCGCGGCTGGCTCTAAAGGAGACAAGCATGGGTATCTGGCACGACAAGGCGGCCGCGTTGCAAACGGACGGCCGCGCGTTTATTGGCGGCGAGCGGGTGTGGGCGAAATCCGGGCAGCAGTTCGAGAACCTGTCGCCCATTGATGGGCGTTCGCTGGGCATGGTGGCGCGCTGCGATGGTGCGGACGTGGATAACGCGGTGGCGGCGGCACGTGAGGCGTTCGAGGACCGGCGCTGGGCGGGCAGGTCGCCCGCGCAGCGCAAGCGCGTGCTGATCCGGTTTGCGGACCTGATGCAGCAGCACGTTGCGGAGCTGGCGCTGCTGGAAACGCTGGACATGGGCAAGCCAATCAAATACAGCCAGACCGTCGATGTCGGCGGCGCCGCCAATTGCATCCGCTGGTACGGCGAAGCGATTGACAAGGTCTACGATGAAATCGCACCGACGCCAGCGGACAGCCTGGCGCTGATTACGCGTGAGCCGGTGGGCGTGGTGGCAGCCATCGTGCCGTGGAATTATCCGATGCTGATGGCGGCGTGGAAGATTGGCCCTGCGCTAGCGGCAGGTAACAGCGTGGTGCTCAAGCCATCGGAGAAATCGCCGCTGACTGCGCTGCGGCTGGCGGAATTGGCGTTGGAGGCCGGCGTACCGGCTGGCGTCTTCAATGTGCTGCCAGGTTATGGCGCGGAGGCTGGCGCAGCGCTGGCCTTGCACATGGACGTGGACTGCATAGGCTTCACCGGCTCCACGCGCGTGGGCAAGCAGATCATGCAGATGGCGGGCCAATCGAACCTGAAGCGGGCGTGGACCGAATTGGGCGGCAAGTCCGCCAACATCGTCTGCGCCGACTGTCCGGACCTGGACGCGGCGGTGGAGGCGGCCATCGGCTCGATCTTCTTCAACCAGGGCGAAAGCTGCAACGCGCCATCGCGCCTGTTCGTCGAAGCGTCGATCAAGGACCGCTTCATCGAAAAGGCGCTGGCCAAGGTGCCGGCCTATCAGCCGGGCGATCCGCTGGACGAGAACACCGTCATGGGCGCAATCGTCGACGCAACGCAGCTGAAGACAGTGATGGGATACATCGAAGCAGGCCGCGCGGCCGGCGCACGGCTGCTGGCTGGTGGCAAGCAGGTACGCACCGAAACCGGCGGCTACTATGTCGAGCCTACGCTATTCGATCAGGTGGACAGCGGCATGCGCATCGCCCGCGAAGAGATTTTCGGACCGGTGCTGTCGGTGTTGAGTTTCACCGATGTGGAGGAGGCGGTCCGGCAAGCCAACGCCACACCTTACGGCCTGCATGCCGCCGTGTGGACAGCGGACCTGAGCAAAGCCATCAAAACCTCACGCGCGCTGCGCGCCGGCACAGTGCACGTCAATCAATACGACAGCGACGACATCACCGTACCCTTCGGCGGCTACAAGCAGTCCGGCAATGGGCGCGACAAATCCCTGCACGCCCTCGACAAATACACCGAACTGAAAACCACCTGGATACAGATTTAGAAGCAGTGTTCCAGTGCGGGGAAGCTGCCGTCCTTGACGGCGGCGACGTAGGCGCTGATGGCGGCGTCGATGCTGGTCTGGCCGTCCATGAAGTTTTTGACGAAGCGCGCTTTTCGGCCTGGGAAGACGCCCAGCAGGTCGTGCATCACCAGCACCTGGCCGGAGCAGTCCGGGCCGGCGCCGATGCCGATCGTTGGGATCGACAGCAGTTCGGTGACTTCTTTGCCCAGCTGCGAGGGGATCGCTTCCAGCACCACCAGCGAGGCGCCAGCGGCTTGCATGCGCAGTGCGTCGGCGCGCAGCAGGTCCGCGCTTTCGGTGGTCTTGCCCTGCACCTTGTAGCCGCCCAGCTGGTGCACCGATTGCGGCGTCAGGCCGAGGTGGGCGCAGACCGGGATCGCGCGGTCGGTCAGGAATTTGACGGTATCGGCCAGCCAGGCGCCGCCTTCGATCTTGATCATGTGAGCGCCAGCCTGCATCACCTGCACGGCGTTGGCGTAGGCGGTTTCCGGCGTGCCGTAGGCGCCAAACGGCAGGTCGGCAACGATCATGGCATTCTTGGTGCCGCGCGCCACCGAGGCGGTGTGGTAGGCGATGTCGTTGACGGTGACCGGCAGCGTCGAGGTGTGGCCGGCGCAGACCATGCCCAGCGAGTCGCCGATCAGCAGGATCTCAACGCCGCAGCGGTCCATCAGCGAGGCGAAGCTGGCGTCATAGCAGGTCAGCATGGTGATCTTTTCGCCGGCGCCGCGCAGCGTGGTCAGGGTGTTCACGGTGACGGCTTTGTTGACCGCCTTGGTGGGGGCCGGTGCAGGTGCGGTGGCGTCAGCGGGCTTTTGGCTCGCGGCCAGTTCGTTGCCTTGCAGGTATCCAGACATGGTAAATCCTTTACTGATTTTTACTGATTAAATCGGGCTGATGCCCTGGTCGGCCACGCCGGCGGCATATTGCGACGCCGCGCCGTGGCCTGGAATATGTATCGCTGGCGCCAGTTCCAGCAGCGGCACCAGCACAAACGCGCGCTCGGTCATGCGCGGATGCGGCACGCTCAGCGTCGGGGTGTTGATGGTGGCGTCGCCGTACAGTAGCAGATCCAGGTCGAGCGTGCGCGGGGCGTTGCGGTAGGGCCGTTCGCGGCCGTGCGCCTGCTCGATGCCGTGCAGCGCTTGCAGCAGCGCTTCGGCGTCCAGCGTGGTGGCGATGCGGGCGACGGCGTTGATGTAATCGTCGCCGCTGGAATCGATCGGCGCGGTGCGATACAGGCTTGATGAAGCCAGCAGCGTGCAGCCGGGCTGGCGTTGCAGCCGCGTCAGCGCATCCAGCACGTTGGCGCGGGCGTCGCCGAGATTGGCGCCGATGCCGATGTAGGCGAGGGTGAAGGCGAATGGCGCCTTGTCGTCTTGCGAAGACAATGGCGCCAGACCTGCGGAAATGGCGGTGTTCATGGTGCTGCGGAGATTACTCGGCGCCGCCGTCGTGAACTGGCGCTGGTGCATCGGCGTTGCCGCCTTCACCACGGCCGCTGCGGTTGCGGCCACCACGGCGTGGACCGCGCTTGCGCTTGGCCGCACCGCCGGTGCCTGCGCCACCGCTGCCACCGCCGCCTTCACGCGGCGTGCTGGCGGAAGCGATCAGCTCTTCGCGGGTGACTTCGTCGCCTTCATAAAAGGCGGTCCACCAGTCGCCGATTTCGGCGTCGATTTCGCCGGAAGCGCAGCGCAGCAGCAGGAAGTCATAGCCGGCGCGGAAGCGCAGGTGTTCCAGCAGCTTATGCGGCGCCTTGCCGGTGCGGCGTTCGAAGCGCGGCTGCATCGACCAGATGTCGCGCATGTCGGTGCCGATCTTGCGCTGCAAGGCCAGCTTCTCGGTCTGCGAATCCAGCACGTCGTCGGCGGCCAGGTGCAGCGCCGGGATGGTTTGCTCGCCGGATGCGCGGTAGGCGGTCCACTTCTCCAGCACCTGATGCCACAGCAGCGAGGCAAACAGGAAGCCCGGCGACACGGTCTTGCCGGCGTGGATGCGCGAGTCGGTAGAATCCAGCGCCAGCGTGACGAACTTGACGCCCAGCGGCTGTTCCAGCACCACATCCAGCAGCGGCAGCAGGCCGTGATGCAGGCCCTCTTTGCGCAGTTGCTGCAAACAGGCCAGCGCGTGGCCACTCATCAGCAGCTTGAGCATTTCGTCGAACACGCGCGCGGCCGGCACGTTGTTGATCAGCGGCGCCATGACCTTGATCGGCGCGCCGGTTTCCGGCTCGATAGCGAATTTCAGCTTGGCGGCAAAGCGCACCACGCGCAGCATGCGCACCGGGTCTTCGCGGTAGCGTGCTTCCGGCACGCCGATGATGCGCAACGTTTTGGCGCGGATGTCTTCAATGCCGCCGTGGTAGTCCAGCACCTGCTGGTTGGCCGGGTTGTAATACATGGCGTTGATGGTGAAGTCGCGGCGTTCTGCATCTTCCGCCTGCGAGCCGAAGGTGTTGTCGCGCAAAACGCGGCCATGTTCATCTTTCGGCGCGTTGGCCGAGGTGGTGCCACGGAAGGTGGTTACTTCCAGCAGGTCCTGGCCGAACATCACGTGCACGATCTGGAAGCGCTTGCCGATGATGAAGGCGCGCCGGAACAGGCGCTTGACCTGCTCCGGCGTGGCGTTGGTGGCGATGTCGAAGTCTTTCGGCTTCACGCCCAGCAGCAGGTCGCGCACGGCGCCGCCGACCACAAAGGCTTCGTAGCCGGCTTCCTGCAGCGTGCTGGTGACGCGGACGGCGTTGTTGGACAGCAGGCGCGGGTCGATGCCGTGGGCGTCAGGCCCCAGCACCACCGGCGTATTCGGATCGCGGGCCGCTTTACTCTTGGTGCCGAGGATTTTGCGGATCAGTTTCTTAATCATTGAACAGCTCAATTAATAGCCAGCCGTTGGCGGCGGCGTGCGTTTTCAGTTTTTCATTCGGGTTGGTCGCCACCGGATGGCTGACGATCGACATCAGCGGCAGGTCGTTGTGCGAATCGCTGTAGAAGTGGACGGTGCCAAAGTCTTCCAGCGTTTTCCCCATTTTTTCCAGCCACGCCTTGGTGTGGACGATCTTGCCCGGCCCCTGGGTTGGCGTGCCAAGCAGCTTGCCGGTCAGGTTGCCGTCGGCATCCACTTCCGGCATGGCGGCGATCAGGTGCTCCACGCCCAGCGCCTTGGCGATCGGCGCGGTGACGAAGTGGTTGGTGGCGGTGACGATCGCCACCAGGTCGCCCTGGTCGATGTGCTTTTGCAGCAGCGCGCGCGCCGCCGGGTGCAACGCCGGGTTGACCACTTCCGCCATGTACTGCGCGTGCATCTCGTCCAGCCTGGCGCGCGGGAAACCGGCCAGGGTGCCCAGCGTGAACTCCAGGTATTCTACCGGATCGAGCGTGCCGGCCTGGTATTGGGCGAAGAATTCGCGGTTGCGGCGGTCGTATTCCACCGCGTCGACGGCGCCGGTGCGCACCAGGAACTGGCCCCACTCGAAGTCGGAGTCGATCGGCAGCAGGGTGTGGTCGAGGTCAAAGAGGGCGAGGTTCATTATTCTTTCGCTTCCGCCTGCAGCCACTCGCGCAGCAGCGGCAGAGTGATAGGGCGTTGGGTTTCAAGGGAATACTGGTCCAGCGAGTCGAGGATGGTCGACAGCGACCGCATGTCGCGCTGGAAGTGAGACAGCAAGTAGGGTATCACGCCAGCCGACAGCGTCAAGCCGCGCGCTGCCGCTGCCGAGGCCAGGGCTGCGCCTTTTTCATCGTCGGTGAGGGCATGGATCTGGTAGATCAGGCCCCAGCCCATGCGCGTGCGCAGGTCTTCGCGCACCGGCAGCACGGCCGGCGCGACGTTGCCGCTGCAGACCATGAAGGCGTTGTTGGCGCGGATTTCATTGAACAGGGCGAAGGCGTCGATCTGCGCCACCGGCGACAGCTTTTCGCAGTCGTCCAGTAGGTACAGGTCCACCTCCGGCGAGTAGACGAATTCCGACTCGATCGAAAACGGCGAAATATAGCGCGCGCGCGCCTGCTCGGCCTCGCTGCCGCTGGTGGCCAGCGCTTTCAGCAGGTGCGACTTGCCGACGCCGACCGCGCCCCACAGGTAGGCGAAGTGCTCGCGCGAGCTGCGATCGGCGAACTGCTGCATCAGCGCTGCCGCTTCGGCATTCTGTCCCACCTCGAACGATGCGAGGCTGTGCGCTGCTTCCGCGCCTAAATCGAGCACCAGTTGCTTCATGGCGTACACCTAGTGGTCTTTTGCATAACGTTTATCTGTTTCACATCATGCATTATAAAAGCTGCTGCGCAGATAGTGGCGTTGCAAGTGACGGAAAGCGACCATCAGCACGGCGGAAGCGGGTAAAGCCAGCAGCACGCCGACAAAACCAAACAGCTGGCCGAAGGCCAGCAGGGCGAAAATCACCGCCAGCGGATGCAGGCCGATGCGCTCGCCGACCAGCCGTGGCGTCAGCACAAACCCTTCGATCACCTGGCCGATGCCGTAGATGATGGCCACCGCGATCACGCCGCTCCAGTCGGAGAATTGCAGCACCGCCGAGATCAGCGCCAGCACCAGCCCGAGGCCGAAGCCGAGATAGGGGATGAACACCAGCAGGCCGGTGATGATGCCGACCGGCAGGGCGACGTCGAAGCCGGCGATGCCCAGCGCCGCCGAGTAGTACACGGCCAGCACCAGCATCACCAGCAGCTGGCCGCGCAGGTATTGCGCCAGCAGCGTATCGACCTCGCGCGCCATGCCCATGGTCGGTTCGATGTAGCGGCGCGGCACGCAGCGCGCCACCCGCGCCAGCATCGCCGGCCAGTCCAGCAGCAGGTAGAAGAGCACCACCGGGATCAGCGTCAGCGTCGCCAGCCAGCCCAGCACGGCGGTGCCGCCGACGCGGGCGGAATTCAGCACGGCAGCCCAGATGGCGTCGCCGCTGGCGGCAAGCTGTTCGGTCGCCAGTTGCTTGACGCCGGCGCTGTCGAGGCGCACGTTCAGGCCCAGCTCACGCAGTTTGGGCGCCAGCAGGTCGTTGGTCTTGGCCAGGAAGGCCGGGATCTGCGCCTGCAGCAGCGGGATCTCTTTTTGCAGCACCGGCACCACGATCAGCACCATGGCGGTCAGCGCAGCGAAGAACAGCGTGACGACGATGGTCACCGACAACGCGCGCGGCATGGTGATGCGGCCGCCGAGGCGCACGCGGTCCAGGCGGTCGACGCCGGGATGCAGCGCATAGGCGAAGATGGCGGCTGCCAGGAAGGGTGTCAGCACCGGGCCGAGGGTAATCAGCAGGAACAGGAATGCCGCCCATACCGCCAGCCAGAATGCTGTTTGCTTTTGCTCAGCAGAGAGGGGAAATGGCATGGAGCTGAATTCGATGGTTAAAAAGGCGGTTGGACGGGGCAATTTTGATAAAATAGCGGATTGACCGGGTTGTCGCGCCGTTTTTTGCGCGTTTTCGTGCGATTTTGGCATGAAAATAGGTCTCCGCCTTCTATTTTACCGCCTCCGCTGCGAAATACACCATGAGCCAAACTTCTAATGTTTCCCTGTCCTACCGTGACGCCGGCGTCGATATCGACGCGGGTGATGCCTTAGTCGAAGCAATCAAGCCATACGCCAAGCGCACCATGCGCGAGGGCGTGCTGGCCGGCTTGGGCGGTTTCGGCGCGATGTTCGAGATCAGCAAAAAGTACAAAGAGCCGGTACTGGTCTCCGGCACCGACGGCGTGGGCACCAAGCTGAAACTGGCGTTTGAACTGAACCGTCACGACACCGTCGGCATCGACCTGGTGGCGATGAGCGTCAACGACATCCTGGTGCAGGGTGCCGAGCCGCTGTTCTTCCTCGACTACTTCGCCTGCGGCAAGCTGGACGTTGCGACCGCCTCGAACGTCATCAAGGGCGTGGCGCTGGGTTGCGAACAGGCCGGCTGCGCGCTGATCGGCGGCGAAACCGCCGAGATGCCGTCGATGTATCCGGACGGCGAATACGACCTGGCCGGCTTCGCCGTCGGCGCGGTGGAAAAATCGAAAATCATCGACGGCACCAAGATCGCGCCGGGCGACGTAGTGCTGGGCCTGGCCTCGTCGGGCGTGCACTCGAACGGCTACTCGCTGGTGCGCAAGATCATTGAAGTGTCGAAGCCAGACCTGGCCGGCGACTTCCACGGCCGTCCACTGGCCGACGTGCTGATGGCGCCAACCCGCATCTACGTCAAACCGCTGCTGGCGCTGATGGAAACGCTGGAAGTCAAAGGCATGGTGCACATCACCGGCGGCGGCCTGGTTGAAAACATCCCGCGCGTGCTGCAGCCTGGCCTGGTGGCCGAGCTGGACTCGAAAGGCTGGACGCTGCCACCGCTGTTCCAGTGGCTGCAACAGCACGGCGGCGTGGCCGACGCGGAAATGCACCGCGTGTTCAACTGCGGCATCGGCATGACCGTGATCGTCTCGCAAGAGAACGCGGCAGCAGCGATCGCCCAGCTGGAAGCGGCTGGCGAAACCGTCTACACCATCGGCAAGATCCGCGCCCGTGTCGGCGACGAGCACCAGACCATCGTCATCTAAGCGATACTTTTCGATACAAAAAAGCGGGCTGCGTGCCCGCTTTTTTCATGTCAGCGTCACGCATGGCGGGCATACTGCGCGCCATGAAAACATTACTGACCCTGCTGCTGGCGCTGGTTGCCGGTACCGTGGCCGCGCAGCCGGCCCATCCTGTGATCCTGGTGTCGATGGACGGTTTCCGTCCCGACTATCTTGCGCGTGGCGTCACGCCCAATCTGAACCGGCTGGCGGCAGCCGGCGCGCGGGCGGTGGCGATGCGGCCATCGTTCCCGTCGATTACTTTCCCTAACCATTACACGCTGGTCACTGGCATGCGGCCGGATCATCACGGCATCGTCGATAACACGATGATCGACAAGGCGGTCTCCGACCGGCGCTTCACCTTGAGCAATGCCGAGGCGGTGGTTGACCGGCGCTGGTGGGATCAGGCGGAGCCGGTGTGGGTGACGGCCGAGCGCCACGGCATTCGTACCGGCACCATGTTCTGGCCTGGCTCGGAGGCCGCGATACACGGCGTGCGGCCAACCGTGGCGCCCAGGTTCGACGGCAAGCTGCCGGCCGATGCGCGGGTCGACATGCTGCTGTCGTGGCTGGACCGTCCGGCCGGCCAGCGTTTCGGTTTCATGACCTTGTACTTTGATGATGTGGACCATGCCGGCCACACGTTCGGCCCGGCGGCGGCGCAGACCACCGAGGCGGTCGCGCTGGTCGATCAGGCCATCGGCCGCTTGCTGGAGGGCCTGGCCAGCCGCCATGTCGACGCCAACCTGGTGATCGTTTCCGACCACGGCATGGCGGAGGTCAGCAGCGAGCGGGTACTGCCGCTGTACCGCGCGCTGCCGCCGGACAGCTATGAGGAAGTGACCAGCGGCCCGTATGCGGCCATCAATCCATCATCGCCCGATAAGGAAGAAGCACTGGCGGCAGCGCTGGCCATGTCGTTGGCGCATATGCAGTGCTGGCGCAAGCAAGAGATTCCGGCGCGGTTGGCGTATGGCCGCAACGCGCGCGTGCCGGCTTTCCTTTGCCTGGCTGAGCCAGGCTGGAGCATCGTGTTCAGCGAAAAGAGCGCGGCCAAGGTCAAGGGCGGCAAGCACGGCTACGACAATGCGGCGCCGGACATGGCCGCGACCTTCATCGCGGCCGGTCCCGCCTTCAAGCCGGGCGTGGTACTGCAAGCGTTTGATAATGTGGATGTGTACCCGCTGCTGATGCGTTTGCTGGACGTGGCGCCGCTGCCGTCTGACGGCGACATCACGCCACTGCTGCCGGCGCTGGTCGAATAGCGCTGGCAGCGTCCAGTGTCTCAGCGTCGCGGCGGTGGCCCGCCTTCCGGCATGGCGGCGATGACGTCGCCCTGCTTGCGGCAGATGCCGCTGACGGTATCGCCGTGATGCCCGGCGAACTCCACTTTCGTGCCTTCCGCCTTGCCTTTGCAGGCCGCCACCGCTTCCGGCGGCGGGCCCGGCGGCGGACCATCCGGCGGCGTATTATTCTGCGCGGACGCGCTCAACATGCAGCCGGCCAGCGCCGGCCACAGCATCCAATGCTTGATCAATTTCATGACAACTCCCGATAACAATGCGTGAGCCGTCATTGTGCTGCGGGTGCTTGTTAGCTGCGGTCAAGGCAGCGTAAAGGCCGGTAAATTGGCGTGCGCCGCCTGCGCTACCACCAAACACAAGCAGGAATTCTGCGCGCATTTTTCCGAGGTCAAGTGCTAGGCAGGCCGCTGGAGGATTTTTTCCACCGGCGCCGGGCGCAGGCGGAAGGCGTCGGGCATGCCTGAGCCTAGCAGCGGCCGCAGATACAGGCGGAAGGCGTCAGTGACGTCGGTGCCGCTGGCGCTGATGAACTCGTCCTCCATGACGCGCGTCTTGCCGGCGACGGTAGCCAGCGGCAGCAACTCGTAATCCACCGAATAGAAGCCGGTGCGCTTGATGGCCACCGAGCCGTCGCGCTCGCCCCACATGGCAAACTGCACTGCCTTCTCGCCGACTTCGCGCGCCTCGCGCTGGTCGACATCCGACACGCAGCCGATGAACGAGCGTTGCAGGTAGCCGAAGGTGTCGCCGCGCACACGCTTGATGCCCAGCCTGGCCTTGATTTCATCGCACAGCAGGTCGGCCAGCGCGCCGGTGCCGGATAGCTGCACATTGCCATGCGCGTCGCGTTCGACTTCCTTGGCCAGCAGCGAGGCGATCGGCTCGCCGCTGGCGTCGTGGATGCCTTCCGACACCGCGACCACGCAGCGGCCATAGCGTGCATAGGTGGCTTTGACGTCGGCCAGGAACTGCTCCAGCGAGAACACGCGTTCGGGCAGGTAGATCAGGTGCGGGCCGTCGTCCGGAAACTTCTTGCCGAGCGCCGAGGCGGCGGTCAGGAAGCCGGCATGGCGGCCCATCACTACGCCCACATACACGCCCGGCAGCGCGGCGTTGTCCAGATTGGCGCCGGCAAAGGCCTGGGCGACAAAGCGCGCGGCCGAGGGAAAGCCCGGCGTGTGGTCGCTGCCGACCAGGTCGTTGTCGATGGTCTTGGGGATGTGGATGCAGCGCAGCGCATAGTTGGCGGCTTGCGCCTGCTCGCTGACGATGCGCACCGTGTCGGACGAGTCGTTGCCGCCGATGTAGTAGAACTGTTCGATGTCGTGTGCACGCAGCACCTTGAAGATCTCGGCGCAGTAGGCCTGGTCCGGCTTGTCGCGGGTGGAGCCGAGCGCGGAGGAGGGCGTGGCCGCCACCAGTTCCAGGTTCTGGCTGGTTTCGCGCGTCAGGTCGACCAGGTCCTCGTTGATGATGCCGCGCACACCATGCAGCGCGCCGTAAACGCGCGTGCAGTTGCGGAAGCGGCGCGCCTCCAGCACCACGCCCGCCAGCGACTGGTTGATGACGGCGGTAGGACCGCCTCCCTGTGCGACCAGAATTTTTCCCGATGCCATGCGCGCTCCTCCGTTATTGTTGAAAGGCTTGCTGCACCGAGACTATAGCGCGAACTTCAGGGCGTGCCGAGATTCTTGTCGAGGAACTTCTCCACCCGTCCCCAGAAATCAACGCGGGTCTTCGTCAGTTTCCAGCCGTGGCCTTCGTCCGGGTATTCGATCCATTCGACGTTTGGATTGCTGTCCTTGATCGCCTTGTAGAATTTGGTGCCGTGCGGCAGCGGCACGCGTTCGTCGGAGCCGCCATAGGCCATCAGCAGCGGCTGCTTGATCTTGCTTGCTTGCAGCAGCGGCGACGTGGCTTTCAGCTGCTCGGCATCCTTGACCTGGTCGCCGATCAATTGCGGCATGCCGTACTGCTTCCATTCGTCGGTCATGTCGGAGCGGTAGAACCAGCTGCCGTCGTACATCAGGTTGATATCGGTGACGCCCACCCATTCGAAGCCGCACTTGTACAGGTCCGGATCTTTGATCAGCCCCATCAGCGTGGCGTAGCCACCATAGCTGGCGCCGGCGATGCAGATGCGTTTCGGATCGGCATAGCCCTTGCCGATGGCCCAGCGGGTGGCGTCGGCGATGTCGTCCTGCATCTTCAGGCCCCATTGCTTCCAGCCGGCGAAGAACAGCTTGCTGCCGTAGCCGGTGCTGCCACGGAATTCCGGCTCCAGCACCGTGTAGCCGCGCGAGGCCAGGAACTGTGCTTCCGGGTCCCAGTCCCAGCTGCCGCCACGCACCCATGGGCCGCCGTGCACCAGCACCACCATTGGCCGGTTCTTGTTATCGCCTTGTGGCAGCGTCAGCCAGGCGGGAATGGTCAGGCCGTCGCGCGTCTTGTACTCCGCCAGCACCTTGCGCGCCATGGTGTCCGGTTTGATGGCCGGATGCGCGGCACCGATCAGCGACAGCTTGCCGGTTTCCTTGTTGTACAACATCATGCGCTTGGGCCAGATGTCGGCGTAGGCGGTTACCAGCAGCCATGGCGTGACCGACTGTGCCGGCACGCTCAGCAGGTTGACGGTGTTGGGCAGCATATGGTCGATCTTTTCCTGGATTGCCTTCATTTCCGGATCGAGCCAGGTCGTGCCCTGGGCGTCGGTCAGGTAGCGTATGCCCAGCAGCTTGTCCTTGTTCATGATGAGCTTGCCGCGAAAGTCATAGCCCTCCAGGTGCACCAGTGGACGCGCGGCCAGCTTGCCGGCTTTCAGATCGTAGGCGTAGACGTCGGTGGTGTCGCTGCCATTGTGGCTGGTGACGTAGAAGGTGCCATCCGGGCCGAAGGCCAGCGGACGGAACTTGCCGCCGCGCGTGGTGTAAGCCTCGAAATCGGTCAGCTTGTTCCAGTCCTTGCTGTCCGGGTCGCGGTAATAGATGCTGCTGGTTGCCTTGTCGCGGGTGATGGTCAGGCGCGGCTCGCCCTTGTTGTCCAGCATCCAGTAATAGCTGTCGCCAGGGCGCTGCACCGAGCCGCTGACGCGGCCGGTCAAGGTATTCAGGCGCAGCAGGTCGACGTTGATGAGCTCGCGCGCGCTGCTGTAGTTACGGTTCAGCACGTAGATGTACTCCGAGTCCTGGGCGCCTTCCTGATTGGTCAGGTAGGTGTGCCATGGCAGCAGCTCGCGCGAACCGAGGGTGGAACCATCAGTGATGAAGGCCTTGCCGTTGCGCATGGCCAGCTGGCGGAAGCCTGTGCCGTCGCGGTTGATGGCGTACAGTCCCGGTGCGTAGCGCACGTCGCCGTCCGCCAGGTCGCGGTCGGTGGCGGTGAACACCAGGCGGTTGTCGTTGACCCAGGCGTAGCGGCCGATGTCGGCGTCGCTGAAATTGCCGACCACCTTGACCGCGTTGGTGGCCAGGTCGACCACGCCCAGCATGTCGCGCTTGTTGTCCTTGTTGCCGAGCCGGACCGCCAGGTACTTGCCGCTCGGCGAAAGCGTGGCGTCGCTGAATTGCGGGTTGCTGAAAAAGTCGGTCAGGGAGGTTGCCGGCTTGGCGGCTTCGGCGGCCAGCGCCTGGCCACAGAGGAAGGCACCCGCGAATGCCAGGGCGCGCAGGAAATGAGCGGTACGCATAGGTCTCAGTTATAAAATCAGTAACTGAAGCACGATAGCATCAAGTTATCAAATCCGCCACGGCAGAAATGTATTTTATTGTTTTTCCGGCGCGCGGATGTAGTCGACCAGCGCCTCGGTCTGCTTGCCTGGCGGCGGCGTCAGCAGACTGACCACGATGACGGTCAGCAGGCCGGTTGGCACGCCAAAGATACCGGCCGAAATCGGCGCGATGTGGAACCACTGGTTGGCCGCGCCACCGCCCAGCACCGGATGGGTGTGCAGCATGTAGAACACGCAGATGAGAAAGCCGGTGCTCATGCCGGCGATGGCGCCGTAATGGTTGGCGCGCTTCCAGAAAACCCCCAGCACCAGCACCGGGAACAGCGTCGAGCCGGCCATCGAGAAGGCGGCGCCGACCAGTGATAGGATGTCGCCCGGCTTGGTGGAGGCGGCATAAGCGGCGATGAAGGCCACACCCAGCAGCAGCAGCTTGGAAATCGTCACCCGCTTTTGCGTCGAGGCGCCGCGATCGACCAGCTTGTAATAGACGTCGTGCGACAGCGCGTTGGAGATGGCCAGCAGCAGGCCGTCGGCGGTGGACAGCGCCGCCGCCAGGCCGCCGGCCGCCACCAGCCCGGAGATCACATACGGCAGGCCGGCGATTTCCGGCGTGGCCAGCACCAGCACATCGGCGTCGATGGTGATTTCGGCCAGCTGCACCACGCCGTCGCGGTTGACGTCGGTGATGCCGAACAGCGGATTGAGCTTGTCGACATTGGCCCAGTACGAGACCCAGTTGGGCAGGTGGTTGTAGTCGGTGCCGACCAGCGCGCTGTAGATATCGTATTTGACCAGCACCGCCAGCGCCGGAATGGTGAGGTAGATCAGCAGGATGAAGAACAGCGTCCAGAACACCGACACCCGCGTCTCGTGCACCGATGGCGTGGTGTAGGCGCGCATCAGGATGTGCGGCAGCGCTGCCGTACCCAGCATCAGGCAGAACACCAGCGCCAGGAAGTTGTTGCGCTTGATGTCGGAGGTTTCCTTGTCGCCGGGATAGGGCGTGGCGTGCGGCGTGATGGGCCGGGCGCGCTGCGTGTACTGGTCGCGTGCCTCGGTCCAGACGCGTTCGGCCTCGTCGGCGTTTTTCGGATAGGCGACCAGTTCGCGTTCGGCGTTGCGGATTTCCAGCAGCGTGGCGTTGCGCGCCTTGACGCCGTCCAGCTTGCGCTGCGCCTGGTTGCGGCCGACTTCCCACGAGCCCGGCAGGGCCTTGAGTCGGGCGCTGTATTCGCTGGCGCGCTGCAGGTAGATGGCGCGGACTTCAGCTTCCTTCGGGTCTTCCTGCAAGACGTGTTCACGCGCGCTCAGCTGCGGCAGCAGCTTGCCGTAGGCTACTTGCGGAATCGGATTGCCGCTGTGCTTGGCGGACAGCCACATGGCCGGAATCAGGAAGGCTACCAGGATGATGATGTATTGCGCCACCTGGGTCCAGGTGATGCCGCGCATGCCGCCGAGGAAGGAGCACACCAGGATGCTGGCCAGGCCGAGGAAAATGCCGACCGAGAAGTCGACGCCGGTAAAGCGCGAGGCGATCAGGCCCACCGCGTAGATCTGCGCCACCACGTAGGTGAAGGAGACGATGATGGTGGCGATGACCGCCAGGATGCGCACAGTTTTCGCACCGAGGCCGCCACGCTCTGCATCATCGGCGCCGCCGTAGCGCTCGGCCAGGAAGTCGGGAATCGTGTACTGGGCGAACTTGCGCAGGTAGGGTGCGATCAGCAGCGCCACCAGGCAGTAGCCGCCGGTCCAGCCCATGATGTAGGCCAGGCCGTCGAAGCCATGCAGGTAGAGGCCGCCGGCCAGGCTGATGAAGCTGGCAGCGGAAATCCAGTCGGCGGCGGTGGCCATGCCGTTGAACATGGCCGGCACGCGCCGCCCCGCCACATAGTATTCCAGCACATTGGAGGTGCGGCTGATGACGCCGATCAGCGCGTACAGCACGATGGTGGCGAACATGAACAGGTAGCCGATCCACTGGCGCGGCATGCCTTCCTGTTCCAGCGCCGCCAGCGCGATCAGGAAGCAGCCGAAGCCGAGGGTGAACAGGCTGTAGTAGTAGCGCAGGCGCTGGAAAAAAGTGCGGGGTGGTTTCAAGCGTGGGGCTCCAGCGCAGTGGCTTGGGCGGCGGCACGGTCCAGCTTGCGCATGCGCCAGGCGTAGAAGACGATGATGCCAAGGTAGACCAGCGAAGCGCCCTGCGCCGCCAGGTAAAACGACAGCGGCCAGCCGAATACGCTCAACCCGGCCAGCTCGCGCGCGAAGAAGGCGGCGCAGAAGCCGGTCAGCAGCCACAGCAGCAACAGCAGAATGGTCATGCGGTGCACGCGGCGCCAATGCGCGTCGCGCGGCAACAGCGTCTGTCCGGCGGCCACCGGTGGCGTGACGGCGGGCGGCGACGCCGGCTTCGCCGCTATCGGCTGGCCGGCGTGGGCCTCGCCGGCTTCGGCGAGCGGCGTCAAGGGCGGCACTGGCTTATCCATAATATGGCGACTCCTCGTCCTCATCTGCCGGCGCTGGTGGCAGCGGGAACGTCAGGCGGAACAGCGCGCCCGGCAGCTTGGGCTGCGCGGCGCGCGGATTGTTGAAGACATCGACCTCGGCGCCATGTTGCTGCGCAATCTCACGCACGATGGCCAGGCCCAGGCCGCTGCCCTCGGCGGTATTGCCGAGTATCCGGTAAAAGCGTTCGAACACGCGCTCGCGCTCGCCCTGGGCGATGCCGGGACCTGTATCTTCGACTTCCAGGTAGCCGTGTTCCAGCTCATCGCTGCGCACGCGCACGGTGACGCTGCCGCCAGGCGGCGTGTAGCGCAGCGCGTTATCGATCAGGTTGGACAGCAGCTCGCGCAGCATGGTCGGATTGCCGGTGATGGTCAGCGGCTGCGGCGGCGCTTCGAAGCCCAGGTCGATCTGATGCGCGAACGACGCTTGCACCCAGTCCTGCACCACGGTGCGCGCCAGCTCGGCCAGGTCCAGCTGCTGCATGGTGCCGCCGGTCTGCGGCTGGTTCTCGGCGCGGGCCAGGGCCAACAGCTGGTTGACCAGGCGCGTGGCTGCTTCCGAACTCTTGGCAAGTTGCTCCAGCGAGCGGTGGATCTCACCATTGTCGGTCTGGCGCAAGGCCAGTTCGGACTGCATGCGCATGCCGGCCAGCGGCGTGCGCATCTGGTGTGCGGCGTCGGCGATGAAGCGCTTCTGCATATCAATCGTCAACGACAGGCGCGACAGCATCTCGTTGAGCGAGCGCACCAGCGGCGTGATTTCCTCCGGCACCTGGTTGGAGGCGATCGGGCTCAAATCCTCGGAACTGCGCGCGCGTATGCGCTCCTGCAACTGCGCCAGCGGCGACAAGCCGCGCGACAAGGCAAACCACACCAGCGCAAGCACAATCGGCAGCACGATGAACTGCGGCAGGATCACGCCCTTGATAATCGCGTTGGCCAGCTGGGCGCGCTTCTCCAGCGTCTCCGCCACCTGCACCAGCGCCAGCTGCGGCGTGCTGCCATCGCCGCGTTCCAGCTGCACATAGGCGAAGGCCACCCGCACCGGCGCACCATGCATGCCGTCGTTGCGGAAGCGCACGCCGCCGGCTGCGGTCTTGTCCTCATCATCCAGCACCGGTTGCGGCATGTCGCGGTCGCCGTCGATGTGCTCGCCGCGCGGGCCCTGGATCTGGAAGTAGACATTGTCGATATCGTCGGCGCGCAGGATGTCGCGCGCCGAGCCACTGAGGCTGCGGACATGCTTGCCGTCGACCGAACGCACTTGCTGTGCCAGCACGGTCACGCTGTCTTCCAGCGCATGATCGAAGGGCTGGTTGGCGATGGACTTGGCCACCAGGTAGGTAATTGCGATGCTCATCGGCCACAGCAGCAGCAGCGGGGCCAGCATCCAGTCGAGGATTTCGCCGAACAGGGAATGTTGTATGTCCTCGTCCGCATCGGGGGCGGGCGGTTGGTACTCCAGTTCGGCGGCGTCCTGGGGGTGGCTCACTTGTTGGCGTTCCCGGCTTCGGCCTCGGCGCTGGCGCGCGCGGCGGCCTCATTGAATTTCTCCAGGCAGTAGCCGAGGCCGCGCACGGTGGCGATGCGGATGCCGCCCACTTCGATCTTCTTGCGCAGCCGGTGCACATATACCTCGATGGCGTTGTTGCTGACTTCCTCGCCCCATTCGCACAAGTGGTCGACCAGCTGTTCCTTGGACACCAGCCGGCCGGTGCGTGCCAGCAGAATTTCCAGCAGGCCCAGTTCGCGCGCCGACAAATCCAGCATCTGCTCGTTGATGTAGGCGCTGCGGCCGACCTGGTCATAGTTCAGCGGGCCGTGCTTGATGACGGTGGCGCCGCCGCCGGCGCCGCGCCGGGTCAGCGCGCGCACGCGGGCTTCCAGCTCGGACAGCGCGAAGGGCTTGGCCATGTAATCGTCGGCGCCAAGGTCGAGGCCGTTGACGCGCTGCTCGATTGAATCGGCAGCGGTCAGGATCAGCACCGGCAGTAGCGACGCGCGCGCGCGCAGGCGGCGCAGCACTTCCAGCCCGGACAGCTTGGGCAGGCCCAGATCCAGGATCAGCAGATCGAATTCCTGGGTCGACAGGGCGGTATCGGCCTCCTGCCCGTTTCTTACGCAATCGATGGCGTAGCCGGATTGACGCAAGGATCGGGTCAGCCCGTCGGCCAGCACACTATCGTCTTCGGCAAGTAAAATACGCATGTAAACCACTCCAGCTGCACAAGGCCCTATTTTGGCGACTTTTTGTGCATTCTCAAAGAAATACAAAATCCCGCTTGCATTGAGCACTGTTTTTTTATACAGTGCTACCTGTATTGAACAACCCCACTGGCTGAAAGCACATTATGGACGATAAAAAAGGCGTAGTACCTGCATCTGAAAAAGCCAAGGCGCTGGCTGCTGCGCTGGCCCAGATCGAAAAGCAATTCGGCAAAGGCTCGGTTATGCGCATGGATGCCAGTGCGCCGATCGAAGAAGTCCAGGTCGTGTCGACCGGCTCGCTGGGGCTGGACGTGGCGCTGGGCGTTGGCGGCCTGCCGCGCGGCCGCGTGGTGGAAATCTACGGCCCGGAATCCTCGGGTAAAACCACGCTGACCTTGCAAACTATTGCAGAAATGCAAAAACTGGGCGGTACCTGCGCCTTTATCGATGCCGAGCACGCGCTGGACGTTGGCTATGCGCAGAAACTGGGCGTCAACCTGCACGAGTTGCTGATTTCGCAGCCGGACACCGGCGAACAAGCGCTGGAAATCTGCGATGCACTGGTACGTTCCGGCTCGGTGGACATGGTCGTGGTTGACTCGGTCGCCGCGCTGACGCCGCGTGCCGAGATCGAAGGCGACATGGGTGATTCGCTGCCAGGCCTGCAAGCGCGCCTGATGTCGCAAGCACTGCGCAAGCTGACCGGTTCGATCAATCGCACCAACACGCTGGTCATCTTCATCAACCAGATCCGTATGAAGATCGGTGTGATGTTCGGTTCGCCAGAGACCACCACCGGCGGTAACGCGCTGAAGTTCTACGCCTCGGTGCGCCTGGACATCCGCCGTACCGGCTCGATCAAGTCGGGCGACGAGGTGATCGGCAACGAAACCAAGGTCAAGGTGGTCAAGAACAAGATCGCGCCACCGTTCAAGGAAGCGCACTTCGACATCCTGTACGGCGCCGGTACCTCGCGCGAAGGCGAGATCCTGGACCTGGGCGTGGAAGCCAAGATCGTCGAGAAATCGGGTTCGTGGTACAGCTACAACGGCGAGCGCGTCGGCCAGGGCAAGGACAATGCCCGCGCCTTCCTGCAAGAGCGTCCGGAGCTGGCCTGGGAAATCGAAAACAAGGTACGCGAATCGCTGGGCGTGCGCGTGCTGCCACCACTGGCCACCGACAACACCGTGGTCAAGCTGAAGCCAGGCAAGCCTGAAGCCGACGCCGCGTAAACGTCGTACCCGCGAAAGTGGCCCCGGCTTGCGCCGGGGCGAGCACGCGGTAAAGAGAATTTATGCCAGCACCAAAACTCAGCCTGAAAGCACGGGCTCTGCGCTTTCTCTCCCTGCGCGAACACAGTCGCCTGGAGTTGGCCCGCAAGCTGTCCAAATACGCAGAAGAGGGCGACGACATCGACGCCCTGCTCGACCTGCTGGAGAAGAACAACTGGCTGTCGCAGGAACGCTTCTCCGAATCATTGATCCACCGCCGCGCCGCCCGCTACGGCAACAGCCGCATCGTCGCCGAGCTGCAAAGCCATGGCGTGCAAGGCGAAGCGCTGCACGAACTCAAATCCTCCCTCGCCGATACCGAAATCGAACGCGCCCGCGACATCTGGCAGCGCAAGTTCGGCACGGTCGCCACCGATCCCCAGCAACGCAACAAGCAAATCCGCTTTTTGCTGCAACGTGGCTTTTCCCAGCGCGCGGTCATGCAAGCCGTCAAAGGCGCCGACCTGGACGACCTGGAATAGCCACTTTCCGCAGATGGATTTGTTACTAGTTGAAAATACGCAGATGCTAATTCGGTTCCTTGTGTGCTAAACTTTGTGGGTTTTTGCAGCACCGCGGGTGCGGTGGTTGTCCGTAGAAGCTGCGGCAACGTGCGTTTTTAATAAGAGAAATGCGCCAGGCTGCTAACTAACTAATGCCGCGAGAGCGGTGTCGATCTTATGTCTCTGTTAACTCCAGTTACCCGTCGTGCGCTGTGTGCACGCGCGCCACAGCTGTCCCCAGTGAGGACGGCGTGCGGGTTATTGGCAGCCCCTCTGCATCAACTGTTTCAATCCGAAGAATTCCAAGTCCTGCCCCGTTACCTCGGCGCAGCGGCGAAGTTTTACCCGCGCTGGGTGGACAAAGCAGCACCGGGTAGCGCGTAGCAACAATATCTGCTTAATCATTCAACCGATTTTATACATAGCATCAGAAGGGAAGCCAGCATGAAGATCCATGAGTATCAAGGCAAAGAAATTCTCCGAAAATACGGAGTGACGGTACCGCGCGGTATTCCGTGCATGACCGTAGAAGAAGCAGTTAAAGCTGCTGAAACCTTGGGCGGCCCAGTCTGGGTTGTGAAAGCACAGATCCACGCCGGTGGCCGTGGTAAAGGCGGCGGCGTGAAAGTTGCCAAGTCGCTGGAACAAGTCAAAGAATACGCTGACCAAATCATGGGCATGCAGCTGATCACCCATCAGACCGGCCCAGAAGGTCAAAAAGTACGTCGCCTGCTGATCGAAGAAGGCGCCGACATCAAGCAAGAACTGTACGTATCGCTGGTGACCGACCGCGTGACCCAGCGCGTTGTGCTGATGGCCTCGTCGGAAGGCGGCATGGACATCGAAGAAGTTGCTGAGTCCCACCCGGAAAAAATCCACTCGATCGCTATCGATCCAGCAGTGGGCCTGACCGACGCTGAAGCCGCTGGCATCGCCGCGAAAATCGGCGTGCCGGAAGGCTCGATCGCTGATGCCGTCACCAACCTGCAAGGCCTGTACAAAGCCTACTGGGAAACCGACTCGTCGCTGGCCGAAATCAACCCGCTGATCGTTACCGGTTCGGGCAAGATCATCGCGCTGGACGCGAAATTCAACTTCGACGCCAACGCACTGTTCCGTCAACCAGAAATCGTTGCTTACCGCGACATCGACGAAGAAGATCCAGCTGAAGTTGAAGCATCGAAATTCGACCTGGCCTACATCTCGCTGGACGGCAACATCGGCTGCCTGGTCAACGGCGCCGGTCTGGCCATGGCGACCATGGACACCATCAAGCTGTTCGGCGGCGAGCCTGCCAACTTCCTGGACGTCGGCGGTGGCGCCACGGCTGAGAAAGTCACCGAAGCCTTCAAGATCATGTTGAAAAACCCAGGCCTGAAAGCCATCCTGGTCAACATCTTCGGCGGCATCATGCGTTGCGACGTGATCGCCGAAGGCGTCATCACCGCATCGAAAGCTGTTTCGCTGCAAGTACCGCTGGTAGTCCGCATGAAGGGCACCAACGAAGATCTGGGCAAGAAAATGCTGGCTGAATCCGGCCTGCCGATCATCGCCGCCGACACCATGGAAGATGCAGCGAAGAGCGTTGTTGCAGCCGCTGCTGGTAAATAATTAAGGAACCGATATGTCTATTCTGATCAACAAAGACACCAAAGTCATCACCCAGGGTATCACCGGTAAAACCGGCCAGTTCCACACCCGCATGTGCCGCGAATACGCGAACGGCAAAAACGCTTTCGTAGCAGGCGTGAACCCGAAGAAAGCCGGCGAAGATTTCGAAGGCATCCCAATTTTCGGTTCGGTCAAAGAAGCCGCATCGAACACCGGCGCCACCGTGTCGGTGATCTACGTGCCGCCAGCAGGCGCTGCTGCCGCGATCTGGGAAGCTGTTGAAGCCGAACTGGAACTGGCAATTTGCATCACCGAAGGCATTCCTGTCCGTGACATGATGGCCCTGAAAGATCGCATGGCCAAAGCCGGTTCGAAAACCCTGCTGCTGGGCCCTAACTGCCCAGGCCTGATCACCCCTGACGAAATCAAGATCGGCATCATGCCAGGTCACATTCACCGCAAGGGCCGTATCGGCGTGGTATCGCGTTCGGGCACCCTGACCTATGAAGCAGTGGGTCAGCTGACCGCACTGGGCCTGGGCCAATCGTCGGCAGTTGGTATCGGCGGCGACCCGATCAATGGTCTGAAGCACATCGACATCATGAAGATGTTCAACGAAGATCCTGATACCGACGCGGTCATCATGATCGGCGAAATCGGCGGTCCGGACGAAGCCAACGCTGCGCGTTGGGTCAAAGACAACATGAAGAAACCGGTCGTTGGCTTCATCGCTGGCGTTACCGCTCCTCCAGGCAAGCGCATGGGCCACGCCGGCGCGCTGATCTCGGGCGGCGCTGACACTGCGCAAGCCAAGCTGGACATCATGGAAGAGTGCGGCATCAAAGCCACCAAAAATCCATCGGAAATGGCACGCCTGCTGAAAGCAATGCTGTAATTTTCCGCCACCTAGCTGTGGAATAATGAAGGGGAGCCGCGTGCTCCCCTTTATTTTTTTGGAGGTGCAGGATTGGCCAAGCTCATCATCTCGCGCAACGGACAGGTCGAACAGCAGATCCAGCTCAGCAAGGAGCGCATGACGCTCGGGCGGCATCCGCGCAACGATATCGTGCTGGCGGACCCGGCGGTCAGTGGCGAGCATGCGGCCATCGTCACCATCCTTGACGATTCCTTTCTTGAAGACTTGCATAGCACTAACGGCACCTTCGTCAACGGCCACCGCATTGGCAAACATTTCCTGCAGCACCAGGACGTCATCAAGATGGCGCGCTATGAGGTTTCATTTTTAGCTGACGGCATCCGCCCGCTGGCGGCAGCGCAGCCGGTGCTGGCCGAACTGGCAATCTTGAACGGCAGCGATGCCGGCAAGCATGTCGCGCTGACCAGGCCGCAGACCGCGCTGGGCGGCGTGGTGATCCAGCGGCATCCGCAGTTTTACACGATTACTCACACCGAGGGCGCTGCGACGTCGCTGTTGAACGGCACGCCGCTGGATGCGCAGGTGGCCGAACGCCTCAGCGACGGCGACGTTATCGATCTGGACGGAACGCACATGACATTCCGCGTCGCCTGACAATTATTGTCAGGTCCGCCTGACAAAAAGCGGCAGTTTACGCAGCATTTTGCGGAAAAACTGGGCAAAAACCGGTTGGCACGGCAGTTGCAGTAAGGGAGATGTAGCACCCAACTACGTGTTTAATAATCCCGGAGGAGTCGCAACATGAAATCCATGAAAATGATGAAACAACAGGCGCAGGCTGGCTTTACGCTGATCGAGCTGATGATTGTGGTGGCCATTATCGGCATCCTGGCCGCAGTGGCGATTCCCGCCTACAGCAATTACACTGTCAAGGCCAAGGTCGCCAATGCACAAGGTGCCGTGGATTCGCTGAAGACTGCTGTGGCGCTGTGCGCCCAGGAAGCCGGCGGTACGCTGACGACTTGCAGCACCGGCGCTGCCGGCATCCCGACCTTTACGCCAACCAAGGAAGTCAGCGCCGCCACCGTGGCAGCCGGTGTGATCACCGCCACCTTCAACACCGGCGTCGGCACCGGCGTCGACAGCGCCAATGTTATCTACACGCCGAACATTGCCCCCGGCGCGACCAACCTGACCTGGACCGTCAACGCTACCGCCGTGACCAACACGGCCGCCAAGGAAGCATTGGAGAAAAACAGCGTGCCGGCGCCATCAACGTAATCGCTTGATGCTGGCATAACAAACCCGGCGCTTGCCGGGTTTTGTCGTTTACTCAGACGATTTTCTGGCGGTCGGCGATCAATGCCTCGTAGGTCAGGTTTTGCAGCATGGTGTAGTGGACCGGGTCCAGGTCGATAAACTGCACGCCGTAGGTGAACACTTCCGGCTTGTCGCTGGTAGCCGGCTTGACCACGTTGATGTTGCGAATAGTCGCATTCGGATTGACGCGCACCTGGCGGTTGCCAGGCTGGGCGATCAGATAGAACGACAGCGCCACCTGCGCCTCACCGTCTGACAACTGCTTGGGCGACTCGATCAGCGCGCCCGACACACTCAGGTTGACCAGGAACACCGAGGTGGCGGCGCCGGCAGCATTGGTCACCTGCGCCGGGATATCGACCTTGACCCGCATTGCCGCGCGCAAGCTGGTGCCCTGGATGGATACGGGGAAAGTCAGGTGGGCATAGAACAGCGGGCGCGGGAACACCCGCTGCACCACGCTGGAGAACGAACACACGTTCACGCCGGAGAACACGCGGATGGTCAGCTTGTCGCCATCGTTGAGCGCGATCGGCGCGCCGTTCTCGAACGGCACTTTGACGATCATGTACTCATCCTTGGCCCAGCCGATCAGCGTGGAGAAGTGCTGGATCGGCTTCATGGTGCGATGGGTGATGAATTGAATCCTGCCGCCCACCTGCAGGTTCATTTGCTCGAACTCGTACTCCTGAGTCTTGGCTTCGGCTGGCGGAGGGTTGCTGCTCATGCAAACTCTTTCTTATGTGCGCAAAACGGCTACGGTGACAATACCGTCAAAAATTGTTCCTGCGACATTAATTATATGCGTGCCAACGAAAGGTTACAATCAGACAATACAACACATTGCTCATAGGTCTGCTGAGGTTCCTGCCCAGATTTAAACCATGTGTGATAAATTTCACGCATGAATTGCATTTCCAGCAAGTGGCGAAGTAACTATGAAGGAAAAGCATGTACGCCGTAGCAGACATACACTTTAAAAAGCCTGTTAGCCCAGCGACATTATTTGCTCCGCTACCGCTCCAGCAAATACAAAACGCTCTGGCGCAAACTGTCTTTTCAGTTGATCCTGCAAGTGCAGGAAACGTCGTTTATGGACAAACAACCAGATCAATTGCATATATCGTTGTTCAATTAGGGCCTAAGCAACTTCAGCTCCATATGGAATGTACGCTGGTGTTGGGCAGCTTAGGAGAGACTAAACTTGAACTTGAGCGCGTATTGAAGACTCTGATAGATACTGCAAAATTGACCAATCAAAAGCATGAGAGTGTCGAAATAACAATCTACGCGGAGAACAATCGCATTGCCGCAGGGCGATATCGTCCTTTTGGCGAAATACTTGTGCACAGATTTAGAGAGACTATTATTGGTGACGCCCTCTTTGCGTTGGTGCCTGCCGTCGTCACAGGTATGTATAGCAAGGACTTTATCCAGGCGTGCTTAACGCTTGGTTCGGCAATGTTGGTTATGTTGATTTGGATGTTTGTTGAAGCGAAAACGCTTCAAAAGGAAGTGAGTTATGAAGACGTCTAACTTTGAAGTGGATTTCATCAAAAGGCTGCGCCAGCACGTGGAGGATAACTACCCGGAGTTGGAATTTATCGCCGCCTTAAGAGGTAACCTTGATCGGTCGGTCATTCTGGAAACGCCTGATGCGCTACTGTATAACAGTCGAACTAGCCAAGCTTTGGCGGTAGAGGTGAAGGGAGGATCAAGCGTTAGCTCTGTGCCTGCCGCCTCAATTTTGTCGTTAAAAGCGATGAAAAAACTAAAGCTGTTATTTGATAAGCCAGTGCATAAGGTAGCTGTTGTGTTGGTTACCAGTGCGTTTCTTCCGCCCGCTATCAGAGCGATGCTGGATGACGCGGGCATCTATTCCATCGCTATTGATGCACACGTCGATCCCATCAGATCATTCGATGAAGTCCTGGCTAGCTTTGTCGATAGCCGCCTATAAACCACTATCCCAAAAAATTGGCATAGCCGCACTTAGCTGGTCGCGCTCCAGTCGCCCGACTTGCCGCCGTGCTTTTCGGTGACGCGGATGTTGGACATGACCATGCCGCGATCCACGGCTTTACACATGTCGTAAATGGTCAGCAGGCCGACCTGGACGGCGGTGAGGGCTTCCATTTCGACGCCGGTCTTGCCGTAGGTTTCGACTTGCGCCTTGCAGTGGACGCTGGCGTTGGCTTCGTCGGTTTCGAAGTCGACGGCTACGCGGGTCAGGGCCAGCGGGTGGCATAGCGGGATCAGGTCGCTGGTGCGCTTGGAGGCCATGATGGCGGCGATGCGGGCGATGCCGAGCACGTCGCCTTTCTTGGCCGTGCCGCTGAGGATGATGGCCAGTGTCTCCGGCTTCATGCGGATCGAGCCGCTGGCCAGCGCGATGCGGTGGGTTTCCGCCTTGGCGCCAACGTCGACCATGTGGGCTTGTCCGGTGGCGTCAAAATGGGTCAGGTGGTCGGTGGTCATGATAGCTGCTTAAAATGAGTCATAATGTGGCACTAAGTTTTCGTGCCCAAGTTGCGGCTATCATATCACCGTGAATGCAAAACGCTCCTCTTACTCTGGCCGCATGCGCGCTGTCGCTGCGGCCCTGCTGCTCGCCATGCCGGTGGCCATGGCGCAGAACACGATCGCGCCCGCCCGGATTCCGAACTTGCCTTCGCTGGGCGGCACCGAGAGCCAGGACCTGTCACCGCTGATGGAGCGCAAGATCGGCGAGGAAATCATGCGCGATATCCGCCGTGACCGCGATTATCTCGACGACGGCCCGATCCTGGAGTACATGAATACCTTCGGCAACACGCTGGTGGACGCCCGTCCGGGCGCACGCGGTGAGGCCAAGTACGATTACTTTTTCTTTGTGGTGCGTGATCCGCAGCTGAACGCGTTCGCGCTGCCCGGCGGTTTCATCGCCGTGCACTCGCAACTGCTGTTGCAGGCGCAGAATGAGTCCGAACTGGCGTCTGTGCTGGGCCACGAGATCGGCCACGTGGTGCAGCGCCACATCGCCCGTTCCATCGGCCAGCAGAAACAGGACGCGCTGATTCCGCTGGCGGCGATGATCCTGGCGGCGCTGGCGTCGCGCGCCGGTGGCGATGCGGCCATGGGCGTGTTTCTCGGTGGCCAGGGTGTGGCGATCCAGCGGCAGCTGAACTTTGGCCGCGAAGCCGAACGCGAGGCTGACCGTATCGGCTTGCAGATCATGGGCGAGGCAGGTTTCGATACCTCGGGCATGGTGGCCTTCTTCCAGCAGATGCAGGCGTCAACCAAGAACTACAGCGACCTGGTGCCAGCCTGGCTGCTTACCCACCCGCTGCCAGCCGAACGTATCGCCGATATCCAGGCGCGTATCCGCGAACATCCGTACAAGCAGCGTTCCGACAGCCTGGACTTTTTCCTGGTGCGTTCGCGCGCCCGTGTGTTGCAGGATCAGAGCAGCAACGGTTATAGCGAATCCAAAACCTTCTTCGAGAACCAGATCAAGCAGGACAGCTGGCAGCAGAAGACCGCCGGCCAGTACGGCATGGCCTTCCTCAGCATGAAGCAGGGCGACACCGTCGCCGCGCAAAGCTGGCTGGACAAGGCGCACGAGACCGTCAACCGTCCGCCGCCGGCCGGCGTCTTCAGCGCTGGCCCGCGCAGCAAGGCAGAGTCCATCTTTGCCGCGACGTCGATCGAGATCAAGCTGGCGCAGCCGGATAACAAGGCAATGCTGGCCAAGGCGGTGGAAGAGGCCGATGCGGCCCGGCAGAAATTCCCGCTGTCGCGCGGCATCGCCCATCAGTACGGCGAGGCCTTGCTGAAGGCCGACAAGCTGGAGGAGGCTGGCGTCTACCTGCGCGATCAGGTGCAGTTGTATCGCGAAGATATCGAAGCCTACGATTTGCTGGCACAGGTGTATTCCAAGCAGGGCAAGCTGGCCTTGCAGCATATTGCGCTGGCGGAATCGTACAACCTGCAAGGCGGCGTGATGGCCGCGCTGGACCAGCTGGGCTATGCGCGCAAGTCGCCCGATGCGTCGTTCTATGACCAGTCGCTGATCGATGCGCGCGAGCGTGAGTGGCAGGCGGCACGCCGCGAGGCGATGGGCGACAAGGGCAAGAAGGAGTTGGCCGAGTCACGCCCGGCCTTCAAGGCGGAGATGAAGTCCGCGACCGACGATGATGATCGCTTCAATCCCTACGCCAGCCCGCTCGACCGCCTGCGCAAGATGACCGATCCTACGCTGCCGTCGGGGCCGACGGTACGCTGACAAAGCCGAAGCGTGTCGCCAGCTGATCGGCGGCGATGCGCTCGATCGCTACACCATCCAGGCTGAGCACGCCTTGTGCGTCGCCTGCCATCCATTCCAGCAAGACCTCATCGCCGACCGGCGCGCCTTCCAGCAGCAGACGCGGCAGCACGTCGGCGAAGTCGCGGTCGTCGAGCTGGGCGACCACATCGCCGCTGCACAAGATCAGCGTGCCGTCGCTGGTCAGCAGCACCGCATCGGGCGGGCCGAGCGCTGCGCCGGTGTGCAGCAGCAAGCCGGCGGACGGATCGGTGCGCACGATGTATGGCGTCGCTTCCAGCTGCACATAGACACGCTGCGGGCCATTCTGGAAATACCAGCAGCCGCGTTCATCGGCTGCGTAATTGCGCGTGATGAAGCCGACCAGCGCGGCGTTGCTCAGCTTGTCGCCCGGCAGGTTGAGGTGCTGGGCACGCTCGTCGCGCATGCGCCAGTGGCCGCGCGCGTCCAGCCCCAGCCAGCCGTAGCAGTGAGGCACATTGGGCCATTTGGCCAGCGCCTGTTTGACGATGTCATCCATGTTGTTCGAGGAAAGTAATCAGCTTTTTCGGCAGCCAGTTGATGCTGCCCGGCGGACCGCCGACGGCAAAGCCGACATGGCCGCCGTGCTCAGGATAGTCCAATACCACGCGCGATGACGCACGCTGCGGCAAATGGCGGCCCGGCAGGAACGGATCGTTCCTGGCGTTCAGCACCAGCGTCGGCACGGTAATATCGTTCAACACGTGCTTGGCGCTGGCGCGGTTCCAGTAGTCATCAGTATCGCGGTAGCCGTGCAGCGGCGCGGTGACGACGTTGTCGAAGGCGTACAGGTCGCGCGCGGCGTGCAGCGCATCGAGGTCGAACAGGCCGGGGAATTGCTGTAGTTTGGCTACGCACTTGGGCTTCAGCGTTTGCAGGAACATGCGCGTGTAGAGCATATTGAAGCCGCTCGACAGCGACACGCCACCTTGCGCCAGGTCCAGCGGCGCCGACACTGCGCAGGCGGCATCAACGAAATCGGCCTGGTGCTGCGATTCGCCCAGCCAGCGCAGCAGCGCGTTGCCGCCCAGCGAAACGCCGGTGGCGTAGAACTTTCCATGCTTGCCGGCGCCGGCGCCGGCGTGGCGGGTGTGCAGGCGGCGGATCACCCAGTCGATCTCGGCAGCGTCGCCCGAGTGGTAGAAGCGCGGTGCGCGGTTGGCTTCGCCCGAGCAGCCGCGGAAGTGCGGCACTGCGCCGGACCAGCCGCGCGCCTGCACGTCGGCCATGAGTGCGCGCGCGTAATGGCTGTCGGAAGAACCTTCGAGGCCGTGGAATAGCACGACAAAAGGCTGGCCTGGCTTGCCATCGACAAAATCGACGTCGATGAAGTCGCCGTCCGGCGCATCCCAGCGCTCGCGCCGGAACTTTACCGGCGGCTTGCTGACGGCAATCGCCGGATAAATGGTTTGCAGGTGGCCGCTAGGCAGCCAGAACGGCGCGGTGTACTTCACGGCAGGGCTTAGTGCAGGATTTGTGCGTGTGATTCTATCGGCGCCGGGCCTGGCGCAATCGATACATGATGCAGCACGATGCGCCAGCCTTTCGGCATTTTTGCATAGACATTGGTGGCGATCAAATGCGCCGGCTCGCCACTGGCGGCGGTGGCGCCTTCGATCACCACGTGGACCGAACTCATCAATGTATGCGTTTCGTGCAGCGAGGAGGGCAGGATGTGCAGCCCGCCATGCTCAAGAATGGCCGCCCAGGAACTGCGGATGGCGGCGTGGCCGATCAGCCGCTGGCCGCCCGGGTGGACGCAGACGATTTCGTCATCGTCCGCCCACAGCGCCATCAGCGCATCCAGGTCGGCGCGGTTGAGGGCGTCGTAAAAGGCCGCTTCGGTTTCTGCGGCGCTACCGTTATGCGTCTTCTTGGTCGGCATGGCGGCGGCTTGATTAGTGGTGGCCCACAACCGTGCCTGGCTTCAGCTTGTAAGCCGTGCCGCAGTACGGGCATTTGGCAACGCCGTGGGCGTCAAATTCCAGGAAGACGCGCGGGTGCGACGACCACAGTGGCATGGCTGGGTTCGGGCAGTGTGCCGGCAGATCTTTGCCATCGAGTTCTACGGCGGTAACGGCGTTTGCTTGGGTCATTTCTTGTGGCTCCGGATGGCTAAGAGAAAAGCACGATTTTAACGGATTCGCGCATGGAGCAAAAATCGTCGGTAAAATAGCGCCTCTACAACACCGGCCTGGCCCTTCATGTGGCAGGAATGCCACAACCATCCATGAGCGAAATCAGTAGCACTGCCACGGCGCCCTGCGTCGCCGCCCACCACGAACCTTCGTGGCGCGAAGGCGTCAAGACCGGCATGCCATCGCTGTTTGGCATTGGTGCCTGGGGCCTGGTGGTGGGCATCGCCATGGTCAAGTCCGGGTTGACGATACCGCAGGCGCTGGGCATGACGCTGGTGGTGTTTGCCGGCTCCGCGCAGCTGGCGGCATTGCCGCTGATCGCTGCCGATGCGCCGATCTGGGTGATTTTCCTGACGGCGGTGGTGGTCAACTTGCGCTTCGTCATCTTCTCTGCACTGCTGGCGCCGCACTTTTCCCATCTGCCATGGCGGCAGCGCCTGACGCTGGGCTACGTGGCAGGCGACATGACGGTGGCGCTATTCCTGCAAAAATACCCGTCGGAGGCGCCGCAAGTCGGCAAGTTGTCGTATTTGAAAGGCTTGCTGTATCCAAACTGGGCTTCGTGGCAGGTCGGATCGATTGCCGGCATCTTCCTGGGCAGCACCGTGCCGCCGGAATGGGGCCTGAGCTTTGCCGGCACGCTGGCGATTATTTGCGTGATGATCCCGCTGATGGTTGGCCGTCCGGCGCTGGCCGGCGTGCTGGTGGCGGGCGCCGTGTCGGTGCTGGCGCATGACCTGCCTTATAAGCTGGGCCTGCTGGCGGCGGTGCTGGTCGGCATGCTGACCGCCATGGTCATCGAAGAAACCGCTGAAAAATGGAGAAGCAAGCGTGGCTGATTGGGAAATCTGGCTGGTGATCCTGGTGCTGGCGCTGGCAACCGCCTGCACGCGCAGCTCGTTCTGGCTGATCGGCCATCACATCACCATCCCCAAGCGGGTGCAGGAAATGCTGCGTTATGCGCCGGCCTGCGCGCTGGCGGCGATTGTCGCGCCGGACCTGATCCTGGCGGCAGATGGCAAGGCGGTGCTGGATGCCAGCAATCTGAAGCTGATCTCCGGCGTTGTTGCCACGATTTATTATTTACTGCGGCGCAATATGCTGGAAACCATCATATTTGGCATGGCTTTCTTTACGGCACTAAGGCTGATTCTGTAACTTAATAACAGAAAAATCACGTTAAGCTTCAGGTAAAATAGCGGTCTTCCAACAACTCGACCTTGGGTAGCCATGTCCGCTGTTCTGAACTTCATCCGTCTGCAAGACCTCATCGATCAAAACGCACTGCAAGGCAAACGCGTTTTCATCCGCGCCGACCTGAACGTGCCGCAGGATGATGCCGGCAATATCACCGAAGATACGCGTATCCGCGCTTCCGTTCCTGCCATTAAGGCAGCAGTTGCCGCTGGCGCCAAGGTCATGGTCACGTCCCACCTGGGCCGTCCGACCGAAGGCGAGTTCAAGGCAGAAGACAGCTTGGCGCCAGTCGCCAAGCGCCTGTCCGAGCTGCTGGGCCAGCCGGTCGAGCTGAAGCAGAACTGGGTGGATGGCGCTGGCCTGGAAGACCTGCAAGCCGGCCAGGTCGTGCTGCTGGAAAACGTTCGCGTCAACAAGGGCGAGAAAAAGAACATCGACGAACTGGCGCAGAAAATGGCCGCTTTGTGCGACATCTACGTCAATGACGCTTTCGGCACCGCGCACCGCGCGGAAGCGTCGACGCACGGCATCGCCAAGTTCGCGCCGGTGGCTGCCGCTGGCCCGCTGCTGGCCGCCGAGTTGGACGCGCTGGGCAAGGCGCTTGGCGCACCAGCCCGCCCGCTGCTGGCCATCGTCGCCGGCTCGAAAGTCTCGACCAAGCTGTCGATCCTGGAATCGCTGGCCGATAAAGTAGATAATCTGATCGTTGGCGGCGGCATCGCCAACACCTTCATGCTGGCCGCCGGCCTGAAAATCGGTAAATCGCTGGCCGAGCCGGACCTGGTCGGCGCCGCCAAAATCATCATCGAGAAGCTGGCTGCGCGCGGCGCGCAAGTGCCGATTCCGGTCGATGTCGTGACCGCCAAGGAATTCTCGCCAACCGCTGCCGCCACTGTCAAAGACGTTAAAGATGTCGCAGATGACGACATGATCCTGGATATCGGCCCTAAAACCGCCGCCATCCTGGCCGAGCAGATTGGCACCGCCGGCACCATCGTGTGGAACGGCCCGGTCGGCGTATTCGAATTCGACCAGTTCGCCGAAGGCACCAAAACGCTGGCGCTGGCCATCGCCCAGTCGAAGGCGTTCTCGATCGCCGGCGGTGGCGACACGCTGGCGGCCATCGCCAAGTACAACATCACTGAACAGGTGGGCTATATCTCCACCGGCGGCGGCGCTTTCCTGGAGTTCCTGGAAGGTAAAACCCTGCCGGCGGTCGAGATCCTGACCCAGCGCGCCGCAGCAAAGTAAAAAGAATAGCACGGTCGTGCTTTGTAGCAAACTAACAGTAGAATCCAGGTAATGCCTGGGAAGGGCATCAAATCTGTAGCAGATTTACAGATTTGATGACTTAACCATAATAAACCCGGGTTTCCGCGCTGTGCGGGAACTGTTCGCATGACCTATTGCTAAGGAATACTATGTCTCGTAGCACCAAAATTGTCGCCACGATCGGCCCAGCTTCTACCGACTTCAACGTACTGGTCAAAATGATCCGTGCAGGGGTGGATGTCGTGCGCCTGAATTTCTCGCACGGCAAGGCGCAGGATCACATCGACCGCGCGCGCCTGGTGCGCGAAGCTGCTGCCGAGTGCGGCCGCGAAGTGGCGATCATGGCGGACATGCAGGGCCCGAAAATCCGCGTTGGCAAATTTGAGAACGGCAAGATCGAACTGGCCAAGGGCGACAAGTTCATCCTCGACGCCAAGTGGGGCGAGAACGGCGAACTTGGCAACCAGGACCGCGTTGGCCTGGACTACAAGGCGCTGCCGCAAGACGTGCGCCCGGACGACCAACTGCTGCTGAATGACGGCCTGATCGTGCTGGTGGTGGAAAAAGTGGTGGGCAGCGAGATTTACACGGTGGTCAAGATCGGTGGTGAACTGTCCAACAACAAGGGCATCAACCGCCTGGGCGGCGGCCTGACCGCGCCGGCGCTGACCGCCAAGGACATGGAAGACATCAAGACGGCCATGAGTTTCCAGTGTGATTACCTGGCGATCTCGTTCCCGAAAAGTGCGACCGATATGGAGATGGCGCGCCAGCTGGCGAATATCGCCGGCGAGCCGTTCGGCCACAAGCCGCTGATGATCGCCAAGATCGAGCGCGCCGAAGCGATCCCGCTGCTGCAGGAGATCCTCGACGCGTCGGACGGCATCATGGTCGCGCGTGGCGACCTGGCGGTGGAAGTGGGCAATGCGGCGGTGCCGGCATTGCAGAAGCGCATGATCCGCATGGCGCGCGAATCGAACAAGCTGGCGATCACCGCGACCCAGATGATGGAGTCGATGATCTTCAACGCCGTGCCGACCCGCGCTGAAGTGTCGGACGTGGCCAACGCCGTGCTGGATGGCACCGATGCCGTGATGACGTCGGCCGAAACCGCATCGGGCCGCTACCCGATTGAAACAGTGGAAATGATGGCTGCCATTTGCGTGGAAGCCGAGCAGTCCGAGTACAACAAGCTGGACGCCGACTTCCTGAATGCGACCTTCACCCGCATCGACCAGTCGATCGCCTATGGCGCGCTGTTCACCGCGCACCACCTGGCGGTGAAGGCGATTGTGGCGCTGACCGAGTCCGGTTCGACCGCGCTGTGGATGAGCCGTCACAACATTGATACGCCGATTTTCGCGCTGACACCATCGACCACCACCTTGCGCAAGGTGGCGCTGTATCGCAACGTGAAGGCATACAATTTGCTTCAGGAAGGCGGCAGCGCCGCTGTGCTGAAGAAGGCCGAAGAACTGCTGGTCGCGCAAGGCGTGGTCAAGAAGGGCGATCTGATTGTCGTGACCTGGGGCTCGCCGATGGGCCAGGTTGGCGGCACCAATGCGCTGAAGATCGTCAAGGTCGGCGAATTTAGTTAATTCAACCGGTCGTCGGGGATGACGACGGACCGGTGACAGGTTTTTTTATTGTTATTGGAGTATTACCATGTCCCTCGTATCCATGCGTCAACTGCTGGACCATGCCGCTGAAAACGGCTATGGCATCCCTGCGTTCAACGTCAACAATCTGGAACAAGTGCAGGCCATCATGGCTGCTGCTGACGCGCTGAACGCACCGGTCATCATGCAAGCTTCTGCCGGCGCGCGTAAATACGCTGGCGAAGCGTTCCTGCGTCACCTGATCGACGCCGCCATCGAAGCTTACCCGCACATCCCGGTCGTCATGCACCAGGACCACGGCCAGTCGCCGGCGGTCTGCATGGCCGCGATCCGCTCGGGCTTCAGCTCGGTGATGATGGACGGCTCGCTGGAAGCCGACGGCAAATCGGTGGCTTCCTACGAGTACAACGTTGAAGTCTCGCGTGAAGTGGTCAAGTTCTCGCACGCCATCGGCGTGACGGTGGAAGCCGAACTGGGCGTGCTCGGTTCGCTGGAAACCATGAAGGGCGACAAGGAAGACGGCCACGGCGCCGACGGCCTGATGACCCGCGAACAACTGCTGACCGACGTCGCGCAAGCCGCCGACTTCGTGCAGAAAACCCAGTGCGACGCGCTGGCCATCGCCATCGGCACCTCGCACGGTGCTTACAAGTTCACCCGCAAGCCTACCGGCGACATCCTGGCGATCGACCGCATCAAGGAAATCCACGCGCGCATCCCGAACACCCACTTGGTGATGCACGGTTCGTCGTCGGTGCCGCAGGAACTGCTGGCCATCATCCGCGAATTCGGCGGTGACATGAAGGAAACCTACGGCGTGCCGGTCGAAGAGATCCAGGAAGGCATCCGTCACGGCGTGCGCAAGATCAACATCGATACCGACATCCGCCTGGCCATGACTGCCGCCGTGCGTCAGTACATGTTCCAGAACCCGTCGAAATTCGACCCGCGCGACTTCCTCAAGCCCGCCCGCCTGGCTGCCGAGCAAGTGGTACGCGCCCGCTTCCAGGCTTTCGGCTGCGAAGGCCAGGCGTCGAAAATCAAGCAAATTCCTCTGGAAAAAATGGCCGAGCGCTACAAAGCCGGCGAGCTGTCCCAGATTGTGAAGTAAAATCTCGTTTTGGAACGGCTTGGTCCTTTCGGATCAAGCCGACTCTTTCGACCGGCGATCGAGCATTCCTCCATCGCCGGTTTTTGCTTTTTCATTACATTCCCCTGCTATGAACAGCCTCTACCAGTCTTCCATCAAGTCCCTGCCACTCCTTGGTCACGGCAAAGTCCGCGACAACTACGCTGTCGGCGATGACAAAATCCTCATCGTCACCTCCGACCGCCTGTCGGCCTTCGATGTTGTCATGAATGAACCGATTCCCGGCAAGGGCAAGGTACTGAACCAGATGACCGACTTCTGGTTCGAGAAGCTGGGCCACATCGTGCCGAATCACCTGACCGGCGTTGCGCCAGAGTCCGTGGTGGCGGCTGACGAGGTGGATCAGGTCAAGGGCCGTGCGGTGGTGGCGAAGCGTCTGAAACCGATCATGGTGGAAGCCGTGGTACGTGGCTACATCATCGGTTCGGGCTGGAAAGACTACCAGGCCACCGGTTCGATCTGCGGCATCAAGCTGCCGGAAGGCCTGCAACAGGCTGAAAAACTGCCACAGCCGATCTTCACGCCAGCCGCCAAGGCCGACCTGGGCGAGCACGACGAGAACATCAGCTTTGAAGACATGGAATCCCGCATCGGCGCCGAACTGGCCGCCAAAATGCGCGAAGTCGCCATCAAGCTGTACACCGAAGCATCTGAATACGCTGCCTCGCGCGGCATCATCATCGCTGACACCAAGTTTGAATTCGGCCTGGACGAAAACGGCGTCATGCACCTGATGGACGAAGTGCTGACCGCCGACTCGTCGCGCTTCTGGCCAGCCGATTCCTACGCCACCGGCATCTCGCCGCCATCGTTCGACAAGCAGTTCGTGCGCGACTACCTGGAAACCCTGACCGACTGGGGCAAGACCGCACCAGCGCCAGCACTGCCAGCCGACGTCATCAACAAAACCCAGGCCAAGTATTTCGAAGCCATCGAACGCCTGACCGGCGAAAAGCTGAAGGCATAAGATGGCCGATCAGAAACCACTGGTTGGCGTCATCATGGGCTCGTCCTCGGACTGGGACGTGATGCAGAACGCGGTCAACATCCTCAAGCAATTCGGCGTGCCGTTTGAAGCGCAGGTGATTTCCGCGCACCGCATGCCGGACGAAATGTACGCCTACGCCAGGAGCGCCCGTGCGCGTGGCCTGCGCGCCATCATCGCCGGCGCCGGCGGTGCGGCGCACTTGCCGGGCATGGTGGCCGCGATGACCATCGTGCCGGTGCTGGGCGTGCCGGTGCCGTCAAAATACCTGCGTGGCGAAGATTCCATGCTGTCGATCCTGCAAATGCCGAAGGGCGTGCCGGTGTCCACCTTCGCCATCGGCGAAGCAGGCGCCGCCAATGCGGCGCTGACCGCCGTGGCCATGATCGCCGCCACCGACGAGGCGCTGGCCGACCAGCTGGAAGCCTTCCGCGTATCGCAAACCGAGGCCGCCAAGGCCATGAAACTGCCGCTTGAATAATGAGTGATTTGAAGTCTATGCCCATCCTTCCGCAAGCCAATCCACCAGCCTGGCTGGGGGTGATGGGCGGCGGCCAGCTGGGCCGCATGTTTGCCCAGGCCGCACAAGCCATGGGCTATCAGGTTGCCGTGCTGGAGCCGTCCGATGCATGCCCGGCCGGCCAGGTTGCGCAGCGCCTGGTCAACGCCGGCTACAGCGATGCCGCCGGCCTCGACGCACTGGCAGCGCAATGCGCCGCTGTGACCACCGAGTTTGAAAACGTCCCGGCGGACAGCCTGTCGCGGCTGGCGCAATCGGTGTTCGTCGCGCCCAACGCACATGGTGTGTCGGTGGCGCAGGACCGCGTGGCCGAGAAGCGTTTCTTCGTCAGTTGCGCGCCGAAGTCGGGCGTGCTGCCGGCGCCGCACAAGGTGATCGCCTCGCAAGCGGATATCGACGCCATCAGCGACGACCTGCTGCCGGGCATCCTGAAAACCGTGCGCATGGGCTATGACGGCAAGGGCCAGGTGCGCGTCAAGTCGCGCGCCGATGTGCAGGCCGCGTTTGAATCCATGGACAAGGTTACTTGCCTGCTGGAGAAGATGCTGCCGCTGGCGTATGAAGTGTCGGTGCTGACCGCGCGCGGCCACGACGGCGAATCCGTCGTCTATCCGATCGCTGAAAACGTCCACCGCGACGGCATCCTGTTCACCACCACCGTGCCTGGCCCGAACGTGTCGGAAGAGTCGGCACTGAAGGCGCAGAAGGCGGCGCAAGCCATCGTTGCCGAACTCGGCTACGTAGGCGTGCTGTGCATCGAATTCTTCGTGCTGACCGACGGTTCGCTGGTGGTCAACGAAATGGCGCCGCGTCCGCATAACAGCGGCCATTACACCATCGACGCCTGCGTCACCAGCCAGTTTGAACAACAGGTGCGGGCGATGGCGCGCCTGCCGCTGGGCGATGTGCGCCAGCACTCGGCGGCCGTCATGCTGAACATCCTCGGTGATGTCTGGTTCGAGGGCGATAGCGCGGTGGAGGGCGAAACCGCGCGCGAGCCGGCCTGGAATGAAATCCTGGCCCTGCCGGGCGCCAATCTGCACCTGTACGGCAAGGATGATCCGCGCCGCGCACGCAAGATGGGCCACCTGACCTTCATCGCGCCTACCCTGGCGCAAGCACAGCAGCAACTCAACGCTGCCTGCGCCGTACTGGGAATCGCAGCGTGAAGCAGGCAGCTGCAACCGTTGCCGACCCGGCGCTGATCGCCGCAGCGGCCGCCATCCTGGAAGAGGGCGGCCTGGTCGCTTTCCCGACCGAGACCGTCTACGGCCTCGGCGCGGATGCGGAAAATCCCGACGCCGTGGCCCGCATCTACGAAGCCAAGGGCCGTCCGCACGACCATCCGGTCATCGTGCACGTCGCCCCCGGCGCTGATCTAGGCTACTGGACCACCGATGTGCCGGAAGAAGCGCGCAAGCTGGCGCAAGCCTTCTGGCCCGGCCCGCTGACGCTGATCCTGAAACGCCATCCGAATATTCCTGACGCGGTCTCGGCTGGCCAGGATTCGGTCGGCATGCGCTGCCCGTCGCACCCGGTCGCCATCGCCTTGCTGCAAGCGTTCAAGGGCGGCAAGGGCGGTGTCGCGGCGCCGTCGGCCAACAAGTTCGGCAACGTCAGCCCGACCACCGCGCAGCACGTGCGCGATGAGTTCGGCATGGACGCGCACGATGACGGCGCTCTCAACGGCGACGACGCCTGCTCGGCCGGCCCGCTGGGCATGGTGCTGGAAGGCGGATCGAGCGAAGTCGGTATCGAGTCCACCATCGTCGACATGTCGCGCCTGGCCACGCATGGCCCGGTGCTGCTGCGTCCCGGCCACATCAGCGCGCAACAGATCGCCGACGTGATCGGCATGCTGCCGGCCGCGCCGGACCAGGCTGCGCCGCGCGCTTCCGGCACGCTGGAATCACATTACGCGCCGCGCACGCCAGTCACCATGCTGGCGGCTGATGCGCTGGCCGAGACGCTGCCCAAGCTGCAAGCCAGGGGCGTCAAGGTGGCGCTGATCGGCCATGCGCTGCCGGCATCCTTGGCAGCCAACGCACACCGCGTGCTGCCCGCCGATCCGACCGGCTACGCCTACGGCCTGTATGCCGCATTGCGCGACATGGACCAGACCGGCTCCGGCCTGATCCTGGTCGAAACGCCGCCACAAGGCGCGGACTGGGCGGGCGTCAACGACCGCCTGCGCCGTTCCGTGTTCGGCTCGGCCGGCGTCATCGCGTCGCTGCTGAAATAATAGCCGCGCACTGTTGCGCCGGGGACGGTCGTTCCCGGCTTGCTTTCCTGCTAGGATGAACTGCTTGCCGGCCGATTGTCTCGCCCGGCCATCTTGCAAGGATGCGATATGCGCGACATTCGTCTGGCTTTCATTCCTATGGCACTGCTGCTGGCTTCATGCGGCGGCGGTGGCGGCAGCAGCGGCAGCAACGGGGGCGAGGTGGTCACGCCGCCGACGCCGCCAACCAGCCTGCGCGGCCAGGCCATTGGCGGTGCCACGCTGGTGCCGGTAACGGTCAGCGCCGGTGTTACGCTGAACACCGTCGATCCGGCCAGCCTGAAAACCTTCGTCGACGCCAATGTCGACTTTGGCAGTTCAGTCACCGGCACGCCGAGCTGCGCCATCACCATCTACACGCTCAAGTACCACACCATTGACGGGGCCGCCGTTGACACCGAGGCCAGCACCGCCATCTACGTTCCCTCCGGCACGGATCCAGCCTGCCAGGGTGCTCGCCCGGTGATGCTGTACGCGCACGGCACCTCGGTACAGAAGAGTTTCGACATGGCGAAGCTGACTTCCAACGAGCCACGCCTGATTGCCGCACTGTTTGCCGCCCAGGGCTATATCGTGGTGGCGCCGAACTACGTCGGCTATGCCGGCTCGAACGCCGGCTACCATCCCTACCTGGACGCTATGCAGCAATCGGCCGACATGATCGATGCCTTGCGCGCCGCCCGCAGCGTGTTCGGCAGCATCAACGCCGGCGCGTCCAGCCGGCTGATGGTGACTGGCTACTCGCAGGGCGGTTTCGTGGCGATGGCCACCCAGCGCGCCATGCAGACCCAGTTCGCCAGCGAATTTGCAGTGACGGCGGCGGCGCCATTGTCCGGCCCGTATGCGCTGACGCTGTTCGGCGACGGCATCTTCAACGGCGCGCCGACCATCGGCTCGGCAGGCTTCATCCCGATGCTGATCAATGCCGGCCAGCGCGCCGGCGCCGGGCTGTACGCCAGCACCAGCGATATCTACGAACCGAAGTACGCCAGCGGCATCGACAACCTGCTGCCCGGCACGCAAAGCCTGAGCGAGCTGGTGGCGGCAGGCAAGCTGCCGAACGATGTGCTGTTTGCCGCCGATTCGCTGCCGCAGGCGTCGGGCTACCGCAGCTTCTTCGGCGCCGATCACCTGATCAAGACCAGCTACCGCGACAGCTATCTGGCCGACCTGCAAGCTAATCCCTGCAACGCCGGCAGCGTGACGCCGCTGAACTGCAAGCCGGCCCAGGCGCTGCGCCAGTGGCTGCTGAAGAATGATTTGCGCACCTACACGCCGAATGTGCCAATGTTGCTGTGCGGCGGCGACGCCGATCCGCTGGTGCCGTACACCAATACCACCTCCGCTGCCGCCTATTTCCGCGCGCAAAACGTCGCCGGCCTGCAATTGACGGTGCTGGATGTCGATGACAGCGCGCTCAGCGGTCCCTACCTGTCGACGCGGGCGCAGTTTGCCGCTGCCAAGGCGCTGGTGCGGCGCGCCGCCATCGAGGGTGGGGCGACCTCGGCGGCGGCCGACAAGGCGGTCAAGGACGCGTATCACGCCGGACTGGTGGCACCGTTCTGCCTGCGCGAGGCGCGCGCCTTCTTCGATTCTGCACCATCCCGATGACTCAGGATTTGACATAGCTTAATAAATGCCGAGCAAGCGTTCTTTTTTGCTCACAAACCCTGCTTTTTAGTGGCGTTCCTCTATACAAGAGTTGTTGGTACTGGCATATTAGTTGGGTTGCGAATAGCACGGCCGTTCGTATAACAAGCCTAAAAAAAAATTTTGAGGAGACAACATGCGTCATACTAAACTTGCACTTGCTGCAATGGCTCTGGCCGTCCTTGCGGGTTGTGGCGGCACCGATCCAGCCCCAGGTGATCAATCCCTGAAAGTCAAATACGCATCCCAGGTATCGTTCGGCGATAGCCTGTCGGATGTCGGTTCCTACAATGTCGGCACCGTCGCTGCGCTGAAGGGCGGCAAATTCACCATCAACGGCGACAATACTTCGATCAACGCTACCCTGACCGGCAAGAACTGGACCGAGTTGATGGCCGCCCAGATCGGCGTGGCCGCACCTTGCGCCGCCGTCACCGGCCTGGATGGCGACGCCACCAAAGGCTTCTCGGTGCCGGCCAAAGCCAATTCCGGCTGCTACGGTTACGCCATGGGCGGCTCGCGCGTGACCAATCCGGTCGGTCCGAACAACAAGCTGACCGGCAGCGCGCTGGGCGCACTGACCTATCCGGTCGCCACCCAGATCGCCAACCACCTGAAAGCCGTCGGCGGCAAATTCAAGGGCGACGAGCTGGTGCTGGTGATGGCTGGCGGTAACGATGCGCTGTTCCAGCTGGGCGCCTTGAGCACCGCCGCCACCGCTGCCGGCACTGCCGCCGCTGGCCCGGCCTACCTGGCCAGCCTGATTCCACAACTGGCCGCTGGCGCCACCAATCCGCAAACGGCGGCTGTCGCGATCACCACCGCAGCGCAAACCGCTGCGCAGAGCGGCGCAACCCAGACCGTCATCACCCAGGCCGCGATCGGCGCTGCGGCGGTTCAGCCAGGCAACTCGGCCGTTGCCCAAGCCAGCGTCTACGGTCCGATGGTGGCCAAGGCTACCGCTGACGCCACTGCCGCCGGCCAGAAAGCCGGCGCCGCCTACGCCACCACCCACGGTCCTGAACTGGTCGCCGCCATGGGCCAGGCTGGCACCGAACTGGTGGCGCTGGTAAAGAGCCAGCTGCTCGCCAACGGCGCCAACTACGTGGTGGTCAACAACCTGCCTGACGTGGCCACCACGCCAGCCGGCCGCGCCAAGGATGCCTCGACCCAGGCGCTGATCAACGCCATGGTGAGCGCCTTCAACACCGCACTGACCAGCGGCCTGTCGAGCGAAGCCAAGGTAGTGGTGGTGGACGTGTTTGCCGTCAGCCACGACCAGGCCACCAATCCTGGCCCATACGGCCTGACCAATGTGTCCGAGACGGCCTGCAACCTGACCGATACCACCAAGAACCCGCTGGGCAGCTCGCTGACCTGTAACGGCAGCAACCTGGTGTCGGGCGATGTCAGCCACTACTCGTTCGCCGACGATGTGCACCCAACCCCGTACAACAACCTGCTGCTGGCGCGTTATGTGTCGAAAGCGCTGGTGACCAAGGGCTGGCTGTAATTCAGTCGTCGCAGGCCGCCGCGTCCACGCAGGGCGCGGCGGCCGGACTAACAAAACAATATCTGGAGACGATATGAAGAACACGGTAAAACTGCTGGCGCTGGCCGCCGCAATGACGGTAGCTTCGGCTGCCTCGGCACAACAAGGCGCGGGTACCTGGATCGGTACGCTGGGCGTCAATAAAATCACCCCGAAAGTGGAGTCGGGCGACGTTTCGGCGCCGGCCCTGCCTGGCACCAAAACCGATGTCGGCACCGACACCAAGCCACGCTTCACCATTGCCTACATGCTGACTGACAACGTGTCGACCGAGCTGGACCTGGGCCTGCCGTACAAGCACGACTTGCATGGCGCCGGTTCGATCGAAGGCACCGGCAAGCTGGCGACCGCCGAAGTGCTGCCGCCGACGGCTTTCATCCAGTACCGCTTCTTCCAGCCGGACGCGGTGGTGCGTCCGTATGTGGGCCTGGGCTTTACCTACGCCATGTTCCAGAAGGAACGCGGTTCGGGCCAGCTGACGGCGATCCTGAATACCGGCAGCAGCTCGGGCGCGACCTTCAAGCTGGATAACAAGGCTGCGGTCAGCTTCCAGATCGGTGGTACGGTGAAGATCAATGAGAAGTGGTTCCTGGATGCGTCGGTCATCAAGACCAAGCTGAAAACCAAGGCCCACTATTCGACGGGCCAGGTGCAGGATGTGCGCCTTGATCCGCTGGCGGTCAACGTCAGCGTAGGCTACAACTTCAAAGGCTGGTAAACCCGCCCCAGCGAACCGGAGACCTAGGGTCTGATCCCGTACGTACGGGGTCAGACCCTTGCCGCAGTGCAGGTTCAGTGTTACTGGAAGGCTTGAATGCCGGTCTGGGCGCGGCCCAGGATCAGCGCGTGGATGTCGTGCGTGCCTTCATAGGTGTTCACGACTTCCAGATTCACCATGTGGCGGATGATGCCGAACTCATCCGAGATGCCATTGCCACCCAGCATATCGCGCGCCATGCGGGCGATGTCCAGCGACTTGCCGCACGAGTTGCGCTTCATCATCGAGGTGATTTCCACCGCCGCCGTGCCCTCATCTTTCATGCGGCCCAGGCGCAGGCAGCCTTGCAGGCCCATGGTGATTTCGGTCTGCATGTCGGCCAGCTTCTTCTGGATCAGCTGATTCGCGGCCAATGGACGGCCAAACTGCACGCGGTCCATCACATACTGGCGTGCCGTGTGCCAGCACGATTCCGCCGCGCCCAGCGCGCCCCAGGCGATGCCGTAGCGGGCCGAGTTCAGGCAGGTGAATGGACCCTTCAGGCCGCGCACATCCGGGAAGGCGTTTTCTTCCGGCACAAACACATTGTCCATGACGATTTCGCCGGTGATCGAGGCGCGCAGGCCGAACTTGCCGTGGATGGCAGGCGCGCTCAGGCCGGCCATGCCTTTTTCCAGCACGAAGCCACGGATCGCGCCTTCGTCATCCTTGGCCCAGACCACGAATACATCCGCCACCGGCGAATTGGTGATCCACATCTTGGCGCCGCTTAGTGCATAGCCGCCCGGCACTTTCTTAGCGCGGGTAATCATCGAGCCCGGATCGGAGCCGTGATTCGGCTCGGTCAGGCCGAAGCAGCCGATCCACTCGCCGGTGGCCAGTTTCGGCAGGTATTTCTGTTTTTGCGCCTCGGTGCCGAACTCGTAGATCGGCACCATCACCAGCGACGACTGCACGCTCATCATCGAGCGGTAGCCGGAATCGACGCGTTCGACTTCCCGCGCGATCAGGCCATAGGCTACGTAGTTCAGGCCGGGGCCGCCATATTGCTCGGGGATGGTCGGGCCCAGCAGGCCCAGCTCGCCCATCTCGCGGAAGATGGAGGTGTCCATCTGTTCATGGCGGAAGGCTTCGAGGATGCGCGGTTGCAGCTTGTCCTGGCAGTAGGCGGCGGCGGCTTCGCGCACCATGCGTTCGTCATCGGACAGCTGCTGGTCCAGCAGCAAAGGGTCATCCCAGTGGAATTGGGCGCGGGCTTGGCTCATAGATAGTCTCTCATTATGGTGATGAATGCTGCCAGCATTCTATGCCGCCGCCCCGGTGCCGGCTTTTCAAAGAGCGACACCAATTTCCGTTTTTAGCCCAGGCCGGCGAATTGGCCACTGTGGTAAATCAGCGGCGGGCACGGCGAAAACGCGCAGAATTCCACTTCGCCGACAAAAATCACATGGTCGCCTTCAGGATAGCGGCTACGGTTATGACACTCAAACCAGGCCGACGCGCCTTTCAGGATGGGCTGGCCGGTGCGCGACAGTTCATACTCCACGCCTTCCCACGGATTGATGCCACGGGTGGCAAAGCGCTTGGCCAGGTGCGCCTGCTCGGCGTTGAGCACATTGATAACGTAGTGCGAGTTGCCGGTAAAGATAGGCATGGAATTGGCGCCATTGGCCAGGCTCCACAGCACCAGCGGCGGGTCCAGCGACACCGAGTTGAAGGAGCTGGCGGTCAGGCCACGGAAGGTGCCGTCGGCCAGACGGGTGGTAATAATGGTCACGCCGGTCGCAAACTGGCCCAGCGCCTGGCGGAAATGGGCGGTGTCGAAGCTGCGCTCTTCGGCGCGTGGAGAATTCGTGTTCATGTAGCTCATTATGCCAAAGATTTGTAACGTCATAGCAGATTGGTCTGGTTTGCGTTACAGTGGGTATCACGGGGGTGAGTCTTCTACGCAAGGGGGAGTCATGGCGGGCAATACTGAAACAGCGATACTGGGCGGCGGCTGCTTCTGGTGCACCGAGGCGGTGTACCTGGAGGTCAAAGGCATCGCGTCCGTCGAGTCCGGCTACATGGGCGGCCACGCCGAACACCCTAGCTATGAGCAAGTCTGTGCCGGCACCACCGGCCATGCCGAAGTAGTAAAGCTGCAATATGATCCGGCTGTCATCAGCTACCGCGACCTGCTGGAAATCTTCTTCACCATCCACGATCCGACCACGCTCAACCGCCAGGGCAACGATGTCGGCACGCAGTACCGTTCGGTGATCTTCCACCAGTCGCCGCAGCAGGAAGCGACGGCGCGCCAGGTGATTGCCGAGATGGCCCATGTGTGGGACGCGCCCATCGTCACCGAGCTGGCCCCGGCCCAGGCTTTCTACAAGGCCGAGGATTACCACCAGGATTATTTCCGCCAGCATCCGCTGCAGGGCTATTGCGCTTTCGTGGTGGCGCCCAAGGTCGACAAGTTCAAGAAGATATTTGCCAGCCGCCTGCGCTAGCTTGCGGATACATATGCTGGCGCGACCACGGCAGCACCGCTGAACGCTGGCCCGCCTTGCGGCCGACAATCTGGTACAGGCTGATCCAGTCCTGCTCGAACGCATAGCTGCAACCGGCCAGGTAGACATGCCAGATGCGGTAGCGCCGGTCGCCCGCCAGTTCGCGCACGCGTTCGCCGTGCGCCTCGAAATTATCGGTCCAGATGGCGCAGGTGCGGGCGTAGTGGCGGCGCAGGTTTTCCACGTCGGTGACTTCCAGCGTGCCTTGCTGCATGGCTTTCAGCACATTGCCGATGTGGGCCAGCTCGCCGTGCGGGAACACATACTTTTCGATGAACTCGCCGCCGCCGTAGGGCGTCTCGCCGTTGTTCGGATCGGTGCTGGTGATGCCGTGGTTCATGACGATGCCGTCGGGCGCCAGCAGCCGGTTGATGGCGCCGAAGTATTCCGGCAGGTGCTTCAGGCCCACATGCTCGAACATGCCGACGCTGGTAATGCGGTCGAACTGGCCTTGCACATCGCGGTAATCCTGCAAGCGGATCTCGACCAGGTGCGCCAGCCCGGCTTCGCGCACGCGCTGCCGCGCCAGCGCATACTGGTTTTCCGACAGCGTGACGCCGACGCAGCGGGCCTTGTACTGCTGCGCCGCGCGTATCACCAGCGCGCCCCAGCCACAGCCGATGTCAAGCAGCGTCTGGCCCGGCTGCAATTCGATCTTGCGCAGGATGTGGTCGATCTTCTTCAGCTGCGCGGTGGCCAGGTCTTCGTCGCCGTTCTCGAAGTAGGCGCAGGAGTAAACCATGTGCGGGTCGAGGAACTCCTGGTAGAAGTCGTTGGAAACATCGTAGTGATAGCGGATCGCCTCGGCGTCCTTCTGCTTGCTGTGGGTAAAGCTGCGCACCATGCGGGCGAACTTGCCTTCCGCCTTCAGCGAGGTGCGGGCCAGCGCATTGACCACGGCGATCATGTCCTTGGCCTTGCCCCTGACCTCGATCGCCCCTTCCACGTAGGCGGCGCCGAGGTTGGACAGCGACGGCGTCAGCAGGTAGCGCGCCGCCGCCACGTTGGGCAGCTTGATGGTGACGCGCGGCGTTTCGCTGGACAGGTCGACCTGCTGGCCGTTCCACAATTCGATGCGCAGGGGCAGCGTCAGCTGCTGGCGGATGCCGTCGATCCAGTGACTGAGTTGATTCTGTACGAACAAGATATCCTCCCGATGTTCAGAAAACAAAAAGGCCATCGCACGGCGATGGCCCGGGAGGTTGGCGGCGTCCTGCTTACGGTTGCAGGCGTTCCTTCACCCAGCTGCCATCAGCTTGCTTCACATACACGATCCGGTCGTGGAAACGCGAGCGGCGTCCCTGCCAGAATTCAATGCGCTGCGGATCGAGGCGGTAGCCGCCCCAGTGCGCCGGCCGCAGCGGATGCTCGCCGCTGACTGCCGCAGCGGCGTCGTAATTGCTTTCCATCTGTTCGCGGTTGGCGATGGGCGCGCTCTGCTGCGAGGCAATCGCAGCGATCTGGCTCTTCACCGGCCGGCTGTAGAAATACTTGTCGCTTTCCTCGGCGGCGGTTTGCACCACCTTGCCTTCGATCCTTACCTGTCGTTCCAGTTCACTCCAGAAGAACAGCAGCGCCGCATGCGGATTGGCGCGTAGCTGCTGGCCCTTCTGGCTGTCGTAATTGGTGTACCATGTGAAGCCGCGCTGGTCGTATTGCTTGATCAGCACGATGCGCGAGGTCGGCTTGCCGTCGGCATCGACGGTGGCCACGCTCATCGCGTTGGGTTCGTTGACCTTCGCATGCATGGCTTCTTCAAACCACTTGCCGAACTGATCGATCGGATCGTCCAGTACATCGTTTTCCGTCAGGCTGGCGCGGCCGTAGTCGAGCCGCAAGTCGGCCAGCACTACGCCATCGGCGACGGTATTGTCGACGGCTTGGGTGTGCTGCTCCGGCACCTGGCTGGTGGGCAGGACGGGGGAGATGCCGCGCCGTACCTGCATCGCACTGCCGAGTTGCGCCATTTGTTCCGGGCTGAACAGACGCTTGGCCATGGGGGCGATATTGCCTTCCTCCACCACCATGTGGGCGGCGTAGGTGTCGCAGAAGCGCGTCACATCGTCGGCCGACAGGGCAGCACTGCTACCGTTGGCGATTTGTTCAAGTTGCGACTTCAGTATAGACCAGTCTCTATCCATTTGCTCGTGACCGGCCAAAATGCCGGGCGCCAGCTCTTGCAGAAGAGAGGCATCGGCGTCGCGCGCTGTGGCGTGCAGCATCGGCAGCAGGTTCTGCTCCTCGTCCTGGTGGTGCAGGTGGGCCGCATTGTTGAAGTATTTCAGCACCGCTTGTGCGGCTTTCTGTGCATCAACATCGGCGCCATGTTGCGGCAGGTGGTCGAGCAGTTTCTGCATCGTTTGCAACTGCTTGCGGATGCGGTCGTGGCAATGTTTCAGCACGGCGATCGGCTGGCTGAAATCAGGGGCGGTATCGAACAAGGTATTGCTCATGGCGTGGGCTCTGGCTGTTAACAAGCGTATTCTAGGATACTTCGCCAAATGGAGGTTTTAGTGAAACCATCGGAGGCCTTGCGCCGTCATCGTCACGCTATTCGACATATCGTCGAGGCACATCGCGCAGGCAACGCGCGAGTCTTTGGCTCGACCGCTCGCGGCGAGGATCAGGACGGAAGCGATCTCGATATCCTGGTTGATCCCTCGGCGGAAACCACACTGTTTGATATCGGTGCCATTCGTCACGAATTGCTGGAGTTACTAGGCATACCTGTCGATGTACTAACGCCGAGCGCTTTGCCGGAAAAATTTCGTTCGGAAGTCGTAGCACAAGCGGTGCCGATATGACTCTGTCCCCCCGGAAGCTGGCAGATTATCTGGAGCATATCAGATGCGTAACGTCATTGCTCATGGCTACTTTCAGTTGGACTTCCGCATAGTATGGAGAACAGTGAAGTAAGATTTGCCTGGTATGCGTGATGAGCTTATTCGCCAGGGCTATAGTTAAATCGCTCTTTTCCAGCGTTAGGAGGCATCTGGCGGAAGGATTTTTTTGGCCTTTACCCGCCAAACTTCAATGTGCATTGTTTTCATCTTTAATCTTTTGACCATATTCACGTTGCCGTAGTCCGGTAAAATGCCGGGATGAACAGTATTACTTCTCCTGATTTTGATGACGTCGACTTCGAGCGGCGGTTTGGCGGCATTGCTCGCCTGTATGGCGCGCATGCGCTGGCGCGCTTTCGCAGCGCGCACATCTGCGTGGTCGGCGTCGGCGGCGTCGGCTCGTGGATCGTCGAGGCGCTGGCGCGCAGCGCGATCGGCGAGTTGACGCTGATCGATCTGGATAACGTCGCCGAGTCGAATATCAACCGCCAGATCCAGGCGCTGAGCAGCACCGTCGGCATGGCCAAGATCACCGCGCTGGCCGAACGCATCGCGCAAATCAATCCCTTCTGCAAGGTCAACCAGATCGAGGACTTCGTCGACCCGGACAATGTCGCGCAGATGATCGGCACCGGCAAGTACGATTACCTGATCGATGCCACCGATTCCGTCAAGGCCAAGGCCGCCATGCTGGCCTGGGCGCGCCAGCACGACCTGCCAGTGATTACCATCGGCAGCGCCGGCGGCAAGACCGACGCCGCGCAGATCTCGGTGCGCGACCTGGCCAGGACCGAGCAGGAGCCGCTGCTGAAGAAAGTGCGCAAGATCATGCGCGCCCAGTACGGCTTCCCGCGCGGCGAAAAGACCAAATTCCATATCGATGCCGTGTTCTCGACCGAACCGCTGATGTATCCGGAAAGCGGCGAAGTGTGCGCGGTCGATGGCGACGATCGTGGCGGCGGCGTGACCGGCCTGAATTGCGCCGGCTTCGGTTCGGCCATGGTGGTCACCGCCACCTTCGGCATGGTGTGCGCCGGCCACGCGCTGCGCAAGCTGGCCGATGGCGCACTGACAACAACAGCCCCGGACGCTGCCTAGTTTGCTATCATGGCAAGCTGTCGACCGACCTCATTGAAAGAAAACCACATGAAGCGTAGTTCCGTTTTCGTCGCCATGCTGTTTGCCGCTGCTGTCGCCCACGCGCAAGAATCAGCGTCACCACAGGCTCCACAACAGGCACCACAGCCGGCGCAAGCAGACGCACCAGCAGCCCCGGCCGCTCCGGTTGTCGTAGGTTCCGCCACGCCAGGCCCGGCTGCCGAGCAGCTGATCGTCACCGACACCAAGGTCGGCACCGGCAAGGAAGCCACCGTCGGCGCCACCGTCTACATGCACTACACCGGCTGGCTGTACCGTCCGCTGGCCAAGAATATGCACGGCAAGCAGTTCGACTCGTCGATCCCGCGCAACGAGCCGCTGGACTTCGTGCTGGGCGCCGGCCGCGTCATCAAGGGCTGGGACCAAGGCATCGCCGGCATGAAAGTGGGCGGCAAGCGCACGCTGATCATTCCGTCGGAGCTGGCGTATGGCTCGCGTCCATCGCCGGGCAGCGGCATTCCGCCGAATTCGGCGCTGATCTTCGACGTCGAACTGGTCGACGTCAAGTAAATGGAAACCGCCGTGCGAACAGGGGTAGACTAGCAGTTCTCTCCCTCTTCGCCGGAGGTTCCATGAAAGTAGCAAACGACGTTACTGAACTGATCGGCCGTACCCCGCTGGTACGGATCAACCGGCTGGCCAAGGGCAGCACCGCCCAGGTGCTGGTCAAGCTGGAATACTGCAATCCCGCGCACAGCGTCAAAGACCGCATCGGCCTGGCCATGATCGAAGCGGCGGAAGCGGCAGGACAGCTGCGCCCCGACACCATCATCCTCGAACCCACCAGCGGCAACACCGGCATCGCCTTGGCCATGGTATGCGCCGCGCGCGGCTACCGCTGCACGCTGGTCATGCCGGACACCATGAGCCGCGAGCGGCGCATGCTGCTGCGCGCCTATGGCGCCGAACTGGTGCTGACGCCCGGCAGCGAAGGCATGCTGGGCGCGATCCGCCGCGCCGACGAGCTGGCCGCGTCCGACCCGCGCTACCTGATGCCGCAGCAATTCAACAATCCCGCCAATCCCGAGGTGCACCGGCGCACCACGGCGGAAGAAATCTGGAACGATACCGATGGCCGCGTCGACATCCTGGTGGCTGGCGTCGGCACCGGCGGCACGATTACCGGCGTGGGGGAAGTCATCAAGGCGCGCAAGCCTGAGTTTCGCTGCATCGCGGTGGAGCCGGAAGCGTCGCCGATATTATCCCAGGGGACCAAGGGACCGCATCCGCTGCAGGGCATCGGCGCCGGCTTCGTGCCGGCCGTGCTGAACACCCAGGTGTATGACGAAGTGGTATGCGTCAGCAACGAGGACGCGTTCGCGACTGCGCGGCAGGCGGCCAGCCAGGAAGGGCTGCTGGTGGGAATCTCCTCCGGCGCCGCGCTATGGGCCGCGTTGCAGGTGGCGCAGCGGCCGGAGCATGCCGGCAAGATCATCGTCACGGTGATCCCATCGTTTGGCGAGCGCTATCTCAGCACCGCCCTGTACGCCAACCTGGCGGATTAGTGCGCGTGCTTGTGCGCCGGCGCGGCGGCCGGTGCTGGCGCTTGCAGGCAGCATTCCACCTCATTGCCGCCCAGCCGCACTTGTAGTGTGCTGTGCTGGATGGCGTAGTCTTCGCGCAGTGCCTTGCTGATGGCGTCGATGGCGGCGTCGCCCGGATAGCCGGCCGGCATCACCAGCTGCACGGTCAGCGCGTTCTCGGTGGTGCTCATGGCCCAGATGTGCAGGTCATGCAGCGCGCTGACGCCGGGCTGCTGGCGCAGCCAGGTTTCGATGTTGGCGCGGTCGACATTGTCCGGCACCGCCGCCATCACCAGCCGCAGCGACTGCTTCATCAGGGCCCAGGTGCTGAGCACGATAATCACCACGATCACCATGCTGACCGCCGGGTCGATCCAGTTCCAGCTGGTATAGCCGACGATGACGCCAGCCACCAGCACGCCCAGCGAAATCGCCGCGTCGGCCGCCAGGTGCAGGTAGGCGCCGCGAATATTGATATCGTCCTTGCTGCCGGCCATGAACAGCCAGGCCGAGAAACCGTTGATGAGGATGCCGATGCCCGCCACGATGGACACGATAGTGCCGGCCACAGGATCGGGATGGATCAGCTGCTGTACCGCTTCCCAGGCGATACCGCCGCAGGCTGCCATCAGCAGCATGGCGTTGAACAGCGCAGCCAGGATGGACGAGCTGCGCAGGCCGTAGGTATAGCGGCTGGTCGGCACGCGCTTGGCCAGGATGGCGGCGCCCCAGGCCAGCATCAGGCCCAGCACATCGGACAGGTTATGGCCGGCGTCGGCCATCAGCGCGGTGGAGTTGGCCAGGAAGCCGTAGAAGAATTCGACCGCCACGAACACCGAGTTGAGCACGATGGCGATGACGAAGGCGCGGCCCATGGTGTTGGGATCGCCGTGATGATGATGGCCGTGCGCGTGGCTGTGGTCATGCCCGTGATGGCCATGGTCGTGATGATGATCGTGATCGTGGTGCTTGCTCATGCTTCGTTCCCGATGGAAGGTTCGGCGATATGTTCCAGCATATCGTTGAGAACGCCGCTGATATGCGCATCGGCGACGGAATAGAAAACCTGCTTGCCCTGGCGCTCCGACTTGACGATGCGGGCGGCGCGCAGCAAGCGCAGGTGGTGGCTGACGAGCGAGCTGCTCAGTTCCAGTGTCGCCGCGATCCCGCTGACAGCAATCGGCGCCGCCACGCAGGCGAGGACGATGCGCAAGCGGGTCGGATCGCCCAGCAAATGAAACAAATCAGCCAGCTGCGCGATTTGCGGATCGCAAAAAGAATGGTCGTGTAAGCAGCTCATCATCACCAACATATGAATAGGTGTTCACATGTTAGCACAAAATCCGGGGTCAGTTCTGCCAAACGTACACAAGCTCATGTACATTTGGCAGAACTGACCCCGGATTTATTTTTGTAGCTCGGCCTGGAGTTGGGCGCGGGTGGGGGCGTCGAGTTTTCGGATGGCTTGTTCGAGTTTGGCGGCGCGCTGCAGCGCTTGCTCCTGCTCGGCGCTCAGGCCGGGCTTGCGGAACGCGGCCTGGCCGCCGAGGACCACCAGTGCACTGAGCAGGGCGATGGCGGCGGCGGCGCCCAGCAACCGCAGTTCGCGCGGTGTGACCATCGGCGATTGCGTCGAGATCGGTCGGACCGGGCCGGCGGAGGGCGTGGGGACGTAGCCGGGCGGGTGGCCGCCGGCCAGCTGGGCCGTCAGCGCTTGCGAGGCGGCGTCGATGCGGGCGATGTGGCGTTCCACCGCGTCTTCCAGCACCGCTTCGTTCAGCGCCACCAGCGCGAAGACCGGGTCGTCGACGTCGATACGGACGCCGGTCTTTTCAAATACCAGGGCACGCAGCTTTTGCTGATCCATGGCCGCTTACCACTGCACTTTGTCGAGTTGCTCGAACAGGTCGCGGAATACTACCTTGATGCGCTGCTTTTCCATGACGTTGAATTTGTCGCTCTCGCGCACCTCGGCCGCCGTCAGGCGCGCGGTGTTCATTTTCTTCAGGTCGGCGCCGAAGGTGTCGGCGTTGCGCGCCGCCAGCACCACGCGGCCGATCACCCGCGCGGAGTTGTCGGCATAGGTCTGCGAGTCGACGAATTGCTTGCCGGCCGCCGATTGCAGCAGGCCGAAGTGCTCGTTTTCCCACAGCACCAGCGGTACATTGGTGGCCTTGGCGGTGGAGACGAAGCCGGTGGCGGTGTCGTGCAGCGTGTCGCCGCCGCCGACAATGGTGTGGATGTAGACCTTGCGCCCGGATTCCTGCAGCAGCGAGAAGCAGTCGTTCTCGATCAGGTAGCCCATCAGCGGCGAGAAGGTGTTGGCGCCGTTGTCGATGACGCAGTTGCCTTCTTCTTCCAGCAGGTCGATCATCAGCGCGTCAAAACGCTTGGGGTCGATGGTGCGGCTGTCGGTCATCACCGGCACGTGCTTGACGTTCATGGCCTTGTAACGCGAGAAGGTCGGGTTCTCCTGGTCGGTGTCGTAGCAGCGCAGCGGCTGCTGGCCTTCGGCGATATCCTTGCTGGCGATCCACTGCGCAAGAATGGTCGACACCAGCGTCTTGCCGATGCCGCCTTTGCCCTGAAGAATAAAATGTACCGTGTTTTGCATCAACCACTCCCAAACGCATTTTTTTCAATGCGTCGAGAGTAATTGTTTTATGGCTCGAAGGCAACCTAGTTGATGAAGCGGAGCAGGCCTTGCAGCGCGTGGATCACGGTTTGCTCGCGCACCGCGCGGCGGTCGCCGGTGAATACCAGCCGTTCGGTATGCACGGTGTCGGCATTCGCCCAGCCAAAGCAGACCGTGCCCACCGGCTTGCCGGGCACCGCGCCGGTCGGCCCGGCGATGCCGGTGGTGGAGACAGCAATGTGGGCGTTGCTGGAACCGAGCGCGCCGGCGGCCATGGCGCCGGCCACTTCTTCCGAGACGCTGCCCATCTGCGCGATCAGCGCCGCCGGTACTTCCAGCATTTCGGTCTTGGAGGCATTCGAGTAGGTGACAAAGCCGCAGTCGAACCAGCCGGTGGAGCCGGCGATTTCGGTGATCGCCTGGGCCACGCCGCCGCCGGTGCACGATTCCGCCGTGGCCAGTATCAGCCCTTTGTCTTGTAACGCTTTGCCGACTTGCGCGGCCAGGTCGAGGATGGTGTCGCTGTTGCTCATGGCTTCTCCTTCTCGGTATGAGGGGCTGTAGGGGCTTGCTATCACTGTACCATGCAGTTTGCCATCGTCGCAACGCCACAAAAAATTACCCAGCCGTGCGCCACTGTTTGCGAAGACTGGTAAGCTTATTGAAGAGTATGTACCCATTCGGAGGCGCAATGATCAGCCAGACCGACATCCACCACGCCCGCATCCTGATCGTCGACGATCAGCCGGTCAATGTCGAATTATTGGAATACCTGCTCACTTCCACTGGCTATAAAGATGTCAGCGCCACCACCGATCCGCGCGTGGTGGCTGCCTGGCATGCCGACCAACACTACGATCTGATCATTCTTGACCTGCAAATGCCGGGCATGAGCGGCTTCGAGGTGATGGAGGCGCTGAAGCCGCTGGAGCCGGACGGCTGGCTGCCGGTGCTGGTGGTCACCGCCCAGCCCGACCACAAGATGCGCGCCTTCGAGTCCGGCGCGCGCGATTTCATCAGCAAGCCTTTCGATCCGATAGAAACGCTGATGCGCATCAATAACATGCTGGAGATGCGCCTGCTGCATGCGCGCGAGCGCAGCTATAACGCCCGGCTGGAGCAATGCGTGCGCGAGCGCACCGCCGAATTGCAGCGCTTCCGCAGCGCCATGGACGCCACCGCCGACGCCATCTTCCTGTTCGACGCTGCCAGCGCCGATCTGGTCGACGTCAACGAGGGCGCCTGCCGCATGCTGGGCTATGCGCGCGGCGAGATGCTGGGCCAGAGCGCCAGCCGCCTCGGCCTCGGCACGCCGGACGCCTTGCGTGCGCAAGCGGAGCGGCTGGCCGACTACGCCGCTGCCGTCGGCCCGGCGCGCTCGCCGGAACTGAACGAACTGGAGCTGATGCGCAGCGACTTGATCACCGTGCCGGTCGAGTTGTACTGGCAACTGCTGCAACGTCCAGGACAGCCGGCCGTGATGCTGGGCGTGGCGCGCGACATCAGCGAACGCCGCCAGGCGGAAGAACTGCTGCAGCACATGGCCCACTACGACAGCCTGACCGGCCTGCCGAACCGCACGCTGTTCTTCAAGATCGTCGCCGATGCCATCGCCGTGGCGCAGGACAAGTCATGGCGCATCGTGGTGCTGATGATCGGCCTGGACCGCTTCAAGAACATCAACGATTCGCTCGGCACCGCGCTTGGCGACGACCTGCTGCGCCAGTTCAGCAACCGGCTGGTGCAGACCGCGCGCATCCGCGACACGGTCGGCCGGGTTGGCGGCGACGAGTTCGCCCTGATCCTGACCATGAGCCGTGACCAGCAGGACGGGGTGCAGGCGGCCCACGATGTGCGCGAGGTGCTGCGCCAGCCGTTCGAACTGGATGGCCATCAGGCCATCCTCAGCGCCAGTATCGGTATCTCGGTCTATCCGGACGACGCCATCGATCCGGAAACCCTGGTCAAGTATGCCGACACCGCGATGGAGCGCGCCAAGCAGGCTGGCCGCGACGGCTACCGCTTCTTCACCGCCGGCATGAATGTGCAGGTGCTGGCGCGGCTGGACATGGAGCTGGCGCTGCGCCGCGCCTTCGACAACAATGAGCTGCTGCTGCACTTCCAGCCCAAGGTCAACCTCAACACCGGCAAGTTCTGCGGCGTGGAAGCGCTGCTGCGCTGGCAGCGGCCCGGTTTCGGCCTGGTCTATCCGGCCGAGTTCGTGCCGGTGCTGGAGGATACCGGGCTGGTGGTACGCGTCGGCGCCTGGATCATCGACGCCGCCTGCAAGCAAATCGTCACCTGGCTCAACGATGGCACCGGGCCGGTGCGGGTGGCGGTCAACGTCGCCAGCCGCCAGTTTGTCGAAGGCGACCTGGAAGCTGTGGTGCGCGAAGCGCTGCAACGCAACAAGACGCCGCCGGAACTGCTGGAACTGGAGCTGACGGAAACCGCGCTGATGGTCAATGCCGAACGCACCATCACCGTGCTGAAGAACCTGAAAGCCATCGGTATCAAAGTGGCGATCGATGACTTCGGCACCGGCTATTCGTCGCTGTCCTATCTGCAGCGCTTCCCGATCGACAAGCTGAAAATCGATATCGCCTTCGTGCGCGACATCACCACCAATCCGAATGACGCGGCAATCGCACTGGCCATCATCAGCATGGCGCACAGCCTCAAGCTGCAGGTGATCGCCGAGGGCGTGGAGACGCGCGCGCAACTGGAGTATCTGCGGCGCAGCCGCTGTGATGAGGTGCAGGGCTATTTCTTCAGCAAGCCGCTGGCGGCGGACGCGCTGGGCCAACTGGTGCAGTCAGGCCGCAGCCTGCCGCCGGCGCCGGGCGCGGCCAGGCAACCGGCGCAGACCTTGCTGATTGTCGATGACGATGTGAATGTGCTGTCGTCGCTGCACCGGCTGTTCCGCCGCGACGGTTACCAGATCCTGACCGCCACCTCGCCCACCGAAGCGTTCGAGATGCTGGCGCTGCATGCGGTGCAGGTGATCGTCTGCGACCAGCGCATGCCGGCCATGAGCGGCACCGAGTTCCTCAGCAAGGTCAAGGAGATGTATCCCGACACCATCCGCATCATCCTGTCCGGCTACACCGGGCTGGAGGCGGTGCTGGATGCGATCAACCGCGGCGCCATCTACCGCTTCTACACCAAGCCCTGGGACGACACGCAATTGCGTGACAACATCCGCCTGGCTTTCCACCACTACTGGCTGATGAATGGCAGCGGCATGCGGGTGGGGCAGCCGGACGAGGATGTGACCGCGATTCAGGACGTGAAGTGATCGAAGCTGGCGAGCTGGAGGTCGAGCGGCGCGCCGCTGGCGTCGACCAGCTTCAGGCCGCCACCGGCATCGATGCTGCCGACGCGCGTGACCGGCGTGGCAACGCTGTCTGCCGCCGCGAGGACGGCGGCGCGCGCTGAGGCCGGCGCAGTGAAGCACAGTTCGTAATCATCGCCACCGGCGGCGGTGTAGGCGCGCCGCAGCGGCGTTGCCTGCGTGGCGAGGATGTCGCCGGCCGGCAGCGCGTCAACGTCCAGCGTGGCGCCCACCTGCGACAGCTTGAGGATGTGGCCGAGGTCGCCGATCAGGCCATCGGAAATATCGATCGCCGCGTGGGCGATGCCTTGCCCGGCCAGCAGCACGCCCAGTTCAACGCGCGGCACCGGCGTATGCATGCGCACGGCGGCAGCGCGCTGGCTGGCGGCGTCCAGCTGTTGCGGCAGTTCCAGGCGGTAGCCGGCCAGCGCCAGGCGGGCGTCGCCCAGCGTGCCGGAAATCCAGATGTCGTCGCCCGGCTTGGCGGCGTTGCGGCGCAGCGCCTGGCCCGGCTTCAGTTCGCCAAACACGGTGATGCAGATATTCAGCGGGCCCTTGGTGGTGTCGCCGCCGATCAGTTCGATGTTGAAGGCGTCGGCCAGCGCGAACAGCCCTTGCGAAAAGCCTTGCAGCCAGGCGCGGTTGGCCTCCGGCAGCGCCAGCGCCAGCGTGAAGCCGACCGGGCGTGCGCCCATTGCCGCCAGGTCGGACAGGTTGACCGCCAGTGCCTTGTGCCCCAGCCGCAGCGGGTCTTCGTCGGCGAAGAAATGCCGGCCTTCGACCAGCATGTCGGACGAGATGGCGGTCTGCATGCCGGGCGTGGGCGCGATCAGCGCGCAATCGTCACCGATGCCCAGCACGGCGCGGCTGGCATGCTGGGGACGCTGGAAGTATTCCTTGATGAGGTCGAATTCGGAGAGCATGGCGGTATTGTACCGCCGCTAGGCTATCCTTTTTTGCAGACTTTCCATGCCCAGCGCCGGCAGCGATTCGTCGGACAGGAACAGCCAGTCATGGTTGGCCAGCCGCACCGCCACGCCGTTGACGTGGAAGCGGCTCAGCAGGTTGGGGGTGAAGAATAGCTGCGGCCCGGCTTCGTAGGAGGCGCCGGCCAGCACGATGTACAGCTTGCTGCTGCCGGCCTCGATGGTGGTGGCGTCCAGCGTCAGCTGCTCCAGCCGGCCCTGGCCGGTGTGGATCAGGCCACCCAGCGAGCGGGTGTAGACGAAGGCCAGCGGCTGACTATTTTCATGCCAGCGAAGCAATTGTTGCCAGGCGGCACCCTGCAATGAGGCGCCGGCCGGCTCAGGCAGGCGGGCGGAAACGATCAAGTCGGACATGGCGTTCTCCCAGCAGCGTTGGTGGCTATAGCTTAGTCCAAATCAGCCTGCGTCCGCTTCGCATAGTGAAATATTGATAATTTCAATTAAATTTCATCGATTGATAGCTAAACGTAATTAGTTCGAAAAATTGATTATATTGGCTCTATCTGGGGTTGATTAGCCTAAAAATTCGGCTAACCCCCGAGTTGCTCATAAAAAATGCTGATAACCCTTCTTGCTCTGCGTGAAAATACCTACTTATGTGCAAGAACTGGTCTGCTAAAATCACAGGCCTTCGATCGTAGATATGGGAAGGCTGTACAGCATGGATTCGTCACCTGAGAAAAAAGAAGCAATTCGTCAACAACTGCGCGCTTCCGCGCTGGAATACCACGAGTTTCCGACACCGGGCAAAATCAGCGTAACGCCGACCAAGCAACTGACCAACCAGCGCGACCTGGCGCTGGCCTACTCTCCGGGCGTGGCTGCGCCATGCGAAGAGATCGTCATCGATCCGGCCAACGCCTATAAATATACCGCGCGCGGCAATCTGGTTGCCGTCATCACCAACGGCACCGCCGTGCTGGGCCTGGGCAATATCGGCCCGCTGGCCGCCAAGCCGGTGATGGAAGGCAAGGGCGTGCTGTTCAAGAAATTCGCCGGCATCGATGTGTTCGACATCGAAATCAATGAGTCGGACCCGGACAAGCTGGTGGATATCATCGCCTCGCTGGAGCCGACGTTCGGCGGCGTCAACCTGGAAGACATCAAGGCGCCGGAGTGCTTCACCATCGAGCGCCAGCTGCGCGAACGGATGAAGATTCCGGTCTTCCACGACGACCAGCACGGCACCGCCATCATCGTCGGCGCGGCTATCCTGAACGGCATTTCGCTGGTCGGCAAAGACATCAAGAAATGTAAGCTGGTCGTCTCCGGCGCCGGCGCGGCCGCGCTGGCCTGCCTGGACCTGATCGTCGACCTCGGCTTCCCGCTGGAAAACATCTACGTGACCGACCTGGCCGGCGTGGTCTACAAGGGCCGCACCGAGCTGATGGACCCGGACAAGGAGCGTTTCGCCCGCGAAACCGACGCCCGCACGCTGGCCGAAGTCATTCCGGACGCGGATATCTTCCTTGGCGTCTCGGCCGGCGGCGTGCTGAAGCAGGACATGGTCAAGGCCATGGCGCCTAATCCGCTGATCCTGGCGCTGGCCAATCCGAATCCGGAAATCCTGCCGGAAGACGTCAAGGCCGTGCGCGGCGACGCCGTCATCTGCACCGGCCGTTCGGACTATCCGAACCAGGTCAACAATGTGCTGTGCTTCCCGTATATCTTCCGTGGCGCGCTGGATTGCGGCGCCACCACCATCACCCGCGAAATGGAAATCGCCGTGGTGCACGCGATCGCCGAGCTGGCCCACGCCGAGCAGTCGGACATCGTTGCCACCACCTACGGCTTTACCAATCTGTCGTTCGGCCCGGAATACCTGATCCCGATGCCGTTCGACCCGCGCCTGCTGACCAAGATCGCGCCGGCCGTGGCCAAGGCTGCCGAGGATTCGGGCGTCGCTACCCGTCCGATCAAGGATCTGGTCGCCTACGAAGAAAGCCTGCAGCAGTTCGTCTACCGTTCGGGCACCTTCATGAAGCCGCTGTTCGCGGTGGCCAAGAAGGCGCCGCTGGATGCCAAGCGCATCGTCTACGCCGAAGGCGAGGAAGAGCGCGTACTGCGCGCGGTGCAGGTGGTGGTCGACGAGAAACTGGCGCGTCCGATTCTGGTGGGCCGTCCGGCCGTGCTGGAGACGCGTATCGCCAAGTTCGGCCTGCGCCTGAAGCTGGGCGTGGATTTCGACGTCATCAATCCGGACCACGACGACCGCTACCGCGACTACTGGAGCACCTACTACGAGCTAACCGCCCGCAAAGGCGTGACGCAAGAGTACGCCAAGCTGGAAATGCGCCGCCGCCACTCGCTGATCGGCGCCATGATGATCAAGAAGGGCGACGCCGACGGCATGATCTGCGGCACCTTCGGCACCACCCAGCTGCACCTGCACTATATCGACCAGGTGCTGGGCCGCCGCGAAGGCGCTTGCGTGTACGCCGCCATGAACGTGCTGGTGCTGCCGCAGCGCCAGCTGGTGATGGTCGACACGCACGTCAACGAAGATCCGGACGCCAACGAGCTGGCCGCGATCACCGTCATGGCTGCCGACGAGATGCGCCGCTTCGGCCTGTCGCCACGCGCCGCGCTGCTGTCGCACTCCAATTTCGGCTCGTCCGACAGTGCCTCGGCCCGCAAGATGCGCGCCGCGCTGGAACTGGTCAAGCAACGCGATCCATCGCTGGAAGTAGATGGCGAGATGCACGGCGACACCGCGCTGGACTCGAAACTGCGCAACGCCATCATGCCGAACTCGACCCTGACCGGCGATGCCAACCTGCTGGTGATGCCGAACATCGAATCGGCCAATATTGCCTACAACCTGGTGAAGACTTCGTCCGGCAACGGCATCGCGGTCGGTCCTATCCTGCTGGGTTGCGCCAAACCGGTGCACATCCTGACGCCGTCGGCCACTGTGCGCCGTATCGTCAACATGACCGCGCTGTGCGTGGTCGACGCGGTGGCCCAGCGCAAGGCCTAAACTGAAGAATCGAGGCCGGTCGCCCGCTCAGCGCGGGTGACCGGCTTTTTTATTTCTTCTGTAACAAGATGTAAGTGATGTAAAACGAGGATTTTCGTTAGAAATGCTCATGTTTCGGTCTGTTACAATATCGGGCTACTAAGATTCCCCACGATTTGGATTGTCATTCATCATGCAGAAAACAAAAAAAGCCCTGGTTACGGGCATCACCGGCCAAGACGGCGCCTATCTGGCGGAATTGCTGCTGGAAAAAGGTTATGAAGTCACCGGCACCTATCGCCGTACCAGCTCGGTAAATTTCTGGCGCATCGAAGAACTCGGCATCCAGTCGCACCCGAACCTGAAACTGGTTGAATACGATTTGACCGATCTCGGCTCCAGCATCCGCCTGATGCAAACCGCGCAGCCGGACGAGGTATATAACCTGGCGGCGCAGAGCTTCGTCGGTGTGTCGTTCGAGCAGCCGGTGACCACCGCTGAAATCACCGGCGTCGGCCCGGTCAACCTGCTGGAAGCCATCCGCATCGTCAATCCGAAGATCCGCTTCTATCAGGCGTCGACCTCGGAGATGTTCGGCAAGGTGCAAGCCGTGCCGCAGAAGGAAGATACGCCGTTCTACCCGCGCAGCCCTTACGGCGTGGCCAAGCTGTACGCCCACTGGATGACGGTCAACTACCGCGAGTCGTATGGCATCTTCGGCGCTTCCGGCATCCTGTTCAACCACGAGTCGCCACTGCGCGGCCGTGAGTTCGTCACCCGCAAGATCACCGACTCGGTGGCCAAGATCCATCTGGGCCAGCTGGACGTGCTGGAACTGGGCAACCTGGACGCCAAGCGCGACTGGGGCTTTGCCAAGGAATACGTCGAAGGCATGTGGCGCATCCTGCAGGCCGACCAGCCTGACACCTATGTGCTGGCCACCAACCGTACCGAAACCGTGCGCGACTTCGTTTCGATGGCCTTCAAGGCAGTCGATGTGGCGCTGGAGTGGAGCGGTTCGGCCGACAATGAAATCGGCACCTGCAAGAAAACCGGCAAGGTGCTGGTACGTGTGAATCCGAAGTTCTACCGTCCGGCGGAAGTGGAACTGCTGATCGGCGATCCGGCCAAAGCCACCAGGGAACTGGGCTGGAAGCCATCGACCACGCTGGAGCAGCTGTGCCAGATGATGGTGGAAGCTGATCTGCGCCGCAACAAAGCCGGCTTCTCGTTCTGATCCAGGGAGTACCCATGGCTGCTGAAGGTGCGGGCAAGCGCGCCCTGATTACCGGTTTGTCCGGCTTCACCGGCCATTACGTCGCGCAGGAACTGCGCGCGGCCGGTTATCAAATCTTCGGCACCATCACGCCCGGCCACACGCCGGGCGAAGGTGAGTTCGCGGTCGACCTGCTGGATCGCGCCGGCCTGGCCGCCGTGATCAGGGAGGTGCAGCCGGATGTGGTGGCGCATCTGGCAGCGATTGCCTTCGTCGCCCATGGCGACGTCGAGCAGATTTATCGCGTCAACGTGGTCGGCACGCGCAACCTGCTGGAAGCGCTGGCGGCGGCCGAAAAGAAACCGTCGGCAGTGCTGCTGGCGTCCAGCGCCAATATCTATGGCAATACCGATGTCGGCGTGATCGACGAGAGCGTCCCGGCGGCGCCGGCCAACGACTACGCGGTCAGCAAGCTGTCGATGGAGTACATGGCGCGCCTGTGGCAGGACAAGCTGCCGCTGATCTTCGTTCGTCCCTTCAACTACACCGGTGTCGGCCAGGCGGAAAACTTCCTGCTGCCGAAAATCGTTGCGCATTTCCGCCGCAAGGCCAGCGACATCGAGCTGGGTAACCTGCACGTGTGGCGCGATTTCTCCGACGTGCGCATGGTCGCGGCCAGCTACCGCAAGCTGCTGGCCGCGCCGGCGGCGCTCGGCGGCACCTTCAATATCTGCTCCGGCCATGCTTATTCGCTGGGCGAGGCGCTGGACATGATGGCCGATATCGCCGGCTACCAGATCAACGTTCACGTCAACCCGGCCTTTGTGCGCGCCAATGAAGTGGTGCGCCTGACCGGCGACAACCGCCGCCTGATCGCTGCCACCGGCCCCCTGGCCGGCGTGCCGCTGGCCGACACGCTGCGCTGGATGTATTCCGCTTGAACACGCAGACCGCCTTGCGTGCCGGCCTGTCCGTCACGACCGCCGAACCGCAGCTGACCGGTGGCCGCCTGGACGGCCTGGGCGTCTACAGCCGCGCGCTGCTGGAGCATTTGCCCGGCGCCGGCGTCGAGGTGTTGCCGCTGTCTTTCGCACCGCATGGCGATGCCCGCAAGGTGCAGCTGGGCCGCGCGCTGCCGCTGTCCTTTCCGCTGGCGACACTCGGCGACCTGATCCTGCCGGCATCGGTGCACCTGAGCACCCAGGTCGCGCTGGGCAAGGGCGCGGCGCCGCTGGATATCTTCCACGCCACCGATTACCGCATCGTGCGCATGGACTGCCCGGTGGTGGCGACGCTGCATGACGCGCTGCCGATTTCGCATCCCGAGTGGGCCAGCCCGAAACTGCGCAAGCTGAAGAACTGGCTGCAGGCCAAGGCCGCGCGCAAGGCGCAGCATGTGATCACTGGCTCGCATTACTCGATCCGTGAACTGGTCGCGCATTTCGGCGTCGATGAAAAGCGGATCAGCGTGGTGCACCACGGCGTGGCCGCGCACTGGTTCGAATCGCCGTCCACCGGTGAGCGCGACGTCACGCTCGGCCTGCATGGCCTGCGCGAAGGCTACTTCCTGTTCGTCGGCACGCTACAGCCGCGCAAGAATGTCGAGCGCCTGCTGGACGCTTATCTCGGCCTGCCGCCCGTGCTGCGTTCGGCACGCCAGCTGGTGATCGTCGGCCAGCCGGGCTGGCGCAGCGAGGAACTGGTCAAGCGCCTCAAGGATGCGCAGCAGCGCGGCGAGAATGTGCTGTGGCTGGACCAGCTGACCGATGACCGTCAGCTGCGCCACATCTACGCTGGTGCCGGCGCCTTCATCTTCCCGTCGCTGCACGAAGGCTTCGGCCTGCCGCTGGTGGAAGCCTTTGCCGCCGGCGTGCCGGTGGCCTGTTCCAATACGACCTCGCTGCCGGAAGTGGCCAGTGGCGCGGCGCTGGAATTCGATCCGCTGTCGGTGGACGACATCACCGCCGCCATGACCACGCTGGCGCGCGACGACGCCACGCGCCAGCGCTGCATCGCCGCCGGCCAGCGCCGCGCGCTGGAGCTGACCTGGGATCAGGCGGCGCGCCGCACCGCCGACGTTTATCAAGCAGTCCTGTCTCACTGAATACCATGCGCGTCCTCCATTTTTTCAAGACTTATTATCCCGATAGCTGGGGCGGTATCGAGCAGGTGATACGCCAGCTGTGCGTGGGCACCGGACGCCTGGGCGTAACCAATGAAGTGCTGACGCTGAGCCCCAGCGGCCCGTCCGAAATCCAGATCGACGGCCACACCGTGCACCGTGCGCGGCTGGACTTCGAGGTGGCATCGACCGGCTTTTCGTTTTCCGCCATCCGCAAGCTGGCGCGCCTGGCGCGCGACGCGGACGTCATCCACTACCACTTCCCGTGGCCGTTCATGGACATCGCGCACTTCGCCGCGCGCATCAACAAGCCTAGCGTGGTGACCTACCACTCGGACATCGTGCGCCAGAAAAACCTGCTGCGCGTGTATAGCCCTTTGAAACGCCGCTTCCTCGCCAGCGTCGATACGGTGGTCGCCAGTTCGCCCAACTACATGGCCTCGTCGCCGGTGCTGAAGCGCTTCGCGCACAAGACCCGCATCATCACCTATGGCCTGGACAAGGCGGTCTACCGCCAGCCGTCGGAGCAGGTGAAGGACAAGTGGCGCGCCCAGTGCGGCGAGCGCTTCTTCCTGTTCATCGGCGTGCTGCGCTACTACAAGGGCCTGCACATCCTGTTGGACGCCATGGCCCAGGTCGATTACCCGGTGGTGATCGCCGGCGCCGGCCCGATTGAAAAAGAACTGAAAGAGCACGCAAAGCGCCTCGGCCTGACCCACGTGCAGTTCATCGGCGCGGTGGACGAGGAAGACAAGGCGGCGCTGCTGGAACTGAGCTATGCGATGGTGTTCCCGTCGCACCTGCGCTCGGAATCGTTCGGCATATCGCTGCTGGAAGGCGCGATGTTCGGCAAGCCGATGATCTCCAGCGAGATCGGCACCGGCACCACCTACATCAATATCGACAACGACACCGGCCTGGTGGTGCCACCGGACGATCCGGCGGCGCTGGGCGTGGCGATGCGCACGCTGTGGGAAAATCCGGAGATGGCGGCCGAGATGGGCCGCCGCGCCGAGGCGCGCTACTGGGAACTGTTCACCGCCGACAAGATGGCCGAGAACTACCATGCGCTGTACCGCGAGCTGCTGGCCAAGCCAAGGTAGAATACGCGCTTACACTGAATTCTGGAGACTCGCGTGCGCTGCCTGGTGATTGAAGACGAAGCCGAAACCTCCAACTACATCTGCAAGGGTTTGCGCGAGGCCGGCTATGTGGTCACCGCTGCCGCCACCGGCCCGGATGGCCTGGACTACGCCACCAGCGAGGAATGGGACATCATTATCCTCGACCGCATGCTGCCGGGCCGCATCGACGGCCTGTCGATCGTCGACAAGCTGCGCGCACTGGGCAAGCACACGCCGGTCATCATCGTCAGCGCGCTGACCACCATCGACGCCCGCGTCACCGGCCTGCGCGGCGGCGCCGACGATTACCTGTCCAAGCCCTTTGCCTTCTCCGAACTGCTGGCGCGCGTGGAAGCGCTGCTGCGCCGCAGCGCCCCCGGCGCCGACAGTACACAATTGCAAGTGGCCGACCTGCGGCTCGACCTGCGCACGCTGCGCGTCACGCGCGGCAACAAGGTCATCACGCTGCAGCCGCGCGAATACCGCCTGCTGGAATACCTGATGCGCAACGAGAACCAGGTGGTGACCCGCACCATGCTGCTGGAATCGGTGTGGGACTATCACTTCGACCCGCAGACCAATGTGATCGATGTACAGATCTCGCGCCTGCGCGCCAAGGTCGACAAGGACTTCCCGGTGATGCTGATCCATACGCTGCGCGGTGTCGGCTACCGCATGGGCGTGGCGCCGCCGGAAGAGGTGGAGCAGGGTGCTTAAAATCCGCGGCTCCATCGTCGCCAAGCTGGTGCTGGGCTACGGCCTGCTGGGCATCGCCTCCATCGTCGCGGTGTCCATCGTGTTTTACAGCGGCACCATCGGCGTGATCGACCAGAACATCGACGGCAAGATCACCGAACAGACCGAACACCTGCTGGACAATGTCGCCGATGGCGGCCAGGCCGCGCTGCGGGCCGAAGTGAAGCGCCTGCTGAGCGACGGCATCGACAACGACCGCGAAATTTTCCAGATCGTCGATGCCGACGGCGCGCCTGTCGCCGGCAACCTGTCGTCCTGGCCCAGCCTCGATGAAGCGCCGGACATGGTGACCTCGGACGTGCTGCGCAACGGCCGCGTCGCGCCGGCGCGCCTGTATCTGCGGCCGCTGGTGCTGGGCGGCGTGCTCATCGTCGGCCGTGACCTCAGTGAGGAAGAGGCGGTGCGCGAAGTGATCTGGCGCGCGCTGCTGGCTGGCGCCTGCGTGTCGCTGATGCTGACCATCGCTGGCGCCATGCTGTTCCGCCGCAGTATCGAGGCGCGGCTGGGCGAGATCCGCCGCACGGCGGCGCAGATCGAGGCCGGCGATTTGAGCCGCCGCATCCCGGTCACCGGCAGCGACGAATTCGCGCTGCTGAACCGCGACATCAACCGCATGCTGGACCGCATCGAACTGCTGATGGAAGGTATCCGCAACGTCTCCAACGCCATCGCCCACGACCTGCGCACGCCGCTGAGCCGCATCCGCGGGCGGCTGGACGACGCGCTGCGCCACGAAGCGACGGTGCCCAGGCTTTCCAGCGCCGCGCATGACGCCATCGACGATATCGATGACCTGATACGCCTGTTCGAGCGCCTGTTGCAAATCGCCGAGGCGGAAGCCGGCATGCGTGCACGCTTATTCGAGCGGCTCGACCTGGGGCGGGTGGTGGCCGATATCGGCGAAATGTACGAGGCCATCGCCGAGGACAGCGAGATCACGCTGACCGTGGACGCGCCGGCGTCCCTGTACGTGGATGGCGACCGCAACCTGCTGGCCAGCGCCATTTCCAGCCTGATCGAGAACGCCATCAAGTACGCCGGCGCTGGCGCCGTGATCCATGTGCGCGCCGGCCTGCATCACGGTGAAGCGTCGATTTCGGTGCATGACAATGGTCCCGGCATTCCCGCAGCGGAGCGCGACAAGGTGACGCAGCGCTTCTACCGTGTCGACAAGAGCCGCCACCTGCCGGGCAATGGCCTGGGCCTGTCGATCGTCAGCGCCACCGCCAAGTCGCATGACGGCCAGCTGGTGCTGGAAGACGGCGCACCGGGACTGATCGCGCGCATCGTGCTGCCGCTGGCGCCGGCCAGCTAACCAACTCGTAATGTGACCGCAAGCTTGTGGAAAGCCGCACAGCTCTAAGATGGGCTGATACTATTTCGGCGCCCACACCATGCATGACTTAAGCGACATCGCCAGCTGGCTCAAACACCATCCCATCCATCACGACTCGTCGGTGCACAGCACGCTGCCCGATCCGACCTTCGTCACCGAAGGCGAGACGGTGGTTTCCTTCAGCACCAACAACTACCTGGCATTAGCCAACCATCCGCGCCTGGTGGCGGCGGCCAAGCAGGGGCTGGACCGCTATGGCGTCGGCAACTGCGAATCGCGGCTGCTGGGCGGCGACCTGGAAGTCTACCGCGAACTGGAACGCCGCCTCGGCGCGCTCAAGCACAAGAGCGACGCGGTGCTGTTCGTCACCGGCTACATGACCAATATCGGCGTGCTGTCGTCGATTGTCAAGGCGGCCACGCTGGCGCGCCTGCATGGCTTCCGCGCCCGCACGCGCCACAAGTATGCCTACTACTCGGACGAGTTCAATCACATCTCGATCCGCGAAGGCATCCAGATGTCGGGCGCGCTGCGCTACAACTACCGCCATTGCGATATGAACCACCTGGAGTCGCTGCTGCAGGCCGGCGCCGTCGACGGCACCACGCCGATCATCGTCAGCGACGGTGTGTTCAGCATGGAAGGCACGATCGCGCCGCTGCCAGAGCTGGTGGCGCTGGCCGAGCGCTTCGGCGCGCTGCTGTACATCGATGACGCGCACGCCACCGGCATCCTCGGCGCCAACGGCGGCGGCACGTCGGAGCACTTCAACTGCTACAGCGCCAATATCATGCAGATGGGGACCTTGAGCAAGGCGCTCGGTTCGATCGGCGGCTTTGTCGCGGTGGAGAAAGACGTGGCGGACGTGATCCGCCTGACCAGTTCCGCGTATGGCTTCACCTGCCCGCCGCCACCGGACCAGGCGGCGGCGCTGCTGGCCGCACTGGATATCCTGGAAGAAGAACCGCAGCGCCGCCAGCGCCTGTGGGACAACCAGCGCTACTTCATCGAGCAGATGGAACCGCTGGGCTACACCATCATCTCGACTGCCACGCCGATCCTGCCAGTGCTGATCGGCGACGCCGAAACCTGCCAGCGCTATGCGATCGCGCTGCGTGCCGAAGGCGTGCATGTGGACGCGATCCAGTTCCCGGCGGCGCCGGTGGGGCAGGCGCGTTTGCGCTTCATGATGAACGCCGGCCACACCAGGGCGCAGATCGATCACGCGGTCAGCGTGATGGCGCGCCTGGCGGGCCGCAGCGCGCGCCTCAACTAACGCTCTGCCCAGCGCTCCTTGACTTCAAGCAGCGCGGGCATCTGTTTCAGGAAGAGGTCGACCAGGCGGCCTTCGAAATGCTGGTCGCGCTGCGCCAGCATGTGTTCGACCGCCTTTTCCACCGGCCAGGCTTCCTTGTAGGGACGCGCCGACGTCAGCGCGTCGAACACATCGGCGATGGCGATGATGCGGCCGACCAGCGGGATCTCGTCGCCTTGCAGGCCGTTCGGGTAGCCGCTGCCGTCCCATTTTTCGTGGTGGGTCATGGCGACGTCGTAGGCCATGGCCAGCATGCCGTGCGGGTGCTTGCCGATGATGTCGCCACCGATGCTGGCGTGGGTCTGCATGACTTGCCATTCGTCGGCGTCGAGCGGTCCCGGCTTGCGCAGGATGTTGTCCGGGATGCCGATCTTGCCGACGTCGTGCATCGGCGCCGCATGCAGCAGGTCTTCCGCTTCCGCTTCGGTCATGCCGATTGCCAGGCCGAGGATCTGCGCGTAATGGCTCATGCGGATCACGTGCAGGCCGGTTTCGTTGTCCTTGTATTCCGCCGCCAGGCCGAGGCGCTGGACGATTTCCAGCCGGGTCTTCTTCAGCTCATCCACGCCGACCAGTGACAAGTGGTTGCGCACGCGCGCCCGCACGATGGGTGGACTGACAGGCTTGGTAATGTAGTCCACCGCGCCGGCTTCAAAGCCGATCACTTCATCGTCGGCGTCGTTCAGGGCGGTGACGAAAATCACTGGGATGGCGGCGGTGACTGCTTCGGCCTTCAGCAAACGGCAGGTTTCGTAGCCGGTCATGCCCGGCATCATCACGTCCAGCAGGATCAGCTGCGGCTGTTCGGAACGCGCCAGTTCGAGTGCGCGCGGGCCGTCCTTGGCGAACAGCAGGCGGTAGTGGTCTTGCAGGATGTGACGCAGCAGTTGCAGGTTGCTGGCTTCGTCGTCAACCACCAGGATCTGTGGCTGGTGGGGTTGGTGCGTGGTTATCATGGGTTCTCCGTGGTCAGGCTGGCCTGTAGTGCTTGCAGGGCAGCGTGGGCCTGCGGGAAATCAAAATCGTTCAGCGCATCGAGTACGGCGCTCAGTTGTTGCGTCAAGTCGGGCGGGGCGCCGGTGAGGGCGGCTTGCAATGCGGTGAGGGCGGCGTCGTTGAGGGCGCCCTTTTGCAGCGATGGTAACAGAGCGGCGGCTTTGTGGCGCGCTATTGCCAGGTCGAACACGGCGGCCGGCGGCGGCGCTTCCAGTCGGGAGCCGGAGCCGCGCGGCGGCGCCAATGCGTGGATGGCGCTCAGCGCGGCGTCCAGTTGCGCCGCCAGCGTGCGCTGTGCCTGTGCCAGTTCGGTTTGCAGCGTCCCGCCATCCCGCTGCGGCGAGCCACACAGCTTTTCGATCTGCGCCAGCGTGGCAGTCAGCTGTTCGAGGCCGATGTTGGCGGCGACGCCGCGCACCTTGTGGCACCAGGCTTGCGCTTCGGCCAGCCGCAGTTCGCTGAGGTCGGCCAGCAGCTTGGCCAGCGTGGCGGCGGCGGTGCTGTAGTCGGTGACGAAGCGGTGCAGCGCCTGTTGGTAAGTGGTTTCGTCATCGCCCCAGCGCGACAGGCCGGCCTTGTTATTCAGTACGCGCTGGCGCGGCGCTTCGGCTGGCGGCGGCGCGGTGGGCACCGGTGCCAGCTTGAGCACCTTGGCGATCTCGTGCGACAACGCGTGCCAGTCGACCGGCTTGGAAGCAAAGCCATTCATGCCGGCGGTGGCGGCGGCCTCGCGGTGTGCCGCCAGCACGCTGGCGGTCATGGCGACCACCGGCAGCTGCGCCGTGCCGCCTTGCTGTTCGCGCGCGCGGATGGCGCGGGTGGCGGCCAGGCCGTCCATCAGCGGCATTTGCATGTCCATCAGCACCACATCGTAATGGCGGGCGGCGCTCCTCTCGACCGCCTGTGCGCCATCATGCGCCACGTCCAGCGTGTGGCCGCGCCTGGCCAGCAGCAGCGACAGCAACTCCAGGTTCTGCGGCACGTCATCGGCGGCCAGGATGTGCAGTGGCGGCAGCGGATAGTCGAAACGCTCGCTGCTCTGCTGCTGGCCGTTGCGCGCCGGTTCCAGCGGCAGCAGCACGTGGAAAGTGGTGCCCTGGCCCGGCGTGCTCTCGGCCCAGATCTTGCCGCCCATCAGGCTGACCAGCTGGCGGCTGATGGTGGTGCCCAGGCCGGTGCCGCCGAAGCGCCGTGTCATCGAGGCGTCAGCCTGTGTGAACGGATCGAAGATGGCATTGATGCGCTCCGGCGCGATGCCGATGCCGGTGTCCTGCACGGCGATGTGCAACTGGCCTTGCTGCTCGCAGGCGCTCAGGCTCACCTTGCCGGCGGCGGTGAACTTGATGGCGTTGTCCAGCAGGTTGCCGAGGACCTGGCGCATGCGCAGCTCGTCGCCGTGCAGCCAGGCTGGCAGCGCTGGATCGTAGTTGATGTCGATCGCCAGTCCTTTGCTGCGGGCGTTGCTGCCAAAAGTGGAGGCCAGTTCGTCGATCAGGTTGAGCAGGCTGTAATCGTCCGGCTCCAGTTCCACCGCGCCTTTATCCAGTTTGGCCGTATCGAGGATTTCGTTCAGCAGGCGTAGCAGCGAGCGGCCTTCCTTGCGCACCGTGTCCAGGTGGCGCTGCTGCTCGGCGTTCAATTCGGTATCCAGCAGCACGTCGGTGAAGCCGAGGATGGCGTTCATCGGCGTGCGGATCTCGTGGCTCATGTTGGCGACAAAGCTGGCGCGCGCCGCTGCTGCCTGCTCGGCGGTTTCCTTGGCCTGGCGCAGCTGTTGCTCCATCTCGCGCCGCTCGCTGATGTCGAGGATGACGCCGTCGATCCAGCGGATGTCGGGATGGCTTTCATCCTGCGTCACCGCGCCGTGTTCCCACACATAGCGGCGGCTGCCATCGGCGTGCAGCATGCTGTATTCGATCTGATAGGCGGCCAGCTGGTCGATGCTGTGCGAAATCTCGCTGGCCACGCGTTCGCGGTCCTCGTCGCAGATCAGGGAACTCAGCGTGCGCTTGCGGCTGGCGCCGACGAAATCGGCGGCTGGATAGCCGGTCAGCTGCTCGATGTAGTCGCTGATGAACAGCGGCGGCGCATCGAACGCCATGCTGCTGCGGAAGGAGATGCCGGGAATGTTGCCGATCAGCGAGCGGAATTGCTGCTCGCTGTCGCGCAGCGCCTGCATGATGGCCCGGCGCTCGGTGATATCGGTGACGAACATGACGAACAGGTCGCGGTCGGCCATGCGCGCGTAGCCCATGGCGCGGCGGATCGGCACCTGGCTGCCGTCCTTGCGCACAGCGATCACTTCACGGCCCTGGCCAGGTTCCGACGACTGTTCGCTGCGCAGGTAGTTCAGCAGGCCCTCGCGCTCCGACTGCTCGACGTCCTCCACCACCAGGCGGATGTTGCGGCCGATGATTTCATCGCGGGTCCAGCCGAAGATGCGTTCCGCCGAGGCGTTGAATTCGTGGATCACGCCGGCGCGGTCGACCGTGATGACACCGTCGATGGTGGTGGTCAGCAGTGCGCGCATCCAGGCCTGGCTCTCGGCCTGCTGGCGATACATCTCGCGGTAGCGCAGCATGCCGTTGGCGGCCATGACGAAGGCGGTCACCGCCACCGTGATGACGGCAATCGCCAGCGCCACGAACAGCGAATTCTGTTCCGGCGAAGCGTCCACCGGCATCACGCCGACGAAGCGCGCCGCCGCCATGCCGGTGTAGTGCATGCCGGCGATGGCGCAGCCCATGACGATGGCGCTGATGCTGGCGATGATGGCGCGCGGCAGGCGCAGCACGCGCAGGCCGAAGCGTATCCACAGCGCCAGCGTGGCCAGCACCACGGCCACCACGATGGACAGGCCGAACATGAAGGGATCGTAGTACAAGCTCAACGCCGTGCGCATCGCCGCCATGCCGGTGTAATGCATGGCACCGATGCCGGCGCCGACCAGCACACCGCCGCTGATCAGCGAGAAGGCACTGAGGCGGCGCATGCTGATGATGTACAGCGCCACCCACGACGCCGCAAGGCTGGGCAGCACCGACAGCAGTGTCAGGCCGTGGTCGTAGTCGGTGTCGATGCACAGGTCGAAGGCCAGCATGCCGATGAAATGCATGGCCCACACGCCGCAGCCCAGCGCCAGGCTGCCGGTGGCCAGCATGGCGGTGCGCAGCGCGCGCGTGCCGGCCAGGCGCGCCTGGCCGGCGACTTGCAATCCCATCCATGATGAGAAGATGGCAACGAGTATCGAGAGAATAACCAGCAGCGGCGAGTAGGTGCCGTAGTGGAGCAGGGACGGTGTGTCCGGCGGCGTAAAAAGTTCCATCATGGTAACGGAACCTTAACACATAAAAAAACCGCCCGTAGGCGGTTTTTATGCTCAGGCTTTGGCGAAATGCCTTGATCGTTTTGCTCGGACAGGGTGTTCTCCCCTTACAGGTGTTGTTTAAAGAATGCGTCGGTGCGGGCGTTGGCCAGTGTGGCGGCAGCGGTGTCGTAGTGGTTGCCGCCAGGACGCGCGAAGGCGTGGTTGCAACCAGGGTAGCTATGCAGTTCGATGTGCGGGTTGGCACGGAAGGCGGCGCTGATGGTCGCTTGCGCTTCCTTGCCGATGTATTCATCTTCTTCTGCCAGGTGGTACAGCAGCGGCTTGCCGACCTTGCCTGCTTCGGCAGCGTATTTTTCGGTGCCGCCGCCGTAGTAGGCGACGAAGGCGTCGGCGTCGGCGCGGGCGGCGGCCAGATAGGTCATCAACCCGCCAAGGCAGTAGCCGGTGACGCCGACCTTGCCCGATGCGCCATGCAGCGTGCGCGATTCCGCCACCACGGCGGCGATGTCGTTGACGCCGCCATCAAAGTCGTAAGCGCTGTACAGCGCGAAGCCGCGTGCCCAGTCGCCCGGCTCGTCTTCCGACATGTCGAGGCCGGGATCGGCGCGCCAGAACAGGTCCGGGGCAACCGCGATATAGCCCTTGGCGGCGTAGTCGTCGGCGATGCTGCGGATGCCGGCGTTGACGCCGAAGATCTCTTGCAGAACCACCACCACTGGTGCGCTGGCGGCGTTGGCGGGACGCGCCACGTAGCAGCTGAAGCTGCCGTCGGCGACCTTGATGGTAAGCGTTTCTGACATGGTGTCCTCCGTGTTTGGAGCAGCCATCTTAGGGAGGAAAGCGCGCCGTGAGAACGGACAAAGCTGCAAAGTTACATTGCAATTTTGCATATCCCACAGCCTGGGTATCGGCCCCTTCCCCGGAAGAGGTAGTATTGCTTAAAAGATAAATCTGTCTGATACTTGCCGGGTTGGCCCGCACGTCGTCGGGCCTCACTACGGAACATATTGATAACAATGGCTTTTTTGACAAAGAAGAAGATTGCGCTGGCCATCGGCCTGCTGGTGATCGCTGGCGCTGCCGGCTCTTACTATTCCAAAAGCAGGACCCCTGTGGTGGAGGCGCCACGCTTCCGCACCGCAGCCGTCGATACCGGCAATATCACGCAGACGGTGACGGCGACCGGCACCATCAATCCGGTGGCGCTGATCAATATCGGTTCGCAAGTGTCTGGCACGGTGAGCGAGCTGAAAGCGGATTTCAACGACCGCGTGACCAAGGGCCAGGTACTGCTGAAACTCGACCCGACCATCTTCAACGCGCAGATCCGTCAGGCCGATGCACAGCTGGCGTCGGCCAAGGCGTCGCTGCGGCTGGCGCAGGCCACCTATCAGCGCAACCAGTCGCTGCTGGCGCAAAATTATTTGTCGCCGCTGGCGCTGGACCAGTCCAAGCGCGAGGTTGATGTGGCGCAGGCGAACATCCAGCTGGCGCAGGCGCAGCTGGCGCGGGCGCAGGCAGATTTCGATAACTCGGTGATCCGCTCGCCGATCGATGGCGTGATCATCAAGCGTACCGTGGACCTGGGGCAGACGGTGGCGGCGTCGTTCACCACGCCGCAGCTGTTCCAGATTGCGCGTGACCTGACCAAGATGCAGATCGACACCAGCGTGTCGGAGGCGGATGTCGGCTCGCTGAAGGAAGGCCAGGAGGCGCGCTTTGTGGTCGACGCCTATCCGGACAAGGAATTCAATGCGCGCATGCGCCAGTTCCGTTTGGCCGCCAATGTGGTGCAGAACGTCGTCACCTATAACGTGGTGCTGGATGTCGACAATCAGGACGAGCTGCTGAAGCCGGGCATGACGGCGCAGGTGCGGCTGCTGGTCGGCAATCGCCAGAATGTGCTGCGCGTGCCGACCGCCGCGCTGCGCTTCCGCTTGAGCGACGAGGAAATCGAGAAGCAGAAGAAGGCTGCTGCCGCCGCCAAGGCGGGATCGGCCAGCGCGAGTGCCAGCGCCGCCGCCGCTGCCGCCGCCGCCGAGTCGCCGGCCGATGATGACGCTTCGTTCCGCACCAAGGCTGACCTGTCGCGTACCTTCCGCATCTACACGCTGGACGCCAAAAACCAGCCGAAAGCCACCGACGTGAAAATCGGCCTATCCAACTTCCGCTACACCGAGGTGGTGGGCGGCGAATTGAAGAAGGGCGATCAGGTCATCACCCGCGCCATCGTCAGTGGCCAGGAAGGTGGGCTGTGAGTGCGGCGGCCAATGAGCTGCTGATCGACATCCGCCAGGTCACCAAGAGCTACTTCTCCGGCAGCGTCGAAACGCAAGTCCTGCACGGCATCGACCTGGCCGTGCCACGCGGCGATTTCCTGGCGGTGATGGGGCAGTCCGGCTCGGGCAAGTCGACGCTGATGAATATCTTCGGCTGTCTCGATCAGGCCAGCGGCGGCAGCTATTTTCTTGACGGCGTTGACACGCTGACGCTGTCACGCAATCAGCTGGCCAGCATCCGCAACCGCACCATCGGCTTTGTGTTCCAGAGCTTTAACCTGATCAAGCGCATGAGCGTGGCGGAGAACGTGGCGCTGCCGCTGATCTATGCCGGCGTATCGCGCTCCAGGGCGCACGCCAAGGCGCTGATCGAACTGGAGCGGGTAGGCCTGGGGGCGATGGCCAAGCGCACGCCGAACCAGCTGTCCGGCGGCCAGCAGCAGCGCGTGGCGATCGCCCGCGCGCTGGTGGGCGATCCGCCGCTGATCCTGGCCGATGAGCCGACCGGCAACCTGGATACACAGACCAGCGAGGAGATCATGCGCTCCTTCCAGCAGTTGAACCAGGAACGCGGCATCACCATCCTGCTGGTGACGCACGAGCCGGATATCGCCGCCTACAGCAAGCGCCTGATGCGCCTGAAGGATGGCCGCGTGCTGTACGACGGCCCTGCCGCCGAAGGCTTGCAGCAACTGGCCATGAGTCATTGAAAACGGTATAAACAATATGAATTTATTACAGATCGTGGTAGAAGCGTTTCGCTCGATGCTGGCGAACCGGCTGCGCACGCTGCTGACCATGCTGGGCATCATCATCGGCATCACCTCGGTGGTGCTGTTGCTGGCGGTGGGCGACAGCATGAAGCGCTTTATCGGCAAGGAACTTGAACAGCTGGGTACCAATATGCTGTTCATCTCGCCCGGCGGCGACCGCGCGCAGCAGCAGCGCATGCGCAGCGGCGCGCAGCCGGCGTTGACGGTACGCGACGCCGAGGCGCTGAACCAGCTGCCGTCGCTGTCGGGCGCGGCGCCGGTGCTGCAAGGCAGCTTCAATCTGTCGGTGGGCAACGAGAACGCCGGCAAGACCGTGCACGGCGTATCGCCGGCGATGTTCAAGATCCGTGGCTGGAAGATCGACAAGGGCAGCGCCTTCAGTGATGCCGACGTGCGCGCGTCCGCCCGCATGGTGGTCATCGGCCGCAAGATCGCCGACCAGTTCTTCTACAAGCAGGACCCGCTGGGCAAGTACATCCGCATCGAGAACGTCTCGTTCCAGGTGGTGGGCGTGCTGTACGGCGAGGGCAAGCAGGTGGATGGCGGCGACTTGAGCGAATATGTCATCGTGCCGATCACCGCTGCTGCCGCCAACCTGGTGAAGATGCAGTTCCCCGGCAATGTGCACTATGTGGTGGCGCAGGGTAAATCCGGCGGCAACCTGCAGGATGCCATCCTCGACATCGGTGAAACGCTGCGCGACCGCCACCATATCAAGATCGACCAGCCGGACGATTTCCGCATCGATAACCTGGCCTCGTTCGCCGAGACGGCGCAGAAGATCAGCGCCGGCATCGCCGCGCTGCTGGCGCTGATCGGCGCGATCTCGCTGGTGGTGGGCGGCATCGGCATCATGAATATCATGCTGGTGTCGGTGACCGAGCGCACCCGCGAAATCGGCATCCGCATGGCGATCGGCGCCAAGCCGCGCGACGTGCTGCTGCAGTTCCTGACCGAGGCGGTGGTGATCTGCCTGGTGGGCGGCATCTTCGGCATCGTGCTGGCCAGCCTGGCGGCGGCCGGCATCACGGCCACCGGCAAGTTCGATGTCGACATTACCTTGCAGGCGGTGATCGTGGCGTGCGGCTTTTCCAGCCTGGTGGGCGTGTTCTTCGGCTTCTATCCGGCGCGCCGCGCATCGAAACTGTTGCCGGTTGACTGCTTGCGCTACGAATAATCACGAAGTTGATCAGTATTCGAATTTCTTGCTGCGGCCGGTCGCCTTGAAGTAAATGGTGTGCTCTTCACGCTCCTGGCGCACCTGTTCGCGGCGTTCGCGATTGGCGCGGCGCCGCTCCTCGATGCGGGCGTTTTGCTCGTCGATGCGTTGCTGGGTTTTCAGGCCCTGCTTGCTGTTTTGCAGCAGCCCGGCCTTTTGCCGCATGGCGGCCGCCCACAGCAGGAACACCAGGATCAGCGACAGCAGGTAGGCGGACTGCCAGATGCCGTAGTTCTGGCTGATGAAGGGGAAGATCGGCGCGGCTTTTTCCAGCCAGCCCTGGCCCAGGACGCCCAGCCCGGCCGCTAGCGCGCCCAGGCAGATGGTTTTGACGATCATCCAGCGGCAAGCCCGTATCCGCGATTTCCAAAAACTATGCGGATCGTCGTGCAGCTGATCGAGGTAGGGGGTATGGTCGTGTTCGGTGGTCATAGCGACAATTTTTTAGGGCGCCAGTTTTACGGCAGGAATTATCTCATATTTTCCACCTGGAAATTGTTGAGGTATTGATCTATATCTGTGGTTTGCGTAGCATGAATTGCATGATGAAACGACTTCTCCTGGCGGCCTTGGCGGCTGCGTCCCTTCAGGCGGCTGCGGCGCCGGTGTTGTCCACCGTTGGCGATGGCTGGGCCAATAACTCGGTCAACGCGGTGGTGTTCCGCAAGAATTCGCTGGTGACGCAGGGCGATACGCAGTACGTCGCCTACTACGACGCCGAGCGCTATCTGGTGCTGGGCAAGCGCAAGCTGGGCAGCAGCCGGTGGACTGTGCGGCGCAGCGCCTGGCAAGGCAATGCGGCCGACGCGCACAACACCATCAGCATCATGGCCGATGGCGCCGGCTATCTGCATGTGTCGTGGGATCACCACAACAATCCGCTGCGCTATGCGCGCAGCGTGGCGCCGGGATCGCTGGAACTGGGGCCGAAGCAGGCCATGGTCGGCAGCGACGAAGACGAGCTGTCCTATCCCGAGTTCCACCGCCTGCCGGATGGCAGGTTGTTGTTCTTCTATCGCCTGGGCGGCTCCGGGCGTGGCGACCTGATGATCAACCGCTACGATCCGGCCACGCAGAAGTGGACGCGGCTGCACAGCAATCTGATTACCGGCGAGGGCAAGCGCAACGCCTACTGGCAGGCATTTCTCGATCATCGCGGTACGCTGCACCTGTCGTGGGTGTGGCGCGAATCGCCGGACGTGGCCAGCAACCATGACATGGCGTATGCGCGCTCGCGCGACGGCGGTGTGACGTGGGAACGCTCGGACGGCACGCCGTACACGCTGCCGGTCAGCGCCGCCAGCGCCGAGTATGCGCTGCGCATTCCGCAGAACAGCGAGTTGATTAACCAGACCTCGATGGCGGCCGACCAGCACGGCCGTCCCTACATCGCCAGCTACTGGCGCGACGCCGGCGCCAGCGTGCCGCAGTACCATGTGATCTATCACGACGGCGCGGCCTGGCAAGTGCGCGCGCTGGAATTCCGCAAGACCTCGTTCTCGCTCAGCGGCCAGGGCACCAAGCGCATTCCGATCGCACGGCCGCAGATCATGGTCAACGATGGCGGCGCGTTGCTGGTGTTCCGCGACGAGGAGCGCGGCAGCAAGGTGTCGGTGGCCAGCACCGCTGATATCGCGCGCGGCGCGTGGCAGGTGCGCGACCTGACATCGTTCAGCGTCGGCGCGTGGGAGCCCAGCTTCGACACCGAACTGTGGCGCCGCAACGGCACGCTCAGCCTGTTTGTCCAGAACGTACAACAGGTCGATGGCGAAGGGCAGGCAAGTGTTGCGCCGCAGTCAGTACAAGTGCTGGACTGGAAACCTTAGAACTTCTACTATAGGTTCTTTCCACCTTGAGAGATGCCATGAAATCCAAGCTTGCCCTCATTGCGCTGCTGGCTGTCAGCACCGTTACCCACGCACAGGACGCCGACAAGGCGCCCGCACTCAGCAAGGAACGCGCTGCGGAGCTACAAGCAAGCGAGCGTTTACTGAAAGCAGATTCACAGGTCAGCAAAACCGGGCAAGTCACCATCAAGGGCAAGGTGGTGCCGTACAAAGTGACTGCCGGCACGCAGCCGGTGTGGGACAAGGATGGCAAGGTGACCGCGTCGCTGTTCTACACCTACTATCAGCGCAGCGATGTCAGCGACAAGAGCAAGCGCCCGCTGGTGCTGTCGTTTAACGGCGGCCCTGGTTCGGCGTCGGTGTGGATGCACGTCGCCTACACCGGCCCTAAAGTGCTGAACCTGGATTCAGAGGGCTATCCGGTACAGCCTTACGGCGTGAAGGACAATCCGCATTCGATCCTCGACGTGGCCGACATCATCTACATCGATCCGGTCAACACCGGCTTCTCGCGCATCCTCGACGGCAAGGCCGACCGTGCGCGCTTCTTCGGCGTCAACGCCGACATTCAATACCTGGCCGAATGGGTCAGCACCTTCGTCTCGCGCGAGGGCCGCTGGACGTCGCCGAAATACCTGATCGGCGAAAGCTATGGCACCACCCGCGTGGCCGGCCTGGCGCTGGAACTGCAAAACGCGCAGTGGATGTACCTGAACGGCGTGGTGCTGGTGTCGCCGACGGAGCTGGGCCTGAAGCGCGATGGCGTGGTGGACGATGCACTGAAAGTGCCGTACTACGCCGCCACCGCCTGGTATCAGAAGGCGCTGCCGGCCGACTTGCAGGCGCGCGACCTGAAAGACCTGCTGCCGGAAGTGGAGGCTTTCACCACCGACGAACTGCTGCCGGCGCTGGCCAAGGGCGGCTTCCTCGATCCGCAGAAGCGGGTGCAGATTGCGGCCAAGATCGCGCGCTATTCCGGCTTGTCGCAGGAGTATGTGTTGCAGAATAATCTGTCGGTGCAACCGCAGCAGTTCTGGAAAGAGCTGCTGCGCAAGCAGGGCAAGACTGTCGGCCGCCTCGACTCGCGCTACCTCGGCATCGACAAGCGTGACGCCGGCGACAAGGTCGATTACAACGCCGAGCTGACCTCGTGGCTGCATTCGTTCACGCCGGCCATCAACCAGTACCTGCGCAATGACCTGGGCTTCAAGACCGACATCAAGTACAACCTGTTCGGCGATGTGCATCCGTGGGACTTCAAGAACGAGAACACCGGCGAGAACCTGCGCCTGGCGATGGCCGCCAATCCTTACCTGAAGGTGATGATACAGTCGGGCTACTACGATGGCGCCTGCACCTACTTCGACGCCAAGTACACCATGTGGCAACTGGACCCGAGCGGCAAGATGAAGGATCGGCTGCGCTTCGAGGGCTACCGCAGCGGCCACATGATGTATCTGCGTTCGGAAGACCTGGCGACCTCCAACGACGACCTGCGCGATTTCATCCGCTCTGCGACCCCGGCGCCTAACGCGCCAGCCAAGTACTGATGTAGCAAAGCCCGGCTCTCGCCGGGCATTTTTTTTATTGCTGCTGCTGGTTGCGTTTGGCAATTTCGTTGCCGGCGTAAGCGCCGCCTACCGCGCCGGCAACCGTCGCCAGCTTGCGGCCATTGCCGCTGCCGACCTGGTTACCGAGCAGGCCGCCGACCACTGCACCGATGCCCATGCCCAGCGGGCTGTTTTGCGCGACCGGAGCGGGAGCGGGCGCCGGGGCTGGCGCTTGCGCATAGCTGTGATGTACCACAGTTTTATGTTCGACCACACGGCGCGGGGCTGGCGCGGGAGCGGCAGGCTTGGCAGAAGCAGAAGGCAAGGGCGACGCGGCAGGTACAGCGGCTTGCGCGGCCACCGGCGCCGTCATCTCGTTCTGCTTTGCCTGCGAATTAGGCAGAATGCCGGCAATGGAAGCGGCGCCAAGCAGGCTGACCAGGGTTACCGAGGTGGCGGCCACAATCATCATCGGGTGCATGCGGGAATTTTCCATTTGATTTCTCCTGAATACGCCATCAGTGGCGCTTTCCCCTACAACGCAGCGGCCGACACAAGCGGTGACCTAAAAAGTGTTTCGATCGTAAGCAGTTGTTACGCCGCCACACCTGTCCTTTTCCTCCCCCAAACGTGTTTCCCCTCTGGACATGCGCCTGTTGCGATAGCACTTTAATATCAAATGGTAGCGTATAACATTTTGCGATTAATTTTGGTTGACAATAACTTTTAAAAACTTTTACACTCAAATGATCGCGCAACCATTTATGCAGCAAGTTGCGTGATTCATAACAATAACCACGGTGATCTACCCCGAAGGAGACTGGCAATGTTAGTTAAACAACACAAATCCCGGCATGCTGGCCGGAAAGTCGCGTTCACCCTGACCGTCATGGCAGGTTTGATAGCGCAATCATACGCTCAGGAAGCGCCACAAGCCGCTGCGCCAGCGGCACAAGACGCTGCCGTGCAGGATGACGCCGGCATGACCGTCGTCAAGGTCAGCGGCTACCGCAACTCGCTGCTGTCGTCGGCCAAGGACAAAAAAGAGTCCGTTGGCTTCCAGGATTCGATCAACGCCGAAGACATCGGTAAATTCCCGGACAAGAACATCGCTGAATCGCTGAGCCGCATCCCAGGCGTTGGCGTGTCGCGCGACATCACCGGCGAAGGCGCCACCATCCAGATCCGTGGCCTGGGTTCGAGCTTCACCAAGATCCTGCTGAACGGCGCGCCGGTGGCCGTGGCATCGTCGGGCCCGATCGACGGCGCCAACACCAACCGCGAGGTCGACCTCGACCTGCTGCCAACCGACCTGTTCACCAAGCTGACCGTCAGCAAGAGCCCGACCGCCGGCATGATCGAAGGCGGCGCCGCTGGTGTGGTCAATCTGCGCAGCGCCCGTCCGTTCGACAAGGAAGGCAAATACGTCAGCGCCAGCTACACCGCCACCAAGCAGAAGATCGCTGACAAGACCGGCGGCCGCGGCTCGATCATCGCCAGCCAGACTTTCGGCAACTGGGGCATCCTGGGCGGCATCGCCCTGTCGCGCCAGCAAATCCACACCACCGGCTGGGAAACCGTCGGCTACACCAACGCCAACCTGTCGGCTGCGCAAAACACCGGCCCTGGCCGCAACAGCACCGGCGGCGGCAACTGGACCATCCCTGCCACCGTGCCAGCTGGCGCCGGCAACGGCCTGGTCACCGGCGAAGTGATCGACCAGGCATGGCTGCTGGCGCACAACCCGGGCCTGACCATCGACCAGATCAACAAGGGCATCGTGCCGCGCCTGGGCCGTACCATGGATTACTACGGCACCAAGGACAAGGGCTCGGCGATCTTCAGCGCCGAATACCGTCCGTCGGACGCGCTGCACTTCTACCTGGACACCATGTACAGCAAGCGCGACGACAACATGACGCGTATGGACTACGACTGGTCGGTGCGTAACGGCGGCATGATCCCGCTGAACATGACGGTCGACAAATCCGATTGCAGCAACGGTTGCACGGTCACCGGCGGCACCTTCGCCAACACGCAGAACTTCTTCGAGCACGGCTACCGCCGCGACAAGGTCGACATGCTCGGCATCAATCCGGGCATGGAGTGGAAGATCACCCCGACCCTGAAACTGGATGCGCAAGTCAACTACACCAAGAGTAAGTTCAGCCACGAAGCGCCGACGGTTTACCTGATCACCGCACCGAACAGCGGCAACACCGTCACCTACGCCAACAACGGTGGCATTCCGTCGATCGTCTCCAGCACCGATCTGAACAACCCGGCCAACTATGTGTGGAACACCGGCCGCGTCAACATCCAGAACGAGTTCCGCGACACCAAGACCAAGGGCTTCCACAGCGATCTGACCTGGGGCGACGAGAAGTTCAACCTGAAGGGCGGTATCGCTTACGACGACATCACCCGCACCATCCGCGCCTCCGACAACTCGGCCGCATGGCAAGCTGCGGTGTGCGGCAACAATCCTAGCGTGTTCCTGCAAGGCCCGAACGGTGCACCAGCCTGTAACGGTGCGTCGACCCCGGGCGCCAGCGCTGCTGCGCTGTATCCAGGCTACGGCACCGGCTACACCGCCGGCGCCACCACGCCGCTGACCTACGGCGGTTCGCTGATTCCGCAAAGCGCGCTGGCTAGCTACATCGTGCCTGGCCCGTATGGCAAGGTGGTCGTGGACTGGGACCGGTTCGCCAAGGATTCGAACTATCAGTCGTTCTATAACAACGCACCGGCCAGCGGCGCGTCGTCGACCGGCGCCAGCTCGGGCTTCATCGGCGAGAAAACCACCGGCCTGTATTTCGAAGCCAACGGCAAGACCGAACTGGCCGGCTTCCCGACCCGCTACAACGCCGGCGTACGCTACGTCCGCACCAAGCAGTCGGTGGGCTCGCTGAACTCGATCGCCGATCCGCGCAACGCCAGCCTGACGCTGAACGGCAGCAAGTATCCAAACATGGATCAGTGGGTGTATCAGGAAACCACCTACAACAACACGCTGCCATCGGGCACCATCGCTGTCAATCTGCGTGAAAACCTGGTGGCGCGCGCCGCCCTGTCGCGCAGCATGACCCGCGCCGACCCGAACGCGCTGCGTCCTGGCGTGAACTTCTCGTCGGTCTCGGCGGACATCGGTTCGGTCGGCAATCCAGCGCTGAAGCCTTACCTGTCGGATAATATCGACCTGGGCATCGACTGGTACACCGGCCGCGAAGGCTACGTCAGCCTGACCGTGTTCCAGAAAAACGTTGAAGGCTTCACCATCAACGAGAACGTCACCGCGCCATTCAGCTCGCTGGCCGCCTACGGCATCAACTACGGCACGCTGACGCCTAACCAGCAGACCGCGATCAATTCGCGTGGCGGTCCTGACGCTGCCACCGTGGTGCTGACCCGTGCCCGCAACGCCGATGGCGACCTGCGTATCCGTGGCCTGGAGCTGGGCTGGGTGCAACCGCTGGACAAGATCCTGCCTATCCGTGGCTTCGGCATCAGCGAGACGGCAACCTTCATCAACCAGCGCGCCAGCGGCGAAGGCTCGGCCGGCTTCGTGGCCCTGGGCGTACCTAAGCGTACCAACAACTTCTCGATCTACTACGAGAACCACGGCTACATGGCGCGCCTGGCGCACACCTTCTCGAAAGGCAGCCAGAACGCCTCGGCCAACCAGAACGGCATCACCCAGGCCGCGCTGTATGGCAACGACTACAAGCAGCTGGACTTCTCGTCGAGCATCGACCTGGCGGAAGTGTTCGACAAGGACAACTGGCCTACGCTGAACTTCGACATCGTCAACCTGGGCAACAATTCGCGTAGCGGTTACTTCCAATACTCGAACGCGCTGTTCACGCAGTACTCCCCAGGCCGTACCTACTCGCTGGGCCTGCGCGCCAAGTTCTAAATCGTCTGGCCCCCCCGTCTCCCTGCGGGGCCTTTTCCGCCCGCCCCTTTATGGGGCGGTTTTTTTTAGGAGCAGCCATGCATGCACCGACCCGCAAAGTACGCGCCGCCGCTTGCGCAGTCGCTGTCGCCTTGCTGGGCTGGACGGCCATCAGCGCCGCCAATGCCGCCAATGCCGCCACGCCGCCGCACCTGCGCAAGCAGGGCAGCGCCACCCAGCTGATCGTCGACGATCAACCGTTTTTGATTCTTGGCGGGGAGTTGAACAACTCGTCCGCTTCCCAGCCTGAATACCTGAATACCTTGTGGCCGACCTTGAAGGCGGCCGAAGTCAACACCGTGCTGGCGCCGGTCGAGTGGGACCAGATCGAGCCGGTCGAAGGGCGCTTTGATTTCAGCGTACTGGATGGCATGCTGAAACAGGCGCGCGCCAACAACACCAAGCTGGTGCTGCTGTGGTTTGGCGCGTGGAAGAATTCCATGTCGACCTATGTGCCGGCCTGGGTGAAGAAAGACAGCCAGCGCTTCCCGCGCGCACGCACACGCGCCGGTGTCGCGCAAGAGATCCTGACGCCGTTCGCGCCGGCCACGCTGGCCGCCGACACCGCTGCTTATCGCGCGCTGATGGCGCACCTGAAGCAGGTCGACACGCAGCACACGGTGCTGATGGTGCAGGTGGAAAATGAAATCGGCATGCTGCCGGAAGTGCGCGACTACAGCGCTGCCGCCAATGCCGCCTGGCGGGAGCCGGTGCCTGCCGCGCTGACCAGCTATCTGGCCGCCAACCGCGCCACCTTGCAGCCAGCGCTGAAAGCGGCGTGGGAGTCGCGCGGCGCACGCGCCTCGGGCAGCTGGGCGGACGTGTTTGGCGACACCATCGAGACCGAGGAAGTGTTCCAGGCCTGGCACTATGCGCGCTTTGTCGAATCGCTGACCGCCGCAGGCAAGGCCGTGTATCCGCTGCCGATGTATGTGAACGTGGCGCTGCCACGGCCGGGCAAGCGGCCGGGCGAGTATCCGAGCGCCGGTCCGCTGCCGCATCTGTTCGATGTGTGGAAGCCGGGCGCGCCGTCGGTGGACGTGCTGTCGATCGACATCTACTTCCCTAACTTCGCGCACTGGGCCAAGCAGTTCAAGCGTCCGGACAATCCGTTGTTTGTCCCGGAAGGCAACCAGGCCGACCGCAGCGATGCCGGCGCCGATGCGTTCTACGCGATCGGCGAGCACGACGCGTTTGGCTTCTCGCCGTTTGCCATCGATGAGGTCAAGGACGGCAGCTATTCGCTGCCACAGGCCTATCGCGTGCTGAAGCAGATCGCGCCGGTGATCAACCAGTACCAGGGCAGCGGCAAGATCCGCGGCTTCAAGGCGCCGATGTCGTTTGAGGGCGAAGTCGATACCGCGCCGCAGACGGTGCAGCTGGGCGGCTACACGCTGACCGTCAGCTTCAACGCGCCATGGGAAAAACTCAAGCCTGCCGAAGTGCAGACGCGCGGCGGCCTGGTGATCCAGACCGGCGACGATGAATTCCTGGTGGCGGGCAAGGGCCTGACCTTTGTTTTCGGCGGCAGCGACGGTTCGCTGGCCGGTATCGAGAAGGCGGTCGAGGGCACGTATGAAAAAGGCCGCTGGAAGGAAGGGCGCTGGCTGAACGGCGACCAGACCCACCAGGGCCGCCACATCAATTTGCCGGGCGATGGCTACACCATGCAGCGCGTGAAGCTGTACCGCTATCGCTGAAATGAACTGAACTTATCTGGAGTAGAACCATGAGCAATTCCCCTGTCATCACCGCCATGCGCGTCGTCCCGGTAGCGGGCTACGACAGCATGCTGCTCAACCTGTGCGGCGCGCACGCGCCTTATTTCACGCGCAACCTGGTGCTGCTGACCGACAGCGCCGGCAATACCGGCATCGGCGAAGTGCCGGGCGGCGCCGGCATCCTGGCGGCGCTGGAGCGCTCGGTGCCGCTGGTGGTGGGCACGCAGATCGGCCTGTACAACCGCACGCTGAACGCGATCCGCGCGGCGATCGGCGGCCACCATCAGGTGACGTCGGCGGCCGAAGCGGAAGTGCTGAAACAGCCGCACGAAATCAATCTGCGCCTGGATAACGTGGTCACTGCCGTGGAAGCGGCGCTGCTCGACCTGCTGGGCCAGCACCTGGGCGTACCGGTGTGCGAACTGCTGGGCTCCGGCCAGCAGCGCGACAGCGTGCCGATGCTGGCTTACCTGTTCTACATCGGCGACCGGCAGCGCACTGACCTGCCGTATCAGGCCGGCGAAGGACAGAGCGGCTGGTACAAGCGCCGCAACGAAGAGGCAATGACGCCAGCCGCCATCGTCGAACTGGCGGAAGCCACGGTGGAGAAATACGGCTTCCAGGATTTCAAGCTGAAGGGCGGCGTGATGGCGGGCGCGGTGGAAATGGAAGCCATCGCCGCGATCAAGAAGCGCTATCCGGATTCGCGCGTGACGCTGGACCCGAACGGCGCCTGGTCGCTGCGCGAGGCGATCGAGATCTGCAAGGGCCAGGGCCACATCATGGCGTATGCCGAAGATCCCTGCGGCCCGGAGAATGGCTACTCGGGCCGCGAAATCATGGCCGAGTTCCGCCGTGCCACCGGCATCCCGACCGCCACCAATATGGTCGCCACCGACTGGCGCCAGATGGCGCATTCGCACCTGTTGGGCGCGGTGGATATTCCGCTGGCCGATCCGCACTTCTGGACCATGCAGGGTTCGGTGCGCCTGGCGCAGCTGTGCGAACAGTGGGGGCTGACCTGGGGCTCGCACTCGAATAATCACTTCGATGTTTCGCTGGCGATGTTCACCCACGCGGCCGCTGCGGCGCCGGGCAACATCACCGCCATCGATACGCACTGGATCTGGCAGGAAGGCCAGGAGCGCCTGACCAAGGAACCGCTGCAGATCGTCGGCGGTGCGGTGCAGGTGCCGCAGAAGCCGGGCCTCGGCATCGAGCCGGACCTGGATCGCATCGAAGCGGCGCACCAGCTGTACAAAAAAGTCGCCACCACCGCGCGTGACGATGCGATGGCGATGCGCTACCTGGTCCCAGGCTGGACCTACTCGCCAAAGCGCCCGAGCTTAGGTTAAGCGCAGCAACAAAGCTGCAATCAGCGATGATTGCAGGATGCCGACACTGACGACCCACTTGATGATTTCGGTCCGGGTGTCGGCGATCTTCGCTTCCAGTTCTGCTTTGAGAACGGCGAGCTTGTCGTCCGTACGTTGCAGGCGCGAGTCCAGCGCCTGCAACGCTCTCATGACGTCCGCCGTCATTTCAACGTGAATGTCTGCGAGTGCTGGCGACATGCCTGCCTCGGTTAAGCGCATTGCGTATTTGCGGTTATCGAAACTAATGTTCATGATGGCGCTCCTGCGGATGAGCTCTCATCCTGTTCCCTCATCCATTGCAAGCTTTGATCTGGCTCAAAGGTGCGGCCTCACAATCGCTGCGGGAAGCTCTCCAGCAGCCAGTCGATGAAGACGCGCAGGCGGTGCGAGACATGGCGGTTCTGCGGATAGACGACGTGGAACGGGTAGGGCGGCGGCCGCCATTTCTTCAGGATCTCGACCAGCGTGCCATCCTTCAGCGCGGGTGCGGCTGCGTAGGCGAAAGTCTGGATGATGCCCAGTCCCGCCAGGCCGGCCGCCATATGGCCATTGCTTTCGTTGACGCCGACCCGGTGCTCGACCTTGATCTCGGTTTTTTCGCCGGCGTGGAAAAAGCGGAACGGCACTGCGCGATTGCTCTGCGCCAGCATATAGGCAACCAGGCGGTGGCCGTTCTTCAGCTCGTCCGGATAGGCCGGCACACCATACTGCTTCAGGTAGGCCGGCGTGGCGCAGGTCACCATCGCCGCCTGGCCGATGGGGCGGGCGATCAGCGAGGAATTGTCCAGCGGGCCACCGCGTATCACGCAATCGACGTTATCGCTGATCATGTCGACCGATCGGTCCGACACGCCCAGATCGATGCGGATATCCGGGTAGCGCGCCAGGAACTCCGGCAGCGCCGGAATCAGTACATCGCGCGCCGTTGAACCGCCGACATCGATGCGCAACTGCCCGCGCGGCTTGCTCTGCGCGATATTGAACGAGCTGTCGACGTCCTCCAGCGTGCGCAGGATCAGCGCCGTCTTCTCGTAGTAATGCTGGCCTTCCGGCGTGACCGTGACGCGCCGCGTGGTCCGCTGCAGCAGGCGCACGCCCAGATGCGCCTCCAGCTCCTGCACCAGCTTGCTCAGCGTGGCATTCGGCATGTCGAGCGAATCGGCGGCGCGCGTGAAACTGCCCGCCTCGACCACGCGGGCAAACGCCCGTATCGCCAGCAACTGATTCATCGATTATTCCTCTGTATGGATAGTGATTTTAATTTTACACGGTTTATAAATAAACCGCGCGGCGTTAAAGTTCACCCATCCCAACTGACTTCAAGGAGTAAATCATGAACAAGCAACTGCACCAACTGAACGGCAAAATCGCACTGGTCACCGGCGGCACCTCGGGCATCGGCCTGGCCACCGCGCAGGAACTGGCAGCACAAGGCGCACGCGTCTTCATCACCGGCCGCCGTCAGGCCGAGCTGGACGCCGCAGTTGCCACCATCGGCGCCGCCGCCACCGGCATCCGCGCCGACGCCTCGGTGCTGACCGACCTGGACACGGTCTACACGCAAATCGCCAAGAGCGCCGGCAAGCTGGACATCCTGTTCGCCAACGCCGGCGGCGGCGACATGATGCCGCTGGGCGCCATCACCGAAGAACACTTCGACCGCATCTTCGGCACCAATGTACGCGGCGTGCTGTTCACCGTGCAGAAAGCCCTGCCGCTGCTGGTGGATGGCGCCTCGGTAATCCTGACCGGTTCGACCGTCTCGATCCAGGGCACGGCCGCGTTCAGCGTCTACAGCGCCAGCAAGGCCGCCGTGCGTAACCTGGCGCGTTCGTGGGTGATGGATTTGAAAGACCGCCGCATCCGCGTCAACGTCGTCAGCCCAGGTCCGATCCGCACGCCTGGCCTCGGCGGTCTGGTGCCGGACGAAGCACGCCAGGGCCTGTTCGACGCGCTGGCTGCGCAAGTACCGCTGGCACGCCTCGGTGAGCCGGAAGAGATCGGCAAGGCCGTCGCCTTCCTGGCGTCCGACAACGCCGCGTATATCAACGGCATCGAGCTGTTCGTCGATGGCGGCATGGTGCAGGTGTAAGCATGGACATCGCCATCGTACAACAGCTGATCGACCGTCATTTCGAGATATGGAATGACACCGACGCGGCGCGCCGCAACGCCAGGTTCGCGCAGGTTTATACCGACAACTTCTACGTCGCCGACTACGACGGCGTGGTGACCGGCTACGCGGCGGTGACCGCGCTGATCGACAAGGTGCAGGGCGGCCACGCCGGCTTCGTCTTCACACCGGAGCCGGTGGCGTGGAACCACGATATCGGCCGCGTGACCTGGGGCTACGGCCCGCGCGACAAGCCCAACCTGATACGCGGTGAGGACATCTTCACCATCCGCAACGGCAAGCTCGCCAGCGCTTACGTGTTTATCGACAAAAAATAAGGAGTGTCATCATGAAGATTATTGCAGCGGTATTTACCGCCATCGTGCTCAACCTCGGCGGGGCCGCACAGGCGGCTGGCATCTAGACGGCGGGCGTGGATCACGTCGGCGTCAATGTGCCGGACCTGGCGCAGGCCAAGGCGTTCTTCGCCTCCACCTTCGGCTGCGAGCCGGTGACGCAGATCGGCCCGTTCAGCATGGCACCGCGCGCCGAGAGCGTCACGCTGGCCATGCTCCGCTGTGGCAATGGCTCGAACATCGAACTGTTCGAATACAAGAACTCGACCGGCAGCACCATCATGCCGAAGATCGAAGACATCGGCGCCTCGCACATCGCCTTCTACACCGATGACGTACACGCCGGCGTGGCCTACCTGAAGTCGAAAGGCATCACCATCATCGGCGAACCGATGACCATGACCAGCGGCGACACCGCCGGCGAAACCTGGGTGCACTTCCTGTCGCCATGGGGCTCGGAACTGGAACTGGTGGGCTATCCGAACGGCAAAGGCTACGAGAAGACGTCGAAAGTGAAGCTGTGGCGTCCCGCTAACTGATCGCTATCGTTCCGGGCATACACATAGGGTTGTCCCTCCCGGGTGAATGCCTATTTTCGCCTGAAATCGCCTGCTCAATGCCTATTTTTTCAGGCGCTTTTACGTGGGCTTCCCTCTGGCGCAGGCGGATTCGCTGTTACAAATGCAGGCATTTCTCAGGCCATTTCAGGCGAAAATAGGCATTAGCTGGGAAGGGCAAACCCTATATGTATGCTCAAGCTTATAGCCAAAACAAAAAACCCGCGTTCTCTTATGGAAGAATCGCGGGTCATTGGACCTTGCTGAACATTGTAATACCAACTGTTGGTGCCCCGGGCCGGAATCGAACCGGCACGCCTTGCGGCGGCGGATTTTGAGTCCGCTGCGTCTACCAATTCCACCACCGAGGCAATGGATATTGCAATGCGACCCGCATTATCACCGATTTGCAGGCACGCCGCAACCCTGCAGGCCAAGTTAAATTTTTTTGCAGATTCCAGGCCGCCAAGGCAAAGTTTGACCAGGCTCAATTGGAACACTGCGGTTGCGGGCGGATAATCGATCCTCTACACATGGAGGTGTGCCATGGAGCTGGTCGAGCGGGTGGAGTTGCTGGAAGAACGCTTTGAAGAGTTGAACAAGCTCGTCAAAAATAAGCATGATGGCATGCTCGACAGACATAGCGAGCAGCTGGTGGAATTACGCAAGGATGTGGCGATGTTCACCGCGAAGATTGCCTTCCTTGAGGAGCGAGTGAAATTTTTGGCGGAACGAGTCGAATTGCTTGAGAAGCGCATCAATGCATTGGAACAACGCATCGACGCGCTGGTGCAAAAGACCGAGAAGATGGAGATGCGCCTAAGGCGCGTCGAACTACAGCAATGGGCGGTGATCGCGCTGCTTGTGCTGGTCGTGCCGCAGGCACTGGTTTTCTACATGCGCCTGATTAACCCTTGAGATGGCTCACCTTCCGCAGCAAATAGTTCTGCAACAGCCGCATATTGCGTTGCCGGGTATGGCGCAGCATGGCGCGGGCGTCGCGCTTGGCGGTGAGGACGCGTGGTGGCTTGGTGGTAGTCATCTTCAGGCTGCCTTTTTCAATGGTTGTTGCTGCTCCAGCAGCGCAAAGATCTGGTCTTTCGACAAGACATACTGTTCCATCAGCACGCCCTTCAGTTCCTCGATCTGCCCGCGATAATCGGCGATGGCCTGCAAGGTATAGCTGTACAGCTCATCCGCCTTGGCTTCGACTTCGCCCAAGCCGGCTTCCTTGTCCTTGAACTGGCTGTGGTCGATCTTCGAGCGCGAGTACATCGACAGTTTGTTGACCATCAGGTCCAGCATCGAGGTGGCTTTTTCGATGTCGTTCTGGCTGCCGACCGAGATGCCGCGCGCGCCGTAGAACAGTTCTTCCGCCGCCACGCCGCCGTACAGCTGGATGACGTCGCGTTCCAGTTCTTCCAGCGTGCGCAAGGCCATGTCATCCGATGCCGACAACACGTAGCCAAGCGCGCCCAGCTTGGATACCGACTCGGTCGAGATCTTCAGGAACGGCGAACGCTCCTTCACCTCCGCCAGCGACAAGCCTTCGCGCAGCCACGGGTCGATCTGCATGAAGAAGTGGCCCAGCTCGTGCAAGGCGACGCGCTCGCGCTGACGGGTCTTCTCGGCCGTGGTGGCGCGGTCGGTCAGGCCGATGGTGGCGCGTTCAAAGGCGCGGAACATCAGGTCGGTATTGATGACCTGTTTCTCCTGGATCGACAGCATGCTGGCGCGCTCAACCACCGTTTGCAGCAGCGCCGGGCTGAGGTTGGCGGTAATCTCGGCCACGTGGTCGAGATTCAAATCCTGCCAGTCGACGCAACCCTCCGCCTTGCGCGACAGGAAGGAGCGCAGCAGCTCGCGCCGTTCGTTCTTGTTCGGCAGGCGGAAGTTGATCTTGACCGAGAAACGCCGCAGCATCGCTTCGTCCATGCGCGTCGACGCATCGTCGAAGTTGGAGGCAACCACCCAGATCACGCCTTCGCCCTTGTCGCTGCGCACGCCGTCCAGCAAGCCCAGCAGCGTGTTGGCGGTGTCGTCTTCCCATTTTTTCTCGCCACGGCCGCGCGGCATGAACAGGCTTTGCGCTTCGTCGAGGAAGATGATGCACTGGCCGCGTGCGCAGGCCTTGCGGTGCAGCGCGTGCAGCGCTTTCGAGCCGCCGCCGATGTAGCCGGATTCCAGCGCCGAGCCGGACGCCTGGATCAGCGGAATGTTGAGGCGCTTGGCCAGGTAGCCGGCCAGCTTGGTCTTGCCGGTGCCCGCCGGCCCCGTCAGCATGACGTTGAACGGCTTGTCGATGTCGTGCTCTTTGTACAGCGCACGGTTGCGTATCATGTCTTCCAGGTGCAGCACTTCCTGCTTGATGTCTTCCATGCCGATCAGGTCGTCCATGCTGCCGCCCAGCTGGTCCGGCGTCAGCACGGTGGCGTTGACGCCCATGCCCGGCAGGCCGTTACGCAGCAGGAACAGCGCCAGCACGATCAGCAGGATGTCCAGCGCATGCCGCACGATGAAGGCGCCGCTGCGCGCCAGCAGGCTGACCTCGTCGTCCTGCATCACTGCCTTGTGCGAAGCGAGGTAGTCGTCGCGCGCGATGGCGTAGGGAATGTTATTGCGCAGCAGGACTTCACGCTCCAGGCTCAGGTGGGTGGTGCCCGGCACCTTGACCACGTACAGCTTGTTGTCGTTCTTCAGCTTGAACACATAGCGCGGCGTCTCCGACTGCGGCGCGGCGATCAGCAGGTAGTCCAGCTGGGCGCGCTTGGCCGGCAGCGCCGTGATCTGGGCGATGTCCTGCGTGCGCAGGATGGGCGCGGGATCCTGCGGCACCTCGGCACGCAGGCCGAGCACCAGCATCAGGGTGACAGTCGCCGCCAGCAGGACGGCACGGACGTAGTTATTGCGCAGCGCAGTTTGAAGTTTGTAAAGAGTGAACATAATGCACCATCGGGAGCATGATGCCGGGGCTGAGCGCGAGGGTGGGGCGCAGCAGCCAGGGCCGCCGTGACCGGGAGCGCGAACTGGAGGCGCCGCCGGGAGATATTCAGATTGCTGCCGTAGGGCAACTCATTGCGCCACTATAGACCGGTTGGCGCCGTTTGTATCACATGGCCCCCACAAAAAGCCGTGGCGTGCAACAGATGCCGGCTGGCGCGCCGTTTGTCGCGTTTTTTTGCAGTTGGAGACCGCGCTTTTGCCGCTCGTCGCATACGCCAGATGTTTGCAGAAAGCTTTGTTAATCTGCACATGTCCCCGCTGCATTCCATACACAGCGTGGCTCCCTGCAATGCCTACAACCTTATTAGGAGCACACCATGAAAACCATCCTGCTTGGCGTCGTCGCCGCGCTTGCCCTGACCTCCCTGCCTGTCGTGCACGCTGATGACAGCGTGCATATCGAACGTCCACACGCCACCCGCTACCATATGGACGCCTCGGAATTCCGCAGCTTCAGCAACCGCTACGCGCTGAGCAACGGCCAGGAAGTCGCCTTCAAGCAGACGATGAGCCAGCGCTATGTGCAGCTGGATGATGGCCAGTATATGCGCATCTATGCCACCTCGCCGAAAACCTTCGTCACCGACAGCGGCGTGCGTTTCGAGTTCCGCGATGAGGGAGAAACCGTGGCCATCACCGACTTCGCCAGGCTGCCGCTGGCCAAGGCGAATGGCAACAGCCCGCTGATGATGGCGGCGCGTCGTTGATGCGGACGGGGCTATTTGCCCCAGTTCTCGTATTTGCGGTCCAGCCTTGTCAGCGTGCCATCGCGCCGCATGTCGGCCAGGGTGGCGTTCAGCCTGTCGATCAGCGCATCCGGCACCGACGGATGGCAAGCCAGGTAGACCTTGATGCGGTGGAATACCATCAGCGGCACCACCTTGTCCGACCAGTCGAACTGGCCCGGGCCGCTGCCGCCATTGCGGATCGCCACTGCCCACAGGTCGATGCGGTCGAGCAGCAGCTTTTGCGGGTTGATCAGATCATTGCTGACGGCGTCGACCTGGAAGCCGCGGTTGCGCAAATACTCGTCGCGGGCGTCGCCGATATAGGTGCCGATCCGCAGCCCGCGCGCATCCTCCAGTGTGTCCAGCTTGAAGGTGTGATCGGCGCGCCCCCAGAACTGCCACTCTGCCTCGTCGGTCGGCCCCACCCATTTGAACAGCGCCTCGCGCTCCGGCGTGCGCGAGGTTGAGTAGACGCAGGTGTGCTGCTGCGTTTGCGCCATCAGCAGCGCGCGCTTCCACGGTAATTGTTCGATACGGTAGCCGGTGCCGGTGCGCGCCATCAGCTCGCGCACCTTGTCGGTGGCGCGGCCGGTGATGGCGCCGTCCTCGCCGCGCATGCTGGATGGCGGCGAGTGCTCGGTGGTGATGTGCAGCGACGCTGCCGTCACGACGGCGTGCAGGCTGCTCGCCAGCAGGAATATTGTCAGGATAGTCAATCGCATGGGCTGGCCGCTTTCTGCTTGAAAGCATAGCAGCATTGCCAGCCCGGCGGCGCTGACTTTTAGTCGGCGCGGCGGAACAGGCGGAAGCGTTCCTGGCGGTCGGCAGGACGGCGGCCCTCCCACAGCAGCACCCATTGCTTGCCGCGATGCTGCGGCAGGATTTCGCGGTTGTCGCGCAGCTTGATGCTATCTTGCAACAGCAGCAGATCGCAGCGCTCGCCTTCGACGCCGGCAAACGGCAGCTGCGCATAAATCGCGAACGAGGCGCGCTGCGCCGGGCCGACATTGGTTTCAATGCAGCGCGTGCCCGGCGGCAGCTTGTCGGCGATCTGCCGCGCCACGCTGGCGTAGCTCTTGCTGTAGTTCAGCTCCGGCAGGAACAGCGTCATCGACAGTATCCAGACCAGGATCAGGCCGCCCGACGACAGCACCACCGCGCGCCACAGCACCGCCGGCCGGCGCGATACGCGCCAGTGCACCAGCACAAACCAGCCCAGCGTGGCGGCCAGCGCGACAAAGAACGCCACCCAGCCGACTTCCGGCGTATAGCCGGGCACCAGTTTCAGCACATTGCGGGCGGCCTTGGCCGGCCAGCCGATCAGCTTGGCGAAGTAGAAGATCCAGATCACCGCCGCGCACAAGGTCAGCGCCATCACCGAGAACCAGTCGATGGCGTTGATGGCGCCACGCTTCATGGTCAGCAGGCCGAAGGCGGCCATGATGGCGAGCGGCGGCAGCAGCACCAGCAGCTGGCCCTGGTCGGGCTGCGGATTGCACAGCGTCAGCAGCAGGCCCATGACGACGAAGGCCAGCGGCACCACGATGTGCAGCACGCCGCGCTGGCGGCGCCAGGCCCACACCGCCCAGAAGGCAAACGGCCACGCCGGCCAGAAGAACCAGACGCCGACGCGGAAGAAGAATTTCACCGCTGCCCAGTCCGGCCAATCCAGCTGCAGCCAGTTCCAGCCCAGCCAGGCGTTCAGCGGCTGCTGGTGATAGGGCTCCAGCAGCTGCGCTGGGATCAGCCACAGCGCGGTGACGGCGCCGCCAACGGCGATCATCGCGCCCAGGTCGCGCACCGCGCGGATCGCCGGCTGTGCCAGGAAGCGCGTGCAGGCAAACAGGCCCAGCATCAGGAACACCGGTGCGATCCAGCCGCCGCTCAGCGTCATCAGGCCGATCGCCAGGCCGCTCAGGCCGGCATTGCGCAGCGACGGTTTTTCCACGTAGCGCACGGTGCGGTACAGCAGGAAGGCGGTGCTGGCCACTTGCAGCGCGTCCGGCGTGGTTTCATGGCTGTGTTGCAGCAGGCCGAGGCAGCCGAGGTAGATCAGCACGGCGGCGTCGGCCAGCGTGCGGCCGAAGTCGTCCGGCTCCGGCTGGCCGCCGAAGGCCAGGCGCAACGGTTGCGCATCCTGGCGTCGGCCCAGATGGAAGGTGGCGTACCACAGCGACAGCACGCCCAGCAGGAAGATGCCGATGGTCGACACGCGCGCCGCCAGCACATCGCCCAGCAGCCAGCCGAACAGCTTGATCGCGAGCGCGCCCAGCCAGAACGCCAGCGGGCCTTCGTCCGGCGTCGACAGGCCGGCGATATTCGGCCATAGCCAGTCCTGCCAGCTGCCGTGCGCCATGGTCCACATGATGCCGAAGCTGGCAGCGTCGTCGTTCTTCCACGGCTCGCGGCCAATCAGGCCAGGCAGGATATACAGCAGGCCAAGGGCATACAAGGCCCAGCGCGGCAATGCCAGGGTAGCGGCGGCGGGAAGACGGACTGGCTTCATCGATGATCTGTTTTATGAGTAGAACCGGAGTATGCCGCAAATTGGGGCATCCAACAAAAAAAGCAGCCAGAGGCTGCTTTTTTGCGCGGAGCGGCGGAAATTAGCCTGCTGCGACAGCGGTTTTCGAACCAACCGAACCGAACTTCTGGCGGAATTTCTCAACGCGGCCAGCGGTGTCGACGATTTTGTGTTTGCCGGTGTAGAACGGGTGCGATTCAGCCGATACCTCGATCTTGATCAGCGGGTAATCCTTGCCTTCGAAATTGATGGTTTCGCGGGTGCCGATGGTCGAGCGGGTGATGAATTTGAAATCGCACGACAGATCGTGGAAAACAACTTCGCGGTATTCTGGGTGACCTTCTGGTTTCATTTTGTAGCCTCGGTTAGTTTGGTAGCCAAACAGCACTTCGTCGATCTGTACTACTTCCTGATCCGATTGCCGCTCACTTGCCAGGGTTAAATTAATGCGATCGAGGATTATACCGGTGTAAACGCAAACAGGCAACCGGAGTTGCCTGTTTGTTAAGGCTGACTGATTAGCCGCCTCTGCGCATCATGTCGAAGAACTCAGTGTTGTTCTTCGTTGCGCGCATCTTGTCGAGGATGAACTCCATCGCCTCGATCTCGTCCATCGAGTACAGCAGCTTGCGCAGTATCCAGATCTTCTGCAGCTGGTCCGGCTTGATCAGCAGTTCTTCGCGGCGGGTACCCGATTTGTTCAGGTTGATTGCCGGGTAGACGCGTTTCTCGGCCAGGCGGCGCTCCAGATGCACCTCCATATTGCCGGTACCCTTGAATTCTTCAAAGATCACGTCGTCCATGCGCGAACCGGTTTCGATCAGTGCGGTGGCGATGATGGTCAGCGAGCCGCCTTCCTCGATGTTACGGGCGGCGCCGAAGAAGCGTTTCGGACGTTGCAGCGCGTTGGCGTCGACACCACCAGTCAGCACCTTGCCGGAGGCCGGGATCACGGTGTTGTAGGCGCGCGCCAGACGGGTGATCGAATCCAGCAGGATGATCACGTCTTTCTTCATTTCCACCAGACGCTTGGCTTTTTCCATGACCATTTCGGCAACCTGCACGTGGCGGGTGGCTGGCTCGTCGAAGGTCGATGCGACGACTTCGCCGCGTACCGAACGCTGCATCTCGGTGACTTCTTCCGGACGTTCGTCGATCAGCAGCACGATCAGCGTGCAGTCGGGATGGTTGGCGGTGATCGCATGGGCGATGTGCTGCAGGATCACCGACTTGCCGGATTTCGGCGACGCCACCAGCAGGCCGCGCTGGCCTTTGCCGATCGGCGCGATCAGGTCGATGATGCGGCCGGTGATGTTTTCCGTGCCGTTGATGTCACGTTCCAGGCGCAGCGGCTCGTTCGGATGCAGCGGCGTCAGGTTCTCAAACAATATGCGGTGTTTCGACGCTTCCGGCGATTCGCCGTTGACCTTGTCGACCTTGACCAGCGCGAAATAGCGCTCGCCGTCTTTCGGCGTGCGTACTTCGCCCTCGATCGAGTCGCCGGTGTGCAGGTTGAAGCGGCGGATCTGCGATGGCGAGATATAGATGTCGTCGGTCGACGCCATATAGCTGGCGTCCGGTGAGCGCAGGAAGCCGAAGCCGTCCGGCAGCACTTCCAGGGCGCCGTCGCCGAAGATCTGCTCGCCCGACTTGGCGCGCTTTTTCAGGATTGCGAACATCAACTCTTGCTTGCGCAGACGCGCCGCATTGTCGATATCCAGTCCGATGGCCATTTCCAACAACGCCGAAACGTGTAAGGCCTTCAATTCAGATAGATGCATATTGTTGAGTATCCCGTGACGGGAAAGTAAAGGTAGGGGAGGGAACTACGTGGGTTGTCTCATTTTATTCAGCGGCAGCCACGGGCGCGGCGCCGCTGGTACAACGTAGCGATATCTTATCTTAGATATTGCTGTCGATGAAAGAGGTCAGTTGGCCTTTTGCCATCGCGCCGACCTTCTGTGCGGCAGCAACGCCGTTTTTGAACAGAATCAGGGTCGGGATGCCGCGGATGCCGAACTTGGCTGGTACAGCCTGGTTCGAGTCGACGTCCATCTTGGCGATCTGGATCTTGCCTTCGTATTCCTTGGCGACTTCTTCCAGGATCGGGGCAATGCTCTTGCAAGGACCGCACCATTCGGCCCAGAAATCGACCAGCACTGGGCGGTCGGACTTCAGCACGTCGGCGTCAAAGGAAGCATCGGTAATGTGTTTGATATTTTCGCTCATATTTTCCTCAATCGAGGTGATGTAAGTAATAACGCCTGGGGACGGGCCTCAAACGCTGCATGGGCAGCAGTTGGGTGCCATTTGCACGATTTCAATGTCTTTGAGGGGATGGCAACAAGGTCGGCAGGCGAGGGATGGCGTAAATAATAACCCATTTTTTAAAAATGTGCGGTGCTTTGTCGCCCCGGCCTGACTTTCTTAACTATTCTTTAAACTATTTAGCTGGATTGCCATGGTATCGGCCCGCTGCAGCAGCGTGGCCAGCGTTTCGCTGCCGAGCGGCTTGGTACAGGCGTCCAGGATGGCCAGGCCCTGGGCCTCGGCGACGCGGCTGGCGGTGCGCAGCACGCCGCTGTCGACGCCCGATAGCAGCACCACGCAGCCGCTGTATTGCTGCGCCGCCGCCAGCCGCAGGAAGTCCATGCCATCCATCACCGGCATCGCCAGGTCGCAGATCACCAGCTGGGGCGGGCGCAGGCGCAGCTCGATCAGCGCGCGGCGGCCGTCGGTTTCGCGCAGCACGGTGTGCTCGCCCAGGGCGGCGATCATGTCGGCCAGCAGTTCCAGCATGAAGGCATCGTCATCCAGCAGCAGTATCCGCATCTTAGTTGTCGTCGGCGAAAGTCGTATTGGTCATGATTTGCTCGGTGATCTGTTCCAGCAGCGGCCACAGTTTTTGCAGCAGGGCCTGGGCGTGCTGCTGGTTGTCGGCGTCGCTGGCCTCGGGCGGCAGCTTTTCCATTTCCAGCAGCAGCTCGCCCATGCCCAGCGCGCCGACGGTGCGCGCCGGCGATTTCAGCTTGTGGCCCAGTTCGCGCAGCGCGGCCAGGTCGCCCCGGCCCAGCGCCGCTTCCATCTGGTTCAAGCCATCCTGCGTATTTTGCAGGAATTTGAAGGCGAACTTGCGCACCTTATGCGGATGGTAACCTAGCAATTTGGCCAAGATGGACAAATCGATCACGGCCGGGTCGCCACCCAGCGTGGTCTTGAACGCCGGCCGCAGCGGCTTGGCCAGCGGCGGTGGCGGGCTGTCATGGTCGCGCGCCGGCAGCCAGTTGGCGATGGTCTGGTACATCAGCGCCGGCTGGATCGGCTTGGAAATGAAATCGTCCATGCCGGCCTCGATGCAGCGTACCCGGTCTTCGCTGGTGGCGGTGGCGGTCATCGCCAGCACCCGCATGTCGGCCAGGCGCGGATCGGCGCGGATGCGGCGCGTGGCTTCCAGGCCGTCCATCAGCGGCATCTGCACGTCCATCAGTACGCAGTCGAAGGCGGCCTGGCGCAGCAGCTCCAGCGCCTCCATGCCGTTGGCCGCCAGGCATACCGACGAGCCGACATCCTCCAGCATTTCCAGCGCGATCTGCTGGTTGAAGGTATTGTCCTCCACCAGCAGGATGCGGGCGTTCTTCAAGGCCGACATGACGGCGGCGCTGCGCGACGACGCCAGCAGCTCGGCGGCGGCGCCCTTGACGCGGTCGATCAGCTCAGGCACCGAGGCGCTGCTGATGCCCAGGCGCGCGGTGAACCAGAAGGTGCTGCCCTGGCCGGGGCGGCTGCGCACGCCGACCTCGCCGCCCATCAGCTGCGTCAGCTGCTTGCAGATCGCCAGCCCCAGGCCGGTGCCGCCGTATTCGCGCGTGGTCGAGGTGTCGGCTTGCTGGAAGGACTGGAACAGCTTGTCGATTTCCGCCTCCGACAGGCCGATGCCGCAGTCGCTGACTTCAAAGCGCAGCAGGCAGCTGCGGCCGTCGCCGACCACCTGGCGCACGCGCACCTCGATGCGGCCCTTCTCGCTGAACTTGATGGCGTTGTTGGCATAGTTGATCAGCACCTGGCCGAGCCGCAGCGGATCGCCGCGCAATACCTTCGGCAAGGTCGGATCGAGGTCGTACACCAGCTCCAGCTCGCGGCTGGCGGCCTTCGGCGCCACCACCGTGTTGAGCGTCTGGATCACATGGTCGAGCGCAAAATCGAGCTGCTCGATTTCCAGCTTGCCTGCTTCGATCTTGGAGATGTCGAGGATGTCGTCGATGATGCCCAGCAGGTGCTCGCCGGCGAAGCGTATCTTTTCCAGGTAGTCGCGCTGGCGCGGATCCAGCTCGGTCTTCAGCGCCAGGTAGGCCATGCCGATCACGCCGTTCATCGGCGTGCGGATCTCGTGGCTCATATTGGCCAGGAACTGGCCCTTGGTCTGGCTGGCTTCCTCGGCCACCAGGCGCGCGTGATCGAGTTCGCGGGTGCGCATCTCGACCCGTTCCTCCAGGTGTTCGTTGAGCTCGCGCAGCGCGTCCTCGCCGCGCTTGCGGTCGGTGATGTCGGTCAGGCTGGCCACCACCAGCTGCACCGCGCCGCTGTCGTCGGGAATGGCCTCGACATTCACCGACAGCCAGCAGCACGTACCGTCGTGCTGCGTCAGGCCCATCACCACGTCGCGCACCGGCATGCCGGTGACCAGCGCCAGCTGCACCGGATGGCTGCTGCCGTCGAACGGCGTACCGTCCTCGCGCACGCCGGCCCACAGCCCGCCGGGGCTCAGCTCCTCGCTGTGTGCCAGCATGCGCGCCGCTGCCACATTGCGTTCCAGGATGGCGCCGCCGCTGTCGATCATCACCAGGCCGTTGGTGACGGCGTTGAAGATCGACGCCAGGCGCTGGCTGGAATCGTGCAGCGCTTCCTCCACCTGGCGGCGCGCGGTGATATCGGTCAGCATCGCCAACGTGCCGGCGTAGTGGCCGGAGTCGGCATTCATCACGGTGGTCGACAGCAAACACCAGACGGTGCTGCCGTCGCTGCGCAGGAAGCAGACGTCGTCCTGGCCAGCCTGGCCCGACAGACGCCGTTGCAAATGCTGCTTCAGCAGCGCGCGGCCGGTGTCGTCCATGAACTCGGTCATGGCGCGCCCCGTCATCTGGTCGACCTCATAATCCAGCATGCGTGCCAGCGTCGGATTGACAAACGTGGTGCGGTCGTCGGCATTGGTCATCCAGATGCCTTCGGCGGCGGTCTGCACGATCTGCCGGTAGCGTTCCGACGACGCCTGCAACGCTTCCTCGGCGCGCTGGCGCTGGGTCATGTCGCGCAGCGCCATGATGATCAGTTCCTGCCCGCCCAGTTCCACCGGCGCCAGGTGCACCATGGCCGGGAAGCTGCTGCCGTCGGCGCGGATGGCGCACAGCACGCGGCCTGGCAGGCGCGGACGCGAGAATAGTTCGCGCACGCCGCCGTTGTTGCGCATCGCCTCCGGCGCCAGCTGCTCGATCGAGCGGCCGGCCATATCGCCTTCGTAGCCGAAACTGTGGGCACAGGCCGGATTGGCGTGGCGCACGCGGCCGCTGCGCTCGGCCACCAGCACCGCGCCGGGCGTGGCGTCCACCACCGCCCACATGCGCGCTTCCTCGGCGGCGGCGTGCTGGTTGATGTCGGCCATGGTGCCGGCGGCGCGCAGCGGCAGGCCGCTGGCGTCGCGCTCCAGTATCATGCCGCGCGCCAGCATCCACTTCCAGCTGCCGTCGCTGGCGCGCATGCGGTGCTCGCTGTCGATATGGCCGGTGGCGTCGCTGGTGCTGGTCAGGTATTGCTGGATCTCGCGTTCCAGGCGCGGACGGTCGTTCGGGTGTACATACGTGATCCACTCGTCCAGCGTCGGGTGGAATTCGGCGGGAGTGTAGCCCAGCAGCGCGCAATAGCGCGGCGACAGCGTCAGCTTGCCGCTCAGCAGATGCCATTCCCAGGTGCCTTCGCCCGAGCCTTCCAGCGCCAGGCCGGCCATGCGCTCGGCGCTGCCCAGTTGCGCGCGCGCCGCCCGCAGTTCGCGGCCTTGCACGCGCAGGCGCCAGGCCAGCGAGAACGCGGCCAGCAGCACCAGCGCGCCGGCCAGTACGCCGCCGTGGCGCAGCAAAGGATTGACGCTTGGCGGCTGATACAGGAAACCGTCGAGATTGAAATTCTTCGGCAGCATGCCCTGTTCGGCATAGGCGCGGGCGATGGCGCGCCAGCGTTCCGGGTTGCTGTAGCCCGGCTCGATCAGCGGCTGTTCCAGCAGTTCGGCAATGCCGCGCGCCTCGAACATCAGGTGTTCGCGGCTCTTGCGTTCCGGGTAGCGGGCGCGTATCAGGTCGGCGATTTCGCCCGGATGCTGCATCGCGTAGACCCAGCCGCGCAGCGTCGCTTCGCGCACCGCCTGCGCGCGCGCCGGATGCTCGCGCAATTCGCTTTCGGAGGTGTACAGCACATCGCCATAGAAATCCAGGCCGTGCACGCGTGGCGACAGCAATTCGTATTTGAGGTTGAGGCGTTCCAGCACATACGGCGCCTCGGTGTTGTAGACCGACATGGCGTCGACCCGGCCTTCCAGCAGGTCGTCGAAATTGTAGCTGTGCGGGACCTGATAAATGGCGTCCATGCGCACGCCCTGTTTTTTCAGGAAGACTGTCAGTTCCTCGTTATTCGGCGCTATCATCAGCCGCGCGCCGGGCCAGGGACGCGGCTTGCCGTCGGCGTCCAGCCGGCGCAGCAGCGTGGCGCCGGAGTGCTGAAATACGGAAGCCAGCACCACCACCGGCTGGCCGATGCCGCGCGCCAGCAGCAGCGTGGTGTTGCCGACGCCGTACTGGGCCTGGCCCTGCATCACGGTTTGCAGCGGATCGCTGCCGGGACGCGCCTCCAGCAGCGTCACATCGAGGCCGGCGTCGCGGTAATAGCCCTGGTCCTGGGCGGCGTAGTAGCCGGCGAACTGGAACTGGTGCTGCCACTTGAGCTGGATGGTTACCTTCTCAGCTGCTACCGCCGGTATCACACACAGCGCAAGCACAGCCGCCGCCATCCTGTGCGACAGACGTTGCCAGCGGGGCTGGCGCAAGCGCAGACGGCAGTGAAACAAGGAACTTCCTTTGCGGTGGAATAACGTGCTGTACCGCAGCAACTATAGCATCGATGCCATTGGGTTAGACATGCAGGGGGCAAGAAAACGATTGCATCTTGCGCGAGCACAAAATCGCGCCAAATTTAACATTTGAAGGCGATTTTCGTGACATTCGGTGAGAAAGTCGGCGGCCGGGTGGCTAGCGTGGTGCTAGCCTGACTTCTACTGGTTGAAGCTGCCGGCGAACTGATAGCGGTGGCCGGGGTGCCACATGGTCACCAGCGAGGCGATCAGGCCGGCCGAGAAAGTCTGGCGCTTCAGCACCAGGCAGGCCTGTCTGGTATCGATCGCCAGCATGTCGGCGATGTCGCGCGGCGCCGCCAGCGCTTCGATGCTGTAGGTGGCGCCTTGCAGCGGTGCGGCCTGCATCAGGTATTCATTCGGCGTCAGGTGGGTGAAGTCCTGCTCCATGTAATCCGGCGCGCATTGCGGGTTGACCCAGCGGTCCTCGACCTGGATCGGCACGCCGTTTTCAAAGTGGACGATCACCGAGTGGTAGAGAGGATGGCCGGGCGGCAGGTCGAACTGCTTGGCCATCAGGTCGCTGGCCTTGACCCGTTCCAGCTGCTGCAGGCTGCTGCGGTGGGCGTGGCCGCGCGCGCGCACTTCATCGGCAATGGACTTGATCTCCAGCAGTGTGGCCTGGTATTTTTGCTGGGCGACGTAGGTGCCGGAGCCCTGGCGGCGGGTCAGCACCTGTTCGGCGGTGAGTTCGCGCACGGCGCGGTTGACGGTCATGCGCGAGACGCCGAATTGCTTGACCAGCGCCTGCTCGGACGGGATCACGTCTCCTTCTTTCCAGGTGCCGGCGGCGATTTCGGCCAGCAGGTAGTCTTTGATGCGCTGGAATATAGGGGTGCTGTCTTGCGTAATCTGTTCGTCCAAACGGCTGTCTCCTGGTGAGTAGTCATTCTAGCATCGCATGCTTGTACAATTCAAAAGCAAGAGGCGGAGTGCGTCGCTTTTTGACGCTGGCTAAGATGGTCGCATTCCCCCTGTGACGGAGTCTGAAATGGGCAATTACAGCAATGATGAGCAGCGCTGGGCCGCCGTGCAGCAGCGCGACGGCAGCGCCGACGAGGTGTTCTGGTATTCGGTGCGCAGCACCGGGGTGTACTGCCGTCCGTCGTGCGCGGCGCGGCCGGCCTTGCGCAAGAACGTAGCGTTTCACGACAGCCGCGCGGCGGCCGAAGGCGCCGGTTTCCGGCCCTGCCTGCGCTGCAAGCCGGACCAGCCGCCGCTGGCCGAGCGCCAGGCCGCGATCGTGGCGCAGGCCTGCCGCCTGATCGACGAAGCCGACGCCGATGCCGTGCTGGATCTGGACCGCCTGGCGCTGGCGGTGGGCGTCAGCCGCTTCCACTTCCACCGCATGTTCAAGGCGGTGAGCGGGATTACGCCGAAAGCCTACGCCAACGCGGCGCGCGCCCGGCGCGTGCAGCATGGCCTGGCGGCGCAATCGTCGGTGACCGATGCGATGTATGCGGCCGGCTTCAACTCCAGCAGCCGCTTTTACGCGCAATCGCCGGCGGTGCTGGGCATGAAGCCAAGCGCGTTCCGCGCCGGCGGCGCCGGCGAGCAGATACGCTTCGCGATCGCCGAGTGCTCGCTGGGGCCGATCCTGGTGGCCAGCACGCAGCAGGGCATCTGCGCGATCCTGATCGACGATGATCCGGATTTCCTGGTGAAGGATTTGCAGGACCGCTTCCCCAAGGCCGAATTGATCGGCGCCGAGCCGGAATATGAGCAGGTAGTGTCGCGCGTGGTCGGCATGGTCGAACGGCCGTCGGTGGGGCTGGAGCTGCCGCTGGATGTGCGCGGCACCGCATTCCAGCAGCGCGTGTGGCAGGTGCTGCGGGCGATCCCGTCCGGCCGCCGCGTCACCTACGCCGAGCTGGCGGAACTGGCCGGCGTGCCGCGCGGCGCACGCGCCGTCGCCAGCGCCTGCGCGGCAAACGCCATCGCGGTAGCGATACCGTGCCACCGCGTGGTGCGTAACGACGGCAGCATCTCCGGTTACCGGTGGGGCGTCGACCGCAAGGCGGCGCTACTGAACAGGGAGGCAGGCAATGAGTAACAGCGAACTGGATTTCGGCGACACGGCGGCGGAGCGCAAGCCGCGCACGACGCCGCCGTTGGCGCCAGCCCGGGTTGCCGCAGACGCGACCGCACCGTCCAGCGCCGCTGCACCGCAGCCAGGCGAGCGCAAGACGGCGGCGCTGCCGCAACCCGCTGCCGATCCGCAACTGGCCGCCCGCCGGGCTGTCGGCGCGGCGGCAGGCATCGCCGTGCATGTGGCGGGGCTGGACTGGCAGGCCATCGGCGACGAGCTGAATGCGCAAGGCTACGCCATCCTGCCCGGCATGCTGGGCGCCGAAGAATGCGCGGCGATGGCAGCGCACTATGCGCAGCCTCAGATGTTCCGCAGCCGCGTGGTGATGTCGCAGCACGGCTTCGGCAGCGGCGAGTACCAGTATTTCCGCTACCCGCTGCCATCGATGATCGCCGCGCTGCGCAACGCCCTGTATGGCCCGCTGGCCGTCATCGCCAACCGGTGGCACGAACTGATGGACCTGCCCGAGCGCTTTCCCGCCGAGCACACCGACTTCCTGGCCCGCTGCCACGCCGCCGGCCAGCAGCGCCCGACGCCGCTGCTACTGCAATACCAGTCCGGCGACTACAACTGCCTGCACCAGGACCTGTACGGCGACCACGTCTTCCCCTTGCAAGCCGCCGTGCTGCTCAACCAGCCCGGCAAAGACTTTGAAGGCGGCGAATTCGTGCTGACCGAACAGCGGCCGCGCATGCAATCACGCGTCGAAGTCGTACCGCTGAAACGCGGCGACATGGTCATCTTCGCCGTCAACCACCGTCCCGTGCAGGGAACGCGAGGCATCTACCGCGTCAACCTGCGGCACGGCGTCAGCCGGCTGCGGGCCGGAACCCGCCACACACTAGGCATCATCTTCCACGACGCCAACTAAACAAAACCGGGGTCAGTTCTGCCAAACGTACACGAGCTCAGCTGCAAGGCAGCTGAGCTCGTGTACGTTTGGCAGAACTGACCCCGGTTTTAGGTCTGGATGGTTTTTTGGGTTTGGTAGAGGCGGGCGTAGATGCCGTTTTGGGCCAGCAGGGCTTCGTGGCTGCCGGATTCGGCGATCTGGCCGCGATCCATCACGACGATGCGGTCGGCGTTTTCAATCGTTGACAGGCGGTGGGCGATGACCACCGTGGTGCGGCCTTTCATCAATACTTCCAATGCTTGCTGCACCAGGCGCTCGGACTCGGTGTCCAGCGCGCTGGTGGCTTCGTCGAGGATCAGGATCGGCGCGTTCTTGTACAGCGCGCGGGCAATCGCCAGGCGCTGGCGCTGGCCGCCTGACAGGCGCAAGCCGTTTTCGCCGACCGGCGAGTGGTAGCCTTCCGGCTGGCGGACGATGAATTCATGCGCATGCGCGGCGCGCGCGGCTGCTTCGATGCGTTCCATCGACGGCTGCGGATCGCCATAGGCGATATTCGCCGCCAGCGTGTCGTTGAATAGCACCACGTCCTGCGACACCAGCGCGATCTGCTGGCGCAGCGAGGCCATGGTGTAGTTGCGCAGGTCAACGCCATCCAGCTGGATGCTGCCACCGCTGACATCATAGAAGCGCGGCAGCAGGCCGGCCAGCGTGGTCTTGCCGCTGCCCGAGCTGCCGACCAGCGCGACGGTTTCGCCGGCAGCGATGTCCAGCGACACATGGTCCAGCGCAGGACGCGCATCCGGCGCCAGCAGCGCGCCGTCGGCGCCGCGATAGTGGAAACTCACGTCCTGCACCGACAGCTGGCCGGCCGCGCGCGTCACCGTGTGGCGTCCCTGGTCGGCTTCCGATTCCATGTCTATCAGGCTGAACACCGACGAGGCGGCAGCCAGCCCGCGCTGCATCGGCTCATTAATCTTGGTCAGGTTCTTGATCGGCGACTGCATCGCCAGCAGCGCCACCAGGAAGCCGACAAAGTCACCCGCCGACAGCGCGCCAGCCTGGTTGCGCAGCAGTGCGAAATAAATCACCGACGACAGGGTGATACCGAGCAGCAGCATGATCAGGCCCGAGTTCAACGCCGACGTGGCCGAATGCTTCACCGCCAGATGGCGATTCAGCTTGACCACCTGGTCGAAGCGGGCCTGCTCATATTGCTGGCCGCCGAAGATCTTCACCACGCGCTGGCCGCTGATGCTTTCGTCCAGCACATTGGTCAGCTCGCCCATCGCCGCCTGCGCGCTGCCGGCCAGCTTGCGCATGCGGCGGCCGGCGAAAATGACGATGCCGGCCACCAGCGGCATCAGGCAAAGGCAGTACACCGACAGCTGCCAGTCCGCCAGGAACATGGTGATCAGGTAGCCCACCACCAGCACCGACTCGCGCACTGCCACGGTGAACACGGTCAGGCCGGCCTGCGCCACCTGGGCGGCGTCGAAGGCCACGCGCGACAGCGTGGTGCCGGTCGAGGTCTGGTCGAAATAGCTGTTTGGCAGGCGCATGATGCGGGTGAACATCAGTTCGCGCAGATTGGCTTGCACCCGGCTGCTGAGCCACGCGCCGCCGTATTCGCCGGCAAAGCTGGACACCATGCGCAGCATCGCCAGCGCCAGGATCGTCACCGGTATCGCCCACAATGCTGCTTGTCCGGCACTCTGCGGCGCCAGCTTGCCCAGCAGCGCCTGCACGTTCGCCATCATGCCGTGCGCCGGCGCCTTGGCCATGCCCAGCGCCTGGCCCTGGCCCAGGGTGTCGACCACGTTCTGCAACTGGTTCAGCAGCAGCACGTCGGTCAGCGCCGCCACGCCGATCGCCAGCAGGGTGACGACGGCGATCCACGCGTAGGGACGAAATTCCTTGATCAGGCGGAGGTAAAGGAGGCGGCTGGACACTGTTTGTTCACATGGGAGAATGCTGGAAGCCTGCATTGTACCTGTCCCGCAACTGAATTCCCGCTGTTTGCCTGATACACTCTGAATCTTGCACCGAATGGAGAACCTGATGCGCCACACCCTGTTGATCGCCGCCCTGCTGGCGGCCCTGCCAGCCTATGCCGACACCATTATCGACCGTGCCAACGGCTACACGCTGAATGGCGCCGGCCAGCTGCAGCGCTTTACTTCGCTGGCGTTCGATGACCTGGGCCGCATTGTGGCGGTGGGCAGCGAGAAGGAGACGGCGGCGGCGCTGCCGAAGGCGGATCACATCGACGTGCAGGGCCGCACCGTGCTGCCAGGCCTGATCGACGCCCATGGCCATGTGTTCGAACTGGGTGAAATCGCTTCCGGCGTTGAGCTGTACAGCCCGAACTCGCTCAATAGCGCGGTGCGCACGGTGGCGGAATTCGCCCGCAGCCACCCGAAAAACGCCTGGATCGTCGGTTTTGGCTGGAACCAGGAGAACTGGAAACTGGGCCGCTTCCCGACCGCCGCCGAGCTGGATGCGGTGGTCAACGACCGGCCGGTCCTGCTGCACCGGGTTGACGGCCACGCCATCTGGGTGAATACCAAGGCGCTGGAAATGGCCGGCGTCACGCGTGACACGCAGGATCCGTCCGGTGGCAAGATCGAGCGCGACGCCAGCGGCAAGCCGACCGGCGTGCTGGTCGACGCGGCAATGGAACTGGTCAACCGCGTGGTGCCGCTGCCAACGCCGGCCGAGGCGCGCGCCACGCTGGACGTGGCGCTGCAATCGCTGGCCAAGGTCGGCCTGACCAGCGTGCACGACGCCGGCATCAAGGTGGCGCAGGACGATATCTACCGCGACTACGCCGATCACGGCAAGCTGACCACCCGCGTGTACGCGATGATCGGCGACACCGCCTCCGATTTCGACGAGCTGTCCAAGGACGGCCCGTTGCAGTCGTATGCCAATGACGTGTACGCACTGGCCGCCGTCAAGCTGTATTCGGACGGTGCGCTGGGCAGCCGTGGCGCGGCGCTGCTGGCGCCATACTCCGACATGCCGTCGACCCAAGGCCTGCTGTTCTACCCGGACGCCGAAATGCGCGCCAAGATGAACAAGGCGATGAAGGCCGGCTACCAGGTCAACATCCACGCCATCGGCGACGCCGGCAATCACCAGATCCTGGACGCCTACGCGCAGCTGATCCCGCAGTACAAGAACATCGCGCTGCGCCACCGCATTGAACATGCGCAGGTGGTGACGCCGGAGGACATCCCGCGCTTCAAGCAGCTGGGCATCATCCCGTCGATGCAGCCGGCCCACGCCACCTCCGACCAGAACATGGCCGAGCAGCGCGTCGGCCACGAACGCATCAAGGGCGCCTACGCGTGGCGCACCTTCCTTGACCAGGGCTCGAAGATCGCCTGCGGCTCGGACTTCCCGATCGAATCGCCGAATCCATTTGAAGGCCTGCACGCGGCAGTCACGCGGCAGAACAATGCCGGCGTGCCGGTCGGCGGCTGGTACAAGAACCAGGCGATGACGTTGACCGAAGCCTTCCGCTGCTTCACGCTGGACGCCGCCTACGCCGCCAACCAGGAAAAGGTCATCGGTTCGCTGGAAACGGGCAAGTGGGCCGACTTCATCGTGCTTGACCGCGACATCTTCAAAATTCCATCGGAGCAACTAGGCAAGACCCAAGTGCTGCAAACCTGGATGGGCGGCAAACGGGTGTACAAAAAATAGGCAGCGCAACGGGTTGACTTGGTTGTCTATACAACTTATGCTGTGATGATTCCCATTCATCGCAGCAGGAGACCTTATGAGCAGCCAATTCGACAACGATCCCCGTTACGACGCCAGCCGCGATATCCGCGCGCCGCGTGGCCCTGAACGCACCTGCAAGAACTGGGGCGCGGAGGCAGCCTACCGCATGATCCAGAATAATCTGGACAAGGAAGTGGCGGAGAATCCCAAGCACCTGGTGGTCTATGGCGGCATCGGCCGCGCTGCCCGCAACTGGGCGTGCTACGACCAGATCCTGGCCTCGCTGCGCGAGCTGGAAGACAATCAGACGCTGCTGATCCAGTCCGGTAAGCCGGTCGGCGTGTTCCAGACGCACGAGGATGCACCGCGCGTGCTGATCGCCAATTCCAACCTGGTGCCGAAGTGGGCCAACTGGGAACACTTCAATGAACTGGATCGCAAGGGCCTGTTCATGTACGGCCAGATGACGGCCGGTTCGTGGATCTACATCGGCACGCAAGGCATCGTGCAAGGCACCTTCGAAACCTTCGCCGAAGCGGGTCGCCAGCACTTTGGCGGCGACCTGAAAGGCCGCTGGGTGCTGACTGCGGGCCTGGGCGGCATGGGCGGCGCGCAGCCGCTGGCCGCAACCATGGCCGGCGCGGTGTCGCTGACCATCGAGTGCCAGCAGAGCAGCATCGACTTCCGCTTGCGTACCCGTTACCTCGACAAGCAGGCCGCGTCGATCGACGAGGCGCTGGAGCTGGTCAAGCAGCACAAGGCGAATGGTGACGCGATCTCCATCGGCCTGCTGGGCAATGCCGCCGACGTGCTGCCGGAACTGGTACGCCGCGCGCAGGCCGGCGGCCTGGTGCCAGATATGGTGACCGACCAGACCTCGGCGCATGACCTGATCAACGGCTATCTGCCACAAGGCTGGAACGTGGCCGAGTGGAAGGCGGCGCAGCAGGATGTGTCGCGTCACGCGGAACTGAAGGCCGCCGCCACCGCTGGCTGCGCGGTGCACGTGCAGGCGATGCTGGACTTCCAGGCGCTGGGCGCCAAGGTGGTCGACTACGGCAACAACATCCGCCAGGTGGCGTTTGACCACGGCGTGAAGAACGCGTTTGATTTCCCCGGCTTCGTGCCAGCCTATATCCGCCCGCAGTTCTGCGAAGGCCGTGGCCCGTTCCGCTGGGTGGCGCTGTCCGGCGATCCGGAAGATATTTACAAGACCGACGCCAAGATCAAGGAGCTGTTCCCGCACCACGCGCAGGTGCACCGCTGGCTGGACATGGCGCGCGAGCGCATTGCCTTCCAGGGCCTGCCGGCGCGCATCTGCTGGCTGGGCCTGGGCGAGCGCCACATCGCCGGCCTGGCGTTCAATGAGATGGTGCGCAACGGCGAACTGAAAGCGCCGATCGTGATCGGCCGCGACCATCTGGACACCGGCTCGGTCGCCAGCCCTAACCGCGAAACCGAGGCAATGAAGGACGGCACCGACGCCGTCTCCGACTGGCCGCTGCTGAATGCCTTGCTGAACACCGCCGGCGGCGCCACCTGGGTGTCGCTGCACCATGGCGGCGGCGTGGGCATGGGCTACTCGCAGCACTCCGGCGTGGTGATCGTGGCCGATGGCACCGACGCCGCCGCCAAGCGCCTGGCGCGCGTGCTGGTCAACGACAGCGGCTCAGGCGTGATGCGTCACGCCGATGCCGGCTATGAAACCGCAGTAGCCTGCGCCAAGCGCAATGGCCTGAACCTCCCTATGGTCCGATAGGACGGGAGGGCGCCCCTGCATGGTCGCCCCGTTCCGCAGGCGGGCGGCAGGCCGCCCGAATTCCCTGCTCCACCTATGATTAAATGAGTTTGACTATGAACCTGATTCTGAAACCTGGCGCGATGACGCTGTCTGAACTGCGCTCCGTCTGGACCTCCGCCGCGCCGCTGTCGCTGGCCGCCGAAGCCTATCCGGTCATCGAAGCATCCGCCGCCGCTGTGCGGGCGATTGTCGCCAAGGGCGATGCCGCCTACGGCATCAACACCGGCTTCGGCCTTCTGGCCAAGACGCGCATCCCGGACGAGAAGCTGGAGCAGTTGCAACGCAACCTGATCCTGTCGCACTCGGTGGGCACCGGCGAGCTGATGTCGGACGCCGTCTGCCGCCTGATTCTGCTGATGAAGATCGGTAGCCTGGCGCGCGGCTATTCGGGCGTGCGCCCGCTGATTATCGACACGCTGATCAAGTTGTACAACGCCGGCATCATGCCGGCGATTCCGGCCAAGGGTTCGGTCGGCGCCTCGGGCGACCTGGCGCCGCTGTCGCACATGACGCTGGCCATGCTGGGCGTGGGCCAGGTGCGGGTCAATGGCGTGCTGATGGAAGCGGTGGACGCGCTGAAAGCCGCCGGTATCGAGCCGGTGGTGCTGGCCGCGAAAGAGGGCCTGGCGCTGATCAACGGCACGCAGGTATCGACCGCGCTGGCGCTGCATGGCCTGTTCATGGCCGAGCGCCTGCTGGAAGCCGGCATGGTGGCTGGTGCGTTGTCGCTGGATGCGGCCAAGGGCTCGGATTCGCCGTTCGACGCGCGCGTGCATGAAGTGCGCGGCCAGCCGGGCCAGATTGCGGCCGCATCGATTTATCGCCAGCTGGTGTCCGATAGCGCGATCCGTGCATCGCACCTGGTTGGCGATGAGCGCGTGCAGGACCCATACTGCCTGCGCTGCCAGCCGCAAGTAATGGGCGCTTGCTGGGACATCATCAACAACGCCGCGCGCACGCTGCTGATCGAGGCGAATGCGGTGACCGACAATCCGCTGCTGTTCAAGGATGGCGAGTTATCGATCGTGGTCTCGGGCGGTAACTTCCACGCCGAGCCGGTGGCCTTTGCCGCCGATACGCTGGCGCTGGCGATTGCGGAAATCGGTTCGATCTCGGAGCGCCGCGTATCGCTGCTGATTGATGCGACCTTGTCCGGCCTGCCGCCGTTCCTGGTGCGTGATCCGGGCTTGAACTCGGGCTTCATGATCGCGCACGTCACCGCTGCTGCGCTGGCGTCGGAGAACAAGTCGATTGCGCATCCGGGCAGCGTGGATACCATTCCGACCTCGGCCAACCAGGAAGACCATGTCAGCATGGCGACCTACGCGGCGCGCCGGCTGGAAGACATGGCGCAGAATACCGCGACCATTGTCGGCATCGAGCTGCTGGCGGCGGCGCAGGGCATCGATTTCCACCGTCCGCTGACAACCTCGCCACACCTGGAGCATGTACATGCGCAGTTGCGCGCGAAGGTGCCGTTCTACGAGGAAGACCGTTTCTTCGCGCCGGACATCGAGGCGGCCAAGGGCATGGTGTTGCGCGGCGAGTTGAGCGCATCGTGCAAAGAGTTGTTCACGGCGCTGCATCCGTAAGGAGAACCGGGCATGGATTATCAGTTCAAAGCAGGCAGCATTCCCTTGCTGGTGTCCATGCCGCACGTGGGCACCGATATTCCCGACGATGTGCTGGCGACGATGACGCCTGACGCCGTCGACAAGCAGGACACCGACTGGCATCTGGTGCGCCTGTATGAATTCCTGGGCGAGATGGGCGCGTCAACGCTATCGGCGCGCTGGTCGCGCTATGTGATTGATCTGAATCGCCCACAGGAGAATACCAATCTGTATCCGGGGCAGGACACGACTGGCCTCTGCCCGGTCGATACCTTTCATCGCGAACCGCTGTATCTGGAGGGCCGTACGCCGGACGAGGCAGAGGTGCGGCGCCGCTTGCAAGCGTACTGGAAGCCGTATCACGACCAGCTACGCGCGGAGCTGGACCGCCTGCTGGCGCTGCACGGACGCGTGGTGCTGTGGGATGCGCATTCGATCGCATCGCACGTGCCGCGCTTCTTTGACGGCAAACTGCCGGACCTGAACTTCGGCACGGCGGATGGCAAAAGCTGCGCGAGCAGCCTGACCGACGCCGTGGTGGCGCGCGTGGATGGCGGCTATACGGTTGCCGTTAACGGCCGCTTCAAGGGTGGCCATATCACGCGCTTCTACGGCGAGCCGGCAAAGGGCGTTCACGCGATTCAGCTGGAAATGTGCCAGTCCACTTATATGGATGAAGATGCGCCGTATGGTTATCGCGCCGATCTGGCCGCGCAGGTGCAGCAGCCGCTGCGCGCGATGATGCAGGCCGCCGCCGACTGGGTGCGCGCATGAACAAGCTGTTTGCGCGCTACGCCTTGCTGCCTGATGGCTGGGCAAAAGATGTGCTGATCGAATGGGACGCCGCCGGCGCCATCACGGCGGTAACGCCTGGCGCCACAGCCGAGACGGGCATTGCGGCGCCTCCGGGCGGGGCCGCCGGCGCGGAGACGGTCGAGTATGCGCTGCCCGGCATGATTAACCTGCACTCGCACAGCTTCCAGCGCGCGCTGGGTGGTCGCACCGAAAAAGCCGGCGACAGCAAGGACAGTTTCTGGACCTGGCGCGACCTGATGTACCGCTTCGCGCGCAACATCACGCCGGAACATATCGAAGCGATTGCCGCGCAGCTGTTCAGCGAATGTCTGCGTTACGGCTATACCTCGCTGTGCGAATTCCATTACGTTCAACGCGCGCCGGATGGGGCGATGTATCCGCGTCCGGCGGAAACGGCCGAACGGGTGATTGCCGCCGCACGGTTGACCGGAATCGGCGTGACCATGCTGCCGGTGTTGTATAGTTATTCCGGCTTTGGCGAATTGGCGCTGAAACCGGAGCAGCAACGCTTCAAGACCGATGCCCAGGATGTATTGCGCATCATGGAAGCGCTGGAGCCGCAGCGCGATGCGCAGGTGGAAGTCGGCTTCGCGCCGCACTCGCTGCGTGCGGCCTCGGTGGCGCAAATTGACGAGGTGCTGGCGACGCTGCCGAAACAGCGCCCGGTACACATCCACATCGCTGAGCAGCAGGGCGAAGTGCAGCAGTCGCTGAGCTGGAGCGGGCGCCGGCCGGTGCAATGGCTGCTGGAGAATGTGCATGTGGACCAGCGCTGGTGCCTGATCCATGCCACGCACCTGGCGGACGATGAAGTCAGCGGCATTGCGCAAAGCCGGGCGGTGGCGGGCCTGTGCCCGACCACGGAAGCGAATCTTGGCGATGGGCTGTTCCCGCTGGAGAGCTTCCTGGCGCAGGGTGGCGTGTGGGGCATCGGCAGCGACAGCCATGTGTCGCAAAGCGCTGTGGAAGAATTACGCTGGCTGGAATATGGGCAGCGCCTGCAACATCAGCGCCGCAATATCGCGGTGTCCGATGGGCAGCGCAACGTGGCGGACTTCCTGTGGCAGGGTGCCTTGCGCGGCGGCGCGCAGGCGGCGGGACGGCCGGTCGGCGCGCTGGCGCCGGGCCATCGCGCCGACATTCTGATATTGGACGACACGCATCCGAATATGTTTGGGTTGGCGCTGGACGAGGTACTCGGCAGCTTTGTCTTCAGCGGCAACGACAATCTGGTCAAAGACGTCATGGTCGGCGGCCAGTGGGTAGTGCGCAACCAGCAGCACGTGGCGCAGCAAGCGATCGCTGCGCGCTTCAAGCAGACCTTGGCCGAACTGAGGGAGTTCCGATGACCCAGCTGATCCAGTATGCAAGCCTGCGTGCCGCGCCGTGGAAAAACGGCGGCGGCAGCACCACCGAAATCGCCATCTCGCCAGCCGGGACTGGCTTCGAAGATTTCGACTGGCGTGTCAGTCTGGCCACCATTGCGCAGGATGGCCCATTCTCCGTATTCCCCGGCATTGACCGCTCGCTGGCGCTGGTCGACGGGGAGGGCGTGTTGCTGGATTTCGGCGACGAGCGCTTTGTGCTTAGCCCGAGCGAGCCGTTGATCGAATTCGCCGGCGAGGACGCGGTGCACGCCACCGTCACCGGCCAGCACACCACTGACTTCAATGTCATGACGCGCCGTGGCCAGTGCCGCCACCGGCTGGAACTGCTGATGGTGAAGGGCACGCAGGCGCTCAAGCGCCGCGCCGGCACCACGCTGCTGTTCCTCGCCGACGGTGAAAGCCTGACGCTGAGCAGCACGCGCGAACGCATCGCCATGGTCCGCTACGATACGGTGGTGCTGGAGGCGGACGAAGACTGGACGCTGGAAGCGCAACAGGCCACCGTGCTGGTGGCCGATATTATCCGTAACTGAGCATCCGCAATTGAGAAAGCAAAGCATGTGGGACGTGTTGTTTACGAATGTCCATCTGGCTACGATGGTCGATGGGTATGGCGAAGTGCGCGATGCGGCCATCGCCGTCAAGGATGGCCGCATCGCGTGGCTGGGGCCACAGGCTGAACTGCCGCAAGGCGCGCAGGCGGTTACGGTGCATGATGGCGGCGGCAGCTGGCTGACGCCGGGACTGATCGACTGCCACACCCACATCGTCCACGCCGGCAACCGTAGCGACGAATTCGAGGCACGCCTGAACGGCGCCACCTATGAAGATATTGCCCGCGCTGGCGGCGGCATCATGTCCACCGTGCGCGCCACACGCGCGGTGTCGGAGGACGAGCTGCTAAGGCAAAGCCTGCCGCGCGTTTTCAGCTTGCTGGAGGAAGGCGTTACCACGCTGGAGATCAAATCCGGTTACGGCCTGACGCTGGAATCGGAAGCCAACATGCTGCGCGTGGCGCGCCGCATCGGCCGCGAACTGCCGCTGCGCGTTTCTGCCACTTTCCTTGGCGCGCACGCGCTGCCGCCGGAGTTTGCCGGCCGCGCCGACGACTATGTCGACGCAGTCTGCAAGATGATCGCGCCGCTGGCCGCCGAAGGGCTGGTCGACGCGGTGGATGCGTTCTGCGAGCGCATCGGCTTTTCGCATGAACAGACTGAGCGCGTGTTCAAGGCCGCGCAGACGCATGGCTTGCCGGTCAAGCTGCATGCGGAACAGCTGTCCGACCAGCGCGGCGCGGAGCTGACGGCGCGCTACCAGGGCCTGTCGGCAGACCATCTGGAACATCTGACGCAAACCGGCATCGATGCCATGGCCGCTGCCGGCACGGTGGCGGTGCTGCTGCCCGGCGCCTACTACTTCCTGCGCGACACCACGCCGCCGCCAGTAGCGGGCTTGCGCGCGGCCGGCGTGCCGATGGCGGTATCGACCGACTGCAATCCCGGTACCTCGCCGATGACGTCGCTGCTGCTGGCGATGAATATGGCGTGCACGCTGTGGCGCCTGACGCCGCAGGAGGCGTTGGCTGGCGTGACGCTGCACGCGGCGCAGGCGCTGGGGCTGCACGCGGAAATCGGCAGCCTTGAAGTGGGCAAGCGCGCCGACTTTGCGCTGTGGCGCATCGCCCGACCGGCCGATCTGTCGTATGCCATTGGCCTGAATCCATGCCGTGGTGTCGCCAACGCCGGCAAATTGCGCTCGCCGGTCATCTAAAATATCTTCGCTTCCTGGTTGTTTCGGTTACATTAACCGGATGTCATCCAAGGAAGCATTATGTTCGTCCTGAATTCCCTGCGCGCCGCTGTGCTGGCGGCGCTGAGTGTGAACGCGCTGGCGCAGGAACCCACGCCGCCGACGCCACCGGTTCCGCCTGCGCCGGATGTGCCGGTGGTGGCCACCGCGCCGCTACAGGCGCCTGCCACGCCAACGCCGGTGCCAACGCTGGTGCTGCCAACGGCGGCGCCACGGCCGTTCATCGACCTGGTGCGCGGCGCCGCGCATTTGCCGGGCTTCCTGGGTTTGTACCGGAAAGACGAGAAGGTGTGGATCGAGCTGCGGCCGGAGCAGTTTGACCGTCCGCTGTTCATGTCGGTGAACATGCCGAACGGGATCGGTGAGCGCGGTATCTACGGCAGCCAGATGGGCCTCAGCCAGGTGGTGATTTTCCACCGCATCGGCAACCTGGTGCAGATGATCGCCAAGAACGTGGACTTCAGCGCCAAGGGTGGCACGCCGCAGGCGCGCGTGGTGCAGCAGGCATTCTCAGACAGCCTGCTGGCGGTGGCGCCGGTGGTCAGTGGGCCGCATCCGCAATCGAAGGCGATCCTGGTGGAAGCCAATGCGCTGCTGCTGGGGGATATCCCATCGATGACCACGCGGTTGGAGACGGCGTTCCGTATGCCATATGCGATGGATGCGCGTAACAGCAGCTTCATGACCATCCGCGCTGACGACAACATGACCGGCTTGCAGGTCAACGCGCACTTCTTCGTGCCGCGCATTGCAGCGCGGCCGGCGGTGGTGCCGACGGTGCCGTTGCCGATTGCCTCGCCGCCGACCACGCTGCCCGATCCGCGCAGCATGTTCCTCGGCTTTTATTACAGCTTTATGCCGCTGCCGGCGCAGGCCATGCACAGCCGCCGCGCGGACGACCGCATTGGCCATTTCGTCAGCACCAGCCAGGATTTTTCCGACGATGTGACGCCGACGACGGCGGTACATTTGGTCGAGCGCTGGCGGCTGGAGAAGAAAGATCCAGCGGCAGCCGTATCGGAGCCGGTGCAGCCGATCACCTATTGGATCGATGCCAATGTGCCGGAGAAGTACCGCGAGTCGGTGCGGCAGGGCGTGCTGGCCTGGAACGACGCCTTTGAGCGCATCGGTTTCAGGAATGCGATCGTGGTGAAGCAGCAGGCAGCCACCGATACCTTCGACACCATGGATGCGCGCCACGCATCGATCCGCTGGTTTGTCGGCGCCGATGTTGGCTTTGCCATCGGTCCGAGCCAGGTCGATCCGCGCAGCGGCGAGATTCTCGATGCCGACATCGGCATGTCCGATGTGTTTGCGCGCGGCGCGCGGCGCATGGTGGGTGAGGACAGCTTCGATCTGTCACCACCGCCAACCGGCGAGGCGCGCTGCGATTACATGCACGAATCGGCGCAGGAGATGGGCTTTGCGATGGATGTGCTGGAGGCGCGCGGCGAACTGGAAATGGGCAGCCCGGAGGCGGATGCGGTAGCGCAGGCATATGTGAAGTCGGTCATCATGCACGAGGTGGGGCATACGCTGGGCCTGCGTCACAACTTCCGTTCGTCGACCATCTACACGCTGAAGCAGTTGCAGGATCCGGCGTTCACCAGGAAGAATGGCCTGGCTGGTTCGGTGATGGATTACACGCCGTTCAACCTGTCGCTGAAGGGCGAGAAGCAGGGCGAGTATGTGCCGTCCACGCTGGGGCCTTACGATTATTGGGCGATCGAGTATGCCTACAAGCCTGTCGATCCGGCGCATGAGAAGGAGGAATTGGCGAAGATCGCTTCGCGTTCCAGCGCGCAGGAGCTGGCCTTCGGCACCGATCAGGATGCCAACGGCTTCAATATGGACCCGGACGTGAATGTGTTCGATTTGGGCAGCGATCCGCTGTCCTACTTCCAGCGCCGGCTGACGATATCGCGCGAGCTGTGGGACCGTGTGCAGACGCGCACGCTGAAGCCGGGCGAAAGCTACGAGGTGCTGCGCCGCAGTTTTGATTATGGCTTCCAGCAGTTTGCGCGCACCTTGCCGGTGGTGGTCAAGTATATCGGCGGCGTGACCTATCTGCGCGATCACGCCGGCACAGCGCGTGCGACGTTCACGCCGGTGTCGCTGCCGCGTCAGCGCGAGGCGTTGCAGATGCTGACCAGCAGCTTGTTCAAGGCGGACAGCTTCCAGTTTTCACCGGAGACCATCAGCCGACTGGGTGCCGACAATTTCACGCCGCGCCTGCGTCAGGATGTCTCGGTCGGCACGCGTGTGCTGTCCTTGCAGGCGGCTGCGCTGGATCAGTTGATGTCGGATGGCGTGGCGGTGCGGTTGATCGATTCGCAGGAAAAGCTGGCGGATCGCAAGCTGGCCTTGAGTCTCGCCGAGCTGTATGGCTCGGTGCAGCAGGCGGTGTGGAGCGAGCTAACATCCGGCAAGGATATTGGCGGCATGCGGCGCAATCTGCAACGCGAGCATCTGAAGCGGCTGGTGGCATCGCTGGTGCGCGTGTCGGTGCCGACACTGGCCGATGTGCGCAGCCTGCAACGCGAGAATGCCTTGCAGCTGCAACGCGATGTGCGCGTGGCGATGGGCCGGCCGATGAGCCGCGAGGCGAAGGCGCACCTGTCGGAGACATATGAATCGCTGACGCAGGCGCTGAAGGCGTCGATGTTGCGCGCGGGGGCTTGACGATGGTGCGACGATGGTTGGCCGTGCTGGCCTTGTTGTGGGCTGGTGCGGCGGTGGCGGCAGATACACTGCATATCGGTTCCAAGCGTTTTGCAGAGTCCTATATTCTGGGCGAGATGCTGAAGCAGGTGGCGGCGCCGCATGCGCAGGTCGAGCATTTGCAGGGACTGGGCAATACGGCGATCGTGCTGGCTGCTTTGCAGGCGGGGCGCATCGATGTGTATCCGGAGTATGTGGGGACGATCGACCTGGAGATTCTGAAGCACGCGCAGCCGACTTCCATGGAGCAGATCCGCAAGGAGCTGGCGGTCATGGGGCTGGGCGTGGCGGTGCCGCTGGGCTTTAACAATACTTATGCGCTGGCGGTGCGCGGTGGGACGGATGCGCCGCGCAAGCTGAGCGAGCTGGCCGGACGCGATCTGAAGTTCGGGCTGTCGCATGAATTCATCGGCCGCGTGGATGGGTGGCAGGGGCTGGCGCAGCGCTATGGCCTGGCGCAGCGGCCGGAGGGGCTGGATCATGGCATCGCTTACGAGGCATTGAAGCGCAAGCAGGTCGATGTGATCGATGTGTATTCGACCGAGGCGCGCATAGCGCAGTATGGCCTGCGGGTGCTGGAGGATGATCGTAGCTATTTCCCGCGCTACGATGCGGTGCTGCTGTACCGGCTGGATGCGGCGAAGCGCTTTCCGGCGGCATGGAAGGCGATCGGGCAGCTCGAAGGATGTATCAGCGAGCAGGACATGATTGCGATGAATGCGGCGGCCGAGATCAATGGCGTGAGCTTTGACCGCGTGGCGCGCGACTGGCTCGCCGCGCATCCGCTGCCGGGCGCTGATGTGGCGAATGCACCGGCTGCCGCAGCTGCTGCGGCGACGGAGCGCGCCAGCATGCGAACTGCCGTCGTTTCTGCGGAGTCGAAGCGTGCAGCCAGTGTGCCTGCCGTCGTTTCTGGGGAGTCGGAGCGCGCAGCCAGTGCGCCTGCCGTCGTTTCTGCGGTGTCGGAGAGCGCAGCCAGTTTGCCTGCCGTAGCGTCGGAGCGCGACGCCAGCGCATCCTCGCCAGACGGCGGCGTCGCGCCGGCCGCGCGCGCGAGCCTGCTGGCGAAGATCTTCGATCAGAACCTGTGGCGGCTGACGCGTCAGCATCTGACGCTGGTGCTGCTGGCTGTCGCATTGGCGTGCGTGATCGGCGTGCCGCTGGGCGTATTGGCGGCGGCGTTGCCGCGCCTGCGGCAGTTCGTCCTCGGCCTGACCGGCGTGCTGCAAACGATTCCTTCGCTGGCCCTGCTGGCGTTGCTGATCCCGCTGCTGGGCACCATCGGCACCGTGCCGGCCTTGGTGGCGCTGGTGGTGTACGCGCTGTTGCCGATCGTGCGCAATACCTGCACCGGCTTGCTGCAAGTCTCGCCCGGCCTGATGCTGGCGGCGAAAGCGCTCGGCCTGCGGCCGGCGCAAAGGCTGATCCATATCGAATTGCCGCTGGCGTTGCCAGTGATACTGGCCGGCGTGAAGACGGCGGCGGTATTGAGTGTCGGCACCGCCACCATCGCCGCCTTCATCGGCGCCGGCGGCTACGGCGAACGCATCACCATCGGCCTTGCATTGAACGACAACGATATGCTGCTGGCTGGGGCTATCCCCGCAGCAATATTGGCATTGCTGACACAAGGCCTGTTCGAGTTGCTCGAACGCACGGTGATTAACAGACAGCGGCTTTCTGTAAAGTCGCCGTAATGATTTGTAAGGTGTGCCGCAGGCGCCAGAACGGCGGGATATAGTGAATCCGTTGATTCAATCTCCCTCCCACTGACAACGGGTTTCAGCCCATCCAGCGCGTGCCGCTGGGTGGGATTTTTTTACGCCTGCGCCGACAGCTGCGCCAGCGCATCGCCGGTAACGCGGCAGATGCGCCAGTCCGGCATCACGGTTGCGCCCATGCCTTCGTAGAACTTGATGGCATTGGCATTCCAGTCCAGCACCGACCATTCGAAGCGGCCGCAGTCGCGCTCCACCGCCAGCTGCGCCAGCGCCACCAGCATCTGCTTGCCGTAGCCCTTGCCACGTTGCGCCTGCTGCACGTACAGGTCTTCCAGGTACAGGCCTTTCTTGCACAGGAAGGTGGAGAAGTTGTGGAAGAACAGCGCGAAGGTGACCACTTCGCCGCCGGTCTCACCGACCAGCGCCTCGCACATCGGCTTGTCGCAGAACAGGCTGTCGTGCAGCATGGCTTCGTTGGCGACCACCATGTGCTCCAGCTTTTCAAACACGGCCAGCTCGAAGATCATGCCGAAGATGGCAGGGATGTCGGCCGGCGTCGCCGGGCGGATGGTCAGTTCGGAAGTACTCATCAGGTCTATGTGGTAGTGGAAGAAGTGGGTTGCAGCGCCCAGGCGACGCTGGACAGGCAGAGTATCATGCCCAGCCATTCCATGGCTCCGGGGCGATAATGTTCCAGCTGGATCGACAGCAGTACGGAAATCACCGGCGTGACGACGCCGATGTAGACTGCCTTGTCCGAGCCGATGCGGTGGATCAGCGTAAAGTAGGCGGCAAACGCGATCACCGATCCCAGCAGCGACAGCCACAGTAGGCCGGCCCAGTATTTGGCGGTGGATGGCATGACAAAATGCTGGCCGGTAAGCAGCACGTACAGCGCCACCAGCATGCTGCCCCACAGCATCGACCAGGCCATGGTCAGCAGCACGTTATCGGATTGCTGGCGCACCTTGACCACCACCAGATTGCCGACCGAACTGGCGATGGTGGCGCACAGCGCCAGGATCAGGCCCAGCAGGAAATGGCCGTTGCCGCCGCTGTTGATCTCGGCCCAGGCATCATGGATGGCGTGGAAGAACAGCAAGGTTACGCCGCAGATGGCGACGCCGCCGGCGGCCCAGGTGCGCCAGCCCAGCGCGTTGCCGAAGACCAGGCGGTTGAGTAACGGATTCCAGAATACCATCAGCGCGAACAGCACGGCCACCAGGCCGGACACCAGGTATTGCTCGGACGTGTAGGTGCAGATGTAGCTGAGCGCGAAGGTGGCAGCACCCTGCAACATCATCCAGCGCTGCGCGCGCCAAGGCAGCAGCAGGCGGTCGCCGCGAATGGCGCACCAGGCAAACAGCACGGCCGAGGCCAGCGCAAAGCGGTAGACCACGGATACCGCTGGCGCCACATCGCCCAGTTGCAGCGTGATGGCGAAGAAAGTGGAGCCCCAGATCAAACAGGCGATGGTGAATAGCAGTGGAGAGGACATCGAACGAGTATAGCTGGGTGGGGTGTATCTTGCCTAGCGGCTAATATTTTGTTGCGACGCAACAGCTTGTAGATAAAGTTGTATCGGAAGTGTAAATTCAGCGGTGCATGCAGAAAGTCCAAGTATAGTGAAATGACACCTTATTCTTTTTGCCGGAGAGCGTCATGAGCACCGCGCTGCAAATCAAAGTCGTCACGCTGTTGGGCTACGTCGCCCTGAGCACCGCTTTGGTGCTGATGCTGTCGGACGACCAGATGCAGGGCGCGGCGCACGCCCTGTTCTACGCCTGGTTCCACTAATCAATAGGCCAGGTGCAGGCGGCGATACAGAAAGCTCAGTACGAACAGCGGCCCGATCAGCAGGAAACGCAGGTCTTCAAAGAACGACGGCTTCTTGCCCTCGATCTTGTGGCCGATGAACTGGCCTATCCACGCCAGCACGAAAATCGCAAGCGACAGCGGCAGGATGGCTGCCTGCGGTAGCGCGGCCAGGATCGACAGCATCACCGCTGCCATCATGAACATGCCTACCGCGAACGGCTTCGACAGCCGCAGGTAGTACCACATCGAACCGGCGGCAAAGGCGAAGGCGACCAGCGGATGCAGCGACCATAGCAGGCCGAGCAGGGTGAACATGATGACCGGCACGCAGACGAAGTGGATCAGTTCGTTGGTGGGATGGAGGTGGCTTTCGCTGTACTTGGCCAGCAGCGTATCGATGGTACGGTGTTGCGGCATGGTGGTCTCCTGTCGTTATGGCGCGGTCTGTGCCGCCAGCAAATTCTACACCTGAACGCTACAATGGGGCATGAATGCCACTCCCTCCACTTCCACTGCGCTGACCGGCCTGGCGCCAGTGCTCAACGCACAGACGCGCATCCTGATACTGGGCAGTTTCCCTGGGGCGGCATCGCTGGCGGCACAGCAATACTATGCGCATCCGCGCAACCTGCTGTGGCCGATTCTGTCGGTGCTGACCGGCGAGCCGCTGGCGGATCTGCCGTATGCAGAACGCCTGCCGCGCCTGCTGGCGCATGGCTTCGGCTTGTGGGATGTGCTGGGTGCCTGCGAGCGCGAAGGCAGTCTGGACTCCGCCATCCGCAAACCCGCCGCCAACGATTTCGCCCGCCTGCGCGAGCTGTGCCCGCTGCTGGAGACGGTAGGCTTCAACGGTCAAACCTCCGGCAAGTTCGCCCCGCAGTTTGCTGCCCAAGGCTACCGTACGCTGGTGCTGCCGTCGACGTCACCCGCTTACGCTTCGCTGACATTGGCGCAGAAACTAGAGTGTTGGAAACTGCTGCTTTAGTTTGCCTGTGCCACCTTGTCTGCGTCAAAGTGCATTTGCATGTCTGCCCATCAGGTTTGTTTTTTACCAAGTCTAGCTGAAGCAAGATATGTCAGTCGACATGAAACTTGACGGGATAATTATTTCCATGCGTTAATATGTCATTCTTGATAATATGCGGAGCAACACATGTGGAATGTGGCCGTCAGCTACGATGATCCCGGCAACTTCATGGCCGACAAGGCGCTGTTCACCGGCGCGATTCAGTCGGTCATCGGCTATCTGAACCAATTCATCGTTGGCAATACCACGCTGAATGTGGCGGTGTCGGTCAGCGCCACCTCCACCGGGCGCTTTGCCGGCAATGGCGCGGTCACGCTGGATTACACGGCGGATGGGTTGAACTATCTAGTTGCGCAGGCGGCCAAAGAGCTGGCAGTCGGCAGCAACCTGAATGGCAGCGCGGCGGACCTGACCATCTACGTCGATCCCGGCAGCAGCTACTTCCAGGGACTTAGCTTTACCACCGCCGCCTATGACAGCGCACGGACCGTGCCGTCCGATAAAACCGATGGCATGTCGGTACTGCTGCATGAATTAATGCATGGACTGGGCATCAATTCCTATCGCGATCACCAGACACTGGAATTCATCGACAAGAACCGCATGCTGTGGGACAAGTATGTGTACCAGCAAAACGGCAAGCTGTATCTCGACTCGCCGTCGCTGGCCGCGCATGGCATTGATGCGCTGGATGTCACCAGCACCTCGGCGACGCAGAACGTGTCCCACATCGGCGATGCCAGCAACCTGCAAGAGGGCTATCTGGACGACATCATGAACGGCCTGTATTTCTACCTGGGCCATCAGTACCGGATCAGCCAACTGGACTTGTTGATCCTTCAAGACCTCGGTTACGCCGTGACCATTCCCGACGGCCTGGCCTTGTCTGACTCCAGCCTGACCGGGAAAGGCGTGATTGTACCCAGCGTGGCGGCCGACGCGGCGCGTGCCGCGCTCACAGGCAATGTGCTGCACCTGAGCGGCACGGCGGCGGCCGGCGCCACCACCAGCGTGCTGGAGCACAATACCTTGCTGGCGCAAACCAAAGCGGACGCTAATGGCAATTGGACGCTGGATGTGGTGATCGATCCGTCACGCGCAAGCAGCACGCTGGTGGTGCGCGACGGCAGCCATGTGGCCGACAGCGCGCCGGTGGCTGTGGTGCGCAGTGGCGACACCGGTTTGCAACTGAGCAGTTCCAAGCTGTATACCCATCTGCTGGGCGGCGCCCACGATGATGTCCTCACCGCCGCCGTGCGCGGCCTCAGTATGGATGGCGGTGCCGGGCTGGACCGGGTGGTGTATGCGGAAACGCGGGCCGCCAATACGATTGTGCAGCAGGCCGATGGCAGCTTCCGCGTGGCTCACGGTGCGGCCAGCGATACCCTGACCGGCATCGAGCGGGTGCAGTTCAGCGACACCATGGTGGCGCTGGATACCGGCGTGGACGGCATTGCCGGGCAGGCTTACCGGATTTACCAGGCGGCCTTTAACCGCACCCCGGATACTGACGGCCTCGGTTTCTGGATCAATGTGATGGACCATGGCGCCACGCTGGCCCAGGTGACGCAATCGTTTGTCGCTTCGGCGGAATTCCGCGACCTGTACGGCGCGCAGCCGAGCAATGCCGAGATCCTGACGCGCTACTACCAAAACGTGCTGCACCGCGCGGCGGATCAGTCCGGCTTCGATTACTGGCTGGATGTGATGGATCACCGCGGCGGCAGCGCCGCCGCCGTGCTGGTCGACTTCGGCCAGAGCGAGGAAAACGTCGCCGCGCTGGTGGGCGTGCTGCAGAACGGCGTCAGCTACACGCCTTACGGTTGATCGGCCACCACTACGCGGACCGTGGATTCCAGATAATCCTGGAATCCCATGTCCAGGTAAAGCTGGCGGGCGGGGTTGGCGCGCATGACGTGCAGGAACGAGCGGTCGCCAAGCTGCTGGTGGCGGTGCAGCAGCTTGCCGATCAGCTTCTTTGCCAGTCCGCGCCCCTGGTAGTCCGGGTGGGTGCAGACTCCGCTGATTTCGCAGTAGCCTGGCGCGCGCAGGCGTTCGCCGGCCATGGCCATCAGCCGCTCGCCGTCGAAATAGCCGAAGTAATCACCCAGCTCGATGGTGCGGATGCCGAACGGGCCGGGCTTGCACAGCGTCGCCAGTGCCAGCGCCTGCTGCGCGTGCTCGGGACCTAGCGGGCGGGCATCGGGCGCCGGATCTGCCGCCGGCGTGGCGCCCGCCCACAGCATGCGGAACATGGTGGTTTCGGCGTCGATGCGCCAGCCGGGCGGGACGGCGCCGCGCCAGCCGTCGCAATAGAAGGTCTCGCCCGGCGTCACCCAGGGCGCCAGCGCGGCCAGGTCCGGTGCTGCCGGATCGGCGAAAGCGATGATGGGCGAGAAGCCGTGGGTGTAGCGGCGGATCGTGTCGGTGCCGCTGGACCATTGCCGGTGGGCGCCATCGAGGGCGTGCCAGAAAATGTTGTCCATGACCGAAGCTTGATCCATCGCCTTGCCTTGTGTGTTGGTTTGTGGGATGCTTGATTGTCAATCTAATAATTGACGATCACAGTGTAGCTAAAAAACCGGAGGAACAGGTGGACAATCAAAAAATCGCTATCATCGGTCTGGGCCGTATCGGCTCGGCTTTCTTGCGTAATCTGCTGGCGCGCAGCGGGCGTGGTGTCGATGTAGTCGGTGTCGCGGAAAGTGGCGATACGCCCGGCCGCAAGCTGGCGCTGGACGCCGGCCTGAAGATCGCCTCGCTGGACGAGATCGTGGCGCTGGGCAGCGGCATCGACATCCTGTTCGACCTGACCGGCTTGCCTGCCGTGCGGCGCGAGATCCGCGAGAAGCTGATGGCGCAGGACAATCACCACACGGTGGTGGCGTCGGAAACCATCGCCCGCCTGATCTGGGCGCTGACCAGCGATGACGAGTTGCCGGTGATCGCCGGCCGCAGCACCGGCTACTGAACCGTCACGCGGAAAAAACGCCGCCGCAGCGCAAGCTGCCGGCGGCGTTTTTTATGGCGGCGCAGGATTTACGGGCCGATCGGCAGGAAGTTCAGCACGCCGTCTTCGGTGATGCCGGCCAGCACCCAGCCGTCACCGGAGATCGCCAGCTGGCGCGCCAGCAGCTGCTTGCCGCTGCTGCTCAGCTTGTACTGCTGCAGCACCTTGCTGCCGGCGCTGTCGTACATATAGATGTCGTTGCTGGTGGCCTTGGCGGCGCCGGCGCAGAAGATGCGGCCGTCGATCGCCACTTCGATGTTGTTCGGCGTGGCGTCGCCGATCGCCATATAGCCCTGGATGCCGAGGTCGTCGCCGCTCATGATGGTGCACGACTTCGGCGTGCTGGAAGCGCTGTAGATGCGCTTGCCGTCGCTGCTGACCCAGACGTCCTGGCCCAGCGTGCCCGGGCTGCCATGGCTGGCGGCCGGCAGCCTGGCGGCGTACAGCGTGCCGTTGTTGAGCGCGCTGTAATCCAGCGTCACCGTGGTGTGCTGGATGCTGCTGGCGTTTTCGCTCTGCTGCACCACGCGCTTGCCGTCGGCGCTGGTGGCCAGCGTGCCACCGGTGGTCAGTGGCAGGCCGGTCAGGCGGGTGCTACTGGTGTTGTTGCCGGTCAGGTAGGCCTGGCCGTCGCTGAGCAGCATCATGGCGACGCCGTTCGGGCGCACCAGCTTGAGGCGGGTGGCGCGCGTGCCGGCCACCGCCAGCGGCAGCTGCGCGCTGATCAGGCGGGTGCCGAGGTCGACGGTGGTAATGCGGGCGTTGTTGATGTCGACCACATACAGCGCGTCGCCGTTGGGTGTAACCGCCATGTCGCCCAGGCCGGCCGAGAAGCCGGTGATGCTGGCTTCCTTGCGGCCGGTGTAGACGTTGTAGACGTCGATGTAGGCGCCGCCGTTGTGCACGTAAGCGTAGGGGCGGGCCGGATCGGTGACCAGGTTGGTGTAGGTCAGCGCGGTCTGGCTGGCGGTCTTCGGCGTTTCGCTGCCATTCCACAGTGCCACGCGGATCACTTCCGGCGCGCTGGCGTCCGGATCGGATGCCTTGATGGTGATGGTGGCGGTGCTTAGCGTGTCATTCAGCAGCTGGCTCGGGTCGGCGGTCAGGATCAGCTTGTCGGCGCTGACGCCCACCACCAGCCAGGCGGCGTCGCTGGTGGCGCTCATGCCGGCGAAGTTGTTGAAGTTGTCGCTGACGGTGATGGTGCGCGTCAGGCGCACCCAGCCAGGCGTGCTGACGAAGGCCACGGCGGTTTCCGATGGCAGCAGCTTGTGCTGGTCCTTGTTGATGGCCAGCACCAGGTCGGCCTGCACCGAGTCGCCATTCACCTTGGTCACGGCGCTCACCAGACGCGAGCTGACACCGACAGCGGCCTGGTCCGGCTTGGCCTTGAAGGTGGTGCTGGCGCCGGCCTGGTTGACGGTGCCGGCGGCAGTGTTCACAGTGGCCCAGTCCGGCAGGCTGGAGAGTTGCCACGGCCAGCTGTTGGTGCTGGTGTTGAGCGTCAGCGTCCAGTTCTGGCTGCTGCTGAAGTCACGGCCGTAGACGCCGCCCAGCGTCATGGTCTGGGTCGACGCCTGCAGGCTGGCGCGGCGCAGGTCCAGTGTGACTGGCAGCGTGCGTTCGGCCAGGCCGGTCGGCGTGATGGTGATGGCGCCGGTGTAGACGTTGCTGGCCAGCGTGCCGATAGTCGGGTCGACCGTCAGCACGGTGGTGGCCGGCGTGCTGCCGGCCGTTGGCGACACACTCAGCCAGCCGGCGTTGCTCCTGGCGGTCCAGGCGGTGGTGATCTTGTTGTCGGTGTCGAGCGAGACGATCTGGCTTGGGATCGGCGCGCCGTTGATGGCGGTGAAGGTCACGCTATTGCTGCCCAATACCAGGCCCGGCGGCAGCACGGTGAGCGCCACCGGCAACACCGCGCTCTGGCCGTCGTTGGCGCTAATCGTCAGCGTGGTGCTGTAGTTGCCCTGCGCCAGGCCGCTGACGTCGTAGCTGACGGTCAGGCGGGCGTCGCCGCTGCCGCTGGCGGTGCCGAGCTTGAGCCAGCTGGCGCCGCTGACGGCGTTCCAGCTGCGGCCGGCGGCGCTGATGGCGACGTCGACGCTGGAGGGCGCGGCGCCGCCTTGCTGGCCGGTGGCGCTCAGCGGCATGGCCGGCACGGCGCTGAAGGTGGCGCTGCCGGCTGGCGTAACGGTGATGTTGTAGGGCAGCGCCACCGGCGAACCGGGGAACTGGCTGGCGCAGGCGCTGTCGCGGCACAGGCGCACGCTGAAGCTGTTCTGGTAGCTGCCGGCCGCCAGCGTCGGCGCGGTTTGCAGCACTGCGTGGTACTGGGTGTCGCTGTCGCGCACCAGTTGCACATTGGGCAGCAACACGCCGTTGTTGTCGACCACGCTGGCAAACACCGTGGTCGCGTTGGCGAAGTCGGATGGCCGGACGACGCTGGCGATGACGTTGGTGGTCAGCGAGTTGCCGGCGCTGACGGTGCCAGTGACGGTGGCCGGCGCGAAGGTCAGCGCCGGGGTGACGGCCGGCGGGGTGGCGCCGCCACCTCCACCGCCACCACCACCGCCGCAACCGGCCAGCAATGCACTAATGAGGAAGGGGACGGCGGCGTGGGCGGGCCTGAGTCTCGGCATGACGGAATCCTTGTGGTATGAGCGGCTTAATCTACTTGCAATTGTTGCGCGAACGCAACTAAGTGTCAAGCGAAAGCCGATCCAGCATACCACCGTGTCCGGCTATTTGTTGCGTTGCTGGGCCTCGTAGGCGCGAATGCGGTCCAGCTTGGCCGAATACAGGTCGTGGGCGCTGCGCGTCGTGCTGTTTTGCATGGCCCGCGCCATGTAGTTGTCCGCCGCGCGCAGGTTGCCCAGCTGGTAGTTGGCCACCGCCAGCCAGAAGTACACTTCATGGTAGTCGGGCACCCGTTCCAGCTCGCGTTCAAACAGCTTGCGGGCGCGCGCATAGTCGCCCAGCTTCATCGCTTCCTGCCCGAGGTGGAAGAAGTGGAATGGCGGGTAGGGCTCCAGCTGCGCCAGCCGCACGCGCAGCGCCGCCGCCTCGTCCAGCTTGTTCTGGTTTTCCAGTGTCTGCGCCAGGTTGGACAAATAGATGGTGTTGTCGGGCGCCTGCGCGTGGGCGTAGCGCAGTACCTGCTCGGCCGCCTCCAGGTTGCCGCGGTGCTGGTAGATCACGCCCAGTGTGTTGTAGGCGTTAAGGAATAGCGGATCGGCTTCGGCCGCCTTGCGCGCAGCCCAGTAGGCGTCGTCGATGTGGCCGGTCGACAGCAGCTCGGCGGCGCGGTTGTTGAGGTACATGGCCAGCACCGTGCGTTCGTCCAGCGGCTTGGCGGTTTCGCGCGCCTTCGGCGGCACCGGGATGAAGTCGACCGTCAGCGCGGTGGCGTCGTCCATATTGTAGGTGGTGTAGGGATTGCGGTCGCTGCGCGGCCGGCCCAGCGCCAGGTTGACGTGGTTGGCGGCGAAGTACAGATTGCCGGCGCGGCTCCACACTTCTTCGACATCGATCTGCTGGAACAGCACCGGCATATTGAGCTCGCGCGCCAGGGCGGCTGTCATGATGGCCAGCGACAGGCAGTTGCCGGCGCGCGCTTCAAAGGTTTCAGCGGCGTTACGGGTGACGGCAGCGTCGTATTCAAGTTGCAGCTTGTCGCGCCGGTACAGCGCGTCGAACAGCATGCGGCGCACGTCCTTGCCGGGCGAGGCGGTGCCGATTTCATGCCGCACGTAGTCGCGCATCGCCGGACTGGCGGCGAACACCTGCCGGACGTCGATCGGCGTGGCCGGCGGCTGGAACAGCTGATCGTGGAAAAGTTGCTGTGCGGGGGCGATGCGCGCCCCTTGCTGGCTGGCGCAACCGCTGAGGAATGCGGCGGCGCACAGCGCCGTACAGATGCTACGGGCCCATGGTTTCATGACAGTCTCCCTTTGCTGCGGAGCACAAGCCGGCGCCGCACCAGGCAGCGGAATCTGCGTTCCGCGTTCTGGAAAGTATCCTCGGCTAAACCGGGACTGTCAAACAGGAAATCGCTTTCAGGAAAGCGGGTCTGCCGAGACCGAGATGTCGGTGACGCCAAGGCTGGCGAGGGCGTCGGCCAGGTCTTCCAGCGCCAGTGCCAGGTCGGCGGCTGGATCGAGCGGCTTGCCGGCGGCGGCCAGTGGGGTGCCGCCCAGCGACAGTTGCACCAGCAGCAGCGGGTCGTCTTCGTCTTCCGCCGGGGCGATGACGGCTTGCACCTGCGCCGGGTCATGGCCTTGCAGTGCCTGGTTCAGCGTCGACAGCAGGTGCAGCATGTCGTGCTCGGACTGGCCCTGCGCGCGGGCGCCGAAGAACAGGTCCTGGTACAGGAAGTTCAGCGTCAGCGCCGGGTCGGCGCCGCGCGCGCGGCCGAGGCAGCGGGCCACCAGCGGCGCGTAATCTTCGGTCCATTTCTGGTAACGCTCGGCGCGCTGGGCGAAGTAGGCGTCGGCCGCCTTGTCGCCGGCCGGCACCTTGTAGAAGGCGTCGTCGGTGCGCTTCAGCGCGAAGCCGAGCAGGAAGCGCAGCTCGACCGCAGTGTCGTCCGCGCTGAAGCTGGATGGCGACCAGCCGGCCGCCATGCTGCGCTCCAGCGCTGGCGCGGCGGCGATTTTTTTATCGGTCAGCGATTGCGCGGCTTCGCGCACCATCGCTTGCAGCTGGCCGTAGTTGATGCGTTCGATCTCGTCGAGGTCATAGGCGTGGCTGACCAATACTACCTGCGCTTTCGGGCTTTCCAGGCCGGCGTCGGTGATGCTGTTGAGCAGGGCCTCGTAGGCGTCCGGGTCCTGGAAGTCGGCGGCCGGATCGAGGCCGCCCTGGCTGTGCACGAACACCGGGATGGCGAAGGCGTCGATCTCCAGGTCAGGCGCGTTGTCGCGGCGCAGGATCAGGTTGGCCGCGCCTTCCTCGGCGGCGGTGCGCAGATAGCGGTAAGCCTCCAGCGATTCGTCGCGTGCCATCTCGATGGCGCCGTACAGCACTTCGTTCTTGCCTTGCGCCAGCAGGCGGCGCAGCAGGCGCTGGAAGTCGATGTGCTTTTGCGCCAGCTCGGCGCGGGTGGCGGCGGAGATGATGTCGCCGCTGGCCGATTCGTCGGCCAGATCCAGCGCCAACGCACACAATTCGGTGGTTTGTTGTTCGTCTTTGACTTCGGGGGAATTGGCGGATTTGCGCGGTACGGGGCGCTTATTTTTAGGCATGCTTGATTGGACTTCTTTTTATCGTTCGGTGTGGAAGGTTTCGTTCAGCTCGTCGAGCAGGTCTTCGGTTTCATCCTCGGTCAGGCCGAGGTGGCGGCAGGCGCTGTCGCCGCCTTTTTCCCATTCGTAGGACATCGTGCGGTTGTGCAGACGCTGGATGCCTTTTTCGGCCAGCAGCGACAGCGCCACCAGCGAGCGGATGGCGTCGTCGGTCGACGGGTCTTCCAGCACGCGGTAGTCGTGATGCAGCAGGATGGCCCACGAGACGTCCGGCGACAGGCCCCAGTTGCGCGCCAGCAGGCAGCCGATGGCGGCATGGTTGGTGCTGTAGCGGGTGTCCTCGATGGCGGTGAAGACGCCGCTGGCGTCGTTGCAGGCGCGCTCGTAGGTGTCATTGTAATCGTCGAAACGGTTCATCAGCAGCGGCACGCCGATGTCGCAGAACAGGCCGAAGGTATGGGCGATGTCCGGCGGCGCCACGCGCAGCTTGCGCGAGGTGAACACTAGCGCCTGCGCGCGGCGCGCGGAAATTTCCCAGAAGGCGTTGAGGTCGGCCTCCTTGCCTTCGATGGCCTGGCGCGCCAGCAGCCCGGTCAGCAGCGAGGCGCACTGGTTAATGCCGAGGAAATTGATCGCCTGTTCAACCGACTTGGCCTTGCGGGCGGCGCCGAAGAACGGCGAGTTGGCGAGTTTCAGCAGCGCGCCGGACATGCCGACGTCGTTGGCAATGATGCGGGCGATCTGGCGTGGCGATGGATCGTGCTGGCCGAGTTCGCGTTGCAGGTCGACGAGCAGGCTGGGCCGCGGCGGAATACGGATGGAACGCATCAGCGCGTCTTCCACCGCGTTTTCTGTTGGCAAGGCTGGGGCAGCTACTGTCGTCATTGTGATCTTTGGGGCAAAAGGCAATCTTATCCTCGATTATCGCCGCATAAGGGCGAGGATTGCGCGAATTTGTGGTGATTTTCTGAGCACAGCGCCATATTTTGTCGTGAATTGCGTGGGATCGATAACTATTTTGCACGACTTTTGTCGTCGAGCCGTCCAGATTGGCATTTAGAATAGACGCATGATGACGACACTCGCAGGGATTGATTTCAGCGCACCTTCGCACGTGGTGGCGCCGCAGCTGATCGGCGTGACGCTGCTGCTCAACGGCGTCGGCGGGCGCATCGTCGAGACCGAGGCCTACGACCGCGAGGAGCCGGCCTCGCATTGCTATATCGGCGAGACGCCGCGCAATTTCGCCATGTTCGGGCCGCCTGCGCGCAGCTATGTGTACCAGTCGCACGGCATCCACTGGTGTCTGAATTTTGTCTGCCGCGAACAGGGCCACGGCGCCGGCGTGCTGATACGCGCGCTGGAACCGGTGGAAGGGCTGGAGACGATGCGCGCGCGGCGTGGCCTGGACGATGAGCGCCTGCTGTGTTCCGGGCCGGGGCGGCTGGGCCAGGCGCTGGGCGTGACGCGCGAGTTCAACAACCGGCCGTTGTCCGAGGCGCCATTCCTGCTGCTGCCGCGCGACCCGGCGCGCGAGGTCGAGGTGCTAGCCGGCCCGCGCATCGGCATTTCCAAGGCGGTGGAGCTGCCTTGGCGTTTCGTGGAAGCCGGCTCGCGCTTTTTGAGCAAGCCCATGCGGCGGCTCTAACTTGAACACCGAGACCGCCTGCGACAGGTGGCCGGCCTGGTCCTGCAGGCTGGCTGCTGCGGCGGCGGCCTGTTCGACCAGCGCGGCGTTCTGCTGCGTCACATCATCCATCTGCCCGACCGCCTGATTGACTTCGGCGATACCCTGCGCCTGCTCGGCGCTGGCGGTGCTGATGCGGGCGATGATGTCGTTCACCTGCTGCACGGCGGCGACGATGCCGCCCATGCGCTCGCCGGCCTGCTGCACCGAGGCGCTGCCGCTGTCGATGGTGGCCACCGAGGCGGCGATCAGCGTCTTGATTTCCCTGGCGGCGGCGGCCGAGCGCTGCGCCAGCGTGCGCACCTCGGCTGCGACGACGGCGAAGCCGCGTCCCTGTTCGCCGGCGCGCGCCGCTTCGACGGCGGCGTTCAGCGCCAGGATATTGGTCTGGAAGGAGATGCCGTCGATGACGGCGATGATGTCGACGATCTGCCGCGAGCTGGCGCGGATCGAGGCCATGGTCTGCACCGCGTCGTCCATCGCCGCGCCGCCGTGCAGCGCCAGGTCGCTGGCGCCGGCGGCCAGCTGGCAGGCCTGGCGCGCGTTGGCGGCGTTGGCCTGCACTGCCTGCGTCAGGCTGGCCATGGCGCTGGCGGTCTGCTGCAGCGAGCTGGCCTGCATTTCGGTGCGGGTCGACAGGTCGAGGTTGCCGGTGGCGATTTCGCGGGCGGCGGTGTCGATCGAGCGCACCGCGCCGAGGATGGTGGTCAGCGTGTGCGTCAGCTGGGCCATGGTCTGGTCGAGCATGCGCGCGGTGTCGGCGATTTCATCGCGTCCTTGCGGGCTGCGGCCGGCGGCAAGGTGGCCGGCCGCCAGCGCGATCACCACGTCGGCGATGGCGCGGATGTCGCGCAGCATGGCGCTGCGCACCGCCATCGTCACGCCCAGCGACAGCGCGATGGACAGCAGCACGATGATGGTCATGCTGGTGTTCAGCGTGCGGAAGTCCTGCTTGGCTTGCGCGTGCGCCTGTTCGCTCAGTTGTTTTTCCTGTGCCGCCAGTTGCGCCAGCTGGTCGTTCAGCAGCAGGAATTGCTTTTCGGCGCTGGCCATGGCGTTGGTGGCGATGCTCTGGTCCATCTGCGCCATGTCCATGGTCTGCTGCACGGCCTTGCGGTACGCCGCCAGCGTTTGCAGCGCTTGCGCGACGATCTGGCGTTCGCTGGCGCTGGTGCTGGTATCGGGCGGGCCGGCTGCCGCCGCGCTGTCCTGCTGGTCCAGCTGGTGCAGCTGCGTGGCGATGGCGGCGTGGCGGGTGCGGATGTCGCGCGCCAGCGCATCCAGGCGCGGCTGGGCAAAGCTGCCGTTGACCCAGGCCAGCAACTGGTAGATGTGGGCGTGCGCGTAGCGCGCTTCGCCGCTGACGTCGGCCGCCAGTTTGAGGCGGGCGGCGCGTACCTGCACCAGGTTTTCCAGCGACGCGTTCTGGCGCACCATGCCGGCGTAAGCGGCAGCGGCGGTGGCGATCAGCAGCATCAGCACCAGCATCGGCGCGAGCAGCAGTTTGGGACCGATACGCAGTTGGTTCAGCATGGCGCCCTCCGACTTATTTTTTGTAGATGCCGGCTTCCAGCACCACCTCGCCGACCCGCAGGATGTAGGTGGTCTTGGGCTCGATCTTGCCGGTGGTGGGATTCTTGTACTGGTAGTCGACCCAGCCGTGGCCTTTTTTGGCAGCCAGTTCGATGATCTCGCGGCGGTATTTCTTGCCGCTGGCGTCGGGGATGTCGGTCAGGTCCTTGCCGACGATGGAAGGGTTGACCGGGTGCGCCAGCACGATGCCGGTCTTGATGTCGCGCACGTCGACGTACAGCGAGCCTTGCAGGTAGTCGGGATCTTTGGCGGCGATCTTTTTGATGAAGGCGTCCTGGCCGTTGGCCTTGATGTAGGCGGCGCCTTTTTCGGCCATGGCGATGGCGTCTTTTTCGGTGGGATCGGCAGCCAGCGCGGGCAGCGCCAGCATAGCAGTGGTGAGCAGGGCGAGGGTTTTCATGAACGGACTCCTGAAGTGTGGGTGACGCAGTCAACTCTACGCCGGCGGCAATTTCACGAATTGCGTTGCCGCAAGATCTTGCAACGCGGCACGGCCTAGCATGGGGTTTTCCGACCCGACCGAGGACTTGCAATGGATACGCCCAAATTCAAACCGTTCATCCGCCAGACGATTTCGCATTCGCGCCAGTGGGAGTGGATACCGCCGGACTTGCAGGAGGCGGTGCAGGTGGTGTCGCATGTGCTGCCGTTTCGCACCAACGCGTATGTGCTGGACCATCTGATCGACTGGAACAATATTCCTGATGATCCGATTTATCGCCTGACCTTCCCGCACCGGGACATGCTGGCGCCGGACGACTATGCGCGCCTGCGCGAGCTGGTGCTGGGCAAGGCCGACCAGCCGGCGCTGGTGGAGCTGGTGCGGCGCATCCGCCTGCGCATGAATCCGCACCCGGCCGGGCAGATGACGCACAACGTGCCGCGCGTGAACGATGCGCCGCTGAAGGGCTTGCAGCACAAGTACAAGGAGACGGTGCTGTTCTTTCCCAGTTCGGGGCAGACCTGCCATGCGTATTGCACTTTCTGTTTTCGCTGGCCGCAGTTTGTCGGCATGGAAGAGATGAAGTTCGATGCCAGTGAATCGCACGAGCTGGCGTCGTATCTGCGCCTGCATCCCGAGGTGACCGATGTTCTGATTACCGGCGGCGATCCGCTGGTGATGAATACGCGTTCGCTGGAGGCGTACATCGCGCCGCTGTTGACGCCGGAGCTGGCGCATATCCAGAACATCCGCATCGGCACCAAGTCGGTGGCGTATTGGCCGCAGCGCTTTGTGTCGGATCGCGATGCCGATGATTTGCTGCGGCTGTTCGAGCGGGTGGTCGCGGCGGGCAAGAACATGGCCATCATGGGGCACTACAACCATGCGGTGGAGCTGCGGCAGGAGGTGGCGCAGCAGGCGGTCAAGCGCATCGTCGGCACCGGCGCCACCTTGCGCATGCAGGGACCGCTGATACGGCATATCAATGAGGACCCGGCGTCGTGGGCGGAGTTGTGGCAGACCGGCGTGCGGCTGGGGGCGATTCCGTACTATATGTTTGTCGAGCGGGATACCGGGCCGCGCGAGTATTTCCAATTGCCGCTGGCGCGGGCGCATGCGGTGTTTCAGGCGGCGTACCAGATGGTGTCCGGCCTGTCGCGCACGGTGCGTGGGCCGTCGATGAGTGCTTTTCCGGGCAAGGTGGTGATAGACGGGATTGCGCAGATTGGTGGTGAGAAGGTGTTTGCCTTGCAGTTCCTGCAGGCGCGTAATCCAGACTGGGTGCGCCGGCCGTTTTATGCGAAGTTTGATCCGCAGGCGACCTGGATGGATGAGTTGAAACCGGCGTTTGGCAAGGAGAAGTTCTTCTTCGAGGAGGAGGGTGGCAGCCGCAGCGAATACGGCGCCGAGCCGCCCGGCGCGCGCAAGGTGATTCCGCTGATGGCCGCGCGATGACGCGCGATGCGCCGCCCGCTGTCGTCGCGCCGTCTGCCGCGCAGGCGGCCGTTGCGCCGTGCGCCTCTGCGGTTGTCTGCGAGGCGCTGCCGGCGGCGCTTTCTGGGCGGGCGGTGTTTGTGTTGGTGTTCTTGCCGTTCGCGCTCGGGCATTTCCTGTCATGCCTGATCCGCACGGTGAATGCGACGCTGGCGCCGCAGTTGGTGGCGTCGTTGGCGCTGACGCCCGGCCAGCTTGGGCTGCTGACTAGCGCTTACTTTCTGGCGTTTGCCCTGGCGCAGCTGCCGGTCGGCATGGCACTGGACCGCTGGGGACCGGCCAGGGTGCAGTTGCCGATGCTGCTGCTGGCTGGCGTTGGCGCGCTGGCGTTCGCCGGCGGGCAGGACTTCGCGCAACTGCTGGTGGCGCGTGCGCTGATGGGCCTTGGACTGGGCGGCTGCTTCATGTCGGCGGTGAAGGCGATCTCCACCTGGATCGCGCCGGCGCGGCTGCCGTCAGTACAGGGCTATCTGATTGCCGTCGGTGGGCTGGGTGCGGCGGCGGCGACGCTGCCGGTGCGCCTGGCGTTACAGTATATGGATTGGCGCGCGCTATTCCTGTGGCTGGCGTTGGCGGCAGCGCTGACCGGCCTCCTGATCCGCGCGCTGGCGCCGCAGCAGCCGCTTCCGGCATCGCAGCCGCACCCCGCGCAGCAGCAGCCGCTTCCGCCATCGCCGTCGCACCCCGCGCAGCAGCAGCCGGCGCTATTGCAGACCGTGCTACCGTCGCCCGACGTGCGCAAGCCGGCCATGCTGGCGGCGATGCGTGAGGTCTGCCGGCATCCGGCTTTCCGCGAGGTGGTGGCGCTGGTGCTGTTGCCGCACACGGTGTTCTTCGGCGTCCAGGGGCTGTGGATAGGCCGCTGGCTGAGCGACGTGGCGGGCTACAGCGAGGCGGCGGTTGGCTATCTGCTATATCTGGGCATGGCGGCGGTGATCTTCGGCGCCATCGCGGTTGGCATGCTGACCGAGTGGGCCGGCCGGCGTGGTGTGCGGCCGATCAGTGTGGCGGCGGTTGGCGTGGCGCTGTTTGTCACGGTGCAGGCTGGCTTTGTTTGCGACTGGCGGCCCAGCTATCCGTTGCTATCGGTGCTGTTCACGCTGGTGGGCACGGTCACCGGCATCGAGTACGCCATCGTCGCGCAAAGCCTGCCCGGCGCGCTGACCGGGCGCGCGGCGACTTGCCTGAACCTGCTGATCTTCCTTGGCGCTTTCGCGGTGCAGGCAGGCTTCGGCCTGGTGGTGGGCTGCTGGCGGCCGGACTGGCAGGAGCATTATCCGCCGGCCGCCTACCGGACGGCCTTCGGTGCGCTGCTGCTGTTGCAGCTGCCGGGACTGGTCTGGTTTGTGCGGCGGCGCGGACGCAATCCGGTAGAATGGGATTCCCATCCGACCAGCCCCCGATGATGCGATGAAGCCATCCGATAATGTGTTTGCCTCCCTGCCGCTGACCTGGCGCGAGTGGATCATGGACAATCTGGCGCGCGCCTGCAGCCCGCTGGACATGGCCAACAGCATGGCGCGCTCGGGACAGTACAGCATGGCGGCTGCGCGCGCGGCGATCGACGAGGCGGTGCAGCTGCGCGCCGGCGGCCAGACTGATGCCGGTGCGCCGGCACCGGCGCTGGCACCGGCAGCGCATCAGGCCAGCGCTTTTTCGGCGCCGCGTGACATGCCTTTCATCGATACCAGCAGCAACCGCATCGTGGCGCCGGACCGCGAGATCGACGTGCTGTTCGTGCTGAAGAAACCACAGGTGATCCTGCTCGGGAATGTGCTGAGCGAGGAGGAGTGCGACGCCATCGTTGCCCATTGCGGCACGCGCTACACGCGCTCCACGGTGACGGCGGAAGCCGACGGCGCCAGCGTGGTGCACGAGGGCCGCACGTCGGAGATGGCGTTCATCCAGCGCGGCGAGGCGGAGGTGGCCGAGCGCATCGACCGCCGGCTGGCGGCCATCGCCCACTGGTCGCCCGAGTGCAGCGAGCCGTTCCAGTTGCAGAAATATGGCCAGACGCAGGAGTACCGCCCGCACTACGACTGGCTGGATCCGGACAGCGCCGGCCATCGCGCGCATCTGGCGCGCGGCGGCCAGCGGCTGGCGACCTTTGTGCTGTACCTGTGCGATGTGGAGCAGGGCGGCGGCACGGTGTTCCCCAACCTCGGGCTGGAGGTGTTTCCGAAGAAGGGCAGCGCGCTGTGGTTCCTCAACACCGACAGCAACCACCAGCCGGACCCGCAGACGCTGCACGGCGGCGCGCCGGTGGTCAGCGGCACCAAGATCATCGCCAACAAGTGGCTGAGGCAGGAGCGCTACGGTTAAAATGCGGGATGACTGTTTAACCGAGGGTGAGGTATGAGATTAGTGCGCTATGGCCGTCCAGGCAAAGAGAAACCAGGCTTGATCGATGACGAGGGCAAGCTGCGCGACCTGTCCGGCGTGATCGCCGACATCGATGCGGCAGTGCTGGCGCCGAAGTCGCTGCGCAAGCTGGAGAAGATTCCGCATGCGTCGCTGCCGCTGGTGCGCGGCAATCCGCGCTTCGGCGTGCCGCTGGCGCGGGTCGGCAAGTTCCTGTGCATCGGCCTGAATTATTCGGACCACGCGGCGGAAGCCGGCATGCCGGAGCCGAAGGAACCGATCATCTTCACCAAGGCGATTTCGGCGCTGAACGGCCCGGATGATCCGGTCATGCTGCCGCCAGGCTCGAAGAAGACCGACTGGGAGGTTGAGCTGGGCGTGGTGATCGGCGCGCGGGCGCAGCAGGTCAGCGAGGCCGATGCGCACAAGTTCATCGCCGGCTACACGGTGGTCAACGATGTGTCGGAGCGCGCATATCAGCTGGAACGCGGCGGCACCTGGGACAAGGGCAAGGGCTGCGATACCTTCGGCCCGGTCGGCCCGTGGCTGGTGACGGCGGAGGATATCTATGACGTGCAGGATCTGGATCTGTATCTGGACCTGAACGGCAAGCGCATGCAGACCGGGAATACTTCGACCATGATTTTCACGGTGGCGCAGATTGTCAGCTATGTGTCGAAGTTCATCACGCTGGAGCCGGGCGATGTGATCGCCACCGGCACGCCGCCGGGCGTGGGCATGGGGCGCAAGCCGCAGCGCTTCCTGAAGAAGGGCGATACGCTGCGGCTGGGTATCGCCGGCCTGGGCGAGCAGCAGGCCGACGTCATCGCCTGGAAGGCGTCGAAGTAAGCGCTGCCTGTAGCGAGTCGGCGAGGCGGCTGGTGATTTCCGCCAGCTGCGCTTCCGTGGTGATGAAGGGCGGGGCGAGCAGCACGTGGTCGCCGTGGCGGCCGTCGATGGTGCCGCCCATCGGGTAGACCATCAGGCCGCGCGCCATCGCTGCTTCCCTGATGCGGGCGTGCAGCGCCAGTGCCGGGTCGAATGGCGCTTTGCTGGCGCGGTCGCGCACCAGTTCCAAGCCAATCAGCAGTCCGCAGCCACGGATGTCGCCGACGTGCCGGTGTTCGTCCAGCGCGGCGTGCAACATGCCGGTGAACGCGGCGCCGCGCGTGGTGACAGCCTGCAGAAGGCCATCGCGCCGGATCACCTCCTGCACCGCCAGCGCGGCGGCAGCGGCCACCGGGTGGCCCATGTAGGTGTGGCCGTGCTGGAAGGCGCCGCTGCCGTCGCGCAGGCGCTGCACGATGGGCGCGCGTGCCAGTACCGCGCCGATCGGCTGGTAGCCGGCGCCCAGCCCCTTGCCCAGCACCACCAGGTCGGGTAGCACGTCCTCCTGTTCAAACGCGTACAGCGTGCCGCTGCGGCCCATGCCGCACATCACTTCATCGAGTATCAACAGCAGCCCATACTGATCGCACAGCGCGCGTACGCCACGGAAGTAGCCGGGCGTCGGCGGCACCGCGCCGGCGGTGGCGCCGACCACGGTTTCGGCGACGAAGCCGATCAGCGTGTCCGGGCCGGCAGCAAGGATGGCTTGTTCCAGCTCATGCAGCAGGGCGGCGGTGTAGTCGTCCTGACGCTGGCCGTCGGCGCGGTCGCGGTACTCGTAGCAGGGGGCGACGCGCGGCACGTCCATCAGCAGCGGCGCGAACGGCGCGCGGCGCCAGGCGTTGCCGCCGACCGCCAGCGCGCCCAGCGTGTTGCCGTGATAGCTCTGGCGGCGCGCGAGGAAGGTGCTGCGCTGCGGCTGGCCGGCTTCCACCCAGTACTGGCGTGCCAGCTTGAGCGCGCTCTCCATCGCTTCCGAGCCGCCGCTGACCAGGTAGACCTGATCGAGGTCGCCAGGGGCGTCGGCGGCCAGGCGGGCGGCCAGTTGTTCGGCGGCGTCGCTGCTGAAGAAGGCGGTGTGGGTGTAGGCGTTGCGGTCGATCTGTGCGTGCATCGCGGCCAGCACGTCGGGATGGGCGTGGCCGAGCGAGGAGACGGCGGCGCCGCCGCTGGCATCGAGGTAGCTGCGGCCGGCGCTGTCGGTGATGGTGATGCCGGCGGCGTGGGCGGCGAGCGGTGGCGCGTGGCGCAGGTTGCGGTGGATGAGGTGGCTCATGGCGTCCTTTCGTGGCGAGGGGCAGACTGCCGACGATAGCCGCGTTTTGCCGGCGGCTTATTGATGTATGCCATGATGAGGTCTTTCAGGGAGGCGGCATGGGTGATCGTGGTGAGGACCGGCTGGGGCCGTTGCCATTTGCGCAGATGAGCGCCAGCCAGCAGGTGGCGGCGCAGGCGGTGATCGATGGGCCGCGCGGGGCGCTGTACGGGCCGTTCGTGCCGCTGATACGCTCGCCGGAGCTGATGGCGGCGGCGCAGCGCATGGGCGAGTACCTGCGCTACCGCAGCGCCATCGGCACACGCCTGACCGAGCTGGCGATCCTGGTGACGGCGCGGCACTGGAGCCAGCAGGTGGAATGGGCGATCCATGCGCCGATCGCGCGCGATGACGGCATCAGCGATGCGGTGATTGCGGCGATTGCGGCGCGACGGCGGCCAGAGGGCTTGTTGGCGGACGAGGCGCTGGTACACGATTTCTGCGTGCAGCTGCATCAGCGCCAGCGGGTCGACGATGCGACTTATGCGGCGGCGCTGGCGGCTTTTGGCGAGCAGGGCGTGGTGGACCTGATGGGTATCAACGGCTACTACACGTTGCTGGCGATGGTGATGAACGCGGCGCAGACGGCCGTGCCGCCGTCCAGCGCGCCGCCGCTGCCGGATTGAGACGCGCTTTTGACCCGGTAAGGCGCCGCCTTGCGGGGCGGGGCGCTACGCTAGGATGCGCTTCAGCCAGGCGCTGATGTGGTCGACTTCTTCCTGGCACAGCGAGTGCTGCATCGCGTATTCATGCCATTCGACGTTGTAGCCCCAGCCCACCAGCAGGTCGCGCGAGGCGGTGGCGCGGGCGATCGGGATCACCGGGTCCATGCGGCCGTGCACCAGGAAGATCGGCGTGGCCTTGCTTTCCGGCGTGTGTTCGGCGGCGGCCTTGTCGGCGATCGGCACGTAGCCGGACAGGCACATCAGGCCTGCCAGCGGGGTTTTCTGGCGCAGGCCGGTTTGCAGCGTCATCGCGCAGCCTTGCGAGAAGCCGGCCAGGATGATGCGTTCATTCGGGATGCCGCGCGCGTTTTCACGGGCGATCAGCGCTTCCACCTTCAGCTGCGAGGCGCGCAGGCCGGCTTCGTCTTCCTGGCGGCCGAGGTCGGTCACGGCGATGTCGTACCAGGCGCGCATCACATAGCCGCCGTTGATGGTGACCGGCATGGTTTCCGCGTTCGGGAAGATGAAGCGGATCGGCGGCAGGCCGGCCAGGTCGAGCTCGCGCAGCATCGGCACGAAGTCGTTGGCGTCGGCGCCCAGGCCGTGCATCCAGATGACGGCGACGCTCGGGTTGGCGCCGGTTTCTTTTTCGATGGTTTGCAGCAGGCTCATGCTTGTATTTATCCTTGCGCTTGGGGACGGATGGCGGATTTCGGGCGGAAGGCCTTGCACACGGCCGGCTCGGTTTCCATATAGGGACCGCCGATCAGGTCGATGCAGTAGGGCACGGCGGCAAAGATGCCGCCAACCAGCGTGTTGCCGTCGGCGTCCTTGAGGCCGCCCAGCGTTTCGGCGATGGCTTTCGGCTGGCCCGGCAGATTCAGGATCAGCGCGGCGTGGCCGTCGATTTCACGGATCACGGCGGTCTGGCGCGACAGGATGGCGGTTGGCACGAAGTGCAGGCTGATCTGGCGCATCTGTTCGCCGAAGCCGGGCATTTCCTTGCTGCCGACCGCCTTGGTGGCTTCCGGCGTGACGTCGCGGCGCGACGGGCCGGTGCCGCCGGTGGTCAGGATCAGGTGGCAGCGGGCGACGTCGGCCAGCTCGGTCAGCGTGGCTTCGATCTGCGGCTGCTCGTCGGCGATCAGCCGGGTTTCGACGCGGAACGGCGTGCTTAGCGCGCGCGCCAGCCAGTCCTGCAGCGCCGGCAGGCCCTGGTCCTGGTAGACGCCGCCGCTGGCGCGGTCGGAGATCGACACCAGGCCGACCAGCAGCGGCGCTTCGGCAGCGCCGGCCGGCGTGGCCTTACTCGTCATCTTCTTCGCTGTCGGCGTCAGCGTCGGCCTCGTCGGCGCCGGCGGCCTTGCGCTTGTCGGCTGCCAGCTGCTTGAGGATCTGGAAGATTTCGCGGTAGGCTTTCGGCGGCTTGTTCTCGGCCTGTTCCTTGCGGGCGTTGCGGATCAGCGTGCGCAGGTGCTGCACGTCCAGTTCCGGATGCTCGGACAGCAGCGCGGTCAGGGCGTTGTCGTCGGCCAGCAGTTTCTCGCGGCGGCGTTCCAGCGCGTGCATGGCCGAGGTTTCGGCCTTGGAGGCGCCTTTCCAGCCGTCGATGGCTTTCTGGATCAGCGCCACTTCGTTTTCATCCAGCGTGCGCATTTTCTTGCCGACAAACTGCATCTGGCGGCGGCGGCCTTCGTGGTTGGTGATTTTCTGGCATTCCAGGATGGCTTCCAGCACGTCTTCCGGCATCGGCACTTTTTTGACGCGGTCGCGCGGCGCCTCGACCAGCGCCTCGCCCAGCTTTTGCAGGGCGTTGGACTGGCGCTTGGCCTCGGATTTGGACGGGCGCTCGTATTCGTCTTCGAATTCGGCCGAGCTGAAGCCTACGCCGCCGGTGCTGCGGTTGGGATTTACCATAATATTAACTTTTCTGCGGGCGCTTGGCTGCGCCCTTAAACTGTAAACGACTGCTATGATAACTGTTTTAGCGCCCACCCGAAGAAAACAGCCCATGAGCAATACCCACTTTACCCACACCCAGGACCAGTTGAAGCAGCTCGCGCGTGATGTGCTGGGCTATGCCAAAGCCCAGGGCGGCACCGATTGCGCCGTCGAAATCAGCGAGGGCAGCGGCCTGTCGGTGTCGGTGCGCAAGAGCCAGATCGAGACCATCGAGCAGAACAAGGACAAGGGCATGGGCGTGACCGTGTTCATCGGCCAGCGGCGCGGCAATGCGTCGACCTCGGACTTTTCGCCGGCGGCGCTGCAAGCCACGGTCGAGGCGGCCTACAACATCGCGCGCTTCACCGCCGATGACGACTGCGCCGGCCTGGCCGATGCCGACCAGCTGGAGATGGATCCGCGCGATTTGCAGCTGTTCTATCCATGGGATATCTCGACCGCCGACGCGGTGGCGCTGGCGCAGCGCGCCGAGGCGGCGGCATTTGCCGTTGACCCGCGCGTGACCAATTCGGAAGGCGCCGGCGTGCACGTGCAGCAGTCGCATTTTGTCGCTGCCAATTCGCGCGGCTTTATCGGCGGTTATCCATTCTCGCGCCACACGCTGTCGGTGGCGCCGATTGCCGGCAAGGGCAAGCATATGCAGCGCGACGACTGGTATTCGTCGGTGCGTGACGCGTCGAAGATGTCGACGCCGGAGTCGATCGGCCGCTATGCGGCGGAACGCGCGCTGGCGCGCCTGAATGCGCGCAGCATCGATACCCGCACTTGCCCGGTACTGTTCGAGGCGCCGCTGGCGGCCGGCCTGCTGGGCGCGTTTGTGCAAGCCACGTCCGGCGGTGCGCTGTATCGCAAGTCGTCGTTCCTGCTGGATACGCTGGGCAAGCAGGTGTTGCCTGCCCACGTGCAGATTCATGAAGATCCGCATGTGATCGGCGGCGTTGGTTCGGCGCCATTCGACGAAGAGGGCGTGCGTACCGTCAAGCGCGATGTGGTCAAGGATGGCGTGGTGCAGGGCTATTTCCTGTCGACCTATTCGGCGCGCAAGCTGGGCATGAAGACCACCGGCAATGCCGGCGGCTCGCATAACCTGTCGCTGACGTCGACGCTGACCACGGCTGCCGATGATTTTGCCGGGATGTTGCGCAAGATGGGTACCGGCCTGCTGGTGACTGAGCTGATGGGCCAGGGCACCAATTATGTGACCGGCGATTATTCGCGCGGCGCGGCTGGTTACTGGGTGGAGAATGGCGTGATCCAGTATCCGGTGGAGGAGATCACCATCGCTGGCAATATGAAGGATATGCTGGCGCAGATCGTTGCGGTCGGCAATGATGTGCTGGTGCGCGGCACCAAGCAGACCGGCTCGATCCTGATCGAGAATATGGTGGTGGCCGGTTCTTAATCGGTGCTGCGGCGGGCGCGCCGTCGGCGGTTGATGCCGGGGTGACGCGCGGCGCCAGCGCGCAAGTCGCTGGCGTGCGTCCACGGTTCGCGGTAATTGCGGCGGACGCAGATGTCGCGCCAGGCGTTGCGCACGCTGCCACATACTTCTGTCGCCCACGAGCTGGGAGTGACTATTTTTCCGTCGGCCATCAGCAAGTTGCCCTCCACTTGCGCCATGTAGCCGTGGCCGCGATGGATGATGCGCAGCCTTGTGCCGTGCGGCAGGAACAGGTCTTTCCATTGGTAGCCGCGATCGGTCGGCTGGCCGTATTCTCGCGCCATCCATTCGCGTAGCGCGATCAGCATGATTTCCTCCTGCGAGCGCAGATCTTCGCGCTTACGCATCTGAAAATATAGCTCCATATATACAGGGTGGGTTGTGTCCATGGTGATTGCCTATTTCCGCCTATTTCTGCCTAAAGATTGCCTACATTTGTAACTGTTAGACCTTGCCGCTCATAGGGGAGTTCCACGTGAGAGCGAAAAAAAATAGGCATTCAATAGGCGAAAATAGGCAGAAATAGGCATCGACGGTGAAGGACAAACCCTATGTATATGCTCAGATACATAGCCTGCTGATTGGCTGGCCGCAGGCGATGAGGCGGCCGACGTCGGGATTGCTCAGGTATTCGAGGTGGGCAGCGTCGGGCCGCTCCAGCAGGCCCAGCCATGTCGGCGCGTTGGAGACCAGGATGTTGTAGACAGTGACGCCTTCCTGCGCGTACTTGCGCTCGTCGAGCGTGAACGACAGCAGATCGTTGGGATCGGTGAAGGCAAGCAGCGTCAGGTTGCGGTCCGGCGCGCGGCGCTGGTTGCCTTGGCGTTTGCGCAACAGCAGTTGCAGGCTGTCTGGCCGCGCTTCTGCCGTTGGAAGCAAAGGCTGATCGGCCAGCGACAGCAGCGGGATCTGATTGGCGGCCATCACCAGAAAGCGCATGCGGTCGATCGCCTGCATGGCCAGCTGTGGCGCTGGCGAATCTGCTGGTTCCTCCGTCATGCGCAGCAGCGTGTCGAACAGGATCTTGCTGCCCATGCTGTGCGAGATCACCACCAGCGGCGTCTCAGCCGGTGCGGCGGACATCACTTGCAGGATGGCCTCGCGCATGTGCCGCTGGATGCTATCGCGCGCCACACCCTGATAGATCAGCGCGTCCGGCAGGCAATCATCGATCAGATAATCCTTGAGGCGGGCGTTCAGCCGGGCGCGCTGGTAGGGATAGGGCGGAGTGCCGGCGCAGATGGCGGACTTGTCGCTTTGGTCGTAGCACAGCTGGCGCTTGAGGGCGGTGGTCAGCGGCGACCAGATCAGCGCGTCGAAGCGCAAGCGGCCGGCAGGCGTCTCCACGATGCTGGGCACGATTTCCACTGTGCCAGAGGCGGCGGCCTGAGCCGGGACCGGGCGCGCGGTGGCGTCGCGTACAGCCCGCGTGAGCTGCGGCACCACTTCGTTGGCCCAGCTGGCGTCGTGGGTGCAGATGCCGTGCACCAGCAGCACATCGGCCACGTGTGGCGAGGCCTGCGCGGCCAGATCGATCAGGCCGGGAAATTGGGCTGGTGGCAGTAAGGGCGGCCGGTAAGGCGTGCTGCAGGCGGGCAGCAGGGCGCAGAGCAGCAGCGCGGTGTACCTTGTGGCAAGGAAGGGATGCATGATGGACCTCCGGGTGCGGCGCGTGGATGCGCCGCCTGAGGTCCAGTGTATTTTTCCCTGCGGCAGCCACCTTGCGGCACCGCAGGGACTGGTGGCTTACTGTTGCGCCAGCAGCGATTGCAGCACAGGCTGCAGGATCGCCTTGCCCAGCTCGGCGGAGCGGGCGCCGTTCCAGCCGGTGTCCGGGTCCGGATCGTTGGCGTTGTCCTTGAACGGCATTTCCAGCGTCAGCGACAGGCAGCCGAAGGCGTGGGTGATGTGCGGCGAACCCATGGTCAGCGTTTCCGGCGTGTACGGTGTTTCGCCGTAGCCGAATTCGTCCTGGAAGTCCGGGCTGGCGATCAGGAAATTATCGATGAAGTACTGCTGCGCTTCCGCCTGATCCGGCGTGAAGTTGGGCAGCGACTCGCTGCCGGCCACGAACACGTAAGGCAGGCCCTCGTCGCCGTGGATGTCCAGGCACAGGTCGACGCCGGTTTCGTGCATCTTCTGCTTGACCAGGAACACTTCCGGGCTGCGTTCCATGGTCGGATTCAGCCACTCGCGGTTCAGGTTGGCGCCGGCAGCGTTGGTGCGCAGGTTGCCGCGCACCGAGCCGTCCGGGTTCATATTCGGCACCACGTAGAACACGGCTTCCTTCAGACACTGGCGGCCGAACGGATTGGCCGGATCGAGCAGCGCTTCGACGAAACCTTCGACAAACCACTCGGCCATCGTCTCGCCAGGGTGCTGGCGGGCGATGACCCAGACTTTCTGTTCCGCTTCCGGATCGCCGATGACCAGCATGTTCAGGTCGCGGCCGTCGATGGTGTTGCCCAGGTCTTCCAGCTTGACCAGCGGCGACAGCTGGGCGTTGTCCAGCAGCGCCAGATGGCGTTCCCACGAATACGGCTCGAAGTAAGCGTAGTAGACGCTGTCGTGCTCGGGCGTGTGGTTGATGGTCATGGTCTTGCCATCGTAGGAGGTCGGCACGCGGAACCAGCTGTCGCGGTCGTAGCTGGCGACGGCCTGGTAATCCTTCCAGCCGTCCGGGTAGGCGGCGCTGCCGGCGTTGAGGAAGTTCATCGTCAGCGGCGTGCCCTGCGCGCCCTGTACGCGGTAGTAGAACCACTGGGTGATGTCGGCGTGGGAATCCTTGCGGATGTTCAGGTCGATGGCGGCCGGATCGTCGGCGCGGACCACCTCGATGGCGCCAGCGTCGAACTGCTGGCTGATTTTGATAGGCATGGCGGAATCCTGGTGAATTCGATGGAAAGAGTCACTCGCGCTTGTGGCGCGGAGCCGACATGATACAGGCTTGTCCGCCGCACCGCGCGGATTTCCGCGTCACGCCGCCCGCCAGCGGCGCCGCAACGCGCTAGGCGAGGCCGCCGAAGCGGTCGAAGAAGGCGGCTTCGGCGGTGGGGGCGGCAGCGTCTTCGCGGCGCAGCGCGCTGTCGATGTGCTGCTCGGCGGCGGCGTAGACCAGCAGATAGATGGCGCGCGCCAGCTCGTAGGCGAGGGCGCCAGGCCACGGCGTCGGCAACAGCTCGACCGGCAACTGCGGATCGTGCAGCTGCACGCGGCGGTAGGCGTGCACCAGCAGCGTGCGCACCACAAAGGCTTTCTCAGGCGTCAGCGGCGCGTCGCAGGCGTGCTCAGCGGCCGAGGTGGCCGGCAGACCGCCGGCCACCTCGGCGGTGGCGTGCAGCGCCGCCAGCAGCGGCTGGAACTGGGCGATGAATCTGGTGTAGCCGTCGGCCACCGCCGCCACATCCCAGCCCTCGGCCACCAGGTCGCTGAGCGGGCGGGCGCTGACTTGACGCATCGCCTTGCCCTGCACCACAAACAGCTTGCCGGCCACGCCGAGACGGGTCAGCAGCTCGTCCAGCGCAGCGGCGTCGGCGGCCGGATGGCCCATGATGCCAGGCGCGATCACGCTATAACCTTCCCACAGCAGCTCCTTGCGCACGGCCGCCCGCTCGGCCGCGTTGAGCGCGCCGTCGCCGTTCAGCACCAGCGTCCAGCTGCCGTCCCAGTGCACATTCGGCGGCGCGTAGATGCGCCGGTAGGCGTGGACGAAGCGCGCCATCGCATCCGGCGTGATCGCATACGATGCGCGTCGGCCGTCGCGCTGCGCGCCCAGCCAGCCCTCCTGCGCCAGCCGGAACACCGAAGTGCGCAACAGCCGGTCGTTGACGCCAAACGGCGCCAGCAACTCGATCAGGCTGCCCAGCCAGACCATGCCGCCATGCGGCAAGATGGCGTCGCCAAATATGGTCACCAGCAGCGATTTCGAGCGCGGCGGGTCGCTGGCCAGGAATCCGGCTATCCAGTCGTTGCAATTCATAGGCGGCTTACTAAGCTGTACAAGGAAACAATAGTTTACTTTGCCGCGCGCCAAAATATTACGCGACGCATTAAAATAATATGACACAAGAAAACTGTAGCTAAATAAAAATACGTATCGTATTATGTGGAAAACGAGGAGACAGCCATGTACGCACAACTGGTGGATACCGGCCTCAAGCAAGTTCTCACGGCCGCCGACATGAGCGCCGACGAGCAGGCCTTCCAGGCCCGCATCGACGACGGCATCCGCATCGAGGCCAAGGACTGGATGCCGGAGGCTTACCGCAAGACGCTGATACGCCAGATCTCGCAGCACGCGCATTCGGAGATCGTCGGCCAGCTGCCCGAGGGCAATTGGGTCACGCGCGCGCCGACGCTGAAGCGCAAGTCCATCCTGCTGGCCAAGATCCAGGACGAGGCCGGCCACGGCCTGTACCTGTACAGCGCCGCCGAAACGCTGGGCGTGTCGCGCGACGAGCTGCTGGCGGCGCTGCACAGCGGCAAGGCCAAGTATTCCAGCATCTTCAATTACCCGACCCTCAGCTGGGCCGACATGGGCGCCATCGGCTGGCTGGTGGACGGCTCGGCCATCATCAACCAGATCCCGCTGTGCCGCTGCTCGTATGGCCCGTATGCGCGCGCCATGATCCGCGTGTGCAAGGAAGAATCGTTCCACGCGCGCCAGGGCTACGACATCATGCTGGCGCTGGCGCGCGGCACGCCGGCGCAGAAGGCCATGGCGCAGGATGCGCTGAACCGCTGGTGGTGGCCGTCGCTGATGATGTTCGGGCCGTCGGACGCCGAATCGGTCAACAGCGCGCAATCGGCGCAATGGCGCATCAAGCTGTTCTCCAACGACGAGCTGCGCCAGCGCATGGTCGACCAGACCGTGCCTCAGGCCGAGTACCTCGGCCTGACCGTGCCGGACCCGGACCTTCGCTGGAACGCCGACACCGGCCACTACGAGTTCGGCGCCATCGACTGGGCCGAATTCCATAACGTTTTGAAGGGCAACGGCCCGTGCAACCGCGAGCGCCTGCAAACCCGCGTCAAGGCCTGGGATGACGGCGAATGGTTCCGCGACGCGCTGGTTGCCCACGCCGACAAACACCGCGCCGCCGCATAAAGGAGACAAGCATGAGCAAGGAATGGCCATTGTGGGAAATCTTCATCCGCAGCCAGCACGGGCTGGCGCACAAGCATGTCGGCAGCCTGCACGCGCCGGACGCCGGGATGGCGGTGAATAACGCGCGCGATGTCTACACGCGGCGCAACGAAGGCGTCAGCATCTGGGTGGTGCGCGCGGCCGACATCGTCGCCAGCAGCCCGGCCGACAAAGGTGCGCTGTTCGAGCCGTCCAACAGCAAGGTGTACCGCCACCCGACCTTCTTCCCGATGCCGGAAGAAGTCAAGAACCTGTAAGGAACGCGCCATGGACCACAAAGTCAATTACCTGCTGCGCCTGGGCGACAACGCCCTGATCCTCAGCCAGCAGCTGTCGCAATGGTGCGGCAAGGGCCCGGCGCTGGAGGAAGACATGGCGCTGACCAACGTCGCGCTCGACCTGCTGGGGCAGACGCGCCTGTGGTACGAATACGCGTCCGAGCTGGAGGGGGCGGGCCGCGACGAGGACGCGCTGGCCTATCTGCGCGACGCCCACGATTTCAAGAACTGCCTGCTGCTGGAACAGCCGAACGGCAATTACGCCGACACGCTGGTGCGCCAGTTCTACTTCGACACCTGGCACTACTTCCTGATCGATGGCCTGACGCGCAGCAGCGACGCGCGCATCGCCGCCATCGCCGAGAAATCGCTGAAGGAAGTCACCTACCACCTGCGCCGCAGCGGCGACCTGATCGTGCGGCTGGGCGACGGCACGGAACTGAGCCACGCACGCACGCAGGCGGCGGTGGACGCACTGTGGATGTATAGCGGCGAGGTGTTTGCGTATGACGCGGTGGACGAGGCCATGGTCGCCGCCGGCGTCGCGCCGGATGCCGCCGAACTGCGCGCGCAGTGGCTGGCGCATGTGGCGGAGATTCTGGCCGAAGCCACGCTGACCGTGCCGCCGGCCGATGCCTGGATGCAGAAGGGTGGCAAGCAAGGCCGCCACAGCGAGCATCTTGGCTACATCCTGGCCGAGATGCAGTTCCTGCAGCGCGCCTATCCTGGCGCGGTCTGGTAACAGCGAGCCGCCATGAAAGCCGCCGCCATCACCGCCATCGCCGCCCCGGCCACCATCGCCCCGGCTGCCGACGTCATCCCGGCGAAAGCCGGAGCCCATGCCGCGCAAATATGGACCTGGCTGGGCGACATCCCAGATCCCGAAATCCCGGTCATCAGCATCGTCGACCTGGGCATCGTGCGCGACGTGCGCGTGGCTGCCGACGGCGCATGCGAGGTCACCATCACGCCGACGTACTCCGGCTGCCCGGCCATGCAGGTCATCGCCGATGCCATCACCGAAGCGCTGCACGCACACGGCGTCAAGCAAGTGCGCCTGCATAACCAGATCTCGCCCGCCTGGACCACTGACTGGATGAGCGACGCCGGCAAGGCTGCGCTGAAAGGCTACGGCATCGCCCCGCCGGCGCAGCAGGTGATCGACATCAGTGGTCTGCGGGCGCCGGCGGGAGCGGCTGCACGGCGTGGCGCCGCCCGCGCAGAGAACGCGGCCGGCGCGCCTGGCGGCGCCGCCACCGCCACCGCTACCGTCGCAGCCGCAGCCGCAGCCATCTCGCGCCGTGTGCGGCCCGTGCTGACGGTCGCCTGTCCGCGCTGCGGCTCGCGGCACACGGAAATCACCAGCCAGTTCGGCTCCACGCCCTGCAAGGCGCTGTACAAATGCCTGGACTGCCGCGAACCGTTCGACTACTTCAAGTGCCACTAAACGCCATGAGCAAATTCCACCCGCTGACCATCGCCCACGTGCGCCACGAAACCCGCGACACCATCGCCGTCACCTTCACCGTGCCGGCCGAACTGCGCGACAGCTTCCAGTACCAGCAAGGCCAGCACCTGACACTGCGCGCGCAGATCGGCGATGAAGACGTGCGCCGCTCCTACTCGATCTGCTCCGCCGTGCAGGACAGCGCGCTGCGCGTCGCCATCAAGCGCACGCAGGGCGGGCTATTCTCCTGCTGGGCCAACGACACCCTGCAAGCCGGCCACACCATCGACGTCATGCCACCGATGGGCCACTTCAACGTGCCGCTGGACGCCGCCAACCGCAAGCACTACCTGGCCTTTGCCGCCGGCAGCGGCATCACGCCGATCCTGTCGATCATCAAGACCACGCTGGCTGCCGAACCGCATAGCAGCTTCACGCTCTTTTACGGCAACCGTGCCTCGTCGTCGGTGATCTTCAAGGAAGAACTGTCCGACCTGAAGGACGTCTACCTGGAGCGCCTGAAGATCGCCTACGTCATGAGCCGCGAGCAGCAGGACATCGAACTGTTCAACGGCCGCATCACCAAGGACAAGGCCGCGCAGTTCCTCAAATACTGGGTGCGCGCCGAAGACATCGACACCGCCTTCATCTGCGGCCCGGAAGACATGATGCTCGGCGTTTCGGAAGCGCTGCAGGAAGCCGGCATGCCCAAGGCCAGCATCAAGGCTGAACTGTTCGCCGCCAGTATCCCGAAGCACGCGCATCAGCCGCGCACAAGCGCTGCAGCCAGCGCCACGCACCAGCACACCGAAGTCACCGTCATCATGGACGGCAACGCCGCCAGTTTCAGCATGGAGCAGGACAAGGAATCGCTGCTGGACGCCGGCCTGCGCGCCGGCCTCGACATGCGCTACTCCTGCAAGGGCGGCGTGTGCTCGACCTGCCGCTGCAAAGTCATCGAAGGCAAGGTCGACATGGACGTCAACTACGCGCTGGAAGACTACGAGATCGCGCGCGGCTATGTGCTGAGCTGCCAGAGCTTCCCCACCACCGCCAAAGTCGTCATCGACTTCGATCAGGCGGAATAAAAACGGAGACACCATGGACTACCAGAACATCCTGTTCGACATCAGCGACGGCATCGCCACGCTGACGCTCAACCGCCCGGATAAGCTGAACAGCTTCACGCAAGCCATGCACGAGGAAGTGCGCCACGCGCTGCGTCGCACCGCCACGGCAGCCGGCGACGGCACGGCGCGCGTGCTGGTGCTGACCGGCGCCGGGCGCGGCTTCTGCGCCGGCCAGGACCTGTCCGACCGGACGGTGGAGCCGGGTGAGTGGTCGGTCGACCTGGGTGACTCGGTGGAAAAGAATTACGCGCCGCTGGTGCAATCGCTGCGCGCCTTGCCGCTGCCGGTGATCGGCGCCATCAACGGCGTGGCGGCTGGTGCCGGCGCCAATATCGCGCTGGCCTGCGACATCGTGCTGGCGACGAAATCGGCCAGCTTCGTCGAAGTATTCTGCAAGCTTGGCCTGATCCCCGACACCGGCGGCACCTACTTCCTGCCACGCCTGGTCGGCAGCGCACGCGCCATGGGGCTGGCGCTGCTGGGCGAAAAGCTGACGGCCGACAAGGCCGAAGCCTGGGGCCTGATCTGGAAGGCCATCGCCGACGAAGACTTCGCCGCCGAAGTGCAGGCGATGGCAGGCCACTTCGCCAGCGCGCCGACCAAAGGACTGGCCTTCACCAAGCAAGCCTTGCACGCCAGCGCGCACAACAGCCTGCAACAGCAACTGGCGCTGGAATGCGGCATGATGAGCGAACTGGGTCGGAGCGACGATTACCGCGAAGGCGTGGCCGCCTTCATGGAAAAGCGTGCACCGCAGTTCAAGGGGCGTTGAGATGGCGGCCCTGCATATTGATCGGTTGGTTGCCGTCATCGGCAGCGGCGCCATGGGCGCTGGCATCGCCCAGGTGGCGGCGGTGGCCGGCTACACGGTGCGGCTGTACGACACGCGTGCCGACGCCGTCGCCAAGGCGATCTCCGATATCGCGGCCGCGTTCAACAAGCTGGTCGCCAAAGGGCGCATGGATGCCGTAGATTGCGCCGCCGCTATCGCGCGTCTACAGGCTGCCGTCACGCCGGCCGATGTGGCCGATGCCGGACTGGTGGTGGAAGCCATCGTCGAGAACCTGGAGGCCAAGCGCGGGCTGTTCGCGCAGCTTGAGACGATCGTCGCGGACGACTGCATCCTGGCCACAAATACCTCGTCGATTTCGGTCACCGCCATCGGCGCTGGCCTGCGCGTGCCGGGCCGGCTGGTGGGCATGCACTTCTTCAATCCGGTGCCGCTGATGGCCTTGTGCGAAGTGGTTAGCGGGCTGGCCACCGATGCCGCCGTGGCGCAGACTGTGTACGATACCGCTGCCGCTTGGGGCAAGAATGCGGTGCATGCCAAATCGACGCCGGGTTTTATCGTCAACCGGCTGGCAAGGCCGTTCTATGCCGAGGGCTGGCGGCTGCTGAACGAACAGGCGGCCGATGCGGCCACCATCGATGCGGTGATGCGCGAGGCGGGCGGTTTCCGCATGGGGCCATTCGAGTTGATGGACTTGATCGGGCATGACGTCAACTTCGCTGTCACGCAATCGGTCTTCAATGCGTATTTTGGCGATCCGCGTTTCACGCCGTCGGTGCAGCAGCAGGAGCTGGTCAATGCCGGCTTCCTTGGCCGCAAGGCGGGGCGCGGCGTTTATCGTTACGGTGACGCGCCAGCCGCCGGTGTGAGCGGCGCCGGCCATGCCGACGCGGGCCAGCCGGCGGAGAAAGTGGAAAAGGCGGAGAAGGCGGAGAAGGCGGAGAAGGCGGAGACGCCGCCTGTTGGCGGCGCGGCGTGGGCGTTCTGCGAGGCGCCGCAAGCGAAGCCGGAGTACGTCAGCTATACGACTGAGCAGGGCACGGCGTCGCAAGCTGTTGGCGGCGCGCTGGCGGATTCCCTGGCGGCGCGGCTGCGCGCGGCCGGCATCGCGATCTCGCATCGCACGATGCCGGAGACCTTCCGACACGCCGGCCCGCACGACGATGCACCGGCCTTCCACTGCAACGGCGCCGCCGTCTATCTGACCGATGGCCGCAGCGCCACCCAGCGCGCGCGTGACAACAACCACCAGGATACGGTGCTGTTCGACCTCGCACTGGACTACGGCAGCGCCAGGCGCATCGCCATCGCCCGCAGCGACCAATGCTCGATGGCGGCGTATGACGCCGTGGTCGGCCTGCTGCAAGCGGCCAGCTTCGTGGTCACGCGGCTGGACGACTTGCCCGGCATGGCGGTCATGCGCACTGTCGCGATGCTGGCCAACGAGGCGGCCGACGCGGTTAATCAAGGCGTCTGCAGCGCAGCGGCAGCCGATATCGCAATGCAGAAAGGCGTCAACTACCCACGCGGCCCGCTGGCGTGGGCGGACGCTGTCGGCATCGAGCATATTGTGCGTGTGCTAGGCAACCTGGCGGCCAGCTATGGCGAGGAGCGCTACCGCGTGTCGCCGCTGTTGCGCCGCAAGCAGGCCAGTGAAGGGCGCTTCCATGAATAAGCTGAATGACGCGGTTGACGGCGTGCTGACGCATCACGCTGCCCCCGTACGCCACGCAGGCGCTTCGGCGGTCGCCGCGCAGAGCGAGCTACCGGGCGATGCGGCGACGCGTGCGTTCGATGCGGCTCCGGGCGGCAGAGCGGCAACGCCACTGGTGCACCATACCGATCCGCAGGCGTTGGCGGAGGCGGTGGGTGCGGCAATGTATGCGCGCGATCCGGCCTCGCAGTCGCTGGGCATCACGCTCGACGCCATTGCGCCCGGCCGCGCGCGCATGTCGATGCCGGTACGTGCCGACATGCTGAACGGCCACGCCACCTGTCACGGCGGCTTCATCTTCACTTTGGCCGACAGCGCCTTCGCTTTTGCCTGCAACAGCCATAACCACGTTACCGTGGGGGCCGGGTGCACCATCGACTATCTGTCGCCGGGCCGTGAAGGCGATGTGCTGACCGCCACCGCCACCGAACAGACGCTGGCCGGCAAGACCGGGATCTACGACGTCCAGGTCAGCAACCAGGACGGCCGCGTAATCGCTGTGTTCCGCGGCAAATCGCACCGCATCAGCGGCGAAGTCATCTAAGGAGGAGACACCCGATGGTCCAACGCAGCCCCGCGCCAGCCGACCTGGAAGCGATAGAATGCGCCAGCCGCGACGAACTGCAAGCGCTGCAACTGCAACGCATGCAATGGTCGCTGCGGCACGCCTACGAGAACGTGCCGCACTACCGCGCCGCCTTTGACGCCGCCGGCGTGCATCCGGACGACCTGCGCACGCTGGCCGACCTGGCCAAATTCCCCTTCACCACCAAGAAGGAGCTGCGCGACAACTATCCCTTCGGCCTGTTCGCCGTGCCGCAGGACCGCGTGGTGCGCGTGCACGCGTCGAGCGGAACCACCGGCAAGCCAACGGTAGTCGGCTATACGCAGAGCGACATCGATACCTGGGCCAACGTGGTGGCGCGCTCGATCCGTGCCGCCGGCGGACGGCGCGGCGACATGGTGCACATCTCCTACGGCTACGGCCTGTTCACCGGCGGCCTGGGTGCGCACTATGGCGCCGAGCGGCTCGGCTGCACGGTGGTGCCGATGTCCGGCGGCCAGACCGAAAAGCAGGTGCAGCTGATCCAGGATTTCAAGCCCTCCATCATCATGGTAACGCCGTCGTATATGCTCAACATCATCGAGGAATTCCAGCGTCAGGGACTGGATGCGGCGGCCAGCTCGCTCAAGGTCGGCATCTTCGGCGCCGAACCGTGGACCGACGCCATGCGCGCCGAGATAGAGCAGCGCGCCGGCATCGATGCGGTCGACATCTACGGCCTGTCGGAAGTGATGGGTCCTGGCGTCGCCAGCGAGTGCATCGAGAGCAAGGACGGCCCGGTGATCTGGGAAGACCACTTCTACCCGGAGATCATCGATCCCGAAACCGGCGAAGTGCTGCCGGACGGCGAGGAGGGCGAGCTGGTATTCACTTCGCTCAGCAAGGAAGCGCTGCCCATCGTCCGCTACCGCACGCGCGACCTGACACGTCTGCTGCCGCCGACCTCGCGCAGCATGCGCCGCATCGGCAAGATCACTGGCCGCTCGGATGACATGCTGATTATCCGTGGCGTCAACGTCTTCCCGACGCAGATCGAAGAACTGATCTGCAAGATGCCTGCGCTGTCGCCGCAGTACCAGCTGGTGGTCACACGTGACGGCCACCTGGACCAGCTGGAGGTACTGGCCGAGTTGAGGCCCGAGACGGCGGCCGTTGACAGCGCAGCGCTGGCGCGCGAACTGGAACAGCGCATCAAGACCCATGTCGGCGTCAGCACCAGGGTGACACTGCTGCCGCCCAACGGCATCGAGCGTACGCTGACCGGCAAGGCCCGCCGCGTGGTCGACAAGCGCCCGAAAAACTAAAGGAGACACTGTGAACGAAGCCTATATCTGCGACGCCATCCGCACCCCCTTCGGCCGCTACGGCGGCGCGCTGGCAGGCGTGCGTACCGACGATCTGGCGGCGCTGCCGATCGCCGCGCTGGTCGCGCGCAATCCCGGCGTCGACTGGGCGCGTGTCGATGATGTCTACTACGGCTGCGCCAATCAGGCGGGCGAGGATAACCGCAATGTCGCGCGTATGGCGGCGCTGCTGGCCGGCTTGCCGGTCGATGTCCCGGCCAGCACCATCAACCGCTTATGCGGCTCGTCGCTGGATGCGGTGGGCATGGCGGCGCGCGCCATCAAGTCAGGCGAGGCACAGCTGGTGATTGCCGGCGGCGTCGAGAGCATGACGCGCGCGCCTTTCGTCATGGGCAAGGCCGACAGCGCCTTCTCGCGCACGGCCAAAATCGAGGACACCACGATAGGCTGGCGCTTCGTCAATCCCTTGATGAAGGCAGCGCATGGCATCGACTCGATGCCGGAGACGGCCGAAAACGTCGCCCAGGAATTCGGCATCAGCCGCGCCGACCAGGATGCGTTTGCGCTGCGTAGCCAGCAGCGCTGGGCGTCTGCCCATGCGGCCGGCGTGTTCCGCGACGAGATCGTGCCCGTGACACTGCCGCCCGCGCGCCGCGCCGCCGCGCCGCAAGTGGTCGATACCGACGAACATCCGCGCCCGGACACTACGCTGGAATCACTCGCCAAACTGAAGGGTGTGGTGCGTCCGGACGGCACGGTCACCGCCGGCAACGCTTCCGGCGTCAATGACGGCGCCTGTGCGGTGCTGCTGGCCTCCGCGCAAGCGGCAGAACAATACGGCCTGCGCAAGCGCGCTCGCGTGCTGGGTATGGCGACCGCCGGCCTGGCGCCGCGCATCATGGGCTTCGGTCCGGCGCCGGCGTCGAAGAAAGTGCTGGCGCAACTGGGCCTGTCGATTGCCGACATGGATGTCATTGAATTGAACGAAGCCTTTGCTGCGCAAGGGCTGGCAGTGACGCGCGAACTCGGACTGGCCGACGACGCGCCACACGTCAATCCGAACGGCGGCGCCATCGCCATCGGCCATCCGCTGGGCGCTTCGGGCGTGCGCCTGGTGCTGGCGGCACTGCACCAGTTGGAGCGCACTGGCGGCCGCTATGCGCTGTGCACCATGTGCATCGGCGTCGGCCAGGGTATCGCGCTGGTGATCGAAAGGGTATAGACATGGTCAAGGTCTATGAAATCAATGGCGTCACGCCGGTGGTTGATCCCACCGCGTATGTGCACCCGAGCGCGGTGCTGATCGGCGACGTGATCGTCGGGCCGCGCTGCTATATCGGCCCGCTGGCCGCGCTGCGCGGCGACTTCGGCCGGCTGATCCTGGAGGAGGGCGCCAACTTGCAGGACACCTGCGTGATGCATGGCTTCCCCGGCTGCGACACGGTGGTCGAGCGCGATGGTCACATCGGCCACGGCGCCGTGCTGCATGGCTGCCGTATCGGCCGCAACGCGCTGGTCGGCATGAACAGCGTCATCATGGACAATGCGGTGGTCGGCGCCGACAGCATCGTCGCCGCCATGAGCTTCGTCCGCGCCGGCATGGAGATACCGCCGCGCAGCCTGGCGATGGGATCACCGGCCAAAGTGGCGCGCGCGTTGAACGATGACGAAATCGCCTGGAAGTCCGGCGGCACCGCGCAATACCAGGAACTGGCAGTGCGCTCGATGCAGACCATGCGCGAAACCGAAGCGCTGGCCGCACCGGAGCCGGACCGCAAACGCATCGAATGGGACAGCGCGCTGCCGCTGCATCTGCACAAGAACGCCGGCGCCTAGCCGGCCCGCCCCGCTGCGCCGCCGGCCGGCCCGCTTCAACCAACCATCACGGAGACCGCACAATGCTTCAACCAACTCTGCAAAGCCTGATCGCCGGCCGCTGGATCGGCAGCGAGGCCGCCACGCCGCTGCACAGCGCCCTGACCAACGCTATCATCTATCACACGCATGCCGACCGCATCGACTTCGACGAGGCTGTCACCTACGCCCGCAAGACCGGCGTACCGGCGCTGATGCAGCTGAACTTCCAGCAGCGCGCGCAACGCCTGAAGGCATTGGCGCTGTATCTGCTGGAGCGCAAGGAAGAGCTATACACCATCTCGCACCAGACCGGCGCCACCCGCGCCGACAGCTGGGTCGACATCGAAGGCGGCACCGGCACACTGTTCGCCTACGCCAGCATGGGCAGCCGCGAATTGCCGTCGTCGAATGTGCTGCACGAAGGCCCGGCGATGGCGCTTGGCAAAGGCGGCGGTTTTGCCGGCACCCACATCCTGGTGCCACGCGGCGGGCTGGCGGTGCACATCAACGCTTTCAATTTCCCGATCTGGGGCCTGCTGGAGAAATTCGCCCCGAGCTTCCTGGCCGCCATGCCGTGCATCGGCAAACCAGCCAGCGCCACCAGCTACCTGACCGAAGCGCTGGTGCGCATGATGCACGAATCCGGCCTGCTGCCGGAAGGCGCGCTGCAACTGGTGATCGGCAGCACCGGCGATCTGCTGGATCGCCTGGGCGGCGCCGACGTGGTGACATTCACCGGCTCGGCCGATACGGCCGCCAAGCTGCGCAGCAACCGCAACCTGATCGCCAACTCGGTGCCGTTCACCGCCGAAGCGGATTCGCTGAACTGCGCCATTCTGGCGCCGGACGTCACGCCGGACAACGTAGAGTTCGATTTGTTCGTCAAAGAAGTGGCGCGTGAGATGACCGGCAAGGCCGGGCAGAAGTGCACCGCCATCCGCCGCATCATCGTGCCCGAGAATATGGTCGATGCGGTGGGCACGCGGCTGCGCGAGCGGCTGGCGAAAGTCACTATCGGCGATCCATCGGTGGAAGGCGTGCGCATGGGCGCACTGGCTTCGCGCGATCAGCAGCGCGATGTCGCCGAACGCGTCGAGCAACTGGCGCGCGGCAACGAGGTACTGTTTAGCGCCCGCGATGGCTTCAAGCCTGTGGGCGAGGGCGTGGCCGACGGTGCCTTCTTCGCGCCGACACTGCTGCTGTGCCGCGACGGCCTGCACAACGACGCGGTGCACGATGTCGAAGCGTTTGGCCCGGTCAGCACCATCATCAGCTACAAGGGCATCGATGAAGCGCTGGCGCTGGCCGCGCGTGGCAAAGGCTCGCTGGTATCGACGCTGGTGACAAAAGAGCCGGCCATCGCCGCCTATGCCGTGCCGATGGCGGCCGCCTCGCATGGCCGCGTGCTGGTGCTGGACCGCGTCGCGGCGGTCGATTCCACCGGCCACGGCTCGCCTTTGCCGCAACTGAAGCATGGCGGGCCTGGACGCGCCGGCGGCGGCGAGGAACTGGGCGGCATCCGCGCGGTGCGGCACTTCCTGCAGCGCGCGGCGGTGCAAGGTTCGCCGACCATGCTGGCTGCTGTGACGGGCGAATACGTGCGCGGCGCGGCGGTGCAGGAAAGCGAAGTGCATCCGTTCCGCAAACACTTCGAAGACCTGGCCATCGGCGACTCGCTGCTGACGCACCGCCGCACCATCAGCGAGGCGGACATCGTCAACTTCGGCGGCGTTTCGGGCGACTACTTCTACATGCATTTCGACGAAGTGGCGGCGAGGGACACGCAATTCGGCCAGCGCATCGCGCACGGCTACTTCGTGCTGTCGGCGGCAGCGGGCCTGTTCGTTTCGCCGGCGCCCGGCCCGGTGCTGGCCAATTATGGCCTCGACAATCTGCGCTTTATCGCACCGGTGGCGATCGGCGACACCATCCGCGCGCGCCTGACCTGCAAGCGCAAGGTCGACCGCAACCGCACCGACGACAAGGGCGTCGGCCAGGGCGTAGTCGCCTGGGACGTACAAATCACCAATCAGCGTGACGAACTGGTGGCCAGCTACGACATCCTCACCCTCGTGATAAAACGCACATAAACATCGGGGTCAGTGCCGACATTCGGACATTTCGTTATCGAAATGTCCGAATGTCGGCACTGACCGCGAATTTTTTAACGCTTCAGGCCGAACGGGTCGTCGATGCTGTGGGCTGGTTCGGTGAACCACTTCGGACCGTTTTCGGTCATGTAGAAGTGGTCTTCGTGGCGCACGCCGAACTCGCCGGGGATGCAGATCATCGGTTCGTTGGAGAAGCACATGCCGACGTCCAGTGGCGTTTTGTTGCCGCCGACCAGGTAAGGCCATTCGTGGATGTCGAGGCCGATGCCGTGACCGGTGCGGTGCGGCAGGCCAGGTAGCTTGTAGCCGGGGCCGAAGCCATCGGCTTCCAGTGAACGGCGGGCGGCGGCGTCCACTGCTTCGCACGGTACGCCCAGCTGGGCGGCGGCAAAGGCGGCGGCTTGCGCTTTCTTCTCGCTGTTCCACACGGAGCGCTGGCGCTCGCTGATCGGGCCGTAGACGTAGGTGCGGGTGATGTCGGAGATGTAGTTGTGCAGCTTGCAGCCGGTGTCGATCAGCACCGTGTCGCCGGCCTTCAGCGTCTGCACGTAGCTGACGCCGTGCGGGTAGGCGGTGGCTTCGCCAAACAGCACGATGACGAAATACGAGCCGGCCGCCGCACCGACCTTGCGGTGCGCGCGGTCGATGAACTCTTCCACTTCCTTGGTGGTGATGCCTTCGCGCAGCATGCTGGCGGTGGCGACGTGCACCGCCATGGTCATGTCCTTGGCGCGTTGCATCAGGGCGATTTCGGCAGCCGACTTGCGCGTGCGGCAGTGGGCGGTGACCTTGCTGGCATTCTCCAGTGCGTAGCCGTCGGCCAGCGGGTGGATGCCGTCGAAGATGAAGAAGGCGGCGCTCTCGCAGATGCCGACGCGCGGCGGCTGTGCCGGATTCGGCGCGATGCCGAGGCGTTTCAGCACAACGATGAACAGCGCGTACGGGCTTTCATGTTCGTCCCAGCAGTTGACGTGGCCGTCGACCAGCATGAAGTCCTTCAGCGTACTCTCTTCAAAGCCCGGTGCAATGTATTCGACCTGGCCTTGCGCCGGCAGGATGGCGCCGACCATGCGCTCGCTGGCGTGCCATTTGGTGCCGGTGAAGTAGGTCAGGTTGGCGCCGGCGTTGATATAGATGGCGGCGATGCCCTGCGCCTGCATATACGTCTGCGCACGGGCGATGCGCGCCAGGTGCTCGTCCTTGCCGATCGGGACCGCGCCTGCGGTCATGTCCGACAGGGAGGCCAGTGCTTGTTCGATAGTCTTTCCGCCTATGGTCATTTTTATATCCTGATGGTGAGCTGCGTCGAGCCTTCGATGATAGCAGGTCACGCATCAGGCGGCGATGATCATTTGGTCAGCAGGCTGACCTGGTCGAGCACGAAGGAGGTCTGCCTGGAACGGTCTTCGCGCATGGCGAAGCTGAGCGTGACGGTCTGGCCCTTGAACAGCAGCAGATCGAAGTTATGCAGCTGGTAGCCAGCGGCCGGCGTCAGATTGGTGTAGGTGGCCAGCGTGGCCAGTACAGGCGCGGTGCTGCCGGACGCGCGCAGCGTTACCGTCAGCGTGTCGTAGACGGTGTTGCTGATTTCGGCGGTGTCGATGTGCAGCGCGAAGCTGAGTTGCACGCTGCTGGCGTTGGCGGGGATCTGCACCTGCTGCGTCAGCGTGGCGCTGCTGCGGCGGCCGTTGCCGCCCAGCCAGGCGAAGCGCGTGCCTTCATATGGCGTTTGGCCGCTGCGCGCGCCGATCACGCTGGTGTTGCCGCGCCAGCCGGTGACGCCGTTTTCAAAACCGCCATTGCTGATCCGCTCGACCGCGTCGCCACCGCCGCCACCGCCACCGCCACCGCCACCACTTTCTTCATCGATGTCGGCGCCGACGTTGATGGCGGCGTAGGCGCGCTGCACGGCGATGGCTTCCTTCGACGTGGCGCCATACAGCTCCTGCGCTGATTGCAGCACCTTGTTGCGTGCGTCGGCGTAGTTGGTGGCCGAGGTGAACTTGGTGGTCAGCGCCTTGAACCAGATGCGGTAGGCCTTGTCGTTGCCGATGCCGGTCATCGCGGCCGGCGTGCGCGTCAGGAAGGGGCTGTGGTATTCGCCAGCCGGATCGGCCTTGGAGCCTTGCGACAGGAAGTAGTACATGCGGTTGTTCGGGCCGCTGGAATAGTGGACGTCGAGGTTTTTCAGGTTGGCGTTCCAGGCATCCGGGCTGCTGCCGTCCTTGCTGGGCTTGAACATCCAGCGCAGCGGCTGGCCGCTCTTGCTGATCTCCTTGCCAACCATCCAGTCGTTGCCGGCGCCGGGGATCAGCGGGCCGGCGCCGCCGTTGCGGGCATAGGCTTCGACCATTTCGCCGCCGATGTCGGAGGCCGATTCATTCAGCCCGCCGGATTCGCCGGCGTAAATCAGGTCCGCCGTGGCGGCAGTGACGCCGTGCGACATTTCGTGGCCGATGACATCGACCGCCCCCAGGCTGGTGAAGCTGTTGCCGTCGCCGATGTACATGCACTGGCAGCTGTCGTCGTAGAAGGCGTTGTCGTAGGCGGTGCCGATGTGGGCGGCGATATAGGTGGCGGTGTTGTTGCCGTCCAGCGATTGCCAGCCCAGCACGTTCTTGTTGGTATCGTAGGTGTTCATCAGTCCCCACAGCGCGTTGACGGCAGCGGTCTGGCCGTTGGCGGTGGTGGTGCCGCCGCCGTTGTATTGCTGGCCGTCGCCCCAGGTGTTGCTGCTGTTGGTGTAGATGTTGCCGGGATCGGGGCTGTTGGGCGAGCTGTGGTTGGCGTTGGTGATGGCCATGGCGCCGTGGCGGCCGCCGGTGCCGCGCGCGCTGTCCAGCATCTGGAAGCCGCCGCTGGTGGCCGAGGTGCTGATCGGCACCACGCCGTTGTACTGGCTGTTGCCGCTGCCGATCACCGTTTGCAGCGCCGGCCATTGGGTGATGATGTCGCCATTGTGGGCGTTGACCACCACATCGTAGTAGATCAGCTTGCCGTCCTGCGCCATGCGCAGCTTGACCAGGTAGGCCAGCTCGTAGCGGTCCACCACTTCTTCGAGGTCGAGCGCGTTCAGTTGTTCGTCCGGCTTGCTGATGGCGTTGACGCTGCGCACGGTTTTCATGATCGGGTAGATCAGCAGTTCGGCGCGTGGCGGCCAGCGGTGGCTGGCGGCGGGGGCGACGTGTTGCACGGCGACGCGGATGGCGTCATCGCTGGCCAGTGTCGGCGTCAGGTCGGCTGGCGTGGGCGGCGTGGCTGGCGCCGGGCGCGGTGCGGAAGTGGGCGGGGTGGCGGGCACGGATGGTGTCGCGGGAGCCGGCGGTGTGGCGGACGACGGCGGCGGGATCGGCACCGATGGCGTGGCGGGAGCTGGCGAGGTGGCTGGTGCAGGCGTCGCTGGCGCGGGGGGCGGGGCCGGGGCAGGTGGCACGGCCCGCTCTGGCATGGGCCTTGGTTCGCCGCCGCAGGGCATGCAGGTGCCCGGTGCGCTGGCGGGGCGGCGGTCGGCGCTGGCGACGCTGAGGATCTCGCCGGCGCTGTCGGTGACCACCACCGATTCCGAGCCGAACACGCGCAGGTTGCGGTAGGTGTGCTGGGCGCGGACGATCTTCTGTCCGACCAGGCCGGGATGCTGGCTGCTGATGCGGAAGCTGTATTCGGCGGTCAGGCCGGCGCGCGCGTCCAGCGCGACCAGGCGTGCCACCAGCGTGGCGTCTTGCTGCGGCGTGGCCGGCGCCACCGGAGCGGACATCAGCTGGACAGCGCTGGCGTGCAGCGCGGCAAGCGCCAGGCAGGCGGCGAGCAGGGGTGTGCGTGGGTTCATGTCATCCTCCTGTGGTAGATGACTTCACGCTAAACGCTGCGGTGGACGCGGTTCTGTGCCAGATCAATAAGCGGACAGATCGGCGCCGCCGCAGCGGCAGGAGCTTACTTCAGTTGCTCGCGTACACGGACGATGGCTTGGCGCACCTGGTTGGGCGCGGTGCCGCCGACGTGGTCGCGCGCGGCCACCGAGCCTTCCAGCGTCAGCACGGCAAACACGTCGTCGTCGATCAGCGTCGAGTAGGCGCGCAATTGCTCCAGCGACATGTCGGCCAGGTCGATCTTCAGGTCGTCGCAGCCGCGCACCGCGTGTGCCACCGCTTCGTGGGCGTCGCGGAACGGCAGGCCTTTCTTGACCAGGTAGTCGGCCAGGTCGGTGGCGGTGGCGTAGCCTTGCAGCGCGGCGGCGCGCATATTGTCCGGCTTGACGGTGATGCCGCCGGCCATGTCGGCAAAGATGCGCAGCGTGTCGACCAGCGTGTCGACCGTGTCGAACAGCGGCTCTTTGTCTTCCTGGTTGTCCTTGTTGTAGGCCAGCGGCTGGCCTTTCATCAGGGTCAGCAGGCCCATCAGGTGGCCGAACACGCGGCCGGTCTTGCCGCGTGCCAGTTCCGGCACGTCCGGGTTTTTCTTTTGCGGCATGATCGACGAGCCGGTGCAGAAGCGGTCGGCGATGTCGATGAAGCCGACGCGAGGGCTCATCCAGATGATCAGCTCTTCCGACATGCGCGACACGTGCATCATCACCAGCGAGGCGGCGGCGGTGAATTCGATGGCGAAGTCGCGGTCGGACACGGCGTCCAGCGAGTTGTGGCAGACGTCGTCGAAGCCCAGCGTTTTGGCCACGCGCACGCGGTCGATCGGGAAGGTGGTGCCGGCCAGCGCGGCAGCGCCCAGCGGCAGGCGGTTGACGCGCTTGCGGGCATCGGCCATGCGCTCGGCGTCGCGGCCGAACATTTCAACATAGGCCAGCATGTGGTGGCCGAAGGTGATCGGCTGCGCCACCTGCATGTGGGTGAAGCCCGGCAGGATGGTGTCGGCATTCTTTTCGGCCAGGTCGGTCAGCGCGCCGCGCAGCGCCTGCAGCAGCTGCAGCACGTCGTCGATGGCGCTGCGCACGTACAGGCGGATGTCGGTGGCCACCTGGTCGTTGCGCGAGCGGCCGGTGTGCAGGCGCTTGCCGGCGTCGCCGACCAGCTCGGTCAGGCGTTTTTCGATGTTCAGGTGGACGTCTTCCAGGTCGAGCAGCCATTCGAAGCTGCCGGCGTCGATTTCGGCGCTGATCTGCGCCATGCCGCGTTCGATGTCGGCGCGGTCCTGCGCGCTGATGATGCCTTGCGCGGCCAGCATTTCGGCGTGCGCCAGCGAGCCCTGGATGTCGGCCTTGGCCAGGCGCTTGTCGAAGAATACCGAGGCGGTGTAGCGTTTGACGAGGTCCGAGACCGGTTCGCTGAAGCGGGCCGACCAGGCTTCGGCTTTTTTGGAGAATTGTGAAGTCATAGTCAAATAAGGGAGGGTCGCTGAAGATCAACAGAGATTATAAACCGCAAGCTGCCCTAAAATACGTCAACATTATCTTTATGACTACGGAAAACATGGCTCAATTGCATATCAGCACCGATCCGGCGCTGCTCGACCTTACCTTGATTCATCAATTTTTGTCGGAGCGCTCGACCTGGGCGTTGGGGATACCGCGCGCCACCGTGGAGCGGGCGATCGCCAATTCCTTGTGTTTTGGCGCCTATCTGGACGGTCGGCAGGTGGGCTTTGCGCGCGTCACCACCGACCGCGCGACGTTTGCCTACCTGGCCGATGTGTTTGTGTTGGAGGCGGAGCGCGGCAAAGGCGTCAGCAAGGGGCTGATGGCGGCGGTGCTGGCGCATCCGGAGTTGCAAGGGCTGCGTCGCTTCATGCTGGCCACCAGTGACGCGCATGCGCTGTACGCCCGCTACGGCTTCACGCCGCCGGCCCGCCCGGCGACGCTGATGGAGCGTTATTTTCCGAATATTTATGCGAACTGATAATCGCTGGCAGTGTCGATGCGTCGGCGATCCAGCTGGCGTATTCGTCGCGCGTCATGCCGAGAAATTCGTGTAGCGCTTGATTGCCGGGGGCGTCATGCCACTGGTCGATGTAGTCGTCAATGTCCTCCAGCGAAGCTTGGCGTGACAGGCATTTCTGAACAAAGTTAGACATCGATTTTCCTCCCCGGAACGGCGGTTTTGATAAAGACACCAGCGGGGCTAAGTTAGCACTGGATGCTTCGTGCGTTTTGAGGTGGATCAGAGGCCACCACTTATTTCGCCCACATGGCTACTGCCAGTTCATCAGGCATGGCGGCACCAGCAGCGCCAGCGCGAGGACGGCGTAGATCAGTTGCAGCGGGATCATCCACTTGGCCCAGGTGATCCACGGGATGCGCGCCAGCGCCAGTACGCCGACGGTGATGCCGGAGGTCGGTATCATCGGCGTGGTGAATTCGCCGAACTGGAACGCCAGGATCGCCGTCTGCCGCGTGACGCCGACCAGGTCGGCCAGCGGCGCCATGATCGGCATCGTCAGCGCCGCCTGCCCGCTGCCGGAGTGGATGAAGAAGTTGATCACCGTCTGGATGCCGAACATCTTCCACGCTGCGAACACCGGGTGCGACGATTGCACCAGCGGCATCAGGTGATGCAGCATGGTGTCGATGATGTGGGCGTCGCGCGCCAGCACCAGCGTGCCGCGTGCCAGCGCGATCACCAGCGCCGTGCCGACCAGGTCGCGCGCGCCCTGCATGAAGCCTTCGACGATCTGGGTCGAATCCAGCCGCCCGACCAGGCCGATGACGATCGCCATGGTCAGGAACAGCGCGGCGATTTCGTCGATATACCATTCGTAGTGCACCACGCCAAACACCATCACCGCCAGCGCGCCGGCAAAAATCCACAGCACCGCCTTGTGGCGGCCGGTCATGCCATGGAAATCCTGCACGCCGCCGGGCGGCAGCTCCTTGCGCTTCTCGATGTCCAGCGCATAGGTCGGGCTCAAGCTCGGATCGCGCTTGACGCGCGCCGCGTACCACATCAAAAACAGCACCGTCACCGTGGTGGCGATGGCCCAGACGATCAGCCGGTAGCCCCAGCCGGAGAACACCGGCACGCCGGCAATGCCCTGGGCGATGCCGACGTTGAACGGGTTCAGGAAGGCCGCCGAAAAGCCCACCTGCGAGCCGAGAAACGGAATCGAGACGCCGGTCACCGTGTCATAGCCCAGCGCCAGCGCCAGCGGCACGAAAATCAGGATAAACGGTATCGCCTCCTCGTTCATGCCAAACGTCGCGCCACCAATCGAGAACATGGTGACAAATACCGGAATCAGCGCGCGCTGGATGAACCTGGAGCTGGCGTGCGCGCGCGCCAGCGACTTGATCATCGAATCGATCGCCTCGGTCTTTTGCAGCACGGCAAAGGCGCCGCCGACGATCAGCACGAAGCCGATGATCTGGCCGGCCTCGACAAAGCCCTTGATCGGCGCCTTCATCAGCGCCACCAGCCCCTGCGGATTGCTGTCGATGTAGTGGAAGCTGTCCGGGTTGATCAGCTGCTTGCCGTTGACCAGATGCGTCTCGTATTTGCCGCCGGGGACCAGCCAGGTGGCTGCCGCGATCAGCGCCAGAATGATGAACAGCAGGACAAAGGTGTGCGGGAGTTTGAATTTTTTAGTCATCATGCGCTCAGCAGATCGCCGTCACGGTAAGCCTTGGCGCCGGCGACCTTGCCGACGTTCATGCCGCGTATCACGTGGCGGTGCGCGCTGCGGGCGAAGAACACGCCGTCGACGGCGGCGCGCAGCACCGTGGTGTCGCCGCTGACCGGGTCGATCAGGTCGGCGATGGCGTCGCCGGCCGCCACCCGCGCGCCCAGCTCGCGGGTGTAGACCAGGATGCCGGCGTGCGGCGCATACAGCGGTTCGACGCCTTCCAGCGGCGTCGCCTCGCACAGCGGCGCCGGCAGCACGGCGGCGGCGGCCTGGGCAGCGGCGTCATCCGCGTTCAGCACGCCCTGCAAGGTCAGGAACTGCAGCAGGCCGGCAGCGTCCTTGCGCGCCAGCTCGTAGCTGACTTCTTGCTCGCCGCGCAGCTCCACCGTGGTCGACAGGCAGGCGGCCGGGATCGGGAACTGGTGCTTGAAATGTTCATCCAGGTCCCACCACAGGCGGCTGCAGGCCTCGTCGAACGGCTCGCCGCCAGCCTCGTAGGCCAGCAGCGTGGCGTGCGAGCCGAGGATGGCCGACAGCGGCGCGATGCCTTCGGCCAGCGGCGTGCCGGCGTAGATGTGCAGCACCGCCTCGTTGTCGCAATGCAGGTCGAGCACGATGTCGGCATCGATCGCCAGCGTCATCAGGGCTTTTTTCAGCGTTTCAGCGTCGGTCTTCGGCTGCCAGTCGGCAATCGAGGCGCGCGCGTGTTCGCGTATCAGCGCCACATTGGCCTGCGCGTCGGCACCCAGCTTGCCCGCCAGCGATTGCTTCAGGTCGGCGGCCACGTGCTTGTAGGCGCGGTTGAAATTGACGCCGGTGGTCAGGTCGAAGCGGCCGAAGGCTGCGCCGTGGATGGCTTGCGCCAGGCCGATCGGATTGGCGGCCGGCACCAGGATGATCTCGCCGCTGATCTTGCCGGCTGCTTCCAGCGCTTCCAGCTCGCGGCGCAGAAATTGCGCCACCAGCATGCCGGGCACCTCGTCGGCGTGCAGCGAGCCCTGGATGTAGACCTTCTTGCCGCTGCCCGGCGTGCCGAAATGCAGGCTGGTCAGCGTGTAGGCGGCGTTGGTGTACGGGCCGGAGAGGGAATATTTGGTTGCGTGCATGGCGGGTCCGGAGTTTCGGTGAAGGATTGAGTATGTAGCAGTATTTTCACAAAGTAAATCGCCCAAGGGCGAAACGGGCGCGGCTTTCTTGAGTTTTCCGCTGCATGTGCGTACAGTTAGTTTAAATGAATTATTTATATATCGAATATCGGGGAGAGAATATGCAAGCAGCACCCAACACCACCATGATGCGCGCCGTCCGGCTGGCGCTGAGCGTCGGCGCGGCGGCCGGCCTGATCGGCCAGGCGGCAGCCCAGGATAGTGCACCGGCGCCGCTGGCGCGGGTGGAAATCACCGGTTCGGCGATCAAGCGCATCGAGTCGGAAACCGCGCTGCCGGTGCAGGTCATCACGCGCGAGGAAATCGACAAGGTGGGCGTCACCACCGCTGCGGAAATCCTGCAGCGGCTGTCGGCCAACGTCGGCGGCCTGACCGACGCCGGCAGCATCAGCGACGGCAAGGACCAGCGCGGCTTCAACAGCGCCAACCTGCGCGGCATCGGCACCTCGTCGACCCTGGTGCTGCTGAACGGCCGCCGCATGGCCAACTTCGCCTCGCCCGGCGACGATACCGGCGTCGACCTGAACAACATCCCGGCAGCTGCCATCGCCCGCGTCGAAGTGCTGCTGGACGGCGCCTCGGCGCTGTACGGCACCGACGCCATCGGCGGCGTCATCAACTTCATCACCCGCAAGGATTTCCAGGGCCTGGAGCTGAACGTCTATGGCCTGAAGACCGAGGAGGGCGGCGCCGGCAAGCGCACCGCCAGCATCAGCGCCGGCACCGGCGACCTGGCCAAGGATGGCTACAATGTCTTCATCGTTGCCGATGTGCAGCGCACCGGTGCGCTGAGCACGTCGCAGCGCGATTTCGTCAACGACCTGCACATCGCCGAGCGCCTGCCGCACCTGCTGTCCGGCTACACTTCGCCGGGCAATATCCGCCTGACCGGCGCCCAGCGCGACTACCTGAACGAGCAGGGCTTCACCATCAACGGCAAGCCGCTGACCAACCGCACCATCAATCCTAGCGTGCCGACCTGTAACGGTCCGGCCAACGTCTACCTGCCGAACGGCACCGGCGGCGTCGACGCCTGTACCTATAATTACATGGGCGACACCGAGCTGTATCCGAAATCGGAAAAGGCCAACATCCTGTCGCGCGGCGTGCTGCAGCTGAATCCGGAAAACCAGCTGTACGCCGAGGTGGCGCTGAGCCGCTCCAAGACCTGGTACGCCGCCTCGTCGGCGCGCGTCACCGGCTACCTCGATTACCGCAAGATCCCGGCGCTGGCCGGCTATGACCTGCTGTCCGACGAGGCCAGCGCCGACGACGACATCCCTGGCGAAGTGCAGGTCAACGCCCGCCTCAGCGAAGCCGGCCGTCGCACTTCGGAGCTGATCAGCGAGAGCCAGCGCTATGTGGTCGGCTGGAGCGGCAGCCGCAATGGCTGGGATTATGATGTCGGCCTCAACCACAGCGTCAACGTCATCAAGGACCGCGACACCCACGGCTATCTGCTGTACGACCAGTTGATGCAGGGCATCGCCGACGGCGTCATCAACCCGTTCGGCCCGTCCAGCCAGGCCGGCCGCGACCTGATCAACAGCATCCAGGTCAACCAGGAAGTGCGCCACGCGCGCGGCACCATGGATTCGGTCGACTTCAAGGTGTCGCACGCGGTTGGCACCTTGGCCGGCGGCGACGCCGCGCTGGCCGTCGGCGGCGAGTTCCGCCGCGAGAAGACCGAGTACAACCCGTCCGAGCTGCTGATGAGCGACAACATCAACAACGATAGCGCGCCGGACGGCGGCCAGGCCACCAGCTACAGCCGCAAGATCAAGGCTATCTATGGCGAGCTGCTGCTGCCCGTGACCAAGCAGCTGGAGGCGCAGCTGTCGGCGCGTTACGACCATTACGACGTGGTCGGCGGCGCCGCCAGCCCGAAAGTGGGCCTCAGCTATATGCCGGCCAAGACCATGCTGTTCCGCGCCTCGGCCGGGCGCGGCTTCCGCGCGCCGTCGATGACCGATCTGTACCGCCCGACCCAAACCAGCGCCACCGCCACGCTGCCGGACCCGGTCTATTGCGCCACGGTCGACAATAATTACGCCGACTGTGCCAACAACTGGGAAACCCACCGCTATTCGAACGCCAACCTGAAGCCGGAGAAGAGCCGCCAGTTCTCGCTGGGCATGGTGCTGCAGCCGAGCAAGCAGGTGCTGCTGTCGCTGGACTACTGGAATATCAAGCGCACCGACCTGATCGCCGAGATCGGCGACGATGTGCTGCTGGCCAATCCGGTCAAGTACGCCAGCCTGATCCACCGCGACGATGACGATTACATCGATCACATCGACCTGTACAAGGAAAACCGCGGCGCCCAGAAGGCCGCCGGCCTCGACCTGACCATCGACTACAAGGGCGTGCAGACCTGGGCCGGCCGTTTCGGCGGCCGCCTGAGCGGCACCTATGTGACCGATTCCAAGATCCAGAACGAGAAGGATGCGCCGTATGTCAGCAACCTGGGCCGCTTCGTCACCGACGGCGTGGTGCAGCGCTGGCGCCACACCATCACGCTGGACTGGGACAACGGCCCGTTTGCCGCCAGCCTGTCGAACACCTTCTCCAGCGGCTATGAGGACCAGAACTCGGCGATCAACACCGACGACGGCTCGGTGGTGGCGGCCAACCGCGTCAGCTCGTATTCGCTGTGGGACCTGACCGGCGCCTGGCAAGCCACCAAGGAGCTGAAGCTGCGTGCCGGCATCCAGAACCTGTTCGACAAGGCGCCGCCATTCTCGAATCAGGCTTATCATTTCATTTCGGGCTATGACCCGACCTATACCGATGTGCGCGGCCGCCGCTTCTACGCTAGTGTAAATTACGCCTTCAAGTAATGCGTTTTTAAGCAATAGCTTGGTATCATCTGGCAGTCGGCAGTAACAAGCAGCAATAAACGGCGCCCGGCCACAGCCCGGCGCCGGTTTTCATCGGAAGGGCAACATGAATTTAACTGGTTTTACGCTCCAGGGGCTGTGCATGCGGCTGTGCATGCTATGGCTGCTGGCGCTGGCAGGCGCCGCGCAAGCTGCCGCAGCCACGCCGGTGCCCAAGGTCCAGGTGCCGGGCAAGACCAGCAAGCCGGCCAAGGCCGTGCCGCCACCCAAGCCGGTGCTGGCGCCGCCAGCCGGCAATCTGGTCATCATCGGCGGCGGACTGCGCACGGAAAACGCCGAAGTCTGGCAGCGCATTGTCATGCTGGCCGGCGGCAAGGGCGCGCGCATCGGCGTGTTTGGCGGTGCGTCGATCAACCCGGAGGCAGCCGCCCAGGCTACCGTCAACCGCCTCAACCAATATGGCGCGCAGGCGTTTGCCATTCCGCTCGGCGTGACCTGGCCGAACAGCGATTACCGCAAGGCGGCCGAGGACCCGGAGACGGTGGCGATGATCCATTCGGCCACCGGCATCTATTTCACCGGCGGCGACCAGGCGCGCATCACCCGCGCGCTGGTGCGCCCGGACGGCACGCACACGGCGGCGCTGGACGCGGTGTGGGACGTCTACCGCGACGGCGGCGTGGTGGCCGGCTCCAGCGCCGGCGCGGCGATCATGAGCACCACCATGTTCTACGACGCCAAGTCGACGCTGGACATGCTGAAGGCCGGCGTCAACGACGGCCACGAGATTTCCGCCGGCCTCGGTTTCATCGGCGAGGATGTGTTCATCGACCAGCACTTGCTGGTGCGCGGCCGCTTTGCGCGCATGATTCCGGTGATGCTGAAGAAAGGCTATCAGATCGGCCTGGGCATCGATGAGAACACTGCCATGGTGGTCAACGCCAGGCGCGATGTGGAGATCATCGGTTACAGCGGCGCGCTGCTGCTGGATCTGTCGGCGGCGATCACCGACCGTGGCATCAAGGGGTTTAATATTTCCAACGCCACCATCAGCTATCTGGACCGGGGCGACAAGTTCAACCTGGTGTCGCGCGAGTTCACGCCGTCGCCGGACAAGGCCGACAACAAGCTGGACCCGAACCAGCCGGACACGCGCGAGCCGGTCTATACCAACGATATTCTTGGCAACAACGCGGTGCTGGACTTGATGGTCAACCTGATCGACAACGCCCAGCAGGACGCGATCGGCATCGCTTTCGGCAATCCGCGCGATTTCAACCCGGAGCTGGGCTTCGAGTTCCGCTTCTCCAAGACCATCAACAGTGTCGGCTATGCCGGCACCGAGGTCGAGGCGTATTCGGTGCTGAAGTTGCGCATGGACATCCGGCCGATCCAGCTGCAGCAGCCGCTATATCGTTACCGCTAGCGCGGCTTCAGGTATATTAACGGGACAGTGTCCCGTTTTTTCTTTGGAGCGTACGATGCGCATGCTGTTTCGCTGGCTGTTTCCCTTGATGCTGGCCATGCCGCTGGGCGCGGCCCACAGCGGCGGCGCGCAGTCGCCGGCCAAAGCGGCGCGTGCGGCGCAGACCGAGCCTGCCGTGCCGCTAGCAGTGGCGCCGGCGCCGGCCGCCGACGGCCCGAAAGGCGCGCTGGTGATCATCGGCGGCGGGCTGCGGCCGGACAATGACGCGGTGTGGCAGCGTATCGTGCAGCTGGCTGGCGGCAAGGGCGCACGCATCGCGGTGTTCGCGTCGGCGGCAGCCGATCCGGCGCCGGTGGCGGCTGCCATCGTCGACTACCTGAAGCGCTACGGCGCCGACGCTTTCCAGATCCCGCTGGCGGTCAAGCTGGCCGACAGCGATTTCCGCAAGGCCGCCGAGGACCCGTTGCTGGCCGATGCCGTGCGCGGCGCCGGCGGCGTGTTCTTTTCCGGCGGCGACCAGGCGCGCATCACGCAGGCGCTGGTGCGCGAGGATGGTAGCCGCAGCGCCGTGCTGGAGGCGGTGTGGGAGGTCTACCGCAAGGGCGGTGTGGTGGCCGGCAACAGCGCCGGCGCGGCGGTGATGAGTGCCACCATGTTTTATGCGCCGAAGACGGTGTTTGCTACGCTGCGCGGCGGCGTCCGCGATGGCGAGGAGATCGCGCCCGGCCTGGGCTTCATCGGCGACGATGTGTTTGTCGACCAGCATTTCCTGGTGCGCGGCCGCTTCGCGCGCATGATCCCGGCGATGCTGAAGAAGGGTTACAAGTACGGCCTGGGCATCGACGAGAACACTGCCATGGTGGTCGATAGCCGGCGCCGGGTGGAGATCGTCGGCAGCAAGGGCGCGCTGCTGGTTGACCTGTCGCGCGCTACCACCGATGCCGCCAGCGCCGGTTTCAATATCTCCAACGCGGTCATCAGCTACCTGGATAACGGCGATCTGTATGATCTGGGCACGCACAGCTTCACGCCGTCGCAGGCCAAGGCCGGGCGGCAGCTGAAGCCGCACAAGGATCTGGTGGCCGATCCGGTATTCTCGCCGGATATCCTGGGCCGCAACGCGCTGGTGCAGCTGATGGAGAGCCTGATGAACAACCGCCGCAGCGAAGCGATCGGCATCGCCACCAGCGGCCGCAATACGCCGCTGCCGGAGCTGGGCTTCCAGTTCACGCTGAGCAAGACGCGCGACAGCGTCGCCTACGCCTCGGCCGCGCCGCAAAGCTACTCCATCCTCAACATGCGCCTCGACATCCGCCCGCTCGACATCGGCCAATCGCTGCGCACCGAATAATCGGCCCGCCCGCCGCCCGCCGCCCGCCGCCCGCCGCCCGCCGCCCGCCGCCCGCCGCCCGCCGCCCGCCGCCCGCGTCCGCGCCCGCCGCATTACAATGTCGCTCACCTCAATTGACCGTCAGGACCACCACATGCTCCGCCGCCTCATCTCCCTGCTGGCGCTTTTCGCCTGCATCGTCCCCGCGCTGGCCGCGCAACCCGCCACCATGCGCCTCGACTACCTCCACAGCGGCAACGCCCTCGATGAGCACTACGCCATCGAACGCGTGGTGATCGAGCCGCTGCCGTGGCCCGGCAACCTGACCCAGACCATCGACCAGACCAACCGTGGCAACAACCTGGTGGAAGTGGTCGACGCCAAAACCGGCAAGCTGCTGTACTCGCGCGGCTTCTCGACGATTTTCGCCGAATGGCGCACCACCGACGAGGCCACCCGCGCCAATCGCGGCTTCCAGGAATCGGTGCGCTTCCCCAGGCCGGAGCAGCCGGTCAAGGTGCGCATCCTGAAGCGCGATGAACGCAATCTGTTCTCGGTGGTGTGGACCGCCAGCGTCGATCCCAACGCCATGGAGGTGATCCGCAAGCAGCCGCCGGCGCCGGTCAAGCCGCTAGGCATCCGCGTCAACGGTCCGTCCGAGGACAAGGTTGACCTGCTGATCGTCGGCGACGGCTACACCCAGGCCGACATGAAAAAATTCGAGGCCGATGCGCGCCGCCTGGCCGATCACCTGTTTACCACCTCGCCGTTCAAGGAGCGCGCCAGCGACTTCAACGTCTGGGCCATCGCCCGCCCGACCAGCGAGTCCGGCGTGTCGCGCCCGTCGACCGGCGCCTACAAGGAATCGCCGCTGGGCACCCGCTACGATATCTTCGGCAGCGAACGCTATGTGCTGACCACCGATAACCGCGCCTTGCGCGAGCTGGCGCAGTATGCGCCGTATGAGTTCATCGAGATCCTGGTCAACAACGATACCTACGGCGGTGGCGGTATCTTCGGCCAGTTCAGCACGGCGGCGGCCGGCAATGACTGGGCCAACTACCTGTTCGTGCACGAATTCGGCCACCACTTCGCCGGCCTGGCCGACGAGTACTACACCTCGCCGGTCGCTTACGCCACCGGCGGCGAGCGCCGCGAACCGTGGGAACCCAATGCCACCGCGCTGCACGATCCGGCCAATCTGAAATGGAACAGGTTTGTGAAGCAGGGCACGCCGCTGCCGACGCCGTGGCCGAAGGATGCTTACGAAACCGCGTCGCGCGCCTACCAGAAGGAGCGCGCCGCGCTGCGCGCCAACAACCGGCCGGAGGCGGAAATGAGCGCCTTGTTCACCCGCGATTTGCAGCAAAGCAGCGCGCTGTTCTCGCGCGATCCGCATGTGCATACGGTCGGCGCATTCGAGGGCGCCAACTACGAAGCCACCGGCTACTATCGCCCTGAAATGCAGTGCATCATGTTCGACCGCAGCGAGAAATTCTGCTCGGTGTGCGCCGAGGCGATCACCACCATCATCGATCTGTATTCCCGGCCGGCAAGGCAATAAGGCGATTTAGTACGCTAGCGTACAGAGTGTGCGGCGGCGTGAGCATACAGTGTGTCTCACGCACTCCAACAACACCGAAAGGGATAAAACCATGAACAAAATTATCGCCACTCTGATCGCCGGCCTGTTTGCCACCGCTGCTTTTGCCCAGACTTCGGACGTCGCCAAGGCGCAGCACGAAGCCGGCAAGGATATCGCCAAGGCTGAACAGAAGGAAGCCAAGGCTGATGCCAAGGCCGACAAGAAAGCCAACAAAGCCATCGCCAAGGCTGACAAGGTGCACGAAGAGCAGCAAGCCAAGGTAGGCGTGGAACAAGCCAAGGCCAACGAGAAGGTCGCCAAGGCCGATCCTGAAGACAAGGCCAAAGCTGCCGCCAAAGGCGATAAGGATGTCGCTAAAGCGGTAGAGAAAGCCGAGAAAAAATCGGTGAAAGCTGACGCCAAAGCAATCAAGGCTACCGTTGACGCCACCGAAGACAAGGCGCTGGCCGCCAACAAGACCGCTGCTGTTAAAGCCAAGGCTGACGCGGAAGTCAAGGAAGCCGCTGCCAAGCACTAATCACGTCACGGCTGCGGCCGTGCAATGAAAAAGGCGGGCATGCCATCAGCATGCCCGCCTTTTTTGCGTCCGCGCCGCGCCGCGCCGGGGCGGCAAGCGCGGCCTTTAAACGATCGGCGTCAAGCCGCTTGGCTTGATCTTGGTGGCCAGCTCCTTGCCCTTGCGGGCGCGCTTGCCGAAGTGGACTGCCAGCGCCGATGCCGACAGCCGCTCTTCCTGCGCCTTGCCGCCACGGCCGCTGCCAAACACGGTCACGCCTTTCTGGCTGATCGGCTTGGCCGCCAGCAGCGTTTCCTTGTCGCCCAGCTCCATCAGGATCACGCCGCGGCCGCCGTTGGTCAGCACCTTCATTTCGTCCATGCCGAACACCAGCACCCGCGCACCCGACGATAGCGTTGCCACCGCGCTGGCGGTCTCCGGGATCACCGTCGGCGGCAACACGCTGTCGTTGTCGTCCAGCGTGATGAAGGCCTTGCCGCTCTTGTTGCGGCTGACCATGTCGCCCGCCTTGCTTTCAAAGCCGAAACCGGCGCTGGTGGCCAGCAGCAGGCGCGTGTTGCCGTTGCCGGCAAAGTAGTGCAGCAGGCGGGAGCCGGACGCCAGGTCGATCAGCGTGGTCACCGGTACGCCGTCGCCGCGCGCGTTCGGCAGCGCTGCCACCGGCACCGAGTAGATGCGGCCGTTGCTGCCGAAGGCCAGCAGGTGGTCGATCGTGCGGCATTCGAAGGCGCCGTACAGCGCGTCGCCGGCCTTGAAGCTGAATTGCGCGGCGTCGTGGCCGATGCCGCTGCGTGCGCGTATCCAGCCCTTTTCGGAGATGATGACGGTGACCGGCTCGTCAACCACCTTCTGTTCGACCACCGCTTTCTGCGCTTCTTCGATCAGCGTGCGGCGCGCGTCGCCATAGGTCTTGGCGTCGTTGTCGATTTCCTTGATGATGGCGCGCTTCATCGACGACGGGTTGTCCAGCAGGTCTTGCAGCAGCTGCTTCTCTTTGCGCAGCTCGGCCAGTTCCTGTTCGATCTTGATCGCTTCCAGCCGCGCCAGCTGGCGCAGGCGGATTTCCAGGATGTCTTCGGCCTGGATGTCGCTCAGCTTGAAGCGTTCGATCAGCGCCGCCTTCGGTTCGTCCGAGTTGCGGATGATGTGGATCACTTCGTCGATGTTCAGCAGGATGGTCTGCCGGCCTTCGAGGATGTGGATGCGCGCGTCCACCTTGCCCAGCTTGAACTGCGTGCGGCGGGTGACGGTGGCGAAGCGGAAGGTGATCCATTCCTGCAGGATGTCGGTCAGGCCTTTCTGGCGCGGACGGCCATCGCCGCCGATCATCACCAGGTTGATCGAGGCCGATGATTCCAGCGAGGTGTGCGCCAGCAGCAGCAGCATGAATTCGCTCTGGTCCTGGTTCTTCGACTTCGGCTCGAACACCAGGCGCACCGGCGCCGCGCGGCCGGATTCGTCGCGGATGGTGTCCAGCGAATTCAGGATCAGCGATTTCAGGGCCAGCTGCTCCGGCGTCAGTGCTTTCTTGCCCAGTTTGACCTTCGGGTTGGTCAGCTCTTCGATCTCTTCCAGCACTTTCTGCGACGAGGTGCCCGGCGGCAGTTCGGTCACCACCGCCTGCCACTGGCCGCGCGCCAGTTCTTCGATCTTCCAGCGCGCCCGCACTTTCATCGAGCCGCGGCCGGTCGCGTACATGTCGGCGATCTGCTGCGCTGGCGTGATGATCTGGCCGCCGCCGGGGAAGTCCGGGCCGGGGATCATGGCCATCAGCTCGGCGTGGCTGATTTTCGGGTTGCGTATCATGGCGACGGCAGCCGACGCCACTTCGCCCAGGTTGTGCGACGGGATTTCCGTCGCCAGGCCGACCGCGATGCCGGAGGCGCCGTTCAGCAGCACCATCGGCAGGCGCGCCGGCAGCAAACACGGTTCTTCGGTCGAGCCGTCGTAGTTGGCCTGGAAGTCGACCGTGCCCTGGTTGATTTCGTCCAGCAGCACCTTGGCGATCGGCGTCAGCCGCGCTTCGGTGTAACGCATCGCTGCCGCGCCGTCGCCGTCACGCGAGCCGAAGTTGCCCTGGCCGTCGACCAGCGGGTAGCGCAGCGAGAAGTCCTGCGCCATGCGTACCATGGCGTCGTACACCGACTGGTCGCCGTGCGGGTGCAGCTTGCCCAGCACGTCGCCGACCACGGTGGCCGATTTGCGCGGCTTGGCGACGCTGTTCAGGCCCATTTCGTTCATCGCGTACAGGATGCGGCGCTGCACCGGCTTCTGGCCGTCGCAGACGTCCGGCAGCGCGCGGCCCTTGACCACCGAGATCGCGTAGTCGAGGTAGGCGCGTTCGGCGAAGGTCGACAGGGTCAGCGCGTCGCCGCCGTCGCCATCATCGCCGTTGCCACCGCCGGGGGGATTGCCGAACATGCCGCCGCCATTGCCGCCATTGCCGCCATTGCCGCCATTGCCGCCGCCGGCGTCGCCGGTAGCGTCGGCAGCGCTGGCAGTACTGGCAGCATCGGCAGCATCGGCGCCGCTGGCGGCGTGCAGGGCGCCGCCGGCGCCGGCGCCGGCACCATCGTCAGCGCTGTCGCTGGTGGTTGGCACGGGCTGGCCGTGGGCGTGCGCTGCGGCAGCCGCGTGGGCGGCGGCGTCGGCAGGCAGGTGCACCGGATGGTCGGAGGCGCCGGGCGTGGCGGCGTTGGGCGCCGAGGCTGGCGCGGGCGCAGGCTTGCTGTCGTCCGGCGCCGCTTCGTCAAAGAGGTTTGCTTGAGTCATGGTGGTGTTCTATCAGATATCTGCGTCGGCTTCGTTGCCGTGTTCTTCGATCCAGGCGCGGCGCGCGGCGGCTTCGCCTTTGCCCATCAGCATATTGAAGCGGGCGGCCGATTCGTGCAGGCCGTAGCTGCCCAGCGCCACCGGCAGCAGGCGGCGCGTGTCCGGATTCATCGTGGTTTCCCACAGCTGCTCGGCGTTCATCTCGCCCAGGCCCTTGAAGCGGCTGATCGACCAGGCGTTTTCCTTCAGGCCGTCCTTGCGCAGCTTGTCTTCGATCGCGGTCAGCTCGCCGTCGTCCAGCGCGTACAGCTTCTGGATCGGCTTCTTGCCGCGCGCCGGCGCGTCGACACGGTACAGCGGCGGCCGCGCGATGCAGATATTGCCGTTGGCGATCAGCGCCGGGAAGTGGCGGAAGAACAGCGTCAGCAACAGTACCTGGATGTGCGAGCCGTCAACGTCGGCATCGGACAGGATGCAGATCTTGCCGTAACGCAGGCCGGACAGGTCGGGCGTGTCGTTGGGCGTGTGCGGGTCGACGCCGATCGCCACCGAGATGTCGTGGATCTCGTTGTTGGCAAACAGCCGGTCCTTGTCGGTTTCCCATGAGTTCAGGACCTTGCCGCGCAGCGGCAGAATCGCCTGGAATTCCTTGTCGCGGCCCATCTTGGCCGAGCCGCCGGCCGAGTCGCCCTCGACCAGGAACAGTTCGGTGCGCTCGACATCGGTCGATTCGCAGTCGGTCAGCTTGCCTGGCAGTACGGCGACGCCGGAGGATTTCTTCTTCTCGACTTTTTGCGCCGAGCGCAGCCGCGACTGCGCCTGCTTGATGACCAGCTCGGCCAGCTTCTTGCCGTAGTCGACATGGTGGTTCAGCCACAGTTCCAGCGCCGGCTTCGAATAGGTCGATACCAGCCGCACGGCGTCGCGCGAGTTCAGGCGCTCCTTGATCTGGCCCTGGAATTGCGGGTCCAGGACCTTGGCCGACAGCACAAACGAGGCGCGCGCAAACACGTCTTCCGGCAGCAGCTTGACGCCCTTCGGCAGCAGCGAGTGCATTTCGACGAAGTTCTTCACCGCGCCGTACAGGCCGTCGCGCAGGCCGGATTCGTGGGTGCCGCCGTTCGGCGTCGGGATCAGGTTGACATACGATTCGCGGACAATGGCGCCTTGCTCGGTCCACGCCACCACCCACGACGCGCCTTCGCCCTCGGCGAAGCCTTCGGCGTCCGGGCCGGCAAACTGCTCGCCTTCAAACAGCGGGATCAGCGTTTCGCCATCGGTCGATTGCGCCAGCGCCTCGGTCAGGTAGCCGCGCAGGCCGTCGTTGTACTGCCAGGTCTGCGACTCGCCGGTCTTGCCGTTGGCCAGCGTGACCGACACGCCCGGCAGCAGCACCGCCTTGGAGCGCAGCAGCCGTTGCAGCTCGGTCTGCGAGATGGCGGCCGAGTCGAAATATTTGGCGTCCGGCCAGACGGTGACCCGGGTGCCGGATTTCTTGCCGTCGCGCGGCGCCACCACCGAAGTCAGTGGCTCGGTGACGTCGCCGTTCTCAAACACCAGGTGGTGCAGGCCGGTGCCGTTCGGCTCCTTGCGCCAGACGGTGATTTCCAGCCGCTTCGACAGCGCGTTGGTGACCGAGACGCCGACCCCGTGCAGGCCGCCGGAAAACGCATAGGCGCCGCCGCTGCCCTTGTCGAACTTGCCGCCGGCGTGCAGCCGGGTAAACACGATTTCCACCGTCGGCACGCCTTCTTCCGGGTGCAGGCCGACCGGGATGCCGCGGCCGTCATCCTCGACGGTGACGCTGCCGTCGGCGTTTTGCGTGACGATGATGTTATTGCAATTGCCGCCCAGCGCTTCGTCGGCGGCGTTGTCGATCACTTCCTGGATGATGTGCAGCGGATTCTCGGTGCGGGTATACATCCCCGGGCGTTGCTTGACAGGTTCCAGTCCCTTCAGGACCCGGATGGATGATTCGCTATAGTCGGAAACGGGTTTTTTGGTGGCCATACGTGAGCAGCTTGTGTTTTTGATACTGGGTTTATGTACAGTTCGCAGATTGTTTGCGTATTCTATCCTCAACTGCGGCAGAAGGCGGCAAAAATTGCGCAGTGCGCAATTTATACACGATGTTTACAGGGCAAGCCTACCTTTTTAGACCGTTTTTACGACGCCGTCGCTAAGCTTTCCGGTATCGAAACGCTGACCCGGAGCTTAGTCATGCATGCTTTTTTCCATCCCAGGCCGCCGCGTGGCTGCCTGCTGCAGCTGACCGTCGACGTGGCCGCGCTGAGCGAGTTGCGCACGTTGGTGACGCGCACTTGCGGCGATGCCATGCGCTTCATGCGGGTCGAGGCCTGCGACCACGGCGCCCGCGTGCGGGTCTGGCTGTGCCTGTCGCGGGCGCTGGCCGGGCAGGTGATGGAAGCGGTGATGCGCGCCCTGCCGGGCGCCGAATTCGGCCGCCTGACGCCGCTGGCGCAGCGGACGGCCTCCACGGGCGTGCTGTAACTGTCGCCCGCCATTTCAACCACTGATAGGAAGTTTTATGAAAAAGTTTGTACTCGCCGCTGCCGTTGCCGCAGCTTTTGCCACCCACATCGTCCACGCCGACGAGGCGGCGCCGGCCGCCGCCGTGCCGGAGAATACGCTCAGCTTCAATGTGGCGGCAATCAGCGACTACCGCTATCGCGGCATTTCACAAACACGCTTGCAACCTGCCTTGCAGGGCGGCGCCGACTACGTCAACAACCCGACCGGTTTGTATGCGGGGGCCTGGGCGTCCACCATCACCTGGATCAAGGATGCCGGCGGCGATGGCAGCGTCGAGCTGGACCTGTATGCCGGCAAGCGCGGGCAGCTGTCTGCAGAGGTATCGTATGACGTCGGCGTGCTGACCTATGTGTATGCCTCCAATGCGCTGCCGGTCAGCGCCAATACCACCGAGGTGTATGGCCAGCTGGGTTATGGACCGGCGTATCTGAAATATTCGCACGCGGTGACCAATCTGTTTGGCTTCGCCGACAGCAAGAACAGCGGCTATGTGGACCTCGGCGCCAACCTCGACGCCGGCGACGGCTATACCATCAACCTGCACGCCGGCCGCCAGGACGTCAGGCATAACGACGCCGCTTCCTACACCGACTGGAAGCTCGGCGTGAGCAAGGACTTCGGCGTACTCACCGGCGCACTGGCCCTCATCGGCACCAACGCCAACGAATCGGCCTACACCTCGGCCGCCAACGGCAAATTCCTCGGCAAGAACGCGGTGCAGCTGACCGTCAGCAAAGTGTTTTAAGTTGATGGCTCCGGCGCCGCAGCATGCTGCTTGCGGCGCTTGTGCCTTGCAATACCGGACGGCAGGAACGACCTGAAGACCTCGCACGGCGTTGGCTGTGCCAATTTCGCTGATTGCGTCAGCGACGTCGCAGTGGTGCGCTTGGCGTGCTTGGCTTGCCTTGCTTGCCTGAGTGGCTTGGGCGTAGCGATGTTTTGTGGCGTTTCAATACCATCGGCGGCGCCGAACAGGCGTGCGATCGCGGTTTTCTGTTTGCTGCGGCATACGTCGGCCAGCACCCATTGCTCATTGCCCGGAAAGCGCAGCCAGACAGCTTTCCAGGCGTTACGGTTTCCGCTGCCACGCAGATTGGCGAAGGCCGAAGGCGTCAGTGCGAGGTCGCCAAACTTGATTTCCATCCCTTTGACGATGGCGAAGTAAGGTTCACGGCCGAATGAGGCGCGCAAGCGGGTGCCTTCTGGCAGGAATACCTGCTTCCATTGGTAGCCCGCGTCAGCATCAGCCGCCATCGGCTCGTAATTGCCCGGTTTGGGGGGATTCATATAGGCGCGTATGGCATCGCAGATGATGGGCTCCAGTTCCCAACTGTTCCAGTGATGGCCGGTGAGGTCGCCCAGTTCGACGAGTATGTCGGATGGCAAGCGGACGGAAGCGCGGAGGATGTCCATGCGGGTTCTCCTGAAAAGTGGTTTTACTAAAATCTGCTAGCTACTACGATGTAGTGCTAGGGCGCTCTGACACATACTAAGGTTAGAGTGCTCGTCCGGGATTTGGTTCCCGTATAAAGTAGTACAGCATAGGAAATTTTAGTAAAACGCGAAAAAAGCAACCCGCCGGCCTGTGTCCTCCGGGGGGGGGCTACAGCGCGCAGGCCCTGGGGATCAAGGCGCTGAAGTGAGGCGCGCGGTCGCGGTCAGGGAAGATTTCGCGGTAGAGATGGCGCACTTCGGGGGCGCACAGCTTGTGGTCTTGTTTGTAGGCTTGCGGTTCCAGTTCGCTGTGGCGGGAGTGGTAGGTGTCCTGGCCGTCTTCGAGGACCAGCGTGTCGGCCAGGCGGGCGTGCTGCAACTGGGCGACGAAGACCAGCACGCAACCGGTTTGATGGGCAGTCAGCGGGCGGCGGCCGTGGGCCACCGTCACCAACACGCGCGCTGACGGATTGGTGCCTTGCACAACCTTCAGGCGCGCCAGCAGCTCGTCGCAGCCATCGCGCTCCAGCGCTTCGGGACGGAGCAGTGCCAGTATCACGCCGGCGCCCGCCAGTGCCGCGTCCTGGCTGCGCAACGAAGCGTCGATCAGCAGATCATCAAACAACTGCGCATCATAGGCGCAAGGGTGCGGCGACACCAGCAGCACGCGCTTGCCGGCCGCCACCCGCAGCATGGCCAGATCCTCGGCCAGATCGGCGACGGCGCTATCGCCGTCCACGCCGGTGACAGCGACGATCATAGCGCGGCCCTCGCATGTGCCAGCGAATAGCGCGTACCGGCATCGTTCGCCAGCCCGGCGCCACCTGCCGAGCCAGCATCCGCATGAGCACCAGCACCAGCACCAGCACCAGCACCAGCATGAGCGCCAGCACCAGCGTGAGCGCCAGTGCCAGTGCCAGTGCCAGCGTGAGCGCCAGTGCCAGCACCAGCGCCAGCAGCAGCGCCAGTGCCAGTGCCAGCGCCGGGCGGACGGTAGCGCGGGATAGCGTCGAGCGCTTCAAGAGCTGCTGCCAGCAGACTTTTGCAAGCGGTGGTGGCCGGCACCATCGGCAGGCGCAACTCATCGCGCAGCAGGCCCTGGATGCTGAGCGCCGCTTTCAAGGGCGCCGGATTCGGCTCGGAGAACAGCAGCTGCATCATCGGCAGCAGCCGCGCCGCCAGTGCACGCGCCTCGTCCAGCCGCTGCGCGCGCACCAGATCGAACAGCTGCACATACAAATCCGTGCGCAAATGCGCCGACGCCGAGATCGCCCCATGCGCGCCGCCGCACAGCGCCGCGAACAGCAGCGGATCGTCGCCGCACAATACCGCCAGCGGCGTGTGCTGTAGCAGATCAGTCATCTGCCGCAGGCTGCCGCCGGCCTCCTTGATGGCAGCGAATTGCGGCCGCTCCGCCAAGCGCTGCGCGGTGGCCAGCTCCAGCTGCACGCCGGTACGCGCCGGCACGTTGTACAGCACGATTGGCCGGTCGGTGGCATCGGCAATCGTCTCGAAATGCCGCAGCAAGCCTTGCTGCGACGGCCGCACATAGGCCGGCGTGGAGACCAGATAGCCGGCCAGTCCGGCGTCATCGAATTCCAGCACGCGGCTGGCGCCGGCAAAGGTGTCGCTGCCGCCGATGCCCATCAACACCGGGCAGCGCTTGCGCGCCACCTCCAGCACCGCCGCCAGCGCCGCGCTCTGCTCGGCCAGATCCAGCTGCGGCGCCTCGCCGGTGGTGCCGCACACCACCAGCCCGTGGGCGCCGTCGTCGATCAGGCGTTCGGCCAGCCGTTGCAGGCGTGACAGATCCAGCTCGCCGTGATGCATGGGCGTCACCAGCGGCACCCAGATGCCGTGTAAAGAAGTCATGATAGTCCAAGGTCGTTGCGATACAGGCAGCGTAGCCAAGGCCCGGTAAAAATGTGCTAAAGAGTCGCGCCCTGCGCGTAAACAAACCGTAAATTTTTACGCTTTGTTTACACCCGGCCGGCAAGTCTTTACAAAATCTTTAGACCGATCTGGCTAAGCTTCCCCCTATCAAAACAAGACCTGTGAGGGTGTGATGGACTTAGTATTTATCGGCGCCACGGCGCTGTTCTACCTGCTGACGGTGGCGCTGGCCGCCGGCTGCGACAAGCTGGGAGGCCAGCCATGAACACGTTCTATGTCATCGGCGCCATCGCGGCAGCCGGCCTGCTGGTCTACCTGGTGGTCGCACTGCTGAAAGCGGAGGACCTGTGATGACTGCACAATCGCTGATTCTGCTGACCGTCTTCCTGGCGGTGCTGCTGGCGCTGGCCTGGCCGCTGGGCAAGCTGCTGACCCGCGTGGGGGAGGGCGCGGGCTGCCGCATCCCCGGCATGGGCTGGCTGGCCCGCGTCGAACAGCTGATCTACCGCGTGGCCGGCGTCAACCCGGCCGAAGGCCAGGGCTGGAAAGCCTATGCCGCTTCGCTGCTGCTGTTCAGCGTGATCGGCGCGCTGGTCACCTACGGCCTGCAACGGGTGCAAGCCTGGCTGCCGCTGAATCCTCAGGCGATGGCCAACGTCAGCCCGGATTCCGCCTTCGACACCGCCGTCAGCTTTGTCGCCAACACCAACTGGCAGGGCTACAGCGGCGAGCAGACGATGAGCTACCTGACGCAGATGCTGGTGCTGGCCGGCCAGAACTTCTTCTCGGCCGCCACCGGCATCGCGGTCGCCTATGCGCTGATCCGCGGCTTCGCCTCACGCTCGGCCAAGTCGATCGGCAATTTCTGGGTCGACCTGACCCGCTCGACCCTGTACGTGCTGCTGCCGCTGTCGCTGCTGCTGGCGGTATTCCTGATGGCGCAGGGCGTGATCCAGAACTTCCAGCCCTACCAGCAGGTCCAGCTGCTCGACCCGGTCAGCTACAGCCAGCCGAAAACCGGCGCCGACGGCCAGCCGCTGAAGGACGCGCAGGGGCAGCCGGTGCTGGAAAATCTGAGCACCAGCACGCAGACCATCGCCATGGGCCCGGTCGCCTCGCAGGAAGCGATCAAGATGCTGGGCACCAATGGCGGCGGCTTCTTCAACGCCAACTCGGCCCACCCGTATGAAAATCCGACCGCGCTGTCGAATTTCGTGCAAATGCTGGCGATCTTCCTGATCCCGACCGCGCTGTGCTTCGCCTTCGGCCGCATGGTTGGCGACCAGCGCCAGGGCTGGGCGGTGCTGGGCGCGATGACGGTGCTGTTCGTCATTTGCACTTGCGTGGTGATGGGCGCCGAGCAGACCGCCCATCCGGGCCTGCAGGCGCTGAATATCGACCAGAGCGCCGGCTACATGGAAGGCAAGGAGACCCGCTTCGGCGTGTCGGCGTCGGCGCTGTTTGTCGCCGTCACCACGGCCGCCTCGTGCGGCGCGGTCAACGCCATGCACGACTCGCTGACGCCGCTCGGCGGCCTGGTGCCGATGCTGCTGATGCAGTTCGGTGAAGTGATCTTCGGCGGCGTCGGCTCCGGCCTGTACGGCATGCTGGTGTTTGCCATCATGGCGGTGTTCATCGCCGGCCTGATGATCGGCCGCACGCCGGAATACCTGGGCAAGAAAATCCAGTCGCACGAAATGAAGATGACCGCCATCGCCATCCTGGTGACGCCGACGCTGGTGCTGGCCGGCACCGCCATCGCCGTGCTGTGCGAGGCTGGCAGGGCCGGCATCGCCAATCCCGGCGCGCACGGCTTCGCCGAAATCCTGTACGCCTTCAGCTCGGCCGCCAACAACAACGGCAGCGCGTTTGCCGGGCTGTCGGCCAACACGCCGTTCTACAACACGCTGCTGGCCATCGCCATGTGGTTTGGCCGCTTTGCCATGATCGTGCCGATCCTGGCCATTGCCGGCTCGCTGGCCGGCAAGCAGCGGCTGGAGGCCAACGCCGGCACCATGCCGACCCACGGCGGCATGTTCATCGGCCTGCTGTGCGGCGTGGTGGTGCTGGTCGGCGTGCTCAATTACGTGCCGGCGCTGGCGCTCGGCCCGGTGGTCGAACACCTGCAGCTGTATGCACAATAAGGAATCATCATGTCACAAGCAAGCCAAAAAGAAATGACACTGTTCACCAATCCGCCAGCCCGCACGCTGCGCATGTTCGACACGCAGCTGCTGCTGCCGGCCATCGCCGACGCTTTCCGCAAGCTGCATCCGCGCACCCAGCTGCGCAGCCCGGTGATGTTTGTCGTGTATGTCGGCAGCATCATCACCAGCCTGCTGGCGGTGCAGGCGCTGGGCGGCCACGGCGAGGCGCCGGCCGGCTTCATCATTGCCACTGCCGTCTGGCTGTGGTTCACCGTGTTGTTTGCCAATTTCGCCGAAGCGCTGGCCGAGGGCCGCAGCAAGGCGCAGGCGGCCTCGCTGCGCAGCCTGAAGCAGAGCGTCAGCGCCAAGAAGCTGGCCACGCCCAAGCATGGCACGACCTGGCTGCCGGCGCCGGCGCTGGACCTGCGCAAAGGTCATTACATCCTGGTCGAAGCAGGCGACGTGATCCCGATTGATGGCGAAGTGATCGAAGGCGTGGCCTCGGTCGATGAAAGCGCCATCACCGGCGAATCGGCGCCGGTGATACGCGAATCGGGCGGCGACTTCTCCAGCGTCACGGGCGGCACGCGGGTGCTGTCGGACTGGCTGGTGGTGCGTGTCACGGCCAATCCCGGCGAGACCTTCCTCGACCGCATGATCTCGATGGTGGAAGGCGCCAAGCGCCAGAAGACGCCGAACGAGATCGCGCTGACCATCCTGCTGGTGGCGCTGACCATCGTATTCCTGGTGGTGACGGTGACGCTGCTGCCGTTCTCGCTGTTTTCAGTCAGCGCCGCCGGCAGCGGTGCGCCGGTGACCATCACCGTGCTGATCGCGCTGCTGGTGTGCCTGATCCCGACCACGATTGGCGGCCTGCTGAGCGCCATTGGCGTGGCCGGCATGAGCCGCATGATGCAGGCCAACGTGATCGCCACCTCGGGCCGCGCGGTGGAAGCGGCTGGCGACGTCGACGTGCTGCTGCTGGATAAAACGGGCACCATCACGCTGGGCAACCGCCAGGCCGCCGCCTTCGTGCCGGCGCCGGGCGTCAGCGCGCAGCAGCTGGCCGACGTGGCGCAGCTGGCGTCGCTGGCCGACGACACGCCGGAAGGGCGCAGCATCGTGGTGCTGGCCAAGCAGAAGTTCAACCTGCGCGAACGTGAGATGGCGGCGCTGAACGCGGTGTTCGTGCCATTCAGCGCGCAGACGCGCATGAGCGGCGTCGACCTGCCGGCAGGCGCCAGCACGGCGGAAGGCGCGGGCGGCGCCGCTGCCGGTGGCGCTGCTGCTGCTGCTGCCGCCGCTGCTGCTGCTGCCGCTGCCGCCGCCACGCCTGCGATGGCCGGCGCTGCCTCCGGCGCAGTGCGCGCCATCCGCAAGGGCGCGGCCGACACAGTGCGCCAGTACGTCGCCGCGCTGGGCCAGCCGTATCCGAGCGAGATCGCCCGCAGCGTCGACGATATTGCCCGTCGCGGCAGCACGCCGCTGGTGGTGGTGGACGATGGCCGCGTGATGGGCGTGGTCGAGCTGAAGGACATCGTCAAGGGCGGCATCAAGGAGCGTTTCGCCGAATTGCGCCGCATGGGCATCAAGACCGTGATGATCACTGGCGACAACCGCCTGACTGCCGCCGCCATCGCCGCCGAAGCAGGCGTCGACGACTTCCTGGCCGAAGCCACGCCGGAAGACAAGCTGAAACTGATACGCCAGTACCAGGCCGAAGGGCGGCTGGTGGCGATGACCGGCGACGGCACCAACGACGCGCCGGCGCTGGCGCAGGCCGACGTCGCGGTGGCGATGAACTCCGGCACGCAGGCGGCCAAGGAAGCCGGCAATATGGTCGACCTGGACTCGAACCCGACCAAGCTGCTGGAGATTGTCGAAATCGGCAAGCAGATGCTGATGACGCGCGGTTCGCTGACCACCTTCTCGATTGCCAACGACATCGCCAAATACTTCGCCATCATCCCGGCAGCGTTTGTCGGCACCTACCCGCAGCTGAAGGCGCTGGACATCATGCAGCTGGCCAGCCCGGCGTCGGCCATCATGTCGGCGGTGATCTTCAACGCGCTGATCATCGTGGTGCTGATTCCGCTGGCGCTGAAGGGCGTGCAGTACCGGGCGATCGGCGCGGTGGCGCTGCTGCGCCGCAACCTGCTGCTGTACGGCGTCGGCGGCATCATCCTGCCGTTCATCGGCATCAAGGCCATCGACCTGCTGCTGGCCGCATTCAATCTCGTCTAAGGAGGCCGTCATGGCATCGCAACTTCGTCCCGCCCTCACCATCTTCGCCGCGCTGACCCTGCTATGCGGCGTGCTCTATCCGCTGGCCGTCACCGGCATCGGCCTGGCTGTGTTCCCGGCGCAGGCCGGCGGCAGCATCGTCGCGGTCAACGGCAAGGCGGTCGGCTCGTCGCTGATCGGCCAGGCGTTTACGTCGCCGCAGTACTTCTGGGGCCGGCCATCGGCCACCGCGCCGATGGCCAACAACGCCGCCGGTTCCGGCGGCGCCAACCAAGGCCCGACCAATCCGGCGCTGCTGGACGCCGTCAAAAGCCGCATCGACGCGCTGAAGGCCGCCGATCCGGCCAACACGGCGGCGATCCCGATCGACCTGGTGACCGCCTCGGCCAGCGGCCTCGATCCCGAAATCAGCGTGGCTGGCGCGCGCTACCAGGCCGGCCGCGTGGCTGGCGCGCGCAAGATCAGCCACGAACAGGTGCTGGCGCTGATCGCGCAGCACACGCAGCCGCAGTGGCTGGGCTTCTTCGGCGAAGCGCGGGTCAACGTGCTGGCGCTGAACCTGGCGCTCGACCGGGCATCGCCGCACAGCCCGCAATAAGACGGGTACAATCCGCGCATGGCCAATGACGACAACCTCCGCCGGGAGCCCGTACGCCCCGACCCTGACGCGCTGCTGGCGCAGGTGCAGGCGCAGCAGCGCAAGGCCGCGCGCGGCAAGCTGCGCATCTACTTCGGCGCCTCGGCCGGCGTCGGCAAGACCTACGCCATGCTGGCTGCCGCCCGCAAGCTGCAGGAAGCCGGCCAGCCGGTGCTGGTCGGCGTGGTGGAAACCCACGGCCGCGCCGACACCGCCGCCATGCTGGCCGGGCTGCCGCAACTGCCGCCGCGCCAGGTCGCGCACCGCGGCAAGCAGTTGCAGGAATTCGACCTGGATGGCGCACTGGCAGCGCAGCCGGCGCTGATCCTGATGGACGAACTGGCGCACAGCAACGCGCCCGGCTCGCGCCACCCGAAGCGCTGGCAGGACGTCGAAGAGCTGCTGGAAGCCGGTATCGACGTCCTCAGCACGGTCAACGTGCAGCACCTGGAAAGCCTGAACGACGTGGTGGGCGGCATCACCGGCATCCGCGTCGGCGAAACGGTGCCCGACACCGTGTTCGACCAGGCCGACGAAGTGGTGCTGGTCGACTTGCCGGCCGACGAACTGCTGGCGCGCCTGCAGGGCGGCAAGGTGTACCAGGCGGCGCAGGCCGAACGGGCGTCGAAAAACTTCTTCCGCAAGGGGAATCTGATCGCGCTGCGCGAGCTGGCGCTGCGGCGCACCGCCGACCGCATCGAAGACGATGTGCGCGCATACCGCGTAGAAAAATCCATCGCCGACATCTGGAAGACCGGCGCCGCGCTGCTGGCCTGTGTCGGCCCGCGCGCCGATGGCGAGCACACGGTGCGCAGCACGGCGCGGCTGGCCAGCCAACTGGGCACCGGCTGGCACGCAGTGTATGTCGAAACGCCGGGGCTGCAACGGCTGCCGGCGGCGCAGCGTGAACAGATATTGAAGCACCTGAAGCTGGCCGAAGAACTGGGCGCCAGCACCGCCGTGCTGTCCGGCGCCGACATCGCGCTGGCGGCGCTGGACTACGCACGCAGCCACAACCTGTCCAAGCTGGTGCTGGGCCGCGCTCACCGTGCCGCCTGGCCGCAGCCGTGGCGGACGCCGCACATCAAGCGGCTGGCGCAGCACGCGCCCGACCTCGACCTGATCGAAATCGGCGTCCCGCGCAATCCCCCTGCCGAACGCGGCAGGGCCGGCATGCGCGACGGCGCCGGCAGCTTGTGGCCGGGCAGCTGGAGCGATGACGCCAACCACGGCAGCGCGAGCGCTGGCCACCTGCATGGCGACCATGACGGTGGCCAGCGGGATAACGCCACCAGCGCCACCAGCGCCACCAGCGACGCCGGCGGGCCGCGCGGCAAGCGCCGACGCGTGGTTGGCTACCTGGTGGCTGGCGCCGCCAGTCTCGCCACCGCGCTGGCGGCGCTGCCGATGCTGGCGTGGCTGGACCTGGCCAACCTTGCCATGCTGTTCCTGCTGGTGGTGGTGCTGGTGGCGGTGCGCTACGGCCGCGGGCCGTCGGTGCTGGCCACTTGCGTCAGTGTGGCCAGCTTCGATTTCTTCTTCGTGGCGCCGCGCTACACCTTCGCCATCAGCGACTTCCAGTACCTGATTACTTTCGGCGTCATGCTGGCGGTGGGCCTGATCACCGGCCACCTGACGGCCGGGCTGCGCTTCCAGGCGCGGGTGGCAGCGCAGCGCGAGCGGCGAGCGCGGGCGCTGTACGAGTTTGCCCGCGAGCTGTCCGGCGCGTTGCAGACCGAGCAGATCTTCGACAGCACGCAAAGCGTGATCCAGCAAGCCTTCCGCGCGCGCGCCACGCTGCTGCTGCCGGACGACGATGGCCGCCTGCTGCCGCCGGCCGGCACGGCTACCGGCGCCGGCGGCGGGCCGACTGCCGGCAGCGCAAGCCATGGCCATAGCCATTCCAGCGGCAACGGCAACGGCGACGGCGACGGTAACGCCAACGCCAACGGCAGCGACCACACCGCGCGGCTCGACCTCGGCATCGCCCAGTGGGCCTTCGACCGTGCCGAGCCGGCCGGGCTGGGCACTGACACGCTGCCGGCCAGCCGCATCTTCTACCTGCCGCTGGTGGCACCGATGCGCACGCGCGGCGTGCTGGCGATCGAACCGCAGCAGCGGCGCTGGATGCTGATCCCCGAGCAGCGGCAGCAATTGGACACCTTCGCCGCGCTGGCCGCCATCGCGCTGGAGCGGGTGCACTACATCGGCGTGGCGCAGGACGCGCTGGTCAGCATGGAATCCGAACGGCTGCGCAACTCGCTGCTGGCGGCGCTGTCGCACGACCTGCGCACGCCACTGACCTCGCTGGTCGGCCTGTCCGAATCGCTGGCCGGCTCCAAACCGCCATTGAGCGCCGCGCAGCAGGACAGCGCCCGCGCGCTGCACGACGAAGCACGGCGCATGAGCACCATGGTGGCCAACCTGCTGGACATGGCGCGCATCCAGAGCGGCGACGTCACATTCAACCTGCAATGGCAGCCGCTGGAAGAAGTGGTGGGCAGCGCGCTGCGCGCCAGCGGCGCCGCGCTGCAAGGCCACCAGCTCAGCACGCGGCTGCCGCCCGACCTGCCGCTGCTGCGCTACGACGCCGTGCTGATCGAACGGGTGCTGGCCAACCTGCTGGAAAACGCCGCCAAATACACGCCGGCCGGCGCGCACATCCAGATCAGCGCGGCGCTGCACGGCGCCTGGCTCAAGGTCACGGTGGCCGACGACGGCCCCGGCCTGCCGCCGGGGCAGGAAGACACGCTGTTTGAAAAATTCACCCGTGGCGAGCGCGAATCGGCCAAGCCCGGTGTCGGCCTTGGGCTGGCGATCTGCCGCGCCATTGTCGAAGCGCACGGTGGCCGCATCAGCGCCGCCAGCGGCCGGCCGGCCACGCCGCTGGGCGGCGCCGCCTTCACCTTCACCCTGCCACTGGGCACACCACCGGCGCTGCCGGACGAGGAAGCATATGCATGACACCGCGCCGACCGCGCTGCTGGTCGAAGACGAACCGCAGATCCGCCGCTTCGTGCGCGCCGCGCTGGAAGAAGAGGGCTGGCAGGTGCATGAAGCGCCCGGCCTGCAGCGCGGCCTGATCGACGCCGGCACGCGCAAGCCCGACCTGATCGTGCTCGATCTGGGGCTGCCGGACGGCGACGGCATCGACTTTATCACCGACCTGCGCAAATGGTCGGCGGTGCCGGTGATCGTGCTGTCGGCGCGGGTCGGCGAGGACGACAAGATACGCGCGCTGGACGCCGGCGCCGACGACTACCTGACCAAGCCGTTCGGCACCGGCGAGCTGCTGGCGCGGGTGCGCGCGACGCTGCGGCGGCAGCGCCAGCCGGCCGCCGGCAACAGCGGCCTGGTGCAGTTTGGCGAAGTGGTGGTCGACCTGCAGAACCGCCGCGTCACGCGTGGCGGCGCCCATGTGCACCTGACGCCGACCGAATACCGGCTGCTGGCGGTGCTGGTGGCGAACGCTGGCCGGGTGATGAGCAACCCGCAGCTGCTGCGCGCCGTGTGGGGGCCGTCGCAGGCCGAGAACGGCCATTATCTGCGCATCTACATGGGCCATCTGCGCCACAAGCTGGAAGACGACCCGACCCAGCCGCGCTACCTGCTGACCGAAACAGCGGTCGGCTACCGCCTGCAACTACCGGTGTAAATGGCTACTTGCTGAGCGTGCGCATCGCCTGTTCCAGGCCGTTGATGGTCAGCGGGTACATGCGGTGGTTCATCAACTGGCGGATGATGGACACCGACTGGCGGTACTGCCACACGCCCTCCGGCTCCGGGTTGAGCCAGACGAATTTCGGAAACGCGCTGGTGAAGCGCGCCAGCCAGGCGCTGCCGGCCTCCGGATTGTTGTACTCGACCGAGCCGCCCGGCTGCAAAATCTCGTAGGGGCTCATGGTGGCGTCGCCAACGAAAATCAGCTTGGTATCCGGCGGATACTTGCGCAGGATGTCCCAGGTAGGGAAGCGCTCCGCATGGCGGCGGCGGTTGTTCTTCCACAGATAGTCGTACACGCAGTTGTGAAAGTAAAAGAACTCCATGTTCTTGAACTCCGACTTGGCGGCCGAGAACAGCTCCTCGGTGCGTTCGATATGATCATCCATGGTGCCGCCGACATCGAACAGCATCAGCACCTTGATATTGTTCTTGCGCTCCGGCTGCATCCTGATATCGAGGTAGCCGGCGTTGCTGGCGGTGGCGCGGATGGTGGCGTCCAGCGCCAGTTCCTCGGCGGCGCCGAGGCGGGCGAACTTGCGCAAGCGGCGCAGCGCCAGCTTGATGTTGCGGGTGCCGATCTCGCGCTCGCCGTCGTAGTCCTTGTAGCTGCGCGCCTCCCACACCTTGACCGCAGTGCGGTTGCCGCCCTTGCCGCCGATGCGCACACCTTCCGGATTGGTGCCGCCATGGCCGAACGGCGAGGTGCCGCCGGTGCCGATCCACTTGCTGCCGCCCTCGTGGCGCTCCTTCTGCTCCTTCAACAGTTCGCGCAGGCGGTCCATCAGCTTGTCGTAGCCGAATTTCTCCAGCGCCGCCAGCTGCTCCGGCGTCAGCTCGCGCTTCATGCGCTGCACCAGCCAGTCGAGCGGCACGCTGCCCTGTTCATCGAAGGCGGCGCTGACGCCCTTGAAGTACAGGCCGAAGGCGCGGTCGAACTTGTCGAAGTGGGCCTCGTCCTTGACCAGCGTGAGGCGCGCCAGATAGTAGAAATCGTCAAGCGAATGCGGGATCACCTGCTTCTGCATGGCTTCCAGCAGCGTCAGGAACTCCTTGATCGACACCGGGATTTTGGCGTCCTTCAGCGTGAAGAAGAAATCGATCAGCATCAGCGCACTCCGTGGCGCGCCAGCCGGTCGCGCAGGTGGGCCTTGATCTCCGGCCACTCGCCGGCGCTGATGCTGTACATGACGGTGTCGCGCACGCTGCCGTCGCGGCGCAGCGCATGGTGGCGCAGCACGCCATCCTTTTTGGCGCCAAGCCGTTCGATGGCCGCCTGCGACGCGTAGTTGAAATTATCGGTGCGCAGGCCGACCAGCGCTGCGCCCAGCGTCTCGAAGGCGTGCGTCATCAGCAGCAGCTTGCAGGTGGTGTTGACGTGGCTGCGCTGGTGGCTTTTGGCGTACCAGGTATAGCCGATCTCCAGCCGGCCGATGGCCGGCACGATGTCGTGGAAGCTGGTGGTGCCGATCAGCGCGCCGCTGGCGATGTCGGTCACGGCAAACGCCAGCCGGGTGGGGCGCTGTTCGATGGCCTTGAAAATATACGCGTCGACCTCGTGCGGCGCCGGCACCGAAGTGACGCGCAGCTGCCACAGTTCGCCATCGGTGGCGGCCGCGCGCAGGCCGTCGGCGTGGTGCGGGCCGAGCGGTTCCAGCCGCACGCCGTGCAGTTCCAGCGTCAGCGGCAGCGGCGTGTCGAAGGCGGCGCTCATCGGTTGGCCCGCACCATCTGGATCAGGCGCTCGAACAGGTGGATGTCCTGCTCGTTCTTCAGCAGCGCGCCGTGCAGCGGTGGCACGATGGCCTTGTGGTCCTGGCTGCGCAGCGCCTCCGGCGGGATGTCCTCGGCCATCAGCAGCTTCAGCCAGTCGAGGAATTCCGAGGTAGACGGCTTCTTCTTCAGGCCCTGGACGTCGCGCAGCTCATAGAAGGTTTGCAGCGCCTGCGCCAGCAGCTCCTGCTTCAGCTGCGGATAGTGGACCTGGACGATCTGCGCCATGGTGTCGCGGTCGGGGAACTGGATGTAGTGGAAGAAGCAGCGGCGCAGGAAGGCGTCCGGCAGCTCCTTCTCGTTATTCGAGGTGATGATGACCAGCGGCCGGTGCACGGCGCGCACCATCTCGCGGGTTTCGTAGACATAGAACTCCATGCGGTCGAGTTCGCGCAGCAGGTCGTTGGGGAACTCGATGTCGGCCTTGTCGATTTCATCGATCAGCAGCACCACCGGCGCCGGCGCGGTAAAGGCCTGCCACAGCACGCCCCTGACGATGTAGTTGTGGATGTCGCGCACGCGCTCGTCGCCCAGTTGCGAATCGCGCAGGCGCGAGACGGCGTCGTACTCGTACAGGCCCTGTTGCGCCTTGGTGGTCGACTTGACGTGCCATTGCAGCAGCGGCATGTCCAGTGCGGCCGCCACCTCCTCGGCCAGCATGGTCTTGCCGGTGCCGGGTTCGCCCTTGATCAGCAGCGGGCGTTGCAGGGTCAGGGCGGCGTTGACCGCCAGTTTCAGGTCGGCGGTGGCGACATACTGGTCGGAGCCTTCGAAGCGTGCTTGCATGGTTGCGTATCCGGGGAAGAAAAGAACAAACAGTATAGAAGGAAAGCGTAGAGGAGGGGCTCGGTAGCGCGCACGGCATCGTGTTGTTTATAAAAAATACTTAGGTTAGAATCCTTGAACAAGTAGAGCAAAAGTCAATAGAATTGACCCGTGGTAGAAGTATCCGAGATCGCAGTATCCGATTACTTACTTAGAGACACCATGAAAAAACTCCCCGCACTCCTCGTGCTCGCAGGCCTAGCCCACGTCGCCGTCGCTGCGGAAGTTGTGGGCAATGCCCAGAACGCCAAAGCCAAGATCGAAATGTGTATCGGCTGCCATGGCATCCCCGGCTACAAAGCCACCTTCCCTGAAGTGTTCCAGGTGCCGATGATCGGTGGCCAGTCGGCCAAGTACATCGAAAGCGCGCTGCAGGCCTATAAAAAAGGCGAGCGCAAGCATCCATCGATGAAGGGCATCGCCAGCAGCCTGTCGGACCAGGACATTGCCGACGTGGCGGCATTTTATGCACAGCAGAAGCGTAGCGGGGAGAGCAAATGAAGACAGCACACTGGATCGCCGCAGCCGCCTGCCTGCTGGCCGCGATGGGCGCGCAAGCGGCTGGCAGCGTCACCGCCGGCAAGGCGCTGGCCGACAAATACGCCTGTTTCAGCTGTCACGGCAAGGACTTCAACACGCCGATCGACCCCAGCTATCCGAAGCTGGCCGGCCAGCACAAGGACTACCTGGAGCACGCGCTGAAGACCTACAAGCGCGGCGACGCCGCCAACGGCCGCAGCAACGCCATCATGACCGGCCAGGTCAAGCCCTTGAGCAACCAGGACATCAAAGACCTGGCCGCCTACCTGCACAGCCTGCCAGGCACGCTCGCCACGCACCGCTAAAAACCCGGGGTCAGTTCTGCCAAACGTACACGAGCTCATGTACGTTTGGCAGAACTGACCCCGGAGTTTAGGAGTTTAGAGGCGGCGCTTGATGGCTTCGATGTAGGCGATGCCGTCGGGCGGGGTGCCGGTGCGCTGGGCGTTCCAGATCATTTCGCCCAGGCATTCCATGATGGCGTGCTGCGCGGCGTGGGCGTCGTCCAGCTTCAGCGTCAGCTCGGTCGCCAGCGCGCGGATGCCGGGCGGCTGGTCGATCGAAATCTGCTCGTCGATCGACAGGTGCATCGACAGGTGCAAGAACGGGTTGGCTTGCGCGCCTTCGACCTTGTAGTCGCGCGTCAAGGCGGTTTCGACATCCTGCAGCACGTCGTGGTATTCGGGATGGTGGCGGATCCAGTCGGCCGCCATGGCTTCGAGTGGCGTCAGCGGTTCGCGCGCCTGTTGCTTGCGGTAGGCGTCGCAGAAGAAGCGGCGCACATCGTCGGAAGAGGGATTAAACATAGGCCGCCATTGTACGTAAAAAAACCGGGACCGTCAGACGGTCCCGGTTTTTTGCCTCATGCGCTGTCTTTGTGCTCCGCCGTGGGTTCGGCGCAAGCACAGTCGTCCGTGGTGGGCGGCAGGGGCTTGGGCGCCGGCGTCGCGCTGTTGCGCGGCGCGTGCGGCTGGCGCAGGTAGCGCGAGCCGTGGTGGCGGCGGTCATGGCCATTGGCCGGCCAGGTCAGGAAACGCGACAATTCCTGCAGCGCGCGCTGGTAGACGTCGCGCTTGAATTCAATCACCACGTCCAGCGGCACCCAGTAGTCATGCCAGCGCCAGGCGTCGAATTCCGGATGGTCGGTCAGGCGCAGGTTGACGTCGTTATCGCGGGCGCACATCCGCAACAGGAACCAGATCTGCTTCTGGCCACGGTAGTGGCCGCGGATTTCCCGCTTGATGAAATGGTCCGGCACCTCATAGCGCAGCCAGTCGCGGGTGCGACCGACAATCTTGACGTGCTCGGCCCGCAGACCGATTTCCTCTTCCAGCTCGCGATACATCGCCTGCTCTGGCGTCTCTCCATACTTGATGCCGCCTTGCGGAAATTGCCATGAGTGCTCGCGCACCCGCTTGCCCCACCACACCTCGTTCTGGGCGTTCAGCAGGATGATGCCGACGTTGGGCCGAAACCCTTCACGATCGAGCATATTGCACCTCAAACTTTCTGCGGCTGTGCTCCCTGCTTATATTTTTGCCCACAAAACGGCACGCCGGCAGCGTTTTCGCGGTACGAAAACGGCCGGAGGGCCCTGATTTGAACGCATTTGTATAAAGTATGGGTGCATCAGCCAGCTAATCCTTTAAAATTAGGTTGATTATAACTCTCTCTTTTTAAAAAGAATTCACCGTATGCGCGCGTCACGTTTTTTTATTTCCACGCTTAAAGAAGCTCCTTCGGATGCCGAGATCGTCAGCCATCAGTTAATGATGCGCGCCGGCATGATCAAACGCCTGGGTTCGGGCATTTATACCTATATGCCGATGGGCCTGAAGATCATCCGCAAGGTTGAAGCCATCGTCCGCGAGGAGATGAACCAGTCGGCCGCCATTGAGCTGTTGATGCCGCTGATCCAGCCGGCCGAGCTGTGGCAGGAGACCGGCCGCTGGGACAAGATGGGCGCCGAACTGCTGCGCATCAAGGACCGTCACGGCCGCGAATTCGCCTTCCAGCCGACCGCCGAGGAAGTGATCACCGATGTTGTTCGTTCGGAAATCAAATCCTACCGCCAGTTGCCGTTGAATTTTTACCACATTCAAACCAAATTCCGCGACGAGCGCCGTCCACGCTTCGGCCTGATGCGCGGCCGCGAGTTCACCATGAAGGATGCGTACTCCTTCGACCGTGACCTGGCCGGCATGCAAGCCTCGTACAAAATCATGTACGACGCCTATGTACGCATTTTCAACCGTTTCGGCTTGAAGTTCCGTGCGGTAGCAGCCGATAACGGCGCGATTGGCGGCACCGGCTCGCACGAATTCCACGTCATCGCCCATACCGGCGAAGATGCGGTGGTGTACTGCCCGACCTCCGACTACGCGGCGAATATGGAAGCAGCCGAGGCGCTGCCAGTCAACGCCAGCCGTCCTGCCGCCGCGCAGGCGCTGAGCAAGGTGGCGACGCCGGACGCCACCAAGTGCGAACTGGTGGCCGAGCAGCTGAAGCAGCCGCTGTCGCAGACCGTGAAGACGCTGGCGCTGACCGTCGAGAACGAGCAGGACGGCAAAGTCACTAAACAGTATTTCATGTTGTTGTTGCGTGGCGACCACGAACTCAACGAAGTCAAGGTCGGCAAGGTGGCTGGCTTGGCGGCACACCGCTTCTCGACCGAGGCAGAAATCCTCGAAGTCTACGGCACCGTGCCGGGCTATCTGGGCCCGATCGGCACCAAGGCCCCGGTCACCGTGGTGGCTGACCGCACGGTGGCCAATATGGCCGACTTCATCTGCGGCGCGAACGATGCCGGCTACCACTACACGGGCGCCAACTGGGGCCGCGACACCGCCGAGCCGGCCGTCGTGGCCGACCTGCGCAATGTGGTCGAGGGCGACGCTTCGCCGGACGGCCAGGGCGTGCTGGCGATCGAGCGCGGCATCGAAGTGGGCCACGTGTTCCAGCTGGGCACCGCCTATTCGGAAGCGATGAAAGCCACGTTCCTCGACGAAAACGGCAAACCGGCGCCGCTGCAGATGGGGTGCTACGGCATCGGCATCACCCGCATCCTGGGTGCTGCGATCGAGCAGAACTTCGACGACAAGGGCATCATCTGGCCGACGTCGCTGGCGCCGTTCGAGCTGGTGCTGTGCCCGATGGGCATGGACCGCAGCGAAGCGGTCAAGGAAACCGCCGAGAAGCTGTACGCCGACGCGGTGGCGGCCGGCATCGATGTCATCCTCGACGACCGTGGCCAGCGTCCGGGCCAGATGTTTGCCGACTGGGAGCTGATCGGCGTGCCGCACCGCGTGGTGATCGGCGACCGTGGCCTGAAGGAAGGCAACCTGGAATACCAGGGCCGCCGCGACACCGAAGCGACTGCCGTGCCGGTAGCCGAGGTGCTGGCCTTCATCCAGGGCAAACTGGCGCAGTGATGAAAGCGCTGCGGCCGGCGTGGGCGGCATTGCTGCTGGCGCTGGCCAGCATGCCGGCGCTGGCCGGCAACCAGAAGGAAGAAGCGCTGGCCGACTCGGTGCGGCTGGCGCTGTCAAACGCCATCAAGGATGCGACGCCGCCGACGCCGAGTTTCCGCAATCCTTCCGACCAGGCGCGCTATCAGAACTGGCTGGAAAGCATGTCCTACCGGCTGCAGCGCAAGCTGCCGGACCAGCAGACCCGCCATGAATTCCTCGCCACCGTCTGGTATGAAGCGCGCCGCGCCGGGCTCGATCCGGGCATGGTGCTGGGCCTGATCCAGGTGGAATCGGCCTATCGCAAGTACGCGGTGTCGATTGCCGGCGCGCGCGGTTATATGCAGGTGATGCCGTTCTGGACCAATGTGATCGGCGACCGCAACCGGCGCGCGCTGTTCGACATGCAGACCAATCTGCGCTACGGCTGCGCGATCCTGCGCATGTATATCGACATGGAGGCGGGCAACCTGTTCCTCGCGCTGGGCCGCTACAACGGCAGCCGTGGCAAGCCCGACTACCCGAACGCCGTCCTCAAAGCCTGGAACAACTGGAAATAAAAACCGGGGGTCAGTTCTGCCAAACGTACACGAGCTCGTGTACGTTTGGCAGAACTGACCCCCGGTTTTTCGCGCGGGCGCGCGGGACGCTTATTTCAGGTGGTCGGAAATGAGCTTGGTCATTTCGAACATCGAAACCTGGGCTTTGCCGCCGAAGACTGCTTTCAGCTTGTCGTCAGCGTTGATGTTGCGGCGGTTGGCCGCATCTTGCAGATCGTGTTTCTTGATGTATTCCCACACTTTCTTGGTCACTTCGGTGCGCGGCAGAGGCGCTGCACCCACGACGGCAGCCAGGGAGGCGGATGGCGTCAGCGCTTTCATGAAAGCGGCGTTAGGTTTGCGTGCTGCGGGTGCTTTTTTCACTGCTGGTTTAGCTGCTGCTTTGACTGGTGCTGCTGCTTTCTTCACGGCAGGTTTTGCTGCCGGTTTCTTAGCAGGTGCTGCTTTTTTGGCTGTTGCCATATTCGAGCCTCCTTAACGAACACATAGAAAAATTGCGCAATTGATCGCACCGGCTAATATTGGTGGGGATTTAAGCAGTACGCAAGTGTTTTTCGCGTTTTTTCCCGGAAACACGACGTAAACACGGGGCTAGACCGGTGTTTACGTGGTTTGCCGCGCTTTCGGGCGTTTAGCGCAGCCCTGGCATCATGCCCTTCATCGAGCGCATCATCTTCATCATGCCACCGCCGGACAGCTTTTTCATCATGGTCTGCATCTGCTCGAACTGGTTCAGCATGCGGTTGACTTCCTGCACCTGGACGCCGGCGCCAGCAGCGATGCGGCGCTTGCGGGTGGCCTTGATCAGCTCCGGCTTGGCGCGTTCGGCTGCCGTCATCGAGTCGATGATGCCGACCATGCGGCGCACCTGTTTGTCGGCCTGGTCCATATTGGCGTTGCCGGCCGCCTGCTGGAACTGCGCCGGCAGCTTGTCGACCAGGCTGGCCATGCCGCCCATTTTCTTCATCTGGCCCAGTTGCGCCTTGAAGTCGTTCATGTCAAATTTGCCACCCGACTTGACCTTGTTGGCCAGATCGGCGGCGGCCTTGGCGTCGACGCCCTTGCGCGCTTCTTCGACCAGCGCCAGGATGTCGCCCATGCCCAGCACGCGGTTGGCCATGCGGGTCGGGTCGAAGGCTTCCAGGCCGTCCAGCTTTTCCGAGACGCCGGCAAACTTGATCGGCTTGCCGGTGATGTGACGCACCGACAGCGCGGCACCGCCGCGCGAGTCGCCATCCAGCTTGGTCAGCACGATGCCGGTCAGCGGCAGCGCGTCGTTGAAGGCCTTGGCGGTGTTGATGGCGTCCTGGCCGAGCATGGCGTCGACCACAAACAGCGTTTCGACCGGTTTCACCGCGCCGTGCACGGCGGCGATCTCTTTCATCATTTCTTCATCGATGCCGAGACGGCCGGCGGTGTCGATAATCAGCACGTCATGGTAGTGCTTCCTGGCCCAGTCCAGTGCGGCCAGCGCGATGTCGACCGGCTTGTCCTGCGCGGTGGACGGGAAGAAGTCGGCGCCGACCTGGCCGGTCACCGATTGCAGCTGGGCGATTGCGGCCGGACGGTAGACGTCGGCCGATACCGTCAGCACTTTCTTTTTCTTTTCTTCTTGCAGGTACTTGGCCAGCTTGCCGACGGTGGTGGTCTTGCCCACACCTTGCAGGCCGGCCATCAGGATGATGGCGGGCGGCTGCTGGGCAAAGCTCAGCTGGGTCGCTTCGGCGCCGAGGTCGGCGCCCATCAGGGCGGCCAGCTCGCGCTGCACCACGCCGACCAGCGCCTGGCCCGGCGACAGCGAGGAAATCACTTCCTCGCCAAGGGATTTTTCCTTGACGCGGGCGATGAATTCGCGCACGGCCGGCAGGGCGACGTCGGCCTCCAGCAGCGCCATGCGCACTTCGCGCAGCATCTCGGCGGTGTTGGCTTCGGTCAGGCGGGCCTCGCCGCGCATGGTCTTGACGACCTTGGCGAGGCGTTGAGTCAGATTATCTAGCATGGTGATCGGTCTATGGGTGGTGACGCCGGCCGCACGGCCGGACAATGGCCGCCATTTTACCTCAGGTCGTGCAGGCGGCGGCGCCGTGGCGGATTGCAAAGAGGCTAACGCTGCGGTTAGAATGAGAACAGTTCTTATTTGCAGCCTTGCGCCGCCCGTTCCCGCCCTCGCCAGCCACTCCTCCTAGCCAGCTTCGTCGCCGCCTTACGCGGCGCTGCGTGGTGGCGCATCTATTCTGATCAAGGAGTGATGGATGTTTGGTGGATTTTCGCGCCGCGCCGGTATCGGTGCGGCAGTGGCGGTGGCGCTGGCCGCCGCTGGTGGTGGGGCCTGGCTGCTGCGCAAGCCGGCCGTGGTGTATCAGACGGCGCCGGTCCAGCGCGCCAGCATCGAGGCCAGCGTGACGGCGATCGGCACCTTGCAGCCGCAGCGGTATGTGGATGTCGGCGCGCAGGTGTCGGGCCAGATCACGCGCCTGCATGTGGCGCCGGGCAGCAGCGTCAAGCAGGGCGCGCTGCTGGCGGAGATCGATCCGAGCGTGCAGCAGGCAACGGTGGACGCCGGCCGCGCGGCGCTGGCCGGCCTGCGCGCGCAGCTGGCCGAGCATCAGGCGCAGCACCGGCTGGCGACCCGCCAGCATCAGCGCCAGCGCATGATGGCGGAATTCGATGCGACCTCGGGCAGCGATCAGGATATCGCCCAGGCGACGCTGGAGTCGGCGCTGGCGCGCATCGACAACCTGAAGGCGCAGATTGATCAGACCCAAGCCACGTTGAAGGCCGATGAGGCGCGGCTGGGCTACACCCGTATCTATGCGCCGATGGCTGGCACCGTGGTCAGCCTGGATGCGCGCGAAGGGCAGACGCTGAACGCGACCTATCAAACGCCGAACCTGTTGCGCATTGCGGACCTGGCGGCGATGACGGTGTGGACCGAGGTGTCGGAGGCGGATGTGCGGCGCGTGCGGCCGGGCATGGGCGTGTATTTCACCACGCTGGGTGGCGATCAGCGGCGCTGGAACGGCAAGGTGCGGCAGGTGCTGCCGGCGCCGCCGGTGGCGGGTGGTGTCAACGCGGGTACGGCGTTGGCGCCGTCCTCCAGCAAGGTGATTCTGTACACGGTGCTGTTTGAGGTGGACAACGCTGATGGCGAGTTGATGCCGCAGATGACGGCGCAGGTGGTGTTTGTGACGGCGGCCGCCAACAATGTACTGGCGGTGCCGCTGCCGGCGCTGAAGCCGGCAGGCGGCGAGGGCGCCAAACGCGGCCAGTTCACGGCGCGGGTGATCGCCGATGATGGCAGCGTGCAGACGCGCGAGGTCAAGCTCGGCGTGCGCAATCGCCTGAGCGCGGAGGTGCTGGAGGGCTTGCGCGAGGGCGAATTGCTGGTCACCGGCGAGCAGGTGGCGGAAGGCGTCAGCAGGTTCCAGCTATGAGCGAGGCGGATGATTTCGGTGCGCAGCGCGCGGCTGATGCGGCGGCGGTCGGCGATGGCGCGCGGTCGGCGGCGGCGGAGGACGGCGCGGTGCGTGTGGCCGGCGAGGGCGCCGTTGCCGCTGCCGGTGCTGGTGAGCCGGCGCTGATTGCGCTGCGCGGCATCCGCAAGCGCTATGGCGGCCAGCATGGTGCGCCGGCGGTGGAGGTGTTGCGCGGTGTCGATCTGGCGATACGCGCGGGCGAGTTTGTGGCGATCGTCGGCGCTTCTGGCTCGGGCAAGTCAACGCTGATGCATATGCTGGGTTGCCTGGATCGGCCAAGCGAAGGCAGCTATCTGTTTGCCGGCAAGGACGTCGCCGGCATGAACGCCGATGAGCTGGCGTGGCTGCGGCGCGAGGCGTTTGGCTTCGTGTTCCAGGGCTATCATTTGATTGCCACCGAGTCGGCGCGCGAGAACGTCGAGGTGCCGGCGCTGTATGCCGGCATGCCGGCTGCCGAGCGCCATGCGCGCGCGGTGCAACTGCTGGAGCGTCTTGGCCTCGGCGAGCGGCTGGACAACCGGCCGAGCCAGATGTCCGGTGGCCAGCAGCAGCGGGTGTCGATTGCGCGGGCGCTGATGAACGGCGGCCGCATCATCCTGGCCGACGAGCCGACCGGCGCGCTGGACAGCAAGAGCGGCGCCGAAGTAATGGCGCTGCTGGGCGAGCTGGCCGACGCCGGCCACACCATCATCCTGATTACCCACGACCGCAAGGTGGCGGCGCAAGCCCGCCGCGTGATCGAAGTCAGCGACGGCCTGGTGGTCGCCGATTCCGGCCCGCTCGCGGCGACGCCGTCCATGGTGCCGCCATCGGCGCCAACATCGGCACCAATATCGGCACCAATATCGGCACCAACATCGGCACCAACATCGGCGCCAGCAGCGGCGCCAACATCGGCACCAACATCGGCGCCAGCAGCGGCGCCAGCGGCGGCGGTCAGCGCCGCCGCCGCCGCTGCTGCTGGCGGGCCGGCGAGGGTGCTGCCGCCGCTGGATCTGTCGCGCGCCAAATTTGATCGCGGTGCGTCGCTGTGGTCCGAGCTGGCCGACGCCACGCGCGCCGCCTGGCGGGTGTTGTGGATCAACCGCTTCCGCACCGGCCTGACGCTGCTCGGCATCATCATCGGCGTCGCCTCGGTGATCGTCATGCTGGCCATCGGCCTGGGCACGCGCCAGCAGGTGATGGCGCAACTGGGCGCGTTCGGCTCCAACCTCTTATATATGTCGTCGCGCGGCGAGAGTTCGCGCATCCCCGGCCGCAGCATCACGCTGGGCGACCTGGAAGCGCTGGCCGACGTCCCCGGCGTTGCCCACGTGCTGCCCAACGTCACCGGCAACAAAGTGGTCCGCCACGGCAACCTGGACGTGCAGACCTATGTGCGCGGCACCGGCCCCGAACTGCCGCGCATCCAGACCTGGCCGGTGGCGCGCGGCGGTTTCTTCACCGAGCAGGACGAGCGCGAAATGGCCACCGTCGCCGTGCTGGGTTCACGGCTGGCGGAAAAGCTGCTGCCCGATGTCGCCAACCCGGTCGGCCAGACCATATTGATCGGCAACGTGCCGTTCCAGGTGATCGGCGTGATGAGCGCCAAGGGCGCGCTGACCGGCGAGCAGGACCAGGACGACGTGCTGCTGCTGCCATTCTCCACCGCCGGCATCCGCGTGTTCGGCCAGCGCGAGCCGACCTACACGGTACTGGCGGCGGCCGACGTGACGCGCGTGGCGGAAGTGGAAAAGGCCATCGACGAGGTGTTGTTCGCGCGCCACCGCATCCGCGACTACGGCATCGGCAATGCTGCCGCCGCCATCGCCGCCGAGGCGCGCGCGCAGGACAATATGACCGTGATGCTGAGCCTGATCGCGGCGGTATCGCTGGTGGTCGGCGGCATCGGCGTGATGAATGTGATGCTGATGACGGTGCGCGAGCGCACCCGCGAAATCGGCATCCGCATGGCCACTGGCGCGCGCCGGCGCGACATCCTGCGCCAGTTCCTGACCGAGGCGGTGCTGGTGTCGGTGGTTGGCGGCGTGGCCGGCATCGTGGTCGGCGTGGTGTTTGCCAGCCTGCTGCTGGTGTGGGCAGTGCCGGTGATCTTCTCGCTGAGCGCCATCGCCGGCGCCTTCGGCTGCGCGGTGATCACCGGCCTGGTGTTCGGCTACATGCCCGCGCGCAAAGCCTCCGCGCTGGACCCGGTGGTGGCGCTGGCCGGCTGACGCCTGGTTTGGTCGTCGCCGCCCGGCACCCGCAGGCGCGCCTTGCCATCGGTGTCGATCAAATAGATGCTGCCGTTGGGTGCGCATTTGCGTGATCAGTGTCACAAAAAACACAACGTTACATTTTTTGCAGCGACGCTGGTATGATTTCCTGAACAAAACACCTGGAGGAGAGACGGATGAAACTGAAAGCGATGTGCACGGCGGTGATCCTGGCTGCTACGCTGGCCCCGGTTCAGGCGCAGGAAGTTGTACGCCTGGGAAATCTCAAGTTCGCCCATTACGGCGCCGTCTCGTATATCAAGGAGATTGCCCCCAAGTGCGGCATCAAGGTTGAGGAGCGGGTGTTCGCCAAGGGGCTGGATGTGATGCAGGCCATCATCGCCGGCGAGCTGGATGTCGGCACCACCGCCTCGGAGGCGGCCATCTCCGGCCGCGCCGGCGGCGCGCCGATCTATGTGGTGGCCGGCTTTGCCAAGGGCGGTGCGCAGCTGGTCAGCCGCGCCGACCTGAAGCTGAAAACCGTCAAGGACCTGAAGGGCAAGAAGGTTGGTGTCACCCGTGGCGGCATCCAGGAAGTGCTGTTGCTGGCCGAGTTGCAGCAGAACGGCCTGACCGTCTCCGACCAGCCGGGCAAGGATGTGCAGCTGGTATTCCTCGCCTATGCCGACTTGAACCAGGCGCTGCTGGGCAAGCAGATCGATGCCATGATGCAGTCCGAGCCGCAATCGTCGCAGGCGATCAACAAGGGCTTCGGCACCGAGATCATCAAGCCTTACGATACGCCGATCGGCGAGCCGGTGCGCACCATGGTGATGACCGAGAAGTTCTATAAAGAGAAGCGCCCGCTGGCCGAAAAGTTCATGAACTGCTTCGTGCAGTCGACCAAGCTGTTCATCGAGAACAAGGCGGTGGCGGAGAAGTATGTGCGCGAGGTGGTCTTTAAAAACCAGATCACCAAGGATGACTTCGACGACGCCATCGGCAACTCGCCGTACAGTTACGACATCACGCCGGAACATATCCAGATCACCACCGATGTCATGGTCAAGACCGGCGTTGGCCGCATGAGCAAGCCGCCGGTGGCGAAAGACTGGGTCAAGACCGACCTGCTGGACGCCGCCAAGAAGAACCTGGGCGTCAAATAATGGCTGCCGCGGCTTCGTCGTCGTGGCGGCAGATCGGCATCGGGATGGTACTGCCGGCGCTGGTGGTGGCGCTGTGGCAGACGGTGGCTGCCATGGGCTGGGTCAATCCGCAGGTGCTGCCGTCGCCGCTGGCGGTGGCGGAGAAGTGGGTGGCCTACCTGCTGCCGCTGACGCCTTACGATCCGGCGGCCGGCAGCTGGCTGCACTGGGCCGTCTCCGGCGAGCTGATCACCGATTCGCTGAGCAGCTTGTACCGGGTGGTGCTCGGCTTCCTGATCGGCGGCGGCCTGGCGCTGCCGCTGGGGCTGGCGATGGGCATGAGTACCCGCGTCTATGACTGGTTCAACGTGCTGGTGCAGATGGTGCGGCCGATTCCGCCGATCGCCTACATTCCGCTGTCGATGCTGTGGTTTGGCCTCGGCAATCCGCCGGCAGTGTTCCTGATCGCGCTGGGCGCCTTCTTCCCGGTGCTGATGAATACCATCGCCGGCGTGCGCCAGGTGGACGGCATATATATCCGTGCGGCGCGCAACCTCGGCGCTTCCGGCTATACCCTGTTTAGCCGGGTGATCCTGCCAGCGGCGGTGCCGTACATCCTGTCCGGCGTGCGGATCGGCATCGGCACCGCCTTCATCGTGGTGATCGTGGCCGAGATGGTGGCGGTCAACAACGGCCTCGGCTTCCGCATCCTGGAAGCGCGCGAATACTTCTGGTCGGACAAGATCATCGCCGGCATGATTACCATCGGCCTGATCGGCCTGGCGATCGACGTCGGCATGAACAAGCTGAATAACTATCTGCTGCGCTGGCACCGCGGACTGGAGAACTGATGAGCCACATCCTGGTTTCGCAAGTCAACAAGGTGTTCCAGACCGCCGAGCGGGAAGTGGTGGCGCTGAAGGACATCAACCTGGAAATCCCGCAAGGGCAGTTTGTCTGCCTGCTGGGACCGTCGGGCTGCGGCAAGTCGACCTTGCTGAACGCGGTGGCCGGCTTTGCGCCGCCATCGTCCGGCAGCATCACCGCCGATGGCAAGCTGGTCACCGCGCCCGGCCCCGAGCGCGGCATGGTGTTCCAGGAGTATGCGCTGTTCCCATGGATGACGGTGGCCGAGAATGTCGCCTTCGGGCTGCAGATCAAGGGCCAGCCGAAGGCGCAGATCGCTGCCACCGTGGAGCAGCTGCTGACCATGCTGTCCTTGCAGGATTTCCGCAACCGCTATCCGAAGGACCTGTCCGGCGGCATGCGCCAGCGGGTGGCGATCGCCCGCGTGCTGGCGCTGGATTCGCCGATCATGCTGATGGATGAGCCTTTCGGCGCGCTGGACGCGCTCACCCGGCGCAATCTGCAGGACGAATTGCTGCGCATCTGGGCCGAGCTGAAAAAGACCATCATCTTCGTTACCCATTCGATCGAGGAGGCGATTTACCTGGCCGACCGCATCGTGGTGATGACCTACCGCCCCGGCACCGTCAAGCGCGACATCCTGGTTGATCTGCCACGATTGCGCGACCCGGCCGCCGCCGAGTTCAATGCGCTGAAGCGCGAACTGGGACAGCTGGTGATGGAAGAACAGCAACGTCATCACCACGATGAGCTGCGCATGGCAGCCGTGGACTGAGGCGATGGTGTAAACTGCGGGGATGCAGATCTATTCTCTTATCGCAGCCATCGCGCTGTACATTCTGTGCGCCGCCCTGCCATCGCGCCGGGGAGGGCTGATTTCGGCCGTGACGCTGGTGGCCTGGCTGCTGCATGGACTGGGCCTGTGGGCCGAGATCGCCGGCAGCGGCGAGCTGCGTTTCGGCTTTGCCGCCATGCTGTCGTCGGCGCTGTGGGTGTCGGTGGCCGCGTACTGGATAGAAAACCAGAATTTCAGCCTGGACGGCCTGCGCCGCCTGGTGATGCCAAGTGCGGCGCTGGCTGCCGCGCTACAGACGGTTTTCCCCGGCAATCTGGTGCCGCTGGGGGGCAAATCGCCGCTGTTCGGCTGGCATATCGCCATCGCCACCATGGCCTACAGCACGCTGACCATCGCCGCCTTCCATGCCGTGCTGATGGCGTTGCAGGAGTCGCGCCTGCATGCGCGCAGCGATAAAAAATCCTTTCTGTCCGGTGCGCTGGACCAGCTGCCGGCGCTGCTGACCATGGAAAAGCTGCTGTTCCGCATGATCGGTTTCGGCTTCACGCTGCTGAGCCTGACCGTGCTGTCGGGCATCGTGTTCTCCGAGCAGCTGTTTGGCCAGGCGCTGAAATGGGACCATAAATCGGTGTTTACCTTGCTGTCGTGGCTGTTGTTTGCGGCGCTGCTGGCCGGCCGCCGTTTCCGTGGCTGGCGCGGCAAGACCGCGCTGAGTTTCACGCTGGCCGGCTTTGCAACGCTGGCGCTGGCCTATGTCGGCAGCCGGTTTGTGTTTGAAGTGGTTTTACATAAGGGTTGGGCATGACGAAGCTTTTAGTATGGCTGGCATTGGCCGCGCTGGTGATCTTTGCAATCCGCAGCAAGTTCCGCCAGGCGCAAAAGCGCTACCAGGACCAGTTCCGCCAGCAGCAGCAGCAGCAGCAGGCGCAAGCGCAGCCGCAGCCGCAGCAGACCTACAAGGCGCGCGCCGCCGCCCAGGCCGCCAATGATGCTGAAGTGATGCTGCAATGTGCGCATTGCGGCGTGTTTTTCCCGGCGTCGGAAGCAGTGCAGGCCAACGGTCGTGACTATTGCAGCGCGGCGCACGCCGCCCTGCCATCGGCGTAATTTCCGCAGCGCGTCATGATCGCGCGCCTGCAAGCCCTGTCGGCCGGATCGCGCGCAACCTTCTGGCGCTCGCTGCAGACGCTGAACGCCACCCGCGTGGTGATCGCGCTGGTGCTGCTGGTTTACCTCAGTTTCGGCAGCCGCAGCCTGTACCTGGGCGGCGCCAGTTTCTACCTGCAAATCTGCCTGCTGTACCTGGCGCTGGCGATCGGCTTCGCGTTATCGGCGGTATTCGCGCAGCGCCGCTTCGCGCTGCAACTGCTGTCGCAGATTGCCTGCGACCTGGCCATCATCTCAATGCTGTACCTGGCTGGCGGCGGCATGCGCAGCGGGCTGGCCATCCTCTACCTGTTCCCGCTGGCCGGGCTGGCCATCCTGGCGCCGCTGGTGGTGGCGCTGTTCTGCGCCTCGCTGGTGACGCTGTTCCTGCTGGGCGACAGCACCTGGCAAATCTTCCTCACCGATAGCGACCGCGATGTGATGCAGGCCGGTCTGTACGGCGCCGCCTTCCTGGCTGCCGTGCTGGTGGTCAACCGCATGGCTGCCAAGCTGATCGGCCAGGAGGAGCTGGCCAGCCAGCGCGGCGTCGAGATCAATCTGCAGCAGGCGGTCAACCGGCTGGTGATGGCGAATATCGGCGACGGCATCCTGGTGGCCGACCCGGACGGGCAGGTGTATGCCGGCAACCCGGCGGCGCAGCAGATGCTGGGGCTGGTCGGGCTGGAGATGAAATTCCGGCTATCGGCGGCGGTGGCGCTGGCGCCGCTGGCGCAGGCCTACGCCGAATGGCGCGCCGACGCCAGCCGCTCGACCGTGGTGCTGACCATCCGCCCGTTCAACGACGCTGCGCTGGAAGGCGTGACCGCCGCCTGGAGCGCGCGGCGCGAGCTGACCGCCCATCTGAAGGTGCGTTTTGCCGCCGCCGACATGGCGGGATCGGGCCTGGGCGCCGAGCGCTGCGTGATCTTCCTGCAGGACGTTACCAGCATCGAGAACCAGGCGCAGCAACTGAAACTGGCGTCGATGGGGCGGCTGACCGCCAGCATCGCGCACGAGGTGCGCAATCCGCTGGCGGCGATCGGCCATGCGACCGCGCTGCTGGCGGAGGAGATCGGCGAGCCGATGCAGCAGCGCCTGCTGACCATTGTTGGCGACAATGTGGCGCGCGTCAACCGCATGGTGGAGGACATCCTGCAGCTGTCGCGCAAGGCGCAGGCAAACAGCGAGCCGCTGGCGCTGGACGTCTTGCTGGCCGAACTGCGCGCCGAGTTCGTCGAGACGCACAGCCTGGCGCCAGAGGTGGTCGGCATCGCAGTGGCGCCCGGCACGCGGGTGCGGTTTGACGCGCTGCACTTGCGCGAAGTGCTGCTCAACCTGCTCAGCAACGCGGTGCGCTACGCCAGTGGCGGGCCGGGCTCGATCCGGCTGGAGGTGGTGGGCGAGCCGGCCCAGCGGCTGGAACTGCATGTGCAGGATGACGGCCCCGGCATCACGCCCGAGGTGCGCGCCCACCTGTTTGAGCCGTTTTACACCACATCCAGCAAAGGCACCGGGCTGGGGCTGTATCTGGCGCGGGAATTGTGCTTGAATAACGAAGCGCGCCTGGATTATGAATACCGTTTCAATAGCCAGGCCGGCGCCGATGGCAGCCCGTCGCTGAGCGGGCGGTTCGTAATCACCTTAAAGGCTGCTTGATGAGTGCTCGTTCCCCGCGTGTCCTTGTCGTTGACGATGAAGCAGACCTGCGCGAGCTGCTGGAACTAACCCTGGTCAAAATGGGGCTGGACGTCGATAGTGCCGCCTCGCTGGCCGAGGCGCGCGCGCTGCTGGCCGGCACAGAGTATCAACTGGTGCTGACCGATATGCGCCTGCCGGACGGCCTCGGGCTGGAACTGGTGCGCGAAGTCACGGCCGCCTGGAAGAATACGCCGGTGGCGGTGGTCACCGCCTTCGGCAGCGCCGACAACGCGGTGGTGGCGCTGAAGGCCGGCGCCTTTGACTACATCTCCAAGCCGGTGGCGCTGGACCAGTTGCGGCTGATGGTGCAATCGGCGCTGCGCCTGAACAGCGCGCCGGCGCCGGCCGCCACGCCCGCGCCGAGCCGGCTGCGCGGCGAGTCGGCGGTGATGCAGGCCTTGCGCGCGCAGATCGGCCGGCTGGCGCGCTCGATGGCGCCGATCGCCATCCACGGCGAATCGGGCAGCGGCAAGGAACTGGCGGCGCGCGAGATCCACGCGCAAAGTTCGCGTGCGGCCAAGCCCTTCATTGCCGTCAATTGCGGCGCCATCCCCGAGACGCTGATGGAGGCCGAATTCTTCGGCTACCGCAAGGGCGCCTTTACCGGCGCGACCGACGACCGCGACGGCTTCTTCCAGGCGGCCAACGGCGGCACGCTGATGCTGGACGAGGTGGCCGACCTGCCGCTGGCGATGCAGGTCAAGCTGCTGCGCGCCATCCAGGAACGGCGCGTGCGCAAGCTCGGCGCCACCGCCGAGGAGCCGGTCGATGTGCGGATGATCAGCGCCACCCACAAGAACCTGGCGCAATGCGTGGAGCGGGGCAGCTTCCGCCAGGACCTGTTTTACCGCCTGAACGTGATCGAGCTGGGCGTGCCGCCGCTGCGCGAACGGCTGGACGACCTGCCGCTGCTGACCGCCGCCATCCTCGACCGTCTCGGCACGCTGGAACACCGGGTGACGCTGGGGCCGGGCGTGCTGGACGCGCTGCGCGGCTATTCCTTTCCGGGCAATGTGCGCGAACTGGAAAACATCCTGGAACGGGCGCTGGCCTTTGCCAACGGCGGCGTGATCCAGGTCGACGACCTGTCGCTGAAAGGCACGCGCCTCGCCACGCCGACGCCGTCGCCGACCTCGACACCGCTGCCGGTAGCCTCGGCGGTACCGCCGCCCAACCCGGACACGCTGCCCACCAGCCTGCCCGAGTACCTGAACCAGGTGGAACGTGAGATCATCCTGCGGGCGCTGGCGCAGACCCAGTTCAACCGCACGCAAGCCGCGCAGCTGCTGGGCATCAGCTTCCGCCAGCTGCGCTACCAGATGCAGAAGTTGAATATCCAGGAGCCTGAAGCTTGACTTGTTTTGATGGCTGGCTGCCGCTGGCGCAGCGCTACGACAGCCCGAATTTCGACGCCCGTCCCGATCCCGCCGATATCACGCTGCTGGTGGTGCACAACATCTCGCTGCCGCAGGGCTGCTTCGGCGGGCCGCATGTGTCCGACCTGTTCAGCGGCCGGATCGACTATAATGCTGACCCCTCGTTCGCCGACCTGCGCGGATTGAAGGTCTCCAGCCACTTTTTTATTCGCCGCGACGGCCGCCTGATCCAGTATGTTTCTGCCAACGACCGGGCCTGGCACGCGGGCCGTTCCTGCTTCCAGGGACGCGAAAAATGCAATGACTTTTCAATCGGCGTAGAGCTGGAAGGCAGCGACCTTGTGCCGTTCGAGGTGGCCCAATATGTGGCGCTGGCCGGCCTGACCGTCGCGCTCCGCAGGCATTATCCGTTGACTGACGTACAAGGCCACCAACACATCGCGCCCGGCCGCAAGACCGATCCGGGTGCCTGTTTCGACTGGGTTTTCTACCAGAATCTGCTGAATAAAAAGGCAACGGAACAGCCAGCGTTAGTGGCCGCTATCGCAGGATTGCGCGTGGTAAAAGGCCTTCCGCAAAGTCAATAGAAAAATTGCCGTAAACGACAAAATTTCCCCTTGCACGGGTCCAGAGCGCCTACTACAATCAGTGGATCGGGTTAGTCCTGACACTAGATCTAGTGGTTGCACTGACACTAATTCTTAACAAACATATACGCGGCGCAGCAATGACTGCACGTTGTAACCGGGGAGCTTAAATGCAATCTACTCAAGACATCACCATCAATCCAGCGCTGGTCCCATCGGCCGCTGCGAGCACCGCCAGCAGCCCAGCCGTCGCTGCCAGCGCACTCGGTGACTACCGCATCATCCGCCGTAACGGCGCGGTCGTCGCGTTTGAACCGTCGAAAATTGCAGTCGCCATGACTAAGGCCTTCCTGGCGGTCAACGGCGGCCAGGGCGCAGCATCGGCCCGCATCCGCGAACTGGTCGAAGAACTGACCAACAACGTGGTCACCGCGCTGGTGCGCCGCCAGCCATCCGGCGGCACCTTCCATATCGAAGACGTGCAGGACCAGGTGGAACTGGCGCTGATGCGTTCGGGCGAACACGACGTGGCCCGCGCCTACGTGCTGTACCGCGCCAAGCAGATGGAAGAGCGCCGCGCCGCCAAGGAAGCATCCGGCGCCACCACCATCGCCGCGCCGCAAATCAATGTACTGGAAAACGGCGAGCGCAAGCCGCTGGAACTGTCGCGCGTGACCAACCTGATCAGCGCAGCCTGCATCGGCCTGGAAAAACACGTGGATGCCGACGCCATCGTCGCTGAAACGCTGAAAAACCTGTACGACGGCGTGCCGGTTGAAGAGCTGCACAAATCCGCCATCCTGGCTGCCCGCGCGCTGATGGAAAAGGACCCTGCGTACTCGCAAGTGACCGCCCGCATCCTGCTGCACACCATCCGCAAGGAAGTCTTCGGCAAGGAAGTGGCGCAAGCCAACGCCGCCGCCGAGTACGTGACCTACTTCCCGCAGTACATCGCCAAAGGTATCGCCGCCGAGCTGCTGGATACCAAACTGGGCGAGTTCGACCTGGCCCGCCTGGCGAAAGCCATCGTTGCCGACCGCGACCTGCAATTCGGCTACATCGGCCTGCAAACCCTGTATGACCGCTACTTCCTGCACATCCGCGACGTCCGCATCGAAATGCCGCAGGCGTTCTACATGCGCGTGGCGATGGGCCTGGCGCTGAACGAGAGCGACCGCGAAGCGCGCGCCATCGAGTTCTACAACCTGCTGTCGTCGTTCGACTTCATGTCGTCGACCCCGACGCTGTTCAACTCGGGCACGCTGCGCTCGCAGCTGTCGTCGTGCTACCTGACCACCGTGTCGGACGACCTGGAAGGCATCTACGACGCCATCAAGGAAAACGCGCTGCTGGCCAAATTCGCCGGCGGCCTGGGCAACGACTGGACGCCGGTGCGTGCGCTGGGCGCCCACATCAAGGGCACCAACGGCAAATCGCAAGGCGTGGTGCCGTTCCTGAAAGTGGTCAACGACACCGCCGTGGCGGTCAACCAGGGCGGCAAGCGCAAGGGTGCAGTCTGCGCCTACCTGGAAACCTGGCACATGGACATTGAAGAGTTCCTGGACCTGCGTAAGAACACCGGCGACGACCGCCGCCGCACCCATGACATGAACACCGCCAACTGGATTCCCGACCTGTTCATGAAGCGCGTGATGGAAAAAGGCGCGTGGACGCTGTTCTCGCCATCCGACACTCCGGACCTGCACGACCTGGTCGGCAAGGCCTTCGAGAAAGCCTACCTGGGCTACGAAGCCAAGGCCGCCGCCGGCGAAATCCGCGTGTTCAAGAAGATCGAAGCGCTGGACCTGTGGCGCAAGATGCTGTCGATGCTGTTTGAAACCGGCCACCCATGGATCACCTTCAAAGACCCATGCAACATCCGTTCGCCACAGCAGCACGTCGGCATGGTCCACAGCTCGAACCTGTGCACCGAGATCACGCTGAACACCGGTCCGGACGAAATCGCCGTCTGCAACCTGGGTTCGGTCAACCTGCCGGCCCATATGAAAGAGGGCAAGCTGGACCACGTCAAGCTGCAGAAAACCATCCGCACCGCGATGCGCATGCTGGATAACGTGATCGACATCAACTACTACGCTGTCGACAAGGCCCGCAATGCCAATATGCGCCACCGTCCGGTCGGCCTGGGCGTGATGGGCTTCCAGGACTGCCTGCACATGATGCGCGTGCCGTTCTCGTCGATGGAATCGGTGCAGTTCGCCGACACCTCGATGGAAGCCGTCTGCTACTACGCCTATCTGGCGTCGACCGAGCTGGCCGAAGAACGTGGCCACTATGCGTCGTACAAGGGTTCGCTGTGGGATCGCGGCATCCTGCCACAGGATTCGATCAAGCTGCTGGCCGAAGAGCGCGGCGGCTACCTGGAGCAGGATCTGTCGGCGGCGATGGACTGGACCCCGGTGCGCGAGCGCATCGCCAAGTTCGGCATGCGTAACTCGAACTGCGTGGCGATCGCGCCGACCGCAACCATTTCTAACATCATCGGCGTGTCGGCCTGCATCGAGCCGACCTTCCAGAACCTGTACGTGAAGTCCAACCTGTCGGGCGAATTCACCGAGATCAATTCCTACCTGGTGCGTGACCTGAAAGCGCGTGACCTGTGGGACGAGGTGATGATCGCCGACCTGAAATACTTCGACGGCTCGCTGGCCAAGATCGACCGCATCCCGAACGACCTGCGCGATATCTACGCCACCGCGTTCGAAGTGTCGCCAAGCTGGCTGGTGGAAGCCGCTTCGCGTCGCCAGAAATGGATCGACCAGGCGCAATCGCTGAACATCTACATGGCTGGCGCTTCGGGCAAGAAACTGGACGAGACTTACAAGCTGGCCTGGCTGCGTGGCCTGAAAACCACCTACTACCTGCGTACCACCTCGGCCACCCACACCGAGAAGTCGACCTCCAAGACCGGCGCACTGAACGCCGTGGCCGTGGATGGCGGTATGTCGGCAAGCGCCAAAGCCGCCGCACCGGCGCCGGTGGCAGCCGTTCCGGCCGCAGCGGAAGCCGATGGCGAAGCCTGCTACCTGCGTCCGGGCGACGACGGTTTCGAGGAATGCGAAGCCTGCCAGTAAGTTAAGCATCGCGCCGCTGCCGGCTGACCGGCGGTGGCGCATCACCACATATATATAGAGGAATTGAATATGTCGCTGTCCTGGGACGAAGAGGCCGCACCGGCCAAACAAGCTGCCAATCACGCTGCCGTCGAAAGCGAAGGCACGGCTGAGCAAGTCGCGCTGCGCGTCAACGCCGATGACAAGCGCATTATCAACGGCAAGACCGACGTCAACCAGCTGGTGCCGTTCAAGTACAAATGGGCCTGGGACAAATACCTGGCCGGCTGCGCCAACCACTGGATGCCGCAGGAAGTCAACATGCAGCGCGATATCGAGCTGTGGAAGAACCCGAACGGCCTGACCGACGACGAGCGTCGCCTGGTGAAGCGCAACCTGGGCTTCTTTGTCACCGCCGACTCGCTGGCCGCCAACAACATCGTGCTGGGCACCTATCGCCACATCACCGCCCCGGAGTGCCGCCAGTACCTGCTGCGCCAGGCGTTCGAGGAAGCGATCCACACCCACGCCTACCAGTACATCGTCGAGTCGCTGGGCCTGGACGAGCAGGAAATCTTCAATGCCTACAATGAAGTCAAGTCGATCCGTGACAAGGACGAGTTCCTGATCCCGTTCATCAACACCCTGACCGACCCGGCGTTCACCACCGGCACCATCGAAAACGACCAAAAGCTGCTGAAATCGCTGATCGTGTTCGCCTGCCTGATGGAAGGCCTGTTCTTCTACGTCGGCTTCACCCAGATCCTGGCGCTGGGCCGCCAGAACAAGATGATGGGCGCCGCCGAGCAGTACCAGTACATCCTGCGCGACGAATCGATGCATTGCAATTTCGGTATCGATCTGATCAACACCATCAAGATGGAAAATCCGCTGCTGTGGACCCCGGCCTTCAAGGAAGAGATCAAGGCGCTGTTCCTGGAAGCGGTGGACCTGGAGTACGCCTACGCCGAAGACACCATGCCGCGCGGCGTGCTGGGTCTGAACGCCACCATGTTCAAAGGCTATCTGCGCTTCATCGCCAACCGCCGCGCCACCCAGATCGGCCTGGAAACGCTGTTCGACCAGGAAGACAATCCATTCCCATGGATGAGCGAGATGATCGACCTGAAGAAAGAGCGTAACTTCTTCGAGACCCGCGTCATCGAATACCAGACCGGCGGCGCGCTGAACTGGGATTAATCTCTCTCTATATTAGTAGCTCCCCAAAGCCCGGCTCTTGCCGGGCTTTTTCATTTGCATAACTGTATTCGTTCGCTGTTCAAGATCAATACCGGCTGTCGAGATAGGTCGAAAGTCGACTCTGGCCCATCAACCGGAGGAACGATCATGGATAAAGCAGAGGTAGTGATGACGAACGCGTTGGAGTCTTTGCATACGGAATTACGTGCTCTGATTGTCTCCAGCCGCCAGCGCTTGGCAGCAACCGTTAACGCGGAATTGAGCCAGCTTTATTGGTCGGTGGGGCGCCGTTTGTCGATAGAAGTGTTGGCCGGCGAGCGCGCCCAGTACGGCGCCCAGCTGATGAAACGCCTGGGAGAGCGCTTAACGCAGGAGTTTGGCCGAGGGTTTGAAGTCAATAATCTGCGCCGCATGGTGCAATTTGTTCAAGCGTTTTCCAACGCGGAAATTGTCGCGACACTGTCGCGACAATTGAGCTGGAGCCATTTTGTGCTTCTGATCCCTTTGAAGACCGCAGCGGGGCGCATGTACTATGCCCAGCAGGGGGCTACCGAATGCTGGAGTGTCAGGGAGTTGCGCCGGCAGATTGATCGGAAAGCGTACGAACGCTGTTCGGTCGCCAGTATTGAATCACCTTCATTTCCAGATGCACCGTCTGCCGGGATTTTCAAGGATACGTATTTTTTAGACTTTCTTGGTTTGCGCGATGGTTATGACGAGGCGGATCTTGAGAGTGCGATTCTGCTCCAGTTGAAAGCCTTCATCCTGGAGCTGGGTGGCGGTTTCGCCTTTGTCGAGCGGAAGAAGCGGATGATCATCGATGGAGAAGACTTCTACCTCGATCTGCTGTTCTTTCATCGTCGCCTGCGGCGGCTGGTGGCGATTGAGTTGAAGCTTGGGCGGTTCAAGGCCGCGCACAAGGGACAGATGGAGCTGTATCTCCGATGGCTGGACAAGTTTGATCGTCAGCCCGGAGAGGAGACGCCCATCGGTTTAATTCTCTGTGCCGAGTCCCGCCATGAGCAGGTCGAGCTGTTGGAGATGCATAAGGACGGCATCGCCGTTGCCGAATACTGGACCGAACTGCCACCCAAGGCGGAGCTGGAGCGCCAGCTGCGCTCGGCGCTGGCCGCAGCGCGTGAGCGGCTGGCGCGACGCCGGCTAGGCCAATAGGCGGTCAATGTATTTCGCCAGAGCCGGGCTGTATTCGTCGTGGGTGAGGGCGGCGAGGTAGCCGTCGGGGCGGATCAGGGCGATGTCGCCGGCGGTGAAACCGTAGGCGGCGCGCAGGTGGCCGGCGTGGTCGCGCAGTTCGGCGTGCTGGCCGACGGTGATGATGCGCAGCCCACGGCGCGGCGCGATCGCCGCTGCACCTGCCGGCTCATAGCGCAGCAATATCCAATCTGCTGATTTCAATAGCGAAAACAAACGCAGCGGCTGGCCGCCGGCGCCGATGCATGGCGCGTCCGGCGCGCGGTAGCCGGCGCGCACGACGGCGTCGTCGCCACGCTCGTCCAGCGACAGCGACGATGCCGGGTAGCCGAGGTCCAGCTGCTGCTGTTCACGCCCGCGACGAAGGTCGCCACGCTCGCGCGCCGCGTCCAGCAGCCGGGTCGACATGCCCAGCATATCGGCGGCGACTTCGCGGCGCTCTTCTTCATAGGTGTCGAGCAGCGCTTCATCAGCGCCGCGCAGCACCGCCGCCAGCTTCCATCCCAGATTCCAGGCATCCTGCACGCTGGTGTTCAGACCCTGGCCACCAGTCGGCGGATGCACATGCGCCGCATCGCCGGCGATGAACACGCGGCCCACTCGATAGCGGTCTGCTAGGCGCGCACTCATCGCATAGTCGGAACGCCAGTGCACCGCGTGGACCTGGATGTCGGCGCGGCCGGTGCGCGCGGTGATCGCCGCGGCGATGCCGGCATCGGACAGATCGAACTCGCCGTCGAGCGGGATCGGCATCTGCAACTGGAACAGCGTCGTCCCCTGCAAAGGGCATAAGCTAATTTGCTGGCCACCTTTGCCCCAGCGATGCCACACCTCGCGCGTCAAACCGCTGAGCGACAGATCGGCCACCACCGCGCGGGCGTTGAGCGATTCGCCGGGGAAGCCGATGTCCAGCGTTTTGCGCACGAAGCTGCGGCCGCCGTCTGCGCCGACCAGGTAGCGTGCGCGGATGTCATGCTCGCCGACGGGGGAGTGCACGTGCGCTGTCACGCCGCTGTCATCTTGCGTGAAGCCGACCAGCGCATGGGCGTAGCGCGGCGCATGGCCCAGCTCCGCCAGCCGTGCGCGCAGCATGCCGTCGGTCAGGTGCTGCGGCAGCATCAGCGGTTCACCATATGGTTCGGCCGGCGTGGCGGCGCTGGCAGCCACCGTTGGCTCGTCATGATGGCTGCCGTCGGCGGCGTAGTGGCGCTGCGAGGGATAGCGTCCGCCGGCGGCGATCATGCGGTCGGCGACATCCAGCGCCTCGAAGATTTCCAGCGTGCGTGGCTGGATGCCCTTGCCGCGCGAACCGGCGAACGGCGCCGCAGCCTGGTCGATCAGCAGGAAGGAAACGCCGCGTCGCGCCAGGTCGATTGCCAGCGTCAGTCCGGCCGCGCCGGCGCCGCAGATCAGAACGTCAGTGTCCATGGAATACTCCTTGATATGTGTATTTTGCACATATTATTCCGAGTCGAAAATCATGTCAATAATTATGTGTATAATGCACATATGAATAAAGATATCCGCGATTTGCATGACGCGCTGCTCGACATCGTCGGCTTCATGAGCCGGCCCGAGCCCGACGTCGCCCTGATGTCCGACATGGCCATGCCATTGGAGCGCGCGCTGCTTCCACTGCTGGTGCGGATCGACCGGCGCGGCCCGATCGGCGTGGTGGAGCTGGCCGACCTGGTCGGACGCGACTACACCACCGTCAGTCGCCAGGTCGCCCGCCTCGACGAACTGGGGCTGGTGGTGCGTCGCGCCGGCACGCGAGACAAGCGGGTGCGCGAAGCCGAGGTGACGGAGCTGGGACGCGAGATGGCGGACGCCGTCGACCGCATGCGCGAGGAACTGGTCGGCGAATTGATGGCCGATTGGACCAATGCCGAGCGACGCGACCTCGCCAGACTGCTCAAGCGGATGGCTGTCGACATGAACGAATGGGTGGTCCGACGTAAGTCGGAGGACACCGAGTAAGACCGCCGCACATTTCAAACGCCGCCTGTCGTGGCATGCCTTAACGCCGATTTACAGCAGCGCGCGCCCGGCACTTTTCATCTTCACCGCATTCGATCACGCGCTCTAAAACGCAGGCGCGATGCGGCGCACCGCTGTATTCCGCTTGCTATTCGTCTTACTCTGTCTCATAATCGCGACGAATTAAAAACAGCGAGCAGTGGCGGTGCGCAGACGCAGCGCAAGCGCTCTCGGATTCGGAAGCGGGCGACGCGAAATTCAAGCCGACGACGGCGGCATCGCAGAAACCCAGGCAGCATAAGGCTTACTTTGAAGTGCGATTTTCCGGCGCGATGCGCACGGCACTTCCCGAACCTGATTGAGCGCGCGTTGAGCATGCGCGATGAAGCAAACCGGCAGCTTGAATCAGCATGCGTATGTGAGTTGGCGAGCGTAAGCGGCAAAAAAAGCGCGTGAATATCTAACGTGCCGGTTGCGCATCGATAAGGTTTTCGTGTACTTTACGAACTTGAAAATACGTGTTTTAAAAAATGCGTTGAAATTTCTGAAGTACGCACCACGTAGTGAAGACCGAGCAGTGAAGACCGAATACGGGATACAGATTCACACCATATGCACAAGACCACGTCGTCGTTTTTATTCAACCGTCTTGCCTGATTGAGTTCAGGCCGGGCGGTTTTTTGTTTAAAAACGAAAACCGCGACGTGGCTGCGACGCAGGTTCCAGGAGCTGAGTACACGCCCGGACCACCGCAAAACGTCGCGACAAGATTTGTATCTGCACGCCGCTCCGGCTTCGGAGGGCGGGTGGATCGATGGCTGAAGCGCTGCACTTGTGAGGAGATGCAGCAGTTCAGCTAGTGCCGAATTCATTAGCGCAAACCGCTTCAGTTTGTGCCGATGAATAATTCGCCTGGCCCAATCCCGGGTTGGACGGGTTTAAATCTTGTAAACGAATTTTTCCCATCCCCGATGAAGGAGAACTAAACATGGCTACCGCCGCAAAGAAACCAGCAGCTAAGAAAGCTGCCGCACCAGCAAAGAAAACCACCGCCGCCAAACCAGCTGTGAAAGCAGCTGCCAAGCCAGCAGTGAAAAAAGCAGCTGCCAAGCCAGCCGCTAAACCAGCTGTGAAAAAAGCCGCTGCTAAACCAGCAGCCAAGCCAGCAGTGAAAAAAGCTGCAGCGAAACCAGCAGCCAAACCAGCTGTGAAAAAAGCAGCCGCTAAACCAGCAGCGAAGAAAACCGTCGCTAAAGCAGCAGCCAAGCCAGCAGTGAAAAAAGTCGCCGCTAAACCAGCAGCGAAAAAAGTAGCCGCTAAACCAGCAGCGAAAAAAACCGTCGCTAAAGCAGCAGCCAAGCCCGCAGCGAAAAAAGTCGCCGCTAAACCAGCAGCTAAAAAAGTAGCAGCCAAGCCAGCAGCGAAGAAAACCGTCGCCAAAGCAGCCGCTAAACCAGCCGCTAAAAAAGTAGCCGCCAAGCCAGCAGCGAAGAAAGTCGCTGCTAAACCGGCCGCTAAAAAAGCTGTCGCCAAGACCGCCGCCAAGCCAGCTGCTAAAAAAGTCGCTGCAAAACCAGCCGCAAAACCAGCAGCCAAAAAAGCTGTCGCCAAAAAACCAGCAGCAAAAGCAGCAGCCAAGCCAGCTGCAAAGGTAGCGGCTAAGCCAGCAGCAAAAAAGCCGGTTAAGGCAGCCGCTAAGCCAGCAGCTGCCAACAAGCCAGTAGCTAAAAAAGCTGCTGCTAAACCAGCTGCCAAGCCAGCTGCCAAGCCAGCCGCCGCTCCGGCAGCGCCAGCAGCAGCCGCTGCGCCAGCCGCCAAGCCAGCTGCTAAAAAAGCTGCGCCGAAAAAAGCTGCGCCAAAAAAGGAAGCCGCTAAACCAGCAGCCGTCGCCGCTCCAGCAGCAGCGCCAGCCGCTCCGGCCGCCGCGCCAGCAGCAAAAACCGTACTGGCTCCGGCTGCCGCATGGCCGTTCCCAACCAGCACCCGCCCTTCCTAAGCCTTAAACGCTTAGCCTGTTGAGGCGCAATGGCCGCTGTGTGAGACAATCACACAGCGGCTTTTTTATTGGAGGGGTTCCGTGCTGATTAGTATTCTGAAGTTGATTGTCGACGCCATCGCCGTCCTGCTGGGCGGAGCCTTGCTGCTGCGTTTCTGGATGCAGGCGATCCGCGTGCGGCCGCCGTCGTCGGTGGCGCAGTTCACTTTCCAATTGTCGGACTGGCTGGTGCGTCCATTGCGCCGCATCGTGCCGGGCGTCGGCGGGTATGACTGGGCCAGCCTGATCGGCGCCTTCCTGATCGTGCTGGCGGCAACCTCGGTGCTGTTCCTGGCTGGCTGGCCGGCGTCTGCCGTGCTGCTGGCGGCCTGCCAGCGCTTCCTGGAATGGATACTGTACGGCTTCATGGCGCTGCTGGTGATCGAGGCGATCTTCAGCTGGGTCAACCCGCATGCGCCGCTGGCGCCGTTTGTGCGCGCGCTGAACGAGCCGCTGCTGCGGCCGATCCGCCGCGTGGTGCCGCTGGTGGGGAATCTGGACTTGTCGCTGCTGGTGGCGCTGATCCTGCTGCAGATAGCGCAGCTGCTGCTCGGCGTGGCCTTCACCGGCCGCTAAAGCAAAAAAGCCGGTCACCCGGCTTTTTTGTTTTTAGAAGCGGTAGCCGAAGGCTGCTTCGAACTGGTCGGCGATTTCCGCCGCTGTGAAGTGGTGGTTCTGCGCACCCTTGTGGGCGATCTTGATCGCGCCCAGCAGGCTGGCAAGGCGGCCGGTGGTTTCCCAGCTCCAGCCATTGGTGATGCCGAACAGCAGGCCGGCGCGGTAGGCGTCGCCGCAACCGGTCGGATCGAGTGCGTCCGCCACCGGCACGGCCGGGATGTCGATGCGCTGGCCCTTGCTATGAATCTCCGAACCCTGCTCGCCACGCGTGACGATCAGCGCGTCGACGCGGCTGGCGATGTCCGCCAGCGTCAGGCCGGTGCGCTCGATCAGCAGCTCGATTTCATAGTCGTTGGTGGTGACGTAGGTGGCTTTGTCGATGAAATCGATCAGCTCTTCGCCATTGAACATCGGCAGCTGCTGGCCCGGATCGAAGATGAACGGGATGTTCAGCTTGGACAGGTCATCGGCGTGCTTCTTCATGCCCAGGTGGCCATCCGGCGAGATGATGGCCAGGCGCGCAGGCCCGGCCTTGGCGATCTCGTTCTCGTGCGCGAACGACATGGCGCCAGGGTGGAAGGCGTTGATCTGGTTGTTGTCCTGGTCGGCGGTGACGAAGCACTGGGCGTTGTACGCCTCGTGCTTGATCAGGATATTGTCGGTGGCCAGGCCCAGCTTGCGGAAGCGCTCCATGTAGGCGGCGTTGTCCTGGCCCATGACGCCGACGATGCGCGGCGAGCCGCCCAGCAGCTTCAGGTTGTAGGCGATGTTGGGCGCGCAGCCGCCGAATTCGGTGCGCATGGTCGGCGCCAGGAAGGAGACGTTGACCTTGTGCAGCTGGTCCGGCAGCAGGATGCTGTCGAAGCGGTTGGGGAATTGCAGGATGGTGTCGATCGCGATCGAGCCGCAAATCAAAGAGGTCTGGGTCATGATAGGTCTTTATGGATAGAAGACTGCGATGTGATAGCCGGATGCTTTCAGATCGTGAAGCTCAAAGTACAGTTTAACGGCTTGTTCCGTGTGCGGGGCAAATCCTTTGTCGAGCGCGACATCGGCGCCCAGGTAGTCGCGCGGTGTGAACACGCGGCGCAGGATGCGTTTGTCGTTGGCGTCGTCCAGCGTCAGCTCGATCGACGGCCAGGCTTGCGCGGTGCGACTCTGGTTGCGCAGCAGCGTGGTGAAGGAGAAGGCGGTGTCGCTCAGCGTTTGCAGCTCGCCCTGTTCGATGACCAGGTCGTCGATCTGCGTCGGCAGTTCGATCTGGCAGCCGAGGGCGTTGCAGGCGGCGGTCAGCGCCGGTTTCAGCGGCGGCATGGCGGCGGCCAGCGTGTTGCGGAAGGTGGTGATGGCCTGGCCGAACAGGGCCAGTACCAGCAGCACCGAGCCGAGGATCATGCTGATGGTGGCGGCCTTGCCGTACTTGCGGCGCAGGCGGTCGCGCTTGACGAAGCCGGGTTCTTCCGGCTCGGCGTGGGCTTCGTGCGCCGGGGCTTCTTCGGCGCTGGCGGTGTGCAAGTAGGTGGGCGCGCGGGTGGCCAAGGCTTGCGACATGCCGGCGCTAGACAGGTGGAGCAGCGCTTCCTCGTCCACTTCGTCGAGTTCGTCGTCGCGCGGCGGGCGCGCTGCCGGTTCGGCTTCGGCAGTTGTCGGCTCTTTGTCGTCGCTGGCGCTGAAGCTGGCCAAGTTGGCGTCGATGCCGGCGCGCTGGCCGGCTGGCGTTTCCTCGTCGGCTGAGAAGATGGCGTCGTCGGCGGCGGCGAAGGCGCGCTCCAGGGCAGGGCCGCCACCGGCTTGCGGTTCGTCCAGCGATGATTCGTCCCAGGTTGGTTCGCGGCGGTCGTTGCCGTTGGCCGGTTCGGCGCCGGTGTCGTGCGGGATGTCGGCCAGCGATTGTTCCATGACGGCCAGTTCGGCTTCCAGCGCGGCTTCCAGTTCGTCGTCGTTCAAGGCGTCGACCGGGATCACGGCATCGTCGGTGATCGGTGCGGCGGCGATTTCGGGCTCGATGCTGGCTTCCAGGTCGGGCTCGGATTCCATGTCCAGGTCGAGGTCGAACAGCGCTTCGTGATCGGCTGGCAGGACGGCAGGTTCGGCGGGCAGAGGGAAGTGCGTTGGCGCAGACTCCGGTTCGGGCGCGAACTCGGGCACTGATTCTGACGCCAACTCTGGCTCGGGCTCCGATTGCGGCTCAGGCTCAGGCTCTGGCGCTAGTTCGGGCGCTGATTCTGGCTCCAACTCTGGCTCCGGCTCCGGCTCCGGCTCCGATTGCGGCTCAGGTTCAGGTTCAGGCTCAGGTTCAGGTTCGCGCTCAGGTTCAGGCGCTAGTTCGGGCTCCAGCTCCGGCGCGGTTGATGGCATGGCTGGTGGCGCCGGGACGTCGGTGGACTCTTCGTCCAGCGTATCCAGCTCCAGCACCGGTTCGGCTTGTACTGCGGCGGCGCGCGTGTCGAGCGCGGCCATTTTCTGGTCGAACGGAATGGATGCAGGGAGGGGCTTCGGCGGCTCCAGCAGGGCCGCGTTGCCATCAAAGACTTCATTGCAGGAGCCACAGCGCACTATGCCCCCACGTAATTTCAGCTGGTCATGGGCGACCCGAAATACCGTGTTGCAGTGGGGGCATTTAGTGGCGAGCGCCATTTATGCGGATTAACGTGCAGCCGGAACGGTATCGCTACCGAGGCGGCCATGCAGCGCCACCCAGCCTTCTTGCTCGGCCCATACGCCCAGCTTGATGAACGGCGCATACGCCGCCGCCACTTCTTCCGCCTGGCGCGCCAGCACGCCGGACAGGATCAGCGAACCACCGTCGGCAACGCGGCCGGACAGCATCGGCGCCATCAATTTCAATGGGCTGGACAGGATGTTGGCGACCACGGTATCGAAACGCTGCGTCGCATGCTGCGACTCGGCGAAGCTGTCCGGCAGGAAGTAGGTGATCTCGCAGTTGTTGCGGGCTGCGTTGGCGGCCGCCGATTCGATCGCTTGCGGATCGATGTCGACGCCCACCACTTCGCCGGCGCCGGTTTTCTTGGCCACCATGGCCAGGATGCCGGAACCGCAGCCGTAATCGAGCACGGTTTTGCCTGGCTTCGGATTGGCTTCCAGCCACTCCATGCACAGACGGGTAGTCGGATGGCTGCCGGTGCCGAAGGCCAGGCCCGGATCGAGTTCCAGGATCAGCGCGTCCGGATTCGGCGCCTCGTGCCATGACGGCACGACCCAGATGTTCTTGCCGATGTGGATAGGCGCGAACTGCGACTGGGTCAGACGCACCCAGTCCTGTTCCTCCACCTTGCGGGTGGTGAACTTCGGCAGCGTGGCCAGGCCGATCTGGCCGGCGGCGGCGGCAACGATGACGGCCTGGTCGTCCGCTTCGTCGGTCAGTGCCACCACGCGGCTATGATCCCAGGCCGCTTCGGTAGGCTCCATGCCCGGCTCGCCGAACAGCGGTTTTTCCGCGTCCGTGCCTTCGTCCGCGTCTTCCACGGACACCGACAGGGCGCCCACGTCCATCAGGGCCTCCGACAGTGCTTCCGCGTGGTCGCGGGCGATTTCGATGACGATTTCAGTCCAGCTCATTGTTTCAACCTTTGAATTACGCTTTGTTACCCAGGCTTAGTTTGTTCAAGTCCGGCATGTCCGCCAGCTTGTGTTCCAGGTAGTGAATATTGGTGCCGCCTTCAATGAAGCGGGCATCGACCATCAGCTCGCGGTGCAGCGGGATGTTGGTGGAAATGCCTTCGACCACCATTTCCGACAGCGCTATCTGCATGCGGCGGATCGCCTGCTCGCGGGTGGCGCCATAGGAAATGACCTTGCCGATCATCGAATCATAGTGTGGTGGCACATAATAACCCGCATACGAGTGCGAGTCGACGCGCACGCCCGGACCGCCCGGCACGTGCCAGGCAGTGATGCGGCCTGGCGACGGCGTGAACTTGAACGGGTCTTCGGCGTTGATGCGGCACTCGATGGCGTGGCCGGACAGCATCACGTCACGCTGGCGGAAGCGCAGCTTCTCGCCGGCGGCGATGCGGATCTGCTCCTGCACGATGTCGATGCCGGTGATCATTTCGGTGACCGGGTGCTCAACCTGCACGCGGGTGTTCATTTCGATGAAGTAGAACTCGCCATTTTCGTACAGGAACTCGAAGGTGCCGGCGCCACGGTAGCCGATCTTGCGGCAGGCTTCAGCGCAACGCTCGCCGACTTTTTCGATCAGCTTGCGTGGAATGCCTGGCGCCGGTGCTTCCTCGATCACCTTCTGGTGGCGGCGCTGCATCGAGCAGTCGCGTTCGCCCAGCCAGACGGCGTTCTTGTGTTCGTCGGCGAGAATCTGGATTTCCACGTGACGTGGATTTTCCAGGAACTTCTCCATGTAGACTTCCGGATTGCCGAATGCGGCGCCGGCTTCGGTCTTGGTCATCTGCACGGCGTTGATCAGCGCGGCTTCGGTGTGCACCACGCGCATGCCACGTCCACCGCCACCACCGGCGGCCTTGATGATGACCGGATAGCCAACACGGCGGGCGGTCTGCACGATGACTTTCGGATCGTCCGGCAGGGCGCCGTCCGAACCAGGCACGCATGGCACGCCGGCCTTGATCATGGTCTGCTTGGCGGTAACCTTGTCGCCCATCAGGCGGATCGAGTCGGAACGCGGGCCGATGAAGACGAAGCCGGATTTTTCCACGCGCTCGGCGAAGTCGGCGTTTTCCGACAGGAAGCCGTAGCCTGGGTGAATCGCTTCAGCGTCGGTGACTTCCGCCGCGCTGATGATGGCCGGCATGTTCAGATAGCTCAGCGCTGATGGCGCCGGGCCGATACATACCGATTCATCGGCCAACTTCACGTATTTGGCGTCTTTGTCTGCTTCCGAGTGAACGACAACCGTCTTGATGCCCAGTTCGCGGCAGGCGCGCTGGATACGGAGGGCGATCTCGCCGCGGTTAGCAATGAGGATTTTTTCAAACATGATAGGGTCGCTATGTCTGTGAGCGCCGATGAAGGGCTGCGTCAGGTGAGGAGGGATTGCGGACCAGGAAAGGCGCGCCCGTACCGGCGGGGCAGGGCGCTGACCTTTCTTAGCCGATCACAAACAGCGGTTGGCCGAATTCGACCGGCTGGCCGTTCTCGACCAGGATCTGGGTGATGGTGCCGGACTTGTCGGCGTCGATTTCGTTCAGCAGCTTCATCGCTTCGATGATGCACAGGGTGTCGCCTTCCTTGACGGTGGCGCCGACTTCAACAAACGCAGCGGCGCCTGGAGCGGACGAACGGTAGAAGGTGCCGACCATCGGCGATTTGACGATGTGGCCGGTTGGCTCGGCGGCGGCGGCTGGCGCGGCAGCAGCAGCTACCGGCGCACCAGCAGCAGCTGGTGCGCTGTATTGTGGGATGGCTTGCGGCTGCATCATGACCATCTGATTTTGCGGCAGGGCCGACGATTTGACGATGCGAACTTTGCTTTCGCCTTCGGTCACTTCGAGTTCGGCGATATCGGATTCTGCGACCAAATCAATCAAGGTCTTCAGCTTGCGTAGATCCATGTAACCCCCAGGAATGTCTTGTTTGTGTGATATTGCGGTGGCGCCTTGTGGGCGGAACCGGTCTGAAATAAGCGCAGATCGCGTAGGTTATCGCTTTTTAAGGACAAAGTCGATGGCAAACCGATATCCATCGATGCCCAGTCCGCAGATAGTCCCTATTGCGATCGCGCTCAGGAATGAGTGGTGGCGAAACGACTCGCGCTGGTAAATATTCGAAATATGCACTTCCACAAACGGGATGGCCACCCCAGCCAAGGCGTCGCGCAAGGCGACGCTGGTATGGGTCAGCCCCCCCGGATTGATGACGATGGCGTCCACGCCTGCCGTTTTGGCGGCATGGATGCGGTCGATCAGTGCACCTTCGTGGTTACTCTGAAAGCAGGACAAGCTCGCACCCGCTGCCATGGCCTGTGCCTGGGCAGCGTGTTCGATGTCGGCCAAAGTGCTTGCGCCGTAGACCTCGGGCTCACGGCTTCCCAGCAAATTCAGGTTGGGTCCGTTGAGCAGTAGGAGGTTTTTTGCCATGATTCCTGAGCCTTCTCCGCGAAAGATCCGCATTTTGACGCCAACTGCTGGCATTTGGCAAGAGAAAAAAACTTGTGAAACTATTTATAGAGTTGCCAAATCTTTGCGCAGCTCGTCGAACTTCAGTTTGCCAAGATAGGTCTTCTTGACCTGGCCGTCGGCGCCGATCAGCACTGTGAAGGGCAGGCCGCCCTGGCTGTTGCCAAACTGGCGCGACAGCTCGGTGCCGTTCATGCCGGACACGAAGACCGGGTAGGTGATCTTATATTTGTCGCTAAATTCTGCGATATTTGATGGCGAATCGATACCGATGCCGATAACTTGCAGCTTCTTGCCTGCTTCTCCCGAGGCCAGCTCGGACAGCTCCGGCATCTCCTGCACGCACGGCGCGCACCACGTGGCCCAGAAATTCACCAGCATGGCCTTGCCTTTATATTGGGCCAGCGCAGTCGCTACGCCCTTGGCGTCCGGCAGCGTCTCTTTATACAGGGCGTCAACCGGGCCGGTCACGCCGGCCGGCTGGGCGGTGGTCACCGGCGCCGGCTGCGGCGCATGTTGTTTTTGATAACCGACGTAAGCGCCCGAGGCGGCAAACAGCAAGCCGACAACAATATAGGCTTTCAGGTGTTTTGGATTCATGGTGTGGTGGGATGAGTACTGTTAACTAATAGGGCACGCACGGAGGCGATGTCGGCGCGGGCCGGTTTGCCGTCCTTGTTTTTGACCGCGCCGCGCAAGTCGTCCAGCTCATACAGCGCGGCGTGCACGCCTTCCTTGTGCCACATGAAGCTGACCGTTTCGACCATGCCGTAGCGCGGACCCTTGAAGTGCGGCGTCTCGGAGATGTCGATTTGTACATTCCGGTTCAGCAGGAAGATTTCCACTTCCTTGGCGCTGTCGGCGAACAATTGCAGGTGGATGTCGTCATGCGGGCCGGCTGTGCCATGTAATACCGTGCCGGTCAGGAAGGGCTGGAATTTTTCCAGGCCTTCCATGATGTCGACCGCCAGCGTGCGCAGGCGGAACAGCCGGGCCGGCTGGGTATTGGCGTGGAATAGCGACTGGTAGATGCGTACTTCGGCCTCGATCTGCGCATTGTCCGGCAGCAGGTTCAGCGGCGGTTGCGTGTCGCCCAGGATCTGCCGCGCGGCCTTGCGCTTGGCCGTGTTGTAGTCGGCTCCATCCTCGGCGATCAGGCGCGCGGCGGCCGCCGCGATCTCGGCACGCAGAAGCTGGAGTTCTTCGTTCACATTGGAAGTCATGGACGAGATAATACTCTGAACCGGGAAAAGCGCGCCGGCTCAGGTAAAATCGCGTATTCAGTCAGCTGTCATCGTCTTATTACTATGCACATTCACATCCTCGGTATTTGCGGCACCTTCATGGGCGGCCTGGCCGTTCTGGCGAAAGAAGCGGGTCACCGCGTCACCGGCTGCGACGCCAATGTTTATCCGCCGATGAGCACACAGCTGGAAGCGCAGGGCATCGAACTGATTACCGGCTACGGCCCGGAACAGATCGAACTGAAGCCGGACCTGTACGTCATCGGCAACGTGGTCACGCGCGGCAATCCGCTGATCGAGGAAATCATGAACCGCGGCCTGCCGTATGTCTCCGGCCCGCAGTGGATAGGCGACCATATATTAAGAGACAAATGGGTGCTGGCCGTCGCCGGCACGCACGGCAAGACCACCACCACCGCGATGCTGACCTGGATACTGGAAGACGCCGGCTATGCGCCCGGCTTCCTGATCGGTGGCGTGCCGAAGAATTTCGGCGTCTCGGCACGCATGCAGGGCGACAAGGACTCGATCTTCTTCGTCATCGAGGCGGACGAATACGACACCGCCTTCTTCGACAAGCGCAGCAAGTTTGTCCACTACCACGCCAAGACCGCGATCCTGAACAACCTGGAATACGATCACGCCGACATCTTCCCCGATCTGCACGCGATCGAAACCCAGTTCCACCACCTGGTGCGCACCGTGCCGGGCATCGGCCGCGTCATCTACAACGGCGATGAAGAACCGCTGCAGCGCGTACTCAAGCGCGGTTGCTGGAGCGAGCAGGAAAGCTTCGGCCGCACGGATGGCGCCGATTGGGCGCTGAATGAATACGATGACGGCAGCTTCGATGTGATTTTCCAGGGCGCGGTACAAGGCCGCGTCGAATGGTCGCTGACCGGCAAGCATAACCGCGCCAATGCGCTGGCCGCGATTGCCGCCGCCCGCCATGTCGGCGTGCCGATCGCGCAGGCGGCCAAGTCGCTGGCGACCTTCGAGAACGTCAAGCGCCGCATGGAAGTGCGCGGCGTAGTCAACGGCATCACCGTCTACGACGATTTCGCCCACCACCCAACCGCCATCGCCACCACGGTCGGCGGCCTGCGCCAGAAGGTCGGCAAGGGCACCCGCATCCTGGCGGTGCTGGAACCGCGCTCCAACACCATGAAGCTGGGCACGATGAAAGACGCGCTGCCGGGCAGCCTGAGTGACGCCGACCTGGTATTCGGCTTTGGCAGCGAGCAGGCGCTGGGCTGGAACCTCGGCCAGGCGCTGGCGCCTATCGGTGAAACGGCCAGCGCCTACGAAGACATCGACGCGCTGGTGGTGGCCGTGGCCAAGGCCGCGCAACCTGGCGACCAGATTATTGTGATGAGCAACGGCGGCTTCGGCGGCGTACATGACAAGATACTGAAAGCGCTGGCGTAATGATTCTGTATCTGCACGGGTTCCGCTCCTCGCCGACATCCATGAAAGCCCGCGTGGTTGGCGAGCGCATGGCAGCGCTGGGGCTGGCCGGCCAGGTGATTTCCCCGCAACTGCCGGCTTCGCCCAAGCTGGCGATCGAACTGGCGCTGGCGGCGGTAAAAGATGTGCCGGCCGAAGAACTGAGCATCGTCGGCTCCTCGCTGGGCGGCTACTACGCCACCTGGCTGGCCGAGCGGCTAGGCTGCAAAGCCGTGCTGCTGAACCCGGCCATCGTGCCGCGCGTGAACCTGGACCAGCACGTCGGCGTCACCACGCAATACCATTCGGACGAGCCGTTCGAGTTCAAGCGCGAATATATTGATGAACTGCGCGCGCTGGAAGTAGCGCAGATCAGCAAGCCGGAACGCTATTTCCTGATTGCCGCCACTGGCGACGAAGTGCTGGACTACCGCGACATGCTGGCCCACTACGCCGGCGCGCGCCAGCATCTGATCCAGGGCAGCGACCATGCGATCTCCGAGTTTCCGCAATACGTGGACGAAGTGCTGGCCTTCTGCGGCGTCGAGGCACGCGCTTGAGCGCGCCGCCGAGAAGCGCCTCGCTGCGCCAGGCGCAGTGGCAGCCGCACGTGCTGGCGCTGAACGCACCGGAAGCCTATGTACCGTGGCTGACCGAAGGCGGTTCGCTGACCGCGCGGCTGAAAGCACACAGTCATAATTTCCGCGTACAGTGCCTGCATCAGCGCATCGATCGCTGCCTCAGCGACGAGGCGGTGGCAATCGGCATGCACCGGCCCGGCCGGGTCTGGGAAAGGGAAGTGCTGCTGAGATGTGATAATACGCCTGCGGTGTTCGGTCACACCGTGGTGCCGATGTCGGCCAACGCCAGCGATTGGCCGCTGTTCAGCACCCTGGGCGAGCGTTCGCTGGGCACCACGCTGTTTGGCGATCCGCTGGTCCGGCGCGGTGTGTTGGAATTTGCAAGGTTGCGAGAAGGGCATCCTTTGGCGCAGCGCGCACGCGCCGCGCTCGGGGCGGCTGCGCCACGGGATCAAATATTGTATGCGCGGCGCTGTTTATATCAGCGCCGTCAGGGTACGCTGCTGGTAACCGAAGTATTCCTGCCGTCTGTGCTGGAACTGATTAAAACGAACACGAATAAACGATGAATGTATTTTTTGAAGAATCCGGCGATTTCAAAGTCGGCAGCGTAATGACCCAAGCCGGCGAGGCCTATCAAGTCGAGATGGCCAGCGGCAAGCGCACCAAGGTCAAGTCCAAGGACGTGCTGCTGCAGTTCGACAAGCCGGCGCCAGCTGAACTGATGGAGCAGGCCAAGGCCATCTCCGCCGAGGTCGACCTTGAATTCCTGTGGGAAGTGGCCGGCGAGGAGGAGTTCGGCTTTGCCGAGCTGGGCGCCGAATACTTCGGCCATGCGCCGCAGCCGGCCGAAGCGGCTGGCCTGATCCTGAGCCTGCATTCGTCGCCGGTCTACTTCTACAAGAAGGGCCGTGGCCGCTACAAGGCGGCGCCCGAGCAATCGCTGCGCGCCGCGCTGGCCGGCATCGAGAAGAAAAAGCAGCAGGCGCTGGTGCAGCAAGGCTATGTGGATGAATTGAAGGCCAACCAGCTGCCGGAATCGATGCAGAACATCGTCATGCAACTGCTGTTCAAGCCGGACAAGAATTCGATCGAATACAAGGCGCTGGATGCCGCCTGCGCCGAGCTGCACACCAATCCGCAACGGCTGATGCTGGCGGTTGGCGGCGTGACGTCGCCGAAGGCGCTGCACATGGCCAAGTTCCTGTTCGAGAACTTCCCGAAAGGCGCCGGCTTCCCGGACGTGCCGGTGCCGTCCGCGCCGGCCAATCTGCCGCTGGCCAATGTTGAAGCGTTCTCGATCGATGACGTCACCACCACCGAGATCGATGACGCCTTCTCGGTCACCAGGCTGGATGACGGCAACGTCAAGATCGGCATCCACATCGCCGCGCCGGGCCTGGGCATCAAGCCGGATGACGCGGTCGACAAGCTGGCGCGTGGCCGCATGTCGACCGTCTACATGCCGGGCGACAAGATCACCATGCTGCCGGATAACATCGTCGAGGCGTTCACGCTGGCCGAGGGCAAGACCTGCCCGGCGCTGTCGCTGTATGCCACCTTGAACCCGGCCGACTGGTCGGTGCTGGCCACCGAAACGCGCGCCGAGATGGTGCCGATCGCCAACAACCTGCGCCACAACGACCTGGATGACCTGGTCAATGAAGAAACGCTGGCCAGTGGCGAGGGCGATTATCCGCGCAAGGAAGAACTGGGCCTGATCTGGCAATGGGCGCAAGTGCTGGAAGCGGCGCGCATGGTCAAGCGCGAGGGCTTCGGCCTGAAGCCGGAGCAGAACAACCGCGTCGATTTCAACTTCTACGTCGAAGACGATGTGGTCACCGTGTCGCGCCGCAAGCGCGGTGCGCCGCTGGACAAGATCGTCGCCGAGCTGATGATCTTCGCCAACAGTACCTGGGGCAAGCTGATGCACGATAACGGCGTGCCAGGCATTTACCGCAGCCAGGGCCGTGGCGTCGGCGGCTGGAATGCCAAGATGCAGGTGCGCATGCTGACCCATGCGGCGCCGCACGAAGGCCTGGGCGTCGATCAGTACGCGTGGAGCACCTCGCCGCTGCGCCGTTATACCGACCTGGTCAACCAATGGCAGATCCTTGCCTGCGCCGAGAAGGGCGTGATGGCGCCGCTGGTCGCGCACTTCAAGCACAAGGATGCGGAGCTGTTCGCGATTGTGTCGCAGTTTGACGCCGCCTATGGCGCTTACGCGGATCACCAGTCGAACATGGAGCGCTACTGGTGCCTGCGCTGGCTGGGCCAGGAGAATGCACGCCAGGTCGAGGCGGTGGTGCTGAAGGACGAAGTGCTGCGCCTGACCGATATTCCGCTGATTATCCGCCTGCCGGGCATGCCGTCGGTGGCGCGCGGCGCGCAGGTCAAGCTGGATATCCTGCGTTGGGACGAGGTGGATCTGACCATCGAAGCGCGCATCCTGGAAATCCCGACCGACGCGGCGCCAGCCGATGTCGACTTCGAGGACGAGGTGGAAGACGCGCCGGAGGAATCGGTCGACGCGCCGGAAGTGGCGGTCGAGACTGCCGCCGAGCAGCCGCCGGCGGTGTAAAATCAGCCACATCTCATTAGTCCGGCCATCGAGTGAAGTCTTTTAAAGAAAATCGCTTGCTGTACATCGCCCTCGGCTTGTCGCTGGTGGCGCATGCCGCCATGCTGGCGGTGCGCTTTGTGGCGCCGGCGCCCGCGCCGGTGCAGGCGGCCGATCCCGGCCTCGAAGTCATCCTGGTCAACGCCAAGCACAACAAGGCGCCGCTGAAGGCGGATGCGGTTGCCCAGGCCAACCTGGACGGCGGCGGCACGGTCGACAAAGGCCGCTCCAAGTCGCCGATGCCGGACATGCGCAAGACCGAAACCGGCGACAGCGTGCAAGCCAGCAAGCGCCGCATCGTCGAACTGGAAGAACGCCAGAAGCAGCTGATGACGCAGGTGAACTCGTCATCGAAGGTGGCGGCGCCGCCGGTCACGGAAAAACTCAAGCCGGACCCGACGCCCACCGGCACCGACCTGCTGGAATCAAGCAAGGCGATCGCCCGCCGCGTGGCGGAAATCAGCGAAACCATCGAGGACCAGAACAAGCGGCCGAAGAAAACCATGATCACGCCAAGCACGCGCGAAGCCGGCTACGCGATCTATTACAAGACCATGCAGAAGCGCATCGAGGACATCGGCACGCTGAATTTCCCGAATACGAACGGGCGCAAGCTGTATGGCCAGCTGATGCTGTCGATCCCGGTCTTCCAGGACGGCACCATCTACGACAAGGAAGGCGGTATCAAGGTCGAGCGCAGCTCCGGCAATCCGGCGCTGGACGAGGCGGCGATGCGCATCGTGCGCCGCTCGGCGCCGTTCGGCAAATTCCCGCCGAATATGCTGTCAAGCGACCGCGATGACCTGTGGGTGATCATCACCACCTTCAAATTCACCCGCGACGATAAATTACAAGCCGATATGAGCGGCGGAGGACGTTAACAATATGGACCGCTACTGCGTGTTCGGCAACCCGATTGCCCATAGCAAATCGCCGGAAATCCATGCCGCCTATGCGGCGCAGACCGGCCAGCAAATGGAATACGAACGCCGCCTGGCGCCGCTGGACGGCTTCGCCGAGGCCGTGCGCGCCTTCATCGCCGAAGGCGGCAAGGGTGCCAACGTCACGGTGCCGTTCAAGCTGGAAGCGGTCAAGCTGGCGCAGGCGCTGACCATCCGCGCGCGCGCAGCCGGCGCGGTCAACACGCTGGTGTTCAGCGACGAGGGCATCATCGGTGACAACACCGATGGCGCCGGGCTGGTGGCGGACATCGTGCAGAACGCCGGCGTGCCAATTGCCGGCAAGCGCGTCTTGCTGCTGGGCGCGGGTGGCGCGGTGCGTGGCGTGGTGCTGCCGATCCTGGAGCATCGTCCGGCCAGGCTGGTGATCGCCAACCGTACCGTGGCCAAGGCCGAGGAACTGGTTGAACAGTTTGCCGCGCTGGGCGGCGAGGGCGTGGTGTCGGCCTGTGGCTTTGACGGCATCGAGGGCGAGTACGACATCATCATCAACGGCACGGCAGCCAGTTTGAGCGCGGAGCTGCCACCGATATCGCCATCGGTCTTCGCGGCGGGATCTTTGGCTTTGGACATGATGTACGGAGCCTCCCCCACGGTATTCTTGCAGTTCGCGGGCCAGCACGGCGCACAGTTGCGCGACGGCCTGGGCATGCTGGTCGAGCAGGCCGCCGAAGCCTTCCACTTGTGGCGTGGCGTGCAGCCGGCCACTGGCGACGTGTTGCAGACGCTGCGTGCCAAGCTATGAGCAAATCGTCCGGCAAATGGCGCTGGGTGAAGTGGATCTTCATCCTGCCGATCCTGTTGTTCCTGGCGGTGCAGCTGTATTTCTTCCTGCAGATCTGGTGGTGGGTTGACCATAACCCGTCGATGACCAGCTTCATGCGCCAGCAGCAGGCGGCCATCCAGGAAAAGAATCCCAAGGCAAATATCCAGCAGGTGTGGGTGCCATACAAGCGCATCTCCAACAACCTGAAGCGGGCGATCATCGCCTCGGAAGACGCCAACTTCTCCGAGCATGAAGGTGTCGACTGGGAAGCCATGCAAAAGGCCTACGAGAAGAACACCAAGAAGAAAAAGGTGGTGTCGGGCGGCTCCACCATCACCCAGCAGCTGGCCAAGAATCTGTTCCTGTCCGGTTCGCGCAGCTATCTGCGCAAGGGCGAGGAGCTGATCATCACCTACATGCTGGAAACGCTGATGGACAAGGAACGCATCTTCGAGATCTACCTGAATGTGGTGGAATTCGGCACCGGCACCTTTGGCGCCGAGGCGGCGGCACGGCATTACTACGGCGTCAGCGCAGCCAACCTGAGCGCCGTGCAGGCCGCCAAGCTGGCGGTGATGCTGCCGAATCCGCGCTATTACGACAAACACCGCGACTCCAACTACCTGGCCCGCCGCACCGGCGTGATTTTGCGCCGCATGGGCTCCGCCGATCTACCTTAAACCGGGCTTTGCGGGTACACTTGCGCTGTTTCCAAAGGTGCGTTTACCCATGATTAATGTTTTCGTTCTCCAGAATGGCCGGCTTAACCAGGTTCCTATCGACACCCGCGAAGACCTGGAAAAGGTCGAGCCTGTCTGGGTCGACCTGACCGACCCGACGGATGACGAACGCGCCTGGGTCCGCACCATCTACGGCGTGATCCTGCCGGGCGAGGACGAAGTCAAGGACATCGAAGCCTCGGCCCGCTACTACGAGGCGGAAAACGGCGACCTGCACCTGCGCACCGACTTCCTGCTGGAAGAAGAGGACGGCCCGTCGCGCATCGTCACGGTGGCGTTTATTTTGGCGCGCAAGATCCTGTTCTCGGTGCATACCGACGACCTGCCGGTGTTCCGCCTGGTGCGCATGCGCGCGCGTTCGCGCCCGGGCTCGATCGCCGACTACATGGACGTGCTGCTGGACCTGTACGCCACCGACGCCGAGTATTCGGCGGACGCGCTGGAAGGCATCTACCAGCAGCTGGAAGAGGTCAGCGGCCGCGTGCTGCAGAAAGAATTCACCGACCAGGACGCAGCCGCCGCGCTGAACGCCATCGCCCACGAGGAAGACTTGAACGGCCGCATCCGCCGCAACATGATGGATACGCGCCGCGCGGTCAGCTTCCTGATGCGCGGCCGATTGCTGAATTCCGACCAGTTCGAGGAAGCGCGGCAGATTCTGCGCGACATCGAATCGCTGGACGGCCACACGTCCTTCCTGTTCGATAAGATCAACTTCCTGATGGACGCTACGGTCGGTTTCATCAACATTAACCAGAACAAGATCATCAAGATCTTCTCGGTGGCCTCGGTCGCCTTCCTGCCGCCAACGCTGATCGCCTCGATCTACGGCATGAACTTCAAGTGGCTGCCGGAACTGGAGTGGGAGCTGGGCTACCCATTCGCCATCGGCCTGATGATCACCAGCGCGATCGCGCCCTTCCTCTACTTCCGCCATCGCGGCTGGCTCAAGTAATCACACCGGCTGCGGGCTGAATTCGAGTGTCAGCGTGCTGTAGAACGGCGCGTTGTTCCATTGTTCGTTCAGCGCCAGCGCGCGGTCATACAGCGTGGTCTTGAGGTCGACAGCCAGGATGCCGAAATCGAATGGCAGCTTGTTGCGGGCGGTGCAGGCGGCTGCTGCGCCTTCCATGAACGCGGCTTCGTCGAAGGCGCCGGACCAGAGCTGTGCCTGCAAGCCCTCTACTATCGCTTCCGCCTGAACGGCCTCGGTCTCCACGTTGGGATTGCTTTTGTCATGGACCGATTCCATGACGAATTGCGCGTCGGCGCCGCGCGCCAGCAGGCTGAGAAAACCATGCCGTAACGGCAGCGCCGATTCCACCACGTAGTGCACCAGATCATGCGGCAGGATGCCCTGACGCGGCATCAGCGCCTCGGTGCAGCTGCCGTTGTTGCGCACAAAACGCAGCACGTCGTATTTGTCGGTCTTCGACCGCTTTTCGGCAATCAGTTTCATAACTAGCAATTATATAGCTTTCACGACCGTAATATAGTCGTGCGCGTTAACCTATTAGAATGTCGAGCGGCGCTGTTGCGCTCCCTTCCTTCGCTCCACGCGGCCTTTCCTCGCCGCGCCAGAGAAAGACATACTATGAACAAGAAACGGCAATTTTTCCCCCGTCAGGTGGTGGAAGCCGGCGGCAACCGCTGGGATTGGGCCTTGCTGCCCATCGTGCTCGCGATCTTCGTGCTGATGGCCTACGGCAGCCAGCAGATGGCGCGCCCCTATGAACTCGGCCAGGCCTTGCCGCTGTCGCTCGACCCGGCCAACCTGCCTTATTACCTGTTGCGCACCACGCTGCGGATGTTCATCGCCATGGGCGCGTCGGTGATCTTCAGCTGCCTGTTTGCCGCGCTGACCACCAAGTACCGGCTGGCCGAAAAGGTGATGGTGCCGCTGCTCGACATCCTGCAATCGATCCCCATCCTCGGCTTCCTGTCGATTACGGTGACGGCGTTTATCGCGCTGTTCCCCGGCAATCTGCTGGGCGTCGAGTGCGCGGCCGTCTTCGCCATCTTCACCTCGCAGGCGTGGAATATGGCTTTCTCGGCCTACCAGGGCTTCCGCTCGGTGCCGGCCGAATTGTCGGAGGCGGCGCAGGTGTTCCAGCTGTCGGGCTGGCAGCGCTTCTGGCGACTGGAGCTGCCGTTCGCCATGCCTGGGCTGCTGTGGAACATGATGATGTCGATGTCCGGCGGCTGGTTCTTCGTGGTGGCGTCGGAGGCCATCATGGTGTCCAACCAGACCATCAAGCTGCCCGGCATGGGTTCCTACATTGCGCTGGCCATCGAACAGAGCGATCTGGGTGCGATCGGCTGGGCCATCTTTGCCATGCTGATCGCCGTGCTGCTGTATGACCAGCTGTTCTTCCGTCCTTTGCTGGCATGGGCCGACAAGTTCCGCTTCGAGGAAACTGGCGGCGATACCGCGCAGTCTTCGTGGCTGCTGACCTGGCTGCGCCGCACCGAACGCACGCAGCAACTGGTTGAATGGTTTGCCCACCAGCTGTCGCGCTCCATTGCCGTGTTCCGGCTGTCGCATGACGGCACCTCGATCCGTGCGCGCAAGGACCAGCCGTCGCTGGTGCCGCAACGCGTGTGGGACGCGGTGATCGCCGCCGTGGTGTTTTACGCGCTATGGAGCCTGGTGCACTTCATCCGTACCGAAGTTGGCTGGAGCGAAGTCGGGCACGTGGTGCTGCTGGGCGTGTACACCATGCTGCGCGTGGTGGTGCTGCTGGCGCTGGCGGCAGTGATCTGGGTGCCGGTCGGCATCTGGATCGGCATGAACCCGCGCTGGGCTTCGCGCACGCAGGCGGTGGCGCAGTTCCTGGCGGCGTTCCCAGCCAACCTGGTGTTCCCGGTTGCAGTCATCATCATCGTGCGCTACCACCTGAATCCGGATATCTGGCTGTCGCCGCTGATGATACTCGGCACGCAGTGGTATTTGCTGTTCAACGTGATCGCCGGCGCTTCGACCATCCCGACCGAATTGCGTCACGCGGCCAAGAACTTCGGCCTGACCGGCTGGCTGAAATGGCGGCGCTACCTGCTGCCGGCGATCTTCCCGAGTTTTGTCACCGGCGCGATCACCGCATCGGGCGGCTCATGGAACGCCGCCATCGTTGCGGAATTTGTCAGCTGGGGGCCGACGACGCTGAAGGCGCACGGCATCGGCAGCTACATCGCCGAGATGACCGCCACCGGCGATTTCCCGCGTATCGCGCTGGGCATCGGCATCATGTGCATTTTCGTGATGGGCTTTAACCACTTCGTCTGGCGCCGTTTGTACACCATGGCCGAAAGCCGGCTGCATTTCTAGGAACCGAATCATGAGCACTCCTATCGTTGAACTGAAAGCCGTTGGCAAACACTTCCGCGCCGCCGATGGCTCCGCGCGCTCGGTGCTGGAAGGTGTCGACTTCACGCTGCGCGAAGGCGAGATTGTCGCGCTGCTTGGGCAATCCGGCTCCGGCAAATCGACCATGTTGCGCATCATGGCGGGATTGATCCAGGCCGACGAAGGCCAGGTGCTGTATCGCGGCATGCCCTTGTATGGCACGGCGCGTTGCATCCGCATGGTGTTCCAGTCGTTTGCGCTGTTCCCGTGGCTGACGGTGCAGAAGAATGTCGAACTGGGGCTGGAGGCGCAGGGCATGGCGCCGGAAGAACGTGCGCGCCGCGCCGAGAAGGTGATTGATTTGATTGGCTTGTCCGGCTTTGAGGGCGCGCTGCCACGCGAACTGTCGGGCGGCATGCGTCAGCGGGTCGGCATTGCCCGCGCGCTGGTGATGGAACCGGAAGTGCTGTTGATGGACGAGGCGTTTTCCGCGCTGGATGTCTTGACCGGCGAGCGTCTGCGCGAAGAAATCCTGGAGCTGTGGCAGTCCGGCCAGATTCCGACCAAGGCGATCCTGGTGGTGTCGCACAATATCGAAGAAGCGGTGATGATGGCGGACCGGGTGTTGATCTTTGCCAGCGATCCGGGACGCGTGCGTGCCGAGTTGCCGATCTCCCTGCCGCAGCCGCGCAAGGCCGAAAGCGCCGAAGTGCGCCACCTGATCGACAAGGTCTATGAACTGATGACGGCCAGCGCCGGCCGCCGTGGCAACAGCGGCAATGGCCTGATCAGCGAACGTGAAGTGAAGCTGCAACTGGGCGACCGCCTGCCGCAAGCCGGCATCGCACACATGGAAGGCATCCTGGAGCTGCTGGCCGAAGAACCCTTCCACGGCCGCGCCGACCTGCCGAAGATCGCCGACGAGACGGAGCTGACCGATGCCGAACTGCTGGAAGTGCTGAACGCGCTGATCCTGCTGGGCTTCGCCTACCTGACCAATGGCGACATCCTGATGACGGAACTGGGTGGCCACTACGTCAAGGCCAACAACACCGAACGGCAGGAGATGTTCGGCAAGCAGTTGCTGGAACATGTACCGCTGATTGCCTATATCTGCCACGGGCTGCAACAGGACAAGTCAGGCGACCTGCCGGAAGACCTGTTCCTCAAACTGCTGCGGTTTACGTTGAGCGAAGAAGAAGCCGAACGCGCGCTGCGCGTCGCCATCGAATGGGGCCGCTACGGCGACCTGTTCGAATACAACTTCAACACCGGGGTGATACAACGCTCCGACGACGGTGTGTCCGAGGTGGCTTAGTGGTGATGCGGGCTTTTGCCCCGCACGGCGGCATGCAGGGTCTGACCCTCTCGTCTGGGGCTGGTGCCGTCGCTCAAGCAGCCAGGGTTTTGAAGACGCGGCGGGCGGCGGCGATGGTTTCGTCGATCACCTCGTCGCTGTGCTGCGCGGAGACGAAGCCGGCTTCAAAGGCGGCTGGCGCGAAGTAGACGCCTTCGTCCAGCATCGCGTGGAAGAAGACGTTGAAGCGCTCGCGGTTACCCGCCATCATTTCGGCGTAGTTGTTCGGCGGCGTCTCGCTGAAATACAGGCCGAACATGCCGCCTACCGAATCCGCGCAGAACGGGATGCCGGCTTCTTTGGCTGCCGCAGTCAGGCCGTCGGCCAGGCGCTTGGCGGTGGCGCTCAGCTTGTCGTAGAAGCCCGGCTGCTGGATCAGCTTCAGCGTGGTCATGCCCGCTGCCACTGCCACCGGATTGCCCGACAGCGTGCCAGCCTGGTACACCGCGCCCACCGGCGACATATTGCTCATCAACTTGGTGCTGCCGCCGAAGGCCGCCACCGGCAGACCTCCGCCGATGACCTTGCCCAGCGCGGTCAGGTCCGGCTTGATGCCGTACAGTTGCTGCGCGCCGCCCAGCGCCACGCGGAAACCGCACATCACTTCGTCGAAGATCAGCAGCGCGCCGTGCCTGGTGCACAGGTCGCGCAGCGCTTGCAGGAAAGCTTCCGAGGCCTTGATCAGGTTCATATTGCCAGCCACCGGCTCGACGATCACGCAGGCGATCTCGTCGCCGAAGTTGGCGAACGCGTCTTCGATCTGCTGCACGTTGTTATAGTCCAGCACCAGCGTGTGCTTGACGAAGTCCTCCGGCACGCCGGCCGAGGTGGGATTACCAAACGTCAGCAGGCCGCTGCCCGCTTTCACCAGCAGCGAATCCGCGTGGCCGTGGTAGCAGCCTTCGAATTTGACGATCTTGTCACGGCCGGTGGCGCCGCGCGCCAGGCGCAGCGCGCTCATGGTCGCCTCGGTGCCGGACGATACCAGGCGCACCTGTTCCAGCGACGGCACCAGCTTGACGATTTCCTCGGCCATCTCGACTTCGCCCTCGGTCGGCGCGCCGAACGACAGGCCGCGCGTGGCGGCTTCCTGTACCGCCTTCACTACTTCGGGATGCGCGTGGCCGACAATCGCCGGGCCCCACGAGCCGATGTAGTCGATATAGCGCTTGCCGTCCGCGTCCCAGAAGTACGGGCCTTCGGCGCGGGTGATGAAGCGCGGCGTGCCGCCCACCGAACGGAAGGCGCGCACCGGCGAGTTGACGCCGCCCGGCGTGGTTTTCTGGGCGCGCTCGAACAGCTGGTCGTTCTTGGAAATCGTGGTCATCGTGGCATCTTTCTTTGCTACTGCAGGTCCGCTGCGGACTGCAAATGGAAAAAACGGTTGGGCACAAACTTGCCCATGCCGTAACGCTGCGCGTGCGCCAGCGCGCCGACAGTGTACTCCTGTGCCGCCGCCACGGCTTCCGGGACGTCGGCGCCGCGCGCCATGAAGGCGGTCAGCGCGGCCGACAAGGTGCCGCCGGCGCCGATGAATGGTCCGGCCAGGTGCTGCCAGGCGTCGTGGCTGATGACGCCGTCGGCGCCATACAGGGTGTTGGCCAGCGTGTTGGGCGCGGAGGCATCGCCGGAGGCGCTGCCGCCCGGCGTGCCGGTCACCAGCACGAATTCGCAGCCCAGGGCCAGCAGGTGCTCGACATCCGATTCCAGCGTGCCGTCGATCTCGGCGCCGTCGACGCCTTCGCGCCAGGTTTCGGCCAGCCGGCCCAGCTCCACCTGCGACAGCATCAGCAGCGTGGCCTGTGGCACCAGCAGCTGGCGGATCGCGGTGTGCAGTTCTTCGGCGTCGTCATCGGACGGCGCCGGCAGGCGCGAGCTGAAGGGATCGAGGATCAGCGGCGCGTCCGGGTAGTCGGAGAGGATTTCGGCAATCGCTGCCACCTGCTCGATATTGGTCAGCGCGCCGACCTTGAAGGCGGCCATGGTCATGTCTTCCAGCACCACGCGGGCCTGGTCGGCCACCCAGTCGGGATCGATGTCCTGCAGGTCTTCGATACGGGCGCTGTCGCCGATCAGCAACGCGGTGGTGACCGCCAGCCCGGTACAGGACAGCGCGGAAAAAGCTGCCAGGTCGGCCTGGACACCAATGGCGCCAGCCGGATCAGCGGCGCCAAAGCTTAGAATGAGGGGAGAAGTTTGGTTTTGCACGGCGGGTAGATTAAGATACCTAATTCAGCATTTTACTTGAGGGTGGCAAAACGTGAGTAGCAACGAAACAACGCAGGAATTCCAGACCTGGATGTGCCTGATCTGCGGCTGGATCTACGATGAGCAAGCCGGCCTGCCGGACGAAGGCATCGCTCCCGGTACCCGTTGGGCTGACGTCCCGATGAACTGGAGCTGCCCGGAATGCGGCGCCCGCAAGGACGATTTCGAGATGGTAGCGATCTGACAAGATCGTCATCCGGCACCGCCGCGCCAGCGCAGAGGCGGCATATGCTATGGTGTAGCCTCATCTTAGCGGACCTATTATGACCTCTACGCCCCTGAAAATCATGGTGATCGACGATAGCAGCACGATTCGTCGCTCCGCCGAGATCTTCCTGAGCCAGGCCGGCTACGACGTGGTGCTGGCCGAAGATGGCTTCGATGCGCTGGCCAAGATCAGCGACCACCATCCGGCGCTGGTCTTTTGCGACATCCTGATGCCGCGCCTGGACGGCTACCAGACCTGTGCGCTGATCAAGAAAAGCCAGCAGTTCCACGCCACGCCGGTGCTGATGCTGTCCTCCAGGGACGGCCTGTTCGACCGGGCGCGCGGCACGATGGTCGGGGCGGTGGCCTATCTGACCAAACCTTTTACCAAGGACAGCCTGCTGGCCGCAGTACGCGAGCATACCGGCGGCGCTGTCGCCTCACCAGAATAACAAAGCCGCAGAGGGAAATATGGCCATACAAAGAATCCTGATCGTCGACGATTCGCCCACGGAGCGCTACTACCTGAGCGATATCCTGTCGAAGAATGGCTATACCGTGGCGGTGGCCGAAAGCGGCGAGGAAGCGCTGCTGAAGATCAAGGAAGACAAGCCGCAGCTGATCCTGATGGATGTGGTGATGCCTGGCGCGAACGGCTTCCAGGTGACGCGCTCGATCGCGCGCGACCCGGCACTGCAGGATGTGCCGATCATCATCTGCTCCAGCAAGAGCCAGGAAACCGACCGTATCTGGGCGCTGCGCCAGGGTGCGCGCGACTACCTGGTCAAGCCGGTTGATCCGGGCCAGCTGCTGGAAAAAATCGCGGCGCTCGGCTAGGCATGAGCAGCCCGGCCGCCACCGAACGCCGCAGCCGCCTGCGCCAGTACCAGGTGCAGCTGCTGGAGCGCATGCAGGCCGCCAAGAGCGGCGCGGCGGTCGGCGGGCGCGAACTGGGCGTATTGGTCGGCGGCCGATTGTGCCTGCTGGACCTGACGCAGATCAGCGAGATCGTGCTGCTGCAAACAGCGGCGCCGGTGCCGCTGACGCAGGACTGGTATCTGGGCCTGGTGAATATCCGTGGCCACCTGACCGGCGTGATCGACCTGGCGCGCTACCAGGGGCAGGGCGCCGGCGACAGCGCGCCGGCTGAACGGCGCCTGATTAGCTTTGCGCCGGGCCTCGGTTTCAACTGCGCGCTGCTGGCCGAGCGCGTGCTGGGCTTGCGCAAGCTGGCTGACATGACGCAGGCGCCTGCCGATGACGGTGCGCCGGCATGGAGCAGCCAGCAGTTCCGCGATGGCGACGGCCAGCAATGGACGCGCATCGACCTGGCATTGCTGGTGCAGGAATCCCGTTTTTCGCATGTAGGGCTGATATAGCAGGCAAACACTGATCCGGAGAGGGTGTAATGGCTTTCAAGTTGGGGTTTTTCTCGCGCGGCGACCGGAGCGCCGCCCAGCAGGCGGCGCCGAATTCGGAATTCGGCGATTCGCAGTTTCTGCACACGCCCACGCCAGCCGCTACGCTCAATCACGGTGACGAAGGCGATGCACCGCTGCGCCTGCGCGATGCACTGGGCCGCCGCCGTGGTCAGGCCGCCGTCGCCGAACCGGCGCTGGCGTTCAAGCTGCCGCTGATCGGCCACCTGCCGGCGCAACGCCAACTGAGCATCCTGTCGTCGGCGCTGGGCGTCTGCCTGGGCGCCAGCGCGGTGTTTGTCGCGCTGAATAATATGCACAGCGCCAACCGTTCGGCGCAGACCCAGGTGGCCAGTGACGCGCTGATGCATTCGCAGCGCATCGGCAAGGCCGCGCCCAACGCGGTGCAGGGCAGCGCCGAAGGCTTTCGCCAGCTGGAGGAAAGCCGCAAGGAACTCACTGAAGACATCAACCTGATGACGCGCGGCGGCAAGTACCAGGGCCGCGCGATCGGCGAGCCGCGTTCCGACCTGGCCACCGTGGTGGCGGCGGCGCGCAAGCAGTGGAATGCCACCGACCTCGCTGCTGGCACCATCCTGGCACTGAAAGCGGACCTGAGCGGCATGGATAAAACGCTGCAAAAGCTGAACGAGATGTCGCCCGACCTGCTGGTGCGCACCGAGGACATCATCGGCATCAAGCTGCAACGCGGTTCGTCGGCGCGCGAGATCGCGGCGCTGGGCAAGCTGACCATGCTGACGCAGCGCATGAACCGTGGCGCGGCCGAATTCCTTACCGCCGGCGGCATCAGCTCGGAGACCGCGTTCCAGCTGGGGCGCGACACCACGGTGTTCCGCAATACCATCGAGGGATTCCTGAATGGCAGCGTGCCTTTGGGCCTGGCCGCCGTGCGCGAGCCGGAGTTGCGCGCCAAGTTCAGTGCGTTGCAAACGGAATTCGAGGAATATCAGAAACTGGTGACGGCGGTGCTGGACAAGCTGGATAAGTTCACCGCCGCCAAAGCCGCCGAGCAGCTGATCTTCAGCGACAACGAGGCACTGCGCCAGCGCCTCGGCACCTTGCAGAAGGCCTATCGCGAGGATCAGGATTCGCTCGGCCTGACCTTCTGGCTGATGGTCACTGGCGGCATGCTGACGCTGGTGGCGGCGGCGCTGATCGGCCGCGTGCTGCTGATGGATTCGTATAACCGCACGCGCGGCGCCGAGCGCCGCCGCAACGAAGCGGAGGCCATGCGCCAGGAGTCCAAGCGCCTGGAGGAAGAGGCCAAGGCGATGAATGACCAGAACCAGGCCGCCATCCTGCGCCTGATGAACGAGCTGCAGGAAGTGGCGGACGGCGATTTGACGGTGCATGCCACGGTGTCCGAGGATATCACCGGCGCGATCGCCGATTCGGTCAACTACACGGTGGAAGAATTGCGCGGCCTGGTGGGCCGGGTGACAGCCACCGCCGAGCAGGTGACCAGGGCGTCCACCCATGCACAAAGCATTTCCAGCGACCTGCTGCTGGCGTCGCAGCAGCAGTCGCGCGAGATCCAGGACGCGTCGTCGACCGTGGTGAAGATGGCCAATGAGATTACCGATGTATCGCGCTCCGCCAGCGAGTCGGCTGATGTGGCGCGGCAGTCGGTGGCGGCGGCGCGGCAGGGTTCGACGGCGGTGGAAAATGCCATCAAGGGCATGCACGAGATCCGCGAGCAGATCCAGGATACCTCCAAGCGCATCAAGCGGCTGGGCGAGTCGTCGCAGGAGATTGGCGAGATCACCGAGCTGATTTCCGACATCACCGAACAGACCAATGTGCTGGCGCTGAACGCCGCCATCCAGGCCGCGTCGGCCGGCGAAGCGGGGCGCGGCTTCTCGGTGGTGGCGGAGGAGGTGCAGCGGCTGGCGGAGCGTTCGGCCGAAGCGGCCAAGCAGATCGGCGCGCTGGTGCGCACGATTCAGACCGACACGCATGACGCGGTGGCGGCGATGGAGAAATCCACGCAGGGCGTGGTGGAGGGCGCGCGTTTGTCCGACGCGGCCGGCGCGGCGCTGCATGATATTTCGCAGGTGTCCAACCGCCTGGCGGAGCTGATCTCCGGCATGTCGCAGGCGACCGGGCAGCAGGCCACGTCGGCGACCGGCGTGGCGCAGAACATTCAACATATTTTGACGGTGACCCAGCAGACGCAGGATGGCACCCAGCAAACCGCTCAATCGATACACAAGTTGTCCGTGCTGGCGCAGGAGTTGAAAAACTCGGTGGCGCGGTTCAGGATCACTTAATACAAGGCCGAGAAAAGCATGACCAAGAACGATTTTTCGATTCCCCAGCCAGCGCAACTGGATACCGGGCCCCTGTCGTGGGTGATGGTGGAGATCCGCGAGTCGCTGGCCCGTTCGCGCACTGCGCTGTTCGAGGCGGGCGGCAGGGAACCGGAAGATCAGGCGACGCAGCTGCAACATGCAAAATCGCATTTGCATCAGGCGCATGGCGCCTTGCAGATGGTGGACCTGGACGGTGTGAGCCTGATGACCGAGGTTGCCGAGGCGGCGCTGGACCGCTTCAAGGCCGGCACGCTGAAGTGCAGCACCGATAACGCACAGGCAGTGGCGCAGCTGTATCAGGCATTGGTCGAGTATCTGGAGGAATTGCTGGCGGGCGCGCCGTCGCAGCCGGCCAGGCTGTTCCCGTACTATCGCGCGGTGCAAGAGATGCTGAGCGTGGAGCGCGTGCATCCGGCCGACCTGTTCTTCCCGGACCTGTCGCAGCCGGTGGACCTGCCGCATGCGCCCACGATGGCCAGCAATCCGTCGGCCGATGCCGCCGGCGGCGCCACCGTGGCGAATGCTGCGCATGGCGGCTCCACCGTGGCGAATGCCGCGAACGGCGTTCCTGCCGCAGCGGGCGCTGCGCATGGCGTTCCTGCCGCAGCGGACGCCGCGCATGGCGGCCCATCGGCGCCGGACTACGCGGCCTATCGCCAGCGCTTCGAGCGCGCGCTGCTGCCGTATCTGAAGAGTGCCGATCCGGCGCAGCAGCAGGAGCATGCTGCCGCGCTGCTGGACGCGGTCAAGCTGGTGGCTGATACGCAGCAGGACGCGCAGGCACGCGCCTTCTGGCTTGCCATGCAAGGCTTCGCCGAACTGGTGGCCGGCGGCCAGTTGTCGGCCAGCCTGTACGTCAAACAGCTGTTTGGCCTGATTAACCTGCAAATCCGTCGCCTCAGCCAGGGCGCGGCGACGCAGCCGGAAGCGATGCTGCGCGACGCGCTATTTTTCGTCGCCACTGCCGGCGCGGATTCCGCCGCCGAGATCGTGCAGCAACTGCGCGCGGCCTACGCGCTGGACGGTCTGGCGCCAGCTGATTACGAAGCGCGCCGCTACGGCCAGATTGACGCCGAGGCGCTGGACGCCGCCAAAACCGCCGTCGCCAACGCCAAGGCCAACTGGGAACGCCTGGCCAATGCCGAAATCGATGCCGATCTGGATGCCGCTTTTGATGCATCCCTGACCGAAGCCTCGGCGCGTTGCGAGAAACTGAACTTGCCAGCGCTGGCGGCCCTGATGCGCCAACTGGCTTTTGTATCGCGCAAGGCCGTCACCGCTGGCCGCAGCGAAGAGCTGGCGCTGGAAATCGCCACCGCCTTGCTGTTTGCCGAACATGGCTTGCAGCATATCCGCCATCTGCCCGACGACTTTGCTGCGCATGCCGACACGATAGGCGCGCGGCTGGTGGCGCTGGTGTCCGGCGAAACGCCACCGGCGCCGGCGCAATGGCAGATGCAGCAGGAAGACACTGCCGTCGCGCTGGCGATGGAGATGAAGAGCGGCCTGCGCCAGGTAGAGAAGGTGCTGGACGATTATTATGCCGATGCCTCCAGGCGTCCTGCGCTGCACGAACTGGGACCAGTGCTGCACCAGCTGCAAGGCGCCTTGTCCGTGCTGGACCAGGAAGATGCAACCAGGGCGGTGCAGCAGGTGAAGGCGGCGGTGCAGGCGCTGGCCAGTGGCGAAGGTGATCCTGCGGCCGAGCCGAAGGCGCTGGATGATATTGCGCAGAACGTCGGCGCGCTGGGCTTCTTTGTCGATATGCTGGCGCAGAACGCGGCCGGTGCGCGCGAGCGCTTTGCGTTCGATGCGGAGCAGGGCAGTTTCCGTTCGGTGCCGTTCAAGAAGATGGCGTCTTCGGAGTCGATACCCGTGCTGGACGAGCAGGTACCGGCGCCAGCGCCAGTGGAGGCGCCGCCAACGGCCGCCAGCGATGCGGCGGTGGAAGAGGAACTGCTGGATGTGTTCATCTCCGAGGCGAAGGAGGTGCTGGCGTTTGTCGATGAGACTTTGCCGCAGTCGCGCAGCGAAGAGAACCTGACCATGTTGCGCCGCTCCTTCCATACCTTGAAGGGCAGCGGACGGATGGTGGGACTCGGCCAGTTTGCCAACGCGGCACATGCCATCGAGAAGGTAATGAATGTGTGGCTGGCGGAGCAGCGCCCGGCCTCCGATGCGCTGTTTGATCTGTTGAACATGGCCGCGCAGCAGATGAGTGCCTGGGTGGCGGAGTTCGCCACTGATGGCGTCTCGGCGCGCAGCGCGGATGCGCTGGTCGCTGCGGCGGCGCGCGTGCAGGATGGCGGCGACGCCGGAGGCACGGAGGCTGACGCGCCTGCCGTTCCTTCCGTTCCTGCTGAGGTGCCTGCCACGCCCACGCCTACTGCTCCTGTCGCCACGCCGGACCAGCCGGCGGTGTCGGCGCCGGTGGTGCCGCCGGTTGTCGCGCATGGCAATGTGATCGAGTTCCCGACCATTACGCCGAGCGTGCCGCGCGATGACAATGTGAAGCAGGTCGGTGGGCTGGAGATTCCTCTGCCGCTGTTCAACATCTATCTGCATGAATCGGATGATCTGGTGCGCAAGCTGGTGACGGATTTTGGCGAGTGGCGTCATGAGCCGCGCCGTCCGGTGAATCCGGAGGCGCTGGCGGCGGCGCATACCTTGGCCGGGACATCGGGCACGGTGGGTTTCAAGGCTTTGCGCGAATTGGCGCTGGCGTTGGAGTCGACGCTGGAGGCCTTGCTGCCGCCGGCGCCGCATCTGGACCAGGTGCAGCATGATCTGCTGGACTTCACCATGGAGCGGATACGCCAGATGCTGCAGGGTTTTGCGGCTGGCGACATGGCCGATGCGCAGCCGGAGTTGATCAGCGCCTTGCAGGGCTTGCGCGATGAGCTGGCGGCGACGCCGGCTGCGGCCAGCAATGAGATCGAGTCGCGGCTGGATGATCTGGTGGCCGAGACCATGGATGGCTTGAATGCGCCGGAGGTGGAGGAGGAGTCGGCGCTGGATAAGCTGTTCCGTGAGACTTACAACGCGATCAGTGGAACGGTGCCGGAGTCCGAGGCGCCGCACTCGCCGCCGCCGAAGAAGAAGGCGGAAGTGCATGTGGACGATGGCATCGACGATTTGTTCAACGCCGCGTTTGACGACGCGTTCGCCGAGCCACCATTGAAGATCGCCGAACCGCAGGCCCTCGTGCCGCAGCTGGCCGCCGAAGCCGCTCCCACCGAGCAGGACGAGCCAACCGAGCAAGACGAGCCAACCGAACCAGCCCCGCCCGAGCCGCCACCGCTCGCCGGCGAAGCCGAAACAGCCGTGCCGAACGAACTGACCGGGTCGGCCATGCGCGAGCCGCCACCGCTCGCCGGCGAAGCCGAAACAGCCGTGCCGGACGAGCTGATCGAGCCAGCCGCGCCCGAGCCGCTGCCGCTCGCCGGCGAAGCCGCACTTGTGGCCTCGCTGGACGACACCGCGCCGACTGAGCCGGCGCCGGTCGAGGCTTTCGTGCCCGAGACGCCGGTACCGGCGATCTTCAACGATGATCTGGATGCTGACTTGCTGCCGGTCTTCCTGGAAGAAGGCGCCGACCTGTTGCCGCAAGTCGGCGAAGCATTGCGCGCCTGGCAGCACACGCCTGCCGACCTGGCGCAAGCACAAAGCCTGCTGCGTCTTCTGCACACCGTCAAAGGCAGTGCGCGCATGGCTGGCGCCATGCGCCTCGGCCAGCACTGCCACGAAATCGAAACCCATATTGAAAACATGGTGCACGAAGGCACCGCGTCGCCTCAGGCTTTCGAAGAACTGCTGGCCCACTACGACCATGCCTTGCTGCTGTTCGAGCAATTACAGCACCCGCCAGCACCGCAGCCCGACGAAACCGCACCGGTGGATCCGCCCGTCATCGCCCCGGCCACCGACGACCAGCAAGCCACATCCAAATCCCCGCTGGTGCGCGTGCGCGCCGACATCCTCGACCGCCTGGTCAACCAGGCCGGCGAAGTATCGATTGCCCGCTCCAAGCTGGAAAACGAAGTCGACACGCTGCGCACCTCGCTGACTGATTTCTCCGACAACCTCGCCCGTCTGCGCCGCCAATTGCGCGAAGTCGAAATGCAAGCCGAATCGCAAATCGCCTCGCGCATGGCCGTCTCCAGTGACCGCGAATTCGACCCGCTCGAATTCGACCGCTTCACGCGCCTGCAGGAACTCACCCGCATGATGGCCGAAAGCGTCAACGACGTCGCCAGCTTCCACGAAAGCCTGAGCCGCAGCGTCGACAACGCTCACAACGACCTGGCGCAACAGGCGCGCCTGACCCGTGAACTCCAGCGTGACCTGATGCGCGTGCGCATGGTGCCCTTCGCCAGCATCTCCGAACGCCTGTTCCGCGTCGCCCGCCAGAGCGCCAAGGATGTCGACAAGCGCGTCAACCTCGATATTCGCGGCAGCGGCGTGGAGCTGGACCGCAGCGTCCTTGAGCGCATGTCCGCGCCATTCGAACACCTGCTGCGCAACGCCATCGCCCACGGCGTCGAGTCACGTGAAGCGCGTACCGCAGCCGGCAAGAACGAAACCGGTGAACTGCTGGTGCAAGTGGCACAGGAAGGCAATGAAGTCGTCATTGAATTCAGCGACGACGGCGGCGGCCTGGATCTGGAGCGCATCAAGGCCAAGGCGGTCAGCAGCGGCCTGTTGTCGGAGGACGACATGGCGACCGACGCACAAATCGCCGACCTGATTTTCGAGCCGGGCTTCTCCACCGCCGACACGCTGACCGAACTGTCGGGACGCGGCGTCGGCATGGACGTGGTGCAGTCGGAGGCGCAAGCGCTGGGCGGCCGCGTTGACCTGTACTCCGAGCCGGGCAAGGGTACGCGCTTCACCATCCGCCTGCCGTTGACGCTGGCCGTCACGCAGGTGGTGCTGCTGGCCGCTGGCGGCAAGACCTACGCGTTGCCAGCGATCCTGGTCGAACAGGTGGTGCAGATGAAAGACGCCGCGCTCGCCGAAGCCCGCGACAACGGCATGCAATACCTGCCAACGCTGCTGGGCGACGCCGCGCAGCCGCCGGAACAGCGCTCAACGCCGGTGATGATGCTCAAGAACGGCAACGAGCAGCTGGCGCTGCAAGTGGACGAGGTGCTGGGCAACCGCGAGGTGGTCATCAAGAACATTGGCTCGCAACTGGCGCGCATGGTCGGCATCGCCGGCGCGACGGTATTGGGTACTGGCGACATCGTGCTGATATTGAATCCGGTGGCGCTGGCGCAGCATCTGGCGCATCATCCGGAGCTGAAGGAGCAGTACGCGCAGGTGGCGGAAGACAGCCCGCCAGCACTGGCCGCGCTGGGCCGCATGATTATGGTGGTGGACGATTCCCTGACGGTACGCCGCGTCACCCAGCGCCTGCTGGAGCGCGAGGGCTACCGCGTGCTGCTGGCCAAGGATGGCGTCGATGCACTGGAACAGTTGCAGGAAACGCCGCCGGACCTGATGCTGGTGGATATCGAGATGCCGCGCATGGATGGTTTCGACCTGACGCGCAATGTGCGCAGTGGCGAGCGTACCAGGGACATCCCGATCATCATGATCACCTCGCGCAGCGCCGACAAGCACCGCAACGTCGCCCTGGAGCTTGGTGTCAATGCCTACTTCGGCAAGCCTTACCAGGAGGTAGTGCTACTGGAAGCGATCGAAGGTCTGCTCAAGCAGGCTTCTTGACCACCTCATAGCGCTCAAGCGTCAGCTTGCGCGCTTCATCGTGCATGACCACTGGCGGCCAATAGTCCGGCGCCAGCATGCGCGGCGCGTCCCATGGCGCGTGGATTTCCTTGTCGCTCAGCTGCTTCAGCTGCGGCAGGTAGCGGCGGATGAATTTGCCCTGCGCGTCGAACTTCTGCGATTGCGTCACCGGGTTGAAGATGCGGAAGTAGGGTTGCGCATCGCAGCCCGACGACGACGCCCACTGCCAGCCACCGTTGTTGGAGGCCAGGTCGAAATCGTTGAGGTGCAGTGCGAAGTACGCTTCGCCACGGCGCCAGTCGATGCCCAGGTCCTTGATCAGGAAACAGGCGGTGACCATGCGCAGGCGGTTGTGCATCCAGCCGGTCTGGTTCAGTTGCAGCATGGCGGCGTCCACCAGCGGATAGCCGGTGCGGCCTTCGCACCAGGCGGTGAACAATGCATCGGCTTCCGGCCCGGTTTCCCATTCGATGGCGTCGTAGGCCGGCTTGAACGCCGCGCCCACCACATGCGGATGGTGGTACAAAATCATCGCGTAGAACTCGCGCCAGATCAGTTCCGACAGCCATACCGCCGCGCCTTCGCCGCCGGCGCCGCGCTCCTGCAAATCCAGCACCGTTCGCACCAGGTGGCGCACCGACAGCGTGCCGAAGCGGAAGTGGACTGACAAATACGACGGCCCTTTCACGGCCGGGAAATCGCGTGCCACGTTGTAGTCGGCCATGCGCGGCAGGAAGTCCTCAAACAACTGCGCCGCGCCGGACATGCCGGTCGGGATCTTCAGCTCGGCCAGGTTGCTTGGCTCGAAACCGAGATCGGCCAGCGTCGGCAGCGGTGGCGCCTCGGCCGGTGCAGGCGCCAGCCGTGCAGCATGCGGCTCGATGTTGTACGGCGCCAGCACCGACGGATCGGCCGCCAACTTTTTCAGCCAGGCATTCTTGTATGGCGTAAATACCGAAAACACGCCGCCGGTCTGCGACAGCACTTCGCTGCGCTCGAAGATCACCTGGTCCTTGTAGCTGTAGAACTTGCGGCCGGCGGCTTCCAGCGCCTGCGCCACCGTGGCGTCGCGCGCCATCGCTTGCGGTTCATAATCGTGGTTGCAGAACACTGCCTGGACGCCCAGCTCAGCGGCGAGCGCCGGGATTTCCCGCACCGGATCGCCATGGCGCGTCAGCAGGTGGCCGCCCAGCTGTGTCAGTTCCGTGGCCACCTCGGCAATGCTGGCGTGAATAAAGTCGACCCGCCGGTCGCGGCGTGGCAGCGCGTCGAGTATCGTTGTATCGTAGACAAAAACACAATAGACTTTTTCGCTGGCGAGCAAGGCCTGATGCAGGGCGACGTGATCGAAAACACGCAGGTCGCGGCGCAGCCATACGAGGGAAGAAGTCAGTTTCATTGGGTCTGTATCAATCTTGTGGTGGACGCAATCATGGCCATCCCCGCGTTTCAGTGTAAACTACAGGGTAAACAGAGTTGCTAGCCGCGCGAATACTACAGTAATTGTCAGCAGCACAGAAAGAACCCGCACCCCAGCAGAGAGAGCAACTTGTATGAAGAAGAGCAAAATAGGCAAAACTCTAGCTGTACCCGGCCTGATGCAGGAAGAGGCGGGCGATCCTTTGGAGCCTCTCGGCGCCATCTCGGCGTCGGCCCTCAATCTGGCCAACCATTTCCTAATCGCAATGCCATCGATGCAAGACCCGGTGTTCGGCGGCACCGTGGTGTATGTGTGTGAGCACAATGAAAATGGCGTACTCGGCGTGGTGATCAACAAGCCGACCGACATGACCATGCACACGCTGTTCGAACGCATCGATCTCAAGGTTGAAGCCGGCCTGGAGGGCCATGACGAAGAGCCAGTGATGTTCGGCGGACCGGTGCAGGATGATCGTGGCTTCGTGCTGCACACGCCCGGCCATCGCTATTCGTCGTCGCTGACGGTGACCGACGAGGTAGCCTTCACCACCTCGATCGACGTGCTGGAGGCCGTGGCGGCAGGCGAGGGACCGCCGCGCATCCTGGTGTCGATCGGCTACTCGGGCTGGAGCCCCGGCCAGCTGGAAGATGAAATCAGCCGCAACGGCTGGCTGACCGTCGGCGCCGATCCCGAGATCCTGTTCAATATGCCGATCGAAGACCGCTACACCGCCGCCATGCGCCTGCTGGGCATCGATCCGCTGATGCTGACTTCCGAGGCGGGCCACGCGTAAATGAGCGGTATCGACACCCTGCTGGCTTTCGATTTCGGCGTCAAAAGAATCGGTGTTGCCATGGGCAACACCATGCTATGCCAGGCCGAGCCGCTCAAAGTCATCAACGCCATCGACAACGCCACCCGCTTTGCCGCCATCCAGAAGCTGCTGGATGAGTGGAAGCCGGCCCGGCTGATCGTCGGGCTGCCGATGCACCCGGACGGCAACGAGCACGAAATGACGGCGCGGGCGCGCCGTTTTGCCAATCAATTGAACGGCCGCTTCAACCTGCCGGTGGAGCTGGTCGACGAACGCTATTCTTCGGCCGTGATTTCGGCCAAGCGCGGCGAGGTCATCGACGACCGCGCCGCCGCCATCATTCTGCAACAATACTTCGACTCCCTATGACTCTGAATCCCAACCAACTCGATGCCGAAGCGCTGTACGCGACGCTGCTGGAAGATGTGAAAGCCGGCCTGGCCGGCGTGCCGGATGTGGCGATTGTCGGCATCCACTCCGGTGGCGCCTGGATCGCCGAGCGCCTCGCGGCCGACCTCGGCCTGTCGGCCCGCTGCGGCGTGCTGGACGTGTCCTTCTACCGCGACGACTACGCCAAGAAGGGCCTGCCGGCCGAAGTGAAGCCAACCAACATCACCTTCGACGTGGCGGCCGCCAACATCCTGCTGGTGGATGACGTGCTGTACACCGGCCGCACCACCCGCGCCGCGATCAACGAGCTGTTCGACTACGGCCGGCCGGCACGCATCATGCTGGCGGCGCTGGTCGACCGTGGCGAGCGCCAGCTGCCGGTGGCTGCCGATTTCGTCGCCGCCAACGTTGCTGTCCCTGCGGGCCAGGCGCTGGTGCTGAAACGCGCCGATGACAACAAATTCACGCTAACTATCGAGTAAGACCATGCTTAATCCGCAACTGAACAAACACGGCGAGCTGCAGCACTTGCTGTCGATCGAGGGCCTGCCGAAGGGCATCCTCAATCACATCCTGGACACCGCCTCGTCCTTCGTGGGCATCTCCGACCGCGATGTGAAGAAGGTGCCGCTGATGCGCGGCAAATCGGTATTCAACCTGTTCTTCGAGAACTCGACCCGCACGCGCACGACGTTCGAAATCGCCGCCAAGCGCCTGTCGGCCGACGTCATCAACCTGAACATCCAGGCTTCGTCGACCAGCAAGGGCGAATCGCTGCTGGACACCATCGACAACCTGGCGGCAATGCACGCCGATATGTTCGTGGTGCGCCACGCGCAATCCGGCGCGCCTTACCTGATCGCCAAGCATCTGATGGAGACCAAGCAGAACCACGTCCACGTGGTCAACGCTGGCGATGGCCGCCACGCGCACCCGACGCAAGGTCTGCTGGACATGTACACCATCCGCCACTACAAGAAGGACTTCACCAACCTGCGCGTGGCGATCGTCGGCGACATCCTGCACAGCCGCGTGGCCCGTTCGGACATTCACGCGCTAACCTCGCTGGGCGTGCCGGAAGTGCGCGCCATCGGCCCGCACACGCTGCTGCCGGGCGGCCTGGAGCAGATGGGTGTGCGCACCTTCACCAATATGGATGAAGGCTTGAAGGACGTTGACGTGATCATCATGCTGCGCCTGCAAAACGAGCGCATGAGCGGCGCGCTGCTGCCATCGGCCGGCGAATACTTCAAGAGCTACGGCCTGACGCCGGAGCGCCTGGCGCTGGCCAAGCCGGACGCCATCGTCATGCACCCTGGCCCGATGAACCGCGGAGTGGAAATCGATTCCGCCGTGGCGGATGGCGCGCAGGCGGTGATCCTGCCGCAGGTGACGTTTGGTATCGCCGTGCGCATGGCGGTGATGAGTATCGTAGCAGGAACGCAAGCATGAAGAACATTCACATCAAGAACGGCCGCGTCATCGATCCAGCCAATGGCATTGACGGCCTTAACGACGTTTATCTCGCCGATGGCAAGGTACTGGCGGTTGGCGTCGCGCCGGCCGGCTTCAGCGCCGACGAAACCATCGACGCCATCGGCTTGATCGTGGCGCCGGGCTTTGTCGACCTGTCGGCACGCCTGCGCGAGCCGGGCTTTGAATACAAGGCCACGCTGGAATCGGAAATGCAGGCCGCCATGCAAGGCGGCGTCACCAGCCTGGTCTGCCCGCCGGACACCGATCCGGTGCTCGACGAACCCGGCCTGGTGGAAATGCTGAAACACCGCGCCAACAAGCTGAATCAGGCGCACGTGCACCCATTGGGCGCGCTGACCGTCGGCCTGAAAGGTGAGGCGCTGACCGAGATGTCGGCGCTGACCGCCTCTGGCTGCATCGGTTTCTCGCACGCCGAGCAGCCGATCAAGGATACCAATGTGCTGCTGCGCGCCATGCAGTACGCCAAGACCTTCGGCTACACCGTGTGGCTGCGTCCGCAGGATGCGTTTATCGGCCGTGGCGGCGTCGCCGCGTCGGGCCCGCTGGCCTCGCGCCTGGGCCTGTCCGGCGTGCCGGTGATGTCGGAAACCATCGCCTTGCACACCATCTTCGAACTGATGCGCGCCAGCGGCGCCAAAGTGCACCTGTGCCGCATCTCGGCCGCCGCCAGCCTGGAGCTGATCCGCAAGGCCAAGCAGGAAGGCCTGCCGGTCACGTGCGACGTTGGCGCGCACCATATTCACATGACCGACACCGATATCGGTTTCTTCGACTCGAATGCGCGCATGGACCCGCCATTCCGCAGCCAGCGCGACCGCGATGCGATCCGCTTCGGCCTGCTGGACGGCACCATCGACGCGCTGTGCTCGGACCACACGCCGGTTGACGACGACGAGAAGCTGTTGCCGTTCGGCGAAGCGTCGCCGGGCGCCACCGGCCTGGAGTTGCTGCTGTCGCTGACGCTGAAGTGGGCGGACGACTATGCGGCACAACAGGACAGCGGCGCAGGCAAGGCTGCAATCAGCCCGCTGTCGCGCGCGCTGGCCCGCATCACCTCGGAAGCGGCGCGCGTGGCGGGCCTGGACGCCGGTACGCTGTCGGTGGGCGCGGTAGCGGACGTGGTGCTGTTTGACGCGGGTGCGCATTGGACGGTGGAAGCGTCGGCGCTGGCCAGCCAGGGCAAACACACGCCGTTCCTGGGCTACAACCTGTCGGGACAAGTGAAAACCACCATCGTGGCCGGCCACGTTGCTTACCAACGCTGATTCCGCTGCATGAAACTGTCGACGATATTCCGCCTGGTGCGGGTGCTGCTGCACGTATTCAAGGGCATGGCGATCTGCGCCACGGTGTTTCCGTGGATCGGGCCGGATCAGCGTAACGGCCATATCCGCCGCTGGTCGACCCGGCTGCTGGCGCTGTGCAATGTGAAGGTGCGGATGGCGCCCGGCAGCGCGCCGGTGCTGCCGTGTTCCATGGTGGTGGCCAATCACGTGTCGTGGCTGGACATCTTTGTGGTGCACAGCCTGTATCCGAGCCATTTCGTGGCCAAGGCGGAGATCCGCTCGTGGCCGCTGGCGGGATGGCTGGCGGAAAAGGCTGGCACGGTGTTCATTGCGCGTGGCAATCGCAAGGACTTGCGGCACATCTTCAAAGGGCTGGTGAGCAGCCTGGAGAATGGTGAGCGGGTGGCCTTCTTCCCGGAGGGGACCACGGCGGCGCAGGGCAACCTGCTGCCGTTTCATGCCAACCTGTTCGAGGCGGCCATCGACGCGAAAGTGCCGGTGCAGCCGTTTGCACTGACCTATCAGGATGCCAGCGGCGGATCGCATCCGTCGGTGGACTTCATCGGCGAGACCAGTTTTGCAGAGAGTATCGTGCTGATCCTGAACGGGCCGCCGGTGACGGCGCAGCTGGCGATCCTGCCGCCGCTGGCCACCGACGGCGCCCACCGCCGTGATCTGGCGGAAGCCTCGCACAAAGCCGTCGCCCACGCGCTTGGCGTGCCAGCCGCCGCCCCATAGCCCGGACGCGGGGTCTGCCCCGTGCGGGGTCAGCCCCCTGTGGCCGCCTTGCGGGGGGAAGGTTCCTTGAACTGCGGGCACTGCTCTTGCAGCAGCGCCCGGTCTTCCAGGCAGACGGCGGACAGCTGTCCGCCCCACACGCAGCCGCTGTCCAGCGCGATCAGATTCTTCTCCATCTTCAAACCCAGCGCTGACCAGTGGCCGAATACCACTGTCTCGCGCGCGCTGCGCCGGCCCGGCACTTCGAACCACGGCATCAGGCCGGTGGACGGATCGGCGGTGCCGCTTTCCTTCATCTTGAAGTCCATCACGCCGTCGGCATCGCAGAAGCGCAGCCGCGTCATGGCGTTGATGATGCAGCGCAGCCGGTCCGCACCCTGCAAATCATCCGACCACTGCGCCGGCTCGTTGCCATACATCTCGGCCAGGAATTCCTCGATGCCATCGCCGCGCAGCATGTCCTGCACCTCGCCGGCCAGCGCCATCGCCTGCGCGCCGGTCCATTGCGGCAAAAGGCCGGCGTGCACGAGGATGTGCTCGCCGGAGCGTATCGCCAGCGGACGGCGGCGCACCCAGTCGAGCAGTTCGTTGCGGTCCGGCGCGTGCAGGATCTCGGCCAGCGTATCGGACTTGTGCTCGGGACGGATGCCATAGGCCACCGCCAGCAGGTGCAGATCATGATTACCCAGCACGCTGTCGATCAGGCCGCCACTGGCCATGGACAGCCGGCGCACATGGCGCAGTGTGGACAGCGAATCCGGGCCACGGTTAATCAGGTCGCCTGCGAACAAAATGGCTGGCTCGGCCACGCCGTCGGCGGCCGCGTGTGCGCGTATGCGGTCGAGGATGGCCAGCGCCTGCTCATGGCAGCCCTGCAGATCCCCGATGACATAGGTTTTCATAGAATCGACTCTCACCTAATTTTTGCCCGAATATGGGTACTTCACATAAAATCACGCCTACGACTAATTAGACGCTTGCTGCGGGATACTAAATGATTTTTGTAACGGGTGGTGCTGGTTTCATAGGCTCGAACTTTGTCCTCGACTGGCTGGCGCAGTCGGACGAACCTGTCCTCAACTTTGACAAGCTGACCTATGCCGGCAATCTCAACAACCTGGCCTCGCTGAAGCAGGATGCCCGCCACACCTTTGTGCGCGGCGATATCTGCGACCAGGCGCAGGTGTTGGCGCTCTTCCAGCAGCACAAGCCGCGCGCCGTCGTGCACTTCGCTGCCGAGAGCCACGTCGATCGCTCGATTCTTGGTCCGGGCGAATTCATCAATACGAATATTAACGGCACCTTCAGCCTGCTGGAAGCCGCCCGCGCCTACTGGTCGGCGCTGCCGGAAGACGAGAAGGCTGCCTTCCGCTTCCTGCACGTTTCCACTGACGAGGTGTACGGCACGCTCGGCCCGGATGACGCACCCTTCACCGAGACCACCTCGTTTGCGCCAAACAGCCCGTATTCGGCATCGAAAGCTGCGTCCGACCATCTGGTGCGCTCGTACTTCCACACCTACGGCCTGCCGGTGCTGACCACCAACTGTTCGAACAACTACGGCCCGTATCACTTCCCTGAGAAGCTGATTCCGCTGATCATCGCCAACGCGCAAGCTGGCAAGCCGCTGCCGATCTACGGCGACGGCCAGCAGGTGCGTGACTGGCTATACGTCACCGACCACGCCTCCGCCATCCGCCGCGTGCTGGAAGCTGGCCGCCTGGGCGAAACCTACAACGTCGGCGGCTGGAACGAGATGGCCAACCTGGATGTCGTCCACACGCTGTGCGATATGCTGGACAAGCTGAAACCGAAAGCCGAAGGCAGTTACCGCGACCAGATCACCTTCGTCAAGGATCGTCCAGGCCACGACCGCCGCTACGCCATCGACGCGCGCAAGCTGGAGCGCGAACTGGGCTGGAAGCCGGCCGAAACCTTCCAGACCGGCATCGCCAAGACCGTGCAGTGGTATCTGGATAATCAGGCATGGGTGGCCGACGTGCAGTCGGGCAGCTACGCCAAGTGGGTGGAAACCAACTACTTCAAGCGCGAGGAACAGCAATGAGCAAGCGCAAAGGCATCATTCTTGCGGGCGGCTCGGGCACGCGCCTGTATCCGGTGACGATGAGTGTCTCCAAACAGCTGCTGCCGATCTACGACAAGCCAATGATCTACCATCCGCTGACTGTGCTGATGTTGGCCGGCATCACCGAAATCCTGCTGATTTCGACGCCGCAGGACACGCCGCGCTTCAAGGACCTGCTGGGTGACGGCAGCCAGTGGGGCATCAGCATCAGCTACGCGGTGCAGCCATCGCCGGACGGCCTGGCGCAAGCCTTCATCATCGGCAAGGAATTTGTCGGTGATGCACCATCGGCGCTGATCCTCGGCGATAACATCTATTACGGTAACGATCTTGACGCGCTGCTGCGTAGCGCCACCGAGCGCACCAGTGGCGCCACCGTGTTTGCCTATCACGTGTACGATCCCGAGCGTTACGGCGTGGTCGAATTCAACGAGCAGCGCACCGCCGTATCGATCGAGGAAAAGCCAAAGCAGCCAAAATCGAACTACGCC
>NZ_FNEQ01000025.1 GCF_900100205.1 Duganella sp. OV510 | reverse complement strand
CGCCCCATTGCGGACATTTAGATGGTGACCGCGCTTCATACGAAAGCGTGACTCTCGGCATGGCTCCCACTCGCAAGAAACGTAGTACATCTCATCCTTATCCAACAGTGAAGCTTTCAGCGCTTACGGCAGTGGTCACCTCTTCAATGCGCACGAAGCGTCCGTATGAGTCGCGCCGCCCGAACAAATATACCTCTTGGTTAATAACTTGCCCATCGCGCATGAGTAAGGTGATTAGATGGCGCTCAGCATACTGCTCACCAATATCCAGCTCGTCTAAAACCGTCACCGTTACCTTGTCGAGCAATTCCCGAAGTCGAACAATTCCATCGAAAAAAGCCACTCGGTCAATCCAATCTCCATTTACGCGCTGGCGAAATTCAGGGGCGAAGTGCGCATCAATGGAGGCTTGCACAGGTAGCTCTGGGTTGAGTAAGTCGACGACTGCTTCCTTTATTGTTGACATACCGTTTTTCCTCGTTAGATTTTGCGTTGTATATTCACGTTTGTTCTAAGCCCAGAACGACGGGCGAGGCCTAAAGACAGTATCTACTGATTGGATAAGGGTGTGTTTATCTAACAGTGAGTACGATTTTCCCTTGAGTGCCGCCACGCGTTGCGCGTTCGTGGGCACTTTTGGCATCTTCAAGTGCGAACGTGCTATCGACGCCCACGCGAACAGTTCCTGCGGCAAGCAGGTCCGCAAGCTTCGCCAGTTGAGTGCCACTCGAACGAACCTGCACCGAGGAAACCGTTACCCCGAGCTTTTCGGCCTCATCTTTGCCGTCGAAACCTAGTGGGAAAACAGGGAACAGCGCACCACCTCGCTTGAGGGTCTGCAAAAAGCGCCCCGTCGTTGGTCCGCCGACCGCATCGATGACCAGGTCTAGGTCACGTAGCTGCTCCTCAGCTTTGGTAGTGGTGTAGTCAATGAATTCGTCTGCCCCGAGACTGCGTACGAACGCTTCTTGTGCTCCCGAAGCCACCGCGATAACGCGGGCGCCTTTCCATTTTGCAAGCTGCACCGCAAAATGTCCAACGCCGCCAGCGGCGCCGTTTACAAGCACAGTTTTACCGCTGAGTGGCACAGGCTCATGTTTGTGCGGCTGAAGTGGGTTTGGCACTTCGTGACCCAAGTCAATCATGAACTGCCAAGCCGTTAGCAAAGACATCGGCGCCGCTGCTGCGTGTACGTGGTCAATCCCTGCTGGCTTCAGAGCCAATTCCTCCACTGGTACATTTACGTATTCGGCGTAAGCTTGGCTACCACCGGCCAGCCCGCTCGGGAACCGAACCATCGTGTACACCTCATCGCCTGGTGAGAAGGCCGTTACATCTTCCGACACAGCTTCTACGACACCGGAAATGTCAGTACCGAGAATGATGGGGAAGGTCACCTTTGGTTGCCATTCTGGGGGCAGCATCTTGTAGCCGTCACGCAAATACCAGTCAGGCGGGTTGAGGCCAACAGCACGTACCCGTACAAGAACTTCGCCGGACGCCAGCTCGGGGATTGGTGCATCCTCATAGCACAGTACTTCTGGGCCACCGAAAGTATGTTGTTGGATGGCTTTCATAGTTTTGGTCAACATTGCATTTTCCTTTCCGAACCAATAAAATATCAAAAATCGGAGCACCGCTCCGAATAAATTCATTATGCGGAGCGGTGCTCCGATTGTCAAGGATGGCGTATGCGCTCGGATGCAAAGAAAAATTACGACCGTCTTTTAGAGGTCGCGCAGACAGCAGTCACCGAACACGGTGCCGATTTTTCATTGCGCGATGTTGCCCGTCGGGCCGAAGTCGGGCTTGGTACGTTGTATCGACATTTCCCGACGAAGGAAGCATTGCTGGAGGTTCTTCTTCGAACGAGCTTTGAGGCCCTGGCGAAGCGAGCGGACGTACTAGTCTCTTCAAAATCGTCGGAGGAGGCCTTGGTCGTGTGGTTAGAGGAAACTATTGCGTTCACCTACAGTCACCGAGGTGTACTTGGTCTAATGATGAATGCTATCGAGGACCCCGAGTCCGCACTCCACACCTCGTGTGTGACACTGCGTAGTTCAGGGACTTCGCTCCTAGTACGCGCGCAATCTGAAGGAAAAGCGCGAAAGGATGTTGATGGTGCCGACCTCTTCGCGTTGATAGCTGCGCTAGCCTGGATTCGAGAACAGCCTAGTGCAGCGGCGCGCTCAGAGCATCTGTTCAAAGTCATAACCGGAGCTTTGTTGACGATAAGTTAATGTCTTAATCAAGTTGCTCGCGTGAGAAGCATAAGTGCTTGGGAGCAAGCGCCGGTGGAAACTTGCTCTTGTTATGATACTGAACGATGTCGAGTTCCACAGCCAGGCTCTCATTCTCCTTGGCAATCTGCACGTCATCACGTTTAATGCTCGACCGTCTCCAAGAATCGAATTTGTAAGGTACTGCGCATACGGTGTCTTGCGTGAATCACCTGTCGGTGTGCCTGAATACGCCTGATTAGAGTATGTTCGCCATGGGGTTGGCTGTAACTGCTCCCT
>NZ_FNEQ01000027.1 GCF_900100205.1 Duganella sp. OV510 | reverse complement strand
GGCTCTTCACGGATTACCGGGAAACGCGGCTTTGATCTTCAGGAAAAAGAAGTCGGAGTCGCGGTAGCCATAGGCCATCCGTTTCATTACCTTGATCCGGTTGTTGATGCCCTCAAGCTGTCCGGTGTGCATAGGCCAGCGCACGCGGGCCAGTATGCCTCTCCAGTAGGTCTTCAAGCGCCTTGCGAAGCGGCTCAGTGACTCGATCTCACTCTCAGCAGCCATGCGCAGCCAAGTTTTCCAGCGGCACCGCCATTGCCAGGCCCCGCTGGGTTGCCATAGTTCCTTCAAGCTAGTCTTCATGATGTATGTGGTCATCAAGGCTTTGTTCGCTGCTAGTAGTTCCTCAAGCTTGGGCCTTTGCTCCTCCGGGACGTTCTCTGGATTGCGCAGCAGCAGCCAGCGGCCACGCTTCACTTTCTGCCTCGCTGATTTATCGTGCTTTAAGCCATTGGCCTCATCGACCCGCACGCGGTCGATCACTTCTCGGCCGTACTTGGCAACGACATGAAACAAGTCATAAACGATACGGGCTCGCGGGCAATGCCGCTGCACCTCCAAGTCGAAGGCTGTATTCATATCCATTGCGACAGCCTCGATCTGCTGGCAACGCTCAACACCGAGCCACTCGAAGAACGGGCGCACTGCTTCACGGCTGCGCCCTTCGCCAACCCAGAGTACTTGCCGTGTATCGGCATCAAGAACCACCGTGGCGTAACGATGCCCTTTGAATAGTGCAAACTCGTCCATGACCAACTTGCTGGGCTGCGCGACAGGCAGCGTCGCCAATTGTTCGATAAGCCTTGTTCGCTCGATACGCCGCACTGTTTCCCAGTGGAGGCCAGTAAGCTGGCAAACGTGGGAGACCGGCAGTTTCTCGCACCACAAGCCGACAAATTGAGCCAACCTGCGCGTCACGCGCGCGTGGCGGTCAAGCCAGTTAATTTGTTCGGCGCAGGTGCCGCAACCAGCACACCGGACACGGCGCAAATTCACCTGCAACCATACCGGCTCACCAAGCAAGGTCATGTCCCGTACTGTGCGCCAATATCGTCCATGCACGCGCGGACATATCGCGGAACAATTGGAGCAACGTGCGTCGCTGTCAGGGATAGGTACGAGCGAAATCCAAACACCGTCGCTGCGGCGATCAAAATTCCAAATGGAGAAGCCTTCCCAGAACGGGAGCTGGAGATTATTATCATGCATGAAAGCGGTGGGTAAAGTTAAGTTTTGTTGGTCGCACAACAAGTCTAACTTTTCTTCACCGCTTTCTCATTTCTAGATGCATTTCACAG
>NZ_FNEQ01000028.1 GCF_900100205.1 Duganella sp. OV510 | reverse complement strand
TGTAGTGGTTTAATGTACCCGGACACCAATTTAGGCGAGAATGCTCGCCATGGAGAGGTGTTTGATGAGCAAGCAAAGACGTACATTTTCCCCTGAGTTCAAGCAGCAGGCAGCATGCTTGGTATTGGATCAGGGATACAGCCACGTGGAGGCCAGCCGGTCGATTGGCGTCGGAGAATCGCTAATGCGCCGCTGGGTTCAGCAGCTTCAATTGGAGCGACAAGGCGTCACGCCACAGGGCAAGGCGATCACGCCGGATCAGCAGCGAATACAGGAACTAGAGGCGCGCATTGAACGTCTTGAGCGGGAGAAATCCATTTTAAAAAAGGCTACCGCGCTCTTGATGTCGGAAGGGATAGAACGTACGAGGTAATCGATCAGATTTGTGGTGACGAATCAATCGAGTTGATCTGCGCGGTCTTCGACATCGCGCGCTCATGCCTGTATGCACATCGGGAGCGCGTGCGACACATTGATGTTGAGCGCATGGCATTACGTAGCCGCGTCCACGAGCTGTTCGTTGAGAGCCGCAGTTCAGCGGGGAGCCGCAGCATCATGGACATGATGCGCGAGGAAGGCACTGCCATTGGCCGCTTCAAAGTTAGTCGCCTGATGGAGGAGTTGGGGCTGGTCTGCAAGCAACCTGGCAAGCACGCCTACAAGCAGGCCACGGTGGAGCGTGTCGACATTCCGAATCATCTCAACCGAGAGTTCACGGTGGAGGCGCCAAATCAGGTCTGGTGCGGCGATATCACCTATGTTTGGGCGCAGGGGCGATGGTATTACTTGGCTGTGGTGTTGGATCTGTTCGCTCGCCGAGCCGTGGGCTGGGCATTCTCACTACGGCCCGACGCCGACCTTGTTGTGCAAGCGCTGGAAATGGCCTACGAGCAGCGTGGTCGACCGCAGGGACTGCTGTTCCATTCGGATCAGGGCAGTCAGTACGCCAGCCGAAAATTCCGTCAGCGCTTGTGGCGCTACCGGATACGGCAGAGTATGAGCCGGCGTGGAAATTGTTGGGATAACTCACCTATGGAACGACTGTTCCGTAGCTTCAAAACGGAATGGCTGCCGTCAACAGGTTACATGACGGCACAAGAAGCACAACGGGACATCAGCCATTACCTGATGCACCGGTATAACTGGATACGGCCGCATCAGTTCAACCAGGGACTGGCACCGGCCGTCGTCGAAGAAAAACTTAACATAGTGTCCGGGATGGGTTGACCACTACA